>NZ_JADBEB010000001.1 GCF_014874095.1 Plantactinospora soyae | reverse complement strand
CCGGACATCTTCATAATGTAGGGCCACCCTCCGGGGTGGCCCTACATTGTTTTCCATGCCGATCTGATTCGCCGTACCGTGGCTCGACCCGGCTCAGTTCCGGGTCTGCACCGTGCCCCGGATGTCGCGCAGCAGTGCCGCGGAATCGTCGGCGGTACGGCCAGGGAACATCGCCATCGCGACGCTGCCGTGGTCGGCCCAACCGCATACGGCGAGATCGCCCTCCGGGCTGCTGCTCGTTCCACACTTCATGACGCCACCGAGCGAACCGGCATCCACCTTCCGGAGTCCACCGATCGCCCCCTCGCCCTCGGCGACCAGGTCGAAGAGCCGGTCCAGATCGCGTTCCGGCTGCCAGACCAGTGCCGTACCGCCGAACAGCAGGACACTGCGCTCGGGGGCGGCCGGATCGGCGTACACGGCGCCGATGCTCTCCTCGGCGTTGATGTCTGCGGTGAACCCCGTACGGAGATAGTCGGCGGTGGTCCTGGCCCGTTCGCTGGTGTCCAGCCTCAGGCCGGCGACCTCGGACGGCGTCGTCAGGCTGGCGTCCTTCTCCTGGGCGATGCGCCAGCCGACGCTGCCCAGGCCGGCCGCCCCGACCAGCGCTACCGCCAGGACCGAGCCGAGCACGATCTTCCGGCGTCGGGACGGGCCACCGGAGGGCCCCGGAGCATCCGGGCCGGGCGCCGGCGTGATGTCGGTCGCCTCGATCTCCGGTGCCGTCGGCTGGGACAGTACGACCGGCTCGGAGGTGATTTCGATAGCACCGGATTCGACCGGAGTACGCCGATCGGAAGGGTGGGCATCGGACATAGCCGCCACCGTACGCGAGCCGGGAGGTGGCGCACGACGGACCTCGCGGGGTGGCTCGTAGACTTTGTGGGTGACCGAGACTCTGGATGCCAACCGCGCCCCGGCCCCGACCCTTTCCGCCCAGTACCAGCCGGGCGAGGTAGAGAGTCGGCGGTACGAGGAGTGGGTAGCCGCCGGACGTTTCCGGGCCTCGGCCGACAGCGACAAGCCGCCGTTCACCATCGTCATCCCCCCGCCGAACGTGACCGGCTCGCTGCACATGGGCCACGCGTTCGAGCACACCCTGATGGACGCGCTCACCCGCCGCCGCCGGATGCAGGGCTACGAGGCGCTCTGGCTGCCCGGGATGGACCACGCCGGCATCGCCACCCAGAACCTGGTCGAGCGCCAGCTCGCCGGCGAGGGCCTGTCCCGGCACGACCTGGGCCGGGAGAAGTTCGTCGAGCGGGTCTGGCAGTGGAAGGCCGAGTCGGGCGGCAAGATCCTCGGCCAGATGCGCCGGCTCGGCGACTCGGTGGACTGGGACCGCGAGCGCTTCACCATGGACGAGGGGCTGTCCCGGGCCGTACAGACGATCTTCAAGAAGCTGTACGACGACGGCCTGATCTACCGGGCGGAACGCATCATCAACTGGTGCCCCCGCTGCCTGACGGCGCTGTCGGACATCGAGGTGGAGCACACCGACGACGACGGTGAGCTGGTCTCGATCCGGTACAGCGACGAGGTGGTGGTGGCCACCACCCGGGCCGAGACGATGCTCGGTGACACCGCGGTGGCGGTGCACCCCGACGACGAGCGGTACAAGCACCTGATCGGGACCCTTGTCGAGCTGCCACTCACCGGGCGGCGTATCCCGATCGTCGGTGACGAGCACGTCGACCCGACCTTCGGGACCGGAATGGTCAAGGTGACCCCCGCGCACGACCCGAACGACTTCGAGATCGGGCAGCGGCACGACCTGCCGTCGCTGACGATCATGGACGAGCGGGGCGTCATCACCGCGCCCGGCCCGTTCGAGGGTCTGGATCGGTTCGAGGCCCGGCCCGCGATCGTGGCCGCGCTGCGCGAGCAGGGCCGGATCGTGGCGGAGAAGCGGCCGTACGTGCACGCCGTCGGGCACTGCTCGCGGTGCCGTACGACCGTCGAGCCGAGGCTGTCGTTGCAGTGGTTCGTCAACACCGGCCCGCTGGCCCGGGCGGCCGGCGACGCGGTCCGGGACGGCCGGGTGAAGATCGAGCCCGCCGACATGGCTAAGCGCTACTTCGCCTGGGTCGACAACATGCACGACTGGTGCATCTCCCGCCAGCTCTGGTGGGGGCACCGGATCCCGGTCTGGTACGGCCCGGACGGCGAGGTCCGCTGCGTCGGCCCCGGCGAGGAGCCGCCGACCGGCGAGGGCTGGCACCAGGACGTCGACGTCCTCGACACCTGGTTCTCCAGCGCGCTGTGGCCGTTCTCCACGCTCGGCTGGCCGGAGCGGACGGCCGACCTCGCGAAGTTCTATCCGACCAGCGTGCTGGTGACCGGCTACGACATTCTGTTCTTCTGGGTCGCCCGGATGATGATGTTCGGCCTGTACGCGATGGACGGCCAGCAGCCGTTCGACGTGATCGCGCTGCACGGCATGGTCCGCGACCAGTACGGCAAGAAGATGTCCAAGTCGTTCGGCAACGTGGTGGACCCGCTGGACTGGATCGAGCGCTACGGTGCCGACGCCACCCGGTTCACCCTGGCCCGGGGCGCGAACCCCGGACAGGACGTACCGGTCAGCGACGAGTGGTGCCAGGGCTCGCGAAACTTCTGCAACAAGCTCTGGAACGCCACCCGGTTCGCCCTGATGAACGGCGCGCACGTCTCGGGGGACCTTCCCGAACCGTCCCGGCTGTCGACCGTTGACCGGTGGATTCTGTCCCGGCTGCAACGGGTGACCGCAGAGGTCGACGAGCAGTTCGAGACGTACGAGTTCGCCAAGGTCTGCGACACGCTGTACCACTTCGCCTGGGACGACGTCTGCGACTGGTACGTGGAACTGGCCAAGCCGGTGCTGGCCGCCGGCGGCGAGCCGGCCGACGTCACCCGACGGGTGCTCGGACACGTGCTCGACCAGCTGCTGCGACTGTTGCATCCGGTGGTGCCGTTCGTGACCGACGAACTGTGGGTCGCGTTGGCCGGCGCGGAGGCGGCGGGGGCCGGGCCGGAGGGTGGATCCGTGATGACCGCCGCCTGGCCGGTCACCGTGCCCGCCCTGCACGACGAGCGGGCCGAGCGCGAGGTCACCGAGTTGCAGCGGGTGGTCACCGAGATCCGGCGGTTCCGGTCCGATCAGGGGCTGCGTCCGGCGCAACGGGTGGCCGCCCGCCTCGAGGGGCTGGCCGAGGCCGGCATCGCCGCGCACGAGTCCCTGATCCGCTCGCTGGTCCGGCTGGACGAGGCGGCGCCGGACTTCCGGGCCAGCGCCACGCTGGCGGTCTCCGGCGCGGTGACCGTGGCACTGGACACCCGTGGCTCGATCGACGTCGCCGCCGAGCGGGCCCGGCTGGAGAAGGACCGGGCCGCGGCGGAGAAGGAGATCACCCAGGCCCGGGCGAAGCTGGGCAACCCGGCGTTCGTCGACAAGGCCCCGGCGCCCGTGGTCGACAAGATCAGGGACCGGCTGGCCGCCGCGGAGGCGGACCTGGAGCGGATCGGCAGCGCCCTGGCGGCGCTGGGGTGATGATGGCCGGTGGTGTCGTGGTGGGCGAGTCGGAAGTCGGTCGGGGAATGTGCGCGGTGAGGCAGACGGGTGGGGAACGCGGTGAGTGAACGTGCCGAGCGGGAGGCCGAGTTCGCCCGGGTCGAGGCGGAGCTTGCCGGACGGGGATTCACCCGGATGGTCTTCGACCTCGGGCGGATCGAGGAACTGCTCGACCTGCTCGGCAGTCCACAGCGTGCCTATCCGGCGATCCACCTGACCGGCACCAACGGCAAGACCTCGACCGCCCGGATGATCGACTCGCTGCTCCGGGCGTTCGGACTGCACACCGGCCGGTACACGAGCCCGCACCTGGAGACCGTCCGGGAGCGGATCAGCCTGGACGGCGAGCCGGTCAGCCAGGAACGGTTCAGCTCGGTCTACCGCGAGGTGGCACCGCTGGCCCGGCTGATCGACGAACGTTCCGACGAGCCACTGACGTACTTCGACATGACGACGGCGCTCGCCTTCGCGACCTTCGCCGACGCCCCGGTCGACGTGGCAGTGATCGAGGTGGGGCTCGGCGGGGCCGAGGACTCCACCAACGTGTTGAGTGCCGGCATCTGCGTGCTCACCCCGATCGGGCTCGACCACACCGAGTGGCTCGGGGACACCATCGGGGACATCGCGTTGGCCAAGTCGGGCATCATCCACAAGGGCGCCACCGTGATCTCGGCGACGCAGCCGGAGGAGGCCACCGCGCCGATCCTGGAACGGTGCGCCGAGGTCGGTGCCACCATCGCCCGGGAGGGCGGCGAGTTCGGCGTACTCGGTCGGGCCGTCGCGGTCGGCGGGCAGGTGCTGTCCCTACAGGGCCTCGGCGGGGTCTACGACAACGTCTTCATCCCGCTGCACGGGGCACACCAGGCGCAGAACGCCGCGCTGGCCCTCGCCGCCGTCGAAGCGTTCCTCGGCGCCGGTGCGTCCCGGCAACTCGACGTCGAGGCGGTCCGCGAGGGCTTCGCGGTGGCCGACTCGCCGGGCCGGCTGGAACGGGTCCGATCGGCGCCGACGATCCTGCTGGACGGCGCACACAACCCGCACGGCATGGCGGCGACCGTGAGCGCCCTCCAGGAGGAGTTCGCGTTCAGCCGGCTGGTCGCACTGGTCGGCGTGCTGGATGACAAGGACGCGGCGGGCCTGCTCGAACTCCTGGAGCCGGTCGCCGATGCCGTGGTCGTCACCCAGAACACCTCGCCCCGGGCGATGCCGGTCGCGCAACTCGCCGAGCTCGCGATCGAGATCTTCGGGCCGGACCGGGTCGAGGCGGCCCCGGATCTGCCCGATGCGATCGAGGCGGCGGTGGCGCTGGCCGAGTCCGACGTCCCGGGTGAGCTGAGCGGGGTGGGTGTGCTGGTCACCGGCTCGGTGGTCACCGTCGCCGACGCTCGCCGGCTGCTGAAGCGATGAGCGGTCCGGGCGAGTCGAGCAGCCCCGTCGGCGCGACCGGTCCGGTCGGCTCCGACGGCGGCGGCCGGCCGTCCGGGCTACGCGATCCGAGCCGGGCCGTACGGGGCCTGGGCGCCATGACGCTCAGCGTCGAGACACTCGTCCTGCTGCTCGCGATCCAACCGATCCGACTCCTCGGCGGAGACCTGGGAGGTACGGCGATCGGCGTGGTCGTCGGGCTCGCCGTACTCGCCGTCGTACTGGCCGGAAGTCTGCGCAGGTCCTGGGCCTGGCACGCCGGAACGGTGCTTCAGGCTCTGTTGATGCTGGCCGGCCTCCTGCACTGGTCACTCGGTGCGCTGGGCATCCTCTTCGGGTGCCTCTGGCTCTACGTGCTGCACGTCCGCCAGGCCATCCTCGGCTGATCCGGCCGGTGGTGGGTCAGCCGGTGGCGCGGCCTCGCCACTGGGTCAGCGCGATGCCGTGCCCGTCCGGGTCCCGGAACGCGGCGGCCCAGAGTTCGAGTTTCGCCCCCCGGTTGACCGCGCGCGGGGCGTAGGTGAACTTCACACCCTTGGCGAGCAGCTCCTCGTAGACGGCGTTGACGTCGTTCACCTCCAGGTTGAGGTGAACCAGCCGGCGGTTGATCGGTGCGACTTCTCGGATCGCCCGGAGTACGAGCCGGGTCGCGCCGGAGGCGAGGATCGCGTTCCCCTCGCCGCCGTCGATCTCGAAGAAGCCGAGCAGGTCCCGGTAGAACGCGATCGACCGGTCGAGATCGGCGACCAGCAGCGTGATCCCGACCCCGGCGATCGGCCCGGACCCGCCGACCCGGGCCGATGGCTGGGTGGCGATCAGGTCGGCGAGGATCGCCTCGTCGTCGGGGGAGACCGGAGCATCGTCGAGCGGGTCCGCCGGGTTTGGCCGGCCGGTACCGGTCCCGGGATCGTCCAGCGGGATGTCGATCTCGTCCCGGTGCTGGTCGGCGGTCCGACCGGAGCCCGGAGCGGTCGTCCACTGGTCCGGATCCGGATCCGACGAGGCCGTACCGGTGGTAGGTATTCCGCCGGCCGGCGCCCCGGCGGTCGGGTCCCCGGCGGTCCGGGCGCTCGACCGTGGGGCGTCGTCGGTGCCAGCCCCGGGCACCGGCGGTCCGTCCGGGTGACCCGGTCGGGACCCGCGCGGTGCGTCCGAGGACGGTGGTACGTCCGAGGGTGGCAGGTCCGCGTCCGGGGCGTCGGAGCCGGGGTTGCCGGAGACCGGGGCGTCCGGGGCCGGTGCGTCGGTCACGGTCGCGCCGAACGGCTCGTCGGTGGCCCTTCCGGCCGGGGTGGGACTCGGTCGTCGGGTCCGGCCGCCCGGTCCGGGCCCCGGACGGGACCGGCGCGGCAGCGGTGCGGTCGAGGGTGTGTCGACCAGCGTTCCCTCCAGCACGATCGTTCCGCCGGGAGTCTGCCGCATCACCACGGGATCCTCGCGGGACGGCCCCAGGTCGTCCCGGAGCGTCTCCAGGTCGTCGCGGAGCGCGTCCAGGTCCTCGGCCAGGTCCTCGTTGCTGACCGGTGCACCCGCCGGCCGGCCCGAGTACGGGTCGTCCCGCCCACCGCGTGCCCACGGCGGAGTCTCCTGCTCGATCAGGATGTCGTCGCCGAGCGGGTCGAGATCGTCGAACTGCGGCGGAAGATCGCCGGCCGCCGCGGCCTCGGCATGGGTCAGCACCTCGTCCCAGAGGATCCGTACGTGCCGCTGGTCGTCGATGGCGACCATGATCGGCAAGGTGGCCCCCGGGTCCGGCCACTTCGACACCGGCACCCGGGGATCGCGGATCTTCACGGACCGGGCCGGTACTCCCGGCGCGTCGATCACGATCTGGAGTTCACAGCGCCCGAAGGTCGACGACGCGGGCGGCTCGGTGACGCTGTGCACGTGTCCGATGCCGGTCACCCAGGCCCGGGGACCGCTGCGTACGGCGGTGATCGCGACGAGTCCGATGGCCAGCGCGAGCAGGGCCACCCCGAGAACCGCGATCGCCCAACTCTTCATCCCGAGGCCGAACAGGATGACGAAGGTGGCGAAGGTGCCCAGCACGGCGGCGACGAGCTTGCGCACCGGTGCGACCTGACGGCGACGACCTTCTGCCACAGTGGACCTCCCTGGTTAAGGCCAGGCTAGGCCGGATCTGGCGGGAATGGAACGACCGGAGGCCGGTACGCGGCCTTCGCCGTCGAACCCGCGCCGATTACCTGCCGAACCCGCGCCGATCACCTGGCGAACCCGCGCCGAATACCTGCGGAAACCGTGCCGATCGCCCCTCGGACCCGCGCCGATCTTCGGGGGCGTCGGTACCGATCGGTCCGGTACGGATGGGCCCGGCGTCGACGCCGACCGGTCGACGGGCATCCGGTCGGCCGGCCCGCCCCCACCGGTAGGCTGAGCACTGCTCGCCTCTCCGGCCCGTACCGAGGAACGTCCGTGACCAGCAGTGGTTCCGCCGAACGCACGCTCGTACTGATCAAACCCGACGGGGTCCGGCGGCGTCTGGTCAGCGAGATCCTCGGCCGGTTCGAGCGCAAGGGCCTGGGCATCGACGCCCTGGCGCTGCGCCGGATCGACGACCGGTTCGCCGACCAGCACTACGCCGATCACCTGGCGGCGCCCTTCTATCCGGGGCTGCGGGCGTTCATGACCTCGGGACCACTGGTCGCGCTGGTGCTCTCCGGGGACGACGTCGTCCGGATGGTGCGCGGGATGGTCGGGGCCACCGACGGACGGCGGGCGGTGCCCGGAACGATCCGGGGCGACTTCGCCACCTCCGGCCGGGAGAACCTGGTGCACGCGGCGGACTCCGCCGACGGCGCCCGACGCGAGATCGCACTCTGGTTCCCCGACCTGGACTGACCGGGGCGGGGTGCCGAAGGCTCGGCGGGGCCGGAGCCAGGGCAGGGGCTGGCCGGTCCCGGGGATATCGAGTGAGGTCCAGCGGGGTGGTCGAGTATCGTTGGGGCCCACAGGGCGATGACCCGGCCATCACCGGCGAGCCTCCGGAAGAACAGGTGGAAACACCCCAGTAGAACCGGGCGGGTCCGGCCCGTCACAGCCGGCCAACGAGCGGGTGGTCGATTCCGGCCACCAAGCGGGGTGGTACCGCGGGTCTCGCGGCGCGCCGGCTTACCGGCGTACCAGGGGACTCGTCCTCGCAGTCCACTGGGAGTGAGCTGCGACGAGGAGATCGACCCGCGATGGCGTACCCGAAAAACGCCCCTGCCGGCACGGGCGTGCCGGCCAGTCCCGACCTCCCGGAGGTCGAGCGCCGCGTGCTCGACCACTGGGTGGCCGACAAGACCTTCGAGGCCAGCGTCGAGGCCCGCGACCCGGGACCGAACGGCGGGAACGAGTACGTCTTCTACGACGGCCCGCCCTTCGCCAACGGCCTGCCGCACTACGGCCACCTGCTGACCGGCTACGTCAAGGACGTGGTGCCGAGGTACCAGACGATGCGCGGCCGGCGGGTCGAGCGGCGCTTCGGCTGGGACTGCCACGGCCTGCCGGCCGAGGTGGAGGCGGAGAAGCAGCTCGGGATCACCACCAAGGCCGAGATCCTCGACCTCGGGGTGGCCAAATTCAACGACGCCTGCCGGACCTCGGTGCTCACCTACACCCGGGACTGGGAGCGGTACGTCAACCGCCAGGCCCGCTGGGTCGACTTCGGCAACGACTACAAGACGCTCGACCTGGACTACATGGAAAGCGTCATGTGGGCCTTCCGCCAGCTGCACGACAAGGGCCTGGTCTACGAGGGCTTCAGCGTGCTGGCGTACTGCTGGCGCTGTGAGACCCCGCTGTCGAACACCGAGACCCGGATGGACGACGTCTACCGGGACCGGCACGACCCGACGCTGACCGTCTGGTTCGAGCTGACCCCGGACGAGTCCGCACCCGAACTGCTGCGCGGGCCGGTCCGGGTCGGGGTCTGGACCACCACGCCGTGGACCCTGCCGTCCAACCTCGCGCTCGCCGTCGGCCCCGACATCGAGTACGCCGTGCTGGAGCGCGACGGCCAGCGGTACGTCGTCGGCGCCGGCCGGGTGGGCGCGTACGCCAAGGAGCTGGACGGGTACACCCAGGTCGGTACGGTGCACGGCCGGGACCTGGTCGGCCGTCGCTATACCCCGCTCTACGACTTCCTGGTCGACCAGGCCGGCCCGAACGCGTACCAGGTGCTCGGTGCGGAGTTTGTCACCACCGAGGACGGCACCGGAGTGGTGCACCTGGCGCCGGCCTTCGGTGAGGACGACCAGAAGGCCTGCAACGCCGCCGGCATCCCGACCATCGTCACCGTGGACGACCACACCCGGTTCACCGCGCTGGTCCCGCCGTACCAGGGGGAGCAGGTCTTTGACGTCAACAAGTCGGTGATCCGGGAACTGAAGGACCGGGGGGTGGTGCTTCGGCAGGACACGTACACCCACTCGTACCCGCACTGCTGGCGCTGCGACACGCCGCTCGTCTACAAGGCGGTCTCCTCCTGGTTCGTGGCGGTCACCAAGGTCAAGGACCGGATGGTCGAGCTGAACCAGGAGATCGACTGGACGCCGGGACACGTCCGGGACGGCTCGTTCGGCAAGTGGCTGGCGAACGCCCGGGACTGGTCGATCAGCCGGAACCGGTTCTGGGGCTCGCCGATCCCGGTCTGGAAGTCGGACGACCCGGCGTACCCGAGGGTCGACGTCTACGGCTCGCTGGCCGAGTTGGAGGCCGACTTCGGGGTGAAGGTCACCGACCTGCACCGGCCGGTGATCGACGAGCTGACCCGGCCCAACCCGGACGACCCGACCGGGCGCTCCACCATGCGCCGGGTCGCCGAGGTGCTGGACTGCTGGTTCGAGTCCGGTTCGATGCCGTTCGCCCAGGTGCACTACCCGTTCGAGAACCGCGAGTGGTTCGAGGACCACTATCCGGGGGACTTCATCGTCGAGTACGTGCCCCAGGTCCGGGGCTGGTTCTACACCATGCACGTGCTGGCCACCGCGCTGTTCGACCGGCCGGCGTTCCGCAACGCCGTGGTGCACGGGATCGTGCTCGGCTCGGACGGCCGCAAGATGTCCAAGAGCCTGCGCAACTACCCGGACGTCTACGAGATGTTCGACAGCTACGGCTCGGACGCGATGCGCTGGACGCTGATGTCCTCGCCGGTGCTGCGCGGCGGGGACGTGGTGGTCAGCGAGACGACGATCCGCGACTCGGTACGCCAGGTGCTGCTGCCGTACTGGAACGTCTGGTACTTCTTCTCGCTCTACGCGAACGCGGAGGGGTATGAGGCGAAACGGCGTACCGACGCCGGGCCGGCCGGCAGCGGCGAAGCCGCGGGCGACCTGCTCGACCGGTACGTGCTGGCCAAGACCGGTGAGCTGGTCGACGCGGTGCGGACGCAGCTCGACGCGTACGACATCTCCGGTGCCTGCGGCACGGTCCGGTCCTTCCTGGACGCGCTGACGAACTGGTACGTCCGGCGGTCCCGGGACCGGTTCTGGTCCGGCGACCGGGACGCCTTCGACACCCTCTACACGGTGCTGGAGACGGTGAGCCGGGTGCTCGCCCCGCTGGCTCCGCTGACCGCCGAGGAGGTCTGGCGCGGGCTGACCGGGGACCGGTCGGTGCACCTGGCCGACTGGCCGGACGCCGCCGATTTCCCGGCCGACCACGAGCTGGTGGCCGCGATGGACGCGACCCGGAGTGTCGCCTCGGCGGCGCTGTCGCTGCGCAAGGCGAAGGGCCTGCGGGTCCGGCTGCCGCTGTCGTCACTGACCGTGGCGACGCCGGCCGCGAGCACCCTGGAGCCGTTCGCCGCGTTGATCGCCGACGAGGTCAACGTCAAGGCGGTGACCTTCAGCAACGAGCTGGCCAGCTACTGCGAGCAGGTGCTCACGGTGGTGCCCCGGGCGCTCGGGCCACGGGTCGGCAAGCAGGTGCAGACCGTGATCAAGGCGGTCAAGGCCGGCGACTGGACGCTGGTCGAGGGCGTACCGGAGGCGGCCGGGGTCCGGCTGCAACCCGGCGAGTACGAGCTGAAGCTGGTTCCCGCCGACGTCGAGCACTCCGCCCCGCTGCCCGGTGGGGAGGGCGTGGTGGTGCTGGACACCACGGTCACCCCGGAACTGGCCGCCGAAGGGCTGGCCCGGGACGTCGTACGGGTGGTGCAGCAGGCCCGCCGGGACGCCGGGTTCGACGTGTCGGACCGGATCGACGTACAGCTGGCCGGTCCGGCGGAGGTGGCCCGGGCGGTCGGCGCGTACCGGGAGTTCGTGGCCCGGGAGGTGCTGGCGGACTCGGTCGAGTTCGCCGACCAGGTGGACGGATTCGTCGGCGAGGTCGGCGACGGCGGCCGGGTCACCGTGGCGGTACGCCGCCGCTGACCCCGGCGGCACGGCCGCGCAGGTGACCCCGGGGCGGTCACCTGCGCGGGCCGGCGGGGCGTCGGTTAACGTGACAGCGCCCGCCCATCCCGATCGCCGGAGGTCCCGTGCCGCTGCTCTACACCCTCGGCCAGTACACCGTCGGCACCGCCATGCGGGTCGCCTGGCGCCCCAAGGTCGAGGGCCTGGAGAACATCCCGCCGACCGGGGGCGCGATCTTCGCCGGTAACCACCTCTCGGTCGCCGACGAACTCTTCCTCGGCTCGGTGGTACCCCGGCACCTCGCCTTCTGGGCGAAGGCCGAGTACTTCACCGGTACCGGCGTCCGGGGCTGGCTGACCAGGTCCGTGGTCACCGGTCTCGGCGCGATCCGGGTCGAACGTGGCGGCGGACGGGCCGCCCTGGCCGCGTTCGACGGGGCGATTCCGGTGCTGCAAGGGGGCGACCTCGTCGCGATCTACCCCGAGGGCACCCGGTCGCCGGACGGTCGGCTCTACCGGGGTCGAACCGGCGTGGCCCGGTTGGCCATGGCCGCCGAGGTGCCGGTGATCCCGGTCGGGATGATCGGTACGGAGCGGGTACAGCCGATCGGGGCCCGGCTGCCCCGGCTCGGTACCGGAGAGGTGATCGTGCGGTTCGGCAAGCCGCTCGACTTCGTCGGCCGACCGACGGACCGGACCTCGCTGCGCCAGATCACCGACGAGATCATGACGGAGATCCAGAGGCTGACCGGGCAGGAGTACGTGCCTCGGTACGCGCCGGCCCGGAACTCCGAGGAGAACGGCACGTAGCGGCCGCCAGACACCCGGACGGCCGCCTCAGACGTCCGCGCCGTCCGTCCGCCGGTCCGTCCGTCCGCCGGTCCGTCCGTCCGCCGGTCCGCCCGTACGCCGGTCCGCCCGTACGCCGGTCCGCCCGTCCGCCCGTACGCCGGTCCGTTGCCGCCCGGTGGGTGACTGTCGGCGACCCGGCGCCGGGCGGCGGCGACTACACGACGGGTGTGCGCTGCACCATCTCGGTACGCAGCGTGGTGAGCAGGTCGGAGCTGTCCGCTATGGACAGCCTGGTGAACAGCGCGGTGGCGAGGCTGCCGTGGTCGGCCCAGGCGCAGACGACGACCGTGTCCCCGTCGGCCTTACCGACGCCGCAACTGCGGTACTCGCCCCGTACGACGCCGTCCTGGATCGACTCGACGGTGGTGATCCCGTACTCCTCCTGGAGCCGGGTGAACTCCTCCTGCACGTCCGACTCGGGGCTGAGCCGGAACCCGGTGCTGCCAAAGATGACGACCCGCTTGCCGGCCCCGTCGCGGTAGACGGCGGCGAACGGTTCACCACCGAGCACGTTCCGCGCCTGCACCTCCTGCTTCAACTGCTCGGCGGCGCGTTTGCCGTCCCGGTTGTCGAGCAGGCGCAGGTCCCGTACCTCCGGGGGCAGCGGGTCGGCCGGGGCCGCCGGGTACTGGTCCCAGATCGGCTTCACGTAGTACGCCGGTACGCCGCAACAGCAGGCGATGCTGAGCAGGGTCAGCATGAACATGAACCGGGGCCAGCGGCGGCGGCGCCGTGCCGGGGGCGGAGGGTAGCCACGCGGTGGCTTCTGCGCCGGGCTGTCCGGACGCCCGCGTCGCTGACGGGGTGGCCGGGGTGGCGCCACCGGCGGTGGTGGTGGTGGCGGAGCCTTCCGCACCGGTACGGCCTTCTGTGCCGGCGGTGGCGGTGCGGGCGCCGTACGTGCCGGCGACCGTGCCGGCGGTCGGGCCGACTGTGCCGGCGGGGACGGCACCGGTCGCGCCGTGGGTGGCGGTGCTGGCGGTGGTGGTCCGGTCGGCGCGGGAAAACGCCGGGTCACCGGCAATTGTCGGGCCGGCGGAGGGCTGACGGGGGCGTCGTATCCGACCGGTGCCGGGCTCGAGGCCGCCGAAGGGCCGGCCGGCGAGTACGGCTGGGGCATCGTCCAGGGGTCGTCGGCGGCACCCGCCCAGGGGTCGACCGGAGTGGGGATCTCGGCGTCGTCCGGCTCGACCGGCGACATCCGGAGGGTCGGATCGGGCCGTGGCGTCGCCGGAGCGGTCGGACCGGGTCGGGGCGCCGCGTCGGCCGCACCCCGGCCGGGCGCCGCCGGATCGGCCGGGTCTGGTTCGGCACCGGCGCCGAACCAGCGGCGCTTGCGGGGCCGGGGCCGGGGCGGAGGTACGGCCGCCGAACCGGTCCAGCGTGGCACGGCCACCCGGGTGGGGGTCGGCTCGTCCTCGTCCACCTGCGCGCTCGCCCCGGCACTGCCGGCCGCCGGTGCCGCCTCCTCCTCGGGTGCCGCCGACCTTCCCCCGGCCGGTTCGGCGCCGCCCTCGGCCGGCCGGTCGACGCGGGTGGCGTCGGGAGCCGCGTCGACCTTCTCCGGCCGGTCGACCCGGGTGGCGTCGGCCTTCTCCGGCTGGTCGACCCGGGTGGCGTCGGCCTTCTCCGGCTGGTCGACGCGCGTGGCGTCGGGGGACGGCTCGGCTCCGGCTGGCTGGTCGGCCCAGGTGGCGTCGGGGGAGGCGTTGGCCTTCTCCGGCTGGTCGACGCGGGTGGCGTCGGCGGGCGCTGGCTCCTCGACGCGGGCGGCGTCGGAGTCGGGGCGCCGATCGACGCGGGTGTGCTCGGCGGACCCGTCCGAGTCAGCGGGGATGTCGACGGGCGACCGGTCCGACCGGTCTGCCCGACTTTCCCGATCGCTGTCGACCCCGGTCGTCGAATCATCGACCGATGGTGGCGACTCGGATGGAGCGGCTCGGCCCGCCGGTTCGGTCGCGTCCGGCTGCGGCTGCGGCATTGTTCAGGTCTCCTCTCGCGCGCGTTCGAGGTTAGTACCGCCGGACCAACATTCCGGACGACGCGGGACCGCGCCGGGTGTCGCCCCCGAGGCAGTGACCAGACGTACGGAGTGCGTGACCCGTAGTGATGGCTTCCTCTCCGATCGGGCCGGTCCGGCAACGCGTACCCTGAATCGTTGGTCGGATAGTCCAGCCAGATGTTCCCCAGGAGGTTTCATGAGCGCCGCGTCGACCGCCGCGAGCAGGTCAGCGGCGATGACCGTCTGGCCGCAGCTCGAGCCGCTGCTGCCCCAGGTGAGCAAGCCGATCCAGTACGTCGGTGGCGAGCTGGGCGCGGTGGTGAAGGACTGGGACTCGGCGGTTGTCCGTTGGGCACTGATGTATCCGGACGCGTACGAGGTGGGTCTGCCCAACCAGGGCGTACAGATCCTGTACGAGGTGCTCAACGAGCTGCCGGACGTACTGGCCGAACGGACGTACGCGGTCTGGCCGGACCTCGAGGCGCTGATGCGTGCCGAAGGTGTGCCGCAGTTCACCGTCGAGGCACACCGGCCGGTCGGCGCGTTCGACCTGTTCGGGATCTCGTTCGCCACCGAACTGGGCTACACCAACCTGCTGACCGCGATCGACCTGGCCGGCATTCCCCTGCTGGCCGCCGACCGTACCGACGCGGACCCGGTGATCGTGGCCGGTGGGCATGCCGCGTTCAACCCCGAGCCGATCGCCGACTTCGTCGACGCGGCGGTGCTCGGTGACGGCGAGGAGGCCGTACTCGAGATCACCGAGATCGTCCGGGCCTGGAAGGCCGAGGGCAGCCCCGGTGGCCGGGACGAGCTGCTGCTGCGGCTGGCCCGTACCGAGAGCGTCTACGTGCCCCGGTTCTACGACGTCGACTACCTGCCCGACGGCCGGATCCAGCGAGTGGTGCCGAACCGGGCGGACGTGCCGTTCCGGGTGCACAAGCGGACGACGATGGACCTGGACGCCTGGCCGTACCCGAAGAAGCCGATCGTGCCGCTGGCCGAGACGGTGCACGAGCGGTACGCCGTGGAGATCTTCCGGGGTTGTACCCGGGGCTGCCGGTTCTGCCAGGCGGGAATGATCACCCGGCCGGTACGGGAGCGCTCGATCACCACCGTGGGACAGATGGTGAAGCAGGGGCTGGAGTACTCCGGCTTCCACGAGGTGGGCCTGCTGTCGCTGTCGTCGGCGGACCACTCGGAGATCGGCGACATGTGCTCCGGCCTGGCCCAGCAGTACGAGGGGACCAACGTCTCGCTCTCGCTGCCGTCGACCCGGGTCGACGCGTTCAACATCGAGCTGGCCCAGGAGCTGTCCCGCAACGGCCGGCGGACCGGGCTCACCTTCGCTCCCGAGGGCGGCTCGGAGCGGATCCGCAAGGTGATCAACAAAATGGTGACGGAGGAGGACCTGATCCGCACCGTGGTCACCGCGTACACCAACGGGTGGCGGCAGGTGAAGCTCTACTTCATGTGCGGGCTGCCGACCGAGGAGGACGAGGACGTCCTGCAGATCGCCCGGCTCGCGCACGAGGTGATCAAGGCAGGTCGGGCGGCCACCGGCTCCAAGGACATCCGCTGCACGGTCTCGATCGGCGGGTTCGTACCCAAGCCGCACACCCCGTTCCAGTGGGCCCGGATGGAACGGCCCGAGGTGATCGACAACCGGCTCCGGCTGCTCAAGCAGGCGATCAACTCCGACCGGTCGCTCGGCCGGGCGATCGGCTTCCGGTACCACGATGGCGAGCCGTCGCTGATCGAGGGACTGCTGAGCCGGGGTGACCGCCGGATCGGCGCCGTCATCCGGCGGGTATGGGAGAACGGTGGCCGGTTCGACGGCTGGAGCGAACACTTCTCCTACCAGCGTTGGATCGACGCGGCGACCGAGGTGCTGCCGACGTTCGGGGTGGATCTCGACTGGTACACCGTCCGGGAGCGGGAGCAGGCCGAGGTGCTGCCCTGGGACCACCTCGACTCCGGCCTGGACAAGGACTGGCTCTGGCAGGACTGGCAGGACTCGACGTCGGAGTTCGAGCAGGACGACTGCCGGTGGACGCCGTGCTTCGACTGCGGCGTGTGCCCGTCCATGGACACCGAGATCCAGATCGGGCCGACCGGCAAGAAACTCCTGCCACTGACCCCGGTCAACGCCGGCCTGCGGATGCCGGCCGACGCCGGGCACGTACATCCGCACTGATCCGCGTCCGGGACGACTCCGGCGCAGACTTCCACCGGGGTGCACCATGCCCCCTCCCACCGAGGAGCAGCACGATCAGCAGGAAACCACAGCCGGAGGGCGGCCAGGCGCCGGTCGTACAGCGGATCCGGATCAGGTACGCCAAGCGCGGACCGTTGCGGTTCACCTCGCACCGTGACTTCGCCCGTGCCTTCGAGCGCGCGTTGCGGCGGGCCGGCGTACCGGTGGCGTTCTCCCAGGGCTTCACCCCGCATCCCAAGATCTCCTATGCCAGCGCGGCGCCCACCGGGGTCGCCAGCGAGGCCGAGTACCTGGAGATAGGGCTCCAGGCGCCGGTCGAGCCGGCGGACCTCTGCGCGGCGCTGGACTCCGCGCTGTCACCGGGGCTCGACGTCCTCGACGCCGTCGTCGCGGCGGGCGGAAGCCTGGCGGACCGGATCGACGCCTCGCGGTGGCGGATCGAACTGCCCGGTATCGAGTCCGATGTCCTACGCAACGCCGTGTCGGCCTTTCTGACCGCTCCCGAGGTGATGGTCGAACGGATGACCAAGCAGGGCCGACGCGTCTTCGACGCGCGTGCGGCCGTGAACGGTATCGATGTGATCGAGAGGACCGGGGCACCTTCCGAGGTCGCGGGCGTACCGTGTGCGATACTCGAAATGGTCGTCCGGCAGGTCACCCCGTCCGTACGACCCGATGACGTCCTTTCTGGCCTCCGCGTGGTGGCCGACCTGGAGCCGCCGGTGCCGCCGAGGGCGACCCGGCTGGCGCAGGGCACGCTGACCGCGCAGGGGGAGATCGTGGATCCGTTGGAGGCGGACCGCGACGGGGCAGCCATCGGCGAACGCTAGCCGGAAATCCGGCCGGCGGCAGGTAGGCAGACTTCGGCGACCCGGTCACCTTGACGCGTCACCGGAAATACTTTGCGGCAACCCTGCGTGGCAGCGCTCACCCGCGCCCGGGGAAGCCAGAACTGGAGAACGTCCATGCTCGAGAACGAGCCAGAGGGCGGGGAACGGACCGGCGCACAGCCGGCCGACGCCGCCGAGAACACCGGTACCGAGGCGCCCGTGCGGCGTGTCCGTACCACGCGTCGCCGTACGTCGGCGGCGAGTGAACCGACGCCTACCGGCGCGCCGATCGAGGCGCCCAGTACGGCCCGGTCGGGTAGCGGGGAGGCGGCCGACCCGGAGGTGCTGGCCCCGGTGGCCGGTGACACCGAGCCCGCGCCGAAGACGACGCGTCGACGGCGCAAGGCCACCACGGCTGACAAGAAGGACGAAACCGGTCTTTCGCCGGCAGAAGCTGCGCCAATCGGCGACGCCGGTACGACCGCCGGGCCGACCGAAGGTACCGAACCGGGGGCTCCGGCCGCCGAGGCCGTACCGCCGGTCAAGGTGACCCGCACGCGGCGGAAGAAGGCGGCCCCGCCGCCGGCCGAGCCGGCCGAACTGGCAGGTGCACCGGCCGAGACGACCGGTGGCGCGACGGTCGCCGGTGAGCCGGCCGGCATCCGTACCGGCGGCGGCTCCGAGCCGACCGGCACCCCCACGCTGACCGGCGGCCCGACGACCGGATCGACCGTCGGTGCACCGGCCGCCACCGAGCCGGCAGCCGGCGGTCAGTCGGACACCCAGCTTTCCGGCGGCGACGGCAGCGCGAGCGTGCTGGAACCGGCCGACGTACCCGAGGAGGCCCCGCGCGGCCGCCGTCGGCGGGCCGCGCTCTCCGCGCCCACCGTGCTGTTCATGGCGCCGGAGCCGGAGACCCCGCCGAGCCGGGCCGGTTCGCCGGTCGAGCCGGTCGCGGTCGTCCGGCCCGTCGAGGTCGAGGTCGAGGCGGAGACCGGCGAGCCCGCCGAAACGCTCCGGCGGCGCCGTCGTGGGCGCCGGACCACCGAGCAGGCGGCGGTCGAACTCGAGGCCGAAGCCGAGGCCGAGGTCACCACCGACGAAGAGGCCCTGGACGCCGCCGACCTGGACGAGGACGACGAGACGGCGGCGGCCCGACGCCGACGCCGCCGGGGTCGTCGGGGTCGGGGCCGGGGCAAGGGCACCGCGGACGACATCGACGACGCCGAGGACGAGGAAGCGGCGACCGAAACCGAGGCTGAGGCCGAGGCGGAGGAGGACGAGGACGACGACGCGGAGGCCGGTGACGGGGTGACCCGACGCCGCCGCCGGCGCCGCCGCAAGGGCGCCGGGGACACCGACGGTACGGCCGACGACGGCGTACACACCGTGATCAAGATCCGTGAGCCGCGTAAGACCGTCGACGAGGTACAGGGCGTCTCCGGCTCGACCCGGCTGGAGGCCAAGCGCCAGCGCCGCCGCGACGGTCGGGAACAGCGGCGTACCCGGCCGCCGATCCTGAGCGAGTCCGAGTTCCTGGCCCGCCGCGAGGCCGTCGACCGGGTGATGGCGGTACGTCAGCGCGGCGACCGGACCCAGATCGCCGTCCTGGAGGACGGGGTGCTCGTCGAGCACTACGTCACCCGCGCGTCGGCCGGCACGATGGCCGGCAACGTCTACCTGGGCAAGGTGCAGAACGTGCTGCCCAGCATGGAGGCGGCCTTCGTCGACGTCGGGCGCGGTCGCAACGCGGTGCTCTACGCCGGTGAGGTCAACTGGGACACCACCGGGCTGGAGGGGCGGGCCCGGTCGATCGAGCACGCGCTGCGCTCCGGCGACTCGGTGCTGGTGCAGGTCACCAAGGACCCGATCGGGCACAAGGGCGCCCGGCTGACCAGCCACATCGCGCTCTCCGGCCGGCACCTGGTCTACGTGCCGAACGGCAACGCCTCCGGCATCAGCCGGAAGCTGCCCGACACCGAGCGCAAGCGGCTGCGGGACATCCTCAAGAAGCTGGTACCCGACGGTGCCGGCGTGATCGTCCGGACCGCCGCCGAGGGCGCGAGCGAGGACGAGTTGGCCCGCGACGTCAAGCGGTTGCAGGCGCAGTGGGAGGACATCCAGGCCAAGTCCGCCGAGGGCGGGGCTCCGGTGCTCCTCTACGAGGAGCCGGACCTGGTCATCCGGGTCGTCCGGGACCTGTTCAACGAGGACTTCCGCGAGCTGGTGGTGCAGGGCGACGAGTCGTACGACATGGTCGAGTCGTACCTGTCGCACGTCTCGCCGGACCTGGTGCCCCGGCTGCGCCGGCACACCGGCACCGGGGACGTCTTCGCCGAGCGGCGGATCGACGAGCAGATCCTCAAGGGCCTGGACCGGAAGGTCTTCCTGCCCTCCGGCGGTCACCTGGTGATCGACCGTACCGAGGCGATGACGGTCGTCGACGTGAACACCGGCAAGTACACCGGTGCCGGCGGCAACCTGGAGGAGACGGTCACCCGGAACAACCTGGAGGCGGCCGAGGAGATCGTCCGTCAGCTCCGGTTGCGCGACCTGGGCGGCATCGTCGTGATCGACTTCATCGACATGGTGTTGGAGTCGAACCGTGACCTGGTGCTGCGCCGGCTCACCGAATGCCTCGGCCGGGACCGGACCAAGCACCAGGTGACCGAGATCACTTCCCTCGGACTGGTCCAGATGACCCGCAAGCGGATCGGCGCCGGGCTGCTGGAGGCGTTCAGCGAGACCTGCGACTGCTGCAAGGGTCGCGGCGTGATCATCCACACCGAGCCGGTGTCGGAGAAGTCCCGGCCGGCCGCGGTGGACAAGGTCAAGGCGGTCGCCTCGGCCACCTCCACCGCCACCTCCAGTGTCAGCACCGGGGCGTCGGCGCCGACGTCGGAGGCGCCGGCCGTCGGCACCCGGCGACGCGGCCGGAAGGCCGCCGCACCGGAGCGGGTCGTGGTCGAGGCCACCGACCTCGACGACACCATGGGCTACGACCTGTCCCGGTACGAGGCGGACATCCCCGGGAACGACGACGCCACCGAGACGGAACCGGGCGAGCCGATGCGGTTGGCCGGCGCGGGCGATCCCGATGGCATCGAGGACACCGGGGACCTGGACGCGGAGACCGACACGACGGAGACCGGCGGCGGTCGGCGCCGGGCCCGGCGCGGCGGCACGCGACGGCGTACCCGCCCCTGAGGCGACGGATCCGCCCCACGGGTGGACCCCTGCTCGGCCAGGTGCCGGAGAACGCGTAACGAGCGCTCTCCGGCACCTGCTGCGATGATGGCGGGGGACCTGGCTAGGCTGGTCACTCCTTCGCGATCATCGATCGGCCGCCACCCGTACCGGTCGATCGCGCGGAGGATCGGCCGTACCCCCCGGAGGAGAAGAACATGCGACGCCTGCTGGTGACCGCCGCCGCCATCACCGTGCTGTTCGTGGCCGCCGGCTGCTCGGGGGAGCGGGACCGCGTCGCCGGTCCTGGTTCGTCGGGTACCGGACCGTCGGGCGGCGTGCCGTCCTCGGGCGCCCCCTCGCCCGGGAGCACCGCGCCGGGCCCGACCGGGTCACCCGGCACGGACACCGGCCCGGCCGGGGGCAACGGCAAGGAGGTCTGCGAGGCCGCCACCAAGGCGAGCACCACCTCGGTGCAGACCTTCGTGGCCGAGCTGGGCAAGTCGTTGCAGGCCGCCGGCGCCAACGACACCGCGGGTGCCCAGGCCGCCCAGCGCAAGGCGGAGGCGGCGCTGCGCACCTGGGGTACGGCGATGCAGGAGCAGTCCGGCAAGGCCACCGACGCGCGGCTCAAGGCCGTACTGGCCGAGATCGCCACCGAGGTGAGCACGATGAAGGCCAGCGTCGACTCCGTCGACGAGAACAAGCTCGACCAGTTGCAGCAGCGACTCGACCAGCTCTGCGGGACCTGACGGGACGCCTGCGGTGCCGGGGACCCGGTTTGGGTGCCGGCCCCGACATGGCGTACGCTAACCTGCGGCGCGAATTACGTGCCACGTTCTCTCGTGCCCGCCCCCGCACCTCGTGCGGTCGAGCGGGCCTCGCGAACACATCAGCCTCAACGACAGGGAGTCCGCGTCCGATGTACGCGATCGTCAAGACCGGCGGCAAGCAGTACAAGGTTGCCGAGGGCGACGTGATCGAGGTCGAGAAGCTGGTCGGTAAGCCCGGCGACGCGGTCAAGCTCACCGCCGTACTTCTCGTCGACGGTGACGACCTGGTGACCGACGCGGCGAAGTTGGCCAACGTCGCGGTGGCCGGCGAGATCGCCGCCCACACGAAGGGTCCGAAGATCCGGATCCACAAGTTCAAGAACAAGACCGGTTACCACAAGCGCCAGGGTCACCGCCAGCCGCTGACCCAGATCAAGGTCACCGGCATCTCCAACGGTAAGTAAGCGTCCAGCGGAAAGTAAGGTCGTCCTCAGATGGCTCACAAAAAGGGTGCGTCCAGCTCGCGCAACGGTCGCGACTCCGCGGCGCAGCGGCTCGGCGTCAAGCGGTTCGGTGGGCAGGTGGTCAACGCCGGCGAGATCCTGATCCGGCAGCGGGGTACGAAGTTCCACCCCGGTGACCTGGTCGGCCGAGGCAAAGACGACACGCTGTTCGCGCTGGCCGCCGGTGCGGTCCTGTTCGGCAACAAGCGCGGCCGCAAGGTCGTCAGCATCGTTCCGTCCGAGCGGTAACGTCAGCTTTCCGGCGGAGCGGGCCGCGGACCAGGTGTCCGGGCCCGCTCCGCCGTTTCATGTGCGGGGAACCGTCGCCCTCCGGCCCTGACCGGTCCGCGTCCGCTGTCCTCGGCTCGTTTTCTGGCGCCGGTGCCCGGTGCCGATGAAAGGATTGGCAGCGTGACCACGTTCGTTGACCGGGTCGTACTGCACCTGCAGGCCGGTGACGGCGGGCACGGTTGCGTCTCGATCCACCGGGAGAAGTTCAAGCCCTTCGGCGGACCCGACGGGGGCGACGGCGGACACGGCGGAAGCGTGTCCCTGGTCGTCGACCCGCAGGTGCACACCCTGCTCGACTTCCACTTCCGGCCGCACGTCAAGGCCGAGAACGGGCGCGGCGGCGCCGGCTCCAACCGGGACGGCGCGAACGGCGCCAACCTGGTGCTGAAGGTGCCGGACGGGACGGTCGTACACGCTCCGGACGGTACGGTGCTGGCCGACCTGATCGGCCCCGGCACCACCGTCGAGGTGGCCCGGGGTGGCCGGGGTGGCCGGGGCAACGCCTCGCTGGCCAACGCCCGCCGTCGGGCACCCGGCTTCGCCGAGTTGGGCGAACCGGGAGACCAACTCGACGTCGTCCTCGAACTCAAGAGCGTCGCCGACGTCGGCCTGGTGGGCTTCCCGTCCGCCGGCAAGTCCTCGCTGATCTCGGTGCTGTCCGCCGCCAAGCCGAAGATCGCGGACTACCCGTTCACCACGCTGGTGCCGAACCTCGGCGTGGTCCGGATCGACGAGCACACCTTCACCGTCGCCGACGTACCCGGCCTGATCCCGGGCGCGGCCACCGGCAAGGGGCTCGGGCTGGAGTTCCTGCGCCACATCGAGCGGTGCGAGGTGCTGGTCCACGTGGTGGACGCGGCGACCATGGAGCCCGGGCGGGACCCGCTCGCCGACATCGACGCCATCGAGGCCGAGTTGGCCGAGTACGGCGGTCTGGCGGACCGGCCGCGACTGGTCGTACTCAACAAGATCGACGTTCCGGACGGGCGTGACCTCGCCGACATCGTCCGACCCGACATCGAGGCCCGTGGCCTGCGGGTCTACGAGGTCTCGGCGGTGACCCGGGAAGGGCTGCGCGAGCTGACCTACGCGCTGGCCGAACAGGTCAGGGCGTCCCGGGCCGCAACCCCGATCCTGGAGCCGACCCGGGTCGTGATCCGCCCGAAGGCGGTCGACGACGCCGGCTTCGTCATCGAGACGGACCCGGACGGCGCGTTCGTGGTACGCGGGCAGCGCCCGGAGCGCTGGGTCCGGCAGACCAACTTCGACAACGACGAGGCGGTCGGCTTCCTGGCCGACCGGCTGGCGCGGCTCGGTGTGGAGGAGAAGCTCGCCAAGGCGGGTGCCGAGCCGGGCAGCCTGGTCCGGATCGGCGAGCGGGAGTTCGACTGGCGGCCCACGCTGTACGCCGGAGCCGACTACGTGCCCAGCGCCCGGGGCACCGACAGCCGGCTTGAGGAGAAGCTGACCCGGGCGTCGGCGGCCGAACGGCTGGCGGCCCGGAAGGCCCGTCGGCAGCGTCCGACGGAGGAGACGGCCCCGGGGGCGCCGATCGTGGCGGACTCCGGCCTGGTGGAACTGGACGGGGACGGGGCGACCTGGTCCGATCCGGACCGGTGGGAGTCCGACCCGGCGCTGGAAGAGGGGACCCCGGCGGAGCCGGTCGACCCGGACGTGGCGGAATCGGCGGACCGAGTCGACCCGGACGTGGCGGACCCGGCGGACCGAGTCGACCCGGACGCGGCGGAATCGGCGGACCGAGACGACCCGGACGCGGCGGAATCGGCGGAGCGGCGGGCCGGCGACGAGGTCCGGCGCGCGGATTAGTCCTCCACGCTCCGTATCGGGTCCACCCGGGCGAAACCTTGTTGAAACGCCCCCTGGCTAACGTCGACAGGGTGCTGATTGAGTCACGTACGTCGTCGGATCCCGAGTTGGCCGCCCTGGTGGTGGCCCAGCAACGCGAACTGCGGGAGGCCGACGGCGGTCTCGACGGGCAGGTCTTCGTACCGCACGACGATGCCCGCTATCTGGTAGGTGTGCTGGCCGGCCGGGCCGTCGCCTGCGGGGCGATCCAGGCGCTGGGCCGGGACACCGCCGAGATCAAACGGATGTACGTCCGCCCCGCCCACCGTGGCCAGGGCCTCGCCCGGCAACTGCTCGGCGCTCTGGAGGAGATGGCTCTGCGGGCCGGGCACACCGTGCTCCGGCTGGAGACCGGCAGCTACCTGCCCGGAGCGATCCAGCTGTACATCTCGTCGGGCTACGCCGAGATCGCGGTCTACGGCGAGTACGTCGACAACCCGTACAGCGTCTGCTTCGAGAAGCGGCTGCCGGTCCTGGCCTGACCGGACTCCTTCAGCCCGGGCCGGCACTCCGGCCGGGGCGGATCCGCTTCACCGCAGCAGTCCGATCGCCCGCTTCGCCCGGTGCACCGTGTCGGCGGTGCTCTCCCGGGCCCGGTCGGCCCCGTCGGCGAGTACCCGCCGGACATAGCCGGGATCGCGGGCGAGTTCGTCGTAGCGGAGCCGGATCGGCCGCAGCATCGCCTCGACCGCCTCGGTCACCGCCGCCTTGAGCTGGGCGTACGACCGGTAGTCGGCGGCCAGTGCGGTGGGGGAGGAGCCGAGGCAGGCGGCCAGGACGTCCAGCAGGTTCGCCAGTCCGGGCCGGCGCTCGGGGTCGTACTCGACGGTCCGGCCCGGGTCCGTGACCGCCCGCTGCACCTTGCGGCGGATCACCTCGGGCGGGTCCAGCAGGAAGATCGTCCCCGCGTCGCTGTCACCGGTCTTGCCCATCTTGCTGGTCGGGTCGGCCAGGTCCATCACCCGGGCCGAGACCGTCGGGTGGACCGCCCGGGGCACGGTGAAGGTGTCGCCGTAGCGGGCGTTGAACCGGTTGGCGACGGTACGGGCGAGTTCCAGGTGCTGGCTCTGGTCGTCGCCGACCGGCACCTCCTGGGTGTCGTGCAGCAGGATGTCGGCGGCCATCAGCACCGGATAGCTGAGCAGGCTCAGCCGTACCTGCTGCTGGTTCGTGGACTTCTCCCGGAACTGGATCATCCGGTGCGCCTCGCCGTAGCCGGTGGTGCATTCGAGCAGATAGTGCAGCTCGGCGTGCTGAGGCACCTGGGACTGCACGTAGAGCAGGGCCCGGTCCGGGTCCAGCCCGGCGGCGAGCAGCACGGTGGCCTGTTCCAGGGTGAGCGCCCGGACCTGGGCCGGCTGGTGGGTCACGGTGAGCGCGTGCAGGTCGGCGAGGAAGACGATCGTCTCGGACCGGTACTGGCTGGCGACGATCGGCCGGATGGCGCCGAGCAGGTTGCCCAGTTGCAGGTGTCCGGTCGGCTTGAGCCCGGTGAGTCGGCGTACGCCGCCGCTCGGGATGATCGCGCCGGCCGGGCTGGTCGGGCTCGCCGGTGTGGGCGTGTCGACCGAGGTACGTGGGGTCATGGGATGTGCTCCTTACCGGGTACGGCGACCGCCTCCGGGGTGAGCGCATACGAAACGGCCGCCCCGGAAGGGGCGGCCGCTGCTGAATTCGGGTACGCGGATGCGATGGCCGCCCGTCAGGGCGCCCACCAACCGTTCAGGGTGATCCGCATGTTCCCCACGGTAGCAGGGCGATCGACCCGCCCGGGAACCTGATCACCGACGTGCTGTGGTCCGGCCGGACCCCGGTGACCAGGTAGCGGTGCCGCACCCGCGATCCGCGTACTGGGCTGGGCGTACTGCCTGGTCACCGGGGCGCCGCTCAGGATCAGCCGGTGGGCACCACCCCGACGTTGAGTTCGGCTACCGAGGTCCAGCGGTTACCGCTGACCTCGCCGAGGGCACGGAACCGGATGTACCGGCCGCTCGTCGGCGGAATCGTCACGGTCTGCTCGGCCGCACTGTTCGGGAAAGTGCCGGTCGCCACCGGACTGCCCCAGTTGGTGCGGTTGGCGGAGACGTACACCTCGTATCCGGTGATCCGACCGCCGGTGTTGGACCCCTGCCGGGGCAGGTAGTACAGCCGGTTGACGGTCCGGGTGCTGGTCAGGTCGAGGTCGATCCAGTGCGGATGCGCCGGGTTGGAGAGCAGCCGCTGGGTGTGCCAGATCGACGACGTACTGCCGTCCCGGACGTTGTTGGCCCGGCCGTTGACCAGGAGCGTCTCCTGGCTGTCCACCCCGGCCACGGACCACTGGGACTGCGCCAGCCGGGTGCTGCCGGACTGCGGGTTGTAGGTGGCGGTGTAGCTGGCCGCGGTGGCCGGTGCGGTGATCACGTGGGTCTGGGCCCCGCCGTCGGACCAGGAGCCGAAGACGTACGGCACGCCGCCGAGGCTCTGCGGGGTGACCGCGCTGACCGTGTTGCTCGACCCCTGGATGACGGTACGGGTGAACGGCGTGGCCTGCGGCCCCGAGCCGAACACCAGTTGCAGGCCGGCGGGGCTGGAGTTGAAGGTCAGGTTCACGGTCTTCGGATCGAGTCGGACGCTGGTGCTGTGGCTCAGGCCGCCGCTGTCGGTGGCGGTCAGGACCAGCTCCAGATAGGACGGGTACTCGTGGTCCGGTCCGAACATGCTGCCGCCGCTACCGGTGAAGTCCTGGAGGCTGTGGGTGTGGCAGTTGTCCAGGGTGTAGCAGTGGTGCAGCAGCATCCGCCAGTGCAGCGCGCTGCCCGGCAGGGTGCCCTGGTCGGGGTCGGTCGCGTGCCCGGTGAAGCTGATCGGGTCGTTGACCGCCCAGGTGAAGCCCTCCGCCGGGGTGTCGATCACCGCCGTCGGCATGCTGTTGCCGGTCTGGATCGGCACGGTCTGGGTGGCGGAGGCGTTCAGGGTGTCGTACACGGTCAGCCGGGCGGTGTAGGGGCCGCCGGCCGGATAGGTGTGCGAGGCGGTGGCGGTGGTGGCGTCGACGGTGCCGTCGTTGGTGAAGTCCCACTCGTAGCGGAGTCGACCCTCGTCGGCCGGGTCCGCGTCGGAGGAGCCGGTGCCGTCGAAGTTCACGGTCAGCGGTGCCGTTCCGGAGGTGGGTGAGGCGGCGATCGACGCGACCGGTGGCTGGTTGCCGGGGAAGTACCGGATCCGGCGTACCGATCCGGCGTGGTCGACGTAGTAGAGGTCCCCGCCGGGACCCATCGCCAGATCGACCGGGTTGGCGGCGGCACTGCCGAAGGTACGCCGGCTGGTCGCCACCGGCACCCCGCCCGGTGCGCCGGGCATCATCGCCCAGATGCAGTCCCGGCTGTAGTCGGAGAAGAACAGCGCGCCGGAGTACTCGGCCGGGTAGCTGCCGCCGGAGGCGGGATAGAACGCGGCCCCGGAGACCGAGGAGCTTCCGGTCGGGCAGGCCTCCCCGCTGACGACCCGGGCGGCGTGGTCGTAGGTGTAGAACGGTTCGGTCTGCCCGGCGCCGGTGTAGAGGCTCTCGCAGAGGTCGAGGTTGGCGCCGTCGTACCCGCCCTGCCGGGCCGCGCCCTCGTAACAGGGCCAGCCGAAGTTGGCCACGCCGGCCGTCGGCTCGACCACCCGGTTGACCTCCTCCCAGCGGTTCCAGCCCACGTCGCCGAGCCACACCTCGTTGGTGCCCGGGCGGATGGTGAACCGGTACGGGTTGCGCAGCCCCTGCGCGACGATCCGTCGGGTGTTGGGGTCGGTGCTGGCCGCGCCCGGGTTGCCCGGGGCGGCGGCGCCGGTCGCCGGGTCCAGCCGCAGCACCGTACCGTCCAGACTGGTCGGATCGGCGGTGGTCCGCAGGTCCTGGGAACGCAGCGCGCCGCCCTCGGCGGTCGGCGGCGTCATCGTTCCGCCCGGCGGATCGGCGCACGGGTTGGCCGGGGTTCCCAACTGGCCGTAGTCGACCAGGTCGTAGCTGGCCCCGTCCCCGGCGGTCGCGTAGAGCATGCCGTCGGCGCCGAACCGCAGGTCACCGGTGGCGTGGCTGGCCCACTGCTGGCACCAGTCGGAGATGAACACCTGTTCCGTGCCGGTCATCGTGTTGCCGGCCGCGGTCAGCCGGGAGAGCCGGCCGGTGACGATGCACCGGCCGCCGTTGGTACCGCCGACCGAGGCGCAGTTGTCGTTCCAGTACGGGGCGGTCTGACCGGGCGGTGCGTCGTAGGCGTAGAGCACGTAGACGTACGGCTGGGTGGGGAAGTTCGGGTGCAGGGCCAGGCCGAGCAGTCCCCGGTCGTGCTGGTTGTGCACGTTCGCCGACAGGTCGGCAAAGATGGTCGCGGTGGTGTCGGCGAGGTCGTCGTACACCTTGATCCGGCCGCCCTTCTCGGCGACGAAGACGCGGCCGTCCGGGGCGAACTCGATGTTGGTCGGCTGGTTGAGGCCGGTGAAGACGACCTGTTCCTGGAATCCGGTGGGTAACACCACCGCGGCGGCCGGCGCCGTACCGGAGATCGGCGCGGTCAGCGCCGCCAGCAGGCCGACCACGAGGCCGGTACGGAGCATGGATGTGATCGATGACGGTTGTGCGGGTGATGGCATGCCACTTTCCCCCAACTTGGCGCAGCTCCAAGTGCACAAAGGATCTGTCACGCTAGGGGGACAGGCAGCGGAGGGCACTCCTGCGGCGCCCGGAGTGAGCATCTCGTGACTACGGGCTAACGGTGCGTCGCTCATCAATGCGGATGATGTCCTCCCGGACCCCGACGCACTGCCTAGCCGGATCATCGGAGAGTGGTCGACCGGTCGGGCGAAGCGGCTCTGCCCGACCGGTCGGATCTGCGCTCAGCCCTTGACTGTCGCCATTCCTGTCGCTGGCTCTGTCGTCGCCATTCCTGTCGTCGCTGGCTCCGTCACGTTCCCGCTCGCGGAGTCAGCCTCAGGATCGGCCGGAGTTCGACCACCGGTTCGGCGACCTCGGCCCGACGTAGGCTGTCGACGACCGGGCCGACCTCCTTGTACGCCCACGGCGCCTCCTGCTTCAGGTCACGGCGCCACGCGTCGATGATGTCCCGCCGGGCGGCCACCGCCGGGTCGCGATGGTCGAGCGGGGTCACCACCCGGAACTCCCGCAGGAACGCGTCGAGTTCGGCGTCGCCGCCCCTGGCTGCCGTACCCCGGGGGATGCTGCGGCCGGCGCCGTGGCAGGCGCTGGTCAGTGCGCGGGTGTTGCCGAGCCCCCGGAGCAGGTAACTGGGCGCACCCATCGAACCGGGCACGATGACCGGTTCGCCGTACAGGTCTATCGGGCGTTGGCCGGCGCCGCCGGCTCCGCCCGCCGGGGTGGCGCCCTTGCGGTGCAGCACGGTGCCGTCCGAATCCGGCCACATCAGGTTGTGCGGTGCGTCGTACACCTGCCGGGACCGGAGTTCACCGACGATCTCGGCCAGCCCGGCCCGCAGCATCAACGCCAGGAAAAACCGGTTGCCGAGGGCGAAGTTCGCGGCGTTGCCGAACGCGGTCAGGTACCGCTGCCGCCCGGGGGCGGATGCCTCGTCGAGCAGCATCGGCAGGATCCGGTTCCGGGGCGTCGGCACCGCGCGTGGCCAGGCCGCCTTCGCCTGGTCCCGCCCGGTGGCGTTGGCCTGGTGGCCGAGCGAGAGCGAACCGCTGTGCACCATCAGCACCACCTGGCCGGGAGCCAGACCCCAGGCGTACGCGGCCGCACCGTCGTGCACCGCCGAGACGTACTGCAACTCGGCGAAGTGGTTGCCGCCGCCGACGCTGCCGATGATGCTGTCGTAGCTGGTCCCGCCGCCGCTGGTGATCCAGTCCCGGAACCCCTCGGCGGAGGGGACCGGATAGCCAGTGGAGTGCAGCCGACCGTCCAGTTCGGTCAGATCGTCCGGCCCGACCTGACGCCACGCCCCGCCGCTGTCCGCACTTCCGGCGGTGGACCCGGCCGGTACGCCCTCGGCGAGCAGGCCGGGAAGCCCTTCGCGGAGCAGTCCTTCGCGCTGCCGGGCGGTGAGGCCGATCCGGCGGCCACCCTCGAAGAAGAGGTGCCGCAGCCGCCGTTCCAGCCGGTCGAGGTGGGGACGGATCTGATCGACGGTGACCGAGGTGGCCTCCACCCGCATCCCGCAGTTGATGTCGTTCCCGACCGCCTGTGGGATCAGTGCGCCGGTCGTACGCAGCACGGTGCCGATCGGAATGCCGGCTCCCTTGTGGAAGTCCGGCGTGCAGACGACCCGGTCGATCCGGGGTTCGGTGTCGAGTCCCGGGGTGGCGCGGGCGAGGCTCCGCAGCGTGTCGGCGGTCTCCAGCACGGTGAGGAGTTCGTCGATCGCCACCGACTCGATCGGTACGTCCGGTCCGGCGCAGATGTCGACGGGTACCCCGGACGGGTTGGGCAGGGTGAGCCAGGAGTCGTCGACTCTGACCAGGCGTGGATCGGGCCGCTTGGCGGCTGGTGTGGGCATGGGGGAACCTCTCGAAGCTGCTGTGCGGGGTGGACGCGGGCCATCGACACGCGCGTCGACGCGTGCGGGCGGGCGGGACGGGTCCCGCGATATCCGGTTGTGGTGCTCGACGGTTCAGCAGCCGCGAGGTCAAGATCAGGGTAGATGTCCGGTCGAGCGGGCGGCAACCGGATAAGCCCGCCAGGGCTAGGGTCGGCGGGTGAGCGTGAACGAGACTCGTGTCCCGGCGATGGCGGCGGGGCGCGCGACCAGCGGGGACGGTGGCCCGGGCCGGCACGGTGACCGGCCGTTCCGCGTCGGCGTACCGCTGGTCGTCGTCACGGTGTTGGTGGCGCTCCTTGCCGGCCCGGCCGGCTGCCGGGGCGGCACTCCGGCGCAGCCGTCCGGCGCCGACCCGTCCGCCGCACCGGACGTGCCCACCCCGACCGGCCCGTACGCGGCCAGGGTGCCGCGCTTCCCGCCCGCGCCACCGCCGGAGCCGGTGACCGTACCGGCCGGACCGGAGGCGGGCTGGTACAGCCGCATCCCCACCACACAGCCGGTGGCGTTCCTGACCATCGACGACGGCTGGGTCAAGAAGCCGGAGTTCCGGCAACTGCTCCTCGACGCGCAGGTGCCGGTGACGCTCTTCCTCACCGTCAACGCCGTCGACGACGACCCCGACTATTTCAGGGACCTTCCGGACAATGTGGCCATCGAGGCGCACACCGTGACCCATCAGGTGCTGCGGGGCAAGCCGTACGCGACGCAGCGACAGGAGATCTGCGGGTCGGCCGACCGGCTCGCGCAGTGGTACGGCCGCCGCCCCGTGCTGTTCCGGCCGCCCGGCGGCAGCAAGGACGCCAGCACGCTGCGGGCGAGCCGGGACTGCGGCATGAAGGCGGCGTTCTTCTGGAAGGAGACCGTGGACAAGGGCAAGGTCCGCTACCAGGACGGCCCCGGGGTGCGGGCCGGGGACATCATCCTGATGCACTTCCGGGAGCGGTTCGTCGACGACTTCATCGCCGCGCTGACCGCCATCCACACGGCGGGACTGACCCCGGCCCTGCTCGGCGACTACATCCGCTGAACAGCCGGTCGACCGTCCCAACACGCTCCAGGTGTACTGCCCAGGGACCGCCACCGCCCCTCGGCGGGGGAGCGGTCGGCGGCCGGCAGGGTGGGCGGGTCAGTCAGTCGAGGTCGAACTCGCCGTCCTGGGCCCCGGCCACGAAGGCGTCCCACTCGGCCTGGGTGAAGACCAGCACCGGCCCGTCCGGCTCGGCGGAGTTGCGCATGCCGATCAGGTCGTCGACGAACGCGATCTCCACCGCGCCCTCCGAATCGTCGCCCTCGGCCCGTTGCCACACGGCGCGCGAAAGGTCGAAATCGCCCTTGGGGTGCTGCGCCATCCTCGGTTCCTCCATACACAGGTTCGGCCCGGACTCCAGCCGTCCGTGGACCCATCGTGCAGGATATGCGGATGCCGAGCCTGAGCCGGGTAGCTGCGACGGAACGCGCCGCACTGCTCACCGTCGAGTCGTACGACGTCGAATTGGATCTGACCGGTGGTGCGGCCGGGTTCCGGTCCATCACCAGCATCCGGTTCCGTTCCGCCACCCCGGGCGCCGCCACGTTCGTCGAGGTCAGGCCGGCCAAACTCCTCGGCGTACGGCTCAACGGCACGAAACTGGATCCGGCCGCGCTGGACGACAACCAGTTCGCCCTGACCGGGCTGCTCGCCGAGAACGAGTTGGTCGTCGAGGCGGAGATGGCGTACTCGAACGCCGGGGAAGGGCTGCACCGGTTCGTCGACCCGGCCGACGGGCAGACCTACCTCTACGCGATGTCGGCCATCGACAACGCCCAGCGGATCTTCGCCTGCTTCGACCAGCCCGATCTGAAGGCGCCGGTGACCCTCTCGGTGGTCGCGCCGGAGGACTGGATTGTGGCCGGCAACGGGGAACTCGCCGCCACCCCGACGCCGGGGAGGTGGGAGTTCGCGGCGACCCCGCCACTGGCCACCTACATCGTGTCGCTGATCGCCGGGCCGTACCACGTGCTGCGTGGCGAGCACGACGGCATTCCCCTCGGCCTCTACTGCCGCCGCTCGCTCGCCGAGCAACTGGACCGGGACGCGGACGAGATCTTCGCCGTCACCCGGCAGTGCCTCGACCGGCTGCACGACCTGTTCGACGTGCGTTACCCGTTCGGCAAGTACGACCAGGCGTTCGTGCCGGAGTTCAACATGGGGGCGATGGAGAACCCCGGCCTGGTCACCTTCCGTGACGACCACCTGTACCGGTCCGTGGTCACCGACGTCGAACGGGAGAAACGGGCCACCACCATCGCGCACGAGATGGCGCACATGTGGTTCGGCGACCTGGTCACCCTGCGCTGGTGGGATGACCTGTGGCTGAACGAGTCGTTCGCCGAGTACTTCGGGACCCGGGTGGCCGCCGAGGCGACCCGGTTCGGCGGGGCGTGGACCACCTTCGGGCTCCGCCGCAAGGCCTGGGGGTACGCCGCCGACCAGCGCCCGTCGACCCATCCCGTGGCGCCGTCCGAGGTGGCCGACGCAGCCGAGGCGCTGTCGAACCTCGACGGAATCTCGTACGCCAAGGGTGCCTCGGTGCTCCGCCAACTCGTCGCGTGGCTCGGCGACGAGGCGTTCCTGGCCGGCCTGCGCGGCTACTTCGCTGCCCACCGGTTCGGCAACGCCACCCTGGCCGACCTGCTGGCGGCGCTCTCGGCGAGCAGCGGTCGGGACCTGACCGGCTGGGCCGAGGTCTGGCTGCGGCAGCCGCAACCGAACACCCTGCGGGCCGAGATACAGCTGCGTGAGGACGGGCACTACGCCGAGGTCGCCATCGTGCAGAGCGCCCCGTCGGGGAATCCGCTGCTGCGCCCGCACCGGATCGGTGTCGGGCTCTACGACCTCGCCGACACCGCCGACGGCGATCCCGGTTCTGCTGGTACCCGGCCACAGGCGCGATTGCGGCGCCGGATCGAGGTGGACCTCGACCCGGCAGTCGACGGTGGGCGGACCGTGCTCGACCAGTTGACCGGCGAGCCGGCGGCCCGACTGCTGCTACCGAACGACGGGGACCTGACCTTCGCCAAGGTACGCCTGGACGGCGGGTCGGCGCAGGCCGTACCGCTGGTCCTGCCCGGCCTGGCCGATCCGCTGGCCCGGGCGCTGCTCTGGAGCGAGGCGCTGGACGCGGTGGGCGACGGCGAGCGTCCGGTCCCCGACGTGGTGGCGCTGGTCGTGGCGGCCCTGCCGGCCGAGCCGGAGCTGGTCGTGGTGCAGGAGGTGTTGAACCGGATCCGTCCGCTGCTCGACCGCTACCTCGACCCGGACGTCCGATCCGCCGCGCTGGAGCGGTTGGCGGGCACCTGTGCGAGGTTGCTGGCGGCGGCCCCGCCCGGTGGCTCGCGCCAGCTCGCCGCCGCGCGGGGCCTGATCGGGGCCACCGTCGACACCACCGCGCTGGCGGGCTGGCTGGCCGGCGAGAACGTTCCGGACGGGCTGGTGGTCGACGCCGAACTGCGCTGGGCGGTACTGCGCCGGCTGGCCGTACTCGGTGCCGTCGGCGAGGCTGAGATCGCCGCCGAGCAGGCCGTCGACCCGAGTGCCAGCGGGGCTGAGCGGGCGGCGACCTGCCGGGCCGCGCTGCCCGACCCGACCGCCAAGGACCGGGCCTGGCGGATCATCACACTCGACACGACGCTTTCCAACCGGCTGCTGGAGGCCAGCGCGGCCGGATTCTGGCAACCCGAGCAGACCGAGCTGACCGCCTCCTATGTGGAGCGGTACTTCGCCGAGATGCCGGAGGCGGCGCGTCGCCGTACCCCGTGGGTGGCCGACCAGGTCGCCGGGCTCGGCTATCCCCGCTACGCCGTGGCCGGGCGGACCCGGGAACTGGCCGCTGCCCTGCTGGCCCGCGCGGACATTCCGCCCGGTCTGCGCCGGGTGGTCACCGACGCCGACGATGATCTGGGCCGGGCGCTGCGCTCCCGGTCCGCCGCCCGGTAGCCGATCGGGTCGGGATTGCGGCACCCCCGGCGGGGTCGTTCCGGGCGCGGGGACGTGTACTCCCACCCGCTGGGGGAAATGCGATCTGGCTCATGCCCGGGGGACCCGGAGGCGAGACCGGCCTACGATCAAGGTGTGGAGGACGACATCCGGCGGATTGGGATCATGGGGGGCACCTTCGATCCGATCCACCATGGGCACCTTGTCGCGGCGAGCGAGGTGGCCGACCGGTTCGCCCTGGACGAGGTGGTCTTCGTGCCCACCGGACAGCCCTGGCAGAAGGCGGACGAACCGGTGAGTTCGGCCGAGGACCGCTACCTGATGACCGTCATCGCGACCGCCTCGAACCCACGGTTCCAGGTCAGCCGGGCCGACATCGACCGGGGCGGCCCGACGTACACCGTCGACACCCTTCGTGACCTGCATGCCGAGTACGGCCCGAAGGTCCAGTTGTTCTTCATCACCGGCGCCGACGCCCTGGAGAAGATCCTCTCCTGGAAGGATCTCGACCAGATGTTCGAGCTGGCCCACTTCATCGGAGTGACCCGGCCCGGTTTCGAACTCTCCGCCGCGCACCTCCCGGCCGACACGGTGAGCCTGGTGGAGGTGCCGGCGATGGCCATCTCGTCGACCAACTGCCGCCGCCGGGTGGCCGCCGGGGAGCCGGTCTGGTACCTCGTGCCGGACGGTGTGGTGCAGTACATCGCCAAACGTCGGCTGTATCAGGGGTGATTTCGCCCGGTCTGGTGCTCGCCGTTCCTTAACCGCCAGGCCGTACCGCACCGCCGTGTGAGAGGCTAGGTAGAGTCCGACGGTTGATCGAAGGAGAATGGTGACAGCTTCCGACAGCGCCCGCGAGCTGGCAACGGTCGCCGCGCAGGCCGCCGCCGACAAGAAGGCGCAGGACATCGTCATCATCGACGTGGCGGACCAGTTGGTGATCACCGACGTATTCCTGCTCGCCTCCGCACCGAACGAGCGCCAGGTGATCGCGATCGTCGACGCGATCGAGGAGGCGCTGGTCGGCCTGCCGGAGAAGGCGAAGCCGGTCCGTCGCGAGGGCGAGCGGGCGGGCCGCTGGGTGCTGCTCGACTACATCGACCTGGTGGTCCACGTCCAACACACCGAGGAGCGCGAGTTCTACTCGCTGGACCGGCTGTGGAAGGACTGCCCGACGATTCCGTTCGTGGACCGGGACCTGGTGGAAGCCGAGGCGGGCATCGCCGAATGACCCGGCTGATCGTCTGGCGGCACGGCAACACCGACTGGAATGTCGTCAACCGGGTGCAGGGACAGCTCGACGTACCACTGAACGACCTCGGCCGGGAGCAGGCCGCCAGTGCCGCGCCGTTGCTCGCCGCGCTACGCCCCGACGCGATCGTCGCCAGTGACCTGCGCCGGGCCGCCGACACCGCCGCGGCCCTGGTCGCGCTGACCGGGCTGCCGATCCGGACCGATCCCCGGCTGCGGGAGCGTTACTACGGGCAGTGGCAGGGCCTGAGCATGGCCGAGGTGGCGCAGCGGTTTCCCGCCGAGCACGCCCGCTGGCGGGCCGGTGAGCCGGATCCCGGCGCCGAGGTGGAGAGCCTCGACGAACTCGGCAAGCGGGTCGGCACGGCGCTCCAGCAGGCCGCCGACGCTGTGCCGGGCGGCACGATCGTGGTGGCGGCCCATGGCGGCGGTGCCCGGCAGGGCTGCGGCTATCTGCTCGGCTGGGACTCGACGGTGCTGCGCGCCGTCGGGTCGCTGAACAACTGTCACTGGACCGAGCTGCGACACGACGACGTACGCGGCTGGCAGCTGCGTGGACACAACGTCGGGCTGATCGCCCAGGGTCCGCCACCCGCCGCCATCTGACGCCTGTCGTCCAGACTCGGCGCCCCGGCTGGCTCGGGCCGCCGGTGCCGGCCGCAGCGATCCGGCTGGTTCGGGGCGATGCCGGACGCAGTGAATCGGCTGGTTCGGGGCGATGCCGGACGCAGTGAATCGGCTGGTTCGGGGCACGATCCGGTCGTTCGGTGTCGTCATCCGTGACCCCGGGCGTCCGACGGTCTCGTTTCCGCCGGTGATCGGCTACCGTGCCGGCATGCCCGTCGCGGTCGTCACCGACTCCACCGCCTACCTGCCGGCCGAGCTGGTCGATCGGTTCCGGCTCACCGTAGTGCCGCTCGCCGTCGTACTGGACGGGGTACAGGGCCAGGAGGGCGTCGACGTCCACCCGGCGGACGCCGCCTGGGCACTGGGCGGTCGGCGGGTGTCGGTGAGCACCTCCCGACCGGCACCCGAACAGTTCGCCCGGACGTACCGGCAGTTGCTCGCGGACGGCGCCACCGGGGTGGTCTCGGTGCACCTGTCGGCGGAGCTGTCCGGCACCGTGGAGGCGGCGCGGCTGGCCGCGACGGAGCTGGGCGAGCGGGTCAGCGTCGTCGACGCCCGGTCGACCGGGATGGGTCTCGGCTTTCCGGCACTGGCCGCCGGCGCGTCCGCCGCGCTGGGGGCCGGGCTGCCCGAGGTACGCCGGGCCGCGGTCGACGCCATCGGGCGGACCAGCACGTTCTTCTACGTGGACACGCTGGAGTTCCTGCGTCGGGGCGGCCGGATCAACGCCGCCGAGGCGCTGCTCGGGACGGCCCTGTCGGTGAAGCCGATCCTGCACGTCCTGGACGGCGCCATCGTGCTGCGGGACCGGGTGCGTACCTCCGGTCGAGGGCTCGCCCGGCTGGTCGACCTCGCCGTCGAGGCGGCCGGGGAGGACGAGGTCGAGATCGGCCTGCACCATCTCGCCGCACCCCAACGAACGGCCGAGCTCGCCGAGGCGCTGCACGCGCGGCTCGGCTCCCGGCTGCGTGCCTCGTACGTCACCGAGGCCGGCGCCGTGGTCGCCGCGCACGCCGGTCCCGGTTTGGCCTGCGTCGTCGTGCACCGGGTGTAAGGAAGGGCCCCTTCTTATCGCTTTTTGTATAGGACGGGCCCCTTCTTAACGTCCCTGGGCGTTGACTGGAGTCGATCTGGATGGTCCTATTGGTTAGGAAAGCTTCCTAAGAGTTGCTTTTGCCGACCTCTCTCACCATGCCCCGAGCAGGAGGAGCGCTGTGTCCAGGTCACGTCTCCAGGTCAGGATGTCCCGGGTGGTCGCCCTCGGCGCACTGCTGCTGACAACCGTCGTCGTCCCGTACGCCGGTGCCGGCGGAACCCCGGCCGCCGCCGCACCATCCGTACCGGGGGCAGCGGAGCAGCGGATCGCCGCACCCGCCACGTTCACCCACCCCGGTGTCCTGGTCAGCCGTCCACAACTCGACTTCGTCCGGTCCCGGGTGAACGCCGGGGCACAGCCCTGGAAGGGCGCCTACGACCAGATGATGGCGAGCGCCTTCGCCTCGCTGTCCCGTACGCCGAAGCCGCGCGCCATTGTGGAATGCGGCTCGTACTCGAACCCCAACAACGGCTGTACGGACGAACGGCAGGACGCGCTGGCCGCGTACACCCTCGCGCTGGCCTGGTACGTGGGCGGAGACAGCCGGTACGCGGAGAAGGCCATCCAGATCATGGACGCCTGGTCGGCGACGATCCGGGACCACACCAACAGCAACGCGCCGTTGCAGACCGCCTGGGCCGCGTCGAGTTGGCCCCGGGCGGCGGAGATCATCCGCTACACGTACGGCGGTTGGTCCTCGACCGGCGTGAACCGGTTCGGCAGCATGCTGCGCGACGTCTACCTGCCCGAGATCATCAACGGCAACGCGACCAGTAACGGCAACTGGGAACTGAGCATGATGGAGGCCGCCCTCGGGATCTCGGTGTTCCTGGAGGACCGGGCGGTCTACGACCGGGCGGTGGCCAAGTTCCGCGACAGGTTGCCGGCCTTCCTCTACCTGACCACCGACGGCGCGTACCCGCGCGGCCCGGTCGGCACCAGCATCGACACCCGGGCGGAGGTGGTGTCGTACTGGCACGGCCAGCAGCAGTTCTCCGACGGCCTCTCCCAGGAGACGTGCCGCGACTTCACCCACACCGGGTACGGCATCTCGGCGATCTCGCACATCGCGGAGACGCTCCGGCATCAGGGCCAGGACATTTACCCGGAGATCCAGGACCGGCTGCGCCACGCGCTGGGCTTCCACGCGAAGTACGAACTGGGCGACGCCGTGCCGTCCTCGCTCTGCGGCGGCAGCCTGACCCTGGGGCTCGGTCCGGTCACGGAGGTTGCCTTCAACGCGCTGAACAACCGACGCGGCATCGCGATGTCCAGGACCCAACAGCTCACCGAGCGGCAGCGACCGGCGGGCACGAACTACCTCTTCGTGGCCTGGGAGACCCTGACCCACGCGGGCAACCCCAACTGAGGCCGGCCGGCCGGGCGGCCGGTCGTCGGACTCCGGTGCGGCCATAGCATAGATAGACATGATCAGGGCGTTTTCCACACGAGGGCCGGTTGTCCACAGCCGTGGACGTCCGGCCCTCGTGCTGGGTACGTCCTTGGCTAGCTTCGCCGGGTGTCCGACGAGGAAGCAGTGGTGCGGCAGCGGCTCTTCCGGCTGCTCGGCGGGCGCGCCTCGCAGGCCGTAGCCCGGGCTGCCGGCGCGTCCGGAAGTGATGTCCGGCCAACCGGAAGCGGTGTTCCACCGACCGAGGGCGGTGTTCCGTCGCACGCCAGCGATGGTCTGTCGCACGCCGACGATATTCCGTCTGAGGGCGGTGTTCCGTCCCACGCTGGCGATGTTCTGTCGGCCGGTCCGGCCGGGTCGGCCCGGTTGACGGGGCCGGGCGCGTTCGACCCCGGGCGGCGCGGCGTCAGGGCGATCGCGGTGGTCGCCGTCGTGGTGGTTCTCGGCGCTGCCGGCTGGGCGTGGATGTCCCGGCCCCGAACCGAGCCGGTGGCACCGTCCGTCGCGCCCGCCACCGCGTCCGCCGCGCTACCGATGCCGTCGGGCTCGGGCTCCGTCGCGGGTGGCGCCGAGGTGGTGGTCGCGGTGGCCGGAAAGGTACGCCGACCCGGTCTGGTACGACTGCCCGCCGGCGCACGGGTGGCCGACGCGCTCGACTCCGCCGGTGGTCCCCTGCCGGGGGTCGACGTCTCCCTGCTGAATCTGGCCCGCAAGGTGACCGACGGAGAGCTGATCCTGGTCGGGGTGACCCCGCCAGCGGGAGCCACGGCGGCCGGCGCCGGGCCGGGCCAGGCGCACTCCGGGGCGGTCGGCGGAAAGGTCAACCTCAACACCGCCACCGTGGCGCAGCTCGACGCCCTGCCCGGCGTGGGGCCGGTCCTCGCCCAGCGCATCGTGACCCACCGGGAGCAGCATGGCGGCTTCCGCTCGGTGGGCGATCTGCGACAGGTCAACGGCATCGGTGACGCCCGGTACGAGGACCTGAAGGACCTGGTGACGGTGTGACCCCTCCGGATCTGCGACTCGCCGGGCTCGCTGCGGGGACCTGGCTGTCCGCCCTGGCCGCACTCCTCCTGGGCGCCACGGCGGCGGTGCTGACCGCTGCCGTGGCCACGCTGGCGGTGCTCACCCTCGCGTACCGGCTGATCCGTCGCCGGACAGGTGGAGGGCGGGAGCGGCAGGCCCCGGAGCAGCCCGACCGGGAGCGGCAGACCCTGGAGCGGCAGAGCCTGGAGCGGCAGAGCCTGGAGCGGTACGGGTGGGTCGTCGTCTCGGTGCTGCTCGGGGTGCTCTGTGGCAGCGTGGTCACGGCCGCCCGCCTCGGCGTACGGGACGCCGCCCCGATCAATCGACTGGCCGAGGAGCGGGCCAGGGTCACCGCCGAGTTGGTGGTGCGGGACGATCCCCGACCGGTCGCCGGAGCCGCCGGTCGGCCCGCGATGTATCTGCTCTCCACTCGGCTCGACTGGCTGGCGGGTCCCGAACAGGCCCGGATCCGGGCACCGGTCCGGATTCTCGTGCTGGCCAGCGACGCGGGTTGGCGCCAACTGCTACCGGGCCAACGGCTGACCGCCACCGGTCGGCTCGCCGCCGCCCGCGGGGGAGACCTCACCGCCGCCGTGCTGACGGTCAGCACCCCGCCGGTGTTGCGCGGCGACCCGTCCTGGGCACAGCGGACGGCCGGCTCGTTGCGGGCCGGGTTGCAGCGGGCCTGCGCGCCGTTGCCGCGCGAGCCGGGCGGGCTGCTGCCGGGCCTGGTGGTCGGAGACACGAGCCGACTGGAGCCGGCCGTCGAGGAGGACTTCCGGGCCACCGGCATGACCCACCTCACGGCGGTGTCCGGCTCGAATGTGGCGATAGTCGTCGGCCTGGTGCTGCTGCTGGCCCGCTGGGCCCGGGCCGGACCATGGCTCTCCGCCGGCCTGTGCGGGATCGCCCTGGTCGGATTCGTGATCCTGGCCCGCCCCTCGCCGAGCGTAGTCCGGGCGGCGACGATGGGCGCGATCGGGCTGGCCGCGTTGGCCGCCGGCCGGCCACGGGCTGCGGTGCCGGCGTTGGCCGGCGCGGTGACGGTGCTGGTCGTCGTCGATCCGGAGCTGGCCGTCGATCCCGGATTCGCGCTATCCGTACTGGCAACCGGCGGGCTCCTGCTGCTCGCTCCCCGTTGGCGGGACGCCCTGCGCCACCGGGGCGTACCGGCGGGGGCGGCCGAGGCGCTGGCCATCCCGGCGGCGGCACAGCTCGCCTGCGCACCCGTGGTGGCCGGCCTGTCCGGGACGATCAGTTTGGTGGCCGTACCGGCGAACCTGCTCGCGGTGCCGGCCGTTGCGCCGGCGACGGTGCTCGGGGTGGCGGCCGCCGTGCTGTCCCCGTTCTGGTCGACGGGCGCCGAGGCCGTCGCGTGGCTCGGCGGGTGGCCGGCCTGGTGGCTGGTCCTGGTGGCCCGGCATGGCGCTCGCCTGCCGGCGGGCACGCTGCCCTGGCTGGACGGGGTGGCCGGTGGCCTGCTGCTCGGGATGCTGACGGTCGCGCTCCTGGTGGCCGCCCGCCGGCCGCTCGTCCGCCGGCTGGTCGCGGTGGTCACGGTCGCCGTGGTCGTCGGCGCGCTGCCGGTCCGGCTGGTCGCGACCGGCTGGCCGCCACCAGGATGGGTGATCGTGGCCTGTGCGGTGGGTCAGGGCGACAGCCTGGTCCTGCCGGTCGCGGCCGGCCGGGCGGTGGTGGTCGACGCCGGCCCCGACCCGGTTGCCGTCGACCGCTGCCTGCGGCGGCTGGGCGTACGGGTCGTGTCGCTGCTGGTGCTCAGTCACTTCCACGCCGATCACGTGGCCGGGCTGGAGGGAGTGTTCCGAGGACGGCGGGTGGACTTCGTGGCCACCCCGGAATGGCTGGAGCCGGACGAGGGGAGGGCCACCGTCTACGAGGCGGATGTGGCGAGGGGCGTACCGGTCGGCCCGATCGGCACCGGCTGGACGTACGCGGCCGGTCCGCTGGTGCTGACCCTGCTCGGCCCGCCGTACCCGATGCGGGGCACCCGCTCCGACCCGAACAACAATTCCGTGGTGCTGCGCGCTGAGGTGCGGGGCACGAGCATCCTGCTGACCGGGGACGCGGAGACCGAGGAACAGCGGGCGCTGCTGGACCGGGTTCCGGTAGGCATGCTCCGGGCGGACGTGGTGAAACTCGCCCACCACGGATCCGCGTACCAGGAACCGGCGTTCCTCGATGCGGTGGACCCGGCGGTGGCACTGGTGCCGGTGGGCGTCGACAACGGGTACGGGCACCCCAGCCCGGCGGTGCTGGCCCGGTTGACCCGCTCCGGGGCCAGGGTGTTGCGGACCGACACCGACGGGGACCTGGCGGTGGTCCGGGACGGCGGTGGCCGGCTCGGAGTCGCGGTGCGAGGGCTGGACCCGGGCGATCCTTCGAGGCGGTGAACGGCCACGAACCGGGTGGTCAGGCGGCTGGGCTCGGTACGGCTCGACCGTCCTGAGCCACGACCGTCGGCGAAAGGCGCTGCATCCACAGCGAACTGAGGTACTGGCCGTTCTTGACCGCGTACTCGCGGAACGTGCCAACCTCCGTGAAGCCGAACTTCCGGTGCAGTGCGACCGACGCGTCGTTGGGCATGGCGATACCCGCGAGGACAACGTGCACCGGCTCGTCGGCGAGGCGATCGAACAGCGCGCGGTACAGCGACGTACCGACGCCCTGGCCCCGGCAACCGACCTCCAGCCCGACGCACACCTCGACCGTCTCCCGGAAGGCTTCGTGGTCGCGGTAGCGCTGGCTGCCGGCGTAGCCCAGGACCAGGTTGCCGCGCCGAGCGACGAACAGCTGGTACGGCCCGGTCGAGGAGAACTGCTCGAACCAGTTCCGCCGCTCGGCCACGCTGGTCGGTCGGGTGGCGAACGAGGCGATCGAGTTCGCCGCCGTGTAGTTGAGGATCTCTACGATTGCCGGCAGGTCATCCTCGGTCGCAGGCCCGATCACGAGAGGGCTCGCGTCAGCAGTTCCACCGACATCGGTCCGTTGACTCACCTCGAACACGGTAATCCCAGCCGCCGGCACACCTGTGGGTAGGCGGTGCCCAGCGCTGCCTGAGCCGACCGAATTCGACGCGAAGCCAACAAAGAATGGACGCGACGCCAACGAAGAATGTCAGGCTTAAGGTAAATGTCTGGATTTGCGCTAAGTGCAGGGTCAGCCGCAGCGAGCGGGGTGACCAGGCCCGATGGGCACTTGCCACGTGCGACGATGACCTAGTGACCCCCGTCAGCCTCGCTCCCGTCCTACTCGTCCTCGGTGATGAGGAACTGCTTGCCACCCGGGCCGTGGCCGGCGCGGTCGAAGCGGCCAAGACCGCCGATCCGGGTGTCGACGTACACGACCACGAAGCGGGGGCGTTGAATCCGGGGGAGATCGCCGAACTGCTCGGCCCGTCCCTGTTCGGCGGTCGGCGGGTGCTGATCGTCCGGGCTGGACAGGACGCCCGCAAGGACCTGGTCGCCGTCCTGTTGGCGTACGCGAAGAACCCCGACCCGGAGGTGCACCTGGTGGTGGCGCACGCCGGTGGGGCGAAGGGCAAGGCGTTCGCCGACGGGCTGCGGGCGGCGGGCGCGGAGGTCGTACCGGCGGCGAAGCTGAAGGGACACCGCGACCGGGTCTCGTTCGTCCGGGACGAGGTACGGCGTGGCGGTGGACGGTGCACCGAGGACGCGGCCGAGGCGCTGCTCGCGGCGGTCGGGAACGATCTGCGCGAACTCGCCTCCGCCTGCTCGCAACTCCTCGCCGACACCGACGGGCGGATCGGCGCCGACACGGTGGCCCGGTACTACCGGGGACGCGCGGAGGTGAGCGGGTTCACGGTCGCCGACGCGGCGATGGCCGGTGACCTGCCCGGGGCCCTGGAGGCGCTGCGCTGGGCGCTGCACGTCGGCGTGGATCCGGTCCCGGTCGCCGATGCGATCGCCGACGGGGTACGGACGGTGGCCCGGGTCAGCTCGGCGGGCCGGGGCAGCGCGTACCAGTTGGCGAGCAGCCTCGGTATGCCGGCATGGAAGATCGAGAAGGCGCAGCGGGTCGGCCGGGGCTGGTCCCCGGAGGGACTGGCCGACGCGATGTACGCCGCCGCCGAGTGCAACGCCGCCGTCAAGGGCGGGGCCGATGACCGTGGCTACGCGTTGGAACGTGCCGTCGTCGCGGTCGTGGCCGCTCGCAAGGCGAGCGTTTCGCGATGACCGCGGCAGCCGCCATGTCCGTCGAGGAGGAGCGGTTACGCCCGTTGTACGCGCGGGCGCTGCGGCTCCGGCACGTCGATCCGGGCGGAACGCTGTGTTTCGTCTTCTTCGAGGGAACAGTGGCGCTCGGTCTGCTGCTCGCGCTGGCCGAGTTGGTGAGCTGGTGGGGGGTACTCGTCCTGCCCGCGACCGTCGCGGTCATGGTGAAGGTCAACGACGTGGTCGCCGCCGCCGTGGTCCGGTCGGCGGCGCGGGTACCGGCACAGGAACGAGAGCGCTTTCGCCGGGAGATCCAGCCGGCGGTCGGACGGGCCAGCGTACCGAGGCAGACGCTGACCGGGCCCGGTCTGGCCGCTCCGGCGACCGGAGCCGGATCCGGAGCCGCTGCCGGAACCGATGCCGCAGTCCCGGCGTCCGGTACGCCCGATCCGGATCGTCGACCCCTGGACCGGATCGATCCGGCGGCTCGCCCGGCGGGGATGAGTGCGGCGGTCTGGGCGCGGCTGGAACGTGGCGGTCGGGGTGGGTTCCGGCCGGATCAGGATCAGCGGCCACGGCCGACTGTCGACGTCCCCCACCGCGCCCGTCGTCAGGACACCGACCGGATCCGGACGTCGGACCGGGTCATGCCGTCCGGTGGGGACCCCGCGTCGTCCGGTGTCCCGTCCCGCCCCAGCCCGACGCCGGTCGCAAACCGAGCGGCCGAGCGGACGAATGCCGGTGCGGCCGGGCGTGCGAATGCCGGTGCTGCCGAGCGGGCGAGTGCTGCCGAGCGGGCCGGACCTGCCGAGCGGGCCGGTGCCGCAGACCGGGCGAATGCCGGTGCCGCTGATCGGGCGAGTGCTGCCGAGCGGGCGGGTGCCGGTGAGTGGGCCAATGCCGGCGCGGCCGAGCGGACGACCGCTGGTGATGCCGGGCCCGGTCGGCGGAAGGCGGCTGGCCGGGTGCAGGCCGGAGCGGCGCAGGACCAGCCGGCACAGGGTCAGCAACAGGCCGGGTCCCTGCCAGGGGCCGGTGGCGGCAAGCCGATGAACCGTGGGCCGGGCGAACGACTCGACCAGCGTCCAGTCCGGCGTTGGCTGGTCCGGTTGGATCCGACCGACACCGTCCGGCAGCGCGGACGCCAGTCGGCCAAGCGCCGCTACGAATGACCGGCGGCGCGGCGGCGCCGGCCGGCCCTTTTGAGGGTGTCGGCCCGGGCCCGCCGAGCCGAAACCGGATCGCCGGGGCAACGATGGGTGCCCGGCCTGAGATACCTCCGCTGTATCGAGGGCAACGAGGACGGCCCGGAGGCGATAAGGAGCCCAGGCGATAAGGAGCCCAGGCGATAAGGAGCCCAGGCGATAAGGAGCCCCAAGACAGCAACGATGGCCCCGAGGCGATAATGCAGCCCCCGAGAACGGAGCTCTCGAGAACGGAGCTCTCGAGAACGGAGCTCTCGAGAACGGAGCTCTCGAGAACGGAGTCCCCGGGGCAACAACGGATGGCCCCGAGCCAGCCGGCTCGGGGCCACGCGTCAGGTGTGTGGTGTTACGTCAGGCGGAGAGCGACTGCAGCCGCTTGGCGATCGCAGACTTGCGGTTCGCCGCCTGGTTCTGGTGGATCACGCCCTTGCTGACCGCCTTGTCGAGCTTGCGCGAGGCGTCCCGCATGAGCTCGGTCGCCTTGGTGGCGTCTCCGCTCTCGCTGGCCTCGTTGAACTTACGGATGGCGGTCTTCAGCGACGACTTGACCGACTTGTTGCGCAACCGGCGCTTTTCGTTCTGCCGGTTGCGCTTGATCTGGGACTTGATGTTCGCCACGCGACAGCCTCGTCCTGGTAGCTAGCTCAGCCTGGTAGCTAGGGTTTCGTTTGCTTTGATGCGCGGCGCGACGATGCAGGTCACAACGCAGCCGTGTCGGCACGCGCGAAGAGCTACGTTACCAGGTGGCGGGCTTCGAGGCCAAAACGGCTCATCCCCACCCCTGCCGCTCGGCCAGCCAACCGAGCGCCATCTCCCCGCTCCACCGCTGATGTCCCCGGATGTGCGGCGAGGCGGTGCTCGGCCCGGCCGCAGCGCGTACCAGCCAGTATCCGGAGAGCGCGGCGAGCACGGCGTCCAGGCCGTCGGCCGGTGCGTCGTACGCCGCCGGGTGGCTGCCGAACAGTTCGTCGGCGTCGAGCCCGCTGGCGTACGCGGTGACCAGGAGACTGGCCAGGTCGAACCAGGCGGGCCCGAAACAGAGCCACGTCCAGTCGCAGAACCAGGCGGTGCCCGAGCCGCTCAGCAGGACGTTGTCGACCCGGAGGTCACCGTGCGACATGGACGTGCTCTCGACGTACCCGGGCAACCTGGCCTCCAGTGCGGCCAGTTCGGGCAGCCGGTGCCGGGCCACGTCGGGCAGGTTCGGCAGCGTCTCGCGGCCGGCGGCCAGCTCGCCCCACCAGGCGAGATCGGCACGAACCAGCTCGTCGAGCCGGGGCGCACCGAGCGCGATCAGGCCGGGCGGGGGCTTGCGTAACGCCTCGGCGACGGTCGCGTACGCCGCCAGGGTCGCGTCCAGCTCCGCCGGCACCCAGGGGAGACCGGGCATTCGTCCGTCGATGGCGTCCAGACAGATTACGAAGTGACCGGCGGCGGTGAGCGTCCAGCGGGGCCGGGCGACCGCGAGTTCGGTCGGCAGTACGGCGTTGATCGCGGCCTCCCGCGCGTACCAGTCGCTCAGGTGCCGCTGGTCGATCAGTGACGCCGCCTTGACGAAGACCCGGTCCCCGGCCACGGTCTGTAGTACTGCCGCGAACCCACGGGTGAATCCGCCCCCGGCGGTGCTCGCCCAGTTGACCCTGGCCCCCAGCCGGGCGTCGATCGCGGCTCGCAGCTCGGTCGGAAGGTCGGCCCAGCCGGGCCGTACGGCGGTGGCGTCGTACGGTCGGGGCGGTACCGAGATAGCGGCCATGCCGACAAGTCTGCCCTGGCCCGGTTGCCGTACCCGGACAACGGCTCGCCGAGATGATCGCCTCGTCCCTCGTCTCTCGGGGCCTGGTGACCGGTTCGGCGGCGGGCGCGGAGTCGCATGGCAACCGGGTCGGAGTCGGGTGGCGACCGGGTCGGAGTGAGTGCGGAATCGCATGGTGACCGGTTCGGCGTCTGGCCGTGACCGAACTCGCGGTGGTGATCCGCCGGCCTCGGCCGGGTGCCGCCGGGCGGCATGGGAACATAGAAGGCCCATCGTCGTCAGCCCAAGCAGAACGGACCGCCGTGCCACCGACGCCCGACCCCGGCGCGAACTCTCCTGGTGCCACCGATCCCGGCCGCATCCGGAACTTCTGCATCATCGCTCACATCGACCACGGCAAGTCGACGCTGGCCGACCGGATGTTGCAGCTCACCGGCGTGGTCGACCCCCGGCAGATGCGCGCCCAGTATCTCGACCGGATGGACATCGAACGGGAACGCGGCATCACGATCAAGAGCCAGGCGGTCCGCATGCCGTGGACCATCCGCGAGGGTGACCGGCAGGGCGAGCAGGCCGTGCTCAACATGATCGACACCCCGGGGCACGTGGACTTCACCTACGAGGTGTCCCGGTCACTGGCCGCGTGTGAAGGTGCCATCCTGCTGGTCGACGCCGCGCAGGGGATCGAGGCCCAGACCCTGGCCAACCTCTACCTGGCGATGGAGAACGACCTCCACATCATCCCGGTGCTCAACAAGATCGACCTGCCGGCGGCGCAGCCGGACAAGTACGCCGAGGAGTTGGCACACCTGATCGGCGGTGACCCGAACGACTGCATCCGGGTCTCCGGCAAGACGGGTGAGGGCGTCGAGTACCTGCTCGACGAGATCGTCCGGCAGTTCAAGCCGCCGGTCGGCGACGCGACCGCGCCGGCCCGCGCCATGATCTTCGACTCGGTCTACGACGTGTACCGGGGCGTGGTGACCTACGTCCGGGTGATCGACGGCCGGATCGAGGCCCGCGACAAGATCAAGATGATGTCCCTCGGCACGGTGCACGAGCTGCTGGAGCTCGGCGTGGTCTCCCCGGAGATGGAGAAGGCCCGGGCGCTCGGGGTCGGCGAGGTGGGCTACCTGATCACCGGGGTCAAGGACGTCCGGCAGTCGCGGGTCGGTGACACGGTCACCATCAACACCCGGCCGGCGACCGAGGCCCTCGGTGGCTACAAGGACCCGAGGCCGATGGTCTACTCGGGCCTCTACCCGATCGACGGCTCCGACTACCCGGCCCTGCGGGACGCGCTCGACAAGCTGAAGCTCAACGACGCGGCGCTCAACTACGAGCCGGAGACCTCGGCGGCGCTCGGCTTCGGCTTCCGTTGCGGCTTCCTCGGCCTGCTGCACCTGGAGATCATCGGAGAACGGCTGGAGCGCGAGTTCGGGCTCGACCTGATTTCGACCGCGCCGAACGTGGTCTATCGGGTGACCCTGGAGGACGGCACCGAGGTGACGGTCACCAACCCGAGCGAGTACCCGACCGGCAAGGTGGCCGAGGTGTACGAGCCGGTGGTCCGGGCCACCGTGCTGACCCCGAACGACTACGTCGGCGCGGTGATGGAACTGTGCCAGGGGCGGCGCGGCTCGCTCCAGGGGATGGACTACCTCTCCGCCGACCGCGTCGAGCTGCGCTACACCCTGCCGCTTGGCGAGATCATCTACGACTTCTTCGACCAGCTCAAGAGTCGTACCAAGGGCTACGCCTCGCTGGACTACGAGCCCACCGACGAGCAGCGCTCCGACCTGGTGAAGGTCGACATCCTGCTCAACAGCGAACCGGTCGACGCGTTCAGTGCCATCGTGCACAAGGACAAGGCGTACAACTACGGCGTCTCGATCGCGGCGAAGCTGCAGAAGCTGATTCCCCGGCAGCAGTTCGAGGTGCCGATCCAGGCGGCGATCGGCAACCGGGTGATCGCCCGGGAGACCATCCGGGCGATCCGCAAGGACGTGCTGGCCAAGTGCTACGGCGGCGACATCAGCCGGAAGCGGAAGTTGCTGGAGAAGCAGAAGGAGGGGAAGAAGCGGATGAAGATGGTGGGCCGGGTCGAGGTACCCCAGGAGGCCTTCATCGCGGCGCTCTCCACCGGCGACTCCGGGGACGGCAAGGCCGGCGGCAAGAAGTGACACCCCGGGGGTACGGCCCCAGCGCCGCCTTCTGCCCCCGGTGCGCGTCGCCGCTGCCCGCGTCCGCCCCGACGACCTGTGTCGGATGCGGGTACCAGCTTTTCGTCAACGCCCGCCCCACGGTGGGACTGATCGTGCTCGACCCGGCCCCTGCGCCGGTCGGGCTGTCTGTGCCGGTCGGGCGCGTCGAGCCGGCCGGGTCAGCCGAGCCGGCGGGGTCGTCGGCGCCGGGCGAGCCGTTCGAGCAGGCCGGGCCGCGCTTTCTCGCGCTCCGGCGGGCGGCGGAGCCGATGATCGGGCGCTGGGAGACGCCGGGCGGATTCTGCGACGGCTGGGAGCACCCGGCCGAGGCCGCCGTACGGGAGGCTCGCGAGGAACTGGGCGTGGAGGTCATCCTCGGTGACTTCGTCGGCATGTACGTCGGCAGCTACGAGTTCCAGGACGAGGTTCTACCGGTCCTCGACAGCTTTTTTCTGGCCACCCTGGCGGCCCCGGAGATCGTGCTCGACCCGACCGAGTCCACCGAGCTGACCTGGTTCTTTCTGGCGGATCCACCCCCTCTGGCCTTCGCCACGATGGATGCGGCGATCCGGGATGCCGCGCGACGTCTGTGCCACTAGGTCGGTTTGAGCTTTTCCCCCTTCGGGAATCTAGCTGTCACCACATCAACGTGACAGATTGAAGGAGGACGGCCGTGGAACTCACCGTCTGGGGTATCATCACCGCGCTCATCGTCGGCCTCGTCATTGGCGCACTCGGTCGTCTCGTCGTACCGGGCCGCCAGGACATGCCGATCTGGTTGACCATGCTCATCGGTGTCGGTGCCGCACTGCTCGGTACGGTCATCGCCCGTGCCTCCGGCATCGCGACCGCGACCCCCGGGATCGACTGGGTCGAGTTGCTGATCCAGGTTGTCCTGGCTGCCGTGGCGGTGGCGCTGGTCGCCGGAACTGGTCGACGTCGGCGAGTGAGCCGTTACTGAGCACTCCACTCTCCGAGCAACGGGGGGCGCCGGCCGATTCGGGCCGGCGCCCCCGTGCTTGTCCGGCCAACCGGCGAAGGTCGTTCCTCCGGTACGGGCCGCCGGTTCCGGGTCTGGCGCAGGTGGCGCCGAGCCGCTAAATTCACGACGGTCGTACGATCGGATGATCGGCAGATCAGGTGGTCGGTGCGACCTAGAGTAGTGATTGTGATGTTCACATTTGCGCCAAATGATCTTAGATGTTACGCTCCGTAAGTGTCCACGGAATCTTTCCCGGGAAGCACCAGGGTGTCACACCAACAGCTCTCGTACCGGCACCCCAAGGCGGCGCTGTACCTTGAGGTATACACGCCGCTGGTCGAAGAATGGTTCCAGGCACTGCGAGATTCTTTCGCGCTGACGGAATTGCGGAGCACCGCACCGGAGCGCGATCTTGTCGATAACCTGCAAAGGCTCGACCTACTATTCCGTGATCTCGTCGACGGCCTCTTCGCCCGGCCGAGCGCGATTCTGGATCACGCGATCGCGGTGGTGGCCGAACATCGGGACGCCGTCGTCTGGGAAGACCAGGTGGTGCCGGTGCCCGGTGCCGACGCCACGGAGCTGGCGACCTCGCTGCGGCACAAGTTCAAGCGCAACATCAGCCTGGCCATGCTGGAGGCGTTGGTCTGTCTGGAGTCCGCGCTCGCGTACGGGCGGGACACCGTGGGTCTGTCCGGCCAGGCGCTGGAGGCGACGCTCCGGGGCAGTACGCCCCTGCTGGCGAGCCTGTCCGTCCTGCACGACGAGCAGGAGATGGTCCGGATGCGGCACCTGACGGGCGATCCCAGGGAGATTCAACATCCCCGCTTCACCGTTACGGACATCGTGGGCGGCGCCTTCCGGATCGCGCCGGACAGGTTCCGGACCATCGGCCCCGAGGGTCAGCGGAAGATTCGCTTCGCGAGCGTTCCGCCCAGCCGGCTCGTGCCGTCGACCCCGACGATGAAGTGCCCGGCGCACCAGCTGACCGACGAAAAGGGCCGGCCCCTGAACGACGAGTTCTGGGATCTTCTCGTGGATATCTACCGGCTGTCCGGCCGGCTGACCTAGTCGGTTGTCCGACGCCGTTGAGTACGCGGTCGGAAAACGTGAATCAGATCGATCATCAGTCGCGTTCATCGGCTGCTGGTCGCCGGTCCGCCGGATTGTCGTCGCACCGTCCGGCGCGGAAAGCGGATCACGAATGAACGTCGCGATCAATATCGGCGCCGGACCCGTCCGGAATTATCGGCGAGGTGGCGCGAATTACCCAGGGTTAAACGATGCCCGGCGTACCGACCCTGTCCATTGCCGTGGGACAGGGCCGGTACGCCGGATCGGTTCAACGGCCCAGCAGGCCGCCGCGGATCAGCGCAGCCAGGGGATGCTGCGGTCGAGCTGGCCCCGCTCCTTGAGTTCCTTGCGCAGCGGGATCTCGTCGTCCACGTAGCCGTTCCAGTTGATGCCCCAGTAGTTGGCCGTGTGCGTACCCTCGCCCAGCAGCTGGCGCTGTACGGGCGTGCGGTTGGCGTACCACTGGCCGTCCTTGTCCGGGTGCAGCTCGTCCAGCGGTCGGATCCACCGGTAGGTGTACCCGACGAAGAGCATCTTGCGGGTGATGCTGGACAGGTTGGTGGACCGCGAGTGCCACTGGCGCCGGTCGAAGATGAACGCGTCACCGGGGTTGGCGGCGATCTCGACGGTGCCCTCGGGATCCGGGTTCTGCACCGACAGGTCGGCCGGGCGCGGCAGCGAGTTCCACAGGTGGCTGCCGGGGATCACCTTGGTCGCACCCCGGCCCTTCTCCGACAGGTCGGAGAGCACGTAGGCGACCTTGAGCGAGAACATCGGCCGGGGCAGGTTCGGGTCCATCGTCTCGGGGTCCGAGTTCTGCCGGTAGCCGTCCTGGTGCCAGCCCCAGTACGGCTTCTCCGGCTCCAGGGCCGGCGGAGTGACGTCCAGGTGGTTGTGGTGGGTGTAGATGTTCCATCCGGCCAGGCCCCACATGTAGGGGAAGGCGATCGGATGGGTGAGCAGTTCGCCGAAGAGTTCGTCCCGCTCCAGGAAGCCGAGCAGGTGCAGCGTGCCGTCCTTGGTGGTGTTGCCGGCGGCCTTCTCCTCGGCGTAGACCCGGTCGACCGCCTCCTCCAGGGCCGCGCGGTGGTCCTCGGTCAGGACGTTGCGGAGCAACATGAAGCCCTGCTCGTGGAACTCCTTGCGGTCCGTGTCACTGATCGGCTCGTATCCGGTCCGGCCGCCGTAATCGAACACCGTGTCCATCCCCTCCCCATAAGGGTGAAACTCTTTCTGAGCACACAGGCTGCCGATCCTAACCCTCCTGGCAAGGGGCCGACCGGCACGCTCCGCCGGTGGATAGGCGTGGGTGACCCGGCGGTACGGAGGGCAGTGAGAGCTTGACTGAGCGCAACAAAACTGTTCGACGATCGGGCGAAAATTACCGGTATGACCGTTTGTGCAATCACTGCGGGTTAGCGAAAGTCGCCACCCCAGGGCACCGTTCAGTCGGCGAAGACCTCGGCGATCACCTGGTTCGGCGTGGCCGAGTCGCCCCGTACCTGCGACCAGGCGCCACCGTCCGCGCTCCATTCCAGGTTGGCGAACCGGACGGTCTTCACCCCGTGGTCGTCGGCGTGCGACACGAGCCAGTGTGCGTACCGCCAGCCCGCCTGCACGTCCGTGGCCGGCACGGCCAGGCCGGTCAACTCCGCCGGTACCGACGTCTCCAGCCGGCCCCAGTCGAGCTTCAGGCCGGCGGTGAGGGCGGCGGCGGCCGCGTTCCCGCGCATCGCGGGCTCCCGGCCCACGGTGCAGGCCACCGCGCCGGTGGCGTTGCCCAGCAGGGCCCGGGTCAGCACGGTCGACTCGTCCGCCCACTGCTGGTACGCCCGGGGGAAGGCCGAGCGCTGCACCTTCTGCGCCGCGTCGGTGACCTCCATCCGCTCCCAGCCACGGACCTTGCGCAGCGCGTTGTAGAACTTGGTGGCGGAGTAACGGGGATCGCGGATCTGTTCCGGCGTACCCCAGCCCTGGCTCGGCCGTTGCTGGAAGAGCCCGATCGAGTCCCGATCGCCGCCGGCCAGGTTGCGCAACCGGGATTCCTGGAACGCGGTCGCCAGCGCCACCACCACGGCCCGCTCGGGCATCTTGCGCCGGATGCCGACGGCCGCGATCGTCGCCGCGTTGGCCATCTGTTCGGCGTTGAGGGCGACCCGACCGTCCGCCTCGACCACGCAGCCGCGCGCGGCCTGCGGCAGGGGCAGCTTGTGCCCGAACTCGCGGGCGCTCAGGTAGACGCCGAAACCGGCGACCGCTGCCAGCGCGACTCCCGCCGCCACCATCGCCCGAGTCCGCACCGCCACCCCCTGTCCGATAGTGCGCACAGCGTACGTCGGCTGGCCAAAATCTTCGGCACAGCAGGTTCAAAACGTCGTATCCGGTCCGGAATGTGCCGTCCCGACGCCCGGGACACTCAGCTCCCGGGTACCCATCGGGGAGGCCGTTTCTCACCGAACGCGGCGACGCCCTCCCGACCCTCCGCCGAGTGGAAGTACCGGGTCGACAGCTCGGTCAGCCCGGCCAGCCCGGTCCGGAAGTCCTGGGCCGGCGGACGCCGCAGCAGCTCCTTGGCGCCGGCCAGCGCGCCCGGCGCGCCCCGGACCAGGGCCAGGCAGTACGAGGCCACCGTCTCGTCGAGCGCCTCGGTCGTCGTCACCGTGGTGACCAGCCCGATCTCGGCCGCCCGGCGCCCGTCGAAGACGTCCCCGGTCAGGTAGAGCTCCGCGGCGGCCCGGGGTTGCAGCCGGGGAAGGACGGTCGAGGAGATGACCGCCGGAACCACCCCGAGGCGTACCTCGGTGAAGGCGAACGTCGCCTCCTGGGCGCAGATCGCGATGTCGGCCGCCGCGACCAGACCCACCCCACCGGCCCTGGCCGGCCCGCCGATCCGGGCCACCACCGGCTTCGGGCACTCCCAGATCGCCGCCAGCACGTCACCCAGCATCGCCACCGGCACGGCGCCGTTCCGGTACGCCGCCGCCGTCTCCTTCAGGTCGGCGCCCGAGCTGAAGACCGGTCCGGCGTGCGAGAGCACCACCACCCGGACGGTGTCGTCCGCCGCCGCCTCGGCCAGCCCGGCGAGCAACTGGGTCATCAGCGGGGTGGAGAGCGCGTTCCGGTTGTGCGGGCTGTCCAGGGTGAGAGTCGTCACTCCGTGCGTGGTCGACGCCCGGACGAGCGCATCGGGGGCTGAGGTCATGCCGGCACACTAGTCGCATGCCTGGTGTGCTCCCAGAGGGTGAACCCGTACCCGTCGACGGCTCGCTGCCCGACGCCGCCCGCGCCGCCGTGGGGGCGCGGGGCTTCGGCGTCTATGTCCACGTGCCGTTCTGCGCGAGCCGGTGCGGCTACTGCGACTTCAACACGTACACCCCGGGTGAACTCGGGGGAAGCACGGACCAAGACGGCTACGTCGACCAGGTCCTCGCCGAGCTGGCGCTGGCCGGTCGGGTGCTGGGGGACCGGCCACCGGCCCGGGTCGACACGGTCTTCGTCGGCGGCGGCACGCCCACCCTGCTGCCCGCCGACGACCTCGCCCGGATCCTGGACGGCATCGATCGGCTGTGGGGCCTGGCCGGCGACGTCGAGGTCACCACGGAGGCGAACCCGGAGTCGGTGACCCGGGAGTCGTTGAAGGAGCTGCGGGCCGCCGGCTACAACCGGATCTCCCTCGGCATGCAGTCGACCGCGGCCGGAGTGCTCGCGATCCTCGACCGCCGGCACACCGCCGGCCGTGCGCTCCAGGCCGTCGGGGAGGCCCGGGAGGTCGGGTTCGACCACGTCAACCTGGACCTGATCTACGGGACGCCGGGGGAGACCGCCGACGACTTCGCGGGGTCGCTGGCGGCGGTGATCGACGCCGGCGTCGACCACGTCAGCGCGTACGCCCTGATTGTGGAGGACGGCACCCGGTTGGCGGCCCGGATGCGGCGCGGCGAGCTGCCGTACCCGGACGACGACGTCGCGGCGGACCGTTACCTGGCCGCGGAGCAGGCGCTGTCCGGTGCGGGTTTCTCCTGGTACGAGGTGTCCAACTGGGCCCGGACGCCGGCCGCGCGGTGCCGGCACAACCTGCTCTACTGGGCCGGCGGGGACTGGTGGGGCCTCGGTCCGGGGGCGCACAGCCACGTCGGCGGGGTGCGCTGGTGGAACGTCAAGCACCCGGCGACGTACGCGGCCCGGCTCGGTGCGGGGACGTCCCCCGGTCAGGCCCGGGAGCTGCTGTCGGCGGTGGAGCAGCGGGTCGAGGACGTGATGCTGCGGCTGCGGTTGTCCGCCGGACTGCCGTTGACGGTCCTGGACGACCCGGGTCGGGCGGGTGCGGACCGGGCCCGCGACGCCGGACTGCTGGACGGGGCGGCGTACGACTCGGGGCAGGCCGTGCTCACCCTGCGCGGGCGACTGCTCGCCGACGCGGTCGTCCGGGACCTGCTGCCCTGACCTCGAGGGGCGGCGGGAGACCGGTCGCCCGGGCCCCCGCCAGCACGACGAGGATCTGGCTACTTGATCATATTGATCGACATCGGATACTTGTACAGCTCGCCGTTGACCGCCTTGAGCCCGGCGATGAGTCCGAAGATCGAGGCGATGAGCCATGCGGCAAGCACGACCAGGATGCCGATGAAGACGCAGATCAGGATGTAACCGACGATCGCGATGATCGACCAGAGGATATGGAAGTTGAGGGCCGCCAGCGCGTGGGCCCGAGCCGTCGGCGACTCCTTGCCGCGGACCAGCAACGCGATCAGTGGGGCGATCCAGCCACCCGCGCCACCGCCGACGAAGGCGCCGGCGGCGCCGCCGAAGTGGGCGACCAGGGACCAGGTCTTGTCGTCGCTGTTGGCGTAGCCGGCCGGAGCCGGGCCGCCGTACTGGCCACCGGGTGGCGGGTAACCGCCCTGCGGATAGCCGCCCTGCGGGTAACCACCCTGTGGGGGGTAACCACCCTGCGGGTAACCACCTTGTGGGGGGTAACCGTCCTGCGGGGGATAACCGTCCTGCGGGGGGTACGCACCGCCGCCGGAGGTCGGCGGAGGATATGCGCCACCGCCGGAGGTCGGCGGCTGAGCGCCCGGCGAGTACGGATCGTGTGGCGGACCACCCGGGCCGTAGTCTCCGGGAGGGCGAGGTGGTTCAGTCATGGGGCCACGGTAGGGGCCCGGATCAAGTGACGCCAGCCACGCCCACGATCGGATCTGGACAATAGCCGACCGTGCCTGTTAGGTCCGCCGGGGTAGGGTGTCCGGGCAAGCCTGTTGTCCGGGCTCAGGCAGCCCTTCCAAACGATCATCGCGTCCGGTACACCTTGGTCGTAGACTGGCACTCGCTACAGTCGAGTGCCAGGGAAACCGTGGCCCGACCGTCGTGGCCGCCCCGGCCGTATCGGTGCCGGGGCCGGGGCGTCGCAGGGAGGTGAGGATGGGTCTCGACGACCGCAAGCTCGACGTGCTGCGCGCGATCGTGGAGGACTACGTCGCCACCCAGGAACCGGTCGGCAGCAAGGCGCTGGTCGAGCGCCACCAGCTCGGAGTGTCCCCGGCCACCGTCCGCAACGACATGGCCGTGCTGGAGGAGGAGGGCTACATCCGGCAGCCGCACACCAGTGCCGGCCGGGTGCCCACCGACCGCGGCTACCGGCTCTTCGTGGACCGGCTCTCCCGGGTCAAGCCGCTCACCCCGGCCGAGCGCCGGGCGATCGAACGCTTCATGATCGGCGCGGTCGACCTCGACGACGTGGTGCACCGCACGGTGCGGCTGCTCGCCCAGTTGACCCGGCAGGTGGCCGTGGTGCAGTACCCGAGCCTGGCCCGGTCGTCGGTGCGGCATCTCGAACTCGTGCCGATCTCCACGACCCGGCTGATGCTCGTCATGATCGCCGACACCGGCCGGGTGGAGCAGCGCCTGGTCGAACTGCCGGCACCGATCAGCGCCGACGACGTGACGGACCTGCGCCGGCTGGTGAACGAGCGGCTCGGCGGCCAGAAGCTGGCCGAGACCCCGCCGCTGGTCCAGGCCCTGATCGACGAGGTGGCGCCGGGCCTGTCCCCGGCGATGACCACCCTCGCCACCGTGCTGATGGAGACCCTGGTCGAGCGGCACGAGGAGCGGATCGCCCTGGCCGGCACCGCCAACCTGGCCCGTGGCGGGCTGCTCGACTTCCAGGGTTCGCTGCGACCGATCCTCGAGGCGCTGGAGGAGGAGGTCATCCTGCTCAAGCTGATCGGTGAGGTCGAACCGAACACACTCCAGGTCCGTATCGGCGACGAGAACGAGATAGACAATCTCCGGGCCACCTCGGTGGTCAGCACCGGATACGGTCCGGGGGCGACCATCCTCGGCGGCCTCGGCGTGCTGGGCCCGACCCGGATGGACTACCCGGGCACCATCGCCACGGTGCGGGCCGTGGCACGCTACGTCGGCGACGTTCTGGCACAGAACTGACCCCAAAGCTCACCTGAGACGACCGGCGGACGGTAACGCGAGACAGACATGAGGACACGGAACGCAGTGGCCAAGGACTACTACGGGATTCTCGGCGTCAGCCGGGACGCCTCCGACGACGAGATCAAGCGTGCCTACCGGAAGTTGGCGCGGCAGTACCACCCGGACGTGAATCCGGATCCGGAGGCACACGAGAAGTTCAAGGACATCAACGCCGCGTACGAGGTCCTCTCCGACGACCAGAAGCGGCAGATTGTCGATCTTGGTGGGGACCCGCTCGCTCCGGGCGGCGGCCCCGGCGCGGGCCCGGGGGGCGCCGGCGGACCGTTCGTCGGCTTCCAGGACATCATGGACGCGTTCTTCGGAGCCGCTGGTGGCTCTCGGGGACCGCGACCCCGTACCCGGCCCGGTGCCGACGCCATCCTGCGGCTCGAACTGGACCTGCCGGAGACGGCGTTCGGGGTCGAGGCACCGATCGCGGTGGACACCGCCGTGCTCTGCACCACCTGCTCCGGCGCCGGTACGGCGGCGGGCACCCACCTCGCCACCTGCGAGGCGTGCGGCGGGCGGGGCGAGGTGCAGTCGGTGCAGCGCACCTTCCTCGGCCAGGTCGTCTCGTCCCGGCCGTGCACCGTCTGCCAGGGCTACGGCACGGTCGTCCCGCACCCCTGCCCCACCTGCGCCGGTGACGGCCGGGTGCGTACCCGGCGTTCGCTGACCGTCAAGATCCCGGCCGGGGTCGAGGACGGCATGCGGATCCGGCTGGCCCAGCAGGGCGAGGTCGGCCCCGGTGGCGGCACCGCCGGAGACCTGTACGTCGAGATCCACGAGCGACCGCACGACGTCTACTCCCGCAAGGGCGACGACCTGCACTGCCGGGTGACGGTGCCGATGACGGCGGCGGCGCTGGGCACCCGACTGACCATCAAGACGCTGGACAGCGACGAGCCGGTCGACGTCAAGCCGGGGACCCAGCCGGGCTCGACGCTGCGGCTGCGGGCCCGGGGCGTACCGCACCTGCGCGGTACCGGCCGGGGTGACCTCTACGTCCACCTCGACGTCCGGACGCCCACGAAACTCGACGCCGACCAGGAACGGATGCTGCGGGACTTCGCCAAGACCCGGGGCGAGGAGGTCGCCGAGCTGAGCAAGCAGGGCGGCTTCTTCTCCCGGATGCGCGACGCCTTCAACGGCCACGCCTGACGACAGCGGCCGGACCGGCCCGCCGACCGTGACCGGACGACCAGTCCGGCCGGCGGGCCGGTTCGCGTCGGGGCCACTTCCCGGGTACGGCCACGCCCCGGTGAGCTAACCTGCTCGCCGTGAGTGCGCCGTTGTTCCTGGTCGAGTCGCTACCCTCCGATGACGTCGTCACCCTCGACGGCCCGGAGGGGCACCACGCGGCGACCGTACAACGACTGCGTACCGGCGAGGAACTGCTGCTCGCCGACGGGCGCGGCGGCACGGCCACCGCCGTCGTCACCGCCGTCGGCCGGGGCACCCTGACGGCCTCCGTCACCACCCGGCGGTACGTCGAGCCGCCCGACCCGAGGCTCGTCGTCGTACAGGGCATCGCCAAGGGCGATCGGGGCGAGCTGGCCGTACAGGCGATGACCGAGGTCGGGGCGGACGAGATCGTGCCCTGGGCGGCCGAGCGCTCCGTCGCGCAGTGGCGGGGCGACCGGGGCGGCCGGGCGCGTGAGCGGTGGGTGACGACCGCCCGGGAGGCGGCCAAGCAGGCCCGCCGGCCCTGGCTGCCGGTGGTCTCCGGAACCGCGGCGGCACCGGACGAGTCGACCCGACTGGTCGCGGCACGGATCACCGGGGCGGCGGCTGGCTTCGTCCTGCACGAGGAGGCGGAACCCCGACTTGCCACAGTGGACCTGCCGACGACCGGCGGGATCGTGCTGGTGGTCGGCCCCGAGGGTGGCGTGTCGCCCACCGAACTGGAGACGCTGACCTCGGCCGGGGCGGTGCCGGTACGGCTCGGCACCGAGGTGTTGCGGACCTCGACCGCCGGAGTCGCCGCGCTCGCCGTACTCTCGGCCCGCCTCGGCCGGTGGTGAGGCTCGGGCCACCGGTCGACGCACCGCCCTCCCCGAGCCGGAATCAGAGGTCGAGTTCGGCGGTCAGCCGGAGGTCGGCGAGGCTGCGGGCCGCCTCGACCCGGTAGCTCCCGGTTCTGGTCAGCCAGCCGTCCGCCGTCCAGACCTGCGCGGTGCGCGCCGGCAGGGTCACCCGGACGGTCACCGACTCGCCGGGAGCCGCCTCGACAGCGGCGAAGCCGGCGAGCCAGCGGACCGGTCGGTCCGGCTCGGCGACGCGCGGGCCGACGTACACCTGCACCACCTCGCGGCCGACCCGGTCGCCGGTGTTCCGGACCGTGACCACCGCGACCGGCCCGTCCGGTCCGGTCTCGACGGTCAGCGACCGGTAGTCCCAGTCGGTGTAGCCGAGCCCGTGTCCGAACGGGAACAGCGGTTCGGCCTGCCAGCCGCGATAGCCGACGAAGATCCCGTCGGAGTAGTCGAGCACCCCGTCCGTCGGAGTGGTGTCCAGCGCCGGGCAGTCCTCCGGCCGGCGCGGCCAGGTGGTGGGCAGCCGTCCGCCCGGCTCGGCCCGACCGAGCAGTACGTCGGCGAGCGCCGTGCCCGCCTCCTGACCGGGAAACCAGGTGAGCAGGATCGCCGCGACCTCGTCGGCCCAGGGCATCAGTACCGGGGAGCCGGCGTTCACCACCACGACCGTCCGGGGATTGGCCGCCGCGACCCGGAACACCAGCTCGTCCTGCCGGCCGGGCAGGGCCAGCGACGTCCGGTCGAACCCCTCCGACTCCACCTCCTCGGTGGTGCCGACCACGACCACCGCCACGTCGGCGCCGGCCGCCACCCGGACCGCCTCGTCGAGCAGCGCCGCCTCGGCCGCTCCGGAGCTGTCCGGTGCCGTCGTGGCCGGGCCGGAGGCCGTCGTGGTCGCGTCTGGCCTGGTCACCTCCGGTGCGGGGCCGGCGGCGTCGACCGGGCCCGGAACCGGGCCGCGATGGCCGAGCGTGAACGAGACGTACCCGACAAGGCCGTCGACCACCCGCCGGGTGAGCCGTACCTCGACCGCCTCGCCGGCGCGTACCGGGACGTCGAAGCGGCGCTCGACCGGGGAGCGGAATACCGCGTCGGGCTCCTCCGCCTCGTCGAAGAGCGGGCCGTCGAAGAGTTCGACGCCGTCCAGGGCGAGGGTGAACAGCCCGAAGCCGTCGATGGCGAGTTGGTGCGTGCCACCGGCCATCGGGGTGTACCGGGCGGAGATTTCGATGCTGGCCAGCTCGGCCGGCCGGACCCCGTCCGGCAGGTCGCCCATCCAGCGCACCGTGGCCCGGTCCAACTCCGCCCGGTAGAGCACCCGGCCGTCGTCGGCCCGCAGGGTCGCGGTGATCGGCGTCCACTGCACGCCGCCGGCGGCCGGCAGCCGGAGCCGGGGGTCGGCGCCGACCGCGTACCCGATCTCGACGTCGGGGAGGGCGGCGGACAGGCCGGCGAGCGGCGAAATCGCGTGCGGCGGCGCGACGAGCGCGCTGCCGCCACCCTGGATCCGGGCGTCGTCGGCGAGCGCGCCGAGCACCGCGACCCGGCGTAGCCGGCCGGCGTCCAACGGCAGCAGGTCGTCGGCGTTGCGGGCCAGCACGAACGAGCGGGTCGCCACCTCGTGGGCGACGGCGGCGCCGTCTCCGGCGGTGGGCCGGTCGGACGGATCCACCGCCGGGGGTACGCCGTCGAGCAGCCCCAACCGGCCCGCGAGCCGGAGTACCCGCCGTACCTTGTCGTCGACGACCGCCTCGTCGACGGTGCCGTCGCGGACGGCGGCGACCAGTGCCGCGCCCCACGGATCGCCGGCGGCCGGCATCACCACGTCGAGCCCGCCGTTGGCCGTCGCCGCGGTGCTCCGGGCCGCCGTCCAGTCGGAGACGACGACCCCGTCGAAGCCCCACTCGTCCTTGAGCAGGTCCCGCAGCAGCCCGCCGTGCTCGGTCATGGTGCTGCCGTTGACCCCGTTGTACGCCGCCATCACCGCCCAGGCCCCGGCGGCGACGATCCGCTCGAACGGAACGAGGTAGATCTCCCGGAGCGCCCGCTCGGAGACCCGTACGTCGACGGTGAACCGGTCGGTCTCCGAGTCGTTGGCCACGAAGTGCTTGACGGTGGCACCCACACCCAGGTCCTGGACGCCGGTCAGGTAGCCCACGCCGATCTCGGCGGTGAGCAGCGGGTCCTCGGAGTAGCACTCGAAGTGCCGTCCGCCCAGCGGGCTGCGGTGCAGGTTGACGGTGGGGGCGAGGAGCAGGTGGATGCCCTTGCGGCGGCACTGCGCGCCGAGCAGCCGACCGGCGCGGCGGGCCAGCCCGGGATCCCAGGTGGCGGCGAGCGCGGTGGGGCTGGGCAGCGCGATCGACGGATCGTCCGGAGTCCAGCGGACCCCGCGTATCCCGATCGGACCGTCCGACATCACCAGCGAGTCGAGGCCGATCTCCGCGATCGCCGGCAGGGTCCAGAAGTCCTGGCCGGAGAGCAGCCGTACCTTGGCCTCCAGGTCGAGTGTGGCCAGTGCCCGTTCGTACACCGCCTCGTCCCGACCGACGGCCCTGCCGTCCCCGTCGAGCACCGTCTCGTTCCGCCGACCGACCGTCATCCCGCACCTCCGCTGGCCCAGATATCGATCATCCTGCCAGCCGGAGCCGCCCGGCGTTATCCGTCGGACCCGAACCGAACCGCCTGGCGGGTTCAGGTACGCAGGTAGGAGGCGCCGTTCAGGTCGACGATGGTGCCCGAGGCCCACTCCGCCTCGGGCGAGGCCAACCAGTGCACGGCGGCGGCGATCTCCTCGGGCCGGGCGACCCGGTTGAACGGGCTCTGCGCCCGGATCGCGTCGCCCCGGGCTGCCTTGAGGTGCTCGTTGGTCATGTCGGTCTCCACGAAGCCGGGCGCGACCGTGGCCACCGCGATGCCGTACGGGGCGAGGGCGACCGCGAGCGACTGACCGAGCGAGTTCAGTCCGGCCTTGCTGGCGCCGTACGCCGGCTGGCTCGGCTCGCCCCGGAAGGCGCCCCGGGACGAGACGTTGACGATCCGCCCGCCCCGGTCCCGCAGGTGCCGGGCGGCGCACCAGATCGTGTTGGCCACGCCGAACAGGTTGACGTCGATCGTCCGGCGCCACTGCTGCTGCCACTGCTCGTAGGACGTGTCGAAGACCGGGTGCGCGTCGTCCAGCGGACCGAACGTCCCGGCGTTGTTCACCAGTACGTCGAGCCCGCCGAGCCGGGCGGCCGCGTCGTCGACCATGGCCTGTACGGCGGCCGGGTCGGCCAGGTCGGCCTGGACCACGATGTGCCCCTCGCCGGGCAGTGCCGTGGCGAGCTGCCCGGCCAGCGGCGCTGAGTCGCGGTGGTGCACCGCGACCCGGTCTCCGCTCTCGGCGAACGCCATCGCCACCGCACGCCCGATCCCTCGGGACGCCCCCGTCACCAGTACCGCTCGTCCAGTCATCCGATCATGATGCCGGGGCCCGCCGAAGATCCGGCACCCACCCCTCGCCGGCCGACCCGCCCGGAACTCGGTGCTCCGGTCCGGCGGAAGTCGGGGACCCGGCGCAGCGGAGATCGGCGGACCCGGCCCGGCCGTAGATCGGCGGACCCGGCCGGCCGTAGATCGGCGGGACCCGGCCGGCCGTAGATCGGCGGGACCCGGCCGGCCGTAGATCGGCGGGACCCGGCCGGCCGTAGATCGGCGGGACCCGGCCGGCCGTAGATCGGCGGGACCCGGCCCGGCCGGCCGTAGATCGGCGGACCCGGCCCGGCCGGCCGGCGATCCGGCCCGGCGCACCCTACGATTCCGGGGATGGAAATCGACTGCCTCTTCTGCCGGATCGTCGCGGGCCAGATTCCCGCCACCGTGGTCCGGGAGACCGACACCACGCTCGCCTTCCGCGACATCAGCCCGCAGGCGGTGGTGCACGTGCTGGTGATCCCGAAGGAGCACTACGCGGACGTGGCGACGCTGACCCAGGCCGATCCCGCGCTGGCCGGCGACGTCCTCGGCACCGCGGCGGTGGTGGCCGAGACCGAGGGGCTGCTCGCCGACGGCTTCCGGCTGATCTTCAACACCGGCTCGTTCGGCGGCCAGGAGGTCTTCCACGCGCACGCCCACGTGCTCGGCGGCGAGCCGCTGGGTCCGATGCGCGCCCGCTGAGCCCACCCGCCCCGCCACCACCTCGATGACCAGGCGATATCATCGGCGATCTTGGTGAGGGGGCAGATGTGACCGAGGTGGGTCGACAGTTCGGGCGGATGGTCCGGCAGGCGCAGGTGGAGTCGCGGATACCGGCGGTCTCCGTCGCGCTGCACCGTGCCGACCGTGCGCCGTGGACCTGCACGGTGGGGTCCACCGGCAGCGCGGCACCGCTGGACGAGCGGACGACGTTCCGGATCGGTTCGGTCACCAAGACCTTCACCGCCGTACTCGTGCTGCAGTGCCGCGACGAGGGCCTGCTCGACCTGGACGACCCGATCGGGGCGCACCTCGACGTGCCCGAGCACGGCGAACTGACCGTACGCCGGCTGCTGTCGCACACCTCCGGCGTGCAGCGCGAGCCGTACGGCGACATCTGGGACACCCTGCACACCCCGCGACTCGAGGAGTTCCTCGCCGACCTGGCCCGGGCCGAGCGGGTGCTGCCACCGGCCCGGCGGTTCCACTACTCCAACCTGGGTGCGGCGCTGCTCGGCCAGGCCGTCGCGCGGATCCGGGGCGGAACCTGGGCCGAGGTGCTCGCCGACCGGGTACTCGGCCCACTCGGGCTCGCCGACACCAGCCTCGCCCCGGGACCGGAGTCGGCGACCGGGTTCCTGGTGGACCCGTACTCCGACCACGCCCGGCCGGAGCCGAACACCGACCTCGGCGCGCTCGGGCCGGCGGCACAGCTCTGGAGCACCGCCTCCGACATGGCGCGCTGGGCGGCCTTCCTGGCCGACCCGGCGGCACTGGACCCGGCCGGCGCGGTGCTCCGGCCGGCCACCCTCGACGAGATGCGCTGGCCGCTGACGGTCACCGACGAGGTGCTCTGGGGCGCCGGCTTCGGACTCGGCCTGATCCTGGTGCCCCAGGGTGACCGGTCCGGCGGTTCCCGGTCGGTCGCCGGTGAGCGGGTGCTGCACGTCGGCCACGACGGCGCCATGCCCGGCTTCCTGGCCAGCGTCTACGGCCGGCGCGGCGGTGCCGGTACGCCCGGCGCGATGGGCTGTGCGGTGCTCGGCTCCTCCGGCACCGGGGTCGCGGTGAACGAACTGTCGCACCAACTGCTCGCCGCCTCGGCCCGGGACGACCCCGCCGACATCGAACCCTGGACCCCCGGCGAGCCCGCCCCCGAGGCGTACCGGGGACTGCTCGGCCGCTGGTGGGGCGAGGGCTTCGAATACGTCTTCTCCTGGCGCGACGGCACCCTCCAGGCCCGCGGCGCCGCCGACCCCGCCGGCAAGCCCCCAGCGATCTTCGAACCCCTCCCGGACCGCCCCGACATTCTCCGCACGATCTCCGGCCGCGAAACCGGCGAACTCCTCCGCCTCACCCGCGACGAGGAACACGGCAACGTGATCAAGATGCACTGGGCGACCTACCGCTTCACCCGCTCCCAGGAGACCTTCGGATGAAAGGAAGGGCCCCTTCTTATCGCTTTTTGTATAAGAAGGGGCCCTTCCTAACCGCCGGGCGGAAATGGGCAGCGTGCCGTCGGCGTTGAACGGATACGATGACTGCAACGTCAGCACGTCGCGCCACCAGGCGCGGCGCCGAGATCGGAAGCAGGTGGCACAGGGCCTCGGGCCCGACCCATGACCGGTACCCCACCCCCCGGGGGGCAGCAGTCCCGGGTGCAGACCAGGATCACGGTTCCTGACCCCAAGATCATGGTTAATCTGCTCGGCGCGGGCGACGAGATCCTGCGACTGATCGAGCGGTCGATCACCAGTGACGTGCATGTCCGGGGCAACGAGGTGACCCTTACCGGTGCCCCCGGGGACAACGCGTTCGCCGAGCGGCTCTTCACCGAGCTGCTTGAGTTGATCGAGAAGGGCGAGACGCTGACCACCGACGCTGTCCGGCGTACCCTGGGCATGATCGAACAGGGCACCACCGAGCGTCCGGCCGAGGTGCTGACGCTCAACATCCTCTCCCGGCGCGGGCGGACGATCCGGCCCAAGACGCTGGGCCAGAAGCGGTACGTGGACGCGATCGACGGCAAGACGATCGTCTTCGGCATCGGGCCCGCCGGTACCGGCAAGACGTACCTGGCGATGGCCAAGGCCGTGCAGGCGCTCCAGGCCAAGCAGGTCAACCGGATCATCCTGACCCGGCCGGCGGTCGAGGCCGGCGAGCGGCTCGGCTTCCTGCCCGGCACCCTGCACGAGAAGATCGACCCGTACCTGCGCCCGCTCTACGACGCGCTGCACGACATGCTCGACCCCGACTCGATCCCGAAGCTGATGGCCGCCGGGACGATCGAGGTCGCACCGCTGGCCTACATGCGGGGCCGCACCCTCAACGACGCGTTCATCATCCTCGACGAGGCGCAGAACACCACGCCCGAGCAGATGAAGATGTTCCTCACCCGGCTGGGCTTCGGCTCCAAGATCGTGGTGACCGGTGACATCACCCAGGTCGACCTGCCCGGCGGAACGAGCAGCGGTCTGCGCGTGGTACGCGACATCCTGGAGGGCGTGGAGGACGTGCACTTCGCCCAGCTCTCCAGCTCCGACGTCGTGCGCCACCGGTTGGTCAGTGACATCGTGGACGCGTACGCCCGTTGGGACGCCGAGCACGAGGCCCAGCAGGCCCAGGGCGTGCACGCCGTACCGGGCCGTACCGCCCACGGCGGCCGTGCCGGCCGTCGCCGCTAAGTGCATCAGGGGAACCAGTTGTCCATCGAGATCGCCAACGAGTCGGGTACCACCGTCGACACCGACGCGGTGCTCGCCGTCGCCCGGCACGCCCTCGACGAGATGGGTGTGAACTCACTCGCCGAGCTGTCGGTGCTCCTCGTCGACGTCGAGTACATGACCGAGCTGAACCACCGCTGGATGGGTGGGGACGGCCCCACCGACGTACTCGCCTTTCCCATGGACGAGGGCAGCGTCGACCACGGGCCGGGCGAGGTGAACGGCGGTGAGCCGGCGCTGCTCGGCGACATCGTGCTCTGCCCGGAGGTCGCCGCCAAGCAGGCCGCGGCCGCCGGGCACTCGTCCGACGACGAGCTGCACCTGCTGACCGTGCACGGCGTACTGCACCTGCTCGGGTACGACCACGCGGAGCCGGAGGAGGAGCGGGAGATGTTCGCGTTACAGGCCCGGCTCCTGGACAGCTGGCGCGCGACGCGGGCCCAGTGATGCCTGGTCACTTAGCGGCGCTGCCCGCGTCCCTGGCGTCCGCCGGTGCGCCCGGCGGCCTACCCGATCTTCAGTTGCTGTTCTTCGCCGCCGGGCTGGTGGTGCTCGCCGGGATCTTCGCGATGGCCGACGCCGCGCTCGGCGCGGTCTCGCCGGCCCAGGCCGGTGAACTGGCCCGGGACGGCGTACGCGGGGCACGTACCCTGCAGATCGTCGCGACCGACGCGGTCCGGCACATCAACCTGCTGCTGTTGCTGCGGCTGCTCTGCGAGCTGACCGCGACCGTCCTGGTCGCCCTGGTCGCGGTAGACACCTTCGGCGCGGGCTGGACCGCCGCCCTGGTCACCGCGGGCGCGATGACGGTGGTCAGCTTCGTGGTCGTCGGGGTGGCACCCCGGACCATCGGCCGGCAGCACGCCTACACCGTCGGCCGGGTCACCGCGCCACTGGTCCGCTGGTTCGGCCGGGTGCTGAACCCGCTCGCCTCGCTGCTCATCCTGATCGGCAACGCGGTGACGCCGGGCCGTGGCTTCCGGGAGGGCCCGTTCGCCACCCAGGTCGAGCTGCGGGAGCTGGTCGACCTGGCCGAGCAGCGCGGCGTGGTCGAGCACGGCGAACGGCAGATGATCCACTCGGTCTTCGCCCTCGGTGACACCATCGTCCGCGAGGTGATGGTGCCGCGTACCGAGATGGTCTGGATCGAGGCACACAAGAAGCTGCCCCAGGCGCTGCTGCTCTTCCTCCGTTCCGGCTTCTCCCGGATCCCGGTGATCGGGGAGAGCGTGGACGACGTGCTCGGGGTGCTCTACCTCAAGGACGTGATCCGGCAGACCCAGGGCGGCGACCCCAACGCCGCCGACGACCGGGCGGTCTCCGACGTCATGCGCAGCGCCACGTTCGTGCCCGAGTCCAAGCCGGTCGACGATCTGCTCTCCGAGATGCAGGCGGCCCGTACCCACATGGTGGTCGTCGTCGACGAGTACGGCGGCACCGGTGGATTGGTCACCATCGAGGACATCCTGGAGGAGATCGTCGGCGAGATCACCGACGAGTACGACGTCGAGCGCCCGCCCGTGGAACGGCTCGACGACGGCGAGGTCCGGGTGACCGCCCGACTGCCGGTCGAGACCCTCGGCGAGCTGTTCGACGTCGAACTCCCCGCCGACGAGGTGGAGACCGTCGGCGGGCTGCTCGCCCAGGCGCTGGGCCGGGTGCCGATCCCCGGCGCGGCGGCGGACGTCGGTGGGCTGCACCTGATCGCGGAGGGCACCACCGGCCGGCGCAACCACATCGACTCCGTACTGGTCCGCCGGGTCACCGAGGCGGACGACCGGGACCGCCCGACCCGTACCGACCCCGAACTTCGGGGCACACCGTCAACTCGGGAGCAGCACTCCCGGTCTGAGGAGAGGCAACCCGCCGATGCCTGAGTCGTCCCCCGTACCGGCCGCACCGATGGGGCGTCATGCTCCGTCGGCGACGGTCGACCTGACCGCCGAGGACGCCAAACTGGTGATCCTGGCCCGAGGCGCCCGGGGCCGGATCGGCGCGGTCGAGGGAGCGGCGGTGCGAGATCAGGACGGCCGGACGTACGCCGCCGCCAGCGTTTCGCTGCCGTCGCTGACCATCACCGCGTTGCAGCTCGCGGTCGCCTCGGCGGTCGCCGCCGGGGCCACCCGGCTGGAGGCCGGCGCGGTGGTGACCGAGGCGTCGACGCTCGACGGGGCCGGCCACGCCGCCGTACGGGACCTGGCGGCCGACGCGCCGATCCACGTCGCCGCCCCGGACGGCACCCTGCTCGGCACGGTGCTGGAGTGACGATGAGCCAGGTCGCCGGCTACCGGGCGGGCTTCGCCTGCTTCGTCGGGCGTCCCAACGCCGGCAAGTCGACGCTGACCAACGCCATCGTCGGCCAGAAGATCGCCATCACCTCCAGTAAGCCGCAGACGACCCGGCACGTGATCCGCGCGGTGCTGCACCGGCCGGAGTCGCAGCTTGTCCTGGTGGACACGCCGGGCCTGCACCGCCCGCGTACGCTGCTCGGCGAGCGCCTGAACGACCTGGTCCGGCAGACCTGGAGCGAGGTCGACGTGATCGGGCTCTGCATCCCGGCCGACGAGCCGATCGGGCGGGGCGACCGGTTCATCACCGGCGAGTTGGCCGAGCTGAAGCCGACGGTGCTGGCCGTGGTGACCAAGGCCGATCTGGTGGACAAGAAGCGGCTGGCCGAGCAACTCCTCGCGGCCACCGAACTCGGCGAGTTCGCCGAGGTGGTCCCGGTCAGCGCGGTCTCCGGGTACCAGGTGGAGACCCTGGTCGACGTGATGACGAAGTACCTGCCCGCGTCGCCACAGCTCTATCCCGACGACATGGTCACCGACGAACCCGAGCAGATCCTGGTCGCCGAGCTGATCCGGGAGGCGGCGCTGGAGGGGGTCCGGGACGAGCTGCCGCACTCCATCGCGGTGGTCGTGGAGGAGATGAATCTCGAGGGCCGGCTGATGAAGATCTACGCCGACGTCTACGTGGAGCGCTCCAGCCAGAAGGCGATCGTGATCGGGGCCAGGGCCAGCCGGCTCAAGGACGTCGGCACCCGGGCCCGGCAGCAGATCGAGGAACTCCTCGGTACCCGGGTCTACCTCGACCTGCACGTGCGGGTGGCCAAGGACTGGCAGCGGGATCCGAAGCAGCTCCGCAAACTCGGCTTCTGAGCCGTCCTCCGGCCCGACCACTGGGCGCCCAGCCGCCTCGGGCGTCTCCGGCCGCCGACCGTTCCGTACGGCCGGCCGCCGGGGGCGTACCCGGGCGCGTACCCCAGGGGTGAAATGCCTGGTGAGCCGCGTGCCGGCGATTCAGTGGTCGCCGGAGTGACGGCGATTTGCCGCAATTTTGCGAGACGTTCACCCGCGAGGATCCCGTAGAGCGGTTCCGCGGGCGGTCGTGAGGGGTAGGAAGGCTTCCGGAAGCTCCCCTCCGGCACAGATGCAGGCTGATGCGAAACCGGTACTTTGATCTGCTCCGATTCCTTGCGATCGTCCGAGTCGTCGTCTATCACGTCACCGGCTGGGCCTTTCTGACCCTGGCGTTCCCCGCCATGTCGGTGATGTTCGCGCTCGCCGGGTCGTTGATGGCCGCCTCCTGCGACCGCTGGGGCACGGCGGCGATCGGGCGCCGACTGCGCCGCCTGCTGCCGTCGCTGTGGCTGGTGGCGGCACTCTTCGTACCGGCGATGCTGCTCACCGGGCTGCCGGTGTCCTGGCGGCTGCTGTTCTGGGTGGTGCCGCTGGCCGATCCACCGGTCAACGCCTGGGGCGCGCTGGCGCTGAGCGTGATCTGGTATCTGCGCGACTACCTGTGGTTCGTGCTCGTCTCGCCGCTGGCCCGCCGGCTGTTCCGTCGCTGGCCCCTGCCCACCCTGCTGGCGCCGTACCTGCTGCTTTTTGTCGTCGAACTCGGCTACCCGGGCGCACCGGCGGTGCTCCGGGACTTCGGGCTCTACTTCGGGGCCTGGCTGCTCGGGTTCGCCCATCACGACGGGATGCTGCGGCGGCTGTCCCGGCGGCTGCTGGTGTCGCTCGTCGTCGCGGTGGGCGCCGCCGGAGCCGCCTGGATCTTCACCCATCCGGGGCCACGCGGTTACGACCTCAACGACATCCGGATCGGCAACGCCCTCTGGTCCGCCGCCTTCGTGCTCCTGGTGTTCGGGCTGGCGCCCGCGGCCGCCGCCTGGGTCGACCGGCGCGCGCCGGTCGGCCGCGCGGTGACCGTACTGAACAGCCGGGCCCTGACCGTCTACCTCTGGCACATGCCCTTCGTGATCGCCCTCGACCCGCTGCTGTCCGGAGTCGGCCTGCGGCACTCCAGTACGGCCGGCCTGCTGGCCCGGTTGGCCGGCGTCGCAGTGCTGGTGACGATCGCGGTCATGGCGTTCGGCTGGGTCGAGGACCTGGCGGCCCGGCGACGACCCTGCCTGCTTCCCGGCGGGGCCGTGCCGGTCCAGGGTACGACGCCCGCGGTCGTCCCGCCCCGAACCGTTCCGGTCGATGCCACGGCGGCGGGAGTGCGGGCACCGGCCCGGCCGGTCGGCACCGCACCCGCCCCGCAGATCCGTTTCGTGGCACAACGTACGCCGATCTCGGCGTCGGGCGCCGCGCCACCCGTCCCGCGTCAGCGGGGGAGCGGGAGGGTGTCGTCGAAGGCGACCGGCAGCGTCAGCTCCGCTGGATGCTGATGTCGCCGCTGCCGGTCCGCGCGTCGAGCGTGGCGGTCGCGGTGGCGACGTTCGGCACCGCGAGGTTGGTCGAACCCGACTCGGCGGTCGCCCGTACCTGGTAGTCGCCGGTGGGCACGATCAGCTCGACGGATCCGCTCGACGCGTGGGCCTGGATCGATGCCACGGCGGTGAGGCTCAGCGTGATGTTGCCGGATCCCGTTTCCGCCTGCACCTTTGCGGGGCCCAGGTCGCGGCCCTCGATCGAGCCGGAGTCGGCCCGCGCGGAAACCTCTCCCCGTACCCGGCTGAGGCTGATGTCGCCGGAGCCGGTCTGGGCCCGTACCTTGCCACTCGCGTCGGTCACGTTGATCTCGCCGGAGCCCACCTCGAGGTCGACCTCCGACACCGCGGTCAGCGAGACGTCGCCGGAGCCGTGCGTGCCGCGTACCGCCACCCCCTCGGGGGCGAGGACCTCGTACGACACCCCGCAGTTCCGACCGCAGTCGGTGTCCAGATGCAGCTTCGTGCCGTCGATCCGATAGGTGGCCCCGGTCGGCTCGTCGCCACGGTACTGCACCACCCGCTTGATCCGGACGTTCGTCACCGCTCCGGTCCGTACCTCCACGTCGCCGGAGCCAGGGGCGATCTCGATCTCGGTGACCTTGACGTCTTCGGTGCGGTCGAAGGTGAGTCTCTGCTCCGCCAGGCCGTTGCAGGCGGAGAGGGAGATCAGGGCGATCAGGGCGGCCGCACCCGCCATGGCGGAGTGGGTGACGGTCCGGGAAAGCAGCATGCCGAAAGGCTATGCCGGTGCGGACCGGCCAGGTATCCGGGCGCCCCACCGACTGACCCCCGAACCGACCCTGAGGCCGGCTCAGGGTCGGAACTCGGGGTCGACCGCGCGGACCGGGCCGACCGCGCCGGCCGCGCCGGTCGGCCAGCAGGCAACAATGGGCAGATGCCCGGGTACCGCCGACAGCTCTACCGCGACGACGCGGTGGTGCTGCGTGTGCAGAAGCTCGGCGAGTCCGACCGGATCATCACCCTGCTCACCCGGCGGCACGGCCGGCTCCGGGCGGTCGCCCGGGGGGTACGCCGGACCATGTCGCGGTTCGGGGCCCGACTGGAGCCGTTCGGCCACGTCGACCTCCAACTCGCCGGTGACCCGAAGGGTGAGCATGGCAGCTCCCTGCACACCGTCAGCCAGGTCGAGGCGATCCAGTTGTACGGCAAGGGGCTGGTCACCGACTATCCCCGCTACACCGCCGCCAGCGCGATCGCGGAGACGGCGGAACGGCTCACTCCGGTGGAGCGCGAGCCGTCGCTGCGGCTGTTCCAACTCACCCTGGGCGGACTGCGGGCACTCGCGGACGGGGAGCACGCCAGCACGCTGGTGCTGGACGCGTACCTGCTGCGTGGGATGACGCTGGCCGGCTGGGCGCCCGCACTGGTCGCCTGTGCCGTCTGCGGGACGCCGGGGCGGCACGGCGCGTTCTCCGTACCGGCCGGGGGGTGTGTCTGCCCGGACTGCCGGCCACCCGGCGCGGCCCATCCGGCCCCGGCCACCCTCGACCTGATGGCCGCGCTCGTCTCCGGCGACTGGCGGGTCGCGGACGGCGCCGACCCGCCGCACCGCCGGGAGTGCAGTGGGCTGGTGGCGGCGCACCTGCAATGGCATCTGGAGCGGGGGTTACGCTCGTTGCCGCTGGTCGACAGGGGTTCGGTCGGCGAGCGTGCGGAGCGGGCACGACACGTCCCGCAGCCGGGCGCGACGGACGTAGCGAAGGAAGCGCAGTGATCCGATCGATGACCAGGGGAGATCGCCGGCCGCCGACGCCGCCGACGCCGCACCCGTCCGGGGCCCGGCCCCCCGCGTTGCCCGCCGAGGCGTTGCCCCGGCACGTGGCCGTGGTGATGGACGGCAACGGCCGGTGGGCCAAGGAGCGGGGACTCCCCCGGACCAAGGGGCATGAGCAGGGCGAATACTCCCTGTTCGACACCATCGAGGGAGCCATCGAACTCGGCATCCCGTACCTGTCGGCGTACGCCTTCTCGACCGAGAACTGGCGGCGTTCGCCGGACGAGGTGCGCTTCCTGATGGGCTTCAACCGGGACGTCATCCGGCGGCGTCGGAACCAGTTGGTGGACCTCGGGGTCCGGGTCGTCTGGTCCGGTCGTACCGGCCGGCTCTGGAAGAGCGTGATCTCCGAGTTGCAGACGGCCGAGGAGATGTCCCGGGGCAACTCGACGTTGACCCTTCAGTTCTGCGTCAACTACGGCGGCCAGGCCGAGATCGCCGACGCCGCCGCCGCGATCGCCCGGGACGTCGCCGCCGGCAAGGTGAATCCGGACAAGGTCAACGAGAAGATGATTTCGCGTTACCTGTACCACCCGGAGGTGCCGGCGGTCGACATGTTCCTCCGGCCGTCGGGGGAGCAGCGCATCTCCAACTTCCTGCTCTGGCAGAGCGCGTACGCCGAGCTGATCTATCTGGACACCCTCTGGCCGGACTTCGACCGCCGGCACCTCTGGTACGCCTGCGAGCTGTACGCCCAGCGCGACCGGCGATTCGGCGGAGCCCTGCCCAACCCGGTCGCGCCGGAGCCGTCGAAGCACTGACCGGCGGCAGCCGATGATCCGCTGACGGCTCACGGCTCACGGCTCACGGCTCACGGCTCACGGCTCACGGCTCCACGGCTCCACGGCTCACGGCTGACGGTCCCCGCTCCCCGCTCGCCGACCGGTCCGCGATAAATCGGATGCGCCCGGTCGGTGGGTGGGGCTATGGTGGACGGCATGCGGTACTGATTCCCCTTCATTCGCGCCGACCCGCCCGCCGCCGTGCGGGGTGGGTGTGAGCGCTCCGGGCGTCCGTACCTTCCCGCCTTCTCGGCGACACCTCTGGTGACCGGACTCCCGGTGATCCCTTTTCCCAGCGCGCCACTGCCGCTGCGAAAGCAGGGCGCCCCCACCAGGAGGAGACACCGTATGCCTGCCAAGCGAAAGTCCCGCAGCACCGACAGGTCCGCCGCCAAGTCCAGCGGAGCCGGTGTTCCGGTCCGGGTAGAACGCCAGGATGTCGAGGCGGTCGAGTTGGCCGCGCCGGTCGTGCTGCCCGGCGACGACGGCGGGGCGGACCACCAGCCGTCCGCGCCGAAGGCCGGTCCCGTACGCCGGGGTGCCGGCCAGTTCAGCGGGGTGGGTCGGGGTCGCGGCGCCTCCGCGTCCCGCCAGTACGCCTTCCGGCGTAGCTGAGTCTCGATCCCCGCCGACCTCGGCCCGCCCGGATACCCGAGCAGATATTCAGCTCCGGTGGGGGTGGCTACCCGCCGCCTCCGCCGGAGCCGCACGCCAAGTCCTCTTGGGACGCTCCGGTGGCGGGCGCGTGTATCGCGCGGATCTGCGGTCCCGGCCGGAACGCCGGATCGTCGCGGCGGTACGGGAACTGGCGGAATCCGGGGTACGGGCCCGGATCGGAGCGGTACCGGTCGGCGCCGGCCCGGTGCACAGTCAGCTCCCGGAGACCGACCCGGCGGCCACCCGGTTCGGGGCGACCGGGGATCCGGAGCCGCTCGTGGTCGCCACGGACGGCTCGGCTCACCTGCTCGTCCGAACACCGCGCACCGATGTCCGGGACGAGCCGCGCGAGTGGGTCCGACAGCTGGTCGCGCCGGAGGTGGCCGCTCCCCAGGGTGTCGGCGGGGCAGGTCCAGTGTGATACTTACCCCGCTTTTCGATGACGGGGTAGCTGGACTGCGGGGCAGTGGGGGCGAATCGGAATGACGGGCGACGTCGCGGGGGCGCAGCCGCTCCGGTCCAGTGATCCGCGGCAACTCGGCCCGTGTGAGCTGATCGGACGGTTGGGCGAGGGCGGCATGGGCACCGTCTACCTGGCACGCCTGGCCACCACCGGCCGGATGGTCGCGGTCAAGGTGATCCGCCCCGACCTGGCGCACGACCCCGAGTTCCGCCGACGTTTCCGGGGCGAGGTCAAGCGTGCCCGACAGGTACCGCCGTTCTGCACGGCGGAAGTCCTCGACGCCGACCCCGACCACGATCCGCCCTACCTGATCGCCGAGTACGTCGACGGCCCAAGCCTGTCCAGCGTCGTGGCGGAGCGGGGCCCGCTCACCTCGGGAAACCTGCACGGGCTGGCGGTCGGGATGGCGACCGCGTTGACCGCGATCCACGGTGCCGGGGTGATCCACCGCGATCTCAAGCCGAGCAACGTGCTGTTGCCGCCCGGCAGCCCGAAGGTGATCGACTTCGGCATTGCCCGGGCTGTGGCCGGCACCGGCGCCGGCACCCGGACCGATCAGGTGATCGGGACCGTCGCCTACATGGCACCGGAGCGGTTCGAGTCGGCGACCAAGGGCGTACTCACCCCGGCCGCGGACGTCTTCGCCTGGGGTGCGGTGGTGGCCTACGCCGGCACCGGACGGACCCCGTTCGCCGCCGAGACACCGGCGGCGACCGCCGTACGGATCCTCACCCAGGAACCTGACCTCGGCGTACTGGCCGGCCCGTTGCGGGAACTGGTCGAGCAGGCGCTGGCCAAGGACCCGGGTCAGCGGCCGACCTCGCGGGAGCTGCTGGACCGGTTGCTGGGCGGCGGGCCGGGTCGATCGGGTGCGGTGGCCTCCGCGCTCGCCGGCCAACCCGATCTGCTGGCGGCGGCCGAGCAGGCACAGGCCGTCACCGATCAGCGACCATTGGCCGAGACGGCGCTGGGCACCGACCCGGTGCCGGAGAACGACCCGGACGCCACCACCCGGTGGGGCAGTCCCGGCGTAGGTGCCGGTGTTCCGGTGGCGGCCGGTGCGGCGTCGCCGGTCCGTACCACCGCCCCGGCGGCTTCGGGCCCGTCGGCGGGATCCCCGGCCCAGCCGGGACAGCGTGCCGCGCGGCGCCGGCCCAGCCGGGTGTCCGCCGTCGTGCTGGCCGTCATCCTCCTGGCCAGCGGCGGTCTCTGGGCCGGTTACGCCAGCGGGGTGCTGCCGTTCGAGGCGTCGGGGAACGCGCAGCCGAATGGTTCACCGAGCCTGCCGGCCGGTGCTGGCGGGACTCCACCGGCGACCTCGACATCGACCGGAGGGACACCGGCGTCGACCGGTCAGCCAGACGGGACGCCGTGGGCCGGCAAGGCCGTCGTGACCGACCCGCTCACCGCCGCGTCGCTGTGGCGGCCGAGGACCGACGACGACCATGAGGTCAGCTGCGGATTCGACGACGGCCTGGTGGTGACGAAGCGCAGCGCGGGCCCGTACCGGTGTCCGGGGCCGCAGGACATCTGGCCCGACGTCCGGGTGGAGGTCGAGGTCACGCTGACCGAACCGGACACCTGCGCAGCGATCTGGTTCCGGTTCACCGATCGGGCCGGCGGTCACGCCCTGCGGATCTGTCCGGACGGCTACTACCTGGTGGCACATGGGGTCGACGCGACGACTCCGGCCGGCAGCTTCCGGTTCGAGCCGGGGCGTGGGTTGACTGCCCGTACCCCGGTCCGGGTCGGCATCGTCGCGCACGGTGAACAGCTCAGCTTCTACCGGGACGGGCAGCGGATCGGCCAGGCACGCGACGCCCAGCCGGTTGCCGGACGGGTGGTCCTGGGGGTCTTCCCCGACCGGCCCGACGACTCTGGAAAGGTGTTGTACCAGGTCACCTTCCGGAACATCACCATCGAAGAGCCGGCCTGACGCGTCGGGCGTCGAGTGGCCGGCGGCCCGTCGATCCGCCGAGCCGGAGCCGATGGCGGTCGGCGGGGAATCGGGGCCCGGTCAGCCGACTACCGGGCGGAACGCGCCGAGGGCGACGCTGACCGCGAGCGCCCCGGCGGCCAGCACCACCGCCCCGGCGATCAGGGCGGCGTCGGCCCGGGTGAACCGCTGCCGGCGCGCCGAGGTACGCGGCGAGCCCGAGTCGAAGCCCCGGGCGTCCATCGCGGTGGCCAGTCGGGTACCCCGGCGGATCGCGCCGACCAGCAGCGCGAACGCGGTCGAGCCGAACAGCCGGAGCCGGGCCAGCGGGTTGCGGCCGGCGTCGATGCCCCGGGCCCGCCGGGCCATGCTCAACATCTGCCACTCCAGCGCGAGCAGCGGGACCAGGCGGAAGGCGGCCAGCGCGCCGATCGCGAACCGGGGCGGCGCCTTGACGTTCTGGATCAGCGCGTCGGTCAGGTCGGTGGGGTCGGTGGTCGCGAAGACCAGTACGCCGGGCAGCGCCACCGCGATCACCCGGAGCGCCATCCCCAGCGCGGTGACCAGTACGCCGGTGGTGACCAGGAGCGGGCCGGCCTGCAACAGCGTCGGTCCGGTGCGTTCGGCGGCGAAGAGCACCAGGGTGCACAGGATGCCGAGGGCGCTGAGCAGCAGTGGCCAGGCCCGGCGGGCCAGCGCCGCGTACCGGACTCCGAACAGGGGTACCACGGCCAGTTCGAGCCCGATCGCCACCGCCGGGGCGACCGGATCCACCGTGACGATCAGCGCGATCGAGACGACCAGCGCGGCGGCGAGCTTGGCCACCGGGTTGCGCCGGGCCAGCGGGGCGGCAGAGTTCGCGATCGGCTGGTAGGGGATCATCCGGCCCACCCCGCCGGTACGTCGTCGTGCGCCGCCGACCGGTCGTCGAGCGACACGGTCCGGTCGGCCAGCGCCGATACGAAGTCGATGTCGTGGGTGACGGTGACGATGCCGTGTCCGGCGTCGCGCAGCCCGGCGAGCAGGTCGACCAGCTCGATCCAGGTACGCCGGTCCTGACCGAAGGTGGGCTCGTCCAGGATCACCAGCCGGGGTGCGGTGGCCAGCGCCGTCGCCACGCTCAGCCGCCGCGCCTGCCCACCCGACAGGGTGTACGGGTTGGCGCCGGCCAACTGGTCCAGCCGAAGCCGGTCCAACAGTCCGTCCACCGTGGACTTCACCGTCGCCTCGGGCTGACCGGTCCGGCGTGGCCCGAGCGCCAGTTCGTCGAAGACGGTGTTGCTGACGAACTGGTGCTCCGGATCCTGGAAGACCGACCCGATCCGGCCGGCCAGTACGGGTGCCCGCCACCGGTGCGGAGCCGTGCGGGCGTACCGCCCGGCCAGTGCCTCGGTGGCCGACAGTCGGCCGGCCCCGGGGCGGAGCAGGCCGCCGAGCAGCAGTGCCAGGGTGGACTTGCCGGTGCCGTTGGGTCCGAGTACGGCGAGCGCCTCGCCGGCGCGTACCCGAAGGTCGGTCGGGGCCAGCCGGGGTGCCAGGCCGAGCCGCTCGGCGGTGAGCAGCACGTCGCCGGCCGGGGCGACCGCCCGCCGGGATGCCGGCGGCGGGCCCGGTACCCAGACCCCGGCGGCGGCCAGCGCCGGCCCGTGCGCCGCGAAGACCGCCTCCGGGTGCCCGTCGGCCCGCACCCCGCCACCGGGCTCCAGTACCACCACCCGGTCGACCAGCGGCAGGGCCTCCGACACCCGGTGTTCGACCAGGATCAGCGTGGTGTCGTCGTCCATCGCGGCGTCCACCGCATCGCGGACCAGCGACGCGCCGGCCGGATCCAGGTTGGCGGTCGGCTCGTCGAGTAGCAGCAGGCCGGGCCGGAGCGCGAGTACGCCGGCCAGGGCGAGCCGTTGCTGCTCACCGCCGGAGAGCGCCGCCGTCGATCGGTCGAGTCCGTAGGGGAAGCCGACCCGGCGCAGCGCCAACTCGACCCGGGGCCAGATCTCCGCCGCCGGTACGCCCCTGTTCTCCAGCCCGAACGCCACGTCGTCGCCGGCCCGGGCCATCACCAGCTGGGTCTCCGGGTCCTGGAAGACGATGCCGACCCGTTCCCGGGCCTTGCGGGGGTCCAGCCCGTCGATCTCGACGGTGCCCTCCTGCTCGCCGGAGTCCTCGGCGAGCAGCCCGCCGAGCGCGGCCAACAGGGTGCTCTTGCCGGCTCCGGAGGCGCCGAGCAGCAGTACCCGTTCGCCGTGCTCGACGCGCAGGTCGACGTCGCGGACCGCCCAGGCCCGCCGCCCGGCATGCCGCCACCCGAATCCGCGCAGTTCGACCGCGCTCATCGCAGCACCGTCTCGTCCGACTCCTCGCCCTGTTCCGCCGCCGGCTAGACGGCGGTACGTTCGCGACCGGCGGGGAACCGGTCCAGTACGCCGGTCTGGGCCAGCGCCCGGGTCAGCCCCCAACTGCCGGCCCCGGCCACGACGGCCGCGCTGACCACCGTGAGCAGGAAGACCGGAAGCCGGAACGAGTCGAAGTCGAGCTCGGAGTAGTAGCGCCACTGGTCGAAGAGGGCGGCGGCGAGCCCGGCGAGGGCCCCGGATCCGATCGCCACCGGCAGCCGGAAGGAGCGGTAGCGGACGGCGAGGAAGGCCGCCTCCGCGCCGACACCCTGGGCGAGTCCCTGGAGGATGGCGACCATGCCCCACTGGCTGCCGAGCAGCACCGAGACGAAGGCCGCGACGAACTCGCAGTACAGCGCGGCGCCGGGCTTGCGGATCACCAACCCACCGAGTACGCCGGGCAGCAGCCAGACGCCGTAGATGACCGCCTGGGCCGGCGGGAAGAAGGTGAAGGCGCCCTCGGTGGCGCTCCAGACCATGTTCCAGGCCCAGAAGATGACGCCGAACGCGACGGCGATGACCGACGCGACGACGATGTCGACCGTGCGCCATCGGGTGTCGCTGGATTGCTTCATGATCTTGCCTCCCAGTCGCGCAGCGAACCAGGCAGGACGCACGCCGCAGTCCGGATTGTCCGGACTACGGCGCGGCTGGAGACTCGACCGAACTCCCTGCGCTGGCATTACCCAGATCAGGTTCGAGGGTCTGCGGGTGTGACCCGCACTCTCAGCGCTGTGCGCTCCCCTGTCGGATGTGCAGTTGTTTCGCAGACGCTAGCACCGGATCGGACCCTGCCGATAGCGGTGGGGCGGCCAGATGTGGTGGTCGACACCCTGCCCCGGTTAGGCTGGGCGGCCCAGTAAATCGGAGGATTCGTGACACTGAGCGCACAGGGCTATCTCGACGTGGTGACCGAGACGATCGGGCGGGTGGCGGCCGGCCAGCGGGACGGCGTACGCCGGGCGGCCGACCTGATCACGACTGCCCTCCGGGGCGGGGGCGTGGTGCAGGCGTTCGGCACCGGCCACTCGGAGGCGTTGGCCATGGAGATCGCCGGTCGGGCCGGCGGCCTGGTGCCGACGAACCGGATCGCGCTACGGGACCTGGTACTGCGCGGTGGTGAGTCGATCGAGATCCTCGGTCCCACCCTGGAGCGGGATCCGACGGTGGCGCACCGGCTCTACGAGCTCTCCCCGATCGACCCCCGGGACGTCTTCGTGATCGCCTCGAACTCGGGCGTGAACGGCACCATCGTCGAGTTCGCGGCACTGGTGAAGGAGCGCGGGCACGGGCTGATCGCGATCACCTCCCGGGAGCATTCCGACGGGGTGCCGTCCCGGCATCCGTCCGGCCGCAAGCTCGGTGACCTGGCCGACGTGGTGCTCGACAACGGCGCTCCGTACGGCGACGCGACGCTGCCGCTGCCCGGTGGCGGCGCGGTCGGTGCGGTGTCGTCGATCACCGCCGCGCTGCTCGCCCAGCAGATCGTGGTGGAGGTGGTCCGCCGGCTGGTCGAGGCGGGAGAGACGCCGCCGGTCTACCTCTCGGCGAACATCCCGGACAGCGACGGGCACAACAACGCCCTGGAGGCCCGTTACTCGGGTCGGATCCGCCGGGGCGCCTGACCCGCGAAGGCGCGGACACTGGACGCCCGGACCGGGGACGCGCCGACGGGGGATGCCGGGGACGCTCGGCCCGGGGACGCGCGGGCGGGGGATGCCGCGGGACGGCCGGACCGGGGACGCGCGGGTGGGCCATCCGGAGCAGACCGCATGATGGGAGCACGCGACGAATCCGACTCGCGTTTCACTTTCGGCCGCGCGGGGCAAACTGCTCCGAACTTGATCGGGATCGGCCCGATCAGTGGCGGGAGGTGCCCGGGTGGCCGTGGAGACCGAAAAGCAGCGTTGGCAGCGGAATTTCGCCGACCTGTTGCAGGAGTTGCGGGTGGCGCAGACCGGGGTGCAGATCCTCTTCGCGTTCCTGCTCACGCTGCCGTTCAGCAACGGCTTCCCGAGGGCCACGGAGTTCCAGAAGGACACCTACGTCGTCGCGCTGCTCGCCGCCGCCGCGGCCACCGCACTGATCATCTCGCCGGTCGCGTTCCACCGGGCACTGTTCCGGCAGGGGCGCAAGCCCGAGTTGGTCCGGTACGCGCACAGCATGGCCACCGGTGGCCTGGCGTTCATGCTGATCGCGATGGTCAGTTCGGTGTTGCTGATTACGGACTTCATCCTGCCCCGCCCGGTGGCGTTCGTACTCAGTGGGCTGACGGGCCTGTGGTTCCTGACGTTCTGGGCCGCCCTGCCGTTCATGCGCCGCAACTGGACCGAGGGCGAGGACGATGACGACGAGGACGAGCTTCCGGACCGCGATTACCTGCCGCGCTCCTGAACTGACCACGCTCAACTGAGCCGGAAGTTACTCTGTGCAATCCATACTGGACAGTAGCCATACTCCTATGATCGGCCTGTCTACGTTGTCTGATCAGCGGAAGTCTCCCAGCTAGGCAACGCTTTTTTGATCATTGCCATCTTCGCCCCAGCGGGTCGCCCCCTACGCCGACGGCCTTGACGGAGAGTTATACGCGGCACGGTAACTACGGATGGCGAGAGGCGAGGATGGCAGATTTGCTGGGGGGGCTGTCGACCGGGAGTTCGGTGGCAGCGGCCGTGGTGGGCCTGATCGGGGGATTAGGGCTCGGAGGTTTGCTGCGCGGCTACATCCGACACCGGACGCGGATGCAGTCTGAGCGGGAATGGTCGGCGCGGACCCAGGCCCGGACCACGGGTCTGATCCGGCTTGCCGGCGGTGCGCAGGCGGACGTACGGATCGACGAGCGGGACCGGGACGGACACCGGATCGTCGAACTTCGTGGCCTGGAACTGTACGGCTCCCGTCGAACAGGCGGGAGCAGGGCGGCATGAACGAGCGCAGCGAGCGAATCGGTTGGCTCAGGTTGAGATCTCATGACGACGCCGAGCGCAGCGAGGTGGCGGCATGAGGAGTGGGGACAACGCGATGGTGCGGGCCGAGTCGGCCGCCCGGTTGGGGGACCGGGGGCAGACGGAGCCGGATCTGAGCTTCGAGGAGTTCTGTCAGCAGAACATCGTCCAGGTCGAGCGCTTTCTGTCGAGCCAGTGCGCAGACCGTGGGCTGGTCGAGGACGCCGTACAGGAAGCGTTCATCACCGCCCGGGACAAGTGGGAGCAGATCCGCGACTACGAGAAGCCGCTGGCCTGGATGTACAAGACCGCGCGGTACAAATTATTGGTCCTGCGGCGACGGTACCGCCAGGACGTGGAGCTGTGCCTGGAGGAGGTGCCGCCGGAACGCCTCGCCGAGCCGGCCGACTCCGCGGAGGCGCGGGAGCTGCTGCGCGGCTGGTTGCCACAGTTGCCGCCGCGCCAGGCGGAGGTCTTCACGATGGCCTTCGACGGCTGGTCCGATCTGGAGATCGCCCAGGTGCTCGGCATCGCCTACAACACGGTACGCGCCTACCGACAGGAGGCTCGGCGCCGGTTGAAGGAACTCGCGCAGCAGGCGGGATTCGAGTCGCCGGCGGAACGGGGGCGGGGATGAACCTCGACGACATCCTCGCGCTGGCCTCGAACCAGACACTGAGCCAGTTGGAACGGGCCCGGGCCCGGCGGTCCACCCGTCGGGTCCAGCAGGAGTACCAGCGCGCGGTTTCCGAGGGGCGGGACCTGATCGACGACATCGATCTACGGGACCCGCTGGCGCCCGACGTCGACGAGGCGGCGCGGATCAGCCGAGCGGCCCAACTCGCCAAGCTCGGCACCCTCACCTGGGTACGGGCCAGCGAGGAGCTGACCTGGTCGGACGAGATGTCGCTGATCTTCGGCTATCCGCCCGGCACGGTCCGACCCTCGATCCGACTGCTGACCCGGCTGATCCATCCCGACGACGCCACCGAGGTACGCCGGACCGTCGAGGCCGCGTGGCGGGAGCGGACGGTGAAGGAGACGACGTACCGGGTGGTGCGTCCGGATCGGGTCACCCGGTACGTGCACTGTCACGTCGAGTTCGTCGTCGACGGGGACAACCGCCCGTACGGGATCGTCGTCACCGGGCAGGACATCACCGAAATCGAGTTGGCCCGGCAGGAACGGGTCCGGCTGGCCCGGCGTCGGGAGACCGTGCGGACCGAACTCGCCGGGCGTGATCCGGCCACCGGTCTGCTCAGCCGGCAGCGGTTCGCCGACGAGATCGACACCGCGTCGCGGGCCGGCTCCGGCGTACTCCTGGTGGTGGCCGTCGAGCCGGTGGCTCCGGCGGGCGGCACCGGCACCGACGACCAGGACCGGCTCGCCTCGGCGGTGGCCACGGTCGTCCGTCGGGCCGCCCGGCGCGCGGACGTCTGCGGCCGTACCGGCTTCGGCGAGTTCGGTGTGCTGATGCACCGGACGACTCTCGACTCGGCGGCCGCGCTGGCCGAGGCCGTCGTGGACGGCATCCGGGCCCAACCCTTCGTGGTCGGACAGGCCCGGCTGCGGCTCGACGCGGTCGGTGGTCTGGTCCGCTACCAGGGCCGGGACGAGACGCGGGGGATCGACCTGCTCGTCGACGCGGAGACGGCCTGGCGCCAGGCCAGGGAGTCGGGCGTTCCGTGTGTCGCGCTGGACCAGCCGGCGCCCGCCGACGAGCGCCGGGAGATCTGCCGCAACCGGGTTCGGGCGTACCTCGCCGACGACCGGCTGACCCTCTACACCCAGCCGATCCTGGACCTCAGGCTCAACCAGATCACCCGGCAGGAGATCCTGCTCCGGCTGATGGACGAGGGCGGCAAGGCCCACTCGGCGTCGACCCTGCTCGGCGACGCGGAGCGGATCGACGAGGTACTGCCGATCGACCGGTGGGTCATCGACCGCACCATGGAACTGATCGCCCGGGGAGCGCACACCTCGCACTACCAGGTGAACCTGTCCAGCCGGTCGCTCGGGGACCCGCATCTGCTCGAGCACGTCCAACGCAGTATCCGGCACTATGACGTCGATCCCGGCCAGCTCACCTTCGAGATCACCGAGACGGCGCGGATCGCGAACCTGACCGAGGCGCACAACTTCGCGCACGGGATCCGGGAGATCGGCTGCCAGCTCGCCCTCGACGACTTCGGGTCGGGGTACGTCCCGTTCGCCTTCCTCACCTACTTTCCGGTGGACCTGGTGAAGGTGGGCGGCGAGTTCATCTCCGGTATCCAGCACTCGGCGGCGAACCGGACCATCGTGCGGTCGATCGTCGACATGTGTCGGGCACTGGGTATCCGTACCGCGGCCGAGCACGTCGAGGACGAGGTGACGATGAACCTGCTCCGCGACTACGGGGTGGACTTCGCCCAGGGGTACCTGGTCGGAAAGCCCAAACCGGTCAACACCCCGCACCGACCGGTGTCGGCCCCGGCCGAGGCCGACTACGCCGATCCGGAGCGCGGGCTGCGGGCCGCGACGGGATAGCCCGGGGGGCCGGGGGGAGGGACCGGCCGGGCTAGCAGACGCCCACCGGCTCGAACGGCCCGCGAGGGCCCGTGAACGAGCCTGCGGCGAGTAGCCCGGCCGGTCCGCCGGCCCCGAGATCGAGTATTTCGGCTGGTCCCGCCGGCCCTGAAATCGAGCGTTCCGGCCGGTCCGCCGGCCCTGAAGCCGAGTAGCCCGGCCGAGAGTATTCCCACGGCGCGCAACCCCGCCGTCCGCTGCCGCCGTCGTTAAGGCGTGACACTTCGCGTAGGGCCGCCGGTGGCGGCTGACCGGTCATGGCAGGCCAGGCCGTGGGCCAGGGCGATCCTGCTGGCGGCCGCGCTGGGGGTCGCCACGTCGACCGCCGGATGCGGTCGGGAGCCAGCTCCAGGATCCGGGGGTACGACGGCAGCACCCGTTCCCGTGGAGCCCACGGCAGCGCCCGTTCCCCTGGAGCCGACGGCGGCACCCGTTCCCGTGCAGCCGACGGCGGCCACTGGAACGGGCGCGCTCGACGCGGCCCTGCTTCCGCCCAGCTGGCTCGGGGCAGGATGGCGGGAGACCCCGTCCCCGCCGGAGAAGCCGCCCTGGCCGTGGCTGCAGGCCGACTGCCCGGCCTACCGGAACGAGGACTATCCGGCACAGGGGTACCGACGGGACGCGGTGCAGCGCCGCTACCAGCATGGGCAGGCGAGCCTGATCGCGACACACGTCGTCGAGGCGTACGAGCCCGGCTGGGCGGCGCGGGCCATCACGGACGTGCGACGGGTCGTCGGGACCTGCGCGGAGTATCCGGTCCTGGGCGGAGCACTCTCGTTCGCGGTGGTCGAGGCGGACTTCCCGACCGAGGACGCGCTGCTCGTCCGAGGACGGATCGAGTCGTCCGGGGCGCCGGCCAGGGTGATGCTCTTCGTGACCGTACGCCGTGGTGACCGGCTCTCGACCCTGACCTTTCCGGATCCGGTGGACGAGCAGGCGGCGTACGCGGCGGCGGCGAAACTGGGCGATCTCCTTGGCTAACCGGCGCGGGCTGGGGCGGCGGGAGGTCCTCGTCTCGGCCGCCACCGCACTGGCCGGTCTCGGCGTACTCGGCACCGGGCTGGCCCGTCGGTGGGCGGATCCGAGCGTCGCCACACCGGTGGTACCGGGACCGACCGCGACGCCGGTACGGCCCAGCCCGACCCCGGACCACCAGGCCATCGCAAGGGCTCGGCTCGAGAAGCACCTGAAGGAGATCGGTGGTCGAATCGGGCTCGCCGTACGGGACCAGGTGACGGGCCTGGAAGTCACCGTCGGCACCCGGCGGTTCCAGACCGCCAGCATCGTCAAGGTCGACATCCTCGCGGCGCTGCTGTTGCGCCGACAGACACAGGGTGGAGAACTCAGCCAGACCGAGCGGCAACTCGCCCGATCGATGATCGTGGCCAGTGACAACGACGCGGCGAGCAGCCTGTGGCAGACGATCGGCTACCGCGCCGGGCTGACCGCCGCGAACCGTACCCTCGGGCTGCGGGCGACCACGCCGAATCCGAGCTGGGGGATGACGACGACCACCGCCGCCGACCAGCTCCGGCTGTTGGCGTCGATCGTCACCCCGGGCAGCCCACTGACCGGCGACAGCCGCGCCCTGCTGCTCGGCTTCATGCGCCAGGTTCGACGGGACCAGCGGTGGGGCATCACCGCTGCGGCCGGGCCGGACAGTACGGCGAGTTACGTCAAGAACGGCTGGACGACCGTCGACGCCGACCAGGGGCGCTGGCTGGTCAACAGCGTCGGGCGGATCACCGAACCGGGGCGGGACTGGCTGATTGCCGTCCTCTCCGATCATCACGCGAGCCAGTCGGCGGGGATCACGGTGGTGGAGGGAGTGGCCCGGTACGCGCTTACCGAACTGCGCCGCGTACCCGGATCCGCTACGGTGCCCTCCTGAGCCGCCGGGCGGGCCGCCCCGTGGCGGCCCGCCCCATGGGGGTACGGGAGGTCAGCCGGTCTGCCCGACCTTGTCCACGACGGCGAGGTCCAGCACCGCCGACGCTCCCGAGACGCCGAGGAAGGCGTAGCTCTCGGGCTCGAAGACGAGAATCATCTCGCCCGATCGGCCCGTTGACGGCCAGGCGATTCCGATGCCCGGCCGGCCGGCGCCGTCCGTGACGTTCTCGACGGCGCGTAGACCCGGTACCGTCGCCGCGGCCTCGTACAGTGCGGCGCGTGTCCGTGGTCGTAGGTAGGCTCCGGCGAAGTAGTACACGTCCTTGCCGGCGGAGTTCACCGAACCGGGCTCGCCGCTGCGGTTCTCGGTGAGATAGGCCCCCATCGCAGCCGCGTCGGTTGGCAGGTCGGAGCGGTACCCGGGTTCCAGGGTGCACGGTTCGGTCCGGCCTGGAAGCACCTGGTCGCCCTTCACCACGGCGGCCCGTCCGTCCCGGCAGCCGGGAAGGACGGAATTGCTACCGCCGTCGGCGGAGGCCGTTCTCACCAGGCCGTCCCTGGTCCCGTCCACCGACAGCCAGCTCTCGCGCGTCTCCTTGCCTTCCTGGGTCCGGGTGTAGATGAACTGGTCCGGGCGAGGGGTGGCGTCGGGCAGCCGGAGCGCCGCCGCCGCCGCGTTCCGCAGCACCTGGCTGGCGTCGGCCCTGGCTGCCGGCAGGTCACCGCCGACCCGATCGGGAGCGAGCACGAGTACCGAGACGATCGCCGCCGCAACACCCGCCGCCGCCACACCGCCGAACACGAACCGCCAGCCCCGGCGGGCCTCGCGTCGGATCGTCGTGGGCGTGGCGGGCGTGGTGGTCATCGCGGCCAGGAGCCGGTCACGGGCCGGCGCCAACTGGTCGGGGGTTGCCAGCGGAATCTCCCGACCCGCCTGCTGGAGCAGTCGCAGATCATCCATTGCTCAGTGCCTCCTCGATCGTGCTGGTGGAGTCGCCGCCCAGTCCCGCGCGGAGCAGCTTGCGGGCGCGGTGAAGTCGTGAACGGACGGTGCCGACCGGGATCGCCAGTGCCGTGGCCACCTCGTCGTAGGTCAACTCCTCCCACGCGACCAGCAGCAGTACATCGCGGTCGCCGGAGGAGAGCCCGGCCAGCGCACCGAACAACACCTGGCGCAGCGACTGCGCGGTCACCACCGTGGCGACCCGGTCGGCGTGCGACGCCTCGCTCGTCGCCGGGACGTACGCCTGCCGCAGCCGGTATTCGCGCTCTTCCTCGCGCCGGTGCTGGCTGACGACGTTGGTGGCGATCCCGTACAGCCACGGCCGGGAGTCGGGGTGGGCGGTGTCGAAACGCTCCCGACGACGGAACGCCGCCAGGAACGTCTCGGCGACCATGTCGTCCGCAACTCCGGCACCGAGCCGCCGCGCCAGGTAGCGATGGATGTACGGCGCGTGCCGGTCGAAGATCACCGCGAAGCTCTCGGGATCCCGGACGGACCGCTCGATGACCGCCGCGTCGGTCAGCGTACTGACGTCGACAGCCTTGACCCGTCTTAGACGATTCATGCACGGCCTTTCGTGGAGCAGGGCATCATCGCCTGTTATCCGCAGGCCGCGGGAAAACAGTTCACGACCCGGCTCCGATGTCGGCGTGCGGGGGCCGGCGGGCGGTCAGCCGGCGGTGGGGTCGCGGCCGATGGCGCGCGGCCTAGCCGGAGCGGCGGCTGTTGCCGTTCACGAACGACTCGATGCCGTCGAGGACGCGTTGCAGGCCGAACTCGTAGGCGTGCTCGGGGTCGTGAACTCCCTCGTAGTGCGTGGTGGCCGAGGTGCCGACCCGGACGGCGAGGGAGTACCGCTCCCGGTCGAGCACCCGGTCCAGCAGCGGCGCGACGGTGCTCCACCACTCGTCGTCGCTCTGCCCGGTCCGCTCGGAGACGGTCTTCCACTCCAGGAGCCGCGCGGTCGCGTCCCGGACGTATCCGAGTACGAGGGCGAGAGCTGAATCCATTTCGACGTCGGTCAGCCCGATTCCCTCGACGGCTCGCAGCTCGGCGTCGTACTTCGCGATCACGCCCGGTCCCTGCGGCGGTCGCCGGGGAAAGAGCCGCAGCAGCCAGGGGTGGCGCTCGAACATCGCGCGGTTGGCCCTGCCGACCTGCTCCAGCCGTGACCGCCAGTCGCCGTGACCGTCCTCGTTCCGGCGGACGACCTCGGCGCTGACCCGGTCGATCATGACGTCGAGCAGCTCCTCCTTGCCGGGTACGTGTCGGTACAGCGACATGGTGCCGACGCCGAGGCGTTCCGCGACGCTGCGCATCGACAGGTCGTTCAGGCCCACGGAGTCGGCGACCTCGATCGCGGCGGTGGTGATCTGTTCGACGGTGAGCCCCGACGGACGACCCCGACCGGAGTGCTCCCGCAGGTTCCACAGCAGTTCGAAGGTCCGGGCCGGGTCACCGGGGCCCTGGGATGCACCGGGCATGGACATCTCCCTTGTTTGCGTATACCGTACCCAAATCAGTTTGCGTATGGCATACGCAAATTCGGAGATGAGGGAGGCGACGTGGTAGCAGCAGCGTTCCGGGTGGGACTGCGGGTCACCGACGTTGACCAGGCCGCACGGTTCTACCGTGGGTTCGGGTTCGACGAGGTGGGGACCGTGCCGGATCCGGAGGGTCGCCCGGTGATGACGATCCTGCAACGGGGAGAGGTCCACCTGATCGTCGACGCCCTCCGGGGCATGCCGTTTGCCGACAGTGAGCGTGAACGGCAGACCCAGGCCGGGCCCCGGGGTCTCGGCGTGGCGATCGGTCTCGGCGTGGATGACCTCGACGCGAGTTACGAGTACTGCCGAGGCTCCGGATGCACCATCACGTGCGAGCCGATGGACGAGGCGTGGGGCGACCGGGTCTTCGAATGTGTCGATCCGTTTGGCTACGTCTGGGAGTTCTCCCAGCCGATCGCGGACGGGCAACCTGACGACGGATTCGCGGCCGTACGGGAGAAGTGGTTTCCCGCCGCTCAGGCCGGGGCCTAGCCGTCAGCCGGTCGGGGAGCGGGAGAGGTGGAAGCATGTCGGACGCGTCCGACGAGGTGGTGAGAATCAGTCCGGTCAAATGGGTGGCCAGGCAGGCGCAGGTGTACGAGGAGTCCGGCGGTACGAAGGGAACCACCGTGAACGGGGCGCCGTGTCTCCTGTTGGACTATCGGGGCCGGCGCAGTGGCGGCTGGCACCGCACTGTGCTGATCTACGGCCGGGACGGCGAGTCGTACCTGGTCGTCGCGTCCAACGGTGGCGGCGACGCGCATCCGCTGTGGTTTCGAAGTGTCGCGGAGAACCCGGACGTACGACTGCGGGTGGGCGCGGATCGCTTCCCCGCCCGCGCGGAGAGGCTGTTGCCCGAGGAGAAGACCCGGGTGTGGCCGCATCTGGTTGAGGTGTTCGCCCCGTACGACGCGTACCAGCAGAAGACCTCGCGCGACATCCCGGTCGTCCGGCTGCACCCCCGCAGGGGCGGCCAGGCCTGATCATCCGGCGGGGCGTCGGGCTGGCCGGCGATCAGGCCGGTGCCGGTCGGGCCGGGTTGAGTCGCCGGCCGGGAACTCCGCTGATCAGCCTCCAGTTGCCGTACTCGCTGATCGCCAGGGGCGTCGAACCGGAGTTCGTACCGATGGCCCAGTCTCTGGGGTTGGGGCTGACCGCGTGGAGCCCGATCGGTGGCGGGTTGCTCACCGGCAAGTACCGGCGGACCGGCGACGGTCTGGCCGGCGACGGCCGGCTCGGTGCGCCGGGCGGGCACCAGCGGCCGATCGGCGAGCGGGAGTGGCGGGTGATCGAGGTGCTGGAAGGCGTCGCGGCCGAGCTGGGCCGGAGCATGGCCCAGGTGGCGATCAACTGGGTGGCCACTCGACCGAGCGTCGGCTCGGCGATCATCGGGGCGAGCAGCCCCGAGCAGTTGGCGAGCAACATGGCCGCGCTCGACTTCGAGATCCCGTCGGATGCGCGCCGCCGGCTCGACGAGGCCAGCGCCGTGCGGTTGGCGGGGGGGTACTCGATGTTCACCCCGGAGTACCAGTCGTGGATCGTGAACCCGGGGTCTCGGCATCGGCGACAAGCCGGCCGGGTACGCCCCGCCGGTCTGGAACGGCGCCGCCCAGCCGGTCACCTGACGCCGTCGCCGTCGCCGTTGCCGCTTGTCGCTTGTCGCCGTCGTCGCTGTCGCTGTCACTGTCGCCGGCTCGGGCTGGGGCTGGGGCTGGGATCGTTGCTGCTTGGGCCGGCTATGTGGGCTCGGCCCGGCTCGGCCGGCGGCAGGTGTCCGTGACGAAGACTGCCGGCTGCCCAGCCTGTGCGCCCACCGGCACTGCCTCGCCTCGGCCGCCCCCCAGTCGGGGGGTTGCCGCCCTTCACCCGTTCGGCCTGCGGCGCTCACCTCGGGAGGAGTTCGACCTGCGACCGCCCTCACCTGGACACCAGAGGCGTTATGGCCAACCGATAGCGCCTCTGGTGTCCAGGTCACCGAGCGCGGCTGGCGGCTGGCGTCAGTGGAAGGGCCGGCGGTGACCCGCATCCGGCGGTGACCCGCATCCGGCGGAGCTGCGCGCTTGGCATAACTCGCGCTACCGACGGGTAACAAATCGGCGTAGCGTTGTCCGTACCCGCTGAGGTGTGAGGAAGGGCCCCCGCTACAACAGAAAACGATATGCGGGGGCCCTTCCTCACACCTCAGGCCAGCAGTTGTAGCCGAGGGGGTTGCCGTGACCACAACGGAGCACAGCAGGTCGGCGGCGGACGGATCCGACGGAGTCGGTCCACTGCCGAAAGAGGCCGGTCAGGTCACCGAGCGGGAGGCCCGGCAGGTCGCCGAGGCGGCCCGGGAGTCCGAGTGGGGCAAGCCGAGCTTCGGCAAGGAACTCTTCCTCGGCCGGTTCCGGCTCGACCTGATCGACCCGTGGCCGACCGCAGATCCCGAACGCGCCGCCAAGGCGGAGGAGTTCCTCGACCGGCTCGGCACGTACGTCCGGACCGAAGTGGACGGTGCCGCGATCGAGCGCGACGCGCACATTCCCGATGAGGTGTTCCAGGGACTGGCCCGGCTCGGCGCCTTCGGAATGAAGATCGACGAGAGGTACGGCGGCCTAGGCCTGTCGAACCTGCACTACTGCCGGGCGTTGATGCTGGCCGGTTCGGTCAACCCGTCGATCGGTGCGCTGCTCTCGGCACACCAGTCGATCGGGGTGCCGCAGCCGCTGAAGATGTTCGGCACCGACGAGCAGAAGCAGCGCTTCCTGCCCCGACTCGCCGCCGGTGAGGTGTCGGCGTTCCTGCTCACCGAGCCCGACGTCGGCTCCGATCCGGCCCGGCTGGGCACCATCGCCGAGCCGACTGAGGACGGCACCGGGTACCGGCTCAACGGGGTCAAGTTGTGGGCCACCAACGGCAGCGTGGCGAACCTGCTGGTGGTGATGGCCCGGGTGCCGAAGGCCGAGGGCCGGCGCGGCGGGATCACCGCGTTCGTCGTCGAGGCCGACTCGCCGGGGATCACCGTCGAGCGGCGCAACGCCTTCCTCGGACTGCGCGGGCTGGAGAACAGCGTGACCCGCTTCTCCGACGTGCTCGTACCCGCCGAGAACGTGATCGGTGGCGAGGGACGGGGTCTGAAGATCGCCCTGACCACGCTGAACACCGGACGGCTCTCGCTGCCGGCGATGTGTGTCGGCGCCGGCAAGTGGTCGCTGAACGTGGCTCGGGAGTGGGCCGCCGACCGGGTCCAGTGGGGTCGGCCGGTCGGCGAGCACGAGGCGGTGGCCAGCAAGCTGGCCTTCATCGCCGCCACCACGTACGGCATGGAGACCATGCTCGACCTCTGCTGCCTGCTGGCCGACGACGACACCAACGACATCCGGATCGAGGCGGCGCTGGTCAAGCTCTACGCCAGCGAGATGGCCTGGCAGATCGCCGACGAACTGATCCAGATCCGGGGCGGGCGCGGCTACGAGACGGCCGACTCGCTGGCCGCCCGGGGCGAGCGCCCGGCCGCAGCCGAGCAGATCCTGCGCGACCTGCGGATCAACCGGATCTTCGAGGGCTCCACCGAGATCATGCACCTGCTCATCGCCCGGGAGGCGGTCGACGCCCACCTGTCGGTGGCCGGCGACATAATCGACCCGGAGGCCGAACTCGGCCGCAAGGTCCGGGCCGGGGCGAAGGCCGGTGCATTCTACGCGAGGTGGCTGCCGTCGCTCGCGGTCGGTCGCGGCCAGAACCCGGGCGGGTACGCCGAGTATGGCGTCCTCGCCGGCCACCTGCGGCAGGTCGAGCGGGCGTCCCGCAAACTGGCCCGGTCGACGTTCTGGGCGATGTCCCGGTGGCAGGGAAAACTGGAGCGTAAGCAGGGATTCCTCGGCCGGATCGTCGACATCGGAGCGGAGTTGTTCGCGATGTCGGCGGTCTGCGTACGGGCGCACGCCGAACGGGAGACCCGGCCGGAGGGCGTCGAACTGGCCGACCTGTTCTGCCGGCAGGCCCGGGTACGGGTGGCCGCGCTGTTCCGGGCGCTGTGGGAGAACACCGACTCCGTCGACGCGGCGGCGGCGAAGCGGATCCTCGCCGGCCGGTACGCGTTCCTGGAGTCCGGTGTGATCACCCCGCCCGACGACCACCCGTGGGTGGCGCCCTGGCAGCCCGGCCCGTCGACCGCGCAGGACGTACGCCGACGGATCCCGCCGCCCTGAAAGGACCCCGTCCTGGGCGCCCTGTCGGGAAGGCCGCCCAGGACGGCCGTCGAGGTCGACCCCGGCGTCAAGTGCGGCAGGGTGCCGGGGACCGGCGATCCGGGTCGCTCACCAGCGCCAGAACTCCTTCGGTGCGGCGAGTGGAGCCAGGGTCTCCCACAGCTCCTCGGGGATGTCCCAGGTGGCCAGCCGCGCGGTTTCGGCGATCCGCTCCGGGCGGGACACCCCGACGATGGTCGAGGTGATCCGGGGGTCGCGGGTGGAAAACTGCAACGCCGCCGCCGCGAGCGGTACGTCGTGCGCGGCACACGCCTCCTCCATCGCCCGGATCCGGCGCAGCACCTCGTCGTCGGCCTGCCGGTAGGCGTACTTGGTGAAGGTGGCGGTGCCCTTGGCCAGGATGCCGCCGCCGAACGGCGCCCCGTTCACCACGCCGACGCCGAGGGAGATCGCCTCGTCGAGCAGGTCCCCGGCCGACTGGTCCACCAGCGTCCAGCGGTTGTGCGTGATGAGCGCCGAGAAGAGCCCGGTACGCAGGTACCGCGCCATGAGTTCCACCGGGCCGCCCGCCACGCCGAGGTGCCCGATGACGCCCTCGCGTTGCAGGGCCAGCAGCGCCTCGACCGGCCCGCCCGGCGCCATGCCCTCCTCGAAGCTGATGTTCTCCGGATCGTGCAGGTAGACCAGGGGTAGCCGGTCCAGGCCGAGGCGGTGCAGACTGCCCTGCGCCGACCGGCGTACCTGCTCGCCGGAGAAGTCCCCGGTGCCGAAGTCCCGGTCGACCTTGGTGGCGAGGACGAACCCCTCCGGTACGCCGCCGATCCGCTTCACCGCGGCGCCGATCCGTTCTTCACTGTCGCCGTCGCTGTAACCGGCGGCGGTGTCGAGGAAGTTGAACGGGCCGGTGAACGCGGCCACGGCGGTCTCGGTGCCGCGATCGGCGCTGACGTCGTACCCGAAGAGGTCCGGCATGCTGCCCAGCGGCCCGCCGCCGATGCAGACCGGCGTGACCGACAGGCCGGTCGCGCCCAGCGGGCGGCGGGGGAACTCCTCGGTCGGGTGCGGTGTTCCAGTCACGACATTCCTCGCTGCGCGGGCGCCGGAGGCGGACCGGCGCGGGGGTGTGGCGGCGTACCTCCACCGACAGACGATCATGGGCGTCCGCCCCGACATTCTTGCCCGGCCGGACCGGCATTGGCCAACGGGGTACGCCGGCCGTCGGTGGTCGCCGGGCTTCCGGACCCTGGCCGTCGGTGGTCGCCGGGCTTCCGGACCCTGGCCGTCGGTGGTCGCCGGGCTTCCGGACCCTGGCCGTCGGTGGTCGCCGGGCTTCCGAACCCTGGCTGGCCTGTCGTCGGGACGTCGGGACGTCGGGACGGTGAGACGGTGAGACGGTGAGACGGCGGTAAGGCGGGACCGTCAGCGGCGGGTCGACGCGGCCCGGAGCCCGAGGGCGCGTAGTTCCAGTGCGGCCAGCGCGTCGACGGCCGCGTCGTCGCCGCGCCGCCACGCCTGGGCCACGTCCGGGTCGATCCTGGTCAGCTTGCGCAGCGGCTGGGTGGCCAGCGCCCGCAGCGCCAGCAGATCCCGCCCGGCCGGCGCGGCCCGCAGTGCCCGCGCGGCGGCGGCCCGGCGCATCCAGCGCAGCCGCAGCGGCAACCAGCCGAGCAGTACCACTCCGAGCGGAAAGACCAGCAGCGCCAGCGAGAGGGCGAGCGCGAGGTCGCCGACCAGTTCCTGCTGGTCCCGGCCGGCGTCGGCCATTGCCCGAGCCGCCCCAGCCGCCTGCTCGAACGGGCTGGTCAACTCGTCGCCGACCACCGGCAGCCGGCCGATCTTGCCGCCGGCGTCGGCGAGGTTGTCGGCCAGCCCGCCGCCGGCCCCCTCCAGCTTCTGTCCGGGTACGGCGAGCTTCTGGACCAGATCGTGCAGCCCCATGGCGGCACGGATCCACAGGTAGATCCAGGCGACGACGAGCAGGTCGGTGAGGAGTTGACGGGCGGCGGTCGGGACACGGTCGGCATAGATCCTCATGCCGGCCAGCGTGCCTCAGCTCAGCGGCGGGCGCAGTCCGGGCAGGTGCCGAAGATTTCCAGGGTGTGGCTGACGTCGGCGTACCCGTGTTTGGCGGCGACCCGTTCGGCCCAGCTCTCCACCGCCGGCCCCTCCACCTCGACCGTACGGCCACAGGCCCGGCAGACCAGGTGGTGGTGGTGTCCCTCGCTGCACCGGCGGTAGAGGTGCTCCCCGCCCGGCGGTCGCATCACGTCGATCTCGCCCGCGTCGGCCAGCCCCTGGAGGGTGCGGTAGACGGTGGTCAGCCCGACCCGCTCGCCCCGGGTACGCAGCATCGCGTGCAGGTCCTGGGCGCTGTGGAAGCCTTCCACCTCGGCGAGCAGTGCGCTCACGGCGGTGCGCTGGCGGGTGTTGCGCAGGGCTGTGCCGCTGTCCGCCGTCGTCATGTCACCCTCCCGCTGCGTCGCGTCTGATGCCTGTCCCGGGGGCCGCGTCATGTGGCCTCTCCCGAGTGGCTGACCGCGTCCGCCACGATATGCGCGATGTGCTCGTCGACCAAGGCGTAGGCGATTTCCCGACCGCGTCGGGAGCCCCGGACCACGCCCGCGCCCCGGAGTACCCGCAGGTGTTGGGAGACCAGCGGCTGCGGCGCGCCGAGCTGCTCGACCAGTTCGTGTACGCACCGCTCGCCGCCGGCGAGTTCGCTGACGATGGCGAGCCGGATCGGTGCGGACAGGGCACGAAGCAGCTCTCCAGCGCCGGCAAAGGCCTCGTAGCCGTTCGTGCTCGTCATCCCGTAACGGTAACCAATGTTAACGGCAGACCGCCCGGCGGCCGGTGAGCACAAGGTCAATTCCACCGTCCGGGCGTCAGCCCTTCCGCAGTACGCCGACCGGCCGCGCCGGTGCCGAACCGGGCACCGTCCCGCCGGAACCCGCCGACAGTTCCTCTTCCGGGTCGCGGTCCACCGTCGGCTCGTCCGGCCGGGATCCGCCCGGCGATGCGCCCGCCGATCCGCCGGCCGATCGGTCTGCCGACAGGGTCGCCGCCGGGTCCAGCGCCGCCCGCCGAGCGGACTCCAGCACCACGTCGCACGGCTCCACCAGCCCGGCCGGTCGCGGTACGGCCCTGCGCCGGCCCACCGCCCGGCGCAGCGAGACCCCGACGGCCACCACCAGGAACAGCCCGATCGCCAGGATCACGATGGTGGCCCCGAGCGCGGTGTTGGCGGTACCGGCCAGCCACACCCCGGAGCCGGAGGCCAGCAGGCCGAGCCCCATCGCGGAGAGCATGGTGCCGAGGAAGCCCCGGGTGAAGAGTTGCGCGGTGGCCACCGGCACCACCATCAGGGCACTGATCAGCAGCAACCCGACCGCGCGCATCGCGATGGTGACGGTCACCGCCGTGGTGACCGCGAGCAGCAGGTTGAGCGCCCGGACCGGCAGGCCGGAGACCCGGGCGTACTCCTCGTCGTGGGAGATCGCGAAGAGCGCCGGTCGCAGCGTGATCATCGTGACCAGGACCACCACCGCGAGCACCACGATCACTACCAGATCCTCCGGCGAGGTGGTGGTGAGCGAGCCGAAGAGGTACGCCATCAGGTTGGCGTTGCTGCTGCTGCCGGAGAGTCCCACCAGCATCACGCCACCGGCGATTCCGCCGTAGAAGAGCATCGCCAGCGCGACGTCCCCGGAGGTGCGCCCGCGTTCCCTGATCAGCTCGATCGCGACGGCGGCGACCGCCGCGACGATCACCGCCATGACCACCGGGGACCGGTTGAGCAGCAGGCCGACCCCGACACCGGTCAGCGCGACGTGCCCGATCCCGTCGCCGATCAGCGACATCCGTCGCTGCACGAGGTAGATCCCGAGCGCCGGCGCGGTCAGCCCGATCACCAGGGCGCCGATCAGGGCCCGGATCATGAAGTCGTACTGGAACAGGCTCACGACCCCTCCTCGCTTCGCTCGCTCATGACCCCCACATTCCCACCGATTCCTCCGGCGCGTGCGGGTGGACATGCTCGTGTCCAGGCGCGGCGTGATGACCGGCCGGTTCCGGCACCGCGCCGTCGTGCGCGATCTCCCCGTGGTGTACGACCACCGCCCGCGTGATCAGCGCGGCGAGCGGGCCGAGTTCGTGGGCGACCAGCAGCACCGTTCCGCCCCCGGCGACGAAACCGCGCAGCGCCTCGGCGAACGCGTCCTGACTGGCCGAGTCGACCCCGGCGGTCGGCTCGTCGAGGATGAGCAGCTCCGGCTGGCCGGCCAGCGCCCGCGCGATCAGGGTGCGCTGCTGCTGGCCTCCGGAGAGGGTGGCCACCGGGTCACCGGCCCGGTCAGCGAGCCCGACCGCGTGCAGCGCCTCGGCCACCGCGGTCCGGTCCGCGCTCCCCGGCGGGCGCAGTACGCCCCGTCGGGCCAGTCGGCCGGAGGCGACCACCTCGGCGACGGTGGCCGGTACGCCGCTGCCGGCGCCGATCCGCTGCGGCACGTACCCGATCCGGGACCACTGCCGGAACCGGCGTTGCGGGGTGTCGAACAGCGTGACGGTACCGGCGGAGAGGGGCACCAGGCCGAGGACGGCGCGGATCAGGGTCGACTTGCCGGACCCGTTCGCCCCCAGTACGGCGACCACCTCGCCGGCCGTCACCCGTAGCGAAACGTCCCGGAGCACGGGACGGTTGTCGTAGGCGACCACCCCGTGCTCGACGGAGACCACAGAATTGATCATGAGCAGCCCAGTGCGGTCTTCAGGGTCTGCAGGTTGGTGCGCATCACCGAAAGGTAGTCGCCGGTGCTGCCCGGCTGCAGGCCCTCGATCGGGTCCAGCACCGCGGTCTTCGCCCCGATCTCCCGGGCGATGGTCTCGGCGACCTTCGGGCTGACCAGGGTCTCGAAGAAGATCGTGCTGGCGCCGTGCTCCCGGGCCTCGGCGGCGACGTCGGCGAGCCGCTGCGGGGCCGGCTCATCCTCCGGGGTGAGGCCGGAGATGCCGATCTGCTCCAGTTGGTAGCGCTGGGCCAGGTAGGCGAAGGCGGTGTGGCTGGTCACCAGTTCCCGCCGCTGGCAGGTCCGCAGGCTCTGGGCGTACTCGGAATCCAGGGTCTCCAGGTCGGTGCGCAGGGCCTTGGCCCGCGCGGTGTAGTCGGCGGCCCGGTCCGGGTCGGCGGCGCCCAGCCGCTCGGCGAGCTTGTCGCCGATGCCGGCCAGCCGGGTGGGGTCCAGCCAGACATGCGGGTCCTTGCCGCGGGTGCCCTCCGCGTCCTCCTCGGCGCCGGCCGCCTCGCCGGTGTGGTCCGCGCCCTCGCCCTCGTGCTCGTGGCCGCCGGCCGCCGCGTCCAGCAGCGGCTGCACGGTCGCCACGTCGAAGGCCCGGTCGCCGCCCTGCTGTTCGACCGCCTCGTCCACGCTCGGCTGGAAGCCCGCGAGGTACACCACCAGCTCCGCGTCGCTGACCTGGCCGACCTGGCCCGGGTTGAGCTCCAGGTCGTGGGGCTCGGCGCCCGGCTTGGCGAGGTTCGTCACCCGGACGGCGTCTCCGCCGACCCGCTCGGTGACGAACTGGAGGGGATAGAACGCGGTGACGACGTCGACCCGGTCGGGATCGGTGCCGGCGCCGTCGGCGGCGCAGGCGGCGGCGCCGGCCAGCGCGAGCAGCCCGGTGGTGGCGACGGCGACGGTACGGAGGGCGGAGCGGATCAGCATGTCATCCACTCTCCGCGACAATGAGAATGATTGTCAAAAACGCATGCTTGCATGAGAGTGCTTCACGTCGGGTTCCCGCTCGGTGGTTCGGTCAGAGAATCTTGGTGGTTCGATCAGAGGATCTCGGTGGTTCGATCAGAGGATCTCGGTGGCTCCATCAGAGGATCTCGGTGTTTCGGGTCAGAGGATCTTGGTCAGCGCGGCGATGGACAGCAGGGCCAGGACCACCAGTCGGATCGTCCGGGTGGCGGGGGTCTGCACCGGCCAGGTGGTCATCAGCAGGGCGGCCAGGCCGACGGCGAGAGCCAGCAGCAGTGCCCCACCGATGATCCCCGGCGCGAAGAGGGCGACCAGGACCAGCACCAGGACGCCGAGGAAGACCGACGTCGGATTGGCCCGGGCCAGGCGGACCAGCAGAACACTCTGCGTACGCTGCATCCCACAGACTCTACGAGATATCGATTCTCCGGCCGGTGAGCTGTCGGGCGCGACACCCCGAACCGCTGGCCGACCGACGATTGGAGGAGGCACCCGGTGCTCGTCACGAACCGGTTCGTGGTCGCGGAGGACGCCGCCCCGGCCTTTACCGAGCGGGCCCACGCCGCGCTCGCCGCGCTCGCCGCCCGACCTGGTTACCGTCGTGGTCAACTGCTCCGGGCCCTCGACGACCCGAACCACTGGTGCCTGATCACGGAGTGGGAGTCGGTCGGCACCTACCGCCGGGCTCTGGGCGCCTTCGACGTCAAGATCCACGCCACCCCGCTGCTCGCCGAGTCGCTCGACGAGCCCTCCGCGTACGAGGCACTCGCCAGCGCCGAACCGGACGGCCGGGTCGAAGTCACGCCGAGCGACCGGGCCGCTGACTCCGGCCGGTGATGCGTCGGGCACTACCCTTGCTCCATGACCGTTCCCGGACCGCCCGGTGGGCCGGCGTCCTATCCCGGGCCCGCCATGGCCGACGGCCCGGCCCCGGCTGACGCACCCGCCCAGACCGGCGAGCCTGCCCCGCCCGGCACCCCCGGCCCGCCTGCCGCGTACGGGCCCCCTGGTGGTTACGAGACACCCACCGGTTACCAGACACCTGCCGGCTACGGTGCGCCCGCCGGCTATCAGGCGCCGGCCGGCTACGGGCAGCCCGGTGCCGGCTACGGCGTCCCCGCCGGGTACGGGCCACCGCCGACGCCGTACGGCTTCGGGCCGGTGCCGCCGAGCGTGCCCGCCCCGCCGCCCGGCCCCGGTGCCGCGCCACCGTTCGCCGCACCCCCTTCCGAGGGGCGCGGGATACGGCTCTGGCTCGGGATCGGGGTGGCTGCCCTCGCCGTGGTGCTCTTCTGCGGAGGCGGCGGAGCGGCGCTGGTCGGCCTGCTGGTCTCCGGCTCCGAGGCGCTGAACGAGCAGGCCCGGACGGTGGTCGGCGAGTACCTCGACGCGGTCGACGACGAGGAGTTCGGCAAGGCGTACTCGCTGCTCTGCGACTCCACCCAGCAGCAGGAGTCGCCGGCGGAGTTCCAGCGCCGGGTGCGCTCCGAGCCGGAGATCGCCTCGTTCCAGGTCGGCGACGTGTCGCTCACGACGGAACTGAGTGTGCCGGTGGACGTCACCTACGCCAGCGGCGGCCAGGACAGCCTCCGGGCCCTGCTCGACCAGGACTCGGCCGGCGGCCTGAAGGTCTGCGACATCGGGTAGCCGGCGGCCTGAAGGTCTGCGACGTCGGGTAGCCGGGCCCGGCCGAGCCGGCGCGGTGGGTCGGCGGTGTCCGGTTCGGTGGCCCGGTGGGCGGCCGGGCGCTGGCGGTACGGCCCCGACCCTGGAGTAACCTGCTGGGCTCGGTGGCCGTACCGTTCGTTGTGCACGGCGCCGACTGATCCGGGCCCGGACACCGTCGGTGTCCAACGCCCGCGACCGTTGTCCCCGTTGACCGTCTCGACCCTGTCCCCGCCGGCCGCCAGCCGGTGTAGGAGGTAACCATGCCAGCCGACCGTATCGACGCCGTCGTCAGTCTCGCGAAGCGTCGAGGCTTCGTCTTCCCGTCCAGCGAGATCTACGGGGGCACCCGGTCGGCCTGGGACTACGGTCCGCTCGGCGTGGAGCTGAAGGAGAACGTCCGGCGCCAGTGGTGGCGGACCATGGTGCAGCAGCGCGACGACATCGTCGGCCTGGACTCGGCGGTCATCCTCTCCCGGGACGTCTGGGCCGCCTCCGGCCACCTCGACGCGTTCGTCGACCCGCTGACCGAGTGCCAGTCCTGCCACAAGCGGTTCCGGGCCGACCACCTCGAAGAGGCGTACGCGGAGAAGCACGGCCAGCCGCCGGCCTCGCTGGCCGAGCTGAACTGCCCGAACTGCGGCAACAAGGGCACTTTCACCGAGCCGAAGATGTTCAACGGCCTGATGAAGACCTACCTCGGTCCGGTGGAGAGCGAGGAGGGCCTGCACTACCTCCGGCCGGAGACCGCACAGGGCATCTTCGTCAACTACAACAACGTCGCCGCCTCGGCCCGGAAGAAGCCGCCGTTCGGCATCGCCCAGACCGGCAAGTCGTTCCGCAACGAGATCACCCCGGGCAACTTCATCTTCCGTACCCGGGAGTTCGAGCAGATGGAGATGGAGTTCTTCGTCGAGCCCGGCAGCGACGAGGAATGGCACGAGTACTGGCTGCGGGAGCGTTGGAACTGGTACCTCGACCTCGGCCTGTCCGAGGAGAACCTCCGGTTCTACGAGCACCCGAAGGAGAAGCTCTCGCACTACTCGAAGCGGACCGTGGACATCGAGTACCGCTTCCGGTTCGGTGGCACCGAGTTCTCCGAGCTGGAGGGCATCGCGAACCGTACCGACTTCGACCTCTCCACGCACAGCAAGCACTCCGGCGTCGACCTGTCGTACTTCGACCAGGAGAAGCAGGAGCGCTGGGTGCCGTACGTCATCGAGCCGGCCGCCGGCCTGACCCGGGCGGTGCTCGCCTTCCTGCTGGAGTCGTACGACGAGGACGAGGCGCCGAACACCAAGGGCGGGGTGGACAAGCGCACCGTGCTGCGCCTCGACCCGCGCCTGGCGCCGGTGAAGGTGGCGGTCCTCCCACTGTCCCGCAACCCCGCCCTCTCCCCGAAGGCGAGGGACCTGTCCACCGCCCTCCGCAAGCGCTGGGCGGTCGAGTTCGACGACTCCCAGGCGATCGGCCGCCGCTACCGCCGCCAGGACGAGATCGGCACCCCGTTCTGCGTGACGGTCGACTTCGACACCTTGGACGACGACGCGGTCACGGTCCGGAACCGGGACACCATGGCCCAGGAGCGGGTCTCCCTCTCCCAGGTCGAGTCCTACCTGATCGAGCGCCTCCCCGGCTGCTGAGGTGGTGCAAGGAAGGGCCCCTTCTTATCGTTTTCTGTAGAAGAAGGGCCCCCTACTAACACCTGGCACGTGGCGCCGTACCCCCGGCGGGACCGGTACGCGTCCTCCACCAGGTGACGGACGCGCTCCGGTTCCCGCCGGATCTGACTCGGCGGAAAGTGCAGGACCAGCACTCCGTACCGGCTCAGTTCGTTGTGCCGGTCCATCGTGCGACGCCAGTCGGCCGGGGCCAGGTGGAACTCCTGCGAGTCGACCTCGAGCGCGATCGCGGCGTCCGCGAGGTAGCCGTCCGGGGTGGGCAGGCGGGAGCCGTCCGGGCCGAGCAACCGGGGATTCCAGACGATCTCGAGAAGCTCGCGGCTCGCGGCGAGGCACACCCGCAGCTCCGCCTCCGGCGACGACCGTACGCCGTGCAGGACCTCTCTGAACGCCTGCCTGACCAGCGCCGTACGGCTGCGGCCCGCGCGAACCACCTCCCCGTCGAGGGTCGGTAGATCGGTGAAGTCGCGCTGGATCGCCTCGGCCATGACCGACCGCACGGTACGGAGATCGCGCAGTTCCCGGCAGGCGTCGACGACCGCGCGTGCGGGTGAACAGATCCGGTACAGACCGCCGTCGCGGGCGTACTCGTCCAGGCTGAGAGCACGGCACACCACCACATGCCCGGCCGAGGCGCGGCGCGCTGTGTGCGGAACGAGCAGGCGCATCCGGTCCGCCTTCGGCGAGTAGCGGAATCCGTACCAGTGCAGGGCCGCCAGGCCGGTGATCTGCGCGCTCCGACCCACGTAGAGTGCGGCGGCGATGCGTTGCTGCTCGTCGGTGAGCGTGCCGCTCACGAGCGCGTACGTCGCCGGCAGGACGCGTTGCCACCGACCGCGCCGGGTCTGGCGGTACATGTGCATGTCGTCGATGCCGGCGCCGTGTAGCTGGCGCCGGGTCACGATCTGCTGTTGACGGGCGGCAAGTTCCTCGATGTCCGGTTCTGGATCATGGTCTTGGCTCGCTGTGGTCATTGGTGCAGGCTGCCCGAGGTCACGTACCGTGGCAGGGCCGTTTTGCGAAGGCTGTGGATAACCAGGGGTGCTGTGCACGACGCACCGGGATGGCGGAAGGTCTGCTATGGGTGAGCAGTTAAGAAGGGGCCCTTCTTCTACTGAAAACGATAAGAAGGGGCCCTTCCTTGCGGGCTCGCACGAGGTGTGGCCGCCGGTGGTGCTGGCGCCGATGGCGGGGATAACGAATGTCGCGTTTCGGCGTCTTTGTCGTGAACAGGGTGGCGGGCTCTACGTCTGCGAGATGGTGACGACGCGGGCGCTGGTGGAGCGGAATCCGAAGACGCTGCGGATGATCGCGTTCGACGGCGACGAGCGGCCGCGCAGCCTCCAGCTCTACGGGACCGATCCGGCGGTGACGGCGGCGGCGGTGCGGATGGTGGTCGAGGAGAACCTGGCCGATCACATCGACCTGAACTTCGGCTGCCCGGTGCCGAAGGTCACCCGCAAGGGCGGTGGGGCGGCGTTGCCGTGGCGCCGCCGGCTGTTCGCCCGGCTCGTCCGGGCGGCGGTGCAGGCGGCCGCGCCGGCCGGGGTGCCGGTGACGGTGAAGATGCGCAAGGGCATCGACGACGACCATCTGACGTACGTCGAGGCCGGGCTCGCCGCGCAGGACGCCGGTGCGGCGGTGGTGGCCCTGCACGGGCGTACGGCCGCGCAGCGGTACTCCGGCACCGCGGACTGGGACGCCATCGGCACGCTGAAGCAGGCGCTCGACGTACCGGTGCTGGGCAACGGGGACATCTGGGAGGCAGACGACGCGCTCCGGATGGTGGCGCACACCGGGGTCGACGGCGTCGTCGTCGGCCGTGGCTGCCTGGGCCGGCCGTGGCTCTTCGCGGATCTGGCGGCGGCCTTCGACGGCCGGGACGTACGCAAGTTGCCGGCCCTCGGCGAGGTCGCGGTGACGATGCGCCGGCACGCCGAGCTGCTGGTCGAATGGTTCGCCGGAGGGGACCGGCCGGACACCGCCGAGCGGGACGGATGTGTGGACTTCCGTAAGCACGTGGCCTGGTACCTGAAGGGCTTCCCGGTCGGCGGTGAGCTGCGCCGGGCGCTGGCGATGGTGAGCGGTCTGACCGAACTGGACGATCTGCTGGGCAAGCTCGATCCGGCCGAGCCGTTTCCGGTCGAGACGCTCGGCCAGCCCCGGGGGCGGACGAACTCGCCCGGCAAGGTCCACCTGCCGGAGGGCTGGCTGGCGGACCGGGACAGCGACGAGGTGCCGGCCGGCGCCGAACTGGCCGACTCCGGCGGCTGACGCGTGGCCGACTACCGGGCGGCTGACGCGTGGCCGAGTCCCGGGCGGCCGAGGCGTGGCCGAGTCCCGGGCCGCTGAGTCGGATCGGCTGAAGGGTCGACTGATCAGGTGATGGCGAGCGGCTGGTCGTCGCCGGGTGGGCTGTCCGGTGTGGTGGCCGGCGGTGCGTCGGCCGGCGGCGTAGCGGGGACGGTCGTCGCCGCGACGGCGGGCCGGGGCTCGGGTACGACCGGCGCCCCCGCCCACGGCACCTCGGGCGAGCGGTGGAAGGTGATCCCCGCCGTGCTCCACCGGGCGCCCTGGCCGGCCAGCCTGACCCGGAAGTCCGCCCAGTCGTGGGTCGACGCAGGTGACCAGCCGAGTTCGGCGATGGCCGGCAGCCGGGGAAACGTCATGAACTCGACGTCGCTGACCGTCCGGATCGTCTCCGTCCACAGTGGCGCCTCGACGCCCAGGACCGCCCCGGCGGGTACCCCGGTCAGATAGCTGCCGGGATCCCAGTCGTACGCGGCCCGGACCTCGACCAGTCCGGCCCAGTCCTTGCCGAGCGGGGTCGCGTCGGTGTACTTCATGTCGAGGTAGGTCCGGTTGCCAGGGGAGAGCACGAGTTTCGCGCCGCCCCGCACGGCGGCGGTGACCACCGGGTCCTCGGTCGACGTGCCCCAGTACTGGATGACCCGTCCGGGGCTGTGCTCGGCCACCGCGAGCTGGTGCCAGCCCAGGACGCGCTTGCCGTGCCCGGTGACGATCCGCTGGACCCGGTCCATGAAGCGCGTGTAGTCGGCCGAGCCCAGGGTGAACGCCTCGTCCCCGCCGACGTGCAGGTACGGGCCGGGGGTCAGCGCGGCCACCTCGCCGAGTACGTCGTCGACGAACTGGTACGTCCGCTCGTTGTCGACGTCCACCGCGCTGAATCCCACGTCGGTGCCGGTGTACTCCGGTGGCGCCTCGCCGTCCGGGGCGAGTTCGCCGTACGCGTTCAGTGCCGCGTTGGTGTGTCCGGGCAGGTCGATCTCGGGTACGACGGTGATGTGCCGGGCGGCGGCGTACGCGACGATCTCGGCGTACTCCTCGCGGCGGTAGTAGCCGCCGGGACCGCCGTCCACCTCGGTGCTGCCGCCGACGCTGGTCAGCCGGGGCCAGGAGTCCACCGCGATCCGCCAGCCCTGGTCGTCGGTGAGGTGCAGGTGCAGGTGGTTGAGCTTGTACCGGGCCAGGTGGTCGATGAACCGCAGCACGTCCGGTACGGCGAAGAAGTGCCGGGCCACGTCGAGCATCGCGCCCCGGTAGCCGAACCGGGGGTGGTCCTCGATCACGCCGCCGGGAATCGCCCACGGTCCGGGTTGGCGCCGCCCGGCCTCGATCTTCGGGGGCAGCAGCTGACGCAGCGTCTGTACGCCGTAGAAGAGCCCGGCGGCGGTGCGCGCCCGGACCACCACGCCGGTGGCGCCGACGTCCAGCCGGTAGCCCTCGGCCGGCGATCCGTTCCGGGCTCGCCGCTCTCCGGCCGGCCCGTGGTCGGTCCCGGTCAACAGGAGGGAGATTCCGCCCGGTGCGTCGGCCGGGCCGGCAGGAACGATCGGCAGCGGATAGCCGGTGGGGCGGCGCAGCAGGTCGGCCAGGTAGCGGCCGACGGCGGCGGCGGCCGGACCGGCCGTGGTCCGGATCGTCGTGCCGGGGGTCAGGATGAACTCGACGCCGGTGGCCGGCTCGACCCGTACCGGGGCGGGCAGCACGTCGGTGAGTTGGGGTGGGGTGTCGCCGCCGGTGGAGGCGCGGGCGGACCGGGGCTGGAACGTGGCATTTCGCACGGCAGATCTCTCCGGGGGGAGCCGCAGGTGATTCCGGGCAAATTTCATGAAACGTACGTTCGAAATGGCCCGGTGTCAAGGGTTGGTCACCCTGTGGTACGACCGATCCCGAGCCTCGGGGTGGTCAACCCTGGTCGGGACCGACGTTATTCCGGTGTCGTCGGTCAGCCAGTGGTGAACGTCACTATTCGCAGGCTCGGCGTGTGCGGGGTGATTGATCATGTTCGTGGGATCGCTCCCACAAAACCTCACGAACACGTACAGGGTTCACGGCTGTGCACATTGTCACCGAATGGTCCCAAGGCGTACGTGGGTCGCTTAGCCTTCGCCCACCAGTAGCAGCGGTTTTCCCTGGTACGAGAAACCGTCCCCTGGGTAGGTACTAGGACGGCTAAACCTTCGTTCAGTGTTGAACGGCGCGCGTGGGAGGCTCCGTGGCATCGCAGCAGACGTCGGATCACAAGTACGTCTACGACTTCACCGAGGGCAACAAGGACCTGAAGGACCTGCTCGGCGGCAAGGGCGCGAACCTGGCCGAGATGACCAACCTGGGGCTGCCCGTACCCCCCGGATTCACCATCAGCACCGAGGCGTGCAAGGCGTACCTGAGCACCGGGGCGCAGCCGGACGGCCTGGCCGAGGAGATCGGCGCGCACCTGTCCGCACTGGAGGACGCGATGGGCAAGCGCCTCGGCGAGCCGGCCGATCCGCTGCTGGTCTCGGTCCGCTCCGGTGCCAAGTTCTCCATGCCGGGCATGATGGAGACGGTGCTGAACGTCGGGCTCAACGACGCGAGTGTCGAGGGGCTCGCCGCCCAGGCCGGTGGCAACGACCGGTTCGCCTGGGACTCGTACCGCCGGCTGATCCAGATGTTCGGCAAGACGGTCTGCGACGTACCGGGCGAGGAGTTCGAGCACGCGCTCGAGCGCGCCAAGCAGGCCAAGGGGACGACCGACGACCTGGACCTCGACGCGGACGACCTGCGGGCGCTGGTCGACGCGTACAAGACGATTTTCACCAAGCACACCGGCCGGGAGTTTCCGCAGGCGCCCCGGGAACAGCTCGAACTCGCCATCAACGCGGTCTTCGGGTCCTGGAACGCCGACCGGGCCGTGCTCTACCGCCGGCAGGAACGGATTCCGACCGACCTCGGCACGGCGGTCAACGTCGTCGCGATGGTCTTCGGCAACCTCGGCGGGGACTCCGGTACCGGGGTCGCCTTCACCCGCGACCCGGCCAGCGGCGCGCAGGGCATCTACGGCGACTACCTGGCCAACGCCCAGGGCGAGGACGTGGTGGCCGGGATCCGCAACACCGTCCCGCTGCAACAACTCGAAGAGCTGAACAAGCCGGCGTACGACGAACTGGTGGCCATCATGGCCCGGCTGGAGGAGCACTACCGGGACCTGTGCGACATCGAGTTCACCATCGAGCGCGGCAAACTGTGGATGTTGCAGACCCGGGTCGGCAAGCGGACCGCCGCCGCCGCGTTCGTGATCGCCGCCCAACTGGTCGACGAGGGACTGATCGACCTGGACGAGGCGCTGCACCGGGTGAACGGCGCGCAGCTCGCCCAACTGATGTTCCCCCGGTTCAAGCTCGGCCCCGACCTGACGCCGCTCGCCCAGGGCATCGGCGCCTCGCCGGGTGCGGCGGTCGGCAAGGTGGTCTTCGAGGGGAAGCGGGCGGTCGAGCTGGCCGACGCCGGTGAGGACGTCATCCTGGTCCGCCGGGAGACCAACCCGGACGACCTGCCCGGCATGATCGCCTCGCAGGGCATCCTCACCTCGCGGGGTGGCAAGACCAGCCACGCAGCGGTGGTGGCCCGGGGGATGGGCAAGACCTGTGTCTGCGGCGCCGACGCGCTGGACGTCGACGTCCGCGAGCGGCGGTTCACCGTCCACGGCCAGACCATCCGCGAGGGCGACGTGGTCTCGATCGACGGCACGACCGGCAGGATCTACCTCGGCGAGGTGCCGGTGTGGCCGTCCGAGGTGGTCCGGTACTTCGAGGGCAGCGTCGGGCCGGACGAGTCGGAGGACGCGCTGGTGGCCGCCGTACACCGGATCATGACGCACGCGGACGGACAGCGGCGGCTGCGGGTCCGGACGAACGCCGACACCGGTCCGGACGCCGCGCGGGCCCGGCGGTTCGGTGCCGAGGGAATCGGGCTGTGCCGGACCGAGCACATGTTCCTCGGCGACCGGCGTGAGCTGGTCGAGCGGCTGATCCTGGCCCGGTCGGACGACGAACGGAAGGCCGCGCTGGCCGACCTGCTGCCGTTGCAGCGGGCGGACTTCGTGGAGATCTTCCGGGAGATGGACGGGCTGCCGGTCACGGTACGGCTGATCGACCCGCCGCTGCACGAGTTCCTGCCCTCGCTCGAGGAGTTGGCGGTGCACGTCGCGGTCGCCCAGGAGCGCGGTGAGCCGGCGGCCAAGGACGAGGCCATGCTGGACGCGGTACGCCGGATGCACGAGCAGAACCCGATGCTGGGCCTGCGCGGGGTCCGGCTGGGGCTGGTCATCCCCGGCCTGTTCGCCATGCAGGTGCGGGCGATCGTCGAGGCGGCGGTGGAGTGCGCCCGGGACGGCGGCGATCCCCAGCCGGAGATCATGGTGCCGCTGGTCGGCGCGGTGCAGGAACTGGAGACGGTACGCACCGAAGCCGAGAAGATCATTGCCGAGGTGACCCGGGATCAGGCCGTCGAGGTGCTGATCGGCACGATGATCGAGGTACCCCGGGCCGCGCTGACCTCCGGTCAGATCGCCGAGGCGGCCGAGTTCTTCTCCTTCGGCACCAACGACCTGACCCAGATGGCCTGGGGCTTCTCCCGGGACGACGTGGAGGGTGCCTTCTTCTGGCGCTACCTGGAGTTGGGCATCTTCGGCATCTCGCCGTTCGAGTCGATCGACCGCGACGGGGTCGGCCGGCTGGTCCGGATCGCCGCCGAGGAGGGCCGGGCGGCCCGCCCCGGGCTCAAGCTCGGAGTCTGCGGCGAGCACGGCGGTGACCCCGACTCGGTGCACTTCTTCCACGAGGTCGGGTTGGACTACGTCTCCTGCTCGCCGTTCCGGGTTCCGGTGGCCCGGCTGGAGGCCGGCCGGGCGGTTATCGAGACGACCGGCTCCGACAGCCGCTGACCCACCGCCGCAGCCGGCCGGTACGCCTCCGGGCGCCCGGCCGGCTGCTCGGCACGGCACATCTCCGGGTCCGGTCGACGGTGCTCACGGGCGGCCGGGGGACCGCCATCCGCCCGACTCCGACCAGAACCCGGCCGGCAGGGCGGCCATCGGCGTACGGGTGGCCAGCGGCGCGTCCGGATCGGTGGTCGGCGGAATCGCGGTGGCCACCGTCGGCTGCCGGATCGCGACCCAGAGGGCGCCGAGCCGGTGGGCGACCGGCCGGGCCTCGGTGTGCAGCCGGTCCAGGTCGGTGCCCGGGGCCACCACCACGGTCAGGATCGCGTCGTCGCCGGCCGGATAGCTGACCACCCAGCCCTCGGCGCCCCGGACGACGAACTCCCGCAACGGGCCGTGTCCGACGGACTGGGTGAAGCGGTCGCCGATGCCGACGCTCGCCGCGGAGAGCGCGGCGATGTGATGTGGATCGGCGCCCGGCAGGTCGCTGGCGACCAGCAGCCCGTCGACCGCGGCCAGCAGGGCGCCCGATACGTCCGGCACCGCTCGCCGCAGCCGGTGCAGTTCGGCCAGCAGGGCGGCATCAGTATCCACTGGTGTCTCTCCTTAGCATCGGTCCGTGCCGCTTGGCGTTGCTTCACCCCGTTGCTCCGTGCAGGTACCCGCGCCGCGTCGTCGCGCCGCGCCGTCCGGGTCGTCGCCACTGGCTCGGGGTCTCTGCACGCCGTCTGGATTGTCTTCACGTCGTCGGGCGTTGCGTCGCGCGCACCGTTGCGCCATGCCGCCTGGCGTCGGTCCTGGTCGCCAGGACGCCGCGCCCGCCCTGGTAACCATCCGCCTCCGGCACGCTACACCGAGCCATGTCGAGGCGCGGCCCCATGACCATCGGCGATCGTCCGGCAACTCTCGGCTGTTTGGCTGTTGTGCCTGGCGGCGGGGATCAATCGCGTAAAGTGTCGGGCGTTTGTTGACGCGCCGCCTCGGGAACCCGGGCGTAACCTGGTCGACACGCGAACTTCGTTTCCCTCGTAACGGAGGTGTGGCCCATGGGCAGCGTGTGGGAGAACCTGGTGGTCGACGCCACCGATCCGGCACGGTTGGCGCGGTGGTGGGCGGAGGCGCTCGGCTACCAGATCGTCAACGAGTTGCCGGACGAGGTGGAGATCCGCCGGTCCCCGGACGTGCTGCCGGGCCTGGTCTTCGTACCGGTACCGGGCGGCAAGGAGACAAAGAACCGCCTGCACATCGATCTCCGCCCCGCCGACCAGGAGGCCGAGATCGAGCGACTGGTCAACATGGGCGCCCGGCACGTCGACGTCGGGCAGTCCCCGGACGACACCTGGACGGTCCTGGCCGACCCGGAGGGCAACGAATTCTGCGTTCTCGCCCAGCGGAGTTGATGCCAGGGGTGGGCACCGGCGACGTGGTCGGCGAGCCCGACGCGGAGCGGATGGTGGCCGAGCCGGCGAAGGACAGCGGCTACGGGCGGAGCCCCTACCAGCGGGACCGGGCCCGGGTGCTGCACTCGGCGGGCTTCCGGCGGTTGGCCGCGAAGACCCAGGTGCACACCGCGGGCACCGACGACTTCCTCCGGACCCGGCTGACCCACTCCCTGGAGGTCGCCCAGATCGCCCGGGAGATGGGTGGCCGGCTCGGCTGCGACCCCGACATCGTGGACGTCGCCGGGCTCGCGCACGACCTCGGTCATCCGCCGTTCGGGCACAACGGCGAGGACGCCCTGGACGTTCTCGCGCAGGGCTGCGGCGGCTTCGAGGGGAACGCCCAGACGCTGCGCGTACTGACCCGGCTGGAGGCCAAGGTACTCCGCCCGGACGGCGGGTCGGCCGGTCTCAACCTGACCCGGGCATCGCTCGACGCGACCTGCAAGTACCCATGGCCGCGTCGGCCCGGACAGCCCAAGTTCGGGGTGTACGCCGACGACGCCGACACCTTCGCCTGGCTGCGCCGGGGTGGCCCGGGCGACGACACGCGCTGCCTGGAGGCCCAGGTGATGGACTGGGCGGACGACGTCGCGTACTCGGTGCACGACGTCGAGGACGGCATCCACGGCGGCTATCTGCGGTTACGGCTGCCGCCGTTGCGTACCGACCCCGACGAGCGGGCCGCGCTCTGCGCCGACGTCGCCGGGCGGTACTCGACGGAGTCGGCCGGCGCGCTGGCCGAGGTGCTGGTGGAACTGCTGGCCGATCCGGTGCTGGCGCCACTGGTCGACTACGACGGCAGCCACCGGGCGCTGGCCGCGCTCAAGGCCACCACCAGCGTGTTGACCGGGCGCTTCGTCGCGGCGGCGGTAGGGGCGACCCAGGACCGGTTCGGCGGCGGCCCGCTGCGCCGGTACGCCGCAGACCTCGTCGTACCCCGGCGGATCCGGGCGGAGTGCGCCCTGCTCAAGGGGATGGCGCTGCGGTACGTGATGCGTCGCCCCGGCGCCCAGGGCTGGTACGAGCGCCAGCGGGAGATCCTGACCGAACTGGTGGAGGTGCTGGTGGCACGGGCGCCGGAACCACTGGACCCGGTCTTCGCGCCGCTGTGGAAGGCCGCGCCCGACGACGCCGCCCGGCTGCGGGTGGTGATCGACCAGGTGGCCTCGCTGACCGACCCGGCGGCGACGGCCTGGCACCGGCGCCTCACCGCCGCCGGCTGACGCCCGCCGGGAACTCGGAACGGTTGACCGTGCCGGACCGGGTCCCTAGCGTGTAACTAGTTACATCGACGGGGACGAACATCTGCGGGATACCGACCTCAGCGAGCGGACGGGAGGTGGCTCGGCATGGTCGAGCACGTGGTGGTGATCGGTGCCGGGGTCTACGGGGCGGCGGTGACCGCCTCGCTGACCCGGCGGGGGGCCAGGGTCACCGTCGTGGACGCCGGTGCGCCGGGAAGCGGCACCTCCGGCGCGACATTCTCCTGGACCAACTCCTGCGGCAAGCAGCCCCGGACCTACCACGACCTCAGCGTGGCGAGCATGGCGGCACACCGGAAACTGGCGGCCGAGGTGCCGCACGGCGACTGGTACCACGAGGGCGGCAACCTGGAGTGGGCCGCCGACGACGCCGGGCGGGCGAAGCTGCGCGAGAAGGTCGACGGCGTCCTCGACTACGGGTACGAGGCACGTTGGCTCGACCGCGCCGAGGCCGTACGCCTCGAACCCGACATCGACCCGGCCGCGCTTCCGGCGTACGAGATCGCCTACTTTCCGCGCGAGGGCTGGATCGAGCCGACCCGCCTGATCGCCCACCTGCTCTCGAACGCGGTCGCCCGGGGCGCCGAACTCGTCCGGAACGACGCCGTGACCGGCCTGGAGGTGACCGCCGGGACGGTACGCGCGGTCCGGCTCGCCTCCGGGCGGCGGCTCGGCACGGATGCCGTCGTCAACTGTGCGGGGCCACGGGCCGACCGGATCGCCGCCCTCGCCGGACTGGCCCTGCCGATGCGCAACACCCGGGGCGTGCTCGTCTACACCTCGCCGGTCGCGGTTTCGGTGTCCCGGGTCGTCCACGCCCCACTGGTCCACCTGCGTCCCGACGGCGCCGGACGGCTGCTGCTGCACAGCGAGGAGATCGACGGTGCGACGTACCGGTCCGCCGGCGGGACGGTCGAGGTCGAGCCGTCGGCGGTCGAGCAGGTGGTCGAGGCGGGCCGGGCGCTCTACCCGGGGATCCGGGCCGCCACCGTGGAGAGCGTCCGGGTGGGGGAGCGGCCCATCCCCGGCGACGGCCTCCCGGTCCTGGGCCGGGCGGTCGAGCTGCCCAACTTCCACTTCGCCGTCTCGCACAGCGGCGCGACCCTGAGCGTGCACGCCGGTGACCTGGTCGCGGCCGAGGTGCTCGGCGCCGACCACGCCGACGCCCTGGCCGCGTTCCGGTTCGAGCGGCTCGGCCCGGCGGCCCGGTGACGGATCCGGCACAACTGCACCGGGTACGGACCGTGCTGTTCAGTGGCGAGATCGTCGTCCGGAACGGCGGGCGCGGACCATGGTGAGGCGAGCGACCATCGGCGACGTCGCCACGTACGCCGGCGTCTCCACGGCCACGGTCTCCCGGGTACTCAACGGTGGCGCGGTCGCCGAACCGACGGCCGGGCGGGTACGGGAGGCGGTCGCCCGGCTGGCGTACACCCCCAATGCGCTCACCCGGAGCATCTTCGCCGGGCACTCCAGCACGATCGGAGTCGTCATCCGGGACCTGACCAGCCCCTTCTACCTCGATCTGATCCGTGGCATCGACGAGGTCGCCGCCGCCAACGACAGTCTCGTGCTGTTCACCAACACGTTCCGCCAGGTCGACCGGGAGGTCGCCCAGGTACGGGCGATGGACGAGCAGCGGGTCCGGGGGCTGATCATGACGACCGGCGAGACGGCCGACAGTCGTACCCGGCGGATGGCCGAGAGCGGCGCGCCGTGCGTGGTCGTCGCGCGTACCGTGCCGGACCCGCCGCCCGGGGTGCACTCGGTCAGCCTGGACAACGTCGCGGCCGGTCGGCTGATGGCCACGCACCTGACCGGGCACGGCCGGACGTCGGTCGGGGTCGTCACCGCCGGGCGCCGGCCCTCCCAGCTCGAACGCACGGCGGGACTGCGGCAGGCGCTCGCCGAACTCGGTCTGCCGCTGCCCGAGGAGGCGGTGACCGTCGCGGAGAGCGAGACGGAGGTGGGCGATGCCGTGGGCTCGCTGCTCGCGTGGGCCCGGAGCCGCGACCGGCCGCTGGACGCGGTCGTCTGCACCACCGGCCGGCTCACCGTCGCCGTCCACTCGGCGCTGACCGGCCGGGGCGTCGCGATCCCCGACGACGTCGCGTTCCTGACGATGGACGACTTCGCCTGGGCTCCCGCGCTCGGGATCAGCGTGATCGCCCAGCCGTCGTACCAGATGGGCCGGCGGGCGGCCGAACTCGTCGTCGAACGCCCCGACGAGCCGGTCACCCTGATCCTCGCGCCGACACTGGTGGCCCGGGCCTCGTGCGGCGAGGGCCCCGGGGCGGTGCCCCCGGGACAGCGCGAACACGGCGGCGGATGACACCGCGACGGAAACTCCGGCCGCCGGGCGACGCACACCGTCGGGGGTGCGGCGACCGGCGGCCGGAGCCATTTCGGGTTACCAGTCGGAGTTCGAGCCGTCCACCCCCAGGATGATCTGGTCGAACAGGTTGCCGTCGTTGTCGTCGGTGTAGCAGACGCTGACCTCACCCCAGGGGGAGGAGGTGAGCGCGATCTGCTCCTGTCGACCCGTCGTCGTCTGGCCGAGCACCTGACCGGGCAGCCGGCCGGTGCCCGTACCGTCCCGGTTGAAGCCCCGGGCCGCGACGTCCTGGCTGGCCATCTGCACCGTCCAGCCGACCACCGCGTTGGCCTGGTCGTCGATGCCGACCGTGGGAGCGACGGCACCCGTGCCGGTGGACGCCTCGACGTCGTCGTGCCGGGCGGCGCCGGTACCGCTGAACGACCGGGTCCAGACACCCGGAGTTCCGGTGTGGTCGGACTCCCAGGCGACGCTGAAGTCGCCGGTGAAGTTGGCCGCCACCGCCGGGCGCCGCTGCTGGCCGCCGGACGCCGAGTTGGCCACCCGCCGGGACAGGTTCACCGCGCCGTTGGACCGGGCGAACCGGGCGAGGCCGATGTTGAAGCTGGCGTTGGCGTCGGAGTCCTCGTCCCAGACGACGATCGCGTCACCGGAGGCCGACACCGCCACGTCCGGGCGGTGATGCGAGCCGGTCGCCTGGCTGACCAGCACCTCGTACGCCTTCGTGGTGTTGCCGGTGTAGCCGGCGGCCCGGACCGAGGGCGGCAGGGTGCCCTGGACGTCCTCCCAGACCACGGTGAACCCGACCGCGGTGGTGCTGTTCGGCACACCGTCCGGGTCGACCGACACCTTCGGCCAGAGCTGTTGGCCGTCGGCGGCGGCGTTGGCCCGGCCCGAGGCGAGCACGCTGCCGGTCGGCGACACCACCCGGTATGGCACGTTGTAGAAGCCGTTGCCGTCCGGGTCGTCCGACCAGACGACCACGACGTTGCCCCGGTCGTCGATCCCGACGTCCGGGGTGACGTGCTTCCAGTTGGTTCCGGCGGTGCCACCGGCGGAGAGCTTCAGCTCGTACACCGGGGTGCCGTTGTTGAAGACCCGCAGGTAGACCTCCGAGTGGAGGTCGTCCTCCGGGGCGGTCGCGTCGCGGTCGTCCTCCCAGACGACGGCGACCCGGCCGTTGCGGTTGGCGGCGATCGCCGGTACGTCCTGGTCCCCGGTGGCGACGCTGTTGGCGGTGGTCCAGGTGACCGGTACGGCCGCCGCGACCAGGCCGGCGGGCGGCGGAACCGCCGGACGACCCGGCATCGGCGGAGTCGCCGGGCTGGTGGGCGCCGGGCTGGTGGGCGCGGACGTCGCCGGGCCGGTGCCGGCCGGAGTCGTGGGGGTGGCGGGGGTGGGGATCGGGGTGACCGGGACCGGGCTGGTGGGAACCGGGCTGGTGGTCGGCGGAACCGCCGGGGTGGCGGGAACCGGGGTCGCCGGGCCGGCCGGCAGGGAGATCGCGAGTAGGGACGTGACGAGCAGCGAGGTGATGGCGGTCATCCGGGCACTCCTGTTTCAGACGGACTGGAGGCCGGGCTGGCCATCGGCGATGACGAACGAACCGACCGTGGAAACCGGGGCGCCGTGCTCGGTGACACTGGCCACCGCCCGGAAGTCGGCCCGGAGCTGGGTCCGGCCGATCGTGGTACGCACATAGCCACGCCGGTTGGAGAAGAACCGGATGTGCGGGTTGACGCTGCCGTTCGGGATCGCCGTGTCGGCGGACCCGTTGCCGCCGGAGGAGATCGAGGTGCACACCAGCTCGGTGCCGATGGTCGCCGACGCCGGGTTGGCGTAGTCGGCCTTCAGGTTGTTCGCCCAGGCCTGGTGGACGTCGCCGGTCAGCACCACCGGGTTGCGGACGGCGCGCTGGGTCCACCCCTGCTGCACCCGGGACCGGGAGGCGCGGTAGCCGTCCCAGGAGTCCATGCTGGCCGCCCCGGCCGCGTCGAGCTGCCGGGCGAAGAAGACCTGCTGACCCATGATGTCCCAGGTGCCGTAGTGCTGGGCCAGGCCGTCGAGCAGCCACGCCTCCTGGGCGGCACCGGTCAGGCTACGGCTCGGCAGGTCCGCGTCGGCGCAGACCTTCCGCCCGTCCCCACAGGCCTGGTCGTCGCGGAACTGCCGGGTGTCGAGCATGTGGAAGGTGGCGAGCTGGCCCCAGCGGATCCGGCGGTACAGCGAGATGCTGTTGCCGACCGGTGCCGAACTCGGCCGCAGCGGCAGGTTCTCGTAGTACGCCCGGTACGCCGCCGTACGCCGGGCGGTCCACTGTGCGGCGGTCAGCGATGGGGTGTTGTTCTCCCGTACCGTGCCGGCGTAGTTGTTCTCCACCTCGTGGTCGTCCGGGACCAGCAGCCAGGGTGCCGCCGCGTGTGCCGCCTGGAGGTCCGGGTCGGACTTGTACTGGGCGTACCGGCGGCGGTAGTCGGCCAGCGAGACGATCTCGGCGCCGGCGTGTTCGCGTACCGAGCCGGCGGAGGTGGCGTCCTCGTAGAGGTAGTCGCCGAGGTGCAGGACGAGGCCGGGGTTGTCCTCGGCCAACCGGCGGTACGCCGTGTAGTAGCCCGACTCGTAGTGCGCGCAGGAGGCGAAGGCCATCACCAGGTCCCGGCCGAAGCTGCCGGTCGCCGGTGCGGTCCGGGTACGTCCGACCGGCGAGACGTGCCCCTGGGCCCGGAACCGGTAGAAGTAGTCGGCGTCCGGAGCGAGCCCACCGGCGATCACGTGCACCGAGTGCGCGTCGGCGAACCGGGCCGCGACCGAACCCGAGGCGACCAGCGTGCTGAACCGTTCGTTGGCCGAGACCTGCCACTCGACGGTCACGTCGGCGTTGGCCATCCCGCCCTGCCCGTCGGCGTTCAGCGGCGACGGGGCGAGCCGGGTCCACAGGACGACGCTGTCCGGTGCTGGTTCACCGGAGGCCACGCCCAGCTTGAATGGGTAGGGGGCCGCGGCCAGGGCGCTCTTCATCGGGACCGCCACGGCACCGACGGCCCCGAGTCCACCCAGGACGAAGATGCGGCGATTGATCTTCCTCATGGGCGGTAACCTTGGAGGGCCACTCTTAACGGGGCAAGCATCGACGTGGAACCCCTGATGACGCCGGGGTGTCGCATCGAGGCGAGCGGATGGCCGGCGGTCCCGGTCCCGGTCGGCGGTGCGAGGCCGACTCACCTTCGCGCCGCAGGTGGACCGATCGGCGGGATCGACCAGGTGTGATCAAGAGGGTCGACAGGGCAAGCTGACGAGCATGACGCAACCGAGTGGACTTACCTTCGTGATCGTCGGTGCCTCGCTGGCCGGAGCGAAGGCCGCCGAGACACTTCGCGCGGAGGGCTTCGTCGGCCGGATCGTGCTGGTCGGTGAGGAGATCGAGCGACCGTACGAACGACCGCCGCTGTCCAAGGGCCATCTGCTCGGGACGGAGCCGAGGGAGAAGGCCTTCGTGCACGACGCGGACTGGTACGGCCAGCAGCGGGTCGAACTGCTGCTGGGGCGTCGGGCCACCGACCTCGATCCGGAGTCCCGGACGCTCACCCTGGACGGCTCCGAGCCGCTGCGCTACGACAAGCTGCTGCTCGCCACCGGTTCCCGGGTCCGGACCCTCGACGTACCCGGTGCCGACCTGCCCGAGGTCCGTTACCTGCGCGGGATCGAGCACTCGGACGAGCTGGGCGCCGCGCTGCGCTCCGGCGGGCCGGTGGTGGTCGTCGGCGCCGGCTGGATCGGCCTGGAGGTGGCTGCCGCCGCCCGTACGCACGGCTGCCCGGTCACCGTGGTGGAGAAGGACGAGCTTCCGCTGCGCCAGGTTCTCGGTGCGGAGGTGGCGGCGATCTACCGCGACCTGCACCTGGCCCACGGGGTGGACTTCCGGTTCGGCGCCGGGGTACGCGAGTTCGGTGCGCGGGGCGGCCGGCTGACCGGTGTGGTGCTGGACGACGGAACGGAACTCCCCGCCGATCTGGTGCTGGTCGGGGTGGGCATCCGGCCGGCCACCGAGCTGGCCGAGGCGGCCAAGCTGGAGGTGGACGACGGGATCGTGGTCGACGCCGCGCTGCGGACCGCCGATCCCGACATCTACGCCTGCGGTGACGTCGCCGCCGCGTACCATCCGCTGCTGGCGGCCCGGTTGCGGGTCGAGCACTGGTCGAACGCCCGCAACGGTGGCCCGGCCGCGGCCCGGTCGATGCTCGGCCAGCCGGTCGAGTACGACCGCATCCCGTACTTCTTCACCGACCAGTACACCGACACCCCGTCGCTCGGCATGGAGTACCGGGGCCACGTCGGGCCGGACGGTTACGACCGGGTGGTGTTCCGGGGTGATCCGTCGATCCGCCCGACGGCCGATCCGGAGTTCGTCGCGTTCTGGCTGCGTGCCGGCCGGGTGCTGGCCGCGATGAACGTGAACCGCTGGGACGACGGCGAGCCGCTGGAGGCGCTGGTCCGGGCCGGCCACCAGGGCAGGTCCGTCGACCCGGACCGGTTGGCCGATCCCGAGGTGCCGCTGACCGACCTGCTGCGCTGATCCGGTCAGGGCGACGCTGATCCGGTCAGGGCGGCCGGTCGGGCCCACTCCTGCGGAAACACCCCACCCGGCGATCAGGATCGGGTACCGCGATTGCCCGATCCTGCCGCACGTCCCGGCGCGAGGTGGAAACCTCCTTGCTAGGACGGGTGTGGTTGGCCGGGAGCCGCGGACAGGAACTGGAGTGGGCCTATGAACCCCAGGACATTCGTGGTGGACGGCGGCACCAGCGGGCTCGGGATGGAGGTGGCCCGGATCCTCGCCCCCGAGCACCGGGTGGTCGTTCTCGGCAACCTGCCGGACGAGGTGTCCCGGGCCCGGGACGAGTTGGGCTGCGACGGCATCGTCTGCGACGTGTCCCGCAGCGAGCAGGTCCGGGACACCCTGGCCGAGGTCGTCGTCCGGTACGGCCCGATCGACGGCCTGGCCCACTGCGCCGCGATGTGGGCCGGCGGCCGGTTGGAGGAACTCTCCCCGGAGATGATCCGCCAGGCGGTCGAGGTGAACGTGCTCGGCACCGCGTTCCTGTTCCACGAGGCGCTGATCCGGATGCGGGAACAGGGGTACGGCAACATCGTCTACGTCAGCGCGCTGGCGACCGACGTGCCCCGGCCCGGCATCCCGCTCTACCGGGCCACGAAGAGCTTCGGCACCAGCCTGGTCGAGTCGTTGGCCGAGGCGCAGGGGACGAACAGCATCAAGGTGATGGAGATCCATCCCGGCCCGATGCACACCAAGCTCCAGGAACGGGTCGGTGCCGACTTCCTCGACACGATCTTCGCGCTGCCCGAGCAGGTGGCGACCGAGGTGGTCCGGCTGTTGCTGCTCGGGGCCGACGATCTCTACGTCTCGGGGCAGAAGGTGCTACGCGCCGACGGACGTTGGTAACCGGCTCCGATGGTCAGCGCCGGGCCGGCTTCCGCCGAGCCACCACCCTCGGCGTGGGCGCCGCTGCGGGTGGCGACCTACCGCAACCTCTGGGTGGCGATGCTGGTCGCCAACATCGGTACCTGGATGCAGACCGTCGGTGCCCAGTGGCTGCTGATCGACGAACGGAACGCCTCCACCCTGGTCTCCCTGGTGCAGACCGCCAGCATGCTGCCGATCCTGCTGCTCGCGTTGCCCTCCGGCGCCCTGGCGGACACGCTCGACCGGCGGCGGCTGCTGATCGCCGTACAGTTCTTCATCGTCGGGGTGGGTGTGGCACTGACGTTGCTCACCGCGACCGGGCGGATGCCCCCGGCGCTGCTGCTCACCCTGACCTTCGCCTTCGGGGTCGGCCAGGCGCTCACCCTGCCGGCGTGGGCGGCGGTCATTCCCGACCTGGTGCCGCGCAACCTGTTGCAGTCCGCCTCCGGACTCGGCTCGATCAGTGTCAACGTGGCCCGGTCGGTCGGCCCGGCGCTGGCCGGCCTGCTGATCGCCTGGACCGGGGTACCGCTGGTCTTCGCGCTCAACACCCTGGCCTTCCTGTTCTTCGCGTTCGTCCTGATCCGCTGGCGACCGGGTAACGCCCGCTCGGTCGAGGTGCCGGAGCGGTTCACCGCCGCGCTACGGGCCGGCGGCCGGTACGTCCGGCACTCGCCGATCGTGCAGCGGCTGCTGCTGCGGGCCCTGCTCTTCCTGGTACCCGGCAGTGCGTTGTGGGCGCTGCTGCCGCTGGTCGCCAGCCGGCAACTCGGGCTCTCCTCCGGCGGGTACGGCGTACTGCTGGCCGCCCTCGGCGTCGGTGCGGTCGCGGGCGGGCTGGTGCTGCCCTGGGTACGGTCCCGGCTCTCGCCGAACCAGTTCCTGCTGATCGCCGGGATGGCGTACGGGCTGGCCATGCTCGTGGTGGCGCTGGTCAAGATCGAGGCGGTGGTGCTGATCGCCCTGGTGCCGGCCGGTCTGGCCTGGGTGACGGTGCTGTCCAACGTCAACGCCGAGATCCAGCTCTTCCTCCCCGGCTGGGTACGCGCCCGGGGGCTGGCCGTCTACCAGGTGTGCTTCGCCGGCGGGCAGGCGCTCGGCGCACTGGCCTGGGGCATCGTCGCGGACGCGTCGAGCCTGGTCGTCGCCCATCTGGCCGCCGCCGTGCTGATGATCGGAGGTGCGTTGACCGTACGGATGTGGCCGCTGCCGGACCTCCGCGCCGTCGAGCGGGATCCGGCGACGCACTGGCCGGATCTCGACCTGGTGCACGAACCCGATCCGAGTGTCGGGCCGGTGATGGTCATCATGACCTACACCGTCCGGGAGGAGCATCGGGAGCGGTTCGTGACGGCCATGGAGGAGGTCCGGGCCGCCCGGCAGCGCACCGGGGCGATGCGTTGGGGCCTGTTCCGGGAGGGCGAGTCGGCGGACCTCTTCGTCGAGGTCTACGAACTGCCCTCCTGGGACGAGCACCTGCGGCAGCACGGTGGCCGGTTGACCAAGGCCGACCAGGCGGCCGAGTTGCGCGCACTGGCCCATGCCGACGGGGTACCGCAGGTCAGCCACCTGCTGCCGGCCGAGGCCAACCCGTAGTCGTCGCCGGCCGGGGCCGACCCGTGGCCCGGGGTCAGGACTCGGCGCTCGGGCGGGGGCCGATCGGCTCGCGGACCAGCGTTCCGTCGACGTAGCAGTACCGCCAGTCCTCGCGCGGTTCGATCGACCGGATCAGCGGGTGCCCGGTCTCCTCGAAGTGGGCCGTCGCGTGCTTGTTGGCGGAGTCGTCGCAGCAGCCGACCGCGCCGCAGGTCAGGCAGAGGCGGAGGTGTTCCCAGCCCTCGCCGGCCTCCACGCACTGCGCGCAGTTCTCGGTGTCGGTCTCGGTGATGTGGATCCGGTCGCCGTGCGAGCAGGCGGTGCTCATCGTCTCCTCGCGGACGTACCGCCAGCGGGACCGGAGGAGCTGGTCCGGGATCACCCGGGCGAGGTAGCGGGACTGGGCCGCGAACATCGGGCTGAGCACCGCCAGGATCAGCACGTACAGCGCGACGAACGGCCCGATCCGGGGGTTCAGCCCGGCGGCCAGCGCCAGGGAGGCCAGGATCAGCGAGAACTCGCCCCGGCCGAGTACGGTCAGCCCGACGTTGCTCGCCCCCCGCTGGTTGAAGCCGAAGAGCGAGCCGGTGACGAGCCCGGAGGCGATGTTGACGACGATGGTGATCAGCACGGCGATCGCCACCGGCACCGCCACCGACCCGAACGCGCCGACGTCGATACTGAGCCCGAAGGCCACGAAGAAGATCGCGGCGAAGACGTCCCGGAGCGGCAGTACCAGTCGTTCCACCCGTTCCCGTACGGCGGTCCGGGCGACGACGAGGCCGATCATCAGTGCGCCGATCGCGTCGGAGACGCCGACCTCGGCCGACAGCCCGGCCACCAGCACCACCAGGCCGACCATCAGAATCGCGAGCAGTTCGTCCTCGTGGCTGCCGATCAGCCAGCCGACGGCCCGGGCACCCCACCTGGCCACCAGCACCAGCAACAGCAGGTAGCCGAAGCTCATCCCGATGTGCATGGCGATCTCCGCCGGCGAGCTGGCGCCGGCCAGGATCGGGGAGAGCAGGGCCAGGTAGAAGGCGAGGAACAGGTCCTCGATCACGATGATGCCGAGGATGATCGGGGTCTCGGCGTTGGCCAGCCGGCGCAGTTCGATGAGCAGCTTGGTGGCGATCGCCGACGACGAGATGCCGAGCGCGCCGGCGATCACGAAGGCTTCCGAGGTGCCCCAGCCGAGGCTGAACCCGAAGGCCAGGCCGGCGCCGACGTTCAGACCGATGGAGCAGCCGGCGGCGATGAAGAGCCGCTTCCCGCTGCCGAACACCTGCTGGACCGGGAATTCGACCCCGAGGTTGAACAGCAGCAGCACCAGGCCGATGGAGGCCAGCAGGGCCAGGTCCTCGGGATGTTCGATCAGCACCGGACCGGGCGTGGCCGGCCCGAGCACGATTCCGGTGAGCATGTAGAACGGGATGCTGGGCAGCCCCATCCGGCGCCCCGCGCGGGCCACCAGCCCGGCGATCAGGACTATGGCACCGAACCCGATCAGATCAGCGTGCATGACGTCTCCCACCAGGTGTCGTGCCGGGCGGCCTGGCGTACCGGGCCCGGGTTCGGCGGCGTCGGGGGCACCGCCGGGACGTGGGCGCGGCGGTGCCGGGGGGTCGAGGGGCGGTGCCGGAAGGCAAGGGGCGGTGCAAGGGGCGGTGCCGGGTCGGGGGCGGCGTCGGGCCAGGCGGATGCCCGGCGTCGGACGGGATGGTGAAGCGGATCGGCGGAGCCGGTGACCTCAGGCGAAGAAGGTGCCGGAGAGTACCGCGCCGACCTTGCGGGACTGTTCCTCGCTCAGTTCGATGACCGCGGCCGGTTCGTCGGAGCGGGAGTTGAAGACGTAGAGGTCACGGGTGCCGTCGCGGCGTACCACCACCGAGACGCGGTCGCCGCCGTGTCCGAGATCGATGTCATACCGCTTGCCGATGCCCGGCAGCTCCTGCACGTGTACGCCCTGCCCCATGACCTTCTCCCCAGTGAAATGACCGCTTCACGGACGAATCGACCGGTGCGCCGATCGGCGGCGGTGGTTCGTGGCAGTCAGCCTACGTCGCCGTGGGGCGGGAAAGCGGGGGTCGGGTCGCCGGATCTTGACGAGTTAGGCTAGCCTAATCTAATGGCGGATGGTAAGAACGGGACCGGGGTCAGGCACGCCACCGTGCTGCGCAAGCGGTGGATCACCCCGCACATGATCCGGGTGGTGCTCGGCGGGGACGGGTTGGCCGGCTTCACCGCGGACGCGTACGCCGACCACTACGTGAAGCTGATCTTCCCGCCGCCCGGCGTCGACTATCCGGTGCCCTGCGACCTCGACGCGATCCGCCGCGAGATGCCGCGCGAGCACTGGCCACGGATGCGGACGTACACCGTCCGGGCCTGGGACGCGGCGACCGGGGAGCTGACCCTCGACTTCGTCTACCACGGCGACGAGGGGCTGGCCGGTCCCTGGGCCGCCCACACAAGTCCCGGCGACCAGATCATGTTCCGCGGCCCCGGCGGCGGGTACGCCCCGAGCCCGGCGGCCGACTGGCACCTGCTGGTGGGTGACGAGAGCGCCCTGCCGGCGATCGGCGTGGCGCTGGAGCGGCTGCCGTACGGCGCTCCGGCCCGGGTCTTCATCGAGGTGGCCGGGGCGGCGGAGGAGCAGCTACTGACCAGCACCGGAACCGCCGAGATCGTCTGGGTGCACCGCGCCGGCCGGGTCGTCGGCGAGGCCCTGGTCGAGGCGGTACGGGCGCTCACCTTCCCGCCCGGTGCCGTGCACGCCTTCGTGCACGGGGAGGCGAACTTCGTCCGGGAACTGCGCCGGATGCTCCGGGTGGAACTGCGGGTACCTCCGGAGCGGCTCTCCATCTCCGGCTACTGGCGCCGGGGTGACGACGACGAGAGCTGGCGCTCGTCCAAGGCCGAGTGGAACCGGCTCGTCGAGGCTGAGGAGACGGCCGCGGCGGTTCGCTGAGCCGCGCCGCGCCACCCGGCCGGGAACCCGGGCCCGTCGGCGTACCCCCTTCGCCGGGCGAATCAGTCCGGCAGGGCAGGATGTACGCCGGAGGGGGTGACGGATGGCTGGTCGGATCCGGGACGAGGACATCACGGTGGTGCGGGAGCGCACCTCGATCGCCGACATCATCTCCGAAACCGTCACGCTCAGGTCCGCCGGCGGTGGCAACCTCAAGGGGCTCTGCCCGTTCCACGACGAGAAGACCCCGTCCTTCACGGTGGCTCCCGCCCGGAACGTCTATTTCTGTCACGGGTGTGGTGCCGGCGGGGACGCGATCAAGTTCCTGATGGACGCCGAGCACCTGACCTTCGTCGAGTCGGTCGAACGGCTCGCCGACCGGGCCAACATCCAGCTCCGGTACATGGAGGCCGGACCGGCGCCGGTCCGGCAGCAGCAGGGCCAGAAGCAGCGCCTGGTCGCCGCGCACGCCGCCGCCGCCGAGTTCTACGCCGGGCAACTCGGCACCGCCGGTGCCCGGCCGGCCCGCGAGTTCCTCGCCCAGCGCGGTTTCGACCGGACCGCCGCCCAGACGTACGGCTGCGGATTCGCGCCGGACGCCTGGGACCCGCTGACCAAGCACCTGCGGCAGAAGGGCTTCACCGGGCCGGAACTGGTCACCGCCGGCCTGTCCCGCGAGGCGCGGTCCGGCTCGCTGATCGACCGGTTCCGGGGCCGGCTGCTCTGGCCGATCAAGGATCTGACGGGCGACGTGATCGGCTTCGGGGCACGCAAGCTGCTCGACGCCGACGACGGCCCGAAGTACCTGAACACCCCCGAGACGCCGATCTACAAGAAGTCGCACGTGCTCTACGGCATCTCGCAGGCCAAGCGGGAGATCGCCCGGCAGGGGCGGGCGGTGATCGTCGAGGGCTACACCGACGTGATGGCCTGTCATCTGGCCGGCGTACCGACCGCGGTGGCGACCTGCGGCACGGCGTTCGGCACCGACCACATCACCGTGCTGCGCCGGCTGTTGATGGACACCGACGCGGTGGCCGGCGAGATCATCTTCACCTTCGACGGGGACGCCGCCGGGCAGAAGGCGGCGCTGCGCGCCTTCGAGGACGACCAGCGGTTCGTCGGACGTACCTTCATCGCGGTCAGCCCGGACAACATGGACCCGTGCGACCTGCGGCTGGCAAAGGGCGACCTGGCGGTGCGTGACCTGGTCGCCCGGCGGGAGCCGCTGGTCGACTTCGCGCTGCGTCACATACTCAACCGGTTCGACCTGGACACCGTCGACGGCCGGGTCGAGGCGATGCGCCAGGCGGCGCCGCTGGTGGCCAAGCTCAAGGACCGGGAAAAGCGCCCCGAGTACGTCCGCAAGCTGGCCGGCGACCTCGGCATGGAGATCGAGCCGGTGCAGCGGGCGGTGCTGCACGCCGCCGCGCAGCCCGCCACCGGGACGACGCGTCGGGGAGCGGCCGCCGAACCCGCCCGGCCCGGTCGACCCGTGCCGGTGGTGGACAACCCGCAGTCGATGGTGGAGCGGGAGGCGCTGAAGCTCGCCCTCCAGGTGCCGGTGCTGGCCGGGCCGATGTTCGACGCGCTCGCGCCGGAGTCGTACCTGAACCCCGTACACCAGGCGGTCCGGGCGGGGATCGAGGCGGCCGGCGGCGCGGCGTCGGCGACCGCCGGTGCGGTCTGGATCGAACGGGTACGGGACGCCTGCGGGGACCTCGGCGCCGCCGCGCTGGTCGGCGAGCTCGCCGTCGAGCCGCTGCGGATCGACGCCGAGCCCGACCCCCGGTACGTCTCGATCACCCTGGCCCGGCTGGAGTGGGGTGCGGTCACCACCCGGATCCGGGACCTGAAGTCGAAGGTCCAGCGGGTCAATCCGGCGGCCAACAAGGACGAGTACTTCACGCTCTTCGGGGAGCTGCTCTCGCTGGAGCAGCACGCCCGAGCCCTGCGCGAGCAGGCGATGGGAGGTCTGTAGCCGTGGCGCTGTTCAACCTCTTCTCCCGGGGGCGGCGGCTGCCGGCCGCCCGCCGTCCGGCGGGGCTGGACCGGGACGAGCGGGTGCTCGACTGGGCCAAGGTGGCCGACGGCGACGAGATCGTGGTGGTCACCGACCGGGGGCTGTGGCTGCCGGGCGACGCCGCACGGATCGGCTGGCACGACATCCACAAGGCGGTCTGGTCGGGCCGGGATCTGGCGGTCACCCGCGCCGACCTGGTCGAGGAGCGGACCGACTACCGGGTGGTCAGCGACGGGGCGGTCCGGACGTACCTGCTCGTCGATCCGGGCGACGTGCCGCACCAGGTGCGGGCCCGGGTTACCCGCTCGGTCGCCTACACCGCCCATCACCGGCTGCCCGGCGGCGGCGTCCGGATCGCGGCCCGTCGGGTACGCGGCATCGACGGCCTGACCTGGACGGTCCGCTACGACCCCGGTACGCCGACCGGCGACGGCGCGGTGGTCGAGGAGACCGACGCGCTGGTGGCGGCGGCCCGCGCCGGTACCGATCCGGACCTGTGATCCCGGTTTCCTGATCCCGGCCCGTTTCTGGTTCCGGGTCGTTTCCGGTCCCGGGCCGTTTCCGGGCCCCGGCCAGGTGGGGCCGGCGGGGGCGGAAACTCGGTGGACGTGTCGGACCAGGCGGTTAGGGTCGACGCCGTGGCGAGCGACGGTGTTCTCATCCAGGCCCGAGGGCTGGTCAAACGGTTCGGCGACTTCACCGCCGTCGATGGGATCGACGTCGACGTGCGGGCCGGGGAGGCGTTCGGGTTCCTCGGGCCCAACGGCGCCGGCAAGAGTTCGACGATGCGGATGATCGGCTGTGTCTCACCCCCGACCGGCGGCGAGTTACGGATCATGGACATGGATCCCGGCCGGGACGGGCCGGCGATCCGGGCGCGCCTCGGGGTCTGTCCACAGCTGGACAACCTCGATCCCGAGCTGACCGTCCGGGAGAACCTGACGACGTACGCGCGCTACTTCGGTATCCCGCGCCGGGTGGCCCGGGAGCGGGCCGACGAACTGCTCGACTTCGTGCAGCTCGCCGAGCGGGCCAACAGCAAGGTGGAGCCGCTCTCCGGCGGCATGAAGCGCCGGTTGACCATCGCCCGCGCGCTGGTCAACGAGCCCGACATCGTGCTGCTCGACGAGCCGACCACCGGGCTGGACCCGCAGGCCCGACACCTGGTCTGGGAACGACTGTTCCGGCTCAAGCAGCAGGGCGTGACGCTGGTGCTGACCACCCATTACATGGACGAGGCCGAGCAGCTCTGCGATCGGCTGGTGGTGATGGACGGCGGTCGGATCGTGGCCGAGGGGTCACCCCGGACGCTGATCGAGCGGTACTCCACCCGTGAGGTGGTCGAACTGCGCTTTCCCACCGACGCCCAGGAGGACTTCGCCGGCAAGCTGGCCGGTATCGGCGAGCGGATCGAGGTGCTGCCGGACCGGATCCTGCTCTACGTCACCGACGGCGACGCGGCGGTGGCCGGCGTGCACGACCGGGCGTTGACCCCGGCCAGCGTGCTGGTCCGGCGGAGCAGCCTGGAGGACGTCTTCCTGCACCTCACCGGCCGGACGTTGGTGGACTGAGATGTCGCTCGCGGACGCCGCCGCGCCGACCCGCCCGACGACCGGGCTGGTCGGCCGGCTTCCCGCCCTGGCGGTGCTGGAGTACCACCTCGTCGCGTACCGCCGTACCTGGCGGGCCGGAGTGTTCTCGTCGTTCCTGCTGCCGCTGCTCACCGTGGTCGGCTTCGGAGTGGGGGTGGGCGCCTACGTCGACGCCGGGGTGGGAGGCGTGGCCTACCTCGACTTCATCGTGCCGGGACTGATCGCCTCGACCGCGTTGCAGGTGGGGGTGGCGGAGTCGAGCTGGCCGGTGCTGGGCAACTTCGAGTGGATCAAGATCTACTTCGCCCAGGCATCGACGCCGCTGCGGGTGGTCGACATCGTCGGCGGGCACCTCGCCTTCGTGCTGTTCCGGGTGCTCACCAGCAGCCTGGCGTTCCTCCTCGTCGCCGCGCTGTTCGGCACGCTGCACTCGGCCTGGGCGCTGGCCACGCCGCTGCTGGTACTGCTGATCGGCTTCTCGGTCGCCACCCCGGTCTTCGCGTACACCTCGTCGATCCGCAGCGACAGCTATCTGGCGATGCTGTTCCGGTTCGCGGTCATCCCGATGACCCTCTTCGCCGGGGTCTTCTTTCCGGTCGAGTCGCTGCCGGCCGTGCTGCGCTGGCTGGCGTACGTGTCGCCGCTGTGGCACGGCGTCGACCTGTGCCGGGCCGCCACCCTCGGCGTCGCGCCGGCCTGGTCGGTACCGGGCCATCTGCTCTATCTCGCCGCGTGGGGCGGCGTCGGCTGGCTACTGGCCGTGTCGCGGTTCCGCCGCCGGTTGGTGATCTGACCGCCGCCGTCCGCCCCGCCCGTGACCAGCCCCACCCGGGACGTGTTCCGCCGTCCCCGACCGAAGGAGGAAGGTTCGTGGTCAGCATCGTCCTGCCTCGACTGATCAGTTTCGAGGGAGCGGCCCGCCGTTCCGTCTCGGTGGCCGAGCGGAACGTCGCGGCGCTGCGGTCGGCGTACTGGGTCGTGCTGATCTCGGGTTTCTTCGAGCCGCTGCTCTATCTGCTCTCCATCGGCGTCGGGGTGGGGGCGCTGGTCGGCGACCTGACGTTGCCCGGCGGCGAGGTGGTCACCTACGCGGCGTTCGTGGCACCCGCGATGCTCGCCTCGTCGGCGATGAGCGGTGCGCTGGCCGAAACGACATTCAATTTCTTCGGCAAGATGAAGTACATGAAGCTGTACGACGGCATCCTGGCCACCCCGGTCAAGCCGTTCGAGATAGCGCTCGGTGAGCTGGGTTGGGCGATGCTGCGCGGCACCGCCTACTCGGCGGCGTTCCTGGCCATCATGGTGGCGCTGGACCTGACCAGCGCGGTCCGGGCGCTGGTCGCCTTTCCGGCCGCCGTACTGGTCGGGTTCGCGTTCGGGGCGCTCGGGATGGCGCTCTCCACTTTCATGCGCAGTTGGCAGGACTTCGACCTGATGGGCTCGGCCCAGTTCACCCTGTTCCTGTTCTCCGGCACGTTCGTACCGGCCGAGGCGTACCCGTCGGTGCTGCGCTGGGTGGTCGAGGTGACCCCGCTCTACCGGTCGGTCGAACTGATCCGGGGCATCTCCGTCTCCGGCGGCGGATGGGGCCAACTCGTGGACGTGCTCTACCTGGTCGGGATCACGGTGCTGGGGCTGGTCGTCGCGGGCCGGCGAATGGGTCGACTGCTCTGCAAGTGACGCCGCCGGTGGCCGCTCGGCCGTTCCGGGCCTGCCTGTCGTGCCCGTAACAGCACGGTGCCACAGCCCGGTCGCTGATCACCAGGACCACCGACCGGGCTGTGGCCCGATTACCTACGCCTGCGCCCGCAGATCGCCGCTCGCTTCGAGCCGGCGGATGTTGACGACGTCGTCGCCACCGACGTAGACCTCGACGACATCGAGGCTGTGCCGGCCGTGGCTACCGTTGGCCAGGCGCACCCCGGGGTGCACCTTGACCTCCGCCGCCCCGACGTGCTTGGCGTAGACGTTCTGCACCGCGCCGTCGGTCAAGCCGGTACCGACCATGACGGTGGTCTGGCCCGCGGCGTCCTCCGTCAGGATTACGTGACCGCGATCGGTTGGTATTGCCATGATGCTCCCTTCGACTTGCTTGTCATTGTGTTTTCAGGGGCCGCAGCGGTGACCGTGCCTTGGCCGGCGATCCGAACATCACCCGCCGCCAGTCGCCGGTGAAGGTGAAGACTCCGCTGCTCGTCGCGACACCCAGTCGCCCCGGGAGCCGGGATCCGCTCACGTGTCGCGGCACCGAGCCCATGTCGTAGACGCTTTCGAGATCCGGCCACAGCGTGATGCTGAGCATCGTCCGCTGCCGCCAGTGCACGACGACACGGCTCGCGATCAACCCCGGTACGTTGCGCTGTACGTCCCGCTTGATCCGGACGTGCAGCGCCAGCAGGTACAGCAGTACCCGCAGGTTCGGGCACTCGAAGCGGGTGATGATGACCTGACCGCCGGTCGGGTCGGGCGTGAGGACGCGATCGGGGTTCAGCTCAGCATGAACGCTCCGATCACCGCCGTCCCCAGCAAGATCGTTCCGGACACGCGCCGGAGAATCTTTACCAGGTCCTGCCATGTCAACCGCTCCTCACCGATCGGAATCAGTGTCGGTCTGCGTACGCTCAGATAGACCATCGCCAGCCATGCCACCGCCCACGACGCGGCGAGGAGGGCTGGTGCGAGCCCCGGCGCGACGAGTACCAGCCCCGCCAACGCCACCCAGAGCAGCGACGTCGTCTTCTGCGTGGTGAACAGCATCGCGAGGTCAACGCCCCAGACCAGGCCGAGCGGGCCCGGCTTCAAGGTCCGTACCAGACGTTGTGGCACCTGGCGTTGAACGTGCGGCGTGCGCAACGTCAGGTCGACGACGCCGGCTACGACGACGACCACCCCGAAGACCACCCACCGCACCTGCTCCGTCAGCAGCGCCTCGGTCAGCCGGCCCAGCACGTAGAAAGGCACCGCCAGGACGACCGATCCGGCGAGTCCGCCGATCAGGAGTCCGAGCAGGAACCGGATGGCACCGGCCCGGTCATGCCTCAGCATTGGGCCGGCGACCCCGGCCATGGACGTGCCTCAAGGGCTCTGCATCTGGAGGATCGCGCCGAGCAGCGCGATCCCGACGACGACGGTCATTGAACTAGCCGCAGTTCGAGATGCAGGTGTACCGCGTGGCGGAGCCGATGGTCTTGCCCGCGGAGTTCATCTTCTCGCAGCAGTTGTACCGGTACACCGGTCCGACCGTGCCGAACGTGCACTGCCAGACGTAGTGCCGGCCACTGGTGCAGCTGGCGTAGGACACGTTCGGCGGTACGAACACCAGCGTGCAGCACGCGTGGTTCGCTGCCTGTGCCGGGGTGCTGCGGCCGAACACCGCGGCCGCCATGGCCAGCCCGCTCGCCCCGACGCCGGCCAGTACCTTCCGCCGACCGGTCGTCATCTTGCTCACCTGGGTTTTCACGCCACCTCCTGGTCGTTTGCACTCATCGAACCCACCGCAGTCAGTACGGCGGGCAAATCCCAGAACAGCAACGCCGACTGCAACCGTCCATTTCGGAACAGCAGCGCGGCGGGGCTGGTTTCAACGGAGAACTCGCCCTTGGTCCAGGCGCCGTCCTCGTCGATGTAGAGCGTTCCGCGGTCGATGCCGTGCGTGGCGGCGAAATGCTCACCCCGTTCCCGGGCCGGGCACGCCACGACGAGGCCGAGGTTCGCGGGGCCACGGTCGAGCATCTTCGACACCTGACCGGCGATCTTCTCGCAGCTCACGCAGGTGGAACTGAGGATGAGCACGAGTGAGTACTCCTGCTCGGCGACGTGCGCGAGCTCGGCCGGCCAGTGGGATGGACTGTGCCCGGTCCGCGCCGTGTCGATCGCCTCGATCCGGCGCAGCGACTCCTCGTTGGAGGCGGGTACCCGGGACGACAACTCCCCGAGCATCGCGAACACCATGACGATGGCGCCGGCGAGGATGAGGACAACGATGCTCAGAAAAAGGATCACAATGAGGTTCCCCTCCGTGGACGGATCAACGGCCAGGCCCAGGCCCGGTTGACGTACAGGCACAGGACGAGCAGGGCGAGCGCCGTGCCGAGCAGGGCGGCCGAGCCGGTCGGCGATCGCGTCAAAAGGTTCGTCGCCCCCGCCGCCACCAGCGCCGCACCGAGCGCGACGTTGGTGATGCCGAGCGGTCGTCCGGCCGGATTACCGAAGCACCCACACGGCTCGACACTGCCCCGCGCCATACCCAGCCCACCGAGGCCGATGAACACCAGGCCGAGCGCGGCGACGAGAACGGCGCCGACCGAACGGGTCGCCGAGAACAGCAACGCTATGCCGGCGAGGCACTCGATGCCGGCATAGAGCCGGACGGCGTTGGTCGTCGTCAGAGCGTCTGGTACGTCGACTTCGGACAGAGCCTGGCGTAGATGGGATGGCGCCGCGATCTTGCTGAGCGCAGCCTGCACCAGGATGGCGGCCGCAACGCTGTTGACCACCACCAACACCACGTCATGCATCGACGCCATTGGCGAGTCCTTCCTGTACCAGCAACATTCGCCGGCAAGCATTGCATGGCTTTGTCATCGTTTTGTCATCGCCGATCGAGGTTGACGGCAGCAAGTGGATCGAGGTTGACGGCAGCAAGTCGATCGAGGAGGATCGGCTTCTGAGGGTGGTCACGGGGGGCCTGGCAAGTTCAGCTGGCTCCACTGTGGCCCCGGAGGGGGCAGGTTCGTGGAGTTCGCTATCCTCGGCCCGCTGGAGATCACGGTGGCAGGCCGACGCGTCGATCTAACTGGGGACAGACAACGGAAGATCCTCGGTGCGCTCCTGCTGGCGGTTGAGGGCAGGAGTTCGATCGACCGGCTGGTCGCCGCTGTCTGGGATGTGTATCCGCCGTCGACGGCCCGGAAACAGGTGCAGAACTGCGTAGCGGCGCTGCGCGGTCGTCTCGTGCGAGCCGGTGCGCCGGACACGCTGCTCGAGACCAGACCGAGCGGCTACCAGCTCAACGTCCGACCCGAGGACCTGGACGCCCGGGTCTTCGTCGGCCGGGTCTCGGCGGCGCGTGAGTCCGCGGCGGCGGGCCGCTTCGAGGAGGCCACCGCGCACTACCGGTCGGCCCTGGGTATGTGGCGCGGGCCGGTGCTCGACGACCTTGACAGTCAGGCCGTCGCCGCCAGCGCCGCCTGGCTGACCGAACTGCAACTCACCGCGTCCGAGGAATTCTTCGACCTTGAACTGGAGTGCGGTCGGCACGAGCGGATCGTCGGCGACCTGATCAAGATGTGTGCGGAGTTCCCCGCCAGGGAGCGGATTCAGGGCCAGCTCATGCTCGCACTACACCGCAGCGGCAGACAGGTGGACGCGATCCTCGTGTACCGGCAACTGTGCCGGCACCTGGCGGAGGAGTTGGGTGTGGTCCCGAGCGCCGACATCCTCCGCCTCCACGACCAGCTCATCGGGTGTTCGGCCGCCAGCCGGCGGTGACATCGGCAACTCGGCAGCCGGCAGCCTCGGCGCGACGATGACCAGTCGGACTGCTCCCGGGTTCGGATGGAACTCGGAATCTCCCAGTCCATGGCCCGGCCGTTGAACGCGGCGCTCGGCGACGATTCCGCTGGGCCTGCCCAGGGAGCTAGTCGGTCCACGGTGCCGGTTCGGCTGCTGACCTCCGCCGCCTGGAGCAACGGCTGCTGACCTCCGCCGCCTGGAGCAACGGCCCCTGACCTCCGCCGCCTGGAGCAACGTCGGCTGGCCGTCAGATCCGCCACCGCGTCCGGTGCCGATTGGGACCTGGAGTTGGCGCGTGACCGGGCCGCCACTGCCCGGGTACCCGGCGATACCGGAGCTGTTCGTCCAGCTCAGGGCGATCGCGAGGTCAAGAAGGGCCCGTTCACGGAGGGTCACTGGTCGCTTTCCTAGATCCACATCTAGCTTTTGTCTGTTCGGACAAAAGTTAGCGTCAGATCGGATGAAGCTCTGGACAGCTGGTGCGGAAGGCTCTTACTGTGTCGGACATAACACGCGGGCATTGCGTCGGCGTGAACGTGAGGCCGACGGAGGTGAGTCCCAAGTGCGTACGGCGGATCCGCTGCACCTTCGGTTGCTACGGCTGCTGCGCGACCAGGGCGCCGTTTCCCGTGCCGAGCTCGCCGACCGGTTGCAGATGCCCCGGCCACGGCTGCTCGCAGAGCTGGAACGGCTGGTCAGCCTCGGCTACGTGGCCGAGGCGGGACTGGCCGCTTCGCGGGGCGGCCGGCGCTCCACACTGGTCGAACTCAACCCCGACCTGCGGTTCGCCGCGGTCGATCTGGGCGCCAGCTCGATCGACGTCGAGGTGGTCAACGGCCGGCTCGAACCGGTCGCCGCGTACGCCGAGGCCACCGACATCCGTTCCGGACCGAAGGTCATCCTGCACCGGGTCAACGAGCTGTTGCACAAGGCGAGGTCGGACGGGGCGTACGAGCGCCTGCACGCGGTCGGCATCGGCGTACCCGGCCCGGTGAGCTTCCGTGACGGAGTGCCGGTCTCGCCGCCGATCATGCCCGGCTGGGACCGCTTTCCGGTCCGCGAGCTGCTGACCCGCGAGCACGGTTGTCCGGCCGTCGTGGACAACGACGTCAACATCATGGCTATCGGCGAACGGCACGGCGGGGTCGCGCACTCGGTGGACGACTTCCTGTTCGTCAAGATCGGCACAGGCATCGGGTGCGGCATCTACCTGGCCGGCGAGGTCTACCGGGGGACCGACGGGTGTGCCGGCGACATCGGGCACATCCAGGTCGACTCGCACGGGCCGATGTGCTCGTGTGGGAACGTCGGCTGTCTGGAGGCCCTGTTCAGTGGTGCCGCAGTGGCCAAGGACGCCACCGTTGCCGCCCGTACCGGTGCCTCGCCCGCCCTCAGCGAACGGCTCGCGGCCGCCGGTGCGGTCACTGCGCTCGACGTCGCGGAGGGCGCGATCGAGGGGGACGTGACCTGCATCCGGCTGATCCGCGACGGCGGGCGCCGGGTCGGTGGGGTGCTCGCCGGCCTGGTCAGCTTCGCCAACCCGTCGATGATCGTCATCGGCGGCGGGCTGGCCCAGCTCGGCCACATCCTGCTCGCGGAGATCCGAAGCGTGGTCTACCGGCGGTCACTACCGCTGGCCACCGGCAACCTGCCGGTGGTCCTCTCCGAGCTCGGCTCGCGGGCCGGGGTCACCGGCGCCGCCGTACTCGCCAGCGATGTCGCATTCGGGGAGGCGTCGTGACCAGCACCCATGGCAGCGCGGCCGGACCTCAGCACGGCGCCGGATCCTCGGACCCGGCCGGCTCCTCAAACGGGGCCGGGTCCGAGGGGCAGCCGCCGGTCGCCGCGCCGGCCGACGTGGTCCCGGGCGAAGTCGTCCTGCGGCTCACCGACGTCGTGAAGACCTTCCCCGGAGTACGCGCACTGGACGGGGTGGACCTGGAGGTCCGCGCGGGCGAGGTGCACTGCCTGCTCGGGCAGAACGGCGCCGGCAAGTCCACTCTGATCAAGGTGCTGTCCGGCGCGCACCAACCGGACAGCGGCGAGATCGAGTGGCTCGGTGCGCCCATCTCCTTCAATACGCCCCAGTCCGCCATGAAGGCCGGCATCGCCACCATCTACCAGGAACTCGACCTTGTCGAGGACATGACGGTGGCGGAGAACATCTTCCTGGGCCACGAGCCGCGTCGGTTCGGCTTCGTCCAGCGTGGACTGATGCGCCAACGGACGCGGGAGCTGCTGGCCCGGCTCGGACATCCGGAGATCCCGCCCGGGCGGCCGGTGCGGACGCTGCCGGCGGCCGCGAAGCAGATCGCGAGCATGGGCCGGGCGCTCTCGCACGAGACCCGGATGCTCATCATGGACGAGCCCAGCGCCGTCCTGGCACACGACGAAGTGCAGAACCTGTTCCGGATGATTCGACAGCTGACCGGCGCGGGCATCGCGGTGATCTACATATCGCACCGGATGGAGGAGATCCGCGAGATCGGCGACCGGGTGACCGTCCTCAAGGACGGCCGGGCGGCTGCGGTCAACCTGCCCGCCCGCACCACACCCACCAGCGAACTGGTCAGGCACACGACGGGGCGCAACATCGAGTACGTCTTCCCGCCCCGGGCCGAGCAGCCGACGCCAACGGGCGTGCCGCTGCTCGAGGTGAAGAGCCTGTCCCGGTCGGGGGAGTTCGCCGACGTCTCCCTGCACGTCCGCGCCGGAGAGATCGTGGGCATCACCGGGCTGGTCGGGTCGGGCCGCTCCGAGCTGCTGGAAACGATCTACGGTGCCCGGCGACCCGAGGCCGGCCAGGTGTCGGTCGACGGCAAGCCGCTGCCGGCCGGACGGGTCGGCGCGGCGGTCCGCGCCGGGCTGGGCATGGCCCCGGAAGAGCGGAAGAGTCAGGCTCTCCTGCTCGGCGAGCCGATCTACCGCAACATGACGCTGGCGACCTTCGCCCACTACGCGGCGGGCGGCTTCACCCGCGCCGACCGGGAGCGGGCGGCGAGCAGTGAGATGGCCGACGAGTTGCAGTTGCGTCCCCGTGATGTCGGCCGTGCCGTCGGCACCCTGTCGGGTGGCAATCAACAGAAAGTGGTGGTCGGCAGGTGGTTGCTGGGTGGCACCAGACTGTTGCTCCTGGACGAACCCACCCGGGGGGTCGACGTCGGCGCACGCGCCGAGTTGTACCGGGTGATCCGGCAGCTCGCCGACCGTGGGGTCGGCGTACTGCTGGTCTCCAGCGAAGTGCCGGAGGTGCTCGGCCTCGCCCACCGGGTGCTGATCATGCGTGAGGGCCGGATCATTCGCGAGGCGCCGGCCGAGGAACTCGACGAGCATGCCGTACTCGACCTCATCATGGCGGGGTCGCTGCTTGACGGCGGGCCGCATTCCACAAATGTCCTGAGCGAGGAGGTGACAGCGTGACCGAAATAATTCCCGAGCGTGAGACGGCTGCGGCGCCGGTCGACAAAAAACCGGACGTCGGCCCAGCCACGGGCGACGGCGGGTTGAGCGCGGGGGACCAGCGGGGTAGCGGTGGCTGGTGGCGCGGCGGTGCTGGCGAGTCCGTACGACGCAACAGTGCGCTCGTCGTGGTCCTGCTGGCGCTTGTCGTTTTCGCCGCCTATCGCCGGCCCGACGTCTACCTCGACCCGGACCGCGCGATCAGCAACATCATGACGATCCTCACCCAGGCATCCGCGGTCGGCGTGCTCGCCATCGGGATGACTTTCGTGATCATCGGTGGTGGCATCGACCTGTCGGTGGGTTCGTTGGTGGGCCTGGCCAGTGTCTGGTGTACCACCGTGGCCACCCAGGAGTTCGGCATGGTGGGCATCCTGTTCACCGCGATCGTGGTGGGCACCCTCGCGGGAGTGGTCAACGGTCTGCTCATCGCGTACGGCCGGATGGTCGCCTTCATCGCCACCCTGGCGATGATGGTCGCCGCCCGGGGACTCGCCGCGCAGATCTCCAACAAGACGACCCAGGTCGTCAGCGTGAGCGGCATCAACAGCCTGGCCGAGACCGACATTCTCGGGATCCCGTTGCTGGTGCTGGTCTTCGCCGCCGTCGTGGCGATCGCCTGGGTGGTGCTCAACCGTACGACGTTCGGGCGCCGTACGGTCGCGGTCGGGGGCAACCTTGAGGCGGCGCGTCTGGCCGGCATCAACGTCAAGCGCCAGACACTCCTGCTCTACGCGCTCTCCGGGCTCTGCTGCGGGATCGCCGCGATCATCCTGGTGTCGTTGTCGAACGCCGGAGCGTCGACCCACGGCGAGTTCTACGAACTGGACGCGATCGCCGCGGCCATCATCGGCGGTACCTCCCTCGCCGGCGGTCGCGGAACCGTCGTCGGCACCCTGCTGGGCGTGCTGGTGTTCGCCATGATCACAAACCTGTTCATCCTGCTCAATCTCCAGATCGAAGTCCAGAACATCGTCAAGGGCGCGATCATCATCGGTGCCGTTCTCGTACAGCAGTTCCGCATCGGTGGCCTGCGAAAACGCCGGGGCGTCCCCGCCTCCGGGTGACCCAACGAACGACCGTACGCCGCTCCACCGGCAACACCTCGATCAACAAGTAATCGCATCGCCTGGATCAGGCCGGCCGTGTGTACGCAACACAACGGTCTTCGCCTGCCAGCGCTCTGCCGGCAAGCCGCGCCACCGTCACACCACCCCCACTACCAACCACCAGGCATTTTGACCAGGAGGTCCCTATGTCCCAGGATTTGGGTCACTTGTCCCGCCGGGGTCTACTTTTCGGCGGAGCGGCGATCGGCGCCGGCACGCTGCTGACGGCCTGCACCTCCAACGAGAAGGGCGATGACGGCAGCGGCGATTCGCAGACCGTTGCCGGCAATTCCAACTCGGAGCCGTCGAAGCCGGTGAAGATCGGCTTCTCCGTACCGGCGGGCGACCACGGCTGGATCCTCGCCGTCACCACCAACGGCAAGGCGCAGGCGGCCAAGTTCTCCGAGGTGACGTTCGTGCCGGTGGAGTCCGGCGGCAACGACCCGGCCGTCCAGCGGGCCGCGGTCGAGTCGCTCATCCAGCAGAAGGTCGACGCGATCGTCTTCCTGCCGCACGAGGGCGACAAGCTCGAGCCGACCGCGCTCAAGGCGATGGAAGCCGGCATCCCGATCATCAACCTCGACCGCGAGTTCACCAACCCCTTCGCGTACCGCACGTTGATCAAGGGAGACAACTACGGAATGGGTGTGGCGGCGGGGAACTTCATCGCCGCGGAACTCAAGAAGGCCGGCAAGACGGCTCCGGTCATCGCCGAGATCGGTGGTATCGACTTCCTGCCGCTGACCAAGGACCGGTCGCGTGGCTTCAAGGATGCCCTGGCCCGAAACGGCCTCAAGGTGAATCACCAGGTGTGGGCGGACTTCACCGTCGCCAAGGGCCAGTCCGTGACGGCCAACCTGTTGCAGTCCGCGCCAAAGATCGACGCGATCTGGAACCACGACGACGACCAGGGCCTGGGCGCCCTCGCGGCGATGAAGCAGGCCAACCGGTCCGAGTTCATCCTGGTCGGCGGTGCGGGTTCCCGTAACGCGATGGACACCATCAAGAAGGGCGACACGCCGCTGAAGGCCACTGTCACCTACAGCCCGACGATGGCATCGTCAGCGGTGGCAATCGCCCGCCTCGTCGCGCAGGGGCGCGGGATGGGCGACCTCGCCGAACTCCAGGTGCCGAAGACGATCGTTCTCGCCTCGGAAACCGTCACCAAAGAAAACGTCGAGGCGTACCTGCCGCTCGGCTTCGCATCCTGACCGACAGGAGTAATCCACGGTGTCCAGCGTAGACAACTCGGAGTTGCGGGTCGGCATGGTCGGCTACGCGTTCATGGGCGCCGCGCACTCACAGGCGTGGCGCACCGTGAACCGCGTGTTCGACCTGCCGGTACGCGCCCGGATGGCCCTGATCTGTGGCCGGGACGAGTCGAAGGTCGCGGACGCGGCCGTTCGGCTCGGCTGGGACGGCCACACCACCGACTGGCGTGAACTGATCGCCCGGGACGACATCGACATCGTCGACGTCTGCACTCCCGGCGACAGCCACGCCGAGATCACGATCGCGGCGCTGGAGGCGGGCAAGCACGTACTGTGCGAGAAGCCGCTGGCCAACACGGTCGATGAGGCTCGGGCCATGGTCGCCGCGGCGGCCAAGGCGCAGACGGTGGGCGTACGGGCCATGTGCGGGTTCAACTACCGCCGGGTCCCCGCGGTCAGCCTGATGCGGGAGCTGGTCGCGTCCGGCCGGCTCGGCACGATCCGGCACGTCCGCGCGGTCTACCTGCAGGACTGGATCACCGATCCGCAGTTTCCGCTGGTCTGGCGACTGCAGAAGGACAAGGCGGGGTCCGGTGCGCTCGGCGACATCGGTGCGCACATCATCGACCTGACCCAGTTCGTGACCGGCAAGCGGATCACCGGGGTCAGCGCGATCACCGAGACGTTCGTCAAGGAGCGTCCGCTGCCCGCCGAGTCGAGCGGACTGGCCGCCTCGGCCGACGGCGCCGGCGGTGCCGGGGCCACCGGGCAGGTCACCGTCGACGACGCGGCGGTCTTCGTGGCCCGGCTCGACGGTGGCGGACTGGCCACCTACGAGGCCACCCGGTTCGCGACCGGCCGGCGCAACGCCCTCCGGGTCGAGATCAACGGTTCGCTCGGCTCGGTGGCGTTCGACCTCGAACGCCTCAACGAGCTGGAGTTCTTCGACGCCACCGAACCCGGTGTCGAACAGGGATTCCGGCGGATCCTGGTCACCGAAGGCGACCACCCGTACATGGCGGCGTGGTGGCCACCGGGGCACATCATCGGCTACGAGCACTCGTTCACGCACGAGTTCCGCGACTTCCTCGCGGCGCTCGCCAGCGGATCGGATCCGACCCCCTCGTTCGCGGACGCGCTCCAGGTCCAGTTGGTCCTGGACGCCGTCGCGCGGTCGGCGGAGATCGGTTCCTCCTGGACCGAGGTGGAGCCGGTGCTCGCGCCGGTCTCCGCGTGACACGCATCGCCTGAACGCAACGAACCGGCGTACGCCGGCTTCCCGCCCGTCGGGTGTGGAGGCCGGCACCGCCGGAGGCAACTGTCCACCCGTCGGGGGTGGACCGGTCCCCACCCGGGCCGGTGCCTCCCCGACCCGAGAGCTTTCCGGAGTGACCGGCGAGGGTCCGGCCGCGGTTGCGCCCCGCGATCGGATCGAGGTCCCTCCGGAGGGTGTACGCCCCGCACGCCGGAGCCCGTTCCGGCAGTGGTGCGTACGGCAGATGACGCGGCCGTCCGGTGCGGCCGGACCGGGATTCCCCGGTCGTGCCGGACGCCGCAACTCCGGCCGGGGAGTACCCCCGACCGACCAACCGCAGCCCCCACCCCCGCACACACCCCCACCCCCACCCCCGCAGACCACCCCCACCCGAGCGGCCCGAGCGGCGCCCGGCCGGCCCCGCCGGCCGCCAGCGCGACGCCGGGAACGTCGGGCACCGCGCCGGGTGCCCCGCCGCCCGTAGACCACCGCCCCACAGTCCTTACACAGCACCGGGACAACTGAACAAGGACAACTCGCGACCGGAGCCGGCAGCGTACGGCTGCCCGGTCGCCAGTGGAGAACGGGGGAGGCAGGACCGAGACGCCGACCGGCCCTGCCTACCAGCCCCGTCCGCCCGCCCGGTCACGGACCCGGGCAGCGTCGTTGCCGCCGACTCCGGCGCTGCTACAAGGGATGTTCCACCGCGACGGTCGGGCGGACGGGGCGCTTTTCACTTGATCACGGCAAGATGTCCCGATAGGCGGATTCGGCGAGCGTTCCGGCAGTTGCCCGGTTCATCGCCGTAGATCCCGGATCGGTGCCCACGAGGCCCCGACCCGGCACCGGAGGGAGGAGCATTGATGCGTACGGGTGTCTGGCTGGTGGGCGGGCGTGGTTCGGTGGCGGTGACCAGCACGGTCGGGGCGCTTGCCCTGCGGGCCGGGCTGGCCGAGCCGACCGGCTGCGTGACCGAGCTGCCGGCCCTGCGTGCCGCGGCCCTGCCGGCCCTCGCCGACCTGGTCTTCGGTGGACATGACGTGGTCACGACTCCGCTGACGAAGAAGGCCGAGGCACTGGCCGAGGCCGGTGTGCTGCCGGCCCGTCTGGTGGCGGCGCTGACCGAGGAACTCGCCACGGTCGAGGCGGAGCTGCGACCGGCGCCGACCGGCGAGCGGCAGGCGTCGGTGATCGAGGAGATCGTCGCGGACCTCACCGGTTTCCGGGAGCGGCACGGACTGGACCGGGTGGTGGTGGTCAACGTCTCCTCCACCGAGCCGGTCCCGGCGGCCGATCCGGCCCACGCCGACCTGGCCGCCCTGGACGCCGCCCTCGCCGTCGGCAGCCCACTGCCGCCCAGTTCCGCGTACGCGTACGCGGCCTTCACGGCGGGTTGTTCCTACGTGGACTTCACTCCGTCGACCGGTGCCCGGCTGCCCGCAGTGGCCGAACTGGCCCGCCGGGCGGGTGTCCCGTACGCCGGGCACGACGGCAAGACCGGCGAGACGCTGGTGAAGTCCGTGCTGGCGCCGATGTTCGCGATGCGGAACCTGAAAGTGCGTACCTGGTCCGGGCTGAACCTGCTCGGCGGCGGGGACGGCGCGAACCTGGCCGATCCGGCGGCGAACGCGGCCAAGTCGGCCAGCAAGCAACGGGTGCTCGGCGAGACGCTGGGCTACCTGCCGCAGGGCAACACCCGGATCGAGTACGTCGACGACATCGGCGACTTCAAGACCGCGTGGGACCTGGTGACCTTCTCGGGCTTCCTCGGCACCGCGATGCGGATGGAGTTCAGCTGGCACGGCTGCGACTCCGCGCTCGCCGCACCGCTGCTGCTCGACCTGGCCCGGTTGACCGCCGCGGCGCACCGGGCCGGCCGTACCGGGCCGCTGCCCGAACTGGCGTTCTTCTTCAAGGACCCGCTCGGCGAGGTGCCGCACGCGCTCGCCGACCAGTGGGGCATCCTCTGCGCGTTCGCCCGGGGGCTGGACGCCGACCGTACGGAGGGAACCCCGGATGCCGTCGCTGCGTGATCTGGCCCAGTTGGTCCGGGCGCCCGCCGCGCTCTCCGTACCCGGGGACGTGGTGGCGGGTGCCGCCGCCGCCCAGGCGCTGGACCGTCGGGTGCCGGGGCTGGCCGGGGCGTCGGTGCTGCTCTACTGGGGTGGGATGGCCGCCAACGACTGGGCGGACCGCGAGCTGGACGCCCGGGAGCGGCCGGAGCGGCCGATTCCCAGCGGGCGGGTCTCGCCGGGGTTCGCCCTCGGTGTCTCGGCCGGGCTCACCGCCGCCGGGGTCGCCCTGGCCGGCCTGGCCGGTGGTCGCCGGGCGCTGGCCGTGGCGGTGCCGCTGGCCGGCACGATCTGGGCGTACGACCTGGTGGCCAAGAACACCTCGGCCGGGCCGGCGGTGATGGCCGCCTGCCGTGGCCTGGACGTGCTGCTCGGGGCGAGCCAGGGACGTACCGTCCGGGCGGTGCCGGCGGCGCTGACCGTGGCCGCGCACACGTACACCGTGACCGAGCTGTCCCGGCGCGAGGTCTCCGGCGCCTCCCGCGCGCTGCCGGCCGCCACCCTGGCCGGAACGGCCGCGGTCGCCGCCGCCGCGATGGCTGGCCGCCGTTCCGGGGCCGGTGCACGGGGCGGCGACAGCAGCGGCGGCGGGGACGACCGGAGTCATCCGGACGGGGCCAACCGGTGGACCGGTTCCCGGGCCGGGCCGGGCTGGCGGGCGCTGGTGCCGGCGGTGCTCGCCGGCTGGTACGGGTTGCAGTACGGCGCCGCCCAGGCCCGGGTGGCCGCCGATCCACAGGCGTCCCGGGTACGGGCGGCGGTCGGCGCCGGCATCACCGGACTGCCGGCCCTCCAGGGTGCGCTGGTCGCGCGGGCCGGCGCGGCGGTGCTCGGGGTCGCGGTCGCCGCTGCCGCCCCGCTCGGCCGCCGGCTGGCCCGGAAGGTCTCCCCGACATGACCGCCGCCCCCGGCCCCGGCCTGCGGTTCGGGTACGGCACCAACGGCTTTGCCAACCACCGGCTCGACGACGCGTTGCGGGTGCTGGCCGATCTCGGCTACCAGGGGGTGGCACTGACCCTGGACCACGACCACCTGGACCCGTTCGGCCCCGACCTCGCGGCCCGGGTGGCGGCGCTGCGCCGGCGGCTGGCCGAGCTGAACCTCGGGGTGGTGATCGAGACCGGGGCCCGGTACCTGCTCGACCCCTGGCGTAAGCACGCGCCGACCCTGCTGCACGACGACTCCGCGCTGCGGATCGAGTTCCTCCGCCGGGCCGTCGCGATCGGTGCCGACCTGGGAGCCGAGGCGGTCTCCTTCTGGTCCGGGGTACGGCCGGCCGGGATCGATCCGGCGACCGCCTGGGACCGGCTGGTGGCCGGCTGTGCCGAACTGGTCGACGTCGCCGACGGCGCCGGTACGGTGCTCGGGTTCGAGCCGGAGCCGGGCATGCTGGTGGCCGACATCGCCGACTGGCAGCGGCTGCGTGCCGCGCTCGGCGCCCCGCCGCACTTCGGCATCACCCTCGACATCGGACACTGTCGCTGCCTGGAGCCGCTGCCGGTGCCGGACTGCGTCGAGCAGGTCGCCGCGCACCTGGTCAACGTGCAGATCGACGACATGCGTCGGGGCGTACACGAGCACCTGGAGTTCGGCACGGGGGAGATCGACTTCCCGCCGGTGCTGCGGGCCCTGGCCGACGCCGGCTACGCCGGGCTGGTCGCCGTCGAGCTGCCCCGGCACTCGCACGCCGCGCCGACGGTGGCGGCGGAGTCGATCGAGTTCCTCCGGGCCGCCGAGGCCGCCGGCCGGGCCGGGCCGGGTCCGACGAACGGAACCGGCCGCACGTCGACGCGCGCCGTACCGGACCGGGTCGCGGCCGCCGGGCCGCCGGGCCGCCGGGCTGACCAGGCGGGCACGGGGGACCGCGACCACCGACGGAGCTGACATCCAGGCCTGGGGAGGACCGATGGAACCGGAACCGGAACGACTGCGGGCGGCACTGGAGGCCGTGCCGGACCAGCAACTGCCCGATCGGGGCTGGCTGACCGAGGCGCTGCGCCGGGTCGGAGCCGAGCCGGCGGCGATCGGCCGGCTCTTCGCCTCGGCGGGGCGCAGGTGCGGCCGGGCACCACTGCCGGAGCTGCCCGACTGGACCGCCGACGACGCGGCCCGGGTACTGCTGCTCACCGCGCTGCCACCGGCCGAGGCGACCGGCGAGGTCGAGGCCCTCTACCGGTACGGCGACGGGGCCGAGAAGCGTGCGGTGCTGCGGGCGCTGCCGCTGCTGCCGATCGGGGAGGCCGGGGTGCCGCTGCTGCTGGACGCGATCCGGACCAACGACACCCGGCTGGTGGCCGCCGCGCTGGGCCCGTACGCCGACCGGCTCGATCAGGCCGCCTGGCGGCAGGCGGTGCTCAAGTGCGTCTTCACCGGGATACCGCTCGCCGTGGTGCACCGCCTCGACGAGCGGGCCGACGGTGAACTGGCGACCATGCTGGCCGGCCTCGCGCAGGAGCGCCGGGCGGCGGGGCGGGAGATGCCGGCCGACGCGACCGCGCTGCTGGACCGACTGAGCACCCCGGACCGACTGAGCACTCCGGACCGACCGAGCACGAAGGAGGCCTGATGCGGATCTTCGACCCGCACATCCACATGACCTCGCGGACCACGGACGACTACGAGCGGATGGCCGCCGCCGGGGTACGCGCCCTGGTGGAGCCGGCGTTCTGGCTCGGGCAGCCGCGTACCAGCGTCGCCTCGTTCGCCGACTACTTCGACTCGCTGGTCGGCTGGGAGCCGTTCCGGGCCAGCCAGTTCGGCATCCGGCACCACGCCACGATCGCGCTGAACCCGAAGGAGGCCAACGACCCGCGCTGCCGGGAGGTGTTGGCGCTGCTGCCCCGCTACCTGGACAAGGACGGTGTGGTGGCGGTCGGCGAGGTCGGGTACGACTCGATGACGCCGGAGGAGGACGAGGTCTTCGCGGCCCAGCTCGCCCTGGCCGTCGAGTACGAGCTGCCGGCCCTGGTGCACACCCCACACCGGGACAAGGCCCGGGGTACCGAGCGGAGCCTGGCGGTGGTCGCCGAGTCCGGCCTGGACCCGGGCCGGGTGGTGATCGACCACCTGAACGAGGTGACCGTTCCACTGGTCCGGGACAGTGGCTGCTGGCTGGGCTTCTCGATCTACCCGGACACCAAGATGTCGCCGCCCCGGATGGTCGAGCTGCTGCGGACGTACGGGACCGAGCGGATGCTGGTCAACTCGGCCGCCGACTGGGGCCGGTCGGATCCGCTGCTGACCCGGGTCACCGCCGACGCGATGCTGGCGGCCGGCTTCGACGACGACGATGTCGACCGGGTGCTCTGGCGCAACCCGGTCGAGTTCTACGGCCAGTCCGGCCGGCTCGAACTGGGCGACGAGGCGTCCGGGGACCCAACGGGCGGGTCGGCGTCCGGGGACCCAACGGGCGGGTCGGCGTCGGCGTCGGCGCCGGCGTCGAGCTTCGAGGGGAACTCGATCCTGCGTGGCGGCAGCTGATGCGGCTGCGGCACGCCGACGGGCAACTGGTGCACCTGAGCTACTGCACCAACGTGCATCCGGCGGAGGACCTGGCCGGGGTGGTCGAACAGCTCGACACGTACGCGGTGCGGATCCGGCAGGGGCTGGACGCCGACGTACTCGGACTGGGGTTGTGGCTGGCCGCGCCGGTCGCGGCCGGGCTGGGCGCCGACCCGCGGGCGCGGCGCCGGCTCCGCGCCGAGCTGGACGCGCGCGGGCTGGAGGTGGTGACCCTGAACGGGTTCCCCTACCAGGCCTTCCAGGCGCCGGTGGTGAAGAAGGCGGTGTACGAGCCGGACTGGACCACCCGGGAGCGGCTGGTCTACACGCTGAACCTGGCCACCATCCTGGTCGACCTGCTCCCCGACGACGCCGTCCGGGGCTCGGTCTCCACCCTGCCGCTGGCCTGGCGGGAGCCGTGGGACGAGCGGCGCGCCGGGCGGGCGGCCGGGGTGCTGGCCGAGCTGGCCAACGGGCTGACCGAGATCGCCTGGCTCTCCGGCCGGGCGGTCCGGGTCGGGTTCGAGCCGGAGCCGGGCTGCGTGGTCGAGTCCACCACACAGGCGGTCGCGCAGCTGTCCCGGGTGGACACCGACCGGCTCGGCATCTGCCTGGACCTGGCCCATCTGGCCTGCGCCTGGGAGGAACCGGCCGAGGCGCTGGCCCGGCTGCGTACCGCCGGGTTGCCGGTGGTGAAGGTCCAGGTCTCGGCCGCGCTGGCCGCCGCCGATCCGGTCGCGGCAGTGGACACCCTGCGCGGGTACGTCGAGCCGCGCTTCATGCACCAGACCCGGGCCCGAGCCTGCGCGGGGGCCGCCGACCCGGCCGATCCGGCCCACGCCGCCGACGACCTGGACGAGGCGTTGGACGCGGAGCTGCCGGGTTCCTGGCGGGTGCACTACCACGTGCCGCTGCACGCCGTGCCCGCCCCGCCGCTGGAGTCCACGGTGCCGGTGCTGCGGGACGCGCTGCGGGAGCTGTTCAGCGGGCCGGTCGCCGGCTGCGACCACCTGGACGTCGAGACGTACACCTGGGGGGTGCTGCCGGCGGCGCAGCGCCCGGAATCGGACGAGGAACTGGCCGCCGGGATCGCCGCCGAACTGGCCTTCGCCCGCGACGAACTGACCGCGTTGGGGTTGGCCCCGGCTCCGGCCGGACCGGCCGGACCGACGGCACCCACGCCGCTGCTGAGGAGGCGAGATGGCTAATCCACTTGTCGTGATCGACGTGGTCGGGCTGACCCCCCGACTGCTCGCCCACATGCCCCGGCTCCGGGCCCTGGCCGACGCCGGTTGCCAGGCCGAACTCGGCACCGTGCTGCCGGCGGTCACCTGCTCGGCCCAGGCGACGTTCCTCACCGGCGCGCTGCCGGCCGAACACGGCATCGTCGGCAACGGCTGGTACTTCCGTGACCTGGGCGAGGTGTTCCTCTGGCGGCAGCACCACGCGCTGATGGGCGGGGAGAAGGTGTGGCAGGCGGCCCGTCGGGAGCGCCCGGACTACACCGTGGCCAACGTCTGCTGGTGGTACGCGATGGGCGCGGACGTGAACTGGACGGTGACGCCCCGGCCGATCTACTACGCCGACGGGCGCAAGGAGCCGGACTGTTACACCGACCCGCCGGAGCTGCACGACGAGCTGACCGGCAAGCTGGGCGGGTTCCCGCTCTTCACCTACTGGGGGCCGGGCGCCGGGCTGCCCTCGTCGGCCTGGATCTGCAAGGCCGCGCAGCAGATCATGGCCGACCACGATCCGGACCTGACCCTGGTCTACGTGCCGCACCTCGACTACGACCTGCAACGCTTCGGGCCGTCGTCGCCGCAGGCGGTGGCCGCCGCGGTCGAGCTGGACGCCGTGCTGGGTCCGCTGCTGGACGCGGCCGCCGCCCGGAACGCGACGGTGGTGGTGCTCTCCGAGTACGGCATCACCGAGGCCTCCCGCCCGGTCGACGTCAACCGGCTGCTCCGCTCCGAGGGGCTGTTGCGGGTCTACACCCAGGACAAGATGGAGTACCTGGACCCGTGGACGTCCCGGGCGTTCGCGGTGGCCGACCACCAGATCGCGCACGTCTACGTCAGGGACCCGGCCGACGTGCCGGCGGTGGCGAAGCTCTGCGCCGGGCTGCCCGGGGTGGCCGAGGTGCTGGACGAGGCGGGCAAGGCCGCGCACGGGCTGGACCATCCCCGTTCCGGCGAGCTGGTGCTGGTCGCCGAGCCGGACGCCTGGTTCACCTACTACTACTGGCTGGACGACGCGGTGGCGCCGGACTTCGCCCGACTGGTGGAGATCCACCGCAAGCCCGGGTACGACCCGGCGGAACTCCTCTTCGACCCGGCCGCGCCGGGAGCGGCCAAGCGGCGGGCGGGGGTGGCGCTGGCCCGCAAGAAGCTCGGGATGCGCTATCTGATGAGCGTGGTCGGACTCGACGCCGGGGCCCGGGCGGTACGTGGCTCGCACGGCCGGCTGCCCGCCGATCCGGCGGACGCCCCGGTGCTGCTCTGCTCGGACGCCTCGGTGGCCCGGGACCGGTACGCCGGCACCGAGGTCAAGGGGCTGCTGCTGGGCCTGGCCGGGCTGGCCGGGTCAGCTGCCGCCGGAGCGTCCGGCGCCCGTGACGCGCAGGTCAGCGGTGAGCGATCATGACGGCGACGGTGCCGGAGGTCGATCTCGGCGCGCTACGGAAGCGCTTCGACGCACAGCTCGCCGCCTTCCTCGACCGGCAGGATCCGGACTGGCCGGACGGGGCGCCGCGCGGGGTCTTCACTACCCTGAACCGGTTCGTACTGGCCGGCGGCAAGCGGCTGCGGCCGACGTTCTGCTACTGGGGCTGGCGGGGCGCCGGCGGCGTGGACGGTACGCCCATCGTGGCCGCCGCGGCCGCGCTGGAGCTGTTCCACGCCTTCGCGCTGATCCACGACGACATCATGGACGGCAGCGACCGGCGCCGGGGCGAGCCCTCGGTGCACCGGCTCTTCGCCGACCTGCACGCCCGGTCGGCCTGGCGCGGCGATCCGGCGTCGTACGGGCGCAGCACCGCGCTGCTCTGCGGTGACCTCTGCGCGGCGTGGGCCGACCAGATGTTCCACGAGTGCGGGCTGACCCCGGACGAGGTGCACCGGGGGTACGGCGTCTTCGCCACCATGCGTACCGAGGTGATCGCCGGGCAGTATCTGGATCTGGTGTCCGGGGTGGGGGACGGGTCGGTGGCGAGCGCGCTGACCGTGATCCGGATGAAGGCGGCCCGTTACACGGTGACCCGGCCGTTGCAGATCGGCGCCGCGCTGGCCGCCGGTTCGCCGGAGCTGCTGACCGCGCTGGCCGAGTTCGGCGATCCGCTGGGTGACGCGTTCCAGCTCCGCGACGACGTGCTCGGGGTCTTCGGCGATCCGGCGCTGACCGGGAAGTCGGTGCTGGACGATCTGCGCGAGGGGAAGCCGACGGTGATGATGGCGCTGGCCCGGGGCAGTGCCAACCGGGCCCAGGCGCTGCGGTTGAAGGACCTGTTCGGCAATCCCGACCTGGAGTCGGCCGGCGCCGACGACCTGCGCGGGATCATCGTCGAGACCGGTGCCCTGGGCCGGATCGAGCAAATGATCAAGGTACGCACCGACACCGCGTTGGCGGCGCTGGCGGACGCCCCGATCTCCCGGGAGGCCGACGCGGTGCTCGCCGCGCTGGCCTCCGAGGTCGTGGACCGGGAGCGGTAGGGCCGATTTCCGTCCCGTCGGCACCGGAACTTTTCACGTGATGGACGAAAGTTCGGGGTAGTCGGGGCGAAAGTATAGACACATCGACACGAAGAAATTAGTGTCGTGCCCAGCACAGAGTTGTTACGTCGAGGTAACCACGGCGCGGTTAACCCATCGACTGGCGACCTCCGTACTGACGCACCTGCGTCGGCGGCGGTCGCAGCTTGGGCGGAACGGCGTCCCCCGGGCGGATCTACCCCGACGGCATCTGGCGCGACGGCGCGCGCCCTGCCTGCACGCAACTGGTCAGGACGGGAGTGCACGACATGTCTTCAACTGAAGTTCCACATTGGACCGACCGTGGCCACGGTGCCGCTCGACGGCGGTGGTTCGGCCGGCGACGCTGGGCGACCGGTGCCGCGGTGCTGCTGACCGCGACCGCCGTACCGGCGGTGCTCGGCCCCACCGCCCCGGCCGCTGCGCACCCGATCAGCGCCGCCGACTTCCAGCAGGTCACCCTGGCCCGAGGCGTCGCCGAGGTGGGCGAGCCGATGACGATCGCGGTGCTGCCGGACCGGTCGGTCCTGCACACCGCCCGCAACGGCACCCTGCGGCGTACCGACGCCGCCGGCAACACGGCGGTGCTCGGCACCCTCCCGGTCTACACCCACGACGAGGAGGGGTTGCAGGGCGTCGGGGTCGACCCCGGCTTCGCCAGCAACCGGCAGATCTACCTCTACTACGCCCCGCCGCTGTCCACCCCGGGCGGTGACGCGCCGGCGAACGGCACCGCGGCGCAGTTCGCCCCGTTCGCCGGGGTCAACCGGCTGGCCCGGTTCACCCTGAACGCCGACTTCACCCTCAACACGGGCAGCCAGGTCACCGTGCTCGACGTACCGGCCGACCGGGGGATGTGCTGCCACGTCGGCGGGGACATCGACTTCGACGCCGCCGGCAACCTCTACCTCTCCACCGGCGACGACAGCAACCCGTTCGAGTCGGCCGGCTACGCACCGATCGACGAGCGGACCAACCGCTACCCCGCGTACGACGCGCAGCGCTCCGCCGGCAACACCAACGACCTGCGGGGCAAGATCCTGCGGATCAAGGTGAACGCCAACGGGACGTACTCGGTCCCGGGCGGCAACCTGTTCGCACCGGGAACCGCCGGAACCCGGCCCGAGATCTACGCGATGGGCTTCCGCAACCCGTTCCGGATGAGCGTGGACAAGGCCACCGGGCACGTCTACGTCGGCGACTACGGGCCGGACGCCGGCACCACCAACGCGAACCGGGGCCCGAGCGGACAGGTCGAGTTCAACCGGATCACCTCGCCGGGCAACTACGGCTGGCCGTACTGCACCGGCACGAACACCAGCACCGAGACGTACAACGAGTGGACCTTCCCGGACGGGCCGGGTGCGGCGAAGTACAACTGCACCGGCGGACCGACCAACAACTCGTTCCGGAACACCGGCCAGGGCACCCTGCCCGCCGCCCGGCCGGCCTGGATCCGGTACGCCGGTGACGCCGGCACCCCGACCGAGTTCGGCGGCGGCTCCGAGTCGCCGATGGGTGGCCCGGTCTACCGGTACAACGCCTCGAACCCGTCGCCCACGAAGTTCCCGGCCTCCTTCGACGGCCAGTTCTTCGCCACCGAGTTCGGCCGGGGCTGGATCAAGCCCATCCACGTCAACGCCGACGGCAGCCGGGGCGCGATCGACACCTTCCCCTGGGTCGGCAAGCAGGTGATGGACTCCGCGTTCGGGCCGGACGGCTCGTACTACGTGCTCGACTACGGCACCGGCTACTTCAACGGCGACGCCAACTCCGCCCTCTACCGCTTCGACTACGTCGGCGGCGGCAACCGGGCACCGATCGCGGTCGCCAGCGCCAACCCGACCTCCGGTACGGCGCCGCTGACCGTCACCTTCTCCTCGGCCGGCTCCGCCGACCCCGACGGCGGCGCCCTGACGTACTCCTGGGCGTTCGGCGACGGCACCACGTCGACGGCGGCCAACCCGACGAAGACGTACACCGCGAACGGCAACTACACCGCGACGCTGACCGTACGGGACCCGGCCGGCGCCACCGGCACCGCCAGCGTGACCGTCGGGGTCGGCAACACCGCCCCGACGGTGACCATCGTCGCGCCGGCCAGCGGCCAACTGGTCGCCTTCGGTGACGCCGTGCCGTTCCAGATCACGGTGACCGACCCGGAGGACGGCACCATCGCCTGCTCCCGGGTCAAGATGACCTACGTCCTCGGCCACGACACCCACGGCCACCAGATCACCTCGGCCAACGGCTGCTCCGGCACCCTCACCATCCCGGTCGACGGCGAGCACGACGACGCGGCGAACATCTTCCCGATCTTCGACGCCGAGTACACCGACAACGGTGGGCTGACCACGCACACCCAGCACATCCTGGCGCCGAAGCACCGGCAGGCCGAGCACTACGGCACCTCGTCCGGGGTGGCCAAGTTCAGCAAGGCGGGCGCCGAGGGCGGGCAGACCGTCGGCGAGATCAACAACGGTGACTGGATCGCGTTCCAGCCGTACCGGCTGAACAACGCCACCTCGTTCACCGCCCGGGCCTCCTCGGCCGGAGCCGGCGGCACCCTCCAGGTCCGCACCGGCTCCGCCACCGGCACCGTGATCGGCACGGCGACCGTACCGGTGACCGGCAGCTGGGACACCTTCACCACCGTCACCGGAAGCATCGCGAACCCGCCGGCCGGGACCACCACGCTCTACCTGACCTTCGCCGGTACCGGCACCGGCGCGCTCTACGACCTCGACGCCTTCACCTTCGTCACCGGCGGCGGTGGCGGCGGTGGTGGCGGCACGGGCCCGATCGTCGGCCTGGCCGGCAAGTGCCTGGAGATCGACGGCGGAGCCACCGCCGACGGCAGCCAGGCACAGATCTCCACCTGCACCGGTACGCCACGACAGACCTGGACGGTCACCGGCCAGACGTTGCGTACCCTCGGTAAGTGCCTGGACATCTCCGGCGCCGGCACCGTCAACGGCACCAAGATCCAGCTCTGGACCTGCAACGGCACCGCCGCCCAGAACTGGGCCCCGCAGGCCGACGGCTCCCTGCGCAACCCCGCCTCCGCCAAGTGCCTCGACGTGTCGAACAACAGCTCCACCGACGGCCAGGACGTGCACCTCTGGGACTGCATCTCCACCGCCGCCAACCAAAAGTGGACCCTGCCCTGATGTGAGGAAGGGCCCCCGCCTATCGCTTTTTGTATAGGAAGGGGCCCTTCCTAACCCCCCTCACAAGGGAGAGCGAAGATGCGCAGACGACTTTTCCGGTCGATCCTCGGGGTCGCCACCACCACGCTGGCGGTACTGGCCTGCACCACCGTGCCGGCCGGGCCGGCCAGCGCCGCCGACGCCCCGTACGACGTACTGATCTTCTCCAAGACCGCCGGGTTCCGGCACGACTCGATCGCCGCCGGCACCCAGGCGATCCGCGAACTCGGCGCGGCGAACAGCTTCACCGTGACCGCCACCGAGGACGCGGCCGCGTTCAGCACCGCCAACCTGGCCCAGTACGAGGTGGTGGTCTTCCTCAACACCACCGGCGACGCCCTGAACGCGGCACAGCAGACCGCGTTCGAGTCCTACATCCGCAGCGGCAAGGGGTACGTCGGAGTGCACGCCGCCGCCGACACCGAGTACGACTGGCCGTTCTACGGCAACCTGGTCGGGGCGTACTTCGCCTCGCACCCGGCGATCCAGCAGGCCAACGTGAAGGCGGTGGACCGGGGCCACGCGGCCAGCGCCCACCTGCCGCAGACCTGGACCCGTACCGACGAGTGGTACAACTACCGGACCAACGCCCGGTCCACCGCACGGGTGCTGGCGACGCTGGACGAGTCGTCGTACTCCGGTGGCGGGATGGGCGCGGACCACCCGCACGCCTGGTGCAAGACGTACGAGGGCGGCCGGTCCTTCTACACCGGCGGCGGGCACACCCAGGCGTCGTACGCCGAGCCGGCCTTCCGGGCGCACCTGCTCGGCGGCATCCGGTACTCGGCCGGCCGGTCGAAGGCCGACTGCCGACCCGAGTCCGGCTACACCAGCCTCTACAACGGTTCCACCACCGGCTGGTCCCAGGCCGGTCCGGGGAACTTCACCAACACCGACGCCACGCTGACCTCGGTCGGCGGAATGGGCCTGTACTGGTACAGCGCGAAGCAGTTCGGCTCGTACTCGCTGAAGCTGGACTGGCGACTGGCCGGCGACGACAACTCGGGCATCTTCATCGGCTTCCCGCCGTCGAGTGACCCGTGGTCGGCGGTGGACAACGGCTACGAGATCCAGATCGACGCCACCGACGCGGCCGACCGGACCACGGGCGCGGTCTACACCTTCAAGTCCGCCGACATCGCCGCCCGGGACGCCGCGCTCAACCCGCCGGGGGAGTGGAACAACTACGAGCTGCTGGTCGAGGGAGAGCGGCTGCGGATCTACCTCAACGGCGTACTGATCAACGACTTCACCAACACCAACCCGGTGCGCTCGCTGGCCGGGCACATCGGGATCCAGAACCACGGCACCGGCGACGACGCCTCGTTCCGGAACATCCGGATCAAGGAACTCGGTGGCGGCCCTGGTCCGGACCCGGACCCGGGTACCAACACCACGGTCCAGGCCGAGGCGTTCACCTCGCAGAGCGGGATCCAGGTGGTCGGCAAGGCCGGCGCCAACGGCGGTTCGACGATCGGGTACCTCGACCCGGGTGACTGGGCCGCGTACAACGGGCAGAACCTGACCGGGGTCACCTCGCTGCGGGCCCGGGTCGTCTCCGGCGGCACCGGCGGCACCCTCCAGGTCCGGACCGGCTCGGCGACCGGCACCGTGCTCGGCACGCTGGCGGTGCCGAACACCGGCGGCTGGGAGAGCTACGCCGAAGTGAGCGGTGCGCTGTCCGGGGTACCGTCCGGCTCGCAGAACCTCTACCTCACCGTCGCCGGTTCCGGCACCGGGCTGTACGACGTCGACGAGTTCACCCTGGTGCGCTCGGGCGGGGGCGGCGGCTCCGGCACCGGTCCGGTCGTCGGGCTGGCCGGCAAGTGCCTGGAGATCGACGGCGGGGCAACCGCGGACGGCAGTCAGGCGCAGATCTCGACCTGTGTCGGCGGTTCGGCCCGGCAGACCTGGACCAGGACCGGCCAGACGCTGCGGACCCTGGGCAAGTGCCTGGACGTTTCCGGATCCGGTACGACGAACGGCACGAAGATCCAGCTCTGGACCTGCAACGGGACCGGGGCGCAGAACTGGGCTCCGCAGTCGGACGGCACCCTGCGCAACGCGTCGTCGAGCAAGTGTCTGGACGTGCTGAACAGCAGTTCGGCGGACGGCCAGAACGTGCACCTGTGGGACTGTGTGGCTGGCGTGGCCAGCCAGAAGTGGACCCTGCCCTGAGATGAGCGGGCGGCGGCCGGGCGCGCACACCCCCCACCACAGGCGCGCCCCCGCCGCCCGCCCTCTGAGCACGCTTCCCGCCCAGCCTTCCGACCGAGGCAGCTCCGGCTCCCCGGTCGGCGGGCGGGGCTTCCTTGGTCCACCCGGCACCGCCTAGAGTGGTCTTGGCGATCCTCGGTGATGGCCGGCGACCGGGCGGGAGGCGCAACCTGCCCGGCGAAGGTGCGAGTACGCACGTGCCGGCGTCGTCGCAGGGGGAGTTCCGCCACCGTCCCGGACGGTCACCCTCGCCCCGGTCCACCGGCGTCACATCCGGCGCAGTCGCGAATCCCGCGTGATCAACAGGGAGAAAGACCATGGCGCGACCCATCACGCTCTTCACCGGCCAGTGGGCCGACCTACCGTTCGAGGAGGTGTGCCGGCTCGCCTCCGAATGGGGCTACGACGGGCTGGAGATCGCCTGTTGGGGCGATCACTTCGAGGTCGACAAGGCGCTCGCCGACGAGTCGTACGTCGAGCGCAAGCGGGAGACGCTGGCCAAGTACAACCTGAAGGTCTGGACGATCTCCAACCACCTGGTCGGGCAGGCCGTCTGCGACCACCCGATCGACGAGCGGCACCAGGACATCCTGCCGGCCCGGATCTGGGGCGACGGAGAGCCCGAAGGGGTACGGCAGCGGGCCGCCGAGGAGATCAAGGACACCGCCCGGGCGGCGGCGAAGCTCGGGGTCAAGACCGTGGTCGGGTTCACCGGCTCGTCGATCTGGCACACCCTGGCCATGTTCCCGCCGGTCCCGCCGTCGATGATCGAGAAGGGCTACGAGGACTTCGCGAACCGGTTCAACCCGATCCTCGACGTCTTCGACGAGGTCGGCGTACGGTTCGCGCACGAGGTGCACCCGAGCGAGATCGCGTACGACTACTGGACCACCAAGCGGACCCTGGAGGCGATCGGGAACCGCCCGGCGTTCGGGCTGAACTGGGACCCGTCGCACTTCGTGTGGCAGGAACTCGACCCGGTGAACTTCATCTTCGACTTCGCCGACCGGATCTACCACGTGGACTGCAAGGACGCCAAGGTGCGTACCGGGGACGGTCGGCGGGGCCGGCTCTCGTCCCACCTGCCCTGGGCCGACCTGCGCCGGGGTTGGGACTTCGTCTCCACCGGGCACGGCGACGTGCCGTGGGAGGACTCGTTCCGGGCGCTGAACGCGATCGGGTACGACGGCCCGATCTCGATCGAGTGGGAGGACGCCGGGATGGACCGCCTGGTCGGTGCCCCCGAGGCGTTGCAGTTCGTCCGGCGGCTGGCGTTCGACGCCCCGAGCGCGGCCTTCGACGCCGCGTTCAGCAGCAAGGACTGAAGCCGCGTTCAGCAGCAAGGACTGAACCTGACCGAGGTTGACCGGCTGGTGATGGACGGCCGAGGTTGACCGGCTGGTTTTGGACGGCCGAAGGGGTCGGCTCGATATCGGGCCGACCCCTTCACCCAGCACGGGACCGGGTGTGCTTCGGTCAGAACGTGGTGCCGTTGGCTCCCGACCCGGATGACGCCGCCCGCGAGGCGGGTGCCGTCACCGTGCCGGACGACGAGGTCTTCGTACCCGATCCGACGCCGGAGTCGGCGTAGGTGCCGGTTCCGGAGCCCAGTTCGGCGGACCCGCCGTCGCCCGTGCTCAGTTTCTCACCCAGCCGGGTGTGGCTGAGTCGATCCTTGCCCTCGGTGTAGAGGCGGTTGGCCTGGGTCTGAGCCACCCCGGCCGCTTCCTGCACCGTGGGGTGGTCGAGGACCTTGCGGCCCTTGAGAACCAGCTCCTCGTACCTCTCCCGGCCCGCGCGGGCGCCCAGGACGAAGCCCACAGCCAGCCCGCCGACGAACCACAGCTTTCCGCGCATGACGGCTCCTTTCCATGTCTGACGCGGTCGAGTGCCTACAGGTGTTCCCGGTAGGCGACCGTGTCGCGCCTGCGTTGTCTGTCCCCAAGTCCCTACCCATCCTTCACTGATGTCATGCCTTGTTGTGGCCCGCATAGCGATTTGTCCGGTAATCTAGTAAGTCGTGTCGCCCGGGCCCGCCGCCCGATAACCCGGTAGCCCGACACCCCCGGCTGTCCTGTATTCTTGTTCCGTCGCACGGCGCGGGAGAGATCCAGTGCCGGCAGTACGCGATCCTCCGTAGCTCAATTGGCAGAGCAGCCGGCTGTTAACCGGCAGGTTTTTGGTTCGAGTCCAAACGGGGGAGCTTTTCCAACATCCCGCCCGCCGACGCCGTCGGCGGGCATCGTCATATCTGGGGTCCGCCCGACCAGCGGTGACCTGTCCGCTGCCACGCGACCCCCTGGATGTGACCGGCCGCCGACGGCGGCTGAGAAACGGGGTGGGTGGGAGATGGCTGGATCGCGGAGCCGGGTCGCCCTGCTGGTCGCCGCCGTGTTGGTGGTCGGCTGGCTGGTGGTCGGCGTCATATCGGCGCCGTACGCGGGCCGGCTCAGCGAGGTCGCCACCAACGACAACGCGGCGTTCCTGCCGGCCGACGCCGAAGCCACCCGGGGCGAAGAACTCGCCGCCGGGTTCGTCGAGCGGGAGACCATCCCCGCCCTCGTCGTCTACGCCCGGAACAGCGGGATCACCGACGCCGACCGGCAGCAGGTGGCCGCCGACGCCGTCCGGTTCGCGGCGGTACCGGGCGTCGTCGGGCCACTGCCCCCGCCGATACCCAGCGAGGACGGCAAGGCGCTGCAGGTCATCGTGCCGGTGGACAACGCCGAGGACGACCAGACCCGGGCCGTGGTCATGGAGCTGCGCCGGATCGCCGGCCACGGGCGGGACGGCGGCCAGATGGTCGTGGTCGGCGGCCCCGCCGGCCTGCTCGGTGACCTGATCGAGGTCTTCTCCTCGATCGACGGTCCGTTGCTGCTGGTCACCCTCGTCGTGGTGCTGGTGATCCTGCTCGTCGTCTACCGCAGCCCGGTGCTGTGGATCATCCCGCTGCTGGCCGCCGGCCTGTCGTACGCCCTCGCCGCGCTGGCCGTCTACTTCCTGGCCCAGGCCGGAGTGATCATGCTGAACGGGCAGGCCCAGGGCATCCTCACCGTGCTGGTCTTCGGCGCCGGCACCGACTACGCCCTGCTGTTCATCGCCCGCTACCGCGAGGAGCTGTGCCATCACAAGAACGCCGTCCAGGCGATGCTCGCCGCCTGGCGCGGCGCCGCCCCGGCCATCTTCGCCTCCGGCGGCACCGTCATCGCCGGCCTGCTCTGCCTGCTGCTGTCCAGCCTCACCTCGAACCAGGCACTCGGTCCGGTCGCCGCCGTCGGGATCGGCGCCACCCTGGTCGTGATGCTCACCTTCCTGCCCGCGCTACTGATGATCGGCGGAAGGTGGGCGTTCTGGCCGCGCTCGCCGTACTCCGAACACGCCGCGTCGGTCGGCCGGCTGTGGAAGCCGATCGCCCACTTCATCGCCCGGCGGGCCCGCCTGGTCTGGGTGGTCACCACCCTGGTCCTGATCGGGCTCGGCTTCGGCCTGACCCAGTTGGGTGCCACCCGGCTCGGCCAGACGGAGCTGTTCACCAACCGCACCGACTCGGTCATCGCCCAGGAGGTGATCGACCGGCACTATCCCGGCGGGTTGGGTAGCCCGGTCACCATCTTCACCCTGGTCGGCACGGCCGACCGGGTGACCGAGGCGGCCCGGTCCGTACCGGGCGTGGCCGAGGTGCACCCGCAGCCGGCCGGGGACACCAACGGCACCGATCCGGGAGCATCGACCGGGCCGGGCGCGCCGGGCGGTGCCGCGGCCGAGCCGAAGGTGGTGGACGGCCGGGTACAACTCCAGGCCACCCTGACGACGTCGGCCGACAGCGAGGAGGCGGAGGAGACGGTACGGCGGCTGCGGGTGGCCGTACACGCGGTGCCGGACGCGGACGCGGTGGTGGGCGGCTTCACCGCGATCAGCGTGGACACCGCCGACGCGTCGGACCGGGACCGCAATGTCATCATCCCGGCGGTACTCGGGGTGATCGCGGTGATCCTGGCCCTGCTGCTCCGGGCACTGCTCGCGCCGGTGGTGCTGATCCTCACCGTCGTACTGTCGTTCCTGGCCACCCTCGGGCTGTGCGCACTGCTCTTTCAGTACGTCTTCGGGTTTCCCGGCGTCGACGCGTCGTTCCCGCTGTTCGCCTTCGTCTTCCTGGTCGCACTCGGTATCGACTACAACATCTTCCTGATGAGCCGGGTGCGGGAGGAGTCTGTCCGCCGGGGCACCCGGTCCGGGGTGCTGCGCGGGCTCGTCGTCACTGGTGGCGTCATCACCTCTGCCGGGATCGTGCTGGCCGCGACCTTCTCGGCACTCGCCGTACTGCCACTGGTGATCCTGATCGAGCTGGGGCTGGCGGTCGCACTCGGGGTGCTGCTGGACACCATCATCGTACGGTCGCTGCTGGTGCCGGCCCTGACCTACGACATCGGGTCCGCGATCTGGTGGCCGTCCCGGCTCTCCCGCGAGCGGCACCATCCGGGCCGGGACTGACATCGTGTCCGACCTACCGGCGGAGACCGACGTGGTGATCGTCGGTGGTGGCCTGGCCGGGCTGGCGGCGGCCCGTCGACTGCACCGCGCCGGTACGCCCTGGCTGCTGGTCGAGGCCGCCGACCGGCTCGGTGGCCGGGTCGCCACCGACGCCGTGGACGGCTACCTGCTCGACCGCGGATTCCAGGTCGTGAACACCGCCTACCCCCGGCTGACCGCCCTGGTGGACGTCGCCGCACTAGATCTCGGCCTGTTCACCCAGGGCACGCTGGTGCGCCGGGGCGAGACGCTGCACCGGATGGTCCATCCGGTACGGGAGCCGCTCGGCGCGGGCCGTACGGTGCTCACCGGCCTCGCCGACGCCGCCGGCCTCGGCCGGGCCGCCCAGGTCCCCGGCGTACGGCAGATCAGCAGCGTGGGACGGGCCACCGACCGGCTCCGGCTGGCCGCGTTGGCGGTCCGCTGCGCGACCTCCCCGGTGGACCGGCTGCTGGCCGCCCCCGAACTGAGCACCGAGATGGAACTGCGCCGGGCCGGCCTCTCCGACCGGATCATCGAGGAACTGCTCCGGCCGTTCCTGTCCGGGGTCTTCGGCGAGCGGGAGCTGACCACGTCCAGCCACGTCTTCGCCATGATCGTCCGGTCCTTCGCCCGGGGACGGATCGGACTGCCGGCGGCCGGGATCGGCGCCCTGCCGCAGGCCGTCGCGGATCCGCTGCCGGCGTCGCTGACCATGCGGGGCGTGTCGGCCGCGTCGCTCCGCCCCGGACTGGTACGCACCTCGGCCGGTGACGTCCGCTGTCGCGCCGTACTCGTGGCCACCGACCCGGTCACGGCGAGCACCCTGTTGCCGTCCCTCGGCCGGGTACGCATGCACACGCTGAGCACGTACTACCACTCCGCCGTCGAGCCGCCGCTCGACGAGCCGATCCTGCTGCTGGACGGGGATCGGCGGGAACTGGTGGCGAACACGGTGGTGGTCAGCCGCGCCGCGCCGACGTACGCCCCGGTCGGACGGCACCTGATCGCCACCTCGGTGGCCGGTCCGATAGTGCCGCCGGAGCCACTGGTCCGGACCGAACTGGCCCGGTTGTACGGCTGTTCGGTCGAGGACTGGGACCATCTGACGACCGTGACGGTCCCGGCTGCGTTGCCGGCCGCACCGGCGCCGCAGGGCAGTCTGCGCAAGCCGGTGGTGGTGGGGGAGGGCGTCTTCGTGGCCGGGGACCATCGGGCGAGCCCGTCGGTGCAGGGTGCGCTGGCCAGCGGGTGGCGTGCGGCCGGCGCCGTCCTCCGGCATCTGGGCCGCTGAGCCCTGCGCTGTCTGGCGGTTGGGCGGCTGGGCTGTCTGGGCGGGCGTACCCGGCCTGGCCGCGCCTGGCTTGGGGGCCTGCCTGGTCGTGCGGCTGCCGGGTTGGTTGCCGCTTGGCGGCATCCTGATGTCGATCCCGGTTGCTATTCTCGCCGTGCCGGGGCGCCTCCGTCTGCTGACAGGAGCGCGGTCCGGCTGGCCTGGTGGGGGGAACCCGATCTTCGTGGCTCGGCACCGCATGTCGGTGGCCGGTCGGCGACGCAGCGGGTTAATATCCCCGCGCCGGCAGGGGGCGGTAGCTCAGTAGGTTAGAGCAGGGGACTCATAATCCCTCGGTCGCGGGTTCGAGTCCCGCCCGCCCCACCAGGTCTTTCGTAGATCTACACTGGCAAGATCGACAGATTCCGGGCATCGGGACGGGCCTAGCCGAAGCTGCCCCGAGAGGGCCACTGCGGTAGCGGCGTCAACTTGATCTACCGCTGTCCGTTTTGCCGAGGACCCGGTCGCTGCCTGTACCGTTAAGGGTGGTTCTTCGTCCGACCACCACGATCACTTCATCACCTAGCCGTGAAGATGCGCCCGCGCATACCGGATCCCGGCACCCATCGGGCCCCGTTCTCCATTGCCTGGTCGAGTTAGGCCCAGAACTCGTGGGCAGCGCCACGCTGCCCACCAGACCTCCGGGCACCACGCCGTGCCGGCCGAAGCATCGAGGTTGCCGGGCGCGGCCGCTGGCGCTCGTGGACGGTACGACGCACGATCCGGTTCGCCCGACTCTGCCGTAGCAGGGAGTTCGGGCGCGGCGGAGGTTACGCAGACTAGCAGTCCCCGGTGAGAGAAGGAGTGTGCATGATCGACCAGATTCGCGCCGCTGACCTGCCCGACGGCAGCGTCGTCTCCAGTACCCGTACCACCTACATCAAGGACCATCCGTCCCAGACCGCCGCGTGGCGGGCCACCCGAGGTGGGCCCCAGGGAGACTGGGATGTCGACCAGGCGCTGGCCAGCGGTGCCGAGGTGCTGCGGGTCGGGGACAACTCCGGCCAGACCATCGGTCGCGCGCGCTGGGGAGATCTGAGTGGCCCCGAGCGCGCCGCCCTGGACGCCTGGAAGCGGGGGAACGCCGACACGAACGGGATGTTGTACGCCGTCCGGCACGCCCTGGTGGCCGAGCGGAACGCCGCCGGTCCGACCCTGGCCCCGGACGCTCGGAAATGTCTCGCCCGGCACCTGTTCCTGGCCGACCGGGATGACTCGGACGCCGAGCAGGACTGGCTGCTGTCCCCGTACGCCGAGCAGGAGCCGTACCTGCGACGTGCTGACGCCATTCTCGCCGTGATCAGCGGCACGGCGGGCTGACGGTTGCCGGCCCGGGCCCGGCTGCTGCCGGGCACCGGCCGACGTCGCTCGATCCGTTGCCACAGGTAGATCGCCTCGTCCGCACCCGCACGAGCACACCCGGCAGCCACGTCAACCGTGACGGCGAGCCCGGCTCCGTGACCAACCGCGACGAGGGCAGCGTCACCGTACTCGATCTGACCAGCTGAAGCCGATGACCGCCCGGTGACGATCCCGGTCGGTCCCGACGCGCGCCGCCTGCCCAACTGACCCGGCCTGCCAACTGGCCCGGCCCGGCCGTTGGTCCCGCAGACACACCGCAACATCCGACAGCCCGGAAAGACGGTTTCGTCACTCCGTCGGCAGTGGACTGATCAACTCACTGTTCACGTCGACATCGCCCGCTGATCACTGGGTCAGGCCCCCGGGTTCGTGAAAGCCCGGCAGAGTGCCTACCCGATCGCGCCTTCAGCGCGCCGCAGACCGTCACCCCGGAGCGTTGTCCTTGCCCCCACCTGGACGTCGGCCGCGCCGTAACCGAGTCGGCGCCGTCGCGCTGTTGGCGTTCGCCGTCGCTGTTTTCGGCGCGCCCGCCCCGGCCGAGGCGCACCCCTTCGGGGATCCGCAGACCGTCGCCATCGCGCTCGACCGGAACCGGCCCGACGTCGTACACGTCCGCTGGAAGGTCGGCGGCCTCGACGATCTGACCCTGCTCGGAATCGCGCTCGGCCTGGTGCCGCAGGACCGGGTGATGCTCGACGGCGCGGTCTTCTACCAGGAGTCGGACGCTGCGGCGCTCGGCGCGTCCGACCGGTTCGCGGCCTACCTGGCCAAGCAGATCACGGTCACCAGCGGCGGGCGGGCGTGCCCAGGCTCCGTCCAGCCACCGAACGACCTGGGCCGGTCCGGGGCCACCGTCGACTACACCTGCCCCGGCCCGGTCGGCACCGTCGCCGTCGCGGTCCGCACCCTGACCGACCTGAACCCGGCGTACCGGACGCTTGCCACCGGCCCCCGTGGCGCACGCGCGGTGTACGGGTCGGGCCAGGACTCACACGACTGGGTACTCGGCGAGGCGGCGGTGCCGGGCGGCGTACCCGACGAGGCGTCGGTGACCGGTGTCCCGGAGCAGCAGCTCGGACGCAGCGCCGCCGTTCAGCTCGGCGGCGTACTCGTCGGGGTGGTGCTGGTCGCGGCCGGCGGGCTGCTGCTGTTCCGCCGGTCGACCCGACGACGCAATGCTGCAACGGCACTGCCGAGCGGGCGTCCCGGGCCGCTCGGATGAGCGGGACCGCCGTCCTCGGGGCCGCCGCCATCTCCGACCAGCTACAGAGTCTGGTCTCCGCGCCCGGTGTGCCGCCGCTGGCGTTCGCGCTCGCGTTCCTCGCCGGAGCCGGCCACGCGGTGACGCCGGGGCACGGCAAGAGCCTGGCGGCGGCGTACCTCGTCGGGTCGCGGGGAAGAATCCGCGACGCCGCCTGGCTGGGCGGCTCGGTGGCGGTCATGCACACGCTGTCGGTGCTGGTGATCGCCCTGGCCTGGACGTTCCTGTCCCTCGCCGACGTCATCCGGCTGCCGCAGCTCACCACCTGGTTGGAGCTGGTCGCCGGCCTGCTGGTGGTGGCCACCGGCCTCTGGCTGGTACGCCGGCACCTCCGCGCCGCACACCGCCACTCGCACGATCACGCCCACGACCACGCCCATGCGGCCGGCCACGGCCACGCTCATCCGCATGACCACGGCCACAGCCACGGCCAGGAGCACGGCAAGCGGCCCGGGCTGTTGCTGCTCGGCATCTCCGGCGGGCTCACGCCGTCCCCGGCCGCGTTCCTGGTCCTGGTCACCGGCCTGTTCATCGGGCGGGCCGGCTTCGCCCTGCTGCTGGTGCTGACCTTCGGCATCGGGATGGCCGTGGTCCTGTTCGGCGTCGGCCTGCTCGCGATCGCCGGAAACTCCGTCGTCGTACGCGGCGCGCGCTCGCACGCCCTGCTGCGCCAGGCCACCCGGGTGGCCCCCGTCCTCGCCGCCGCCGGCATCACCGTGGTCGGCGTCGGTCTCACCGCAGTCGCGGCGCTCCACCTCACCGCTGTCACATAAGGAGAAACCCCGTCATGACGTACCAACCGCGGGTGGGCGCCAGACGCCTGCGCGCGCTCTGGCCCGTACTCGTCGTCGCATTCGTCGCCGCGACCGGGCCGGCGCTCGTTCCGCCGGCGGCGGTGGCGGAGGAGCCCCCGCCGCCGGCCGCGGCCGGAGCACCGATCCTCAACCTGAGCGACGGGCAGACCATCGAGGGCACCGTCACCGTCACCGCCGAGCCGACCAGCGAGGACGACTCGGTACAGAGTCTCACCGTCGACGGGGATCCGATCGATGCCGATACAACCGCCGGCACCGCGCGCTTCGGCTTCGACATGGGCGGCAACGGCACCGAGGCCCGCTACCGCAACTACCTCACGGTCAACGACCACACCGCCGAGGCGGACCGGATCTACTTTCCCACCATTCCCGGCGGGAACAGCGGCAGCCTGGCCTTCCCCGGAGACCGGCTGCGCTCCGGGGTGAACACCGTCACCGTGCACGCGGGCGCGGCCTGGGTCGACACGACCAACACCAGCGCGATCGGCTACGAGCAACTGCCGTTCGGTGAGGGCGGCCGGTGCCCCAACTACGACGACTTCCCGCTGAGCAGCATCAACCTCAGCCTGCTCGGCGTCGTCGCCGACGGTGAGCAGAATCTGTTCAGCTACAACTTCGGCGACGGCACCTGCGGCAGTGGCCGGAACCTGCTGACCCAGAGTCTCACCTTCGTCGTTTCCGGTGAGCCCGGCGGCACGGCCGGGCTGACCACCGGCCTCGACACCACCAAGCTCGGCAACGGCCGGCACACCATCGCCGCGACCACCAGGTCGGGCGCGAAGCAGAGCATCGCCGTCGAGGTCAACAACGCCGCTCCCGGGGCGGCGAAGCTGACTCCGGCCGACGGCGCGCTCGTCCGGGGTACCCGACCGGTGATCGCCGCGCTGCCGAACGGCAGCGAGGAGAGCGTCGAGTCGCTGGCCATCGACGACCGGCCCGCCCAGAACGCGGAGACGCTCGCCGCCGGAACCGCGACCCTCGGCCTGACCGTCGAGGCGGGCAACTCGGTCGAGGCGAAGTACCACAACTACGTACTGGTTAACGGGAACCGGGTCGAGTTCGGCGGCGACTACGCCGTGAGCGCGGCGGAGAACGTCAGCCTCAATTTCCCGACCCGGTTCCTCCGGCCCGGGGACAACGTCGTCGAGGTCAAGACCGGCGACTACAACGGCACCGCCAACGGCGCGACCTGCCCGAACCACGACGACTTCCGGCTCACCCGCAGCGCGGTGAGCCTGGCGCTGAGCACACCGGGGACCGTCACTCCCGGCACCACGTACCTGGTCACCACCGCCGGCGGGACGGTGACGAAGGCGGAGACCACCGACGCGTCGCTCGCGCTCGGCGACGGGACGTGCGGCGCAAACTCCGAGGCCGAGTTCCACTTCACCATCGACGGTGCGCCGACCACCCGTACCATCGACACCCTGGGCAGCGGCGGTGACGCACATCTGAAGGTCTTCGTCGGTGGCAACGGCGCCGACAACGGCTTCGACAACAAGGTACTGGTCAACGGCATTCCGCTGGACCTCGGCGTCTGGGAGAAGGAGACCGCCGACGTCGCCTTCCCGAACGAGTGGCTCGTCCCCGGCGTCAACGTCCTGGAGTTCGTCGCCGGCAGCGACCACGGCGGCGACAAGCCGGGTGGCTGCGACAACTACGACGACTTCACCCTGCGCGACTTCCAGCTCGCCCCGGTCGCCGGCAAGGCGACTCAGCTGACCAGGATGATCGCGGGTAGCACCGTCACCATCGGCTCGACCAGCTACCCGGTGGGTTCGCCGGTCACCGTCCACGTCGGCGACGGTACCTGCGGCAGCAGCCACAACGCCGCCCTGGACAAGACCGTCCTGTTCGACGTCACCGCCGAGGACGGCTCCGCGCTCCGGGCGCTGGGCAAGCGGGCCGACGTCGACACGACGGCGATCGCGGACGGCCCGCACACGATCAAGGCGACCGTCGGCGACAAGACCTCGACCCGGCACTTCACCGTCGACAACAGCGCGCCGGTGGTCGAGAGCAGCGTTCCGGCGCCGGGCCAGCGGCTGACCGCGACCGTCGCGCTGGACATCAAGGTCTCCGACGCCACCGGGGTGGCCGGGACACCCGCCATCACCCTGGACGGCAAGGCGGTCGCCCAGGGCGACCAGATCGGCCACGGCCTGCCCGCCGGCAGCCACACCATCGCGGTGACGGCGACCGACACGCTCGGCAACACGGCCACCCGCGAGGTGCGGTTCACCAGTGCGAGCATCCCGGACGTCCCGACCGGGCTGGGCGCGGCCGTCACCGGCGGGCACTCGCCCTCGGCCACGCTCTCGGCCACGATCCCCAGCGCGGACGGGTTACCGCTGACAGCCACCTTCACCAAGGCGGACGTGGTGATCCCGACCGCGGGCTACCAGGGCGAGGCGTCCGCCGTGCCGACCACGCTCGACGTCGCGCACGACAAGGGCGTCGACGTCGGCTCGCTGCGCCCGCTCGACGGCCGGACCATCGACACCCCGTCCAGCCGGGACGTGGTCTTCCAGCGGTACGACGTGAAGCTCGGCGCCACCACCGAGACGCCGATCCTGCGTTGGGAGGGCAGCGCCGACCCGAAGCGGGTGGTGGCACTGCGGGTCTGGGATCCGGCGGCCAAGAAGTGGGTCATGTTGACCAGTTCCCGTGGCCAGGCCGGACAGAGCACCGTGCTCACCGCACCGCTGACCCCGGAACATCGCGGCGGCGGCACCGTTCACGTACTGGTCACCGGCGAGGACCCGTTCGCCGACGACCTGTCCCCGCGCGACTCGTCGGCGCAGAACGACAAGGACCGGTTCGAGGACCCGGCCTCGTACGACTTCGCGCTCGCGCACTTCACTGACACCCAGTACCTGAGCGAGGGCGCGGCCGGCGGCACGTACGACGACTTCGACGGCCGGGCGGAGCCCTCGGACATCCAGACGGTGGAGGAGCAGGCGATCTTCACCGCGGCGTACCGCGAGCAGACCCAGTGGATCGCCGACAACGCGGGAGGTCGCAAGATCGCGTACACCGCGCACACCGGTGACGTCATCGAGAACGACTACTACGACCCGCTCGCGAAGAACCCGGACGGCTCGTTGCAGCGGCCCGGCCTGAACGAGCAGGTCGAGCGGGAGTTCGAACGCGCCTCGAGCTACCAGCGGATCCTCGACGACAAGGGCGTGGTGAACCAGGTCATCGCCGGCAACCACGACAACCAGCTCGGTGCCGAGACCGGCCCGGACTCCCGGTTCAGCCGGACCTTCGGCGCCGACCGGTACTACCGGGTGGCCGGAGCATGGCCGGCGGGCGCCGAGTACCACGCCTGGGACGAGGTGACCAACGCCGACGGCAGTGTCACGCCCGGCAAGGACAACCAGAACAACTACGTGCTCTTCTCCGCCGGCGGACTGGAGTTCGTCGCGGTCGGCCTGTCGTACGGGGTCACGCCGGACGAGGCCCGCTGGGCCGACTCGGTCTTCAAGCGGTACAAGGACCGCAACGGGATCCTGCTCTCCCACGACTACCTGAAGCCGTCGACCAACCCCGATGGTCGGGGCGCGGCCTTCTCCGCACCCGACGGCTCGCCCCTGTACAAGCTGGTCGTCGAGAACAACCCGAACGTCTTCCTGGTCCTCGCCGGGCACGAGCACGGCGTCGGCACCAACCTGAAGACGAAGGTCGGCGTGACCGTGACCCACGACGTGGTCGAACTGCTGGCGGACTACCAGTTCTACACGGTGCGCGCCGACGAACTCTGGCCCGATCTGGTCGACGCGGCCGGGAACATCGACCTCGACCGGGACGGCAAACCGGATCACAAGTCCACCGACCGGTTGCAGTTCGGGGCGAGCTTCCTGCGCCTGATGCAGTTCGACGTGGACCGCGCCGAGATGCACATCGACACGTACTCGCCGCTGCTGGAGAACTTCGGGGCGACCGAGTACGACATCCGGGCCGACGGCAGCCAGACCACGCCCCGGTACAACGGCGCGGAGGACAACCTGACCCTGCCGGTCGACATCACCACCCGGAAGACCTCGTTCTCCACCGACTCGCTGGCCGCGTACGTGCCGTCCGGCGTGATCGGGACGGACGAGGTGACCGCCGACGGCACCGCCACGGTGAACTGGTCCGGCCTGCGGCCGGGTACGTCGTACGCCTGGATCGTCTCGGCACGCAGCGCCGACGACGGCGTCGCCGTGGCCGCGCCGGCCGTGTTCCGTACCGCGAAGGGGGCGCCGACGGTGACCGTCACCTCGGCCGCGACCGACTGGGGTACGGCGGCGAAGGTGACGGTCAAGGTCGGGGCCGGCACCGCGCCGGTGTCGGGCACCGTGGAACTGCGCGAGGGCGGCACGATGCGCGGCTCGACCACGCTCTCTGGCGACACCGCGACGTTCACCCTGCCGGTGGGACTCGCACCCGGCGACCACGCGCTCACCGCGTCGTTCTCCGGCAGCGAGTACCTGGACCCGGCGCAGGGCACCGGCACCGTGACGGTGAAGCTGCCGCCGGCCTGGAGCGCCTCGACGGCGTACCGGGACGGCGACAGGGTCGGCTATCAGGGCCGGATCTACCAGGCCTCCTGGTACGCGAAGAACCAGAAGCCGGGTGATCCGAACGGCCCGTGGCAGGAACTGGCCATGACCGAGGACGGAGTTCCGATCTGGACGGCGTCCCGGATCTTCAACGCCGGCGACATCGTGATGGACGACGGCAAGAGGTTCCGCGCCCGCTGGTACACCCGCAACCAGGCACCGGGCGATCCGAACGGCCCGTGGGCGGAGATCGCCCCGCCGCCGCCGGACGGTAGCCCGGCCGCCTGGACACCCACCACTGTGTACGACGCCGGCGACCGAGCGACGTACCAGGGCCACGTGTACGAGGCCAGGTGGTACACCCGGAACCAGACGCCGGGCGGCGCCAACGGCCCGTGGAAGTTGATCAAGTAACGGACGGCACGCGACGACCGGCCCGGGACCGAACAGTCCCGGGCCGGCGCCAGCTGTCCTGATCCGGGTCAATCGGTGATCGCGAGCGCCAGCAAGCCCTGGTCCAGACCCACCACCAGAGTGTCGCCGACTACGCAGCACGCCAGCGCCGGATGGTAGACGGGGATCGTGAGCACCAGTCGACCGCTCATCGGATCCCAGATCCGCACCGTACGGTCCCGGCTCGTCGACGCGAACAGGTCCCGACCGCCGACCCGTACCAGGCTCAGCCCGGTCACCGCGGCAGAGTGCCCGGTGAACCATCGGACCGGCTGGCCCTGCTCGGCGTCCCACATCCGGATCGTGTGGTCGGCGCTGGCCGACAGCAGCGCCGGGCGGCCGGCGACCGTGACACCGCAGAGCGCGGTCACGGCATCCTGGTGGCCCTGCTGGGCCCAGAGCGGGGTATCACCACCACCCCACAGCATCACGGTGCCACTCTCGTCCGCCGAGGCGAGCGTCTCGAAACCCGGCCAACTGACCGTGGCCAGCGCGGTGACCCAGGTACGGGTGACGTGCCCGAGCAGAACCGCGCGTACGCCGCCGGTGTGCGGGTGCCACAGCCGGATGGTCTGGTCGTCGCCGGCAGAGGCGATCAACGTCTCACCGTTCACGACGATCGGGCAGACCGCCGTGACCCGATCGTGGTGATCGCTCATCTCCCGTACCAGCGAACCGTCCCGGGCGTCCCACGATCCGACCACGTTGTCATCCTGGGCCGTGAGGACCAGGGGTTCCTCGTCGTCCGCGACCGCGCACATCGCGTTGACGGCGCCCCCCGGCGTGGCGAACTCCAGCAGCCGCTCGCCGGTGTGGGCGTCCCAGAGTCGCACCTGGCCGTCGACGTCGCCCGAGGCGGCAAGTACCGGCCGCTCGCCCGGGATCCGGCAGATCGCGCGCACCGATCCGAGCCTGTCCTGGTCGGCGACCGTGTCCGGCTGGCCGCCGGCCGGATCCCACAACCGGACCGTGCCGTCGTCCCCGGCGGTAGCCAGCATCCGGTCCTTCGCCGTCCGTAGCTCGCACACCGCCCGGATCCAGCTCGCATGTCCGCGCAGGCTCGGTCGCTGTTTCCAGGTCGGCACCTCCCACAACCGGATGAGGCCGTCCTCACCGGTGGACACCAGCAGGCAACCCTCGTCCGTGTCGACCGTGCAGAGATCGGTCACCGGCCCGCCGGTGTCGAGGACCTGAACAGGCTGACCGGTCAGTGGATTCCACAGCCGCACCGTGCCGTCGTAGCCCGCCGAGGCGAGCAGGGTGCCGCCGGGCGCGTGGACCGCGTACAGGGTGGTGACCCATCCGGTGTGGCCGGCGAGAACCAGCGTCGGCACACTTCCGGCGGTCGGCTCCCAGATCCGGATCGTGCCGTCGTATCCGGTGGACGCCAGGAGATGGCGGTCACCGGCCGGCACGTACGTCACCGCCGTCACCCAGCCGGCGTGCCCGGTCAACTCGTACCGGGCAGCTCCGGTGACCGGATCCCACACCCGCACCGTCCGGTCGTCTCCGGCCGACGCGAGCAGGTCACCACCGGGAAGGGGAACGGCGCAGACGTTCCGTACCCAGTCGCCGTGCCCACGTAGTTCGTGCCGGCGGTGGCCGGTTCGCGGATCCCACAGGCCGATCGTGCCGTCGTGGCTGGCGGTGGCGATCAGCACCTCGCCGCCACCGGTCCGGATGGCGCACACTCCGCGGATCGTGTCGTCGTGGCAGGTGAAGACCTGCTCGGCCTGATTGGTCAGCGGATCCCAGAGTCGGACGGTGCCGTCGTCGCCGACGGAGGCGAGCAACCGTCGATTGTCGATCTCGACAGCGGCGACGTCGTAGACGGCCTGTGAGTGCCCGTCCAGCACGCTGCGTTCCTGCCGGGGCGGAGTATGCGCCCATCGGGCACGGTACGGTGCCGCGCCGGCCACGATTCCGCTGCCGAGGTGGTCGAGGCGATCGACGACCGAGAAGAGTGCGGCTCGCTCGGCCGGTTCCGCCGCCACCGCCAGCGGGGTGCGCTGGAGCAGCCTCGCTCGGGCATCCGGCAGCGGCGCCATCGGCGCCTGCTCCGCGTCGACGACCGTGAGCAACCGGTCCAGGTGCGCGTGCAGCAGGTAGTCCTCGTCGGCGAGCAGCCGTTCGACGAGCCCGGCCCGGACGGCGTGCTGTGGCAGCGACCGCAGCAGGTAGTCGGGGGCGTCCGCCCAACCGTTGGCACCGGCCGGGCCGGCCCAGGCGGAGACGAGCCGGCGCTGGTCGTCGCGGCGGGACGCCCGGACGTCGCGGTCCGCGAGCAACGCGTCGTTGAGAGCCTGGTGGAACAACCGGTACGCGGGCTGCGCGCCGCCACCCGTCTCGACCAGGAAGTTGGCCGCCGAGGTACGGGCGAAGCCGCCAAGTTCCGCCTCGGTGACCGTACCGCCGAGGGCCGCTACCGCGGTCTGCCACAGGGACAGCGGCAGTCCCGGTGTCTCGGCGTACGCCAGGGCGGTGAGCGCCAGCCTGGCAGGGGTCGAGCCCGCCGTCGGCAGGCCGGAGAGGTAGGCGTCCAGCGCGTGTGCGACGGTGGCGGTGAACGACACGGATGCCGGGTCGACGGGTCCGGTGTCCCGCAACGCGTGTGCCCGCGCGACGAGGCCGGCGACGAGGAAGTTCCCCTTCGCCAGGGCGGCTATCCGGCGGGCGAGTGGTGCGGCCGTGCTGGCGTCGGCGTACGGGTTGGCGGGCCGCTCGGCACCGAGCAGTTGCAGGGTCGCCTGTGCGTAGTTGGCGAGATCGGGTTCGGCGAAGTACTCCGGCGTGTCCAGGTCGATCAGCTCGGCGTCGTCACCGAGGCAGGCGATCAGATCGCCCCGGTCGTCCGAGCGACGGGTGCCGACCACCACCCGGACCCCGTACTGGCCGCACTCGCGGGCCAGTGGCAGCAGGATGTCGTTGACGACCACCCTGGCCTGCCCCGGGTCCGCCGTCTCGTCGAGCGCGTCGATGATCAGGGCGAACCGGGTGGGCCGGCGGCTCAGCCGTTCGCGTACCGCCGGCATCAGGTCGGCCGGTGTGCCGGGCAGGTCGACGGCGACCGCGCGGGCGATCTCCGTCGCCACCTCGATGGCGGTCTTGCCCTTCGCGTGTACCGCGCACGAGACCGAGCCGATCGAGGCCCGGACGGCGACGTCGCTGCCAGGTAGGGTCGCGCGGATCTGCCGGTCCGCGGTGGTGACGATCCGGCCGAGGGCGGCGGACTTCCCCACCCCGGGCGATCCGGTGACGACCAGTGGCCGGGCGACCGTCGCCGGCCCGTCGATCCAGTCGACGATCCGCCGCAGGGCCGCGGTCCGGCCACGGAACCGGGCGCCGCCTTCGGTGTCGACCGCGACGCCACGGGCCCGGGGCAGCCAGTGGCGACCGGCCTCACCGTCGGCGCTGAGGGCCCAACCCCAGGCGGACAGGGCGGTGTCGTCGGCGTCCTCGGCCCGCCATGCGGACAGTGTCCCCAGCTTCATCTCCGGGAGCTGTTCGTCGGCGTAGTGCAGCGTCACGGCCTGACCCTTGCCCTGGGCATCGGCGGAGACGACGACCCCGATCACCGCCTGGTATTCCGGCGACCAGACGGCGCCGCCGCTGAACCCCTTGCTCAACGTACCGCCGGTGCCGCTATTGATCATGACGTGTCCCCAGCCACCGATCTCGGTGAAGGTGCCGGTGACGGGGGTTCCGCCGATGATTCCGGCCGGGAACCCGTACGCCCAGAAGGGACGGCCGAGCAGCGGCCTGGGTTGCAGGCAGCGGAGCCTCGCCGGAGCGACGGAGGCCGGCACCGGCTCGACGAGTTCGAGTACGACCAGGTCGACGTGGGCCGCCCGCTTACCGTCGTGCAGGCATTGCCGAACCCTGCGCCGATCGAAGTAGTTGACCTTCGATGCGAGCGGGAAGGCGACCCACAGATCCTCGTGCAGGTTCCCGTCGGGAGTGCAGGCCACGTGGTGACAGGTGAGGACGAGGTTCGTGTCGATGACGATGCCGGTACCGACCGGCGCGTCCTGGCTCCCTCCCCTGTGGAGGGCGACGGCCCACGGGCTGTCGTCAGGGACGGCTGTCACCGGCCACTCCGTCCGTCAATGCCGCGACCCGGTGTCGCGCTCCGAGGATCCGTTCGGATGCCAGTGGAGAGTGACTTCGAAGTTGCCCTCGGTCGCCGCCTTGGCGACCACCCAATTCGCCGTTCCGGTCGCCTTGATTCCGAACTTCACCTCGACGGCATCCGGGGAGACGGCCTTCACCTGCTCCAACAACTCTCGCGCGGCGGCGACCGCCGGCGCGGCGGATTCCCGCACCCAGCCGGCGACATCGCCGACTCCGGCGGGCTGAAAGCCGGCGAGCGGTTGGACCTCGATCAGCGCGACCGTCTTGTCGTCGACCTGGTAGCGGACCACCTCAGACTGCACCGGTCACCTCCGTGGTTGGTCCGGCGAAAGGGCGAAACGAGAGGGTCAGCGCGTCGACAATGCCGACCGGCCTCTCGTCGACTAGTCATGCTGCCTCTTGCCTTCGTTATTTGGCAACGGTCGGATACATGATCACTCGCCACCGCCCCGAACAGGTGTTTCAGTCACACCGTCCACGCTGCACTACTGAAGATCCACTCAGTCGACGCTGTCGGTTATCTGCAGCCGGATACTTGACCTTGCGCTTGTCGGGCGGCCTCGGCAGAATCGGCCCGTGCGCGGGGCCACCCCGTTGCCAGACCTGGATCACCGGCCACCCCGAGCCTTTGATCATCACCGTGGACGTGGTGAAAGCTCGTGCCACAGAGGAGCATCCGCATGCCGGAAAAGGAACTTTCGCTCGTTGAGCGGTGCATTCTCGTCACGCTAATGATCAAGGCAACCCCACTGCCGCAGACCTACTTCACCAATATTGCCGGAATTGGCCTGAAGGCCGAGCATCGCCGCAAACTGGTGTCCCTCGAACTGATCGACGTCACCGAGAAACCGATCACCCTGGCCCTGACCGACGACGGATGGCGCCGGGCAGCCGAGGAGTTGGGGGCGGAGACACCGAAGAGTGCGGGCAGCGCCGGTGGCACGCTCTACGTCGCACTGGACTTCCTGCGTCGGCTGATCGACCATTCGGGCGTACGGGCCGACGACCTGTTCCGGTTGCAGATCAACGGTGGCGACGTCATCTCGGCGCTCGCCGCCGCGCCGTCGACGGTCACCGACCCACCGGCGGGCCAGGAGGCCGACCCGGCCATCCTGGTACGGCGGGCGTACCAGGAGCTGGCCGCCAAGCCGGGTGACTACGTCATGCTCTCCGACCTGCGCTCCGCGCTCGACGACCTGTCCCGTACGGAGGTTGACGCCGCCCTGATCCGGCTCAACCGGGAACGGGACGTCCACCTGGTTCCCGAGTCGAACCAGAAGGTACTCAGACCGGAGGAGCGCGCCGCCGCAGTGAGCATCGGCAACCAGGACAAGCACCTTCTCGCCATCTCGTCATGATGGCCGAGGAGGAGCGGCGGGCCCTGGCCGCGCTGCGGTTCAACTGGGCTCCGACCCCGGACGACGTGTGGAAACCGACGCCGTTCCACGTCGAGGGCCTCCATCGCGACATCGCCAGGACGGTGCTGGACAGTGTCGCGGAGGCGGACCGCAGCGCCGACTCCAGCCCGGTGGGCGTCGCCATCCTCGGTCAGCGTGGCACCGGCAAGACGCACCTGCTCGGCGTGGTACGCCATGAGGTGCAACTGGGCGGCGGCTTCTTCTTCCTGGTCAGCCTGCTGGAGGCCAGCGCGTTCTGGCGCAGCACCGCGATGTCGATGCTGGCGGACTTCGCCAGGCCGATGCCGGACGGGACGACACAACTGCGTACGTTCCTGCGCCGCCTGGCCGACCTGGTCGGCGCCCAGCGGGCGGTACGCCGGGCGGTCATCGGGGACACCGAGCTCAGCCGGTCCGCGCTCGACGCCTTCGTCGACCTGATTCGTAAGACGAACCGGCAGATCGGCACCGAATGCCAGGACACCGCCCGGGCGCTGGTCCTCTACGCGGCCGAATCCTCCGCCCTGCAGGACATCGGCTACGACTTCCTCTGTTCCAGCGACGAGGAGGAGCCCGGCATGCGGGCAGGCTGGGGCGTACGGCGCAACAAGCGGGCGCCCCAGGAGGTGGTCCGGGACACGTCCCGGTTGCTGGCCATGGTCGGCCCGACGGTGATCGCGGTCGACCAGATCGATCTGATGGTCGCCCAGTCCGTGAAGTCGACCAATCGCGACGTCAGGGGGGAGACCGACTGGCAGACGTCGTTGCTGCTGGAGCAGATCGCCAGTGGCCTGATGTCGTTGCGCGAGACCACCCGGCGATCGCTCTCGGTCGTCTCCTGCCTGCCGCAGACCTGGCAGAACGTTAAGGAGCAGGCCACCGACACGGTCCAGGACCGGTTCCGGGAAGCCGTCTGGCTCAAGGAGATCCCCTCCACCGAGGTGGGGCGGGAGCTGGTCGAGAAGCGCTTCGCGATGGTCTTCGACGAGCTCGGCTTCCGGCCCGCGTATCCGACGTGGCCCATCCACCCCTCCGCGTTCGACGAGGTCGTCGGGTTCACCCCGCGTGAGCTGCTGCGCCGGATCGACACCCACGTCCGGGCCTGTCTGGCGGCCGGCGAGGTACGGGAGCTCACGCACCTGCTGCACTCGGCCGACGACCAGGTGAACACCGTTGGCGAAGAAGCCCCGGCGGTCCGGACGCCGCAACCCAGGAGTCAGCTGGACGAGTTCGGCAAGATCGACATCCGGTACGCGGAGTTGATCGCCGGAGCCGATCCCGAGCCGGCCGTACGCCAGCAGTCCGAGGACGCGAGGGTTCCGGTGCTGCTCCAGGCCGGCCTGACCGCGTGGATAGCCGCACAGGGTGGTTCCGCCGACGCGTTCAGCCTCGATCCACTTCCTGCCGGCGGGAAACCGGCCCTGCACGCCCGGTTGCGACACAGCCTCGACGAGGAGAGTGAGGACGAGGAGCACTGGTCGTTCCGAGCGATCTCCGCCCCGCACCACATCGCCGCGCTCAACCGGATCCGCAACGCCATCACCACCGCCGGGCTGACCGAGGGAATCGCCAAGCGCAGGCTCTTCCTGCTGCGCAGCACACAGTGGTCGGCCGGTGCCCGTACCCGCGAACTGCTGGACGCCTTCGCGCGGGCCGGCGGCCGGACGATCCTCTTCCCCGCCGCGGACATCAGCCGGTTGACCGCCCTTGAGCAGCTCATCCGGAACTATGGGTTGGAGACTCTGCGGCCGTGGTTCGCCGACCGGCGGCCGGCGTCGGACATCGCCTGCCTGCGGGAAGCGTTGGGCGGCTGGCAGCCTGAAGCCACGGTGCCACCGCAACCACCGGTCGCGCCGCTGGATCCCGGACCGCAGCCGCTACCGGAACCGCAGCCGATGGCGGAGCAGGCATCGCGACCAGAGGCCGAGCCGCCGGTGTCTCCGCCCGTCCGGGCGGTCGGGCGGGCATCGGTCCCGGCAACGCCACGGTCCGATGGATCCGCGGCCGGGCCCGCTGAGCCGACGTCCGAACCGGTGGGCCTCGTCGAGTCGCGTCGAGCCGACGACCGGGCCCCGACCCGCGGTGCCGAGCCGGTCGCCGGGATCGACCCTGAGCGTGTGGTGCTCGGAACGGTCGCCGGGCGACCCGATCCGGTACGGATCGATCTCGAATCGCTGCGCCGCCACACGGTCATTTTCGCCGGCTCCGGCTCCGGCAAGACCGTCCTGATCCGCCGGCTGGTCGAGGAATGCGCCCTGCGCGGCGTCTCCGCCATCGTCCTCGACCCGAACAACGACCTGGCCCGGCTCGGCGAGGCGTGGCCGGCACCGCCGAACGGGTGGGGGCCGGACGACGCCGACCTGGCAGCGACGTACCTGTCCGAGACGGACGTGGTGATCTGGACGCCAGGACGGCAGGGTGGCCGGCCGCTGACCTTCCAGCCGCTGCCCAGGTTCGCCGACGTACTCGACGACCCGGACGGGTTCACCGCAGCGGTGAACGCCGCCGTTGCCACGCTCGCCCCGCACGCCCGGGTGGACGGCGGTACGGACAAGGCGCGGCTCGGTCGGGCCGTGCTGCGCGAGGCGCTGATCAGCTACGCCCGGACCGGCGCCCACGACCTGCGCGAGTTCGCCGAAGTGCTGAATGACCTGCCGGAGGGGGTGAGCCAGCTCGACGGCGCCCCGAAGCTGGCGGCCGGCATGGCGCAGCTGCTCAAGGCGGCGCTGATCAACGATCCGCTGTTCGGCGGCGCCGGTACGCCCGTCGATCCCGGTGTACTGCTCACCCCGGAGCCGGGCCGGCGAGCCCGGGTGTCGGTGATCAGTTTCGTCGGGTTGTCCGAAGGCCACCAACGGCAGAGCTTCGTCAACCAGTTGCAACTCGCCCTGTTCACCTGGATCAAGCGTCATCCGGCCGGCGACCGGCCACTCGGTGGACTCTTCGTGATGGACGAGGCCCAGACCCTGGCCCCGTCCGGCGCCGTCACCGCCTGCACGGAGAGCACTCTGGCTCTGACCTCGCAGGCCCGCAAGTACGGGCTGGGCCTGGTCTTCGCCACCCAGGCGCCGAAGGCGCTGCACAACCAGATCCCCGGCAACGCCGCCAGCCAACTCTTCGGCCTGCTGACCGCGCCGGTCCAGATCGAGGCGGCCCGGGACGTGGCCAGGGCGAAGGGCGCCGATATCTCCGATGTCGGCAAGATGCGGACCGGGCAGTTCTACGCCGGGGTCGAAGGCGCCCGGTTCGTCAAGATGCAGGCGCCGATGTGCCTGAGCCACCATCCACGGAGCCCGCTGACGACCGAGGAAGTCGTCCACCGCGCGGCTACTGCGACGCCGGAACGGTAGTCGGGCCACCTCGGTTCAGCAGTTCACGGATCAGCGCCTCGGTCCACCAGCGTTCGACGTGCTCGGGTTGCCAGCCGCGTTCGTCGGTGAGCGTGGTGTAGACGTCGATGTTGCAGATCGCCGCGTAGATGTCGACGGCCTTCGCGATGTCCAGTCCCTCCCGGAGCAGGCCGGCTGGCCAGGCCGAGAACACCCCGATCCTGGTCTCGTCGGCCCGCTGGCGGCCTTCGCGGTAGATGGCGGCGAGCGCCGGTTCGGTACGGCCCGCCTCGCGTACGAGGGTGATGACGTCGCCGGCGCGCTCGAAGAGGCGTCGGTCGTAGGCGGCCATCGCCGCGAGCTGTCCTTCGGAATCGTTCTCGGCACCCTCCAGATCGGCCAGCGTCCGCGATGGATCGGCGGCGAGGTCGGCCGCTTCGGCCAGGGCCCGGGTCAGCCCGGTCTTGTTTCCGTACGTCGCGTAGACGGTCGGCACCGAGACCCCGGCCTCGCGCGCCACGTCTCGTACCGTCGTGGCCGCCCAGCCCTGGGCGACGAACAGCCGACGGGCGGCGCTGGCGATCTCGCCCCGGGTCTCTGCCGCCTGGGCGGCGCGGCGCAGCGAGTCGTACCTGCGCCTGCCTGTCTCGGCACTCATGGCTTGCCCCTTTGACTTTCCACACATTATATTGAATATATGCTTCGTAACTCCGGCGTCGAGTGGAGTACCTGGACGTTCTCCCGGATCGCCGGCCTCGCCGGACTCGGCTTCGCCATCCTGATCGTCTCCGTCAACGCTCTGCTGGTACCGGCCGGCCTGCCCCATCTCGGTGCGGAGACCAGCGACGTCGTCCAGTTCTTCAGCACCCGGAAGGACACCGTCGGCCTCGCGTCAGCACTCGCACCGATCGCCTGGGTACTGGCCACCATCTTCGGCGCCGGCGCGGTATCCGTGCTCTGGCGATCCGACCGAGAGCAGGGCACGGCCTGGTCCCTCGTCGGATTCGCCGGGGTGATCCTGCAGAACATCACCTTCACCGGCGTCCTGGCCACCCGGCTCGCGCTCGCCTCTACGACCGCGCCGGACAGCAGCGCGATCGCGGGACTCTGGGCACTGCACAACGCGCTGTTCGTCTTCAACGGCACCTTCCTGGCACTGGCCATGACGGGGCTCTCCGTCAGCGGTCGGCGTGCCGGCCTGATCCGCCCCTGGCTCAGTGGGATCGGCCTGCTGGCCGCCGTTCTCCAACTCGGCTCGGCCGTGCTGAGCCCGCTGGTCATCGGCGACCCCGGACCGGTCGGTCTGCTCGGGCTCGTCGGCTGGCTGATCTGGGTCGGGTGGATCGTCGCCTACGGCGTCGCCCTGACCCGCCTGACACCAGGTGTCCAGTCAAGGAATGTCGGGTAACCGAGGGGCTTCCGGTTCCGGCCGCCCGGCTGCCGAGCATCCCATTCCGATGCCATCCCTACAGCAGCGGGTGCGGCCCCCCATCCGGGAGCCACGGATCAACTCCGTGGCCCAGCAGAGGAGGGCCGCACCCGCCGTACCGCTTGCGCGGTGAAGGGTCAGCGCCGTACCGCCCGGCGCCGACGGGTCAGGTAGATGAGCGCCATTCCGGCGATGAACAACGCCACGCCGACACCGATGACGGCCATCGTGTTCGCGCCGGTGAGCGCCAACCCACCGCCCGAACCTCCGGCGGCGGTGTCACGGGCCGGCGGGCCTGCGGCGACGGTCGATTCGTTCGCCGCCGACCGGTCGGGCGTCGGCTCGCTGGCCGCGGGTGCCGGACGGGCCGTTCCGTTCCCGGTCTTCGCCGGAGTCGGCTTCTGCCCGCCGGATGCCTGCTCGTTGCCCGGCTGCTCGGCCTGGTCCGGCTCCTGCCCGGGGGAGTCGTCTTCGGGCTGGTTGGCGGGGGGCTGGTTGCCACCGGGCTGGTTGGCCGGGGGCTGGTTGCCGCCAGGCTGGTTGGCCGGGGGCTGGTTGCCACCGGGCTGGTTGGCCGGGGGTTCGTTGCCGCCGGGCTGGTTGGCGGGCGGTTCCTCGTTACCGGGGTTGTCGGCGGGCGGTTCGTTGTCGCCCGGGTTGTCGGCCGGTGGCTCCTCGCCGTCGGGCTCGTCGGCCGGTGGCTGCTCGGCGGCGGGCTGGACCTGGATCCGGACGGAGTCGAGCGCGGGGATCTGATTGGCGCGCTGCATCATCGGGATCCGGTGTGAACCGTCACCGGCCCACGCCGAGCACTGCGCGAGACCTTCGGGCAGGCCCGGCACCTGGACGATCACCGAATCGGGCTCGTCACCGCCGCTGCCGTCCTCCGTCGCAACGAAGAACGCCGGGACCGGAGCCGGTTCGGCCGCCTCCCGGGTGTTGGTGAGCATCCGGCACGCGGTGTGGAAGTGGCCGCGTACCAGGCCCTCGTCGTTGAGCAGGGACGTCTCCCGGTAGTAGCCACCCTGCCCGGCGGGCAGGAACCGGTCCCGGACGAGGTTGCGGGTGCTCACGACGATCCGGAACGGCTCTCCCGCTCGGACCCGCTGCGGCGCCTGCGCGATCAGCAGCGTCGGGTTCTGCTCTGCGGCGCCCACCTCACCGAAGGCGGTCGACACGCACCGGTTGCCCTCCTGGAAGCCGGTGTGCGGCGAAAGCTCGCTCTTGTCGCAGTTGTCGCCGAGCGTGGCCAGGCCAGCGCTGGAGGCGGTCGCCTGCGGGGTGGGGGTCCCCGTCGCCTCCTCGCGACCGTCCTGCTCCTCGCACTCCTCCGCGGACGCGGACGGCGTCGTTCCGCCCGGCGTCGCGGCGTCACCGTCGGGGGTGCCGGTGGATGCCGGGGGCGGGGTGGGCCGGCACGTCGGGGCGGCCTGCTGGGCCTCCGCATTGGAGACCTGTGTGACCCCGACCAGGCCGCCGAACACCACGAGGGCGGCGAACACGGCGAAGGCCCGACGGCGTGGGCCAGGATCTGCGGAGGCACGACCGGGGTCTGGCAGTCGCATGTGTACGAACCTCCTGATACTCCCGCGCTGCGGCCTCGAAGCGGCGGGTTTCTGCTTGCGTCACGGACGTACGTCTTCCGGTGGCTGGCCGGCCCGGCGCCCCGGACGAAGGGCGTCGCGTGGGCCGTACCGCACACCGCACGCACACCGTATGGACCGGGCCGTCGGTGAATCAAACTCACGTCGCAGAAATGCGGTTCTCTTGAGCCGGAAATAATGGAAACTTATGGTCCGGCCGGTTGGCCCGGGTACGGCCGGGGGACACCGGTTCAGTCGCGGGCGCGTTCGAGCCCGTCGAGGAGCAGGTCGAGGGTGAACTCGAACTCAACCTGGCTGTCGCACCAGCCGAGCGTGGGGTCGGCCGCGTCATGGGCCTCGGCCGTGACCATCGCGGTCAGGGAGGGCAGGGCCTCGGCCATCGCGACCAGGTCCGCCTCCGCCATCTCGACGTCCGTCTGCCCGCCCGCCGACGCGGGTCGGAAGATCTCCTGAGCGAACCCCAGGGCCAGGCTGCCGAACGCGTGTATCGCCCGATGGGCAAGGCGGTAGGAGAATCCGCCACCGATCAGCGTGGCGACGATCCCGTCGTAGTACGCGTACACGCTGGCGGGGATGGTCGGGCGTGAGCCGAGCAGTGCGGGCGCCCAGGAGTGCCGCAGCATGACCTCCCGCGCCGCGAGGAACCGCTGTCGCAGTCCCGTACGCCATTCGGTGTCGACACCGGTCGCCTCGGCGCGGCGGACAGCGGCGTCGATCTCGTCGATGACGGTATCCACGATGCCGTCGAGCAGCCCCTCCTTGCCGGGTAGGTGGTAGTAGAGCGACATCGCCTCGACGCCGAGTTCGGCGGCGAGCCGACGCATCGTCAGCGCCTGGATTCCTTCGGCGTCCGCGAGGGTGACCGCCGCCGCCAGGGCACGTTCCCGGCTCAGCGGTGTCCGAGGGTTCTTCGTTCTCATTCGCCTCCCGTCCTTGTGATCACCTTACATTGTATGGTTACCTTACGTCGTAAGGTACGTGATTCCGGTGAGCCGACCTCGAACAGTCCAGGACATCGACGTACGAAGGCGAAGGAGCCCACCCATGCACCCGCTGATCCGCACCGCCCGCGTGACCGGGCTGCTCTATCTCGGCGTCGCCATCGCCGGCGGACTCGGTTTCCTGCTCATCCGTCCACAGTTCTTCGTGACCGACGATGCCAACGCGACCCTTGCCGGACTGGTCGAACACGAGTCACTCGCCCGGGTCGGGGTCGCCCTCGAACTGCTCCTCGTGCTCACCCAGGCACTCACCGCCGTCTGGTTCTACCGACTGTTCCGTACGGTCGACTCCGTCGCCGCCGGCAGCATCGCCGTCTTCGGCATGGCCAATGCGGTCGCGATCCTCGGCAGCGCGGCTCTCCTCGCGACGGCGATCGAGGTCGCGCTCACCCCCGTCGGCGACGCGGCGGCCACCGTGCAGCTCATGTACCTCATCAGCGGCAACCTGTGGACGGTGGGCGCGCTCTTCTTCGGGCTCTGGCTCATCCCGATGGGCTGGTGCGTACTCCGGTCGGGATGGATGCCCCGGATCCTCGGCTGGCTTCTCGTCGGCGGCGGCGTCGGCTACGTACTCAGCCCGCTCGTCGGTTATCTCGCTCCCGGGGCGGGGGTGGTCGCCGACGTCCTCACCGTTCCCGCCTCCGTGGGTGAGTTCTGGATGATCGGCTACCTTCTCGTCCGTGGCATCCGCGTGCGGGCGCTCCCCGGAACGCCGCGTGATACGACGGTCTCCCCGCTTCCGGCGCAGTCGCGCGCGTGACCTCCTCCTGCTCCGATTCCGCCCGTGGTCCCGGGGGCGGCAGCGCCGACTGCGGAAGCTTCCCGCCCGGATCATCCGCCCTCGGCGACGACGTCACCGGATCGTCGCGCCGGTGCCGACCTCACTGGATCGTCGCGCCGGTCCGGGTCGGTGCTGGTTCCCGAGCCCGGCGCGACGGAACAGGCGCCGAGGGTGGTCGACCGGAACGGATCGGTCGAGCATCCCCGGCGCCTGCGTCCGGCACGGGAGGTACGGCGTCAGCGGGGCTGGCGGGTCTTCGGTAGGTCGAACTCGTCGGCGGCGCGGCAGTCGCGTGGCCCACCGATGGCGTCCGGGCCGATCCGGTCGAGCGCCTCGCGTGCCCGTACCCGACCCAGGTTCCAGGCGTACCACGGATCCGAGTCGGCCAGCTCGTCGGCGATCCAGCTCAGGGTGCAGCGACGTACCGGATCGGGCAGCTCGCTCAGGGCCGGCGTCGCGTCGGCGGAGAGCGCCCGCAGGTACCAGGCGTCGATCTTGCCCGTGCTCTCGTACCGGCTGATGTTGCGCTGGGCCGCGTAGTCCTCGGGGTTGAGTACGGCCAGACCCAGCAACATCGCCACGGCGAGCCCCACGGTCAGGCGCGGGATCCAGGCTCCCTGCCACCGGATCCCGGCCGCCAGGATCATCACGAAGACGACCCCGAGCAGCAGTTCGAGTGCCATGACGAAGATGCGTTCGCCGGTGAAGCTGTAGACCTGCTGGTAGGTGTACATCCGGGAGAGCGCCGAGATCACGATGACGACGCTGAGCGCGCTGAGCAGGCCGAGCAGTATCCGCAGGAGGACCCGCTCGGCCGGTCGGTCACGCCGCGCCCAGCGGGTGACGCCGGCCAGCACCGCCACGGTCAGCAGCGTGACGGCGAGCAGCTGCCAGAAGCCGCTGCGGGCGTACTCGGCGTAGCTGAGCCCCGTGGTGCGCAGGACGTGCCGCTGGCCGCCGAAGAGAACGGTGAACTGCACCGCGACGAAGCCGATGAACAGCAGGGTCAGGCCGGCGATGGGCGGGGCCCATTCGACGATGCTCAGACTGCGTCGGCTCGGTCTGTCGATAGTGGACAGATCCGGAGGCGCGGAGAGCGTGTACACCGCCGCGACCGTGATCAGTCCACCCATGGCGAGGAGGAAGAGCAGCCGGAACACCGTACTGGCATTGATCTCCGGTACGAGCGCGCCGAGGACCGCCGAGAAGGCGACGTCGGCGGACGAGAGGAGCGCGCCGAAGACGATCAGTACGACCACGGTGGCCGCCACCGACCCCGTGACCCGTCGGGTCATCCCGGAGTTGTCGGAGGCCTGCATGTGCCGGCGTACCCACGGCAGGCCACGGAACGCCGCGAACGGCGCCGCGACCAGACTGAACAGGATCGAGCGTACGAACCGGCCACCGACGATCGCCAGCGCCGCGCAGCCGAGCGCTCCGAAGACGCAGAACGTCACCAGCCACCAGGCGTTGCGGAACGCGAGAACCGAGAGCAGTGCCAGAGCCGCCGCCGCCCATCCGGCCCGGGTCCACCGCTCGGCGCGAGGTAGCTCGGCGGCGGGTCGCCGCACCGCGACGACCACTGCGACGGTCAGGGTGAGCCAACCGAGCAGCCAACCAATGCCGGTACGGCTGAGCGGGACGAAGAATGCCAGTCCCAGTCCCCCGATGAGGACCGCGGCCGGTACGGCCCTACCCTGTGCGGGCGCCGGTCCCGGCCAGCGGGTATCGAGGAACGACGGCGGGGGCGGCGTGTGCGGGAACGCGCGGTACGGCGGCCCCGGCACCTGGACCGGCGCTCCCGACCAGGTCGGTTGTGATGCGGTGCCGGGTTGTGGAGCCGGCGGGGGTGCGGCGCCGGACTGTGGTCTCGGCGGGGGAGCGGTGCCAGGTCGCGGTGCCGGCGGCGTGGTGCCAGCGGCCGGTGGCGTGGCAGTGCTTCCCGGTGGCGTGGCAGTGCTTCCCGCTGGCGTGGCGGTGGTTTCCGGCGTCCGGGGGGAGGGGACCGGCGCCGGCGGGGTGCCGGGCGACCGCACCTCGGTCGACGACGACGCGGCGGCGGGTGGTGTCTCCCCGCCGGACACCGCGGCTGGATCGGACACCGGGGGCGCCTGCGTATCCGGACCGGACGTCGCGACCGGCGCCTTGGCGTCCGCGCCGGATGCTTTCGCGTCCGCGCCGGATGCTTTCGCGTCCGCGCCGGATGCTTTCGCGTCCGCGCCGGATGCTTTCGCGTCCGCGTCGGGTGCGCTCGCGCTCGGCGCGGGGGCCGGGGCGTCCGCGACGGACACCTGGGTATTCGTGGCCGCCACGGCTGCCGGCGTGTTCGCGGCGGGTGCCGGAGCGGGCTGGGCGGCCACGTCCAGCTGCGTCATGGACGTGGTGGCCGGCACCAACGGAATGAACAGCGCGTAGCCACGGGTGCCGGGTGGGACCGTGACCGGAATCGCCCAGCCGGGCTGGCCCTCCGGCCCCGGCCAGGCAATGCTCGGCAGCGGCGTTCCGTCGGCGGACGGCATGACGAGCAGGCGCGGGATGGCGTCGCCGTCGTCGCCCGTCGCGTCGGATGCGGAAGCCGTCGGGAAGCCCGGCGCCGGTGGCGGCTCAGACACAGCATCCTCCTCGGTGAATGGTGTCGACACTGTACGGCCACCCCGTCAACGACTGCTGCCCCGGCTGGGGTTCCGACGTTCACTTTCGAGGCGCCGGAAAAGCGGGTACCGGCACGGGTTCGACCACCCATGCGAACGCGTGCGGTCACCGGCCGTCGAGCCGGTGACCGCACGCGTCGTAATGGGTGGTGGGTGCTGTCGTTCGAACGGGCTACCCGGCGGTCGCGGCGGCCGGCCGGAAGTCCGGGGCGCCGAGAGTGATCTCGGGTGGTGTGGTGGCCGCCCGGCCGTGGTGGGGTACCAGGAGCGCGGCCAGTGCGGCACCGATGCTGGCGACGCCGAGGGCCGCGAATCCCCAGGTGTATCCGCTCTCCGCGGGTAGCCCGCCGGGCAGGGTGTGTGCACCGACGATGCTGGTCATCAGCGCGGCACCGAGCGAGCCGCCGATGGTACGGATGTTGGCGTTCATGCCGTTGGCGACGCCGGTCTGGTGGGCGGGCACGGCCGCCACGATCAGGTTGGACATGGTCGCGAACGCCGCGCCGAAGCCGAGACCGATGATGGCCATCGCGAGCAGGACCTCCCACCGCTGGTCGTGGGCGAGGGTCAGGATCGCGAACGCACCGATGCTGATCACGGTGCCGGCGACGAGTATCCGCTTGGGTCCGAACCGGTGTGACAGCCGTGGCGCGAGCATTCCGGAGAGGAACATCGCGGCGGTCATCGGCAGCAGGATCAGCCCGGCCTGGGTGATGCTGGCGCCGAAGCCGTAGCCGGCCGAGGCGGGTGTCTCCACGAAGGCGGGAAGGAATCCCATCAGGGCGTACATGCCGACGCCGAAGAGCAGGGCGACGAGGTTGGTCGTCCAGACCGCCGGCAGGCGCATCATGCGCATGTCGATGAGTGGGCTCGTGGAACGCGTCTCGACGGCGATCCAGGCGGCGGCCAGGACTACGGCGGCGAGGATGAGGCCGATCACCCGGGCCGATCCCCAGCCCCACGACGAGGCCTGGGTCAGTGGCACGAGCAGGGCGACCAACCAGGCCGCCAGCAGGATGGACGCGGTCCAGCTGATCCGGCCGGGGTGGCGGGTCGGCGACGGCGGAATGACGAAGTGCGATGCGACGGCGGCCAGCACGACGACGATTCCCGGTAGCCAGAACAGCGCGCGATAGCCCAGGGTGCCGGTGATCGGCCCGGCCAGCGTGATGCCGATGCCACCGCCGACCGCGAGCAGCGCGGCGACGATGCCGACGGATCCGGCGACGCGTTCCCGGGGGAGTTCGTCGCGGATGATGCCGAAGGCGAGTGGTACGACGCCGCCGCCCGCACCCTGGATGACCCGGCCGATCAGCATGACGGTGATGTTGGGGGCGACCGCCGAGATCAGCGAGCCGACCGCCAGCGCGCTCAACGAGATCAGCATCACGCGGTCCTTGCCGATCCGGTCGCCCAGGCGGCCGAGGATGGGCGTGAAGATCGATGCCGAGAGCAGGTACGCGGTGAGTACCCAGGTGACCAGGCTCTGGGTGGTGTGGAGATCGCGCTGAATTTCCGGCAGTACCGGGGCGATCAGGCCTTGGACCAGCGCGTACGCCAGCACACCGAGAACCAGCACTACGAGGATCGGCCGTGACGAGGCACGGGTGGGCTGGTCGGATGACAGCACGGAAGTCTCCTGCGAGGACCGGGAGGAATGCGGGGCCACCGGCAGTGGTAGCGGCAGGCCGGGTGTCGCCCGGTGCGGGCGCGGGCCAGCGTGGTGGCCGAGCAAGAACGGTTCGAGAGTACTAGTACTCTCGAACCGTTGCAAGTTGGCGCACTGCCAGCCCAGCGCTCTGGCCTGGGAAAACGTCGGTACGGTGCCGATCAGGCGGGGACGGACGGGGTGGTGCATTCCTCCGGAACGGCCGGGATCTCGCCGACATTCGCCAGGACCGCGTCCAGGAGTCCCGGAAAACGGGCATCGAGGTCCGGGCGCCGCAGAATCGGACGTACGTAGCGGCCGTCGCGGCGCTGCTCGATGAGGCCGCTCTCGCGCAGGATCCGCCAGTGGTGACTGGCGGTCGACTTGGAGACGTCCGGCAGCAGTTCACCACAGCTCAGTCCGCCCGGCGCGCAGGCCAGGCGGGCCACCGCCCGCAGTCGCAGCGGGTTGGCCAGCGCCTCAAGGACGTTGGGCAGGCTCAACTGCTCGCGGGTGGGCTGTGGCGCGTCCATAATTCGAGTCTACTCGAACTGTCGTTCGGCGCTCAGTCGTCGGAAGCCGGGCGCGCTGGGACGGTTCGGCCGCCTCACTCCGCGACCCCTTCGGTCGGTACGAGCCCGTCCAGGTCCTGCGGGTACCAGCGGAGTTCGACCGTGTTGCCGTCCGGGTCCCGTACGTAGATCGAGGTCGCGGCGCCCCGGGCACCGTACCGGCCCACCGGCCCTTCGAGTACGTCGAAGACGCCCGACTCGATCACCTCCGCCCAGTCCAGCGGTTCGACGACCAGGCAGATGTGATCGACGTTCGACTCGCCCCGGGGGCCGTGGACCAGGTCGATGATGGTCTCCGGACTGATCCGTACCGACGGGAACGGGGCCTGTCCCGCGCGCCACTGCGCGACGCGTACCGGCTCCAGGCCGAGTGGTCCGCAGTAGAACTCCAACGCCCGCTCGACGTCCTCGACGTTGAGTACCAGGTGGTCGAAGGCCTTCACTCGCATCCGGGTCACCTCGTTTCCAGCTTGTTGGCCTGGCGCAGCCAGTCGGCGAACAGGGTCGGGTCGATCTCCTCGACGGCGTGCAGTCGTACCGACGCCATCTGCCGGGCGCCCGCGACGAGTCGTCCGGACGGGTCGACGATTTCCTGCCCGCGCCACAACCCGAATGTGACGTACGACGGGTACGCCTTCACCAGGCAGACTGGGTTGCTTCCCGGCTTCTCGCCGAGGCCCCAGACCGGATGGCCGTGCCACATCGCGCCGGTGGCCTCGGGCAGGGTCTCGTCGACGACGGATCGGAGCTTCTCGCCGATCTCCCGCAGCGGGTCGGCGAGACCGGCGAGGTAGTCGGTGACGTTCGTGGTGCTCATGGAACTCCCCTTGTCATGCTGATCGTGGGCGCCGGGCGGCCGGTTGGCGCCGTCCCGCCCCGTCCCGGCCCGCTCGGCGTTGTCCGTGGCCGGACCGGGTGACGCTCTCCACGATCCAACGGACGGCGGCGGTCACCAAGTCATGATCGAGCTACGATCGTTGAGCCAGATTCAACGATGGGCGGGCGGATGCTGGAACGGCACGAGATCGAAACCTTCCTGGCGCTCGCCGAGGAGCTGCACTTCGGTCGTACCGCCGAGCGTCTGCGGGTCACGACCGGGCGGATCAGTCATGTGATCAAGAAGCTGGAACGCCGGATCGGTGCGCCGCTGTTCGAGCGCACCAGCCGCGTGGTCCGGCTCACCCCGATCGGGCTCCAGCTGGCCGCCGACCTGACACCGCTGGTGGCCGGGATGGACGAGGCCGTGCGGCGGGCCGTCGAGGCCGGGCGCGGCGTCAGCGGGCAACTGCGGGTGGCGTTCCTGGGCGAGTGGACCGGGCCGACGCTGCTCAAGGCCGTCAACCTGTTCAACGACCGCCACCCGGACTGCGAGGTCCAGGTGCACGAGGCCCAGCTCTCCAACACCCGGTCTAGCCTGCTCGACGGCTCGATCGACATCCTCTTCGCCTCACGCCCGTTCGACGGCATGGCCTGCGGGCCGACTCTGCTGACCGAGGCGCGCATGCTGGCGGTGGCCGCCGCGCACCCGCTGGCCGGGGAGGAGTCGGTCTCCCTCGAGGTCCTCGCCGACCATCCCGTCGTCCAGTACCCGGCGGTCACGTCCGCGGCGTTCAAGCGGGATCGCACGCCCGAGCAGACCCCGTCGGGCCGGCCCGTGCCGAAGGGCCCGATCGGGAACACGTTCTCCGAACTGCTCTCCCTCGTCGCGCTGGGCAGGGGCATCCTGCCGGTGGGCGAGCACAGCCGGCGCTACTACCCCCGCCCGGACGTCGCGTACGTGCCGATCCACGACGCGCCGCCGATCGAACGGGGACTCGTCTGGTTGGAGACCAACACCACCACCCGGGTACGCGAGTTCGTCCGCGCCGCCACGGACGCCAACGCCGCGACGGACGCCAACGCCGTAACGGAGGCGAACGGAAAACGCCGGCCGGCGGGGTGACGGCAGGTCGGGGCCGCCCGACATGATGGGTCGGTGGAGCCGCCTACGCCGAGCCCCGACCCGGAAACGACGACCCGTCGCTACGTCACCGGGCGAGCCGAGCCTGCCGACGGGTACGGCCGCTATCTGGAGCTGCTGCACGGGAACTTCACCGCGTTGCCCGACGAGCGGCGTGGACCCTTCCTCCGCTCGATGCGCGACGACGCCCGCCAGGTCAGCGACGCCGAACTGGAGTTCATGCTCCAGCCCGGGAGGATGGTCGACTGGCGGACCCGGCTCACGGCGGCCTGGCTGATCGGCTTTGATCGCCGTACCCGGTTCCGGGCCATGCTCGGCGGGCTGCTGCTCGCGAGCGAACTCGTGTACGCCGGTCAGGGCTACTGTTTTGCGTTGAGCCGGTTCGGGCAGCCGGAGGACGCCACGATCCTCGCCGCGTACCTGGACCGCTACCTGCCGCAGACCGATCGCCACTACAACCAGCCGGATGCGATGGGCGGACTGCTACACCTCGACTACCAACTGGGTACGACCGAGGCGGCCCGGTTCCTCGGCCCGGACGGCCTGTGGAGCCGATCCGCGTTCGCCCGGCAGGATCCCGTGTCCCGGGCGGACCGGATGGCGTTGCTCTGCGACATCGCCGAGTGGATCATGACTACGGACTGAGCGGCGTACTACGGCCGGCTGTTGGGATGCTGGTCGACGAAGGCCATCCAGGGATCCTCCTCCGGCGGTCCGCCGTCCGGTGGCTCGGACACAGGTGGCTCGGACAGAGGTGGCTCGGACACGGCCGGATTGGCCACAGCCGGGGCGGGCGCAACCGCGACCGGGGCCCCGCCGGCTGTGGCCCCGCCGGCTGCGGCGCTAGCGACCGGGGCGACGCCGGACGGGGCGACGGCGGATGGCGCCTCGACCGGCTCCGCCCCCCTGGCGACCCGTACGTCGTCGCCGGGGCCCGCCGGGCCGGTGTGGCGCGGGTCCGCCGACTCCGCCAGCGCGGCGTGGTGCCGGGCGGCGAGCAGCGCGGCCAGTGCGGTGGTGATCGGCACGGCGGCGATCAGGCCGATGGTGCCGACCGCGCTGCGGACGAGTTCCTGGGCGATGAGCTGACTGGTGAGCAGTTCGCTGACCGGGGTGCTGCCGCTGGCGAAGAGCAGCATCAGCGGCAGCGAGGCTCCGGCGTACGCCAGCACGATGGTGTTGATGACCGAGGCGATGTGGGCGCGGCCGATCCGGGTGGCGGCACCGTAGAGCCGCCGGAACCCGTACCCGGGATTCGCCTGGGCCAGCTCGGTGACGGTGGCCGACTGGGTGACGGTGACGTCGTCGAGCACCCCGAGGGAGCCGATGACGATGCCGGCCAGCAGCAGGCCCTGCATGTTGACCTCGCCCTGGGTGATGGCGAGGTAGTTGGAGGTCTCGTCGGCGATGCCGGACAGGTGGGTGGCGGCGGTGGCGATCGCGGACAGGGCCGCGGTGATGCTCAGGCTGACCAGCGTGCCGGCCACCGCGACCGTGGTGGTCATGCTGAACCCGTGCGTCAGGTACAGCACGGTGAGCATGATCGCCGCAGCGCCGACGATGGCGACCAGCAGCGGCGAACGCCCGTCGAGGATCGCCGGGACGATGAACATCAGCAGCACCGCGAAGGTGGCACCGAGCCCGGCGAGCGCGGTCAGGCCCCGCCACCGGCCGAAGGCGACGACCGCGAGCGCGAACGCCGCGCCGAGCAGCCACAGCTGGTGGGACCGCTGATGATCGAGGATCGAGTACGGCCGCTCCGGGCTCCCCTCCAGGTACAGCAGCACCACCTCGTCGCCGGTGGCCACGCGTACGGCACCCGGCCCGGACGGTACGTCGGTGGTGATCTGCTGACCGGCGCCGACACCCTCGGTCAGCGCGACCGTGACCGTGCCGCACTCGGTCGGTGCACCGGGCGGTAGTTCCTCGCCCTCGGGCAGTTCGGGGCAGGGAACGGACTCGACCGCGACGACCTGCCCGAACGCCCGGGTCGGCCCGTCGACCGCCTCCGGTGTGGGTGAGTCCCGGGGCCAGAGCAGCGCCATCGACACGATGGTGAGGATCGCCGCCGGAATCAGCAGGGCCAGGGTCAGCCGACGCGCCGCCGGACTCGACGACCGACCGGAGCGCGGTGGGTGGCTGTGGAGATGAGCGCGACTCATGGGTACGTCTGACGGCCTTCCTCGTGCGGACGGGGCCGGCGGAGGCCGACCGGGATTCTCCAGCCGCGAGCATGTCACGCCGGGACCCGGTGACGGCAGTTCCGACGCCCGCGACCAGCTCAACGGCGCCGCGACGTGGAGTTGGCGGGGCGTCACCACGTGCCGGCCGCCGAGGTCGTCGACGACCGTCCGGACCCTCCTCCCGCCGGCGCGGCCGGGTCAGGCGATGGTCGTGACGAGGTGGGCGACGGTCCGGGCGACCGCCTCGCGGGCCGGGGCCAGGTACCTGCGCGGGTCGACGACGGGTCCGGCGTCGAGTTGGGCGCGGATCGCGTCGGTGAAGGCCACGTTCAGGATGGTGCCGACGTTGATCTTCACGATTCCGGCCCGTACGGCCCGGGCCAGGGCGTCGTCGGGAACGCCGGACGAGCCGTGCAGCACCAGGGGTACGGCCAGCGCCTCCCGGAGCCGGGCGATCAGGTCGAAATCGAGCGTGGCGGTACGGTCGGTCATCGCGTGCGAACTGCCCACCGCGACCGCCAGGGCGTCGACCCCGGTGGCGGCGACGAACTCGGCCGCCTCGACCGGATCGGTGCGTACCCCCGGGGCGTGCGCGCCGTCCTTGCCGCCGACCTCGCCCAGTTCCGCCTCCAGCCACAGCCCGTGCTCGTGGGCCCAGTTCGTCGCGGCGGCGGTGGCGGCGACGTTTCCGGCGTAGTCGAGTGTGGAGGCGTCGAACATCGCCGAGCTGATCCCGGTGCCCCGGACGGCGTGCAGCAGGTCGCGACTCTCGACATGGTCGAGGTGTACGGCCACCGGCACCGCCGCGAGTTCGGCCACGGCGGTGGTGGCGGCGGCGATCGGGGCGAGCCGACCGTGGTGGAAACGTACCGCGTTCTCGCTGATCTGAAGGATCACCGGTCGGCCGGCCTGCTCCGCTCCGGCGACGATCGCCTCGGCGTGCTCCAGGGTGATCACGTTGAAGGCCGCGATCGCGGTGCCGTTCGCCTGAGCCTGGCCGACCAGTTGTCCGGTGGTGCGCAGGGGCATCCGGGGTGCTCCGTTCGGTCTTGACAGTTTCCCACCAGAAAGCAACGATCCACATCGTTACACAAGTTGGCGGCACCGCAGCACGAGGAGGTCGCGGATGGGCGGTCAACTGCTGGTGGGCCTCGACGTCGGCACGACGGGGAGCAAGGCCGTCGTCTTCACCGAGTTGGGCGACCCGGTCTCGCAGGCCGCCGCCGGTACGCCCTGGACGACCACCGCGACCGGCGCGGAACTCGACCCGGACGCCCTGCTGGCCGCCGCCCGGGGCGCCCTGGCCACCGCCCTCGCCGACGCCCCGCCCGGCCGGGTCGCCGCGGTGGGCGTGGCGAGCATGGGCGAGTCCGGGGTGCTGCTGGATTCCGCCGGGCACCCGCTGGGGCCGATGATCGCCTGGCACGACACCCGCGACGAGGACGAACTGGCCGACCTGCACGCCCGGATCGGCCCGGACACCTTCGCCCGGACCACCGGGCTGCCGCTGCGGCACCAGTGGGCGCTCACCAAGCACCGCTGGCTGCGTGGCCACCATCCGGAGAGCCGGCGCGCCGTACGCCGGCTCAACGTCGCCGAGTGGGTCGTGCGGGGACTGGGCGGTGACGAAGCCTGCGAACAGTCGCTCGCCTCGCGTACCGGCTGGCTGCGGCTCGACGGGCGGGACTGGTGGCCGGAGGCCCTCGACTGGTCGGGCGCGAGCGCGTCGCTGATGCCCGAGCTGGTGACGGCCGGCACCCCGCTGGGTACGGTCGCCGACCGGGCCGGCCTGTCCCGGCTGACCGGCGCGACGCTCACCGTCTGCGGCCACGACCACCAGGTCGCCGCCATCGGCGCCGGTGCGCTGCGTCCGGGCGACGAACTGGACTCCTGCGGTACGGCCGAGGCGCTGGTCCGCTCGGTCGCCCCGGGCCTGCCGCCGGAGACCGTCGCCGGACTCGTCGACGCCGGAGTCACCGTCGGCTGGCACGCCCTGGCCGGGCGCTGGTGCCTGCTCGGCGCGACCACCGGAGGACTGACCCTGCAACGGGTGCTGGCCGGGCTCGGTCTCGACCGGGCCGACCTGCCGGAACTCGACGCGCTCGCGAGCCGGGTCGACCCGTCCCGGCACGGCGTGACGATCGAGGACGAGGGCCGTTCGATCGGCGTACCGGCGCGACCGCTAACCGGTGCTCCGGTCACGAGCGCCGGGCCGGCGGAGATCTGGCGGGCGGCGCTGGAGTCGGTGACCGAGGAGATCGGCGTGATCCACGACGCGATGACGTCGTACAGCGGCGTTCACCACGACCTGGTGGCGGTCGGCGGCTGGGCGCGCAGTACGGCGCTGATGGAGGTCAAGGCCCGCCGGCTCGGACCGGTACGCCGTTCCCCGGTCGCCGAGGCCGGTGCCCGGGGTGCCGCGCTGCTGGCCGGGCTGGCCGCCGAGGTGTACGCCACCGCCGACGACTTCCCCGACCCCGCCCGAACCGGACGACCAGATGGCGGCTGATCCTCCCGGCACCCACGAGCGCCCCGCCGAGCGCCCACTCGACACTCCAGCCGGTACGAACAGCCGGCCGCCGTACGCCGACGAGCGCAGGCAGCACATCCTCCAGGCGGTACGCAGCCGGGGACGGGTCGACGCCGCCGAGCTGGCCGGCGCGCTCGGCGTCACCGGTGAGACGGTTCGTAAGGACCTGATCCGGCTGGAACGCAACGGTCTGCTGCGACGGGTACACGGCGGCGCGGTCCCGGTGGAGAGCCTCTCGTACGAGCCGGCGGTGCCGGTCCGTACCGGATTTCGGGCCGAGAAGGAGCGGATCGCCCGCGCGGCCCTGGCCCACCTGCCGGCGTACGGCTCGGTGCTGATCGACGCCGGGTCGACCACCGCCCTGCTCGCGGCGATGTTCCCCGGGCATCCGGAGCTGACCGTCTACACCAACGCGCTGCCGATCGCCCTGGCCCTGGTCGGCCGGCCCCGGCTGACCGTCGTCACGCTGGGCGGCCGGCTCCGGGGGCCGACCCTGGCCCAGGTCGACGACTGGGCGGTCCGGGGCCTCGCCGAGATCAACGTCGACGTCGCGTTCCTCGGCACCGACGGCATCTGTCTGGAGCGCGGCCTGACCACCCCGGACCCCGCCGAAGCGGCGGTGAAGCGGCAGATGGTCCCGTCGGCGAAGCGGCGGATCCTGCTCGCCGACCACAGCAAGGTCGGGCTGGTCCGGGGCAACCGGCACGCGGATCCGCGCGACATCGACCTGTTCATCACCGACAGCGGACTACCCGACGCGCGGCGCCGGGAACTGGCCGACGCCGGTCTGACGGTGGAGTACGCGTGATCCTCACCCTGACCCTCAACCCCAGCGTCGACCGGACGGTGTTCGTCGACGCGCTGCCCCGAGGCGCGGTGATCCGGAGCCGTCGGGGCTGGAGCGAGCCGAGCGGCAAGGGCGTGAACGTCGCGCTGGCGCTGCACCGGCACGGGGTGCCGGCCACCGCGGTGCTCCCGGTCGGTGGCCAGGTCGGCGGCCAACTGTCCGAGATGCTCGGCCGCGCGGAGCTGCCAGTGCGGCAGGTCGCCATCCAGGGCGAGATCCGCAGCAACATCAGCCTGGTCGAGCCGGACGGCACCGTCACCAAGGTCAACGAACCCGGACCGGTACTCCGGGCCGACGAGACCGAGGCACTGGTCCGGACCGTCCTGGACAACCTCGCCGACGTCGCCTGGCTGGCCTGCTGCGGCAGCCTGCCGGACGGCGTACCCGTCGAGGTGTACGCCCGGCTGGCGCGGGCGGCCCGGGACCGGGGCGTCCGGGTCGCGGTCGACACCTCCGGCGAACCGCTGTGGGCGAGCCTCGCCGGCCGCCCGGACCTGGTCAAGCCGAACGCACACGAACTCGCCCACCTGGTCGGGCGACCACTGCGGACGCTCGGCGACGTCGTCGACGCGGCGCGGGAGGTCCGGGGACTCGGCGCCGAGGCGGTACTGGCCAGCCTCGGCCCCGACGGTGCCCTGCTGGTCGACGCGGATGAGGCGCTGCACGCCGAGGCGACCGTCGCCCGGATGGTCAGCGCGGTGGGAGCCGGCGACGCCGCTCTGGCCGGATTCCTGCACGGCGGCGGCAGGGGAGCGGCGGCACTGCGTACCGCCGTCGCCTGGGGGACGGCGGCGGTGCAGCACGAGGGCACGCTCTTCTCGGCCGTCGATCCGGACCAGGCCGTGCTGCTCCGCTCCGACTTCGACCGGGCCCGGCGACTGCGGGACGCCGACGCCGTACCCGGGCACGAAGGCCGGTCCGACCCACCCGGCTGATCCGGCCCCCGGATCTCGGACGGTGCACGGGTCGCCGCCGGAGGTTTCGGCCTGTGTGGTCGGTGGGGACAAACTGTGGCATGGGCGAGATAAAGGTGGGCACGTCCTCGTGGGCGGACCGGTCGCTGCTCGCTTCGGGCTGGTATCCCCGGGCCGTCAACACCCCGGCCGGCCGGCTGGCGTACTACGCCGAGCGGTTCGGGCTGGTCGAAGTGGACACCACCTACTACGCACTGCCGGCGGTGGAGACGACGGCGGCGTGGGTGGACCGTACGCCACCCGACTTCACGTTCAACGTCAAGGCGTTCAGCCTGTTCACCAGCCACCCGACGGCGTTGTCGGCGCTGCCGAAGGACCTCCGGCCGGCCGGTCGCGAGGACGGCCGGGTACGCCGGGGAGACCTGCCGCCGGGGACGTACGAGCGGTTGTGGGAGAGGTTCCGGGAGATCGTCGAGCCGATCGCCGCCGCCGGCAAACTTGGCGCGCTGCTGTTCCAGTTCCCGCCCTGGATGGGCTACGGCGAGGCGGCGAAGCGGCGGATCCTCGACGCCGCCGAGCGCTGCCGGCCCTGGCGAATCGCGGTCGAGGTGCGCAACGGCTCGTGGTACGACGGCGACAACGCCACGGACACGTTCGGCTTCCTCGCCCGGCACGACATCTCGATCGTCGGCGTCGACATGCCCCAGGGGTACGCCTCGTCGATCCCGCCGGTCCTGCTGGCCACCGCCGAGCCGGCGATGATGCGCTTCCACGGCCACAGCGGCGCCTGGGAGAGCGGGGACAAGCAGGAGAAGTTCCGGTACGCGTACCGGGCGGACGAACTGGCCGACTGGGCGGACCGGCTCCGCGACTTCGCCCGGGAGACCGGGGAACTGCACGTCCTGCTGAACAACTGCTGCGCCGGCCAGGCACAGCGCGACGCGGCCCGGCTGATCGACCTGCTGGGTCCGGAGGTGGGCCCGTCCGCCCGGGGTACGAGGATTCAGCCGACCAGGTCGGCGGGGTCGGTGTTGGCGCCGCAGAGCAGGATGGCGACGCGTTCGCCGCTGGCCGGCCGGTAGGCGCCGGAAGTGAGCGCGGCGGCGGCGGTGGCGGTGCCGTGCTCGACGGCCACCCGGTAGCGGTCCCAGAGCAGCCGCCGCGCGTGCACGATCTGCTCGTCGTCGACCAGCAGACTCTGCACGCCGGTCCGGACCGCCACGTCGTAGGCGATGGTCCCGACCCGACGGGCGCCGAGCGAGTCGGCGGCGATCCCGGACACCTCGACGTCGACCGGCCGGCCGGCGGCCAGGGCGGCGTGCAGGGCCGGAGCGGTCTCCGGCTCGACGCTGACGATCCGGGTGATCCCGTCGAGGGCGGCGGCCACCCCCGCCATCAGCCCGCCTCCGCCGACGGCGACGAGTACGGTGTCCAGCTCACCGATCTGGTCGAGCAGTTCCAGGGCCAGGGTGCCCTGACCAGCGCAGATCTCGGGCTGGTCGTACGCGTGGCAGAACAGCGCCCCGGTCTCGGCAGCCCGTTTGGTCGCCGCCTCGTACGCCTCGGCGTACTCGCTGCCGTGCTGGACCACGGTGGCGCCGAGCTGGCGCAGCTTGGCGATCTTGACCGCGGGGGCGGTGGTCGGCACGTACACCTCGGCCGGCAACCGGAGGGTCTTCGCGGCGTAGGCGACCGCGACGGCGGCGTTACCGCCCGATGCCGCGATCACTCCCTCGGCCGGTAGTTCACCGGTCTCGCGGGCGGCGAGGATCCGGTTGAACATGCCACGTGGCTTGAACGATCCCGAGTGCTGGAGAAACTCCAGCTTCAGCCAGAGTTCGCCGGCCGGGGCGGCGATACCGGGTTCGACCCGGGCGACCGGAGTCGTCCGAACGTGTCCGGTGATCCGGGTCGCCGCGCGCTCGACGTCGGTACGGGTGATCAACTCTCTCCGCCCCCTAAAGTTGGCACGCCGTACGGTAGCCCGGGTGCCACCGGCCGCTCGGTTAATGTGTGCCAGAGCACCCGGTCCGTGCCGGACCCCGAGCCGGAGGTTGCCCGCCATCGATCCCCTCAGCCTGCGACGGCTCGCCGGACGGGTCTGGCTCGCGCCCGGTGACCCGGACCCCGAGAACATTCGGGGCAGTGTCGCCGTCGTCGCCGACGATCGCGGCAGCGTGCTCGTCGACGCGGGACAGAGTCCGGCGCACGCCCGGGAGATCCAGTCGGCGATCCGGGCCGCCGGTCTGCCCCCGGTGCGGTGGCTGGCCTACACCCACCACCACTGGGACCACGTCTGGGGCGCCTGCGCCTGGCCGGACGTGGAGATCATCGGCCATGTCAGCGGTCAGGAGATTCTCCGACAGGAGGCGGCCCGGCCGTGGAGCCACCGTTACCTGCGCGACCAGGTGCGGGCGAATCCGCGACTCGGACCGAGCTTCCGGGCCCGCGCCCTGGCCATGGAGGGCTGGGACGACTTCGTGGTGCTGCCGCCGGGGCGTACCTTCACCGACGAGTTGACGCTGCCGACCGGCGTACGGCTGCGGCATGTCGGCGGTGCGCACGCGCCGGACTCGACGGTCGTGCTCGTGCCGGACTCGGGGGTCGCGTTGCTGGGCGACTGTTTCTACCCGCCGCCGGCCCACCTGCGCGCCCCCGACGACGGCCTGGACCTGGCCATGGTGCGCGGCCTGCTCAGCGACGACTACGAGTGGTACGTCGACAGCCACGGCGAGCCGGCCACCCTGGACCAGGCCCGGCAGTTGGTGTCGAGCTGACGGCGCCGCCCGTCGCCTGGGCAGGTGTACGCTCGATGTGTCGCTTGGGACCCCGGTGGCTGGCAGTCCGCCACTTGCGGGCATCTCCCATCTGACGAGGTCACGATGACCGATCGAATCCCGCGATCAGGCACCCGGTCATCCATCTCGACGATTACTTCCCACCCGGGACACGCCGCTCGGCTGTTGTCCCGCCGCCCGCCACGTCACGTCACGTCGCCGTGATCACTATGGCTGGCCACTCAGGATCGTCAGACCGAACCCCAGGCCGGCGTACGGATCCCTCCGGTTCCGTACCAGGACGCCCGTGTGCCACCGGCATCCGCCCTCAAGACAACAGGATGGTTGACCATGGTCACCGCCACTCGACGCAGCACCGTCGTTCCTCCGAGCGCACCATCCATCCCACGGTTGCGGCTCGCTCCCGTGCGGGCCAGCGGGGCGGTCCTGGACGGCGGGTGGTGGCCACGTTCGTGGGATCCGGCAGATGAACTGCCGGGGCTCGTTATGGCCCTGTCCGAGCGCTACGGGCGGATCCGGAACGTCATAGCCAACAGTGGCGTCTGGGACGATCAGTTCCGGCGGATCGCGGTCGGCTCGGACGTGGTCCGGGTGGGTTGGTTCACCTCGCTGGACACCGCCATGTTGATCGCCACCACGGAGCGTGGTGACCAGATCGATCTGCTTGTCGTGCCACCCGAGACCACGAAGGCGGTGGCGGATAGGGCGATGCGCACCGCGGCCGACCCGGCCAATCTCAAGCGGGCCCGGGACATCCTGCTCGCGACGCCGACACCGGTGCCGGCGTCGACCGGAGCGGGCCGCCACCTGAACGCCGTCCGGGACGACGAGGGAAATGTTCTGGAGAAGGCCTCTTAGGAGGCGGGCGATGGTGGTTCGGGTGGGCGACCACCCAGGAACAGCGCGGGCCCGCCGAGTACGACGCAGACGAGCCCGGGGGTGGTGTTTCCGGTGGGGTGGTTGATCACGGATTCGGCTCCGGCCGCCGCGGCCACCACGCCGGCCACCATGACCCAGCAGACCGCCATCAGCAGGAGCAGGGTCTGGAACGCGCCGGCCCAGGTCAGGTCGGTGGCCAGCTTCTGCGAGGTCAGGGCGAGCGCGCGACGAACACCAGATCCGGCGACCGCCTCTGACGCTGCCACGTACCCGGGAGTCACCGCGACCACCGGGGCGCGCTCCTACTTGGCTGGCTGGTCGGCCAGGTCGGCGGGATCGAGGCCGAGGGTCGCGAGCAGGCCCGAGTTGCGGACGGTGTCGACCCGGTCCGGCAGTGTCTTGGCGACCCAGTCGGCTCGGGCGTGCTGACCCCGGCCGTGCAGCCACTCTACGATCTTAAGTTTGTCGATTTCCATTGCTGTTCTCTCCTCGCGCATGGCCTCGGTTGGGCTGCCGTCGATCATGTCCGGAGTGTGTCCGGACGGCTGCCGGTCGCAGCCAACGGCCCGCCATGGAGCCGATCGTCGGGTGGTGATCTTCGAAGTCCCGTCCCGCCGAGTGGAAGCGGCAGCGGGGGCTACCTCAGACAGTACGCTGTGCCGGGGGCCGACCGGCGGATCGCGCCCCCCGAAGGTGACGGCCGGCTACCCGGCGCCGCGATGCGTACCGCCCGGATGTCCGATCCTGCCCCCCACGGGTCAGCCACGCCCGGACCGGCGTCGTCGGCGGAAACGCCGCCGCAGCAGACGACCCGATACGGCGCCGGCGACCAGCAGCGCGACGAAGCCGGCGGCCAGGACGAGCCAACCGGTCCGGACCGGCCGGACCGGAGCATCCGCCCCGGGCCGGACGACGCCCCGGGCGAGCACGTCGTCGGCGAAGTCGATCGAGTACACCCCGTCGGGCAGACCCAGCAGTTCCCTGGACCCGCCGCCGTCCGTCAGGGCCCGTACCTCGACCCGGCGCAGCGATCCGTAGTAGTTCGGAAAGCCCCACGGGTCGTTGGCCGGGTCGGCCCGGTCCGGATTCCACTCGGAGGACAACTGGGCGGACGGGTGGTAGGCGGCCACGACCGCCTCGCCCGAGGGCCACCACCCGAGCAGCCGCAGGGCGGTCACCCCGGTCACCTCCGGCAGTCGGGACCCCGGACGTTCCGTCCCGGACAGCGGGTCGAGCAGCCGCAGGTGCCACCGACTCTGGAACCGGCCCGATGGCGGACCGTCGGCGCAGCAGGCCGCCCTGGTGACCACCGCGATCGCCGTGCCGTCCGGAGTGAAGGCGCCCTTGCCGGCCAGTTGACTGGCGTGGTCGAGGACGAAATCGCCCACGGTGACGCCGTCCCGGCCCAGTACCGTGACGCGGTCGGCGACCTGGAGGGCCAACCGCGATCCGTCCGGGCTGAACGCCGCCATGTGGCCGGGCACGCCGGGATAGTTGCCGTCCCGGGTCGTGGCGAGGTCGAGCAGACGTCGGTAGTCGCCGGTGGAGAGTTCGAGCAGTCCGATCGCGGCGGCCTCGACGTCCAGCCGGCCGTCCGCCCGGCGCCCGGTCTCCCGGATCACCGCGAGGGTGTCGCCGTCGGGTGACCAGGCCAGCGGCATGAACCGGGTCGAGGCGTCGGTGCCGGGCAGTTCGGACGAGTGCCCGGTCACCAGATCGTGCAGGTTCGACCACTCGGCGAACCGGGTGCCGTCGGGCGACAGCATCCCGTCGCCGCCGAGCCGTACCCGACCGTCGAAGTCGAGAGTCCGGTACGTGTTTCCGGTGGCGCCGACCGCCGCGATCGTCTCCTCCGGCAAGGAGATCGAGGACGGTACCCGGAGAGTCTGGTTGACCAGCAGCGCGGCCGGACCCGCGGGTGCCTGCCCGACGGTCGCCGTCCAGGGCCAGGTCGTGCTGATCTGATCCGGCAACGACGGGCTGTCGCCGTTGCCGGCCGTCGAGAAGCCGTCCGTACCGGAGCCGGTCCGGGCGAGCGCGCCGGGCAGGGCGACGGCGAACAGCAGCAGGACGGCCACCGCGGCGGCGGCCCGGGCCCGTCGTCGCCGCCGGATTCGCTCGCCACCGGCCAGCGCCTGTTCGTAGAGGTCGAACGCCGGGGCGTCGTTGCCCGCCTCGGCGAGGGCCTGCCGGAGCCGTTCCGTCACTTCGCCAATCCCCTCGGGACCGGGCCGGGCCTGCCGGCGAACTCGGGCGCGTCGGTCAACATCTCGGGTGCGTCGGCCCGCAGCCGGTTGAGCGCGTCGTGCTTCGTCCGTTTGACCGTCCCCACCGTGACCTCCAGTACGTCGGCGATCTGCGCCTCGGTCAGGTCCTCGTAGAACCGCAGCACGATCACGGCGCGCTGCCGGGCCGGCAGCCGCGCGAGTGCCCGCAGCACGGTCAGCCGGAGCGTGGTGTCCGGCGTCGGGTCCGGACCCAGCCGCTGTGGGGGCGCGGCGGCGAGGGTCTCCCGCACCCGTCGGCGCCGCCACCCCGAGACGTGCTCGTGGTACAGCACCCGCCGGACGTACGCGTCCGGGTTGCCGTCGCGGACCCGTGGCCAGTGTGCGGCGGTCTTGGCCAGCGCCGCCTGGAGCAGATCCTGGGCCAGGTGGAAGTCTCCGGTCAGCAGGTAGGCGGTGCGGGACAGCGCGCTCGATCGGCTCCCCACGAACTCACGGAACCCCTCATAGCGGTCCACCACACCTCCGTTGTCGGTACCGTCACCAGTTGAAACGCGAGTGGCGGCACAAAGGGTTGAGTCGCGGGTGCTGACGGACAACCAGAGCGGTGCGGCGTTCGCCTTCCGCATCTGACGATGAGCGCGTACCCGATATCGCCGAGACCTGCGCTGACGTGCTCTGCCCCGAAGGGGATCGCGGTCCGGCGCCGCACCCCGGTGACGGCGGCGGCCAGCCCGGTTCGCAGGTGTCGAGCATGCCGCGACCGGCGGTTCGAATCCGACTATTCCGGCGGGGTCCACTGGTAGTGCGTCGAGGTGGTGATCTCGTGGAAGCCGTGCCGGCGCAGGATGGGCGCGCTGGCCGGGGACGCGTCGACGTGCAGCAGCCGGAAGCCGCGGGCGACCGCCTCCCGGGCCCGGGAGGCGAGCATGGCGCGGTAGAGACCCCGTCCCCGCCAGTCCGGCAGCGTCGCGCCGCCGAGCAGCGCGACGAAGTCGGTGCCGGGGTAGTAGACCACGAAGGCGGTGCAGGCGAGCCGGTCACCGGCCTCGGCGACCAGGATGGTGATCTGCCCGGGATCAGCCGACACCCGGGCGGTGAGGTCGGCCGCGACCCAGGAGCAGTCGACTCCCAATACCTCGCTCTGCTGGTCGGCGATGCGGCGCAGGTCCCCGGCTTCGCTGACCCGCCGCAGTACGACGCCGTCCGGCAGGACCGGTTCGGCGGCCACCTCCTCGGCGAGGCCGAGCAGCACCGTCGACGGCTCCTGCGCCACGAAACCGGCCGCGACCAGGCGCTCGGGAAGATCCGCAGGCAGGTCGTGGGCCCGAAGCTTCCACTCGACGCCCTGGCCACGGGCCCGGAAGTAGTCCCGCTGGCGGGCGATCAGGCGGTCGAGTGCGGCGCCGGTGACGCCGACGTCGCGCGGCGCCCGGATTCGTCCCACGTGCCCGCCGACGATCCGGAGGATCGGTCCGTCGTGCTCGTAGGTCATGCCGGTCGGGACGGTGCCGGTCGGCATGCGCATCTGCGCGTCGTAGGCGGCCAGGAGAGCGGTGGTATCGACCATGGCCAGATCGTGCCGGAACCGGCCGGACATGGGCGGCTCGGCGTCTGACAAACGTTTCACGCTGGCCCGCACACCCGGCGAGTCGGGCGGGCCGACAGGCGGCGGCTACGGCCCCGGGCGGAGCGGTTAGCCTGCCGTCATGGCAAGCCCCGAGCTGGATGAGTTGATCGTCGCGGACGCCGACGCGCTGCGCGCGTGGTTGTCGGCCAACCATGCCACGTCGCCCGGCGTCTGGGTCGCCCTGACCAAGAAGGGCGGCACAGTCACCACACTGACCTGGCAGCAGGCGGTCGACGAGGGCCTGTGCTTCGGCTGGATCGACGGGCAGGCCCGTAAACGGGATCAGGAGGCCTCCTGGATCCGGTTCACCCCTCGCAGCCCCCGCAGTTCCTGGTCACAACGCAACGTCTCCCACGTGGCCCGGCTGGAGGAGGAGGGGCGAATGCTGCCCTCAGGCCGCGCCGTGGTGGAAGCCGCGAAGGCGGACGGGCGGTGGGCGGCCGCCTACGCCCCGCCGTCGGAAGCCGAGGTGCCGGCCGACCTCCTCGCCGCCATCGCCGCCAACCCTGCCGCCCAGGCCATGTTCGACGTACTCACCAAAACCAACCGGTTTGCTCTGATCCACCGCGTCAATGCCGTCAAACGGGTGCAGACCCGCGAGCGGAAGATCGGCGAATTCGTCGCCATGCTGGCCCGCCACGAGACGATCTACCCGCAGAAGGCCAAGCCGCCAAACTCGCCGTAACCGACATCTTCATGATCAAGCGCACTCACATCAGCCGCTGACCGGGCGACCCCAGCCTCCGCTCGTACCGATGAGCGTGCCTGTCCAAGCCGGGCAGAGCGACGAGCCGGGACGGTCCATGTCAGTGTGGTGAGGCGGCGGACTACCCCAGCAGGTTTCCGTGCTCGCCAGCCAGCCTGCGGAGCCGGTTGTCAACCTCGGGCCACGGCTGGAGGTTGAATTCGTCGACGATGTGCTGAAGCAGTCCGGCCTCGTCCGGGTCGTCAGCCTCAAGACCGGATTCGAGCCGTACGACGGTGTCTTGACGCCCCCACCCGTAGGCGAGCCGCTCCAGGTGAAAATAGCCGGTGCGGCATCCCAGGGCGAGAAACTCCGGGATGTCCTTGCCGAGCACGTGGTTGGGACTGTCGAAGGCCATGGGGACCGTCATCACCACTGCACCGGCGCCGTCGGTACCCAGCGCGGAGAAGTGAACGCCGTCGCCACCAGTGCCCGCGAACATGACGCTGCCGGCCGGCGTGGCGTCGGAGGAGGCAGTGAAGGGCTCGGCCGGGTCGGCCAGTATCAACCCGATGGGCTCGAAGACGCCAGCGGCACCTTCCGCCGCAGGCGCCAGGCGTTCCGCCAAGCGCCACAGCCGAACCCAGTCCGAGGTCAGGGCTCTCGTCATACGGACATCATGCACAAGTCACACAGGGTTACGGGTGACGGTGCCGAGATCACGATGGCTGCGGAGCCTGCACAGCTGGAATGATCGGGGAATGGTTGGACCTGACGGGGACCTCGGCCATGAGGTGGCGGATCTGTTGCGACGGTCCACGTCGAGCGTCGAGGCAGAACGGCGTGCAGCGATCACGGGTCTGGGAACAATGGCGCGCCGATTCCGGCCGCGCGACGTCGAGCACGATGCGATCGCATCGGCGCTCGTACGGGCAGCGGATGACACCGCCCCCAAGGTGCGAATCAGGGCAGTTCGCGGTCTGGGTGCCCTGTCTTCGTCGCTATCCGTTCCAGTGTTGACCATTTCCATCACGGACGAGGGCTACGCGGTGCGCGAGGCGGCAGTCAGAGCACTCGTCTGTGTCGATTCCGACCGCGCCGTATCGGCACTTGTCGCCGCCGCGGACGACGACCGGGCCGTCGTCCGCTGCTCGGCACTGACTGGACTGCGCGCTATCCGGGTGATTGACGACTCGATTCTGCAGGTTCTGACCCAGTGCTTGGCGGATACGAACTCGTCTGTACAGGGCGCGGCAATGTCCACTCTTCGGGTTGTGGCGACCCGATCGTCGCAGCTGGCCAGGGCGGTGCACGAACTCGCGCGCCATGGCCTCTCCGATACGAGCCCTCGGCGCCGTGAGATCTCCATCGAGTTGCTTCGCCAGCTTGGAGTGCCGGGTCACCATGAGCGTTGCATCGCGGCATTGAATGATCCGGACCCCGTCGTCCGGCAACGAGCGGAGCGCAGCCTGGCACGCTGATCTTCAGCATCTGATCGCGTACGCACATCTGTAGCCGCTGATCGGCGGTGCCCAGCCGGTGTAGCGCCTCGGCGGCCAGGCCCTCGCGGCCGCGCCGGCTTCGACCTACTCGGTGCCGGACAAGGCTTCCACCTCGTCGGGCATCGACTCGCGCAGTCCGACGCAGTCATGCTCCCAGAAGATGTTCGAGTACACGAAGGTCCCGGTCATCCAGGGTTCGTAGGCCGACAACTTCACGACCTGGAAAGCCGGGTCGGGGATGCGCAACGAGGGCTTACGGAAGTCATGCTCGACAGCAGCGCTGAACCCCAGGCGGGCGTAGTAGCGCGGATCGCCCTCCAGGAACACCAGTGGAACGCCACGCTCGTCGAGTTGCTTCAGACCGGCGCGGACAAGCGCGGAGCCTATACCGCGGCGTTGCCACTGCGGCGCGACCGCGAGCGGACTCAGCGACTGAACCGCCACCAGTTGCCGTGGCGCGTCGAGCAGCGCCCGGCTGAACATGACGTGCCCCACGACCCCGTCTGCCTCATCGGACACCAGCGAAAGTGTGGTGGGATCTTCACGTCGAAGGCCGTTCACCAGCTTGACCACCGTGCCGCCGTGATCGGCACCGAAGGCGGTTCGATGGACGGCGCCTACCGCGTCATAGTCACGCGCCTGTTCGATACGAAGGGGCATGGCGGGCAAGGTAACGGCTCGGACCGCAGGTGCCAAACGATTAACTGCTCACCGCACACGCCGATCTTCCGCGACCGGCTTCAGGGGTGCGCTACCGGGATTCTTCGGGCATCTTTGAACACAATGAGTCTCTGGCGAGATGACGAAGGAGATGCTGATCATGGCTATGCCACCCGTTGTCGATCACGCGACCTGGCGCAAGGAGCTGGACGAATTGCGCGCCCGCGAGAAGGCGGCCACTCGGGAACTCGACGCGATCGCCGCCCAGCGACGGCGGCTCCCGATGGTGCGGATGCCCGAATACACCCTGGTCGGAGCCGAGGGACCGGTCCGGCTCGTCGACATCTTCGACGGCAGGTCGCAGTTGATCGTCTATAACCACATGTGGGACCCGGACGCCGAGTGGCAGTGCGGCGGCTGCACCAGTCTCACCTCGTCGTTCATCCGGCTGGGCTTCCTCGACAACTACGACGCCCGATTCGTGATCGTCACCCAGGGCCCGATCGAGGCGGCCCTCGCCTACGCCGAGCGCGTCGGCAACAGGATGACGTGGTACTCCACTGCCGACAGCCCGTTCGGAGCCGACGTCGACACACCACCCGGCGGCGAGTTCGGGCTGAACGTCTTCCTGCGCGACGGCGAGACCGTGTACCGCACCTGGCACACGACCGGTCGTGGGGTCGAACAGCTCACGTACACGTTCGCCCTGGTCGATGTGCTGCCCTACGGGCGACAGGAGGAGTGGCAGGACTCCCCGGAAGGCTGGCCGCAGTCACCGGCCTACAGCGGTTGGCTCGACTCGCCCGACGTCGCCCGGTTGTACGGTCCCGCGACCTGACCGGGGGCCGTACTCCGGTGACGGGGCCGGGACGACCACCTGGCGTGGTCGGCCCGGCCCCGGTCCGCACCCCTCCCGGTCGGAGCATTCACTCCCGGCTGCCGCCCTGCGGCGCGCTGCCCGGCCCCACCGCCGTGGGTTCCCGGCCGGGAACGGCCGGGTCGATCTCGCGGCGTGGCGTACGCAGCGCGAGGTAGAGGAAGGGCAGCAGCAGGAGCAGGTCGGCCACGTGTGCGATGGACGCCTCACGGGTGATCCGGCTCAGCGGGAACGCGATCGCGCCCAGGCAGAGCAGTACGCCGACCGGCAGCGGCGCCACCCGCAGTCTGGCCAGTGCCAGCCCCAGCGCGAACAGTACGAGCGGGAAGAGCGGCCCGCCGATCCAGTAGAGCGTCCAGGCGGCGAACGGATAGGCGTTCAGCAGTTCGATGGTCGTGGCGTGCGAGGCGTCGAAGAGTCCTTCATGGATGCTCTGTACGCCGAATGCCACGCCGCCGACGGTCGCGAAGACCGTCGCCGGCAGCGCCACCGCCACGTAGCGGGGCGCGATGTTCCGTAGCCGGTCGTAGAGGCCGATCAGGCCGACGAGCCAGCACGCGCAGGAGAGCGCGACGAGCGTACCGGCGGTGACTCCCTGCCGGTCGGACTCCCAGAAGAAGCCGGCGATCAGGTTCAGCGCCGGACCCAAGATAAGAAACATGGACCGAACGCTATGTACGGCGCGGGCCCGCCGGATCCGCCTCCGGTGGACGCCGGCCTACCGCGGTCGTCGTATCCCGGCCAGCCCGCCACGGTAGGCGAACACCACCAACTGGGCCCGGTCCCGCGCGCCGAGCTTGGTCATCGCCCGGTTGGTGTGGGTCTTCGCGGTGGCCGTGCTCATCCCCAGCCGGGCGCCCACCTCCGCGTTCGAGAGCCCGTCCGCGACCAGGGTCACCACCTCGCGTTCCCTGGCGGTGAGCGCGTGCAGGCCCGGCACCTCCGGGCCGCTGGCGTAGGCCGCGATGAGCCGGCGGGTCACCTCCGGGGCCAGCAGCGCGTCGCCGGCCGCCACCACCCGGACCGCCCGGCGCAACTCGTCCGGCTCCAGGTTCTTCAGCAGGAAGCCGCTCGCGCCGGCGTGCAGGGCCGCGTAGACGTACTCGTCCAGTTCGAACGTGGTGAGCACGACGACCCGGACGCCGGGCAGCCGGTCGTCGGCGAGTATCCGCCGGGTCGCGGTCAGCCCGTCGGTGCCGGGCATCCGGATGTCCATCAGTACGACGTCCGGCCGGTGCGCCCGGGTCAGCGCGATCGCCTCGTCCCCGTCGGCGGCCTCGGCGACGACCTCGATGTCCGGTGCCCGCTCCAGCAGTACCCGGAAACCGGCCCGGACCAGTGTCTGGTCGTCCGCCACCAGTACCCGGACGCTCATCCCGGCAGCCACCCCCGGACCTGGAAGCCGCCGTCGTCGGCCGGGCCGGCCAGCAGCCAGCCGCCCAGCCCGGTGGCGCGTTCCGTCATGCCGCGCAGGCCGTTGCCCGGCGGATCGCCAACGTCGTCTCGGCCGACGCCCGGCGGATCGGCGCCGCTCCGGTGGTGTCCCAGCGGATCGGCGGCGCCCCGGCCGTCGTCCCGGACGATCAGGCAGAGCCCGTCGGGGCGGTAGCCCAGGCGTACCTCGATCCGCTGCGCGTCGGCATGCCGTACCGCGTTGGCCACCGCCTCCTGCACTATGCGGTAGGCGGTGGCCTCCACCACCCGGGGCAGCGGGCGCGGCTCGCCGTCGTGCCGGATCACCGCGCCGGTCGCGGCGACCAGCGCCGGCAGCCGGTCGAGGCCGGGTGCCGGCGGTTCCGGTCCGGGAGCGCGGGTGCCGTCCCGGAGTACGCCGACCGCCGCCCGCAGTTCCGCCAACGCCTCCCGGCTCGCCTGCCGGACCGTCTCCAGCGCCGCCCTGGCCTGCCCCGGATCGTCGTCCAGCACCTCGGCGGCCACCCCGGCCTGCACGCCAACCACGGCGAGGGTGTGCGCGGTGACGTCGTGCAGTTCCCGGGCGATCCGGATCCGTTCCTCGACCACCCGACGTTCGGCGGTACTGTCCCGCTCGGCGGCCAGCAGCGCCAGCCGGAGCCGCCGACCCCGGACCGTCTCGCCGAGCAGCAGCGCCGCGCCGAACACCACCGTCGAGCTGTCCAGCGTCGCGTCCAGCGGTCCGGCACCGGTCACCATGATCCGGCCCTGGAGGTCCAGCACGATGAACAGGCCGGCCACCCCCAGACCGAGCCGACGACGTGCGGCCACCGCCACCGAGTACAGCGCGACCCAGACCGGCACCGCCGGTGCGCCACCGGGATACCGGGACACGTGGTAGAGCAGGAACAGTCCACCCACCACGGCGAGCACCCCGGCCGGCCACCGTCGCCGGACGAGCAGGGCCGCCGCCATCGCCAACCCGAGGCCGTACGCCCACAGGTCCGGCGCCCGGTCGCCCGGCTGCACCGCGACCACCGCGATCCGGTACGCCGTCAGCGCGCCGACGACCGCCACGATCCCGGTGTCCACCGCCCACCGCCTCATCCGGCAACTGTACGGAGCAGCGCATCCGGCCACGTACCACGAACGTGGTAGCCACCGGCCGGAACGCGCTTGACCCTCGACCGTGTCGAGACCCGAGCATCGTCGGTGCAGAGGCCGAACCCCGAGGGAGTGCAGGATGGAACAGGACGTCGACAGGACCATGGCGAGCATCGTCGAGGCCGTCGAGTGGGGCAGGGCCGGCCGGACCGGGGCGGCCCGGGATCGGCTCACGGCGCTGTGGGCGGAGATCGGCCCGGCCGGCGACCCGCTCCACCGGTGCAGCCTGGCCCACTATCTCGCCGACCTTCAGGACGACCCCGCCGACGAACTCCGCTGGGACCTGCGGGCACTCGAAGCCGCGGACAGCCTGACCGACGAGCGCGCACAGCGGCACCACGCCAGTTTGGCGGTCGCGGCGTTCCGCCCGTCGCTCCAGCTCAACCTCGCCGACGACTACCGCAAGCTCGGCCGGCCGGACCAGGCCCGGAAACATCTCGCCCTTGCCCGGGAGAACCTTCATCTGCTCGGCGACGACGCGTACGGCCAGATGATCAGGGACGGGATCGCGCGTCTCGACGCAACGCTGGCAGGGGATCCGACCCCGGTCGCCGAGGACGTCCTGCCGGGCCCGCGCTGACCAGCACCGGAAATCTCCGGGTACGACGAAAGGGCCAGCCCCTGGATGGGGCTGGCCCTTCGTTGTCGTGTCCTGCTGGTGGCGTGTCGTGCTTACCGGTTATGCGGAGTAGCCACGTTCGGCGGCCCAGTTGGCGAGCGTGATGGTGCTCATCCAGTACTCGCTCTGGTTCGGGTTGGCCGGGTCGGCGATCTTGACCTTGCGGCCGTGGTCGTCGTACCCGACGACGGTCAGGTAGTGCCCACCCTCGTACGAGTGCGCCGTACCGGCCTCGTCCACTGCCGTGCCCCTGATGTTCATCACCACCGCACGCTTGGCGTCGATCGCGTGGACCACGTCGACCTGGAGCCGGTCCATCTGCTCCGGCTTGGCGGTCTCGTCCGGGATCGCCACGGTCCGGTAGTCCTTACCACCGGTGCTGTTCAGCACCCGGGTGGTGTCCTCGGCCGAGTTCGTACCGGCCTCGGTCGTACCCAGCCGCTTGGCCACGTCGTCCTGCGCCGGGGTGTGCCCCTGGGTCGACAGCGCGATCCGGGTCGCGGCCGGCGCACAGTAGTAGCCGTTCTCCTGCGCCTTGTACTGGTAGTCCAGAACCTTCGACGGCTGACCCTTGTCGACATCCCGGACACTGACCGCCGCGGCGGTCGGCGTCATCGCCGCCTGCGGGGCCGTCATGCTCAACGCCGGTCCGGCGAACGCACCGCCGACGACGGCGAGTCCCGCGATACCGAGCGCGGTCTTACGAATCGGGGTTTCGGTGATGGCCGGTAGCCACCGCTTGACTGTAGTCATGATGGTTGCCTTCCATTCCGGGGGTAAGACGACCGTGATCTCGGGCGACGCGCGGGGGGTGCGCGGCACCGTCAACGGCTCGTCAGAAAGGAAAAACAGCAACAGCGGAAGAATTCGCGCTGCGCGCCCGAGCGAAACAGCACTACTGTGCGTGCTCCAGGCGTACGGGGGATGTAACCGTGGGCGGTGGCCCGGGATTCCCGGGGGCCGGCCACCCGACCACTTGATCATGGTCGGAACCGGATCCGGGGGACCGGACCGGCCCCGACCGGACAGTCAACCCATCCCCGTGACCTGCCCGGGGGCGGCGCTGCTGTGGTCGTCGCAGGGTATAACCGCGGCCGCCCGCCGGGTGTTCCGCGAACCGGCCCCCGGGCCGAGTTGATCATCGCTAGATCCGGACACCGGTCCCGAACGACGCACCGGCACCGGTGCCGGCGCACGTCCATCCGGACATTCGACCTCGAACCACGCATCGGGGCCGGAGGCGGCGCGCGGGGTCGGGTCAGCGATTGGTGCGTAGTTGGTCAGACGTCGCGGCCGGGCAGCCTCCGCGCAGCGCGCCAACCGGCCTGTCCGAACCAACCGGTGACCTGCGAGACTTCCTGGTGCGCTCGGCCCGCTGCGCCGCCGCGACCGGCCGCCGGTCGTCGCACCGCCGCCGGAAACTTCGTCGTTCCGCATAGCGGGTGAGCCCGGTCATCGGGCTGGATGGCCGTGACATGCTACGACCGATCGGGATCGAGATCTTGAGGAGGCAGCGTGAGCCAGGAAGTGCGCGGGGTCATCGCCCGGGGCAAGGGTGCACCGGTCGAGGTGGCCACCATCGTCGTACCGGACCCGGGCCCGGGTGAGGCCGTGGTGCGGGTGCAGGCCTGCGGCGTCTGCCACACCGACCTGCACTACCGCGAGGGTGGTATCAACGACGACTTTCCGTTCCTGCTCGGGCACGAGGCCGCCGGAATCGTGGAGCAGGTCGGCGCCGGGGTGACCGACGTCGAGCCGGGCGACTTCGTGGTACTCAACTGGCGGGCCGTCTGCGGGAACTGTCGGGCCTGTCGACGCGGCAAGCCGTGGTACTGCTTCGCCACCCACAACGCGGCGCAGAAGATGACGCTGACCGACGGCACCGAACTCTCCCCGGCGCTCGGCATCGGCGCGTTCGTGGAGAAGACGCTCGTACACGCCGGGCAGTGCACCAAGGTGGACCCGGCGGCCCGACCGGCCGCCGTCGGTCTGCTGGGCTGCGGTGTGATGGCCGGGCTCGGCGCGGCGGTGAACACCGGCGGGGTCACCCGGGGCGACTCGGTGGCGGTCATCGGCTGCGGCGGCGTCGGTGACGGCGCGGTGGCCGGCGCGGCGCTGGCCGGGGCGACGACGATCATCGCGGTCGACACCGACCCCCGCAAACTGGAGTGGGCCAAGGGCTTCGGCGCGACGCACACCGTGAACGCCCGGGAGACCGACCCGGTCGAGGCGATCCGGGAGCTGACCGGCGGCCATGGCGCGGACGTGGTGATCGAGGCGGTCGGCCGGCCGGAGACCTGGCAGCAGGCCTTCTACGCCCGCGACCTCGCCGGCACCGTCGTCCTGGTCGGGGTGCCCACCCCGGAGATGAAGATGCCCGACCTGCCGCTGCTGGACGTCTTCGGCCGGGGCGGTGCCCTCAAGTCGAGCTGGTACGGCGACTGCCTGCCGAGCCGGGACTTCCCGATGCTGACCTCGCTCTACCTCCAGGGCCGGCTGGACCTGGACGCCTTCGTCAGCGAGGAGATTGGGCTCGACCAGGTGGAGGACGCGTTCGGCAAGATGCATCACGGCGACGTGCTGCGGTCGGTGGTGATCTTCTGATGGCGGCCCGGATCGACCACACGGTCACCTCCGGCACCTTCTCGCTCGACGGCCAGACCTTCGACGTGGAGAACAACGTCTGGGTGGTCGGCGACGACGACGAGTGCGTGGTCATCGACGCCCCGCACGACGTGGACGCCATCGTCTCGGCGATCGGTGGCCGACGGGTGCTGGCCATCCTGGCGACGCACGCGCACGACGACCACGTACGGGTGGCGCCGGCCCTGGCCGACGTGACCGGTGCGGAGGTGCTGCTGCACCCCGCCGACCGGGTGCTCTGGGACATGGTGCACCCGGACGTGCCGCCGGGTGCGGAACTGCGGGACGGGCAGACGATCGAGGTGGCCGGCACCGCGCTGCGGGTACTGCACACCCCCGGGCACAGCCCCGGCGCCTGCTCGTTCCACGCTCCCGAACTCGGCGCGGTATTCACCGGTGACACCCTGTTCCAGGGTGGGCCGGGCGCCACCGGCCGCTCGTACAGCGACTTCGGCACCATCGTCGACTCGATCCGGCAGCGCCTGCTGAGCCTGCCGGCCGAGACGGCGGTGCACACCGGGCACGGCGCGAGCACCACCATCGCCGACGAGGCACCACACCTGGACGAGTGGCTGACCCGAGGCCACTGACCCCGGGACGCCGCCGCACCGGAACCGTGGCGCGCGTCGGCACGCCCGGTCGGACCTTCTCCGGCCCGACCGGGCGTGATCGTCCTGCCGGCTGCCGTCCCGCCGTCCGCCGTCCGCCGTCCGTCGTCCGCCGTCCGCCGTCCGCCGTCCGTCGTCCGTCGTCCGCCGTCCGTCGCCCGTCGCCCGTCACCCGTCGCCTGACAATTGTCACGGTCAGGTCGTGACGGGCGGGCCGGCCGGATGGGGCCGGCGTTCCGCAGCATTACCGGTATGCCGACAACCACTCCCGCGGTCGAACTGACCGGTCTCACCAAGACCTACGGCGCGGTGACCGCCGTCGACGCACTCAGCCTGTGTATCGAGCCCGGCGAGGTGGTGGCCTTCCTCGGTCCGAACGGCGCCGGCAAGACCACCACGATCGACATGCTGCTCGGGCTGGCCCGGCCCGACACCGGCAGCGTCCGGATCTACGGCGAGACGCCGACGGACGCGGTCGCACTCGGCCGGATTGCGGCCGTCATGCAGACCGGTGGCCTGCTGAAGGACATGACCGTCGCCGAAACCGTCCGGATGACCGCCAACCTCTACCCGCACGCCCGGCCGGTCGCCGAGGTGCTGGACCGGGCCGGCATCACCGACATCGCCGGCCGACGGGTGGGTAAGTGCTCCGGCGGACAGCAGCAGCGGCTGCGCTTCGCGCTGGCCCTGTTGCCCGATCCGGACCTGATGGTGCTGGACGAGCCGACGACCGGAATGGACGTCGAGGGGCGGCGCGACTTCTGGACGGCGATCCGCCGGGACGCCCGGGCCGGTCGTACCGTGCTGTTCGCCACCCACTACCTGGAGGAGGCGGACGCGTACGCCGACCGGATCGTGCTGATCCGGTCGGGCCGGATCGTCGCCGACGGCACCACCGCGGAGGTCAAGAACCTGGCCGCCGGCCGGCTGGTCCGGGCCACCCTGCCCGGCGCGGACCAGGTCTGGCTGGCCGGGCTGCCCGGCGTCGAATCGGTCGAGGTACGCGGGGACACCATCCTGGTGCAGGCGGGCGACTCCGACGAGGTGGCCCGGTACCTGCTGAACCACACCTCGGCACGGGACCTGGAGATCACCTCCCGCAATCTTGAGGACGCCTTCCTCGCCCTGACCACCGGTACGGCCACCGACGCACTTCAGGGGAGCACCCGATGAGCACGACAGCGATGCCCCGTTCACGTCCGGCGATGGGCGGGTTCAACCTGCCGAACCTGCTGCTGGAGATCCGCAGGGTGCTGCGCAACCGCCGTACCCTGTTCTTCATCCTGGTCATGCCGGCGGTGTTCTTCCTGCTCTTCGGCCTGCCGAACCAGGGGCAGACGCTGGACAACGGCGCCCCGCTGACCGGCTACATCATGATCAGCCTCGCCGTCTACGGCGCGATGGTCGCCACCACCAGCGGTGGCGGAATGGTCGCGGTCGAGCGGGCCCAGGGCTGGAGCCGACAACTCCGGTTGACCCCGCTGCGCCCGTCCGCGTACGTCGCCACCAAGGTGCTCACCGCGATGACGCTCGGGCTGCTGGCGGTGCTGGTCGAGTTCGTGGTCGGCGCGCTGTGCGGGGTCAGCATGCCGGCCCACGTCTGGCTGCTCGCCGGGCTGGCGGCCTGGCTCGGGTCGCTGGTCTTCGCCGCGTTCGGTCTCTTCGTCGGCTACCTCGCCCCGGCCGAGAACGTGATGCAGTTCCTCGGCCCGATCCTGGCCATCCTGGCGATGTTCGGCGGGCTCTTCGTACCGCTGGAGGTGCTGCCGGACGTCATGCAGCAGATCGCCAGGTTCACCCCCGTGTACGGGGTGGGTGAACTCGCCCGCAGTCCGCTCACCGGCACCGGCGCCACCGCCGGCGCGGTCGCCAACGTGGTGCTCTGGACCGTCGCCTTCGGCTTCGGTGCGGCCCGGCTGTTCCGCCGCGACACCCAGCGAGTGTGACGGGGACGCGGGTCGGGAGCGGGTGTGCCCACCGGGTCGGGCGGGTCGACCGGGTCGCGGGCCGGGCGGATCGGGGCGGGCCGCCCGGCCCGGCCGGTTAGCGTGGCCGGTGTGACGGAACCGCGCCGAAGCGTGGGCTTCGGTTCCAGGTTCGGCTGGCTGGCCGCCGTGGTGTGGCTGGTCTACCTCGGGCAGCCGTTGGGCACGATCTGGAAGCACCCGCCCGGCCTGGCCCGGGACCTGGGCCTCGTCGCGATCGTGGCCTTCGGAGCCGGCTACCTGGCCCTGTTCGTCCGACTCCGGGCGGCGATCTGGCGACGTCGCTCGATTCCGCCCGGCCAGGCCGCGGCGGCGCTCGGCGGACTGTTCGCGATCGGGGCGCTCATCATCCCGTCGGCCGGCGAGGACTGGATGGTCACCCTGGTCTACGTCTCGGCCTCCGCGGTACTGATCCTGCCGACCCGCGCCGCCCTCGCGGTGGTCGCCGTGCTGGTCGTGATCCCGGTGGTCGTACCGCAGTTCGTTCCCGGCTGGGAGCCGGAGTCCGGGGTGGCGTTCGCCGTCCTGCTCGCCGCGGTCGCGGTGTTCGCGTTCGGCCGGCTGGTCGAACGGCAGACCCAGCTGCTCGACGCCCAGCAGGAGATCCACCGGTTGGCGGTCGCCGAGGAACGGGCCCGGACCGCCCGGGACCTGCACGACATCCTCGGACACTCGCTCACCGTCATCGCGGTCAAGGCGGAGCTGGCCGGCCGACTGCTCGAGATCGATCCGGGCCGGGCCGGTGCCGAGGTGGCGGACCTGGAGCGGCTGGCCCGGGATGCGCTCGCCGACGTCCGGTCCACCGTCGGGGCGTACCGTGAGATCACCCTCGCCACCGAGTTGGCCAGCGCCCGGACGGCACTGCGGGCGGCGGGCGTCGTGGCGGAGCTGCCAACCTCGGACGTCGAACTGCCACCGGCCCGCAGCGAGCTGTTCGGCTGGGCGGTCCGGGAAGGGGTGACCAACGTGGTACGACACAGTGGGGCCCGGCGCTGCGTCATCCGGGTCCGACCCGACGAGATCGAGGTGCTCGACGACGGTCGGGGGCCGCTGGTCGACGGAGCGGACGGGCCGCACCCCGGTCACGGCCTGCTCGGACTGCGGGAGCGGGCGGAACAGCTGGACGCCCGGGTCGTCGTCGGCCGTGGGCCGGGCGGACGCGGCTTCCGGCTTCAGGTCAGCTTCGCCGGAGCGCTGCCGTGACCGTGCCGATCCGGCCGGCGGGAGAGCTGCCGTGACAGAGCTGGCCGGCGGGACGGATGCGGTGACCGCGCCGATCCGGCTGTTGCTCGCCGACGACCAGGCCCTGGTCCGGGGCGCGCTGGCCGCGCTGCTCTCCCTGGAACCCGACCTGACGGTGGTGGCCGAGGTCGGCCGCGGCGACGAGGTGCTGGCGGCGGCCTGCCGGACCCGACCGGACGTCGCGCTGCTCGACGTGGAGATGCCGGGCCTGGACGGGATTGCCGCCACCGCCGCACTGCGGGAGGAACTGCCCGACTGCCGGGTGTTGGTGGTCACCACCTTCGGACGTCCGGGCTATCTGCGCCGGGCGATGGAGGCCGGCGCGGGTGGCTTCGTGGTGAAGGACACCCCGGCCCGGCAACTGGCCGACGCGGTCCGGCGGGTGCACGCCGGCCTGCGGGTGGTCGACCCGACGCTGGCCGCCGAAACCCTGGCCAGTGGGCACAGCCCGCTGACCGAGCGGGAGACCGAGGTGTTGCGGGCGGCCCGCAGCGGGGAGCCTGCCGGGGCGCTCGCCCGAGCACTGCACCTGTCCGAGGGGACCGTACGCAACCACCTGTCCGCGGCGATCGGAAAGACCGGGGCGCGGACCCGGGCCGAGGCGGTCCGGATCGCCGAGCAGAACGGGTGGCTGCTCGGCGATCCGGAGGACTAGCCCCGACGGTCAGAGGAAATAGCGCAGCCAGACGTACACCCAGGCGATCGCGGTGCTCAGGATCGTGACGATGATCCCGTACTTGGTGAACTGCCAGAACGAGATCCGGTGCCCGGTCCTGGCGGCGATGCCGATGGCCACCACGTTGGCGCTGGCGGCGACCGCGGTGCCGTTGCCGCCGAAGTCCGCACCGAGGGCGAAGGCCCACCACAACGCCTGGCCGGTTGCCGGATCCGGGGCCTCGGCCACCAGCCCTTCGACCACCGGCGCCATCGTGGCGACGTACGGGATGTTGTCGAAGAAGGCGCCCAGGATCGCGGACCCGAAGAGCAGTGCGGTCGCCGCGGCGAAGAAGTCGCCGTCCACCTGGTCGATCACCCACTCGCCGAACGTGGTGATCACCCCGGTGTGCACCAGGCCGGAGACCATCACGAACAGGCCCATGAAGAAGACCAGGGTGGGCCACTCGACCTCGTGCAGCACGTCGGAGACGTCGAGTTTGGACACCAGCAGCATGGTGCCGGCGCCGACCATCGCCACCACCGACGGGTCGATGTGCAGCACGGAGTGCAGCCCGAAGCCGACCACGACCAGGCCGAGTACGACCAGGCAGCGGACCAGCAGGCGTACGTCGGTGATCGCCCGCCGCTCCTGCAACGCCATCACGGCGGCGACGTGCTCCGGGTTGTACTGGAACGATTTCCGGAACAGCACCCGGGTGAAGACCACGAAGACCGCGAAGATCACGACCACGATCGGCGCCATGTGTACGAGGAAGTCCCCGAAGGTCAGCCCGGCCCGGCTGCCGATAATGATGTTGGGCGGGTCGCCGATCAACGTCGCGGCTCCACCGATGTTGGAGGCCAGCACCTCGGCGATGAGGTACGGCTGGGCCGGGATGTGCAGTCGGTTGCAGACCACCACGGTGACGGGTGCGACCAGCATGATCGTGGTGACGTTGTCGAGGAACGGCGACGCGATGGCGGTGATCACCATCAACATCACCATCAGCCGGTACGGCCGACCGGACGACTTCTTGGCGGCCCAGATCGCGAGGAAGTCGAAGACTCCCGTCTGCTTGATGACACCAACAATGATCATCATCCCGAGCAGCAGGAAGATGACCTTCCAGTCGATGCCCTCGTGCTCGGAGAAGAAGACGTCGGCGCCGGGGGCGAACCCGAGGACGGTCATCGCGGCGGCGGCGATCAGCACCACCTTGACCTTGTCCGCCTTTTCGGTGGCGATGAAGAAGAACGCCACGACGAAGATGGCGAGCGCGACGACAGCGTTCAACGGACCGGCTCCGTCGGCCCGCCGGCGACGCTGGCCGGCACCGTCGGCTCGCCGATGACCGTGGCCGGGTTCAGATGTCCGGGTCGAGGATGGCGAGCCTGGTCAGCAGCCGGTCCAGGGTGATGGCTCCGACGAGTACGCCGACCTGGTCGACGACCGCCACCAGCGGGCTGCGCTGCCGGGACATCAGGGCGGCCACCTCCAGCAGGGTGCCGTCGAGGCCGACGGTGATCACCCGGGCAGGTTCCCGGAGCAGACAGTCGCCGACGGTGAGGTTGCCCAGCTCCTGCCAGAAGATGTCGGCATGCGCCTCGTCGATGGCCCTGACCAGGGCGGGATCCTCCCGGTAGCTGCCGGGGACCGCCATCTGCAGCACCTGGGTGCCGGGAAGTACGTTCCTCGGCCGTCCTCGCGCGTCGACCACGATCAGGCCCGGCAACCGGCTCAGTGCCATCAGCCGGACCGCCCGCGCGACGGAATCCTGGACGGTCACCGTCGGCACCGCCACGGCGATCTGACGTGCTTGCATGACACCATTCCCCAGGGCATGGGCCAGCCTCGGCCGGCAGGTGCGGATGATCTGGCAACGGGTGGGTCGCGCCGACGCGCCTCGATTGGCGTACCGGGCTCATGCGGATCCGCCGAGCAGGTCCGACAGCCGGCGTTCAAGGTTGGCGAGCCGGTCGGCGACCGGGCTGCTGTGCAGGATCTCGGCGATCTGGTCGGCCTCGTCGCACTCCAACCCGATGCGCTGGGCCGGTACGTCCGGATCGTCGGGTCCGTAGAGCAGGAGTGACCGCTGGTCGGCATGGTCCACCAGTACGCCGAACCGCTGCCCACCCCGGGTCAGGAAGTGGTGCACGACGCCGACGCCGGGAACGGTGGTCCTGGTGATGTCCACTGTGGCCTCGCTCGGGTAGGGGCGGCGCGGGGAGCGCCGATCCGATCTCGGCCCCGGTTGTCGGGGATCGGGCTCGGATTCGGTCGCTGGTTCCGGTCTCGGTCTCGGGTTGGCCGCCGGTTCCGGTACCAAGAATCTGGGAATCCGCAGCTCGCAACCATCGGGCGCGACACCCATCTGGCCGGAGGCGGAACATGCAGATTTCCGGCCCGGGCGGATGGGTGATCCGCGCCGGTGGGTGCTGGACCGGATGGACAAAACGGCCGCTCTCGGGCGAGGCTGGCGGCATGACCGAGACCGCTGACCAGGCAACCGGCCCCCGGCACGGCGCCGCCGGGCCCCCGGGAACCCGGTCGCCGACCCGGGCGCTGTTCCGTCGGCTGTTCGTGCTGAACGGCCTGGTCTTCACGGCCGGCACGCTGGTTCTCGCGCTGTCTCCCGCCACCGTCTCGTCACCGGTGCTGCTCGCCGAGATCCCGGTGCTGACCGTCGGACTGGCCCTGATCCTCGCGGTGAACGCGTTGCTGCTCCGGGCCAGCCTGGCGCCGCTCGAGGCGCTCACCACGCTGATGCGGCGGGTGGACCTGCTGCGTACCGGCGATCGACTGGTCGACAGCGGGAACGGCGATCTGACCAACCTGATCGAGACCTTCAACGCGATGCTCGACCGGCTGGAGGCGGAGCGCAGCGCGAGTAGTGCGCACGCGCTCGCCGCGCAGGAGGGCGAGCGGCAGCGGATCGCCCGGGAGCTGCACGACGAGATCGGGCAGAGCCTCACGGTGGTGCTGCTCGGGCTGAAACGGGCGGTGGACCGCGCGCCGGAGGAACTCCGCGAGGAGCTGCACGGCGTACAGGAGACGCTGCGGTCCAGCCTTGACGACGTGGGCCGGGTCGCCCGCCGGCTCCGCCCGGACGTGCTGGAAGATCTCGGCCTACTCAGCGCCCTGAACGCCCTGGCGACCGAGTTCTCACAGGTCAGCGGGGTCCCTGTGGTGCGAAGATCGAAGTCGGATCTGCCGGTTCTCAGCGCGGAGAAGGAATTGGTGATCTATAGGATCGCCCAGGAGAGCCTGACGAACGTCGCCCGGCACGCATCCGCCACCAAGGTCGAGTTGTCGTTGTTGGCCGAGGCCGGAGCCGTGGTGCTGCGGGTCGCGGACGACGGTCTGGGCGAGGTACGCCAGGAGGGGGCCGGCATCCGCGGAATGCGGGAACGGGCACTGCTCATCGGGGCACGGCTGCGCATCGCCGCCGTCCCCGGGACGGGTACCGAGGTACGCCTGATCGTGCCGATGACGGCCGAGAGGAGTTGAGGGCGGTGTCGGTAGCCAAGACCCGGATCCTGCTGGCGGACGACCACGCACTGGTCCGCAGGGGGCTCCGGCTGATTCTCGATGCCGAACCCGACCTGATGGTCGTCGCCGAGGCGGCCGACGGTGCCGACGCGGTGGACGCGGTGCGCAAGACAGAGCTGGACCTCGCGATCCTCGACATCGCGATGCCGCGGATGACCGGACTCCAGGCGGCTCGCGAGATCGCCCGGCGGGCGCCCGCCGTACGGATCCTGATGCTCTCGATGCACGACAACGAGCAGTACTTCTTCGAGGCGCTCCGGGCCGGGGCGTCCGGTTACGTACTCAAGTCGGTCGCCGACCGGGACCTGCTGGAGGCGTGCCGGGCGGCGATGCGCGGCGAACCGTTCCTCTACCCGGGCGCGATCACCGCGCTGATCCGGGACTACCTGCACCGGGCCCGGCAGGGCGAGCGCCTTCCGGAGAGCATCCTGACGCCCCGGGAGGAGGAGATCATCAAACTCATCGCCGAGGGAAACTCCGCGAAGGAGATCGCCGAGGCGCTGGTGATCAGCGTCAAGACCGTCGATCGGCACCGCGCCAACATCCTGCAGAAGCTGGGCATGCGGGACCGGATCGACCTGACCCGCTACGCGATCCGAGCCGGCCTCGTCGAACCGTAGCGGTGTAAGGAAGGGCCCCTTCTTATCGTTTTCTGTATAGAAAGGGCCCCTTCTTAACACCTCAGCCGTGCACCTGCACCGCAGCCGCGCACCTTGCGCTGCCTCAGCCGCGCACCTTCACGACGGTACGCACGGTGGCCTGGTCGATGTCGGAGGTGCGTACGGTGAACGACAGTTCCCAGTCCCCGGGGATCGGGAAGTTCACCGCGCCGACGGCGTGATGGGGCTCGATGCCCAGCATCGGAACGCTCGTCGGCTCGACACCCTGTACGGGAAGCGCGGTGGTCAGGCTCCACTCCACCGCCGGCAGCGGCTTGCCGTCCAGCGTGTAGACGTACGCGTGCACGGTGTTGCTCTCGCCGAGCTGTACGGGATAGATGTCGAACTGCAGCGTGTAGAGCGGGGAGTTGAGCGACTGCGCGAAGGTGTCCGAGGCGGCCGCGCTGGCCTCGATCCCGGCGTTGCGGCCCGGAGTCGTCTGCACCAGCACCGCGCTCACGGCGAGTACCAGCAGCCCGACCGCCACCTCCAGGCCCACCGTCCGGCGCAACCGGGCGTGCGCCGGAGCCGCCACCGTACCGTCCGGCCCGGAAGCGGAAGCGGAAGCGGAAGCGGAAGCGGAAGTGGAAGTGGACGCGGACGCGGACGCGGAAGTGGACGCGGAAGTGGACGCGGAAGCGGAAGTGGACGCGGGAGCGGGACCGGACGCGGGACCGGACGCGGAAGCGGGAACGAGAGCGGACGCGGAAGCGGGAACGAGAGCGGACGCGGAAGCGGGAACGAGAGCGGACGCGGGAGCGGGTGCGGCCGGCGGTCGGCGGAGCAGGCGGCGGGCCTGGGCGGCGATGCCGAGGAGTACCGCGAGCAGGGCCACCTTGGCCAGGACGAGCCGGCCGTAACCGGTGTCGACCAGCGCCGCCAGGCCGCCGATTTCGATCACCGCCTGGACCACCCCGCCGGCGACGAGCCAGAGTACGGCGATGGTCGCCCACCGGGACCAGACCGGCAGGATCACCGCCAGGGTACGGGGATGGCCGGTCCGGAGCAGGAAGCCGAACAGGGTCACCAGGCCACCGAGCCAAACCGACATGGCGGCGATGTGTACGACACCCGCGATCCCGCTCGCCACCGGCGCGGGCGACGCCGCCGCGTGCCCGGCGAGTGGCCAAGTCGCCAGTCCAGCAAGCCCGAGCAGTATCAGCAGGGTGGTTAAGAAGGGGCCCTTCCTATACAGAATGCGATAAGAAGGGGCCCTTCCTTGCAGTAGTGGCGGGAGTAGGACGGCGAGCAGCAGCAGGATGCCCAGCCGGGCGGAGAGGGCCATCCCGAAGTCCGAGCCGAGCACCTGCCACAGTTCGGCGGCGGAGACGTCGAACAGCCCGGCGCCGCTGGTGTAGGGGGCCTGGACCCAGAGCCCGGCCAGGGTGCTCGCCGCCACCAGCCCCAGGCCGACGCGTACCAGTCGGACCGGGCCGCGCCGGGACAGCCGACGGGGCCAGAGCAGGGTCAGGAACAGCGCCGGGCCGATCAGCAGGACCAGCCCGGCGTAGCCGAGATACCTGGTCACCGGTACGGCGATCCGGACGTCGGCCCGGACCCCCTCGTCGACCGGCTCCGGAACGCTGGCCGACTCGGCGCCGACCGCGAAGGTGAAGCTCCCGGCGACCGGATGACTGTCGGCGGAGATCACCCGGTAGCTCACCAGGTAGCTGCCGAGCGGCCGATCGGCGACCCGGATCGGGATCCTCAGGACGGTGTCGCGGACCGAGGCGCTGCCGCTGTTGATCCGCTTGCCGTCCGGGGCGAGCACCTGCGCCCGGCCCGGCACCAGGGCCACCGGCTCGCTGAAGGTCACCGTGACTTCGGTGGGGGAGAAGCCCAGTACGGCCTTCTGCTGTGGCACGGTCGAGACCACCGCGGCGTGCGCCACCGCCGGGGTCGCCGGCCCGAGCACCACCACCAGACCACCGAGCAGTACGGCCAGGGCCGTGAGCAGTACCGTCAGTCCACCGGCCCGGGGCCGCCCCACCTGAGAAGGTTCCACCTCAAATAGATCGTTTCGTCAGGTCGAAAGGTTCAATCTGCCATCTGACTGAGCGGTAACTTTGTTTTCCGGATGTGGTAGGAACTTGCCCGTGTTCCCGGATTATGACGATGACTTTGGATGGCTTGAGGCGCTGTCCGGCCCCGACGCGACGGCCTGGGTACGGGCCCGGAGCGCGGAAACCCTCGCCGCGCTGACCGAGGACCCCTCGTTCGCCGGGTTGCGCGCCGCACTGCGTCAGGTGCTGGACTCCCCGGACCGGGTGCCGTTTGTGCATTGGGACGGAACCTACCTCTACAACCTCTGGAAGGACGAGGCCCATCCACGGGGGCTCTGGCGGCGGGCCACCCTCGACGAGTACCGGCGGGCGGCTCCGCGCTGGCAGGTGCTGTTGGACGTGGACGCGCTGGCCGCCGCCGAACACGAGCCCTGGACCTGGCAGGGCGCGATCATCGAGCGCCCCGGGCACGAGCGCTGTCTGGTCCGGCTGGCCCGGGGCGGCGCCGACGCGAGCGTGGTCCGGGAGTTCGACCTGACCCGCCGCGAGTTCGTCGCCGACGGGTTCTACCTGCCCGAGGCCAAGAGCGACGTCGGCTGGATCGACGCCGACCAGATCTACGTGGGTACCGACTTCGGCCCCGGATCACTGACCGCCTCCGGCTATCCCCGGATCGTCAAACGCTGGCGCCGGGGTACACCGCTGTCCGAGGCTACCGTCGTCTACCAGGGCCGGGACGACGACGTCGCGGTGTACGCGGTGCACGATCCCACCCCCGGCTTCGTCCGCGACTTCCTCGGCCGACGGCTGGACTTCTTCCGGCGCGAGGAGTTCCTGCGTACCGTCGACGGCGAACTGGTCCGGATCGACGTGCCGGAGGACGCCGAGACGGACGTACACCGGGAGTGGCTGCTCATCGCGCTCCGCTCCGACTGGACTGTCGCCGACCGGACTTATCCGGCCGGTGCCCTGCTGGTCACCCGGCTGGACCGGTTCCTGACCGGCGAGCGGAACCTGACCGTCGTCTTCGAACCCGGCCCCGAGACGGCGCTGACCCGGCACGCCTGGACCCGCAACCACCTGATCCTCAGCAGCCTGGTGGACGTACGGAGCCGGACCGAGGTGCTCACGCCGGACGAGGACGGTTGGCGGCGGGCGCCGCTTCGGGAGAGCACCGAGGCGGGGGAGGAGGATCGGCACGTCGTCATCGTCGACACCAACCCGGAGCACAGCGACGAGTACCTGCTCGCCAGCACGGGCTTCCTCCAGCCGACCGCGCTGCACTACGGCACCGTCGGTACGGCGGCACCGACGCTGAAGCGTGACCCCGCGTTCTTCGACCCGACCGGAATGGACGTCCGGCAGTTCTTCGCCCGCTCCGCCGACGGCACCCGGGTCCCGTACTTCGTGGTCGCCCCGCCGGGGAAGCCGGCCGGACCGACGTTGCTGACCGGGTACGGCGGCTTCGAGATGGCCTGGACCCCGAGCTACAGCGGCATCATCGGGCGGGGTTGGCTGGCCCGGGGCGGCAGCTACGTGGTGGCCAACATCCGGGGCGGCGGCGAGTACGGCCCGCGCTGGCACCGGGCCGCGCTGCGGGAGAACCGGCCCCGGGCGTACGAGGACTTCGCCGCCGTCGCCACCGACCTGGTCGAGCGCGGCATCACGGCACCGGCGCGGCTCGGCATCGAGGGCGGCAGCAACGGCGGGCTGCTGATGGGCGTGATGCTCACCCGCTATCCGGAGCTGTTCGGCGCGGTGGTCGCCCGGGTGCCGCTGCTCGACATGCGCCGCTACCACCTGCTGCTGGCCGGCGCCTCCTGGATGGCCGAGTACGGCGATCCGGACGACGAGGCCGACTGGGCGTTCCTACGGGAGTACTCGCCGTACCACAACGTCCACCCCGGGCGGTCGTACCCGCCGGTCCTGTTCGTCACCTCGACCCGCGACGACCGGGTACATCCCGGCCACGCCCGGAAGATGGCCGCCCGACTGCGCGGGTACGGCTACGACGTCTCGTATTACGAGAACGTCGAGGGTGGACACGGTGCCGCCGCCGACAACGCGCAGCTGGCGTTCAAGTGGGCGCTGATGCTGCGCTTCCTCTGGCGCTGCCTCACGGTCTGACGGCTCGGGGGCCGCCGCTCGCGGACGTACCCGATCGGTTTCGACCGGGGTGACGACCTCGCCCGCCCGTCCCGGTCGCCGGGCCCCCGGCCCCGGCGACCGGGACGTCAGCGGATCGGATCGGACCTCACCCGCCGCCGCCACCCCCGCAGCCGCCACCACCTCCGCAGCTACTGCCGCCGCCGCTACTACCCCCGCCGCAACCACTACTTCCGCCGGAGTCGCCGCTCGGCCCGCCGCAGTACCCGCCACTCGAACTGCCGCCGTCGCCGCCGCCCGAACCGGCCGATCCGGTGGAGGCGGCGCCCAGCCGCTGCTGGATCTCGGCCTCGGCGGCGAAACCGGGATCCGCCGCCCAGAACGCCTCAGGGCCGAACACCGCGACTCCCATCGCGGCGCCGGTCACTCCGTAGGTGGTCCAGGACGGCTCGTAGGCCGGGGAGAGGTGGGTGTACTCCTGGCGCAGGTCGGCGAGCGCGCGGGTGCCGGCCCGGGTTCGGTCCGGTTGTGTCCGCAGCACGGTGCCGGCCACGGCGAACGGCGCCACGATGAGCATCTCCGGGAGCAGCGATCCGCCGTTCGCGAACCCCGCGAACAACCAGAGCATGCCCACCAGCACCACCACGAGCACCGCCCGTGACCACCGGCGGATGCCCCGGCGGACCTCGTCGCTCACCAGCAGTCCGGCCCGTTCGAGATCGGCACGCAGCCGGGTCAGCTCGGCGGAGACCCCGCTGTCGGACGCCAGTTCGCGGACCGAGAGCCGTTGGTTGGCGGCTCGGTACACGGCGGTTGCCAGGGCGCTCGCGTCGACCGGCCGGTCGCCGGCGACCACCAGATGGCGGTCCGGTGCGGGGCCGATCGCGACCGCGCCCGCCTGCCGCAGTGCGGCCAGCGCCGAGACGACGGCCAGTCGGGGACCGCCGCCGAGGTACGCGACCTGCGCGGCGCTGAGGTCCGAGACGCGTACGGCGGCCGGGCCGGCGAGCAGCCGACGGCGCTGTACGAAGCCGACGACGACCACCACCACCGCCACGGCGAGATAGAACGCCAGGAACGTGGTCTCCCCGACTCCCCACGTCGTACTTGCCGCATAGAGCTTCATGACCCTCCCCGTCGTCGAACGTCCCCTGATTGTGCGACCGGTGCGCCAGTCGACCACCGTCGATCCGTCTTTCTTGACCGAAACTTGCGGTGTGCACGGCGACCGGTGCCCGGTGCCCGGTGCCCGGCGACCGGCGACCGGAGCGCGGTGCCCGGAGTTTGGCGACCGGCGACTGGCGACTGGCGATTGGCGATTGGCGATTGGTGCCGGCCGATCATGGCATCGCGCTCGGCGGCACCGGCCGGGCACCGGTCCGCTACCCGTCGGCCCGCCCGAGGTTGCCGGTGATGGAGATCCGTTCGTCGTGGCCACGGGGGCTCGGGACGAATGTCGGCCTGACCCGGGACGGGGAGCTCGGTACGACCCGGGTGGCGAGCACCACGGCGAGCGGGACGGCGAGGAGTACCGCGCCGGGTAGGAACGGCAGACCGTCGACGGGCCGGCCGTACCCGGCGGCCCGCATCAACGGCTCCCCGGCCGGCGACGCCAGGATGAACTCGGCGTACATCAGGGGCGGGCCGAGCACGACGGCGCCGATCCCGACCGCGATCCAGCGCGGAACGGCCCGGGGACGTCGTCTCATCGTCATGACGGCGAGGACGACGGCCACCAGCACCGTACCGAGGGCCGCCGCGTAGCCGATCTCCCAGGCGAGGCCGCCGGTGAGTCCGCCGAGGACGACCAGCGCCAACACGGGCGTGCCGACCGCCGGCACGGCGACCGCGAGCGGCAACCGGTCCCCGCGTACGGCGAGCGCGGTCACCATGGCCAGGGCGGTGAGCATGCCGACCGTGATCGCGGTGACGGTCGGGTACCCGGCCGGGGTCAGCGCGTCCGGCCCACTCGCCCGGGCCAGCAGCGCGGGCGCGCACAGGGCCGCCATCGCCGACACCCAGGCGAGCCGGCGCCGCCGCACCTCGGGTAGCGGAACCTGCCGGTACGTCGCCCCGGCCGGCCCGGGCGGCACGGCAGGTTCGCTCCGGCCGCGGGGCGTCGCGCGTCCACCCTGGTCACCGAGTACGCCGCTGAGCCACCACCCGGTCGTCAGCACCGCCACGCCCAGGCCGAGGGTGCCGGGCACCGTGCCAGGACCGGTGAGGTCGGCGGCGTCGAGGAACGAGTCGAGCGGAAGCAGCACCGCGCCCCCGAGCAGTCCGGGCAGGAGTACCGGGCCACGCCCGGCCGCCGCGACGATCAGCCCGAGTACGGCGAGCACGACACCGGCCTGCCGCAACTCCTGGGCCCACAGGTGCAGCTCCCAGCTCTGTACCTCGTCGACGGCGGCCACCTCGGACAGGCCCGGTGTGAGGACCGTCAGGCCGTACGTCCACAGCCCGAGCCCGATCGCCACGACCGCCAGCCCGAAGCGCTGGAGCCGTACCGCCGATGGTCCGTCGACTGGCACCGCCGCTGCGGTTGTCCCTGTTGATGCGGGTGCGGGTGCGGGTGCGGGTGCCGGGGCGGTTGCGGGGTCGAGCCGGGGGCGGGCTGCCGAGACGCCGTAGCAGAGGACGAAGGCAGTGGCGGTGAGGAGTGGATGCAGCGTGTTCGTGACGATCATTACGACGGTCTCGATCGCCCAGGACCCCTGCCCGACGGGGCCGAAGCTGCCTGCACCGCCATCCGGGGCCAGCAGGGTCATCGGAAACCACCAGAGAGCCGTGTCGAAGTCGACGTTCTCAGCGATCGCCGCGTGCCGGCCGGCCACGATCGCGGTCAGGTCGAGGGCGACCAGGCCACCCAGCACGGCGACGGTGACCGCCAGCACCCGGCGTCGTACCCGATGGATGATCCAGGCGGTGGCACCGGCGAGCGGTGCGAGCAGTGCGACCCAGAGCAGCACCGGAAGCACCGGTTCGGCCTCCAGGATGGTGACCCCCTCCTGCGGGGTGAGGTCCGACCCGGCCCGGGAGGCGACGTACATGGCGAGTGTGCCGCCGGCCATCACGATCGGGGCGATCACCGCCGAGCCGGCCACGCCGAGCCGGGTACGGTGCGCCCAGTCGACGGGCAGCCGACGGCCCGACCAGGCGCCGAGCCAGCCAGCCGTACCGGCGGCGACCGCGAGTCCGGCCAGGGCGACGGCGGTCGCGGCCCAGTCGATGCCGGCTCCACCGTCGGGGCGGTAGCTCGACGGATAGCCCCGGGCCAGCGACAGCAGCATCGAGCCGAGCCTCGGAAAGACAGTGGCCAGGATGAGGCAGAGCAGGACCGCGCCGAGCAGCATCAGCAACGGTTGCAGCGTACGGCCCACGCCGGGCAGGTACTCGCGCCAGCCGCGTGGTACGCCGTACTCGTCCTCGACCGGGGGCGAGCCGGCCAAACTGATCGCGAACCGTAGTTGCCGGAGCGCCCGTACGACCGGGGTGCGGGTCGGGTCGGCGCCGATCGCCGCCACCTCGGCCTGCCACTCCTGAAGCATCTCGGTACGCAGTTCGGCCGGCCACCGGCGGCCGGCGAGTCGCAGCAGCGCGGCGGCGAGCGGCGGAACGCCGCTGGTCCCGGTCACGCCGGCCCAGCCGCAGTCGCCACCGACCAGCCGGCGAACAGGGTCGATGCCGGGCTCAGGGTCGATGCCGGGCTCATGGTCGACGCCGGGCTCATGGTCGCGGGCCGTGGTTTCGTGCTGCCCGGTCGGAACGACGTGCCGGCAGCCCGGCCGAGCTGGTCGTAGAGGGCGGCCAGTTCGGTACGCGCCTGGACCAGGCCGTCCGGGGTGAGCCGGTAGTAGCGGCGGGCCGGGCGCCCGGCCGCGACCGGATCAACCTCCTCCCAGGCCGAGTCGACCCAGCCGGCCCGTTGCAGCCGGACCAGGATCGGATAGAGGGTGCCGCTCGGTAGTCCCGTGCTGCCGATCAGGTCCAGACCGTAGCGGTCCGTCGCAGGCTCCTCGAGAAACGCCGCGAGCACTCTCGCCACGGCCGTGGTGACCCGTATCTCGCTACCCATACTCCGAACTCTACATAGGGTCGGTCGGGCATCGAAAGGGATCAGAGGCGTCAGTCGGTCACGGTACGGATGCCGAGGCCGATCAGGATCGCGCCGGTCAGCCGGTCGAGTGCCCGGCGCACCCTGGCGGTACTCAGCAGCCGGGCGGCCGCGCCCGAGATGGCCGTCCAGCCGGCGAGCCAGCAGGTGTGCAGGGCCGCGTGCGCCGTCGCGAGCACCAGCATCGGGACCAGCACCGAACGGTGCGGATCGAGGAACTGCGGCGCGAGGGTCAGGTAGACGGCGGCGGCCTTGGGGTTGAGCACGTTGCCGAGCAGCCCCTGAAGGTAGGGATGGTGTCCCCGCCACGGCAGCCGCCGAGACCGGGGAACCGCTGGCCCGGACGCGGCGGCCGGCTCGGAAATCGTCGGCTCGGAAATCGTCGGTTCGGCCGCCGTCGGTCCGGCTGTCGTGAGTCCGGAGGTCGTCGGCTCGGGAATCGTCGGCTCGGGAATCGTCGGCTCGGGAATCGTCGCCGGCGCAGGGGAGTGGGGTTGCCGGTGGCGGGTCGCGGACCAGAGCAGCCACAGTCCGAGCCCGACCAGATAGCCGGCGCCGATCACCTTCACGACCCAGAACGCCTGTGCGGAGCGCAGCACCAGCGCCGCGAGGCCGACGGCGGCAAGGGTCGCGTGCAGGTAGATCCCGGTGACCGTACCCAGGATCACCCACCAGCCCTGCCGGCGACCGCCGGCCGCGACCCGCGAGACGACCAGCGTCAAACTGGCCCCGGGGGTCGCGGTGATCGGTGCTACGGCGACGAGGAATCCGAGTACGGAGACGCCGTGCACGCTCAGACGACCACGCGGTAGTGCGTGGTCAGAAGTCCGGCGTCGTCGTAGACGTGGAACGCCACGCCGGGCGGCTGCCGGAAATCGACCAGCGGCCCTTCGCCCTCCCACGGCAGCCGGAGCGTGGAGGCGACGCCGGGCGCGATCAGCAGTGGCCGGCCGGCGAAGGTGCTCGCGGCGGCGGTGTGGAAGTGCCCGGTCAGCACCGCCACGACCTGCGGATGGGCGGCGAGCAGTTCCGCCAGGGGCTCGGCGGGAAGCAGTCGGATCGGGTCGATGACAGGGTGGTGCAACTCGACCGGCGGGTGGTGGAAGGAGACGAAGACCGGCGTCGCGTCCGGCACCGAGCCGAGTTCGTCCGCGAGCCAGCCCAGGGTCTCGTCGTCGAGGTGCCCGTCGTCCTCGCCCGGGATCGACGAGTCGGCGAGCAGGAAGACCACCCCGGCGACGTCGTACCGGGTGTTGATCGGGCCGGTGCCGCCGCCGTCCTGGCCGAGCAGACCCTTGCGGTACGCGTCGCGGACATCGTGGTTGCCGGGGCAGAGCATGACCGGTAACGGCGACGCGAAGAGCTTCGCCGCGGTCTGGTACTCGGCCACCTCGCCATGGTCGGCGATGTCCCCGCTGATCAGGATCGCGTCGACGGGACGGGGCAGGGCGTGCAGGTAGTCCATCACCCGGGCGGTCCGTTCGGCCGACCGGGGATGGCTGTCGAGGTGCGTGTCGCTCAGGTGTGCGATGACGAGCACTACCGTCCCCCTAATGGTTGCTCCATCCTTAGGCATTAGGGACGCTACACTCGGCCCAGTCGGCCGAACAAGCAGGTATCAGGTATCGGAAGGGGACCGGATGTCGCAGCAGCTCGTGCTCGCCCTGGCCAGCACCATCCGGCACGACGGCAACGGTGGCGTCGCCGATGACCTCGCCGACGTCGCCGGGTTGGCAACCTGGCTCCGGGAGCAGTCCGACCCGCTGCGCGAGTACGTCGCCGAGCCCGGATGGGACGCGGGCACACTCGACGAGCAGCTTCGGCTCGACGGGGTCGACGAGCAGCTTCGGCTCGACGTGGTCGCGTTGCGGCGGGCCGTGCGTACCCTGTTTGCGCGTGCGGTTCGGCCCGGACCGCCGAGTCGGGCCGACTCCTCGGCACTGCTGTCCGTGCCGGACGCGGTCGAACAGCTCAACCGGGCCGCCGGGCAACTGCCGGTCCGGCCCGTGCTGAGCTGGCCGGAGGAGGAGGCGCCGATGGTCGGTTGGCGCGCCGAACCGGCTGAGGCCCGACGGCGGCTCACCGCAGGACTGGCCCGGGCCACGATCGAGTTCCTGACCAGCCCGGCCCGCGCCCAACTGTTGGCCTGCCCGGCGCCGCGCTGCGTGCGCTACTTCGTCAAGGCGCATCCGCGTCAGGAGTGGTGCAAGCCGTCCTGCGGTAACCGCGCCCGCGTCTCCCGCCACTACCAGCGCCACACCACGAACCGCCCGTAGCTCGATGCCGCCAAGATTCTTGTTGAGTACGGGTTAGCAGCTAACCCGTACTCAACAAGAATCTTGAGCTGCCGACGTCGGGTCACTGGTCCAGGTAGGCCAGTACGGCGAGTACGCGGCGGTGGCCGCTGATCGACGGTGGCAGGCCTTTGGCCCTGACCACTGCGACCTCGTCGTTAGTGGTGCGGAGATCGCCTACGGGCGGTTGGCGAGTTCAACCGCCTCGGCGAGGAATCCGTCGAGGCGGGCGTCGGAGAAATCTTCCTCCGTGAGCACGTCAGTCGTGGCCACCCGGGCGCGCGCCGGAATCCAGCCCGGTCAAGGGTGATGCCGACGGATATCTGGCTGGTTGATACCGCCGGGGCTGGAATCCGGTCATCCGCCCTGGCCGGGTATCACCAACCGGGCCTGCCCCTTCTCCCACTCCACGGCGGAACTCGCCGCGCCGCGCCGGCCGCCACGGGTGTCCGGATAGAACGGGGTGTCGCTCCAGCCGATCACGACCTCGATCTCGGCGTCCGGGCCCAGCTCGTGGCGCTCCAACTCGACCTCGTCGGTGGGAGTCTCGGAGACCCGCATCCGGACGATCTCCTCCGGGATGCGCAACGGAAGCACCGCCGTACTGGCTGGATCCACCTGGGCGAAGCGGGGTAGCGCGCCCGCCGTCGACGGGATCAACTCGCGGCCCTCGTCGGTGAGCCGTACCAGAAAGCGCCCGGTGGCGTCGTCGAAGACGATGGCCCGGAGGTCCGAGATGTAGTGCACCGCGCGGTCCGGGCTCGGATTGCTCAGTTCCACCGCCAGCTCGATCATCCCCGTCCGCCGGGACATCCCTGCCATCCTGGCCTCCAGGCGTGGTTCACCATCCCCGCCATCGCCCGGGGGCTCGGCCTCGCTGCGGGTCATCTCAACACTCCCTCACTCCGTTCGGTGGCGTCGGTCCGTTCGGCGACCGCGATCGCGATGGCGGTCGCCGTCGGGTGTCGCTCGGCTAGCCGGCGCAGGAAGACCCGCCGTGGCGCCGGATTGCGCAGCAACGTGGACTCCAGCACGTCGAGTTCGCGCCGGGCGGTCGCGAGATCGAACGCTCCCCAGCAGGCGTCGATCGGCAGGTTGCCGGCCCAGTCGTCGACGGCGTCGGTGAACCAGGGCCCGACGGTGGCCGGCGGGGCGCCGGTACGGACCAGCCGCAGGAGCAGGTGGTACAGCCGTACCGGCTCCACCAGGCCCCAGGAGACGTGCGGATCGGGCAGCGCCCGACCGGCGAGCAGATCGGCCACCGTCTGCTCCGCCGGGCTCAACCCGGTCACACCGCGATGCCGGATGATCGCGAGCGCTCGGACCAGCGCCGAGCGCGCCGCGGTGGTCTCCGCCGGGTCGTCGAGCGCGGCGACGCAGCGCCGGCCGAGTTCCTCCGCGTCGAGGCCGTCGATCGCGTAGTCGCGGATCAGGCGCAGCATCCGGATCAGCGGCCGGACGAACCCGTGCAGGGCTGTCGCGCGTACGTCCAGATCGGTGGCCATGACGCCGACGACCTGCGGGCTGAACCCGTAGTACGCGTAGTGCAGCGAGTCGAAGAAGGCGTGGCCCACCTCGCTTCGCCGGAGGAACTGGTCCCGCAGCGTACGCAGTTCGGCCACCTCGACCGACAGCGGCGAGCCGGACGAGACCGACGCGACGATGCAGCAACTTCCGTTGCCACCTCCGCCGCAGCTCGTGCCGCAGTGGATGCCGGGATCCCGGAGCACCACCGGTTCGCCGTTGATGACGGCGAGTTGGGCCCGCATGTCGTTCTCGTCGGTGATCGCCGCCCGCTCCTCCGGCGACGACGGATTACAGGCGGGGGTCAGTTGGCGCAGGGTACCGCTGACGATCCGGAACGCGTGCGACAACTCGTGGTACGCCATCACCGGCAACGACAGTCGCAGGTCCAGCGTGCCGCCGCTGCCGGCCCTGGCCAGGCAGTATCCCTCGCCGTTCCGGTCACTGGTGTCGTAGATGACCAGGCAGGACGGGGTGCCGTTGAGCGGGGCGCCGGGTCCGGTCGTACCGGCGGGGGACAGGGCCGTACCGCCCACGGTGGTGATCAGCGTGCCGTCCCGGAGGGTGAAGTTGGCGCCGACGGCGAGGACGATGATGTCGATCCCGGCCGGGTTCACGGCGAAGTTCGTGTTGACCAGGGCGTCCAGCCGGGTCGGCGGGATCCCTGGATCCGTGCGCGCGTAGGTGACCTGCTGGAGATTGCCGGTCGGCGGGGCCAGCCCGATGCCGGTGTCGAGGTTCGCGATCACCGTCAGGTTCGCCATCGCCAACTCCGGCTGTACGGTTCCGGCGCCGGCTCCGACCGCGTCGTTCTGGATGAACAGCGTCACCGCGGTCCTCCGTTCGAGTCGGGCGGAGAGGCCGGCGTCCAGTCCTGACCATCCGGCTCGTACGGCTCCAGCCCCGGCACCGGGCACGCCTCGGGGCACGCCTCCGGCTCCTCGGGATCCGGCGGGCAGCACCTGGCGAGGTCGTTCCTGACGTCTCGCAGCCGGTCGAAGTCACCGGCCGCGGCCGGCTCGACCCGCTCGGCGATACCCTCGACGCGTTCCGCGATCCGGGCCACGGTCTGGCTGAGCCGGATCTGGGTGGTCATCTTGCGGGTGATTCCACAGAGCAGGTCGTTGGTGTTCTCCAACAGGCAGATGATGGCGTCGTGCTGCTCGCTGTGGTGCTGCGCCTGGACCAGTGCCGCCTTCTGGACCTCCCAGATCGCGAACAACCCACCCGCGAGGTTGGCGAATCCCGCCTGGAGGTGGCCGTCGAGGGTGGACACCCGGCCGTTCAGGGTGACCAGCTCGGTCCGGATCGCACCGCAGGCGTTGGCCGTCGCGGCGGTGTTGACGTTGATTTCGTCGAGCTTGGCGTTGATCTGGTCGGCCACGTCCTGGAGTGACGGCACGGCGCCCCCTCGGGTAGTGCCGGCCCGGTCATGTCACGGGCGCGGCGTGTTCCCTCAGTAAAGGCCGACGGCTGGCCATACAAAACGCGTGAACCATGACGGATCAACGACCCGAAAACGGTTCTCTTCGGGCGGGGGGACCGCAGCGGCTATCGGATCTGGGACAGCCTCCGCCGGGCGGTGTCCGGGGCCACGGTCAGCGGCGGCGACGCATCACGGCGTACACGCTGGAGGTGTTGAAGTTGGACATCACCACGAGTTCCCAGCCGGCGGCCTCGAGCATCTCGGCGGCGGCCATCGCGTGGATCGCCGGGTCGACCCGGAACCGGGCCGGCGAGATGATCGCGAGGTACCGATGGGGATAACCGGTCAGGTCGATTCGGCCCTCGAAGACCGAAGCTGCCTGGACGCTGCGGGTGCTGGCAATCGTCTCGGGACTGTCGGCGGAGGGCATCGGGAAAGGATAGGTGACGGCCTTCCTCCGGACGGTCCGACCGCTCTTTCGAGGGACTGCCGGAACTGGTCATCCGGGGAGATCGGACGGCGCCTCCGGGGGAAGGATCCGCTCGACGAGATTGGCGATCAGTTCATCGAGGTGAAACGGCGCCAGTACCCCCGGCACGGTGAGGTCGTCGACCAGCAGGCCGCTCATGGCGAGATAGAGCACCAGCACCGTGGTCTGGTCACCGGGCAGTTCCGCGTCGAGATGGAACCGGATGCTGTCCCGGAGGTTCGCGGTGAACACCTCGGTCAGCGCGGCCTGGAGCTCGGGCCGCCGGGTGGCTTCGAGGCGCAGTTCCAGCATGGCGAGGTAACTGCTCCGGTCTCGGAGCATGCGTCCGTACAGGTCCCGCATCAGTTGGGTGACCAGACTGCGGGTCCGCGGCGCCCGCATGGTTGCCTCCACCTCCGCCTCGACCGGAGTGAAGCGTTCCCGGGTCCGCCCGGTCACCTGGCCGAGCAGGTCGTCCCGGTTGGTGAAGTAGTTCGACGCCGTGCCGTTGGGCACCGCCGCCTCCACGTCGACGGCCCGGAAGGTCAGCCCGCGTGAACCGTCGCGGGCGAGCACTTCGATGGCGGCGTCGAGCAACGCCGTACGTCGGGCCGGGTTCTGCCGCATGAGGTCTCCTCGCTGACTCGGGTTGACACCACTCCAAGTGTAGTACTACGTTCAAACCACTCCACCTGGAGTACTGCAACAAGAGTGGTTTGAGGGGAACGAGGAACCAGATGCGAAAGCTCACCTACTACGTCGGCACCACGATCGACGGCTTCATCGCCGGTCCGGACGGACAGTTCGACTTCCTCCCGATCGAGCCGGACGTCCAGGCCACGATGAACGCCGAACTGCCCGAGACCGTGCCCACGCAGTTCCGGCCGGCGGTCGGGCTGACCGACGCCCCGAACCTGCGGTTCGACACGGTCCTGATGGGCCGGGGCAGCTACGAACCCGCCCTGCGCGAGGGGATCAGCAGCCCGTACGCCCACCTGCGGCAGTACGTCTTCTCCCGCACCCTGAACAACTCCGACCCGGAGGTGGAGATCGTCTCCGCCGACCCGGTGTCCTTCGTCCGGCAACTCAGGCAGCAGGACGGGGCGGACATCTGGCTCTGCGGCGGCGGCAACCTGGCCAGCCAGTTGCGTACCGAGATCGACGAGATGATCATCAAGCGCTACCCGGTGGTCATCGGCGCGGGCATCCCGCTGTTCGACGGTCCCTTCGACCCGACCCGCTTCGCCGTCACCGGTACCCGGGTCTTCGATTCCGGCGCCGCCGTCACCACCTACACGCGGACGTGAACCGGATCGGCGCGATGTCGGGCCGGTCGGGCCGATCGGAAAACACCGTGGCCATACCGTGCGGAGTGCGGGGAAGATGGCCCGGTGCGGATTCGAACGGCCCGACCGGCGGAACTTCCCGCGCTGCGCGACATCGAGCGGGTCGCCGGGCAGATGTTCCGGGATCTCGACATGCCGGAGATCGCCGATGACGAGCCGCTTACCCTCGACGAACTGGCCGGCTACCAACGCGCCGGTCACGCCTGGGTCGCGGTCGACGCCACGGACACACCGGTCGGATACCTGCTCGCCGATCTCGTCGACGGCGACCTGCACGTCGAACAGGTCACGGTGCATCCCCGGTGCGCGCGGCGGGGAATCGGCCGGCTGCTCCTCGAACACCTCGCCGGGTACGCGGGAACGATCGGCGTACCGGCGCTGACCCTCACCACCTTCGCCGATGTGCCGTGGAACGCCCCGTACTACCTGCGGTGCGGGTTCGTGACGTTGGACGACGGCGACCTCACACCCGGACTGCGCGCGATCCAGGCCCGGGAGGCCGCGCACGGTCTGCAACGGTGGCCCCGGGTGTGCATGCGCCGTCGGCTGTAGCCGGTCGGCCCGGCCGGGCGCCGCGACACCGCCGCCCGTCCGCTGGATGTCACTGCGGCGGGGGAGCCGGCGACTGCCGTCGCTGCTCCATCCGGCGGGCCAACTCGGTGCGCAGCGTCGCCGGCCCCGGCGTCAGACACCGCAGGGAGATCTTGCGTCGGTACGGTCGGGTGACGCGCGGCCGGCCGTGCTCTCCGATGAGGCTCCACTCCGACTGGTTCAGCACCGGTCGGGTTCGCTCGGGGTCCAGTGCCTCGATCACGAGCATCCGCGGAATCCCGCGACTCACCCGGGCGACGGCGATGTTGTCCCAGCCGATCGTGACTGGTTCCCCGTCGGGTCCGGTCAGGATCAGCCCCTCGTGGTTCAGGCAGACCGGCAGCCCCGAACTCGGGCTCCTGCCCGTTCCGGCGTTGCGTCTACCGAGCCGGATGCTGACCCAGGTGGCTACCCCGGTGGCCACCAACCAGGTCGCCATCCCGTCGTACCACGGATCGCCGAAGCAGAGGTTGAGCACCACCGCGAGGGTCAGGTAGGACACCACCGCCGCCACAATGAAGGACAGCCTCCACCGCTCGGACCATTCGAACCGCTTGAACCATTCGAACCGCTCGAACCATTCGAACCGCTCGAACCATTCGAATCGCTCGAACCGTACGTCCCGCTCGTCCCCGACCTCGTCGCCGATCGACACACCGCCATGTTAGGTGTGCGGGCATCGCTCAGGACTCGGCCATCTCGGCCGACGTCACCGCAATGACGGCAGCCTGGCCGCCGACGCCGACGCCGACGCCGACGCCGGAAGTGTCAGCCGGCCGGTACGGGGATCGGGCCCGGGCCGGGCAGCCGGTCTGGCGCGGTGAAGTTGTCGAGGACCAGCAGTTCGTTGCCCGGCCGTACCTCGGCGAGCAGAAGTTCCTGGCCCTTCCTGGTCAGTCGGATGCAGCCGTTGGTGGTGTTCCGGCCCAGTTCCCGGTCGTGGTGCCAGGTGTGCAGTCCGATGTGCGCGCCGCGCAGGCTGGACGGAACGGAATCCGCGTCGTCGGGTACGGAGCCCAGGGCGAAGACCTCGGTGTCCGCGTACACCCTGCCGGGCAGGACCGACCTGCCGAGGATGAAGGTACGGCCCAACGGGGTGGGGCTGACCGCCATGCCGAGGCTGACCGGCCACGACCGGACCAGGACGTCGTCCCGGTACCAATGCAGCCGGTGCGTCCGGCGGGCCACGACGATCAGGTCCCGCAGCACCACGGTGGTCCACGGCCCGGGTGGTACCCAGGCGATGGTCCGGTTCGCGGAGGGGAGCAGCACGGCGACCCAACCCGCCCGGCGGGCGACGATCGGCATCGTCAGCTCGACTCCGCTGATCGTGGGGGCGAGGAAGGCCCGGGGCCGACCACCGGGCGCGTCGTACGCGGCGATCCGGCTGATCGGCCGCAGTCCCTCGCCGAGCCGTACGGTCGACATCGGAGCGGGGTCCCGGGGAAATCCGCGTGGCGCCGGTCCGTAGTCGACCACCGGCAGGTTGGCCGGTGGCGGCACCGCCGGCAGCGTCGGCTCGGCGGTCGGCGCGGGCAGCCCGGTCCCGGTGGCGAACCCGGTCGGCATGATCGGCTCGACGCCGACGGGCGGCCGGTCGGCCGACCACCGTGGTACGGGCGACTCGCTGAGCACCGCCGCCAGGACGAGGGCAGCACCGAGTACGACGAGCACGGCGCTGGTTCGGCGGCGGGCCCGTCCCGGGGTCAACGGGTTTAAGCGGACAAAAGCCACTCGACCACTGTAAGTGACCGGCTGACCCTGACCCGTGATTACGGGGGTTCGCGTGTCCGGGCGGTTGTCGTCCGGCACGCGGCCCCACCCGTACGGGCGGCCGACCCGAGGCGGGCTGCCGGCGCCCGGCCGCGTGCCAGACTGGCGGAATGAATGATCATTCTCCGGTCCGCCAACTCCGGTTGGTGGTCACCGCGGACGACTACGACGAGGCCCTGCGGTTCTACCGGGACGTGCTGGGTCTGCCGGAACGGGCCGCATTCTCCTCAGCTGACGGCCGGGTCAGCATCCTGGAGGCCGGTCTGGCCACGCTGGAGATCGCCGATCCCGGGCATGCCGAGTACATCGACGAGGTCGAGGTCGGCCGGCGGGTCGCCGGACACATCCGGGTCGCCTTCGAGGTCGACGACGCGTCGGCGGTCACCGCGACCCTGGCCGACGCCGGTGCGACGGTGATCGCCGAGCCGCGCCGTACCCCGTGGAACTCGTTGAACTCCCGGTTGGCGGCACCGGGTCATCTGCAACTGACCCTCTTCACCGAACTGGGCAGTGATCCGGCGGGACCGCCGCCGGGGGAGTGAGCCGGCCGTCGAGCGGTCAGAGCCGGATCGGCATCAGGATCGAGAATGCCCGGTCGTCGTCGAGTCGGCGTACCGCCAGTGGTCTGATCGGGCCGTCGAGTTCCAGGACCAGTTGTCCCGGGCCGGCCGCGTCCAGCGCGTCGAGCAGGAATTCCCGGTTCACCCCGACCCGTACGACGTCCGGATCGGGTGGAGCGTCGGCACCGGAGACCGTCAACGCGTTCCCGGCGTCGACCATGAGCACGCTGACCGCACACGGGGCGCCGTCGTCCTCGCGTACCACCGTCCGGGTCTCGGTGGCGGCCAGCCGCTCGCGCAGCCCGGCCACGTCCACGGTCACCCGGCGCCGATCCGGGCCGCCGGTCGTCTCCCGCAGCAGCCGGCGGTAGTCGGGAAAGTCGTGGCCCAACGCCGTCCCGGTCACCTGCCGGTCGCGGAACCGCAGGCTGATGCCGTCGGTGTCGAGGACGACGGTCGCCGGCCCGCCGCCGGTCAACAGGTTGCGCGCCTCGTCCACGAAGCCGACCGGGGCGAAGACGGTGGGGGCGAGCCGGTCGGTCGTACCGGCCGGGTCCGCCGGCTCCGGCGGTAGGTCGGCGGTCTCGGGCAGATCGCCGCCGACCTCGGAGAAGGCCATCCGGTACCGGTCCGTGGCGACGAGCCGCAGGATGCTCCCGTCTACCTCGAACTGGACACCGCCGAGCATCGGCAGTTCGGGATCGTCCCCGACCGCGAAGCGGACGGCGTCGACCGCCGCCGCCAGGTCCCGACCGGGTACGGTCAATCGGCGCCGAGCCCCGACCATCGGCTGTGCCGAGGCGGTGAACAGGGCCCGAAGCCGGAAGATCTCCCGTCGGGCGTCGCCGAGACCGTCCTCCAGCCGGCGCAGATGCGCGTCCAACAGGTCGGGTACGGCGGCCGGACTCGACGCGCGGAGATCGAGCAGTCGGGTGATCTCGGCCAGTGGCATGCCGACCCGGCGCAACCCGGCCACCAGTCGGGCGGCCGGAACCTGCTGCTGGGCGTACCGGCGGTACCCGGTGCCGGGGTCCACCAGCGCGGGCGCCAGTACGCCGGCCCCGTCGTAGAACCGCAGCGCGCTGACGCTCAGCCCGCTGGCCCGGGCCATCTCGCCGATGCTGAGCAGTTCAGTTCGCACGTCCACGTCGGGGAATTCTGCCGCCTCGACCAGGTCGAGGGTCAAGCCGCTCCGGCCACCGGTCGCCCGCCGGGCGTACCGGCACTCGTCCCGGGTCGGCAGACGCGGTAGCGGCGTCGGCGCCACCGACAGGATGACCGGTCGCGACAGGACCGGGTCGCGGCGCTACGGGGTGGGGGCTTACGGGGTGAAGACGACCCGGACGCAGCCGTCCGTCCGGTCCCGGAACAGGGTGTAGCCGTGCGCCGCGTCGTCCAGCGACAGCCGGTGCGTCGCCAGGTACTCGGGTCGCAACCGCGCCCGGCGCATCCGGTCCAACAACGTCGGGATGTAGCGCTGGCCGTGTTGCCGGGCGGCCCGGACCGCCAGTCCCTTGTTCAGCATCGCCCCGAGCGGAAAGGCGTCGACGAATCCGGCGAAGGCGCCGAGGACGACGACGTTGCCGCCCTTGCGACACGCGTGCACCGCCTCGCGTACCGTGGCCGGCTGGTCCGCTCCGGGGCGCGCCCGCCGCCCGGCCCGGCCCGCCGCCGGATCCTCCGCCAGCATCCCGACCGCCTCGATGCAGACGTCCGGTCCCCGGCCGCCGGTACGTTCGCGTAGCTCCGAACCGACGTCGACCCGCTCGTAGTGCAGCGTCTCCGCACCGGTGTGCCGCTCGACCAGGGCGAGCCGGTCGTCGAGCCGGTCGATGCAGATGACCCGGTCCGCCCCGAGGGTCACCGCCGCCCAGGCCGCCAACTGGCCCACCGCGCCACAACCCCAGATCGCGACCACGTCACCCGGCCGTACGCCAGCCAGGTCGGCACCCATCCAGCCGGCCGGCGCCGAGTCCGAGGCGAACAGCGCACGGTCGTCGGTCACCTCGTCCGGTACCCGGAACGCGCCGTGGTCGGCGTAGGGCACCCGGACGTATTCGGCGTGGCTGCCGGCGAAGCCGCCGAGCGCGTGTGAGGAGCCGAAGCATCCGGCCGGTACCGCCCCCCAGGCCAGTTCCGCCGTCGCGGGATCGGTGTTGCCGTTGTCGCAGCAGGAGAAGAGCCCCTGCCGGCAGTACCAGCACCGGCCGCAGGCGATGACCGAGCAGACCACGACGCGGTCGCCGACCGAGTGCCGACGTACCTCCGGCCCGACCTCCACCACCTCGCCCATGAACTCGTGCCCGAGTACGTCACCGGCCCGCATGCCCGGAAACCGGCCACCGATCAGGTGCAGGTCGGAGCCGCAGGTCATGCTCTGCCGTACCCGGACGATCGCGTCCTGGGCGTTGACGATCCGCGGATCCGGCAGCCGCTCCACGGCGATCTCGTCGGGACCCTGCCAGCAGAGGGCCCTCATTCGCTCATCACGCTCCTCCGCCGCTCCGAGCCGTCCACGCTCCTCCGCCGCTCCGAGCCGTCCACGCTCCTCCGCCGCCCCGAGCCGTCATCGTCCGAGACCGGTGGGTGAACCTGGCTCGTCCGCAAGGGGTGAACCGCGACGGTCGGGGTATCCGCCTCGGGCAATTGAGCTGGGTCGGCCGGAGGGGGACCGTTGTCGACGGAACGGATCGAGGACGTCGCGACCGCGCCACCGCGAAGCAGCACCACCGCGTCACCGCGAGGCAGCGCGACAGTGCTGGCCCGCCCGGACGCCGGCCCGACGGTGCCGCTGCTCACCGCGAAACTGGCCGTCGTCGCGCAACCCGGTGCGGTTCTGCTGCCCCGACCCAGACTGTTCGAGCTGCTCGACGCGGGGACGGCCGGTCCGCTGACCCTGGTGTCGGCCGCCGCGGGCTGGGGCAAGACGGTCCTGCTCAGTTCCTGGTACCGGGCGCGCGGCGAAACGGAGCACCCGACTGCCACACCGGCGGAACCTCCCCGGCTGGGCTGGCTCTCACTGGAGCCGGGGGACGGTGGAGAGCGGCTCTGGTCATATCTGGCCGCCGCGTTGGGTTCGGCCACGACCGGACAGGAACCGGATGCCGGGTACCAACCGGCTTCCGGGTACGGACTGGAGCAGCTTGCCGACGAGCTGACCCGACGGGCCGAACCGGTCATCGTGGTCCTGGACGACCTGCACCAGGTGGACGACCCCGAGGTGTCGAGCGGGCTGGAGTTCCTGCTCCGGCACACGGCAGGCCGGCTCAGGCTGGTGATCGGCTGCCGGAAGGATCCCGGGCTGGCCCTGCACCGCTGGCGGCTCAGCGGTGAGTTGACCGAGATTCGTGCCGCTGACCTGGCGTTCCGCCCCGAGGAGGTCGCGGACCTGTTCGCCGCGTACGCGGTGCCCCTGCCGACGGAACAGACCCGGGGGCTGTACGGCCGTACCGAGGGGTGGCCCGCCGGGCTGCGGTTCGCCGCCCTGGCCCTGCCGGGACATCCCGATCCGGCCCGGTTCGTCGACGAGTTCACCGGAGAACATCCGGCGGTCGCCGGCTACCTGACCGAAGAGGTGCTCGCCGGTCTGTCCACGCAGACCCGCGACGCGTTCTGCCGGGCGTCTCTGGTGGCGGGCTTCTCGGCGGACCTGCTCAACGCGTTGACCGACCGCACCGATGGCGACCGGCTACTGACCGAACTCGACCGGCACGGTGGGTTCGTGATTCCGCTCGGCAGCCGCCCTGCGGCGTACCGCTGCCATCCGATGCTCGGCGAACTGCTCCGGGCCGAGGTGAACCGACGCCCTGCGGAGCAGGTGGCGCGGCTGCACCGTCGGGCGGCGACCTGGTTCGCCGCGAACGACCTGCCGGCCGAGGCCCTCCGGCACGCGCTCGCCGCCGACGACCGGGCGTACGCGATCGCCGTACTGCTCCGGCACTGGCCGGACCTGCTCCCGTACGGCCAGTGCGGTCCGGTACGGCCGGCACCGTCGCCGCCCCCCGCCGAGCGGGTCCGGGCCGATCCCGAACTCGGCCTGGCGTGTGCCGCCGAGCGGCTGGACGGCCGGGACCCGATCGCCGCGACCGGTCATCTGGACCGGGCGTCCGAGTACGCGGAGCTGCTCGACGACGTGCGGCGGGACCGGTTCCGGCGGATCGCCGTGGCACTGCGGCTGGCCGTCGCCCACCTGGCCGCCGACGAGCCGGCAATCCGGGCCGGCGTCGCCGCGCTGGCTCCCGACCAGCCGGCGGTCCGGGTCGGTGTCGCTGCCCTGGCTCCGGACGAGCCGGAGATCCGAGGGGCCGCCGCCCTGGCTTCCGGCGAGCGGGTGGTCCGGGTCGGCGTCGCCGAACTGCTACAGCCGGCCGGGGCCGACCGGACCGATCCGGAGGCGTGGGGCCGGACCGTGGCCCGGATCGTCCCCGCCGCACTGCGGTTCGGGACCGGGCAACTGGGGATCGCCGAGGTCGACATCGTCGACGGGATGGCCGAAGCGACCCGTACCGGGCTGTCCCGGACCGCGCGGTTGTGTCTCGGGCGGCTGGCACTGGCCCGGGCGATCCGGGGTGAACTGACCGCCGCCGAGCAGGCCGCTCGGGCGACGCTGGGCGCCGTACCGTTCGGTGGCCTGGTCCGGCCGGCCGATGGCGTACACGCGCACCTGGCCCAGGCCCTCGTCGCAGTGCACCGGGACCGCCGCGACGACGCCGGCTCCAATGTGCTGCGGAGCGTGCGGGCGGCCGAGGACACCGACGAGCCGCTGGTCGTCGGCCTGATCGGCATGCTCCAGGCCCGGTTGCTGCGCGATCGGGGCGATCTGACCGGTGCGCACCAGGCGTTGACGGAGAGCCGCCGGCGGTTGGGCGACCGGGCCGAGAATTCACCACTGGCGCACTGGCTGCTGATCGCCGAGGCCGAACTGCGAATCGCGCACGGTGACGTCGAACTGGCCCGTGAACTGCTGATTCCGGCGGTGGAGGGGGGCGGCGTACCGGTGGCGGTCGCGCTCGCCCGGACGTACCTGTTGGCCGGGGATCCGCGCGGCACGGTGCGTACGCTGCCGGACTGGGACTGTCCGGACGCGGCGGGCTGGCCGTTGCCGGTCCGGCTGGAGGCCGGCCTGCTCGGCGCGGAGGCGACCCGGCTGACCGGCGATCACCGACGGGCCGCGCGGAGCCTGGAACGGGTGCTCCAGTTGGCCGAGCCGGAGGGCTTCCGGCAGGTCTTCACCAGGGCCGATCCGCCGGTACGGGAGCTGCTCGCCGCGCACCTCGACGCGGGTACGGCGTTCTGGCCCCTGGTCAGCGAGCTGCTCGGCGCCATCGACGGTGCGGGCAGGCCGTCGCCGACGGTGACGCCGCTGCTCGGCGAGCCGCTCACCGAGCGGGAGCTGACCGTGCTCCGCTACCTCCAGAGCATCCTGTCGAATGTCGAGATCGCCGCGGAGATGTCGCTCTCGGTGAACACCATCAAGACGCACGTCCGCAACATCTACCGGAAGCTCGACGCGACCCGACGCCGGGACGCCGTACGCCGGGCCCGCGAGCGGAAGCTGCTCTGAGGGGCGGCCGGGCGAGCCGTCACAGCCGTACGGTGATGTGGTTGTCCACGCTGGTCACTCCGGGCGCGGACCAGGCGACCCGTTCGGCCTCCTCGCGTTCCAGCCAGGATCGGACGGTACCGGCCAGGATCACCGAATCGCCCTCGATCCGGATGTCGATCCGGGCCGCGTCGGTCTCCACGCTGCGCAGCAGGGCGCTTCGGATCCGTTCGGAGATCTCGTCCGACGCCGGCTCCTCGCGAGGCTGTACCGAGATGCCGTTGGTCAACCCGCGTACCCCGGACAGCCGGCGTACGGCCTGCTCGGCGGCGCGCCGCTGGTACTCCCACTCGACCTCGCCCCGCAGTACGACCCAGCCGTTGGAGACGGTCACGTCGAGCGCCGCCACCGGAACGAAGGCGTCCCACTCCAGCGCCCGGTCGGCGGCCGCCGCGATCTCCGGATCGGTGCGCTCGGCGGAGCTCGGCAGCCGTACCTCGATGTCGTTGGCGATCGCCCGGACCCGGTTCACCCGGTGTGCGGCGCGCTCCGCCGACCACTTCTTGGCGTAGTTGTCCACCCAGCCGCTCAGGGTCACCACGCCGTCCCGGACCGCGACGCCGATCTCGTTCGGCTGGACCCGGGGCTCCCAGCCCAGTTCCTCCAGCACGTCACGCTGGATCTCCTCGTCGCTGCGGATCGTCGTCCGGGTGGCCATGGTCGTTCCTCCCACGGTCGAGGTTCCAGGCGGCGTGTGGCGTCGCGGGCACCGTGCCGGGAGCGCGACCCGACGGATCCCGCGCCCGGTAGGCTGCGGCCCGCCGGTCACGCCCGTTGACTCGACCCTCGCTCGTGCTCGGGTGAGGTCTCCTCACCCCACCGGGGTGAGCCGGGAAGAGCGGGAGTGACAGCCCGAACCACATCAGGAATCATCAATGCCGGTGTGCTGCGGGTGGACAGGGCCCGAGCCGGAAGGACATGGCGGATGACGATCGAGCGGCAGACAGTGCCGGCCGGGCAGGACGAACGGACCGGCGACGGGTCGGAGGCGACGGCCGGGCCGCGCCGGGCGGGCGGGGCGGGCGGGGACGGTACCGGGCGCACCGGATCGGGGCGCCGGCTCCGGGGCGCCGTCGTACGCCTGGTCACGCACGAGTGGATGCTCGCCGTGCTCGGTGGGCTGCTGCTCGCCGTACTGCTGACCTGGCCGACGCTGCGCGACATCACCTCGACGGTCCCACAGGACATCGGTGACCCGATCCTCCAGGCCTGGCAGATCGCCTGGGGCGGGCACGGGCTGCTGCACGATCCCACCCAGTTGTGGCACTCGAATACCTTCTATCCCGAGCCGTACACCTATGCCTACTCCGACACCCTCCTCGGGTACGCCCCGGCGGGCATGATCGGCGAGGGCCCGGTCGCGGGCGTCGTGCGTTACAACATCCTGTACGTCCTGACCCACGCCCTCGCCTTCGTCGGCGCGTACGCCCTGGTTCGGCAGCTCGGCGCGGGCCGGATCGGCGCGGCGGCGGCCGGGGTCGCCTTCGGGTACGCCCCGTGGAAGTTGGCCCAGGCCGGCCACCTGCACGTGCTGTCGATCGGCGGCATCGCGCTGGCCCTGGCGATGCTGGCCCGGGGACACGGCTGGTCACTGCGGCACGGGTACCGGCCGGACCGGCGACGTCCCGGCTGGGCCTTTGCCGGCTGGCTGGTGGCGGCGTGGCAGATGACGCTGGGCTTCGGCATCGGGCTGCCCTTCGGCTACGTCCTGGCGTTGGTCTGCCTGGCCGCGGTCGGCACGTTCGGCTGGTCCTGGTGGCGTCGGAGCCGCCCGGTGTTCGGGCGCCGGCTGCTCGTCGCCGACCTGGCTGGCGGCGTGGTGTTCACCGGGGTCACGCTGCTCATGGCGTTGCCGTATCTGGAGGTGGTGGCCCGGCATCCGGCCGGTCGGCGGACGCTGGAGCACGTGGCGCAGTTCTCGCCACCGATGCGGGGCTTCCTGACCGCGCCGCCGGAGAACTGGCTCTGGGGCGAGCGGCACGCCGCCGCCCGGGAGAGCCTCAGCTTCGCCGGTGAGATGACCCTGCTGCCGGGAGTCGTGCTGATCGGCCTCGCGTTCGCCGGGCTCTTCTTCTCGGTGTGGCGGCTGCGGCACCGGGTGCTGCTCGGCGTCGGGGTACTGGTCAGCGTCGCACTGGCCAGCGGCACGAACTTCGGCGGCGACGGTAACCCCGGGTACGCCACGCTGGTGCTGCACGCTCCCGGCTGGGACGCGATCCGTACCTCCGGCCGGCTCGTGATCTGGACAACGCTGCTGCTCGGGATCCTGGCCGCCGGGGCGCTCAGCGCGATGACGGCGCGGCCGTCGGCCACCGACCGTCCCGCCGACCGGGACCCGGGCCGGAACCCGAACGGAACCGCGGACACGGCTCCGGGCAAGGCCGCCGACTCCGACTCCGACGCTGACGACTCCACCAGCGCCGGCCACGCCGCCGACTCAGCCGCCGACCCCGCGCGTTCCGGCGCGTCGGCGGCCGGGGCGCCGGCCGGGTCGTCCGTCGGGGCGGACCCGGACCCGGACCCGGACGCCGGATCGTCCGGCGGGTCGGATGCCGTGGACGCCGGACCGGCAGAGCGGGCGGACGGGCCGGTGCCGCTGCTGCGGCCGGCCGCGTACCAGCCGCCGCCGGGCGTCGAGGACACCGACCGGAAGGCGCCGGCCGAGCGGGCCGCCGACGTCAGGAAGATCCTGGTACGGCTGCTCGCGCTGGTGCCGCTCGCCCTGATCCTTCTGGAGGGCGTCAACACCACTCCACACGCGCCGGTGCTGCCCCAGCCGGCGGCCATGCGTACGGCGCAGGGGCCACTGCTGGTGCTGCCGGCCAGCGGAACGCTGGAGTTCAGCGTGATGCTCTGGTCCACCGACAACTTCCCGAAGATAGTGAACGGGCTGGCCGCCTTCACCCCGGAGTCGCAGGCGCAGACCCACGCCATGACGGCGGCCTTCCCCGACCAGGGCAGCGTCAGCTACCTGCGTGACCTGGGCATCCGTACCGTGGTGGTGCTGCCGGAGTATCTGCCGGGTACGCCGTGGCAGGACGCGTTGATCCGGCCGGTGGACGGGTTGGGCATCTCCCGCGAAGAGGTCTCCGGCTCGGTGGTGTTCCGACTCGGCTGACGCGCGGCCCGCCCGCCCCATCCACGATGGAGCGCGGGCGGGCGGCCAGGCTTAGTTTACTAGTCAAACTATTGACAGCGAGCGCAGGCGTGTGTGAACGTCTGCACGAGGCCGTCGAGGGAGCCAGGACGACGCCACGGGAGCCCAGGGCAGCTCCCGATCGAGATCGCACGTCCACGCACGCGACCGCCGGAACAGGTCCACGTACGCGACCGCCGGAACCGGACGGCTCGGACCGTCTCCGGTGACCATCCGCGGAACGCTCGCCGTGCCGGGCGGTTGTCCTCTCCGGCGTGCCGTTCCCCCGGGTACGCCGGTCGGCGCAAGCTCTTCGACACAGGGAGCCGTACATGCGTAGAAGTCTCGCCAGTGCGCTCGCGGCCGTAGTGGCCGCCGGCGCGGTGGCCGTGGTGGCCCAGGTCGCCGTCAGCCCCTCCGCCGCACCGGCCTCGGCGGCCGCGGCCGAGCCGTACTCGTGGCGGAACGTCCGGATCGACGGCGGCGGCTTCGTTCCGGGCATCATCTTCAACCCCACCGAGCGGAACCTGATCTACGCCCGTACCGACATCGGCGGGGCCTACCGCTGGGAGCAGTCCAGCCAGTCCTGGACCCCGCTGCTGGACTGGGTGGGCTGGGACCGGTGGGGCTGGAACGGCGTGCTGAGCATGGCCACCGATCCGGTGCAGACCAACCGGGTGTACGCGGCCGTCGGGATGTACACCAACGACTGGGACCCGAACAACGGCGGGATCCTCCGCTCCACCGACAGGGGCAACACCTGGCAGGCGTACCAGTTGCCGTTCAAGGTCGGCGGCAACATGCCGGGCCGGGGCCAGGGCGAGCGGCTCGCGGTCGACCCCAACCGGAACAGCACCCTCTACTACGGTGCCGAGGGCGGGAACGGGCTCTGGCGCAGCACCGACTACGGCGCCACCTGGGCGAAGGTGACCAACTTCCCGAACGTCGGCAACTACGCCCAGGATCCGAACGACCCCAACAACTACCTCAACGGCAACCAGGGTGTCACCTGGGTGAGCTTCGACAAGAGCACCGGCACCGCCGGCAACGCCACCCAGACCATCTACGTCGGGGTCGCCGACAAGGCCAACCCGGTCTACCGCAGCACCAACGGCGGTACGAGCTGGGAACGGATCGCCGGGCAGCCGACCGGCTACCTCGCGCACAAGGGTGTCGTCGACCCGGTCGGCGGGTTCCTCTACATCGCCACCAGCGACACCGGCGGCCCGTACGACGGGGCCAAGGGCGACGTCTGGAAGTTCAACCGCTCGACCGGCGCCTGGACCCAGATCAGCCCGATCCCGTCCAGCAGCGCCGACGCGTACTTCGGGTACAGCGGTCTGACCATCGACCGACAGAACCCGAACACCATCATGGTGGCCACGCAGATCTCCTGGTGGCCGGACGCGATCTTCTGGCGCAGTACGGACGGCGGCGCGACCTGGACCCGGATCTGGGACTTCGGGGCGTACCCGAACCGGACCAAGCGCTACACCATGGACATCAGCTCGGTCCCGTGGCTCTCCCTCGGCGCCAACCCGGCCCCGCCGGAGGAGGCGCCGAAGCTCGGCTGGATGAACGAGTCCCTGGAGATCGACCCGTTCGACGGCAACCGGCTGATGTACGGCACCGGCGCCACCATCTACGGCACCACCAACCTGCGCAACTGGGACAGCGGCGGCACCCTCACCATCCGGCCGATGGTCCGGGGGCTGGAGGAGACCGCCGTACTGGACCTGATCAGCCCGCCGTCCGGTGCCCCGCTGGTCAGCGGGCTCGGCGACATCGGCGGCTTCCGGCACGCCAACATCGACGCCGTACCGCCGATGATGTTCCAGCAGCCGTACTTCACCAGCACCACCAGCCTGGACTTCGCCGAGCTGAACCCGGGGATCATGGTCCGGACCGGCAACTTCGCCGACTCCGAGCGGCCCAACGACAGCCACGTCGCCTTCTCCACCGACGGCGGGGCGAACTGGTTCCAGGCGCAGGAGCCGGGCGGGATCAACAACGGCGGCACGGTCGCCACGGCGGCCGACGGCAGCCGGTTCGTCTGGGCACCCGGCGACTCGGGCCAGCAGGTGGTCTACTCGGTCGGGTACGGCAACTCGTGGAGCCAGTCCAGCGGCATCCCGGCCAACGCCCGGATCGAGTCCGACCGGGTGAACCCGAACAAGTTCTACGGCTACTCGGCCGGCCGGTTCTACGTCAGCACCAACGGTGGGCAGAGCTTCACCGCCACCGCCGCGACCGGGTTGCCGAGCACGGACGCGAAGTTCAAGGCGGTGGCGGGCGCCGAGGGCGACATCTGGCTGGCCGGGGAGACCGGGCTGTTCCGGTCGACCGACTCCGGTGCCAGCTTCACCAAGCTCGCCAACGTGAGCGGCGCGGTCAACGTCGGCTTCGGCCGGGCGGCACCGGGGCAGACGTACCCGGCCGTCTTCCTGGTCGGCACCGTCGACGGCGTACGCGGGGTGTACCGGTCGGACAACTCCGGTGGGGTCTGGGTCCGGATCAACGACGACCAGCACCAGTACGGCAACATGGGCGAGGCGCTGACCGGTGACCCGAGGGTCTACGGCCGGGTCTACCTGGGTACGAACGGCCGGGGGATCCTGGTCGCCGATCGGCTGGGCGGGCCGACCGCCACCCCGACCACCCGACCGCCGACGACCCAGCCGACCACGACGCCACCCACCACCCGGCCGCCGACCACGCCACCCACCACCCGGCCGCCGACGACACCACCCACCTCGGCACCGCCGAGTGGTGGCTGCTCGGCCGCCTACCGGGTGACCGGCTCCTGGCAGGGCGGCTTCCAGGCCGAGGTGACGGTCCAGAACACCGGTACGTCGGCGATGACCGGCTGGACCGTGGGCTGGAGTTTCGCGAACGGACAGACGATCAGCCAGATCTGGGGCGGCACCCACACCCAGACCGGTTCGTCGGTCTCGGTGCGCAACGCGGCGTACAACGGCAACCTGGCCGTCAACTCGTCCACCACGTTCGGCTTCATCGGCGGCGGGACCGGCACGAACGCCGTACCGGCGACGGTCAGCTGCGCGCGGGGCTGACTCCACCCGGACCGGGGCCCGCCGCGATCGCGGCGGGCCCCGGTTTTCCGTACCAGCGTCGACCGGTCGAGCCGGCCGACGGTTCGGGGACGGATCAGGGGGTGTCGAGCCGGACCGCCGGGTTGGCCCGGTCGACGTCCACGTACTCCAGTCGGTCGCTGGCGGGCAGTTCCTGCTCGGCCCGGGCCAGGGCGGCCCGGGAAGCGGTGGTGGCGGCCCAGGCCAGCGCGGCCCCGACCAGCCCTGCCCCGATCAGCCAGGCCCAGGGCAGGCCCGGGCGGCGGCCGGCGAGGGCGTCGTACGCCCGGTTCGCCCGGTGCCATGCCTCGTCGGTCACGGCACCGACCCGGTCGACGACCGGTTCGGTGAGGTGGGAGCTGGTCCGTCGGGCCGAGCGGGCGGTGTCGCGGGCGGCGTGCCGCACCGAGTCACCGGCCGAGTTGACGACGTTGGTCAGGTGTTCCCACGCCTGGTCGGTGACCCGCTCGGGCTTGCTCTGGTGCTTCAGCAGGTTGGTTCCGAGCATCGTGCTACCTCCTCGGTTGCCGAAATCAGCGGCCACTTCGGACAGAGGCGTCTGTTCGGCGCGGTTGCGGCTTGCTACTCGGGAGGTGCCCAGGCGTCTTTCCTGGCAAACCCGCGATCACGCCTCGAAGTCTGCCGGAACCGGACGGCGACCGTTGCCGGTACCGCCCAAGTGCTCAGCGAACCAGGACAACCGACGCACGCTGGGCGAAATCGTCATCGTCATCGTCGTCGTCATCGCCCCCGCCGCCGAAGCCGCAGGCCAGTACCAGAGCCAGCAGCGCGCCGACGCCGGCCAGTCCGATCAGTTTCCTCAGCATCAGGTGTCCCTTCCCGAACCTGGAGGGCCGTCCCGCGCGACGGCGGTCCGCCTCATGGTAGGTGGTCTGCGACACAGCCGCCCCCTTCCGCCGCGCCCGCACCACCCGCCCCCGGGCTTCTCGGCCACGCTTGCCCGCAGGTCGGAGCGGGGCCCGGCCGGGCTCGGGAACCGCTGGGACGGGTGCCGGCGAACCGAGCGGGCCACGACACAGTGTGCTGGTCGAGCGACGCCGACCGGTTGACGGCTAGGCTGAGGGCTGTGGGTGGCGAGGGTAGTGATGATCCCGGTACGGGCAGGAAAATTTAGCGTAGTTTGCCCCGTTACCAGGCTGGTTTGTCGGCTCGTTGAACAGATTGCCCCTCCGGAAGGGTGGCGATCGGGGCCGTCAGAGGAATACTCTCGGTCGCGGCCCGCGTACTGATTAGGCGCCCGGACATGGGCGAGTGGAGGTGCTCGCGTGAGCCTGTCGATCGTCAAGTCGGTCCTGCCCGGTGGAGTAGTGGAGATCGCCCCTCGTGGAGAAATCGACGTCGATACGGCGTACGAGGTTCGTGAGGCGATCGCCGGGGTGTTGACCAAGGGACGGCCGTCACGGATCGAGCTCAACATGCGACTGGTCAGCTTCATCGACTCGGTCGGCATCAGCGCCATGGTCGCCGGCTTCCAGACCGCAGAGGTCAGCGGCGTCAAGCTCGTGGTCACCGAACCGAGTCGGTTCGTCCACCGGCAACTCTGGGTCACCGGGCTGCTCGGCCTCTTCGGCGCCCCGGAACCCTACTTCGCGGGTGCCGCGTCCGCCGCCGAGGAAGTAAAGGTCCCCGGCGCCTGACCGCGATCCGGTCGGCGGCCCAGCGTCGCGTACCGGACCACCCAGTCAACCTCCCCGTGGATCGTCCAGGTCGGACAGATCCACGTCGGACGCCTCGGTGATTGCCCGGATAGCCGTCACCGAGGCGTAGCCCTCCGCCAGCCACGCCACATCGGTGCCCGGCACGACGCGTTCACCGGACTCCTCCAGGGCGGTACGCACAAACCCCTTGCCCGCCTCCGCCACCGTCATCTGCACCTGCCCGAACCCGGCCAGTGAGCCGCGCCGGACTCCGCGCAGTCGCTCGTACGGCAGGTCGGGGGCGTTCACGTTCAGCACGCTCTCCTTGGGTCCGGCGGTCAACCGGGGCAGCAGGTCCAGCGCCACCCGGGCCGCCGTCGCCCAGTGCCGTCGCTCGTCCCGGTCGCGACGCGGAACCGCTATCGCGGCACCCCCGCTGCCGGCGCTCGCCTCGCCCGCGGACAGTACGTCGAGCGAGACCGCCATCCCGTGGCAGCCGTTGGCGGCGGCGGTGAACGCCGCACCGACCGTGCCGGAGTGCAGCACCGCCCGGCCGGCGTTGGCGCCCCGGTTGACCCCGGAGAGCACCACCGCCGGTGCCGGACCGAACGCGCCGTGCAGGGCGATCAGGGTGATGAGCCCGGGTGAGCCGGCGACCCCGTAGGCCGGTACGCCGGGCAGCTCCTCGATCGAGTGTTCCTCGACCACCACCCGGCCGTCCCGCTCGACCGCGCTCATCGCGGCGCTGGCCCCGCTGGCCTCCTCGCTGGGCGCCGCGACCACCACCTCCAGGCCCCGGGCGGCGGCCGTCCGGGCCAGCCAGCGCAGTCCAGGGGCCGCGATGCCGTCGTCGTTGGTGATCAGTACGCGGAGTGTCATGAGTTGGTCGTCCGGTGCGCCAGTTCGTCGGGTGTCATCCGATCCTGCCGGTCGCTGCCGATCGGCGCCAGTCGGACCCGGTCGACCAGGCCCGCGATCGCCTCGGGCCGGCCGGTGCCGAGGCCGTGCCGGGTGACGTTCAGCGCCCCCGCCGCAGCCCCGGTCCGGACCGCCAGCCGTACGTCGCCGCCCTGGGCCAGCACCGCCGCCACCCCGGCGGTCATCGAGTCGCCGGCACCGCGTCGGTCCGCCACCTCCAACCGGGGCATGTCGAGTTCGGCGACCTCCCCGTCGATCAGGACCAGAGCGGGCTTCTCGGCCCGGCTGAGCACCACCGACTCGGCGCCGTTGGCGTGCAGCGCGTGGGCGACCCGGACGAGTTCCCCCTCGCTGTCGTCGGCGGCCCAGCCGTCCCGGATCAGCTCCTCGTGGCTGACCTTCAGCACCGACACGCCGCTGTCCAGCACCGCGGCCAGGTGTGCCCCGGAGAGGTCGGCGATCACCCGGCTGCCGTTGCGGCCCAGGTCGGCGGCGAGCCGGCGGTAGATGTCCGGCGCGACCAGGTTCGGCTGGCCGGGGCCGCTGAGGATGCTCACCTCGGCGCCCAGTCCCTCGCCCAGGGCGAGGTTGTAGAGGTCGTCCAGCTCGTGCCGGCTGAGCGCGTGGCCCGGTACCGAGGCGATCTCCTGGCGCTCGCCGTTGCGCCGGTCGTGCACGTAGCCGCCGCTGGTGGACTCGCGGTGGATCACCCGGAGGTCGACTCCCTCGCCGGCCAGCAGGGGTTCGAGCACCTGCCCGATCTCACCGCCGAGCCCGGCGCAGAGCACCACCGGAGTGCCCAGACACTTGATCATCCTGGCCTGCCAGACGCCCTGGCCGCCCGGATGCAGGTGGATCTCGGTCTCGTCGGCCGGTTGGTCGATGGTGACCGTGAGCTGGGGATCGGGGGCGAAGACCATGACATGTCCGCTCATGCCCGTTACATACCCTCTTGGGGCACTATTTATGCACTCAACTCAGCCGGAGACCCTCGTTCGCGGCATCAATCCGGCGGTACATCGGCGTCGAGCCGGGTCCGGAGCGCGACGGCCAACTCGTCCCGGCGATGCTCGTCGAGGAGCTGGTCGTCCGGCGGATGCAGGTAGCCGAAGACCCGTGGGCCGCGCCGGTCGGCGGGAAGGTCCGGCATCCGGGGTACGACGTGGAAGTGGACGTGCTCGAAGCCGTCCTGCTCGGCGAACTGGATCACGTACGTCTTCGCGCAGCCGGTGACCGCCCTGAGCGCCCGGGCGAGCCGGACCTGCCAGACGCCGAGCGTCGCCGCCTCCGCCCCGGTCAGCTCCGCGATCGAGGTCACGTGCCGGCGGGGGAGCAGCACCAGCCAACCGGGCAACGACGTGTCGAACGCGTGCGCCACCCGCCAGTGCGGATCTTCGGCCACCCGCTCCCGGGGTGGCAACTCCGGAAGCAGATCATTGTTCCGGCAGGCGAGACAGTCCACGATGGGAGCCTATTCATCCATCGATGCGGTGTCGACGGTCATAGTCGACCCGGGGACCAGGGGCGGCGGATGCCACGGACAGGCTCGTTCCGGTACAGCGCGCGGGCCCGGTGCGAGCTGGCCGACGCGGTGCGGTTGCTCGGCGACGTGCGGCAACAGGCCGAGCTGCATCCGCTGATCGTCCGGGTTCGCCCCCTGTCACCCGGGCCGGGGGTTCTGGGCAGCCAACTCGTCACCGACCGGCTGGTCTGGGGCCCCTTCCGGTTCCGGATCAACTACCGGGCCGACACGCTCCGGGTCGGGCCGGACGAGGTGGTGCTGGTGGCTCGGCAGTGGCCGCGTACCACGGTGCACAACCACACCCGGCTGACCCGGGAACCCGACGGACTGGTCCGGGTCGACGTCGAGATCACCCTGTCCGCGCCCGCACCGCTGTTTCCGTACGCCTTCCGGCAGGCGCGCGCCGCCCACCAGACGCTGGCGGCTCGCCTCCCCGCCGCCCTGGAGGGGTAAGGAAGGGCCCCTTCTTATCGTTTTCTGTAGAAGAAGGGCCCCTTCCTAACCGCTTGCCCCGGCGTAGCCGACCCCACGGCTTGTAGGTCGACAGGACGGTGGCGACGATCAGCAGGGTGCTGGAGACGATCGACGCCATCAGCAGCCCCGTACGGGCCTCGGCCGGGGTCGCCGCGCCCAACTCGGCGGCGGTACGCAGGTTCGGCATCAGGGCGAAGAGGACGGCGCCGAGCATCACCGTGGTGATGATCAGTTTGACCATGACCCAGCGGTGCCGCAGCAGCCCCCACGGGGTGCACAGCGAGCTGACGATGCCGACCAGCCAGGCCAGCACGCTGAGCGGGACGAAGAGGGTCAGGCCGATCAGGCCGATGGCCGGATAGACCACGCCCGGGGCGGCGCCACGCGCCCCGGCCACGCCGAGCGTCAACAGCACCACGTCGACGCCCAGCCAACCGACGGCGGTGACGACGTGCAGGGTGAGCAGGGCCTTTCGCCAGGGCGGAGAGAGCTTCATGCCGATAATGCTCCCGAGCAGGCGCCCTCGTGGCGTCGTGCGAGTGTGTACGACGTGGATACGTCACCGGACGTACGGGTGGGCGCCGCCGGCTGACCGGCGGCGCCCGTTCGGTGCGGGCACCCGTACCCGTGGCATGGCGCGGCGGGCGGGTCGTCCGCCTAACGCTGCCGGGGGATCAGCGCCAGGTGTCGGTCCAGGTCGCGGTACAGGGGGTGGCGGACGGGGTGCTCCGGGACCGGTTCGGATCGCTCTCCCAGACCACCTGAGCGCCGTTCCGCTTGACGTACTTGTACTGCACGGCCGTTCCGCCGGGCAGGCCGACGGTGGCCCGCCAGACCGGGTAGCTCGCCGAGGAGAGCGGAACACCGTTCGCCGGATCCCAGTTGCCCAGTGCCGGGACGTTGCCGACGACGTAGACGTTCTGTCCCCAGACCGTGCCGGTGTCGACCTCGAAGGTGGTGGCGACCGTGCCGCAGGTGCCGCCGGTCGGCGGCGGCGTCGTGGTCGGGTTCGGGCCGGGGGTTGCCGAGGTGCGGGCGTTGACGTGCAGCGCCAGCGCGCCGTTCGCCGGAACGGTCGCGGTGACCTGGCCGGCGCTGTTGACCGGGTACGTCGTACCGGTGCAGGCGCCGCCGCTGAAGTCACCGTTCATCACGTCGCAGTAGGTGCCGGCCGGCAGGCTGGTCTGGAAGGTACGGGTCAGCGCCCCACCGTTGCGGTTGAAGGCGGCGTACCCGGTGCTGCCGCGCCCGAAGGCGATCTGGTTGCCGCCGTTGCTCCACCAGTTCGTGACGCCGGCCCCGGCGGCGGCGTTGCGCAGCCCGACCATGTTGGCGGTGGTCCGCCAGCGGTGCTCGCACGCCCAGCCGTTGGCGCAGTTGACCGAGCTGGTGGTGCCGTTGCCGTTGCGGGGCGGCCCGGCCTCCGGGTCGCTGAACGTGAAACTCGACATCACCTGCGGTACGCCGTACGGCCAGGCGATCATGAACGCCTCGGCGAGCGCGTACGCCGAACCGTTCTTGTACGTCAGCCGGGCCCGCCCGTTGCGCTGGGTGTCGTGGTTGTCGACGAACGCCACCGCGTCGCCGGAGCTGAGCCGCATGGACGAGGCGAGGTTGTTCAGGTTCGCCAGGTTGCCGCCGGAGAACGCGTTGCCCACCACGTCGCCGTAGCGGAACTCGGTGACGTCGCCGACTCCCGCGTACTCCTCCGGGGTCGGTTCACCGGAACCGCCCTCGATCACCTCGGAGAAGACGTACGGGCTGCCGCTGACCGGGTCGACGATCGCAGCCAGGTCGGCGGCGGGAAGGTGCTTGGCGGCGTCCACCCGGAAGCCGTCCACGCCGAGCGAGACCAGGTCGTTCAGGTACGCGGTGAGCCTGCCGCGCACGTACGACGCCTCGGTCCGCAGGTCGGACAGGTCGACCAGTTCGCAGTTCTGGATCTCCCAGCGGTCGCTCCAGTTGGCGATGTCGTCGTTGCCGTTCCGCCCACAGTGGTGGAAGTCGTCGTTGCCGTACGGCACCGCCGGATAGGAGTAGTGGCCGTACGTCGAGCCGCCGCTGCCCGCCCCGGTCGACGCGCCGCCGGCCATGTGGTTGACGATCGCGTCCACGTAGATCTTCACGCCCGCGTCGTGGCAGGTCCGGACCATGCTGGCGAAGGCGGCCCGGTCACCGCGCCGGGTGGTCAACTGGTAGCTGACCGGCTGGTAGTCCTGCCACCACGGGTAACCCCGGCCGGGCAGTACGACGTGCTCCTGCGGTGGCGACACCTGCACCCCGCCGAAGCCCTTCGGGCCGAGCACGGTGGTGCACTCGGTGGCGATCGAGGCCCAGGGCCACTGGAACAGGTGGACGATCACGTCCTTGGCGCCGGGACTGGCCGGGCTGGCGGTAGCGGGGGCGGCGGGTCGGGCGGTGACGCCACCGGTGACGGTCGCGGCGACGGCGAGTACGGCGGTCAGGACGGCGGCGAGGGTTCTTCGGGTACGCATCGGAACCTCCTCTGCGCGGAGCGGGCGGGGACGGGGTGCCGGGCGCGGAGCACCGTCGACGGGTCAGGTGGCGGGGCGGTGCGGCGGCTCCGGCCTGCAAGTTCTTGCAAATGTTGCGGGGAAGCTATCACCGCTTTGCGGAGGCGTAAAGCATCGCCGGACTTGGATGTCTGGGTGGTGTTGAGCTGGTTTGTTCGCTTACCGTTTGCAGGGAACCCGCCGTCGCGCCGGCGCCGCTCGGCATCGCCGCAGGTCCTGGCCGGGCGGCTGGCGTACCCGTCTTGCAGAACTTTCAGGTCTTGATCCGTCCCGGCCTGCGATTACCTGCTCAGCCGCGTGGGCCGTACATGATGATCGCGACGCCGACCAGGCAGACGGCGGCGCCGGTCAGGTCGTAGCGGTCCGGCCGGAACCGGTCCACCAGTACGGCCCAGCCGAGCGAGCCGGCGACGAAGACCCCGCCGTACGCGGCGAGCACCCGGCCGAAGTGCGGGTCCGGCTGGAACGCCGCGACGAAGCCGTACCCGGCCAGGGCCAGCATGCCGGCGGCGACGAACAGGAGTCCGCGCTGCTCGCGGACGCCCTGCCAGACCAGCCAGGCCCCGCCGATCTCGGCGACGGCGGCGAGCAGGAACAGCAGCAGCGAGCGGGCCACGGTCATGCCGCTCATTGTCTCCGCAGGCCAGGGCCGTGCCGGGCAAGGGGCCGGTGGGGGACCGGGACCGGGGCGACGGCCGGTTGCAGGCATCGATATCTGTCTCTAAGCTGAGCCGGGCGTCGGCAGTGGACGATCCGGGCTCGGGCTGGCCGGGTCGTCGCGCCGATCGCCGTCCGATCGCGGGAGCCGATCGATCGCGGGAGGCGCAGGACGGCCGTGCACGTCTCGTCGTGCACCGCCGACCGTCATCCCAGCAGCAGCACTGCCGGCACCCGGTGTGCGGTGCCCGGCAGTTGTCGAGAGGAATCCCATGAGGGTCTCCGCACCGTACCGCCGCGTGTCCCTGGTCGTCGCCCTGGTGACCGCACTCGCCGCGAGCATCGTCGCCGTGGTCAGCCTGACCCTGGTGCCATCCGCCCAGGCCGCCGCCGGATGCCTGGTGGGCTACCAGGCGAACCAGTGGACCGGTGGCTTCACCGCCGCCGTCCGGGTGACCGCCGGGGACACCGCCGTCAACGGCTGGACCGTCACCTGGACCTACGGTGGCGACCAGCGGATCACCAGCAGTTGGAACGCCGAGGTCAGCCAGTCCGGCACGGCCGTGACCGCCCGGAACATCGCCTGGAACGGCTCACTGCCGGCCGGCGGGTCGACCGAGTTCGGCGTGCAGGGCACCTACGCCAGCAGCGCGGCGGCCCCGACCGGCTTCACGCTCAACGGCGTACCGTGCAACGGCGCCGGACCGACCACCCCGCCGACCACGGCTCCACCGACCACCCCGCCGCCGACCACGGTCCCGCCGACCACCCCGCCGCCGACCACGCCTCCGCCGACCACCGGGCCGCCGGCCGGCTGCGGCAGCGCCGCGCTCTGCGACGGCTTCGAGAACCAGACCGGGTCCGCGCCGTCCGGCGACTGGAGCGTGAACTACCCGGACTGTCAGGGGACCGGTACCGCCAGCATCGACACCACCGTCGCCCGCCAGGGCACCCGATCGGTACGGATCAACGGCACCGCCGGCTACTGCAACCACGTGTTCGTCCGGTCGAGCCGGGACCTGAGCGGGCTCGGCGCGGTCCGGTACGCCCGACTCTGGGTCCGGCACACCACCGCGCTGCCGACCCAGCACGTGACGTTCCTGGCCATGCGGGACGCCAACGACGGCAACCGTGACCTGCGGATGGGCGGCCAGAACGGCGCCCTGCAATGGAACCGGGCCTCGGACGACGCCACTCTGCCCGAGCAGAGTCCGAACGGTGTCGCACTCAGTCTTCCGCTGCCGGTCAACCGGTGGACCTGTGTCGAGTTCATGGTCGACGGTACGCAGGGCCGGCTGTCGACCTGGGTCGACGGCTCGGCGGTGACGGGGCTGACCGCGGACGGCACCCCGACCCACGACGTCGACGGGCAGTGGCTCAACCGGGCGAACTGGCGGCCGAACCTGACCGACCTGCGGTTGGGCTGGGAGAGCTACGGCGAGGGCGCGGACACGCTGTGGTTCGACGACGTCGCGCTGGGCTCGACCCGGATCGGCTGCTGAGGCGACCGGTACCGACACCGGTTGGCAGCACCTACGGTTCGGCGTCCGTCACCTGGAAAAACACCGGGTGACGGACGCCGAACGGGCCCGTCGGCACCGCCCAGGGGTGGCGGGCGGTGCCGACGGACGGCTTTCAGTTCATCGACAGGTGCACGTGGTTCGTGTGGTCGCTGGACGGATCGCCGTTACCGCCGTTGTAGGTCTTCCAACCGCTGCTCGGCAGCCAGATCTGCTTGAACCAGATCACGTACAGCACGCCGAGCCGGTCGGCGTTCCGCACGAAGTACGCCGCCAGGTTGTTGCCGTACGTCCGGTCGCCGCCGGTCGCCACCCCGCCGAATCCACCCTTCTGGGCGGCGAAGTCGCAGGCCTGCCCCTTGGGGTGCTCGCCGCTGCCGCCACTGCGGAAGCAGGAGACGAAGCGGGTGAAGCCGGCCGCCTTGGCCTGGTTCAGCGCGTGCAGCGTCCGGGCCGTGATGCACCCGCTGGTGGTCGGATCGTTGAGGCTGCACGACTCGTCCGGGAAGGAACCGTCGGAGTTGCGTGGCGCCGGCCTGGCCGACGCCGAGCCGCTGCCGCTGATCCCGGAGCTGGATCCGCCGCTGTTGGCCGCCGCGAGCGCCTTCTCGGCCTGCTTCTTGCGGGTCTCCATCACCTCGACCTGCTTGCGCTGCTCGCGGACCTCCTGGTCGAGTGCCTCCTTCGCCCGGCTCTCCTCCTCGACGCTGTCCCGCAGGCCGCGCAGCTCGCGGCTCTCGTTCGCCGAGATCGTGTCGAGGGCGGCGGCCCGGTCCACCAGGCTGGTCGGGGAACCGCTGCTGAGCAGGGCGGATACCTGTCCCAGTCGACCGGTCCGGTACGCCATCCCGGCCAACTGGGCGACCCGTTCGCTCCGGGTCGTCACCTCGGTACGCAGCGTCCCGAGCCGGGTGGTCAGTTCCTTCTGTCGTTTGACGGAGTTGTCCAACTTGTTCTTGGCGGTGACGTAGCCCTTGCTCGCCGTCTGGAGCTGCTCGCGCAGGCTGTCGCTGCCTCCCTCGTCTTCACTGCTGCTGGGTGCCTGGGCCAGTGGGCCGGGTGCTGCGTACCCGGGTGTGGCGCCCAGGGTCGCGACGAGCGCGCCCAGGGTGAGCATCGTGGTTGCCACGGCGGCGAGCCGTGCTACCGCCTTCCGGGCGGATGTCGGGGCGCGCCAGACGAAGGTCGGAGACGTTCGGGTGGGTGCCAGGAACGGCATGACAGCTTCCTTCCGTCAGCCGCCGACCGGGTTAGCTGACGGGTTCGGGACGGAAGATCCCTACCGCTGACGCGGATACACCCCTGGTACGTGGTTCCCCGGCTCGCGCGTGGCGATTAGGCGACGGCCCCCGCAGGCACCGGAGGGTGCCACCTAGCGAAGACCGGGGCCGAGCCTACCGGCAGTTGCCACCCGGGGACACGGGCGGTGTTCGGGGTTGGATCCCCAATTCTCCTGTTTCGGACGGATGTAACCGGACAAATTCGACCGGTGACACGCCGAAACTTAAGATGCGGCTAACCATCGGTGAGCCTCGCTGGCTACCAGTCCGTGGGACCACACCCGCCGGCCGCGGTCCTCGGCTCGACCTGGAGCGTGGCGTGCGAGATGTGGAAGTCCTCGTGCAGCGCCGAACGGGCCGCGGCGAGCACGGCGGCGACCTCCGCACCGGTGTCCAGGGTGAGGTGCGCCGAGGCGACCTCCATGCCGGAGGTGAGGGTCCAGACGTGCAGGTCGTGTACGTCGCAGACGCCGGGCAGGTCGGAGAGCCGGGTCCGGACCGCGCCGACGTCGAGGTGCTCCGGAGCGGCCTGCACCAGGATGCGTACCGCGCTGCGGCCCAGACGCCAGGTGCGGGGCAGGATGAACAGCCCGACGGCCAGCGCCACGATCGGGTCGGCCCAGCGCCAGCCGGTAAAGATGATCACAACGGCGGCGACGATCACGCCGGCCGAGTTGAGCAGGTCGCCGAGGACCTCCAGGTAGGCGCCGCGCAGGTTGATGCTCTCCCGCGCCCCCGCCCGGAGCAGCCAGAACGCCGCCAGGTTGGCCAGCAGTCCGAGCGTCGCCACCACCAGCATCGGGCCGGCCGCCACCTCGGGCGGGTCGCCGAACCGTCGTACCGCCTCGACCAGCACGTAGAGGGCCACCCCGAACAGCAGTACCGCGTTGGCCAGCGCCGCCAGTACCTCCAGGCGGTAGAGACCGAAGGTCCGCTGCGGGTCGCCGACGGCCCGTCGCCCCGCCGTGATCGCGGCCAGGGCCATCCCGATCCCGAGTACGTCGGTGAACATGTGTCCTGCGTCGGAGAGCAGTGCCAGCGACCCGGTGACCAGCGCGGCGGCCGCCTCGACGACCATCAGGGCGGCGAGGAGCGCGAAGGCACCCCACAACCGCCCCAGGTGCCGCTCCGAGGCGCGGGTCAGCTGCCCCCCGTGGTCATGACCTGCCCCCACCCGCGTCCCTTCCTCACTCGGCCCGCCCCGCTCCGATACTGCCGGGCCCGGGTTGGTCGGGGAGCCCTCCTATCCAGAAAACGATAGGAAGTGGGCCGCTCCGTACCCCTCGGCGCCCGTCCTGCGTCGCCTCCGTCGCGCCACGGCCCGTCATCCGTCGTCGGCGAGGGCGGGAACGATCGGTGCCCGCCCGGCGCGCCGGGCCGGCAGCAGGCTGGCCAGGACCGCCGCCGTGGCCGCCAGCGCCGCGCAGAGGGCGAGCTGGCCGATCGGTACGGCCGGCAGCCCGTGCCCGTAGCTGTCGATCAGGCCCACCGCCGCCGCCACGCCGAGGCCGGCCCCCAGGACGGTGCCGGACAGCGTCCCGACCGCCGCGACCAGTGCCGCCTCGGTCAGCAGCATGCCCACCAGTTGTCGGCGGGACAGTCCCAGCGCCCGGACGGTGGCCGACTCCCGGCGACGTTCGAACACCGACAGCGCGAGGGTGTTGCCGATCCCCAGCACCGCGATCAGCACCGACATGCCGAGCAGGGCCGCGAAGATGCCCAGCAGTTCGTCGAGGGTCGCCGACAGCGCGTCCGTCTGGTCGGCGAGGCCACGGACCCGGACCGCCGGATAGTCGACCAGCACCGTGTCGATCACCTGCCGGCCGGCCGCCGTCGACACCCCGGGCGCCAGGTCGACGAGGAGCCGGTCCGGCTCCCCGACGCCGTACGTGGCGAGGAACTGTGGCCAGGAGACCAGGGCGGCACCGTCGGTGGGCGCGTCGTCGTAGAGCGCGACCACGGTCAGCGGGCCGGACGGGGCCAGGGTCAGCCGGTCGCCGATCCGCAGGCCGCGCTCCTGGGCGAACTGCCGGTTCAGCGCCACCGTCCCCGGACCCAGCCCGGCCAGGCTGCCGGCGGTCACCTCGGGGCGGATCGGGCCACGGAACTGCTCCGGCGGGACCGCCCAGATCCGGATCCCGGCGTCCAGCGGAGCGGTGGCCCGGCGTACCTCGGCGACCGTGGCGAACGCCGGATCCGCCCGCAGCCGGGACGCCAGTCCGGCCGGCAGCGGTCCGCGTACCGCCGAGGGGGCGCCGTCGGTCCGGACCCGGTCGAGCACGAACTCCACCGGGAAGTTCTCGGTCAGCTCGCGGCCGGCCTGGTCCCGGGCGGTCGCCAGCAGCACGCTGAACATCGCCATCAGCGCCACCCCGATGGTCAGCGCCGACGTCGTCGCGGCAGCCCGGCGCGGATTGCGTCGGGCGTTGGCGACGGCCAGCCGTACCGCCGGGCCGAAGATCCGGGCCGGCAGCCAACCGACCAGCCGGACCGCCCGGGGGACCAGCAGCGGCGCCGCGACCACCGCGCCGAGGAAGACGACCATGCCGCCGCCGAGCACCAGCGGCAGACCCGGAAAGGCCAGCGGCAGTCCGGTTCCGACGGCGAGCAGGCCCACTCCGGTCAGCGTGCCGGCGAGCGCGATCCGCAGCCGCCTCCGCCGCCCGGGTCCGGCGCCCGCCTCGGTGCTGTCCCGGGCCAGCAGCGCGGCCAGCGGCGGCACCCGACTGGCATCCAGCGCCGGCACCAGCGCGGCCAGCACCGCCACCAGGGTGCCGAAGCCCAGCGCCACCGCCACCGTCGGCCAGCGGACCACCGGCGCGTGCAGCGGGATGTCCGAGGCCACCAGTTCCCGACCCCGGATCAGGCCGTACCCGACCACCAGGCTCGCCAGCAGGCCACCGATCGAGGCCAGCAGCCCGAGCAGGCTCGCCTCCAGGAGTACGGCACCGGCCACCTGCCGCCGGGACGCGCCCACACAGCGCAGCAGGCTCAGCTCCCGGGCGCGCTGCGCACCCAGCATGGCGAAGGTGTTGTAGATCACGAACGCCGAGACGGTCAGCGAGACCAGGCCGAAGCCGAGCAGCACCGCGAGGAACCCGTCGACGTACTTCGCGGCCTGCCGGGCGAGCCGGTCCCGCAGCCCGGCCCCGGTCAGGGCCTGCTGACCGGGACCCAGCACGGCGGCCACCCGGTCCCGCAGCTCGGCCGGATCGGTGCCGTCGGTCGCGCTGACGACCACCTGGGCGTAGTCGGTGGTGCCGGTCAACGTCTCCAGATCGGCGGGGCTCAACGCCGCGACCGCCGACCCGCCGAAGAGCCGGTTCACCCCGAGATCGAGTACGCCGACCAGCCGCATCCGGTGCGGGGTGCCGGCCTGGTCCAGCACGGTCACCGGCCCCTCGGGTACGAATCCCGCGCCGGCCACCGTCGCGCGGTCCACAGCGATCTCGCCCGGCACCCGGGGCAGCCGCCCGCCCGCCAGGTCATACGGGGCCAGCGCGGCGACGCCGGGCACCGACAGGGCGTACCCGATGTGCTCCTGGCTCTCGATCAGCCGACCGTTCCGGTCCAGTACGCCGAGCCACGCGATCACCCGCCCGTCCACCGCCGCCACCCCGTCCACGGCACGGATCCGCTCGACCGTTGTCGGGGTAACCAGCCCGGCCTCCGGCTCCACCACGACGTCCACGTTCCGGGCCGAGCGGGCCAGGTCGCCGTAGAACGCCGCGCGGGCGGTGTCGCCATAGACGAGCGTGCCGGCCAGGAAACCGACCGCCACCACCACCGCGAAACCGGTCAGCGCGAGCCGTACGGCGTGGGCACGCAGATTGGCCAGGGCAAGGCGGAGCAGCGGCCGGTTCATCCCGGCGCCGGAACCGGGCGGGGGAGCGGCGCGCCGACCGGTCCGGCGAGCGGCACCACGCAACTGTCGGTGGGCTCGGGCTCGGGCCGGGACGGGCGGGTGTGCGCGGGCTCGGGCCGGGACGGGCGGGTGTCACCGGGCTCGGGCCGCATCCGGCCAGTGTCACCGGGACCGGGCCGCCGAGGCGATCGAGATGTCGAGATGCGGACAGCTCGACACCTGGCATTATCGGAACCTGTTCCAGGTGACACTCGTCGATGCCCGGTGGTCTCGGGTCGCGAGGCGTGGACCGGGTCGGGCCGGCCGAGAGGCGACCCGCCGGTCCGGCCTGCGGCGCGGGGCCCGGACCGGGCCGTGAAGGGAGCTATCAATGCGTCGCCGCCGACGTATCCCCGTCCTGGTCGCCGCCACCCTGTCCCTGGTCGCCACGCTGGTGGCCAGCACCGCCGCCGCGCCGGCCAGCGCGGGCGGCCGTACCCCGCTCGGACCATCGACCATCGACCTGCCCGCCGGCTTCCAACCGGAGGGAATCGCGATCGGCGCGCTGCCGTACGCGTACTTCGGATCCCGGGCAACCGGGGCGATCTACCAGGCCAACCTGTTCACCGGCCAGGGAAAGGTGATCAACACTGGGCCGGGCACCCCGTCCCTGGGCATGAAGGTCGACGGTCGGGGCCGGCTCTTCGTCGCCGGTGGGTCCGGCGGGGACGGCCGGGTGATCGACACCCGGACCGGACGGCTGCTGGCCAGCTACCGGTTCACCGACCAGCCGAGCTTCGTCAACGACGTCGTGCTCACCCCGGACGCGGCCTGGTTCACCGACTCGACCAACCCGGTGCTCTACCGGGTGCCACTGGGCCGGCACGGTGCCCTGCCGGGCGCCGACGGAGTGGTCCGGGTCCCGCTGACCGGCGACATCGTCTACGGCACCGGAATCAACGCCAACGGGATCGCCCGGACCCCGGACGGCAGGGCCCTGGTGATCGTGCAGTCCGGCACCGGCCTGCTGTTCCGGGTCGACCCGGCGACCGGGGTGACCCGGACCGTCGACCTCGGTGCGGAACTGCTGCCCAACGGGGACGGCCTGCTGCTCGACGGGCGGACCCTCTACGTGGTGCAGAACCGGCTGAACACCCTCGCGGTGCTCCGGCTGGACCGGTCCGGTGACAGCGGCCGGGTGGTCGAACGGGTGACCGACGCCGGATTCGACGTACCGACGACGGTGGCGGCGTACGGCAAGCGGCTCTACCTGCCGAACGCCCGGTTCACCACCACACCGACCCCGAGCACGCCGTACACGGCGGTGGCGGTTCCCCGCCCCTGAGGGTGGTTAGGAAGGGCCCCTTCTTCTACAAAAAGCGATAACAAGGGGCCCTTCCTTACCTCCAGTCGACGGTGGTGAGGCGTTGGGTGGCCCGGGAGAGGGCGACGTAGAGCGTGCGTACCCCGGCCGCCGAATCGGCGCGGATCTGGTCCGGCCCGACCAGCACGACGCCGTCGTACTCCATGCCCTTGGCCTGCATGGCGTCGACCACCTGGAGTCGCGGGTCGGCGGCGTCGGCGAGCCAGCTCGCGACCTCGGCCAGGCGCGGCACCGGCGCGATCACCCCGACCGTGCCCTCGACCTCGGCCAGGAGTTTCGTGGTCGCCTCGCGGACCGCCCCGGGCAGGTCCGCCGCCGGGACCGTCAGCTCCACCGGCTGCACCCCGGTGCTCCGGACCGCCACCGGCAGCGGCAGGTCGGGGTAGACCTCGCGGATCGCCCGCGCCGCCACCGCGAAGATCTCGGCCGAGTTGCGGTAGTTGGTGGAGAGGGTGAAATCGTGCCGGGGTCGCCGGCCCAGGGCCTTGTTCCGGGCCCGGGACAGTTCGGCCGGGTCGCCCGTCCAGGCGGTCTGGGCCGGGTCGCCGACCACCGTCCAGGAGGCCAGCCGGCCCCGACGGCCGAGCATCCGCCACTGCATCGGCGAGACGTCCTGGGACTCGTCGACCACCACGTGGGCGTACTCGCGGTAGTCCGCCGGCCGCTCGGCGTCGCGCCGGGCGGCCCGCTGCCGGTCCGCGTACGTGGTCACCTCGCGGACCCCGCCGACGAGCTGGTACGGGTCGCGCCTGCGCCGGGCCGGCCGCGCGGGCCGGCCGAGCAGGTTGTCGAGCTCGTCGAGCAGGGCCACGTCGCCGACGCTGAACGTGTCGCCGTCCAGCGTGCGGTACGCCTCGGCGAGCAGCCGGGACTCGGCGTTCGACAGCAGGCCGTTGGTGTACCGGCGCAGCCGCTCCGGCCGGGCCAGCCAGGCCAGCACGTGCCGGGGATGCAGCCGGGGCCACCAGGCCCGGAGGAAGTCCCGGAAGTCGGACCGTTCGGCGATCTCGTCCTCGAAGGTCCGCTGGTCGGGCAGTCGGCCGACCCGCAGCCGCTGCACCTGGGCCCAGAGCGCGTTGAAGATCCCGTCGAAGCCGGCCCGGCGTACCTCGTTGCGCCGGGCGCCCGGCGGTAGTGCCCGGGTCCGGATCGTCTCCAGCTCGGCGGTGGTGAGCCGGAGCAACTCGCCCCGGTACAGCAGCCGCAGTTCGCCGGGCGCGTCCGGGACCTGGTCCCGGGCCGCCCGCTCCAGCACCCGGCGCATCCGCAGCGACCCCTTGATCGCGGCGACCGCCGTCGGGTCGGTACGGGTCGCGGTCACCCCCTCGAACAGCGAGCCCAGCGATTGCAGGGTCGCGGCGTTCTCGCCCAGCGAGGGGAGCACCGAGGCGATGTACTCGACGAAGACCGCGGACGGACCCACCACCAGTACGCCGCCGCCGGCGAACCGGTTGCGGTCGGAGTAGAGCAGATAGGCGGCCCGGTGCAGGGCCACCGCCGTCTTGCCGGTGCCCGGTCCGCCGGACACCATGGTCACCCCGCCGGCGGGGGAGCGGATCGCCTCGTCCTGCTCCCGTTGGATGGTGGCGACGATGTCCCGCATTCCGCGGCCGGTGGTCCGGGACAACGTCGCGAGCAGGGCGCCGTCGCCGACCACCCGCATCCCCTCCGGCGCCGCCGCCGGGTCGAGCAGGTCGTCCTCGATCCGGGTCACCCGCTCGCCGCTGGACGAGATGACCCGACGCCGTACGACGTCGCGCGGGTCCGCCGCGGTGGCCTGGTAGAAGGCGGCGGCGGCCGGGGCCCGCCAGTCGATCACGAGTGGTTCGGCGTGCTCGCCGCGTACGCCGAGCCGGCCGATGTGCAGCACCTGGCCGGATCGGAGGTCCAACCGGCCGAAGACCAGGCCCTCGTGTTCCGCGTCGAGGGTGTGCCGGCGCCGGGCGGCGTGGAAGACCATCGCGTCACGTTCGACCAGCGCGCCGAAGTTGCCCACCCGGGCCAACTGGTAGCCGTCCTTCTCGGCCAACTCGGCGGACCGCCGTAGCTGCGCCAGCCGGGCGTAGACCCGATCGAGATGGCGCTGTTCGGCTTCGATCTCCTGCCGCAGCGTGGTGTGGTCGGTCAACGCGAGTGCTCCCGGAGATCGATATCTGGCCACACCGTCGTCCGGGACCATCGGTCCGGCCGCTCGGGTGCCGCGTAATTGCCAGGAAGCGAGGGTACGCCGTGCCCGCTCGCCCCGGCTCCGCCGCGCCTGATCCGCGCGACGTCACCGGTGTGACGAGGGCCGCCCGGGGTGTGACGACGGGCGCGTTCGTCGTCGTGGTCGCCGACGGGCGGGCTGCCGGAACTCACGTACACGCTGCGCCGTGGCGGTCTCCCCGGCGTCGCGGCTGTTTCACGATCGACCTTCCGCCCCGTACCCCGGCCCGCGCCGTCGCCTTCCGGACCACCTTGGGCCGCGACATCGCCCGCGTGGTCACCGAGAGCAGCGCGGTGGTGACCTCGTCGGCGCGTTCCAGCATCAGCATGTGACCGGCGCCCGGACAGACCGTCAGCTCCGCCGACGGCAACGCCTCGGCGATCGACACCGCGCAGGGCGGTGGGGTGAGTCGGTCCCGGTCGCCGACCAGTGCCGCCGCCGGTAGGTCGCCCAGCTCGGCGAGGGTCGCCAGCCGGCTCTGGGCGCCGATGGACGGCCGGAACCCGCCGATCGAGACCAGTGAGGCGCGGGCCACCGCCGAGGTGGTGAGCCGGATGTCGGCCGGTTCACAGGCGTCGCCGAAGAGCAGCCAGCGCAGGGGCGGGCGGAGCGCGTAGAGCAGTGGCAGCGGAGTCCGCCAGCCGCCACACCGGGCCAGGAGTCCGGCGCCGGCCAGTTCGGCGATCCGGAGCAGCCGGGCGACCGGCCCCGGCAGGCCGTACCCGGTGTGGGTGTGGCCCTCGGCGGTGGTGGAGACGAAGAGCAGGCCGGCGATCCGACGGGCGAAGTCCCCGGGGTGCCGGTGGGCGTACTCCATCACGGTCATCCCGCCCATCGAGTGGCCGGCCAGCACGATCGGGCCGGTCGGGGCCACCTCGGCGATCACCTCGGCCAGGTCGTCGCCGAGTTGCGCCAGCGTGGCCGAATGCAGGGTGGCCGGACCGGACCTGCCGTGTCCGCGCGCGTCGTAGGTGACCACGCGTACCGCCGTGCCGAACGTCTCCTGCAGCGCGGTCACCTGGCGGTGCCAGGTACGCCCGTCCAGGGTCCAGCCGTGCAGCAGCAGGACCGTCAGGTCGGCGGTGTCCGGACCGTACGTGTGCACACGTAGCCGGACGCCGTCCGCCAGCCGTACCGAGCCGGGGTCGGGCATGGTCACCTCCGCGTCGCGCCGGGGGTAAGCCGTACCCACGGGTAACTATCCTGCCCGATGCGACGTTCCGGCGGGCGGGGTGGTTCTGTCGGCTTTCCGCGTGCCGGAACACGTCGCCGATCGTGGGATACCCGCACCGCCGCGCGGTGAATCCTCCCGACCCCGTCCCCGACCCGCCCCTTGTGGGGGGAATGCGGGGCCGGCCGGGCCGGCGGGAAGCTCCCGGTCGCCGGTTGAACCGGGCCGGCACGCAGTAACGCCCCGGCGCCGGTGAACCGGTGCCGGGGCGTTACGGATGTGTCGGTGGTGCGTTCGCGGACTCAGGCCCCGAAGACGCCGGCCTCGACCAGCCGCTTCTCGGTGCTGTCCCAACCGTCACCCGGGTACGCGGCGGCCAGGTTGTTCAGCTCCGCGCGGATCTTGATGGCGTGACCGGCACCGGCCAGCACCCGGATCTCCTCGACGAACGCCTCGGAGTTCGTGCTCAGGTGCGAGGTCTTGCCGTTGGTCAGGTTCCGCACGTAGGCGTGCTTGCCGCCATTGAGCGGAATCAGGTACTTGAACTCACCGAGCACGCTCAGGGCGCCACCCTGACCGGCCTGGCCGGCGCGGACGGATGCGCGCGCGGTCTTGGACGTGTTGCTCGCCACGGCGGTACTCCTTGAATGACGTACGGGAGGACGGGAAAGTCCGAGGGGACAGCCGGCGGCAGGCCGCCGGAAAGTACTGCGCCGCCCGGCTTGGGTACTGGCCGAACTTGAGCGGCAGACGCCGCCGGGCAAATTTTACACGACAGCGGTGATGACCGGTCGGCTACCGCCGCTGACATGGGGTCCAACTACCCTCACCGGTACGGCTATTCCCCCGGGGCAGTTTCGTGAATCCCTGGCGTACCATCCGTCACAACCGTCATCATGTGTTCCAGCATCGTTCGGTGAGGCTCGTTCGGTGAGGCGAGGTCGTAGGGGAAGACGCACCTCGCTCTCCGGGAGGTCACCGTGCCAACGCGTGGCGTCGTATACGTCCACTCGACCCCACTCGCCGTGTGCCAGCACGTCGAGTGGGCGATCGCGCGCGTCCTTACCGCGCCGGTCAACCTGCACTGGACGGGCCAGCCGGTCGATCCGGCCGCCCGTCGAGCGGAATGTGGGTGGACCGGCCGGCCAGGGACCGGCGCGGAACTGGCCGCTGCCCTGAGACAGTGGCCCATGATCCGCTTCGAGGTGACCGAGGAACCGAGTCCCGGCGTCGACGGCGAGCGGTTCATGTACGTGCCCGGTCGAGGGCTCTTCCGTGCCACCGCCGGGGCGGCCGGCGACATCCAGCTCGGCGAGGACCGACTCCGCTCGATCATGGAGTCCGCGCGGGCGCCGGAGGCCCTCGCGCACGCCCTCGACAAGGCGATGGGTACGGCCTGGGACGCCGAGTTGGAGCCCTACCGGTACGCGGGGGACGGTGCGCCGATCACCCTGCTCACCCGGGTCGGCTGAGTTCCGGGCCGGTCGGGTTCGCCTGCGGCGGCCATCACCGCCGCCGCGGGTCCGGTCGGCGCGTCTACGTCCCCGGCCGAGCGGGTCACGGCACCGGCCGAGCGGGTCGGTGCGGCTGGCCGGACCACGGTCAAGTTGCCCGGCCAGGGGCGGGCTGATGGGATAGCGGGCGTGTCGACTCCCCTCCGGCGCGCTCCGGCCGTGCTCGCCGTTCTCTCCTTGTTGATCGTCTCCGGCTGTGCCGGTACGCCCGACCGGGAGGGGACAGCCACCCCCGCGCCGTCGTCGCCGTCCAGCACCGGCCCGACCGCGCCACCCGACCCGGGCGTCCGAGCCGCCCAGCTGGTCGGCACCCTCGCCGACGAGGACCTGGTGGGCCAGGTGCTGATGCCGTACGCCTACGGCAACTCGGCCAGCGAGGTGTCCGCCGGGTCGGCGGCCGGCAACAAGAGGCTCGCCGGAGTGGAGACCCCGGCCCAGATGATCGCCAAGTACCGGCTGGGCGGGTTGATCCTGGTCGGCTTCTCCGCCGACGACCCCACGGGCGGCAACCAGCCGACCACCAACGTCGACAACCCGACGCAGGTACGCGAGCTGACCTCCGGCCTCCAGGCCGCGGCCGGCAAGCTGCCGGTCGGTGCCGTACCGGCGCTGATCGGGATCGACCAGGAGTTCGGCGTGGTCACCCGGATCTCCGAGGGGGTCACCAACCTGCCGAGCGCGATGGCCCTCGGCGCGGCCGGCGATCCCGCGCTAACCGAGGCGGCCTGGCGGAGCGCCGGCACCGAACTCGCCGCCCTCGGGGTGAACGTCGACTTCGCGCCGAGCGCCGACGTCCTCGGCGCGAACAGCAAGGTGATCGGCTCCCGGTCGTACGGCTCGGACCCGAAGGCGGCGTCGAACCAGGTCGGCGCCGCCGTACGCGGCCTACAGGGGGCGGGCGTCGCGGCCACCCTCAAGCACTTCCCGGGGCACGGCCAGACCGCCGCCGACTCGCACAAGGGCCTGCCGGTGGTCACCCAGGACCGCAAGCAGCTCGACGCCTCCGCCCTGCCGCCGTTCGCCGCCGGGATCGGCGCCGGGGCCTGGCTGGTGATGGCGGGACACCTCGACGTCCGGGCGGTGGACCCCGGGGTACCGGCCACCTTCTCCCGCAAGCTCCTCACCGACGTGCTCCGCACCGAACTCGGCTTCACCGGCGTGCTGGTCACGGACGCGATGGACATGGCAGCGGTCGCCGAGCAGCCGCCCGGCCAGACCGCCGTGCGGGCGCTCAACGCCGGCAACGACCTGGTGCTGATGTCGCCGAACGTGACCGAGGCGTACGACGGGGTGCTGGCCGCGCTGCGCGACGGCTCGCTGCCCCGGGCCCGGCTGGTGGAGGCGGTGACCCGGGTGCTGACGCTGAAGTTCCGGCTGGCCGACCGGCCCCGGCCGGAGATGAGCACGCTGAACAGCGCCGGCCACCAGGAGGCCGCCCGGCGCGCGGCCACCGCGTCGATCACGATGCTGCGGGGCAAGTGCGGCGCGGCGCCGGTGGCCGGGCCGCTGACCGTGACCGCGGCGGACGGCCGGGGGACCAGCCGGGACCGGCTGATCAAGGCCCTGCGGGCGGCGGGGGTCAAGGTGGTCCCGTCCGGCGGCAAGGTGGTGCACCTGGTCGGCTACAACGACGGTGCCGGCGACCTGCGGGCCGACGCCGCCGTCACGGTGGGGATGGACACGCCGTACCTGCTCGGCCGGGCGAAGTCGCCGGTGCTGCTGGCGACGTACTCGTCGACGGCGGTGTCGATCTCCGCGCTGGCGGACGTACTCGCCGGGCGGGCCAAGCCGACCGGAAGGTCTCCGGTGCAGGTCACCGGCCTTCCGCGATCGAGTTGTCCGGCCGGCTGAGGCGTCACGCCCGGTTGCGGCGCTGGTGAGATCGGTCACCCGGGCTGCTGGTAGCGTTCGGCTGTCGGCAGATCCATCGGACGGGGGTGTACGGACTGTGACGAGCCGGGAACCGGCCCTGTCCGTGGTCGTGCCGATGTTCAACGAGGAGAGCGTCCTTCCGTTACTGGTCGAGCGGCTGCGTCCGGTGCTGGACGGGCTCGGCGAGCCGTACGAGGTGGTCGCCGTCGACGACGGAAGCACCGACGCGACCCCGATCGTCCTGACCGGACTGCGGCGCGGCTGGCCACAACTGCGGGTCATCCGGCTCCGGCGCAACAGCGGACACCAGGCGGCGTTGACCGCCGGCCTGTTCCGGGCCCGGGGCGGTTACGTCGCCAGCATCGACGCCGATCTCCAGGATCCGCCGGAGGTCCTGGTCGACATGTTGCGACTGGCCCGCGACGAGACCCTGGACATCGTCTACGGGGTACGCGCCGACCGGTCCACCGACACCGCGTTCAAACGGTCGACGGCCGGCCTCTACTACCGCCTGGTACGCCGACTGGTCGGCAACACCGTTCCGGCCCAGGCCGGCGACTTCCGACTGCTCAGCCGGGCGACGGTCGAGGCGCTGCGCGAGTTGCCCGAGCGTCGTCCGGTGCTCCGGCTGGTGGTGCCGTGGCTCGGCTTCCCCAGCGGCGAGGTGCGTTACGTCCGCGATCAGCGCGCGGCGGGCAGTACGAAGTACTCGCTGTCCCGGATGGTCCGGCTGGCCACCGACAGCATCACCAGCTTCTCCGGGGCGCCGCTGCGGCTGGCGACCTGGCTCGGCGCCGGCGGCATGCTGCTGTGCACCGTGATGCTGGTGCTGGCGATCATCGCCTACTTCCGCGACTCCACCGTCACCGGCTGGGCCTCGCTCTACGTGGCGGTGCTGTTCCTCGGTGCGGTCCAGCTGCTCTGCCTGGGGCTGCTCGGCGAGTACATCGCCCGGATCTACACCGCCGTGCAGGGCCGGCCCAGCTACTTCGTCGGCTCGGACACCGCAGACCTGGTCGAGCAGCCGGCGCCGGATGCCGACCTCGCTGAGCCGCTTCCGCCGAGCGCGGCGGCAGCACCGGCCGCCCGCAACGGCGCCACGAGGTCGGTTCGGTGAGCGCGAGGAGTGAGCCGGTTTTGCGAGCCCCGCAGTCGCGAACGGAAGCTGGCATGGTGAGCGCGAGGAGTGAGCCGGTTTTGCGAGCCCCGCAGTCGCGAACGGAAGGTTTCGGCCGGTGAGTGTTACCGCTCCGGCGGTGGCGGACTCCTCCCTTCCCACGACGTCGGCCCCGGCCAGCGCACTGCGCCGCTGGTCGCCGCTCGTGGTGGGGGTCGGCTACTTCGTCGTGGTGCTGCTGGCGGCCGACACCTCGCCGCTCGACCTCGTCCGCTACGCGGGGTACGTCCTGCTGGCGCTGATCCTGCCGGGCACCCTGGTCTACCGGGCCCTGCGCCGACAGCCGCACACCCTGGTCGAGGACGTGGCGATGGGCGCCGCCGTCGGGCTGGTGCTCGAACTGCCCGCCTGGGCCGGCTACGCCGTACTCGGCCTCGGTGGTTGGTTATGGACCTGGCCGGCGGCGATCGTGGCGGTCTTCGTCGCCGTACCGAAACTGCGCCGGCACTGGCGGGTCGACGGCTACCGTCCCACCCCGGTCGGCTGGTCGTGGTCCGTCGTCGGCGCGGTGGCGTTCTTCACCACCTACCTGTCGATCACCTTCCTGGAACGCAACCCCGTCCTGCCCACCTCGGACGGCACCCTCCAGTACCTCGACCTCGCCTACCAGCTCTCGCTGGCCGGTGAGGCGAAGCACCAGTTCCCGATCCACGTACCCCAGGTCGCGCAGGAGCCGCTCGACTACCACTGGTTCGGGTACGTGCACATGGCGGCGACCAGCCTGATCGGGCACATCGACCTGCCGGTGGTGGCGCTGCGGCTGACCATCCCGGCCCTGTGCGCCGCCGCGATCGTGCTGACGGCGGTACTGGGCTGGCGGGTCAGCGGCCGGCCGTACGTCGGGGCGATCGCCGCCGCGCTGTTCTTCGTCGTCGGCGAGACCAACTTCACCGACCCGGTGACGATGCCGTTCGGCACCCAGGCGTCGTTCGTGATCTGGCACGGCATGTCGATGATCTACAGCTGGGTGCTGCTGATCGCGTTGATCGCCGTACTGGCCGATCTGGTCGACCGTCGCCCCGACCGACCGGTCGCCCCGATCGGCCGGGGCGTGTTCGTCCTCGTACCACTGCTGATGTTCGCGTCCAGCGGTGCGAAGGCCAGCTCGCTGCCGGTGGTGGGGGTGGCGCTGGCGGTCACCGCGCTGGCGATGCTGATCCGGACGCGTCGGATCCCGTGGGCGGTGGTCGGGGCGGGACTGACCGCCGCAGCCGCCCAACTCTTCGCCACGGCGGTGCTCTACCGCTTCAAGGCGTACGGCATCGAGGTCGACCCGTTCGCCAGCCTGGCGCCGTACTGGACCCTGTCGCCGGACGGGCTGGGTTGGACCGGCCCGTTGGCGGTGGCGGCCGTCTGCGCCGCCTTCCTGGTCAACATGCAGCTCCGGGTGGTGGGCGTCGGCCCGCTGCTGTGGCTGCGCCGGGGCCGGCTGGAACCGGTGCAGTGGTTCCTGCTCGGCGGCACGCTGGCCGGCCCGGCGTTCTTCCTCCTGCTGGAGCAGCCCGGTGGCGCCAACCAGTACTTCACCCGGGCCGGTTTCACCTTCGCGGTGGTGCTGTCGGCCTGGGGGTACGTGCTGCTCGCCGAGCGGGCCGAGCTGACCCGGCGCTCCCGGACGGTGCTGGGCCTGTTCGCACTCGTCCTGGCCGTCGTCCTGGTCGCGATCCAACTCCGGTACGCCGACCCGGCCCCGGCCGGAGCGCCGTCGGACTGGCTCCGGCCACTGCTCTGGTGGGCCGGCAGCCTGGCCGTGATCGGGGTGCTCGCCGTCGGGGTCTGGCTGCCGGCGAGTCAGGGCATCGCGGCGCTCCGGGGCCGGGGCGCGATCGCCCTGCTCACCGCCGTACTGGTGGTCGGGGCGCCCGGCCTGGTGATGGACATGCAGAAGTCGGCCCGGTCACCGAACGGCGGGGCGTACGCGGTGATACCGCTGCCGAAGTCCCGGATCGACGCGGCCCGCTGGACCCGGGAACACAGCGCTCCGGGTGACGTGCTGGCGACCAACGTGCACTGCCTGGCGGTGGTCAACGGCTGGTGCGACTCGCGCTCGTTCTGGCTCAGCGCGTACGCCGAACGCCGGGTACTGGTCGAGGGCTGGGGCTTCGCGCCCCGGGTGGCGGCGCTGGGGGCGTACACCCCGTTCTGGGACCAGGACCTGTTGCGGCGCAACGACGCGGCGATCACCGCACCGACCGAGGCCGGACTGCGCGAGCTGCGGGACCGGTACGCCGTACGGTGGCTGGTGGTGGACCGGTCGGTCGGGCCGGAGTCTCCGGAGCTGCGCCGACTCGCCCGACTGGGCTTCGACAACGGCCGGATGGCGGTCTACCAGCTTTCCTGAGCCGGCCGTACTCCGGGCCGAGGGCCGGGCGGGGCTACCCGGCGGGGAAGTAGCGGTCCAGCATCTCGTTGCGGAACTTGCCGGTCGGGTCGTACCGGCCCATCAGCGCGACGAAGTCGGCGTGCCGGTCGTACCGGTCGCGCAGCACCTCGGGTGGGGTGACGAAGAGCTTGCCCCAGTGCGGGCGGGGGGCGAGCGGAGCCAGCCGCTCCTCGATCGCCGCCAGCACCGGCAGCACCGCCTCGGTGTCCTTGACCCAGGTGAAGTGCAGCGCCACGCTGTCGCGCCGGTAGGCCGGGCTCAGCCACAGCTCGTCGGCGGCGATCGTGCGGATCTCCGAGATCTGCAGGACGGCGGCGATCCGGTCCCGGATGCCGTCCAGCGCGGTGAGCGCCGCGACCAGGTCCCGGCGCGGCACGAAGTACTCGGTCTGGAGTTCCTCGCCGCTGCTCGGGGTGAACTCCAGCCGGAAGTGCGGCAGCCGGGCGTGCCAGGGCCCGGGTACGCCGAGCTGCTGGGTGCAGTGCACCGCCGACATCCCCGGTACGGGGTGCCGGGCCTCGGTGGCCAGGGTGGCGTCGAACCAGCGGGCCGGAGCGTTCCAGTCGCCGGCGCCGCTCACCCGGCGCTTGCGCCACACCTGGTTGACGTGCGGGCCGGCCCAGTCGGTGAAGAGGCTGACGCTGTAGTCGCCGCCGAGAATCTCCGCGTGGTGCCCGTCGAGTTGCTCGCGGGGCAGGTCGTCGTAGACGTACTGCTCGATGTCGAACGCCGGGACGAGATCGAGGGTGAGCCGGGTGACCACGCCGAGCGCGCCGAGCCCGACCACGTGGCCGAGGAAGTTGTCGCCGCCCGAGTCCCGGCGCAGCGTCACCAGGTCGCCGTCGGCGGTGACCAGCTCCAGCCCGGAGACGGCGGTGGCCAGGTTGCCGTTGCCCTCACCCGAGCCGTGGGTGGCGGTGGCGCAGGCGCCGGCCACCGAGATGTGCGGCAGCGACCCGAGGTTGTGCAGCGCGAAACCGGCCCGGTGCAGCCGCTCGACCAGTTCGCCGTACCGGATGCCGGCGGCGACGCTCACGCTGGCCCGTCCGGTGTCGATCTCGACGGTGGGCGGCAGGGCGGCGAGCGAGACGAGATCACCGGTGGTGTCGGCGATCCGGTTGAAGGAGTGTGCCGTGCCGAGGGCCCGTACCCGGTCGCTACCGGCTACAAGGGACTGGAGCTCGGCCACGGACCCGGGCCGGTGCAGCCGGCTGGCGCCGAAGTCGACGTTGCCGGCCCAGTTGGTGATCGGTCCAGTCATCGTCAACCTCTTCGGGGGTGTCTGACGCGTTCGAGGGGTGGTCGATCGATCGCCGTTCCGGCGGTACGGCTACGAGCCGTCCCGGGCGAACACCGGAGTCCGCATCCGCATCATCCAGTGGCTCGTCGGGATCCGGGTGGCGTCGTCGACGACCTCGCCGTCGACGTCGTCGAACGACTCCCGGCCGAGCGCGACGAACGCCTCCGGCTCCCGGACGTACTCGCCACGGTCGTTCTTCGACATCCACCGGGAGACCGGATGCTGGCCCGGTACCAGGGTGGGGTCGACGGCGATCACCCGGCCGCCGGGGACGAGGGCCCGGGCCGACACCTGCAACAGGTGCCGGGAGTCGGCGTCGGAGAGGTGGTGCAGCAGGCCGAGCAGCAGGATCGCGTTGACCGGGGGGATCTCCGCCAGGTGCTGCTCGCCGAAGACCTCGCAGCGGAACTCCGCCTGGTCGCTGCCCCAGCGCTTACGGGCGTGCGCGATGTACTTCTCCGAGGTGTCGAAGCCGTAGTAGCGGACCCGGGGCAGGCGCCCGAAGTAGTAGGCCGGGCCGCAGCCGACGTCGATGACCGTGTCGCCGTCGGTGAGCCCGAGCTCGTCCAGGCACCGGTAGCGGAGCCGGTCCGCGCCGAGGCCCTTCTGCAGGGCGACGTACAGCGCCTCGTGCCCGAGCAGACCCTTGATCGCTGTCAACAACTGCGTCTCTCCTCGGCTACCCGTCCCGGAAACCGACTCCCGTCGCGCCCGTCGGGCGGGGCGGGACTCGACCGACGAAACCTACCATCGGGGCGTACCCGGTTCGGGGCACGGTCGCGGCCGGCTCCGGGATCGGGGCCGGGCCGTCGTACCGACTCGTTACAGCGGGATGTTGCCGTGCGCGCCCCGGGCGGCCGGAGCCGCCGCGAGCGCCTCGGCGATCCGGCGGCGGGTCTTCCCGGGCGTGATCACGTCGTCGACCACACCGATCTCCAGCGCCCGGTTGACCCCGCCGGCCACCCGGGTCTGCTCCTCGATGAGCCGCTCGCGCAGCGCGTCGCGCTCCTCGTGCGGTGCGGCGGCCAGCCTCTTGCGGTGCAGGATCTGCACCGCGGCGGAGGCGCCCATGACGGCGACCTCGGCGTTCGGCCAGGCGAACACGGCGGTGGCACCCAGCGAGCGGGAGTTCATCGCGATGTACGCGCCGCCGTACGCCTTGCGGGTCACCAGCGTCACCCGGGGCACCACGGCCTCGGCGAAGGCGTGCAGCAGCTTGGCGCCGCGCCGGACCACGCCGTCCCACTCCTGGCCCAGCCCGGGCAGGTAACCGGGCACGTCGACCAGCACGACCAGCGGTACGCCGAGCGAGTCGCACATCCGGACGAACCGGGCCGCCTTCTCCGCGCTCGACGCGTCGAGGCAGCCGCCCAGCCGCAGCGGGTTGTTGGCGATCACCCCGACCGTACGGCCGGCGAACCGGCCCAGGGTGGTGACGATGTTCGGCGCCCACTTGGCGTGCAGTTCCACCCCGGGGGCGTCCAGCAGCGCCTTGACCACCGGCTTGACGTCGTACGCCCGGTTGGTCTCGGCCGGCATCAGCGCGGCCATGTCCTGCCCGGCCGAGGCCTCGGCCGGAATGTCCGCCGGGCTGAGCCGACCCTGCCGGCCCAGCAGTTCGGCGAGCCGGCGTGCCTCGTGGACGGCCGACGCCTCGTCCTTGGTGGTCACGTGCACCACGCCGGAGCGCCGGCCGTGCGGCTCGGGGCCGCCGAGGCGTTCCATGTCGACCTGCTCGCCGGTCACGCTGCGGACGACCTCCGGACCGGTGACGAAGATCCGGCCGGCGCCGCTCATGATCACGATGTCGGTCAGCGCCGGCCCGTAGGCGGCACCACCGGCGGCCGGGCCGAGCACCACGGAGATCTGCGGTACCCGCCCGGAGGCGCGCACCATCGCCGCGAAGACCTGGCCGACGGCGTCCAGCGAGACCACGCCCTCGGCCAGCCGGGCGCCGCCGCAGTGCCACAGCCCGAGCACCGGCACCCGCTCCCGGACCGCGGTGTCGATCGCGTCGACGATGTGCTGGCAGCCCAGCGCCCCCATCGCGCCACCCATGATCGTGGCGTCGGTGACGTACGCGATCGTCGGCGTGCCCTCCACCTCACCCCGGGCCCACAGCACCCCGGAGTCGTCCCGCTGGGTCGCCAGCCGTAGCGAACCGGCGTCGAACAGCGACCGGAGCCGCAACTCCGGATCACGGTGGTCGACGGTGGACGAATCAGGGTTCACGGACGTGGTGGTCACGGAAGCCTCCAAATCAGTTGCCGGCCGGGTGACGCGGGCAGGGGGCACGCCGATCGTGTGTCAGACGGGCGTCACACCCGCGCGAAGACGAGAACGGCGTTGTGGCCACCGAATCCGAATCCGTTGTTCAGCGCTGCGGGTACCTCCATGTGCCGCGGCTTGTGTACGGCCACGTCCAGGTCGAGGGCATCGTCGGGATCGTCGAGGTTGATCGTCGGCGGAATCACCGAATCCCGAATGGCCAGGATAGTGGCGATGGACTCCAGTGCACCGGCCGCGCCGAGCAGGTGTCCGGTCATCGACTTGGTCGCGGTCAGCACCGGATGGTTGCCCAGCGCGGTCCGGAGCGCGGTGATCTCCGCGAGGTCGCCCACCGGGGTGGACGTCGCGTGGGCGTTGACGTGCACGATGTCCGAGCGGGAGATGCCCGCGTCGGCGATCGCCATGTTGATCGCCCGGATCACGCCCCGGCCCTCCGGATGCGGCTGCACGATGTCGTAGCCGTCGGAGGTGAGTGCGGCGCCGGCCAGCCGGGCGTACACCCGGGCACCGCGCGCGGCGGCGTGGTCGGCCCGCTCCAGCACGACCGCGCCGGCGCCCTCGCCGAGGACGAAACCGTCGCGCCCCTTGTCCCACGGGCGGGAGGCCCGTTCCGGGTCGTCGTTGCGGGTCGACATCGCCCGCATGGACGCGAACCCGGCGATCGGCAGCGGGTGGATGACCGCCTCGGTGCCGCCGGCCAGCACCACGTCGGCCCGGCCGGAGCGGATCAGGTCCAGCCCGAGTGCGATCGCCTCGGCGCCGGTGGCGCAGGCACTGGCCACCGAGTGGACCCCGGCCTGCGCCCCCAGTTCCAGCCCGACCCAGGCGGCCGGTCCGTTCGGCATCAGCATCGGCACCGTGTGCGGGGAGACCCGCCGTGGGCCGGACGCCTCCAGGATGTCGTCCTGGGCGAGCAGGGTCTGGGCGCCGCCGATACCGGAGCCGACGCTCACCGCGATCCGCTCCGGCTCCGGTGGTGAGTCGGCCAGCCCGGAATCCGCCCAGGCTTCGTGCGCGGCGATCAGTGCGATCGCCTCCGACCGGTCGAGCCGCCGCAGCTTGACCCGGTCGAGTCTCTCGGTCGGTTCGACCGCGAGTTCGGCGGCGATCCGTACCGGGAGTTGCCCGGCCCACTCCTGGGTGAGCGGACCCACCCCGGAGCGACCGGCCAACATGGCCTCCCAGGTCGACGCGACGTCCCCGCCGAGCGGGGTCGTCGCGCCGAGCCCGGTGACGACAACGTCAGGGCGACTCATGATCAGGACTGCGCCTCGATGTAGGCGACGGCGTCGCCAACGGTCTTGAGGTTCTGTACGTCGTTGTCCGGGATCTTGACGCCGAACTTCTCCTCGGCGGCCACCACGACCTCGACCATGGAGAGCGAGTCGACGTCAAGGTCGTCGGTGAACGACTTCTCCTCGGCCACGTCGTCCGGGCTCACGCCGGCGACCTCTTCAAGGATCTCGGCGAGTCCGGCGGTGATCTCGTCACGGGTCATTGCGGTTGTTTCCTCTCCATGGATGGATGTTGCGGTGGCGGAACGGTCCGCCACGGCCGGTCGGCGTGGAGCCGGCCGGTGGTTACCTGGGTGGTGGTAGGTCACGGTCGGCCGGTGCGGCACCCGGGTACGGGCGCCGGGCCGTCACGGGCACCGGACGACCTGTCCGGCGTACGTGAGGCCGCCACCGAAGCCGAACAGCAGTACGGGGGCGCCGGACGGCACCTCACGGCGCTCGACCAGCTTGGACAGCGCCAGGGGCACGCTCGCCGCCGAGGTGTTGCCCGAGGAGATGATGTCCTTGGCGATGACCGCCTGGGGCATGTTGAGCCGCTTGGCGATCCCCTCGATGATCCGGAGGTTGGCCTGGTGCGGCACGAACGCCGCGATCTCCGACGGGTCGACGCCGGCCCGTTCACAGGCCTGGAGGGCGAGCGGGGCCAGCGCGGTGGTGGCCCAGCGGAAGACCGCCTGCCCCTCCTGCTTGATGTACGGGCGCCAGCCCTCGATGCGTACCGCGTCGCTGCGCTCCGGAACCGAGCCCCAGACCACCGGTCCGATGCCGTCCGGCTCGCCCTCGCCGGTGGCGCTGACCACCGCCGCGCCGGCACCGTCACCGAACAGGATGCAGGTCGACCGGTCGGTCCAGTCGACGAAGTCGGAGAGCTTCTCGGCGCCGATCACGATGGCGTTGCGGGCCGCGCCGGCCCGCAGCGCGTGGTCGACGGTGCCCAGCGCGTACGAGAAGCCGGAACACGCCGTGTTCAGGTCGAACGCCCCCGGGGCGTCGATGCCCAGCTTGGCGGCGACCCGGCAGGCGGTGTTCGGGCTGCGGTCGATGGCCGAGCAGGTGGCCACCACGACGAGGTCGATGTCGGAGGCGGCGAGGCCCGAGTTGGCCAGCGCCTTGTCGGCGGCGGCGGCGGCCATGTCGGCGACCGTCTCGGAGTCGGCGATCCGCCGGGTGGCGATGCCGACCCGGTCGCGGATCCAGGTGTCGTTGGTGTCGACCAGTTGCGCGAGGTCGTCGTTGGTGAGGATCCGGGAGGGCTGGTAGTGCCCTAGGGCGATCATCCTGCTCACCGGACCACCACCGGGCGGTGGTCGGTGATCTCTCGGTGACCGGTCATGAGAGCTGTCCTCCGATGCGGGCGAGGGGCTGGCCCGGGGCGACCGGGTCATCGTGGTGGGCGAGCCATTCGGTGAGTACCCCGGAGCCGTGTGCGGCGACCTCGACGGCGCCCTGCCGGGTGTTGACGTGACCGATGATCTGCCCGGAGTTGATCATGTCACCCTCGGTCAGTTCCTCCGCCGGGGCGAAGGTGCCGGCGTTGGCGGCCACCACGACCCGGAACTGCATGGTCGGCTCGTGGCCGGCCGGGGCACCGTGCCGGGCGATCAGGTCCCGGGCGGCGGCCAGGTCGTCCGGGGTGTTCAGGGTGACGATCTCCGGCAGGGCGCCGCTGCCCTTGAGTTCGCGCTTGATCAGCCCGGCCAGGGTGCCCGCCGGAGGAAGCTCGATCACGGCGGTGACGCCGAGGTCGGCCAGGTTGCGGATGCACAGGTCCCAGCGGACCGGCGCGGTCACCTGGCGGACCAGGCGTTGCAGCATCTCCCGGCCGTGGTTGACGGCGGCGCCGTCGAAGTTGGAGAGCAGGATCCGGGTCGGATCGGTCGGAACGATCCCGGCCGCCACGGCGCCGAGCGCCTGCTCGGCGGGGGCCATGTACGGGGTGTGGAACGCCCCGGCGACCTTCACGCTGATCAGCCGGCTGCCGGCGGGCGGCTCGGCGGCCAGTTTCGCCAGCCGGTCGAGCGCCCCGGCCACGACGATCTGGCCGGCGCCGTTGAAGTTGGCGGGGTGCAGTCCGTGGGCTTCGATCGCGGCCAGCACCTCGTCCCGGTCGCCGCCGAGTATCGCGGACATGCCGGTCGGTTCGAGCGCGCAGGCGGCGGCCATCTCCCGGCCGCGTACCCCGGCGAGGGTGATCGCGGTCTCCGGGGGCAGTACGCCGGCCAGCGCCGCCGCCGCCAGCTCACCGACGCTGTGTCCGGCGGTGACGGTGACGTCGTACATCGGAAGGTGTTCGGCGGCGAGCAGGGCGGCGGCGACCAGCAGCGGCTGGGTCCGCGCGGTGTCCTTGATCTCGTCGGCGTCCCCTTCCGTGCCGAGTCGGACGAGGTCGATGCCCGCCAGCGCGGACCACCAGCGCAGTCGCGCCTCGGCGCCGGGGAGGTCGAGCCACGGAGTCAGGAAGCCGGGCTTCTGTGAACCCTGGCCGGGTGAGAGTACGGCGAGCACCCCTACGACTCTCCTGGATCATCGGCCGCTGTGTGCTTGCCGTGATGTACCAATCCGCACTACCAGCTTTGTGGGGTTCCTACAAAGATCAATCAAGATCACGGAGTTGACGGGACGTCTGTCCTAAACGTCGCCTAATGTCCCGTGCCTGGTCCGACCGGTGCGGACGGATCCAGGCGTCCGATCGTCAGCGCCATCCGCAAAGCGAAGGCATCCCGGGCCGTCAGCGGTGAGAAACCGGTCACATCGGCGACCCGGCGCAGCCGGTACCGGACGGTGTTCGGGTGGACGAACAGCGTGCGGGCCGCGCTCTCCAGCACCCCGCCGGCCGCGAAGAACGCGTCCAACGTCTCCAGCAGCTCCCCACCCGCCCGGACCAGAGCGGCGTAGACGTCCTGGCGCAGGCTCCGCCGGGCCTCCGGGTCGCCGGCCAGCGCCCGCTCCGGCAGCAGGTCGGCGGCGGACACCGGGCGGGGCGCCGCCGGCCACGCGGGTGCCGCCCGGAACCCGGCCAGGGCCGCCCGCGCCGAGTCGGTGGCCGAGTCCAGGCTCGGCACCGCCGGCCCCACCACCACCGGCCCCGGGCCGAAGCCGGCGAGCAGCTTCTCGGTGGCGGCCAGCGGGTCGGCCACGCCGCCCAGCACCACCACCAGCCGATCGCCGTGCACCCCGCCGATCATCTCCAGACCCAGCCGCCGGGTGACCCGGTAGATGGTGTGCAGCACGGCGGCGACCTCGCCGCCGGGGGAGCGGCCGACCGCCACCGCGACCGGCGGGGCGTCCGACCACCCCAGGGCCGCGGCCCGGCTGGCCAGCACGTCCGGGGAGTCGCCCCGGAGCAGCGCGTCCACCAGCAGCGCCTGCAACCGGGCGTCCCAGGAGCCGCGCGACTCGGCCGCCCGCGCGTACACCCGGGCCGCCGCGAAGGCGATCTCCCGGGAGAACTTGAGTACGGCCTCGTGCAGCAGCCGCTCCTCGCCCGGTGCCGCCAGGTGCGGGACCTGCTGCTCCACCACGTCGATGGTCACCTTGATCAGGGCCACCGTCTGCTGGAGGCTGATCGACCGGGCCAGCGCGCGGGGCGCCGCGGCGAAAACCTCGTCGGAGACCTCCTGCGGGCTGTCCGTCGGGCCACCGGCGTTCCGATCGGTGCTGCTCGGCAGGGACCGCAGCCACTCCACCAGCGAACGGACGCCGGCCTGGGCGACCAGCATCACCCAGGAGCGCTGCTCGGCCGGCAGTTCGCGGAACCAGGGCAGCGTCTCGTCCATCCGGCCCACACTGGCGGTGGCCAGCGTGCCCGCCGCCCGTTCGATCCGGCGCAGCGTGGCCGCCAGTTCACCGTCGCCCGCCTCGGTCCCCATCGGCCCAGCGTGCCACGCGTACCCCGGGGCACTGCCACCCGGCCGTGGCATCATTTCCCGATGATCGCCCGTCCACCGCTGGTCGTCCCGTTGCTCGCGCTCGCCGGGTTCCTGGTGCTGCTCGCGTTGACCGCCGGTGGCTGGGCTCCGCTGGAGGAGTTCGACGACGCGCTCAGCGACGGCTTCCGGGGGTACGGCGACGCCAGCCCCACCCTCGTCGACGTGCTGCGGGTGGCCACCGACGTGGCCGCCACCGTGCCGTTCGTGGTCGCCGGCCTGGTGATCAGCATCGCCCTCGCGACCCTCTCCCAGCGCCGGCCCGCGATGCTGTGTGCCCTGGTGACCGTCTCGGTGCCGGTGCTCTGGGGACTGATGCACTGGCTCGTGCACCATCCCCGACCGGTGGACGGCTTCGTCGTGGTGGAGAGCAACGGCTTCCCGAGCGGGCACACCAGCAACGCGGCGGCGGCGGCGCTGGCGGCCGTACTCCTGCTCTGGCCGCACCTGGCGATCCTCGGCCGGGTGGTCACCGTCACCCTGGCCGTGGCGTTCGCGGTCTTCGTCGGGCTGACCCGGTTGGCGCTGCTGGCGCACTGGCCGGCCGACGTACTGGGCGGCTGGTTGCTGGCTCTCGTCGTCGTACCGCTGGCGGCCCGGGCCGCGACCCGCTGGGGTGGCGGTGCCGAGCGGATGTCCGGGGACCGGACCGACCGGGTCGTCCGGTAGCCGACCTGCGGGTGCCGTCCGGGACGTGGCCGGCCGGCTCAGGGGTTCGGCAGCCCCAGTTCCTGCGCGAGGATCGCCGCCTGCACCCGGCTGCGCAGGCCGAGCTTGCCGAGGATCCGGCTGACGTGGGTCTTGGTGGTACTCTCGGCCATCGACAACCGGTCGGCGATCTGTTGGTTGGACAGTCCCCGGCCGAGGCAGGCGAGCACGTCGCGCTCCCGTGGCGTGAGTTCGTCCACGGCAGCCCGGTGGACCGCCGGGGCGCCGGGCGAGGTGGCGGCGAAGGCACTGATCAGTCGCCGGGTGACTGCGGCGGCGATGATCCCCTCGCCCCGGGCCACCGTGCGTACCGCGTCGAGCAGCCCCTCGGCGTCGGTGTCCTTGAGCAGGAATCCGGACGCGCCGGCCCGGAGCGCGCCGAAGACGTACTCGTCGAGGTCGAAAGTGGTCAGCACCAGGACGTCGGCCAGCCGCTCGGCGACGATCTCACGGGTCGCGGAGACACCGTCGAGTCGGGGCATCCGCACGTCGAGCACGGCCACGTCCGGCCGGAGTTCCCGGCACAGCGCCACCGCCTCCTCCCCGTCGGCGGCCTGGCCGACCACCTCCAGGCCCGGCGCGGCGGCGAGGATCAGCACCAGGCCGGCCCGGACCGCGTCCTGGTCGTCGGCGATCACCACCCGGATCGGGGGTACGGCCCCGGCCGCCCGGTCGTGGTCGGCCGCCCCGCTGGTCCCGGCACCACTTCGATCGGTCCCGATCATGACAGCGGTCGCGATGCGGCCACGACACCGGTCCGAATGGCGGGTCCGGAAGCGGCCGGGGTGTCTCCGCCACCGACACCGGCCTGCCCACCGGCCGTCGCGGACCCGGCCGTCGCGGGCTCGGCTTGGGGTGCGGGCTCGGCCTGGGGTGCGGGCTCGGCCTGGGGTGCGGGCTCGGCCTGGGGTGCGGGCTCGGCTTGGGGTGCGGGCTCGGCGTGCGGAAGTTCGGCGTGCACCCGCCAACCCGGCCCGTGCGGTCCGGCGTCGAACCGACCGTGCAGCAGGGTGGCGCGCTCCCGCATTCCGATCAGCCCGGCCCCCGCGCCGGGCAGCCCGGCCCCCGCCGCGACCCGGTACGACGACGAGCCGCCGGAGCCGGTCGGCTCGACGACCGGATTCTCGATCGTGAGGACGACACCCCGCTCCTGGTAGTGGATCGTGAGGGTGGCCGGTCCGGAGCCGTGCTTGAGCGCGTTGGTCAGCGCCTCCTGGACGATCCGGTACGCGGCCAGATCCACACCTACCGGCAACGGCCGGGCCGGACCGATCGTCTCGAACCGCACCGGCAGGCCGGCGCTGCGCGCCTGGTCGACGAGTCGGTCGACCTCGGTCAGCCGGGCCCGGATCGGATCATCCAACGCACCGAGCGAGATCGGCTCGGTCTCGGCCGGTTCGCGGAGCAGGCCGATCATCTGTCGCATCTCGACGAGCCCCTGCACGCTGTTCTCGCGGATCACCCGCAGGGCCTGGTCCCGCTGGGCGCGGTCGAGCCCCGACACCGACAGCGCCGCCGTGGCGTGGATGGCGACCGCACTCAGATGGTTGGCGATGACGTCGTGCAGTTCCCGGGCCATCCGGCTCCGCTCCGCCGCCACCGCCTGCCGCCGGTCGAGTTCGGCCAGCCGGGCGGTCTGCTCGGCCCTGGCCCGTTCGGCGGCGGCCTGGTCGCGGTACTGCCGGACGCTGATGCCACCGACCACCGGCAGTACGCCGATCAGCACCACCGGAACAGCCAGCCCGATGCCCTGCCAGGCCGGACGCATGAGAAGCACGCCGGTCAGCGCGGCGAGTCCGGTGACGGTCAGGTTGATCCACAACAGCCGGCGCCACAGCCTCGGCGGCCCGTAGACGCAGGAGTCGAAGAGCACCTGGGTGTAGACCAGGGTGGTGGGCAGCGACGAGCCGCAGGCCAGGTCGACGGCGAACGCGACCGTACCGAGTGCCAGACCGGCCCGGGTGGCCACCCGGCGCAGCGCGACGGCCGTACAGGTGGCGAGGAGCGTACCGAGGGTGACCAGTGGTGAGGCGTCCAGGAGGCCGGGGTTGATTGGCTGGTAGATGCCGAGAGCCAGCATCACCAGACCGCCCGCGAGCGAGGCGAACCCCAGCGCGATGTCGCGGGACAGTGTCCCTCGGTCCAGGCTCAGGCGGGCTGTCACGTTACTGATCCCATCACATCCTCCGACCGTTGCCGTCAGTCCTGCCGACGAGGCCGGGCGGCGCGGGTCCGTCGAAGGATGTAGCCGTACCTCTTTCGGCGGACCCGCATCTCGGCAGCGGTGGCGACGTTACGGCCGAGGTGCCCGGACAGACTTGGCACGACGGTCGGCAGCGCAAACAGGGGAGGTACCGACGGTGGTGGCGGTGATCGTCGGGGGCGAGATCGGCTTCTGGGTGTTGCTCGGCGCCGGGTTGATCGCCCGGTACCTGCTCCGGCTGCCCCGGCTGGGAGCCCTGCTGCTGTTCGCCACGCCGTTGATCGACCTCGTCATCCTGGTCGCGACCGTGCTGGATCTGCGCCGGGGCGCGACGGCCGAGTTCGTCCACGGCCTGGCCGCCGCCTACCTCGGATTCTCCGTCGCGTTCGGGCCCAGCATGATCCGCTGGGCCGACCAGCGGTTCGCCCACCGCTTCGCCGGAGGACCGCCGCCGGTCAAACCACCGAAGGGCGGCCCGGCCCGGACGCGCTACGAGTGGCGGGAGTGGGGGAAGGGACTGCTGGGCTGGTTCATCGCCAGCGGACTGCTCGGCCTGGGCATTCTTCTGGTCGGAGACCTGAGCCGTACGCAGGAACTGTTCGGCTGGATCGCGCGGCTCACCGTCGCGATGGTGATCTGGCTCGTCGCGTTCCCGCTCTGGGCCACCGTGTTTCCGAAGCCGGCCGAGGACTGAACGCGCGGGACATCTGGACCTTGTTCGGGGCGGATTGCACCAGTTCTCGTCACGGCGGCGTCGAGTCCGTCACCTCGGACCAGTACGGTGACATGGTCCCGACGACGCGGATGCTCCGTCCTGACCACCGATCACGGACGTGGCACCACTTCCCACCGGGGCGACCGCCCATCCGGCGGCGAGTGTGAGGAGGCTTGGGTGGCGCATGACGCTGAGCACGGCTGTGCCGACGGTGAGCCGAATCCGCTGCTTGGTGATCATGACTCGCTGCCTCCGCTCGGCCCCGCCAACCGGCTCCGCTGGGTGTGCGGGGCGAGTGCCGGACTACCGGCGGGACCGGTCGAGGGGCTTCCCGGCCGGCCCGGCGTCGAGTCCGGAGATCCGGCGGAGCGCGCCGACCTGGACCCACGGGTGGCGCCGGGCGATCAGCTCGACGCGACGCGGGCCGCGGACCCGGCCGCCCGTTCCGGCCGGGGGGCCGGTTCGGACGAGGTCGACCGGAGTACCGGCAGCGCCGAACCGGAACGAGGTCGGGAGCGGTCGCGACTGATTCCCCGGCCCCGGCCGGGCGAGCCGGGTCGCCCTGCCGCCGCCGAGCCGGGTCGCCTCGGCATTCCCGAGGAGGTCGGCGAGGCCACCGGATCGGCGGAGGGCTCCGGTGGGGCACCGGACGACGAGGCGGACGACGTGGACTGCCGCCGTACGCCGGGTTGCCAGACCGACCGGCCTGGCTGGGCCGGAGCGCACCGCCACGGCGCGGTACGGCCCTCTCGCCGAGCGGTCCGGCGGGACCGTCCACCGCGCCGCTGGTGCTGAGCCGGCACCGGGCGATCGGCAGCTCAGCGGGTACGGCGCTGCGCCAGCAGCTCAGCGGGTACGGCGCCGTACCAGCAGTGCGATGCCGGCCAACCCGAGCGTGATCGAGACCAGTACGGCGCCGTTCAACAGCATCAACTGGCGCAGTTCACCGAGCAGTCGGTTGACGTCCTCGCCGGTGCCGATCGCGTCGTCCGGGATCACCCGTTCGCCGCCGCCGACACCACCGCCGTGCAGGGTGATGTTCTGCTCGGGCAACGGGGCACCGGCCGCCAGCAGTGTCTCTCCCATGGTCAGTCGGCCGAAGAACCAGCCCGCGCCGGGCTGGGTCCGGTCCGGCTGTTTGGCCGGTCGGAAGGCACGCGGGCCGCCCTTGGCCAGCGGGTAGAGATCGTAGGACTTCTTGGCGGCGTCACCGACGTGCACCACGACCGTGAATTTCATCCCCAGATCGGCGGCCTTCGGTGCGGTGGCGGGTCCGTCACCGGTCAGCCAGTCCACCTGGTCGAGGACCGCCTCGAAGAGGTCCTCGTTGCCGTCGGCCCGCAGGGTCAGCGGGTCGGGCATGCTCTTGCTCGTGATGACTATCGATGTGGGTTTCGGCGCCGGCTTGGCGGACGCCACACCGCCGATCGCCAACCAACTGCCCGCCGCTACCAGCAGCGTGACCGCGCCGACTAGTCGACGACTCACCTCTCCGGCCATCGCCGACCTCCTCGCCCCGTCTCGATGGTGGCCATGATGCAGGTCACGTGCTGGTTGGTCGGTGAAGCGCACGACACTGTCGCAGATGGACCTGCCGTGCTAACTACAAAGACTCCGCAGGACGTCGCTCGGTTGCACCCGCACGAGCAGTAATTGGAACTATCTGCGATCCAGGGTCGACTAAGTGTCGAGCCATTGATCAGTTCGCCGAATCGTAGCGGGATGGGGGGGATCATGGGGCGCCGGGTCACCCGTGTGGGAACACTGCTGCTCAGTGTCGTGACAGGGGTGCTCTGGGTGCTCCTGCCGGCCGCTCCGGCGGCTGCGCACAACTCGTTGACCGGCAGCGATCCCCGCAACGGTGTCCGGCTCGGGAAGGCGCCGGCCGACGTGCGGCTGACCTTCCTCGCACGGCTCGATCCGACCACCACCCGGGTCACGGTAACGGGCCCCGACAACATTTCCGCAACGGCGGGGAAACCTTCCTATGCCGGTTCCCGAGTGACCGTTCCGTTCCGGCCGGGCGTCGCCGGGCTCTACATCGTCCAGTACCAGGTCGCCTCGGGCGACGGGCACCCGATCAAGGGGGAGGTCCGGTTCACGCTCACCGTGGGAGTTGCCCCGACCGCGTCACCGTTACCCGCGGCGACGGCTACCGACGTACCCCCGGCCGGGCCGAGTCCGTCCGCGGCCGCAACGTCGAGTCCGGCGGCGGCGCAGCCGCTGAGCCGGGCCGCCGACCAGGACGGTTCGGCATGGTGGCCATGGGTCGTCGGCGGGGCGCTGCTGCTCGCGGCGCTGGCCGGCGGACTGCTGCTCCGCCGCCGCCTGACGGCACGCTCCCGCGCTGCGGAGTAACGGCGCGCCCCCGTGCCGCGCCTGACGGCACGCTCCGGCCGCAGGGCACGGGCCCCGGCCGGGTCAGGGCTGTAGCCGGACCCGGGCCGCGCGTAGCCGGGTGAGGGTCCGGTCCCGACCGAGTACGACCAGCGACTCGAACAGCGGCAGTCCGACGCTGCGCCCGGTGACCGCCACCCGGATCGGCGCCTGGGTCTTGCCGAGCTTGAGCCCACGGCGGGTGCCGACCTCCTCCAGCGTCGCCTTGAGCGGCTCCGTCTCCCAGGTCGGCAGCGCCTCGAACGCCGCGACGGCGTCGTCGAGCAGTTCGGCGGCGTCGCCCTTGGTGCTCTTCGCCCAGGCCGCCTCGTCGATCAGCGGGGATTCGAGGAAGAGGAAGTCGACGTTCGCGACGATCTCGCTGAGCAGCGCGACCCGGGTCTGCGCGAGCGGTGCCACGGCGGCGAACGCGGCTGCGTCGAACTCCTCCGGCCGCCACGGCGGCGGGGCGATCGTGTCGGTGCCGGTCAGCCACGGCTGGCAGGCATCGACGAACTCCTCGACCGGCAGGGCCCGGATGTACTCGCCGTTGAACGCGCGCAGCTTCTTCTCGTCGAAGAACGCCGGCGACGGGTTCACCTCGGCCAGCCGGAACTCCGACTCGATCACCGACCACGGCACGATCTCCCGGTCGCCCGAGGGCGCCCAGCCGAGCAGCATCAGGTAGTTGCGCATGGCGCTGGCCAGGTAGCCCTCGTCGCGGTACGCCTCCAGGGCGACCTTGTCCCGCCGCTTGGAGAGCTTCTGCCGCTTCTCGTTGACCACCACCGGTACGTGTGCCCAGATCGGCGGCTTGACCCCGAGCGCGTCCCACAGCAGCTGCTGCTTGGGCGTGTTCGGCAGGTGCTCCTCGGCCCGGATGACGTGGGTGATGCCCATGGTGAGGTCGTCCACCACGTTCGCCAGCAGGAAGACGGCCGAGCCGTCACCCCGGGCGATCACGAAGTCCTCGATCAACTTGTTCTCGAACGTCGGCTCGCCGCGGATCAGGTCGACCACCACGGTCTCGCCCTCGTCCGGTGTACGGAAGCGCAGCGCTCGGCCGGGGCCCGCTTCCAGACCACGGTCGCGGCAGAAGCCGTCGTAGCCCTGGTACTGCGAGCCGGTACGCGCCTGGATCGACTCCCGGGTGCAGTCGCAGTAGTACGCCCGGCCCTCGTTCTGCAGCCGGGTCGCCGCGTTCCGATGCTCGCTCGCGTTCGCGGACTGGAAGTACGGCCCCTCGTAGCTGCCCCGTTCGATCCCGATCCAGTCCAGCGCGGACAGGATCCCCTCGGTCCACTCCGGCCGGTTCCGGGCCGCGTCGGTGTCCTCGACCCGGAGCACGAAGACGCCACCCTGCTGCTTGGCGTAGATCCAGTTCTGCAGGGCCGAGCGGGCACCGCCGACGTGGAACATTCCGGTCGGGGAGGGGGCGAAGCGTACGCGTACCGTCACGGCCCAAGCCTACGCAGACCTCCCGAGCCGGCCGCCACCAGGTTTCGTCCCCCGGTCGAACTTCACCGTGGTAGTTCATTTCGGCGTGTCATCCCGCAATCGTCCGATTTCGCCCGTAATTGTGAATAAGCTGCGAATGGTCACAGGTTGTCCGCAATGGAGGCGGCTAGGGATGATGCTCATAGAACGCAGCGCACGGGTGTCGGCGCCGATCGAGGCCGTGTGGGACCTGGTCCAGCGGGCCGAGGACCTGCCGGGCTGGCTGGCCGGAGTGCGACAGGCGGAGGTGCTCTCGGGCGAGGGGATCGGCCGACGGCAACGGGTGCACGCCGCCGGGCGGGCGTTGGACGCCGAGGTGATCGCCTACCAGGAGCCGACGTTGATCGCGTGGCGCGAGCGGGTCGAGGGCTCCGGCGCCCGCGCCGAGGCGCGCACCGAGGTGTACGTCGAACTCACGCCGGAGGAGGACGGCACCTCGGTTCGTCTGATCATGGTGCGGTGGCCCGCCGGCCCGGTCAGCGGGGCGCTGCTGCGCTGGGGGATGCGCCGGGTCGGTGCCGACCTCGAAGGCTCACTCGCCCGGCTCACCGGGATGGCCACGGTCGGCTGAGGGGCGGGGTGTCGCGGCTGCGACAACCCGCCCCTCGCGGACCTTGCTCAGCGACCGCCGCTCAGGAGTCCCCGCCGGTCTCGCCCACCGGAGCCGCCCCGATGTCGTCGATCGCGTACTTCTTCGCCGCCTCGACCGGTACCGAGGCCGGAACCACCCCACGGAGCGCCAGCTGGCGCAGCGTGGCCACGGCCACCGACTCCGCGTCCACGTGGAAGTGCCGGCGCAGCGCGTGCCGGGTGTCCGAGAGACCGAAGCCGTCGGTGCCCAGCGAGGTGTAGTCGCCCGGGATCCAGCGGGAGATCAGGTCGGGTACCGCCCGCATCCAGTCGCTGACCGCCACCACCGGCCCCTGCGCGTCGGCCAGCTTGCGCTGGATGTACGGCACCCGCTGCTCGTCGCCGGGGTGCAGGAGGTTGTGCTGCTCGCACTCCACCGCGTCCCGGCGCAGCTCGGTCCAGGAGGTCACCGACCAGACGTCGGCCGCCACCCCCCAGTCCTGGGCCAGCAGGTTCTGCGCCTTCAACGCCCACTGCATACCGGTGCCGGAGGCCAGGATGTTGGCCCGCGGGCCGTCGCCGCCGTCCTGACCCGGGACCGAGGAGGCCGGCGAGTACCGGTAGATCCCCCGGAGCAGCCCGTCCACGTCGACCTCGGCCGGCTCCACCGGCTGCAGGATCGGCTCGTTGTAGACGGTCAGGTAGTAGAAGACGTTCTCCGGCTTCTCGCCGTACATCCGGTGCAGGCCGTGCTCGAAGATGTGCGCCATCTCGAACGCGAACGCCGGGTCGTACGCCACCACGGCCGGGTTGGTCGCGGCGATCAGGTGCGAGTGACCGTCCTCGTGCTGCAGCCCCTCACCGTTGAGCGTGGTCCGGCCGGCGGTGGCGCCGAGCACGAAGCCCCGGGCCATCTGGTCGGCGGCGGCCCAGAACGCGTCACCGGTGCGCTGGAAGCCGAACATCGAATAGAAGATGTACAGCGGGATCATCGGCTCGCCGTGGGTGGCGTACGCCGAGCCGGCGGCGGTGAACGACGCGACCGAGCCGGCCTCGTTGATCCCCTCGTGCAGGATCTGCCCGCTGGTCGACTCCTTGTACGACAGGAACAGCTCCCGGTCGACCGAGGTGTACTTCTGGCCGTGCGGAGAGTAGATCTTCTGGGTCGGGAAGAGCGAGTCCATCCCGAAGGTCCGGGCCTCGTCCGGAATGATCGGCACGAACCGCTTGCCGAACTCCCGGTCCTTCATCACGTCCTTGAGCAGCCGGACGAACGCCATCGTGGTGGCGATCTTCTGCTTGCCGGAGCCCCGCTTGACGTCGGCGAACCGTTCCGAGCCGGGAACCGGCAGCGGCGTCCAGGCGGTCCGCCGCGAGGGCAGGTAGCCGCCGAGCTGCTGCCGCCGCTCCTGCAGGTACTCCATCTCCTCGGACTTCTCGCCCGGGTGGTAGTACGGCGGGAGGTAGGGGTTCGTCTCCAGCTGCTTGTCGGGGATGTCCAGGTAGAGGCGGTCCCGGAAGGTCTTCAGGTCGTCCAGGGTCAGCTTCTTCATCTGGTGGGTCGCGTTGCGGCCCTCGAAGCTCGAACCGAGCGTCCAACCCTTGATCGTCTTGGCCAGGATCACGGTGGGCTGGCCGGTGTGCTCGGTGGCCGCCTTGTACGCGGCGTAGAGCTTCCGGTAGTCGTGCCCGCCCCGCTTCAGGTTCCAGATCTCGTCGTCGGAGAGGTGCTCGACCATCTTGCGGGTCCGCGGGTCACGGCCGAAGAAGTGCTCCCGGACGTACGCCCCGGACTCCGCCTTGTAGGTCTGGTAGTCGCCGTCCGCCGTGGTGTTCATCAGGTTGACCAGCGCGCCGTCGGTGTCCGCCGCGAGCAGCGGGTCCCACTCCCGGCCCCAGACCACCTTGATCACGTTCCAGCCGGCGCCCCGGAAGAACGCCTCCAGCTCCTGCATCACCTTGCCGTTGCCCCGGACCGGGCCGTCCAGCCGCTGGAGGTTGCAGTTGATCACGAAGGTGAGGTTGTCCAGCTCCTCGCGGGCCGCCACCCCGATCGCACCGAGCGACTCCACCTCGTCCATCTCGCCGTCGCCGAGGAAGGCCCATACGTGCTGGTCGGAGGTGTCCTTGATGCCCCGGTGGTGCAGGTAGCGGTTGAACCGGGCCTGGTAGATCGCGTTGATCCCACCGAGCCCCATCGAGACGGTGGGGAACTCCCAGAAGTCCGGCATCAGCCGCGGGTGCGGGTACGACGGCAGGCCGCCGCCCGGGTGCGAGAGCTCCTGCCGGAAGCCGTCGAGCTGGTCCTCGGAGAGCCGGCCCTCCATGTACGCCCGGGCGTACATCCCCGGCGAGCCGTGGCCCTGGTAGAAGATCTGGTCGCCACCGCCCGGATGGTTCTTGCCCCGGAAGAAGTGGTTGAAGCCGACCTCGTAGAGCGAGGCCGAGCTGGCGTAGGTGGAGATGTGTCCGCCGACGCCGATCTCCGGCCGCTGGGCGCGGTGCACGAGCATGGCGGCGTTCCATCGGATGTACGCCCGGATCCGTCGCTCTATGTGCTCGTCGCCGGGGAACCAGGGTTCCTGCTCCGGCGGGATCGTGTTGATGTAGTCGGTGGTGGTCAGGGGCGGCACCCCGACCTGGCGCTCTCTGGCCCGCTCCAGCAGGCGCAGCATGACGTACCGGGCGCGTTTGGCACCTCGGTCGTCGATGACACCGTCAAGTGACTCGACCCACTCGCTGGTTTCTTCGGGGTCGATGTCCGGAAGCTGGCTCGGCAGGCCGTCACTGATCACCGGGCGCTTGCGTTCCGTGGCCACAGGCTGTCCCTAGGTTGTGTGTGGGATAGGTCTCTAGCGCCATCCTGCCTCCTCATGCCTAGCTCCGTCACGTCTAGACCGCGCAGACGCGATGCTCGACACAGGTACCAGGGGGTAACTTTCCGGCAACATGGCGGTCTTCGCCGCAGATCTTCCGGTCGAAGATCATTTTGAGGCGCGTTGCGTCAGCGCCCGTCCGCCGTGCCGCCCGGCTGCGCCGGAGTCGCCCGTTCCGGCAGACTGAGGCTCATGCAGAGCGAGGTGATCACGATCCGGACCGGATCCCGACCCGTGGTCCGGGACATCACCCGAGAGGCCGAGCAGTTTCTCGCCGGCAGGGGTGACGGGCTGCTGCACGTCTTCGTGCCGCACGCCACGGCCGGGCTGGCGATCATCGAGACCGGGGCGGGCTCCGACGACGACCTGCTGACCGCGCTGGACGATGTGCTGCCCACCGACGAGCGCTGGCGGCACCGGCACGGATCACCGGGGCACGGGCGCGACCACGTACTGCCGGCCTTCGTGCCGCCGTACGCGACGCTGCCCGTACTGGGCGGCCGGCTCGCACTCGGCACCTGGCAGTCGATCTGCCTGGTCGACACCAACGGCGACAACACCACCCGGCAGGTCCGGTTCTCGTTCCTGCCGGGCTGATCACGGGGGCCCAGGGTGTTAGGAAGGGCCCCTTCTTCTACAAAAAGCGATAGGAAGGGGCCCTTCCTTGCACCGAACTAGGGGCGGAGGGTTTCCTGGGCCCGGGTCTCGGCGGCCGGGTCCACGGCGGACCGGGCGGCGGCGGTGGCCGGGTCGACCGGTCGGTCGTACGTCTGCCGTAGCCCCGGCACCCGGTCCTCGACCACGAACGACGCCCGGGTGTGCACCGGGGCGCCCGGCGTGGTGACCTGCGGCAGCACCTTGAAGTCCGCGCTGAACGCCCGCTCGGTGAACCTCGTCAGCACGTAGCCGCGCTGGTTGTTGTGGAACTTCAGGTGCGGGTTGTGCGGGAAGTACGGGTGACTGCCGGTCACCGAGTCGGCGCCGTCGCCGCCCGAGGTGATCGAGGAGCAGACCAGCTCGCTGCCGACCGTACGCGAGGTCGGGTCGTCGTAGTCGAGCTTGAGGTCGGTGGCCCAGTGCGCGTGCACGTCCCCGGTCAGCACGATCGGGTTCCGGACCCTGGCCTCGACCCAGCCCCGGGTGATCCGGTCCCGGGAGCCGACGTACCCGTCCCAACTGTCCATCGAGGTGAACTTGGCCGGGCCGGCGTCGGTGTCCCGCTGGCCGAAGAAGACCTGCTGGCCGAGGACGTCCCAGCGGGCCTCCGAGCGGCGGAAGCCGTCGATCAGCCAGCGCTCCTGCTCGGCGCCGGTGATGGAGCGGGCCGGGTCGAGCGCGGCCGGGCAGTCCCGGGTGCCGTCGCCGCAGGCCTGGTCGTCCCGGTACTGCCGGGTGTCCAGCATGTGGAAGTTGGCCAGCCGCCCCCACCGGATCCGGCGGTAGAGCTGGAGGTCGATGCCGCGCGGGATCGAGGTACGGCGCAGCGGCATGTTCTCGTAGTACGCCTGGAACGCCGCCGCCCGCCGGGCCAGGAAGTCCGGCTGCGGGATGTCCGGCCGCTCGTACACCTCGTCGGCCCAGTTGTTGTCGACCTCGTGGTCGTCGAAGACCACCACCCAGGGGGCGACCTGGTGCGCCGCCTGGAGGTCCGGGTCGGACTTGTACTGCGCGTGCCGCTGCCGGTAGTTCGCCAGGGTGACGGTCTCCGGGCCCTCGTGGTCGCGCGGGTTGCCGCCCGGGATGTTGTACGAGTCCTTGGTGTACTCGTACTGGTAGTCGCCCAGGTGCAGGACCAGGTCCGGGTCCTCCTCGGCGAGGCGCCGGTACGCGGTGAAGTAGCCGTGCTCGAACTGCGAGCAGGAGGCGAAGGCCATCACGAGCTTGCCACCGGACGCCCACGGTGCCGGCGCGGTGCGGGTCCGGCCGACCGGCGAGGTGTGCCGCTCGGCATGGAACCGGTAGAAGTACTCGCGTCCCGGCTGTAGGCCGTCCAGTTCGACGTGCACGCTGTGCCCCGACTCCGGGCGGGCCACCGCGCTACCGCGCCGTACGACGTGCCGGAACCGCTCGTCGGCGGCGAGCTCCCAGCGCACCGGCACGGTCCGGTTCGGCATCCCGCCCAGGCCGTCCTCGGCGAGCGGGGTCGGGGCCAGCCGGGTCCAGAGCACGAAACCGTCGTGGTCCGGGTCGCCGGAGGCCACGCCGAGGGTGAAGGGATCGGTGCGGAGCGGCCGGCCGGCTACGGCGGCCGAGGGCAGCACGGTGACCGCGCCGGCGGCACCGACCGCGGCGCTGGTGAGCAGGAGGGTACGGCGGGACAGGGCCATCGGGATCTCCCAGGATCTGCGTGGACAGACTGGGAGCAGCCTGGCGATCACCGGTTCCCTGGGTTGATCGTCCCGATAACTACCCGTCGAACATCGAGTGAAGGCAAGGGAGCGGCATTGCCGGATTCGGTCGGGTGTGCCTGGTCGGCGAAGCCGTTCGGGGCAGCAGATCGGTCGGCTGTGGCGACGCGGCGGAGCCGGGTAAGAACTGACGGTTGCGACACACTGTCCCGTTGCGACGTGTCTGAGTGGTCAGGGGTGGCCGGCGTCGGTAATGCTGTCCGACGTGACCACCCCTCAAGATCTCGACGAACGGTTCCGGGAGGCGGTCGGTGCCGTCCCGGCGTCGACGTCCGGGCGGTCGGCCGAGGAGCCGGTCCGGGACGGCGGCACGCTCGACGGCGGACGGGCCCTGGAACTGTACGACGCCCAACTCGCCAGCCGACACCTGGACCTCGCGGCCCGCTGGTTACGCAGCTTCGGTGAGGGGTTCTACACCATCGGCTCCTCCGGACACGAGGGGAACGCGGCGGTGGCGCTCGCCGTCCGGCCTACCGATCCGGCCCTGCTGCACTACCGGTCCGGGGCGTTCTACTGCGCCCGGGTCGGGCAGGCGGACCCGGGGCGCGCCGACACCGACGAGGCCGCGCCCCGCCGGGTGGGGGTCGCCGAACGGGTGGCCGAGGCGATGCGTGGCGTGGAGGGCAACGGCGTCGAGCGCCGGGGCGGGGACTCCGACGGCGACGACGAGGACGGCGCGCCGGACGCGATCATCAGCGCCGCCCGGGACGTACTGCGTGGGGTGGTGGCCTCGGCCGAAGAGCCGGTGGCCGGCGGCCGGCACAAGGTCTTCGGCAACGCCGCCCTCGCGATCGTGCCGACCACCTCCACCATCGCCTCGCACCTGCCCCGGGCCGTGGGCATCGGGTTCGCCATCGAGCGGCTGCGCCGGCTGGGTGACGGGCGGGCCCGGCCGATCGGCCGACGGTCGACCGGCGGCCCGAACCGGCAGCGTGCCGAGGCCGAGTCGCCCTGGCCGGCCGACGCCATCGTGGTCTGCTCCTTCGGCGATGCCTCGGTGAACCACGCCACGGCGGTCGCCGCGTTCAACACCGCCGGCTGGTGCGACCACACCGGGCTCCGCATCCCGGTGCTCTTCGTCTGCGAGGACAACGGCCTGGGCATCAGCGTGAAGTCGCCGGACGGCTGGGTGGCCCAGGCGCTGCGGGCCAAGCCGGGCATCCGGTACTTCTCCGCCGACGGCTGCGACCTGGTCGAGACGTACGACGTCGCGGTGGAGGCGGCGGCCTGGGTACGCCGGCACCGGCGGCCGGCCGTACTGCACCTGTCCACGGTGCGGTTGATGGGTCACGCCGGCGCGGACGCGGAGATCGCGTACCGGACCACCGCCGAGATCGCCCGGGACGTGGAGCGGGATCCGGTGGTGGCCACCGCCAGACTGCTCGCCGAGGCCGGCCTGGCCACCCCGGCGGAGCTGATCGCCCGGTACGACGAGATCGGCTGGCAGGTGCGCAAGGTCGCCGAGGAGGTGCTCGGCGAACGCAAGCTGGAGCACGCGGCGGACATCGTGGCGCCGCTCGCGCCGAGGCGGCCGGTCCGGGTCGCCAAGGAGATCACCGACGCCGCCGGACGGGCCGCCGGGCCGGCAGCCGCCGCCCGCAAGGCCGCCTTCGGCGCCAAGTTGCCCGAGCAGGAGGGCCCGCTCACCCTGGCCCAGACGATCAACGCCGCACTGGCCGACGGGCTGCTCGACCATCCGGGCATGACGGTGTTCGGCGAGGACGTGGCGGTCAAGGGCGGGGTGTACGGGGTGACGAAGGGCCTGCGGGACCGCTTCGGCGCGCCCAGGGTCTTCGACACGCTGCTGGACGAGACGTCGGTGCTCGGCCTCGGGCTCGGCGCCGGACTGAGCGGGATGCTGCCGGTGCCGGAGATCCAGTATCTGGCGTACCTGCACAACGCCGAGGACCAGTTGCGGGGCGAGGCGGCCACGATGCAGTACTTCTCCCGGGGGGCGTACCGCAATCCGATGGTGGTGCGGATCGCCGGGCTGGCGTACCAGGAGGGGTTCGGCGGGCACTTCCACAACGACAACTCGCTGGCCGTACTCCGGGATGTTCCGGGGCTGGTGCTCGCGGTGCCGGCGCGGGCCGACGACGCCGCGGCGATGCTGCGCTCGTGCCTGGCCAGTGCGGCGGTCGACGGCAGCGTCTGCGTGTTCCTGGAGCCGATCGCGCTCTACCACACCCGGGACCTGTACGCCGACGGCGACGGCGAGTGGCTCGCCCCCTACCAGGGGCCGGGCGGGTGGACGGCCGGCCACGTGCCGATCGGCCGGGGCCGGGTGTACGGCGTCGGATCGGCCGAAGACGTCACGATAATCACGTTCGGTAACGGGGTTCGGATGTCGCTGCGGGCGGCCGCGAAACTGGCCGAGGAGGACGTCGGTACCCGGGTCCTGGACCTGCGCTGGCTGGCTCCGCTGCCGGTGGCGGACATCATCCGGGAGGCCTCCGCGACCGGCCGGGTGCTGGTCGTGGACGAGACGCGCCGGTCCGGCGGGGTCGGCGAGGGGGTGGTGGCGGCTCTGGTCGATGCCGGATTTGTCGGTTCTGCCCGTAGAGTTGCCTCAATCGACACTTTCGTCCCGCTGGGCCCGGCTGCCCGTCAGGTTCTCGTCTCCGAAGAGGCCATTACCCAGGGTGCCCGAACGCTGCTGGCACGGTAAATTCCCTTCGACTCGGTGCGCCACTTGCGCGCGGCGGGACAACTGTGTGGACTTTGCGCTATCGGTGTCGCATGGGATGCCGCTGGCAGTGGAGATGAGGAGGCACGTGACAGTGAGCGCGACCGCTGGTCAGGCCGCCGACGGCGTACGGAGTCTGGCGGACCGGTTCGGCATCGAGCCGGGGATGGTCGTCATGGAGATGGGGTACGACGACGACGTCGACCAGGATCTCCGCGACGCCCTGACCGATCGCTGCGGAGAGCTGGTAGACGAGGACACCGACGAGGTCGTGGACGCGGTGCTGCTCTGGTACCGGGACGGCGACGGTGACCTGTTCGAGATGCTCGTCGAGACGCTCAGCCCGCTGGCCGACAACGGTGTGGTGTGGCTGCTGACCCCGAAGGCCGGACGGGACGGCCACGTCGAGCCGAGCGAGATCAGTGAGGCGGCACCCACCGCCGGCCTGCAACAGACCTCGACGGTGAACGCCGGCAAGGACTGGAGCGGCGCACGGCTGGTCCTGCGCCGGGGCGCCAAGGCGAAGAAGTAACCCGCGGACCACGGTCCGGGCGCCGACCGCCCGGACGGGGTTCGTGGCGGGACCCGTAACGGAAATCCGGCGGGACCCGGCCGGGTCGGCTGATGCTCATGATCAGCCGGCGGATGCCCCATGACCAGGAGGAGCCGCATGTCGATCGAGGTTGGTGCCCCGGCGCCGGACTTCGTGATGAAGAACCAGAACAACCAGGAGGTACGGCTGGCCGACTTCCAGGGCCGGCGGGTCGTCCTGCTGGTCTTCTACCCGTTGGCCTTCACCGGCACCTGCCAGGGGGAGTTGGCCGAGCTGCGGGACAACCTCCACGAGTACCAGAACGACGACGTGCAGGTGCTGACCGTCAGCGTCGACTCGGTCTTCGCACACAAGGTGTGGGCCGACCGGGAGGGGTACGAGTTCCCGATGCTCGCCGATTTCTGGCCGCACGGGGCCGTGGCCCGGGCGTACGGCGTCTTCAACGACGCGGCCGGTTATGCCAACCGGGGCACGTTCGTGATCGACAGAACCGGAACGGTCCGGTTCGCCGAGCTGAACCAGCCCGGCGAACCGCGCGACCAGGCGGGCTGGCGGAAGGCGCTTGCCATGGCGTCGGGCTGACCGTCCGACCGGACCAAGATCGTTGGTCGGTCGACGCCCACCCCCGTGGTCGGGGTAAGCTAGCCGCCGCCGGTGGCCGTGACGGGCGTTCCGGGCGCGTAGCTCAGCGGGAGAGCACTCGCCTTACAAGCGAGGGGTCGCAGGTTCGAAACCTGCCGCGCCCACCGTCTCCAGCGACGTGGCAGCGGGGTGCCGGTGTTCCGGCACCCCGCTTCCCGTTCCGGCCGACACGTCGCCCCTCGGCGCCGTGGCGGGTCCACGGCTACCCGCCGGTATAGGTTTCCTTTAAGAGTGGCCTAAGCTTCGCTTCCTTCGGCCCGTTGAGATTGACTCATAACCGTGCCGCGCAATAGCGTCCTGGCCGATATCCCCGCCACTTCGGCGTTGTATCTCTGGGAGGTTGAGCAGGTGGCCACGGCCCGATCTGCGGTAAAGGCAACGCGCCGGACGGCAACCGTCCTGGCTGGCCTCGTCGTCGGACTGCTGATGTTGCCCGGTGTGGGCATGGCGGCACCGGCCGGGCCGACCCAACTCGGTGCGACCGACATGGCCCTGTTGAACGGGGTACGGCTGGCCGGGCTGTGGGAGATGCCGGCCGGAACGATGGCGGCCGAAAAGGGCGTGAATCAGCGGGTCCGGGAGGTCGGCGCCGAGATCGCCAAGCAGCACGACAAGTTGGACGAGTTGACCGTCGAGGCGGCCAACAAGCTGGGCGTCCAGTTGCCCGCCGAGCCGAGCGCCCAGCAGAAGGGCTGGCTCGACGAGATGGCGAAGGCGTCCGGTGATCGGTTCGACCGGATCTTCGTGGACCGGCTCCGGGCGGCGCACGGCGCGATCTTCCCGGTCATCGGGGCGGTCCGGTCGGGCACCCGGAACGAGACCGTACGCAAGCTCGCCGAGGACGCCAACGGCTTCGTGATGACCCACATGACCCTGCTGGAGAGCACCGGCCTGGTCCGTTACGCGGAACTGCCCCCGGTGGCCATGCCCGTGCCGCCGGACAGTTCCCTGGTGGCCAACGCGAAGGCCAACGCGGAGTTCGGTACCGGACTGAACACGACGGTCATCTGGGCGGTGCTGCTCGGTGCGGTGGCGCTGGGCGGCATGGCGACGATCCGGGTCTTCCGCGGCGGCAGGTAGCCGCCCCGGTAGGTCCGGCCCGACCGAGCCGGCCCCGGTGGGTGATCCCGCCGGGGCCGGTCCGCGTCCGCGGTCGGTGGGCCCGCCCACGGCGGTCGCCGGCGCGACCCGGCCGCGTCGGGCGGTGTCGCTCCCTGACGACGCAGGACGGCCGTCGGAGGCGCTCAGGTCGCCGGGCCGCGCCACCGGTACAGCCAGGGTGGCCCGTCGCCGAGAACCGACTCGAGTTCGTAGATCTCCGCGTTGGCGAGCCGACCGTCGACCAGATGGTGGTGGGTGAGCGGCGGCCGGCCGTGCACGTCGAGGTCGACGGTCACCGTGCCGCCGTCTGCCGCACCACCGACCAGTGCGATCTCCGTGCTGCCCTCCATGCAGTCATCCTGCCGTCGTCGGCGCCCCGGGCGCAGCGGTTCGCCGGTACCCCGTGCTCAGCGCCAGTGGTACTGGAGGTCGGCGATCCGTACGCCGATGCTGACCCGGGCGAGTACGGCGGTCAGGATCGCCTGCCGCTGGTCGCCCGGTACGTCACGGGCGGCTGCCCCGTACGTCGACGCGAAGTGCGCCCAGACGAGTTGCTCGGTCTGCTCGGCCGGTATCCAGGGCCGGGGGCACTGCCGTCGGGGACAGCCGTAGTACCGGCGTCCGCTCGACGAGAAGGACGGGATCAGCAACTCGTCGCAGGGCCCGCAGGAGAGCAGCCCGCGGAGGAGATAGCGGCCTGGCGTGGCTCGCTTCACGATGGGGAAGTCCATGGTCACCGCCTCGCCTCGTGATGCCGACGCATCCATACCTATCGTCATCCTGTCTGTTAGTACGGCCCGAAGCCCGTAACTGTTCGATTCGTGACTGGGGTAATGCCGAAAAATGCCAGGGAGCGGCCGGACGGCGTAGGAATGGCGCCGGACGGCTGCCGACATTCCCTCGGCCGGCGGCCCGTCCAACCGCCGAGGTGTCGGGCGGGGATGCTAGAAATGGATCGCCCGGTTGACTCCTGCCGCCGAAGAAGGGACGTGTCCGTGCTGGTCATCCACGGCGTGTGGCTGGCCGGCGGCCGGCTCGCGGTGTGGGGTGAGGATTCGACGCTGCCCGCCCGACCACCGCGTCGGCCCGGTCGCCCGCCCAGGAGCCGGCCACATCCGTTCGCGGTCGGGCATCCCGGGCTGACCGGAGCGCTCGGTGACCTCGCCGCCAAGGCGACGACCGACACGGTCCCGCTCGCCCTGCCCACCCGCTCCGGCGCCCCCGCCGACTCGCCGGAGCTGGTCCGCACCGACCCGGCCGAGCCCGCCCGGGGGCCGGTGACCCTGGCGCGGTGGCAGGTGCCGGTCCTGGAGTACGACGCCGACCACGCGCTGCCCGTGCTGATCGCGTTCGGCGAGCAGGGACCGCTCGGTGCCGGGGCGGCTCCCGGCGCTCCGGAGGTGACCGGGGCGGTGCACGGGGCGTCGTTGCGACATCTCGCCGGGCTGGCCGGGTTCGCCGTCGAACTGGTACGCCGGGGACGGGCCCTGCCCGGGGTGCGGCGTGGCGTCGACGCCGATCAGTCGAGCCGGTCCGCCACGTCGGCCGACGCGGTCTGGCGACCGTTGCTGACCGGCGCGGACGCCGGCTGGGCCCGCGCGCTCACCATGGCACTGCCGCCGGTGACCCGGGCCGCGGCCGAGGCACCGGGGGCGGATGCCACCGCACCGTCGGACGCTGCGGCCGTACCGGGCGGCTCGGCGGCGGCCACGGTCGCGGACGCGCTGGACGCGCTCACCGACGCCGCCGCCCGGAGCACCCTGGAGGGAGTACGCCTGATCGGGGCGGGTCGGGCCAGCGCCGCCGACGCCGCCGTACGGGCCTGGCTGCGGGCGCTGACCGGACGGCAGCGGGGGTTCACGGCGCGGCCGGAGGCGCTCGTCGCGCTCGACACCGAGTTGCGCGCCTGGCAACGGGATGCCGCCGGCAGTCCGGTCCGGGCGTGCTTCCGCCTCGTCGAGCCGGCCGCCCCGGCGGAGATCGACGCCGCCACCGGACTGATCATCGACCTGGCCGAGGCCGACGAGGCGGAAGCAAGCCCGGACGGCTCCGACGGCTCGGGCGACGGCTCCGACGGCTCGGGCGACTTTGACGCCCCAGACAGCTCCGACGGCTCGGGCGGCCGTTGGCGGGTGGAGTTCGCCCTCCAGGCCGCCGACGAGCCGAGTCTGGTCGTCGGGGCGGACCGGATCTGGACCGCCCGAGCCGATCTGCGGGCGCTGGCCCGGCACCTGGCCGCGCCCCAGGAGACGCTGCTGACCGAGCTGGGCCGGGCCAGCCGGCTGTGGCCGGAGCTGGACGACGCGCTGCGTACGGCCGCGCCGGAGGCTCTGGAGTTGGATACCGAGGGGGCACACCGGTTTCTCCGCGACGGCGCGCCGGTGCTGCACGCCGCCGGGTTCGGGGTGCTGCTGCCCTCCTGGTGGCAGCGGCCGGGCGCGCGACTCGGCGCCCGGTTGCAGGCGCGTACCCGTACCGCCCCGGGGACCGTTGCCTCGCGCAGCTCGCTGGGGATGGACGCGCTGGTCGACTACGAGTGGGAGCTGGCGCTGGGCGACCAGCCGCTCTCCGGTACCGAACTGCGGGCGCTGGCGAAGCTGAAGACGCCGCTGGTCCGGCTCCGTGGCCAGTGGGTCGAGCTGGACGCCAAGCGGCTCGCGGCCGGACTCAAGCTGCTCCGGGCGGGCGGCGAACTGACCGTCGGCGACCTGCTCCGGCTCGGCCTGGCCAGTCAGGACGATCCGGAGGCGTTGCCGGTGCTCGGGGTCAGTGCCGACGGCCCGCTCGGTGACCTGCTCGCCGGGCAGGCCGAGCGGCACCTCACCCCCCGGGACGCGCCGGAGGGCTTCCGGGGCACGCTGCGCCCGTACCAGCGGCGAGGGCTGGCCTGGCTGAGCTTCCTCCAGTCACTCGGCCTCGGCGGCATCCTCGCCGACGACATGGGGCTGGGTAAGACGATCATGATGTTGGCGCTGATCGCCGGGGACCCGACGGAGGCCGGTCCGACCCTGCTGGTCTGTCCGATGTCCCTGGTCGGCAACTGGCAGCGGGAGGCGGCGCGGTTCGCACCGGAGCTGCTGGTGCACGTACACCATGGTGCCGAGCGCCCGCGCGGGGCGGAGTTCGTCGCGGCGGTGCGGGACGCGGACCTGGTGCTCACCACGTACTCGCTGGCGGCCCGGGACGCGGCCGCGCTGGCCGAGATCGACTGGCACCGGATCGTGGTGGACGAGGCACAGTCGATCAAGAATGCCGCGAGCCGGCAGGCCGGCGCGGTCCGGGCACTGCCCGCCCGGCACCGGGTGGCGGTCACCGGTACGCCGGTCGAGAACCGCCTGGCCGACCTGTGGTCGATCATGGAGTTCGCCAATCCCGGCCTGCTCGGTGGCGCGTCGGCCTTCAAGAAGCGGTACGCCGAGCCGATCGAGCGGCACGGGGACGACGAGGCGGCGGCGCGGCTGCGCCGGATCACCGGCCCGTTCGTGCTCCGACGGGTGAAGACCGACAAGTCGATCATCACCGACCTGCCGGAGAAGCTGGAGATGGAGGTGCTCTGCAACCTCACCCGGGAGCAGGCGTCCCTCTACCAGGCGGTGGTGGACGACATGATGGCCAAGATCGAGTCCAGCGAGGGGATCGAGCGGCGCGGGTTGGTGCTGGCCACCATGACCAGGCTGAAACAGGTCTGCAACCACCCGGCCCAGTTGCTGCGGGACAGCTCGACGCTCTCCGGCCGGTCCGGCAAGCTCGCCCGGCTGGAGGAGATCCTCGACGAGGTGCTGGCGGCCGGCGAGAAGGCACTGATCTTCAGCCAGTACGCCGAATTCGGCGGCATGCTCCGGGCGCACCTGGCCGCCCGGTTCGGCCGGGAGGTGCTCTACCTGCACGGCGGGATCGGCAAGGCGGACCGGGACGCGATGGTGGCCCGCTTCCAGGGTCTGCCGGCGGACGGGTCCACCGCGGCCGGTGAGGACGGTCCGGCGCTGTTCATCCTCTCCCTGAAGGCCGGCGGCACCGGGCTGACCCTGACCGCCGCCAACCACGTCATCCACGTCGACCGCTGGTGGAATCCGGCGGTGGAGGACCAGGCCACCGACCGGGCGTTCCGGATCGGCCAGCGGCGTGCGGTACAGGTCCGGAAGTTCGTCTGTGCCGGCACCGTGGAGGAGAAGATCGCGGCGATGATCGCCGAGAAGCGCGGACTGGCCGCGAGGATCGTCGGCACCGGGGAGCAGTGGCTCACCGAACTGTCGACATCGGAGCTGCGGCAGCTCTTCGCCCTCGAGACCGGGGCGGTGGTGGAGTGACCGGCAAGTCCAGGGGCGACGGCACGGGCGAGCCGAGGCGCTCCGGCGGGCCCGACTTCGCCGAGTACGGCCCACCGCGCCGGGTCTCCGGTGGACTGCGGGCGCGTACCGCCCGGGGGGCCATCGGGCAGTCCTGGTGGTCCCGGCGCTTCCTCGACGTACTCGAGTCGTTCGCCCTCGGCACCCGGCTCACCCGGGGCCGGTCGTACGCCCGGGCCGGGCAGGTGCTCTCGCTCGAGGTGGCGCCCGGCGAGGTGACCGCCCTGGTGCAGGGTTCCCGGCCCGCGCCCTACCAGGTGTCGATCCGACTGCGCCCGTTCGCCGAACCGGTGTGGGCCCGGATCGAGACGTTGCTCGCCGCGCAGGCGCTGTTCAGCGCGCGGCTGCTCGCCGGTGACGTACCGCCGGAGTTGGAGGCGGTCTTCACCGAGGCGGGCGCACCGTTGTTTCCGGCCCGGATCAACGAGCTGGACCAGCGGTGCAACTGCCCGGACTTCGCGGTGCCCTGCAAGCATCTGGCCGCGACGTTCTATCTGCTCGCCGAGGCCTTCGACGCGGATCCGTTCCAGCTGCTGCACTGGCGGGGGCGGGACCGGGCCCGGCTGCTGGCCCGACTACGGGAGCTGCGCGGCGGCGACACCGGCGCCGACCCGGGTACCGGGCACGGGGCTGCCGGGGCCGGTGCGACAGCGCGATCCGGTGGCCGCCGTCGGGCCCGTACCGGCGCCGCATTGTCCGGTGTCGACGGATCGGCGCCGTCCGCCACGTCGCCGGGCCCGGCGCAGCCGGCTCCGGTCGGTGCCGAGCTGGCGCTCGCCGACCTGCCCGCCGAGCCGTTGTCCGGGATGGTCGACCGGTTCTGGCTGGCCCCGGTGCCGCTGCCGACCCGAGGGCCGACCCTGGCGACGGAGCCGGAGCTGGTGCTGCGCCAGCTCGGTCCGCCCGGCGCGGCGATCGGCGGACCCGGACTGGCCGAGCGGCTTCGCCGGGCCTACCTCCGCTTCGGCGCGGAGCAGGGCTGAGCGGTAGCGCCACCCGGGCGACCGGGCAGCCGGGCTCACCGGTTCCGTCGCGCCTGCCACATCAACAGGGTGGCCGCGACCAGGACCGCCGGGGCGATCGCCACGGCCAGCCAGCCGCCGAGGACGACCAGGGCCGGTACCGTGGCCCACAATACGAAGGTCAACACGAGTATCAGTCGGGCACGGCGGAGCCTGCTCCGGTCGCCCAGCCGGGCGACGAACTCCGGATCGGTTACGCGGAGCTGGTGCGTGATCTCGTCAAACCGGCGCTGATCCTCTTTGCTGAGCATGGCCAGGGCCCTCTCCTCAGACGTCTACCAGTCCGCCGCCGGAGTACCCGGTCCGGGCCGGCTCTCACGCTTCTCCTGGCCGGCCCTGCGAGCGGTCGGTCGGGACCGGGCAGGTGGGCGGGGACCGTACGACCGGGGTCGGACCGTACGACCGGGCCCGGACCGCCCGCCTGGACCCGGCCCACCGGGGCGGCTCAGAAGCCTCGGCGTGGGACCGGCAGGTGGGCGGGGAAGAGCGGGGCGGGCAGGGAGGGCGTGACGACTTCCAGCGCCTCGATGAGCAACTCCTGTACGCAGTACGGATCGGCCAGCCGCCACCGGCTCTCCTCCGGCGAGACGGCCCAGCGGACCGTCCCCTCCGGCAGCCGGGTCGGCGGGGCCGGAATCCACGAGCCGGGGCCGTGCCGGACCACGTAGAGGGAGTTGTCCAGCTCCGGCCGCAGCGGCTCGCCGGAACGGACCAGGAACATCCACCGCCCACCCGGGGTGATCGCCACCGGGCCGCGCAGCTGACCGGAGACGGCGCCGTACAGCCGGGGGCGGGCCTGTTCCAGCGCGTACCGGCCGAGGTAGGCGGGGACCTCCAGGACGTCGAAGGCCCGTCCGGTGGCCAGCAGGATCGCGTGCGGACGGATCCGCCACCAGGTGGCGACCCGGGCCGGATCGGCGGTGGCGGTCTGTTCCCACTGCTCAAGGGCGGGATGGCAGCCGGTGGTCGGGCAGCCGGCCCGGCCGCAGACGAATCGATGTCGGGCCAGGCAGGCGCCGGGTGTGACGTCCCAGCCGTGCCCCGCGTAGCGGACGGCGACCCGGCGCAGCCGGACCCGGTCGAGTTGGCTGAGCCGGACTGTGGGCGGACGGACTCTTCCCCACATCATGGCGAACCCCCTAAATTGACGATCTCAGCCAGTTATGCAGGTCGAAGCCCGTCACTGGCGTCATGGCGCGGTCGTTTGTCCGGTCAGACAGCCGCAAGTTGCATCGAAAGCTACGAGCGGCCGCCTGTGGGGTGACGTACATGCTGTGCGACCAGCACAGACACGAGGTCATCACGCTTTGGTCGGGGTGTTCTTCCGGCCGCCGGAGGCGTCGTCGACGCAGAGAGGAGGGGCGGACGTGGATGAGCTGCCGATCGGTCGCCGGGTCGCCTACTGGCGCGGTCGCCGCAAGATGTCGCAGCAGGTCTTCGCCGATCGGCTCGGAAAGTCGAAGAGCTGGGTGGACAAGGTCGAGCGGGGCGTACGCCGGTTGGACAAGTTCTCCGTGCTGTACGAGATCGCCGACGTCCTGCAGCTCGACGCCTCGCTGCTGCTCGGCAAGGAGCCCGAACGCCGGGCCGACGGCCTCACCTGCATCGACGAGGTCGAGGTGGAGGAGATCCGCTCTGCGCTGGAGCGCTACGACTCGATGAGTACGTTCTTCGCGACGACTCCGCAGCCGCCGTCGCTGGCCGAGATGACCAAGTCGGTGAACCACGCCTGGCTGACCTTCCAGTACGCCCGGTACGGCGTACTGACCCGGGCGCTGCCGAAGCTGGTCCGGGACGCGCAGGCGCTGGACAGCGTCGCCAACGGGGACGATGCCCAGCCGGCCGCCCACCTGCTGGGGCAGGTGTACCAGATCGCCTCGTCGGCGCTGCGCAAGCTGGGCGAGTACGAGTTGGCCTGGCTCGCCGCCGATCGCTCGATGGCGGTGTCGCAGCGGGCCGACGATCCGCTGCTGGCCGGCGTGGCCACCTACCGGGTCGGCAGCGCGCTGCTGGCGCTCGGCCGGGCCCGGCCGGCGCTGGAGGTCAACGTCAGCGTCGCCAACCGGCTCGCGCCGGGCGGCGGCAACGACTCGAACCCGGAGCGGCTCTCGGTCTACGGGATGCTGCTGTTGCAGGGTGCGATGGCGGCCGCCCGGATGGGTGACAACAACACGGTCCGGGACCTGGTGAACGGCGCCGAGGAGGTGGCCGGGGCGCTCGGGAGCGACCAGAACCACTACTGGACCAGTTTCGGGCCGACGAACCTGGAACTGCACCGGGCCGCGGCGGCGGTGGAACTCGGCGAGGGCTGGCAGGCGGTCGACACCCACGAGCAGAAGATCATGGGGCAGGACGGGTTCAACGCGCTGCTGCCGGAGCGGCGGGCCCATCACATGCTGGACCTGGCCCGGGGGTTCGCGCAGATCGGCGACCTGGACAAGGCCGGCGAGGCGCTGGTCGACGGCGACCGGCTCGCTCCGTCCGAGATCCGGTGCCGGCCGATCGCGCACGAGGTGATGTCAAACGTGCTCCGTCGCACAAGGGGTGCGCCGCCGGCGCCGTTTGCGGAGTTGGCTGAGCACATGGGAGTAGGAATATGACCGCGCTGCGCGGGATTGCCCCGTGACGGAGACGACGGGATCACGGGTGCTGTACGTGCTCGCCTGCGGTTCGCCGGTGACCCGGGACGTCGGCCGGCTGGTCGACTCGGGGCAGCGTGACGGATGGGACGTGTGCGTCATCCTGACCCCGGACGGGACGAAGTTCACCGACGTACCGGCGTTGACCCGACAGACCGGGCATCCGGTGCGGTCGACGTACAAGAACCCGGGGGATCCGGACGTGCTGCCCGACGCGGACGCCATGATCGTCTGTCCGGCCACGGTCAACACGATCAACAAGTGGGCCGCCGGCATCGCCGACACGCTCGCCCTCGGTCTTCTGGTCGAGGGACTGGGCAAGGGGCTGCCGATCGTGGCGATGCCGTTCACGAACGCCGCGATGGCGGCGCATCCGGCCTTCCGGGAGAGCATCGCCCGCCTCCGGGACTGGGACGTCACGGTGCTCTTCGGCGACCACGTCATGCCGCTGCATCCGCCGGGCATGGGCGAGCGTCACCTGGAGAGTTTTCCGTGGGAGATGGCCGTCACGGCGCTGCGGAGCAGATTCTCGGTCAGCGGTCAGCTCGGCTGAGTTCCCGGCCGACGGCGGCCGGGGCGGGCCGGAGCGAGGTCGCCGTACGCTCGACGGGGCCCGGAGCGACGCCGCCGACGCCACCGTGGTGCCATCGCCGGTAAGCTGGGCCGCCGTGGGTGCATCCGGATCTCCGAAGGTCAGTGTGGCCGACGTCGTGGCGACGCTCGACGAGCGTTATCCGCCGGCCTGGGCGCAGGGGTGGGACCGGGTGGGTCTGGTGGTCGGTGATCCCTCCGCCCCGGTACGTCGGGTCTGCTGCGTTGTCGACGTGGTGCCCGAGACCGTCGCGGAAGCGCTCGACCAGCGGGCCGACCTGATCGTGGCGCATCATCCGCTCCTGCTCCGTGGCGTCTCGTCGGTGGCCGCCACCACCTACAAGGGCCGGATCGTGCACGAGCTGATCAAGAACGACGTCGCGCTGTACGTCGCGCACACCAACGCCGACGTGGCCAGTCCGGGCGTCTCCGACGCGCTGGCCGCCCGACTGGGCCTGATCGACCTGCGTCCACTGGTTCCGCCCGCCCCGGGCGACCCGGCGGTGGGGCAGGGGCGGGGAATCGGCCGGATCGGCCGGCTGCCCACCCCGATGACGCTCGCCGACCTGGCCGCGTACGCCGCCCAGGTGCTGCCGCCCACCGCCTGGGGCGTACGCGCCGCGGGCGAGCCGGACCGGCTGGTCCGGACCGTGGCGGTCAGCGGCGGGGCCGGCGACTCCTACCTCGCCGACGCCGAGCGGGCCGGTGTCGACGCGTACCTCACCGCCGACCTGCGCCACCATCCGGTCAGCGAGCACCTCGCCGGCGGCGGGCCGGCCCTGCTGGACGCCGCCCACTGGGCGACGGAGCGGCCCTGGCTGGACGACGTCGCCGAACACCTGCGGAAGCGGCTTCCCGTCGAGACCGTGGTGTCCGATCTGGACACCGACCCCTGGACGGTGCACGCTGCCTCCTCCGCACCCGCGGTACATCCCGCACCTCCCATGGCATCCCCCGCATCTCCAGTGGACAAGGAGTCCCGCCGATGAAGGCCGACCCGAAGGACCAGCGTCGTCTGCTCGACTTACAGGCGATCGACACCGGGCTGGCGCAGCTCGCCCACCGGCGCCGTACGCTGCCCGAGCACGCCGAGCTGGAGGCGCAGGCCCGGGAGCTGTCCGGGCTGGAGGACGAGCGGGTCCGGGCCCAGGTGGCGGTGGACGACCTGGATCGTGACATCGCCCGGCTGGAACGGGACGTCGAGCAGGTCCGGATCCGCAAGGACCGGGACCAGGCGCGGCTGACGGTCGGCTCCGGCCCGGCCCGGGAACTGGAGGCGTTGCAGCACGAGATGGCCTCGCTCAACCGGCGGCAGACCGAGCTGGAGGACGCCGAGCTGGAGCTGATGGAGCAGCGGGAAACCGCGCAGGGCGTACTCGACGGGATCGGACAGCGGCTCACGGCGATTCGGGAGCGGCGTGCCGAGACCGAGGAACGGCGGAACCAGACCCTTGCCGAGATCACCAAGGAGCAGGAGTTCAAGGTCGGCGCGCGGCAGCCGCTCGCGGACGACCTGCCGGCCGACCTGGTGACGCTCTACGACAAGATCCGGGAAACCTCGGGCGGGCTCGGCGCGGCGCTGATGCAGGGCGGACGCTGCGGCGGCTGCCGGCTGGACCTGTACGGCGCGGACCGGGCCCGGATCCGGGCCGCCGCACCGGACGAGGTGGTGCGCTGTGAGGAGTGCCGGCGGATCATGGTGCGTACCGCCGAGTCGGGGCTGTGACCGTAGTCGATGACCAGAATCGAGGGGGGACCGGTGCCCGGTCGTAGGGTCGTGGTGGAGGCGGACGGCGGCGCGCGGGGCAACCCCGGTCCGGCCGGCTACGGCGCCGTGGTCCGGGACGCCGGTACCGGCGAGGTGCTGGCCGAGCGCTCCGAGTCGATCGGCGTCGCCACCAACAACGTCGCGGAGTACCGGGGCCTGATCGCCGGGCTGGAGGCCGCCCGCGAGACGGGGGCGGCCGGGGTCGAGGTACGGATGGACTCCAAGCTGGTCGTCGAGCAGATGGCCGGCCGCTGGCAGATCAAGAACGCCGGGCTCCGGCCGCTCGCCGCCCAGGCGGCCGGCCTGGTCCGCCGGTTCGACTCGGTGTCGTACACCTGGATTCCCCGGGAGCGGAACCGGCACGCCGACGCGCTCGCCAACGCGGCGATGGACCTGGCCGCCGGCAAGGTGCCGAGCGTCTCCCGGGACACCGCCGCCACCGGGCCGGCGGCCGAGTCCGGCGGGGCCGAGGCACCCGCCGATCCGAGCGGGCGGGCAAAGTCCCACGAGGTCGCCGCCCAGGGGTCCACGGCGAAGAGTTCCTGGGAGCCGCGACCGTCGGACACCGCCACCCGGTTGCTGCTGCTCCGGCACGGCGAGACGGAGTACACCCAGCGGGGCCGGTACTCCGGCCGGGGCGACGTACCGCTCTCCGACCGTGGCCTGGCCCAGGCCGGGGCGGCGGCCCGCCGGGTGGCCGGCCTGGTCTCCTCGGTCGCCGCCGTGGTCAGCTCACCGCTGTCCCGGTGTACGTCGATGGCCGGGATCATCGCCGGTGGGCTCGGTGGCGTACCGCTGGTGGTCGAGCCGGACCTGATCGAGTGCGACTTCGGCGACTGGGAGGGTCGGACCTTCGCCGAGGTACGCGAGCGGTGGCCGGCCGAACTCGACGCCTGGCTGGCCTCGCCGGCAGTCGCCCCGCCGGGCGGGGAGTCCTTCGTCGAGGTGACCATCCGGGTGAACCGGGCGATGGCCAAGCTGCTGGACTCGTACCCGGGGGAGACGGTGGTGGTGGTCTCGCACGTCTCGCCGGTGAAGATCGCGCTGCGGGACGCGCTCGCCGCGACGGACGCCTTCCTGCACCGGCTCTACCTCGATCCGGCCGGCCTGTCCCTCATGGACATCTGGCCGGACGGCGGGATGGCGGTCCGGACCGTCAACGACACCGCCCACCTGGCCGGGATCTGACCCCTGACCTCCCGGGTGCCCGTGAAGTTCAGCGCTCGTCGGCGGGACGCCCGTCGGCGAGGAAGGCGAGCACGGTCTTGACGAACCTGCCGTGGTCGTCGATCCAGGGGGAGTGGCTGGCGCCGTCCTGGACCGCGACCTCGGCCTTCGGGAAGAGCGCGGCGAGCAGTTCGGCGGCCTGCGGCGTCGGCGCGGGGTCCAGTTCACCGGCCACGATCAGTACCGGGGCGTCGAGTCCGGTCAGTGCCGCGCGAACCGCCGCGACGTCCGGGGCGAACCCGGCGTAGTACCCGGCGGAGGCCGGTCCGGACCGCTCCTCCTGTTCGGCCTCGACGTGTGCCCGGGCCCGCTCGTCCCACCGCCCGTACGCGAACGGGGCGGCGGCGGTGCGGTGCGCCGCGATTTCTTCGGGTGCCGCGCCCCGGGTCGCCGCCTCCTGCCAGGCGTCCATCGCCGCCTTCGCCTCCGGGTACCACCACTGGGTTGACCGGGCGGCGACCGCCTCGGCGAAGCCGACCGTCTCCACCCCGACCGACCGCAGGCCGGGCGCGACCAGTACGAGTCGGGCCAGCCGGTGGGGGAACCGGGCCGCGTACAGCTCGGCGAGGTTTCCGGCGGCGGAGTGGGCCAGCAGGTCCATCCGGTCCAGTCCGAGGTGGATCCGGTACGCCTCGACGTCGTCCACGAGCCGGTCGCACCGGTAGCTCGCGGGATCCTCCGGCACAGCCGACTCGCCGCTGCCGCGCAGATCGAGCTTGAGCAGGGTGCGTTCCCGGCTCAGTCCGCCCAGGTCGCCGAGGTAGCTCGACGCTCTGGCCGGCCCCCCGGGCAGGCAGACCAACGGTGGCCCGGAGCCGAGCACGTGGTACGCCAGTTCGGTGGTGTCGTACGAGCGGAATCTCGGCACCCGGTCAGCATGGCAACCTCCCGACCGGCGATCAAGGCCTATCGCCGGCCTTCGATCTGTTCTTTGATCTGAAAGATCCGCTATGCGGGCCTTGTTGGTCCCGTTGGTCACCATTCGGCGCACCGTGGTCGCCGTTGGGCGCAACGGTCCCGAGGTGGCCAGGTGACGGCCGTCACTCTGCCCTAACCTCCGGCGTCACATGTAGATCCATGACGGACAGTCCCGGAGGAGTTCCGGTATGAGCGAGCGAAGCGAGCGAATCAGCCGGTCCAGGGCTGGAACAGCTCACGACGGCGCCGAGCGCAGCGAGGTGACGGCATGAGCGAACCTGACACCCCACAGGCGGCGCCGGTCCCGGCGGTGTCCAGAGCGAAGGACCACAGTCCGTGGAACTGGCTGCTCTTCATCCCGATCGTGGTGCCACTGGTCACGCTGCTGTTCAACTACGACTCACCCCGGCTGTTCGGGTTTCCGGTCTTCTACTGGCTACAGCTGGCCTTCATCCTGCTCGGGGTCTCCACCACGACGCTGGTCTACCAGATGACGAAGAAGCGGAGGTGAGCGGCGGTGTGGCGGGACCATCTCACTGAGATCATCGTCTTCGCGGTCCTGTTCCTGCTGGTCAGCGGAATGGGCTTCGTGGCGGCCCGGTGGCGGGCGCCGAAGGACATCAACCACCTCGACGAGTGGGGACTCGGCGGGCGCAGCTTCGGCGGCTGGATCACCTGGTTCCTGGTCGGCGGCGACCTCTACACCGCGTACACCTTCGTGGCCGTACCGGCGCTGCTGTTCGGGGCCGGCGCGGCCGGGTTCTTCGCCGTGCCGTACACGATCATCATCTATCCGCTGGTCTTCCTGGTGCTGGTCCGGCTCTGGTCGGTGTCGCACCGGCACGGGTTCGTCACCCCGGCCGACTTCGTCCGGAAGCGGTTCGACTCGCCGACGCTGGCGCTGATCATCGCGATCACCGGCATCGTCGCGACCATGCCGTACATCGCGCTGCAACTGGTGGGCATCGAGGCGGTGCTCAAGACGATGGGGGTGACCGGGGAGAGCACCATCGCCCGGCACCTGCCGATCATCATCGCCTTCGCCATCCTGGCCGCGTACACGTACCAGTCCGGGCTGCGGGCACCGGCGCTGATCGCGTTCGTCAAGGACACGCTGATCTACATCGTGATCCTGGTGGCGATCATCTACCTGCCGTACAAGCTGGGTGGCTGGGGGAGCATCTTCGACGCGGCGGACGCGAAGTTCGACGCGAGTCCGTCCACGAACGACGGCATCACGCTGAACGCGAACAACCAGTTGCAGTACATCACCCTGGCGCTGGGCTCGGCACTGGCGCTGTTCCTGTACCCGCACAGCCTGACCGGCGTACTGGCCAGTCGGAGCCGGGACGTGATCAAGCGGAACATGTCGGCGCTGCCGGCGTACAGCCTGCTGCTCGGGTTGATCGCCCTGCTCGGGTACGCCGCCATCGCGGCCGGGGTCACCCCACTGCCCGGCTCGACCGAGGGCACCGTCGACAACAACACGGTGGTGCCGCTGCTGTTCGAGCAGCAGTTCCCGAGCTGGTTCGCCGGGGTGGCGTTCGCGGCAATCGGGATCGGGGCACTGGTGCCGGCGGCCATCATGTCGATCGCCGCCGCGAACCTGTTCACCCGGAACATCTACAAGGAGTACCTGCGCAAGGACGCCTCACCGGCGCAGGAGGCTAACGTCTCCAAGATCACCTCGCTGGTGGTCAAGGTCGGCGCGGTCGCCTGCATCGTCTTCCTCGACCCGCAGTTCTCGATCGACCTCCAGCTCATCGGCGGCGTCATCATCCTCCAGACGCTGCCGGCGGTCGCGCTGGGCCTCTACACCCGTTGGTTCCACCGTGGCGCGCTGATCGCCGGCTGGGCCGCCGGAATGGGCCTGGGGATGTGGATGCTCTACCAGATCCCCAACCCGGCGACGAAGCGGCTGCACTTCGGCGGGTCAGCCTTCCCGCTGGAGAAGTTCGGCTTCGACGGCTCGACGAAGACCATCTACGTCGGACTCGTCGCGGTCGCGGTCAACCTGCTGGTCGCGGTGATCGTCACGCTGATCCTGCGGGCCGCGAAGGTGACCGAGGGAGCCGACGGCACCGAGCGGGACGACTACTTCGCCGACGAGGGCGACCCGAGGCTCGTCCCGGGTCCCCGGCAGGAGACCGAGTTGGTGGCCGAGCCGACCGAACCGGCCCCCAAGGTCTGACCCGCAACCGAACGACCAACCACCGACGAGGTCCCCGTGATCAGGGAACCGTCCCGGCGCCTCCCGGAGACGGCCTCCCTGATCACGGGGATCGCCCCTACGGGTCAGGAGAGCGCGCGGTAGAGCAGGAGCAGGCCGATCGCCGTACCGAAGAGCACTATCACGGCCTTGAGTACGGTCGGCCGCATCCGGCGGACCAGCCAGGCGCCGCCGTACCCGCCGCCGATGGTCGCGGGCGCGACCAGCGCGACGGCGGCCCAGTCGACCGGGCCGAACGCGGCGAAGGTGGCCGTGGTGGTCACCCCGACCACCGCGGACAGCACGTTCTTGATCGCGCTGACCCGGACCAGCGTCTCGTCCAGGAACAGGGCCAGGCCGGCGAGCAGCATGACTCCGAGCGCGGCGCCGAAGTAGCCGCCGTAGACCGCGCCCAGCACGACCATGAGCTGTACGGAGCGGCTTCGACGCCGTGGGTCGAGCTCCCGGGGATGCCCGACCAGCCGGCGCAACTGGTCCTGGAAGGCGAGTACGGCCGTCGCGCCCAGCACCAGGAACGGCACGATCAGTTCGAACGCCCGCGCGGGGGTGGAGAGCAGCAGCGCACAGCCGGCGGCGGTGCCCAGGGCGGTTCCCGGAAGCAGCCGGAGCAGCCGGCGTCGCTCCGGTAGGTCCGCCCGGCTGCCGACCACGCTGGCCAGGTAACCCGGGAAGACCGCGATCGAGTTGGAGACGGTCGCCGGCACCGGCGGCAGACCGACCGCGATCAGCGCGGGGAACGTGACGAGCGAGCCGCCACCGGCCACCGCGTTCACCGTGCCGGCGGTGAGCCCCGCGCCGACCAGCAGCAGCATCTCGGGAAACTCCATAGATCGTCGAGGCTAACGGCTCGTCGGTCGGCGGCTGCCCTCCGGCTCGCCGGTCGACGGCTGCCGTCGCGCACCGGAGAAAAGCCGATCATGTTTACGGTGGGTAGCCGGCCGAATTGATCTCGCCCGGTGCGTATCCGCGCCAGGATCTCGGGTCGCCGTTGGCGTTCGATGATCTCCTCGACGGCGCGCATCGCGGCAGTTGTCCCGGCACGGGGATGTTGGCGCGCTTTCAAGGGATCGGATCCGGTTCCTCCGACTTCCCGGCGGCGGAACCGAGTGGCCCGAGAAGATCCGTGACGCTCCCGCTTCGGCGCGGCCCGCCCCGCGGATTCGGCTTCGTAGGCACGGCCGGCTGGCGTCGGTGCCCACCGGAATCCCGCGACGGTATCGGGAAACGGGGCGGAGCCGCTGGCAACGATGATCCAGCTTTCCCGGTACGTCCTTCCCCGGCCCGGGCTACGGCGACGATCAAGCGTTCTTTGTCGACCGGAGTCGTCGACTGCCCGCAACTGACGCCGGTCCGGTCCGGTCCGAGCGCCGGGTGGCTGAACTGCGGAGGTCGTCGATGGGAGCGAGCCCACCATTGGTCGGGGTGGACGTTGTGCACTTCCGGCTGTCCGGACCGGAATCTCGGAATTGGTGACCCGGCAGCATCGCGCGTACGGCCGATTCCCATCGCCCTGTCCGGGTGTGCGCATTGTCGAGCAGAGCGGAACTTCCCGGCGGTTACCGATAAGTATCGAAAGCAGTTCCTCGCCCAGAAAGTTCGACGTGGTTCCGGTTGCGATCGCGGATCTGCTCTGGACGATTCCGTCGAAGTTCCGGAAGCAGCAGTTCTGGTCGACGTGGCGATGTGTTGAATTGAGAAAATGTGGTGTCGTTGCCGGTGCGGCGTGCTCGGCGTGCCACAGTGGAGCCGTCTCGCGGATATGCGCGCAGAAATGCATGCGCATTACCGTGCCATTGACTCCGAGGGTGGACGGTTCGGCCGAGTGACAGTCCGTGAAGTCGAGCCGGGTCCGGCGGTGTGGAACGGTGGCGCAGGGGTTGACGTGCTGGCCAGCGCACTGGCATCCTCGCGCACATGGGCCCGTGCGCCACCGTACGGCGGCGTTGGCCGGTCGTCACGCTTATTCCGCCGACGAGCGGATCGGGATCTATCCATTCACGAGCGTTGCTTGTCTGGAAGTGATCCTGATAGCGTTGCGGAACCGTCGCCGAGCGCGGAACCCAGCGCATTGCTATCCTGTATGGATTCGGCGACCCGTTCACCGGAAGGGGAGCAGATGTTCAGGAAACTGGAAGAGCTCAGCGATCGGATGCTGAGCAAGTTCGTGCCCGCCACCAGCGCGGCAGCGAGCTGTCCGTGTGGGGCCTATCCGTACACTGGTCCGTGCTACTACACCCTGCCGTGCAGCGGTGGCCAGCACAAGCAGTGCTACTGCGCGAACAGCGGTCGAGACGTCTCCTGCGGCCCCTGCCACGTCGACTAGACGGCGCACAATCGGTGGTGAGCGTCGCTGTTCAGGCTGTTGAGCCGTTCCGGACAGGGGTTCTTGCGGCAGCGGTGGGTCGCAAATAACCGAAGGCGTTCGCCAGGAGTTCACCGTCCCGTTTGACTGGCTGCCGCCGTACCCGTGCTCGTGGGTCGGCGGCAGCCGGTTCGGCGTATTCCGGCCCTGATCAGGGGCGCGCTCGACGGGGCGTCTCCGCATTGACTCCAATCCCTATCGGTGCAGCAGGAATTCGAAGGAAAACTGATGATGATCCTCGTTGCAGTGGTGATCGTGTGCGTCGCCGTCACGCTCCTCAACCTGGTGCTCATGCTCGGTGTGATCCGACGGCTACGGGACCACTCGGAGCGGCTCGTCGCCCTCGCCGAGACGGCGCCGAAGCCGGAACTCATGATCGGACCAGGTCGCCGGCCCGCACCGTTCGCCGTCGAGACGATCGACGGGCACCGAATCAGTGAGGCGGACCTTGCCCGGGGCGGGCTGGTCGGCTTCTTCTCCACGACCTGCTCCGCGTGCGGAGAGTGGCTGCCCCGGTTCGTCGAGGCGGCCCGCGCGCTGCCGGCCGGGCGACAGGGTGCGCTGGCGGTCGTGTCCGGCGAGACGGAGGCGGACCGGGCCGAGATGGTGGCGCAACTCCGGGAGGTGGCCCTGGTGGTGATCGAGCGGGGACGGAAGGAACCGCTGCACGACGCCTTCAGGATCACCGGGTACCCCGCGATGGGCCGGCTGGACGAGAACGGCACGGTTGTCAGCCACCACGCCGCGGACGTCGTGGCCGTACCGGTGGGGGCGTGACCGGAGGTCCCGGCGCCGCGGGGTCCGGAGCGGAACCACTTCCCGCACGGGTGATGTGGAGCCACGCCCGGACCGCCGCAGGACTGGCGGTCCGGGCGGCTCCGCAGAGCCTCGCTGGACTGCTCGCGTTGACCGTTGCCGCCGGCCTGGCGCCGGTGGGGGCGGCCTGGCTCACCCGGCTGGTGCTGGACGGTCTGGTCGGGGGCATGGCCGACCGGACCCTGGTCTGGCTCGCCGGCGCGCTGGCGGTGGCCGGGATCGCCACCGTCGTGCTGCCCATGCTGTCCCGGTACGCCCAGACGGAACTGGGCCGGCAGGTCCGGCTGGCCGCCGTGGACCGGCTCTACCGCGCGCTGCACCAACGGTTGCGGGGTCTGACCAAACTGGAGGACCCCCCGTTCCACACCCGGATCCAGCTCGCCCAGCAGTTCGGCAGCAGCAGCCCGGGCGACCTGGTGACCAATGGCACCGGAATCGGCCGGGACCTGCTGACCACCGGCGGGTTCATGGTCACCCTCTGGGTGGTCAACCCGTGGCTGCTGTTGGCGGTGGCCGTCGCGGCACTGCCGACGATCCGGGCCGAACTGCTGCTGAGCCGGCTCCGCACCGCGACCATGTGGCGGATCGGCCACGCCAACCGGCGCCAGCACTTCTACGCGAACCTGCTCAGCATGCCCCGGGAGGCGAAGGAGATCCGGCTCTTCGGGCTGGGCGCCTTCTTTCGGGCCAGGATGCTCGCCGAGCTGCGGTCCGCGAACGCCGACAGCCGGTCCGTTGACCGTCGGGACCTGAAGGTGCAGAGCATGCTCGCCCTGCTCGGCGCGGCGGTGGCCGGCGGCGGCCTGGTCTGGGCGGTTCTGGCTGCCCGGTCCGGTCAGCTCACCATCGGGGACGTGACCGTCTTCGTCGCCGCCGTGGCCGGGGTCCAGGGTGGGCTGTCGGGCATCGTGGGACAGTTCGGTGCCGTGCACCACGCGCTGATGATGATGGACCATTTCCACGTGGCGACCACGACGGAACCCGACCTGCCGGTACCGGCGACCCCGGCCCCGGTGCCGGCGCTGGTTGACGGGATCGAGTTCCGCGACGTCTGGTTCCGGTACGGGCCCAGCCGGCCCTGGGTGCTGCGCGGCGTCAACCTCGTCCTCCCGGCCGGGCAGGCCACCGCACTGGTCGGCCTCAATGGCTCGGGCAAGAGCACCGTCGTCAAACTGCTCTGCCGGCTCTACGACCCCGTCCGGGGAGAGATCCGGTGGAACGGGGTCGACCTGCGGGACCTCGATCCCGACGAACTGCGGCAGCGGATCGGCACCGTGTTCCAGGACTACGTCGAGTACGAACTCTCGGCGGCCGAGAACATCGGGGTCGGCGACCTGTCGCTACTCGGCGACCGGGACCGGATCGAGGCGGCGGGGCGACGGGCCGGGGTGCACGAGGCGCTGACCCGGCTGCCGAAGGGCTACGACACGATGCTGACCCGGATGTTCCTGGAGGGCATTGATTCCGAGGACGCCGACACCGGCGTACTGCTCTCCGGTGGACAGGGCCAACGACTGGCCCTGGCCCGGGCGCTGCTGCGGGAGGACCGGGACCTGCTGATCCTCGACGAACCCAGCTCCGGACTTGACGCCGAGGCCGAGGCCGAGATCCACAGCCAGCTTCGGAGGCACCGGGGCAACGGCACCAGCCTGCTGATCTCGCATCGGCTCAACACGGTCCGGGACGCCGGGCAGATCGCCGTACTCGCCGACGGCCAGATCGCCGAACTGGGCGACCACGACACGTTGCTGGCGGTCGACGGCGTCTATGCCCGGCTGTTCAACCTCCAGGCCCGTGGCTACGCCGCGGCGGCCCCGGCATGACCTGGCCGGCCGCAGCCGTGGCCGTGACGGTGGTGGCGGCGCTGGCCGGCTGGTTCTGCTGGCTGCGGGGCCGGCACCTGGTGGTCACCGTGCGCGGTCCCAGCATGGCGCCGACCTATCGAAACGGCGACCGCCTACTGGTACGCCGCCGTCCCGGCGCCCGGGTCCGGAGCGGGCAGGTGGCCGTGGTCGACCTGCCCGAGACGGTCCGGCCGCTACCGGGATGGGTCACCCCCGAGGACCGGCTGCGCAACAGCCGGGTCATCAAGCGGGTCGCCGCCGTGCCCGGTGACCCGGTTCCGTTTCCGATCGACGGTTCGGGGCCGCTGGTGCCGCCCGGCAGCCTGGTGCTGCTCGGCGACAACCCCGACGGCAGCGGCGACTCCCGGCAGTACGGCTACGTCCCCGTCGACGCCGTCGTGGGTGTGGTGCTGAGATCGATCACCGGTCGAGGCTGATCCGCCCACCCTCTCAACTTCCCGGCGACCTGCCGCGTTCTGTTCGGTGACACTGGCCAGCAGAAGGGACGGCATGTGGATGACGACGGGTTCCGCGAGTTCGTGGAGGTCCGGTACGCCGACCTGCTGCGTACCGCGTACCTCCTGACCGGCACCCGGGACGCCGCCCAGGACCTGCTGCACGCCGCCCTGCTGAAGGCGATGCGTCGGTGGCGACGGCTCGACGAGCCGGTGGCGTACGTCCGGAAGATCCTGGTGAACGAACGCACCAACCGGTGGCGTCGGATCGGCTCCCGCGAGTTGCTCACCGCGACCGTCCCGGACCGGGTACGCCCCGACGCGACCGAGACCGTGGTGGTACGCGACGAACTGATGACCGCGTTGCAGAAGTTGCCGGCCCGGATGCGGGCGGTACTTGTGCTCCGGTACTGGGAGGACCAGTCCGAGGCGGACACGGCGGCGCTGCTCAACTGTTCGGTGGGCACGGTCAAGAGCCAGGCGGCCCGGGGGCTGACCCGGCTACGCGAGGTACTGGCGTCGGGCGAGGACTCGTCGGGGTTCCGTCCGTCGGCGTCGGCGTCGGCGTCGGCGTCGGCGGTACGACCGACTCCGCCGCGTCCACCGCAGAACATGATCGTTGGGGGGAACGCATGAGTGTGGACGAGCTGCGCGCAGGGTTCGCCCGACTGGCCGAGTCGGTGGCACCGGACGAGGATCCGTACGCGCTGCTGTTGCGCCGGCACACGCGCCGTCGGCGACGGGTCAGGTTCGCCGGGATCGGCGGTGGCCTGGCGACGCTGTTGACCACCGCGCTGCTCGGATCCGGGGTAGTGGGGCTGGGTCCGGCCGGGCCCGGTGACGGACGGGGGAGCCCCCGGTTTCCGGAGAACGGTTATCCGGTCACCTCGGACCTGAGCTGGCGGCTGATCGAGTCCCCGGCCCGGGGCAACCTCGGCGACGACCGGGCACTGGTCGACGGGCTCACCCAGGCATTCGTGGCGGACCGGGTCGGCCAGGGCGCCGCAGCGCTGCCCGAGGCCAAGGTGCTCTTCGTACACGACTTTCCGAAGGCCCGATCGGTCGTCGTCGCGTACCACTCCGATTCGAGGGCCAGCCTGGTGACCCGGATGGCTCGGCGGGGGGCGTCCGCCCAGGAGCTGATTCTGGGGGCGGGCATCATGAACGCGCGGGTCGAGCCGTTCCTCGTCGTATCGGAGACCATCCAGGGGGGCGACGACTCGTCGGTGCGGTTCACCCTGGGCCTTGCCCCGGCCGGCTGCGCGGTCGAGGTGTCGCAGACCGCGACGATCGGCCCGGTGGCCGACGGAATCCGGCGGAACTGGCGACCGGCGCCGGGTGGTGACTACGCGCTCGACGAGCGGGTGCCGGCGACCGGGTACTGGCGAGCCACCTGTGATGGGACGCTCCGGCACCGGGCTCCGCTCGGCGCCCAGCTCGACGAGGTCACCGGATCGGCGGTGCCGGCCGCACCTGTTACGCCGAGCGTCGGCGCGACGACGATCGACGGGCCCGTGGCATCGGCCGCGATCGGGTCGTACTGGGAACTGGCCCGCAGAGCCGGCTTCGGCGACTCCCTGACCCGGGATCTCGCCCCGGCGGTACGGTGGTCCGGCTGGATCTTCGACGAAGACATCCGGACCGGCGTCGAGATTCCGCCGGCCGTACTGGTCAGCCCGAGCGCCCCGGGACCGGTGCTCTTGCAGGTCGGGCCGGGCGTGAAGGGCATGCTGGCACTGGCCGGGCAGGATGATCCTGCCCCGGATGATCCGGCGGCACCCGACGCCGACCGGGAGAATTGGTCCCTCGTCTCCACCGGCTACACCAACTCCGCCGATCTGATCACGGTACGGATTCCGGAGCGGGCCGGTGGTCGGGCGGTGTTGTCGGACCGGCTGCTCGTGGTGGGGCGGGCGACCGACGCCTCGTACTCGGTGATCGACGCGGCGGGGAATGTGCTGCCCGACGTCAGCCCGCAGCAGCGCGGCGCCGCTCTGTTCACCGTCCCGCTCGGCACCAAGTTGACCGTGCGGGCCCTCGACACGGCCGGTAGGACCATCGCCTCGACGGAACTGGTCGAGCGTGACACCGGGCGACAGATGTTCGGCGAGAGCTTTTTGACCGAATGGTGAGGCTGACTCCGGGGGCGGCGGGCAACTTCCCGCTCGCCGTCCCCGGGCGTCCCCGGACCGTGTTTGATCTTTAGAGCTGCTGGTCAGGACGTCTGCTCCCCGCGCACGCGGGGGTGATCCCTCCCTGGCGGGCGTGCGGGCTCGGCCCGGACGAACTGCGTCGCCGCCGCGCACCGCGTACCTCTCGACCGGCACCCGGGACGCCGCCCAGGACCTGCCGCACGGCAAGAAGGACGTGCCCCACCACGCCGGCCAAGCCCGGCAATCACCCCACCGCTGTCACCCGGTGAGGCTCAGGCGCCGTAGCCGGACTCGACGATCCGCTGCGCGCGCTTGGCGTACTGCTCGGGATCCTCGGGTGCGAAGGTGGCCAGCCCGTCGACGTATCGGTTGTACATGCAGAAGGCCGCCGCGATCAGCACCGTGTCGTGGATCTCGATGTCGGTGGCACCCTCGGCGCGTGCCGCGGCGACCAGCTCGGTGGTGACCGTGCGGCCGCCCTCGCGTACTGCGGCGGCGATCCGCAGCAGCGCGCGGAGCTTGGCCGAGATGGGCGCCGCGTCCGGGTCGGCGACCACCAGGTTGACGACCCCGATGCCGCCGTCGAGCTGCGCCGCGGCGAACGCCGAGTGCGACGCGCAGCAGAAGCGGCACTCGTTGCCGCCGGACACGTAGGCTGCGATCAGCTCGCGTTCGCCGGACGTCAGCGTGTTCGGACTACGGAGGAGCACCTCGGCCAGCTCGTTGAGCGGCTTGGCCGTCTCCGGGCGGAATTGCATCGGCCCGCTGATGCCAGGGAACTCCTTCTCGTTCACCCCTAGGTCGATGTGTGCCATGCCATCACGCTCCTAGTCTCTCGTCGGCCAGCTGGGTGCCCTCGATCCGGGCGCGGACTTTCACGAAGGCCGGTCCCGCGATGTCGACGTGTCGTCGCCGAACGACGCGAACCCGCAGTCGTCGCACGTGCCCAGCGGCTCCGGCAGGATGTGCTCGGCGGCTTCCGGCACACGGTCGCGCCGGGGGATGCATCCGATCGGCTCCGTGGGCGGTCCCATGTCCGCTGAATCTAGTGGCCTCGATGCCATCCCTCAATGCCGTCATTGTGGATGCGATCGGGTGACCTGCCCGCTGACCTGGTGATGCGCAGGTTCCGCAGGTGGAGCGCCATCGTATTCCGCAAGAACGGAGATGAATGTCCACGACGTTAGCGGCCAGACTGAGCAAATCCGGCCGAACGTCCCCAGTGGATCTTGCGCCTCGGGGGATCAAGGCCTGACGCGACGGAGGTCGAACCCTTATGATGGGACCCTGCCCGGCAGGCGGACTGCAATCCGAGGGACGCGACGTAATTGCCGAGATGGATGACCGACCTCCCCGTGTCGTGGTCACGACGCAGGAATCCCTTCTTTCCCGCGACATCCGGAGTGCAGTTTTTTGCGTGCCGGGCCACGTGTATGGGAATTCGTCGCTCGTGTGGCGGTGTGCCTGCCGTTCAGCATCGAGAACATCCGGGCGAGCTGGGAAAAGCGCGCTCCGGATACGACGACGGAGGCATGTATGCGTCACCCGCGAATTCTCATTATCGGCGCCGGACTGGCCGGCACCGCCACCGCGATCCGGCTCCTCCAGTTCGCCCGCACACCACTCGAAATAGTGATGCTGGAGCGGCGCTCTGAATACCGGTACGCCGGCGTGGCCTATCACCGGGACGGTAATCCCTGGGATCACGTCTTCAACATCCAGGCGGGCCGGATGTCGGCGTTCCGGGAGGACGTCGACGACTTCGTACGCTGGGCCAACCGGGAGGCCGACCGGCAACACTGGCCGGCACCGTGGGCCGACTTCGAGTTCGTCGAACACGGGCCAGCCCCTCGCCGGATCTATCACGACTACCTGACCGACCGGATGGCGGAGGCACGCCGCGCGGCATACCCGGGAGTCGACCTTGTCGAGGCCGAGGGCGAGGCGGTGGACCTCGGCATCCACGCCGACGATGTGGAGGCGACCATCCGGCACGCCGCCGGGACTGACACCGAGCACACCTCGACCCTGACGGCAGATCACGTGGTGCTCGCGACCGGCCTGGAACTCAAGTGGCCGGCGTTCGCCGTCGACGTGCTGGCACATGACGCCTTCATCCGGCACCCGTACTCGACCGATGGCGTCCGCAGACTCCTGGCGGTGCCGCGCCCGGCGAGCGTGGTGATCGTCGGGACGGTGCTCAGCGCGTACGACTCCGCGGCCCTGCTGCTGCGGCAGGGCCACACCGGGCCCATCCACCTGGTCTCCAGGTCCGGCACCACCCCACGGGCGTACCCCGAGCATCACCAGCACGACGTCGTCCAACTGCCCGTTCCCGCGCGTCTGCTTGAGCCGTACCAGAACCGGGAGGAGTTCCGGGCGCGGATCCGGGCCGAGTGGGAGACCGCCTGCGCGGCAGTGCGCGACGACCATCCCGAGATCGACCAGCAGGTCGTCACCGAGCGGGTGGCCAAGGCGTGGGAACCACACCTCCCGACGATCATCGACCGGATCCCGACCGACGAACTGCGCCGCCTGCTCGACGACTTCGGCACCCAGATCGCCGCGCTCCGAGTCGGTGCCGTGCGGTACACGACGTCGATCGTCGAGCACGCGCTGTCCGCGGACCACGGTTCCGTGGAGGTCGTCATCGGCAAGGTCGAGCAGATCGCCCCGGTCGGATCAGACCGGCTGGCCGTCACCGTCACGGCACCCACGACCAGGCGCGTCATCCCGGCCGACCTGGTGGTGTGCAACGTCGGCAGAGAAGCCGACTACACCCAGGTCGGTTCACGGCTCTGGAAGAACCTTCTGACCAGGCAGGTGGTCATGCCCCACCAGCGCACGGGACGAGGCATCGAGGTCGACGACCGGGGAACCCCCCTGAAACCCGGCGGTGAGCCGATCATCCCGCTCTCCGCGATCGGTGTGATGCGGGAAGGCGACGAGATAGTGCGCAACGGCCGCGCCGGCGCCTTCGCGTTCAACCTTGCCGCGATCAAGAACCACTCGATCGTGGTCGCCGCCCACCTGATCGAACGACTCGAACTGCGCTGCGACGGCGCGGCGCGCCGGGCCGCTGCCGAGTTCTGCCACACGCTCGTCGCCGGTGAATCGACCCGGCCGGCGTTCGAGGAGGCCGTCTCTCTTGAGGTCAGGCGGCTGGCGGCCAGGCGCAGGGACGAGCGCGTGCGTCTTGATGCCCGCCTGGAAGCCCACCTGCGTACCACCGTCAGCTTCCGCGCCATCCGCGCCGGAGCGCACGGCCACCTGATCCGGACCGCTGTCCTTCAGGAGGCGGTCAAGCGGCTCACGGACATCTCGGTTACACCACGGCAGTTACGCGGGCAACTGCGGATCTCGGCCGATGAAGATACGGAGGTCACGTGACCGAACAACGGATCTGCGGCGTCCTGCTCACCCCCGGCACCGAGCCGGTGGTGGGCGGACCGTGCAATCGCACCGGCGAACCACTCGACGGCTCCATCCTCGTCGCCCCCTCCCTCAACCCGAAGCTGTACGCCGCCATCATGGCCGCCCGCGCGGTTGTCTGTAGCTCGGGCGGTCTGACCGGCCATATGCAGTCGATCTGCCGCGCCAAGAGCATCCCCGTCCTGCGTGTCGACCGGACCGACCTCGACAAGCTCATTGGCGAAGTGACACTGGACCTGCGAAGCCAGTCGATCACCTTCGGCTCCGGCGGCAGCGCCGAGACCGAGCCGACGGGGACGAGCATGCCGTCACCGGAGCAGCTCGGCTCGGCCTGCGCGGTGATCGCCGACCTCGATGACATCCGCACCGTCAACACCAGTGGCCCGGGTGCGGCGCGAGTCGAATCGTTCTTCCTGCGCGAGGAGTTCCTGTGCCTGGCCGCGGCCCTCAGCCCGATCGACGCGCTGTACGGCGGGACGGCCGGCATCGACGCCTACGGGCGGGCGATCGCAGGCCAGCTACAGACGTACGTCGAGCAGCTTCTGCCGGGCCAGCAACTGATCCTGCGGATGCTCGATCTGCGTTCCGACGATGCTGCCCGGATCACGGAGCAGGCCCCGGTCCAGCCCGAGCCGAATCCCGACATGGGCCTGCACGGCACACGGTGGCTGCTCAGGTCGGTCGCCTATCCGCAGGCGCTGCACGTCATGCTGGAGACCTTGCAGGCACGGCTCGGCGCCCGGGCGGCGCGAGTGAGCCTCTCGGCCCCGTTCCTCAACGATGCCGAGGAGTTCGCGAAGCTCCGGCCCCACCTCGGCCTGCCGGCCGAGATACCCCTGTCCGCGTTCATCGAGACGCCGGCGGCGGTCCACGCCACGTCGGCCATCTGCGCTGCCGGCGCCGATGAACTCTTCCTCGGCACCAAGGACCTGGCGCAGTTCTATCTCGCCGCCGACCGCAGCAACCACCTGGTGGCCGAGTCGTACCGCACCCGGCACCCAGCCGTCCTCGATGGCCTGGGCAAGGCCATCGAGGACGCACGGAAGACCGGAACCCCGACCAGAGTGTTCTCGCTCGGTGCGGACCTGGAGTATTACCTCGAACGACTGCCCACCCCGACCGGATACATGATGTGCGTCGGAGAGCTCCAGCGGCTGCTCCGGGCGCTCCCGGTGGGCTGACGGCGGATGCCCCAACCCCGACGGCTGCTCACGGGGGTGGGCATCATGAGAGCCGGAGTCGGCGACTCCCTGACCCGAGGACTCACTCGGGCAGAGTCCGGTGGGGTGGCTGGATCCCCGGCGACGACGGCACCCCACCGGCGGCGGGGGCCTTTCAGCCGTACTGGTCAGCCCCAAGGGGCCGGAACTGGACACCGCCAGACAGGAGCAGCTCGGGTGCAGCCTTACTCACCGTTCTGTTGGAGCCTGACCGGGGGCCCCTGGAGACCCGGCATCCTTCCCGGTTGCTGTGCCGCCCGGTGGAGTCGGGTCCGGTGGATCGCTTTTACGGATCATCGCTAACATTGGGTACGCGACGGACGAGTCGACCGGGCGGTCGCGTCGGCGGGCCGTGAGCCCGCCGCCGAGGAACGTCCGGACTCCACAGGGCAGGGTGGTTGTTAACGGCAACCCGGGGCGACCCGCGGGAAAGTGCCACAGAAAACAAACCGCCGAGCCTGGTGGTTCCACCCGGAAACGCGTGGAATGACCGGTTCGGTAAGGGTGAAACGGTGGGGTAAGAGCCCACCAGCATCCCGGGTGACCGGGATGGCTCGGTAAACCCCACTCGGAGCAAGGTCAAGAAAGGGCCATCGCCGAGAGGCGACAGCCCCGCGCAGGCGATTGAGGGCGGCCCGTCCGATGTCTGCGGGTAGACCGCTGGAGCCTGCCGGCAACGGTAGGCCGAGATGGATGACCGCCGTCGGCGCCCACCGGCAACGGTGCGCGCCGGTCACAAAATCCGGCGTACAGGTCGACTCGTCCGTCGCACCCCAGGTCACGGTCCTGATCAAGGCCGTGACCTGCTTCTTTGTCTGGTGCTGTTGGTTGACCTTGGTCACTGTTGGGCGGCGTCTGACGGCCCGGTGACGGCCCAGACGGCCCAGAGACGGCCCAGGAATGGGCGACCCGGTCCCCTTGATGCTCCCCGCTACGGGGCCGGTGAGTGGTGCCCTCTCCGTGGCGCGGCGGCCAGTGGGTGGCCGGGCGCAGGTAGGCGTTAAGGTGCCGGGCTGTGGATGAGCCCCTGCCGGGCGTGGATGGTAGACGCAGGCTGCCCGTGAGTAACGTCGGCGACCAGGTGGTCTGCCTCTTCGTCGAGCCCTTCGGGGAGGACTTCTGGTTGCAGCCGGAGGAGACCTTTGTCGTGATTGGCGGTGCCGTCGATCCCGAATTCTCGGTCAGCGTCATCTCCGATCACGTGATTGTCTGGGCGAACGCTGGCGACCCCTACGAGGTGCAGGTGGTCGACGGCCGGTCCGGGAATGTCCTGGAGTGTGGCCATGGCCGACCTGGCGAGGCTCCGCAGGCTGAGTGAGTACGGGCTCCGTGGCGGCCTTTCCCGTGGGCGGTGGGCGACGTGGAGGATGGGGTCGGGCACGTCCTGGCGGTGGAGTTGGCGGCCGGCCGGGCGACTCAGTGGCAAGCCAGTCCGTGTTTTGGACTGGCGCGGCAGCCGGAAGCCCCAACCACGACGGTGGCCAGCCCCGCCAGCTTCCGTCACGACCTCGTTGGGGATGCTCCCCTTGTTAGAGGCGGTGCCCCGGCGGCTGTCGGTGGCTTCCCGCCCCGGCGCCGGAGGCAGCCGGGGCGGCGTGCCGCCGGCCGGGCTTGCCGCCCGCACCGCGCGGAGCGCGGTGCCTTGATCCAAAAAAGACTATTTCGGCAGTGCGCGCGGTGTAGACAGGGACGCCTTGCAGGATGTCTGTGTCGACGTCTCGCTTAGAAGCTCGGTACAGCACGTTCATTGCGCTCTGGGAACGGCCGTTAGGTCGAAGCCTCGTCCGTCTCGGCCCGCACTCGCGCGCTGCCGTCCTGCCTGGTTGCTGTCAGCGCTGCTGTCGACAGTCCCTCGACCTGGCGCCGTTGGATGAGATGGACAAGCTCGTTGAGCGTGTCATCCGCCGACAACCAGCCAGTGTTGACCTGGACAACCCTGTACCTGCTGACCGACTTGAACTCCCGGTTACCACATGGCGTCCTGCTCCCATGCTGTACCAGGGGTTGCCATGGCTCGCAGCTTTCCCTTGCACAAGCAGGAACGCCGTGGTCGTTGGCAGGAGCCGTGACATGCCAACGACACTTGGCCCCTTGAACGCTCATGCAAGCAGGAACGCCGTGGTCGTTGGCAGGAGCCGTGACATGCCAACGACACTTGGCCCCTTGAACGCTCATGCAAGCAGGAACGCCGTGGTCGTTGGCAGGAGCCGTGACATGCCAACGACACTTGGCCCCTTGAACGCTCATGCAAACAGGAACGCCGTGGTCGTTGGCAGGAGCCGTGACATGCCAACGACACTTGGCCCCTTGAACGCTCATGCAAACAGGAACGCCGTGGTCGTTGGCAGGAGCCGTGACATGCCAACGACACTTGGCCCCTTGAACGCTCATGCAAACAGGAACGCCGTGGTCGTTGGCAGGAGCCGTGACATGCCAACGACACTTGGCCCCTTGAACGCTCACGCAAACAGGAGCACCGTGGTCGTTGGCAGGAGCCGTGACATGCCAACGACACTTGGCCCCTTGAACGCTCACGCAAACAGGAGCACCGTGGTCGTTGGCAGGAGCCGCGATATGCCAACGACTTGCGCGGTTCTGTTGGTATACTAACCTGTCATGGAAGCCGCGAACTATGGCAAGACTCCCTTTGGTTACCCTACCCAACGGCCGGGTGACAAGTGGGCTTTTACCTACTATATGCCTGAGCCACTACCTCGCATGCTTTCATTTGACAATGATACGGTCCTTCTCCTGTCGGAGGCGGATAATGCACTCGGACGCCTCCAGGGTCTAGGGCGACTTATTTCTCAGCCAGAACTATTGGTCGGTCCCTTCCTGACTCGCGAAGCTATAGCGAGTTCTCGCATTGAGGGAACGAACGCTTCGCTGACTGAGGTCTTGAAGGCAGAAGAGGACGCGTCAGAAAGAACCAATGACATTGCCGAAGTGGGGCGGTACCTCTCGGCGACACGGGCGGGACTTCGTTTGATTAACACGCTTCCCCTCACTATGCGACTCATCAAAGAAGTGCATGAGGCGCTAATGGAAGGCGTTCGAGGTGACGACCGTTTGCCGGGAGAAGTTAGGCGCTCCCCGGTATGGATCGGGGGGTCCACTCCTTCGAATGCCTTATTTGTCCCCCCTTTGCCGGAGCATCTACCCGAACTTCTGACTGACTGGGAACGATTTGTCAATGAGGATAGCAGGATTCCCCTGCTTGTGCGCAGTGCATTGATGCATTATCAATTCGAGACTATTCACCCATTCTTGGATGGTAATGGAAGAATTGGCCGCCTAATAATAGTACTCCAGTTGATACAGGAACAACGTCTGGCTGCGCCACTCCTGTACCTGTCGGGATATCTTGAGACGCACCGTCGTGAATACTATGATCATCTTCAAGCAGTAAGGGAGTCTGGCTCGATCCAGGGCTGGATTCAATTTTTCTGCCAAGCCATCAAAGAGCAATCTGCAGATGCAGCAACAAGGGCGACGAAGCTAGTTGCTTTGCGTGAAAAATACTATCGACAGTGCAGGGATGACCGATCGCGAGTAGGCGCCCTTATTCCTCTCATGTTCCAAAACCCCTTCATAACGGCCAAGAGGGTGCAGGGAAACATTGGTGGGACTCTTCAGGGAGCCCGTAACCTGCTAGACAGGGCAGCCAGCTACGGGTGGCTTGAGTACATCGGCCCGCACGGACGCGGCGGACGGCTCTATTACGCAGCAGCCGAGGTCTTGGATACAATTGAGTCGCCAACCACATACGAACAAACTTCCACAACGTATTCCTAGGGATGCATCGTCATCCCGTCTGCCGTCAAGCCGTCCTCGGGGGCGGACCGCCGGCCGTCCTGCCACGTCAATTAGACCTTGACGTCACGGTGTACCCCCAACGGCCGTGACCGGCCGCGTGGATCCGGTGTGCCCTTCTCCGCGCCGTGTCGCTCGTGCGGCCGGGTGCCGGCGATGAACCGTCACTACGTTCCCAGACCGATCGGTCTGTGGCGGTACCGGCCATCCGCCCTTTGCGCCATCCACTGGGCACGTTGCCTGGCCGGCACGGAGGGACAGCGGGGCCATATGCATGCCCAGCTAGCGGCGCGTGTGGCCCCGTTTAGGGTCGTCCTGAAAACGTAACAGAGGGTCCGCTAACGAGAAGGTTGGGTCTTCAACGTCCGATTTCTCGAACGGGGCGGCATTCGCCTGAGTGGCAGCGGTGGAGGGGGCAGCGGATTCCGTCGGGGAACGGCCGATCACAGATTATGCTGTAGTGATTGTCTTGGTCGCCCTCGTATGTGACGGTACTCTCGCCTTGCTCAAAGTGAGGCAGGAACATCAAGACGTCGGCGACTAACCCCGCTCGCTTGAAGGCGGCGCCGATGTCAGAGGCGAAAAAGGGTATGTGCAGGACGAATCGATTGTCTTGCTCGGTCGGCTCCGCTATCCACGATGGATGTTGGCTTGCCCCTGGGGTGATTGAGTTTCGGGGCGGCCACTCCCCGGAGCGTCGGTGTCCGGACACGTCCCGTTCTCCTTCGGATCTGAGGGTCGGGGCGCGAGCTGACGGGGAAGGCCCGCACCCCGACCGTTGGTGTCGTACTCACCTGCCCTCGCGGCCGTTACGGCGGGCACGAAGACACGGACAACTCCGTACGACGGTGTGTAGTCAACGGCTGGTGGCGGGTACGGCGCATCCGCCCTGGTGGACTGTCGGTCGACGTCTGGGGGCGTCAAGAAACGTCCTGTGACGGGCTTGAAACGTCCTGTAGCGGAGACGTCCAATGGGGAGATGAACGAACGTCTGCGGACGGTGATGGTCCGTCGTGGCGTACGGGTTGAGGACCTGGCCGATGAGTGCGGTGTTGATCCGAAGACGGTGGAGCGGTGGATCAGCCTGGGCCGCGTTCCGCATCGGCGGCATCGGTGGGCGACGGCGCGGCGGTTGGGTGCGGAAGAGGCGTACCTGTGGCCTGCTGTGCTCGCTTCGGTCGCTGGCAAGCGGGATGACGCCAGCCGCGCGGAGTTGATCGAGGTGTTCCCGGATCGGGCGTCGGTGCCGCGTGAGACGTGGCTACGACTGCTGACGGAGGCCCAGGAGCGGATTGACGTGCTGGTGTTCTCCGGGACGTTCTTCGCTCAGACACAGCCTCGGGTGGCGCGCATGCTCGCCGATCGGCTGTCGGCCGGGGTGCAAGTCCGGCTGTGCTTCGGCGATCCGACCAGTGACGCGGTTGCGGTCCGGGATCGTGAGGAGGGACTTGGCGGCACGCTGGCGGCGAAGATCCGGGCGTCCTTGACGTACTACCGGGAGCTTGCTGGCGTGGACAGGTGCGAGATTCGGCTTCATCCGACCACGCTCTACGCGAGCCTGTTCCGGTACGACGACGAGATCCTGACTAACCCGCACGCGTACGGTGAGGCGGCGTCGGCCAATCCGACGTTCCATCTCCGTAAGGTCGACGGTGGCGGGTTGTTCGACCACTACACGGCCACCTTCGACCGGGTGTGGGCTACGGCGGTGCCGTGGCTGGGGACGGAGGTCTGAGGATGGGTCGCGTCGAGCACTGGAACGATCCGGACGCGCCGAAGGCGAACACGCTCGTTCCTGCTTGCGGGGTGCTGGCGGTCAACGACCATGGCGCGATCCTGCTGCAACGGCGACGCGACACCGACCAGTGGGCTTTGCCGATGGGCAAGATGGAGATCGGCGAGACTCCGTCAGAGTGCGCGGTCCGGGAAACCCTGGAGGAGACCGGGGTCGAGGTCGAGGTCACCGGCATCGTTGGCGTCTACTCCGATCCGGGGCACATCGTGGCGTACTCCGATGGTGAGGTTCGTCAGGAGTACGAGGTGACGTTGCTGGCCCGGCCCATCGGCGGGGCTCCGGCGGCGAGCGACGAGGCGAGTGACGTTGCCTGGTTCCTGCCGGCTGAGCTGGCGGGGCTGGACATCCACCCGACGATGCGGCGGCAGATCGCGGACTACCTCGCGGGGCGGGTGCCGCACGTCGATTAGGGGCAGGAGTAACGCCCCGGGAATGTTCGACCGGGGCGCTCGTGTGCGGGGGTGCTGAGGGTGCTACAGCTCGTCGACGGCGAAGGCGGCTACCAGTTCGGCCATGCTGTCGATAACGGCGTCCGCTGCGGCGAACCGCTCGCGTTTGCCTCGCTTGTTGGCGTACCCGATGGAGGCGACCCCGGCGGCGTGGGCCGCTTCGATGTCGCTGAGCGAGTCGCCGACCAGGACGCAATGCTCTGGGTCGGCGTGCAGCTCCCGGACGGCGTCCAGGACCGGGGCCGGGTTCGGCTTCATCCGGTCGGGGTTGGCGGGGGCGCGGCCGATGACCGGGTGGACATAGCTGGTAAGCCGGCGACCGGTCAGGTAGGCGTGAATCGAACCGGCGGAGTTGTTCGACACCACGGCGACCCGGCGGCCGGTCTGGTGCGCGGCCACGATGACCTCACGGCCGTACGGGGTCGGCTCGGCGGTACGGGCCGCGGTGACCTCCTCGCGGCACAGCGCCTCTTCGACCTGGCGGGCGACGGCGGGCCGCCCGAGTGTCGCGGTGAACCGTAGAACGGCCAACGGGTCGGGCTCGTGCAGGATCTCGGCGGGCAGCGTCACGCCCTGGTCGACGAGCAGGCGGCGCAGTTCATGGGCGACGGTCGACGCGGGGCGCTGGGCGAAGATGCTGCACACCGGTCCGTCGAAGTCGAGCAGGACGACGCGGGCGCAGCCGACGACGGCGGCAAGGTCGGTACGGCTCACGATGCGTACTCGCGGGCGATGGTTCCCCACATGCTGTCGAACCAGGCGCGGGCCTGCTCCACGTAGAGGGCGTCGTTGGAGGAGTCCTCGTCGCTGGGCGTGAACGGGAACAGGATGGCGTCCTTGCCCATCGCGTCGTAGATCGCCATCGGCTTGCCGTCGATCATCACCGTGTGTTCGACGACCGGGTAGAAGCCGAAGAACGCTTCCTGCTCGTTGATGATGAAGAGCTTGAACAACGGGGCTGCCTTGTGTACCCGTACGTCGGCGGTGGCGGTCTTGACCAGGCCCAGGTCTGCGAGTTCCTGTACGGCGTCGGTTACGGCGTGGATCGATCGGTCGGTGATCCGGCGGGCTCGGGCGCGGATGGCGGGGTCGTCGGCCTGGTCCTCGGCGCGGCAGGGGATCGCCATCGGTGCGGTCATGTCGGAGATCAGCACTCGCAGTCGGATCGACTCCGGGGTGAGTCGGCCGATGCGTACCTTGTCCAGGGTTTCTTGGATGGCGTTGTAGAGCGTCTCTCCGGAGAAGCCGGCGAAGTCGATCGTGACGTTCGTGGCCTCGAAGGCGCGTTCGACGTGCGGCCGTAGTCCGACCGGCCGTTCGGTGTTGGCGCGGACGAAGGTGCCGCTGCCCTGGCGGGTGACGATCAACCGCTCGTCTTGCAGCTTGCGTAGCGCTGCCTTGATCGTCTCGCGGGCGACGCTGAACCGTTCGACGAGATCGTGTTGTGACGGCAATTTCTCGCCTGGGGCGAACTTGCCTGTCTTGATCTCGGCGCGGAGCGCGGCGGCGATCTGCTGCGAGGGAGTGCGCGGGTCATCAGGGTCAAGACTCATGACCGGACACTACCGCTGACTAGCCAAGCTAGGAAAGTTCCCCAACTGTCATTGACATGACTAGCCAAGCCGGCCTACCTTTGATCCACATTACCTGGCTAGTCAAGCCAGCCAGGGCGACAGGTGGAGGTCTGAGCGATGGCTCTGCGTGGCGGTACGAGGTTCGCCGTGCGTTGTGAAGACGTGTTCCCGGCGGGGTGCGCGTTGGTGCCCGAGTCGCTGGGTGAGGTGGAGGACTACGACGAGAAGACCGGCCGGCGCAGCCCGGCGAAGGACAAGCTGACCGGTCAGCGGGTGTGGCAGGTCCGGGTGATGGACCTGGACCCGGAGCTTGGGAAGCGGTCGCGGGAGACGACGGTGAAGATCTCGGCTGACTACCAGCCCGTCCCGCCGACCGGTGCGCCGTTCGAGGCGGTGGAGTTCGAGGGCATGACGGTCACGCCGTACGTGGCGAACAACGGCCGGATGGCGTACTCCCTGCGGGCTACCGCGTTGCGTGCTCCGGCTGGTGTGGCCGGCAAGCAGAAGGCGGCTGCGTAGCCGCTTCAAGTGTGGGCGGGGCTGTCTGATCTTGGCGGACGGCAGCCCCGCCCCTCTCTGTCTTCCCCCTGCTCGTGACGAGAGAGGTAGTGACGTGTCCCAGCGTAAGCGTCCGGCTGGCCCTCGGCGGCCCCGGTGCAACGTGTGTCAGTCCCGATTCGACCCGGCCACCGGCGGCAACGGCCGATGTGTCGTCTGTGTCGATCAGCTCGTCCTTCCGCTGCCTCCGGTGCGTGACGCATCGGGCCGGTTCGTGTCCCTGCGGGGTGCCAAGTGATCGGGCGGCCTCGCGGTGAAGTGGTGATGACCTCGGCCGGGGATCTGCTGATCGCCCGACCCAAGCGGTTCGAACTGCCGGTCTGGGCGGTACTGCTCGGTCTGCTGCTGCGCTGGTCCTGGCGGGCGGCCTGGTGGTGCTTACGCCACCCCGTCGCCACCGGCACGGCGGCCCTGGCTCTCACCCTGTACGTCGAGTACGACTGGCCCGGCCTGGTCGTGCCGGTGGTCCTGCTGTCGGCGGCCTCGGCGGTGTGGCGGTGGCGACACGAGTCGTCCTGGTGGGCCTGGTTGGCCGGTCCACTGCTGGGCTCGCTCCGGCGGGTGTTCGTCTATCGGCGGGTCTGGCGTGAAGCCATGACGCTGTGCGGCCTCGCCGCGACGTACGACCATCGGACCGTCCTGCCGGAGCTGCTGGCGGTCCGCTCGGATCAGGCGCTCGACGTGCTGACCGTCCGGATGGTCCGGGGCCAGACCCCGGAAGAGTTCCAGAACGTCACGGCGAACCTGGCGTACGCCTTTGGTCGACGGCACGCCCGGGTCTACTCCGAATGTCCGGACGAACCGCCGACGCGTTCCGGCCGGCTCGGCTGGCTGCTGCGGGCTGTGGACCGGGTTCGCTTCCGGGATCGCCCGACCGTCGTCTACCTGGTCCTGGTGCGTACCGACGCGCTGCGTACCGTCGTGCCACCGTTCCCGGTCCCGACGGTCCCGGACTTCACCGCGCTTGCCCTGGCCCGACGGGAAGACCTGCGCACCTGGTCCCTTCATCTGCTGGCGACACACGTCCTGGTCGGCGGCGCGACCCGGCGCGGCAAGGGTTCCGTCCTCTGGTCGCTGGTCCGGGCGCTTGGCGGCGGGATCGCCTCCGGCCTGGTGCGGCTGTGGGTCATCGATCCCAAGGGCTGGATGGAGTTTGCGATCGGGCGGCCGATGTTCGCCCGGTTCGCGTGCAAGTCCTTCGAGGCAATGGCGGACCTGCTCGACGAAGCGGTAGAGGTACTGCGAGAGCGACAGACTCGGTTGGCCGGCGTCGTCCGGGTCCACACCCCGACCGAGGCTGACCCCCTGGTCGTGGTCGTCATCGACGAGATGGCCGCGCTCACGGCCTACCTGCAAGACGCGGACCTGCGTAAGCGGATCGCCTCGTCGCTGGGGCTGCTGCTGTCCCAGGGGGCCGGCGTCGGGGTCCTGGTCGTCGCCGCGTTGCAGGACCCCCGCAAAGAGGTACTGCCGTTCCGGGACCTGTTCCCGACCCGGATCGCGCTCGGCCTGACCGAAGCGTCCCAGGTCGACATGGTCCTCGGTGACGGTGCCCGTAACCGGGGCGCGCTGGCCGACCAGATGCCCCGATGGGCCAAGGGCGTCGGCTACGTGATCCTCGACGGCACCCCGGAACCGATCCGGGTCCGCTTCTCCTACGTCACCGACGACGACATCCGGGCCATGGCGGTCCAGCACCCAGCCCCGGTCGACGCGGCGGACATCCTCGCCCAGGTCGGTCGGGAAACCGCCACCGAGCCGGCCCGCGTCCCGCTGCCGCGACGCCCCTCCGGGCCGCTGCTGCCCGAGTCGCTGCGGAACCTGCTTGACCGGGACAACGGCGGTGAGCGCCGATGACCGCGCCGTCCGGTCGCCGGTTCTACCGGCTCCGTACACCGGAACCGGCTACGGCGGTATCCGTCCGGGTCGACCCCGACCGGCCCGACCCGTACCCGGTCTATCTCGCCGTCGGCGCGGGTCGACGCCGGATGTCCCTGACCCCCGACGAGGCGTGGGCGCTGTGGCGCTGCCTCTCCGAAGCCGTCGCTTCCCTCGGCGATCCGCCCGACCACATCCGCACCGACGTCCGCCCGGCCCGGAGGTAACCGCCGTGAACCCCTTCACCCGACTCGTCAACAGACTCCGCCGGCCGCTGCTCGTCCGGCTCGTCGGCCCGCCCGACCAGATCGCCGACGCCCTGCGCGTGCTCGCCGACATCATCAACCGCCGCGACGACATGGACGGCCGGCGCATCCGGGTCGACCTGACCATCCGCGAGACCCCGAATCGGAGCCAGCGATGAACCGCCACCGGACCGAATCGGTCGTACGGGTGCTGATCCTGCTCGCCATCGGCGGGATGGCCGGCGCCGCTGCCTTCACCCACGTCCATGACCTGACCGTCGCGCACGGCCAACCCGACTGGATCGGCTGGGCCAACGCGGTAGCCGTCGAACTGATGGCGATCTACCTCGGCCTGGAGATCCGCGCCCGACGTCGCACCGGTCGACCCGTCGGCCTGGTCGGCGTGCTCCTGGTGGCCTTCGCGCTGCTCTCCCTCGCGGCCCAGGTCGCCGAAGCCGAACCGTCGGTGTGGGGCTGGATCGTCGCCGCTGTCCCCTCGCTGGCCTTCCTCGCCCTGGTCAAGGTCGTCCTGTCCAGTGCACCCGCCACCCCGGAAACCGCTGCTGACCCGGCTACCGCCGAACTGGTGGCGGTCGTGGTCGAGCAGACCGAATCCGTTCGGCAACCCGAACCGACCGGCGACATGCCCGCACCTGTCGCCACGCCTCAACTGGTCACGCCGACGGTCCGGCCGCCGCTGGGCGTGGTCCATCAGAACCGGCCCCAGGTCGTCGGGATCGTGCGATGACCGCTCCGACGCTGCCCGGCCTCGCTCCCGCTGCCCCGGTCGTCGAGACTCCTCGGCCGGGGTCGCGGGCGGCGCGGATGGGCCTGCCCCGTGCGGTGGACGTGCTGCGGGACATCGCCACCGAGTACGGCGTCTGCATCCGCCCCCTGGCCATGCGCCGGACAGACCTCGCCACCGGATTGACCGAGGTCATAGACCTGCCGTGCGGCGCGACCCGGGAGGACAAGTGCCCGCCGTGCGCGAAGAAGAACCGCCGGCTGCGGCAGGCACAGATTCGGGAGGGCTGGCACCGCGACGACGAGCCGCTACCGCCCCCGGAGCCGGCAACCGAGGAACAGAAGACGCTGATCCTGCTGCGCGGGCACCTGGAGTTCTCCCGCGACGAAGCGTCCCGGGCGTCTCAGTTGGACCAGGTCGCCGACCTCGACGAGGCGATCCGGGAGGTGGAGGACGCGATTGCGGCCGAGGGGCTCCGGGGACGGGTCGCGCCCCCGCACTCAACCGGCGACGACGACCAGGGCGACGAGGACACCGGGCGGCGCCGCAAGCGCTCCACTCGGCGGCGGCAGGACGCTCCGGACCTACCCCGGCGCAAGGTCGAGCGGCGCACGGTCGGGAAGACTTACTCCGCGCCGGACGGGTCGACGTACCGGCCGTCGATGTGGTTGACGCTGACCCTGGACTCGTACGGCCCGGTCCGCCCGGACGGCACTCCGGTCAACCCCGACCGGTACAACTACCGGCGCGCTGCCTGGGACGCCGTCCACTTTCCCCGGCTGCTGGACCGGTTCTGGCAGAACTTGCGCCGCTGCGAGGGCTGGAACGTCCAGTACGCGGGTTGTGTCGAGCCGCAACGCCGACTCGCCCCGCACGCGCATTTCGCCATCCGGGGCACCATCCCCCGGGAGGTGCTGCGGACCGTGGCGGCGGCTACGTACCACCAGGTGTGGTGGCCGTCGACCGACGTGCAGCGGTACACCCTCGACCGGCTCCCGGTCTGGGATGAGCAGGCGTCGGCGTGGGTCGACCCCGACACCCGCGAGCCGCTGACCACCTGGACGGACGCGCTCGACGACGATCCGGACGCTGAGCCGGTCCACCTCGTCCGCTTCGGCGCCCAGGTCGACGCGCGCGGTGTCATGCCGGGCACCGAAGACGCAGAACGCACCATCCGGTACGTCACGAAGTACATCACCAAGCACACGGGCGACTGCCACAAGATCACGACCGGTCGGCAGCGGGCGCACCTGGACCGGCTGTGGCAGGAACTCCAGGTGACCCCGTGTACCGACCGGTGCGCGAACTGGATGCTGTACGGCGTCCAGCCGAAGAAGGCACACGCGAGGCTCAAGCCGGGCCGCTGCAAGGGCAAGGTTCACCAGCGGGACACGCTCGGCATTGGCGGCCGGCGCATCCTCATCTCCCGCGACTGGTCCGGCAAGACGCTCTCCGACCACAAGCACGATGCGCGGGCCTGGGTGCGGGCGCTGCTCGGCGTGACCGTCGGCCTGGACGGGGTCGACGACCAGGGCGCTACCGTCGAACCGGTCCGGCACGCGTGGGAACTCGCCCGGCCCGACGATCCCGACGTAGGGCCGCTCTCTCACCGGCTGCTGCGGTCGATCAGTGAGCGTGCTCGCTGGCGTTCCGAACTCCTCGCCGCCAAGGACCGGGCTGCCCAGTTACCCGACAGCGGGTCGGCGACGGGAGTAGGCGGCACAACGGGGGAGGGGCTGTGATGGCGGCGAACGACGGGCTATGGACTATCCGGGACGTGGCGGCGTACCTGCGGGTGCCGACGGAGACGCTGTACCGCTGGCGCAAGGTCAAGTACGGTCCGCCGGCGGCCCGGGTCGGCCGACACCTGCGGTACGAGCCGGAAGCGGTCCGGTCGTGGGTACGTCAGCAGGCGGCGGCCTGATGGCACACGTGGAAGATCGTTGGTACGACGTCGTCCGGCACCCTGGCGGCCGTAAGGAACGGGTCAAGTCCGACCGGTTCGGCAAGGGACTCCGGTACCGGGTCCGCTACATCGGCCCGGACGGCCGGGAGCGGAGCCAGTCATTCCCCGACCGGGCCAAGCGGGACGCTGAGGCATTCCTCGTCTCGACCGAGACGGACAAGCTCCGTGGCTCGTACATCGATCCGCTCGCCGGTCGGATGCTCTTCGCCGAGTACGCCGAAACCTGGCTGCGGACGAGGTCGTTCGACGAGTCGACCCGGGAGATCGCGGAGTTCCGGGTACGCAAGCATCTGCTGCCGTTCTTCGGCTCTCGGCAACTGGCCTCGATCAAGCCGGGCCACGTCCGGGAGTGGGACGCCAGCATGGTTGGCAAGCTTGCCCCGGCGACCCGGGCCGTGGTCTTCGCCCACCTGCGAACCATCCTCGGCGCAGCAGTCGACGACGAGCGGATCGCCAAGAATCCCTGTTCGGCAAAGTCGGTCAAGCCCCCGCGACCGGTGCAGCGCCGGGTGGTGCCCTGGCGGTACGAACAGGTTTCGGCAATCCGCGGTGGCCTCGCCCAGCGGTACCGCCCCATGGTCGACCTCGGAGCCGGGTGCGGGATGCGACAGGGGGAAATCCTCGGCCTCGGGGTCGACGACATCGACTTCGACGCGGGATGGGTGCACGTCTGCCGTCAGGTCAAGCTCGTCCGTTCCCGGCTGGTGTTCGGCCTTCCAAAGAACGACCGGGACCGCCGAGTACCGCTGCCTGACTCCGTCGCCCAGGCGCTGCGCCGGCACGTCGATGACTTCGCCCCGCTCTCGCTCACGCTGCCATGGGAGAACCCGGCCGACGACGAGCGGGTCACGGTGCCGCTCCTGTTCACTACCACCCGGCGCGGTGCGATCAACCGACGCACCTTCGACGGCAAGAGCTGGCGACCCGCTGTCGTGGCGGCCGGCATCACGCCGACTCGGGCGACCGGGATGCACGCGCTGCGCCACTTCTACGCCTCGGCGCTGCTGGACGCGGGGGAGAGCATCAAGGCTCTCGCGTCGTACCTCGGGCACGCCGATCCCGGCTTCACCCTCCGCGTGTACACGCATCTCATGCCTGCCAGCGAGGAGCGCACACGTCAGGCCATTGACGAGGTATTGCGGAGAGGCTAGGTAGCTTGACCGTAGCTACGAATAGGCTCGACACGGTGTATGTCTGGCTGGCATGGTGTAATCATGGTTGCTAGCGAGAACGATGCGCGTAGTCGCGTCTGGAGCCGCATCTTGGCGACAAATCCGCCTCAGTGGATTAAATCCATACGAATTATCGAGTCTGAGGTATTCGAGGAGCAGGTAATCGAACTCGACTCGGCGATTTGCATCGTTGGCTCGCATGGCGCCGGAAAAACATTGCTCCTTCGCGTCATTCAGGCAGCCTTCGGATTCGGGGGCGGAACTCCGCCATTCGTGGGCGCCGAAGGGTACGGAAATGTCGATAATCCTGTTGTTGGTGTGATTGAGTTGACCGTATCCGTGGATGGCAATGAGGAGAAGAAAGTCATCGACCTGGCGGGGTCTGTCGATGAGCGTTTTCAGGCGTGGGCAACTGACGGGTGGCAGACGAACTGGCCGGCCTACGTAAGTTCTGCTGAATTGGCTAATGACTTCACTTGGTATTATCAGGAACTTCCGCACTCTAAGAAGCGCCTCTTGAATGAACAGAGGTTTAAGTCAAGTGAGCTTGTTGCGCTCGCTGGAATCTTGGGTAAAAAATATGACTCCGTCTCTATGTGGACGGTCGTGTTGGATAGCAGGAGCGACGACGATGAGAGCTGGTATCAGCAAAGGCCCTACGTGATCTCAAAGACTGCCGGGCGAGAGTCTGACAATACGTCGTTCAGCTTAGGTGAGCTTTGGGTGTATCAGGTTCTTTGGGAGCAAGGAAGACTGGATGCCGGATCCATGTTCATGCTTGATGAGCCTGAGTCGTTCCTAGCCTTACGTGGCCATCGCGCCTTCATTGACGAAGTTGCGCGTCGCGCGCTTAAAGGGAAACTACAGCTGATCGTTGCAACCCACTCCCCGCAAGTGTTCTCCCGGTTTCCCTTGAAGAACGTAAGAATGTGTGTGAGGGGCTCTCGCGGAAAGATCAGAGTCGTCGAGCCCGAATCGCTTGTGCAGGTGCAGCGTGCCGTCGGGTTGGAGATTCCCGTGGCGGTCATCGTGCTGGTCGAAGACGCCTTCGCTTCTTTGGTTCTTGTGGGAGTCCTTGGTTGTTTAAATGCTTCCATCGCCGGAATAGAAGTTGTCCAAGCCGGCGGAAAGGATAATGTGATAGCGGGCGTAAGATGCCTGTCTAGTGCATCGCGAGTACGGGTTATTGGCGTCCTTGATGCCGACCAGCGAGATTTTGCTGACAGCTCAAACGGACTTTTTTTGCTGCCCGGAAAGTCGGACCCGGAGCAAGAGCTTATCGGTTTTGCCTATGGCAATTCTGAAGCAGTGGCGGCAGCTTTGGGTCGCAGTGAAACCGCATTACTGGTAGCCCTAGGCGGTTTTGAATTCTTCGAACATCAACGATGGCCCGATGTTCTTGCTACTCAACTAGGGCTGGATCTACGGTTCGTAACAAGTGTGCTGATTCGGCTTTGGTGTCAGCAGGAAGATATACGGAGGCAGGCCTTCGAGCTGGCTGCTGTGCTCGCATAGTCAGTAGTATCACGTTGGCGATAATTAAGCATCTTGCTACTGACGGCCCGGCGACGGCCCACAGTGGCCTTCGCCGGACTCAGTCACTGCTCAAGAGGCTGATGGCTCCAAAATCCGGCGTACAGGTCGACTCGTCCGTCGTTCACCAGGTCGGAGCCGTGATCATGGCTCTGACCTGGTCGCATGTTCCGCCGTGGTCGCGTTCCCTCAGCGGCTTCCTGATGTTCCGCCGCCCCGGCTGTAGCCCGTGGACGTGGGGCTGCTCCCGGTAGGTCCCGTCGGCGCGGTACCCGGACTGCGGCGCGAGGACATCGCCCAGTTCGCCGGGGTGAGCGTCGACTCCGGATGAGATGGGGCGGCCCTCCGGTCGTGGCTCCCTCGAGCTGTCGCGGGACCTGCTCGCCGTATCGCCGGCAGCGACAGGGTATGACGGACCCGTGGGTACTACATGTTCCCCTTGGCTTCCTGCTTTGCCATCATGGGGTCCGTCCCCTTGTTGATCATCATCATTGCCTTGCGCAGCTGGTCCTCACTCATCTTCGAGCTTCCATCGATCCCCATCGAGTGGGCCCGTTCGCGCATTGAGTGGAGGTCCATTCCTGCCATCTCGTTCCGACTGGCCGCCGAGTTCTGCTGACCCTGCTTCTTCTCCTGTCGAGCCATTTCAAATCCCCCCTCTGGTGGCCCCATTAGACTGCCGGAAGAGGTATTCCCTCTGCCACTGGCAACAAACGACCCGCTCCCCATTGTGATCAAGGGCCTCCACAACGAGTCCATGCCCCCGAAGTGCACCCCAAGACCCAAAGTGCGGCCGCCCGGTACGCGCGGCCGTTGTGATGGCGGGCTGCACCGGCGCTTCCGCACGGTCAGCGGTGGCATGAGCGGCGGTGGGACAATGTCCCATGCTTCGCTCGTTGAGCCAGAACCGTCGGTTGTCGGGGCCGCCGTACGTCATCGACCACGAACTCGTCGACTACGTCGTCTCCTTCGCTCATGGCATCCAGGCCCAGCCACTGCGAGTCGAGGTTCCACCCGATCCCACCCGGCAACTCGTCCTGAAGCGGCTGGGGGAAGCGTTGCAGTTCCCGGACTACTTCGGTGCTAACTGGGACGCCTGGAGTGACTGCCTGGGGGACCTCATCGCTGTCGGCCAGGGCGGCAGGATCGTGATCCTTGAGCGGTCAGAGCGGTTGCTGGCCGCGCCGCCGGTCCTGTTCGCCGAGTTCATCTGCCGATTGCAGGAGTCTCAGGATCTGGTGATGCGGGCCGCGGGCGACCGTGTGCTGTTGGAGTTCGTCTTCGCAGGTCAGTGGAGCGCCCGTGAAGACGAGCCGTCGACGACGACTCCGCGCTGACAGGCAGGCGACGTACCGCTGCCGGAACCGAACGGGCCGTCACGGGCCTCGAGGCGCGGGCCGGCCCCAGCAACCTCGCGTCGAAAATCACCCGGTTCAAGATCCCCGCCCGGGAACTCGATGGTCACCTGGTGACTCCCAGATGCATGAAACCTCCGCAGTCGGCTGTCCTGCTCCTCTCGGCCGTCGTCGGTCTCCTTGCCGGATGCACGGCTGGGGACGCGCCTGTCCGGTCGGCTCCACCTGCTTCAGAATCGCCCCGCCCGGTTCGAACGGGTTGCGGCAGCCCGGTCGAGACCGGCCCGCTGCCTGAGTGGGCTCGGGCCGGGTTCACCGGCGACTCGAGCATGCCGCACGTCATGGGAGACCGGGGAGACATCGTCGCCGCGATCTTCGGGTACCCGCTCACCGTCGTCAGGCCGCAGGGACCGACGAACAAGGTCCTCTGGGTGTCCAAGTCCTCGGAACCGGCCGGCGATCTCGTGATCGAGGCGGAACTCGACGGCTCCGGTACCTCCGAAACCCGTCGTGTCCCGGGCGGACCTGGACCCTCCATCATCGACCTTCCTCAGCCCGGTTGCTGGCATCTGACCCTCACCTGGTCGGGCCGAACCGACACCCTGGACCTGGTCTACCAGTGAGCATGGCCCGTCAACGTTCCCGGCACCGGTCCAGAGCCCTCAACGCGGCTCTGGACCGGTCGTGCTCGGACACCCTGCCCGAGAGCCCCTGGGTCGTGCTCGGACACCCTGGCCAGAGGGTCCCCGGCTGGGCGCCGGTTCAGCCCTCGTCGGCCGCCGCGGCGAGGATCCGGGCGAGTTCGACCGGCTGGCTGACCATCGGCCAGTGGCCCGAGTCGATGTCGACGTAGTCGAGGTGCTTGGCCCTGGGGAGTTCCGGTACCTCCCCGGCGTCGATCCACTCCTTGGCCTGGGAGGGCGTGAATTCGGGGCACACGAGCAGGACCGGTACGTCGAATCGTCGCTCGTCCGTCAGCCGTACCACGCCCTTGGCCACCCCTTCGGGTACCGGGATCGCGGCGGACACGAAGCCGCGCCGGGCCTCCTCGTTCAGGTCGGCCGAGTCCGGTCCCTCGAACGGGGCCCAGCCGGGGAAGGGCATGACACCGTCCTCGAGCGGGAAGAAGTCGGCGTAGGGCTGCCCGTCGGCGGAGGGGAAGCCGCCGATGAGGGCGACCTTGGCGACCTTCTCCGGCCGCGCGTCGACGGCCAGCCAGGCCAGGGTGCAGGCGGCGGAATGCCCCACCACCAGAGGTCGTCCGGACGCCGAGTCGATCGCGGCGAGCACCGTCGCCACCTGGTCGTCGAGCGTGGCGGACGCGGATCCGTCGCCCTGACCGGGCAGGGTGAGCGGCACCGGCCGGTGACCGAGTGCCTGGAGCGCGGGTACGACGTCGTCCCACGCGGATCCGTCGAGCCAGAGCCCGCCGATGAGCAGTATGTCCATGATCAGTTTTCCTTCTCTAGTGCGGTGAGGTCACGTTCGGCATAGAGCCGGTGTTCCCATTCCTCGTTGAGGACGATGCGGAGGCATTCCCGGAAGGGGAACGTCTCCATCGGGGGCCAGGTGGGCCCGGTCTGTGTCACCTCGGAGGCGAGCTGCTCGTCGGTGAGGAACTCCATGACGCGGCGGACCATCGCCTGGCGTTCGCGTCGGACCGGAAGCACCTCGTCGAGCGAGGGTCGGGCCTCCCGGTCCCACGGGACACCGTCCCACCCGGGAGCCTCGTCCCACGGCAGGTCCAACCGGTGCCACGGCGAGGCGGTGCCGACGATCATCCGGCCCACCCAGGAGGCGCTGGCGAAGTTGAGGTGCCGCAGAGTTTGGATGAAGGACCACTCGCCATCGACGCTGCGGTGCAGCGCCGCCTCGGGGAATTTTCTCGCCCGCGTGAGAGTGTCCTCCCAGAGCCGTTCCAGGATCGCCCACGCCTCACGGAACCCGTCGGGGTCGTCTGGCTTCATTTTCGCCCGCTCGGGCATCCGACGGTTCAGCTCGGCCTCGACGAACGGGGCGATGTCGACGCCGTTCACGACGACGTTCCGTACCTCGCCGCTGATCTCGACATCGACCAGCTCGACACCGCGCAGGCGGCTGTTGTGGAACAGGGCGCCGTGGACCCGGGCCCCGGTGAGGTCGACCTCACGCATCCTGGCGTCGTCGAGGGACACCTTGCGGAAGGTCGCGCCCCGGAGATTGACGCGCTCGAAACGGACACCGGTGAGGTCCTGCTCGCGGAACTCGGTCATGGGGATCACGCTAGAACCAGTTCCGGACGATCGACTTCCGGTTCTTTCCCTGACCACCTAATCTGCTCGGGTGCCGATCGATCTCAGCCCCACCGCCAGGGCCCTACGCGCCATCGAGATTATCCAGGCCCGACCGGGCACGACGGCCGACGAACTCGGCGAGCGACTGGGTGTCACGGAGCGGGCCGCGCGGCGATATGTCGGAATCCTCCGGGAGGCCGGCATCCCCGTCGAGTCGGTTCGGGGTCCGCATGGCGGGTACCGGTTTCGGCGCGGTACGCGGCTGCCTCCGGTCGTCTTCACGGAGGCCGAGGCGCTCGGCCTGGTCATGGCGGTGCTCGACGGTCAGCCCGCGGCCGCCGACGTCAACGATCTCGTCGGTTCTGCCCTGTCCAAGGTCATCAAGGCGCTGCCCGAGAGCGTCGGCCGGCAGGCTGCCACGCTGCGCGAGCACGCGTCGGCCGCGCCCGACCGGAGCTCGGCCCGTCCCGATCCCGCCACCACCAGCGCACTCGTCGCCGCCGTCGCGCTCCGGCGTCGCGTACTGGTGACCTATGGGAGCGAGGCCGGCCACGAGTGGGAGACCGAGGTGGATCCCTGGGCCGTCGTCGTCCGCCACGGTCGCTGGTACCTGCTGTGTCACTCCCATCGCGCGGACGCGGTCCGTACCTACCGGGTCGACCGGATCCGGGCGGTCCAGCAGACCGCGTACGAGTTCGAGCCGCCCGCCGACCTCGACCCGGTGGCGGCGCTGGAGGAGAACCTGGGTACCGGGTGGGAGTTCCCCACCCGCGTCGTGTTCGAGGCCCCGCTGGCCGAGGTGGCCCCGTGGATCCGGCCTCCGATGGGACGGCTCGAGCCGTCGGGGGACGGATGCGTCCTGGTCGGCAGCACCAGCAATCCGACGATGTACGCGCAGGAGTGGTTGGCCAACGTCCCGTTCGCCTTCCGCGTCGACGGTGGCGAGGAACTCCGGGCCGCGGTGGCGACGCTCGCGACGCGTTTCACCGCCGCCCTGGCGGACCAGCCCTGACCGCAAATTCAAAGCAGAGAACGGCCCCAGCAGGCTCGCCACCATCGGGCACCAACGCACAGCGGTCAATTAGCATGGCGCCGTGGCCCTTGATCCGTACGCGGGAATTCCAGTCAACGACTACCCGCCGGCATTGGCCTCCCAGGCGGCCGACCGGGGCGTCGAGCCGTCGAAGCGGGAGACCGGCGGCGCTCCACTGTGACCGCGACCGCCGCCACGCTGGTCCCGCATTTCCGAGGTGAGTTGGGGAGCGCATGACGATGAGTTATCAACTCGGCGAGATTGTGGCTGAGCGGCAGGTGGACGCCGTCGCCGAGGAGGGCAGCCGTACGCCGGTGGTCCTGCGGATCGGCAAGCCGCTGCCGGATGTCCTGCCGGGCGGGGACTGGTACTGCCCCCATCAGATTCTGGGCCTGGGCGACGAGGCGGTGCAGGCCTCCTTCGGTGTCGATTCCCTCCAGGCCCTGCTGCTGTCCGTGTACGGCTTGCAACTGAAGCTGGCCGAGCGCGCGGAGACGGCATCGGTCCGGCTGGACTGGCTGGGACAGCCCGACCTGGGTCTGAAGGTCGACCCGGAGGTACACGGGCTCCTGCCGACGCCGGAGCGCTAGGCAGCCCGGTTCGGCGCGGCGGCCAGCAGGCTCCGGGACCCGTTCTCGGCACCGCCGCGACCGGTTCTCCGGACCCGTTCTCCAGCACCACCGCGACCGCCGTCCGATGCGGCCGGGGCTTGTGGGTGTTCGGCTTCGCCCCTATATTCAACCCATCAGTTAATTAGCCGATCGGTTGAATGAGGACTTCTGGCATGCAGTCGGCGCACCTCGACTCCACCTTTGCGGCGCTCGCCGACCCGACCCGGCGGGCGATCCTCGCCCGGCTGGCCGAGGGCGAGGCCACGGTCAACGAACTGGCGGCGCCGTTGCCGTTGACGCTGCAGGCGGTCTCGAAGCACCTCAAGGTGCTGGAGCGAGCCGGACTGATCAGCCGACGGCGTACCGCCCAACAACGTCCGTGCCGACTCAGGGCCGAACCGTTGCGCGACGCCGTCGACTGGTTGGAGCAGTACCAGGAGTTCTGGTCCGGCAGCTTCGACAGGCTGTCCGACCACCTACGAGAGATCCAGAAGGGCGAGCAGGATGACTGAGAGCCGGCCCGACAGCCGGGCGTTCACCATCACCCGGGTCTTCGACGCACCGCGCGAACTCGTCTTCCGGGCCTGGACCGACCCGGAACACCTTGCCCGGTGGTTCGGGCCGCGTGGCATCACGGTGCCCCGGTCCACCATCTCGATGGACGTCAGAGCAGGCGGTCGCTGGCAACTCCGGATGGTCGGTGACGACGACGGCGCCGAGTACCCGGTGGCCTTCGTCTACCGGGAGATCGTCGAGCCGGAGCGGCTGGTGTTTGACACGGTCCCGGCCAGCGGCCCGGAGAACGCCGGCGCCGAGCGCGCGGTCGTGACCGTCACCTTCGCCGACCTCGGCCCCCGGACCGAGATGACGTTCCACGCCGCCGGGGTCAGCGTGGGCGAAGAGAGCGCGGGCCTGGCGGACGGCTGGTCGAGTTCGTTCGTACGGCTCGCCGAGCAGCTCCCGACCGTCGGGCAACCGGTCGGACTGGCCCGGTGACCACGCCCGCACCGACCCCGCCCTGCTTCGTGCTGATCCCCGGCGCCGCAGCCGACTCCTGGTGCTGGCACCTGCTGGCCGCCGAGCTGCGCGCCCGGGGACACGACGTGGTGCCGGTCGACCTGCCCTGCGACGACGAGTCCGCCGGCCTGTCGGAGTACGCCGACGCCGTGATCGCGGCCATCGGCGACCGGACCGACCTGGCGGTGGTGGCGCACTCCTTCGGTGGGTTCACTGCGCCGATCGTCTGCGACCGGGTCCCGGTGGACCTGCTGGTGTTGCTGGCCGGACAGATCCCGACCCCCGGTGAGAAGCCGGAGGACTGGTGGACCAGCACCGGATACCTGGAGGCCAGGCGGGAGCAGGATGCGCGGGACGGCCGGGCCGAGGACGACCTCGCCTCGCTGTTCACCAACGACCTCCCGCCGGACTTGGCGGCCGAGGCGTTCCGGCACGGCAGGCAACAGGCCGGCAGGCCCTTCGGCGAGCCGTGGCCGCTCGCGGCCTGGCCCGAGGTGCACACGAGGGTGTTGCTGCACCGTGACGACAGGTTCCTGCCGGTCGGCTTTGCCCGCCGGCTCGCCCGCGAGCGGCTGGGCATCGAGCCGGACGAGATGCCCGGCGACCACCTGGGCATGCTCGGTCATCCGACCGAGCTGGCCGATCGGCTCGAGGCGTACTGGGCCGGGCGACCGCAGGCCCGGCCGCGATAGGACGAGCGGCCACGAACCGCCCGCGCCAGGACGGGTGATCGACGGGGTCGGCCGAAACCGTCAGCCCGGTCGGCCGACCCGCCTGATCACTTCGTATACCTGTCGGGTCCCGAACCACACCCAACCGATCTGGTCGCTCCGGCGCCCACTGGGCAGCCTTGGCTCCGTCACCACCGCAATCCGCAGTGGACCGAAGGGAGCCGTTCCTTGACCCCCGAGCAGCAGACCGAACAGCAACCCCAGCCCTCAGCCGGGCGCGAGTCAGCCGCATGGCGGCCGAACCGGCGCGAGATCATCCGGGCCGGCGGCATCGGCGCCGCCGCCATCGTCGGTGCCGGTCTCGCCGCCGGCCCAGCCCAGGGACAGAGCCGACGAGCGGGTACGGAGACGACGCCTACGGAGACGACGCCTACGGAGACCGAGCTGATCACCCGGACGATCCCGGGCAGCCAGCAACGACTGCCGGCGATCGGGCTCGGCACGTTCATGACCTTCGACTCGCTGCCCGGCCGGGGGCGGGACACGCACGCCGAAATCGTCCGTACGTTCTGGCAGGCGGGCGGACGGGTTTTCGACTCGTCACCGGTCTACGGGGCGGCAGAGGCCAACCTGGGACGGGCCGCCGCGGAGTTGCGGATCAACGATCGGATGTTCGTGGCCGACAAGATCTGGTCGACCGGCGACTACCTGTGGGACGTCCAGCACGCCGAATACAGCCTGAGCCGTTCGATGCGGCGACTCTCCCGCCGGGCGCCACTCGACGTCGTGCACTGCCACAGCCTGGTCAACGTCGACGTGGTCGTACCCCTGCTGCACGCGCTTAAGAAGGAGGGCCGGATCCGCCGGCTCGGGATCTCCCACCACGACCCGAGCTACTTCCCGCAGTTGGCCTCCTGGCTGGAGCGTGGCGCACTCGATGTCGTCCAGGTGCACTACTCGATCCACACCCGGGCGGCCGAGGAGCGGATCCTGCCGGCCGCGCAGGAGCGTGGCGTTGCGGTGCTGGTGAACATGCCGCTGGAGAAGGCCCGGCTGCACCGGGTGGTGGCGGGACGGCCGGTGCCGGACTTCGCCCGCGAGGCCGGCATGCACACCTGGGCGGAGTACTTCCTCAAGTGGGTGATCGCGCACCCGGCCGTGACCTGTGCGCTCCCGGCCACCTCGAACCCGGCTCACCTGGCGGAGAACGTCGCCGCGATGCGCGGGCAACTGCCCGACCCGGATATGCGTGAGCGGATGCGTCGGCACCTGGAGACGTTCCCCGGCTTCGACCAGATCGGCACCATGCCGTGGTACCCGGAGAAGAACTACCCGGGGCTGGTCTCCCGGGCCCAGGAGGCACTACGCCGCCGAAGCCCTTGGTGGCCATGAGCCCACCATCGGTCGGACGGGGACAGCTGCCGGTCGGACGGGGACAGCTGCCGGTCGGGCACTGAGGTGGCGGTCCGCGCGCCGGGCGGCCGGGGCCGGTACGCCAGCCGCTCGGGTAGTTTGCGGGCATGCTGGTGGAGCTGCGGCTCATGCGCTACGTCATCGCGGTGTGCGACGCCGGTGGGTTCGAGGCCGCCGCGCAGCTCCTGCGGATGAGCCAGCCGCCACTGAGCCGGCAGATCCGGCAACTGGAACGGGAACTGGGCGTCCAGCTGTTCCACCGCCGACCGACCCGCCCCACCGAGGCGGGTCTGGTGTTCATCGCCTCCGCCCGACAGATCCTGGCCGACGCGGAGCAGGCCGTCGAACGTACCCGGCGGGCGGCGGAGCCCGCCGTGCGTCGGGTACGGATCGGCTACACCGTCACCGCAGCCTTCGGCGAGATGCCAGCACTCTTCGCGGCCCTCGCCGAGCACCACCCCGGAGTACTGGTCGAGGCCCAGGAGGGTTGGGACACGGCGTTGTCGACCGCACTGGTCGAGGAGAAGCTCGACGTGGTGCTCGGCCGGTGCGTCGACCTACCGGCCGGAGTCGGGTCACGGGTCCTGCGGCGTGACCGCTGGACGGTGGTGGTCGGCGCGGACCACCCGCTGGCCGGCGCCGGTACGGTCAAGCTGCGTGAGCTGCGCGGCGAGACGCTCCGGTTCTTTCCCCGGCAGCTGGCGCCGCGCTACCACGACACGGTGCTCGCGGTGCTGGGCGGTACGGGTGAGGCGTTCGAGGTGTGGGAAAACCCGTTGCCCGGGTTGCGGAACCTCGGCGTCAGCCTGAGCCGGCAGGGCTTCATGCTGCTGCCGGCCTCGCTGACGGGTCATCTTCCGGCCGGGGTCTGCGCTCTGGTGGTCAGCGACGACCTGCCGACCATCGACCTCGCGCTGTCCTGGACCGTGCCCGCCTCGGCGGCCGTACGGCTGCTCGTCGACACCGCCGAGCGGATGGCCCGCGCCCAGGGCTGGCCCCGACCGGGACGACGCCGAGCGTAGCGACGGGGACGGTGTCACCCACCTGGCCGCTGATCCGGCGTTCCCGGGCCGGCTCGGTGGCCGGGTGCCGCGCCGAACCGGAACCGCCGCCGCGCCGAACCGGGACCGGTCGGCGCCGCCGCGCCCCTGAGTCGAGGTGATCCCGCCATGCTCACAGTCAGGCGAAGGCGGAGGCGTCGGCGGCGAACCAGGTAGCGGTTCCGGCCGGGGCGAGCGCCTGCGCGATGGTGATCTGGGCATGCTCGTCCACCGGCGGCAACCGGTCCGGCGAAAACCACCCGACGGCGACCGACTCGTCGTCGTTGACCCGGGCCACCCCGTCGAGGAACCGGCAGCGGAAACCGATGTTCAGGAACTGGCACTGGTCGCCGTTGGGATAGGTGTGCGGACGAGCCAGCACGCTCGACACCCGTACGGGTGCCACCCGTACGCCGGTCTCCTCGTGGACCTCCCGGACCAGGGCCTGCGCGGGTTGTTCGTCCGGCTCCACGACACCGCTGATGACCGACCAGCGCCCGTCGTCGGCGCGCTTGCCGAGCAGCAGTTCTCCGGCGTCGTTCACCACCACCGCGCTGACGCTGGGCAGCCAGAGCAGCTCGTGTCCGACCGCCTTGCGCAGCCGCCGGACGTACTCGGGGACGGTCATGCGACGACGATAACGATTGATCGGATGGGCCGGCTCAGCGGGCCGGGGCCGGCGAACTTCCCGCTGGTGCACCAGGAACCGTCGTCGGTGGCCCGAGCACCGGCGGCGGTGGTGTCGGCGACCGCGACGGCACCGGTGTCGACGTTCCGTCGGGCGGGGCGGTCTCCGGACACGGCACCTGGGTCCGGGAGAAGTCACGGCGCTCCTGGTCGAGTACCTGACGGAAGCAGACCCGCATCTCGGTCGACGCCCGGCCGGCCATCACGGGTTGGGACATCGTCACGTGCACCCGGAAGACGACCCGTACGCCGGGGGAGTGGCGGCGGTCGGTGCCGTCGACCGTCAACACGTCGACGCGGTCGTTGCGGGCCGCGCTCTGCCCGAGTTCGGTCGCGCCGTCGGCGACACCGTGCACGAGTGCGTCGCCGACGAGGGCGGCCCGCCGTACCGCTTCGCTATGCGCCCGTTCCTCGATCGAGGGCTCCGTGGTGATGGTCAGAATGGTGTGCCCGACGCTGGCGACGAGCAGCAGCAGAATGGCCAGCACGACGATTGACAGCACCCGGGGAAGCCGCCCTGTCCCATCCGCCCGTCGCATCATGCTCACACTGCGAATTGTGCTCCATTCTTCGCCGCCAAGTGCCAGGTCAAGGCGATGAGGCGGTCGGCGGAGCGTACCGGTGGGGAATTTTTTCCCGCGCCTTCCAGAGCGCGGCGCCGAGGGGTCCGCCCGTCGCTGACGGTGGTGAATCCCTTGCCGCAGAAAGCCTTTCCGGAGTACGACCGCAGTTTGCCGATTCCGCGGCCGGGCTTATCCGATGGGGTCTACTGTGGAAGTCACCCCGCCATTTTGCGTGAAACGGTAGCGCTTGGTCGGTTTGCCGTGCACAGTAATCCCATGAGCGACAGCGGGAGTGATGTGCAGTACTTCTGGTGCATCCGCCATCACCGGACAGAGACCGGTGCTGACGTGTGCCCTGCGAGGTACGTGCTCGGTCCTTATGCCTCGGCCACCGACGCGGAGCAGGCGTTGCAGCGTGTGCGGCAACGCAACGAAGCGTGGGATGCCGAGGATGCCCGCTGGGCCGGGGAGGAGCGCTAGACCGGCGCGGCGACAGCCCGCGTCGAGAAACTCCGTGGTGCTCCGCGAGGAGACCCCCGAGAGCATGTCCCGCAAGGAGGAACACAGATGGCCGAAGCAACCAGGGCCAGCCGCCCGGTGGCGAGAAGCGCCGCCGGGAAGAAGACTGCGGCGCGGAGCCGGACCGTGGGTGCCAGCAAGGGCACCGCGGCCCGGCGGACCGCGAGTTCGTCGGTGGCCAAGAAGGCACCGGCGAAGAAGGCCCCGGCCAAGCGCGCGACGGCGGCCAAGAAGGCGCCGGCGAAGAAGGCGACAGCGAAACGGGCGCCGGCGAAGAAGGCCACCGCGAAGAAGACGACCGGTACGCGGACGACTACGAGCCGCGCCGGCACGGCGAAGCGTACGACGGCGGCCAAGCGCACGACGGCGGCGAAGAAGACGACGACGGCGGCGAAGCGGACCACCGCGGCGGCGAAGCGGACGACGACGGCGGTCCGGAAGGCGGGCACCACGGCGAAGAAGGTCACCGCCCGGAAGGCTCCGGCGAAGGCACCGGCGAAGAAGGCCGCGACGAAGCGGTCGACGGCGACGACGGCTCCGGCGAAGCGGGCCACGGCCAAGAAGGCTCCGGCGAAGCGGGCCACCGCGAAGCGGGCGTCGGCGACGAAGGCTCCGGCGAAGCGGGGAACCGCGGCGGCGAAGCGGACGACCGCCGCGCCGGCAAAGAAGATCACCGCTCGGAAGGCGCCGAGTAAGCAGGCCGCGGCCCGCAAGGCGCCGGCCAAGTCGCCGGGACGGAAGGCCACCAGGTCGACCGCCCAGAAGATGATTGGTTGAGTGCCGCACCGGAACGCCCCGGAGCGGGGGCGTTCCGGTGCGGTGACGCGGGGGCGACGGAGGCGGCGCCGGGCTGATGTGACGTTCCGCATCTGGCCCGGCGCTCCCGGCGTGACGCCGGATTTGCGAGGATGCCGGAATGGCATTTGACGTGAGTGCGCTACCCGACGTTTCCGGACTCACCGTAGGGATCATCGGTGGCACCGGTGACCAGGGGCGGGGGCTGGCGTACCGGCTGGCCCGGGCGGGTCAGCGCGTACTGATCGGGTCCCGGTCGGCGGCGCGGGCCGTCCAGGCGGCGGAAGAGATCGGCGCCCTGCCCGGCCTACCCGACGACGCGGCGGTCTCCGGTGGCGACAACGTCGAGGTGTCGAGCCGCTCGGACGTGGTCATCATCGCGGTGCCGTGGGACGGGCACCGGGACACGATCGCCGCACTGCGCGAGCCGCTGGCCGGCAAGGTCGTCATCGACTGCGTCAACCCGCTCGGCTTCGACAAGCAGGGGCCGTACCCGCTGCGGGTCGAGGAGGGCAGTGCCGTGCAGCAGGCCGCGGCGCTGCTGCCGGAGTCCCGGGTCTGCTCGGCCTTCAACCACGTCAGTGCCCCGCTGCTGGCCGATCCGCGCGTCGACCGGATCGATCTCGACGTACTGATCTGCACCGAGGAACGGGAACTGGTCGGACTGGTCGCCGCCCTCGTCGCGCGGATCCCGGGGATGCGCGGCATCTACGCCGGCCGGCTCCGCAACGCGCACCAGGTCGAGGCGTTCACCGCCAACCTGATCGCGATCAACAAGCGTTACAAGGCGCACGCCGGAATCCGCGTCACCGACATCTGACCCGTCCCCCGTCCCCCGACGGACCGGAAGCCGCCCGGTCGAAGGCGGTCCGTCGGCCGGAGCCGTCCGTCCGCCGCGCGACCGTCGGACCCGCCGGCCCGTCGGGGGAGTAGCGGGCGAAACGCGGAACTAGAAGGTGTGCTCGGCGGTCGGGAACTCGCCGTCGCGGACCTCGGCGGCGAACCGCTGGGTTGCCTCGGCCAGCGTGCCGGCCAGGTCGGCGTAGCGCTTGACGAACCGGGGCATCCGGCCGGACCGTAGGCCCGCCATGTCCTGCCAGACCAGCACCTGGGCATCGGTGTCCGGCCCGGCCCCGATCCCGATGGTGGGGATCGACAGCTCGTGGGTGATCCGCTTGGCCACCTCGCCCGGAACCATCTCCAGGACGACCGCGAACGCGCCGGCCTCGGCCACCGCGAGCGCGTCCGCCAGTACGTCGTCGGCGGCGTCGCCCCGGCCCTGCACCCGGTAGCCACCGAGGGTGTGCTCCCGCTGCGGGGTGAACCCGATGTGCGCCATCAGCGGGATGCCGGCATTCGTGATCACCCGGATCTGCTCGGCCACCTGCCGGCCGCCCTCCAGTTTCACCGCGTGGCAGCCGCCCTCCTTCATGAACCGTACGGCGGTGCGCAGCGCCTGCGTCGGGCCCTCCTCGTACGAGCCGAACGGCAGGTCGCCGACGATCAGCGGGTACTCGGTCGCCCGTACCACCGCGCGGACCAGGGGAAGCAGGTCGTCGACCGTGATCGGCACCGTCGTCGGGTAGCCGAAGACGTTGTTCGCCGCGGAGTCACCGACCAGCAGCACCGGAATTCCGGCCTGGTCGAAGATCGCCGCCGTGTACTGGTCGTACGAGGTGAGCATCGGCCAGCGCTCGCCGCGCTCCTTGGCGGCGATCAGGTCACGGGCCCGTACCCGTCGGGTCGCCGGCCCGCCGTAGAGCGTCGCCACCTCGGTCGGGGCGGACTCCATCCCTTGCTCAGACATCTTTGTCTCCTCTCGCCTCGAGGCCGCGTCCACGGTCCCCGGGTCGCTTCCGATCGTCCCACCGTTTCCGGCGGTACCGGCAGAGAAGAGTGCAGGTTGTCACACCGCCCGCCCGCCCGACCGCCCGTCGACGCCCGACGCCCGACGGGCTGACGGCTGACGGGCTGACGGCGCTACGGGCGTTCGCGCCACCGGTTGGTGATCGGCAGGCGGCGGTCCCGGCCGAACGCCTTGATCGAGATCTTCGAACCCGGGGCGGACTGCCGGCGCTTGTACTCGGCGAGGTCGACCATCCGCAGCACCTTGTCCACCACCTCCGGATCATGCCCAGCGGCGACGATGTCGTCCCGGCCCTGGTCGCCGTCGACATAGCCGACCAGGATCGCGTCGAGTACGGAGTAGTCGGGCAGGGTGTCGCTGTCCAACTGGCCCGGGCTCAGTTCCGCGCTCGGCGGCTTCCGGATCGAGTTCTCCGGGATCGGCGGGGTCTCGCCGCGTCGGATCGCCTCCGCGTTGCGCCAGCTAGCCAGCTTCCACACCAGGCTCTTCCAGACGTCCTTGAGCGGGTTGAACCCGCCGACCGAGTCGCCGTAGAGGGTGGAGTAGCCGACCGCCAGTTCGCTCTTGTTGCCGGTGGTCAGGACGAGGTGGCCCTCCTGGTTCGACAACGCCATCAGCAGCACCCCACGGACCCGGGCCTGGAGGTTCTCCACCGCCATCCCGGACAGCGACAGGTTGGCCAGGAAGCCGTCGACCATCGGCTGGATCGGCTCGACCCGGTAGTCGAGCCCGGTCCGCGCGGCCAGGTCGGCGGCGTCCTCCCGGGAGTGCTCGGAGGAGTGCTGACTGGGCATCGACACCCCGACCACCCGGGTCGGACCGAGCGCGTCCACCGCGATCGCGGCGACCACCGACGAGTCGATCCCGCCGGAGAGGCCGAGGACCACCGAGCGGAAACCGTTCTTGTCGACGTAGTCGCGCAGCCCCAGCTCCAGCGCCTGCCACACCTCGCCCTCGTCGACGACCGGTTCGGTGACGCCGCCGACCGCCGGTGGTCCGGGAGGCGCGGGGAGTTCGGCGCTGATCCGTACCCGGCTGATGGCCATGTCCTCCCGGGCGCCTGCCGGAACCGGCTGGGCGGGCTCGGTGCCGGTCGGCGCGTCGACGCGGCCGGCGGGCAGTTCCAGGTCGTGCAGCAGCAGTTGCTCCACGAACTGCGGGGCGCGGGCCAGCAGGGTGCCGTCCGGCGCGACGATCATCGAATCGCCGTCGAAGACCAGCTCGTCCTGGGCGCCCACGGTGTTGACGTACGCCACCGTCGCGTCGGCCTCGGCGGCCCGGCGGCGGATCAGCGGCAGCCGTACGTCGTCCTTGTTCAACTCGTACGGCGAGCCGTTGATGTTGACGACCAGGCCGACGCCGGCGCGGCGGGCGACCTGGAACGGGCCGCCGGCCTGCCACAGGTCCTCGCAGACGGTGAGCGCGACGTCGACACCGCCGATCCGGACGACCGTGAGGGTGTCGCCCGGGACGAAGTAGCGGTCCTCGTCGAAGACGCCGTAGTTGGGCAGGTGGTGCTTGAAGTAGCGGGCCGCCACCCGCCCGTCGTGCAGTACGGCGAGGGCGTTGCGTGGCCCCCGGCCCGGGGTGGCCTCGGCGTTGGCGCTGGCCGGACCGTCGGCGTCGAGATAGCCGACCAGTACCGGCATCGCGCCGAGGCCGTCCGCGGCGAGGTCGACGGCGAGCTGGTCGAGGGTCGCCCGGGAGGCGGCGACGAAGGAGTCCCGGAAGACCAGGTCCTCGACCGGGTACCCGGTCAGCATCATCTCGGGGAACACCACGAGGTGCGCGTCGGCGTCGGCGGCGGCGCGGGACCGGTCCCGGATGACCGCCGCGTTGCCGGCGATGTCGCCGACGGTCGGATTGACCTGGGCCAGAGCGATGCGCAAGGTCGGCATGCCTTCATCTTGCCCCAGCCGTCCCGGCCGGACGCGCCGCACTCCACCCTGCAAGGAAGGGCCCCTTCTTATCGCTTTTTGTATAGGAAGGGCCCCTTCCTAACACCGCTGGGCGCGCTCCCGACAACGCCAGAACGGCGGTTACGGCTATCTTTGGTATGAACGCCCAGCATGCGGGCACGGCGAGCCACCCCGCGCAGCCGTTGCGGTCCAGCTCACGTAACGTCCGCGTAACGGAACCGGGGAAGACTGGACCGCTAGGCCGTACACCGGCTGGGCCGGTCCGAACGACGTGTGCGAGGGGTTGAGGTGGACCGTCAGCAGGAGTTCGTGCTCCGTACGCTGGAAGAGCGTGACATCCGTTTCGTCCGGTTGTGGTTCACCGACGTGCTCGGAACGCTCAAGAGCGTGTCAGTCGCGCCTGCGGAGCTGGAGGCCGCCTTCGACGAAGGGATCGGGTTCGACGGTTCCGCGATCGAGGGATTCGCCCGGGTCTTCGAGTCGGACATGGTCGCCATGCCCGATCCGACGACCTTCCAGGTCTTTCCCTTCGAGGGCGGGGTCAGCGGCGAGAGCGCCCGGATGTTCTGCGACATCCTGCTGCCCGACGGCAGCCCGTCCTGGGCCGATCCCCGGCACGTGCTGCGCCGGGCGCTGTCCCGGGCGGCGGAGAAGGGCTTCACCTTCTACACCCACCCCGAGATCGAGTTCTTCCTGCTGGAGAACGGCCCCGCCGACGGCTCGGTGCCGGTGCCGGTCGACTCGGGCGGCTACTTCGAGCACACCACCCACGCGGTGGCCCGGGACTTCCGCCGGCAGGCCGTACTGGCCCTGGAGCGGATCGGCATCTCGGTCGAGTTCAGCCACCACGAGGTCGCGCCGGGCCAGCAGGAGATCGACCTGCGCTACGCCGACGCGCTCACCACGGCCGACAACATCATGACGTTCCGGCACATGGTCAAGGAGGTCGCGCTCTCCACCGGAGTACGCGCCAGCTTCATGCCCAAGCCGTTCACCGACCAGCCGGGCAGTGGGATGCACACCCACCTCTCCCTCTTCGAGGGGGAGCGCAACGCGTTCCACGACGCGAGCGACCCGATGAAGCTCTCCAAGGTGGGCCGCGCCTTCATCGCCGGGCTGCTCACCCACGCCCGCGAGTACACGGCGGTCACCAACCAGTGGGTCAACTCGTACAAGCGGCTGTTCCCGCAGGCACTGCCGGACCGGATCACCGAGTCCCCGGCGTACGTCTGCTGGGGGCACCTCAACCGGTCCGCGCTGGTGCGGGTGCCGGCGTACGGCAAGCCGAACTCCGCCCGGATCGAGGTCCGCTCGCCGGACTCGGCCACGAACCCGTACCTCGCCTTCGCGGTGCTGCTCGGCGCCGGCATGAAAGGCATCGAGGAGGGGTACGAGCTGCCGGCGGGCGCCGAGGACGACGTCTGGGCGCTGTCCAACGCCGAGCGTAAGGCGATGGGGTACGAGTCCCTGCCGGAGAACCTCGCCGAGGCGATCGACGTGATGTCGGGATCGGAACTGGTCGCCGAGGTGCTCGGTGAGCACGTCTTCGACTTCTTCCTCCGGAACAAGCGCGCCGAGTGGGAGCAGTACCGCCGCGAGGTCACCCCGTACGAGCGTCAGCGTTACCTGGGTCTGCTCTGACTGTTCGGTCAGTTAGGAAGGGCCCCCGCCTACCGCTTTCTGCGGTAGCGGGGGCCCTTCCTAACACCGCCCCGGGCTACGTGGGGCTGTCTGGCCTTGCCACCGCACGCTATCGTCCTGACCACCGCGGCCGCTTCCGGCGGCCGTCCACACCTCGTTTGGAGGCAGTCGGTGGTCGAGGATCTGTTCGCGGGAGCCTGGCAGAGCATCGTGTTCGGTGTGGTCGGCATTGCGCTGATGGCAGCCGGATTCGTGCTGGTAGATGCCCTCACCCCGGGCAAGCTGCGTGAACTGATCTGGATCCAGCGCAACCCGAACGCGTCGTTGCTGCTGTTGGCCAACCAGCTCGGTATCGCCGGCATCGTCTTCACCGCGATCCTGACCAGCTACACCGACTTCGCCAAGGGGCTGGCCTCGACCGTCCTGTTCGGAGTCATCGGGATCGGCATCATGGCGCTGGCGTTCCTGGTGCTCGACTGGCTGACCCCGGGCAAGCTCGGTGAGGTGATCTGCTCCGAGGAGCCGCATCCGGCGGCCCGGGTGAGCGCGGCGACGCACTTCGGGGCGGCTCTGATCGTCTGCGCCTGCATCGCCTGACCGGCGTACCCCGCCCAATCGTCTGCGCCTGCATCACCTGACCGGCGTACCCCGCCCAGCGGCGGGACGACGGTGTGGAACCGCCGTCCCGCCGCGTACCGTCCCGCCGGTCCGTCCGAGACGCCGGTGGGTACGGTTCCGGAGCGCGCGGGGGAGAGGTGCGCGACCCGGGCGGGGGTGGGCTACTTCGCGGCCGGGGTGTCGCTCTGGCCACCGTCCGCCGGACCGCCCGTCGCGCCGTCGCCCGTCGCGCCGTCGTGCTTCGGGCCGGTCCAGCTGCCTTCGTGCTTCGATCCGTCGTGCTTCGCGCCGGTCCAGCCGCCGCGGTGTCCCGGACCGCCGCCCCAGGCCGGCAGCACGCCCGCCTGGAACGCCGCGACGATGGCGTCGGCCTGCTCCCGGGTCAGCTTGCCGTCCGACACCGCCTTGTCGAGCCGGGTCTTCAGCCACGCCTCCCGGTCCGCTCCCGACTTCCCATCCGGACTGCCCTGATCCTTCCGCTCGGCCTGGCGCTGTTGCGTGATCTTGGTCAGCGCCGCCTCGACCTTGTCCTGCGGAACGCCCAGTTCGGTGGCGAGTTGCTCGGCCAGTTTGCCGCGCCGATCCGCCGCACGCTGATCCTGGCCCTGCGGCGTCGTACCGGGGTCGGAGGAGGCCGACGGGGACGGAGCCGGCGTCGCGCCGTCCTCGGCGAACGCCACGGCCGGGGCCGCGATGCCCACCGTGAGCACTCCGGCGGCGACCAGGCCGCCGAGGACTCTCTTCCGGGATAGCAGGCTGCTCATCTGCGGTTTTCCTCTCGTCGACGATGCGCGTGCAAGTCGCCCAGACTGCGGCACCACCCTGTGCGGTAACCCTGGCCGACCTGGCAGGCGGCTGAGAATCATGGCCGGAACTCCGAATTCCGTCCCGGTCCGGGCCCGTCCGGGCGGTCCGCGGCCACTACCGCCGGTTGTCCGGTACGGCAATGCTTGGGCCGAGAATCCCGAACCGACAGGAGTCGCCGCGTGCCCCGGACGCTGAGTTACGCCCACGCCGCCCGGCTGCTCGGCGGCGACCGCAGCCGGGTGCTGAGCGCGCTCGACACCCTCGCCGGAGGCGCTCTGCTCGGCACGGCCGTCGCGGTGCCGGCGGTGCTGGCACTCTTCGACGCCAAGGCCGAGTTCGTCCGGCTCAGCCACGATCTCGTCCGCACCGTCTCGGAGCGACGCGCCGGCCTCACCCGGTACGACCGGACCGAGCGGCTGGCGGGTGCACATCGGGTGCTCGTGGCAACCGCGTTCTTCGAGGCGCTGTCCGAGGCCGACCTGCCGTTGCGGTTCGGCGACCTGGCGCTGACCGAGCGCGAGCAGGTCGCGGTGGCCGGGGCACACTGGGCCGACCACGGGCCGCTGCTGCGGGCGTTCTTCGGCGGAGGGGTTCCGGCACCTGCCCCGGAGCAGGCGTACCAGGACTTTCGGGCCGCCCTGGAGGGCTACTACCGGGACGTCGGCGACCGACTTCGGCGGTTCGTGGCCGGGCTGGCGGCCTGGGAGCGGCTGGGTCTCGGCGAGTGGCAGCGGTTCGACGCCGTCCTCGAGGTGCTGCCGGCCAGGGCGGTGGACCGGCACCAGGACCTGCTCGGCCGGTTGGCCGGGGAGTTTCCCGAGGTGTCCTTCTGGGCCGGGCTCCGGGAGCATGCCGCGACCCGGGCCGAACTCCGCCAGCTCTCCGCCGCCCTCGGCGATCTCGAACGGCTGCTTCGACACATCTCGACCGGTCGGGCCCCGGACGATCGGCGGGCCGCGCTGGCGACGGCGTACGCGGCGGAACTGGCCCGGTCGATCGTCGAGTCCGGGGACGTACCGGCGGGGATCCGGGTGCCGACCCTCGGCGCGGCGTACGTGCCACCACTGTGCCGGGTGGCCGCACTCGGGTCGGACGCCCGGCCCAGCGACGAATCGTGGTGGCTGGACCAGCCCGTCCGGGAAGATCTGTCCGAGTTCCTCGCCGGCTACCTCACCACACCGGGCGCGGTCGAGGCGCCGTTACTGGTACTCGGACAGCCCGGTTCCGGCAAGTCCGTACTCACCCGGGTGCTCGCGGCCCAACTACCGGCCGCCGACTTCCTGCTGGTCCGGGTGGTGCTCCGGGACGTGCCGGCCGCCGCCGACCTTCAGGACCAGATCGAGTACGCGGTCCGCGCGGCGACCGGCGAGCGGCTGGACTGGCCGGCGCTGGTCCGGTCGGCCGGTGACGCCCTGCCGGTGGTGCTCCTCGACGGCTTCGACGAACTGCTCCAGGCGACCGGGGTGAGCCAGACCGACTACCTGCTCAAGGTCGCGGCGTTCCAGCGTCGCGAGGCCGACCAGGGCCGACCGGTCGTGGTCATGGTGACCAGCCGGACCAGCGTCGCCGACCGGGCCCGCCCGCCGGAGGGAAGCGTCGGGCTGCGGCTGGAGCCGTTCGACGAGGAGCGGGTGGCAGCCTGGTTGACGACCTGGAACACCGTCAACGCCGACGAGTTCGTGGCCCGTGAGGTTGCTCCGCTGGACCTGCCGACCGTGCTGGCCCATCGCGAGCTGGCCGGGCAGCCGCTGCTGCTGCTGATGCTGGCGTTGTACGACGCCGACGGCAACGCGCTGCGCTCGGCCGGTGTGCTGCGCAAGGACGAACTTTACGAGCGCCTGCTGCGCCGGTTCGCCCATCGGGAGGTGGTCAAGCACCGGCCGGGGCTGCCGCCCGGCGAGGTGGACCGGGCCGTCGAGGTGGAACTGCGCCGGCTGTCGGTGGTCGCCTTCGCGATGTTCAACCGCAACGCCCAGTGGGTGACCGAAGCTCAGTTGGAGACCGACCTGCTCGCCCTGTTCGGCGCGGCGCCGGCGCCCGGCCCGCCCGCCGACCTGCGCGCGCCGCTGGGGCACGCCGAGATCGTGCTCGGCCGGTTCTTCTTCGTGCACCGCGCGAGGGCGGAGCGCGACAACAGCCGGCTGGAGACGTACGAGTTCCTGCACGCCACCTTCGGCGAGTTCCTGGTCGCCCGGTTCGCCTGGCAGGCGCTGACCGACATCGCGGCCCGGGAAGCGGCCGCGACGATGTCGTTCGGGGGCGGGCCGCCCGAGGACGACCTGCTGCACGCCCTGCTGTCGTACGCGGCGCTGAGCGGGCGGACGCCGATCCTCGGGTTCCTGACCGGGCTGATGTCCGGCGTGCCGGCCGAAGGACGGGCCGGACTGACGGAGTTGCTGGTCGGGCTCTTCCAGACGGCCCACCACGCCCGGCCCTCCCGGCGGTTCGAGTCGTACCAGCCCCATCCGCTGCCGGTACCGGCCAGGCACGCCGCGTACAGCGCGAACCTGCTGCTGTTGGCGCTCTCTGCCGCGGGCACCCTGCACGGCAGCCGGCTCTATCCCGGCCGCAACGTGGTGGCCTGCTGGCACCGGGAGACCCTGCTGTGGCAGTCCCAGCTCGGCAGCCAGGACTGGAGCAGCATGGTCGAGACGCTGCTCCTCGACCGGCTGCGTACCGGCGACGACGACGTCCGGGACATCGCGCTGCGGATCACCACCGATCCGGTCGCCTGGCAGCCCCGGCCGATCGACCCGCTGTGGACGTACGGCCTGCCGCCGGATCGATCGCTTGGCTTCATCCGGCCGGGCCAGTCCTGGGTTCAGCTCGCCCGCCGGGCGTACCTGCGATGTGCGATCGACGACGACGTGCTGATCCACGCGCTCGAACCGGCGGTGGCGGCCCATCCGGCGGGGATCAACGGCTTCCTCGTCACCCCGCAGGCCGGGGCCGGGTCCGGGCTGCACGACGTGCTCGCGCTCGTGATGTTCCCGTCGCCGGACCGTACCGTGGCCGAACGCCTGGACGGCTATCTGCGGGTCGCCAGGTCACTGACCGCACTCCAGACCGACATTGATGTGCTGTTCCGGTTCACCGCGCTCGTCCTCGATCGGCTCGCCGACGACTCGGACCTGCCGGCCGAGCTGGCGTACCAGGTAATGGCGTCGCTGCCCTTGTACCTGGTCACCGATAACCGGTTGGCCGAGGCGCTGCTCCGGTGTGGCCTGGTCTTCCTCGGCCGTGACCGGATCGTCGACAGGCGGCTGGGTGCGCTACTGGGGGTGGAGGCCCTGGACGAGTCCTTCGTCTCCGGGGTCGATCGGGAACTCGCTGCCGAGGCGTTCGTCCGGCTGGCCGAGACCGAAACCATCATCGCCGTCTCGGGGCCGTCCCTCGCGGCTCTGGCCGCATCCGTGAAATCCGATCCGGAGCTACGCGCCCGCTACGAGCGGGCCTTGCAAGGCACCGCCGACTGACGGTACGCCGCCGAACGACCGACGGCGGGTCGGCGAACCGTCCGGACCGGGAGACCGTCGCCCTGGCCAGGGTGGACAGCGGCCTGGTCCGCCCGGACAGCTCGCCGGGCGGACCAGGTTCAGCGGTTCAGCGCGTGGGCAGCGCCGGCATCACCTGTCGGACGAAGCTGGGTTCCGCCGTGCTGGCCCGGGCGCCCTCCCGGGCGGGCGGTTCGACGATCTCGTACAGGCGACCGCCGTTGGCGGCGGTACGGACGACGAACCCGAGGTTCATGCCGTTGTTCGCCCGGTAGGTGAGCATGGTGGGGTCGGTCGGGTACGACTCCGACACCGAGTCGGGCCTGGCGATGATCCAGTCCCGCCAGGTCTGCGAGCCCTGTGCGGTCTGCGCCGAGTAGTAGATGATTCCGTCCGGGCCACGGACGACCACGGAGACCCGACCGGAGTTCGGGCTCAGGGCGGCGCTGGGCGAGCCCGCCGCCGTGATGCTGGCATCTCCGACCTGCCCCCAGGTGCCGGGGAAGGTGCCGTCGGCGTTCTGGAACTGGGTCTGCACCGTGCCGTCGCCGTGCCGGGCGAAGACCATCCGGCGCTGCCCCGGCAGGACGACTACCGACGCGTTTCCGGTGAAGCCACTGCCGCCGAGGCTCACCCAGGCACTCAGGGCGCCGTCCTTGTAGGTCGCCGTGTGCAGGGTGCCGGCGCTGTCCCGGACCGTGAGGAACGCCGCGCGTTCGGCGCCGACGGTGACCACCGGAGCGCCGGTGAAGCCGGTACCGGCGAGCTTGCGCCACCCCATCAGGTCACCGGTGGTGCCGTCCTGTTGACGGAACCACGGTGCACCGGCGGCGTCCAGGGCGAACACCGCGAGGGTGTTGTCGGAGAGGCGTACGGCGGATGGCTGTGATGACATCCGTCCGCCGAGATTGAGCCAGGGTTTCCAGCCGGCCACGTTCGCCGTTGCCTGACCGAGCTGGTACGCATCGCTGGAGAGCCCCTGGGCGATGATGTTGACCCGGCCGTCCGTGTAGTCGACCAGGGCCGGTTTCCCGACATAGGCGTCCGATACCTCGATCGGCTCCCAGCGCAGGGTGTTGACGTTGCTGGGATCCATCGTGCCGTGCCAGACCCCGCCGATGTTGTCGGTGTGGGCGAACTCCAGGGTGCCCAACGCGGTCCCGTTGGGTTTCGCCTGCATCGCGGCCGTCGGGGCGTAGTTCTCCGCCTGCACGGTCGGCCGCTCCGGGGTGTGCGAGGCGGTCAGCTTGCAGACGTTGGTGCTGGCGCCGACGTCGGGGAAGACCTGCCAACCGGCGCCGATCTGCCGGCCGTTGATGACCCAGCTGTTGTTGTCCTCGCGGTAGCGGTACTGGAGGAGGTTACCGCCGGCCTGGATGCCGTAGAGGGTGTCGCCGCCGGCCGAGAAGATGCCCTTGGGGAAGGTGCCCCAGTTGCCGGTGTGGACCAGTTGGTGCTGTACCAGCCAGCGCTGGCTGTGCGGGTCGAACCGGCTGCGGTGGAGCTGTCCGTTCGCCGCCCGGCCGTAGACCACGCCGTCGCCCGCGGCCACGATCAGGTTGTACCGGTCCCAGCCGGTGTCGATCACCCGTCGGTCGACGAGCCAGGTCTTCGTGGGCTCGTCGAACCGGCTCCAGCGCAGCCGACCGGTGGCGTCGACGCTGTAGAAGTCGCCCCGCTCGTCGACGGTTATCTTGTTCCGGAGCGCGGCGGTGGCGTACTCGGTGAAGTTCGAGCTGATGGGCCAGGCGGTCAGACCCTCCTTCTGCTCCCAGATGGCTCCGGGACCGAGCCACCTGTAGCGGAGCAGCCCGGTGGAGCCGATCCCGTACACCCGGTTGTCCGGTCCAGCCAGGACCCGGCCGAAGTTCTGCCAGCCCGCGTGGCCGACCTGCTCGTTCGTCCAGCCGGTGTTGGTGCTGCCCGGGTTGCTCAGCGTGTAACGCCGTAGCGGACCGCTCGACAATACGGCGAATACGGATGCGGTCGGTGCGCAGACGTTGGTGTCGGCGGCCTGTGCCGGTGTCGGTGACAGCGGGGCGACGACGACGGTCAACGTGGTGAATGCTGCGGTGGCCAGAGACAGAAATCTCCGTCTACCGGATGTCCTCGGATGCGAATCAGAAGTGTGCGTCACGGTTCGTTACCCTCCCCGAATGGGCATTGACTGGTCTGGTATGGACAAGCGCCCATGCCTCCGTAACTCCGTGTAGACGGCGCCCACCGACCACAGCCTGACCGCAGTCGATGAGTGGCTTCATCATGCGTGAACGCGTCATCCGCCGCTACCCCGATGTGACCGGGTCGTCGACTGTCTATAGTTCGATAAATGAGTTGCGGTATGTGGTAGGGCTGTGGTCTATCGTCGTTGCCGGCAATGCCTACGATGTCTGTTTGCCGCCTTGTTCGGGATGATATCGCCACGTTCGATTGGTCACTTGACAGTTCGTGATCGTGCTGCCACGGTAATCGCATTCGTCTGAGTCAATCAGATGCACGGGGGTGTCTGATGCCGATTTCATTGCGTGTGTCCGAAGACCGTCCAGAGCGGACAGCGTGGGGGCGTCGGCGACGACGCCGCCTCCGGTCCGTCTGGCGCCCGGGCGTCGCGGCCGGGCTCGTCGGACTGCTCGCCCTGAATCTCGCGGGCAGCGGGATCGTCGCGGCGCCGGCCTCCTGGCGGGATCCGGCGGCGCGGCACACCGCCGGGAAGGCGCCCGACCAACGCTGGGGTTCGGCAGCCGGCGGCTCCCACCTGACCGGTGGTTCGGTCAACCGCGAGCTGCCCCGGTCGCTGCGGGGCCAGTATCCGCTCCGCACGCTGGACCAGCAGCCGAAACCGGGCCGCAACGAGGCGAGGGTGGCCGATCCGCCGGTGGCGGAGTCCGGCGGCTTCGACAAGGCGACGAGCCGGGAACGCCCGAGTGGCCGGGGCGGAAACGAGCGGGTCTACGACAACGCCGACGGCAGCCAGACCACCGAATTCTCGCCATCCCCGCTGAACTACCAGCGCCCGGACGGCAGTTGGGCGCCGATCGACAGCACCCTGGTCCCGGACCCGGAGGGCTCCGGCTGGCGCAACGCCGCCGACTCGGTCGAGCTGCGGCTGGCCGAGGACGCAAGCGCCGGCCAACTGGCCCGGTTGACCCTCGACGGGGGCGAGGTGCTGGCGTTCGGCCTGGCCGGCGCCGCCACGAGTCCGGGCCGGGTCGACGGCGACACCGTCACCTATCCGGGGGTGCGGCCGGGAGTGGACCTGCGCCTGACGGCACGGCCGGGCGGGGTGAAGGAAACCCTGGTGCTGGCGTCCGCGCAGGCGCCACGCTCCTACCTCTTCCCGCTGGAGCTGCACGGTCTGAGCACCAGCCTCGTCGACGGTCACGTCGTGCTGGCCGACCCGGCGGGCCGGCAGCGCGCCGCCATCCCGCCGGGTTACATGCTCGACGCCGGCACGGGCGCGGACGGCCCGGCCATGTCGACCGGGGTCACCTACCAACTCGTCACCGACAATGGCCGGCCCGCGCTGCGGATGGACCTGGACGGCACCTGGTTGCAGGATCCGGACCGCCGGTACCCGGTCGAGGTCGACCCGACCGTCGGGCCGCCGGTGGGCGCGTTCACCACCGACAGCACCATGTACGTGCAGGGCGGGAACTCGGTCGCGAACACGACCGAGCTGCTCGTCGGCCAGACGAAAAACGGAAGCGCCGCGACGTACCTGAAGTTCGGCGGGGTGACCAGCCGGCTGCAGAACCACACCATCTACGGCGCCGCGCTCTCCGTGGTGAACTACGACGCGCCCTCCTGTCGCGCCCGACCGGTCAGCGTGCACCCGGTCACCGGTTCGTGGACGGCCGGCAGTGGTTATGCCTACCCGGGGCCGGCGGTCGGTGGCGCGCTGGTCACCAAGTCGTTCGCGCACGGCTTCATCGGGACGGGCCAGTCCCAGTCGGCCTGCCCGGTCGCGGCCGAGATGTTCGACCTCGGTGTCAACGGGCGCAAGCTCGTCCAGCGATGGGTGAACGGCCAGCAGGCCAACCACGGGCTGTCGCTGCGGGCGCCGACCAACGACGAATTGGCGCGGAAGACGTTCGCCGGCACCGGTACCGCCAACCCGCCGAGCCTGTACGTCACGCACACCCCGTACAACGCCGGATACGAGATCCCGAAGCCGACCCCGGATCCGGCTGTCCTGCAGAACCGGGACGGCAAGGTCCAGATCACGGTCACCAACCGAGGGGCCGAGGCCTGGTCACCCGGCTCCTACTACCTCGCCTACCGGGCCTACAACGCGAACACCGGTGCGTCGGTGACCCAGCAGCGGTCCGCGAACCTGCCCGGCAACGTGGCCCGGGGTGGTCGGGTGACGCTGGACGCGACGATCAAGGCACTGCCGCCCGGGGCGTACTTCCTCGACTTCACCATGGTCCGTACCGGTGGGATCGTCTTCACCGACCATCAGGTGCCGCCCGCCCGGATCGTGCTCCAGATCTTCGACGTGGAGCCGGTGGTGCAGGCGCTGTATCCGGCGAACGGCTACGAGACGCCGACGCTGACCCCGCTGCTCTGGGCTCAGGCGATCGACACCGACGCGCCGCCGGGACTGGCCCTGCAGTACAAGTTCGAGCTCTGTGACCAGACCGAGGCGGGTGCCCCGACCAACTGCGCCAACTCCGGTTACCAGACGAAGCCCAGCTGGACGGTGCCGGCCGGCCGGCTGGTCTGGAGCAAGAACTACTCGTGGCGGGCCTACGTCAAGGACGCCGGCAACGAGGTCATCACCGACTACGTGGTGCTGCGGACCTCGGTTCCGCAGCCGGACGTCATCTCCCGGATCGCCGGGGCGCCGGGCGCCGAGCAGGGCCGGCAGTTCGACGCCCAGGTCGGCAACTTCACCACCTCGGCCGTGGACGCCGCGGTCGCCACCGTCGGACCGGAGCTGAGCCTGGTACGGACGTACAACAGCCTGGATCCGCGTACCTCGTCGGTCTTCGGGCCCGGCTGGTCGAGCCGGTACGACGTGCGGCTGACGCCGGACGACGACGGCTCCGGCAACGTGGTGGTCCGCTATCCGGACGGCCAGGAGGTGCGGTTCGGCAAGAATCCGGACGGCAGCTACGCCGCACCGGCCGGACGGCTCGCGAAACTGACCGTGACCAGCACCGAGTGGCGACTGCTCGACCGCGCCGGCACGGTCCACCACTTCGCGCTCGACGGCACGCTGGTCAAAATCACCGACAACGCGGCCCGCTCGCTCCTGCTCAGGTACGACAACGCCCGTCGGCTGACCAGCGTGCAGGTCTCGAACAGCCAGAGCAACACCGCCGGGCGCTCCCTGCGGTTCACCTGGTCCGGCGACCGGATCGGCACGGTCAGCACCGACCCGGTCAACGGCGCGGCGCTCACCTGGGCCTACACCTACACCAACGGACTGCTGACCAAGGTGTGTGCCCCCGACGCCAAGTGCACCACCTACGAGTACGCCGCCGGCTCGCACTACCGGACCGGGGTGCTCGACGCGCGACCCGACTCGTATTACCGGCTCGGTGAGGCCGAGGGCACCTCCGCGGCCAGTGACGTGGCGATCAACCTCGGCAAGGACGCCGGCACCTACCGCAACGTGCTTCTCAACCAGCCGGGTGTGCTGGAGGGTACGACCAGTACGGCGGTCGGCTTCAACGGCACCTCGTCGCAGGTCGAACTTCCGAAGGGGCTGGTGAAGAAGAGCCGGGACGCCGCCGTCGAGCTGTGGTTCAGGATCGGGCTGACCCAGACCGGTGGACCGCTGCTCGGGTACCAGGACAAGGCGCTCGGCACCGCGCCGACCAGCGGGGTGCCGGTGCTCTACACCGACACCAACGGCTTCCTGCGTGGCCAGTTCGCCACCGGTACGACCACGACGATCGCGTCCGGGGCCAAGGTCAACGACGACAAGTGGCACCACGTCGTGCTGTCCGCGATGGGCAACATCCAGACGCTGTTCCTGGACGGCAAAGAGATCGGCAAGCTGACCGGGCAGACCATCGAGCACTCGCTGCTCACCGTCAACCAGCTCGGTGCGGCGGCCGTGCCGAACCCGACCGCCTGGCCCGGCTGGGGCGGCGCGGGCCAACGGCACTTCGCCGGGCTGATCGACGAGGCCGCCGTCTACTCCCACCCGCTCGGCCCGGACACCGTCGAGGCGCACTTCCAGTACGCCAAGCCGGCGGCGCAGCAACTCACCAAGGTGATCCTGCCGACCGGCCGGGTCGCCTCCGAGGTCGAGTACGACACCGTCAGCGACCGGGTCAAGGAGTACACGGACGGCGACGGCGGCACCTGGAAGGTCGGCCTGCCCGCCGTCTACGGCGGCGACACCGACCTGCGGCGCAGCGTGCAGGTGCTCGACCCGGCCAACCGGCCCCACCTGTACGAGTACGACGCGCTGGCCGGGCGGCTGCTCCGCTCGGGCGTACCGCTGGGCCTGGAGACGCGGGAGGAGGACCGGCCGGGCGGCATACCGACCACCTCGCCCAATCCGCCGACCGAGGTCTGTAGCGTGCCGGACCCGGGTGACCCGGCCTTCTGCACCATCATCCCGGACTCGTCCGGTGGTCCGATCTTCGTCCGGCATCCGCTGGACGGCATGGCGATCCGGACCTTCTCCTACAACAACCAGGGCCAGCAGGGCAAGGTCACCAACGAGAACGGCCACGCGGTCGAGATGACCTACGACAGCCGGGGCAACCTGGCGACGCGGAAGAGCTGCCGGACGGCGACCGAGTGCTACACGGCGTACTACAGCTACTCGACCACGGTGACCGACCCGTTCAACCCGCTCAGCAGTCTGGCGACGGAGACCCGGGACGAGCGCTCCAGGGACGCCGCCGACAACACCTACCGCACCTCGTACACGTACGACCAGACGACCGGCCAACTGACCAGCCAGCTCAGCCCCGACAACAGCCGGGTCAGCCACACCTACACCCGGGGCACCGAGAGTGCGGTCGGTGGGGGAAGCCCGCCGAGCGGCCTGCTCGCCACCAGCATGGATGCGCGGAACAAGCTGACCCGGCAGGAGTACTACGCCAACGGCGACCTGGCCCGGGTCACCGAGCCATCCGGGCTGGTCACCGAGTACACCTACGACACGCTGGGCCGGAAGACCACCGAGAAGGTGATCTCCGACAAGTATCCGGCCGGCGTCACCGTCACCTACACCTATGACGCCCACGGGCGGGTGGCAACGGTGGTCGGACCGGTCACCACCAACGCGGTCAGCAGCACCACGCACCAGTCAAAGACGACCAACGGCTACGACGACGACGGCAACCTGCTCACGGTGACGCTCGCCGACATCGCCGCCGGTGGCCCCGAGCGGGTCAGCAGCACCGAGTACGACGACCACAACCGGCCGATCCGGGTCGTCGACGCCGAGGGCAACGAGACGAGCTACGGCTACGACCGGTTCGGCAACCGTACGTCCATGGTGGACCCAAACGGCAACCGGTACGACTGGGCGTACACCGCCCGGAACAACGTCGCCGAGGTACGGCTGCGGAACTGGCGCAGCGACCCGGCCGGCTCGCCCGGCACCGGAACCGGCGACTACCTGGTGCTGCACTCCTACTCCTACGACCACGCCGGGCGGATGGTCAGCGACACCGACGCGATGGGCCGCCGGCTGGAGTACCAGTACTACCGGGACGACCGGTTGCACCGGCTGGTGTTGAAGGACTTCCGCGACCCGAACGGCAGCAAGCGCGACTATGTGATCGAGGAGAACACCTACGACGGCGCCGGCAGCCTGGTGCGGAAGGTCGAGGGGAACGGCCGGCTGACCACCCAGCACACGGTCGACGCCGCCGGCAAGGTCAGTACCACCGTCGTCGACCCGGCGGGCCTGGCCCGGACCACCAGCTACCGGTACGACCTGAACGGCAACGTCGACCGGACCACCCGGACCGGCCGGCCCTCCAACGTGCCGTGGACGGTCGTCGCGGGCTCCGAGGTCGTCGAGTACAGCCACGACGAGGTCGGCAACGTCCTCGAGGAGAAGGTCATCGCCGGCACCGAGAGCCGGATCACCAGCTACACCTACGATCGGCGCGGGCTGCGGCTGACGGTCACCGATCCGCGCGGGAACGTGCCCGGCGCGACCAAGGCCGCCTTCACCACCAGCTTCCAGTACGACGAACTCGGCCGGCAGATCGGATCGACCGGTCCCGCCGTACCCGTCGAGAGCGGGGGCGTGTCGGGTGGCGTGGTCAACCCGACCAGCGCGGTCGGCTACAACGCCTTCGGCGACCAGGTGGCCGTCCGGGACCCACGTGGCCAGGTGTCCAAGGTGGAGTACGACAAGCTCGGTCGCGCCGTACGCACGATCGCGCCTACGTACACCCCGCCGGGGATGACCGTACCGATCACGCCCGAGGTCCGGACCGGCTACGACGGGCTCGGCAACGTGGTCGAGCAGATCAGGCGGAGCGGCACCACCCGGATGAGTTACGACCAGCTCAGCCGGCTGACCAGCCAGGACGTGCCGACCGTCACCAACGACGACCGGGCGGTCACCCACTACACGTACACCCGAACCGGGCAGGTGCTTTCGGTCACCGACCCGACGGGTGCCCGGGTCGAGTCCACCTACGACGACCTGGACCGGCAGGTCACCCAGACCCGGCTGGAGCGTCGGCCGGTCGCGAAGACCCTCACCAGCCGGATGGTGTACGACGACGCCGGCAACCTCACCTCGACGGTCTCGCCGACCGGTGCGATGACGATCAACGCGCACGACGCGGTCGGTGACGTCATCCGCACCACCGCACCGACCGGCGAGGCGAGACTGTTCGGTTACGACTCCTCCGGCCGGCAGGTCCGGGTCTCCGACGGGCTCGGCCGCACCGTCCGGGTCAACTACGACCTGTTCGGCAACCGGGCCAGTGACGCCAACCTCAAGCCCGACAACACGGTGCTGCGTACCCAGACCTACGGGTACGACGTCGCCGGCAACATGATCTCGTCGAAGGACCCGTACGACGCGGTCACGACGTACCGGTACGACGCGGCCAGCCGGCTGGCCGAGCAGGTCGAGCCGGTCAGCGCGACGGAGTCGATCACCACGAGCTTCGGCTACGACGCGGCCGGCAACCGCACCCGCTACACCGACGGTCGCCGCAACTCCACCATCTACACCTACAACACCCTCGGTCTCGCCGAATCCGTGATCGATCCGGCCACCGCGAGTCATCCGGCCGCCGCGGACCGAACCTGGACCGTCGGCTACGACGCCGAGGGCCGTCCGGCCCAACTGAGCGCGCCGGGCGGGGTGAGCCGGCAACGTACCTACGACGCTGCCGGCCGGCTCACCGGCGAGACCGGCTCCGGTGGGGGGAGCGCCACCACCGCCCGTACCCTCGGCTACGACGAGGTGGGCCGGCCGACCAGCGTCAGCGCCCCCGGTGGCACCAACACCTTCACGTACAACGACCGTGGCGGACTGCTCACCGCGACCGGCCCGTCCGGCACGGCGAGCTTCGGCTACGACGACGACGGCAACCTGGTGTCCCGGACCGACGCCGCCGGCTCCGCGACCTTCGGCTACCTCAAGGGCCGGCTCGACTCGATGACCGACGGCATCACCGGGCAGCGGCAGCAACTCGGCTATGACGCCGCCGGCGAGGTCAAGACGATCGACTACGGCGGCGGCCGGGTCCGGACCTTCGGGTACGACGACTACGGCAGGGTCAACAGCGACGTCCTGCGCAACTCCGGTGGTGGCACGGTCAGCTCGGTCGGCTACGGGTTCGACCTCAACGGTCATCTGACCCGTAAGAACACCGCCGGAACGGCCGGCGCCGGCAACAACACGTACACCTACGACGACGCGGGGCGGCTCACCTCCTGGACCGGCCCCGAGGGCACCGTCGGATACGGCTGGGACGCCTCCGGCAACCGGATCCGTACGGGAGCGAAGACCTCGACCTTCGACGAGCGCAACCGACTGCTCTCCGACGGGGACTACACCTACACGTACAGCGCCCGAGGCAACATCGCGACCCGGAACAGCTCCGGACTGGTCGAGCCTTACAGCTTCGACGCCTTCGACCGGCTCATCTCGGCCGAGGGGCAGAACTACAGCTACGACGGCATGGACCGGCTCACCAAGCGCGGCGGTAACCCCTTCACGTACGCCGGGCTCAGCGACGAGGCGGTCTCCGACGGCGTCGAGTACTACGCCCGGGGCCCCGCCGACGAGTTGCTGGCGGTGGGGCGTGCGTCGGACAAGCAGCTCGTCATCAGCGATGCCCACGGTGATGTGGTGGCGGCCTTCGACCCGGCCGACACCGCGTTGCCGGCACTGACCGACTCCAGCACCTACGACCCGTTCGGAAAGAAGGTCGACAGCGCGGGTGACACCGGCAACGTCGGTTTCCAGGGTGACTGGACCGATCCGGACACCGGTCAGGTCGACATGGGCGCCCGCTGGTACCAGCCCGGCACCGGTACCTTCACCTCGCGGGACAGCGTCAACTACGCCAAGGGTGACTCGATCCTGGCCAACCGCTACACCTACGGTGCCGGTGCGCCACTGGACTACGACGACCCGGACGGTCACTGGCCGAGCTTGAAGTCAATCGGCAGTTCGATCAGCAGCGGGTTCTCCAGGGCAGTTTCCAATGTGCGGCACTACACCTCGAGCGCCGTCTCGGCGGGCTGGTCCGCGTTCAAGACCTTCAACAGCTTCGTAGCCCGCGGTGCGAGTTGGGTCATCAACAAGACCGTCAGCGCGATCAAGACCACGTTCACCAAGATTGGCGAGGGCGTCAACGCGCTGCGAACCGGCAACTTCAAGAACTGGGCCGTGCAGCAGGCCCGGGCCGCGCAGGCACAGCTGCACCGGGCCAAGGTGGCGATCACCGCGCGGGCGAAGGCGGCCGTCGAACAGGTCGTCAAGTTCACCAAACTGCCGGTGGTCAAGGCGTTGACCGCGCCGCTGCTCACCGCCCTCAAGGTCGTGAGCGTCTCGATCAAGGTCGCGGCGAGCGTGACGGCGGTAACGATGGCCGGGATCAAGGATCCGGCGAAGTTCCGGCAGGGGCTGTATCTCGAGGCGCTTCGAGAAGCCGCGCCCCTCATCGAGGGTGCGACGAAGCTGTGGGACAAGGCCACTCAGTTCGTCGAGGACCACGCCGCCGAGATTGTCGGATTCGCGGCCGGCGCCGTCGTAGGGATCGGCTGTGGTGCGGCCATCGGCTGGACCGGCGTGGGCGCGGTCGCCTGCGGCGCACTCGCCGGTGCGGTCGGCTCGGCCGTCACCGGCTACATGAACGGCAAGCGTGGTTGGGACCTGGTGGGCACGGCGGCCATGGGCGGACTGACCGGAGCGCTCGGCGGCGCCCTCGGTTCCGTCGCCGGCCAGGCGCTCGGGGCCGGTATCCGTGGGCTGGGCCAGGGGCTGCGGGGTGCCGGACAGGGCCTGATCCGGGGCGCTCGTGAAGAGATCGCCAGCATCGCGAGTGGCCGACTCAGCGGCGGCGCCCTGGCCGGCGGTGGTCGAAGCGGCGCCGGCTCGATGATGAGCCCCGACGGACCGGCGCCGGCGCCGGCGCGGACCACTCCCGGCGGGAGCTGCTCCGTTCCCGGCAAGAACAGCTTCGTTCCCGGTACGGCGGTCCTGATGGCGAACGGCAGCGGGAAGCCGATCGAGAACGTGCGGGTCGGCGACCTGGTGCTCGCCACCGATCCGACGACCGGGGAGACGGGAGCCCAACCGGTCACCAACCTGATCGTCGGTCAGGGCGAGAAGAAGCTGGTCGGGGTAACGATCGACCTGGACGGCGACCGTGGCGACCGGATCGGGAAGCTCGTCGCCACCGACGGCCACCCGTTCTGGGCGGCGGAACTCGGCGCCTGGATAGATGCCACGGACCTGCGGGTGGGTTCGCTGCTGCGCACTGCAGCCGGCACGTACGTACAGATAACGGCGATCGAGCGGTGGACTGCCCAGAACCAGCGGGTCCACAACCTCACTGTGGACACCATCCACACGTACTATGTGGTGGCCGGTAACACGCCAATCCTGGTCCACAACAGTGAAGGGGACGACTGGCTCTATCGTGGCCTGGCGTCTGATCATGTGAAACTCGACGAGGCGCGGCGTGGAATCGCGACACCCTGGGGTGGGCATGACGACCCCGACAAGCATGCCGGTGGTAACACTCGTAGCAACTTTACATCCTGGACCGCCGATCCTGACATTGCCCTTGACATCAGCAGAGAGGGCAATGGGCCGGGCGTAGTTCTCCGAGTGCCTCGATCGTCCGTCGCGTCACAGATCGTCGACGGGGTTAACTACCCGTATGAGGAAGGTGAAGTGACTATTCGTGGCCAGGTTACGGGCGCGGAAGTGCGGTCGAGTGTCGGTGGCTCCACGTTCTCCGGATGCTAAATGACTCGAGCCTGAGGCGCGGATTGGAACTTCCAGATGCATGACTCAACCCTGTTTGATGCAGTTGCAACGTGGTGTACGGCGGCGTTTTCTTCGGCCGTCCGTGCCTCGGGGATTCGAGATGCAGAAGGGTCAACCGCTTCGGTTGCGGCGGTTCGCGCCATCTATGTCCGGCGCCGTAAACGGCTCGCCCCAGACTCGCCACTGACCGTTCAGACAAACGGAATTCTTGAGGCGCTAGACAAACTGGAAGGCGATACGTTTGAGATGATCCGATTTAGCACGAACGACGGCCTCAAGGGCATCGTTATGGCAACGGAATCAGGTGTCCCGGTATTCGCGTTTCGGCTTCCTTACGGTAGGGATTTCGAATGATTTACTGGACACGGGAGGTATGAAGGAATCCTCCCTCGGACCTGTCGGACCTGTCGGTGCTAAAGGGAGATCTGTTCCCGTTGAAAGGTGGGGCACTGCGGTGCTGTAGATGTCATGACTGACGTGTGGCACATGGACCCGCCCCTGCGTCGCCTGTACCCGGATCTCATCGCGATGGGAGGGCTGAGGGCTGCAATGGAGGAAGTCGCCGGTTGAGCGGCCGGGGCATCGAAACAATGGTTCAGCTTTCCTTCGGGGCCAGGATCGAGACTGCAGGGGCAGGATCTCGATCGATATTGCGAAGGAACAACGGTTGTTCCTGATCGGTATCCATGCTCCGGGCTGCACGTGGGCTATCGGCTCAACAGATGACCTCGGATTGCTTGTCGACGCAGTGTCAGCCTGGCGCGGTGGATGTCCCTCGACGTTTTCGAATCGCGTAGCCTCAACGTACGGCGGGGGAGACGGTCAGGGTGCCGGCGGTGGCGTCCAGGGTCGCGGGTACGCCCACCGGCACAGTGAGCTGGCCGACTCCGTGCCCGATCGGCAGCCCGCCGAGCACCGGCACCCCCAGGTCACCCAGCCGTTCGGCCAGCACCTCGGCCACCCCGATCGCCCAGCTGTCGGCGCAGTCGGTGAACTGGCCCACCGCCACCCCGGCCACCCCGGCCAGCACCCCGGCCCGGCGTAGATGGGTGAGCATCCGGTCGACCTTGTACGGCGGCTCCCCGACGTCCTCGATCAACAGGATCGCCCCGGTCAGGTCCGGCATGTCCGGAGTCCCCAACGACGACACGATCAGGCAGAGGTTGCCGCCGATCAGCGGGCCGGTGGACGTACCGGGGACGTGCACCGGAGCGGTCTCCTCGGTTGCCAGCCGGTGCACCACCACCGGCTCGGTGCTCATCAGCGCGGCGCGCAACGACTCTGCCGAGGCCGGCGGGGTGCGCTCGTCCAGCCAGGCGGCTCCCGGCCCGTGCACGGTGGCCAGCCGGGCGCCGCGCCAGAGCGCGAGTTGCAGCGCGGTGATGTCGGAGAACCCGGCCACCACCTTCGGATCGTTTCGGACCGGCGCCATGTCGAGGGCGTCGACGACCCGCTGGGCGCCATAGCCGCCTCGGGTGCAGAGGACACCGCGTACCGCCGGATCGGCGAAGGCGGCGTTGAGGTCGGCGGCCCGGAGTGCGTCGTCGCCGGCCAGATAGCCGCGCTGGGCGTACGCGTTCGGGGCGAGGACCGGACGCAGGCCCCAACTGGTGAGGAGTTCCACGCCCCGGGCCACCCGTTCCGGTCGGGTCGGCCCCGAGGGTGACACCAGCAGCACCGTGTCCCCGGGGCGCAGCGCCGGTGGGCGTACGGCCTGATCGTCGAGCACCGTGCCTCCTCGTTCAGTCGGCCCAGAGCCTATCGGTGTGCGGCGGGGCCACCGGATAGCCTCGACACCGTGACAACCGAGACCGGCAGCGAGACCGGAACCGAGAGTGCGACCGCGACCGCGATCGCGCTGGTGATCGAGAACGACCCGACGGACGACGCCCGCCGGCTGGGGGAGTGGCTCACCGAGGCCGGCCTCGAACTGCGGGTGCTCCGGCCGCACGCCGGGGAGAGCCTTCCCGAGGACCTGACCGGGTACGACGCGCTGGTGGTGCTCGGCGGCTACCAGCAGCCCTACCCGGCGCCCGACGGCTCTCCCGGTGCACCCTGGTTCCCGGCCCTGGAGGGTCTGCTCCGCAAGGCGGTCCGGTACCGGGTGCCCACCCTGGCGATCTGTCTCGGCGCACAGCTCCTGGCCACCGCGCATGCCGGTACGGTGCAGCGGAGCGAGGCCGGGCCGGAGGTCGGGCCGACCGTGGTCGGTAAGCGGGACGCGGCCGACGGCGATCCGCTGTTCAAGTATGTGCCGATGATCCCCGACGTGCTCCAGTGGCACGTCGACGAGATCACCGAACTGCCGCACGGCGCGACCCTGCTGGCCGCCTCGACCCGCTATCCGCACCAGGCGTTCCGGCTCGGCGACCGGGCCTGGGGACTCCAGTTTCACATCGAGTGCGACACGGACATGATCGCCGACTGGGCGCGCGACTCGGCGGTGCTGGCCGAGCTGGACTACGACCCCGAGCTGGTGGTGGCCGCCTGCGCCGAGGTGCTGCCGGACGTCGAGGAGGTGTGGCAGCCGTTCGCCGCCCGGTTCGCGGCGCTTGCCCAGGGCCGGCTACCGGACGCGGAGCCCCGGCGGACGCTGCCGCTCCTCGGACACTAGGAGGCGTCGGCGATGACCAGACCGACCAGCGCGCCCGGCCGGCTCGCCCGGTACGGCTTCGGGGTGGGCGACGGTGGCGGGGTCGGGACCGGTGCCGGGCGGGCCACGGAACTACTCGGGCCGGACGGGCTCGGGCTGTGGGACGTCGTCGCTCTGGAACCGGTCGACGAGCCGGCCGGCGAACTGCTCACCGCGCTGTCCCGGGCCGCCGATCCCGACCTGGCGCTGCGGCAACTGCACCGGATCGTGGAGGCGGAACGCCGCTCGGCCGCCGACCCGGACAGTTCGGCACTGATCACCGGGATGCACGCCGACCCGGGGCTTCGACGCAGGATGGTCGCCGTCCTCGGGGCCTCGTCGGCGCTCGGCGACCACCTGGTGGCGAACCCGGAGCAGTGGCAGGCACTCTCCACCGGGGCGGACGGGTTGCCGCCCAGCGCCGAGGGAATGCTGTTTCCGGAAGGCGCCACCGAGACGGATACCGCTCGGCGGCTGCCGGCGGTGGCCGCGCTGCGGCAGGCGTACCGGCTGGCCCTGCTGCGGATCGCGGCGGCCGACCTGACCGGCGGGCGCGGCCTGGAGCAGACCATGGCGGCGATCTCCGCGCTGGCCGATGCCACCCTGGGCGCGGCGTACGACATCGCGGTCGGCGAGCTGGCGGACGGTACCCCGGTGCCCCGGCTCGCCGTGGTGGCGATGGGCAAGTGCGGCGGCGACGAGCTGAACTACGTCTCCGACGTCGACGTCATCTTCGTGGCCGCGACGGACGAGGACCTGCCCGCCGCCACCCAGATCGCGACCCGGTTGATCCACATCTGTGGGCTGGTGGCCTGGCCGGTGGATGCCGCGCTGCGGCCCGAGGGGAACCGTGGCCCGCTGGTGCGTACCCTCGCCAGTCATCTCGCCTACTACCGACGGTGGGCCCGGACCTGGGAGTTCCAGGCGCTGCTCAAGGCACGTCCGGCGGCCGGGGACGCCGAGTTGGCCGGGGAGTGGATCGACCAGCTCGCCCCGCTGGTCTGGCGGGCGGCGGAGCGTCCGGAGGCCGTCGAGGACGTTCGGTCCATGCGCCGGAAGATCATCGACAACATCCCACCCAAGGAGCTGGAGCGCGAGATCAAGCGCGGTCCGGGTGGGCTGCGGGACATCGAGTTCGCCGTACAGCTCCTCCAGCTCGTACACGGGCGGGTCGACGAGTCGCTGCGGTCCCGGGGCACGCTTCCGGCACTTCGGGCGCTGGTCGCGGGCGGCTACGTCGGCCGGGCCGACGGTGAGGCTCTGTTGCGCGGGTACAGGTTCCTGCGTGGCGTCGAACACCGGCTCCAGTTGCAGGGCCTGCGGCGTACCCACACCGTGCCGGCGGATCCGCCCGCGCTGCGTTGGCTGGCCCACGCGCTCGGCTACACCGCATCGCCGGGCCAGAGCGCCGTCGAGGCGTTCCGGGCCGACTGGGTCGGGCATGCCACCGAGGTACGTCGACTGCACGCCAAACTGCTCTACCGGCCGCTGCTGGAGTCGGTCGCCCGGGTACCGGCCGACGGCCTGCGGATGACCCCGGAGGCGGCCCGGGAGCGACTGGAGATCCTCGGATTCGGCGATCCGGTTCGGGCGCTGCGTCACCTGGAGGCCCTCACCGGCGGGCTGACCCGGACGGCGGCGATCCAGCGGACCCTGCTTCCGGTGCTGCTCCAGGAGTTCGCCGACGCGCCGGAGCCCGACCGGGGACTGCTCAACTACCGGACGGTCTCCGACAAGCTCGGCGGCACCCCGTGGTACCTGCGGCTGCTGCGTGACGAGGGGCCGGTGGCCCGCCGGTTGGCCCGGATCCTGGCCGGTTCCCGCTACGTCGCGGACCTGCTGGCCCGGGACCCGGAGGCGCTCCGGCTGCTCGCCGAGGACGCCGAACTGACCCCACGCGGCACCGACGTACTGCGCGACGGGCTGGCCGCCGCGGCCGACCGGCACCTCGGCGGCCGGGGACCGCAGCCGGCCAACCCGACCGAGGCGATCCGGGCGGTCCGGGCGCTACGCAGCCGGGAACTGATCCGGGTCGCCTGTGCCGACGTGCTCCACCAGGCCGGTTCGCTGACCCCGGCCCGTCCGAGCGGCGGGACCGGACCGGTGCCGCCGGTCCGCCCGGAACGGGGTACGGCAGACGCGGCGATGTTTGATGTCACCGCGGTCGGCGCGGCGCTCTCCGCCGTCACCGACGCCACCCTCGGGGCGGCGCTGCGGGTGGCCCGGGCGACCCAGCCGACGATGCCCGGACTCCGGTTCGCGGTCATCGGTGTGGGCCGGCTCGGCGGGTACGAGATGAACTACCTCTCCGACGCCGACGTGCTGTTCGTCTACGACCCCCCACCGGGAGTGGCCGAGGACGCGGCGAGTACGGCGGCCCGGGGAATCGCCGAGGAGCTGCGCCGGCTGCTCGGGATGCCGGCGCCCGATCCGCCGCTCGGAGTCGACGCCGACCTGCGCCCCGAGGGCCGGCAGGGGCCGCTGGTCCGCAGCCTGGCCGCGTACGCGCAGTACTACGCCCGCTGGTCGAAGGTCTGGGAGGCGCAGGCCCTGCTGCGTGCCCGGTACGTCTGCGGCGACGCCGATCTCGGCACCGAGTTCGAGGCCGTCGCCGATCCGGTCCGCTATCCGGAGCAGGGACTGACCCGGGAGCAGGTGGTGGAGATCCGGCGGATCAAGGCCCGGGTGGAGACCGAGCGGCTGCCCCGGAACGCCGATCCGGCGACCAATACCAAACTGGGCCGGGGCGGGCTGGCCGACGTGGAGTGGGCGGTGCAGTTGATGCAGCTCCGGCACGCCGGCACGCTGCCGGAACTGCGCTGCACCCGTACCCTCGACGCGCTGGCCGCCGCCCGGGAGGCCGACGTCGTCGACGCCGCCGACGCCGCCGCGATGGCCGCCGGCTGGACCATGGCGGCGCAGGTACGCAACGCGTTGATGCTGGTACGCGGCCGGGCCGGCGACCAGTTGCCCCGGCACGGGGTCGAACTCGCCGGCGTGGTCCGACTGCTCGGTGCCGACGATCCGGGCGAGTTCCTCGACGACTACCTGCGAACCGCGCGGCGCAGCCGGGCCGCTGCGGAACGCGTACTCAATGCCTGATCAGCGCCGGACGGTGTCGCCGGCCGGTCCGATCCGCACCGTGCTCGGCGCGGTCGGGCTGGCGGTGCTGCTGGGCGGGGTGTTCCTGCTGGCACCCCCTCTCGGCACCGATCTGTCCGCGCAGGTCGCCCGGGCCAACTTCTTCGCCCGGCACGGCTTCGCGCCCCTGGACCTCGGCTGGTACGGGGGCGTGTCGCCGTACGGCTACAGCCTCGTCACCCCGCCGCTGATGGACTGGCTCGGCGGGGACTCGCTCGGCCCCCGCCTGGCGGGCGTCCTCGCCCTGCTCGTCTCGGCGGCGGCGCTGGCGCTGCTCCTGGTCCGTACCGCCGCCCGCCGCCCCCTGGCCGGTGCACTGGTCGGCGCCGCCTGCATAGCCGGCAACCTCGTCTCCGGCCGGATCACCTACGCGGTCGGCGTCGCCTTCGGCCTTCTCGCCCTGCTGGCGCTGACCACCCCCCGCCCGGTACCCCGCCGGCTCGCCGCCGGCACCGCCGCCCTACTGGCCGGCGCCGCCAGCCCGGTCGCCGGGCTTTTCGTCGGCCTCGCCGGGGTCGCGCTGGCGTGCAAGGAAGGGCCCCTTGTTATCGCTTTCTGTAGAAGAAGGGCCCCCTTTTCACACCTGAGGCACGCGCGGCGCACTGTGCTCGACGGTGCGGCGCTGGCGCTCGGCGCCGGAGTTCCGGTGGCCGGGCTGGGACTGGTATTCGGTTCGGGGGGCTGGATGAACATCAGCCTCTCGGACACCGTCACCGCCGCCGTCGCGAGTGCGCTGGTCGCGGTGCTGGTGTCGCGACGGGCGGTACGGATCGGTGCGATCCTGGCCACGCTGGGGGTGCTGGCGGCGTTCGCGGTCCGTACGCCGGTCGGGCTCAACGCGACCCGGCTCGCCGCGATGTTCGCGCTGCCGGTGCTGGTGGGCTACGGGGCGCTGCCGGTCGGGCTGGCCCGGCGCTGGTCGCCCCGGGTGGCCGGCGCCGCCCTGGCCGGCGCGCTGGTGCTGGTGACGGTGGTGGAGCCACCGGTGCTGGTGGCCGACCTTCGGGCGGCCGGCGACCCGACCGCGTCACGGAGCTACTTCCAGCCGCTGATGGCCGAACTCGCCCGTCGTCCACCCGGCCGGATCGAGGTGGTGCCGACCGCGAACTACTGGGAGGCGGCGTACCTGCCGGAGGCCGCACCGCTGGCCCGGGGCTGGCTGCGCCAGGTCGACCAGGCGTACAACCGGCTCTTCCTGGACGGCAGCGTGGACGCGGACTCGTACGGCCGGTGGCTGCGGGACAACGGCGTCGGCTACGTGGCGCTGGCGGATGCGAAGCCGTCCTGGGTCGGTCGCCGGGAGGCGGAGCTGATCCGGGCCGGGCTGCCGTACCTGACGCCGATCTGGCAGCACCGCGACTGGACCCTGTACGCGGTGACCGGCGCTCCGTCCATTGTGGAGAGTATCCGGTCGGGTGCGACGCCGGGCGGCGGTGATCTGCCGGACGAGAGCGGGGGACCGGGGCCGGGTGCTGAGCGGGGCGGGGCCGAACTCGTCCGGGCCACCTCGGCGGAGCTGACGATCGACGTACCGGCCGGCGGCGAGATCCTGGTCCGGCTCCGCTGGTCGCGCTGGCTGCGAGTGACGGGCCCGTTCGGCCCAGACGGGGTACCCGTCCGCCCGACCGACCCCACCGCGACGGTCCTGCCGGCCTGCCTGGCTCCGTACGGCGACTGGACCGTGCTCCGGGTCCCGCAGCCCGGCCGCTACCGGATCACCGGCAGCCTGACCGCGGCCGCTCCACGCTGCGCCGACTGAGTGACGAACTCGGCCGCCACGCTGGTGCGAGGCCGCGCCGCTGGCCGAGGCCGTCGTGGACAGCACGCCGACCACCACCGGTGAATTGGCCCCTGCCGAGGCAGGCGCCGAGGTGTCAGGGTGGGCGGACGAGGGCGTGGGCCAGTACGGGAGGTCGGTATGGGCGATCCGCTGCACGATCGGGACTCGGCGGAGGCGGTGCTGCGCCAGGTGTACGGCGCCGCCGTGCCGTACCTGGCCTCGCTCGCCGACCGGCCGGTGCACGATCCGGCCACCGAGCCGCTGCTGGCCGAACTCTCCGACCTGGCCGACGGCGGCCGGCTGCCGGAGAAGGGCGTCGGATCGGTCGCGGCGCTGGAGCGGCTGCTCCGGATCGGTACCACCGTCGCCACGCACTCGGCCGGGCCACGGTTCTTCCACTTCGTCGTCGGCGGTGCCACCCCGGCCGCCCTCGCTGCCGACTGGACCACGGCACTGCTGGACCAGAACGCCGTGTCCTGGACGGCCTCACCACTGGCCACCGAGGTGGAGACGATCGCGCTGCGCTGGCTCCGCGAGCTGTTCGGGCTGCCGGAGTCGTACGGCGGGGTCCTGGTCACCAGCGCCACGTTCGCGAACTTCACCTCGCTGGGTGTCGCCACGCACTGGTGGGCCGAGCAGCACGACGTGGACGTGGCCGCCGACGGGCTGACCGGGTTGCCCCGGATGCCGGTGCTCTCCGGCGGCTACCTGCACGCCAGCTCCCGTAAGGCGTTGCAGATGCTCGGGCACGGTCGGGACACGGTCGAGGTGTACGCGCGGGACCGGGTCGGCCGCGTCGACCTGCCGGCCATCGAGCGGCGCCTCGCCGAGCTGGCCGGACCGGCCGTACTGATCGCCAACGCGGGTGAGGTCAACGCCGGCCACTTCGACCCGATCGACACGCTCGCCGACATCGCCGAGCGGTACGGCGCCTGGCTGCACGTCGACGGGGCGTTCGGGCTCTTCGCCGCGCTGTCCCCGCGCACCGCCGACCTGGTACGCGGGGTCGAGCGGGCCGACTCGATCGCCTGTGACGCGCACAAGTGGCTCAACGTGCCGTACGAAAGTGGGTTCGCCTTCGTCCGGGAGCCGTCCCGGTTGCCGGCGGCGTTCGGGATGCCCGGTGCGGCGTACCTGCCGGGTCCGGGCAGTCCACTGTGGTCGGCGGAGGTCGGCGGCTCGACCGGGTCGCGTCCCAGTTCGGCCCGTTCGGTCCAGCCGGCGGTGCCGGCCGGGCCGGTGGACTACGCCGCGCACGGTCCGGAGTCGTCCCGGCGGGCCCGGTCGATGCCGATCTGGGCGACCCTGGCGGCGTACGGGCGCGACGGCCACCGGGCGATGGTGGAGCGGCAGCTCGACCTCGCCCAGCGGCTCGCCCGGCTGGTCGACGAGGCACCGGACCTGGAACGGCTCGCCGAGGTACCGCTCTGCATCGTCTGTTTCCGGGCCCGTCCGCCGCACCTGCCCGCCGGTGAACTGGACGATCTCAACCGCCGGCTCGGTGCGGCGCTGCTCGCGGACGGGCGGGTCTTCGCCGGAACCACCGTCTACGACGGCCGGGTCGCCCTCCGTCCCGCGATCGTGAACTGGCAGACGACCGAGGCGGACATCGACCTGCTGGTCGAGGTGGTACGCGAACTCCTCGCCCACCTCGCGCTGTCGTAGGCAGGCTCGGACCGTCCTCGCGATCGGACCGTCCTCGCGAACGGCGTATGCATAGTCAGGTGTGGCGGACCCACCGGCCGTCAGCCAGATGAGCCCGCCTACTTGCGGGAACGCCGCCGCCTCGCCCCTCCACATCCGCGAACACTCCTGTCGCCATCGGCGGAGTAGAGACAAGCCCCCGCGTCGGGTACGGGGGCATGTGACGCGAATGGAGAATTTATGGGTGTGGTGACACAAGACGCGAGCACCGCCGCGGAGGTCACCGATGCCGAGATCATCGGCCGGATGCACGGGGATCCGGCGGCGTTCGAGGCGATCTTCGATCGTTACTACCCCGCGATCCACGGATACGCGAGCCGGCGGCTGGGGCGGGACCTGGCCGACGACGTGGCCGCGGAGACCTTCCTGGTCGCGTTCGACAAGTGGCGGCGGTACGACACGGCCCAGAACAGCGCCCGGCCCTGGCTGTACGGCATCGCGTCCAATCTCATCGCCGGCCACGAGCGGGCAGAGGCCCGGCGGTACCGGGCGTTCGCCCGCGCGGAACATCTCGCGACGGCCGACGCCAACCTCGACGTCGACGCCGACCAACTCGCCATCCGGCTGGACGCGGAGGCCGTTCGCGGTCGGCTCGCGGCGGCGCTGCACGAGATCGCACCCTCCGATCGGGAGGTGCTGCTCCTGGTCGCCTGGGCGGACCTGACAGGTGAGGAAATTGCCCGCGCGCTGGAGATTCCGGCCGGCACCGTCCGTTCACGGCTCCATCGGGCACGCAAGGGGTTGCAGGTGGCGCTGGGTGGCGCTGACCCTACGGCAATTGGAAGGGATTTCGAGTGACCGACAACATCACGACCCTGCGTGAGTGCTGGCACGGGGTCGAGCCGCCGTCGCCGGACGCGCAGGACCGGGCGCGGGCGGCGCTGATGGCCAGGATCGCGCGGACCGACGTCGCGGAGGTGCCCGTACGGAAGCGGGTCAAGGCTCGCGGTTGGCGCCCGCGCGGCTGGGCGTTGCGATCCGGCATCGCCACGGTGGCCGCAGCCGCCCTGGTGGTCGGCCTCGTCACCGTCGGTGGCCTCGGCAAGGAGCCGGACGAGCCGTCCGGAGCGTCCGGGTCTGCGGCCGTGACCTTCGAGCTGGCTGCCGCGTACGCCGAGGCACAGCCGTTCACGCCACCGCGACCCGACCAGTGGACCTATGTCGAGATCAGGGTTGTCAACTCGGACACGTACGTCGAGAGCAAGGGGCTGAAGCCGGAGGTAATTACGCAGCGGTGGAGCCGGGCCGACGGCAAGCAAGCCGCCGTGATCGTTGACGGGGCGCTCGAGATCTTCGACGAGTCCCCGGGACTGACCCGTTTCCCCCCGACGGACTATCCGACGCTGGCCGGGCTGCCTACCGATCCGCACGCGCTGCTCGACTGGTTGCGGGCCAGGACGGGCCCCTTCAACGTGGACACCGAGGAGCAACGGAACACCGGCCTGTTCAACGCGATCTCCACGATCCTGCGGGACAACCTGCTCCCGCCCGCGGTGACGGCGGCGCTGCTGCGAGCGGCCGCCCTGATCCCCGGTGTCGACCAGGCACCGAGCCCGGTCAGCATCGACGGCCGTACGGCGACGGCGGTCGGCCGCCTTCAGGACGGGTGGCGGCAGGAGGATCTGCTCCTCGACCCGGGCAGCCATGAGTTCATCGGCTACCGATCCGTGGCCGCCAAGGACATCGACCTCAACACCGACGAGACCACCCCCGCCGGCTCCGTCCAGGGCGAACCGGTCCATGTGAAGAAGGGCGATATCCAGGTCATCTTGACCCGGCTGGCCGGCCGGATCGTGAACGCAGCGGGCCAGACCAGCTAACGGGGGCACACGTCCCTACGACAAGACGCGGGGTGGGCTGGCGCCCGCCCCGCGTCACCTCGGTCCTCGGCGACCCGGTTGGCGATCGCGAGGACGCCGGGCCGGTTCAACGCGCCCTTGAGACGTACCGGGACCAGGAGCACAGAAAACCCCACCTCCCGGTCGGGGTTTCTGTGTGCCCAAGGGCCGTTCAGATGGCGGTGCCGGGGGTGGCGGTGCTGGTCCGCGCCGCGACCTCGGGTACGTGTCCGCAGGTCGGGCACGGGCCGGCTGCCGTTCGCTGTCGGGTCGCCCGGTGCCGTACGCCCTGCGCGACGATCGCCGCGAGCAGGATGCCCCCGCCGATCAGGACGAGCGCGGCCGAGGTCGCGACGAGCCGGGGCATGTTCACGTTCCACCAGTACGCCTCGGCGATCTGCCGGACTCCGAGCAGGCCGACCGGGGTGAGCAGCACCAGGAACGCCCAGAGGCTCCGGTTGTCCGCGACGGTCGCCCGGCCGAGCCCGACGAGCAGGGCGAGCCCGAGAACGATCCCGGCCGCCATGAGCAGGATTTCCTTCGTCGAGTAGTACGAGGTGAACCAGTCCCCGCCGGTCTCGGCCCGCTCGAAGAGCAGGGCCACGCCGGTGCCGATCAGCGCGACGAGCGCTGGCATGATCCGGCCGATCCAGCCCGGTCGGTCGGGCAGGGCCAGCGTGGTCAGGCCCAACGCGAGCACCGGCAGGAGCACGAAGAGCGGTGGCCGGGACAGCCCGGTCAGCGCGGACGCAGGCAGGGTGCCGACGGTCAGCAGCAGGGCGACGAGGACGGCCCGCCGGGCCCAGCGTCCCGGCAACACCGCCGTGGCGAGGCCGGCCAGCAGCCAGCCGGCCCAGACGAAGGCCCCGAAGGTCTTCACCGGGCCCACCGGCTCGGTCACCACCCCGTCCGGGTACGGCGTCAACTCGACCTGGTACAGCAGGAACACCGCGAGCGCGGTCAGCGAGCCCAGGGCGAACATCGCGGCGATCGGCAGGCCCGCGAGCAGGCCGGTCGCGCCCCGCTCGCGCAGTCGCTCGCGGATCCCGCCGCGCAGCACGTCGGCGGCGTCGTGCGGCGAGGGCCAGCTCCGCTCCGCTCCAGCCAGGTCGAGGTACGTCCCGACGAGCTCGTCGCCCCGGACGGCGCGGTAGCGGCGCGGGTACGCGTACAGCAGTCGCCGGTAGCGGCGCTCCAATGTCGTACTGCCGGGGGTGTCTGTGTCGGACCGGTCCACGGCCTCGGTGCTGTCGGGGTCGGTCGGGCCGGTCATGCGACACCCCCGGCGAGGCGAACGGCTGGCGACGGACGCACGGTGGTCGTCCGCCGGGCCCGGGCGGCACGCTCCCGGAGCCGTTCGCTGGCCGCCTCGACGTTGCGGCGCAGCCGCTCGGTCTCGATGGTCAGCGCGGCGGTGCCGCCCTCGGTCAGCCGGTAGTACCGGCGCAGCCGGCCACCGACGATCTCTTCCCGGTCCGGCTCGACCAGGCCCTCGTCGGTGAGCCGGTCGAGGGCGCCGTAGAGCGTTCCCGGGCGCAGGGCCAGTCGTCCGTCGGAGAGGGCGGCTACCTCGTTGACGATGCCGTAGCCGTGCATCGGCTCGCGGGCGAGCGCGGTCAGGATCAGGAACGTGGGTTCCCGAAGTGGCGTGGGTGCGGTCATGTCGGCAGTATATCGGTGACGAAGCTATACCGGTGGAGAAGCTATCGGTCGGAGTGTCTCGTGGATTAGTCGATCTCCGGGCGTCAGTCGATCTCCAGGCGTCAATCAGCCTCAGGCGTCACTCGATCCCGGCCGTCAGTCGATCTCGGACGTCGATCGACCTTGGCAGGAGGTGTCAGTCGATCTCGGGCAGGACCAGTGCGGTGAAGGCGATCAGGGTCAGGCCGAGCCAGCCGAGCGAGACGCGCGGGACCCGGACGCCGACCGCTTCGAGCGCGAGGCCGATGGTGCCGAGGATGTAGAGGAATAGCGAGACGGTCATGGCTGGCCTCCGGGCTCAGGGGGTGGACGATCGTGGATCCGGGGTGGACGGTCGTGGATCCGGGGACCCACTACCCCGGGCGGAGCATCGGCAACCCCGCGATCGCCGATCGTTGCCCGTTGCCCGTTGCCCGTCGGCCTTTCGGTGCACCGGACGCAGCACGGCGCGCTGCCGACCCCGCCCGTGGCGGTTGGTCGACAGCGCGCCGCTGACGCCGATGTCGTACCCGGGGTGCGACCCCCGGGTCAACAGCTTGTAGCTCTAGCAGTCGTAGTACATCGCGAACTCGTGCGGGGTCGGCCGCAGACGGACCGGGTCGACCTCGTTGGTCCGCTTCCAGTCGACCCAGGTGGAGATGAGGTCGGGGGTGAAGACGCCACCCTCCAGCAGGAAGTCGTGGTCGGCCTCGAGCGAGTCGAGCACGGCGGGCAGCGAGCCCGGCACCTGCTTGACCGAGCCCCACTCCTCCGGCGGAAGGTCGTAGAGGTCCTTGTCGATCGGCTCCGGCGGCTCGATCTTGCTCTTGATGCCGTCGAGGCCGGCCATCATCATCGCCGAGAAGGCGAGGTAGACGTTCGCCGACGGGTCCGGCACCCGGAACTCGACCCGCTTCGCCTTGGCGTTGCTGCCGGTCACCGGGATACGGGTGCAGGCGGACCGGTTCCGCTGCGAGTAGACCAGGTTGACCGGCGCCTCGAAGCCGGGCACCAGCCGGCGGTACGAGTTGATGGTCGGGTTGGTGAAGGCGAGCAGCGACGGGGCGTGGTGCAGCAGGCCGCCGATGTACCAGCGTGCGGTGTCGGAGAGCCCGGCGTACCCGGTCTCGTCGTAGAACAGCGGCTCGCCGTTCAGCCAGAGGCTCTGGTGGGTGTGCATACCGGAGCCGTTGTCGCCGAAGAGCGGCTTGGGCATGAAGGTCGCCGTCTTGCCGGCGGCCCACGCCTCGTTCTTGACGATGTACTTGAAGAGCTGGAGCTGGTCACCGGCGTGCAGCAGGGTGGAGAACCTGTAGTTGATCTCCGCCTGGCCGGCCGTACCCACCTCGTGGTGCGAGCGCTCGACGGTGAAACCCGAGTCGATCAGGCGCCGGACGATGCCGTCACGCAGGTCGGCGTAGTGGTCGACCGGCGGGACCGGGAAGTACCCACCCTTGTAGGCGGTCTTGTAGCCCCGGTTGCCGCCCTCTTCCTCGCGGCCGGTGTTCCAGGCGCCCTCGATCGAGTCGATGTAGTAGAAGGCCTGGTTCGCCGAGGTCTCGTGCCGGATGGAGTCGAAGATGTAGAACTCCGCCTCCGCACCGAAGTAGGCGGTGTCGGCGATGCCGCTGGCGGCAAGGTACGCCTCGGCCTTCTTCGCCACGTTCCGCGGGTCACGCGAGTACGGCTCCCGGGTGAACGGGTCGTGGATGAAGAAGTTGAGTGCGAGCGTCTTCTGGGTCCGGAACGGATCGATGAACGCGGTGGCGACATCGGGCAGCAACAGCATGTCCGACTCGTGGATCGCCTGGAAGCCGCGGATCGAGGATCCGTCGAAGGCGAGACCGTCGGTGAAGACCGATTCGTCGAAGGACTCGACCGGCAGGTTGAAGTGCTGCATCACGCCGGGCAGGTCACAAAAGCGTACGTCGACGAACTTTACGTCCTCGTTCTTGAGGTATCGCAGGAGTTCCTCGGGGTTGGCGAACACACGTCCTCCTGGCACGTCCACTGATGGCTAGGCTGGTAGGCGACGCTATGGCCACGCGATTGCCCGAGCATGTCTCTGATGTTTCTGCCGTGTTACGTCATCTGCGGAGCGTGATCTCCGCTGGTGGTTCAACCCGGGCTTCTTCGGGATGATACCCCGTTCGGCCGCTTCGCGCCCTTTGCCACGTTCCGGCCCTGCCGGCCCAGCGCCCCGCCGGCCCGCCGGTCTGTCGGCCCCCGCCGGTGCGTCGGACACCGGGTGACCGGCGACCCAGCGGACAAGGGCGCCGGTACGGTGATCACGACCTGCCGATACTCTGGCTTGCCGTGGTGAGACAGCAGGACGGTGCCGCCCCGCTCACGCCGGCGGCCGACCCGATCGACCCGACGCCGAGCCTGGCGCGCCGGTTCGGCGCGTTGACCATCGACTGGGTGCTCTGCCTCCTGGCCACCAACCTCTTCACCGACCCGCTCCGCGACAACTGGGCGCCGGTCGTCACCCTGATCGCCGTGTACGGCTTCTTCGCCGGCCTCTTCGCGCAGACGCCCGGGATGTGGGTGTGCCGGCTGCGGTGCGTCTCGTACGCCGACGGTGGGCGGATCGGCATCCTCCGTGGGCTGCTCCGTGGCGCACTGCTCGGCCTGGTGGTGCCGGCGTTGATCATGGACGGGGACCGGCGCGGCCTGCACGACCGGGCGGCGGGGTCGATCATCGTCGCCGTACCGGGTACTTCAGGAACCCGCTGACCCGAGGCGGGCGAGAAAGTCGGCGAGTTCCTTCCGCCACCGCTCCGGACTGTCCAGATGTACGTCGTGCCCGCCACCCGGTATCTCGACGGCGGTGACCATTGGATGGCGGCTCATCCGGGCGTACTCGTCGGCGTCCAGGGAGCCCGCCCCGCCCCTCACCACCAGGGTCGGGCAGCTGATCCGGGCGAACTCGTCCCAGCGCGGAGCGGCGGCGGCGATCGTGGCGACCATGACGTCCCGGTCGAACGCCGGGTACCAGCCGTCGTCCCGCCGGCGCAGCCCACTCGCCCACGCCGACCCGACGAGTCCGCCGCCGAGATGGCGGGCGGCGGTGGCCTGGTCGGGGAACGGCACCGGCCACTCGCCGAGCCAGCGGTCGATCCGGTCCGGGGTGCCGTCATCCGGTCCCTGCGGACCGGCTTCGATCAGGACCAGCCCGGTCACCAGTTCGGGATGGCGGGCGGCGGTCAGGAAGGCGGTGTGCCCACCCAGGGACTGGCCGATCACGACCGCCGGGCCGAGCAGACCGAGCGCCGCCGCCGTGTCCGCCACGTGCGCGTCCCGGGAGACGTCGGTCGGGCGGCGTTCGCTGTCGCCGTGACCGCGCGGATCGAGCGCGTACCCGTGGTACGCACCGGTGAGCCCGCTGACGGTGGCCGACCATTCGCCGGCGTGGCCGCACAGGCCCGGAAGTAGCAGCACCGGGGCGCCGGAACCGCCGAAGTCGTGCAGGGCGAGTCGGGTGCCGTCCCGGGCGTACAGGTCGGGCACGGTGCGCGGTCCGCCCCTGGTTAGCGACCGCGCTGCTGCCGGAAGGCACCCTTGGACGGGCGCATGTTCTTCGGGATCGCGCCCTTGGGCATCTGCGGCCGGGCGGCGGAGAGCGCCTTGAGCCGCTTGTCGAGCGCGTTCACGTCCTTGCCGCTGAGGTTGCGTGGCAGCCGCATCAGGGTCATCCGCAGCTTGCGGATCGACAGCTCGTCGTCACCCTGACCGATGAGGTAGTCGTACAGCGGAGCCGTGCCGATGACCTTGGACAGCCGCCGCTTCTCCTGGCCGAGCAGGCCACGGGTCCGCTGCGGGTTGCCCTCGGCGAGCAGGATCACGCCGGGCTTGCCGACGACCAGGTGCACCATGTCCATCTGGGTGGTCGAGCTGACGGCCGGGGTGACCCGCCAGTCCCCCCGCATGCTCTCCAGAATCTGGGCCGCCGCGCCCGGCTGCCCCTCGGCGGCGTTCATCATCGCCTTGTTCGAGCGCAGGTTCAGCACGATCAGCAGGCCGAGCAGGGCGATCAGGATTCCGATCGGCAGCCACAGCCAGCCCCACTGCATGACCGCGACCACGGTGAGCGCGAGCGGGACCAGTACCGCGACGACGCCGAGCGGCACAAACCACTTGTCGCGTTTGGCGGTGAACGAGAACACCATCCCGATCTGCTTCAGCCGCTGGCCGAACGACACCTTCTCCTGCGCCTTTGCCATGCGTCGGAGTCTAGTGGGCCGGGTGCCGTCGCCTGATCCCCGGCCGGTGCCCAACTCCGGCGGAGACGGCAGGCCGGGTAAGGGCAGGCCGGGTAAGGACCTTACGGCCGGAAGTACCCGTGGCGACCCGGAAGTAAGGAGGCTGCCCGGTCGGACATGAGGCGGTGCACCAATGCGGTGACGGTGCCTTCGGGCGAAGTGTGGACATCAGCGAAGAGAAGCGAACCGAAATGGAGCTCAGCGATGTTCAGCACAGACGCGCACTTCCTGCTCAGCCTGCACCGTACCCACATCGACGAACTGCTGGCCGAGGCCGACGCCGCCCGGTTGGCACGCTCGGTACGCCGCTTTGGGCGAAACCGCGCCAGGTCCGCCGGTGGCCATCCGCTCGATTCCGCCGCGTCCCGGGACCCGGCACACAAGTGATCGGCACCGTTCCGGGCTCCGGTGCGCAGGTGACCGACACCGTCCCGGGACCCGGGCCCCGGGCCGGTGATCGTTCCGACCAGCGGGCTCGGGTACTCGATCAATCCGAGCGGCGTGGCATTCTCGAACCTGTGACCACTCGCGCCGCCAGCACCGCCCTCGTCGGCCGTCAACCCGAACTCGCCATCCTGCGCGACGCGCTGAAGCGGGTCCGTGCCGACGAGCCGGCGGCGTTGCTGGTCGGCGGCGAGGCCGGGGTAGGCAAGACCCGGTTGATCGAGGAGTTCGGCAGGTACGCGGTCGCCGGGGGCAATCAGGTCCTCGTCGGCCAGTGCCTGGAGCTCGGCGAGCAGGGGCTGCCGTTCGCGCCGTTCGCCGCCGTACTGCGTCAGGTACTGCGCCGGGACGGCCCGGCGGCGTTCGACGGGTACGAACGGGAGTTCGCCCGGCTCCTGCCCGAGCTGGGCCGGCTCGCCGCCGGGCCGACGGGGGCCGGCGACGTCCGGACCGGCCTGGGCGGACACGGCGGCCCCGAGCTGTCCCTGGATCCACACCGGGGTTACCTGTTCGAGCTGGTCGCCGGCCTCTTCTCCCGGCTCGCCGCCGAACGCCCGCTGGTGCTGGTGATCGAGGACCTGCACTGGGCCGACCGGTCGACCCGGGACCTGATCGCCTTCCTGTCCCGGGCCGTCCGGCCCCCGCAGGTGCTGTTGATCTGCACGTACCGCTCGGACGAGCTGCACCGGGGCCATCCACTGCGACCGTTCCTCGGTGAACTGGACCGGGCCCGTGGCGTCGAGCGGGTCGAACTGGACCGGCTGGACCGGGAGGGCACCGGTCAGGTCCTGGCCGACCTGTTCGGGTTCGAGCCGAGCGACCGGGCGATCGACACCATCCACGACCGGACCCAGGGAAACCCGTTCTTCGTCGAGGAACTCGCCGCCGCCAGCGATCCGGCCGGCTGCGCCGACCTGCCCGACACCCTGCGCGACCTGCTGCTGGCCCGGGTCGACCGGCTGCCCGAACCGGCCCAGCGGGTGCTGCGGATCGCCGGTGCCGGCGGCACCCGGATCGCCCACGAACTGCTCGCCGAGGTCGCCGGAGTGCCGGAGACCGAGCTGGAGGACGCGCTCCGGGCCGCCGTCGCCGCGCAGCTCGTCGTCGCCGATCCGGACGGCGGGTACGAGTTCCGGCACGCGCTGGTCCGGGAAGCCGTACACGAGGATCTGCTGCCTGGGGAGCACGCCCGGCTGCACGCCCGGTACGCGGCCGCCATCGAGGCGCAGCCCCAGCTCGTCGCCGACGGCCGTGCCCCGGCCGAGCTGGCCCACCACTGGTACGCCGCACACGACTACCCCCGGGCGCTGACCGCTGCCTGGGCCGCCGCCGAGGCCGCCGGATCCCGGTACGCCTACGCCGAGCAGGGGCGGCTGCTGGAGCGGATGCTCGAACTCTGGGAGCAGGTGCCGGACGCGGCACAACGGCTGGGCCGGGATCACCTTGCCCTGCTGGAGGCGACCCTGTCGGCGGTGTCGACCGCCGGCGACTACAGCCGGGGGCTGGCGCTGACCCGCGCCATGCTGGCCGAGCTGGACCGTGACGCGGAACCGGTGCGTACGGCCAGGGTGTTGCTGCTGCGCGGCCGGCTGCTCCGGATCCTGGGCAAGAACGACGGCACCGACGAGCTGCGCCAGGCGTACGACCTGGTGCGCGACATCAGCGACGATCCACAACGGATCCGGCTGCTCGCCGAGGTCGCCTTCCAGATGGCCCGGGTGGACCGGGCCGAGGGGGGCCGAATCGTCGGGGAGGCAGTGGCCGCCGCGACGGCGCTGGGTGACGAGGACGCCGTGCTGAGCGCGACGCTCGCCGCCGGATGGGTCTGTACCCGCCAGGCCTCGGCGGAGAGCGGGCTGGCCGACCTGCGCCGCGCCGAGCAGCTGGCCCGCGCGGCAAACGACCCGGAAGCGGTGGTGACCTCGCTGGTGGTCGCCTCCGACACGCTCTGCGAGCTCGGCCGGTACGCCGAGTCGGCCGAGGCGGCGGCGGCCGGTTTCGCCGAGGCGAGGCGGGTGGGGATCAGCCGGTCCACCGGTGCGTTCCTCCTCTCCAACCAGGCCGAGGCGCTGATCGCGCTCGGCCGCTGGGACGAGGCCGACGAACTCTGCGGGCAGGCCGCCCGACTGGACCTGCCGGGCATCACCGGATACCACTGGCTGCAACTACGGGCCGGGCTGCGGCTGGCCCGGGGCCAGGCCGGCACCGACGAACTGGTCTCCAGGGCGCTGGGTTTCCTCCGCCGGCCGTTCCTGCCGCTGGAGTTGCCGCTCTACGAGCTGCGGGTCGAGGCGGCGCTCACGGCCGGAGACGTTCCGCAGGCGGTGGCCGCCGCCCGGGCCCTCCTCGACCGCCGGCTCGACACCGATCCCCGGTACGGCTGGCCCGCTCTGGCCGCTGCCGCCCGGGCGGCGGTGCTGTCCGGCGACGAGACGCTGGCCGAGCAGGTCCGCGCGGTGGCCGGCGGGGTGGTCGCCCGCTATCCGGCCGAGTTGGCGTGTGCGGCGCAGGTGTCGGCCAGTTTCGCCGGCCCGGGTACGGCGGTGGCGGCCTGGCAGGAGACGGTGGCGGCCTGGCGGGTGGATGGTCAGCCGTACCCGCTCGGGCGGGCACTGCTCTCGTTGGCCGAGGCGGCGGCGTCGGCCGGGGACCGTCCGCTCGCCGCGAGCGCGATCGAGGAGGTGTCGGCGATCGCCGCTCAGTTGTCTGCCGTACCGCTGGGGGAGCGGGCGGAGGTGCTGGCCCGGCGGCTCGGGCTGCGGGCCGCGCCCGGGTCGACGCCCGGTACGGACCTGCTCACCGCGCGGGAGCGGGAGGTACTGGGGCTGGTCGCGGAGGGACACAGCAACAGCCGGATCGCCGAGCGGCTCTACATCTCGCCCAAGACGGCGAGTGTGCACGTCTCCCGGATCATCGCCAAGCTGGACGTGGCGAACCGGATCGAGGCGGCGGCGGTGGCGCACCGGCTCGGACTGCTCGACGCGGGCACCCGGGTGACCGACGGATCGACCCGATGACGGTGGACCGGCCGTTGCCCCGGCCGGTCGGCCGCGTCACGATGGGACAGGCGTGGGTCAGCCCGGTACGCGGTCGCGGGGCAGCACCGGCGCGGCCCGTCCGGTGCCGTGCTCGCCCGGGGTCTTCTCCTCGTGGTACTCCTCCTCGACGTTGACCTCCCACACGTCGTGGTCGGTGCCGTCCAGGATGTTCGACACCGACAGCAGCGCGGTCATCATCGAGTGGTCCGCGTTGTTGTAGCGGTGCATGCCGTTGCGGCCGACCGGATGCACGTTCGGGACCTCGGCCTCCAGCCAGGCCCGGATCGTGGCGACGTTGTCCTTGTAGGCGAAGTCGTAGAACGGGTACGCCCGGGGCATCCGGACCACGTACCCGGACTCGACGCAGCCGGGCCGGACCAGACCGAGCCGCTCCAACTCGGCGGTGCCGAGCGCGACCAGATCGGCGTCCGGGCTGTTCCACAGCTCGTCGCCGAAATTGAGGAAGTACTCCAGCCCGAGACAGGTCCGGCCGTCCTTGACCAGGTACGGCGACCAGGAACCGAAGTTCTGGATCCGCCCGACCTTCACCTCCGGCGCGTGGATGTAGATCCAGTTGTCCGGAAAGCTGAACTCCTCGGGCACCACCAGCGCGACGGTCAGGAAGTCGCGGTAGAACAGGTCCCGCGCGGCGGTGACGACGTCGGCCGGGGCGGGCGGCTCCATCGCCAGCACCAGCTGCGAGATCGGCATCGACGAGACCACGTGGTCGGCGGGCACCCGGCGCTCGCCGGTCGGGCTGGTGACGGTGACCGCGACGGCCCGACCGTCCGCCCGGTGCACGGCGCTCACCCCGGAGTTCAGGGTGACGACGCCACCCCGCTTCTCCACGTGTTCGGCGCAGCGTTCCCACATCATCCCGGGGCCGTACTTCGGATAGTTGAACTCCTCGATCAGGCTGGTGATGTCCTTCTGGTTGCGCTTGGGCATCAGCGCGTTCAGAACGGCGTTGGAGAGCGAAAGGTTCTTGATCCGCTGCGCCGCCCAGTCGGCGGAGAGCTCGGTCGCGGGTACGCCCCAGAGCTTCTCGTTGTACGTCTTGAAGAAGTGCGTGAACAGTCGCCGGCCGAACCGGGCCGTCACCCAGCCGGCGAGGTGGGACTGGTCCTTCGGCGGCGACACCTTGGCCCAGAGGTACGAGCCGACGCAGCGCAGTGCCTCGAAGATGCCCAGGTTGCGCAGTGCGTTGCCGGCCTTGAGGGGGTAGTCGTACAGCCTGCCCCGGTAGTAGATCCGGCTCATCCGGGGCCGGAGCAGGAAGTCCTCGTCGGACAGGATCTCGTGCCAGAGCGCCTCGACCTGGGGCACCTTCGTGAAGAAGCGATGCCCGCCAATGTCGAAACGCCATCCGTCACGTTCGACGGTCCGGCTGATCCCGCCCACCACGTCGTCGGCCTCGAACACCTCGACGGTGGCGTTCCGCTTGGTCAGCTCGTACGCCGCGGTCAGGCCGGCCGGGCCGGCGCCGATGATTACGGTGTGGGGTGCTGTCATGCTTCTATTCATCACCTTCGACGTGTCGCCGGCAACTACCCGGCAGAGGACGGCCGGAATCTAACACGGTTCAACACGTCGGGTCCGTTGCGCCACAGGGCTGTCGAGCCCGGGCGGAACGGTGCAAAAGGGCCGGTGGAGGCCGGTGGCGGAGCGGTTACCGCAGCGCGGCCGGAGCCGGTGCCGTCCGAGCCTCGACGGCCTGCTGGTAGAGCCGGCCGGCCCGGTACGACGAGCGCACCAGCGGCCCGCTCATCACCCCGGCGAAGCCGATCTCCTCGGCCTCCTCGCGCAGCTCGACGAACTCCTCCGGCTTGACCCAGCGCTCGACCGGGTGGTGCCGTGGGGTCGGCCGCAGGTACTGGGTGATGGTGATCAGCTCACAACCGGCGGCGTGCAGGTCGCGCAGGGCCTGGGAGACCTCGGACCGCTCCTCGCCGAGCCCGAGGATCAGGTTGGACTTGGTCACCAGCCCGGCGGTCCGGGCCTGGGTGATCACGTCGAGCGACCGCTCGTACCGGAACGCCGGCCGGATCCGCTTGAAGATCCGCGGCACGGTCTCCACGTTGTGCGCGAGCACCTCCGGGCGGGCGCCGAACACCTCGGCGAGCTGCTCCGGGTTCGCGTTGAAGTCGGGGATCAGCAGCTCCACGCCGCAGTGCGGCAGCGCGTCCAGGGCGCCGACCGCGCCCTCGCCGGCAGCGATCGACCGGTCCCGCGGGGTCAGCGCGTGGATCTGCCGGACCGTCTCGGCGTAGAGCCAGGCGCCGCCGTCCGGCAGGTCGTCCCGGGCCACGCCGGTGATGGTGGCGTACCGCAGGCCCATCGCGACGACCGACTCGGCGACCCGGCGGGGCTCGTCCGCGTCGAAGTCGGCCGGCTTGCCGGTGTCGATCTGGCAGAAGTCACACCGGCGGGTGCACTGGTCGCCGCCGATCAGGAAGGTCGCCTCCCGGTCTTCCCAGCACTCGTAGATGTTAGGGCAGCCGGCTTCCTGGCAGACCGTGTGCAGCCCTTCCCGGGAGACCAGACCGCGTAGCTGGGTGTACTCGGGTCCCATCTTCGCCTTGACCTTGATCCACGGCGGTTTGCGCTCGATCGGGGTCGCGGCGTTGCGGGCCTCGACCCGCAGCAGCCGGCGTCCCTCGGGAGCGACGGGAGTGCCGGGAGCACCGGTACGGGTCTCCGGTGCGGTCACGACGCTCACCCGTCCGACTTCAGCGGCGGTGGATGGCGCGGAGTGCTCGATGGTCACGAATCCGAGCCTACGCGGAACGGCCCGGTCGATCGACCAGAGGCGACCGGACTCACGCGCCGAGCCGGGTGATGCCACTCACGCCGGAAGCGGATATTCGGTACCGGAGCTCCGGCGGGCGTGGCTACGCTGCCCGCGTTGCGAAGACGGAGCCGAGTACCACCTCGACCACCGGAGTCCAGGAAGTCACCGTTGCTGGAAGGTGATCTCCGGCCGGGGCTGGGAAGACCCTCCTGAGCTGCGGGAAGAACGGCGCTCCGGCGCTCAGTAGAACCCGCCGTCCGGCCCGACGACACGGGTCGCGAACGAGGCCGCCGGCCGTACCGCGGCGGTGAAGGTGTGGTGGCACCGCGAGTTCCCGCTCGCCCACACTCCCCGGGGCCCGCTCGACGTACCGCGGACCACACCGGCCGTGGGCGTCGCGACATTTCGAGGAGTACCACCGATGTCCCGCCTTGGCACCACGTCCCTGCCCGAGCACGTCGGTGCGACCGTCACGGTCGCCGGCTGGGTGCACCGCCGCCGACAGCTCAAGTCCGTTACGTTCCTGATCGTCCGGGACGGCGTCGGCCTGGCCCAGGCCGTGGTGACCGACGCCGACCTGCGGGCCCGGCTGGCCGAACTGCCCGAGGAGTCGGTGGTCGAGGTGACCGGCCGGGTGGTCGCGAACCCGGCCGCGCCCGCCGGGGTCGAGCTGGTCGAGCCCACGGTACGGCCGCTCGGCGACCCCGCCGTGCCACCGCCGTTCGACGTGTACCGGCCGGAGTTGACCGCCGCCCTGCCGACCCAGCTCGACCACGCGGCGGTGGCGCTGCGCCACCCGACCCGCTCCGCCGCGCTCCGGATCTCCGCCGCGCTGGTAGCCGGCTTCCGTTCCACCCTGGACGGGCTGGGCTTCGTCGAGGTGCACACCCCGAAGATCGTGGCCTCCGCCACCGAGAGTGGGGCGAACGTCTTCGCCATCGACTACTTCGGCCGGCCCGGTTACCTGGCCCAGTCGCCGCAGTTCTACAAGCAGATGCTGGTCGGCGTGCTGGAGCGGGTCTACGAGGTCGGTCCGGTGTTCCGGGCCGAGCCGCACGACACCACCCGGCACCTGGCGCAGTACACCTCGCTCGACGTCGAGTTCGGCTTCGTCACCGACCACCGGGACGTGATGCGGATGCTCCGTACGACCCTCGCCGGGATGCTCGGACATCTTCCGGACCGGGCCGGCGCCGTACTGGCCACGCTGGGCGTGGAGCTGCCGGTGGTGCCGTCCGAGATCCCCGCCGTGCACTTCACCGAGGCGCTCTGGATCGCCGGTGCCCCGCCGGACGAGCCGGACCTCGCCCCGGTCCACGAACGCGCCCTCGGCGAGTGGGCCCGGACCGAGCACGGCTCCGACTTCCTCTTCGTCACCGGCTACCCGATGGCGAAACGCCCCTTCTACACCCACCCCGCCACCACGGAGGTCCCGTCCGGCGGCCCGACCCGGGCGTACACCAACGGGTTCGACCTGCTCTTCCGTGGCGTCGAACTGGTCACCGGCGGCCAACGCCTGCACCGCCACCAGGACTACCTGACGGCACTGGCCGCCCGAGGCGAGGACCCGACCCCGTACGCGTCCTACCTGGACGCCTTCCGCCACGGCATGCCCCCGCACGGTGGCTTCGCCCTCGGCCTGGAGCGGATGGTCGCCCGGCTCCTCGGCGCCGGAAACGTCCGCGAGGTCACCGCCTTCCCCCGCGACCTCCACCGGCTCACGCCATGAAAGGAAGGGCCCCTTCTTATCGTTTTTTGTAGAAGAAGGGGCCCTTCCTAACCAAGAAGAGTCGGGAGGTGGCGTTCCACCACCGGGAGGACCTCGGCGACGGTCACCGGGCGGCCGAGTTCGGCGCTCAGCGAGGTGGTGCCGACGTCCCGTAGCCCGCAGGCGACGATCCGGTCGTACGCCGACAGGTCACAGTCGCAGTTGATCGAGAAGCCGTGCTGGGTCACGCCCCGGGCCACCCGGATGCCGAGGGCGGCCACCTTGCGTTCCGGTCCCCGCTCGTCGGCCGGTACCCAGACCCCGCTGCGGCCCTCGACGAAGCCGGCGGTGGTCAGCCCCAGCTCGACGCAGACGTCCTGGAGCATCTGCTCGGTACGCCGGACGAAGGCGACGACGTCCACCGGCAGGCCGCTGTCCGCCCCGGGCAGCTTGATGATCGGATAGCCGACGAGCTGTCCCGGCCCGTGCCAAGTGATCTTGCCGCCCCGGTCCACGTCGATCACCGGGGTACCGTCCATCGGCCGGTCCCAGGGTTCGGTGCGCTTGCCGGCGGTGTAGACGCTCGGATGTTCGAGCAGCAGGACGGTGTCGGGGCGCTTCCCGGCGACCACCGCCTCGTGCACCCGACGCTGCTCGTCCCAGCCGGTCAGATAGTCGATCGTCCCGACCCGGACGCTGGTCAATCCGGCAACTGTGCTGGTCACGCTCCCCAGCTTAGTTCGCTACCGGCCGGTCGCTCCGGTACGTGGTCGGAGTCACCGCCGCCCGCCGCGCCGACGGGCGAACTGTGACGCGGCGGGTCGGAGCGAGCCGAGGTCTGTGCGATGACCGGGCGGTCAGGGCGCGATCCGCCAGAGCCAGACGTCCGAGACCCGCTCGGGCTCGCCGAACAGCGCGGTGCCGACGTCGAGCAGTTCCTCCCAGTGGATCGGGAACTTCGCACCGTGCGCCTCGGGGGTGAGCACCACCAGCTCGACACCCCAGTAGGCCAGGTCGGCCCGGGCGGTGACCCGGTCGGCGTCGGTGATGGTCGGCACGTCGCCGGTCTGGGCGACCTCCATCAGCAGCGCGTCGGTGGGTCGGGGCACCGGCCCGATCCGGCCGCGCCCGTCCGGGCCGCCCGGCCCGAGGAAGAAGCCGGCCGGGATGGCGAACTCGCCCTGCCGGTGCGCCAGGGCGTACGCCTGCCAGCGCTGCCCGTCCGGGGCCAGGTCCAGGGTCAGCGGCAGCGGGGTCAGCACGCCGCCGGGGGAGACGTACTGCCGCCAGGTGCCGGAGGTGATGAACTCCGGGACCGGATCGCGGTGCACGGTCAACAGGGTCGTCGGAAGGAGCGGCAGCAGCGCCACCGCGAAGGCGGCCAGCCAGCCGGTTCGGGCCCGCCGGGACAGCGGAACGCTCCGGAGCAGGTCGACGGCGTGGGCGAGCAGCAGCCCGACGACCGGAGCCACGACCAGGGCCAGCCGGGACGGCAGTGCCGCGTTGAACACCGGCAGGTGCCCGAGCAGGGAGTACGGCAGCGGGATGTCGGTGTGCGTCTCGAAGATCTTCACCCGGGGTCCCCAGGAGAGCACGGTGAAGACCAGCGCGGTCACCCCGAGCGCCCGCAGGGTGGCCCGGCGTACCGGGTCGGCGCGTCGCCACAGCAGGCCGAAACAGGCCACGGCGAGCACCAGCAGCGGCAGCCCGAGGAAGGAGTTCTCCTCGGTCGGGTTGGGCGCCAGCGAGGTGTCCAGCCCGACGAGTCCGGCCAGGGTCCGCTGCGGGTACGCCCCGTACGCGGCGATGTCCTCGGCGTGGATGACCGGATCGAAGCCGGTGCCGTGGAACCGCTGCGGGCCGAGGAAGTGCATCCACAGCGGGTACGCCAGCAGCGCGAACGCCACCACGGCGGTGACCCCGAGCCCGCGCAGGAAGTTCGGCAGCAGGGCCCTGGCCTCGGCCCGCCGGCCCCGGTCCAGTGCCCAGGTGCCGAGGAACACCCCGCAGGCGAGTGCGGTGAAGAAGAGTCCCTCGGCGGCGATCGAGAACGCCACCGCGACCAGTACGCCGAGCAGCAGCCCGTTGCGCAGCCACCGGCCGGGCTGGCGCAGCCGGAGTACGCCCCAGAGCAGCATCGGGGCCACCCATCCGGCGCTCCAGTTCAGGTGGCCGTTGGCGTGCGCGACCATGCCCGGCGCGAACCCGATGAACAGTCCACCGAGCACGGCGGCCGGGGTGCTGCGGACGAGGTGCCGGGAGAGCAGCCAGTACCAGCCGAACGCGGTGCCGGCGAGGTTGGCGGTGAGCACCACCAGGAAGGTCGCCGGTGGCCCGATCAGGTAGGTCAGCGGGGCGAAGACGACCGCGTACACCGTGACCGAGGTGTTGACCGCGAGGTTGACCCCGTCCGGGGAGTTCACCAGGTCGGTGAAGAACGGGTTCTGGCCGTGGCTGAGCGCGTGTGCGCCGTACGCGAGGAGCCATTCGAACAGCGCCTGGTCGCTGGAGTTGACGGTGATCGCCCGGCCGTTCGGGTCGAGCCAGAGTCCGCTGGTGACCCAGAACGCGACGGCGATCGCGGCGACCGCGACGAGCAGGTCGATCCGGCGCCGGTGCGGACGTTCGGCGGGTGGCGCGGTCGGCGGCTGCGGCGTCGACGGTTGCGGGGTCGGCCCGGCGAGCGCGGACGAGGAGAGCGGCACGGGCCGCAGGTTACCAACCTGGCGCCGACACGCCGAGCAACCGGGCGGGCTTGACGAATCTGATGGAAATGATTTCCAATTGGATTAACGGCGCAGAGTGCACAGGAGGACCCGTACCGTGAAGATCTCGTTCGTCGGCAAGGGCGGCAGTGGCAAGACCACCCTGGCCGCCCTCTTCGCCCGTTACCTGGCCGAGGCCGACCCGGTCGGCGGCGGCCGACCGCCGCTGCTCGCCATCGACGCGGACATCAACCAGCACCTCGGCGCCGCGCTCGGCGCGACCGAGGCCGAGGCCGCCCGGCTGCCCGCGCTCGGCGAGCATCTCGGGGAGATCAAGGAGTACCTGCGCGGCGAGAACCCCCGGATCTCCTCGGCCGCGGCGATGGTCAAGACCACCCCGCCCGGCCACGGCTCCCGGTTCCTGCCGGTCGACGGCGTCAACCCGATCTACGCCGCGCTGGTCCGCCGGGTCGGCGGCGTCCGGCTCGCGGTGACCGGCCCGTTCGGCGCCGAGGACCTCGGGGTGTCCTGCTACCACGCCAAGGTCGGCGCCGTGGAACTGCTGCTCAACCACCTGGTCGACGGTCCGGGGGAGTACGTCGTGGTGGACATGACCGCCGGCGCCGACTCGTTCGCCTCCGGGCTGTTCACCCGGTTCGACGCCACCTTCCTGGTCTGCGAGCCGACCCTGCGCAGCGTCGGCGTCTACCGGCAGTACGTCGGCTACGCCCGCGACTACGGCGTCCGGGTCTTCGTCGTCGGCAACAAGGTCGACGACCCGTCCGACGTCGACTTCCTGCGCCAGCACGTCGGGGCCGACCTGCTCACCTGGCTGACCCGGTCCCGCTACGTCAAGGGCGCGGAGCGGGGCGCACCGGAACCGATCGGCGGGCTGGAGCCGGCGAACCGGGTGGCGCTGGACCTGCTCCGGACGACCGTCGACGCCCAGGTCAAGGACTGGGCCGAATATCAGCGGCACGCGGTGGAGTTCCACCTGCGCAACGCGGTCGCCTGGGCCAACGACCGGGTCGGCGAGGACCTGGCCGGACAGGTCGACCCCGGATTCGTACCCGGCCCGCAGGTGCCGGTCCGCTGATCCGTACCGGCCCATCCGGGCGGCAGCAGATCGAGCCGTACCGGACCGATCCCCATCCAATCGCAACAGGAGGAGAAGAGATGTCCCTGGACGTACCCGCCGCTCTGCTGGAGCGGGCCGAAGCCGGCCGGGTCGACGACGACGAGTTCGTCGACTGTGTCCGCCGATCCCTGCCGTACGCCTGGGCGGTGGTCTCGGAGGTGTCGGCCCGAGCCCACGCCACCACGGCCGACTACGCCGACCACGCCGTACCGCCACCGAGCGAGGCGGAACGGGGTCAACTGCTCCGCGCGCTGGCCAGCGACGCGATCCGCGGTGGTCTGGAGCACCATTTCGGGGTACGACTCGCGTTCCAGAACTGCCACCGGGTGGCCGCGTTCAGACCGGGGGCGGTGGGCGGGGCGACGTACCGGCGATTCGTCTCGCCGCTCGCGCAGGTCCGTAACCAGTCCCCGGAGTTGCGCGACTGCTGACGGTCCGGTCCGGCCGGCCCTCGACTCCGCTCGAACGGAGTCGAGGGCCGTCGGCCGTCCCGGTCAGGTCAGTACTGCCCGGTGGAATCGGGCGACGCGCGCCGCGAGCGGCGGGCGATGACGATCGTCAGGCCGCCGCCGAGCACCAGCAGCGCCCCGAGGGTCGGCAGCCAGCCGGGAACCTGGTCGCCGCCGGTGACCGGCAGATGGCCACCGGACGGCGTCGGCTCGGGCGTCGGGGGCTGCGGCGTCGGTTCGGGCGTCGGGGGCTGCGGCGTCGGCGGAGCGGTCGGTGTCGCGGGTGTCACGCGGAAGGTGACACTTCCCGGAGCGCTGTCCGAGGGTGATGTCGGGGCGGGGGCGGCCTGGCTCACCGCCGCCCGGCTGGCTGGCCAACTGGCCGCGACGACCGGCGCGGTGACGATCGCCAGGCCGGTGAGCAGGGCCACTCCGGGGTGAGGTCTCCGGCGCGGGTGGGTCGGGCTCTCCGGTCGGCCGGTCCGGTCCTGCGCAGTCATCGTTGCCTCCAGCCCTGGTGGCGCCGACTCGCGGCGCGGATCACCTTCCGGGGCCGGGCCGACCTGGACAGGTCGGCCCGGGTACCGGAGCTATGCCCGGTACGGAAGATGAAGTTACTTTTACATAGTTCCTCACATTTTTTGGCTATTTCGGCTGTTAAGCAGGGTTAGCTGACTGAATGCCGGCTCCTTGGTTCAGGATTGGACCGCCGCCGGGGCGACCGGCGGAGTCGGCGCCAGCCGAGCAGCCCGGCGAACAGGAGCAGTGCCACGCCGACGCCCGGGGCGAAGAGCAGCCAACCTGGCCCGCCCGATTTCGCCTTCTCGGCCACGCCAGGCAGGGTCAGCTCCGCCTCGGCGGTGCGGCGTACGGTTCCGCTGCTCAGGGTCAGCCGCGCGGTCCAGGTGCCGGCGGCCAGCGGTTGGTCCACCGACGTGCTGACCTGGCCGCTCTGGCCCGGCAGGATGGTCACTCCGGTGGTGACCCGGAACGGGCCGGCCCGGACCGTCTCGGAGTCGTTCGCCAGGTGCAGGGTTCCGTCCATGTCGAGGGCCCGCCCGCCGGTGTTGTGCACCCGCGCGGTGACCACCGGCCATTTCCCGGGTCCGGGTACGATCGCCATGCCGTCGATCCGGAAGTCGGTCGGCGGCTCCCCGCCCATCCCGATGTCGAGGTACATGCGTAAGCCGACCCGGTGGACCTGGGTGACGCCGCCGCCGTTCCTGGTCGGGCTGGTGACCTGCGCCCAGATCGCCGCGTACCGTTCACCGGCCGGGGCGGTCTCCGGCACGGCGACCGTGACCTGTACCCGTTTCCTCGCTCCGGGTGCCAGTTCGACCCGGTCCGAGTCCAAGGTCACCCAGTCGCTGAGATCGTTGCCGCCACGACCGTCGACCGCGGTGAAGACGCTCTTCTCGACCTTGGCGGCGCCGGCGTACAACTCGACGTTCTGGTGCTCGCCCGAGGTGTTCCGGACCTCGACCCGGCGCTGGATGCTCGCCCCTGGTTTGACGTGGTCCACGATGTACGCGTGCGCCCGGGGATCCTTCACCCGGGCGAGCGGGATGTCCAGGAGTTGGAGACCGAGCCCGGACGCCTCGGGATCCCGTTGCACCGGGCCGCCACGACCGCCGAAGGCCGGCGCCGCCGGCATCGCCAGGGCGAGGGCGGCGACGCAGGCCAGCGGCACCCATCGGCGGACGCGGTCAGAGCACCGAATGTGTCACCGTCCCGGTGTACGTGCCGCCAGAGGTCGCATCCGGCACGTCGACCAGCACGGTGGGATTCCAGGTAGCGAAGTTGTTGCCGGAACCGCCGGTGTGGGTAAACGCCGTCTGCGGGACGTTGATGATCTCCGCGTCGGCCGCGGTCGGCTGTCCCGGCGTGAAGGTGCCCTCCCCGGAGGTGCCGGTGGCGGGCCCGGACCAGTACCGGACGTTGATTGCCGGGATCGTCTCCGCAGCCGTGCCCCCGCCGGTGGTGAAGTCGGAGGCGACGACGGTGGCGTTCCAACTCGCGTTCAGCAGGGCACGCTGGTCCAGTACGGTGACCGGGCCCAGGTTTCCGGAGATGGTGCTGCCCTCGGTGCCGTTGCCCAGGTTGGCCGTCGCCGGGACGGTGATGGTGAGCCCGCCGGAGGCGGTGACGTTGAGGGTGACGGTGGTGGTCCCCTCGTCGGCGGATGCCGGTGCGGGAAGTCCGACGGCCGCAGCCACGGCGACGCCGGCCAGGCAGGTGGCTAAGAACGTCCTTTTCATGCGAATCTCCTGTTGGGGTAGGACATGAGCCTTCTCAGGAGATTACTAAGACGAATCAGCTCAATTCGGACGAAAAGGTCATTCGCGTTTGAGGGCTGCCTGGAGAGCCCCGCCCAGGTCTGGATGCGCGAACCGGAACCCGGCCCGGTTCAACACGCCGGGCAGTACCCGAAGGCTGCGCAGCGCCTCGATCGACATCTCGCCGAGCAGGATCCGCAGCGCGATTCCGGGTACCGGCATCACGGTGGGCCGGTTCAGCGCCCGGCCCAGCGTCCGGGTGAACTCGGCGTTGGTGACTGGCGCCGGGCCGACGACGTTGACCGCCCCGGCGATGTCGTCGCGGGCCAACAGGAAGGAGACCGCCGCCAACCAGTCGGCGATCGAGATCCAGGGAATCCACTGCCGACCGTTGCCGAACTTGCCGGCGATACCGAGCCGGTACGGCAGCAGCTGGGGCTTGAGGAAGCCGTCCGCCCGGTCCAGTGGCAGGCCGCTGCGCAGCCGTACCACCCGGACGCCGGCCTGCTCGGCGGGAGCGGTCGCCGCCTCCCAGACCCGGCACAGGTCGGCCATGAATCCGTCACCGGCGGGCGCGTCCTCCTCGACCGGCCGGTCGCCGGTGTCGCCGTACCAGCCGATCGCCGAGCCGTTGAGCAGCACCCGGGGCCGTTGCGGTGCCGGCAGCCCGGCGATCGCCCTGGCCAGCGTGGCGGTGGTGTCGACTCGGCTGCTCCGCAGCACGTCCTTGAAGCCGCCGCTCCAGCGCCGCTCGCTGATGTTCGCCCCGGACAGGTTGATCACCGCGGCGACCTCGGCCAGCGAGGCCGGGTCGAGCTGGCCGGCGCCCGGATCCCACCGCACCTCGTCCGCGCCGTGCGCGGGCCGCCGGACCAGTCGGACCACCTCGTGGCCCTCCGTCCGGAGCAGATCCGTCAGACGGGTACCGAGAAAGCCGGACGCGCCGGCGACCAGGATGCGCATCCCGACATCTTCGCCCAGGCCGGTCCTCCCCGGGCGCATCGGCTCGCTGTCGAGCGGGCCCCGAACGGGCTCAGGGGCGCCCGGCCACCGGCCGGACGCCCCCGAGAGGGTTTCGCTGGATCAGGAAAGCCCGAGTTCGGCCTCGAACTGGCCGCCCTCCAGCCGCTCCTTGACCGCCGTCAGGAACCGGGCGGCGTCGGCGCCGTCGACCAGCCGGTGGTCGTAGGAGAGCGCCAGGTAGACCATCGAGCGGGGCACGATCACCTCACCGAGCTGCGGGTCGGTGATCACCATCGGGCGCTTGACCACGGCACCGGTGCCGAGCATCGCCGACTGCGGCGCGGGCACGATCGGGGTGTCGAACAAGGCCCCCCGGCTGCCGGTGTTGGTCAGCGTGAAGGTGGCACCCGCGATCTCGTCCGGGCTGATCTTGTTGGTACGGGTCCGCTCGGCGAGATCGGCGATCCGTCGGGCCAGCCCGGCCAGGTTGAGATCGCCGGCACCGTGGATGACCGGCACCATCAGGCCCCGCTCGGTGTCCACCGCGATGCCCAGGTGCTCCGCGTCCGGGTAGGTGATCGTGCCGGCGTCCAGGTCCATCCGGGCGTTGACCACCGGGTGGGTCTGCAACGCCTCCACCGCGGCCAGCGCGAAGAACGGCAGGAACGACAGCTTCACGCCGTGCCGTTGCAGGAAGCTGTCCTTGGCCTTGGCCCGCAGCTTGGCCACCTTCGTGACGTCCACCTCGACCACGGTGGTCAGCTGCGCCGACTCGTGCAGCGACTCCTGCATCCGCTTGGCGATGACCGAACGGATCCGGGTCATCTTCTGGGTGCTGCCCCGCAACGGGCTCGGCTGTGCCTTCGCGGCCGGCTCGGCGGGCGCGGCGGCCTGCGGTGCGGGCTGGGCCGCCTTGGCGCGCTCCGCCTTGGCCCGCTCGGCCGCCGCCAGCACGTCCTGCTTGCGGATCCGGCCGCCGACGCCGCTGCCGGAGAGCGTGGACAGGTCGACGCCCTGCTCGCCCGCGAGCTTGCGGACCAGCGGGGTGACGTACCCGGCGCCGTTCTCACTGCCGGCCTGCCCGGCGCTCGGCGCGGGTGCCGACGCCTGTGCGGGCGCCGGAGCGGCGGCCTGCTCGGTCCGGGCCGGCTGCTCGGAGCGCTCGGTCTGCGGTGCCGGAGCCTGGTACGACGCCCCGGCCTGTGCCGACGCGGCCGGCTTCTCCGGTGCGGCCGGCTTCTCCGGCTCCGCAGCGGCGGCCGGCGCCGGCTTCTCCGGCTCGGCTTGCTTGGCCGGTGCGCCGCCGGCGGCCCCGATCACCGCCAGGTCGGCGCCGACCGGGGCGGTCTCGTCCTGCCCGACCCGGATCTCCAGCAGCGTGCCGGCGACCGGGGAGGGAATCTCGGTGTCCACCTTGTCGGTGGAGACCTCGACCAGCGGCTCGTCGGCCTCGACGGTGTCGCCGACCTCCTTGAGCCAACGGGTCACCGTGCCCTCGGTGACGCTCTCGCCCAGCGCCGGCATCTTGAGCACCGTGCCACCGTCGCCGGCCGGGGCGGTCTGCGCCGCCACGGTCTCCGGCTCGGCCTGCTCCTGCTGGTCGCTCGGCGCCGGGGCCTCGGCCGGGGGTGCCGCCTCGGCCTGCTCGGCCTGCTCCGGCTCGGCCTGAGCCGGTTCAGCCTGAGCCTGCTCGGCCTGCTCCGGCTGTGCCGGTGCGGCCTCGCCGGAGGACTCGCCCTCGCCGTCGATCACCGCCAGTTCGCTGCCGACCTCGGCGGTCTCGTCCTCGCTCACCACGATCCGGGCGAGCACACCGGCGGCCGGGGAGGGGATCTCGGTGTCGACCTTGTCGGTGGAAACCTCAAGCAGGGGCTCGTCGACCTCGACCCGGTCGCCCTCCTGCTTCAGCCAGCGAGTGACGGTGCCCTCAGTGACGCTCTCGCCCAGCCGGGGCATGGTGACCGATACCGGCATCTTTCAAGACTCCTTCGTGGCCTCTGCGATCCTGCCCCGGTTGTTCCCCGGGTGCCGCGGAAAATCTGTGGTCAGGCGTGGGCGTGCAGCGGCTTGCCGGCCAGGGCCAGGTGGGCCTCGCCGAGCGCCTCGCTCTGGGTGGGGTGGGCGTGGATGAGCTGCGCCACCTCGGCCGGGTAAGCCTCCCAGTTGAAGATGAGCTGCGCCTCGCCGACCAGCTCGCCGACGCGCGCGCCGACCATGTGCACCCCGACCACCGGGCCGTCGACGACCCGGACGAGCTTGACGAAGCCGGCGGTCTTGAGGATCTGGCTCTTGCCGTTGCCACCGAGGGGGTAGTTGTAGGCCTTGACCTTGTCGGCGCCGTACTGCTCCTTCGCCCGGGCTTCGGTGAGCCCGACGGAGGCCAGTTCCGGGTCGGAGTAGGTGACCCTCGGGATGCCGTTCTCGTCGATCACCGCGGGATTGCGCCCGGCGATCTCCTCGGCCACGAAGATGCCCTGCTGGAAGCCCCGGTGCGCGAGTTGCAGGCCGGGCACGATGTCGCCGACCGCGTAGACGTTCGGTACGCCGGTACGCAGCCGCTCGTCGGTCAGTACGAAGCCACGGTCGATCTTGACGCCCTGCTCCTCGTACCCGAGGTCGGCGGTGACGGGACCGCGACCGACGGCGACGAGCAGCAGTTCGGCCTCGAAGGTGTCGCCACCCTCGATGGTGACCTTGACACCCGAGTCGGTGTGTTCCACCTTCTCGAAACGCTTGCCGGTCTTGAAGGTGATGCCGCGCTTGCGGAACGCCCGCTCCAGCGCCTTCGAGGACTCCTCGTCCTCGGCGGCCACCAGTCGGGGCAGCGCCTCGATGATCGTCACGTCGACCCCGAAGGAGCGCCACACGCTGGCGAACTCGACGCCGATGACGCCGCCGCCGAGCACGATCGCCGAGGCGGGCACCCGGTCGAGGGTCAGCGCGTGGTCACTGGTGATCACCCGCTCGCCGTCGATCTCCAGGCCGGGGAGGCTGCGCGCGTACGAGCCGGTCGCCAGGATGACGTTGCGGCCGGTGTACCGGGCCCCGTCGACCTCGACCGTGTTCGGGCCGACCAGCTTGCCGGCGCCCTCCACCACGGTGATCTTGGCGCCCTTGATCATGCCCTGCAGGCCCTTGTAGAGCCGGGCGATCACGCCGTCCTTGTACGCGTTGACCCCGGACATGTCGATGCCGACCAGCTCGGCCTTGATGCCGAACTGCTCGGAGTCGCGGGTCTGGTCGGCGATCTCGGCCGCGTGCAGGAGCGCCTTGGTCGGAATGCAGCCGTTGTGCAGGCAGGTGCCGCCCAACTTGCCCTTCTCGATCAGCGCTACGGACAGATCCAGCTGTACGGCGCGCAGCGCCGCCGCGTACCCGCCGCTGCCACCTCCGAGAATGACCACATCGAAGGTCTCGCCGTTCGGCTCGCTCACAGTTAACTCCCAGGTCGCGTCGCTGCTACGAGGGTGATGCCGGTCAACCGGGCATACCACCGCCCCCGGTCGACGCCTTTCGGCCGGAGGGGCGTGGACTTTACCCGGACTACCAGTTCGGACCGGGGAGAGACCACCTCGGCCATCTTGTCACTTGTGGAAGCGGGCCGCGTACCGAGGTGCCCAAGGACACGTCGCGGTGCCCAAGGACACAGCGTCGGGACGTACGCTTGCCGGAGTCGCCAGTTACCGGCGGGACGCGTGTGGCGGGGAGGAGACGATCCGGTGGCCTGGTTTCGCCGACGGAAGAAGGCGGTTGTCACGGCGGGCGATCGTCCGGCCAGCCGTGCGGACGTCGACCATCTCGAACAGTTTGTCAGATCGAGGCGGGGTGTCGAGGCGTTCATCGAACCTCGGACCACCGTGACCGAGACCACGGTGATGTTGATCGCGCACGACGGGGAGTGGACCCGGCGCCGGATCGACGGCCCGGACGGCGCCCGACGGTTCGCCCACCGGATGGCCATCCCGGTCTACGACGTCCGCCTGATGGGATACCCGCAGCGGATGCGCGACTTCAACGAGCGCCGCAAGCGGTCGGCCGGCTGACCCGACCGGCCTCGTCCGGCGGGCCGGGAACGCGAACCCGCTCTTTTCCGGCCAGTCGGGGCGCGGACGCGCCTCCCGGCGGGACCGGGACCCCCGATCCGGCGCCCGCCTGGCGCCGGATCGGCGGGTACGACCGGTTCAGTCGTTGGCGGCGATGTCGTCGACGAGTTCCAGCAGGGTACGGACCGGAACCCCGGTGCCACCCTTGGCCCAGTACCCGGTCGGCTCGCCGGAGTGGTAGCTCGGGCCGGCGATGTCGATGTGCGCCCAGGACACGTCGTCGGTGACGAACTCGCGCAGGAACACGCCACCCTGCAACATGTGCCCGGCCCGGTCCATCGACGCGTTGACCTGGGAGATGTCCGCGACCTCCGAGTCCATCCCCTTGCGGACGTCCTCCGGCAGCGGCATCGGCCAGGTCGGCTCGCCGGTGGCGTCACCGGCGGCCTGCACCCGCTGGCACAGTTCGGTCGTACCCATCACCCCGGCCACCCGCTTGCCCAGGGAGATCACCTGGCCGCCGGTGAGCGTGGAGGTCTCGAACAGGTAGTCGCAGCCGTCCTCGCAGGCTCGGGCCATCGCGTCGCCCAGGACCATCCGGCCCTCGGCGTCGGTGTTCAGCACCTCGACCCGCTTGCCGTTGTACATCGTCACCACGTCACCCGGCCGGTACGCGGTGGCCGAGGGCATGTTCTCGGCCATCGGCAGGTACGCCGTCACCGCGACCGACGGTCGGAGTTCGGCAATGGCCAGCATCGTGGCGGCGACCGCCGCCGCCCCGGCCATGTCGGACTTCATCTCCCACATGCCCTGGGCCGGCTTGATCGAGACGCCGCCGGTGTCGAAGGTGATGCCCTTGCCGACCAGCGCGACCCGCTTGACCGGCTTGTCCGAGCCGGCGCCGGCCGGGTCGTAGGAGAGCTTCACCAGCCGGGGCGGCGCCGCCGAGCCCAGGCCGACGGCCAGGATGCCGCCGTAGCCGCCGTCCGCCAGCGCCTTCTCGTCGAGCACCTCCACGCCGAGGCCGGCCTCCCGGGCCGCCGCCGCGACCGAGTCGGCGAACGACGGCGGGCGCAGCTCGTTCGGCGCGGTGTTCACCCAGTTCCGGGTCTGGCCGACCGCCCGGGCCACCACCGCGGCCCGGGTGATCTCCGCCAGGGCCCGCTCGTCACCGGCGTCCGGCACGTGCACCGCGACGGCGGTCACCGGCGGGCGGCGGGTCGGCTGCGGACGGGTCTTGTAGCCGGCGAACCGGTACGCGCCGAGCAGCGCGCCCTCGGCGGTGGCCCGCAACACGGCCGGTGCGTCCTCGTCGTCCGGCACCGGAAGGGTCAGCGCGACCCGCTCGGCACCGGCGAGCGCCCGGATCGCCGCGGCGGCGGCCCGACGCAGGGTCTCCGGCGCCGGGGCGGCGCCGGTCGGCTCCGGCCCGAGCCCCACCGCGACGACCAGCGGTGCGGTGATGGTGCCGAGGGTGGCGAGCTTGATCACCTCGCCCGGACCGCCGGTGGCGCCCAGCAGCGCCAGGGTCTCGGTCAGCCGGCCGTCGAACGCCACCGCGATGCTCTCCGCACCGGTCGCGAGGAGCAGCGTCGAGGCGAAGCCGGTGGACCCCGCGGGCCTCTCCGCGCTCTCGGTCTGACTGTGCAGCCCGATGACGATGGCGTCAACGGCGAGTTCGGCGGGGTCGGTGTCGACCAGGCTGAGGGTGGTGCTGGGCGATGTCACTGCGCGGCTCCGGGCGGGCGTGGGCCGGCCGCCTCGTGTGCGGGCCGGCGAAAATGGTCTCCGGCGCAACCTACCCGCCGGACGAATGGGCTGTCCCGCCGACGGTCGGCCGGAAGGGTCCCGCCGATGCTAACCAGGAGCGGGATCGCAGGTAGGTTGCGACCCATGACCGACGCGACACACGTGACCGGAGAGATCCCGGAGCCGTCCGCCGACCAGCCGCGCCACTCGCCCCTGCACGAGCGGCACGTCGCGCTGGGCGCCAAGTTCGCCGCCTTCGGCGGCTGGTCCATGCCCCTGGAGTACGCCGGTGGCGGAGTGCTCCGCGAGCACACCTCGGTCCGCTCCGCGGTAGGTGTGTTCGACGTCTCCCACCTGGGCAAGGCCCGGATCACCGGTCCCGGGGCGGCGGACTTCGTCAACTCCTGCCTGAGCAACGACCTGGGTCGGATCGGGCCGGGGCGGGCGCAGTACACGCTCTGCTGCGACGAATCCTCCGGCGGAGTGGTCGACGACATCATCGCCTACCTCTACGGTCCCGAGCACGTCTTCCTGATCCCGAACGCCGCCAACACGGCGGAGGTGGTACGCCGGCTGCGCGCCGCCGCCCCGGCCGGGATCACGGTGACCAACGAGCACGACGCGTACGCCGTACTGGCGGTGCAGGGGCCGCGCTCGGCCGAGCTGCTCGGCGCACTCGGGCTGCCGACCGGACACGACTACATGAGCTTCTCCACCGCGGACCTGAGCTTCGCCACCGCCGCACTCGGAGCCGCCCCGGCCGGTGGACCCGTGTCGCTGGTGGTCTGCCGTACCGGGTACACCGGTGAACACGGGTACGAACTGGTGGTTCCGGCCGAGTCGGCGACCACGGTCTGGGACGCGCTCCTCGCCGCGGGTGAGCCGTACGGAATCCGCGCCTGCGGGCTCGGTGCCCGGGACACCCTGCGTACCGAGATGGGCTACCCGCTGCACGGCCAGGACCTCTCGTTGGAGATCACTCCGGTGCAGGCCAGGTCGGGCTGGGCGGTCGGCTGGGACAAGCCGGCGTTCTGGGGCCGGGAGGTGCTGCTCGCCGAGCGGGCCGCCGGAGCGCGGCGCACCCTCTGGGGTCTGGTGGCGCTGGACCGGGGCATTCCCCGGCCGGGCATGACCGTGCTCTCCGCCGATGCCGGCGTCGGTACGGTCACCAGCGGGACCTTCTCGCCGACCCGCAAGGCCGGGATCGCCCTCGCCCTGCTGGACCGTGCCGCCGGGTTGAGCCAGGGCGACCACGTGGAGGTCGACGTACGGGGTCGCCGCGCCGCTATGGAGATCGTCCGCCCGCCGTTCGTCGACCCCTCGGTGAAGTAGCGCCCAGTGAAGTAGCGCCGACCGGGTCGCCGGCGGCGGTCAGCGTTGTGAGCGGTCCCCGGCGTCGAGTACGGCCTGGGTCCAGCCGCCCTCCACCACACCGCCGCCGTCGAGCAGGGCCCAGTCGACCACGTCGACGGCGTCCACCACGACCGGCTGGCCGACCCGGACCGCCGGATCGGCCGCCGCGTCACTGGCACTGGCGCCCACGATCCGCTCGGCGGTCGGCCAGGAGGTGACCCCGGCCCAGACGAACTCCGGCCCCTCGTCGGTCGGCAGGCCGTACTTGACCAGCAACTGCACCCCGTCCGGCAGCGCGTCGGCGAGGAACCGTTCCCGGATTCCCGGCAGCCCGTCCCGGGCGGTCGCGATCGCCTTGGCCATCGCGTCGTCCGGCCGGGCGTACCGGACGTCGGACTGGGTCGCGCCGAACAGGGCGGCACAGACGGCGGCGAAGTACCGACCGGCCGGGCCGGAGTGGCCGACGGGTGGCAACAGGCTCAGGAACGAGTCGGCGTCGGGATCGGTGGCCGGATCGAGTTCCAACCGCAGCATGGCCGGTCCGGTCGTGTCGTGCTGCTGCGGGTTGCCGTACGCCACCGCGATGTCGTGGCCGGTGACCGAGGTGACCACCGGAAGCTGGACGAACGCCGGCACCTCGCTGTCGCCCAGCCCGTCGGTCCAGGCCCGGAGCAGCCGGCGGGCCACCCCGGTCATCACGGCACCCCAGGCCCGGGTCAGATGCGTCGGCACCGACTGGGCCTGCAACTCCAGCAGTCCGAACCGGCGCAGTCCCTTGGTGGTGAACCAGAGCCCACCCTCGTCGGAGGAGTACGGCACCAGCACCCAGTCGATCAGTCGTACCCGACCCTCGGAGTCCGGCAGCGAGCGCAGTGCGGTGGCGGGATCGAGGAACTGCAACGCGAACACGTCCACCACGTCGGCGTCGAGCCTCTCCGCGATCGCGCTGGCGACCGTACGGGCCGCCCACTCGTGTGCCGGCGGCCAGCCGGGCCGGTAGCTGGCCTGGACGACCACCAGTGCGTCGGCCGCCGCCAGTCGGGCGAGCTGGGTCTCGGTGGCGCCGAACGCGGTGAGCAGGTCCGGTGGCAGGTGCGGGAACTCGCTTATCGGCCGGGTGTCGACCGTCATCAGCGGGCTGTCCAGCATCTGGCGGGCGAGGTCGTGCACGGGTCCGGAGAGCCGGCCGCCCAGCGCCGCCACCGCCTCGGCCGGTGCCGGGTCGACCCCGCCGGAGGTGGGAACCAGATAGGTCGCGGTCAGCGACTCCGGAACCGGTACGGGCAGGAAGTCGTCCGTGATGAGCATTGTGTTCCCCCGCTCGACCGCGTACCGCTGTGCGTTGTACTGGCGTGCTTGCGCTGGCGTGCTGTGCTGGTGTCCTTTTCGCGAAGGCTACCCGCGAACGCCTGCCTGGTCAGCCGGTCAGCACGAGACCCAGGTAGAACAGCGTGGTGCCGAGTTCGACGACGGCACCGAGCACGTCGCCGGTGATGCCGCCGACCCGGCGTACCAGGTGGCGCACCAGCAGCAGCGTGCCGGCCAGCGCGGCGGCGACCGCGAGCGGCCCCTGCCACGGGCGGCCCGGCACCGACGGTACGGCCAGGAGTGCGACCCCGACCGACAGCCCGGCCAGCGTCACCGGGCCGACGGTGCCGGCGACCAGCGCGCCGAGCCCGTCCGGCCGCGCCGCCGGAACGCCGCGCCGGCAGGCCCAGCTCACCGCCAGCCGTCCGGTCGCGGCACCGGCGGCCACCGCCGCGAGCAGCGCGGGCCAGGGCCGGCCGGCCAGCGCCGCGAGGGACGCCGCCTGGAGCAGGAGTACGAGGACCAGCGCCGTCACGCCGAACGGCCCCACGTCCGGCTGCCGCATGATCTGTAGCGCCGCCGGTCCGGACCGGTACGACCCGAGCGCGTCGACCGTGTCGGCCAGCCCGTCCAGGTGCAGCCCACGGGTGAGCAGGGCGGCCACCGCCACGGTCACCCCGCCGGCGACCAGGGGTGGCGCGACCGCGCCCAGAACCCCGAGCACGGCACCGAGAAGCACGCCGAGGAGTACGCCGACGGCGGGTGCCAGCGCCATCGCCGTACCAGCGGTGGACCGGTCGACCCGACCGGCCCGCAGCGGCGCGACGGTGAACGTGGTGAGTGCCAGCCGGCCGCCGGCCGCGAGTCGGCCGTCAGGCACCGGGTGGGACGGTGGCGCCGCTGGAGAGCCGGTCCCCGCGGCCGGTCGGCGGCTCGTCGTCGGGGACCGAGGTCGGCCCGGGGCCGGCCGGGGGCGGTTCGATGAACTCCTGGTCGTCGTCCATCCCGGGCAGGCCCGGTTCGGGCGCCCACGGCTCCGCCGGGTCCGGCACCGGCGCGGCCGGCGTCGGGTTCCGCTCGCCGGACGGATCCGGCCCGGTGGCGGTAGGACCGGTGTCGCCCGGTCCGGTGTCGCCCGGTCCGGTGTCGGCCGGTCCGGTGTCGCCAGGTCCGGTGTCGGCCGAAGCACCGTCGACCGGTCCGGCGTTGGCCAGACCGGGTTCGGCGGCGGCCAGGCTGGGATGCACCGGCAGCACCGCGGCCAGGGTCAGCGCGGAGCGCAGCAGCGGCAGCGCGGCCAGCGCGGCGGCGCCCTCGCCGAGGCCGAGCCGCAGGTCCAGCAGCGGCGTCAGGTCGAGCACGTCGGCGCCGAGCCGGACGGCCGGATGCTCGCCGTGGTCGGGCAGCAGGCACCAGTGCCGGGCCTGGCCGGCGAGGTCCCGGCTGACCAGACCGGCTGCGACGCCGACCGGGCCGTCGAGCAGTACCGGCGTCCGGCGGGCCGTCGCGCCGAGCAGTACACCCGTCGCGATCGCGATGTCACCACCGCCGATCTCGGCGAGCACGTCCTTGGCGTCCCGGGTACTCCGCCGGGTCCGGTGCATGGCGTCGCGGACCGCCGCGCAACGGGTCATCCAGGCGGCGTCGTCGACCTGACCGCCCGGGTTGACCACCCGACCCAGCACCGCCGCGGGTTCGGCACCGGCCGTGGCCGCGAGCACGGCGGCGGCAGCGGCGTCCGTACCGGCACCGCAGGCGGCCAGCACGATCAACTGGGCGCCCGCCTCGACGGCCTCCTCGGCGAGCCGCCAGCCGTACCGCAGGGCGGTCTCCACGTCGTCCACGGACAGCGCCGGGCCGTCCTCCATCGGGGCGGCGGTCGGCGCCTCGACGACCTGGAGGGTCGCGCCGACCTCGGCCGCCAGCCGGGCGATCGGTCCCTCGCCGCGTCGGGCCTGGTCGGCCCGCCGGGCGGACTCGCCGGCCACCGTGCCGGCGGCGGCACCACCGACGTGGTCGCCGTGCAGCAGCAGTACCCGCACCGAACGCCAGGGTGCCGGCGTCTCCGTGCCCTGGGTGGCGGCGGCGAACGAGACGACCCGATCCAGGCTGCCGAGTCCGGCGCCGGGCAGGTCGAGCGTGCCGAGCCGGTCGACGGCGGCGGGGCCGGTGTACTCGTGCGGCATCGGCAGGTCCATCCCCGGCTGGATGACCAGTCCGGTGGCCACGATCGGCAACGCCATCGTGGGTGTGGCCCAGCCGGCCCCGGACGGCGGCTGGAACTCGGCCGTCGGCGCCGGGGCGGTGCCCGGCCGGAGCACCTCCGGCATCGCGCCGACCACGTCCGTCCAGGCCGACGGGGTCGCCGCCGACGGCTCCGCAGGCCCGGCCGACGGGGTCGCCGCCGACGGCTGCGCGGTCCCGGCCGAGGGGTCGGCGTCGCCGTGCGGCGATCGGGCAGCCTGGGCCGGCACATTCGGCCGGGCGGTCCCGGCGTCCGCCGGCACCGTTGCCGCCGGGGCCGGGGAATCCGTGGTCCCGCCGGCCTTGAGCCAGGCGGGCTGTCCGGCGACCACCAGGACGACCTCGTCGCAGGCGTCGGCGACGGCCTGGTTGGTGGCGCCGAGCGCGTCGGCGTAGGCGCGGCCGAGCGGGGTCATCGGGACCATCGACAGCCCCACCTCGGGGCTGACCAGCAGCAGGCGGGCCGGGCAGTTCCGGATCGCGGTGCCGAGTTCGCCGATCGTGGCGAGGTCGTCCGCCGGTTGGTGTGCCGGGTCGAGCAGGACGGTGACCCAGCCACCAAGATCGTCGATGAGCAGGGTCTCACCCGGCTTCGCCTCGCCGATCAGCTCCGCGAGCTGCGACGGATCGACATTGGCCTCCTCGGTCGACCAGGCGGCCGGCCGGCGGATCTGGTGCGCCTCGATCCGGGCGGCCCAGTCGGGATCCTCGGCGCCGATGATCGCTGTCGCGACATACCGGACAGCGGGCAGGTCCCGCACCAGTGACTCGGCGAATTCTGACTTGCCGGACCGAATCCCACCCAGCACCAGGATCCTGTTCCACCCGTCTACGGACATGCCCGTACCTTAGAGCGCTCGGCTGGGCTTCTCGCGCCGAGGTGCGGGTCGGCGGTCGCTCCGTACGCTCCGGCTGGCTCGTACAGGCCGGCCGACTAGGCTGGCGGAGGTTTTGTCGGCGCGGAAAGATCGGCGAGGGGAGACGCGACATGCCGTGGAGCTGGCGGTACGAGGGCGCGGACGGCGGGCCGGCGAGCGGGCCGACCGAGGCGTTCAGCAGCCAGGCCGACGCCGAGTCGTGGATCGGCCAGACCTGGCGGGAACTCGCCGCCGCGGGTGTCGCCACGGTCCTGCTGGTCGAGGACGACCGGGTGGAGTATCGGATGAGCCTGCAGCCCGTGGCCGAGTGACCCGATGAACTTCGATCAGCGGGACCGGGACGGTCTCGTACTCGGGGTGCCCCGGGAGGCCTTCCGGCCCAGTCCGATCTTCCTGGCCCTGGTCGCGCTCTTCGTGACCAGCGGCGCGATGGCGTGGAACGGGTACGGCAACGTCCGGTTCGACGTGTTCCTCTTCGTGGTCTCGGGCTGGCTGGTGTCGCTGTGCCTGCACGAGTACGCGCACGCCGTGGTGGCGTTCCGGGCCGGTGACCGGGGCGTCGCCCATCGCGGCTACCTGACCCTCAACCCGCTCAAGTACAGCCACCCGCTGCTGTCGATCATCCTGCCTGTGGTGGTGGTGCTGCTTGGCGGCATCGGCCTGCCCGGCGGTGCGGTGTGGGTGGACCGGCACGAGATCCCAGGTCGGCTGCGGCACTCCCTGGTGAGCCTCGCCGGGCCGGCGACCAACGTGGTGTTCGCGCTGCTGCTGGTGGTGCCGTTCGCCATCGGCGTGGACGTCTTCGCCCGGCCGGAGTTCTGGGCCGGGGTCGCGCTGCTCGCCTTCCTCCAGGTCACCGCCAGCCTGCTGAACCTGCTGCCGGTGCCGGGACTCGACGGCGGCAACGTGCTCCAGCCCTGGCTGTCCGCCCAGTGGCGACGCGGGTACGACCTGATGGCCCCGTACGGCTTCCTGCTGCTCTTCGCCCTGCTCTGGAACCCCACCGTCGGCGGCTGGTTCTTCAGCGGGGTCTTCGCGATCGGGGACCTGATCGGATTGCCGGACTACCTCTACGCCGACGGACTCCGCCTGATCCGCTTCTGGCAGGGCTGAGGTTGTAAGGAAGGGCCCCTTCTTATCGCTTCTTGTATAAGAAGGGGCCGTTCCTAACCGTTAACCGGTGGGGACGGAGATCAGGGCCGCTGGGCCGGGCTCTGCGTCTTGGCCGGGTTGCGCTCGGTGATCGGGTCGACGATCTCGTCGATCGCCTTGAGCAGCCCGGCGTCGAGCTTGACCCCGGCGGCCTTGACGTTGTCGTGCACCTGCTCCGGACGGGAGGCGCCGACGATCGCCGAGGAGACGTTCGGGTTCTGCAGGACCCACGCGACGGCCAGCTGCGCCATGCTCAGCCCGGCCTGCTCGGCCAGCGGCTTGAGCTTCTGCACCCGGGTCAGGACCTCGTCCGACATGAACCGGGAGATCATGTTCGCGCCGCCGGCCGAGTCGGTGGCCCGGGAACCGGCCGGCGCCTCCTGGCCGGGCTGGTACTTGCCGGTCAGCACGCCCTGGGCGATCGGCGAGAAGACGACCTGTCCGATGCCGAGTTCCTCGCTGGTCGGCACCACCTCGGACTCGATGACCCGCCAGAGCATCGAGTACTGCGGCTGGTTGGAGACCAGGTGGATCTTGAGCTCGCGGGCCAGCGCGTGTGCCGCCCGGATCTCGGAGGCCTTCCACTCGGAGACGCCGATGTAGTGCGCCTTGCCGGAGTGCACGACGTCGGCGAACGCCTCCATCGTCTCCTCCAGCGGCGTCGCGTAGTCGTACCGGTGCGCCTGGTAGAGGTCGACGTAGTCGGTCTGCAACCGCTGCAGCGACCCGTTGATCGACTCCATGATGTGCTTGCGGGAGAGGCCACGGTCGTTGCGGCCCGGCCCGGTCGGCCAGAAGACCTTGGTGAGAATCTCCAGACCCTCGCGGCGCTCGCCCTTCAGGGCCCGGCCGAGTACGGCCTCCGCCTTGGTGCCCGCGTACACGTCGGCCGTGTCGAAGGTGGTGATGCCGACGTCCAGAGCCGCGCGAACACAGGAGAGCGCGGCGTCCTCCTCGATCTGTGAGCCGTGGGTGAGCCAGTTGCCGTACGAGATCTCGCTGATCAGCAGGCCCGAACGGCCAAGGTGACGGAATTCCATGCCCTCGACCCTAGTCCTCGGGGCCGGGAATGATCAGACTGGCGGGCCGGATCAGGAACACAGGTCACAGCACGGGCTTGGTGTCGGCCAACAGCCGGTCGATCTCCTCCATCACGTCGTTCCGGCTGGGGTGCACCACGTCGATCAATGGCTCGCCACGGCGGTCGAGCGCCCCCCACTGCCCGGCACCGTCGCCGACCAGGAACGCCACCGGATGGATGACCAGCGCCGGATGTGCCGGGGCGATGAGAACCTGCCCGGACCGGTCCACCACGCCCTTGCGTCCGCCGGAGTCGACGATCGCCAACCCCTCGTCGGTGAACCCGTCGAGGTAGCGGCCGTCGGTCAGCGCCGTGCTGAAGCCGGTGTAGCGGGTCGGCAGGAAGACCCGACCGGTGCGGTCGACCGCGCCCCAGCCGCCGCGCCGGACGGCGGCGACACCGCGCCGGAACGGACGTACGTCCTCGAAGCCGGCCGCGATGACCACCTTGTTGGACTTGTCGATCGCGACCCATCCGCCGGTACCGTCCCGGGAGACCCAGGCCAGTCCGTCGGAGAAGGAGCCGACTCCCAGGTACCCGGCGGAGGACTCGATCAGCAGACCGCCTGACTCGTCGATCAGCTCCCAGGTCCGGGTGTCCGGACGGCGTACCCAGGCCGCCCCGTCCCGGAACGGCTGTACGTCGGCGTAGCTCGGCGCGATCGCCAGTTGACCGTCGGGATCGGCGTACCCCCAGCGCTGCATCTTCTCGCTGAACTTCGGTACCGGTGGCCGGTGCACCTGGAGGATCTCGTCGCGCTCGCGCGGATAGGGGCCCCAGCCGTTCTGCGCCACCTTGTTGAACACCGCGTCGAGCGCCAGTTCGGTACGGGCGATGAGGTCCGGATCCTCGACCTTGCGCAGCTCCAGCGCCTTCTCGAAGTGGTTGCACGCCTCGATGTAGCGGCCCTGGTCGTAGCAGGACCGTCCGGCGTGCTCGTGCATGGTGGCCCGCAGCCGGTCCGGCAGTTCGGAGGAGTTGGCCTCCGCGAAGAGACGGTCCGCCTCGGCGAAGTCGCCCCGCCACTGGAGAACGTGCGCCAGCCGCGCCTGGGCGATCGCGATGCGCCGCAGCTGGCCGGTCGCCTCCGCGTGTGCCAGCGCCAGCTTGCCGTCGGCCAGCGCCTTGCCCAGGTCGCCGAGGATGCGGGAGACGACGGCCCGCAGGCTCAGCAGCCGGGCCCGGGTGCCGTTGTCCTTCGCCGGTTCGAGCTTCTCGGTCAGCCGGTCCCGGATCGCCCGCAGCGACTCCGGGTCCTCGACCAGCTCGCGCAGCGTCTCGTGGTGGAAACGCCACTTGTACGACGCGAGCACCTGCTCCGGGTCGGTCGGCGTCGGCTCCGGGGTGACGTCCGTGGCGTCCTGCTCCGCCTTCCGGCCACCGGGCCGGACGATCGGCGTGAGCATGGTGGGCGCGCTCAGCGCGGTGGCCGCACCGGCGGCCGGCCCGGTCGGCAACACGGTGTCCGGGCTCGCCTCGGCGACCGGCGAGCCGGGCGGTGAGGTGGCCAGGGGCGGGTCGGCGGCGGGGTCGGTGGGCTGCGGTCCCGAGCCCGGCCCCGGAGTAGGAGTCGGGCCCGGGGTCGGAGCCGGACTCGGAGTGACCGATCCGGACGGCGGTCCGGAGCCGGGTGCGGTGGCTGGCGAGCCGGGTGCCGCCGGGACCGCTGGATGGTCGGGCACGTCGCCCCCGGACGTCGGGTCGGACTCGGGACCGGTGGGCGCGGGGGTGGACGCCTCTGTCGTGCCGGACGGGGCTGCCGAGGTGGCCGCCGGGCCGGTCGTGCCGGGGACGGCCGGTGTTCCGGACGTACCGGAGGTGGTGACGGGAGCCGGTGGGCCCGCTGGGGGAGCGGCGGGCGCGAACTCGGATCCGGGCGGGCCGGACGGCGGCGTACCGGGAGTTCCGGTCCCCGAAGCGACGGATCCGGCGCTGGCGCCGGTGGATTCCGTCCCACCGTCGCCGGCCGGTACGCGGCCGGTCGGCGTCGGTTGGGCCGCCGTCGGTTGCGGCCGTCGAGCCGGCTCGGCCGCCGGGTCGGACGGACCGGCGGTCGGCGGATCGGTTGGAGCCGTGGCGAGGTCCTCCGGCACAGCCGGAACGGCGGGCACAGCCGGAACGTCAGGGTCGGCCCCGGGTACCGGGGGAGGCGGATCGGCATCGGTGAGCGGCCCGGATGTGGCGTGGGCCGCGACAGGTCCGGTCGTCGGCATGGGGGGTACGGAAGTCTCACTTAGCTCGGCCGCTCGTCCGAATTCCGGCATCGGCCCGGCCGAGGCCGGTTCGATCGGGGGCCCGGACGTGGGGGCGGGGGAGGCGGGTTCGATCACGGGGATGTCCGTCGGTGCGGCGCCGGCCGGTTCGACCGGTGTGCCGGCCGGTTCCACCGGCGCGACGGTGTCCGGTCCGACGGCCGAGGCCGGCGGAGGCCCGGTGGGCGGTCCGGTCTCGGGACCGGCCGGCGACGGCGGGGTGCCCGCCGGTCCGGCACCCGGTGCCGGGGCAGGCAGGAACTCCAGCCGTAGGCCCGCGGTGGGCGGAGGTGTGACCACCGGAGGGCGTTGGCCGGTTTCGTCGGCTGCCGGCGGCCGGGACGGCCGAGGGGCCGGAGCCGGGGCCGGAGCCGGGGCCGGAGCCGGAGCCGGAGCCGGGGGCGCCGGCGATATCGGGGTCAACCAGCCGGCCGCCGTCTCGCGCGGGCGTTCGACCGGACGGGTCGGCTCGGCGGAACTCGGCGGCTCGACCGGCCGTGGCTCGGTACGGGAGTCGGTCGAGCCCGTCGGCGCCGCCTCGACCGGCCGGGCCGGTTCGACCGGACGGGGTGGTTCCACGGGCCGGGCGGGCTCCACCACGCGGGGCTCGATCGGCCGGGATTGTTCGATCTTGCGGGCCGGCTCGATCGGACGTGACGGCTCGATCCTCCGGGCGGGTTCGACCGGCCGTGGCTGTTCGACGGCGCGTGGCGGCTCGCCGGGCCGTGGCTGGGCCGCGACCCGTGGCAGCTCCCCGTGGCGCGGCTGGGCGGCCACCTGCGGCGGCTCGCCGGGCCGGGGTTGGGGATCTCCGTGCCGGGCCACCTGCGGCAGCTCGCCGGGCCGGGGCGGGGTGTCCCCGTGCCGGGGCGGGCCGGTCGGCCCGACAGGTCCGCCCGGGCTCGCCGGTCCGGCGGCGGGCGGGTATCCGGCGACGCGATCCCGCCGGGCGGGGAAGTCGGCGGGCTCGGTTGGCCGGGTGGGCGGCCGGTCGACATTGGAGACCGGCGTGCGGTCCGGTCGCCCGTACCCCGGTGCCAGTTCGGCTGCCGGTCGGTCGACCCCGGGCGGCATCGACCCGGGACGCTCGCCGGGCGGTACCTGGCCCGGGCGGCCGGTCGGCTCCGGCGCGGAGCGTGGGTCGCGAACCGGCGGTCGGCCGGACCCCAGATCCGGAAAGCGTCGGCTCTCCCGTGGCGGCTCCTGGACCGGACCCCGTTGGGCCGGCCAGGCGGGTGTGGGTGGCAACCCACCGGGTCGCCGGTCGGTCGGCGGCGGAAGGTCGGAGTCCGGTCGGTCGGGCCGGTCCGCTCCGCTGCGGGACGGCGTGCGGCCGGGCGGTGTCTCCCGACCGGGCGGTGTCTCCCGACCGGGCGGGTGCGGCGGCGCAGCGCCGGAGCGCGCGGCCCAGCCCTCGGAACGGTCCGACCCGGGAGGTCCGTCGAAGGCCGCCGGGGAGTAGATCTGGCTTCGGCCGCCCGAACCGACCCGGCCTCGGTCGTCCCGGGTACCGGGACGGCCCTCGGACGGCGCCGGCCGACGGTCGGGCAGCGGCTGGGTCTCTTCCGCCGCCGGTCCGGTGAGCCATCGTCCCCGTCGCTCGGGAGACGGCGCCGATCGGGCCGCGTGGGTCCGGTCCGCGCCGGACCGATGTGGATCGTGTTCCTGCGGTGCCCGGCCACCGGCCGGCTCGCCGCGCTCGCCGCGACGTCCGGGGTCGGCACCGGTCGGGCTCCGCCGATCGTCGCGTCGGTCATCGCGTCGGTCATCGCGTCGGTCATCGCGTCGGTCATCGCGTCGGTCGTCCCGGGCGATCGGCAGCCCGAGTCGGTCGTCCCGCCGGTCGTCGCGTCGGTCGTCCCGCCGGTCATCGCGGGCGACGGGTACCCCGAGTCGGTCGTCCCGCCGGTCGTCCCGCCGGTCATCGCGTCGGTCGTCCCGCCGGTCATCGCGTCGGTCGTGCCGTCGGTCGTCGCGGGCGACCGGTACCGGTGCGCCGGTGCGGTACTCGGCCGGTGACCGGCCGCGTCCGTTCGACGGCTGGTTCCGGGAGTCCGGGGATTCGTCCCAGGAGCCGGGGAGTGACTTGCGCGGCTCGGCCCGGCCGTCCCGGCGGTCTGTCGACCCGGTGCGGCCGTCGCGGGGCGGTGGCCCGTCGGGGCGGGCGGTCGTCGGCGATCCGGTCGGTTGGCCGGGATGTCCGTTCGGGGAGGAGGTGCCCGGCTGTGCGTCCGGTGCGGGCACGCTGGCGCGGCCGGTCGGCACGGCCGCCCGCCCGGTCGGCCGGCGCGGCCGCTGCCGCTGGTGACCGATGTCCCCCGGATACCGCTGGCCCGGGAACTGCGGCTGCCACTCCGCGGTCGGTTCGGCCACCCAGGACGGTTCGGGGGCCTCGCCCCACCGACTGGAGTATCGCTCCGTCATACCGTCGCTCCGTACCGTGTGACGGCGGTGCGACCGAGGCGGCGATACGCGCGCGGCGCGGCCGGAAGGACCGGCTCGCGTCGCTCACTCACAGGGTGTCACCTCGTCGAAAAATCTCGCTGGGCAGCCGGGTGTTCCGGGTAAAGTCACCCGGCTCGGGGCAGCGTGGTCGCGGAAGGAGGGTAACGGCGTGGGCTCTGTCACCGCCACTGTGCCACCACCGATCAGCCGAAACATCATCCCGTGGTTCCGGACATTTACTGCCATAGCCGGATCAGGGTTTCGTCGGTACTCTACCTATCGGCAAGCTACCCTTGCCGGCGCCTTCACCAATACGGTCTTCGGCTTTCTTCGCTGTTACGTGTTGCTCGCGGTGGCGGGCGGCGCCGGAGGCGTCGTCGCGGGCTACACGCCGGCCCAGTTGGCCACGTTCGTCTGGGTAGGACAGGGTCTGCTCGCCGTGGTGCTGCTCTGGGGCTGGTCCGACCTGGCGGAGCGGATCCGTACCGGCGATGTGGCCAGCGACCTGCTCCGGCCGGTACACCCGGTGGTCAGCTATCTCGCCGCCGACCTGGGTCGCGCCGGGTACGCGCTGCTGACCAGGTTCGTGCCGCCGGTGCTGACCGGGCTGCTGTTCTTCGACTTCAAACTGCCGGGCCGGTGGCCGACGGTGCCACTCTTCGTGCTCTCCGTCGGACTGGCGGTGGTGATCTGCTTCGGCTGCCGGTACCTGGTCAACGCGACGGGCTACTGGTTGCAGGATGTCCGGGGTCCGATGATCCTGTGGACGCTCGGCTCCGGGGTACTGGCCGGGCTCTACTTCCCGCTCCGGTTCCTGCCGGACTGGATCCTGCTGCCGCTCTGGTTGGCCACCCCGTTCCCGAGCCTCCTCCAGACGCCGCTGGACGTGGTGATCGAACGGGACGACTGGCCGGTCCAGGCGGGCACGGTGGCCGTACAACTGGTCTGGGCCGGGTTGATCCTGCTGGGCTGCCGTACGGTCCAGCGCCGGGCCGAGCGCCGGATGGTGGTGCAGGGTGGCTGACCGGACGTACCGGATCGGGGTGCTGCCGGCGTACCTGGCGCTGCTGCGCGGACAGGCCCGGGCACAGGCGTCGTACCGGACGTCGTTCGTGGTCGACCTCGTCGGCAACGTCGGCGCCACCGTGTTCGACGTGTTCACCGTGCTGGTGCTCTTCCAGGTCACCCGGAACCTGGGCGGCTTCGACCGGGCCGAGGCGATGGTGATGGTCGGGATCTCCTCGGCCGCCTTCGCCACCGCCGATCTCACGGTGGGAAGCATCGAGCGGGTCCGCCAGTACGTCCGGACCGGGCTGCTCGACGCGGTGCTGGTCCGCCCGCTCGGCGCGCTGCCCCAGTTGCTCCTGATGGACCTTCCGCTGCGCAAGGCGGCCCGGTCCCTGTTCGGGATCGGTGTGCTGGTGACCGCGTTGGCGCTGGCCGACGTCTCCTGGACGCCGGGCCGGGTGGCGTTGGCCGTGCTGGCGCCGCTGGCCGGGGTGGTGTTCTTCGGGTCGATCTTCGTGGCCACCGCCACGCTGTCGTTCTGGTGGATCGACTCCGGCGAGGTGGGTGCCGCTTTCACCTACGGTGGGCGAGACTTCACCACGTACCCGATGACCGTCTATAGTGGCTGGTTCCGAGCGGTCTTCGCGTACGGTCTGGGGTTCGGTTTCGTGGCCTACTATCCGGCGCTGGCGTTGCTCGGCCGGGCCGACCCGCTCGGCCTGCCGGCCTGGGTGGGCTGGACCGCCCCGGGCGTCGCGCTGCTGGCGGCGGCGGGCGCGGCAACCGCCTGGCGGGTCGGGGTCCGGCACTACCGGAGTACCGGCTCATGACCGGGACCGGGCCGGACGAGCCGGTGATCGCGGTGCGCGAGCTGCGCAAGGACTTCGTGGTACGGGTCCGGGCGGGCCGGTTCCGCCGGACGAAGCGGGTGGTGGCCGCGGTCGACGGGATCGACCTGACCGTGCGCCGGGGCGAGATGATCGGCTACATCGGGCCGAACGGTGCCGGCAAGTCCACCACGCTGAAGATGCTCACCGGCGTGCTGACCCCGTCGTCCGGCGAGGTACAGGTCTGCGGGCTCATCCCGGTGCCGCAGCGCACCCGGCTGGCGCTGCGGATCGGGGTGGTCTTCGGGCAGCGCTCGCAGCTCTGGTGGGATCTGCCGCTGCGGGACTCGTTCGACCTGCTCCGGCACATCTACCGGGTACCCGCCGCCGAGCACGCCGCCCGGCTGCGGCGCTGCCGGGCCCTGCTCGACCTCGACGGCTTCCTCGACATCCCGGTACGGCAGCTCTCGCTCGGCCAGCGGATGCGCGGCGAGTTGACGGCCGCGTTGCTGCACCGGCCGGAGGTGCTCTTCCTGGACGAGCCGACGATCGGGCTGGACGTGGTGAGCCGGCAGGCGGTCCGGTCCTTCCTCGCCGAACTCGGCCGGGCCGGCGACACCACGCTGCTGCTCACCACGCACGACCTCGCCGACATCGAGCGGCTCTGCCGGCGGCTGGTGGTGATCGACCACGGCCGGGTGGTGCACGACGGGTCGATCGAGGCGCTGCACGCCCGGTACGGGTCGCGGCGCCTGGTGGTGGCCGACCTGGACGAGCCGTTGGCCGCACCGCCGGTGCTGGTCGGTGCGCCACTACTGCGTACCGAGGCCGACGGGCGGCGACTGGTCTTCGCCTGTGAGTCGGTCACCGCCTCCGAGGTGGTGGCCGGGTTGGCCCGGTTGGTCGCGTTGCGGGACATCGCCATCGTGGAGCCGGACATCGAGGACGTCGTCACCCGGCTCTACCGGGCACCGGCCCCGGTCGAGCCCGTCTGACCGGGTTCGGCACGCCGGAGTCGTCGACATCCGCTCCGCTCGGCCGGTCGGCCCCGGTCTGGACGCCGGTACGCCGGCCCGTTCAGGGGTGTTCCATCACCAGCACGAGAAAGGTGCCCGGGGCGAGCGCCTCGTAGCCGTGCGGGACGTCGCCGGGGAAGGTGACGTAGTCGCCGGGGCCGAGTTCGACGGGTTCGGTGGACGGCCCGGTGCGCAGCCGGCCGGCGGCCACCACCACGTGCTCGACGCTGCCCGGGATGTGCGGCTCCGCGTCGCGTACCGCCCCGGGCTCCAGCTCGATCAGGTAGATGTCGCGGCGGACGTGGGCCGCACCGGCGGCGAGCAGCGTGCCGGTGAACTCCGCCTGCTGCGAGCGCAGCCCGGGACCGTCCCCGGCCCGGATCACCCGTACGGCGGGCGGTGGCTGCTCCACCAGCCGGCTGAACGGTACGCCGAGCGCGACGCCCAGGGCCCAGACGGTTTCCACGCTCGGGTTGCCGCTGCCGGCCTCAAGTTGGGACAGGGTCGACTTGGCGATCCCGGCTCTGCGGGCCAACTCGGCGAGGGAGATCCCGACCCGCTCCCGCTCCCGGCGCAGCGCGGCGGCGATGGCGGGTACGGGGGAGTTGTCGGCACGAGAGGTCGTTCGGTTCATCGGTCCATCCGTTCGGCTTGACGAACAGGTGTACTGCGTTCATCATTTTGAACCATGCGTACGGCAGAACGAACGGCGACACCCGCATCAACACCCGCGCTGTTGCGCGACGTCGGGGCGATCGGGGTGGCGATCGTCGCGATCGGCGCCTCCTTCGGTGCCGTCGCCGTGGCCGCGGGCCTGCCCGTCCTGGCGACCATCGCGATGTCCACCCTGTTGTACGCCGGCGGCGCCCAGTTCATGGCCGTCGGGTTGATCGCGGCCGGCAGTCCGGTCGCGGCGGTCTTCGCCGGGCTGCTGCTCAACGCCCGGCATCTGCCGTTCGGACTGGTCCTCGGCGACGTGCTGGGCCGGCGGTGGCGCGACCGGCTGCTCGGCAGTCACCTGATGACCGACGAGGCCACCGCGTTCGCGCTGGCCCAACCGGACCCGGCCGGCCGGCGCCGGGCCTTCTGGCTGGCCGGCATCGTCCTCTTCTTCGCCTGGAACCTGGGCACCCTGGCCGGGGTGCTGCTGGCCAGCCGGGTCGGCGACCCGCTCCGGCTGGGGCTGGACGCGGCCTTCCCCGCCGGTCTGCTGGCCCTGCTGCTGCCCGCGCTGCGGGAACCGGAGACCCGTCGGGTGGCGCTGGTCGGCGCGGCGGTGGCGGTGCTCGTCACGCCCGTGCTGCCGGCCGGCCTGCCGATCCTGCTCGCGCTCAGCGGCCTCGCCGTACTTCTGCTGCCCCGCCGCGGCCGGCACCGGGCGCGGCCGTGCTGATCGCCGTGATCCTGACCCTGGCCGTCGGCACGTACGCCTTCCGGCTCTCCGGAGTGGTGCTGCGGGACCGGCTGACCCTCCCCGACCGGGTACACCGGCTCCTGCCGATGGCGGCGGCGGCGCTGCTCGCGGCGCTGGCCGTGACCGCCGCGCTGACCGAGGCCGGCGCCTTCGCCGGCTTCGCCCGCCCGACCGGAGTGCTGGTCGGTGCCGCGCTGGCCTGGCGGCGCGCCCCCTTCATCGCGGTCGTGGTGGCCGCGGCCGGTACGGCGGCACTGCTCCGCCTGCTCGGCATCCCCTGAGCCCGGCTGCCGGCGCGCCGCGTGCGTGGTGCGGGTGCGCGGGTGGGCGTGCTGCGCTCGGTGTGCGCGGGTGCGGTCGGCGCCGCGTGTTAGGAAGGGCCCCTTCTTATGCAAAAAGCGATAAGAAGGGGCCCTTCCTTACACCTCAGACGGAGTCGCCGATCTTGACTCGGGGGGTTGGGGCACGCATCCGGCGGAAGGTGATCGCGCGCATGATCGCGTAGAGGTAGAGCGAACCCATCCGCTGATCGGTCTTGGGGAACCGCTGCCGGACCAGCTTCTTGATCCGCCGGGAGATCAGCACGGAGTCGATCACCAGTGCGATGGCCAGCAGACCCCAGAGCAGGTTGGAGCCGAACCGTACCGCCGGGGGCATGGTGTTCGCCGAACCGATCAGGACGACCAGGGCGCCACCGAAGAACCAGGTGCCGACCGTACGCCGGGAGTCGACCACGTCACGGGCGAGTCCCCGCTCCGGGGCGCGGTCCCGGGGGCCGCCCTCACGCCGGAACTCGGCGGCGGACTCGGCCCGCAGGACTCGGCGCCGCTCCCGCGCCTCCTGCTTGCTGAGCGGCTTGGTGTCGGCCGCCGGGCGGCGGCCGGCGTTCGGCCGCTTCGGAGTCTCCCGGCCCAACTCCTTCTTGCTCGGGGTGTAGCCCCGAGGGCGGGCGGACGAGGACTCCTCGGGGGACACCTGTGAGACGGCATCCTCGACGAGGTCGGCGGACTTTCGACGAAACAGCGACGGCACGGATGAAGGGTAGCCAACCGCGGGCCCGCCCCGCACCTCGCGGTACGGGGCAGGAGCGGAAGGACCGGTCGGCCAGCCGGGACCGGCGTCGGGGGGTTCGGTACCGGCTGACCGCTGTCGGTCGTGCAGGACCGGTTACGGACGCTCGACGTGGGCGCCCAGAGCGGACAACTTGGCCTCGAAGTCCTCGTACCCACGGTTGATCAGGTCGACGCCGTAGACCCGGGAGGTGCCCTCGGCGGCCAGCGCGGCGATCAGGTGGCTGAACCCGGCCCGCAGGTCGGGGATCACCAGGTCGGCGGCGTGCAACTTGCTCGGCCCGGCGATCACCGCGGAGTGCTTGAAGTTGCGCCGGCCGAACCGGCAGGGCGTACCGCCCAGGCAGTCCCGGTAGACCTGGATGGTGGCGCCCATCTTGTTCAGCGCCTCGGTGTAGCCCAGCCGCTGCTCGTAGACGGTCTCGTGCACGATCGACAGGCCCCGGGCCTGGGTCAGCGCGACCACCAGCGGCTGCTGCCAGTCGGTCATGAAGCCGGGGTGTACGTCGGTCTCCAGGGCCACCGCCCGGAGTTCGCCGCCCGGGTGCCAGAACCGGATGCCGCCCTCCTGGCCGGCGCTGCCCACCCGGGGCGGCCGGGTGTCGGTGACCTCGTACGCCCCGCCGACCGACCGGAAGACGTTCAGGAAGGTCATCATGTCGGCCTGCTCGGCGCCCAGCACCTCGACCCGGCCCCCGGTGGCGAGGGCGGCGGCGGCCCAGCTCGCGGCCTCGATCCGGTCCGGGATCGGCCGGTGCGTGTAGCCGCTCAGCCGGGCCACACCCTGCACCTCGATCACCCGGTCGGTGTGCACCTTGATGATCGCGCCCATCTTCTGCAGGATGCAGATCAGGTCGATGATCTCCGGCTCGACGGCGGCGTTGCGCAGCTCGGTGACGCCCTCGGCGAGCACCGCGGTCAGCAGCACCTGCTCGGTGGCACCCACACTCGGGTACGGCAGCTCGAACTTGGTCCCGTGCAGGCCGGTGGGGGCGGTGAGGTGCATCCCCTCGGGGGTCTTGTCGACGACCGCGCCGAACTGCCGCAGCGCCTGGATGTGGAAGTCGATCGGCCGGGGGCCGATGTGGCAGCCGCCGAGGTCCGGGATGAACGCGTGGCCGAGCCGGTGCAGCAGCGGACCGCAGAACAGGATCGGGATCCGGCTCGATCCGGCGTGCACGTTGATCTCGTCGGTGCTGGCGCTCTCGACGTTGGCCGGATCGAAGACCAGTTCGCCGTCCTCGACGCCGTCGGTGACCTTCACGCCGTGCAGTTCGAGCAGGCCGCGGACCACTTCGACGTCACGGATCCGCGGCACGTCGAAGAGTCGGCTGGGTTCGTCGCCGAGCAGGGCGGCGACCATCGCCTTGGAGACGAGATTCTTCGCGCCGCGTACCCGGATCTGCCCGGAAAGGGGCGTACCTCCGTGTACGACCAGGACGTCGTCGGTCAACGCAACCTCCAGCGGGTCGGTGTGCTCTACGTCGATGTTGTCCGCGAGGGTGGACCATCCGGTCCACACTCCCGCTCCCCGTGGCGGGGCCGGATCGTCGCGGCATCTTCAATGTCACGGCACGGCTCTGTCGCGGCCCCCGGCAGCATAGCGCTCCGTTACGAAAAAAGAGCGGTCACAGCGCAACGGATGGCACGAAACGGGGACGGGGACAGAAATCCGTGCCGAATTCGCTACTTTCCGTGATGGCGGACGGTCACGGCAGTGCGAGCATCTGGTCCAGGGCCACCCGGGCGTGGTACGCGGTGTCCGGATCCACGGTGATCTGGTTCGGTACCCGGCCGGCGACGAGTTCCTCCAGCGACCAGACCAGGTGCGGCAGGTCGATCCGGTTCATCGTCGAGCAGTAGCAGACGGCCCGGTCCAGGAACATGATCTGCTTGTCCGGATGGGCGTTCGCGAGCCGGCGGACCAGGTTCAGTTCGGTGCCGATCGCCCACGCCGAGCCGGCCGGCGCCGCCTCGATGGTCGAGATGATGTACTCCGTCGAGCCGACCTGGTCGGCGGCGGTCACCACGTCGTACCGGCACTCGGGGTGGACCAGGACGTTGACCCCGGGCACCCGCATCCGGACCTCTTCCACGCTGCTGAGCGTGAACCGGCCGTGCACCGAGCAGTGTCCCCGCCACAGGATCATCTTGGCTTCCCGCAACTGCTTCGCGGTCAGCCCGCCGCCGGGCTTGTGCGGGTCGTAGAGCACGCAGTCGTCGGCGTCCAGGCCCATCTTCAGTACCGCCGTGTTCCGGCCCAGGTGCTGGTCGGGCAGGAAGAGCACCCGCTGGCCCCGCTCGAACGCCCACTGCAGGGCCCGCTCGGCGTTGGACGAGGTGCAGACCACGCCACCGTTGCGCCCGACGAAGCCCTTGATGTCGGCCGAGGAGTTCATGTAGGTCACCGGCACGGTCGAATCGGCGACACCCACCTCCGCGAGCGTCTCCCACGCGGACTCGACCTGGGGCAGCGCCGCCATGTCCGCCATCGAGCAGCCGGCGGCCAGGTCGGGCAGGACCACCCGCTGCGCCTCGGTGGTGAGGATGTCCGCGCTCTCGGCCATGAAGTGCACGCCGCAGAAGACGATGTACTCCGCGTCCGGTCGGGCGGCGGCCTCCCGGGCGAGTTTGAACGAGTCGCCGGTGACGTCGGCGAACTGGATGACCTCGTCACGTTGGTAGTGGTGGCCGAGCACGAACACCCGTTGGCCCAGCTTCGCCTTCGCCGCCGTCGCCCGGGCGACGAGATTCGGGTCGCTGGGCGGCGGAAGCTCGCCGGGACAGTCCACCCCGCGCTCGCTGGCCGGGTCGGTACCCCGGCCGAGCAGCAGCAGGGCGGTCGCGGTGCTGGACGGCTCAAGCCACGTCGAAGTCACGTTCACCATGCTTGCACAGCGGGGACCGCTTTCCCGCCGCACGGATGTGGCCTGCCACACTTGCCGTCCATGCGGATCCTGATCTGTCCGGACAAGTTCGCCGGCACCCTGTCGGCGGCCGAGGTGGCGACCGCGGTACGCGCCGGATGGCGGGAGACCGCGCCGGACGACGAACTGGTGCTCAGGCCGCTTTCCGACGGGGGACCCGGCTTCGTCGAGGTACTCGCCGGCGCCGTGCCCGGACGTCGGGTGCCGGTGCCCACCGTCGACCCGTTGGGCCGGCCGGTCGACGGCGAGATCCTGCTCACCGCCGACGGCATGACGGCGTACGTCGAGAGTGCCCAGGCGTGCGGGCTGCACCTGCTGGCCCCGGACGAGCGGGACCCGAAGCGGACCACCTCGTACGGCCTCGGCGCGCTGGTCGCGATGGCGGCGGAGAGCGGGGCCCGGCGCGCCGTGATCGGGCTGGGCGGCTCGGCCGTGAACGATGCCGGAGCGGGGCTGCTGGCCGCCCTGAACGCCGTACCGGTGGACGCCACCGGAATGGCCCTGCCGTACGGCGGAGCCGCGCTGCTCGGGGTGGCCGGCCTCACGGGTCTGCCCCAGTTGCGGGGCATGGAGCTGGTGGCGGCGACCGACGTCGACAACCCGCTCACCGGGTTGACCGGCGCGTCGAACGTGTTCGGGCCGCAGAAGGGGGCGTCCCGGGAGGACGTACTCCTGCTCGACGACGCGGTGACGCGCCTCGCCGTGGTGCTGGAGCGGGACCTGCCGGGTTGTCCTCCCGGCCTGGCCGGGTTGCCGGGCGGCGGTGCGGCCGGTGGGCTCGGCGCGGCCGTCCTGGCGCTCGGCGGCCGGTGTGAGTCGGGCATCGACCTGGTTACCCGGCTGACCGGCCTGGACACCGCGTTCGACGAGGCGGATCTGGTGATCACCGGGGAGGGTTCGTTCGACCACCAGTCGCTGCGCGGCAAGGTGGTGGCCGGGGTCGCGGGCGCGGCCCGGGACCGGGGGCTGCCCTGCGTGGTGCTGGCCGGCCGGGTCAGCGCCGGCCGCCGCGAGTCGGCGGCGGCCGGCGTGACCGAGACGCACAGCCTGGTGGACCACTTCGGCGGCGAGCCGCACGGTGGGGTCGAGCGGGCGATGAGCCGTCCGGCCGAGGGGCTGCGGGCGCTGGCCGCGCGGCTGGCCGGTCAGTGGAGCCGCTGAGGGGCTACCGCCGGCACGAGCTGGATCCGCACGAGGCCGGCCGCCCCCGCCGGCTCAGCCGAGGTGGACCGGGCCGCGATGACGGCCGCGGGCGCGGCTGCCGGTGACCGCCGCGACGAGCAGTCCGAGCAGGGCCACCCCGCTCACCAGGCCCACTGCCGGATAGAACGAGTCCGGCACGTGGCCCGGGGTGGGTTGGTCGGTGGCCAGGACCGCGGTGACACCGGCCAGCACGATCGCGCCGCCGATCTGGAACGAGGTCTGCACGAGGCCCGACGCCAGCCCCTGCTCCTCGTCCGCGACCCCGGCGGTGGCCTGGATGTTGAGCGCCGGGAAGGCGAGGGCGAAGCCGGTGCCGACCAGCAGCATGGTGGGCAGGATCACGCCCAGATAGCGGGGTTCGCCGTCGATCCGGAGGAACAGCAGGTACGCGGCGAGGAACGCGGCGAATCCGGCCATCACCACCCGGCCGGTGCCGAACCGGTTGACGAGGTTGCCGACCCGGGGGCCGCCGAACGCCACGATCAGGCCGCCGGGCAGGAACGCGAGCGCCATGTCCAGCGGGGACCAGCCGAGCACGACCTGCGTGTAGAGGGTGCCGATGAACTGGAATCCGACGTACGACCCGGTCACCGCCAGGGCCGCCAGGTTGGCGCCGACCAGGCTCCGGTTGCCGAGGATGCCCAGCCGGACGAGGGGATGGGCCACCCGGCGCTCGATCCGGACGAACGCCGCGAGCAGTGCCGCCACCAGGGCGAAGGAGCCGACGGTACGGACCGAGAGCCAACCGGCCGTGGGCGCCGAGACCACCGCGTACACCAGGAGCAGCAGTGCGGCGGTGGCGGTGGCGGCGCCGCCCAGGTCGTAGCCGCCGGTCCGGCGGGGAAGGCGGTCGGCCGGGATGAGTCGGATGCCGGCGAAGAGGACGAGCAGGGCGATCGGGGCGGGCAGCAGGAAGGTCCAGCGCCAGCCGGCCTCGGTCAGCACGCCGCCGAAGACCAGTCCCAGGGAGAACCCGCTCGCGCCGCAGGCGGTGTAGAAGCTCAGGGCCCGGTTGCGGGCCGGCCCCTCGGGAAAGGTCGTGGTGATGATGGAGAGGCCGGCCGGGGCGGTGAAGGCCGCCGCGACGCCCTTGGCGAAGCGGGTGGCGATCAACAGTGACGGATCGTCGACGAGGCCGCCGACCAGCGACGCGACGCCGAAGACGGCGATCGCCCAGAGGAAGACCTGCCGCCGGCCGAGCAGGTCGGCGGTCCGCCCGCCGAGGAGCAGCAGCCCGCCGTAGCCGAGGACGTAACCGCTGACGATCCATTGCAGCGCCGAGTTGGACAGTCCCAGGTCCGCCTGGATCGAGGGCAGCGCCACCCCGACCATCGAGACGTCGAGGCCGTCGAGGAAGAGCGCGCCGCAGAGCACGATCAGCGCTCCCCAGAGCCGGGCGGTCATCCGTGGGCCGCCGGCCGGGGTGCCGTCGATGGAGCCGCCGGCCTGGTCGGGGACGTCGGTGCTGGTCGGCGGGGTACCGGGTGGTGCCGAAGAAGCCATGCCGGCGAACTTACGTGCACACGCATCTAATGTGCAAGCAACTAATGCGTGTGCAAGTTTTTCCTGTGCATCTGATAACATCGGCCGCGTGTCCGAGGACCAGGCCCTGGCCGCCGAGTGGCGTGAGCTGGCCAACCGTTACGCGGCGGCGTCGTGCGCGCTCGAACGTGAGCTGCACGACCGGCACGGGATCGGGATGAGCGAGTTCGAGGTCGTCGACCGGCTGGCCGGGGCGCCGGAGACCAAACTGCGGATGCAGGAGCTGGCCGAGGTGGTGCACCTCAGCCAGAGCGCGCTGAGTCGGGCGGTGGCCCGGCTGGAGCGGGACGGACTGGTCTGCCGGGCCCTGTGCGAGCAGGACCGGCGGGGGGTCTTCGTCACACTCACCGATGCCGGGCGGGAGCGGCACGCGGCGGCTCGGCCGACCCAGCGGAGCGTGCTGGCGGGGATTCTCCGTCCCGCGTCCTCCGCCGTCCCCGGGTGACCTGCGCCGCACCGACCTACAATCAAATCGAACCGCATTGGGAATCACCGGCCAGCCGGCTAGCGTTGGCCAGTACGGATAAACATCGCACCCGCGCAGGGGAGACTTTCACGTGACAACGCCAGCGCAGACCGAGTCGACCGCGGCAACTGCCCCGAGCACCATCGCCCTGACCGACGTCGCGGCGGAGAAGGTGAAGGGTCTGATCGAGCAGGAGGGCCGCGACGACCTGCGGCTGCGGGTCGCCGTGCAGCCAGGTGGCTGCTCCGGCCTGCGGTACCAGCTCTTCTTCGACGAGCGCTCGCTCGACGGTGACGTCGTCACCGACTTCGGCGGGGTCGGGGTCGTCGTCGACCGGATGAGCGCGCCCTACCTGGCCGGCGCCACCATCGACTTCGCCGACCGGATCGACGCCCAGGGCTTCACGATCGACAACCCGAACGCGCAGAACTCGTGCGCGTGTGGCGACTCGTTCCACTGATCGGCACGTTGTTCCACTGATCGGCGCTTCGTCCTGATTCGGACGAAAAAGCGTGGTTCCACCTGAAATAATGATTGCCTGAGCGGGTCGCCCCGCGCGGGCGGTGCGACGTCCGGAGAGTCCGTCGCAGCGCCCCCGCCGGGAGCGGCCCGTTCGGCGTCTCGTCCCGGGTTGCCGGGGTACGAGGTCGAGGTGACACTCGGGTGGCCGGTAGCCGATCGATCGGGGGCGGGGCGGGGAGCGTACCGGTAGGCTGACCCGGCTGTAGTCCATTCTTCCGATCCGAGGGCCGACATGAAGATCGCCGTTACCGGCTCGATCGCCACCGACCACCTGATGCACTTCCCGGGCCGGTTCGCCGATCAGTTCATCGCCGACCAGTTGCACAAGGTCTCGCTCTCCTTCCTCGTCGACGAGCTGGTGCTCCGGCGCGGCGGGGTGGCCGCCAACATCGCCTTCGGGATGGCGCAGCTCGGCCTGCGTCCGGTGCTGCTGGGCGCCGTCGGCGCCGACTTCGACGACTACCGGTCCTGGTTGGAGCGGCACGGCGTCGACTGTGCCTCCCTGCACGTCAGCGAGGTGGCCCACACCGCGCGGTTCGTCTGCACCACCGACACCGAGATGTGCCAGATCGCCTCCTTCTACGCCGGTGCGATGAGCGAGGCCCGCAACATCGAACTCGCCCCGGTCGCCGAGCGGATCGGTGGTCTCGATCTCGTTCTGGTCAGCGCCAACGACCCGGCCGCGATGCTGCGGCACTCCGCCGAGTGCCGGCAGCGCGGGTACGCCTTCGCCGCCGACCCGTCCCAGCAGCTCGCCCGGATGGACGGCAGTGACGTGATCGGCCTGATCGACGGCGCCGACTACCTGCTGACCAACGACTACGAGAAGTCGCTGCTCCAGAGCAAGGCGGGCCTGACCGACGCCCAGCTGCTGGAGCGGGTCAAGATCCGGGTCACCACGCTCGGCAAGGACGGCGTCGAGATCGCCGGTAGGGACATCGCCCCCATCCACGTGCCGATCGCCCGGGAGATGCAGGCCGCCGACCCGACCGGTGTCGGCGACGGGTTCCGGGCCGGCTTCTTCGCCGGACTCTCCTGGGGGCTCGGCCTGGAGCGGTCGGCCCAGATCGGCTCGCTGCTCGCCACCCTGGTACTGGAGACCGTCGGCCCCCAGGAGTACGAGGTCCGTGGCGACCTCTTCGTGAAGCGCCTAGCCGAGTCGTACGGCGACCAGGCGGCCGAGGACGTCCGGCCGCACCTGCAGTAGCCCCGAGGCGGTCGCGTTCGGCACGGCCGGGTGCGGGTGGACCCCCCGACCCGGCCGTTGCCGTGTCCCGGGTTTGCCGCTGGCCCGCTTCGGCAACTGGGACCATCTGGTGCTGACCTGGCCGGACGGCGAGCCGCTCTCGATCGGCTGGGACAACCTGGCGGACGCCCGGGTGACCGGCCGAACCGCCCCGACGCTCGTGGTCGAGCCGAGGGATCCCGAGCGGACCGACCCAATCATCGGCCGGTGGAAGTGGGACCGGCTCGGCCGGCGGCGCCCGTCCCGCGCGCAACGGCCGTACGAGATCAGGGTCCTGCTGACGGGTGTCCGGCCCGGGGTGCGGCGGCTGCGTACGGAGCTGGTTGCTCGGCACCGGCCGGAACCGCCGGCAGGGTCGTGACCCGTACGGGAACGCGCCGAGCCCGCCGGTTCAGTGGGCGCGGCGGATGTCGTACGCCGGGGAGCCGGCCACGGTCGAGGTGCCGAGCAGCTCCTGCCCACGCATCCGACACCAGGCCGGAATGTCGATCGCCGCGGCCGGATCGTCGGCGAGCACCCGGAGCACCCCGCCGACCGGCAGTTCGACCAGTCGCCGGGCCGCCGCGATGACCGGCAACGGGCAGCGCTGACCGAGACAGTCGACGACCTCGTCCGGAGTGCGCGTCGACTCGGCACCGGATTCGGCGGCGGGGCCGGCCGAGGCCGGGGCGTGCCGGGGGGCCGGCGGAACGGGCCCGGAGGTCGGCCCGTTCACAGCGGAAGCCCCGCCTCTAGCTGGGCGAGTCCCTCGTCGAACAACTCGACGTAGTTGGCCGGGTCCGGATTGTCGTTCAGCAGCACGGCGAGCCCGACTCCGACCACGGCACCGACGAAGGCCCGCACCGCGAGATCGTCGGGCTGCCGGCCGACCCGCCGGGCCACCGCCTCGGTGAGCAGGCCCATGGCCTGGATCAACGCGTCCAGGTTGCGGTTGCGCAGCTCCGGTACGGACTGGGTGAGCCGGTGCCGGTCCCATTCCTCGGCCCGCTGCTCCGGGGACAGGCTCAGGAAGACCGTGCGGATGGCCGCCCGGAACGCCTGGACGGGAGTCAGCTCGGGCGGTGCGGCGACGAAGGCGTCGAAGACGAGTGGATCCAGGTCGTCCCGGAGCACCACGTCCTCCTTGCTGGGGAAGTACCGGAAGAAGGTGCTCTGCGACACCTCGGCCGCCGCCGCGATCTGCTCCACGGTGGTGGACGCGTATCCCTGGTCCCGGAACAGGCGCATCGCCTGGCGGCGGATCTCCGCCCTCGTCCTGGCCTTGTTGCGTTCGCGTAGCCCCGGCACCTCGCGTACTCCTGTTCAGCCGACGGTCACCTGCCCCGATTCTCCGGCTTTCGACCCCGGCCGGCCAACCGGCACGTCGGTGACCGGCCAGGTTTGCCGGGGAAGGAAGGCAATGGCCAGTACGGCGCCGAGCAGCCCGAGCCCGCCGCACACCCAGAGCATGGCGTCCATCGCGTCGACGAAGGCCCGCCGGACGGTGTCCAGCAGCTCCGGAGCGTCCAGTTGGCGGGCGACCAGTACCCCGGCCGGGGCGCTGTCCCGGACCGCGTCCGCGGCCGGTGCCGGCAGTCCGGACAGGTCCAGCCGATCGCGGTAGACGGCGTTGAGCACGCTGCCCAGGATCGCCACCCCGATCGTGCCGCCGACCTGGCGCAGCGCCTGGATGAGCGCGGAACCGGCGCCGCTGTGCTCCACCGAGAGGGCGCCGAGCGCGACGTCCATCAGGGTGGGCAGGATGAGCCCCATTCCCAGGCCGACGGCGGTGAGCCAGCCGGCGACGAAGCCGTACCCGGTTCCGGTTCCGGTCGCGGTACCGGCGAGCAGGCCGGCGGCCAGCACCAGGAACCCGGTGGTGACCGGCGTCCTGACGCCCAGTCGGGGTACCAGCCGGACGCCGAGCCGGGCGCCGAGGAGCAGGCCGCCGACCACCGGGAGCAGCCGCAGGCCGGTGCCGAGTGCGTCGGCGTCGAGCACGGACTGGAAGTACTGCGGGAGTGTGAACAGGGCACCGAACAGCGCGAAGGTCACCAGGGTGGCCAGCAGGGTCGCCCAGGTGAAGCCGGCCGACCGGAACAGGGCGAGATCGACCAGGGGATGGATCGCGGGCCGCTGGCCGAGCTGGCGCTCCCAGGCCACGAAGGTGGCCAGCAGCGCCAGCCCGGCAGCCACGGCGACGGCCGGGATGCCGTTGCCGAGCCCCTGGTCGCCGAGTTCGATGACGCCCCAGGTCAGGCTCACCAGGCCGGCGCAGGACAGGAGCACTCCGGCCAGGTCGAGGCGGAGGCGCCGGCTGCTGCCGGACTCGGGCATCAGCAGGACGACCGCGACCAGGGCGATCACGATGACCGGGATGTTGATCAGGAAGACCGAGCCCCACCAGTAGTGGTCGAGCAACCAGCCGCCGACGATCGGACCGAGTGGCAGGCCGATGGCGTTGGCGGTGACCCACAGCCCGATCGCCCGTCCCCGCTCCTGCGGAGTGAAGAGCACCGGCAGGAGGGACATGCAGAGCGGCACCACGAAGGCGGCACCCAGGCCGAGTAGCGCGCGGGCGCCGATCAGCCACTCCGCCGACGGGGCGTACGCGCAGATCAGCGAGGCGGTCCCGAACAGGGCCAGGGCGGCGAGCAGCAGCCTCTTCCGCCCGAACCGGTCGCCGAGCAGACCGGCGGGGAGCAGCATCGCGGCGAAGACCAGGTTGTAGGAGTTCGCGATCCACTGCAGGTCGCTGGTTGTCGCCGGTAGCTCGGTGGCGAGGCTGGGCAGCGCCACGTTGAGGACGGTGACGTCGAGGCCGATCACCAGCGCGCTGGCGGAGAGGGCGCCCAGCGCCCACCACTTCCGGGTTTCCGTTGCCTTCATGACAGCGCCAATCTTCTCGACAGCTACTCTTAATATGAGAGTAACTGCCAAGTGAAAGTAGCTGTCAATATTTTTGCCGGGCCAGGTTCAGAGGCCGACCACCCCGGCCTCGGCCCGCAGGTCGGCGACGATCCCCGGCAGCTCGGCGAGGAGCCGGTCCACCTCGGCTTCGGTGCTGTCCCGGTGCAGTGAGATCCGTACGTTGCCGTGCGACAGCACGCCCATCGCCTCCAGCACATGGGACGGCCGCAGGGTGGACGAGGTGCAGGACGAACCGGAGGAGACGGCGAAACCACGCCGGTCCAGCGCGTGCAGCAGCGCCTCGCCGTCGACGTACAGGCAGGAGAAGGTGACCAGGTGCGGCAGCCGGTCGACGGGGTCGCCGACCACCTCCACGTCGGGCACCGTCGCCGACACGGTGGCCCGGATCCGGTCGACGAGTGGGCTCAGCCGCTCCGCCTCGGCGCTCGCCTCGGCCGCGACCATCCGCAGCGCGGCCGCCGCTGCCACGATCGCCGGCAGGTTCGGCACCCCCGGGGTACGACCGGCCTCCCGCTCGTCCGCCGGATACGGCGACTCCCACCGGGTGCCCTTGCGCACCACCAGAAGCCCCACGCCGGGCGGGCCACCCCACTTGTGCGCACTGGCCGACAGCACCGACCAGCCCTCCGGCACCGGAATCCGCCCCACCGACTGGGCGGCGTCGACATAGAGCGGTACGCCGGCCGCCGCGCACGCCCCGGCCGCCTCGGCCAGCGGCTGGACGGTGCCGACCTCGTGACTGGCGCTGATCAGCGCGGCCAGCGCCACCCCGGGCCCGGCCACCGCACCGGACCAGGCGTCGAGATCGAGCCGCCCCGACCGGGACACCGGGACGGAGGTGCTCGAACCGCCGCCGGCCAGGTGTCGTTCCGCCGCGTGCAGCACCGCGGAGTGCTCGATCGCCGAGTGCACCAGGGTGGCACCGACCCGACGGCGCCCGGTCAGACCGCCCAGCACCGCGGCGTGCGCGGCGGTCGTACCGCTGGGGGTGAAGGAGAGCTCGTCGGGACGTACCCGGAGAACCTCGGCGGTGGCCGCCCGCGCCGCGTCGAGGAGTTGGCGGGCCCGGCGGGCCTGCGTGTACAGCTTGCCGGGATCGGCCCAGCCGTCCTCCAGCGCCGCGAGCATCGCCTGTCGGGCTACCGGATGTAATGGTGCGGCGGAGGCCGCGTCGAAGTACGCCGGGGGCTCGCTCACCAGCAAACCGTAGCGCGCAGCGGGATCGGGCAAGATCCCCCGGGAGAGTGGGGACGCCGACCCCAAGGCCGTCCAGCCGACGCAGGTCGAGTAATCTGCGACCGTCGGTGACGCCTTTGCCGCCGGGGTCGACAAACCCGACACGGCGGCGCGCTAGGGAGGCAGGACCAGGTGGTCGCAAGGGGTTCGGAGGTACGGCCGTCGGTCGTACGGCAGGGCAGTCCCCGAGATGCCCGAGGGCGCGGTCGTCGCCCGACGGTCGGTCGGCTGGCCGGGCTCGGAGTCGGCGGCGCCGCGCTGCTCGCCCTCTTGACCGGCTGTGACGTCGGCCGGACGTTCGACGGTTTCGGTTGGCCGCAGGGTGGGATCAGCCCGGAGTCCCACCGCATGTACGACCTCTGGATCGCCTCGTCCATCGCGGCCCTCGCGGTCGGCGTCTTCGTATGGGGCCTGATCTTCTGGTGCGTGATCCGGTACCGCAAGCGGGGTGAGACCCTGCCGGTGCAGACCCGGTTCAACATGCCGATGGAGTTCCTCTACACCATCGCGCCGATCCTGGTCGTGGCCGTGCTGTTCTACTACACGGCGATCGTGCAGACCGGGGTGAACAAGGTCTCCAAGGACCCGGACGTGACGGTCGAGGTCGTCGCGTTCAAGTGGAACTGGCAGTTCAACTACCGCACCGCGCCCAACGCGGAGCCGGACGCCGAGACCATCGCCTCCACGCTGGGCACCACCGAGGTGATCCCGATCCTGGTGCTGCCAACCGGGCGCAGCGTCCTGTTCGAGGAGACCAGCCGGGACGTCATCCACTCGTTCTGGGTGCCGGAGCTGCTGTTCAAGCGGGACGTCTTCCCCGGGAACGTGCGCAACGTCTTCCAGGTCAGCAACCTGCAGACCGAGGGGGCGTACGTCGGCCGCTGCGCCGAGCTGTGCGGCACGTACCACTCGATGATGAACTTCGAGCTGCGGGTGGTCTCACCGGAGGAGTACGACCGGTTCATCGCCGCCAAGCAGTCCGGCCAGTCGACCCAGGACGCGCTGGTCTCGATCGGCGAGCCGCCACTGGCGCAGACGACCAAGCCGTTCGACACCCGGCGGGACGTCAACAACTTCGGTAACGCGAGCGCGGGAAGCTGAGGGGCCGGAGATGAAGTCTGAGTGGCGGCTGTTCGGCATCGTTTCCCTCTTCCTGGCCATCGCCGGGATCGTCTACGGGATCTGGACGCACGGAGCCGACGGTCGGGTCGAGTGGATCGGCACCGTCGCGCTGGCGCTGTCCTTCCTGCTCACCACGATGTGCGGCACCTTCTTCTGGTTCGTCTCCCGGCGGATCGACCCGCGCCCCGAGGACCGGCCGGACGGCGAGATCGCCGACGGCGCGGGCGAGATCGGGTTCTTCAGCCCGGGTAGCTACTGGCCGTTCGGGCTGGCCCTGGCCGCCACGATCGCCGGCCTGGGCCTGGTGTTCTGGCAGTGGTGGCTGATCGCCACCGGCCTGATCGCGGTACTCGGCGGCGCCTGCGGCCTGCTCTTCGAGTACTACAGCGGAACCCGGCGCACCGCCGAGCACTGAGTCGACAGCACCGTCGGAACGACCCGCCGCCCTACCGGGCCGGCGGGTCGTTCCCGTTTCCGCCCCGGCGGCCGGGCGAGGGCCGCGATCGGCACGTTCGGTGCGGCGACGGCAGGCCCGGCGGTGGCAGGCCGGCGGTGGCAGGCCCGGCGATCTGGAGGCGCCCAGCCCGCCCAGCGGACGGCTCAGCGCCTCGAGGCGCCGAGCCCATGTAGTACCCGGCCGAGCGCCGCCAGGCCGTCCTCGATCTCGCTGGACGGGCTCGCGGCGTAGCCCAGGACGAGCCCCGGCCGGTACGGGCGTTGGCAGTGCCAGGACAGCGGCTGCACCTTCACCCCCTCGGCGAGGCAGGCCGCCGCGAGGTCGACGTCGGCGAGATCCCTGCCGAAAGTGACCATGAGGTGCAGGCCCGCGGCCGCGCCGTGCACCGCCGCACCGGGAAGATGGGTCCGGATGGCCCTGATCATCGTGTCGCGGCGGCGTACGTGACGTCGCCGCAGCAGCCGCAGGTGGCGTTCCAACGCACCCGAGGTCATCAGCTCGGCCAGCACCAGTTGGGGTAGCACGGCGCTGCCGAGATCGGCGTTCCGTTTCGCGGCCACCAGGGCGTCCCGGTACCGCGCCGGTGCGAGCAGCCAACCGACCCGCAGCGCGGGAGCGAGCAGCTTCGAGACGCTTCCGGTGTAGCAGACCTGTTCGGCCAGTACGGAGCGCAGGGCCGGCACGGGGGAGCGGTCGTACCGGTGTTCGGCGTCGTAGTCGTCCTCGACGATCAGCCCACCCGCCTCGGCCCACCGCATCAACCGGCGCCGGGGCTCACCACCGAGCACCACTCCGGTCGGGAACTGGTGTGCCGGGGTGAGCATGACCGCCGGGAGGCCACTGGCCGCCAGTGCGTCGACCCGCAGTCCGGCCGGACCGACCGGGATCGGCGGGGTGTCGAGTCCCCAGTTACGCAGGTGCTGCCGCGCACCGAGGGAGCCCGGGTCCTCCACCGCCATGCTGGTGATCCCGGCGTCCAGGAGTACCTGGGCGAGCAGTCCGATCCCCTGCGCGACCCCGGCGACGATGATGATCTCCGCCGGGTCCACCCTGATGCCCCGGTACCGGGCCAGCCAGCTGGCGGCGGCGAGCCGGAGGGTCGCCGTACCGCGCGGGTCGCCGTATCCGAGGTCGGCCGGGGCGAGGTTGTCGAGCACGGTCCGTTCGGCGCGCAGCCAGGCGGCCCGGGGGAAGGCGGCGAGGTCGGGCAGCCCGGGGGACAGGTCGATCCGGGCCGGTGCCGCGCGGAACGCGTCGAAGACGTCGTTGCCGGGTGGGGCGCTGAACAGCGTCACCGGTTCGGTGGTGGCGGTCTGCGCTGCGACCGGGGAGCCGACCTCGGCCGGTACCGGGCCGACGGCGGCGACCACGACCGTACCGGCCCGACCGCGTCCGACGACGTGGCCGTCCTCGATCAGGCGCTGGTACGCCTCGGTGACCAGGCCCCGGGACACGCCCAGGTCCTCGGCGAAGACCCGGCTGGCCGGCAACCTGCCCCCGAGCGGCAGACGGCCGTCCGATATCGCCAGCCGGAGTTGGTCGGCGAGCCACTCGGCCCGGCGCCCGGCCGGCGCGACGCCGATGTCCAGTTGCAGGAAGTCGGACGCGGAGGTTTTGGACCGGTCATCGGAACCGGGTTTGGCCCTACTCATCGGACCATTGTCTCGGCAGAGTGGAGTCCGACCGGGAACGACCCCGGAAGAGACCCAGCCCGGACCGGAGGAAGAACCGTGAGCATCGCATTCCTGGTGACCACGATCGTCGTGGTGGCCACGCCGGGCACCGGCGTCATCTACACCCTGTCGGCTGCCCTCACCCGGGGGACCAGGGCGAGCCTCGTCGCCGCCTTCGGCTGCACCCTCGGCATCGTTCCGCACATGGTGGCGACGATCACCGGGCTCGCAGCCCTGCTGCACACGAGCGCAGTGGCGTTCCAGGCACTGAAGTACCTTGGCGTGGCGTACCTGCTCTACCTGGCGTGGGCCACTCTGCGGGACTCCGAGGGCGTGGCGGTGACGACGGAGCGGGCGCCGCGCTCGGCGTTCCGGGTCGTCGTCTCCGGAGTCCTGGTCAACCTGCTGAATCCCAAGTTGACCATCTTCTTCCTCGCCTTCCTGCCGCAGTTCGTGGACGCCGGCCAGCCGGGCTCGGTACCGCGGATGCTGGGGTTGAGCGGCGTCTTCATGCTGGTCACCTTCGTCGTCTTCGCCGGGTACGGCATCTTCGCGGCCGCCGTACGCGACCACGTTGTCGGCCGGCCCCGGGTGATGGCCTGGCTCCGCCGGATCTTCGCCGGTTCGTTCGTGGGGCTCGGCGCCACGCTCGCCTTCGCCCAGCGCTGAGAGCCGCCGACCGGATCAGGTGACCGGGCGGAGAACCCCGCCGGAAACGACCGTGGCGCCCACCGGAGAAGTTCCGGCGGGCGCCACGGTCGTGGTGGTGCGAAGGGCTAGCGGCGCTCGCCGCTGCCGATCTCCTCGCGCTCGGCACGCGGCTCGACCGGCGGATGGCCGGGCGAGACCGGCGCGTCGACCGGCTTCTCGATCGGGTAGAAGAAGCCCTTGATGGCCGGGCCCAGTGCGCCGAGCCGGTTCATCTTCTTGGGTACCACCCAGCCGACGTACTCCAGCTCGCCGTGGCCGTGGTCGTCGGTCTGGCCGAGCGGCTGGTGTACCTCGACGAACTGCCCGTTCGGCAGCCGCCGGATGATGCCGGTCTCGACGCCGTGCGCCAGGACCTCCCGGTCGTGCTGCTGAAGCCCGAGGCAGATCCGGTAGGTGAAGTAGTACGCCAGCGGCGGTACGACGATCAGTCCGATCCGGCCCGCCCAGGTCATCGCGTTCAAGCTGATGAAGAACTTGTCCGCGATCACGTCGTTGGCGCCGGAGAGCGTCAGCACCAGATAGAACGACACCGCCATCGCGCCCAGGGCCGTACGGCCGGGGACGTCACGCGGGCGCTGGAGCAGGTTGTGCAGCTCCCGGTCCTTGTTCAGGCGTGCCTCGATGAACGGGTAGAACAGCGGCACCATGGTCAGGATGCCGGGCAGCACCACCGTGGGCCAGAACAGCGGCGGGACGACGTAACCGTTGCCGATCGGGATGTTGATTTCCCAGGGCGGCATCAGTCGGGTCGAACCGTCGAGGAACATCACGTACCAGTCGGGCTGGCTGGCCGCCGAGACCACGCCGGCCTCGTACGGCCCGAACAACCAGATCGGGTTGATCTGGACGAGCCCGCCGAGCAGCGCGATCACCCCGAAGACGATCATGAAGAAGCCGCCCTGCTTGAGCGCGTAGCGAGGGAACATCCGCTCGCCGACCACGTTCGAGTTGGTCCGGCCGGGGCCGGGCCACTGGGTGTGCTTCTGCTTGAAGACCAGACCGAGGTGCGCGGTGATCAGGCCGACCAGCAGGGCCGGGATCAGCAGTACGTGCGCGATGAAGAAGCGGCTGATGATGATCTCGCCCGGGAACTCCCCGGCGAAGATCGCCGTGGTGACCCAGGTGCCGATCACCGGGATGGAGAGCATGATCCCGGAGGCGATCCGCAGGCCGGTGCCGGACAGCCCGTCGTCCGGGAGCGAGTACCCGGTGAAGCCGGCCAGGAAGCCGACCCAGAAGAGCAGGTAGCCGATCATCCAGTTCAGCTCGCGCGGCTTGCGGAACGCTCCGGTGAAGAAGATCCGCATCATGTGCACGATGATCGCCGCCATGAACAGCAGCGCCGCCCAGTGATGCATCTGTCGCATCACCAGACCACCACGGACGTCGAACGAGATGTTCAGCGACGACTCGTACGCCGCCGACATGTGCGTGTCGCGCAGCGGGGCGTAGCTGCCGTTGTAGGTGACCTCGCGCAGCGACGGCTCGAAGAAGAGCGTCAGGTACACGCCGGTCAGCAGCAGTACGACGAACGAGAAGAGCGCGATCTCGCCCAGCAGGAACGACCAGTGGTCCGGGAAGACCTTGTTGAGCAGGGACCGCAGCGGGGTGTTCACCTGCAGCCGGTCGTCGACCTCCCGGGCCGCCTTGCCTGGCACCGCTGCCAGGTCAAACCTTCGACGCTTCATGGCCGCTCCCAGAAGTCGGGCCCGACGGTCTCGGTGAAGTCGGACTTTGCCGCGAAGAAGCCCTCTTCGACGGTCAGCGGCAGCTGGGGAAGCCGGCGGCTGGCGGGGCCGAAGATCGGGCGGGCGTTGTCGGTGATCAGGAACTGGGACTGGTGACAGGGGCAGAGCAGCCGGTTCGTCTGCTGCTCGTAGAGGCTGGCGGGGCAGCCGGCGTGCGTGCAGATCTTCGAGAAGGCGATGTAGTTGTTCCACATCGACTCCGGCTTGCCGTCCCGCTGGTTCGCCGCCCGCGCCTCGCTCGCGTCACCCTCCCGGAGGTGGATCAACAGAACGGGGGAGTCCGCGTGCTTGTTGGTGGCACCGCCCTCGATGCCGGGGAAGACGGTGATCTGCCCACCGGGGCTGACGTCCTCCGGGCGTACCGGGGTGCCGTCGTGGTGGGTCAGGTGGATCAGCTTGCCGTCCGTCGGGTGCCAACCGGTGGTGAAGTACTGGTTGTTCTTGTGCGGCTGTTCGATCAGCCCACCGACCAGCGGCGCGGCGGCGACCGCACCGATCGGGGCCAGACCGGCCAGCAGCGAGATGCCGAGCAGCGGACGACGCCGTACGCCCAGCTCGTCGGCCATGTAGACCAGCGTGTTACCGGTGATCTTGCGCTCTTCGTCGCTGGCCGGCTCGATGTGCCGGTCCTGGATCGACACCTCCTTCGGCAGCAACTTCTTGCCCCAGGCGAGGATGCCGAAGCCGACGCCGAGCAGGGCGAGACCGAGGGTCAGGCCGAGTACCGGGGTGTAGAACTTGCCGGCGCCGCTGCCCGGCTTGTACTCCCAGGGCCACCAGATGTACGCGACCACGAACGCGGTCGCGAACAGGCCGACCAGGAGGAAGATCCCGGTGAGGGTCCGGGTCAGCCGGCGCTCGGCCTTGGTGCCCGGCACCGGGAACTGCGCCTCGTAGTGGACGATCTCGATGTCGTCACGCCGGGCGCCCTCGCGGACGATGTCGAAGCGGGACACCTTCGGGTCGTCCACGTCGATCGACTGGCTGGCGCCTGCCTGCGTGTGTCCGTCGGTCCGGGTGCTCATGACTTCCCCGCAATCCAGAGCGCGGCGAAGATCAGCGCGACGATGCCGACCAGGAAGATCGCGATGCCCTCGGTGGCCGGACCGAGTCGGCCCAGGTTCAGTCCGCCCGGGTCGCGGTCCTCGGCCAGCGTCTGCTGGACGTACGCGATGACGTCGGCCTTCTGCTCGGGCCGCAGCTGGTTGTCACCGAAGACCGGCATGTTCTGCGGGCCGGTGAGCATCGCGGCGTAGATCTGCCGGTCGCTCGCCGACTTGATGTCCGGGGCGTACTTGCCGGACGAGAGCGCGCCGCCGCCGCCGCCGAAGGAGTGGCAGGAGGAGCAGTTGATCCGGAACAGCCGGCCGCCCTCGTCCACGTCGGCGCCCTCGTGCAGGTTCTTGCCGGAGGGGAGCTGCGGGCCGCCGCCCAGCTCCTGCACGTACTGGGAGAGCTGGGTGGTCTGGTCGTCGTTGAAGACCGGGGGCTTCGCCTCGGCCTGGGCCTCCTGCCGGGCCAGCGGCATCCGGCCGGTGCCCACCTGGAACTCCACCGAGGCGGCGCCGACGCCGATCAGGCTCGGGCCACGTCCCTCGACGCCCTGTGCGTTCCGGCCGTGGCAGCTCACGCAGCTCACGTCGAAGAGGGCCTTGCCCTCCTGCGCGGCCGAGGTGAGCTGCGGGGTGTCCTGCGCCTGAAGACCGGGAGCGGAAACGGTGTAGGCGCCGCCGGCCAGGATCAGTGCGGCCAGCAGCCGGACCGCGGCGCCCAGTCGCCGGCGGGTCTTGCCGCGCGGCGTCGACCGCGCGCGGCGCAGCCGCGAGAGCAGGCCGCCAGAGCGGTCGCCGCCGGGGGTGTCAGAAGTCATGGCCTGTGTCCTTAACGGTTTTCTCGACCTTGTCTCAGGGACGGGGCATCGGGGCGAAACGTGACAGCACCAAGATCACTGAAGCCAGTAGATCATGCCGTACAGGGCGATCCAGACCACATCGACGAAGTGCCAGTAGTACGACACGACGATCGCCGAGGTGGCCTGTGCGGGGGTGAACCGGCCCATGGTTGTCCGGATCATGAAGATGATGAAGGCGATGAGACCGCCGGTCACGTGCAACGCGTGGAAGCCGGTGGTCAGGTAGAACACCGAGCCGTAACCGTCAGCGTTGATCTTCACGCCCTCGTGCACCAGGTTGCGGTACTCGTTGAGCTGCCCGAGCACGAAGACCAGGCCCATCACGAACGTGATGGTGAACCAGCGACGCAGCGCGTGTACGTCCCCCCGCTCCGCGGCGAACACGCCGAGCTGGCAGGTCACCGACGACAGCACCAGGATCACCGTGAACGTCGTCGCGTACGGGATTTGGAGCACCTCGGTGTGCTTCTCCCACTGTTCGGGCGCTGCCGCCCGGATGGAGAAGTACATCGCGAACAACGCCGCGAAGAACATGAGTTCGCTCGAGAGCCACACGATCGTCCCGACGCTGACCATGTTGGGTCGGGTCAGCGAGTGGATCCGGCTCTTGTCAATGGCTGAGGCCGCAGTCACGCGGTCATTATTGCCCCTGATCGGCATCGGCCATCGTCGGGGTGGCCTAACTGCCTTGTCGGACGGGGTGACGTGCCCCGCCCGGTTCGTCTGGCCTAGCCTGAAAAACGTGCTGCACGTCGATCCCGGTTCCGCGTCCGCCGTGCCCCCGGCCCCGGACGTCCTCGCCGGTGGGGGCGCCGAGACGACGCCGTTCACCATCTCCACCATCTTCACCCACGCCACGCTGAACAGCTGGCTCGCCGTCGGGCTGGTGCTCGCCGCCGGGTGCTACCTCTACGGGGTGCACCGGCTGCGGGTCCGGGGCCACCACTGGCCGCCGCTGCGTACCGTGCTGTTCCTCGGGCCCGGTCTCGGTGGCATCGCCGCGGTGACCCTGACCGGGCTGGGCGCGTACGACACCACGCTGCTCTCGGTGCACATGGTGCAGCACATGGTGCTGTCCATGGTCGCGCCGATCTTCCTGGCCCTGGGTGCCCCGGTCACGCTGGCGCTGCGGACCCTCGGCAAGGCGCCTCGGCGGCGGTTGCTCGCAGTACTGCACAGCCGGGTGGTGAAGGTGGTCACCTTTCCGCTCTTCGCGTACGCGCTCTTCGTGGTCAACCCGTTCGTGTTGTATTTCTCCGGGATCTACCGCTGGACCCTGGAGAACCCGCTCGGCCACGAGCTGGTGCACGCGCACTTCATCCTCACCGGCTGCCTGTTCTTCTGGCCGCTGGTCGGGCTCGACCCGCTGCCGGGGCGCTGGCCGTACCCGGCCCGGGCCCTGCTGATGGTGCTCTCCGTGCCGTTCCACACCGTGCTCGGACTCACCGTCATGCAGAGCACCACGCTGTTCGGCGGCGACTGGTACCCGTCCCTGGCGCTGGGCTGGGCCGATCCGTGGAGCGACCAGAAGGCCGCGGGCGGCATCCTATGGGCCGGCGGAGAGTTCGTCAGCGTCACCATGCTGGGCGTACTGGTGGTCCAGTGGGTACGCCAGTCCGAGCGGGAGGCCCGCCGGGTGGACCGCGAGCTGGACCGTCAGGAGGCCCGGGAACGTGCCGCCGGTACCTCGGTGTAAGGCCGGGGTTCCCGCCGGCCGCCGACCGGGTCGACGTCCCGGGATCTGGTCGCCCCTTGCCCCGGGGCCGGGCGGGCCGGTCGGCTGCCGGACCGGACCGGTACGATCGGCGGGCAGCTACGAGGTGGGAGCCCAGCGACCGATGAGCGATCGTCTATACACCGTCCTGCTCTACAGCGACGACCCGGAGGTCCGGGACCGGATGCGGTCCGCGGTCGGCACCCGGCCGGCGGCCGATCTTCGCGTCGAGTTCGTCGACGCGGCCAGCTACGACGAGTGCATCCGGCTGGTCGACGAGTACGAGATCGACCTGTTGCTGCTCGACGGCGAGGCGACCCCGTCCGGTGGGCTCGGCATCGCCCGGCAGATCAAGGACGACCGGGACGACCCCCCGCCGACCTGCGTGGTGATCGCCCGGGCCGCGGACCGCTGGCTCGCGGCCTACGCACAGGTCGACGCCACGCTGGTGCATCCGCTCGACCCGGTGACCACCGGCCAGACCGTGGCCGGCCTGCTGCGTGCCCGCGCCAGCGGGGCCAGCGCGCTCTCCTAGGGCGTACCGGGAAACACACCGCCAACCACCCGCCCCGCCCGGGAGGCCCGCATGGGGGAACGGACCTGGCCCAACCTGCTCGCCGCGCTGTTGCGCGCCGAGGAGTTGTCCACCGCCGACACGGCGTGGGCGATGGGGGAGATCATGTCGGGGTCCGCGACCTCGGCCCAGATCGCCGGCTTCGCCATGGCCCTGCGGGCCAAGGGGGAGACCCCGGCGGAACTCGCCGGGCTGGTCGAGGCGATGCTCGGCCAGGCGACCCTGGTCGATCTGCCGCCCGCCCTGCGGGCCGGGGCGATCGACGTCGTCGGCACCGGCGGAGACCGGGCGCACACGGTCAACATCTCCACGATGACCGCGATGGTGGTGGCCGGAGCCGGCGTACGCGTCGTCAAGCACGGCAACCGGGCGTCCTCGTCCTCGTGCGGCGCCGCCGACCTGCTCGAATTCCTCGGTGTTCCGCTCGACCTCGGTCCGGTCGGGGTGGCCCGATGCGTTACCGAGGTGGGGATCGGGTTCTGCTTCGCCGCCCGGTTCCATCCCGGGATGCGGCACGCCGCGGTGGCCCGGCGGGAGATCGGGGTGCCGACCGCGTTCAACTTCCTCGGTCCGCTGACCAATCCGGCCCGCCCCGGTGCGGGCGCCGTCGGCTGCTTCGACACCCGGATGGCGGGGGTGGTGGCCGAGGTGTTCGCCCGACGCGGCGACTCGGTGCTGGTGATGCGGGGCGAGGACGGGCTCGACGAGTTCAGCACCGCCGCGCCGACCCGGCTGTGGATCGCCCACCAGGGAAAGGTCACCGAGACGGTGGCCGACGCGGCCGACCTCGGGGTGGCCCGGTCGGCACCCGGCGACCTGCGCGGTGGCGACGCCGCCTTCAACGCCGACGTGACCCACCGGCTGCTCGCCGGCGAGTCCGGCCCGGTCCGGGACGCCGTCCTGGTCAACGCGGCGGCGGCGTTGGCGGCCCAGGCGGGATTCGCGGGCGACCTGCTGTCGGCGATGCGGGCCGGCCTGCGGCGGGCGGCGGAGGCGATCGACTCCGGTGCCGCCGCCGGGACCCTGGAGCGCTGGATCGGCGTGGCCAAGGCCGCCAAGGTCGCCGAGTAGGTTCCGTACCCTCCCCGACCGACCTCGCCGACTGGGCCTACCCGCCGGGTCGACCGGCAAACCCGGGCGTTCGGCGTCGCGCGACACCCGACATGCGGAATCATGATGTACGAGGCCCATGTCGGCGCGATCGATCCGCGTGTCCGCCGGTCAACCGGGTACCCCCGAAGTTCAACGACGGAGGGGGGAACCAACATGTTGGTCGTCAAACGGTTGGGTGTGCTCGTCTCGATGGTGGTGCTCGGCCTCGCGCCGGCCGGGGCCGCGTACAGCGCCGCCGCGCCGTCGGCGACGCCGTCCGCGACGCCGTCCACCGCGCTGTCGGCGCAGGACAGGCAGTTCCTGCAGTCGATGCACCAGGTGAATCTCGCGGAGATCGCGACCGGTAACCTGGCGAAGCAGAAGGGGACGAGCCAGGAGGTCAAGGATCTCGGCGGGCGGTTCGTGACGGACCACACGCAACTGGACCAGAAGGTGCAGAGCGTGGCCTCGTCGGGGGCGTTGACCCTGCCGAACAAGGTGACCAGTGAGCAGCAGGCGGTTATCAACCAGCTGCAGAACGTCAATGGCGCCGACTTCGACACCCAGTGGATCACCGCCCAGTTGACCGCCCACACCCAGGCCATGCAGTTGGTGCAGGCGGAGTTGACCCAGGGCTCCGACCCGTCGGCCAAGCAGGTGGCGCAGCAGGCGGCGCCGGTGCTCCAGGCGCATCACAACGCGTTGGTGGCGGCGGCCCAGAGCCTGGGCGTGCCGATCCCGGGTGGTACCACCGTGGCGCCCAGCCCGGGCGTCAGCTCCGGAAGCCCGACGCGGAGCGGGACGCCGGTGACGCCCGGACCGACAATCAGCTAGCCCAGAGCCGTACGTCGGCGACGGAACAGGTCCTCCGGCAGTGCCGGGGGACCTGTCGGCGTACCGCCCCGACGCTTCAGTCCGCCTCGGGCAGGCCGATCGCGAACGCCTCCTCCAGGTCGTGCTGGGAGTACGCGCGGAAGGCGATGTGCGACTCGGTGCCGAGTACGCCGGGCACCTTCGAGATCCGTCCGGCGATCACCTCGGCGATCTGCTCGAACTCGCGTACCCGGATCACGGCGATCAGGTCGACGTGACCGGCGACGGAGTAGACCTCGCTGACCCCGGGCACGGCGGCCAGGGTCTCGGCCACCTCGGGGATCGAGTCAGTGGCGCAGTCGATCAGTACGATCGCGGTGATCACCGGAATACTCCTCTCGTCGACGTGCTCGCTGGCGCATCCCCGCGCCGGCGACCGCCGGTGGCGTGGATCGGTGCGGTGTTCTGACTGCCCGCCCATGCTAGATGTTGCCGAACCGGGGCACCCGCACGCGGGGGCGGGCCAGCCGCACCGGGGTGCCGGACCGCTGGCGGCTACCGGGCCGGTGCGGATCCGGCCAGCGCCGGAACGGTGATGCTGTCGCCGACGCGTATCACGTCGGTCAGCCGCTCCTGCGGGCGTACGACGCCGCCGGGCCAGACCACGCAGCGTTCGACCGTACCCCGCACGACGGCGCCCGCACCGATCACCGCGTTCCGGTGCTCGCCGCTCACCTCGGCGGTCGGGTCGACCAGGCTCTCGCCGGCAGCCGCGTGCAGGTTCGCCGCCAGGTAGTCGGCCGGGGTGCCGGTGTCGAGGTACGTCCCGGAGAAGTCGATCATCTCCAGCTCGCCGGCCGCCTCCGCGGGCCGCCAGACGGTGCGGGTCAGATCCGCCGGCCCGTCCGGCAGGTCCCGGATCCGGGACCACGGCAACAGCGAGAACCCGGTGAACCGGTGGCTGCCGAACTCGCCGGGCCGGGCCGGATCGGTGGCCGGCTGACCCAGCAGCCGTACGGTCCGGCCGTCCCAACCGGCGAGCAGTGCGGCGATGTCCGGGCCCGGTGACGTGGCGGGATCGGCCAGATAGGCGTCCGCGTTGCCGACCAGTACGGCTCGGCCGTCGATCCAGCCGCGCAGGTTCGCCAGCCCACCGGCCGTGCCGAGCGGGTCGCCGGGCTCGACCGAGAGCCACGCCCGGTCACCCACGTGCCGGACCACCTGGTCGCCCAGGTAGCAGGCGTTCACGGCCACGGTGGCCGGACCGGCGAAGCCGAGCGCCGCCACCCGGCCGAGTACCCGGTCCAGCAGCGGTACGTTCCCGACCGGACAGAGCGCCTTCGGCAGGTGCTCGGTGAGCGGGCGCAGCCGGCGACCCTCACCGGCGGCCAGTACGACGACACAGACGCCGGCCCGCCCCGTACCCGGGCCACCGCGCGGGGCCGGGCCACCGCGCGGGGCCGGGTCACCGCTCGGCGGGGTCGGGCCACGGCTCGGGGGCGGGCCACCGTTCGGCGGGGTCGGCGAGGCGGTGGCGGCCGGAGTCATGCCGGTGGTCGGGTACTGGTCGAGCCGGGCTCGGCGAGCGGCCCCATCCCGTAGTGGGCGAGCAGCCGGGCGGTGGCGGTACTCAGCCGGGGCAGGTCGTCCAGTGGATGCCAGGCGGCCTCGTACACCTCGGCACCGTCGACCACCAGTTCCGTGGTCGAGGCCGGAACCCGGGCTTCGAAGACCATGTCGACCCAGCCCTTGGCGTGTACGACGGCGTTCGGCACAGCGGGCTGGAGTTCCTCCAGCGGTAGGTCGATGCCGGTCTCCTCGTGCAGTTCGCGGGCGGCGCCGACGAGCGGTGCCTCACGGCGTTGCAGCAGACCGGCCGGAAGCGTCCAACCCTTTCCGGACGGTTGGCGCAGCAGCAGGAGCCGTCCGGGCTCCGCCGCCTCGGTGTCCCGGACCAGGGTGACCGCGCCGACGATGTACTTCGGCACGGCCAGCCGGACCAGTTGCCGGCGTACTCCGATGGGTAGGCGGTAGAAGACCTTGTAGCCGATGGCACGCGTCGGCGAGCGGCGGGCGATCACGCGACCAGGCTAGAGGTCGTACCGGTGCGCCTGGTGACCCGGGGCACAGCCAATCATTCCTGATGGTCGACCATGGCGATGAGCTGCTCGACCACCGCGTCCGGCTCGATCGTCCGGTCCACGACGGCGACCAGCAGGGTTTCCAGGTCGGGATAGCCCTGCTCCTCGGCCAACCGGCGCAGCGGCAGGTCACTGGCCAGCCCACGGTTGTGCTTGCGCAGCGTCAGCCCGATCGTGGCCCGGCCCAACCGGACCTTGTCGATTATCGAGATCGCCGGTTCCTGGTGCTCGGCGAAGAACCGGTGGATCTGCATCTGCGCGTGCGGTGACTTGACGAAGCCGAGCCACTCCCTGCGGGGCCCCGGCGGGGCGACCGCCAGGTCGAACTCGCTGTGCGCGTCGGTCTCACTGAAGATCTCGATCACGTCGCCCTCGTCCAGTTCAGACGAGAGCGGGGCCAGCCTGCCGTTGATCTTCGCGGCGAGGCAGTGGTCGCCCCGGTGCGGGCCCAGCTCGTACGCCAGGTCGACCGGTGTGGACCCGGCCGGGAGTACGACCTGCCGGCCCTCGGCGAAGACCTGGATCTGGGTCTCGGCGAGGTCGCAGCGCAGGGACTGGAGGAACTGCGCCGGATCGGTGGTGGTCCGTTCCCAGTTGAGCACCCGTTGCAGCCAGTCGAGCTGTTCGGCGCTGTTGGCGGAGTCGCTGACCGCCTTCGGATAGCGGAAGTCGGCGGCGATGCCGTACTCGGCGGCCCGGTCCATCGTCTTGGTCCGGATCAGCACCTCGACGGTGCGCTCGCCCGGCCCGATCACGGTGGTGTGCAGCGACCGGTAGAGGTTGTTCTTCGGCGCGGCGATGTAGTCCTTGAAACGCCCGGCAACCGGCCGCCAGAGCCCGTGGATCGAACCGAGCGCGGCGTAGCAGTCGGTGTCCGCCCCGTCCACCACGATGACGATCCGGGGCAGGTCGAACGGCATGTCCTGCTCCCGGGCGACGGTGTCCTTCCAGATCGAGTAGTAGTGCCGGGGCCGGGGCTTGACCGCCGCCACGATCTTGTCCCGCCGGAGCACCACCCGGGCCTGGCCCACCACGTCGTCGAGATAGCCGGCCCAGCCCGGACGGCTGCTGACGTGCTCGTCGATCCGGGCGTACGCGTCGGGCTCGAGGTGCCGCAGGACCACGTCGTCCAGGTCGCGCTTCAGGGCCTGGATGCCCAGCCGGTCGCAGAGCGGGACCAGCACCTCCTGGGTGGCTCGGGCGATCCGGGCCCGGGAGGCCAGCGAGCGGGCGTCCAGTGTGCGCATGTTGTGCAGCCGGTCCGCCAGCTTGATGATCAGCACCCGGACGTCCTTGCCGGCGGCGATGATCATCTTGCGGATCGTCTCGGCCTCGGCCGCCTTGCCGTAGAACGCCTTGTCGAACTTGGTCACCCCGTCCACCAGGTGCGCGACCTCGGCTCCGAAGTCGCCGGTCAGCGCCTGCAGGGTGTACCGGGTGTCCTCCACCGTGTCGTGCAGCAGCGCGGCGACCAGGGTGACCGTGTCCATGCCCAGCTCGGCGCAGATCTGCGCCACCGCGAGCGGATGGGTGATGTACGGCTCGCCGCTCTTGCGGAACTGCCCCCGGTGCATGCTCTCCGCGATGGCGTAGCTGCGGCGCAGAACGCCCACGTCGGCACTCGGATGGACGGCACGGTGGGCCCGGACCAGATGGGTGACCGGATCGTCCTCAGCGGACGGCCAGGAGAGCAGCGCGCGTAACCGCTTGCTCAGCGTGATCTCGGACGGTCGGGCGCTCCCCAGGGCGGCGCCGTGGCCGGCGTCGAGGTCCACGCGGAGACACCTCCTCACTCACCGCCCGTCTTCCGGTGTCCGCCGCCCGCCACCGCCGTGGTACCCGGCACGCGAACGCAAACCCCGAAATCGGGCAGGACTGCACTTCTCTAACAGCCTAAAGGAGCGGACGTCATCCGATCGGTCACTTGCTTATGTGCGTTCGGTCGGGAGTTGTCCTCGACGCCGCCGCCTCGGCCCGCTCCAGCAGGTCACGGAACCGGGCGGCACCCCTGGCCGGGGAGGCCCAACCGTCGGAAGTCTCGACCAACCGCGTGTCGGGCCGCTCCAACCAGGACAGGATGCGTTCGGACTCCTCGGCCGAGGCGCTTGGGACCGGACCGTGGCCGGGCAGCACCGTTTCGGCGGTGGCCCGGACCAGGTCGAGGACCGGGCGGGGCGGTACGCCGGGCGGGGCGGTGCCGGCCCCGGCGAGCCTGCCACGTCGGATGACCGCGATCTCCCAACCACCGTCGGCGGCCCGTCGGGCGGCGGCCAACTCCTCGATCCGGGTCAGCCCCATCAGTCGCTGCATCCGTACGGTGGCCCGGAGCACCGCCACCAGCCGGCCTCGGACCACCCCCGCCTCCTCGTACCGCTCCGCGCCGGCCAGCGCCTCGATCCGGGCCAGCAACGCATCGACCAGTACCTGCGGATCGTCCACCATGGCGGTCCGGACCGGGGTGACCGCCTGGCGTTCGTACTCGGAGACCGAGATCCGGTGCTCGCAGGGTGCCGGGCAGCGGCCCAGCTCGGCCAGCGCGCAGGCCAGGCTGGTGGTCCGGACCGAGAGCCGGGGCGTGCACTGGCGCAGCGGCACCGCGTCGTGCATGCCGGCCGCGGCGAGTTCCGCCGCCCGTCGGGAGCTGAACGGCCCCAGGTACGCCTCGTCGTCCGGCCCGAGCGCTCGGACCACCGACAACCGTGGATACGGCTCCGAGGTCAGCTTCAGCCACACCACCCGCTCCGGAAACTTGGACCGCCGGTTGTACGGCGGAGCGTGCGCCCCGATCAGCCGCAGCTCCCGTACCTCGGCCTCCAGGGTGTGCGCGCACTCCACCGCCTCCACCCGCTCGGCGGCGGCCAGCATCTCGGAGATCCGGGCCCGCTTCTCCGAGGCGGTGAAGTAGCTGCGTACCCGGGTGGCGATGTCGCCGGACGTGCCGACGTAGAGCGGCCGGTCGTCGGCGGCCCGGAAGATGTAGACCCCGGGCACCCGGGGCAGCCCCTCGGCGAGGTGCCGCTTACGCCGCTGGGTCGGGGTGACCGCCCGGGCGAACTCGATGGCGTCGCCCAGCGTCTCCACCCGGTGCCCGCCCAGCCGGGCGATCAACCCGTGCAGGACGTCGACGGTCGCCTTGGCGTCGTCCAGCGCCCGGTGGCTCGGCTGGTGCGGGGTACGGAAGTAGGCCGCCAGGGTGCCGAGCTTGCGGTTCGGCACCTCGTCGCGGGTGAGCACCCGGCGGGCCAGCGCGGCGGTGTCCAGCACCCGGGGGTTCGGCCAGGTGTAGCCGTGCCGCGCACAGGCCGCCTTGAGGAACCCGACGTCGTACGGGGCGTTGTGCGCGACCAGTACGGCGCCGTGCAGGAACTCCAGGACGCTCGGCAGCACCTGCTCGATCGGTGGCGCCGGAAGCAGCATCGCCTGGGTGATCCCGGTCAGCACCGTGATGAACGGTGGGATCGGCTCGCCGGGGTTGACCAGAGTGGCCAGCACCCCCAGCTCCTCGCCACCGCGTACCTTGACCGCGCCGACCTCGGTGATCCCGCCGCCGTCCGGAGCGCCTCCGGTGGTCTCCAGGTCGAGCACCACGAAGGTGGTCTGACTCAGCGCCAGCGCGTCGGTCGGCCAGCCGTCCGGCAGGGACTCGCCGGCCGGAAGGCCGTCCAGCGTGCCCTGGACATATTTAGGTTGGACCACGGCGGCCAGGTTAGATGCCCTGTACGACACTTCCGTCTCGTCCGTCCCGGTTAGCAGGGCGCGACGAGCCGAGATCATCTGAGGTGTTCGGCAATCCGTAGGGTGTCGGTGGGAGACTGGCGACATGCCGCGCGCCGAACCGTCCGACCACCGCCTTCCCGACGGGGCGGCGGAGACCACGCGCGCCGGAAGCGGCGGCAGCACAGCGTGGGACGCGGCTCCCGGTACCTCCGAATTCGGACTTCCGGCCGAGGACGAACCGGACGGGACGCCCGCCTTCGGCGGCGGGCCGGACCTGCCGGCGCCCGCCGACGACCAGGGCGTCCCGGCCGCCGAAGACGAGGGCGACCTGCCCCTGCCGGTCCATCCTGACGCCGGTCCCGACGACGCCGGCTTCAACGACGCCGGCTCCAACGGTGCCGGTCCCGATGATGCCGCTTCCGAGCACCCCGGTTCTGCCGACGCCGGCTCCGATGATCCCGCTTCCGAGCACCCGGGTTCCGACGAGGCCGGTTCCGATGATCCCGCTTCCGAGCACCCGGGTTCCGACGAGGCCGGTTCCGATGATCGCGGTTCCGGCGAGCCCGTTGATCGCGAGCCGGAGCCGACGCTGCCCGAACCGGTACGGCAGCGGATCGTCAGCCTCGCCGCCGCCGCGTTGCCGACGCTGCCCGGCGACGAACTGCCGGCGCCGCTGCGCCGGGTCGCCAAGTTCGCGCCCAACCGGCGGGCCCGGCTCGGCGGGGCGCCGATCGCGACCCAGCTCGCGGCCGACCCGCTGTTCCGGCAGCGGGTGGCCAGTCGGGTGCTGACGGAGGCCGGCGAACTCGGCTCGGCGGTCGTCTCCGGCGGCAGCCCCGCCGCCGCCGATCCGGTGGAGGTCGCGGCCCTGGCCTACCTCACCCGCCCGGCGGGCTGGCGCGCACTGGTCGAGAACGCCGGTGCGGTGGTCCGGGCCGAGGTCGACAGCGCGGTCGTCGCCGAACTGGTCCGCGAGGCCGAACAGCGTGCCACCCGGGCCGAGCACGACCGCGCGGTGGCCAAGGTGGAGGCCGACAAGCTGCGGGACGAGGTGGCCCGGCTCCGGGAGGAACTCGGTCAGTTGCGCGAGGAGAGCCGGGTGCTGGGCCGGTCGCTGCGGGAAACCCAGGCCCGGGAGCGCCGGGCGGCCGAACTGCTGGCGACCGAGAAGGGCCGGGCCGGTCGGGCGGCGGCCGACCACGAGGCGGAACTGCGTCGGGTACGGGCCCGGCTGGCCGAGGCCGAGGCGACCGCCGGTGCTGTCCGACAGACCGCCAAGGAGGCGCGCTCGGTCGACGACGCCCGGCTGTGGCTGCTGCTGGAGACGATCGGTCGGGCGGCCGTGGGGCTCCGCCGGGAGCTGGCCCTGGACCCGGCCGACCGGCTTCCGGCCGACTACGTCGCCGACGCCTTCGCCGAGCGCCCGGCCACCGCGAACTCGGCGCGCGCCCTGGACGCCGACGACCCGGTCCGGCTCGACGAGCTGTTGGCGCTGCCCCGGGCACATCTCGTGGTGGACGGCTACAACGTCACGAAGCGTGGCTTCGGCGACATGTCCCTGGAGCAGCAGCGCAAGCGGCTGATCACCGGGCTGGGCGGTATCGCGGCGCAGACGGGTGCCGAGGTCACCGTCGTCTTCGACGGGGCCGAGCGGATGCACGGCCTGCCACCGGCGCCGCGCGGCGTACGGGTGCTCTTCTCCCGCAAGGGGGAGACGGCCGACGACCTGATCCGACGGCTCGTCCGGGCCGAGCCGCCCGGGCGCCCGATCGTGGTCGTCTCGTCGGACCGCGAGGTCGCCGACGGGGTACGCCGGCACGGCGCCTACCCACTCGGCGCAGACTCGCTGCTCCGCCGCCTCGCCCGCTCCTGAGATGTAAGGAAGGGCCCCTTCTTATCGTTTTCTGTAGAAGAAGGGCCCCCTCCTCACGCGTTATCGGTTTTGTCGTACCCGTGACCTAGCGTCGATGTCACCGACGGTGGCCGGGTCACGACAATCCCGGAACCGCCTCTGAAGGAGGGTCGATGCTCATCGACTGCGACAGTTGCACCGTTCGGGGTGTGGCCTGTTCCGGGTGCCTGGTGAGTGCCCTGTTGGACCAGCCAGCCGCGCAGGCCGCACTCACCGCCGCCGAGCAGCACGCGATCGAGGTGTTCAGCCGGGCCGGCTTCGACGTGGAGGTGCTGGCCGGGCCCGAGCCGACCGCGACGCCGGTGCGGCTGGCCCCACGGCCCCGGTCCCGGCGTCGCCGGCACGTCGCCTGACCAGGCTCCTCCCGCCCGGCCGGGGATAGATCTCCCGGCCGACCCGTCCGGCGGTGCACCGGCATAGGATTGGCCGCGCGAAAGAGCCGGCGAAGGGGCGGAGCGGGATGACCGAGCGACAGCGCGTCGCCGCATGACGCCGCGTGCCTGGGCGGGCCTGACCCTCGGCGCCCTCGTCCTCCTGCTGATCGTCGTCACCGCCCTGCTGGTGCCGTGGCACCGGCCGCCAGCGCCCCGGGCGGACCAGTTGGCCGCCCTCGACGAGCTGCGGCCCGCGGACGTGGAGCGGGGGCGTGCCTTCAAGTCCGCCCTCCGGCCGGGCAGTTACGGCGCGATGGCAGTCGGGCTGCTCATCGCCCTGCTGCTCGGCCTGACTCCGCTCGGCGCGAAGCTGGTCGGCCTGGTCGGTCGCCCGTTCGGGGACAACTGGATCGCCCAGGCGGTGCTCGGCGGGCTGGCCGTGGTGTTGGTGGCGGACCTGCTGACCCTGCCCTTCGCCGCCTGGCGACACTCGGTGGTGGCCCGTTACGGGCTCTCCACCCAGGGCTGGGGCGGATGGACGATCGACCTGCTCAAGTCGTACGCGGTCAGTGCCGTGATCGGCGCGGTGGCCCTGCTGGGGTTCTACACCGTGATCCGGCTGGCGCCGCGCTGGTGGTGGGCGGTTGGGGCGGGCGGCGCGGCGGTGCTGGTCACGCTCCTGTCGTTCGTGCTGCCCGTGCTGGTCGAGCCGATCTTCAACCGGTTCACCCCGATGGAGCCGGGGGCACTGCGTACCGAGCTGATGGCGCTCGCCGAGCGGGACGACGTACCGGTCAAGGATGTGCTGGTCGCCGACGCGTCCCGGCGTACCCGGGCGGTCAACGCGTACGTCTCCGGGTTCGGCCCGACCCGGCGGATCGTCGTCTACGACACCCTGCTGCGCGAGGCGCCGCCGGCCGAGGTGGCCAGCGTGGTCGCGCACGAGTTGGGGCATGCGAAGGACCGGGACGTGGTGGCCGGCACCCTGACCGGCGCCCTGGGTGCCGCCGCGGCGGTGGTGGCGCTCTACCTGCTCGGCTCGTGGGGTGGGCTGCTCCGGGCCGCGGGTGTCGACTCGGTGGCCGAGCCGAGGGCGTTTCCGCTGCTGATAGCCCTGGTGACCGTGGCCGGGCTGGTCGCCGCGCCGGCCCAGGCGTGGGTGTCCCGGCAGGTCGAGGCCCGGGCGGACGCCCACGCGCTGGCCCTCACCGGTGACCCGACCGCCTTCGAGGCGATGCAGCGCCGGCTCTCCAGCGTCAACCTCGCCGACCCGGACCCGCCGCGTTGGGAGTACCTCTACTCGGCCAGCCACCCCTCCACGGTGGAACGGATGGCGGCGGCCCGTGCCTACGCCCGAGGAGCCGGCGGTTGACCAGGACACTGCTCGTCACCAACGATTTTCCCCCGCGTCCCGGCGGGATCCAGTCCTTCGTGCACGGCCTCGCGGTGCGGCAGCCCCCGGGTTCGCTCGTCGTCTACGCCTCGACCTGGCGCGGTGCCGACAAGTTCGATGCCGACCAGCCGTTCGAGGTGGTGCGGGAACCGACCAAGGTGCTGCTGCCCACCCGGCACGTCGCGCGTCGGGCCGCCGAACTCGCCCGCGCGTACGACTGCGACACCGTCTGGTTCGGTGCCGCCGCGCCGCTCGGCCTGCTCGCCGGAGGGCTGCGTCGCCGGGCCGGGATCCGGCGGGCGGTGGCCCAGACCCACGGTCACGAGGTCGGCTGGGCGGCGCTGCCCGGTGCCCGGTCGGCGCTGCGCCGGATCGGCGACGACGTGGACGTGACGACCTACCTGGGGGAGTACACCCGGGTACGGCTGGACCGGGTGCTGCGGGGCCGTACCGAACTCCGCCGGTTGGCGCCCGGGGTGGACGTCGACGTCTACCACCCGGAGGTCGACGGTGCGCAGGTCCGGGCCCGACACGGCCTCGTCGACCGACCCGTGGTGGTCTGCGTGTCCCGGCTGGTACCGCGCAAGGGCCAGGACGCCCTGATCCGGGCGCTACCGGAGATTCGTCGTCGGGTGCCCGGCGCGGCACTGCTGGTGGTGGGCGGCGGGCCGTACCGGGGCACGTTGGAGAAGCTGGCCCGGCGGGTCGGCGTCGAGGCCGACGTGGTGTTCACCGGGTCGGTGCCGACCGCCGAGCTGCCGGCGCACTACGCGGCCGGTGACGTCTACGCGATGCCGTGCCGGACCCGCAACCGTGGGCTGGACGTCGAAGGGCTCGGCATCGTCTACCTGGAGGCGTCGGCGACCGGGTTGCCGGTGGTGGCCGGGAACTCCGGCGGCGCCCCGGACGCGGTACGGGAGGGCGAGACCGGGCACGTGGTCGACGGGCGGGACGGGCGTCAGCTCGCCGACCGGGTCGCCACCCTGCTCGCCGACCCCGAGCTGGCCCGCCGGATGGGTGCCGCCGGTCGCGCCTGGGTGGAGCGCGAATGGCGCTGGGAGAACCAGGCGGACCGGATGACGGAGCTGCTGACCGGCTGACCCGGACGGCGGAACCGACAGGTGTGCCGGCGCGACCCGGGCGGGTCGTGATGGGAACAAACAGAGCTGGCTATCGATGGTTCACCGTGGCACGCTGATCACGTGCGGGACTCCGTGCTTCCCGGGCTGCTGGCGGTGACGAGCGTACTGGTGCTCACCACCGGCGTCGGGCTGTGGCGGCGTCGGCGGGACGGCGTGCTGCGGCCGGTCGCACCCGTACGGAGCCTCGGCGTGAGGGGGGACCCGGGCCTGCGGGTGAGTCCGGGGCCACCGGTGCAGCCGGGGCTGCTGGTCAGTCCGAGCCTGCTGGTGACGCTCGGCGTCGAGCCCGGTGTTCCCGTCACGCTGTTGCAGTTCTCCTCGGAGTTCTGCGCACCCTGCCGGGCGACCCGTCGGGTGCTCGCCGAGGTCGCCGGGACGCTCCCCGGGGTACGACACGTGGAGGTCGACGCGGCGAGCCAGCCGACCGGGGTCAGGGCGCTGAGCATCTGGCGTACGCCCACGGTGCTGGTGGTCGACGCCGCTGGCCGGGTACTGCACCGTGCCTGCGGCGTACCGGTCAGCACCGAGGTCGTCGCCGCCGTGGCGCCCCTGCTTCCCGGGTCGCCACCATGATCCGCCAGATCGTCACCCGCCTGAGCCGAACCGGGCACCGCCCCTGCTGACCGAGGTGACTGTGATGCTGGACCCTCGTGGACCGCGCTTCGCCGCGGGTCTCACCGCACTCGTCGTTGTCGTCGTGATGATCACCGGCTCGGGCTGGTTGGCGCTCGCCCAGGCACTGGTGTTCGGCATCACCGCGATCGATCCACGCCGGGGCCCGTACGCCTGGCTGTTCCGGGCCCTCGTCGCGCCCCGACTGGGTCGACCGGCCGAGTTGGAGCCGGTGGCACCGGTCCGGTTCACCCAGGTGGTCGGGTTCGTCTTCCTCATCGGCTGCGCCGCCGGCTATCTGGCCGGGCTGCCGGTCCTGGGTCTGGTCATGGCCAGCCTGGCTCTCGCCGCCGCGTTCCTCAACGCCGCCTTCGGGCTCTGCCTGGGCTGCGAGGCGTACCTGTTGTTCCGGCGGCTGACCGGGCGGGCGATTCCGGCCCGGGTGCCCAATCCGGCCCCCTGACCGGGGACCCGAAGCCGGGGAGTACACGGCCGCCGCCCGGCCAGCGGGGGCCGGGCGGCGGTCACGTGGTCAGCTCGGAACGTCGGTGCCGGGCAGAGCTTTGGTACGGGTCAGAACTTTGGTGCAGGTCAGAACTTCGGTGCGTCCGGTGCCTCGAGGAGGCCGAGCCGGAGCGCGGTCATCAACGCCTGGGCCCGGTTGGCCGCGCCCAGCTTCTCGTAGAGCTTGGAGATGTGCGTCTTCGCCGTCGACTCGCTGACGAACAGCTGCTTGGCGATGCCGGCGACGCTCATTCCGTCGGCCAGCAGGCGCAGCACCTGCCCCTCCCGGGGCGACAGTTGCGGGCCGGACGGAGCCAGCCGACGCTTCATCGCCTCGGCGAGATCGGCCGCGGTGAACGCACTCGGCGAGGAGGCGGCGTGCCGGGCGGCGGCCACCACCTCGTCGGCGGGAGCGGTCTTCGGTACGAAGGCACTCGCGCCGGCCTCGAGGGCACCGAAAAGCTGGTCGTCACCCGCGTACATGGTGAGGACCACGATTCCCATCGTGGCGCTGGACTTGCGGAGGGCTCGGGTAGCTTCGAGCCCGCTGCCGTCGGGAAGGCGGAGATCCATGATTACGACATCGGGCTGTAGGGCGCCCGCCTGTCGGACCCCCTCCGCGGCGGTGGCGGCCTCGCCGACGACCTCGAACTGCCGGTCCCGCTCAAAGGCGTGCCGCAGGCCCTTGCGGATCAGGTCATGATCGTCGACGAGCAGAACCTTGGTCCGAGTGGTCGGCGTGGGGCTGGTGGTCATGCTCGGGTTACTCCCCTTCTGATGCAGTGACGCTATCGCGCACGTTATCGCGCCGGGGCGAGGTTCCGAGCACCACTGCCACCGTCGTGCCGCTGGGGTGTCGCGGACTGATCTCTAGCCGGCCCCGGATACGTTCCGCCCTCTCCGCCATGATCGCAAGACCATACCTGCCGTCAGGGCGCTGGTCAGCGATGCCCTGACCATCATCCGACACTTCAATTTGGGCGAATGGGGGATCTACGGCACAGCTGACCCAAAGGTTCGCCGCCCCGGCGTGCTTGCGCGCGTTGGTGATCGCCTCCTGGGCGATGCGTAGCAACTCCGCCTCGGTGGCGGCCGGCAGCCGGGCGGTGGACTCGTCGAGCGTGTAGTGCACCCGCAGCCCGGCGGAGGCGCCGACCGTGCGCGCGTACTCGGCGATCGCGGTGGCGAGCCCGCCGTGCCGGTCGACCTCGCTGCGCAGCTCGAAGAGGCTCAGCCGCAACTCGGTGATCACCCGGGTCACCTCGCCCCGGAGGACCCGCAGCTCCTCGGCCGTCTCCTTGGCGCTCTCCGGGAGGCTGGCCTGGGCGTTGTCGATGCCGTACCCGACCATCACCAGTTCCTGGGCGACCCCGTCGTGGATCTCCCGGGCCAGCCGCTGGCGCTCCTCGTTGGTGGCCAGCGACCGGACCTCGTCGAAGAGCAGCGCGGCCTCCAGCCGCAGCGCCGCCGGCCCGGTCAGCGCGGTCACCTGGGCCACCACCGCCGGTGGATAGGCGTTGGTGACGTCGGCCTCCAGGGTGACCAGGCCGACCGTCCGGACCCCGGCGACCAGGGGTACGACCAGCGCCGACACGTCCCCGCCCGAGTGTGAACGGGCCTGTGACCGGTGTGCCGTCTGTGGTTGCTGGCTGGCCCAGGCGTCGGCGATGGCCGAGTCGGCGTCGAGCGTCGTCTCCCAGTCGACCCGGTCCACGCCGGCCTGGGCGAGCACCACCAGCCGGCCCCCGCCGCTGGCGGACAGCACCGCCGCCCGGTCCGCCCGGGCGACGCCGCGCAGCTCCTCCACCAGGTGTTCGGAGATGCTGCCCGGATCCAGGGTGGCTCCGGGTAGCTGCCTGGCGACGCTGCGCAACTGGGTGAGCAGCCGGGTCGCCTCGGCGTACGGCTGTGGCCGGCCCTCGCCCCGGGCCTGGATGATCCGTTGCAGCGTGCCCGCCGCGGACAGCCCCAGCGCGGCCAGGATCAACCACTGGGCCGTCACCGCCAGGTAGCCGAGCTGGCCGATCAGCAGCCCGCCCTCGCCGCCGGTGAAGGTGCCGCTCAGCGCCAGGGTCGCCGCCGCGACCGCGATCAGGGCGATGCCCTCCCGCGAGCGGCGTTGCAGGGCGGCGACGGTGAGCGGTACGGCGAGGTAGGGCAGGATCGCCGACGCCCCGAGGCCGGGCATCGGGGTGCCGATGTTCGCCGCCGCCGCTACCTGGCCGGCGGCCAGCCCGACGATCATGACCTCGGCGAACCTGCCCAGCGGGGCCAGCAGCCAGTGTCCGGGGGCGATCACCGCCGGAATGCCCGCGACGGCGAGCAGGGCGACCCAGCGGAGCTGCCCGGGATCCCGGGTGGCGATCAGGGTGAGGACCGCGACGAGCGCGAGCATGACGACGCGCGCCGCCGCCGCGAGTGGATGTGGGCGGGGAAGACCGGAGGTCGAGGCGGGCACCTGACGGATGGTAGTCAGTTGCCGTATATCTCGGCGATGTCCGCCGAGTATGTCTTCTCTACGACGTTCCGCTTGACCTTCATCGACGGGGTCAGTTCGCCGGTGGCCTCGGTGAAGTCCCGGGGAAGGATCCTGAACTGCCGGATGGATTCGGCTCGCGAGACGTTCTGGTTGGCCTCGTCCACCGCCCTCTGGATCTCGGCGCGCAGCTCCGGGTCGTTCCGCAGCGTCTCGATGTCCGTGTCCGCCGGCCGGTCGTGCTCCCGCAGCCAGCTCGGCAGGGCCTCCGCGTCGATGGTGACCAGCGCGGCGACGAACGGCCGTCGGTCCCCGACCGCCATGCACTGGCTGACCAGCCGGTGCGCCCGGACCGCGTCCTCCAGTACGGCGGGAGCGACGTTCTTGCCGTTCGCCGTAACGATGATCTCCTTCTTCCGCCCGGTGATGCACAGGTAGCCGTCGCCGTCGAGTTCGCCCAGGTCACCGCTGTGGAACCAGCCGTCGGAGGTGAGTACCTCGGCGGTCGCCTCCGGGTTGTTCCAGTAGCCCTGGAAGACCACGTCACCCTTGATCAGGATCTCGCCGTCGTCCGCGATCCGGATGGTGACCCCGGGCAGCGGGCGGCCGACGGTGCCGATCCGGGTGGCGCTGGGCAGGTTCACCGCGACCGCCGGTGAGGTCTCGGTCAGGCCGTACCCCTCGTAGACCAGCACGCCCACGCCCCGGAAGAAGTGGCCGAGCCGGGCGCCCAGCGGGGCGCCCCCGGAGATCGCGTTCTGGCAGCGTCCGCCGAGCGCGGCCCGGAGCTTGCGGTAGACCAGCCGGTCGAAGACCTGGTGCCGCAGCCGCAGACCCATCCCCGGCCCGGACGGAGTGTCCAGGGCCTGGCTGTACGCGATCGCCACCCGCTCGGCACTGGCGAAGATCTTGCCCTTGCCCTCGTCCCTCGCCTTCTGGACGGCGCCGGTGTAGACCTTCTCGAAGACCCGGGGCACCGACAGCACGAAGCTGGGCTGGAACTCCTTCAGCTCGCTGACCAGGTTCTTCGTGTCGGCGCTGTGCGCCACGGTGGCCCGGGCCCGGACCGTGCCGATCTGGATCAGCCGGGCGAACGAGTGGGCCAGCGGCAGGAAGAGCAGCGTCGACGCCCCCTCGTTGAAGAGGTTCGGCAGCACCGGGATGGCGTTGCAGATGTCGGAGAGCATGTTCCGGTGGGTCAGCACGCAGCCCTTGGGCCGGCCGGTGGTGCCGCTGGTGTAGATGATGGTGGCGATGTCCGCCGCCTTCACCGCCTTGCGACGTACCTCGACCTGGGCCGGGTCGACCCGGTCGCCGAGAGCGAGTAGTTCGTCGATGCCGCCGAGTTCGATCTGCCAGACCTGTTCCAGCTTGGGTAGCCGGTCCCGGATTCCGGAGAGCGCGAGGGCGTGCGCGTTGGTCTCCAGCACACAGGCCACCGCGCCGGAGTCCGACAGGATCCAGGCCACCTGCTCGGGGCTGGAGGTGTCGTAGATCGGTACGGTGACGCCGCCGACCGTCCAGATCGCGTAGTCGATCAGGGTCCACTCGTACCGGGTCCGGCTCATCAGGCCGACCCGCGCCCCCGGGGTGATCCCGGCGGCGATCAGGCCACGGGCCAGCGCGACGACCTCGTCCCGGAACTGCCGGCAGGTGACGTCGGTCCACTCGCCACTGGTGCCGGAGGTGCCCGGGGCACGACGGACGAACTGCACGCTGTCCGGCGCCTCCTCGGCGTTGTCCCAGACCGGGTCGGTGAGGTTGGCCGCGTCGCCGACCGTGACCGCTGGCGGGACCGAGAACTCGCGCACCTGCACTCCCTCGTGCTCGTATCGGACCGGCCTGCCTCCGACCGCTCCGGCTACCCCGCAACCTACCCGCCTTCCGGGTCGGCCCGCCCGGCCAGGTACGCCCACCGGCACACGAATGGGGCGAGGTGGTGGGCCGGAGCCACCCCCTTGCGGGGTAGCCTGCCGGACATGGCGGATTCCTCCACCCAGTCGATCGTCATCGCCGCGCCACCGGCCCGGGTAACGGCGGTGATCTGCGATTTTCCGCGCTACACCGAGTGGGCCGAAGCGGTGAAGCAGGTCGAGGTGGTCGAGGAATACGAGGACGGTTACGCCGCCCAGGTCCGGTTCGTGCTCGACGCCTCGGTGATGACCGACGAGTACGTCCTCGCGTACGAGTACGCCGAGGACATCTCGCGGATCGAGTGGCACCTGGTGGAGCCCTCACGGATGCAGAAGACCCAGAACGGGTCGTACGACATCGAGGACAACGGGGACGGCACCTCGACCGTGACCTACACACTTGAGGTCGAGTTGTCGGTGGGCATGCTGGGTATGTTCCGGCGCAAGGCCGAGAAAATGATCATGGATGCCGCACTGAGCACGCTCAAGCGGCGGGTGGAATCCCCGGACGGAGCGCGTTGACGCGTTCACCCCGTGGGCCTCGGGCGTAAAGGAGCCGATCATGGGAGCAGGCGGTTCGTACGGCGGAGCGACCGATCCGGGGTCCGCACGCGAGGAGGCCGAGCGGCTGGTCGCCGCCGCGCTCGCGATGGCCCGTTCGGCCGCCTCCGGGGCCCGGGACCGGGCGGGGACCTTCGGCCCGTTCAGCCAGGTGATCTCGGACGTACTGGACCAGGTGGTGCCGCCACGGCAGACGGCCGAATCGTCGCCGTGGCGGACCGGGTCAGGCTCGACGACCACCGACCCATGGTCGGCCGCCACGACCGAGCCTCCGCCGACCGAAGCTCCCTCGACCGAAGCTCCCTCGCCCGAATCTTTTTCTTCCGAATCTTCTTCTCCCGGACCTCCTCCGGCCGAACCTTTTGCGACCGAACCTCCTTCGGTCGAACCTTTTGCGGCCGGACCTCCTTCGACTGAACCTCCTTCGACCGGACCGTTTTCGACCAAGGCCGGGCCTTCATCGACCACGGCCGGACCCGGTTCGCCATCGGGGGGTGACTCACCGGTGGGCGCGGGTTTCGCCACCGGTAGCTCCGAATGCTGCGTCTGTCCCGTTTGCCGATCGATCGCCGCCCTGCGCGATCCGAGTCCGGAATTCGCCGAACGGCTCGCCACCGGTGCCGGAGATTTCGCGGCCGGGGTGGCCAGCCTGCTCCGCGCGTTCTCCACCGTCACCGGCAGCACCGGCAGCACCGGCAGCACCGGCAGCACCGGCAGCACCGGCAACGGCGCGGCGGGGAGCGCCGGCTCGCGCGCAGACGCCCAGGGCTCCCGGCCCGGCGACGGCACCGGCGGCCGGGCCGGTGGTGAGCCAGCGGACACCCACACTGCCCCGTCGGCCGGCCCGTCGAGCGCTTTCGAAGACGCGGTGTGGCGCAATGCCACTCGTACCAGGCATGATTCGTGGCCGGCGGACGAGCAGGACGTCTGGGCGGCCGCCACCCGTGCGGAGGCCGGAGCCCGGGGGACCGGGGCGACCGCCGATCCGGACCGGTCGACCCCGACCGGGACGGGCGGGGCCCGGCCCGCCGGCTCGTCGGCCGCCGGGCGACCTCCGGTGCCCGCGTCGCGGACCCCGGAGGGATCGGCCACCGCCGACCCGGGCGAGCAGGTGGCCCCCGACCAGGGCCCCTGACTGCCGGAACCGTCCGACCGGGCGGGCCGGAGGCCACGGCGGTGGTGACGGCACGGTAGGGCGGCAGTGGCGGGAGAGCGACCGCGAGGGCGGTACGGCAGAGGGGAGCGGCAGCGGTGACGCTGACCATCGGAGTCGATGTCGGGGGTACGAAGGTGGCCGCCGGCGTCGTCGACGTGGCGGGTGAGGTGCAGGCGTCGATTCGCCGCGACACCCCCGCCGACGACGTCGCCAAGACCCGCGACGTGATCGTCGAGGTGGTCAAGGAGCTCGCGGCCGAGCACGAGGTGGACGCGGTGGGCATCGGTGCCGCCGGCTGGATCGACGCCGCCCGGTCAACCGTGCTGTTCGCCCCGAACATCGCATGGCGGAACGAACCGATCCGCGACTACGTCAGCAACGCCGTCGGACTGCCGGTGATCGTGGAGAACGACGCCAACGTCGCGGCCTGGGCCGAGTTCCGCTACGGCGCGGCACGGGACGCGGACGACTCGATGGTGCTGTTCACCATCGGCACCGGTGTCGGCGGCGGGATCGTGCTCGGCGGGGAACTGCTGCGCGGAGCGCACGGCATCGCGGCGGAACTCGGGCACATGCTTTCGGTGCCGGACGGTCACCTGTGCGGCTGTGGCCGGCTCGGCTGCATCGAGCAGTACGCCAGCGGCAACGCCCTGGTCAGGTTCGCCCGCGCGGGTGCGCGCCAGGAACCGGACCGGGCCACGATCCTGCTCGAACTGGCCGACGGCGACGTCAACGCGGTGACCGGACCGATGGTGACCTCGGCGGCCCGCTCCGGCGACTCGGTCTCCGGCGCCGCGTTCGCGCAGATCGGTCATTGGCTCGGCACCGGTCTGGCCGACATGGCGCAGATCCTCGATCCGCAGGTGCTCGTCGTCGGGGGCGGCGTCGTCGAGGCGGGCGAGCTGCTGCTCGGCCCGACCCGTCGGTCCTATATGGACGCTCTCTCGGCGCGTGCCACAATTCCCGTGGCGGAAATCCGGCCGGCGGAACTGGGCAACACCGCCGGGTTGGTCGGCGCGGCAGACCTGGCCCGTCGGCGGTAGCCGACCCGGTCGGCGCGGTAGTTCGAATACATGAGCAAGGGGCACGGCGTGGGGCAGGTGCAGTCCCCCGGAAACGGGGATTCGTCGGTGCGCCTGCGGGTGCTGTCGTACAACGTGCACGGCCAGCGGGACGACGTCGACGCGCTGGCCGAGGTGGTCCGGAGCTTAGAGCCGGACGTGGTGATCGTGCAGGAGGCGCCGCGCCGGTTCCGCTGGCGACACAAGTGTGCGGCCCTGGCCGACCGGCTCGGCCTGGTGGTCGCGGCGGGTGGCCTGCCGGCACTGGGCAACCTGCTGCTGACCAGCCTGCGGGTCCAGGTGTACCGCACCTGGTGCCAGCAGTACCCGTTGACGCCGGGCCGGCATCTGCGCGGCGGGGTCTTCGCCGAGTGCGGGATCGGGACGTCCCGGTTCGTTCTCGCCGGATCCCATCTGTCCACAGACCCGACCGAGCGCCCCGGCCAGGCCGCACTCTTCAAGCAGGAGTTGGCCGCACTGCGGCTGCCGGTGGTGGTCGGCGCCGACCTGAACGAGAACTCCGGCGGCGGTGCCTGGCGTACCGTCGCCGACGGCCTGACCGATGCCGCCGTGGTCGCCGACGCCGCCGAGCGGTTCACCTTCTCCTGCGTGTACCCGCACAACCGGATCGACGCCCTCTTCGTCGATCCTCGGATCGGCGTGCTCGACTACGACGTCGTGGACACGCCGCAGACCCGCCGGGCCAGTGACCACTTCCCGATCCGGGCGGACCTCCTGCTCCCCGCCGCACTCTGACGAAGGCCAGCTAAGAAGCGGGGCGGCCGTGGAGTCTTCGGCTCCTCGGGCTATCAAGGTCCGCACGTCAGCACTGTGACGAATTTCGATAGCTGACGGCGGGGTCCGCTGGATCGGGACCGCTACAATCCGGCGCGTCGATCATCTCCACGCCGGAGGGGCCGTTGCTGCCACGCGGAAAGCTCGCCAAGGTCGCCGACGCCGGTGGCATCGGGCCGCTGCGCCGGGTCTACCGGACGCGCAACGAGTTCGACGGCCGCAAGTCGTGGATCCTGATCGGCGGCGGCCTGCTGACCACCACGATCTACTTCAACCTCTCCCCGACCCTGGCCTACGTCGTCGCGGCGCTCGCCATCGCCAGCTACCTCTACGTCGTGTACTTCACCGACACCGGTGACCCCGCCGGCTGGTACCGGATCGGTGTCGCGGATGGTGGCCTCGTCCTGGCGCCCAGGTATGGCGGTCCGATCGCGGTGCCGTGGCCCAGGATCCTCGGCGTCAGCGAGATCCGGGAGTTCGGTGCACGGCGGGGTTTCGAGGTCGCGTACGTCGGAGAAATGGGTCGGGGCACCGTTCTTCGGATCGTCGAGGTCAACGGACGCGGCGCCCTGATCCGCTCGATCACCGAGCGGCACGCCATCCGGCCGCCGGTGCTCGTCCGGTCGGTCGTCGGCGGCGTGCTCGGGGTCGCGCTGCTGATGACGGCCTGGCTCGTCTTCCTACCCGACTTCGTGGTCCGGAGCGAGTCGTTGCCGGGCAACGTCGTCGAACTGTCCCGAGCCTGCGAGCGTGCCGGCGCGAAGTACCCGGATGCGGCGGCGTTCACCGGCCCGGCCCCACACCCGATCCGCGCGTTCGTCGAGGACGAGGAGGAGAACGGTCGGGTGTACGAGGCCGCCGGCGTGTTCAGCGAGACGACACCGGGCTTCGACATCAGCGATCCCACCCAGATCCAGCTTGTCGCGTGCGTCCGTCGTACCGGAGTGGAGCTCGGGAACAGCACCACCTGCACCTACCGCGAGCAGCTCGGCAGCGATGTAGAAATCCGTACGATGCGGACTGGCAAGTACACGGTGGAGGTGTTCGAGTTGCGTACCCGGAAGCGGGTCGACTCGTTCGGGATTACCGGCAGCGACGCGCAGTGCCCGGACTCCTACGTCGGCAGCGACGACGGCGACATGTACTCGCAGGTCACCAGCGAGGACCTGCGCCGGGCTCTCGACAGGTACGTGACCCGGTAACCGCGACTTCGCCGACGTCCTTGGTCTCTGCTGTGGATGCGATGCGGCGGCCGCGCTGGCGATCCTGACCAGTGGACTACCGCGTCGGGTCAAGCGGGCGGAGACCAAGACCGACAGCAATTTGTCGGTCCGCAAGATCAAGCTTGGCACGTCGGGCAACGGCACCCCTCGAGGTGCCCACGGTGAACGACATCAAGGGTTGACCTATCAGGACAGTGCCGGCCCTCGGGCAGTCCCGGAGGGCGGCTTTTTTCGTGCCGGAACGGAACCCCACCGATCGAGGACAGCTGATACCGTGACGCGTAGCGTTCGGTTGCTGTCAGTCAGTACAACTAAAAATCTGTCTTCTGGACCACGGGGGAAAGAATGTCGAGAAGGGTACGCAGACGGTCACGTCTGTGGATGGTGACCGCTGCCGTCATGGCGGCGACAGTCATCGGTGCGATGGCCGTCCCGGCCGGCGCGATCGCGAGCCCATCGGTGCTCGCGCGGGCTGCCGAGACCACGATCGCGCGGACTGCCGAGACCACGATCGATGAGAAGTACCGGGCAGCTGCCGTTCTGGGTTGGGTGCCACGGGAAGAGGTGACGCTTTCCGACCGCGACTTCGTCTCGGTCCTCTGGGAGAAGGCCTCGGAGAAGCACAACGCCGAGGTGAAGGCCGCCGCGCTGGCCGCCTTCAGCGACACGACCGACGCCGACGCCGCGTCCGCCGCGTTCATCCGGACCGGCATCTTCGCGGCGAACGACCGGGACCTGGCCGCGAAGGCTCGTAAGGCCGAGCTGGACACGATTCGGTTGCGCGCGGCGCAGGAGATTAACTGGGTGCCGGCGAACAACACCGAGCGCACCACGATGCTGGACCAGACCCTGCAGAACTACCTGCTGGCGTTCTGGCGCAAGGCGGCGACCTGGCCGGAGGTGAAGGCGGCTGCCGAGCCGTTGACCGTGGCTGGCGCGACCGACGAGCAGCGTCTGGACTTCCTCCAGCACGCGCTGTTCGAGAAGGCCGAGGCCGACCGGCAGAACGAGATCGCCAACGGTAACGCCGAGGAGGTCGCCGCTCGGCAGGCTGCGGCGCTGCGTTCGGCAAAGGAGAAGGCGATCGCGACCGCGCTGAAGCGGTCGGCGACGCCGTACGAGCTTGACGATCTCGAGTTGCGCGAGCTCATTTACCTGTTCGCGTCGCAGAGCACGGGCCGCAAGGTCAAATTGGACGCGACGGTTGCCTACGCCAACTCCTCGGAGGAGGTGTGGGTCGCGTTCATCTTCACCGGCGTCCACCTCGCCAACAAGGTCGACCTCGATGAGCGTGATCTGGCCGAGGCGCGGGCGAACGAGGTTCGGGTGCGCGACATCATGTACGCGGCCGAGGCGGACGGCTTCCAGCCGGTGACGGTGTCGGCGGCAAAGAAGGCGCTCGAGGGTCCGGCCCTGGACCGCAGCCTGTTCCTGTTGGGTGGCCATGACACCGCCCGTCAGGCCGACTACGTCCGGCCGTCGGCCAACAAGACCGTGATGATCCAGGCGGTCGGCTACAACGGCTGCATCGCCGAACCGGTCGCGTGGGTGGCCAACTATTTCGTCGTCGCCAACGCCGAGCTCAACGCTCGGGTGGAGCCGTGTAACGAGAGCAATGTGTCGCAGCGGTGGGTCTTGCTGCCGGACACCACCACCGGGCGCTACAAGCTCGTGAACGGGCACGAGAACGTGTGCCTCTTCCCGCAGCCCTCGAGGATCTCGCAGGACGGCGCTCCGATCACCGCCTTCCCGTGCGGCAGCGGCCCCGCCGCCACGGCCGCCAGCGTCTGGGAGCTGCTTGACGGCGGGCAGGGCAATGTGGAGATTCGGAACGTCACCAACAACAAGGTGATCACGGCGGTGGCGGGCAGCTCGGCGGGCTCGCTGGACATCGTGCAGAACCCCAACGGGCACCTCGCCACACAGCAGTGGCGGCTGATCGACCCGGCGCACCAGGCGGCCATAAGTAGGCCGCCGACCGGCTCGTTCCGGATCAAGGGTGTGCAGTCCGGACGCTGCGTCCGGCCGATCGGAGCGCTCGGCACGGCAGGTTCGGGCGCTCTCGCGAGCGGGGCCGACATGGAGCTGCGCGACTGCGGGAGCGGCACCGAGCAGATTTGGGACGTGACCCAACTGTCCGACACCCGGTTCGAGGTGCGCAACCGGGCCTCCGGGTACTGCCTCTTTCACAGCGCGAGCTACGCCGATCTGGTCAACGGAGGATTCGTCGACCAGCGGAACTGCGGCGACCACTACACCTCGTGGTCGGTCATGTTCCAGAAGTCCACCGGGTCCTACCTGCGGAGCACGGTGGGCGGCGGCTACCTGGGTGTGCTCAACAGCGGCACGGCCAACGGCAGTGTGGTGAGAACCGCGGATTACTCGGCCGCGACCGATCAGCAGTGGATCCTGGAGCCGGTGTCCGAGGGAGCGACCGCGCCGGCGCCGATCTGGACATCGTCCGGCAAACCCCTGACCAGCTTCTCCGGCACCGCGGTCACCTTCCAACCAGCGTGCACCACCACCAGGTGGCGCATGTATTTCCTACCGGGTGCGGGGGACCTCCTCTTGTGGCGGGCCGACGCGGCAAACGCGAAGAAGGGCCTGGTCCGCGCGAATGACGCCTCGTGGCAGAGCGCCGAGTCTTCATTCCAGTACTGCGTCGTCGGAATGCCGACCAGCAGCCAGATGGAAGTGACGCTGCGGAACGTCGCCAGGAACGCCTACGTGCGGGAGGCGATGGATGTCACCCCCTCCGGGATGCTGATCGCCGACCAGACGTCGGCGGCGAACGCGGAACGGTTCCTCCTGCAAAATCGCCTGTCCGTCGACACCACCTACAACTCGGTGATCGAGGTGTTGCAGTCCAAGGCGACGAAGAAGTACGCGCAGGTCGATACGACCGCGACGGGCACGAATGCCAAAGCCGTCCGGTTCATGAATGTCACACCGGCGGCGGTTAACGAAATGTACAGCAACGGCAACGGCGTGTGATTGCACCGGGGCGGGCAGTCCTGATGGCGCCGCCCGCCCCGGGCACCTCATCCACCCCCTTGAACTCACCGACGTCGTCGGGAGGCGCTTCATGCTGAAAATCCATCGTCAGAGCCGGCTGCCGGCAGCACTGCTGGCCCTCGTACTCGCCTTGGGAATCGCGCAATTGGCGGTGGCTCCACCGGCGGTCGCGGCGGCCAGTCAGGCCGACCGGGAACGGGTCCAGTGGCGGGCTATGTCCGACGGTCGCTGGGAGGTCCGTACGGCTGCGGTCGTGGCCCTGAACAGCTCCGACCCCGATGCCGTCACCAGGTTTTTGCAGACCGGCCTGGCGTCCGCCATCAACCGGGCCGTCATCTTCGAGCGCGCGGACGTCGCGGAGATCAACTACTGGCTGCGGATATCGCCCACCGACTCGGCCGTGCATCTCGGCTGCGAACGCGCGCTGATGGCGACGCACGACGAGAAACACGAGTTTGTCGAGACCGGACTGGCCATCGCGCAGGAGTTGGACGCGTCCGGTCAGCACCAGCACGACGAGGAGGTCGCGGAGCAGGCCCAGGCCGACCGCGACTTCGTGGGATCACTCGCCGAGTCCGACCCGGGACCGCAGGTCCGGGCGGCGGCGGTCGCAGCGATTGCCGGTGGCGAGGACCGGGATATCGCCGACTTCTTCAACTACTACTGGGCTGCCGGGGCCCGACTCGACGACGAGGCGTACCGGCTCGCGATCAGCGATCTGGACCTCAGGGGCAACGCGACGATGGCGCGACTGCGGCAGGCGGCCCTCGACGCGGAGGCTGCCGAGGCGGCGGCCAGCGGCGAAGCTGCCGAGAAGTTGCACGCGGAGACCGTTGCCGCTTGGCGCGCCGTGGCCACGGCGGCCACTGGCACCAGCGTGAACTGGGCCGCTGAGCGGGACCGGGCCGCCGAGCAGGCGGCGAAGTGGGCCACCGTGGCCGAGTACGCCCAGGGCGCTACCACCGAGCAGGACTGGGCTGCCGTGGTGGCCCGTGCCGGCACCAACGCCGCTGCCTGGCAGGACGCGGTCCGCTGGGCCGAGGAACAGGCCCAGATGTGGGCGCGGCTGGCCGAGGAGGCGGACGACCGATGAACCGGCGACTGATGGACGTGACTCTGCGCTTCGTCCTGGCGGCGCTCCTCGGCTTCTCGCTGGGCGGGGTGGTCGTGACCCCGCCGGCGGGCGCCGAGCCGAAGCCTGCCGAGCTGAAGCCTGCTGCCACTGCGAGCAGCAACGAGTGGACCGACGAGGAGGCGGACTGGTATCGCGACAGTGTCGTCGATATCGCCACCTACGCGGCTGAGCCCGAGGTTCGGGAGGCGGCCACCGTAGCGTTGGCGGTCGGGACCACCCAGGCCATCGCCGACTTCGTGGACACCGGCTGGGCCAGGGCCAGGCTCGCCGCGAGCCAGCGCAAGACCCGGGAGAAGAACCAGGTCAAGACGTGGTCCACCAGCGGCGGTACGAACGTGAAGCGGGCCGCCAACCTGGCGCTGCTGGGCGGCGACTACGCGATCAGCGAGTTCGTGGCCTGGGGCTACGAGGTCGCCGATCGGCTGGACCACCCGGTTGCCGACACCGAGGCCGAGCGCGCGCGGATCTACGCCCGTGTCGAGCAGATGATCGCGATCGGCGGGCCGACGGTCGTGGCCGAGGGCAGCCAGGTGTTGGCGTCCGGGGACCCGGCGACGATCGCCGCCTTCTATGCCACTGGCTATGCCGCGGCCAACCGGGTCGACTGGGACAATCGCGAACGGGTCCGACTGGCCATCGAGCAGCGCAACGAGATCCTGGACGCGCTCACCGCCGGCGCCACCGCCGCCGAGGCCGGTGCTCGGGCGCGGGCGGAGATCATTGCCGCCAACATCGAGGGTCTGAGGTACCTCGAGGACGCGTTGCTTGCCATGCGGCAGGCGGCCGCCGCGGCCAACGCCGCGGATCAGGTCTTCGAGCAGGACCGGGTGCACCGTCCTCAGCAGCCGGGCCGGACCGCCCTGTTGGAGGCGCACAAGGCCGTCGCGATCGCACAGGCGGGCCGGGCGGAGCAGACGGCGTTGCAGATGAACGCCGTCATCGCCCGGGTGCAGATAGCGGCGAGGGACCTGATCGAGTCGGGTCAGGACCACGGTCAGGACTGGGTTCAGGTTGCCATCTCGGTCGGCCTGTCCGCGCAGGCGGCTGCGCACGCCGCCGGGACGGCTGGCCAGGCCGCCACGGCCACGCTCGCGGACAGCCTGGCGCTGGACGCCGACCAGAACGCCACCCTGCACGCCAACAACGCGGCCCGGTGGCTGGCCGAGACCAAGTACCAGGAGAAGGTAGCCGCGGACCAGGCGGTCGTGGCCAAGGCGCAGCAGAAGATCGCCGAAGACGCGGCCAAGCGGGCCAAGGACCAGCGCGGCATCGCGGAGCAAGCCGCCAGTGACGCCCGCCAGCACGCGGGCAGGGCGAAGTCGCTGCGGGCCGACGCCGAGCGGGCGTCCGCCAACGCGATCGCCCAGGCGCAGGTCGCCGCGTCGGCTCAACTGGAAGCAAACGACGCCATCCAGCGGGAGTCGGCGGCGATCAACCGGGTGAACCGGTCTACCGAGGAGCTTCAGGCCGCCACCTCCCGCTGCTTTGCTGCCGAGGAGGAGTACAACGCCATTGCTGCGGCGTTGCAGAAAGCCCGGGACGAGGCCATCGCGGCCGGGCAGGACGCCGACGAGGCAACCCGCGACCTGCAGATCCAGGCCGACCGTGCCCGCAATGCCTTCCACTCCGCGCAGGCCTGGGCGGACCGGGCGAGGGCGGCCGCCGATGCGGCCCGTGGCGAGGCGCAACGGGCCAGTGCCGCCGCCCAGCAGGCCCGGAACGCGGCGAAGGCGGCCCAGCAGAGCGCGCTGACCGCCCGGCGGGCGTCCGACAGCGCCGGGCAGGCGGCCGTCGCCAGCGTGCGCGCGGCGGAGAACGCCCGGGTGAACGCGGAGCGTACCCAGGCCGAGGCCATAGCCGCGGTCCGGGAGGCGGCGCATGCCATCGTCCAGGCGGACATCGCCGGCAACGCGGCCGGCAGCGCTGCCGCGCTGGCTGCGCTGACCGTCGACCGGGCCGGCACCGCGAGCTACATCGCGTCGCGGTTCGCCGCAGTCAACGCGGACGCCCGGAACGCGCTGGCGGTCGCCAGCGAAGCACTGGTGGTCGCGCAGGAGCAGGCCGCGGCGGCTGCGGAACGGGCCGCCGAAGCCGAGGCTGCGGCAGACCACGCCACCGAGCAGGCCACCGAGGCGATCGGCGCCATCAAGCCGGCGTACGAGGCGGCGGCCCGCGCGGTCGGCTCGGCGAACACGGCGATCGGTGCGGCGAACAAGGCGTACCAGGCTGCGGTGGCGGCCACCGCCGATGCGAACGGGGCCAGCACGGCCGCGCACGTCGCGACCCAGTGGGAGTCGGCGGCGTGGCGGGACGCCAACATCGCCGACTACGCGGCGCAGAACGCCAGCCTGGCGGCGGCCAGCGCGGGCCGGGCCTCGGCCAGCATCGACAAGGCGTACGCGTGGGCCAAGGCGGCCACCGCCGACATCCACGCTCAGGCCAAGAAGCTCTCAGACACCCTCAAGGGACTCCAGGACGAGCGGGCGAAGCAGGAAGCGATCGCCCGGGAGCAGCAGGCGTTCGAGGACAAGGTCGAGGACGGCATCCTCTCCTACCTCAAGTGCCAGGCCCGGATGGTGGACGCCTGTAAGCACCTCTGGGAACTGGTCCAACCGAGCCTAAAAACGGCTCTGGACGCGAGCAAAGACCACATCGCCCTGCTGGCCAAGTGCTACACCGGCGACGATGCCGCCTGCGACGAGGGGCAGGCCAACGGCGATCAGGTGATCGACTTCTTCGTCCAGGTTGGCGCCGGTCTGGTCGAGGGCGCCAAGGGTTTCGTCCTGGGCCTCAAGGCGCTCGCCGACTGTGGCAGCTGGGTCGTGGTGGGCCTGGATGGCGACTACTTCCGAAACAACTGTGGCAAGACCGTCGAGGGCTTCCGGCAGATGCCGGCGATGCTCCGCGACCACCCGCTCGAGTTGATCCACGTCACCGAGTGGCGGGAGAACCCAGGCAAGGCGTTCGGGCTGACCCTGTTCGACGTCGCCTCGTTCGCCATCCCCGGTGTCGGCGAACTCGGCGGGGCGCTCAACAAGACGCTCGGTGAGATCAGCAACCTGCTGCGCCTCGGGCTCACCAAGGTCTCCGGCGGTATCGGGCGGATCGAGCGCTTCGCGGTCCGGCTCGCCGACGCGCCGGACGAGATCGCCCAGATCATCGGCATCGGGCTGCGGCTGGAGAACGGCGTCGCCAAGTTCGACGAGGCGTTCGCCCTCGTCGACAAGAAGTTGTACAAGGTCGACGGCGCCACGGCCCGGCTCGACGGGACGGCTGCCGACCTTGAGGGCGCCGTCGTGCACCTCGACGGCGGGCTCCTCAGCATCGAGAACGGGATCGCCTCGATCAGGGATCTCGTGCTCAGGCTCGCGCGCGACGTCGACTTCCCCGACACGCCGCCCACCTGCCGGATTCCGGCGGCGGCGAAGACGGCAATCGCAGCGGCGGCGGCGGTTTGCAACGGCACGCAGCCCGACGGCAGCTGGCAGTACGAAGAGAACCGCGTCACGCTCAGCCTCACCAGGCAGGACAACGAGCTGGCGGACGCGGCGATCGCCACCGCCAAAATCGCCGAGGAGCAGCTGTCCCCGCGGTGGCAGGTCCTGATCGATTCGATTCCGGGCGCGGCCCGGCAGGGCTGGGACCAACGGCTGAAGAAACCGGACTCGCTCAAGCGCAAGCTCGCCACCAAGATCAAAGCGACCCCCGGAGGCACGCGGCAGTGGCTCGAGGGCATCGGTGACAACATCCGCTACGCCGTGACGTTCGAGGGGAATCGGTATGTCGGCGGTGTGAAGGAGACGGTCGCCGCGCTGAAGCTGAAGCACTACGAGCTCACTAAGATGGAAAACGGGTGGATCGTCGGCAATATGGGCAACTACAAGGGCATCAACACGACGTGGCGCGACCCGGGGACCGGTCACCTGTTCGAAGTGCAGTTCCACACGCCGGAGAGCTTCGTGGTCAACAAGAGAGAGCATCTGTTCTACGAGATCCGTCGGCTCGAGCAGGAACCGGGCGGACCGGAACCGTCCGGTCGGGGCATACTGCAGTCGGAGGCGAAAATGATCTCAAGGGCGCTGTGGGCGACCGTCCCGGACCCGGAGGATGCCGATACACTCGACTTCCCGCTAGGCAGGTGAACGGATGAACCACTACTTCGCCCTCGTCGACGACGAGCACGATGTCAACGACCCGTTCACCGTCGTCCGAGTCTCCGAGCGCACCGGCGTCTTCGCGCTCGACAACGACGCCGCCTGGGTGCGGACGAGGCTGCTCGATCGGATCGAGGCCGGCGAGGTCGCATACCAGGTCCGATCCATCAGCGAGCGAGCCGCCGCCCGCATCCAGCAGCGACGAGAGGAGAAGGTCTCCTATCGCTACTCGATTCTCGTGTTCGACGACGACCCGACCGCCCAGCCGACGGGTGTTCTGCGCGAGTGGGATGCCTCGAACGGCAGCGGGACGTACGGCCAGGTGTACACCCGCGACTGCGAATGGGAAAATAGCAACATACGGGAGGACATCGAGCGGCAAGGCAGCGATGTCATCCGGATCGTGCCCTCCGACGCGGCGACCGTGAGCCTCTTCATCGACGCGATACGGCGGCGATTCGGATGACCTCGACGCACCGCCGATAGGAACTTAATACGCCCTCGACCTCAGCGAGTGAGGTCGGGGGCGTACTTCCGGCCCCCAGCTGGGCGGCCCCGTTGCCGTTTCGGCTGGGGCCGACCGAGGGCTGCTTGCCGTCCAGCAGGCGCGACGGCCTGGTGCTGTGGCGCACGTTGCGCGACGTGATCTCGACGTTGGTCACGTTGGGGGTGAGGCCATGCGAGCGGGCGATGCTAGCCCGGCGCGGGGGCGCTCGATAGCGTCGGTCAGCCGGTTATGCCCGCCGGGCGACCCTGGCCACGAATGCCTGCCAGGCGGAGGGGTCGAAGGTCAGGGCGGGGCCGGTCGGGTTTTTGCTGTCGCGGACTCCGACGATGCCGGGCAGGTTGTCGGCGACCTCGACACAGTCGCCGCCGGTGCTGTTGCTGCGGCTGCTCTTGCGCCACCGCGCGCCGGTCAGGTCCATGTCTCCGCCACCTCCGCTATCAGTTCCATCGACTGCTGGTGGGGCAGTGCCTCGCCCCGCACCGAATCCCAGACATCGAGCATATGTTGCACCTGATCCGGACGGTCGACCATCTGCCCGTGGATGTGCCCCTCGAAGTAGACGACCTGCTCACCCACCGGGGGAGTGGCGATCACGAAGGGACCGTCCAGGCCGGCGTAGGCGCCGGCCGAGGCCGGCACGACGTGGATCCGCACCCGGGGCAGGGCGGTGCCGACCTTGACCAGGTGCAGAAGCTGCTCGCGCATCACCGCCGGCCCGCCGATCGCGCGGCGCAACGCGCTCTCGTCCATCACGAAGGTGAGCAGCGGAGGACTGGCACGGGTCAGGATCTCCTGCCGGTTCAGCCGGGTGACGACCTGCTGCTCGGTCTCCTCCGGGGTGAGCAACCCACTGCTGGCGAGCACGGCGCGGGCGTACGCCTCGGTCTGCAACAGACCCGGCACATACGTTGGTTGGAAGCCGCGCAGCGCCTTGGCCTCCTGCTCGACGGCGGCCCACTCCCGGAAGTAGCCGACTACGGTCTCCCGGCCGATCTTGCGCTGGATCCGCTCGAACAGGCCGTCGGTGCCGAAGATGGTGTCGCAGCGGCGGGCGAGGTCCAGACTGGGCCGCCGTTCACACGCCTCGACCTTTGCGATCATTGCGGCCGAATAGTTCGACGCCTCGGCCAATTCGGCCTGGGACATGTCGCGCTTCGTACGGGCTAGCCGTAACTCCTCGGCGAAGTGTTCGAGCATGGCCGGTCGCTCCACGGACAACCTCCGGACAGATCTGGCGCTGGCTTCGGACAGGTCCCGGACGGGCACGACGAGGCTCTATACGCCCTGGTCGTATGTGCGTCTTCCCTCCTCAGCGTAGTGGTGTCCATAGCAGAGTGTCAGCAGCGGAACCGTTCGGCGGGCGGCAAACACCCGGGCGGAACCGAGCGGGGAACCACCCAAGCCAACTCCCCGAGGGGCGGTTCCCCGCATCCAACCGTTCGGTCAAAGAACGGTGTCGCACCATTCGAGGAAGGACAGGACAATGCGAGGCTTCCGGCGTACACCAAAAGGGTTTCGCTTCGCGCCCCTGCACTGTCGCGACTGGCGTCGGTTCTGGCGGTACTGCCGCTGCGGGTTGCGTTGGCCGTGCCCGGATCGCTTCACCCCGGATTCGCCAGCGCTGGGGGTACTGCCGCCACCAGTAACCGTCCCACCACCTCCGCCGCCCGACGCGGCCCCGGCTCGGTCGGCGGTCACCCCGGACCCGCCACCGCCGCCAGCCGGCGCCCGCCCGACCAATCAGCGTCCAGTCCGCCCGACCAATCAGCGTCCAGTCCGCCCCAGCAGTCAGCGTCCAGCCGGAGACGTCGACGCCCAGACGCAACCGGTCGGCCGAGCCGGACAACCGACAGCCGCCCAGGCGCACCAGGCCAGAACCGGCCCGCGATGACGAGCGACCAGACGAGTAACCAGGGGACTCGCCCGGGAATCGAGCCGCACACCCCGCAACGCCCGATCTGGCTCTGCCGGACCTGTGCCGTCGCGTGGCCCTGTCTCGGCGCCCGCACCCTACTGACCGTCGACTTCGTCGCCGATCCGACCGGGCTGGCGGTCTATCTCGCCGCCCAGCTCCAGGACGCCATCGTGGACCTGGCCGCCCTCAACCCCAACCCCGGCCCGGACCCGGCGGCTCTGCATGCCCGCTTCCTCGCCTGGGTACGACCGCGCGTCGCCATCACCCGCACCCGCCTGGACGGCGACCTACCACCACCCCCACCGGCGTGACGCTCGTCCGTTGTCGCTGACGTCAGACGGCCGGGCGGCTGACGTACCGGTCGAACATCTGGAAGAGATGCTCGTCGTTCAAGGTGGACGTCAGGCGCTTGGGAATCTCGCCCCGGTAGGTGATCAGCGTGGGCGGGCAGAAGTCGACGTCGAAGGTCCGGTTCACGATCCGCTTCCCGGTGGCGAGGGCGAACAGCTCGATCTTGAAGCGTTGGCCGTCCGTCCGGACGCCCTTCGTGCCGTTGTCGGTCCGGTAGCGGCACGTGCCGACCGGCAGGCTCTTCGTGGTGGTCAGACAGGCCAACAGGGCGACGTCTTCCGGGCGTTCCGGCTCGTACCCGGGTGGGTCGTCACGGGGGACGTACCGCAACTCGTACCCCTTGGTGCCCTTCTCTTTGGCGAACACCGCGAGGGGATGTGGCGCGGCACCCTGGTACGGGGCGGCCCGGTGGAACCTCACGTCGTCGGTCCCGCACAGCTTCCCGAGGTCGTCGACCTCCTCCGCCTCGAACTCCGGTTCGGCTGGTGTGGTCGGCACGATTGTCGGCGTGGTCGGCGCCGGGGTGGGCGTACCGGTCAGCGGGGCGGCGTCGGCGACCTCGGCCGGGTCGGAACAGCCGGCCAGGACGACCGCCCCGGCCAGCACGATCCCCAGTTTATTTCGCCAGATTCCTCTGATCGCCATCGCACATCCCAGGACGAGCTGGTTCGGAGCTGTCAGGGATCATCGTGGACGGTATCGAGCGTGCGCAGGTCCGCATTTTTACCGCCAGCTCGGCAGTTCTCGACATGGGTTACGCCGTCTCCGACGCCGACCCCGTCAGGCGCCGGCAGATCGGCCCGGCATGGCGGCCAGCAGGTTGTCGAGCGAGTGTTGCGCCGCACCCAGTCGTGCGATCGCCTCGGCGATGCGGGCCCGTTCCCGTTCCAGGTGGTCGACCATGCCCGGACACGGCGACGGGGTCAGCCGGCCACCAACGTCGTGTACGCAGTGCAGCACCTGCGCGATGACCGTGCTGGACAGCCCGGCGGCGAGCAGGGAACGGATGTGGGAGACCGCGACGATGTCGGACTCGGCGTACTCGCGGTAGCCGTTGGCGAGCCGGACCGGCCGGAGGAGCCCCTGCTCCTCGTAGTAGCGCAGGAGTCGTTCGCTCACCCCGGTCTTCCGGGCCAGGGCACCGATCCGCACTGTGCGCCTCCGCACTTTCCGGTTGACCTTCACATCGATGTCAGAGTTTAGCCTCCATCCGTCGGTGCAGGTCAGGGCGGAGGAGGCGCAGATGTCAGGCGCAGTGGTCATCGGGGTGGGACCAGGGATCGGGCGATCGGTCGCCCTCCGATTCGCCCGGGAGGGCCTACCGGTCGCCCTCGTGGCGCGTACCACGGCCGGAGTGCGGGCGGTGGCCGAGGAGGTGGCCGCACTCGGCGTACGGGTCGTCGCGCTGACCGCCGACAGCACGGAGGAGAGCGCGCTGCGGGCCGCCCTCGACACGGCGGCCGCCGAACTCGGCCCGCCGGACGTGGTGGTCTACAACGCCGCGATCATCCAGGCCGACTCGATCGGCGAACTTTCCGTACGCGCCCACCAGCACGCCTGGGCGGTCAACGTGGTCGGGGCGATCACCACCGCCGCACACGTCCTGCCCGGGATGGCCGAGCGCGGCGCCGGCTCGTTCATTGTCACCGGCGGCATGCCCGAGCCGAAGCCGGCGTACGTCTCCCTCTCGCTCGGCAAGGCCGGGGTACGGGCCCTCGTCGCCCTGCTCGACCAGGAGTACGGGCAGTCCGGCGTACACGTGGCGACGGTCACCGTGGCCGGCGCTGTCGCCCCGGGTACCGCCTTCGATCCGGACGACATCGCCGAGCAGTACTGGCGGCTGCACACCCAGCCACAACATCGATGGGAGCGGGAGATCGTCCACGCCGAGCGGACCGCCTACGAGACGGGCTGACCGCTCGACCCTGTCCCGTGGACGGGGCTCTCGGCGATCGCGTCAGTAGGTCTCGGCGGCCGGGAGGCGGCGTTGCGGCTCGTCTTCGAGCGCGGCCCGCACCGCCCCGGCGAAGGCATCCGTGTTGTCGAGCATGATGTTGTGCCCGCAGTCGGGAATGGGCACCACCGTGACGCCTGCGGCCGCGAGTCGGTCGCCGTCGACGCGGGGTCCGTCGGCCGCCGGATAGAGCAGCGCGCGCGGGATCGACAACGTCTCCAGGTGCTGCCGCGTTGTCGGGACGGTGCCGTGCAGGAGACTCATGGCGCTGCGGTACAGCGCGTGTGGCCCGGCCTGCCGCATGGTGGCCGCCCAGTGCGGTCCGACGAACTGCAACGTCTCGCGCCAGCCGTGGTCGAGGAACTCTTCCTCGGTCGGGTAGACGCCAATGCCTGAGCTGCCCGGGCGTTTGGTGGTGGGCAGATGCTGTACCGGATCGAGCGGCGGGTCGACCAGGACCAGCCGGCGTACGAGGTCCGGGTGGCGGGCGGCGAGGACGGTCGCCACCGCGCCACCCATGCTGTGGGCGATCACGTCGGCCTCGGTCACCGCGACCAGCCTGAGCGCGCGCGCCACGACGTCGGCATGCATCTCCAGGGTGTACGGCGCGTCCGTCGGCCGGTCGCTGATGCCGAAGCCCAGCAGGTCGATCAGGAGTGAGTGGTGGCCGGCCAGGGCCGGGTGCGTGATCGCCTCGGTGAAGTAGGGCGCGGAGCTGGCCCCAAGGCCGTGCAGGTAGACGCGGGTCGGGCGGCTGCCAGGGAGCTCGACCCAGCGGAGGCAGGAACCGTCGGGAAGAACCTCAACGCTATGCATAGCTGCCAAGGTACATCGCCTCCGAGGTACCTTGGCAAGAGGATATGATGTCGATCATGCTGGAACTCGCAGTCCTCGGCTTTCTCTACGAGCAGCGGTTGCACGGCTACGAGCTGCGCATGCGCATCGCCGCGCTCACCGGGCACGTACGGCCCATCGCCGACGGCACGCTGTACCCGCTCCTCAAGCGGATGGAGAACGCCGGGCTGCTCAGCCGGGAACTCGAGCCGGGGCAGGCCGCCGCACCCCGGCACATGCTGGCGCTGACTGCCGACGGCAGGACGGCGCTCCTGGAGCGGCTACGCGCGCCGGACGAGCTTTTCATCACCGACGAGAACCGTTGGTTCACGCTGCTGGCCTTCCTGCGTCATCTGGAGGACGCGCCGGCGCAGGCTGTTGTCCTGCGACGCAGGATGCACTTCCTCACCCAGCCGGCCAGCTTCTTCTGGGACGGCGACCGGCCGCTGCGCGCCGCCGACTTCGACGATCCGTTCCGGCGGGGCCTCTTCACGATCGCTACGGCCACCACGCGTACCGAGCTGGCGTGGTTGCGCGAAACCCTGGCGACCCTGGAAGAGGACTGAGGCCGACGCGGAGATGTCAGTTGATGACCACTGCCTGGTAGGAATGCCGGATGATCCACCGTGACGACGTCGCGACGGCCCTGGCCGCCGCGAAACACCTCGCCGGGTCCTGCGTCGCCATCATCGGCGCCCCGGTCCGGTCGGTGATCCTGCACGGATCGCTCGCTACCGGCGACTTCATCCCCGGCCGGAGTGATATCGACCTGCTCGTCATCGTTGACGGCACGCTTCCCGACGAGCACGTCGCCGCGCTGGAGGACCTGGTTCGCCGGGCCGACCCCGGCGGTGCGAGCGGTATCGACCTGCATGTCGTGACCGAGGACGTCGCCGGCACGCCGGCCCGGGTGCCGCCGATGGAACTGCACGTCGGGCGATACGACAGCTTGTCCATCGGGGTCGAGGTCGAGTCGCGGGTGGCGGCCGCTCCGGACCTGCCGGCCGAACTGTCGATGGCCCGCGCCGACGGGCGCGCTCTGGTCGGGGTGGCGCCGACCGACGCGATCGCGCCGGTGCCGGCCGAGTGGATCCGGGAGCGCGGCCGGCACTGGCTGACGACGTGGCAGTCACCCACCCACGACGCGGCGGGCGCCGAAGACGCGGAGAAGGTCGAAGACGCGGAGAAGGCTGAAGACGCGGAGGACGCCGTCGATGCGGAGGATGCCATGCACATGGTGCTGACCGCCTGCCGGATCTGGCGCTACGCGGTCGAGGGGGTGCACTCTGCCAAGGTGTCGGCCGCCGGGTGGGCCCTTCACCGGGACCCGTCGCTGACGGCGGTCCGGCAGGCGGTGCATCGGTACACGACCGATCCCACCGCGCCGATCGGCGCAGCCGGGATAGCCCGGGTGCTGGACACCGTGCTGCGCGACACCGCCCAGGTGCGCTGACCGAAGCGGCAGGCACACCGGGGCGGGGATCGATGTGGCACAGAACGGTCGTACCCGAGGGGAGTCGCGCGGCGGGCTGGACAAAAGGCGAGGGGAGTCGAGAGGATTCCCCCGCACGTCGGCACCTGTGCCGGACAAAAGGAGATTCTTCGGTGTCCACCTTCAGTGACCAGGAGAGCCACGAGCCGAGCGCGACCCTCTGGCGGGACGGGCGCCCGGTCTACGACCGGGGCAGCACGGTCTGCGTCATAGGCGCCGGGGCCAGCGGCCTCACCGCGATAAAAAACCTGAAGGAGTACGGCTTCGGCGCCGACTGCTACGAACGGGAGACCGGGGTCGGCGGGGCCTGGAACTGGCGGCACGACCGCAGTCCGGTCTACGCCAGCACCCACCTGATCTCGTCCAAGCCGTTGACCGAGTTCCCCGACTTCCCGATGCCGGACAACTGGCCGGACTATCCGCACCACAGCCAGTTGCTGTCCTATCTGGAGCGGTACGCCGACCACTTCGACCTGCGCCCGCACATCTGGTTCGGTACCGAGGTGGTGCGGGTCGAGCCCGCCGACTCCGATCGCTGGGACGTCACCACCCGCAGTACCGGCGGCTACGGTGCCGAGCGCACCTCCCGGTACGCCGCCGTGGTGGTGGCGAACGGGCACAACTGGGCCCCGAAGCTGCCGGCGTACGAGGGGCTGGACGAGTTCCGGGGTCAGGTGATCCACGCGTCGGCGTACAAGGACGCCACCCAGCTTCGCGGCAAGCGGGTACTGGTGGTGGGTGCGGGCAACACCGGCTGTGACATCGCCGTGGAGGCGGGTCAGCAGGCGGCCAAGTGCTGGCACTCGACCCGCCGTGGCTACTGGTACGCCCCGAAGTACGCCTTCGGCCGCCCCGCCGACCAGGTCGGTGACGCGGGCGGCGCGTACCGGTTGCCGCTGCGGGTACGGCAGTGGATGTTCCACCAGATCCTGAAACTGACCGTCGGTGACCTGACCCGGTTCGGGCTGCCCCGGCCGGACCACAAGGTCTTCGAGACCCATCCGATCGTCAACAGCCACCTGGTGCACTCCATCGGGCACGGCTCGATCACGCCGGTGCCGGACGTTTCCCGGTTCCGCCGGAACAGCGTGACCCTGGTCGACGGGCAGGAGGTCGAGCCGGACCTCGTCGTGCTAGCGACCGGCTACCTGCCCCGGTTCGAGTTCCTGGCCCCGGAGGTGCTCGGCATCGACGCCTCGGGGCGGCCCGCGCTCTACCTGAACGCGTTTCCCCGCCGGCATCCGACGCTCGCCGTCGCCGGCCTGCTCCAGCCCGACTCCGGCCTGTTCACGATGGTGCACTGGCAGACCGTGGCGATCGCCCGCTGGCTGCGGCTGCGCGAGAACGCGCCGGACCGGGCCCGCGCCTTCACCGCCCGGGTCGACGCCGAGGCCGGCACCCGGTGGCACTCCGCCAAGGTCAAGGAGAGCACCCGGCACTGGTTCGAGATCGGGCACATCGACTATCTGCGCGCCCTGCAACGCACGCTCGACGAGCTGGAGGTGTCAGCGTGAAAACCCGGGTGGTACGGGTGACCGACTGGACCCGTCCGGTGCCGGCGGTCTACCGCGAGGTACGCGCCGCCACGCCGGAGGCGCCCGAGGGCAAGCCGCCGCTGCTGTTCGTCCCCGGGTTCGGCCATGGTGCCTGGGTGTTCGCCGAGCACTGGCTCGAACACGCCGCGTCGCGGGCCTTTCCGGCGCACGCGGTGAGCCTGCGGGGGCACGGCGGCAGCGGCCCGGCGCCGGAGGCGACGCTGCGGGCGTACGCCCATGACGTGGTCCAGGTGGCGGCGAGCCTGCCCCGGCAGGCGGTGCTGGTGGGGCACGGCGCCGGTGCGCTCGTGGTGGCGCACGCGCTGGCCCGCTATCCGGCGCGGGCCGGGGTACTGGTCGCCCCGGTGTTCGGCGGCTGGGGGACGCTCGGCGCGGCGCTGCGCCGCAATCCCGTCGGTACGCTGCCGGCGGTCTTCGGCGGCGCGCTGCGGCTCAATTACCGCCAGTTGTTCAGCCGGGAGCTGCCGGACGCGGCGGCCCGGGACTACGCCAGCCGACTCGGGCGGGCGTCGTCGCGGGCCCAGTGGCAGTTGCTCCGGCACCGGGCGCCCGAGCGGGCCGTGGGTGACCCGCCGCTTCTCGTCCTCGGCAGCCCGGACGACCGGGTCGTACCGCCGGCGGCGCTGACCCGGACGGCCGGCCGGTACGGCGCGGCGCCGCTGCTGTTCCCCGGGATGGGCCATGACATGATGCTCGACGCCCGATGGCGGGAGCCCATCGACGCGATCCTCGACTGGCTGGACAAGGACCTGGTCAGGTAGGACCGATCTGGGGGGAGACGCCGTGCGGATCCGATCTGCCGTGCCCGATGACGCTCCGGCGGTGGTGGCGCTGCGCGCGGTGGTCTACCCGTATCTCGTCCGAGGGGTGGAGTCGACCCGCCGGATGATCGCCGAGCCGCCGCCCGGCGAGGACTGGGTCCCGTTCGTCGCCGAGGTCGACGGGCAGGTCGTCGGCTGGGCCTCCGCCTACCGGAGCATCACCACCTCGGAGCCCGACTTCGGGGAGATCTCGCTGCTGCACGTACATCCGGAGCATCGGCGGCGCGGTGCCGGCGACGCGCTGTTCGGCGCGGCGCGACAGCACCTCGGCCGGCTCGGTGTCCGGCGGGTCCGGGCCTGGGCGCTGGCGGACTCGCTGGACTTCGCCCGGAGGCATGGCTTCGCGCCGACCCGGGAGGCGCGCTACTCGGCGCTGACGCTGGACCCGCCGCCGCCCGGACAGTCCGCACCGGACGGCGTCCGGCTGGTGCCGTTGGCGGACCTGGACGACCGGCGCCTCTACGAGGCGTACGTCGTGGCCAGCGCGGACGAGCCGGATGACGTGCCCGCCGACGCGATCTCCTACGAGACCTGGCGGTACGAGGTCTGGGATCACGTCGCGTTGGACAAGGTGGCCAGCACGGCCGCCGTGGTGGACTCGGAAGTCGTCGCGTTCTCACTGGTCAAACGGGACGGCGAGCGGCTGTGGTCGGACATGACCGCGACCATGCCGCACCACCGTGGCCGGGGACTGGCCCGGCTTGTGAAGGTGGCGGCTCTGCGCCGGGCCGCCGAGCGTGGCGCCACGGTCGCCTACACCTCCAACGCCGAGTCGAACGCGCCGATGCTCGCGATCAACGCGCGCCTGGGCTACCGACCGGTCGGCACCCAGTTCTCCTGCCTGGCGACCCTCGCCTGACGTATGCCTGGCCACCCTCGCCTGACAATGCCTGGCCACCCTCGCCTGACAACTGTCGAGGGCGAGGGTGGCCAGGCCGTTATTGGTCAGGTCGTGGTCAGTTGGGTGACCAGGTTCCCAGTCTGGTCCAGCGAGGTCAGGTAGGACCGGGCCCAGGCCCGGATGTCGTGCACCCGCAGGTGTTCCCGCATCGACCGCATCCGGGCGTTCAGATCGGCCGGGGTGGCCTGTAGGGCGTGCATCAGGGTCAGCTTGAGGCCCTCCAGGTCGTGCGGGTTGACCAGGAATGCCTGCGGAAACTCCGCGGCGGCCCCGGCGAACTCGCTGAGCAGCAACGCGCCGCCGTCGTCGACCCGGGCGGCCACGTACTCCTTGGCGACCAGGTTCATGCCGTCCCGCAGTGGCGTCACGGCCATGATGTCGGCGGCCCGGTAGAGGGCGGCGAGTTCCGCCCGGTCGAACGGCTGGGTGAGGTAGTGGATCGCGGGTTCGCCGACCCGGCCGAACTCGCCGTTGATCCGTCCGACCTCGCGCTCGACCCGTTCCCGCAGGATCTGGTACTGCTCGACCCGTTCCCGGCTCGGCACCGCCACCTGAACCATCACCGTGTCCCGGACCTTGACGTGTCCGGTGGCGAGCAACTCGCTGTACGCCTTCAGGCGCTGCTCGATGCCCTTGGTGTAGTCCATCCGGTCGACGCTGAGGATCACGTGCTGCGGATCGCCGAGATCGCGCCGGATCCGGGTGGCTCGCTGGGCCACGTCCGGGCGGCCGGAGAGCGCCTCCATCTCGGTCATGTCGATGGAGACCGGGAACGCGCCGATCCGTACCACCCGCTCGCCGACCGCGATCCGACGGTCGGTGGCCGGCAGTTGCAGCACCTTGGTCGCCAGTTGCGCGAAGTTGTGCGCCGCCTGGGCCCGCTGGAAACCGACCAGGTCGGCGCCGAGCATGCCGCGCAGCAGTTCGGCCCGGCGGGGGAGCTGCATGAACAGTTCCGGCGGTGGGAAGGGCACGTGCAGGAAGAAACCGATCCGCAGGTCGGGGCGGATGGCTCGGAGCAGGCCGGGTACGAGTTGCAGGTGGTAGTCCTGCACCCAGACCACGGCCTCCGGTTCGGCGGCTTCGGCGGCGGCTTCGGCGAACCGTTGGTTGACCCGCTGGTACGCCTCCCACCAGCGACGGTGGTAGACCGGCTGCTCCACCGCGTCGTGGTAGAGCGGCCAGAGCGTCGAGTTGGCGAAGCCCTCGTAGTGGTCGCGTACGTCGTCGCGGGCCAGCGGCACGCTGTGCATCCGTACGCCGTCGATGTCGGCGAGCATGGGTGCGGGACCGGTGCCACCGGCCCAGCCCACCCAGGTCGCGGGGGTGTGTTGGAGGAGGGGATGTAGGGCGCTGACCAGCCCACCGGGGCTGCGGCGCCATTCGCAGGCGCCGTCCGGCGCCACACTGTCGTCGACGGGCAGCCGATTGGCCACCACCACGAGGGAACTCTGTCGCATTCGGGCACCTCGTTCCGGGCGAGGCGACCACCGCGAATGAAGAGCGATCGGGTAGTCGTGAGGGAAAGGTGACTTACAGCAGTATTCCTACTGATGAGAAATTACGCGAGTGTTACGCCTTGCCTCCACACGGCGATGAATCTCGCGATCTGGACACGAAGGGTCAGACCACCGCACCGTTGTCCGGGTCGTCGTCCTCCTCGTCGCCCGGCCGAAGACGCCAGACCAGGGTCACGAAGCCGGTGAGGATCCCGACGAAACCGAGCATCGTCACCAGGGCCCGGTCGATCGGGAGCAGCCACGGGAAGAGGAAGAGGGCGAACCCGGCGGTGATGGCCAGTACACCGATTACCGCGTACTTCGACATCCGGGGCAGGGGCGGCGGCGGTGGTGGGACGTAGCGCTCCTCCGGATCGTCCGGAAGATCCGCGCCGAAGGTGTCCAGGCCGTCGAGGAGCGACGGGTCGTCGGTCCGGCCACCGACCGAGATGCCGGAGATGTCGGTGGCCGACGGCAACCGGCGTACGCCCGTGTCGACCGGGCCGGAGGAGTCCTGGCCGGGGCGGGTCGGCGGGGTGGTCTCGGCGGCCCGCTCGGGTGGCTCGGTGACGGCGATGTCCTCGACGGCGGGCCAGGATCGGGAGTCCGCCGCGACCTCGGTGTGGTAGCCGGCGACGATCCGGGCCCACTCGGCCTCCACGTCCGGGTCGGGGTGCGGCGCGGGCTGGTCCGGAAGATCTTCCTCGGCGAGCTGGGTCAGGTAGTCCCGGGCGGTGGCCAGGAAGCTGCGGTCGACGTAGAGCCGGTCGACGGGCCGGGCGGGCACGGTGGTGGTACGGGTCACCGGATTGAGATCGGCGGACGGCTGGAGGTACGCGGCGATGCCGCCCGCGGCGAGCACGTCGAGCAGATGCTCACCGAGCCGCGGATCCACATCGCCGGCGACGGCGTACTCCGTCGCCTCCAGTCCGTTGTCCCGTCGTCCCCGACGAGCCCCACCCGCTGACACCCGACACCCTCCCTACCGGTCTGTGGCGCGCGACCGTGATCATGTCGTTGGCTGACCCACGAACCGTGCAATGAATCGTGACACGCCGGCCACTGGTTCCGGGAGTGCGTTGTGGCGTGCCGTACCCGCTTCGTAGGCTTCTTGCCGACAGTTCCCGCCCGCGGTCCGTGGTTCCGGTGCGACGCTTTCCGGCGTACCGCACCGGCCGGAGGCCGTCGTGGGGATGCGCGGGACGCTCGGGAAGGACACTGGTGCTGTACGGGCTGATGAAGTACGTCATCCTCGGACCCTGGCTGAAATTGATCTTCAGACCGAAGGTCGAAGGAAGAGAGAACGTACCCGACTCGGGTCCGGCGATCATCGCCAGCAACCACCTGTCGTTCTCAGACTCGATCTTCATGCCCCTGATAGTCAAGCGAAAAGTGACCTTCGTCGCGAAGGCCGAATACTTCACCGGCAAGGGGCTCAAGGGCTGGCTGGTGAAGATGTTCTTCGTCGGCACCGGCACCATCCCGGTCGACCGCTCCGGCGGCCGGGCGGCGCAGGCGGCGCTGGACACCCAGCTGCACGTCCTCCGGGCGGGCAACGTCGCCGGGATCTATCCGGAGGGCACCCGCTCCCCGGACGGCCGGCTCTACCGGGGCAAGACCGGCGTGGCCCGGCTGGCGCTGGACAGCGGAGCGCCGGTCATCCCGGTGGTGATGCTCAACGCCGACGAGATCCAGCCGCCCGGAAAGCTGCTGCCCCGGATCAAGCGGGTCCGGATCAGGTTCGGCGAGCCGCTCGACTTCTCCCGGTACGCCGGGATGTCCGGCGACCGGTTCGTCGAGCGGGCGATCACGGACGAGATCATGTACGAGCTGATGGAACTCTCCGGGCGCGAGTACGTCGACATCTACGCCCAGAAGATCAAGAACCAGCAGTTGAAGGCGGCGGCCACCCCGACCGTCAAGCCGCCCGCCGGGTCGACCACCGGTTCCGTGGCCGCCTGACTCCGAAGCCGGCTCCTCGGCCCTGACCCCGCTCCCCGTCCCGGCTCCACCGCCGGCCCAGCTCGGCGGGGACGGGGCCGGGGCGGGGCGCTCGGCGCTTGGCGCTCAGCGCTCGGCGCTCGGCGCTCAGCGGCTCGGTGCTCAGCGGCTCGGTGCTCGTCGCTCGTCGCTCAGGAGGCGAGGCCCGGTGCCGCGTCGGTGCTCGGCGGCGCCTGGCCGAGCCGGAGCAGGCCGGGTGCCCGGTTCCGGAGCGCGAAGGCGCGTACCTCGGCCAGCGCCAGTTCGGCATCGGCGCGGGCGCCGGCCAGGGTCAGCTCGCTGGCGGCCAGCGCCAGCGCCAGCATCCGGTCGGTCAAGGCCGGGATCTGCGCGTAGGTCTCCGCCGCCGCGGTGTAGAGCTGCCCGGCCCGATCATGGTCCCCGTCCGAGCCGGCCAGGGCCGCGGTCACGGTACGCAGCGAGGCCTCCACCCACGGGGTGTGGTGGGTGACCCGGTCCAGCATGTCCCGGACCCGCAGGCTCGAGTCCCGGCCGCTCAGTGCGGCGGCGTACGCGGCGGCGGGAATCCACTCGCCGCTGGCCAGGGACGGCACCGCAGACCACGACTCGGCCAGCTCGGCGAGCAGCCCGGCGGCCTCGGAGGTGCGCCCCTGGAGGGCCCGGCACAGCGCGCCCAGGCCCAGCATGTTCCAGTGCAGCCGGTGGAAGCCGCTGCGCCGGGCGGTGTCCAGGGCGTCGGTGATGTCGTCGACGGGGAGCTCGCCCGGCCGGCCCGGCGGTACCTCGCCCGGAACCGGCTCGTCGCGCAGCACCCGCAGGTACGCCCGCACGCCGCGCAGCTGCATGTCCCACCGGCCGTCCGGGGTGTCGACGAAGGCGTCGGCCACGGTCAGCACCTTGCCGAGGTCGCCCTCGCAGTAGGCCCGCAACGCCTCCATCGAGCCGCCGGTGGCCGGCGTGCCGCCCTCGGTGAGCGCGGCGAAGGACGCTCTCAGTTCGCCGGCCCGGATCCAGTCGCCCTCCTCCTGCATCGCGTGCGCGAGGTTGCGTACCACCCGGGGCAGCGCGAGCAGTTGGCGGGACTGGCAGAACCGCAGGATCTCGTGCAGCTCGTCCAGCCCGGCCCGGTCGCCGGCCTGGTAGCGGGTGGTCGCCACGGTGATCCGCGCGTCGGTCTGCGTCTCGATCAGGCCCAGCCGTTCGGCGATGTCGGCCGCCGCGCCGGCCGCCGCCACCGCCGGGTCGCGTTCGTAGTTGAGCATGTGCAGCCGGCCCAGCTCGGCGTAGGCGTCCGCCTTGTGGCCGGTGTCGGGCAGCGCGTCGAACAGTTCGACGGCGTGGTCCAGGCAGGACAGCGCGCCGGCCCGGTCGGCCCGCAGCCAGGCCGCCTGGCCGAGCAGGGTCCAGGCCCGCGCCGCGCCACCGTGCTCGCCGTACGCGAAGAGCCGGTCCGCCAGCGTGTGCAACTGGTCCGTACCGCCTCCGGCGAGGAACCCGGCACCGTCCCGGAAGTAGGAGATCTCGGTGCTGAGCAACTCCAGTTGCAGCCGGCCGACCGGATCGGTGTCGTCGGCCAGTCCGAGCGCCCGGGCCGCGTGGTTGGCCGCCGCGTCGAGCGCGTGCAGGGCGTACGCCCGCCGGGCCGCCCGGTGCAGCGCGTCCCGCGCGGACGGGGCGTACCGGTCGGTGTCCACGCCGAGGGTGTGTGCGATCTCGTGTGCCGCCCAGCGGTGATGGGCGAGCACCTCGGCCAGGTCGGTGTCCCGGCCCCGGGACATGCTGTCCAGCCAGTCCGCGGTCCGGTCGTGCCGGGCGACCCGCTCGGTCCGGGGCAGCCGCTGGTAGCAGACGTCCCGAACCAGGACGTGCCGGAACCGGAACTCGGGTTGGCCGGCCATCGTCGAGGACGACTGCTCGTGGACGAAGTCGCGCTGTTCCAACTGGCGCAGGGCCCGTTCGACCGACTCGACGGGCTGGCCGAGCGCGGCGGCGACGGCACCGGGCCAGAACTGCATGCCGACCACCGACGCCGCCAGCAGGACCGTCCGGTCCGGGCCGTCGAGCAGGTCCACCCGGTTGGCGATCACCGAGTGCACGCTGTCCGGCATCGCCATGTCGTGCTGCTTCTCCAGCGACCAGCCCCGCCCCGACTGGCGCAACGCACCCTGTTCGATGAGCATCCGGACATACTCGTGGGCGTAGAGCGGATTGCCGTCGGCCACCTCGACCAGCGGGCTGAGCATGTCGGTCGAGAACGCCGCCTGGCCGAAGATGTGGCCGTAGAGCGAGGCGATGCCGGTGTCCCGCAGCGGAGGCAGGGTAATGATCAACGAGCCGCTGGTCGTCCCCGCCCAACTGGGTTCCCGGTTGACCAGTTCGGGTCGGGCCGTGCAGAGCAGCAGCAGCGGCACGTTCTGGGCGTACGCCCCGAGCAGTTCGACGAAGTGCAGCATCGCCTCGTCCGCCCAGTGCAGGTCCTCGAAGACCAGCACGGTCGGCTGGCGGGCGGCGAGCGCGACCAGGAACCGCCGCCAGGCCGACTCGGACTCCTCGGCCGGCAGCGTCGGCCCGGGCAGCCCGACCACCGGGCGGAGCGCGTCCATCAGCCGGTCCGCCTCACCCGGCCCGACCAGCTCGGCCAGCGCCGAGTCCAGCCGACGGGTCGCGGTGGCGGCCGGATCGGTGTCCAGGATGCCCGCCTCGGCCTTGACGATGTCGGCCAGCGCCGCGAAGGTGACGTTCTCGCCGAACGGCGGGCACCGGCCGATCCGCCAGGTCAGCGGCTCGTCGGTCAGCCGCTCGGTGTGCCGGAACAGCTCGCGGACCAGCCGGCTCTTGCCGATCCCGGCATGCCCGAGCACTGTGATCATCTGCGGCAGGCGGTCCCGGATGGACCGGTGCAGGGCGTTGACGAGCAGCCCCAGCTCGTGCTCGCGGTCGATCAACGGAGTGATGTCGGGCTCCCGGTCCGGCGGCTGCTGCTGCACCGGGGACAGCGCCAGCCAGACCTCGGTCGGGGCGGACCGCCCGCGCAGGGTCACCGGGGCCTGCTCCTCGTACCGGATCGCGTCCCTGGTCATCGCGTGGGTGGGGCCGCACACCAGCACCCCGCCGGGCGGCGCCACCGACTGCATCCGGGAGGCGGTGTTCACCACGTCACCGGCCACGATCGCCTGTCCGCCGTCCCGGGCGGCGGCGACGTCCACCAGCGCCTCGCCGGTCGCCACCCCCACCCGGAAACGCAGGTGGTCGGCGCCGGTCGGGGTGAACCGGGTCAGCACCCGTTGCAGCTCCAGACCCGCGCGTACGCAGCGCAGCGGGTCGGTCTCGGTCGCCACCGGCGCGCCGAACAGGGCCATCACGGCGTCGCCGATGTACTTCTCCACCACCCCGCCGTACTGGCCGATGACCCGGCGGGCCGTCGAGAAGAAGGCGGTCTGCATGCCACGGACCAGCTCGGGATCCGCGCGTTCGACGTACGGCGTGAAGTCGATCAGGTCCACGAACAGGACGCTGACCCGCCGCCGGTCCTCCTGCGGGGCCGCCGCCCGCCGGCCGGACCGGCCCGACCGGGGGTTGCCGCAGGCGGTGCAGAACGCCGCGTCGGCGGCGAGTGGCTGGTCGCAATGGGGGCAGGTCGCAGTCAGCTCGGTCCCACAGCCCCCGCAGTAGCGGTCGCCGACGGCGGTGGCCCGGCCGCATCTGGTACAGAGAGCGGAGATGCCGACCTCCTACAGCGTCGAAGTAGCCTGCTGTCCTGCTGCGGCGGCCTTGCCGTCCGGCCCTGCTGGCCGCGGGATCCGGTGGCTCTTCAACCGCCGTGTTGTCGGGCGAATCGCCACCGCCGAGTATCACCGTCCGAACGTCTGTCAGGAACCGGCCTGTTAGCTAGCGGACAGTTCACCCGATAGTGTTCCAAGATACAGTCATTGGCGCCTACCGATCGACGGATTATCAGGGAGATGGGCGATGGTGTACGTCCGACTGGAACGGGAATGGACCGACGGCGATGGCGACGGGCACTCCCCAGGGGACATGATCGATGTGGACGCTGCCACCCTGGCGAAGCTCCAGGCGGCGGGGATCGTCGGTGGCGAGGGCCCCGACTGGCCGGGACCGACCGGTGGCGGTGGGGGTGGCTCGACGACGAACTGGCCCGGGTCGACCTGAGTCGTACCCGGACCGAGCGTGACCGGGCGTTCCGGAGGCTGTGGGGGCCTTCGGAACGCCCTTCGTCGGTCTGGAGTGGATTCGGGTGGCAACGGTGCGACGTACGGGTCAGCGGTCGGCCATACCGGCTCGGCGGCGCAGGGCGGCGACGTCGGTCACCACGATCCGGCGCCCCTCGGTACGCAGCCAGCCCCGGCTGGCGAACGACCCGATGGCCTGGTTGACGCTCTGCCGCGATCCGCCGGCCATCTCGGCCAGCTGGCTCTGGTTGAGTTCAATGGTGATCATCGGCGCCTGGCTCTCCCCGGCCAGCCGAACCAGCGTTTTGGCGACCCGGCCGGGCAGGTCGAGGAAGACGTGGTCGGCGTTCTGCTCGGTCAGCCGGCGGATCAGCCCGCCCAGCGACCGCATCACCGCGTCGAGGATGCGCGGATTGGAGTGCACCAGCTCCATGAACGCCCCACGGGACAGGGCGAGGGCCGTGCAGTCCTCGATGGCCTCGGCGGACGCGGACCGGGTGGAGGCGTCCAGTAGGGACACCTCGCCGAGCACGTCGGGCGGGCGGATCACGTTGAGCACGGCTCGCTCACCGGTCGGTGCGGTCCGGAAGACCGCGACCGCGCCCCGGCGGAGCACGATGAGGGACTCGCCCGGATCGTTCTCCACGAACAACAGCTGGCCCTTGCGATAGGTGCGCGGGACCGCTGCGGCGATGACCCGCTGACGTACCTCGGGCTCAAGGCCGGCGAACATCTCGACGCCGGTGAGGGCGTCACCCGGCTCAGGCAGGCGAACCTCCAAGGCTCAACCCCTCCCCGGTAAATGACCACAGTTGCTCTCGGACGACCCGCAACCGACCGAGTAAGCAAGGTGAAACTCATACCGGTAGGAGTCCGGTAGCGGTACACATCAGATCATGACGGTCGTGTCGCTTGCTGTACACCCCTCAAATCACTTCCGTGACAGTTCTGCCGCTGACCAGCGGGCATTCTGAGCCTCAGATTCGCCGCTGGGTGGGGACCGTACGGGGGCGTGGCGGATCTTGGGGGCGCGGGGCGCCGCGACCGGCCGGAGAGCGAGCCAGCTCCTGGCCGGCCGCGGCGGACAGCGGTGTGACCGGCGTGGGGGCGCCGGTCACCCGGCCAGGGGAGGGCGTGGTGATCCGGAGTATCGGATCACCACGCCGGCTGGCGTGACGGGCAGGGCCAGATGCCGGCAGTGGCGGTCACCGGCGGTGGGTTCGACAATTCCGCCCCCGATTCCCGCCGAGCGGGACGGATGGGCAAGGATGGCCCCGATGGTCTACCGCTATTTCTACGACTGCGAGTTCATCGAGGACGGCCGGCTCGTCGACCTGGTGTCGATCGGCGTCGTCGATGAGTACGGTCGCGAGTTCTATGCCGTCTCCACCGAGTTCGACGACTCGCGGGCGGTGCCGTGGGTGCGCCGGAACGTACTGGACAAACTGCCGTCCCCGGCGGACCGGGCGTGGCGTTCCCGCGAGCGGATCCGCGACGACCTCTACGAGTTCCTGGTCGAACCCGTCCGGGGCCGGCCGGGGGAGCGACTGGAACTCTGGGCCTGGTACGCGGCGTACGACCACGTGGTGCTGGCGCAGCTCTGGGGGGCGATGCCCGCGCTGCCGAGGGAGATCCCGCGGTTCACGAAGGAACTTCGACAGCGGTGGGACGACCGGGGGCGGCCGCCGCTGCCCGAGGCCGACGCCGAGCGGCATGACGCCCTGGTCGACGCCCGGCACAACCTGGCCCGCTGGCAGGCCATGCACTCCCGCACCGAGCCGGAGTCGACGTCCTCCTGACCGGGCCCGCCCGACGTGATCATGGATGCGGACCGGAAGTGCGAGCACGGCTGAACCGGGCGGATCCACCGGACCGGGACCATCCGGTTCTTGATCATGATGATCTTCGTGTTCTGCCCACCAACCGCGCACGGGGCGCGCTGGCCTGCCCTCCGGCGGGCGACTACAGTGCGCAATGACGGCCCGCCCCGGGCCGGCAATGACGCCGACGGTCTGACCTGACTTCGACCCTGGGGCTTGACGGGCTTACTCGAAGCTCCAGGAGGAGAAGCAGATCATGCGTATCGGCGTGCTCACCGGTGGTGGTGACTGCCCGGGTCTGAACGCGGTGATCCGAGCGGTGGTGCGGAAGGGCGTTGCCACCTACGGCCACGACTTCGTCGGATTCCGCGACGGTTGGCGCGGTCCGCTGGAGGGGCTGACCAAGCCGCTCGGCATCGCGGAGGTGCGGGGCATCCTGCCGCGTGGCGGCACGATCCTGGGCTCCTCCCGGACCAACCCCTTCAAGATCGATGGCGGGGTCGAGCAGATCAAGACCAACCTCGCCGAGCAGGGCGTGGACGCGTTGGTGGCGATCGGCGGTGAGGACACCCTCGGTGTCGCCACCAAGCTGCACGAGCTCGGCGTCCAGGTGGTCGGCGTACCGAAGACGATCGACAACGACCTGAGCGCCACCGACTACACGTTCGGGTTCGACACCGCGGTGAACATCGCGATGGAGGCGATCGACCGGCTGCACACCACGGCCGAGAGCCACCACCGCACCCTGGTCGTCGAGGTGATGGGTCGGCACGCCGGCTGGATCGCCCTGCACGCGGGGCTCGCCGGTGGCGCGAACGTGATCCTGCTGCCGGAGCGGCAGTTCGACGTGGAGCAGGTCGCCGGGTACGTCGAGAAGCGGTTCCAGCACCAGTACGCCCCGATCGTGGTCGTGGCGGAGGGCGCACAGCCGCTCGACGGTCAGATGGTGCTGCACAACAAGGAGCTGGACGCGTTCGGCCACGTCCGGCTCGGTGGCATCGGGCAGTGGCTCGCGCAGCAGCTGGAGGCGAAGACCGGCAAGGAGGCCCGGACGGTCGTACTCGGGCACATCCAGCGCGGTGGCACCCCGACCGCGTTCGACCGGGTTCTCGCCACCCGGCTCGGCCTGCAGGCGATCGACGCGGTGAACGAGGGCGACTGGGGCAAGATGGTCGCCATGCAGGGCACCGACATCGTCCGGGTCCCGCTGGCCGAGGCGACCCGTGAGCTGAAGACCGTGCCGCTGGAGCGCTACACCGAGGCCGAGGTCTTCTTCGGCAGCTGACGTCTCGCGGTGGTGGGGTGGCCCGCCGTGCCCGGCTCCGAGCGGTCAGGCTTGATCTCTCCGCCGGGCACGGCGGGCCACCCCCGCCGGCCGGTGTGGCCACCCGACCGCGATGGCTTGACGGCTTTCACCTGAGGAGGAGCGATGGCGCCGGGAGCGCACACGGTGGCCGTGATCGGCACCGGGAAGATCGGCGAGTTGATGCTCTCCGGGCTGCTTCGGGCGGGATGGCCGGCGGACCGGCTGCTGGCCACGACGCGACGGCAGAGCAGGGCCGAGGAGATCGCCACCCGGTACGGCGTACAGGTGGTCGACAACCTGGCCGCGGTCGCGGAGGCGGACGTTCTCGCCGTGTCGGTGAAGCCGCAGGACGCGGCGGCGCTGCTCGACGAGATCGGGCCGAAGGTGCCGGCCGACAAGTTGCTGATCTCGCTCTGCGCCGGCCTGCCGACGAGCTTCTTTGCCCGGCGGCTGCCCGAGGGCACGCCGGTGATCCGGGTCATGACGAACACACCGGCACTTGTCGACCAGGCGATGACGGCGCTCTCGGCCGGTGGGCACGCGACAGCGGCCCACCTGGAACTCGCCGAGGAGATGTTCCGGCCGCTGGGCGCGACCATCCGGGTCCCCGAGGCACAGCAGGACGCGGTGACCGCGTTGTCCGGTTCCGGACCGGCCTACTTCTACCTGCTGGTCGAGGCGATGATCGACGCCGGAATCCTGCTCGGCCTGCCCCGTCAGGTGGCCCACGACCTGATCGTGCAGACTGCGATCGGATCCGCGATCATGCTGCGTGATTCCGGCGAGCACCCGGTGAAGTTGCGCGAGGCGGTGACCTCGCCGGCCGGTACGACGATCTCGGCGATCCGGGAGCTGGAGAACCACGGCGTCCGGGCCGCGCTGCTGGCCGCCCTCGAGGCGGCCCGGGACCGGGCCCGGGAGATCGCCGCCCAGCACGACTGAGCGGGCCGGCGCGGCTGAGCCGTTGCGCGGGCGCGGCGCCGGGTCCTGTGCCCCATACTGGCCAGCGTGTTCACCCTTGCCCAGGCTCGCCACATGATCGCCACGCTGCGTCCCCGGATCGACGAGCTCATCACGCTCCGGGCCGATCTGGCCGAGCTGCGTACCGACCTCACCGACCGAGGAGCGAGCCCGCTGGGTGGGCTGCCGGAGGTCAAGGGGCTGGAGGCACGGATCTTCGGCATCCTGGAGGAGCTGTCCGGGCACGAGATCCAGGTCAAGGGCTTCGCGCCGGTGCTACTCGACTTCGCCGGCGAGCGCGACGGCCGGCCGGTGCTGTGGTGCTGGCTGGAGGGGGACGACGACGTGGGCTGGTACCACCGGGTGGAGTGCGGGTTCGCGGGTCGACGCCGGGTCTGATTCGACTCCTCGGGGACGGGCCGGTCCTCCGGGCCGGCGGGCCGTCAGCCGGCGACCGAGTTCGGGATCACCACCGGCAGGTCGGCGACGGCGAAGACGACCAGGTTGTCCAGATAGTGTCCGGTCGGCCGGTGGAACACCCCGGCACAGGTGATCAGGCGCAACTCGGGTCCGGGGGTGGGCCCGTAGACGGCGGCTGTCGGAAAGTCGTCCTTGGCGTACCGGCTGAGCCCGGTCACCCGGAACGGGACCCATCCGTCGTCCCGCCGTACCTCGATCCGGTCGCCCGGTCGCAACTGGGAGAGCCGGTGGAACACCGCCGGTCCGGCCGCCGAGTCGACGTGCCCGGCGATCACCGCCGGCCCGACGTCACCGGGTGCGGTTCCTCCGGCGTACCAACCGGCCTCGGCGAAGTCGGCGGGTGCGGCGAGTCGGCCGGTCCGGTCCAGGCGCAGCCGGGCCAGCGTCGAGTCGACCCGGATCCGTGGGATCCGTACCCGGGTTGGTGGGCCGGTGGGTGTCCGGCCGTCGGTCCGGGTCGCGGCGGGCGGGCAGTCGACCGGGCAGTCCGCCGGCCGGATCCGGGTCGTCGCGGTGTAGTCGGTCGTCGTGGCGTGGTCGGGCGTGGCCGCCGGCCGATTGTCGCCGGCCACCGTGCCGCCGAGTCCGGCGCCGAGCACGGCACAGAGCAGCAGGCTGACCAGGCTCGGCGCGGCCGGCCGCGCGGCCGGCCGTCGACCTGCTGCGACCGCCGACCGGCCGGTGATGACGCCGACGAGGTCGCCGGCGACGGACTCCACCAGATACCGCAGACCACCCCGACGCAGCGGAGCACCGTACCGGGTCGGGCCGGAGCCGGGGGCCGGTCGGGACGCGCGGGCCCGCACCCGACGCCACCAGCGGGCGGTGCCGGGCGCGGTCGGGCCTTCCGTCATCTCACGAGGTGCGGCGCGGGCGGCGCTGGCGAAGGCGCCGGCCGGTCGCCGCGACGACGACCGCGAGGAGCGCACCGACCGAGGCCAGCCCGATCGGGTACGTCGACGCGCTCCGGCCGGCCGTACCGCCGGCACCGGTGTCCACGCCACCGGTCGGCACCACCACTCCGCCCCGCGCGTCGACCCGCAGCTCGGTGGTCAGGCCACTCTGCTTCGCGTCGAGCACCAGCAGCGAGTAGACCGTGCCGTCGGTGAGCGACACGTCGACCGTCGTCGGCTTCGCGCCGGTGGCCGACAGCCGCAGCGTCGACCGCCCCGGCGCGACCTGGTGGTACGCGGTGGTGGTGGCGAACTGCACGCCACTGGCGATGCTCGCCCCCTCGGCCACCGACACGTCGATCACCGGTGCGCGTACCGACGCCTGCACCACCCGTACCTTCGCCCGGCCGTCCGGCGGTGCGGTCAGGTCGTCGTCGAGCACCTTCAGTCCCAGTTCGGCGTACCGGCCGACACCGGCGACGGTGTACGCCTTGCCGGCGGCCACCGAGACCCGTTCGGTGAGTACCGGCGGATCCGTGGCGGCGGCGCCGGCCCTGCGCATCGCCACCACGTACGGGCCGACCGGCAACGGCAGGTACGGCGACAGCACGCCGTAGCCGACCGCCTTGAACACCTGCGGTTCCGTCGAGTCGGTCGCGGCGCCGAGGTAGACGTCGACGGCCGGGGTGTCCGGCGACAGGTGGGCCAGCCGGACGTAGCCGACCGTGGCCCCGGCGTTGGCGGGGGCCGGGACGATGCTGGCCAGGCCCAGCCCGAGGCCGAGGCCGAGGGCCGCCGCGCCGGCCGCGATCCGTCGCCCGATCCGGATCTGTGGTGTGGTGGTGTGCTCCATCGTGCCTCCTGAGTGTGGCGGGCACGGTAGCGGCCCGACGGCCCGGAATGTCGCACTGGCGGTCCGTCCGGACGGGAGCGATCGCGGGGGATGGTCGGCGGACCATTGGGCCGTTGAAAGGGTCCCGAGCCGATCCCGGGCCCGCAAGCTCGCCACACAGGGTTACTTAATCGTTACGTATATCGGATGTGGACCGTCCTCACGCGCGGATCGGGCCCGGGCCGGCATCCACCGACCCGGGCCCGACCTCTCCCGGCAGCGTGCTCAGGTCAGCGGGTCACCCGCCAGGCCCGGGTGATGGTCTGCGCGATGCCGTTGCCGTCCCGGTCCCGGGCGGTGATCCGGAGCGTGCCGAACTCCGCCCCGGCGGGTGCGGCCGGCACCGTCACGACGATCTCCCGGTCACCCCGGCCGGGCGCCGCCTGCCAGTGCGCCCCGTCGTCGTACGACACCGCCACCTCCACCGTGAACCGGCCCGGCCCCTTCGCTCCGGGCTGGTACCCCGGCCGCAACACCAACCCGTACGGCCGGTCGGCCCGGACCGCGTTGGTCAGGTCGGTGTCGAGGTCGTACTGCACCTGTGGCAGTGGCAGCACCGCCGGCTGGTCGCCGTGCGGCCGTCCGGAGCGGAACGTCCAGATCGTCGAGGTCGCCGTGGACGTGGTCCACCACGGCTGCTCCCCGGCGAACTGGTCGCGGGTCACGTCGAGCCGCAGCTCGTACCGCGCACTGCCGCCGGGCACCGTGAACTGGGCCGCCGAGCCGGTGCTCCGGCCGACGACGGTACCGGCCCGGCGCAGGGTCAGTTCGGTCCGGTCGGAGCGGCCGTCGATCCAGCCGTACGCCGTGGCGTCACCGTTGGCGTACTGCGGGACTGCGACCCGGATCGCGTCGTGCGCCCGGTTGACCGGCAGCCCGTACGCGTGATCCGGTGTCACCCCCGAGGGCAGGGCGGGACGCGTCAGGGCCGGGAACCACACCTCCCGCACCCGGTCACCGGCCCGGTACGCCCGCAACGGCCCGTACATCTGCCCCTGCGGCCGGCCCACGTCGTACGCCTCGATGATGGCGCTGCTCCGCCAGGCGACGCCCCGGGTGCTGATCCGGTCGGTCCGGCGATGCGCCTCGGTGATGTTGCGGCTGAAGCCGAACCCGGTCATCACGCCGTCCGGGTAACCGGCCCGGGTCTCCCGGGCCAGCATCTCCGTCGTGTGCTGGTGGAACTCGGACTCGACCGTGGCCAGTGCCAGATCCCGCACCGTGTAGTGCAGGTCCTCCGGGATCCGGTCCAGTTCCGGCAGCAGCAGGTCGTACCGGTACGGCGACCGCGCCACCGCGTCCAGGTCGATCGTCGCCGGCCCGCTGGCCAGCCGGTCCCGCAGTCGCCGGGCGACGTCCGCGTCCACGCCGTACGCCGCGACCGTCGAGACGTTGCCGTTCATGTAGTAGTGGCCCGGGAGCGGCCCCGCCAGGATCACCGCCTTCGCGCCTGCCGCGCCGGCCGCCCGCAACTGCGCGATGCCCGGCTCCTCGTCGCCGCCGGCAGCGAGCCGGAGCAGTACGACCCCGTCCCGGGCGCCGGCCCCGGCCAACTCGGCGGGGGTACCGTCGCCCCCGTCGACCAGACGGGCCGTCGACCGTCCGTCCAGCGGCGGCGCGCCCTCGACCGCCTGGAGTTCCGGCACGGCGAAACCGCCGGCACCGGTCACCCGGGCGGTGAGCATCGGGGCGGCCAGATCCCACCGGCTGAAGAACTGGAAGCTGCCGGTCGACACCGGACGGGTCGGCCCGGCGTACACCCGGCGGATCTGATCCGAATTGACCGACTCGCCGATCAGCAGCGACCCCGCCTTCGTGTCGCGCTGCCAGACCAGCGCGACCCTTTCCATCGTGGTCTCGTCCGGGGTGTCGACGCGGATCTCCTTCGCGGTCCGCGCGTCCTGGCGCACGGTCCGGTCCGACTCGACGGTCAGCTCCGGTTCACTGAGCAGCACGGCGTCCTTCGGAGAGCCCGACTCGGCCGTGCTCATCACCAACGTCGTCAGGGCGTACCGACCGGCCGGCACCGCCACGGTGGCTGGCCGCCCGTCGGCGAAGTGCGCCCAGAACGTCTCGCCGGTGTCCAGGTTCCAGAGCTGACTGCGGCTGTAGAAGTCGGCCGGGGCACCCCCGTCCCGGGCGACCGCCTCGATGGTCACGGTGCGGGTGGGCGGCACCACATGAAAACCGATCGGGGTACGCAGCTCCGCGCCGCCGCCCCGGGCGGTCAGCAGGCCGGCGTACAGGTTCGGAACGGTGGCGGTCGGATCGAGGCGTACGACCGCGCTGGCCCGCCCGCCGGCCGGGATGGTGAGCCGGCTCGGTGTGACGCCGAGGACCGCCCGCCGGTTGCTGGCGCCCACGTCCCGGGCCTCGGCGGCCAGGGTGAGGGTGATCGGCCGGCGGCCCGGGTTCGGGTAGCTGACGGTGGCTGTCCGGGGCGGCGTACCGGCCGGGATCTTTCCGAGGGTGACGGTCGCGGTGTCGATGCTGATCTCCTGGTCCAGCGCCGCCGCCACGTCGACCCGGCCGGCGCCCTGGGTCCAGGTCGGCGTACCGGGCGTCTCGGTGGCGCTACTGACCAGGGCGGCCTTGAGCTGTTCGGCCCGCCAGTCCGGATGCCGCTGGGCGAGCAGGGCCGCCGCCCCGGCGACGTGCGGGGCGGCCATCGAGGTTCCCGACATCGAGGTGTAGTCGGCATCGACGACCTCGCCGAGGGTGGTGCCGGCGGCGCGGGCCGCGACGATTCCGACCCCGGGGGCGGTCAGTTCCGGCTTGACGGCGCCGTCCCCGAGCCGTGGCCCCCGGCTGGAGAAGTCGGCGATCCCGTCGCGCCCGTCGACGGCGCCGACGGTCAGCGCCCGATCAGCCGTACCCGGGGTGGCGACGGTCTGCCGGCCGGGGCCGGCGTTGCCGGCGCTCACCACGAAGAGCGTGCCGGAGCTGGCGCTCAACGCGTCGAGCGCCTCGGTGACCGGATCGGGGCCCTCGGCCGCCGGGCCGCCGAGGCTTAGGTTGACCACCCTGGCCCCCTGCCGCACCGCCCACTCCATTCCGGCGATCACCCAGGAGAGGTCGGCCGAACCGGTGTCGTCGAGCACCTTGCCGATCAGCAGTTCCGCCCCGGGGGCGACACCCTTGCCACCGACATCCTTGCCGTCCTGCCCCCTGCCGTCCCGCCCCGACCCGGGGTCGTCGCCGCTGGGTTGACGACCGGCGTTGCCGCCCTGCTGCTGACCGGCGCTGCCGCTGGGCTGACGGCCGGCGCCGCTGCCGGCGATGGTGGCCGCGACATGGGTGCCGTGGCCGAACCGGTCCGTGGTGTCGGGCGTACCGGTGAAGCTCGCCGCGCCGCTCACCCGGCCGGCGAGGTCGGGGTGGGTCGGGTCGTAGCCGCTGTCCAGGACGGCCACCTTGACACCCTTGCCGTCGTACCCGGACCGCCAGGCGGCGGGTGCGCCGATCTGCGGCACGCTCTCGGTCAGGTCGGCCCGGACCCGGCGGTCCAGCCAGATCTTGTCGAACCCGGTGGCGAGGGTCGGCGGGTCGGCCGGAACGGACCTCGAGGGGCCGGCCTTCGGCCGGTTCCCGGCGGTGGTGGCACCGCCGGTGATGGTGGTCCAGAAGTCGCGGGCCCGGGACTTCTCCTCGCGGACCGCGACCGCGCCGATGCTGGACAGTTCGCGCTGCCGGGTGGCCCCGGTCGGGGTGGCCGGCGCGACGGCGCGCAGCCCCGGTGCGGTGGGCGCTCCGGTGAGCAGCAGCGGCAGCGTCGAGCGGGCCGCGTCGTGGTAGCCCTCGGCGACCAGATCGGTGATGTTGAACAGGGCCGGGTCGAGCCGCCCCGCGGCTACCAGGGGCAGCGCCTCGTAGGGCGTGACGTGGACGTCACCGTCGCGTTCGGACAGCTGGAAACCGAGTCCCCTCGGCGTACCCCGATCGTCCACCTCGGCCACCTGCCGGCCGTCGGGAAAGGTGGAGAGCCGGACCACGTTGCCGGTCACCAGGGTGACGGTGTGGGTCGCCACCGGTGCGCCCGGCGCCGCTGGCGTGACTGCGCCACCGTCCGGTGTGGCGGCGGCCGGCGGAGCGCCGGCTGTCAGGATGGCGACGGCGACCACAAATATGGCGACCGTCCGTAGTGGCTTGGCCACGTAGTCTCCCTTGACGTGCCTCTGGATGCTCAGGCAGCGTCACACTTCGTCACCGCGAGGGGAAAGATCTAGAGTGAGCGCAGCTGCGCCATGACGCAGATGAGCCAGGAGGTTCCGTCCGTGCTGAGATCCGCCGGGCTGAGCGCGGTGGAGGAGGCGACCTACCTCGCGCTGATCCGGCACGGCGGCGCCCGGGTGGTGGACCTCGCCGACCGGATGGGGCTGACGGAGGCCCGGGTACGGCGGGTCGTCGCCGTCCTCGAACGGGAGGGCTTCGTACACCGCACCCCGCCGCCCGGCGAACGGGTCGTGCCGGTGCCGCCGGACCTCGCCGTCGAACAGTTGATCCGACGCCGGTACGCGGAGCTGGAGCTGGCCCGGGAGGCGGCACACCGGATCGCGGCCGAGGCCCGGGGCAGGGCCGCCAACCGGCGTACCGAGGATCTGATCGAGATCGTCTCGGGGCGGGCCGCCGTCGGTCGGGCCTTCGAGCAGGTGCAACGGACCGCCCGCCGGGAGATGCGGGTGCTGGTCGCGCCGCCGTACGCGATCCCGACGTCGATCAACCCCACCCAGCTCGATCGGGAGGCCGCCGGGGTGTCCTATCGGGCGGTGTACGACAGCACGGCGCTGGAGGACGCCGAGTTCACGGCCAGTGTCGCCGCCCACATCCGCTCCGGGGAACGGGCCCGGCTCGCCGTGGCGCTACCCACGAAGCTCGCGGTCGCGGACCGCAAACTGGCGTTGTTGCCGCTGGCCTGGAGCGCGTCGGCGCACGACGCGGCACTGCTGGTGCACCCGTGCGGTCTGTTGGACGCCCTCATCGCGCTCTTCGAGACGGTGTGGACGCAGGCGACGCCCCTGTCATCGGTCGGCCTGGCGGAGGTGGCCGGGGCCGCCGAGATCTCCGCCGAGGACCGGCAACTGCTCTCGCTGCTGGTCGCCGGCCTCACCGACGAGGCGGTCGGCGCCCGGCTCGGGATCAGCCGCCGTACGGTCGTACGCCGGGTGCAGATCCTGATGGAGCGCACCGGATCGCGATCCCGGCTTCAGTTGGGCTGGCAGGCGCACGGGCGCGGCTGGCTCTGACCCGCCGCGCCGCCGCCCCGCCGAGGCGCGGACGAGCTGTGGCGTCGGGGCAGCCGGCAGGTACTACCGGGGCAGCACCGTCTCGATCGCGGCGGCGACCTCCGGCGCCTCCGGCTCTACCTGGGGCGCGAACCGGGCGACGACGGTGCCGTCCGGCGCGACCAGGAACTTCTCGAAGTTCCACCGGATGTCACCGGAGTGCCCGCCGTCATCGGGGGCGTCGACCAGTGCGGCGTAGAGCGGGTGCCGGTCCGGACCGTTGACGTCGATCTTCTCGGTCATCGGGAAGGTCGCGCCGAAGTTCGACCGGGCGAACTCGGCGATCTCGGCCGGTGTGCCGGGTTCCTGGTCGGCGAACTGGTTGCTGGGCACACCGAGCACGGTCAGACCGCGCTCTCCGTAGGCCTCGTGCAGCGCCTGGAGGCCGACGTACTGCGGGGTCAGCCCGCAGCGTGAGGCGAGGTTGACCACGAGCAGCGCGTTGCCGCGGAACTGACCGAGATCGGTGAAGCCTCCGGTCAGCGCTCCGATCTCGGTGTCGAAGACGGTCATCTCGTCTCCTCGCTGCGCTCGTCGTCGGGGTGACCCACTGGGCCGGGCCGGTCGATGCCCTCGCTTCGCTCTGCCACGCGCCGAGGCTACTCGGCCCTGCGCCGAGGTTACCGGTCGGGCGGCCCGCTGGTACCGGTTACGGCGCTGCCGACCGCACCGGGCCGTGGCCGGCGGGAAATCGAAACATCGACATCTTGACGAAGCGGTGTACCGCTGAGTAGCGTCGCCTCAGTTAAATGGAAAGTTTCCTATTAATTAAACAGGGAGACGCCACCATGAGGAGATCCATCCGCCGGGCGCTCTGGGCCGGCGTCGCGGCCGCGGTGGTTGTCGCCGCGGTCCCCGTCACCGCGGCTCTCGGTGCCGGCAGCCTCACCACCAGCTTCGCCGTCAGCTCCGACTGGGGCTCCGGCCACGAGGTCAAGGTGACCGTCACCAACGGCACCGACGCGTCGGTGAGCACCTGGCGGGTCGAGTTCGACCTGCCCGCCGGCACCACCGTCAGCAGCTCCTGGGACGCCGACGTCACCCGTAGCGGCGACCGGTACGTGGCGGTCAAGAAGAGCTGGGCCGGTGCGCTCGCCCCGGGCGCCTCGGCAACCTGGGGCTACGTCGGCTCAGGTGGCTACCGGGCGCCGCTGAACTGCACCGTCAACGGAACCGCCTGCGGCGGCGGAACCACGCCGACCGCCACTCCGACGACCGTCCGGCCCACCACGGCGCCGCCGACGACCCCGCCACCGACCACGCCGCCGGTGACCACCCCGCCGCCGACCAACCCGGGCGCGCAGAAGGTGGTCGGCTACTTCACCCAGTGGGGCGTCTACCAGCGGGCCTACCACGCGAAGAACATCCACACCAGCGGCTCGGCCGCGAAGATGACCCACATCCTGTACGCCTTCGGCAACACCACCGGCGGCCGGTGCACGATCGGGGACAGCTACGCGGACTACGACCGGGCGTACACGGCGGCGGAGAGCGTCGACGGGGTGGCCGACACCTGGGACGCCGGTGCGCTGCGGGGCAGCTTCAACCAGCTCCGCAAGCTCAAGCGGATGTACCCGAACCTCAAGGTGATCTGGTCGTTCGGCGGCTGGACCTGGTCCGGCGGCTTCACCCAGGCCGCGCAGAACCCGGCCGCGTTCGCCGAGTCCTGCCACGCGCTGGTCGAGGATCCGCGCTGGGCGGACGTCTTCGACGGCATCGACGTCGACTGGGAGTACCCGAACGCGTGCGGACTTACCTGCGACGCCAGCGGCCCGAACGCGTTCAAGAACGTGGTCTCCGCGCTGCGTAGCCGGTTCGGCTCGTCCGCACTGGTCACCGCCGCGATCACCGCGGACGGCAGCAACGGCGGCAAGATCGACGCGGCCGACTACGCCGGGGCGATCAACAACCTCAACTGGTTGATGCCGATGACGTACGACTACTTCGGCGCCTTCGCCGCGCAGGGCCCGACGGCGCCGCACTCGCCGCTCACCTCGTACAACGGGATTCCGCAGCAGGGCTTCTGGTCCGACGCGGCGATCCAGAAGTTGAAGAGCAAGGGCGTGCCGGCCAACAAGCTGCTGCTCGGCATCGGCTTCTACGGTCGGGGCTGGACCGGCGTCACCCAGGCCACCCCGGGCGGTACGGCCACCGGGGCGGCGCCGGGCACCTACGAGGCCGGCATCGAGGACTACAAGGTCCTCAAGAACACCTGCCCGGCGACCGGCACCATCGCCGGCACGGCGTACGCGAAGTGCGGCAACAACTGGTGGAGCTACGACACCCCGGCGACCATCGGCGGCAAGATGTCGTACGCCAAGGGTCAGGGGCTGGGCGGCGCCTTCTTCTGGGAGCTCTCCGGTGACACCAGCAACGGCGAGCTGATCAGCGCCATCTCGAACGGTCTTCGCTAACCGGGATATCCGCGGGGGGAGCGGACGGGCCCCGGCCACTCACGAGGTGGCCGGGGCCCGGTGCCGTACCGCCTTGCCGGATCGCCGCCTGGACTCCGCCTCGCTCCACCGAGATCCGCGAGACACGCCCTAGCGGTCGGCGTCGCCGGGTGCCACGAGTCCGGTCTCGTACGCGAGGACGACGGCCTGGGCCCGGTCCCGGAGGGTGAGCTTGGCGAAGATTCGGGCGACGTGGGTCTTCACGGTCGCCTCGCTCAGCGTCAGCCGGTGCGCCAGCTCGGTGTTGGACAGACCCCGGCCGAGCAGGGTCAGGACCTCGAGTTCCCGGGGCGTCAACGCGGCGAGGTCCCGGTGTGCGGCGGTGCGGGTCCCGGCGGCGTACCCCGCCCCGACCGCACCGCCGCCACCGGACCTGTCGTCGCCCGCCCGGTTGCCGCCGGATCTGGCGTCGCTGGCGGCGAAGCGTTCGACGAGTCGTCGGGTGATCGAGGGGGACAGGAGGGCGTCCCCGGTGCTGACCAGCCGCACGGCGGCGGCGAGGTGCTCCGGCGTGACGTCCTTGAGCAGGAAACCGCTGGCTCCGGCCGCCAACGCGGCATAGACGTAGCGGTCGAGGTCGAAGGTGGTCAGCATGATCACCCGGCTCTCCGGCGTCTCTGCCAGGATCCGCCGGGTGGCCTGTAGACCATCCATGTTCGGCATCCGGATGTCCATCAGCACGACATCCGGCCGAAGCTCCCGCGCCGCCGTCACCGCCGCGCCGCCATCGGCGGCCTCACCCACCACGTCCAGCCCGCGCGCGGTGAGGATCATCCGGAAGCCGGTCCGGACCAGGGCCTGGTCGTCGACGATGAGGATCCGGGGCACCGGCTCGGTCCCGACCGTCGCCCGACCGCCGGACGCCGTCACGACCGGTCCAACGGGATCCGGGCGCGTACCCGGTAGCCGCCGCCGAGGCGTCGCCGGGCGTCCAGGTCACCGCCGTGCACCGCGACCCGCTGCCGCAACCCCAGCAGTCCACGTCCCGCCCCGGTGCCGTCGCCCGGCGGATCGTCCACCGATCCCCGGCGACGTTCGGTGCCGGGTGCCGCCGACCCGTCCCGCCCGCCGGAGAGCACGCTCGGGCCGGTGTTGAGCACCTCCACCCGCAGGTAGCGGTGCGCGTACCGGATGGTCACCTCGGCCTTCGCCCCGTCGCCGTACCGCAGCGCGTTGGTCAGCGCCTCCTGCACGATCCGGTACGCGGTCAGGTCGGCTCCGGCCGGCAGGGGGTAGGGCTCGCCGGAGATCCGTACCTCGACGGGCAGGCCGGCGAACGCGATCCGGTCGACCAGCGGGCTCAGCTGCCCCAGTCCCGGCTGCGGCGCGAGGCCGGTGCCGTCGCTTCCCTCCGCACCGTCCTGCGACGGCGCGAGCAGGCCGAGCAGGTGCCGCAGTTCGGTCATCGCGTCCCGTCCGGCGCCCTCGACGGCCGACAGCGCCGCCGAGGCCTCGTCCGGCAGGGTGGCGAGCACCTCGCGGGCGGCCCCGGCCTGGACCACCATCAGGCTGACGTTGTGGCTGACGATGTCGTGCAGTTCCCTGGCGATCCGGGCCCGCTCCGCCTCCACCGCGATCCGGGCGGCGCTCTCGCGCTCCCGCTCGAACAGCCAACCCCGGTCGCCGAGGGCCCGTCGGTGCAGCCGCCGCGCCCGGACCAGCGCCAGCGCCAGCCACACCACGGCCACGCCGGCCGCCACGAGCGCGACGGTCAGCCAGACGGTTCCGGATCCCCACACACCGACCACCTTCGCAGTACCCGCCACGATCCGCGTCATCCCCGGGCAGCAGCGGCGTACATCCCCAGGATGACCTGGCCGGACGTTACCTCCGGGGGCTGATGCCGAGCCCGGGCCCCCACCTCTAGTTTTCAGCCATGACCAGCGAAGACAGCACCGGACAGGTCGTCGTGCGACTCGACGCCGTACGCAAGGAGTACGGCGACACCACCGCGCTGGACGGCGTGTCCCTGGAGATCCTCAGCGGGGAGGCGGTCGCCGTGATGGGCCCGTCGGGCTGCGGGAAGTCGACCATGCTCAACATGATCGCCGGACTGGACCGCCCGACCTCCGGCAGCGTGACCGTGCACGGCGACGAGCTGGGTCGGCTGGGCGAAACCGGACTGGCACTGTTCCGCCGCAAGCGGATCGGCATGATCTTCCAGTTCTTCAACCTGCTCGACGACCTGCCGGCGCTGGACAACGTGGCGCTGGCCGGACAGTTGACCGGTACCCCGGCCCGGCAGGCCCGCCGGCGTGCGCTGGAACTCCTCGACGAACTCGGCATCGCCGACCGGCGGAACATCTATCCGTCCGCCCTCAGCGGCGGCGAGCGGCAGCGGGTCGCGGTGGCCCGGGCCCTGATGAACCGGCCGGCGCTGCTGCTGGCCGACGAGCCGACCGGTGCCCTGGACAGTTCCGCCGGTGAGCAGGTGATGGACCTGCTGCTCGACCTCAACCAGATCGGCCAGACGCTGCTGCTGGTCACCCACGACCAGCGCCTGGCCACCCGGTGTGCCAGCCGGGTGGTCGACCTCGCCGACGGCCGGGTGGTCGGCGAACGCGCCCTGGAGCGGGCCGTATGAGCGCGGTGTGGCGGACCGCCCGGGCAGCCGTACGCCGCCGCCGGTTGCAGACGACGGTCATCGGTCTCGTCGTGCTCTTCTCCACCGCGACGATCGTGGTCGCGCTGGGGCTGCTGGACGCCTCCTCGGCCCCCTTCGAGCGGGCCTTCGCGGCGCAGCGCGGTGCCCACGTCGTCGCCTCGTTCGACAGCACCCGGGTCGCGGCCGCAGAGCTGACCCGGACGGCCGGACTGCCCGGCGTCGAGGCCGTCGCGGGCCCCTTTCCGCAGGCCGTGCTGGAGATCCCGCCGGACGACAGCGCGCTTCCGTTCCTGTCGGGGCCGATCACCGTGGTGGGCCGGGCGGACCCGGGCGGTCCGGTGGACCAGATCGACCTCTGGGCGGGGCGCTGGGCGACCGGTGCCGGGGAGATCGTGGTCAACCTGGCGCCGCCGTACTCGGGCCGCCCCTCGCCGTTCCCGCTCGGCGAGCGGGTCGACCTCCCCGACCAGGGAACGTTCACCGTCGTCGGGTACGCCTACAGCCTGGGCCAGACGGCTGCCGCCTGGGTCTCGCCCGAGCAGGCCACGGCCCTGCGTTCGCGCACCGTCCAGATGCTCTACAGGTTCGGTGCCGCGGTGACGAGCGACGAGATCGACGCCGGCCTGGCCGCCGTCACCGGGGAGCTTCCGTCGGACGCGTTGGTCGCCGCGCAGTCGTACCTCGTGGTCAAGGAGGCCGCCGCCGCCGGACCGGGCGTGTACGTGCCCTTCCTGATGGTCTTCGGCGTGCTCGGCCTGGTGGCGGCGGTCCTGATCGTCGGCAACGTGGTCAGTGGCGCGGTGGTGTCCGGGTTCCGGCACATCGGGATCCTCAAGGCGCTCGGATTCAGCCCGGGGCAGGTGCTCGCGGTCTACCTCGTGATGGTCTGCGTTCCGGCGGTCGTCGGCTGCGTGCTGGGCACCGTACTCGGGAATCTCGCGGCCGAGCCGCTGCTCGCGAACGCGTACGGTGAGTTGCTGTTCGCGCCCGGTGACGCCGCCGTTCCGGTCTGGGTCGACGTGGTGGCCCTGCTGGGCGTGCCGGCCGTCGTGGTGCTCGCGGCACTCGTACCCGCGCTGCGTGCGCACCGGCTGCCCGCGGCCGAGGCGATCAGCGCGGGCGGCGCGTCCCGGACCGGGCGGGGGCTGCGGATCCAACGGTGGCTGAGTGGGAGCCGGCTGCCGCGCTCGGTCAGCCTGGGCCTGGGCCTGCCGTTCGCCCGACCGGGCCGGACGGCGTTGACCATGGCCGCCGTGCTCATCGGCGTGACGACGGTGACGTTCGCGACCGGCCTGGCCAGCACGGTGACCAGGTACGCCGACCTCACGGACGGCAACGACGCGGTCGGGGTACGGCCGAACCCGTCCAGCCGGGAGGTGGCCCGGTCGGCGCTGACCGATCCGCAGGTCGAAGCGCTGCTGCGCTCGTTGCCGGGCACCACCAGGGTGACCGTCAACCTGGATCTCCAGTTCTCCCTCGTCGGGTCGACCCAGCCGGTGAGCGCGATCTTCCTTCGCGGGGACGTGGACAGTCAGAGCTACCCGGACCAGATCGTCGAGGGACGCTGGCTGGCCGGGCCGGACGAGGTCGTCGTCCCCTCGGATCTGCTTCGCGAGCGGGGGCTGGCCGTCGGTGACCGGATCACCCTCGCGCTCGACGACCGACGGGGCGTGGTGACCGTTGTCGGGGAAACCATGGCGGGCGCCCCCGGACCGTCCGGGCTCCTCACGGACTGGGGGACGCTGGCCACCCTCGCACCGGACCGCCAGTTCGCCAACAACCAGTTCTTCTACCAGATCCAGCTCGCGCCCGGGACCGACGTGCCCGGCTACCTCGACGCGGTCCGGGCGGCGGATCCGGGGCTCTACGCCTGGGACAACGGCGGCACCGACGAGTTCACCGTGGCCGCGGTGGGCCTGGCGTTGGCGCTGACCCTGATGCTGGGGACCGTCACGGCGCTCGGCGTCTTCAACACCGTCGTGCTCAACACCAGGGAACGCCGCCGTGACCTCGGGATGCTCAAGTCGATCGGGATGACACCCCGGCAGGTGACGGCGATGATGGTGACCTCGATGGCGGCGCTGGGCGCGGCCGGCGGCCTGCTTGGCATCCCGCTCGGGGTGGTCGCGCACCACCTCATCGTGCCGCTGGCCGCCGACGCGGCACAGGTCGGCGTCGCGCGGGTCCTGCTGCACGTCTGGCAGCCGTGGGTGCTCGGCGTACTGGCCTTCGCGGGAGTGCTGATCGCAATGCTCGGCGCGTTCGTCCCGGCCCGGGCGGCGGCCCGGCTGAGCATCGCCAAGGTGCTGCACAACGAGTGACCGTTCCGGCCGACCGGAACGTCCGGCCGGCATCCATCGGGGCGTCGACGGGGAGGGGCGTCGACACTCCGACGGATGCCGGCCGGGGTACCCGCACACTCACCGTCAGCGAGGTCCGGGACGTCGATGCTCCGCTAGGGCTTCAACCATTCGCTGTCCGGGCGGCACAGCAGTCGGGCGTTGTTGTACGCCATGTCCAGCGTCAGGACGGTCTCGCCCCGGTACTGCATGTTGTTGCGGCTCACCACCAGGGCCAGGTCCGCGACGTTCGGCCGTAACAGGCACAGCGGCAACAACAGTTGCACCGATCCGCGGTGGAACTGCGGCACGGCGGTCTTGTAGTTGCGGTAGACGCGCTGCTGTGTCTGCGTACGCGCGGCTTCGAGTGACTGGCGGGCCAGGTACTTGCGGCTTTGCAGCTCTTCGGGGAATCGGCCGATATTGTCGTCCAGGATATGGTCGATGTCCATGTACAACTCGCACCGCCGGTCGTACAGCAGGACGGACGGGTCGTCGAAGTAGTAGGCCAGTTCCGGTAGCCGGTCGAACCTTCCCAGCATGGCGTTGTCGCTTGCCGCATGGAATCCGTTGAGTCGCCAGAGGCGGCCGTCCCGGCCGGAATCCTTGCCGATGAACAGCGCGAATATCTCTTCCTGGTTCGGTGTCACCAGCCCGGTGTTGAAACACGCGTAGGGGCGGTTGCCGTCTTTGCCCAGGACTATCTTCAGCCCTGGGTTCGAGCGGTCCTCCTGTTCGAGACGGGCGAAGGTGTGCTGGATGTAGCTCTTGAGCACCGGCCACTTCGAGTGTGGATTGGGCTTGTCCCCATGCTGCCACGGCTCTGCTTCCGCCTTCTGGGCGAGCCGCAGCAGCCAGTCAGCCTCGTTGCCCATGTCGGCGAACCGGAGTAGGGGCGGCCGCGAATCCTGGCGTTTGACCCGGATCGCGCGAATTCGACCGCCGTCCGGCGTCTCCAACTCGAACTCGACCTGCTCGCCCTCTTCGGCGGTCGTACGCCCCGCCTTCGAGTAGGCAAGGATGCTCTTGTGGTGGAAGAAGACATCCGGGCTTCCGTCATCGGGCTTTATGAAGCCCCAACCCTTCGCGTGGTCGAACCTCTTGACGGTGCCACGGACACGACCGGCAGGTGCGCGGACATTCCGGGCCTCAAGCCGGTTCTTCGCGTCGTTGTGCTCCACCTCGAACTCCACCGGCTCCCCTGGCAGTAGGTAGCGAAATCCTTGGCCCACTATGTGGCTCTGGTGGACGAACACGTCGGCCCTGCCGTCCAGGCCGATGAACCCGAACCCCTTGTCCGGGCTGAAGGTTCGCACGGTTCCGCTGAGCTGGCCGGCCCGTTCGGACGGGAGAGCCCCGTCCGTCCCGTCGGACCCTGCGGTCCTGGCCCGACGGATCCTCGTCGCCTCCCACAGGTGCGATTTCTCCTGGTAACGCAGTCGCACCTCGACCTGTTCGCCGACCTCTATCCGGCCGGCCGCACTGAATGCGATGTCCTCGTTGAACCACGCGTCGGTTTCGTCCGACAGTCGAATTCGACCCCACGGGCCGTTCACTCCGTACTCGACAATCGTGCCCTGATGGATCTCTGCTTGCTCCTCGGGCATCAGCCCTCCACACATTAACTATCGTGCTCGGCAGCGTGCTGTCGTCCAATCAACGCCATTTCGGAGCGCGGCCACTCACTCGTGCGTCAGATCGCACGGCAATGAGTCATCTATACCCGCTGTGATCTCATGATCACAACGGGCGATGGTGTGGTTGGCCCGTCCGTCCGCCGACCCTCGGCCTCTGGGTCAGGTCGTGATTGACGAACGATGGTCGAGTACGCACGACCGTTCTCGGATCTGTCCGGAACGTGCTGGCCGGTTGGGAGAATCGGCGGCCGGAACCACGATCCCTCTTCTCCCAGTTGACCACTTCGTCGATCGAAGAACAAGACTTGATCTTGTGCTCTGGTCGTCCCACGCTTTGAGGCATGCGATGGGACCCGTTCAGCACCCTGCGTCGCGCACTCTGGATTGGCGGCGGTCAGTGGGCCGGAAAGTCCACGGTGGCCGGAATTCTCGCCGAGGAGTACGGCCTGACGCATTACCACTACGACTACCACGACGCCCGTGGCCATCACGATCGCCGGCTCGCCCGACGGATCCGACGCGGCGAGGCGCCGACCGAACCGGATCCGGAGGCGATCTGGATCGAGGCGACACCGGCGGAGATGGTGCGGAAGGCGCTGGCGGAGTTCGTCGAGCGTTTCGAGTGGGTGCAGGACGACCTGCGGGCGCTGGTCTCACCCCGTCCGATCCTGGCCGACGGCTGGGGCCTACGCCCGGAACTGGTCGCCTCGATCACCGAATCGACCGACCGGATGGTGGTCATGGTGCCCACCGAGGAGTTCCGACAGCATCAGCTCGACCGACTTCCGCGCGCCGGCGACGTCGGGTCCCGGGTCAGCGACCCCCGACTCGCCCAGCGGAACCGCATCGAGCGGGACCGGCTGATCGCCGAGGACGCGGTACGGAACGCCGGACGTCTGAACATCGCGGTGATCGAGGTCGACGGGACCAGGGACGCACGGAGCGTCGCCGATCTCGTGGCCGCGCGTTTCGCGCCCTTCCTGCCCGAGCGGGTCGACGGCGTGCGGTAACCGTCCCGGTCCCTACGCGTCGGACCTCGTCGTTATGGTTCCGGCCATGACTGGACGACGATCCCACGGGTGGCATCCGGCAGGGCTGGTGATCGCCGATGGTTCGGCTGGCCGGCCGAGGTCGAGCGCGGCGGGCCGTCGTCCGTGAGCGGGGGAGCGCGACAGTTGTGGGACGAACACGCCGCCGCCTTTGACGAAGAGGCCGATCACGGCCTGCGGGACCCCGACGTCCGGCAGGCGTGGGCGGAGTTGCTGCTGCCACTCATGCCACCCGCGCCGGCATCGGTCCTCGACGTCGGCTGCGGGACCGGGAGCCTGTCGGTGCTGCTGGCCAGGGCCGGGCACGACGTGCGGGGCGTCGACTTCGCTCCCCGGATGCTGGCGGCGGCGCGGAAGAAGAGCAGCGGCGCGGGGGTGCACGTCGACTACGTCCTCGCGGACGGTGCGAAGCTTCCGTTCGCGCGGTCGTCCTTCGACGTCGTGCTCGCGCGGCATGTCCTCTGGGCCCTGCCGGATCCCGATCGGGTGCTGGCGGACTGGACCAGCCTGCTCCGGCCGCAGGGCCGACTCGTGCTGGTCGAGGGTCACTGGTCGACCGGTACGGGGCTATCCGCAGCCGACTGTCGGGCACTCGTACTGCGCTGCCGTCGCAAGGCCGAGGTACAGGTGCTGGGCGGGTCCCGTCTCTGGGGCCGGGAGATCGACGACGAGCGGTATCTGCTGTTCAGTAGCCGCTGACCCACCGTCGTCGCGGTCGCTCGCTCAGCTTGCGGCGCTCGCCGCGGCGGCGGACTGCTGGTCCAGCATGGTGATGAGGACCCCGAGGACGAAGATCTGCACCGGCAGCGACAGCCCCGGCAGGTCGGCGGTGAGGTCACCACGCCAGACGCTGGTCCGTTTCACCGAGCCGACCCGGCCGCCCCTGGCGTGCAGTTCCTGCTCGTGGCTCCACACCGAGGCCCGCTGGAACTGGTAGGTCTCGCCGTCGGCGTCGACCGTCCACCGCTTCCGGCCGACCCGGTCCGCCGAGGCGACGATCCGGTCGTCCACGTCGACCATGGCGTACCGGTTGCCCAGGAAGTTGCCGCGTACCTGATAGTGCCGGCCATCCAGTTCGAAGCTACCGCCGCTCTTCCAGAAGGCGTTGTCCCAGGTCGTGACCGTCCGGCCGTCGACACTGATCTCGTAGCGGCTGCGCCAGACGCTGACTTTCCGGGCCTCCAACATGCCGTCAGGCTAGCCCGACCACGCAAGACGGCGCGGGCGCGTCGACCTCAGGCGGCCTGCCCGGCGGCGACCGGAACGGCGGTCGTGGCCAGCAGGGCGACCCGACGCTCCCGGCGTGGTCCCGTGACGAGGTGGCCGGCGACCGCGAGGAGGCCGACCCCGCCGACCACCAGCCAGTGCCAGTCGCCGAGGTACTGGAGGCTCACCCCGCCGATCGTCGGGGCGACGAACGCCGCCGCCGGGAAGGTCAGGTAGAAGACCGCCTGGTATCGACCACGCAGGGCAGCCGGGGCCAGTTCGGCGTTGATCTCCGCGTTCGGCGGTGCGGCGAGCATCGAGCCGATCGTCCAGACCAGCGCCGCCAGCAGGTACCCCGGAAGTTGGTCCGCCAGCGCCAGGCTGCCGTACCCGAGTGCGGTCAGCCCGGTGGCCCAGGCCAGCACCCGGTGTTTGCGGCGACCGTCGATCAGCCGGGGCACGAAGAGCTGACCGGCCACGATGAGCGCGCCGCCCAGCGCCACGACCAGGCCGTACGCCGAGGAGCTCAGGCCGTCGGCGCGCATCGCCAGCGGCATCACCGTCGAGGTCTGCGTGGTCAGCACGGCGAGTACGAAGGTCAGCCCGGCGAAGGCCAGGAAGGTGCGGTCGGTGAGCGGGGTCCGCAGCCCGGTCCGGACGGCCGGGGTGGTCCGGACCGTGGCCGGAGCCAGGGTTTCCGGCACCTTCCAGGCGATGATGACGGCGGTGGCGAGGGTGGCCGCCGCGTCGATCAGGAACAGCGCCACATAACTCGCCTCGGCGAGGAGTCCGGCGAGGGCCGAGGCGCCGGCCATGCCGAGGTTGAAGGCCCAGAAGTGCAGGTTGAACGCGCGGGACCGACGGCCCGCCGGCACCACGTCGACGATCGCGGCGACGAACGCCGGCCCCGACATCGAGTGGGCGACACCGACGAGTCCGGCGAGCAGGGCGATGGCGGGCAGGTTCGTGGTGACCGCCATCCCGGCCATCAGCACCGACGCGGCCAGATGCGAGCCGAGGAGGGTCCGCCGCCGGCCCCACCCGTCGGCGAGCACCCCGCCGAGCAGCACCCCGGCCACGCCACCGATCCCGTACGCCCCGACGACCAGGCCGGCGAGCGCGGCACCGACCTGACGTTCGTCGGCGAGGTAGAGCGGCAGGAACAGCATGGCGAAGGCGCCGATCCGGTTGATCAGCAGACCCGTCCAGAGGTACCAGAAGGTCCCAGGTAGCCCGCCGGCGGTGTCGCTCAGCCACGCCCTTGCCGCCCGCACCCGTCCTCCGGTAAGGATTGTTTCCAGTAACCGCCCGGCTAGACCCTAGGAAGTGCGGGGCTGCTGCGCCAGGGTGTCGCTGGTCACCCGGAGTACGGGGGAGGGCCACCGGTGGCCTTCCCCCGCTTGGTACCCGACAGGGGTGGTCGGATCAGTCGATGTCCCGGGGCGGGGCGTCGAGTGGCAGCCGGAAGACGTGTCCGTGCGAGTTGACCGCGCAGCCCTCGTTCGAGACCTCGTCCGACCACTGCACCAATTCGTTGGCGACGACTCCGCTCACGCTGATCCGGACCGGCTGCCACACGCCCGCGCACCCGGCGTTGCCGGCCGGGATGGCGTCGATGTCGCCCTTGACCGCCTCGACCTCGGCGCATGCCTCGGCGGCGTACGGGTGCTCGTTGCCGGGCGCGTCGCAGCGCAACAGCACGACGACCGGCTCGGTCCGTTTGCTGGGGCCAGGTCCCTGGGGTGGGCCGATCACGACGTGCAGCGAGGTGACCGACGGTGTCGCCGACACGGATCCGGACGCCTGCACAGGTCCGTCGGCCAGCGCGGACCCGGCGGACACCGTCGGTGCGGCGATCCCCACGACGAGCGCGCCAAGGACGGCGGCGAGCCTTCTCATGTTGCCTCCTTTGATCGACAAAGATCGATGCGAATGTATCGTCGCACAGGTCGGCGCGCGGCGGCCCGGCCGTCGCCGCAGCGGGCTGACCGACCGGCGTGGCATCGACAGCCACAGCCGTACCTGAAGGCTCCGTCCACGTTGCTCGGTCGATGGCCGTGCGCGATCGCGGCAGAATTTCGACGCGGACTGTCAACCGACTCCCACCCCGGTGCCGATAGAAGGGTGACACCGGGTTCCGTACCCGTCCGTTGGCAGTGCCCGAAGGGGGAGAACGATGAGGATCCGTCGACGACCGGTGGCCCGACTGGGCCTGGCCGTGGCCGTCCTGACCGCCGGGCAGCTCACCGCGGGCGGCCCCGGCGCCGCCTCGGCGGCTGGCCAGCCTGCCACCGGCGGGCGGGCGGTGCACGCCGTGGCGGCAGCGCCGGACCGCGCCGCCGAGGCGTCGTCGGCACAACCGGTCCGGACCGTCACCCTGGTCACCGGTGACCGGATCACCGTGTACGGCGCGGACCGGTCCCGGTGGGCGGTCACCCGTGGCCCCGGTCGGGAGCACGTCACCTTCCAGGGCAGCAGAGTCGGCGACCAGCTGCGGGTGGTACCGAGCGACGCGGTCGGCCCGCTCCGCGACGGCCTGCTGGACCGCCGGCTGTTCGACGTCAGCACACTGCTCGACAGCGGGTACGACGACCGGCGCGCCGACCTGCCGTTGATCGTGACGTACGCCGACGACGCCGCCGCCCGGACCGTCCGGACCGCCGCGCCGGCCGGGGTACGGGTGCTGCGGTCCCTGCCCGGCCCGGCCACCTTCGCGGTACGTGCCGAACGGCGCGACGCCGGAGGATTCTGGCGGAGTCTGGGCGTCACCGCCGGTGGCTTCGCCCCGGCCAGCGGGGTCCGGAAGGTGTGGCTGGACGGGCTCCGTAAACCCGTACTGGCCACCAGCGTGCCGCAGATCGGCGCCCCGGCGGCGTGGCAGGCCGGTTACACCGGGGCGGGGGTGACGGTGGCCGTGCTGGACACCGGGATCGACGGGAAGCATCCGGACCTGGCCGGTCGGGTCGTCGCGGCCGAGAACTTCACCGAGGGCGTCGAGGACGACCGTGACCTGGTGGGACACGGCACCCACGTGGCGTCCACGGTGGCCGGCAACGGAGCCGCCTCCGGCGGGCGCAACCGGGGAGTCGCCCCGGACGCCACCCTGGTCAACGGCAAGGTCTGCGTGGACGGTGGCTGCATGGACTCCTGGATCCTGGCCGGGATGCAGTGGGCCGTCACCGAGCGGCAGGCGAAGGTCGTCAACCTCAGCCTCGGTGGCCTGGACGGCCCGGAGACCGACCCGTTGGAGCAGGCGGTCACCGAGCTGAGTGCCCGGTACGGCACCCTCTTCGTGGTGGCCGCCGGCAACTTCGGCGCCGACGCGTCGGTCGGCTCGCCGGCCAGTGCCCCGGCCGCGCTGGCCGTCGGTGCCGTCGACCGGTCCGACGCGCTCGCCGACTTCTCCAGCCGGGGACCGGCGATCGGGACCGCCGCGGTGAAACCCGACCTGACCGCGCCGGGGGTGGACATCACCGCGGCACGTGGTGCGGACGGCCGATTCGGCAGCCCCGGCGAGCCGTACGCCACCATCTCGGGCACCTCCATGGCGACCCCGCACGTGGCCGGCGCGGCGGCGCTGCTGGCGCAGCAGCACCCGGACTGGTCGGGCGAGCAGCTCAAGCGCACGCTGATGGCCGCCGCGCGCCGGTCGACCGGTACCGGGGTCTTCGGGCAGGGCGCCGGCCGGGTGGACCTGGGCCGGGCGATGACGCAGTCGGTGACGACGACTCCGGCCAGCGTGTCGTTCGGGCTGCACCAGTGGCCGCACGGCGACGACGAGCCGGTCGTCAGGACCGTCACCTACCACAACGGCGGCAGCCAGCCGGTGCAGCTGGCGTTGGCGGTGCAGGCCGACGGACCGGCCGGTACGCCGGCCCCGGCGGGGATGTTCACCCTGGGCGCCAGCCGGCTCACCGTACCGGCCGGTGGGACCGCGCAGACCACGGTGACCGCGGACGTCCGGCCGGGTACCCAGGACGGCAACTATGCCGGATATCTGCTGGCGAGCGCGGGAGACCTGGTGGTGAACACCCCGGTTTCGGTCGGCCGGGAGATCGAGAGCTACGACCTGACGCTGGTACACACCGGCCGGGACGGCGCGCCGGCCACCGACGTCCAGCCGGGGGTGCTTCGGATCGACGGCGAGACGACCGAGATTCCGGTACCCGCCAACGGCCGGATGCGGCTGCCCCGGGGCAGCTACCTGGTCTACACCTGGATCTACGGTCCGGACGGCGATCTGACCCACCTGGTGTGGCCCCGGCTGGAACTGACCGGGAACCAGACCGTCAACCTGGATGCCCGGCTGGGCAGACCGCTCCAGGTGACAGTGCCCGATCCGACGGCCGGCCAGATCCTGGCCGAGCTGATCTCGACCATCCCGACCGACGACAAACTCGGCGCCGCCACGCTGACTTTCGGCGAGTCGTTCGACCGGACCTACAGCGCGCAGCTCGGCCCGGCTGACCTGCGGGACGGCGTCTGGGCAAAGATCGGCAGCCAGTGGGCCCGGGGCGGCGTCGACGGGATGTCGGACAGCCCGTACGGCTACCGCCTGGCCTGGTACGAGCGGGGACGGCTGCCCACCGGGTTCATCCGGAACGTACGCCCCGAGGACCTGGCCGCCGTGCGGCACTCGTACGCCAGCTCCACGCCGGGGATGCGTGGCCGGTTCGCCGCGATCGCGGCGGCCGACGATCTGCCCGGCGGCGGATTCCTCACCGACATCGGCTTCGCGCCGCCCACCACCCGGACCGAGTACTACTCCGCCGACACCGGACTGACCTGGCAGAACGATTTCCTCGAGTACAGCGCGGACCAGGGAGACATGTTGACTTCACTGTGGGGGGTGAGTCGCTACCGGGCGGGCGTCACCTACCGGGAGAGCTGGAACCGGGGAGTGCTCGGCCCGGCCTTCTTCGGCCTCGACATCCCCGACGGCGAACCGAAGGAGGTGGCCCGGGTCGGTGACACCATCCACACCTTCCTGTCGCTCTACTCGGACGCGGTGGACCGGTTCGGGCTCGGCCAGAACGCGGACTACACCAGCACGCTGCACCGGAACGGGGCACTGATCGGCACGGCGGACGGTTGGGAGAGCAGCTTCGAGGTCCCGACCGCCGAGGCGGGCTACCGGCTCCGGTACGAGGCCCAGCGGGCCGCACCAGCCACCCTGGCCACCCGGACCTCCGTCGAATGGACCTTCCGGTCCCGTGGCAACGGTGCTGCCAACACCCCACTGCCGGTGTCGGTGGTGCGGTTCGAGCCACGGCTGGACGAGGTCAACGGGGCACCCGCCGGGGCGACGGTCCGGTTTCCGGTGACGGTGTTCCGGCAGCCCGGCTCAGCGGCCGGTACGGTCCGGACGCTCGGCGTCGACGTGTCGTACGACGATGGGCAGACCTGGCAGCGGGCGGAGCTGGGGCGCTCCGGCGACGGCGGCACGCTCACCCTGCGCCATCCGGCGTCCGGCGGGTACGTCTCGCTGCGGGCCAGGGCGACCGACAGCGCCGGCAACACCACGGACCAGACGATCATCCGGGCGTACCGGTTGGTGAAGGGCTGAGGCAGGGCCGACGTGACCGGATCGGCCGGCGGCCTGCCGGCCGATCCGGCACGTCGGCCCGGGGTGTGGGGGCGGACCGCTGGTCGATGACTCGACTAGGGTGGGGATCCCCTTCGGAAGGAGCGCGATGCTCGTCGTACGGCGGCGTGCGGCCGGCGTGGCCATGGTGTTGGCGATGCTGCCGCTGAGCCTGACCGGTTGCGGCCTGCTCGAGGTGTTCGGGCAGGATCCGGACGTCACCCCCACCCCGGTCGACGATGGTCCAGACCGGGCTCGGGAGCGGGTGCAGACGTATCTCGACGCGATGAAGGCCAAGAGCGTCGCGGACGGCCGCGAGCAGCTCTGCGCACCCTTGCAGGAGGCCTTCGACCAGGCGGCCACCGGCCCGAACGGTGACTTCGCGAAGCACTTCTCGGTCTCCGCGGCAACCATCACCGACGTCCGGGCAGAGGGCGCCGACCAGGAGGTCAGCACCTCGATCACGGTCAAGGTCGGCACCCGGTCCACCCCGACGAAGATCCTCTTCACGGTGGCCCGCGCGGGCGGCCAGTGGTGCATCGCCAAGGAGGCGCCCGGCGGCAACACCCCGCCGTCCCCGTCCGGTGAGCCGACTCCGGCGGCCGGAGCCTGACCGGAGCAAGGGCCGGAGTGGTCAGGATCACCGGCCGGAGCGGACTCCCACCAAGCGGACGGGCGCCCCTCGCACCCGGGCGGGCCGGAGCGTCGCCGTAGGCTTCTGTCCATGCGCCATGAGTGGCATCAGTTGAGCTACCCCGCGGTGGGCAGTCCCGCGTTGCAGACCAGCCGTCCGACCGAGGATTCCGCCGAGGACGAGGCTCTCGGACTGGACCGGTGGCGGGACCTGCCGCGGGCCCAGACGCCGCCCTGGCCCGACTCCAGCCAGGTCGACGGGGTGTGCAAGATCCTCCAGAGCGTGCCCTCGGTCGTCGCGCCCTACGAGGTCGACGAGCTCCGGGCGCGGCTGGCGATGGTCTGCGAGGGGCGGGCCTTCCTGCTCCAGGGCGGCGACTGTGCCGAGACGTTCGTCGACAACACCGAGAGCCACCTGCTGGCCAACGCCCGGACACTGCTCCAGATGGCGGTGGTGCTGACGTACGGGGCGTCGCTTCCGGTGGTCAAGGTGGCCCGGGTGGCCGGGCAGTACACCAAGCCGCGCTCGCTGCCGACCGACGCGCGGGGGCTGCCGGCGTACCGGGGCGACATGATCAACTCGCTGGAGCCGGTGGCGGAGGCGCGGATCGCCGACCCGCAGCGCATGATCCGGGCGTACGCCAACTCGGCCGCCGCGATGAACATGCTCCGGGCGTACCTCGCGGGTGGGCTCGCCGACCTGCACGGGCTGCACGACTGGAACAAGGGCTTCGTCCGGAACTCCCCGGCAGGGGAGCGCTACGAGGCCATCGCCCGGGAGATCGACCGGGCGCTCGCCTTCATCCGGGCCTGCGGGCTGACCGAGGAGGAGGCGCTCCGCACGGTCACCCTCTACTGCTCGCACGAGGCGTTGGCCCTGGAGTACGACCGGGCGCTGACCCGGATCTCCGACGGGCGGGCGTACGGGCTCTCTGGGCACTTCCTCTGGGTCGGTGAGCGCACCCGGCAGCTCGACGGGGCACACCTCGACTTCATCTCCCGGATCGCCAACCCGATCGGGGTCAAACTCGGCCCCACCACCAGCCCCGACGAGGCGATGGAGCTGTGCGAGAAGCTGAACCCGGACAACGTCCCGGGCCGGCTCACCCTGATCAGCCGGATGGGCAACGGTCTGGTCCGCGACGTACTGCCGCCGATCGTGGCGAAGGTCACCGCGTCCGGCGCCAAGGTCGTCTGGCAGTGCGATCCGATGCACGGCAACACGCACGAGTCCTCGAACGGCTACAAGACGCGGCACTTCGACCGGATCGTCGACGAGGTGCTCGGCTACTTCGAGGTGCACCGGAGCCTGGAGACCCATCCGGGCGGCCTGCACGTCGAGTTGACCGGCGAGGACGTCACGGAGTGCCTCGGCGGCGCACAGGCGATCGAGGACGTACACCTGCCGGATCGCTACGAGACGGCCTGTGACCCCCGGCTGAACACCCAGCAGTCGCTGGAACTGGCCTTCCTGGTGGCGGAGATGCTTCGTGGCTGACCTCGACCCGACCCCGACCACCCCGGTCGATCTCCGGTCGGACACCGTCACCCGGCCCACTCCGGGGATGCGCGCCGAGATGGCGGCGGCCGAGGTCGGCGACGACGTGTACGGCGAGGACCCGACCGTCAACGCCCTCGAGGCCGAGGTCGCCGCCCTGTTCGGGCACGAGGCGGCGCTCTTCGCCCCGACCGGGTCGATGGCCAACCAGATCGCGATCCAACTGCTGGTGCCACCGGGCGACGAACTGCTCTGTGACGCCGACGCGCACGTGGTGACGTACGAGGTCGGGGCCGCTGCCGCGTACGGCGGGGTGTCCTCGCGGACCTGGTCGCCGGCCGGCGCGGACGTCGATCCGGAACAGGTCGCCTCGATGATCCGGCCGGACGGCTACCACGCGGTGCCGACCCGGGCGATCGCGGTCGAGCAGACCCACAACCGGGGCGGCGGGGGAGTGCTCCCGCTCGGCACCCTGCGCGAACTGCGCCGGATCGCTGACGAGGCCGGGGTGGCGCTGCACTGCGACGGGGCCCGGATCTGGCACGCACACGTGGCCGACGGGGTGCCGCTGGCCAGCTACGGCGAGCTGTTCGACACCCTGTCGGTGTGCCTGTCCAAGGGGCTCGGTGCGCCGGCCGGCTCGGTGGTGGTCGGCAGCGCGGAGCGGATCGAGCGGGCCCGGGTGATCCGCAAGCGGATGGGCGGCGGAATGCGTCAGGCGGGCGTGCTCGCCGCCGCCGGCCGGTACGCGCTGCGTTCCCACATCGACCGGCTCGCCTTCGACCATGTCCGGGCGGCCCGGCTCGCCGACGCGCTCGCCCCGTTCGGTGTGCTGGCCGGTCCGGTACGCACCAACATCGTGCCGCTCGACCTGACGAAGTGCGGATTCGACGCCCCCGCGCTGGGCGTGGCGGCTCGGGAGCGGGGCGTACTGGTCTCGGTGCTCGGCCCACGCATCGCCCGGCTGGTCACCCACTACGACCTGGACGACGCCGGGGTGGACCGGGCGGTCGAGGTGCTCACGGAGATCTTCCGGCGCTGACCGGGGTGGGCCGGACGGGCGTACTCAGCCACCCGTCCTGCTGAAGTGCTGGTAGTCGGGGGACTTCCAGCCGCCACCCCAGTGCCAGCCGACCGAGGCGAACGCCTCGACCAGTACGCCGTCCGGAACCGCCATGCCGGCCCGCTCGTCGGAGCGGTCCCGGTACGCCGATCCGGCCGGCGGCAGCACCCTGCCGGCAACGAGGTACGGGTTCTCCACCGGGTTGACGTCGATCGCCTGCCCGTACGCGTGGACGGACCATTTCGACGGACCGGTGGAGACCACCTTCCGGCAGTTGAAGCCGGAGGTGTTGTCGGCGGCCATCGATGCGTCGTCGCTGCCGTCGTACCGGTCGACCGGTTCCATCCGACGGATCGGGAACCGTTCACGGTAGAGGGCGGCGAAGATCGTGATCACATCCGCGGTGACCGTCCGGTGCACGATGATCGTCCCGACGTGGGGCTGGCCGTCGAAGCCCCAGTAGCCGAGTCGTACCCGTCGAAGCTGCTCCGGGCCGACCGGACAGCCGGGCCGCCAGCTCCGCGAGACGTCACCGGCGGTGACCGGGGACACATCGTCGACGAACGGCGGTACGGCCGGACCGGTGCTCGGCTGCGGGGCACCGGCCTGGCCGGTCGGCTGCCCCGGTGACGTCGGCGGGCCGGCGGCCCGATCCGGATCGGCCGTGCCGGGCGCGCAGCCCGAGATGGCGAGCGCCGCCAGCAGCGCCGCCAGCACTCCGAAGCGCGACCAGCGTTTCACCGCCGCCACGGTACGCCGCCGCGCGGCCGTCGGTGCAGGTCAGGGGTGCAGGCGCCGGAGCGTGGCGATGTCGTCGGCGTGCCCGAGATGCTTCTCGGTCGGGGTCTCGACGATCACCGGAATGCCCGCCGTCGCCGGATGGGCCAGCAGCTCGGCGAAGGCCGGCTCGCCGATGCTGCCCTTGCCGATCGTCTCGTGCCGGTCCCGGGTCGAGCCGCACGGGTCGCGCGAGTCGTTGGCGTGCACCAGCCAGAGCCGGTCCGCGCCGACCGCCGTGACGAGCGCGTCCAGGGTCTCGGTCATGCCGCCCGGGCGGGCCAGGTCGTGCCCGGCGGCCCAGGCGTGACAGGTGTCGAAGCAGGCGCCGAGCCAGGGATGCCACTGCACCGCGTCGAGGTAGGGCTCCAGGTGTTCGACCCGGGAGGCCAGCGAACGGCCACCTCCGGCGCTCGGCTCGACCAGCAGTTTCGGGCCGCCGCGCGAGGCGGCCGAGTCGAGCAGCGGCAGTAGCGCCTCCCGGACCTGGCGCATCGCCGCCTCGGCGTGCCCGGCGTCGACCGCGCTGCCGGCGTGGAAGACCACCCCGGCCGCGCCGATCGCGGTGCCCCGGTCCAGCGCGTGCGCCAGCGTCGCCACCGACCGCTCCACCGTCGCCGGGGTGGGTGAACCGATGTTCGTCAGCAGCGACGCGTGGATGTAGACCGGCAGGCCGCGTTCGGCGCAGCCGGCCAGGAAGGCGGCGTCCTGGCCCGGGTCACCGGGGGGCAGCGCCCAGCCCCGGGAGTTCCCGACGTAGACCTGCACCGCCTCGGAACCGGCGGCGTCGGCGTACGGCAGGGCCGCCCTGGCCAGCCCGCCGGCGGTCGGCGTGTGCGAGCCGACCGGCCGACGGGGTGCCGGAGTGGGAACCGGATCAGAAGCAGGTGAGGACAATTTGCGTTCCTGGTGGCACCGGGGTGTTCTCGGGCGGGTTCTGGAACCGGACCACCGCGTTCGGGTTGATGTTCACCCCGACGGCGAATCCCTGGCTCTCCAACTGCTGCTTCGCCTGCGGGCACGGCAGGTCGATCACCCGGGGTACGGGGATCTCCGGCGGGCCCTTGCTGACGTCGACCTTGACCTCCGCACCCGTCTCCACCCCGGCGCCGCTCTGCGGGCTCTGGGCGATGACCTGGTCCTTCGGCTTGTCGGAGTCCTTGTACGTCTCGGCCAGCTTGAGACCGAGTTCGCGCAGTGCCGAGCGGGTGTCGTTGATGCTCTTGCCGACCAGGTCGGGAACGCTGATCGGCGCCTTGCCCTTGCTCACCGTGACGGTGATCTTGTCACCCGGCTTGACCACGGCTCCGACCTTCGGGTTGGTCGAGATGACCACACCCTTGGGCAGGTTGTCGTCGTACCGGTCGGGGCCGCGCGCCACGACCAGGTTGGCCTGCTCCAGGTCGAGCTGGGCCGAGTCGAGCGTCTTGCCGGTCACGTCCGGTACCGGGAAACGCTCCGGACCGAGCGAGAGGGTGAGCGTGATCGTGCCGCCCCGGACGATCCGATCGGTCGACGCCGGATCCTGGTCCAGCACCGCGTCCTTGGCGACCGCCTCGCTGTAGCGGGGATCCGCGAACTTGACGACGAAGCCCGCCCGCTCGGCCTGGGTCTGTGCGTCCTTCCCGGCCATGCTGATCAGGGCCGGCGTCTCGGTGTACCGGCCGACCCCGAACCACCAGCCGCCCATCGCGGCGACCAGGCCGATCGCCACCACGACGGCGATGACCGCCACCCGGTTGCTTCCGGCGATGCCGGGCAGCCGGGCGGCCAGTTCGCGGAGCCGCTCGGCGAACCCGGAACTCGGGGCTGCCGCGCGCCGACGGTGCGGTGCCGGCTTCTCCCGCTGCTGTTCCGGCAGCCGCGCCCAGGTCGGCCGCTCGTTCGGGCGTACCGAGGAGACGACCATGGTGGGCTGTTCCACCGCCATCGTCGGGTGCTCCACCGACGGGATCTGCCGCAGGACCGTGGTGTGGGCGTTGGCGGCGGTGCCGAGATCGTCGCGGACCATCTGTACCTGGGTCTGTAGCGCGCCCGCGTCGGTCGGCCGGGCACCCGGGTCGCGCCGGGTCGCCCGGACGACCAGGGTGTCGAGCACCGGCGGCAGGCCGGGGACCAGCGTGGAAGGCGGTGGTACGTCCCGGTCGACGTGCTGCCAGGCGACCTCGACCGCCCGGTCGCCGTCGTACGGGACCCGGCCGGTGAGCATCTCGAAGAGCACGATGCCGGCCGCGTAGACGTCGGTACGGGGATCGGCCCGGCCCTCGGTGACCAGCTCCGGCGCCACGTACGCGACGGTCGCCATCAGCTGGTTGCCGGCCTCGGTCTCCGAACTCGCCTCGACCGCCCGGGCCAGCCCGAAGTCGGCGACCTTCACCACACCGTCGACGAGGTTCGCGGGCCCACCGCTCGGCGCCTCGGCGACCAGGACGTTCTCCGGCTTGACGTCCCGGTGCACCAGGCCGGCCCGGTGCGCGGCGCCGATCGCGGCGAGCATCTGCTCCATGATCGCCAGCGCTTCGCTCGGGTTGAGTCGTCCGCGCTCGGCGAGGATGTCCCGCAGGGTCCGGCCACGCACGTACTCCATGACCAGGTACGGCAACCCACCGTGGATGCCCTGGTCGTAGACGGCCACCACGTTGGGGTGGGTCAACCGGGCGATCGTCTTGGCCTCGTCGGTGAACCGTTCGACGAACCCGGCGAGCTGCATCTGTGCGTCGCGGGCCTGATTAGGGTGAATAATCTTGATTGCGACGGTGCGGTCGAGGCGTTCGTCGACGGCGGTGTAGACAGTCGCCATCCCACCACGGGCCACGCGACCGCGGATGCGGTAGCGCCCGTCGATCAGCGAGTTGAGCAGCGTGTCGGCGACCTGAATGTCCATCGGCAGGCAGTCTATGTCTCCAGAGGGTGGCGGCAGAACAGGATGCCACAGCCGACACCCAACCGAAAACCTCGGCGGGCATTTCGGACGCGCGCCGAGAGCGGAATGACGACGCGCAGACGGGTGGCCGACAGCGGAGCCGAGTCCGGCTCGGATCGGTCCGGGGGCGCTCGGCGGTGCCCGGGACGCCGGTTCGTGGGGAGCCGTTCGTCGACTCAGGCGGCTGCGTGGCAAGGTGTTCGGGTGACTGAATCCGTACCCGCCGACGTGCAGCCGATCGACCCGACCGGCTGGCTGACCCTGCCGGACGTCGCCGAGCGTTTCGAGGTGTCGATCAGCAAGGTGCACCAGATGATCCGGGACCGGGAACTGCTCGCGGTCCGCCGGGACGGGGTCCGACTGGTCCCCGCCGAACTGGTCGCCAACCAGACCGTCCGCAAGCACCTGCCGGGCATCCTGACCCTGCTGCACGACGCCGGGTACGACGACGATGCCGTACTCCGCTGGCTCTACCTGCCCGACGACACGCTGCCGGGCACCCCGGCGGAGGCCCTCGGCGGTGACCGGGCCCGTGAGGTCAAGCGCCGGGCCCAGGCCACGGGGTTCTGACCGGGTCGGCGGGGTGGCCAGATTCGCGTACCTGACGGTGCTCGCGGGGTGCCTCGGCGGCGCGCTGTGGCTGGAGCCGATCCTGCGGGTGAACGTGCTGCGCCGGTGGCGGCGGTTGCTGCTCACCCTGCTGCCGGTGGTGGTGATCTTCGCGCTGTGGGACCTGGCCGCGATCGCCGCCGGACACTGGACGTTCGACCCGGAGCAGACGACCGGGGTGCTGCTCCCCGGTGACCTGCCGCTGGACGAGTTGCTCTTCTTCGTCGTCGTGCCGTTCTGCGCCATCCTCGGCTTCGAGGCGGTACGCGCCGTGCTGCGCTGGCCGGCCGGGGACGAGTCGGCATGACCTACACGGTGGCGGCGCTGCTGGGGGTGGCCGGCGCCGTACTGGTCGACCTGTTCGTGCTGCGTACCCGGCTGGTGCTCCGGCCGGTGTTCTGGGCCACGTACCCGATCATCGTGTTCTTTCAGTTGATCTCCAACGGCATCCTGACCGGTCGGGACATCGTCCGGTACGACCCGGCGGCGATCCTCGGCCCGCGCCTGGTGCACGCCCCGGTCGAGGACCTGCTGTTCGGATTCGCGCTGGTGCTGCTGACCCTCGCGGTCTGGGTTCGGCTCGGTCGGGCCGGCGTGCAGCGCACCCCGGCCGCCGGCGACGGCCCCGGCCGCCCCCGGCTGCACCGCCTGCTGAACCGGCAGGTCAACCGCCGGGACGGGCGTGCCGCCGACCGGCCGTGACCCCGTCGGTCGTCAGCGCGGCTCCGACCGGTCGGCCGGCCGGCGTTCGCCGCCGCCGTCCGTCGCCGGTACGCCACCTGCGGTACGCCACCGCCGGTACGCCAGCACGGTCAGCACGCCGACGAGGACGACGTCGAACAGGGCTCCGGGCAGTTTGGTCGAGACGGCCAGTCCCAGCCCGTCGGGCAGGACCAGGAAGCTGACCAGTACGAGGATGCCGGCGACCCGGTAGGTCCACGGCCCGCCGGGCAGGCCCGCCGCGAGCACGGTGACGGCGGCCAGGGCGTACCAGGGGTAGAAGATCGGGGACAGCACGGCGAGGGCGGCGAAGGCCAGACCTGCGGCCAGCACCAACCGGCGCCGGGCCAGCCGGTCCGGCACCGGCATCGTCCACCAGCCGCGCACCAGCAGTACGACGACCGTCGCGGCGAGCACGGCGAGTCCGAGCAGCCGGGCGACAGTCACCGCGAGGTCGACCGCCTCGGGCCGGCCGGCGAGCCGCAGGACGTACCCGGCCGCCATGCCCAGCCCGGTGGGCAGCGACGTCCACTGCACCAGCCGACCGGTGTCGGAGAGCGCGCCGATCCAGCCCAGGTCGAGCCCGGTGGCCAGGGTCAGTACGCCGAAGGTCAGCGCCCCGCCGCCCAGCGCCCCGCCGGTGAGCAGGACCAGCCGCGGTAACCCCGGACGGCGTACCTCCGGACGGCCCGGACGGCGTACCTGCCGCTGGCCCGGACGGCGTACCTCCCGCTGGCCCGGACGGCGTACCTGCCGCCGGCGCGACCCGGCCGCACCGAGCAGTACGGCGAACGGCAGTGCCACGATCGCGGTGACCTTGGTCGCGATCGCCAGCCCGAGTACCGCCCCGGCGACGGCGACCGGAACCACCCCGCCCCGGGACGGTGCGGCGGCCAGGGTCAGCGCGACGAGGATCAGCCCCAGCATCAACGCGTCGTTGTGCGCACCGGAGACGGCGTGGATCATGATCAGTGGCGAGAGCAGGCCGAGCCAGGTCGCCCGGACCGGATCGACGCCACCGGCCCGGGCCAGCCGGGGAAGGCAGCCGGCGACCAGGGCCACGCCGACCAGTGCCACGGCGCGGAGCAGGGCGACCGCCACCAGCAGTTGGCTGTCGGTGGAGTCCGTTGCCAGCCGGGCGAGCGCCACCACCCCACCGGACAGCGCGATCGCGAGCGGCCCGTACGGGGCCGAGGTGTCCTGCCACAGCGTGGGTACGGCCGCCGACCAGACGCACCCGCCCGGCAGCACGCCGACCGTGTACGGGTTTACGCCGTCGAGCCAGAGCGCACCCTGGCAGGCGTACGCGTACACGTCCCGGCTGCCGGTCGGTGGGGCGAGCAGCAGCGGCACCGCCCAGAGCAGCCCGGTACGCAGCACCCGACCCAGCGGTACCGCCCCGGTTCCGGCGACGGTGCCTTCGCCGATCCGTACGCCGAGCCGCCACCAGGCGCCCGCGAGTGCGGCCAGTCCGACGAGCCAGCCGGCCAGGCCCAGCCAGTAGCCCGCCGAGCCGGGTGGTGCGGTGTCGGGCCACAGGACGGCGTCGGCGTCGCCGGACGGAAGCGCGCCCGCGCCGTACGCGCCCGCCGCCATGACGGTGCTGGCGGCGAGGCCGGCCAACCGGATCCGGGTCAGCCGATCCGGTGCGGGCACGCCTCCGATGGTCGCACGACGTGATCAGCCCCCACTCACGATCGGCCGGCTCAGTCCTTGCGGCGGGTCGCCACCACGGCGAGGTCCACCAGTACCTCCCGCGCCTCGGCCTCCAGTTCGACGCCGACGAGCGCGGTCAGGGCCGTGTCGGTGAGGGTGGCGATCCGCCGCTCGGTGCGGTCCAGTGCCCCGCTGCCGGTGATGACCTCGCGTAGTTCGTCGACGCCGGTCGGATCGAGTCCGGGGTCGCCCAACCGCCGGGTCAGCAACTCCCGGCCGGCCGGGTCGGTCGCCTCGAACGCCGCCGCGACCAGGTAGGTACGCTTCCCCTCCCGCAGGTCGTCACCGGCCGGCTTGCCGGTCTGACCCGGGTCGCCGAACACTCCGAGTACGTCGTCGCGAAGCTGGAACGCCTCGCCCAGCGGCAGCCCGTACCCGGAGAAGGCGGCCCGGACCTCGGCGGACGCGTCGGCGAGCGCGGCGCCGAACAACAGCGGACGTTCGACGGTGTACTTGGCCGACTTGTACCGGGCGACCTTGCTGGCCCGCTCGACGGAGGTGTCCCGGGTCGCCTGGGTGAGTACGTCCAGGTACTGCCCGATCGTGACCTCGGCACGCATCTCATCGAACACCGGCCGGGCCCGGCTGACCACGACCGGGTCGATCCCACTGCCGTGCAGCAGCTCGTCGGACCAGACCAGGCACAGATCGCCGAGCAGGATGGCGCTCGACTCCCCGAAACTGTCCGGCTCGCCCGCCCAGCCGGCCGCCCGATGGTGGGCGGCGAACCGGCGGTGGACCGACGGCTCGCCGCGTCGGGTGTCGGAGCGGTCCATCAGGTCGTCGTGGATCAGCGCACTCGCCTGTACGAACTCCAGCGCGGCCAGGCCGTCGACGATCTCGTTCGAGTCCGCGCCCCCCGCCCCCCGGTACCCCCAGTACGCGAACGCCGGGCGCAGCCGCTTGCCGCCGCCCAGCACGAACGCCTCCAGCGCGTCGGCGACCGGGACGAGCCCGTCGTCGACGCCGCTCATCCAGCCGCGCTGCCGGGCGAGGAACCTGGCCAACGAGGCGTCGACCCGCTGGCGCAGGCCAGCGCGGTCAACCGGCGGGACGGGGGCGGCTTCGGTCACGCCATGACGCTAGTGGATCGACCTTCCGGGTGCGGGCGCGGCTCAGGAGGGCCCCCTGGTCGCCACCGTCGGCGCGGGCTCCGGCAGGTAGCGACGGGCCGAGGCGGCGAGGCTGGCATGGCGGCGGCCGGCCGGCTCGCCCCGGTACGCCGCCAGGCGGCGGCCGGTCACCGCCAGCTCCGCCGCCGCCCGCGCCGACCCGGACCGTACGGCGTCGAGCAGCGCGGCGTCCGCCACCTCGCCGGCCCGCTCCGGCTCGCCCAGGTCGAGATAGGTGCGGGCCAGCCAGGCGCCGTAGATCGCCGAGGTCCTCGGCTCTCCGGTCCGGGCCAGCGCGGCGGTGAGCAGCGGTTCGGCGCGGAGTGGCCGGCGCAGGGCGGCAAGACAGCGGCCGGACATCGCGGCCAACTCGTCCTCGTCGAGCCAGTAGAGCCAGGATGGCTCCCGGGCCGGCTTCCGTCGCCCGGCGGTCCGCTCGGCGGCGGTCAACGCGGCCTCGGCCGACCGACGCCGTCCGCACAGCGCCGCCGCGAGCGCGATCCGGTGCAGCAGCAGCGCGCGTAGCCCGGCCGGGCCGGTGCGCCGGACCCCGAGATATCCGGTACGGGCGAGCAGCAGCCCGCCCCGGGGATCGCCACCGGCGGTGAGCAGATGACCGGCCGATCCCAGTACGTGTGCGCCGAGAGCCCGGTCACCCACGGTGGCGGCGGTGGCCAGGGCCAGTCGGTAGGCGTGCAGCGCACCGGCCGGATCGCCCGCGTCGGCGCTGAGCCAGCCGGCCAGTTGTGCCGCCTCGGCGACCACCGGCAGCGCCCGCCGCCCGGCTCGACCGGTGGCCCGCCGCGCGGTGGCGACGGCGAGCTGACCGATCGCGGACGGCAGCAGATCTTCTCCGCCGACGAGGTCGTCGAGTCGGCGCAGCCGCGCCAGGCCGGCCCCGTCGAGCGGCAGCTCCGGTGTCGGACCCGGGTCCGTCGGCGACCCGACCAGCGGTACGGACCCTCCGGCCATCGGCCCGACCAGTGGTACGGACGCCCCGGCCATCGGCCCGGCGAGCGGCTCAGTCGGCCCGGCCAGCGGCTCCCTCGGATTGGCGAGCGGCTCCGTTGGGTCGGCGAGCCAGGCGTGGGCGGCGGTCAGCAACTCCTGGCGGAGCCGGCCCACCCCGCGCGTCGGGCCGGCACCGAGGTCGTACCCGGTCGACGCCTCGTCCCGCCCGGCCGTCCTGAGCCGGGCCGCCGCGGCGGCGGTGGTCAGGTCGGCGACCGGCACGTCGAGTACGGCCGCGAGCCAGCCGAGCCAGAACTCGCCGGGGACCCGTCGCCGGTGCTCCCATCGGGAGACCTCGTGCCGACTGATGGTCGGTACGCCGGAGGCGGCGCAGAGCTGCTCCGCCACGCGCAGTTGGCTCCAGCCCCGGGCGAGCCGCAGCTCGGTCAGGAGTGTGCCGAGCGACATCGGGGGGATGTCAGATGGATCATGATCGGGTCGGGTCATGGCGGTCCTCTGGCCGGAATTGTCGACGAACCTCCTGCTGACCCCCGCGCACGGCCCCGGAGCCAGCGGTCGGCTCCCATGCGTCGACTATTCCTACCGGCCCGGTACGACGTTCTGCCCACCGCCCGGTGGGACCCGGCACCCGGTCCCGGTCGGATCGCTCGGTTCTCGGTCGATGTTGACGAGTTGTTGTCGATGGGACGACACGAACTCGTCAACATCCAGATGGCTCGTGATGCGGCCGGGGTCGTTCGTCGGCCCCCCCATTGGCCCCGGGGCCAATGGGCTGGCCCCCCGGGCGCTGGCTACTCCCGGTCGGCCCGGTTCACGTTCTGCTCGTTCCGTGGCGGCCGGATCAGTTCCGGCGTCGACCGGTACGCGCCCCCTGAACCCGGCCACCGGTCGACACCGATCTGCGGCCGTCGGCGCCGAGAGACCGACCGCCGAGGAGTGCCGTGAGAAGCGAACTGCCGTTCGACCCCGAGAACCCGCCCGACGAGCCACCGCCGGGGGTGCGGCAGCCGATGGCCTGGCGGCTGGCCGTACGACTGCACCGCGACCACAGCCCGCTTCCCGCCGGGCCGACGCCCGAGATGTCGGGACCGGGCAGCCCGGACGTCTGCCGTACCTGCGGGGACCCCTGGCCCTGCCACGGCCGCCGGATCGCCGTACGGGGCCTGCTCGCCGCCTGCCGGGGCCCGAGGTGACGTCGGCGTGACATCGGAAAGCCGACTTCCCGTCCCGAACGGCGAGCAATGGGATGAGACCGGGTCGGTACGACCGGTAGAGTCGCGGCGTGGCCCTCGGTCTTCCCTCCGTCCTCCCCGACTCGCCACCGTCGATCGGGGAACTCGTCCGTGGCCCCCAGCCGACGTTCTCGTTCGAGTTCTTCCCGCCCAAGACCGCCAACGGCGAGCGTCTGCTCTGGCAGGCGATCCGGGAGCTGGAGTCGCTGCGTCCGTCGTTCGTCTCCGTCACCTACGGGGCCGGCGGGTCGAGTCGGGACACCACCGTCGCGGTGACGGAGCGGGTCGCGACCGAGACGACGCTGCTGCCGATGGCGCACCTGACGGCGGTCAACCACTCGGTCGCCGAGCTGCGCAACGTGATCGGCCGGCTGGCCGGCGCCGGGGTCCGCAACGTGCTCGTCGTCCGTGGCGACCCGCCGGGCGACCCGATGGGGGAGTGGGTGCAGCACCCGGAGGGCGTGCTCTACGCCGAGGACCTGGTCCGGCTGGTCCGCGAGTCGGGCGACTTCAGCGTCGGGGTGGCGGCCTTTCCGTACAAGCATCCCCGCTCGCCGGACATCGCCACCGACACCGAGCACTTCATCCGCAAGTGCCGGTCCGGCGCCGACTTCGCGATCACCCAGATGTTCTTCGACGCCGACGACTACCTCCGGCTCCGGGACCGGGTCGCGGCGGCCGGCTGCGACACGCCGATCCTGCCCGGCGTCATGCCGGTCACCCAGTTCAGCACGATCGAGCGTTCGCAGCAGCTCTCCGGCGCGCCGTTCCCGTCCGGGCTGGCCGCCCAGTTCGACCGGATCGCGGACGACCCGGAGGCGGTCCGCCAGCTCGGCATCCAGCAGGCCAGCGAGATGTGCCGACGGCTGCTCGACGAGGGCGTACCGGGGATCCACTTCATCACCCTCAACCGGTCGACCGCGACCCGGGAGGTCTGGCAGACGCTCCAGGCCGGCGTACGGGTCTGACCGGCGGGGCCCGAAATGATCGGTCGGGCGCCACCTGAGGCACCGTCCGACGGTTGAGCCATGGTGGGTAACCGGTTGACCTGGGACGAGTACGCCAACAAGTGGGCGCGACTGCACGGCGGGTTCGACCCCCGGATGGCGACCACCTCGGTGCGCCGCTGGCTGCGCATGTCGTACCACCTGGGTTGTCTCCTGGCCCGGCTGCGGGTGTCGCCGACCGCCGTCACCGTGTTCGGCGTGCTGCTCTGTGCCTGCGTACCGGTCGCCGTGATCCAGGCGTCGCCCGGGCCGATGGGGCCGATCGTCGCGGCCGGTTTCGTCCTGCTCGCCTCGGTCGCGGACAGCATCGACGGCGCGGTCGCGGTGGTCACCGGCCGGACGACCCGGCTCGGGTACGTCTACGACTCGCTGGCCGACCGGGTGGGCGAGGTCTGCTGGCTGATCGCCTTCTGGCTGGTGGGCGCCCCGGGAGAACTGGTCGTCGCCGCCGGGGCGCTGTCCTGGTTGCACGAGTACATCCGGGCCCGTTCCGTCTCGGCCGGAATGAAGGAGATCGGCACGGTGACGGTCGGGGAGCGGCCGAGCCGGGTCAGCGTCGCCGTGGTCGGGCTGCTGCTGGCCGGGGTGGCTCACCTGATCATGCCGGAACTGGCGGCCGGCATCATCACCGTGGCGACCGCCATCTGGGTACTGCTCGGCTTCTTCGGCGTGGTCCAGTTGCTCTCCGCCGTGCGCCGCTCGCTGGGGGCCGCACCGGAGGCGACCGGAAGGCAGGCGCCGGCCGGTCACCCGGTCGGGGAGGAGTCGTCGGGCCGCAGGCCGATCGGGGACGAGCCGGCCGGTCCGGGGCCGGCCGGCAGCGGAGTTCCCGGTAAGGAACTGGCCAGGCGGGAACCGACCGAGATGGAGTTGAGCCGCCGGGACCCGCCCGGCAGCGAAGGATGACCTGCCCAGGCGGTGAAGGAGGACGGTCAGGCCGGACCGATCCGGTCCGCGACGATCTGCGCCGAGAGGGCGACCATCGGCAGCCCGCCGCCCGGATGGGTGGACCCGCCGACCAGGAACAGCCCGGGTACCGGACCCCGGTTGGGCGTACGCAGCAGCCCGCCCGCGGTGCCGTGGATCGCCCCGCCGGGCGCGCCGGCCGAGGTGGCCAGGTCGGCCGGGGTACGGACCTCGCGGAACACCAGCCGGTCCCGTACGTCGACACCTCGGGCGGCCAGCACGTCGAGGACCCGGTCGGCGTAGGCGTCCGCGAGACCCGGGCGGCGCCAGTCGATCCCGTCCAGGGTCCGCGCCTGCCGGGGGGCGTTGACCAGCACGAACCACGCCTCGTGTCCGGGCGGCCGGACCAGTGGATCGTCGGGCACGCTGACGAACACCGTCGGGTCGGGCACCGGCCGGGCCGGTACGCCCCGTCCGGGGTCGCCGAAGACCGCGTCGAACTCGGCGTCGTAGTCGGCCGGAAAGAAGACGTTGTGATGCGCCAGGCCGGAGTCGCCGCGTACCCCGAGCAGCAGGACGAAGCCGGCCAGGCTCCGATCGGTCAGCCGGGTCAGTCGGCCCGGCGTCGGCAGCAGGTCCCGGTAGACGGTCAGCGCGTCCGCGTTCGCCACCACCACGTCGGCCGGTACCGGTGCGCTGGCGCCGGCGAGTCGTACCCCGTGCACCCAGCCGCCGGCCGTGTCGATTCCGGTGACCGTGGTGCCGGTTGCCACCACCACGCCCAGGTCGAGGCAGCGGGACAGCAGCGCGTCGGCGAGGGTACCCAGCCCGCCGCGCGGATACCAGGCCCCGAACGCCAGCTCGGCGTACGGGATGGCAACCAGCGCGGCCGGCGCCCGGCGCGGATCGGCGCCGGTGTAGGTGGCGTACCGGTCCAGCATGGTCCGCAGCCGGGGCTCGCGCAGGTGCCGGCGCCCCAGTCCCCGGAGCGTCCGGCCCGGAGCGATCGCGGTCAGGTCCGGTAGTCGCCAGGCGAGTTTCGCCAGCGCGAGCGGGGAGTCGACGGGGCGGCGCAGGATGTCGCGCCAGGAGGCGTCCCAGACCCGTTCGGCGCGGCGCCACAGCCGGCGCCAGTCGGCGGCGGCCCCGTCGCCGAACCGGTCGCCGATCCGGGTCGCGAAGGCCGCCGGGTCGGCGCAGGAGTCCAGGACGACCGCCGTCCCGGCCGTGCCAGCCGTCCCGGCCCTCCCGGGCGGCTCCGTCGGCGGGAAGACGTGCCGGACGACCGGGTCGAGCGGCACCAGGTCGAGATATTCGTCCAGCTTGGCGCCGGTCGCCTCGAACAGCTCGGCGAAGATCTGCGGCAGGGTGAGCAGGCTCGGGCCGGTGTCGAAGTGGAACGTCCCGACCGGAGTCTCCCGGCGGTACCGGCCGAGCTTGCCGCCGACCACGTCGGACCGTTCGTAGACGGTGACCTGGTGACCGAGCGCCGCCAGCCGGGCCGCGGCGGCCAGTCCGCCCACGCCTGCGCCGATGACCACCACCCGACTCACTGCCGTCCCTCCCCATGGTCGTCGAGGTCCGGCCGGCGGCGCCGGTCAGCGCACCGGGCGCCCCCGCCAGAACAGTCGTCCCCGCCTCCGCAGATGGTACGACCGGGCGGTGAGCCAGCCGAGGAGCACGACCGACCCCGGCTGTGCCAATGCGTCCGGCCAGCCCCGACCGCCGGTCGCACGGGCGCTGACCAGCCGGCCGGCGACCCCGAGCAGGTAGGCCGCCAGCGCCGGCAGGGCCACCTCCGGCACGCCGGCCAGGGCCGCGCCGACCGCGAGCACCGGCGGCAGGGCGTACAGCAGGAGTAGCAGGAGCACGACGGCGGTCGCGCCGGCCGGTGGGCCGAACGCCGCCCAGAGCGACTTGGCGTAGCCGTCCCGCAGCTCGGCCCAGGATTCGTACATCCGGCAACTGGCGATCCGGGACCCGTCGGCCAGCGCGATCCGGCCGCCGGACCGCTTCACCGCCCGGGCCAGTTCGATGTCCTCCAGCACCCGGTCCCGGACCGCCGCGTGCCCGTCGGCCCGCTGGTAGCCGGCCCGATCCACCAGCAGGAACTGGCCGCCGGCCGCCGCCAGGCTCGGCCGGCGCGAACGCTCCATCGCCGCCAGCGGCAGGAAGGTCAGCCAGAGCCACTGCAACAACGGCTGGACCAGCCGCTCACCTCCCGAACCGGCGACGATCCGGGGGTACGGCGAGAGCAGCGTCGCCGAGGCGTCCCGGAGCGTCACCACTGCGGCGGCGACCGCGTACGGGGCGAGCCGCACGTCGGCGTCGACGAAGACCAGTACGCCCGGAGCGGTTCCGGCCTGGTCGGCGAGCTGCTGGCAGGCGTACGGCTTGCCGAGCCAGCCCGGTGGTGGCGGGACTCCGGCGATCAGCCGTACCCGGGGATCGTCGGCGGCGATCGTGCGTACCACCTCGGCGGTGCCGTCGACCGACCCGTCGTCCAGTACGACGATCTCCAGCCGGGGAACGCCGCGCTGGGCCAGCAGTGCCCGCAGGCACGGCCCGACCCGGGTCGCCTCGTCGCGCAGTGGCAGCAGCACCGCGACCCGCTCGTCGGTCGTCGTGGCGGTGCCGGACGGCCGGCGTAGCCAGCGGGTGGCGTTCAGCCCGGCGTGCCCGGTCAGCACGCCGACGGCCACGACGAGCGCCCAGGCCAGGGCGGCGGTCATCCCGGCACACCGACGACGACGGCGGCGAGCGCCCGGCCCGGTGTGCCGGTCATGCCGGCACCGCGCTGGTCATGCCGGCACCGCGCTGGTCATGCCGGCACCGCGCTGCCGGGGCGGTGCCGCCGTTGCCGGGCCAGGGTCACGGCGAGCGGGCCGGCGACGACCGCCATGGCCAGGGCGCCCCAGGCGGCCGACGCGGGCAGGCCGAGGAAGACCGCGTGCGCGAGGACGCTGCCGAGGTAGGTCCAGAGGTAGAGGGCGTACATCGGCGCGTCCCGGGGACCGGCCGTGCCGGCGGCCCGCCCGGCGACCGGTCCCAGCAGAGCCATCAGCAGTACGGCGAAGAGCAGCCAGCCGAGGTAGTTGCTGACCGGTACGTCCGGCACCCCGGGCAGCGCCGGAGTCGGGTCCCGCCAACTCCAGTAGCCCTCGGCGACCATCTGCGGGTCGAGGAAGAGGTCCCAGCCGGCCAGTCCCACTCCGGCCAGGGCGATCCGGGCCGGCCCCGGTCGGGCCAGCCGGATCGCGGCGAGCCAGGCCGGCCAGGCCATCCAGGTCCAGGCCAGCGGGATCACCAGCGGCACGCCGGCCAGTTTCGGACCCAGTTCGCCGGAGTAGGTGTAGCCGCCGAACGGCACTCCGGTGGCCACGCCGAGCGCCTCGACCAGCAGTCCGCCGCCGGTGGTGACCAGCACCAGCGCGCCGGCCGTCCGGGCACCCCGGCTGAGCAGGGCGTGCGTCACCGACAACAGGAAGCCGAGGACGACCGTCGCGACGGTCAGCCGGGCCCGTACGACGCCGTCGGTGAGCGGATACCCGATCTGGGCCAGCACCAGTACGCCGAGCAGCAGCCAGGGCAGGCGGCCGGAGGTCATCGCTCCGGTGGGGGCAGCGGCAGTCGCCGGCCGAGCACGGCGAAGGCCCGTTCGTCACCGGGAAAGCGGAAGTCCCGTAGGACGTCCACGAAACCGAACCGCCGGTAGAGCCGCCAGGCCCGGGAGGTCTGCTCGTCCGCCTCCGGGGTGGAGAGCAGGGTGCTGTTGCCGTCGGCCATGCCGAGCAGGGCACGAAGTTGCCGGGCGCCGAGCCCGTGGCCCTGGGTCGCCGGCCGGACGTGCAGTTCGACCACCTCGAAGCAGTCGGGGAACCAGGTCTTGCGGGCGTCGTCGGGAAGCGCACCGTGCACCTGGTCGTGCCACCACTGTCCGGGTGCGGAGAGGTATCCGTAGCCGAAGCCGACCAGGTGACCGTTGGTGCTGAGGGTGGCGACCGCGCGGAAGCCGGGCCGGCGTACGTGGGTGGCGATATAGCCGCGGCGTGCCTCCAGCAGTTCGGCCCGGTACCCCATCGCCTCCCCGTAGACCGTCACCACGTCGTCGAGCCGCCGGGCGAGATCGTCCGGCTGCCACGGCACCAACCTCATACTTGCCCGCTCCTCACTTCCGGCCAGCGTCGGAACTGTGGGTCGTCGTCGGATCCGACCCAGTCGAGCACCGCCGGGTCGCCGACGAGATCACGTATCTCGAACCGGGCGAACAGTTCTTCGGCGTACCACCGTTGGGTGGACGTACGAATGATCGCCGTGCGGTGCTCGGGGTGACGGTACGCGAAATCGCGCAGGTACGTCGCGGCACGCCACACGCTGACCGTGCCCTGCCAGCCGAGCGGCGCCTCGCCGACGCCGAACCGGGCGAGCAGCCCCGGGGCGTCCCGCAGCGCGGCGGCGACCGGTGGCACCGCTCGCCAGAAGGTGGCGGCGCGGGATGGTCGCAACCGGGCCCGGGTGAGCGCGAGCACCGGCCCGTCGGATGTCCCGGCCGCCGGTCCGGTCCCGGTTCGGGCCGCCGGTCCGGTCCCGGTTCGGGCCGCCGGTCCGGCCGAGGTCGCCGGTCCGGGATCGCCGAACGGCTCGACTCCGGACCATCGGCCACGGCTGGCGAGCGGGGCGAGGTCGATCCGGGCGTCGGACAGGGCGATGCGGCGCCACGCGCGCCCGACCGGCGTGTCGTCGAACCCGGCGGCCCGGTCCGGGTCGGCCCAGACGACCAGGGCGGCCCAGCGGGTCAGGTCGGCGTCCGTCGGCCCGAACCCGGTGCCGTCGCCGGTACCGAGCAGCTTGCCGAAGCGGACGCCGGGGATGGCCCGTAACCGGCCCGGGTCGACGGCCATCCGGACGAGCGCCCGGGGCAGGGCACGGCGGGGCACCCGCCAGACATGCAGGGTGACCAGGCGTACCGGGGTCGGGTCGCCCCGCCCGGCGGCCGGCTCGCCGTGTGTCGCGATCCCGCGACGGCCGTCCCGGCTCACGCCACCTCGGCGGGGATGTGAGCGCATGGTCCCTATCTTGCCCCCAGGTGGGTCCCACCGGATGTGCCACCGGGTACGCCGGTCGCCCTCAGGTACCCGTCCGGAATGCCGTCGACGGCGTCGGACCGTCAGCTGAGCCGCTCGGCGAGGGCGATGATGATCCCCTCCGGGCCACGGACGTTGCAGAGCCGGTAGCTGCCCTCGTACTGGACCAGCTCGCCGACGAGTTCGGCGCCGTGGGTACGCAGGCGGGCAACGACGTCCTCGATGTCGTTCACGGCGAACATGATGCGGCGGATGCCCAGCGTGTTCGCCGGGGCATCCTTCGGCTCGGCGCTGATCGCCTTCGGCGTGTGGAACTTCGTCAGCTCGACCCGGCCGTGGCCGTCCGGGGTCCGCACGACGGCGATGTCCGCTCGGACGTCCTTCAGCCCGACGAGCTGGTCGACCGATTCACCCTCGACTGTCGTCTGGCCCTCCAGCTCCATACCGAGTTCGACGAAGAACGCGACAGCGGCCGCAAGGTCGTCGACAACGATGAGGACGTTGTCCATCCGTTCGATCATGGTGGTTCTCCTTGTTTCGTCACACGGCACGTCATGGCCGTTGGTGTCCTCGGGGATGCGGCAGCGCCTTCTCGACACCCGCGGACGTGCTGAGGTCCAGGAGCTGCTGAGTTCCAGGACCTGCTGGCGGTTTGCAGGTTAGTTGTAGTAGCGGCGGGCGCTGGACCCGGTCCGGGTGATGTCGGTGCCGTAGATGTGCAGGCTGATGGCGGTGCGGGTGCCGGTGTTGCGAATCCGGTGGATGTCACCGGGTGGGGCGAAGCCGCTGACCTCGCCCACGGGGTTCTCCCTGGTGCCGATGAGGTTGAGTTCGTCGTCATAGAGGTCTTCGTGCTCGACGCCCCGCAGGACACCCACGACGCACCAGGTGATGTGGTCGTGAATCCTGGTGCTCTGACCGGGGCGCCAGACCAGGCCGAGGATGGAGAAGGTGCCGTCCGGCTCGGCGTGCAGAACGTGACCGGCGGGTCGGTCGGGGTGACCGTGCTGCTGGTCGGGGGTCAGGATGTCGGGGTCGGGCAGGTATCCGCGGAGTTGATCGGCGACGAGTTCCGCGGTTCGCGCCCAGTCGGCCCGCATGCCGATCACGTGGCGCACCGCGGCGATGAGATCGTCGGTGGGACCGGCGGCGAAGCCGCCCCGGGGTGTGATCACGTGCTGGAGAACCGTGCCCGCCATGTCGTCCTCCTCGTTCGCGAGCGGGGTTGTCCCGTTCAGCGTCTACCGAGCAGGACTCATTCGTCCAATGCCAACTTCTGCGGCTACCCATAACTATCATGAATGAATGCTGGACATCGTGCGGCTACGCATCCTCGCGGCTGTCGCCGCGCACGGCTCGGTCACCAAGGCAGCCAAGCACCTGAAGTACTCCCAGCCGGCGGTCAGCCACCATCTGGCCCGGCTGGAAGCCGAGACCGGTGCCCGGCTCCTCCAGCGGATCGGGCGGGGCATCCGACTCACGCCGGAGGGTGAGCACCTGGCCCGCCGCGCTGCCGAGATCGTCGGACGGGTCGACACCGCCGCTGCGGAACTGTCCGCGATGGTGGGCCTGCGGACCGGCCGGGTCCGGGTCGCCGGCTTCCAATCAGCGCTCGCCGCCCTGGTCCCGCACGCCGCCGCCACCCTGCGCCAGGACCACCCCGGCATCGAACTGCACCTGGTCGACGCCCACCCGCAGGTGGCACTGAACCTGCTGCGCGACGGGCAGGTCGACGCCGCCCTCGTCTTCCGCTACGACGACACGACACCGGACGACATCCGTACCACGCACCTGTTCGACGACCCGATGTACCTGCTCAGCCTCGAATCCGGCAAGACGCTGCGGGACCACCGGGACTCGGCCTGGATCGCCGGCTGCGAAAACTGCCGCCGCGAGTTCGTCGACGCGTGCGAACGGGCCGACTTCACCCCGCACGTGGCCTACACCAGTGACGACGTTATCGTCCAACAGGCCCTCGTCGCCGCCGGCATGGGCGTGACCACCATGCCCGGCCTGACCCTGCGCACGCACCGGGCCCCCGGAATCGAAGCTACCCCGCTGCCCGACCTCCGCCGACGCGTCTACCTCGCCACCTACGGGGACCCACCGGATCCCCCCGCCACCACGGCCTTCATCACCGCGCTGCAGCACGCCGTCCAGCAGACCCGCCCCGGCGAGCCGACACCACCCGACGAGGCCCCGAACCGGGTCGACCAATCGTCAACTTGACCTGGACGGGACACGGTGGGACGCCAACCCTGACGAAAGGTCGTACGACCAATTGACCTTTGGAGGGGGCCAGCGGGTCGAGTAGTGATTACGTTGGTCGGCTATGACGGTGTTGCGACGAATCCTGCTGGCGGTTCCGGTTCTCGTACTCGGTGCGGTGGTGGTCGTCCTGCTTGCTCCGGGCGGGCTGGGCGATCCGGAGCCGCAGGTGGTGACGGACGGGGTGTCTGCCGAGGCGTACCGGGACGTGGTCGGGACCGCCGGAGATCTGCCCGGCTGGCTGCACGGACTGGGCGAGTACGGCGCCGTCGCCGGGGTGTTCGGGCTGATCGGGCTGGTCTGCTGGGCGGGCTGGACCGGCTGGCGACGGCGTACTCCGGTCTGGGTCGGCGCGCTGCTGGTCGGCGTGGCTACGGTGCTGGCGTACCTGGTCAGCGAGGCGCTGAAGCTGGTCGTCGACCAGCAGCGCCCGTGCTGGGCCCTCGGCGAGGTGACCACCTGGATCTCCTGCCCGCCCAGTGGCGACTGGTCGTTCCCGAGCAACCACTCGACGGTCGTCGGTGCGTTGGCCGCCGGCCTCGTCCTGCTGGCCCCGCGTCTCGGGCTGGTGGCCGTGCCGGTCGCCGTCGCCGTGGCGGCGCTACGGGTGGTGGCCGGGGTGCACTACCCGCACGACGTGGTCGCGGGGCTGCTGCTCGGGGCGTCGGCCAGCATCGCGCTGCTGCTGGCGCTGAGCCCGGCCAGGGCGTTGTCCCGGCCGGGGGCCCGGGTTCCGGCCGGGCTGCCCGGCGACGGCGTACCCACGCCGGGCCGTCGCTGACTTCCTCGTCCGACGGCCGGTGGATCCCGCGGCCCGGGCCGGTCAGTGTGGCGCCGCCACCACGTCGGGGGCGGGGGCGGGGACGGCGGGTGCCGCCGGTGGTTCGGCGATCCGGGCCGTCTCGGCGATCGCGACCCCGGCCAGCACCAGCAGGCCGCCGCCGAGCTGGGCGACGTTGAGGGCCTCACCGGCGCCGAGCGTGATCCAGGCGACGGTGGCGGCGATCACCGGCTCGACCATGCCGAGGATTCCGACGCTGGTGGCCGGCAGGTGCCGCAGCGCGCCGGCCACCAGCAGGAACGGCACGATCGAGCCGAGTACGACGACGTACCCGCAGAGCAGCAGGACCGGTACGCCGCCACTGCTCTCGCGCAGCGGCTCCCAGCCACCGGTGCCGTCGGTCAGTGCCCGGGTGAGCAGCCCGGCGACGGCCGACGCGCCGAACGCCCAGGTGGTCAGGGAGAGGCTGTCGTGCTGCCGTACGCCCCGGGCGCCGAGCACGTAGTAGCCGGCCAGCAGTACGGCGGCGCCGAGGCCGGCGAGCACGCCGAGGCCGTCCAGTTTGAGGTCCCCCCACACCTCGGCCACGCAGGCCAGCCCGACGAGGCTCAGGGCCAGCCCGCCCCACAGTCGGGGGCGCACCCGCTGGTGCTCGCCGAACCAGGCCCAGAGCGCGACGAGCAGCGGGGCGGTGTACTCGAACAGCAGCGCGATCCCGACCGGCATCCGGGAGATCGCGACGAAGTAGAGCATCGGGACGAGGAAGAACCCGGCCAGGCCGTACCCGATCAGCAGTGGCAGTTGGCGCACGGTGATCCGGAGCCGGCGGGCGCCGGGGCGCAGCAGCAGGCTCAGCGCGAGCAGCCCGACGAACGCGCCCGCAGCCCGGATGAGGGTGAGCTGCGCGGCCTCGACACCGGCCCGGAGCACCAGCTTGGAAACGGTGCCGTTGACCGCGAACAGGACGGCCGACAAGATCACCATGAGTACGCCGAGGGCCGGTCTGCGAGTCGTCACCGGGGAAGGGTATCCGGCCCCGGGTCAGGAGCTGTACGGCTTTTGGTCATTACCAAACAGGTCACAGCCCTCGGCTGCGGGACTCGGCCGGTGGCGACGTGCGGGCGGTGCCGGATCGGGTCGGGGTACGGGCGCCGCGCCCGTCGCGACACCGCCGATCCATCGATGACGTTGACTAAATTGAAACGATTCGATACGTTGCCGAAACGTTGGGAAAGCCCTTTCCGCACGGCTCCCGGCCTCGGGCTCTCCCGGCCACCGTTCCTAGCTCAGGAGGACCCAATGACGCTCACCGTCACCAACCGGACGCCACCCGAGGGCAGATCGCGCTGGCGCCGCTGGCGTAGCGCTCTCGTGGTGGCCACCACGACCGCCCTGGTCGCCACCGGCGCGGTGGTCGGCCTGCAACCCGCCTCGGCGGCCACCATCGACACCAGCGCCTACTACGTCTTCGTCTCCCGGCACAGCGGCAAGGCGCTCGACCTCTACGACTTCGCCACGGGCGACGGCGCGCCGATCGTGCAGTGGGCCCGCAACGACGGCAACCAGCAGCAGTGGCAGTTCGTCGACGCGGGCAGCGGCTACTACAAGATCAGATCTCGGCACAGCGGCAAGTTCCTGGAGATGCCGAACACCACGGACGGCACCCAGCTGATCCAGAACGCCGACAACGGCACCACCCGTCAGCACTTCGGGGTCGCCGACTCCGAGGGCGGGCACGTACGGCTGATCAGCCGGCACAGCGGCAAGGCGCTGGACATCTGGGAGTGGTCCACCGCCGACGGCGGGATCATCGCCCAGTTCGAGGACCTGGGTGGGTACAACCAGCAGTGGCAGATGATCCGGATCGGCTCCGGCGGGGGCGGCGGGGGCGGCAGCGCCGACTGTGGCAGCGGCTCGTACAACGCCGAGGCGGTGCTCAGCGGCAGCACCTGGACCGCCCGCAACGGCAGCAGCACGGTCTACACCGGCAGTGACATGCGCTCCGCGATGCAGGCCGCCGTGAACAGCCTGTCGTCGGGGCGTACCTCGAAGCAGCGGGTGGTCGTCCGGGGCTCCGGCTCGGTGAGTGCCGGCGGCCGGCTCTCGCTGCCCAGCTACACGATCCTGGACGTCTGCGGCACGATGAACGTGACCGGCTCCGGCTCCGGGGACCAGGCACCGGTGTACGCCAGGGGTGCCACCGACATCGAGGTGCAGCACCTGACCCTCACCGGCGCACCGCTGTACGGCATCTTCATGCGCAACGTGAACAACCTGACGCTCGGGCAGATCGACATGCGGCTCTCCGGCGGCCTCGGGGTGCGGATCGACAACCACGGCGGCGACCGGGCGGTGAAGGCCCGCAACATCCGGATCGACAACGTGTACGTCCAGGGCACCGGAAGCCAGGGCGTGGAGACGTACGGGGTGGACGGGCTGACCGTCGGCACCGTCACCGCCCGCAACGTCGGCGAGTCCGGACTGCTGCTCAACGACACGATCAACGCCACCATCGGTACGGTCGACGCCGACAACGCCGGCGCCGGCACCGGGTACGCGGCGTTCCGGATGGCCAACCGCAACGGGCGGGTGGGCAGCAGCTACCCGACGAACATCCGGGTCGGCAACGTGATCGCCCGGGGTGGCGGCCGGGGGATCTTCTGCGTCTCGGAGAGCGGTGGCGCGGTGATCGACCGGGTGACCATCTCGAACACCGGCAACAACTCGATCCTGATCGAGAACTGCTACAACGTCACCATCGCCGGGCAGTCGGGGACGGTGACCGGTGGCGGCGAGGTCCGGGTCGCGGCGCGGACGGAGTTCCCGATCTCCTCGGGCATCACCCTGCAGAACCTGACGGTGACCAACACCAACATCACCCAGAATCCCTGCGGTGGCGCCAACAACGTGGTCCGGAACGTCACCCGGGTCAACTCCACCCTGAACTGGTGTTGACCCCGCTCCGCCCACGGCGCGACCGGCTGCGGTTACTTGCGTTTTTGTCGGGGGCGGGGTGTACTCTCTGCAGTAGTTAGAACGAGTGTTCGATTGGGTGACGGTCGATGCGAGTCGACCCGCCGGAGGCGGACGCTCGGGCTGACGCCGGGGGCGGCGTTCGCGGCGTAACCCCCGGCTGCGGTTTCGCGAGCCGCACGGGATCCGGATTCGCGATCCGGGCCCACCAGGCAGGATCGTCGCTCGCCGCCCACGACCCCCGGGTGGCGGGCGACGAACCCGCCGGTTCAGCCGGCCGGGTGTGGTGTGGGGAAGCGTCCACATCCGGCCGGCGACCCACCGGTGCGTCTTCCTCCGCAGCGGGCTTCATCTCGACTCGTGCGTCATCGTCGGCCCGGTCCGACAGCGGTGACGCGGCAAATTGGGTGACGCGGAGGAGACAGTCCCATGCCGACCAGTCAGGCGCCGACGGTGCCGTCGCACGTGCTGCCGCACCGCACTCCGGCCCAACTGCTGACGATCGCCCGGATGGGCCTGGCAGAAGCCGCCGAGACCCGGCCCGACGGCCTGCGCTACGCCGCGGCACACCTGGCCGCCCTGCGCGCCGCGGCGGCGATGCTCGCCGCCCGGGCCAGACCCGCACCGACCCGCCGGAACCGGGTCACCAGCGTCTGGGCGCTGCTGGTGGTCGTCGCCCCGGAGCTGGGGGAGTGGGCCAACTACTTCGCCACCGGCGCGAACAAGCGGGCCGCCGCCGAGGCGGGCATTCCCCGGGTGGTGAGTCCCCGGGAGGCCGATGACCTGCTCCGCGCGGCCGAGCAGTTCGTCGCGGTGATCGAGGTGGCGCTCGGTGTGGCCCATCAACCCGTCCTCGACGGGATCGCCGCCTGACCGACACCGACGGCGCACCACCTGCCTGATCGGCGCAACCGCGCCGACCGGAATGCCCAGTGGCGCAACCGCGCCGACCGGGAGCCCTGTGGCGCAACCGCGCCGACTGGGACGCCCTGTGGGGCAACGGAACGACGGGGACGGGAATCGAGATGGCGGGGCGGATGGTTGTCGGTTCCGCCGCCCTGGCGGACCTGGTCCGGCCGGCGAGCGGATCGGACCAGGCGGGCGCGCACCGGATGCTGCCGGTCCTGCCGGAGTTGGCCGGGTTGCTGCCCAATCGAGGACTGCGGCGTGGCAGCACCGTCGCGGTCGGCAACGACCATCCGGCACGCAACGGCAGCACCTCGCTGGTGCTGGCACTGCTCGCCGAGGCGTCCCGGGCCGGATCGTGGTGCGCGGTGGTCGGGGTGCCCACCCTCGGTGCGGTCGCCGCCGCCGACCTCGGCATCGACCTGGATCGGCTCGCCCTGGTCCCCCATCCCGGCCCGGAGTGGGCGACCGTGGTCGCCGCCCTGATCGACGGGGTCGACGTCGTGGTCGCCGCGGTGCCCGGTACGGTCTCCGCCTCGGTCGTCAGCCGGCTGGCCGCCCGGGCCCGGCAACGCGGCAGCGTGCTCGTCCCGTACGGCCAGTGGGCGGGTGCCGACGTGACCCTGCGGGTGATGCGCGGCGTCTGGGAGGGGCTGGGCCAGGGCCGGGGCCGGCTGCGCCGACGCGAGGTGACGATCTCCGCCCGTGGTCGTGGTGCGGCGGCCCGGCCCAAGGAGATCCGGGTCTGGATGCCCGGCGACCGGTCGACGCGGGCGACGACGTCGACGTCGCCCGAGGCGGTGTCGGCCAAGGCGCCGTCCGGACAGGCGCCACCCACCGCACGCCGGACCTCGCTCACGCTCGTCGGGAAGTGAGTGCCGGACCGGTTTCGCGGATCCCGGACGGCCCGATGGCCGGGGCGGGCTGACGCGAGTCGAACACACGTTCTAAGATCCGCATAACTGCTGGTCGAGGGAGGTGTGTATGACGCCGGTGCGAACCATGCTGCTCTGGTGCCCCGACTGGCCGGTGATCGCGGCAGACATCGTCGAGGGGGTGCCGGCCACCACCCCGGTCGCGGTGCTGCACGCCAACCGGGTGGTCGCCTGTTCGGCGTCCGCCCGCGCCGAGGGCGTACGCCGAGGGCTGCGTAAGCGGGAGGCGCAGAGCCGATGCCCCCAGTTGACCACCGTGGACCACGACCCCGGTCGGGACGTACGCGCCTTCGAGCCGGTGGTCGCCGCCGTCGAGGAGGTCGTCGCCGGGGTCGAGGTGATCCGCGCGGGGGCCTGTGCGGTGGCCGCGCGCGGCCCGACCCGGTACTTCGGCGGCGAGGAGCAGGCCGCCGAGCGGATCGTCGAGCAGGTCGCCGAGACCTGCGAGGTGGAGAGCCAGATCGGGATCGCCGACGGGGTCTTCGCCGCCGGGTTGGCGGCCCGGTCCGGGCGGATCGTCCCGCCCGGCGGCACCCCGGAGTTCCTCGCCGGGCTGCCCGTCGAGGCGCTGGGCCGGCCGCCGCTGACCGATCTGCTGCGCCGGCTCGGCCTGCGTACCCTCGGCGACTTCGCGGCGCTGCCGGCCGGGGACGTACTGGCCCGGTTCGGGTTCGACGGAACGCTGGCCCACCGGCTGGCCGCGGGCGGTGACCACCGCCCGCTCGCGGTCCGCCGCCCACCGCCCGACCTGGCGGTGACCGAGACGTACGACGACGACCCGCTCGACCGGGTCGACGCCGCCGCGTTCGCCGCCCGGACGCTGGCCGAACGGCTGCACGACACGCTCGCCGGACACGCCCTGGCCTGCACCCGGTTGGGCATCGAGGCGGTGACCGCCCACGGGCAGGAACTGCGGCGGGTCTGGCGGCACGACGGCCTGCTGACCGCGTCGGCGATCGCCGACCGGGTGCGCTGGCAGCTCGACGGCTGGCTGACCGGGACCAGCCGCCGCCCCGGCTCGGGCCGCGCCGGCCCGACCCGACCGACCGCCGGGATCATCCGGCTGCGGCTGGTTCCCGAGGGGGTGCTGGCCCACGTCGGCCTCCAGCCGGGGCTGTGGGGCGAGACGGGGGAGGAACGGGACCGGGCGCACCGGGCACTGAGCCGGGTACAGGGCATCCTCGGACCCGAGTCGGTGCTGACCGCGGTGCTCGGCGGTGGGCGCTCACCGGCCGAACAGGCCCGGCTGGTGCCCTGGGGTGACGAGCGGACGCCGGCCCGACCGCTGGTCCCGCCGTGGCCGGGCCGGCTGCCGTCGCCCGCCCCGGCCCTGGTGCTGCCGGTGCCGCTGCCGGCGGTCGTCCACGACGCCGCCGGGGAACCGGTCCGGGTGACCGCCCGGCTGGAGGTCAGCGCCGCGCCGGCCCGGCTGGAGATGGACGCCGGTGGCGCGGGGGCGGTGGAGATCGTCAGTTGGTCCGGCCCGTGGCCGGTCGACGAGCGCTGGTGGGCTCCGGCCGAGGCCCGGCGGCGGGCCCGGTTCCAGGTGTGCCTCGCCGACGGTACGGCGCTGCTGCTCTTCCTGACCGGCGGCCAGTGGTGGGTGGAGGCCGTCTATGACTAGTTGGTGGCGATCCGGGGCCGGGGGAGGCCACCGATGAGCTTCCATAACCCCGACATGCCCTGGTCAGAGCTGGAACGCACGCTCTCCGGCCGGCCCGCCGGTCCGGCTGAGCCGCGACTGCGCGTGGTGGACCCGCTCGCGGTCGACGCCGACGGCGGAGACTCCCCGGCCTGGACCCGCAAGCGCCCCGGCTACATCCCACCGGAACCGCCGGCGGCACCGGTCGAGGGTGCGGTGCCGTACGCGGAACTGCACGCGCACACCAACTTCAGCTTTCTCGACGGGGCCAGCCATCCCGAGGAACTGGCCGAGGAGGCGGCCCGGCTGGGGCTGACCGCGCTCGCGGTGACCGACCACGACGGGTTCTACGGCGTGGTGCGGTTCGCCGAGGCGGCCCGGACACTGCGGCTGCCCACCATCTTCGGCGCCGAACTGTCGTTGGGCCTGCCCGGACCGCAGAACGGCGAACCGGACCCGCTCGGCCGGCACCTGCTGGTACTCGCCCACGGCCCGGAGGGGTACGCCCGGCTGGCCCGCACCATCGCCCGTGCGCAACTGCGCGGCGGGGAGAAGGGCCGCCCGGTCTACGGCGAACTGGAGGAGGTCGCCGCCGATCTGAGGGACCACGTGCTGGTGCTCACCGGATGTCGCAAGGGGCCGGTGCCGGCCGCGCTGCTCACCGAGGGGGTCGAGGCGGCGGCCCGCGAACTGGACCGGCTGGCCGTACTGTTCGGCGCCGAGACCGTGGCGGTGGAGCTGACCGACCATGGCGACCCGACCGACGGCGACCGCAACGACGCGCTCGCCGAACTCGCCGCCGCTGCCGGGCTGCCCACCGTCGCCACCAACAACGTGCACTACGCCACCCCGTCCCGCCGCCGCCTGGCCACCGCGCTCGCGGCGGTACGGGCCCGGCGCAGCCTGGACGAGATCGACGGCTGGCTGCCGGCGGCGGGCACCGCCCACCTGCGCAGCGGAGCCGAGATGGCCGCCCGGTTCGCCGCCTATCCCGGTGCGGTGGCCCGAGCTGCCGAGTTCGGTGCCGAACTGGCCTTCGACCTGAACCTGGTCGCGCCGCACCTGCCGGACTACCCGGTGCCGCCCGGCCACACCGAGATGAGCTGGCTGCGCAAGCTGACCATGGACGGCGCGCTACAGCGGTACGGCCCGCCCGACGCGCATCCGGACGCGTACCGGCAGCTCGAACACGAGCTGAAGATGATCGAGGCGCTGGGCTTTCCCGGCTACTTCCTGGTGGTCTACGACATCGTCACGTTCTGCCGGGACAACGACATCTACTGCCAGGGGCGGGGCTCGGCGGCCAACTCGGCGGTCTGCTACGCGCTCTGGATCACCAACGTGGACGCGGTCCGGCACAACCTGCTCTTCGAGCGCTTCCTCGCCCCCGAGCGCGACGGTCCACCGGACATCGACGTCGACATCGAGTCCGACCGCCGGGAGGAGGTGATCCAGCACGTCTACACCAAGTACGGCCGGGAGCACGCCGCCCAGGTCGCCAACGTCATCTCGTACCGGCCGAGGTCGGCGGTGCGGGACATCGCCAAGGCGTTCGGCTTCTCGCCCGGCCAGCAGGACGCCTGGAGCAAGCAGATCGACCGGTGGGGCAGCGTGGCGGCGGTCGACGTCGAGGGGATCCCCGAGCACGTCGTCGCGTACGCCAACGAGTTGCAGACGTTCCCCCGGCACCTCGGCATCCACTCCGGCGGGATGGTGATCTGCGACCGGCCGGTCATCGAGGTGTGCCCGGTGGAGTGGGGGCGGATGCCGGGCCGGACCGTCCTGCAGTGGGACAAGGACGACTGCGCCAGCGCCGGGCTGGTCAAGTTCGACCTGCTCGGCCTCGGCATGCTCTCGGCGCTGCACTACGCGTACGACATGATCGAGTCGACCCTCGACCTGAGTTCGATGTCCCTGGACGACTCCGAGGTGTACGACATGCTCTGCCGGGCCGACTCGGTCGGGGTGTTCCAGGTGGAGAGCCGGGCGCAGATGGCCACGCTGCCCCGGCTCAAGCCCCGGGAGTTCTACGACCTGGTGGTCGAGGTGGCGCTGATCCGGCCCGGCCCGATCCAGGGCGGCTCGGTGCACCCGTACATCCGGCGGCGCAACGGGCTGGAGGAGGTCAGCTACCCACATCCGCTGATGCGCAACGCGCTGGAGAAGACCCTCGGGGTGCCACTGTTCCAGGAACAGTTGATGCAGCTCGCGATCGACCTGGCCGGCTTCGACGCCGCCGGGGCCGACCAACTGCGCCGGGCGATGGGTTCCAAGCGGTCCGCCGAACGGATGGCCGAGATCCGGGACCGGCTGTACGCGGGGATGGCCGAGCGGGGGATCACCGGTGAGCTGGCTGACGACGTCTATCTCAAGCTCTCCGCCTTCGCCAGCTTCGGCTTCCCGGAGAGCCACTCGATGAGTTTCGCGTACCTGGTCTACGCCAGCTCCTGGCTGAAGCGCTACCACCCGGCGCCGTTCCTGGCCGCGTTGCTCAACGCCCAGCCGATGGGCTTCTACTCGCCGCAGACCCTGGTCGACGACGCCCGCCGACACGGCGTCGAGGTACGCCGGCCGGACATCAACGCCAGTGCTGCCAAGGCGGTCCTGGAAGCCACCCGGGAAACCCGCTGGGGCAGCGCACCGGGCGAGCCGCCGCACTGGTGGGGGCTGGGCGGTCCGGCGGTGCGGCTCGGGCTGTCCGGGGTGCGTACCCTCGGCGACGACCTCGCGGAGAAGATCGAGCGGGAGCGGACCGCGCACGGGCCGTACCGGGACATGGCGGATCTGGCCCGGCGGGCCGGGCTGACCGCCGGGCACCTGGAGGCGCTGGCCACCGCGGACGCCTTCGCCGGCTTCGGGCTGACCCGGCGGGCCGCGCTCTGGGCGGCCGGCGCGGCGGCCCAGGACAAGCCGGACCGGCTGCCCGGCACCATCGCCGGAGCGGACGCGCCGACCCTGCCCGGGATGGACGCCGTCGACCGGCTGGTCGCGGACGTCTGGGCCACCGGCCTCTCCCCGGAGAGCCATCCGGCGCAGTTCGTCCGGGCCCAGCTCGACGCGGTCGACGCGGTACCGATCGCCCGGCTGGCCCGGCTCGACTCCGGCCAGCGGGTCCGGGTCGGCGGCATCGTCACCCACCGGCAACGTCCGGCCACCGCCGGCGGCGTCACCTTTATCAACCTGGAGGACGAGACCGGCATGCTCAACGTCACCTGCTCGCCCGGGCTGTGGCAGCGCTACCGCAAGGTGGCCCGGAACAGCACGGCGCTGATCGTGCGCGGTCGCCTGGAGAAGCACGACGGCGTGATCAACCTGATCGCCGACCGGCTCGACGCGATCACCCCACCCGTCACCCCCGCCTCCCGCGACTTCCGCTGAGGGGGTGCAAGGAAGGGTGCAAGGAAGGGCCCCCTGTTATCGCATTCGGTAGAAGAAGGGCCCCTTCCTAACCGGGCGGCTTCCTAACCGGGCGGCCGACTGCCGGCGCTGCGGGTGATGCCGGTGGCTTAGGCTCGTCGGGTGGAGCGAACTCAGAGCCGTCCGGGCGGCACGGCGATCGGCCCGCGTACCGCCGTGGTCTGGGCCGTACTGCGGCGCGAACTCGCCCAGACGGCGGGCAGGACGCTCACCGTGCTCGATGTCGGCGGCGGGACCGGTGGGTTCGCGGTGCCGCTGGCCGAGGCGGGCCACCGGGTGACGGTCGTGGACGCCAGCCCCGACGCGCTCGCCGCGCTGACCCGGCGGGCCGCCGAATCCGGCGTCGCCGACCGGATACGTGCGGTGCAGGGCGACGGTGACGCCCTCGCCGGGCTGGTCGAGCCGGCCAGCGCCGACCTGGTGCTCTGTCACGCCGTACTGGAGGTGGTCGACGATCCGGCCGGGGTGGTCGGGGCGATCGGCACCGCGCTGCGCCCCGGCGGCGCGGCCAGCGTACTGGTGGCGAACCGGGCCGCCGCCGTGCTCAGCCGGGTGATGAACGGTCACCTCGACGTCGCCGCCGCGCTGCTCGCCGAGCCCGACGGGCACGCCGGACCGCGGGACACCCTGCGGCGGCGCTACGACGCCGACAGCGCCGCCGCGCTGCTCCGCTCCGCCGGGCTGGAGATCGAGCAGACCCACGGCGTACGCGTCTTCGCCGACCTGATCCCCGCGGTGGCCGCCGAGGCGGACCCGCCGGCCCTGCTCGACCTGGAGTTGGCCGCCTCGGCCCAGCCGCCCTACCGGGACATCGCCGCCCAGCTGCACCTGTTCGCCCGCCGTCCGGCGTGACCGGACGGGGCAGGGAGCGGCCATGACTGATCCACTCCAGGTGGTCCGGCCGAACTACTTCGGCGGCAGCCTGGCCGACGTACTGCCGAGCGCACTGGCGGTGCTGGGCGTCGACCGGTCCGACCCGTTGGGGCTGGCCGGCCAACTGGCCGGGGTACGCCGGATCGCGGTGCTGCTCGTGGACGGGCTCGGCTGGTACCAGTTGCCCGCCGCGGCCCCGTACGCGCCGATCCTGACCGACCTGACCGGCCGGTACGGGCGGCCGTTGACCTGCGGTTTTCCGTCGACCACCCCGACCAGTCTGGTCAGCCTGGGCACCGGAGCCGCGCCCGGCGCGCACGGCGTGCTCGGCTTCCGGATCAACGTGCCCGGGACGGACCGGGTGCTCACCCACATCAACTGGCCGGGGGCGGCCGACGACGGTCCGGATTTTCCGGGCGGCGGGCCGGGTTCGCCGCTCGGTGGGAACCGGCCGCGCGGCTCCTGGCCGCCCGCCGGCACCGAGGAGCAGCCGAGGTCGACGGCCGGGGAACGGCCCGGCGCCCCGGCCGGGGACGCGCCACCGGTGCACTCCGCCGAGTCGATGGGTGACCCCGATCCACGTCGGTGGCAGCCGCTGCCGAGCCAGTTGCAGCGGGCCGAGGCGGCCGGGGTCGCGGTGACCGTGGTGAGCAAGCCCGAACTGGCCGGCACCGGGCTCAGCCTCGCCGCGTACGGCGGTGCCGGGGCACACCGGGGCGCCGCCGACGTGGCCGCGCTGGCCAGCGAGATGCTCGGCGCGTTGACCGCCGGGGAGGGTCCGACCCTGGTCTACGGCTACCACCCCGAGGTGGATCGGCGCGGGCACCGCAGCGGCATCGGCTCGGCCGACTGGCAGGACGCCGTCGGCGAGGTGGACCGGCTGGTGGCCCGGCTGGTCGACGGGCTGCCGCCGGACGCCGCGTTGCTGGTCACCGCCGACCACGGCCAGCTCAACGTCCCGGCGGACGGGCGGTACGACCTCGACGCCGACCCGCGCCTGCGGGCCGGGGTACGGGTGGTGGCGGGGGAGGCCCGGGTCCGCTACCTGCACACCGTTGCGGGCGCGACCGCCGACGTGGTGGCCGCCTGGTCCGAGGTGCTGGGCGAGCAGGCGTGGATCGCCACCCGGGCCGAGGCGGTCGCGGCCGGCTGGTTCGGCCCGGTGCCCGAGGCACACCTGGAGCGGATCGGGGACGTGGTGGTCGCCTGCCTGGGCGAGGCCGTGGTCCTCGCCTCGAAGACGCACCATCCGATCGAGGCGACCCTGGTCGCGTACCACGGTTCGTGCACCGCGACCGAGATGACCATCCCGCTGCTGGTCGTACCCTCGCCGCGCAGTTAGCTCCGCCTCGGCCACCCGTACCGCCTGTGGCGCGTAATGGCCCCTGGGCTCAGCCGCCATGATACGAATACTCGGTGAGAGGACCGACGAAGCGGTGAGCTGTGGCGGACACCAGATTGGAACGGCTTTTACGGAAGCCCGGGCGTCCGCGTGAGATCTCCTTTCTCGAGCTGTTCTTCGACCTGGTAATCATCTTCGCGCTCACACAGCTCTCGGGGCGTTTCCTTCATAATTTCGGCTGGGAAGACACCGTACAGACGCTGATTCTGCTGGCGGCGATCTGGTCGTTGTGGGTAGCGGCGGCGCATCTGACGGACTGGTTCAACCCGGACGAGCCGTACGTGCGTGCGCTCACCGTTGTGAGCATGTTCGCGGTGCTGCTGGTCGCCGCTGCGGTGCCCAATGCCTTCGGTAAACATGGCTTCGTATTCGCCGGCGTGTACGTAGCGATAAACCTCGGTCGGCAGCTGGCGAACATCTGGATGCTGCGTGGTCATCCGCTCCAGGAGCAGATGGTGCGAACTGCGGTCTGGTTCGGCGTGACCGCGGTCCCGTGGCTGGTGGGAGCGTTCCTGCCCGCCACCCCGCGACTGGTGTGCTGGTCGGTGGCCGTGCTCCTGGAACAGGTGAGTATCGCGCTCGGCCGGCCGGTACCCGGGCTCCGCGAGGCGGGTGTGGAACACCTGCGGTTGGTCGGCGACCATATCGCGGAGCGTTACCGGCAGATCTTCATCATCAGTCTGGGCGTGCTGATCCTGGACAGCGGCATCAGTTTGAGCACAACACGACTCGACATCGTCCGGTTGCTTGCCTTCGCCATCGCGTTCGCGAACGCGGTGCTGCTGTTGTGGAGCTGGTTCCTGCCGCGCGGCCTCGATCTCGCGAACACGATCGACCAGCAACCTCGTAGGGCATTACGCACCGCGCACATCCAGGTGGTCGGGCTCGCCGGAATCGTCGTCACGGCGATGGGTGATCAGATCCTGATTGCCCATCCGCTCGGCGAGACCCGGGCCGTGTGGTCGGCCGGCATCCTCGCCGGGCCTTTCCTCTTCCTCGCCGGGAGGGCGATCTACGCGTGGATCATATTCCACCGTCCCGCCTGGCGGGCGCCGGTCGGAATGCTGGTCATCGCGGGGATTTCACCCGGCCTGCTGATGTTGCCACCCCTCGCCGTGGCGGTCGTCGCCAACCTGGTGCTGCTCGCTGTCGTGCTCAGCTACCGGTACATCCGGCTCGGCCCCCGGAGAGCCGCTTCCGGAAGCAGGCTGGAAGGGCTGCTCCGCAAGCGTGAACGTCCTCGGGAGATCTCCTTTCACGAGCTCTTCTTCGACCTGGCCATGATCTTCGCGTTGTCGCGGCTGTCCCAACGCGTGTTGAACGACTACGGTCTGGTGAACCTCGCGGAGACACTGGTGCTGTTCTGCGCGGTCTGGTGGGTGTGGGTGGCGACGGCCTGGTCGACGGACTGGTTCAACCCGGAAGAGCCCTACCTGCAACGCCTCATCATCGGCATCATGTTCGCCGGGTTGCTGATGGCGGCCGCCGTACCGAACGCCTTCGGCGAGCACGGGCTCCTCTTCGCCTGCGCCTACGCCGCGATCCACCTCGGCCGTGGTCTGGCGATCGTCCCCGTCCTGCGGGGCCATCCGCTCCAGGCACGGTCGGCGCGGGTGCTCATCTGGTTCAGCATCTCCGCCGTGCTCTGGGTGGTGGGAGCCCTGCTGCCTCCGCTGCCGCAGTTGGCGCTCTGGGCGGTGGCGGTGGCCGTCGACGGCGCGAGTGCCTGGTTCGGCTGGCCGGTGCCGAGACTGACCCGACCGCAGGCACATCTGCGGGTGATCGGCGAGCACATCGCGGAGCGGTACCGGCAGGTCTACATCATCGCCCTGGGCGAACTGGTCCTGGTGAGCGGGCTGACCTACAGCGGTACGGGCTTCGACTCCATCCGGACGCTGGCCTTCACCATCGCCTTCGCCAACGCGGTCCTGATGCTGTGGAGCTATTTCCTACCGCGTGGGCGCGATCTCGGCACCGTGGTCAATACGACCGCCCCGCGTATTGCCGTCGCCGCCTCGTACTGCCACGGGCTCATGGTCGCCGCAGCGGTCGTCACGGCGGTCGGTGCCGAAATGCTCATCCGCCGGCCGCTCGGCGAGACCCGGGTGGCCTGGATCATGGTGATCATCGCGGGGGTCGTCCTGCACATCATTGCCCGGACCGTGTACGGGGTGGTGATGTTCGAGGCCCGCCGACCATGGCGCGGACCCGTCGCGCTGTGCGTCATAGCCGCCATCACACCCGGCCTGCTCGCGGCACCGCTGCTCGTCGTGGCGGGTGCCCTCAACGTCGTGCTGCTCTGCCTCGTCCTCAGCTATCGGAGCGCCAAGGTGGACCCCCCGGCAGCCGTCTCGACGTGACCGGATTGCCGTCAGACGATGACGAATCGGCTGGGCTCGCGCAGCACATCGAGCGCGGCGGGCAGGTCGGCCAGCCGGGTGGCCAAGGTGGCGAGGGCGAGCCGCGTATCGGAGCCGTCAGCCCAGGCCAGTGACCCGGACTCGGGTCCGGAACACCTACCTGGTTCCGGGGGTTTGTCCGGGACCAGGTAGGGCCGGTTCGGCGGTGGTGCCGGCCACGCCGCCCCAGCGGTCGCGGCAGGTGTAGGAAAGGCTGGCGTGGATCCAGTTGCCGTCGTTGTCGCGCAGCACGACGAGGCCGCAGTGCCGGCAGGGACAAACTCTGGGGTACGACGGCAGCCGGCCGCCCCGGGTGGCCCGGGTCACCGGTCCGCCGTCCGGTCGCAGTAGCTGGCCGGACCGGTGGGCTTCTCGGTGATCCAGCACGAGCCGCCGAGGACGCTGTCCCAGTGGCAGCCGGGATGGTCGGCGGCCCGGACACAGACCTCGCCGTCGGGTCCGGCCCGGCCGCAGGTGACCGGCTCGTTGTGGTTCCACTGGTCGGCCCGGGAGAGCAGTGCCGGGTCGGTGGTCAGCTCGGGCCGGAGCAGGAGCAGCGCCTCGGTGTAGACGGCGGCCTTGCTGCGGGCGGCGAGCAGATCGTGCGCCGGGAAGGTCACGTGCAGGGTGTAGCGGCGGCGGGGCTCGGTGGTGTGACCGATGGAGCGGAGGCGCAGGTTGGGGGCGCTGTCGTGGCGCGGGCGAGGTTGCCTCGGGGAGTCGTCGGGCTCGTCCGGTAGCCCGGCGGGTGGGGGTGGGTTGAGGGCGTGCGCCAGGGCCGCGCGGACGGACTCGGAGACGTCGGCCCGGTCGAGCGCGGCAAAGAGATCGGCGTACGGCTCGGGCTGTGCACTGTGGGTGGTTGGTACGGACTGGGGCGGCTCGGGCGGCGTCCACTCGCGACGCAGCCGGTCCCAGTCCGGCGAGTTGTTCGGTGCCACGTGAGCCTCCAGGCGTTGATCATCAGGAGTGAGTGGGTCACTACAGAGAGCATGGATGACTGGAGTCGACTTTGCAACGTCGCATGCACGGTGAAAGTCTTCTAATGGAGAGAGATAGTTGACTCAGGAGCGCGATGGAGCAACGATCGACGAGGATTTCTGGAAGGGAGTGAGGTAGTGGCGCAAATCCCCAGCCCGACCATCAGGGCTCGCCGCCTCAGACGCGAGCTGCGACGGCTTCGTGACCGCGCTGGTTTGATCGCCGAGGACGTGGCCACCGACCTTGGCTGGCATCGCACCAAGGTCATCCGGATCGAGCAGGGTCACTCCCGCGTGACGCAGGACGACGTCCGGGACCTGGTGACCCTCTACAAGGCCACCGATGAGGAACAGGAATCGCTCGCCGCTCTGGCTCGGCAGGCACGTCAGAAGGGCTGGTGGAACGCGTACGGTGACGTGCTGCCCGACGCCTACGTGGGTTTCGAGGCCGAGGCTTCGTCGATCAGCTCCTACGAGAGCCTTCTCGTTCCGGGCCTGTTGCAAACAGAGGAGTACATCCGGGCGTCCATCCAGGCCGGCCGAGCAACGGCTGATGAAGACGAGAGTGACCGCATCGTCGCCGCCCGCCTGGCGCGGAAGGCATTACTCTCCCGAGATGTACCGCCGAAGCTCTGGGTCGTGCTGGACGAGGCGGTGGTGCGACGCATGGTCGGCGGACCCAGTGTGATGCGTGCACAGGTTGCCCGCCTGATCGAGGCGTGCGCGAACCCGTCGGTCGTGTTGCAGGTGCTGCCGTTCAGTGCCGGGGCGCACGCTGCCATGAGCGGACCGTTCACGGTCCTGGGCTATGACGACGAGCTGCTCGACCCAACTCTTGTCTACATCGAGAACGATACGAGCACCCTGCTGTTGGACAAGGAGCCGCAGGTCGCCCGGTATAGACTCATGTTCGACCACCTGCGGGCGAAGGCGCTCGATCCCGACCACTCGGGTGAGTTCCTGGCTCGGGTGATGGATGACTACCCCAAGTAGCCCTGCAAGGAGACGATCGATGACCGCCCCCGACCTGGAGCCTGCCGTCTGGCGCAAGAGCAGTCGCAGCAGCCCGAACGGCTCCAACTGCGTTGAGGTCGCCGGGCTGGCTGAGGCGGTCGGGGTGCGGGATTCGAAGGACGTGACAGGGCCAGTGTTGCGGTTCACCCCGTACGCCTGGGCCAGCTTCACCAACGCTCTGGATCAAGACCCCGGGCTCAGCGCGCACTGACCGACAGGGCCCGAGACGACACCGCAGCATCCCGATGGGCTCGTTCGGAGGCCTGACGTCGGGGCCGAGTGGGCACATTTTCCCGCCCCCGGTTCGTTCACGGGCTGGGCATCGACGTACAGGTCCGAGCACAGTGGCGGGTGGCCCGAACTGATCTACTCATCCGGCTATGCTCGGTCACCGCACCCAACGGGCGCACTGATCGCGCGCATGAGCGGATACTCCCGCCGAAAGCGACCTCGCGAGCCATGATCACTTACAAAAGTCTGCCTACAGTTGGGTTGCGGCGTTTGTGGACGACGGTCACCGTGAGCCAGGCCGGGCTGCGTCGTAGTGGAGATGCTTCGTGATGCGCTACTGTTCGAACGTGGACGATACGCTCCTGTGGAACGGCGCCAACACAGGCAACTCGATCCACGCAGAGCAGGGCCCAGACTTTCCCACTGTTCTGCGGAGCTGGCGTCTCCGTCGGGAGTGGGAAGCGCACCTGCGGGTGTTCTGCGGGGAGTGGCAATCTCTATCACCCGACGACCCGGACGATCCCTATCTGGCCACCATGAACGGTTGTGCCAACCAACGCTTTCTGATCAGGTGGCGCAGCATCGGTGGCGTGCCGGTCCGTTTCGGCTGCGGGACGGTCGCGGGCGACGTCGGAACGATCGTCGAGAACGAGCTACCAGCGCCGGCAGTACGCGGTTGGGCCGAACTTCACGGCTGCGGATGGCCGCTATGGCGGTTCGTCGACCAGGAGGACGGTAGCAACCTCGGTGACATTGCTGTGGCGGTGCAGTATTGGATAGCTTCGGCCTGATCCGATGGTGCAGCTGAGGGCTTCTCTGCGGTAACGTGCGCCCATGCCGCTCGCCAAGCCAGTCATTGGCGCCTCAGACGCCTGGATTACTCCAGCCCTGGTGGCGTCCATCTGCGCCCTCTTATTCACGATCGGTTCGTTCTGGTGGATCCAAGTTCGCCGTGGTCGGCTACGCAGCTATTCGCCACAGGTCTATGCAGCCGCCTTTGGGCCAAACAAGATAATGATAGTGCTGCCCCTGGTGATCCATAATCCGGCACCGGCGCCGCTGGCGGTGGTTGGGCTCCGGTTGCGGGTCGACTTACCGGTGGCCAGGCGCCGGGATGTCGCCGAGCCGACGGCCGATTCTGTCGCTCTGCCAAAGATCATGCCGTGGATCGCTTGTCGATCCCACGTCTACTCCGACTTACGGACATACAACGCGCCGTTCGCAGTGGATGGGCGAGGGATGGCGGAGAAGTTCGTGGAGTTTCAGTGGGATGATCCACCCACGACGCTCGCAGGCGGTCCCTACGTTGTCACCGTCGAGGTTCGGTCGGCTCCGCGTCGGTGGTGGCAGAAAGACAGATGGCGCAGGCTGCTTCAATTCGACCTGAATACGCAGCTCTCCACCGAAGCCCGAGCGTCGTTCCTAACTCGGACAAATGATCTGGAGTTTACCGGTCCGGCAACCCGCGCATGGGAAGGCCAGTAACGGCGGCGGCCAACATCATCATCAACCGCCCCGATAGGAGACTCGTGAGTATCCAGCAGGATCGGCGAGAGTTGGAGCGCAAGCAGAAGGCGCAGTCGGACAGCGCGCGCAGGGCCGCCGACCTGCGGACCAAGGAGGCGCGCAAGCGCGTCGACGCAGCCAAAGCCGATCAAGCGGCTGGCCGTACTCGCAGCCCGTCGCAAGCTCAACGCAAAAGACGCGAAGCCGTCCGGGCCGTGGAGGCTGCCAACAAGTACGGCCGAGACGCATCCGCACTGGAGGCGAAAGCTGCTGGTTACGGCTCCGATGCGGCGAAGCTACAAACCAGGATCGCGAACGCGGAGACAGCTGAACGTCAACGGGCCGCCCGTCAGCAGACTATCGCCCAGCGGGCAGCACAGGTCCAGCAACGCCAGCTCGCCCAGCAGGTCGCATCTTCGCAGGAGCGAATCGCCATGTCAGAGCAGGCGTTGCGTGCACTCAGCGCGCCGAGAGCCGAAAGACTCCGTATCCTCATGTTGGGCGCGTCCTCCGAGGGAGATCTCCGCGTCACGCGCGAACACACCAGAATCCGCCGAGCAGTCGAAGCTGCGCTGCACCGTGATCAAGTTGAGATTGACGTGCGACTTTCGGCCACGACGCAGGACTTACAGGACGGCATCGCCAAATTCCGCCCCCATGTCGTCCACTTCTCCGGACACGGCGATGAGCAACTGATCTCCTTCGAGGAAGACGTGGATGACTTCCACTCCGGTGTCGTGGTGACTGCGAGCGCCTTCGCCTCAGCCTGCCAAGCCACCGACTCTCCGCCGACCCTGATCGTGTTTAACGCCTGCAAGTCCTCCGGCACGGCCGACGCGCTCGTCGACCGCTTCGCACCCCTGGCGATCGGTATGACAGACAGCATCGACGACGGCGACGCCCTTAACTACGCCGCCGCCCTCTACTCTTCGGTTGCTAACGGCCAGTCAGTCAACTCCGCCCACCTCGCGGGCAAGGCAGCCATCGAGCTGGCAGGCGGGGAGCACGAATTGCCATACCTCGCGACGGGTCAGGGCATCGACCCGACAACAGTTATCCTGGTAAAACAGCCGCCGACTGGGTAAGTCGTCAACAAGATCCAGTTTTACTCTCATCGTCAGGTCAGTGCGCCGAACGCATAACCGCGCCGTTCTGCGGCGGATCTTGCGACCTGTGCGCAATCGTGACGCCATTGGCCCTATAACGGAATGCGGGTGAGCTGAGAGTGACCGCACCGCGCTACATGTAATGCGCGTCGGCTGTTTACCGACGGGGGAGGACGGCGTCGTCCGCCGCCCTGATCGTGTCCCGCCCGATGCTCCGACTCAGAGCTTTGAAGGACGACGAAAAAGATGGCCAGTCCGGCCACAGGTCCGGCCACGGGCATGTCGACGATGATGAGGGCAGTCCGCGTCGACAGGTTCTGAAGGGAAGTGGCCCGTGTCAGGGGCGGGCATATCCGCTCAACGGGGATGCGTTGAGAGACGGCGGCGATGTTCTGCAGCGCTCTCACCCGGGTGTGCGATTGTGCTCAACTCGGCAGGTAAAGGCGCACTCATGACACTTGACACGACTTGTCCGAATAGTTGGAATGCCTGCCCGCGTCTCGTGGTTTGCGGCGCCGACTCTGTTCGTGACCAGGTCGGAGGCGGTATCCAAATGAGTTTCAGTTCATTGCTCGTATGTGACAAATCAACGACACCCGCACTCGAAGCTTTCCCGAGTTGCATCTATCGCTCATCATGGACGACGTGCCCAAGCGACTCTGGACTGCCTCTGCGCTCGTCTTGATCATCACCTCCTCGGTGATCATGATCTTCAGTGGAAGCCTCGACGGCGCCGCAGCATGGGCAAACATCATCGCACTGCCGGTGGCAGCCGCCGGTACGTATCTGACACTTCGGCGCTCGTCACGCGTCTCCGAATCGCGAGATCAGGATGGAGTGAACGGCAGGGGTGCCTCGGCCGGTGGCGGTCCAGCTATGAACCAAAATGGATACACATCCTACGGAGACGTCATCCAAGTCGGACGTGACTACATCGTTCAGAGCCAGCCCGGCTCGGACGGTCGGTGACTAAGTGGTCAATCAGACCGGCCGCACCAACGATGGAGACGTGGTCCAGCCCGCGCGCGACTACGTCCATCATGACTACAGGACGACGAAGAAGTATTACGGTCCGCCTCCTAATCCCGCTGATCAAGAGGATGGCGAAGAGTCGTCGGAATCAGGTTCGGGCGCTGGTACGGCGGCAGCCGCAGGCGGCGGTGGACTGGGCGTAGTTGGGGTCCTTGCCGTCTTGGGCTTTTTCGTCTTCGGGGGCGACGAGCCGTTCCCGGCGACATCAGATCCCTGGCCGGCTGAAGTGAAGCAGGAGTCCGTGGTCGCGACTGTAAGTGACTGGCTCGACAAATGCGCAAAGTCAGCATCTGCAACTCCGGCCAACTGCCCGCAATCCATTGTTGAGGCATCAGACGTCTCTAAGGTCCATTGGGCTTTTTTCGGCAATCCTATTGAATCTCCGGTCATCCACTACAACCAGGCGGAAAGCCGCTTTGACCTGCTCGGGACCGTCGTGGTATCGGCGGACTACACCGTCTCCAAGAAGCCGCGCCGCGTCGTGACGCCAACGACGTACTGGGCCAAGGTGGAGTGGGTCGAAGGAAAGCTCGACGTCCAGGGGATTAAAGAGCAGTCAGCCATAGGTGATCCCGAGGTTGCGAAACAAGATCCCAGGGTGGCTTGGGAACCGATGTCGGCGACACTGAGAGACGCATTCACCCGTTGCGTGCGTGATGCCGACTTGGCTATGCCGGCCGGTTGTCCTGAATGGCATCCGCCGTCGGGCGCCGAAAAGCTTAAATGGTCTTTGACAGGCGACCCGTTGCTGACGGCTCGCGCTACATTCGATACGAAGTTCGGCATATACCGCGTGAAGGGCACGTATGAATTAGTCGTGCGCTATACGTGGCTCGACGCCAAGAAGACCGAACTGCGAAATCTCAACTACGAGGCTTGGATTGCTCCCACCGCAGCAGGGCCAGTCGTCCTACAGATTAAAGATGCCGTTTGAACCTACTGATTTGCCACGAACAGCGGATACGACCCGTCAGGTAGCTGATGGAATTGGGCGGCGGCGGGAGCTGCTGTTCAGAGGATGATTCTGGGCCGAGATGTCTGACCGTTCCCGCCGGGACAGGCCGTAGCCGAAGTAGCTTTTCGGTTGTCAGGTCCATTGCAGTCTTTCGAACGGGCGATCAGGCTCGTCGTCGACCTCGTGCTGTGGAGGGAGGGCACCACGCCGCTAGATCGCTCTCCGTAAGGCCGTGGATGTTGAGCCGGTCGGCGAGGAAGCCGTTTATAAATGGTGTCGGGAAAGTCACCAATCTCCGAGTCGAACTCGCCGTGCCACTGCTTTACCCAGGGCATCACTTCCCGCAGCCCGGCCAGCAGGGGCGTCAGCTTCTCTGCCGACCAGCCCGCCTGCTCGTCGCGCAGCACGATGAGTACGGCCAACGCCTGTGCCTGCTCGCGATGGTCCCAACCAGCCCAGCCGATCAGCAGCGACGGATCGTTGTCCCGGCCCGCCTGGGGGTACGAGATGAACCGCTCCTTGGGCACGTCGAGCTTGCCTCGGCCGCTCCAGTAGCTGTTCTTACGGAAGTCGGCCGGCTTGTACTTCTCCGGTACCGGGATCTGGTCCCGGATCTTCCGCTTGGCCGGCTCGTCGGGCGCCGCGTCCTCCTGCCGTTGTAGGTCCCTGACGTTCTCCCAGCGGGCACGCTTCTCCATCCCATCTGCGCTGTAACGCAACGCCGCCAGGTAGGGCACGTGCTCGGGCTCGATCAGTTCCACGAGCAGGGCCGACAGCTCCTTGCCCGAGTCGTAGAGGTCCGCCACGGCCAGGTAGTCCGGATCCCGATGCAGCTCGTCGGCGAGCTGCGCGACCGACAGCGGACGGGGCTGCGGGACGCCGTTCTCGTCCGGGGCGTACCACAGCTCGCGTGCCTCGCAGCGGTCCAGCAGCCAGTCCCGGAGCGCCTTGTCGAGCATCCGGTCCCAGCCCTCGGTGGCCCACCGCCGCTTGCACTCCGGCCGCTCGATCAGCGCCAGGTAGCGGTTCTGCTCGATGATCGCAATCCGCTTCTCCACCACCGCCCGATACTCCGGCGCCCAGTGCTCCGGCAGCTCGGTGATCGGCCTCGACCCGTGTCGGGCGAACCACTGCGTCTCGGCCTTACCCGCCGCCATCTTGCGGGCAAGCACGATCTCGAAGGCACGCTCACCGAGCTGCAACTCCGGCACAGACTCGGCCGGCGCTGTCAGCTCGTCCGGCAGCAACTCGTACTGGTGGTAGACCTGCCAGTCCAGCTCCTCCTAGAGCGCGATCATCCGCCCTCGGGTCGACTCCCACTCAGCCTCAGCACCGGACAACCGCCCCCGCGTCGGCACGGCCTCCACCGCGACCGCCGCAGGGCTCACCGCCGTCAAGCGCCGCGCCGCCGCATCCAGTTCCCGCGCCAACTCCACGAATCCGGTACGCCGGGTTGTGCTCGGGGTCGAACAGCAGCCGCCCGGCCTGCGTCCCTCCGATGTGCTCGAACGACGCCAGCAGCCAGTCCCGGTCGGTCTTCCCCCGATGCTGGCGGAAGTAGTCGTCCTGCGACTCCTCGGCCAGCACTGCCCGGTCCTTCTCTGGCCCGGCCCGGTAGCAGACGCCGCCGAACAGCCCGTTGTCCTCGCAGAACCGGACGAAGACCGAACCCAGCACCCAGGCCACCGCCGACTGGGTCACCCGCTCGTCCCGCCACGCCGGTCAGGTCGCCGCCGTACACTTCAAAGTGAACGCCTGGTCGTACTCGGGTCGTAGTTTTGCGTAGTGCTCTCCGGATTCGCCGATCTGCTCGACCAGGTCCTTCTCCAACGCCCTGACCTGGCCCTGTAGGTCCTTCAGCAACGCCCGACGATCGATCACAGTCCGTCTGCCCTCGTGCTGCGCCGCACCGAATCGTCCAACCCTACCGGCTGTGTAGATCTAGGAAACGCTACGGAAAGATCGACTCGACAAACGGATAGAACACGTGGTTGTAGGTGCCGTTGTCCAGGAACCTGCCGTTGCTGAGGATCGCCTTTCGGAGGGTTTTCAGGTCGCCCTGACGACCCTCGGCGGTTAGTCGAACCCGCAGCCGGACCGCCTCCTGCCGAACCTCGGCGGCGAGTTCCTGCACGAGCCCCGGCGGTGATGCCCCGAACCGGAGACCGCCCATCTGTCCGGCGAGCGACTGCACCTTGTCCTCGAAGTACTTCAGGTCCGCTGGCACGCGGTTGAACAGTCCCATGGCCACCGCTTCCTGCTAATCGTGATCGGAAGCCCCCGTCGTTGAACAGGGCTGACGCTACCGACGGCCGGCACGGAACCAGGTCACCTCGCAGGGCGTGAACTGACATCGATCAGGCCGGCTCACCCGGTGCCATCGTGGCCGTCCGTCGTCCGGATCGGTGGCAGTACGCAGCCGTCCGGTCACCCGGTTGAGGTGTGGCCCATGTCGCTGGCCCGGATGGCCCTCGGCTCGATAACCGGAGTACGGGACGCGTCCAGTATCGCCAACCGGATCGTCCTACCCACCCCACCCGGCATCTCGGCCCGCCACGCCCTGCTCGTCCTGCGGCCGGACCGGCTCCGGTCGGTGGCGGTCAGCCACGGCATCCCGCCGGTCGCGCTGGCCCGGCTGCTCGCCGACGACCGCGACAGCTTCATCCGCGAACGCACCGCGACGCTGGCCGGCCTGAAACAGGAATTCCTCCAGGAGATCGGCGACGAGGAACTCACCTGGGACGCCGCCGAGGAAGACGGATCCTGATCGGAGGGTCGGGGTGGTACGAGCATTGAGGTTATCCACAGGTTTTTGACCGTGGGGTGACGGGGCAGTCGCGCTTCGTGCTATAACCTCCGAGGTAATTTCACCTGTAATCGGGGGTAACGGGATCATGGTGACAACCGAGCCGGGATGGCGGCCGGAGTATCGCGGCGCTGACAGCAGCGTCGGCGATGTCGGCTCGGGCAGAGAACTCGGCGCACACCTCTACTACCTCTACCGGGCCGGTCGTAACGAGCTGCCCCGGATCGCCAGGACCTACGCGGACGTGACGGTGCTGGTGCACCAGACGGCCGGGGCGATGGAAGGGCAGTTCACTCTGCCTGGGCGGGGGATTGGCCCGGCTCAGCAGCGTCTGCTGGAGTTGCGTGCCGAGGTGCAGGACGTGTTGCGGCTGACCTCGCTGCGGATGTCGGAGGTCGGCACTGCGCTGGTTACCATCGCCGACCGGTACGCGGCCACGGACGAGGCTGCGGCCAGTGAGTTCACTCGGCTCCTTGGCAACAACGCGTCGGACTACCAGCGCCCCGCCCTCGCCCCGACCGACCCCCCGGCCCCCGGGGATCCACCCCTGGCGGATCCCCGCATTCCCCGCAACATCGTTGACTGACCTGGCCAGACGGGAGACGTCATGGTCGACAACTCGATCCGCTTCGACTATCGCCAGATGCACCAGTACCTCAACGAAATCGGCACCTACCTGGCCGAGCTGCACTACATCGACCAGGTGTTCGCGTACATGGACGATATCGAGTCCAGCTCGTTTGAAGTACTCGCCGAGATTGCCGCTGCCGGGTTTGCTTCCGGTTCCTGGTTCAGCGTGGAGTTCACCGGGACGGTCTCGTTCAGCCGTACCTGGCGCGTGCCGCCGCCGTTCCCGCCCCGCCTGATCTGGCAGGATTCGATAGAGGAAGAGATTCAGAAGCAGGTCGAGGAGTACAAGGCGAAGGCACCAGGCTGGGCGTCGGACAACATGGACTCGATCAAGTCGATGGTCAAGCCACTAGCTCACCCCACCGGGTCCGTCTATTCCAACGACATCATCCAACCGGTGCGGGACGCACTGGCGCGGTTGGAAGACTTCGTGTCCCACGACTTCGGAAAGCTGCGGCACACCCTCGGCAACTGGTCCGGAGAGGCGGCCGAGGACTTCGCGACCAACTTCTACAACCCCTTCGAACGGACCCTGGCAAGCCACCACCGGATGCTCGCTGCGCTCGTCGCCGGTCTGGAGGCCGCACACACGACCGTCGACCTCACCCAGCAGAGCCTGATGAACGTGCTGCACGCCACCTGCGACGCGCTCCTGGAGCAGTTGCGCGGACGCTCCCAGCAGGCGGCGGCGCAGCAGCAGGAGCAGTCCACCAAGCATGCGCTGATCATCGTCAGCGCGTTCGTGCCCATGGCAAAAGGCCGGGATCTCTGGGCCAACAGCCTCGACCTGGGCAGCGCAGGGGCGAGCGCCGCAACCGCTAATCCCATGAAGGAACATGCCCTGACCGGAGGCACTGCGGAGGAGTTGCTCCTTGCGCTGAGCGAGGCCATCAAAGTTGTCGCTGAGAACTCGGACAAGCAATACCGGGAGCTTGATGAACAAGTTACGGGCGTACTCTCTCGGATGGAATCCATTCGGGACACACCGGATGGAGGGGACGGGCGGCTGGTGCCTCGACAGCCCCTGCTGCTCCACGGCACCAACAGCAGCGACTTCCATCTACCGCGGGCCCGATGAGCGGAGTTGTCGGCATGCAGGTACACCGTCGAGAGCGTTACCCGATCATCCGGCCCTGGGCAGTGCTCGCCGCAGCTGCCGCCCTTGCCATCGGCGGATGCGACTCCAGCCCAGAGCCGACCGAGACCCCCGAGCCACGTGTCACGTACGGGCAGGCGACCCCGGACATGTGCGATCGGATGAGGATGGCGGAGGTCGCTACACGCTCAGGCCTGAAACTCCGCTCCTCGTACGACCCGAAAGTACATTTCGATCCTCGGGGTAGCAACGTTTCCCTAAGCTGCGAAATCAGGGCCCACGACGACAGTGGACGATTCCGTACCGAGGTCGGGGAGTTTGATCCGGCCGGCACCGTCAGCCTGCGGACGTACCCGAACCACGAGGATGCCGAGGATGCTCACAAGGCAGAGGTGATCTCACTGCGGAAGTTCGCGGAATCCAAGCCGGAGGTGTCGATACAGGATGTCAGTGGCTGGTGGGACGAAGGGGTCTATTTCCAGACGGTAGTCCCGATCGAACCGCAGCAGTATCCTCGCATCGAAGACCTTGACGCCGCCGGGGTGGAGGTTCTTTACGAGCTACGCCACGGCAACCTGCGCGTCACCACACGCATTGATAACCGGGCAGCAACTCCGGAAATCGATCAGGTTCTCGCCTTCCTCCGTAACTTCGCGGAAGCGTTCACTCAGGAGGCGGTGTCCCACCTCTCCCGGACGGGACCAAGCTGATTCGTCATGACGAGATTTCACAATCCCTCGCCGGAGCGGGTGCACCCGCCGATCGCCGGTTTCCACCACCAGGCCGAGGTTAGCTCGCCGCGCTGGTTGGTGCTCTCCGGCCAGTTCGGGATCCGACCTGGTGGACATGTGCCGGACGACTCGATCGAACAACTGGTGATCGCGCTTGACAACGTCCGTTGGAACCTGTTCGCCGCCGGCCTGCAGGTCAAGGATGTAGTCAAGCTGACCATCTACCTTGTCGGCGATATCGACATGGATCGGCTGCGAGCTGAACTCGCCCGTTGGCTCGTCCGCCACAAACCGACGCTGACCATCCTGTTCGTCGCCGGGCTCGTCGGTCCCAGCTTCCGCGTACAGGTAGACGCCTTCGCCGTCCAACTGAATCATCAGGGCCGGCTCCGCACACCGATCGGCCGAGGTGACGCTGCCGCCCGCGTCGAGGCCACCCCGGCCAGGTGCACCATTCGTCGGCCGTCCGCCGCTAACCGTCGGTGCCCTCGCCCGCCGCCGCCAGCCGGGCAAGGTGCTCATCGGTGAGGGCGATGTCGAGGGCGGGCAGCGCCGACGCGTACTGCTCGGGGGTGCGGGGGCCGATCAGGGTGACGAACTCCGGGTCGCGCTGGTGCAGCAGCCAGGCCAGTACGAGCTGGTTGCCGGTCACCCCGAACTCGGCGGCGATCTCGGCCACGACAGCGAACCGGGCATCGGCGTCCGCTCCCCGGTACGACGCCATCACGTGGTGGTCGCGCCGCTTCGTCAGGTCGTCGTAGCTGCCCTTCAGGATCGGCGAGTACGCGACCAGGGTCAGATCGTCGTTCGCCCGCAGGTAGTCGAGCTGCTCGTCATCCACGATGGACCGGGTGTCCGCCCCTGGGCGGGGGCGCAGGTACGAGTGCTGCTGTTGCAGGGCGACCGGCGCCGGCCAGCCGTACCGGTCGGCGAGCTGGCGGATCCGTTCCAGCCGCCAGGTCCGGATGTTCGACCAGCCGACGTACCGGGTCTTGCCGGCCGCGACCAGGCCGGCCAGCGCCTCCAGGGTCTCCTCCAGCGGCGTGTTCCGGTCGTCGACGTGCACGTAGTAGAGGTCGACGTGGTCGGTGCCGAGCCGGCGCAGGCTGTCGTCGAGCGCCTGGCGGAGGGTCTGTGCCCCGGCCCCCTCATATTGCCGGCTGGCCGCCGCCGGGTCGTGCGGGTTGTCCCGGACGGCGTCCACGTCCCGGATCCACGCGCTGCCCTTGGTGGCCAGGAAGACCTCGTCCCGCCGGCCGGTCCGGTGCAGCCAGCGGCCGAGCAGGCTCTCGCTCTCCCCGCCCCGGAACGGCGGACCGGGCCACCAGGCGTAGCAGTTCGCGGTGTCCAGGAACGTGCCACCGGCGTCGAGGTAGCGGTCGAGCATCGCGTACGACGACTCGTCGTCGGCCAGCGTGCCCATCAACATGCAGCCGAGCGCGAACTGGCTGACCTGTTCGCCGGTTTGGCCGAGTGGCACCGTCTTCATCGGATTCCTCCCCGTCGCCAACGCTCAGCCGATGCTGACGCGAAACCGTCAATGCTAGGCATCGAGGACACCGCAAGGTCAACTAAATTTTCCGTCCCAGCCGACCGGGGGCGGGAAGGCCGCGCCGGAAGGCCGGGGTGCGCCGGGCGGGGTGGATCCGTCGTACCCGGGGGCTAGCCTGCGGTTATGGGTCGCAGCCAGTCCGTGCCACGGGGCAGTGATCCGCGCTTCGGCGCGGACGCCGACGATTCCGGCTGCCCGATCCTGCACGTCGACATGGACGCGTTCTTCGTCGCGGTCGAGGTGCGGCGCCGGCCCGAGCTGCGCGGCCGGCCCGTCGTGGTCGGCGGGACGGGCCCGCGCGGCGTGGTCAGTTCGGCCAGCTACGAGGCCCGCGAGTACGGCGTGCGCAGCGCCATGCCGGCGATGCGAGCTCGGGCGCTCTGCCCCTCGGCGATCTTCCTGCCGCCCGACTTCGACCAGTACACGGCGGCGTCCCGGGCGGTGATGGAGATCTTCCGTGACGTGACGCCACTGGTCGAGCCACTCTCCCTGGACGAGGCGTTCCTGCACGTCGGCGGCGCCCGTCGGCTGATCGGCCGGCCGGCCGAGATCGCCCGGCTGATCCGTGCCCGGGTCGTGGAGCAAGAGCGGCTGACCTGTTCGGTCGGGGTGGCGTCGACCAAGTTCGTGGCCAAGCTCGGCTCGACCCGGGCCAAGCCGGACGGGATGATCGTGGTTCCCGCCGACCAGGTGCTGGAGTTCCTGCATCCGTTGCCGGTCGAGGCGTTGTGGGGGGTGGGGGAGCGGGCGGCGGAGAGCCTGCGTCGGCTCGGCCTGACCACCGTCCGCGACATCGCCGAGGCGCCGATCGGGATGCTGCGGGGCAGCCTGGGCGAGGCGGCCGCGTCCCACCTGCACGAACTGTCCTGGGGACGGGATCCCCGGGGAGTCAGTCCGGAGCAGGTGGAGAAGTCGATCGGGGCAGAGGTCACCTTCGACACCGACCTGGCCGACCGGGAGGTGCTCCGCCGGGCCCTGCTCGGGCTCGCCGAGAAGGTGGGCGTACGCCTGCGTCGGGCCGGGCAGGTGGGGCGGACGATTTCGATCAAGGTCCGATTCGCCGACTTCCGTACGGTAAACCGGTCTCGTACGCTCGGCGGCCCGACCGACGTCGCCCGTGAGGTTTTTGACACCGCCTGGGCACTCTTCGACGCGCTCGGCCCGGGTGACCGGATCCGGCTCCTCGGCGTCCGGGTCGAGGGGCTCAGCGCCGTCGACGAGACGCCGCAGCAGCTCACCCTGGGTGCGCCGGAGCACGGCTGGCGGGACGCGGAGGCTGCGGCGGACGCCGCCGCCGCCCGATTCGGGCGTTCAATGGTGCGTCCAGCGAGCCTGTTGGGGCGCGACAACCCGCGCCGGACGGAAAATCCGGCGCGGCCATAGGTCGTCCCGCTTTCCGACCCGCGAGCCCCCTCGTAGACTGGCGGGTAAGCAGCCGGTCGGCTGCCACGGTCTGTCGGTCCGAGCGGACCGACTCAACGTGACCGGGGAGGAGTGCCGTGCCGCTCTCGGAGCACGAGCAGCGGCTGTTCGAGCAGATCGAGCAGTCGCTTGCCGAGGACCCTAAGTTCGCCTCGGCTGTGCGTGCCAGCGACCCGCGTTTCCACGCGCGACGTCGCCTGCTCGTCGCGATCAGCGTGATAGTCGCTGGCCTTGCATTGGTTGTCTACGGCACGGTGAGCAAAACTCCGCTGCTCGGAGTAGCGGGCTTCGTGGTGATGCTCGGTGCGGCCGCGTTCGCGATGCTGTCGCAGCGTCGGGCGCAGTCACCGGATCTGCACGTGGTCGGCGGCACCACCAGCCGTCGGGTCCGCGGGCGACGCCTGTCGTTCGTCGACCGACTCGAAGAGAGGTGGCGTCAGCGGCCGGAAGGCCACCGCTGATCGCGTCCCCGTCAGCGGGCTGACCCCCGCCGACGGTTTCAGCCGGATCGTTCCCGGCGACCACTGGTAATTCTCCATGCCCGCACCCCGCTCCAGCACGGCTCGTCCGGTCAGCCCGAACTGACCGGCGGGCCGTTTTCGCGTCCCCGGCCACCCCGAGACGAGACGACAGAGATCCCCGTACCGGAGTACGGGGATCTCTTTTCGTGCCGAGAATGTCGTGCCGGGGATGTCGGGCCGGGCGGGACCTCAGCGGGACGGACGGCTGGCGAGTATCCGGCGCGGGCTCCACCGCAGCATGCGATCCCGCAGCCGACCGCTCAGGCCGACGAAACCGGCCGACATGTCCATGATCGCCGACCGCCAGCGGAACAGCACTGACGGCGGCAGGGTGGCCGCCATGATCCGGGTACGCCGATCGGCACCGGCACTGAGTTCCCGCCGTACCGAGCGGAGGGCGTCGACCAACGGACCGTGCCGCAACGGCTCCCGGGCGTACCGGGCCCGTTCCTCGGCCCGGCCCAGCAGGCGTACCGCCTCTCCGGCGGGTCCGGCGGAGAGTTCCTCGCGCACCAGCCGGTCGGCCGTCGTCCGGGGAGTCTCCGCGGGATCCACCCGGATCCGGAAGTCGACCAGGGTGTCGACCAATTCGTCCCAGGCGGCGTGCGCATCCGCCCGGGCCCGGGCCAGCTCCGAATCGCTGAGCACCACCCGTGCGACTCCCGGCGTCGCGTCGCCGTTCCCCGCCACGGTGGCCAGGGTGCCGGCCGCTGCGGCCACCCGGACCTGACGTCTCCGGCGGAGCAGGACCCGGCGTAGGGCGGGCACGCTGAGCAGCAGCGCCAGCAGCACCGCCACGCCGAGCACGTACATCGGCCAACTCGGACCGCTGTCCTGGACCACGCCGCCGCCGTCGGCGGACGTACCGTCGAAGGCCTCCTCAGGCCCGGCGGACGTCTCCGGTCCGGCCGACGGGTCGGCCGCGGGACCGGCACTCGTGTCCGTCGTCGGGCTGGGCAGGTCGGGCCGGTCCGGGTCCGGCGCGTAGTCCGAGCGCAACGAACCGGGAACGTTAGCCGCCGGTGTGGGATCGAACGGGACCCAGCCGATGTCCGCGAAGTAGACCTCGGTCCAGGCGTGCAGGTTCAGGTTGGTCAGGGTGTACGTGTTCTCCCGCCGGTTGTTGCCGTTGGTGAACCCGAAGGCGACCCGGGCGGGGATGCCCGCCTGCCGGACCAGCCAGGTCATCGCGGCGGCGTACTGCTGGCAGAAGCCGGCCTTGTTGGTGAGGAAGTTGACGATGTCCTGCCCGCTGGTGCCACCCTCGGTGCTGAGCTGGTAGCTGAAGCCGTTCTCCCGGGAGAAGTAGTCGTAGATCGCCCGGACGCGTTCGTAGTCGTTCCGCTTGTCCTCGGTGAGCCGCGCGACGAGCGCCTCGACGTCGGCCGACGGCTCGACCCGGGTGTAGAGGGTGCGCAGCGAGTGCCCCTCCGGAAGTGACTCGGCGGCCGCCAGCGCCTGCGGGCTGTACTCCGACCGTACGTAGTCGAAGGAGTACTTCCGCCCCTTCGACGACGCCCGGTTGGAGTACACGACCTGCATGGTCGGGTCGTAACGCCAGTTGCCGTCCATGCCCCGGGTGGCCACCGGCTCGGCGTACACCGGTAGGAACGGCATGACGAAGTCGAGCACCTCGACGCTGGCCTGGTGCGCGGTGCGGGTGATGCCCTGGGACGCCCGGTTCAGCCGGCGGGGATCCGGAAGCGGGGCCGTCACCTGCTCGCCGTTCGGGGTACGCGGAACGAAGCCCTGGCGCCGGAACTCGTCGGCGACCGCGAACCGTAGGTAGAACGGCTCCGGATCCTCCGTCGTCACCCGGACCATGTCGCGGACCTCGGAGCGGTTGAGTTCCCCGCTGAGCTGGGCGAAGAGGTTGATCCGCCCCGGTGAGCCGCCGAGGCCGGCCGGGCCGTTGCCATCGCCGCTACCACTCGCGTTCAGTTGGCTGAGCAGCCCCGAGGTCATCCCGGGCACGGCCAGGGGCAGCAGCACCGCGACGGCGACGCCGATCACCGCCAGGCGGCGACCTGCGGCGGCCAGCGGCGACGGCTCCCAGACGTCCACGTCCCGCCCGTCACCGGTGAACCGGCGCCCGAAGTGGCGGACCCGGTCGACGTTGTCCGCGGCCAGCAGCCACAGGAAGCCGACCGCCCCGATGACGAACGGCACCGCCGAGACGCTGTCGACGTGCACCGCCACCGGAACCGAGTAGATCGCCAGCATCGGCAGTCCGGCCAGGGCCGGGCGGCGCAATCCGACGGTGAGCAGGTCCACCACGATCGCCACCGTGCCGACCCCGAACGCCGTCAGGAAGAGCAGCGAGTCGATGTCCTGCACCGGCACCCCGTACGACCGCATGTCCTCGCCCGAGGCCGCGACCAGGGAGCCGAAGTGGGTGATGGTGCCCGGGGTGGGCAGCAGGGCCAGGAACTCCTCGCCGCTCGGGAAGATCCAGGTCAGTCCGAGCAGCAGCGCGACGAGCATGCCGAGCCCCTGCGCCCAGACCGGCCCCCGCCACCAGCGGACCAGCGTCGCCGTGCCGGCGACCATGCCGACCACGACGGCGCACTCCACCAGCCAGGTCCACCGGTCGTAGATCGTGGAGAGCGGGGCGGCGGCGAGCAGGGTGGCCGCCGCGGCCACGAACCCCAGATGACGGCGTCCCCTCATGCCTTCTCCCCGTCCCTGCCGATGATCCGACCGTTCCGTTTCATGCCGTCACCTCTGGCCGATCCGCTCGCTCGTGCCGTCGCCCCGCTCCGGCCGGTCATCGCACCCCGCCGGCCGGTCATCGCACCCCGCCGGCCACCGTCTCGGCCGACACGGCCCGCCAGGCGAAACCCTGCGAGCCGCGAGCCGCCTGCGGCCAGAGCGCCGGCAGCTTGCTGCCGTGTTCGACGCCGACCACCCGCCAGCCGCTCTGCATCAGGCCGAGGGCGGCCGCGCCGTGCGCGTGGTTCGCCTCCGCCCGGGCCTGCGGCGTGAGGTTGAGCCAGGTCGAGCTGTCCACCAGGAAGGCGACGCAGGTGGTGCCGTTGCTGCGCAGTCCGGTCAGCAACTCCGCCTCGGCGGTGGTCAGCGTGCCGAGCAGGGCGATGACGAGCCCACCGTCGGACCGCTGCCGGACCCGTTCGACGAGTGTCGCCACGTCGCCCCGCTGGGTCAGCCGGACATCGGCGAGGTGGTCCAGCAGCAGGCCCTCGCCGCCGGCGTCGTTCGCGTGCGTGTCGATTCCGGAGTCGGTGACCAGCCGGAGCTTGTAGCCGGCCTGCCGCAGGTGTACGGCGATACTCGCCGCCGCCGAGACCGCCCACTCGAAGCTCGCGGTCGGTCCCTCGCCCCGGTGCGCGAACGACCGGGTGTCCAGCACCACCGTCGCCCGGCTCTCCCAGGGCTGCTCCTCCCGGCGCACCATCAGCTCACCCGTGCGTGCGGTGGACTTCCAGTGCACCCGGCGCAGGTCGTCCCCGCGCCGGTACTCCCGGGTGGCGGCGTCGTCCTCGCCGTGTACCGCCACCGAGCGGGCCCGGCTGTCCCCGGTGCCCGCGTACTCGCCGGCGAGCCGGACCGAGGGCAGCGGGGTGACCTGCGGGATGACGGTGAGTGGGTCGACGCTCGGGAAGGCGCGGGTCAGCTCGCAGAGCCCGAACGGGTCGGTCAGCCGGATGACCAGCGGCCCGACCTCGTACCGGCCCCGCACGTCGGCCCGTACCGTGTACGCCACCGAACTCGCCTGGTGCGCCCCCAGACGTTCCAGGACCACCCGGGGACGGCTACCGAGAGCGTACGGCAGCCGGTCCTCGAGCAGCAGTGTCCCGGTCGGCAGCCGGGACATGTTCTGCAGTCGCAGCACCACCCGGGAACTGGCGCCCACCGGCACCCGGTGCGGTTCCAGTGAGCGGCTGCAGGCGAGCTTGTAGCGGCTGCGGCCGACGTACAGGGCGGCCAGCAGCGGAAGCACCCCGAGCAGGATGGCCACCCGGAGCAGATCCTTCTCGCCGAGGATCAGCGCGGAGATCGCCGCCGCCACGGCGGCGGCGAGGAAGGACCGCCCCCGGGTGGTGAGTCCGCGCATCGCCTCGCGCACGCCTCATCGCCCCCGGGGCTCGTACTGCGATCGCCCGGTGCCGTCGCCGGAACCGGGTGGCCGGGTGTCGTAGGGCGAGCGTTGCCGTTCGTGTGGCAACGCCAGCCGGTGCACCAGGTCCGACACGATCGCGTCGGTGGTCCGGCGGGCGAGCTGGGCGTCGGCCGTGGAGATGACCCGGTGGGCGAGCACCGGTACGGCGAGCGCCTGCAGGTCGTCGGGCAGTACGTAGTCCCGACCCTCCAGCGCGGCGACCGCCCGGGCGGTGCGCAGCAACTGCAGGGTGGCCCGGGGCGAGGCGCCGAGCCGCAGGTCGGGTGCCTCCCGGGTCGCGGTGACCAGGTCGACGGCGTACTGCTTGACCGCGTCGGCGACGTGTACGTCGCGGACCGTGGCGATCAGTCTCCGTACGGTGGCGGCGTCGGAGACCGGACGCAGCTCGTGGATCGGGTCCCGGCCCCCGTGCGCGTCGAGCATGGCCAGCTCGGCGCCGGAGTCCGGATAGCCCATCGCGATCCGGGCGGTGAACCGGTCGCGCTGTGCCTCGGGCAGCGGGTAGGTGCCCTCCATCTCGATGGGGTTCTGGGTGGCGATGACCATGAACGGCGTCTGTAGTTCGTAGGTGACGCCGTCGACGGTGACCTGCCGCTCCTCCATGCACTCCAGCAGGGCCGACTGGGTCTTCGGCGAGGCCCGGTTGATCTCGTCGCCGACGACCAGGTTGGCGAAGACCGCGCCCGGCTTGAACTCGAAGTCGTGCGTCTCCTGGTTGTAGACGCTGACCCCGGTGACGTCGCTGGGCAGCAGGTCGGGGGTGAACTGGATGCGCCGGACCGAGCAGTCGATCGACCGGGCGAGTGCCTTGGCGAGTTTGGTCTTGCCGACACCGGGAACGTCTTCGATCAGGAGATGGCCCTCGGCGAGCAGGACGGCGAGTGCGAGTCGGACCGTGGCGGTCTTGCCCTCGATGACCTCTTCGATGTTGGCCACGATGGCGTCGCTGGCGGAACGGAACTGTTCATTCGGCAGTGCGCCGCCCAGTTCGTCCCAGGTTTGTTGAGTCACGGGCCTCCTCCTCGTCGTTCACGGCCGCCTGCCTAGTTAAGAGTCGCTGGGGTGGCCGTATGGTTCGCGGGAGAGTACGTCCGTCCGGGACACCCGGATCACCCGCATGCCTCAGGCTAGCCGTATTCGGCTGTGGAGCCGAGCACACCCGGTAGGAGGCCCGGCCGGATCGCCGGTCGGGAACGGGTGCGACAGGTCGGGCGGCGAAGCGGTACAGTGGCCTCATGTCCAGGGTCCACCTGCTCCTTAGCGAGCCGTGCTGACGCGATAGACAGCGACAGCGCGGCTACCCCTCCTGTGTGAGGGGCTTTTTTATGCCCGGAGAATGACCCCCGGCCCACCGGCGGCAAGAAAGCTAACGAGGAGACGCGATGACCGAGGTAGCCGAGCCGGCGGTGGACATTCCGCCGTTCCGGTACACCGCCGAGCTGGCCGGTGAGATCGAGATCCGCTGGCAGGACCGGTGGGCCGAGCGTGGCACCTTCCGGGCGCCCAACCCGGTCGGCCCGCTGGCCGATCCCGATCATCCCCGGGCCAACGCCGAGAAGCTGTACGTGCTGGACATGTTTCCGTACCCGTCGGGGGCGGGGCTGCACGTCGGGCACCCGCTGGGCTACATCGGCACCGACTGCTACGCCCGCTACCAGCGGATGGCCGGCCGTAACGTGCTGCACACGATGGGCTTCGACGCGTTCGGGCTGCCCGCCGAGCAGTACGCGGTGCAGACCGGGAAGCACCCCCGGGGCACCACCGAGTCGAACATCACGTACTACCGCTCGCAGCTGCGCCGGCTGGGGCTGGGGCACGACGACCGGCGCTCGGTGGCGACCATCGACACCGAGTACTACCGCTGGACGCAGTGGATCTTCCTACAGGTCTACAACTCCTGGTACGACGAGACCGCCGCCAGGGCCCGTCCGGTCGCCGACCTGATCGCCGAGTTCGCCGCCGGTACCCGGAGCACCCCGGACGGCCGCGACTGGGCCGAGCTGTCCGAGGTCGAGCGCCGACGGATCGTCGACGACCACCGGCTGGCGTACGTCTCCCAGGCGCCGGTCAACTGGTGCCCCGGGCTGGGCACGGTGCTGGCCAACGAGGAGGTGACCCCGGACGGCCGGTCGGACCGGGGCAACTTCCCGGTCTTCAAGCGCAACCTGAAGCAGTGGATGATGCGGATCACCGCGTACGGTGACCGGCTGATCGCGGATCTGGACACGCTGGACTGGCCGGAGCCGATCAAGCTGCAACAGCGGAACTGGATCGGCCGGTCGACCGGTGCACACATCGACTTCCCGACCGGCGCCGAGCCGATCCGGGTCTTCACCACCCGGCCGGACACCGTCTTCGGGGCCACCTACATGGTGCTGGCGCCGGAGCATCCGCTGGTCGACAGGCTGGCGACGGAGGCGTGGCCGGCCGGGACCAAGGACGCGTGGACCGGGGGACAGGCGTCGCCGCGGGCCGCCGTGGACGCGTACCGGAAGTCGGCCGGCGCCAAGACCGACATCGAGCGGCAGGCGGAGAACCGGGAGAAGACGGGCGTCTTCATCGGGGCGTACGCCACCAATCCGGTCACCGGAGCGCAGATCCCGATCTTCATCGCCGACTACGTGCTGGCCGGTTACGGCACCGGCGCGATCATGGCGGTGCCCGGGCAGGACGACCGGGACTGGGAGTTCGCCGAGGTCTTCGAGCTGCCGATCGTGCGTACCGTGCAGCCGGCGGAGAACTTCGACGGCAAGGCGTACACCGGGGAAGGGCCGGCGATCAACAGTGCGGCGCCGGACGGCCCGGACCTGAACGGGCTGTTCATCACCGACGCCAAGGCGAAGATCATCGAGTGGCTGGAGGCGAACGGGCACGGCTCCGGCGCGGTCACCTACCGGCTGCGGGACTGGCTGTTCAGCCGCCAGCGCTACTGGGGCGAGCCGTTCCCGATCGTCTACGACGAGGGCGGTAACCCGGTCGCGCTGCCCGAGTCGATGCTGCCGGTCGAACTGCCCGAGGTGGACGACTTCGCGCCGCGCACCTTCGACCCGGAGGACGCCGACTCCGACCCGGAGACCCCGCTGTCCCGGCGCAAGGACTGGGTCGAGGTCGAGCTGGACCTGGGCGACGGGCCGAAGCGGTACACCCGGGAGACCAACGTGATGCCGCAGTGGGCCGGCTCCTGCTGGTACGAGCTGCGCTACCTGGACCCGACGAACTCCGACCGGTTCGTCGACCCGGAGAACGAGCGGTACTGGATGGGTCCGCAGTCGCCCGGTGACTGCGGCGGCACCGACCTGTACGTCGGCGGCCAGGAGCACGCCGTACTGCACCTGCTGTACGCCCGGTTCTGGCACAAGGTGCTGTACGACCTGGGCCACGTCTCGTCCTTCGAGCCGTACCGCCGGCTGTACAACCAGGGCATGATCCAGGCGTACGCCTTCAAGGACGCCCGGGGCAGTTGGGTCGAGGCGTCCGAGGTGACCGAGCGGGACGGCGACTACTTCTTCGGCGCCGAACCGGTCCGCCGCGAGTACGGCAAGATGGGCAAGTCCCGGCAGAACGTGGTGACCCCGGACGAGATGTGCGCGGCGTACGGCGCCGACACCTTCCGGGTCTACGAGATGTCGATGGGACCGCTGGACGTCTCCCGGCCCTGGGAGACCCGGGCGGTGGTCGGGGCGTACCGGTTCCTGCAACGGGTCTGGCGGACGATCGTCGACGAGCAGACCGGCGAGCTGCGGGTGACGGACGCTCCGGCCGACGAGCAGACCCGGCGGCTGCTGCACCGGATCATCGACGGGGTCCGGGGCGACCTGGACGGCATCCGGATGAACACCGCGATCGCCAAACTGATCGAGCTGACCAACGGGCTGACCCGGCTGGAGGCGACACCCCGCGAGGTGGCTGAGCCGCTGCTGCTGATGCTGTCGCCGTTCGCCCCGCACGTCGCCGAGGAGCTGTGGCAGCGGCTGGGGCATGCCGAGTCGCTGGCGTACGCGCCGTTCCCGGTGGCCGATCCGGCGATGCTGGTGGCGGACACGGTGACGTACCCGGTGCAGATCAACGGCAAGGTCCGGGGCCGGGTCGAGATCGCGGCGGACGCGGCCGAGGACGACGTACGCGCCGCCGCCCTGGCGGCGGTCGCCGACCAGCTGGGCGGCAAGGAGCCGCGCAAGGTGATCGTGGTGCCGGGCCGGATGGTCAGCGTCGTCGCCTGACCCGGCCCCGCCGGGCATTCCGCTCGGCGACCTGGACAGGGGACCTGGATCGTCGACCTGGACTGTCGACCTGGACCGTCGACCTGGACACCAGAGGCGTTATGCGAAGCCGTTAGCGCCGCTGGTGTCCAGGTGAGCCCTGGCGGTCCGCTTACCGTGGCCCGGGCCCTACCGCTGTACGAGCCGGAACGACTGGGCGGCGCTGCCGTTGCAGGCGTACTGCACCAGTTGCACGCTGTCGGCGGTGGAGGCGCCCGGGACGTCCAGGCACTTTCCGCTGAGCCGGTTCACCAGCCGGTGGTAGCCGCCGGTCTCCGGTACCGCCTGCCACTGCTGGTTGTTGCCGCCGCCGTAGCTCCAGAGCTGGATCGCGGCGTTGTCGGCGGTGGACACGTTCGTCACGTCGATCACCTGGGCGCTGTTCGCGCGGTTGTTCACCCGTACGTGGCCGCCGCTGGTCGGCTGGAACTGGTACTGCTGGGCGAGGCTCGTGTTGCAGGCGTACTGCTGGATGGCGGTGCCGTTGGTGGTGCCGGCGGCCCGGGCGTCGACACACTTGCCGCTGCCCCGGTTGACCAGGCTGTACCAGGCGGTCGGGGAGATCGGGTCGGACGGTGGGGGAGTGGTACCGCCGCCCCCGCCGAGCCAGAGCAGCCCGTCGATCAGGAACCGGTTCTGCACCTCGCTGGCGAAGGTGGAGGACAGCGGCACGTTGTTGGCGTAGTCCATCGCGTTGTGGCCGAAGTTCGCGTACAACATCTTGTAGTTGGTGTTCGTCCACATGATCGGGTAGTAGCCGCTGCGCCAGGTCTGGTTGGGGTCGGTGCCGAGCGGGAAGCTGCTCGGGTCGACCGAGGCCAGGATGTCGATGTTCGGGTTGGTCCGCAGGTCGCGGCTCCAGCTGTACCACTCGCTCACCGCCGAGGTGAAGGTGGCGGGCAGCCGGACGGTGGACGGGTGGGCGCGGTCCTCGACCCGCAGCACGGCGGTGGTCGGTCCCCAGGTGTTGGACTGGAACGCGCCGGTGCCGAGGAACTGGTTGTGGTACCAGTCCCAGCCGCCCGGGTTGGTGGTGAACGCGGAGACGTGGAAGCCGAGCCAGCCGCCGCCACCCCGCATGTACTGCTCAAACGCCGGGCGCTGCGCGGCCGGCGGCAGGTCGTCCAGGAACATCACCACCTGGTACTGGGCCAGGTTGGCGGCGTTGAGCCGGCTCCAGTCAGTGGTGGCGGTGTAGGAGAAGTTGTGCTCGGCGGCGAGCTGCGGAAACCGCTGGTTGGCTTCCTTGACGAAGCTGATGTGGGCCGCGTCCCAGGTGCCGTTGTAGAAGGCGATCACGTTGAAGGCCGGGGCGGCGGCGGCTCGGGCAGTGCCGTAGGCGGGCTGGGCGAAGACGGTGGCCAGCGCCAGGAACAGCGCGAGGAACTGGGCCAGTCGTCGGGTCAGGCTGGTGCGGGTACGGCCGATCATGCGCGTCCTCTCGCTCGTCGCCGCGCGGTGGGGGTGGGGCGCGGCGATCGATGACACGCTATGACTCAAAGGATCTTGCGTCAATATCCGACTTAAGCGAAGTGAGTAACTTGCGAACTTAAGGGCGATATCCCGAGTAACTGTAATGAAGGTTTACCAATCGTCACACCAACCTCCCTGATGCACAACCGGGCCGGCGACGGATGTCGCAGGCGTTCGCCCAACCTTGTCGGACGTACCTGGCACTCTCGTACGCATGTGCGAGCGACCCGCGACGCGTGGCGCCCCCCACGGCAGAGATCAGGAAAGTAGGCTGGCGCAATGACCGTGTCAGCCCACGACGTAGCCGCAGCGCTCCGCGCCCGGCTTCCCGGTCTACCGACAAAGAAGCTGCACAAACTGCTCTACTACTGCCAAGGGCACCATCTGGCCGCATTCGGCACACCTCTGTTTGGTGAGGCGATCTCGGCCTGGGACATGGGTCCGGTCGTCGGCACCCTCTGGCGAGCCGAACGCAGCGGTGACATCCCAGGTCCCCAGCGACTCGGTGAAGCCGAACTCAACACCATCGGCTACGTCGTCTCCCGCTACGGCAAGCTCACCGGCACCGACCTGGAACACCTCACCCACTCCGAAACCCCGTGGCAGTACGCCAATACCGCCCGGATGCCAGGCGAGTCAGCCCGGATCGAGCTGGACTGGCTACGGGACTACTTCACCACCACCGGCGCGCTGGACGACGACGATGAGACACCCGTCGACGCCGCCGAGGTGCGGGCGATCCTCAAGGGCGCCGAAGCGCGCCGCAACCCGAACCCGCGACCCGACGACCCGGAGCGGTTGCGCGCCCAGGTAGCGGAGCTGCGGGCACAACTGGGGCGGAGTGCCTGACGGGCGCGGATTGTGGCAGTTGGCGGACTTCGAAGACCGCTTCGAAGCCTGGGCCGATCGCGACAATCCATCGCCGGACCTGCGGTTCGTTGTCGCTGAGTGGATCCTGACCCGGATGGAGGACCCGTACGAGGGTGCCCAGCGGGAGCCCGGATTCCCAGACCTGTGGTCGGTACGGATCCGAGGCACCGCCGTCGGTCAGCGGGCGTCGTTCACGATGGTGCTCTGCTCGTTCTGGATCAACGAAGCCGAGCACAGGGTGGCGTGCGACAACTTCGCAACCCTCGGGTACCCCCTCTGAGGGGACCGTCAGAGCGGAAACGCGTACGCCTTACGCCGCCTGGGGCTGGCGCAAGGTCGCCGAGCCGCGCCCGCACTAGGCCAACGCGCGGCGCCGTCTCGGGCCAGGGTGTTAGGAAGGGGCCCTTCTACAACGGAAAACGATAATAAGGGGCCCTTCCTTACACACCTTCCTTGCATCTACAGCAGGTCTTCGAGGGTGATGGGGAGGTGGCGGATCCGGCGGCCGGTGGCGTGGTGTACGGCGTTGGCGATCGCGGCGGCGGTGCCGACGATGCCGATCTCACCGACTCCTTTGACGCCCAGCGGGTTCACCACCTGGTCCGGGACCTCGATGGTGTCGATGGTGATGTCCGGGGCATCGGCGTTGACCGGGACGAGGTAGTCGGCGAGGCTGGCGTTGGCCCACCGACCGGTGTACGGGTCCATCCGGGTCGCCTCCAGCAGCGCCTGGCCCAGCCCCCACAGCATCCCGCCCATCAGCTGGCTGTGCGCGGTCTTGCGGTTCAGTATCCGGCCGGGCGCGAAGACACCGACGAGGCGGCGTACCCGGACCAGGCCCAGGTCGGCGTCGACGGCGACCTCGGCGAACTGTGCCCCGAAGGTGTGCATGCCGTGCCCGCCACCGTCCGGTGGGGTCGGCATCCAGCTGCCCAGCGCCTCGACGTCGGGCATGTGGTTGCGCTGGAGCAGGTCGACGTACGTCTCGCCGGTGTCGGGGTGGTCGCGCAGGCACATCCGGCCGTCGCGTACCACCACGCCGGACGGGTCGGCGCCGTGCAGCGGAGACTGGCCGTCCGCCACCGCCTGACCGATCAGCTGGTCGCGCAGTGCGGTGGTCGCCAGGTGTACGGCGGAACTGGCCGCACCGGAGCCGGCCGAGCCCACCGCAGCGGCGATGTTGGGCAGGTCGGTGGTGCCGCCGAGGAAACGTACCCGGTCCACCGGCAGTCCGAGGCCGTCCGCGGCGACCTGGGTCATCACGGTGGTCATTCCGGTGCCGAACTCGGAGACGCCGGCCTCGACGACCGCACTGCCGTCGGCGTAGAGCCGGGCCCGGGCCCGTTGCGGGTTGATCGGGGCGGCGACCGGATATGCGGCGCTGGCCATGCCGGTGCCGATCAGCCACTGCCCCTCGCGGCGGGTACCCGGCTGCGGGTCGCGCTCGGACCAGCCGAAGAGTTCGGCGCCGCGCTGGTAGCACTCCTTGAGCCCCTTGCTCGACCACGGGTTGCCGGTGGACGGGTCCACGTCGGCATGGTTGCGCAGCCGCAGCTCGATCGGGTCGACGCCGATCTCGTACGCCAGTTCGTCCATCGCGGACTCCAGCGCGAAGATCCCGGTGGCCGCCCCGGGTCCCCGGGTGAAGGTCGGGCTGATGGTGTTGCCCCGGGCCAGCCGGTAGCCGCCGGCGTAGTTCGGGCTGGCGTAGAGGATCGCGGCGGAGAGCAGGGAGGTTTCGGCCCAGTCGTCGTAGTGCGAGGTCAGCGAGATCTTGTCGTGCCGCAGTGAGGTCAGCCGGCCGTCGGGGCCGGCACCGATGCTGATCCGCTGCTCCTGCTCCTCCCGGTGTCCGCAGGAGTGGAACATCTGCTCGCGGCTCAACGCCAGCCGTACCGGCCGGCCGACCCGACGGGCGGCGAGCGCGGCCAGGGTCGGATGGGCCCAGATCAGTGCCTTGGCGCCGAAGCTGCCGCCGACGAAGTGGCTCACCACCCGGACCACGGTCGGGGGCAGGCCGAGCAGTTCGGCGACGCTGAGCTGGGTCGCGGTCGGTCCCTGGGTCGCGTCGTAGAGGGTCAACCGGTCGACGTCGTCCCAGACCGCCGTGGTCGTCGACGGCTCCAGCGGGTTCTGGTGGTTGGCCGCGTACCGGTAGCTGAGGTCGAGCTTGATCACGGCGTCTCGGAACCCCGCCTCCGGGTCGCCCCGGGTGGGATTCCGGCCGGGCATCAGCCCGCCGAAGATCCGTTCCGGCTCGTACGTCTGGTCGCGTCCCTGGTCGAGGAGGGTCACCGAGGGGGTCTCGGCGTAGTTCACCTCGACCAGCGTGGCCGCGTACTCGGCGCGTTCGACGGTGTCGGCGACGACCATCGCGACCGGCTGCCCGGCGTAGTGCACCACGTCGTCCTGCATCGGGAAGAAGCTCTGCCCGTGCGCGGTCAGCCCGGCCAGCGACGGGAACAGCTTCGGCTGCACGGCGACCTTGGGCAGGTCGAGGTGGGTCAGTACGGCGAGCACCCCGTCCGCCACACTGGCCTGCCGGCAGTCGATCCCGATGATCCGACCGCTGGGTATCCGGGCGCCGACCAGTACGGCGTGGTGCAGGTCGGTCAGGTTCATCTCGCCCGAGTACCGGGCGGCGCCGCTGACCTTGGCGCGGCCGTCCACCCGGTCGATGGCGGCCCCGATCGCTGGGCTCATGGCGGATTCCCGTCGTCGCTGACCATCCGGGCGTCACCGGTGACCATGTGCAGTGCCCGGACGATGGTGCGGGTGGCAAGTTCGATTTTGTACGCGTTCATCCCGTGCGACACCGCGCCGGTGAGTTCCTCCCGGGCCGCCGAAGTGAACGTCTCGACGGTCGCGGGTGCACCGGTCAGCACCCGTTCGGCCCGCCACGCCCGCCAGGGCTTGGTCGCGACGCCGCCCAGCGCCAGCCGTACGTCGGTGATCACGCCGGCGTCCAGCGAGATCGCGACGGCGGCCGAGGCGAGCGCGAACTCGTACGACTCCCGGTCGCGGACCTTCAGGTAGAGCGACGTACTCGCCATCGGCATCGGCGGGACCTCGATGCCCACCACCAGTTCGCCGTGTGCGAGCGGATGTTCCCGCTCGGGGGTGTTCCCGGGCAGCAGGAAGAAGTCGTCCATCGGGATCTGGTCGTGTCCGGCCGGTCCCTGGGTCAGCACCACGGCGTCGAGCGCGACGAGCGCGACGGCGGCGTCGGAGGGGTGGGTGGCGATGCAGTGCTCGCTGGTCCCGAGCACGGCGTGGCCACGGTTGACGCCGGTCAGGGCGCTGCACCCGGTGCCGGGCACCCGCTTGTTGCACGGGGCCATCACGTCCCGGAAGTAGCCGCAGCGGACCCGTTGCATCAGGTTGCCGCCCATCGACGCCATGTTGCGCAGTTGCGGCGAGGCGCTGAGGAACAGCGACTGCGAGAGCATCGGGAACCGGCGCCGGATCGGCAGTGACTGGGCCGCGTCGCTCATCCGGGCCAGTGCCCCGATCCGTACTCCGCCGCCGGGAAGTTCCTCGATCTGCCGCAGCGGCAGGTCGTTGATGTCGACGAGTCGACGGGACCGGGCGACCTGGATGCGTTGCAGGTCGACCTCGGTGGTGCCGCCGGCCAGGAACGAACTGCCCGGATCCGCGACGACGGTGCCGATCGCGGTCGCGACGTCCGCCACCCGCGAGTAGCTAAGCGGTCGCATCGGGGTCCTCCGTCGCGGCCTCGTCGCGGACCTGCCGGATCGCCGCCCGGATGTTCGGGTACGCCGCGCACCGGCAGATGTTGCCGCTCATCCAGTCCCGGATCTGCGTGTCGTCCGTGGCGTGCCCCTCGGCCAGGAAGGCCACCGCCGACATGATCTGACCGGGGGTGCAGTAGCCGCACTGGAAGGCGTCCTGGGTCACGAACGCCTGCTGCATCGGATGCAGGTCCACCCCGTCGGAGAGCCCCTCGATCGTGGTCACCTCGCGGGTTTCGCAGGTGATCGCCAGGGTCAGACAGGCCAGGACCCGCCGCTTGTCCACCCAGACCGTGCACGCCCCGCAGGCGCCCTGGTTGCAGCCCTTCTTGGCGCCGGTGAGGTCGAGTCGGTCCCGGAGGGCGTCCAGCAGGCTGACCCGGGGTTCGATCAGCATGTTCCGGAGCGTGCCGTTGACGGAGAGTCGTACGACCACCGAGTTGGGGCCGCGCACCACGGCGGTGTCGGCGACCTGCACCGCGCCGGCCGTTTCCGCGTACGACTTCACCGGGCCACCTCGCTGACCTTCCGGAGTGGACTGCGTACCCCGCCGAGGCCGTCGGCCGTCGGTGGGACCGCTCACCCCGGAGCGGGGGTTGCCGACCCCGGGGTGAGGACTGGCCACCCGCCCGGTAAAGCTGCCACTCGATCGGGCGGTGGTGTTCCCCACCTTATCGCCCATTCCGTTCTTTTCGGGCAAATAACCTAAAGTGGACGAGGTGTCGACTGATCGACCGGCCGGGCCCGCTCCGCCCGCCACCAGCGTGCCCCGAGGGCCAGGGCGGCCACCAGGCCCAGCCCGGCCGGGGCCACGGCCAGCCAGTTCACCTCGCCCGGGGACACCACCGCCGCGCCCACCGCGGCGTACCCGAACGCGGACGGGGCGGAGGCGAGCATGCTGCCCAGCAGGAACGGCGCCAGCCGGGCACCCGTGGTGCCGTAGCCGTAGCTGACCAGCCCGAAGCCGCCGACCGGGAGCAGCCGGACGCTGATCACCCCGAGCAGGCTCTGCCGGGTGAACCAGCGGTCGAGCCGGGCCAGCCGTCCCCGTACGCGTTCCGCGACGAACTCCCGACCGAGCAGCCGGCCGACCGCGAAACCGGCGGCCGCCGCCAGCAACGCCGCGGCCAGCATGTAGCCGGCGCCCAGCAACGGCCCGAAGATCGCTCCCCAGACCACCGTGACGGCGGTCCGGGGCACCAGCGCCACCATCAACAGCGCGCCGCCACCGACGGCGGCCACCGGAGCCAGCGGGCCGAGCCGGTCGGCCAGGCCGGGCAACTGCGCCACGTCGGGACGGGGCACCAGCAACAGAGCCAGCCCGAACAGACCGAGGACCAGGAGCAGTACGGCGAATCGCGCGACCGACCGCTGACCTAGCAGCCGCCGGACGCGCCCGATCACTGCCGGGTGGCGGCCAGTGCCGCGGTGCGTTCGGCCCGGAGCCGGTCGGACCAGGTCTCGTCCAGCGGCGGCAACTGGTGTGCCCCGGTGGCCCAGCGCAGCAGCAGGTCGGCCAGCGCCGGGTTGCGGGCCAGGGCCGGCCCGTGCGAGTAGGTGCCGAGCAGCTTGCCCCGCCAGGCGCCCTCGGTGGCGCCGTCGTTGCCGATCCCGGTGCTCACCCGGGCCAGCGGGGACACCCCGGAACCGAGGTGGGTACGCCCGCCGTGGTTCTCGAACCCGCTCAGCGGCGGCAGCCCGAGCCGTGGGTCGATGGCACCGGCGAGTTCGCCGACGGCCCGGGACGGCCCCCGGTCGGAGTGCAGGTCGAGCAGGTCCAGCCCGGCACACTTGGCGCCCTTGGCGAAGAACGAGCCGCCGAGCAGCTGGTAGCCCGCGCAGACCCCGAACACCACCGAGCCCTGCTGCGCGGCGCGGCGCAGGCCGCCGTCCGCGATCAGCCGCTGCGCGCCCAGGGCCTGCGGGCCGTCCTCGCCACCACCCAGCAGGTAGATGTCGGCCGAGATCGGCAACGGCTGGTCGGAACGGACCTCGATGGTCTCCACCGGCATCCCGCGCAGGTACGCCCGGCGGGCCAGGATCAGCATGTTGCCCCGGTCGCCGTAGGTGGAGAGCAGGTCCGGATAGATCCAGACGATGCGCAGACTGCTCTCCCCACCCGGCGAGGGCGGCATCGGGTAGGCGGCCTCAGTTGACACGGTCCAACTCCGCTCGGATGTCCTGGAACGCCGTGTAGTTGGCGATCACTTCAAGCCGGCCCGGCGGGACGTTCGCGATCGCGTCGGCGAAGGTCCGTACGTGCTGGAACGGCACGCCGTTGACGTCGAGCCGCACCGCCAGGTCGTACGCCCGGTCGCCGGTGATCAGCACCTGCCGACCCCGCAGCGGGGCGAAGTCGACGTCGAAGAGCCAGGAGGTGTCCAGCCCGTCGGGGTCCCGAGCGTTGATCGACAGCAGGGTGGGCGCCACGTCGGCCATGTCGAAGGCCTCCAGCCAGCTCGCCGGGTTCTTCGCCAGCAGCAGCCGTACGGTGCGCCCGTCCCGGACCACCTGCGCGTAGCGTCCGGCCACCGAGGCGACGCCGCCGAGCCGGGAGACCGCGTCGGTCGGGCGTACGCCGAATTCCGCCGCGACGGCCAGCGCGGTGGCCGCGTTGCCCAGGTTGACCCGGCCCGGCAGTTGCAGTACCACCTTGTGCCAGTCACCGGCGGGGTCGACCACCCCGTCGTCCTCGACCACCCACTGCGGCTCCGGCCGGCGCAGCCAGCAGCCCGTGCACCACCACTGGTCGGACATCCGCTCGATCGGGGAGCCGCACTCCGGGCACACCCACGAGTCGTCGTGCCAGCGCTGGCCGGCGCTGAACCAGGTCACCGAGGGAGGTTGCACCTGGTTGCTGCGGATCGGTGGCGGCGTGGCGGCCCAGACCACCATCGGGTCGTCGGCGTTCGCCACCACCCGTACGTTCGGATGCCGGACCAGGGCGGCGCGCCAGAGCTGCGCCATCATCGCCACTTCCTTGGCCCGGTCGAGCTGGTCCCGGCTGAGGTTGAGCAGGGCCACCACGTTCGGCTCGGTGGCCTCCAGCACCTGGGCCAGGTAGTGCTCGTCGACCTCGAGCACCGCGTACGGGGTGGTGCCCGCCTTCGCCAGCGCCGAGGTGTGTCCGGTGGGCATGTTGGCCCCGAACGAGTTGGTCGCCACCCGACCGAGTACGCCGACCGCCGCCGCGGTCAGCCGGGTGGTGGTCGTCTTTCCGTTGGTTCCCGAGACCAGCGCGATGGCCCGGCCGGCGGCCAGATGCGCCAGCAGGTCCGGGTCGATCTTGAGTCCTATCCACCCGCCGATCACAGATCCGTCGCCCCGGCCGGCGGCCCGGGAGAGGGCCGCGGCGGTACGCGATACCGAACTGGCCACCTTCGCCCGAAGGGGCATTTTCCCGTCCGTCACCCGAGCGAGGTTACCGGACGACACGGGGCGGACGACCGCCGCACGAAGGACCGGTTCACCGGGCGACCCGATACCGAGGTCGGCCGGCGCCGCCGTGTCCCGGGCCGGTGGGTCCGTTTTGCGATCGATGTTCCTCGTCGGCCGGCCGGGCCGGAGCCGGACGACGCGGCCAGGGGTATCCCGTTGCTACCCTCGGCGGCCGATGAGTCCCTCCGCCGCGACCGTCCTGCGGGCCCTCGCCGACCTCGCGCCGGCCGCGTCCGCCCGGGTCCTCGACGTCACCCGCCCCGGGCAGCCACTGATCTGGCTGCCGGGGAACCCCGACTACTGCGGCCGGTACCGCGAGGTGGCCCGGCTGGCCGCCGCCGACCTGCTGCACCGGGACGAGCGGACGGTGCGCCGCGCCTGGGGCGTGGTCGCCGGGACGGTGGAGGTGGCCGGTGGCGGTACCCGCAAGGTGCGGCTGCCGCTGCTCAGCGAGCCAGTACGGGTGGAGAACGCGTCGCACGGCTACCGGATCGTCCCGGCGGGCGACCTGGAGATCACCCCGCTGGTCGAGGACCGGGCCCTGGCGGCGCGGTTGGAGGCGGCACCGGGCCTGGCCGGGCCGCGCTGGCTCTCCGCCACCGGAACCGAGGCCTGGCTGCGTACCGTCGCCGAGGCGGCCGGGCTGCCGGTGACCGGGGTCGACCGGACGGAGCGCAGCGGGTCGGCTCCGCTGCCCACCAAGGGCCTGGTGCTGTTCGTCGCGGCGGCGCTGTTCGGGGTACGGGACATCGCCGGCATCGCGCTCGGCGACCGGTTGCGGGCCTGGGCTGGACGGCCGGGAGTGGAGTCGACCGCGCTGGCGCAGGTGTACGGCACCCGCCCGACGGAGGACGGCGCCGTCACCACCGCGCCGGCCGTACCCACCGGCCCCGTCGAGCCGGTCAACTCGCCGCTGCCGCTCAACGACGCCCAGATCGAGGTGGTACGCCGGGTCCGGCACCAGCCGGTGACCGTGGTCTCCGGACCACCCGGGAACGGCAAGAGCCACGCTGTGGTCGCGGCGGCCCTGGACGTGGTGGACCGGGGCGGCAGCGTCCTCGTGGTCACCCAGTCCGCACACGCCGCCGACGTGCTCGGCGACCTGCTGGACCGCTACCCCGGGCCGAAGCCGGTGCTCTTCGGTGACGCCGAACGTCGGGCGGCGATCGCCAGCACGCTGGGCCTCGGAGTCGGCGACGTGGTGTCGTCCGCGACCCTCGACGCGGACCGGAGCGCCGTCGCCGAGGCGGGCGCGGAACTCGACCGGGTCACCGGTCAACTCACCGAGCTGCTGGAACTCGAACTGTTGGCCGACTCCGTCGAGCGGTGGCAGCCACTGCTGGGTGGGCTGCGGCTCGACGTACCCGGTGCCTTCGAGCCGGGGGCCGACCTGGCCGCGGCGGTGCGGTCGGCCCGGCGTGCCCGGGATTCCATCGATGCCTGGTGGCGGCGCTGGGCGCCGGGGTCACCCGGACGCCGGCTGCGGCGCCGGCTCGGCGCGGCCGAGACGGTGTCGCTCGACCGGCTCGACGACGCGATCGCGGCAGCCCGGGCGGAGGTCGCGGCGGCCCGGTTGGCGACGGTCGGCGGTGCCGATCCGGGGCCACTGTGGTCGGCGCTGGACCGGGCCCACCAGGCGCTGTCGGTGGCGCTCGGTACGGCGATGGAGCATCGCAGCCGCAGCGCCCGGCGCTGGGACGACGCCGGGCGGCGCAGTGCCGCCGCGCTGAGCGGGGCGCTTCGGGCGGGCCGCAACCGGCGTCGGGAACTCCTCGCCGAGTTGCGCGGGGACTCGCTGGTCCGCGCGTTGCCACTGTGGATCGGCACGGTCACCGACGTCGAGGAGCTGCTGCCGCCGACCGCCGGCCTCTTCGACCTGGTGATCCTGGACGAGGCGTCGCACACCGACCAGATCCGGGCGGCGCCGGCACTGGCCCGGGCCCGGCGGGCGCTGGTGGTGGGCGATCCCCGGCAGCTGCGGTTCGTCTCGTTCGTCGCCGACGTCGACGTCGCGCAGACCCTGGACCGGCACGGCCTCGACGCACGGGTCGACGTACGCCGGGTGAGCGCCTTCGACCTGGCTGCCGGCGCCGCACCCGTCACCTGGCTCGACGAGCACTACCGGTGTGCCCCGCACCTGATCGACTTCTCCGCGCACCGCTTCTACGACGACCGGATCGCGGTGGCCACGAGGCATCCCGGCAACGAGACCGCGGACGTGATCGACGTGTTGACGGTCGAGGCGACGAGCACCGAGTCGGGGGTGAACCCGGCCGAGGTCGAGGCCGCGGTGGCCGAGGTCCGGCGGCTGGCGGAGGCGGGCCGGGTCGGCATCGGGGTGATCACCCCGTTCCGGGCCCAGGCCGACGCGCTGGAGTCCGCGCTGGTCGCCGCGTTCGAGGTGACCGAGATCGAGCGGCTCGGGCTGCGGGTCGGCACGGTGCACTCCTTCCAGGGCAGCGAGGCGGAGACGGTGCTGGTGTCGCTGGCGGTCACCGACCCGGTACCCGCCGGGCGGATGCGCTTCCTGACCGATCCGAACCTGTTCAACGTGATGGTGACCCGGGCCCGTCGGCGGATGGTCGTGCTGACCTCGCAGTCCGCCCCGAACGGCCTGCTCGGGGAGTACCTGCGCTACGCGTCGGCACCGCCGTCGCCGTACGGCGAGCCGTACGTCCTGCCCGACACCCCTACCGCCGGTACCCGCTCGACCCGGCCGGTCCGGAACCCGGCCGACTGGACCGGGGAGCTGGCGGCCGAGCTGACCCGGATCGGGCTGGCGGTCCGGCTCCGCTATCCGGTCGGCCGTTGGACGGTGGACCTGTGCGTGGGCGAGGGCGCGTCGGCACTCGGGCTGATCTGCGCGGTGCACCCCACCGGGGCGGCCGCGCACATCGCCCGGCAGCGGGCGCTCGACCAGGCCGGTTGGGTCCTGGTGGACGCCTTCGCCAGCCGCTGGGCCGGCGATCCCGTCCGGGCCGCCCTGGAGATCTCGGCCCACCGTGCCGAGCACCGTGTTTTTTCCTCCACTTCGCTCCCCGCACCGTCCGATCGGGCCGGTGCCGATGGACAGTTGGGCCGGGAAAACCGGGCATTCCCGAACGATTGGCACCGGCCTTGACCGTGTCGGATAGCGGACCCCCGCCCGGGGTGGCCCATTTCCCTCCACCGACGGCCACCCCTTCTGACGTGCGGTTTCGTCCGAGCGGTAGCGGCGCTTTCCGGGCGATTCTGGTTGCGGGTGGAGGGAAGTGGAGTAGAGTGGGGCGCGATGGGGGGCCAGGAAGGCCCGCCGGCCCGGGGGACAGCGGCGCCGCGAACGTCGCTGGAAGGGCGAGGGGGTTGGGCCGGTGTTTCTCGGCACGCACACTCCGCGCCTGGACGAAAAGGGCCGGCTGATTCTTCCGGCCAAGTTCCGGGATGAGTTGGCGGGAGGTGTCGTGATCACCAAAGGGCAGGAGCGCTGCCTCTACGTCTTCCCGATGCCCGAGTTCCAGCGCATCGCGGGGCAGTTGCGTGAGCAGCCGATGACACACAAGGCGGCCCGGGCGTACGGCCGGGTGTTCTTCGCCAGCGCCCACGACGAGATCCCGGACAAGCAGGGCCGGGTCACCATCCCGATCCACCTCCGCGAGTACGCGGCGCTGGATCGGGAGCTGGTGGTGATCGGGGCGAGTACCCGGGTGGAGATCTGGGACAAGCGGGCCTGGGAGACCTACCTCGCGGAGAGCGAAGGAGACTTCGCCGACATCGAGGAGGGGGTGCTGCCGGGCGGACTGTAGGGCGCTGCCTGCCAACGCCCGACGTACTGCGAGATCTCCACCCGCTCGAAGTTCCTGGCGCCTCTTCCCCGGTGCCAGGCGCGATCCCCCGAAATGGTCCGACGGTCGGACCCGGGGGACCAGAGCGGATGGGGATCTGGCGGTACGACGAGCAGGAACGGTAACCGGGGCACGTCCGGACGGAACAGTGGTCAGTGGGGGTCGACATGGGGGAGCTACGCGGTACACACGTGCCGGTGCTGCTTGAGCGATGTCTCGAGCTGCTCGCCCCCGCGCTGGACCGGAAAGACCGGGCGACCGTGTACGTCGACGCCACGCTCGGCCTGGCCGGGCACGCCGAGGCGGTGTTGGCGGCGCATCCGCGTACCGTCCTGATCGGACTCGACCGGGACACGGAGGCGCTCGCCCACGCACGGGCCCGCCTCGACCGGTACGCCGACCGGATCCATCTGGTGCACGCGGTCTACGACGAGTTCACCGAGGTACTGGACCGGCTCGGCCACCCCCGGGTGGACGGTGTGCTGTTCGACCTGGGCGTCTCCTCGCTCCAGCTCGACGCACCCGACCGCGGGTTCGCCTACGCCCAGGACGCGCCGCTGGACATGCGGATGGACCAGTCGACGGGTACGACCGCCGAAGAGGTGGTCAACACCTACTCACACGGCGAGTTGGCCCGGGTACTACGGGTCTACGGCGAGGAGCGGTTCGCCGGTCGGATCGCCTCGGCGATCATCCGGGAACGGGAACGGACCCGGATGACCTCGTCGGCGCGGCTGGCCGAGCTGGTCCGGGACTCGATTCCAGCACCGGCCCGGCGTACCGGTGGACATCCGGCGAAGAGGACGTTTCAGGCTTTGCGGATCGAGGTAAACCGGGAGCTGGCCGCGCTGGAAACGGCGCTGCCGGCCGCCCTGGACGCGCTGTCCCTGGGCGGTCGCATGGTGGTGCTGTCCTACCACTCTCTGGAGGACCGGATCACCAAGCAGGCGCTGACCGCCCGGTCCCGGAGCACGGGGCCGGTCGACCTTCCCGTCGAGCTGCCCGGTACCGGGCCGACGTTGCGGCTGCTCAGCCGGGGGGCCGAGCTGGCGGGTGAGGCGGAGGTCGAGGCCAATCCGCGCGCCGCATCGGTGCGGCTGCGGGCGGCGGAGCGGATCGAGCAGGACGGCAGGAACGGTACGGAGACGACGACGAGGAGAAGGGCCGCCCGCGAACGGCCCGGCCGAGTCGCCGAGGAAGTGCGCACGTCCGATACGGGGATAGCGGACGGGTTCGAAGTAGCACGACGGGAGATGCCGCGATCGCCAGGGGACGGCAGCGGCACGACAGTACAGGGGGAGGGATGATGAACGCCAACAAGCGCGACCGTCGGGGACAGCCCGACGCGGCGCGCGGCGCTGAGCAGCGCACACCGCGGTCGGGGGGCCGGACCACGGTGGAGCGGGCTCCGCGAGCGGGTAACAGCCGGTCGAATCCGGCTTCGGAGACTCGTGTCCGGGGGGCGCGACAGTATCCGACACAGGGCAGTGCCGCGCTGCGGGAGCGGGCCTTCGACCAGCCGAGCGAACCCAACCCGGAACTGCGGGTCTGGGACAGTTCCGAGGAGCGGCCCGACCGGTCGCCGGAGTCCGACACGCCCGCGCGGCGTTCCCGGCTCCGGGTGGCGCCACCGCATCCGGTCGCCCGGCCCCGGGTTTCCTTCGTGGCGCTGGTCCTGGTGCTGGTGGTCGGTGGGATGCTCGGCATCCTGGTGGTCAACAGCAAGGTCAACGAGAACGCCTTCCGGCTGGAGCGGCTCCAACAGCAGCAGTCCACGTTGGACGTCAAACAGCAGGAGCTGGAGCAGAAGATCGCCGAGGCGGAGGTGCCGGGCAACCTGGCCGCCCGGGCCCGCAAGCTGGGCCTGGTCGACTCCGGGCCGCCCGCCTTCATCCGGCTGCCCGACGGCCGGTTGATCGGGGTACCGCAACCGGCCGACGGCGAGCCCGCCATCACCAGTACCCAGGGTGCCGGGGGATAGCAGGATGGCACCGCGGTCCGAGGAGCCGCGCCGGGACGCTTCGGTGTCCCGGCGCGGCTCGTCACGTACGGGTGGCGGTCGGGAGCCGGACGAACGCGGCGCCGGCCACGGCGGGCGCTCCGGTTCCGGGTCGGGTCTCGGCGGTATCTCCGACGCCCGCGCCTACACCCCGCGCGGTCGTACCGTGCGGGACAACCCCGAACCCACCCGACCGGTGCCGGCCGGTGGCGACGCCGCCGGCCGGTCCCGGCGTACTCCCCGGTCCAGCCGATCGGCGGACCCGTTCCGGCCCGCGTTGCAGGTGCTCGACGGTGGTCGGACCGGCGCCTCGCGGACCACCCGGCGGGTCGCCGCGACCGGCACCGGCCGCACCATCACCCCGCGCCCGGTCCGGGGCGGCGACGTGGCGAAGCCGGTCCGGCGGCGTCCGGCCGACGGCGCCGGTGGCCCGACCCGGGCCGCCGCCCCCACCCGCCGGCCGGGGCGTCGGCCCCGCCGGCCACCCCGACTGGCCGACCCGCACCGGCGGCTGCGCCTCGGCACCCTGCTCGCGCTCGCCATGTTCACCACCATCGGCATCCGGCTGGTCGCGCTCCAGGTCGTGGACGCCCCCGAGTACGACGGCGGCGGGGTCAACGACCGGGTCCGCCAGGTCGTCCTGCCGGCACCCCGGGGCGCCATCTACGACCGGTCCGGAGCGCCGCTGGCCCGGAGCGTGGAGGCCCGGTACGTCTACGCCGACCCCCAGTTGATCGAGGATCCCGCCCGTACCGCCGCGACCCTGTCGCCGCTGCTCGGCCTTCCGGCCTCCGACCTGGCCGCGCGGATGAAGAAGCAGAAGCGGCCGGACGGGCGCCCCTCGGAGTTCGAGTACCTCGCCCGTGGGGTCGAGATCGGCACCGCCGAGAAGATCATGGAACTCAACCTGGGCGGGATCGCCACCGGCCGGGACGAACGACGCGAGGTGCCCGGCGGCGACCTGGCCGCCAACCTGATCGGCTTCACCAGTCAGGACCTCGACGGCCTGGAGGGCATCGAGGCCGGCTACGACGACCTGCTGCGCGGAGTGAACGGCAAGCGGGAGTACGAGGTGGGCAACGGCGAACTGGCCGCCGAGATCCCGGGCGGCTACAGCCGGGTTGTCAAGGCACAGCCGGGCAGTTCGCTGGAACTCACCATCGACCGGGACCTCCAGTACACGGTGCAGCGGATCCTGACCGACCGGATGCTGGAGGTGGACGGCACCATCGGTGCGGCGGTGGTGCTCGACGTACGCAGCGGCGAGGTGCTGGCCCAGGCCAGCTACCCGACGTACGACGCGGCCGACTGGCGGAAGTACCGGGCCACCGACCGCGACGACGCCGCCACCAGCTTCGTCGTCGACCCCGGATCGGTGCACAAGGCCCTCGTCTTCGGTGCCGGGCTGGAGGAGGGTGTGATCACTCCGGACACCGCCTGGCCGGTCCCGAGCGTGATCCGCAAGGGCGGCGAGCCCTTCCCGGACACCCACCCCGTCGGGGGCAGGAAACTGAGCGTGGCGGGCATGCTGGGGTACTCCTCCAACGTGGGCACGATCAAGATCGCCGAGAAGCTCGGCGCGCAGAAGCTCTACGAGTACCAGCTCAAGTTCGGGCTGGGCCAGCCCACCGGCGAGGGAGTGCTCGGCGAGGCGTCCGGCCGGGTGCTCAAACCGTCGGAGTACAGCGAGTCGACGTACGGGTCGGTGCCGATCGGACACAGCGTCGACGTCACGCCCCTGCAGATGGCCGCCGCGTACGCCGCGATCGCCAACGACGGCAAGTGGGTGCAGCCCCACCTGGTACGCGAGATCATCGGCCCGGACGGCAAGCGGAAGCCCGCGACGACACCGGAGACCCGACAGGTGATCAGCCCGACCAACGCCGCCGCCCTGCGCCGGTTGATGGAGGCGCCGGTGACCATCGAGGGCGGCACCGGTACCCAGGCGGCGATCCCGGGCTACCGGGTGGCGGGCAAGACCGGCACCGGACTGCGGGTGGTGAACGGCGAGTACGTCGGCGGTGAGGTCGCCTCGTTCATCGGGATGGACCAGGCGGACCAGCCGCGCTACGTGATCGCGGTCTTCGGCTACACCCCGGGCGGCGGCGGTGGAGACATCTCCGCCCCGGCGTTCAAGGAGATGATGAACTACGTGCTGCGCCACTATCGGGTGCCGTCGACCGGCAGCGCACCGCCCAAGTTCGTCGTCTATCCGCGTTGACCAGCCGAAACGGGACATCATCGGTGGGTGCGGGCAAACCACCGGGGCGGCTGTGCGGGGTGGACCCCCCGACGGGGTAGGGTCTGACGCCGTGCCCGGCAATCCCCGTCCCCGCGCCGTGACGCCGCTCCGGCTCGCCGATCTCGTCGCGCGAGTCGCCGCCGAGTCGCCGTCGGATACCGCCGACGTGACGATCACCGGTGTGACCCACGCCAGTACCGAGGTCCGCCCCGGCGACCTGTACGCGGCGCTGCCCGGGGCCCGCCGGCACGGCGCCGAATTCGTCGCGGCGGCCGCGGCGGCGGGCGCGGTGGCCGTACTGACCGATCCGGCCGGCGCTGCGGCGGCGGCCGAGGCCGGGCTTCCCGCCCTGGTCGTACCGGACCCCCGGGCGGTGCTCGGCGAGGTCGCCAGCGCGGTCTACGGCGATCCGACCGCCGCGATGACCGTCATCGGGATCACCGGCACCGCCGGGAAGACCAGCACCACCTACCTGATCGAGTCAGGGCTGCGGGCCGCCGGTCACGTCACCGGGCTGATCGGCACCGTGGAGTGCCGCCTCGGCGACCTGACCGTGGAGAGCGTCCGGACCACTCCGGAGGCGACGGACCTGCACGCCATGCTGGCGGCGGCCCGGGAACGCGGGGTCACCGCCGTGGCGATGGAGGTCTCCAGCCACGCCCTGGCGATGGGCCGGGTCGGCGGGGTGCGGTTCGCGGTCGGCGGCTACACCAATTTCGGCCACGACCACCTGGACTTCCACGCCGACGTCGCGGACTACTTCGCGGCCAAGGCGCGGCTGTTCGACGGCAGGTGTGCGGCCGAGGTGCTCAACCACGACGATCCGGCGCTGCGCCCACTGGTCAGGCCGGGCACCACCACCTACTCCGCCGCCGGGAACCCGGACGCGACCTGGCGGGCCGGCGAGGTCAACGAGTCCGGCTACACCCAGACCTTCACCGCGTTCGGCCCGGGTGGCTCGCCGGTCCCGGCGGGGGTGGCGCTGCCGGGCCGGCACAACGTCGCCAACGCGCTGCTCGCGATCGCCGTCCTGGTCGCCGCCGGGGTCGCCCCGACGGTCGCGGCCGACGGCGTCGCCGCCTGCCCGGGGGTGCCCGGCCGGCTCGAACTGGTAGACGCGCCCGGACCGGTGCGCGGCGTCGTCGACTTCGCGCACACCCCGGACGCGGTCGTCGCCGCCCTCACCGCACTGCGCGACCTGACCACCTCCGGCAACCGGCTGATCTGCGTGATCGGTTCCGGTGGCGACCGTGACCACGGCAAGCGGTCGCTGATGGGCGCCGCCGCGGCGAACGGGGCCGACCTGGTGGTGGTCACCGACGACAACCCGCGGACCGAGGACCCGGCGCTGATCCGGGCCGAGGTCCGGCGTGGCGCCGAGCGGGCCGGCACCTCGGCCGGGGTCCTGGAGGTGGCCGGCCGCCGCGCCGCCATCGACGAGGCGGTCCGGCTCGCCGAACCCGACGACGTGATCGCGGTGCTCGGCAAGGGCCACGAGCGGGGCCAGGAGATCGCCGGCCGGACGTACCCGTTCGACGACCGGGTCGAGTTGGCCGCCGCGCTCGCCGCCCGGTTCGAAAACTCGGAGGTGGCGCCGTGATCCCGATGACCCTGGCCGAACTGGCCGCCGCCGTCGACGGCCGACTGGCGGGGGCCGACCCGCAGGCGCAGGTCACCGGCCCGGTCGAGTTCGACTCCCGCAAGGTGCGTCCCGGCGGGCTCTTCGTGGCGTTCCCGGGCGAGAAGGTGGACGGCCACGACTACGCGGCGGGAGCGGTCTCCGACGGCGGCGCGGTGGCGGTGCTCGGCTCCCGGGCGGTCGACGGCGTGCCCATGGTGCTGGTCGACGACCCGCGCGCCGCGTTGGGCCGGCTGGCCAGGGCGGTGCTGGACCGGCTGCCCGCACTGACGGTGATCGGGCTGACCGGTTCGTCCGGCAAGACCACCACCAAGGACCTGATCGCCCAGCTCACCGTCCGGCTCGGCGCCACGGTCGCGCCGCCCGGGTCGTTCAACAACGAGCTGGGGCACCCGTACACGGCGTTGCAGGCCGACGCCGACACCCGGTTCCTGGTGCTGGAGAAGGGCGCCCGGGGGCTGGGACACGTCCGCTACCTGTGCGAGGTGGCACCGCCCCGGATCGCCGTGGTGATCAACGTCGGGTCGTCGCACATCGGCGAGTTCGGTTCCGTCGAGGCGATCGCCGAGGCGAAGGGCGAACTGGTCGAGGGGTTGCCGGCCGACGGGCTCGCGGTGCTCAACGCCGACGACCCCCGGGTACGCGCCATGGCGGCCCGTACCGCCGCCCGGACCGTACTGGTGGGTGAGGCGTCCGACGCCGAGATCCGGGCCGTGGACGTGACCGTGGACGACCGGGGACGGGCGTCGTACACCCTGGTCACCCCGGCCGGGCGGGCGGCGGTCCGGCTCGGCATCAGCGGGCGGCACCAGGTGGGGAACTCGCTCGCCGCGGCGGCGGTGGCGCTGGAACTCGGCATGCCGCTGGCCGAACTGGCCGAGGCGCTCGGCACGCTGGGCCTGCCCTCGACCCGCCGGATGGACGTCTTCGACCGCACCGACGGGGTGACGGTGATCGACGACTCGTACAACGCCAACCCCGCGTCCACGACCGCCGCGCTGCGTGCGCTGGCCGGCATGGGTGCGCGGCGGCGGACCATCGCGGTGCTCGGCTACATGGCCGAACTGGGTGAGTACGAGCGGGACGGACACGTCGAGGTCGGCCAGCTCGCGGCCGAACTGGGCGTCGATCGGTTGTTGGTGGTCGGTGAACTTGCCACGCCGATTCACGACGGGGCGGTGGCAGTGGCGGATTGGGGAGGAGAGTCGGTGCTGGTTACCGATCAGCAGGCGGCGGTCGTGGAGCTGCGGCGCGAGCTGCGGCCGGGCGACGTCGTCCTGGTGAAGGGCTCGCGCTACCGCACCTGGGAGGTGGCCGACGCGCTGCGCGCCGAGGCCGCCCAGTCCACGGGCGGGTCCCGATGAGCGATCTGGTCGGGGCGGTTCCGGCGGACGGCGTGCCGGCGTGAGGGCGGTCATCGTCGCCATCTTCGTGGCGTTCCTGATCTCGCTCTTCGCCACACCGGTCGCGATCAAGGTGTTCACCCGGTTGAAGGCCGGTCAGCCGATCCGCGCCGACGGCCCGATCATGCACCAGGGCAAGAAGGGCACCCCGACGATGGGCGGGGTCGTCTTCATCGTCGCCACGGTGATCGCGTACGTCGCCGGGCACCTCGCCCTGACCACCCTGCCCGAGGCGCAGATCGCCCAGGTCACCCCGACCATCACCGCACTGGTGCTGCTGGGCCTGATGGTCTTCTCCGGTGCCGTCGGCTTCATCGACGACTTCCTCAAGGTACGCAAACGGAACAGCGCCGGCCTGAACAAGCGCGGCAAGCTGCTCGGGCAGATCCTGGTCGGCGCGGTCTTCGGAGTGGTCGCGCTCTACTTCCCGAGCACGGCAGGCGCGACCGTCGGCAGCACCGCGCTCTCCTTCATCCGGGACATCAACGCCCTGGAGGTGGGCAAGGTCGCCTCGGTCGTCATCTTCATCTTCGTGGTGATGTCGACGACCAACGGGGTGAACCTGACCGACGGGCTGGACGGGCTGGCCACCGGTGCCTCGGTGATGGTGCTCGCCGCGTACGCCCTGATCGCGTTCTGGCAGTACCGGCACTGGTGCGCGGACACGGACTACGCCCGGGGCGGGGCCTACTGCTACACGGTGCGAGATCCGTTGGAGATCGCGTTGATCGCCGGGGCGGCGGCCGGGGCCTGTGTCGGCTTCCTCTGGTGGAACACCTCGCCGGCCCGGATCTTCATGGGCGACACCGGAGCACTCGGCCTGGGCGGGCTGATCGCCGGAATGGCGATGGCCACCCGGACGGTCATCCTGCTGCTGATCCTCGGCGGCCTCTTCGTCATCATCACGATGTCGGTGGTCATCCAGATCATCTCGTTCCGGACCACCGGTAAACGCGTGTTCCGAATGTCGCCGTTGCAGCACCACTTCGAGTTGGCCGGCTGGAGCGAGGTCAACATCGTCGTCCGGTTCTGGATCATCGCCGGGATCGGGGTGGCCATCGCGCTCGGCCTTTTCTACAGCGAGTTCCTCGCCTCGACCACCTGAGCGACGTCCTCCGCCGCGACCACCTGACCCGCAGCCGTTCTCCGGGAACGGAAACGGGACCGGCTTACGGGCGAACGGGATCCGGCTCCGATCCGACACGCCGGCCGGGCACCTGCGCCGGGCCGGCGGGGCCAACGCCGATGATGGGCGGATGGGGGAGGACGGGGGGTCGACGCGGTGACCGAGGACCAGTTCCGCCGGCAGACCGGCCCGGCCGCTTCCGGCGGCGGGCGTACGGGCTCCGGCGGTGCGCGCGCGGATGACGGTGGTGGCCGTCCGGGCGACGGTAACGAGCGCCCGGCGTCGGGCGGTGGGCGTACCACGGGAGACAACGCCGGGCGTCCGGCTCCGGGCAGCGGGCGTACGGGGGAGAACTCCGGCCGTCCGGCTCCAGGTGGTGGGCGTACGACGGACGGCGCCGGGGCGAAACCGGCGTCCGGCCAGCCGGCCGGGGTCGACCTGGCCGGCGGTCTGGCCGCCCTGCGTGGGCTGCTGGCCCGCCCGCTCGCCTCCTACTACCTGCTCATCTCCAGCTCGGGGCTGCTGCTGCTGATCGGGCTGACGATGGTCTTCTCGGCCACCAGCGTCCGGGCGTACGCCACCGACGGCAACGCCTTCGCGATGCTCGCCAAGCAGGCGCTCTTCGCGCTCATCGGGCTGGGCGCGTTCTGGATCTGCCAGCGCCTGCCGGCCAGGACGTTCCGGGCGGTCGGGCTGCCGACCCTCGGCGTCGCCGTGGTGCTGCTGGTGGTGCTGGACATCCTGCACCTGTTCGACAAGCTGAACGGCGACGGCGGGGACGCCAGCCTCGGGCCGCTGGAGGCCAGGCTGCTCTGGCTGTACATCGGCCCGATCCAGGTGCAGCCCTCCGAGTTGGCGAAGTTCGGCCTGGTGCTCTGGGGTGCCGACATGATCGCCCGCAAGGGGGCCGCACTGGGCTGGTGGCGGGAGCTCGCCACCCCGCTGTTCCCGGTGGTGGGACTGCTGTTCCTGCTGGTCGGCTACAACGACCTCGGCACCATGCTCTGCCTGCTCGCCGTGCTGGTCGGCCTGCTCTGGGCGGCCGGCATCCGAAAGCGGATCTTCGCCACCCTGTCGATCTTCGGGCTGCTCGGCGTCGGGCTGCTGGTCGCCGCCGCCTCGATCGGCGCCGGGTCGAGCGGCGACGGCGGTCCCAACTACCGGCTCGCCCGGCTCACCACGTTCTTCAACCCGCCACCGCCGCAGGAGTGCGGGCTCAACGACTGCTACCAGTACTTCCAGGCCCGGTACGCGATCGACAACGGCGGCTGGTTCGGCGTGGGGCTGGGCAAGAGCAGCCTGAAGTGGAACTGGCTGCCCGAGGCGCACAACGACTTCATCTTCGCCATCCTGGCCGAGGAACTGGGCGTGGTCGGCTGTGTGGTGGTGCTGAGCCTGTTCGCCGTGCTGGCGTACACCGGGTTGCGGATCGCCCGCCGGGTGGCCGATCCGTTCCGCCGGCTGGCCGCCACCGCCGCGACGGCCTGGCTGGTCAGCCAGGCCGTGATCAACATCGGTGGCGTCGTCGGCCTGCTGCCGATCACCGGGCTGCCGCTTCCGTTCATCTCCGACGGCGGTAGTGCCCTCGTGGTGACCCTGGCCGCGATCGGCATGCTGGCCTCGTTCGCCCGCGCCGAACCGGACGCCGCGCGAGCCCTGCACGCCCGCCCGGCGCCCCGTTGGGTCCGACTAGTGTGGGCCCCGTTGCCGCCGATTCCGCCGGCGCGCCGCCGGGGGAAGGTCCCCGCGCCGGCCCGTCGGGAGCCCGTATCCGGAGCCGGGAAGCGGCGGGAGACCGAGGCCGGACCGGCGGGTGGCCGGGCCAGGAAAGGGCGCGCCGGTACGGCGAGCGAGAGGAGACGCTGATGGGTCCGCTGCGGTCGGTGGTGCTCGCGGGAGGAGGCACGGGCGGCCACATCTACCCGTTGCTGGCCTTCGCCGACTGTCTGCGTCGACACGACCCGGGCGTCCGCATCACCTGCCTCGGTACCCCGAGAGGGCTTGAGAACGACCTGATTCCGCCACATGGCTACGATCTGCGGCAGATCCCGGCGTATCAACTCCCGCGTTCGGTCAACATGAACCTGATGCGTACTCCGGACCGGATGTGGAAGGCCTCCCGGGCCGCCGGCAAGGTGATCGACGAGGTGCAGGCCAACGTGGTCATCGGGTTCGGCGGCTACGTCTCGGTGCCCGGCTACCTTGCCGCGTGGCGCCGGGAACTGCCGATCGTGATCCACGAGGTCAACGTGCCGCCGGGGGTGGCCAACCGGCTCGGCATGAAGTTCACCAAGCACGTGGCGGTCGGCTTCCCGCACCAGCCGGCCCAGGCCGACTCGCTGCGCGACGCCCGGGTGGTCGGCGTACCGCTGCGGCGCGGGATCACCACCCTGGACCGGGCACGGCAGCAGGCCGAGGCACGCCGGCAGTTCGGCCTCCATCCCGACCTGCCGACCCTGTTCGTCGCCGGTGGCTCACAGGGCGCCCGTTCGATCAACCTGGCCGTCGCCGAGGGCGCCAAGGCGCTCGCCGCCGCCGGAGTGCAGGTACTGCACGTGATCGGGGCCCGTAACGAGCCCGTGGCGCTGCCGCACGACCTGCCGGTGCCGTACGTGACGCTGCCGTACCTCTCGCAGATGGAACTGGGCTACGCCGCCGCCGACCTGATGCTGGGCCGGGGCGGCGCGATGACCTGTGCCGAGGTAGCGGCGATCGGGCTGCCCACCGTCTACGTGCCGTACCCGCACAGTAACCAGGAGCAGAAGCGCAACGCCCTGCCGGTGGTCGAGGCGGGCGGCGGCCTGCTGGTGGACGACGCCGAGATGACGGCGGGCTGGGTCGAGCAGAACATCATCCCGCTGATCCGCGATCCGGCTCGGTTGGCGGCGATGGGCGCGGCGGCGGCGGCGTACGGCCGGCGCGACGGCGACGAGGCGCTGCTCGACTTCGTCTACGAGGCGGTGGCCCGGTGACCGGGTCGGCGCCGAGGTACGGATCCGGCCCGGTCCACGGGCTGGTGGTCGCAAAGGAGGACGACCCGATGACCGGGCGGCCCGGAAGTGGAAGGCTGGCGCTATGAACACCGCGCAGTTCAGCCCGGTCGGCACGCTGGCGGCCGAGGACCTGGGCACGATCCATCTGATCGGGGTCGGCGGGGTCGGCATGAGCGGCCTGGCCCGGCTGCTGCTGACCCGGGGCATCCAGGTCTCCGGCAGCGAGTTGCGGGAGTGGCCGGCGCTGGCCGGACTGCGGGCGCTGGGCGGCACCATCCACATGACCCACGCGCGGACCAACCTGGACGGCGTCGACACGGTCGTCTACTCCACCGCGATCCCGTCCGACCACCTGGAACTGGTCGAGGCACGGGAGCGCGGGCTGCGGGTGCTGCACCGGTCGGAGGCGCTGGCCGCCGCGATGACGGGCCGGCGCACCATCGCGGTCGCCGGTACCCACGGCAAGACCACCACCACCTCGATGGTCACGCTGATCATGCAGCACGCCGGCCAGGACCCGTCGTTCGTGATCGGCGGCGAGATCTCCGAGGTCGGATCCAACGCCCACCACGGCAGCGGCGAGTACTTCATCGCGGAGGCCGACGAGAGCGACCGGTCGTTCCTGCTCTACCGGCCGTACGTCTCGATAATCACCAACATCGACGCGGACCATCTCAACACCTACGGCGACTACGCCGGGCTGGAGCAGGCGTTCGCGGACTTCGCCCGGCTGACCGACCCGGACGGGTTCGTGGTGACCTGTGCGGACGACCCGGGTACCCGGCGGATGGCCGAGGTGCTCCGCTCCGAGGGTCGTACGGTCTACACCTACGGTACGGCGCAGGACGCTGACCTGCGGCTGACCGAACTGGTCTCGTCGGCCGGCGGCGTACGCTATCTCGCCGCCCTGGACGGGGAGTCGCTGGGCGAGATCCGGCTGCCGGTGCCCGGGGCCCACATCGGGCTGAACAGCGCCTCGGCGGTCCTCACCGCCCGCAAGCTCGGCCTCGGGCTGGACTCGGTCGTCTCGACGCTGGCCTCCTTCCCCGGGGTACGCCGCCGGTTCGAGCGCAAGGGTGTCGTCGCCGGCATCCAGGTGTACGACGAGTACGCGTACCACCCGACGTCGATGACCGCCGCGCTGAAGACGCTGCGTGAGGTGGCCGGTGACGGGCGGGTGGTCGTCGTCTTCCAGCCGTACCGGGTCTACCGCACCCGCGACCTCCAGACCGAGCTGGCCGCCGCGCTGGCGATCGCCGACGAGGCGGTGGTGCTGGAGGTCTTCGGGCCGGGTGAGGTCCGGGCGCCCGGCGAGGGCGGGGCCGCGCTCACCGAGGCGATCACGCTGCCGGCCGAACGGAAGATCTTCATGCCCTCCTGGGAGGACGTGCCGGCCGAGGTGGCCCGGCGGGCCCGGCGCGGGGACGTGGTGGTGACGATGGGCGCACCGCCGATCTCGCTGATGGGTGACGACCTGCTCGACGCGCTCTCCGGTACCTCCGCCGCCAGCGATCCGGCGCAGACCCGGCTGCCGGGTGCCGGCGGAGTGGGGCCGGTCGGGCCGGACGCAGCGGCCACCGACGCCGGATGAGCCCCGGCTCGCCTCGCGGCCGGGCCGGCGGACCGACGCCGGGCGGCCGGTCCGGTGGTCCGGCCCCAGCCGGGCGGGGCTCATCCGGCGGGCGAGGCTCCGGCGGGCGGGGGACCGGGCGGTCCCCCCGGGGCGGTTCCGGTGCGACTCCCCGGTCCGGCGCGGCCCGGCCCGGCGCGGGACGGACCGCCGGTCGGGGCTGGCGGCTGGTCCGGGCGGGCAGCGACGCGGTACCGCCGTCGGTGCGCCGGTTCACGGCCCGGGCCCGGCAGCGGCGGATGCGCGCCGCGATGCCGTGGACGGTGCTCGCCGGGGCGCTGGTGGTCGCCCTGGTCGGCACCGGGATCGTGTACGGCACCTCGGCGCTCGGCTTCCGTACGCTCCGGATCGTCGGTGCGGCCCTGGTCACCCCGGAGCAGGTACGCGAGGCGGCCCGGCTGTCGGACGGCGTTCCGCTGGCCCGGATCGACCTGGCCGCCGTGGAGGACCGGGTGGCCGAGCTGCCCCCGGTGGCCCGGGTGACGGTTTCCCGACAGTGGCCCCGGACCATCCTGGTCGAACTCGTCGAGCGGACCCCGGTGGCGGTGGTGCCGCAGAACCGCCGGTTCGTGGTGATCGACGGTTCCGGAGTGGTGTTCCAGACCCGCTCCGACCATCCGGCGGGGCTGCCGCTGGCCCGGCTCGGTACGCCCGGTCCCGACGACCTGGCGACGACAGGGGCGCTGACGGTGCTCGCCGCGTTGAGCCCGGAGCTGCGAGAACGGCTCACCGAGGTGGTGGTGGAGGGACCGGCCAGGATCACCGTGAAGCTGCGCGGCGGCCGTACGGTGCTCTGGGGTGACGCCTCGCGCAGCGACACGAAGTCTCAGGTGGCGACGTCGTTGCTGGCCAGGAAGGGCAACACCATCGATGTCCGGACCCCGGACGTGGTGACCATCCGCTGATCCGTTTCGGCGCTTCGGCCGGGGTGGTCGCCCGAGACGTTTGTCGGTGGGCGCGCCGACACGCCGGGCGGGTCCTTGGCTCCTGCCTCGCGTCCGCATACGTTGCCCCGAGAGGATCAAATAGTTGACATAACTGTAAGCCTCTAGTAGAGGGTGAGGGTTACCCTTCGCCTCCTCGTACCGAATGGTTGTCGGCCTTGACCCGGCCGGATCGCCGGGCGGGTGGGCACTCCGCCGAGATCGAAGGAAAGGACCCCGATGACACCTCCGCACAACTACCTGGCGGTCATCAAGGTCGTCGGCATCGGCGGCGGTGGAGTCAACGCCGTGAACCGGATGATCGAGGTCGGACTCAAGGGCGTCGAGTTCATCGCGATCAACACCGATGCGCAGGCGCTGTTGATGAGTGACGCCGACGTCAAGCTCGACGTGGGTCGGGAGCTGACCCGGGGGCTGGGCGCCGGCGCCAACCCCGACGTGGGCAAGAACGCCGCCGAGGACCACCGCGACGAGATCGAGGAGGTGCTCAAGGGCGCCGACATGGTCTTCGTCACCTGCGGTGAGGGCGGCGGTACGGGTACCGGTGGCGCTCCGGTGGTGGCGAACATCGCCCGCAAGCTCGGCGCGCTGACCATCGGCGTGGTGACCCGGCCGTTCTCCTTCGAGGGGAAGCGTCGCCAGGTCCAGGCCGAGGCCGGCATCGACGAGCTGCGCAACCAGTGCGACACCCTGATCGTGATCCCGAACGACCGGCTGCTCGCCCTCGGCGACCGTGGCATCAGCATGATGGACGCGTTCCGGCAGGCCGACCAGGTGCTGCTCTCCGGTGTGCAGGGGATCACCGACCTGATCACCACGCCGGGTCTGATCAACCTGGACTTCGCGGACGTGAAGAGCGTGATGAGCGGCGCCGGCAGCGCGCTGATGGGCATCGGCAGTGCCCGAGGGGACAACCGGGCGGTGGAGGCGGCCGAGGCGGCCATCTCCAGCCCGCTGCTGGAGCAGAGCATGGACGGTGCCCGGGGAGTGCTGCTCTCCATCGCCGGCGGCTCCGACCTTGGCCTGTTCGAGATCAACGACGCGGCACAACTGGTCACCGACGCCGCCCACCCGGACGCGAACATCATCTTCGGTGCGGTGATCGACGACGCGCTCGGCGACGAGGTCCGGGTGACTGTGATCGCGGCCGGCTTCGACGGCGGAACTCCGGCGTACAAGCCGGCCGATCCGCCCCGCAAGGCGAGCACGCCGACGACGCCGCACAGCACGGTCCCGGTTTCGCCACCTCCGGTGTCGGCACCGAGCCAGGCGCCGCGTCGGGTGCTCTTCGACGACGTGGACGTGCCCGACTTTCTCAAGAACGGTTCCTGAACTCCGCAGATGAGCCAAGCCCCTTCCCCGGCGCTGGACGAGCGCCGGGCGCAGCTCGCGGTCAACCTGGCCCGGGTGCGGTCCCGGATCGACGCGGCCTGCGCCGCTGCCGACCGGGATCCGGCCGAGGTCACCATGGTCGCGGTGACCAAGACGTATCCGGCCAGCGACGTTCGCCTGCTGGCCGAGCTGGGTGTGCTGGACGTGGGGGAGAACCGCGACCAGGACGCCGCGCCCAAGGCGGCCGAGGTGGCGTCGGCCGGTGCCCGGGTACGGTGGCACTTCGTCGGGCAGTTGCAGCGCAACAAGGCCCGTTCGGTGGTGCGGTACGCCGACCTGGTCCACTCGGTCGACAGCGTACGGCTGGCCGGCGCCCTCGCCGACGCGGCGCAGCGGCACCGTGACCGGCCGCTGGAGGTGTTGGTCCAGGTCAACCTGGACGGTGCCGTCGACCGGGGCGGCGCGCTGCGGGGCGGGGACGATCCGGACCGGGAGATCGACGCGGTGGCCGCCGAGATCGCCGGGCGGGAGACGTTACGGCTGGCCGGAGTGATGGCGGTGGCGCCGCTGGACTGGGATCCGGAGCGGGCGTTCGCCGGGCTGGCCGAGATCGCGGCCGGGCTGCGGGCCGGGTATCCGGGTGCGGTGGTCGTCTCGGCCGGGATGAGCGGTGACCTGGAGCCGGCGATCGCCCACGGCGCGACACATGTGCGGATCGGTAGCGCGTTGCTCGGAATGCGTAGCACGCTGCGGTAGCCTGACAACCGGACACCAAACTACATCAGTGTTGTTTGAGACGACATCCCCGCTGGCGGGGGTCGGGGTGAGACCGCTTGCGGTCGTGCCAGGGGTTGAAGTCTCAGGCCGGTGGGCACTGGCAGTGTTCACGCGCGTGACAGTGGCACGGCACGGGGGGTGTGTGTCGCACGGCGGACGGAGGGGCGCGGGATGGGTGCACTGCGCAAGGCGGGGGTCTGGCTCGGACTGGTCGAGGAGGACGACGAGCGAGCCTACGACGACGGTGGCTACGAGAAGAGTGGCTACCGCGAGTCGCGTTACCGGCAGCGCCGGTACGCCGACGAGTTCGCTGACGAGGACGAGGAGCAGGACGATCCGCCGCCGCCCCGGTCCCGGGCCGGCGAACGGACCCGGCTCTCGGAACGGTCGGCCGCCCGGACGACCGACCACGACCGGTCGGACGGCGATCGGCCGGAGCGGAACGAGCGCACGGAGCGGTCGAGCGTGCGGTCGATCAGCCGGCCGGGCAACGCGGAGCCGTCGGGCGCGTTGACGTACCAGACCCGGGACAATCTCGCGTTGGCACCGCAGCCGCAGCTGCGTGAGCGCGCGGTGCCGGCGGAGCCAGAACAGCGCTACCAGATCACCACGCTGCACGTGACCACCTACCGCGAGGGCCGCACTATCGGGGAGCACTTCCGCGATGGTGTACCTGTGATCATCAACCTCACCGAGATGGATGAGGCCGATGCCCGCCGATTGGTGGATTTCGCCGCCGGTTTGGCGTTCGGGCTGCGCGGTACGATCGAGCGCGTGACCAATCGGGTGTTCCTACTCTCACCGGCCAACGTCCAGGTCACCGCTGAGGACAAGGCCAAGATCGCTGAGGGTGGGTTTTTCAGCCTGAGTTAGCCCGAACGAGGGATCTCGCCTGCCGTGTTTCTGTCCATCCTGTTTCAGGTCCTCTACCTGATCCTCTACGTCTTCCTTCTGGTGCTTTTGGGCCGTTTTGTCCTAAGTGCCGTCCTTCAGTACGGCCGCCGCTGGCAGCCCAGCCGAGGGGCGGCCGCCGGAATGGAGTCGGTGTGGAGCGTCACTGATCCCCCTCTCAAGGCGTTGAGGCGTGTGATCCCTCCATTGCGAATTGGTACCGTGAGCATCGACCTGGCCTCCCTTGTGCTCCTGGTTATCCTGTTCGTGCTGATGGAGTTCGTGTTAAGGCCGTTGATCGTCAGTTGAACAACCTGGTGACCGGCGTGCCACGCGGCCGCAACTGACCCGAGGAGTTTCGATGCCGCTGACCCCGGCCGACGTCCACAACGTCGCCTTCAAGAAGCCGCCGATCGGCAAGCGGGGGTATGACGAGGAGGAAGTCGACGCGTTTCTGGACGAGGTCGAGCGCGAGCTCGCCCGTCTGATTGAAGAGAACAACGAGCTGCGCGCCCAGGTGGAGCGCGGCGGTCGTGGCGGCGCGCCAGCCGGCCCGAGCGCCGATCCGCGCCTGGCCGCCGAGCTGGGCGATGTGAAGGCCCAGCTCGACCGGGTGCAGCGGGACAAGGCTCAGGCCGAGCAGGCCGCCCGCGCGATGCAGGCCGAGCTGGAGCAGGTACGGGCCCAGGGGGGTCCGGCGGTGGGCGGCGACGGCGAGCAGCAGGCTCTCCGGGTGCTGATGATGGCGCAGCGTACGGCTGACGACCACGTCTCCGACGCCCGGCGTGAGGCCGACAAGCTGCTCTCCGACGCGCGGACCAAGGCCGAAGAGGTCACCCGCGAGGCGCGGGCCAAGGCCGACGCGCTGGAGCGGGACGCCCGCCAGCGGCACCAGGAGGCGATGGGCGGCCTGGACGCCAAGCGGACCGCGCTGCAGAAGCACATCGAGGAGCTCAAGCAGTTCGAGCGCGAGTACCGGACCCGGCTCAAGGCATACCTGGAGAGCCAGTTGCGGGATCTCGACGGGCGTGGTCAGGGCCTGGAGGTGGAGATGACGCGGACCGACGGCAATCGGTCCAGCGGCAGCACCCCCGGGCTGGCGACCGCGGGCCTGGCGAACTCGTACGGCGGGGGAAGCCGGTCCGGTGCGCTCGAGACCGGCCGCTGATCCACCGGGTCGACACGGAACGACAACTGGAAACGATGCGTCGGGGGTGAGCCGTGATAGTCGGCAGTCTGCTGCTCATCCTCGTCGCCGTCATGCTGCTCGTGCTCGGTCTGGCGAGTGGGTCTAGCGGGCTGCTGATCGGCTCGATCGCGGTCAGCCTGCTGGCCGCCGTCGCGCTGGTGGTGGGTGCCCGGCAGGCCGCCGGCGCCCGGGGCGGGACCGGCTTCGCCGCCGACGACGAGCGGTTCGTCGACGACGGGGTGGAGCTGGACGACGGCGGCGAGGGCGAGCCGGCACCGAGCCGCCGCCGGCCACCGACCAGCACCCGGATGGCACCGACCGATCCCCGGCTGGCCGGGGCTGGTCGGGACGGCGGGGCGGATCCGTTCGACGTGGCGGGCCCGGTGCTGACCGATCCGCGCGACGTTGCGGTACCCGGCCAGGCCAACCGGTCCGGCATGGACCCGGACATCGACGACGCCGGCTGGCGGCAACCGGCCGACGCGGACGCGGACATCGACGACGCCGGCTGGCGGCAACCGGCCAACGCGTCGGAGATGCCCGGTTCCGGGCCGGTGAGCCGGGGCGAGCCCGGCGACGACGCCGTTCCGGCGGACGAGCCGGCGGCACAGGTGGTCTCCGAGGCCGACGCGGCGCTGGTGGCCGGGCTGGTCGACGACGTGTACGTGGTCGACGGACGACCCCGCTACCACCTGGCCGACTGCCCGCATCTGCACAGCCGGGAGAGCGAGCCGGTGCCGGTGGGCGAGGCGGTGGAGCTGGGATTCAGCCCGTGTGGGCGCTGCGAGCCGGACAGCTTCCTGCTCGCCGACGCCCGTCGCGGCTGACGGCGGCAGGGGTGTCGGACGGCGGTGGGCGGGTCCGGTCGATGGCCGGATCCGAGACGGTCACCGTTGCGGTCCGGGTCAAGCCCGGCTCGTCCAGGGCTCGGGTGGGCGGCCGGTTCGACGGCCCGTACGGCCCGGCGTTGGTGATCGCGGTGCATCAGCCGGCGGTCGACGGTCGGGCCACCGAGGCCGCCCGGCGGGCGCTCGCCGAGACGCTCGGGCTGCGTCCGGCTGCGGTCAGCCTCCGCACCGGCGCGGCGAGCCGCGACAAGCTCTTCCAGGTCGACGGCCTCACCTCGGCGATCGACGCGCGGTTGCGCCAGCTGCGGGACGGATCCGCGCAGTGACTGCTGGGGGCCGGCGATCCGCCGACCCTGGCCCGGGTCTGTGCCGAGCGCGGTTGCCGTGACCGACCGGCTCGATATGGCGCTGCTGATCGGCGCCGCGGTGCTGCTCGTCGCCGTCGGGGCCGTCCGGCTGTCGACCCGGCTCGGACTACCCAGCCTGCTGGTCTATCTCGCGCTCGGGGTGGCCATCGGTGAATCCGGGTTAGGGATCCGGTTCGACGATGCCGAACTGACCCGCGCCCTCGGCTTCTGCGCGCTGATCGTGATCATCGCCGAGGGGGGACTGACCTCGCGGTGGACCGCCGTGCGGCCGGTACTCGGGATCGCCGCCACGCTGGCCACGGTCGGTGTGGTGGTCAGCATCGCGGTGGTCGGCGTGGTGGTCCACTTCCTGCTCGGGCTGGACTGGCGGCTCGCCCTGCTCTACGGCGCGGTGCTCTCCTCCACCGACGCGGCGGCGGTCTTCGCCACCCTGCGCTGGCTCCGGCTGCCACCCCGGCTGGTGGCGACGCTGGAGGCCGAGTCCGGGATGAACGACGCCCCGGCGGTGCTGCTGGTCGTCCTCCTCTCCACCTCCGGGCTCGGCGCGCACCCCTGGTGGTACGAGGTACTGGTGCTCGGTTACGAACTGAGCCTCGGCACGGTGCTCGGCTTCGGTGTGGGAATGCTCGGGCGCTGGACGTTGCGCCGGGCCGCCCTGCCGTCGTCCGGGCTCTATCCGATCGCCGCGGTCGGGCTCACCGTGCTCGCGTACGGCGCCGCCACCGTGCTGCACGCGTCCGGATTCATCGCCGTCTACGTGGCCGGGGTGGTGCTGGGCAACTCCCGGTTGCCGCACCGGCAGGCGATTCTCGGGTTCGCCGACGGGTTGGCCTGGCTCGCCCAGATCGGCCTGTTCGTGCTGCTCGGCCTGCTCAGCGTGCCGGGTCGACTGGTGGACGCCCTGTTGCCGGCGGTGGTCGCCGGGCTGGCGCTGCTCTTCCTGGCCCGGCCGCTGTCGGTGGTGTTCTGCGCTCTCGGGTTCCGGGTCCCGGCCCGGCAACAGGCGTTCCTGTCCTGGGCGGGGCTGCGCGGGGCCGTGCCGATCGTGCTGGCCACGATCCCGCTCTCGGAGAACCTGCCGGGCGCCGAGCAACTCTTCGACACGGTCTTCGTACTGGTGGTGATCTTCACGTTGGTGCAGGCCGGCACCCTCGGTCCGGTGGCCCGCCGGCTGGGGATCACCGCCCCGGCGGAGTTGACGGAACTGCGGGTGGAGACGGCTCCGCTGGAGCGGATGCAGGCGGACCTGTTGCAGTTGGAGATTCCGCCCGGTTCCCGGCTGGTCGGCGTACACCTCGACGAACTGCGGTTGCCGGTCGGCGCCTCGGTGACGTTGGTCTCCCGGGACGGCGTCGGGTTCGTGCCGGCGCCGGACACCCGGTTGAAGGTCGGGGACAGCGTGTTGATCGTGGCGACCGCGCGGGTTCGGGACGACGTCGAGCGTCGGCTGCGGGCGGTCAGCCGGCGCGGGCGGCTGGCGCGCTGGTTTGGGGAGTCCGGCGACGATCGCGACAAATAATGCTACCGTTCCTTTTGCCCGGTTTGTGGTTTATTACGGGCTGAAATGCGTCACATCGGTGCGGCATGTTGTCGGACGTCTGTACGTTCCGTATTCTTGCCAACCTCCGGAGTGCGCGGCGTCCCGCCGCGCCCGTTTTGCAATTGGGGGCAAAGCCGTGGGCGAGCGGGCGAAGGTCGGGGGTGAGACACCCGGAAGGTCGGGTTTGTCGCTCAGGGCCCCGCAGGCCCGACCACCGGTCGGCGTCCCGCGACGGCGACACCCGGCGACCCAGCGGCCCGGCGACGGCGCCGTCCGCTGTCGACGCCACCCCGCCGGTCGCACCCGCCGGAGCGACCGGACCGAACAGGATCACTCGATCCGCCGCCGGGGCACCGGAGCATCCTGTCCAGGCACGGCCGATCGCCGCGGAGTCCGCGGCCTAGGGAGCGACGATGGCTAAGCCAGCCGAGACCAGGACCGCCGCCGGCCGTAAGTCGGCATCGAAGGCCGCACCGAAGGCCGCGCCGAGGACCGCCCGCAGCGCCGCGGAGACCGAGAAGATCCGGGCCGCCCTGGCGGCCCGCCGCGACGAACTGCGCGGCGAGTACGATCAGACGTTGAGCGAGATCACCGAGCTGCAGCGCGACCGGTTGACCGACTCGGCCGGGGACGACCAGGCCGACACCGGCACCAAGACGTTCGAGCGGGAGCAGGAGATCACCCTCGCCAACAGCATCCTGGAACGCATCACTCAGGTGGAGCGGGCCCTGGAGCGGCTTGACGAGGGCAGCTACGGCTGGTGCGAGCGGTGCGGCAATCCGATCCCGGTGGAGCGGCTCGCCGCGTTCCCATCCGCCACGCTGTGCGTCTCGTGCAAGCAGTTGGAGGAGCGCCGGTGAGCCCAGCCGGGTCGTGAACGGAGAGAGGGACCCCTGCTGAACATCGACGACGAGCGGACGACCGAGGCAGGGCCCATCGGCTCGTCCCCGGATCGGCCGACCCCCGGGCGCGCGCGGCGGATCGCCGTCACCATCCTGCTGGCCACCGCCGTACTGGCCTGGCTCGCCGACCTCGGTACGAAGCACCTGGCCCTGGCGGAACTCTCCGACCGGGAACCGGTACGCCTGCTCGGCGGCGCCGTGTACCTGACGCTCACCCGCAACAGCGGGGCGGCGTTCAGTCTCGCCTCCGATCACACCTGGGTGTTCCCACTGGTCACCGCCGTGGTGATCGGTTGGATCGGTTGGATGGCCGCCCGGCTGCGCTCGCTGCCCTGGGCGATCTCACTGGGCCTGGTACTCGGCGGCGCCCTCGGCAACCTGACCGACCGGATCTTCCGGGCTCCCGGGGTGTTCGTCGGGCACGTGGTCGACATGGTCAGCCTGTTCGACCCGTACGGGCAGGTCTGGCCGATCTTCAACCTCGCGGACAGCGCTCTGGTCAGCGGTGTCGTCCTGGCGGTGCTGCTGGAACTCACCGGCCGCCAGCGCGACGGCACCCGGCTCCGGGCCCGGCCCAAGGCGGCCGACCCGGCCACCGGTCCGGACGACGAACCGAAGGCCGACGCCACGGCCGAGACCGAGCGGCAGGACCGGGCATGACCTCGACCTACGGCGCCGGCCAACTCCGGCCCACCGGAGACGTCCGGTCCCTGCCCGTGCCGGACGGACTCGACGGCATGCGGCTGGACCAGGCGGTCTCCCGGCTCTTCGGCCTCTCCCGCACCACGGCGGCGGCGCTGGTCGAGGCCGGCGACGCGCTCGTCGACGGTGTAGCCCGACTCAAGTCCGAGCGGGTCTCCGCCGGATCGTGGCTGGAGGTGGTGCTGCCCGCACCGGCCGCGGCGCCGACGGTCATCGCCGAGACGGTGCCGGGGCTGCGGATCGTCTACTCCGACGACGACATCGTGGTGGTCGACAAGCCGGTTGGCGTGGCCGCACATCCGAGTCCGGGTTGGTCCGGGCCGACGGTGATCGGCGGGCTCGCCGCGCTCGGGCACACCATCGCGACCAGTGGCGCGGCCGAGCGGCAGGGGATCGTGCACCGGCTCGACGTCGGCACCACCGGCGTGATGGTGGTGGCCAAGAGCGAGCAGGCGTACAGCCTCCTCAAACGGGCCTTCAAGGCCCGGGAGGTGGAGAAGCGGTACCACGCGGTGGTCCAGGGCCATCTCGACCCGCTGCGCGGGACGGTGGACGCCCCGATCGACCGCCATCCGCACCACGACTACCGCTGGGCGGTGGTGGCGGGTGGCAAACCCAGCATCACCCACTACGACACCCTGGAGGCGTTTCCGGCGGCGAGCCTGCTCGACGTACGGCTGGAGACCGGCCGGACCCACCAGATCCGGGTGCACCTCTCCACCCTGCGGCATCCCTGTGTCGGCGATCTGACATACGGGGCCGATCCCACCCTGTCGGCCCGGCTCGGCCTTGCCCGACAGTGGTTGCACGCCCACGAGTTGGCCTTCGAGCACCCCCGTACGGCCGAGCAGGTTCGGTTCGTCAGCGACTACCCTGACGACCTGGAAGTTGCGCTTCGCAAACTGCGCGACTGACCGACCGTCAGCGGTTACCCGACGAGGGGGAGTTTCGCCCGTGCGCCCCGGCGACCTGTTGCGACAGTTGGACCGGCAACTGTTGCCGCCCCTGGCCCGTGGGATGGCCCGGCTCGGGCACGGCAGGCTGCGGCTCCGGCTGCTGACCACCGTCGCGCTGCTCAGTTCGGCCGCCGTACTCGTCACGGCGGTGTGGGCTGCCGATCGGCGGCCGGCCGTCGACCAGACCGTCGGCGAGGTGACCCGGGTCGGGGTGACGCAGGGCCAGTCCATTCCGGGCTACGTCGAGTCCAGCCGGGGAGAGCTGCGGGCCCTGCTCGCCGCCGGACCGGACGAGTCGAGCCGGCAGACGTACGCCCTGGTGACCATGTCGGCGTACCTGGCGCCGGACCGGTTGACCCCGGTGTTGACCGGGGTCTCGGTCTCCGAGGTCTTCAGCCGGTTGTGGCGGCCGGGTACCCAGACCCAGATCGTGCGTATTCCGGCGTTCCGCATCCCCGAGGACGTGGTCGCCGGGATGCTGCGGGTCGCCGAGCGCAAGGACCAGGAGGTCCGGGACTACCAGGAGCGGGGCGCCGCCGTGATCGGGGACGGCACACCGGAGCGGGACCTGCGGCAGTGGTACGAGAGCGGGGCCCAGGTCGCCTCGGAGGAGGCGACCGCCTACCGCGCCGGCTGCTCCTGCGTCTACGCCGCCGTGGTGCGGGGCGAGCCGGCCGCACTGGAGCGGATCGCCGCCCGATCGGAGATCCGCGCCGTCGATCCGGCCCCCGAGGTGCAGCGGTTGGACCGTACGGTCTTCACCCCGCCGCTACCGGAGCAGGTCGACGTGGTCCGCCCGCCGGCCGATGCCAGCATGCCGGCGGCCGGCGGCGGGCTGACCGGGCAACCGACCGGCCCGGGTGGGCCGGGCGCGCCGGGTGACGAGCCGGCCCGGACGACGACCACGGTTCCGTCGACCGGTGCCGCGACCGATCCGCTCCCCGAGCCGGAGGCCACCCCCGGGGTGGGCACGACCGGCCCCGACTTTCCCGATCCGCTGCCGACCGGCGAGAATCCCGTCGACCCGCCGACGTTCGAGGATCCGGAGCCGGGCCGGCCGTCGGTCGACGTGCCGTCGGCCGAGGTGCCCAGCACCACGTCGGGCCTGCCCTCCGGCCCGACGGACGGAGAACCGTGACGATGGTTACGTCCGAGGGCGACTGTTCGACGGTGGCCACGCCGACCGTGGTGGGTGCGCTCCCGATGTGGCCCGAATAGGGTTTGCTTCGTAGCCTGTCAGGGCGGGGACCGATGGTGCTGGGAGGGGCGAGCCGTGGACGGCACCGAGACCGGCTGGGGCCGGCCGGCGGAATCAGCGCCGCGCTGGCGGGCGCTGCTCGATCGGGCCCTGCACGGTGGCCGCACCGGTGAGCAGCATGTTCTCGACGAACGACCGGGCCCGGAGCAGCCGCCGGAGCCCGGCCGTGGCGCCGGGCGCGGCGCCGGCACCGGGTATCCCGGCCGGCCGGAGCGCGCCCCGGCACCCGACCCGGGCCAACCGTCCGGCCCCGGCTACCTGTCCGGGCCCGGTTACGGCGTAGCGCCCGAACATCGCCCCGAGCCCGGATACTCCGGCGAATCCCGCTACGCCGCGCTCGAGAGCGGCTACCGTCCGGATCCCGGTTTCGGCCCGGACCCCGGGCGGACGCCCTCCGCCGACCCGGGCCTTCCGGCCCGGCCGGTCGACCCCGGCTACGGCCGGCCCGATCCCGGCTACCGCCCGGAACCGGGCTACCGGCTCGATCCCGGCTTCCGGCCCGAATCCGGTTACCGGGCAGAGCCGGAGCGCCGGCCGGATTCCGGCTACCGGACCGGCCCCGAACCACGGCCCGACTCCGCGTACCAGCCGGCCCCCGGCTACCGGTCCGATCCCGGCTACCGACCCGAGCCCGGCTATCCGACGGAACCGGGCTACCCGGGCGAGTCCCGGTACGCGGCCCTCGGTACCGGCTACCAACCTCCGCCGCCGGTCGCCCCGGCCCCGCGTCCGGCTCCCCCGTCGGGTCCGCCGCCGCTGGCCCGCCGCCCGGCCCCGCCGACCATGCCCGCCCTGCCGCAGCCGGCGCTGCCACCGGCGGCACCGGGACGGTCGATCCCCGCTCCCCGCACGTCCCTGTCGCCGCCGGTGACCCCGGTACCTCCCGCGCCGCCGATGCCACCCGCCGGACAGCCGTCGATCCTGGCTCCGCCGACGACGCCGGGCGACGCGCCCGCCCCGGCGCCGCCGTCCGACGTCGGGTACGCCCAGGTGTCCCGGCGGGCCAGCGTCGAGCCCGGTTACCTGGCCAGGATCGAGCGGCAGCAACGATCGTCGAATCCCGAGGTCGAGCGCGCGATGGGCGTACTGCGACGCGACCTCGGTACGCCCCGGGTGGTCGCCTTCGCCAACCCGAAGGGCGGCGTGCACAAGACCACGGCCACCGTCCTCGCGGCGGCGACCGTGGGCAGTGTGCGCGGCCGGGGTGTGCTCGCCTGGGACGACAACGAACTGCGCGGCACGCTCGGGCTACGGGCGGGGAGCGCCCGGCACGCGCGTACGATCCGGCACCTGGTCGCCGACCTGATCGAGACCGAGGCGCTACCCGACCCACAGCTGATCGAGCGACTCGACGACTACCTGCGGCACGCCTCCGACGGGTCGTACGACGTGCTGGCCGGCGAGGAGAGCCCGCGCTTCGCCCAGCGGCTGGACGAGCACACCGTCCGCCGGGTGCTGGAACTGCTCCGCCGCACCCACGACGTCATCTGCGTGGACACCGGCAACAACGTGGAGAGTGCCAACTGGCAGACGGTGCTGCGCGCGGCCGACCAGTTGGTGGTCACCACGGTCCCCCGGGAGGACGCCGCGTTCACCGCGGACTGGATGCTCGACCTGCTGCACGAGATCGGCATGGGCGAGCTGGCCGACAACGCGGTGACCCTGCTCTCCTGCCCGACGCCGGGCCGCTCGCCGTTGCTCGACGACCTGAAGCGGCACTTCGCCACCCGGACCCGCGCGGTCGCCGTGGTGCCGTACGACCCGGCGCTGGAGACCGGCTCGTCCATCGAGTACGGCCATCTCCAGCAGGAGACCCGGGACGCCTGGCTCCAGGCGGCGTCCATGATGATCGAGCCCTTCGCCCGCTGACCGCCGGCCGCCGGATCGGGTCGCCCGGATCGGGTCGCCCGGATCGGGTCGCCCGGATCGGGTCGGCCGGTCCCGGGTCGGCCGGTCCCGGGTCGGCCGGTCCCGGGTCGGCCGGTCCCCGGGCCGTGTCCCCGCCGAGTTCCGGGCCGTGTCGGCACCCGGACCCTGCTCACCTGCGGCGTCCCCGCCGAGTCCCGGGCCGTGTCCCCGGCCGGGTCGACCGGTTCCGGGACGCGCTTCCGGCCGGGCCGGATCGTCCCGCTGTCCGGTCCGGATCAGGGCACCGTCCGGGCCGGAACGGTGGCGTCGGTCGGCGTGTCGCGGGCGGGATGTGGGACAGCTCGCGACGGCGGGTGTGGCCCCTAGAGGCCGGACGATCCGGGGACTAGGCTCGGGGGCCGGCGGTGGCGCTTCGCCGGGGACGGTGTCCTGCCGTAGGGCATGGATCGTGCCGTTCCGGCTGCGTACGCCAGGTGCGGCGGTGGTGCCGTGGGGGATGCGTCGCTGGGTGACCGGTAGCCGCCGTCGACCGGTGGGTTGGCGGGTCGGCCGGCAGCCGCGTGAGGGAAGGGGGCCCTGGGTGTCTGACTCGTTCGTGCACCTTCATGTGCACACCGAGTACTCGATGCTCGACGGGGCGGCCCGACTCAAGGAGTTGTTCGCCGAGACGGACCGGCTCGGCATGCCGGCGCTGGCGATGACCGACCACGGCAACCTGTTCGGCGCGTACGACTTCCACAAGCAGGCCACGGCCGCCGGGGTCAGACCGATCATCGGCAGTGAGATCTATCTGACTCCGGGGACGGACCGTCGGGACCGGACCCGGGTCCGCTGGGCCGACGGCGGCGAGAACGACGTCTCCGGCGGTGGCGCGTACACCCACATGACGATGCTGGCGGCGGACGCCGAGGGGCTGCGGAACCTGTTCCGGTTGCAGTCCCGGTCGAGCCTGGAGGGCTACTTCTACAAGCCGCGCGCCGACCGGGAACTGCTGCACGAGTACGGCAAGGGCATCATCGCCACCACCGGCTGCCCGTCCGGCGAGGTGCAGACCTGGCTGCGGATCGGCAACTTCGAGAAGGCGTGCGAGTCGGCGTCGGAGTTCCGGGACATCTTCGGGGCGGACAACTACTACCTCGAGGTGATGGACCACGGGCTCGACATCGAGACCCGGATCCGGCAGGACCTGATCCGGCTGGGCAAGAAGCTCAACCTGAAGCCGGTGGCCACCAACGACCTGCACTACACGTACGCCAAGGACGCGGACGCGCACGAGGTGCTGCTCTGCGTGCAGTCCGGGTCGACGATGGCCGACCCGAAGCGGTTCAGGTTCGACGCCCGGGACTTCTATCTGAAGTCGCCGGCCGAGATGCGCGCACTCTGGGACGCCGAGGTCCCCGGGGCCTGCGACAACACCCTGGAGATCGCCGAGAAGATCGGCGACTACTCGACGGTGTTCGCCTCGCGCAACCTGATGCCGCAGTTCCCGATCCCGGCCGGGGAGACCGAGGAGACGTACCTCCGCAAGGAGGTGCTGCGCGGGCTGGAGCGGCGGTTCCCGGGCGGCATTCCGGAGGACCGCCGCAAGCAGGCCGAGTACGAGCTCGACGTGATCATCACGATGGGCTTTCCGGGCTACTTCCTGGTCACCGCCGACCTCATCGCGTACGCCAAGCGGGAGGGGATCCGGGTCGGACCGGGCCGTGGCTCGGCGGCCGGCGCGCTGATCGCGTACGCGCTGGGCATCACCGAACTGGACCCGATGGCGCACGGCCTGCTCTTCGAGCGGTTCCTCAACCCCGACCGCGTCTCGATGCCCGACATCGACATGGACTTCGACGAGCGTCGGCGCGGTGACATGATCCGCTACGCCACCGAGAAGTACGGCGAGGCGCGGGTCGCGCAGATCATTACGTACGGCACGATCAAGGCGAAGGCGGCGATCAAGGACGCGGCCCGGGTCCTCGGCTACCCGTTCGCGATGGGTGACCGGATCACCAAGGCGATGCCCCCGGCGGTGATGGGCAAGGACATCCCGCTCGGCGGCATCTTCGACCCGAACCACCAGCGTTACCAGGAGGCGGCCGAGTTCCGCCAGCTCTACGACGGTGACGCCGAGGTGGCGAAGATCGTCGACACCGCCAAGGGGCTGGAGGGGCTCAAGCGGCAGTGGGGCGTACACGCGGCCGGCGTCATCCTGTCCCGGGACCCGCTGCTCGACGTGCTGCCGATCCACAAGCGCGAGCAGGACGGCTCGATCATCACCCAGTGGGACATGGGTGCCTGCGAGACCATCGGCCTGCTCAAGATGGACTTCCTGGGCCTGCGCAACCTGACCATCATGGACGACGCGCTGGACGCCATCCGGGACAACCGGGGGATCGACCTGGTCCTGGAGGACCTGCCGCTGGACGACAAGGCGACGTACGCCCTGCTCGGCCGGGGCGACACCCTCGGGGTGTTCCAGTTCGACGGCGGCCCGATGCGGGCCCTGCTCCGCTCGATGGCACCGGACAACTTCGAGGACATCTCGGCCGTCGGCGCGCTCTACCGGCCCGGCCCGATGGGCGCCAACGCGCACAACGAGTACGCCGACCGGAAGAACAACCGCAAGCCGGTGGTGCCGATCCACCCCGAGCTGGCCGAGTCCCTCTCCGAGATCCTGGGCGACACCTACGGGCTGATCGTCTACCAGGAGCAGGTGATGGCGATCGCCCAGAAGGTCGCCGGGTACACCCTCGGCGCCGCGGACCTGCTCCGCCGGGCGATGGGCAAGAAGAAGAAGGAGATCCTCGACAAGGAGTTCAAGCCGTTCGCCGCCGGCATGAAGGCCAACAACTACAGCGACGCGGCGATCAAGACGCTCTGGGACATCCTGGTCCCGTTCTCCGACTACGCCTTCAACAAGGCGCACAGTGCCGCGTACGGGGTGGTCTCCTACTGGACCGCCTACCTGAAGGCCAACTTCCCGGCCGAGTACATGAGCGCGCTGCTGACCTCGGTCGGCGACGACAAGGACAAGTCGGCGGTCTACCTCGCCGAGTGCCGGCGGATGGGCATCAAGGTGCTGCCGCCGGACGTCAACGAGTCCAACGCCCGGTTCGCCGCCGTCGGCACCGACATCCGGTTCGGGCTGGCCGCCGTCCGCAACGTCGGCACGAACGTGGTCGAGTCGATCCGCCGCTCCCGCAAGGAGAAGGGCCGGTTCACCGACTTCTACGACTACCTGCGCAAGGTCGACGCCGTCGCCTGCAACAAGAAGACGATGGAATCGCTGATCAAGGCCGGCGCCTACGACTCGCTCGGGCACACCCGCAAGGGGCTGCTCGCCGTACACACCGACGCGATCGACTCGTTCATCGCGCTGAAGCGCAACGAGGCGGTCGGCCAGTACGACCTGTTCGGCGACGCCTTCGGTGGCGGTGGCGACGGTGGTGCCGGCGGCGGCATGGTGGTCACCCCGCCGATCCCGACCACGGAGTGGGACAAGACCGACCTGCTCACCTTCGAACGGGAGATGCTCGGCCTCTACGTCTCCGACCATCCGCTGTTCGGCGTGGAGCACGTCCTCGCCGCCGCCGCGGACATGTCCATCGCCACGCTCGCCGAGGAGGGCGCGGTCAGCGACGGTGCGGTGGTGAACCTGGCCGGCATCCTCTCCGGGGTCCAGCGACGGATCACCAAGCAGGGCCGGGCCTGGGCGTCGGCCACCCTGGAGGACCTCGGCGGGGCGGTCGAGGTGCTGTTCTTCCCGAACACCTACGAACTGGTCGGCCAGTACATCGCCGAGGACGCGATCGTCGTCGTCAAGGGCCGGGTCGACCGCCGGGACGATCAGCCCCGGATGATGGCCATGGACCTCTCCATGCCGGAGATCACCGCCGCCGACGAGGTCAAGCCGATCGTCCTCGCCCTTCCGCCGTCCCGCTGCACCCCACCTCTGGTCGAACGACTCCGCGAGGTGCTGACCAGCCATCCCGGCTCGGCCGAGGTGCACGTCAAACTGATCAACGGCTCCCGGGCCACCCTGCTCCGGCTCAGCCCCCTCCGGGTGGCCCCGACCACCGCGCTGATGGCCGACCTCAAGGCCCTGCTCGGCCCCAGCGCCGTCGCCGGCTGAGGTGCAAGGAAGGGCCCCTTCCTATCGCTTTCTGTATAGGAAGGGGCCCTTCCCAACATCCGGGCTGCCGGGGCGCCCGGGTGACGGCGAGGGCTCCGGATCACCCCTGTCCTGAGCCGTTCTCCGGATCCGGGCCCCGGCCGGTCCACCCCGCCTGAGAGGATCATCCGGTGAGCCCGGCAAACTCCCATCCCGAAGGCCCGCTCGGCGATGGGGACGACGGCCGCCCCGCCGCCCCGTCGACGCCTGCCCCGACCTTTCCGGCCCCGCCGACCACCGGTGGACCGCCGGGCGGCGAGGCGGAACGACGTACCCCGGCCGGGTCCGTACCAGGGCATCCGGAACCTCCGGTCGGACCCGGCACGACTTCCGGGTCCGGAACCGATCTCGATCCGCTGGCCTGGCCCGGACCGGATCCGGCCGGCCGGCCGGACTTCGGGCACGACCCGGCCGCCGCCGGGTTCGGCGCCGCTTCCGGCGACTCCCCGGCGGGCGGCGGGCTGCTCCGGGGCCTCGCGGTCAGCGCCGTCGCGCTGCTGGTGATGATCCTGCTGGGACTCCCGCTCGGGCTGATCTGGTCGGCCCTCGCACCCGGGGTGCCGGTGGTACAGACCGACGACGGCGCGCTGCTGGCCCAGCCACAGCCGGAGGAGTTCATCGCCGCCGACGGCTGGTTCAGCCTGCTCGGCTTCGGCCTGGGGGTGTTGGCCGCGATCGCGGTGTGGCTGCTGCTGCGCCGGTACCGGGGTCCGCTCGGACTGCTGCTGGTCGTCCTCGGGATGATCGGTGCGGCGGTGCTGGCCTGGCAGGTCGGGCGGCAGATCGGCCTCTCCGGTTACGAGCGGCTGTTGCAGACCGCACCGCCCGGCGAGACGTTCTCGAAACCGCCGGACCTGCACGGCGGGCAGTTCGAGATGGTGCTCGGGTTCATTCCCCGGATCCAGGACCTGCTGGTGCCGGCGTTCGGCGCCGCCGTGATGTACACCCTGTTGGCCGGCTGGTCCCGGTATCCGGGACTGCGGCCCGAGGCCGAGCCCGCCCCGACCGTGCTCAGTTGGGACTTGCCGGTACCGCCAGGTCCGACAGCGACACCGGCACCGCCCGGACCTGACGCAGCAGAGCCGCCTCGCGGTTGAGCAGGCGCAGCTCCGCGGTCAGCCGGCCGGCGGTGTCCGGGGTGGCCAGCAGCCGCTGCCGGTCCGTCAGGGTCAGCGCGGCGGTGGCCGCCACCAGGTGCGACAGCACGGTCGGGTCGTCCGGCAGTTGCTCCGTGACCTCGTCCTCGTCGTCCCGGACCAGCGTGAGATAGCGTCGGAACACCGCCAGCACCCGGGGCGCGAGCAGATCGGCGAGCTGTTCCTGGCCGGTGGGCTCGGGCAGCCACTCCACCTCGGCGGTCAGGTACGGCGTCGACTCTTCGTCGACCTCCGCGATCCGGAACCGCCGGCGGCCCACGGTGACCACGTCCAGCCGGCCGTCGGGCAGCTCGGTCACCTGGCGGAGTTCGGCGGTGCAGCCGATCTCGTGCAGGGTCACCGGAGCGCCGTCCGGCTGCCGTGCGGAGGGCTCCGACTGCTCCGGTCGCCCCGGCGACTGCTCCGGCCCGGCGTGCCGCTCCTGGTCCGGGCCGGCGGCGACCGGGGCCGACCCGCCGCTGCGGATGGCGACGACGCCGAACTCCCGGGGCGTGCCGTCGGGCAGATTGATCAGGTGCTGCATCAGTTCGAGGTACCGGGACTCGAAGATGTGCAGCGGTAGTACCAGGCCGGGAAAGAGCACCGTCCCGAGCGGAAACACCGGCAGCCGCGCATCCACCGGTCGAGCCTAGCCCGTACCGGCCGGCAGTGAACGGACGTGGCTCGGCTCACCGTCCCGCCCGCTGGACGGGCGGCGTGGCGATCCGTGGCCGGCGAATAGACTCCCAAGGGTGTTGAACCGGATCGACCTGCGCGGAGGTTGGCGCGACCCGCGCGCGCTGCTGCCCCGTGCCCAGCTTGACGTGTCCGTCGCGGTGGACAGGATCCGCCCGATCGTGGAGGCGGTCCGCGAGCATGGGTTCGCGGCGATCCAGGACGCCACCCATCGCCTCGACGGGCTGCGGCTGGACCGGTTCCGGGTGCCGACCGAGGTGATCATGCAGGCCGAGGCGATGCTGGAGCCGGAGGTCCGGGAGGCCCTGGTAGAGAGCATCGACCGGGCCCGCCGGGTGCACGCCGACCAGCGGCGGGTCGACCTCACCACCGAGGTGGTCCCCGGCGGCACCGTCACCGAGCGGTGGATCCCGGTCGACCGCGTCGGCCTCTACGTCCCCGGCGGCCTGGCCATGTACCCGTCGACCGTGGTGATGAACGTGGTGCCGGCCCAGGCGGCCGGGGTCCGGTCGCTGGTGGTGGCGAGCCCGCCGCAGGCGGAGAACGGCGGCCTGCCCGACGCCCGGGTGCTGGCCGCCTGCGCGCTGCTCGGCGTCGACGAGGTCTACGGGGTCGGCGGCGCCCAGGCGGTGGCGATGCTGGCGTACGGCTCGTGGACCGACGCGGCGCGGAGCGAACACTGCGATCCCGTCGACATGATCACCGGACCGGGCAACATCTGGGTCACCGCGGCCAAGCGACTGCTGCGCGGTGTGGTCGGCATCGACGCCGAGGCCGGACCGACGGAGATCGCCGTACTCGCCGACGACACCGCCGATCCGGTGCACGTCGCCGCCGACCTGATCAGCCAGGCGGAGCACGATCCGCTCGCGGCGAGCGTACTGGTCACCCCGTCGGTCGAGCTGGTCGAGGCGGTGGAGCGGGAACTGCGCCGGCAGGTCCCGGAGACCAAGCACGCGGACCGGGTCGGCACGGCGCTGACCGGTCCACAGAGCGGCGCGGTGCTGGTCGACGATCTCGAAGCCGGGCTGCGGGTGGTCGACCTCTACGCCGCCGAGCACCTGGAGATCCAGACCCGGAACGCCCGCGAGTGGGCGATGCGGGTCCGGAACGCCGGGGCGATCTTCGTCGGGCCGTACGCGCCGGTGTCGCTGGGCGACTACTGCGCCGGCTCCAACCACGTGCTGCCGACCGGTGGCTGTGCCCGGCACTCCTCCGGCCTCTCGGTGCAGTCCTTCCTGCGCGGCGTCCACATCATCGAGTACGACGAGGCGGCGCTCCGGGACACCGCCCGGCACGTGGTGACCCTGGCCACCGTGGAGGACCTGCCCGCGCACGGTCAGGCGGTGCGGGTGCGGTTCGAGTCGTCGGACGGGTTCGGCTCCCCGGCCGGGGCGTCGGCGATCGAGTCGTCGGACGGGTTCGGCTCCCCGGCCGGGGCGTCGGCGATCGAGTCCCCGGGCGGGCCGTCGGCGTGACCTCGCTGGACGATCTCCCCATTCGCGACGACCTGCGCGGTCGCAGTCCGTACGGCGCACCGCAGCTCGACGTGCCGGTGCGGCTGAACACCAACGAGAACTCGTACCCGCTGCCGGAGCCGGTGGTGGAGGCGATCGGCAAGGCGGTCGCGGCCGAGCTGCGGGACCTCAACCGCTATCCGGACCGGGACGCCGTGGCGCTCCGCGCCGACCTGGCCGACTACCTGGGACACGGGCTGAGTACCGCCGACGTCTGGGCGGCGAACGGGTCGAACGAGATCCAGCAGCAACTGCTCCAGGTCTTCGGCGGTCCGGGGCGGACTGCGCTCGGCTTTACCCCGGCGTACTCGATGCATCCGCTGCTCGCCACCGGCACCGGTACCGGCTGGCGGGACGGCCACCGGGGGGCCGACTTCGGCCTGACCGCCGCCGACGCGGTGGCGCAGGTCCGCGAGCACCGGCCCGACCTGGTCTTCCTCTGTTCGCCGAACAACCCGACCGGCACCGCGCTGGATCCGGCGGTGATCGACGCGGTGCTCGCCGAGGCGCCCGGCATGGTGGTGGTGGACGAGGCGTACGCCGAGTTCGCCCGTGCCGGTACGCCGACCGCGCTGGCCCTGCTGCCCGGCCATCCCCGCCTGGTGGTGACCCGGACCATGAGTAAGGCGTTCGGCTTCGCCGGTGGGCGGCTGGGCTACCTCGCCGCCGATCCGGCGGTGGTCGACGCGGTGCAACTCGTCCGGCTGCCGTACCACCTCTCGGCGCTGACCCAGGCCGCGGCCCGGGCAGCGCTGGCCCACCGGGAAATCCTGCTCGGCACGGTGCAGGCGATCAAGGAGCAGCGGGACCGGATCGTGGCCGGCCTGCGGGCCGGCGGTCGAGCGGTGGCCGACAGCGACGCCAACTTCGTGTTGTTCGCCGTCGGCGGGGACCAGCGGGTGGCCTGGCGGGCGCTGCTCGACCGGGGTGTGCTGGTCCGCGACGTCGGGCTGCCCGGATGGCTGCGGGTCACCGCCGGCACGCCGCAGGAGACCGACGCCTTCCTGGCCGCCTTAGACTCATGGGCGACCGGTCCCGGGTCCGACCCGATCGGCCCCGGATCGGCGTCGACCCGTCCCGGGCCGGCGTCGAGCGGCCCGGAGGCGGCGTCGACCGATCCCGAACAGTGAGTCGAGCTACCCGAACAGCGAAAGGTCCTACCGTGAGCAGAACCGCCCGGGTCGAGCGGACCACGGCCGAGACCAAGGTCCTCGTCGAGTTGGATCTCGACGGCACCGGTCAGGCCGACATCATCACCGGAGTCGGCTTCTACGACCACATGCTCAACCAGATCGCCCGGCACGGCGGTTTCGACCTGACCGTGCACACGGTCGGCGATCTGGAGATCGATGCACATCACACGATCGAGGACACCTCGCTGGCCCTGGGCGCGGCCTTCGACCAGGCGCTCGGCGACAAGGCGGGCATCCGGCGGTACGGGTCGGCGACCATTCCGATGGACGAGGTGCTCGTCCGGGCCGCCGTCGACCTCTCCGGCCGGCCGTACGTGGTGCACGACGAGCCCGCGTTGGCGCCGTACATCGGGCCGGTCTATCCGACCAGCATGACCCGGCACATCTGGGAGTCGTTCGGCCAGTCGGCCCGGATGACCCTGCACGTGTCCGTGCTCCGGGCCGCCCGGCCGGGTGGGCATCCGGACGCCCACCACGTGGTGGAGGGGCAGTTCAAGGCGGTGGCCCGGGCGCTGCGCGAGGCCGTGGCGATCGACGCCCGGTCGGCCGGCGCGATCCCGAGCACCAAGGGACTGCTCTGATGGGCGCGGTACTGCCGGTGCTGCTGTTCGCCCTGGGCGGCGTGCTGATCGGCGGCGCCTGGTCGCTGCACCGCCAGGGTGCGCCCCGGGGCGCACTCTTGATCGTCGGCGCCCTCGCGCTGCTCGCCACCGCCGGTGGCGTGCTGTATCTGGTTCCCGGAGACGGCTGATGACCGGCTCGCCCGCCGTCCCGGGCCGGCCGCCCACCGTCGTGGTCCTGGACTACGGCTCGGGCAATCTCCGCTCCGCCCAGCGTGCCGTGGCCCGGGCCGGTGCCGAGGTCACCGTCACCGACGACCTCGCCGCGGCGGCCGGCGCGGACGGGCTGGTGGTGCCGGGGGTGGGTGCCTTCGCCGCCTGCATGGCCGGCATCGAGGCACTCCGGGCCGGTCCGGTGATCGCCGAGCGGGTCGCGGCGGGCCGTCCGGTGCTGGGCATCTGCGTCGGCATGCAGGTCCTCTTCGAGTACGGCGAGGAGCACGGCGTGGTCACCAAGGGTCTCGGGCTGCTGCCCGGCGGGGTGACCCGGCTCGCCGCCCGGCGGGTGCCGCACATGGGCTGGAACACCGTCGCGCCGTCGCCCGGAACGCGGCTCTTCGCGGACCTGCCCTCCGGGGCCCGCTTCTACTTCGTGCACTCGTACGCCTCGACCGACACGGCGGTACTGGCCGAGGCCGGTGCGCTGGCGACGACGGCCGAGCACGAGTCGCGGTTTGTCGCGGCGGTGGAGCGGGGGCCGTTGTCGGCCGCCCAGTTCCATCCCGAGAAGTCCGGCGAGACGGGCCGGATCCTGCTCCGCAACTGGCTGGCCACGCTGTGAGCGCGGACCCGTCCGGGGCGGTCCGGTGAGCAAGGAACGAGCCAGGCGCCGGGCGGTACGGCTGGCCGAGGCAGAGCGGGATCGGGCCGTGCGGGCCCGTGCGGTGTCCCGTCGCCAGCGTCGGCGGGCGCTGCTGCGCCGGCTCACGCCCCGGCTGCCCGACCGGCGTACCGGGCGGATCTTCGTCCGGCGCAGCCGGGGCGAGCGGGCCGGGGTGGTCGTACTCTCGTTGACGGCGCTGGCGGTCATCTGGCTGCTGGTCGACGACCTGGCCCTGCGTCTCGGGTTGATCGCGCTGCTGCTGCTGGTGCTGCCGGCGGTCGTGGTGATCGCCCTGGGCCGGCGGACCTGACGCCGGAGGACGAACCGAAGTGCCGGGCCGGCGGACCCGAACGCCGGACCGACCGACCCGAGTGCTGGGACGGCGAGCCTGATCGCTGGACCGGACGACATCCGATCCGACAACCGCGCCAGCCGACCGAGGAGAACACCTTGAGCCTGACCCTGCTTCCCGCCGTCGACGTCGCGGACGGCCAGGCCGTCCGTCTGATCCAGGGCGCCGCCGGCAGCGAGACGAGCTACGGCGACCCGTTGGAGGCGGCGCTGGCCTGGCAGCGCGACGGTGCCGACTGGATTCACCTGGTCGACCTCGACGCCGCGTTCGGCCGGGGCTCGAACGCGCACCTGCTCGCCGACGTGGTCCGCCGGATCGACGTCCGGGTGGAGCTGTCCGGTGGGATCCGCGACGACGAGTCGCTGTTGGCGGCCCTGGGCACCGGGGCGGCGCGGGTGAACATCGGCACCGCCGCGCTGGAGGACCCACTCTGGTGTGACCGGGTGCTCGGCGAGTACGGCGACCGGGTGGCGATCGGGCTGGACGTGCGCGGCCGTACCCTCTCGGCCCGGGGCTGGACCCGGGACGGCGGCGACCTGTTCGAGGTGTTGGAGCGGCTGGACAAGGCGGGCGCGACGCGGTACGTGGTGACCGACATCACCAAGGACGGCACGATGCGTGGACCGAACCTGGAGCTGCTGCGAGAGGTCTGTGCCCGTACCGACGCCCCGGTGATCGCCTCCGGCGGCGTATCCACACTGGACGACCTGCGGTCGCTCGCCGCACTGGAGCCGATCGGGGTCGAGGGCGTGATCGCCGGCAAGGCGCTCTACGCCGGGGCGTTCACCGTCGCGCAGGCTCTCGCCGTACTGGCGCAGCCCTGACGCTGGTCGGGTGCGACGCTGGCCGGGTGCGACGCGGTCCGGAGCACAGCTGAGGGACTGGTCACCTGATCATCCGGGTGCCTGGTCGAGGGCGGTGCCGAGGCGTATCTTGGGCCGACCGGCCAGCACGGCCGGCGGGGCCCGGCCAGCCAGGTTGCCGGCCGGCCCCGGCCCAGTCAGGCCCCGGCCGGCACGTGGCGACCGGTGCCGGAAGGAGACGTGAGCGACAATGCGGGTGCTCTACACCGCCCAGGCCCGTGCCACCGGCGAGGGTCGGGAGGGTCACGTCGCCACCTCGGACGGCATCCTCGCGCTCGACCTCGCCGTTCCCAAGGAGATGGGTGGCGAGGGCGGTGCGACCAATCCGGAGCAGCTCTTCGCCGCCGGCTACGCGGCGTGTTTCCACTCGGCGCTGCGACGGCTGGCCGGGCGGACCGGGGTCGACCTCGCCGGCTCCAGCGTCAGTGCGCAGGTGGGGATAGGCCGCGCCGACACCGGTGGTTTCGGCCTGGCCGTCACGCTCACCGTCGACGTACCCGGAGTCGACCGGGACGTGGTGCGCGAGCTGACGGCGAAGGCGCACGAGCTGTGCCCGTACTCCAACGCGGTGCGGGGCAACGTCGAGGTGACCCTGGCGGTGGCGGGGGACGGGCAGGGGTGAACGGCCCCGCTCCGGGTCCGTCCCGCCGGCTGGATTCGTCCTGCGCTCCGTCGGCGGCGCTGGCTAGGCTCGCCGTATGACGGTGGCGGTACGGGTGATTCCCTGTCTGGACGTGGACGCCGGTCGGGTGGTCAAGGGGGTCAACTTCGTCGACCTGCGGGACGCGGGTGACCCGGTCGAGCTGGCGGCGGCGTACGACGAGGCCGGCGCCGACGAGCTGACCTTCCTCGACGTCACGGCCTCGTCCGACGATCGCGGCACCATGCTCGACGTGGTACGCCGCACCGCCGAGTCGGTGTTCATCCCGCTCACCGTCGGCGGGGGAGTGCGACAGGTCGCCGACGTCGACGTGCTGTTGCGGGCCGGCGCCGACAAGGTGGGGGTGAACACCGCCGCGATCGCCCGGCCGGAGCTGATCGCCGAGATCGCCGAGCGGTTCGGGCGGCAGGTGCTGGTGCTCTCGCTCGATGTCCGGCGGACTCCGGCGGGCACCTCCACCCGCAGCGGGTTCGAGGTGACGACGCACGGCGGCCGGCGTGGCACGGGCATCGACGCGGTCGACTGGGCGGCCCGGGTCGCCGAGTTGGGCGCCGGGGAGATCCTGCTGAACTCGATGGACGCGGACGGCACCAAGGCCGGGTTCGACCTGGAGCTGATCGGCGCGGTCCGGCAGGTTGTCGACGTGCCGGTGGTGGCCAGTGGCGGCGCCGGGGCGGTGGCGCACTTCGCGCCGGCGGTCACGGCCGGCGCGGACGCGGTCCTCGCGGCCAGCGTCTTCCACTTCGGCGAGCTGAGCGTCGGCGAGGTCAAGGGCGCGCTACAGGCCGCCGGACATCCGGTCCGCTGACCGGTCACCCGGGACCCGTCGAGGTCCCTGGCGGCCGGTCAGGAACCGTTCTCCGGGGAGCGGCGAGATCCCCGGCGGCCGGTCAGGAACCGTTCTCCGGGGAGCGGCGCGGCATCGGCAGGGTGAACCGGGCGGCGTACTCCTGGACCGCGGCGGCGTGCTCGTCCTCGCCGAGTTCCCAGTCGTGACTGCCCGGGGCGTGCCGGCGGGTCAGCACCCCGTGCACCGTCTCCACGGTGGTGGCGAGGCCGCCGTGCGGGCGGGTCCGCCACAACTGCTCTCCGGCCGTGGTGACCCGGAACCAACCGTCCGCGACCGTGATCAGTCCCGCGCCGACCAGGCGGCGCACGGCGGCCTCGATCTCGTGCCGGGCCGGGATGGCCCGGTTGAGATGGTCGGCCGTGGACAGCACGTCGGCGAGCCGGACGCCTTCCGGTCGCCGCGTGCTGCTCGAACGTCGGTGGCGACCGGCGCCGCCCGCGATGATCAGCGATACGAAGATCCAGGCGTCGGACCATCGCCAGCCCTCATCCCCCATGGGGGAAATGATGCCGTGCGACGCGGGCCGACGGAACCGTTGGCCACCCGTTCATTCCGGCGAACCCCGGCCACCCGCCCTCCACGTGGGACGATCCGGTCCAGATCGACGATCTTTTTCAGCGGACCGGTGCAGTTCGGGCGTCCGGTCCGGCCGGCTCCACGGCCCGGCTGTCGGATTCCGGTCCTCGGGCGGCCGACTGTCCGATCCCGGTCTCCGGCGTCGCCCGGGGTCCCGTCGGCGGCACCGGCCCGGCGGCGACGGGACGTACGGTGAACATCGGAATGAAGACGTGCGTGAGCGGACCGATGGCGAGCGCGTACGCCACCGTGCCGATCCCCACCTTTCCGCCGAGCACGAAGCCGATCGCGAGAACGGTCACCTCGACGACCGTCCGGACCAGTCGGATGGACCGGTGCGGCCGGCGGGCGACGTACCCGGTCACCAGGCCGTCACGCGGTCCGGGGCCGAATCGGGCGCCGATGTACAGGCCGGTCGCCACGCCGTTGAGCAGGATGCCGGCGACGACGAAGCCGATCCGGGCGGGCAGCGAGCCGACGGTCGGCAGGACCGCCAGTACGAGGTCGACGGCCAGGCCGATCACGACGACGTTGCTCAGCGTGCCCAGGCCGGGGCGTTGGCGCAGCGGGATCCACAGCAGCAGGACGAGCGCGCCGACGGCGATGGTGACGGTGCCGATCGACGCGCCGGTGAGCCTGGACAGCCCCTGGTGGAAGACGTCCCAGGGATCGAGCCCGAGCGTTGATTCGATCATCAACGCCATGCTGACCCCGTAGAGCGCCAGACCGACGTAGAGCTGCCCGAGTCGCCGGACGAGCCGGTCACCGCTGTTGCCAATCATTGCCATGCGTGCCACTCTGAGGGCCAATCCAGGATGTACGAAGGGCCAATCGAGGGGAAGTGGCTGTGACTAACCTCGTTCGGGGTCCACAGTTGGGCCGGATGCTCGGCCAGTGGCATGCCCTTCCGGGCCGGCGGCGGAGCCCCGACTACATCGCGCTGGCCGGTGCGGTACGCGGACTGCTCGCCGACGGACGGCTACCGCTCGGGGTACGCCTACCGGCCGAGCGGGAACTGGCCGAGGCGCTGCGGGTGAGCCGGACCACGGTCACCGCCGCCTACCGCGAACTGCGCGAGACCGGTCATCTGAAGAGTCGCCGGGGTGCCGGCAGTTGGACGACGCTGCCGGGCGGACACCGGGTGGCCAGTTCCGGGCTGTGGACGCCGCAGGACGATCTGGACATGATCGACCTCGGTTGTGCCGCGCTGGCGGCCCCGGCCGAACTGGGCGGGGCGGCCCGGGGCGCCGCCGAGGACCTGCCGCGCTATCTCGGCGGTGCCGGATACCACCCGACCGGGATCGTCGAGCTCCGCGCGGCGGTGGCCCGGTCGTACACCGACCGTGGCCTGACCACCAGCCCCGAGCAGATCATGGTGACCAACGGGGTGCAGCACGCGCTGGACCTCGTGCTCCGGCTCGTCCTGCCGCCCGGGGCCGGCGTCCTCGTCGAGTCGCCGACCTATCCCAACGCGCTGGCCGCGTTCGCCGCGCGTCGGGCCCGGATCAGCACCCACGGGCTCTCCACCGAGCGCGCGGGCTGGGACGCCGACCTGCTGCTCGGCAGCCTGCGGCAGACGCGCCCCCGGCTGGCGTACCTGATCCCGGAGTTCCAGAATCCCACCGGCCACCTGATGCCGACCGAGTTGCGCGAGCGGGTGGTGGCCACCGCGCACGCCAGCGGTACCGACCTGGTCGTCGACGAGTCCTTCGTGGATCTGGCACTGGACGGCACCGAGATGCCGCCGCCGACCGCCGTCTTCGACCGGCACTCCCGGGTGGTCACGATCGGCGGGATGAGCAAGCCGTACTGGGGCGGATTGCGGATCGGCTGGATCCGTGCCTCGGCTCCCCAGGTGCAGCGGCTGGCCGCGACGCGGGTCGGGGTCGACATGGCCGGTCCGGTGCTGGACCAACTGGTCGCGGTGCGGCTGCTCGCCGACGCCGACGCGATCGTGGCGGCCCGGCGCAGGCAGTTGGCCACGCAGCGGGACGCCCTGTTGGCCGCCCTGCGCGACGAACTTCCCAGCTGGCGGGTCCGCACCCCGCTCGGCGGGGTCACCCTCTGGGCGGAGCTGGACGGACCGATCGCCAGCGCGCTCGCCCGGGCGGCGGAGGAGGTCGGGGTACGGCTCGCGCCCGGCCCACGGTTCGGCCTGGACGGCACGCTGGAGCGTTTTCTCCGGCTCCCGTTCACCCTTCCCGCCACCGAACTGACCGAGGCGGTACGCCGGATCGCGGCGGTCCGCTACGACATCGACCGGGCGGAACGCTCGCTGTGGCGCGAGCCGGTGGTCATCGCCTGACCGCCGGCCCGCGCATCGGAACACCGCGAGGGTCGGCGTCCTCGGCGGAGCCACCGGTGTCCCCGGAAGACTGGAGAGTCGAACCCGCATGGGCATGATTGACAAGATCGCCTGGATCCGCCTGGAGGACGGTCGGATTCTCAGTTCGCGATCGCACGGCAAGGACGTCTACTTCCTTCCCGGCGGCAAGCGGGAGCCGGGCGAAACCGACGTCGAGACGCTGGTACGCGAGATCGAAGAGGAACTGAGTGTCGCCATCGCCGCCGACAGCGCCCGACATCTCGGCACCTTCCGGGCCCAGGCGTACGGGCATCCGGCCGGAACGATAGTCCGGATGACCTGCTACACGGCGGACTATCACGGCGAACTGCGACCGAGTAACGAGGTTGCCGAGATCGTCTGGCTGACCCACGCCGACCGGCACCGCGTCTCCCCGGTCGACCAGGTCATCTTCGACCATCTCCACGACGCGGGCAGCCTCGGCTGAGGCTGTCGGTGGCACCGGTGGCCCGGCGAAACCCGCCGTGGCCACGGGTCAGGCCGGGTAGCCGCTTCCGGAGAGCAGGGCGAGGTCCGACAGGCGCAGCCGAGTCGCCCGGGGTGCCGCCAGGGCCGCCCAGATGACCTTGCCGTCCGTACCCCGCAGCACGCCCCAGTTGGCGACGGACCGGGCTACCAGGGCCAGACCGCGTCCCCGGAGGGCGATTTCCTGTCGCGGATCGGCGTCGCCATCGTCCGCACCCTTGTGGTCGATCGCCGGTACCGCGTGGTGCCGGTCCGCGACCGCGATCCGGAGGTGCTGCCGGTGGTGACAGATGGTCAGGTCGATATCGGTACCGGCGTGCTCCACCGCGTTCGCCATCAGCTCGGAGACGACGAGCTGGGCGTTGTCGGTCACGCCGTCCAGCCGCCACCGCTCACAGCACTCGCGGACCAGCCGGCGGGCCGTACCGACCGCACCGGGGGACGGGGTGAACCGGCGGTGGACGCGTCGGCTCGGGCCCGGAAGATGGTAGGGCCGGACCCGACTGAGCGCCTCGGTCAGCCGCGGGTAGAACCGGATCCGGGTGGTCGGCAGGCGACGGAGCAGACCGGTCAGGGTCGAGGCCGGGGCGCAGACCAGCACGGTGATGCCGCGCCGGCAGGACTCCCCGAGCACCACCAGGGCCGGCAGCAGCGCCGGCACCAGCCCGTCCGGAACGATCCGGGTGCAGTCCACCGCCACGTACGGCGGACGGTGCGCCGCGCACCGTTCGAATGCCCGCTGCAGTGCGTACGCCTGTCCCACGCTCCATCGCCCGGCCATGGTGATCACCAAGGCTCCGGTCTCGATGTGAGCTGCCACCGTGGCCGCCATTACCGGAACCCCCTCGCCCACCCGTACGCCGCCGCGATCGGCCCCGCTCTCGGCCGGTCCTTTCGCGCTCTGACCCTGGTCTTACCCCGGTGGTGGTCCGGTGAAGCCGACCAGATGTCACCTTGTCCGGCAGTAGTCGGACGGCGACGTCGGGTGCCGGCCGCCGAGGACACGAATCTCCTCGGCGGCCGGTCCGTCCGCTCAGATCTGGGCGAGGGTGCCCTGGTACATCCCGTTGATCTCCGTCGCGAAGCTGGTCTCCACGGAGCGACGCTTGATCTTCATCGACGGCGTCATCTCGCCGTCCTCGACGGTCAGGTCGCGGGACAGCACCGTGACCTTCTTGATCGTCTCCCAGCGGTTGAGCTTGTCGTTGAGCTGCTTGACGTAGTCGTCGATCATCGCGGCCACCTCGGCGGAGCCGACGATCTCGGCGTACGGCCGGCCGGCCAGGGGACCGTTCGCGGCCCAGGTCGCGATCGCGTCCGCGTCCAGGGTGAGCAACATCGTGCAGTAGTTGCGGGCCTGGCCGATCACCACTGCCTGGGAGGTGTACGGGCACAGCGCCTTGAACATGCCCTCGATCCGGGACGGCGAGACGTACTTGCCGCCGGACGTCTTGACCAGGTCCTTCTTCCGGTCGGTGATCTTCAGGAACCCGTTGTCGTCGAGCTCGCCGATGTCGCCGGTCCGGAAGAAGCCGTCCGGGGTGAACGCGTCGGCGGTCTCGGTGGGCAGGTTGTGGTAGCCGCGCATCACCGGTGCGCCACGGAGCAGGATCTCGCCGTCGGAGTCGATCTTGCACTCCAGGTCGCCGAGTGCCTTGCCGACGGTGCCGATCTTGAGGGCTCCGGGCCGGTTGACGAAGTTGCCGGCGCTGGTCTCGGTCAGGCCGTACCCCTCGGAGATGGGCAGGTTGGCCGCGGCGAAGAAGAGTGCGATGTCCTGGCTCAGGGGCGCGGACCCGGAGACGAGGACCCGGATCCGGCCGCCCAGCCGGGCCTGCAACTTGCTGAAGACCAGCTTCTCGGCGAGTCCGTAGCTGATCCGCAGTCCCGCCGAGACGGGCTTGCCGGCCTGCTCCAGCGAGACCTTCCGCTTGCCGGTCTGGACCGCCCAGGCGAAGATCTTGGCCTTGGCGCCGCCTCCGGTCTGGGCGGTGGTCACGGCCCGGTTGTAGACCTTCTCGAAGATCCGGGGTGCGCCGCACATCAGGGTCGGCTTGATCACGCCGAGCAGTTCGACGAGCTTGTCGAGCCGACCGTCGACGTAGGTGGGCATGCCCACGTGGATCACGCCGCAGAGCAGCGTCTTGCCGAACGAGTGCGACAACGGCAGCCAGAGGTACTGGAGGTCCTCGGCCCTGATCAGGCCCAGTTGCGCCTGGGCCACGCCCTCCCAGCACCAGCCGGCGTGCATCAGCTCGACGCCCTTGGGGCGGCCGGTGGTACCCGAGGTGTAGATCAGCGTCGCCAGGTGGTCCTGGTCGATCTCGGCGACCACCCGGTCGATCAGGTCGGGATCGCTCTCCAGCACGAGCGCCCCCTGCACCTCGAGATCGGCGAGGGTGAGCTGCGGCGGCGTGGCTCCCGGGTCGGCCGGCCCGTCGATCAGTACGACATGGGTCAGCGACGGAAGGTCGGCGCCGGAGATCTTGGCGGCCTGGCCGGCGTCCTCGGCGATCAGCACCCTGGACCCGGAGTCCGCGATGATGAAGGCGGTGTCCTCCGGCTCCGTGGTCGGATAGACCGTGGTGGTCGCGCCTCCGGCACACATGATTCCGAGGTCGGCGAGGATCCAGTCGAGCCGGGTGTTGGCCAGGATGGCCACCCGGTCCTCGTGGCCGACGCCGAGGCCGCGCAACCCGGCGGCGATCGCCTTCGCCCGCTGGCCGACCTGCGCCCAGCTGAGCCAGACCGGGCCGGAGTCGTCCGGCGCGGGATGGGCGAAAGCGTCCCGGTCGGGGGAGGCCGAGACACGCTTGAGAAACATGTCAGGGATGGAGCGGTAGGGGACATCGAGAGCCATGGCGGGGGCAGCCTCCGGATATCGTGGCGTGACGGCGGTCACGTTAACTCGCGGTTACCGAAGGGTATTTGGTCTGACCTCGAATCGGCTAGTCCCGTTCGGCCAGGCCGGGTGGACCGAGCCGGCGGAAGAGACCTGGTGGCGGTCCCTGGTCGATCCGAGTGGCAAACCCGGAATGACCGGATACGTCTCTAAGCTATCGGGGCGTCGGCCCAGGTCGGCCCGGCAGATCGCGCCGCCGGACCGGGGGCGGGAGTCATCGTCAACCACGGAATCGCCAACCACGGATGAGGGTCGTCAACCATGGGTCAGAAAGGTCCGGTCACGGGAAGTCTCGGTCGCGGCGACGCGGTACCGGGCCACGTCATCCACCTTCCGGTCGCCGTACACACCCTGGACGCCGCCGCCGAACTGGCCGCGCTGCTGGCCGAGTCGCTGGCCTTCCTTCCGGAACTCGACGCCGGCGAGGTCACCGTCTCGGCGGAGGACGCGCAACACGAGCGGCACCGGGTGTTCTGCGACCGGCTGCTCTTCGGTGACGGCCGGTGCGGCGAGCGCGAGGGACATCCGGGACAGTGCGTGGCCGGCGTCCCGGGGACCGTGCCCGGGCCCGAGAGGTCGCTGGCGCACGCCGCCTCCGGCGCCTGGGTCGGCCCGTCGGTCAGCCCCAGGAGTTCCTGACCAGGTCGCCCAGCTCCGCCACGGCGACCCGGTCCTCGGTGGCGAGTACGCCGATCATGCGTTCCGCCTCCGGGATCGTCACGTACCGGCCGAACGAGGCGGACGCCTCCGGGTCCGGCGTCTCCAGCCAGAGTCGCCGCTCCTCCCAGCGCACCTGGACGATGCCGCGGGACCGGCCCCGACAGGACATCCAGGCGTCGGTCCGGACGGGCATCCGGCGCAGCACGTCGACGCTCTCCGAGCGGGTCAGCGGTACGCCCTGGTACTCGTGCCCGGCGGAGTGCTGCCAGGTGACCTCCAACAGACCCGCTCGCCCGGCGGCGCCCGCCTCCCCGCCGGGGCCGGTCCGCTCCGCCGGGGCCGCCCGCTCGCTGGCCTGAGCGGGCCGGCCGGTGCTGGCCGGGTCGGCCCGAAGGCGTCGTACCAGTGCCATCCCGTCCTGCCGGTCCACCCGGATCTCGGGGCGGTCGGCGGCGGCGGACGTCCCCACCAGGACGTCCCAGTCGCGGTGGACGGTGATCGCCGTGCCGCCCAGGCTGATCCGCAGTCGGGTCCCGGTCGGCAGCCAGGGCAGGTACAGGCTGGTCAGCCAGGTGGCGGCGATCGGACCGTCGGTCGGGGCGTACCGCCCGGTCCAGGCGTCGAGCAGTTCGATCTCGACCTCCACGTCGTCGTCCACTGTGGGCGGGACCGCCGCCAGCCGACCGGTACGCCGCCGCCACCAGGTCAGCGGCACGGATATCCGTTGGCCGAGGTCACCGGTCCAGTGGACCGGCAGCCCCTGCTCGCGGAGCGCCGCCGCCACCTCGGCGCCGATCTCGGCCGAGGGCGGCTGCCCGAAGAGCCCGTACGCGACGTGCAGGCTCGCACCGTCGGCGCCGTGCTCCGCGTCCTGCTGGTGGTAGAAGGCGTACCCCCGGGGCGTCTCGCCGTCGGCGACCTCCGCGCCGATTTCGGCCAGTCCACAGTTCTGACAACAGGTGAACGCCTCCCGGGCGACGATCCCGGCCACGTCCAGGGCGCGGAAGGCGAGCGTGAGCCGGTCGGCATCGCTGACCTCGGGCCACTGCGCCTGGGCGGTGGCGTGCGCGGCGAACTCCACCGCGGCCACCTCCCGGGCCAGCGCCTCGACGGTTTCCTCGTCCTCCACGTCGTCGAGGTACTCCACGGCACCGTCGACGATCGCGGCGTACGGCCGCTCGCCGATGGCGACCTGCAGCCGGACGTACGTCTCGACCTGCTCCCGCAGCGTGTCCTGGCCGTTCCCGGATTCCATGGCGGCGAAGGTTAACAGTGCCGGCCGACAGCGACGCCGCGCGCGCCGGAAACCGTCCACCGCCCGCTGGACGACGCCAGCGGGCGGTGGGTGGCACTACGGGCTGTCGCAGCAATCAGTCGTCGTCACCGTCGTCATCGTCGTCGTCCCGGTCGTCGGAACCCTTGTCGTCGTCGGAGTCGTCGTCCTTGTCGTCACGCTCGGTCTTGACGACTTCGCCGGTGGTCGCGTCCACGTCGACCTCGACCTCCCCGCCGTCCTTGACCAGTTCCACACTCCACACCGTCCGGCCGTGCTCCTGCTCCCGCTCGACCTCGTCGAGCTGGCCGCCGCCCGCGCTGGCCAGCGCGATCTCGACGGCCCGCTCGGAGCTGACCGCCGTACCGCCGGTCGCGCCCGGTGAGCCTGTCGGCGAACCCGTCGGCGTACCGCCGGGCGTGCCGGTGGGGCCGCTCGTCGGCGTACCGGACGGACCGGTGCCGGGTGTGCCGGTCGGATCGGTGGTGGCGGCTGTGGTGGCCAACGGCGCCAGCCCGAGCCCCTGCCGTTCGCCCTCCGCCGCGCTGGCACCGATCGCGGTACCGACGACGGCGGCAGCGGCCAGCGCGCCACCGATGCTCAGGATCAGCGTCTTGCGCCGCATCACAGTCCTCCTCGAACCTCGAACACTCTGTTCGGTGTTGTCCTGGGAAGGTTCGCCGGACGGGGGATAGCGGCGCGCTGTGGGAATGCTAAGCCGAGGTAAAGACCGCGATCGTCAGGTCGCCCCGACCCCACGCCTCGGGGTCGGGGCGAGGACCGGCGGCCCGAGCGTGAGCGCGACCCGTGCCCCGCCGTCGCCGCCGGTGGAGAGATCGAGGTGACCCCCGCTGGCCCGGGCGGCCCGGCGGGCGATGTCCAGGCCGAGACCGGTCGACCCGGCGGCGCTCGCCCCCCGCTCCACCAGCGCCGCCGGGTCGACCAGGGTCGACGGCAGTCCGGGGCCGGCGTCGGCGACGGTCAGCAGGGCGCCGCCGGCGGGACCGGGGACCAGCGTCACGGCGAAGTCGACCCCGTCCGGCGTGTGCGCGAAGACGTTGCCGAGCAGGGCGTCCAGCACCGCGGCGAGTTCGTCGGCCGGTAGCCGTACCGGCAGTGGCCGGTCGGCCAGGTCGAGGACGACCTGCCGGCCGGTGTCCTCGGCCAGCACCGACCAGAACGTGACCCGCTCCCGGACCACCGTCGTGGCGTCACAGGCCGGCTCGCCACCGCCCTCGGCGGCGCGCCGCCGGGCCAGCCGGATCAGCCCGGTGACCGCCCGTTCCACCGCGTCGACCTGCTCGGTGACCCGGGCGGCCTCCTGCGGGTCGGTCAGCGACTCGGACTCCAACCGCAACGCCGTCAGCGGCGTACGGAGCCGGTGCGACAGGTCGGCGAGCTGCTCGCGTTCCTCCCGCAGCAGTTCCTGGATCCGGGTGGCCAGATGGTTGAGCGCGGTCGCCACGGCACGCAGCTCCGGCGGGCCGGACGGCCGGGCCCGAGCGGTCAGTTCCGCCCGCGCCAGCCGGTGCGAGACCGCCGCGAGTTCGGTGATCGGGGCGACCAGCGAACGCGCCAGCCGGTCCGCGACGGCGAGACCGAGCAGCAGCAGCGCCAGCCCGAGCCCGGCCAGGACCAGCCAGGACCGGTAGACCCCCGGGGTCAGGTCGCTGTCGGGTACGAAGGTGCGGATCACCGCCGTACCGTCCGGCCGGCCCTGCACGGCGACCAGGATCTCCCGGCCGTCCGGCCGGGCCACGGTGAGACTCTCACCTCGGGCCGCCAGCTCCACCCCGTCGGTACGCGGTGCCCCGGTGCCGAGCGCCGAACCGTCCGGCAGGAAGACGGTGACCGGCCGGTCTGCCGCCGCGCCGACCTGCTCGGCGGCGAGCCGCAGGCCGTCCAGGTCGGTCGTGCCGACCAGCGGAACCAGGCCCTGTACGTCGGCGGTGGCCGCCACCACGGCCCGGTCGGCGGCGACGGTGCGCAGCAGCACGGCGAGCGGGACGAGGAAGGCGACCAGCACCAGGCAGGTGGTGGCGGCGACCAGCAGGGTCAACCGGCGCCTCACGATCCGGCCCCGGGTACGTCGAGCCGGACCCCGACCCCGCGCACGGTGTGCAGGTACCGGGGGCGTTGGGCGGTCTCGCCGAGCTTGCGGCGCAACCAGGACAGGTGTACGTCCACCGTCTTGTCCGCGCCGCCGTACGGCAGCTGCCACACCTCGGTCAGCAGTTCGCGTTTGCTGACCACCCGACCGGCCCGGCTGGCCAGGTGGTGCAGCAGGTCGAACTCCCGGGGGGTCAGTTCGAGCGGGACACCGGAGAGGCTGGCCTGCCGGGCTCCCGGGTCGACCCGCAGCTCGCCGACGGTCAGCGGGGCCGGACCGCTCGCCGGACCGGTACCGCGCCGGAGTACCGCCCGGATCCGGGCGTCGAGCTGGGCGGCCGTGAACGGCTTCACCACGTAGTCGTCGGCGCCCGCGTCCAGCCCTCGGATGATCTCGCTCTCCTCGTCCCGGGCGGTCGCGATGATCACCGGGGTGCTGTTCACCGCGCGCAGCATCCTGAGCAGTTCCAGACCGTCCAGGTCGGGCAGACCCAGATCGAGTACGACGAGGTCGGGCCGGTCGTCGAGCACCCTCTGCAGTCCGGTCATCGCGGTCTGGACAGCCGCGACGGCGTGCCCCCGCTCACGCAGCGCGCGCAGCAGCGGCGTACGGATGGCCGGGTCGTCCTCGATCAGCAGTAGGCGCGCCACACCAGGCACGGTAACCCGACGACGGCCGGTGGACCCCGGATCGGGACAGCGGCGTTAACCTTCCCTTAGGGTCCACCGGCTCCGCTCTTAACGACCGGACGGGCATGATCGGACGATGCGTCGACGTACCGGGTTCGCGGTGGCCGGTTGGCTGCTCGCCGCGTTGGCCGCGACCGGCACCGGGCTGGCGGCCGTACAGGTGATCGGGGCCGGCCTCACCGGGCCGGCGGGTGAGGTGCGCAGCCCGGACGAGGTGGCGCGGGCGCTGGCGGCCAGCTCCGCGTCCGCCGGTCCGGGTCCCGCGACGTCCCCGGGCACTCCGACGTCGCCGGGGGCCACCACCGGCTCCCCGGGTCCGGGTACGCCGGCTCCGGGCGGCACCGGGCACGGTCCACGCCAGCTGCTCTCCACCCCCGGCGGCACCGTGGTGGCCGAGTGCGACGGCCGGACCGTGTGGCTGGCCTCGTGGACGCCGGCCCAGGGCTACCGGGTCGGAGAGGTCGAGCGGGGGCCGGACGACGACGCCGAGGTGACCTTCCACGGCTCGGACCAGCGGATCGAGGTGGAGGTGGAGTGCATCGCCGGCCGGCCCGTGCCGACCTGGAAGAAGAACGACGACTAGACCGGCCGGCCCTCAGACCCCGAGCCTCGCGGTCCGCAGCCGGTCGGTGAGGGCGGGGGGCCCGACCAGTTGCACCCGGGCGACGCGCTGCCGGCCGAACAGGAACATCGTCAGCTCGCCCGGCGCGCCGACCAGTCTGACCTGGTCGCCGCCGGCCCCGACCGACGCCTCGCCGTGGTCGGGCGCCTGGATGAGCAGGGCGGCCGGGAAGCGGCGCAGCACCATCCGGGCCAGCGCGGGTACCCGCCTCCACAGCGCTGCCCGGTGCCCCTCGGAAAGCTCCCGGGGCTGCCAGCCGGGTTGCGCCCGGCGCAGGTCCTCGTGGTGCACGAAGAACTCGGTCAGGTTGGCCAACTCGTCCATCGGCGGCAGGGTCATCGGGCTCCAGCGCGGCGGGCTGCGGAACAGGTCGACCACGCCGGGGTAGGGCTTCGCCGCCGTCGCGGCCTGCACCCGGTCGGTGTGGGTACGGAATGGGCGGAGCAGGATTCCGGCCGCCGCGTCGGGCCGCCGTTCCCGGATCACCAGGTGTGCGACGAGGTCCCGGGCGGCCCAGTCCGGGATGATCGTCGGCGCGTCGGGTCCAAGGGCCAGGAGGAGGTCGGCCAGCGATCGGCGCTCGGATTCCGCGTAGCGGGGCATGTCTTGATCGTAAGTGCTGATGCCGCTGCCGGCGCGCCGCGATTCGGGTAGGTCCGGGCGGCCGGTCCGCTCCGAGCGGCGTACGGCCCTGTGACAGCAGACACAATCAGGTCCGGACCGGTACGACCAGCGCCAATCGGTTCGTCATCACTCGGCCCGATCGGTAAGGATGAGGTTGACGAAGAAGGCTTACGGCGGGGGACAGTGTGGCGGGCAAGACAAGCCGGGACGTGCTCATCAGGGGGATCCGGGTCCTCGGTCACGCCGTTCGCGAGGAGCCCCGGATCTTCTCGGTCGCGGTCGGCGGCAGCGTGCTCTACAGCCTGCTGATCATCGCCAGCGCCTACGTGGTGGGCGCGGTCGTCGGAGACGTGGTGGTGCCGTCGCTGGAGAGCGGCCGGGCCGACACCACGGCGGTGGTGCTGAGCGCCGTCGCACTGCTGGCGGTCAGCCTCGGCCGGGTGCTGGGGATGTTCGGCCGCCGGATCGGCGCGGGCTTCATGCAGTACCGGCTACAGGCCAGTTACCGGCGCCGGATCACCCGCCGCTACCTGGAGCTGCCGCTCTCCTGGCACCACCGGCACGCCACCGGCACCCTGCTGTCCAACGCGAACTCGGACGTCGAGGCGGCCTGGTTCCCGATCGCGCCGCTGCCCTTCGCGGTGGGCACCCTGGTGATGCTGGTCGCGGCGATGGGCTCGCTGCTCGTTACCGACTGGGTGCTCGCCCTGGTCGGGGTCGCGATCTTCCCCGCACTCTTCGCCCTGAACGTCGTCTACTCCCGACGGATGGCGCCCCGACAGGCCCGGGCGCAGCAGATGCGCGCCGAGGTCAGCGCGATCGCCCACGAGAGCTTCGACGGTGCCCTGGTGGTCAAGACGATGGGCCAGGAGGCCCGGGAGACGGCCCGGTTCGCGGCGCAGGCCGGTGAGCTGCGCGATGCGTTGATCTCGGTCGGCCGGCTGCGGGGAGTCTTCGACCCGATGCTGGAGACCCTGCCCAGCCTCGGCACCCTCGCCGTGCTGCTGGTCGGCGCGGTCCGGCTGGGTCAGGGCGCGGTCACCATCACCGAACTCGTCAGCGTCGCCTTCCTCTTCACGGTGCTGGCCTTCCCGGTCCGGGCGATCGGCTGGGTGCTCGCCGAACTGCCGCGCAGCGTCGCCGGCTGGGACCGGTTGCAGGCCGTGCTCACCGCCACCGGCGAGATGCCGTACGGGAACACGACGCTGGACCGGCGGGAGGGCGGCCCCGCCACTCTCGTCTTCGAGCGGGTCGACTTCGGCTACGCCCTGACCGAGCCGGCTCCGGCCACCGCACCCGCCGAGCCGGGGCTGTCGACCGAGCCGGAGGCGGCGGCCCGGCCGGTCGGTGTGCCCGCCCCGGCCGACGAATTCGACTCGACCGGGGCCAGCGTCCCGACCGAACCCGCCCCGGGTGCCGGGGTGACCGCACCGGTCGAGCCGGTGCCGACGGAGTCCGCGCCCGCAGAGCCTGTGCCGGTACTGCACGACGTGTCGTTCACCGTTCCGGCCGGTCGTACGGTGGCACTGGTCGGCCCCACCGGTTCCGGCAAGTCGACGATCGTCTCCCTCGCGGTGCGGCTGGTCGACCCCGACGCCGGGGCCGTGACCCTGGACGGGGTCGACGTCCGGTCGCTGACGGCTGCCTCGCTTGCCGACACCACCGCACTGGTGGCCCAGGTGCCGTTCGTCTTCGACGACACCATCCGGGCCAACATCACCCTGGACCGGGCGGGCATCACCGACGACCACGTGTGGACGGCGCTGCGACTGGCCGAGGCGGACGGGTTCGTGGCGGCTCTGCCGGACGGGCTGGACACCCTGGTCGGGGAGCGCGGCGCGTCCCTGTCCGGCGGCCAGCGGCAGCGGCTCACCCTGGCCCGGGCACTGGCCGGCCGGCCCCGGCTGCTGGTGCTGGACGACGCCACCAGCGCGGTCGACCCGAGGGTGGAGGCGGCGATCCTGGCCGCGCTGCGCGCCCCAGCGACCGCACCGGATACCCCGCCGCCGTCGACCGCGGCCGACCCGACCCCCGGCGATGCCGACACCGCCGCCCTGCCGCCGGGCGCGTCGATCCTGGTGGTGGCGTACCGGCGGGCGACCATCGCGCTGGCCGACGAGGTCGTCTACGTCGAGCACGGCCGGGTGGTCGGCCGGGGCACCCATGCCACGCTGCTGCGCAGCACCCCCGGGTACGCCGCCCTGGTCACCGCGTACGAGCGGGCCGAGGCGGAGCGGGAACGGGAGCGGGCGTACGAGGAACCGCCGCCCGGCACACCGGCGAACCGGCAGGACGAAGAGGTGGACGCGTGAGCGGGACCGACCGGTTCAGGGGCAGCAGTCAGGACGGCGCCGAGCGCAGCGGGGGGACGGCATGACCACGACCGCGAACGAGGCGATCTCGGAACGGACGGAGACGACCTGGCAGACCCTGCGCCGAGGACTGGCGCTCTCCCCGGAGTTGCGTACCGGGCTGGCCGGCACGCTCGGGCTGGCCCTGGTCGCGATGATCGGTCGGGCCGCCGTACCGGTGGCGATCCAGCAGGGCATCGACCGTGGCCTGCGGGCCCCCGGCGGTCCGGACCTGGGCGTGGTCGGGATCGTGGTGGCGGCCACCGCCGCCGTCCTGGTGGTGACCACCGTGTGTGGCTACCTGATGATGCGGCGGTTGTTCACGGTCAGCGAGACGGCGCTGGCCGGGGTACGGATCCGCGCCTTCCGGCACGTGCACGACCTGTCGACGCTGCACCAGCAGGCGGAGCGGCGCGGTTCGCTCGTCTCCCGGGTCACCAGCGACGTCGACCAGATCACCCAGTTCCTCCAGTGGGGCGGGGTGATCCTGTTGATCAACCTCGGTCAGGTGGTGGTCACGACCGTCGTGATGGCGGTCTACTCCTGGCAGCTGACCCTGGTGGTCTTCGCCGCGTTCGTACCCGCCGTGGCGGTGATCCGGGTCTTCCAGAAGCGCCTCGCCACCGCCTACGGCGTGGTCCGGGTACGGCTGGGCGCGATGCTCGCCGCCGTCTCGGAGACCGTGGTCGGCGCGCCGGTGATCCGGGCGTACGGGGTGTCGGGGCGTACCGCCGCCCGGTTGGACGAGACGATCGACGCGCAGCGCCGGGCCCAGCAACGGGCGATCCGGACCAGCGTGATCAGCTTCTCGACCGGGGAGATCGCCGCCGGGCTGGCGCTCGCCGGCGTGGTGGTGCTCGGCGTCAAGCTCGGCGTCGACGGGACCCTGGGAATCGGCGAGCTGACCGCATTCCTGTTCCTGGTCACGATGTTCATCCAGCCGGTCCAGATCGCCACCGAGGTGCTGAACGAGGCGCAGAACGCGGTCGCGGGGTGGCGGCGGGTGCTCGACGTACTGGACATGACGCCGGACGTGGCGGACCCGGGGGAGCGCGGGGTCGACCTGCCGGCCGGGCCGATCGACCTGCGCTTCTCCGAGGTCACCTTCTCCTATCCCGGCGGCCCTCCGGTGCTCGTCGACGTCAACGTGGACATTCCGGCCAAGACCCGGGTCGCGGTGGTGGGCGAGACCGGCAGCGGCAAGACCACCTTCGCGAAGCTGCTCACCCGGCTGATGGATCCGTCCGAGGGGGCGGTCCTGCTCTCCGGGGTGCCGCTGGACCAGGTGCGGTTCGGCTCGCTCCGCTCCCGGGTGGTGATGGTGCCGCAGGACGGCTTCCTGTTCGACTCCAGCGTGGCGGAGAACGTCCGGTTCGGTCGTCCGGAGCTGACCGACGAGGAGTTGGCGACCGCCTTCGTCGAGCTCGGGCTCGGCGACTGGGTGGACGGGCTGCCGGCCGGCCTGGCCACCCCGGTCGGGGAGCGTGGCGAGGCGCTCAGCGTGGGCGAACGGCAGCTGGTCGCGCTCGCCCGGGCGTACGTCGCCGACCCGGACCTGCTGGTGCTGGACGAGGCGACCAGCGCCGTCGACCCGGCGACCGAGGTACGGCTGCAACGCACCCTCGACGCGGTGACCCGGGGCCGGACCACGGTCGCCATCGCGCACCGGCTCTCCACCGCACAGGCCGCCGACGAGGTGATCGTGGTGGACCGGGGCCGGATCGTGCAGCGTGGCCCGCACGAGGAACTGGTCAACGATCCGGAGTCGGTCTACGCCCTGCTCTTCGCGTCCTGGTTGGAGCAGACCCGGTAGGAGTTGGAGCAGACGCGTTCGGTGACCGGAGCGACCTGACGGTGACCGGAGCGAATCCGCTGGGCAGATGGACGGGACTCCGCTGATAAGTTAGCCTCCCCTTACTAAGGGAAGGCTAACTTGTGCTGGAGGTTCCCGTCATGCAGCCCAGCCCCGCGGAGGTGGCCCGTACGCTGGCCGCCGGCCGGCTCGCCGGCACCGCCCAGGTCGCGTACCGACCCGGGCCGCACGAGGTCCGGCACGCCACCGACCCGTCCGGCCGGATCCTCCTGCTCGTCTCGATCGTCAGCGACCTGGCGGCGGCGTTGCGGCCCGAGCCGGGTACCCGGGGCCGGGCGCTGGTGCTCGACGTGCGGGACCTGCCACCGGCCGCCGGGGCACCCGCACTCGGCCGGCTCTGGGTCAGCGGCTGGGCGGAGCCGCTGGACGGCCCCGCCGCCCGCCAGGCGGCCGTCGACTTCGCCGAGGTGGTGCCGACCGGAGACCTGCTCGACGTCGGGCGGCGCTTCACGCTGCACCGCTTCGAGCCGGTGGAGGTCCGGCTCGAACGCGGCGGCACGGTGATCGATGTGGAACCCGCGGAGTACGCCGCGGCCGAGCCCGACCCGCTGCACCCGATCGAACGGGAACTGCTCGCCGACCTCACGGACCACCACGGCAGCGAGGTCGCCGCGTTCATCCGGCGTCAGCTCGGCGGCGTCGTACCGGCGGCGGGTCCGGACGAGCCGCCGCCGCAGGTGGTCCGGCTCGACCGGTACGGCCTGGTGGTGGCGCTCGGTCCGGGTGGCGCCCGGTACCGGGCCCGGCTCGCCTTTCCCCGGCCGATGTCCGGCCAGGCGGAGCTGGCGGAGCTGCTGCATCCGGTGCTCTGCCGGCGTCGACGGCAGACCGACCGGGTCGACCAGGACTGGTCCCCCTCGGTGCTGCCCGACCAGGGCCGCAGCCGGGGCTGACCGCCCGGTCCCGGCCGGCGGCCCGACCCCTACCCGCCGTTCGGCTGCTCCGGCATCCCGGTTCGGTGCGAGGCCGTATCGGTGCGGGGTGAGGCCGGGTCAGGGCGAGGCTGGGTCAGGGCGAGGCTGGGCCGGTGCCGGGCGCAGCCGTATCGGTGCCGGGCGAGGCTGGTTCGGTGAGGCCGGTCAGGTCGCCGGCCAGGTAACGCTGCACGGTCGGCCCGACGGCCGCGACCACCACGTCCGGAGACGCCGAGGCGAGCGGCTCCATCCGCAGGATGTATCGGACCATCACCAGGCCGGCCATCTGGGAGGCGACCAGCGACGAGCGCAGGGGTGCCTGCGCCGGATCGATCTCGAGCAGGCCGGTCGCCCGGCGCAGCACCTGGGTGACCAGGAACTCCCGGAGCAGTTTGGCGGTCCACTCGTTGTTCATCGCCGAGCGGAACAACGCGGCCCCGGCCGTGCCGGCCGGGGAGTCCCAGATCCTCAGGAAGGTCCGGACCAGTCGCTCGCCGACGCCGTCCAGGCCGCCGGCGGCGATCTGCGGCAGTATCTCCTGGGGGTCGAACGGGATGTTGATCGTGGCCACGAAGAGCTGGTCCTTCGTGCCGAAATAGTGGTGGACCAGCGCGGGATCGACACCGGCGCCGGTGGCGATGGCCCGGATCGAGGCGCCGTCGAAGCCGCGCTCGGCGAACACGTCCCGGGCGGCCGTGAGGATCGCCTCCCGGGTGTCGGGGTTGCCCGGGCGCCGCCCACTGCGTCGTGCCATCGCCGTCCTCGTGCTCGTTCCGTCCGGTGCCGGTCGGGCACCCCGACCGGCACCGGTTCGTCAGCCGGTACGCCGCCGCAACGTCGCCGCCGCGAGGATCAGGGCGACGACCACCGCTGCGGCGACCACCACCAGATCGCGCCACATCGTGCCGGTCGGCTCGGTGTGCGCGCCGACCTGTTGCAGCGCCTCGACCGCGTACGACAGCGGCAGCACGTCGCTGACCGCCCCCAACCAGCCGGCCATCTGATCGCGGTCGACGAACAGACCGCAGAGCAGGATCTGCGGGATCACCACGACCGGCATGAACTGTACGGCCTGGAACTCGGTCTGCGCGAAGGCGCTGCAGAGCAACCCGAGCGCGACTCCCAGTACGGCGTTGACCACCGCGATCAGCACCACCAGCCCGCCGTTGCCGGCCGTACCCAGGTCGAACAGCCAGTACGCCACCCCGGCCGCCACGCTCGCCTGCACCGCGGCGGCCAGCCCGAACGCCAGGCCGTACCCGAAGAGCAGGTCGAGCTTGCCCAGCGGGGTGGTCAGCAGCCGTTCCAGCGTCCCGGAGGTGCGCTCGCGGAGCATCGCGATGCTGGTCACCAGGAACATGATGACGAACGGGAAGACACCCAGCATCACCAGCGCGATCCGGTCGAAGGTGCTGGGCTGGCCGGGCGGCGTGGGCTGGTCGGCGAACATGAAGTAGAGCAACGTCAGCAGCAGGGTCGGCACCGCCATCAGCATCGCGATCGTCCGCCGGTCGTGGCGCAGTTGACGCAGGATGCGGCCGGTGGTGGCGGCCAGGATCCGGAGACTCATCGTGCGCCCGTCCCTTCGCTCGTCCGGGTGCTGCTCTCCGGGTTCCCCGTGCTTCCCGCGCTCTCCGTGCTCCCCGTGCTCGCCGTGCTTTCCGTGCTTCCCGCGCTCGCCGTGCTTCCCGCGCTCGCTTTGATCAGGCGCAGGAACGCCTCCTCCAGGTCGTCGGTGCCGGCCGCCGCCCGGACCGCCGTCGGGCTGTCGTCGGCGATCAGCCGGCCCTCCCGGATCAGCAGCAGTCGATCACAGCGGGCCGCCTCGTCCATCACGTGGCTGGAGACCAGCAGGGTGCTGCCCCTGGCCGCCATGCTGTGGAACATGTCCCACAGCTCGGCCCGGAGCACCGGGTCCTGGCCGACCGTCGGCTCGTCCAGGATCAGCAGTTCGGGGCGGCCGACCAGGGCGCAGGCGAGTGAGGCCCGGCTGCGCTGTCCACCGGAGAGGGTGCCGACGAGCTGGGTCGCGGCGGTGCCCAGGCCGACGTCGACAACCGCGCGGTCGGCGTCCGGGGCGCCGAGGCCGTACAGCCGGGCGAAGTAGCGGGCGTTCTCCCGGACCGTGAGGTCGGGGTAGACGCTCGGCGCCTGGGTCAGGTAGCCGAGCCGGTGCCGCAGTGCCGGTGAGCCCGCCGGCTGTCCCAGCACGGTGACCGTGCCGCCGCCGACGATCTGCACCCCGACCACGGCCCGGAGCAGAGTGGTCTTGCCGCTGCCGCTCGGGCCGAGCAGGCCGGTCACGCTGCCGCGCGGAACGACGCAGCTGATCCCGTGCAGGACCCGCCGCTTGCCACGCCGTACGACGAGGTCGTCGACCTCGATCGCGGTCTCCATGGACCCTCCTCCCAGAAACTCAACAACTGTTGAAATCAACGCTAGTTGAAATCTTGGCCGCCGGCAATCGGCCGCCGACTGTCGACTTTCCGGCGGCGAAGACCGGGCGGCGAAGACCGGGCGGCGAAGACCGGGCGGCGAAGACCGGGCGGCGTTGTTTCGACGCGCGCCCCGATCGGGTATGGATCCGGCTGGCCGGACCAGAGCACAACCTGGCAGTGTCGGAACCCGAGACAGTCGAACCATCAGCGCGAGACGTACGGCCGGACGGAGCGAGAGTGATGAGAAAGCGCAGTGTCGGTGCGATCGGACCGGAGGTCTCCGCGATCGGCCTCGGTTGTATGGGGATGAGCATGGCGTACGGGGCCGGGGACGACGCCGAGTCGGTCCGGACCCTGAACCGGGCCCTCGACCTGGGCGTGAACCACCTGGACACCGCCGACATGTACGGACGGGGGCGGAACGAGGAACTGCTCGGCCCGATCGTCCGCAAGCGCCGCGACGAGGTGTTCCTGGCGACGAAGTTCGGCAACCGGTTCACCGGCGACGCCGGCACCACCGCCTCGCCCGGCGCGTACGTCGACAGCACCGCCCAGTGGGCCCGCGAGGCGTGCGACGCCTCGTTGGCCCGGCTCGGCATCGACACCATCGACCTGTACTACCTGCACCGACGCAACCCGGAGACGCCGATCGAGGAGACCGTCGCCGCGCTGGCGGAACTCGTCGTGGACGGCAAGGTGCGGTTCATCGGGCTCTCCGAGGTGAGCCCGGCGACCCTGCGGGCGGCGCACGCCGTACATCCGGTGGCGGCGGTGCAGATGGAGTACTCGCTCTTCACCCGGGATGTCGAGCAGGAGATGCTGGCGACCTGCCGGGACCTCGGAGTGGCGCTGGTGGCGTACTCGCCGGTGGGCCGGGGGCTGCTCACCGGGACGATCAGCAGTCGGGAGCAACTCGGCGCGGACGACTTCCGGTCCGGGGCGCCCCGGTTCGCGCAGGAGAACCTCGACACCAACCTCGACCTGGTGGCCCGGGTCCGCGAGGTCGCCGCCGAGATCGGCTGTACGCCGGCACAGGCGGCGCTGGCCTGGCTACTCGCCCAGGGCGAGGACGTCCTGCCGATCCCCGGCACCAAGCGGGTGCGGTACCTGGAGGAGAACGCGGCCGCCGACGACCTGCGGCTCACCGGCGAGCAGGTGGCCCGACTCTCGGCGGCGGTACCGCCCGGAGCGGCGGCCGGAGAACGATATCCCGAGCGGGCAATGGGATTCTTGGGTAAATAGCGCGCGAAACGCCCAGTCGACGCGTGATCGGGCGTTGCGTCATGATCGCACCTACGGCACGATGGCGCCGTGGGTCACGGTCCGTTACTGCAACTCGGGTTCCTCGACGACTGGACGGATCGGCTGCGCCGAGCGCCGGGCCCGCCCGTCGTCGGCGTACTGCTACGCGGCAGTCATGCCCGGGGCGCCGCCACGGCGTACAGCGATGTGGACATCGATGTCCTGGTCAGCGGTGGGCCGTACGTCGCGTACCCGGCCTATCTGGCCGAGACCGGTGAGCGGCTGACGCACCTCTCGGTCGCCGTCCGGGACGTCCGATCCTGGCTCGCCCGACTCGATCAGCCCGCCGACTGGTCCTTCGGGCTGCCGGTTGTCGCGCCCGCCCGGTTACTCTGGGCAAGCGACGAGTGGCGACAGTCGATCGAGTTGACGGAGATCCGGCAACGTCCGGGCGACCCGGATCTGGAGAACGTCGTCGCCGGCCTCGGCAAGGTCACCGCGGCGTGCGCGGCCGGCGACGAGTTCGGCGCCCGGTTCGCCGCCGCCGAACTGGCCCGACGCTGTCCCTCGATCATCCGGCTGGCGAACCCGTCGGTCACGGTCCCGAGCCGGCGGGCCGCGCTGAGCGCCGCGCTCGACCTGCCGGTCGCGCCCGCCGGCTACCGCGACGACATGGTGAGCTGTCTCGGGCTGCGCACCGACAGCCTGCCCCGACTGCATGCCGCCGCCGGCCGGCTGGTGGCCGGAGCCGTGGCCCTGGCCGGCCCGTACGCCGACGACCTGGCGCCGTTGATCGGCCCGGAACTGACCGCCGCCCTCCGGGACGGCCGGCTGGACCGGTACGTCGCCCAGTTGGCCCGACCGGGCCGGCCCGACGCCGATCCGGGCTCCCCGACGCCCCCACACAGGTCCCCGGCGGCCGATCAGGGGCGCTCGGCGGCCGGTGCGGTGGACCCGGCGGAGGGTCGGGAGGACCACTCGATCCGGGACGGGTGGGCGGCTCCGGCCCCGCGTGCGAAACAATCGGGAACTATGCCCGTACCCGATCTCTCCCCGGCGGCCCGGACGGCCGCGCCCGGACCGGCGGCGGACGGTCCCGCGCGGCCGTCTGCCCTTGATCCGGCGATCGCGGCGCGACTACGCCGCAACCCCGATGGACTCGTCACGGCGGTGGTCCGGGCGTACGACTCCGGCGACGTGCTGATGGTCGCCTGGATGGACGACGAGGCGCTGCACCGCACCCTCAGCACCGGCCGGGCCACCTACTGGTCCCGCAGCCGCCGGGAATACTGGGTCAAGGGCGAGACCTCCGGCCACCACCAGTACGTCCGGGCCGTGGCGCTCGACTGCGACGGGGACGCCCTGCTGGTCAGCGTGGACCAGGTGGGTGCCGCGTGCCACACCGGCAGCCGCACCTGCTTCGCGGACGAGTTGCCGGTCACCGGGACCGGAAACCTGACCGCCGGAACCACGTCATGATCGAGCAGGAGGCGGTGACCGGATGACCACCGGAGCGGTGAGCCCGGACGAGGCGACCTTCCACCGGCTTGCCCGGACCCGACGGGTGGTGCCGGTGATCCGGCGGCTGCTCGCCGACGGCGAGACCCCGGTCGGGGTCTACCGCAAGCTGGCCGGCGGGCCGGGTACGTTCCTGCTGGAATCGGCCGAACAGGGTGCCGGGGCGGCCGGGACCGCCTGGTCCCGGTACTCCTTCGTCGGCGTGCGCAGCAGCGCCACCCTGGTCGAGCGGGGCGGCGAGGCGCACTGGCTGGGCACCCCGCCGGTCGGCCTGCCGACCGGCGGCGACCCGATGCGGGCGCTGCGGGCGACCGTCGCGGAGCTGACCGGTCCGGTCGCGGCCGACGGCCCGGCCGGCTGGGACCCCGGCCAACTTCCGCCGCTGCTCGGCGGGATGGTCGGCTATCTCGGGTACGACGTCGTCCGGCGCTTCGAGCGGCTGCCCTCGCTGACCCAGGACGACCTGCGGCTACCCGAACTGGGCATGATGCTCGCCACCGATCTCGTGGTGCTGGACCACTTCGACGGGTCCGCGATCCTGGTGGCGAACGCCGTCCTGCCCGCACCCGGGGACAGCGGCGGGGACGGGCCGGCGGTCCGGGTCGCACAGGTGACGGCGGCCTACCACCAGGCGGTCGGCCGGCTGGACGCGATGACCACCGCACTGTCCCGGCCGATCCCGCCGATGATCTCCACCATCGACCGGCCGTCCCCGGGAGAGGTGGTCAGCCGCACCCCGGAAGGGGAGTACCCGAAGGCGGTCGAGGCGGCCAAGGAGGCGATCCGGGCCGGGGAGTGCTTCCAGATCGTGGTGTCCCAGCGCTTCGAGCGGGAGACCCGGGCCGATCCGCTGGACGTCTACCGGGTGCTCCGGACCACGAACCCCAGCCCGTACATGTACCTGTTGCGGTTCGACGACTTCGACATCGTCGGCTCGTCTCCCGAGGCGCATCTCAAGGTCACCGCCGGCGAGGACGGGCAGCGGCGGGCGTTGCTGCACCCGATCGCCGGTACCCGTCCCCGGGGCGGCACCCCGGCCGACGACGGCCGACTGGCCGCCGAACTGCTCGGCGACCCCAAGGAGCGGGCCGAGCACGTGATGCTGGTCGACCTCGGCCGCAACGACCTGGGCCGGGTGTGCCGGCCGGGCACGGTCGAGGTGCCGGAGTTCGCCACCATCGAGCGGTACAGCCACGTCATGCACATCGTCTCCACGGTCGTGGGGACGCTCCGTGAGGACCAGAGCGCCTTCGACGCGCTGGCCGCCACCTTCCCGGCCGGAACGCTCTCCGGCGCGCCGAAGGTACGGGCGATGGAGATCATCGAGGAGTTGGAACCGACCCGCCGGGGGCTGTACGGCGGCACGGTCGGCTACTTCGGGTTCGGCGGGGACCTGGACATGGCGATCGCGATCCGGACCGCGCTGATCCGGCGGGGCCGGGCGTACGTGCAGGCCGGTGCCGGCATCGTCGCCGACTCCGACCCGATCGCCGAGGACCAGGAGACGCGGAGCAAGGCGGCTGCCGTACTCGCCGCGATCGCGGCCGCCGAAACCCTGCGGCCGGCTCGGTGAGCGACGCCGGGGAGCCGTCGCCGGCCGGTCGCCGCGTCCTGGCGTACACCGTGCTCGGGTGCCTGCTCGGTGCGGGCCTGGCGGTCTTCGCGGCGACCCGGACCTGGGCGGTCGAGGTGGCCGCCCGACCGGCACCACTGCCGGCCACCCGGACGGTGCACAGCGGTGCCGACCTGCTGCCCTGGCTGCCGGCGCTCGCCCTGGTCGGGCTGGCCGGAGCCGGCGCGGTGCTCGGCACCCGAGGGCTCGGGCGGCGGCTGGTCGGTGGGCTGCTGGCGGCGGTCGGGGCCGGTGTCGCGATCGGCGGGGCGTACGGCGGCTTCGGCACCGACCAGGGCGACATCCGGCTCACCTGGCCGCTGCTCTGTGTGCTCGGTGGCCTGCTGACGATGGTGGCCGGCGGGGTCACCACCGCGCGCGGGGCGGCCTGGCCGGTGATGGGTGCGCGCTACGAGCGGGCGCCACGCCGAAGCGAGCCCGAACCGAACCCGGTGGCCGACGAGAGCCGGCTCGACGGTCGACGGACCAGGGCGGCGTGGGACGCGCTGGACCGGGGTGAGGATCCGACGGTCGGCTGACCACGGCGTGGACGCGCCGGACCGGGGTGCGGACCCGACGGTCAGTTCACCGCGGCGCGGGACGCCTCCGACCCGGACGAGGACCGGACGGTCGGCTGACCGTTCGTCGGCAGGCCGGCCGGCGGCGTCGCGGCGAGCGCGGCCACCAGGGCCCGGATCTCGTCGCGTCGGTGCGCCCGGTCGCGGTCGGCGCAGATCGCCTCCCAGGCGTTGCCCCGGGCGGTCCGGATCCGCGCGTCGCCGACCACCGCCCGCTCCACGCTGTGCACGACGCCGACGGCGACGGACAGTACGGCCCGGGGGATGCTGGTCACGTCGATGGTCGAGGCAGGCTTCACAGCGCTCATGGTCTTCCCCGCACGAAGATCGATCCGACTGGTCCGCGGCTCCCGCGCCCAGTGTGCCCGACATTGATGGTGCCGAGGCGATGTTTCCGACCGGTCACCCGGGGGTCAACGGTTCCGTTCCCGGGTCTGCCGCTCCTGCTGTGCCAACCTCCGGCGGGGGCTCCGGCTTCCTTGACCTGGGTCACACCCGCGTCTGGTTACCGCGCGTTCATCCGGTACCGCCCGCTTGCGGTCGCCATCGAGATTCCGGTGGCGCAGCGTGACATTTCACTCACAAGGTCGGGCATTATGCCCCAGCCCATTTCGTGAAGCACGCCATACCCCCGACGGCGTCCGCCCCATGGCGGCGCCTAGCATCGGCCCATGACACCCGGAGAGGGGAGTCCGTTGGTGACTGCTGAGCATTCGCACGCAGAGGGGGACGACGCCACACCGGCCGCGTCCGCCAACGTGCTCGACGAGATCCTCGCCGGAGTCCGGGAGGACGTCGAGCGTCGACAGCTCCTGGTTCCGCTGGAGCAGATCAAGCAACTCGCGGCGGCGGCGGTACCGCCCCGCGACGCCTACGCGGCCCTACGCCGGCCCGGCGTCGGGGTGATCGCCGAGGTCAAGCGCTCCTCGCCGTCCAAGGGGCAGCTGGCCGAGATCGCCGATCCGGCCGATCTGGCCGGGGACTACGCCGCCGGCGGTGCGCGCTGCATCAGCGTACTGACCGAGGGGCGCTGGTTCGGTGGGTCGCTGGACGACCTGGCGGCGGTCCGTTCGGCGGTGGACATTCCCGTACTCCGCAAGGACTTCGTCGTCTCCAGCTACCAGGTGCACGAGGCCCGGGCGCACGGAGCCGACCTCGTCCTGCTGATCGTCGCCGCGCTGGAACAGAACGTGCTGGTCGGCCTGCTCGAACGGATCGAGTCGCTGGGCATGACCGCGCTGGTCGAGGTGCACGACGAGGAGGAGGCGGACCGGGCACTGGAGGCCGGCGCCCGGGTGATCGGGGTGAACGCCCGCAACCTGCGCACCCTCGAGGTCGACCGGTCGGTCTTCGAACGGATCGCACCCGGCCTGCCGAACAGCGTCGTCAAGATCGCCGAGTCCGGCGTACGCGGTCCGCACGACCTGATCAGGTACGCCTCGGCCGGTGCCGACGCGGTACTGGTCGGCGAGGGCCTGGTGACCCAGAAGAGTCCGCGCGAGGCGGTGGCCGAGTTGGTCAACGCCGGCAACCACCCCGCCACCCCCCGCCCCGTCCGATGAGCGCGAGGAGTGAGCCGGGGTTGCGAGCCCCGCAGTCGCGAGTTAGAGGTAGATCAGCATGAGCGCGAGGAGTGAGCCGGGGTTGCGAGCCCCGCAGTCGCGAATCAGAGGCAGGTCAGCATGAGCGCCCCCACGTTGCCGGCGAACGCCGGCTCGTCGCCCGACAGCGCCGGCCACTACGGCCGGTACGGCGGACGGTTCGTCCCCGAGGCGCTGGTGGCCGCGCTCGACGAGCTCGACCTGGCGTACCGGACGGCGTTGACCGACGAGTCGTTCCAGGCCGAGTTCGGCACGATGCTGCGCGAGTACGCGAACATCCCGTCCCTGCTCTACCGGGCGGAGCGGCTCTCCGCCGAGGTCGGCGCGCGGATCCTGCTCAAGCGGGAGGACCTGAACCACACCGGGGCACACAAGATCCGGAACGTGCTCGGTCAGGCCCTGCTCACCAAGCGGATGGGCAAGCCCCGGGTGATCGCCGAGACCGGTGCGGGCCAGCACGGGGTGGCGACCGCGACCGCGGCCGCGTACCTCGATCTGGAGTGCGTGGTCTACATGGGTGAGGTGGACACCCAGCGGCAGGCCCTCAACGTGGCCCGGATGCGGATGCTCGGTGCCACGGTGGTGCCGGTGACGTCCGGTTCACGCACGCTCAAGGACGCGATGAACGAGGCGATGCGGGACTGGGTCGCCAACGTCGACCGGACCCACTACATCATCGGCAGCACCGCCGGCCCACATCCGTTCCCCGCGATGGTCCGCGACTTCGTCCGGGGCATCGGGGTCGAGGCGCGCCAGCAGTCCCTGGACCTCGACGGCAAACTGCCGGACGCGGTCGCGGCGTGTGTCGGCGGCGGCTCCAACGCGCTCGGCATCTTCCACGCGTTCGTTCCGGACGACGACGTCCGGCTGTACGGCTTCGAGGCCGGCGGCGACGGGGTCGAGACCGGGCGGCACGCGGCCAGCATCACCGGCGGTTCGTCCGGGGTACTGCACGGCGCCCGTACCTACGTTTTGCAGGACGAGGACGGGCAGACCCGGGAGTCGCACTCGATCTCGGCCGGGCTGGACTACCCCGGGGTCGGCCCCGAGCACGCCTGGCTGCACGACATCGGTCGGGCCCGGTACGCGCCGGTGACCGATGCCGAGGCGATGAGCGCGTTCCAGCTGCTCTGCCGGACCGAGGGGATCATCCCGGCGATCGAGAGCGCGCACGCGCTGGCCGGGACACTGAAGATCATCCCGGCCCTGACCGCGGAGCTGGGCCGGAAGCCCACCATCCTGGTCAACCTGTCCGGGCGGGGCGACAAGGACGTACACACCGCCGGCGAGTACTTCGGCATCCTCGACGGGGAGCAGGCGTGAGCAGCGGCGTAGATCAGTCCGTCGCGGCGCCCGGCCCGGGCGGGGCGGCCGAGCGCAGCATCGCGGTCGCGTTCGAGAAGGCGCGCGCCGAGGGGCGGGCGGTGCTGATCGGCTGCATGCCGGCCGGGTTCCCGACCGTCGAGGGCAGCATCGCCGCGATGACCGCCATGGTCTCGGCCGGGGTCGACGTGATCGAGGTGGAGATTCCGTACTCCGATCCGGTGATGGACGGGCCGGTCATCCAGCGGGCCAGCGACATCGCGCTCGCCGGAGGCGTACGCACCGCCGACACGTTGCGGATCATCGAGGCGGTCGCCGGGACCGGGGCGCCGGTGGTCACGATGACCTACTGGAACCCGATCGAGCGGTACGGCGTCGACGCGTTCGCCCGCGACCTCTCCGCCGCCGGTGGCACCGGCCTGATCACGCCGGACCTGATCCCGGAGGAGGCCGGCGAGTGGCTCGCCGCCTCCGAGGCGTACGGCCTGGACCGGACATTCCTGGTGGCGCCCTCGTCCACCGACGAGCGGCTCGCGATGACGGTCGGGCACTGCCGGGGCTTCGTCTACGCGACCGCGCTGATGGGGGTCACCGGGGCGCGCGAGCGCACCTCGGACGCGGCACCGACCCTGGTCTCCCGGGTCCGGGCGGTAACCGGGCTGCCCGTCGGGGTGGGTCTCGGCGTGGGCAACGGTGTGCAGGCGGCCGAGGTCGGCCGGTACGCCGACGGGGTGATCGTCGGCAGCGCGCTGATCCGGTGCCTGCTGGACACGCCCGACGAGGCGACCGGGCTGGCCGCGCTGCGTACCCTCAGCGCCGAACTCGCCGAGGGTGTTCGCGCCGTCCAGCGCTGAACCGGCCGACCGGGGCCGGGGGTACCCTGCGCCGACAGTCCGCCGGCCGGGTCGACCGTGCCGCCGGCCGTACCTGTCCGGCGACGTCGTCGATCCCGACGTGGTCGAAGGTGCCGGTCGGGCGGGGATCTGAGGCGTCGGCCCGGACTGGTCGGGTACAACCGACACCTGCGGTTAAACCGGGTGTAACCCACCAAACCAGGATGCGATCGCTCGCGGTTGCCAACCGGACCGGGGTGCCGCTGGGACGGGTTGCGACGGTAGCCTGTGCACCCGTGACCCTCGCCTCGCTATCTCCCCAGGCGGCCCTGCCCAGTCCCGCCACTGCCGTATGGCAGGTCGGACCGGTGCCCATCCGGGCCTACGCGCTCTGCATCGTGCTCGGCATCGTGGTCGCCTGCGTGGTGACCGAGCTTCGGATGCGCCGCCGTGGCGTCGCGCCGTGGGCGGTGCTGGACATCGCGGTCTGGGCGGTGCCGTTCGGCATCGTCGGTGCCCGGATCTACCACGTGATCACCTCACCCGGGGACTACTTCGGTGACGGTGGCGAGCCGATCAAGGCGCTCTACATCTGGGAGGGCGGCCTGGGCATCTGGGGAGCCGTCGCCGGTGGCGCCGTGGGAGCCTGGCTGGCCGCCCGGCAGCTCGGCATTCCGCTGACCGTGGTGGCCGACGCCCTCGCGCCCGGGCTGCCGCTCGCCCAGGCCGTCGGGCGGGTGGGCAACTGGTTCAACAACGAACTCTTCGGCGGGCCGACCACCCTGCCGTGGGGCCTGGAGATCCACCGGATGGACGGCACCAACCCCGGGCACGCGCTCCGCGACGACAGCGGAAACCCGGTTCTCGAGCCGGGGCTCTTCCATCCCACCTTCCTCTACGAGGCGATCTGGAACATCGGGGTCGCCGGCTTCGTCCTGCTTCTCGACCGCCGGCTCAAGCTCGGCCGTGGGCGCGCGTTCGCGCTCTACGTCATGGGCTACACCGCCGGACGGTTCTGGATCGAGATGATGCGTACCGACAAGGCGACCGAGATCCTCGGCGCACGACTCAACGTCTGGACCGCGGTACTGGTCTTCCTCGGCGCGTTGATCTACTTCGTACGGGTCCGTGGACCGCAGGAGTACCTCATCCCGCTCGACGGTGCCGCCGCCGTACCGGTCACCTCGGGCGCTCCCGCCGCGAGCGACGTGTCCCAGGTCGACGTGTCCCAGGTCGACGTGTCGCGTGCGCCGGGCGCCATCGGCATACCGACGGCCTACCGGGTGGTCACCGAGGAACAGTTCGGCCGGTACCAGGAAACCGGCGAGATACCGCCGGAGGAGCCGACGGAGCGGGCGTCGTCCGACGACTCCGGCGATCCGGACGACGACGAGGCGGCCTCCGACGACGACGCGGAGCAGCTGGCCCCCGTCGGCCGCGTCGACGAGACGGCCGCCACCGACGCTGTCCCCGAGGCGGCCACCGCGGACAACACCGCCAGGACGGCCACCGCGGACAACGCCGCCAGGACGGCCACCGCGGACAACGCCGCCAAGACGGCCACCGCCGGTGGCGCTGCCAGGACGGCCACCGCCGAGAGCGCGGTCCAACCGGCCTCCGCCGGTGACCCGGGCAAGACGGCCACCGCCGACGGTGTCGACAAGACGGCCACCGACGACGGTACGGTGACCGCAGCGGGTCGCAACGGCGACGGCGAGCCGGCCGATGCCGGGGCCGCGCCGGGGAACGCCGACCGGGACCGTTGAGCAGGGGAGCCGGACCGATGCGTACGGCCGTGGTGGTGGGCGCCGGGATCGGTGGGCTGGCGACGGCCGGCGCACTGGCCCGGTCCGGTTGGCAGGTGACGCTGCTCGAACGTGGTGACCGGGTCCGCGCCGAGCGCACCGCACTGGTGCTCTGGCCCAACGGGCTGCGGGCGCTGCGCGCGCTCGGCCTCGGCGAGGGCCTGGCGGCGATCGCGACCCCGTTGCCCGACGTGGGCGTCCGGCGCCCCGACGGGCACTGGCTGGTGCAGCCCCGTCCCGTGCCGAGCGACCGCGCTCCGGTCGTCGTACACCGGGAGGACCTGCACGACGCGCTGGTCGCCGGGCTCGGCGACCGGGTGGAGATCCGGACCGGGGTCGAGGTGCGGACCGTGCGGGCGACCGACGGCGAACGGCCGAGCGTCGGCGACGGGCGGAGCAGTTACGAGGCCGACCTGGTGGTCGCGGCGGACGGCATCGACAGCGCCGTACGTCGCCGGCTGGCTCCCGGTGCCACCGTGGTCAGCTCCGGCTGTGCCGCCTGGCGGGCGGTCATCCCGTGGTACCGCGCTCCTCAGCTTCCGGTCGACCGGCCGGTCGACGGGGAGACGCTCGGCGCCGGCTATCGATTCGTCGCGGCGTCGCTGGGTGACCGTGGCTCGTCCGGCGGCTCCACCCGGGGCGGGATCTACTGGGTGGCGACCGCGGCCGGCGCGTCCCGGCCGGAGTCGCCCGCGACCCAGCTCACCCTGCTCCGGCGCTGGTTCGCCGACTGGCCGGCGCCGATCGGTGACCTGCTCGCCGCGACGGAGCCGGAGGACCTGGTCCAGCAGGAGGTACGCGAACTGCGCCCGCTGCCCAAGTCGTACGGCTTCCCGGCCGGTGCGGGTGGGGTTGTACTGCTCGGCGACTCCGCGCACGCGATGCCGCACCACCTCGGCCAGGGTGCCTGCCTGGCGCTGGAGGACGCCGCGACGTTGCGTTCGGTGGTTCGCGAGGCGGTACCCGGCGCACCGCTGCGCGAGGCGGTTGAGTCGTACAGCCGGTTGCGCCGTCCCCGGGCCGTGACGGTGGTCCGGCAGACCCGGCGGATGTCGGCGGTGCTGCAGACCCGGGGCCGGCTGGCGCTACGAGCTCGTGACGCGGCCCTCGGCACCATCACGCCCCGCCTGATGGGCAGCGCGGCGACCGCAGCCGCCCAGTGGCGGCCGCCGGCCTGACCATCCGGCGATCTTCGACTGCCGGGTCGTCCGCAGCCGGTCGATCAGGTGGTATCCGAATCGAAGGGGGCCGCTGCCCAAGCGGGTCGCGCCGGACCCTCCGGTTCGCGGGCTAACCGACCGATCGGGGGTATGCCCTCCGCGTCGCCGCGTCGCACACTTGCCGCAAGCGAAGGCGAGGGCTCCCAGTTGCGGCACAGCGTGCCTGGTCAGCAGGCCAACACGGACCGGCCGGTCACCACCGGAGGCGAGGTACGGCTGCTCGGACCAGTCCGGCTGATCGGACCGGACGGACCGGTGGCCCTGCCGGACGAGTCGCGCCTGCTGCTCGGCCTGCTCGCCCTCCGGGCCGGCGAGCCGGTCCCCGACGCGGAGCTACTGGCGGCGATCGGCACCTCCGGCACCGCCCGGACCCGAGCCGACGACCCGACGTCGCCATGCGCCCCCGTCGACGGTCCCGGGCATACCGGAGCCGCTGTCGACGGTCCTACGTCGCCGTGCGCCGCTGTCGACGGTCCCGGGCATACCGGAGCTGCTGTCGACGGTCCTACGTCGCCGCGCGCCCCTGTCGACGGTCCCCGGCACGCCCGAGCCGCTGTCGACGGAGCGGTGCGGGCGGACGTTCGGATCCTGGACCGGCCGGCCACCCTGTTGGCCGCCGCGCTCGCCGACTGCGGATCGCCGGACGCGCTGGAGATCGGACCCGCTGGTTACCGGCTGCGACTGCCGGGCAGCCGGATCGACGCGCACCGGTTCATCCGGCTCGTCGCCCGGGCCCGTCGCCGGATGGCCGCCGGTGACCTTCCGGCCGCCGGCCGCCTGTTCGGCGCCGCGCTCGCCACCTGGTCCGACCCGGCCACCCCCGGGCCCGGCACCGGTCTCGTCCCGGACCCGGCGGTCGTGACCTGCTCCGGGACGCTGCCGCCCGGTGCCCGTCCGGAGATCGTCCCGCCGAGCGTGACCTGCCCCGGCACCGGCGTGGCCCCGGAACCGGCGGTCGTGACCTGCTCCGGGACGCTGCCGCCCGGTGCCCGTCCGGAGATCGTCCCGCCGACCGTACCCGGTTCGCCGGAGCCGACCGGTCAGCCGCTGGCCGAGGCGGGAGGCGAGCCGCTGCGCGGCCACCGGCTGTGTCCGTCGGGGTGGGCCGCCGTCGAGGTACGCCGGCTGCGACAGGCCCGGTTCGACGCGTTCGAGGACCGGTGGGAGTGCCTGCTGCGACTGGCGGTCTCGGCGTACGCCGCCGCCGGTGGCCCCGTCGCCGACCGGTCCGTGGTGGCAGCCGGTGCCGCTGGTACCAGGCTGGCTCGTACCGCGGTCGGGGAGCTGTCGGTGGCGGTGGCCGGCCGGCCACTGCGAGCCCGGCTCTGGGAGTTGCTGCTGGTGGCGTCCTTCCTGGCCGACGGGCGGCGGGCTGCCGCGCAGGTACAGCGCCGCGCCCGGGAGGTGTTCTCGGAGCAGTTGGGCGTCGAGCCGGCCGGTCGGATCTGCGCGCTGGCGGAGGCGGCGCAACGGGGAGAGCTGCCGGAGGACTGGGCGACGGGGCAGCGCGGCGAACCGGTCCCGGAGGCCGGCACGGGTCGTCCGGCGTCCCGGGCACGTGCGGCGGCCCGGCTCCCGGTCCCGCTCACCGCGCTACTCGGCCGCGAGGACCTGCTCGACGTCGTCGGGCAGCGCCTCGACCAGCATCGGTTGGTCAGCCTGACCGGTACCGGGGGCGCCGGCAAGACCCGGCTGGCGGTGGCCGCGGCGGGACGGGTCACCGACCGGCCGGTCTGGTTCGTCGACCTCACCGCGGTGGAGAGCCCGGTACGGGTACCTCAGGCGGTGGCCGCCGCGCTCGGCGTACCCGACCTGGGGCGGGACCTCGTCGAGGCGCTGGTCGCCGATCTCGGCGCCGTACCGGCCCTGCTGGTGCTGGACAACTGCGAACACCTGGTCACGGGTTGTGCGGAGCTGGTCGGGCGGCTGCTGTCGCAGTGCCCGGGACTGCGGGTGCTGGCGACCAGCCGGGTCGCGCTGCGGGTGCCGGGCGAGTCGCGGATCCGGGTGCCGGCGCTGGCCGTACCCGAGCCGGCGAGCGGGCACGACATCGCCGCGCTCCGGGCACATCCGGCCACCCGGCTCTTCCTCGAACGCGCCCACGAGTTCTCCGGTCGCCCGGTTCCCGAGGCCAGCGCCGAAGCGGTCGTACGGCTCTGCGCCGAACTCGACGGACTGCCGCTGGCGATCGAACTGGCGGCGGCGCGTACGCCAATGCTGAGCGTCAACGAGATCACGACTCGCCTCCGGGCCGACGTACGGCTGCTGCGGAGCTCGGATCCGAGGACGCCGGACCGGCACCGGAGCATTGCCGCCGCGGTCGAGTCCAGCCTGGCCCAGTTGGAGCCCGACGCCTGCCGGCTCTTCGACCGGCTCTCGATCTGTGCCGGTGGCTTCGACGCCGAACTGGCCGAGGCGATGGGTGGGGCGTCGGCCCCGGCCGACCTGGCCGCGCTGGTCGAGGCGTCGTTGGCGGAGCCGCTGCCCGGCGAGCCGGCCGAATCGTCGCCGACCTCCGGCCAGCCGTCCGAGGCGATGCCGGTCCGCTACCGGATGCTGGCTCCGATCCGGCGGCACGCCCTGTCCAGGCTGGTCGCCTCCGGGGCCGAGGTCGCCGCCCGGCAGGATCTCGCGACGTACTGCCTGGGCCTGGCCGAGCGGGCCGATGCCCAGCTTCGCGGCGCGGTCCAGGACCGGTGGCTCTCCCGGTTGCGGGCCGAGGACTCCAACCTGCGTTCGGCGATGACCTGGCTGGCCGAGGCGGGGGCCGGTGGACCCGTGCACGGTGACCTCCGGCTGGCCACCGCGCTGTCGATGTACTGCCGGCTGGAGGGCCACTACCGGGACGGGCACCGATGGCTGGCGGGGGCGTTGGCGCGGCATCCGGCGGCACCGCCCGCGCTGCGGGCCCGGGCCGGGATCGGCGCGGCGATGCTGGCGATGCTGCGCTGTGACTATCCCGCCGCGATCGAGCACGCGAAGCTGGCCCGGACCGCCTGTCGGGGCACCGGGGACCGCAGGACCCAGGCCCGGGTGGAGCTGATTCTGGGCTCGGTGGCCCGGGAGCAGGCCCGGTACGCCGAGTCCGCCCGCCACCTCGCCACCGCCGGCGCCATCTTCGCCGAGTGTGACGACGAGTGGGGCGAGGCACAGACCACGGAGCTGCGGGGCTTCACCGCGTGGCTCGCGGGCGATCTGGACCGGGCCTACTCGCGGCTGCGGGCGAGCCTGCGCCGACACGAACGGCTGGGCGATGCCCTGGCGGCGGCCAGCGCGCTGATGAACCTCGGCGCGGTCGCGCTCTACCAGGGCGACATCGACCGGGCGTCGTCGCTGCTCGACGTGGCCCTGCGCCGGCACTCGGCGATCGGGTTCCCCGAGGGAGTCGGCTGGGCGCACAACCTGCGCGGCCTGGTCGAGTTGCGTGGCGGGCGTACCCGACAGGCGGCGGGACATCTGCGGATCAGCCTCGCCGAGCACCGCCGGGTCGGCGACCTGTGGCGGACGGCGAGCGTACTGGAGGCGTTGGCGGAGGTGGCCCGGCTGGAGGGCGAGCCGATCCGGGGTGCCCGACTGCTCGGCGCGGCGGACCGGATCCGTGCGGAGATCGGCGCTCCGGTGCCGGCCTGCGAGCGACCGGACGCCGAGGCGACCGAGCGGGCACTGCGCGCCCAGTTGGACGGGCCGACCCGGTCGAGACGGGCCGGGCGGACCCGAGCGGAGGGCCGACCCGGGGCGGGCGGGTGGCCCCGGACGACCGGCTGGCCCGGCCCGGAACCGGACGGCCGGCAACCCGGGGCGGGTGGCTGGCGACCCGGCCCGGAAGCGGATGGGCGGCGGTCGGGGTCGGGTGGCTGGCGACCCGGCTCGGAACCGGTCGGATGGCGGCCGGAGGCGGACGGATGGCGTCTCGGCTCGCCCGGGGCGGCCGGGTCACTCCTCGGTACCGGCGCCTTCGCGGTGGCCCACCGGTACGGCCGGGACGCGCCGCTCGACGCCGTACTGGCCGCCGTGCCGCCGGAGGGCGATCCGTAGACCAGGTCGGGCGCGCGGGGCCTCAGTGGGCCGGGTCGCCGTTGGCGTCGGCGGTCGTCGGCAGGCTGCCGAGCACTCCGTTGATGATGTGGATCCGGCCGCCCTTGACCTGGTAGTCGGCGCAGACAGCCTGGGTGTGGTCGCCGATCCGGGCCATCGGGTCGGCCCGGGTGATCGTGACGGACGTGCCGTCGAGCGTACTGACTCTGCCCTTCGCGACCAGGTCGGCCAGCGAGTGTGAGCCGGCGACGAGATGCGCCCGGAGCAGCGTACGCAGCTCGTCCTTCTGCTTGATCATCAGATTGTCGAGGTTGTCCTCGGAGAACTTCTTCGCGAACGCGTCGTCGGTGGGCGCCAGGATGGTCACCCCGTCCGGATCGCGGAGTTCGGCCGACACGTCCGCTGCCCGTACCGCCGCCTCGAACCGGGTGAGCACCGGGATCCACTGCAACGCCACGTCACCGGGCTCCTTGGCCAGGGACGCCGGGTTTCCCGGGTCGCTGCCGGAGGGCAGCGCCGAGCAGAGCGGCCCGGTCACCGGACCCGCCGGCTGGGCGGCCGCCCGCGCCGCCGCGCCCTGGTCGGCCGCATCGGAGTCCGTGCAGCCGACGGTCGTGGCCGCCACCAGCAGCGCGGCGGCGGCGAGGCGGACCGGTCCGCGCCACGACGCCCGGTGATCACGGGTACGTCCGGCCGCCCGACCGAGGTGGCCAGGTAGCTGGGACGGGTGGGACGGCTCGGACACGACAACCTCCACGAGGGGCTTGCAAGGTGTCGTACCGGCAGGCCGGGCGTCGCGCCCGACCTGCCGGTACGGCGAGGACCGGTGGTGCTCAGGTCACCGCCGGACGCGGCTCAGAGCGCCGCGCACTGGCCCGCCTTGGGGCCGTTCACCTGGTTCGGCACACCGAGGTTGGTCGGTGCCGGGCTGTTCAGCGCACAGCTCAGCGGACCGCTCACGGAGTTGCCGGCCAGCAGCGGTACGTCGCTGCCGGTGTTGTTGAGCGACAGGGCGACCGGTCCGGAGATCCGGTTGTCGACCAGCGACACGGCGTTGGTGGTGCCGGAGACCTGCACCGGACCCCGCACCGTGCTGTTGGCCAGGAAGACGCCGGCGGCACCGGACGAGCTGACCGGACCGCTGATCGTCGTACCGGTGGCGATGAACACCGCGCCCGGCCGGACCGTGACCGGACCGTTCACCGTGCCACCCGAGATGCAGGTGAAGCCGGAGACGCTCAGCGGCCCGTTGTGCCGGCCCGTGCTGGTCGGGTAGACCCGCTGGCCGTCCACCCACTCCTCGGCGCCCTGGGCGTCGAGCAGCAGCGGGATCAGGCCCCGCTCCGGCTGGGCCAGCGGCACGTAGTACCCGTCGGCGGCCTTGACGACCTTCCAGCCGTGCGCGGCGATCCGCTGCGCCACGGTGGCGCCCACCCCGCCGGGACCGTCGGTGCGTGCCCCGTTGTACTGCTCCTCGGTGAGCTTGTAGGCACAGGGGGCGTTGTCCAGGATCATCTCCGGCTCGGGCAGGTCGTCGCGCGGTCCGGCCTCACCCGGGTGCGGTGCCGGGTGCAGCGGGATCGGCCGGGAGCCCCGGAAGACGAGTCGACCGGTGTTCGAGGCCTGGAACTCGATCGCCTCGCTCCGCGCCTGCTTGATGGCGGGCAGGCTGGCCCGGTGGTAGTCGAAGAACTGGCTGAACGTCCAGAACGCCGAGTACGTCTTGCGGCGCCGGTTGTTCGCGGTGTTGCCCTCGTCGGGCCGGGTCTGGCCACCGGAGCTGCGCAGCTCCAGCAGCGAGTTCACCGTGTTCTTCAGGCCCAGGGTGTTGCGCAGGATCGTCTCCTCGCTCAGCCCCACGCCACTGCCGCCCTGGCAGCCGTACGGGCAGGCCCACCAGCCGTCCTTGGCGCCCTGCACGTACATGTGGTCTTCGATCATGTCCATCGACTCGTCGAAGATCTGCTTCGCCACGTTCTGGTGTCGTGGCGGGAGCATCGGCAGGTCACCGGCGGTGGAGTTGCCGTACTCGTGCCCGTCGTAGCCGGCCACGGGGCGGTAGTCGCGCAGCATCCGGACGTACGCCGCCGTCTCCGGCTGGCGGATCAGCGAGTAGTCGCGGTTGAGGTCCTGCCCGGTCGAGTTGCCCCGGGTGTTGGCGGCCCGCCCGTCACCGTTGATCGTCGGAACGATCAGCACGGTGGTGTGCGACAGCAGGTCGACGGTCTTGGCGTCCTTGCCGAAGGCCAGCTTGCGGGCCAGCACCAGGCAGGCCTCGCGGTCACCGGGCTCGTTGCCGTGCACGTTGCAGTTGACCGCCAGCGGCGAGGTCGCCGCGACGGCCTGCGCGGTGGTCGGCGGGGTCGGGTAGCCGAAGACGAGCATGTTGATCGGCCGGTTCAGCACCGTACGGCCGATCTCCACCACCCGGACGCGCTCGCTGAGCCGGTCGATCTCGGCGGTGTACGCGTACTCGTCGACGTCGCTGGTGTACTGCGCCGCCTTGGTGGTCTCCCACTGGGTACGCAGGCTCTCGCCCGGAACGTTCGGGTTGCCCCAGGGCGACAGCGTGCTGCCGGAGGCCGGGGTGGAGTACGGCTGCTCGGTGGTGTCGAACCGGGCGCGTACCCGCCAGGAGAACCGGTCGCCCGGGCTGAACCCGGCGTCGGCGAAGGTGGGTGACTCGTTGTTGATCTGCCGGTTCGGGCGCCACACGCCGACGATCACGGCCGGACCGGTGGCGACGTTCCCGGCGTCGACGGGGGTGCGCTCGATCTGGTAGTCGGTGGCGCCGTCGACCGGCGTCCACGCCAGCGTGGCGTACCCGTCGGCCTGGGTGACGGTGAGCCCGGTGACCTGGTTCGGCTCCGCGACGGCGATCTGCAGCGCCGCTGCCGGCTGGCCCAGTGCCATCGACGGGGCGGTGACGACGCCGAGGGAGGCGGCCAGCAGTGTCGATATAACAACTACCGTCGGTCGTCTTATTCTCATGTGAACTCCGAGGGGGATGGAGTTGTACGGGACAACACTGCCGGTCATCATGGTTGCCCACGTGCGACGACGCAATGATCTTGAGTATGTCTTGAGGCTGTGCGGGGACCGGCCGACGCCGGTTAGGAAGGGCCCCTTCTTATGCAAAAAGCGATAAGAAGGAACCCTTCCTTACAGTGCGGCGGGGGCGGGCTCGGCGATGCAGGCGGTGCCGATCCGCCGGAACCCGACCCTCAGGTAGACCCGGGCGATCTCGTCGCTGCCGGCCGAAAGGAAGATCAGGTTGGTGCCGTCGTCGAGCAGCCGGCGGGCCAGGGCGGCGGTGACCGCCGCCCCGAGGCCCCGGCGGCGGGCCGAGGGGAGTGTGGCGATGCCGGCTATCTCGGCGACGTCGTCGACCCGCAGCGCCATGCCGCTGGCCACCGCTCCCTCGCCCGGCATCTCGACCAGGGCGGAGATCCGCCCTCCGGCGGCGGTCCTGGCCCGCTCCTCGTCCAGCGAGTCGACCGGCAGTTCGACGAGGGCGGCGTCCCGGGCGGTCGGCCCGGCCGCGCCGGTCTCGGTCCCCGGCGCGGCGAAGCCGACCGCGGCGACCGCCCGCCGGACCGCGACGTCGGTGGCGAAGCCGGGTGCGGCGGGGTCGAGGATCCGTACCGCCGGCCCGCCCAACTCGGCGGCCGGCGGCAGGGCGGTCGGGTCGAGCACCATCAGTGGCGCCTCCAGCACCGACAGGCCCGCGGACCGGGCCACCGCCAGCAGTTCGGGATTGTTGTCGTGGACCCACTCGAACGCCTCCGGCAGGCCGAGGTCACGCTGCCGCTGACGGACGGCGGTCACGTCGGCTGCCGACGGCGACTCCGTGGCGTCCAGTCGCGGGCGCGCGTAGAATGGCCAGCCAGCCCCGTCGCGGACAAAGAGAACCAGCCCGCCGAAATCCTCTGTGTGTGCCCCGTCACGCGGCACCGCATCGTAAAAGCGTTCCAACCGGTCAAACGGCTCGTCTCGCACAGAAGCCACCGGGGGAGCGTACACGTAGCGGATCCCGGGCATGTGATCAATTCCGCTGCCTGTGATCAGTTCGAACTGGTGGACCCCGCCGGCCCCTAACGTAGACTCGAGAGACCCAGCAGGGCCGACGTCGTCCCGACCCAATGATTGAACGTGAGTGACGACAGGAGCCCCGGTGGCCTCTCCGTACCCCCAGGAACCGCGCCTCTCCCCGTCGGCGGCAACCGCCGACCGTGAGCTGACCGGCGGCGGTCACGTCCTGGACTCCACCGCTCGGCTGACGGGAACGCCGGAGCCGCAGGGGCTCTACGACCCGGGCACGGAGCGGGACGCCTGCGGGGTGGCGTTCGTGGCGGACCTGCACGGCCGCCGTTCGCACGACGTGGTCGCGAAGGGCCTGTCGGCGCTGTGTCGGCTGGATCACCGGGGCGCCCGGGGCGCGGAGCAGAACACCGGCGACGGCGCCGGAATCATGCTCCAGGTGCCGGACGCCTTCCTGCGGGCCGTGGTCGACTTCCCGTTGCCACCGGCCGGGCAGTACGCCACCGGCCTGGTCTTCCTGCCCGCCGATCCGGCCGACGAGGTTCGGGCCCGGACGGTGCTGGAGAAGTACGCCCTGGTCGAGGGCGCGGAGGTGCTGGGCTGGCGGGACGTACCGGTTCGGCCGGACGATCTCGGCGAGACCGCACTGGCGGCCCGGCCCCGGATCCGGCAGGTCTTCCTCGCCGCGCACCGGCTGACCGGTTCGGCGGCCGGTCCGGCTGGCACCCCGCTGACCGGCCTCGAGCTGGACCGGGTCGCGTTCTGCGTACGCAAGCAGGCCGAACGGGAGACCGCCGAGCGGGGCGTGCCGGCGTACTTCCCGTCGCTGTCGTCCCGGACCATGGTCTACAAGGGGATGCTCACCCCGGACCAGCTTCCGGAGTTCTTCCCGGACCTGACCGACCCCCGGATGACCAGCGCGATCGCCCTGGTGCACTCGCGGTTCTCCACCAACACCTTCCCGTCCTGGCCGCTGGCCCACCCCTACCGGTTCATCGCGCACAACGGCGAGATCAACACGATCCGGGGCAACAAGAACTGGATGCAGGCCCGGGAGGCGCTGCTGCGCAGCCCGGAGATTCCCGGCAACCTGAAGCGGCTCTTCCCGATCTGCACCCCGGCCGCCTCCGACTCGGCCAACTTCGACGAGGTGCTGGAACTGCTGCACCTGGCCGGGCGGAGCCTGCCGCACGCGGTGCTGATGATGATCCCGGAGGCCTGGGAGAACGACCCGGAGATGGCTCCGGCGAAGCGGGCCTTCTACCGCTTCCACGCCAGCCTGATGGAGCCGTGGGACGGGCCGGCGTCGGTCGCCTTCACCGACGGTTCGCTGGTCGGTGCCGTACTGGACCGCAACGGGCTGCGGCCGGGCCGCTGGTGGCTGACCTCGGACGGCCTGGTGGTGCTCGGCAGCGAGGCCGGGGTACTCGACCTCGACCCGGCGAGCGTGGTCGCCAAGGGGCGGTTGCAGCCGGGCCGGATGTTCCTGGTCGACACCGCCGCCGGGCGGATCGTCCTGGACGACGAGATCAAGTCCGAGCTCGCCGCCGCGCAGCCGTACGGCGACTGGCTGCACGCCGGCCTGATCGACCTGTCGGACCTGCCGCCGCGCCGGCACACCGTCTACGCCCACCACTCCGTCCGGCGCCGGCAGCAGACCTTCGGCTACACCGAGGAGGAGCTGAAGATCCTGCTCGGGCCGATGGCCAGGGCCGGCGCCGAACCGGTCGGCTCGATGGGCACCGACACCCCGATCTCGCCGCTGTCCACCCGGCCCCGGCTGCTCTACGACTACTTCCACCAGCTCTTCGCCCAGGTGACCAACCCGCCGCTGGACGCCATCCGGGAGGAGCTGGTGACCAGCCTCCAGGCGACGATCGGGCCGGAGGGGAACCTGCTCGACCCGAGTCCGGCGAGCTGCCGGCAGGTCGTACTTCCGTACCCGGTGATCGACAACGACGAGCTGGCCAAGATTCTCAAGATCGACGCCGACGGCGACCTGCCCGGGTTCAAGGCGGTCCGGGTCTCCGGGCTCTACCGGATCCGGGACGGCGCCGCCGGGATGAAGGCCCGGCTGACCGAGATCTGCCGGCACGTCTCCGAGGCGATCGAGGACGGGGTACGCATCCTGGTCCTCTCCGACCGCGACTCCACCGCCGACCTGGCGCCGATCCCGTCGCTGCTGCTCACCGCCGCCGTGCACCAGCACCTGGTCCGGGAGCAGACCCGGACCCAGGTGGCGCTGATCGTCGAGTCCGGTGACTGCCGCGAGGTGCACCACACCGCCCTGCTGATCGGCTACGGCGCCGCTGCCGTCAACCCCTACCTCGCGTTCGAGTCGGTCGAGGACCTGATCGCGACCGGTGCGTTGGCCGGGATCGAGCCGGGGACGGCGGTCCGGAACTACGTCAAGGCGCTCGGCAAGGGCGTACTCAAGATCATGTCGAAGATGGGCATCTCCACCGTCTCGTCGTACTGCGGTGCCCAGGTCTTCGAGGCGGTCGGCCTGGACAACCGGCTGGTGCAGCGCTACTTCGCCGGTACGGCCGGCAAGATCGGCGGCATCGGGCTGACCGGGATCCACGCCGAGGTGGCCGCCCGGCACAGCCGGGCGTACGCCGAGAACACCGGAGCGCTCAACCACCGGCCGCTGGAGGTTGGCGGCGAGTACCAGTGGCGCCGCGAGGGCGAGCTGCACCTGTTCAACCCGGAGACGGTCTTCCTGCTCCAGCACGCCGCCCGCTCCCGCCAGTACGACGTCTTCCGCGAGTACACCGCCAAGGTCGACGACCTGGCCCGGCAGGCCGGATCGCTGCGCGGGTTGTTCACCTTCCGCAGCGGAGTACGCGAGCCTGTCCCACTCGACGAGGTGGAGCCGGCTAGCGAGATCGTCAAGCGGTTCGCCACCGGCGCCATGTCGTACGGGTCGATCTCGGCGGAGGCGCACGAGACCCTGGCGATCGCGATGAACCGCCTCGGCGGCAAGTCGAACACCGGCGAGGGCGGCGAGGACGTCGAGCGGCTCTACGACCCGTCCCGGCGCTCGGCGGTCAAGCAGGTCGCCAGCGGCCGGTTCGGGGTGACGAGCGAATACCTGGTCAACGCCGACGACATCCAGATCAAGATGGCCCAGGGTGCCAAGCCGGGCGAGGGCGGTCAGCTTCCCGGCAACAAGGTCTGGCCGTGGATCGCCCGGACCCGGCACGCCACCCCGGGAGTCGGACTGATCTCGCCGCCCCCGCACCACGACATCTACTCGATCGAGGACCTGGCGCAGCTCGTCCACGACCTGAAGAGCGTCAACCCGGCGGCCCGGGTACACGTGAAGCTGGTCAGCGAGATCGGTGTCGGCACGGTCGCGGCCGGGGTCGCCAAGCTCAAGGCCGACGTCATCCTGATCTCCGGACACGACGGCGGCACCGGTGCCTCCCCGCTGAACTCGCTCAAGCACGCCGGCACCCCGTGGGAGCTGGGGCTGGCCGAGGCGCAGCAGACGCTGCTGCTCAACAAGCTCCGCGACCGGGTCACCGTGCAGGTCGACGGCCAGCTCAAGACCGGCCGGGACGTCGTGGTCGCGGCCCTGCTCGGCGCCGAGGAGTACGGCTTCGCCACCGCCCCGCTGATCGTCGCCGGCTGCGTCATGATGCGGGTCTGCCACCTGGACACCTGCCCGGTCGGCATCGCCACCCAGAATCCGGTGCTGCGCGAGCGCTTCACCGGGCGGCCCGAGTTCGTGGAGAACTTCTTCCTCTTCCTCGCCGAGGAGGTCCGGGGCTACCTCGCCGAGCTGGGCTTCCGCTCGCTGGAGGAGGCGATCGGCGCGACCGAGCTGCTCGACTTCGCCCCCGCCCTGGGCCACTGGAAGGCGCACGGTCTGGACCTGCGGCCCGTACTCCACGTGCCGGAACTGCCGGCCGGCGCCGCCCGCCGGGGCGTACGGGCCCAGGACCACGGGCTGGACCGGTCGCTGGACAACGAACTCCTGGCCCTGGCCGCTCCGGCGCTGACGGAGTCGGGTACCCGGGTCCGGGCCGCGGTGGCGGTCCGCAACGAACACCGCAGCGTCGGCGCGATGCTCGGCGGCGTCGTCACCCGGCGGTTCGGCGGGGCCGGCCTGCCGACCGACACCATCGAGTTCGATCTCACCGGCACCGCCGGTCAGTCCTTCGGCGCCTTCCTGCCCAGCGGAGTGACGCTGCGGCTGGCCGGCGACGCCAACGACTACGTCGGCAAGGGGCTGTCCGGCGGGCGGATCGTGGTCCGCCCCGATCCGGCCGCGCCGTTCGCCGGCGGGCTGGACACCCCGGCCGGACCGAACGGCCGGGCCGAGGACCAGATCATCGCCGGTAACACCATCCTGTACGGGGCCACCGGCGGGGAACTGTTCCTGCGTGGCCGGGTCGGCGAGCGGTTCGCGGTCCGCAACTCGGGCGCGGCGACCGTCGTCGAGGGGGTGGGTGACCACGGCTGTGAGTACATGACCGGCGGCACGGTGGTGGTGCTCGGCGGTACCGGGCGCAACTTCGCGGCCGGCATGTCCGGCGGTACGGCGTTCGTCTGGCAACTCGACCGCCGCCGGGTCAACACCGAACTGGTGGACCTGGCGCCGCTCACCGACGACGAGCGGGGCAGCCTGCACGACCTGGTGCAGCGGCACTTCGCCGAGACCGACTCGTCCGTCGCGGAGGCGCTGCTCAAGCGCTGGCCGGAGGCGGTGGAGGAGTTCACCGCGGTGGTACCCCGCGACTTCAAGCGGGTCCGGGAGATCATGCGGATCGCCGAGGCGGAGGGGCGCGACGTCGACGAGGCGGTGATGACCGCCCTGGCGGCTCCGGCCGCCCCGCCGGCCGTACCCGTACCCGCCCAGCCGCCGTCCGGTGCCACACCGGCCGGTCCGCCCGCGTCCCCCGCCCGGCCGGTCAGCCCCGGTTCGCGGCCGTCCCAGGAGGTGGCTCGTGCCTGACCCGAACGGTTTCCTCCGGTACGACCGGAAGCTCCCGGCCCGCCGCCCGGTCCCGGTACGGATCTCCGACTGGCGCGAGGTCTACCCGTCCGCCGACGAGCCCCTGATCCGGGCGCAGGCCACCCGCTGCATGGACTGCGGCATCCCGTTCTGCCACGACGGCTGCCCGCTGGGCAACCGCATCCCGGACTGGAACGACCTGGTCCGGACCGGCAACTGGGCGACCGCCATCGAGTCGCTGCACGCCACCAACAACTTCCCGGAGTTCACCGGGCGGCTCTGCCCGGCGCCGTGCGAGGCGGCCTGCGTACTGGGCATCGCCGGAGGCGCGCCGGTGACCATCAAGCAGGTCGAGGTCGAGATCGTCAACCGGGCCTTCGACCTGGACCTGGTGACCCCGCACGAGGTACCGGGGCCGTCCGGCAGGCGGGTCGCGGTGGTCGGCTCCGGGCCGGCCGGACTCGCCGCCGCGCAGCAGCTCGTCCGGGCCGGTCACGCGGTGACCGTGTACGAGCGGGACGACGCGATCGGCGGCCTGCTCCGGTACGGCATCCCCGACTTCAAGCTGGAGAAGGAACACATCGACCGGCGGTTGGCCCAGCTCACCGCCGAGGGCGTGCAGTTCCGGACCGGCGTGAACGTCGGCGTCGACGTCACCGCCGAGCAGCTCCGGGCCGAGCACGACGCGGTGCTGCTCGCCTGCGGTGCCCTCGCCGGGCGGGACACCCCGGAAACCCCGGGCCGGCCGCTGCGTGGCGTACACCAGGCGATGGAGCACCTGGTGGCGTCGAACCGGCTGGTGAGCGGGCGGGAGTCGTCGACGCCGATCGACGCCGCCGGCAGGCACGTGGTGATCATCGGGGGCGGGGACACCGCGGCCGACTGCCTGGGCGTGGCGCACCGGCAGGGCGCGGCCGGCGTACACCAGCTCGACCTGTACCCGCGACCACCGCACGAGCGCGACGAGGCCCGCGACCCGTGGCCGACCTGGCCGTGGATCCTGCGCGAGTACCCGGCGCACGAGGAGGGTGGCGAGCGGGTCTTCGCGGTCGCGGTGCAGGAGTTCGTGGACGACGGCACCGGCCAGGTGCGCGCGGTCCGGATCGCCGAGGTCACCGTCGAGAAGCGGAACGGTCAGCGCTTCCTGACCGTGGTGCCCGGCTCGGAGCGGGAACTGCCGGCCGACCTCGTGCTGCTCGCCATCGGCTTCGAGGGCACCGAGGAGCAGCTGCTGCTCGATCAGCTCGGTGTGGTCCGCAACCGGCGTGGTGCGATCGACTCGGACGCCGAATGGCAGGCCGGTACGCCGGGTGTCTTCGTCGCCGGGGACATGCACCGGGGCGCCTCGCTGATCGTCTGGGCGATCGCCGAGGGCCGGGCGGCCGCCGCCGCGATCCACCGCTACCTCGGCGGTACGGGGGAGCTGCCGGCCCCGGTGGCGTCCTCCACCCAGCCGTTGGCCGTACCCGCCCGCTGACCCGCCACGTGCTGGTCGTCGCTCAGCGGGTCTGGGCGGCGACCCGCAGGCCGAGGGCGATCAGCACGGTGCCGCTGACCGCGTCCAGCCGCCGTCGCACCATCGGCCGGCGGAACCAGGCGCCGGCCCGGCCGACCGCCGCCGCGAGCGTGAGGTAGACAGAACGCCGGCCCGCCTCGAGTTAGGGGCCGCCGAGGTCCTCGCACGTTCCCGTGCGGGCGTCGCTGGCTGACTCACACGTCGGTGGCGAGGCCGGGGGTGGCTATCGCTATGTCGCCGTCGTACTCCGCACCGGCCTTTGCCCTGGCCAGTTCGACGTCGGAACCGGGCCAGAGGTGCGTGAGCAGGAGGCGTCCCACGGCGGCCCGCCGGGCTTGCCGGCCGGCCTGGTCGGCGCTCGTCAGGGCCTCCCGTGAGTCGGCCGGAACCTCGTCCGCATGGGTGGCCTCGGCCAGGAACAGGTCGGCGCCCCGCGCCAGTTCCACCACCTCGGGGCTGGGGCCGGTATCACCGGTGTAGGCCAGGATCCGGCCGCCCTGCTCGAGCCGAAGGCCGGCGTTGGGCGTGAAGTGCGGCAGCATGCGGGTCCACGCGGAGAAGGGGCCGATGTCGAAGTGGTCGCCGGCGTTGAACTCGCGCAGATCGTAGGCGCTGTCGAGCGTTTCCGGCCGGTCGAGCGCGAGGACGGCGTCCAGGGCGCCCGGAAGGGCGTACACGGGCAGCGGTGCCGGGGGGTTGTCCCGCATGGCTCTGGCGCGCAGCAGGGGATTGAGGTCGGCGCAGTGGTCGGGATGCCCGTGCGTGACGAACACGGCGTCGACCTCGTCGGGTGTCATGAGATCGAGCAGCCGGGGCATCGTCGCGTAGCCCGGATCCACCAGAAGCCTGAACCCGTCGTGCTCGATGACGTATCCGCTGCACGCCTGGTTCGCGGTCGGCCAGCCGCCGCAACCGCCGAGCACCGATAGTCGCATCCACCGAACCTAGCTGGGCATCGCGAGCCACGCCCGTCGGATCCAGGCGGATCCAGGGATCCAAGGGGCGTAGCCGCGCACAGAACGGCCCGGACCTATCCCACGCAGGTCCGGGCCGTTCCGCGTCTCCGGGGTCACTTCCCCCAGTCGCTCGCCAGCCGTTCGTACGCCACCCTGGCCGCCCAGCACATCCCGGTGTGATCCGGGGGGTTGCCGCACGACTGGCAGTTGCCTCCGTTGCTGACGTGGCGCCGGAGCACCGTGCGCATCTCGGCCCGCTCGATCGACTCAGGCACGGGCACGGGTCCGGGATTGGTGAGCGGTACGGGCTGGTGCGGTATGTCGTCGCTGAACACGTGCGTCACCCTTCGTCGCGTCCGGGCCTGCCCGGCGGCCGGCGCCCCTTGCCAGGGGACGGGGTGATCCGGCCGCGCGGGCAGGCTAAGGCTGACGTGCCGCCCCCGAGCCCCGCTCCACGAGCGGCACAACCCATGCACAACAGCCTCCCTTGCCACTTCGACACCGTCAATGCGGCAAGTGCCGAAGTGGCAAGGTCATTTGTGCTTACCGTCGCCGTATGAGGCTGGTTGCCCTGGCAGACGTCGCCGCGATGCTCGGCGGTGTATCACGTACCAGGACAACCGAGATCGTCCGTCGACCTGGATTCCCCGAGCCCGTCGATACCGTCGGCAATGGCCGCATGCGGATCTGGGACCGAGACGCCGTTGAAGCCTGGATTCGCGAGAACCGGCCCAGCCAACGCGACGAGAGCGAGTAACAGAGGCGGCTCGCAGAGACACGAAACGGCCCGCACCCGGAGGAGGCCAGTCCGGCGGATGCGGGCCCCTGTTTGTGAAACTCAGACCGCCGCAGCGGCCTCCCCCGAGTGGCCTGGACCACGTGCCGCTCCAGGCTCGCCGACGCGGTAGTGGCCTGCTCCCGGGCTTCCTGGACCGCCAGGCCTCGAGCGTGGATGCAGCCATGAACAGGCGTGCCGGGACTTCCATCACCTGGCGCACGCGGTCAAACTCCGCTAGGGCCTTCACGGTGGCCGCCAGTTCCTCCGCCACCAGGTCCAGCCGGGCCAGTTCCGCCGCCTGGCCGTGCAGGTACGCCAGCCACTCCGGCCGACGCTACTCGATCCCGGCGGCCACCTGACGCCGGAGCGTCGTCACCCCGTCCGCCGTGCCCTCCGCCACGGTCTCAGCGGTGGTCGCCTCCTTCTGACGCTGGCGGATGATCCGGTTCACCTCCGGCCACGTCCGACGCATCGCAAGCGGCGGCAGCCACCGCCACCAGTTTCCGGGCCTCCACCTGGCCTTTCCCGGCCGCGCGCTAAGCCTGCCGCGCGGACCCCGGAGCCGGGTCGCCTCCACGGTGAGCGACTGGAGGCGGAGCAGGTCCGCAAGGGTGTCCGGGTGTACGTGGCGGGCCGGGACCTGGCCGATGGCCGGACACCGCAAAGCGTCGTAGACGAACCGTCCGGACAGCACCCACCCGATGAACGGCACCAAGTCCGCCTCAGCGGGTAGCCATGCCCCGTCGAAGCGGAGCAACCCGCGTGTTACCCGCCACGCCCCGCCGCGCTCGGTGGGCGGCCGAACGACGATGGACGGCACCTCATCCGCCCACCGACAGCTGCGCTCGACGACCTCCTCAGCAGTGATCGAGCTGAGCTGGGCCTCCCACGCCATCGACGTCCTATTCTCGCCAGCACTCCTGCTCTTGCACCCCTACGGTCGGTCGGGTGACAACTGAAACCAACATCGGGGCTCCTGGTTCTGCTCGGCTCCGCGGTTCCGCCGTCCTGTTCATGTCGACCTCGGCTGCCCTTGCCACGTCGACCATCTACCCGTTGCAGCCAGCGATTGCGGATGTGGCGGACTCGTTGGGTACACAGATCACTGCCGTTGGGGTCGCACTCGCGTTTGGGCCTATCGGCTACATGGTTGGTCTCGGTGTTCTCGTGCCGTTGGTCGACCGCTTCGCTCCTGGGCGGGTCCTGGCCGCTCAGTTCGGGGTCCTTGCGTGTGCACTTGCGGCCAGCGCAGTCGTCCCCACTGTCACGCTGTTGGGCCTGATGGTCGCCGTGGTCGGTGCGTGTTCATCGGTCGGGGCGGGCCTGAGTTCGGTCGCGGGCCGTTTGGCTCCTCCGCGACGGCGTGCAACGATTTTGGGGGTCGTGACCGCCGGCATCTCAGCCGGGATTCTTGCCGGCCGAATCGTCGGCGGGTGGCTTTCAGACGAGCTCGGCTGGCGCAAGATGCTGCTCGTCTTCGCCGCTGCCTGCGGCTTGGTCACGGTGTGCTGCCTGGTGGCGCTCCCGCGAGCACACGGCACCGCCGAGCGCGGCTACCTGTCTGCGTTGCGTTCGCTGCCTGGCTTGTTCGTCCGTCACGCGACCCTGCGCGTTGCCGCATTGCGCGGCTCAATGTGGTTCTTCGCGTTCTCCGTGGTGTGGGCAGGGATCGCCGTGGCGCTCTCTGAGCCCCCGTTCTCGTACTCGGCCGAACGGATCGGACTGTATGCACTTGCGGGCCTCTCGGGCATCCTGGCCACCCAGGTCGCGGGTGCGTGGACTGACCGCGTCGGTGCTCGCCGGGTGATCCTCGCCGGCCTCGTCCTGGCCGCGGTAGCCGCGACCATTCTGGGCTTCAGCCTCGCGAACACAGCCGTGACCCTGGTCTGCCTGGCGGTCTTCGATGCGGGGCTGTTCGCGGCCCAGGTGGCTAACCAAAGCACTGTTCTGGCGATCGATCCGGCGGCCCCGGCACGCTTTAACAGTGCCTACATGTTGGTCTACTTTGTGGGCGGCAGCCTTGGGACTGCCTTCGGGGCAGCGACTGCGAAGTGGTTCGGCTGGTTGCCCACCGCCTTGATTGCCGGCGCGGCCATCGGTGTTGCCGCAACGATCACGACCTTCACACGGCAGCGGCGATGGCATCGCCGGCGCGCCGACCGAGGAATCAGTGTCGCCGAGGATGCCGTTCCGCATCAGAGCCGTGCGTGACCAGGCAGCCTGAACGGGCTGCCGTCGCTACGGCCAGACCCCCCAGGCGTCGAAGGCCGCCGCGGTAGCGATCAGGACTGCGCGTGTCCCGGACAACTCCCGGACACGGAGCGCGCCCCCGTGGGGACATGTCCACCGACACGCCGGAGTCTCGCCCGTGGTGTCCGGCTAGCAGTTGTAGAAGTGGCCGCCCATCTGTCCGGTCCAACGCCACTCCTCCATCGGTTGCAGCGGACTCTCGCGCTACCTCACGCCGGGCACCGGTGCGCGTCCGGCCAGGAGAAGGCAGCGGCGATCACGCGGGACCGCCTACGCGTGTCCCGTGCCCCACTCCTGGCGGAACGGCTCCTCCTGCATCAGGATGTTGTAACCGGTGCGCGCGTACGGCCCAGCCTCTCTCGGGGGCGGTGGACCGCCCGTAGCGGTCCGTGGGGCTGGTGCAGTGCTCCACGCGGTGAGTGACCTCCCCGGGTTGGTTGAGCGGTTCGGACGCGCGGCCGTTGCCGTGGCTGTGCCAGATCCCGCAGAACGCACAGGGGACGTAGAGGCTGACAACTTCGTCCCGCTGCCCGTCCGCCACTGGGAGGGCGGAGGTATCCGGGGACAGTGGGCGTGGTGTCCATGTTGATCCCCTGGAGTGAGTCGCGCTGACATCGGTCATGGCCGCCAGAGGAGCCGGCCTGTTCGCCGGTGATGTCATGCCTATGCGCCATGTGTGGCGGGACTGTTCACGAGTCGGCCAGGGGAGGAGCCGGGGGGTCTGCGTGGTCTGTAGACCAGCCGGCTCAAAATCAATAAGTTGAAGGTTTGTCCAGACCAGCGGCCAGCCAGCCTGGCCGCCACCTCCGGCCACACCAGGTCTCCCGTGCACGCCCGCTTTAGCTGGTGGTGACACGTTCTTACCAGCACTCCGAGGTGGCGGCGGCGCTGCTGTCGTCGGAGACCCGTTCGCCGTCAACATCTCCGGTGGACACCGCTCCGGTACTCGTTGCCTGGTCAGCCGGGCTGTCGGCGGCTCGGGGCGGGGTCGAAGACCAGATCGAGATGCTCGTCCACGATGGCCAGGGCCTCGGTGCCGGTACGGTGTCCGACCAGCACCTGCGGGACGACGCCGTCGATCACGGTTTGCAGGGTGGCGGCCAGCCCCGCCGGGTCGAGCCGGGGGTCCACCTCGCCGGCCCGCTGGGCCAGGCGTACCTGTTCGGTGATCAGGGCGTGCGTGTCGGCCCAGGTGGTCCGGATGACTGTGGCCAGCTCCGGCATGGTGACCGACCTGGTGATGAAGGCGTACCAGACCGCGGCGCCGGCCTGGTGTTCCGGTGTGGTCGGCACGGTCTGCTCGGCGATCGCCCGGATGACCGCCCGGGGGGACGAGGGTTCGGGCGGTGTCCCGGCTTTGCGGCCCAGTTCCTCGCCGGCCAGTTCGACGAGGCGACGACAGGCGTACAGCAGGACCTGGTCCTTGGTCTTGAAGTAGTGCTGGACCTGGCCCAGCGAAACCCCGGCCTCGGCGGCGACGTCGCGCAGGCTGACCGCCTCCAGCCCGCGCAGGGCGACGATCGTCCACACCGCCTCGGCGATCCGGCTCCGGCGTTGCTCGTGGTCGACCTTCCTCGGCATGATCCGATTCTCTAAGCAATACGTTCGACTTGCAACCTCCGCCACGCTGGCAGACAATACATTTGTATTGCTACCTGGGGAGGGGGAGTCATGCGGGCATTCATCCGTCGACACCGAAAGAAACTGCTGGTGGGGCTGGTCGTTCTGACACTGCTGGTGGCCACGCCGCCGATCGCGGCGGCGGTCTACGCCTGGCGGGACGACCGGTTGGCCAGGATGACGACCGAGGGGCCGTACCGGGCGACCCGGGAATCGCTGAACGCGCACCCGGTGCCCGACTGGTTCTCCGACGCCAAGTTCGGGATCTTCATCCACTGGGGACTTTTTTCCGTCCCCGGGTTCGCCCCGACCGGCAACTACGCCGACGTGCTGCGCTCCGACTACGACCGGGCGATGCTGGTGCACCCGTACGCCGAGGACTACGGCAACGCCATGCGGGATCCGTCGACGCCGACCGCCGAGCACCACCGGGCGACCTACGGGAACCTGCCGTACGAGGGCTTCAAGGCGATGTTCGACAAGGGGCTGGAGCGGTGGGACCCGAACGCCTGGGCGAAGACGTTCCGCGACTCCGGCGCCCGGTACGTCGTACTGGTCGCCAAGTACCACGACGGGTACGCGCTGTGGCCGACCGGCGTACGCCACCCGCACCGGCCCGGCTGGCACAGCGAGCGGGACATCGTCGGCGAACTCGCCACCGCCGTCCGAGCCCAGGGGCTGCGGTTCGGCGTCTACTACTCCGGCGGGGTGGACTGGACCTTCCAGCGCGACATCGTCCGCACCCTCGGCGACTACACCTACGCCCGGTACGGCGACGGCTACGCCGACTACGCCGACGCCCAGCTCCGGGAACTCGTCATCCGGTACAAGCCCGACCTGCTGTGGAACGACATCTCCTGGCCGACCGGGCAGAAACGGCTGTTCAGCCTGCTTGCCGACTACTACAACACCGTCCCGGACGGGGTGGTGAACGACCGCTGGCAGACCGACTCCTTCTGGCGCTGGACGATGGGAACCACGCTCGGCAGGGCGGGCTTCGACCGGCTGATGAAGTGGGCGATCGCCGACGACCCGGAGTTCATCGACAACGTCACGCCGCCGGCCGTGCCGCACAGCGACTTCACCACCCCCGAGTACACCCAGTACGACACGGTGCGGGCGAAGAAGTGGGAGACGACCCGAGGCATCGGCAACTCGTACGGCTTCAACCGCATGGAGCGCGACCAGGACTACGCGTCGTTCCCGGACACGCTGTTGCCGGACTTCGTCGACGCCGTTGCCAAGAACGGGAACCTGCTGCTCAACGTCGGCCCGTCCGGCGGCGAGGGCACCCTGCCGCCGGAGCAGCTGCGCCGGTTGGCGGGCTTCGGTCGGTGGCTCGACGCCAACGGTGCCGCGATCTACGCCAGCCGACCGTGGAGCCGACCCGAGAGCGAGGGTGCGCACTTCACCCTCGGCCGGGACGGTGCCGTCAACGTCATCCTCGGCGGGCCGGTCACCGGCGACCGGGTCCGGCTGGCCGGCGTCCAGCTCACCGGCACTGCCCGGCTGCTCGGTGACGACAGCCCCGTCGCGCTGACCGTCGAGGGCCCGGACACCGTGCTCACCTTCGCCCGGCCGCCCGCTCCCGACGCGCTGAAACCGGCGATCCGAATCACCCCCGGGTAGCCGCCGCCGACCCTGCCCGGGTCGCCGCCGGTCCGGGTCGGAGTCTGTCCGGTCGGGCACACCAGTCACCGTCACCGGTTCCGGCCGGCTCGCCGAGTGGGACGAGCGTCACCCCGACGCCGCGTAACGCCGCCGCCGACTGGTCAGGGGGCTTAAATGGGCGTCATGGGTAACGCCTCCTCCGCCGAGCTACGGGTCGGCATCCTCGGGTACGGCATCGGCGGGCAGCGCTTCCACGCCCCACTGGTGGACGCCACTTCCGGCCTCTCGGTCGCGCTGATCGTCACCGGCAACCCGGAACGTGCCGAGCAGGCCCGTGCGGGGTACCCGCAGGCGGAGGTCGTACCCACCGCCGACGAGCTGTTCGACCGGGTCGACTCGCTCGACCTGGTCGTGGTCAGCACCCCGAACCGGACCCACGTGCCGCTCGCGCTGCGGGCCATCGAAGCGGGTACGCCGGTGGTGGTGGACAAGCCGTTCGCGCCCACCGCGGCCGAGGCCGAGCAGGTGGTCCGGGCGGCCGAACAGGCGGGCGTCGGGCTGACCGTGTTCCAGAACCGCCGGCTCGACTCGGACTTCCTGACCCTGCGTAAGGTGCTCAGCTCCGGCCGGCTCGGCAGCGTGTTCCGGTTCGAGTCCCGGTACGACCGCTGGGTGCCGAAGCCGAAGGAGAACTGGCGCGAGTTCGGCGACCCCGCCGAGGCCGGTGGCCTGCTCTACGACCTTGGCGCGCACATCGTCGACCAGGCTCTGCAGTTGTTCGGCCCGGTGACCGAGGTCTACGCGGAGCTGGACCGGCGGCGTGCCGGGGTGGCGGTCGACGACGACAGTTTCGTCGCGCTGCGGCACTCCAGCGGGGTGCGCTCGCACCTGTGGGCCTCCGCCCTGGCCGGTACCCGCAATCCCCGTTTCCGGGTTCTCGGCGACCGGGCCACCTTCACCAAGTACGGCCTCGACGTGCAGGAGCCCCAGGTGATCTCCGGGATGCGTCCCGGCGACCCGGGCTGGGGCGTCGAGCCGGAGTCGGACGCTGGTCTGCTGGGTGTCAACGACGAGGTCGAGCGGATCCCCACCGAACGGGGACGCTACGAGCAGTTCTACGCCGAGGTACGCGACGCGCTGCGCGGCGAGGGTGCCTTCCCGGTCGATCCGGCCAGTGCGGTGCAGACGCTCCGGATCATCGAGGCGGCTCGGACCGCAGCCGCCGAGCGCCGGGTCGTCACCCTGCCGGCCTGAACCGTTCGCTACTATCCGCCGCCGGTCGGCGACATCAGGTAGCGAAACTCGGCTAATGCTCGCTTTTCTGGAGTTTCGGCCGGACATGGCTGGCCACAAGGGGGTCCGGGTGTCCAGTATTGATCGCGTGTCTGGCCGCCATCGCATACGTAGACGTTCCCAAGGGAATAGACGTTCCCGAGGGATAGGCGCCGCCGCCGTTGCGGTGTCGGTTGTCGCCGTCGTGTCCGGAGTCTCCCTCGGCTACCAGCAATTGGCTGGATCAGGCTGCACGAGTCAGGCGAAACTCACGGTCGCCGCCGCCCCGGAGATCGTCCCCGCCGTGCAGTCCGTCGCCGAGTCCGGGATCGACCAGGGCGGGGCGCCCGGCGGTGTCTGCGTGACGGTCTCGGTCAGCCCGGTCGAACCGGCGGACATGGCCGCCGCACTCGCCACCGCACACGGGGTGGGTCTGGCCGGGGTGGGTCAGGGCAATGGCACCACGGTCATCCCGGACGTGTGGGTGCCCGACTCCTCGACCTGGCTGCAGCGGCTGCGTACCGCCGCACCCGGATTCGCCACGACCGACGGTGCCTCGATCGCCCGTAGCCCCGTCGTGGTGGCCATGCCCGAGCCCGTCGCGTCCGGCCTCGGCTGGCCCAACACCACGCTCAGCTGGGACGACCTGCTGGAGAAGATCACCACGGGCACCGGGCTGCGTACCGGAATCGTCGAGCCCACCCGCGACGCGGCCGGCCTGTCCGGGCTGATGGCGCTCGGGGCGGCGGCGGGTGCCGCCGGCGCGGGCGCCCAGCAGGCGACGACCGCGACGTTGCGCGCGGTGGCGACGGGCCGCTCGGCGCTCCGCGGCGATCTGCTGGCGCAGTTCCCCCGGTCGAGCGACGTCTCGTCGATCAGTGGCGCGTTGCGCCTGGCGATGCTGTCGGAGGAGGACGTCATCGCCTACAACGCGGCCAAGCCACCGGTCCCGCTCGCCGCGCTGTACCTCGACCCGGCGCCGACACCGCTGGACTACCCGTTCGCGGTCATGCCCGGTACGGATCCGGCCAAGGTCGCCGCCGCCGACGGGCTGCATCAGGCGCTGAGCACGGGCCGTTTCCGCGACAAGCTCGCCGCCCAGGGCCTGCGCGCCGCCGACGGCACCTGGGGTGCCGGTTTCTCCGCACCGACGGGCGCGCCGAGCCCGGCCGGCGGGTCGCCGTCGGCGTCACCGAGGGCCGGTGGTGCGGCGCCGACCCGGGCCGACCCGGCCGTGGTCGACCGGGCGCTCTCCACCTGGTCGGCAATCACCGCGCCGGGCCGGATGCTCGCCGCGATCAACGTCTCCGGCACCATGCGCGGCCGGGTGCCCACCGCCGGCAACGCCACCCGGATGCAGGTCACCCTCCAGGCGGCGCAACGCGGCCTGGGACTGTTCAACGACGACTGGGCCGTCGGCCTGTGGGTCTTCTCCACCCGCCTCGACGGATCCAGGGACTACCGGCAACTCGTGCCGATCGGCACCCTCTCCAGCCAGCGGAGCGAGTTGGTCGGCGCGTTGGCCGGGATCACGCCCGGGCAGAACCGCGACACCGGCCTCTACGACACCATTCTCGCCGCCTACAAGGAGGTGCAGGACGGCTGGCAGGCGGGCCGGGTCAACTCCGTGGTCATCCTCACCGACGGCATCGGCAACGACGACCCCGCCGGTCTCTCCCTGGAGAGCCTGATCAGCAAGCTCACCGCGCTGAGGGACGATGCGCAGCCGATTCAGCTCATCATCTTGGGCATCGGTGACGCGGTCAACCGGGAGCCGCTCGACCAGATCACCAGGACCACCGGCGGCGGCGTACTCATCGCCGAGGATCCGGCGAAGATCGGTGACGTCTTCCTCCGGGCGATCGCACTCCGTCCGGCGCCGCGCTGAACCCCGGACCGCCCGGTCGACGGGTCAGTCGGCCGGGCCGGGTCAGTCGACGGGGCCGGGTCAGTCGCGTACGAGTCCCGGCGGAAGGGCGTCCTCGTCGGGGCCGACGGGACGGGCGTTGACCAGCGGGTTGCGCTGCAAGGCGGTGATCAGGTCGGCAGCGCCGCCGACGTCGGTCCAGAGGTCGTCCCAGAGGGCGGAGACGAGCCAGGAGTGGTCCGCCGGGAAGATCAGATCGGGCAGCGATCCGTCGCCCCGCATGTGGCCGGTCCGCCAGCCGAGGGCCTGCTCGGGTCCGGCCTCGACCAGTACGTAGGGCCAGTCCCAGTACAGGCGCAGCCTCGGCGCGAGCGGGAAGACGACGTCGTGCAGGCCGGTTTCGAGGTAGCCCAGCCACCAGGGCTGGTCCGGGGTGTGCGCGGCGAGTTCGGCGACCACGGCGCGTTCGTGGGCCGCGAAACCGATGCCGTCCGGCGGGTGGAAGGTGGCGTAGGCGTCGAACACCGGCGGGATCGCCGTGGTGACCGAGTGACCGTGCGTGGTCCGGCCGGCGATCCAGGCGACGTCGCCGGCCGTGCCGATCCGCCAGCTCCGCCCGTCCCGGTTGACGTCCATGGAGCCCATCAAAGCACCCGCGTGGCGCGCCGTGCGGCTCCGCCGGGTCGGGGCGTCGGCGGGCGCCACCCGTACGCTGGCCACGGAGGCTGTGGACCGGCCGGCGGGAGGTTCTGGTGCGGATCGGGCTGCTCGGGCCGCTGGTCGTCGTCGGGGACGACGGCCGGACCGTCGACGTCAACGGCGACCGGCTGCGCCGGCTGCTGATCCGGCTCGCCCTGGACGCCGGCCGGTCGGTGACCGCCGATGCCCTGATCGACGCCGTCTGGGGCGGGACCCGGTCGGCGGGCGCGGCCAACGCGTTGCAGACCCTGGTGTTCCGGCTGCGCCGGGTGCTGCCGGAGCCGGCCCGACTCGGCGCCCGGTCCGGCGCCTACCGGCTCGATCTCGCGCCCGAGCAGCTCGACTCGGTCGAGTTCGAACGGCTCACGGCGGCCGGTGTCGAGGCGGTCGCCGCCGGCGAGACCACGGTGGCGGCGAAGCTGCTGGACGAGGCGCTGGCGCTGTGGCGGGGGCCGGCGTTCGCCGACGTGGCCGACGCCGACTTCGTACAGGCGCCGGCGGCCCGGCTCGCCGACCTGCGGCTGACCGCCGTCGAGGAACGGATAGCGGCGGATCTCCAGCGTGGCGGCGGTGCCGACGTGGTGGCCCGGTGCGCCGAACTGACCGCCGCGCATCCGCTGCGCGAGCGGCCGTACGGGCTGTTGATGCGGGCGCTGCGGGACACCGGCCGGCCGGGCGAGGCGCTGCGGGCGTACCAGCAGCTGCGTCGGACCCTCGCCGAGGAGCTGGGCGTCGACCCGTCCGCCGAACTGGCGGCGCTGCACACCACGATCCTGCGCGCCGGAAGTGGCCCACGCGGGAATCTGCGTGCCCCGCTGACCAGCTTCGTCGGCCGGGACGCGGACGTGGCCCGGCTGACCGGGCTGCTGGCGGGGAGCCGGCTGGTCACCCTGGTCGGGCCGGGCGGGGTCGGCAAGACCCGGCTGGCCACCGAGACCGCCCGGGCCTACGCCGGCCGCGCACCGGACGGTGGGTGGTTGGTCGAACTGGCCCCGGTACGCCAACCCGAGGAGGTGACCCGGGCGCTGGCCGAGGCGCTGCGGTTGCGCGTCACCTCGGGTCCCGGGGGCGGTGGTGACCTGCTGGGACGGCTGCTGGAGGCGCTGGCGGACAAGCGGATGCTGCTGGTGCTGGACAACTGCGAGCATCTCGTCGAGGAGTGCGCCCGGCTCGCCGACGCGCTGCTCGGCGGCTGTCCGGAGCTGCGGATCCTCGCCACCAGCCGGGAGCCGTTGGCGATCACCGGCGAGACGCTGTGCCCGGTCGCACCGCTGGGTTCGCCACCCGGTGCCGCCCCGCCGGCGCGGGCCCTGGACTTCCCGGCGGTACGCCTCTTCGCCGACCGGGCCGCCGCCGTACGGCCCGAGTTCGCGGTCACCCCGGCCACCGCGCCGGACGTGGTGCAGATCTGCCGCCGGCTCGACGGGCTGCCGCTCGCGATCGAACTGGCCACCGCGCGGCTGCGTACCCTGTCGGTGGACCAGGTCGCGGCCCGGCTCGGCGACCGGTTCCGCCTGCTCACCGGCGGCAGCCGGGTCGCCCTGCCCCGGCACCGCACCCTCCGGGCGGTGGTCGAGTGGAGCTGGGGCCTGCTCGGCGGGGACGAGCAGCGGCTGGCCCGCTGGTTCTCGGTCTTCCTCGACGGCGCCACGATCGACACCGTCGAGGCGGTCTGCGCGGACACCTCCGCCGAGACGGAGATCCCGGCGGTACTGGAGACCCTGGGCGGGCTCGTCGACAAGTCGCTGGTGACCTTCGCGGACGGCCGGTACCGGATGTTGGAGACCATCCGCGACTACGCCACCGAGCGGCTCGCCGACGCGGGCGAGGCCGACCGGGCCCGGTCGGCGCACGCGGCGTACTTCCTCCGGCTCGCCGAGACCGCGGACCCGGCGCTGCGCGGGCCCGACCAGGTGTACTGGCTGGACCGGCTGGGCGCCGACCGGGAGAACCTCACCGCCGCGCTGCGCTGGGCGGTCGACTCCGCCGACGCGCCGACGGCGGTACGGCTGGCCGCCGCGCTGTGCCGGTTCTGGTCGCTGCGCAGCGCCCACGACGAGGCGGCCACCTGGTTGGCGCAGTGTCTCGCCGTACCGGGTACGACACCGTCCCGGCCGCGGGCCGTCGCGCTGGCGTACCACGCGCTGTTCCAGATCAGGCCCGGCGAGCTGGCCGGCAGCCGGGCGGCGTTGGCCGAGGCGGAGGCGCTGGACGGGCTCGCCGACCCGTTCGTGGCGCTGGCCGGGCCGCTGTCGGCCGTGTACGTCGACGACGACGCTCTGGCCTGGTCCCGGCTGCCGCCGCTGCTGGAGCATCCCGACCCGTGGGCCCGGGCGATCGGGCTCGCACTGCGCGGGTCGCTGCGGGCGAAGCGCGGCGACACCGACGCGGCGGAGCAGGACTACGCCGGCGCGCTGGCCGGATTCCGCGCGGTCGGCGACCGGTGGGGGAGCGGCATCGCGGTCGCCGGGCTGGCCGACAGCAGCGCGTTGCGGGGCGAACACCACGCCGCGATCGGCCATCTGGAGGAGGCGCTGCGGCTCGCCACCGAGCTGGGCGCGCGCGACGACAGCACCCACACGTCCCTGCGGCTGAGCCTGCTGCGCTGCCGCGCCGGTGACCTGGCCGGGGCGCGGGCCGACCTCGACCGGGCGGCCCACGAGGCGCACCTGGTGGGCTTTCCCGCCCGGCAGGTACTGCTCAGCCTCGGCGAGGCCGAGCTGGCCCGGCGCGGCGGTGACCTGGCCACGGCCGAGCGGGCGTACCGGACCGCCGTCGAGGCGCTGACCGGCGGCGGCCGTCAGGTGGTACGGGCCGAACTGCGCGCACCGGGGCTGCTCGGGCTGGCGCTGACCGCGATCGCCCGGGGGAACCTGGTCGTGGCCCGGGAACACGTCCGCGAACTGCTGTCGGTGGTGACACCCGGGCGGCACCGGCCGAGCCTGTCCGGTGCCGGCGAGGCGTTGGCGGCGATCGCGCTCGCCGAGGACGATCCGGCCACGGCGGCGTACCTGCTCGGGCTGGCCGAGGCGATCCGGGGCGTACCGGCGCGGGGGGACCCCGACGTCGCGGCCACGATGGACTCGGTCCGGGCCGCGCTCGGGGACGACTATCCGGCGGCCCACACGGCCGGTGCGCGACGGTCGGTCGACGAGGCGATCGCCATCCTCGGCGAGCGGGCGGTCGGGTCGAAGCCGTAGGGCCGCGGGTCCCCGGTCCGGCTATTCGGTGCTCTCCGCCAAGCCCCAACTGCGTTCGATGGCGGCGACCCGGCGTTTGTTGGCCGCGACGATGGCCTAGTGCTGCCGGCCCAGCCGCGCCCACAGTGGATCCTCGGCGTCGTGCAGCAGCGGGCGGCACGGCCCCCGGAGCGCGTCGGCGTACGCGTCCAGCACCGCCTGGTCGTTGCCGTAGACCTGCTCCTGGCTGAACTTGGGCCGCTTGCCGGTCACGAGTGTGACCACGTAGAAGGCGTCGAACCAGTCGATCCGCAGACGTGCGCCGTACTCGTCCTTGCGGGGTGGGAAGCCGTCCTCGGGCAGCACACAGAGATCCACCGAGAACGGATCGCGGTACACCGCACTCACCGAGACACCCGTGGTCGCGTTCCAGTAGAAGACCTCGATCCCCTGACTGATGAACCGGCCACGTTTCCGGCAGTCGTGCTCGCTGACCAGGAAGTCGAAGGTGGCTTCGCACCGCTCCCGCAGCTCGCGTTTCCAGGGACTGTTCGTCACCCTTCCCATGGTCGGCGACGGCCACCGCCCGCGCCACCCGGAAGAAGGGGAGGCGGGTGGTGGCCGCACCGTCAGGTGCCGCGCCGGTGCCCGGTCAGGTGCTGAGCCGGTACTTCGTCACCGCGAGCGGTCCGAAGAGCAGCACCATGCCCGCGATCCAGGCCAGCGTCGGCCAGAGTGGACCGGCCACCGGGCCGCCGATCATCAGCCCACGCGCGGTGTCGGCGAGTTGGGACACCGGATTGACCTCCACCCACGCCTGCAACCAGCCCGGCAGCGTTCCGGCCGGTACGAAGATGTTGCTGGCGAAGGTGAGCGGAAACGCGACCAGGAACACCGTCCCCTGTACGCCCTGCGGCGACCTGACCAGCAGTCCGAGGTACGCCCAGATCCAGCCGAGCGCGAACGAGAAGAGCATGATCAGCCCGCATCCGGCGAGTACCGCGAGCACCCCGGTCTGGAACCGGAAGCCGAGGATCACGCCGTACAGGATCACCACGGCGAGGGCGACCAGTTGGCGAACCACGTCGCCGAGGATCAGTCCGGTCAGCGGGGCGGACCGGGCGATCGGCAGGCTCCGGAACCGGTCGAAGATGCCCCGGGTGATGTCGGTGGCGAGGTTGACCCCGGTACCCATGCTGGCCAGTACGATCGCCTGCGCCATGATGCCGGGCAGCACGAACAGCAGGTAGTCCTGGCGATCGCCGCCGCCGGTCGCGCCGCCGCTGATCGCGCCCCCGAAGAGCAGCACGAACATCGTGACGAAGAGGATCGGCGACAGTGTGACGTCGATCAGCTGTTGTGGGTCACGACGGATCTTGAGTATCGCCCGCCAGGCGAGGGTGCCGGCGTGCCGCAGCGTACGGCCCGGTCGGCGGCGCCGGCCGGGTGCGGCGGACGACGTCGGCAGCGCGGGTGCGGCGGTGGACATCAGGACTCCTCCCCGGTGTCGTGACCGGTCAGCGCCAGGAAGACCTCGTCCAGGCTGGCCAGGCGCAGGGCCAGCTCGGTCACCGGGATCCCGGCGTCGTGCAGCGCGCGGACCACCGCCGGCAGCGCGTCGGCGTCCGGCACCGGCACGGAGAGCAGCCCGGGATCGTCCGGATGTGGCACCGGGGCCACCCCGACGCTCGCCTCGACGAGCGCGGCGACCGCCGGCAGGTCCGTCGGTTCGGTGGCCCGGATGTCCAGCGTCCGCCCGCCGACCTTTGCCTTCAGCTGCGCCGGACTGCCGGCGGCGACGACCTTCCCCCGGTCGAGCACCACGATCTCGTCGGCGAGCCGGTCCGCCTCGTCCAGGTACTGCGTGGTGAGCAGGACCGTCGTCCCGTCCGCGACCATCGCCCGAACCAACTGCCAGACCTCACCCCGGCTGCGCGGGTCCAGCCCGGTCGTCGGCTCGTCGAGAAACAGCACCTCCGGCCGGTTGACCAGGCTGGCCGCCAGGTCGAGCCGGCGACGCATACCCCCCGAGTACGTCTTCACGACCCGACCGGCCATGTCGGCGAGCCCGAACCGGCCCAGCAGGTCGTCGGCCCGGCGCCTGGCGTCGGCCCGCTTGAAATCGAGCAGCCGGGCGATCAGCATCAGGTTCTCGACCCCGGTCAGGTCCTGGTCGACGGCGGCGTACTGGCCGGTCAGCCCGATCAGCGCCCGTACCTGGTCGGCGGAGCGGACCACGTCGTGACCCGCCACCTCGACCCGCCCGGCGTCGGGGCGTAGCAGGGTGGCGAAGACCCGTACCGCCGTGGTCTTGCCGGCGCCGTTCGGGCCGAGCAGTCCGAGTACGCTGCCCGGCCGGACCGTCAGGTCCACCCCGTCCAGCGCGGTCGTCTTGCCGAACCGTTTGACCAGGCCCTCGGCCCGGATGCCATGGCGTACAGCCATTCCGTGTCTCCGTTCGCGTCTGAACTTCCTCGAACGGAGCGTCGCCGGCCCGGCGCACACGACGCGCACACGGCCCGCACACGCATCTCGGCCGGACCCCTACCGACCCGCACACGCACCTCGACCGGGACCCAGCCGATCCGGTCAGGCGGCGAGTACGACCTGCAACTCGGAACGTCGGCGGGCGGCCAGGTCGGTCAGCAACGCGGGCGCCTCGTCGAGCGGGACCACCGCCGAGACGAGGTGTTTGCGCAGCTCGTCGCCGTACTCCCGGAGCAGGGCGATCGTCTCGGCCGACAGGCGGTCGCGGTCCCAGGTCGGGGCCAGCCCCCGGGGTACCCGGCCGATCTGCGCGCAGCGCAGCGACAGCCCGTTGTGGTGGAACTCCTCACCGAGCCGGACCGGCTCCGCGCCGCCCTGGTAGAAGGCGAGGTCGATCACCGTGCCCTGCGGTCGGAGCAGCCGCAGCGCCAGCTGCAACGCCGACGCCTGCCCCCGGCACTGGAAGACCACGTCGGCACCCCGGTCGTCGGCCGCGTGCCGCCACCGGGTCTTCAGCACCACCGCCGGATCCCCGTCCGCCGGATCGAGGGTCTCCAGCCCGAGCGCCTCGGCGACCGCCCGCCGCTGCGCCGTCGGATCGAGTACGACCACCGAGGCGGCGCCGGCCCGTCGAGCGAAGAGCGCGGTGAGCAGCCCGACCACTCCCGCCCCGGTCACCGCCACCCGGCGGCCCCGGACTCCGTCGGAGAGGTCCCGCACTGTGCTGCCGTACAGGTCGGCGGCGGCGTGCAGCAGCCCGTTGGCGCAGATCGGACCCATGTGCGCCACGTAGATGCCGAGCATCGGGTCGAGGTCGGGCGGCACCGGCACCACCCGGTCGACCAGCGGATCGCCCCGGTACGCGGTCCGGTGCCCGTACGTCATCGCCACCACCGTGCCTTCGGTGACCGCCGGGGTACGACTCTGGGTGACCCGCCCCACCTCCATGTACCCGAGCCGCTCCACCGGGTACGGCGTGTCCGGGTCACCGGTCACGAACAGCCCCAGGGTGGCGTCCCAGCCGGCCGACAGGTACGGGTTGGTGCCCTTGACGTAGCTCAGTTCGGTGCCGGCGGACACCCCGCTGAACAGTGTCTCCACCCGGAAGGTGCCGTCCACGACGGGCAGTGCCCCGGTCGCCCGGAGCACCACCTCGCCCGGCCCGGTGACCACCACGTTCAGCTCGTCAGACACCGGCCCGCTCCGTCCACGCCGCCTCGGCCACCGTTCCCGCCGGTACCCGCACCCCCTGACCCGTGGCGGCCGACTCGGCGACGGCCAGCGCCAGCAGATGGGTCCGGTACGCCTCGGCGTAGGGCACCCGGATGTCGTCGCCGACGCCTCGGACCGCGTCGACGAAGGCACGGTCGACGGCCACCCGGGCCGCCTCCGGATCGCCGGGAATCTGCCATTCGTTCTCGCCGTCCCGGACCAGGAGCCCGGTCTCGCCGACGGCGAGCGCCAGGCCGTCGGCGTACACCTCCAGACCGGCCCGGTGCTTCCAGCCGAGCGTGCAGGTCGCGCTGAGCGTGCCCACCGCGCCGGAGGCGAACCGGAGGGTGGCGGCCGTCGCGCCGTCGACGTCGGCCCCGTCGACCGGTGGCGGGCTGCCGTTCCCGACCGCCCAGACCTCGTCGACCTCACCGGCCAGGTGCCGGGCGAGATCGAGCACGTGGGACGCCTGTTCCACCACCGGGCCGCCGGAGCTCTCCCGGCGCGGCCACCAGCCGACCGGCGGTACCTTGTCCAGCCAGGCGCCGCTGACCAGCCGGATCGCCCGGTCGGCCAGGATCCGCCGGGCCTCCTCGACCACCGCCAGGTAGCGCCAGTGGTGCCCGACGGCGGTCAGCACCCTCGGTCGCCCGATGGCCGGTTCCGCTCGTGGCTCCGCCTCCGGCTCCGGCGTCGGCGCCAGACGCCGGGCGATCCGCAGCGCGGTCTCCCGGTCCGCCGCGATCGGCTTCTCCACGAACAGCGGCAGCCCGGCGTCGAGCACCGCCTCCTCGGTGGCACCGTGCGCGAACGGCGGCACGCAGACGTACACTGCGTCCAGGTCCGCCGTGAGCAGGGCTGCGACGTCCGGAAACCTCCGCGCCCCACACGACTCGGCCAGTCGCCCGGCCGACTCCGCCACGACGTCCGTGACCCCGACGATCCGTGTGTCGGCAAATCCTGCCAGCACCCGGGCATGGCGTTGCGCCACATTGCCGGCCCCGACCAGCCCGACCCGACACACCTTCATCCCGACCTCCCCGTCTTCATTCCGACCTCCCCGTCCAGAAACACGAACTGAGCTCCTTTCCGCTTCCCGGGGTGCGGAAACTCTTCCGGGATGGGGAAACGTCCGGCCGGTGTGGCGAAACGCACCGTTCATCCGAGCGCCGCGCGGATGCCGCAGTCCGGTGATCAAGTTGTCATCCCTGAACCGGGTTCGTCGTACCTGCTCGGGGTAGGAGATCGGCCGGCGTATCGGATCGCAAAACAGGGGGTGTGCCCGTGCGGCATGTGAAAGCGACCGTCTCACCCGTGGTAGAGGCGTGGACTACGTACCGGACCGGCAATGCGGCCCAGTGGACGACGCGCCGACTGTCGAAGGCCAAGGGGGAAACGACGGTCAGCGTCGTGATCCCGGCCCGCAACGAAGAGGCGACCGTCGGTGCCATCGTCGACACCCTGCGTCGCCATCTGATCGAGAAGACTCCGCTGATCGACGAGTTGATCGTGGTCGACTCCCGGTCCACCGACGCGACCGCGGCGGTGGCCGCCGCCGCCGGGGCCCGGGTGGTGGGGCAGGACGAGATGACCCGGGGCCTGCCCCGGCTCGAAGGCAAGGGCGACGCGCTCTGGTCCGGCCTGGCCGCCGCCACCGGTGACGTGGTCGCGTTCATCGACGCCGACCTGCGCCGCTTCTCACCCCGGTTCCTCACCGGGCTGATCGGACCACTGCTCACCGATCCGACCGTCGCGTTCGTCAAGGGCTTCTACCACCGGCCGCTCGTCGGTGCCGCCGGAGTGGAACCCGACGGCGGCGGCCGGGTCACCGAACTGATGGCCCGACCACTGCTCAACATGTTCTGGCCGGAACTGGCCGGCTTCGTCCAGCCACTCGCGGGCGAGTACGCCGCCCGCCGCGACGTCCTCGAACAGATCCCGTTCGTCTCCGGGTACGGCGTCGAGATCGCCATGCTGATCGACCTGCTGGACCTGGTCGGGCTGGACGCACTGGCCCAGGTCGACCTCGGTGAGCGGTTCCACCGGCACCAGGACACCGAGGCGCTGGGCCGGATGTCGGCGCAGATCCTCTACACCGTCTGGTCCCGGCTGCACCGCCGGGGTCTGGTGGCCGAACCGGTGCCCCCCGCCGCCGCACTGACCCAGTTCCGGCGCGGCGGCGACCAGGTGCTGCCCAACCTGGACCGGCAGATCGAGGTCACCGACATCTCGGTCGCCGAACGCCCGCCACTGACGACGGTGGCCCGGCAGATGCGGGCCGCCCGGAGCAGAGCACGCCGGCTGGCGGTGACCGGCGCATGAGCCTGACCGTCCTGATCAACGCGGGACCGTGGCTGCCTGTGCCGCCGAACGGGTACGGCGGAATCGAGAACATCATCGCCGCCCTCGTACCGGAGCTGCGTCGACTCGACGTCCGGGTCGTACTCGCCACCGTCGGCAGCAGCGAACTGCCGGTCGACGAGCGGCTCGCGATCTTTCCCGACGGCCAGTTCCAGAGCCTGCAACGGCCGTACAACCAGAGCTGCGGGGTGGTGCAGGCCCATCTGCACGCCGTCGTACGGGCGCTGCGGGAGCGGGACGACATCGACCTCGTACACGACCATGTCGAGGCGGCCGGCCTGGCCACCCTCGCCGCGCTCGGCCCGGACGCCCCGCCGGCCCTGCACACCCTGCACTGGGACCTGGCCAAACACCCCGAGCTGTACGGCAGCTTCGACGGCGGCAACCGGGTACGGGTCAACGGCGTCTCGGCGTCACAACTCGCCCGTGCCCCCGAGGCACTCCGCGAACACTCGGTCGGGCACGTCCACCTGGCCACCCCACTGGCGACGGACGCGGACCGGCGCCGCCCCGCCGACAAGGGCGGACACGTCGTCGTACTCGGTCGGATCAACGCCGGGAAGGGGCAGGACCTGGCCGCCCGGCTGGCCCACCGGGCCGGCTTCGATCTGGTCCTCGCCGGGCCGGTCGGGCCGTACCGGCAGCCTGCCGACCTGGCCGCCGCTGAGGGTGACCCGGTCGCGGGCGCCAACCCCGACGTCCAGTTCTGGCGGGAACACGTCGCCCCGCACGTCGACGGGGCGCGGGTGCGCTGGATCGGCACCGTCGCCGGGCGGGAGCGCGACGACCTGGTCGCATCCGCCCGCGCGTCACTCTTCCCGCTCCGCTGGGCGGAGCCCGGCGGCACCGCCGTCGTCGAGTCCCTCGCCCTCGGCACCCCAGCCGTCGGACTCGCCAAGGGCTGCCTCCCAGAGTTGATCGACCACGGCGATACCGGCCTGCTCACCGACGACGAGGAGGAACTACCCGACCTCATCCTCGCCGCGGCCACCCGGATCGACCCACGGCGCTGCCTGTCGACGGCCGCCGACCGCTTCACCCCCGCCGTCATGGCCCGCGCCTACCTCGACCTCTACGAGCACGTCCGCAAGCTGGCGGTGTAAGGAAGGGATGTAAGGAAGGGCCCCTTGTTATCGCTTTCTGTAGAAGAAGGGCCCCTTCCTAACGCCCCAGCCGAGGGCGCGCCGGCTCGCCGAGATGCTCGCGGCCGGCTGTGTCGGTTAGTGTTCCGGTGACTACGCGGCCCCTTCCCGCAGAGCGGGGGAGCGGGCGGGGCCCGTGGCCGGTGACCACACAGGCCGAGGCGGGTTGGGGGCAGGCAGGGTGGGACTGGCAGCCACGTTCGGGCGGGCGGTCGCCGCACACCGGCAGGCCCGGGCGCATCTCGACGCGGCCCGGTACGGGCTGGCCGAGATCCAGGCCCCGGCGGACTCCGGCGAGGCCGCCGGCATCGTGGACCGGCTGCGCCGGATCGGCGAGGCGGTCAGCGCCGAACCCGAGCCAGCCCAGTTCTTCGCCGGCCCGCTGCCGGTCCGGCTCGGGGTGGCGACCACCATGGACGGCGAGTTCCCGGCCGTCGTACCGCTGCACGGCGGGACCCACCTGGCGATCGACACCGACGCCCGGGACCGGCGGGTCGCCGCGCTGCTGCGTACCCTGGTGGTGCGGTTGCTGGCCGCCGCGCCGGCCGGTTCGGTCCGGGTGTCGGTACTGGACGCCGCCGCGCTCGGGGCCACCTTCCTGCCGCTGCGGGCGCTGGTCGACGCCGGGGCGCTCCCGCCGCCGGCCACCACCGAGGCCGAGATCGCCGCCCGGCTCGACGAGGCCGAACGGCACGCCCGCGCCGCCCAGCAGGCCACCACCGGTACGCCGGAACTGCTGCTCCTGGTCGCCGCCTCGCTGCCGGACGGCCGGGACCTCGCCCGGCTCGCCGCGCTCACCCACGCCGGGCCGACCGCCGGGGTCTGCGTGATCGCCGCCGGCTATCCGCCCCGGTCCGCCGGGCTCACCCCGCCGCCGCTGGGTGGCACCACCGGAGTCCGGCTGGACCATCAGGGGTACGCCTGGATCGGCGACCCGCCCGGCCACCCGTTCAGCTCCGACGGCTCCGGCCTGGCCGCTCCGGTACGCCTGGACGGTGATCCCCCGGCCGGCGGGGTCGCGGCGCTGGCCGACCGGCTCGGCGAGGTGCACCGGCGTGAGTCGACACTCGACTTCACCGACCTGTTGCCGGCCCGCCCCTGGGCGGAGTCGTCCGGCAACGGCCTGCGCGCCGTGATCGGCCGATCAGGCCGGGAGCCGGTGATCTGCGCCTTCGACGACCAGACCCCGCACTGGCTGGTCGGTGGCCGGACCGGTGCCGGCAAGACCGTCTTCCTGCTCGACGTCCTCTACGGACTCGCCGCCCGGTACTCCCCGGACGAACTCTCGCTCTACCTGCTCGACTTCAAGGAGGGCGTCAGCTTCACCGAGTTCGTGCCGACCGGCCGCGACCCGTCGTGGATCCCGCACGCCCGCGCGGTCGGCATCGAATCCGACCGGGAGTACGGCGTGGCGGTGCTCCGCGAACTGCGCCGAGAACTGAACCGGCGCGCCTCGGCGCTGAAGCGGCACGGCGTGACGAAGCTGTCCGACCTGCCCCGGGACAAGCCGGTACCCCGGATCGTGGCGGTGATCGACGAGTTCCACGTCCTCTTCGCCGGCAACGACGCGGTGGCCCGGGAGGCCGTCACCCTGTTGGAGGAGCTGGCCCGCAAGGGCCGGTCGTACGGCATCCACCTCGTACTGGCCAGCCAGAGCATGACCGGGATCGAGGCGCTGTACGGCAAGACCGACTCGATCTTCGGGCAGTTCCCGCTCCGGGTCGCCCTGCCTGGCGGCGGGGGAGTGCTGGACACGCTCAACGACGCCGCCGGGGCGCTGCCGATCGGCTCGGCGATCATCAACCCGGCCGCCGGGCTGGCCGCCGCGAACAGCGTGGTCCGGTTCCCGGACGCGCACGCCAGCGCCGCCGAGGTCGCCCAGCTCCGGCACGAGCTGTGGCAGGCCCGCAAGCCGGGCTCACGCCCACCGGCGGTCTTCAAGGGGTACGAGTCGGCGCACGTCGAAGACGATCCGACGTACCGGGGACTGGTCCCCGGCGGACGGCGGCCGTTGGCGCTGGTCGGCCGTACCGTCGACGTCGACCTGACCTCGGCACTCTTCCCGCTGGACGCCACCCCCGGGCGGCACCTGGCGGTGGTCGGCACCTCGCCGGTCGGGGCGAGCGTGCTGCACGCCGCCACCATCAGCCTGGCCCGGCAGCATCCGCCGGGCAGCGCCCGGTTCCTGATCGCCCCGCTGGTCGCCGTCGCGGACGAGATCGCCGACGCGACGATGGCAGAGTTGGCCGAGGCGGGGCATCCGGTCAGCCGGCTCGACGCCGCCGGGCTCCGCGACGAACTGCGCAAACTCTCCGGCCAACCGGCCGACGGACCGGGCCGGACCTTCCTCGTCGGGTACGGCATGGACGGTGCCAGCGGCATCCTCAGCGCCCGGGACGAGAACTACAAGTCGGGGCTGGACGACCTACAGGCGGTGCTCCGGCAGGGCCCCGCGTACGGGGTGCACCTGCTCGGCTGGTGGCGGGGGCTGCGCCGGCTCTCCGACGACATCGGCGGGTCCAGCAACCGTGACGACATCGCCTGCCTGGTGGCCCTGAACGTGCCCGGTGGCGAGCTGGGAATGTACCTCGGGGTGACCGATCTCGCGTACACCCCGAGGGCGAACCGGGCGTTGCTGGTGGACCGGCACGACCAGCGGACCCGGCTGATCGTGCCGTTCGTCCGGCCCGGCTACGAAGAGGACGACGAGGGGCACTGAGGTGGCGAGTTTCTCCGAGTACGCGGCCCTGGCCCGGCACCTGCACGACCTGCGCCGGACCGGTGAGCGGACCGCCGCCCAGGTCGCCGAACACCGGGGCAGTACGGGCGCGGCCGTCGACCGCCTCGACCAGCGGCTCGCCCTGCAACAGCAGCGGCTGACGGCGCTCGGCCAGATGATCGGCAAACCGGTGCCAGTGGGGCCGTCGGCGCCCCTGGTCGGCGAGATGCTGCCGCCCGAGCCGCCCCGGTACGCCCCACCCGCCTCCGGCGGCCATCCCACCGTGCCCGCCCAGTACGCCGGCCCGGACCAGCTGGACCGTCCGATCCCGTACGACCGCCCGCCTGGCTCGTCGGACCGTCCAGTTCCGTACGACCGCTCCAACGAGTTCGGAACTCCGACTCAGTCCGGACAGTCGACTCAGTCCGGACAGTCGAGCCAGTTCGGCCCGCCGACGCCGTTCGGTCCGCCGGTCCAGTACGGGGGACGTGGGCAGGAGGCGGGAGGTGGGGAGTTGCCGGCCGGTCAGGCGTACCCGGAACTGCCGGGCGGTCAGGGGCGGCGGGCGCTGCCGGCCAGCTCGGCGGCCGGGCAGGTACCCGGTCCGCGGCTGCCGTTCGACCAACGGTCGCCGGCCGGTCCGGGCCAGGGGCCCGGTGCGGCGATGCCGCCCGCGCGGCCGGTCGATCCGCGACGCGAGTTGGAGTTGGCCCGACAGGCCGCCGACGGCGCCGACGTCATGATCGTGCAGGCGGAGACGATGGCGCAGCAGGCGCCCCTGTTGCCCTCGATGTCACCGCTGGCCCGGGCGATGACCGTCTACTTCGGCTGTGCCGGCGTCCTCGCGATCATCATCTGGATCCTGCTCACCGTCTCCGAGGTGCAGGGCTCCAAGGGCTTCGACCGAAACACCATCGGGGTCTTCTCCTGGAGCTGCGCTGGCCTGCCGACCATGCTCTTCTTCGCCGGGTACACCGTGCTCAACGTCTGGGGAAAGCCCAGGATCATCGTCGGGAGGCCGGCTGCGTACGCCCGGCTCGGCTTCCTGATCTGCTTCCTTGCCGCCCCGATCGCCTTCATGGCGTACTACCTGGTCCTGATGTGATCCGAGCGCGGCGTCGAACTCGGCGCCGCTGGCCGTGTCGGCCTCGGCCAGGAACCGGTGAAGCTCGGCGCGGGACAGGCCCTCGTCGTCGAGCAGGCCGAGAAGCAGCAGCGTCTGCGCGGTGTGGGTCGCGGAGTGCACCGGTTCCGGGATCGGGTGTGCGTCCAATGCGGCCCAGAGCAGCGACTCGGCGAGCCGAGGATCGAGGTCGTAGCCGGCGTGGTCGTAGCGCTCCCGCACACTCGCCACGAACCTGATCACCGGAGCACGATCCTGGCCGGCCCGGAACCGCCGGTCGACGGCGAGCCGGAACGCGGTGTCGATCAGCAGGCCGTACCGCCGCCAGGCTGGCTCGTCGAATCGGTCCAGCCGGTGCTGGTAGTCGCGTACCCGGCCGGTGGCGAGGTCGCGAAGCGGGACGGCGTACCGGCTCAGCACAGTCCCGTCCTTCGTCGGACGAGTGGGTGCCCGTGGCGTAGCCGGGCCAGGAAACCTCGCCAGCCGGTCTGCGGGTGCACGGTCAGCAGCACCGCGCCGGCCGTAGTCGCCCCGGCCGCGATGGACTCGGCGTCGATTGTCGAGGTAGCCCGTGGGCGGCGTGATTGGATGGCGCCGGACAGGGCATCGGCGTACCGGTCGATGGTGCGTACTCCGATCGCGAGTCGGGCGGCGACGAGGTCGAGCCGGGCGTGGGTCGTACGCCCTCGGTCGGCCGCGACCCGGACCGACGGGTCTGCGCCGGCCCGGCGGACCCGGTCCTCGGCGGCGGCGACCTGGCGCCGGACCCGTCCGACCACGGCGCCGGCCCGCTCGGCGTCCGCCCGAGCCGCCGCCAGCCCAACGAGTACGTGTCGGACGCTCGTCGGAGCATTCCCGGGCGGCCGTCGGGCCTCGGAGATGCGGGAGTAGAGCATCCCGAGCGCCTGCCAGGCGTCGGTGAGTGCGTCGCCCCAGTGGGCCTGCTCGGCCTGGGGCTGCGGACGGTCGACACCGGCCAGTTGCCGGTGTGCCGGGTCGACGGCGGCCCCGACGGCCAGGCAGGCGGCCCGCAACTCGGCAGGGGATACGCCGTTGGTCACGTCCCCGCTCATCATCGGGAACTGCCGGTAGCCGTAGGTGTGCGCGCGTTGGTTGGTCGACCTGTGCGTGTGGTGAGCCAGGGTCCGCCGGGCGGCGGCCAGGGTGGGGCAGGGGCCGGGCCGCCCACACCCCAGACACACCCCCGTGTACGCACACACCGCGTGCCGGACGACCGCCGCCCGCGCCTCGGCGATCCGGGTACGGGCGTAGCTGGCGTACGCGGTCCCGGACAGTGCGCTCACCGTCGTGTCCTGCGTCGTGGGTAGGGGTCCATGAGTTGCCTCCCGTCGGTTGGGGACGCCGGGTACGGGCAGATGGGGGCGCCCGACCGACCGGGGGATCAGCCGGCCGGGCTCTGTGCGATGGGACAAGACCAGCCCACTCCGGTTGCAGACCTGGGAGCCGATCGAAGGGAAGCGTATATAACAAGTGATGTACGCGCAAGGCTTGGCTGCTATTAGTTGCTATATAAGGCCAGGCGTGATCAAATGGCGGTGCAGACCTGGGAGTCACTATGCCCGCCAAGCCCAAGTGGGCGCAGATCGTCGACAGCATCCGCGCTCAGATCGCGTCCGGTGACCTCCGTCCCGGCGACAAACTGCCGTCCACAACTGAACTGTGCAAGCAGTACGACGTCTCCGCGATCGTGGTCCGTCAGGCGATCAACGCGCTCAAGACCGAGGGCGTCGTCGAAGGCGTAGGTGGAGTCGGAGTGTTTGTCACTGAGGAGTGACCACCATCAGCGTCGAGTGCCTGTCGGGCCGCATCCCGACAGGCGCGACTGGCGCATAGTACGGACTTAGAGGTCGACAGCGTGGGTCGGCGTCGATTCAACCGCGCCCTGCGCTTGTGTCCGCTCAAACAGTGCTCAGCCTGCTTGCTGTAAGTCGGCAGGTCATCTTGAATTATCGTCGAACACCTTCGGTACGCTCGGGGACGGGTTCCAGATTGACGAGGGCTCGATAGTTGATCTAGGAACCCCAAGTGCGGCGGTCTTGAGCGTGGGGTTCCCGGGCGTGGAGCGGGTCCAAACGGACATTGTGCAGGCAAACCAAAGCAAGCAACAGCCACAGCACCAACGCTTCCCCAGCTCACGAAGCCCAGCGCCGACGGTTCGCCGTCGGCGAGGATCTCAACACCGTCCTGGTCACCGCCACCGTGTCCGAGCTGGAGCCAGCGCCGACGGTTCGCCGTCGGCGAGGATCTCAACACAGAGCGGAACCGAACATGCTTGACGTCAGCGTCCAGCGCCGACGGTTCGCCGTCGGCGAGGATCTCAACTCACCAAGCACGGTGCCTACCAGGCCAAGGAGTACCAGACCAGCGCCGACGGTTCGCCGTCGGCGAGGATCTCAACCTGTCCAACGCCGACGTCCGCCGCCGGCTCGGCGAACAGCAGCGTCGACGGTCCGCCGTCGGTCGGTCTCAACAACCGGCTCGCGGCGCGCTAGGGCGTCTTGGTCGACCCGGCGCGGGCCCGCAAGCCCAAGGACAAGCCCCGCGTCGAGCGTCAGATGCGGTATATCCGTGACTCGTGGCGGAAAGGCAGGGAGTTCACGTCCCTGGTCGAGATGCAGGCGACCGCGAAGTCTGCCGGCGCTTAGACGCCGACCAGGCCACCAATGGCGTTTCTCGGATAGGTGGTGCTTGCAACTAGCCCAAAGACAAGCGTAGGACTGCGGCGATCGCGTGGGCCGTGCGGGCGCCTTCGCAGTCCTCGTCGCCGTCGATCCAGGTGTCGTACCAGTCGTTGCCGGGCTGCAGCATCAGCTCCAGCCCGACGAGCGCCTGAGTCCGCAATTCGACGTCGACGCCACCGATCACGACCGCATCCTTGGCGCCGTGCCCAATGTCGGCTAGCTGCTCCATACCGCCTGGCACGCTCAGCGCCACAAGCGCCGCCGCATCCACGACGTCCTGCTCGAACCAGTCGAAGCCGCGCTCCCCGATCCGGGGCACGCCGCCGAGGATCTCGCGCAGCACCCTCCGCCGCTCATCCTCGGTACTCCCGGCCAGCAGGTCGAGCAGGTCCTGGCCGGCATCACTCGCGAACGGTTCCGGTCCCCACGTCGCCATGCCTCGCAGTACAGCACGGCGAGGCCGCTCGATGCGATCACGGTGACGGCCCATGGAACGAAGCCAGTCCCACTAATGAGCCAGGCCAGGGGAATTGCATGAGCGTCGACAATTCCCGCTTGGGTCCTGCGGCAACGGCCGGCAACGAGCCGACAACAAGCGTTCCCACGCTCGCACAATTACGGCGTACTGGGCTGGCAACGTCGGGGATCGGCAGTGCCGCCGGGCGGCGGACGGGCTGCCGGGTTACCGTTACCGCATGTCGCGGGAGACGTGGATCGTGGTCTTGGTGCTGGGCGGCATCGTGGCCCTCGCCACGCTGGTCGGAGCCGTCGTACTCGGGGTGAAGGTGTTGCGGACCCGTCGACTGCTCGGCGAGTTGGGCGCCGGGGGCAAGGTGGCCTTCTACGGCGCGCTGATCTACACGGTGCTGCCGGTCGACCTGCTGCCCGATCCGATCTACCTCGACGACATGGGCGTACTGGCCGGCTCGCTGATCTACCTGACCCGGTTGGTCCAACAGCGCCGGGCGAGCCGTACCGCATTGCCGGACCAGGACCTCAAGGCCCCAGGCCGGGCTGGTATTCGACGATGACGAGCCGAGCGCAGCAGCAAGTCGCCGGCGGTCTGCCATCGAAGAACGGCGATCCGGCATTACATTGCGGGTAGACGGTCACCACGTCCGGACGGCAGGAGTTCGCGACGAGGCGTAGTCGACTGTGCTGCGGAGCACCGTCGTCACCAGGTTCGGCCGTTCGGCAGCTCCGCCAGCCCCGGTGCCGACAGGTGCAGCACCTCGTACCGCTCGGTGGCCTGCTCGTCCGCCGGTACGGCGTCCGACCACAGTACGAATCTCAGCAGTTGCCAGTGTTGGGGATCGATGGCGAGCGCGGCGGTGTGTACACCGTCCCGCCGGGCCAGCAGGGCGAGCGCGGCGTTCTCCTGCTCGATCCGGGCGGTCAGGCCCAGCCCGGTCGCCTCGGTTTCGGGGTCGACCGGCAGCGGGGTGAGCCGGCGCGACGCCGCCCTGGGAACGAACTTCCGACCGGGTCCGGCGACGCTGGCTATCCCGGTCCAGTGCGCGACGGTGGGGCGCCCGAAGTCGCGGATGATGCCCTGGAAGCCACCGCCGCCGGCCAGGAACTGGGCCATCGCGCCGACGTCGTTCCAGAGGTAGAAGGGGGCGTACTGGTTGACCGGCGAGCCGTCGCTGCTCCGCTCGCGGATCAGGTACGCCTTCAGCCCCAGCCCGGCGCGGTCGTCGAGGAGGTGGCCGAAGTCGGCGACCCGCTTGCGGATGATCCGCATGTCGTAGTCGGCGGGCAGGGTGATCTCGTACTGCTTGGCGTACATGAAGCGGCGGTCTCCTGGGGGCATGAGCCGATGGCGGCGTAGGCGGTCAGTCGCCCGACGGTTCCGGGGCGGGCACGTCCGGAGCGTAGAACGCGGTCGTGTTCGCGACCATCGCGGCCACCACGTCCGGGGACTCGCCGCCAGCCACCGAGGCCGCACCCCAGGCGTTGCTGCTGAGCGTCGCGAACTCCCGGGCCTCCTTGGACTGCTCCCAGGCGCTGGGGTCCTCGATTCCGGCGCCGGCCAGGTGCAGACCGAGGCCGAGCAGGGCCAGATCCCAGCCGACACCGGCCGCGCCCGGGCCGTACTTGGTCCAGAACTCGGGATCCGCGATCGCGATGTGTTCGAGTTCGAAGACGGTGGTCTTGTCGTCGTCGGGCCCGGTGCCGGGTGCGAGCCGTACCTCCACCTCGCTGAATCCGCCCTCGGTGGGCTCGCCGAACACCCAGGTCAGCCTGAGTCGGCGGGGTGGCTCGCAGGCGATGATCTCGCCGCCCGCGTTCCCCTCGACCTGGTACCTGCCGCCGAGTCGGAAGTCGCCGCTGACCGGCAGGAACCAGCGGGGTAGCCGCTCGGGATTGGTGACGGCGTCCCAGAGATCCTCGGCGGAGGTGTCGTAGGTCCGTCGCAACAGGACGGTCCGTGCCTCGCCGACCGGGGTGTCGGCCCGGCCGAGCACCCGATGGGTCGCGTTGATCTCGTCGACGATGTCCACCATCACTCCTCTGTCCTGGTCTTTCCCGCTGGAACGGGTGGGAGCGTATCAGGACGAGCTTATATAAGCCAACAACGGGCATTCATCGGAGTGGCCCGACTTCCGGCCACTTCCGGAGCGGCCTTCGCCGCCCCGGCACCCCGCCCAGCCATCTCGGGGTCTGCTCGCGCCGGACGAGCCGGAGCGGGTCCGGCTCGCCTACGGTCCGAACTATCCTCGGCTGCCGGCCGCCAAGCGCCGGTACGACCCGGACGACCTATTCGGCGTCGCCGTGCCGACCCTGCCCCGGATCAGCGGACCCCGAGGGAGAACTCGGTCGATCGGCTGACGCCCCGGTAGCTCACCGTGGCGGTGATGGTGGCGACGCCGGGCACGCCGGTCCGGATCACTCCGGCCGGGTCCACCGAGACCACGCCGGGACGATTGCTGCGGTACCGGACGATGGTGCCGGCCGGCAGCGGCGTGCTGGCGCCCTCGGCGCGGTAGCCGTACCGGGTGTCGTCGCTCATCGCGATGGTGACCCTCGGCGACACGACGGCGTTCCGGGGGAGCAGCGTCGGCGCGGTCGCGGTGATGACCGACAGCTCCGGCCGCAGGCTGCCGCCGACGAGGACCCGGACCTGCTGCCGGGGGCCGGTGTCCGCGCTGGACCTGCCGACCTGGATCAGGTACGCGCCCCGGTCGACGACGTACCGGCCGAGCTGGTCGTCGAAGAAGGCAAGGTCGGGTACGTCGACGGTGAACCTGACCCGCTTCGTCTGCTTCGGCCGCAGCGAGATCTTCTGGAAGCCGTTCAGCCGCTTGTCGGGGCGTTGCCGGGCGGCCGGCGCGGTGGGCGTACCCACGTAGAGCTGGACCACTTCGGACCCGGCGACCGATCCGGTGTTGGTGACGTCGACGCTGACCCGGACGCTGCCGTTGGCGTCGACCCTGGACCGGTCGACCGACGGCCGGGAGTACGCGAAGCCGGTGTACCCGAGACCGTGCCCGAACGGGTACGACACCTCCCCGTCGAAGTACATGTACGTCCGACCGGGGCGGGATCCGTCGCCCCGGATTCCGTAGTCGTCGATCGGCGGCAGCTGACCGACGTCCCGGTACCAGGTGAACGGCAGCCGCCCGCTGGGATTGCGCTTCCCGAGCAGCACATCCGCCAGCGCCTCGCCCTTGCGCTGCCCGTTGTACGAACTCCAGAGCAGCGCCGGCACCGCCGCCTCGAAGTCGGCGACGTCGACCTGTCCGGCGGTCTCCAGGTAGACGACGGTGTTCGGGTTCCGGGCCGCCACCTGGCTGATCAGGGACGCCTGTGCACCGGGCAGGGCCAGCGTACGACGGTCCACGTCCTCCCGGGAGTGCCGGTCGTCGGTGCCGGCGTACACGATGACCGCGTCGTAGGAGGCGGCGGCGGCCACCGACGCCGGGTCGACCTCGGCCAGGGTGCCCGGGGTGACGCCGGGCAGGTGGTCGACGACGGCACCGGGGTTGATCGCCCGAATCGCCGCCCGGACCCCGGCGTAGCCGTTGACCTCGTTCGCCTGCCCGGCGCTGGCCTGGATGCTGGAGTAGCCGCCGAGGTACATGCTCGGCGGATTGGCGTAGTGCCCGATCACCGCCACCCGGTACGCCCCGGACGCCGGAACCCGCAGCGGCAGCAGCGCGTTCCGGCCACCGTGCCGGTTACCGGCCGCGTCGGTCGCCACCGGCCGGGTGGCCTCGTTCTTCAGCAGCACGATGCTCTCGGCGCCGACCTCGCGGGCCAGGGCGAGCCGATCGGCGGTCTGGGTCACCGCGCCGTTGGCGTCCGAGTTCGTCCAGGTGCCGGGCGCGACCCGGCTCCGGGCCGCCGTCACCCACGGCACGTTCTCGGCGGGATCGAACTCGCCGAGCTGGATCCGGGTGGTCAGCAGCCGTACGAGTGCGGCGTCGACGTGCTCCTCGGTGTAGCGACCGTTCGGGGTGTCGATGCCCCGGGCGACCGCCTCCGGAATGGTGTTCGCGTAGCTCCACTGGTCGTGGTAGCCCTGCTGGCAGTTCAGGTCCTCACCGGCCGCGTTCGCCCAGGCGTGCCGCTCGATGTGGTCCAGCGGCTCCGGCTCACCCGGCGGCTGCCAGTGGTGGCCGTGCTGGATCTCCCGGATCGAGTCGCAGTCCGAGGTGAAGAAGCCGCCGAAGCCGAACGTCTGCCGGGCGAGTTCGTCCATCAGGTAGCCGCTCGCCGACGTCGGCACCCCGTTGACCCGGTTGTAGGAGGTCATGATGGAGGCCGGTGAGCTGCGCCGGATCACCTCGCGGAACTGCGCGGTGTAGTACTCGCGCAAGGTCCGGTCGTCCATGTTCGCCGAGCCGGTGATCCGGTCGAACTCGCTGTTGTTCGCCGCGTAGTGCTTGAGCGTGGTGCTGGTCTTCAGGTAGCCGCCACCCTGCGGCAGCAGCCGACCGGCCCGGTCCTTGCCCTCCATCCCGTTCACGAACTGTGCCGCCAGCGCGGCGGTGAGCAGCGGGTCCTCGCTGAACGCCTCGTCGTTGCGCCCCCAGCGGGGATCACGGGCGAGGTTGATGGTGGGGGAGTAGAAGTTCAGGTCGAGCCGGTTGTCCCGGACCACCTCGCGGGCCTCGTCGGAGATCAGCGTCGCCTCCCGGTAGACCAGGTCCGGGTTCCAGGTCGCGCCGAGCGAGAGGTCGACCGGATACGAGGTGGTGTTGGTCAGGATGGGCGGGTTGGCGTTGTGCAGGGTGCCCTCCCGGGCGACTCCGTGCGCGGCCTCGTTCCACCAGCCGTAGGCGGCGATGCCCAGTCGGGGCAGGGCCGCCGACTGGCTGCTGACCATCTGGGCGGCCTTCTCCTCCAGGGTCATCCGGGAGACCAGGTCGACCGCCCGCTCCCGGGCCGGGTACGCCCGGTTGGAGTAGATCGGCGGTACGGCGCCGTCGCCCTCCGGTCCGGATCCGGGTACCGCCTTGGCGCTCGGCACCGCCGATCCGCCGCTGCTGACCATGACGCCGACCATGATGATGGCCGCCCACGACCGAGTTCTCATCCGGTTCTTCCCCCTCCGGTGAGGACGCTGCACCCGGGGCAAACGTATGGCTCATATTGATGAACGTCAAGGTCGTTGTTGCGCCCGCACTGCTACCCGTACGGGCCACGGCGCTGACCAGATCCGGTACGGCACCGGGTTCACCCCGTCCGCGATGCCGGGACCGTGTCGTCCCCGGGCACGACGTGTGAACAGGCCCTCCGCTCGTACTTTATGAGGACTTCCCACCGTCCATAAGCGAACAGGAGGAACGCGTGCACCGCAGAGGGCCGATGAGGATGCTATTGGCGGCGACATTGCTGGGCGTGGGGCTCGGCGGCGTGGTCGCCGCCGCTCCCAGCAGCGCGTCACCCGCGATCGACTGGGCTGACTGCCCGACACCATCGACAGCGACACCATCGACAGCGGGCGGAGCAACACAGCGACTCGAATGCGGCACCGTGCTGGTTCCACTCGATTATGCCCGGCCCGACGGTCCCACCGTCACCATCGCCGTCAGCCGGCTGGCCGCTGCCGACCCGAACCGGCGCCGGGGTGTGCTGCTGCTGAACTGGGGCGGTCCGGGGTGGAGCGGCCGGCAGTTGCCCACGTACCTTGCCGGCAGCCGAGCCGGCGAGGTCGCGGAACACTTCGACCTGATCGGCTTCGACCCGCGCGGTACCGGAGAGAGCACCGGCTTCCGCTGCGACCCGCCGGCGCCGTACCCGCCCGAACCCGGACTCTCCCCCCGGCAGCAGGCGGCTCGGGAGGCCGCGGCGTACGGTGCGGCCATCAGCCGGTGCGGCAACGCGGATCCGGCATTCGCCCGCAACCTCACCACGCAGAACATCGCCCGGGACATGGACCGGATAAGGGCGGCGCTGGGCGAGCCGCGGATCAGCTATCTCGGCGTGTCGTGGGGCACCGCGCTCGGCGCCACCTACCGAACCCTGTTCGCCGACCGGGTGGACCGGATGCTGCTGGACAGCGTGTCGAGCCCGACCTTCTCGTTCACCGCGGCGGACGTCATACCCGACATGGAGCGGGCCTTCCACGCCTACAGTTCCTGGCTGGCCCGGCACGACGACCGCTACCACCTCGGCGACCAGCCGGTCCAGGTGCGGTCACGACTGCTGGCACTGCGCGAAGAACTGCGGGCGGAGCCGTTCGGCTTCGACGGTGGTGAGATCACCGGCAACGACATAGTCGGCCTCGCCACCTGGTCTTCAGCCGACTGGCCGGTGACGGCCCGCCTGATCACCGGTGTCGTCGCTGGTGACCGGGCCGCTGTCGCTGCCGCCTACACCGCATTCGCCGGAGCGACGGACTGGCCGTCGTCCGACCACCGGGAGCGCTACAGCGGCCTGATGAATCTCGCCACCTACTGCAACCTGGACACCACGTCCCGGAACTTCGACCAGGTCTGGGCGACCCACGAACGCCAGGTGAGTCAGTTCCCGATGGCCGGATCGATGAGCCCCCGGTACAGCGAGTGCACCGGCTGGCCGCACCCGGTGCAGCCACTGGTCCAGCAGCGTCGGTCCGGATCCCTCCAACTGGTGGCCCACACCCACGAGTGGAACACCCCGGCCCGCTGGGCGGAGGAGATGCGGCAGGCGATCGGCGGGACCCTCGGATACGTCGACGACGACACGCACGGCTCGTTGGTCGAGGTCAGTTGCGCCGGGTACGCCGTCCGCTATCTCGTAACCGGCCGGACATTCTCCGGGCACTGCCAGCCCGGCTGATCAGACGAGATCTGATCACGTCGCGAGTTCACGAGGGGGTCCTCAGCACCGAGGCTGAGGACCCCCCTCCTACGCGTTCGCGTACCCGATCGGCTACTGGGTCAGCTCGGCCACCTGGTCGGCGGTGAGCCGGCCCCGGGACTCGTCCGGCTGCGGTGCCGCGAGCGTGCCGCGCGCGGCCCGGGCGCCGGCCGCCGGAGCCGGCGGGTTCGCCGGGCGGCGCCAGTGCCAGTCGGTGACCTCCTGGTACGCGGCCACCACCGACAACAGCCGGTCCTCCCCGTACGGCAGGCCGCCGAGGATCGTGCCGACCGGTACGCCGGCGGTGCTGAACCCGATCGGGAAGGCGATCTCCGGCAGGCCGAGGATGTCGAACGGCACCGGACTGGTCTGCACCACCACGTCACAGGCGTCGAAGAGCTGGTCGAGCACCCGTTCCAGGAACAGCAGCTTGGCCCGCTGCCCGGTGATGAACTCGTTGCCGCCCATCAGCGCGCCCTGCAACCAGCTCGTCACCGCGACCCCGAAACCGCGCAGGTCGGTCCGGAGGTACGGCATGAACGGCTCACTGCGTTCCGGCAGCCGGATGTTGTTGAAGGTGTTGCCGCCGAGCAGGTCCCACTCCTCCGGCAGCGGTACGTCGACCAGGGTCGCGCCGGAGATCGCCGCCAGTTCGGCCAGGAACGCCTGCCGGGCCAGCGCGGTCGCCGAGGTGCCGGTGGCGTACCCGGGCAGGATGCCGATCCGGGTCTTCCAGCGCAGCTTGACCCGCTTGCCGGCGTACACCGGGGTGGCCGCCTCGATCAGTCGGGGCACCGCGGGCAGGCCCTGGCTGCGCGGGTCGGCGGGGTCCTCGCCGGCCATCGCGGTCAGCATGATCGCGGCGTCCTTGGCGTCCCGGGCGAGCGGTCCCGGGTGGTCCCGGGTGTAGCTGAGCGGGATGATCCCGTTCAGCGAGACCCGTCCCATGGTCGGCTTGATCCCGGTCAGGTTCTGCGCGTTGGACGGCGCGGTGATCGAGCCGCCGGTCTGGGTGCCGGTGCCGGCGGTGGCCATCCGGCCGGCGACCGCGGTGGCGGTACCGGTCGACGAGCCGCCCGGATCGGTGCCGGGGTTGGTCGGCGTCCAGGCGTTGACCGTGGTGATCACGCCCGCCGGGGTGGTGGCCCGGGTGGTCGCCAGCGGACCCATCTGGGTCTTGCCGAGCACGATCGCGCCGCTGGCCTTGAGTCGGGCCACCGCCGTCGCGTCGAACGGCGGCACGAAGTCCCGGAACAGGTACGAGTTCGCGGTGGTCGGGACGCCCGCCGTGTAGTAGTTGTCCTTGATCGCCACCGGGATGCCGTGCAGCGCGCCGGTGTGTGACCGGCGGGTGGCGGCCCGCGCCGAGGCGAGCGCCGCGTCGGCGAGCACCAGGTTGAACGCCTGGTACGTGCCGTCGTAGCTGCCGATCCGGGCCAGGTACGCCTCGACCAGCTGCTCCGGGCTGAGTTTGCCGGCGCGGATCAGCCAGGCCGCCTCGGCGATGGTCAGCTCGGTCGGGTCGGCCAGCGCCTCGGGCCGGGGCCGGCGGTACGCGTCGGGCCGGTCCAGGGCGGGGTTCGGCTTTCCGGCGTTGCCGTGCCCGCCCGGGGTTCCGGTGGCGGGTCCGTGCGCGCCGGCCGTGCCCGGCAGGGCGATGGCGGCGCCGACGGTGCCGGCGGCGGCGAGCGCGGCGGCGCGGGCCAGGAACGCCCGCCGGTCGACCGTCCGGTCCACGGGTTCGAAGGTGTTCACGGTTTCGGAGGTGGAGGTCACGACTGCCGCCATTCCGTGCTGATCGAGGGATAGAGCATCGGTGCCGCCTGCTGGGAGAGCGCCTTCGCCACCTCCGGGTCGGTGCCGGCGGGGGCGGGCAGCTGGTACGCGGCGAGCGCGCCCACGGTGCCCCGGACGAAGGAGCGCAGCGAGGCGAGGACGGAGTCCTGACCCGGCGAACCGGTCTCCGGGTCGGTGGCGGTACCGGGCGGGAGCTGGTCGAGGTCGATGCCCAGGCTGGCGAGCCGGGCCCGGATCAGGACGTTGAGTTCGGCATCGGTGGGCGGGGTGGGGGCCATGGCGCTCCTCGGACGTTGGGGGTGCCGGGGGTGGCGACGTGTCGACCAGTGGCGTCATCTTGATCAACATCGTTGACCACCGACTGTGGGTCCGAACGGTATCGGCGCGATAACGGCAAGATCACGTCGCGGTGAACCGTGCGGCGTCGGCGTACACTTTTCGTCGGGCGTCGCTGCCGTCCGCGTACCACCCGGAGCAGATCAGGCCGGGACCGGAGTAGATCAGGCCGGGAGGACGTGGCAAGGGCGGCGGGGGTAGGCTCGGCGCCGCGCGGTCGCTGATGCCCGCCGACAACGTCCCGGTGTGACGTACCCGCCGGTCACTTCCCCGCCGCGAGACGTTGGTCAACCGTTCGGCTTCCGAGGTCTAGCGGGCCGATCCGAGAGAGAGAATAGCCTGATGGCCGTGACACGCCGCGCAAAGATCGTCTGCACCCTTGGCCCCGCGACCTCCTCACCGGAGCGGATCCGTGGGCTCGTCGAGGCGGGCATGGACGTAGCCAGGCTCAACTTCAGCCACGGCAGCCACGCCGACCACGAGAAGGTCTACCACCTGGTACGCGAGGCCGCCCAGTCGACCGGCAACGCGGTCGCGGTCCTGGCCGACCTGCAGGGCCCGAAGATCCGGCTCGGCAAGTTCGCCGACGGCCCGCACGAGTGGCGGACCGGCGACTCCGTGGTGATCACCGGAGAGAAGATCGTCGGCACCCGGGAACGGGTCTCGTGCACCTACGAGAAGCTGCCGTTCGAGGTGAAGCCGGGCGACCGACTGCTCATCGACGACGGCCGGGTGGCGGTCGAGGTCACCGACGTCGACGGCAGCGACATCCGGGTACTGGTCACCGAGGGCGGTCCGGTCTCCAACAACAAGGGCGTCTCGCTGCCCAACGTCGCGGTGAGTGTTCCGGCGATGTCGGAGAAGGACGCCGAGGATCTGCGCTTCGCGCTCGGTCTCGGTGTCGACATGGTGGCGATGTCGTTCGTCCGTTCGCCCGAGGACATCAAGCTGGCGCACGGCATCATGCAGGAGGCCGGGGTGCACCGCCCGGTGATGGCGAAGGTGGAGAAGCCCGAGGCGGTGACCCACCTGGAGGCGATCGTCGACGCCTTCGACGGCATCATGGTGGCCCGTGGCGACCTCGGCGTCGAGCTTCCGCTCGACGAGGTGCCCCTGGTGCAGAAGCGTGCCGTGCAGCTCTGCCGGGAGAACGCCAAGCCGGTCATCGTGGCCACCCAGATGCTGGACTCGATGATCGAGAATTCCCGGCCGACCCGCGCCGAGGCGTCCGACGTCGCCAACGCGGTGCTCGACGGCGCGGACGCGGTGATGCTCTCCGGCGAGACCAGCGTCGGCAAGTACCCGGTGCTGACGGTGAGCACCATGGCCAAGATCGTGACGACCACCGAGTCCGGGTCGATCGGCGTGCCGCGGTTGCAGCACGACCCGCGTACCCACGGTGGCGCGCTGACCGTCGCCGCCTCCCAGATCGCCAAGGCCATCGGCGCGAAGGCCCTGGTGGCGTTCTCGCAGACCGGTGACACGGTCCGGCGGCTGTCCCGGCTGCACTGCGACCTGCCGCTGCTGGCCTTCACCCCGGTGCCCGAGGTCCGGGACCAGCTCGCCCTCTCCTGGGGGGTGGAGACCTTCCTGATGCCGTTCGTCCAGCACACCGACGACATGTTCCGGCAGGTCGACCAGGCGCTGGTCGGGCTCAACCACGCCAACCCGGGCGACTACGTGGTGATCGTCGCGGGGACCCCGTCCGGCACCCCGGGCTCCACCAACACCCTCCGGGTGCACCAGCTCGGCACGCTGGTCGACGCGGTGTCGGCGGCCCGGGCCAGGCAGTGAGTTCCGAGGACGGGCGTGCGGTGGTCGTCGGGCAGGCCGCGGTCGACCAGTTGCTGGACGTCCTCGACCTGCGGCAGCTCGACGAGATGACCTTCCGGGGCATCAGCCCGCCGGTCGGACCCCAGCGGGTCTACGGCGGTCAGGTTGCCGGCCAGGCACTGGTCGCCGCCGGCCGGACCGTGGACCCGTCCCGGGTCGTGCACTCCCTGCACGGCTACTTCGTCCGCCCCGGCGACCCGGCCGAGCCGATCGAGTACCAGGTGGAGAACATCCGGGACGGCCGCTCCTTCTCGGTACGCCGTTCCGTCGCGCTCCAGCACGGCAAGACGATCTTCTTCATGTCCGCCTCCTTCCACCGCCAGGAGGAGGGACTCGACCACCACGCCCCGACCCCGGTCGACGTGCCACCGCCGGACGAGGTGCCGACGATGGCCGACCGACTGGCCCGGTACCCGGAGCGGCTGGGCATCTGGGGGACGATCCCGCGCCCGATCGACGTCCGCTACGTCGGCGAACCCGGCTGGGTCGCGCCCGGCGACCGGCCGGTCGACCCGCACCAACGGGTCTGGATGCGGATCGACGGAAAGCTGCCGGACGACCCGCTGCTGCACGCCTGCGCGCTCACCTTCGCCTCCGATATGACGCTGCTCGACTCGGTCCTGTCGGTGCACGGCGAGGTGTGGGGACCGGGCGGCATGGTGGGCGCCAGCCTCGACCACGCCCTCTGGTTCCACCGCCCGTTCCGGGCCGACGAGTGGTTCCTCTACGACTGCTGGAGCCCGTCGGCCTCGGGGGGCCGGGGGCTGGCCACCGGCCGGATGTTCACGGTCGACGGCCGGCAGATCGCCAGCGCCGTACAGGAGGGTCTGCTCCGCCGCGTCGGCGGCTGACCCGGCGGCGCTCGGCGTTCCCCGCCGGTCCTTAACCTACCCGGGCTGCGGCATTGGCTCGGGGCCCGGCGGGGCCGGCGCGGCGACCGGACTAACCTTGCCGACATGCGTCTCTCCGCCCGGGTCGACTATGCGCTGCGTGCCGTCGCCGAACTCGCCGCACACGCCGAGGAAAGCGCGTCGGGGCCGGGTGCCGGCTCCGGAACCGACGGCCGAGCCCGACCCGGCGGCCGTTCGGGTGGGACGATCCGGACCGGAATGCCGACCCAGCGGCCGACCCCGGTCACCGCCGAGCAGATCGCCCGGACCCAGGAGATCCCGCCCAAGTTCCTGGAGAGCATCCTGTTGCAGTTGCGCCGGGGCGGCATCGTGCACGCCCAGCGGGGTCCGGAGGGTGGCTACTGGCTGGCCCGTCCGGCGACGGAGATCTCGCTGGCCGAGGTGATCCGGGTGATCGACGGCCCTCTGGCCAACATCCGGGGCCAGCGACCGGAGGACCTCGGCTACCAGGGCGCGGCGCGGGCGCTCCAGGAGGTCTGGATCGCGCTGCGGGCCAGCGAGCGGGAGATCCTCGACTCGGTCACCATCGCCGACGTCGCCAGTGGGAAGCTGCCCGACCGGGTCCGCGAGTTGGCGGCCGACCCGAACGCCTGGATCTGACCGGTAGTTCTTGCGGCGGTGCCGTACCGAGCAGGTCAGGACGCCAGCCGGGACGGGGCCTTCTTCCTGCCCTGATCGGCGGTGATGGCCGCGCCGCTGGCCCCGACGGCCCCGGCGGTCAGCGCGAACGCGTACACCGTGCAGGCGGTGAGCACCGACGGCAGCAGTGCGACCGCGTCGGCGAGCTGTAGATGGGTGTCGTCGACCAGGCCCGGATCGATTCCGCTGATCGCACTCAGATACCAGTACGGCGCGGACCCGCGCGGGGCCCGGGCGGCGTCGATGGCGCTCCAGACGTACCCGATGGTGCTCAGGGTGAGCAGGACGAGCCCGCCGCCGAGGCCGGTGAGCCAGGCCCTGGCGACCCGTCGGTGGACCAGGGCGGTCCGGAGCAGTCGGCAGGTCACGGCGGTGCCGGCGGACCAGCACAGGATGGCGAGCGTGGCCGAGTCCGGGGTCTCGCCGAGTATCACGCCCACTCCGGGCAGCGCGGCCAGGGCGAGCAGCCCGACGGCGAGAGCGGTGGGAGCCAGCGCCCACGCGGCCGGGACCGCGCCGCTACGGCCCAGCCGGCGCCCGAGCCACCAGGCGAGCAGCCCGAGGGGCAGTATCGACAGGCTGTGCACCATCGACGCGGTCCGTTCCACGTCGATGTCGAGCGCCACCATCAGGTTCAGTGGCGGTCCGGCGGCCACCATCAGGACCAGCAGCGCGATCGTGAGCCCCAGCGGGATCAGCAGCAACTTGGCCAGGATGAACACCCCGGTACGGGCCCGGGCGAGGGTCAACGCCTGCGCGCCGCGGACGACCCGGTCCGCCAGGGCGCACCAGGTCACGTCGGCGAGATCGCGTACCGGGGTGGGGGAGTGGGTCAGCAGGTCGGCGATCTCCGCGCCGTAACGCTCCCGGATCGGGCGGGGATACAGCGCCAGTACGGTGGCGACCAGCCGCGCCAGTACGCCATCGAACCGCCGGGTCGGCTCGCCGTCGACCGGCTGCCCCGGCTCGCGGTCGACCGGCCGGGTCGGCTCGCCGTCGCCGGGACGTCGGCGCCGCATCAGGACACCGCCGGGAGGGAGCGCATCAGGACACCGCCAGCCGGCGGAGCCCGGTGCTGACGACGGTACGCATCCGCTCCAGTTCCGTACCGAGGGCGGCCCGTCCGGCGTCGGTCAGCCGGTACGGGCGGCGCCGATCCTGCTCGGCCAGCGCCTCGATGTAACCGTGTTCCTCCAGGCGTCGGATCGCGCCGTACAGCGTCCCCGGGCCGGGCCGTTGACCGGTGAGTCCGGCGATGTCGTCCTGCATGGCGTACCCGTGTCGTGGGCCGGCGGCCAGGCTGATCAGGACGAGCAGCGCGGGTTCGGAGAACCTGCCCAGGTCGGATAGTCCGGACACGAGGCCACCTTCCATCTACTACGTCCAACGTAGCATCGCAGTACGTAGCAGCCCGGGTCAATAATGGGCTTGAGTCTCCAGCGACTGGAAGGTTGATGCTCGTCCCGTGAACGACCGCACCGAGCTTTTCACCATTGGACAGCTCTCCCGACGCACCGGCCTACCGGTCCGGACCATCCGGTTCTGGTCGGACATCGACGTCATTCCGCCGACCGCCCGCTCGGCGGGCGGATACCGGCTCTACGACGCCGAGGCGCTGGCCCGGTTGGATCTGGTCCGGACCCTGCGCGAACTCGGACTGGACCTCGGCACTGTCGGACGGATCCTGGCCCGACAGAGCACGCTGGCCGAGGTCGCGCGGGCCCACGCCGAGGCGCTGGGCACCGAGATCCGCACGCTCCAGTTGCGCCGCGCGGTGCTGCGGTCGATCGCCCGCCGGAACAGCACGACCGAGGAGATGAGTGTGATGAACAGACTGGCCAGACTCTCCGCCCAGGAGCGGCAGCGGATAATCGACGACTTCGTCGACCGTACCTTCGAGGGCATCGATCCGGACACGCCCGGGGCGCAGATCGCCCACGGGATGCGGCAGATGCCGGCCGAACTTCCCGACGATCCCACCCCGGAACAGGTGGACGCCTGGCTCGAACTCGCCGAACTCGTCGGCGATGCCAGCTTCGGCGCCCGGGTCCGGGAGATGGCGGTGGCCGGCGCGCGGTCCGACGGCCCGGCCGAGGCACCCCGGTACGACCACGAGCAGGTGATCGAGCACGCCGGACGCGCGGTGCGGGCCGGTGTGGCGCCGGACTCGATGGAGGGGCAGGCGATCCTGGACCGGCTCGTGGATCCGGCGGTGCCGACCGACGAGCGGCTCCGGATCGCCGACCAGATGGAGACGTTCTCCGACCGTCGGGTCGAGCGGTACTGGCAGCTCATCGGGGTGCTGAACGACCGGCCGGCGTTCCCGCCCCGGGTGCCGGACTTCGAGTGGTTCATCGCCGCGCTCCGGGTGCCGCGCTGAGCCTGTCCTACCCACGCCGGGCGGCGGCACCGCGTGCCGTCGCCCGGCGACCAGCTCAGGAGCGCCCGACCTGCGACGCCGTGGCGGCGTCGGTGATCAGCCGCCAGGCCTCGGCCACGTGCTCCTCCCGGGTGTACGGCGAACCGACCGCCAGCCGCAGCGTGTGCCGACCGCCGACCCGGGTATGCGTCAGGTAGACCCGCCCGGTGCCGTTGACCCGGTCGAGCAGTTCGGCATTCGCCCGGTCCAGCTCGGCGCCCGTTCCGTTCGCGTCGGCGTCTGTGCCGTTCGCGTTGGCGTCTGTGCTGCTCGGGGCGCGGCTGTCGCCGGCGCCGGCGCGGGTGCGCAGCCGGAAGCAGACCAGCGAGAACGGATGCGGCGCCACCACCTCGAACCGTTCGTCGGCGCGTACCCAGCCGGCGAACCGGTCCGCCAGCGCCACCCCGGCACGGACGTGCGCGCGCAGCCCCTCGGCGCCGTACCAGCGCAGCACGAACCAGAGTTTCAGGGACCGGAACCGCCGGCCCAGCGGCACCTGCCAGTCGCGATAGTCGATCACCGCACCGGACTCGGTCGCCGCGTTGCGCAGATACTCCGGCAGGATGCTCAACGCCTCGATCAGCTCGGCCCGGTCCGCCACCCAGAACGCGTCGCAGTCGAAGCCGGTGAGCAGCCACTTGTGCGGATCGAAGCAGTACGAGTCGGCGTACTCCAGGCCGGCGTGCGTGTAGCGCAGCTCCGGGCAGATCGCGGCCGACCCGGCGTACGCGGCGTCCACGTGCAGCCAGACGCCGTACTCCCGGCAGATCTCGCCGATCGCGGGCAGCGGGTCGACCGCGGTGGTCGACGTCGTACCGATGGTCGCGACCACCGCCGTCGGAACCAGTCCGGCGGCCCGGTCGGCCTCGATCGCCGCCCGCAGCGCCGCTGGCTCCATCGCCAACGTGTCTGGATCGACCTCGACGGCCCGTACGGCGTCGTCGCCGAGCCCGGCGATCCGGGCCGCCTTCTCGATCGAGGAGTGTCCCTGGGTGGAGGTGTAGATCCGGTGCCGCCGCTCGACGCCGTGCTCCCGCCACCGCCCGCCGCCGGTCCGGTGCAGCGCGACGAGCACCGCGACCAGGGTGGCCGAGGAGGCCGAGTCCTGGATGACGCCGCCGCCGGAGCCGGTGGACCGGAACCGGGCCGGCAGGTCGAGCAGTTCGGCCAGCCAGTCCAGCATCACCGTCTCCACCTCGGTACAGGCCGGCCCGGTGGCCCAGAGCATCCCCTGTACGCCGAGACCGGCGCTGACCAGGTCACCGAGCACGCTCGGCCCGGAGGTGTTGGCCGGGAAGTATCCGAAGTAGCCGGGGTGCTGCCAGTGGGTGAGGCCGGGCGCGATCACCGAGTCGAGGTCGGCGAGGATCCGGTCGAACCCCTCGCCCCGCTCGGGTGGCCGGGGCGGCAGCCGGGCGGCGACCGCCCCGGGCGGACCGGCCGGCAGGACCGCCCGCTGGTCGAGGCTGGACCAGTAGTCGGCGATCCAGTCGACGACGGCGTGCCCGTGCCGGCGGAACTCGTCCGGGCTCATGTGATTGGCCATCATCCGAGTCGACCAGGCAACCCGCTTCGGATCAAGACGATGGTCGATCAGCTCCGGAGCCGCGTCACCCCGGTGGGCGCGGGGCTGCCCGGGTCGGCGGCCGGTGCCCGAGTGGTGCTGGCCCGGACGGTCAGCCGGGGATCGAGCAGGGTCCCCTCCGGGACCGGATCACCCTCCAGCTTGCGCATCAGCAGCGACACCGCCTGCCGGCCCACCTCCTCGGCCGGAATCAGCACCGAGGTCAGGGCCGGGCTGGCCCGCTCGGCGACCTCGTCCGGACAGATCGCCACCACCGACACGTCGTCCGGAACCCGTCGGCCGAGCGCCGGCAGCGCCGCCAGCACCTGGCCGACCGCCGCCTCGTTGTGCACCACCAGCGCGGACAGGTCCGGCTGCCGGGCCAGCAGTCCGGCCAACTCCCGGCGGACCGCGTCGAAGTTCTCCTCGCAGGGCTGGGCGATCGCCGCGATGCCGTACCGCGCGGCGGCCTCGGCGAACCCGGCCCTGGTGCGGTGGGCGAACCCGGTGTCCCGGTCGTAGACCACCGCCGGTGCGCCGAGCAGCGCGATCCGGCGGTGGCCGAGCCCGGCCAGGTGCTCGACACAGGCCTCCCCGGCCCGGTAGAAGTCCAGGTCCACACAGGTCAGTCCGGTCGGATCGGCCGGAAAGCCGATCAGCACACTGGGCCGTTCCAGGTCGCGGAGCAGCGGCACCCGGGCGTCGTGCATCTCGACGTCCATCAGCACGATCCCGTCCACCATCGCGCTGGCGGCGATCCGGCGCAGCCCGGCCGGTCCCTCGTCGGCGGTCATCAGCAGTACGTCGTGGTCGAACTGCCGCGCCGTGGTCACCACCGAGGTGGCGAACTGCATGAGGACCGGCAGGTGCATCCCGGAGCGCAGCGGCAGCACCAGCGCGATCACGTTGGCCCGCCTACTGGCCAGCGCCCGGGCCCCGGCGTTGGGGTGGTAGCCGAGGGTACGCACACTGGCCAGCACCCGTTCCCGGGTGGACGCCGAGATCGCGCGCTTGCCGCTGAGCACGTACGACACGGTGCTGACCGCGACTCCGGCGTGCCGGGCGACGTCGGCGATGGTGACCATGTCCGGCCGTTTGGCGGGTGTCCCGGCGGGTTGCCGGGGCACGGGTCGCGAGGTGGGGCGCGACGTTTCGGACACTAGGCGCCCCCACTTCCAGTCGCGGAACGGTCGCCGTCCGTCCCGTCTTCGAAGGCCAGCCAGCTCACGGTAGCTCCCGGCGCGTCGAACAGCAGATACAGGTCGCGTACCCCGGTGGCCTCGCCGCGCCAGTGACCGGACACCTCGCGGTCCGGCTGCCGGTCCGTCGCCCCGACGACCGCCGGAACCATGCCGGGGTCGGCACCGGTACCCAGCCGCGGCCCCGCATCGGTGGCTGGTCCCTGGTCGGTGGCCGGTCCCGGATCGTGCTCGTCGCCGGCCGGGATCGGGACCGTACCGGCCACCGGGCCCCAGACCGGATCGTCCAACCGCAGTACGAGTTCGGCCCCGTCCCGCAGTGGCCGGCGTCCACCGACCCGGGCGGCCACGCCGCGTACCCCGGCGCCGAAGTCCACCCGGGAGAACCGGATCCAGCCGCCCGCCTCCCGGGCGACCACGGCGGCACCGCCCGGACCGTCGGGCAGCGGCTCGGTGCCGGCGTACTCGTCGTGGTCCATCGCCCACAGTGGACCGGCGAGTGGCTCCCGGGGTCGGATCGGCTCGCCGTGCACGGTCAGGGCGGTGCTCAGTACGAGGTCGGCGCTGGACCGGCCGACCGCGACGGTGTGCCGGGCGTCCTCCACGACGTACCGGCCCTGGATGACGTCCCAGTGCGCGAGGTCGGCGGCGCGCAGCCGGAACCGTACCGTGGTCCGCTCGCCCGGAGCCAGGGTCACCTTGGCGAAGTTCCGGAGCTGGCGCAGGGGCTGCTTGACCCGGGACCGCCGCTGCCGGGTGTAGAGCTGCACCACCTCGTCGCCCGGTCGCGTGCCGACGTTGCTCACCCGCACGCTGACCTCGATCTCTCCGGCCGCGTCCACCTCGTCCGCGCTCACCCGCAGGTCAGCGTAGGCGAAGTCGGCGTAACTCAGCCCGTGGCCGAACGGGTAGAGCGGGGTGCCCCGATGGTAGAGATACGTGGTGTCGGTGGCTATCACGTCGTAGTCGAACAGGTCGGGTAGCTCGGCCGCATCGTGGTACCAGGTCTGGGTCAGCCGGCCGCCCGGATCGGCGTCGCCGCAGAGCACGGCGGCCAGCGCGGTGCCGTACTCCTGGCCGCCGTGGGCCGACCAGAGTACGGCCGGCAGGTGCTCGTCGGCCCAGCCCAGCGCGTACGGGTAGCTGCTGCTGACCACCAGCGCCGTACGCGGGTTGGCCGCGTACACGGCCCGGAGCAGGGTCTCCTGCCCGGTCGGCAGCGCCAGGTCGGCCCGGTCCTCGGTTTCCCGGCCGCAGACCATCGGATGGTTGCCGAGTACGACCACCGCGACGTCGGCCTCGCGGGCCAGTGCCGCCGCCCCGGCCGCCCCGTCGTGCAGGAGTTCGACCGTGAACCCGCTGCCCTCGTCGAGGTCGACGGCGTCGGCCCGCAGTACGCCGTCCGGGCCGGCGGTGACGTACCGGTTGCTGGCCAGGTGGTGCAGTACGTGGTCGCCGGCCGGTCGGCCGACGAGTCGGAAGGTCTCCCGGACCACCCAGCCACCGGGGCCGGGCCGGTCGTTGACCAGTGTGCCCTCCTCGTCGGCGCCGACGTGCCGGCCGTTCGCCAGCGTCCGGAGCGCGACGATGTCCTGGCCCCAGTCGAAGACCTCGAACACGCCGTCGGCCGGGAACCGGCTGTCGGCGGTACTCCGGTCGCCGTCGGCCGACGGGCGGGTGCCGGCCGGACCCCGGGTGTCGGGTGCGGCGGTGGCGAGGGTCAACGGGCCACCGTCCGGACCGCCGGCGGCCCGGACGTAACCTCCGGCGGTACGCAGCGCGATCCGGTCCGCCCCGGTGTGGTGTACGACGTCGCAGGCGCCGAGTCGGGCGGCCAGCCCCGCGCGGGCGGTGACCGCGTACGGCAGTGTTCCGCTGTACCAGTCCTCGTAGAGGGTGTCGGCGAGCGGACCGAGTACGGCCAGCCGGCCCAGGCGTGCCGGGTCGAGCGGAAGCAGCGGCCCGGCGCCGGCCGTGGGAGCGTTGCGGAGCAGCACGATCGACTGTCGGGCGGCCTCCCGGGCCAGCTCCTGGTGGGCGGCGCAGTTGATCACGTCGGTGGTGATCGCCGTGTAGGGGTTGCGTTCCGGCGGGTCGAAGTCGCCGAGCCGGAACCGGATGCTGAGGATGCGCTGGACGGCGGTGTCCAGATCGGACTCGTCGAGCAGGCCCCGCCGCAGCGCCTCGCCGACCCGTTCGACGGTCGGGCCGGAGTCCTCGCCGTCCTCGGTGAAGCTGTCGATTCCGGCGCGCAGCGCCGCCGCGTACCCGCTCGGGTGGTCCGGGTGGTAGCCCTGTGCGCCGGCGATGTTGGAGACCGCACCGGCGTCGCCGACCACCATGATCTCGTCGCTGGTCCACCGCCGCAGCTCGGTGCCGATCAGCGGGCTCAGGTGCGCCGGCCGACCGTTGACCAGGTTGTACGACGCCATCACCGCCACTGCGGCGCCGGTCGCGATCGGCTCCCGGAAGGCCGGCAGCTCGTACTCGTGCAGCACCCGGGGCGGCAGGTTGCTGGACGTCGTACACCGGTCGGTCTCGTTGTTGTAGCCGAGGAAGTGCTTGAGCGTGGGCGCGGTCTTCAGGTACTCAGGGTGGTCTCCGCGCAATCCCTGGGCGTACGCGGTGCCGAGCCGTCCGGTCAGCCAGGGGTCCTCGGCGTAGCCCTCCTCGTTGCGGCCCCAGCGGGGATCCCGGAGCGGATTGACCACCGGGGCCCAGACGTTGAGGCCGACCCGGGTCGGGTCCTTGTGGTGCAGGCCCCGGACCTCGTCGCCGACGGCGGACCCGACCGCCCGGACCAGGTCGGGGTTCCAGGTGCTGCCGAGCCCGAGCGCCTGGGGAAAGACGGTGGCCGGGCCGAGCCAGGCCAGCCCGTGCAGCGCCTCGGTGCCGGTACGGAAGGCGGGCAGCCCGAGCCGGGGCACCGGGGCCTGGTGCTGGTGCAGTAGTGCGATCTTCTCGGCGAGGGTGAGCCGGCCCAGCAGATCGGCGACCCGTACGTCGAGCGGGCGGTCGGGGTCGCGGAACGTCCTGTCGCTCATGGTCGATCACCTTCCATGATCTTCGACTAGCGCGCCCGGGTGGCGGATCGTGGTGGCGGCGGCGCGGATCGTCGAAGCGCTTCGAATACTGCGGTGGCGGGTATGGCGGAACGGACAGGTCGCCAGCCCGGGAAGCTCGAAGCGCTTCGACGACCGTGGAAAAGAGACTCCACCGTGGATAGCGGTTTCCCGCCTGTTACGGAGGAGCATTTCGAGGCTTCCATCAGCCGTCGTACCGGTCAAGGGTTTCCGTCGAACGGATTGGCGGCGGTCGGTTTCCGGGCCGGGTCCCGGACGGGCGGAGTGCGGGCTGGATGCGGGCGGAACGCGGTCAGCGACGTCCCGCCGGCAGCCGCTCTGAGCTGGTCGACGGCGGCTCCGTCGCCGCTGCGACGGGCTCGGACCCGGCGGCGTCGGCCGCATCGACGACCGCGCTGTCGGAGCCGGCGGCGACGCTGTCGGTCCCGCTCGCCGGGGCGGCGGGCGACCCGGGAACGGTGGTGCCGGAGCGCGGAGCGGTGGTGTCGGAGCGCGGAGCGGTGGTGCCGGAGCCGGGGGCGGTGGTGTCGGAGCCGGCGGAATCCGGGGCGGCGGAACTGTGGCCGCCCGCGCCCGGCGGGTTGGCGGACCGGGTGGGCGACTTCCGGGTGACGCTCGCGGCGGGACCGGGCTCCCGGCCGGTGCCCCGACCCGGATCGCGGCTCGGCAGCCGGCCCGCGTCGACCGTCTCCAGGGTCCGGGCCGCGCCACCCGCGGCCGCGGCGCCGGTGCCGAGGGCGGAGGCGAGCAGCCGGGTGCCGCCGGCCTCCGGTGCCAGCGAGCGGGCGGTCAGTTCGGCCTCGGCCGCGGGCAACAGCCACGGCGCCAGCGTCGCGAAGTATCCGCCCAGCAGCACGACCTCGGGGTTCACCAGGTTGGCCAGCAGGGACACGCCGTGCCCGAGGTGCCGGCCGATCTCGGCGAGCGCGTCCAGGGTGGACTGGTCGCCCCGGCGGGCCTTGGTCCGGATCCGGTCGACCTCGGGCGCGAAGTCGGTGACCGGCCCGTCCTCCGCCGCATCCGGCAGCGCCCGGCGGATCAGCGCCGGAATCCCGGCCACCGCCTCCAGGCAGCCACGCCGGCCGCACGGGCAGAGCGGGCCGTCCGGATCGATCGTCACATGGCCCAGTTCACCGGCGAAGCCGCGCCCGCCGCGCAGCAACCGGCCGTCGGCCACCACACCCGCGCCGAGGCCCGCGCCGCCGGTCAGGTGGACCAGGTTGGCGGTGCCGGCGTGCGGGCCGTGCCGGTATTCGGCCAGGGCCGCGAGGTTGGCGTCGTTGTCCACCACCACCTCGAAGGCGGGCTCGCGCAGGGCCCGGCGCAGGTCGGCACCGAGCGGCAGGTCCCGCCAGCCGAGCGTGGTGGCCAGCCGGACGGCGCCGGCCCCGTCCACCAGTCCGGGCACCGCGACGGTGAGACCGAGTACCTGGCGCTGTTGACCGGTGACCCGGTTGACGGCCCGGCCGGCGAGTGCGGCGATCGCGCTGACCGCCCGGCCGGGGGAGGCGGTCGAGCCGTCGAAGGCCCGTCGCCAGGAAAGCAGTTCGGTGCCGGAGAGGTCGACGGCGACCACCGTCAGCTCGTCGATGCTCACCTCGATGCCGATCGCCGCGTAGGGGGCCCCGTCGAGCACCAGCATCGTGGCCGGCCGCCCGATTCGGTTCTCCGCCAGCCCGGTCTCCCGGAGCAGGCGGCGGTCGATCAGTTCCGCGACCAGGCTGGAGACGGTCGCCTTGTTCAACCCGGTCGAGGCGGCGATGTCCGCGCGTGAGCAGGGTGCGTGTACGCGTACGAAGCGCAGCACGACGGCGAGGTTCGTGGCCCGTACGTCGGCGAGATCGGCCGGCTGTGGCCCGGTCTGCGTCGTGATCAAGGTCAGCCCCGCTCCCCGCGTATCGGTGTCCGGGCCGGTGCGCTCCGGTCGCCGACGGTGCGCCCCATCATGCCGTACCTCCGGGCGCCGGGGCCACGTCCGCCCGCCGCACCATGATTCCGGTGCTTGTGGCACCGGTCACCGTCGATTACGTTTGTTTAGTCACCCGACGAACTAACTCTACCCCATACCCACCCAGCAACCGAACGATTCGCACCCGCGTGGCTCGCGGGGGCCACCGCCGTTCGGCGATAACGAAGGGAGCGCCCCGTGGAACCATCCGGCCCGGGCGGCGCCACCAACCGTAGAAACTTCCTGAGCCTGGTGGGCCTCGGTGCCGCGGCGACCGCCGGCGGCGGCCTGCTCGCCGGCTGCGGCGGCGAGGTGGGCCCCACCAGCAACGCGCAGGACCTGGACAAGCTCGCCGGCCTGCTGCCCAACCACAAGGAACTGGCGCTGGACATTCCGAAGCCGAGCATCACCGGTGTCCGGCCGGTGCCTGACGGCTACACGGAGTTCCCGACCAGCCTGGTCGACGCCATCGCCGACAAGCCCGCGACCAGCGGCCAGAAGATCACCGCGATGACCCCGGCCTGGGGGCCGGCCCCGCCCGGCGTGGGACAGAGCGCCTATCTGGCGGCGGTGAACGCGGAACTCGGCGTCGAGGTCAACTTCAGCGTCCAGGACGGCCTCCTCTACGCCAACAAGCTCAACGCGATGCTCGGGGCGCGGGACGTACCGGACCTGCTCTGCGTACCCGAGTGGGAGGTGTCGAAGCTGCCGCGCTTCTCCGACGCGGTCGCCGTACTCTTCGAGGACCTCACCGACTATCTCAAGGGCCCCGCGGTCGACGCGTACCCGATGCTGGCCACCTTCCCGTCCGGGGCCTGGCGGAACTCGTTCTGGAACGAGCGGCTGATGGCCGTCCCGAACCCGACCGACGGTCCCTTCCCGTGGGCGCTCCTCTACCGCAAGGACCTGCTCGACGCCGCCGGGCTGACCTATCCGAAGACCATCGACGAGCTTTTCGAGGTCGGCAAGGCGGTGACCAACCCCGGCAAGGGGGTCTGGGCCTTCAACGAGATCTTCGCGGTGGTCCAGATGTTCTACAAGGCACCGGGTACCGACGACGGCTGGCGGCTCAAGCCGGACGGCACCCCGGAGTTCAAGTACGAGACGCCGGAGTTCCGGCAGGCCGTCGAGTTCATGGTGAAGGTCTTCCAGGCCGGCCTGGTCCATCCCGACCTGGTGGCGACCAAGGGCGCCGACGCCAAGCAGCTGATGGCCGGCGGCAAGATCGTCTTCATGCAGGACGGTCCCGGCGCCTGGCAGGGCCTGCAGGCCGAGCACCAGAAGACCACCCCCGGCTTCAACGTGCAGGCGGTGCCGATCTTCTCGGCGACCGGCGGTGACCCGCTGGTCTGGGGCGACGACGACCCGATCTCGTTCACCTTCATCAAGAAGGGGCTCGGCAAGGCCCGGGTCGAGGAGCTGCTGCGGGTGATCAACTGGTGCTCCGCGCCGTTCGGCACGAAGGAGTTCGACCTGCGCGAGTACGGGGTCGAGGGCAAGCACCACACCCGGACGGCCACCGGGCCGGTCAAGACCGACCTCGGCTTCAAGGAGATCCAGAACCAGTACTTCTTCATCAGCGGGCGGAACCCGGTGCTCCAGCCGTTCCCACAGACGCCGAACTTCGTCCGGGACGCGCTCACCTACTCCAACGACATGGTGAAGTTCATGGAGAAGGACCCGTGGGCGGGGCTCAAGCTGGAGATGCCGGCCCGGTTCAAGGCCAGCCTGACCCCGACCGACGAGAAGATCATCGACGTCATGCGGGGGCGCCGCCCGTTGACCGATCTCGACACGATCATCTCGGAGTGGCGCAGCGGCGGTGGTGACGAGGCTCGCGACTTCCGTGCCAAGGCACTGGCCGACGCCGGACGATGAGCACTCGTGAGGCGGCCCGGGCGGGTGGTGCCGGTGAGGACCGGCGCCGCCCGCCCGGCTTCTCCGGGCCGGCCGGCAACCGTACCGGCGCCGACGCCCTGAGCGCGGCCAGCGACCCGGACCGCACCGGCGATCCTCCGGGTACGCCGGTCCGGCACGGACGGGGTCGGGGCCGGCGCGGCAAGCGGGCGCCGTTGCGGGCCCGGCTGCGCCGGGACTGGCCACTGCTGTTGATGGTGACCCCGGCCGCCCTGCTGCTGCTGGTCTTCCACTACCTGCCGACCCTGGGCAACGTGGTCGCGTTCCAGGACTACAACCCGTACGCCGGGGACACGCCGCTGGCGGCGTTCACGTCCAGTCCGTGGATCGGGTTCGGCCAGTTCGAGGCGCTCTTCGGTGACCCGGCGTTCTGGGACGCGCTGCGGAACACCCTGGCGATCACGGCGTTCCAGCTCGTCTTCTACTTCCCGTTGCCGGTCGTGCTGGCGATCATGCTGCACAACATCCTCTCCTCGAGGCTGCGTGGCTTCGTGCAGACCGTGGTCTACCTGCCGCACTTCTTCAGCTGGGTGCTGGTGGTGACGTTCTTCGTCCAGATGTTCGGCGGGGCGGGGCTGCTCGCCCAGGAGATGCGCGACGTCGGGCTCGAACCGTGGAACATCATGTCCAACCCGGACACCTTCATCCTGCTGGTCACCGCCGAGACCGTCTGGAAGGACGTGGGCTGGGGCACGATCGTCTTCCTCGCCGCGCTGTCCATGATCGACCAACATCTATACGAGGCGTCGGCGGTGGACGGGGCGAGCCGCTGGCGGCGGCTCTGGCACGTGACCCTGCCCGGCCTGCGGCCGGTGATCGTGTTGCTGTTGATCCTGCGGCTGGGTGACGCGCTCTCGGTCGGCTTCGAGCAGTTCATGCTGCAACGGGACGGCGTGGGGCGGCAGGCCGCCGAGGTGCTGGACACCTTCGTCTACTTCAACTCCATCACGACCGGAAACTACGGGTACGGAGCGGCGGCCGGCCTGTTCAAGGCGATGGTCGGACTGGTGCTGATCCTGGCCGCCAACCGGTTCGCCCACGCCCTCGGCGAGCGGGGAGTGTATTCGCGATCATGAGTGTGATTGATCCTGTACGGAAGGTCGGTCCGGACCTGCGCCGACGGCCGAGCAGCCGACCGGCCTGGGAGGAGAAGCCGAGCGTGGCCGGCCAGGTCACTCGGGGCGCCGTCCTCACCGGAGTGGTTCTGGCGGTGCTGATTCCGCTCTGGGTGGTCCTGGTGACCAGTCTGGCGTCCAGGGAGACCATCAACGAGGTCGGTGGTCTGGTCCTGGTGCCGAGGGAGATCGACTTCTCGGCGTACGTGACGATCTTCTCCGGTGGTCTGGTCGCCCGGGCGCTCTGGATCAGTACGATAATCACCGTACTGGGTACGGCGGTGAGCCTGACCCTGACCGTGCTGGCCGCGTACGGGTTGTCCCGCCCCGGCTCGGTGGCGCACCGGGGTCTGCTCTTCTACTTCCTGCTGACCTTCCTGATCTATCCCGGCATGGTGCCCAGCTATCTCGTGGTCACCGGGCTCGGGCTGAAGAACAGCATCTGGGCGCTGATCCTGCCGACCGCGATCAGTGTCTTCAACCTGGTGGTGATCCGGGCCTTCTTCCAGAACATTCCGGCGGAGCTGCTGGACAGTGCCCGGATCGACGGTGCCGGCGAGTTCCGGATCCTGGCCCGGATCGTGCTGCCGTTGTCCCGCGCGGTGATCGCCGTGGTCGGCCTGTTCTACGCGGTCGGCTACTGGAACGTCTGGTTCAACGCGCTGCTGTACATCGACGACAACTCGAAGTTCCCGATCCAGCGGATCTTGCAGAGTTTCATTCTCGCCGGCCAGTCCCCGAACACCTCGGGGATGGCGGTGGGCGTCTCGATGCCCCCGACGCTGGCGATCAAGATGGCGGTGGTCATCGTCACGGTCTCGCCGATCGTGCTGGTCTACCCCTTCGTGCAGCGCCACTTCGTCAAGGGCGTGATCATCGGCGCGGTCAAGGGCTGACCTGTTAGGAAGGGCCCCTTCATCTACAAAAAGCGATAACAGGGGGCCCTTCCTTACACTTGTTACTGTTGGTAGATAATCCGTTACGGACCGGATTGCTATGCTGATCGGTATGACCGCTATGGCGCCGACCCGTACCGAGCCGGATCTGTCGTTCCTGCTGGACCACGGCAGTCATGTGCTGCGGACCCGGATGGCGGCGGCGTTGGCCGAGATCGGGCTCACCGCGCGGATGCACTGCGTGCTGGTGCACGCCATGGAAGGGGAGCGGACCCAGGCCCAGCTCGCCGAGATCGGTGACATGGACAAGACCACGATGGTGGTCACGGTCGACGCGCTGGAGGCGGCCGGGCTGGCCGAGCGGCGGCCGTCCGGCCGGGATCGCCGGGCCCGGATCATCGCCGTGACCGAGCAGGGTGCCCGGGTGGCGGCGCAGAGCCAGGTGATCGTGGACAGGGTGCACGAGGAGGCGTTGGCGACGATGTCCCCGGACGAGCGGGCGGTCCTGCTGCGGGTGATGGAACGCCTGGTGACCGGGTATCTCGCCGCGCCGGTCGAGACGCCCACCCCGGTACGCCGCGCCCGTCAGCGGGAGAGTTAGATCGCAGACAGATAGTCTGCAACAAAACTATTTGGTACGGTCCTTCTGTTAGTCCGCTCGACAGGAGGACAAATGTCCGCTACATCCGGTTCGTCCGTGCCGCGCTCCCGCTGGGTCGCCCTCGGGGTGATCGCCTCGGCGATGTTGATGACCATCCTCGACGGCAGCATCGTGACCGTGGCGATGCCGGCCATCCAGCGCGATCTCGGCTTCTCCTCCGCCGGCCTGAGCTGGGTCGTCAACGCCTACCTCATCGCCTTCGGTAGCCTGCTGCTGCTGGCCGGACGCCTCGGCGACCTGCTCGGCCGCAAGCGGATGTTCCTGGCCGGCACCGCGCTGTTCACCGCCGCCTCACTCCTGGCCGGCGTGGCCGGCTCCCCGGCGGTACTGATCGTCGCCCGGTTCCTCCAGGGCGTCGGCAGCGCGGCGGCGACCGCCGTCAGCCTCGGCATCCTGGTGACGCTCTTCGTCGACCGCAGGGAACGGGGTACGGCGATCGCCGTCTTCAGCTTCACCGGCGCCGTCGGCGCGACACTCGGTTCCGTACTCGGTGGGCTCCTCACCGACGCGCTCGACTGGCACTGGATCTTCTTCATCAACCTGCCGATCGGGCTCGCCGCGCTCGTGGTCGCCCGTCCCGTGCTGCCGAGGGACCGGGGGCTCGGCCTCGGGGCCGGTGCCGACGTACTCGGTGCGCTGCTGGTCACCGCCGGCCTGATGCTGGGCATCCACACCGTCGTCAGCATCGGGTCGCGCGGCGCGACCTCGGGCGCCACCCTCGGGTACGGCGCGCTGGCCGTGATCCTGCTCGTCGCCTTCGTCGCCCGGCAGGCCACCGCGGCGAACCCGCTCCTGCCGCTACGGATCTTCCGGTCCCGCAGCGTCGCCGGGGCCAACCTGGTGCAGATCCTGATGGTCGCGGCCTGCTTCGCGTTCCAGATTCTGGTCGCGCTCTACCTGCAGAACGTGCTCGGCTACGGCGCCGCCAAGACCGGACTGGCGATGCTGCCCGCGGCCGCGGTGATCGGGGCGGTGTCGCTCGGCGTCTCGGCCCGGCTCAACGCCCGGTTCGGCGAACGCACCGTCCTGCTGGCCGGGCTGGTGCTCCTGGTCGGGGTGCTCGGACTGCTGGTGCGGATTCCGGTGGAGGCGAACTACGTCGTCGACCTGCTTCCGGTCATGCTGCTGACCGCCGGCTTCGGCCTCGCCCTTCCGGCGCTGACCGCCCTCGGGATGTCCGGCGCCCGCGAGGACGACGCCGGACTCGCCTCCGGATTGTTCAACACGACCCAGCAACTCGGCATGGCCCTCGGCGTCGCGGTGCTCGCCACGCTCGCGGCGTCCCGGACCGGGGACCTGCTCGCGGCCGGCCAGACCGAGGCGGCGGCGCTGACCGGCGGCTACCGGCTCGCCTTCGCGGTCGCCACCGGGCTGGTCGTCGCCGCCCTCGTCGTCGCGCTCACCGTGCTGCGCCGGCCGCAGGGCCGGCCCGACGCCGGACCGGTGGAGCGCGACCGGGTCGCCGTGGCGTCGCCGGCCGCCTGATCAGGTTCTGCACCGGCCTCGAATACCGCCAGCTCGCGATCGTCGAGACCAGGGCCCGGTGGAGGTGCGCCGGGATCGGCGCGACTTTGAAGAGGGACGGGGCGCCCCCCACCTGGGCACCCCGCCCCGACCTTCAACCCCGCACGGTGGGTAGTCCATCCAGGAGCACCGGCACCGTCTCGGCGCCGCTGAGCAGCAGCCGATCCGGCAGCCGGGCTCCGTCCACCCTGGCGAGGGCGATTCCACTGATCGACAGCGGCCCGTCGGCCTCGACCCGGAACTCGTTCCCGGAGCGGCTGGCCCGGATCGTCGTGTCGCCGTCGACGTCGTACACCACCGTGCTCGCGTCGCTGGCGCCCCAGCTAAGCACGGTGACATCGGAGAAGGGCGCGTCGCCGACCCGGTCGGCCGGCGGCAGCACCGGAATCAGCGCGCCGAACCGGACGAAGAGCGGGACCTGGTGCAGTGGTCGCCGTACCAGCAGGTGCCGGCCGCCGGTGTGCACCTCACCGGTCCAGAAGTCGACCCAGTCGCCGGCCGGAAGGTACACGTGCCGGCGCCCCTCCGGGTTCGTCATCGGGGCCACCAGCAGGTCCGGCCCGAGCCGGTACTCCAGTTCCGCCGTCCAGGCGGCCGGGTCGTCGGGGGAGTCCACCAGCAGCGCCCGCATCATCGGCGCACCGGTCCGGGCCGCCACCACGGCGGCCGAGTAGAGGTACGCCATCAGCCGATACCGCAGCCGGAGCGCGTCCACCGCGTCCCGCTCGGCATCGGCGGGGAAGTCCCAGGGCAGCCGGCTGGTGGTGCCGTGGAACCGGATCAGCGGGGACAGCGCGCCGAACTGGGCCCAGCGTACGTAGAGGTCAGGCGACGGTGTGCCGTGGAACCCGCCGGTGTCGTGGCTCCAGAACGGCACCCCGGAGAGTCCGTGGCTCAGCCCACCGCGCAGCGTGCTGGCCATCGCCGGGTACGTCGAGTTGCCGTCCCCGCTCCACTGCGCCGAGTGCCGCTGCCCACCGAGGTACGACGACCGGGCCCACACCGTGGCATGCCCGGCGACCTGCTGGGTGACCGCCGAGACGACGTCGTTGAAGAGCAGCGTGTAGACGTTGTGCAGCTCGACGCCGGTCATCCCGTTGTACGCCACGGAGTCGGCCGGTACGCCCTCGGCGAAGTCGGTCTTGAACACGCTGACGCCCTGCTCCAGCAGCGGCCGGAGCAGGCTGGCGAACCAGTCGACCGCCGCCGGATTGGTGAAGTCGACGATTCCGCCGGCCGGATGACTGCCGTGCCAGGTGTCGGCGACGTAGACCGAGCCGTCCGTCCGGCGCAGGAAGTAACCGGCCTCCGCCGCGTCGGCGAAGAGCGGGCTGCCGGTCATCACGTACGGGTTCATCCAGAGGCTGACCTTGAAGCCCTGCTCGGCCAGGGACGCCAGCATGCCGGTCGGATCCGGGAACTGCTCGGCGTCCCAGCGCAGGTCCGACCAGGCTCCGGCGACCTGCCAGTAGCAGTCGAGGTGCAGCACGTCGCAGGGGATGCCCCGGTCCCGGATCTGCTGGGCCCGCTCCAGCACCCGCGGCTGGCTGTCCCGGAAGAACCCGGACGAGATCCAGGTGCCGAAGGCCCACTTCGGCGGCAACGCGGGCCGGCTGGTCAGCCGGTCGTACCGGTCCAGGATCTCCACCGGGGTGGGGCCGGCGAGTACGTAGTAGTCGATCAGGTCGTCCGGCACCAGGATCTGTACGCAGCTGTGGGTGGACTGGCAGATGTCGAACTCGACCGGCATGCCGCTGTCGACCAGCACCCCGTAGCCCCGGCTGGACAGGTAGAGCGGGACGTTCTTGTGCGAGCGGTCGGACTCGCTGCCGAAGGCGTCGAAGTTCCACATCAGCGCCCGCTGGCCGCGCTTGTCGAGCGGGGTGAACTTCTCGCCGAGGCCGACGAACTGCTCGTCGCCGGGGGTGATGAAACTTTCGTGGTAGGCGGCCACTGTGCCGTCGACCAGCGAGCGGCCGAACGGCAGCGTCCGGAGCCGTCCGCTGATGTCCTGCTCGCCGCGACTCTGGCTGACCAGTTCGGCCCCGGTGGAATCGACGAAGCGCAGGTGCCAGGGGTCGAGGCAGAGTTCCGCGACGACGGCCCCGGCGTCGACGCGTACCCGGTCGGTCTCCACCCGCACGTCGGCCCGGTACGGCTGGGGGTGCACCAGGGGCAGGGCGCGAGCGGCGCGGCCCCGGGCCGTCGGGTCCTCGCTGAGGCGTACCCGGATCACGCCCTCGCCGGCGGCGGTGATCCGGACCGCGAGCGAGCCACCGTCCGAGGTGCCCGCCTTGAGCGTCACGCCCTGGCCGTCCGCGCTGAGTACCTCGGCCCGGGTCAGCGCGGAGAGTCCGTGCTCGCCCGGCGCCCGGACCGGTAGCTCGGGCGGGTCGGCGACGAACGTCTCGTGCGGGACCAGGGGCGGTCGGTACGGCATTCGGTCTCCTCGGCTCCCGGGACGCGGACCGGCGCGGTTGTCGGCGGCGGTGACCGTGACACCCGGCGGGCTCCTATTAGTTTCTTTGGTAACCCAACAAACTGTCAACGGCGGAAGCGGAGTCGATACGAGCGCCCGGCCACCAACTCGACGTGGACCGGCCCGCCGACCGGCAGCCCCACCGTCACCGACCGGTCCACCGGGGAGACCAGATCCGCCTCGACATCCGTCGGTGTCCAGGCCAGCCGGGCCACCGTCACCGGTCCCCGGGCCAGCAGCCCGGTGACGCTGCCCCGCCGCCAGGCCCGGGGAAGCGCGGGCAACAGGTCCAGCCGGCTCGGCGGTGCCCCGGCGCCGGCCCGGACGGGACCGAGGGTGCTCCGCAGCAGCATGGCCGCGACCACCGCCGGCAGTCCGCCGCAGAGGTCCACGTTGAAGATCGCGTTCCGGTTGTGCGTGGAGACCAGGTTGGGGCGCCAGTAGCGACCGGCCATCAGCAGCAGGGTCTGGTACGCCTCCTCGGCCAGCCCGAGCCCGGCGGCGGCCAGCCCGAGCTGCGCCAGCCCGTACCCCATCTCGTCGGACTCCGCGCCCTGCCACCAGGCCAGCCGGCGGCGGATCGCCAGGGCGGCGGCCCGGCGCAGCCGGGGATCGGCGGTGATCGTCGGGTCCGGCTCGTACCAGAGTGGATAGAGGTGCGAGGCGTGCCGGTGCGCATGGTTGTCCGACAGCTCCGGTGCGATCCACTCGGCGAGTTCGCCGGTCGGGGCGATCCGGTACCCGGGCAGCGCCGCCAGCAGCGCCCGGCAACGCTCCTCGGTCGGTTCGACGCCCTCCCCGGTCGGTTCGACGCCCGTCTCCGCGGTCTCGGCGGTGCGGAGTGCCGCGGTGGCGGCCGAGAGGTTGCGCAGCAGGTCACCGACGGCGGCGACGTCGGCGGTGGCATCGACGCCGGCCTGCGAGCCGGTGTTGGCCGGCGCGTTCTCCGGCGAGTACGACGGCGCGAACCGGGCCGGGCCGTCCCCGTCCGGGCCGGTGGTGACGAAGTCCAGATAGAACTCGGCGGCCCGACGCAGGAACGGAAGAGCCCGGTCCCGCAGGAAGCGGTCGTCGCCGGTGTAACACCAGTGGTCGTAGTAGAGCCGGGACAACCAGGCCGCCCCGGCGGTCCAGAACGTCTGGCACCAGACCGGCCCGAAGTGGTTCTGCCGGCCGTGGCTGGTCAGATGGGTCGGCGTCAGCACGCCGCCCGCGCCGTACAGCCGGCGGGCGTTGTCCCGCAGGTCGTCGGTGACCGAGTCGAGCAGGTCGAACAGCGGGGTCATCAGTTCCGGCGTACCGGTGACCGACAGCGCGGCCAGTGCGGCCGGCAGGTTGCCGTTCAGGGTGTACCCACTGCTCCACGCGGGTCGGTAGGTCCCGCTCCAGACGCCCTGGAGGGTCGGCGGCAGGCCGCCGCAGGCGGAGACGGTCGCGTACCGGCCGGCCGCGAAGAGTCGTTCCACGAGCGCCGTGCCCGGTGCCGCGGCGAGCAGGTCCTCGGTGTCGGCCGCCCGGCCGGCCCGTGTTCCACCCAGGTCCAGCCGGACCCGGCCGACCAGGTCGCCGTGCCGCCGGGCGTGCGCGGCCAGCAGCGTGTCGAAGTCCGCCGGCAGTTCCGCCAGTTCCGGACCGGGCGAGGGTACGCCGTCCACCGTGGTACGCAGCAGCAGGAGCGTGTCGTCGACCAGCCTGGTCCGTACCGTGTAGCCGGTGGCCTGCCCGGTGCCGGCGGTCGGGAAGTGGGCGCGCAGGCCGAGCCCGTCGGCGGTGATCCGCACCTCGACCGGCACCGGCGGCTCGCCCCCGATCGGGCCGAGCCTCATCCGCCACCGGGTCGGACCGGTCAACCGGACCACCAGCACGTCGTGTGCCCGGGAGACGAACGCGGCCACCTCGGTCTCGCCGTCGACACCGGTCTCGCCGTCGACGCCCCGCCAGGACTGGGTGACCACCCCGGTGGCGAAGTCGGTACGCCTTCGATAGCCGTCGGCCGGGTTCGGCAGCGGTGGGATGCCGGCCGTGGATGTGCCGGTCGTCGGTGTGCAGAACAGGGTGGCGGCGCCGACCAGCGGGTCGACCCAGCGGGTGGTCGCGTACCCGGGTTCCACCTCGGCGGCGAACGTCGCCACCCGGTCGGCGGCCTCCTGGTAGCGCCCGGCGGCGAGTTGCGCCCGTAGCTCGGCGAGGATCCGGGCGGTGGGTGGCGGGTCGAGCGGCGGACCCAGCGGCAGGAACAGCCGCTCGTGCGAGACGGTGATCCGGATTCCCGCCGGGCCGCCGTAGCAGAGGGCGCCCTGCCGGCCGTTGCCGGTGACCAGCGCGTGTTCCCAGTCGTCGGTCACGGTGGTCGAGACGAGTCCGTTGACAGGGAGATCCACCCCGCCTACTTTGGCTGGAAGCCCAACAAAGGTCAACGATCCCGGGCGGTGGAAGGGCGGGGGCGGATGCGCTGGCCGGGCGGCCTGACCGGGCTCTGCTACGGCGGTGACTACAACCCGGAGCAGTGGCCGCCGGAACTCTGGCCGGCCGACGTCGAGCTGATGCGCCGGGCCCGGGTCAACCTGGTCACGGTCGGGGTCTTCGCCTGGTCGCGCCTGGAACCGCAGCCCGGCCGGTACGACTTCGAGTGGCTGGACCGGGTGCTCGACCTGCTGTACGACGGCGGCATCCGGGTGGCGCTGGCCACCCCCACCGCGTCCCCGCCGCCGTGGTTCTCGCTGCGGCACCCGGAGGGGCTGCCGGTCACCGCCGACGGGGTCCGGCTGAGTCACGGCAGCCGGGACACCTACTGCGTCAGCGCCCCGGCGTACCGGACGGCGGCCCGGAAGATCGCGTCCGCGCTGGCCGGGCGGTACGGCGACCATCCGGCGCTCGCGCTCTGGCACGTGCACAACGAGTACGGCACGACGTGCCACTGTGAGCACGTCGCCGCCGCGTTCCGGAACTGGCTGCGAGTGCGCTATGTCGAGCTGGACCGGCTGAACGAGGCGTGGACCGGCAGCTTCTGGAGCCAGTACTACTCGGACTGGGAGCAGATCCGGCCGCCCCGGGCCACCCAGTACCTCGGCAACCCCGGCCAACTCCTGGACTTCCGCCGGTTCCTCTCCGACGAGCTCCTCGGGGCGTACGTCGAGCAGCGTGACCTGCTCCGCGCGGCCACCCCGGAGGTGCCGGTGACCACCAACTACGTACTCGGTGGATGGGTGCCGGTGGACCACACCCGGTGGTCGACGGAGGTGGACCTGGTGGCGATCGACCACTATCCGGGCGAGGCCGGACCGGGCGCGGAGGAGCAGACCGCGTTCGCCGCCGACCTGGCCCGGTGCTGGGGTCGACGGGCCGTCGGCGGGCCGAGCTGGCTGTTGATGGAGAGCGCGCCGAACCTGGTCCTCACGCCCGGCCGGATGCACGCCAAGGAGCCGGGACGGATGATCCGGCACAGCCTCGCGCACGTCGCACGGGGCTCCCGGGGGGCGATGTTCTTCCAGTGGCGGGCTTCGCGCGGCGGTGCGGAACTCTTCCACTCCGCACTGCTGCCGCACGCCGGCCCGCAGACCCGGGCGTTCGAGGAGGCGGTGGCGCTCGGCGCGACCCTCGACCGGTTGGCCGAGGTGGACAGCGGGGTGGTCCAGGCACCGGTGGCGATCGCCTGGGACGCGGCCTGCTGGTGGGGGATGCAGGCCGTCGTACTGCCGTCGGAGCAGCTCGACTACCTGGCCGAGGTGTCGGCGGCGCACCGGTCCCTGTGGCGGGCCGGCCTCGGCGTCGACGTGGTCGCCCCGGGCGACGAGCTTTCCGGGTACGCCCTGCTGGTGCTGCCGGCGCTCTACCTGGTCTCGGACGCGTACGCCCGGCAGGTGCGCGACTACGTGGCGGCCGGTGGACACCTGGTGGTCGGCTACTTCAGCGGGATCGCCGACGAACACGGTCGGGTACGCCTCGACGGCTACCCCGGTGCCTTCCGTGACCTGCTCGGGATCCGGGTCGAGGAGTTCCACCCGCTCGACGCCGCGGAGCGGCTGCCGCTCTCCGACGGCACCAGCACCGGCCGGCTCTGGTCCGAGACGGTACGCCTGACCGGCGCCGAGCCGGTGCTGACGTACGTCGGCGGGGTGCTCGACGGGCGGCCGGCGGTGACCCGACACCGGTACGGCGACGGCGTGGCCTGGTACGTCTCGACCCGGCTGGGCGACGACGCGTACCGCGAACTGCTGGCCGGTGTCGCCGGGGCGGCCGGCGTCGGGCCGACCTGTCCGGGGGCGCCGGACGGGGTGGAGGCGGTGCGCCGGCGTACCGCCGGGGAAAGCTGGCTGTTCCTGTTGAACCACACCGACGTCCCGCAGACCGTGCCGGCGTCCGGAGTGGACCTGCTGACCGGGGTACGCGCTGAGTCCGTCACGCTGCCGGCCGGTGGTTGTGCCGTGCTGCGGGAGCGGTGAGGGATCGGCGCTCCTGCGGGCCTCGTGACCTAGGGTACTGGCAGGACCCTCTGGTCGGGTCAAGGCATGGAGACGAGGTGGGTTTGCGGTACGATCCGTACCCTGAAGGAGGGGCCCATGGCTGCGGACGTGCCAGCACGGTCCCGGCCGCCCGCGACGAGGCGGCGGGGAACCGAGCTGGAGCAGGCGATCCTGCGTGCGGCGGCGGACGAACTCGTCGACGGCGGATACCGCGACCTGACCATGGACGCGGTCGCGCGGCGGGCCGGCACCAACAAGAACGCGATCTACCGCCGCTGGCCGAGCCGAGCGGCCCTCAGCGTCGCCGCCTATCGGCAACTCGTCGACTCCGACCTGCGGCCATCGGACACCGGCGACCTGCGCAACGATGTGCTGGACCTGCTGGGCCGGTTGAACAGCGACGCGGCCTCACCTCGGGGCAAGATCCTGCACAGCCTGCTGGCGAGCGTCGCCGATGATCCCGCGCTCCTGGCCGAACTGCACGAGCAGACCGCCGACGCCAACGTGGGTACCTGGCTGACCATCCTGGGCCGGGCCGTCGCCCGCGGCGAGGCTCGGCCCGAGGCACTGCACCCGCGAGTCGCCACCGTGGCGATCAACCTGCTCCGCAACGAGTACCTGACCCGGGGCATCAAGAAGGTCCCGGACGCCACCATCGTCGAAATCGTCGACGAGGTGTACCTGCCACTGGTGGAACGACGCGGGCTGCCCCCGACCAGGACGCGCCCGGCGCCGCGAGCCCAAGTCATCGGCTACGGCCCTGCGCCGGGCGTAGGCTGACCCGCGTGGATCAAGAAGACCGCATCGCCCTGTTCCTCGACTACGAGAACCTCGCGTTGGGGGCGCGCGACCACCTCGGCGGAATGGCGTTCGACTTCCGTCCGATCGCCGACGCCCTCGCCGAGCGGGGGCGGGTGATCGCGCGGCGGGCGTACGCGGACTGGTCGTACTTTGACGAGGACCGTCGGATGCTCACCCGGTCGCACGTGGAACTCATCGAGATACCCCAGCGGATGGGTGCCTCGCGGAAGAACGCCGCCGACATCAAGATGGCGGTCGACGCCGTGGAACTCGCCTTCGAACGCGGGTACATCTCGACGTTCGTGATCTGCACCGGTGACAGTGACTTCACGCCGCTGGTGCACAAGCTCCGCGAACTCAATAAGCGGGTCATCGGGGTCGGCGTCGAGAACTCCACCTCGGCACTGCTGCCGCCCGCCTGTGACGAGTTCCTGTACTACGACCGCCTCGAGGGCGTCGACGTCCCGGCGGCACGGGGTCGGCGGGGACGCCCGGCCCGGCCGGCCGGCCCGGACCCGCAGCAGGTGGAGGTGGAACCGGAACCGGAGCCGCAGCCGGCGGTCGAGGAACCCGTACGCGACGTCGACGCGCTCGCAGTCCTCGTGGCCCAGACCGTGGCCGGGCTCCAGGGCAGTTCCGGCGGTGCGGTGACCGCCTCCACGCTGAAGCGAACCCTGCTCAGGAAGGACCCGACGTTCAGCGAATCCAACTACGGATTCCGCGCCTTCGGGGAACTCCTGCGGTACCTCGCCGGGCGCAACGTGATCGAGTTGACCGAGGGCCCGGCCAAGGGCGACCCCGAGGTGTCGCTGCCCGAGCACGGCGATCGGGAGGAGGCGTTCGGGCTGCTTCGCTCCGTGGTGGTGGACCTGGCCGGCAAGGAGGGCGCGGTGGCGCTGTCCGGCCTCAAGAACCAACTTCGGCGGGCCCGACCCGATTTCAGCGAGAAGAAGCTCGGCTATCGCACCTTCCTCCAGTTCTGCAAGGCCGCCGCCACCAGTGGCGCGGTCCAGCTGCGCTGGAGCCCGGAAAGCGACGACTATCTGCTCACCCCGAACGCGTCGTGACCGTCCGGCGTCCGGTCGGCGGCGGACCGTCCCCCGGGTCGTCCTCCGCCGCGTCGGCCGGCTGAGGACTGGCGATAGGGTCTGGGCCCATGCGGACGAAGCAGGAGCTGGGCGAGGCCATCCGGCGGCAGCGCCGGGCGGCGCTCGTCGTCAACGCCCGCTCCCGCCGAGGTCGCCGGCTCTACGCGGGAGTCCGGTCCCGGCTGGCGGCGGCCGGCTTCACCCTGCTGGGGACGTACCCGGTCGATCGGCCCGGTGAACTCGAGGTGAGCCTGGCGGCCGCCGCCGAGCTGGGTCCGGATCTGCTCGTCGTCGGTGGCGGGGACGGCACGATCGGCGCCGCCGCGCGGCTGCTCGCCCACCGCGACATCGCGCTCGGCCTGCTGCCGCTCGGCACCACCAACAACTTCGCCCGGACCGTCGGCGTTCCGCTCGACGTCGACGCGGCCATCGCCACCCTCGCCGAGGGCAAGGTGATCGACGTCGACCTCGGGATCGCGGGTGGGATGCCGTTCGCCAACCACGTCGGCATCGGCCTGTCCGCCGAGGTGATGCTCGCGGCGCCGCCACGACTCAAGCGGATCACCGGCCGGCTCGCGTACCCGGCCACCGCACTGGCGCTGCTGCCCCGGCACCGCCCGGTGAGCATCACCGTACGGGCCGACGGGCAGGCCCGGAAGTTCCTGACCCACCAGCTGTACGTCGCCAACGGCGGCTTCCACGCCGGCCGCCCGATCACGGCGGACGCGAACGCCGACGACCGGCTGCTGGTGGCGTACCCGGTCGGTGGCCCGGCGCGCCGGGACCTGCTCCGCGACACGGCCCGGAACGCGGCGACCGGCCACCGCCGCACCCTCGGCGACGAGCCGTTCCTCGCCACCGGCGAACTCTGGGTGGAAACCGATCGACCGGCGCCGGTGGAGGTCGACGGCGAGGTGTGTGGGAAGACCCCGATCCAGATCGGGCTTGACGCGAACGCGCTGCGGGTGATGGCCCCGATCGACACCCCGGACCGTTGAGTCGGGCGATCCAGCCTGGGGTCGACATCGATGAGTTCTCCCGTGGGTAGACTCGTCCGCAGCGTCGCGGTGTACCCGGCACGGAGACCGCCGAGGGCATGGAGGCGCGGTACAGCAAGGGTTCTGATGGTGTCAACCACCGGACCGGACGGCCGGGTTCTGGCGTTCGGCAATCAGTTGATCGAGATCCACATCTGGCTCCGCGAGGAGTTCGCCCGGCTCCGCGAGGACGTCGACTCCTATCTCGACGGCGGGGAGCCCGGCGTTCGCGCCAACCTGGCGGCGGCGTTGCCCGCGCACTGCCTGGCCTTCTGTTCGGCGTTGACCCGACACCACACCGGCGAGGACGGCGGGGCGTTTCCGGCGCTGGCGGAACAGTTTCCGGCGCTGCGCCCGGTGCTGGCGGAGCTTGAACGCGACCACCGGATCCTGACCGACATCCTGCGCCAGCTGACCGAACTCCTCGACGGCCTCGGTGCGGAACCGGAACCGGACCCGGATCAGGCGATGCGGGTACGCGCCGAGTTGGAGGGCCTGGAGGCGGTGATGGAGACGCACTTCCGGTACGAGGAGAAGAAGATCTCCGAAGCCCTCAACGCGCTGGCGGCTCCGGGTCGGAGCACGGCCGACCTGCTGGGAGTGCCGTACCCGCCGCCGTCGTGACCGATCGGGCGGGCAGATCCGGTGCGGTGGCTCAGAAGTAGTCGAGCAGTTCGGCTCGGGGACCGGTGCCGAGCAGGTCGAGCCCGCTCGGGTCCGTTCCGGCGGGACAGTGCAGCAGACCGGCCTCGGCGACCGCGTACGCGTTGGCGGCGCCGGTGTAGAGGAGGGCGAAGCCGCGTACCGAGAGGGTCAGCGGGGGCTGCTCGGAGATCCGGTGCAGTTCCGCCGCGCCACCGTCGACCTCCAGCCGCCAGTTGCCGGAGTTCCACGGTGCGACGTCGTCGGTCAGGCTGAACTCGACGTGGCCGCGTACTCGCTCCGGCCAGCCTCGACCGGCTACCGCCCGGACCACGTCGACCGGCCGGTGCATCCAGACCCGTTGCTCGTGCTGTCGGGCATGTTCCAGTGGCAGCTGTGCGGCGATCGCGTCGTGGGCCAGCGGCCACAGCCGTACGGTCGGCGTGACGCTGTGCCAGCTCGCGAGTACGCCGACGAGTTCCCGGGCCGCCTCCGGCGTGGTGGCGAGCACATCCTGCACCGTCAGTACGGCGTGCTGGTCGTACCCTCGGCCGCGTTCCCAACTCGCGTACCCGACCAGGTGTCCGCCCTGCTCGACCAGGGTGAGCCCGTCCATCCCGTCCGGCAGCGCGGTCGGCGGCTCGTCCCGGTCGAACAGGCCACCCCGGCGGGTGAGCAGGCCGCAGCGGTGGCGGGCGATCCGGTCGTACAGGTCGGCCACCGCCGGCAGGTCCTCGGGGCCGCCGGGCCGGACCGAGAGGTCGGGGGCCGGCCGGGTTCGGGGCAGCGCCACGGTCGGCAGGTCGACGGCCCGCAGGGCGCCGGTGACCTCCCAGCCGCTGCGCCGGTACGGCTCGGTCACGGTCGGGTACAGCGCGCTGACCGCGGCTTCGCGGGCGTGGGCGCCGCGCAGTAGTTCCTGGAGCAGCGACCGGGCCACGCCCCGCCCCCGCGCCTCGGGCAGCACCGCGACTCCCGCGACGTCCGCCGCGACCAGCCGGCGGCCGGCCCACCACTGCTCGTGGTGCAGGTCGACGGCCTTGCCGACCAGACGCCCGTCCGAGTCGAACGCGCCGTACCGGGTCAGCCCGGACAGCAGCGGCGGCGGGGTGGTCGGGGCGGCGCTCGGCGCGGCGCTCGGGGCGGAGCCGAAGGCCAGCCGCCCCAACTCCCCGGCGGCCGCGAACTCGCCGACCTCGAGCTGCCGGATCTCGGTAACGGTCGGTCGCATCGGCAGAGCGTAGCCACCCGGCGAGGACGTCCACCATCGAGTCCGCCCGTGTCGCCCGACCGATCCGGCGCCGCCAACGGACGACCGGAACCGTTCCGCCGTTCGGTCGCGCTGAGCGAACCCGTAGCGCCGATTATGTCGGACCGTTTATCCGGCACCGGCGAAAGTCACCGGGCAAGATGTCGATCGGGTCCGAATCGGTGACTATTCAGTACGGCGTCGCATCCATTCTTTGTACGGCCGCTGTTTCGAATAGAGACAGATCTTGTACAGCGTACGTGTCGACGCTTGCGATTTCTTTTCGCCCGGTGTCCACTGCTCGTGTCGTACAAACTGGAGGAGGGCTAATGGCGACCTGGACAGACCTCGCTTCCTACGTCCGATCGAATTACAAGATCTCGCACGAAGAGCCCAACCTGATCAAGCTCATCTTCGAGACCGAGGGCCTTCGGTCGCAGGCCGTCCTGCTGTGGCACCTGACGCTGGCGAACGGCGAGGAGGAGTGGGTCCAGATCGAGTCGTCGTTCGGCGAGCTCGGCTCGGTGGACCTGTCCCGGGCATTGAAGGAAATTGGCGAGACGGTGTGCGGCGGAATGGCGCTGATGGGCAAGCTCGTGACGTTCCGCCATGCGGTTCCGCTGCTCAACCTGAACATCAACGAGTTTGAGCGCCCCCTGTTGTTGGTGACGACGACCGCCGACAACCTCGAACGTACTCTGACTGGCCGCGACAAGTTCTGAGAACTGTCCGGCCACGGATGCCCACCCGCGTCCCCCAACGCGGGTGGGCATCCGTTCTTCTGTCGCTCGTTCGAATCGTCGGATAAATCGGTGCCCCGTCCGTCCAGCCCGGCCCCTTGCGTTCCCACCCCGCCCCTCCGTCGACCCCGCCCTCGCGTCCGGCCCCACCCTCGCGCGTCCAGCCCCGCTCGCGCGTCCGGCCCTGCCCTCGCTTCCAACCCGCGCCCTCCCGCGTCCGGCCCCGCTCCTTCCGTTCGGCTGGCGGGGGGTTCGCGCGGTCGGTGGCGAGCGCGCGGGCGCTGCGCATCGACGCCGGAGCGTGGGGTGTCGGCCAGGGGTGTGCGCGGGAGATGAAACCTTTAAATTGCGAGGCTCGATGTTGTGCTCCGGAAAGCGCTTGCCCTAGCATTCAAGTGCGCTGGAAGCCGTCCCCCCGTTGTCGGGTTGCCGTTGAACTGTTCCATTTTCGGCTACCCAAGCGCGGTCCGAGTACCACCGGCCCCGGGCAGGCCGGAGCAGCATCGCTGTCGCCGGCCGGGCTTCGTACCTCCGTGCCGCGCCCCCGCCTCCAACGGAGTTGATCATGCGTATTTCGCGACATCGCACCACCCTGCTCGCCGCGACGACGGCGGCCGTCCTGACCGCGACCGGGGCGTTCACCGCAGTGGTCGCCTCGGCCGCCGCGGCCGGCTGTCGGGTCGACTACCAGGTGGCCAACGAGTGGCAGGGTGGCTTCGGCGCCAGTGTCACCCTCACCAACCTCGGAGACCCGGTCACCGGCTGGAGCCTGACCTGGACGTACGGCGCCGGCCAAACGGTCACCCAGGCGTGGAACGCCACGGTCGGCCAGAGCGGCAGTCAGGTCACGGCCACCAACGTCAGCTACAACGGCGCGCTCGCCACCAACGCCGGTGTCGCGTTCGGCTTCAACGGATCCTGGACCTCCAGCAACCCGGTGCCGACGAGCTTCGCGATGAACGGCACCACCTGCACCGGCTCGGTGGGCCCGACCGCCACCACGCCGGGCGGACCGACCACCACCCCGCCGGTCACCACACCCCCGCCGACCACCCCGCCGGTCACCACACCTCCGGTCACCACCCCGCCGCCGACGAACCCACCGGCCGGGGCCAAGCAGATGGAGGATCTCGACCGGGGCCTGGTCAGCGTCCGGTCCGGCAGCGCGAACCTGGTCTCCTGGCGGCTGCTCGGCACCGAGACCTCCGGCGTGTCGTTCAACCTCTACCGGGGCTCGACCCTGGTCAACTCGACCCCGATCACCGGCGCCACCAACTACCTCGACTCCGGGGCGGCCGCCGGCTCGGCGTACACCGTCAGGGCCGTGGTCAACGGGACCGAGCAGGCCGCGTCGGCACCGGCACTCCAGTTCGGCAGCGGCTACCTCGACGTCCGGTTGCAGGTGCCACCGGGCGGCAGCACGCCGTCCGGGGAGGCGTACACCTACTCGGCGAACGATGCCTCGGTCGGCGACCTGGACGGCGACGGCCGGTACGAGATCGTCGTCAAGTGGGACCCGTCCAACGCCAAGGACAACTCGCAGTCCGGGTACACCGGCAACGTCTACGTCGACGCGTACACCCTGACCGGCACCCGGCTGTGGCGGATCGACCTGGGCCGCAACATCCGGGCCGGCGCCCACTACACCCAGTTCCAGGTGTACGACTACGACGGCGACGGCCGCGCCGAGGTCGCGATGAAGACGGCCGACGGCAGCCGGTCCGGCACCGGTCAGCTGATCGGATCGTCCTCGGCCGACCATCGCAACTCCAGCGGCTACGTGCTCGCCGGGCCCGAGTTCCTGACCATGTTCGACGGTCAGACCGGCGCGGTGCTCTCGACGGTCAACTACGAGCCGGCCCGGGGCACCGTCTCGGCCTGGGGCGACAACTACGGCAACCGGGTGGACCGGTTCCTCGCCGGTACGGCCTACCTGGACGGGCAGCGGCCGTCGCTGATCATGGCCCGGGGCTACTACACCCGCAGCGTCATCGTCGCCTGGGACTTCCGCAACGGCGCGCTGACCCGGCGCTGGACCTTCGACTCCAACTCCGCCGGGTCGCAGTACGCCGGCCAGGGCAACCACTCGCTGACCATCGGCGACGTGGACGCCGACGGCCGGGACGAGATCCTGTACGGGGCGATGGCGGTCAACGACAACGGCTCGGCGCTGTGGAACACCGGCCACGGGCACGGCGACGCGGCCCACCTCGGCGACCTCGATCCGGCCCGTTCGGGGCTGGAGTACTTCAAGGTCAGCGAGGACTCCTCCAAGCCGTCGTCCTGGTTCGCCAACGCGCGTACCGGACAGATCTACTGGTCCACCGCCGCGGCCGGGGATAACGGCCGGGGCGTGGCCGGGGACATCTACGCCGGCAGCGCCGGGGCGGAGTCCTGGTCGTCGGCGGCCGACGGGCTGCGCAGCCCGTCCGGCGCGAACGTCGGCCGCAAGCCGTCGTCGAGCAACTTCCTGATCTGGTGGGACGGCGACCCGGTCCGGGAACTGTTGGACCAGACCCGGATCGACAAGTACGGCACCAGCTCCGACACCCGGCTGCTGAACGGCAGCGGGGTGGCGTCGAACAACGGCACCAAGGCCAACCCGGCGCTCTCGGCCGACATCCTGGGTGACTGGCGCGAAGAGGTGATCTGGCGGACCAGCGACAGCGGGGCGCTGCGGATCTACAGCACTCCGACCCAGACCAGTACCCGGATCCACACCCTGATGCACGACCCGATGTACCGAGTGGCGATCGCCTGGCAGAACACCGCCTACAACCAGCCGCCGCACCCGAGCTTCTTCATCGGAAACGGCATGTCCACGGCACCGGCGCCGTCGATCTACCTGAGGTAGCGGCCCGTTCGGATTGGCGGTCGGACCGCCGCGGCGCCGGTAGGGCCGGACGCCGCGGCGGACCCGACAACGCGAAGCCGCACCGGCCCGCAGGGTCGCTCATCTCCCCGCCGGCCGGTGCGGCACACACCGCGACATCACGCGACCCGTCCCGATCGCGCTTGTCGAACCACCACCGGTATGAACACTAGGCCCCTTCCGGTGCCGGCCGATGACAGCGCGGTGAAGAGTGTGTTTCGCGCCCGCCGACCAGCGTGACCCCGGTCACCCACCGCACAACGGACCCCGGTCACCCACCGCACAACGGATCGCCGGCCACCCACCGGACAACGGATCGCCGGCCACCACCGCACGGATCGCCGGTCAGTGCTCCCGGCGCAGTCCGCCGACCACCTTCTCCGCGATCAGCTCGTACGAGCGCACCCGGTCGGCGATGTCGTACACCAGGGTGGTCAGCATCAGCTCGTCGGCGCCGGTCCGGGCCAGCAGGTCGGTGAGCTGCCGGCGGACCGTCTCGGGCGACCCCATCGCCTGCCCCTCGCGCCGATCGGCCACGAACTGCCGTTCCAACTCGGTGTACGGGTAGGCCGCCGCCTCCTCCGGCGTGGCCAGCGGCTCCGGTCGGCCGCCGCGCAGGCGCAGGAAGGACAGCGAGGCCGGCCCGGCCAGCCACTCGGCCCGTGCGTCGTCCTCGGCACAGACCGCGTTCACCGCCACCATCGCGTACGGCTGGTCCAGCCACTGCGACGGGCGGAAGCTCTCCCGGTAGAGCGCCAGCGCCGGCAGCGTGTTCGCCGAGCTGAAGTGATGGGCGAACGAGAACGGCAGGCCGAGCAACCCGGCGAGCCGGGCGCTGAAGCCGCTGGAGCCGAGCAGCCAGATCGCCGGCCGCTCGCCTCGGCCCGGGGTAGCCGTGATCGGTCCCGGCCGTTCCCCGGTGAAGTAGTTGAACAGGTCGGCCAGTTCCTGCGGGAAGCCCTCGGCGGAGAGGCCCTCGACCGTACGCCGCAGCGCCAGCGCGGTCGCCTGGTCGGTGCCGGGCGCCCGGCCGATCCCCAGGTCGATCCGGCCCGGATGCAGGGCCTCCAGCGTCCCGAACTGCTCGGCCACCACCAGCGGCGCGTGGTTGGGCAGCATCACCCCGCCGGAACCGACCCGGATGGTCGAGGTGGCGGCGGCCAGGTGGGCGATCAGCACGGCCGGCGCGGAGCTCGCGATCGCCGGCATGTTGTGGTGTTCGGCCACCCAGAAGCGGTGGTAGCCGAGTTCCTCGGTCCGCCGGGCCAGCTCGGTGGTGTGGCGCAGGGCCGGGCCGGCGGTGGTGCCGGCGGCGACCGGTGCGAGGTCAAGGACAGACAGCGGTACGTCAATCACACGTTCGGCAACCCGGGAAGAGCCGGATTTCTTCCGCCGGCGGTCGACAACTCCCCGCCGGGCGTCGACTGCTCCGGGCCGGTCTTTCCGCAGGAAGGCCCGATCGGTGGGCGGCTCGTGGTATCACTCGGAACGGAAAGCCGGACATCTCGGGTGAGCGACGCGTGACGGGAGAAAGCGGGCCGAATGGTACTCGGTGGCGGGGCGGACCTGCTGCGCAACGAGGAAAGTTCGCCACGGGCGACCTTCCTGGAGCTCTTCCTCGACCTGGTGTACGTCTTCGCGCTGACCCGGGTCTCACAGCGGCTCGTGCAGGATTTCAGCGAACTCGACGGGGAGGTCTTCGGCCAGGCGCTCCGCGCCGTACTGCTGCTGCTGACCCTCTGGCTGCTCTGGGCGATGACCACGCTGATGACCAGCCGGTTCGACCCGGAACGGGCGATGGTCCAGGTCATCGTCGTGGCCACCATGTTCGGCAGCATGGTGATGGCGGTCGCCGTACCCCGGGCGTTCGAGCAGCACGGCCTGATGTTCGCGTTGGCGTACGTGCTGAGCCAGATCGGCCGGCCCCTCGTCCTGGGGCTGACCCTGCGCGGCGACCCCCGGCAGCGGATCTCCGTCCGGCTGGTGTTCTGGGGCCTGTGCACCGCCCCGCTCTGGATCGGCGGAGCGCTCGCCACCGGCGACCTCCGACTGCTGTTCTGGGGACTGGCCATCGGCGCGGACTACCTTGGGCATCTGCTCCGCTGGCCCACCCCGAGGCTGGGCCGCGCGGCGAGCCTGGAGTGGCGGTTCGCGGGCGAGCACGTCGCCGAGCGCTACCAGCAGTTCTTCCTGATCGCGCTCGGCGAATCGATCCTGGTCACCGGATTCGCGTTCAGCGGCAACGAGTTCACCATCGCCCGGTCGGCCGCCTTCGTGATCGCCTTCGCGACCACCGTGCTGCTGTGGCGGCTCTACTTCTTCCAGGCCGGGTTCGCGCTGGCGGAGGCCTTCAACAGCGCCCGGGACCCGACCCGGTTCACCTGGTCGGCCACCTACACCCACCTGGTGATCGTGGCCGGTGTGGTGACCACCGCCGTCGGCTACGAACTCGTGGTCACCCGTCCGCTCGGGCACACCGACGCTGCCTGGGTCGGTGTGATCGTCGGCGGCCCGGTGCTCTTCATGGCCGGCCGGGCACGGTTCGGGTACGAGGTCTACGCCCGGTTGCTCTGGTCGCGGCTGATCGGGATCGTCCTGCTCGTCGTCGTGGCCCCGGCGCTGGTCTTCGTACCGCCGCTGGCCGCCGCCGGCATCGTCAGCGCCATCCTGCTGGGCATCATCGTCCACGACGTGGCCCGGATCAGAGGCCGGGAGCCGGCGCCCGCTTCGTCACCGCTGTGACCGGACCGAGCCGAGCCGGCTGCGGGACCGTCTGGCATCCTGACCGGTGCGGTGGAATCAGAACACCTGCGGCGGTCGCCTCTGCCGGCACGGCCACCGGGCCTTAGAGTCTCGGTGCCACCGAGTGCGTGGCCGCGACGGGTGGGCAGCGGCGGTCCGTCTACTGTGCGCAGACCAGGGCTCGTCGTCGCTTCCGTATCCGGATGGAAAAGCGAGGAATTCATGCGCCGACGTCGGGTTGGGTACGCCGTACCCGGTCTACTCACCGTCATTGTGCTGCTGCTGGCCGCCGTGGGCTGCGGGGGTACCGGGGAGAGCGGTGGCGACGGGCTGCCGAAGACACTCCGGGTGGGGATCATTCCGAACATCTCCCCGGAGAAGCAGCGGGCGCAGTACGAGCCGCTGCGCGAGCACCTGACCGAGACGCTCGGCGTCAAGGTGGAACTCTTCGTCGCCAACAACTACGCCGGGGTGGTGGCGGCGCTGGTCGCCAAGCAGGTGGACGTGGCGTACCTCGGCGGCCTCACGTACGCGCAGGCCGTGGAGCAGTCGAGTGGCGTCACGCCGCTGGTGACCGAGATCGACGAGGAGACCGGGACACCGCGCTACTACGCCGCCGTGGTCGTACCGGCCGCCTCGCCCGCGAAGACGGTCCAGGACGTCGTGGCCGCCAAGGGACGGTTCGCCTTCGGCGACGTCGGCTCCACGTCCGGCAGCCTCTACCCGAGGATGATGATCACCGATGCGGGCGCCCAGTGCCGGGCCGACGAACTCGACGTCTGTCCTCCGTTGCGGACCGTGACGTTCACCGGCGGGCACGATGCCACTGCCCAGGCGGTGTTCACGGGTGCGGTCGAGGCCGGCGGCCTGGAGCTGCGGATCCTGCACCGGTTGGAGCGGCAGGGCACCATCCCGGCGGGGGCGCTGCGGGTCGTCGGGCAGCGCGAGGTGATGGGATACCCGTGGGTGGCCCGCGACGGTCTGGACGCGGCGGCCCGGCAGAAGGTCACCGACGCGTTCACCGGGATCACCGATCCGGAGTTGCTGAGCCTGATGCGGGCGAAGTCGTACGTCACGGTGTCCTCGGGGGATTACACGGAGGTCCGGGAGAACGCGACCCGGCTCGGTCTGGTCACCGTGCGGTAGCACCATGGATGACCAGGGCGGCAGCACGGCATACCGGATCGACGGCGCGGCAGACCGGATCGACAGCAGCGACGCGGATCGGATCGGCGGTGGGGTGGACGTCGTACTCACCGGGGTCACGGCGACCTTCGACAGCCGGGCCGAACCCGTGCTCGACCGCATCGACCTGCGGGTGGCGGAAGGCGAGGCGGTCGCCCTGCTCGGGTCGTCGGGTGCGGGCAAGAGCACCCTGCTCCGGGTACTGCTCGGCGCGGTACGGCCGGTCGCCGGGCAGGTCCGGGTTGGCGGTCTCGACCCGTTCGGCACGCCCACCGAGGTACGGCGGCTGCGCCAGGCGGCCGGGTTCATCCGGCAGCGCGACGACCTCGTACCGGGCCTCACCGCCCGGACGAACCTGCTGATCGGGCAGGCCGCACGATGGCGTCTGCCGGACTGGCTGGCGGTGCTCCGGGGTGCGGTGCCGGCGCGCTACGCGGCCCGGGTCGACACGCTGGTCCACCGGCACGGCATCGCACACCTGCTCGGGCGCCGGATCGAACACCTCTCCGGTGGTCAGCGGCAGCGCGTCGCGCTGGTCAGGGCGCTGCTCGGGCAGCCTCGACTGCTGCTGGCCGACGAGACGACCTCGGGCCTGGATCCGGTACGCGCCGAGGCGGCGATCGAGGATCTGCGGAACGCGGGCGAGGCGACCCTGCTGGTGGCGACCCACGACGTGGCGCTCGCCGGCCGGTTCCCCCGGGTGGTGGCGCTGCGGGACGGGCGGATCGTGCACGACGGCCCGCCCCCGGACGCGGCGACGATGGAGCTGATCTATGCGGCCTGAGCTGGAGACCGGGGAGCCGGTCCGAGAGACGCCCCGACCCGGCAGCGGCGATCGACAGGTGGAGTGGGAGCGGGCGGTCGGCGGCCGACCTCGGGCACCGATGCGCACCCTCCGCTGGCTGACGTACCTGGGTGTCGCCACGCTCGCGCTCTGGTCGCTGTCGGCGACCGGGGTCGGGATCGGTCAGCTGGTGGAGGGCCGGGAGGGGATCGCCCGACTGGTCTCCGGCCTGTTCCCGCCCGACCTCGATCCGGCACTGCTGCGCCGGATCGGCACCGCCGTACTGGAGACGGTCCAGATCTCGGTGTCGGCGCTGGTGCTGGGTGCGCTGCTCGGGCTGCCGCTGGCGGTGCTGATCGCCGGCAACGTCCGGGCGCCGCGCTGGCTGGCGCTGGCCGCCCGTGGCCTCGGTACGGTGCTGCGCGGCGTACCGGAACTGCTCTGGGCGTTGCTGTTCGTCGCCGCGGTCGGCCTCGGCCCGACCGCCGGGGTGTACGCGATCAGCCTGCACTCGGCGGGCATGCTGGCCAAGCTCTGCTCCGAACAGATGGAGGCCGTCGACCCGGCCCCGGTCGAGGCGGTACGGCTCACCGGCGCCTCCCGGACCGCGACGGCGTTGCTCGCGATCGCGCCGCAGGCCCGGGGCACCATCGCCTCCCAGTTGCTCTACCAGTGGGAGTGCAACGTCCGCAGCTCGGTCGTGATCGGCTACGTCGGTGCCGGCGGCCTCGGCCAGGAACTCGGGGTCGCGTTGCACCTGTTCCGCTACCAGGAGCTGGCCACCCTGATGGCCGCCGTGCTGATCCTGGTGCTGCTGGTCGACGGCCTGTCGGTGCTCGTCCGTCGCCGCCTCGGCGTCCCCGCCGCCCTGTCCGACGACTCCACCCGCTCCCGCTGGGGCTGAGTGCAAGGAAGGGCCCCTTCCTATCGTTTTCTGTTGTAGAAGGGCCCCTTCCTAACCGTTCTGGGCTTCGGGGGTAGGGCTGCCCCTACCGGCGAGATCCAAGGTCACCATGTGTTTTCGGAAAGCCGTCCGGACCAGGCTGATGACCATGGAAAACAGGGGTACGGCGCCGGTGGTCGTGGACCGGCCGGTCGTCGAGGTCGTCGACGTGGTGAAGAGTTATCCGGGCGCCGGGGTCCAGGCGTTGCGGGGCGTCTCGGTGGCCTTCGCGGCCGGTACGTTCTGCGCGGTGATGGGACCGTCCGGGTCCGGCAAGTCGACGCTGCTGCACTGCGCCGCCGGGTTGGACCGGCCGGACAGCGGGCGGGTGCTGCTCGCCGGGCAGGAGATCGGCGGGCTCCGGGAGCCGAAGCTCACCCAGGCGCGGCGTCGGCGGGTCGGCTTCGTGTTCCAGGCGTACAACCTGATCGACTCGCTGTCGGTGTGGCACAACGTACTGCTGCCGCAGCGGTTGGCCGGGGTCAAGCCGGACCGGGACTGGGCCCGGGAGGTGCTCCGCCGGGTGGGGCTGGACGGTCGGGAGAACGACCGTCCCGGCCGGCTCTCCGGCGGGCAGCGGCAGCGGGTCGCACTGGCCCGGGCCCTTGCCAGCCGGCCCGAAGTGATCTTCGCCGACGAGCCGACCGGTGCGCTCGACCTGTCGACCGGCCGGGAGGTGCTCGGTCTGCTGCGGGAGTCGGTGGACGACGTCGGTACGGCGGTGGTCATGGTCACCCACGACCCGTCCGCCGCGGCCTGGGCCGACCGGGTGGTGTTCCTCGCCGACGGCCGTACCGTCGCCGAGCTGGCCGACCCGACGGCGGAGAAGGTCGCGAGCCAGATGATGGCGGTGAGCGTCCGATGATCAGGCTCGCTCTCGGCACGCTGCGCCGGCACCGGGGCAGCTACCTCGGTACGTTCTTCGCCGCGTTCCTCGCCGTCGCGCTGCTGGCCGGCGCCGGACTGCTGTTGTTCTCGGTGCTCGCCGCGAAGCCACCGGCCGACCGGTTCGGCGCCACCACCGCGATGGTCTCGGGCGACCGCCAGGTCACCCTCCAGACGGTCAAGAAGAAGAAGGACAAGGCCAAGACCAAGACCAAGACCGAACGACTGACCGGCGCCGGCACCCTTCCCGTCGACCTGGTCGGGCGGATCGCCGGACTGCCCGGGGTCGGACAGGCGGTTCCGGACGCCGCGTTCCCGGTGACGCTGACCGGGTCGGCCGGGCGGGCGGTGCGCGGCGCGCAGGACGCGCCGGTGATCGGGCACGGCTGGGCGTCCGCGACCCTGACCCCGTACCGGCTGCGGGCCGGGATGGCGCCGGGGCGCGGCGAGGTGGTGCTGGACGCCGACCTGGCAGCCCGAGCCGAGGTCGGCGTGGGTGGTGCGGTCACGGTCACCACGAAGACCGGGGTACGGCCGATGCGGGTCGCCGGGGTGGCCGCGCCCGCCGGCCGGAACGGGCTGCCGGCCCAGGGTGCCCTGTTCGTCAGCGACGCCGAGGTCGGTGTGCTCTCCGGGCTGGCCGGACCCACCGGGATCGGGGTGTTCGCCGCGTCCGGCGCCGACCGGGCGGCGCTGCTGGCGGCGGTACGGGCCGAGGCCGGCGACGCGCCCGTGCTGACCGGGGTGGACCGGATCCGGGCCGACCTGCCCGGGGCGCTGCCGGACTACATCGGCCCGATCTCGATCTTCGGGTTCGTCATCGGCATCACCGGCTTCGCCGCGGTCTTCGTGCTCACCGGTACGGTGGCGCTCGGCGTACGGCAACGGCTGCGTGAACTGGCCCTGCTGCGTACGGCCGGAGCGACGCCGACCCAGTTGCGCCGGCTGCTCGGGCTGGAGAGCGTCCTGCTCGCGCTGGTCGCGGCGGTACCGGCACTGCCGCTCGGGGTGCTGGTCGCCCACCTGGTGGCGGCCCGGTTCCGGACCCTCGGCGCGGTGCCGAGACAGTTCACCGTGCAGGTGAACGTGCTGGTCCTGCTCTGCGCCGTGCTGGCCGGGGTGCTGGTGACCTTCGTCGCGGCCCGGCTCGCCGGCCGACGGGCGGTACGGATCGCGCCGACCCAGGCCCTGGCCGAGACCGCCACCGCGCCGTCGGGTGGGGTACTGCTCCGGCTACTGCTCGCGTTCTTCCCGGCCGCCGGTGCCGTCGCGGTGCTGACCTTCGTGCCGCTCGGCGGGGACCTGGGGATGGGGATGAGCTTCGTCTCCTGTGCGCTGCTGCTCTGCGCGGTTGCCGCGCTCGGCCCGATCGTGGTCCGGCTGCTGGTCGTCCCCGTCTCGCGGCTGGCCGGACTCGCCGGCATGACGGGTCGGCTCGCCGGTGCGATCACCCGGGTGGAGAGCCGGCGGGTGACGGGGGTGGCCGTACCGCTGGTCCTGATGTTCGCGCTCAACGCCACCATGCTGCTCAACGGCGCGCTGCTGGTCGAACTGTCCGGTGCCGAGCAGCAGGACCGGAACGCCGCCGCGACCGCCCAGGTCACCGGCGCGGCCGGGATTCCGCTCGGCACGGTCGAGCGGCTCGTGGCGCTGCCCGGCGTCAGCGGGGCGGCGGCGACGCTGCCGACCCGGGCGATCGTCGACACCGGAGGCAAGCCGGAGGACTATCCGGCGCAGGGGCTGCTGCTGCGCGGGGGCGAGCCGGCGCTCGACCTGGACGTCCGGGCGGGGGAGCTGGCCGGGGACGGTACCTTCGCCGCGAGCCGGCCCCTGGCGGAGGCCCGGGGTTGGCGGGTCGGTGCCGAGGTGCCGATCTGGCTGGCCGACGGAACCCCGGTCCGGTTGCGGCTGTCGGCGATCTACCAGCGGTCCCGGGGCTTCGGTGACCTCGTCCTGCCGGCCCGGCTGGTCGCGGAACACGATCCGCGCGGGCTCGCCGCCGCGGTCGCGTTGCGCTACGACGGCGACGTGGCGGAGCGGATCCGCGCCGACTGGCCGGAACTGCGGCTGACCCCGACCGTCGACGCACCCGCCGCCGGGGACGCGGACAACCAGCAGGGCGCCTGGGAGCTGATGGTGGTGATCTCGCTCGGCTTCACCGCCATCGCGGTGATCAACACCTTCGCGATCGCGACCGCGGCCCGCCGCCGGGAGTACGCCGGACTGCGGCTGGCCGGCGCCACCGCCGGCCAGGTACGCGGGCTGGCCACCCGGGAGGCGGCGATCACCGTCGCGGTGGGACTGCTGCTCGGCTGCGCGGTCACCTCGATCGTGGTGGGCGCGTTCAGCACCGCGCAGGACGGCACGTTCCGGCTGATCATCGACCCCTGGACGTACGCCGGGATGCTCGGCGGGGTCGCGGCGCTGGGCCTGTTCGCCGGGGCGCTGCCGGCCCGGTTCGTGATCCGCCGCCGGAGCCTGCCGGCCGTCGCGGACGCGGGCTGAGACGTGCTGCCCGGGGCCCGTGTTGTCCGGACTACCATCTGCGCGGTGGGAAGAGCGACGGCACGGGCCCTGGCGTACCTGGCCAGCGGCCTCGTCGCGGGCGCCGTCGACCTGGCCTGGAGCCTCGCCGCGGTGCTCGGGGTCGGGCTCCTCTCGATCACCCAGCTCGGCGGGCCGGCCTTCCTCGGCGCCGCCTGGCTGACCCGCCGGCTCGCGACCGTCGAACGGCACCGGGCGGGCTGGATACTCGGCGAGCCGATTCCGGCCCCGTACCTGCCGGCCGGCGGCGGCTCGATCCGGCAGCGGGTCGCCGCGATCGGCGCCCAGCCGGCGACCTGGCGGGACCTTGCCTGGCTGGTGCTGCTCTTTCCGATCGGGCTGGCCGGCGGCATCGCCGGGATCGTGATCGCCGCTGTCGACCTCGCCGCGATCGTGGCGCCCCTCTGGGCCTGGGCGGTGCCCAACCCGCACGCGCCGTTCCCGATGCGCCCGCTGATGACGACAACGCCCGGTCGGTTCGGGCTGACCGTGATCGGGCTCATGCTGCTGCCGGTGGCCGGCTGGTTGCTGCGTACGCTGGCCCGGCTCACGGTCGCCGTCGCCCGCGCCCTGCTCGCCCCGGGGGCGCACCGCCGGCTGGTGGAGCGGGCCACCCGGCTCGCCGAGACCCGGGCCCGGGTGGTGGACGCCCAGGCCGCGGAGTTGCGCCGGATCGAGCGGGACCTGCACGACGGGGCGCAGGCCCGGATCGTCGCCGCCGGGATGACCCTCGCGCTGGCGGCCCGGAAGTTGCGGGGTGGAGGAGCGGCGGACACCGACGTCGCACTCGCCCGCCGGCAGCTCGACGACGCGCTCGCCGAGCTGCGCCGACTGGTCCGGGGCATCCATCCACCGATCCTCACCGACCGGGGCCTGCACGCGGCGCTGGCCGCGCTCGCCGCCGACAGCCCGCTCCGGGTGGACCTGCGCGGCGACCAGTCCGACCGGTACCCGGCGGCGGTGGAGTCGGCGGCGTACTTCGTGGTGGCCGAGGGGCTCACCAACGCAGGCAAGCACGCCGACGCGGACGCCTGCCAAATCGACCTGGTCCGTACCGCCGACACGATCTCGGTCACCCTCGCCGACGACGGCCAGGGCGGCGCCGACCCGGCCGGTCCCGGGCTCGACGGGCTGCGGCGCCGGGTCGAGGCATTGGACGGCACGCTCACCCTGACCAGCCCGCCGGGCGGCCCGACCATCCTGCACGCGGAGTTCCCATGCGCATCGTGATCGCCGAAGACCTGCTCCTGCTGCGCGAGGGCGTGGTACGGCTGCTCACCGACACCGGACACACGGTGGTGGCGGCGGTGGACAACGCGTCCGCGCTGGAGGACGCCGTCACCGAACACCGCCCGGATCTATCCATCGTGGACGTACGGCTGCCGCCGGGGTTCCGCGACGAAGGGCTTCGGGCCGCCCTGCGGATCCGGGCGGCCGAGCCCGACGCCCGGGTGCTGATCGTCTCCCAGTACGTCGAACGGGCCTACGCCGCGGAACTGCTCGCCGACGGCCGGGGCGGGGTCGGCTACCTGCTGAAGGACAGGGTCACCGCGCTCGACGACTTCCTCGACGCCATCGAACGGGTCGCCGCCGGAGGCACGGTGATGGACCCCGAGGTGGTACGCCAACTCTTCGCCCGAAACAGCCGCAGCCACGGCATCGGCGGCCTCACCCCCCGGGAACGGCAGGTCCTCGACCTGATGGCGCAGGGGCTGTCCAACTCGGCGCTCTGCGCGGCCCTGGTACTGGCGCCCGTGTCGGTGGAGAAGCACATCACGAACATCTTCGCCAAGCTCGACCTGCCGCCGGCCGACGACTCGCACCGCCGGGTGCGGGCCGTCCTGGCGTACCTCAACCGGTGACCGCGCCGGGCGGCCCGGCCGGTGGGCGCGCCTCGGTCACCGGCCGACAGCGGACACCGTAGGCTGATCCATGCCGGTCACGGCGCGCACCGGAGCCTCCGTACGTACCGACGCGAGTTCCGACACCGGGCGGAACCGGCGCTGGCCGATCGTCGCCACCCTCGCCCTCAGCACCACCGTCGGGTACGGCGTCCTGCACTACGCCTTCGCCGTACTCCTGGAGCCGATCGCGTACGACCTCGACGCGAGCACCACCGCCGTGACCGGCGCGCTGACCGTCTCGGTCCTGACCAGCGCGGTCGCGGCGGTTCCGGTGGGGCGCTGGTTGGACCGTCGGGGCGGACGCGGGCTGATGACGGTCGGCTCGATCGTCGCCGCCGTGCTGGTCCTGGCCTGGTCGCGGGTCGACGCCCTGCCCGCGCTCTACCTGGTCCAGGCCGGCATCGGCCTGGCCGGCGCGATGACGCTGTACGGACCGGCCCTCGCCGTCGTCGTCACCTGGTTCCCCGAACCGCACCGCCGGGCCAACGCCCTGCTCGCCGTCACCGTGGTCGCGGGCTTCGCCAGCACCGTCTTCATGCCGCTGACCGGCTTCCTCACCGCCCAGTACGGCTGGCGGAACACGCTGCTGATCCTGGCCGCCGTCTACGCCACCACGACCGTTCCGGGGCACTGGCTGGTGGTGCGGCGCCCGCCGTACGCCGGTCGGAACGGCGCGACGGCGAGTCGACCGCGCCGGTCGCTTCGCGCGGTGGCCGGCGACCGCCGGTTCTGGACCCTGTCGTTGGTCTTCGTCGCACATGTCACCGCGACCGCCACGGTCGGCGTGCATCTCGTTATCTACCTGGTCGAACGCGGTCATCCGGCGACCTTCGCCGCCACCGTCGCCGGTCTGCTCGGCGTGCTGTCGGTGACGGGCCGGTTGACGCTGACCACGGTGGCCCGCCGGTTCCGGGTCACCTCCGTGGTCGCCGTCGTCTTCCTGGTCCAGGGGGTCGGCGCGCTGGCGCTGGCGGCCGTGGCGGGTAGCGCGGTCGGGGCGGTCGTCGCGGTACTCCTCTTCGGGCTCGGGTTCGGCGTCGCCGCCGTCGCCCAGCCGGCACTGGTCGCCGACATCTACGGCACCGCCGTCTTCGGCGCCGTCTCGGGGATGCTCGCCGTTCCGGTGACCCTGGCGAAGGCGACCGCGCCGGTCGTCGCCGCCGAGGTCCGGAGCGGTACCGGCAGCTACCTGCCGGTGCTGGTCGGTGTCGCCGTCGCCTGTGTGGTCGCGGCGGTCGGTGCCGGGGTCAGTGGGCGGTACCTGCCCCGGGGTCGGTAGGCGCGGGCCGCCGGATCGGTCGGCGGGACCCCGCCAGGCTTCTGGTCCGACCGAACCGACAGCAACGGCCAGCTCACGATGGTTTGACCGACCACGGTCACGTCGCCGGCTAGCCGAGCCTGGAGCCCGTGACCGTCGGGTTCCGGGCGCCGAGGAAGAAGATGCCGGGGAAGCCCCGGGTCTCGAAGCCGTCGCTGGGGTTTCGCCGCAGCGTCGAGCCCTCGATCTTCATCGTGCCGGTCCGGTCGTTGCTGACGAAGAAGACCGCGCCGCCGCCCTCGTTGGCGCGGTTGTTCTCGATCACGCTGCCGGCGATCGTCACCGTGAACCGGTTGCCGTCGGTGTAGATCGCACCGCCGCTACCGCCGCCGGAGGTGCCACCCCGGGCCGGATTGGCCCCCCGGCCGACCGCCCTGTTGTAGGTCAGCACGCTGTTGAGCACCACCCAGGAGACGCCGATGCTGCTCAGTGCGCCGCCGTTGGCACACGTGCCGCCCTGTCCGGAGGCACCGCCGAAGGTGCTGTTGACGACGTACACCGGTAGCCCCTTGGACTGGCTCAGCACCCGGATGGCCGCGCCGCCCAGATCCGGGCCGGTCTGGTCGCAGCGGTTGCGGACGAACCGCGAGTTGACCACCTTGAACCGGCCGCCTCGGACGAAAATGGCCCCGCCGCCACCTCCCTCGACCCGGTCGCCGGTGGAGTTGCCGTCGGCGAAGGTCAGATTCTGCACGGTGAGCTGTGGATGGTCCTGGTCCTGGCAGTGCGAGGTGGTCCAGCCCTGCGCCTCGTCGCAGGTGTTCATGTAGAGGATCCGGCGCTTGCCGCCACCGGAGAGCGTGACCCTGCCGCCGCCGTCGAGCACGATCCGGGGACCGGTCGAGTTCCGGATCTTCGCGGTGGCCTTCATCGTGATGGTCACCGGAGCGGGACCGCAGGAGAAGGTGATGATGCCGCCCCGGGCCACCGCCGCGACCACCGCCGCCGAGGTGCAGCTTCCGGGGGTGCCGTTGCCGATCACCCGGCTCGGTTTCGCCGTGTTCACCGCGCGGGCCTCGGCCGGCACGCTGGCCCGACCCTTCGGGTTGCCCGGCCGGGGCAGTGCGGGTACCGGCGTGGTCGAGGTGGCGGGCCTGGCGGTCGGCGACGGCCCGGGTGGGACCGACGGCGAGGGCGTCGCGGACGCGCTCGTGGTCTCCGTGGGGCCCGGTGCGCCGCCCGCCGCCTTTTCCGCCGGCGAGGAACCGCAGCCGGTCAGGGCGGTGGCGGCGAGCAGCCCGGCCACGAGCAGGGCGGAGGTGGTCTTGATGCGCACCGCCAGATGGTAGGTCCCGGTCTCCGACCGACCGACCCGGGCGGCGCCGGCTTAAGGAACTCTTCAGGCCGGGCCGGGTGGACCGGCGCGACCCGGATCGAGGCCGTCCGGACGTCGTCTCCGGACCGGAGGGCGAGGGACAGGTTCGCTGGTGGAGGAGGCTAAGTGATACCTTAGGGCTCCTAAGTTTTCGCCTGCTGCCCCGAAAGGGCGGTGCCCCGAAGGTCGGTGCCGCCGAGAGGGCGGTGCCCCGAAAGGTCGGTACACGGTATGCCCCGGCAGGGTCTGACGAGCGAGCGTGTCTCGGCTGCGGCAGCCGATCTGGTGGACGCCGTGGGCCTGTCGCGGTTGACCGTCGCGGCGGTCGCCCGGCACTTCGGGGTCTCGGATGCCGCGCTGTACGTACACGTCCGAAGTCGCGACGCGTTGATCGAGCAGGTCGCGGTTCGGGCGGCGGCCGCGTTCGCCGACGAACTGGCGCTCGCCGTCGCCGGTCGGGCCGGTAGGCAGGCCCTCGTCGGATTCGGCGACGCCTACCGCAGTTTTGCGGTGGCGCACCCCGGGCAGTACGCCGCGACCCAACTGCAGTTGCCGCGCGAGGTCGGCCTGCGGTCGGCGGGGCATCTGCGCATGATCGAGCTGAGCTACGCGATGCTTCGCGGGTACGGGCTCGACGAGCCAGACCTGACCGACGCGATGCGTTTCGTACGCAGCACCTTCCACGGTTTCGCGAGTCTCGAAACGGTCGACGGATTCGGGCATCCCCGCGACATCGACGAGTCGTGGAGCCACATCCTCGACGCGGTACACACCACGCTGGGCAACTGGCCGACCGGAACGAAGGAACCACGACGATGAACAGTCACGAGAGCCACGATCAGTACGTCAGGTCGGCGGACGGTACCCGGCTGGCGGTCCGGCGGGTGGGTTCCGGCGACCCCGTCGTCCTGGTACACGGGTCGGGAGGCGGGCTGCACTCCTGGGCCGCCGTCGCCGACCTGCTCGCCGACGACCACGAGGTGTGGATGCCGGCCAGGCGTGGCTACGGCCCGAGTGACGTTCCGGCAGGTACGAAGTCGTTCAAGGACGAGAGTGCGGACCTGTCCGCCGTTCTCGGGGCGGTGCGCGAGTCCTCGGGCAGCCCGGTACACCTCGTCGGAGCCTCGTACGGAGCGACGCTGTCGTTGCACACCGTAGCGACGGATTCCCGTGACGTACGCTCGCTGGCCATCTTCGAACCCCCGCTCTTCGCGGCCGGGCCGCAGCTCGCGCCCCTGCTCGATCGGTACCGTTCCGCCTTCGAGCGGGACGACGCGTCGGCGATGACCGCGACGCTGAACGAGGTGACGCGGGTCCCGGCGAAGATCGTCGCGGCGTTCGCCGCCGCGGCGGGCGACCGGACGCCCGACCCGGTCAAGGCGCGGCGCTCGGCGATCGGCTGGCTGCACGATCTGGAGGCGCTCGCCGAGGACAGCACCGACGTCGCCCGGTGGTCCTCGATCGGCGTGCCGACCCTGCTGATGCAGGGTGCCGATACCTGGGAACCGATGCCCAGCACGATGAACGCCCTCGCGGCGACCCTTCCGCGGGCGCGCCGGATCATCTGGCCGGGGCAGTCCCACTTCGTGACCATGACGGCGCCGGCTCTGGTCGCCGACACTCTGCGCGGGTTCTTCGCCGACGTCCCGGCCTAGGCGTACCGCCAGGGAGGTTTGGTCGAGATTGCGTGACGACACGGTCTGATGTCGTAGGCGGGCGGAGGCCTCCGGTTACCGGCTGCGGGCGGGTGGGACGCGCGCCGCGCTCGGGGCGGCAGGTGGCGGGCCGGTGTCGGGGATGCCGCCTAGGGTGAGGGCATGGTCGATCGTCGTCAGGTGATGAGGTTCCGGGCCCGGGCGCAGCAGCTCGATCGAGCCCGGGGCGCGCTCGGCGACACCGCCGTCCTCGACACCGCCGTCCTCGACATCGGCGTGCAGGACACCGGCCCGGACGGCGCCGGCTGGGCGCTGGCCATGCGCGGGATCGACGTGGCGGCACTGCCCGCGGACGAGTTCGTCCTGCTCTGGACCGTCCGGGGCGCCCCGCACCTCTACCGCCGCGCCGACGTGGGAGAGGTGGCGGCCGCAGTCGAGCCGTTCTCCGAGTCCGACGCGGGCAAGCGGATCTACGACGCCGCCAGGCCGTTGAAGGCGGCCGGCATCGGCAATCTCGCCGCGCTCGACGAGGTGGCCGCGCGGCTGCGGGCCATCGTCACCGAGCCGACGGTCAAGGGCGACGCCTCCGGCCGGCTGGCCGGGCTGGTGACCGAGCCGTACCTACGATTCTGTCGCGCGTGTGACGCCACCCACATCTACGAGATGCCGTTCCGGCTGGCCGCCCTGCGGGCCGGCCTGGAGTTGCGGCCCGGCACCTCGCCTCCGGTCCTGGAACGCATCGCCGGCTTCAGGAAGGCGAAAGCGGCGGGCGACAGATTCCATCTCGTCCGGACATATCTCCGCCTGCTTGGTCCGGCCACCCCGAAACACGTCGCCGACTATCTGGACGCACCGGTCAAGGACGTCAAGGCGCGGTGGCCCGAGGACGTGGTCGAGGTGACCGTCGAGGGCGAATCGCGCTCGCTGCTGGCCGGCGACCGGGCGGCACTGGAATCGGCCGACGCCGGGATGACCCGGCTACTCGGCCCGTACGACCTGTTCCTCCAGGCCAAAGACCGGGCGACGCTGGTCGCCGAGGCCGCCCACGCCAAGGAATTGTGGCCGGTGCTGGGCCGTCCGGGCGCCGTACTGGTTGATGGTGAGCTGGTGGGCAGTTGGCGTCCACGCAAGTCGGGCAAGAAGTTGACGGTTGCCGTCCAGCCCTGGCGCAAGCTGTCGGGCGCCGGCCGCAAGGCCGTCGCCGAGCAGGCCGAACACCTCGCCGCGTACCGCGCCGCCACGCTCACCGGCGTCGACTTCGCCGACTGAGCCCGCCCCGCGTGCCCTGCCCGGCCCGCCTGCCTGCCTGCTTGCCCGCCCTGCCCGCCTGTCTCGCCCCGGCCGGGCTGCGGGGCCTGCGGCAACGGCCGGACCAGGGGAAATCGGGTACGGCTGTGCCGGGGGTAACTGCGGCGGAGCGGTGAAGACGCCATGGTGGGCGAGTGCCTCGCAGTGAAGCCGCGCCGGAGTGTGGGCCGGGGAGCGACATTTCGGTCATACGCCCCGGAACGTCGGATGGTGTGCCGGGCGTCGGCAGCCGAGGAACCGGGATGTGACAGCCGCTGCCGAGCCGGACAGGTAGGGGGTATGGACGACGACGAAGGAAAACACAGATGAGTGAGGACGACGCCGGTGGACGAGCGGAACGCTTCCGTTCCCTGCACGTGGAGACCTACGCCGACCTGCTGCGCTTCGTGGAGCGGAGGGTGCCGGGCAGCGAGGCGGAGGACGTGGTCTCGACGGTCTTCCTGACGGCGTGGCGGCGCTTCGACGAACTGCCCGAGGACGCCCGGCCGTGGCTGTTCGCGGTGGCTCACAAGACCATGGCGAACCGGACCCGGGGCTGGTTGCGGCGCCGGGCGCTGGACGTCCGGGTGGCGTCGTTCGAGGCGCGCGAGCCGTCCGACGACGACTCCACGGGTACGGCGGTACGGATCGACCTGGAACGCGCCTGGGCCGCCTTGAGCGCGGCAGACCGCGAAGTTCTGGCGTTGATCGCGTTCGACGGACTGACAGCCGAACAGGCGGCCGCCGTACTGGGCTGCCGCCGGTCGACCTTCGCCATGCGGCTCAGCCGGGCGCGGAAACGCCTGCAGTCGGCCCTGGAACCCGCCGAGTCGGACAGCCGTCCGTCGCCCCGCCCCCACCTTCTCAAGGAGCAGCAGTCGTGGACACGAGCATGAAGGACCTGGAGCAGTTGGCGAGCCTTGACCCGGCGCGGGGGCGTGAGCCGACCGCGATGGAGTGGGCGCGCTCGCAGGCGTTCGTCGAGCGGGTGGTGGCCGGCGAGGTCACCGGAAGGCCGGCCCGCCGGCGACCGGTGGGACGCTGGCTGGCGGTGGGCGGCGTCACGGTGGCGGCGGGTGTCGTCGCGGCCGTGGCCGTGCCGGTACTGCTGCCGGGCACGGCCGAGAAGGCGGTCGCGTCCTGGAGCGCCGCACCCAGTTCGCGTACGGGCGAGCAGGTGCTGCCGCAGGCGCGGGCGTGTGCCGGGAACGAGGTCGGGGGCAGCTCGTCGACGGTACGCCCGACGGACGTGCTCCTCGCCGAACAGCGTGGGGTCGCGACACTGCTCGTCATGCAGAAGAGCGGCGGCACCGTCGTCGAGTGCCTGAGCGTGGGGGAGGACCAGTTCGCCTCGATGGGACTGACCGACGGACGCACTCCGCCGGCCCCGCCGGCCGGCAGGGTCACCCTGGAGACGATGAGCTCCACCGGCAGCGGTGACAGCATGTGGTCGAACATCATCGGCCTGGTGGGCCCGGACGTCACCGGGGTGGACGTTCGGCTCGACAACGGCCAGATCCTCCACGCCAGCGTCAAGGCCGGTTGGTGGGCGGCCTGGTGGCCGGGGCCCGCGGGCGGTGAGGTCGACCGTCTCACGGTGGTCGTGCACACCTCCAGCGGATCGACCAGCCATCGGCCTTCCAAACTGATGTGACGCGATCCGGCTGCGGTGACCCACCGGGGTCACCGCAGCCGGGCCGAGCCGTTTCGGCTCAGGCCGAGCCGCACAGCGCCTGGCCGACCAGGGCGTCGGTCGCGCGCTGCTGCCGGATGAAGTGCTCCAGCGAGTTGCCGAGCACGCTCGACATCGAGACCACCACGCTGCGCCGGCCGTCGGCGGTGATTCCGTTGTCGCCGATGTAGCCGCCGTCGCCGCCGCTGTGGCCCCAGTAGGTGCCGCCGCACTCCAGTGGGCGCTGGAACAGGCCCAGGCCGTACCGGGCGCCGGGCATGAGTTGCTCGACGTCCGGGCCGACCGGGACGGTCCGCTTCATCTCGGCCAGCTGCGCGGGGCGCAGCAGCCGGCCACCGAACAGGGCGCGGAAGAAGCGGTTGACGTCCGCCGTGGTGGCGAGGATGGCACCCTCGGGATCGGCCGAGATCCTGTCGGTGACATCCACCAGCGTGTCGGTCTCGAAGCGCTGGTACGCCCTGGCGTGTGGCGACGGCAGTGTCGGCGAGTGTCCCGGCCAGAACGTGTGATCGAGGCCGAGCGGGCGGATGATCCGGTTCGTGACCACCTCGTGCCAGGGCCGGCCGGTGACCCGCTCGATGATCAGATCGACCAGGACATAACCCGTGGTGGAGTAGCGCCACTGGGTGCCGGGCGGGAAATCGGGCTTATGGCGCAGCGCACGGGCGACCACCTGTTGGGGAGTGAGGACGTCGTACCGGTGCTCGTGGTACTCGGCGGCGGTGGAGTAGTCCGGGAAGTCGTCGTGGATCCCGCTGGTGTGCTGCAGGAGGTGGCGGACGGTGATCCGACGGCCGTCGTTGCCGTTGCCCCGTACCAGGCCGGGCAGCCAGCGCTCGACCGTGTCGTCCAGGGAGAGTCGGCCCTCCCCGACCAGTTGCAGGACCGCCGTCGCCACGAACGTCTTGGCGGTACTGGCGATCCGGAAGTAGCCGTCGGACGGTACCGGGCGTTCGGTGACCAGATCGGCGACTCCGCTGGTCGCGACGTACTGGCGGCCGTCGCGGCCGACCAGCCGGGCCTGCACGCCGGTGACGCCGAGGGCGTGGATCGCGGCGGCATTCTGGTGCAGGCGGGTGTGGTCGGGTTGCGGACCGGTCGTACCGGCCCCGGCGATTCCGGCCGTGACAACCGTTGCGGCGACGGCCGTCAGGCCGGCCAGGGCGAGGGCTACCCGCCGGTGGAAAGGTCTCATGGCCGTACGCTATTTGCGGGTGGGAGCCCCGGCCGATACCCCGGACTGGCCAGGAAAAGCTACAGCTGGCTGTACTGCCACCCCATCGCGGCCTGGCTATATCTTGAGGATGTCGCGACTGGACGGACGGTGGGGGCGGCCATGGCGCGCCACGACCTACCTGCTCGGCACGTTGTCCACCGCCGTGGTGACGGTGTTCGCGCTGCCGCTGCTGTGCCATCCCGCGCTCGGCAGGCCGTGGGCGCAATGGCATCGGCACCGCGCCGCTCACCTGCTCGACGCGCCGGTCACGCCGTCCGTGACCCCGGTGCGTCGGTACCCGCGCTGGTTGCTGGTCCACGCGGCGACCGGTGTGCCGCTCGGCCTGGTCGCCCTGCTCTGTATGGGCAACGCCCTGCTCGCCGTGGTGGTGACGCCGCTGTGGTGGGCGTTCCCACCCGGCGACCCGCCGCGGCTGCTGATCGAGGTCCCGGTGACCGGCTGGGGTACGGCGCTGGTCCTCGGCCTGACCCAGCTGCTGGTGCTCGTCGCAGTGGCGTACTGGATCCTTCCGCCGCTGGCCCGCGCGCACGCCAGGATCGGCCTGGCGGTGCTGGCCCCGTCGGCGGTCGAGCGGCTCGCCGACCGGGTCACGGTACTCACCCGGACCCGGGCCGACGTGCTGGAGGCGCACGGCGCGGAGCTGCGCCGAATCGAGCGGGACCTGCACGACGGTACCCAGGCCCGGCTGGTCGGCATCGCCGTACGGCTGGCGTTGGTCCGCGAGGCACTGCCCGACAGTTCCCCGTTCGTGGCGAAGCTGCTGCGGGAGGCGCACGAGGGCACCGAGGAGGCGATGACCGAGTTGCGCGACGTCATCCGGACCATCTACCCGGCCATCCTGTCCGACCGTGGCCTAGCCGGAGCGCTGACGGCGGCAGCGGCGCGCAGCGGCGTACCCACCCGCGTCGACCTCGACGACCTCGGGCAGGTCCCCGCCGCGGTGGAGGCCGTGGCGTACTTCGTGGTCACCGAGGCGCTCGCCAACGTGGCCAGACACGGCCGCGCGACCGACGTGCGGGTGCGGGTACGCCGGACCGGTGACCGGTTGTCCGTCACGGTCAGCGACGACGGCGCCGGTGGCGCCGACGAGCGGATCGGTACCGGGCTGGCCGGTATCCGGCGCCGGGCACAGGCGCTCGACGGCACCGCCACCGTCACCAGCCCGGCCGGCGGGCCGACCGAGATCTGTGTGGAGTTGCCGTGCGGGTGGTGATCGCCGAGGACAACGTGCTGCTGTCGACCGGACTCGAACTGCTGTTGGCCAGCAAGGGATTCCAGGTCGCGGCGGTCACGCCCGACGCCGACGGTTTCCTCGCGGCGGTCGACGAACACCGGCCCGACATCACGATCGTCGACGTCCGGTTGCCACCGTCGTTTCGCGACGAGGGGATCCGCGCCGCGCTCCAGGCCCGTCGACGCCGCCCGGACCTGCCGGTACTGGTGCTGTCCCAGTACGTCGAGCAGCAGTACGCGGCGGAACTGCTCTCCACCGCCCGTGGTGGCGTCGGTTATCTGCTCAAGGACCGGATCAGCCGGGTGGACGAGTTCATCCAGGCGCTCAACCGGGTGGCGGCGGGCGGTACCGCGTTGGACCCCGAAGTCGTCGCGCAGCTTCTCCGCCGCCGGGCCGGTGACCCCGTCGAGTGCCTGACCCGTCGCGAACGGCAGATCCTCGCGGTGATGGCGCAGGGACACGACAACGCCACGATCGCGGCCCAGCTCTTCATCACCGACAACGCGGTGCACAAACACATCGGGAACATCTTCACCAAGCTGGGCCTGGTGGCCACCGACAGTGGACACCGCCGGGTCCTCGCGGTCCTGGCCTACCTCAACGGTCACCGGTGAGGTCGGCACCGACCGGGTCGCGTCGACATCGTCGGAGGCCGCGGCGAGCATGGTCCGACCGTCGGCCGGCGGCCGGACCGTCGGCACCGGTCCGGTCGGTAGGCTGCGTCGAGCGACGGGCATCGGTATCGGTATCGGCGGCACGATCGGTGGTACGCCGATGCCGGGCGGCAGCGGCCAGCCCGGGCGATGGACAGCGAGAAGGAGCGAGTGTGGCGCAGCGGAGGGCACTGGTGGTTCGGGGCGGATGGGAGGGGCACCAGCCGGTCAAGGCGACCGAGTTGTTCCTCCCGTTCCTCGAACGTAGCGGCTACGCGGTACGGGTCGAGGAGTCGACGGAGGTCTACGCCGATGCCGCCGAGTTGGCCGCCACCGACCTCGTCGTGCAGTGCGTGACGATGTCGCAGATCACCCCGGAGCAACTGGCGGGCCTGAGCGCGGCGGTCGTCGCCGGCACGGGCTTCACGGGCTGGCACGGGGGCATCGCGGACTCCTTCCGGGCGTCATCCGATTACCTGCACCTGGTGGGCGGGCAGTTCGCGACCCATCCGGGCAAGGAGCCGTGCGAACGTTCCGGTGGTGCGGAGGACAACTTCCTGCCGCACACGGTGGGCATCACCGACCTCGGACGGACGCATCCGATCACCGCGGGAATCGAGGACTTCGACCTGGTCACCGAGCAGTACTGGGTGCTGCACGACGACCTGATCGACGTCCTGGCCACCACGACCCACCCGACCCGGGCGTGGCACCCATGGCACCGGCCGGTCACCTCACCGGCGATCTGGACCCGGCTCTGGGGCGCCGGGCGCGTCGTCGTGACGACCCCCGGGCACAGTCTTGACGTACTGGAGCACCCGAGCGTCCGTACCGTCATCGAGAGGGGAATGGTATGGGCGACCCGCACCGCATCGGGATCGTAGGTCTCGGGGTCATCTCCCGCGCCTACCTGAAGACGCTCGCGGACCATCCCGCGGTGAGCATCGCCGCGGTGGCCGATCTGGACGCCTCCCGGTCGGCCGCGGTGGCGGCCGACCTTCCCGGGGCCGAGGCGACGAGCGTGCAGGACCTGCTCGACCGCTCGGACGTGCAGACGGTGCTCAACCTCACGATCCCCGCCGCGCACGCCGAGATCTCGCTCCGTGCGATCGACGCGGGCAAGAACGTCTACGTCGAGAAGCCGCTCGCGGTCACCTTCCCGGACGGCCGATCGATCATCGACCGGGCCACGGCGGCGGGCGTCCAGGTGGGCTGCGCGCCGGACACCGTTCTGGGCACGGGTACGCAGACCGCGCGCGCGGCGATCGACGGCGGCCTGATCGGGCGTCCGATGTCCGCGTCGGCCGTCATGGTCACGCCCGGGCACGAGCGTTGGCATCCGCACCCCGACTTCTACTACACCGCGGGTGGCGGTCCACTGCTGGACATGGGGCCGTACTACGTCTCGGCACTCATCCACCTGCTCGGGCCGGTTCGCGCGGTGGTCGGAGCCGCCAGCCGGCTGCGCGCCGAGCGGGTCATCGGCTCGGGTCCGCGCGTCGGCCAACGGGTTCCGGTGGACGTGGACAGCCACGTGACCGGTGTGCTCGAACACACCAGTGGCGCCCTCTCCACCATCACGACGAGCTTCGACGGCGTGGCGACGACGGCCGCCCCGATCGAGGTGCACGGGGAGACCGGCACGCTCGCCGTACCCGATCCGAACCACTTCGACGGTGAGGTCCGGCTCTTCGCGCTCGGCGGCGGCGGATGGCGGGCGCTCGAACCGCAGGGGGGCTACGCGGGCGCCTCCCGGGGTGTCGGCCTGCTCGACCTCGTCAGCGCCGACGGGCAACGTGCGCCGCGCGCCAGCGGCGAGATCGCGCTGCACGTACTCGAAACGATGACCGCCCTGCTCCGGTCGGCCGACGTCGGCCGGCGGATCGTGCTGACGACGGAGGTGGACCGGCCCGCGCCGGTCCCGCTGACCCAGGTCGAGGAGTGGAAGGCGCAGCACGTACCCGGACCCTGACGTACTGACGGAGTTCTGGCGGACGAGGGCCTTTCTCGGCTTCGCCGGGAGGTCGGCCGGCGGTCGGTCCGACGAGGGTCGGCCGGCCGTCGCCACTGCCTCCACCGCCGGGGACCTCGGCGTTCCAGGCCGGGAGGCGCCGGACGCGGCCGCTCCGGCCGCCGAATCGACCGTTTGTGATGCTTCGCGTGCCCCCGGTGGGATTCGAACCCACACTGTCGATCTTTTGAGAATCGCGCCTCTGCCATTGGGCTACAGGGGCCTAGCGTCGATAAGACTACCCACTACGCTGAGGGCGGCGACACCCGGCTGGGCAGGTGTCGGAAAGTAGTTGGGGGTAGGGGCTCGTGGCCGACATTCAGGCTGGTGCCGAGCGTAGGCGGGTGTTGATTGCTGAGGACGAGGCGCTCATCCGGCTGGACCTGGCCGAAATGCTGGTCGAGGAGGGCTACGACGTGGTGGGGGAGGCCGGCGATGGTGAGACCGCCGTCCGGCTGGCCGAGGAACTGAAACCCGATCTCGTCATCCTCGACATCAAGATGCCCATCATGGATGGGTTGGCCGCCGCGGAGCGGATCGCCGGTGGCCGGATCGCGCCGGTCGTCATCCTCACCGCGTTCAGCCAGCGTGACCTGGTGGAGCGGGCACGGGCGGCCGGAGCGATGGCGTACCTGGTGAAGCCGTTCCAGAAGAGCGACCTGGTCCCGGCGATCGAGATCGCGTTGTCGCGGTACTCCGAGATCGCCGCGCTGGAAGCCGAGGTGGCCGGGCTCACCGACCGGCTGGAGATCCGCAAGGCGGTCGAACGGGCCAAGGGTGCCCTGATGACGACGTACGGGATGACCGAGCCGCAGGCGTTCAAGTGGATCCAGCGCACCGCGATGGATCATCGGATGACGATGCGTGAGGTGGCCGAGCGGATCCTGGCCGAGGGGACGGGTACCGAGCCGGTCGAGGCGGGCTGAGGCGGCGGCGACGGGCCGGTGTGCCGGTAGTCACGGCGGCGGCCTCGGCTCCGTACGATCGACGGCATGCTTCGCGGGCGACGGGTCGGGGCGGTGGTCGCCGTGCTGGCGGCACTGGCGCTGGCCGGTGGTTGTCGCGAGCCGCTCCGCGGCGATGAGGCCCGGGGTGACCGGATCGACCGGGAGGCCCCGATCGATCCGGGTTGGGTCGCGTCGACCCTGCCCGCTCCGGACGGCGGCGCCGAGCGGCTGATGGTGCGGGACGTGGCGGCCTGCGCCGACCGGTGGTTCCTGGTGGGCGGGGCGGTGGCGGCCGACGGAACCGAGCGTCCCGTCGCCTGGCGGAGCGGGGACGGCCGGTCCTGGGAGCCACTGGCGGTGGACGCGGAGAGCTTCTACGGCCGACGCGCCGTGCTCTATGCCGTGGCCTGCCGGGACGGCCGGCTGGCGGCGCTCGGTGCCCGCGCCGGAGGGGTGCACGGCAACCCTCGGGTGACCGGGTGGCGGCAGACCGACGACGGGTTCCTGGCCGAGGTGCCCGCGCCCTTCGAACTGTTCGGCGGCCCGACGGCGGCGAGCGTCGCCCGGATGGCCGGCGGACCGTCCGGCTGGTTGATCGTAGGGAACCGGATCAGTGGTGCCGCCGCCTGGGTGACGGGTGACCCGGCCGCCTTCGAGATCGTCGAGGCGGCTCCCGGTCTGGCCAGCGACGCCGCCGGGCGGACCTGGGCGTTCGACGCCACCGCCGGGCCGGGCGGCTGGCTGGCCGTCGGCGGTATCGGCCGGAGCGGGCGGGTCGAGCGGGATCCGGTGGCCTGGGTCTCCCGGGACGGCCGCGGCTGGCAGCGGCAGGAGGTGCCGGCCATTACCGGGTACGACGAACTCCAGCGCGTCACGGTGGTCGACGGCCACCGGATCGCGGTCGGCCCACGCGGTACGACGTTCGGAACGTGGCGGGACGACGGCTCCGGTTGGGTGCCCGCCGGACGGTTCGGCAGCACCGAGGGTGGTGGTACGGCTACCGTCTCCGGTCTCGTCGGGATCGACGGCCAGCTCTACGCGGCGGTATCCGACGGCACGGCCCAGCGACTCTGGATCTCCGACGACGAGGGCGGGTCGTGGCGTCCGATGCGTGGCCCGGTCCCGAACCTGCCGGCCGGGGCGGCCCGCGCCGTGACGCTCGGTACGCAGGGTCACCGCCTCGTGCTCGCCGTGGACGACGGGACCCACAGCACCCTCTGGTCGACCGGAACGCCGGTGCCCGGCTGAGAAGTCCGCTGGCCGGTCGCTCCGCCGGTGGGCCCGGCGGTCGACGGCTGCTTGCCGCTGGCCGGCACGGCCCGCTCCGGTCTTACAGCTGGCGCAGTGGATCAGCCACGCCTTGTAACGTTTAGGTCAACCCCCTGCTGCGGGTCTATCGGCGCTGCCGATCCGTGGGATAACGTCCGGCCCCAGACCGCGACAACGGTCCGGTTCACCCATCCCCGCGATACCCGGCAAGAGCCAATTAGCGGCGGGTGGTTTGGGCCCCTGGATGGAGGAGGGTTCGGGCCTTGAGGCAGAGAATCGCACGCACAATCGGCGGCGTTGCCCTGGTGGCGCTCGTCGCTAGCGCAGCGGCATGCGGCGGCGGCGGCGAGGAAACCGCCGGTGGTGAGGCTTGTGGCAGCAAGATCGCCTTTTTCGGCGCACTGACCGGCAGCTCGGCGGCGCTCGGTATCAATGAGAACAACGGCGTTAAGCTCGCGGTTGACAAGTACAACAAGGCCAACCCCGACTGCAAGGTCGAGCAGGTCGAGCTCGACTCGCAGGGTAGCCCGGACCAGGCGCCGCAGCTGGCCCAGCGGGCCATCGACGACGAGAAGATCCTGGGCATCGTCGGCCCGGCCTACTCGGGCGAGTCCGAGGCGGCGAACCCGCTCTTCTCCGAGGCCGGTCTGGTGCACATCACCGCCTCCGCGACCAACCCGACGCTGGCTCAGCAGAAGTGGCCGACGTTCTTCCGCGCGGTCGGCAACGACCTGAGCCAGGGCCCGGCGGCCGGAACCTACATCAAGAACGTGCTCAAGGCCGAGAAGGTCTACGTCATCGACGACCAGTCCGCGTACGGTGCGGGTCTGTCCGACGAGGTCAAGAAGCTCCTCGGTGCCACGGTCGTCGGCACCGACAAGGTGCAGGGCGAGGGGAAGCAGACGGACTTCTCGGCCAGCGTCACCAAGGTCAAGAGCTCCGGCGCCACGGTCGTCTTCTACGGCGGCTACTACCAGGAGGCCGGCCTGATCCGTAAGCAGCTCACCGGCGCCGGTGTGACCGCCACGCTGGTCGCCGGGGACGGCGTCAACGACCCGGCCTACATTTCCAGCGCGGGACAGACGGCTGCCGAGGGCACCATCCTGACCTGCCCGTGCCAGCCGGCCACCAGGGCCAAGGGCACGTTCGCCGCCGACTACCAGGCGCTCAACGGTGTCGCCCCGGGTACCTACAGCGACACCGCCTTCGACGCGGCGAACATCCTGCTCGCGGGTATCAAGGACGGCAAGTCGACCCGTGAGGGGCTGCTGGAGTTCGTCAAGGGCTACAGCGGCGAGGGCGTCTCGGCGACCTACAAGTTCACCGAGACCGGCGAGCTGGACCCCGCGCAGGTGAAGGTCTGGGCGTACAAGATCCAGGGTGGCAAGGTTGTGCCGGACCAGGAGATTCCGAAGGCCTGACCTGCCCGTCTTGTAGCAGTTGATTGATCTCGGGTGCGACCGGGAGCACAGTCCCGGTCGCACCCGAAGTCGTCCTTCAGCCAAACCGGGAGCACCCTTCCTTGGACTTCAACGGACTGTTCTCCAATTTCGGGGAACTCACCACAACGGGCCTGACCCAGGGCGCCATCTATGCCCTCGTCGCGCTCGGCTACACGCTGGTCTACGGCGTGTTGAAGCTGATCAACTTCGCCCACTCCGAGGTCTTCATCGCCGGCGCCTTCGCGGCGATCTGGACCTTGGGTGCCCTCGGTCTCAACCAGGACTCCGTGGTCAACGGCGTCGGGTCGATCATCATGTACCTGGGCATCGCGATGGTGGCGGCGGCGCTCGCCTCGGCGGTGACGGCGACCGTGATCGAGCGGGTGGCCTACCGACCGCTGCGTAAGCGCAACGCGCCGCCGCTGGCCTTCCTGATCACGGCGATCGGCGCCTCGATCGCCATCTCCGAGGCGTTCGGCATCTACACCCGGCGGTTGCCGGAGGGCGTGCCGAACCTGGTCAGCATCGAGCCGCTGTTCACGATCGCCGGTACGCCGATCAGGCCCATCGAGCTGCTGATCGTCGGCTCCGCGCTGGTCATGATGGTGCTGCTCGACCTCTTCGTGAACCGCACCCGGTTCGGTCGCGGTATCCGTGCCGTGGCACAGGATCCGAACACCGCCGCCCTGATGGGCGTCAACAAGGACCGGATCATCCTGCTGGTCTTCGTCGCCGGTGGTGCGATGGCCGGCGTGGCCGGCCTGCTGTACGACATCCGGATCGGTGCACTGACCTACAGCGTCGGCTTCCTGTTGGGTCTCAAGGCGTTCACCGCCGCGGTGCTCGGCGGTATCGGCAACCTGCGCGGCGCGCTGCTCGGCGGACTGCTGCTCGGGCTGGTCGAGAACTACGCATCGGGCCTGATCGGTTCGCAGTGGAAGGACTTCGCCGCGTTCGCCGTCCTCGTCGTCCTGCTGATGTTCCGGCCGACTGGACTGCTTGGCGAGTCACTGGGGAGGGCGCGGGCATGAGCGGTGCTACAGAACGGATCCGTAACGACTGGCGGTCGGTTGGCGCGCGGTGGCGTAGAGCCCCACGGTGGATGCGGTGGGTCGTACTGGCCGCCGTGATCGTGTTCTTCTACGCCCTGCCGAACAAGGAGTTCTACCAGTACCTGGGGCCGATCCCGACCACCGAGTCCAACTTCGGCCAGGTGCTCTTCACGGTCTCCATCTACGTGCTGTTGGCGGTCGGACTCAACATCGTGGTCGGGTTCGCCGGCCTGTTGGACCTCGGCTACTTCGGCTTCTTCGCGGTCGGCGCGTACACGGTGGCGGTGTTGACCTCACCGAGCAGCGACCTGAAGACCCTCTGGCCATGGTTGGCCGTGGTGCCGTTGGCCGTCGCACTAACGATGATCTCCGGTGTCTCCCTCGGTACGCCGACCCTGCGGCTCCGCGGTGACTACCTGGCGATCGTCACACTCGGCTTCGCCGAGATGATCCGGATCGCGGCGACCAGCTCGACGTTCCTCAAGGGACAGCGCGGCTTCAACCAGATCCCGCACCCGCCCGGCGAGTACGCCGACGGTAAGCCGGTCTTCGGGGTGCTCGACGCGCGCCCGTACTACTGGTTGGTGCTGAGCGTGATCATCCTGGTGGTCTTCGGGGTGCGGAACCTGACCCGTAGCCGGGTCGGTCGGGCCTGGGTGTCGATCCGGGAGGACGAGGACGCGGCCCAGTTGATGGGTGTGCCCACGTTCAAGTTCAAGCTCTGGGCGTTCGCCGCCGGAGCCGCGATCGGTGGCCTGGCCGGGGCGTTGTACGCCGGCAAGCAGAACTTCGTCAACTCGCAGAACTTCGAACTGCTCAACTCGATCATCATTCTGGCCGCGGTGATCCTCGGTGGTTCCGGCAACATCGTCGGAGCGATCGTCGGGGGCGGCCTGGTGGCGTACCTGATCGAGCGGTTCCGGGGCATCGAGCTGTTCGGTGTCGAGTTGTACGAGTACCGCTTCCTGTTCTTCGGAGTCATCCTCGTGGTCATGATGATCTTCAGGCCGGAGGGCCTGATCCCGAACCGACGACGAGCGGCCGAGTTCAAGGACCGTCGCAAGGAGGTGACCGTCGGTGGCTGAGACCGGACGGAAGCCGGCGGTACCGGCACAGCCGGCCCCGGGCGCAACCGAGTCGGAGCGGACCGCTCCGGCCAGTCCGGACGCGGCGGCGAGCCCGACGGCACAGCCGGCGGGTGCGGCCCGCGAGCCGTTGCTGGAGGTCGACAACGTCACCCTGCGCTTCGGTGGTGTGGTCGCGCTCGACCAGGTGAACTTCACCCTCTACAAGGGAGAGATCCTGGGGCTGATCGGTCCGAACGGGGCCGGCAAGACCACCTGCTTCAACGCGATGACCGGCATCTACCAGCCGACCGAGGGCGAGATCCGGTTCCGGGGATCGCGGCTCAGCGGCAAGAAGCGGCACCAGATCACCAAGATGGGCATGGCCCGGACGTTCCAGAACATCCGGCTCTTCCCGGAGATGACCGCACTGGAGAACGTCCAGGTCGGCGCGGACACGCACCACAAGACGAGTGTGATCTCCGCGCTCTTCCGGCTTCCCCGGCACTGGCGGGAGGAGCGGGACGGCCGTGAGAAGGCCGAGCAGCTGCTGGAGTTCGTCGGTATCCGGGACCGGATCGACGAGGTGGCCCGCAACCTGTCGTACGGCGAGCAGCGCCGGTTGGAGATCGCCCGGGCGCTGGCCACCGAACCGGTGCTGCTCTGCCTGGACGAGCCGGCCGCCGGCTTCAACCCGGCGGAGAAGGAGGAGCTGCTCCAGCTCATCCGGCAGATCCGCGACCGTGGCGTGACGGTGCTGCTGATCGAGCACGACATGCGGCTCGTGATGGGGGTCACCGACCGGATCGTCGTGCTCGAGTTCGGGAAGAAGATCGCTGAAGGGCTCCCCGCCGAGGTGCGCGAGGACCACCGGGTGATCGCCGCTTACCTGGGGGTGCCGGAAGATGCTGCTTGAGATCGAGGACGTGAGCCTGCTCTACGGGCGGATCCAGGCGCTGCACGGCATCAGCCTGACGGTCAACGAGGGCGAGATCGTCGCGTTGATCGGTGCGAACGGCGCCGGCAAGTCGACGACGATGCGGGCGATCTCGGGGATCCGCCCGGTCGCCTCCGGTCGGATCAGTTTCGCCGGTCAGGACATCACGAAGATGCGAGCGGACCTGCGGGTCCGGCTCGGGCTCTGCCAGGCGCCGGAGGGCCGGGGGATCTTCCCCGGCATGTCGGTGCTGGAGAATCTGGACATGGGTGCCTACACCCGACGGGACCGGGCCGGTGTGGCCGCGGACCTGGCCCGGGTGCTGGAGCTCTTTCCCCGGCTGGCCGAGCGGGCCAAGCAGGCGGGCGGCACGCTCTCCGGCGGCGAGCAGCAGATGCTGGCGGTGGGCCGGGCGCTGATGAGCCGGCCGAAGCTGCTGCTGCTCGACGAGCCGTCGATGGGGCTGGCGCCGATGTTGATCCAGCAGATCTTTTCGATCATCACCGAAATCAACCAACAGGGCACCACGATCCTGTTGGTCGAACAGAACGCCCAACAGGCGCTGGCCCGGGCACATCGGGCGTACGTACTGGAAACCGGTCGGATCGTCAAGACCGGAACCGGCGCCGAGCTGCTGCACGACCCCGCGGTGAAAGAGGCGTATCTGGGTGTGGCCTAACCTGTCGGCTGGCTCAGTTATGAGGAGGAGTGCATGTTCAATATCAATAGCGGTAGGCGGCGGGCCGTGTTCGGCATCGCCGGCGCGGCCCTGCTGAGCCTGACCCTCGCCGCCTGCGGCGAGCAGGAGGATGGCGGGGACACCCCGGGCGCCGGCCCGAGCGTCTCGGCGGACGCCGACTCGGCGCTCGCGGCGAAGGTGCCGGACGCGATCAAGTCGGACGGCAAGATCGTCGTCGGCACCGACTCGTCCTACGCCCCTGCCGAGTTCCTCGACCCGGACGGCAAGACCGTGGTCGGCTTCGACGTCGAGCTCTTCACCGCGGTGGCGGCGAAGCTCGGCCTGAAGGCGGAGTTCGTCTCGGCGAACTTCGGCGACATCATCACCGGCGTCAACACCAGCAAGTACGAGGTCGGCGTCTCGTCGTTCACCATCAACGACGAGCGCAAGGGCCAGGCCAACATGGTGAGCTACTACCAGGTCGGCACGCAGTGGGTGACCAAGAAGGGCAACCCGGCGGGCGTCACGATCGACAACGCGTGCGGCAAGAAGATCGCCGTACAGCGGGACACCGTCCAGGTGGACGACATCACGGCCCGGTCGAAGACCTGCACCGACGGCGGCAAGCCGGCGATCACCATCGAGCAGTTCCCGGGCCAGGACGCGGCGACCGCCGCGGTGGTCTCCGGTAAGGACGACGCGATGCTCGCCGACTACCCGGTCGGGGTGTACGCCGTCACCCAGTCCAACGACCAGCTCGAACTGCTGGACAAGATGTACGACGCGGCCCCGTACGGCTACGTGATCGCCAAGGACCAGGCGGCATTCGCCGAGGCGGTGCGGGACGCGACGAAGGCACTGATCGCCGACGGCTCGTACAAGACGGTGCTGGACAAGTGGAAGGTCGGCGACGGCGCCATCACCGATCCGGCCATCAATCCGTGAGTTGAGATGACCACCGAGGAAGCCACGACCGCACGGGCACGGCCGGAACCGATCAAGGCCGTGCCCGTACGGCATCCCGGCCGCTGGGTGACCATAGCGGTACTCGCCGTGCTGGCGGCGATGTTCCTGCACGTACTGCTAACGAACGACGCGTTCCAATGGTCGTTCATGATCGACAACATGTTCCGCCCGCCGATCATCAGCGGGCTGGTCCAGGGCACCGTGCTGATGACGGTCAGCGCGATGGTGATCGGCGTGGGGCTCGGGGTCGCGGTCGCGGTGATGCGGCTGTCGACCAACCCGATCCTGCGTACCGTCTCCTGGCTCTACACCTGGTTCTTCCGGGCGGTGCCCCGGCTGGTGCTGCTGGCCGTGTTCGGCAACATCGGCATCCTCTGGAGCCGGCTCGAGTTCGGTGTGCCGTTCGACACCCAGATCGGGCAGCTGTTCGGCATCGACGGCCTCGAACTGCGACTCTTCGGCTTCGACTCCCGGGACGTGCTGACCGGCTTCATGGCCGGCCTGCTCGGTCTCGCGCTCTCCGAGGCCGCCTACATGGCGGAGATCGTCCGCGCCGGCATCCAGTCGGTGGACCCGGGACAGGGCGAGGCGGCCGGCGCGCTGGGGATGAGCCGGGGCCAGACGCTGCGCCGGGTGGTGCTGCCGCAGGCGATGCGGATGATCATCCCGCCGACCGGCAACGAGACCATCGCGATGCTCAAGGACACCTCGCTGCTGATGTACGTACCGGTCAGCATGGAGCTGTTCTTCCAGCTCGACGCGGTCGGCAAGCGGACCTTCCAGATCTTTCCGATGTACGTCGCCGCCTGCCTGTGGTACCTCCTGCTCAGCAGCATCCTGCTGATCGGCCAGTACTTCCTCGAGCGGCACTTCGGCAAGGGGTACGGCCAGACCGAGCGGGCCCGGTTCCGGCTGCGTAACCTGGCCGCCGAGACCGGTGGCGGTGCCGCCGGTGCGGGCGGAACGGCGGGCAGGACGGGAACGGGAAGCGGGACGGGGGGAACGCCGGGATGACCGGGGCGACGATTCCGGAGCAGGCCACGCCGCCGGAGGCCGAGGCCGACGCCACCGTGATGGTCCGGGCGGAGAACGTACACAAGTCGTTCGGGCACCTGGAGGTGCTGCGCGGCGTCGACCTGGAGGTGCGGGCCGGCGAGGTGTGCTGTGTGCTCGGCCCCTCCGGCTCGGGCAAGTCGACCTTCCTGCGCTGCATCAACCACCTGGAGAAGATCGACGGCGGCCGGATCTGGGTCGACGGCGACCTGGTCGGCTACCGGGAACGCGGCGGCAAGCTGCACGAGCTGCGCGAGAAGGAGGTCGCCGCGCAGCGCCGGTCGATCGGCATGGTGTTCCAGCGGTTCAACCTGTTCCCGCACATGACCGCGTTGGAGAACGTGATCGAGGCGCCGATCCGGGTACGCCGGGAGCCACGGGCGGAGGTCCGCAGGCGCGGCAGCGAACTGCTGGAGCGGGTCGGCCTGTCCGACAAGGTCAACACGTACCCGGGGAAGCTCTCCGGCGGCCAGCAGCAACGGGTGGCGATCGCCCGGGCGCTGGCCATGCGGCCGAAGGTGATGCTCTTCGACGAGCCGACCAGTGCCCTCGACCCGGAGCTGGTCGGCGAGGTGCTGGACGTGATGAAGGACCTGGCCCGGGACGGCATGACCATGATCGTGGTGACCCACGAGATCGGGTTCGCCCGCGAGGTGGGCGACTCGCTGGTCTTCATGGACGGCGGCGTGGTGGTCGAGTCCGGCGTTCCGCGCGAGGTGATCGCCAACCCGCAGCACGAGCGCACCCGCGCGTTCCTCGCCAAGGTGCTCTGAGGAAGGGTAAGGAAGGGCCCCTTCTTAGCGCTTTCTGCATAGGAAGGGCCCCTTCTTAACCACTGACCGCTTCCGGCGGCCTGGCAGCACTCCTGTCGGGGGTGCGGACTAGAGTCGCCTATCGTGACAGCCTCGACGCCGCGCCTGCTCCTGCTCGACGGTCATTCCCTGGCTTATCGGGCGTTCTTCGCCCTGCCGGTGGAAAACTTCTCCACCACGACCGGGCAGCCGACCAACGCGGTCTACGGCTTCACCTCCATGTTGATCAACATGTTGCGGGACGAGCAGCCGACCCACATCGTGGTGGCCTTCGACGTCTCCCGCCGGTCGTTCCGGACCGAGAAGTACGCGGAGTACAAGGCGGGTCGTTCGGAGACCCCGACCGACTTCCACGGCCAGGTCAGCCTGGTCAAGGAGGTGCTGGCCGCGCTCCGGGTGCCGGTGGTGGAGAAGGAGGGCTACGAGGCCGACGACGTGCTGGCCACGCTCGCCTGCCAGGGCCGCGACGCCGGGATGGACGTGCTGATCTCCACCGGTGACCGGGACGCCTTCCAACTCGTCGACGACCGGATCACCGTGCTCTATCCCCGCAAGGGCGTCTCCGACCTGGCCCGGATGAATCCGGCCGCGATCAGCGACCGCTACGGGGTCGCGCCGGACCGCTACCGCGACCTCGCCGCATTGGTCGGCGAGACCAGCGACAACCTGCCGGGCGTACCGGGAGTCGGCCCCAAGACCGCCGCGAAGTGGATCAACCTGTACGGCGGCGTGGAGGGCGTGGTGGCCCGGGCCGACGAGATCAAGGGCAAGGCGGGGGAGAGCCTGCGGGAGCGGCTCTCCGACGTGATCCGCAACTACGAGATCAACTGCCTGGTCGCCGACCTCGAGCTGCCACTGCGGCCCGAGGACGCCCGCTGGGCGGGCTGGGACCGCGAGGCGGTGCACCAGGTCTTCGACACCCTGCAGTTCCGGATCCTGCGGGACCGGCTCTACCAGTACCTGGACGCGGTCCAGCCGGAGGCCGAGGCCGGCTTCGACCTGGCCGGCAAGGTCCTGCCCAGCGGCGAGGTGGCCGCCTGGCTGGCCGAACACGCGCCCTCCGGCGTTCCGGCCGGCGTCGCCGTCGCCGGCACGTTCGGCCGGGGGACCGGCTCGCTGACCGGTGTCGCCCTGGCCACCACCACCGGAGCGGCGGGCTGGTTCGACCCGGCCGCCCTGGAACAGGCCGACGAGGTGGCGGTGGCGGCCTGGCTGGCCGATCCGGACCGGCCCAAGGTGCTGCACGAGAGCAAGCCGGCGCTGCTGGCGTTCGCCGCGCACGGCTGGACGCTGCGCGGCGTGCTGCGGGACACCGCGCTCGCCGCCTACCTGGCCCGACCCGACCAGCGCTCTTACGACCTCACCGACCTGGCCCTGCGCTACCTGCACCGGGAGCTGCGGGTCGACGTTCCGGAGACCGGTCAGCTCGCCTTCGACGGGCTGGGCAACGACGGCGAGATCGAGCAGAACCTGATGCTCCGGGCCCGGGCCACCCTGGACCTGGCCGACGCCATCGACGCGGAGCTGTCCCGGGACGGCGAGCTGTCGGCCCGGCTGCTCGGCGGGGTGGAGCAGCCGCTGGTCGAGGTGCTCGGCGCGATGGAACGGACCGGCATCGCCGCCGACACCGACTACCTGTCGGAGCTGGAGGCGCACTTCGCCGGCGAGGTCAAGGCGGTGGCCCAGGCGGCGTACGGGGTGATCGGCCGGGAGTTCAACCTCGGCTCGCCCAAGCAGTTGCAGGAGATCCTCTTCACCGAGCTGGGCCTGCCGAAGACCAAGAAGATCAAGACGGGTTACACCACTGACGCCGACGCCCTGCAGTGGCTGTACGCGCAGCAGCCGCATCCGCTGTTGGAGCACCTGCTCCGGCACCGTGACGTCGCCCGGCTCAAGTCCACCGTCGACGGCCTGCTCAAGTCGGTTTCCGACGACGCACGGATCCACACCACGTTCCACCAGACGGTGGCCGCGACCGGCCGGCTCTCCTCGACCGATCCCAACCTGCAGAACATCCCGATCCGTACCGAGGAGGGGCGGCGGATCCGCCGGGCCTTCGTGGTGGGTCAGGACTACGACTGCCTGCTCACCGCCGACTACAGCCAGATCGAGATGCGGATCATGGCCCATCTCTCCGGCGACGAGGCGTTGATCGAGGCCTTCAACTCCGGCGCCGACTTCCACGCCGCCACCGCCTCGTCGGTCTTCGGGGTTCCGCTGACCGAGGTCACCCCGGACCATCGGCGCAAGATCAAGGCAATGAACTACGGCCTGGCGTACGGGCTGAGCGCGTTCGGCCTCGGCCAGCAGCTCGGCATCGGGGCGGACGAGGCGCGGACCCTGATGGAGGAGTACTTCACCCGGTTCGGCGGCGTCCGCGACTACCTCCAGACGGTGGTGAAGAAGGCGGTGCTCGACGGGTACACCGAGACCATCCTCGGCCGTCGGCGCTACCTGCCGGACCTGGTCAGCGACAACCGGCAGCGTCGGGAGATGGCGGAACGGATGGCGCTGAACGCCCCGATCCAGGGCTCGGCCGCCGACATCATCAAGGTGGCGATGCTGCACGTCGACACCGCGCTCCGCGACTCCGCGCTCCGGTCCCGGATGCTCCTCCAGGTGCACGACGAACTGGTCTTCGAGGTGGCCCCCGGCGAGCGGCCCGAACTGGAGGCGCTGGTCCGCCGGGAGATGGGTGGCGCCTATCCGCTGGCGGTGCCGCTGGAGGTCTCCGTCGGCGTCGGCACGGACTGGAACAGCGCCGACCACTGACAGCCGTCCCGACCGGGACACCGCCGGGCCACGGTCGTCAACGCCGCCGGTTCCGCCCCGACGACCGCTCGGCCTCCTGATGCCGTTGCAGGGCCTTGCGGGACGGGCCGCCGGGCGGCGGAAGAGGTTCCTTGAGCGGATCGTGGCCCCAGTTCATCAGCGAGTAGCGCCACCTGGTGTTGCGTACGTCGCCGGACGGGCGCTGGGCCATGTGCCGTCGTACGTACCCGACGACCTTGCGCATGTGTGCCAGGTCGCGATCGGTGAACTGGTTCGCCCGCTTGCGCAACAGGTCGATGATTCGCCGGCCCGACTCGTGCCCGACCGACTCGCCGCCGCCCTTGTGCTGCCCGGCCGACTTCGAATCGTCCGTGGCGAGCCACGTGCCGAGTTCGCCCGGCTTCATGTTGACCGCGTCCCTGAACTCCCGGACCGGGTCGCGATCGCCGCCGTCCTCGCGCCTAGTCATCGCGGAGCGCCTCCGGCTTGTGTACGGCGTCCCGCCCCTCGTCCGTACGGACCCGGTACTGCGGATCCTCCTTCGAGGCGGCGACGGTGCGCTTGCCGGCGTACGTCCGTTCGGTGATCTCCTCCTGGACGGTGCCGCGCGCCGTGGAGCCGTGACTGCGCCAGCTCACCCGGTCGCCCTCGTGCAGCTTCCTCCGCTCGGCCATGTGCTGCGTCTACCCGGCCCGGTCGGGACAAAACTGGCCGGGTCAGCCGTCCGCAATCGCCCCCGCTACGGAATGATCTCCGCGATCGGAAGTTTGACCGGGAACGGCTGCTCCAGCTCCAGCAGGTCGGCGGCCGCTCGGCGCTCACCGGAGCAGCCTACGGAGCCGGACCGACGCTAGACGGACATGCTGTCCGGTTTGTCGCAGACGAAGATGGCGGTGCCGGGGAAGAGTTGACCGCGCAGCGGGCTCCACTGCCCCCAGATCTGCTCGTGCCCGGTCGGCCACTCCGGCTCGAGGACGTCCCGCAGGACGAAGCCCGCGCCGACGATCTCGCGTACCCGGTCGCCGAGGGTGCGGTGCTGCTCGACGTAGCTCGGTACGCCGGCGGCGTCCTGCTCGACGTACGGCCGGCGGTCGAAGTACGAGTGGGTGGCCGTCAGCCCGCCCTCGCCCGGATCGTCGAGGAAGATCCAGCGCATCGGGTGGGTGACCGAGAAGACCCAGCGGCCGCCGGGCCGCAGTACCCGGAACACCTCGCGCAGCGCCGCCGCCGAGTCCGCCACGAACGGGATCGCGCCGAACGCCGTACAGACGATGTCGAACGTGCCGGAGCCGAAGGGCAGGGCCAGGGCGTCCGCCTGGACCAGTGGCACGCGTACCCCGGAGGTGGTGGCGGCGAGCGCGGCGTGCCGCAACATCCCGGCGGACAGGTCCAGCCCGACCGGCCGGGCGCCCTGGGTGGCCAACCAGCGGGCCGCCGCGGCGGCGCCGCAGCCGAGTTCGAGCACCCGCCGGCCGGGCAGCCTGCCGAGCAGCTGGGCGTCGGCCTCGCGCAGCCCCTCCGGGCACCACACGAAGTCCACCTCGCCGAGGAACCCGCCGTGCTCGGCCTGGTAGTTGTCGGCGTCGGCGTCCCACCACCGGCGGTTGGCCCGCCGGCTCTCCCGGTCGCTGACCCGACGGCGGAGCACTCCGGGCACGTCGTCGTCCGGCCGGGCGTCATCATCCACGTGGTCACGCTAGTGCCCGGGACGGTGCCGCGTCGCCTGCGGGCCGCCGCGCGGCCGGGGGTGTCGAACGCCGTGGGCGCCGGACCGGTCCGGGCGTCGGGGGGAAGCTCTTCCCGAGCAGTGGACGGCGGATCTCATCACGTGCTGGGAGGGCTTGCATGCTGTGGTAATGCGCACGGTAAGCTGTTCGATGCGCTCGCGGATCGTGTGCCTCGGCAGGGAGCAGGTCCGCGGTCGTCGGATACAACCTACGATCGGGACCACCGATCGGACGGTGTGGCCGACGGCGGATCCGGGGGCGTAAACGGGTCACCGCGACACAAACCTGCTGTGACATCCATCCGACCGGAGCAACCGCCCACATGACGAGCAGCATCGAGGCCCCCTCGAGCGCCAACAGGGTCACCATCGACGACCTCGGGTCCGAGGAAGCTTTCCTCGCCGCGATCGACGAGACCATCAAGTACTTCAACGACGGCGACATTGTCGAAGGCACCGTCGTCAAGGTCGATCGGGACGAGGTCCTGCTCGACATCGGCTACAAGACCGAGGGCGTCATCCCCTCGCGCGAGTTGTCGATCAAGCACGACGTGGACCCCGCCGAGGTGGTGTCGGTCGGTGATCACATCGAGGCGCTGGTCCTCCAGAAGGAGGACAAAGAGGGGCGCCTGATCCTCTCGAAGAAGCGGGCGCAGTACGAGCGCGCCTGGGGCACCATCGAGAAGATCAAGGACGAGGACGGCGTCGTCCGCGGTTCCGTCATCGAGGTGGTCAAGGGCGGCCTCATCCTGGACATCGGCCTGCGTGGCTTCCTGCCCGCCTCCCTCGTGGAGATGCGTCGGGTGCGGGACCTGCAGCCGTACGTCGGGCGCGAGCTCGAAGCCAAGATCATCGAGCTGGACAAGAACCGCAACAACGTGGTGTTGTCCCGCCGGGCCTGGCTCGAGCAGACCCAGTCCGAGGTGCGTACCGAGTTCCTCAACAAGCTGCAGAAGGGGCAGGTTCGCAAGGGCGTCGTCTCCTCGATCGTCAACTTCGGCGCGTTCGTCGACCTTGGCGGCGTGGACGGCCTGGTGCACGTCTCCGAGCTCTCCTGGAAGCACATCGACCACCCGTCCGAGGTTGTCGAGGTCGGCCAGGAGGTCGAGGTCGAGGTTCTGGACGTCGATCTCGACCGCGAGCGGGTCTCGCTGTCGCTGAAGGCGACCCAGGAGGACCCGTGGCGGCAGTTCGCCCGTACCCACGCGATCCAGCAGATCGTGCCGGGTAAGGTCACCAAGCTGGTGCCGTTCGGTGCGTTCGTCCGGGTTGACGACGGCATCGAGGGCCTGGTCCACATCTCCGAGCTCGCTGAGCGGCACGTGGAGATCCCGGAGCAGGTTGTCCAGGTCGGCTCCGACGTCATGGTCAAGGTCATCGACATCGACCTGGAGCGTCGGCGGATCTCGCTGTCGCTCAAGCAGGCCAACGAGGGCTTCGTCGAGGGCGAGGAGCACTTCGACCCGACCCTCTACGGCATGACGGCGACCTACGACACCGAGGGTAACTACATCTACCCGGAGGGCTTCGACCCGGAGACCGGGGAGTGGCTGGAAGGCTTCGACAAGCAGCGGGAGACCTGGGAGACCCAGTACGCCGAGGCTCGTACCCGCTGGGAGGCACACACCAAGCAGGTGCAGAACTCCCGCGCTGCCGACGCCGAGGCCGCTGCCAACCCGACCCCGGTCGTCCCCGCCGCTGGCGGTGGCACCGGTGGCGGTGGCGGCAGCTCGTCCAGCACCGCTCCGGCCCGCCAGGCCGAGGAGCCGGCTGGCACGCTGGCCACCGACGAGGCGCTCGCGGCACTGCGCGAGAAGCTCGCCGGAGGCAAGTAGTCCCAAGACGGAGGCCCGTTCCCCATCCCGGTTCCGCCGGGCCGGGGAGCGGGCCTCCGCCGTTCCACGACGATGTGCCGCCGAGACCGGCGACACGCCCGCTCCGGGGAGATCTTGGCGACTCGGCGCCGATCGGGTTGACTGGACCGGTGCTGAAGGTCGGACTCACCGGTGGGATCGGTTCGGGCAAGAGCGTCGTCGCGGCCCGACTGGCCAGCCTCGGGGCGATCGTGATCGATTCCGACCGGATCGCCCGCGAGGTGGTCGCCCCCGGCACCGACGGGCTGCGGGAGGTGGTGGCCGCCTTCGGCGACCGGGTGTGCCGCGACGACGGCAGCCTGGACCGCCCCGCGCTCGGTGAGGTCGTCTTCGCCGACCCGACGGCGCGGGCCCGGCTGGAGGAGATCATCCATCCCCGGGTACGCGCCCGCACCGCGCAACTCGTCGCGGAGGCACCTCCGGACGCGATCGTGGTCAACGACGTACCGCTGCTGGTCGAGGTGGGGCTCGCGCCGACGTACCACCTGGTGGTGGTGGTACGGGCGGCGGAGGCGACCCGGATCGGTCGACTCGTCCGGGACCGTGGCATGAGCACGGAGCAGGCGGAGCAGCGGATCCGGGCCCAGGCCGGCGACGATCGGCGGGAGGCCGCCGCCGACGTTCTGCTCGACAACGACGGCGAACTTCCCGAGCTGTACGCCGGGGTGGAGCGGCTCTGGCACGACCGGCTGGTGCCGTACGAGCGGAATGTCCGGACACGGCGGCCGATGCGGGCCGACGAGGTCCGGCTGGTCGAGCCCGATCCGAACTGGCCGGCCGAGTTCGCCCGGCTGGCCGCGCGGATCCGGCACGCGGTACGCCCCGCCGAGGCGCGGGTCGACCACATCGGCTCGACCTCGGTACCCGGGCTGGCCGCCAAGGACATCATCGACATCCAGCTCAGCGTGGCCACCCTGGCGGACGCCGACGCCCTCGCCGACCGGCTGGCCGAGGCGGGCTTTCCCAGGTGTCCCGGGCAGTGGTGGGATCAGCCCCGCCACCCCGGGGGCGGGGATCGGTGGGAGAAGCGGCTGCACGGCAATGCCGACCCCGGCCGGCTGGTGAACCTGCACGTCCGGGTGGCGGGGTCGCCCGGCTGGCGGTTCGCCCTGCTGATGCGGGACCACCTCCGGGCCGACCCGGAGCAGCGGGCGGGCTACCTGGCGGTCAAGCGGAACCTGGCGGATCTCGGCCCGGATCTCGACGCGTACTCCGGCGCCAAGGAGCCGTGGTTCGATCTGGAGCACCAGCGCGCGGAGGAGTGGGCGGCGACCAGCGACTGGCGGCCCTGACCGGGCTCGTGACGGTGCTGGCTGCTCCCTGGCGAAGGGGCGCTCGTGACGGTAGCTCGCTGCTCCGGGCGAAGGGGCGCTCGCGGCGGCCGGTCTGCGCTCTCGCGCGACCGCATCAGGTGCGCACGCCAGCCTGCGCCGGGGCTGCAACCTCTGCGCCGGGTGCGACGGTACCGGTGTGGCGGCTCCGTCGCTGACCCGATCGGCCGCCGCGAGCGGCCTACCCTAGAACGGTATCGCGGTGATCTTTACCACACAATGACGATATCGAAGCCGATCGTGTACCCACCGTCGTGCCGGCGGCATGTCAGACCCTCGGCGTACGGTTGAGGTCATGGCGCTCGACATTCCACGACTTGATGGCCGCTTCGAGGTGGTCAGCGAGTTCATACCCTCCGGCGACCAGCCGACTGCCATCAACGATCTTGAGCGCAGGGTGCGGCGCGGCGACCGGAACTCCGTGCTGCTCGGCGCCACCGGCACGGGTAAGAGTGCGACCACTGCCTGGTTGATCGAGCGGCTCCAGCGGCCGACCCTGGTGCTGGCGCCCAACAAGACCCTCTGCGCCCAGCTCGCCAAGGAGTTCAGCGAGCTGATGCCGCACAACGCGGTGGAGTACTTCGTCTCCTACTACGACTACTACCAGCCCGAGGCGTACATCCCGCAGAGCGACACCTACATCGAGAAGGACTCCTCGATCAACGAGGAGGTCGAGCGGCTGCGGCACGCCACCACGATGTCCCTGCTGACCCGCCGGGACGTGATCGTGGTGGCCACGGTCTCCGCGATCTACGGCCTGGGCACCCCGCAGGAATACCTCGACCGCTCGGTCCGGATCCGGGCCGGCCAGGAGGTCGAGCGGGACAAGCTGCTCCGCCGGCTGGTCGACATCCAGTACACCCGCAACGACATGGCGTTCAACCGAGGCACGTTCCGGGTCCGCGGCGACACCCTGGAGATCATCCCGGCGTACGAGGAGCTGGCGCTGCGGATCGAGTTCTTCGGTGACGAGGTGGAGAAGCTCTACTACCTGCACCCGTTGACCGGTGAGGTGGTCCGCGAGGTGGACCACCTGCTGATCTTCCCCGCCACCCACTACACGGCCGGGCCGGAGCGGATGGAGCGGGCGCTGGCCGGCATCGAGGTCGAGCTGGCCGAGCGGCTGGCCGAGCTGGAGCGCCAGGGCAAGCTGCTGGAGGCGCAGCGGCTGCGGATGCGGACCAGCTACGACATCGAGATGATGCGCCAGGTCGGCTTCTGTTCCGGCATCGAGAACTACTCGATGCACATCGACGGCCGTTCGCCGGGCAGTGCCCCGCACTGTCTGCTGGACTACTTCCCGGACGACTTCCTGACCGTGATCGACGAGTCGCACGTGACGATCCCGCAGATCGGCGCGATGTACGAGGGCGACGCCTCCCGCAAGCGGATGCTGATCGACCACGGCTTCCGGCTGCCCAGCGCGGCCGACAACCGCCCGCTGCGGTTCGACGAGGTCCTGGAGCGGGTCGGCCAGATGGTCTTCCTCTCCGCCACCCCGGGGCCGTGGGAGCTGGAGCAGGCCCAGGGCGAGGTGGTCGAGCAGGTGATCCGGCCCACCGGCCTGATCGACCCCGAGGTGATCGTGAAGCCCACCAAGGGGCAGATCGACGACCTGATGCACGAGATCAAGCTCCGTACCGAGCGGGACGAGCGGGTGCTGGTCACCACACTGACCAAGAAGATGGCCGAGGACCTCTCCGACTATCTGCTGGAGCACGGCATCCGGGTGCGGTACCTGCACTCGGAGGTCGACACGCTGCGCCGGGTCGAGTTGCTGCGCGAGCTGCGCAAGGGCGACTACGACGTACTCGTCGGGATCAACCTGCTCCGGGAGGGGCTGGACCTGCCCGAGGTGTCGCTGGTCGCGATCCTCGACGCCGACAAGGAGGGCTTCCTGCGCAGCGGCCGGTCGTTGATTCAGACCATCGGCCGGGCCGCCCGTAACGTCTCCGGCCAGGTCCACATGTACGCCGACAAGATGACCCCGTCGATGGCCGCCGCGATCGACGAGACGAACCGGCGCCGAGCCAAGCAGGTGGCGCACAACGAGGCGAACGGGATCACTCCGGAGCCGCTGCGCAAGAAGATCCACGACATCCTGGACGACATCTACCGGGAGGCCGAGGACAACGAGAATGCGACCACCCGGGTCGGCGGCGGGGTGCGGCAGATGTCCCGGGGCAAGGCGCCGGAGACCCGCAACCGGGGTCGGATCGGAACGGCACCGGCCCGGGAGGGGATGGCCCGCGCCGAGCTGGCCCAGCTCATCCAGGAACTGAACGACCAGATGCTCGCCGCGGCTCGCGAGTTGCAGTTCGAGCTCGCCGCCCGGATCCGGGACGAGGCCGCCGAGCTGAAGAAGGAGCTGCGCGGAATGGACGCGGCCGGAATGAAGTGAGCCCGGCCGCCCCGGGGCGGATGCGGCCCCGATCCCGGCTCAGCCGTACCGGTCGAAGCCGCCCTCGGAGTCGATCACCTGTCCGGTGATCCACCGGCCGTCCGGTGAACAGAGCCACTCGATCAGCCGGGCCGCGTCGTCCGGGCGGCCCCACTCGCCGCCCGGAAACAGCCGCCCGACCGCGGCCAGACCCTCCGGCGACGCGTAGCCGGTGTCGGTCGGCCCGGGGTTGACGCAGTTCACCGTGATGCCCCTCGGCATGAGCAGGGGACTCAACTGCCGGGTGAGGTTCTCCACGCCGGCCTTGCTGGCCGCGTACGCCAACTCGGCCGGCATCGGGCCGAGCCGTTGACCACTGGAGAACAGCACCAGCCGGCCACCGGAGCCGGCGCCGAACGCCGCCGCGAACGCCTCGGCGAGCAGCAGGGTGGCCCGGACGTTGACGATCAGGTGCCGGTCGATCTCGGCGGCGTCGAGCCCGTTCAGCGGGGTGTGCGTGGAGTAGGCGTGTGCCGCGACCAGCACGTCCAGCCGGCCGTGGGTGCGTACCGCCGTCTCGATCAGTTCGGCGGGCGCGCTCGGCGAGGTCAGGTCGACGACACGGTACCGGACCGCGTCGGGATCGCCGGTCACCCCGTTCAACTCGGCGAGCAGCGCGGGTACGCCGTCGGGGTCGCCGCCGTAGGGCTGCGCGTCGTCGTACCGGGGCAGGCCGGTGAGCTGTAGGCGGTAGCCGGCGGCGGCGAACCGGCGGGCCACCGCCGCACCGATCCCGATCCGTCGGCTGACCCCGGTGACGAGGGCTACCCGTTCGTTCATGTGCCGAGTCAACCGGATCGGTCGGCTTCCGGCCACCCCGGTCACCTGCCGGACCGTCATGCACATGTCCACAGTGGTGTCCCGGTCGTCGCGGCGGGCAGTGGGATGTCGGGGCGACTTGTTAGGGTCTTGCCGCCCTCGAGTGCTTCGGAGTCGCAGAAGATGACGATCAATTCGCACATTACCGAGTTCGCCGGCCTGCCGGTGGTGGACTTCGATCCGGACCGGCCGGTGGACGCGGCGCCGGGTACGGTCGCCTGGCGGCTGCGCCTCGACGACGGCTCGGAGGGCGGCGAGAGGTTCGCGGAGCTGACCGACCGGTTCCTGGCCGCCGTCGAACCCGGCGAGGTGCAGGCACTGATCGTCGGCGACTGGGGCGAGTCGTACGACCAACCCGCTCCGGTGGACCTGCTGGTCCGGCTCGCGCCCCGACTGACCGGGCTGCGCGCACTCTTCATGGGTGAGTTGACCATGGAGGAGAGCGAGATCTCCTGGATCACCCAGGCCGATCCGGCGCCGCTGTTGACGGCGTACCCGCAGTTGCGCGTTCTCCGGATCCGGGGCGCGACCGAAGGGCTGAGCCTGACCCCGACCCGGCACACCGCGCTGCGCGAGCTGGCCATCGAGGCCGGCGGCCTGCCGGCGCACGTGGTCCGGGCGGTGGGCGAGTGTGACCTGCCGGCGCTGGAGCACCTGGAGCTGTGGCTCGGCACCGACGAGTACGGCGGGGACGCCACCGTGGAGGATCTGGCGGCGGTGCTGGGTGGTGGTCGGTTGCCGGGGTTGGTGTCGTTGGGTCTGCGGAATGCGGAGATCGCGGATCAGGTGGCGGGGGCGTTGGCGGGTGCGCCGGTGGTGGCGCGGTTGCGTCGGTTGGATCTGTCGTTGGGGATTCTCGGTGACGAGGGGGCGGCGGCGTTGTTGGCGGGGCAGCCGTTGACGCATCTGGACCGGCTGGACCTGCGGCATCACTACATCGGGCCGGAGCTGGCGGCGCGGCTGGTCGCGGAACTGCCCGGCGTCGAGGTCGACCTGGCCGACGTCCAGAAACCCGACCGGGACGGTGACCGGTACGTCGCGGTGTCCGAGTGAGGACCAGTTTCCACGGGCACGCCCGCGAGTTCGCCGGGTTGCCGGTCTTCGGGCTGACCCAGAACTGGTCGGACGATCCGCCGGTGCTCGTTCCCGAGGCGGAGCTGCCGGCCGACCCCGGGGCGGTGGCCTGGCGGATCGAGGCGTGGGAGGAGGACGACAACTGGGACTACGGGCCGTCGCCGGCCTTCGAGACCGCGTTCGAACGGTTCCTCGACCTGGTCGACCCGGCCGACGTACGGGCCCTGGTGATCGGACAGTGGGGCTACAGCGCGATGAACGCCGCCCCGATCGACCAGCTCTGTGCCGCCGCCTCCCGACTGACCGGGCTGCGCGCGCTCTTCCTCGGTGACGTTCCCGCCGAGGAGTGCGAGTTGTCGTGGATCTGCCAGGGGGACGTCACGCCGTTGCTGGCCGCGTACCCGAATCTGGAGCGGCTGCGGATCCGCAGCGGCGACGCGAATGTGGAGCACGGCACCGGTCTCGCGCTCTCGCCGATCCGGCACACCGCGCTGCGCGAGCTGGTCGTCGAGTCCGCGGGGCTGTCGACCGGCGTGGTCCGGGCGGTGGGCGAGTGTGACCTGCCGGCGCTGGAGCACCTGGAGCTGTGGCTCGGCACCGACCGGTGGGGCGGCGACGCCTCGGTGGAGGATCTGGCGGCGGTGCTGGGTGGTGGTCGGTTGCCGGGGTTGGTGTCGTTGGGTCTGCGGAACGCGGAGATCGCGGATCAGGTGGCGGGGGCGTTGGCGGGGGCGCCGGTGGTGGCGCGGTTGCGTCGGTTGGATCTGTCGTTGGGGATTCTCGGTGACGAGGGGGCGGCGGCGTTGTTAGCGGGGCAGCCGTTGACGCATCTGGACCGGCTGGACCTGCGGCATCACTACATCGGGCGGGAATTGGCGGCCCGGCTGGTCGCGGAGTTGCCCGGCGTCGAGGTCGACCTGGCCGAGGCCGAGTTGCCCGACGCGTACGGCGACCGGTACGTGGCCGTCGACGAGTGACTGGCATGATCGACGGATGACTGGCAGGGCGCCGCTGGTGGTCGTCGGCAACCCGGACAACCGGCGGGTGACGTTGTTCCGGGACGCCGCTGCCGAGGCCGGCGTGCCGACGACGGTGCTGCCGTGGCGGCAGCTGGCGGCCGGCCCGGTCCGGCTGCACCGGCAGGCCGTGGTCCGGATCGACTCACCGGGCGAGGACGCCGAGGTCGACCGGCTGCTGCGCGGCGCCGACCGGCCGGCCGAGCACGGCGAGATCATCGGATTCGCACCCTGGTACGCGGGCCTGCGCGCCGCCCTGGACCGGCTCGACGCGGCCGTGCGCGCCGCCGATGCGACCCTGCTCAACCAGCCGGCCGACGTCCTCGGGATGTTCGACAAACGCGCCTGCCACGCCCGGCTGACCGCCGCCGGAGTTCCGGTGCCGCCGGCACTGCCCGGCCCGGCCACCGGGCGCAGCGGCTCCGTCGCCGGGACGGGTGGGATCGCCGGCTACGACGAGCTGCGCGCGGCGATGCGGGCCGTCGGCTGGCACCGGGTCTTCGTCAAGGCCGCGCACGGCTCCTCGGCCTCCGGAGTGCTCGCCCTACAGGTGGCGCCCGGCCGGATCCGGGCCACCACCTCGGTCGAACTCGCCGCCGACGGCCGGTTGTTCAACTCACTGCGGGTCCGCGACTACACCGGGGAGCGGGAGGTCGCGGCCATCGTGGACCGGCTCGCCCCGGACGGGCTGCACGTCGAGCGCTGGTTCCCCAAGGCCGGGCTGGGTGCCGCCACGATCGACCTGCGGGTGCTGGTCATCGCCGGACGGCCGGAGCATGTCGTGGTCCGGTCCAGCCCCGGTCCACTGACCAATCTGCACCTGGGCAACGCCCGGGGCGATCTCGCCGCGGTGCGTACGGCAATGGGCGAGCCGGCGTACGCGGCGGCGCTGCACAGCTGCGTACGCGCCGCCGCGTGCTTCCCCGCCAGCCTGCACGTCGGGGTGGACCTGTTGGTCGGCACCGACTGGCGGCGGCATGTGGTCGCCGAGGTGAACGCGTTCGGGGACCTCCTTCCCGGAGTGTCCGACCCGGCGGGCCGGGACAGCTACGCCGCCGAACTGCATGCGCTGACGTCCGGCCGGTTCGATCGGTGGCGGGCCGGGACGTCGGCCGGGAGGGCAGCATGAGAGACCTGATCGGCACCCATGACCTGCTGTTCGTCACCCTCGACACGCTCCGCTACGACGTCGCGGCCGAACTGGCCGCCGCCGGCCGTACGCCGAACCTGGCGCGGGCGTTACCGGACGGGACGTGGGAGCGCCGGCACAGCCCGGCCAGCTTCACCTACGCGGCGCACCAGGCGTTCTTCGCCGGCTTCCTGCCCACCCCGACCACACCCGGTCCGCATCCCCGGCTCTTCGCGGCGGCCTTTCCGGGCAGCGAGACTACCGGCGAGCAGACCTGGACCTTCGACGCCCCCGACATGGTGGGTGCGCTGGCCACCGCCGGCTACCACACCGTCTGCGTCGGCGGGGTCGGCTTCTTCAACGCCAGGTCACCACTGGGCGGCGTGCTGCCGGCGCTGTTCACCGAGGCGCACTGGGAAGCCGAGTTCGGCGTCTCCGCGCCGCGTTGCTTCGAGGCGCAGCTCGACCGGATCGCCACCGTACTGCCGACGGTGCCGGAGGAGAAGCCGCTCTTCCTGTTCGTCAACGTCGCCGCGATCCACCAGCCGAACCGGCACTACCTGCCCGGCGCCGACCGGGACAGCAGGGAGAGCCACGCCGCCGCCCTGGAGTACGTCGACCGGCACATCGGCCGGCTCTTCGCCCTCGTCACCTCCCGGGACCGGCCGTGCCTGGTGCTGCTCTGCGCCGACCACGGCACGGCGTACGGCGAGGAGGGGCACAACGGGCACCGACTCGGCCACGAGGTGGTGTGGACGGTGCCGTACGGGCAGTTCGTGCTCGAACCCGGTGACTGGGGCAAGCCGGGGGACTGGCCCGAGTCGGCTGACCCGGCCGGCGGGGGTGAACCGGGGTGAACCCGCTCGACGGCTCGCCGTACCAGGGCTACCTGTACGCGTACCCGCACAAGACGGCGTACCGGCCGTTGCGTCCCCGCCCCGCGCTGCGCGAGGTCTGGGCTCAGCAGCCGCGCGACGCCCTCTTCCTCTATCTGCACCTGCCGTTCTGCGAGATGCGCTGCGGGTTCTGCAACCTGTTCACCCGGTCGAACCCGCCGGCCGAGCAGGTGACCGGGTACCTCCGCCAGTTGGGCCGGCAGGCCGGGCGGGTACGCGCGGCGCTCGGCGACGCCGAGTTCGCCCGGGTCGCGGTCGGCGGCGGTACCCCGACCTACCTGACCGCGAGCGAGCTGAACTCGATGTTCGACCTGCTCGCCGGCTTCGGCGCCCGGGTCGGCGCGGTGCCGACGGCGGTCGAGACCTCGCCGGACACCGCCACCCCGGACCGGATCGGGGTGCTCGCCGAACGCGGTGTCACCCGGGTCAGCATCGGGGTGCAGAGCTTCCTCGACGCCGAGGCGCGGGCGGCCGGGCGTCCGCAGCGCCGGACCGACGTCGAGCGCGCCCTGGGCACCATCCGGGACTGCGGCATCCCGGAGCTGAACCTCGACCTGATCTACGGCATTCCCGGGCAGACCGAGCGGACCTGGGCCGAGTCGCTCGCTTCGGCCCTGCACTGGCGGCCGGAGGAGGTGTTCCTCTACCCGCTCTACGTCCGCCCGCTCACCGGCCTCGGCCGGCGCACCTCCACGGTGGACGGTGACGACAGCGCCGACCCGACCTGGGACGCGCAGCGGCTCACGCTCTACCGGCAGGGCCGGGACACGCTGCGGGCCGCCGGCTACCGGCAGCTCTCGCTGCGCCACTTCCGCCGCGCCGACCTGGCGTCCGGCGACGATCCCGCGGCGACCGGGCCGGTCTACTGCTGCCAGGACGACGGCATGGTCGGGCTCGGCTGCGGCGCCCGCTCGTACACCACCGACCTGCACTACTCGTTCGACTACGCGGTCGGCGTCCGGCACGTCCGGACCATCATCGACGACTACCTGCGCCGGCCGGAGACCGACTTCGACGTCGCCGAGGTCGGCTTCCGGCTCGATCCGGTGGAGCAACGCCGGCGCTGGCTGGTCAAGTCGCTGCTCCGCGCGGACGGGTTCGAACCGGCGGCGTACCGGGACCGGTTCGGTTCTTCCGTCGACGACGACTTTCCACAGCTCGACGTGCTCGCCGGCCGGGGCTGGCTGGGCTCGGCGGGCGGGCGGACCGCGCTCACCGACGCCGGGCTGGAGCGTGCCGACGCGATCGGCCCCTGGCTGGTCTCCGTCCCGGTACGCCGGGCGATGGCCGGGTACGCCCTCCGATGAACCTCTCCGTGCTCTACCGGGGACCGCTGGCGAGCTGCAACTACGACTGCCCGTACTGCCCGTTCGCGAAGCGCCGGGACAGCCGGGCGGAGCTGGACGCCGACCGGACCGCGCTGGGCCGGTTCGTCGACTGGGCGGCCCGCAACCCGGACGACGACCGGCTCTGCGTGCTGTTCACCCCCTGGGGCGAGGGACTGAGCCGGTCCTGGTACCGCGACGCGCTGGTCCGGCTCTCCCACCTGGCGCACCTGGACCGGGTGGCGATCCAGACCAACCTGGCCTGCCGGTTGGACTGGCTGGACGCCGCCGACCGCCGGACCGTCGCGCTCTGGGCCACGTACCACCCCGGTCAGGTACGCCGGGAGACGTTCTTGGGTCGCTGCGCCCGGCTGGCCGAACTGGGGGTGCGGTTCTCGGTCGGCGTGGTCGGGCTGCCGGAACACCTGACCGAGGCGCGGGCGCTGCGGGCCGCCCTGCCCGCCGACGTCTACCTCTGGGTGAACGCGGCCGAGGGACAGCACTACACCGCCGCACAGGAGACCGAGTGGTCGGCCGTCGATCCGCTGTTCGGCTACAGCGTGCGGCCACATCCGTCGGCCGGGGCGCCGTGCCGGGCCGGGGAGACGGTGATCTCGGTACGCGGGGACGGCAGCGTCCGGCGGTGCCACTTTGTGGACACCCCGTTGGGCAACCTCTATGACGGGTCGTACCGCGCCGCCCTGCGGCCCCGGCCGTGCCCGAACGCGGCCTGTGACTGCCACATCGGGTACGTGCACCTGAAGACCCTGCCGCTGTACGACGTCTTCGCCGGCGGCGTACTGGAACGGGTGCCCGCCGATCCGCGCTGGGGCGTACCGGCCGCCGCGTTGCGCTGAGCGGCTGGCCGGGTCACCCGGCCGCGATCAGGTCTGCACCAGCGGTGCGTACTCCTGGGCGTCGAGGCCGAACGTCCAGGCCACCCCCGCACGCGCGGTACCGGTGTCCGGCGGGACCCTCAGCCAGTAGGTGCGCCGGGTGCCGTCGGGCTCGGGCGTGGCGTTGACCACCTCGACCATCACCAGCGGCTCGTCCTGGGGCAGGTGAAGCCGCCAGAGCACGCCGTACGCGTCGCGGTGCACCGCCGTGGCCCTGCTCTCCCGCAGGTAGCGGTCGTAGCCGAAGTGCTCCAGCATGACCCGGCGGACCTCGGCGTTGCGTTCCGCCCGGATCCGCCGCACGTCGAGCCGGGGCAGTTCGGCGGCGACGTCGGCCGGAATCGGCATCCCCCGCCAGGCGTGCAGCCCGAACCCGTCCGGGTAGGCCAGCGCCGGCCCGTCGTCGTGGTGCAGCCGGCCGAGGTTGTCCCGGTGCAGTCGGACCGGACGCTCGGTGAGGATCGCCACCCGCTCGTAGGGCCACCACCAACCGGCCGCGGCGGCGACTCCGGCCCAGGCCGGCCAGTCCCCGCTCGCCGTCGAAGGCGGCCAGCCAGGCGGCGTCGTGTTGTCCGGGTACCGCGTCGAGCAGGCTGGTGCGGGCCCGGCGGGTGAACGCGTCGTCGACCTCCTCGGTGAGGTCCGCGCTCAGCCGGCCGCGCAGCGGGGTGACCAGTCGGTCGGTGAGCAGGTGCCAGTTGCGGCGCCCACCGGCCGCCCAGTGCGCCGCCCAGCCGACCGGCCCGAGCCGGGCGACGGCGGCGGACCGGGCCGCTGCCCAGGTCGCGGTCCGGAGTTCGGCCCGGACCGGCCGGCCGGCCTGGACCAGGGCGGGATCGCAGCCCGCCGCCCGCAGTCTGGTCAGCACGTCGGCCAGGGCCGCTCCGGTCGCGGTACCCGGATAGCTGTCGATCCGGTCCACGGCGTCCGGCGCCACCGGAGTACCACCGACCCGGGCAGCGGACGTCGCCGGCGCGGGGCCGCCGGGCCCGGCGGCCCCGAACCCGCCGGGGCCGGCGGTGCCGGTATCCACATCGGCCACCGGAGCCGGGCCGGTTGTCGCGGCCCGGTCGGTTGTCGCGGCCCGGTCGGTCGCCGGGGCCGGACCGGTCAGCAGGGCGGCGGCCAGCGCACCGGCACGTGGGGACGGCAGCCAGACCACGTGTCCGGGCGGAGCGAGCCCCACCGCCGCGTAGGCGGCCCGGACCGCGGCCTCCGCCGCGGGCCGGTCGGCCGGCCCGGTGGCCAGCCCGTGCGCCAGCCACACCTCGGCCACCCGTGCCGCCTGCCGGAGCGCCTCCTCGGTCGCCGGATCGGTGCCGCTGCCGCTGCCGGTGCCGGGATGGGGATCGGACGGCCCGGTGTCACGGCCGGTGCGGGTGCCGGTGCCGGGATCGGTGGCGAGGTCGGGCTCGGTGTCACGGTCGGGCCCGGTGGCGCGGCTGGTGCGGGTGCCAGCTGGGCCGGGTTCGGTGGCGAGGTCGGGCTTGGTTTCGCGGCCGGTGTGGTTGCCGGTGGGGCCGGGATCGGTGGCGAGGTCGGGCCGTCCGGCCGTCATCAGTCGGCCACCGGTCGCCAGCTGCCGGGCAGGTATTCCCGTTGTCGCACCACCCGATAGGTGCCGGCGGGCAGCGCGATAGGGCCGTGTTCCTCGTGCCCGAGCCGGCCGTAGCCGTCGACCACCAGGAACGCCGGCTCGACCTGGTCGGGCAGTGCCCAGGCGGTGAGTCCGGATCCGGTCACCACGTGCGCGTGCCCGGTCGCCTCACCACGGGCGAGGACCAGCCGGCCCCGGGCGTCCCGACCCGCCGGCGCGAGGCCGCCCGGCAGCTCGGTCGGATCGATCGGCGTGACCAGAACATCGCCCTGTCGGTACATCTGCCGCCTCCGGAGGAACTGGGTTCGCCGGGGAGGCTAACGTCGGGGTGCGACAGATTGGTCGCGACGGCGGTCAGGCCGGCGGTACGACGTCCGTGAAGTGCTCGACCACCGGCGGCGTCGCGAAGTACGGGCCGATCAGCGAGCGCCAGGTGGTGAACCGCTCGGTGTCCCGGAAGTTCTCCAGGTGGGCCTCGACCGAGTCCCACTCGACCAGCAGTACGAACCGCGACGGGGACTCGATGCCACGGGTCATCCGTACCGAGCGGCAGCCCGGTGTACCGGCGAGGACCGGATGACCCTCGGCGTACGCCCGCGCGAACGCGTCTTCCTGACCGGCGAGTACGTCGATCAGCGCAACCTCCAGCACCATGGCCGGATCTTGGCACGGCCGGGTCCCGCCGGGTCGATCGGGGGTCTATCCGTCCCGACGGCCGGTCCCTAACGTAGGAGCTCCAGGGGATCTTGCGCGGGAGGTGCGGCATGCTCGACTGGCTTACCGGAACGGCGTTCACCGTGGCGGACACACCGACCAGCCGGGCCGAACTGCTCGGCTTCGCGACCGGCGTACTCAATGTCTGGCTGCTGGCCCGGCAGCGGATGTGGAACTGGCCGATCGGCATCGCGAACGTGCTCCTGCTGATGCTGCTGTTCTGGACGGCCGGCCTGTACGCCGATGCCGGCCTACAGATCGTCTACGTCGCGCTCGGGCTGTACGGCTGGTGGGCGTGGCTGTTCGGCGGTGCCGAGCGGAGCCGACTGGTGGTCAGCCGGACGGGTGCTCGGGAGTGGATGGTGCTGGTCGGCGCCGGAGCGGTGCTGACGCTGCTGCTGTGGCTGCTACTGGACCGGGCCACCGACTCGACCGTGCCGCTGCCGGACGCGGTGACCACCGCGCTGTCCCTGATGGCGACGTACGGCCAGTGCCGCAAGCGGGTGGAGAGCTGGTGGATCTGGATCGCCGCCGACGTCATCTACATCCCGCTGTACGCGTACAAGGGGCTGCATCTCACCGCCGGCCTGTACCTGGTCTTCCTCGGGCTCTGCGTGTTCGGGTTGCGCAACTGGCAGGCCGACCTGCGCCGGCTCTCCGCCGCCCGGCCGGTGGCTCCCGGTCCGGCGCCCGCCACGACGTGAGTACCCGGTTCGGGCACGGGCTGGTGGTCGGCAAGTTCTATCCGCCGCATGCCGGGCACCACGCGTTGATCAACGCGGCGGCCCGGCGCTGTGCCGCCGTCACGGTCGTGGTCGCGCCGTCCCGGCGGGAGTCGATTCCGCTGGAGTTCCGGCTGGACTGGCTGCGGGAGGTGCACGCGGCCGATCCACATGTCCGGTTCGTGGGCCGGTACGACGACCACCCGGTCGACTACGCCGATCCGGTGGCGTGGGAGGTGCACTGCGCGGTGTTCCGGGAGGCCGTCGGCGGGGCCCGGGTGGACGCGGTCTTCTCCTCCGAGGCGTACGGTGCCGAACTGGCCCGCCGGTTCGACGCGGTCGACGTGCCGGTGGATCCGGAGCGGGCGGCCGTACCCGTCTCCGGGACGGCGGTCCGGTCCGATCCGGTGGCGCACTGGGACCGGCTCAGCCCGCCGGTGCGGGCCTGGTTCGTCCGCCGGGTGGTGGTGGTCGGCGCCGAGTCGACCGGGACGACCACGATGGCCGAGGCGTTGGCCGGGCACTACCGGACGACCTGGGTGCCGGAGTACGGCCGGGAACTCACCGCCGACAAGCTGGCCCGGCTGCACAAGATCACGCCGGAGGCGACGGTCTTCGACGTCACCTGGGAGCGGGCCGACTTCGTGTCGGTGGTCCGCGAGCAGCAGGCGGCGGAGGACGCCGCCGCGCGCCGGAGCGGGCCGCTGCTGTTCTGCGACACCGACGCCCGGGCCACCGCAGTCTGGGAGGAGCGCTATCTCGGCTCGGCGTCGCCGCCGGTCCGGGCCGCGGCTCGCCGACCCGACCTGTACCTGCTGACGGACCACTGCGGTGTGCCGTTTCGCGATGACGGGCTGCGGGACGGTGAGCACCTGCGAGAATGGATGACCGGCCGGTTCCGGGAGGTACTGGCCGATTCCGCCGTACCAGTGATCGAACTCACCGGGCCACATTCGGAGCGGCTCCGCGATGCGGTCCGGGCCTGTGACGGGCTGCTGGCGGCGGGTTGGTCCCTGTCCGCCCCGATGTCGCCCGGAGGTCACACCTAGTTTCCTAGGATGGGTTACCAGGGGTGCCGGATGGCACACCAGGTTAGGGGAGATGCGCAACCGGCGGGGAATAGTGAACAATGGCCCTGTAGGAGGGGAGTATTCCTTCGCGACGGTGTCGTCAACACGGTCGTCGGTCGGGCAGTAGCCGGCACGACGACCCGGCACCGTAGGTTGTCGCCACGCGGTTCGCGCGGCGATGGCGGAAGAGACCTCCGACAGTCACCATCGTTTACACCGCCCGACGCACGCTACCCACGTGCCGACGGCGGTGCCGCGTGTCTGCCGGAGGAGTGTCTTGAACGTGTCCGCATGGGTATGGGCCATCTCGCTCGTCGTACTGACGGCGGTCCTGATACTCGATCTCGTCATCATCGGCCGTCGACCCCACGAGCCGAGCCTGCGGGAATCGGGTCTCTGGGTCGCCTTCTACGTCGGCCTCGCCCTGATCTTCGGGGTCGGGCTGGCGCTGACCAACAACTTCACCATCGCCGGAGAGTTCTATACCGGCTGGCTCACCGAGTACAGCCTCTCGGTGGACAACCTCTTCGTCTTCGTGATCATCATGGCCCGGTTCGGGGTACCCCGGCAGCACCAGCAGAAGGTGCTGATGATCGGCATCGTGCTGGCCCTGGTACTGAGGGGTGGCTTCATCGCCGCCGGGGCGGCGCTGCTGGCCCAGTTCTCCTGGGTGTTCTACATCTTCGGCGCCTTCCTGATCTACACGGCGATCAACTTCTTCCGCCAGGGTGAGCCGAACGAGGAGGACTTCAAGGAGAACGCCCTGATCCGCTGGACCCGGCGCGCCCTGCCGGTCTCCCGGGACTTCTCCGGTACCCGCCTCACGGTCCACGAGAACGGTCGGCGGCTCTTCACCCCGATGCTGATCGTGCTGATCGCGATCGGTACCACCGACCTCGTCTTCGCGCTGGACTCCATCCCGGCGATCTTCGGGATCACCCAGGAGCCGTACCTGGTCTTCACCGCCAACGTCTTCGCGCTGATGGGGCTGCGGCAGCTCTACTTCCTGCTCGGCGGCCTGCTGGACCGGCTGGTCTACCTCAACATCGGTCTCGCCGTGGTGCTCGGCTTCATCGGGGTCAAGCTGGTGCTGGAGGCGCTCGCGGGGAACAACCTCGGCTTCCTCAACGGTGGCGAGCCGATCGGTTGGGCGCCGCACATCCCGATCTGGCTCTCACTCACCATCATCCTGGGCACCCTGGCGATCGCGACCGTGGCCAGTCTGATCAAGTCGAGCCGGGACCGCCGGGCGGAGGAGCAGGTGCCGGTCGGCTGACCGCCGAGCGGGTCAGAGGGCAACCCGATGCGCGCCGACCAGGGTCGCGGTCCGGTCGGCGGGCATCGGTTCCTCCAGCACCCTCCGCTGGGTGTAGCAGGCGTGCAGCATGCGCCGGTGGCCCTGCGGGCCGGGCCGGGCGGTGACGATCCCGATGTGGTGGACCCGCCGCCCGGGCCGGGCGAAGAAGTAGAGGTCGCCGGGGCACTCGGCACCGAGCGGCACCGGCATGGTCGCCGCCGCCTGGTCGTCGGCGTCCCGGGGCAGCCGGACCCCGAACCGGCGCCAGGCCAGGTGCACCAGACCGGAACAGTCGATCCCGTACGCCGAGACGCCACCCCAGACGTAGACCACGTCGCGGAGCCGGCAGGCGACGGTGAGCACCTCCACCGCGCTCGGCAGCCGGGTCGGCGCGGGTGACAGATGTCCCTCGGCCACCCAGAGCGGCTTCCCGTGTCCGGGCACCCGGACCGGACGCCAACCGCTCCGGGCCGGTCCCGCTCCGGTCAGCCGGGTACCCAGGATGACGCCGGGCAGCACCACCGGGCCGGCCGGGGCGGCATGCAGCCGGGTGACCGTGGCCGCCACCACCAGAACCGGGCCGGACGGCGCCTCGTCCGGCCCCGTGGACTCGGCGAGTTGTTCGAGCGGCAACCAGCCGGGGTAGCCCCGTGGGTCGAGCTTGGCCGCCGGCTGCTCCACCGCGACGAGCCGGACCCAGCCGTCCGGCCTGATCTCTTCGACCAGTACCCGTTCGCCGAGCAGTAGTTGGCTGAGCACGCAGTCGCCGACCCGTTGGTCGGAACTCATTCCGGAGATCCACCCGGCGATGTCGGTCCGGCTCGACAGGGCCGGCCCGTCCACCGGCCGGACGGCCTCGGGTCGCGCCCAGAGGGTGGCGACAGCGACCCGGACGACGGCCTCGTGGCCGGAGCGCAGCACCATGTCGACCCCACCCGTCCTCGACCGATCTCGGTCCGAACGATATGAAAATTAGCGCCGTACTGCAAGATTCACATGAATGTTGCCTTCATAGCTGTCGTACCGCCGTGCTCAACGCTGCTGCGGCACCGGGGCGTGCAGGCCGGCGATGCCGAGCCCCGGTGCGTCCGGCAACAGCACGTTCGCCCCCTCGTAGCGGATCCCGCCCTGCACCGGCGACCAGGCCAGCCACCAGGCGGCGTCCAGGTCGGACACCGCACTGGTGCCGTACGCGGCGACCAGGCTGGCCGCCGCGCCCAACCCGATCTGGCTCTCCATCATCGACCCGACCACGGTCCCGACGCCATGTTCTGTCGCCAGTTCCAGCAGAGTCCGGGCCGGACCGAGCCCGCCACACTTGGCCAACTTGACGTTGACCATGTCCGCCGCACGCCGTTGGATCACCTCGACCAGGTCCCGTACCCCGTAGACCGCCTCGTCGGCCAGGATCGGCAGGTCGACCCGGTCACTGACCCAGGCCAGCCCGGCGATGTCCCGGCTCGGCACCGGTTGCTCGACCAGTTCGACGTCGAGCCCGGCGTCCTCGATGCCCCGGATCACCCGGACCGCCTCCCGGGGCGTCCACCCCTGGTTCGCGTCGAGCCGGATCCGGGCCTGCGGTCCGGCGGCCGCCCGTACCGCCCGGACCCGGGCCAGGTCTCCCGACGCGTCGGTGCCGACCTTCACCTTGAGTACGTCGAAGCCCTCGGCGACCCGCTGCTTGGCCGCGTGCGCCAACTCGACGGCGTCGCCGGCCGAGAGGGTGACGTCGGTGGGCACCCGGCGGGACACCCCGCCGAGCAGCCGGACCAGGGGTACGCCGAGCCGCCGGGCCGCCAAATCGTGCAGTGCGGTGTCCACCGCGGCCTTGGCCGCCTCGTTGCCGACCACCGCCCGGCGGACCTCGGCGCACCGGGCCACCAGGTCGTCGGCGTTACGGCCGGTGAGCAGCGGTGCGAGCATCTCCTCGACACAGGCCCGCGCCCCACCGATCGAGGCGCCGGTGACCTGCCACACCTGGGGTGCCTCGCCGTACCCGGACCGCCCGTCGGTGTCGACCACCTCGACGACCAGGGTCTCCACTGTGGAGGTACGCCGCAGTGCGGTCACGAACGGGGTGTGCAACGGTGCGGAGAGCCGGTGGGTGCGAACCGAGGCGATCGACATGAGGGCACCCTATCCAGGCCCGGTTCAGTCGAGCGGACCCAACCGGTGCCGGGTCGCCCAGACCATCGCCGAGATCCGGGCGATCAGCCGGCAGGCGTCGTCGTCCCGGCCGCTGTCGGCATCACCGTCCCCGCCCGGCGTCGCGGTGGTGCAGACCACCACGGCGTACGGGGGTGCGTCGTCCGGGAACACCACTCCGGCGCCGTGCCGGACTCCGCGTACCCAACCGTTCTTGTGCGCGATCCGGGTGCCCGGCGGCAGCCCGGCGGCCAGGTCCTCGCCGCGCTCCTGGCGGAACAGCACGTCGAGCATGTCGGCGCAGGTGGCCGGCCCGGCGAGTCGGGACCGGGCGATCCCGCCGAGCAGCCCGGCGAGGTCGGCGGCGGTGACCTGGTTGTCCAGCCCGGCGTCCCGGGCGGCGAAGTCCTCGATCCCCCGTCCGGTACGGCTGTGCCGGGCGCCACTGTCGGCCCAGACCGCACCGATCGCGGGCAGCCCGACCCGCCCGATCACCAGGTTGGTGGCCAGGTTGCTGGAGCGGACGATCATCCGTTCGGCGAGCCAGCCCAGTGGGGCGGTGTCGCCGAGCCGGTCCCAGACGGCGTCGTCGTTGTCGTAGTCCGGGGCGCAGGAGAACCGTCCGGCGCCGGGCCCGGCCGAGGCGAAATCGTTGACCACCGGCACCGGCGCGGCCAGGTCCACGCTTCCGGCCTCGGCGGCCCGGTACAGGGCGGCCAGCACCGCCACCTTCATGGTGCTGGCCGCGTAGTGCCGGGCGTCCGGCAGCCGGACGTACGCGGGCGGACGGCCGAGCCGGCCGGCGTAGACCGAGACCGTGCCGGCAAAGCCGGCCAGTTCGGCGTCGAGTTCGTCCCAGGTCATCTGCGGCAGGTACGCCGGACTCAGCCGGCGTGCTTGCGCCGGGCGGTGGCCCGGGCCCGGGACGGCGCGTCCAGGATGACCTTGCGCAGCCGGATGGAGGTCGGGGTGACCTCCACGCACTCGTCCTCGCGGCAGAACTCGAGGGCCTGCTCCAGCGACAGCTTGCGCGGCGGGATCAGCTTCTCGGTCTCGTCACTGGTCGAGGAGCGCATGTTGGTGAGCTTCTTCTCCTTGGTGATGTTGACGTCCATGTCGTCGGACCGGGAGTTCTCGCCGACCAGCATGCCCTCGTAGACCTCGGTCGTCGGCTCGATGAAGAGGGTGCCCCGCTCCTGGAGGTTCATCATCGCGAACGGGGTGGCCACGCCGGACCGGTCGGCCACCAGCGAGCCGGTGTTCCGGGTACGCAGCTGGCCGAACCAGGGCTCGTAGGACTCGAAGACGTGGTGCAGGATGCCGGTGCCCCGGGTGTCGGTCAGGAACTCGGTCCGGAAGCCGATCAGGCCCCGGGCCGGAACCAGCCACTCCATCCGGACCCAGCCGGTGCCGTGGTTGACGAGTTGCTCCATCCGGCCCTTCCGGGTGGCCAGCAGCTGGGTGATGGCGCCGAGGTACTCGTCGGGGGCGTCGATGGTCAGCCGCTCCACCGGCTCGCAGATCTTCCCGTCGATCTCCCGGGTCACCACCTGCGGCTTGCCGACGGTCAGCTCGTACGACTCGCGGCGCATCTGCTCGACCAGGATGGCCAGCGCCAGCTCGCCCCGACCCTGCACCTCCCAGGCGTCCGGCCGGTCGGTGGGAAGCACCCGCAGTGAGACGTTGCCGACCAGTTCCCGCGCCAGCCGTTCCTTGACCAGCCGGGCGGTGACCTTGGCGCCCTTCACCCGGCCGACCAGCGGCGAGGTGTTGGTGCCGATGGTCATCGAGATGGCCGGCTCGTCGACGGTGATCAGCGGCAGCGGCCGGGGGTCCTCCGGGTCGGCCAGGGTCTCGCCGATCATGATCTCGGGGATGCCGGCGACCGCGATGATGTCGCCGGGGCCGGCGGATTCGGCCGAGGTCCGCTCCAGGCCCTTGGTGATCAGCAGTTCGGAGACCCGTACCCGGGAGATGTTGCCGTCGGTGCGGCACCAGGCCACCGTCTCGCCCTTGCGGATGGTGCCCTGCCGGACCCGGCACAGTGCCAGCCGGCCGAGGAACGGCGAGGCGTCGAGGTTGGTGACGTGCGCCTGGAGCGGGGAGCCCTCGTCGTACGCGGGCGGCGGGATGGTGCCGAGCAGGGTCCGGAACAGCGGCTCCAGCGAGCTGCTGTCGGCGGGCACGGAGCCGTCGGCCGGTGCGGTCAGCGAGGCGACGCCGTCGCGGGCGCAGGCGTAGATGATCGGGAAGTCGATCTGTTCGGCGTCCGCGTCCAGGTCCAGGAAGAGTTCGTACGTGTCGTCGACCACTTCCTTGATCCGGGCGTCCGGCCGGTCCACCTTGTTGATCACGAGGATGATCGGCAGACGGGCCTGGAGCGCCTTGCGCAGGACGAACCGGGTCTGCGGCAGTGGGCCCTCGCTGGCGTCCACCAGCAGCACCACCCCGTCGACCATGGTCAGGCCGCGTTCCACCTCGCCGCCGAAGTCGGCGTGGCCGGGGGTGTCGATGATGTTGATCGTGACCGGGTCGGAACCGTCCACCGGCACGTAGCGCACGGCGGTGTTCTTGGCCAGGATGGTGATGCCCTTTTCCCGCTCCAGGTCCATGGAGTCCATTACCCGGTCGGTCGGCTCAAGCCGGGCGGCGAACGCGCCGGACTGCCGCAACATGGCATCGACCAACGTTGTCTTGCCGTGGTCTACATGAGCGATGATGGCGACGTTACGAAGGTCGGCGCGGGTCTGCATGTCCTCCATCCTCTCGTCTCGGCGATCCTGGTCGGCGTCCGGGTTCCCCCTGAGGTAACCCGGTACTCCGCGGGAATCACTGTGTGGTCCCGCTGTCAGCCTGGCATGCTGGCCGGGGTGTTCGGGGGGTCGCCGTGCAGGATGTGTTGACGGTGGTGCGGGAGTTGCCACCGGTACTCGTGTATCTGGTCGCAGCGCTGCTCGTGGCCACCGAGACGGCGGTGATCGTCGGTCTGGTGATGCCGGCCGAGGCGACCCTGCTGCTGGTCGGCTTTCTGGCGTACACCGGAATGCTGCGGTTGGCACCGGCGCTGGTGGTGATGATTCTCGCAGCGGTGCTCGGTGACGCGTTGGCGTTCCGGAGCGGGCGACGGCACGGCGCACGGCTGCGGGCCGGCCGGTGGGGGGCCCGGGTCGGCGCGGCACGCTGGGCCCGGGCCGACGCGATGCTCGTCCGGCTCGGCGGGCGCGGGGTCTTCGTCGCCCGCTGGGTGGCCTTCGCCCGTACCCTGGTGCCCCGGCTCGCCGGCAGCGCCGGGATGCCGTACCGGCGGTTCGCGCCGTGGAACCTGGCCGGGGTGGTGAGCTGGGTCGGCGGGTCGGTGCTGGCCGGTTACCTGGCCGGTGAGTCGTACGAGACGGTCTCCCACTACCTGGGCAGGGCGACCGGTGCCGTACTGCTGCTGATCCTGTTCATCGTCGCGATCGTGCTGGTCGGCCGGTGGCTGGGGCGCAACCCGGACCCGGCGAGGTCCCTGCTGACCCGGGCCGTCGCGGCACCACCGCTGCGCGGGCTGGCCCGGCGGTACGGCGTGCTGTTCTTCCTGTTGTCCATGCACATCGGGCCCGGCTGGACCCTGCTGACCAACCTCGTGGCGGGGTTGGCGGTGCTGTTCGTGATCGGGCTCGTGCTGGCCTGGCTGCTCGACCTGGTGGTGGCGCAGAGCGGGCTGTCGGTGGTCGACCACGCGATCGCGGACTGGTTCACGTCGCGCCGGACCGAGGGGGTCGCCGACCTGGCGCACGGCGCGATCGGGGCACTCCGGGGCTCGGTGCTGATCCTGGTGGTGGCGCTGGTCGCCGCGGTGCTCGGCTGGCGTACCCGGCCGTGGCGGGTCGACCTGGTCAGCGTGCTGGGTACGGTCGGCGCCTTCGTACCGCTGGTGGTGCTGACCCTGGTCACCGATGTGACCGGGCCCACCCGGAGTACGCCGGTGGCGTTGTTTCCGGCCCAGAACGCGGTCGTCGCGGCCAGTCTGTGCACGCTGGCCTGGCTGCTGGCCCGGCAGAGCCGCTGGCCGATGGCGGTGGCGGCCTGGACGGTGGCGGCGGTCGGCGTGGTGACCATCGGGGCGGCCCGGCTCTACGTCGGCTGGAGCACGGCCAGTGAGACGGTCACCTCGATGCTGCTCGGCGTGCTCTGGACGGCGGTGTTCATGGTGGCCTGGGCGACCCGGGACCGGGCGGTACGCGGTGCCGTACCGGCGGAGGCGTCGCCGTCCGCCACGCCCGCCGCCGCCACCTCGGCCCCGGCCGCCTCCCGGCCCGCGGTGGGCGAGTCGGTGCCGGCGGAGTCGGCGGGTCCGGTGCCGGCGGAGCGTGCCGATCGGCCGGCGCCGGGCGAGGCCAACGGGCCGCTGCACACCGCCGGCTGAGGCCCCCTGAGTCGCCGCGCAGCGCCAACTCCTGTCTGCTCCAGTACGTGCGCAACGTCCGCGCCTCGATGACGGAGTGTGAGTGTCTCGATTTCTGGGCGAGCTTCGAAATCGACCGATGGATCTTGGTCATAGGTAGGTTGACCATTGCTTATAAGTCAAGTTGGCATGTTGTACGACTGGACTCCGGTCGATGTCATAGATACGGTCGGTAGTGAGACTTTGCCTCTGAGTTAGGCGGGCTGACCGATGAGACTGCTCTGGCTCGCCGACGTGCTCCGCTCCGCCGGGCTCACCGTCCACGAGGTCGGTGGATGGCGTAGCCGGGGGTCGACGTCCTTCGACCCACACGGGATCATCTGCCACGAAACCCGTGGCTCACTGCACTCCACCGACGCCGGTGAGATTTACGTCCTGCTCAACGGCTCCGCGACCGCGCCACCGCCGATCGCCCAGCTCTACCTGTCCCGTACCGGGGACTGGCACGTCGTCGCCTCCGGTCGGTGCAACCACGTCCGGGTCGGCTGGGCCGGGCCGTTCAAGGGAGTCGGCAACTCCGGGCTGATCGGCATCGAGGCGCAGCACGCCCTGGGTGAGCCGTGGACCGACCGGCAGTACGACTCGTACGTCCGCGGGGTGGCGGCGCTCAAGCGTCGTACCGGTTGGGGTGTGGGCGGGCACAAGGAACACCAGCCCGGCGGCTACGGGCACCCCAGCGTCAAGACCGATCCCAGCTTCAACATGGACACGTTCCGACGCGACGTCGCCGAAACATCGTCCGGAGGGGAAAACATCATGCCGGCACTGTCCGATGCGGAGCAGGAGCAGCTGCTCAAGTACGCCAAGGACTCCAACTACATCCTCTGGCAGGGTGCCCAGAAACCGGACGGCAGCGGCCGTACCGATTTCCGGCAGTACTTCTACGAGATCGAGGACCTGCTGGTCACGATCAAGGCCAATCAGATGACCATGCTCGGCAAGGACTGGGTGAACGAGCAGCAGATCATCGACGGTGTGCTCACCGGGCTGGGCTCGAAGGACCTGGACGACGCGGTCGCCGCGCTGAAGGCGGCCTTCGGGGACCGGGCCGCGGAACTGGCCGCGAAGTTGGCCGCCAGCGCCTGATCCCGGCGGCGGCCCGGGACGTCGTCGACCGTCCTGTCGTGCCCCGGGCTGGCAGACCGGGGCCGGGACCCGGTCAGTGGCGTCGGCGCAGCCAGGCGTCCTCGGCCAGGTAGTCGAAGTAGTCGGTCCGGTAGTTCTCCGCCAGGTCGGGAAAGACGGTTCGCCAGTCCCGCCCGTGCGCCGCGTCCACCAGCCACCGCACGGTCTCCGGCAACGAGTCGAGATAGCCGGTCACCGGGCGGTAGCCGAGCTGACGTTCCGCCAGGCTCATGTCCAGCACCACCGGATTCGGCGTGGTCCACGGCGTCTCGCCGACCGGCGGTGCCGGAGACGGCCCGTCGATCAGCACCTCCTCCGCGCCGTGCCCCAGCACGTCGTGGATGGCCGCGCCGATCTCCCGTACGGTGGGCGGCTCCGGGTCGCCGGCGTTGAGCACCCGGGCCCCCGGCTCGGCGGCGGAGAGCCGGATCAACTCGGCCAGGTTAGCCGTGCAGACCGGATGGAACCGGCTGGCACCGCCGTACGCCAGGACCCGGACCGGCCGGTTGTCCAGGGCGCGCTTGACGAAGTGCCACTCACGGGGGTGCACCGTGTGCGGCCCGTGCACGGCGCCGGCTCGGAGGACAGTGGTGGGGAGCACCGCTCCGGCGGCGAGCAGTTGACGCTCCATGGCCGCCTTCTCGGCCGCGTACGTCTCCTCGGGCGGCGGGTCGTTCCCCGCAGCGTCGTCGGGGTCGAACGGCTCGGCGGTCCGCTGGGTCTCGGCGATCGGTACGGGGAACCGGAAGCCCTCGGCACCGAAGCCCCGCCCGGCGTCGTCGAGGTAGACCGCCGCGCTGGAGACGACGACGGCGGAGCCGATCCGGTCGGCGAGTCCGAGCAGTTGCCGGGCGTGCCGGGCGCCGTACGCGACCGTGTCCACCAGTACGTCGCAGCCGTCGCCGAGCGCGGTGGCCAGCTCGGTGTCGTCCTCGCGGTCCAGCGGCACCAGCTCGACGTCCCAGTCCAGCGGCCAGGGCGCGCCGGCCCGTAGGCCCCGGGCGGCGGCCCGGACCCGCCAGCCGTCGGCAACCAGGGCCCGGACGGCGGCCCGGCCGATCTGACCGGTGGCCCCGACCACCACGGCGAGCTTCTCCATGCCACCACGCTAGGCCCACCGCCGGACTGTCTTCCGTGCTTCAGCTGACAGCCGAACGGGCCCCCGGCCATCGACCGCGCGACCCGTCGACGGCGATCCCCGCGCCGGTCAGCGGGCCACCAGGGTCATCTCGACGGAGTAGCGCGCCGCGAGGTAGCAGTGGGCGCCGTACTCGACGGCGCGACCGGCCGAGTCGTACGTGGTCCGCGCGATGGTGAGCACGGTGGCGTTCCGGGGCACCCCGAGCAGCCGAGCCTCCCGGGGACGGGCCGGCCGGGCCGAGACCTGCTGGTTGGCCAGGTGCAGGGTCACGCCCTGCCGGCGCAGCAGTTGGTAGAGGCCGTACGCGCCCAGACTCTCCCGGTCCACGCTGACCAGTGCGGGCGGCAGGTAGTTGCGCATCAGCGCCAGCGGCTCGCCGTCGGCCCGGCGCAGTCGCTCGACCACGGTCACCTCGGTGCCCTCGGGTACGCCCAGGGCCGCCGCCGCGTCGTGGTCGGCCGGCCCGAGGCCGAACTCGAGGACCTCGGTGGTCGGCGCCCGCCCGGTGCTGGTCAGGTCGTCGAAGAGGCTGGTGAGGGCGAGTGGACGGCGTACCGGCCGGGCCATCACCACGGTGCCGAGCCCGCGCCGCCGCACCAGCAGGCCCTGTCGGACCAGCGTCTCGATCGCCTTGCGCAGGGTCGGTCGGCTGACCGCGAGCTGGTCGGCGAGCTCGATCTCGTTGTCGAGCCGGCCGCCGGCGGGCAGTGCCCCGCTGGTGATCGCCTGTTCCAGTTGCTGGGCGATCTGGAAGTAGAGCGGCATCGGACTGTCGCGGTCGATGGCGACGCCGTCCAACGGGACCTTCTCGGTGCGTTCACCTGCGAGAACCACGAGGGCCATGCTACGCCACGGTGCGCAGATGAGGTTGTCACTATGTATTCACAAATATGAGCTTTGCCGCGCTGGTGGCGGCACTCCGCAACACGTATTGCGCAAGAGACATTGCGCAACAGCTCTTGCGTATGTCAGCCTGAGAGCATGGAGAAGCAGATCCGCCAGGTCACCGACTCGCGGGTGCTCGCCGCGATGTCCCATCCGCTCCGGCGCCGGCTGATGGACGTGCTCAAGGTGTACGGGGCGTCGACCGCCAGCATGTTGGCCGAGCGCACCGACCAGGCCGTGGCCAACGTCAGCCACCACCTGAAGGTGCTCGCCGCCTCCGAACTCGTCCAGGAGGCGCCCGAACTGGCCCGGGACCGCCGCGAACGCTGGTGGCGCCTGGTCGCCCCCGGCGTGCGGTGGTCCGCCGCCGACTTCGCCGCCGACCCGGCGGCGCAGGCCGTGCAGCAGGCCGCCGTCTCGCTCAACCTCGACCGGCACGCCGGCCTCGTCCGGGACTGGCACGCGGCCGGCGACGACGCGCACGAGGCATGGGGAGAGGGCCCCTTCTCCACCGACCGGTGGCTGCGGCTCACTCCGGAAGAACTCGCCGCGCTGAGCGAGGAGCTGAACGGCGTACTGGCCCGGTGGGCCGACCGCGAGGTGCCGGACGACGGCCGTCAGCGCGACCCGGTGTTCCTCTTCGCCTACGGCATCCCGGCCCGGCCGTGAGCGGCCCCGCGCCGGTGGCTGCTGAGCTGACCCGGGCCGGCCCGCCGCGCCGACCCGGCGGGCTGCTCCGGCGGCGGGACTTCCGACTGTTCTGGACCGGCCAGGCCGCCAGCAGCTTCGGCAGCAGCGTGACCAGCGTGGCGCTGCCGCTGGTGGCGATCACGGTGCTGCACGCCAGCACGTTCCAGGTCGCGCTGCTGACCGCGGCGGCCTGGCTGCCGTGGCTGGTCGTTGGGCTGCCCGCGGGGGCCTGGGTCGACCGGCTGCCGGCCCGGCCGGTGATGCTGGTCTGCGACCTGGTCGCGGCGCTGCTGTTCCTCAGCGTGCCGGTCGCCGCCTGGCTCGGCACGCTGAGCGTCGGCCACCTGCTGGCCGTGGCGCTCGGCGGCGGCGTGGTCAGCGTCTTCTTCAAGACCGCCTACCAGGTCTGGCTGCCCGTCCTGCTGGCCCGGTCCGAGCTGCCGGAGGGCAACGCGAAGCTACAGGGGACCGAGGCGGTCGCCCAGGTCGCCGGCCCCGGCGCCGCCGGGCTGCTGGCCTCGGCGTTCGGCCCGGTGCTCGCCCTGCTGCTGGACGTGGTGAGCTTTCTGGGCTCGGCGGCCTGTCTGCTGGCGGTCCGGGTCCGTGAGCCGCGCCGGGTCGTCGACCGGGCCGCCGGTGGACTGCGTCGGGAGATCGCCGAGGGCATCCGGTTCGTGGCCCGCGATCCCTACCTGCGGGTGATGACCGTGTTCGGCGCGGTCAGCAACCTCGGCCTGACCGGATACCAGGCGATCCTGGTGGTCTTCCTGGTCCGCGAGATCGGGGTCAGTCCGGGTACGGTCGGTGGCCTGGTCGCCGCCATGAGCCTCGGCGGGGTCCTCGGTGCGGCCCTCGCCACACCGTTGAGCCAGCGCCTCGGCAGCGCCCGCGCGATGCTCGTGAGCAACGTCGGCAGCGCGCCGTTCGGACTGCTGATCCCACTGGCCGGACCCGGCGTACGACTGACGTACGTGGTGGTCGCCGGAGTGGTGATCGGCGCGGGTGCCGTCGTGGGCAACGTGCTCAAGGGCAGTTTCCGGCAGGCGTACGTGCCGCACGGGCTGCTCGGTCGGGCCATCGTGAGCATGCAGGTCGTCAACTACGGCACCATCCCGCTGGGTGCCCTGCTGGGCGGCACCCTCGGTACCGTACTGGGCCTTCGTCCGGCGATGTGGTTGATCACCGGTGGCCTGGGGCTGGCCGGGCTGATCCTGCTGATCGGTCCGCTCCGCCACCACCGGGAACTGCCCGACCGCCCGGCCCCGGACCGAACCTGACGGATGGGTCCAGGGCCGGAGGGTCGGGCCTGGTCAGCGCGGCTGGACGTTCGCCGCCTGCGGACCCTTGTCGCCCTGTGTCACGTCAAACTCGACCTTCTGCCCCTCGTTGAGTTCTCGGTAGCCGGACGACGAGATCGCCGAGTAATGGACGAAAACGTCGGGCCCCCCACCATCCTGCTCGATGAAGCCGAAGCCCTTTTCCGAGTTGAACCACTTCACGGTCCCGGTTGCCATACGTGTCTCCTTAGCGGCGCGTCTGGGAAGCGGCGCGCCCCGCACGCACCGACAGTAGCCTCCCGGGCTGCCGAATGCGGCCGGAAGTCGCGAGTCGTACCGTTACCGGGCGAGTCCGACCTACTCCGACGGGGTGGGGCCAGGCTACGCCGGGCGGCGGACATACCCCGAGATCGGGTCAGGGTTACCGGCCGCGCTTCCGGGGGCTTGACCCGGATGTCCACGTCCCGTACGACCCGTAGCGTTCTCCACGTGGCTGACTGGCTGGTTCAGGTGGGGGAGCTTCCGTCGGTGGTCTTCCTGGCGGTGCTCGGTGGGGTCATGATGCTCGACGCGATTCCGCTGCTGGGCGTTCTGGTGCCCGGCGACATCGCGGTGCTCGCCGCGGTGGGGGTCGGACGGCCGGCGAGTGTGAGCGCGTTTCTCGCGGTGATCGGCGGCTGCCTCGGCGGATGGTCGCTCACCTTCTTCGCCGGTCGGCGGTTCGGTGCGCGACTGCGCCGCAGCCGGACGGGGGCGTGGATCGGGGAGGCGCGCTGGGCCGCCGCGGAACGCATGCTCGGCAGCGGTGGGGGCCGGATGGTCATGGTGGCGCCCTTCCTGCCGGTGCTGAACGCGCTGCTGCCGCTCGCCGCGGGCGGGCTGCGGATGTCGTACCGCCGGTTCGTGGGATTCGCGGCGGTCGGCGCGGTGCTCTGGGCCGGGCTCTACATGGTCCTCGGCATCGTGGCCCGGTCGGTCGGCGGGCTGCTGCCCGGAGAGTCGTTCGCCCTGCTGGGCACGGTGGCGTTCGGAATGCTCTTCGGGGGGCTCGTCCTGCTGGGCGTCCGTCGTCGACTCGCCGCGACCGTCGACGCCGAAGCGGTGCCGAGCTAGCGCGGCGCGGGCTGCACCGGTCGGGGGGCGATCGGTCGGGGCAGCCCGACAGGGGGTGATCGGTCGGGGCGGCCGGTCAGTTCGAGAGCGGCCGGTCGGGGGGATAGACCGGTCGCTCTCGACCCCGTCAGGGCGGCTGGCATACTGGCCAGCCATGGTGCTGACGCGAGCCTGGTCCGGATTCCTGATCCTGGTGGGGGTCTGGACCTGGGTCATCTGGCCCCGATTCGGGGTCGCGATCTGGAACGACGCCCGCGCCTGGTCGAGCGGCGAGATCGGACAGGGCAGCCCGACCAGCTTTCTGTGGGTACACGCCCTGCTTATCGGGGCGTCTCTGGTGATCGGTACGACGGTCGGCGTACTCGGGATCCGGGCCTGGCGGGCCGCGCCGGCCGCCCGCCGCTGACCTGCCGGTTCGACGGCGACGCGGCGGTGTTCCTCGGTCGTGGGCCCCGGTGTCGAACCGGGCACACCGCCATCATGAGTGGCGGCCGAGCAGCCAACGCCCGCGCCCACGGCGTCCACAGCGGATGGCAGATCGAGACCTCGCCGGGAGTCGAACCCGACCAGAATCACCCGTTTTGCAGACGGGCCGCCCCACCGGGGACGAAGCGAGGTCGTGCTGCGCCCCCGGCCGGGATCGAACCAGTGGCCTCGGTGAGCGGCTGAGTGCGGGCGAAGGGATTCGAACCCCCTCAGCAAAGCGACCGGGTTACAGCCGGCCCCGACTCTCCAACGTCGGCGCGCCCGCATGGGGTGACGTACGGGATTCGAACCCGTGACCTCCGGATTCACATTCCGGCGCTCGACCAGGCTGAGCTTCCGCCATCGTGCCCGGACCTGGGATCGAACCAGGGACCTCCTCGGTGTAAACGAGGCGCTGCTGCCGCTGAGCTATCCGGGCGTCGCCCCGACGGGTGGACCGCCGAGGCCGGGTATCTGTAGCGCCGACGGGATTCGAACCCGCGAAATCCGGGGTGAAAGCCCGGCGACTCTGGCCACTCGTCTACGGCGCCGTGGGTGTTCCGGGCTGGACTCGAACCAGCGACCTCCGCGATGTCGACGCGGCGCTCTACCGAAGCTGAGCTACCGGAACCGGGGCGGGACCGGGAAAAGGTGGAGAGGAAGGCGGAGGAGTCGAACCCCTGCCGTTGCCGGCACCCCGGTTTTCAAGACCGGTCGCCCACCGCTGAGCGGCGCCTTCCGTTGTCGGGACGGCCGGATTCGAACCGACGACCCCCGCACCCCCAGTGCGGTGCGCTACCAAGCTGCGCCACGTCCCGATGCGTGCCCCTGGAACGGTTCGAACGTCCGACCTCCTGGTTCGTAGCCAGGCGCTCTGTCCACTGAGCTACAGGGGCAATGGTCCGTCGGGGAGCGTCGAGCTGCCCCGCGCTGCCTTCAAGCAGCGGGCCCACCCGGGTGCGCCACGACGGACTGGAGCGGAGGGTGCCGGAGTCGAACCGGCAACGGTGTGACCCGCGACGGGTTAGCAACCCGCTTGCCTTGCCGATGGCGAACCCTCCACGCGCGGCGTCGACGGGGCTCGAACCCGCGACCTCCGGATCGACAGTCCGGCGCTCTTACCTACTGAGCTACGACACCGTGTTGCTGTTGCGTACCCGGAGCAGGAGTCGAACCTGCAACACACCGGTTCTGAGCCGGCGGCCTCTTCCGTTGGGCTACCCGGGCGGGATGGAGTGACGCGGGATCGAACCGCGCACGCGCAGCTTGCAAGGCAACGCTGTGCACCAGCACCCACCCCAGGAAAACGTGCCCTCGGCGCGATTCGAACGCGCACCGTACGGTCCCTCGAACCGTTGCCTCTGCCGTTGGGCCACGAGGGCATTGCGCTCCCGGACAAGGATTCGAACCTCGATCTCCTGATCCAGAGTCAGGCGTCCTGCCGGTTGGACGATCCGGGAAAGGCGGCCGGCGGGGGCGAGATCCACCGGCCGCGTCTCAGCGCCGGGTCAGCGCGGCCCAGGAGGGGACCGACGCCGCCGACCGCAGTGCCATGCCCGCCTCGGCGGGGGTGCGGTCTGCCTTGCGCTGATTGCATCCGTCACAGGATGCGATGGTGTTGCTCCAGGTGTTCCGGCCGCCGCGCGAGCGGGGCAGGATGTGGTCGACGGTGGTGGCGTGTCCGCCGCAGTAGCCGCAGCGACGGCCGTCCCGGACGAGTACCCCCGAGCGGGACCAGGCCGGCCCGGACGTGAAGCGCCAGCGGGTGACGACGTACCGGACCAGGCGGACCACCTTCGGCATCGGGTAGACCCCGATCAGCCGGTCCGGTTCGGCCTCGTGGATTTCGGCGACCCGCCGGACGAGCATCCGTACGGCGTGCCGGACACTGACCCGGTGGAGCGGGCCGAGATCGGCGTTGATGACCAGGACGTCCACCGGATGCCTCCTTCTCTCCTCGTGGGTGGGAACCAGTTCTCCGAGCGGCTACCGGAGTTCGGACCGGGGGCTCGACAATGTGCTCCGGGTGCGACTCGAACGCACACTGTGCGCGGTTTGAGCGCGCCGCCTCCTGCCGTTGGGCTACCGGAGCGCAAGCCGGGGAAGCTGGACTCGAACCAGCACAAGCGATACCGTCTCCCGGTTCAAAGCCGGGTATGTTGCCAGTTACACCATTCCCCGACGGATACTGCGAGCGGCCACGGAGAATCGAACTCCGGTTCTCTGGGTGGAAGCCAGGCGCTCTGCCACTGAGCTATGGCCGCGATTGTCGTACGTAGACCGTGCCGGAATCGAACCGGCCTTCTCCAGATCGAGAGTCTGGCGAGATAACCACTACTCCAACGGTCCCGGTGCGTGTGGTGGAGCGGACTGAGCCACCGCCCCATGCGTCCGGGACCCGAGAATCGAACTCGGTGTCTCCTGTTCCCAAAACAGGCGGGTCAACCGTCTCCCTCGCCCCGGATCAGCCCGGCCGGCGCGGTGGTACGGCACCGGCCGGGCACTACTCTTGCCATCCACTGTGGAGTTTTCAAAGAGGTACCGGTCCCGCCGGCCGAGGTCGGGGGAAGAGCAGGGGTGACAGGATTCGAACCTGCAACCTTCGGCTTTGGAGGCCGTTGCGCTGCCAGTTGCGCCACACCCCTGTGTGGTGCACGAAAAAGCCGCCCGGTCCCGGTCGGGGTGGGCGGCGTATACGCGTCGGAAGTCGCGTTACGTCCGCCAGCTGCCCAGATCGGCACACTCGCTGGCACTTAGGTAGACGGGTCGGCCGAGCATGGCGTAACCCATCGGACCGCACGGCACGTGCCGTCGCGGTTGCGATGAGGGTTGCCACAACATCGGATGCTCCCTGTCGGTTGGTGTCGCTTTGTTGATCGCTGTGGTAACTACGGTAGGGCGACCCCACGCGCGGGGCAACATCTTTTTCGACTATTCCTCGCCGGGTTTTCCGGACGGCTGCAATGGCCTGGTCGGCGCGATACCGGAGCAGTGGCCCGCCGGCGCCGGATCAGCCTCGGGAGGCTTCCACTCAGGCCCTGGTGACCCGCTCGACGAGGCGGGTCACGGCGTCGGCGACCACGTCCGGCGCCTGGGCCTGGGGAAAGTGGCCCACGTCCGGGACCACGACCACCTCGGCCCGCAACTGTCCGCCGATCCACTCGGCCTCGGCCCTGGGATCCGCCCAGTCCACGTCGGCGGCGCCCATCACCACCACGGCCGGCACGGACACGTCGGCCAGTCGGCGCCGGGCCGGCTCGTGCGAGGTACGGCTCGTCCGGACGAAGGCGTGCCAGTGCCCGGGGCGACGCAGGTTGTCGCGTACCCGCCGCCGGTGCTCCTCGTACCCCTCGGGTTTGCTGCCCGGCAGCCACTTCGGGTAGTAGCCGAGCAGGGCCGCCGGACCCCAGGGGCGGAGGAAGAGGGCCCGGATCAGCAGCTTCTGCATCGCGCCGCCCTCCGGGTCGCGCACGAACGGGCCGAGCAGGGCCAGGCCGCGCACCTTCGCGGGTGCCTCGGCGGCGGCGATCACGCCAGCGCCGGCGCCCATCGAGTTGCCGACCACGAACGCGGGCTCGTCGAGTTCGTCGATGAGCGCGAGGAGGTCGCTGGCGAGCGCGACATCGTCGTACGCCGTGAAGGTGGCGTCACTGTCGCCGTGTCCCCGGATGTCCATGGTGGCCACCCGGAAGCCCGCGTCGAGCAACCTCGGCACCAACAGCCGGTACGTCTGCCGCAACTCGGCCATCCCGGGTACGCAGATCACCAGCGGGCCGCTGCCCTGCACGTCGTACGCGATCCGTCCCTCGGGACGCCGGAGGTGCCGCACACTGGTCATAGCCGAAAAGCTACCACCATTAGCCAAGGGCTGCCAAGCCGAGCCGGGCGGCGATGCCACCGCCGCCGCGTCGGATGGGAAGGAAGGGCTTGCAGATCCGACCGGTCGGGCCATCGGCCTCGGCCGGGTACGCCGCCTGTCAGTTGCGGCGCAGGAAGGCGACCAACTTGTCGACCGACTCGAACGGCTTCGTGACGCTGACCAGTTCCCAGCCCCACTGGCTGAGGATTTCCACCGCGATCAGGATGCCTGTCGTCCGCGGCATCGAAAGGTTGCTCCCCGCCACGACCGCGAGATGCCGGAACGGGTAGCCGCGGAGGTCGACCTGGCCATTGATCAGGGCCAACGCGTCAACCTCGCGGGTCTGCGCGATCTGCTGCGGAGGCGGGAACGGGACCATGCGGCACACCGTACTCCGGGCCTGCGGCCGGCGTCGACGAAAGCGGATTCGCCGGTGCGGCGGATGTCCGAAAAGGATGGTGCGAAAGGTCGCCGGGGTGTGCCGCGCATCGGGCACCGTCCAGTTTGCCGATCCCACGGGCAAGCGCCCAGCAGCTAAGATCCGAAGGCAGTCGGGGCCATCCTCGTCGAGGTGATGGGCGCCCGGGGCGATGGGGGAAGCGTCATGCTGCACACATCACGTACCGTAAGCCGTGACGACCCCCGGCTGGATCAGGCCCGGCGCTTCGTGCGTGAGCTTGAGGACGACCTGGCGAGGACACCCCGCTACCTGCCGATCGAGGCGATCGACCGGATTTCGGGCACCGATCAGACCGGCACGGTGACCTGCGTGGTCGACGCCCGGGGCGACTTTGTGGACCTGAGCATCGGATCCGACTGGTGGTACACGGTCGGACCGTCCGGGGTCGGCGCCGGCATTCTCGACGCCCTCCAGTTCGCCCAGGACAAGGCGATGCTGGCCATGGCCCTGCTGCGCCGCAACGGCAGGCAGACGTCTGCGGACCCACCGGCGGACGAATCGTCGCGCGACGACGAGGCCGACTCCTCCTGGTCGCCCCGGGACGCCTGGGCCGAGTGGGCGGCGGCGGAGGCGAAGGTCGATCGGGGTTACGCCCTGATGGAGGTCGCGGACCGCGTCGCGCAGCTGCGGGACTCGCCGGAACCGAGGACCATCTCCGGGCCGCTGGGCCTGTTCCACCTGCGACTGGTCGGATTCACCGTCGTGAGCGCGGAGATCAACTCGCATCGGATCGCTCCCGACGACGCCGACCGGATCGCCGACGACGCGCGGGCGGTCCTGCGGCAGGCCACTCGCGAGAAGGATCCGACGTACTGGCTCTCCGGGGAAGGGGCGCGGCGATGACGGACTACGACTGGATGAGCGAGGAGAGCGTCGAGGCGGCGACCGACGGCATCCGAGCCGAGGCGAAGAAGTGGTTCGGCTTCTCCGACAAGATGGAGACCGTCGCCCAGAGCATGGCCGGCCTGACGCTCGGACCGACGGCCTTCATGGTGATCGATCCGGGGACCGCCCTGATGACCGCGACCGACCAGCACGGCGCGTACACCAAGACGCACGGCTGGCTCACCGGGTTGTTCCGGGACGCGGCGAAGAAGTTCGACCAGTTCGGCAACGCGTTGAACAAGTGCGCGGACGAGTACGACAGGACCGATGGCCGGAGCGCCGCCAGCTTCGACAAGATCGCGAAGTCCTAGCGGCTTCCGCGCGTCCCAGAAAGGTACGGTCTTGCCGCCACCCAGCTCCAGCTACACGCCCCTTTCCGTGCAGGCGTTCGACAGCGCGGTGAAGCTGGTCGAGCAGTTCATCGCGAAGACCCGCACCGAGCTCAACAACCTGATAAACCGGATCAACGCCTTCCTTCAGAAGGTGCAGAAAGAGCTCGAGGACAGCTGGGTCGACTCGTTCTTCGAGTTCTTCAACGCGGACATCAGCGAGGGGCTCGGCGAGATCGTCAAGCGTCTCGAACAGGTCAAGACCAAGATCGGGGAACTGCTGGGGAAGGCCGAGAAGTCCGTGGCCGGCTCGATCCCGGTGGCCTCGCTCTTCTCCCGCGCGTTCGACCTCGGGGACAAGGTGAACCGCCCCCTCACCGGGATGCACGGGGACATGACCGGATCCGGTGAGATCGACGCCTGGCGTGGCCCGACCAAGAACACGTACGAGAAGCGGAGGCAGGACCAGCAGGACGCGGTCACCAACGCCTCCGACAAGGTGGAGGCGCTGGCCACGTACCTCGGTGACGCCGCCACCGGCAACATGACGTACATGTCGAGCCTCGGCGCGCGGATGGGCGAGGTGTACGGCGCGCTCACCACCTGCTGCGTCGACCTCGCGGCCGCCGGTGCCGGCGCCATCACCCAGGTGATGGACGCACTGGCGCACTTCTCCGAGCTGATCGGTACGGCCGTCAACCAGGTCATCGGCTACATCACCGCGCTCGGCACCCGGATCGCCGAGGTACTGAACCAGATCCTCGCCCTGGAGACCGAGAAGTCGGACCTCACCGGGCTGACGGCGGACGGGAAGTGGCCGGCACCGGTCGCCGAATAGCGGCCGGCGAGGTACGCCGGCCCAGGACAGCCAAGAATCAGGAGAGGAACATCCCATGCTCCGCACGCCCGGTCGACTCCGTCGGCTAGCGCAGGTGTCCCTGCTGGCGCTGGCTCTTCCGCTGCTGGCGACCGGTTGCGGGCAGTCCGATCCGCCCGCCGGGGTGGGCAGTTCGGGTGGCGCGCCGACCCCCTCCGCCTCGTCGGCCGGGTTCACCGGGAAGTGGTCGAAGCTCGCCGCCACCTGTCCGGCGTTGACCGGCGCGGCGGCCACCTCGCTGCGGAAGACGGGACCCGGTACGCCCAGCGCCGCCGACGCGGACACTCCGCTGGCGCAGAACGTCAACTGCACCTGGGGGGAGGGCACCGGCTCGGTGGGTGTCTCCCTGTACCTCAACCGCAGCGACGGGCCGCTGCCGGCCGACCAGGCCACTGCCCAGGAGTTCCAGCAGGGGTTCGACAAGTACGTGCAGGACGGGTCGACCCTGCACTGGAAGCCCGAGCCCGGCCTGGAGGAGAAGGCCTACCTCGGCATCCACAAGGACCGGGTCACCATCGAGCTGTTCGTACTGTCGAGCAACGCCAGGTTTACCGTCTTCTACCAGGTCAAGGAGCTGGACGAGGCAGCCTGGGACGCGGCGCTGGCGCAGCACCGGGACACCATGCGGGGCCTGGCGGCCGACGTACTGGACGATCTCGGCTAGGCACGGGCGGATCGGTCCGGGCGGCGGCCACCGCGACGACGGCTGGCCGGCTGGTTCACCAGCCGCGGGCCCGCCACTCCGGCAGCGCCGCTCGCTCGGCGCCGAGCGTCGAGTCCTTCCCGTGGCCGGGGTAGAACCACGTGTCGTCCGGCAGCCGGCCGAAGACCTTCTGCTCCACGTCGTCGATGAGCGAGTTGAACCGCACCGGGTCCTGTTCGGTGTTCCCCACCCCACCCGGGAACAACGAGTCCCCGGTGAAGAGGTGCCGGCCGTCGGTGTCGTCCTGGTAGAGCAACGCGACCGAGCCGGGGGTGTGCCCGACGATGTGGATCACGTCGAGCCACCGCTCGCCGACCCGGATCCGGTCACCGTCGGCGAGCGGCTCGGACGCGATCGGCAGTCCATCGGCGTCCGCCGCGTGGACCAGCGAGCGGGCCCCCGTGGTCGCCACCACCTCTTCCAGGGCCACCCAGTGGTCCATGTGCCGGTGCGTGGTGACCACCGTCGACAGGCCGGCGTCGCCGACCAGTTCCAGCAGCCGGGGTGCCTCGTTGGCGGCGTCGATCAGTACCTGGTCACCGCTGGCCGGGCAACGGAGCAGATAGGCGTTGTTCTCCATCGGGCCGACCGAGAGCTTGCTGATGGTCAGGCCGGTCAGCGTCCGTACGTCGGGTGGTCCGCCGGTGGTGACGTCTCCGGTGTAGTGCTCGCTCATGTTGGTGCCTCCGAGTAGGTGTCCAGGTCGGCGGATCAGATCCAGGCCGGCGCGGCCGGCAGCGGCCCGGCGGGCGTGACCACGAGGTTCTCGCCGGCACCGCGGCCGGTCAGCCAGCCGGCCAGCGCGTGTGCCGGGCCGGCGACGGTACGCGGGTCCGGGTCGGCGACGCCGGATGACCTCCGGTCGGTGGCGCCGCGCTCCGGATCGCCGTCGGGTCGCCCGGCCGGGCCGAGGAGCAGCGGCTGTCCGGTCTCGGTCGGGCGCAGTACCAGGGCGAGCGGCGTGTCCCGGCGGGCGAGGTCGTGCACCACCTCGTGCAGCAGGCGCTGGCTGAACGCGTCCGGCCAGTCGGCGGTGCGGTAGCCGGCGGCCAGGTCGACATGGTGCACCTCCACCTCGCGCAGCCGGCCCCAGACCAGGGTCGCCGCCGCCCGTGGCCCCAGGTTCGACCGGACCTGCGCGGCCCAGGCCTCCGCCGGCAGTTCCCGGGCCGCGTCCGCGAGCCGCTCCGCACTGGCCCGCAGGTCGGCGAGCTGGTCGGCGAGGGTTCGGCCGGCTCCGGCCGCGATGCCGTCGTTCCGGGCCGCCGGGCTGGGGTACTGCGGGACGTCCTCGCCGGTACGCGCCGACGTCAGCAGGTTGACGTAGCTGTCGGCGTTCCGGGCGAGATGGGTCAGCACGTGTCCACGGGTCCAGCCGGGGAGCAGGGACGGTTCGCCGACCGAGGCGTCGTCCAGCCCGGCGACGGTCCGGAACAGTCGTTCCGTCGCCCGGTCCACCTCGGGCAGGAGTGCGAGTGGGTCGAGGGTCACGGCTTACGACCCTATCGGTCGGTCGTCGGGGCCGGGTGGAGGCGGTGTCCCGCCGATCCGGCGTCGCGGGGCGGAATTGGCTTTCGGTGTGGTCGGGACAGCGCCTACCGTCATTGCCGACGCGTCACCCGAAGCTGTGAGGAGGTGGGATTCATGCCGGTCGCAGTGCGCGTGGCCCCCGTTTCCACTTCTGAACCCCACTTCTGACGACAAAGGGCTGACATGACCTTCGATCTCGCGTCCCTGGGTTGGGACGCGTCACTGGCCGCCGCGTACCCGGACCGCGGCGATGAACTCCGACCCGGCCGGGTGGCCCGGGCAGACCGGGGAGTGTGCACGGTGCTCTGCGCCGACGGTCCGGTGCGGGCCAGTCTCGGCGGCGGGGTGCTGATCGCGGCGGCGCGGGACGCCGTCAACCTGCCCTGCGCGGGCGACTGGACGCTGGTCCGGAGTTGGCCGGACCAGCGGTTGACGGTGGAGGCGGTGCTGCCCCGGCGTACCGCGATCGTGCGCCGGACCGCCGACAAGGACTCGACCGGGCAGGTGCTGGCGGCCAACGCCGACGCCGCCGCCGTGATCGAGCCGCTGCACCCCGAGCCGGACGTGGGTCGGATCGAGCGGCTGCTCGCGCTGGCCTGGGAGTCGGGGGCACAGCCACTGCTGGTGCTGACCAAGTGTGATCTGGTCGCCGACCCGGTGGCCGTCGCCGCCCAGCTCGCCGAGGTGGCGCCGGGAGTGGCGGTGCTGCCGGTGAGCGCCCAGCGGGGGACCGGGTTGGCCCAGCTGCGCCCGTGGGTCGCCGCCGGTCGTACGCTCGCGCTGCTCGGACCGTCGGGTGCGGGCAAGTCGACGCTGGTCAACGCGTTGGCCGGGGCGACGGTGATGACCACCCAGGGGGTACGCGGGGTGGACGGCAAGGGTCGGCACACCACCACCCACCGGGAACTGATCCTGATTCCGGGCGGTGGAGCCGTGCTCGACACCCCCGGGGTGCGGGCGGTCGGTCTGCTCGACGCGGCGGCCGGCCTGGACCAGGCGTTCGCGGACGTCGCGGAGCTGATCGCCGCGTGCCGGTTCGCCGACTGCGGGCACCGGGGCGAGCCCGGCTGCGCGGTCCGGTCCGCGCTGGAGTCCGGCGACCTGGCTCCGCGCCGGTGGGCGAGTTGGCAGAAGCTCCAGCGTGAGGTCGCCTTCGAGATGCGGCGCCGGGACGCCCGGCTGTCCGCCGAGGAGCGGCAGCGGTGGAAGCGGATTCACAAGGAGCACCGGAGGCGGGCAGGGCCGGCCCGTTGAGCTGCGGGAATGTCCGGGGGCGGGAAACTGTCATACGCCGGGGCTAGAGTTGCCGAGGCGCTTCTCTGCGCCGCTGAATCGGACAGAACATATCTTTTCTCCCCGGGAGTACGCGGACAGTGGCCGACCGACTGATCATCCGTGGCGCGCGTGAGCACAACCTGCGTGACGTCAACCTTGACCTGCCGCGTGACGCAATGATCGTCTTCACCGGGCTCTCCGGGTCCGGTAAATCCAGCCTGGCCTTCGACACGATCTTCGCCGAGGGCCAGCGTCGCTACGTCGAGTCGTTGTCGTCGTACGCCCGGCAGTTCCTCGGCCAGATGGACAAACCGGACGTCGACTTCATCGAGGGCCTGAGCCCGGCGGTCTCGATCGACCAGAAGTCGACCTCCCGTAACCCGCGGTCCACGGTCGGCACGATCACCGAGGTCTACGACTACCTCCGGCTGCTCTTCGCCCGGGTGGGCGAGCCGCACTGCCCGATCTGCGGCGAGCGGATCTCCAAGCAGAGCCCGCAGCAGATCGTCGACCGGGTGCTGGCGATGGAGGACGGCACCCGGTTCATGGTGCTGGCCCCGGTGGTGCGCGGCCGCAAGGGGGAGTACGTCGACCTCTTCGCCGAACTGCAGTCCAAGGGCTACGCGCGGGCCCGGGTCGACGGCGTGGTCTATCCGCTGACCGAGCCGCCCAAGCTGAAGAAGCAGGAGAAGCACACCATCGAGGTGGTGGTCGACCGGCTCACCGTCAAGGCGAGCGCCAAGCAGCGGCTCACCGACTCGGTCGAGGCCACGCTCGGGCTCTCCGGCGGGCTGGTCCTGCTCGACTTCGTCGACCTGCCCGAGGACGACCCGCAGCGGGAGCGCCGCTACTCCGAGCACCTGGCCTGCCCCAACGACCACCCGCTGGCGATCGAGGACCTCGAACCCCGGGTTTTCTCCTTCAACGCCCCCTACGGCGCCTGCCCCGAGTGCACCGGGCTGGGCACCAAGAAGGAGGTCGACGCCGACCTGATCGTCCCGGATCCGGAGCGCTCCCTGCGGGAGGGCGCGATCCAGCCGTGGTCCGGCGGGCAGACCCAGGAATACTTCATGCGCCTGCTGGAGGCGCTGGGCGAGGCCGAGCACTTCGACGTTGACACCCCGTGGCGGGCGTTGCCCTCGCGGGCGCAGAAGACCATCCTGCACGGCTCCGGCGACCAGGTGCACGTGCGCTACCGCAACAAGTACGGCCGCGAGCGCTCCTACTACACCGGCTTCGAGGGCGTGGTGCAGTGGATCGAGCGCCGGCACACCGACACCGAGTCGGACTGGTCCCGGGACAAGTACGAGGGCTACATGCGGGACGTCCCCTGTCCGGTCTGTCGGGGCAGCCGGCTCAAGCCCGAGGTGCTGGCGGTCACGCTGGGCGGGCGGAACATCGCCGAGGTCTGTGCGCTGTCGGTCGGCGAGTGCGCCGACCTGCTCGGCGCGATGACCCTCACCGACCGGCAGAAGATGATCGCCGAGCGGGTGCTCAAGGAGATCAACGCCCGACTGCGGTTCCTGGTCGACGTCGGCCTGGACTACCTGTCGCTGGACCGGCCCGCCGGCACGCTCTCCGGCGGCGAGGCGCAGCGGATCCGGCTCGCCACCCAGATCGGTTCCGGCCTGGTCGGGGTGCTGTACGTACTGGACGAGCCGTCGATCGGGCTGCACCAGCGGGACAACCACCGGCTGATCGAGACGCTGGTCCGGCTCAAGGGGCTGGGCAACACCCTGATCGTGGTGGAGCACGACGAGGACACCATCCGGACCGCGGACTGGATCGTCGACATCGGGCCGGGGGCCGGTGAGCACGGCGGAGCGATCGTGCACAGCGGCTCGGTCTCCGACCTGCTGACCAACCCCGAGTCGGTGACCGGGGCCTACCTCTCGGGTCGCCGGTCGATCCCCACTCCGCAGGGGCGCCGGCCGCAGACGCCGGGTCGGGAGCTGGTGGTGCAGGGGGCGCGGGAGCACAACCTGCGCAACCTCACCGTGTCGTTCCCGCTCGGCCAGTTCATCGCGGTCACCGGGGTCAGCGGCTCGGGCAAGTCGACGCTGGTCAACGACATCCTCTACGCGGTGCTGGCCAACCAGATCAACGGTGCCCGGCTGGTGCCCGGCCGGCACACCCGGATCAGTGGTATCGAGCACGTCGACAAGGTGGTCGGAGTCGACCAGTCGCCGATCGGGCGTACCCCGCGATCCAATCCGGCCACCTACACCGGGGTCTGGGACCACGTCCGCAAGCTCTTCGCCGAGACCACCGAGGCGAAGGTACGCGGCTACGGGCCGGGCCGGTTCTCGTTCAACGTCAAGGGCGGCCGGTGCGAGGCGTGCAGCGGCGACGGCACGATCAAGATCGAGATGAACTTCCTGCCGGACGTCTACGTCCCGTGCGAGGTCTGCAAGGGCGCCCGCTACAACCGGGAGACCCTGGAGGTGCACTACAAGGGCCGTACGGTCTCCGACATCCTGGAGATGCCGATCGAGGAGGCGTCCGAGTTCTTCTCGGCGATCCCGGCCATCCACCGGCACCTGAAGACTCTGGTCGACGTCGGCCTCGGCTACGTCCGGCTCGGCCAGCCGGCACCCACGCTCTCCGGCGGTGAGGCGCAGCGGGTCAAGCTCGCCTCCGAGCTGCAGAAGCGGTCCACCGGACGCACCGTGTACGTGCTCGACGAGCCGACCACCGGCCTGCACTTCGAGGACATCCGCAAGCTCCTCGGGGTGTTGGACAGCCTGGTGGACAAGGGCAACACGGTGGTCGTCATCGAGCACAACCTCGACGTGATCAAGACCGCCGACTGGCTGATCGACATGGGCCCCGAGGGCGGGTACCGGGGCGGCATGGTCCTGGCCGCCGGCACCCCGGAGGAGTTGGCCAACGTACCGGACAGCCACACCGGGGAGTTCCTGCGCCCGGTGCTGGGACTCACCGGCCCGGCCCAGGGGGCGACCGCCGCCATCGGACGGGCGACCAAGGCCAACGGCGGGGCCGCGAAGACCAACGGCGGTCCGACCAGGGCCATCGGCGCGAGCACGAAGGCGGCCGGCAGCACCGCGAAGGTGACCGAAGCCGCGAAGGCGCCCGGCAGCACCGCGAAGGCGACCGGCACCGCCAAGGGCAATGGCACCGCCAAGGACAACGGCACCGCGAAGGACAATGGCACCGCGAAGGCGACCGGCGCGGCGAAGGCCGACGGCGGCGGGGTGAAGGCGGCGGCCGGCGCGAGCGCGAAGGGCGCGAAGAGCGGAAAGACCGTGGCCGCGAAGGCGACGCAGCCGAAGAGTGCCGCCCGGGTCCGGCGTACCGGAGCGTCCTGAGGATGGTCCAATTGAACCGGTTGGTGGATATCCCCGTGTCTTCGGTCGTGGCCGCGAACGACCAAGGCACGCGGCGCCGAAAGAAAGGCTAGGTATGAGTGACGATCAGGCCGTAACCGGTTCGGGCCCGCAGACCCGACGGACGCTACTGGCGGGTGCGGGTGCGGTGGGGGTATCCGTGGTGCTTGCCGCGTGCGGCACGGGCGACGACGACGCCCTCGACGGGGGCACGGACAGCACCCCTTCGGCGGGCGGCGCCCCGGCCACCGGTGGCTCGGCGAGCGCGCCGGCCGCGAACGGTGGGGGCAACGCGCTGGCCAAGAAGAGTGAGATCCCGGTCGGCGGCGGCAAGATCATCCAGGATCAGCAGATCGTGGTGACCCAGCCCACCGAGGGCGAGTTCAAGGCCTTCAGCTCGATCTGCACTCACCAGCAGTGCCCGGTGACCAGCGTCGACGGCGGCACGATCAACTGCAGCTGCCACGGCAGCAAGTTCGCCGTCGCGGACGGCTCGGTCAAGACCGGTCCGGCGAGCAAGAAGCTGGAAGAGAAGAAGGTCACGGTCGACGGCGACAACATCGTCCTGGCCTGAGCCGGGAACCGTCTGGCGCGGCCGGCCGTCCGCCGCCGCCGCGCCAGACGGTGGCGACCGATCTTGACAGGGGTACGGACTACGCTTGTCGACGTGCCCGACCCCGCTACCTACCGCCCGGCACCGGGCACGATTCCCGACGTGCCCGGGGTGTACCGGTTTCGTGATCCGACCGGCCGGGTGATCTACGTCGGCAAGGCGAAGAGCCTGCGCAGCCGACTCAACTCCTACTTCGGCGACGTCTGGAACCTGCACCAGCGCACCCAGCAGATGGTCACCACCGCGGCGAGCGTGGACTGGGTCACGGTCGGCACCGAGGTCGAGGCGCTCCAGCTCGAATACCTGTGGATCAAGCAGTACGACCCCCGGTTCAACGTCCGCTACCGCGACGACAAGTCCTACCCCTACCTCGCGGTCACCCTGGACGAGGAGTTTCCCCGGCTCCAGGTGATGCGGGGAGTCAAGCGCAAGGGGGTGCGCTACTTCGGGCCGTACTCGCACGCCTGGGCGATCCGCGAGACGCTGGACCTCCTGCTCCGGGTCTTTCCGGCCCGGACCTGCTCGTCCGGGGTGTTCAAGCGGCAGGGGCAGATCGGCCGCCCGTGCCTGCTCGGCGACATCGGCAAGTGCTCGGCCCCGTGCGTCGGCCGGGCCTCCGCCGACGAGCACCGGCAGATCGTCGACGAGTTCTGCGACTTCATGGGCGGTCGTACCGATCAGATGGTCCGCCGGCTGGAACGCGAGATGGGCGAGGCCAGCGAGCAGTTGGAGTTCGAGAAGGCCGCCCGGCTGCGCGACGACGTCGCGGCGCTGCGCCGGGCGATGGAGAAGCAGACCGTGGTCTTCGGCGACGGCACCGACGCCGACGTCGTCGCGTTCGCCGAGGACCCGCTGGAGGCGGCGGTCCAGGTCTTCCACGTCCGGGACGGACGGGTACGCGGCCAGCGCGGCTGGGTGGTGGAGAAGGTCGAGGACCTGAGCACCGGAGACCTGGTGCACCACTTCTGCTCCCAGGTCTACGGCGAGGCAGAGGGGGAGGGGGACGTACCCCGGGAGTTGCTGGTGCCGGCGCTGCCGGCGGACGCGGATGCGCTGGCCGACTGGCTGTCGGCGCGCCGGGGCAGCCGGGTGACCCTGCGGGTGCCGCAGCGCGGGGACAAGAAGACGTTGCTGGAGACGGTGGCCCGGAACGCCGGCGAGGCGTTGACCCGGCACAAGCTGCGTCGGGCCGGCGACCTGACCACCCGCAGCGAGGCGCTCGACGAGATCACCGAGGCGCTGGGTCTGCGGACCGCCCCGCTGCGCATCGAGTGCTACGACGTCTCCCAGATCCAGGGCACCGACGTGGTGGCCAGCATGGTCGTCTTCGAGGACGGTCTGGCCCGGAAGAGCGAGTACCGGCGGTTCGCGGTACGCGGGGCCACCGACGACCTGTCGGCGCTCTCCGAGGTGCTGCGCCGACGCTTCTCCCGCTATCTCCAGACCCGTGGCGAGACAGGTGAGCTGGGCGAGGAGATGGCCTCGGACCCGGACCGCCCCGGCGTCGACCCGACCACCGGCCGGCCCCGGAAGTTCGCCTACCCACCCCAGTTGGTGGTGGTGGACGGTGGGCAACCGCAGGTCGCGGCGGCAGCGGCGGTGCTGGCCGAGTTGGGCATCGACGACATCGCGCTCTGCGGGCTGGCCAAGCGGCTGGAGGAGGTGTGGCTGCCTGGCGACGAGTTCCCGGTCATCCTGCCCCGGACCTCGGAGGGGCTGTACCTGCTGCAACGGGTCCGGGACGAGGCCCACCGGTTCGCCATCGCCTTCCATCGGCAGCGCCGGTCCAAGCGGATGACGACGTCGGGACTGGACCAGGTTCCCGGACTGGGCGAGATACGCCGAAAGGCCCTGCTGCGGCACTTCGGGTCGGTCAAGCGGCTCACGGCCGCCACGGTCGAGGAGATCGCCGAGGTGCCCGGCGTCGGTCGACGTACCGCCGAGGCGATCGTCGCGGCCCTGCGTCCGACGGAGGCTCCCGAAGCCCGGTGACGTGTCACCGGGCGGGCGCCCCCGCCGGACCGGGGCCGTCGGCTGAAGCTGCGGAACGGCTCAGTACGTCTCGGCGAGCGGTACGGCGAAGACGACGCGTTTGTCGATCACCGCGCCGTTCGGGTCGACGTAGTGTTCGGTCGCGGTCCAGATCCGGCCCGCTCCGATCCCGGTCCCGGACCCGCTGTGCTCGTGGTAGAGGTCCTCACCGCCGATGCCCCAGCTCCAGGTCGCCATCGGGGTGTTGACCGGCCCGCTGAAGAGGAAGCTGTGCTTGTCGGCCGAGGAGCGGCCCAGGTAGTAGACGCCGTCCCAGGTCTGCACGCCCTGGATGTTCGACTTGGGGATGGTCACCGCGTCGACCGGTACGGCCTTGCCGGCGCTCAGCGTCAACTGCCGGGTGGACGAGTCGACCGGATAGCGGAGCACCCGGCCACCCACGACGTTGAGGTTGGCGGTGTCGACGTTGTTGCGGTACTCGCCGGCCACCAGGGTGTCCGGGGTGGTGCTGCGGTCCAGCGTCAGCGACGAGAAGCAGAACGACGACGTCGCCGGTACGCAGGCACTCTGCACGTTCGCCTGCCGGTATACGCCGATCTGCGGCAGCACGTACGAGTAGCCGTGTCCCTTGTAGACCCCGCCGTGCAGGCCGACCAGCTGACCGTCGGCCGCGTCCACCCAGAGGAACTTGCGCATGTCGAAGACCCGGATTCCGACCGCCGTGTCGGTGACGTAGAGGTAGTTGCCCAGCCAGGCGATGCCGCCGGCGTGGATGCCCGCAGACCGGTAGTTGGGCGTGCTGGTCTTGGTCGGCTCGACCAGCAGCACCTGGCGGTACCGTCCGGTGGTCCGGTCCACCATGGAGAGCCGGGCGCCCTTGTCGTACGAGGTGCCGGCGATGGTGGCGGAGTAGTGCGAGGCGACGATCATCACCCGGTCGTCGCCCCAGATGTGGTCGTCGTCCGCGTCCGAGGAGCCGGTGATGCCCTGCGGCATCCAGTGTTTGGCGGAGCTGTCCTCGGCGTTCCAGCAGAACCGGTCGGACGAGCTGATGATCTGTTCCGGGGTGAGCGGGATGTCGGTCCGGGCGTAGTGCTCCGGCCGGGCGAGCAGTTGGCTGCTGTTGCAGGAGGTGACGGACCGGTTGGCGGTGTCCAGCACCGTTGCGACGTTGTCCGCGCCGATCCGGTTGGCCAGCGCGTTGGCGTAGCTGGTGAGGCTGAAGTCGGGGGTCAGGGCGAAGGCGGCGCCACTGCGTGCGGTGACCTGACTGAGCCGTACGTCGGCTGCGCTCGCAGCGGGCGGCGACGCCGCGATCCCGCCCACCAGCACCAGGAGGCCCGTCGCGAAGAAGGAAAGTTTCCGTCGGGTACGCATCGGCAAAGGTTATCGCCAACACGGTCAGGACGACAACGGCGTCGATCAATCTCGAACCCGTGCTGCTCGCGCTGGTAAATGGATGGGACATCGAGGACCATGAGGTTGGTGACTGGTCTTCGGGTGGAACGGGCGAGTGTCGTCTGGCGACTGCTGGTCGCTGTCGACGTGGTTGTCGTAACGGTGTTCGCGGTCACCGCGGCCATCGAGCCGTACCAGGTGCTCGAAGACGAGGGCATGGAAATTCAGAATTTCCAGGGCCTGCTGCCCACCGTGATCGTGGTGGTGCTGCGCTGGATGGTGCTGGCCGCCGAGCGGCGCCTGTTGGCGGTGGCGCAGGGCCGCCTCGTGTTCGCCGGTCGGGTTGCCTCACTGATCGGGTTCTACTACCTCGCACAGTGGATGTTCCACGATGCCTACGGGCGTTGGTACGAGGTGGTACTCGGCTACGCGCTCGTCGGCGTCGCAGGCCTCGGGCTGGCCGCGCTGGTCTACCACCTGCCACGGCTCTGGTCGGTGAGGTCCGCCCGGAGCCCCCGGCCCGACGACGGGTCGACGAGCGAGGTGGCCACGACGACGAGCGAGGTCGCTACGACCCGCGAGAGCCTCCCGGCGGCCGGCCGACGTGGTGAACTGACCCGGGCCTCCCTGTTCGATCTCGTCGGCGTGTTTCTGGGCGTCACCGGCCTCCTCATGAGCGTGACGGACATGTCCCGGCTCGGACTGGCGGTATTTGTCGGCGTCCTGGCCGTCGGCGGCATCGCGCTGTTCCACCGACGCCGACAAGGCTGAGCGAGTACGTCCACGCGGCCCGCCAACGCCGAGGGTCTGGTGCAGCCTGGGGCGCTCTGGATGCGGAGTCCGGAGGCAATCCAGGGCCTACCCGGTCCCCGGGGGGCCGGCCGATGAATGTTGGCGTGGGAGGCGTTAGATGTCTGCGTGGCTGTGCGACTGGACATCGACGCGATCCGCAACGCCGTAGCACCCTCCACCCTTAAGGACGCGGAAAAGCTGCTGGAGTCGGGACGACTGGGGGAGATCACGCCGTTTGGCGGCGGCGCCTCCTGTGTGCTCGATCGGGGAAGCCAGCCCGGCTACGAGGTGTGGGTGGGAGTGGTCGGCGGCGAGTTCACCGCCGAGTGCGATTGTGGCGGCGAACCCGCCGATCCCGACGAACTCTGTGTGCACGCCGTGGCACTCACCCTCGGTGCGCTCCGGGACGACTTCGCCTGGTCATCGGTGGCCACCCCGCCAGCACAGATCGCGGTCGACCCCGAGGTACGCCGACTGGCCGAGATCGCGGCCACCATTCCGGCCCGCCGGCTGGCCATGCTGATCGGCGAGCACGCGGCGCAGGATCGACATCTGGCGACCCGGCTGCTGACGTACGCCGGACGGTTGGGGGCGCCCACCGACACCGAGTTGGCCAACGCTCGCCGGACCATCGACAACCTGGCGAACGACGCCACGGCGGGGGAGTGGGAGCTGCACGATGTCGTGAAGGCCGGACAGTGGATCGTGGACGAGTTGGAGCTCCTGGTCCAGCGCTTGGCCAACGACGGGATCCTCGACGTGGTCGAGCACGCGGCTGAGGTCTGGGACGACCTGGCACGTCACCTCTACGACGCACGCCACGGCTATGACGACGAAGCGGAGGAGATCGGTGACGCGGTGCGCGCTGTCCACCTCCGGCTCTGTGAAGCGTTGCAACCCGACCCGGACGACCTGCGGGACAGGGTGGCGGAGATCGTCACGGCGGCCGAGTTCACCTCGTGCCTCGACCGGCCGGAGGATTATCTTCCGCTGCTGTCGGGCGGCCTTCGCGGCTGAGACAAATCACCCGGCAGGCGTTGTCGGGCGGACTCCGGGCACCCCGCGTCGCGGGTCCAGAGCCAATCCGTGATCAACTCGCGCCGGGGCCCGGTCGGCGGAATGTTGGCGGCTAGTCGGTCGTTACATTACCCGTACGACCGAGTACCACGGCGTGTGAGCTGGGCTGTTGGGTGGCGGGCCGGGAATGATCCAGGGCCCCCGGTCGTTACATATAGTGTTCGCCCGAGCACCCCCCCGCTCGGGCGTTCCTGTCCCCGGGGTCTTCGGGCTCTGGTGCGGACATCTCCATTGACATCCCGCATCCCCCGTGGGGTGTTCATCCCCGAATGGAAGGCAACCATCGTGAACACGACTCTGTTCAGCCGATGGCTCCCGGCCATCGAGCAGACTTCGATCATCCGTAAGAGCGCCCTGGGCCTGGCCGGTCTGGCCTTTGTCGGCGGCGCGGTCGCCGGTCCGGCGATGGCGGCACAGGCCGCCCCGGAGCAGGGCCAGCCGGTGTCGGTGGCCCAGGCGGTGGCCAACTCGGTCAAGGGCGACAAGGACCGGGATTCCAAGGCCAAGCCGGCCCGGGACAAGCTGGTTCCGCACGGTGTGCAGGGCGAGCAGCAGTCGATCCGGCTCTCGGGTGAGCAGTCCGGCAACGTGAAGGCGATCGTGAAGGCCACGAAGAAGGCTGGTCTGGACGAGCGTGCCGCCGTGATCGCGGTCGGTACGAGCCTCCAGGAGTCGAAGTTGGAGAACCTGGGTCACCTGGGTGACCGCAACGACCACGACTCGCTGGGTCTGTTCCAGCAGCGGCCGTCCTCGGGTTGGGGTTCGCCGGACCAGATCACCGATCCGGAGTACTCCACCACCGCGTTCCTCAAGGGCCTGAGGCAGGTCGACGGCTGGCAGAACCTGCCGCTGACCGACGCCGCGCAGAAGGTGCAGGTCTCGGCGTACCCGGACGCGTACGCCAAGTGGGAGAACCAGGCTGCCGACCTCGTCGCCAGCGCCTGGACCAACAGCTAAGCCACCGCATCATCCGCTGGCCGGGTCCCCACCATCGGGGACCCGGCCGGTGGCGTCTCCGGCTCGGATCGCACCGGGCCGGTTCGGCGTACCGGCGTGCGGCGGCGGTACTCGGTCGCCAGCAACTCCAACGCCTGGTAGACCTCGCCCCCGGCCAGGACCCGGCGATCCTCGACGTACCCCCGGCACAGCTCGAAGCACCGGGTCATCGTGCCGCCGCGCAGGTTCAGTAGCAGCGGCACGTCGACCAGGCCGCGTACGGCGAGCACGGCCAGGAACTCGTAGTAGTCGAGCAGTGGAAGCACGTGCTCCTCGTCGTCGTCGGTCAGGTCGGCACCGACCGGCCGGTGCGCGCTGATCCGGCGGGCCATCCAGACGTCCGCCTGGCTGAGTGGATCCGCGCTCTGGAATGCGGTGATCAGGCCGACCGTGTACTGCCGGCGCTGCGACTGCCGCTGCTGGAGTACGGTGACCGCCCCGAACACCACGGCGATCAGGATCGACGCCGCCGTCTCGTTGATCTCGCCACCGGTACGCAGGAACGTGAACCCGGTCCAGGCCAGCGCGGCGAGTCCGATCGCCTGCACCACCAGCCGGAGCGGCCGGCGGGACAGCCGCCATCGCATTCGCTGCCGGCGCAGTGTCCCGGCCAGCCGCTTGCCGACATCGCCCATTTCTCCCCGCCCCATCGCGTCTACCGGCAGGATATCGACGGATGTCAGGTCAGCGTGGACCCGTCCGGCTCCGGCAGGTCGCGCAGCTTGGGGATCGGTGAGGGAAGCAACCAGAGCAACCCGGCGAGCGCACCGACCGTGGCGACCCAGAGCGTCGGACGTACCCCGATCCAGGCGCCCAGCGTGCCGCCCAGCAGGGCGCCCACCGGTCGGATGCCGTAGTTGACGGTGCGCTTCGCGCCGGTGACCCGGGCGAGCATGGTCTCCGGGATGGCGGCGGTCTGCAGCGAGCCGACGGTGATGTCCATCATCATCACGCCGAACCCGGCGAGGAACTCCGAGACGACCAGGGCACCCAGGATCAGCGGTGTCGGGCCGTCGGCGAGCGGCACCAGCACCAGGGGAGCGGGGAACAGGATGAAGCTCGACACGATCGTCGGGCCGATCCCGTACCGCCGGACGAGTCGACTGGTGATCGCGGCGCCGAGCAGTGCGCCCACCGAGCCCACCCCGATCACCAGGCCCAGCAGGCCGGGTGAGATGTGCAGTTCGGTGCTGACGTAGAGCACGAAGAGGGCGGCGAACATGTAGTTGAAGAGGTTCAGCGTGGTGGTGCTGAGCAGCGTCGTACGCAGGATCGGGGAGCGGACGATGAACCGCAGTCCCTGGCCGATGCCGAGGCCCGTACCCTCGGCCGGCGGCGGTTCCGTCGGTCGGATCCTGCTCAGGAACGCCGCCGAGACCAGGTACGACACCGCGTCGGCGACCAGTGCGACCGGTGCGGTGAGCACCTGGACGAGTACGCCGCCGACGCTCGGCCCCGCCACGTACGACATCGCCCGGCTGCCGTTGATCAGCGCGTTGGCGTCGACGTAGTCCTTCCGGGGCACCAGCGACACGAACAGGCTGCCGTGCGCGACCTCGAACAGCATCGCGAGGGTGCCGGTCAGGAACGCCACGACGTAGAGCTGGCCGAGGCTGAGTACGCCGAAGAGGTACGCCAGCGGTACGGCGGCGAGCAGCAGCGCCCGGCCGAGGTCGGCGAGCACCATCATCCGGCGCTTGTGCGGGTAGCGGTCCATCCAGGCGCCGACGACCAGTGAGAAGAGCAGGTTCGGAATCAGCGCGGCGGCGGTCAGGTAGCCCATCTCGGCGGGGCCGGCTCCGGTGCCGAGGACCGCCAGCAGGGGCAGGGCGAGCAGCGAGATCTGGTCGCCGAACATCGACACGGTCTGTGCCGACCAGTACCGCCGGAACGGCGCCTGCCGGAGCAGTACGGGAAACCAGCGCCGGGTACGCCGGACCGGAGCCTCCGGCGGGGTGAGCGTGCCGGTCACCGACCCGGCTCCGTCGCTGAGCCCGGCCCCGAGTCGGCGTCGTCGTCCGCATCCGCATCCGCATCCGCATCGTCGTCGGCGTCGGCGTCGGCGTCGAGGGCGGTGTCCGCGTCGGCGTCGGCGTCCGGGGCGGGGGTCGTGGCCGGCGACGCGGGTTCGGTCCCCGGCGGGGGTCCGGTGGGCACGAGCAGTTGGATGACGCCGACCGGCCGGGAGTCGGCGGGCCGGGTCGACGGGTCGTGCAGGCGCTCGTCGTACTCGGCGAGCAGGGCTTCGATCCGGCCGTTCAGGTCGGCCAGCTCCGCCGCCGTCACGTGCACCAGCGCGTCGCCGAAGCCGAGCACGGCCCGCCAGTCGACCGGTTCGAAGGCGCGCTCCGCCAGGTGTGCCCGGGCCCGGATGAAGTAGTGCTCCAGGATGCTCGCGTTCAGTTCGTTGGCCGCCGCGCGTACCGCCGGGTCGTCGGAGAGGTCGTCCCAGGTGGTGGAGCTCGCGGTGGCCCGCCATGGCCGTTCCCGCGCGTCGGCGCCCTCGGCCCGCTCGGCGAGGCCGTACCTGGCGAGCTGGCGCAGGTGGTAGGAGCAGTTCGGGACGCTCTCGTCGAGGCGCTCGGCGGCCTGGGTCGCCGTCATCGGGCCCTCCCGGCGGAGCAGCCCGACCAGCGTCATCCGCAGCGGGTGCGCGAACCCCCGGAGAGCACGCGGATCGGTCAGCCGAATCTCGGGCTTCATCATATTCTAAAGATATCTTTCTAGAGACCTCTTTAGCAAGTTTGGACGCCGGACCGCGCGGCCCCGGCGGCCGGCCGGATTGCGACGGCCGGGTAGATTACGTCTCCAACCTCGCCGGATGGTCGACCGCTCGGGAACGTGCCCATCGGCGCGTACCGTCGATCCGGCAGGCGTGCACGGCTGGGGGTGGAGCATGAGCGAAACGCGGGTGGCGACCGACGGCTCGCCGACGGGCGAGAAGCCCGAGGCGGAGCCGGGACCGGAGGGGGTACGACCGGTGCAGGTCCGATCCGAGGCGGACCCGACCCGGTCCGACACGGCCCTGGTCGTGGTGACCGGGGTCTCCGGCGGCGGTCGCAGCACCGTCGCCCGGGCGCTGGAGAACGTCGGCTTCTACGTCGTCGACAACCTGCCCCAGGCGCTCATGATCGACATGGCCGAACTGGCATTCCAGGCCGGCGGGGCGGCCCGGAAGACCGCGATGGTGCTCGACGTGCGCAGCCGGGCCTTCTCCACCGACCTCGCCGGGGCGATCCGGGCACTCAAGGAGCGTGGCTTCCAGCCCCGGGTGGTCTTCGTGGACGCCGACGACGAGGTACTGATCCGGCGCTTCGAGAGCGTCCGGCGCTCGCATCCGCTCCAGGGGGACGGTCGGCTCGCCGACGGCATCGCGGTCGAGCGGGGGCTGCTCGAAGAGGCCCGCGACCTGGCCGACGTGATCATCGACACCAGCCACCTCAACGTGAACCAGCTCCGGCGCCGGGTGGAGGAGTTGTTCGGCGGCGAGGACGCCCGTCGGCTGCGGGTCACGGTGCTCTCCTTCGGCTTCAAGTACGGCCTGCCGCCGGACGCCGACTTCGTGCTCGACGCCAGGTTCCTACCCAACCCGTACTGGGTGACGGAGCTGCGCGAGCACACCGGTCGGGACGAGGACGTCAGCCGGTACGTACTCGGGCAGCGTGGCGCGGTGACCTTCGTCGAGACGTACGCCCGGTTGATCAACGCGACGGCGCCCGGTTTCGAGCGCGAGGGGAAGCGCTACCTGACGGTGGCCGTCGGCTGCACCGGCGGCAAGCACCGTAGCGTGGCGATCGCCGAGGAACTCGCCTCCCGACTCCGGCAGGCCCGGCTCGCCGCCAACGCGCAGCACCGCGACCTGGGGCGCGAGTGAGAATGCGAGTCGTCGCGTTCGGCGGCGGACACGGCCTGGCGGCGTCGCTGCGGGCGCTGCGGCACTGCGCCCCCGACCTGGACCTGAACATCACCGCCGTGGTGACCGTGGGCGACGACGGCGGCTCCAGCGGGCGGCTCCGTGCCGACCGCGGCGCCCTGCCGCCGGGTGACCTGCGGCAGGCACTCGCCGCGCTGGCGGCGGACCGGCCCGCCACGCGGCGCAGCGCCGACCTGTTCCAGCACCGGTTCGACAGCGGCGGCGCGGGGCGTGATCCGCTGGCCGGGCACGCCGTCGGCAACCTCGTACTGTGTGGGCTGATGGAGCTGCTCGACGACCCGGTGGCCGCGCTGGACCACGCCGCGGGAATGCTCGGAGCAGTCGGCCGGGTGCTGCCGATGTCCTGCCATCCGGTGGGGATCGAGGCCCGGGTACGCGGCGCCGACCCGCGCCGGCCCGGTGCGGTGCTGACCGTACGCGGACAGCACGCGGTCGCGGTCACCGACGGCCGGGTCGAGTCGGTGCGCCTCACCCCGCAGGGCCCGGCCGCCTGCCCGGAGGCGCTCGCGGCGGTGCGGGACGCCGACTGGCTGATCTTCGGCCCCGGCAGTTGGTACACCAGCGTGATCCCGCACCTGCTGGTACCGGATCTGGCCGCCGCCATCGTCGCCAGCCCGGCCCGACGGCTGGTCACGCTCAACCTCGCCAACGAGGCGGAGACCCTCGACCTGTCGCTCGCCGACCACCTGGCGGCACTCGGCTGGTACCTGCCGGAACTCAAGGTCGACGCGGTGGTCGCGGACGGAAAGGCGGTGGGTGACCCCGAGCCGGTGCATCGTGCGGCAGAATCGCTGGGTGCGCGGCTCGTGCTCGCCCCGGTGGCCGTACCGGACGGTGGTCCCCAGCACGATCCGGCAGCGCTGGGAGCCGCGCTGGTGCCTCTCCTGGGCGCCGATCGTTAAGCACGTACGAATCACGAAGCACGTACGAAATCACCGGCACCCGCCGGAATCGGCTCACGAGGTGACGACAAGATGGCGATGACGGCTGCGGTCAAGGACGAGCTGAGCCGGGTCGACGTGCCCAAACCCTGCTGCCGGCGGGCGGAGATGGCCGCCCTGCTGCGTTTCGCGGGTGGACTGCACATCGTCTCCGGACGGGTGGTGGTCGAGGCCGAACTCGACACCGGAGCGGTGGCCCGCCGGCTCCGCCGCGAGATCGCCGAGGTCTACGGCTATCCGAGCGAAATCCACGTACTCGCCTCCGGCGGCCTGCGCAAGGGCAGCCACTACATCGTCCGGGTGGTCAAGGACGGCGAGGCACTGGCCCGGCAGACCGGCCTGCTCGACGTGCGCGGCCGGCCGGTGCGTGGCCTGCCGCCGCACGTGGTGGCGGCGAACGTCTGCTGCGCCGTGTCGGCCTGGCGGGGCGCGTTCATGGCCCACGGGTCGCTGACCGAGCCCGGCCGGTCCTGCGCGCTGGAGATCACCTGCCCGGGGCCGGAGTCCGCGCTCGCCCTGGTCGGTGCCGCCCGGCGGATCGGCATCACCGCGAAGGCCCGGGAGGTCCGTGGCGTCGACCGGGTGGTGGTCAAGGACGGCGACGCGATCGCCGCGCTGCTGACCCGGATCGGCGCGCACTCCAGCGTGCTGTCCTGGGAGGAGCGCCGGGTCCGCCGCGAGGTGCGGGCCACCGCCAACCGGCTGGCCAACTTCGACGACGCCAACCTGCGCCGTTCGGCCAGGGCCGCGGTCGCCGCCGCCGCCCGGGTGACCCGGGCCCTGGAGATCCTGGCCGAGGACGCCCCCAACCACCTCACCTCGGCCGGCCGGCTGCGGCTGGAGCACCGGCAGGCATCCCTTGAGGAGTTGGGCGCCCTGGCCGATCCGCCGCTGACCAAGGACGCCATCGCCGGCCGGATCCGGCGGCTGCTGGCCCTTGCCGACAAGCGGGCCCGCGACCTCGGCATCCCGGACACCGAGGCGGCGGTGACCCCGGACATGCTCGCGGTCTGAGCCGGTCGGCGCTGGCCGCCGCGATGACGGGCGGGCCACCTTCGCCCGAAGGGGCATCTTGCCGTCCGTCACCGGCCCACTTCCACCGCCGGGCCCGTTTCCACCTCCGGGCCGGTCCGCTCCCGCCCCCGGGGGGCTCGTTTCCACCCCGGGCCGGCGTCGTCCCGCCCCGGCGGTCCGATCCAACCCCCAGGTCAGCCGGATCTGACCGGAGTCCGCGCGGGGGACGGGTCGGATTATGCCCCGACGCAGCGCGACGTCCCGCGCTCGGATAGGGTCGCAGCGTACGGCGACGGGGCCGGAACCGGCTTCTCGCCGCGCTCTCCGCCTCGGGGCCATCGCCTCGACGCGGTCAGGTCGGGTCGCGGCGGGGTGGCCGGGTGACAATCAGCGGCCGACTTCAGCGGTCGGCGCACCCACCTTCGCCGCCGCTTGGCTCACGGCGGCGAACCAGAACACACGAGGAGATGGACCCAGTGACCATCCGGGTTGGCATCAACGGCTTCGGCCGGATCGGCCGCAACTTCTTCCGCGCGGTGCTCGCGTCCGGCGCCGACGTCGAGGTGGTCGGCGCGAACGACCTGACCGACAACGCCACGCTGGCGCACCTGGTCAAGTACGACAGCATCCTCGGCCGGCTGCCGCAGGAGGTCAAGGCGAGCGCCGACGAGATCACCGTGGGTGGGCACACCCTCAAGGTGTTCGCCGAGAAGGACCCGGGCAAGCTGCCCTGGGCCGACCTGGGTGTCGACGTGGTGATCGAGTCGACCGGCTTCTTCACCGACGCCACCAAGGCCAAGGCGCACATCGACGGCGGGGCCAAGAAGGTCATCATCTCGGCGCCGGCCAAGAACGAGGACGTCACGGTCGTGATGGGCGTCAACCACGAGTCGTACGACCCGGCGAAGCACAACATCATCTCCAACGCCTCGTGCACCACCAACTGCCTCGCGCCGATGGCGAAGGTGCTGCGGGACACGGTGGGCATCGAGAAGGGGCTGATGACCACCATCCACGCGTACACCCAGGACCAGAACCTCCAGGACGGCCCGCACAAGGACCTCCGTCGGGCCCGCGCCGCCGCGCTGAACATCGTCCCGACCTCGACCGGCGCCGCCAAGGCGATCGGCCTGGTGCTGCCGGACCTCAAGGGCAAGCTGGACGGCTTCGCGCTGCGGGTGCCGATCCCGACCGGTTCGGCCACCGACCTGACGATCGACGCCGGCCGGGACACCTCGGTGGAAGAGATCAACGCCGCGATGAAGGCCGCCGCCGAGGGGCCGCTCAAGGGCATCCTCACCTACACCGAGGACGAGATCGTCTCCAGCGACATCGTCACCGACCCGGCCTCGTGCATCTTCGACTCGGGGCTGACCAAGGTGATCGGCAACCAGGTCAAGGTCGTCGGCTGGTACGACAACGAGTGGGGCTACTCCAACCGCCTCGTCGACCTGGTCAAGTTGGTAGGCAAGTCGCTGTGAGCATCCGCAACCTCGACGATCTTCTCGCCGAGGGGGTGTCAGGTCGGCGCGTGCTGGTACGCGCCGACCTGAACGTGCCCCTCGACAAGAAGAGCGGCGCCATCACGGATGACGGCCGGATCCGGGCCGTCCTGCCGACGCTGACCGCGTTGCGGGACGCCGGGGCGGCGGTCGTGGTCTGCTCGCACCTGGGCCGCCCCAAGGGCGCGCCCGACCCGAAGTACAGCCTGGCCCCGGTGGCCACCCGCCTGGGTGAGCTGCTCGGCTCCCCGGTGGCGTTCGCCGCCGACACGGTCGGCGAGTCCGCCCGCAAGACGGTCGAGGGGCTCGGCGACGGGCAGGTCGCCCTGCTGGAGAACCTGCGGTTCAACCCGGGCGAGACCAGCAAGGACGACGCCGAGCGGGGCGCCTTCGCCGACCAGCTCGCCGCGCTCGCGGTCGCGTACGTCGACGACGCGTTCGGTGCCGTGCACCGCAAGCACGCCAGCGTGTACGACGTACCGGCCCGGTTGCCGCACGTCGCGGGCCGGCTGGTGCTGCGTGAGGTCGAGGTACTGGCGCGGCTGCGGCACGAGCCGGAGCGGCCGTACGTGGTGGTGCTCGGCGGTTCGAAGGTCTCCGACAAGCTCGCCGTGATCGAGGCGCTGCTGCCCACCGTCGACAAGCTGCTAATCGGCGGCGGAATGTGCTTCACCTTCCTCCGCGCCCAGGGGCACGAGGTGGGGAAGTCGCTGCTCGAAGAGGAGATGCTCGACACCTGCCGCGAGCTGTTGGAGCGCGGCGCCGGCCGGATCGTGCTGCCGGTCGACGTGGTCGCGGCGACCGAGTTCAGCGCGGACGCCGGGCACGACACGGTGCCGGTCGACCAGATCCCGGCCGACCGGCTCGGCCTGGACATCGGCCCCCGGACCGTCTCCGAGTTCGCCGAGGCGATCGGTACGGCCCGTACGGTGTTCTGGAACGGCCCGATGGGCGTCTTCGAGCTGGCTCCGTTCGCCGCCGGTACCCGGGGCGTGGCCGAGGCGATCACCGGTGTGAAGGGCTTCACCGTGGTCGGTGGCGGTGACTCCGCCGCTGCGGTGCGGGCGCTCGGCCTGGACGAGTCGTCGTTCGGGCACATCTCCACCGGCGGGGGAGCCTCGCTGGAATACCTGGAGGGCAAGGCCCTCCCCGGCATCCTCGCTCTGGAGCAATAGTGGCCACCCCCACCACGCCCGCCCGCCGGCCCCTGATGGCCGGCAACTGGAAGATGAACCTGAATCACAGGGAAGCCAACCTGCTGATCCAGAAGCTCGCCGCGAGCCTCAACGAGAAGCAGTTGACCGACGTCGAGACGGTGGTACTGCCGCCCTTCACCGACCTGCGTACCGTGCAGACCCTGGTCGACGGCGACAAGCTGCTGATCGGGTACGGCGCGCAGGACCTGTCGCCGCACAAGTCGGGGGCGTACACCGGGGAGATCTCCGGGGCGATGCTGGCCGCGCTTGGCTGCGGCTACGTCGTTGTCGGCCACTCCGAGCGGCGGGCGTACCACCACGAGGACGACGCCGTGGTCAACACCAAGGTCAAGGCGGCGCTGGCGAACGAGCTGACCCCGATCCTCTGCGTCGGCGAGGGGCTGGAGATCCGCGAGGCCGAGGGGCAGGTGGCGTACACCCGTGACCAGCTCGACGGTGCGCTGGCCGGGCTGACCGCCGAGCAGGTGCTCAAGGTGGTCGTCGCCTACGAGCCGGTCTGGGCGATCGGCACCGGCAAGACCGCCACTCCGGAGAACGCCCAGGAGGTCTGCGGGGCGATTCGGGCGCGGATCGCCGAGCTGCACGGCCAGGCCACGGCCGACCAGGTCCGGGTACTTTACGGGGGGTCGGTGAAGGCGGCCAACATCGCGGCTATCATGGCGCAGCCTGACGTGGATGGCGCGCTGGTCGGCGGGGCTAGCCTGGACGCCGAGGACTTCGTGCAGATCTGCCGGTTCCCGGAGCACATCGCGCGCTGACGGTCGCTATCCTTGACGGGCCCCGCGTAGCTGAGAGGACTGACCCCTACCATGCCGATCTGGTTCGCATACACGTTGATCGTGTTGCTGGTCATCACGAGCCTGGTGCTCACCATGCTGATCCTGCTGCATCGGGGCAAGGGCGGCGGGATGTCGAGCATGTTCGGCGGAGGGGTCAGCTCCAGCCTGGCCGGCTCCTCGGTCGCCGAGAAGAATCTTGACCGTTACACCGTTCTGGTGAGTCTTGTCTGGTTTGCCTGCATCGTGGGCTTGGGCCTGTGGCTGAGGCTCGCCGAGACCACCTGACAATTTGGGTCGTTTCCAACCGACCCAGGGCGTACAAACTGCGCGCGGTCCGCTAACGTGGGCCGCGCGCAGTTGTCTGCGCCGCACCGTGCCATACGCCCACCGCGTCATACCGCCGTTGTCGTGGCGGACCCCCTCTGACGAACGGAGCGAGCAGCCGTGCCAAGTGGCAGTGCCATCCGTGGCAGCCGAGTTGGTGCCGGGCCAGCCCGGCCGACCGAACGATGTGAACCCGCCCCCCGCCGCCCGGTCAGCTACTGGTGTGCCAACGGGCACACGGTGGAGATCCTGCTGGCGGCCGAGGCGGAGCCCCCGGTCACCTGGGACTGCCCGCACTGCGGGCAGCCGGCCGGGCAGGACGTGCAGAATCCGCCGGGGCGGCAGCGGGCCGAGCCCTACAAGTCGCACCTGGCCTACGTGAAGGAGCGGCGGAGCGAGGCGGACGCCGAGGCGATCCTCGCCGAGGCGCTGGCCGAGTTGCGCCAGCGCCGCGGCCGGCGCTGACCCGTCACGCCGACCCGGGCGCTGGGCCGTCACACCGAGCCGAGCGCCGGGTCGTCGTCACGCTGAGCCGGGGGTCGTGCTTAGGCGCCGTTTCCGGGAGCCGGTAGGTCAGCGCAGGCTACGGAACGTCGGCGCGACCTCGGCCGCGGCGGCCCGGTCCAACAGCCACCGGGTGGCACCCACCCCGTGGACCCCGGCCGCCGGCAGTTGCACCGGCCCGGCACCGGCCAGCGCCATCCGGACGGCGGCCGACTTGTCGGCACCGGCGGCGATCAACCACACCTCCTCGGCGCTGTTGATCGTCGACCGGGTCAGGGTGGTCCGGACCGGCGGCGGCTTGGGGCTACCCCGGACCGCCGACACCGCGCGGGTCTCGTAGCCGACCGGGTGCTCCGGGAAGATCGAGGCGACGTGGCCGTCCTCACCCACCCCGAGCATCAGCACGTCGAAGTGGGGCAGGGCCGCCGGCCGTGCCGCCGTGGCCAGGGTCTCGGCGTACCGGGCGGCGGCGGCCTCCGGGTCAGCGCCGTCCGGCCCGTCCGAGGGTGGCATCGGATGCACCCGCGCCGGGCTCAACGGCAGATGATCGAGCAGGGCGGCGCGGGCCTGGGTCTCGTTCCTGTCCGGATGCCCGGCCGGCAGGAAGCGTTCGTCGCCCCACCAGACGTCGACCCGGGACCAGTCGACGGCGTCCCGGGCCGGCAGGTCCCGGACCGCCCGGTAGACGGCCGCGGCGATCCGGCCGCCGGTCAGCACGATGCTCGCCTGGCCCCGCTCCGCCTGCGCGTCGATCACCTTGACGACCAGTCGGGCGGCGACGGCCTGGGCGAGGAGGTCGGGGTCGGCGTGCACCACGAGAGTCGTGTGGGTCACGCCGTGGCCACTCCCTGCGCGGCGGCGCTGGACGGCTGCTTGGACGGGTCCTTCCAGATGTGCACCCGCTGGGACGGCCGGGAGTCCAGGTCGGAGATCCCGGCGGCGGCGCCCAACGCGTCGGCGTAGATCTGGTCGGGGTCCAGCCGGCGCAGCTCCTCGGCCAGCTCGTCTCCGAGTGGCCGGCGGACCAGCGGCAACTTCCGGTCGGCCTGCCCAGTGCGGCGGAACGTCGCCTGGCTGTCCTCCCGGCTCAGCACCATCTCGTCGCCGTTGGCACAGCGCAGCTCGACGGAACGCATCCGGGGGAACTCGCTGGTGTGCTGCCACTGCGGATTGAGCCCCAGCCGGGCCTTCAGCCAACCGATCATCAGCGCCGCGGTCGGGTCGGTGTGCGGCGCCACCACGGTGGCCGAGGTGACCTGGTTGCCCTCGGTGGTGTCGAAGGCGCCGGCGACCAGGGTGCGCCAGGGCGTGATCCGGGTCCAGGCCAGATCGGTGTCCCCCGGGGCGTAGTCCCGGGCCCGCTGCCGCAGCGCCTCCACCGGATCGGGTGCCTGGGCGCTGTCCGTGATCCGGCGATCCGCCACCACCCCGAGGAAGTCGTTGGCGATCTCCGACGGTGGCGCGCTGTGCCACCAGGTCACCACCGGTACGTCCGGCACCAGCAGCGGCATCACCACCGACTCGGCGTGCAGGGCGAGCCGGCCGAACATCCGGGTCACCACCGCCTCGCCCGGACCGAGTCGACCGCCGACCACGATCTCGGCGTCGAGCCGGTTGCGGTCACGTTCGATGTCGGAGCGGACGACGACCACCATCCGGCACGGGTGCGCCGCCGAGGCGATGGTCACCGCCGCCTCGGCCTCCCGGACATGCGCCTCGTCGACCACCACGATCAGGGTGAGCGCCATTCCGCTGGCCACCCCGCCCGCGCTGCGCCGTTCGGCGGCCAGCGCCTTCACCACCTCGTTACCGGTGGTGTCCCACAAGCCGATCAACGGTGCCTCCTGGTGCTGGTGGTAGTTGTTGGGATCCTCGGAGGATCACGCCCGGCGCCACGCCCGGCTCTCGCGGGCCAGCAGCTCGTCCGCCGCCCGCGGACCCCACTCGCCGGCCCGGTACGGCTCCGGCTTGACACCGTCCCAGGCCTCCTCCAGCGGGTCGATCACCTGCCAGCTCTGTTCGACCTCGGCCGCGTCGGGGAAGAGCGTCCGATCCCCGATCAGCACGTCCAGCACCAGCCGCTCGTACGCCTCGGGGCTGGACTCGGTGAACGCCTCGCCGTACTGGAAGTCCATCGCGATGTCCCGGACCTCCATGGTCGTACCGGGGACCTTGGAACCGAACTTCAGCACCACGCCCTCGTCCGGCTGGACCCGGATCACGAGCTGGTTGTTGCCGAGCATCTCCATGTCGGCGGGGTTGAACGGCAGGTGCGGCGCCTTCTTGAACATGATCGCGACCTCGGTCACCCGGCGCGGCAGCCGCTTGCCGGCCCGGATGTAGAACGGCACCTCGGCCCAGCGCCGGTTCTGGATGCCGAGCCGGACGGCGACGTAGGTCTCGGTGGTCGAGTCGGTCGGTACGCCCTCCTCCTCGAGGTAGCCGACCGCCCGCTTTCCGGCCACCCAGCCGGGCAGGTACTGCCCCCGGACCGTGCCGGTGCTGACGTCCTTCGGCAGGGTGATCGCGCGGAGCACCTTCAGCTTCTCGGCCCGGATCTCGCTGGCGTCGAAGCTGGTCGGTTCCTCCATCGCGACCAGGGCGAGCAGTTGCAGCAGGTGGTTCTGGAGCACGTCCCGGGCGGTCCCGGTGGCGTCGTAGAAGCCGGCCCGCGAGCCGATGCCGACGTCCTCGGCCATGGTGATCTGCACCGAGTCGACGTACTTGGAATTCCACAGCGGCTCGAAGAGGTTGTTGGCGAACCGCAGGGCGAGGATGTTCTGGACCGTCTCCTTACCCAGGTAGTGGTCGATCCGGAAGACGTCCTCCCGGGTGAAGACGTCGTCGACCAGATCGTTGAGCGCCTTCGCCGAGGGCAGGTCGTGCCCGAACGGCTTCTCCACCACCACCCGGCGCCAGCCGCCGGACTTGTCGTTGTCGGACATGCCGGTCCGGGCGAGCTGCTTGAGCACGGTCGGGAACGCCGCCGGTGGGATGGAGAAGTAGAACGCGGCGTTGCCGGCGATGCCGTGGGTGTCGCGCAACTCGTCCAGCGCGGCGACCAGGTGGTCGAACGCCGCGTCGTCGTCGAACGAGCCGCCGACGAACTTGATGTTGCCGGCCAGCCGGGCCCAGACCTCTTCACGCCAGGGGGTCCGGGCGTGCGCCTGGGCCGCCTCCCGGGCCACCGTTTCGAAGTCGCCGTCGCCCCAGTCCCGCCGGGCGAACCCGAGCACCACGAAGCCGGGCGGCAGCAATCCCCGGTTGGCCAGGTCGTACACCGCCGGCAGCAGCTTCTTACGGGCCAGGTCGCCGGTCACGCCGAAGATCACCAGCGCACACGGCTCCGGGATCCGTGGCAGCCGCCGGTCCTGCGGGTCGCGCAGCGGATTCACGGCTTCCTCTCCTTGGCTCATCCGACCTCCACTGTCAGCATGCCGGCTCGTCGTCAACTCCGCAGACCCCGTACCGCGTCCAGCACGTGCGGTACCCCGGCGGCCCGGTCGGGAAGGTGTAGCCGTAGGACGGCACGGCCCCGCTCGGCGAGCGCCTGCCGGTCGCCCGCGGCCTGCGCCGCCTGCAACTGCGCGAAGGAGTACGGCTTGCCGGGCACCGCGAGGTCCTCGGCCACGTCCCCGGTGATCTGCAGGAACGAGCCGAGCTGCGGACCGCCCTTGTGGTACTGACCGGTCGAGTGCAGGAAGCGTGGGCCCCAGCCGAAGGTGACCGGTCGACCGGAGGCGGCGGCGAGTCCGGGGCGTACCTGCCCGGCCTTGGCGTCGGCGAACCGGTCCAGGTACGCCATCACGGCCAGGTAGCCGCCGTCGGCCAGCCCGTCCAGCAGCAGCCGCAGCGCGCCGGCCAGGTCGCCGGGGAGCGGCGCCTCCTGCTGGCTCCCGCCCGGGAACCAGTACCCCTCGACCCCGTCGTCCACGAACGTCGGCGCCTCGACCGGCAGGCCGGTGCCGAGCAGCCGGTTGGTGTTCTCCTTGGACTCGGTGACGTTCGGCTGGTTGAACGGGTCGATCCCGAGCACCACACCGGCGACCGCGGTGGCGTACTCCCAGGCCAGGAAGTGCGCGCCCAGCGGGCCGTTCACGGCCACCTGCGGCCGGATCCCGCCGCCCGGCACCGCTCCGGCCGGCAGCCCGCCGCCGTAGGTCAGGGTCAGTACGTCCGGTCCGGTCGCCCCGGGACTGCTCGGGTCCTCGATCACCACCGGCAGGATCCCGACGCCGTTCTTGCCGGTGGACTCGGCGATCAACTGTTCGGCCCAGTCACCGAGGCCGTCGATGCCGGTGCCGTCCGGGATCAACGCGACCTTGTCCCGCCCGTTGGTGGCCGCCGCGCCGAGCGCGGCGCCGAGCGCCAGCCCCGGGTTGTCCCGGTCGCCGCCGAGCGCGTCGAACAGCTCCTCGGCCTGGTCGAGCAGTTCCGCGACCTCGACCCCGGCCAGGGCCGACGGGACCAGCCCGAAGGCGGTCAGCGCGGAGTACCGCCCGCCCACCTCCGGGTCGGCGAGCACCACGAAGGCACCCATCTCGGCGGCGGTGTCGGCCAGCGGCGAGCCCGGATCGGTGACCACGACGAAGCGCCGGCCGGCCTCGGCCTCGGTCAGCCCGGAGTCGAGGAACGCCTGCCAGTACGCCCGCCGGTGGCTGTCGGTCTCCACCGTCGAACCGGACTTGCTGGCCACCACCACGACGGTCCGGTCCAGCCGGTCGGCGATCGCCGACCGGACCTGCCCGGGATCGGTGGTGTCCAGCACGGTCAGCGACCTGCCGAGGGTACGGGTGATCACCTCGGGGGCCAGCGAGGAGCCGCCCATCCCGGCCAGCACCACGTGGTCCAGGTCGGCGAGTTCCGCCTTCAGCTCGGCGAGCTGCGGCAGCAACTCCCGACTGCGCCGGAAGGTGTCCACCCAGCCGAGCCGGACCGCCGCCTCGGCCTGCGCCTCCGTCCCCCACAGCGTCGGGTCCTTCTGCGTCAGCCGGGCCGGCACGTCCTCGGCGAGCAGCGCGGCCCGAGCCGACGCCGGAGCCTCCGCGTCGACCGCGTCCGCGCCGTACACCGCGAGTCCGGCCGCCCCCTCACATCCGCCGTCCAACAGGTCCTCGCTCATGCATTACCTCCCGCGCGCTGCGCCGCTGCCGCGTTGTCCTGGGCGGCCCGGCCGGGCTTCCCGGCGCCCTCGGCCGCCGCTTCGAGCGACTTCCGTACGCCGTCCAGCAGCTCCAGCCAGCTGGCCTCGAACTTCTCCACACCCTCGCGTTCCAGGGTGGCGATCACGTCGTCGAAGTCGACGCCGGCCGCGGCCAGTCCGGTGAAGACCTCACGGGCCTGCGTGTACGCGCCGGTGACGGCGTCCGGGCGCACCTCGCCGTGGTCGGCGTACGCGTCGATCACCGGCTCCGGCATGGTGTTCACGGTCCCCGGCGCGATCAGTTCCTCGACGTAGATCACGTCCCGGTACTCGGGGTTCTTGGTGGAGGTCGACGCCCAGAGCGGGCGCTGCGGGTGGGCGCCCGCGTCGGCCAGCGCCTGCCACCGGTCGGAGGAGAACACCTCCGAGTAGCGCTCGTACGCCAGCTGGGCGTTGGCGACCGCCGCCTTGCCCTTCAGCGCGGCGAGGTCCGGCCGGCCGGCGGCGCCGAGCTTGTCCAGCCGCTTGTCGACCTCGGAGTCGACCCGGGAGACGAAGAAGGACGCCACCGAGGCGATCTTCGTCAGGTCGTGCCCGTTCGCCTTCGCCTGCTCCAGGCCGGCCAGGAAGGCCTCCATCACCTGCGAGTAGCGGTCCAGTCCGAAGATCAGCGTCACGTTCACGCTGATCCCCTCGGCGAGGGTGGCGGTGATCGCCGGCAGCCCGGCCTCGGTCGCCGGGATCTTGATGAACAGGTTCGGCCGGTCGACCAGCCACCACAGCGCCTTCGCCTCGGCCACGGTCTTCTCAGTCTCGTACGCCAGCCGCGGGTCCACCTCGATGGAGACCCGACCGTCGACGCCGGCACTGCTGTCGTACGCCGGGCGCATCACGTCGCAGGCCCAGCGCACGTCGTACGTGGTGAGCATCCGGACCGTCTCCTCGACGGTCACCCCACGCATGGCGAGGTCACGCAGCTGCCAGCTGTACTCGTCGGCGTCGCTGAGCGCCTTCGCGAAGATCGTCGGGTTGGTGGTCACCCCGACCAGGTGCTTCTCCCGACGCAACTGGTCCAGGTTGCCCGAACTGAGCCGTACCCTTGAAAGATCGTCGAGCCAGACCGCCACGCCCGCGGCGGTGAGCTCACCCAACCGGTCCGTCATGTTCGCCAACGCTCCCTTTAGTTTCCGGTGGTCGTACCAGTGATGGAACCGATCCGGGTCAGCGACGCGTGCGCGGCCGCCACGATCCGGTCGGGGGTGAATCCGAACTGCTCGAAGAGCACGGTGTGCGGCGCGCTCGCGCCGTAGTGCTCCAGGCTCACGGCCTCGCCGGCGTCGCCGATCAGGTCGCGCCAGGACATCGCGATGCCGGCCTCGACGCTGACCCGGGCCTTGACGTCGCGGGGGAGCACGGATTCCTGGTAGGCCGAGTCCTGCTCCCGGAACCACTCCTGGCAGGGCATCGAGACGACCCGGGTCGGGGTGCCATCGGCCTCCAGCCGGTCCCGGGCGGTGAGGCAGAGCTGCACCTCGGAACCGGTGCCCATGAGGATCACCTCCGGCTGCGCGTTCGACGCCTCGGCCAGCACGTAACCGCCCTTGGCCGTCTGGTCGGCCCCGGCCAGTTCGCTGCGGTCAAGCGTCGGCAGCGGCTGCCGGCTCAGCGCCAGCGCGGCCGGCCGGTCGGTCTGCTCCAGCGCCCGCCGCCAGGCCCAGGCGGTCTCGTTGGCGTCGGCCGGCCGGATCACGTCGAGCCCGGGAATGGCCCGCAGCGCGGTCAGGTGCTCGACCGGCTGGTGGGTCGGCCCGTCCTCGCCGAGGCCGATCGAGTCGTGCGTCCAGACGTACGTCACCGGCAGCTTCATCAGCGCGGCGAGCCGTACCGCCGGGCGCATGTAGTCGCTGAACACCAGGAAGGTGCCGCCGTACGGCCGGGTGCCGCCGTGCAGGGCGATACCGTTCAGGATCGCACCCATGGCGTGCTCGCGGATGCCGAAGTGCAGGACCCGGCCGTACTCGTTGCCCGGGAACGCCTTGGTCGCGTACTCGCTGGGGATGAAGGAGGGCTCGCCCTCCATCGTGGTGTTGTTGCTCTCGGCCAGGTCGGCGGAGCCGCCCCAGAGTTCCGGCAGCACCGGGGCGAGGGCCTGGAGCACCTTGCCGGAGGCGGCCCGGGTGGCGATGCCCTTGGCGTCGGCCGGGAACTCGGGCAGCGCGTCGGTCCAGCCGGTCGGCAGCGTACGGCTGGCCAGCCGGTCGTGCAGCGCCTTACCCTCCGGGTTCGCCCCGGCCCACGACTGGTACCCGGTCTCCCACTCGGTGTGTGCGGTCCGGCCGCGTTCGAGCACCTGCCGGGCGTGCGCCAGCACCTCGTCGTCGACCTCGAAGTGCTGCCCCGGGTCGAAGCCGAGCAGCTTCTTGGTCGCGGCCACCTCGTCGGCACCGAGCGCCGAGCCGTGGATCTTGCCGGTGTTCTGCTTGGTCGGGGCCGGCCAGCCGATGATGGTGCGCAGCGCGATGAACGAGGGCCGGTCGGTCTCCGCCTTCGCGGCGAGCAGCGCGGCGTACAGCTCCTCGAGGTTCTCGTGGTAGTCGCCCTGGTCCGCGTCGCCGGTACGCCAGTCCACGGTCTGCACGTGCCAGCCGTACGCGGCGTACCGGGCGGAGACGTCCTCGCTCTTGGCGATCCGGGTGTCGTCCTCGATCGAGATCTCGTTGTCGTCGTAGATCAGGACGAGGTTGCCGAGCTTCTGGTGTCCGGCGAGCGCGCTGGCCTCGTGGCTGATCCCCTCCTCGATGTCGCCGTCCGAGGCGATGCACCAGATGTGGTGGTCGAACGGCGAGGTGCCGGCCGGGGCGTCCGGGTCCAGCAGGCCGCGTTCCCGGCGGGCCGCCATCGCCATTCCGACGGCGTTGCCGAGCCCCTGGCCGAGCGGGCCGGTGGTGGTCTCGACTCCCCGGGTGTGACCGTGCTCGGGGTGGCCCGGGGTCAGGGATCCCCACTGGCGCAACGACTTGAGGTCGCTCAGGCCCAGCCCGTAACCGCTGAGGTAGAGCTGGACGTAGAGCGTGAGGCTGCTGTGCCCTGCGGAGAGGACGAACCGGTCCCGGCCGGTCCAGTCGGGGTCGGTCGGGTCGTGCCGCATCACCCGGTTGAACAGCAGGTAGGCGGCGGGCGCGAGACTCATCGCCGTACCCGGATGGCCGTTGCCGGATTTCTCGACGGCGTCTATGGCCAGCACGCGGGCGGTGTCGACGGCACGCTGGTCGAGATCGGACCAGCTCAGCGAGTCTTGGGCGGGTCGATTGTCAGCCACGATCGTGTGCGCTCCTCAACAGATGGGCGGAACCCTCACTGATGACCCTAGCGACCGCTTCCGAAACCCAACCCCCGGATGTCGCCACCAGTGCGCCGCTTCGTCGGGAGTGTGATCGTTCGCACCGTTGAAGGGTCGCCCGGGCAGCGCAAACGGCGACGCGTAGGCTGTCGGTCGGCATGCTGGTCCGGCTGGTCGCCCGCCGCCCACGCTGTTACGCACCGTTCTCCCCTGTGTCGACGCCGGAAGGTGGCAATCCGTGAGCACGATCACCGAGCGCCCCGCGACCGGCGGTGCCCCGAGTGCGGGGACGACGGCCGACCGCGAGGTGTCCCGGCGCGCTGACGCCGCGGCCCGGATCAGGGCGTACGTCGCGCTGACCAAGCCGCGGATCGTCGAGCTGCTGCTCATCACCACCGTGCCGACGATGATGCTGGCCGCCGACGGCCTGCCGTCGCTCTGGCTGGTCGCCGTGGTGCTGCTGGGCGGCTCGCTGGCCGCCGGTGCCGCCAACGCGCTCAACTGCTACATCGACCGGGACATCGACCAGTTGATGCAGCGGACCAAGCGTCGCCCGTTGCCGACGCACACCGTCGCGCCGCGCAACGCGCTGGTCTTCGGGCTGGTGCTGGCGGTGATCTCGGTGACCCTGATGGCGGTCTTCACCAACTGGCTGGCCACCGCGCTGACCCTGGCCGCGATCGTCTACTACGACGTCGTCTACACGATGTGGCTCAAGCGGAACACGTCGCAGAACACCTTCTGGGGCGGCATCTGCGGCTCGGCACCGGTGCTGATCGGCTGGGCCGCGGTGACCGGGTCGCTGGCGCCGCGCGCCTGGGGGCTCTTCGCGGTGGTGTTCTTCTGGCAGTTGCCGCACTTCTACGCGTTGGCGATCAAGTTCAAGGACGACTACCGCCGGGCCGGCATTCCGATGCTGCCGGTGGTGGCCTCGATCCGCCGGGTCAACCTGGAGATCGTCTTTTACACCTGGCTGACGGTGCTGACCTCGGTGCTGCTGTGGCCGCTGGGCATGGGCCCGGTCTACGGCATCACGGCCCTGGCGGCCGGCGGGATGTTCATCGCGGAGTCCCACCGGCTGAGCCAGCGGTCCCGGCGCGGCGAGTCGTTGAAGCCGATGCGGCTGTTCCACTGGTCCATCACGTATCTCACGATCCTCTTCGCCGCCGTCGCGGTGGACGCGCTGCTCTGACCTCCGGTTTCGGGTGGTTACGTCACCGTTCGTCCTGTTTGTCGGCTTTAAACGTGAATTGTGGCTTTAATTTGGTCACTTATAGCCCGAAAAATCGGACGAAGATGCGCGGTCGGAACGGTAAACCGACAGTAATTGGCATCACAAAATATCGGTAGGCGCCCCGCATGCCGGTCGAAGTCTGCTTAGGCTTCGCGTTATGGCAGATGGTTCCGATACGACGCCGACGGCCGATCAGACCGCCGTCGCGGGCCAGACCCCCAATGGTCTGGTCTCTGGCATCCAGTCGTTTGCCGCCGGCCACGGCGGCGCGAAGGCGGTCATCGAGTACGTCGGCAAGCGGGGCGCGCGCATTGTCCTCGTGGGGGAGGACGGCGTGTGGGCTGACCAGTTCGCGGAGAGCACCGATGTCGCGCGACTGGCCTGCGCCAAGGCGGGGGTCGCCGTTGAGAATGAATGGGAGCGGGAACTGATGGACCAGATGCGTCCGGGTCACGATCTATGGCGGTCGATGGCTCGTCGTACCATGGCTCGTTGATATCTTTTGTCCGATAACCGCGCGGCCCGGGGTAAGCCCCGGGTCGCTCTCATTACCTGTGCCGAACTACCGGAACTGGATCCGGACGACCGACTGTTGTCGGCCCCGCTCGCCGATCGCGGCATATCGGTGGAGCCGGTGGTCTGGGACAGCGCCGAGGTGGACTGGGCCGGCTACCGCCTCGCGGTGCTCCGGTCGCCCTGGGACTACCCGTCGAGGCGGGCCGAGTTCGTCGCCTGGGCCGAGACGGTGCCCGCGCTGGCGAACCCGGCCGACCTGGTCCGGTGGAACACCGACAAGCGGTACCTGCGCGAGCTGGCCGCCGCCGGAGTGCCCACCGCGCCGACCACCTGGCTGGATCCGAACGCCGACTGGAACGATCCACCGGCCACCGGCGAGTACGTCCTCAAACCCGCGATCGGGGCCGGCAGCCTCGACACCGGCCGCTACGACCTGGCGAACGTCGAGCACCGGCAACTGGCCCTGGCCCACGTCAAGCGGCTCCACGCGGCCGGGCGGCAGGTCATGGTGCAGCCCTACCTGAGCGCGGTGGACAGCGCGGGCGAGACGGCGCTGCTGTTCTTCGCCGGCCCCGACGGCCTGCGGTTCAGCCACGCGATCCGGAAGGGGCCGATGCTCCTCGGTCCGGACTACGGCGCCGAGGGGCTGTTCCGGGCGGAGCAGATCAGCCCGCGTACCCCGGAGGAGGCCGAGTTGGCGGTCGCCGAACGGGTGCTCGCGGCACTGCCCGGCGGGCCGGGCCGGCCGCTCTACGCCCGGGTGGACCTGATCCCGGGCCCGGACGGGGCGCCGGTGCTGGTCGAGGTCGAACTCACCGAGCCGTCACTCTTCCTGGCCCACGACCCGGGCGCGGCGGAGCGCTTCGCCGACGCCATCGCCGCCCGGGTGCGCTGACCGGTTAGCAAGGGCCCCTTCTTCTACCGAAAACGATAAGAAGGGGCCCTTCCTTACACCGATGCGGTGGCGAGGTGCGGCTGCGGTGTCTCGGCGATGCCGGCTGGCCGGCGTTCCCGGGTCGACCAGAGCACCGCCAGCGCGGCCAGCCAGACCAGGCAGGAGCCGAGCATGTGCGCGCCGACCAGCAGGACCGGCAGCCCGGTGAGGTACTGCACGAAGCCGATCAGGCCCTGGCCCAGGATGGCCAGCAGGAGCAGGCCGGCCGCCCGGAGTGCCCCGGCGGGGGCGCGTACGGCCCGCAGGGCGAACCACAGCGCGATGGCGAGGCCGAGCAGCAGGAACACCATGTCGGCGTGCACCTGGGAGATCGTCTCCGGGTCCAGGTCGTTGCGGGCCGCGCCCGCGTCGCCGGAGTGCGGTCCGCTTCCGGTCACCCAGGTGCCGACCACCAGGACCGCCGCGGTCACCCCGGCGACGACCCAGGCGAGCCCGCGCAGCGGGGTGGGCACGGTCGGCCGGGCCGGGTCGTCCGGTTCGAGGGTGCGCCGCCAGAACGCGAAGGCCGCCGCGATGACGGCCATGGAGGCCAGGAAGTGCAGCCCGACCACCCACGGGTTGAGGTTGGTGAGCACGGTCAGGCCGCCGACCATCGCCTGCGCCGGGATGCCGAAGGCGGCGGCGACGGCGAGCAGCCGCAGGGGCCGGCGGCGGGGGCGCTGCCGCCACGCCGCGACCACTCCGGCGATGACCACGGCGGCGAGGGCGAAGGTGAGCAGCCGGTTGCCGAACTCGATCACCCCGTGTACGCCCATCTCGCTGGTCGCCACGTACGACTCGTCCGTACAGCGGGGCCAGGTCGGGCAGCCGAGACCGGATTTGGTCAGTCGGACCGCGCCGCCGGTGCCGACGATCAGGACGTTCCCCACCACGGAGGCGAGCGCCAACCGCGATAGGGTGGGTTTGCCAGAGAATTCGCCGAATCGGCTCACGTCGGCCATCGTACGTGCAAATGTGATCATGCTGGACGGCAAGCCCGCCGCCCGGTGGTCCGGATCACCGGAGCCCGGGTTTGCGGACCTTGGATGAAATACGTAACGTTGGCGTTGTGAAAAACCTGGCGGTGTACTCCGAGCAGGAGCAGGCGACCGAGCCGGTCGCCGGTCCTGTCGTCGCCGCCGGTCCGGTCGGCGGGCCTGACGGGCGTACCACCCGGGACCGGGTGACCCAGTTGCTGCTGGAGCACGGTGCGGCGACCGCCGCCCAGCTCGGTACGGAACTGGGTCTCGGCTCCGCGGCCATCCGCCGACACCTCGACTCGATGCTGGCCGACGGCGAGGTCATCGCCCGTGACCAGGCCGTACGCGGCCAGCGTGGTCGGGGACGGCCCGCCAAGTTGTTCCGGCTCACCGACTCGGGGCGGCGACGCTGCGGCACGCACACCTACGACGGGATGGCCACCGCCGCACTGCGCTGGATCTCCCGGCAGGGCGGCCCGGACGCGGTGGGCGCGTTCGCCGCCGAGCAGGTCTCCGCGCTGGAGGCCCGCTGCCGGGCGGCCATGGAGGGCGCCGGGAACGATCCGCTGGCCAGGGCCGAGGCACTTGCCGAGGCGCTCACCGCGGAGGGATACGCTGCCAACGCGTCCACGATCGCCTCCGGTGGCCAGTTGTGCCAGCACCACTGCCCGGTGGCCCACGTGGCCGCGGAGTTTCCCCAGCTGTGCGAGGCCGAGACGGCGGTCATCTCCCGCCTGGTCGGCACCCACGTGCAGCGCCTGGCCACCATCGCCCACGGTGACGGAGTGTGCACCACGCACATTCCGGCCCAGTCGATACATTCCGTCATCAATGTGAGGACAGATAGATGACCGAGCAGATCGTCCAGCCCCTGACGCAGGAGGAGCAGCTCGCCGCCCTGGGACGCTACGAGTACGGCTGGGCCGACTCCGACGTGGCCGGCACGAGCGCCCAGCGCGGCCTCAGTGAGGCGGTGGTACGGGACATCTCCGCCAAGAAGAACGAGCCGGCCTGGATGCTCGACCTCCGGTTGAAGGGACTGCGGCTGTTCGGGCGCAAGCCGATGCCGAACTGGGGCGCCGACCTGAGCGGGATCCACTTCGACAACATCAAGTACTTCGTCCGCTCCACGGAGAAGCAGGCCGCCAGCTGGGAGGACCTGCCCGAGGAGATCAAGAACACCTACGACCGGCTGGGCATCCCGGAGGCCGAGAAGCAGCGGCTGGTCGCCGGTGTCGCCGCCCAGTACGAGTCCGAGGTGGTCTACCACAAGATCCGCGAGGACCTTGAGGAGCAGGGCGTCCTCTTCCTGGACACGGACACCGCGCTCAAGGAGCACGAGGACGTCTTCAAGGAGTACTTCGGCACGGTGATCCCGGTCGGCGACAACAAGTTCGCCGCGCTCAACACCTCGGTCTGGTCCGGTGGCTCGTTCATCTACGTGCCCAAGGGCGTGCAGGTGGAGATCCCGCTGCAGGCGTACTTCCGGATCAACACGGAGAACATGGGCCAGTTCGAGCGGACGCTGATCATCGTCGACGAGGGCGCGTACGTGCACTACGTCGAGGGTTGCACCGCGCCGATCTACTCCTCCGACTCGCTGCACAGCGCGGTCGTCGAGATCATCGTGAAGAAGAACGCGCGCTGCCGCTACACGACCATCCAGAACTGGTCGAACAACGTCTACAACCTGGTCACCAAGCGGGCGGTCTGCCACGAGGGCGCGACCATGGAGTGGATCGACGGCAACATCGGCTCCAAGGTCACCATGAAGTACCCGGCGGTCTACATGACCGGCGAGCACGCCAAGGGCGAGGTGCTCTCGGTGGCGATGGCCGGCGAGGGGCAGCACCAGGACGCGGGCGCCAAGATGGTGCACGCCGCCCCGCACACGTCGAGCACGATCGTCTCCAAGTCGATCGCCCGGGGCGGTGGCCGGACCTCCTACCGGGGCCTGGTCCAGGTGCTGGAGGGTTCGCACCACAGCCGGTCGACGGTGAAGTGCGACGCGCTGCTGGTGGACGCGATCTCCCGCTCGGACACCTATCCGTACGTCGACATCCGCGAGGACGACGTGTCGATGGGGCACGAGGCGACCGTCTCCAAGGTCAGCGAGGACCAGCTCTTCTACCTGATGAGCCGGGGCATGACCGAGGACGAGGCGATGGCGATGATCGTGCGCGGCTTCATCGAGCCGATCGCCAAGGAACTCCCGATGGAGTACGCCCTGGAACTCAACCGGCTGATCGAGCTGCAGATGGAGGGCGCGGTCGGCTGACGCCGGCACGCCGATTCCATCCGTTCGCCTCGGACCTCGTGAGACAAGACCAAGGAAGAGATGACTACCGAAGCATTCGCGCCCACGGCACCAGGCGGGCCGCAGACCAAGGCGCAGACGCTCCGCTCCTACGACGTCGGCGACTTCCCGGCCCTCACCGGTCTGGAGGAGGAGTGGCGGTTCACTCCGCTCAAGCGGCTGCGTGGACTGGCCGACGACGGGTTCACCCCGACCGACGGCCGGCTGCGCTACGAGGTCGACGCGCTGCCGGACGGAGTGACGTTCGGCGGCGTGCACGAGGGTGACGCCCGGATCGGCAGCGTGCTGACCCCGTTCGACCGGATCAGCGCGCTGGCCCACGGCCGGGCGGCCGAGGCGGTCGTCATCGCGGTGGCCCCGGAGACCCGGCCGGCGGAACCGGTGTCGGTCCGGCTGGTCGGGCAGGGCGCCGACGGTGCCTCGTTCGGGCACACCTTCGTCGACGTCGGCCGGTTCGCCGAGGTGACCCTGGTGCTGGAGCAGACCGGCTCGGTGACCCTGGCCGACAACGTCGAGGTGGCGGTCGCCGAGGGCGCGAAGCTCACCCTGGTCACGGTCGCCGACTGGGCGCCGGACTCGGTGCAGGCCCAGCACCTGAAGGTCAAGCTGGGCCGGGACGCCAAGGTGACGCACGTACAGGTCACCCTCGGCGGGGAGCTGGTCCGGCAGTACACCAGCGTGGAGTACACCGGTCGGGGCGGCGAGGCCGAGCTGTACGGCCTCTACTTCGCCGACGCCGGGCAGCACCTGGAGCACCGGCAGCTCGTCGACCACAGCGTGCCGGACTGCCGCAGCTACGTCGGCTACCGGGGCGCGTTGCAGGGCGCCAGCGCGCACACCGTCTGGGTCGGCGACGTGCTGATCCGGGCGGCGGCCACCGGCACCGACACCTACGAGATCAACCGCAACCTGGTGCTGACCGAGGGCGCCCGCGCCGACTCGGTGCCCAACCTGGAGATCGAGACCGGCGAGGTGGCCGGTGCTGGCCACGCCAGCACCACCGGACGGTTCGACGACGAGCAGTTGTTCTACCTGATGGCCCGGGGAATTCCGGAGGACCAGGCGCGCAAGCTGGTCGTCCGGGGCTTCTTCGCCGAGCTGCTGAACAAGATCCCGGCCGAGGCGCTGCGCGACCGGCTCGGCGAGCAGATCGAGGTACGGCTCAGCAAGGCCGCCGTCTGATGATCCGGATCTGTTCGACCGAGGACGTGCCGAAGGGCACCGCCATCCAGGCGGACGTCGACGGCACCGAGGTCGCCGTCGTACACGCCGAGGACGGCAACTTCTACGCCGTACGCGACGAGTGCTCGCACGCCGCGGTCGCGCTCTCCGAGGGCGAGGTCGACGGCTGTTCCCTGGAGTGCTGGCTGCACGGCTCCCGCTTCGACCTGCGTACCGGTGAGCCCACCGGGCTGCCGGCGACCGAACCCGTACCCGTATACCCCGTCGAGATCCGCGACGGCGACATCTACCTGAGTCTCACGCCGAGTAATGGAGTTTCCGCGCCATGAGTGTTCTTGAGATCCGTGACCTGCAGGTGTCGGTCAAGCTGCCCGACGGCGAGCTGAAGCCGATCCTGGCCGGAGTCGACCTCACCGTGCGGGCGGGGGAGACTCACGCGATCATGGGCCCGAACGGGTCCGGTAAGTCGACCCTGGCCTACTCGATCGCCGGCCACCCGAAGTACCAGATCACCAGCGGCGAGGTGCTGCTCGACGGCACCGACGTGCTGTCGATGACCGTGGACGAGCGGGCCCGCGCCGGCCTCTTCCTGGCGATGCAGTACCCGGTCGAGGTGCCCGGGGTGTCGGTGGCGAACTTCCTGCGTACCGCGAAGACGGCGGTGGACGGCGAGGCGCCGAAGCTGCGTACCTGGGCCGGCGAGCTGCGCGGCGCGATGGAGCGGCTGCAGATGGACCCCGCGATGGCCCAGCGCAACGTGAACGAGGGCTTCTCCGGCGGTGAGAAGAAGCGGCACGAGATCGTCCAGCTCGAGCTGCTCGCGCCGAAGGTGGCCATCCTCGACGAGACCGACTCCGGGCTCGACATCGACGCCCTGCGGGTGGTCAGCGAGGGAGTCAACCGGGTCCGCGAGACCGGACAGACCGGCCTGCTGCTGATCACCCACTACACCCGGATCCTGCGCTACATCAAGCCCGACTTCGTGCACGTCTTCGTGGCCGGCCGGATCGTCGAGCAGGGTGGCCCGGAGCTGGCCGAGAAGCTGGAGGCCGAGGGCTACGAGCGGTACGTCGCCGGCGCCGGCACGGCCCGGGCCTGAGCGGAAGGGCACCATCGAGATGACCACGATCGCGATCCCACCGGGGATGCCACAGTACGACGACGTGCCGCGGTTCGACGTGGAGGCGGTACGGGCGGACTTCCCGATCCTGGGTCGCGAGGTCAACGGCCACCCGCTGGTCTACCTGGACAGCGCGAACACCTCGCAGAAGCCCCGCCAGGTGCTCGACGCGCTGCGGGAGCACTACGAGCGGCACAACGGCAACGTCTCCCGCTCGGTGCACACCGTCGGGACCGAGGCGACGGAGGCGTACGAGGGGGCCCGGGGCAAGGTCGCGGCGTTCATCAACGCGCCGAGCCCGGACGAGGTGGTGTTCACCAAGAACTCCACCGAGGCGATCAACCTGGTCGCGTACGCCTTCTCGAACGCCTCGGTCGGCACCGGCGGTGACCCCCGGTTCCGGCTCGGCCCCGGCGACGAGATCGTGATCTCCGAGATGGAGCACCACTCGAACATCGTGCCGTGGCAGCTGCTCTGCGAGCGGACCGGCGCCACGCTGCGTTGGTTCGGCGTCACCGACGGGGGCCGGCTCGACGAGTCGAACCTGGAGGAGTTGGTCAACGAGCGGACCAGGCTGGTCTCGTTCGTGCACATGTCCAACATCCTCGGCACGATCAACGCCACCGCCCGGATCACCGAGCGGGTCCGCCAGGTCGGCGCGCTGCTGCTGCTCGACTGCTCGCAGTCGGTGCCGCACCTGCCGATCGACGTGGTCGACCTGGACGCCGACTTCATCGCCTTCACCGGGCACAAGATGTGCGCGCCGAGCGGCATCGGCGTGTTGTGGGGCCGAGGCGAGCTGCTGGCCGCGATGCCGCCGGTGTTCGGCGGTGGTTCGATGATCGAGACGGTCACCATGGCCGGCTCGACGTACGCGGCGCCGCCGGCCCGGTTCGAGGCGGGTACTCCGCCGATCGCCGAGGCGGTGGCGCTGGGCGCGGCGGTGGACTACCTGTCCGGGATCGGGATGCGGGCGATCCAGTGGCACGAGAAGGAGCTGACGGCGTACGCGCTGGACGCCCTGGACACGGTGCCCGGGTTGCGGATCTTCGGGCCGACGGTGCCGATCGGCCGGGGTGGCACCATCTCGTTCGCACTGGACGGCATCCACCCGCACGACGTGGGTCAGGTGCTGGACGCCCAGGGTGTCGAGGTACGGGTCGGCCATCACTGTGCGCGACCGGTCTGCGTACGGTTCGGCGTACCGGCGACCACCCGCGCCTCGTTTTACCTGTACACCACGACCAGCGAGGTCGACGCCCTGGTGCGCGGGCTGGAACAGGTACGGAAGGTGTTCGGGTAATGCAGGTCGACCAGCTTTACCAGGAGATCATCCTGGACCACTACAAGCATCCGCACGGGCGCGGGCTGCGCGAGCCGTACGCCGCCGAGGCACATCACGTCAACCCGACCTGCGGGGACGAGGTGACGGTACGGATCGCCCTCGACGACGACACGCTCAGTGACGTGTCGTACGACGGTCTGGGTTGCTCGATCAGCCAGGCCTCGGCGAGCGTGCTGCACGAGCTGCTGACCGGCCGGGGCGCCGAGGAGGCGTTCGCGGTGCACGCGGCCTTCGTCGAGTTGATGTCGGGCCGGGGTCAGGTGACCCCGGACGAGGAACTGCTGGGCGACGCGGTGGCGTTCGCCGGGGTGGCCCGCTATCCCGCCCGGGTGAAGTGCGCGTTGCTGCCGTGGATGGCGTTCAAGGACGCCGCGGCGCGGGCCGGGGTCGAGTTCGAGGCCGGTAGTGATGACAAGAACGAGCGGAGCGAGGTGAAGACGGCATGACTGATCAGGACATGGCGACCGCGTCGACCGAGTCGACGGGGTCGACCGGCAAGGCCGCGGTCGCCGACGTCGAAGAGGCGATGAAGGACGTCGTCGACCCCGAGCTGGGCATCAACGTGGTCGACCTCGGTCTGGTGTACGGGGTGCACATCGACGACGAGAACGTCGCGACCCTGGACATGACGCTGACCTCGGCGGCCTGCCCGCTGACCGACGTGATCGAGGACCAGACGCGGTCGGCGCTGACCACCGGCCCTGGTGGCGGACTGGTCTCCGACATCCGGATCAACTGGGTGTGGCTGCCGCCGTGGGGCCCCGACAAGATCACCGACGAGGGCCGCGACCAGCTTCGCGCCCTGGGCTTCAACGTGTAACTGTTTTCGCGAGGATGGACGGCCTGTTGTCGCGGTGTGGACAACAGGCCGTCGACGTCTTCGGTGACCTCTCCGGTCAGTGGGCGTGGACCTGTCAGTGGGCGTGGACCTGGAACTCCCAGAGGGAGAAGCCGTAGCCGGTGGCGCGGGTCTGGCCGTACATCCGGACGTAGCGGGCCGGGGTGGCGGCGAAGTCGACGTTGTCCGTACCGCCGTCGCCGACGGTGGTCGACCAGACCGGACGCCAGGTGCCGCCGTCGGTGGAGACCTCGATCCGGTACGACCGGGCGTAGGCCGCCTCCCAGCTCAGTACCGCCCGGCTGACGGACCGGACGCCACCCAGGTCCACGGTGATCGACTGGTTGTCGGCCCAGGAACTGGCCCAGCGGGTACCGGGGTTTCCGTCCACCGCCCGGGCCGCGCCGTTGCCGGTCTGGCTGCTCGACGCGGCCACCGACCGCCCCGCGGCCAGGTTGGTCAGGTCGTCGCCCCGCCGGGCCGGGAAGGACACCACCTGCTGGTACGTCGGCCGGTTCTGCCAGGCGATCGTGGCGTGCTTGATCCCGCCGAGCGGGGACTGCACGATGGCGTCGGCACACCACTGGTCCCCGGCCGTGCAGTGGTCGTCGCCGGGGTAGACCTGCGCGGCCGGCTGGGCGGCGGCGGTCCGCAGCGTGTCGAGCAGGATCTGCCGGCAGGCGGAGAGGTTGCCGTCCCCGCAGTACGTCCGACCCGGCCCGCCCGGTACCGGCTCGCCGAGCACGGCCCGCAGGTCGGCGTCGACGTAGCTCCACCAGCCGTACTGGAACGACGAACCCTTGTGCGTCTGCGCCTCGGCGGCCGAACCGGGCAGGTCCGAGGTGTCCCCGCGCTGCTGCCCGGACGGCGACTCGTTGATCTGCATGGCGTTGACCATCGCCTGGTAGAGGTCGGCGCCGAGCGGGGCGGCGAACTGCCCCCGGACCAGCAGTGGCCACCAGGCGTCGAAGATCCGGATCGCCTCGGCGTGCTGGTACGTCTTCGAGCCCCGGGCGGTCTCCACCCGCAACGCGCCGGCCTGTCGCCACGCCTTCAGCCGGTCCACGGTCCCGGCCAGGCCGGCGTCGCCGACCGGTTGGCTCTCCAGCACCCGGATCAGCTCGTCCAGGACCTCGATCCCGCGTAGGTCGGTCAGCCCGGCGCGCTCCACCAGGGAGGTCAACGAGGCCCGGTCGAACTTCTGGCCGGCCTCCAGCGCCGCCCGGATCGGCCTGTCCAGCAGGTCACCCCGGTGCACCGAGCCGAAACTGAAGTTGCCGTCGGCCGCACCGAAGTCCTTGGCCTGCTTGTTGTTCCAGGAGACGTAGTAGTCCTGGTCCACCGACTGCGGATGCGCCGCGATCGGGGCGTAGTCGGCCGTGTTGGTCTCCGGGTCGTAGCCCTGCCACTCGTACGCCGGCTCGGCCCGGATCGGCAGGTTCGGGTTGGCCCCGGCGGCCCGGACCGGATTGAGCCCGGAGTTGTAGTACGCCGACTCGGCCGCGTTGACGTAGAACCAGTTGAAGGCGTACTCGACCTCGGCCGCCGCCGTGATGAACTGCGCCGCGCTGCCCATCGCGGCCGGATCGTTGAACAGCTGGAACCCGATCGCGGAGTCGGCCTCGTGCCGGTAGGTGGAGCGGAGCTGGGTGAAGGCGTGCGGCGCACCGTCCACGGTGCCCCGCCAGCCCACCAGCCCCAGCTTGGTCCGCCAGGCGATCATGCGGTACGAGCCGGCCGGGGTGCTGTCCGCGAGGGTCGGCCGCCACGAGTTGACGTGGGAGAGCTCCTCCATCGCCAGGCACTGCCCCCGGTACCGGTAGTGGTTGCTGGCCAGGGTGGGGGTGCTGCCGTCCACCGTGCACAGCGGTAGGACGTACGTGTCGGTGATGTCGTGGCTGGACGAGGTGGCGCTCCACGCGTAGTCCTGGCCCCGGCCGAGCAGCACGTAGAGGTTGACCCCGGCGAAGGCGGCGCCCCGGGCACTGATTCCCGGTCCCTGCAACTCCTGCATCATCAGCAACTGCGGCGCGAAGTACCCGGTCTGCGGGCCGAAGACGGCGACCGGATGGCCGGTCTCGGAGTGCGCGCCGGAGATGACGGCGGCGTTCGACATGCCCCGGTTGGCCGGGGTGATGGTCAGGCCGGACAGGGCGGCGGCCAGCTCCGACGGGCCGCCGGTGGACTTCCGGGCCGATCCGCTGGGACTGGTGGTCACCGGCTCCACCCGGGCGGAACCCGGATCGGGCAGTACGACGCTCGGCCCGTCCGGGTCCGCGGCGCCGTACGGGAAGCTCTGCCCCTCGTGCAGGGTCAGCACCGTCTCCGGATTGTTCTGCGCCCGGAACGCGGTCCAGACCCGGTCGCCCTCGACCGGTCCGTACCGGGCCCGGGCGGCGATCCGGACCAGGGCGGACTGCATCTCATGGCCCCCGCCGCCGCCGAACAGCCCGCCGACCACCCCGGCGATCGCGATCAGGTCGGTCATCTGGAACTGTTCCGGCCCGCCCGCGTTGGTGATCGCGTCCAGGTGGCCGGTCAGCACGTACTCGCCGGGGCAGTTGCGGTTCGCCATGCAGTGCCGGATGTAGGCGTTGATCCCGGCGATGTACTCCTGCACGTCGGCGTAGAGCTGCTCGCCCCGGGCACCCTGGTCGCGCAGCGCGGCGACCTGGGCCTGCAGGTCCGCCTCCCGGTACGGCGAGTTGCGCCAGACGCTCTGTTCCAACGCCCGGTTGCCCGGCGCCCCACCGGCGAACGGGGTGAGCGTGCCCCGGCCGACCCGCCGGAGCAGGTCCATCGTGAAGAGCCGGTCCTCCGCGCCGGCGTACCCGGCGCCGTACATGGTGCCGCCCCGGGTGGTGCCGGTGACGTGCGGGATCCCGTTCGCCCGGTCCCGCACGATCGTCACGTCGGCACGGGGGGAGTAGGTACGTTCGGCCTGGCCCGCCGGCACTCCGAAGGAGGCGTCGTTGAAGAACGCCCCGATCTGCTCCTCGCGCAACCCGGCGTACGAGTAGACCAGGTCGGCGTACGGGCCGAGCTGGTCGCCCGAGTGCGCCGGCAGGACGCCCAGCGCCTGGTTGGCGAGCACGTCGACCAGGGTGGCGTTGCCGTTCTGGCCGGGCGGCAGGATGTCGGCACACTCACCCAGGCAGTGGTCGCCGGCCACGAAGGCGGTCGTGGCCGCCCGCGCGGCCGGGGCAGCGGCGGTCGCCGGGCCGGTTCCGGGCGGTGCGGCCGGTGCGGGGGTGGCGGTCAACGCGATCGCCGCCACGGTCAGTGCGGCGATGCCGGCGGCGGTTGCGCGTCGGAAGGTGGCGCGTCGGGGCATGGGGGAATCCTTCCGCCGGCGTCCGGGCATACCTGAAGGACACTCAGGTTCCAAATGGTATCTATCTCACGCTGTCGATAGATAGACCGGCAGCGCCCGATCGCGGTTCCGTCCCGGGCGGGCGATCCGGCCGCGCCGCGGGGGCCGGGCCCTGGCCCGATAATCCGTCGCGGGGCCGCTCGCTACCGGTCAGAATCGGTGCATGATCACGCCGACCCTCCGCACCCGTGCTTCCGCCGTCGTGGCTTCGGCCGCCCGGCGACAGCAGCGGTGCGCCGGTCCGGTGTGGATCGACCCGCAGCCGTCGTGACCGACGCGTTCGTCGCCGGCCTGCTGGCCGGGTACGGCGTCGCCGTACCCGTCGGGGCCATCGCGATCCTCGTGATCGGCCTGGCCGCGCGGACCTCGATCCGGGTGGGCGCGGCGGCGGCCCTGGGGGTGGCCACCGCCGACGGGCTCTACGCCGCCGTCGCAGTGCTCGGTGGCGCCGCCCTCGCCGGCCTGATCGAGCCGGTCGCCGAGCCGCTGCGCTGGACCGCCGTCGCCGTACTGCTCGGGCTGGCGGCCTCGGGTGCGTACGGCGCCCTCCGGCATCGGCGTGACCAGGGCCGGGTCGCCGTCACCGACCGCAGCCTGGGCACCCCGGCCCGGGCGTACGGCGGGTTGCTGGCGCTGACCCTGCTGAACCCGTTGACGGTCCTCTACTTCGCCGCGCTGGTGATCGGACGGCAGGCCGCCGTGGACTGGTCGGCGGGCGAGGAACTGGCGTTCGTGGCGGCGGCGTTCGGTGCGTCGGCGAGTTGGCAGTTGCTGGTCGCCTCCGGCGGCTCGCTGCTCGGCCGGCTGCTGGCCGGGCCCCGGGGTCGGCTGGCCACCGCGCTCGTCTCCAGCACCCTGATCGTGGTGCTCGCTGTCGAACTGCTGCTGCGCTGATCCGGCTGGACGGTGCCGTACGGTCTGGTGATGAACAGCCGACCCGCTGCCGGGGGTGGCCGCTGGGTGGACGTCCCGCCGGCCCGGATGGTGCGCTGGATCGAGGGCTTCACCGAGCGCCACGGCGGACCGCCGGAGACCGGCCCGGTGCCGGACGGGCTCCGGCTCGCCGCCCCGGACGGCACCACCGCGGTGCTGCATCCGCCGCCGGGGGTGCCCGGCGCCGAGGACCTGGCCGGATTCCTCGCGGCCGTCCAGGCACCGCGCCGGTTGGGCCTGCTGCTGGCCCGCAAGGGCGCGGTCGCGGTCGGGGTCGCCGACGGCGAACGGCTCGTGGTCTCCAAGGTGGACAGGCGGTACGTGCAGGGCCGTACCGCCGCCGGTGGCTGGTCCCAGCAGCGCTTCGCCCGGCGGCGGGACAACCAGGCGAAGGCGGCCATGGCGGACGCGGCCGAGTTGGCGGTCCGGCTGCTGCTGCCGGAGGCCGACCGGCTCGCGGCGGTGGTGGGCGGCGGCGACCGGCTGGCGGTGGACGGGATCCTCGCCGACCGGCGGCTGGCGCCGCTGGTGCCGCTGCGCGCGGAACGGCTGCTCGACGTGCCCGAACCCCGACACGCGGTCCTGGTCGACGCGGTCACCGCCGCCCGCGCGGTACGCGTGCTGGTCCGGGACCCGCAGTGAGGGTACGGCCGCGACGCCACCGCTCCCGCCCCCGGTCGGGGCCGGCCTCGGGCCCCGACCGGTCGGCGGCGATCCGGTTGCCCAGCGGAGAGCCGGCCGGGCTCAGCGGGCGTTCTGGAAGGTGTCGCAGGCGGTCGGGTTGCCATTCTGGTAGCCGGTGTTGAACCACTTCTGCCGGTCCGCCGAACTGCCGTGGGTGAACTGCGACTCGTCGATCCGGCCGCCGGACCTGCGCTGGATCGCGTCGTCGCCGATCGCCGCCGCCGTGTCCAGGCCCTCCTGGATGTCCTGGTCGCTGAGGCTGGTGAAGATCTTCACACCCCGCTCGTCGGCGGTACCGGTGGCGTTCTTCGCCCAGGCGCCCGCGTAGCAGTCCGCCTGGAGTTCGAGCAGCACCGAGAGCCGGTTGGCGTCGTCCGGGCTCTGTTCCCGCTGCCCGCGTACCCGCGCCTCGGTGCCGAGCAGGTCCTGCACGTGGTGGCCGTACTCGTGCGCCAGGACGTACGGCTGGGCGAACTCGCCGGGGGCGCCCAGTTGTTCGGCGAGTACCCGGTAGAAGCTCAGGTCGATGTAGACCTTGTCGTCGAGGGGGCAGTAGAACGGCCCCACGCCCGAGTCGGCCTGGCCACAGCCGCTGCTCACCGCCTGCTCGAAGAAGACCGTGTCGGACTGCTGGTACGGCCGGTCGAAGTGCTCCGGCAACGCCCGCTGCCAGTACGACTGGATGGAGTTGATGAAAAGGTTGTTGCGACAGTCGAGGTGTCGGAGGGCGTCCTCGGCGTTGCACCGCTGCTCGAGCGCGGTGTTGTCGCCCTGGTCCCCGCCGTCCCCGGTCAGCTGGCTGATTCCGAAGCCACCGCCGGCCAGCGCCACCAGGACCGTGATCACCAGGCCGATCAGGCCGCCCCGGCCGGAGATGGGGATCCCGGCCACCCCGCCGCCGCCGGACCCGCGCCGGTCCTCCACCTGGCTGGTATCGATGCGTGCGTCCTCGTTGAGTTCCATCACAACCCCGATCGCCCGATTTTGGTGTTGGCGATACCCGTTGATCTTGATTGGTAATCCGTGGACGGCTCCGCCGAGCCGCCCGGTACAATCGGTTCCGTGCTGCTCTGCGAAGGCTGAACGCCCCGCGCCGACGGATCGACGAGATCCGCCGGCTGGTTTGTGTGCCCTGAGTCAGCCTTCGACCCCGAGAGCGAGTTCTCCGAGATGATCACTGCGAGCGGCCTGGAACTCCGTGCCGGCGCCCGGATCCTGCTGTCCGACACCACCCTGCGGGTGCAGCCCGGCGACCGGATCGGTCTGGTCGGCCGTAATGGCGCGGGCAAGACCACCACGCTGAAGGTGCTGGCCGGCGAGGGGCAGCCGTACACCGGCCAGATCGACCGGCGCAGCTCGGTGGGCTACCTCCCGCAGGACCCCCGGACCGGCGATCTCGGGGTGACCGCCCGGGACCGGGTGCTCTCCGCGCGGGGCCTGGACGTCCTGATGGCCCAGATGAAGGAGATCGAGGAGCGGCTCACCGACGAGTCCGGGGACGAACGGCTCGTCCGCCGGTACGGCACCCTGGAGGACCAGTTCGCCTCCCTCGGCGGGTACGCCGCCGAGGCCGAGGCGGCCCGGATCTGCGCCAACCTCGGGCTGCCCGACCGGGTGCTCGGCCAGACCATCGGCACCCTCTCCGGTGGCCAGCGCCGCCGGGTCGAGCTGGCCCGAATCCTGTTCCGGGACGCGGCGGCCGGCAGCGGCGGGATCCTGCTGCTCGACGAGCCGACCAACCACCTCGACGCCGACTCGATCACCTGGCTGCGTGGCTTTCTCGCCGGGCACAAGGGTGGGCTGATCGTGATCAGTCACGACGGCTCGCTGCTGGAGTCCGTGGTCAACAAGGTCTGGTTCCTGGACGCCACCCGCTCGGTGGTGGACGTCTACAACGTCGGCTGGAAGACCTACCTGGAACAGCGGGAGACCGACGAGCGGCGGCGGCGCCGGGAACGGGCCAATGCCGAGAAGAAGGCCGGGGCGCTGATGGCCCAGGCCGACAAGATGCGGGCCAAGGCGACCAAGACGGTGGCCGCGCAGAACATGGCCCGCCGGGCCGAGAAGCTGCTCTCCGGGCTGGAGGACGCGCGGGTCGCCGACAGGGTGGCCAAGGTGCGCTTCCCCAGTCCGGCATCCTGCGGTAAGACGCCGCTCACCGCGTCCGGCCTGTCGAAGTCGTACGGCTCGTTGGAGATCTTCACCGATGTGAACGTCGCGGTGGACCGTGGCTCCCGGGTGGCGATCCTCGGGCTCAACGGTGCCGGCAAGACCACCCTGCTGCGCATCCTCGGCGGACTGCTGAAATCCGACACCGGTGAGGTCCGGCCGGGGCACGGGCTGCGGCTGGGCTACTACGCCCAGGAGCACGAGACGCTGGACATCGACCGGACCGTCCTGGAGCACATGCGCAGCGCCGCCTTCGAACAGTCCGACACCGACCTGCGCAAGATCCTCGGCGCCTTCCTCTTCTCCGGTGACGACGTGGACAAGCCGGCCGGGGTGCTCTCCGGCGGCGAGAAGACCCGGCTGGCGCTGGCCACACTGGTCTGCTCCGGCGCCAACGTGCTGCTTTTGGACGAGCCCACCAACAACCTCGATCCGGTGAGCCGGGAGCAGGTGCTCGACGCGATTGCCCGCTATCCCGGCGCGATCGTGCTGGTCACCCACGATCCGGGGGCGGTGCTGGCGCTCAAGCCCGACCGGGCGATCCTGCTGCCGGACGGCGACGAGGACGCCTGGAGCGACGACCTGCTCGAACTCGTCGAATTGGCCTGACCCCGCCGCGCCGGCCGGCCCGGATCGCCTTGGCGGTCAGCCGAGTCCGGTGAGCCGGCCGAGCACGCCGGAGCCGACCAGGATGACCAGTCCGATGCCGATGAAGACCACCGGCACGAGCCAGTGGCCCACCCGGCCGACGAGCCGGATCACCCGGCGGTGGCCGCCCAGCCAGGCGGCCGCCGCGCACCAGAGCGCGATCAGCCCGACGAAGACCAGCAGGTACGTTCCGACCTCGGCCGGACCGAGGGCCCGGAACACCGGTACGTAGACGGCGATGTTGTCCGCGCCGTTGGCGATCGTCACCCCGGCCACCCCGAGCGCCCCGGTGACCACCTTCGGGGTGTCCGGGTCGTCGTCGGTCCGGCGCAGCAGGGCCCGTACGCCGAGCGCCAGCGGCAGCAACCCGAGAAGGCCGGTCCACGGGTCCGGCACCACCAGCAGCCCGGCCGCTCCCGCCAGGCTGGCGGCCACCAGAACCCCGATTCCGCCGTACTGACCGACGACGATCTGCCAGGTTCGCGGGCGGCCCGCCGTGCGCGAGGTCACGAAGAGGACCGTGAGTACGACAATGTCGTCGATGTTGGTGCCGGCGAAGATGGCCACCGCGCTTGCCAGGATGCCGACTTGATCTGCCACATGCGACACCGTAGGGGGTCGATCACCATTCTGCGGAATCCGTCTGACTGAATCCGAGCGGAAGACGGAAACCCGACCGACGGCGAGCTGAACTTCGCGGGCGGGGATGGAAACTCGATCGGCGGCGAGCGAAACTCCGACCGCGTCGGAAGGAAACTCGACCGGCGGGTGCGAAAATCCCGACCGTGCGGGTCGGCAACCGACCGGGCGGGACCCATACCGCCGCTGAGGTGCAGCGGAAACTCCCCGGTGAGGAGGGATGGCGCGGACCGCGCAATCACTCAATCGGGAAACTGACACTGCTGTGCGTGTCGGTTGGCGAAGAGTTGATATCTAGCGCATGATCGTTCGAGGCGGTCTAATAGGTGGGACCGTATCGAACCGCACAGTCTGGGACGTGAGGAATCAACATGGCAGCCACTGGCACAGCCACCAGCACTGAGAAGGGTCGCCGGATCGTCGGAGCCGAGCGCCAGACGCTCGCCAAGGACCTGGTCAAGCGGTATACCTCCGGCGAAAGCATCCGCGCCCTGGCGGCCTCGACCGGCCGTTCCTACGGGTTCATCCACCGGGTGCTCACCGAGTCTGGTGTACAGCTTCGTCAGCGTGGCGGCGCTCGTCGTCGTAAGAAGGCGTGACCCGCTCAGCAGCCTGGTCCGGACCCGAACGCCCGCGGATTCATTCGTGACCGTCGGCGTACGACTGAATTGCGACGGGCCGGTCGCGACAGTGACGTTGTGCCGGCCCGACGTACTCAACGCACAGACGCCCGAGATGTGGCGGGCGATGTATGACTTCTCCCGGGATCTCCCAGGCGACGTACGGGTCGTGGTGGTGCGGGGCGAGGGTCGAGCCTTTTCCGCTGGGCTCGACCTGTCGGTGGTCAACGACCCGGCTGCGGAGAACTCGCTGGCGGTGCTGGCTGCGCTGTCACCGGAGGAGTGTGCCGATCGCATTGCCGGATTCCAGGCTGGATTCACCTGGCTGCACCGCCCCGATCTTCTCTCGATCGCGGCGGTGCAGGGCCATGCGATCGGCGCGGGTTTCCAACTCGCGCTTGCCTGCGATCTCCGGGTGCTGACCGACGACGCCAGGTTCTCGATGGCCGAGGTCGCCCTCGGCCTGGTGCCCGACCTCGCCGGTACGAAGCGTCTGGTGGACCTGGTCGGATACGCCCGGGCCCTGGAGATCTGCGTCACCGGTCGGCGGATCGACGCGGTCGAGGCCGAACGGCTCGGCCTGGCGACCGTGGTCGTACCGCCGACCGAACTCGACGCGGCGGTCGAGGATCTCGTCGGGGCGATCCTGGCCGGCAACCGGAACGCGGTGGTGGAGATCAAGGCCCTGCTGGCCGGCGCGGCCGGCCGCTCCCCGGCGGACCAGCAGCGGGCCGAGCGCGAGGCGCAGGCCCGCCGCTTCCGTGATCTTGTCGGGGCCGGTGAATAGCCGGACCTGTCAGAGCCGGCGAATAGCCTGGACGCCGATGGCGCGTCCGATAAATTCGATCTTGGAGGACCATTCGGGAAGATTCGGGCCGCCACTCCGGTTGTCGTAGTAGTCGAAGAGTGGGAGGTCGTGCGTGGTGAACGGGATGGGCTCCGGTGGCGGCATGGGCGGTTGGGGCATGCTGCGATCGCTCCGCAACGGCGACGAGGTCACCGCCCACCGGGTCACCCGGCGCGGCGTCCGACGGATCGTCGAGTTCGCCCGTCCCTACCGGCGCGACATCGGGGTGTTCCTGGTCACCGTGGTCTTCGCCGCGATCATCGGGGTGGCGACCCCGGTGCTGGCCGGCGACGTCATCAACGCCATCTCCGGGGGCAAGTCGGACGCGGGCCGCCTGGTCATCATTCTGGCCCTGGTGATCGCCGGCCTCGCGGTGGTGGACGCGCTGCTCTCGCTGGCCCAGCGCTGGTACTCGGCCCGGATCGGCGAAGGGATCATCCTCGACCTGCGGACCCGGGTCTACGACCACGTCCAGCGGATGCCCCTGCAGTTCTTCACCCGGACCCAGACCGGTGCACTGGTCAGCCGGATCAACAACGACGTGACGGGCGCCCAACGGGCCTTCACCAGCACCCTGTCCGGGGTGGTCAGCAACATCATCCAACTGGTGCTCACCGCCGGCGTCATGTTCACGCTCTCCTGGCAGATCACCGCGCTCTCCCTGGTACTGCTGCCGATCTTCATCATTCCGGCCCGGCGGGTCGGCAAGCGCCTGGCGGAGATCACCCGGGAGTCGTACGACCTCGACGCGAAGATGAACGCGACCATGACCGAGCGGTTCGGGGTGGCCGGCGCGCTGCTGGTCAAGCTCTTCGGCCGGCCGGACGTCGAGGCACGCCGGTTCGGGGACCGGGCCGAACGGGTCCGCGACATCGGCATCCAGTCCGCGATGTACTCCCGGACCTTCTTCGTCGCGATGCTGCTTGTCGCCTCGCTGGCCCAGGCGCTGACCTACGGCCTCGGCGGCTGGCTCGCGGTACGCGGCAACGTGAGCGCCGGCACGGTGGTCACCCTCGCCCTGCTGCTGACCCGCCTCTACGGTCCGCTGACCGCGCTGTCGAACGTCCGGGTCGACGTGATGAGCGCACTGGTCTCCTTCGACCGGGTCTTCGAGGTGCTCGACCTCACCCCGTCCATCGCGGAGAAGCCGGACGCCGTCGCCATCCCGCGCGGCGCGGGCCGACTGGAGTTCCGGGACGTTCGGTTCCGCTACCCGACCGCCGCCGAGGTGTCGCTCGCCTCGCTGGAGGACGTCGCCGCCCTGGACCGGACGGTCAACGAGCCAGTGCTGCGCGGGGTCTCGTTCACCGTCGAGCCGGGGCAGATGGTGGCGCTGGTCGGACCGTCCGGCGCCGGCAAGTCCACCACCTCGATGCTGGTCTCCCGGGTCTACGACGTGACCGACGGAGAGGTCCGGGTCGGCGGGGTGGACGTCCGGAACGCCACCGCGGACTCGCTGCGCGACACGATCGGTGTGGTGACCCAGGATTCGCACCTGTTCCACGAGACGATCGCGGAGAACCTCCGGTACGCCAAACCGGACGCGAGCGACGACGAACTCTGGGCGGCGTTGCGCGGTGCACAGGTCGAGGAACTGGTCCGGGAACTGCCGGACGGGCTCGACACCATGGTCGGCGAACGCGGCTACCGGTTCTCCGGTGGCGAGAAGCAGCGGATCGCGATCGCCCGGCTGCTGCTCAAGGCCCCGTCGATCGTGATCCTCGACGAGGCCACCGCACACCTGGACTCCGAGTCGGAGGCGGCGGTGCAGCGGGCGCTCTCGGTGGCGTTGAGCGGCCGTACCGCACTGGTCATCGCGCACCGGCTGTCGACCGTACGGGAGGCGGACCAGATCCTGGTCATGGATCACGGGCGGATCGTCGAGCGTGGCCGGCACGACGAGTTGGTGGCCGTCGGCGGCCTGTACGCCGAGTTGTACCGGACGCAGTTCGCCGTCGCCGACTCTCCGGCCCCGTACGTCGACGCGGTCGGCCCCGAACCGATGATCACGGTGCCGCGTCCCGACTACGACCCGGTCTGACCTCCGGCGATCGTCGCCGGGACACCGGTCAGCGGTTGGCCGGTCGAGATCGAGGTGAGCGCCGCCGGCTGACCGGCCCGCCCACCGCCGCCCGTAGGGCCGCGAACTCGGCGGCCAGTGCGTCCGGCGTGAAGTGCGCGTTCAGTCCGCTCGGGTTCGGCAGTACCCAGACTTCGGCGCCACCGAGCGTCCCGTCCTGCCGGCCGAGCAGCGCCGTCCGCCGGTCGAATGCGATCCGGTACGCGGTGATGCCGAGTACGGCCACCCAGCGGGGCCGGTGACGCCGGATCTTGTCGACCAACCGGCGACCGCCCTCGGCGAGTTCGTCCCGGGTCAGCTCGTCGGCCCGGGCGCTGGCCCGGTCCGCCAGGTTCGTGATGCCCAGCCCGTACCCGAGCAGCTCCGCCTGGTCGGCGGGGTCGACCAGGTGCGGGGTGAATCCGCCGCGGTGCAGGGCCGGCCAGAAGCGGTTCCCGGGGCGGGCGAAGTGCCGCGCGGTCGCGGCGGAGTAGAGCCCGGGGTTGATTCCGCAGAAGAGTACGTCCAGATCCGGGCCGATCAGGTCCGGTAGCAGCAGGTCGGCCGCCGCGGCCAGCTCGGCCGGAGTCGGGCGGGGCAGCTTCCGTGGGCCGACCGCGCCCGGCCGGACCGATCCGGTGCCGCCGGCTGCGGTCAGCGATGCCATGCCGACGATCCTGCCCCAGCCGACCCGGCCCGACAGCTCGGCTCCCGCTCCGGTGACCGCCACCACCGCCGCCGGATCGCGAGGCCGCCGGATCGCGTTCCGCGTCGATGGCGTACTCCGCCGCGATCCGGTGTGGTCACCTCACAGGGCCCGGAGCGCGCCGCCGTCGATCGGAATGGCGACACCGGTCAGGTAGCTGGCGGCGGGGGAGAGGACGAAGGCGGCGACCCGGCCGAACTCCGCCGGGTCGCCGATCCGGCGCAGCGGGATCTCCGCCTCCGCGGCGGCGCGGGCCCGCTCCGGGTCACCGGTGGCGGCGAAGAGTTCCCGGTTGCGGTCGGTGAGGATCCGCCCCGGCAGCAGGCTGACGACGCGTACGCCCCGGGGGCCGTACTCGTCGGCCATGTCCTTGGCGGCACCGGCGAGCCCCGGGCGCAGGCCGTTCGAGATGCCGAGGCCCGGGATCGGGGCCCGGACCGAGTTGGAGAGCACCAGGCCGATGGCGCCACCGTCGGGCAGCGCCGCCGCGATGGTACGGGCGGTCCGCAGCGTGCCGAGGAAGATCGTCTCGAACGCGTTCCGCCACTGCTCGTCGGTTGCCTGTCCGGCGCTGGCCCGGGGCGGACCGCCGACCGAGACGAGTGCGCCGTCGAGCCGGCCGAACCGGGCCATGGCGGTGTCGACCAGCCGGGCCGGGGTGTCGGGATCGGTCAGGTCGGCGCAGAGGCCCACCGCCCGTTCCTCGTCGCCGAGCTGGCGCACCGCCTCGGCCACCTGATCGGCGTCCCGGGCCGAGACGACCACCCGGGCGCCGTCGGCCACCAGAGACTGTGCGGTGGCGAAGCCGAGTCCTTTCGACGCGCCGGTCAACACGTACACCCGGTCCGCGAGTCCGAGATCCATGCGCGTCATCCTATGGCGTAGGCCCGGAGAACCGGATCTTGGGTTTGGCCGATGTCGGAACGTGCTGCTCCGGTCACCTGTCGCGGCGGGACCAGAGCCGGATCCGGCCGGCGATCTGCAGCACGGTCACCCCGCCGAGCCGGTGGACCGCCGGTAGTCCCCGTCGACGTGGCGCCGCCGTCCCGTCGTACCGCCAGCGGACCTCGCGGACGGCGAGTTCCTCGGCGGCCGGTGTCGGCAGCGGTCCCTCGCCGGCCAGTTCGCGGGCCAGGTCCCAGCCGTCCCGCAGCGAGCCCTGGGTGGGGCGGGTCGCCGCCCACCGGGCGAATACGGCGGGCCAGCGTTCCCCGAGTCCCGCCGCGAGCAGCGGCCAGGACCGGGCGACGTCGCCGGCCCGCTTGCCCAGCAGTGCCGAGCGGGCCGCCCCGACCAGCCGGACGTCGAATCCCGGCGGTACCGGCGCTCCCGCCACCAACGTCGCCACCAGCGCCGCCTGCCGGTCGGCCAGCGTGCCGGTGTGGCCGGTCACCAGCGGGGTCGGGTCCGGCGCCGGGGCCGGTGTTCCGCCGGTCATGTCACCCGGGGGTGGCCGGAGGCGGCGGCGATCGCGTCGAGTTCAGCACGCAGGGCCGCAGCCGGTGGATAGTGGCCGTCCCGTTCCAGCAGCAGTGCCGGTGGCCGGTGTCGGGCGGAGAGTTCGGCGACCAGTTCGAGCACCGCGTCCGGCACCGGATCGGTGTGCGTGTCGTGGTAGATCCCGTCGTGCGCGGCACCACCGGCGACGTGTACGTACCCGATCCGGTCCAGCGGTAGCCGGTCGAGCAGGTCGAGCGGATCGGTACCCCGGTTGTGGGCGTTGGCGTAGACGTTGGCGATGTCGAGCAGCAGCAGTGCACCGGTCCGGTCGAGGATCTCGCCGAGGAACTGGGCCTCGTCGAGTTCGTCGTCCGGCCAGTCGAACAACGCGGCGATCGGCTCCAGCGCGAGCGGTACGGTCAGCTCGGCCTGGACCCGGGTGACGTTCGCGACCACCGCGTCCACCGCTTCCCGGGTACGCGGCAGCGGCAGCAGATGACCCGCCTCGACCCCGCCGGCCCGGACGAACGCGATGTGTTCGCTGGCCAGGGGCGCGTCCAGCAGTTCGGCGACCCGGGCGAAGTGGCTGACCCGCGCCGGCTCGACCGGTTCGGCTCCACCGAGGGAGAGCCGTACGCCGTGCGGCACGACGGCGACGCCCCGGTCGCGTAGTGCGGCCAGCGCCGGTGGGGGTGGCCCGGTGGCGGGTACCGACTCGGCGACCACCTCGACGAATCGCAGCCCGGGTAGTTCGGCGACGAAGCCGGCGATCTCGGGTCGCCAGCCGATGCCCACGCCGTAGTCGTCCGGAATCATCCGCCCAACCTCCGCCTCTGCCGCTGTCTCCTCCACTACCACTGTCCACGTCGGTGCAACCGGTCGTCGGGTCGAGGCTTGCGGCGTCGCTGCCCGGACCGGATCAGCCGCGGGACCGGTTGCCGGCCGTCGGCGCGGGACCGGTTGCCGGCCGCCGCCGCGGGGCTCAGCGGCCCGGCCGCCGCACCGCCTCCTCGACGAGGTCGAGGACCGCGCCGAGGTCGCCGGCCGGCCGGGCCATGGCCAACTGGAGCACCAGCCCGTCGTAGGCCAGCTCCAGGAACCGGGCCAGCGTCTCGATGGGTACGTCGTCGCGCAGCACTCCGGCGTCGCGCTGCCGGGCCAGCCGTTCCCGGGTCGCCTCCGCCAGGCTCGCCGAGCGTTCGGCCCAGCGCTTGGCGAACGCGGGATCGGTGCGGAGCCGCCGGGACACCTCGAGCTGGCTGCCCAACCAGCCGGTGGTGTCCGGTGAGGTGGCGCCGTCGAGCAGATCCCGCATCACCTGGACCAGACCGTTGCGGGCCACCGTCTCGACCATGGCGGCGGCGTCGTCCTCGGCGACCGCGAGGAAGAGCGAGTCCTTGTCGCGGAAGTGGTGGAAGATGGCTCCCCGGGACAGCCCGGTCGCCTCTTCGAGCCGGCGCACGGTGGCGCCCTCGTAGCCGTGCCGGGCGAAGCAGGCCCGTGCCGCGCCGAGAATCTCCTGACGGCGGGCGTCGAGCTGGTTCTGACTTACCCTGGGCACGACCCGATCGTGCCAGGCAGTGCCCCGGTATGCAATCCGTACGTACGTCTTGGATCGGTCAGTCGGCGCGTCGGCCCACCATCAGGGCCTGGGCGCCCCGGCCCACCCGACCGGTGGCATCCGAGAGCACCGTCTCGGCCAGCCCCGACCCGTGCGGGTCCAGCGTCGTCGCGGCCCGGACGAAGATCCACTCCCCGTGTGGCCGGCGATGCAGGTGCACGGTGAGTTCGGTGTTGATGAACCACCAGTCCGCCATCTCCAGCAGCCGGCTCAGTCCGTTCCCCGAGTCGGCGAGCAGCACGGTGCGTTGCAGCGGGCTCGGCTCCTCGCCGGCCACCAGCGGCACCCGCTGCCGCGCCCAGACGGAGGCCGGACCCGGTCGCTCGAAGTGCCCCTCGACGAACCGCCACTCGATCGCCCGCAGATATCCGGTCTGCCAGCGGGGCTCGCTGACCTCCGACGCCGACGCCGGCCGGGGTGGCGGCGGCACCGGCGCGGTGATCGCCCCGGTCGGCAGGTCGACCGGGGTGCGGCGGATCCGCCAGACCCGGGCCCGCAGCACCGGTCGTCCGGCGGCGGAGAGTTCCGCCTCGACCAGTTCGACCGAGCGTCCGGGCCGGGCCAGGGCGGCCCGGACGGTGACCTCGCCGACCGGCACCGCGCCGAGGATCTCCACCGTCAGCCGGGTGACCTGGGCTGGTCCGTCGACCGAGGTGGCGACCTCATCCACGGCGCGGGCCAGCAGGGCGGACGGCGGCCCCGCGTGCTGCAGGTCGGCATTCCACGGACCCTGCGTGTGCGGGGTGGCGACGAATCGCCCGGGATCATCGGTGGGCAGATAGAACGCGTCGGGCACGCCGGTGATTCTCCTTGCTGCGGTGAAGTTCGCAAGATCGGACAGCGTCGCCGGCCGATATCATCACCGCCGTGACGCATGCCACTTCCGGGCCGCCGCAACATCATGATCCGTCCTTCTCCGCTGGCGACCTGCCGGTGGCACCGCTGTCGGTCGCCGCCGTCCAGGCCGAGCCGGTACCGGGCGACGTCGCCGGCAACGCGGTGCTGGCGGCCCGGCTGGTCGAGCGGGCCGCCCGGGCAGGGGCCCGGCTGGTCGTACTTCCCGAGTTGTTCCTGCCGGCGTACCACCCGCCGGCACTGCGCGACGACCCGGCCGGTACCGACGTGGCCGCCGACGACCGGCAGGTCGTGTCGGACCCCCGGCTCGACCCGCTGCGCGCGGTCGCCCGGGACCGGGAGGCGGTCGTACTGGTCGGCGCGGCGGTACGGCAGCCGGACGGCCGGCGTACCTGCTCGGCGCTGGTGGTGGACCGGTCGGGCCGGGTGGCGGCCGGGTACGCCAAGCAGCACCTCTGGGGGCCGGACGAGAACGCCCTGTTCAGTCCCGGAGAACGCGGCGCGACGCTGCTGGTCGACGGATGGCGGTTCGGTCTCGGCGTCTGTTACGACGGCTGCTTCCCGGAACACGGTCGGGCGGCGGCAATGGGCGGAGCACACGGCTACCTCTGCCCCAGCGGTTACCTGGTCGGCTCGGAGCACCGCCGGGACCTCTACTACCCGGCCCGCGCCCTCGACAACACCATGTACGTCGTCTTCGCCAACGCCGTGGGCGGGGCGGCACCGTGGCGGTTCAACGGTGGCGCGGCGGTCTACGATCCGGAGGGCCGGCCACTGGGTCGGGCCGGGGACGACGGCGAGGCGGTGGTGGTGGCCCGACTCGATCCGGTGGAACTGCGCCGGGTCCGGGACGCGCACCGGATGCTCGCCGACCGACGGGCCTATCAGGGTGGGGTACGCCTGCTGTTGACCGGCTGAACACCGGTTGTCAGTTCGGGCAAGCCGGTTGTTTACATGGTGGGACTGTTGTCCGACCGGGTGCGTCCCGTACTGTGCGCAAGTGCCGCTGTTGCTCCTCGATCTGGACAACACCCTGCTCGACCGGGCCGGTCCGTTCCGCACCTGGGCGCAGGGCTTCCTGGCCGAGATCGGAGCGCCGGAAAGCGACCTCGACTGGCTGCTGTCCGTGGACGCGGACGGCCTGACCAACCGATGGGACGTGGCCGACGCCATCCGGGACCGGTACGGGCTCCGGATTCCCTCCATCGACCTGGTCGAGGCGCTGCACGAGGGCGTGATGGAGTTCATCCGGCTCGACCCGCTGATCGCGTGCGCGTTACGGATCGCCGACGACGCCGGCTGGGTGCCGGTGGCGGTCACCAACGGGGCGGCCCGGCAGCAGGAGCTGAAGATCAGGAACACCGGTCTGGACCGCTATCTCGCGGACTGGGTGATCTCCGAGGAGGTCGGCGTCAGCAAGCCGAATCCGAGGATCTTCGCGCTCGCCGCCGAGCGGGCCCGGATGCGGCTGCGCGGCGCCTGGATGGTGGGTGACAGCCCCGAGGCCGACATCGGCGGCGCCGCGGCGGTCGGCCTGCCGAGCGTGTGGCTGCACCGGGGCCGTCGCTGGATGGAGCGCCGGTACGCCCCGACCAAGACCGTGGACGGGCTGATCGCGGCGGTCGCCACGGTGCTCGCCGCGTAACACCCGCCGGACACCGCCGGTGCGGTAATTCGGTTGACGGGCCGGTACGGCGGCGACGAACATTGCGCGCGTCGACGCGTACGCCGGTCGACGGAGGGGCCCTGCGAGGTCCCCGTTGTCGTGCAGATTCCCGGGCACCGCCCGGTCGAGTGGAAGGAGATCCCGGTGGCTGTCTTTGTGCTCCGCTTCCGCCTGCCTTCTTCCGTCTCGACCAAGGGAATTCCGCTGTGCCAACACGCGATGACGACGATTACCGCACCTCCGCCCGCCCTCGTGGCGGCCGTACCGCTCGCCGCTTCGACGACGACGAGCCGCGACTACTGAAACGAACGCGGCACGCCACGGCGACCGCCTTCGACACCAACGCCGACACCGACCGCCCGAACGACGGCGACCGCTGGTCGAGCTGGGACCAGGCGGTGCACGGGCCGGCGCCGCATCCCGACTGGCTGGTCACCGAGCTGGCCGCCACCGACACCGAGTTGGGCGTGCTCAAGACCGGCAAGGAAGCCGACGTGCACCTGGTTCGGCGCGGTGTGCCGGGCACCGACCGGAGCTGCCTGCTGGCGGCCAAGCGCTACCGCGATCCGGAGCACCGGCTCTTCCACCGGGACGCCGGCTACCTGGAGGGCCGTCGGGTACGCCGGTCCCGGGAGAACCGGGCGATGGAGGGGCGTACGGCGTTCGGCCGGCAGATGATCGCCGGTCAGTGGGCGGCGGCCGAGTTCGCCGCGTTGTCCCGGCTCTGGCAGGTGGGGTCCGAGTTCGGCAGCATCGCCGTGCCGTACCCGGTGCAGCTGCTCGGCACCGAACTGATGCTGGAGTTCGTCGGGGACCCGGTCGAGGGTCTGGCCGCCCCCCGGCTGGCCCAGCTCCGGCCCGATCCGGTGCCGCTCCGGCAGCTCTGGGACCAGCTCGTCGACGCGCTGGTCGTACTGGCCCGGGCGGGGCTGGCCCATGGTGACCTGTCGCCGTACAACCTGTTGGTGCACGACGGTCGGCTGGTGCTGATCGACCTGCCGCAGGTGGTGGACGTGGTGGCCAACCCGAGCGGACGGGAGTTCCTGACCCGGGACGTACGGGTGGTCGCCACCTGGTTCGTGGCGCGGGGCCTGCCCGCCGACCTGGTCGACCCGGGCGTGCTGACGGAGCAGTTGTTGCGGGAGGCGGGGATGCGCTGACGTGTCACCGGCGGCGGTCCACGCGGCCGCCGCCGGTCACTGGAGGTACTTCTCGACCTCGTTCACGCTGCGGTTGCCGGTGGTGTCCGGATCTCCGCCGGCCTCACGGGCGGCCCGGCGGCGGCGGAGCAGGTCCCAGCACTGGTCGAGGGACTCCTCAAGCTCCCGTAGCCGGGTCCGTTCCTCGTCGGTGGAGCCTTCGACCTGCTGGGCGTGACCGCGCAGCCGGTGCTCCTCGTCCACGAGTTCGGTGATCCGGCTCAGAATCGTGCTGTCGTCCATGCCCAGGATCCTGGCACAGTGCCGACCGTGCCGCCCACCTTCCGGGCAGCGGGTGCGGACCGGGGCGGTCCCCGGCCCCGCCGGTCCGGCCGAGGGACATAGACAGGATTCATTGACACGGGCCCGACCGGTTTCTATGGTGGCCATAGGAAAGCGCTTTCCAGCATCTTCCCCGCTTCCACCTCGGCAGCTCGAGCCGCCCTCCGGCGGAGTCGCTGCCGTGCTCTCCGTGCCACCGCACACCGCGCTCTGGTCGTCCCCGCCACCCGAAAGGCAGAAGCATCGTGACCGCACCGAGCAGCAGAGCCGGGACGGCCGTCCCGGGCAGTTCGCGCGGACGGGCCGCACCTCGATGGCGCCGGCCCGCCGCCGTGGCCCTGGCCGCCGCGGTGGCCGCCGCGTTGATCTACGGCACCGGTCCCGCTCAGGCCGCCACCCTGTTCACCGACACGTTCGAAGACGGCAACCACAACGGCTGGAGCAGCTCCGGCGGATCGTGGAGCGTGACCGCCGACGGCAGCCAGGTGCTGCGCCAGGCCAGCACCGGCGCCGACGCCCGGGTCCGCACCGGCCAGGCGAGCTGGACCGACTACACGGTCACCGCCCGGGTCAAGCCGGCCGGCTGGGGCGGTGCCGCCCGGTCCACCGGCGTCGCCGCCCGGGCCCAGGGCAGCGGCAACTACTACTACCTCGGGGTACGCAACGACAACCTGGCCGTGCTCGGCAAGGTCGCCGGCGGCGTCGACACCACCCTGGCCAGCGCCGCCCTGACCGTCGGCACCGGCACCTGGTACGCGCTCCGGTTGCAGGTCTCCGGCACCAGCCTGACCGGCCAGGTCGACAACGGCACCGTGCTCAGGGCCAGCGACGGTCAGTTCGGCACCGGACAGGTCGGCCTGTTCGGCCGGTACGCGGCGGCGCACTTCGACGACGTCGCCGTCGAAACCGCTCCCGGCGGCCCCAGCCCGACCACCCCACCGCCGAGCCCGACCACGCCGGCACCGACCACCACGCCGCCCGGCCCGACGCCGAGCACCCCCGGCCCCACCGGCCAGCCCGTACCGGCCGGCACCGCCGACGGCTTCGCCAGCGTCAACGGGCTCGGCCAGAACGGCACCACCGGCGGTGCCGGCGGACCGGTGGTGACGGTGAACAGCACGGCGGCCTTCCTCGACTACATCGCCCGACCCGGCCCGTACGTCATCCAGGTCGCCGGCACCATCACGCTGCCGACCGGCACCAGCGACGGCATGCACAACGTGACCTCGGACAAGACGATCGTGGGCGTCGGTGCCAACGCGACCCTCTCCGGGGGCGGCCTCAACATCGGCCTGCCGGTCGACGACGCCACCACCTCGCCCCCGGCGAACGCCGTACACAACGTGATCATCCGGAACCTGCACCTCACCGGGGCGACGGACGACCTGCTCAACGTCCAGATGTTCTCCCATCACATCTGGATCGACCACAACGAGTTCTCCAATGGGGACGACGGCGCCGTCGACATCAAGCGCGGCTCCGACTTCGTCACGGTCTCCTGGAACAACTTCCACGACCACGACAAGACGCTGCTGCTCTCGCACGACGAGGACGCCGGCGCGCAGGACATCGGCCGGTTGCGGGTGACGTACCACCACAACTACTTCAACGCCTCGGACCAGCGGCATCCCCGGGTACGGTTCTCCGCCCTCGCGCACGTCTACAACAACTACTACTTCGAGAACAGCTACGGGGTGGCCTCCACGTACGACGCCGCGGTGCTGGTCGAGAACAACTACTTCTTCAGCGTGAACAACCCGGGTCGGGTCGAGTTCAGCGGTGACCTGGGCCGGATCGTCGAGCGGGGCAACATCCTCGTCGACTGCAACCACCCGATCGAAACCCGAGGCACGGTGCCCGAACCGAGCGGCTTCTACAGCTACCGGTTGGACAACGCGGCCGACCTCCCGACCATCGTCCCGGCCGGTGCCGGGGTGGGAAAGCTGGGCTGACCGATGACCGGATCCTTCCCCGTACGCCACGGCACGCGTCGACGGCCACTCGTCGGCACGCTCTCCGGGGCGCTGGTGGTGGCGCTGACCGCCGTACTGGCCACCGGCAGCGGGCCGGCACAGGCGACGAACCCGTTCACCGACACCGTCTCCGGTGACAACTCCACCGGATGGAGCCCCTCCGGCGGATCCTCGGCAGTGGCGGCCGGCCAGCCGGACGGGTTCGCCAGCGTCAACGCGCTCGGCCAGAACGGCACCACCGGCGGTGTCGGCGGACCGACGGTCACTGCCACCAACGCGGACGACTTCCTGGAGTACATCGACACCGTCGGTCCAATGGTGATCCGGGTACAGGGGACCATCCAGATCAGCAGCAAGCAGGGCGTACGCCCGAACAAGACGATCATCGGCGTGGGGTCCAACGCGACGATCAACGGTGGCGGGCTGGACTTCTACCGGTCGTACAACGTGATCGTGCAGAACATCAACTTCACCAACGCCGAGGACGACGCGGTCAACGTCGGCCAGGAGTCCCACCACATCTGGATCGACCACAACCGGTTCACCGGCGCGGTGGACGGCTCGGTCGACATCGTCCGGGGCTCCGACTACGTGACGGTGTCCTGGAACCACTTCGACCACGCCGACAAGAGCATGCTGATCAGCCACTCCGACGGAGCCGCGTCCACCGACGTCGGGCACCTGAAGGTCAGCATCCACCACAACTTCTTCGACAACAGCCGGCAGCGGCATCCCCGGATCCGGTTCGGCGAACCGGTGCACGTCTACAACAACTACTTCCTGAACAACGAGCTGTACGGGGTGGCCTCGACGGAGAACGCCGGGGTGCTGGTCGAGGGGAACTATTTCGAGAACGTCCCGTTCCCGCTCATCTCCGCCAGTGGCTACGCCGACAGCGGGCCCGGCCGGGCGGTGCAGCGCAACAACATCTTCGTCAACTCCGGCGTACCGGAGACGGCCGGCTCGGTGGTCGAACCGCGCACGTACTACGCGTACCAGCTCGACTCCGCGGCCGGTGTGCCGGCCGCGGTCCGGGCCGGGGCCGGGATCGGGAGGATCGCCGGCTGAACGGATTCGTCGGCTGACCCGATCCCTTGGCTGACCCGGTCGATCGTTCGACCGGACAGCCCCGGGGCAGCCGAGGTGGGCGGTCGGGAGGTGGGTCTCGGCCGGCCGCCAGCGAGTGCCCCCGCGCGACGTCCGCGCGGGGGCACTCCGCGTGTTCGGGCACTGACGCCCGCTGCCATTTGGTCATTTCACTCCCGCCGGGTTGTCCATTTGATATGAACTACCAATCCTGGTGCCGATGCGCCCGTAGATCGGGCATTCTCGATACCAGGGAGAAGCCCTGTCCCCAGGGGACCAGACCCGGAACGGAAAGAGCCAGCATCATGGATCAAGCTATGTTGCCGCCATCGCTGCGGGAGGCCGTCACGGTCACCACGGCCGGGGCTACCGGAGTGGCCCGGATGGTGATCCAGGGCCTGCTCGAGCTGGTCGACGACCGCGCCGCGGCGACCGAGGCGACGGAGTTCCTCACGGCTCGGCTGCCCGGCTACGCACCGATGTGGCACATCGCCAACGCAGTACGGTCCGCCGAGCCGGCCGAGGCGCTGCGCCGGATCCGGGCCGAACTGGACCACTCCGTCGAGAACACCGTGAAGGCGGCGGTCACCTGGGTCGGCGAGCGGGGTGAACCGGTCACCTTCGCGCCGAGCAGCTCGATCGTCGGCCAGGTGCTGGCCCAACTGCCGGCGGAGATCCGTACCGGCGAACCCCTGATCGCGCTGGCCGGCGCCGACGCGATCGGCCCGACCACGGTGCTCAACATCCGGGGCACCCGGGAGCTGGCGCGGCGGCTGCCGACCCTGGTCGTCACCACCGCGCTGAAACTGGTCCCGGCGCCGGTCTTTGACCGGCTCGGCGCGCCCGTGTTCGAGCACATCCCGCTGGCCAGTTTCGTCGGTGTGGTGCTCGACGGTGAGATCCTGACCCCCGGAGAGGTTGGCCGCCGAGCCGCGGAACTGCGTGAGTGATCCGCCATGGCCACCCCCAGCGCCCCGGAGATACCCGCGTTCCTGTCGAAGCTCCCCCGTAAGCGGTCCCTGTACGCGGCGGACACCTACTTCCGGGAGGGCTTCGAGGACCTTGCCGCGATCGGCGACGGCCGGGTCGAACAGTTCTGCCACGACCATGCGCTGCTGCTGCTGAAGCCGGACGCGGTGGTCGCCCGCCGGCTCGGCGCGGTGCTGCACTGGGTGCTGGCGTACGGGTTCACCATCGTCTGGGCGGCGACGGTGACCATCGACCGGCACGGCATCCGGGCACTGTGGCAGTACGGCCTGAACGCGGCCAGCCGGGACCGGCGGGATGCCGCCGACCTGTACGTCACGGCGTGCGAGTGCCTGCTGCTGCTCCTCGCCCTGCCCGACCGCACCGAGCCGGCGTCGCTGGTGCTCAGCACGGCCAAGGGGCCGGCCGACCCGGTCCGGTGCCGACCCGGACAGCTCCGCTACGACGTCGGCAGCTTCAACTATCAACTCAACCTGGTCCACGCCGCCGACGAGCCGGCCGACCTGCTGCGGGAACTGGCCGTGCTCTGCAACCACGAGACCCGGGCGGCCGTCTACCGGCGGAGCCTGGACCGCGGGCCGGGTCCGGCGTCGGACGGTCGATCGGAGGCGTTCGCCCTGGTCGACCAGTTGGAGGCGGTCACTCCCGAGGTCGACCTCGAACTGGACCAGACCCTGCGGGAGCTGGCGGCGGCGGCCGACTCCCGCCGGTACGGCGAATCGGCTGCGGCGGCCCGGGAGCTGTCGGCACTGATCGGCCGGGTACGGGGCCGGGGCTCGCGGGACTGGCGTGCGGTCGTACGGCTGGCCGAGTCCAGCGGTGTGCCGGTCAGCCGTTGGCAGCGGATCGTGCTCGCCACCCACCTGCTCGACCCGTACCTGCCCGGCACGACGAGCCTGCTCCCGGACTCGTCCAACGCCTAGATGCAAGGAAGGGCCCCTTCTTATCGTTTTCTGTAGAAGAAGGGCCCCTTCCTAACACCTCCGGGCCGGGTCGACCGCCTCGATCAGGCGATCGGCCCGGCCCGGTTCGGCCCAGCTCAATTCAGTTCAGTTCAGTTCAGCTCAGTTCAGCTCGCGAGCATCTTGCGGAGTACGTACCGCAGGATGCCGCCGTGCCGGTAGTAGTCGGCCTCACCGGGAGTGTCGATCCGGAGCACCGCGTCGAACTCGACCCCGGTGTCCGTGGTGACGCAGACGGTACGCGGGATCTGTCCCTCGTTGAGCGCGGTCACCCCGCTGATCGAGAACGTCTCGGTGCCGGTCAGCCCCAACGACTCCGCATCGGTGTCAGCCGGGTACTGGAGCGGAAGCACGCCCATGCCGATCAGGTTCGACCGGTGGATCCGCTCGTACGACTGGGCGATGACCGCCCGTACGCCGAGCAGCATGGTGCCCTTGGCCGCCCAGTCCCGCGACGATCCGGAGCCGTACTCCGCACCGGCCAGGATCACCAGCGGAATCCCCGCCTCCTGGTACGCCGTCGAGGCATCGTAGATCGAGGTCTGCTCGCCGGTCAGGTGGTTGACCGTGAACCCGCCCTCGGGAAGCACAGCACCCTCGGCCTGCCCGTTTCCGGGCAACCGCAGTTGATTCCGCAGCCGGATGTTGGCGAAGGTGCCCCGGATCATCACCTCGTGGTTGCCGCGCCGCGAGCCGTACGAGTTGAACTCGTGCCGGGGTACACCGTGGTCCGCCAGGTACTTTCCGGCCGGCGAGTCGGCCTTGATCGAGCCGGCCGGGGAGATGTGGTCGGTGGTCACCGAGTTCCCGAGCTTGGCCAGCACCCGGGCGCCGGAGATGTCCACGACCGGCGTCGGCTCCCGGTCCATTCCCTCGAAGTACGGGGGCTTCCGGACGTACGTCGAGTCGCCGGCCCAGGCGAAGGTGTCGCCCTCCGGGGTCTGCAGTGCCCGCCACTGCTCGTCCCCGGCGAAGACGTCGGCGTAGTCCTTGGTGAACATCTCGCTGCGCAGCGCGTGCGCGATGACCTCGTCGATCTCGGCGGCGTCCGGCCAGATGTCCCGGAGGTAGACCGGTTGTCCGTCGGCGCCGACGTCGATCGGCTCGTTGGCCAGGTCGATGTCCATGGTGCCGGCCAGCGCGTACGCCACCACCAGCGGCGGGGACGCCAGGTAGTTCATCTTGACGTCCGGGTTGATCCGGCCCTCGAAGTTGCGGTTGCCCGACAGCACCGAGACCACCGACAGGTCGTGCGAGTTGACGGCGCCGGAAACCTCCTCGGGAAGGGGACCGGAGTTGCCGATGCAGGTGGTGCAGCCGTAGCCGACCAGGTGGAAGCCGAGCTTCTCCAGGTACGGGGTGAGGCCGGCGCGCTCGTAGTAGTCCATTACGACCTTGGAGCCCGGGGCCAGGGTGGTCTTCACCCACGGCTTGCGGGACAGCCCCCGGTCGACGGCGTTCCGGGCCAGCAGCGCCGCGCCGATCATCACCTGCGGGTTGGAGGTGTTGGTGCAGGAGGTGATGGCGGCGATCACCACCGCACCGTGGTCCAGCTCGTACTCGACGCCGTCCTCGCTGGTGACCCGGACCGGGTTGCTGGCCCGACCCTTCGCCCCGGTGGCCGCCGAGACCAGATCGCGCGGCGCGTCGGCCGGGTCGCTGACCCCGTTGGCCGGCGGGTCGCTGGCCGGGAAGGACTCCTCGCTCGCCTCGTCGGCCGGGCCGTGCGCACCGTCGCCGCCGTCCCCGACGTAGTCGATCAGAGCGCCCCGGAACAGCGTCTTGGCGTTGCCCAGCGGCACCCGGTCCTGCGGGCGCTTCGGGCCGGCCAGCGACGGTTCGATGGTCGAAAGATCGAGTTCGAGCCGCTCGCTGTAGTCGGGCTCGGCGGCCGGGTCGTGCCACATGCCCTGTTCCTTGGCGTACGCCTCGACGAGCGCTACCTGCTGCTCGGCGCGTCCGGTCAGCCTCAGGTAGCGGATCGTCTCGGCGTCGATCGGGAAGATCGCGACGGTGGAGCCGTACTCGGGGGACATGTTGCCGATGGTGGCCCGGTTGGCCAGCGGCACGGCGCTCACGCCGGGGCCGTAGAACTCGACGAACTTGCCGACCACGCCGTGCTTGCGGAGCATCTCGGTGATGGTCAGCACCAGGTCGGTGGCGGTGGTGCCGGCCGGCGCCTCGCCGTGCAGCTTGAAGCCGACCACCCGGGGGATGAGCATGCTGACCGGCTGGCCGAGCATCGCCGCCTCGGCCTCGATGCCGCCGACGCCCCAGCCGAGCACACCCAGGCCGTTGACCATGGTGGTGTGCGAGTCGGTGCCGACCACGGTGTCCGGGTACGCCTGACCGTTCCGCTCCATGATCGTCCGGGCCAGGTACTCGATGTTGACCTGGTGCACGATCCCGGTGCCGGGCGGGACGACCTTGAACTCGTTGAACGCGGTCTGGCCCCAGCGCAGGAACTGGTAGCGCTCCTTGTTGCGGCCGTACTCCAGTTCGACGTTGCGGACGAAGGCGTCCTGCCGGCCGAACAGGTCGGCGATGACCGAGTGGTCGATGACCAGCTCGGCCGGGGCCAGCGGGTTGACCTTGGTGGGGTCGCCACCGAGGTCGCGGACCGCTTCGCGCATGGTGGCCAGGTCGACCACGCAGGGCACGCCGGTGAAGTCCTGCATCAGCACCCGGGCCGGGGTGAACTGGATCTCCACGCTCGGATCAGCGGCCGGGTCCCAGTCGCCCAACTGCCGGATGTGTTCGGCGGTGATGTTCGCGCCGTCCTCGGTGCGGAGCAGGTTCTCCAGCAGGATCTTCAGGCTGTACGGCAGGCGTTCGTGCCCGGCCACCGTGCTGATCTTGAAAATCTCGTAGCTCGCGTCTGCGACGCGTAGCTGGCTCTTCGCACCGAAGGTGTCGAGGCTCGCCACGTCGTACTCCTTCACGCTGTCTTCGTCCCGGCCGCGCTGTCCGGTCCGGCGGCTCGTCCGGCCTGCCTCCCGACCGGCGGGCGACCGGGCGTAGTCCTGAGCAGTCTTTCCTACCCAATACCTGGCCATCAGGCTCAGGTAACCCTTACCAATGTGCGGATTCAACAAAACCGTACGTCCGTCTTGCTAGAAACGCAAGCCCGTCCAGCATCCGGGACGGTGGCGTCGTCAGGACTCGACGACGCCGAAACCCTGCGCCCGGATCATCTCGTCGAGTTGGTAGAAGGTACGGCTGATGCCGTTGCGGGGAAACGAGATCGTGTACGGCTCGGCGGCCTGAGGGACGAAGTCGCAGCCCTCCTCGGCCAGCACCATCACCCGGTCGAAGCCGTGCCGCCCCTGGAAGAGTCCGACCTCGTGGACCACGTTCTGCCGGGCCAACCGCCGACCGTCGCCGGTGAAGTCCTCCGCGGTGAGTACGCAGATCGCGAACCCGCACCGTTCGAGGTAGTCGGCGAGGGCCTCGGTCACCTGGCGCCCGCCCCACGACCCGCTCTCGAACGAGTACACCGGAAGCTCGAACCGCTCCTCGATGAAGCGCTGGACAGCGAGCCACTCCGGATGGGCGCCGTGGGCGATGAAAACGCCGTTGGGCAGCCCGCCCGGGCGCCGCTCGCTGGCCAGCGAGCGGATGAAATCGCGGGTGACCTCGGCGAACTGGGCGTGGCCCGCGCTGCCCACGTGCCGCAGCTTGTGCCGGGCCAGCCGCATACCGAGCAGTGAACCCAGTTCGACCTGCAACCTGTCGCTGGTCAGTACGGCGAGCAGGCCCGCCGCGAAGACGTCGCCGGCTCCGGTGGCGTCCCTGATGTCCGCCGGCGCGACCTGCACCTGGGCGTAGAAGTCGCTGACCAGTTTGCCGGTCTCCTGGTGGTAGGACCAGATGCCGGTGGGCAGCTTGACCACCACCACACCGGTTCCGCCAGCGGTCCGGGCCACCAGCCGGGCCGCCACGGTCTCGTCGGACTCACCCGGGACGTGCCGGCCGAGTTCCCGGAATTCGCGGTAGTTGACCAGCAGGTAGTCGCTCAGTCCGAGCATCGCCTCGATCTCGTCGCTGGCCGCCGCGCTCCAGACGTGGCCCGGGTCGAAGCAGATCGCGGTGCCGCTGGCGACCTCCTTGACCGCCCGCAGCACCCTGAGCAGCCGGCCTGGTGTCCGGTCGTCCAGAAACGAGGTCACGTGCACCACCCGGGCCCCGGCCAGGTACCCCACCACCCGGTCGAACTCCCGGTCCAGGTGGTCGGCCAGGTATTCGTTGGCGCCGGCATGGGTGAGCAGGGTCCGGTCACCGTCCTCGGCCAGTGACAGGCAGATCCCGCAGAGGTGCTCGTTGTCCTGGAAGACGAACCGGTGGTCGATCCCGAGGGCTTCGAGTTGGGCGACGGTGGACAGGCCGATCACCGGCACCCGTCCGGCCACCCCGACGTAGCCGAGCCTGAGGCCGACCTGGGTCTGGGCGATCGCGAAGATCGCGTTGAACGCCGATCCGCCGAGGCTGAACGACGTACCGCCGAGCGAGGTCTCCGGCCGGGCGAAGCCGGCGGCCTCGATCGCGGCGTGGATCGTCTGGGCGTCCACCGCCCGTTCCGTACCCGGCTCCACCGGTGGTCCGGTCCGTTCGACAAGTCGGGAGAGGCGGTCGGTCAGCGGCCGGGGGGACGAGTCGGGCGTCGACGGCGGGGCGCTGACGAGATAGTCGAGGTTCAACGCCCCGACACCGACGACATCAAGGGCGAAACCCGCCAGGTCGGCACGGTTGTCAATGCGAATTGGAAAATCCGTCACGTCTGTCACCCCATCGCCGAATCAGGCCTTCGCGCCGCAACATCCGTTCCAGTTCGAGGAACGTGCTGGTGATCCGGCCGGGAGGAAAGTCCATCCGGATCAGGCCCGCGATGTTCGAGAACGTATCGCAGCCCTCTTCGGCCAGTATCGCGACTCGCCCGAAGCCGTAGTGACCCTGGAAGATACCGGCCTGGTGAACGATGTTCTGATCGGCCGGCGTCCGGCCACCGGGAGCGGTGTCCTTCGCATTGAGTAGACAGACCGCGAAGCTGCACCGGGCCAGGGTCCGGCGCATGAGATCCGCGAGGTTGTGCTCGTCGACGTCCGAGGATTTCAACTCGTACGTCGGCAGTCCGCAGTTCTGCTCGATGAAGCGACGTACGACTCTCCACTGCGGATGCTCGTCGTGCGCGATGAACACCCCGGGGGGCCCGGGACCGGAACCGCCCAGCCGCTCGGTCTTCTGGAGGAAGCCCTTGCTGAGATCGGGCGGCCTCGGCTGGTCGGCCGACGAGGTCCGGTGCGACATCTTGTGCCGGGCCAGGCTGAGTCCGACGAACGCGCCGAGTTCGATCTGGAGGCGCCGGGACGCCAGGGCGGAGAGCACACCCGCCGCGAAGACGTCGCCGGCGCCCGTGGCGTCCTCCAACTCGGTCTCCCGCACCGGCCGGTGCAACTGGAACCGCGACGTGAGCACTCCCGCGGACACGGCCCGGAACACCTCGATGAAGTCGTAGCGCTTCGTCACGAAGGCGGTGCATCCCGGACTGCACCGGTCCAGTGTCTTCCGGGCGATCAGATCGTCCGGCTCGCCGTACACGTACCGGCCGAGCGCCTTGAATTCGCGGTAGTTCACGAAGAGCAGATCGGTGAGGCGGAGAATTCCCTCGATCGCCGCGCTGGGATGTTCCGCCCAGTCGAATCCGGGGTCGAAACTGAGGCAGAGTTTCGGATTCAGTCGTTTCGCCATGGTCAGCACCTCAAGTACCTGCACCGGCGTCGCATCGTCCAGAAACGAGGTGACATGGACGTAGCGGGCCCCGGCCAGGTAGGCGGCCAACTCGTCGATGTTGTCCCGGATGTAACCGCACATCTCGAAATTCGCGCCGGGGTGGGTGAGCATGACCCGGTCGGTGTCGTCGATATAGGACAGGCACAGCCCGCTGAGCCGGTCCGGCCGTTCGCTGACCCAGCGATGATCGATCCGCAACTCCTCCATCTGGCTGAGGAAGGAGAGGCCGGGCGCCTCCACCCGGCCGACCACGCCCACGTAGCCGAGCCGGAGACTCACTCCCATCTGGGCCAGGGCGAAGATCGTGAGCCAGGCCGATCCACCAAGCGAGTAGCCGAGGGAAGCGACCCCGAGATGCTGGATCGCCTCGTTGATGACCTCTTCGTCGACCGGTCCCTCGCGATTCCACTCGAACCGCGCCACGGATTCGGTAATCCGCTCCGCCCTGCGTTGGGAGAGCCGCGACGCACTCGCGATGTAGTCGACGTTCAGCGCGCCGAAACCCACGATTTCGGGTACGCCGGAAGCGTCGCCGCCGACGCTCGTCCGCTCCGCCCCCGGTTGCGGCACCGCCATCTATCGATAATGTTGATTTGCTGTCTCACCCGCAACCACGGCTGGGGTGAGAGTACTTACTGCGAGGTATGGGATTTGTTCGGGCCGTCGATCTGCCGACCCTTCGTGGAAGTTGCACCGTCGGCGGCTTCGGCGTGCCGCTCCCGGAGCCGATCGCGGATCTGTTCCGGGGTGTACGCCCGCCGCCGTCGCTCGGCCCGGGCCAGCACCACCCCGGTGGCCGCGACCCCGACAAAGCTCGCCACACCGATTACCTTCCACCAGCGCATCCGCCTAGGGTAGTCGGGGGCCCGGGATGAGCGGGCGGACCTAGGTGGGGAAATGAGCGAGGAGAGCAGCGAACTCAGCCTCGACGAGGCGATCGAGCTGACCCGCACCGGCGACGTCTGGGTCTTTCGGGGCCGCAGCGTGCCGGATCGGGCGATCCAGTTCACCACGAACAGTCCGGTGAATCATGTCGGAATGTCTGTGGTCATCGAGGACCTGCCGCCGTTAATGTGGCACGCCGAGCTCGGCCGGTCATTGCCGGACATGTGGTCGGGCAACCACCACCGGGGCGTGCAACTGCACGACCTGCGGGACGCGGTCCGGGTCTGGGGAAACCGGTACGGCCAGCGCGGCTGGCTGCGGCAACTCGAACCACCGGCCGATCAGGAGATGGAGAACGGGGTGCTGCGTACCATCGCCCGCCTGGACGGAACGCCTTTTCCGTCCACCAGCCAACTCGCCTGGCGATGGTTGCGCGGGCGGGCACCCGCCGTCCGTCGTCGCCGACCGAGCGACAGCACGCTGGAGACGGCGTACTGCGCCGAGGTCGTCGCGGTGACCTACCAGGCGATGGGCCTGCTTCCGGCCGGACGCCGCCCGAGCTGGTACGACCCGGGACGGTTCTGGAGCGGCGACGACCTGGAACTCGCCGCCGGGGCACGGCTCGGTAGCGAGATCGCGGTCCGGATCCCGGCTCGGTGAACGCACCCGAACCCACCCGACCGCGGTTGCTCGCGTCGGCGCCGTGGATCGTCGTCCTGGCCGGTGTCCTGGTGATGACGGTGCTCTTCGTGCTCACCACCGGATACCTCTCCGCCGACCGGCGCTCCTCGGGCGCCCCCGAGCCGGTCTGGCCGTTCGTGCCGGGCACGACGACGTCGCCGTTGGTCTCCGCCGCCGGTCCGGTCAGTCCGAGCGCTTCCCCGCTCGGCGGGGACCGGTCGCCGGGACCCGACGCCCGGCCGTCGAGGGCGGCGACGTCACCGTCCCGGCTTACGCCGGCCCGGACGACCGCACCGGCGACCCGGCCGACCTCGGCCTCGCCGCCAGCGGTACCGGCGCCCAGGGCGGAACTGACCGGCCGGTACCGGGTACTGGCCGACTACCGCGACTCGTTCGTCGGTGAGGTGCTGGTCCGCAACGTCTCCGGAACGGCCGGGGTGTGGACGGTCGAGCTGCGGTTCCCGGACGAGATCGACGACCTGCGGTCGTACTGGGTCGAGGGGGCAGATCGGCCGACGTTGCAGCGCTCCGACGGGCGGTACATCTTCAAGGGCACCGCACTGGCCGGTGGCGCGTCCGCCCCGCTGCGGTTCCACTTCGAGCGGCGCGGCTACCGGGAGACCCCGACCAGTTGCGCGGTCAACGGTCGGGCCTGCGAGCTGCGGTGACCCGATGACGGAAAGCCGCGCGGCCGACCTGCCCTGACGGGGTCGCGTGGCCCGGCCGGCCCGGCATCCGGGTCAGGTCAGGTCAGGTCGGCTCGTCCGGAGCCCGGGTCGGCTCGTCCGGGGCCGGTGTGTCGGGCGCGTCCCCGTGCGCGGTGGTCGTCGTGCCGCCGGCCGCCAGCAGGACGTCGGCGGTCTGCCGGTGACCGGCGCGCAGCGCCCAGTCCAGTGGGGACAGGCCGGCGCCGTGGTCCTCCCGCAGGTTCGGTTCGGCGCCGTGACAGAGCAGTTCGCGTACGACGTCGGTGTGTCCCCAGGCCGCCGCGCCGGTCAACGGCGTGCCCTCCGCGCCGTGCCCACTCTCGGTGTCCGGTGCCGCGCCCGCGCCCAGCAGCAGTCGCACGATCGGGGCCCTGCCCTGCACCGAGGCCGTGTACAGCGGGGTCGTGCCGTCGGAGGTCGCCGCGTTCGGGTCCGCTCCGGCCCGCAGTAACGCGGTCACGGCGCGGGCGTCCTCCCGGAGCAGCGCCGCCGCCAGTCGCTTCGGAAGTCTCTTGCGGTGTCGAAGCTGCACGCCCTGAAGGGTAGGCCGATCGGCGCCGTCGTGGTGCCCGCAACTTGCGCAAGATGATGGATGGTGTGCGGCTGTGTTGCAAGGTCTTGCACAATCTTTCCGCAAGGGACTAGCGTGCGGGCGAATCAGCGACCAGAGGAAGGCCGTCGATGAAGCCGCTGCCCGTGCCGCGTACCGCCCTGCTCGCGCTGGTTCCACTGCTCGTGTTCGCGCTGGTCGGCGGGTCGGTGGTGGTACCCGATCCCCGGTCCGGCAACGGATCGGGCGCCGGCGTCGGAGCGGAGGCCGGGGTACTGGCCGCCGCCGGCGCCGCCCGGTGGCCGGCGGAGCCATCTGCCGACGCGCTGCTCCGGGCGGCCGACCCGGACCGGAACCGGGCCGAACAGTTCTACTTCGTCCTGCCGGACCGGTTCGCCAACGGTGACCCGGGCAACGACCGGGGCGGGCTGACCGGCGACCGGCTCAGCACCGGCCACGACCCGACCGACAAGGGCTTCTACCACGGCGGCGACCTGCGTGGCCTGCTGAACCGGCTGGACTACGTCCAGGGGCTCGGCACCACCGCGATCTGGCTGGCGCCGGTGTTCAAGAACCGCCCGGTGCAGGGCAGCGGAGCGGACGCCTCGGCCGGGTACCACGGCTACTGGATCACCGACTTCACCCAGGTCGACCCGCACTTCGGCAGCAACGACGAGCTGAAGAGGCTGGTCCGGGAGGCGCACCGCCGGGGCATCAAGATCTACCTCGACGTGATCGTCAACCACACCGCCGACGTGCTGAAGCACGCCGAGGGGGAGTACTCCTATCGGGACAAGGCGAGCACGCCGTACCGGGACGCGCAGGGGCGACCGTTCGAGGACCGGAACTACGCCGACGGCAGCCGGAGTTTTCCGCCGGTCGACGAGGCGTCCTTTCCGTACACCCCGACCTTCGGCAGTGAGGCGGACCGGCGGGTCAAGGTGCCGGCCTGGCTGAACGACCCGACGATGTACCACAACCGGGGCGACTCGACCTTCGTCGGGGAGAACAGCGAGTACGGCGACTTCTTCGGCCTGGACGACCTCTGGACCGAACGCCCCGAGGTGGTTGGTGGGATGACGAAGATCTTCGCCGACTGGATCACCGAACTCGGCGTCGACGGGTACCGGCTCGACACCGCCAAGCACGTCAACCTGGACTTCTGGCCACAGTTCAGCCAGGGCATCGACCGGGCCGCCCAGCGGGCCGGCAAGCCGGACTTCTTCATGTTCGGCGAGGTCTACGACAGCAACCCGGAGGTCGCCTCGACGTACGTCCGCCGGGGTGGACTGCCCGGCACCCTCGACTTCACGTTCCAGGACGCGGCCCGCGGTTACGTCGCGGCCGGCGGCTCGGCCCGGGCCCTGGCCGACGGCTTCGCCCGGGACGACCTCTACACCGCCCGGGACACCGACGCCGGCCGGCTGCCGACCTTCCTCGGCAACCACGACATGGGCCGGATCGGCTCGTTCATCGCCGGTGGCGGCACCGACCCCGCCACCCACCTGCGCCGGGACGTCCTCGCACACGAGCTGATGTTCCTCACCCGGGGGCAGCCGGTGGTCTACTCCGGCGACGAGCAGGGCTTCACCGGGCCGGGCGGTGACAAGGACGCCCGACAGGACATGTTCGCCTCCCGGACCGCCGACTATCTCGACGACGACCTGCTCGGCACCGACCGCAGCCATGCCGTCGACCAGTTCGACCCGACGCATCCGCTGTACCGCGCGATCGCCGACCTCGGCGCGCTGCGCAGGGCGCATCCGGCGCTGCGGGACGGCATCCAGGTCACCCGGTACGCCGCCGACGGGCCCGGCGTCTTCGCCGTCTCCCGGGCCGACCCGACCGACCGGATCGAGTACGTCGCCGCGGTCAACAACGCCACCACCGCGCAGACCGTCACCGTGGACACCTGGTCGGCCGGCGCCTCCTTCACCAGCGTCTACGGATCGACGGGCGCCAGCACGGCCGGCCCGGGCGGGAAGCTCACCCTGACCGTGCCGGCGCTGTCGGCGCTGGTGCTCCGGGCCGGCACGCCGATCGCCCGTCCGGCCGCCGCGCCGACGGTCCGAATCACCGAGCCGGCGCCGGACACCGCCGTACCCACCCGGGTCGGGGTGGTCGCCCAGGTGACCGGGGACCCGCTGGCCACCGTCGCCGTGGCGGCCCGGGTCGACGGCGGGAGCTGGACGCTGCTCGGCCAGGCCCGCAACCAGGGCTCGCCGGTGCCGTACCGGGTCTACCACGACCTGGCCGGGTTGCCGGCGGGGGCCAGGATCGAGTACAAGGCGGTGGTGCGGGACTCCGCTGGCCGTACCGCCACGACCAGGTCGACGGCGACCGTGGGCACCCCGCCCCGGGCCGCCGGCCGGGACTGGCTGGTCGTGCACTACCAGCGGCCGGCCGGTGGCTACCCCGACTGGCAGTTGCACGCCTGGGGGGACGTCGATCCGGCGTACCAGACGCCGTGGCCGACCGGGCAGCCGTTCGCCGGGGAGGACGCGTACGGCCGGTTCGCCTGGGTGAAACTGAAGCCGGGCGCCAGCAGCGTCGGCTTCCTGGTGGTGGACGCCGACGGCAACAAGGACGTGGCCGTCGACCGGACCGTCGACGTGAGCCGTACCGGAGAGGTCTGGCTCAAGCAGGGCGACCCGACGGTCTATCCGACCCGGGCGGCGGCGACCGGTGAACCCGACCCGCCGGCCGACGAGGGTACGGCGGTGCTGCACTACCGCCGGACCGACGGCAACTACGCCGGCTGGGGGCTGCACGTCTGGGACGGCGCCGCCGAGCCGACCGACTGGGCGGAACCGCTGCCGCCGGCCGGCCGGGACGAGTTCGGGGTCACCTTCCGGGTGCCGCTCGCCGCCGGGGCGACCGGGCTGAGCTACATCATCCACTCCGGCGACACGAAAGATCTTCCCGACGACCAGCGGCTCGACTTCGCCACCGCCGGACGGGAGGCCTGGCTGCTCGCCGCGACCCCGGGCCGGCTGCTGCCGGTGGCCGAGAACGCCGCCGCCGCCGACCTGGACATCACGAAGCAGCGGGCACACTGGCTCGACCGGTCCACCGTGGCCTGGCCACCGGGGCAGCCGACCGACGGCCGGCGGTACGACCTGGTCAGCGCCCCGGCCGGCGGGCTGGCGATCGTGGACGGCGAGCTGGTCGGGACGTACACCTCGATGCCGTTGCGGGCGCGGCGGAACGGGCTCACCGAGGCCCAGCGGGCGAAGTTCCCGCATCTGTGGCAGTACCACGCGCTCGGCCTGGACCCGCGCGACCAGGCCAGAGTGGCGACGGCGCTGCGCGGGCAGCTCGTGGTGACCGAACGGGACCACACCGGGGCGCTGATCGGCGCGACCGGAGTGCAGCTACCCGGCGTGCTCGACGACGTCTACGCGCCCGCCACCGCCGCCCGGCTCGGCCCGACCTTCGACCAGGGACGGCCGACGGTGTCGGTCTGGGCGCCGACGGCCCGGAGCGTCGCGCTGGAGCTGTTCGACGCACCGACGGCGGCGCCGAGGCAGGTCGCGATGCGCCGCGACGACCGGACCGGCGTCTGGTCGGTACGCGGTGAGCGAAGCTGGGTCGGCCGGTACTACCGGTACCGGGTGGACGCCTGGCAGCCGGCGGCCCAACGGATGGTCGCCGCCTCGGTGACCGATCCGTACTCGGTGGCGCTGGCGGTGAACTCCACGCACAGCCGGCTCGTCGACCTGACCGATCCCGCGTCCGCGCCGGCCGGCTGGGCGAAACTGGGCAAGCCGGCAGCGGTGCCGTCGACGCGTACCCAGATCCAGGAGGTCTCGGTCCGGGACTTCTCCATCGCGGACTCGTCGGTGCCGGCGGCCCGGCAGGGGACGTATCTCGCCTTCACCGACCCGGCCTCGACCGGGATGCGGCACCTGCGGTCGCTCGGCGCCGCCGGGGTCACCCACCTGCACCTGCTGCCGGCCTTCGACTTCGCCACCATCCCGGAACGCCGGTCCGACCAGGCCGTGCCGGCCTGCGACCTGGCGGCGCTGCCGCCGGACTCCGACCGGCAGCAGGAGTGCGTCGGCGCGGTCCGGGACACCGACGGCTACAACTGGGGGTACGACCCACTGCACTACACCGTGCCGGAGGGCGGGTACGCGGTCGACTCGGACCGGCGGACAGTCGAGTTCCGGCAGATGGTGGCCGGGGTCAACGCGGCCGGGCTGCGGGTGGTGCTCGACGTTGTCTACAACCACACCTCGGCGTCCGGCACCGATCCCAAGTCGGTGCTGGACCAGATCGTCCCCGGCTACTACCACCGGCTGCTCGACGACGGCACCGTGGCCAACTCGACCTGCTGCGCCAACACCGCCCCGGAACACGCCATGATGGGCAAACTGGTGGTCGACTCGCTGGTGACCTGGGCGAAGGCGTACAAGGTGGACGGGTTCCGGTTCGACCTGATGGGGCATCATCCGAAGGCCAACATCCTGGCGGTCCGGGCCGCACTGGACCGGCTGACGCCGGCTCGGGACGGAGTGGATGGCAAGTCGATCCTGCTCTACGGCGAGGGCTGGGACTTCGGCGAGGTGGCCGGCGACGTCCGGTTCACCCAGGCAACCCAGGCCAACATGGCCGGCACCGGGATCGGCACCTTCAACGACCGGCTCCGGGACGCGGTACGCGGCGGTGGCCCGTTCGACACCAACCCCCGGGTGCAGGGCTTCGGGTCGGGGCTGTTCACCGATCCGAACGGCGACCCGGTCAACGGAACGGCGGCCGAGCAGCGGGCCCGGCTGCTGCACCAGCAGGACCAGATCAAGGTGGGGCTGACCGGCAACCTGGCGGCGTACCGGTTCGTGGCGTCGTCCGGCGAGCCGGTCACCGGGGCCGACGTCGACTACAACGGCGCACCGGCCGGCTACACCGCCGCTCCCGGCGAGGCGGTCACGTACGTCGACGCGCACGACAACGAGATCCTGTACGACGCGTTGGCGTACAAGCTGCCGTCCGGTACGAGCGCGGCGGACCGGGCGCGGATGCAGGTGCTCTCGCTCGGCACGGCGGTACTGAGCCAGGGGACCGGGTTCGTGACCGCCGGCAGCGAACGGCTGCGGTCGAAGTCGCTGGACCGGAACTCGTACAACAGCGGGGACTGGTTCAACCAGATCCGCTGGGACTGCGCGTCCGGCAACGGGTTCGGGGCGGGGCTGCCGCCGGCCGCCGACAACTCCGACAAGTGGCCGTACGCCCGGCCGCTGCTGGCGGATCCGAAACTGGTGCCGGACTGCGCCGCGATCGACCTGACCGATGCGCGTTACCGGGAGCTGCTCCGGGTCCGGGCGTCGTCGCCGGTGTTCGGGCTGGCGGACGCCGCGCAGGTGCAGCGGCGGATGTCGTTCCCGCTGTCGGGGGTGAGGGAGACCCCGGGGGTGCTGACCATGCGGTTGGACGGGACCGGGATCGATTCGCGCTGGCGGTCGGTGACGGTGGTCTTCAACGCGACTCCGACGGCGGCGACCCAGACGGTTGCCGGGCTGCGCGGGGCGGACGTGGCACTGCATCCGGTGCTGCGCGAATCGGCCGATCCGGTGCTCCGGACCGCCTCCTTCGACCGGTCCACCGGTACCTTCACCGTCCCACCACGCAGCGTCGCCGTGTACGTCGAGGCACGCTGAGCTGTGCCGTCACTGCTACTCGGAAGGGCGTTTACTTCGCAACGTTACGGGCGGGTCAGCAGGCCGCGTTCGAGTGCCAGGACCACGGCGTGGGTACGGTCGCTGACGTCGAGTTTGGCAAAGATGCGCAGCAGGTGGGTCTTGACGGTGGCTTCCGCGATGAACAGTCGCCTGCCGATGTCGGCGTTGTTGAGGCCGTCGGCCACGCCGTTGAGGACGTCGATCTCGCGGGAGGTGAGGGTTACCGGTGTGGGTTGCCGCATGCGGGCGACGAGCCGTTGCGCGACCCGTGGGGCGAGCACGGTCTCGCCTCGGGAGGCGGAGTGGATGGCGTCGACGAGTTGGTCGCGGGTGGCGTCCTTGAGCAGGTAGCCGGTTGCCCCGGCTTCGACCGCGCGTTCGATGTCGGCGTCGGTGTCGTAGGTGGTCAGGATCAGCACCCGCGTCCGCGGCCGTACGGCGAGGATCTCGGCCGTGGCCGCCACGCCGTCGAGGAGGGGCATCCGCAGGTCGAGGAGCGCCACGTCGGGTTCGACGCGTTCGACGAGTTCGATGGCGGCGCGGCCGTTGCCGGCCTCGCCGACGATGTCGATGGTGGGTTCGGAGGCCAGTAGCGCCACGAGACCGGCCCGCATCACCGTATGGTCGTCGACCAGGATGATCCGGAGTGTGGCTTCCGTCATGTCACACCTGCCCGTTCGTCGGAAGCATGGCGAGGACGCGGGTGCCGTTGCCGACCGAACTGGTGACGGTGAGTTCGCCGCCGAGCTCGGCGAGGCGCTTGCGCATGCCGTCCAGGCCGAAGCCGTGGGAGTCGGCGACCACGAAGCCCTGTCCGTCGTCGGTGATTTCCAGTTCCGCCCGGTCCTGGTGCTGGGTGAGGACGACTCCGACGGTGGAGGCCGCGGCGTGCTTGCGGATGTTGGCCAGGGACTCCTGGGTGCAGCGCAGCAGCGCGATCCGGGTTGGCTGGTCGACGTCGATGTCGGGCAGGTCTGCCGTGACGGTCAGCCCGGTGTCTTCGGCGAACCGGTCCAGGGTCCGGCGCAGGGTGCGGGCCACGGAGCCGGCGGCCAGGCCGCTCTGTGGGGCGGAGCCGACGAGGATCCGGGCCTCGGCGAGGTTTTCGCGGGCGGTCTGCTCGATGGATTGCAGCTGTTGGGCGCTCTTGTCCGGACGGCTGCCGAGGCCGGCGCGGGCAGCCTCGGCGAGGACGATGATCGAGGCGAAGCCCTGCGCGAGGGTGTCGTGGATCTCCCGGGCGAGGCGTTCGCGTTCCTCTGCGGCGCCCTGGCGTTTCTGCGCCTCGGCCAGCCGCAGTTCGGTGGCCGTCAGGTCGGCGCGTAGTTGGGCGCGTTCGGCGGCCTGTCGCAGTCCCAGGGGCGTCAGCACGGTGATCAGGACGCTCGCGGCGTAGACGGCGAGCGAGGAGATGGTGTTGGTGGTGAGGACGTCGAGGGTCCAGCCCTGCCGGAGGACGCCACCGATCGTGATCGCCACGGCACCGAGGCCGCTGTAGACGATCGCGGACCGCGTGTTCCTGGCCAGGATGGTGAACTGGGGGAGCAGCACCGTGTACAGCACCCCGAACCCGTCGCGCAGGTAGGCGAGTCCGCCCAGCACGAGAACCAGCAGGCCCAGGTAGTGCTGCGGGGTCAGCACCGGATTGCCGGGGGACCTGCGCGTTGTCGCGTAGCAGAGGCCGAGCCCGACCATCAGCGCGAGCGACCCGTACCGCGCCGTGGCGGGAAGGTCTCCCACGACGGTGAGCAGGATCAGCAGAGCGAGCAGCGCCCAGGACAGGACGTCCCACCAGTGGAGCGTCCAGATCCAGAACGGGTCGCCGCGCCGTGGCCGTTGGATCATGATGTCAGCGTAGGGTCTGCGTCTGCGGCCGGGCATCCACGGCGGTGGCCTGCCCCGGTCGTGCCGGGCGCAGCGGCCACCAGGCCCTGTCGCCGAGAAGCAGCAGGATCGACGGCAGCACCATCATCCGGATGACCAGGGCGTCCAGCAGTACGGCCAACGCCAGGCAGAAGCCCATCTGCTTCATCTCGGTCAGGTGCAGGGCGACGAAGGCGCCGAACACCGTGACCATCACCACCGCGGCGCTGGTCACCACCTTCGCCGATCGGGCGATGCCGGCGAGTACCGCCTCCTGGGCCGTCATCCCGTTCTCCATCGCCTCCTTGATCCGGCTGACCACGAACACCTGGTAGTCCATCGACAGTCCGAACAGAATCACGACCAGGAACAGCGGCACCCGGGACGCGATCGCGCCGAGGGAGTCGAAGTTCAGGATGCCCTCCGCCCACGTTCCCTGGAAGACCACGACCAGCGCGCCGAGGGCGGCTGCGGCGGACAGCAGGTTGAGGAACACGCCGATCAGGCCGATGACCACCGACCGGAACGCCAGCACGGTCATCACGAAGGTCAGCAGCAGCAGCGCGCCAATGACCAGCGGTAGCTTGCTCTTCTCGTGCTGGACGTAGTCCTGGCCCCGGGCCACGTCACCGCTCACCGCCGCCTGTACGTCGGGCAGCGTGCCGAGGGTGGCCGGCAGATAGTTCTCGCGGACGTGGGCGAGCGATGCGATGGCCTCGTCGGTGGGCGCGGGGTGCGGGACGGCCAGCTCCAGCACGCTGATCCGGCCGTCGGCGGAGGTCCGCACCGCCGGCGCGGCGTTCTGGGCGAACAGCGGGTCCGCCTGGGCCTGCCGGCCCAGCTCCGCCAGTGCCCGTCGCACCTCGGGAGCGCGGTCCGGGGTGGATCGGGCGACGACCTCGTGCTTGACCAGCAACTCCGGGAAAGCGGAGTTCAGCCGGTCGTAGACCTGCATGGCCGGGATGTCGCGGGAGAAGGTGTCTCTGCTCGGGTCGACGAGCTTCATGCCGAGCGCGGGCGCCGCCAACCCGAGCATGACCAGCACAGATACGCACAGCGTGGCGGCGGGGTGCTTCCGTGCGGGCCGCAGCAGCGCGTCGAAGACCCGGCCGGTTTCGGGCTTCGCCGGCTTCGTACGGGCCGGCCTGCCCTGCCTCGCCCGGCGGGCGGCCTTCTTTCCGGCCCGGCGCTCGGCCCGCTGGCCGATCTTGACCAACAGCGCGGGAAGTACGGTCAGGGAGCTGATCACGGCAACCGACACGACCAGGATCGTGCCCGTGGCGAGGGAGGAGAAGATGACGTCCGTCGCCAGATACAGGGTGGCCGTGGAGACGATCACCGCGAGCCCGGAGACCACGATGGCCCGGCCCGCGGTCGCCGCCGCGAGTTCCACCAGGGCCTCGGAGCTGACCCGGCCGTCGGCGCGGGCCCGTTCCTCGCGCTCGCGCTTGAGGTAGAACAGGGTGTAGTCGACGCCGACCGCCAGGCCGATGAGCAGGATCATGTTGGTCCCGATTCCGGGGTCGGGAAGCAGGTGCGAGGCGACCATGGACAGCCCCAGGGCGGCCGCGATCGAGGAGAGCGCCAGCAGCAGCGGCACGCTGGCCATGACCACCGATCCGAAGACGGCCAGCAGGGCGACGATCGTGACCGGCAGCGTGATGCGCTCGGCCAGCGCGAGGTCCTCACCGCGCTGGTCGTTGACGCCCTTGCTGATCGAGGGTGAGCCGGTCTCCTCGATCACCAGGTCCGGGTGGCTGCCGGCTACCTGCGCCGTCTGATCCAGCAGCGGGACGACGTTCTCCCTGCCCGCCAACTCGGCACCGTCGAGGACCACGGAGACCCGCAGCACGGTGCCGTCCTGCGAGAGGATCGGGGCCGCCACGCTGTCGACCTCGGGCAGCGCCCGCATCCGGCCGGTGAGGTCCTCGGCCGCGGAACGGGCTGCGGCCATATCCAGCGGCCCGGACTCGGCGTAGATCATGATGTGTTCGGTGGGCTTGCGCTGCAGGCCGCCCTCGGTCGCCATCGCCTCGGCGCGACCGGCCTCACCGACCCAGAAGTCCTCCGTGGTGGCCGCGTTGCTGCCGACCGTGATGCCCACGCCGAGGCAGACAATGACGAAGATGAACCAACCGCCGATGGCCCGCCAGGGGTGCCGGGCGCTCCAACGCGCCACGCGTACAGGGGTGTTTCTCATGACTGAAATGCTGGTCGCCGGGTCCATCCCGCAGACAGCCTCGACCAGTGGAACCCCGCGTCCACCAGTCGATGGACAAGACGCTTAGGAGTCCTCCACGAGCAGGCAGCCTGTCCGGCCATCGGTGGCAAGGAAGGCGAGGGCCACCGGCGCGGCGCCGAGATTGAGGTGGAACGGCGTCCAGTTCGTCGCCAGGCGCAGCAGCGGGCGCCACGGCCCGCCCGCCGGCCAGTCGTGCTCGTGCAGCAGCAGCGCCGTTCCGCCGATCTTGTCGTGATCGAGGGCCTGGAAATAGCGGTCCCGTTGCGCGGGCGGCAGTGCCAGGTATTCGTCGGAGGACAGCGGCTCGGGATCCTCGCCACGGACCAGGTCGACCGTATACTCCGCGGCTGACCCGTCCTCGTGGTAGAGCGTCGGACCGCTGGTCAGTGGGCTGGTCGGTCCGGCGAAGGCGCCAGGCTGGACGACGACGGCGTTCTCGCCACCGTCGGGGAAGACTACGTCCGGGTCGAACTCCTCGGCGTCGCGCCCATGGTCGCCATGGGTGACGAAGACGTAGGCGAGCCGCCCCGGGCCGTCGCCGACGAGTTCGGGTTCCAGCGCGATCTGACCCAGGAAGCGCATCGGGGTGCCCCAGGCCACGCTGAGCGGCCACTGCGGCTGCCCGATCCAGCTGGGCTGACCGCCGAACTTGGTGATCGGCTCGGTCACCGGCGTCTCTGCGCGGTGGTAGTTTCCGATCCGCCACACGGCAACCATGGCGCCGACCGTAACAGGGAACCCGTACCCGATCAGGCCAACCTCTGTGGAGGGCGCCGGGCCGGTGGGATTACCGAAATCTGGTGCGATTGCCCCGATCTGAAAAACGAGCGTCGATATTGACAGCGCTCCCTGGATTTGGTGGCCTTGCCGCAACTTGTCGGTAACACCCGGGTAATCCACCCGGCCGTGCCATCCCCGCCCGGAGGCATCATGAACCGTCCCCACCGGCCAGGCCACCGCCTGGTCGCGCTCGCCGCTGCGGCCGCCGCCATCATCGCGGTCACGCTCGCCGCCCCGACCGGTGCGGGCGCCGACCCGCTCGGCGCCGGCAGCTACACCACCGTCCGCCCGGCCGGCGCCGCCGGCCCGTCCGGCTGTGCTGACATCGGCACCAACCCCCGGCGGTACGTCACCGCGAACGCACCGGCCGGAGCCGTCCCGACCAACGACTGGTGGTCGTCGCTGCTGTTCAAGCGCACCGAGTGTGCCTACTCGGTACCGCTGCACGCGCACCCGATGGCGTTCCAACCGGCGGCCGGCGGGCTCGGCGTCGGATACACCACCACGCCCACCGTCTCCGGAACCCCGACCACGGTCGGCGAGTACCACTTTCCGTACAGCACCGAGTTCACCCTCGGGGTGACCGGGCTGAACTCGCCCGACGTCAAGGTGGACGGCTGGTCCGACTGGACCGTCTCGCCGTACTGGTCGGATGGCGCGCGTACGCTGCGGGCCACCATCGGGCACGGACTGCCGTTCGTCTACGCCCAGGTCACCGGGGGCAACGCCCAGCTCGGCTTCGGCGCGACGCCCACGGTCTGGAGCAACAGCGGCGCCCGGATCGGCTTCACGGTACGCGGCCACGACTACGTCGCGTACGCCCCGACGGGTGCGAGCTGGACGGTCACCGGTAACACCGTCACCTCCACACTCGCCGGCCGGGGCTACTTCTCCGTTGCCCTGCTCCCCACCACCGGAAGCACCTCGGCCGCAGACCGGGCCGCCCTGGCCGACAGCTACGGCCGGTACGCCCACGCGCACATCACCGGCACCCGGGTCGACTGGCGCTTCGACCAGGCGAGCAGCACGGTGCACGCGACCTACGGACTGACCACCACCGCCCGGGAGGGCAGCGAACGCAACACCGTCGTCTCGCTCTACCCGCACCAGTGGAAGAACCTGTCCGGCGGTACCCCGATCGCCCAGACGTACGTCTCGCCGCGCGGCCCGCTGCGTACCCTGGTCGGGGTCGGCTCCTTCGGCACCGCGATCCGTTACTCCGGGGTGCTGCCCGAGGTGCCCGCCGTGGCCACCTCCAGCGGCGCGGACCTGGCCACCCTCGGCGGCTACCTGGACCAGGTGGCCACCGGCGACCCGCTGGCCGGCTTCGGCAACGACACCTACTGGACCGGCAAGGGGTTGGGCCGGGCCGCCCGGCTCGCCGAGATCGCCGACCAACTCGGCCGGACCGGCCAGCGGGACCTGCTGCTGAACGCGATCCGGACCCGGCTGACCGACTGGTTCACCGCCTCCTCCGGCGAGACCGGACGGCTGTTCCACTACGACCGGGCCTGGGGGACCCTGGTCGGCTACCCGGCGTCGTACGGGTCGGACCAGGAACTCAACGACCACCACTTCCACTACGGCTACTACATCGCCGCCGCCGCGACCCTGGCCAAGTTCGATCCCGCCTGGGCCGCCACCGACCGGTACGGAAGCATGGTCAACCTGCTGATCCGGGACGCGAACGGCATCGACCGGGCCGATTCGATGTTCCCGTTCCTGCGGGACTTCGACATCTTCGCCGGGCACGACTGGGCCTCCGGGCACGGCTCGTTCGGCGCCGGCAACAACCAGGAGTCCTCCTCGGAGGGGATGAACTTCGCCAGCGCGTTGATCCAGTGGGGACTGGCCACCGGCAACACCGCCGTCCGGGACGCCGGCCTGTTCATCTACACCACCCAGGCACAGGCGATCCAGGAGTACTGGTTCGACTCCGCCAACCAGAACTTCCCGTCCGCGTTCGGGCACAGCACCGTCGGGATGGTCTGGGGCGACGGCGGGGCGTACGCGACCTGGTTCAGCGGCGAGCCGGAGATGATCCAGGGCATCAACATGCTGCCGATCACCGGTGGCTCGCTCTACCTCGGCTACCGGCCGGACTACGTCACGACGAACTGGAACGAACTCGTCACCAACAACGGCGGACCGCCAACGGTCTGGCAGGACGTGCTCTGGTCGTTCCAGGCACTGGCCAACCCCGATTCCGCGCTGGCCAGCTTCCGGGCCAATCCCGGGTACCCGCAGGAGGAGGGGGAGAGCCGGGCACACACCTTCCACTGGCTGCGTAACCTCACGGCGCTGGGCCAGGTCGACACCACGGTCACCGCCAACACCCCGCTCTACGCCGTCTTCAACCGGAGCGGGGCGCGCACGTACGTGGCGTCGAACATCACCCGCAGCCCGGTCACGGTGACCTTCTCCGACGGCCGGACCCTGACCGTGCCGGCGGGCCGTACCGCCACCACCGGGGCGTACACCTGGAGCGGGGGAAGTGCCGGTGGCGGGACGCCGAACCCGACGCCCACCCCCACGCCGACACCCACTCCCACTCCCACGGCGACTCCGACGCCGACCCCGACCGGGCCGCCGACCACCGGTAACCGGCTCTACGTCCGCTCCGGCGGTGCCCTGGCCGGTACGGCGGGCGGCGGCGCGGGCTCGGTCACCGTCGCCGCCGCGAACGGCAACCACGACGGCACCCCGAACAACCCGGTCACGCACCGGGTCTGCGGGCTGACCGGGACGTACACCGGGGGCGGGGCGACGAACTTCGCCCTGCACGTCGACGCCGGGACCGCCGTCGGGGCCGGGGTGCAGGCCCGGATCTCGTACGACTTCACCGGCTCGGGCAGCTACGGCCGGGTGGAGACGTACTCGTACTTCGCCACCGATCCGGTGACCGGTACCGAGGCCTACACACAGGCCGCCGGGGTACGTGCCGTCGCGGGCAGCTTCGCCGCGATGACCGGCGGCTGCGTACGCCTGGAGGTCTGGAACGCGATCGGGTCGGTGCCGACCACGCTGCGGGTCGACGCGACCGCCGTCCAGGGAGCCCAGTCGACCGTCACCGTTCCGTTCACCCTCTCCGGCTGAGCCGACATCCGGTACGGGCTTCCGGGCGCCGGGAGCCCGTACCGGGTCAGTGGTGCCAGGGCAACTCGACCGGCTGACCCTGGTGGCTGCCAACCAGCAGGTCGGCGAGGAGCGGGGCGAGTTCGTACGGGTACACGATCTCGTCGGTCGAGGCCAGCTCGTCGACCGGCCACCACCGGTACCCGGCGTGGCTGCCGCGTTCGAGTGGTTCCATCGCACTGGTGTCGACGACGTGGGTGTCCACCCTGAGGCAGAAAAAGTCGTCCCGGAAGAGTCCTTCGGCCCAACCGAGATTCGCGTACCCGGTCGTCAGTGCCACGGGCTCACCCAGTTCGTCGGGATCGACCAACAGACCGACCTCCTCGTGGAGTTCCCGGGCCGCCGCCTGGCGCAGGGATTCGCCGTCGTCGACGCCACCGCCGGGGACTGCCCAGCAGTGGCCCGCGTCAGGATGCTCGGGATCCAGCAGGCATCGCAGCAACAGGACCCGGCCGGCGGCGTCGAGCAGCAGCACCCGGGCGGCTCGGCGCCGGTACGTCTCGTGGTCGGGGACCGATGTCATCGCTGCCTCAGTTCGTTCCGGCCGGCTCGGTGGCGATGTGTTCGAGTACGGAGCGCAGGACCTTCCACGACTCGTCGTCGCCCGCGTCCCCGCTGTGCGGGCTCCGGAAGCGGCTGACCTCGAATGCGATGTCGGCGAGATGCCAGCGGATGCGGTACAGCTCCAGCACCGGGGCCAGCGGAATCGTGCCGGTCGCGTCGGCGTACGCGCCGAGGACCGAATCGTCGCCCGCACTCAGGATCCACAGGTCGCGTTCGGGCGGTGCCAGCAGGACCGTCTCCCAGTCGATCAGCAGCCAGTCGTCGCCGACCCGCATCACGTTGCCGGGATGTGGCTCCCCGTGGGTGAGGACCGTCCGGGACGGCTCGGTGCGGGCGGTGCTGACGAGTGCGTCGTAGCGGGCGAGCAGCCGCCGGACCGGTGCCGCGTACTCGACGAGCAGGTCCGCGGCGGGCCGGGCGTACGGGCCGAGGCCGTCGACATCTCCAGCGCCGTCCAGGCTCGACTCCAACTCGTCCCGGTGCGCGATGGCGAAGTCGTCCGCCAGGGCGGCAGCGCGGAGTTCCTCCGGAGTCGTGTGCAGGGCGACGACGAGATCGAGTACGGCGTTCCGCTGTGTCGCGGTGGCGAACTCGCCCCACTCGAAGCTCTGCCCCTCGACGTACGGGTAGAGCGACACGCCGAACCGGTCGGAGAGCCGGGCCAGCGGTGCGCCGTCGCGGGTCGGGACGGGGGCCACGACGTACGGGTGGCCGTGCTCCCGGAGCCGCGCGGTGGTGCCCAGGGCGGCACGGAGCCGGTCGAACGGCGTGTCGAGCGGCTCGTCCAGCACGTGCCGCTTGACCTCCAGCTCGTCGACGGTCACGAACCACCGGACCTGTCCGATGTCGACGGCTTCCCAATGGTGGCTGCCGAAGCCGACCGGCCGGTACGCCAGCGCGGCGACGTCGAGCCCCCACTCCTGCCTGAGTGTGGTCCGAAGGGCATCCTCGGGCAGGCCGTCCGGTGGTGTCAGCACCCGTCCACCGTAGGGCTGGGCGTACCTCGGGCAACTCAATTTCGAGCCTGGCCGAGTGATCACACTGGGGCGTTCGGTCATCACGATGTCCCAGTGGGCGGGGTAGCGACACGGCACCGAGCTAGCCGTACGTAGTGCCACGACTCCCGTACGGCTTCAACCCCGTCGGAGTCGACCAGGTAGCCGCGCAGCATCAGGAAGCCCTCACGCGCCGAGGCGCTGCGGGGAACGACTGTGACCCGTAGCCGGAGATCCCCGAGGATTCGGGGCGTCGCGTCGTACGGCTGATAGTGATCACCCTCTGGGGCATACAGGGTGTCGCCTGGCGTCACAGGTTGCCGGACGCGGCGAAACGTCGGTTGACCGGTCGGGTTTCGAGGCGCTCTGGTTGGGCATGCCCAACCGTCCCACCCCCTTTACGACTCGTCAAGGGGAGGCACGTGACGAGTCGTAAAGGGTGGTCCGTCGGAAGGTCTGTCGGTGACCGAGGAAGTGATGGCGATGGCTGAGATTGCCGACTTCCTTGGCATCTCTCGGCAGCGAGCTAACGCCCTGGCGGAGCGGGAGGACTTCCCCGCGCCGATCGCACACCTGACGGTTGGCCGCGTCTGGGCAAGCAAGGATGTTCGAGCGTGGGCCGCCAAGCGCCGTAAGGATCTTGAAGGCGAACACGGCTAACCACACGACGACAGGTGAGGGCCCCAGGGATGTCGCCGGGGCCCTCACCTCCTGTCCTGGTCGGCTGCCGCAACGTCACCCGGGCTGATCGACGCCTCCCTGATCGCCGGGCTCCGAGGGCATGATCGCGGGTACCAGGCGCCCCAGCTTCGTGAGCTGAGCCTGGTCGGGCGGTAGACCGGTAGGCAATCCAGAGGGTTCGCCCTTTTTCAGCAAAAAATTGCACTTCGACGTCAAACATCCGGACTGCAACCCGGCTCCCGGATCCGGCCGTCATCGGGGCGAGGCATCCAGAAGGGAATGGCATGCATGCGCACCGATGGTGAGAACGAGTACCGGGAGTACGTCACCGCGCGGCTGCCCGCCCTGCACCGGACCGCGTACCTGTTGTGCGGGGACGCGCACCGCGCCGACGACATCGTGCAGACCACGATCATCGCCCTGTACCGGCACTGGCGCCGGGCGAGGGCGGCCGACAACATCGACGCGTACGTCCGCCGGATGCTGGTCCGCAAGTACCTCGACGAGCAGCGGGGCCCCTGGGCGCGGGTACGGCTGATGTTCGATCCACCGGATCGTCCGACGGTGCCGAACGGCAGTGTCGAGGACCGGGACGTCCTCAGCGCGCTGCTCGGTGAGCTGCCGGCCGCGCAACGGGCGGTTCTGGTGCTGCGCTTCTACTCCGATCTGTCGGTCGAGGAGGTCGCGGCGGTACTCAGGTGCTCCACCGGCAACGTCAAGAGCCACACCTCCCGAGGGCTGGCGGCGCTCCGGCGTCATCTCGCCGTCGGACAGTCCAGCGCGGCCGGCAACTGATGAAGGAGGCAGACATGTCAACGGAGGAGGAGCAGGGTACGGGCCGGGCGCTTCGTACGATGATGCTCCAGGCGGAGGTGCCACCCGCGCGGACCGATGTCGCGCTGGCCGTACGGCTGGGCCGGCGTGCCGAGCGGCGACGCCGAACCGTCACCGCCGCGACGGCGGCGCTCGCCGTCGTCGGCGTGATCGGAGTGATCGCGACGACGGTGCTCACCCCGGCCGATCGACGGGATCCGCCGGAGCCGGCGGCAGCGAGCCCATTCGCGACATCCGTAACGGATCTGGAGCAGATCGAGGCCCGCATTCCCGACGCGGCCTCGTCGCGGTGCAGCGTCGAGCCGCTCGCCGCGCTGCCCGGTTTCGACTTTACGCAGGCGCTGGTCGCCGACAGCACGGGCCGGTACGTCGTCGGGGGCTCAGCGAGCAAAGCCGACCGACGCTCATCGGCAACGAGAGTGTTGTGGGACAACGGCGTGCCGTCGCGCCTCGTGCGCGATGAACCCGCACCGGATCGTGGCCTCTCGCCGTCGACAATGATGCGGGAGATCGGACCCTGGGGGCCCAGTGGTCCTTCGGGCGCCGTCGGCCGGCAATACCCGGACGGCCAGGCCCGGCAGCTGACGTTGCCGCCCGGCTACGACCACGCTATACCCAGCGCGATCAACGGTCGGGGCGATGTGGTCGGTGTCGCGGCCGGGCAGGACGCCTACAGCGCGCGCGTCCCGGTGATCTGGCCGTCCGGCGGCTATGACGCGCCACGCGTGCTGGACGAGCCCGGGCGGTACGAGGTGGAGGGCGTGACCGGAGACGGTTCCGTGATTGGCACCCTGGTGGACACTCAGGAGATGCGGGTGTGGGGGGCGGACGGCACCACCAGCACCGTGCCGAAGCCCGAGGGCTGGGGGCGGATGTCGCTCTGGGTCGGCAGTGGCGACTGGATCTCCGGCCTGGTCGCCAGGGATCACGACGTGTATCAGCAGCCGAGCGCGACGCTGCGGTGGAACGTTCGTACCGGCAAGTTGTCGATCTTTACCAATCTCGACACCGGGGGCGTCCAGAGGATGGCCGTCAACAGCGAGGGCTGGCTGGCGGTGGCGACCGAGGAATATGGCCCGCTGCTGGTGGCGCCGGACGGCGCGGTCGAGCGGTTGCCGTTGCCGGCTGGAGCCGAGAATGCGCACCTGGTATCGATCAGCGACAACGGCATGGTGACGGGCAACGCACAGGACAGCACGGATAACTATATCGGGGGGGTCACCTGGAAGTGCCGGTGACATAGAACGTGCGGCCGGTCCGTCCTCCGCCACAGAGCCGCCCTCCGCCGTCGAGAATTTGACGGCGGAGGGCGGACCGATTGGTACGGCCGGGCAGGATCAGCCGCTGACCTCGATCTTCAACAGGTCGACCTGACCGAACAGGTCCAGTTCGACGTTGCCGACCCGGGTCGAGTGACCGAAGTTGTTCTGTCCGAAGCGGAGCGGGATCACCGGTATCTCCCGGGCGAGGATCTCCTCGGCCTGCTGGTACTTCTTGATCGCCTCGTCCTGGTTGGGCGCCGCGACACCCTCCTCGACCAGCCGGTCGAACTCCGGGTTGCTGTAGCCGTAGTAGTTCGACGATCCGCCGGTGCTGTAGAGCGGTCCGAGATAGTTCTGCATCGACGGGTAGTCCATCGACCAGCCCAGCCGGAACATCCCGACCGGCGTCTTCTCCTCGACCTTGGTCAGCAGGTCGGCGAACCTCGTCTCGGCCGTGCCGACGCACTCCACCCCGAGATTGTTGGTGAGCTGGTTACAGGTGGCGTCGATCCAGTCCCGGTGCCCACCGTCGCCGTTGTACGAGATCTGCAACCGGTTCGGCCCACCGGCCGCCTGGTACGCCGCCTTCGCCTTCGCCGGATCGAAGACGCACGCCTCGCCGCAGGTGTCCGGCCGGGCCCCGGCCACCGCCGGTGACACGAACGCGCGGGCCGAGGTCTGCGAGTCCTTGAAGATGGTCTTGACGATCTCGTCCCGGTCGATCGCCATCGAGATGGCCTTGCGGACCTCCGGTTTCGCGAACTCCTGCTGGAAGGTCGGGAAGGCCAGGAACTGGAAGGACGACAACGGGCTCTTCTTGAACCGGTCACCGAGATCGCCCGGCGCGCTGGCCAGGTGTTCGGTCGGAATGGTCTTGGTCACGTCGTTGTTTCCGGCGACCAGATCGGCGTAGTCGGCCGTCAATGCCTGGTAGATCTGGAACACCACGCCGCCGATCTTCGGCTTGGTGCCGGGGTGCGCGTCGTACCGCTCGACCTCGATTCTGGAATCGTGCTGCCAGGTCCCCTTCATCTTGAACGGTCCGTTGCCGATCAGCGCTTCCTCGAAGCCGTCCTTCAACACGCCGTCGGAGGCCCAGGCGGCGGCCGGCAGCGGGGAGAAGACGTGGTAGCCGAGCACCGACTCGAACTCCGCGAACGGTCCCGACAGGGTGATGGTGAAGGTCAGCTCGTCGACCTTCTGCAGGCCGGTGAGCTTCTTCGCCTTGGGCTCCGGTGCCTTCTGTGGACCATCACCGTCCGGATCGGTCGACTGGAGGTCGTCGTACCCGTCGATCTGCCCGAAGAAGTACGCCCCGCCGTTGCCGTTCGGCCCGTACGCCGCGTGGTTCCAGGCGTTGATGTAGCTGTCGGCGGTCACCGGCTCGCCATTGTGGAAGGTGTAACCGCCTTTCAGTTTCACCGTCCAGAGTTTGTTGTCCGACGACTCGATCGACTCGGCGGCCACCTCGAACGGCTTCTTCTCCCCGTCGAAGTCGACAAGGGGTGTGAAGAGGGCGGCGATCACCTGTGCCCCGGCGCTCTCGGTGGCGTTCGACGGGATCAGGTGCTGCGGTTCGACCAGACCGATCCGGACGATGCCGTTGCCGTCCGCAGGACTCGGCTCCCCGCCGTCGTCGCTGCACGCCGTGACGGCGAGTACGACGGCGAGTGCCATCGCGCTCCAGGTGACACGTCTGCGCACCGGCATTGAGCCTCCTTCGTGTTCGCGCCGCGACCCTGAACAGGGCGGCGCGACCCTGCCGGGCGTACGGGCGTTCGTCCGGCCGGACCAGGCCATGACCGGCCGGCTCCTGTTCACCAGTTACGAGCCGATCAGGTCATCGCGGCAATGCTTTTGACTGGGTCCAAACCATCCGGAGGGCCGACAACTAGGCGGCGGGGCGACGGCGTTTCGTGATCAGACGAAAGCCGTGGAGGTGGTGATGATCCGGATCTGGTTGGGCCCCGAGGACATCGCCCGAACCCGGATCGCTCCCGCACCCCTGCCGCTGCACGAGGTCTTCGTCAGCCTCGCCGCGCAACGGACCGGAACCGGACCGAAGCCGGTCGGTGGGCCGGAACTTCTCCGCTGGCTGGGCGACCTGCGCGATTCCGGCCCCACCCCGGCCGGCCGGTGGGCGTCCCCGGACCCGAACGGCGAACCGCCGGCCGAGCGTGGGCGCGGGCCGGGCCGTCCGCACTCCGCCAACCTGCTCGCCCCGTTGCCTGAGGACCGCAACCTGGAAGGGGCACTGGAGTGGCTGCTCACCACCTCGGTGGGTCGGGTACGGAGCCTCGCGGCGGCGGTCCGCGCCTACTACGACCGGTGGGTGGCCGATGAGCTGTCGGCCTGGGAGTCGGTCGTCCGGCTCGACGTCAACGAACGCAGCCGGGCCCTGGCCACCGGTGGGGTGGAGGCACTGCTCGCCCTGCTCGACCCCTGGGCGACCTGGCGGAATCCGGTGCTCAGTGTCGGCTCCACCGTCGAGGTCGACCTGCGGCCGGGCGGCGCCGGACTGTTGCTGGTGCCGTCGGTCTTCGCCCGCCACCTGTGGGTGGGCGGCCAACCCGAGTCGGTCGTCCTGGTCTACCCGGTCCGGCGCCCCCGCCCCGCTGAGCACCGCACCGCAGGGCACCGGCCGGTACCGGCGTACGCCCTCGGGGTCGCCGCGGCCTCCGGCGATCCGCTCACCGCGCTGCTCGGCCGGTCCCGGGCCGCGGTGCTCCGCGCCGCACTGGTCGGCGCGAACACCACCGACCTGGCCCGGCGGGCCGGGATCAGCATGCCGTCGGCGTCACAGCACGCCAGCGTGCTGCGTGACGCCGGGCTGTTGCGGACGACCAGGCACGGCAAGGCGGCCCATCACACGCTCACCCCGCTGGCCCGCGCCCTGCTCACCGGAAACGACGCGGTCAGCCGGCGGTGACCGGGCCGCCGACCGGCGGCGCCGCCGGCCCGGGACGTACGGTCAGTGCCGCCGTGCCCCGGTCGGCCAGAGCACGGTGACCGGCAGGTGGCGCGAGTGCGCGGCCCGGACGACGTCCGCCGTGTCGCCGATGTCGGCCGACGGCAGGCCGTCCCAGACCGCGAACAGCTGCTCGCAGCGGTGCAGCATCTCCATGCTCGCCGCCAGGTACGCCTCCCGACCGGACTCCGCGAACGGCATGTACGACACCGCGCTCGCCCGGCGCAGCAACTCGTCGAAGGCCGCCCGGTTGTGTGCCTCGACCGCCCGCCGCCGGTAGTCCCGAGCCGGGATGACCGCCTCGTACCTGCCGCCACAGGCGAGGACCGCCCGGGCGAAGAGCTGGTCGGCGCCGTCGGCGAGACAGGTGATCCCGAGCAGGTCCGGGCCGGCGTACCGCTGTAGCTCCTCGGTCAACCGGGCGTAGACCAGCTCCGCGGTTCCGTCGGCGAGCACTACATGCCCAGTGACACCGATGCGGGCCATCGAGCACCGTCCGTTCGTCGTTACGCCTGCCCGACCCGGACGATCCTGAAGCCGGCGTCGGCCAGGATGCCCGGCAACTGCCGGACCGCCTCGTGGTTACGCTCCCGTAGATCCTCCCGTAGATCTTCCCAGGGGCTCAACGCCGGGTGCAGGCGGCGTGCGTCGTCGCGGTCGGCGGCGTACTGCCAGCCGTGGGCCTGCTGCGCCGCCAGCCAGCGCTGGTGCTCCAGGATCGCCAGCCGTTCGATCTCCGGCTCCGCCAGGGCGTGTTCGTCGCCCGGCCCGACCCGGGGTGACAGGGCACAGCCCAGCTCGCGCAGCTTGCGTCCGATGTCCTTTGCCTGTTCCCGGTTGGCCCGCCGCAGCGGCTCCGAGAGTTCCTCCCACGGCACCAGCGACGGGTTGGTACCGGGCTGCTCGCCATGCCGGCGGCGGGCCACCACGTAGCTCTCGTGGATCACCCGCGCCAACCGTTCGACCAGGTCGTCCCCGATCAGCGCCGGGTCACACGCGGCGTGCACCACGCCGTAGAGCCGGAGTGCCCCGGAGAGGTCGTCGAGGACGCCGATCCCCTGTCCGCTGCCGAACGCCTCCTGCAGGTTGGCCAGCCGGTCCAACCGGACGACCATCGAGCCGGGACCCCCGTGCCACAGCTGCTCGGCGGTCAGCGCGGTCTTGAGCGCCTGCTCCTCGTCGTCGTAACAGATGAAGACCCGGTCCGGCGGCAGCGGGAAGCCGATCCGGGGCAGCCGCTGGGGCAGGTCGGTGAGCCCACCGTCGAGCGGAATGATCCGGCAGACCCGGGCCAGGAACGGATAGCGGTGGGTCAGCTGGGCGGCCACCTCGGTCGCCGACTCGTCGACCAGGGCCAGCGGGATCATCCGGGCGCCGTGCGGGTCGCGTACCCGCCAGCGACGGGCCAGCTCGACCAGCACCGCCCGGCCGAACGCGGTGGCGCCGAGGATCACCACCCGGGGTGGCCGGCCGGCCACGGCGATCAGCGGTTCCTCGGTGAGCAGCTTCCGGGCGGCCAGGTCGTCGATGTTGAAGAAGTCCAGCCGAGCGCCGGGCTGCCGGGCCAGCCCGAGATGCCGGGCCTGTAGGGCGAGGCAGAGTTCGGGGTCGCTGACCTGGGCGTAGACGGACAGCGGGGAGCGGCCGTGCCGGGCCGCCGCCAGTCCGATCGCCGCGTTGGTGGCGCTGTCGTCGGTGCAGGCGTAGACGGCCCGGGCCCGGCTGATCCCCGCACCGTGCAGCACGCTGGGATCCCGGGCGGCCCGGGCCACCCCGCCGCCCCCGGACACCGTCGCGACGTCCGAGCGTACGGTCACCACCCGCCGGCCGGCGGCCCGGAGCCGGCGGGTCAGGGTGTCCGCCACCAGGCCGTCCCCGCAGACGATCACGTGCCCGCGCGCGTTCCGGTCCCGCAGCCGCCGCAGTTCGGTGGCGAACAGCAGCCGGCAGGCTTCCACCACGGCGTACGCGGTGACGGCCGGCGCCGCGAACCGGGCGATGTCCAGCAGCGGGGGAAACGGTCCCCCTCCGTCCAGTGGCGGGGCGCCGAGTACGAAGAGCTGGAGGTCGTAGTAGAACAGGTCGAACGGGGTGTGGCCGTACTCGGTGGAGCTGGACAGGTGCTGATGGAGCCCGACGTAGCCGCAGACGAAGGCGACCACCCCGGCGAGCGCGAAGGTCAGCCTGAGCACGCTCTTGGTCGGAGCCCGGGGCGGCTCGCCGAGGTTGCTTTCTGGCACGGACGCCTCCCCTGCCCTTCAAGCTGGTGACGCAGCGCCATCGTACCGTCGCGGACTGCTGGTAGCGACCGTCGACGATGGCCCCCGGTCCGAGCCGCGACCGGTGGATTTCAGGCCCAGCCGGGCGAGGCTCGGCCGAAGAGGCTAGCCGGGCGGGGCTCGGCGGGGCGGGCGCTCGGTCGGGCAGCTCAGCCCGGCAGTCGGGGACCGGCCGTGCGCTGGGCGTCGAGCCACGCCTCCACCTCGTCGGCCCGGCGCGGCAGCCCCACCGACAGGTTGACCGCACCGTCCGCCGTGACCAGTACGTCGTCCTCGATGCGTACGCCGATCCCGCGCAACTCCTCGGGAACCAGGTCGTCCTCGGGCTGGAAGTAGAGCCCGGGTTCCACGGTGAGCACGTAGCCCTCGCCGAGGCTGCCGTCCCGGTACTGCTCCTTGCGGGCGTTCGCGCAGTCGTGCACGTCGATCCCGAGCATGTGCCCGAAGCCGTGCAGCGACCACCGGCGGTAGACCATCGACTTCTCGTCCATCGCCTCGTCCACGCTGACCGGCAACAGCCCCAGGTCGGCCAGGCCCTCGGCGAGCACCCGCATGCAGGTGCGGTGCACGTCCTTGAACGTCACCCCGGGCCGGATGACGTCGATGCCGGCCTGCTGTGCGGCGTGGACGATGTCGTACACCTGCCGTTGCAGCGGGGTGAAGGTGCCGGAAACCGGCACCACCCGGGTGACGTCGGCGGTGTAGAGGTTGCGCCCCTCCACCCCCATGTCCATCAGCAGCAGGTCACCCGGTCGGGTGAGACCGTTGTTGTGGATCCAGTGCAGGATCGTCGCGTGCTCCCCGGAGCCGACGATCGAGTTGTAGCCGACACCGTTGCCGTCGTGCCGGGCCCGCAGCCCGAAGACGCCCTCGATCAGCCGCTCGGTCACCGGCCGGTCGACCGGCAGCACCCGGGCCACGTCCTCGAAGCCGCGTACCGTGGCGTCGATCGCCTCCTGGAGCTGGGCGATCTCCCACTCGTCCTTGACCAGCTTCTGCTCGGAGAGCAGCGCGGCCAGTTCACGGTCCCGGCCGAGCGGGGCGGGGTTCTCCTCCCGCCCGGCGGCCGGCGCCTCCGGCCGGCGCGGCTCGTACGCGCGCACGGCGGCGTCGACCGACGGGTCCAGCCCGCGCAGCACCCGGGTACGCCGGGGCGCGCAGTCGGCCAGCGCGTCGGCCAACTCCTCCAGCGGCGCGGTCTCGATGCCCAGCTCGGTGGACTTCTCAACCAGGGTGTGCCGGCGGCCGACCCAGAGTTCGCCGTTGCGGCTGCGGAAGAACTCGTCGTTGTCCCGGGACGACCGGGGTCGCATGTACAGCACGGCGTCGTGGCCGGAGCCGTTCGGGCGGAGCACCAGCACGCTGTCGGGATCATGGTCGCCGGTCAGGTAGGCGAAGTCGCTGCCGGGCCGGAACGGGTAGGCGGTGTCGTTGGCCCGGACCTTCTCCGGACCGGTGGGGATCACCAGGGTCTCGCCGGCCAGCGAGGCCGACAGCGCGGCCCGGCGCTTGGCGTAGTTAGGCACCTCGGGACGCGGCCCGACCGGCAGTGTGCTGTCCCGCCACCCCTGCCGCATGAACTCGAGGAACTTCTCCGGGAAGTCCGGGTCGTGTGACTCGGTACCGGCCGAGTCCGTCTGTCCCGGCTCTGCCGTGATGTCGATCCGCTCGTCGGACATCGCCGCTCCTCCCTCGTCCGGCTCGGCCCGATCTCCCGCGACGTCTGGTCGGATCCTCGCGAGGTCGATCCGGTTCCTCGTCCGGCTGACCTGATCCCGCTTCTGGCGTGATCCGACGGTACCGTGCCGGGCCGGGTCCGGTCTCCCGGCGGTGCCGGCACGCCGCACAGGTCCGCGTGGAAAGATGACCGCCATGTGCGGACTCCTGGCCTTTTTCAGCGCGCACGGCAACGCCGGCGCACATCGGGACGCCCTGGCCGGCGCGTTGGAATGCCTGCACCACCGAGGACCGGACGAGACCGGTGTAGAGGTGATTTCCACGCCGGACGGGTACACCGACGCCGTCTTCGCGCACAAGCGGCTGTCGATCATCGACGTGGCGCTCAGCCACGAGCCGCTGCCGTACGCGAACGGCCGCTACCTGCTGACCTTCAACGGCGAGATCTACAACTACATCGAGCTGCGCGAGGAGCTGGCCCGGGACTACGGTGCGCAGTTCTCCACCAACGGCGACGGCGAGGTGATCGTCGCCGGGTTCCACTACTGGGGTGAGCAGGTACTCACCCGGTTGCGCGGGATGTTCGCCTTCGTCATCTGGGACCGGCAGCTGCGCCGGGCCTTCGGCGCCCGGGACAACTTCGGGATCAAGCCGCTGCACTACCTCCAGACCCGGGACGGGGTGTACCTCGCCTCGGAGAAGAAGGCGCTGCTGCCGTTCGCGCCCTCGGCGTACGCCGGGGACGCGGGCGTGGACACCGCCAGCCTGTCGCACTACCTGACCCTCCAGTACGTCCCGGAGCCCGGCACCCTGCACCAGGGGATCAGCCGGATCGGGTCGGGGGAGTACCTGACCTGGACCCCGGGCCAGCAGATCGAGGTACGCCGCTGGTACCGGCCGGTGTTCCGGCCCGCTCCCGTGCAGGAGCCCCAGAAGCTGTACGACCGGATCCGTGAGACGCTGCGGGAGAGCGTCCGGATGCACATGCGCTCCGACGTACCGGTAGGTGCCTTCCTGTCCAGCGGCATCGACTCGACCGCGGTGGTGGCGCTGGCCCGGGAGTTCAACCCGAACATCCTGACCTTCACCGTCGGCTACGACGTGGAGGGCTACTCGGAGATCGACGTGGCCCAGGACTCGGCCCGGCACCTCGGGGTCACCACCATCCCGGTGAAGATCGGGCCCCAGGACATGATAGAGGCGCTGCCGAAGATCGTCTGGCATCTGGACGACCCGGTCGCCGACCCGGCCCTGGTGCCGCTCTACTTCGTCGCAAAGAAGGCCGCCGAGCACGTCACGGTGGTGCTCTCCGGTGAGGGCGCGGACGAGTTCTTCGGTGGGTACACCATCTACCGGGAGCCGCTGTCGCTCGGCGCGGTCAACGGGCTGCCCGGCGGCGTACAGAAGGGGTTGCGCGCGGTCTCCAAGGCGATTCCGCAGGGGGTGAAGGGCAAGAGCTTCCTGGAGCGCGGCACCACCCCGATCGAGCAGCGCTACTACGGCAACGCCCGGATGTTCACCGAGGAGGAGAAGCAGCACCTGCTGCGCCGGTACGACCCCTCGGTGCGGTACACCGACGTCACCGCCCCGTTCTACGCCGAGTCCACCGAGCTGGACGACGTGACCAAGATGCAGTACATCGACCTCTACACCTGGTTGCGCGGCGACATCCTGGTCAAGGCGGACCGGATCTCGATGGCGCACTCGCTGGAGGTGCGGGTGCCGTTCCTCGACCGTGAGGTCTTCGACGTCGCCGCCGGCATCCCGGTCGACCTGAAGCTCCCGCCGCGCTCCGACGCCACCAAGTACGCCATGCGGCAGGCGTTGCAGGGCGTCGTACCGCCGGCCATCGTCAACCGGCGCAAGTTGGGCTTCCCGACCCCGACCCGGGTCTGGCTGGCCGGCGAGATGTACGACTGGGCCCGGCACGTCTTCTCCATCTCCGGCGCCGGTGACCTGCTCGACCTGTCGTACGCGATGCGGCTGCTCGAGGAGCACCGGCGGGGCGAGGCCGACCACTCCCGCAAGATCTGGACCGTCCTCATCTTCTGCGTCTGGCACGCGATCTTCGTGGCCCGCACCCTCGATCCGGGCATCCAGCGCAACCAGTCCGCCCTGCTCACCAAGCCGGTGGTCGGCAGCATGGTCCGCTGAGGGTGAAAGGAAGGGCCCCTTCTTATCGCTTTTTGTAGAAGAAGGGCCCCTTCCTAACAGCCGAGCGTGCTGATACCCGCCTGCGCACGCTGGAGGCACTCGCGGGCGGCGTCGAGATCACCGAGCTTGCGATAGCACTCGCCAAGGTTGAGGTGCAACGACGGGTACAGACCGGCTACGACAGCGGCACCCCAGCCTCCGCAACCCGGTCACTCGGTGAACTCGCAGAAGGACAGCGCCCTGTCGAATCGCCGGGCAGCGAGGTCCTCGTGCCGGATCAGGAAGCGCCCGTTGACGTATTCCTCGCCCGGCACGGCGAACTGGGCTAGCGGCACCCACTCGCGCCTCACCCGGTGTTCCGCTTCCTCCCAGCGGTAGGCCCGTTCGGGGCCCGGCGGAAGATGCGCCTCTTCGTCGTCCACCAGTTGCGTTTCGGGGCTGTTCTGCGCCGAGACGGAATACCCCCCGATGACCAAGTCATCACCGATCCAGGACTGCCCCACCGGCCAGAGGCGCTGTACGAGAGCGGTGAGCTCCGCGCAGCGCGGCATGTCACGGGTCAGATGTTTCTGGAAGTCGGACCGAACGTCCTCGGCCCATTCGAGCCAGCCCGGCAGATTCACCTCCACCCTGGCGAAGAGGACGTGCTCCGGGCCGGACAACGGCTCGTCGTCGTGCTCGTCGACCGGCGGTTCGGCAGCCGCTGTCTCGACGCCGGCGGGCACATACACGACCCGCGCGAACTTCTGCTCGTCGGCAACGGAACAGGATTCGAACGCCGCCGTGGGTGACAGGAAGAAGAGCAGCGAGCCGGCCTCCGGAAGGGCGAAGCCGGCAATCCTCGGTAGTGCCGCACAGTCGAGGGAGGCCATGAACGCCAGCGGCGCACCCGGCGACACGGACGGCCAGGGCATCCCCGCCGGCAGGTGAGGCATCCCTCCGAACTGTCCGACGCGGACACCGTCGGACTGGTCACCGGCGCGGATCCGGAACCGGAGGAGGTCGGCGAACCGGGCCGACTCATCCTCCGACACACCTGACTCGGTCGCCGCCCGGCGGAATTGACCGTGGTAGTCCATGACGGGACATAGTGGCAGACCGAGGTGAGCGCCGCTGATGCAGCACGGAACGCGCAGGCCTCTGGCGGGCCCGCACCTCGCGGGTCGTGCCGTACTTGCCGGAAGGGGAGCAGTCAGAAGCCCCGCCTACCCAACGGCTTTCGCCCCGTCCTCAACTAACCATGATCACCAACATGACCCGACGCCTCGCCCGCCATCAACACACCTAAACCACTTATTTACCAGGCTCTAACACCTGTGCACCCGCACCTGTGCATACGCGCGAACGGGCCCGACGCCAGTGGCGCCGGGCCCGTCGTGGTGTGCGGTGGTGGTTACGGACTGCTGCAGGTCAGCGTCGGTACGGCATTGGTGCTGCCGCTGACGCTGCCGGTGAAGCCGAACGTGCCGGTCGCGCCGGGTGCGAGGTTGCCGTTGTGGCCGACGTTGCGTACCGTCACCGCGCTTCCGCTCTGGGTGTGCGTACCGTTCCACAGGCTGCCGATGGTCTGGCCGTTCGCCCAGGTCCATCGGACGGTCCAGCCACTGAGCGCGGAGGTTCCGCTGTTGGCGACCGTCACGTCGCCCTGGAAGCCGCCGGACCAGTTACCGGTGAGCCGGTACGTGGCGGTGCAGCCGGCCGAGCCACCCGGCGGGGTGGTCGGCGGGTTGTTCGGTGGCGTGGTGGTGGGCGGGTTGTTCGGTGGCGTGGTGGTGGGCGGGTTGGTGGGGTTGCTGCCGCCGTTCCCGACCCCGGTCACCTGGCCGTTTCCGCCGTCGAAGACCACGTCCGAGCAGCCGAAGAAGTTCTCCTGGCTGTCCGAGCGGACCCAGCGGGAGTAGATGATGTGCCGGCCGCTCTTACCGGTCGGCAGTTGCCCGCTGAAGTAGTAGTGGCCCTCGTTGGTGCCGACCGCGCCCTGCTGCGGCGGGTTGGTCACCGTCAGGAACGGCGTGCTCTCCAGGCTGCTCCAGTTCAGCGCGCTGGTCGGGTTGAAACCGTCCCGGGTCACGTAGAAGTAGAACGTGCCGGGGTGGTGGGCCCAGTTGCTGTACTTCCAGCTGAAGTTCGCGCCCGCGGTGAGGTGGGTCAGTGGCCAGTCGTTGCGGGCCAGGTTGTAGCCGCTGAAGCTGCTGTTGCCACCGCTGCAGAGCTGCCCGTCCGGGACGAAGCCGGTGGTCCGGCCGCCCGCGTCCGAGCGCAGCACGCTGAACCAGTTGTAGAGCGAGTTGGCCCCGCTCTGCCCGACCGCTGCCGCACATGCCGGGTTGATGGGCTGGATGTCGCCCCGGGGGCTGAGCCCGTCCTTCCAGCAGAGGAAGGTACGGCTGCCCGGCGCCATTGCGGCACCGTGGGCGACGGCCGAGGTGGGATTGAGCACCGTGATCATACCGGCGGTAAGCGCGGCCACGGCGCCCAGCACCGCGATCCTGCGAAGACGTTTCACCGAGTTCTCCTTCTGGGGGCAGTGCCGCAGCGGGATAATCCGACGCTGCGGGCAACCTGCGGGGGACCCGCAGCACGCGGGCGCCCGCTTCCGACACTGTTTGCGGTATCGCCGGTCTGCCCGGAGGGTGGTGGGCTGTTATCTGCTCCGATGGCAGGCGGCGACACGACGCACAGTCCGATCACGGATGTGTGCTACTCGGCGTGGCCCCTGCCGGCACCCGGCACAGCGCGTCAGCCCCCGCACTGGCTCGGTAAGCGCAATCGCATCATGGATCGGGATCCGATGCAATAGGTGGGTCTCGATGAGAGGTTTCCGGCCGATCGACCATGGCCGATCGGCCGGCCAGGCTGTCCAAGGGGCGGATCAGTAGGATTCGGCCAGGTGTTCGCGACCGGCCGGCGGGTCGTACGGCTCCGGCCAGAACTCGGTGATCCGGACGATCAGCCCGAAGTCGTCGAACTCGAAGAAGGAGAGCGCGGGTAGGTCCTCCCCGTCGAGGGCGATCCGGACCCACGACGCCGCGTGCGACCCCTCGCCCACCACCCGCTCGACCGTCACGTGCCAGTCGCCCGGATACTCGACGTTGAAGCGTACGAACGCGTCGCGTCCGTTGATCCGCTGGCGGGGCTGCGGCAGGTCGTAGACCACACCCTCGGCGAGCAGTGCGGCGAAGCCCGCCCAGTCGCGCGCCTCGCAGATGGTCCAGTATTTCGAGACAGTCTCGTGTGCCGTGGTCATGCCGCAGTGTGCCCACCGGGTACGACATCGGAAGTGGGTAGGACACAGGAGCGGTGTGACACCGGGAGCGGTGTGACGTCGGTGCGGGTACGTCGAGGGCGGCACCGGGCAGGTGTGTCAGGGTCGGCAGGTGCGCGGCGGTGGATCGGGAGGTGCGATGGGCTACGCGGTGGTGCTCGGTGAGGCACTGGTCGACCTGTTGGACGGGGAGTACGACGGGCAACCGGTGTACCGGCAGGCGATCGGCGGAGCGCCGCTCAACGTCGCGGTCGGGGCGGCCCGGCTGGGCGCCGAGGTGGAGTTCGTCGGGTCGCTCGGCGACGACGTACTCGCCGGACGGATCTTGGACTTCCTCGGCACCGCCGGGGTCGGCCGGCGGGGCGTCGTGCTGCGACCCGCTCCGACCACGCTCGGGGTGGCCACCTTCGCCGGGGCGGAGCCGGACTTCCGGTTCTACGGCGAACCGCTCTCCTACGGGCTGCTCGGGCCGGAGGATCTCGACGTACCGCTGGTCGAGGGTGCGGCGGTGCTCTACGCCGGCTCGATCGTGCTGCTCTGCCCGCCGGTGCTCGCCGCCGCCCGGCGGGCCTGGGCGCTCGCCACCGGCCTGCGGGTCTTCGATCCGAACGTCCGGCCACGGCTGCTGCCGGACCGGGCCGCGATCGCCGACCTGCGTGACGTGGTGGCCGGCTTCGTCGCAACCGCCGACCTGGTGAAGCTGAGCGCCGCCGACGCCGAGGTGCTGTACGGGGACGACCCGGCCGAGGACGTGGCGCTGCGGCTGCACGCCCTCGGGGCCGGCGCCGTCGTGATCACCGCCGGGGCGCGCGGGGCGCTGGTCTCGGCCAGCGCGAGCGGTACGTCGGTGTGGCTGCCGGCACCCGTGGTCCGGGCCGTCGACGCGACCGGAGCCGGCGACTCGGTGATGGCGGCCCTGATCGCCGACCTGATCGTCGACGGGCCGCCGGCGGAACCGACCGGCTGGTTGGCGCGGGTCGGCTTCGCCCTCCGGGTCGCCGGGCTGGTCTGCGAGTCGCCCGGCGGCGCGGTCGCGATGCCGACCCGGGCGGAGGTGGCCCGCCGCTTCCCGACCTGACCCCGGCGGGCCCGACCGTGTCGGGAGTGGGTCGGCTCAGGCGTCGCCGCGTAGTTCGGCGTAGCCGCGCCGGACGGCGGTCAGCCCGGCCTCCGGATCGAACGGGGTCCGGGCGGCGACCCGCTCGGCCGGCGCCCGGTCGGCGTCCCCGCTGCGGATCAGCCAACTCATCGTGGCCAGGTCGTCGTGCTGGACCTGGATGAAGTCCTGGCCGACCACCGCGCCGTGTCCGGGTACCACCACGGTGCCCGGGGTGACGAGTCGGAGCAGCGCGGCGACCGTCTCCACCCATTCCAGCGGGTACGCGTCCTCGAACGCCGGCGGCCCGCTCTCCTCGATCAGGTCACCGGCCACCAGTACGTCGGCGTCGGGCACCTGCACCACCAGATCCCCCTCGGTGTGCCCCCGCCCCAGGTGCCGGAGGACGACCGGCCGGCCACCGATATCCACCGTGGATTCCTGGCGTACGACGTGGCTCGGCGCGAGGATCGTCGTCCGGGCGAGCTCGGCGGCGAGCCCGGGATCGGCGGGCAGCATCTCGTCGTACGCCTCCCGGCGGCAGGCTGCGGTGTGCTCGCGGAGCAGATCGGCGGTGGCCTGGTGGGCGTACACGGGGCGTTGCTGGTCGGCGGCGACGGTGGCGTTGCCGAAGCAGTGGTCGAAGTGGTGATGGGTGTTGACCACGGTCAACGGCGCCGGGGTGAGTACCCGGACCGCGGCGACCAGTTCGGCGGCCTGGGCGGCGGTGGAGAGCGTGTCCACCACCAGCGCCTCGGCGTCGCCGAGCACGAGGGTGACGTTGACGTCGAGCATCGGCTGGCGCAGCACGTACACCCGGTCGGCGATCTCGGTGAAGGCGATGGTCATGGGTTGCCGAGCGCCCGGTCCACGAACCGCTGCCGGTCGACCATGACCCGCTCGACCCGGCCGTCCGCGACCGTCGTCGTCCCCTCGGTGACGGTCACCTCGAACAGCAGCCGTCGTCCGTCGACCTTTGCCAGCCGGGCCAGGGCCACGGCGGTCCGGCCGATCGGGGTCGGCACCCGGTGGTCCAACTCGACCCGCATGCCGACCGTGGTCATCCCGGCCGGCAGCCGGCTCGCCGTGACGGCCACCGTGGCGGCCTCGGCCAGCGCCAGCACCCGGGGCGTGCCCAGCACGGGTACGTCCCCGGAGCCGACCGCCTGCGCGGTGTCGGTATCGGTGACGGTCAGCTCGACCCGGGCGGTCAGCCCTGGTGGGAAAATGCTCTCGGACTCGGGTGCCCGCTCGCGGTCCTGCCGCTGCCCCGTCTCCTGGTCTGAGTCCTGGCCCGACCCCGGTTCCCGCTCCGGCTCGACAGGGCGCTGCTGTTCCATGGGCAGAGCCTAGATGTTTCGTCTGCGCCGATCGGCGACACGCTCTGACCTGCGCCGGAACGATCGGATGGTCGACAGCCCAGGGGCTGCCCGGCTGCACCGCTGGCCGGCCCCGGTCGCCGGGGCCGGCCTCGATAAGCGCCGGCCCCCGTCGCCGGCCGGGCCTCGATCAGCGCCGGCTCCGATCAGGGCCGACGTAACTGCTCGGCGCTGATCCGCTGGGTCAACCAGGCCGGTACGGCGATCAGCACCAGCCCCGCCCCCAGGGCACCGGCCGCGAGCCAGAGGGTCGGAGCGATCCGCTCGAAGACCGTGCCCAAGGGAAGGTCGAGGAGGCCGGCCAGGACACCGGTGAGCATGATCGTCACCAGGCTGGACAGCGCCAGCCCGATGGTCAGCGGTATGGCGCCGAAGCCCACCTCACCGGCGGTGATGACGCGCGGGCTGGTGCCGACCACCGCGAGGGTGGCGTTGTCGCGGCGACGTTCCATGGTCCGGTCGACGGCGGCGGCGGCGAACGCGGCGATGCCGAGCACGAAGCTCAGGACCAGTCCGGTGACCAGCAGGGTCACCAGAAGATCGCCGTCGAAGCCCCGCCTTGCCCCGAGGTCGCCGCTGAGGAAGCCGGCCGGAAGTCGGGCGGCGATCAGTTGCGCGGCACGGTCGGCGGTGGCCAGGTCGGATGCCACCAGGTTCGCGAAGTAGGGCTCGGAGGTGTCCAGCGCGGCGGCCACCGGTGCCTGCCGCGTGATCAGCAGGGAACCGCCCTGGGCCATGTCGAACCGCGCGCTGAGGTGCAGGACCTGCCTCGGCACCGGGACCCGGACACCGCCTTCGGCGATCGCCTCGGTGCCGGGCTCCGGCAGTGGCGCTCCGGGCGAGTAGTCGTGCGCGAGCCGATAGGTGGCGCCGTCCACGCAGGACTCACCCGCGCCCAGTCGGAACATGCCGCTCAGATCGGCACACTCCCCGACGATCAGGTAGTCCTGGGCACTCCCGATGGTCGCCGGAACGCTTCGCAGATCGACGACCTGGACGCCGGGCATCTGCCGTAGCTCGCCGATCGGCGCCGGACCCGCGTCGACGATCTGGTACATCCGCGCGCCGCTCGAGTCGGTCGTCGGCAGCAGTTCACGGTCGTTGGCCACCAGGCCGACGCCGAGCGAACCCACCCCGGCCACGTAGATCATCACGGTCAGCGCGGCGACCAGCCGGGGAGCCACTCCGGGCGCGTGTCGCAGCCGGGCCGCCGCCAGCTCCAACCAGACCGGGGTACGGGGCACCCGGGCCAGCAGGCCGGCGACCGCGTACCCGAGAGTCGGCAGGATCAGTGGCAGGGCCAGCCCGGTCAGCAGCAGTGCGGCGGCGAAGAGCAGGCCGGTGCCCTGCCCGGGTACGTCCCGGCCGGTGACCGCGGCCAGTGCGGCACAGGCCACTGCGAGCAGCAGCGGACCGATCCGCCACAGTCCGGGGCGACGGGCGGGTGCGTCCCGCCGTACGCCAAGGGGGTTGGTCCGGGCGGCCCAGGTGGCGAAGACCCCGATGGCGACCGCGTACGTCACGGTGACCGTGAGCACGGTGACGATCAACATGACCGGTACCTGGACGTCGGCGGCGTACCAGTGCAGCCGGCCGATCCGCCAGCCCTGGGACAGCGGCCCGAGCAGCGCGTACGCGACCAGGCCGAGCAGCGCGCCGCCGGCGGTGATTACCCCGGTCTCCACCGCGTTGACCAGGGTCGCCTGCCGACCCGAGACCCCGAGCAGGCGTAGCGCGGCGATCCGGCGGTCCCGGGTGGAGGCCGACAGCCGGGCGCAGGTGATCAGGAAGGCACCGAACGGGACCAGCACGAACAGTCCGAAGCCGACGGCGAGCAGCCGGGCCGGGGTGAAGACGTCCGGTCCCGAGGACTGTGAGCCGAGGGCGTACTGCAGCGGGCCGCCGTATCCGGTGACCGGTTGGTTCTCCCGGAGCTCGGCCGTCTCCGGTGGGGCCGGGGGCAGGGGGTCCGCCCCGACGTACGCCATCAGTTCGTCGGGGGCGAGCAGCCCGGCCGGGGTGATCGTGCCGACGATCCGCTGCGGGAACCGGCCGGCGGCCCGGGAATCGTCGGCGATCAGGTCGCGCAGCGCGGGGGAGACGATGACCTCCCCGGGCCGGGGAAGTGCAGCGATGCCGGGCGGGTGCGGGCTGTCGGCGGTGGCGCCCGAGACGACGGTACGCCGGAGCACCCGACCCCCGATCGCGTCCTCGATATCCGAGATGCGCAGCGTCGCCGGGCTCGCGCCGGAGGAGTCCCAGACCGGGGTACGCGCCCGCGCCCGATCGTATTGCGCCCCGGCGACCGAGACGCTGGCGAACGACGCCAGCACCAGCAGTACGCCGATCGCCGCGCCGGACGACATCAACGCGGTACGCAGCAGTCCGCCCCGCCCGGAGCCGAGCGACAGCCGCAGTCCGAGCCAGATCCAGCGCCTCACGCCGTTCCACCTTCCGTTCGTGACCGCAGGGCTCGCAGGCCCGGCCCGCTCCTCGCCCTCACGCGGTTCCACTTTTCGTTTCGTGACTGCGGGGCTCGCAGGCCCGGCTCACTCCTCGCCCTCACGCGGTTCCACTTTTCGTTTCGTGACTGCGGGGCTCGCAGGCCCGGCTCACTCCTCGCCCTCACGCGGTACCACTTTTCGTTCGTGACTGCGGGGCTCGCAGGCCCGGCTCACTCCTCGCCCTCACGCGGCTACCCGCCCGTCGCGCAGGAGGATGGTGCGGTCGGCGTACGAGGCGACCCGGGCCTCGTGGGTGACCATCACCACCGCGCTGCCCTCCTTGCGGGCCAGTCCGGTCAGGGTGTCCAGCACCACCTCACCGGCGGCGCTGTCCAGGGCACCGGTCGGCTCGTCGGCGAAGATCACGGTCGGTCGGTGCGCCAGTGCCCGGGCCACGGCGGCCCGCTGCGCCTGGCCGCCGGAGACCTGGCCGGGGCGCCGGTCGGCCAGTTCGTCCACCTCCAGGTGCCGGAGCAGTTCGCTGCCGCGTACCCGGGCCTTGGCCTTGGGTACGGCGAGCAGCCGCAGCGGCAGTTCGACGTTCTCCCGCAGCGAGAGCTCGGGTACCAGGTCACCGAACTGGAGTACGAAGCCGAACGATCGCAGCCGCAGTCGGCTGCGCCGGCTGTCGGAGAGGTTGTCGATCCGCTCGTCGTTCAGGCGTACCTCGCCGTGCTCGGGGCGGAGGATTCCGGCGAGCACGTGCAGCAGGGTCGACTTGCCCGATCCGGACGGTCCCATGATGGCGACGATCTCGCCGGGTGAGATCGCCACGTCGGCGCCGTTCAGTGCGATGGTCTGGCCGAACCGGATGGTGAGGTTGCTGCCCTGCAGAATCATCGTGGGTTCTCCTTCTCCGCGTTCTTCTCCAGACCGTTCTCCGCGCCGTCGCCGCCGTGTACGAGCGCGGCCAGCCGGCTGAGCCGGGCGACGGCGCCGTCGATCCATTTCAGGTCGGCGTCGAGGTGGTACATCTCGAAATCGGCGTCGAGTTGCCCGAGCAGGTCGCCGGCCTGCCGTTGGGCGCGTAGCTCCCGCATCCGGGCCAGGTGTGCCTGCCGTTGCCGGTCGAGCATCGGCTCGGCGGGCCGGCCGCTGGAGAGCGCGATGAGCACCTTGGCGAAGAGCACCTTGCGGCTGGCGGTCACCTCGGGCACGTCCGGCTCGTCGAGCCAGCGGTCGAGCTCGACGACGCCGGCCTCGCTGATGGCGTAGACCCGACGGTCGGGGCCGACGCCGGCGGCGACCCCGGCGAGGCTGATCAGCCCGTCCCGGTCGAGCCGGTTGAGGGTGGCGTAGACCTGGGCCGACTTGAGCGGCCGGCTGGTGCCGAACCACTCGTCGTAGCGGCGCCGCAGCACGTAACCGTGCTGGGAGCTGGGTTCGAGCAGTCCGAGGAGGATCCGGGACACCGACATGCCGGGACACTAGCAACTGAGTTACTAAGCTAGCAAGCGAGTTGCTAGTCGCGCAGCGCCTCGATCTGGTCCTCGGCGAGTGGCCCGTCCGGCGGGCTAGTCCAGCTCCGTCTGCCCGGAAGTGGTGACGTTCGACAGCACGTGTCGTTCTATGACGTTGCCCAGCGCCAGGGTGATCTGCGGGCTGAGATGGTGCCTGTCGATGTAGACCAGGGTGTCGCCGATGATCGGGGGGCATTCCTGGGCGGAGCAGAGGTATTCGTTGAGGTCGCGCACCTGGCGGCCCTTGCCGCGTACCAATTCTGCCTCGCCCCGGCTGAAGTCGGCGTTGACGGAGGTGGCTCGGGGAAGGGTGCAGGACAACGCGGAAGAGAGCTGTGCCGACAGGCAACTCGGGACGTCGGCGTCGGCATAGGGGGTGTCGGCCAGCACTGTCAGACGTGGTACGAAGGAGAGACGATCGAGGGTCTTTCCCATACCTGCCAGCCAATCCTCCTTCGGAACGATTCCATCGTGAGTGGCGTTCGTGCTGTTCGCGATGATCACCAGTTCGGGCTGCTCCATGACGATCCGGTCCATGGCCCGGGAGCGCCATTCGTAGCATTCGCGGTAGTCCCGGCCGAGATAATTGCTCGTCTTGCGGATGCTCGCGCTCGGACACCCGGACTTCGTCAGCGACACGAAGCGGAACCCGTGCCGGTCGGCGACCGCTCTCAGGGGCGGAAACCACTGGGCGGCATGTGAATCGCCGAACAGGACCACGGTGACGTCCGACCCGGCCTGCCCGTACACGCAGTCATGGACGACCTCGTCGCGGAAGTCGGCGTGGCAGCCGTCGGAGAAGACCGCCGGGAAGTTGGCTCCGGCGGACTGCAGCGGAGGGGTGAGGTTACTCGGGACGTAGCTGGTCCAGTCGTCCCGCCCGATGGCGGAGCCGTTGACGGGGTCGGCCGTGCGATCGACGTGAAGGGCCGGTGGCATCGCGATCAGGACGGCGGCGGCAGCGCCGACGGCGGTGCTGGCGGCGCCGACGGCTATCGACCACCCGGGCCTCGCGCCGAGCCATCGTTGATGCCGTAGTGGGTTCTCCACCAGTCGATAGGTCAGCCAGGCGACGACCACGGTCCCACCAAGTACGGCTCCCCGCGCCGGCCAGGGCAGAGAACCGCCGCGGATCCCGCCGGCCAGGACCAGCAGGGGCCAGTGCCAAAGGTAAATCGAGTACGACAGCCGGCCGATGAAGGTCAGCGGAGCACTGGCGAGCACTGCCTGCAGTGGCCCGCGATGACGTGTGCCTGCGGAGATCATCATGGCGGCCCCGATCACCGGTACGGCCGCGGCCCACCCCGGAAATGTCACGTTGCCCACCAGCAACGGTGGCGCGACGACGATGAGCAGGAGCCCGCACCAACCCAGAGCCTGCGCCAGCGGTGCCGGCCAGGAATTCACTCGACCCAGGAAGAGGGCGAGCAGGCCGCCCACGGCCAGTTCCCAGGCGCGAGTCGGCAGGCTGAAGAATGCCCACGGCTGGGCGGACGTCGTCAGGACGACGCTCAACGCGAACGACGCGGCGAGCACTCCGGCGATCACCACCCGAGCCGCATTGATGACCCCGAGCCGGCGCAGCACGAGGCAACCACCGATGAGCAGTGCCGGCCACACGAGGTAGAACTGCTCCTCTACCGCCAGGGACCAGTACTGCTGGTACAGCGACGCCCCGACGTGATCGTTCAGGTAGTCCGTGTTTCGAAGCGCGAACCAGTAGTTGGCCAGGTAGCCCAGTGTGGCAAGGGCGTCCGGTCGCAAGTCGAGCAGTCCCAACGGCGACATGACGAACTTTGCCAGGCCGAAGGTCGTGAGCGCCACCACGATCGACGCCGGCAACAGCCGGCGGATGCGCCGGGCGTAGAACCGACGCAAGTTGATTCGCCCGGTTGCTTGTCGCTCCTTGATGAGCAGTCCGGTGATCAGGTAGCCGGAGATCAGGAAGAAGACGTCGACGCCGAGGAAGCCGCCGTCGAATCCGGGCGTCCCGGCATGGTAAAGAGCCACCATAATGACGGCGAGTGCCCGCATACCCTCGATGTCAGGGCGGAAGGACGACACCTGCGGCACCGAAAGCACTTCTTGTTTGGACGGTGGCACCATTGCTCCCAAACCGACCGATAATCACCAAATTCCCGGTAATCGTAGGCGGTCGTCGAGGCGCATTGTCCGAATTGGGGTAAATATACCCTTGACTGCCTGCCCAGCCCTGGTAGCGGCGGCTGTCGACCGCTCCGCGCGATGCCGTCGTCCCTCCCGCAGTCCGCCGTAGCGGCGCCGTTAACCTGGTGGGCGATGCTCGTTACCGTTACCGACACCCCGCCCGCGTCGCCACCCGACCCACCGGCTCCGGATGGCCTCCGCCGTCGCCGGATCGTCGCCATGTCGATCTGGACGGTGGCCTTCGTCGCCGGCTGGTTCCTGATCGGCCTGCCGACCGACCCGCTGTACGCCTTCGCCTGGCTCTGGGCCGCCACCATCGCGTGGCGCAGCGACCGGCCATGGCGTACGCATCTGGGCTTCGCCCGGGACTGGCTGCCCGTGGTGGTGCTGCTGGCCCTCTACAACCTGTCCCGTGGCTTCGCGGACAACGGGGCGACGCCGCACGCCATGGAGCTGATCGTCGCCGACAAGTGGATGTTCGGCTGGGCCATGGACGGCCAGGTGCCGACCATCTGGCTGCAACAGCACCTCTACGACCCGGACGGCATCCACTGGTGGGACGTCGGTGTCAGTTGGGTGTACTTCTCGCACTTCGTGGTCACCCTCGCCGCCGCGGTGGTGCTCTGGCTGAAGGAGCGGGCCCGGTGGGCGGCGTTCATGCGTCGCTGGGGCTTCCTCTGCGCCAGTGGCCTGGTCACCTACTTCATCTACCCGGCCGCGCCGCCCTGGTGGGCCGCCCAGTACGGGATGCTGGAGGAGGTCGCCCGGATCTCCACCCGAGGTTGGCGGGAGTTCGGCATGCACGGCGCCGGCAACCTGCTCAACGCCGGCCAGATCGCCTCGAACCCGGTGGCCGCGATGCCCTCGCTGCACACCGCCTGGGCGCTCTTCGTGGTCGTCTTCTTCCTCGGCGTGACCCGGCGACGCTGGTGGCCGCTGCTGCTCTGCTATCCGCTGGCGATGACCTTCACCCTGGTCTACGCCGGTGAGCACTACGTGATCGATGTACTGGTCGGCTGGGCGTACGTGGGGATGACCTTCCTGGTCGTCGGGCTCGCCGAACGGTGGTGGGCGGCCCGCAAGGCCCGACGCCGGCCGACCGAGCCGGAGCCGGAGGACCCACCATCCGCCGCGATCGGTGCCCAGCGCCCCGGACCGGACGAGAACGATCAGGAATCGGGCCCCGGCTCGGAGCCGGGCCGGACGCTTACCGTCGGCCGCTGAGGCCGGACGCTCACCCTGTGCCGCTGAGGCGCCGGACGCTCATCGTCGGCGGCTGGGGCCGGACGCTCACCCTGTGCCGCTGAGCCGGGCCGACCGGGCCCGCGCGGTGAGTTCCGCCGCCAGCGCCCACGCCTCGTGGATGTCGCGGTCCCGGGCCGCCGCGCCCGGACCGCCGGCCGTGTCCGCATAGACGGTGGCCAGCCGGAGCCGCCGTTGCAGCGGTCCCTGGACCACCCGGACACTCTGGATCCGGGCGTACGGCACGACGAAGAGTTCCCGGGTCAGCAGCCCGGAGCGGACCGCGAACACCCGCGCGGAGAGGCCGGCGCCGAGCGAGGTCCGGGCCAGCGGGTGCACCCAGCGGGCCCGGGCCGGCGGTGGGGTGAGCACCCCGCCGAGCTTCACGCCCGGCAGCACCTCCGCCATGATCCGCTGAGCCGTCTCCAGGTCACCGACCGGAAGCAGCCGGTCCGGGTTCTTCCGGTCGTCCACCTCGCCGCCGGAGTAGCCGGCCACCGAGAGGCGTAGCCGCAGCCACCCCTTCATCCGCCAGAGCAGCGGCCAGGTGGCCCCGACCGCCTGCAACCGGTCCAGCGGTACGGTCTGAGCCCGCGTCTCCAGCAGACCGTGCCGGACCCGTAACGCCGAGTCGTCCCGGGCCAGCCGGAAGTCCCAGTCGTCGAGCACCCGCCGGATCGGTTGCAGCACCACCCCGGCCATCGCGGTGAGGGTGCTGGCGACGGCGACGAACGACCAGGAGTCCGCAGTGAAGAACTGCACCAGCACGAAGGCGACGCCGAACGGCAGCAGGAACGCCTGCGGCGTGAGGAGCTGACTGATCAGCAGGTCGCGGTTGGACACGGCGTGCAGATGCCGCCCGGCGGGCTGCGTGTCGACGGTCGACATCCCGGGCAGACCGGGCCCGGCCGCCGGCTGCCCCGGCCCCGCCGCTCCGGGCTGGCCCGGCCCCGGCACCGTGGACTGGCCGGGCGGTACCGCCCCGGACCACTCCGGCGCCTCGCTGAACGCCGTCGGTGCGGCATGCGGGGCCCGACCGGCCAGCGTCAGCAGGCGCTCCCGCAGGGCCATCGCGTCGGCCACCGTGACGTACGCCAGCGGCGCCTCCGTCTTGCCGCCGCCGACCACCTCCAGCCGGAGTTCGGCCAGGCCGGTGAGCTGGGCCAGCAGTGGGCGTACCACCTCCACCGACTGCAACCGTTCCAGCGGGATGGCCCGGGTACGGCGCCACAGCAGGCCCTCGTGGATCCGCAACTCCCGCCCGACCACGTGGTAACCGGTGTTGTACCAGCTGACCACCGAGAGCAGGACGGCGCCGATCAGCAGCACCACCACCAGCAGGCTGAAGAAGCCGATCCCGACCTGGGACAGCGTCGACCAGGAGAGCGCCGCGACGATCACCACCAGGGACTTCGCCGACTGGAGCACCGGGCTCAGCGGATGCAGCCGCCGCCGGGGCTCGGTGACGCCGTCAGTGGTCATATACCCTCCGCCCGGTCCTCGCCGAGGGCGGTGAGCCGGTCCCGCAGCCGGGACGCCTCGGCCGGCCGCAGCCCCGGCACCCGGGCGTCGCTCGCCGCCGCCGCCGTGTGCAACTGCACGGTGGCCAGCTTGAAGGCCCGCTCCAGTGGGCCGGCGGTGACGTCCACGAACTGCATCCGGGCGTACGGCACGATCGACAGTCGCCGGACCAGCAGGCCGTGCCGGACGAGCAGATCGTTGTCGCGCTCGGCGTACCCCCAGGCCCGGACCGCCCGCGCGATCACCAGCAGCCGCCAGACGGTCAGCAGGACGGCCAGGCCGAGAGCGAGGCCGAACGGCCAACTGCCGGTCAGGACGAGGCCGATCAGGAGGCCCGCGATCACGACCAGCATTCCGATGCTGAGCCGCAGCGCCTCCACCCAGATCAGATCCTGGGACACCGGCTGCCACCGGACGGTCTCCGGCCACGGCTCCAGCGGATCCGTCGGCCCGCCCACCGGCTGCTCGGGTGGTACGGGACCGCCTGTCGGCGCGGGTGGTACGGCGCCGGTCGGCGACTGCTCGCCGTGTTCACTCACGTCGCCGCCCCGTTCACCCGTCGGTCGCGCCGCTCACCCGGGTTGCCGCCTCGCTCGTTCACGTGTCGAGCGTAGGCGATCCGTCGGCCGGTGCTACCTCCCGAAGGAACCCGCGCGCGCCGAGAAACTCGCCGAGCGACTCCCGGTGCGTGGCGCAGGCGAGCCAGGTCTTCCTGCGTTCCGGAGTGTGCAGCCGGGGGTTGTTCCAGTGCAGTGCCCAGACCGCCGGGGCCTGACAGCCACGGGCCGAGCAGATCCGGGGGAGCTCTGCGGAGGAGGTGTCGCTCACGGCGGCGAGTCTACGGCGGCCGGATCATAGAGATCGCCGGGCGGCCACGGGGGGAGCCGCCCGGCGATTCGCTGCATCGTACACATGGAAACTCCCTCTATGTCTACCCGGTCCGACCCGTTTCGCGGATTGCGGAGGCTCGGAACCGCAAATCCGGTTCTCCCTTCGTCGGCTCACAGGCGGACGTGCGAGGCTTGGGGGCGTCGGCCTCGCGCCGACCCAATCGATTCCGTGCACCCCGCTGTGGAGGACCGGTGGCCCAGCCGACCACGCCCGACGCCCAGACCCCGCCCGACGTCGGGGGTGCCGGCCCCGCCGCGGGCTCCACCCCGGCCGAAGACGCGACCCTGCTCGAACGCGCCCTGTTCGAGGTCAAGCGGGTGATCGTCGGGCAGGACCGGATGGTGGAGCGGATGTTCGTCGCCCTGCTGGCCCGGGGGCACTGCCTGCTCGAAGGCGTACCGGGGGTGGCCAAGACCCTCGCCGTGGAGACCCTGGCCCGGGTGGTCGGCGGTACGTTCGCCCGGGTGCAGTTCACCCCGGACCTGGTGCCGGCGGACATCGTGGGTACCCGGATCTACCGGCAGTCGAGCGAGAAGTTCGACGTCGAACTCGGCCCGGTGTTCGTCAACTTCCTGCTCGCCGACGAAATCAACCGGGCACCGGCCAAGGTGCAGTCGGCGCTGCTGGAGGTGATGTCCGAGCAGCAGGTCTCGATCGGCGGGCAGACGCACCGGGTGCCGAACCCGTTCCTGGTGATGGCCACCCAGAACCCGATCGAGCAGGAGGGTGTCTATCCGCTGCCCGAGGCGCAGCGGGACCGCTTCCTGATGAAGATCCTGGTCGGTTATCCCACCGACGCCGAGGAGCGGGAGATCGTCTACCGGATGGGGGTCAGCCCGCCGGAGCCGTCGTCGGTCTTCACGCCGCTCGAACTCGTCACGTTGCAGCAGAAGGCCGACCGGGTGTTCGTACACAACGCGCTGGTCGACTACGCGGTACGGCTGGTGCTCGCCACCCGCGCCCCGGCCGAGCACGGCATGCCGGACGTGGCCCAGCTCATCCAGTACGGCGCCAGCCCCCGCGCCTCGCTCGGCATCGTCCGGGCCACCCGCGCGCTCGCCCTGATGCGGGGCCGCGACTACGCGCTGCCGCAGGACGTGCAGGACATCGCGCCGGACATCCTCCGGCACCGGCTGGTGCTCAGCTACGACGCGCTGGCCGACAACATCCCGGCCGACCACGTCGTCGACCGGGTGATGTCCACGATTCCGCTGCCCTCGGTCACGCCCCGGCAGAACGCCAGCCCGGCACCGTCGAACGGTGCCAGCTCCGGTCTTCCGCTCGGCTCCTCGCCGGCCGCGCCGGCTCCGGCGGCCGGTTCGACGTGGCCGGGACGCCCGCCGGCATGATGAGTGGTACCCCGATCAACCCGAATCCGGCCCGAGCCGAGGCCGTACTGTCCCGGCTGCAGTTGCTCGTCACCCGGAAACTGGACGGGCTGCTCCAGGGCGACTACCTCGGCCTGCTGCCGGGGCCCGGCACCGAGGCGGGGGAGTCCCGGGAGTACCGCCCCGGCGACGACGTACGCCGGATGGACTGGCCGGTGACGGCCCGGACCACCGTGCCGCACGTCCGGCGTACGGTGGCGGACCGGGAGCTGGAGAGCTGGATGGCGGTGGACCTCTCCGCCAGCCTCGACTTCGGCACCGGCCGCTGGCTCAAGCGGGAACTCGTGGTCGCCGCCGCGGCGGCGATCGCCCACCTGACGGTGCGGGGCGGCAACCGGATCGGCGCGGTGATCGGCACCGGTCCCGGCGGGGCCACCGGCTCCGGCCCGGGGACCGGCGGATCGGGCGTGCTGCGCCTGCCGGCCCGGCCCGGCCGCAAGGAGGCCCAGGGCCTGCTGCGGACCATCGCGAAGCTGGAGTCCAGACCCGGTCGTACCGATCTCGGCGCCCTGGTCGACGCGCTCAACCGGCCGCCGAGGCGGCGCGGAATGGCCGTGGTGATCTCGGACTTCCTGGCCCCGCCCGAGCAGTGGGGACGCCCGATGCGCAAGCTCGGTGTCCGGCACGAGGTGCTCGCCATCGAGGTCGTCGACCCGCGTGAGCTGGAGTTGCCGGACGTCGGGGTGCTCGCCGTCGTCGACCCCGAAAGTGGTGAACTGCACGAGGTGCAGACCGCCGACCCCCGCCTGCGGCGCCGTTACGCCGCTGCCGCCGCCGCCCAGCGCGCGGCGATCGCCCACGAACTGCGGGCCGCCGGTGCGGCGCACCTGCGGCTCCGTACCGACTCCGACTGGCTGCTGGACATGGTGCGCTTCGTCGCAGCGCAGCGGCACGCCCGTACCCGGGGGACGACTCGATGATCCGTTTTCTGCAACCCTGGTGGCTGCTGGCCGTACTGCCGGTGCTCGCCCTCACCGGGGCGTACGTCTGGCGCCAACTGCACCGCCGCACGTACGCGCTGCGCTTCACCAACGTCGAACTGCTGCGTACGCTCGCGCCCAAGGGGCTCGGCTGGCGCCGGCACGCCGCGGCCGGTGTCTTCCTGCTGAGTCTTCTCGTCCTCGCCACCGGGATGGCGCGGCCCTCGGTGGACCGGAAGGAGCCGCTGGAACGGGCCACGATCATGCTGGCGATCGACGTGTCGCTGTCGATGGAGGCCGACGACGTGGCGCCGAACCGGTTGGAGGCGGCCCAGGAGGCGGCCAAGCAGTTCGTCGCCGAACTTCCGCCGACGTACAACCTGGGTCTGGTGGCCTTCGCCAAGTCCGCGAACGTGCTGGTGCCGCCCGGCAAGGACCGCCCGGCGGTCACCCAGGCGATCGACGGCCTGGTCCTGGCCGAGGCGACCGCCACCGGCGAGGCGGTCTTCACCTGCCTGGAGGCGATCCGGTCCGTTCCGGCGGACGGCGCCCAGGGCATCCCACCGGCCCGGATCGTGCTGCTCTCCGACGGCTACCGGACCTCGGGCCGGTCGGTCGAGGAGGCGGGTGCGGCCGCGCAGGCGGCCAACGTGCCGGTCTCGACCATCGCGTTCGGCACGGACTCCGGTCAGGTCGACATCGGCGGCCAGGTGCAGCGGGTACCGGTCGACCGGCTGGCCCTCGCCGAACTCGCCGAGACCACCCAGGGCTTCTTCTACGAGGCGGCGTCGGTCAGCGAACTGAAGCAGGTGTACCAGGACATGGGAAGTTCGATCGGGTTCCGGACCGAACCCCGGGAGATCACCCAGTGGTACGCGGGTATCGCGCTGCTCTTCGCACTCTGCGCGGCGGGGATGAGCCTGATCTGGACGTCCCGGCTGGTCTGAGGGGTGCGCGGGGTGCTGCGGTGCAACGCCCGACGCGGTCGTACGACGTACCCGGCCGGTCCCGGTTACCGGCCCGGCCGGGTACGCGACGACGGACGACTGCGCGACCGCGTTCCGGCGGTGGCGAGGGTTCCCATGCTCACGGGGTCGCGCGGACCAGCATGAAGACCACCACGATCCAGGCGGCGGCGAGGGTGAAACCGAGTGGGGCGGCGTAACGGCTCATGATTCTGCTCTCCGGTGGCGACTGAGACGTCCCGGGTCGGCGCAGGGCCGGGTAGGGAGGTCTGGGGATCAGCGGACGCGCACACGAAGTCGTGACCGGGAGGCTCCACACACGCTCGAACTCGGCTACCGCCGTCGAGGCGCGCAGCCCTCGGCGTGCCGGTCGATGCCGGCAGGGCCTGGGATGCGGTGTGGAGCGAGCTGGGTCAGCCGGCCAGGGAAGTCAATGACTCAGGCGGACTGACCAAGGGCCCGGCCACGACTAGGAGGATCGCTATCTCGCACAGCGATCACCTCCTTCTGCCGGCCGGGCACTGGAACGCGAGTCATCGTACACCCGCACCACCCCCGGGAGCGAAGTCAGCCGACGGATTGCCGACTGTCGGCACGGGCACGGGCACTGGGCCGGGCACTGGCACTGGCACTGGGCCGGGGACGATCGCCGCGCGGACCTGTTCACCCTGCGGTACGCGGGGCGGCGGGTGGGCGGCGCACGTCTCGTACGCCGCCCCCGGTTCATCCCGACCGGCGTCGCATCCGCGGCAGGTCGGCGCCGACCGCCCTCGGCGTCGACCCCGGTTCCGGCCGGGCCGGTCGTCCGACCAGCACGGCCAGGACCAGACCGAGCAGCGGCAGCCAGGCCAGCCGGGCGAGTACCCAGCCGGGCCCGTCCGGCGCCGAGTGCAGGCCGGGTACGGCGCCGCCGCCGACCAGCCGGGCGACGAGCGCGGCGAGCGCCGTGACCCCGAGCAGGGTGCTCTGGTGCCACAGGTAGACGCTCATCGCGGCGCCGTTGAGCCGGTGCACCGGTCGCCACCGGCCCGGCCGGGACAGCCAGCCGGCCAGGGCCGGCCGGATCAGCAGGGCCACGCCGATCTGGGCGAGGGCCAGCGAGACCGCGAACAGCGACGGCGGGTCGAGGTTGGACATCCCAGCCCCGGGTACGCCGACCGCGCTGGCCGGATAGCCGGCGTACCACACCAGGGCGGTCATCCCGGCCGCCCCGCCCAGCAACAGCCACCATCCGGTACGCCGTTCCCCGAGCCGACCGCCGGCCAGCGCCATGCCGAGCAGGTACGGCACCAGCCAGGCGGCGAGCACGGCGACCGGCACCCGCCAACTTCCGTCGCCGGGCAGCGGCACCGGCCAGTCCCGGGTGTCCGACAGGTTCCGGCCGGCCAGGTCCCCGAGGGCGACCAGGGCCACCGCAACCGCGCTCAAGCGCATTGCTCCGTACCGGTGCAGTGCCCGGGACAGGGGGCCGGTCAGGGCGATCAGCACCACCAGCGGCAGCAGGAACCACAGGGGACTGATCACCAGCGTGGCGGCGGTCCGCAGCGTCGCGGCCGGGGTGCCGAGCGCCGCCGCGAGGGCCAGCGCCACCAGCCAGCCGCCGAGCAGCAGCAGTACCGGCCGGAGCAGCCGACCGAGTCGTCGCCGCAGCCAGTCCGTCGATCCGAGCCCACGGTCGGTGGCCGACCGCAGTGACCTGGCCGAGCCGTAACCGCTGACGAAGAAGAACAGCCCGAGCGTCTCGAGCAGCCAGGTCGCCGGCACCAGTCCCGGCATCGCGATCAGCGGACTGGCCGGCCGCAGCGCCCCGCCGGGAAGCAGCACCAGGGCGGTCACCAGCCAGTGTCCGAGCACCACCCCGCCGATCGCGTACGCCCGCAGCCCGTCGATGCCCCGGTCCCGTCCGGCACCGTCCCGATCCCGTCCGGCGCCGTCCCGATCCCGTCCGGCGTCGTCGCGACCGTGCTGTCGATCTTCGGCGGTGGCCCGCTGGCCTGTGCTGATGGCCGGTTGCCGTTCGATCGTGCTCATCGGGCCGCCACCGCCGCCCCGGCCACCGACCCGGTCCGGCCGAGCGTGAGCAGGGCCACCGCCCGCAAGGTCCCGGTGCCGGACACCAGGTAGCCATCGTGGCCGGTCACCCCGTCGACCGGCATCCGCCGGGCGCCGAAGCCCGGCGCCGCCGGCCGGACACCGTGGCCGAATCCGAGTACCTGCAGCGGCGGCAACCAGCGGATCCAGTCGTCCGGTGCCTCGGCGGCCCAGACGGTCGCGCCGGTATGCAGCTCGCCGACCTCGTCCACGCCCATCCCGACCCCGCCCACGGTGACGATCCCGGTGACCTGGGCCGGTAGTGCCGGCGCGGCGAGCCCGATCACCAGCGCGCCGTAGCTGTGCCCGATCAGGGTGACCGTGGCGGCCGGGCGGTGTCGGGCCAGCGTCCGGACCAGGTCGAGCAGGGCCTGTGCCCCGGGTCGGGCGCTCTCCTGGCGGGCCGCCGCCCGGCCCAGCCCGTTCGGCGGGTCGTAGCCCAACCAGGCCAGCACCGCCACCCGCGCGTCGGGCTGGGCGGCCCGGATCTCGTCGTACAGGATCCGGGCCTGGACCGACGGCGCTCGCCGGGACACCCCGCCAAGTCCCCGGTCGAAGTCCCGCAGCGTGTTGTCCACCCCGGGCACCAGTACGGCGATCCGGTCGGCGGTGCCGAGGTCCCCGAGCACCTCCACCGCCAGCCCGTCGCCGTGCGGGTCGAAGGCGAGAAAGGACCGGCCGGTGCCGACCCAGTCGGCGTACGGCGTTCCGGCCGCCCGCATCGCCCGGGCGACCTCGGGGTACGCGTCCACGAACCGGGCCGGCGCCGCCGCGACCGGAGCCGCCCCGGCCGGTGGCGGGGGAACCAGCAGCCCCAGGGCCAGCAGACCCACCACCGTGCCGCGTACCGCTGGTCGACATCTCATCTCGCCGTCTCCCTCCGATCGTTGCCGGAGAAAGAATGCGGAGCCGAGCCCCGGTGGCGCGTCACGCCAGGGAGTGGTCCTGGGTGGGCTACCGGGGAACTACTCCCCGGCCGCGACCAGACCGGACTCGTACGCCACGACGACCGCCTGGGCCCGGTCGCGCAGGCCCAGCTTGCCGAGGACCCGCCCGACGTGGGTCTTGACGGTCTGCTCGGCGACCACCAGCTCGGCGGCGATCTCGGTATTGGACCGGCCGCGCGCGATCAGCCGCAGCACCTCGGTCTCCCGGGGGGTGAGCGCGGCCAGGGTGGTCGGCCGAGGTCGATCCCGACCGGGCCGGGCGGCGAACTCGGCGATCAGCCGACGGGTCACCGCCGGGGCCAGCAGCGCGTCACCGGCGGCGACGACCCGGACCGCGTGCACCAGGTCGGCGGCGGGCGCGTCCTTGAGCAGGAAGCCGCTCGCTCCGGCCCGCAGCGCCTCGTAGACGTAGTCGTCCAGGTCGAAGGTGGTCAGGATGAGCACCCGGGGCCGGGCGGACTCCGGGCGGTTCCCGAGGAGTTGCCGGGTGGCGGCCAGTCCGTCCAGCACCGGCATCCGGATGTCCATCAGCACGACGTCCGGATCCAACCGGCGGGCGGCGGTGACCGCCTCCGACCCGTTGGCGGCGTCGCCGACCACCAGCAGATCGGGCTGGGCGGCCAGCAGCGCGCCGAACCCCTGCCGGACCATCGCCTGGTCGTCGGCGATCAGTACCCGGATCATCCGGCTGCCTCCGCGTCGTAGGGCAGGTAGGCGGTCACCGCGTACCCGTGGTCGCCGGTCGGTCCGGCGGTGAACCGGCCGCCGAGCAGCCGGGTCCGCTCCCGCATCCCGGTCAACCCGTGACCGCCGGTCTCGGCGGTACCGGTCGCCGGGCCGGGCGGCCCGGTCGGGTCGTTGTGGACGGCGACCGTCAGGGCCTCGTCGTCCGCGCTCACCGACACCCGGACGGTCGCGCCCGGGGCGTGCCGGCCGGCGTTGGCCAGGGCCTCCTGAATGATCCGGTACGCGGCCAGCCCGACCGCCTCCGGCACCGGCCGGTCGCCGGTCGCCGCCAGTTCGGCCGGCCGGCCCGACGCGGTGGCGACCGTCACCGACATCCCGGCTCGTCGGGCCGCCTCGACCAGCTCCGGTACCTCGGCCAGCCCTGGCTGTGGCGCGGTCTCCGGCGCGGCCGACTCGCTACGCAGCACGCCCAGCAGCCGGCGCATGTCGGTCAGCGCCTCCCGGGCCGAGCCGGCGATCGCGGTGAACTCGGCGCGGGCCGGCTCCGGCAGCCCGGTCAACCGGTACGGCGCGGTCTCCGCCTGCACGGCGATCATCGACATGTGGTGGGCCACCACGTCGTGCATCTCCCGGGCGATCCGGGTGCGTTCCTCCAGCACCGCCCGCCGGGCCTGCTCCAGCTCGCTCCGCTCGGCCTGCTCGGCCAGGGCCCGTTGGCTCTGCCGGCGCCGTCGGACCTGGTCGCCGACGATCAGGATGACCACGAAGAGGATGGCGACGCCGTGTGCGTTCGCCCGGGTCTCGACGAACAGGTACGCCGGCAGCACGCTGAACAGTCCGGCCCAGGCCGCCACCCCGGGGCCGGCACGAGCGGCCAGCACCAGCAGCACGAACAGGAAGGCGATGATCTGCACCGGGTTCCACGGCCACGCCTCATCTCTGCCCGCGCCGATGACCCCCAGATAGAGCAGCGGAGAGGCGACCCGCCAGGCGAGCAGTGGCCGGACCGGGGCCAGCACCGCCGGCAGAATCCCGCCGATGCCGAGCAGGATCGCCAGCGGCTCGGGCATCGCCCGCTCATCCGTCAGGTACTGCGCCCCGGCGATACCCAGGCCGATCAGGGCGAGCAGCAGCAGCGGGCCCAGGAACGGCCGCAGCCGTCGCCACCGCCGTCGCCACCAGCCCGGCGGGCCGATTGGCGGGGACGGCGGATAGTCCGCCCCGACCAGCAGCCGGCGCAGGTCGTCCAGTGCGCCCCGTAGTACCGCGCCGGTCGCGTCCTCCATCAAGGGCAGGGTACGGGCGCGGCGGCGTACCCGTCGTGACCCCGTGGTGGTATCCCGCCGGTAGTACCCCGGTAGCACACCGGTCGGCCCGCCCCCTGGTTACGGATTACCTGCCGGTAGCGCCTAGTCTCCAAGCCGCACGTGCGTACGTGCCCACGTGGCATGTGCCCAGCGTCCGTACCGTCCGTGAGGAGGACACCGTGGCCCGAACCGTGCTGGTGACCGGAGGCAACCGGGGCATCGGCCTGGCCATCGCGCAGGCCTTCGCCAAGCAGGGCGACCGGGTGGCGATCACCCACCGGGGCAGCACCCCGCCCGCCGACCTGTTCGGGGTGCGGTGTGACGTCACCGACAGTACCCAGGTCGACGAGGCGTTCTCGGCCGTCGAGGCGGAGTTGGGCCCGGTCGAGGTGCTGGTCAACAACGCCGGGATCACCGCCGACACGCTGCTGATGCGGATGTCGGAGGAGCAGTTCACCAGCGTCATCGACGCGAACCTGACCGCCGCGTTCCGGTGTGCCAAGCGGGCGTCGTCGAAGATGCTCCGGGCCCGCTGGGGCCGCATGATCTTCGTCTCCTCGGTGGTCGGACTGGCCGGCGGCGCCGGTCAGGTCAACTACGCGGCGAGCAAGGCCGGCCTGGTCGGGGTGGCCCGGTCGATCACCCGGGAACTGGGCAGCCGGAACATCACCGCCAACGTGGTCGCGCCCGGCTTCATCGACACCGACATGACCGCCGGCCTCTCCGACGAGCGCAAGGCCGAGATCCGCAAGGCCATCCCGGCCGGCCGGATGGCCAACCCGGACGAGGTGGCCGGGGTCGTCACCTGGCTGGCCTCCGACGCCGCCGGCTACATCTCCGGGGCGGTCATCCCGGTCGACGGCGGCCTCGGCATGGGCCACTGACTGACACAATCGCCCAGGCGCCGTCGACCGGCCGGGATCGACCCGGGTCCGGTCACGGGACGCGGGGGACCACGAGGGTATGGAGGGATCTTCACGTGTCTGGACTGCTGGCCGGCAAGCGGCTGCTCGTCACCGGTGTGATCACCGACCAGTCGATCGCGTTCTCGGTGGCGAAGCTCGCCCAGGAGAACGGTGCCACGGTCGTACTGACCGGTTTCGGCCGGATGTCCCTGGTCGAGCGGATCGCGAAGCGGCTACCCGAGCCCGCGCCGGTGATCGAACTGGACGTGACCAACAGCGAACAGCTGGCCGGGCTGGCGGACAAGGTCCGCGAGCACGTCGACGGGCTCGACGGGGTCGTCCACTCGATCGGGTACGCGCCGCCGAGCTGCCTGGGCGGCGGGTTCCTGGACGCCCCGTGGGAGGACGTGGCGACCGCGGTGCATGTCTCGACGTACTCCTACAAGTCGCTGGCCGTGGCCGCGCTGCCGCTGATGAGCCCCGGCGGTGCGGTCGTCGGGCTCACCTTCGACGCCACCAAGGCCTGGCCGGTGTACGACTGGATGGGCGTCGCCAAGGCCGGGCTGGAGTCGGCGTCCCGCTACCTGGCGATGCATCTGGGCCCGAAGGGGATCCGGAGCAACCTGGTCTCGGCCGGACCGCTGCGGACCATGGCGGCGAGGTCCATCCCCGGCTTCGAGCAGTTCGAGGACGCCTGGACCGAGCGGGCCCCGCTGGGCTGGAGCCTGGCCGACCAGGAGCCGGCGGCCCGGGCCTGCCTGGCCCTGCTCTCCGACTGGTTCCCGGCCACCACCGGCGAGATCGTGCACGTCGACGGCGGCTACCACGCCCTCGGCGCCGGCAGCTGACAGGTGTAAGGAAGGGCCCCTTCTTATCGTTTTCTGTATAAGAAGGGGCCCCTCCTAACAGTTGGGCAGGGCGGGGAGAATGGTGGCATGTCGTACGACGCCGTGGTGTTGATCTCGTTCGGCGGGCCGGAACAGCCCGAGGACGTACTCCCGTTCCTGGCCAACGTGACCCGGGGCCGGAACGTGCCGCCGAACCGGCTGGCCGAGGTCGCCGAGCACTACCAGCACTTCGGCGGCGTCTCGCCGATCAACCAGCAGTGTCGGGACCTGCTCGCCGCGATCCGGACCGACTTCGCCGCGCACGGGCTCGACCTGCCGGTCTACTGGGGCAACCGGAACTGGCACCCGATGCTGGCCGACACGGTGGCCCAGATGCACCACGACGGCGTCCGGTCCGCGCTCGGCTTCGTCACCAGCGCGTACGGCGGCTACTCGTCCTGCCGGCAGTACCTCGAGGACATCGCGGCCGCGCGGTCGGCGGTCGGCCCGGAGGCCCCGAGGATCGACAAGTTGCGGCAGTACTGGGACCACCCCGGGTTCGTCGAGCCGCACGCCGCCGCGGTGTCCGCCGCGCTGGCCACCCTCGACGCCGACCGGCGGGAAAGCACCCGTCTGGTCTTCACCGCGCACTCGATCCCGGTCACGGCGGCCGCCGCCGCCGGGCCGGAGGGCGGCCGCTACGAGGCCCAACTGCGCGAGACGGCCCGCCTGGTGGCCGAGCGGGCGGCTCCGGACCTGCGGTACGACCTGGTCTGGCAGAGCCGCTCCGGCCCGCCCCAGGTGCCCTGGCTGGAGCCGGACGTGAACGACCACCTCCGGGCGCTCGCCGCCGACGGTGTGACCTCGGTCGTGGTCAGCCCGATCGGGTTCGTCTCCGATCACCTGGAGGTGGTCTGGGATCTGGACACCGAGGCCGCCGCCACCGCGAAACAGCTCGGCCTGGACTTCGTCCGGGCCGGAACCCCGGGCACCGATCCGGGGTTCGTGTCGATGATCCGGGAGCTGGTGACCGAGCGGCTTAACCCGGCGGATACGGTCCCGCGACGTCGGCTGGGTACGCTGCCCGCCTGGGACACCTGTCCGGACGGCTGCTGCCTGCCGGTCAGGCGGCCCTGACCGACCGCACCCCGAGCCCGCGTACCCGACCCCGACCCCGACCCCGGACAGTTGACCGGCCCGGTGTCACCCGTGCATTTCCGCCCCGAACCAGGAGAGCGATGAACCAGAGCAGCCAGGAACGGCCATGACCGACCGCAAGCCGGTGGAGAGCTGGCTCACCGACATGGACGGGGTGCTGGTGCACGAGGGGCAGCCGGTGCCCGGCGCTCCCGAGTTCATCAGCCGGCTCCGCTCCTCGGGCAAGCCGTTCCTGGTCCTCACGAACAACTCGATCTACACGGCCCGGGATCTGCAGGCCCGGCTGAACCGGATGGGGTTCGACGTCCCCGAGCACGCGATCTGGACCGCCGCGCTGGCCACCGCCCAGTTCCTGGCCGACCAGCGACCCGGGGGTACGGCGTACGTGATCGGTGAGGCGGGTCTCACCACGGCGATGCACGCCGTCGGGTACGTACTGACCGACTTCGCGCCCGACTACGTGGTGCTGGGCGAGACCCGGACGTACAGCTTCGAGGCGATCACCAAGGCGGTCCGGCTGATCGACGGAGGGGCGCGGTTCATCTGCACCAACCCCGACCCGACCGGCCCGTCCACCGAGGGCGCGCTGCCGGCGGCGGGTTCGGTAGCCGCCATGATCTCCAAGGCGACCGGGGTGGAGCCCTACTTCGTCGGCAAGCCCAACCCGATGATGATGCGCTCGGCGCTGAACACCATCGACGCGCACTCCGAGACGACGGCGATGATCGGCGATCGGATGGACACCGACATCCTCTGCGGCCTGGAGGCCGGCCTGCAGACCGTGCTGGTGCTCACCGGGATCAGCACCCGGACCGAGGCCGAACGGTATCCGTACCGGCCGTCCCGGATCGTCGCGTCGGTCGCGGACCTGATCGACGAGATCTGAGCACCCACCTTTCACCCGACTCGACGCCGGTCAGCCGACAACCTCGGCACCGACCGACCGGAGCGCGTGCACCAGTACCTGTCCGCCCTGGTCGGTGAGCGTCTGGGTGGTCCACGGCTCGGTGATCGTGATCCGGTGGCCGGTGCCGAGTTCGAGTTCGGCCCGGACCGGGATGCTCCGGTTGACCCGGGCCCTCATGATCTCCTCGTACCGGATCAGCCAGTTCCGGTCGGCGATCTCCTCGACCGGCCAGCGCCGAATCAGCGTGAGCAGTCGCTCCCGCCCGTGCTGGAACGGACCGGGGTCGCCGATCAGCACCAGGCCGACGTCGAGGATCAGCAGGTCGTACTGGGCGTTGTCGACCTTGACGTTGGCCAGGCCGTCCAGCACCCGGGCACCATCGGCACCGCCACCACCCGAGGCGAGGCGGGCCGGCCCGCCCGGGCCACCGCCGCCAGGGCCGGCGGCGGGTGCGCGGCCACCGGCGGCCGACGGGCCCGGCAACCGGCCGCTCGACTCCGAGCCGAGCAGTCGGATCAGCACGCTGTCGCTCTCCTTGGTCAGCAACGGCGTCGTCCAGCCGGCGGCGAGGGAGAGCTGACGGCCGTCGGACAGGGTCAGTTCGGCCCGCAGCGGAATGGACTTGAGGATCTGGGCCCGGCCGATCTCGGCGTACGGCACGAACTGGTGCCGTTGGGCCAACTCCGCGACGGGCATGCTGTCGATCAGCCGGGTCAGCCGCTCCTTGCCGGTTTCGGACTGGTCCGGGTTGGCGACCAGGATCAGCCCGCTGCCGAGTACGAGCACGTCGTGCGGGACGTTGTTGACCTTCAGGTGGGCGAAGCCGCCCAGCACCTCGTCGGCCGGGGGCGCGGCGTGCGACGTACCCGCTGCGGGGCCGGCCGGAGATCCGGCCGCCCGGGTGGCGACGAGCGCGGCACCGAGATCGACCCCGAGCGCGGCCAGCCAGTGCCGGGCCCGGGCGGTGGTCTCCGGTACGACGGCGAGCCGGGCCAGCTCGGCCAGGTCGAGTGGTCTGCCGTCGCGGACGCCCAGCAGCTCCGGCGGGCCGGACCAGGAGTGCCGCCACTGGACGACCCCGGAACGCTGGGCGGCCAGGGTCAGCAGCGGAACCAGCATCGGCGCGAACTTCTCGGCGACTTCCCGGCGGGTGGCGGACGGCAGCAGCGGCTGGGCCAGCTCGACCAGCCGACCCGCCTCGACGAGGTCGAGCAGGGCGCCCAGGCACGGCGGCGCGGTGCCGGCGACGACCTCGGCCAACCTCGTTCCGACCCGGGCGGCGGCCCGTTCGGTGGCCGCCCCGGCGGTGATCGCGGTCAGTTCCGGCCAGGACAACACGGTCCGGCCGTCGGTGTCGACCAGCGCGGCCTGCAACTCGCGGCCGAGCAGGTCGAGTTCGGGAAGCAGCAGCGCGGCCGGGCGGTCGTCGACGGCCACGTTCCGGGCCGGGGCGCCGGCGATCGCGGCGAGTCGCTCGGTGAGCGGTGGATGGGTGTCCCACCGCGAGGGTTGGTCGTCGGGAGTCTCCTGTCGCAGCCGGGCCAGCTCCGACTGCCGGCCCGCCAGCAGGTGACGGAAGCCGCCGAAGAGGTCCTCCGGGGTGTGTCCGGACTCCCAGGCGGGTCCGACGTATCGGGAGAAGTAGAAGTCCCAGGCGGCGTCGATCACGTGCAGTTCCCGTAGCGCGTCACCGGCCGCCTGCCGCCCCGCGACCCGTACGGCGGCGCGGTCGGCTTCCAGCTCCTGACGCCGTACCACCGCGTGGTCGACCAGCAGGTACAGCCGGGCGTACCCCTTGAAGCCCCACCCGATCGGGTTGTACCGACCGATCCGGCCGATCGTTCCGCCGATCGCCAGCCGCCCCCGGTAGGCGACCGCGCCGAGCGTCGTGTGCCGCCCCGAGTAGTGCCCGAGCTCGTGCGCGAGTACGGCGTAGAACTGGGCGAGGCTCAGCCCGTACAGCAGCGGGATGCCGAGGTAGAGGTGGCGGCGCCCGGACATCAGCCCGAGCAGTCGGCTCTGCTCGACCACCGCCGCGTTCACGATCGGCACGAGCCGGATCTCGTCCGGCGGCCGGGTGCCGACCTCGGTCGCGAGGGCCCGGACCGCGTTCCACAGCATCGGCGCCTGCGCCGGGGTGACGGGTAGCCCCTCGGGTGGTTCCGGCCGGCTGCGGATCGCTCGCCAGAGTGCCAGGCCGACCGTTCCGGACGCCGCGACGAGCAGCGGCCAGATGAGTTTCAGCGCCAACAGTCCCGGTATCAGGCTGGCCAGCCACGCGCCGAGCCCGAAGACGGCGACGAGTTGGACGAGCGCGAGCAGGTAGAAACCGGCGAGCATAGCGACGGCCAATCCCGCCCGAACCGTAGCAATCATGCGACATTCCCCCGTGGTCGCGCGCTCGTTCGAGGACGGAGCGGGACGTTATCGCTTCGCACCGTGCCCCCACAAGACCCGTCGATGCCCGTACGATCCGTGCCGACCGTCTAGAGAGGACATGACCTGTGTGGCCGTTCCGTCGTGGCGCCAAATTGACCGTTCCGACGATCGACCCGGCGGCCGGTGATCCGGACGCGGCGGTGCTGCGCGATCACCTCGCGAACCGGAACTGGCGCCCGGTCCACGACTTCCTGCGTACCGTCCAGGATCCGGACGACTTCGACTGGTACGTCGACGTGGCGGCGGAGACGACGGGGTTGCAGTCCTGGATCGGTGAGTGGATCGAGGCCGAGTCCCGGTCGGCGCTGCCGGTGCTGGTCCGGGGCGCCCACGCCATCCGCTGGGCCTGGCAGGCCCGGGGCAGTGGGCGGGCCAAGGACACCTCGGCGGCCCAGTTCCAGATGTTCGCCAAGCGTCTTCAGCTCGCCGAGGACTGCCTGGACGAGGCGGTGCAGCGGGCGCCGGACGACCCCACCGGTTGGGCGCTGCTGATCGTCACCGGTCTCGGGCGGGGGTTGGGCGTCGAGGAGGCCGGCCGTCGGTTCTCGGAGGCCACCGCCCGGTACCGCTGGCACCGCGCCGCCCACCACAGGATGTTCGGTCAGCTCTGCGCCAAATGGGGTGGGTCGCACGAGCAGATGCACCGCTTCGTCGACGACACGGTGGCTGACGCGCCGGCCGGCAGCCGGCTCGGCGCGCTCGTGCCGATGGCACACATCGAACGGTGGCTTGACCTGCCCGACGGCCCGGACCGGGCGCACATGCGGCAGCCGGAGGTACGCGCCGCGCTGCACTGGGCGGCGGACCGGTCCGTCCGGCACCCCGACTACCGGCGCCGGCCGGGCTGGCCGGCTCCGCACAACAGCTTCGCGATGGCCTTCTGGCTGGCCGAGGAGTACGCCGGGGCGGCGGAGCAGTTCGACGCGGTCGGCGACCTGGTGACCAAGGATCCGTGGAACTACCTGGCCGGCGAGCCGGAGGATCGGTTCGCCCGGGCCAGGGCGCAGGCGTACCGGGAGCGGGTGTCCGTACCGGGCTGACCGGCTCGCCGTGCCCGGGGCGGTCGACCGGGGTGAATCGCCTCAGCCGATCACTCCAGCGGCCTCGGCGGAGCGCGCCGCAGCCCGCTCGGCGAGAGCGGCGGACCGGGCCCGGGTGATGGTCAACGTACCGCTGATCGCGATCGCCGCCTCGGCATGGCGCAGTGCTTTCGCGGGCAGGCCGAGCGATCGCGCGGCGCGGGCCAGGCGGGCGAGTGCCCAGACTTCGCCCATCCGGTATCCGCTTCTGCGGGCACATTCGAGACTGCGGGTCAGCACCGGAACAGCCTCGTCGGACTGCCCGATATCGATGTACAACTGACCAAGTTCCGTCAGCGCCCCGTAACGGGAAAGGTCATCGTCCATCCGTTCGTGCCAGGCCAGCGATCTCTGGAACAGTCCCACCGCCTCCTCGGACCGGCCGAGCTGGTGGTACGCCTTGCCGAGTCCCGACAGCGCGTAAGCCATGCCGATCTCCGCGCCTATCTCCTCGGCGACCTCGTACTGGCGCTTCACCAGCGGAATGGCCGCTTCCGGGCGCCGTAGGCTCAGATGGATGTGGGCGAGGTTGCCCAGCGCGCGTTGCTCGCCGAACCGGTCACCTATCTCGCGGCAGATGGACAGTTCCGCCGTGACCTGGGTGATCGCGTCGTCCTGCCGTCCGGTGTCCATGAGGGCGCCGGCGAGACTGCCACGCACGTACGCCTCTGCCGCCCGGTCACCGATCCGCACGGCGGTGCCCAGGGCTTCCTCGGCGAGCACCGACTGCTCCCGTCGGTAGCCCTCGAAGACGAAGAACCAGTGCAGGGCCAGGGTGAGGCCGACACCGAGACGCGCCTGATCATCCTGGCCGGACAACACCTGCCGGATGATCGCGACCATGTTGGTGCGTTCCGCCTCCAGCCAGCCGTACGCGTCGTCCCGCCCACTGAACCGCACCGACTCCGCGGCGATGGCCGGCACCGGATAGTGCGCGCGCCGTGGATAGACCAGGCCGTTCGCCTGCCGCGCGGTTGCCAGATAGAAGCCGAGGACCCGGCCCAACGCGGCGGCCGTCTCGTCGGCGGAGAAGAGTTCCGCGGCCAGTTCGTGGGCGAACAGCCGGACCAGGTCGTGCAGGTGGTACCGACCGGGCTCGCTCTCCTCGATCAGATGGACGTCCACCAGCCGCTGAATGATCCGATCGGCGGCCGGCGGAGCGGTGTCGAACAGCGCCGCCGCCAGGTTGACGTCGATGCTGGCCATCCGGAGCAGGCCGAGCGCGCTCAGGGCGTGTGCCGCCGCCCGGTCCCCGGGGTGCGTGCCGTTCTCCAGCGCGGCGTGGCTGACCCGGAGGCTGCTGCGCACGGCGACGTCTCCGGCCGCGAGTTCACCCAGGCGGCGCTGCTCGTCGGCGAGCCGGCCCACCAGGTGGGCGACGTTCCAGCTCGGCCTCGCCCTGAGGCGGGCGGCTGCCAGGTGCAGCCCCAGCGGCAGATGGTCGCAGAGTTCGGCGAGGCGTCGGGTGGCGTTCCGGTCGGTAGCCGTCCGGTCATCTCCGACGAGACGGTCGAGCATCGTCCGCGCCACGTCCGAACTCAGCGGTCCCAGATGCAGGTGGGTCGCCCCGTCGAGGATCGCCATGTTGGTCCGGGTGGTGACCAGGACCGCGTTGCCGCCGCTGCCGGGCAGCAGCGGGCGCAGTTGGGCCGGGGTCGCGGCATTGTCGAGCAGGATCAGCATGCGTCGGTCGGCGACCACGGTACGGAACAGCGCGGCGGACTCCTCGACGTCGCGAGGTACGTCCGCCGCGGACACCCCGAGCGCACGAAGGAACCGGCCCAGCGCGTCGGCACTGGTGAGGGGCTCGACGCCGAGAGTCGCGCCGCGAAGGTTCAGGTACAACTGGCCGTCGGGGAAGGCGGAGGACCAGAGACTCGCGGCCCGGACGGCGAGCGCCGACTTGCCCACGCCGGCCGGTCCGTGGATGACCACCACGGGGCCCGAGCCGATGAAGTCGTCCGCCTGCAGCAGGTTGCCCAGTCCGGTCAACTCGGTCTCCCGACCGACGAAGGTCGCGATGTCGAGGGGCAACTGCCGTGGCGTCGGCCCCGTGCGCGGATGCGCCACGGTGACCGGGGCGTCCTCGGACCCGGCTAGCGCCGGGTCGGCATTGAGGATTCTGAGATGCAGCTGCCGCAGGTCGGGGTTGGGGTCGACGCCGAGGTCGTCCGCGAGCAGGCGTCCCACCCGCTGGTACTGGTCCAGCGCCTCCGCCTGCTGACCGGACCGGTACAACGCCAGCATCAACTGCCCCGTCAGACGTTCGTCCAGCGGGTACGTCTCGACCAGCGATCGCAGCGTGGGCAGCAGCCGGCCGTGCTGACCGGCCCTGAGCGCGACATCGAGATGATCGAGCCGCGCCGCCAGCATCTGTTGTTGCAGCATCTCCCGGAGTTGATTCAGCCATGGTGTGTCCAGACGCGGAAAGGGCTCACCCCGCCACAGGTCCATCGCCTGTTCGAACAGGGGTAGCGCCTGTTCGTCGGGGGCACCCCGGGCCCGCTTGACCAGGTCCTGGAACCGGCGCAGGTCGATGGCGGAGGCGGCAGCGGTCAGGACGTAGCCGGTCGGTTGCCGGTGGATCGCGACGTCCTCCGCGCCCCGGAACGCCTGCCGCAGCCGGGACAGGTAGCTGTGCAGCACACTGCGGGAGCGCTGCGGCGCTTGATCGCCCCACACCCGGTCGGTGAGCCGCTCGGCCGACACGACCTGGCCCATGTCGATCAGCAGCGCCACCAGTACGCAACGCTGACGCGCGTGCCCGACGTCGATCCGGAGGTCGTCGATCCGCGCACCGGCGTCGCCGAGCAGGTGAAAGGTCGTTACCACCAGTCGCCCTTCGAATCTGTCTGGGTTGGTGCCATGCGGACCGGCCAGCCAGCACATTCAAGGATTGCACAAGTCGACATAGGAGCGAGTACGCCGGTGGCCGCGCGGTGGCTTCGACAGGTGCGTCGCTGATTACCTGGGTAGGGCGTTGACCAGCACATTCAAGGAATGGCGCAGGTTCCGGTCGGTCGGGATCAGCAGGATTGGCCAGGCAAAAGGAATTCGGCCCGGGTCGGTTCGTGAAGGCCCTGCGTGGGAGGAAGAGTTATGTGTGTGTATGGAGCCGTGCGAGTCGGCGTGCGGAAGACCAGACGAGCACTGGCCCTCACCGCGTTGGTGACGACGGTGTCCCTGATCGGTCTCGCCACCCCGGCCCCGGCGGCGCCCGGAAGACTGGGCAACGACAACGCATCGGGAGCGGTCTCCACGGTTTCCGGACTCATCAAGGTCTGTGACCTCAAGGCGGACGGAAGGCGTGCCGTCATCGAGGTCTCCAACGTGACCCGGAACTATGAGCTGGGCAGGGCCGAGGACGTCGACGGCGCCAATGGCGGGAGCGACGCCGCGTGCACGTTGACGCCGCTCGCCGCCCCGGTCCGCGCTGGCGACCTGATCTTTTTTCAGATCTGGACCCAGGATGGCGGAGGCGACAAGCCACAGTGGAACTATCTGGACGGCACTCTCTACGGCTGAGGCGATGACTTTCCAGCGTAGGCATGCGCAGTTCTGACCGGGCCGGGCACCGGGGAGGACGGGCCGCCTTCCGATTCAGTTCCGGTTGGTGACGGCCGGGCGAGGGGGTGAATCGGGAGGTGGTCCTCCGTCGCGTGTCGCTAGGCCGAGAGCGGGGCGTTACAGGCGGCGACGACGGCTCGGCGACAGGCCGCGGTGAGCGGTCGCAGCGCGGCGTCCCGCTGCTGGGCCTCGTGGCCGTTGACCGAGCCGCCGGGCGCGGCGTTCTCGGCCAGCGCGAGCACCTGGTCCAGCACGCTGGCCCGGGCGAACAGCCGGCGGGAGCGCGGGTCGAAACCGGGTGGCAGGTCGATCCCGCTGTCCGGGCGGCGCAGCGCGGCGAGCGCCCCGGCCAGCTCCGGTCGCCACTGCGCGACGTCGAGTCGGGTCAGCGCCGCGGTCGCCTCGGCGAGGGCCATCGAGAGTTCCGCCTCGGCCTCGGCCGCGCCGGGATTGACCAGCGAGGCGGCGGGGGCGTTCGCCGGCAGTGGGTACACCCGCCACAGCAGCGTCTCGAACGTCACTCCCGACCCGGAGGTGTGGCTCCGTACCTCGGGGATGACGCCCAGGTCGCGGGCCACCACCGCCTCGCCCGCGAGCAGGGCGGCGGAGGCGAACGGGCCGGGGCCGGGCAGCCCGCGCGGGTCACCGGGGGCGGGCAGCACCAGCCGGATCTCGTCGGGCGAGTGCTTGGAGAAAGCGGCCAGCGCATCCCGTAGCGGCACGTCGGTCCAGGTGCCCGGAGCGTCGGCGACGAGGTGTTCCTCGCCGCGGGCGATCTCCTCGGCGATCTCGTCGTACGACACCAGCCCGGCACGCCAGGCGCGTACCCAGGCCACGAAACGGCTGGACCGGCGCGCTACAAGAGTCGCCGCGCCCGTTGCGGGGGACATGCGGCTAGGGTACGTGCTCGGTGTGGTGGCTGTCTCGGGTGCCCGCCGGGCGGCGCGTCTACGACACTGATCGACCGGCGACGGCTAGCGTCGGCCCTCATGGGGAGGATGTACGGAGACGACGTGCTCGCCGGAAACTGGCGGCGCCGCAAGGTCGTACCCGAGGTGGAGGCCGAGCCCGATCTGGTGGTCGAGGATGCCGACTCGGGCTTCTGTGGCGCGGTGGTGGGATTCGAGTCGGGCGCGGTGGTGCTGGAGGACCGACACGGGCGACGGCGCAACTTTCCGCTCCTGCCGGCGGCGTTCCTGCTCGACGGGCGGCCGGTGACGCTGCGTCGCCCGGCGCCCGCGACGGCGGCACCGGTACGCCAGCGGACCGCGTCCGGATCGGTCGCCGTGGCCGGGGTACGGGCACAGGTGGCCAAGGCCAGCCGGATCTGGGTGGAGGGGATCCACGACGCCGCCCTGGTGGAACGGATCTGGGGCGACGACCTGCGGATCGAGGGCGTGGTGGTGGAGCCGCTCGACGGCATCGACGAACTCGCCGCGCAGGTCCGGAACTTCGGTCCCGGACCGGGGCGCCGGTTGGGCGTCCTCGTCGATCACCTGGTGCCCGGGTCGAAGGAGAGCCGGATCGTGGCGGCGGTCAACTCGCCGGACGTCCTGGTCACCGGGCATCCGTACGTCGACGTGTGGCAGGCCGTGAAGCCGTCGGCGCTCGGCATTCCCCGTTGGCCGGTGGTTCCGCCGGGACGGCCGTGGAAGGAGGGCGTCTGTGCGGCGCTCGGTGTCGCCGAGCCGGCCCAGATGTGGCGGCGGATCCTCTCCCGGGTCGACAGCTTCCACGACGTGGAGACACCGTTGATCAACGCGGTGGAACGGCTGATCGACTTCGTGACGGCGCCGTCCGGCCCCTAGCCGACCCGGTCGGGGTCGCGGGTGAAGACGAAGGTGGCGATGTCCAGCGCGGTCGCGGCGCCGGTCGGGTCGCGGCGCACCACCAGTACCTCGCCGTCGTTCAGGCCGGACCGGCCGCGCCAGCGTCCCGTGCCGTCCCGGCCGAACCGCCAGGGTACGGCCCCGCTCGGCGGTAGCTGGGCGATCAGCAACTCGTCGGTGGTCGGCTCCCAGGCCACCTCGACCTCCCGGCCCATCCACCACCAGCGGCCGGTCAGCTCGGCGATCTCCGGTACCGGCGGCGCGGACACCGGTCGCCAGGGCCGGACCGGTACGGGTTCGGAGTCGAGCACCGTGCTGAGCACCTGCCGACCGAGCACGGGCAGCGAGCCGGACCGGAAGCCGTACGAGTTGGCGAAGCCGACGACGGCGGTGCGGGACGGCCGGTGTACCGACAGTGTCGCGACGTAGCCGGGCATCGAGCCGCCGTGCCCGACGTACACCCGGTCGCCGAGCCGGTGCAGCTCCAGGCCGAGCCCGTACCCCGAGGTCCAGGAGTCGAGGTCGGAGATCGCCACCGGAACGCACATCTCGGTGAGCGTGCCGGGGGCGAGGACCTCCGGATCCGGCGCGGCGAGGAAGGCGGCCCACCGGGCCAGGTCGGTGGTGGTGGCCCAGATCTGTCCGGCCGCCGCCATCGCCCCGGTGTCGGTACGCGGTTCCTCCCGCAGCGTCCCGTGCCACGGATGTACGACGTATCCGCGCGCGAACGGCTCCGTCGCCTGGTAGGAGGTGCGGACCATCCCCAGTGGATCAAGCAGCCGGGTCCGGACCAGCTTCCACCAGGATTCCCCGGTGATCCGTTCCAACACCCCGCCGAGCACCCCGTACGCCAGGTTGGAGTAGTGGAAGGTGCGGTGCGGCGGATGGGCCAGCTTGGCGGCGGTGAGCCCGGCCAGCAGGGTGTCGAGGTCGGCTCCGGCGGAGCGTTCCCACCAGTCGCCGTCCGGCTCGCGTTGCAGCCCGGCGGCGTGGCCGAGGAGCTGGCGGAGTCGTACCGCTCCGACGGGGGTGCCGGGCAGGTGCTGGTCCAGGGTGTCGTCGAGGTCGAGTCGCCCCTCGTCGCGCTGTTGGAGCAGCAGTACCGCCGTCATGGTCTTGCTGATCGAGCCGATCCGGTACTGGGTGTCCGGTTCCGGTTCCGGGGTCTGGCCGGCGGCGGCGACGTGCGCGAGTCCGCCGTCGCGGACCACCCCGAGGATCAGCGAGGGTGCCCGGCCCACGGCCTGGGCCTGGGCGACGAGTGCGTCGATCCGGCGGGTGGTGTCGGGCAGCAGGCCGGACTCCGGCGACAGGGGGACCACGTCGGGTACCTCCTCGGGCTGGGGGACGGGGGGCGGGCCGGTCGCCGGGGGACCGGGAGGCCGGATCCGAGGGTGCGGACCGGCGGTTTCGGCATTGGTGCGCGAATCCGATCAAACACCGGCGCACAGGATCTTATCGGCACCGATGCGTCGGTCGCCGACACGTGCACCCGCGTGACAGGATCAGTGTGTGGAGCCACTCCTGTGGATCGTATTGGGCGTCGTGCTGGTCGTCGCGGAGATCTTCACGACGACGCTGTTCCTGATCATGTTCGGGATCGGAGCGTTCGCCGCGGCCGGCGCTGCGGCCCTCGGTGCGCCGGTGCCCCTCCAGGCCGTGGTGTTCGCCGCCGTCTCGGCGTTGACCCTGGTGTTCGCCCGCCCGACCATCCAGCGGCACCGCCAGTCGGCGCTGGGTGGCGATGAGCAGCCGTTCGGCATGCAGGCGCTGGCCGGGAGCACCGCGCTGGTGCTCGAACGGGTGGACGCCGAGAGTGGGGTGGTCAAGATCGACGGAGAGATCTGGACCGCCCGGTCCTACGACGTGACCCAGGTGTTCGCTCCGGGCGACCGGGTGCGGGTGATCGAGGTCAAGGGCGTGACCGCCCTGGTCTGGCACGACGATGTCGCTACTGATGAGCAACCCGATACAAAGAGGTGAGCAGCGTGGAAACTGTGGTCGGTCTACTGTTGGCCGCCGTGGCCCTGATCGTGGTGGTCACTCTGATCAGGGCTGTCCGGATCGTTCCGCAGCAGCGCCAGGACGTGGTGGAGCGGCTCGGTAAGTACAAGCGCACGCTGCACCCCGGCCTCAACCTCCTGGTGCCGTTCATCGACGCGGTACGGACCAAGGTCGACATGCGGGAGCAGGTGGTCAGCTTCCCGCCCCAGCCGGTGATCACCTCGGACAACCTGGGTGTCTCGATCGACACGGTGCTGTACTTCAAGGTCGCCGACGCGGTGAAGGCCACCTACGAGATCTCCAACTTCCTCCAGGCCATCGAGCAGTTGACGGTCACGACCCTGCGTAACGTGATCGGCTCGCTCGACCTGGAGCGGGCGCTGACCAGCCGGGACCAGATCAACCGGCACCTGTCCGGCGTGCTCGACGAGACCACCGGACGCTGGGGCATCAAGGTGACGCGGGTGGAGATCAAGGCCATCGAGCCGCCGGCGAGCATCCGCGACTCGATGGAGAAGCAGATGCGCGCCGAGCGGGACCGCCGGGCCGCGATCCTGAACGCGGAGGGGCAGAAGCAGTCGCAGATCCTCACCGCGGAGGGCGACAAGCAGGCCGCGGTGCTCCGCGCCGACGGTGACCGGCAGGCCCGGATCCTGGAGGCGGAGGGTCAGGCCAAGGCGATCCGGACGGTCTTCGACGCGATCCACCAGGCCAACCCGAGCCAGAAGGTGCTGGCCTACCAGTACCTCCAGGCGCTGCCGCAGATCGCCAACGGCAGCGCGAACAAGGTCTGGATCGTGCCGGCCGAGCTGAACAAGGCACTCGAGGGGATCGGCGGCGCGCTGGGCGGTTTGAGCCAGATGGTCGGCGACGTACCGAGGGCGGCGGTCGACTCCGGTGCGGTCGAGCGGGAGGCAGCCGAGGCGGCGGAGGCCGCGGCCGAGGCGGCCCGGCAGGTCAACGAAGAGGTACGCGCCGCCGAAGCGCAGGTGACGTCCCGGCCCGTTGCCAGCAGCCCGGAGTTGCCGGCGCCCGAGCCGGTCTCGCCGGCCAGCCTGGTCGACGACTCCACTGTGGATAAGCGGGAGGAGCGCGCCTGAGCCTTCGGGCCTTTCGCCCGTGCTCCGACGGCTGATTCGCGAAAGCGTCCGCGCGGCACCCCGGCACCTGACACGATCGGTCCTAGCGACGGGTGGTGACCAGGAGCGGGGTGCCGGAGCGGATGCGCCCGCGCCCACCCGTGCGGCACGTGGAGCGAGGTGACGGCGTGTGATCCACCCCTCAAATTCGGAAACCCACCCCTCGGACCCCAGGTACCACCTCGTACCAGCAAAAGGTGCGTACCCGTCAAAGCGAACGAACTCATCAAACCGGGCTATCGGTGACAGTGGACCCGTGCCCGACACTTCCCTCCGCTCCGGACCTGTCGTCGGCCAGACCGCCGATCCGGTCTCGGGGCGCTGGCCGTACGGCGGTTTCGCCCTGTTGCCGTTCGTCGTCGAGCGCCGCACGGAGCAGCCGGCGAGCGATGCCACCTGGGCCTGGTCGCTGCGCCGGTCCGCCCGCGCCGCCGTCTGGGTGCTACCCGGTTACGCCATTGTCTACGGTTCGGTGACCCTGGTCGGATCCGGTTCGGCGCCCTTTCTCACCCAGCAGCGCCCGGCCCACCTGCTCGGCTGGATCGGGGCGCTCTGGCTCGGCCTGCTCGGGTTGATGGCCGTGGCCAGCCTGCTGGTCGCCGCCCGGAGCCGGGCGATCGCGGCCGCGGGGCTGCTGGTCGCGATCGCCGGGACGATGCTGCTGCTGCCGTTCGGTGGACTGCCGGACGACACGGCGGCGTTCGGTACGGCGGGCCGGGTCATCGCGATCAGTGGTGGAGTGCTCTACTCGCTCGGCTGGTGGCTGACCGGTCTCGCGGTGTTCCGCTCCGGTGTCTTCAGTAGGGCCGACGGCACGCTGTTGATGATCGCGGCTCCGTTGCTCGGCGTCGGCGGGCTGCTGGTCGCCGCGCTGCACAGCCTCGGCGCGATGTTCGTGCTCGCCGCCGGGATCGGCGTGGCCTGGCGGGCGGGCCGACTGGTGCCGCCGGTCGGCCGGGCCACCCTGACCCGGGCGAGTACGGCCAGCGCGGTCGCCGCGGTCGTATCCGGCGGTGGGGTCGTACCTGCCGGTGGCGGTGTCGTGCCCGGCCATGGCGGGCTGCTCCCGACCGCACCACCCGAGCCCGCTCCGTCCTGAGTGGACAGCGACACCTCGCTCCGCGAACCGGGCTCACCGGTCCGACGGTTCGTCCTGCGCGGCGAGCAGGTCCGCCAGACCGCGCAGGACGTGTGACCGCCAACCGCCACCCATGATCTTGAAAGCCAACCGCTGGTCCGGGTCGTCGGGATCGAATCCCGCGTGCTCGACCACCAGCCGGGTGCCGCGCCCCTCGGGTGTCAACGTCCAGGTCACGGTGGTGTCGAGGTGCCCACCGCGCCAGGCGAACCGGAGCAGGCGCTCCGGAGTGAGTTCCAGGACCTCGCAGTGCACGACACCGTCGAAGTTCTGCTCGGGCCGGGGCTTGGCCTGGAACGTGAACCGGTGTCCCAGTACCGGCTTGAAGTCGTTGGGCATGAACCAGCGTGCCAGCAGTTCGGCGTCGGTGAGGGCGTGCCAGACGCGTACCGGTGGCTGGGGAAGGAACTGTCCTGCTCTGATCACACCGACGTCAGTCATCATGGTTCTCCGTCTCCTGGTCGTCCTCCGCGTCGAGCAGGTCGCGCAGGCCGGACAGCTTCTCCCGCCAGAACCGCTCGTACGGGGTGAGCCACTCGGACAGGTCCCGCAGCGGCTCCGGGCGCAGCGAGTACAGCCGTTGCCGGCCGGCCCGGCGTTCGACCACCAGACCGGCGTCCTTGAGCACCCGGAGGTGTTCCGACAGGCTCGGTCGGCGCATGTCGAAGTGTTCGGCCAACTCCTGGACCGGACGGGCGCCCCGGTCCAGGAGCAGGCCGAGCAGTTGTCGCCGGGTCGGGCTGGCCAACGCGGCGAAGACGTCGACGTCAGCCACGGGCGGCGGTGGCCTGTAGTTGGATCTTTGTGATCGCCATACCGGGAAGGATAGGTAGGCGATGCCCTACCAGTCAAGGGTAGGAAATTGCCTACCTGAGGGCTCGGCACCCTCCTGACCGGGGCCCGGACCGGCGCGGGGGAGAATCGGCGCCGTGTCCGCCGAAGAAGTCCCCAGCCCCCCGCCCGGCGAGGTCGGGAAGCCCACCGGCGCCGTACCGGTGGCGGCGATCGAGGAGATCACCGAGCCGGGCGACCCCCGGATCGCCGACTACCGGGCGCTCACCGACGTCGAGTTGCGCACTCGCTGGGAGCCGCCGCACGGGCTCTTCATCGCCGAGGGGGAACTCGTGTTGCGCCGGGCGGTCCGGGCCGGCTACCGGCCACGGTCGTTCCTGGTGGACGCGAAACGGGTCGACCAGCTCGGCGACCTGGACACCGGTGGTGCGCCCGTCTACGCCGCCAGTCCCAGCGTGCTGGAGCAGACGACCGGCTTTCACGTGCACCGGGGCGTACTCGGGTCGTTCCAGCGGCGGGAACTGCCGAGCGTGGCCGAGGTGCTCGGCAGTGCGCGCCGGCTGGTGATCCTGGAGGACGTCAACAACCACACCAATTTGGGCGCGATTTTCAGAGCCGTGGCGGGACTCGGCGTGGACGCCGTACTGCTCTCGCCGTCCTGCGCGGATCCGCTCTACCGGCGCAGCGTACGGGTCAGCATGGGCGAGGTGTTCGCGGTCCCGTACGCCCGGCTGGAGCCCTGGCCCGACGGCCTCGCCGAGGTACGCGCGGCCGGCTTCGCGGTGCTCGCGCTCACCCCGGCGGTGGACGCGGTACCGATCCAGCGGCTCGACCCGGCCCAGCGGACCCGCGCGGCGCTGCTGCTCGGCGCCGAGGGTGCCGGGTTGACCGGGGCGGCGCAGAAGGCCAGCGACGTACGGGTGGTGATCCCGATGCGCCGGGGTGTCGATTCGCTCAACGTCGCGGCTGCGGCGGCCGTCGCCTGCTGGGAACTCGGTCGCGACGACCCGGTGTAGCGCGCCCGTGCTGCGATCCCGGTAGATGCGGCCGGTGGCCGTTCCGAATCCGGAGCGCGGGGCCGCCCACGTCGCCGGGCGGTACCGTCGAGTCCGTGTTTCCTACCGTGCGTGAGGTGTTGGCCCTCGACCCGGTCCGGCACGGTGGACCTCGGGTGGTCGCCGGGGCGGGCGGGCTCGACCGGTTGGTGCGGTGGGTGCACGTCGCCGAGGTACCCGACATCGCGGCGCTGCTCAGCGGCGGCGAACTGGTCCTCACCACCGGAATCGGGCTGCCCGGCGACGACGCGGGGCTCCGGGCGTTCATCGGTGAACTGGCCGACGTCGGGGTGTCCGGGCTGGTGGTCGAGCTCGGCCGCCGCTACCCGACGGTGGTGCCCCGGGTGATGGCGTCGGCGGCCGAGCAGCGGGGCCTGGCGTTGGTCGAACTGCGCCGGGTCACCCCGTTCGTCCGGATCACCGAGGCGGTGCACGCGCTGATCGTCGACGCCCAACTCACCGAACTGCGGGCCACGGAGGAGATCCACCAGCGGTTCACCGAACTGTCCGTCGAGGGAGCCGAGCCGGCCGAGGTGGTACGGCAGGCCGCGGAGCTGGCCGGTTGCCCGGTGGTCCTGGAGAACGTCTCCCGGCAGGTGTTGGCGTACGACCCGGCGGGGGAAAGCGCCGAACTGCTGCTCCGGGCGTGGGAGCAGCACTCCCGACGGATCCGGTCGACCGGACGGACCGGGTACGACCCGGACGTGGGCTGGCTGGTGACCACCGTCGGTGCCCGGGGACAGGACTGGGGGAGGCTGCTGCTGCGGTGGCCGGCCGGGGAACTGGCGACGGGCTCGGGTACCCCGCCGACCCGGTTGACGATCCTGGTCGAGCGGGCCGCCTCCACCCTGGCGCTGGGCCGGCTGATCCGCCGGGACGCCGAAGGGCTGGAGCGGCAGATCCACCGCAGCCTGCTCACCGCGCTGCTCGACCACACCCGGCCGGTCGACGAGGTGGCGCTGCGGGCCCGCGCCCTCGGGGTCGCCCTGGAACGTCGACATCTGGTGGGCGTCGTGGTCCGGTACCGGGCCGACGAGCCGGGTTCGGCGGCGGCCCAGGCCCGACTGCGCGATCTCGCGGAGGCGGTCAGCCAGGCACTGCGGAACGCCGACCTGAACGGGCTGTCCAGCACGCTCGACGACCAGGCGGTCGGTGCCGTACTGGCGCTCCGGGACGCGGCGGACGTCGACCGCGCACTGGCCGACTTCGCCACGGCATTGGACCGGGTACGCCTGGACGCCGGCCCGACGGCGGGTCGGTCGTACGGCGCACCGGTCGGGGTGATCGTGGCCGCCGGATCCGGCGTGGACACCGTACGGGAGGTTCGGCGTTCCCTGATCGAGGCCCGGCAGGTCGCCGACGCGGCCCGACGGGGTCGACGGGACCTGCCGGTGTACCGGCTGCCACACGTCGGGCTCGCCGGCCTGCTGCACCTGCTGCGGGACGAGCCGAGGTTGCAGACCTTCGTCGAACGCGAACTCGGGCCACTGCTGGCGTACGACGCCGAGCATCCCCGTGAGCAGTTGCTCGGTACGCTGCGCGGCTATCTGGACAGCGGCCGGAACAAGTCGGCCGCCGCCGCCGCGACGCACCTGTCCCGGCCGGCGTTCTACGAACGGCTGGCCCGGATCTCCCGGATTCTCGCCGTCGACCTGGACGTGGTCGAGGACTGTCTCTCCCTGCACGTCGCCCTGCTGGCCCTGGACGCCGTCCGGGACGACTGAGTCACGCCACGACTCCACCCGCCGTTGCCCTGCGTGCCGGCGGAATCCGGCATGCGGCTACCTGGTCAGCCTGGCGGCGGCGACGTGGCACCATGGACGCGTCCTCCGCCGCCGGGTGGCCGGACGCGACGTCGATGGAGTCGGGATGACAGGACTGGCCGGCACGCCGGTGCCGGGGCTGGCGCCACTGTGGACGTACGACCCGGTCACCGCCGGCCCGTACCGGCTGGTCGGCCGGCTCGGCGCGGGCGGCCAGGGAGTGGTCTATCTCGGCGAGGACGACCAGGGCGACCAGGTCGCGGTCAAGATGATCAATGTCGATCTGAGCGACCCCCGGGCACGGTCGCAGTTCATGAAGGAGATCGCCGCGGCGCGCCGCGTCGTCCCCTTCTGTACCGCACAGGTGCTCTTCGCCGAGGTGGACGGTGAACGGCCCTACGTGGTCAGCGAGTTCATCGAGGGCCCCACCCTCTACCGGCAGGTCCAGGACCACGGCCCGGTCGCCGGCAACGCGTTGCACCGGCTCGCCGTCGGCACCGCCACCGCGCTCGCCGCGATCCACCGTTCCGACGTCGTGCACTGCGATCTGAAGCCGGACAACGTGGTTCTTGGCCGGGACGGCCCACGGGTCATCGACTTCGGCATCGCCCGCGCCCTGGGCACCACCGAGACGGTGACCAGTCGGGTGATGGGGACCACCGCGTACATGGCGCCGGAGCGGTTCCGCAACGACTCGGTCGGCCCACCCTGCGACGTCTTCGCCTGGGCCGCCACGATCGCCTTCGCTGCCGGTGGCCGGCCACCCTTCGGCAACGACTCGCTCTTCGCGGTGATGCACCGGGTGCTGAACGAGCCGCCCGACCTACCACCGCTGCCGCGAAGCCTGGACGAGCTGATCCGGCAGTGCCTGGCCAAGGATCCGACGGCCCGGCCGGATGCCGAGAACGTACTGATGCGGCTGCTCGGGCAGGACGCCAGGGTCACCGGTCCGCTCCGCCGGGAGACCGTGCTCCAGGTGGGTAACGAGACCGCCGGCGCGGCGCCGCCGACCCGGCCGCTGCCGTTGTCCCGTCCCGGGTCGGTGGCACCGTCGCAGTACCGGGCTTCCGAGTTCGCGCCCGGTGCGCCCGCCGCGCCGGCCACACCGGGCCACGGCGGCTGGGGGCGCCGGCTCCGACGTGAGTCGGTCGACGCCTGGGGCATCTCGACCGCGATCTTCCTCGGCTCGGTCGGCGCCGCTGCCGGCTACGTCGCGTCGAGCGCGTTGGACGCGGCCGTGGCGACCGGGGCGGCCGCCTTCGTAGTGGTCTACCTGGTGCGGTTGCTGGTCGCGACGGCACTCGGCGACTCGTCCGACCGCCGCTGACCGGTGGGCGCCGGACCGGCGTCGCCGGTGGCGCTGCACCGATAGTTTGACTGCCATCAGGTAGCCGCCGAGGAGGACGTCCAGATGGCCCCAGCCCCGCCGCGTACCCGACAGTGGTTGCCGTACACCGCCGCCGTCACTGCCGGGTTGCTGGTCATCGCCGGCGCGTTCGTGCTCGTCCGGCAGCGGGACGCGGACGCTGGCCGGGCCGACTGCACCACCAAGCTGGAGGTCAACTCCTCGACGGAGAAGGCGGCGTTGCTGGTTGAGCTGGCCGAGCGGTACAACAGCAGCGACCGGTCGTTCGACGGCGGCTGCGCACAGGTGCACGTCAGCGGTCTGACCTCTGGAAAGGCCACCGAGGCGCTGGCCGCCGGCTGGAGCGGCACCGGCCTGCCGGAGCCGCAGGTCTGGTTGCCGACGTCGAGCCTGTGGACCGGCCAACTCCGGTTGCTCGACAGGTCCGCCGGACGGGCGTTGCAGACCCCGGACCAGTACCCGTCGATCGCGAACAGCCCGTTGGTGATCGCGATGCCGCAGCCCAAGGGCGAGCTGGTACGCCGGCGCGGGCCGCTGGGCTGGGGAGAGGTCCTCGGCCTCTCCGGACGGGACGGGTGGGCGGGCTTCGGCAGGCCCGAGTGGGGCCGCTTCACCTTCGGCAAGGACAACCCGAACCTCTCCACCTCCGGGCTGGCGGCGACCATAGCCACGTACTACGCCGCGGTGAACCGGTCCAGCGACCTGACCCGGTCCGACCTGGCCGACCCGAAGGTGACCGGGTTCGTCCGGCGGATCGAGGCGAACGTGTCGCACTACAGCGACGACGTGGTGGACCTGCTGCGCAACCTCGCCGAGGCCGATCTCGCCGGTGGGGGTGCCGGCACGGAGGACATGAGCGCCATCGTCATGCAGGAGGAACTGGTCCACCTCTACAACGAGGGGGGACTGAGCCCCAGACAGCAGGGCGAGGAGCGGGGCCGCCGGCCGAACGTCCCGCTGGTCGCCGTCTATCCGAAGGAGGGCACCTTCAACCTGGACCACCCGTTCGTGGTGCTGCCCTCCGCCGACGAAGGGCAGCGCGCGGCGGCGGCCGACTTCCTGGCCTTCCTGACCGAGGACGACCAGCAGCAGAGCTTCGCCCGCCTCGGCTTCCGGGACCACGAACGCCGAGCCGCGGCGGGGTTGCTCGCCAGCGTCGGCGCCGAGCCCGCCGGTGGGCTGACCTACTTCGAGCCGCCGGACCCGATGGTGGTCGAGGCGATGCTGGACGGCTGGAGCACGCTGCGTAAGAAGGCCAACATTTTGATCGCGCTGGACACCTCCGGGTCGATGGAGGCGGCGGTCGGCGAGCGTACCCGCTTCCAGGTCGCCTCGGCAGCGGCGGCCAAGGGGCTCGCGCTGCTCAACGCGGAGGACCGGGTCGGACTCTGGTCGTTCTCCTCGGAGACGAAGCGGTCCAGCGCCCCCTACCGTGAGGAGGTCCGGCTCGGCGCATTGGACCAGAAGCGGATCAACAGCCGGATCGCCGACCTGCACGTCGAGGGGGGCACCGCGCTCTACGCCACGGTCCGGGCCGCCCGCCAGCACGTGCTCGAACGGTACGACCCGGCGCGGATCAACGCCGTCGTCGTGCTGACCGACGGCAAGAACGAGTACAGCCAGGACAACAACCTGGCCCAGCTGCTCGCCGACGTCGCCCTGGACCCGGACCGCCCGGTCAAGGTCTTCTGCATCGCCTTCGACCGGGAGTCGGACTTCGCCACGCTGAACCGGATCGCCAAGGTGTCGTCGGGCAAGGCGTTCGACGCCACCGACCCCGCCACGATCGACGAGGCGTTCGTGAAACTGGTCAGCAGCTTCTGACGGCGGTCATCCGGATCAGGAGATCGCGGTCAACGCCTTGGCGTACGTCGGCGGCACGAAGTGCGGGCCGGTCGGGGTGAACACGTCGGTGGCGTTCGCGGCCGTCCACGCCTCGGGCGGAATGGCCGCGAGCAGGGTCCGGACCACGGCCGCGTCCCGCCAGTCCGGGTGCTCGGCGACCAGGCCGAGCGCGACCACCGACTCCTCCACCTCGCCGACGCACTCGAACGGCTTGTGCGCGTCGATGCCGAGCAGTTCGAGGTAGCCCGGCGTCTGGGCCGGGTCGGCGAGCAGGTCGGTGCCGAAGATGTGTACCAGCCGGGCCCGGGGCATGAACGGGGCCAGCGCGAGGAAGATGAACTGGCACTTGGGGCAGTTCCCGCACCAGCGGGCGCTGGGATCGCGCAACTTGAACGCCGCGTTGCAGCTGGTCACCACGTCGTCGTACCGGGAGAACTGGGCGAACAGCCGGGCGATGTGCAGCTCCGAGAGCGGGCGCAGCAGCGAGAAGTACGGCTCGGTCAGCCCCGCGTGCCCGGCCAGTGCCGCGCGCAGCAGTCCCTCGGCCTCGACCCCCTTCGACCACTGGTGGTTGACCTCGTGACCGTTCCAGATCAGATTCGGATCGGAGGCGGAGCGCTCGTTCGACATCACCACCGGGCCGAGCCCGTGCAGTACGGCGGTCGCCACCGCGATCAGCGAATTGATCGCGGTGACCGGAATGTGCCCGTTGCGGGCCCCGGCCGCGTTCAGCTCGATCAGCGTCGGGTCGAGCCGGCGGCGGGCCGCCAGCGGGGCCAGCTCGGACGCCTCGTTCACCGACACGATGATGTGGTTGGGGTTGACCGAGAAGGGCACCGGATCGAAGCCGCCCCGGCGCAGCGCCTCCAGGCTGACGATCGAGTCCTTGCCGCCGCCCACCGTCGACAGCGGCCGGCGGTCGGAGTTGTCCAGCACGTCCGGCTCGGCGACCTCCCCGTCCGGCACGGTCGGCGTCAGCTCCAGCACGTACGGCAGGTCGTTGCGGTACGCGTACTCGGCGAGGCCCTTGGTGTAGACGGCGGTGACCAGCGCGGTGGCGGCCTCGCCCAGCGGCGCCGGCAGGATCAGCCGGGGCGGTGCGGCGGCCTTGTAGTAGCTGACCCCGGCGACCAGGTGCAGCAGTTCCAGCACCCGTCCGAAGGCGTCGAGGGTCCGTGGTGACGGCGGTGCCTCCGGCCGGGGAAAGGTGATCACCTCGGTGAACCGCAGGTCACCGTCCGGGCCGGTCAGCGCGTATTCCAGGGCCGCGTTGCCGGTGGCCGGGTCGAACGAGTGGGACGGGAAGGCGAAGGCGGCCATCCGTCGGAGTTGTCCGTTGGGCACAGGTAATAGTAGTCCGTTTCGGGTTGACGGCAGGTCGATGTCCGGCGCCGGTCGACCCGGCCGGCCGAAGTTGCCCGCCGGACCGCCTGGTGGGAGCGTGCAGTGGTCCGCGTACCCGGGTGAAGGGTGTGATGACCATGACCACCGACGACCTGCTGGCACGGCACCGGGCGGTCCTGCCGTCCTGGATGCCGCTCTACTACGCCGAGCCCATCGAGATCGTCTCCGGCTCCGGCCGCCGGGTCACCGACGCGCAGGGGCGCAGCTACCTGGACTTCTTCGGCGGAGTGCTGACGAACATGATCGGTTACGACATCGCCGAGGTACGCGAGGCGGTACGGCGCCAGCTCGACACCGGGGTGGTGCACACCTCGACCCTCTACCTGATCCGGCAGCAGGTCGAGCTGGCCGAGAAGGTGGCGGCGGTCTCCGGCATTCCGGACGCCCGGGTCTTCTTCACCAACTCCGGCACCGAGGCCAACGAGGCGGCGCTGCTGGTCGCCACCAACTACCGGCGGTCCCACCAGATCCTGGCGGTGCGCAACAGCTACCACGGCCGGTCGTACGCGGCGATGGGGGTCACCGGGCACCGGAGCTGGTCGGCGAGCGCGCTGAACCCCCTCCAGGTGAGCTGGCTGCACTCCGGTGACCGGCTGCGCGGCCTGCTGTCCCGGCTGGGGCCGGAGGAGTACCTCGACGCGGCCGTCGAGGACCTGCGGGAGGTGCTCGCCACCCAGACCGCCGGGGACGTGGCCTGCCTGATCGCCGAGCCGATCCAGGGGGTCGGCGGGTTCGTGGCCCCGCCGGACGGGCTGTTCGGGGCGTTCAAGAAGGTGCTCGACGAGTCGGGCATCCTGCTGATCTCCGACGAGGTGCAGACCGGCTGGGGGCGTACCGGGGACCACTTCTGGGGCTACCAGGCCCACGACGTGACGCCGGACCTGCTGACCTTCGCCAAGGGGATCGGGAACGGGTTCGCCCTGGCCGGGGTGGTGGGCCGGGCCGAGGTACTCAACGAGGTGCACGCCACGTCGTTCTCCACCTTCGGCGGCAACCCGATCTCGACGGCGGCCGGCAACGCCGTACTGGACTACCTGCTGGCGCACGACCTTCAGGCCAACGCGGCCCGGGTGGGCGGCATCCTGCTCGCCGGGTTGCGGAAGGTGGCCCGCCGGCACGGCATCGTCGGCGAGGTGCGCGGCCGGGGATTGATGATCGGTCTCGAGTTCGTCCGGTCCGGCGGCACCGAACCGGACCCGGCGGTCACGGCCCGGGTCTTCGAGGAGTGCAAGCGGGGCGGCCTGCTGGTGGGCAAGGGCGGTCTGTACGGGAACGTGCTGCGGATGGGTCCGCCGTTGACGGTGACGGAGTCCGAGGCAGCCGAGGCGCTGGGCATCCTGGCCGAGGCGGTGGCGGTCGCCGACGTCTGACGCCCCGGCCGGTGGGGTTGGCGTGGTCAGCCCGGGGGACCGGTGGGGACCGAACGGAGCAGCCGGAGCAGGGCCGCCCCGAACAGGTAGCCGACCAGCGCCACGGTGGGCAGCCCGAACAGGTACTCGCCGCTCTTCGGGGCGACGTTGTTGCTGAACAACCCGACCACGGTCGCCGCGAACCCGACCACCAGCAGCAGGAGCCGGGGAAGCGGGCGGTCCAGGGTGCGGCAGAGCGGGGCCGGCAGCCAGCGTGGGCGTACGGCGGGGCGTCGGGAACCGCGCAGTTCGATCCGGCCGAAGGCGGCGACCAGGACCGCCAGCACCACCGCCAGCAGGACCAGCCAGGGAATGCGCCAGAGCCACCACGCCGTACTGCCCACCTGCGGGGTGGGCAGTACGCCGAGCGCGTCCAGGGCGCCGGCCAGCAGGATCACGGCGGTGAGGTGCCAGAGGAAGATGGTCAGCACCACCGCGTTCATTCCGACGACCACCGTCCAGGGGCGGGTCCGGCGCAGCCACCGCTCGGCCGAGCCGCGGAACAGCATGATCAGTCCGAGCTGCGCGGTGGCCAGGGCGAGCAGCGCCAGGCTCGGCGGGGACATGTTCTGGATCCGCTCACCCGGCTGGTTGATCATGCTGGTCGGGTACGGGCCGAGGAACGTGAGCAGCGGCAGCGCGGTCAGCCCGACCAGCAGCAGCGGTACGCCCACCCGGGGGCGCATCGGCAGGTCCCCGGTCCGCCAGGCGAAGCCCACCTGGTGCATGGCGAGCCAGCCGAACAGGTAGTTGCCGTACGACAGCCGCTCCGGGCCGAGCAGTCGGCCGACGTCCCCGAGAACGATCAGCACCAGCAGCACGGCCGGTACGGCGAGCCCGAAGCGCCGGTGCAGCGCGTACATGACCGGGGTCAGCAGCACCACGCAGAGGTACGCGGAGAGGAACCAGAGCGGAACGGTGGCGTACCAGACCACGTTGCGGATCTGCGTCGGCCCGCCGCCGAGCAGCCGGGCGGTCAGCGCCGCGACCGCCAGCACCACCAGCAGCACGGTGGTGGGTCGGAGCAGTCGCCCGCTCCGGTCCCGGAGCCAGCCACCGGCGTAGCCGCCGCGCCGACGGTGTCCCTCCAACGAGGCGGCGTTGGCGTAGCCGCCGACCAGGAAGAATAGCGGCATGACCTGGAACAGCCAGGTGCCGGGCCGGGCCGAGACGAGTTCCTCCAGTGCGGAGTGGCCGCGCAGCCCGCCCTGGTCGTCGTGGTCGATGACGGCGATCAGCCAGTGCCCGAGCACCACCATGATGATCGCCACCGCGCGGAGCAGGTCGACGTAGCGCTCCCGCTGGGCGGGCGTACGGCCGGCGATCTCCCGCAGGCGGCGCATGTGGCCAGGCTATCGACTTCGCCGGAACGCCGACGCACTATGCGGCAACCGGGCCGGGTGGATTGCCGGTGCGTAACGGTTCGGCCCCCGGGGCTTGCTGCCGGCACGCACTTCCGTAAGAATCCTTCAGTAACTTTGAGTTAAGTGAAGACAAGCAACAGCCGGCACCACCTGGGTGATAGAAGCACTACCGGTCGACGAGTGCGGCCGCGGCGTCTACCTGGACCGGATCCGAGGAGAAGCTATGAACAGGCGTGACATCCTGCGTCGTACTGCGGCGGCCAGCCTGCTGGCGGTCCCCGCCACCGGCCTTTTGACCGGTTGCGCTCTCGGCGGCGACGACAACAGCACCGGCGAGAGCGCCGAAGGCACGAAGAGCGAGCAGAACCCGCTCGGCGTCAAGGAGGACGCGCCGCTTGAGGTGGTCATCTTCAATGGTGGCTTCGGTGAGGATTATGCCAAGGCCCACGAGGCGATGTACACCGAGAAATATCCAAAGGCCACGATCAAGCACTCGGCGACGCAGGAAATCAACAAGACCCTGCAGCCCCGCTTCGTCGACGGCACCCCGCCGGACGTGGTGAACAACTCCGGCGCCGGCCAGATCGACTTCAACGGACTCGTCTCGCAGAACGCCATCGCGGACCTCAGCGAACTGCTCGACGCGCCCAGCCTCGACGTCCCGGGCAAGACCGTCCGGGACACCCTGCTGCCCGGCGTGGTCGACGTCGGCTCGTACGACGGCAAGTTCCTGGTGCTGAACTACGCGTACACCGCGTACGGCATCTGGTACTCCACCAAGCTCTTCACCGACAAGGGCTGGGAGTACCCGAAGACCTGGGACGACCACATCGCCCTGTGCAAGAAGATCAAGGCGTCCGGGATGGCGCCCTGGACGTACGCCGGCAAGCACCCGCGCTACATGAGCTGGCCGGTGATCTCCACGGCCGTCAAGTTCGGTGGCGTGGACGTGGCGAAGGCGATCGACAACCTGGAGCCCAACGCCTGGAAGTCGGACGCGATGAAGGCCGCGGCCGACGCCTGGTACCAGATCGTCAAGGACGGCTACATCCTGCCCGGCACCCCCGGGCTCGACCACGTGCAGTCGCAGACCGAGTGGTGCCGGGGCAAGGCCGCCTTCATCTCCTGCGGCTCCTGGTTGGAGAGCGAGCAGAAGAAGGTCACCCCGGCCGGCTTCAACATGTCCGTCGCACCGACCCCCAGCCTCGGCACCGGCGACAAGCTGCCGTTCGAGGCGATCCGCGGTACGGCCAGCGAGCCGTTCATGGTGCCGTCCAAGGCCAAGAACCAGGCCGGCGGGCTGGAGTACTTCCGCACCATGCTCTCGATGAAGGGCGCCCAGGACTTCACCCGGAAGGTCTCCAGCCTGAGCGCGGTCGCCGGCTCCACCCAGGGGATCGAGCTGCCGTTCGGGCTGAGCACCGTGGTCAAGGCACTGGACGCGTCCGGCAACAACGGGTTCAACTGGGTGTACAACAACTTCTACCGGAAGCTGGAACGCGAGCTGGTCGACGCGGCCTGCGGCGAGTTCTTCAGCGGCCGGACCACCCCGGCGGAGTTCCTGGAGCAGTGCCAGAAGGGCGCCGACCAGATCGCCGGGGACAGCAGCATCAAGAAGTACAAGCGCTCATAGTCGGGTTCCGTCGGGTGGGGGTCGGCCAGGCACGGTCGACCCCCACGACGCGGTTGTCGCGGGGACAGGTCTTCCCGCGTGGAGTGGGCAGGATGTTGTTCTCGTGAGACATGGCAAGTACCCGCTGATCATCACCTTCCTGGTGCCGCCGCTGCTGTTGTACGGCATCTTCGTGCTCTCGCCGTACCTGCAGGCGTTCCAGATCTCCACCACCGACTGGCTGGGCTACTCGCCGAGCGCCAACTACGTGGGCCTGGAGAACTTCGGGACGCTGCTGCGCGACGGAGCCCTGTGGAACGCGGTCCGCAACAACCTGGTCCTGCTGGTGATGCTGCCGATCGTCACCATCGGGCTCGGCCTGTTCTTCGCCACCATGCTCAACATGGGTGGCCGGCGCGGCGTCGCCGGCGTGGTCGGGGTACGCGGATCCTCGGTGTACCGGCTGGTCTACTTCTTCCCGCAGGTGCTCTCGGTAGTGATCATCGCGCTGCTCTGGAAGGAGGTCTACCACCCCAACAACGGGCTGCTCAACGCCACGCTGCGCGGCCTCGGGCTGGGCGCGCCGACCTGGCTCGGCGATCCCCGGACCGCGTTCTGGGCGGTGGTGGCGGTGATGGTCTGGAGCAACGTCGGCTTCTACGTGGTGCTCTTCGGCGCGGCCATGCAGGCCATCCCGCGCGACATCTACGAGGCGGTGATGCTGGACGGGGCGTCCCGGTTCACCACCCTGGTCAAGGTCACCATCCCGCTGCTCTGGGACACCGTCCAGGTCGCCTGGATCTACCTGGCCATCGCCGCGCTGGACGGGTTCATCCTGATCCAGCAGATGACCGACGGCGGGCCCAACCACTCCTCGGACGTGATCGGTCTGCGGATGTACAACACGGCGTTCGGCAGCGAGACCAAGTTCGGCTATGCCTCGGCGATCGGCGTGGTGATGTTCTTCCTGACCCTGTCGGTGGCGGTGATGGCGCTGCGGGCCGCCCGGCGTGACCGAATCGAGTACTCATGACGACCGTCGACACCTCCGCGCCGGCCACGCCCGCCGCCGACAGCGACGGCCCGGCCCGGACCGGCGACCGGGCACCCCGCCGGGAACTGGGCGTGGTGAACGTCTTCTCGCACGGGTTCCTGCTGCTCTGGGGGCTGCTGACCACGCTGCCGCTGGTCTGGGTCGTGATCAGTTCGTTCAAGAGCGACGGGGAGATCCTCTCCGACCCGTGGGGACTGCCCGCCGCGCTGCGCTTCGAGAACTGGGCCCGGGCCTGGACCGAGGCCCGGATCGGCCAGTACTTCCTGAACAGCGGGATCGTGGTGACCGGGTCGCTGACCCTGACCATGCTGTTCGGCGCCACGGCGGCGTACGTCTTCGCCCGGTACGAGTTCCGGTTCCGGCAGGTCTTCTACTACCTGTTCGTCGGCGGCATGATGTTCCCGGTCTTCCTCGCCCTGGTGCCGCTCTTCTTCGTGGTCCGCAACGCCGGGCTGTTCAACACCTGGACCGGACTGAGCCTGGTCTACGCCGCGTACTCGCTGCCGTTCACGGTCTTCTTCCTGACCGCGTTCTTCCGGACGCTGCCGTCGTCGGTCGCCGAGGCGGCACTGATCGACGGTTGTGGACACTTCCGGCTCTTCTTCCGGGTGATGCTGCCGATGGCGCGACCGGGTCTGATCAGCGTGGCGATCTTCAACTTCCTCAGCCAGTGGAACCAGTTCATCCTGCCCCAGGTGCTGATGCAGGGGGACGAGTCGAAATGGGTGCTTGCCCAGGGCCTGTCGGCGCTGGCGGTCAGCCAGGGCTACCAGGGCGACTTCAGTGGGTTGTTCGCCGGGCTCACCCTGGCGATGCTCCCGGTGCTCGCGGTGTACATCGTGTTCCAGCGCCAGATCCAGTCCGGCCTGACCGCCGGCCAGCTGAAATAGCGTCGCCGACGGTCCCGGGCCGGAGCGCGCCAGCCGCCGTCACCGGCGGGCAGGCCTCACCGGCCCGGGGTCGGGCCGATCAGCCGGCGGTGCAGGTCGGCCGGATCGGTCACCTCGGGCAGGGTCCGGGCGGCCAGCCAGGCGGCGGCGACGGCGCCGTCACCGGCACCGGACAGCGGGGCCCCCGGCCACCGTGCGGCCAGCGCCGGACGTACCGCGTCGGCGAGCGGGGTGGCTCCGGTGAGCAGGCCGCCACCGAGCACGATCGGCGCGGTGGCGTCGGCCGGCCGGATCCGCTGCACGTTGGCGGCGAGCAGCCGGGCGGCCTGGGCGAGGATCGTGGCGGCGGCCGGGTCGCCGTCCCGGTCGGCCTGGATCACCAGCGGGGCGAGCCCGGCCAGCTCGACGGCGGGTCGTCGGGTCACCGTCTGGACGAGGACGTCCACGGTGTCCCGTGGGCGGGCGGCGACCTGCGCAGAGCCGAGCAGCTCGGTGAGGACGAGGGTGCCGAGCGGGCCGAGTGGACGGTGCCGGTCCAGGTCGGTGAGGGCGTGCCGGACCGCCTCCCGGCCGAGCCAGAATCCGCCGCCGGCGTCGCCGAGCAGCCAGCCGTGGCCGTCGGCCACCCGGTCCAGGGTGAGCCCGCGTACCTCGGCCGCGATCGCCCCGGTGCCGGCGATCAGGATCGTGCCGTCCGGCGCGGCGGTCCCCGAGGCGTACGCGACGAGGGCGTCGCCGACGATCTCGTACGGGCAGCGGAGCCCGACGTCCTGCCACATCCGGTCGAAGGCCTCCCGGCTCACCGGGTCGGCGAGCAGCCGGGCGACTCCGGCCATCCCGATGGTGCCGGCCCGGACCAGACTCGGATCGAGTCCCGCGAGGGCGGCGGCCAGGGCCACCCGGAGCTGTTCGGCGGCCCGTTCGGCGCCGTGACTGGTCGGGTTGCCGCCACCACCCAGGCCGGCGCCCAGCCGCTCCCCGGCGACCGAGACCACCGTGGCCCGGGTCGAGGTGCCACCGACGTCGAGCCCCACCACCATGCCGTCGGACATTCGTCGCCCAGCCCTTCCAGTACGCCCACGGGACGGGTCCATGCTGCTCGGTACGGCTGTCCCGGGCAAGGGTCGATCGATCGACATCAGGGTCAAGCCAGGTAACAGTTTGAAAACTTCACCCATCGTCTTGACAAGGAGGGGGCTTTAGTAAGAACTTTTACCACTAACAGTTAACTTCCTTTTTTGAAAGGCGTGCCCATGGTCGAGCAGAAGGCGGACACCATCGCGGGGACCGCGGTGGTCGATGCCGAGCCCGACCGCCGGGCCGCCGCCGGGCTCTCGCCGGCGGACAGCGTGCTGGTCCGGGTCCGGGCCCGGCTGACCGAGTTCACCGGCGCGTTGCAGCGCGTCGCCGAGCAGGTACTCAGCGATCCGGCCGCCGCCGCCCGGGCCACCATCGTCGAGCTGGCCGAGCGCAGCGGCACCTCCCCGGCCACCGTTACCCGGTTCTGCCGGGCGATGGGATTCGAGGGGTACGCCGACCTCCGGCTCGGCATCGCCGCCGAGACCGGCCGGGCGCACACCGCCGGCTGGAGCGTCGACATCGGACGGGAGATCCAGCCGACCGACCCGCTGGAGCGGGTGCTCGGCCAGATCATCGCGGCCGACACCCAGGCCATGCACGACACCGCCACGCTGCTGGACCTGGGCGAGGTGGAACGGGCCGCCGAGGCGATCGCCGGAGCCACCCGGGTCAACATCTTCGGTGCCAGCGGCAGTGCCCTGGTCGGCGAGGAGATGCAGTTCAGCCTGCACCGGATCGGCGTCGCGGCGTGGGCCTGGAACGACGTACACGAGGGGTTGGCCGGCGCGGCGCTGCTCCGCGCCGGCGACGTGGCCCTGGGCATCTCGCACACCGGCCAGACCCGCGAGACGATCGAGACCCTCGCCGAGGCGGGCAGCCACGGCGCCGTCACGGTGGCGCTGACCGGCTTCGCCCGCTCGCCGCTGGCCGAGCTGGCCGACATCGTCCTGCTCACCGCCAGCCAGGCGACCACCTTCCGGCCGGACGGACTCTCCGCCCGGCACCCGCAGCTCGTCGTGCTCGACCTGCTCTACATCGCCGTCGCCCAGCGGACCTACGACCGGGCCCACGCCGCGTTCCAGCGGACGGCCCAGGCCGTCGGCGGGCACAAGGCGGCGAAGGAGGCGCGGCAGTGAGCCTTCCACCGGACTTCGACAACCGACGTGCCACCGGTGCCGGCGGGCCTCGCCCGACCGACCGGTGCCCGACCCCGACGTGCGAGCCGGCAGCGGCCGGCGCGTCCGAGGAGTCCAACGTCGGGTCGGAGGCGTCCCTATCCGCCTCTGGCCCGATCGTCCCCGGCGGGGACGAGCTACCGCACCGCTGGCAGGTCCAGGTCGGCCGGATCCGTCCGGCTGACCCGACCCGATTCTCAACTGAGGAGATGAAGATGTCCGCAAGCCCCGACCACACGTCGGACCGCGTTGACCCGTCGGCCACCACCGGAGCGGGCCTGCCGGCCGCGCTGAGCGCCAGCCGGCGTACGGTGCTGCGCCGGGCCGCCGCCGTCGGACTGCTGGCCATCCCGGCCGCCGGGTTCCTCGGCGCCTGCGCCACCAGTGGTGGCGACGACGAGGGCACCACCGAGCAGGACACCGGCACCAAGAGCGCCACCAACCCGCTCGGGGTCAAGGAAGACGCCGCGCTGGAGATCATCATCTTCAACGGCGGCTACGGCGAGAAGTACGCCACCGACGTCCACGAGAAGCTGTACCAGACGGCCTTCCCGAAGGCCCAGATCAAGCACCAGGCGACCCAGGCGGTCTCCACGGTGCTCCAGCCGCGCTTCGCGGCCGGTGACCCGCCGGAGTTCGTCAACAACTCGGGGGAGAAGTTCCTCGACTTCGGCGCGCTGGTCGCCGACGGCCAGATGCAGGACCTGACCGAGCTCTGGGACGCGCCGTCGGTCGACGACCCGAGCAAGAAGGTCCGGGACACCCTCATCCCCGGCGTCGTCGAGCAGGGCATGTTCAGCACCCCGGACGGTTCGCGCAAGCCCTACGTCCTGTACTACGTCTCGACCGTGTACGGCATCTGGTACTCGGGCAAGCTGTTCAAGGACAACAGCTGGACCGCCCCCACCACCTGGGAGCAGTTCACCGCGCTCTGCGAGCAGATCAAGGGCAAGGGCATCACCCCGTTCGGGTACGCCGGGGCGAACGCGGCCTACTACATGTGGAACGTCATCCTCACCCAGGCCGCCAAGGTCGGCGGGCCGGACGTACTGAAGAACATCGACAACCTGGAGGCGGATGCCTGGAAGGCCGACTCGGTCATCCAGTCCGCCAAGGCGTGGGCCGAGATCGGCGCCAAGTACGGTGACAAGAGCTTCGAGGGGCTCAAGCACACCGACGTGCAGCTGCGGCAGAACCAGGGCAAGCTCGCCTTCTACCCCAGCGGCGACTGGCTGGAGAACGAGCAGAAGAAGGACACGCCGGCCGGCTTCGAGTACCAGCTCATGGCGGTGCCCAGCCTGACCGCGTCGGACAAGCTGCCGGCCGGTGCGATCCGGGCCGCCGGTGGTGAGGGGTACTTCGTCTCGGCCAAGAGCAAGAACCCGCGTGGCGGCATGGAGTACATGCGGCAGATGCTCTCCAAGGCGGGTACCCGGGGCTTCACCGAGACCGTCGGGGCGGCCACCGTGGTGCCGGCCGGCAGCGAGGGCTACCAGTTCCCGCCGGGCGTGGCCAGCTCGCAGGCAGCGCTGAAGACCGCCGGTGCGAACGTGTTCAACATGATGTTCGACAACTGGTACAAGGAGCTGGACACTGAGGCCCGGACCGCGACCAACGAGCTGATGTTCGGTCGCGCCTCGGCCGAGCAGTGGGCCGAGCGGATTCAGAAGCGCGCGGACACCATCAAGGGCGACAGCAGCGTCGCCAAGTTCAAGCGCTGACCGGAGCGGAGTGATCATGCGGCAGGGCAAGTACCCGTTCGTGATCGGCTTCCTGGCGTTGCCGGTACTGCTGTATTCGGTCTTCGTGATCGCGCCGTACGTCCAGGCGTTCCAGCTCGCGATGACGAACTGGCGGGGCGTCGGCGCGCCGGAGTGGGTCGGTTTCGACAACTTCCAGAGGCTGTTCGAGGACGAGGCCTTCTGGAAGGCGGTCCAGCACCACGGGATACTGCTGCTTGCCCTGCCGCTGATCACCATCGCCATCGCGTTGTACTTCGCGTTCATGCTGAACGTCGGCGGTGGCAGCCGGAGCGGGCAACGGGTCGGGGTCCGGGGTTCCGGGTTCTACCGGGTGGTGTTCTTCTTCCCCCAGGTGCTCGCGGTGGCGATCATCGCGGTGCTGTTCCAGATGGTCTACCGGCCGAACGAGTCGGGCCTGATCAACGGCGTGCTGATGAAGCTCGGCCTCGATCCGGTCTTCTTCCTGATCAGACCGAACCTCGCCCTGTGGTCGATCATCGGGGTGCTGGTCTGGCAGGCGGTCGGCTTCTACGTGGTGCTCTTCTCGGCCGGGATGGCGTCGATCCCGACCGAGATCTACGAGGCCGCCGAGATGGACGGCGCCAGCCGGGTCACGCTCTTCTTCCGGGTGACCCTGCCACTGCTCTGGGACACCCTCCAGGTGGCCTGGGTCTACCTGGGCATCGCGGCGTTCGACTGCTTCGCCATCGTCGCGGTGCTCTCCGTCGACAGCGGTGGCCCGGACGGGGCCACCACCGTGCTGGCGGTGGAGATCTACCGCAACGCCTTCACCTACAGCCGGTTCGGGTACGCCTCGGCCATGGGTGTGGCGCTGTTCTTCCTGACCCTCACGTTCGCGGCGCTGACGCTGCGGGTGTCCAAGCGGGAGAGCGTCGAGTACTGAGATGGGACCGAAGATGACGACCAAGACCGACCGCCCGGCGACCGGCTCGGGAACAGGGAAGCCGACCGCCGGAGGCCGCAACGGCCGGGACCGGCAGGTCAAGTCCGAGGTACGGCTCTTCTCCAGCCTCGGCCACGTCGCCCTGGTGGTGTGGGCGGTGATCGTCATCGTGCCGATCCTGTGGACCTTCCTGGCCTCGTTCAAGAACACCACGGAGATCTTCAGCAGCCCCTGGACGCTCCCCGCCGAACTGCGCTGGGAGAACTGGAGCCGCGCCTGGACCCAGGCCCGGGTCGGCAAGTTCTTCATCAACAGCGTGATCGTGGTGACCTGCGGGGTCGCCGGCACCATGCTGCTGGGCTCGATGGCCGCCTACGTACTGGCCCGCTACAAGTTCGTCGGCAACCGGTTCGTCTACTACCTGTTCGTCTCCGGGTTGGCGTTCCCGGTGTTCCTGGCGCTGGTGCCGCTCTTCTTCGTGGTGGACAACCTCGGGCTGCTCAACACGCACACCGGGCTGGTCCTGGTGTACATCGCCTACTCGCTGCCGTTCACGGTCTTCTTCCTGGCGGCCTTCTTCAAGACCCTGCCGACGTCGGTGGCCGAGGCCGGCATGATCGACGGCTGCTCGCACACCCGACTGTTCTTCCAGGTGATGCTGCCGATGGCCAAGCCCGGCCTGATCAGCGTCGGGATCTTCAACATCATCGGGCAGTGGTCGCAGTACCAGCTTCCGCTGGTACTGCTCTCCAACGCCGAGGACAAGTGGGTGCTCACCCAGGGCATCGCCGACATCTCGACCAACGCCGGATACGAGGCGGACTGGTCCGGCCTGTTCGCGGCGCTGACCATGGCCATCCTGCCGATGATCCTCGTCTACGCGATCTTCCAGCGGCAGATCCAGGGCGGCCTCACCGCAGGCGCGCTCAAGTAGGGCTCGACCTACCGGACCGGGCCCCGATCTCTCACGAGGAGATCGGGGCCCGCTCGCTGGAGGACGGGCTGTGCACGGCCGGCCGCGCTGATCCGCTCAGCAGGCCGGGACGTGCCGGACGAATGCCCGCCATGCGGTCGGGCTGAACGTCAGCGCCGGACCGGCCTGGTCCTTGCTGTCGCGCACCATGACGACCTGGGGCGGTGTGGCAACCTCGACGCAGTTGCCGTCGCTGTTCGACTTCGAGGACTTACGCCATTGCACGGGATCGCTCCTTGATGAACTTGACTGACTCTGCCGGAGACATCGCCAGCTCCTTGAGGTGGTTGTACACGACGGTCAACCGGTTGGTCTCGTTGGGGGACTCCAGGAACAAGGCGCCGGCCAGGGTGTCGATGTAGCCGAGCGGTGGATCGTTGAGAGACTCCAGGATCAGGAAGCCGCCGTGGTTGGCCATGTGTGCCCCGGCGGCGAACCGAAGCATCCGGATCGTGATGTTCGTTTGACGGCTGACCTCGGCCAGGTGGTCGAGCTGCTCACGCATGACCTCCGTACCGCCGACCTCAACCATCAGCGCGGCCTCCGCCACAACGACATCCAGCTTCGGGTAGTGATCCTTCCTGGTGAGGATGGCTTGCCGGGTCATCCGCGCTTGTACGCGTTGGTCGATCGCCTGAGCGTTCATCTCCTGGCCAACGCTGATCACGGCGCGGGCGTACGCCTCGGTCTGGAGCAGTCCAGGGATCAGCACCGGCTCGAAGTTGTGGATCTGGGCAGCCTCTTCCTCGTAGGCGATCATGGTTGCGTAACGGGACGGTAGAGCGTCCAACCGCTGCCACCATCCGGCCTCACGCAGCTCGCGGGCCATTACGAGGAGCGACTCGCCAGGCTCGCCGTCGATCGCTACGCCGTAGGCGACGAGCAGTTCCATGACGTCGCCGGGCCTGACCTTGATGTCACCCGACTCGATGCGCTGGATTCGTGATCCAGAACTGCCGATCCGCTTCCCGGCCTCCTCCAACGTAAGCCTTGCGGCGTCGCGAAGTCGCCTGAGTTCGCGACCGAGGCGGCGGCTCCGGGGCGTTGCGGGAGTGAAGCGGGCCATCCTGCGATCGTCCCTCATGGTCGCTCTCTCTCCTAACCTTTCATCATCATGATTCCAGGGGATTGCGGAGCATCGTACGATGCATCCATGATGGATGCCGGGTGCGGTGGTCGGATGACCGACCCGAAGGCCCGGCCACCGTGCTCCCGGTCGATGGGAGGTCAGGCATGTTCCTGATCCGGTGGTACCTGCGTGAGGCATGGCTCTGGTTGCGGACGCGACATGGGCCGGTGTGGTCGCACCTCCACGCCGGCGTGGTCTGTCGCTGCGGCGAGACGTGTAAGCAGCTCAAGCGGCGTAACGATCCCTGGTCCCGGTGAACCGGGTACCAGTCGCGGGGGAGGTGATCGGCGTCTGTGCAGCCGCGAGCGTCCAGTTCCGTGGAGACCGCCGGCTCGTGCTGCGGGTGGTGTCCGTGTGTGACAAGCCGACCTATCACGGCTGGTGCTGGCTGACAGGCCGACCTATCACGGCTGGTGCTGGCTGACAGGCTACGTACTCGACCGGAGGGGGATGGCAACCGACAAGCGAGAGATCTTCCTGCGGGTCGCAGGGATCGTGCTGCTGCGCCCTGCCGCCACTCGGCAGCCGACCCGCACTGCCGCGGCCCTTGGGCCGCGACCAGGCGTCGAACGCTGCTAGTCCGGTTGCTGGGCTGCTCGCTGGTCTCGTTGTCAGGTGTTCGACGCGCGGGTCCATGTACACAGCCAGTTGCAGTCTGACCTACAAAGTCACAGGTCGACGAAAGCAATGTCGGCGCCTTGACGGCTACCATCGTCACCGGCCGTTGCCGCTTTGCGGCGTCTCACGGTAGGACGGGTGGATGCTCGCGGTTCGCGGCAGATCAGTACGTCGAGCATGTGTTCTATTCACCCGGTGATCATGGTTCCTCGCCGTAGTCTCCGGCTCGTCCCAACTGAAGCAGGCGCTGCATGCCTGATAATCGATCGATGCCCTCGATCTACGACGTCGCCACGTGGGAAATGCTGGTCCGGCTGATGCGGGCCGGCGGCGGCGCCGTCGGCCCGGTGCACGGCCACGTCAGCCCGGCCGGGTGGAGCGTTCCCGGTCCCCACCACGACTGGCGCACCATGCACGCGGCTGTCGAGCCCGTGCTCGGCGCCCTGGCCGAGGACGGCCGGGAGGATATCTCCTTCGTGCTGGACGGGTCTGCGCTGTACCTGATCGAAACCGGTCCTGCCGTGGACGGCCTCGGCGTCAACGCGGGGTCGCTCCTGCTGGTCGAGGGCGCGGTTCCGGAGCCTTGGCGTCGCCTGCCGTCGCCGACACCCGGGGCGGCGGTGTCCCCGTCGACCGATCTGGCGCTGCTGGAGCGGCACCTCCGCGAGCGGCTGCCGACGGTCCGGGGTGCCACCGGGGCGGAGATCGCCGCGGTCGAGGCGCGACTCGGCGTCGCCCTGCCCGAGGAACTCAAGGTGCTCTACCGCGTGGTCCGGGCCGGCCGGGAGGATCCCCGCGACGGCCTGCTCGAGGCGCTCGGTTTCGAGCTGGTGGGGCCGGACAGCATCTTCGTCGCCGACGCCGCGTCCCGGCCCTGCCCGTGGGAGTTCGCGGCCATGGAAGCTGTGATCACAGGACCGGACGCCCTGGTGCAGGGCGTGGTCGGCTCACCCGGCTGGATCGCGTTCGCCAGCACCTGTGGAGGCGACCTATACGCTATCGACCTCACCCCGGGCCCGCGCGGCTACCGGGGACAGGTGATCCTGATCAACCACGAGGAGAGCGTCGGCGCCGTGCCGATCGCGGAATCGCTCACCGACTTGATGGTGCGCGAGCGGGAGTACGACTACCCCGACCCCACCGGTGACCAGACCCCGGTGATCGCCGACGCCACGGACGGGAACCTGTCCGTTCACCCCGACCTGGAGGTGCTCGGCGTCGGATCGTCGAAGGCCGGGCCGTTCCGCCTCGCGCCCTTCGCGGGACTGCCTCGGCTGCGCACCCTCGTAGCCGTCCCTGGCAGTCTCGCCGACCCGCGCGAGGTCGCGTTGCTGACCGGGCTGGAATACCTGGAACTCGACCTGGACGATTGGCGGGTGCTGCTGGACGCCGACGCCGTTCCGAGGGGTCTGTCCGCCGCCGGAGTCCGGGCGAGGATTCAGGACCTGCTCGCGGTCGCGGATCTGTCGAACGAGTTGCTGGCCCGGTGGAACCGTCCGCTAATCACTCGCACCACTCTCAGCGTCCGGTCATGAGTCCGGGTCGTGCTCAACGGCAGGGTCGGGGGGTTCGGCTACCGGGTCCCTTTCCCGGATCACCTTGCGGCAGATCAGGGCGTCGTCAGTGAGGGGCGCCAGGATACTTTCGGCATGGGCGGAGGAGAAGGGTGGGTGGCGGGTCTTTTGGCAAGACGCAACCTACGAGAACGCCATTCCTGAGCCCTCGATGCAACTTCTTTTCCTCGCCGTCATTGATAGCTATTGCGAGATGGCGGGAATACAGGTAGACCGAGAGGTCGAAACTGGAAGGGGACCGGTCGACTTTACTTTTAGCGGTGACCGACGCATGCGGGTGATCGTGGAGATGAAGAGGTTGACGAGTGGCAAATTTTGGCATGGTCTGCAGACTCAGACGCCCATCTACATGAACAGCCAGCAAGTACGGCGCGCGCCATCTATCTTGCTGTAAGAGACTCGGACACGCCGGCCCTGAGAAAACGCTGGCGTGCCATGGCAGATGAAGCAGCCCTGGTAAGCGACAGACATTCGGTTCAAGTGCTCGTTGAAGGTGTCGATATATTTCACAAGGATTCTGCGAGTAAGGCCAATTTGTAGCGTCGCGTCACCCCTTCCTAGTCCGTCAGTCGCCGTTCATTCATCGAGCATGGCGCGGCTATCCAGCGCACTCAATTCGGCAGATCCGGATGCGACACGTCATGGTGTCAGCGGTCCGCAGCCTCCGTCCGGGCGCCTGGTGAGCGGGGCCCACTAGTCGTACGAGCGAGTACTTCGCATGTCAGAATCCGGCATGACGATCCGCCGTGCCGTGCCCGATATCACCACCGCCGACCCGGTCGCGAGCAGCGGCTTCTACCAGCTCCTGGGCTTCCGGGAGGAGATGAACCTGGGGTGGGTGGTCAACCTGGTTTCGCCGTCCAACCCCACCGCCCAGATCATCCTCATCACCAAAGACGCGGCGGCGCCGGTAAACCCGGACCTCAGCGTGGAGGTCGATGACGTCGACGCCGCCTACGAGGCGGTACGCGCGACGGGCGCGGAGATCGTGCACCCGATTACCGACGAGGAGTGGGGCGTCCGGCGCTTCTTCGTCCGTGACCCGGACGGCAAGGTGGTCAACGTCGTCGGCCACCGCTGAGGATGGCGACCTCGACGGGCAGTGACATCCCGTGTGCCGAGTGGAGAGTCGAGCTTGACCGATACGTCGACCATCTGCTTATGTAGATGACATGACTACGGTCTCCGCGTCGATGCGTGAACCCACATACTTCATCCTCGCCGCGCTGCAGGACGAGCCGTTGCACGGCTACGCCATCGTCAAGCGCGCGCAGGACCTGTCTGGCGGGCGGGTGCGGTTGACGACCGGCACGCTGTACGCCGCGTTGGACCGGCTTACCGGCGAGGAGATGGTGCGAGTGGCCGAGGAGGCGGTGGTTAACGGCCGCGCCCGTCGCACCTACGAGCTGACCGAGCGCGGGTTGTCCGCACTGCGTGAGGAGGCGGCGCGGATGGCCGCTGCGGCTCGGGTCGTTCGAGACCGTTCCGTGCGGTCGACGGCCGCGACGGGGCGGACGGTGCCGGCGTGACCGGCCTGGAGCGCCGCTACCGGTGGCTACTGCGCGCGTACCCTCGGGCCTATCGGCAGTACCGCGCCGACGAGATGCTGGAAACACTGCTGGCCGTGGACGAGACGGACCAGAGGCGCCCGAGTCTTCGGGAGTCCCTGGCGCTCGTGGTGGGAGGCCTGCGGGCCCGCACCGGTGTAGACCGGCTTCGCTCCCGGGACACCTTGCGATACTCCGCGCTGCGATCGACGGCGCTGTCCCTGCTCGTGTGCGGCGTTGCCCTTACGGCACTGCCCCTCATCTGGCGCTTATGGCTGCTGTTGCCGGGTAAATCCGCCACCTTCCTCTACGGGGGAAGCCCGGTCACGCCCGCATTGCTGCTTCTCGCGTTGATCGCCGCAGCGTGGGCTCGCTACCGCATCGCACTCGCCATAACCATTGGCGCCTTCGGTGCGGAGATCTGGTACTCCGCGGCCTATGAGCTGTGGTACATGGTAGGGCCATCGGCAGGGTACGAAGCAGTGTCGGGGCTGCGGACGGGTCTCTACCTGATCATGCAAATATCTACCTGGACATGCATGTTAGCCGCGTTGACGATGGTGCCACTACTTCGAGCGCGCCAACCACGGGCCACGCGACCATGGACCTGGCTTCTCGGTGCGACAATGGTTATAGCGGTTATTACGCCCAATCCGCTCAATGGCTGGGCCGAGCGTTTTACCCTAACGGTCATCGTGGGCGCCGGGCTGGTGGCGGCCCTCGTGGGCGCGGCGTTTGATGTGCGGATATCGATCGTGGCCAGCGTGGTCCTGCTGGCGCTGATCGTGCCTATGCTGGTCAATGAGCGAACCAATTGGGCGCTCCACGGGTGGAATTTGAGCCCGCGAAACGTGTTTCTCGGAGCCGTGGTCGGAATTTTTGCAATCAACGTCATGGTCAGCAGAATGGCCGCCCGCCGGCAGGTCACCCTATGACGATGTGGTCGCCCTGCGTAGGTGCTCGGCCATCATGAACGGATGCCGTTGCTCGTCCCGCCGGTGCTTCCCGCCGGCTCGCTGCACTCCCTCCGTCAGCCCCGACTCGCCGCCGAGGGCGGGCTGAGCCTGCGGCCGTGGCGCGTGGACGACGCTGCGACCGTACGGGCCGCGTTCGACTGTCCCGAGATCCAGCGGTGGCATATCCGCCGGATGGACAGCGACGCCGAGGCGCGGGACTGGACGGCGCAGTGGCCGGCCCGCTGGGCGGCGGAGACGGACGCGAGCTGGGCTCTCGTCGACGGGCCCGCAGACCGGCCGGTCGGGCAGGTCGGGCTGCGCAACGTCACCCTGGTCGAGGGAAGCGCCGAGCTTTCCTACTGGGTGCTGCCCGCCGCCCGGGGCGCGGGCGTCGCCGGACGGGCGGTCACCGCGCTGACCCGCTGGGCCTTCGACATCCTCGGCATCCACCGGCTGGTCCTGCTGCACTCGACCCGGAACCGGGCCTCCTGCCGGGTGGCCGGCAAGGTGGGCTACCCGACTGAGGGGGTACTGCGGCAGGCGATGCTGCACGCGGACGGATGGCACGACGTACACCTGCATGCCCGGCTGCGCTCCGACGGGGACCGCCCGGCGGAGCCCGAGCCGGGGCAGAGCCGGGCAAGCTGAGGACCTTCGAGCCCGGTGACCGTCGTCTCGGTGCCGCCGCTGCCGGCGGGGATGTCGGACGGGGCGGGCAGAATCCACGGCGTGCTGGTGGCGGTGGTCCGAGACGAGGACGGCGACGGAGGTCTGCTCCAGTCGCTCCATCCGGACGGCCGGCTCGCCGGCCCCGCCGAGCGGGTCGCCGACGTCGGGGCGGCGGTCGCCGCCCGGGAGACCGCCGGCCGGAGGCCGGGCGAGCCGCCGCGCTGGCTCTGGGCCTCCACCGCCGCGACCTATCCGGGGCTGCTGCGTCGGGGCGTCCGGGTGGACCGGTGTCACGACGTCGAACTGACCGAGGCGCTGCTGCTCGGCCAGGCTGGGCGCTGGGGCGAGCCGCGTGGGCTGGCCGCGGCGTGGGCCCGGCTGACGGGTGCGCCGGTGCCGGCCGATCCACCATCCCGGGCCGCCGCGCCCCCCGGGGACGGCCAGGGCGCCCTTTTCGAGATGGCGTACGGGCCGCCGCCGCTCGGGCTCGACGCGCTGGTCCGGGTGTACGCCGACCAGCAGGCCCGGATCGCCGAGACCGAGCATCCGGGCCGGTTCCGGCTCCTGGTCGCGGCCGAGTCCGCCGGTGCCCTGGTCGCCGCCGAGATGGGCGCGACCGGGTTGCCCTGGCGGGCCGACGTACACGACGCGCTCCTGGTCGAGCTGCTCGGTGAACCGTCGCCGATGGGTGGGCCGCCCCGCCGGCTCGCCGAGCTGTCCGCGCGGATCGCGGCGGCGTTCGGCGTACGGCAGCTGCACGCCGAGTCGCCGGCCGAACTGCTCCGCGCCTTCGCTCGGGCCGGCTTCGACCTGCCCAACACCCGGGCCTGGGTGTTGCGTGGAGTGGATCATCCGGCGGTGCCACTGCTGCTCGAATACAAGGAGCTGTACCGGATCTGGACCGCGCACGGCTGGACCTGGCGGGAGGCATGGGTCCGGGGCGGCCGTTTCCGCCCGGAGTACGTACCGGCCGGGGTGGTCTCCGGTCGCTGGGCGACCCGGGGCGGCGGGGCGTTGCAGATCCCGAAGGTGGTCCGGCGGGCCGTTCGGGCCGATCCGGGGTGGCGGTTCGTGGTCGCCGACGCCGGTCAGTTGGAGCCCCGGGTGCTGGCGGCGGTATCCGGCGACGCCCGGCTGGCCGCTGCCGGCGGGTCCGGGGATCTCTACGCCGCGTTGGCCCGGGACAGCTTCGGTGGTGACCGGGGTCGGGCCAAGCTGGCCCTGCTCGGCGCGATGTACGGGCAGACCGGAGGTGAGGCGATCCCCGCGTTGGCGGTGCTCCGGCGCAGCTATCCGACCGCCTTCGAGTACGTCGAGGCCGCGGCGCGGACCGGGGAGGGCGGCGGGCTGGTGCGTTCCTGGCTCGGGCGTACCTGTCCACCGTCCTCGGTCTCGGTCCGGGAGTCGGAGGAGGGCGAGGGGCCGGTGGTCGAGTCGGCCGGCGGTGATCCGTTCGGTCCCCGGGCCAGGGCCGCCGCGCGGGCCCGGGGCCGGTTCACCCGCAACTTCGTCATCCAGGCCACGGCGGCGGAGTGGGCGCTGACCCTGCTCGCCGGGCTGCGGAACGGACTCGCTGGTCTTCGGGCCGGGCCGGCCGGGGCCGGTGGTGCCGAGTTGGTCTTCTTCCAGCACGACGAGGTCCTGGTGCACTGCCCGGCGGAGCTGGCCGACCAGGTCTCCGCCCTGGTGCACCAGGCGGCGACCCAGGCGGGACGGTTGTTGTTCGGCGACAGCCCGGTCCGGTTTCCGCTCGACGTGTCGACGGTGGACTGTTACGCCGATGCGGCATAACTCCAAATTAGTCCGTTTAGTGCCGATACCTGGCTGACATCCGCTCGTTGGGTCCGTTGTGCGTGCGGCGGGGGTCGTACGACAGGTGTGCGTGCGGCGGGGGGTCGTACGACAGGCGGAAGGTGACGGCGCTGAGTCGGATCGCAGGAATGATCATCGCCGCGGGCGGGGGACGCCGGATCGGTGGCCCGGAGGCGTTGCTGCACCAGGGGGAGCGACCCCTGGTGAACCAGGTGCTCGACACCATGCGCGAGGCGGGGTGCGGACCGTTGGTCGTGGTGCTCGGCGCCGCGGCCGACCAGGTCCGGGCAACCGCAGACCTCTCCGGCACGATGGTGGTGGTCAACCGCTCGTGGGGCACCGGAATCGGATCGTCGATCCGACTCGGCCTGAACGCCCTGCCCGATCCCCGGATCGAGGCGGTCGTGGTGGTCCCGGTGGACATGCCGGGCCTGACCACCGCGGCGGTCCGCCGGGTGGCGGCACTGCCCTATCCCGAGGCGCTGGTCTGCGCCACCTACGAGGGGTTGCGCGGCTATCCGATGCTGTTCGGCCGGCGGCACTGGGCGGGCATCGCCGCGCTCGCCAACGCCGACGTCGGCGCCCGGCCCTACCTGATGGCGCACAAGGACGAGATCGTCGACATCGCCTGTGACGCCGTGGCGGACGGCAGCCGGGCGAACACGCCCGAACTGCTCGCCGTCTGGGGACTGACCGTGCCGGTGCCGGCCCAGCGGGTCGCGGTCTGAGGCGACCGCGACCCCGGCGTACCGTCAGATCTCGATGTTGAACCTGCGGAGCACCGACGGCGCCAGCAGGCCGGCCGTGGCGAGCACGGAGACCACGGTGAAGACGCCGCGCAGCACGACCGTCTCCACCTTGCCGCCGACCTTGACGGCGATCTTGTTCGGTATGCCGATCATCAACCACATTCGACGCTTGATCGGGATCGGCCAGAGGATCGGCACACCGGCGCTGGTGATGAAGTCGCCCATGATGTGCACGAAACAGCCGACGCCGACCGCCAGGCCCAGCATCGGATAGCCCCGGTCGTCCGGCAGGTGCAGGAAGGTGAAGTAGGCCGCCGCCAGCGAGACGATGGTGACGATCACCCAGCCGGCCCGCTTCGCCCACTCGTCGAACAGGCCGCGCAGCGCCAACCCGATCATGAAGAAGAGGATGCCGATCACCGCCCACTTGCCGTACGCGGTGCAGAGGGCGGTGGTTCCCCAGCCGACCAGCGCGGTGAACGGCAGGGTGTGGGTCAGGGTGCGGTGGCCGTTGTTGCGGTGCGGATCCTTGCTGAGCTTCGTGGCGTGGTAGACGCCGAGGGAGATCTTCTCCATCACCTCGGCGAAGAACAGCGACACCACACCGAAGGTGCGGGCGACGGTGGCACCACCCTGGTTCTTGGTGACCTTGCCGGACATGTCGAGGTCGGGGAAGAGCGCCCCGCCCGCGCAGACCGCCGTACCGACCGCGATCGCCAGTGGCGACTGCTCGTAACCGGCGAACTGGTCCAGCGCCCAGGACCCGGCCAACCAGACCGCAGCACCGGACAATGCATGGGATGGCCCCATCATTTGCGTACGTCCTTCCCCTGGAGCATCCACATGGCTCCGCCACTGTGCCAAACGGCGGATCGGCAGGCAATCACCATTTGATCCACAGTGCTGTCCGGGTGGTTCCGGGCAGGACGACCGGGCTGGCGCGGCCACTCCGAACGTGATCGGGAATCGCGTTGACTCGCAGCTCAGCGCGGGTGTCGTGGGTGGTCGTACGCCTCCGGCGAGCGGTCGGTGCCGGGGCCGGGAACGGTACCGCCCCGGCGAGCCCCGGCGTGTCGCCGCGAGATCGTCGCAGTCACGCCGGAGAACGAGCCGGTGTGGCCCGGTGGGGCTGGGGTCAGGTGGCCGGTCGGAAACTGGTCTGCAACATCCGCAGATAGCTCTGGTTGACTCCCCAGTCGAACTCCCGGGTCAACCAGGACACCGTGTACGCCCGGCGGGAAGACGTGTTGATCAGCATTCGGGCGGTCTGCACCCGGTCACCGAGGGCGTTGGTCCAGCGACACTCCCAGGTCGCGCCGCCGGCTCCCAGGTCCAGCGGTCCGATGGCGACCTGTTCGTAACCGGTCAACGCGCCGCGCCCGAGCAGCCGCCGCTCCTCCGCGAGCCAGTACGCCTCCGCGTTCCGGGTCGCCGGAGTGGTCGGGTCGATGCTCAGCGTCCGGGCGGTACCGGCCACCGGCTCCCGGAAGCAGACGACCGGTCCGTCGGCGTACCGGCGCCAACCGATCGGTACGGCGATCCGGAAGCCGGACGGATCGGTGTACCAGGTCCAGTTCTTGACGAGTCCGAAGCGCTCCTCGGGCGGATGCGGCGCGGCGGTCACCGTGCTGCTCTCCTCCGGCGGCGGAGCGCACGGGAACGCGGCCGGCACCCGCGTCGTCGACCGATGGGTTCCGGAGGCGTCGGGTGTGGCCGGTTCGCCGCGCTGGTTCCAGAGCACCAGCCCGGTGCCGAGCCCGGTCAGCACGGCGAGGACCCCGGCCGTCGCCAGTACCCACCAGGGGTGCCGGCCGCGCCGACGCCCGCCGGAGGACGGCTCCCACAGCTCGACTGGTGGGCCGGGATCGTCCGGCCGGCCATTCGGGTCCGGTCCACCGGGCCCGTCCCGGTCACCGGGCCGGTACGGGCCGGGGTGCCGGGCCGCGGCACCGCGCCGATCGACTGACCCGGGCTGATCGGTCCCCCCGTACTGCTCGGCCGCTCCGGGCGGGTCGGCAGCCCGCCGCTGGTCCGGCTCGTCGTCGCGATGGGGTGCGAGCGGCTGGTTCGGCCGGAGTCGTTGGTTCGGCTGTGCCCGCTGCTCGGGCTGCGGGCGTTGGTTGGGCGGCCGGCGCTGCCTCGGCTGCTGCCGCCGGTCCGGCTCCGTGCCGGCCGGATCGTCCGGACCGGGCTGATCGGCCTCCGGGCTGACCGGCGAGCGGCGGGCGAGGCTACGGGCCACGGCAAGCGGATCTCGCCCGGACCGCGGCGGCGGTTCGGTGATCCGGCGCAGCAGCCGCTCGACCTCGTCGGCGGTCAGCCGCTGCCGGGGATCCCGGCGGAGCAGCCCGGCCAGTACCGGCCGGAGTGGACCGGCCCGTTTCGGCGGGTCCGGTGGCGCCACCGCGAGCGCGGTCAGGGTGGCCATCGTGGTCGGCCGGCGGTACGGCGACCGGCCCTCCACTGCGGCGTACAGGGTGGCGCCCAGCGACCAGAGGTCGGACTCGACCGTGGACGAGCCGCTCGCGGCCCGTTCCGGGGAGACGTACTGCGGCGAGCCGAGCACGACGCCGTCCCGGGTCAGCGCCCCGTCACCGCCGTCCACGGTGGCCAGACCGAAGTCGGTGAGTACCACCCGCCCGTCGTCGGCGATCAGCACGTTGTGCGGCTTGACGTCCCGGTGCAACACCCCGCCCCGGTGCGCGGCCCGCAGCGCGGCCAGTACGGCCAGGCCCAGCTCGGCGGTCCGCAGCGGGGTGAGGGGGCCGTCCGCGTCGAGCACCTGTTGCACCGAGCGGGACGGGACGTACTCCATCACGATCCAGGGGCACTCGTCGGCGTGCACGACGTCGTAGATCCGTACCACGTTGGGGTGGTTCAGCCGGGCCGCGGTCCGGGCCTCCCGCAGGGTCCGGGCCCGAAGTTCCTGGCGTTCCTCCGGCGTCATCCAGTTCGGCGGGACGACCTGCTTTATCGCGACGGAGCGGTGCAGCATCTCGTCCCGGGCCAGCCAGACCCGCCCCATCCCGCCGCTGCCGACGGTATCCAGCAGCAGGTAACGATCCGCGATCCGTACCTGCTGCACCGGCGGCTTCCCCTCTGTTACCCGCCGTACACGATAGCGAGCGGACAGTGTCTTTCGCATCATCCGTCGCGGCGTAGGTACTGCTCCGGGCGCTGATCGGAAAGAATTTCGCCGACCCCGCCGGCCGAGGGGACCGGTGGGGTCGGCGCGAGCGGGGTCGGGGAGTCAGCAGGCGGCGCCGCCGAGGGCCAGCAGGTTCCCCTCGGGTACGACGATCCGCGGCGAGACGCCGCCCGCCGTAGCCCCGCCGGACCGGGTACGCCCGGCCGCGCTGGCGTACACCGCCGCGGTGCGGGCGGCGATGCTCGCCCAGCCGTACCGCTCGGAGACCATGGTGCGGGCCCGGCGGGCGACCCGACGCGCGAAGACCTCGTCGCCGAGCAGCGAGTCGACGGCGCCGGCCAGCGCGTCCGGATCGCTGTGCGGGAACGTCACCCCGGTGACCCCGGCCTCGACGATCTCGGCGAGCCCGCCGGTGGCGGCGACCGCGAGCGGTGCCCCGGCGGCGGCCGCCTCCAGGGCGACCATCCCGAACGGCTCGTAGAGGCTCGGTACCACCGTGGCGTCGGTGGCGGCGAGCAGCGCCGGCAACTGGCGCTCGGTCATGAACCCGGCGAACCTGACGCTGCGGTCCAGCCCGAGCCCCCGGGCCTGGTCCTGCAACTCCGACCGGTACGGCCCGTCCCCGGCAATCACCACCCGCAGCTCGGGATGCCGCTCCCGCAGCCGGGGTACGGCACGGACCAGGTGCTGCACGCCCTTCTCGTAGACGAGCCGGCCGGCGAAGCCGATCAGCGGCCCGGCCCCGGCGAACCGCTTACGGGCGGCGGCGACCGCCCGGGGCTGCGCCGACCAGGCCCGGTCGTCGACCCCGTTCGGGACCACGTCGAGCTGCCCGGCGGCGAGCCCGAACAGGGCCGCCACCTGGTCCCGCATGTAGCTGGAGCAGGTGATGACCCGGTGCGAGGCGTGGCTGAGCCAGTGCTCGACCGAGTGGATGGTCCGGTTCATCTCGTCGGGCAGCCAGCCCTGGTGCCGGCCCGCCTCGGTGGCGTGGATCGTGGTCACCAGCGGGATGTCCAGGTGGTCGGCGAGGTTGATCGCGGTGTGCGCGACCAGCCAGTCGTGGGCGTGGATCACGTCGTACCGCTGGTTGCGGGTGGCCCGCAGGGCGGTCCGGGTGAGGGTGTGGTTGAAGGCCATGGTCCAGGCCAGCAGGCTCGGGGTGGCCAGCGGGAACCCGACCGGGTCCTCGGGGGCACGCAGCACGTGCACCCCGTCGACGTACGCCTCCACCGGGACGCCCTCGGCGTGCCGGGTCACCACCGTCACCTGGTGCCCGGCGGCGGCCAGTGCGGTGGCCAGGGCGTGTACGTGCCGACCCAGCCCGCCGACCAGCACCGGCGGGTACTCCCAGGAGAGGATCAGTACGCGTTGCGGGTGGGCCGCGGGGAAGTTGATGACCTCGGCGTTCGGTGACATGGCCCAGCCCCCTTCGAGTTGACTCCCGGGCAGGCGCGACCGGACACCTGGGACGGGTGTCGACGCGTTCTCGGGTTGGGGCCCATACTGCCGGCGCCGGAAAAACCGGTGAAGACGTCGCCGTTGCGGGGATGTAACGCCGGTCGGTCAGCTTGGTCGTACCCGTAGAAGTTCCGCGACCGACCAGGCCTGGAACGGCGTTCCGGTGCCGTCGTGCGGTGCCGCCGCGTCCGCGGTCTCGCTCACCGACCCGAGGCCGAACTCGGACAGGTGCGCGGTCAGCCCGGCGAACGTCTCGTCGGTGGGCAGCCCGGCCCGGCGGCAGGCGTCCGCGTACGGGCCGATCAGCCAGGGCCAGACGGTGCCCTGGTGGTAGCCGGAGTCGCGCTCGGCCGGACCGCCCCGGTGCCGCTCGACGTACCCCGGGCTGCCCGGGGCGAGGCTGCGCGGGCCGAGCGGGGTCAGCAGCGCGTCGGCGAGCCGGCGCAGGGTCGCCGGGTCCGGGTCCAGCGGGGCGTGCGGCAGCGACCAGGCGAGGAGCTGGTTCGGCCGGAGCAGGTCGTCGTCGTGCCGGGCGGCGGCGCCCCGCGGGTAGACCGGCGGCGGGGCGTCGACCACGTCGTACAGCCAACCGGCCGGGGCCGGGAACCGGCGCCGGAACGCCGCGCGGGCCCGGTCCCGGGCGGCGGGCAGCGGACCGGCATCCTGGCCGAGCAGGTCGGCCAGCTCGGCGACGGCGGCCAGCCCGTTGATCCAGAGCGCGTTCACCTCGACCGGCTTGCCTGCCCGCTGGGTCACCGGCTCGCCGTCGACCCGGGCGTCCATCCAGGTCAGCGCCTCCCCGGCACAGCCCTGGGTGAGTAGCCCGTCGGCCGGGTCCACCCCGATGCCGTATCGGGCGCCCCGGAAGGCCGCCGTCCCGCCGCCCGCGGCGGCCCGGGGGTCGGTACGGAGGTGGCCGAGCAGCACCGCGCGCAGCGCCGGCAGCAGTTCGGCGCCGAGATCGGTGTCCTCGGCGACCGCCACGTGCCGGGCCACGGCGTGCAGGAACCAGAGCGTGCCGTCCGTGGTGTTGTACTCCGGTCGGCCGGTGTCGGCGGTGTTCGCCAGCATCCCGTCCGAAAGCGCCCCGGCGTACGCCCGGAGCAGGTCCCGGCCCTCGTCCGCCCGGCCGGTACTCAGGAACAGCCCCTCGTAGGCGATCATCGTGTCCCGGGACCAGGCCCCGAACCACGGATAGCCGGCCACCACGTCCGGGCCGGCGCTGGTCCGGACCACGAACGCGTCGGCGGCCAGGGTCAGCGTCGCGGCCACCTCGTCGGTCGGCTTGCCGGCCGCCACCACCCGGCGGTTGCGCCGCCGGGCCGCCTCGATCAGCTCGTCGGCCGGCGGCGGCTCGTCGGCCAGGTCGCCGGCCCAGGCGAGTACCGAGACGCTGTCACCGGGCCGGTCGAGTGCGCCGGTGAACCGCCCCGCGTACCAGAGGTCCTCCTCCGGGGTCAGCCCCCGGGCCGCCTCCTGCCGGTGGTACACGCCGTGCCACCACTGCCCCTGCGGCGCCCAGTCCGGCCCGGCCAGCCGGAACGCGTCCTCGACCACCGCCCCGCCGGCAGCCGGCTCGACCTGGGGCGGTGGTCCCGCCGCGCCCCGCTCGCCGTGGCCGTCCCGCCAGGTGACCACCGCGGCCAGGCCGAGCCGGGCCGGGCCGCCGGAGACGAGCCGGTGCCGGACCGCCAGGGCGGACCGGCCATGCACCAGCGCCAGATCACGCTCCAGCACCAGGTCGCCGATCCGCCACCGCCAGCGCGGCAGCCCGTCCACGAGGTCGAAGCGTTCCAGCAGTTCGAAGCCGCGCGGGTCGACGTCGCCGGACCGCCACTCGTGGGCGCCGAGCCGTACCGTGGCGCCGGACGGCAGGATCAGCTCGGGGTCCAGGCTGACCAGGCCGAGCCGGCGGGCCGCCGGGGTTTCCCCCGCGATCACCAGCAGCCCGTGGTAGCGGCGGGTACGCAGCCCGCTCACGGTGCCCATCGCGTACCCGCCCAGGCCGTCCGGGACCAGCCACTCCCGGTCGACGCCGGACTCCAGGTGACCGCAGACCCGCGGCCCGAACTCGATCGGCAGCATGGCGCCCATGATGCCCTCCCCGGGTGACCGGGCACACACGGGTGGTGCCGAGGCGTTCCCATGATCCTGACCGGGTATGACCGAACCGATAACAATGATCGGTAAGGATGACCGGGACGGTTCGGTCGGATGACGGGCGGGGATCGGATGGATGACCGGCGGGACGCGGAGCGGGCCCGGCTGGCCCAGGCGGATGCCGGGGAGGAGCCCTGGCGCGGCTGGGGCCCGTACCTGGCCGAGCGGGCCTGGGGGACGGTCCGGGAGGACTACAGCGAGCACGGTACGGCCTGGGACTACTTCCCGCACGACCACGCCCGTTCCCGGGCATACCGGTGGAACGAGGACGGGATGGCGGGGATCTGCGACGAGTGGCAGACCTTCTGCTTCGGGCTCGCCCTGTGGAACGGTGCCGACCCGATCCTGAAGGAGCGGATGTTCGGGCTGGGCGGGGACGGCGGCAACCACGGCGAGGACGTCAAGGACTACTGGTGGTACCTGGACTCCACCCCGACGCACTCCTTCATGCGCTGGCGTTACCACTACCCGCAGGCCGCCTTCCCGTACGACGAACTGGTCGCGGTTAACGGCGAGCGCGGCCGGGACGAGACCGAGTACGAGCTGGTCGACACCGGGGTCTTCGACGACGACCGGTACTGGGTGGTGACGGTCGACTACGCCAAGGCGTCACCGACCGACATGTGCGTGCTGATCACCGTGGCCAACCGGGGTGACCAGGAGGCCCGGCTGCACGTGCTGCCCACGCTGTGGTTCCGGAACACCTGGTCCTGGGGGCTGCCGGGGCGGGACCAGGTGCCGAAGCTGGTCGGCTCGCCGGGCCGGCTGGTCGGTGAGCACTGGGTGCTCGGGCAACTCGTGCTCGAAGGTGACGGCGAGCCGACCACACTGCTCTGCGACAACGAGACCAACACCGACCGGCTGTGGGGGTTGCCGGGCCGGAGCCCGTACCCGAAGGACGGCATCAACGACCACGTGGTGAGCGGCGCCGACACGGTCAACCCGGCCGGCGAGGGCACCAAGGGGGCGCTGCACTACGTCCTGGACGTACCGGCGCGCGGCGAGGCGAAGATCCGGATCCGGCTCAGCCGTACCTCCCCGCCGCCGGCCAACCAGCCCGCGCCGGTGCTGGATCTCGGCACGGACTTCGGGACCGTCATGGCGACCCGGCAGGCCGAGGCGGACGAGTTCTTCGGGCGGCTGATTCCGGACGGGGCGTCCCGGGAGGAGGCCGCGGTGGCCCGGCAGGCGATCGCCGGGCTGATGTGGGGCAAGCAGTTCTACCACTTCGACGTGCAGCAGTGGCTGAACGGCGACCCGGCCGCCACGCCGCCGCCGGACGGGCACCGGTTCGGCCGGAACAGCTCCTGGCGGCACATGAACAGCTTCGACGTCATCTCCATGCCCGACCCCTGGGAGTATCCCTGGTACGCCGCCTGGGACCTGGCCTTCCACTGCGTGACCATCGCCCGGGTCGATCCCGGGTTCGCCAAGTCGCAACTGCTGTTGCTGCTCCGCGAGTGGTACCTGCACCCGAACGGGCAGATCCCGGCGTACGAGTGGGCGTTCGGCGACGTGAACCCGCCGGTGCACGCCTGGGCGGCGCTGAAGGTGTTCGAGATCGACGGCGGGCGGGACTTCGACTTCCTCGCCCGGATGATGCACAAACTGCTGCTGAACTTCACCTGGTGGGTGAACCGGAAGGACATCGGCGGCAACAACGTCTTCGAGGGCGGCTTCCTCGGGCTGGACAACGTCGGCCCGTTCGACCGCTCCGCCGCGCTGCCGGTGGCCGGGGTGCTGGAGCAGTCCGACGGCACCGGCTGGATGGCCATGTACGCGCTCAACCTGCTCGACATGGCGCTGATCCTGGCGGTGCACGACCCGACGTACTCCGACATCGCGACGAAGTTCTTCGAGCACTTCGCGTACATCGCGGCGGCCGCGTACGACCAGGGCCTCTGGGACGAGGAGGACGCCTTCTTCTACGACGTCCTGCGGCTGCCGGACGGGACCAGTACGCCGTTGAAGGTGCGTTCGGTGGTCGGCCTGCTGCCGCTGGCCGCGATCACCCGGCTCACCACCGTGACGTTGAACCGGCTGCCGGAGCTGACCGCCCGGCTGCGCTGGTTCCTGGCCAACAAGCCGGAGTACGCGAGCGTGATCGGGGCTCGCCGGCTGGGTGGTGACGGGCGGCAGCAGCGGCTGCTCTCCATGGTCGGCCCGGACCAGGTGGTCCGACTGCTGGCCCGGATGCTGGACGAGGAGGAGTTCCTGTCCCCGTACGGGCTGCGTACGCTGTCCCGGCGGCACCTGGCGGAGCCGTTCACGGTGGAGATGGGCGGTCAGGAGTTCACCGTCGGCTACGAGCCGGCGGAGTCGACCTCCGGTCTCTTCGGCGGCAACTCCAACTGGCGCGGTCCGATCTGGATGCCGACCAACTTCATGCTGATCTCCGCGCTGCGCGACCACGCCGCGTTCTTCGGCGACGACCTGCTGGTGGAATATCCCACCCGGTCCGGCAGCAAGCACACCCTGACCGAGATCGCCGACGACCTCTCGGCCCGGCTGATCTCGTTGTTCGTCCCGGACACCTGGGGGCGGCGGCCGATCTACGGCATCTGTGAGCTGTTCCAGACCCACCCCGACTGGAAGGACCTGATCGCCTTTCCCGAGTACTTCCACGGCGACAACGGTGCCGGCCTCGGCGCCTGGCACCAGACCGGCTGGACCGCCCTGGTCGCCGACCTCATCCTCACCCTCCGCCGGTAAGGAAGGGCCCCCCGTTATCGCTTTCTGTCGATAAAGGGCCCCTTCTTAACACCCGTCGGCACGGAAAGTGACCCAGGCCACATGGACTGGATGCCGACTGACCTGCTGTCGGTTACTGTCCGCCAGTAATCCAACACTCCTCGTAGTGTCCCCGTAGTCGATCTCCGGGGCGACGTCGCGGCACCGCCGGGCGAGCCCCGGGCATCGGCGGGAGGGGAGAAGGATGGGGATGAGGATTCCCAGTACGTTCCAGCAGCGGTGGACGGCCGTACCGCTCGCGATCGGTCTGGTGGTCGCGCTGACCGCGACCCTGGCACCCGGGGCACCGGCGTCCGCGGCGTCGGCGACGCCCACGGCACCGGCCAAGGAGACGATCCGGCACCTCGGTGGCAGCACCGCGGTCGCGGACAGCTACCTCGTGGTCTTCAAGGACACGTCGGTCGAGACCGCCTCGGTGTCCGCCCGGGCGGACACCCTCGCCGCCCGGGTCGGCGCCCGGGTCGCGCGGACCTACCGGCACGCGTTGCGCGGCTTCGAACTGGCCGGCGACACCGGGGCGGCCCGGCGGATCGCGGCAGACCCCTCGGTGGCGTACGTCGAGCAGAACCACCGGGTACGGATCTCCGGCACCCAGACCCCGACCCCGTCCTGGGGACTGGACCGGATCGACCGGCGCCCACTGGCGCTGGACAACAGCTACACGTACCCGACCACCGGCGCCGGGGTCCGGGTGTACATCCTCGACACCGGCATCCGGTTCACCCACACCACCTTCGGCGGCCGGGCGGTCTCCGGCTTCGACGCGATCGACGGCGGACCCGCGAGCGACTGCCACGGGCACGGCACCCACGTCGCCGGCACCGCGGGCGGCACCATCCACGGGGTCGCCAAGGGCGTGACGCTGGTCGGCGTACGGGTGCTCGACTGCGACGGCGGCGGAACGACCGCCCAGGTCGTCGCCGGTATCGACTGGGTCACCGGCGACCACGATCCCGGTGAGCGGGCCGTGGCGAACATGAGCCTCGGCGGACCGGTCTCGACCGCCATGAACACGGCGGTGGTGAACTCCATCGCCGACGGGGTCAGCTACGCCGTCGCGGCCGGCAACGACAACGTCGACGCGTGCGGCAGCTCGCCGGCCGCCGTCCCCGCCGCGATCACCGTCGCGGCCACCGGGGGTGCGCAGGGCGGCCCCGGCCGCAGCGACGCCCGGGCCTCCTTCTCCAGCCACGGCAGCTGCGTCGACATCTTCGCGCCCGGCGTGGCGATCACGTCGTCCACGATCACCAGCGACACCTCCAGCGAGTCGTGGGACGGCACCTCGATGGCGAGCCCGCACGTGGCCGGCGCGGCCGCGCTCGTACTGGCGCAGAACCCGTCCTTCACCCCCCTCCAGGTCCGCGACCACCTGGTCAACAACGGCACCACCGGACTGGTCACCAACCCTGGCACCGGCTCGCCGAACGTCCTGCTGTACGTCGCCGACACCAGGCCACCGGCACACGACTTCGCCATCTCGGTCGCCCCGGCGGCCGGCTCGGTCCCGCCGGGCGGTTCGGTGAGTACGACGGTGTCGACCCGGATCACGGCCGGCTCCGCCCAGACCGTCACCCTCGGCGCCACCGGCCTGCCGGCCGGGGTCACCGCGTCGTTCAGCCCGGCGGCGCTGCCCGCCGGTCGGTCGTCGGTCCTGACCCTGCGGGTCGCGGCGACGACCCCGCCCGGCGTCTATCCACTCACGATCACCGGCACCAGCCGGTACGCCAGCCGCCTGGTGAGGTACACGCTGACCGTCACGAACCCGCCCGGCTGCGTGGGGACGAACAATACCGACGTCGAGATTCCGGACCTGTCCACGGCCGAGAGCGCGGTGGCGATCTCGGGGTGCCCGGGTCGGGCGTCGGCGTCGAGTTCGGTCCGGGTACGCATCGTGCACACGTTCCGCAGCGACCTGGTGGTGAGCCTGGTGGCGCCGGACGGGAGCGCGTACGTGCTGCACAACCAGACCGGTGGCGGCGAGGACAACATCGACCGGAGCTTCCCGGTCAACCTGTCGAGCGAGGTGGGCAACGGCAGGTGGCGGCTGCGGGTGCAGGACCGGGCGGGCTGGGACGTCGGTCATATCGACACCTGGACGGTCAACCTCGGCGGCAACGGTCCGGTGTTCTGCTCCGGCAGCAACGGTACCGACCTGACCATTCCCGACCCGGGCACGGTGCAGAGCACGATCGCGCTCACCGGCTGCTCGGGCGTCGCGTCCCGGACCAGCGAGGTCGCCGTGGTGATCCCGCACGGGGCCGTCAGTGACCTGGTGCTGCGCCTGGTCGCGCCCGACGGCAGTTCCTATCTGCTGCGCGACCGCACCGGTGGCTTCGAGGGCATCGTCGACCAGGTATTCGTGGTGGACCTCTCGCGGGAGACCCGCAACGGCAGCTGGCGGCTGCGGGTGCAGGACACGGTGAGCGGTGTCACCGGTTACCTGGACGTCTGGTCACTCACCCTCTGAGGTGTTAGGAAGGGCCCCTTCTTATACAGAAAACGATAAGAAGGGGCCCTTCCTTACATGCGTACGGCTCCGTCGCGGAGCACCGCGTGCACGCCGACGGTCTGGTTGACGATCTGGGTGACCCGGACGTCCACCGCGACGCTGGCCAGCGCGACCGCGTCGGGCCGGCCGATGCCGTGCAGCCGTTCCAGGAGCGTCAGCATCGAGTTCAGCGCGGTGAACGTCGCGTCGTCGAGCGTCGGGCCCACCCCCATGGTCAGCCAGGCGTCGGCGGTCCGGGCGACGGGTCCGGTGACCGGGAAGTCGTCCCACAGGTCGAAGGTCAGCACGACCTCGTCCATCGGACACTCGACGGCGGTGCCGCCCACCTCGCCGTCGCCCTGGGCGGCGTGCCCGTCGCCGACCGAGAAGAGCGCGCCGTCGACCGGGATCGGCAACAGCAGCGTGCTGCCGGCGACCAGTTCCCGGCAGTCCAGGTTGCCGCCGTGCGGCCGGGGCGGGATCGTCGAGTGCCGTCCGGGTTCCGCCGGCGGCATTCCGAGCACCCCCATGAACGGCCGCAGCGCGATGGTGTGGCCGTGCTGGTTCCGGCCGGTCATCGCCACCGGGTCGAGCTGCCAGGCGTGCACGACCCCGGTCTCCTCGACGCCGTACCGCTGGTTGAACGGGCTGGGCCAGCCGCCGGCGACCGTGGTACCCCAACCGGCCGGTACGACGGCGTCGATCCGTACCGCGAGGGTTCCGCCGACCTCGGCGCCGCGTACGGCCACCGGGCCGATCAGCGCGTGGCCGCAGTCGGGCTGGTGCTGCGGAACCCGGGGTCGGTCCCGGTTGCGTCCGCCGGGGTAGGGGCCGGCCGACCACCAGCAGTCCAGGGTTCGGAACTCGACGGTGTCGCCCGGGTCGATGGTGAGCACCGGCGGGAGATCCCGGGAGAAGTGACCGTGCAGGGTCGCGTCGCCGGGTACGAGGGTGTGCCGCATCCGGGCAGGCTAATCCACTTTGCTCAGGTCGTGGACCTGCGGCGAATATCAGTGGCTCTTGAATATATCGGTGACAGGTATATATCTTGTCGGCGTGATACCACGGGGGACGCTTCCGGGACCGGTCGTCGTCGCCGGACTGTTCATCGCCGCCGGGCTGGCCTGGCGGGCCTGGCTCACCATGCTGGTGGTGCCGCGGACCAACAGCGACGAGGCGCTGATCGGTCTGATGGCGACCGACATCGCCGAGGGAGCCGCGGCGCCGGCCTTCCTCTACGGGCAGCACTACATGGGGGCGGCCGAGGCATGGTTGGCCGCGCCCGTGGTGTGGCTCGTGGGTCCGTCCGTGCCGGCGCTGCGACTTCCGACCACGGTGGCCTACCTGGTCTTCGCGGTGCTGCTCTACCGGCTCACGGCGCGGCTCTACTCGCCCTGGTTCGCGGTTCTCGTCACCGGCCTGCTGGCGGTGGGATCGGACCGGGTCGTCAAGGACCAGCTCATCGCCAACGGCTTCGCCTGGATCGTGCCGGGCTGTGCCGCCCTGCTCTGGGGTGCGCTGCGGCTGGCCGACCCACCGGGTCGGGACAACCGCCGGTCTGCCGGGGCGGTGGGCCCGGCCGGCCTCCGGTTCGCCGGATTCGCCGGCTGGGGACTGGTCGCCGGGCTGGTGGTCTGGACGGACTGGCTCGCCGCGCCGTACCTGCTGGGCGCGTTCGCGTTGCTGGTGGCGGGTTGCCGGCGCGATTTGCTCGGCCGGGCTGGCCTGCTGGTCGGCGCCGGCTTCCTGGTCGGGGTGGCACCGCAACTGCTGCACGATCTGACCAGCCCGCTGGCGGACAACTCGACCCTTGCCTACCTGCGGATGGCCTTCGGGCAGGACCCTCCCGGGGAGCCACCGGGCGCGCTGGCCCGGCTGCACGGTGGCCTGATGATCGGTGTTCCGATGCGGATGGGACTCTGCGGGCCCGGCTCATGTGCACCGCTGGCCCAGCTCTGCGGGCCGGTCATCGTCGGGTTGCTGATCGGCGTCGTGTCGCGCGGCGCATGGACCGCCCGTACGCCTGGCGCCCGGACGGCCCGTACGGCGGGGCGGCTCGCGCTCGCCGTGCCGGGGCTGCTCACGATCGGGCTCTACGCGGCCAGTTCACCGGCCGGCGCGACGCCGACCGAGAGCGTCAGGTACCTGTGCTGTCTGGTGATCTCGCTTCCCGCCGTACTCTGGCCGCTCTGGTCACTGGCCCGGCGGACCGGGCGGGTCCGGTCGGCCTGGCCGGCCCGCGCGGCGATCGCGATCCTGGCGGCGGCGGCCGGGGCGGCCGGTCTGGCCGTCGGGTCCACGGTCGACGGACACCGGCAGGCGGCCGTCGACGAGCGCGCCCTGATCGCCGAACTGGACCGACGTGGTATCGACCGGCTGTACACCGACTACTGGACCTGTCAGCGGCTGATGTTCGCCACCTCGCGCCGGATCGGCTGTGCGAGCGTGACGGCGCTATTGCGGCGTGGGGCCGACAAGGTGCCGGGGGCCCGGCACCAGATCGAGACGGCGGCACGACCGGTGTACGTCTTCGCGTCGGGCGGGCCGGAGGAGACCGCGTTCGCCGGCTACCTGCGGGTGCTGCCCGAGGGCCCGGCGGTGCTGGCCGGTGCGGTCGAGGTCGCCGGCTACCGGCTGTACGCGCCGGACGGACGGCTGGCGGTGCCGGTCGACCGGCCCGACAGGTCGGATCGTTGATATGTCGGCTGCCGGCATATATCCTGCGGTTATGACGTCGACCCCGCTGAGTGAGCCGGCACTGCTGGTGCTCACCGTCCTCGCCAGCGGGCCGCAACACGGCTACGGCCTGATCGGAGAGGTGGCACAGGTCTCCGGTGGCCGGCTCCAGCTCGGCACCGGCTCGCTCTACGCCATTCTCGACCGACTGCGCCAGGCGGGTCTGATCGAGCTCGACCGGGAGGAGGTCGTCCGGTCCCGGCTGCGGCGCTACTACCGGCTCACCGGGCTGGGCGCCCAGGAACTCGCCGCCGAGAGCGAGCGGTTGCGCCGGACCGCCGACGCCGCCGACAAGGGCCTGCGTCGGCTCCGTCTCGGTGGCGCGTCGTGAGCCGATCGGTCGAAAGGTGGTCGTTGGAAGCCCACTACCGGTTGCTGCTCAACGCATTTCCGGCCCGGCACCGACGGCAGTACCAGGAGGAGATGCTCGGCGTCCTGATGGACCGGGCACGCCCCGGCCAGCGTCGACCGACCCTGGTGGAGACCGTCGACCTGCTGCGGGCGGCGACCAGCGTACGGCTCCGGGCGCTGCGCGACACCGCCGACGACCACGGATGGTCCACGGCGGCGGCGGTGATCGGAATCGTCGCCGCCATCCTGCTGGCCAGCCTCGGGCTGCGGAACCTCGTGGTGCACCTCGGCTGGCGGCTGCTGGTGGACGACATCATGGTCCGGTCGCTGCCGGACGTGCTCCACGATCTCGTCTGGCTGCCGGTGGTGCTCGCCGCCCTCGTCGGCTGGCGGACCGGCGCCGCCGCGATCGCCTGGCTGGTCACCCTGGCCGAGGCCGTCGTGCTGGTCGAGCGGTACCGGATGTTTCCCACCGACCTCCTGTACGGGCTGCGGCCACTCCTCGTCGCCGTCATCGCCTCGGTCGGGCTGGCCATGTCGGTCCGGCACCGACCGGTGGCGAAGCTGCTCGGCCGGTGGCGGACCGCCGGGTTGCTGCTGGCCGGTCTGCTCGTCGTCGGCAGCGGAGTCGCCGCACTGCTCCAGGTCACGATCGTCCCGCTGCCCGGCGGCGACGCCTACCGGGAAACCGACGGCCGGATCTACTTCCGCACCCTGCACCTGTCGGTCGACCTGCCCGCGACGGTGCTCTACCTGATTGCCCTGGTGCTGCTGCTGATCGTGCTGGCGCCGCTGGCCGGCTCGGTCCGGCGCCGAATCGCGACGGTGGCGCTACCGGTCGTCGTTCTCTACCTCGTGATCGACCGAAGTTTCCTGGGCTACCGGATGGCGACCTACCACTTCAGCCCACCGCTTCCGCTCAGTCCGGAACAGTGGGTGCTGCTCGCGCTGCCCCCCGTCGGCGTCTTCGCCCTGGGCATCGTCGGCTTGTACTGGTACGAGGGGCGTCGCCGCCCGGACCCGGTGCGGTAGCAGCACCACCGCAGCCGCTGTCGCCGCCCACCGTCACCACCACCCAGCGTCACCACCACCCACCGTCGTCACCACCGCCGTCGCCGTCATCACCGGCGGCGGCGCGGTCGTGCTGGGGACGGCCGACGCCGGCCGCTCCTGAACCGAGGTGACGCCGCCGCCCGATGTCGGGCGGATATGGCGGACGGCGGGTTCGCCATATAGGAGAAATATAGCCGCGGCTTCCAGACTCTGGACAGTGCCGCGATCCGATGGTGCCGCGATGCGGCCGACCGGCAAACGGTATCGGTAATGCGGCGCACGGCGCCGCCAGTCAGACGTAGCCATCGAGGCACTTTATCTTCCGATCCGCTCTGGAGGCGACATGACCAGCACGGCCCCGACCACCAGCACCGAGGCTGACCGCAACGAGCAGGTTAAGGAGATCGTCTGCGAGATCCTGGAAATCGACGTCGAGGAGGTTACCGAAACCAGTCTCTTCAAAGAGGACCACGGTGCGGATTCGCTGCTCGCGATTGAAATCCTCGCGGCGCTCGAACGGAATCTCCACGTCACCATCGACCAGGCGGAACTGAGCCGAATGGTGAATCTGCAGGGCGTTTACGCCGTTGTCGGCGAGGCCCCGGCAGCCTGACCGTTCCGTCGGACGGGTGCGAGTCAGGTCGGAGACTACAGGTGAGTGAGGCGCGAGGATGAGCGTTCTGCCAGGCGATGCTCGATCGCCCCGCCGGGTGGTCGTCACCGGGCTCGGCGTGGTCACCAGCATCGGTATCGGGGTCGAGAGGTTTCTCGCCGGGCTGCGGGCCGGTCGGAGCGGGGTCAAGCCGATCACCGCGTTCGACACGACCGGGTTCGCCCACGCCAACGGGTGCGAGATCACCGATTTCGACCCGGCCCGTTGGCTGCGCAACGTGGACCCGGCCGGGCTCGGCCGGGCCAGCCAGCTCTCGGCCGCCGCCGCCGGAATGGCGGTCGCGGACGCGGGCATGTCCGTCGAGACACTGCGGGCGCGGCGGGCGCTGGTGTCGGTGGGCACCACGGACGGCGAGTCCCACGACCTCGACGGGTTGGTCGGGGTGCAGGTCGAACGGGGTGCCGAGCACCTCGACCCGGTCGTGGCCCGCCGCGTTCCCGCCGGTCGGCTGTCGTCGAGCATCGTCGCCGAACTCGGGCTGACGGATGTCGAGGCGGTGACCATCCCGACCGCGTGCGCGGCGGGCAACTACGCGGTCGGGTACGGCTTCGACGCGATCCGCAGCGGCGACGTGGAGGTGGCCCTCTGCGGCGGCGCCGACGCGCTGTGCCGCAAGACCTTCACCGGCTTCTACCGGCTCGGCACCATCGCGCCGGAGGCCTGCCAGCCCTTCGACCGCAACCGCAAGGGCATCCTCACCGGTGAGGGCGCCGGCATCCTGTTGATGGAGAGCCTGGACTCGGCGCGGGCGCGCGGGGCGCGGATCTACGCGGAGGTGCTCGGGTACGGGCTCAACTGCGACGCGTACCACCCGGTCGCGCCGGACCGGAACAGCATCGCGCGCTGCATCGAACTGGCGCACCGCAACGCGGGGGTGAAACCGGACGACATCGACTTCATCTCCGCGCACGGCACCGGCACCAAGGCGAACGACGTGACCGAGGCCGGCGCGATCCGGCAGGTGTTCGGCCAACAGCCGCCGCGCACCGTGTCGATCAAGGGGATGATCGGACACACGATGGGCGCCGCGAGCGCGCTGGCCTCGGCGGCCTGTGCCCTCGCCATCACTCACGGGTTCATCCCACCCACCATCAACCACGTCGAGACCGATCCCGAGTGCGGGCTCGACTGCGTACCGAACGTGGCCCAGCCCGCCGACCTGCGGGTGGTGCAGAACAACGCCCTCGCCTTCGGCGGTAACAACGCGGTGCTGATCCTCGGCAGATACGAGGAGACGCCATGAGCGGGCGGACCGACGCGCTGGTGGTCGGGATGGGGGCGGTGACCAGCATCGGCAGTACCACCGTCGAGTTCTTCGACTCGCTCTGTGCCGGCTACAGCGGCCTGGCCGAGCTGCGCGGCTTCGACCGGAGCCGGTACCGGGCCCAGCACGCGTACGAGATCGACGACCGGCCGGTGCCGGGAAGCGACACGACCCTGCGGGCCAGCCGGTGGCTGGAGCAGGCGGTCTCCGCCGCACTGCGGGACGCCGGCCTCGATCCCGAGCTCGGCGACATCCCGGTGCTGGTCGGCACCACGCTGCGCGAGTTGCGCTCGGTCGAGCTGAGCTGGCGGGACGGCGTACCGTTCGACGTCCGGGACCTGCACTTCGGTACCGCGCTGCGGAACCGGTTCGGCGCGACGAACACGTACACCGTCGCCAACGCCTGCTCCGCCTCGCTGTACACCCTCGGGCTCGGGATGGACCTGCTCGACGTCGGTGCCGCCGACACCGTCGTGGTGGCGGGGGTGGACACCATCACCGAGAGCACGTACGGGCTGCTCGACCGCTGTTACCCGGAGGCACCCGACCAGGTACGTCCGTTCGACCGGGACCGGCGCGGCATGCTCCAGGGCGAGGGCGCGGTGGCGGTCGTCCTGCGCCGGGAGGCGGACGGTCCCGGCGACGGGCACCGGCACGCCCGGGTACGCGGAGTCGCGATGAACTGCGACGCGTACCACCCGTCGGCGCCGGACGCGAAGAGCATCGCCCTGGTCACCCGGGAAGCCCACCGTCGAGCCGGCGTCGAGCCATCCGATGTGGACCTCGTGATGCTGCACGGCACCGGAACGGCCCTGAACGACGAGGCCGAGGCGCTGGCCGTCCGCGAGGTCTTCTCCGGGGTGGCGCCGTCGCCGTACATGACGGCGATCAAGTCGATGACCGGACACACGGCCGGGGCGTCCGGGCTGCACAGCCTGGTGGTGGCGGTCGAGACGCTCCGCTGCGGAGTGGTGCCGCCGATCCTCGGCCTGGACAACCCGATCGACGAGGTCGAGGGATTCCGGCTGGTCCGCGAGCGGGCCGAGGTCGCCGCCCTACGGGTCGCCCAGGTGGACTCGTTCGGCTTCGGCGGGCTCAACGCCGTCGCGATCGTGGAGAAGGTGGCCTGATGGGCGCGGCCGATGTGGTGATCAGCGGTGTGGGTGTCGCGGTGGCCGGGGTCGACGGCCCCGACGACCTGCTGCGGCGGATGCCGGCCGGCGAGGGTGGCGATCCCGCCCGGCGGCTCACCGGCAAGGGACTGCGCTACAAGGATCGGGCGACCCGGCTCGCGCTCTGTGCCGGCCGGGACGCGCTGGCCGACGCCGGGCTGCTGCGCGATCCCGGTCTCACCGTGTCCAGCGAGACCGTCGGAGTCGTGGTCAGCTCGAACTACGGCAACGTCGACACGATCTGCGACACCGTGCGGACCATCGCCGACGAGACGTACGTCGGGCTGAGCCCGATGGCGCTGCCGGCCACCGCCAGCAACGTGATCGCGTCCTGGCTGGCGATCTGGTTCCGGCTGCGGGGCGCGAACCTGACGATGTGCAACGGGCCCACCTCGGGTCTGGACGCGGTGAACTGGGCCCGGCTGCTGGTCCTGGCCGGTCGGGTGGACCGGGTACTGGTGGTCGGGGTCGAACCGGACAATCCGCCGGTACGGCATCTCGTCACCGGCGGCGCGAGCGACCAGGACGGCGTCCGGCCACGGCTGTTCGACGGGGCGGCGGCGCTGGTACTGGAGTCGGCCAGGGCGGTCCGGGACCGCGAGGTCGAGGCGCTCGCCACCGTCGGCCCGTACGCCCGGAAGGCGGACCAGTCGACGGCGGTGGCGGCGATCCGGGGTACCGACCCGCGTCCGGTGGACATGTGGTTCGGCTCCGGCGCCGGCGGTCCGACCGGGATCACCCCGGCGAGTACGTACGACCTGACCGCCTACCACGGCGACTGCTCGGGTGCGCTCGGCGTGCTCCAGTGCGTCGCCGGCACCGCCTGGCTGAGCGGGAACGACTCCGGTGCGGTGCTGGCCAGCGCGGACGGCGAGGGTGCCGACGCGGCGGCGGCGCTGCTGCTCACCGTCGGGGGTGGCCGGTCATGACCGCGACCACACCGCTGCGGGCGGCTCCGGGGGTCCCGGTCCGGCGGCGCCGGTCCGCCGGCACCACCCGGCCGGTTCGTACCCTGCTGCTGCACGGCCTGGGCAGTAGCCGGGCCATCTGGGACCGGTTCGTCAGCGTCGCGCCGCCGGAGCTGGAGCTGTGGGACGCCGAGCTGCCCTGGGCGAGCGGAGGGAACGGCGGCTGGAGTCAGCACGGCGACCCCGCCGACTGGGCGACGGAGGCGTTGCGAGCCGTCGACGGCGGAGTCGACCTCGTCGTCGCGCACTCCTTCGCCGCCAACATGATGCTGGAACTGCTGTGCCGCACGGGTGCGGCCGAGCCGTGGAGTCGCCCGGATGCGGCTGCGCCACGGGCGGCGGTGCTGGTGTCGCCGTTCTACCGACCGGCCGCGGACGACTTCGACTGGGCGGCGATCACGTTCTACCTCAACGACTTCCACCGGATCCTCGAAGAGGGCATCCGGGTCAGCGCCGGAGCCGGCCTGCCCACCGAGGTGCGGGCGGCGATGGCGGACCGGGTCCGGGAACGGATCGGGCCGTACGGCTGGATGCGGTTCTTCGACGCCTACCTGCGTACGCCGTTCCTGCCGGTCGCCGACCTGACGGTCCCGTTGCTGGTGGTCTCCGGCGACCGGGACTTCGCCGCCCAGCCCTCCGACGGGCGGGCGTTGGCCGCGGCGTCGCCGGCCGGCCGGTACGCCCTGGTCCCCGACTGCGGCCACTTCGCCATGGCCGAGCACCCCGACCGGTTCGCCGCCCTGGTGGCGGACTTCACCAGGCCGCTGGTGGCCTCCGACGTAGCACCGGAACCGATCCTCGACACTCACCTGGAGCGCACGTGAACTCGACGACCCTGTCACCCCGTCCCGTCCACGAACCAGTCGCGGACGCGGTGACCCGCGTGAACCTGCGGCCCCGGTACGAGGGGTCCAACATCTGCACCTGGATCGGCTTCAAGCACGTCAACTACCTGGTCGAGGAGGCGGTCCTCGACCACCTCCGGCAGCGCGGCCTGGCCCCCGGCGGGCTGTACGAGACGTACGGCCTCTGCGTCGACATCGTCGACATCGACAGCCGGATCACCCACGCCTTCCACATCGACGACGTGGCCATGGCCGAGGTCCGGCCGCTGCCCGGTGACAAGCTCGCCTTCGCGGTGGAGATCTCGGTCGACGGTGTGCCGCCGGTCAAGGCGGTGACCGCCAAGGTCCGGGTGGAGCTGCGCCTCGACCCGCACGGCAGCGCCGCCGAGCCGGTGCCGGACGAGTTGGCTACGTACGCCGTCGCCCGGTTGGGAACGGCGCCGGTCCGGGTCGACCGGCCGGCCGCCGCCGGGGTGACCGCCAGCGACGACGTGCTGGCGCAGCTCACCGCCGGCCGCAACGCGTACGCCTGGAAGTGGCGGATCCCGTACTTCTACTGCCACTTCACCGAGCGGATGCAGATGTCGGGCTACCTGCGGCAGATGGAGGAGGTCGTCGACCTCTTCCTGGCCGACCGGGGCGTCTCGATCAAGACCCTGCTCGACGAGCAGGACTGGATCCCGGTGGTACCGCACTCCCGGATCACGCTGCTGGACGAGGCGCGAATGGAGGAGGAGCTGTACACCGTCTTCACCGTCGAGAGCGTCTTCAAGCGGCTGACGTACACCTCCCGGATGGACTGCTACGTGCTGCGCGACGGCGTACTGGTGCCGACCGCGACCGGCCGGATCACCCACGGTTACGCCGTGATCGAGAACCGGCGCGACTGGAGCCTGGTGACCTTCGACGACCGTCTCGCCGGTGCGCTGGAAGGTGCGCCGGCTGCTCCGAGAACGCGTCGATGACCGGCGTCGCCATCACCGGCCTCGGTGTCGTCACGTGCCACGGCAGTGGTACGCGCGCCCTCTGGGACGCGATGATGGCGGCACCGGTTACCGACCCGGGTCCGGTGTCGGACCCGTTCGCGCACATGGACGTGCCGGTGGTGCAGGGCGTCTCCGAGGTCTACCTGCCGGCCGAGTCCCAGGCGCTGGCCCGGACCTCCCGGCTCGCCCTGACGGCGGTCGACGAGGCTCTCGCCGACGCCGGCCTGCCGTTGGCCGAGTCGGCCGGTGCGGCCCGGGCCCGGATCGGGCTCTCGCTCGGCACCTGCATGGGTGACTCGGGGTTGCACGAGCAGTGGCGGGCGGACGGCGGCAAGCCGGCCGAACGGTTCACCTCGGCACTCGGGGTCGCCGGTGAGATCGCCGACCGGCTCGGGCCGCTGAGCGTCGCCACGACGATCAGCAACGCCTGTGCGGCCGGCGGCTTCGCGCTCGGGGCCGCGGCGGACCTGGTCCGGTCCGGCGAGGCCGACATCGTGCTCGCGGTCGGTGCGGACGCGTACAGCCGGGTGATGCTGGCCTGCTTCAACCGGATGGGCGCGGTGGATCCGGTCCGCTGCCGGCCGTTCGACCTGCACCGCCGGGGTACGTCGTTCGGCGAGGCCGCCGGCGCCCTGGTGGTCGAGTCGACCGAGCACGCCCGGGCCCGGGGCGCGACGGTGCGCGCCGTGGTCGAGGGGTCCGGCTGGACCTGCGACGCGTACCACCTGACCGCTCCGGAGCCCGGCGGTACGCAGATCATCCGGGCGATGCGCGCCGCGCTCGACGAGACCGGCACCGACTCCGACCGGATCGGCTGCGTGTTGCCGCACGGCACCGGAACCCAGTTGAACGACGTGGTGGAGAGCCGCGCGCTGAACGAGGTGCTCGGCGTCGACGTGCCGCTCTACAGCCTGAAGGCGCTGATCGGGCACACCGGTGGCGCGGCGGCCGCGGTCGCGGCGGTGGCGGCGGCACTGATCCTGCGGTACCGGACGGTGCCGCCGAACGTGCCGATCACCGAGCAGGACCCGGAGTGCCGGGTCTGGCTGCCCCAGGGCCTGGTCACCCCGCTCGCTTCCGACCGGATCATGGTCAACGGCTACGCCTTCGGCGGCAACAACGTCTCCCTGGTACTCGCCGGGGCCGGAACGCTCGCCGGAGCGGAGACACTCGCCGGAGTTGGAACATGAGCCAGGACATGTGCCGGGAGATGAGCCAGGACCCGCGCGGGGACGCAGCCGGGGTGGCCGGCGGCCGGACCGTGGTCACCGGGATCGGGATCTGCGCACCGCCGCTGGACCGGCCGGCGGCGGACGGGGCGTGGTTCGACGTACGGGCCCAGCTCGGCCGGCGCGGCTACAAGTACCTTCCGGCGGCCTGCCAGTACCTGCTGGTGGCGGGCCGCCGGGCGCTGACCGACGCGGGGGACTGCCTCGACGGCGCCGCCGAGGAGCAGCGCGGCGTCGTGGTCGGTACCAACAACGGGGTGGCCGCGCTGCACGACGAGCAGGACCGCGTCGTGATCGCCGAACACGCGGGCGAACTCAGCCCGGTCACCGCGCCGTTCGGGGCGGTGAACGTGCTGACCAGCCGGCTGTCGATGGAGCACGGGTTCAAGGGGGTCAGCCTGACCCTCACCTCGCCGCTGGTGGCCGGCCTGGAGGCGGTGCAGGTCGGCGCGCGGGCGTTGGCCGCCGGCCGGTCCGCACTGCTGCTCGCCGGGGCGATGGAGCAGGCGGTCCCGGAGCCGGCGATGGCGGCGCCGGAGGAGGGCGCCGTGGTGCTGGTGCTGGAGCCGCCGGCCTCGGTACGGGCCCGGGGCGGCACCGGCTACGGCCGGTGCGAGGTCCGGACCCTGCTGCTGCCGCCGCACCGGCTCGGTGCCGGTACGCCGGAACGACGGCGGTCGGCCGACCTGGTCCGGGAGGCGGCGGCCGGACTCGGCGCGGGCCAGGTGCCGGTGTACGGAATGTTCGACGACTCCCCGGTGAGTGAGCTGGTGGCCGGGGTGGTGCCGACCGGCGCCGGTCCGGTCCGGGACGTCGGCCCGACCGCCGCCGGCAGCCTCGGGCCGATGCTGCGGCTGGCCGAGCGGCTGCGTGCCCTGGACGGGGACAGCCTGCTGGTCACGGCGGCCGGCACCGGAAACGTGGCGATGGTCCGGATCTGGCGGACCGCGACGACATCTGCGAGGAGCGCGGAATGCTGATTCCCCTGAAAGGCACGTGGAGCCTGGTGCTGGGCGCGTCCAGCGGGATGGGCCGGGCGACGGCGCTGGCGCTGGCCCGGGAGGGCGGCAACGTTCTCGGCGTGCACCTCGACATGGGTGAGCGGGCGCAGGCGGCCCAGGACCTGGTCGAGGAGCTGCGCGGGTACGGCGTCCAGGCGCACTTCTTCAACGTCAACGCCTCCAGCCGGTCCGCCCGGGAGCAGTTGCTGCCCACCATCGCCGAGCTGACCGGCGGAGCGGGGCTGCACATCGTGCTGCACTCGCTGGCCTTCGGCTCGCTGCTGCCGTACCTGCCCCGGGCGGGCTGGGACCGGACGCTGGGTCAGCGGCAGATGGAGATGACCGTCGACGTGATGGCGCACAGCCTCGTCTACTGGGTGCAGGAGCTGATGGCCGCGGGCCTGCTGCCCCGGGGCGCCAAGGTGTACGCGATGACCAGCACCGGCGCCAGTCAGGTGATGCCCAGCTACGGTGCGGTCTCGGCGGCCAAGTGCGCGCTGGAGTCGCACGTCCGGCAGCTCGCCTGTGAACTGGCCCGGTTCGGCGTGGCGGTGAACGCGCTCTGCGCCGGGGTGACCGTGACGCCGGCCCTGCAACGGATTCCCGAGCACGCCGAGTTCGTCTCGCAGGCGAGCGCCACGAACCCGCACGGCCGGCTCACCCGGCCCGAGGACGTGGCCGAGGCGATCCTGCTGCTGTCCCGGACCGACTCGTCCTGGATCACCGGCAACACGATCGGCGTGGACGGTGCCGAGGGCATCGCCGGCATTCCGGCGTGGAGTCCGAACCGCGCCGAGGCGGATCAGCCGAGCGGGTCGGCGGGGCCGGATCAGCCGAGCGGGTCGGCGGGGCCGGATCAGCCGAGCGGATCGCCGGGGCCGGATCAGCCCGGGGCCGTACCGCCGAACGGGGCGCCGGCGCAGCAGCCGGTCCCGGCCTGAGGGAGGGAAGACAGATGATCGCCACCACCATCGCCGGGGACGAACTGGTGCTGTCGGGCTGGTCGGCCGCCTCGGCGTTCGGGCTGGGCGCCGACCGGTTCGCCGACGGCGTCCGGGCCGGCACCGACGCGGTCGCGCCGCTGGACCGGGCCGCCTGGCCCGGCCCGTACGACCGGGCCGGCCTGATTCCCGGCTTCGACATTCCCGAACTGCTCGGCCGCAAGGGCACCCGGTCGATGGACCGGGCCACCGGAATCGCGATCGCCACCGTCGGGATGCTGCTCGACCAGTGCGGTCCGGAACTGGTCGGTGAGCCGGAGCGGATCGGTCTGGTCCTGGGTACGAGTTCCGGCAGCGTGCAGAGCATCATGGACTTCACCCGCGAGTCGCTGACCGGCGCCCGCCCGTTCCATGTCGACCCGGCACGCTTCCCGAACACCGTGATGAACCGCGCTGCCGGACAGAGCGCGATCTGGTACGGGCTGAAGGGGCCGAACACCACCATCGCCGGTGGCTCCCTGACCGGCCTGCTGGCCCTGAACTACGCGGTACGGCTCCAGCGGGGCGGGCACAGCGACCTGATCCTCTGCGGCGCGGTCGAGGAGTACTCGGTGCAGCGCGGCTGGCTGGAGTGGCACGGGCGGGAGGGCGTGGCGGCCCCGCTCGGCGAGGGCTGCGCGATCTTCCTGCTCGAACCGCTGTCCAGTGCGGTCCGGGACGGCCGTCGGCCCCTCGCCACGGTCCGGGGCTCCCGCTTCCGCGCCTTCTCCGATCCGGCGGCGGTACGCCCGGTGCTGGGCCGGTGCATCGGGGACGCGCTCGGGGCGGCGGGTCTGCGCCCGGAGGACGTACGGGTGGTGGCGGCGTCGGACGCCGGGAACGGCCTCGCCGCCGCGGAGGAGGCCGCGATCGCGGACGTCCTCGGGGCGAACCGGCCCACCCGGTTGCACTGCCGGGCGCTGCTCGGCGACACCTCGTCGGCGTCGTCGGCGTTCCAACTCGCGGCGGCACTGTCCGAACTGTCCGATCGGTCGGACGGGGTCGCCCTGGTCACCGGGGTGGACCGGGACGGCCAGGTCGGCGCCACCCTGCTCGGCGCGGTGAGCTGAGCATGACCGCCTCGACCCTGGACCTGATCAACGGGCTGCCCGACGGCGTCTGGCGCCCCTGTCCGCGCTGCGCCGCACTGCTGCACTCCGACCGGGTGGTGCGGGCCCTGCACACCTGCCCCGAGTGCGGGCACCACCTGCCGCTGCGCGCCGAGGACCGGATCGCCCTGCTGGTCGACCCGGACAGTTTCGTCGAGCACGACGCCGACCTCGCTCCGGCGGATCCGCTGGAGTTCACGGACCGGATCCCGTACCCGGAGCGGCTGGCCCGGGCACAGGCCCGGACCGGGCGGGCCGACGGCGCGGTGCTGGGGCTGGCGACGATCGGCGGCCACCGGGTGGCGCTGGTGGTCCTCGACTTCGCGTTCCTGGGCGGCAGCATGGGGTCGGTGGTCGGGGAGAAGGTCGCCCGGGCTGCGGAGACCGCGCTGGACCACGCCGTACCGCTGATCGCGGTCAGCGCCTCCGGGGGTGCCCGGATGCAGGAGGGCGTGCTGTCGCTGTTGCAGATGGCGAAGACCTCGGCGGCGATCCGGCTGCTCCGGGACGCCGGTGTGCCGTACCTGAGCGTGCTCACCGATCCGGTGTACGGCGGGGTGGCGGCCTCCTTCGCCAGCCTCGGTGACGTGATCATCGCCGAGGAGGGGGCCCGGGCCGGCTTCGCGGGTCCACGGGTGATCGAGCAGACGATCCGGCAGCCGTTGCCGGACGGCTTCCAGACCGCCCGGTTCCTCCACGAGCACGGGCACGTCGACCTGGTCGTACGCCGCCAGGAGCTGCGCGGGGTGCTGACCCGGCTGGTCGGCTTCTGCGCCGACAGCGCCCTTGCGGGTACGCCGGGAACGGGGTCGCGGGTCGGTACCGGCGCCCGGGCGTGCCCGCGCGACGCGGGCCGGGACGAGCGGAGGGCTCCGGTGGCGCCGGACGCCTGGGCGGCGGTGGCGCGGGCCCGGGCCGCCGACCGGCCGACCGCCCGGCAGCACATCGACCAGATCTTCACCGATTTCGTCGAGCTGCACGGCGACCGGTGGGAGCGGGACGACCCGGCGATCGTCGGCGGACTGGCCCGACTCGACGGCCTCCCGGTCGTGGTGGTCGGGCACGCCAAGGGCCGGGACACCCGGGAGAACGTGGCGAACAACTTCGGCATGCCCCATCCGGCGGGCTACCGCAAGGTGATGCGGCTGTTCGGGCTCGCCGAACGCTGGGGCGTACCGGTGGTGACCCTGGTGGACACGCCGGGGGCGTACCCCGGGCTGGCGGCCGAGGAGGGCAACCAGAGTGCCGCGATCGCCGAGACCCTCGCCCTGGCGGCGGGACTGCGTACCCCGGTGGTCGCGGTCATCACCGGCGAGGGTGGCAGTGGTGGGGCGTTGGCGCTGGCGGTCGCCGACCGGCTGCTGATCCAGGAGAACGGCATTTTCTCGGTGATCAGCCCGGAGGGCTGCGCCGCGATCCTGTTCGGCGATGCCGGACTGGCCCCGGTGGCGGCCCGCGCCCTGCGGCTACGCGCCGACGACCTGCACCGGCTCGGCGTCGTGGACGAGATCGTGCCCGAGCCGGCCGGTGACCCGGCCCGATCGTCGGCACTGCTCGCCGCGGCGGTGGGCCGACTGCTCCGCCAACTCGCCGCCGTTCCGGCCGACGAGCTGATGGCCGCCCGGTACCGCCGGCTGCGCTCGTACGGCGTGCTGGCCCCGGGCGGCACCGGCACCGGCCGGTTGGACGCCGAATCTGGCACCGGCACCGGCCGGTTGGACGCCGAACCCTGGAAGGAAGGCGCGCATGTCTGACATCGTCCGGGACAAGGCCCGGCCGCGAGCCGGCAACGGCGCGTCGCGGCCGGACGGGGGCCGGCCGGCGGCCGCCGAGGCGGTGCCGGGGCCGGCCGTCGACGCTCCCGATCCGGCCGGTGGCGCCGGTCGGGTGACCGACGAGGCGCTGCGGCTGGCGGTGCGGGCCGCCGCCGAGGTGGTCGAGCTGGTGCGCGACTCGGCGATCCGGCGGATCCAGGTGACGGTCGCCGACGTCCGGATCGAGGTCGAGGGCGCCGAGGCGGCGCCGGTCCGGGAGGCGGTCGTCACCGTCTCCGGCGGGGCCGTCTCCGGTGCGGCGGCGGTGGCCGCGGTGCCCGGTGCGGCGGTCGCGGCCGTCGCCGGAGCCGTCGCGAACCCGGTCGGCACGGTGGCGGTGCCGGCGCCGCTGATGGGCGTCTTCTTCCGGGCCCCGGGCCCGGACCAGCCGCCGTTCGTGCAGCTCGGCCAGCGGGTCGACGCGGGTGACCAGGTCGCGATCGTCGAGGCGATGAAGATGATGAATCCGGTCGTCGCGGACCGGGCCGGCATCGTCCGGGCGATCCACGCCGTCGACGGCGAGGTCGTCGAGTACGACCAGCCGCTGCTCAGCGTCGAGCCGTGCTGAGGAGCGGGCGATGGTCACGCGGGTACTGATCTGCAACCGGGGCGAGATCGCCGTCCGGATCCTCCGCGCCTGCCGGGACCTCGGTCTGGCCAGCGTCGTGGTGTACTCCTCGGCCGACCGGGACAGCCTGGCGGTCCAGCTCGCCGACCAGGCCGTCCAGATCGGACCCGGCCCGGTTGGCCGCAGCTACACCAACATCCCCGCCATCCTGTACGCGGCGGCCAAGTCCGGCGCCGACGCGGTGCATCCGGGCTGCGGCTTCCTCTCCGAGGATCCGGTCTTCGCGGCCTCCTGCCGGAGCGTCGGGCTCACCTTCATCGGCCCGTCGGCCGAGCACATCGCCCTGATGGGGGACAAGGTCGCGGCCCGGTCCGCGATGCGCGCCGCCGGGGTGCCGGTGCTGCCCGGCTCGGACGGCACCGTCGACTCGCTGGCCGAGGCGGCATCGGTGGCCGCCGAGATCGGCTATCCACTGATCATCAAGGCGGTGGCCGGCGGTGGCGGGCGCGGCATCGCGGTGGTGCACGGGGCCGGGGAGCTGACCGCGGCGTACGAGACGACCCGGGCCACCGCCCGCACGCTCTTCTCCGACGACCGGGTCTACCTGGAGCGGTACCTGCCGGCGGCCCGGCACATCGAGGTGCAGGTCCTGGCCGACGGCCACGGCACCGTACTGCATCTGGGCGAACGGGACTGCTCGGTGCAGCGCCGGCACCAGAAGCTCGTCGAGGAGTCCCCGTCGCCGTCCCTCGATCCGGGGCTGCGGGAGCGGCTCTGCGCGGCGGCGGTCGCGGGTGCCCGGGACATCGGGTACGTCAACGCCGGCACCTTCGAGTTCCTGGTGGCGCCGGACGGCGAGGCGTACTTCATGGAGATGAACACCCGGCTCCAGGTCGAGCACCCGATCACCGAGGTCCGCAGCGGGATCGACATCGTCGAGTGGATGATCCGGATCGCGGCCGGTGAACGGCTCGCCCTCACTCAGTCGGACGTCCGGCTGGCTGGGCACGCCATCGAGGCGCGGATCAACGCCGAGGACGTCGACCGGGACTGGGCCGGCTCCACCGGGCGGGTGCACGGGCTCCGGATGCCGGCCGGACCCGGCGTACGGGTGGACAGCCACCTGTTCGACGGGTACGTCGTACCGCCCTTCTACGACTCGCTGCTCGCCAAGATCATCGCGTACGGCGCGACCCGGGACGAGGCGCTGCGCCGGCTGGACCGGGCGCTCGCCGAGTACCGGTCGGCGGGCGTCACCACGAACGTGCCGTTCCACCGCCGGCTGCTGCGCCATCCCGGCTTCCGCTCCGGCGACTACCAGCTCGGCGTCGTCGAGTCCGTGCTGGCCACCCCGCCCGACGACCGGGACCGCCAAGCGGGGCGGGGTACGGCGACCGCGCCGGCCGCGACCGCCGGTACCGACCAGACCCGGAAAGACCACCGAAGTAACGAGGAGAGGACGGAAAGTCATGTCTGACCAGCTCACCACGGGGCTCGACAAGGAAGACCTGCGGACGCTGATCGCCGACACCATCGACGTCGACATCGCCGAGGTCACCGACGACGCGCACTTCGTCAACGACCTGGAGGTGGACTCCCTGATGGCGCTGGAGATCACCGTCCGGCTGGAGAAGCGGTACGGCGTCAAGATGGAGGAGAGCGAGCTGATCGCGGTCAGCACGCTGGACAGCACGTACCAGCTGCTCGACGGCAAGCTGCGGGGCGGCTCGTGACAGCCCGCTGCGCACCCCTGGCCGACCAGGTCCGCCTGGTCAGCGCCGGCCCGGATCAGGCGGTGGCCACCGCGACGGTGGACCCCGCCGATCCGGTGTTCGCCGGCCACTTCCCCGGCTTCCCGCTGCTGCCCGGGGTGTACCTGGTCGAGCTGGTGGGCCAGACCGTCCGGGCGGCGCTGCACGGCAGCTACCGGCCCGAGCTGGCGGCCCTGGACCGGTGCCGGTTCCTGAGCCCGGTCGCCCCCGGCGACGAACTGCGGATCGAGGTGGCGCTCACCTGGTCCGGTCCGGACCTGCGCTGCGCCGCCACGATCACCACCGACCGCGGCCGCGCCGCCGACCTGCGCCTGCGCTACCGCCCGGAGGAGGACTGATGATCGGGGTTGCCGAGATCAGGAAGGTGGTGCCGCACCGGTACCCGATCCTGCTGCTCGACCGGGTGGTCGAGCTGGTACCCGGGGAGCGGCTGACCGCGCAGAAGGCGGTGAGCTGCACCGAGCCCTGCTACGAGGGGCTGGACGAGAAGGCGGTCGACCGCGACTACGCGTACCCGGCGACGTTGATCGTCGAGTCGTGGGCCCAGGCGGGCGTGCTGCTGGCGACCTGGGACCGGCCCAACCCGGACGTGCTGGTGGGAATGGTCGGGCTGGCCGGGGCGATCAACGACGTCAGCTTCGGCGGCCCGGCGTACCCGGGCGACGTCCTCGAACACCGGGTCCGGATGGTCAAGGTCATCGGCGACACGGTGATTCTCGAGGGCGAGACCGTGGTCGGCGACACGACGGTGATGCGGGTCGGGCAGTTCGTCGAGACACAGCGGCCGGTGAGTGCGCTGCGTCCGGCGGACCCGATCCCGGTAGCGGGATGAGGAGCGAGATGACCGACAACGAGCGACGCGTGGCGCTGGTCAGCGGCGGTTCCCGGGGCATCGGCGCGGCCGTGGTGCACCGGCTGGCCGCCGACGGCTTCGACGTGGCCTTCTGCTTCCAGGCCAATGTGGAGGCCGCCGAGCTGGCGGCCAAGACCGCCCGCGAGGCGGGTGCCCGGGTACTGGCCCGACAGGTCGACGTGGTGGACCTGGCCCAGGTACGGGCGTTCGTGTCCGCCACCGAGGACGAACTGGGGCCGATCGACGCGGTGGTCACCGTCGCCGGGATCACCCGGGACCGGCCGCTGGTGCTGATGGCCGAGGACGAGTGGAACGCCGTGCTCCGGACCAATCTGGACGGCACGTACACGGTCTGCCGGTCGGCGATGTTCCCGATGATGAAACGGCGGCGGGGGGCCGTGGTGACGCTCTCCTCCGTGGCCGGAGTGGCCGGCAACGCCGGTCAGACCAACTACTCGGCGTCCAAGGCCGGGATCATCGGCTTCACCAAGGCGATGGCCAAGGAGATGGGCCGGTACGGCATCCGGGCCAACGTGGTCGCACCGGGCTTCATCGAGACCGACATGACCTCCGGACTGCCGACGGCGGTCAGCAAGGAGATGCTGGGCCGGATCCCGCTGGGCCGCTTCGGCCGGGCGGACGAGACCGCCGACCTCGTCGGGTTCCTCGTCTCGGACCGGGCCTCCTACGTCACCGGCCAGGTCTTCCACGTCGACGGTGGGATCGCGCTGTAGCGCGCCGCCCCAACTCCCGAGGAGTCCACCATGGCGGTGCGTCGCACCCCGAGGTTCTACTTCAGCCTGCGCAGCCCGTACTCGTGGCTCGCCTACCGCGACCTGCTCGAGCGGTACCCGACGCTCGCGAACGAGCTGGACTGGGTGCCGTTCTGGGAACCGGACGAGCTGAGCCGGCGGCTGCTGGCCGAGGCGGGCGGCGAGTTCGTCTACACGGCGATGTCCCGGGCCAAGCACCTGTACGTGCTCTCCGACATGCGGCGGCTCGCGGCCGATCGGGAACTGGAGTTCAGCTGGCCGGTCGACCGCGAGCCGTGCTGGGAGATACCGCACCTGGCCTACCTGGTGGCCTGCCGGCACGGTGCCGGACCGGAGTACGTCGCGCACGCGTACCGGGCCCGGTGGCAGGAGGGTCGGAACATCTGCGACCGGGCCACCGTGGCCCGGATCGGGGACGCGCTGGGGCTCGACGCCGACGAGCTGGCCTCGGCCTCCGACGACCCCGAGGTTCGGCGCGAGGGCGTCGAGGCGCTGCTCGCGATCTACCGCGACGGCGTGTTCGGGGTGCCGTTCTTCGTGCACGGATTCGAGAAGTTCTGGGGCGTGGACCGGCTGCCCGCGTTCGCCGCCTCGGTCCCACTGCCGGTCCGCGCCGACGCCGGGCCACTACCGGTCGGCGCACCCGGCCGGACCGACGAGGGGCACGCCGGCGGCTGCGGCTAGCCGGGGCGATATAGCCCGAATATGGACGTCGATCGTACGGTCTGCCGCGGAGATCCGACGGTGGTGTCGTACCGGGAAGAGGCCGGGGAAAAAGCGTGTCCAGGTGGGGAAGTATCGTCGAGGCGTTCCGGCACAATGTCGCGGAATCGCCGCAGCGGCAGGCCGTGGTGTTCTGTCGTGGCGCAGGGGAACGGCTGGTCGAGGCGTCCCTGACGTACGCCGAACTCGACCGGGCGGCGGAGGCGACGGCGGGTTGGCTGGGTCGGCGGTGCCGGCCCGGTGACCGGGCGCTGCTGCTGTATCCGACCGGACTCGACTTCGTGGCGAGCTTTCTGGGCTGCCTGTACGCGGGCGTGATCCCGGTGCCGGTGCCGCTGCCGGGCAACTTCCGGCAGCACGTCGACCGGACCAGCGCGATCGCCCGGGACGCCGACGTGGCGGTGGTGCTCACCGACGCGGCGAACCTGGGCACCGTCGCCGACTGGATGCTCCAGGAGGGACTCGACGACCTGGGCTGGGCGGCCACCGACGGAACCGGCTCGGGCACGGTCACCGGTGCCGACGATGCCGGCGGTCCGGCCGACCCCGCCGACGCCGGGACCGCGCACCCGGCCCGCCCGGACGACATCGCGTTCCTCCAGTACACCTCGGGCTCGACCAGCGACCCCAAGGGCGTGATGGTGACCCACGGCAACGTGCTGCACAACCTCGGCTCGGTGCACCGCACGCTCGGCTGGACCGCGCAGACCCGGTTCTGTAGCTGGCTGCCGCTCTACCACGACATGGGCCTGATCGCGATGCTGCTCGCGCCGCTCTACCTGGGCAGCACGGCGGTGCTGATCCGGCCGAACGACTTCCTCAAGCGCCCGCACCTCTGGCTGGACGCCATCGACCGGTACCGGGCCGAGGTCGCCTGCGCGCCGAACTTCGCGTACGACCTCTGCGCCCGGCTGCTGACCGACGAGCAGGTCGCCGCGCTGGACCTGTCCAGCTGGCGGTACGCCTGCAACGGGGCCGAGCCGATCGACCCGGCCACCCTGGACCGGTTCGCGTCCCGGTTCGCCCCGGCCGGCTTCCGGTACGAGGCGTTCCTGCCGACGTACGGGCTGGCCGAGGCGACCCTCTGCGTCACCGGTGCCCGGCCCACCGGCCGCCCGGTCGGCGCACTGGTCGACCCCGACCTGCTGGCCCGGGACGTGTTCGCACCGGCGCCGGCCGGTACGCCGGGACTGGCCCTGGTCGGCAGCGGCCGGGTGAACTCGCTCGACGTCCGGATCGTCGATCCGGGCACCGGCGGTGTGCTGCCGGACGGGCGGGTCGGCGAGGTGTGGATCCGGGGCGGCAGCGTGACCCGGGGCTACTGGGGCGACCCGGAGGCGACCCGGCGCAGCTTCGACGCGGTGACCGCGGACGGCGAGGGCGGCTTCCTCCGCACCGGCGACCTCGGCACCTTCGACGACGGCGAGCTCTACGTCACCGGCCGGATCAAGGAAATGATGATCGTGCACGGCCGCAACCTCTATCCGCACGACGTCGAGCGGGAGGTCCGGGGCGTGGCCGAGGCGTTCGCCGGGCTGCCCAGCGCGGTGTTCTCGGTACCCGTGCCCCGGGAGGAGATCGTCGTCGTCCAGGAACTCCGGACCCGGAGCCGGGACGCGGCCGAGGTCGCCGGGCTGGCCAGTGCGGTGAAGACGACGCTGGGCCGGGTGCTCGGGGTCCGGGTGGCGGGCGTCGTCTTCGTCCGGGTCGGTCAGGTCCGGCGGACGACCAGCGGAAAGATCCAGCGCACGCTGATGCGGGAACTCTTCGTCTCCGGTGCGCTCGACGCCACGTACGCCGATCTCGATCCGGAGCTCCGGGACCGGTTCCGGACCGACCGGTCGGCCGTGCCGGTGCCGGCCGGGCGGGGGTGACCGGGATGTCGGGCTATCCGGCCTTCGCCCTCGCCGAGCGTCTCGACCACGGCCTCGGTGACCCGTACGACTCCGGTCGGCCGTCCTCGTTCGCCCGCTGCGTGGCGCTGGACGCCCGGGAGGAGTTCCCGGCCGAGATCTGCGACGAACTCGACCGGCTCGGCCTGCCGCGCTGGTACGTACCGGCCGAGTTCGGTGGCGAGCTGCGCAGCTATGAGGAACTGCTGCACGCCGTCCGGATCCTGGCCCGGCGTGACCTGACCGTCGCGATCGGACACGGCAAGACGTACCTCGGGGCGGTCTCGGCCTGGGTCGGCGCCAGCCCGGAACAGGCCCGCCGGGTCGGTGCCGAGGTACTCGCCGGCAGCGTCATCTCGTTGGCGCTGACCGAGCGGGAGCACGGCAGCGACCTGCTCGCCGGTGAGGTCTCGGCGGTCCCGACCGACACCGGGTACCGGGTCGACGGCGAGAAGTGGCTGATCAACAACGCCAGCCGGGCGGACCTGGTCTGCGTACTGGCCCGGACCGATCCGGCCGGCGGGACCCGGGGGTTCAGCCTGCTGCTGGTCGACAAGCGGCGGCTCGCCCCCGGTACGTACAGCTGCCTGCCGAAGGAGCGGACCCACGGGGTACGCGGGGCGGACATCAGCGGTATCGCGTTCGCCGGTGCCGACGTACCGGCCGAGGCGGTGCTGGGCGCGGTCGGCGCCGGTCCCGAGATCGTGCTGAAGAGCGTCCAGCTCACCCGGACCATGTGCGCGGCCATGTCGCTGGGCCTGGCCGACCAGGCGCTGCGGTTGGTCCTCGACTTCGCCAGCACGCACCGGCTGTACGACCGCTACCTGGTCGACCTGCCGCACGCCAACCGGACCCTCACCGAGGCGTACGTCGACCTGCTGATCGGCGAGGCGACCAGCGTGGTGACCGCGCGGGGGATCCACGCCAGTCCCGGCGAGCTGAGCGTCACCTCGGCGATCGCGAAGTACCTGGTGCCGACGATGATGGATCGGACGATTCCCCGGCTCGGCCAGGTGCTCGGGGCACGGGCCCTGCTCACCTCCGACCATGCCGACGGACTGTTCCAGAAGATCGAACGCGACCACCGGATCGTCGGGATCTTCGACGGGAACACCCTGGTCAACCTGAACACGCTGGTGAACCAGTTCCCCGGCCTGGTCCGTGGCTACCGGCGGGGGCTGGTCGATCCGGGGCTGGAAGCGACCACCGACCTGTCCCGGCCGCTGCCCGACTTCGACCGGGACCGGCTCTCCCTGCTGTCCCGGACCGGTTGCAGCGTCGTCGCCCGGTTGCCGGTCGCGGTCGCGGAGATCCGGGTACTCGCCGACGCCGGCCACGCCCCGACCGCCGTGGCCGAGCAGGCCGAGACGCTGCGCCGACTGGTCGACCGGCTGCACGAGCAGATGGCCGGCTACCGGCCGTCCCCGCGTCAGGTGCCGGCGGAGGCGTTCAACCTGGCCGGGCGGTACGCCGTCGCCTTCGCCGCGGCGTCCTGTCTGCAACTGTGGCTGGCCAACCGGCACCGGCTGGTCGGCGGCCCGACGGCGCCACTGTGGGCGGACGCCCGTTGGCTGCGGGCCTGCCTGCACCGGCTGATCGGGCAGCTCCGGCCGCTCGGCACCGGCACCGACGGCGTCGACGACGTGGTCGCCGACGGCGTCGACGGCGCGACCGGGGACGGCACCGACGGGGACGGCGACGGCACCGACGGGGACGGCGACGGCGGAGCCGTCTACGACCGGCTGCTTCCGGACCTGCGCGCCCAGCACCGCGAGGGCCGGCTCTTCTCCCTGCTGCCCTGCCGACTCGCCGACGAGGCACCGAGGCTTCCCGAGGAAACCCGATGACCCAGACGCCCACGGCCCCCGCCACGACCGGCCCCGACACCACCGGGTTCGGTGCGATCGGCCCCGATACGAGCGGCCCCGGCGGGCAGCCGGCCGCCGACCCCGACGCCGGCACGGCGGCGGCGGTTCCGGACCTGGAGACGTACCTCGGCGATCCACACGACCCGACCAACCCGGTGGGCTATCCGGCGGTGCTCGCCGCCGACGAGCGCGGTGAACTGCTCGCCGCCGGCGAACGGGCCCTGGACGGGTACGGGCTGAACGCCGAGTTCGTACCGCGGGCGCTCGGTGGCCGGTTCGACCGGGCCGACCGGCTGGCGCAGGTGCTCCGGGCCGTGTTCCGCCGGGACACCACCCTCGGCGTCGGATACGGGGTCACCACGTTCATCGCGGCCACCCCGGTCTGGACCTCGGGCAGCGCGGAGCAGCGGCGCTGGATGGCGGACCTGCTGCTCCGGCACGGCAAGGCCTCGGCCGGCTACAACGAACTGGCCCACGGCACCGACTTCACCCGGGCCCGGCTGCGGGCCCGCCCCGACGGCACCCGGCTCCTGGTGAACGGTCGCAAGGAACTGGTCGGCAACCTCGCCCGGGCCGACGCGGTCACCCTGTTCGCCCGCACCGACGACCGGCCGGGCAGCCGCAGCCACTCGCACCTGCTGCTGGACATGGCCGCGCTGCCGCCGGAGCGGCGCCGCCACCTGCGCCGGTACCGCACCGCCGGAGTGCGTGGCGTGCTGCTGGGCGGGCTGGAGTTCACCGACTGCCCGGTACCGGCCGATGCCGTGATCGGGGAACTCGGCGACGCGATGGAGACCGTACTGCGGGCGTTCCAGGTCACCCGCGGGGTGCTGCCGGGGATGGCGGTCGGGATCGTCGACACCCAACTGCGTACGGTGCTGCGGTTCGGGCTCGACCGCAGGCTGTACGGGCTGCCCGTGGCGGAGCTTCCGCATGCCCGGGCCACCCTGGTCGGCGGCTTCCTCGACCTGTTGATCAGCGACTCTCTGTCGACGGTGGTCGCCCGGGCCCTGCACGTGCTGCCGGCCCAGACGAGTGTCTACACGGCGGCCGTCAAGTACCTGGTGCCGAAGCTGTTGCAGGAGGCGACGCAGAGCCTGTCCGTCGTACTCGGGGCCCGGTCCTTCCTGCGGGACGGGCCGTACGGGATCTTCCAGAAGAACATCCGGGACCTGCTCGCCGCGACGCTCACCCACGCCAGCGCCGCGGTCTGCCAGGCGACGATCATTCCGCAGCTGCCCCGGCTGGCCCAGCACGGCTGGCACCGCTCCACGCCCGCGCCACCGGCGCTGTTCCGGCTGTCCGACCCGATCCCCGCACTGGAGTTCGACCGGCTCGGGCTCTCCGCCCGGGGGGAGGACAGCCTGCTCGCCACGCTCCGGGAGCACGGCGCGGAGCCGGGCACCGATCCGGACGTCGCCGACCTCTGCGGGCGCCTGGCCGCCGAACTCGGCCGGCTCCGGAGGCTCTGCGCCGACCTGCCGCCCCGGGACCGTACGGTGATCGCCGGCCGGCGCGGCTTCGACCTGACCGACCGGTACGCCGTGCTGCTCGCTGCCGCCGCCTGCCTCGGCGTGTGGCGGTACAACTCCGACGATCCGTTCCTGCGCGACACGCCGTGGCTGCTCGCCGCGCTGTCGCGCCTGGCCGCACGACTGGGCCTCGACCCGGGTACGGCAGCGGACGGGCTGGAGAAACACCTGTACGCCGAGCTGCTGGAGCGTCATGTCGACGGCCGCAGCTTCGATCTCGTCAATCGGCGTCTCGCCGGCTGAGTTCCGCCCGCCGAAGGGGAGTGCAACATGTCCGGAATCATCGAAGACACGTCCGTGGCCGCGATCCGTGCCTGGCTGGCGGGTCGGATCGCCTTCTACCTCCAGCGCTCCGCCGACGAGATCGATCCCGACCTGCCGCTGGTGGAGATCGGCCTCGACTCGGTGTACGCGATGACCCTGAGCGGGGACGTCGAGGAGCGGTTCGACATCGAGGTCGAGCCGACGATGGCCTGGGACCACCCGACCGTCAACGCCCTCGCCGGCTATCTCCACGGTGTACTGGGATCGCGCGGATGACCGAGCAGACCGCCGTGGTCCCGGCGCCGACCGGGACTGCGGCGCCGGGCGTGGGCCGTGCACTGTCGGTCGGTCAGGAGGCGCTCTGGTTCCTGTACCAGCTCGCGCCGGAGAGTCCGGCGTACAACATCACGCTCGCGGTCCGGGTGCGTACCGCGCTCGACGTCGAGGCGCTGGGCCGGGCGGTCGCCGCGCTGGTGACCCGGCACGTCGTACTGGAGACGACCTTTGCCGAGGTCGACGGCGTACCCCGGCAGTTCGCCGCGTCGGGCGGATCCGGCGGGTCGGCCGCCGACGGCACCGGGATGCCGCATCCGTCCGGGCAGGCCCCGGGTCGGCTGGAGATCCGCGACGTGCCCGGGGTCGGCGACGAGGCGCTGCTCGGGCTCGCCGGTGCGGCCGGCGCGGTGCCGTTCCGGCTCGGCGCCGGGGACGTCTTCCGGGTCGTGCTGCTGCGCCGCTCCGCCGCCGACGCGGTGCTGGTCGTGGCCGCCCACCACATCGTCAGCGACGCGACGTCGCAGTGGCTGCTGCTGCGCGACCTGCTCGCCGCCTACCGGGGGATCGTCGCCGGTGGAGCGCCGGACTGGGCGCCGCTGCGGTCGGGCTACCAGGACTACGTCGAGGCGGAGCGGGCGCTGCTCGACTCGCCGAAGCGGGACCGGCTGGAGCGGTACTGGCGGGAGCGCTGCGCCGGCGTACCGGCCGGGGTGCTGCCCATCGACCGGCCCCGGCCGGAGCGGCAGACGTTCGACGGCGCCACCCATCACCTGCGGCTGCCCGACGACCTGGCGGCCCGGGTCCGGACGACCGCGACGGCCGCCGGGGTCACCCCGTTCGCGTTCCTGCTGGGCGTCTTCCAGTCCATGCTCTTCCGGTACGGCGGCCAGGACGACTTCGCGATCGGCTGCCCGGTGGCGACCCGGCACGGTCGGGGGCTGCGGGACGTGGTCGGGTACCTGGTCAACTCGCTGGTGCTCCGGTCCTCGTTCGCCCCGGACGCCACCTTCGCGGACGCCGTGGCCGGAGCGCACCGGGAACTCCTGGCCGGCCTGGCCCACGTCGGGTACCCGTTCCCGCTGCTGGACCGGATGGTCGGGGCGAGCCGTGGGGCGGGCCGGGCGCCGCTGTTCCGGATCGCCTTCACGATGGTGGCGGCGGACCGGCTGGACCCGCCGCTGCCGCTGGTGCCCGAGGGCGCGGTCGTCGGCCCGGAGATCGAGTACGCCGGCCTGCGGCTCGCGGCGCTGGACGTGCCCCAGTTGGAGGGACAGTTCGACCTCTCGGTGGAGCTGCGGCAGAGCGACGGTTCACTCACCGGCGCCTTCCGGTACAACACGGATTTGTTCGATGCTGCGACGATCGAGCGGCTCACCGGGCACTACCGGCGGCTGCTGGAGGCGGCCACCGTCGACCCGGCGCGTCGGATCGACCGGGTTTCCCTTGTCGACAGCGCGCAACTGGAAATGCTGCTCGCGTTGGGTACCGGCGGTGTACGTCCCGGACAGTGATTCGGGTGGATTCCGGGAAAACCCGGGACAGCTCAGGGTCAATGGTCCGGGGGTTCTCAGGGTGGTATCTAATGTGTCGATCTAACATTCAGTGATTGGATGCTCGCTATGGAGCAGGCTGTGCGGCTGGAGTCGCTGAGCAAGACCTATGGTTCGGGCCAGAACGCGGTGACGGCCCTGACGGAGGTCTCACTCGACTTCCGGGCCGGTAGCTTCACCGCCATCATGGGCCCGTCCGGATCGGGCAAGTCCACCCTCTTGCAGTGTGCGGCGGGTCTGGACCGGCCGACGAGTGGTCGGGTGGTCATCGCGGAGACCGATCTGACCGGGCTGAGCGAGACGGCGCTGACCCTGCTCCGGCGGGACAAGATCGGCTTCGTCTTCCAGGCCTTCAACCTGCTGCCGTCGCTGACCGCCGAGCAGAACGTGGCGCTGCCGCTGCGGCTGGCCGGGCGCAAGCCGGGCCGGACCGAGGTCGCGGCCGTCCTCGCCGAGGTGGGCCTCGGCAACCGCGGCCGGCACCGGCCGGCGGAACTCTCCGGCGGCCAGCAGCAGCGGGTCGCGATCGCCCGGGCCCTGGTGACGAAGCCGGCGGTGCTCTTCGCGGACGAGCCGACCGGGGCGCTGGACACCAGCACCAGCCGGGAGGTGCTGGCGCTGCTGCGTGGGCTCGTCGACCAGCACGGCCAGACCATCGTGATGGTGACCCACGACCCGGTGACCGCCGCGAAGGCGGACCGGGTGGTGTTCCTCGCCGACGGGGTGCTGGCCGGCGAACTGGTCAACCCGACGGCGGAGGCGATCGCGGCCCGGATGACGCGCATGGAGGTCAGCGCGTGCTGACCATCGCGCTGCAGACGATCCGGGTCCGCTGGGCCGCGTTCGTCGGTACGTTCGTGGCGCTGACCCTGGGCGCCGGGATGATCGCCGCGATGGGGCTGGAGATCGGTGCCACCCTGGGCCTGCCGGAGCGCGCGCCACAGCGGTTCGCCACCGCCCCGGTGGTGGTCGCCGCGCTCGACCCGGAGTGGGACCCGGCCCGGCACGACCCGGGCAGCCGCTCGCTGATCCAGGCCCGGGGCATCTCGGACGGGCTCGCCGCGCAGGTCGGCGCGCTGGGCCGGACCGTGCCGGTCCGCTCCTTCTACGCACAGCTCGCCGGTGGCGAGACCGACCAGGTGGGGCACGGCTGGTCCACCGCCCAGTTCGCCGCGTACGGCCTCGCCGCCGGGCGCGGTCCGGAGGCGGACACCGAGGTGGTGGTACCGGCCGGTGGGTCCGCGCCGGGCGAACGGGTCACCGTCTTCACCACCGCCGGTCCGAAGGAGTACACCGTGGCCGGGGTGACCGCCCCGGTCGGATTCGAGTCGGCAGTCTTCTTCACCGAGGCGGAGGCGGCACGGCTCTCCCCCCGGGTGGAGGCGCTGGTGGCGTACGGGGCGCCCGAGGCGATCCGGTCGGCGGTCGGCGGGAACGCCGAGGTGCTCACCGGGGACCGGCGCAACGTGCTGGACCCGAGCTACAACGCCGACCGGGAGGCGATCGACAACACCCGTACCCTGCTGCCGATCACGGCGGTGGTGGCCGGCTTCGTCTCGATCTTCCTGGTCGCCTCGACCTTCGCCTTCGCGGTGGCGCAACGGCGTCGGGAGATCGCGCTGCTGCGGACGGTCGGCGCGACCCCCCGGCAGGTGCGGCGGATGGTGGTCAGCGAGGCGACGGTGGTCGGCATCGCCTCGGCGGTCGCCGGCTGCGCGCTGGGACTGGGCACGGCACCGCTGCTGGCCGGCTGGATGGTCGACCTCGGGCTGGCGCCGTCCTGGTTCACCGTCGAGGTCGGCACGGGACCGGCCGTCTGGGTGCCGCTGCTGATCGCGTTCTGCATGGGACTGGGTGTGGCGCTGGCCGGGGTCTGGGCGGCGTCCCGCCGGGCCGGCGACGTACGCCCGATCGAGGCGCTCCGGGACGCCGCGGTGGACACCCGCACGATGACCTCGGGCCGGTGGCTCTACGGGCTGCTGGCGCTGGCCTTCGGGCTCGTCACCATCGGCTGGGTGGCGGCGGTGAACCCGGGGATGGTGATGGTGCCGACCCGGTACATCGGGGTGCTGATGTTCCCGATCCTCGCCTTCGCGCTGCTGGCGCCGGTGGTGGTCAAGCCGATCGCCCGGCTCATCACCTGGCCGCTCGGCCGGTTCGGCGGCGCCGCCGGGATGCTGGTCCGGGAGGGCGCGCTGACCGCCGTACGCCGGACCGCCGCCACGGCCGCGCCGGTGCTGCTCACCGTCGGCCTCTCCATCTCGCTGCTCGGCGCCGCCGCCACGATCGACCGGGCCAAGGACTCCGGCCGGCGCAACCAGGTCACCGCGGACTTCGTGGTCACCCCGGACGGCACTCCCGGGGTCAACGAGGCGGTGACCGAGCGGGTCCGGGCGATCCCCGGCGTCGACGTGGTCGCCGCGCTGCCGACCATGGTGTACGCCAGGGACGACGCGAGGTTGGCCGACTACGAGGCCCAGACGGTGGATCCGGCGGCGCTGTCCCGCACCCTGACCCTGCCCGTGGAGGAGGGTTCGGCGGCGGAACTGCGCGACGACACCATCATCGTCAACGAGGACTGGGGAGTCGGGGTCGGCGAGACCGTCGAGGTGTTCATGGCCGACGGCACGACCGTGCCGCTGCGGGTGGTGGCGGTGCTCTCCACCACCTCCGGCAGCAACGACGTCGCCTACCTGAGCACCCGGTACGCCGGCACCGCCCGGTACGCCTTCACCGGCCTCGCCCGGCGGGTGTACGTGTCGCTGCAACCCGGCACCGATCCGGCGACCGTCCGGGCCGCCCTGGACAGCGCCACCGCCGGAGGAGGGGCCCGGGCCGTCCCGGCCGAGAACTGGCTGGGCGAGGAGAGTTCCGAGAACAGCGAGACCACCGCCCTCGGCATGCTCCTGGTGCTCGGCATCGCGATCGTCTTCTGCTTCATCGCGATCGTCAACACCCTGGTGATGGCGACCTCGGACCGGCTGCGCGACCTGGCCATCCTGCGCCTGGCCGGGGCCACGCCGAGACAGGTGCTGCGGGTCTTCGCGGGCGAGTCGCTGCTGGTGGTCGGCGTCGGCGTACTGCTGGCGGTCGGTGCCTCGGCGGTGAACCTGGCGGGACTTCGGCTCGCCCTCGGGCAGCTGGTGGGGGCCACCCCGGTCACCGTGCCGTGGGGGACGGTGGCACTGATCACCGCCGTCAGCGCCGTGCTGGCCGTACTGGGCGCGGTGGTGCCGGTCCGGCTCGCGTTCCGGTCCCGTGCCGTCGAGCTGGCCGGCGTACGCGAATAGGCGTCCACTCCGGACCGGTTTCCCGGGCCCCGCTTCTCCCGATTTCGGGCGTGGCGGGGCCCGTTTCCTTTCGAAGATAGCTTCGGTATGGGGCAGGTATAGCCGCGGGTCGCACGATGACAACGAGCCGAGAAAGCAGCGCGGCGCCAACAACGGGACAGCACCGGCGCCTTCGATGCGGATCCGTTGAAAGAAAATGACCCGCGAAGGGAAGCCGTGGCAATGCATGCGCTGAAGGGCATCCTCGCGGCCATCGGGAACACGCCCCTGGTAGAACTCGAACGCCTGATACCCGATTCTCGAATGCGGGTGTTCGCGAAGCTGGAGCGGTTCAATCCCGGCGGCAGCGTGAAGGATCGGACCGCGCTGAGCATGCTGCTGGAGAAAATCCGCAGCGGCGAGCTCCAGCCGGGCCGGTCGGTGGTGGTCGAGTCCAGTTCGGGAAATCTGGCGGTCGGTCTCGCACAGATCTGCCGGTACTTCGGGCTGCGGTTCGTCTGTGTGGTGGACGCGAAGACGACCGAGCAGAACCTCGCGATCCTGCGCGCGTACCAGGCGTCGGTGGAGGTGGTTACCCAGCCCGATCCGGACAGCGGCGAGTACCTGCCGGTGCGCGTCCGGCGGGTACGTGAACTGGTGGCGAACACCCCACACGCGTTCTGGCCGAACCAGTACGCGAATCCGCGCAATCCGCTGGCGCACCGGCAGACCATGGGCGAGATCGTCGACGCGCTCGATGGTTCCGTCGACTACCTGTTCTGCGCGGTCAGCTCCTGCGGCACCCTGCGCGGCTGCGCCGACTACATCCGGGAGCACGGGCTGACCACCAAGATCATCGCGGTGGACGCGGTCGGCAGCATGATCTTCGACGGCCAGCAGCCGATCGAACGACTGCTGCCCGGACACGGAGCATCGCTGCGGCCGGGGCTCTTCGACCCGGACGCGGCCGACGAGGTCATCCACGTGACCGACCTGGAATGCGTCGCCGCCTGCCGCCGGCTCACCGCCCGGGAGGCGATCCTGGTCGGCGGCTCGTCCGGCGCCACCGTCGCGGCACTGGAGCGGCGGAGCCCGACCATCCCCGAGGACGCGAACTGCGTGCTCATCTTCCCCGACGGTGGCGACCGCTACCTCGACACGATCTATTCCGACGAATGGGTACGCGGGCGCTTCGGTGAGGCCTCGCACCTCTGGAAGGAAGCCGCCGGTGGTGATCAAGCCTGATGCTGATCCTTCGACATGACGACGTCCAGGAGATCCTGGCCGACCGCGAGCTCGCGCTGATCGAACTGGTCGGCGAGGCGTACAAGCTGCACGACGAGGGCAGGACCTCGGTGCCGCACTCCACGTTCCTGCGCTTCCCCGACGAGCCCCGCAACCGGATCATCGGGCTGCCCGCGTACGTCGGCGGGCCGGCACCCGCCGCCGGAATGAAGTGGATCGCCTCCTGGCCGGGGAACATCCACGACGGCCTGCCCCGGGCCAACGCCGCCATCCTGGTCAACGACCTCGACACCGGAGTGCCCCGGGCACTCCTCGAAGGATCGGTGATCTCGGCCAAGCGGACCGCGGCGAGCGCCGCGCTCGCCGCCCGGCTGCTGGTCCGCGACCCGGCCCCGAGCGGCGTGACGCTGATCGGCTGCGGCGTGATCAACCTGGAGGTGCTGCGGTTCCTGCTCGCGGCGCTGCCCACCCTCACCGAGGTCACCCTCTTCGACAGCGACCCCGAGCGCGCGGCGGCGTTCGCCCGGCAATGCGCGGCACTGGCCGGCACGGTGCACGTGACGCTGGCCGCCGACATCGGCCGGGCCGTCGCGGCACACGAGCTGATCTCCGTCGCGACCACCGCCGCGGAACCGCACCTCGACCTCGGCCCGGCCCGCCCCGGCACCCTCGTGCTGCACGTCTCGCTGCGCGACCTGCCCCCGGCGACGATCCTGGCCAGCCAGAACGTGGTGGACGACGCCGACCACGTGTGCCGGGAGCGGACCTCGCTGCACCTGACCGAGCTACAGGTCGGGCACCGGAACTTCATCGACGCGCCGATCGGCCAGATCCTGCGCGGTACCGGCGGCTTCCGCCGCGATCCATCCCGGAGGGTGGTCTTCTCGCCGTTCGGGCTCGGCGCCCTGGACATCGCCCTCGCGGAGTTCGTCCGGGCCGCCGCCGTCGAGCGGGGCCTGGGCGTCCGCGTCGACAACTTCCTGCCCGGTCCCGGCCAGCGGCCGGAGCCCCAACTATCGACAAGGAGTTCCCATGGCTGACGAGCAGACGGACGACCGGGTCTACCGCGTGGTCCGCAACGACGAGGAGCAGTACTCGATCTGGCCCGCCGACCGGGACCTGCCGGCCGGCTGGCACGCCGAGGGCACCGAGGGCCTCCGGGCCGACTGCCTCGCCCGGATCGGCGAGGTCTGGACCGACATGCGCCCGCTGAGCCTGCGCCAGCGGATGGCGGCCAGCACCAGCTGACCGCTCGGCCGCCGGAACGAGGTGAGGAGCACCCATGAACCCCGATCGAAGCCGGACTGACGTGGTCGGCGCCGGACACGGAACGGCGGCCGACGCCGGATCCGCCACCATCCTGCCGGCGCTGGTCGCCCGCCAGGCGGCGGCCACGCCGGACGCGGTCGCCGTGCTGGCCGGCGACGTCGAGGTGACGTACGCCGAGCTGGACTGCCGGAGCAGCCGGCTGGCCCGGCTCCTGCTGGGGCTCGGCGTCGGGCCCGACTCGCTGGTCGGCGTCTGCCTGCCGCGCGGCGTGGACCTGGTCGTCGCGCTGCTCGGCGTCTGGCGGGCGGGTGCGGGTTACCTGCCGCTGAGCCCGGACCACCCGCGCGACTGGGCGACCTGGGTGCTGACCGACACCGGTGCCGGCATCGTGCTCACCGAGTCGGCCCTGACCGACCTGGTGGCCGGCACCGGTGCCCGGACGGTCTGCCTCGACACGCTCTCGGCGGAGCTCGCGGAGCTTTCCGACGAGCCGCTGGTCAGCCCGGCGACCGGGGACAGCCTCGCCTACGCGATCTACACCTCCGGCTCGACCGGGCGCCCCAAGGGCGTGATGATCAGCCACGCGGCCATCGCCAACCGGGTCGGCTGGGCGGTGCAGCAGCACGGTCTCGGTCCGGACGACCGGGTGCTGCAGAAGACCGCGCTGACCTTCGACGCGGCGTGCTGGGAGTTCTTCGCACCCCTGGTCAGCGGCGGTGCCGTCGTACTCGCACCGGTGGGCGCCGAGCACGACCCGGCGGCAATGGTCCGGGCGGTCGCCCGGCACGGCGTCACCGTCTTCCAGGGCGTGCCGTCGGTGCTCCGGCTCGTCGCCGAGGATCCGGGCTGGCGGGACTGCACCTCGCTCCGGCTGCTCTTCTCGGCCGGCGAGCCACTGCACGCCGAGCTGTGCCGGCGGCTCACCGACGGGCTCAAGGTCACCCTCTGGAACACGTACGGGCCGACCGAGTGCGCCATCGACGTGACCGCGCACCCGTACGACCCCGCGCTGCCGACCGGCCCGGTGCCGATCGGTCGACCGCTGACCAACCTGCGGGTGCTGGTACTCGACCAGAACGGCGACCCGGTGCCGGTGGGTGTGGCTGGCGAACTGCACGCCGGCGGGGTGGGAGTGGCCCGGGGCTACCTGGGCCGGCCCGACCTGACCGCGCAGAAGTTCGTGCCGGACCCGTACGGGCCGGCCGGCTCGCGGCTGTACCGCACCGGTGACCTGGTGCGCTGGCGCAGTGACGCGACCCTGGAGTACATCGGCCGGCTGGACCAGCAGGTCAAGGTCAACGGGGTGCGGATCGAGCCCGGTGAGGTGGAGTCCGTCCTGGTCAGCCATCCGGACGTGGCCGGTGCCGTGGTGCTGGCCCAGGACGGCGCCGACGGTACGAAGCGACTCGTCGGGTACGTCACCGGCCCGCGGGTGCCGACGCCCGACCGGCTGCGCGCCTTCCTCCGCGACCGGCTGCCCGACCCGCTGGTCCCGGCGGCCTTCGTCGCCCTGCCCGCGTTCCCGCTCACCACGAGCGGAAAGGTGGACCGGGCCGCGCTGCCGGTGCCGGACCCCGGCGACGCCGACGGCCGCGCGCCGTACGTGGCGCCACGCAACGCCGCCGAGCGGCTGGTGGCCCGGGCCTGGACGGAGCTGCTCAAGGTCGACCAGGTCGGGGCGCACGACGACTTCTTCCAGCTCGGCGGCTCGTCACTGCTGCTGACCCGGCTGGCCAACCAGCTCCGGGCGGCGTCCGGCAGCAAGGTCGCGCTGCGGGGCCTGTTCGCCGCGCCGACGGTGGAGCAGCAGGCCCGGCTGGTCGCCGTCGCCGAGGAGGACGGTCCGCCGCTGACCGTGGTGCCCCGGACCGGTCCGCTGCCGCTGTCGTTCGGGCAGCGCCGGCTCTGGGTCCTGGACCGGTTGGAGCCGGGCAGCACCGAGTGGGTGGCCCCGCTCTACCTCCGGCTGTCTCCGGAGATCGACGCGGCGACGGTACGACGGGCGCTGACCGCGCTCGCCCAGCGGCACGAGGTGCTGCGGACCCGGTACGTCGACGAGGCGGGCGAGCCCCGGCAGGTGATCGAGTCCCCGGGCGCGGTCGAGCTGCGGACGGTCGAGGCCGACCGGGTGGATCTCGACACGGTGTTCCGGGCCGAGTTCGAGCGCGGGTTCGACCTGGCGACCGGGCCGGTCTGGCGGGCCCTGCTGGTCCGGCTGCCGGGCACCCCGGTCCCGGTCCCGCCGACGTCGGTACGCATTCCGGCGACGGCCGGCCGGACCCCGGCTGGCGAGTCGGTGCTGCTGCTCACCCTGCACCACATCGCCTGTGACGGCTGGTCGTCGGTGGTGCTGGAGCGGGAACTGCGGGAACTCTGCGCCGCGTTCGCCGCCGGACGTACCCCGGAACTGCCGGCGCCGCCGGTGCAGTACGCGGACTTCGCGAGTTGGCAACGGGGCTGGCTGACCGACGACGTGCTCGCGGCGGACCTGGCCTACTGGCGGCGTACTCTCGCCGGGCTCGGGCCACTGGATCTGCCGACCGACCGGCCCCGACCGGCCCGGCGCGACTCCCGGGGTGCACTGGCCCCGTTCACCATCCCGGCCGACCTGGCCACCGCCGTACGCGAACTGGGCCGGCGGTACGGCGCGTCGCCGTACATGACCCTGCTGACCGCGTTCGGCACCCTGATCGCCCGGTACGCGGGGCGCTGGGACGTCGCCGTCGGTACGCCGGTGGCCGGCCGTACCCGGCCCGAGTTGGAGAACATGGTCGGCTTCTTCCTGAACTCCCTGGTACTGCGGCCCGGCCTGCACGGCGGACTGCGGTTCGGCGAGGCACTGGAGGCGACCCGGGAGGTCTGCCGGGAGGCGTTCGCGCACCAGGCGCTGCCGTTCGAGCAGCTCGTCGACGACCTCCAGCCGGACCGGGACATGTCCCGTACCCCGCTGTTCCAGGTCGCGTTCGACCTGCACGACGAGGGGCTGACCGGCGGCGCGGTCCGGGCCGACGACCTGGCGGCGTTCACCGCCTCCTGGCAGGTCGCCAAGACCGACCTGACGCTCTTCGTCCGGGTCCAGGCCGACGGCACGATGCTGGGCGCCCTGGAGTACGCGACCGCGCTCTTCGACCGGACCACGGTGGACCGGATGGGTGGACACCTGGTCCGGCTGCTTCACGCCGTCGTCGCCGACCCGGACCTGCGGCTCGGCACGGTGGACTTCCTCGACCCGGTGGACCGGCTGGTGGCCACCGGCGTCGCCGACCCGTTCCGGACCGGTGTTCCGGACCGCTGCCTCCACGAGGTGTTCGAGGAGCGGGTGGTGGCGTCGCCGGATGCGGTGGCGGTGGTGTTCGAGGGTGTGGAGTTGTCGTACGCGGAGGTGAATGCGCGGGCGAATCGGTTGGCGCATCGGCTTCGTGGTCTGGGTGTGGGTGTGGAGTCTTTGGTGGGGGTGTGTCTGGAGCGGGGTGTGGAGCTGGTTCCGGCGCTGTTGGGGGTGTTGAAGTCGGGGGCGGCGTATCTGCCGTTGGATCCGGCGCAGCCGGTGGACCGGTTGGGTTTCATGGTCGGCGACGCGGGTGCGTCGGTGGTGGTGACCGAGTCGGCGTTGTCGGCGACGGTCGCCGGCTTCCACGACGGTGATCTCGTCGTCGTCGACCGGGAGGACCTGTCGGGGCAGCCGGTGTCGAATCCGGTGCCGGTGTCGGGTCCGGAGAACCTGATCTACGTGATCTACACGTCGGGTTCGACGGGTCGGCCGAAGGGCGTCTGCGTGACCCACGCCAACGTGCTCCGGCTGTTCAGCACCACCTATCCGCACTTCGAGTTCACCTCGTCCGACGTGTGGCCGCTGTTCCACTCGTACGCCTTCGACTTCTCGGTCTGGGAGCTCTGGGGTGCGTTGCTGTACGGCGGCCGGTTGGTGGTGGTGCCCCGGGAGGTGACCCGGCTGCCGGACGAGTTCCTGGATCTGCTGGTCCGGGAGCGGGTGACGGTGCTGAACCAGACGCCGTCGGCGTTCCGGGCGTTGGTCGGGTTCGCTCGGGACGGCGATCCGCGGCTGGCCGCACTCCGGGTCCGGGCCGTGGTCTTCGGCGGCGAGAAGCTGGAGATGGCCGAGCTGGCCCCCTGGACCGACCGGTTCGGGAACAGCCCGGCCCTGGTGAACATGTACGGCATCACCGAGACCACGGTGCACGTCACCCAGCACCGGGTACGCGCCACCGACGTCGACGGGCACGGCAACCCGGTCGGGCACCCCCTCGGTGACCTGCGGGTCTACCTGCTGGACTCGTACGGGAATCTGGTGCCGGTCGGGGTGCCGGGGGAGATCCACGTGGGTGGGCCGGGGGTGGCCCGGGGTTATCTGGGGCGGCCGGAGTTGACGGCGCAGCGGTTCGTGCCGGATCCGTTCGCTACCTCGCCGGGTGCCCGGATGTACCGCAGTGGTGATCTGGCTCGGCGGCGTCCCGATGGTGGGTTGGACTTCCTGGGTCGGATCGACGACCAGGTGCAGATCCGGGGCTACCGGGTCGAGTTGGGCGAGATCGAGGCGGCGCTGGCCGCACATCCGGGGGTCCGGGACGCGGTCGTGCTGACCGACGAGCCGACCCCGGGCGCCCTGCGACTGGTCGCGTACCACGTGGCCGAGCCGGACGCGTCGCCGTCGACCGCCGAACTCGCCGCACACTGCGCGACCCGGATTCCCGACTACATGGTGCCGGCGGTCTTCGTGCCGCTGGACCGGATTCCGCTGACCGCCAACGGCAAGCTCGACCGGCGGGCCCTCCCCGCGCCTGGTCGGGCGCTGGCCGAGGTGGACGCCGCGGACTACGTGCCGCCGCAGGGCGCCCTCGAGGAGCGGATCGCCGAGATCTGGACCGAACTGCTCGACGTCGAGGCCGGAGCGCGGACGAACTTCTTCGCCGCCGGCGGCAACTCGATCCTCGCCGTCCGGCTGGCCGCTCGGATCCAGGAGGAGTTCGAGATCGAACTTCCGGTCCGGACCGTCTTCGAGCGCCCCACGATCGCGCGGATCGCCGAGGCCGTCGAGGAGCGGATCCGCGCAGAAATCGACGAGCTTTCCGAATCCGACCTGCTGGCGGGCCTGGCGTTGCTGAAGGAGCAAAAGGGATGAGCACGGGCGAAGACACGATCGAGCGTGGCATCGACGTGGTCCGCGAGGAACTGCTGCGGGCCCGGCTCGCCGGAAAGCTGCGCGGCGGTCGCCGGGCGGCGCTGACCCGGGTGGACCGGGACGGCCCGCTGCCGCTGTCCTTCGGGCAGCAGCAGATGTGGTTCCTGAGCCGGCTGGACCCGGGGAGCTGGGAGTACCTGGTCCCGCTCGCGCTGCGGATGCGAGGCCCGCTGGACCACGACGCGCTGCGTCGGGCCCTCACCGGGCTGGTCGGGCGGCACGAGATCCTCCGGACCCGGTACGCGCTCGCGGCCGGCGAGCCGACCCAGGTCATCGACCCGCCCGCGCCGGTGCCGCTGGCCGTGGTGGACCTGTCCGAGCTGCCGGAGTCGGAGCGGGAGAGCCGGGCCTTCGCGCTGGCCGCGCAGGAGCCGGCCACGCCGTTCGACCTGGCCGCGCAGTGGCCGGTGCGGGCCCGACTGCTCCGGCTGGCCGACGACGACCACCTGCTGGTCGTCGTCTTCCACCACATCGCCTGCGACGCCTGGTCGGTCGGGGTCTTCGCCGAGGAACTCAGCGCGCTGTACGACGCCGCCACCACCGGCCGACCGGACCCGCTCGCCCCGCTGCCGGTCCAGTACGCCGACTACGCCGCCTGGGAGCGGAACCGTTCCGAGGCGGAGCACCAGCGGCACCTCGACTACTGGCGGGACCAGCTCGCCGGGGTGCCGCCGCTGGACGTACCGGCGGACCGGCCCCGGCCGGCGACCCGGGACTGGGCCGGTGCGGTCGCCGGGTTCGACCTGCCGGCCGGGCTCGGCGAGCGGCTCCGCGACCTCGCCCGCCGGCACGACGCGACGCTGTTCATGGTGCTGCTGACCGGCTACCAGGCACTGCTGTCCCGGTACACCGGTGGCACCGACATCCCGGTCGGGACCGTCGTGTCGGGCCGGAGCCGGCCCGAACTGCGCCGGCTGATCGGGTACGGCATCAACAGCCTGGTGATGCGGGCCCGGTGGGACTCCGACATCACCTTCGGTGAACTGCTGGCCGCCAACCGGAACACCGTGCTGAGCGCGTTCGACCACCAGGAGGTGCCGTTCGGCCAGCTCGTCGACGAGTTGCAGCCCGAACGGGACATGTCCCGTACCCCGCTGTTCCAGGTCGCCTTCACCATGCACGAGGCGGGCGCCGGGGCGTACGCGATGCCGGGCCTCGTGGTGACGCCGCTGGACGGGATGTCCCAGGTGTCGCGGTTCGACCTGACCCTCCAGATCGAGGAGGCCGCCGACGGTGGGCTGCGCGGCCACCTGGAGTACGCGACCGCGCTCTTCGACCGGGCCACGGTGGACCGGATGGGCGCGCACCTGGTCCGGCTGCTCCAGGCGGTCGTCGTCGACCCGACCCGGGCCGTCTCGGCGGCGGACTTCCTCGACGCGGCGGAGCGGACCGAGGTGACCGGCGTCGCCGACCTGTTCCGGATCGACGCGGTGCCGCCGACCCGCTGCGTGCACGAGGTGTTCGAGGAGCGGGTGGTGGCGTCGCCGGATGCGGTGGCGGTGGTGTTCGAGGGTGTGGAGTTGTCGTACGCGGAGGTGAATGCGCGGGCGAATCGGTTGGCGCATCGGCTTCGTGGTCTGGGCGTCGGGCCCGAGTCTCTGGTCGGGGTCTGCCTGGAGCGGGGTGTGGAGCTGGTTCCGGCCCTGCTGGGGGTGTTGAAGTCGGGGGCGGCGTATCTGCCGTTGGATCCGGCGCAGCCGGTGGACCGGTTGGGTTTCATGGTCGGTGACGCGGGCGCGTCGGTGGTGCTGACCCAGTCGGCGCTGTCCGACACGGTGGCCGGGTTCCACGACGGCGTGACGGTGCTGTTGGACCGGGAGGACCTGTCGGGGCAGCCGGTGTCGAATCCGGTGCCGGTGTCGGGTCCGGAGAACCTGATCTACGTGATCTACACGTCGGGTTCGACGGGTCGACCGAAGGGCGTCTGCCTGACCCACGCCAACGTGCTCCGGCTGCTGACCGTGGCCGAGACCCATTACCAGTTCTCCGCCTCGGACGTCTGGCCGCTGTTCCACTCGTACGCCTTCGACGTCTCCGTCTGGGAACTCTGGGGTGCGTTGCTGTACGGCGGTCGGCTGGTGGTGGTGCCCCGGGAGGTGACCCGGCTGCCGGACGAGTTCCTGGATCTGCTGGTCCGGGAGCGGGTGACGGTGTTGAACCAGACGCCGTCGGCGTTCCGGGCGTTGGTCGGGTTCGCTCGGGACGGCGATCCGCGGCTGGCCGCACTCCGGCTCCGGGCCGTGGTCTTCGCCGGCGAGAAGCTGGAGATGGCCGAGCTGGCCCCCTGGACCGACCAGTTCGGACTGGACCGGCCGGCCCTGCTGAACATGTACGGCATCACCGAGACCACCGTGCACTCCAGCTTCCACCAGGTACGCCCGCAGGACATCACCGCCCCGGGCAACCCGGTCGGCTACCCCCTCGGTGACCTGCGGGTCTACCTGCTGGACTCGTACGGGAATCTGGTGCCGGTCGGGGTGCCGGGGGAGATCCACGTGGGTGGGCCGGGGGTGGCGCGGGGTTATCTGGGGCGGCCGGAGTTGACGGCGCAGCGGTTCGTGCCGGATCCGTTCGCTACCTCGCCGGGTGCCCGGATGTATCGCAGTGGTGATCTGGCTCGGCGGCGTTCCGATGGTGGGTTGGACTTCCTGGGTCGGATCGATGACCAGGTGCAGATCCGGGGCTACCGGGTCGAGTTGGGCGAGATCGAGGCGGCGCTGGCCGCACATCCGGGGGTCCGGGACGCGGTCGTGGTGGTCCGGGAGGACGTGCCCGGCGACAAGCGGCTGGCCGGCTACCTGGTGGCCGAGGTCGGCTCCGCGCCGACACCGGGGGAGTTGCGCGAGTTCCTCGCCCGCACCCTGCCGGAGTACATGGTGCCGGCGGCGTTCGTGCCGCTGGACCGGATCCCGCTGACCGCCAACGGGAAGCTCGACCGGCGGGCGCTGCCCGCGCCGGACCGGGGCACCCTGGCCGCCGGATCCGCCTACGTCGCACCCCGGACCCCGATCGAGGAGCGGGTCGCGGCGGTCTGGCGGGACGTGCTCGGGGTCGAGCGGGTGGGCGTACACGACGGCTTCTTCGACCTCGGCGGGCACTCGATCCGGGCCGTGGCGCTGGTCGGCGAGCTGCGCGCGATCGGCCTGGACGTCGCGGTACGGGACGTCTTCGAGCACCGTACGGTGGCCGAGCTCTGCGGCGTGCTCGACGGCCGTTCCGCCCCCGCTCCGGCCGAGCGTCCGGTGACGCCGTTCGAGCTGATCTCCGCCGAGGATCGGGCCAGGGTGCCGGCCGGTGCCGTGGACGCGTACCCGCTGTCCCGGGTCCAGGCCGGCATGGTCGTGGAGATGCTCTCCGACGGCGACCTGCACGCGTACCACAACGTGACGTCGTTCCGGATCCGGGACGAGCGGCCGTTCACGCTGGACGCGCTCCGCGAGGCGGCCCGGATCGTGGTGGACCGGCACGAGGTGCTGCGTACGGCGATCGACCTCACCTCGTACTCGGTGCCGATGCAGGTGGTCTTCCCGACCGCCGAGATGCCGGTCGGGGAGCGGGACCTGCGGCACCTGGACGCCGCCGAGCTGGACCGGTCGCTGCGCGAGTTCACCGCGGCGGAGCGGGCGGACGTCCTCGACCTCGCCGAGCCGGCCCTGATGCGGCTGTACGCGCACGTCTGCGACGACAAGACCTGGTGGCTGTCGGTCACCGAGTGCCACGCGATCATCGAGGGCTGGAGCCACCACTCGCTGCTGATGGAGGTGCTGGACCTCTACCGCGAGATGCGGGACGGCGGCCGGCCGGAGCCGGCGGCGGTGCCGACGATCCGGTTCGCCGACTTCATCGCCGCCGAGCTGCGTTCGCTGGACTCGACCGGGGACCGGGACTACTGGCGGGGCATCGTCGAGCGGTACCCGAGGTTCTCCCTGCCGACCGGCTGGGGCGACGAGAACGCGCCGCGCGGCTCGCTGATGCTCGGGGTGCCCTTCCACGACCTGGAGTCCGACCTGCGGGCGCTGGCCAGCCGGGCGAAGGCGTCGCTGAAGACCGTGCTGCTCGCCGCGCACCTGAAGGTGATGAGCCAGCTCACCGCCGAGGAGTCGTTCCTGACCGGCCTGGTCCTGCACGGCCGGCCGGAGATCGTCGGCGCCGACCAGGTGTACGGGATGTACCTCAACAGCCTGCCCTTCGCGTACGACCGGGGCGCCCGTACCTGGTTGGAGCTGGTCACCCGGACCTACGCCCGCGAGGTCGAGGTGTGGCCGCACCGGCGTTTCCCGATGCCGGAGATCCAGCGTGCCTTCGGGGACGGCCAGCGGCTGATGGACGTCCGGTTCAGCTACCACGACTTCGACCAGGTGGACAAGGAACTGGTCGACTACATGGCCAGCATCGACGACAGCCCGACCGAGTTCCCGCTCGCCGTGGCGGTCCGGCTCGGCTACGTCACGATGGCGGTCAACCCGCGCGGGTTGAGCCGGGTGAACGCCGACCGGATCGGCGCGATGTACCGGGCCGTGCTGGAGTCGATGGCCGCCGACCCGGACGGGGACGCCCGGCGGACCTGTCTGGACACCGACGAGCAGCGGCAACTGCTCGTCGAGTGGAGCAGCGGCCCGACCGAGCCGGCCGGCCCCGGGATATTGGAGCGGTTCGTCGCACAGGCGGCCGCGACCCCCGAGGCGGTGGCGATCGACGGCGCCGACGGTCAGGTCGGCTACGCGGACCTGGACGCCCGGGCGAACCGGTTGGCCCGGCACCTGCGGGCCTGCGGTGTGGTGCCGGAGTCGGTCGTCGGGGTGCTGCTGGACCGGGGACCTGACCTGCTCGTGGCGATGCTGGCGGTCTGGAAGGCCGGTGGCGCGTACGTGCCGCTCGACCCCTCCTCCCCGGCCGACCGGCTCGGCGACATGCTCGCCGACGCGGGTGCCCGGGTGGTGGTGACCGGGTCCGGTTACGTCGACCGGTTCCCCGAGGTCCCCGTCCGGGTCGTGCTCGACCAGGCCGGGTCGACCATCGCCGAGCAGCCGGCGACCGCACTCGACGTGCCGGCCGACCTGGACCGGTTGGCGTACGTGATCTTCACGTCGGGTTCGACGGGTCGGCCGAAGGGGGTGGCGGTCACCCATCGTGGGTTGGTCAATCATGTGTCCTGGGCGGCGCGGGAGTTGGCTGGTCGGGGTGTTGGTGGGTCGGCGTTGTTCTCGTCGGTGGCGTTCGATCTGGTGGTGCCGAATGTGTGGGCGCCGTTGGTGTCGGGTCAGCGGGTGTGGTTGTTGGGTTCGGATGTGGATATGGCGGATCTGGGTCGGGAGTTGGTGGCGGCGGGTCCGTTCAGTTTCCTGAAGCTGACCCCGGGCCACCTGGAGGTGCTCGCCCACCAACTCGAACCGGGCCAGGCCACCGGGCTGGCCGGGGTGACGGTGGTGGCCGGCGAGGCGTTCACCCGGCAGACCCTGGAGCGCTGGCGCGAGTGTGACCCCGAAGCGGTGCTGGTCAACGAGTACGGGCCGACGGAGGCGTCGGTGGGTACGTGTACGTATCCGGTGGTGGCGGGGTTGGTGCCGGAGGTGGTGCCGATCGGTCGTCCGTTGCCGGGGATGTCGATGTATGTGCTCGATGGTGAGTTGTCGCCGGTTCCGGTGGGTGTGTTGGGTGAGTTGTTTGTTGGTGGGGTCGGGGTGGCTCGGGGTTATGTGAATCGGCCGGAGTTGACGGCGGAGCGGTTCGTGCCGGATCCGTTCGGTTCTGGTGTCCGGTTGTATCAGACCGGTGATCTGGTGCGGATGTTGCCTGGTGGTGATGTGGAGTTCGTGGGTCGGGTTGATGATCAGGTGAAGGTGCACGGGTATCGGATCGAGTTGGGTGAGGTTCGGTCGGTGGTGTTGGCGCATCCGGCGGTGCGGGATGTGGTGGTGGTCGCGGTCGGGTCGGCGTCGGATCGGCGGTTGGTGGCCTATTGGGTGCCGGCCGATGGTGTTGTCGGGGTTGATGTGTTGGTGGCGCATTGTGTGGATCGGTTGCCGGAGTACATGGTGCCGGCGGTGTTCGTGTCGTTGGACGGGTTGCCGTTGAACGCGAATGGGAAGGTGGATCGGCGGGGGTTGCCGGATCCGGATTCGGCGGTGGTGGCGGCTGGTCCGGTGTTCGTGGCGCCGCGTACAGCAATCGAGGTGCGGGTCGCGGGGGTGTGGCGGGAGGTTCTGGGTCTGGATCGGGTCGGGGTGCATGAGAGTTTCTTCGATCTGGGTGGGCATTCGATTCGTGCGGTGGCGTTGGTGGGGAAGTTGCGGGCGGCGGGGTTCGAGGTTGCGGTCCGGGATGTGTTCCAGTTCCGGACGGTGGCGGAGTTCGCCGAGGCGATGTCGGAGAAGATGCCGGCGGAGTCGGTCGAGGGTGTGTCGGTGGTCGGGTCGGTTGATGGTCCGGTGGTGACGCCGTTCGCGTTGCTCGGCGATCGGGACCGGGCCGGGCTGCCGGTCGGGGTCGTCGACGCGTACCCGCTGTCCCAGGTCCAACTCGGCATGGTCGTCGAGATGTTGGCCGACACCGACCTGCACGCGTACCACAACGTGACGTCGTTCCGGCTGCGTACCGCCCATCCGTTCGCCCTGGACGCGCTGCGTGCGGCGGCCCGGATCGTGGTCGAGCGGCACGAGCTGCTGCGTACCTCGTTCGACCTGACCACGTACTCGGTGCCGATGCAGCTGGTGCACGCCACCGCCGAGATTCCGATCGGCGTACGCGACCTCCGGCACCTGGACCCGGAGCCGCGGCGGCAATCGCTGCGCGAGTTCACCTCGGCGGAACGCGCCGAACTCTTCGACCTCGGCGTGGCGCCGCTGCTGCGGTTCACCGTCCACGTGGAGAGCGACGAGGCGTGGTGGATGTCGGTCACCGTGTCCCACCCGATCACCGAGGGGTGGAGCCACCGGGCGATGCTGACCGAGCTGCTCGACCTCTACCAGGAGATTCGGGCCGGTGCAGAGCCGAAGCCGGCGCCCCGGCCCGCGGTCCGGTACGCCGACTTCATCGCCGCCGAACTCGAGTCGCTGGAGTCCACCGTGGACCGCGACTACTGGCGCGGGATCGTCGACGGGCACAGCCGGCTCGCCCTGCCCGCCGGCTGGGCCGCACCGGGTAGCGCGCGGGAGCCGTACTCGGTGACGGTCGGGCTCCGGGATCTGGAGACCGAGTTGCGGGCGTTGGCGACGGCGACGCGTACGTCGTTGAAGGCGGTGTTGCACGCGGCGCATCTGAAGGTGATGAGCCAGCTCACCGACGAGCCGGCGTTCTTCACCGGTCTGGTGTGCAGCGCCCGGCCCGAGGTCGACGGCGCCGACCGGGTCTACGGGATGTACCTGAACACCCTGCCGTTCGCCCATCGGCGCGGCGCGGCCACCTGGGGTGAGCTGGTCCGGCAGGTCTTCGACCGCGAGGTCGAACTCTGGCCGCACCGCCGCTACCCGATGCCGACCATCCAGCGTGAGCTGGCCGACGGGCAGCGCCTGCTGGAGGTGCGGTTCAGCTACCAGGACTTCGAGGCGGTCGACGCCGACCTGGTCGACGTGGAGTCCGGCCTCGGCGAGGGGGCCACCGAGTTCGGCCTGGCCGTCGCCGCGATGACCGGCAGCCTGGTGCTGACCGCCGACACGCACACGCTGAGCCGGCCCGACGCGACCCGGCTGGCCGCGATGTACCGGGCGGTGTTGGAGGCGATGGCCGCCGGTCCGGACGGCGACGCCCGGAACAGCCACCTGCCGGCGGACGAGCGGATCCAACTGCTCGACGAGTACGCCGTCAACCCCGGCCCGGCACCGGTCCGTACGGTGCCGGAGCTCTTCGCCGAGATGGTCGCGGCGAACCCGAGCCGGCCGGCGGTGACGCTCGGCGAGATGGAGCTCAGCTATCCGGAGTTGGACGCCCGGGCGAACCGGCTGGCCCGGCACCTGCGGGCCCGGGGCGTGGTGCCGGAGTCGGTCGTCGGGGTGCTGCTGGACCGGGGACCGGACCTGATCGCCTCGATGCTGGCGGTCTGGCAGGCCGGTGGCGCGTACGTGCCACTCGACCCGTCCTTCCCGGCCGAGCGGATGAACCGGATGCTCGCCGATGCCGGCGCCAGCATGGTGGTCACCCGGTCCCGGCACGCGGACCGGTTCGACTCCACCCTCGACTGCGTACTGGTCGACACCGAACGCCTGGCGATCGCGAGCCGCCCGGCGACCCCGTTGGCCGAGCCGCCCGACCTGGACCGGTTGGCGTACGTGATCTTCACGTCGGGTTCGACGGGTCGGCCGAAGGGGGTGGCGGTCACCCATCGTGGGCTGGTCAACCACGTGTCCTGGGCGGCGCGGGAGTTGGCTGGTCGGGGTGTTGGTGGGTCGGCGTTGTTCTCGTCGGTGGCGTTCGATCTGGTGGTGCCGAATGTGTGGGCGCCGTTGGTGTCGGGTCAGCGGGTGTGGTTGTTGGGTTCGGATGTGGATATGGCGGATCTGGGTCGGGAGTTGGTGGCGGCGGGTCCGTTCAGTTTCCTGAAGCTGACCCCGGGCCACCTGGAGATCCTCGGCCAGCAGGTCGAGGCCGCCCAGCTCGCCGCCCTGGCCGAGGTCGTCGTGGTGGCAGGCGAGGCGCTGCCCGGCCCGGTCGCCGAGAACTGGCGGCAGATCCTCGGCGACGGCCGACTCGTCAACGAGTACGGGCCGACGGAGGCGTCGGTGGGTACGTGTACGTATCCGGTGGTGGCGGGGTTGGTGCCGGAGGTGGTGCCGATCGGTCGTCCGTTGCCGGGGATGTCGATGTATGTGTTGGACGCGGAGTTGTCGCCGGTTCCGGTGGGTGTGTTGGGTGAGTTGTTTGTTGGTGGGGTCGGGGTGGCTCGGGGTTATGTGAATCGGCCGGAGTTGACGGCGGAGCGGTTCGTGCCGGATCCGTTCGGTTCTGGTGTCCGGTTGTATCGGACCGGTGATCTGGTGCGGATGTTGCCTGGTGGTGTGGTGGAGTTCGTGGGTCGGGTTGATGATCAGGTGAAGGTGCACGGGTATCGGATCGAGTTGGGTGAGGTTCGGTCGGTGGTGTTGGCGCATCCGGCGGTGCGGGATGTGGTGGTGGTCGCGGTTGGGTCGGCGTCGGATCGGCGGTTGGTGGCCTATTGGGTGCCGGCTGATGGTGTTGTCGGGGTTGATGTGTTGGTGGCGCATTGTGTGGATCGGTTGCCGGAGTACATGGTGCCGGCGGTGTTCGTGTCGTTGGACGGGTTGCCGTTGAATGCGAATGGGAAGGTGGATCGGCGGGGGTTGCCGGATCCGGATTCGGCGGTGGTTGCGGCTGGTCCGGTGTTCGTGGCGCCGCGTAATGCGGTGGAGGTGCGGGTCGCGGGGGTGTGGCGGGAGGTTCTGGGTCTGGATCGGGTCGGGGTGCATGAGAGTTTCTTCGATCTGGGTGGGCATTCGATTCGTGCGGTGGCGTTGGTGGGGAAGTTGCGGGCGGCGGGGTTCGAGGTTGCGGTGCGGGATGTGTTCCAGTTCCGGACGGTGGCGGAGTTCGCCGAGGCGATGTCGGGGAAGATGCCGGCGGAGTCGGTCGAGGGTGTGTCGGTGGTGGGGTCGGTTGATGGTCCGGTGGTGACGCCGTTCGCGTTGCTCGGCGATCGGGACCGGGCCGGGTTGCCGGTCGGGGTCGTTGACGCGTACCCGCTGTCCCAGGTCCAACTCGGCATGGTCGTCGAGATGCTCGGTGGGGTGGGTGGCAACCGCTACCACAACACCAGCTTCTACCGGATCCGCGACGAACGGCCGTTCCAGCCGGACGCGCTGCGCGAGGCGGCCCGGATCGTGGTCGAGCGGCACGAGTTGCTGCGTACCTCGTTCGACCTGACCACGTACTCGGTGCCGATGCAGCTCGTGCACGCCACCGCCGAGATGCCGGTCGAGGTGCGCGACGTACGGCACCTGGACGATCCGGCCAAGGAGCAGGCGCTGCACGACTTCATCGCCCAGGAACGGGCCGCCCTGTTCGACCTGGACCGTCCGCCGCTGCTCCGGATGGCGGGCTTCGTCGAGAGCGACGAGGCCTGGCGGCTCGGCTTCACCCAGTGCCACGCCATCACCGAGGGCTGGAGTCAGCAGTCGCTGCTGATGGAGGTGCTGGACCTCTACCGGCGGATCGCCGCCGGAACGTCGCCCGAACCGACACCGCTGCCCGAGGTCCGGTACGCCGACTTCATCGCCGCCGAACTCGAGTCGCTGGAGTCCGGCGTGGACCGCGACTACTGGCGGAACGTGGTCACCGCGCATTCCCGGTTCGCCCTGCCCACCGGCTGGGGCGGCGACGCCGACGGTTCCGGCAGTTTCCGGATCCCGGTGCCGTTCCCGGAGCTGGAGACCGAGCTGCGGGCGCTGGCGACGGCGACGCGTACGTCGTTGAAGGCGGTGTTGCACGCGGCGCATCTGAAGGTGATGAGCCAGCTCACCGACGAGCCGGCGTTCTTCACCGGTCTGGTGTGCAGCGCCCGGCCCGAGGTCGACGGCGCCGACCGGGTCTACGGGATGTACCTGAACACCCTGCCGTTCGCCCACGACCGGACCGCCGCCACCTGGGGTGAGCTGGTCCGGCAGGTCTTCGACCGCGAGGTCGAACTCTGGCCGCACCGCCGCTATCCGATGCCGGCGATCCAGCGCCAGGTCGGCGGCCGGCAGCTCATCGAGGTGATGTTCAGCTACCAGGACTTCCACCAGGTCGACACCGGTCGGGTGGACGTGCGGGCCGGCGCGGGCGACGCCGCGAACGAGTTCGCGCTCGCCGTCTCGACCGGTCCCGGGCACCTGATGCTGCGGATCCGGAACAGCGCGCTGAGCCCGGTGAACGCCGAGCGGGTGGTGGCGATGTACCGGGCCGTACTGGAGTCGATGGCCGCCGGCCCCGAGGGCGACGCCCGGGCGACGTACATGCCGGAGGCGGAACGCGACACGTTGTTGACCGACTGGAACGACACATCCGTGGAGTGGTGAGAGGCATGACCAGATCTGTGCACCACGTGTTCGAGGCGCAGGTGGCGGCCACCCCGGAGGCGGTGGCGGTGGTCCACGGCGAGGAGCGGGTCTCCTACGCCGAGCTGGACACGCTGGCGAACGGCTATGCCCGGCACCTGCGGGCGGTCGGGGTCGGACCGGAGTCGGTGGTCGGGGTGCTGTGCGGCCGTACCCCGGCACTGGTGGCCTGGCTGCTGGCCGTCTGGAAGGCCGGCGCCGGCTACGTACCGTTGGATCCGGATCTGCCCGCGGAGCGGCTCGGCTACATGCTCGACACCGCCGGGGCGGAACTGGTGGTGAGCGACTCCACGCTCGCCGCCGGGCTGGACGGGGTCTACCCCGGCCGGTACGTCCTGACCGACCGGGACGCCGCCGAGATCACCGCCCGGTCGACGGAGCCGGTGTCCCGGCGCGACGACCAGCACGGGCTGGCGTACACCATCTTCACCTCCGGTTCGACCGGGCGGCCCAAGGGCGTCCAGATCTCGCACCGGGCCCTGCTCAACCTGCTGTTCTCGATGCGGCGGCTGCTGGACGGCGGCGCCGGCGACGTCTGGCTCGCCGCGACCTCGCTCTCCTTCGACATCTCCGGGCTGGAGCTGTACCTGCCGCTGGTCACCGGTGCCCAGCTGGTGCTGGCCGGCGACGACGAGGTGGGGGACAGCCCGGAGCTGCTCCGGCTGGTCGACCGGTACGCGGTGACCCACGTCCAGGCCACCCCGTCGGGCTGGAAGCTGCTGCTCGACGCCGGCTTCGCGACCCGGCCGGTGGTCGCGCTGGTCGGCGGCGAGGCACTGCCGCCGGCGCTGGCCGGCGAGCTGCGCGGCCGGGTCAAGCGACTGCTCAACGTGTACGGCCCGACCGAGACCACGATCTGGTCGACCACCTGGGACGTCCCCGGCGACGTCGAGGTGGCGCCGATCGGACGGCCGATCGCGAACACCCGGCTGTACGTGCTGGACCGGGACTTCCAGCCGGTCGCGGTCGGGGTCGTCGGCGAGCTGTACATCGCCGGTGACGGCGTCGCCCGGGGGTACGTCAACCGCCCCGAACTGACCGCGGAGAAGTTCCTGCCGGAGCCGTTCGGCCGGGCCGTCGGCGCCCGGATGTACCGCACCGGGGACCTCGTCCGGTTCGGGCCGGACGGCAACCTGGAGTTCCTGGGCCGGGCGGACCACCAGGTGAAGATCCGGGGACACCGGATCGAGCTGCCCGAGATCGAGGAGCGGCTGCTGGCCCATCCGGACGTCCGCAACGGGGTGGTTGTCGCCCGCGAGGACGCCAGCGGGGAGAAGTGGCTCGCCGGCTACGTCGTACCGGTGGACGGGCGGCCGATCGAGCCGGCGGAGCTGCGCGACTTCCTGGCCGCGACGCTGCCCGGGTACATGGTGCCGGCCGCGTTCGTGACGCTGGACGCGATGCCGCTCAACTCGGCCGGCAAGGTGGACCGGCGGGCCCTGCCGGCTCCGGAACGGGACTCGTTCGGCGCCGAGCGCGAGTTCGTGGCCCCGAGGACCGACACCGAGCGGCGGATCGCCGAGGTCTGCGCCAGCGTCCTCGACCTCGACCAGGTCGGTGCGCAGGACCGGTTCTTCGACCTGGGCGCGGACTCGATGCGGATCGTCCAACTCGTCTCGGCCGCCCGACGGGCCGGACTACCGGTGTCGTTGCGGATGCTGTACCAGCACGAGACGGTCGCCGCCCTGGCCGAGGTGCTCGACGCGGACGCGCCACCGTTGCTCGATGCGGAGCCGCCACCGATGCTCGACGCTGACGCGCCGTCGTCCCTCGACGCTGACGCGCCACCGACGCTCGACGCGGAGCCGTCGACGGTCGACGGCCCGCCCGTGCCGACGGTCGACGCCGGGTCCGCCGTCGTTCCCGCGCCGACGCCCGCGAGCAACTGGCCGGCGTCCCGGCCGGTCCGGGCGGTGTCCGGGCCGTCGCCGCTGACCACGATGGCCCGACACCACGTTCCGGGGGCCAGTATCGCGCTGGTCCGCGACGGCCGGGTGGTCGACGTGCAGGCCCACGGCGTGCTCGCGGCCGGTGGAACGGAGCGGGTCACGCCGGAGACCCCGTTCCAGGTCGCCTCGATCAGCAAGCACGTGACCGCACTCGGGGTGCTCCGGCTGGTCCGGAACGGCACGCTGGACCTGGACGCCGACATCAACGAGTACCTGACCGCCTGGCGGGTGCCGGCCCCGTCCCGGCCGGTCACCGTACGCCACCTGCTGGCCAACCTGTCCGGCCTGTCCACCAGCCCGAACACCGGGTACGCCCCGGCCGAGCCGGCACCGACCCTGCTCGACGTGCTGTACGGCCGGCCGCCCGCGACCTCCGCCCCGGTCCGGCCCGAGCAGGTGCCGGGGACGTCGTTCCGGAAGACCAACAGCCACTTCGCGGTGTTGCAGCAGGTGCTGGTCGACCTCACCGGTGAGCCGTTCCCGGAGTTGATCCGCGCGCTCGTCTTCGCACCGCTGGGCATGACCGGCAGCAGTTTCGATCCCGCCTTTCCGACGGCTCCGGATCGCCGGGTGGCGCTCGGTCACGACGCGCACGGGGTACCCGTACCCGACGGGTGGCGGGTCCGGCCGGCGTTGGCGGCCGGCGGGCTGTGGTCGACCGCCGCGGACCTGGCCCGGGTGATGGTCGAGATCCATCGTGCCCACCTGGACGCCGGACCGGCGCTGCTGACCCCGGCGCTGGCGGCGGAACTGGTCACCGTGGCGCATCCGGGGAGCTTCTACGGGCTCGGCACCGTCGTCGACGACACGGTGTCGGATCTCGAGTTCGGCCATCCCGGCGAGACCGTCGGGTACCGGGCCATGACGCTGGGCCGGATCCGCTCGGGTAACGGGTTCGTGGTGTTGACCAACGCGGAGTCCGGCAAGGCGGTGCAGTCGTTCGTCGCCAGCGAGCTGGCCGGCTGGGCCGACCCGGCCGCGCGCAAGGGTGAGCGACGAGGTGAGGCGGGCGAGCGGCGTGGCCGGGAGGGTGAGCGACGTGGTGAGGCGGGTGAGCGACGTGGCCGGGAGGCGGAACGGCGCGGCGGGGGCGGGTTCTCCACCGACTGGGCCAGCGAGGTGCCGGCGGTGACCGGCCCGGCGCGGAGCCCGCGAGGGTCCGTCCGGCACCTCATCTCGATCAACGACCTGACGGACGAGGACCTGCGCTCGATCGTCGCCCGGGGAGCGCGGTTCCGGGCCGGCACCGCCGGCCCGGAGCGTCCGCTGGCCGGCGACGTGGTGGGAATCTACTTCCGGAAGACGTCGACCCGGACCCGGACCGCGTTCTCCAGCGGTGCCCTGCGGCTCGGGGCGCAGATCGTCTCGTACGGGCCGGACGACCTGCAACTCAACACCGGCGAGACGCACGAGGACACCGGCGCGGTGATGTCCCGGATGCTCGAGGTGCTGGTGGCGCGGACCGCAGCCGACCCGGGCGAGCTGCGGATGCTGGCCGCCCAGGACCGGATGTCGGTGGTGAACGCGATGAGCGCCGACGAGCACCCGACCCAGGCGCTGACGGACCTCACCACGCTGCTCGGGCACTTCGGCCGGATCGACGGGCTGCGCGTGCTGTACGTCGGCGAGGGCAACAACACCGCGACCGCGCTCGCCCTGGCCCTCACCCGGTACGCCGGAACGCACCTGGAGGTGCGTACGCCGCCCGGTTACGGGTTGCCCGACGAGATCCGGGCGACCGCCTCGGCGCAGGCGGCCCGGGGCACGGCGACGCTCTGCGAGCGGCACGACATGGTGGACCTGCCCGGGAACTTCGACGTCGTCTACACCACCCGGTGGCAGACGACCGGGACCAGCAAGCCCGATCCGAACTGGCGGGAGATCTTCGCGCCGTTCCAGGTCACCACCGCGCTCTGGGCGGGCAGTCCGAACGCGATCTTCATGCACGACCTGCCGGCGCACCGGGGCGAGGAGGTCACCGCCGAGGTGCTCGACGGCCCGGCGAGCATCGCCTTCGACCAGGCCGAGAACAAGATGCACAGCGCGATGGCGGTGCTGGAGTGGTGCCGGCGCGGTCCGGTGGCCGGTTCGTGAGCCTCGTCGAGGAGCCGGCGAGGCAGGCCGGTGCCGGGAACAGCCCCGTCGGGGAGCCGCCCGGGGCCGCCGGCACCGGCCGGGAGCGCACCGGGCCGCCTCCGCTGCGCCGCAACCGCGACTTCCTGCTGCTCTGGACGGCGGCGGCCGGTACGCAGGTCGGAGCCCGGATCACCGCGATCGCGTACCCGCTGCTGGTGCTCTGGTACACGGGGTCGGCGACCCAGGCCGGGTTCGTCGGATCCGCCGCGCTGCTGCCGCACCTGCTGGTCCAGCTCCCGGCGGGCGCGTTCGTCGACCGTTGGGACCGGCGGCGGTTGATGATCCTCTGTGATCTGGGCTGCCTCGCCGCGACCGGCAGCGTCGCGCTGGCGGTGTATCTCGACCGGGTCTGGCTGCCCCAGCTCATGCTCGTCGCGTTCGTCCAGACCAGCCTCACCATCTTCTACCAGCTCGCCGAGCGGGCCGCCGTCCGGCACCTCGTCACGCCGGAGCAGTTGCCCACGGCGCTGACCCAGAACGAGACCCGTGGCCGGGCCGCGGTGCTGATCGGTCAGCCCATCGGCGGCCTGCTGTTCAGCCTCACGAGGTGGGCACCGTTCGTGGTGACCACGATCGCGCACCTCGGCTCGCTGGTCGCGCTGCTGCTGATCCGGCGGGACTTCCAGCACGCCCGGCCGCCCCGTCGGACGTCGCTGCGCGCCGACATCGCCGAGGGCGTGCGTTGGATGTGGGGGCAGCGGTTCCTGCGTACCGTGATGGGGTTCGTCGCGGTAAGCAACGCCGTCTTCCAGGCGTTGACCCTGACCCTCATGATCATCGTGCGGAACGACGGCGGCTCCGCCGCGGTCGTCGGCATCGTGATCGGGGTCAGCGGGGTCGGTGGAATGCTCGGCGCCCTCTGCGGCATGTGGTGGATGCGCCGGGCCACCCTGCGGGCCCTGGTGGTCGGCGGACTGGCCGCCTGGGCGGTGACGGTCCCCGCGATGGCGTTCACCAGCGATCCGGTCGTCCTGGCGGTGCTCTTCGCCGCCAACAGCTACGTCGGCGGGCTGTTCAACGTGGTCGGTGGGGTCTACATGGTGCAGATCGCCCCGGACGCCCTGATGGGCCGGGTCGGCGGGGTCGCCACGCTGCTCGCGTCGGGGGCGAACTTCCTCGGCGTGCTGGCCGGCGGCCTGCTCCTGGCCAGCTTCGGCGTCCGGTCCACGGTGCTCGGCCTGGGCGCGGTGATGGCGCTGCTGGTGCTGCTCGCCGTGCTCAGCCCCTCGGTGCGGGCGATCGCCGACACCGAGCAGAACGCCCGGCTGGTCCGGAAACGGGCCTGACGGACCCCGATGCCCGCGGCCATGGCCGCGGATGGCCGGAGTATCGGAAAAGTATAGATCTTGCCCGCATTCTTGAAGCTAGATGACGGTTGCGTCGACGACGCATCACCTTCTGATTCCCGCTACCGGTCTCCAGCCCCGCGGGAGTCCCCTCGAAGGGAGAGTTCGATGGATGATCACCAGGCCTGGAGACCGACGGAGATCGACCCGGCCACCGCCGGGGTCGCCGCGAGCCCGGAAGGGCTGGTCGACCACCTCTCGGCCCTGCCGGACCTGGCCGCGTTGCTCAGCGCCGAGAAGGCGCTGGTCTTCCGTGGCTTCCAGGTGACGGAGGAGACGCTCGACCAGGTCATGGACCAGTTACTGCCGAACCGCCTGGCGTACGTGCACGGCAACTCGCCGCGTACCAAGGTCGGCAAGAACGTCTACACCTCGACCGAGTACCCGCCCGAGTTCACCATCTCGATGCACAACGAGCTGTCGTACGCGCACCAGTGGCCGGCGCGGCTGATGTTCTTCTGCGCCAAGGCGGCCGAGACCGGTGGCGCCACTCCGGTGGTCGACGGCGTACGGTGGCTCGCCGCCCTCGACCCGGAGGTGCGCGCGGCGTACGCGCACGGGGTCCGGTACACCCAGAACCTGCACGACGGGTTCGGCTTCGGCAAGAGCTGGCAGGAGACCTTCGAGACCTCCGACCGCGACGAGGTCGAGGCGTTCCTCGGCAGTACCAAGGCGAGCTGGGAGTGGAAGCCCGACGGTGGCCTGCGGGTGACCCAGGACCGTCCGTCCACCACCCGACACCCGGTCACCGGGGTCGAGGTGTGGTTCAACCAGTCCGATCAGTGGCATCCGGCGGCGCTGGGCGACGACACCGCCAAGTCGCTGGCCGAGGTGCTGCCGGTTGACGAGCTGCCCCAGTCGGTGAGCTTCGCCGACGGCAGCCCGATCCCGGACGAGTACGTCATCCAGGTCCGCGACCGTGGACTGGCCTCCGCCGTGAACGTCGACTGGCGCCAGGGCGACGTGCTGCTCATCGACAACGTACTGGTCGGCCACGGCCGGCGACCGTTCACCGGGCGTCGCCGGGTCCTGGTGGCCATGTCCGACTGAGCGCGCGTCGCCCTGGTGCGCGCCCGCGATCTGTTTCGAAGGGCCGGTTCATGACTATCTCTGCGCAGGATGTTGGGACGATGCCGTTCACGGTCAGCCGGGAGGCTGGCGGAGCCGGGATCGAGGAGCTGATCCGGAGCGAGCGCGCCAGTCTCCGGAAGATCCTCGGCGAGCGGGGAGCGATCCTGCTGCGCGGCTTTCCGATCGGCGGGGTCGACGGTTTCGACGCGGTGGTACGCGCGCTGTCCGGCCCGCCGCTGACGTACTCCGAGCGGTCCTCGCCGCGGAGCACCATCAAGGGGCAGGTCTACACCTCGACGGACTATCCGCCGGACGAGGAGATCTTCCTGCACAACGAGAACTCCTACCAGGCGGCCTGGCCGCTGACGCTGTACTTCTACTGCCGGCAGGCACCCCTGACCCGGGGCGCGACCCCGCTGGCCGACATCCGGCGGGTGTACCGGGCGGTCGACCCGACGATCCGCGAGGAGTTCGTCCGGCGCGGTTGGATGGTGGTCCGGAACTTCCACGGGCAGTTCGGCACCGCCTGGCAGCAGATCTTCAACACCGATGACCGGGCCGCGGTCACCGCGTACTGCGGGGCCAACGGCATTCAGACGGAGTGGCTGGACGGCGACCACCTTCGTACCCGCGCGGTCCGCCGGGCGGTGCACACGCATCCGGTCAGCGGCGAGACGGTGTGGTTCAACCACGCGACGTTCTTCCACGTGACGACCCTGCCCAGCGACGTGCGGGAGGGCATCCTGGAGATGTTCGACCCCGAGGACCTGCCGACGAACACGTACTACGGCGACGGTGGCCGGATTCCGGACGAGGTGGTCGCGCATCTGCGGGACTGCTACCGGGCGGCGACGGTCCGGTTCGACTGGCAGCTCGACGACATCCTGGTGGTCGACAACATGCTCGCCGCGCACGGCCGCGAGCCGTTCACCGGCCCGCGACAGATCGCGGTGGCGATGGCCGAGCTGTCGAACGGCTGACTCCGTCACGCCATCAAGCCCGTCCGGGGACGCACCGTCACGGTGCCTCCGGGCGGGCTTTCCGCTTGTGTCTCTCCGCTACGCTCGGTCCGTTCGATGCGGCTACCCATCGACGCGTCACTTTCGCCCGACTACGGGTGAGTAGTGAAACTGGTGGCTATCTTCTAGGGACCGGGAGTCCCTCCTGACGACGACCGACTATATGTTTGCGTCAGCAAAGGGACGGGAACCTGCCCGGCAGACCGGGCTAATTGCCCTGGTAGGCGGGACATTCCGGCAACGGGCCCAGGTTACTTTACGGTAGTAAAGGTAGTGGCTTGATTAGCAGCGGGGCGATTTCCCACATCTTTCGCGGGAAGTTCTTATCGCTGTCTCGAACCTGACTTGATTGAATATGCCGGCCCCGATACTGTAAGCGGAACCGTCCGTGAGCGTTTGGGGAGATGTGGCGTCCGCGGTCGTCGTCGCCGAGGATCTGCCGCTGAATCGGCGTCCCGACGTGGGTGGCCACACTCTCCGCAGGCAATATTGGGGGGAATGGCGGGTGGGAATCGAAAGTTTGGTGGACCGGGTCGCTCAACATGCGCGCGAGGATCCGGGCCGGGAGGCGGTTGTCTTCCTGGGTTGGGAAGAACGCGAGGAACGTTCGGAATCGTTGTCCTACGGGCAACTGGACCGAGCGGCCCGAGCGCTGGCCGGGCGATTGCGGGACCGTTGTTGCCCCGGTGACCGCGCCCTGCTGCTGTACTCGGCCGGCATCGACTTCGTCAAGAGTCTTTTGGGTTGCATGTATGCCGGAGTGGTTCCCGTCCCGGCGCCTTTACCCGATGGGGGCAAGCATCACCTGATGCGGGCCACCGGGATCGCGCTGGACTCGGATCCACGCATTGTCCTCACCGACAGTGCCAGCCTGGTCGCCGTCTCCGACTGGATGAGCCAGGACGGACTGGACCGGCTGCTCTGCACCGCCACCGACCTGACGGACCAGGGCGGCCCGGAGTTGGGCTTCCGCGAAGGGTTGCCACATATCGGCCCGGCCACTCTGGCGCTTCTGCAGTACACCACCGGATCGACCAGTGACCCGAAGGGAGTGATGATCAGTCATGAGAATCTGGTCCACAACTTCGGTGTATTCGAGAACGCTCTCGGCCTGACCCCGGAAGACCGTTTCCTCAGTTGGCTGACATTGCACGAGGGGCCCGGCCTCATCGGAATGCTGCTGGAGCCGCTGTATCGTGGTTCCACGGCGGTGCTCCTGTCGACCGACGATTTCTTCGAGGAGCCGTGGCGGTGGTTGAAGGCTATCGACAAATACGATATCCGCCTCAGCTCCGCCCCTGATTTCGCCTATCGCCTGTGCGCCCGGGAGTTGACCGACGAGCAGGTCAGAGGGCTGGACCTGTCCCGGTGGGAACACGCCTGTGTCGGCGGTGCCGAGCCCATCGAGCCGGAGCCGGTCGTCGAATTCGCCGACCGTTTCGAGTCGGCCGGATTCCGTCGCGACTCGCTGCGGGCCGGCTACAGCGTCGCCGAGTCGACGTTGTTCGTTTCCGGTACCCGCCCCGGTCGACCGCTAGTTGTCGAGAGATTCGATCCGAGCCGGCTCGAGCAGAACATCCTGCTGCCCGCCGTCGCGGACGCCGCCGGTCGATCACTCGTCAGCAGCGGCACGGTCAATGGTCTCGACGTGAGAATTGTCGATCCGGACACGAGTGCGGTGCTGCCCGACGGGCGCCTCGGCGAGATCTGGATCCGGGGCCGGAGCGTGGCCCGGGGCTACTGGCGCCGGGAGGTCGAGACCGCCCGCGTCTTCCAGGCGACCACGGCCGACGGGGAGGCGGGCTACCTGCGTACCGGCGACCTCGGTGTCTGCGTCGCCTCGGAGCTGTACGTGCTCGGCCGGATGCTGGAGATGCTCGTCATCGGCGGGCGGAGCCTGTACCCGCACGACATGGAGAAGGTCGTCCGCAACTCCAGCACCCGCTTCGCCGACCTGACCGGCACGGTCTTCTCGGTGCCCTCGCCCCGGCAGGAGATCGTCGTGTTGCACGAGGTGCGGCTGGAGCCCACGGACGGCACCTCGTTGCCGGGCCTGGCCCAGAGCGTCAAGGCCTGGCTGGGCCGGTGTTTCGGGGTCCGGGTGGCCAACGTGGTGTTCCTGCGGCCGGGCAAGGTACGGATGTCCGCCGACGGCAACGTCCAGCGGGAACTCATGCGGGAGCTGTTCATGGCGGACGCCCTGGATCCGGTCTACGAGGACCTCGACGTCGAGACGGCTCGCCGCTACCGCGCCACCGGATCCCGGCTCGTGATGACCCACGGCAGGGACTCCTGATGAGCTCCGGCGGAACGCAACTCGTCGTGTCCCGGCAGACCCCGCCCTCGACCCGTTCGGGTGGAGCGGACCCGGACCGCCACTCCCTCTGGAGAAAGATGGAATTTCGAATTCTCGGGAACGTCGAGGTGCTCGACTCGACGGGGCCGATCGACCTCAGCGCGTCCAAGGTGCGTACCGTGCTCGCCGCGCTGCTGCTCGCCCGTGGCCGGGTGGTCTCGGACTCGCGACTCGCCGTCGTGCTCTGGGGTGAGGACCCGCCGGTGACGGCCGCCGCGCAGATCCAGACCTACGTCTCCCGACTACGGGCCAAGCTCGCGCCGGACGCGGAGATCGTCCGGCAGCGGCCCGGATACGTGCTGCGGGTCACGCCGAACCAGTTCGACCTGGTGCGCTTCGAGCAGCTCGCGGCGCAGGGCCGGGACGCGTTGGCCGAGGGACGGTTCGAGGAGGCCGCCGAGGCGTTGCGGTCCGCCCTCGCCATGTGGCGCGGCCCCGCGCTGGCCGGCGTGACCGAGTATCTCAGCGACGCGGAGCGACCCCGGCTCGAGGAGGCGCGGCTCGCCGCGCTCGGTGACCGGATCGACGCGGAGCTGGCCCTCGGTTCCCACGGCCGCCTGGTCGTCGAACTGACCGGGCTGATCGCCGCGGATCCGCTGCGGGAGCAGTTCCGTGGCCAGCTCATGCTTACGCTGTACCGGTGCGGCCGGCAGGCGGACGCGCTGGCCAGCTACCAGGACTACCGGCACTCGTTGGCCGACGAGCTCGGCATCGACCCGGGACGCGAACTCCAGGACCTGCACAAGTCGATCCTGGCCGCCGACGCCTCGCTCAACGTTCCGGTGGCGGAGCCCCGGATCCTCGGTGGACGGCCTTCGTCGGAGCCGCTGCCGGCCCGACTGCCCCCCGACGTGGCGGACTTCACCGGCCGGGACCGGGAGGCCGCGCAGGTGACCGCGCTGCTGCGTACCCGGGCCGACAGCGGGGGCCAGCGGCTCGCCTGCGTGATCGGCGGGATGGCCGGGCTGGGCAAGACCACGTTGGCGATCCACGTCGGGCACCTGCTGCGGTCGTCGTACCCGGACGGTCAGGTCTACGTGGACCTGCGCGGTGCCGGCCCGCAGCCCGCCGACCCTTCCGACCTGCTGGTGACAATCCTCCGGGCCCTGGGCTCGGATCCGGCCACCATCCCGGCGACGATGCCCGAGCGGGTCCAGCTCTACCGGAGCCGGCTGGCCGGGCGACGGGTGCTGATGCTGCTCGACAACGCCGCGAGCGAGCAGCAGGTACGTCCGCTGCTGCCGGACAGTCCGACCTGTGCGGCGATGGTGACGAGCCGGGCCCGGCTGGCGGCGCTGGAGGGCGTACCCCTGATCGACCTGGACGTCCTCGAACACGTACAGGCGCTGGAACTGCTCTCCAAGATCGTCGGTGCGTCCCGGGTGGCCGCCGAACCCGAGGCCGCGGAACGGATCGTCCAACTCTGCGGTCACCTGCCGCTCGGCGTACGCATCGCGGGTGCCCGGCTCACCGCGAAGCCGTACTGGCGGCTGGCCCGGCTCGCCGACCGGCTGTCCAGCCAGCGCCGACGCCTCGACGAACTGCGGATCGCCGACCTGGAGGTCCGGGCGAGCGTGGCGTTGAGCCTCCAGGGCCTGGGCGAGGCCGCCCGGCGGGCCTTTCGGCTGTTGGCGCTCCTGGACGTGCCACGGTTCGCCATCTGGACCGCCGCCGTGCTGCTCGACGTCACGCTCGCCACCGCGCGGGAACTACTCGAACAACTGGTCGACGCGCGGCTGCTCGACGTGGCCCAGGTCGACGGCGCGAGTCAGGTCCGCTACTTCTTCCACGACCTCGTTCGGGCGCTCGCCCTGGAGCGGGCCGCCGACGAGGAGACCGCCGACGAGCGGTACGCGGCGCTGGACCGGGCGTTCGGCAGCCGCTCCGGCACGATCTCCGGGGAGAACGGGTGACCGGCCGTCCGGGCAGCACCCGCCCGGCCGAGCAGAAGGGTCTTCCATCGGTGACCAGCTACGTCCGGGAAACGACGAACGGCTCCTGGTTCCTGCGCTTCCGGTCCGCGCCCCGAGCGGCGGTACGGCTGCTCTGCTTCCCGCACGCGGGCGGTGGCGCGACGTCGTTCCGGAGGTGGGTCGACCTCGTGCCCGATGAGGTCGAGGTGATCGGGGTCCAGTACCCGGGGCGGCAGAACCGCTACGGGGAGCCGTGCATCGAGGAGATGGACCTCCTCGTCGACGAGATCCTCGCCGCCATCTCCCCGGCGATCTCCGGACCGGTGGCGCTCTTCGGCCACAGCATGGGTGCGGTGGTCGCGTTCGAGGTGGCGCGACGCCTGCGGACCAGCGAATCGATCTCGGTGCTGCGGTTGTTCGCCTCGGCCGGGCCGGCTCCGTCCCAGCGGCGTTCGCGGGGGATTCACCTGCGCGACGACGAGGGCCTGGTCGCGTACGTCCGGGAACTCGGTGGCGGTGCGGAACTGCTGGAGGTCGAGGAGCTGCGACAGATCGCGCTGCCGATGGTACGCAGCGACGTGCGGCTGATCGAGACCTACCGGTACGTGCCCGGCGAGCCGTTGAGCGCTCCGATCACCGCGATCGTCGGAGACCGCGACCACACCTTCAACGTCACCGACGCCCGCCACTGGGTGTTGCACACCAGCGCGGGACTCGACGTCCATGAGCTGCCCGGCGACCACTTCTATCTGGACGACCAGGCCGATCGGCTGGTACCGCTGATAGTCGAACGAATCCTTCCCCGGCGGTAGGCGGTCGCGGCGGTGGCGTTCGCGTGGTCCGTACCGTCCCGAGGGCGGGTCCGATGGCGACCCGGGGCGGCCGTCAGCCGGCGCAGCCGTCGCCGTCGTCCCGGGGCAGGTACTTGCGTACCCGGATGCCGTGGCCGTGGGTGCGGATGCCGTCGGCACCGACGATGGCGGCCGCCGGATCGGTGAGGAAGTCCAGTGCGACCGCGGTGTCACCCTCGATCCGGGTGCGCATCCGCTCCAGCCCCTCGGGTGTGCTGGCCGCCACCGCGTCCAGCTTGACCAGGGCCGCCGCCCGAAGTCGGTATTCGTTTTCCACCTCGACGACGACCTCGGAGACCACGACGTAGCGCTGGGTCCGGGTGGAAGGGCTGAGCTCGCGGTCCATCTCTTCCTTCACGGATCCGAGCATAGTCGTACCTTTCATGCGCAGAAACCCTCATTGCTCCCTCATCACGGAAGTTTAATTACTTACGGGGTTCCGGTGATGTTTAGGGGTCTTCCCGTATGGACCTGGGGTGAGGGAGTCGCTACCCTGCGGGATGGAACTCGGCTCGAAGGTCGCCGGCGTTCACTCCTGCCGGCCCACGATGAACCGGCCGATCGCCGCCAGCCCCGAGGTGTCCACGTCGGAGCCGGCCAGCTCCGTCAACGTCTCCCGGGCCAGCTCGACCTCGCGCCGGGCGGCCCGCTCCGACCAGGCCCGTCCACCGGCCTGCTCCACCAGGTCGGCGAGATCGCGTAGCTCGGCGTCGGTGCACGGCGCCGCGTCCGCGTAGCGGATTCGCAACCGCGCGGCGGCCGGGTTGTCGGCGGCCAGCGCGGCGACCACGGGCAGGCTCTTCTTCCGCCGCCGCAGGTCCGCCATCGCCGGCTTGCCGGTACGCATCGGGTCGCCCCAGATGCCCAGCAGGTCGTCCCGGTGCTGGAACGCCATGCCGAGATGACGCCCGTAGCGTTCGAGCAGGACCCGGGTCGGTTCGCCGGCTCCGGCGTAGAGGCCGCCGAGCGCGCAGGCGCAGCCGAGCAGGGCCGCGGTCTTGGCGGCGGACATCCGCTCCCCGTCCGCCACGCTGACCAGATTTGTCTCCTCGAAGGAGAGGTCGAGAGCCTGTCCCTCGATCAGCTCGTCGGTGGTGCGGGCGAGCTGGGCGGCGGCCGGCCCGGCCAGCTGCGGCGGCGTCCGGGCCAGTACGGCGAACGAGAGGGCCAGCAGGGCGTCCCCGGCGAGTACGGCGGCGGACTCGCCGAACACCGTCCAGGCCGCCGGGCGGTGCCGGCGGACCGTGTCCTGGTCCATCACGTCGTCCTGCAACAGGGTGCAGTTGTGCATCAGCTCCACGGCGACCGCCGCGGGCAGCGCCGCCCCGGTTTCACCGCCCACGGCGGCCGCGCTGACTAGCGTCAGCGCCGGCCGGATCAGTTTTCCCGTACCGGCCTTCACCGGCCGGCCCTCGCCGTCACGCCAGCCCAACTGGTACTCGCAGACCGCGCGCATCTGCGGTCGCAGATCGCCGATCGCCGCCACCATCGCGGGTCGTACCGCCGCCTGGCTCTCCGCGAGCCAACTGACCTCGTCGCGGTCGAAGTGAATCCCAAGCTTGGTCACGCCGTCTGCCCTCCTCGCCCGTGGAAAGCGGTCCAGCTCGCCGATGACGAACGCACTCACATTAGATCCATCTCCATGGATTTCGCGCACCGGGCGTGCGACGTCGTCCGAACGGAGATCCGCGGGGACGGCACGGACCCGTTCCGGTCGAACGAACCGGCGGGGCCTTCGGGTCCGACGGGGGATGGCCCGAGGTAAACCGACCGCTGCGGTGGCGCGTCACAGCGGCATGACACGTCAGCGCGTACCCCTGTTCGCCCTCGCCCTGCTCCTCGCGCTCACCGGCTGCGAGCCGACCCCCGGCGGCGGTTCCGGCACACCGGCCGGACAACCTCCGGCGCCCACCTCGCAGCCGACCGGTCCGGACCCGACCGTGGCGCCGGGCGGCACCGGCACCGGGCCACCACGGACTACGGGCGCACCCGCCCGGCCCACCCCGGACGACGACGTCACCTCGTTCCGCACCGCGTACGGGTGGGGCGTTCCGGCCGAGCCGGTACTGGTCCGGCACCGGGTCCGACCGCCGATCGCCCCGCCGCCGGCTCCGCCGCTGCCGTACCTGGTGGAGATCCGGGCGGCCGACCATCCGGCGGAGCGGCCCGGCTACAGCCGGATCTCGTTCACCTTCCGGGGCGGCTTCCCGTCCTACGAACTCGGATACGTCGCACAGGTCACCGCCGAGGGGTCCGGCGAGCCGGTTCGGTTGCCCGGCAACGCCTTCCTCCGGATCCGGTTCGTTCAGGCGCAGGCGCACGACGAGCGCGGCCGGTGGTCGGTCACCGCCTCGCCCCGACCCGCGCTCGGCTATCCCACCCTGCGCGGCTACGGCTTCGCCGGCGACTTCGAGGGGTACCTCGGTTACGGGTTGGGCATCCAGGTGGCACCCGGAAGCGACCAGGCACTGCCGGTCCGGGCGCTGGAGCTGACCCGGACGGACGGCAGCTACGTGATAGCGGTGGACGTCCGGCACGGCTGACCGGCGCGGTTGACGTCCGTGGCGCTGGAGTTCCGGTGGTGGACGCCCGGTGAGTCGTACGGCACGCTGGTCGGATGGTGGACGTGGTCGTGGTGGGCGCGGGAGTCATCGGCCTGACCTCCGCGGTGCGGCTGGCCGAGGCGGGTGCCGGGGTGGCGGTGCTGACCGCCGACGAACCGGCCCGGACCGTCTCCCAGGTCGCCGCCGCGGTCTGGTACCCGACCCACACCAGCGCCGATCCTCGGGTGCTGGAGTGGGCCCGCCGGACCTTCGACGAACTGGCCGCCCAGGCCGGCAGCGGAGTGCCCGGAGTGGTCATGCGGCCGACCCGGATGCTGCTGCGCGCGCCGGTCGACGGCGCCCCGTGGTGGTCCGCCGGCGTACCGGACTTCCGAGCCGCCCCGGCCCCACCCGGGTACGCCGGGCAGTGGCAGTTCACCGTGCCGACGGTCGAGATGGGCCCGTACCTGGACTGGCTCGTCACCCGGCTCGACGAACTCGGCGTGCGGGTACGCCGGCACCGGGTGACCCGGCTCGCCGAGGCGGCCGACGTCGCACCGATCGTGGTCAACGCGACCGGACTGGCCGCCGGAGAGCTGGCCGACGATCCCGCGGTGCACCCCGTCCGGGGGCGGATCGTGCTGGTGGCCAACCCCGGACTCGTCACCTCGGTTCGCGACGAGGACAATCCGGCCGGGATCACCTACGTACATCCGCGCAGCCGGGACGTGGTGCTCGGCGGCACCTTCGAACCGGGTGCGGCGGAGACCGGGCCGGACGAGGCGGCCGGTGCGGCGATCCTGGCCCGGTGCGTCGCACTCGTTCCGGAACTGGCCGGGGCGCCGGTCCTGGGTCAGCTCGCCGGACTGCGACCCGCCCGGGACGGCGGGGTCCGGGTGGCGGTGGATCCCTCCGGGACCGGCGGTGGAGCCCGGCTGGTCCACAACTACGGGCACGGTGGTGCCGGGGTCACCCTGGCCTGGGGCTGTGCGGACGAGGTCGCCGTGCTGGCCGATCCGGTGCGGACCGCCCCACGGGGCTGACGAACCTCCCGGTCGACAAACGGGTACGTCCTCGTCGCAGCACGCCCGGAACTCCGGAGCGGCGCTATCGGTGCAGCGTGCGCGCATACCGTGCCCGGACCGGGTCCGATGATCAATGGCCGAATGCAAACGTGCTGACGATGTTCTATGCTTGCTCGCTGGATCATGCAGATCGGGATCGCACAGACCGCCAATCCGCTCGGTGACGCATGTCGATCAGGCTGGAGCGTTATGGGCTGCCCACACACTGAACGATGCCCCTTATTCCCACTGCTCAGAGCCAGTTTGCGCAGCTGGCGGGATTACTACTGTGACACGGCGGAGGGTTGGCACGGCTGTGCCCGATACCAGTTGTCGCTCACCGGTGCCGTCGTGCCGATCTCGCTGCTCCCGAACGGCGCCCACGCGCAACATCTGAAACGTGCCGCCGCCGGAGCCGACCGGACCGGCCCCGCCCAGCCGACGCAGAACCGCTGGTCAGGGCCGGATCCCCGGCAAGGCTGGGCGCCCGTGCCGCCGGCCAATTTCGAGGGCGTCCGAATGCCGGGCCAATCGGCGGAGCCCCCGCTGTCCGCACATGGTGTGCAAACTCCAGGAAACCCGCCAGCGCCGCCGGTACGGCGGCGCGGCTGGTGGACCCGCTTCACTGATTGGATCTCAGGTCCCGCATGAGTAATTACTGGCCCTGGTGGGCGGGCGCTCTCGGGCTCGCCGTCGTCACCATCAATTACACCGTCACCACCGACCGGTCCTTCGGTGTCTCCTCGGCCTGGGAACGCGTTCTTCAGTGGCGGACCGAGCGCCGGGTCGAACGAATGGAAGCCCAGTTCACCGACGACCGCGTCCTGACCGAGGCGATCGCGACGGCGACCGCCGAGCACTTCGGCACCCGCCCCGGCGCGGCCGCCCCGCCGCCGTACCCCGGAGGTGGTGGACCACCGGCAGCGGTCCGGGAGGCCGGGCCGACCGCGAGCGAGCCCGCCCCGGTCCCGAGACCGCGCCCGGCACCGCTGGTCAGCCAGGCCGCCCTGCTGCTGTCGATCCTCCTCGGTGGATGGCTCGCGGCGGTTACCGCCGGCCGGTTCGACCTCCGGCTCGACATGGGCGACGGCTTCCGCGACCTGGTGACCGACAGCCCGCCGCACATGGTCGGTGTGTTGTTCGCCGGCGGTCTCCTCGTCGGTTTCGGCACCCGTCTCGCCGGCGGGTGCTCCTCCGGCCACGGCCTGAACGGCTGCGGCCGGCTCCATCCGGACAGCCTGGTCGCGACGGCCGTCTTCTTCGGTGCCGCCGTCGTCGTGTCGTTCCTGCTCTGGAAGGTGGTGTGATGCGCACCCGGGGTGGGGTTCTCGTCGCCAACATCATCGCCGGGCTCGCCCTCGGCTTCGTCGTCGCCAACATCGGGTTCGGTGACTACGCCGAGTTGAACCGGATGTTCACCTTCCAGGACCTGCGCATGCTCCTCGCCTTCGGCGGCGGCGTGGCGATGGTCGTGGTGGTCTTCGCCCTGATCCGGGTCCGCCGTAGTCCAGGGCGCATCCACGCGGGCGTGATACCCGGTGCGGTGCTGTTCGGCACCGGCTGGGCGGTCTCCGGTGGATGCCCGGCGATCCCGATCGTCCAGGTCGGCACCGGATATCTTCCGGCGCTCGTCACGATCGTGGGCATCGTGGTCGGGGTGAAGGTCTGTCGCTGGGTCAACGCGAGATACCTGCACCTCGACGTCGGATCCTGCGAGCGCTGACGATCCTCCCGGTACGGCCGCAGCGCCGCCCGTCCCCGTGGCACCGCCCGGTCAGGCGAGGGTCGCGGGAACGCCACCCCGGGCGGTGGTCCGCTCCATCAGCAGGTGCAGCGGCTCCGGCCGGCCGAGGTGGTACCCCTGTCCACAGTCGACGCCGAGCTGCCGCAGTACGGGTACCAGCTCGGGCCGGTCGATGTGCTCGGCGACGGTACGCATCCCGAGCCCGTGCGCGGCCCGGACCACGGCGTCGATCAGGATGGGGTCCGAGCCGCCGTGGTCGGCCTGCCGGACGAACTCGCCGGCGATCTTGACGGTGCTGAACGGCAGGTGCTTGAGGTACACGAAGGATCCGTACCCGGCGCCGAAGTCGTCGAGGCTGAATCCGCAGCCGGCGGAGGTGAGCGTGGACGCCAGCCGGCGCGCGGCGTCCAGGTTGGCGATGGCGGTGGTCTCGGTGATCTCCAGGCCCAGCCGGGTGGCGGGTACGGCGGCGGCGGCCAGGGTGGCGACCACCCAGTCCCCGAAGCTCGGGTCCTCCAGCGATCGGCTGGAGATGTTCACGTCGAACCGGAGGTCGACACCGGCGCTCCGGGCCGAGGCGAGCGCCTGGGTGGCGGTCTCCACCACCCAGCGGTCCAACTCGTAGATCATGTCGCCGCGCTCCAACGCGGGCAGGAAGTCGCCGGGGCCGATCTGCCGGCGCTGGTCGTCGCGGACCCGCATCAGGAGTTCGTAGCTGCGTACCCGCTGATCGGCGAGGTCGATGATCGGCTGCGCGTCGAGCTGCAACTGCCCGGTGTCGAGTGCCTTCCGGACCCGGGACACCAGGTCGACCCGCTGGGCGGCCAGGCGCTGCTGTTCCGGGGCGAACAGCCGGGCCCGGTTCCGGCCCTCGCCCTTGGCCTGATAGAGCGCGAGGTCGGCGTGGGCGAGCAGCAGGGTGTCGTCGTCGGAGGTGTCCAGCGGGGCGGCCCCGATGCTCAGGGTCACCCGCAGCGGCTCACCCCGTACCGCGAACGGGGTGTGCGCGACCAGGTCGCAGAGTCCGGCGCCGATCGCGAGCGCCCGGTCGGCGTCGCAGGACGGCAGCAGGACGGCGAACTCGTCGCCGCCGAGCCGGCCGAGCACGGCACCGGCCGGCAGGTGCTGGGTCAGCAGCCGGGCCAGCAGGCGGAGGACCTCGTCGCCGACGACGTGCCCACGCAGGTCGTTGATGTCCTTGAAGTTGTCGATGTCGATCAGGAGCAGGGCGGCCGACGTCGGAGCCCCGGCCGAGGTCAGGTCGCTCATCCGGGCGGTGAGGGCCCGCCGGTTCGGCAGGCCGGTCAGCGGATCGTGCTCGGCGAGGTACGCCAGCTCGTCCTGGACCTGGCGGATCTCGGTGATGTCGTGTGCCGTGCCGAGCATCCGGAGCGGCTGGCCGGACTCGTCCGTGAAGACCTCGCCGTAGCACTCCAGGACCCGCATCTCCCGGCTGTGCGCCAGGAACATCCGGTGGGTGTAGGTGAAGGACGTGGCGCCCCGGATGGCCTGGACGAGGGTCGCCTCGATCATGTCGACGTCGTCCGGATGGATCATCGTCCGGTAGGTCGGGTAGTCGAGCGCGGTCTCCGGGTTCAGCCCGATCATCGACTTCAGGGTGGGTGACCAGACCACCTGGTCGGTCGGCAGGTGCCACTCCCAGGTGCCGACCCGGGCCAGTTGCTCGATATGGGTCAGCCGCCAGGCGTAGTCGTCGGCGCGGTTCCGGTCGGCCCGCTGCTCGGTCACGTCGGTCAACTCGTAGACCAGCCGGACCGGCGTCGTCGGGTCCTCGCCCCGCATCTGGGACAACCGACGGCAGGTCACCCGCAGGTACCGGGTGGTGCCGTCGACGGTCGGGCAGCGCAACTCGACCGGCGGACCGTCCGGGGTCGCCGTCGCGAACGGTAGGGAGCCGACGTCGGCGCCGATCAGGTGGCCGAGTCGCTGCGCCGCGCGGTTGTGCCAGGTCACCTCGCCCTGCTCGGACGCGGTCAGCAACGCGGTCGAGGTGGTGTCGAGCACCGCGGCGGGCACACTGGACGGCAGTGCGGGCACTGGGCCTCCCGTAGAGATCGACCGGATCTCGGCAGAGAACGCCAGACGAACACGGTCGGCCGTGACGGCGCACTGAGTGTACGGAGGCCGGCCACCATCAGCCAATGGGGAACCTCCGGCGGGAAGCCGTCAACCCGGCCCGCCGGCCGTGGTCACCGGTCCCCGGGAACGTCGCGCCGGACGATCGCCACCGCCACCCGGCAGAACTCGTCCATGTCCGGGTTGAATCCCTCGGCGATGTCGGGGTGCAGCCCGGCCCGGGTCTCGTCGAGCAGCCGTTGGCACACCTGCTCGACCGGCTCGCCGGCGTACTCCGCCCGGACCCGCTCGGTCGCCACCCGGAGTGCCGAGTTGAGTTGTTCCTCCAGCGGCCCCCGCAGGTGCTGCTGCGCCTGGCTGAGCCCACCGGGATCGAGCGTGATGTGTGGTTCCGACATGTGCTGCTCCCTCCGTCGCGGGTCCGCGTTACCCAGTCGCCGGTGGTCGCGAAACCGTTGCTGCCCGGCGCTCAGGCCGGTGTCGCCAGCGTGCTCACCCGGACCAGGTAGGACAGTTCCTCGGCCGGCTCCTCCCGGTACGAGATCTGTTGGATCTGCCGGTCGTCGACGTAGAGCGCCACGTCGGCGAGTACGCCCAGGTGGGCCAGCCCGATGTCGGCGGCCCGCTTCTTGTCCTGGAGCACGGCGCCGATCCCGCCGAGCAGTGTCGCCGCGTCGGACGTACGACGGCCGGGTGGGCAGCGCAGCACGACCTCCAGGCCGACCGGCTCGGTCAGGGCGGTCCAGCCGGTGTGTTGGGCCGCGCCGCAGGCGGCCTCCAGCAGCGTCCGGACCCGGGTGGCCTGCCGGTGCCCGGCCGCGAAGATCGACAGTGCCTCGGTCCGGACCGGGGGCGGTCCCGGAACTTCGAAGGACAACGTGAGCGCCCTGGTGTTCCGCACGGCGGCACCTCCTCTTGCAGACGATCCTGCCGAACGGATCGCGGGGACGGGGCGCGTTTCGCCGATCGACGCGGCTGCCGATCGGGCGGCATGCGCAGGTCCGGGAGCGTGTCGGCGTCGACGGCGACGTGCTGGCGCCGGAGGTGCGACCCACGGTATCCGAGGCGCCGGGGCCGGGGGAATACCAGTCTGGACGCGATGGTCCCGGCCGGGCCCGACCGCGCCCCGGCGAGCCGGCCCACCGCCGGTCGGCCCGCCCGTCCGAGCTCCTCGGGACCGCCTGTCCGAGCTCCTCGGTATCGCCCGTCCGAGCTCCTCGGTAGCGGCCGGTCGGGACCCAGGTTTCGTCCGCCGGCCGACGGGGCAGTGGGAGGCGCAGTACACCTGCGCCCGGTCGGCGGTTCGGTTACGGCCGGAGGCGAGGTGCTTTCGCCGTGTGCCGGGACGGATGGCGTTCCGGCCGTCGTGGGAAGAAGGGCGGCGTGATGAGCGGTCACCGGGTGCGCGACGTACGGTCGGCGCGGTCCGAGCAGTACTTCCGATGTCCCGAGGTCGACGTGGGCGGTACGTCGGCGGGCGGGCGGGCTCCGACCGGCCCGGCGCCGGTCGGGGAAGGCCTGGCCGGAACGGTTCCGACAGCGGGGTGCCGACATGGCTGAGCCCGACGGGGGCGGCCCGGTCCGGTCCCACCGGATGCGCCTCGCGGCCGGTGCGACCCTGCTGGCCCTGTTGGCCCCGATGGCCGCCTGCGGCTCCGGCGAGGACAGCGGCGTTCCCACCATCAACCTCTACTACGCCCCGGAACAGAACCTGCAGAAGGTGGTCGACGACTGCAACGCGGAGGCGGGCGGCCGGTACGAGATCGAGTACCGGGTGCTGCCCCGGGCCGCCGACGAGCAGCGGGTGCAGATGGTGCGCCGGCTGGCCGCCGAGGACTCGGGGATGGACGTGCTGGGCCTGGACGTGACCTGGACCCAGGAGCTCGCCAGCGCGGGCTGGCTGCTGGAGTGGACCGGCGAGCGGCGTACCGAGGCGGAGCGCGGCACGTTGGCCGGGCCGCTGGAGACCGCCCGGTACGAGGACAAGCTGTACGCCGCGCCGAAGAACACCAACGTGCAACTGCTCTGGTACCGGACCGACCTGGTGTCCCAGCCGCCCCGGACCTGGGACGAAATGATCAACTTTGCGCTCGGCCTCAAGGGGCGCGGGCAGCCGTACCGGGTGATCACGATGGGTGCCCAGTACGAGGGCCTGGTGGTCCTCTACAACACCCTGGTCGCCAGCGCCGGCGGGCAGATCCTGAACCCCGAAGGCACGAAGGCCGTCTTCGACGCCGGTGCGGTCCGGGCCCTGGAGGTGCTCCGCGACTTCGCCAACGCCGGAATCACCACCTCGTCGTTCTCGAACACCATCGAGGACCAGGCCCGGCTCGACTTCCAGTCCGGTGGCGGCGCCTTCCAGCTCAACTGGCCGTTCGTCTATCCGGCGATGCAGGAGGCCGATCCGGAACTGGCCAAGAAGGTCGCCTGGGCCCGGTTCCCGGCAGTCGATGCGAACACGCCGAGCAAGGTGACCATCGGCGGCGTCAACCTCGCGGTGAGCCGCTACTCCCGGCACCCCGAGGAGTCCTTCGAGGCCGCCGCCTGCCTGCGCAACCCGGAGCACCAGAAGTTCTCCGCGATCAACGACGGGGTACCGCCGACGATCGAGAGCGTCTACGCCGAACCGGAGATGGCCGAGGCGTACCCGATGCGGGACACCATCCTCGCCGAACTGAAGGACGCGGCGACCCGGCCGCGCAGTCCGGCGTACCAGAACATCTCCACGGTGCTGTCGGCGACGCTCTCCCCGCCGTCCGCGATCCAGCCGGAGCGGACCGCGGACCGGATGCGGAAGGCGGCGCAGGACGCGCTCGAGTCCAAGGGGGTTCTGCCATGAGCGGGCGCAGCGGGCGGATCGGCCCGCTCAACGGCACCGGCCAGAGCGACGCCCGGCGAAGCGAGGTGGCGGCATGAGCACGGAGGCGGCCACCACGGTGGACCAGGGCGACCCGGCCGGGTCGAAGGGACGCGTTCCGGCGCCCCGGCGGGGTCGTGGCCGGGTGGCGCTGAGCGAGGGCAAGCGGGCCGAACGCAAACTGGGCTGGCTGCTCTGCGCGCCGGCCGCCGTGGTGATGCTGGGCGTCACCGCGTACCCGATCCTGTATTCGATCTGGCTGTCGTTGCAGCGCTTCGACCTGAAGTTCCCGGACCAGCGGGAGTTCGTCGGGCTGTCCAACTACGTCACGGTGCTGAGCAACGAGTACTGGTGGACGGCGTTCGGCGTGACCATGCTGATCACCGTCGTGACGGTCGCGGTCGAACTCGTGCTGGGGATGGGCCTGGCCATCGTGATGCACCGGACCATCATCGGGCGCGGGCTGGTCCGCACGTCGGCGCTGATCCCGTACGGGATCGTCACCGTCGTCGCCGCGTTCTCCTGGCGGTACGCCTGGACACCCGGTACCGGATACCTGGCCACCCTGTTCGGGGAGGGGGCGCCGCTGACCGAGCGGGCCAGCGCACTGGCGATCATCATGCTGGCGGAGATCTGGAAGACCACCCCGTTCATGGCGCTGCTGCTGATGGCGGGCCTGGCCCTGGTGCCGGAGGACCTACTCAAGGCGGCCTCGATGGACGGCGCCTCCGCCTGGCAGCGGTTCACCAAGGTGATGCTGCCGGTGATGAAGCCGGCGATCCTGGTCGCGCTGCTCTTCCGCACCCTGGACGCGTTCCGGGTCTTCGACAACATCTTCGTGCTGACCGCCGGGGCGAACGAGACGTCCTCGGTGTCGATGCTCGCCTACAACAACCTGATCCGCGGGCTGAACCTGGGGATCGGATCGACGATGTCGGTGCTCATCTTCGTCACCGTGGCGATCATCGCGTTCATCTTCGTGAAGCTCTTCGGCACGGCTGCTCCCGGCAGCACCGACGAGGGAGGCCGCCGGTGAACGCGCGGAGCCCCGCAGTCGCGAACGAAAGGAGGATCTGATGGCCGCCATGAACACCACGGCCTCGGCCAGGTGGCGGTGGGGGTTGCTGGACCTCGTGGTGGTGGTCTTCGCGCTGGTTCCGGTGCTCTGGATCGCGTCGCTGTCGTTCAAGACCACCGGCACGCTCACCGACGGGAACTTCATCCCCCGGGAGTGGACCCTGGACAACTACCGGACGATCTTCTCCACCAACCAGTTCGTCCGGGCGCTGGCCAACTCGATCGGGATCGCGCTGATCGCGACCGCGATCGCCGTGGTGCTCGGCACCATGGCGGCGTACGCGGTCGCCCGGCTCGACTTTCCGGGCAAGAAGGCGCTGGTCGGGGTCTCCCTGCTGATCGCGATGTTTCCGCAGGTGTCGCTGGTCTCCCCGCTGTTCGAGATCGAGCGGTCGCTCGGGCTCTTCGACACCTGGCCGGGCCTGATCCTGCCGTACATCACGTTCGCGCTTCCGCTGGCCATCTACACCCTCTCGGCGTTCTTCAAGCAGATCCCGTGGGACCTGGAGAAGGCCGCCAAGATGGACGGGGCGACGCAGGGGCAGGCGTTCCGTCGGGTGATCGCCCCGCTGGCCGCGCCCGGGGTCTTCACCACCGCGATCCTGGTCTTCATCTTCTGCTGGAACGACTTCCTGTTCGCGATCTCGCTGACCTCCACCGAGCGGTCCCGCACGGTGCCGGTGGCGCTGTCGTTCTTCACCGGGGAGTCGCAGTTCGAGGACCCGACCGGGGCGATCTGCGCCGCGGCCGTGGTGATCACGATTCCGATCATTCTGTTCGTGCTGTTCTTCCAGCGTCGCATCGTGTCGGGCCTGACGTCCGGCGCCGTCAAGGGGTGAATCGCAGTGGCTGACATCGTGCTGGACAAGGTGAGCAAGAGCTTCCCGGACGGAACGGTCGCGGTGCGCGACGTCGACCTGGAGATCGCCGATGGCGAGTTCGTCATCCTGGTCGGTCCGTCGGGCTGTGGGAAGTCGACCACGCTGAACATGATTGCCGGGCTGGAGGACGTCAGCGGGGGCGAGTTGCGGATCGCGGGGGAGCGGGTCAACGACAAGGCGCCCCGGGACCGGGACATCGCGATGGTGTTCCAGTCGTACGCCCTCTATCCGAACATGACCGTACGGGAGAACATGGCCTTTCCGCTCCGGCTGGCCAAGCTGGACAAGGCGACGATCGAACAGAAGGTCAACGACGCCGCGAAGGTGCTGGAGCTGACCGCGCTGCTGGACCGCAAGCCGGCGAACCTCTCCGGCGGGCAGCGTCAGCGGGTGGCGATGGGCCGGGCGATCGTACGGAGTCCGAAGGCGTTCCTGATGGACGAGCCGCTCTCCAACCTCGACGCCAAACTGCGGGTGCAGATGCGCACCGTGGTGTCCCGGTTGCAGAAGCAGCTCGGCACCACGACGGTGTACGTCACCCACGACCAGACCGAGGCGATGACCCTCGGCGATCGGGTGGTGATCATGCGGGGCGGCTCGGTGCAGCAGGTCGGCCCGCCTCAGGAGCTGTACGACCATCCCACCAACCTCTTCGTCGCCGGGTTCATCGGCTCGCCGTCGATGAACTTCCTGCACGCGGCGGTGGAGGACGGCGGGCTGCGTACGGCGGTGGGCGACGTACCGCTCGGTGACCGGATCCGCCGGGAGCTGGCGGCGGAGGACGCCCCCCGTGAGCTGATCCTCGGCATCCGCCCCGAGCACTTCGAGGACGCGTCGTTGATCGACGACGAGACCCGGGCGCGGGGGATGGAGTTCGAGGCGCCGGTCGAGATCGTCGAGTCGATGGGTTCGGACAAGTACGTGTACCTCACCGTGGAGGGGGAGCGGGCCAGCGCGGCGGAGCTGGAGGAACTCGCCGCCGATGTCGGCGCCGAGGACCTCACCGGCTCCGGGAGCAGTCTGGTGACCCGGTTGTCGGCGGAGTCCACGGCCACCGAGGGAGAGAGCCGGCGGATCTGGTTCAACCTGGAGAAGATCCACCTCTTCGACCCGGCCAACGGCCGGAATCTCACCCTGCACGAGGGGCGGGCGGCCGGGACGCTCGCCTCCTGACCTGACCGTCCGTTCGACCACGGGCCGGGTTCGCGCCGTTCGTGGTCGTCGATCCCACCCCCCGGTGACCTGCGAATCTGGTCGACCGGGGTGGCACCGCTCGCGCAGGGTGCCGGGGTGGCGACGACGACCGGGCGGCGCGACCCGCCAGTGGAGATCCCCTACCAGAAGTGGGCCGAGGTGGCCGGGTGACCGGGGGTTCTGGTTGTCGCCCGGCCAGAACCGTCTGCCCGTACCCGACTGAGCACGTAGCGTGACTTTGTGCGTACGGTACCCGGCGTCTCCCGTGCCGACGGCGATGGGACCCAGGCGTGACGATCGCCGCGGTGCTGCTCGCGCTCGCCTCCGCGAGCTGCTTCGCGCTCGGGGCCGCGTTGCAGCAGCGTGCCGTACGCCGGGAACCGCCGCACGGTACGGCCGACCTCCGGCTGTTCCTCCGGATGCTCCGGCGCAAGCGCTGGCTGCTCGCCAAGCTTCCCGACTTCACCGGTACCGCCCTACAGGCGCTCGCCCTCCGGTTCGGGCCCCTCACCCTGGTCCAGCCCCTGCTGATCAGCGGAATGTTCCTGGCGATCCCCCTGGAGGCGGCGCTCGACCACCGCCGGCCGCATCCCCGGGACGTCACGGCGGTGGCGTCCTGCGTGTTCGGCCTGGGCGCCTTCCTCGCCGCCGCGCAGCCCCGGGCGGGGGTCTCCGAGCCCTCCCTGATGGGCTGGCTCGGGGTCGCGCTGATCGGTGGTTCGCTGATCGGGGTCTGCCTGGTCCTCGCCCACCGGGCCCGGGGCGCCCTCCGGGGAACCCTGCTCGGGATCGCCACCGGCCTGCTCTACGCCGGCACCGCCTCGGTGCTGAAGACCTTCGCCGAACGGGTGTTCAGCGACCCGCTCTCGACGCTGACCGACTGGCATCTCTACGCGCTGGCCGTGATCGGGGTCGCGGCGGTGGCGCTGAACCAGAACGCCTTCCAGAACGGCCCGCTCGCCGCGCCGTTGACGGCGATCACCCTGGTGGACCCGGTCAGCAGCGTCCTCATCGGTGTCACCGCCTTCCACGAGACGCTGTCGTTCGGCGGGCTCCGGCTGCTGGTCGAGGTGCCGGCCGTACTGGCGATGATCTTCGGAATCTGGCTGGCCAGCACCCGCCCGTCCGGTCGCGAGGGATTCGAGGGCGCCCCGAACACCTGACCGTGCGGGGCTAACCCGTCGGGGTCGTCGCGGGGTCGAGTCGGGGGTCGCGCCACATCGGCTGGATGCCCGGCCCGCCGTCCGGCAACCGGATGGGCTCACCTCGGGGCCGGAACCCGTGCCGCTCGTACAACGCGCGGTTGCGGGGCGAACTCGCCTCCAGGTACGCCCCGATCTGGGCGGCGTCGGCCCGGGCAAGCTGGTGGCGCAGCATCGCACCGCCGAGTCCCTGGCCGCGCGAGGCGGGTACGACCGCCATCTGTTGCAGGTACCAGTACGGCTCCCGGGCCGGGTGGCGTTCCCGGGTCAGTTCCCCGACCAGCGCCATCCGGGGCGCGTACTCGTCGTAGGCCTGGGCGACGAGGGCGGCCTGCTCGGCGGCGGAGGCGGGATCGGACCGGGCCGGACCGTCGGGGAAGAACTCCCACACCGAAAGCCCGAGGATCTCCCCGTTGCCCTGGTACGCCACCAGGATCTCGCCCGCGTCGAGCATCCCGGACACCCACCCGACCGCGTGTTCGGTCCATGCCTCGACCCGAGCACGTCGGGCATCCTCGTCCGGCACCACCCAGCCGAAGACCGTCTCGTCCAGCCCGGCCCGGCCGAGCGCCAGCGCGACCGCCCCGGCGTCGTCCGGCCCGGCCGGTCGTACCGTCATGGTCTCGGTCATCCTCACCTCCACCGCCTCGACCTCCACCGCCTCGATTCCGACGGGTACAGTGTACGCGGCAGCGTGCCAAGTACGCGAGCCGTCGACGACGGTGGAAATGACGACGGTAGAAATGACGACGGCGGGAATGGGGAGGGCGCGGATGGAAGGCGACCGGATCCAGGGGTCCCGGTCGGGGCTGGGCCTCGATCGCATCGTCCGGACCGCGATCCGGCTCGCCGACGCGGACGGCCTGGGAACGCTCTCGATGCGCCGGGTCGCCACCGCGCTGGGCGCCGGGGTGATGTCCCTCTACCGCCATGTGCCCGGCAAGAGGCAGCTGGTCAACCTGATGGTGGAGACCGTTTTCGGGGAGATCCGCTATCCCGATCCCGGCCCCGCCGGCTGGCGGGCGAGGATCGAGCTCTCCGCCCGGGGGGAGTGGGCGATGTACCAGCGGCACCCGTGGGTGCTGCCGATCGTCGCGGGCACCTGGCGCCCGCCGCTCGGGCCGAACGTGCTGGCCAACTTCGAGTGGGTGTTGCGGGCGGTCGACGGCTTCGGGCTGGACCGGGCGACGATGACCCAGCTCTACTTCACCGTCAGCGACTACGTGCAGGGCGCGGCGCTGTACGTCCGGAACGAGGCCGAGGACGAGCGGCGTACCGGGGTGAGCGCCGAACAGTGGTGGGCGGCCGAGTCGGCGACGCTGGCCGGGCTGCTCCGCACCGGTCGGTTTCCGCTGGTGTCCGGGCTCTTCGACCCGGCCACCGGTGCGCCGACGCTGGTGGCGAAGGACTTCGAGTTCGGCCTTCGGCGGGTGCTCGACGGCATCGAGGTCTTCCTTACCCGACCGCGATCCCAACCCGGACCCACCGTGATCGAGTCCGGAACCGGCTTCTCCGCCAATCAGATAACCAGGTTGGGAAAAGTAACCGAAGCAGCTGACAGGTCGCCGTCCCCGCCCGCCTCGGCCGCGCTGGAACTGCTCGGCCGCCGCTGGACCCTCGAACTGCTCTTCGTGCTCAGCCACGGCGAAGCCCGGTTCAGCGATCTCGTCGAGGCCGTCCCCGGCCTCTCCCGACGGGTGCTCACCGAACGGTTGCGGCAACTCGCCGACGAGAATCTGCTGCGGCGCCGGGTCGTGACCGGCCCACCCACCCGGATCAGCTATGCGCTGACCGAGCGCGGTGCCGGGCTACGCGGCGCGCTCGCCGAGATCGACGCCTGGGCCCGGAACGGGTCCGCCCGGGCGTGATCGGATCGGCACCGCGACCCGTACCGTCGTGCCCGGTCCGCGTGGGGTAGTCGTGTCGGCTGCGGGTCGCCGGCCACATCGGATCAGGACCGGTGGCCCGGGCAGGGGCTCTCAACCCGCCCGGACCGCCGGCTTACTTCAATGGCTACCCGGGATGCCGGGAAGTATGCGGCTCGGGCGTGCCATGGCCGGTCGGCACGCTCGGGTCCGGCAGCAGCCAACCCAGCAGATCGGTCAGCACCGCCATCCCGTCCCGGCTCAGTACCGACTCGGGATGGAACTGCACCCCGGCGTACGTCGACCCGCGCAGCGCGTGCACCGTGCCGTCCACCGCGTCCCGGTCCAGCCGCACCGGCCCGTACGCCGTGACCACCTCGTCGGCGTCGGCCAGCGCCGTGTAGCTGGAGTAGAAACCGACCCGCCGGAGGGCACCGAAGACCTCGATCTCCCGGCTCAGCCCCTGGTAGGGCGCGGACCGGCGGTGCAGGGGCAGGCCGAGCCGCCCGGCCAGCAGTTGGTGGCCGAGGCAGACCCCGAGGGTGGGGTGCCCGGCCGCGAGCAGGCCGTCGACCACGCCGCGCAGGGCGGTCATCTTCGGATCGGTCGGACTTTCCGGGTCGCCGGGACCCGGACCCAGCACGGTCAGGTCGGCGTCGGTCGGATCGAACCGCTCCTGACCGGCGGCGTCGCCCCAGGGCCGGGTCCGGACGGTCAGTCCGAGCGCCCGCAACTGGTGCGTGAGCATTCCGGTGAAGGTGTCCTCGCCGTCGACGACCAGTACCCGCCGCCCGACGAGCCACGGCAGCACCGCCGCGCCGGGCGTCCGTTCCTCCAGCCAGAACGGGGCGAGTCCGTGGTTGCGGGCGGCGAGTGCGGCGCGTACCGCCGGGTCCTCGGCCAGCCGGACCTCCGCCGCCGGCGCGGCCCCGACCGTCACCGGTACGGCGTCCGGCGGTGTGACGGCCGCCGGCGCGACCCCCGCCGGTACGGTGTCCGGCTCGGCCGAGGTCGACCGCAGCCCCAGCGCCGCCAGTACCCCGGCCGCCTTGGCGTGCGTCTCGGCCACCTCGCCCGCGGCGGTGGAGTGGCGTACCAGGGTCGCGCCGACCGGCACCCGCAGCGCTCCGGCGGGGGAGATCTCGGCGGTACGGATCAGGATCGGCGCGTCCAGGGTCTGCCGGCCGGCGTCGTCCCGCCCCAGCAGTGCCAGTACGCCCGCGTAGTAGCCCCGGCCGCGTCGCTCGTGCCGGGCGATCACCCGGCAGGCGTTCTCCATCGGGCTGCCGGTGACGGTGGGCGCGAACATGGTCTCCCGGAGCACCTCCCGGACGTCCAGCGACCCGCGCCCGGCGAGCAGGTACTCGGTGTGGGTGAGGTGCGCCATCTCCTTCAGGTACGGCCCGATCACCTGGCCGCCCTGCTCGGCCACGGTCGCCATCATCTTCAGTTCCTCGTCGAGCACCATGTACAGCTCGTCGATCTCCTTCGGATCGGCGAGGAACCGCAGCAGGGACTCCCGGTCCGCCACGCCGCCCGGATGCCGGAGGGTGCCGCTGATCGGGTTCATCAGGACCAGGCCGTCCTCGACGCTGACGTGGCGTTCCGGGGAGGCGCCGACCAGGATCCGGGTTCCGGTGTACACCAGGAACGTCCAGTACGTGCCCCGCTCGCCCTGGAGCAGCCGGCGCAGCGCGGCCAGCGCGGCCGGCAGGGCGGGGCCGGTCAGGGTGCCCACGAACGAGCGGGAGATCACGAAGTTCGCGCCCTCGCCCCGGCCGATCTCGTCGCGCAGCACCCGCCCGACGATCTCCGCGTACTCCCCGTCGGGCAGGTCGAAGGCGGCGTCCCGGACCGGTGTCGGTGTGTCGGGCAGCGCGGCGAGCGCCTCCGCGAGCGGCACCCGGACGTGTCCGGAGAGCGCCAGGCACTCCAGCGGGGCGCCGTCGTCGACGCACGCGAAGCCGCGCTCGCCGATCTGCCGGTACGGCACCAGGGCGAGCGTCCGTGGTCCGGCGGGGCCCGGCGGCAGGGGGATGTCGGCGAGTCTCGACACCGTGCGTGGCGCACCGGTGAAGACGTCCAGGCCGGCGGCACCGTCCCGGCGGACCAGGGCGAACGGACCCGGATCGGCACCGGCGACGATGGTGGTGAGCAGGTGGTGCAGCAGATTCATCTTCGTTCGTCCCTCACAGCCGGGGCCGTCCGGTGCGGTGGCCGGGAGGCTGGAGGTGACGCTGGCGGCCGCCGCGTGGGGCGGCCGCGTGGAAGAGCTACGCGCGGAGGTCGGCCGCCGGGATGGCGGGCCACCAGGAGTGAAGTCGCGCGAGCATGCCGGGAAGTCTAGGGCACCGGAGGCCGGGCCGGCACCGGTGTCGGCGAACCGCCCACCAGCTGGGCGGTTCGCCGCGCGCCGACACCTCTTCCGGCCGCTCCGCGCCACCTTGGCTTCGGCGGCACGCCGAACGGGTACGGTTTTCGTCGATGAGGATTCTCGCTCTCGACCTGGGTACGTCGTCGGTGCGTGGCCTGGTGCTGGACACCGCCGCCCGGCCGCTGCCCGGTGCGCTGGCCCGACGCCCGGCGGATGTCAAGATCGGCGACGACGGCGAGGCGACCCTGGACGCGCGGGCCTACCTCGGTGCCCTCGTCGAGTGCCTGGACGAGCTGGCCGAGGCGAACCACCTCGACGGGGTCGACCTGGTCGTCGCCTCCGCGCAGTGGCACTCGGTGGTTCCCCTCGATCCCGGCGGCGCCCCGCTCGGGCCCGTGCTGACCTGGTTGGACACCCGGCCCGTGGTGCCGGCCGGGGTCCGGGGGCCGGCGGACGCCGACGACTTCCACCGACGGACCGGCACCTGGTGGCACCGGTTCTACTGGTCGGTCCGGCTGCCGTGGCTGCGCGACCGGGTGGGTGCCGGCCAGGTGCGCTTCGCCGGCCTGGTCGAGTACATCTACGGCATGCTGCTCGACGAGGGGGTCATGTCGATCTCCCAGGCGTCCGGTACCGGCCTGCTCGACCTGCGCACCCTGGACTGGGATCCGGAGGCGTGCGCACTGGCCGGGGTCCGGCCGGGAGAGCTGCCGGCGCTGGCGTCCCGGGCCTGGGTCGGCCGGCTCCGGGACGACTTCGCCCGCCGCTGGCCGGCGCTGCGGGCCGCCGGATGGGCGCCACCCTGCGGCGACGGTGCCGCCTCCAACGTGGGCTCCGGATGCTTCGACAGCCGTCGGGCGGCGGTCACGGTCGGCACCTCGGCGGCCGTCCGGTTGGTGCAGCGCGCCCCGGCCGGAGCGGAACTGCCCCCGCTGCCCGAGGAGCTCTGGCGGTACCGGGTGGACCACGACCACGTGGTCACCGGCACCGCGTTCTCCGGCGGCGGCAACCTCTACGCCTGGGTCCGGCGGGAGATGCGGTTGCCCGAGGGGCCGGAACTCGACCAGGCACTGGCCCGGGTGCCGTCCCGGGGTGGAGTGCCGGCCGACTCCCGGTTCGGTGGTGACCGGCCGCCCGGACTGGCCCCGGCCGGCTCCGGCATGCTGGCCGGACTCGGGTTCAACACGACCTCGGTGGACATTCTGGCCGGGTTGATGGACGCGCTCTGCGCCCAGGTGGCGGTGGGCGTCGCCGCGATCGAGTCCACCCTGGACGAGTCGGTCCAGGTGGTGCTCGGCGGCGGTGCGGTCGCCGCGTCGGGGTGGTGGCGGCGGGCCTTCGCGGTCGCGCTGGCCCCGCGCGAGGTACGTCACGTCCGAAATCCGGAGATCGGTGCGGTCGGTGCGGCTTTGGTGGCGATCGGTCGACTCAATGGGGCGACCGGACTTGAACGCATCGTCCGGACGGACGAGGACGAGTCGGCGACAGCGACAAGATCTGATCGCCCGCAGTATCCTTCGTGAGCTGTTCTGCCCACTGGATCATTGACAGCGAGACCGGGCCTGATTTGAAATAGCTCCGCTCCTTGGCGCGCCCGGCATCGAGGACGGTAGGAGGCGTGGTGGCTGTTGCCCCGGATCCGTCACACGGCGCCGTCTCGCGTCACCGTCGGCGCCGTCTCGACGTCCGGGTCGTACCGCACCGGCGCCGGTCCGCGTTCCGGCTGCGGGACTGGCGGATGCGTACCAAGCTCGGCGCCGTCCTGGTCGTGCCGTCGATCGCGTTCCTGGTGCTCGCCGGGGCGCAGACCGGGGCGCTGGTCAGCCAGGCCGGCCTGCTCGGCGAGTTCGCCGACCAGGTCGGAGTGGGACGTGAGATCACCACGCTGATCCACGAGTTGCAGCGCGAGCGCGACCAGACCGCCGGTGAGCTGGCGGCGCTCGGTTCGGCACCGGGTGGGCAACTGGAGCCGGGCCAGGCCCTGCCGGCACTCGAACCGGTGTACCCGGTCGCCGACCGGGCGATCAACCAGTTCCGGGTGGCCGCGGAGCCGTTGGCCCGGGGCGAGGCCTCCTGGCGCATCTCCTACGACCGGGTGGACGAGGCGCTCAAGCGGCTGCCCGACGTCCGGGCCGCGGTGCCGGCGGCCGGGCTGACCCCCGATCCGGTGCTCAGCGAGTACGACCGGGTCATCGAGGTGCTGCTGGTGCTGCTGGCCGAGCCGTCGCCGGGAAGTGACCGTCCCGACCTGACCGACGCGGTGCTCCGGTACGTCGAGTTCGCCCAGGTGAAGGAGGTCAACTCGAAGATGCGGGGGCATCTCTACGCCGCCGCGCGGGCCGGCCGGTACGAGCCGACCGACCTGGTCGCGCTCACCGACCTGCGGGCCCAGCAGCTCACCGGGCTCGCCGACTTCCGGCTGTCGGCGACCGACCGGCAGATCGAGCGGTACGCCAGCGCCGCCAGCAATCCGAACTTCCTGGCCGCCGTCAAGATGGAGGAGACCACGTTCACCTCCGGCGACCGGATCGCCGCGGTGCTCGAACCGAAGACCTGGTGGACGACCAGCCAGCAGCGGCAGGACCTGCTGCGGCAGGTCGAGGCGGGTGCGGTCGGCGACGCGGTGACGCTGGCGGAGAACCGCAGCGCCGAGCAGTTGCGCCGGACGGTGCTCACCGCCGGTGGTGTGCTGGCCGTCCTGGTGGCGGCGCTGTTCACCTCGATCGCGATCGGCCGGTCCGTCGCCAGTTCGCTGCGGATGCTGCGGAGCCAGGCGCTCCGGGTCGCCCAGGTCGAGCTGCCGGAGACGCTGGAGCGGCTGCGTACGGTGGATCCGGTCGCCTCCGAGTTCGACGTACCGCCGGCAGACGTACGGTCGATGGACGAGATCGGTGAGGTGGCCGAGGCCTTCGTGGCGGTGCACCGCAGCGCCGTGACGGTGGCGCTGGAACAGGCAGTCATGCGTCGGCACGTCAACGCGATGTTCGTCAACCTCGCCCGGCGCAGTCAGGTGCTGGTCGAGCGCCAACTCGAACTGCTGGACGAGTTGGAACAGGACGAGGGCGATCCCGACCAGCTGGAGAACCTGTTCAAACTGGACCATCTCGCCGCCCGTATGCGCCGGAACGACGACAGCCTGCTCGTCCTGGCCGGCACCGAGGCCACCCGGCGGTGGAACCGTCCGGTGCTGCTCCCCACGGTGATGCTCGCCGCCGTCGCCGAGATCGAGCAGTACCAGCGGATCCGGCACAACGTCGCCGACGAGCTGTACATCGTCGGGCACGCCGTCGCCGACCTGGTGCACCTGCTCGCCGAGCTGCTGGAGAACGCCTCGTCGTTCTCCAGACCGGACACCGTGGTCCGGATCGACGCCGCCGGCCAGCCGGACGGCAGCGTGCTGGTGGAGATCGTCGACCAGGGTCTCGGGATGAGCCCGAGCGCGCTCGAGCAGGCCAACGAGGTGCTCGCCGTACCGCCGGCCGCGGACGTGTCGGCGTCGGAGCGGATGGGCCTGTTCGTGGTCAGCCACCTGGCCGCCCGGCAGGGCGTACGGGTGCGGTTGCGGCCCATCGAGTCCGGTGGGCTGATGGCGACGGTCTGGCTGCCGGCGAACCTGCTGGCGCCGGCACCCACGGCGGACCCGGCGGACGGGCGTGGCCGGCGGATGCTCACGGTCGTCGCGGGCGCGGTAGCCGGCCCGAACGGGGCGCACCCCTTGGCCGCTGGCCGGCCGGGCGGTGCCCCCGGTGAGGCGGCGTCGGCCCGCCAACGGGTCCGGCGGGAGACCCCGACCCGGGCCGAGGACGTGCTCGGGATGTCCACCGACGGCAGCGGCCCGGCGCCCGGCAGCACCTGGTGGTCCCGGCAGGGCCGGTCCGGGTCGGCGGCGACGCCGGTTGTCGAACACAGCCCCCTGCCGACCGGGAACGCCCCGCCGGCGGTGCCGGTGACGGGCGGGATCAAGCCCAGTGGGCTGCCGATCCGGGTGCCGATGGCACAGTTGCCGGTGAAGTCCGAACCGACCCGGCCGAGGGTTCCGGTCCAGCGTGAGGAACCGGATCCGGAGCAGGTGGCCGGGACGCTGTCGCGGTACTACGGCGGCGTCCGGCGTGCCGAGGCCGAGGACACGATTGTGATACCCATGGCGCCGGCCGGCGCGCGCAGCGAAGAGGAGCAGTATTGAGCACGCTCAGTCAAGAGGCACGGGATCTGAACTGGCTGGTGAGCGGGTTCACCGAACGGGTACCCGGAGTAGCCCACACGATCGTCGTCTCCGCCGACGGCCTGCTGGTCGCGGTCTCCGAGCACCTGCCCCGGGACCACGCGGACAAACTCGCGGCGGTCACGTCGGGGTTGTGCAGCATCACCACCGGCGCCGCCGAGATGTTCGACGGCGACATCGTGAAGCAGACGGTGGTCGAGATGGGCCGGGGCTACTTCCTGGTGATGCAGATCAGGGACGGTTCGATCCTCGCCACCCTCGCCGCCATCGACGCCGACATCGGCGTGGTCGGCTACGAGATGGCGAAACTGGCCAAGTCTGCCGGCGAGATGCTGACTCCCGCACTGCGGGCCGAACTCCAGCAGGCGCTGCCCCGCTGACCGACGGCGGTCGGTCAGCGGGACAACGGATCCGGTACGCCTCATCCGCGTCGCAACTGGTCGAGCCGGCCGAGTTGCGCGTCGAGCAGCCCGACGAGGCGTTGTTCGTACTCTGACCGTTCCGGGCCGTCCCAGCCCCGGGTGGCGCCCTCGATCGCCATGATCAGATAGAGGTAGCTCGTGTAGAGGGTGAGTCGGCGCCGGGCCGTGTCGGTCAGTTCGAGCCGGCCGTGCCCGGCCGACGCGTACCCGGCGAGGATCTCCGGTTCGTCGTCCAGTTCCCGGAACAGGGTCATCGAGACCAGTTCGGCCAGCGGGTCGCCGAAGAACGCCCGCTCGCCGTCGATCAGCCCGGTCACCCGGACCGTGTCGGCGGCGTCGGCGGCGATGAAGACGTTGCCGTCCCACAGGTCGAAGTGGACCAGCGCGGGCCGGCGTACCTCGTCGAGCGCGTCGGCATGCCGGCGTAGCAGCGTGCCGATCCGTTCCGGTGGGGCGGGTAGCACGCTGCCCAACCGGGTGGCGTCGGCGAGGATGTCGTCGACCATGGCGCCGAACGCGGCCCGCCAGGAGGGTTGCCAACTGCGGCTGCCCCGGAGCGGGTACCCGTACGCCGAGCCGGTGACCGTGTGCAGCCGGGCCGCGATCGCGGCGATCTCCCCTCGCACGGCGGCGAGCTGCGCCGGGGTCAGGTCGTCCCGGGTCTGGTGCAGGTCGGTTCCGGCCACCCGACTCAGGAACACGAAGTCGGTGCCGATCAGGTCCCGGCCGAAGTCGAAGTAGACCACGTCCGGTACGGCGACGTCGGCCCGGCCGGCGCGGCGGTAGAAGTCCACCTCCGTGCGCATCAGGTCGACCTCGTGGCTGAGCAACTTCAGCTCCGGCGACGGTGCGACCTTGAGTACGAGGTCGGTGCCGTCGTCCAGGACGATGGCGTACGCGGCGTTGTAGGTGCCGCCGGTCAGTTCCTGCCATCGGTCGATCTCGACCCGGTCGCCGAAACCGCGGCGGACCAGGGACCGGAGTTCGGTCTCGGTGACGTGCCTTCTGGTCGAACTGTGGATTTCCATGGACCCCCGTTTCGGCGGTTGCGGTCGGGCGGCCGGTACGCGCCCGAGTGGTGGCCGGTACGCCGACGAGGGTCAGAGGGTGTTGGCGGCGATCACCCCGCGGTACCAGTTCGCGCTGCGCTTGGGGATCCGGCGCTGGGTCGGGAAGTCGATGTAGATCAGTCCCCAGCGCTGCTCGTATCCCTCGTTCCACTCGAAGTTGTCCATCAGCGACCAGACGTGGTAGCTCTCCACCGGCACGCCGTCGGCGATGGCCCGGTGTACGGCCGCGAGGTGGTCGCGGAGGAAGGCGATCCGCCCGGGGTCGTCGACCGTGCCGTCGGCGCCGAGGATGTCGGGGGTGGGCAGGCCGTTCTCGGTGATGGTCAGGGGCACGTCGCCGTAGTCCCGGGTGACCCGGGAGAGGATGTCGTACATCCCGTCGGGGTAGAGCTGCTGCCAGCTCGCCTCGGAGGTCGGCCACTTCCGGGTCGTACCGCCGTCGCCGGTGACGTAGATCGGGGTGTAGTACTGCACCGCGAGCAGGTCCACCGGAGACGAGATGATCTTCAGGTCGCCGTCCCGAATGCCCCGGATCATCCGGTCGTCCGGGCCGAGGTCGTCGAGCACATCGGCGGGGTAGGCGCCCTTGAAGATCGAGTCGAGGTAGAGCCGGTTCTCGTAGCCGTCGTAGAGCCGGGTGGCCTCGGCGACCCCGGGGCCGTCGTCGGCCGGGTAGCAGGGGTGCAGGTTCAGGGCCGGGCCGATCCGGCTGCCGCTGCCGGTGGCGCGCAGCGCGCGTACGGCTAGCCCGTGCGCCAGTTGCAGGTGGTGCGCGACCAGGTAGGCCGCGGCCGGGTCCTGTAGGCCCGGGGCGTGGTGGCCCTGGAGGTAGCCGTTCTGCACCACCGTCTTGGGCTCGTTGATGGTCAGCCAGACGGGCACGTCGGCGCCGAGCGCCTCGAACACCGCCTCCGCGTAGTCGGCGAAGCGGTAGGCGACGTCCCGCGACTCCCAGCCGCCGATGTCCTGCAACGACTGGGGGAGGTCCCAGTGGAACAGGGTGGCCATCGGGGCGATGCCGCGCTCGTTCAGCCCGTCCACCAGGCGCCGGTAGAAGTCCAGGCCGCGCTGGTTCGGCGCGCCGGTGCCGTCGGCCTGGATCCGGGGCCAGGAGATGGAGAACCGGTACGTGCCGAGTCCGAGGTCCTTCATCAGGTCCAGGTCTTCGACGTACCGGTGGTAGTGGTCGGCGGCGATGTCGCCGGTGTCGCCACCCCGGACCCGTCCCGGGGTGTGGCTGAAGGTGTCCCAGACCGACTCGCCACGACCGTCGTCCTTGGCCGCGCCCTCGATCTGGTACGCCGAAGTGGCAGCGCCCCACCCGAAGCTGTCCGGAAAGCGGAGGCCGAGCTGCGTCTGCGGCGCCGGGAGGCGCTCGTCGTCGGCCTCGGACCCGCCGTCGCATCCGGTGGCCGCCGTGCCAGTGGTGGCGGCGGTGGCGGCCGCGCTCGTCGACAGGCGGGCGGCCGGGACGGCGCTGGCGGATAACGCGGCGCGGCGCAGCAAATGCCGCCGAGTCAGTACGGACATGCTGTCTCCTCGTGAGTGGGGCCCTCCGCAGGACGCCCGGGAGCGCTCCCAAACAAGAGCGTAGCGATCTAGCGGGCGAATGCGTATGGGATGTTCGGGTGGCAATGGGGGTCTGGGCCTCGTCCATTGCCCGTCCCCACGTGCACCATGACCACGGCGACCGGCGCCTGTGCGTCGCGTCGCGACGAGGCCGGTCGCCGTCGGAGTGCCGATGACGAAGCCGGTCGACCGGTTCGGCGTCGAGACGCTGTACCGACGACCGATATTCCCGTCGTTGGCGGGGGGTTTAGTGTGTGGGGACGGGGAGGGCAACCCCCGTCCCCACCGTGAGTTACAAACACGCACGAGCGGATTGGCGTCCATGTCGTGCGTGCCGCGCGGGAGCCGGGCCACGCGAGTGGCTCTGGTTCCACCTCCTCTCGACGGTGGTGAGATGACCGACGGCGGAGTCCGGGCTGGCCCGCCGCCAGCCTTGTGGCTGAGCGGTCGGCGGCTACGGCATACTTCCCGTAGCTCGCCCAACGGAGTTGGATCAATCCGGCGGACCGGATGTTCACAGTCTCCGTAGCTGGTGCGATCCAAGCTACTTACACCATCATCGATGGAAGCGCTCCCATCGACGTTGGTTGGACTGTAGCCCGCGTCACGGTTTTGTGAAAGACCCAAAATAAGATCGAAACATCTGGCCAACGTCGAGGAAACTCCGTTGTGCTCGCCTCGATCGACTCTCCACGCAGGTCAGTGGCTGTTCTCCGACCCTCTGTAGTGGAGCGGCACGCGCCTCCACTTGCTGCGGGAGCGCTCCCATGCCACACTGTCGAGCATCGCGCTAGGGAGCCAAAAGCTGACGCGATCGCGGGCCGCCGAGGGCATCCGAATTTCGGTACGGCGCCCCCTTGAGTTACCGATCGGAGCCGCCACGTCCGGCGTCTCCTCCGGCGTCCGCCGACCCCGGTCCGGGACGGGTTGACCACCACCATCCTGGCGCCCACCCACCCACGCGCACCGCTTCCGCTCCATGCGCAGGAGGCGCCACAGCCGCGGCAGCACCGCGGCCCGGTCCGCGAGGAGAAGTCACGAAATGAAGTTGAGCTTAGGAAGACGCCGGGTGGCGATGGCCGCCGCAGGCGTACTTGTGGTCGGGGGTGTCGCCGTCGTCCCCGGTACCGCCTATGCCGCCCCCGCCTGCGACGTCACCTATGCCTCCAACAGCTGGGGCTCCGGCTTCACCGCCGCGATCACCATCCGGAACGTCGGCGACCCGATGACCAGTTGGAACCTGGGATTCACCTTCCCGGGCAACCAGCGCCTCACCCAGGGCTGGTCGGCCAACTGGACCCAGTCCGGCGCCAACGTGACGGCCACGAACCTGTCGTACAACGGCAACATCGGCACCGGCGGTTCGACCAGCATCGGATTCAACGGCTCCTACTCGGGGACCAACGCCAGCCCGACCGCCTTCACGATCAACGGTGTCGCCTGCAACGGCGCGCAGAACACCGCGCCGACCGTGGACATCACCGCGCCGGCGGCCGGCGCCACGTTCGCCGCGCCGGCCAACGTCACCGTCTCGGCCAACGCCAGTGACGCGGAGGGCCCGGTCCAGCGCGTCGAGTTCTACCGCAACGGCATGCTGGTCGGCACCGACACCAGCGCGCCGTACAGCTACACCAACAGCGCGCTGCCGGCCGGCTCGTACACCGCCCAGGCCCGCGCGTACGACAGCGCCGGGCTCAGCGGCATCGACGAGGTGGCCTTCACCGTCGGCGGCACCAGCCAGGCGAGCGTGATCGTCCCCGCCACCGTGACGGTGGCCGAGGGCAGCACCTCCCCGCTCAACGTCCGGCTCAGCGCCGCACCGACCAGCAACGTCACCGTCTCGCTCGCCAGGACCGGCGACACCGACGTGACGGTCAGCCCCGCCAGCGTCACCATCACCCCGTCGAACTGGAACAGCGGGGTCAACGCGACGGTCAGCGCCGCACAGGACGCCGACAGCACCAACGACGCGGCGTCGATCACCGGCACCGCCAGCGGGCGTACCCCGGGAAGCACCGCGGTCACCGTGACCGACGACGAGGGCGGCGAGCCGAGCGGCGAGTACGGCGAGGAGTTCCTGGAGCTCTACAACAAGATCAAGGCTCCGGCGAACGGCTACTTCAGCCCCGAGGGCGTGCCGTACCACTCCGTCGAGACGCTGCTGGTCGAGGCCCCGGACCACGGTCACGAGACCACCAGTGAGGCGTTCAGCTACTGGCTCTTCCTCGAGGCGATGTACGGCCGGACCACCGGGCAGTGGGGTCCGTTCAACAACGCCTGGCAGATCATGGACCGGTACATCATCCCGTCCGAGACCCAGTCGAACTACAACGCCAGTGACCCGGCGGACTACGCGCCCGAGGCCAACCGGCCCGACCTCTACCCGCAGCAGGGTGGCAAGCTCGACGCGAACATCCGGGTGGGTCAGGACCCGCTGGCCGCCGAACTCCAGTCCACGTACAACAGTGGCCGGGTGTACGGCATGCACTGGCTGCTCGACGTCGACAACGTGTACGGCTACGGCCGCTGCGGCGACGGCACCACCAAGCCGGCGTACATCAACACCTACCAGCGTGGCCCGCAGGAGTCGGTCTTCGAGACCGTTCCGCACCCCTCCTGCGAGACGTTCGCCGACGGTGGCCCGAACGGGTACCTGCCGCTGTTCATCGGCGACTCGTCGTACGCCCAGCAGTGGCGTTACACCAACGCTCCGGACGCCGACGCGCGTGCCGTCCAGGCCGCGTACTGGGCGCTGAAGTGGGCCAAGGAGCAGGGCAACCAGAGCCAGATCGCGACCACCGTGCAGAACGCCGCCAAGATGGGCGACTACCTGCGCTACGCGATGTACGACAAGTACTTCAAGCAGCCCGGCTGCGCCTCGCCGTCCTGTGCGGTCGGCACCGGCAAGAACAGCTCCGCCTACCTGCTGTCCTGGTACTACGCCTGGGGCGGCTCGCAGGGTGGCAGCAGCAGCTGGTCCTGGCGGATCGGCTCCAGCCACAACCACGGCGGCTACCAGAACCCGTTCGCGGCCTGGGCGCTGTCCACGGTCACCGAGCTGATCCCGCGGTCGCCGACGGCGCGTACCGACTGGGCCACCAGCCTCACCCGGCAGATCGACTTCTACACCTGGCTGCAGTCGGCCGACGGTGCGATCGCCGGTGGCGCGACCAACAGCTGGAACGGCGACTACAGCGCCCGCCCGGCCGGCGTGCCGACGTTCTACGGCATGGTGTACGACGTCAAGCCGGTCTACCACGACCCGCCGTCGAACCAGTGGTTCGGCTTCCAGGCGTGGAGCATGGAGCGGGTGGCGGAGTACTACCACGAAAGTGGTGACGCCCGGGCCAAGGCACTGCTGGACAAGTGGGTGAACTGGGCGCTGGCCAACACCACGGTGAGCGGCTCGAACTACCAGATCCCGTCCACGCTGAGCTGGAGCGGCCAGCCGGGTGGAAGCTGGTCCGCCGGCACCACCTCGGTGAACAACAGCAACCTGCGGGTCTCGGTGGTCGACCACACCACGGACGTCGGTGTCGCGGGCGCGTACGCCCGGACGCTGGTCTACTACGGTGCCAAGGCCGACCACGCGGGCGCCAAGACCATGGCCAAGGCGCTGCTCGACGCCGTCCTGCAGCACAAGGACGACCTGGGCGTGTCGGTGACGGAGTCGAAGGCGGACTACAACCGGTTCGACGACACCTACAACTCCAGCACCGGCCAGGGCCTGTACGTCCCGTCGAGCTTCACCGGCACGATGCCGAACGGTGACCCGATCAACTCCCAGTCCACCTTCCTGAGCATCCGTTCGTTCCTCGAGGAGGACCCGGACTGGCCCAAGGTGGAGGCGTACCTGAACGGCGGCGCGGTGCCGACGTTCAACTACCACCGCTTCTGGGCGCAGATCGACGTGGCGATGGCACTGCACGACTACGACCGGCTGATCGGTTGATCCCGGTTCCCAGACGGGCCTGATTCCCACGGTCAGGCCACACGTGGCGGGCCCGGCCGGATTGGCCAACGCAGCGGTCCGGCCGGCCCGCCACTCCCTCCTCCGGCAGTACCTGCCGGACCAGCGGTAAGACCACGGACGGGCGGTACCTCCGGTGCCGCCCGTTTGGCTTGCCACCCGGAGGAGTCCGGGGCGAAACGTCCGGCTCCGCCGTACGCCGGATCCTGAGTTTTCAGTCAGCCCGTCGTGCCGTCTGCGCCGGGACGGAGTATCGTGGCAGAGAGCAGGAGGGGCCGCTTCCCCCGTGGCGGCCCCTCCTGCTTCTTGCTGTCCCGATCCGAGCGTGGTACCCGGAGGGTGCGGTGCCGGGCATGTCCGGCACGTCCGCTACGGTGTGCCGCGTGCGTGGGCGGAGCAGGATCCTGACAGGCGCCTGGCTGGTCGTGCTGACCGCGGTGCAGATAATGACGGTTGTCGTCGTCTGGCGGTTCGCCGTCGGCACCGAGCAGGGCCAACTGCTCGACACGATCGCGCTGAACGGCAACTCGATCGGGCGGGAGCGGATCGAGGGCATTATCGGCGGGGTGCTCAACGCGGTCTCCCTGCTGTCGCTGGTGGCCGCCACCGCGGTCATCGGGTTCATCGCGCTGATCCGCCGGCGGTTTCTGCTGGCGGTGGTGACCGTACTGCTCATCGCGGGCGCGAACGTGACCACCCAGGCCCTCAAGTACTTCATCGAGCGGCCCGACTTCGGCGTCGACCCGGAGCGCGAGACGGCCGGCAACAGCCTGCCCAGTGGACACACCACGGTGGCCGCCTCGGTGGCGATCGCGCTGGTCATGGTGCTGCCGCCCCGGGTCCGTGGCTGGGGCGCGCTGGTCGGCGCCGGGTACGCCGCGGCGGCCGGGGTCGCCACCCTGTCGGCCGGCTGGCACCGGCCCAGCGACTCCGTGACGGCACTGCTGATCGTCGGGGCCTGGGCAACCGCGGCCAGCTTCGTACTGCTGCTGAGGCAGGGCGACGACCTGCAGGTCGAACCCGCCGACGGAAACCGTCGGGTGTTCAGCGTGCTGGCCATCGGCGGCCTGGCCCTGCTGCTGGCCGCCGCGATCGCCATCGGCTGGACCGACGGTGCGCGCTCGACGCCGATGCCGGAGTTCGACCGCCACCAGCTCCTGGTCGCGTACGGCGGCAGCGCGGCCGGCATCGCCGGAACCGCCGCCGTGGTGACCGCCCTGGTGCTGCTCACCATGCACCGGGTGGTTCCCCGGCACACGGCCGACGCCGACCGACCCGCCGTCGGCTAGCGTTCCCGGGATGTTGGTACGGGACGCCTTCGCGGCGGAGGCCGGGCGGCTCTCCGACGTACTGGCCGAGCTGACCGAGGCGGACCAGCTGCGCCCCACCGGCTGTCCGCCGTGGAACGTCCGGGATCTGGCGGCCCATGTGCGTACCGGCGCCGGCCGGGTGATCGGCATGCTCGCCGCGCCCGCGCCGCCGGGTGCCGAGGTCGACGCCGCGGACTACTTCGGGCCGGCGAAGTTCGCCCCGGAGACCGACGCCGCCCGGGTCGACACCGCGCGGCGGGAGGGCGCCGAGTTCGACAGCGGTCGCGCGCTGGCGGAGGACTTCGACCGCACCTGGCGGGCGGCGTACGCGGCCAGCGCCAAGGCAGAACCCGACCGGCTGGTACGCACGAGGCACGGCGACCCGATGACGCTCGACGAGTTCCTGGTGACCCGGGTGGTGGAGTTGGGCGTACACGGGCTGGACCTGGCGAGCGCGCTCGGGCGGGAGCCGTGGTTGACCACGCCGGCCGCCGACCTGATCAGTGGTCTGCTGGATCGGGCGGCGGGCGCGGCGGGTGCCGGACTCGCCGACGAGCTGGGCTGGGACCGGCTGACGCTGATCGCCAAGGCCACCGGTAGATGGCCGCTCACCGACGCCGAACGGGCCGAGATCGACCGTCGGGACGTACGCTGGCCGACCTTCGGGTGATCCCGCCGGTGCCCCCGTCGCCGGGTCAGGACCGGGCGCGCAGGTGGGCCAGCACGACCGGGTCGATCCGGGCGGGCACCAGGCGCTCCTCCAGGTTCTCCACCCCGGCCCAGGCGGCGAGCCGGTCGTCCAGCCCGGAGCCGTCGTCGGGATAGCCCCGCACGCCGAGCAGCACCGCCACCTCGTCGGCGAGGTCACCGGTAAGGTCGAGCAGCGTCTGCGGATCGGGCCGGCCGAAGAGCAGGGTGTGCACGTCCAGCAGGCGGGCCAACTCCGGCACCGGCTCGGGATGGTCGTCCACCCGCAGGTCCAGCACGACGTCGCTGCCGCCGCCGTACCCGCCGCCCCGGGCGACCACCAGCAGCGCCGCGCTCTGCCGGCCACGGCGGTCGCCGCCGGCCCGGTCGCCGGCGGCCAGCGCCCCGAGGAGGCGTTCCGCGAAGGTCCGGTCGGCGAGGCCCAGCCACGCGTCGCGCATCTCGTCCAGCACCTCCGGGCCGGTCAGGATGTTGCCCTGGACCGCCCAGCCGGTACCGGCCTGCCCACCGGCCCAGTCGGTGCAGCCCGGCCCGGTGTAGCTGGCGCCCTCGCCGTCGACGCCGACCACCCCGAGTTGCCGCTGCGCCCGGCCCGGGTCTGCGGCGACCAGCCCGGCCACCACGTCGGCCGCGGCCAGACCCGTACGGAGGAAGGCGAGTCCCTGCGGCCGGTAGGCCAGGTTGGCGTACGCCTGGGTGGCCAGCGCGCCCACCTCGGCCTCGGCGGCGGGCACCAGGGCGCCGACCCCGAGGAACTTGCTCGCCACCGCGACGCCGTGCATCCTGCCGTCGTCGGACCGCGCGACTATCGAGAACGTCACGCGGCCGAGGCTACAAGATCGGGCCTGGTTCCGGGGATACCGGCGCGGGATCTTGCCGGGCCGGCGATCGACCAGGCACCATCGACCGATGACCACACGCTGGGGGATGACCGTGCCGCTGAGCGGCGTCCCGCTCGCCGGGCACGCCGCGATCTACGCCGCACTCGTGGAAGCCGGGTTCACCGACCTGTGGTCCTCCGAGGTGGCCGGCAGCGACGCGTTCACGCCGTTGGCGCTCGCCGCCGCATGGCAACCGGACGTGCGGCTCGGCACCGCGATCGCGCCGGTCTACACCCGTGGGCCCGGCCTGCTGGCGATGAGCGCGGCGGCCCTGGCCGAAGCCGCGCCGGGACGGTTCTCGCTCGGCATCGGGGCGTCGTCCCCGGTGCTGGTCCAGGACTGGAACGCCGCCCGGTTCGTCGAGCCGTTCCGGCGGACCCGGGACATGCTGCGCTTCCTGCGCGCGGCACTGCGGGGCGAACTGGTCGACGAGGTGTACGACACCTTCACCGTACGGCGGTTCCGGTTGGAGCGGCCGCCGGTCGTACCGCCGCCGATCCTGCTGGCCGCGTTGCGCCCCCGGATGCTGCGGCTGGCCGGTGCCGAGGCGGACGGCACCATCCTCAACTGGCTCGCCGCGCAGGACGTACCGACGGTCCTGACCGAGCTGGGTGAGCGCCGGGCCGGCTTCGAGGTCGCTGCCCGGATCTTCGTCTGCCCCACCGAGGACGTCCAACACGCCCGCGCGGTGGGCCGCCGGCTGATCACCACCTACCTGACCGTGCCGGCGTACGCCGAGTTCCACCGCTGGCTCGGCCGGGAGCCGGTACTCGGTCCGATGTGGCGGGCCTGGTCGGCCGGCGACCGCCGAGGAGCCGGCGAGCTGGTCCCGGACGAGCTGGTCGACGCCCTGGTGGTGCACGGCTCACCGGAGGCCTGCCGGGCCGGGATCGAGCGGTACGCGGCGGCCGGAGTGGACATTCCGGTGCTCGCCCTGCTGCCCACCCCGGAGCTGGCGGCCGGCGGAGCCGCGGCGCTGGCCACGACGATCGCCCAGCTCGGCCCGGCGACCGGAGGAACCAGCTGAGCCGGTCAGCTCCGCCAGCGCAGCGGGCCGGGATGCAGGGACCAGAGCACCCGCCGCCACCACGGCCGGCCTGCACGCAGCTCGTCCGCGTACGTCAGCGCCAGCTCGGCAGCCCGGCGGGCCTCGTCGTCGGTGGCGTTGCCCGGCGCGAACGCGGCCAGGTTCACCAGGACGGCCAGATCGTCGATCGGTGGAACGGCGTGGCGCAGCGCCCCCGGCCGGGCCGGATCCGTCGGGCCGGCCGGTGCCTGCGCCAGGTCCCGAGCATCGCCGGCTGAGCCGACGGGGCCGGCTGGGGCGGTTGGGCCGACGGAGCCGGCTGAGCCGACGGAGCCGACGGAGCCGACGGAGCCGACGGAGCCGACGGAGCCGGCCGAGCCGACGGAGCCGGCCGAGCCGGTTGGGCCGGTCGGAGCCGACGGGTCGGTCGCGCCCCGGAGGCTGGACCGGGCGTGCTCCGCGACCTCGGTCGCCGCCAGGTGGTTCGGCACCGGTCGGCCGGCCAGCCGCAACGCGTCGGTCACCTCCCGCCAGGCACCGTAGATCCGTTGCGCCGGCGAACCGTCGGCGAGCCGGCGGCGCCGCTGGGCCCGCCGCAGGCTGACGACCACCGTTGCCAGCCCGGCCAGCACCAGTAACAGGCCGCCGGTACCGCCACCGACCAGCACCGGTGTGCCCGGGCCGCCGCGCCGGCTCGGGGCGGCGGCCGGGTCGGGCGTACCGCTCGGGGTGGGTTCGGCGGTCGCGCTGGCCTCGTCCGGTGGCGGGGTCGGGTCCTCCGGCTCCGGCTTGAAGTCCTCCTCGACCGGCCGGGGTTTGGTGTTCGGCTTCGGCAGCGGGTTGAACGGCACCCAGCCGAGCCCGTCGAAGAGCACCTCCGGCCAGGCGAGCGCGTCCGCGGCGCGTACCGGTCCGCTGCCGGTGGACGACTGGAAGCCGACCACCACCCGGCTGGGCAGGCCCATCATCCGGGCCAGTACGGCGAACGAGGCGGCGAACTGCTCCGAGGTGCCGCGTTGCCCGCCACCGTTGCTCGGGCCGAAGAGGAAGAAGTTGAGGTTCGGATAGGCGTGCCCGCTCGGTGCGTCCGGGACCACCCGGTAGTGCTCGGCGAGGAAGCTCTCGATCGCCGCGGCCCGCTCGTACGGGGCACCGTTATCCTCGGCGAGCTGGGTGGCGAGCCGCTGGAGTTGCTCGGGCGCACCGGCCTCCACCCGGAGGAACCGGGCGACCGCGTCACCGGACGGCACGTTCGCCGCCGGCAGCAGGTTGTAGTCGGGGCGCTCGCGTACCGAGGTGACCGAGTAGGCCAGCCCGGAGCGCAGCCCGTCGGGTTGGATCATGGTGCCGCTGCTCTGGTCGTACGCCACCCGGGCGCCGGTCACCTCGCGCGGAGTGGGTACGGCGGGCAGCAGCCGTCCGGCCAGCCCGTCGATGGTGATCTGCTGCTCGACCCGTTCCGTCGGAACGTCGGGCAGGGACTCCGCCGCCGGCAGCACCCGCCCGGCGTTGCGGTACGTGGCGCCGACCCGCCAGGTCACCCCGTCGTAGTCGTTCAGCACGGCGAGTCGGATCCGTACCGCGCGGGTCCGTTCCAGCTCCTCGACCGGGTCCTGCCCATCCGGCGCCTCGCCGTCGGCCGGGGAGGGTTCGGCACCGCCGGTCGGGGCTCCGGTAGCCGGACCGGCCGGCACCGGTACACCGGAGGTGATCACGTCGAGCAGCTTCTGCTCCGGACTCAACGCCCAGCCGGAGATCCGGATGAGCGGGTTCTCGTCGAGGCTCTCCACCTGCGGTGGTTGCACGTAACGGCGCGGGTCGACCGGGGTGGTGCCGACCTGGCGGGCCACCAGCGGTGCCAGCAGGGCGGCCAGCCCGATCACCACGGCCAGTCCGGCGGCGGTGCTGGCGAGCAGCCGGAGCCGCATGCTGGCCCGGACCGCCGGGGGAAGCTCGGAACCGGGGCCGGACCCGCCCGGGACCGGCTGGTTCGGCCGCCCGCCCGCGGCGAGCGCCACCGCTCCCGCCGCGGCGAACGCCACCGTAGGCCAGATGGTCGGGTCGGCGTTCGGGCCGACCACGTAGAGCGCCCCGGCGTACAGGCCGGCGGGGGCGACCAGACCGAGCAGCACCCGGCTGGCCCGGATCCCGACCTCGGCGCCGGCCAGCCCGGCCAGCCAGGCGGTGACCAGCGGCACGATCACGGTGTCCGGCATCGGCTCGACCGGAATCAGCGCGGTGAGCAGCCGGGGGATGCCGTTGCGGGCGGCGTCCGTCGCCACCGTGCCGAGCGCGCCCGGCAGGTCGGCCCGCTGCGCGGTGAACCACAGCGCGAACGCCGTGTAACCGAGCAGTGCGCCCACCGAGAGCGGTGCGACCAACCAGGACGGCAGCCGCCGGGCGGCCACACTGACCCCGACGGAGCCGACCGCCGCGCCGAGCACGAGTTGGGTGAGCAGCGGACCGGCGTAGACCCGGCCGAGCACCGTGCCGGCGAGCCCGATCATCGCGATCAGGGCCAAGGGCACCGGCAGCGCCCGCAGCAACCTCACCACCGCCGGACTCCGTCCCACTCGGCGGCGAACTCCGCGCCGTCCGCCGCGTCGATCACGACCAGGCCGGACACGGCGCCCGGGGTCTGCCCGCCGGTCGCGAACACCCCGGCGACCACCGACGGGTACGCCGGCCGCAGCGCCCCGACGTAGCCCAGGTCGGCGCGGGCGCCCGGCCCGGTGAGGAAGACCAGGGTGTCGCCGAGCCGTTCCTGCCGCAGCCGGAGGGTGGCGGTACGCAGCGGATCGCTGTCGTCGCCCCGTCGCCCCGGCACCAGGTCGGCGGCGGCGAGCCGGTCGAGGAACTCTCCGGTCCCGTCGTCGTCGGCGACCAGCAGCAGCGTCACCGGCAGGTCCTCGCGGCGGGCGGCGGCGACCACCGAGGCCGCCGCCTCACAGGCCGACTCGAACGTCTCCGCGATCCCACCGGTCCGGTCAGGATGGGCGCCGGCCCGGTTGTCCAGCAGTACGACGATCCGGGGCAGGCTGGTGTCCAGTTGCTCGCGGACCATCAGCTCGCCCACCTTGGCGCTGCTCCGCCAGTGCACCCGGCGCAGTTCGTCGCCGACGACGTACTCCCGGAGCGAGTCGAAGGTGATCGAGCCGTGCGGCACCTTGTCGTGCCGGCCGTCCAGGCTCCGGGACACTCCGGCGGGCACGGCGGACAACAGGTGGATCCGGGGGTGCACCCAGACCTGCGCGGTTCCGCCGTGTGACCGGGCGACGGTGATGAGCCCGAGGGCGTCCCGGCCGGTGACCCGGAGCGGGCCGACGGCGATCACCCCGCGCCGGTGGGTGGGTACCGGATAGCTGACCGTCGTGTCCCGGCCGGGGCGCAGCCGGAGCAGTGGCACCGGCACCGGACGGGTGCCGCAGCGGTCCTCGGCGATCAGGTTCGCCGACCGCAGACGGGCGCTGTTCCGCACGGTGAGGGTCATGGTGGCCGGCTCGCCCCGGCCCACCCTGTCCGGATCGGCCACCCGGGACACGTCGAGCCGGGGCCGCCAGGCGGCGTTGCCGGCGGCGCAGGCCACCGCGATCGCGGCGGTGGCGCCGAGCAGGGCGAGTTCGGGGTAGCCGAAGCCGAAGCCGGCGGCCAGGAGCAGGGCGGCGGCGGCGAGAAGACCGATGCCGCGGGCAGTGATGATCATGGTGTCGGGGTCAGGTGCCCGCGGCGGCGAGCTGCCCCGAGGGGAGCGGCACCGGTACCGACGCGACCGCCTCGTGCAGCACCTCGGCTGCGGTGACACCGCGCACCTGGGCGTCGGGGGAGAGCAGGATCCGGTGCGCGAAGACCGGCTCGGCCAGGATCTTGAGATCCTCCGGCATGATCCAACCGCGCCCGTCGATCAGGGCGTACGAACAGGCCGCCCGGGTCAGGGCGATCACGCCCCGGGGGCTGACCCCGACCCGGACCTGGGAGTGGTTGCGGGTCGCCGCGGCCAGCCGGACGGCGTACGCGTAGAGCGGGTCGGCGATGTGCACCCGCTGGGCCATCCGGACCATCTCGCCGACCGTGGCGGTGTCGGTGACCGCCTCCAGCGCCTCCGGTGACCGGACGGTGGCCCCGCGCAGCACCTCGATCTCGACCAGCTCGTCGGGGTACCCGATGGAGAGTTTCACCAGGAACCGGTCGAGCTGCGCCTCGGGAAGCCGGTACGTCCCGTCCATCTCGACCGGGTTCTGGGTGGCGACCACCAGGAACGGCCGGGGTACGGGGTGCCGGACCCCGTCGACGGTGACGTTCCGTTCCTCCATCACCTCCAGCAGCGAGGACTGGGTCTTCGGCGAGGCCCGGTTGATCTCGTCCGCGATGACGATGTTGGCGAACACCGGCCCGGGATGGAACTCGAAGGCCCGGGTCGCCTGGTTGAAGATGGTCACCCCGGAGACGTCGGAGGGCAACAGGTCCGGGGTGAACTGGATGCGCCGCCACTGTCCGTGCACGGTGGCCGCGATCGCCCGGGCCAGGGTCGTCTTGCCGACCCCGGGCACGTCCTCCAGCAGGACGTGCCCCTGGGCGAAGAGCGCGGTCAGCGCCAGCCGGACCACGTGCGGCTTACCCAGCACCACCGAGTTGATGTTGTCGGCGATCCGGGCGGCCAGGCTGGCGAAGCCCTGCACATGGTGCGGGGTAAGCGGCTCGTGGTTGTTCACGGCTGTGGTGCTCCTTGCGAGGTGGTGCGATCAGCAGGTCGGCAGGACGTTGATGTTGTCGCCGCCTTCGAGGTTGAGCCAGGCCCAGGGGATGTAGTTCTGCCCCTCGTACTCCACCCGGACCCACCAGGTGCTCCGCTTGTTGCTGTTGTAGATGTACGCGTCGACGTCTTCGCCGGACGCCTTGCAGAACGCCTTCAACCGGCGGCCGTTCGGCACCCAGCCGACCTGCCGGTTGTTGTCCTGCCGGGTCACCGAGAAGATCTCGTTGCCGTTGCGACCGGCCCGGTCGTTGTCACAGTACGTCGCGGTGTCACCGTTCTGGCCGTTGCGGCAGGTGGCGATGCCGTAGACGGGCTGGGTCGCCCTGCTGGCGGGAGCGGTGTCGCTGCCGGCCGCGTTGGTCACGGTCACCGTGAGGTCGTACGTCGTGCCCGGGGCCAGCCCGGTGACCCTGATGCTGGAACAGCCGCCGTTCACCTTGGCGCGGCCCGCCGGGGTGACCGAACACGCCGGGTCTCCACCGCCCGCGTTCACGGTGAAGTCGACCGTGACCGAGGTGGCGTCCGACGACCCGCCGGTGACCGTCACCGTGGGCAGCGCGACCGTGGTCGCCGTGTCGGTGGCGGCGGCTCCGGGACCGGCCTCGTTGACGGCCTGTACCCGGACGTTGACGGTCGCGCCGTTGCCCAGACCGTCCACGGTGGCCCGGGTGTCGGTCACCTCGCTCCTCTTGCCGCCCGCCTCGACCACGTACTTGGTGATCGGCCGGCCGTTGTCGGCGGGCGGGCTCCAGGTCATCGAGATGGTGCCCTTGGACCCGCCGACGGTCTGCGCCTTCAGGTTGACCGGTGCACCCGGGGTGGCGAACGGCACCACGCTGTTGCTGACCGGTGACGCCGCCGAGCCGGCACCCTTCTCGTTGATCGAGATCACGGTGAAGGCGTACTGGTTGCCGTAGTCGAGTTCTCCGGCCGGGATCACCAGCTCGGTCTTGGTCGACTCGCCGGCCGGGGCGTTCGCGCCGGCCGAGATCGCGGTCACCGCGTACTTGTTGATTTTGTAGCCCTGTCCGTTGGCCGCCGGCCACTTGACCAGCACCGTGCCGTCCGGCCGCTCCTGCGCGGTGATACTGGCCGGCGGGTCGGGCACCTCGGAGGTCGGTACCACCGGGTTGCTGTTCCGGGTCGGGCCGGCGCCCTTGCCGTTCACCGCGTGCACGGCGAACCGGTAGGTCTCGCCGTTGGTCAGGCCGGTCACCTCCACCGAGCGCTGGTTCGCACCCACCTCGAAGGTCCGGCCGGCGCCCTGCACCACGTACCGGGTGATCGCCGAGCCGTTCGGGGCGGCCGCGCGCCAGCTCACCCGCGCCTGGGCGTTTCCGGCCGAGGCGGTCACGGACTTCGGTGCACTCGGCTTGCTGATCCTCGGCTTCGGTGGTGGCGGCGGGGCCGGCGGGTCCGGCGGCGGGTCGCCACCCAGGATGTTGTCCGCGTACTTGTCGACCTCGCGGACGTGGTGCTGGTCGTCGATGACCCGGGCGGTGGCGGAGTTCGGGGCGTTGATGAACAGGTGGTTCTCCCGGACCTCCAGCTCCAGCGGACCGTTGGCGCCCTTGATCTCGATCTTTTCGATCAACTTCCCGGCCTCGTCGAACGAGTAGACCGTGCCGGTGTCCTCGTCCGCGCAGTAGAACCGGCCGGCCCAGGAGACGGCCGGGCTGAGCTGGGTCCCCGCCCCGGGCACCTTGAACTGCTGTCCGATCGTGCCCTTCTCGGAGACGACGACGTTCCGGTCGTCGAGCACGGTCACCGGCACCTGTGGACCGGTGGTGCGCTCCGGCAGCGAGCCGGGCCCGGTGAGCGGGAGCTTGACCGGAAGCGGCTTTTCGTCGCCGCGCAGCGTGGTCAGCGTGCCGGTGGTCCGGTCGAGCACCGCGACGCCGTCGTCCAGCGTGGAGATGGTCAGGTCGTGGCTGGGGTCGGCGACCGCCTCGCTGCGGATCTGCTTCGGGCTTACCCCGCCGCCCGTGCCCCCGCCGTCGGCGGAGCCGGCCGCGCCGACATCGGCGGCGGTGATGGCGGAGACCGTCCCCTCGCTGGGCACCGCGATCCAGAGTCGACCCTTGCCGTCGAAGGCGCCGCCGGTGATGCCCGGCGGATAGTTGATCTGCTCGCCGACCGGGGTGAGCGCGCGCGGGTCGAGCTGCCGGACGATTCCCTGCACCGCGTCGACCACGAACGCCGAGTCCTCGTGCAGCGCCACGTTGACGCCGATCCCGGCCGTGGTCCTGGTGGTCGCGATGATCTGTAGCGTCGCCAGGTCGAGCGAGCTGACCTGGCCGGTGTTCAGGTCGCGCAGGACCAGCAGGCGGTCTGTCTGGACGACCTGCATCCGGTGGCTGCGACCCTGCGGAATCTGCACCCGGGTGTCGACCTTGCCGGTGACCCCGTTGACCCGGGCCATCTCGCTCTTGGCCATGCTCCACAGCCAGGAACTCGCGTCGTAGCTGGCCACCGCGTTGTCCGCCGCGCCCAGCCCGAGAACGGTCAGACCCATCGCGGCGGCCAGCGCCGCCACGGTCGCGATGGTGACCAGGCCGCCGCGAAGGCGGGACCGGCGACGAGCCGGGGGCGTGCCGGGCGCCACCCCGACGGAATTCTCTCCGCCGATTCCGTCACTACCTGTGAAGCCGTTGTCTGTGGTGACCACAGCCGGCCGCCCTCCCCACGCCTTGGCGGTCGTGTCCACCGCCGTCGTCAGCGAATCTCCCCGAAACCGGGTGCCATCATATGGCCAGCCCTTTGTACGCGGGTACCCGGAACATGACGCTGTGGACGGACGCGCGGCGAATTGTGGATAACCTTGGGCTTCCACGGCCGTCCCCGCAGGTCAACAGGGCTGCAATCGGTGTTGAATTGTGATCAGCGAGGAGTTGCCCCCGCGCCACCCCGGTTTGTGCAGACCAGGTCCGAGGGGGCGTATTCGTTCGTGGAATAGACCGCCAGCACGGTGAAGCAGTAATCGAGCCGGGGATTCAACGCGTTGACCTTGAACGTGGTCTCACCCGCGACGGGCGAGCCCATCGCCTTGGTCTCCTGGTTGGCCCGGGCACCGGCGACGACGAACGGCACCGTGCCGCCGCTCGGGTCGGTCCAGCTGATGGTGATCGCCGCACCCTCGTCGAGCAGTTTCACGTTCGTCGGCTTCTCGCCGGCGATGACCGGCTCCCCACGGTTGTCGCCCTGGTCGGCGGTGTTGGCCGGCGGGTCCCGGTCGGCGACCACGGCGAACACCACCACGATCGCGGCGATCACCGCGGCGGCCGCGGCGACCGCCGCCGCCACCGTCGCGCCCCGGCCCCGGGCGGGCTCGGCCGGCGCTGGCGCCGGGACCGGCGTCGGGGTGGGGGTCGTGGCGATCACCGGGTACGGCTCCGGCTGCCCCACCGACCGCGAGGAGTACGGCGGGTACGTCGACGCCACGTGCTCGGCCTGCGGCGGCGCGTACGACGAGGACGGCTGGCCGGCAGAGATCGACGGGTACGTGGAGGTGGGCTCGTCGATCGCCGAGTAGGCCGGCCCGCTGGTCGGGGTCGGGGCCCACTCCTCGCCGACCCCGGTGCTCGCCGGGTACAGCCCACCGGGCTGCGGCTGGAACGGCCCGGGTGCCGACGACACCGGTGCCGCCGCATGCGGCCCCGAGACGGGTGCGTGTGGCCCCGAGACGGGTGCGTGCGGCGCTGAGACGGGTGCGTGTGGCCCCGAGACGGGTGCGTGTGGCGCTGAGACGGGTGCGTGTGGCGCCGAGACCGGTATCGGGGGAGGCCCGGGTGGCTGCTGGGCCGCGCCGCCGCCGTTCGACGGTGCGTCGCCGAGATAGTTCCGGGCCGCCCGGACCTGCCAGTTGTCGTCGCCGAGCACCCCGGGGCCCAGGCTGGCCACCCGGCCGAAGTTGCGGCGGGCCTCGTGCCGGTTGCCCAGTTCCTCGGCCACGGTGCCCAACTCGAAGGTCAGGGCGAGCATCAGCGGATCCGCGTCACCGAAGCGGTGCTGGCCGTCGATCAGCGCCTCTTCGAGAATGCGGCGGGCCGCCGCCGGATCGTCGGCCTCCCGGTGCCACTGGGCCAGCAGGTGCGCCGTGGCCAGCACGTCGGGATGGTCCTTACCGTACGCCGGCCGGGCCGCTTCGAGCGCCTGTGCGAGCAGCCGCCGGGCGGCCGGGTCGTCGCCGCCGTCGCGAAGCGCCCGGGCGCGACCCTGTACGGCGGCGAGTTGTGGAGGCTGGGACACGCCCGTCATGCTGCCCCCTCGACGGGGTGGCGCGCCAGCCGGGTCCCGAACGTTGTCGTACGGCGGTGGTCGATGCCGGCGGCACCGGACCTCCGGCGTCGCACGGCGGCGTCGGCGGACGTGCCGGAGCCAGGGACCGCCCGGTACCGGGTCGTCAGCGCTGGTGGGCGCGTGTCCGACGTGGGCACGCGCCCGGTCCGGCTCAGCGGCTCTGCAGGGCGTCCAGGCCCACCGCCATCGCGATGACCAGACGGCGGTCGAGCTGCGGCTGGTGGATCTCGATGACGTACCGGTCGCGCAGGCCCCACTTCTTGATGACCGAGAACGCCGGCTGCCCGCCGATGGTGTAGTCGAAGTGGTACGGCAGCCAGGAGAGCGAGTCGACGAAACGGCGGAGCAGCGCGACCGGGAGGCTCCGCTCCTGCCCGGTGGCCCGCCCGAGACCGGGCTGCTCGACGTGCCAGGTGGAGCGGAGCAGGGACGCCTTGAAGTCCTTCCGGAACAGGCCGATCGGGTTGCCAGCCGCGTCCGTCACGTCGTACGTCGCGCCGAGGTCCATCACCTGGCGGGCCTTGAAGCCGAGCACCGGCTGCTGCTTGGTGTCGTCCGTGTAGAGCGTCACCTGTTCCTTGAAGGCCATCCGCTTCTGCTGGGCGAAGGCGAGCATCTCGCCCTCGGAGCCGTCCGGTGTGACCGCGTGCACCTGGTACTGGTTGACCATCAACCGGACCCGCTGCCGGACGTGGAACTGCCGCTGGGTCTGAAGCATGTCGAGCTGCATTGGGGGTTCCTTTTTCATGTGGGGAGTGCCCGCCGTGATCGGCCGGGGCGACCTCGAAATTTCGCGCCATGGCGCAGCCTCGGAGTCTTGCACAGCGGTTCCAGTTTTGGTTCCCCGTCGCCACCAGTGGGAACTCCGGGGGACTCAGCCGACCGCCGCGCCCTCGCCGACTTCTCGGAGCAGGTCGAGGTCCAGGACCAGCAACCGCCGGTACCCGGTGTGCACCAGGTTGCGTCGGCGCAGGGCGCGCAGCGCCTTCTGCAGGGTCACGTCGGCCACCCCGACCATCGACGCCAGCTCCGGTTGACTGAGCGCGACGCCGAGCAGGATGCCCCGGTCGACCCGCTGCCCGCAGGTCGTGGCGATCTCGGTGAGGATCCGGGCCACCCGGACGTCGGCCGGGTACGCGGTGAAGTCGGCCCGGCGTTGGTTGGCCCAGCGGAGCCGTTCGCCCATGATGGCGCCCATGTGCAGGGCGGCTTCCGGATGCCGGCTGAGGAAGCGTTCGAAACCGGTCCGGGAGACGACGCTGGACCGGACCCGGCCGCAGGTGACGACGGTGGCGGTGCGTGGCCCCCCGGTCATCGCGGCGGTCTCGCCGAGGATGTCGCCCGGCATCCGGATGGCCAGCAGCGTCTCGGAGCCCTGCACCCCGGTGGTGACCTTGACGAAGCCGCGGTGCAGGAGTTCGACGTGGCTGTCGTCGGCACCCTCGCGGATCAGCCGGCGGCCCGCCGGGAACTCCCGGGACACCCCGAGGGTCAGCAGTTCGTCGCGGTCGGCGGGGGACAACCGGTGCAGGAAGCTGCCGGGTGCGAGGACTTCGGTTCGCGGCTGCGTGGCACCGGCCATGTCCGCCCCAACAGTTCGACGCAGGAAGACGCAGGGAGCAGTACGGGCCGGATACTACCCGACCGGTACTCCGTCACCCAGCGTACGCAACCGCCCTTCGGTCAGCCGGTCCGGTGCGCCGACGCGGACAGGGTCTGGACGAGTCGTTCGGCCTCGACGAGGCGATGTCCGGCGGGTGGGTACCGCAGCCGCCGTTCCCGCACCGCCGCCCGGGCGGTACGCAGGGCGGCGACGGCGTCCCGGTGCGCCTGTGCCTGGGCGAGCACCAGCAGCGGCCGGCCGAGGTCGAGGTCGGAATACCGCCGGGCCAGTACGCTGGCGAGCCGCGCCTCGCGTTCGGCCGCCCGATCCCGGCCGAGCACGGTCAGCACCTCGGCGCGGACGAGTTGGGCCCGTAGCGCGCTCCGGCCGTGCCGCCCGTGCCGCTGCCAGTCGTACCGGAGGATCGTGTCGGCCTCGCGCAGCGCCGGTTCGGCCTGGCTGAGATCGGGGTCGTCGGGCGTCAGCCGCAGCCCGGCACAGCGGATGTCGCCGAGCAGCAGCCGCGCCTGCCAGGTCGACTCGTGCCCGCTGCCGTACCCGGCGCCCCGGCGGCTGATCTCCCCGTCGACCAGCCGGTACGCCTCGGCGAGATCCGTGCCGGGTTCGTGCTTCTTCAACTGCGGGTCGAAGCTGCCGTACCGGGCCCGGTCGAGCAGTGCGACGGCGTACCCGGTGGCGGCGACGCCGAGTTGGTGCGGGCCGACCGGCTGGGTGGCGCGCAGCTCGACCTCGTCCCGGCGCAGCTGCACCACCAGGTCGAGGTCGCCGGGTTCGCCGCGTCGGCGCAGCCAGCGGATGTACTGGTCGCGTACGGCGAGCACGGTCGGATGGTGCTCCGCAAGCGTGCTTCCGGCGCGCTCGCGCAGGTCGAGCCAGGCGGCGAGGGAGTCGGACACCGGCCGGTCCGGGCTCAGCGCGTGCTCCAGCGCGCATTCCACCAGCAGGCTGGTCTCGTGGGACTCGCCGAGCAGCTGCGCCGCGTCCCGGTGCAGCACGGCGAGCTGCGTCGGATCGCCGCCCTGACCCAGGACGGTGTGCAGCCGGGCGTGCAACCGGGCCGCGCTCTTCCCGGCGGGCGCGGCGCCGGCTCCGGTGCTCATCGCGCCCGCCGCCCGGCGCCGGGGCGGTCAGCATCCAGCCGCCGGAGATCCGTGCCGGACTCCTCGGCCGGCTCCTCGGCCAGCAGTTCCGCCGCGTCCCGGACCAGCGCCGTGGCCAGCTCACGCATCGTGCCGGCCTGCTCCGGCCGCAGGGTACGCAGCTCCTCGCGAAGTCCGTAGATCTGCTCCGCCAGGCCGACGAGCAGGGTGTCGGGCACGGCCGTCCGGGTCGGTGCGGTGCCGAGGTCGTCGCGTACCGAGGCCAGCACCCCGCCGGGGACCTCGCCGAGCGGGCCGGCGGCGGCGCGCAGTGCACCGGTCAGGGTGCCGAATGCGCGGTTCGGACTGATCCGGCCGCGTCGGATCAGCACGAGGTCCTCGACCGCGCAGACCGGTGGCGCGTACCCGACCGCCTGGGCCAGGCCCGGATTCCGGATCGCCCACTCGGTCAGCACGCACACCAGTGACTCGGCCGCCGCCGGGTCGGAGTCGGGCTGGAGCTGGTCGAGCCAACCCTGCCGGTACGGCCAGTACGACCAGACCTTCGTCTCGTCGACGAGCTGGTCCACGGCGGCGGTCCGCAGGTAGCAGAGCGCGAGTTGGGTCGCCGTCGACGTACCGGTGCCGAGCATCTCCTCGACCAGGGTGTGCTTGGCCTTGCGGCCGGCGACGTCGTAGAAGGTGCTCCGGCTGCCCCGGGGCCGGACCGCCGCGACGACGTCCCGCCAGGTGAAGCGGCCCGGGGTGGGTTCGGCGAACAGCTCGGCGACGGCCTGGTAGTACCACGTTCTGGTGCGCCAGTGGGCCCGCTCGTCGCTGTCGGGGCCGGCTAGCCTCCGACGCCACCGGGCACTGGCCGTGTCGAGCAGTCCATAGGGTACCGGTGGTCCGTACGGTGTCGCCGCTGACGACGGATGCATCCGACTCTCCTCTCGGCTGGGCCGAGCGTCGCAGGGTGCGGAGGGGCAGATGACGTACTAATAAGGGGTCTGCCCGTCGGGTGTCGGACGGCAGCGGCGCGACGGCGACGGCGCGCGCGGATGTCCGCAGGGCCGGCTACCGGCCCTGGTAGCGGAAGCGGGCCCAGTCGCCGATCCCGACCGCCTCGATCGGCTCGGGCAGCGCCGACGCCAGCTGCGGGGGCACCTTCCGGTCCGGGTCGAGCAACCACCGGTACGCCGCGTGCAGCGCGTCCACAGGCGACATCCGCCGATCGGTCAGGAAGTGGTGGAACATCGGCGGCAACGCCCGATGCCCCGGTGGTCCGCCGAGCCACCCCGATCCGGCGACGCCGGTCGCGCCGGCCGCGATCAGGGCGGTGGCCGGGGTGAACGCGATGTCGTATTCCGCACCGAGCAGGTCGGTGCTGTCCAGGCAGAGCGTGACCAGGCCGCCGGTGCCCTCGCTGGCCGGGCGTCGGGGCAGCCGGCCCATCGGCAGCGTCGTCGTCGGCTCACCGGGCCGAGGTCCGGCCAGCTCCCACCAGGGGCCGGCCGGCGGTGCGGTGAGGACCCCGCGGCAGTGCAGTTGGAGCATCGAGACGCCGGTACCGGTCCGGGCGCCCCGGGACAGCGTCTCGACGACACTGTCGGCGGTACCCGGCCGGTCCTGCGGGTCGCCGGTCCGGCCGAGACCGGTCGAGCGTGGATACAGCACCCGGCGCAGCGCCAGGACCGCGTACGCCGTCGCGCCGTCGTCACCCAGGGGATTGACCAGGAAGACCGGGTTCTCCGTCACCGGTGGCGGTTCGCGTCCGGCGGCGCCGACCAGTTGTCCCGCCGAGGCGGCGTAGGCGATGGTCAGCACCGAGCTGGCGTACCGGTGCTCCCCGGTCGGCCCGGCGGTGCGGGCGGCATGCCACGGAACCCGGCCGAGGGTGCCGTGCGGTACCAGGACCAATTTCGCCGGGCCGTCCCGCTCGGCGGGCTGCGGCATGGCGTCCAGCAGTGGCCCGACGGCGGCGGGCCAGGCCCAGTCGCAAACCTCGGCCAGGTGACGGTCGCCGTCGCCGCCGGCCAGATGGTGGGCGACCGGGCCGTCCGGTGCGGCCGTCAGGCCGGGCGCGGCCAGCATCCCGACCCGGCCGGCCGCGCTGATCCAGACCAGCCGGCCGGGCCGGTCGGGCGCCGCCGGCAGCAGGTAACCCAGCAGGTCCGCGTCGACCGCACGCAACGCGGCGGCGGTCTGCGCCACCGTCGGTGTCCGCAGCACCGGGGTGCCGAGGGCCTCCCGGACCCGCCGGTAGAGCGCGGTGGGCGGCGACAGGTCGAACAGTTCGCGCAGCGTGGCCGGCACCAGCGGACCGACCTCGGTCTGCCGCCACTCGCGGCCGAGATCGGGCTGTCCGGCGTCGTGCAACCGGTCCGGTACGTCGGCGACCGTGGTCGCGCCCAGCACCGTGAGGACGCGGGAGAGCTCGGCCGCCTCGGCCGCCCCGTCCGGCCAGCCGTCGGCGGCGCACCAGTGCGCGACGGTCAGCCCGAACGTCGCCGCGGACCGGGCCAGCGCCAGCCGCCGGTCGACGCCGGACTCCATCGGCACCGCCGCGCCGGCCGAGCGCAGTGCGGCCAGTCCGGTCCGGGCAGCCTGCTCGTGGCCGCCGGCACCGGCGTCGGCCCGCCGCCGGTATGCCGTGGCCAGGTCGCGCAGCACCGGATGGGCGAGGTAGGTGGGGCGGGCGACGGACCGGTCGCGGGCCTGCGCCAGATGGCGGACGGCGAGGTCGAGCCCGGTGCCGGTCTCCGCCGGGCCGGCGTCACGCGCGCAGGCCCGGACCAGGTGGGCGGCGCCGAGCGCGGCGAGCAGCACGGTGCGGTCGATCGGGATCCGACCGCCGGCGTCGAGACTCGCGCGCAGCAGGTCGACGGCGCGGGCCGCCGCGTCCGACGCACCGGCCCGGGCGGCCGGCAGCGCCGCGAGCCCGGCCAGCGCCGTGAGCCCGGGACGGCCGGTGTGGTACTCCGGCACGGCCCGCGCGGCGGTGGCCAGCACGTCGGCACCCCGGGCCAGGTCGTCGGTGCCGCCGAGGACCAGGTGGGCCAGGGCGAGACCGCTGGCGAGCCGCCCGTGCCACGGGTACGTCTCGGGCACCGCACCGAGCGCGTCCCGGAGGGCGGCGGTCGCGGTGCCGAGGCCGCTCCGGTCGCCGGCGTGGACGGCCCGGGCGATCTGACCGAGGCAGTGCAGTCCGCGTACCACCGCGAGCCGTTCCGCGTCCCGGCCTGCCGTTCCCCGATGCGCGTCGAGGATCCGGCCGGCCAGCTCGACGAGCTGCCGGGCGTCGACCCGGTCGGTCGCGGGTCCACCCAGGACGTACCGGTCGTCGAGCAGCACGCCGAGCAGCCCCAGGGCGCCCGGGGCCAGCGGGTGGCCGGGCGCCAGCAGCATCACGGACTCCCGGAGGTGACCGGCGGCGCTGCGCAGGTCGTCGGGCTGCCCGGCCCAGTACCCGCGCATCGTCAGGGCCAGTGCGGCCAACAGATGGTGCCGACCCCGGATGCCGGGCGCCTCGGCGGACTCCCCGACCACGGCGTTGGCCAGTTCGACCACCCGGTCGGCCGGGGCCGCCGGCCGGTAGGCCAGGGCCGCCAGCGTGGCGTCGACGAGCAGCAGGGCGGTAGCGTCCGGCAGCCCGCCGTCGGTGTCCAGTTCCAGCAGCCGGGCCATCCGGGACGTGTCGCCGGCACCGGGCTCACCACCCTCGCCGGTGAGCCGGGCGAGCTCCTGGACCAGGGCGGGAAGCATCATCCGTACGCCGGACCGCTCCTCGATGAGCCGTCGCATCGCGTTGCCGAGCGAGTCGGACCCACCCGGCCCACCGAAGCCCTGCGCGAACATCCCGGCCCGCATGGCGGTGATCTCGTCGTGCCCCGGCGAACCCGGTGGGGCGGCCCGCATGGCCTGGTTGACGGTCTGCATCATGCCGGCGAGATCGAAGCTCCCACCGGGTCCACCCAGGCCCCAGATGGTGCGGAGCATGGTGATCTGGGTCATCAGGGCCCCCGCCACCTGACCGAGTTGCGGCACCACCGAGGGGGTGTCGATCATCTGCTGGACCAGTGTGGCGGCGAGGTCGAGGTCCTGCCGTCGCCGCGCCGACACCTCGCCCTGGGCCATTGCGGAGACCATGCCGACGACCGTGGCGATGTCGAGCGAGCCGCTCTTGAACAGCTCCTGGTGCTCGGGGGTCGCCCGCAGCAGCAACAGGGACGCGCACATGTACCGGCCCATCTCGACGTCGGCGGCGGACAGGTCCGGATGGGCCAGTGACTCCGTGAAGAGGTCGATCGCGCCGTCCCGGTCGGCCGCCGAGCCGAGGTTGGTGATGTACCTGATGCCCATCAGCCGGGCGAGGATGGCGGCGATCCCGGGACGCCAGGGATCGCGTTCGGAGAGCAGCCCGTGCGCCTCCCGCAACGCCGCCACGGCGGCGACCAGGTCGTCGGCGGCGCTCGGCAGGCCACGCTGGATGTCGCGTCCGTACCGGTCCGAATGCGCCCGCCCCAGTTCGATCAGCGGTCCGATCCGGCCGGTGCCGGTCACGTTCGCCAAGGTGCTCCGCAGCAGTCGGATCCGTTCGTCGGGATCGGAAGTATTGATCATCGGCTTCCCTCTGCGAATTCGTCACCGGTGGGCGGCACCGGAATCGGCTGATGGTCGGAGAAAGGCGGGGCGCCGGAACTGGGGCGAATTTGGTATACCGCACCCGGTGCGGCGGACACAACGCGCTGAAGGTGCATGAGATATCGGCTGGGTGCGTTCTATCCACCGACCGAATTCTTCGGAACCGATCCGATCTCTGGACTTACTCATCCGTGCTGCCGCCCGGGGTGGCCATTCGATTGTTGAAGGTCGGGCGCCGACGGTGCCAGGCTTCTCCGTGCAGCGCCGACGCCAATTTCCCGGACCCCGTCACGGAAGTGAGGAAGCGGTGCCATGGCCCCTCCCCAGGTGGAGACGACGGACCTTGACCGACCCGCGATCCGGCCGACGGACCTGCTCGCCTCGGTCACGCTGTATCCGCCGGACGGCCGGGGCGGGACCGGGTCGGGGGCGGACCCGACGGCAACGGTCCGCTGTGGACGTCCGCTGAGTTATCCGGTACCCGCCGGTGATCTGCCCGCCCCACTGCGCCGACGGGTCGGTACGACCGGGGAGCGGTACTTCGGGGTGCTCTTCGCGTTCGACCTCGCCGCACTGCCGGTCGGGCACCGCTACACGACCGCGCGCCTGCAGGTGGGGCTGGCCGATCCCCGGATCCTCGCGATCCGGCTCGACATGGACGCGGACACCCTCGGCCTGGGATACGGGCCACGGGGGATGTTCGCGGCCTCGGACACCGCCGCCCGGACCATCGGCGCGGGTGCCGGCCGGCCGGACTGGCTGGGCCGGCTGCTGCCCCGGTCGGGGGAGGCCCGGCCCTGGCCCACCGGCACCCAGAGCCACCGCTTCGGCTGGGTGTACTACGACCCGGACGGGAACCGCCCGGTGCCGCGCAATCTCGTCCTGCACGCCCTGCTCGCGGCCCCCGCCGAGGCGGCCACGCTGGCCGGCACCATCACGGTGCACGTCGACGTCGCGCGGTCGCTGCGCGGGCGGCGCCATCCGATCCCGGGTGACCTGCGGGACGCCGTACCGTTCGTCGAGCCGCTGCCCCCGGCCGAGCCAGAGCCGGCCGAGCCGGAGTCGGCGGAGTCCGGCACCGGGACCCCTGCCCCCGGACGGGCCTCCCTCGGCGCCCCGCCGTGGGAGGCGGGCGGCGGCCGGCCCACGGCAGCGGCGGTACGACTCTGCGTCGCCGCCGACGTCGAGGGGTACAGCCGGCACGGCAACGCCTCGGCGGCGCGGATCCAGCACCACCTCGTCCGGATGCTGGCCGTCGCCCGCAGTGCCGCCGGCCTCGACGAGTCGGCCGTGGACGTACAGCCGCAGGGCGACGGGCAGTTCGCCATCCTGCCGGCCGGGATCGACGAGTCCGTGGTCATCCCGGAGTTCCTGACCGGACTGGGACACGCCCTGGCCCAGGCCAACTCCGAACTCGGCGACGACCGGGTACGGCTGCGGGTGGCGCTGCACCGGGGCCTGGTCGAACCGGCCCCGAACGGCTGGGTCGGCACCTCGGCGATCGCGGTCCACCGGCTGCTCGACTCGCCACCCGTACGCGCCGCGCTGCGCGCACACACCGGGGGCGGATTCGTGGTGGTGGTCCCCGACTTCCTCTATCAGGACGTCATCCTGCCCGGCCAGATGGCGGCGGATGACTATACGGACGTCACCGTCGAACTGCCGGAGAAGAATTTCGTCGCCCGGAGTTGGCTGCGCGTCTGCGCCGTACCCCACTGAGAGGGTGGCCATGCCCGTCCTGTACGCACTGCTGGTCGGCATCGACAAATACCGCGACGTGGCGACACCATTGGCCGGATGTCGGAATGACGTCTTCGCGGTGGCGGAATTCCTGCGGCACCGGATCGATCCGGGGATCACGCCGGTGATCAGTCAGTTGTGCGACGAAAAGGCGACCCGGGCGGCGGTGATCGACGAATTCCGCTCGCATCTCGGCAGGGCGGGCAAGGGCGACACGGCGCTGTTCTGGTTCAGCGGGCACGGCTCGTACGCCCCGGTGTGGCGCTCGGCGTGGCACCTGGAGTCGCGTGGCGAGTTGCAGACCGTGCTCTGTGTGGACAGCCGGCACGGCGACGTACCCGACCTGTACGACAAGGAGATCGCGGTCCTCACCGACGAGGTCGCCGCCGCCGGCGCGCACGTACTGCTGGTGCTGGACTCCTGCCACTCCGGCGGCGCGAACCGGTTCGGGCTGGCGACCCGTTCGGTACCCCGGCTCAACGAGCCACCGGCGATGGACCTGCTGCTGCCGGAGGTGGTGACCCGGACGGCCGACGGCACCGTGGGCGTCTACGCCGGCCGGGAGGACCATGTCGCGCTGGCCGCCTGCCGGCACGACGAGCAGGCCGTCGAGCTGCTGCACTACGGCGAGCCCCGAGGGGTGTTCACGGCGGCACTGCTGACCGCGGCCGGTCGGCTCGGCCCCGGAGCGACGTACCGGGAACTGCTCACGGCGGCCCGGTGCGAGGTGGAGAACCAGGTGGCCCACCAGGTGCCGCAGTTGTTTCCGGTCAACGGAACGCTGGCCGACCAACCGTTCCTGGGCGGCCAGGTCCGGGCCGGCGGGGCGAGCATGACCATGCGGTTCGTTAGGGACGGTTGGGAGATGGACGCCGGCGTCTGCCACGGACTGCCCAGCGTCGACCCGGAGGGCGCGCTCCGGGTCGCCGCGCACGGGATGGTGCCGGTCCGCGAGGCGCGGGTCACCGAGGTACTGACCGAACGAAGCATCGTCGCGCCGATCGGCTGGCGACCCCATCCGGAACGCCAGTACCCGGTCGTGGTCAGCTCGGTGCCGCTGCCGCGTACCACGGTGGCCGTCGGTGGCGGCCCGGACGACGATCCGGGGCTCGCGGACCGGCTGGCCGCCGCACTGGCCGTCGCCGGACCGGCCGGCGGGCCGTCGCCGCACCTGCGGGTCGTCGATCCCGCCGGGTCCGAGGCGGCACCGCAACTGCGGGTGGCGACCCCCGCCCCGGGCCGGATCCGGGTGCTCAGCACCGACGGGACGGCGCTGACCGGCGACATCGGCGCAGCCGACGGCGACCCGGTCGGGCCCGTGGTCCGGGCGCTGGAACACGTCGCGCGCTGGCGCCAGGTGCGGGGGCTCAGCAACCCGCGCTCCGGGCTGGCCGGCGGGGTGAGCGTGGAACTGGTGCCCACCCGCCCCGGCGACGCGGTGGTGCCGCTGCACCGGCCGGGTCTGCGCGCGGACGCGGACGGCGCGGTCCGGCTGCGGTACCGGTACGTGGCGGGCCGCCCGGTTCCGCCGAGGGCCTTCGTCCGGATCCACAACGGCACCGACCGGCCGCTGTACTGCGCGCTGCTCGACCTGACCGAGCGGTACCGGGTGCACACCGACCTGTTCGCCGGGGACGTGGTCGCGGCGGGCGGCACCGCCGCCGCCTCGGCCGGACGGCCGATCTGGTTCGCCCTGCCGCACGGTCAGCCGCCGATGCCCGGCGCCCGGACCCGGGACTGGCTGAAACTGCTGGTCGCCGAGGAGGCGTTCAACGCGCGTCCGTTCGAGATGCCGCAACTGGACGCGCCGTGGCCGCCCGGGTCCCGCGCCCCGATCGGCCTGCTGGGCATCGTCGACCGGCTCGGCCACCGGATGATGTACCGGGACGCGGTCCCGGACGCGCCCGCCGCGTACGACTGGACGACCGTCACCCTTCCGGTGCTGACCGAGGTGCCGGGTCCGGCGGACGTCACCACTGACCGAGGTGGTTGAACCCGGCCCAACCGCCGAGGTCGTCCGGATCGATCGCGGCCAACCGGCTCCGAAGTGTCGCCGGCATTCCGGCCGGTACCCCGCGGTCCGGGTCGAGCATCCACAACTGGGCCAACCGGAGCGCCTGGGCGGGACCCATCCGATCCACGGCCAGATAGTGGTGCAGCATGTACATCAGCAGCGAGGTGGCCTCGTCGGGCACCGGCCACAGCGAGCCGACCACCGATCGCGCACCGGCCATCAGGAAGACCGTGGCCAGCGAGTACGCCTCGTCGTAGGCCCGCCCGGGTACCGCGCTGGAACACGCCGCCAGCACCACCGCGGCGAGCTGGAATCCGCCCTCGGACCGGCGTGCCGTCTCGCTGATCCGCTCGGCGGTCAACGGTGTCGGCCCCGCCGAACCGGCCAGCACCAGGTACGACCGCTCCGGTCCGTCCGGCACCACCACGCCGTGACAGGCGAGGTGGAGTACGCCGCGATCGGCGGTCAACGACGACTCCAGCCAGCTCAGCAGCTCCGCCGGGCTGGCCGGCCCGGTCGCCGTACCGCTGCCCGGCCGGCCGAGGTAGGGGGCGGCGGGATGGAAGGTGCTCCGGATGGCGCTCGCCTCCGCCTCGGCGTGCACGAGATCGCCGGTGGGGTCGCCGACGATCAGGCTGTCCGCGCCGGTCCGTACCGGCTCGCGGCGGATGGTGCCGCAGAACATCCGGGCCGAGGCCGCGTAGCTGAGTACGGCGTCGGAGATGACGTACCGGCCGCCGGGGGCTCGGGCGGCGTGCCAGGGGACCAGCCCGAACGGGCCCATCGGCACCAGCACCAGCCGGTACGGCCGGGAGAACTCCCGCCGGGCGCAGTACTGGAGGATCTGTTCCATGGCGGCGTACCAGGCCCAGTCGGAGAGCCGGCGCAACGCCTGGTACGCCTCGGGATCGGCCGCCGCGCCGTCGGATGGATCGGGCGGCACCGCGTCCCGGGCCCCGGCCGCCACCCGCCGGCCGGCCAGCCGGGTGGCAAGGTAGCCGTCCAGGGCGCTGAACCGGGCGGCGAGCATCGGCAGGGCCACGATCTCCGGTTCGCCGTTGGCCGGCACCAGTACGGCGATCGGCGGCCGCTCGCTCGTCGCCGGCACCAGGTAGACGAGTGCGTCGGCGCCGGCCGAGCGCAGCGCGTCGGTGATCTCCGCCGGTTCGGGCGGGTCGAGCAGCTCGATCCGGCCACCGATCCGGAGCGACCGCTCGTGCGCGAACAGTGTCCGCATCACCTGCTGGCGCAGTCCGGCCGGGATCGGCCCGGACGCGCGGCTGCCCGAGCGCCACCGGTCGGCCAGCTCCGGCTGCCCCGCCGCGAGCAGCAACGCCGGCAGGTCCCGACTGTGCGACGCCGCCTGTAGAACGAGCCCTCGGCAGGCGTCCAGGGCCCGGACGGCCTGCGCCGGTTCGTTGTCCGAGACACACCAGTCGAAGACCTCGGTCGCGTCGTCCAGCACGTCGCGGCTGGCCAGGGCCGCCTCGGCGGTACCGGACTGCACCAGCGTCCGCCAGGCGTACCCGCGCAGCGCCTGTAGTCCGGCTTCCCGGCTGCGCGCCCGGTCGTCGTGGGTCCGGTCGTCCCGGGCCCGGTACGCGCGACTGAGCCACGACATCTCGGCCGACCAGAGCTGGTGGGTCGGGTCGACGACGTACGGCCGGACCAGTTCGAGTTCCTCGACCGCCCGATCGGCGTCGGCGAAGGTGCGCCACGCCTCGAGCCGCATCATGTACACCCCGGCCAGCATGATCCGCAGGGTGATCGCCGGCAGCTCGTGCACCGGCATCTGGTCGATCCGCTGCCGCAACTGGGCGATCTGCCGTTCGAGCCCCGGCTGGTCGTAGCCGGCCACCGCCGCGCCGGCCCGGGCCAGCATGGCGTAGACGTCCAGGTCGGCCAGGCTGGCGGCGCCGCTCCGCCCGGCCATCGTGCCCAGCTGCTCGGCGACCTGCTCCAGCACCGCCGGGTCGGGCCGGTCGGTGGAGAACGCCCGCTGCCACAGGTCCGCCATCGTCAGCAGGGGGGTCAGCGCCGTGCGCCGGGGATCCTGCTCCGGCAGCTGGGCCAGCTCGGCCCGGAGTTCCGCCAGGGCCGAGTCCACCTCGACCCGGTCGCGGTGCTGCAATCCGTGCGCGACCCGGACCGCGGCGTCCTGGAGGTGCAGCAGCGACCGCTGCTGCTCGGTCAGGTCGGGCCGGGCCGCGATGTCGGCGTGCTCCGCGATCGCCCGGGTGGTGCCGCCAAGGTCGTCGGTCAACTGCGCACCCACCTGCCTCATCGTGGCGATCGCGATGTCGAGGTCGGTGCCGCTTGGGCTGTCCGCGGCGAGCCGTCGGGCCTTCGCCATCGCGGCCAGGCCATCGTCCAGCGGTGCGGTGTCGCCCTGGCGCGCGCGGAGCACGCCGAGCATCCCCTCGAAGGCGAGCAGGCGCTGCTGCCAGCCGGCGTCGTCCGGATACGCGGTACGCGCCGACTCGACCAGTTCGTCGGACCGGGGATGGGGGAGCAGATCGTGCTGTCGGGTGTGCCGGGCCATCAGCGTGGTGACCAGCATGGCGGCGAAGCGGGCCCGCTCCGGTGCCCTGGCGGGCAGCTTCGACCAGGCGTCGATCGCCTGATCGAGCAGGCCCCGCAGCTGTTCCGGGGGTGGCTCGGTGCCCGGCGGGGGGAGCGGCGGAAGGACCGGTTCGGCCGGTACGTCCGTCGACCCGGCGCCGGCCTGTTCCTGCCGGACGCGGTCGTACTCCTGCCACATCCCGGCGTACGCCTGGTCCAGCGTCGCCCCGTCGGTCGGTCGGTGGGGTACCCCGCGTACCGTCCGCTCGGCGACGAGCATGGCCCGGATCGCCAGCAGTGTCTCGCGCTCCCCACTGCTGCCGTCCTGCGCCTCCACCGCCTCGGTCAGCTCCGGCTCGGCCGCGACGAGATCGTCGAGCTGCCCGCTGCCGCGGTACCGCGCCCAGCTCAACAGCGCGCGGGCGGCCAGGATCCCGGGGCGGGCCGGATCGTCGGCGCCGCACCGGTCCAGGGCGATCCGTACCCAGCGCTGGCCGGCGGTGAGGTCCGACGCGGCCGCCGTACGGTCGGTCGGTTCGTCGTCGGTCAGCAGCGCGGCCCGGTCGTGGTACATCCGGGCCAGGCCGCTGAGCGTCGCGGGGTCCGGTCCGTCCTGCGGGTCGGCGGTGGCCAGCCGGTCGAGGTGTCCGATCGCCGCGTCCAGGTCGTCCCGCTGCCGGTCTGCGATCCAGCGCCGGGCCCGGGCCATCCCGGCGGTGAACATCGCGCCGTACCACCAGCCCGACTCCGCCTCCGGGTCGCCGGTCGGGTCCTGCCGGAGCGCCAGTTCCGCCTCGGCGGCCGCCCGATGAAGGTCGTCCGGGTCGGCGGCGAGCCCGTGCCGCTCCAGCAGCGCCTCGGCCAGCCTGTGCCGGGCCGGTCCGACGGCACCCGGTACCGTCGCCCCGGCCCCGGCCACCTCGGCGGCAAGCCGGATCACCTGGTCCAGCGCGGCCGGATCGGCGTCCGCCAGGTAGCGCTCGGTCCAGCCGCCGCCGAGCCACCAGGCCAGGTCGACACCGAGTTCGGAGTCGGTGGGCAGCCCGGCCCGGGCCTGCTGGAGCGACTCCATCGCGGTTCGCAGGGCGGCGGCGGTGTCGTCCGGTTCGACGTCCGGCCGGTCGTCGAGGAGCAGGTACCGCTGCCAGGACAGCCGGGCCAGCTCGTAGGTGCGCTCGGCCCGGTACTGCGCCAGCAGGCTGTTCCGGTAGTCCGGATCGGTGTCGAACGTGGTCAGTTCGTCGCGTACCTCGGCGATGCCCTCGGTCACCTCGCGGAGTTCCTGGTCCGGTCCGGCCTCCGGTCCGAGACGGTCGGCCCCGGCGTCGTCGCCGCCCCGCAGGTCCGTCACGGCTTTCCGCCCCGACGCCCGGCGGCCAGGCCCGGCCCGATCAGGCTCCGCGCCATCGAGGCGATGCCCTGTTCCATCTCCGCCGCGTCGCGCAGCACCGTGCCGCCGCCCTCCGCCTCCGGCGCCTCGGTCGCGATCAGGTTCAGTTGGGCGGCGGCGTGCTCGCCGAGACCACGGACGATGATCCGGATGCCGAGCGCGGCCGCCTCCCGGGCCACCGTGACGGCGGGCCGGGCCGGTCCGATGTCGCCGTCGCCGAAGATCGCCAGGACCCGGTCACCGCCGAGCTGACCCAGCTCCCTGATGCCCAGCCGCAGGGTCGGGATGATGTTGTTGCCGCCGGTGATCGGCGCCCGCCGCAGGGCCTTGCGCACCGCGTCCTCGCCCCGGGACAGCGGCACGAACTGCTGCACCTGGTGGTTCCAGAGCACCAGGCCGACCCGGTAGTGGTGGCGCACCGCGTCGGTGACGAAACGCTCGGCGCCGGCCACCGCGTGCGCGAGCCGGGTACGGCCCCGTTCCCGGTACGCCATCGAACCGCTGACGTCGATGCAGAGGATGACCTTGCCCAGGTGCGGTTCCTGGAGCGCGTTCAGGTGCCGGCCGGGTCGGTACTGGGTCAGCCCGACGCCGGTGTAGCTGCGCCTGATCCAGTCTGCCATTGGGGTACCTCCCGAAGCTGGGTCGTTCAGTGCCGTACGGTCAGCGCGGCCAGGTCGTGGGCGACCGTCTCGCGTCCGGCCCGGTCCAGTACGCCGTCGATGCAGGCCTCCAGGGTCAGGCTGGCGCCGCTGCCCGGCTCCGACGCGGTGATGCTGAGCCGGCCGTCCAGTCCCAGGCCCAGGCTGAGCCGGATTGGTGAGCCGGCCGGCAGCCGCTCCGGCAGTCCGGTCAGCTCGCCGTCGAGTACCGGCCGGTTGTCGGCCACCTCGGCGGACTCCACCGCGCCGGCCTGCTCGTACACCTCGATCCGGACGCTGCGCTGGTTGTCCAGGATGGTGGCGAGGGTGAGTTCCCGGTTCGCCACCGGCAGCGGGTCGTTCTGGTGGATGACGTGTGCGACGAACCGGTGCTCTCCGGTCCGGTCGTGGCTGTCGTGGACCAGCGGCCCGAGGCCCCGGGACGCCACCGAGGCGGCCGGCGCGATGCTCAGCCCGCTGCCGCCGGGCGGCGAGAACTCCGGCGCCGCCTCCACCGGTACGACGGCGGCGTCCGGCCGGCGCCAGTCCACCCGTACCGGAGTGGACCCGCCGCCGTCGGCGCCACCGCCCCGGGTCCAGGGTCGGGTCCTGCGCGGGCCCGGTTCCCGGTCTCCGGTCTCCGGTCGGTCCTGCACCGCCAGCTGGGTCAACTGGTGTGCCCGCAGCGCCGCGCCCTTGGCCACCGCGAGGTCGGGATCGAAGAGTCGGGGCCGCCAGCCGAACTCGGCGGCCAGCGCGGCGGCGATCATCGGCATCTTGCTGGATCCGCCGACGAGGAGGCAGTGGTCGATCTCCGCAACACCGGCCCGGCCGGCCGCGTCGAGCAGCCGGCGCAGCACCACCAGCGACCGGTCCACCAGGTCCCGGCTGGCCGCCTCGAAGTCGTCCCGGCTCACCGTCACGGTGACGCCCCGGCCGCCGTACCGGATCGGGACCCGGTGCACTGAGGTGCTGGACAGGGCCCGCTTCACCCGCTCCGCGGTGAGCAGCAGTTCGGCCATGAAGACCTCGTCGTCGGCCGGGTCGTCGGCCGGCTCGACGCGGGCCAGGAACTGCTCCAGCAGGAACGACACCAGCCGGCGGTCCCAGTCGGCGCCGCCCAGTTCGGTGTCGCCGTCGGTCGCCGCCACCTGGATCCGGCCGCCCAGGCTCAGCACCGTGCCGTCGAAGGTGCCGCCGCCGAGGTCGTACACCAGGGCGGTGCCGATGCCGGCCACGTCAGAGAAGCCGTAGTGCACGGCGGCGGCGACCGGCTCGCTGACCAGCTCCAGTGGCCGTACCCCGGCGAGCAGGCAGGCCTGCTGGGTCGCCTCGCGTTCCCGGATCCCGAAGTACGCCGGCACCGTCACCACGGCCGGTACGGTCCGACCGGACTCCGGCCGGTGTCCGGGCAGTACGCCGTGCACCAGTGCGCGGAGGATCAGCGCGGAGACCGCCTCCGGGGTGTACTCGACACCGTCGAAGCGGAGCAGCCGGTCCGTGCCCATCTGACGTTTGATCAACGCGACGGTACGGTCCGGAAAGGCCGGTCCGGCGTTGTACGCGGCGGAGCCGACCAGCACCGAGCCGGGCGACTCGAAGCAGACCACCGACGGGGTGGCCTCCTCGCCCAGCGGGTTCGGCAGGATCATCGGCCGTCCGGCGCTGTCCAGGGTGGCCACCACCGAGAAGGTGGTGCCCAGGTCGATGCCGAGCGTTCTCATCGTCGTTCCACGCCTTCCGCTTCGGTCACTGCGGGCCCGAGCCGATCCGTTCGAGGATCTCCGCGCCCTCGCCGAGCAGCCAGGCGAGCGCGCCGCTGCCCACCGCGAGCACGCCGAAGGAGACCAGGACGAGCAGGAGGGTCACGCCCCGGGCGATCCGGTGCGTCACGGGCAGTGCGGTGCCGGACATGTCGTTCCTCGTTTCCGGTCGGGCCGTCGAAGACTGGATCAGGCGGTCTGGTGCTGGTCGCGTTCGTTCGGTACGCCCCGGGGAGCCGGCGCGGCCCGGCCGATGCCCGTGCCCTGCGGCCGTACCGCGACCCGCTCGGTCTCCAGCAGCCAACGCACCGGTGCCACCGCGCCGGACTCGGACAGGTCCTTCGACGACACCAGGAAGAACCGCACCTCGGCGAAGTCCCGGGCGGCCGAGGCGACGAGGTTGTCCAGCCCGCGATCCAGCAACCAGCCGCGGATGCTGTCCGGATCGATGCCGAGCCGTTCGCCGATCGGCAGCCGCTCGATCAGGTCCCGCTTGCTGACCACGAACGCCAGCCGCTGGCGGGCGGTGTCGACGCCGTACTGGCGCAGTCGGGTGACGGTCGACTGGTACGAGTCCTCCGGATCGTGCTGCGCCGGGTTGGCCTCCGCGAAGACGTCCGCGAACGCCCGCGCGGACTGGTCCCGGACATCGCGTACGGAGAACGGGTCGAGCACGAAGAGCAGCGTCCGGGCGTAGTCGAGGTACGCGTACCCCGCGTTGAGCTGCTGGTCGACCAGGGCCTCGCCGGCCGCGTCGAACAGGTGCAGCAGCGCGGAGCGGTGCCGGCCGGTCGGGATGCGTACGGTCACCGCCACCGGCTGCTGCGCCACGTCGGTCTTCGGCGCCGCCCGGTCCTCGGTCACCAGTTGCAGGTACTCGTCGTACCGGCGCCGGCTGTACTCGTCGGCCAGCATGGTTCCGGCCCCGCCCGACGCCTCGCCGGCCCCGATGCCGTCCACTGGATCGTCGGAGCCGCCCGCCGGTCGGTCCGCCCCGGTCGACGGTGCCCCGACCAGTGCCACCAGCGCCGCCATGATGAGCTGGGTCTTGCCGGCCGAGGAGGCACCGAAGACCGGCACCCGTACGTCGGTGGCGACCGCGGCACCCGGATGCAGCGCGGCGGTGCAGGTGGGACAGTGTGCCGCGAGTGTGCGGGAGGCCCGGAGCACGGTTGTCGGCAGTCGGGTACCGCAGGCGCACCGCCGCCACAGCACGCCGAGCCGGCCGGGGCGGACGTTCCGGTGCAGATCGTCGCCGCACCGCCGATCCTCGGTCGAGTGTGGACCGGGACACCGGTACGCGGGCAGCGAGGTCACCTCGTAGCAGCGTGGACAGCTGCCCCCGGCCCGGAAGATCCACTGCCAGCACCGGTCGGCCCCGCGCAGCAACAGGACCAGCGGAAAGCCGACCAGCCAGGCGGAGATCGTCAAGATCCCGGACAGCAGTGCCACCAGTGCGGTGCCCAGCACCGTCCCGGCGCCGAACCCGGCGAACCCGGCGACGCCGATCAGCAGCAGTGGCCAGAACAGCAGCAGTCGGGGGCGGCGGGTCGGCCCGAACGGCCGGACGGCACCCGTCCAGGCGCGGCCGAGCACGCCGTAGCCGAGCCGGTGCACCGCGATCAGGTCCAGCCGGACCTGCGCGGTGAAGTACTGCGGCCAGGCCCGGTCGCGCCGGACCTGTGCCGCGCCGACCCTGCCGGCCAGCCGGCCCGCCGCCACGTCGGTCGGCCCGAGCACCCGGGTCGGCGGATAGTGGCCGCTGAGCACCCGGGTCGCGGCCACCATTGCCAGCCCGAGTCCGCCGACCACCCCGGCGACGAACGCCACCGGGGCCACGGCCGGAAGGACCAGGGCCAGGACGAGGTAGCACAGCCAGCCGTACCCGATGATTGCGGCGGCGAGCGCCAGGAACATGACCAGAGTGGGCATGGTTCACCTCCGCCGGGGCAGGAATCGGGCCGGGAAACCGCGCCGGGTCTCCGCCACCCACGCCTGCCAGATGCTCAGATGGTCGGGGCTGAGTTGCGCCACGAGTTCGGTGACCGGCTTGATCCGTCTGGTGCCGGCCCGCCCGAGCCAGTGCCGGACCGCCTGCTTGCACTCGGTCTGGTCGGCGCCGGCCACGTGCGGGGAGGTGCCGAGATAGAACGCGGTACGGACCCGGGCCGGGCTCCGGCCGCCCCGGCGCAGGTCGGCGCAGAGTCGCCGGACGTACGGCTCGGCGAGCTCCGGCCGGGCGCTGAGCAGACGGCGGACGACGTGCGGTGCGTCGGCCGCCAACAGCGCGTCGACCACCTTGTCGACCCGGAGCAGCAGTATCGGGCCGGGAATGGCACCGAGTCGGCTCTCCAGTGACTTCGCCGAGTTCGCGGAGCTCAGCCGGGCGATTTGCTCGATGAGGTCGTACAGGTCGTAGTCGGCCTCCAGCAGGTCGGCCACCCGACGGTTCCGGCTGCGCAGAATGCCCTTGCTGCGCAGCCGGTGGCCGAGCACCACCACCTGCTCGGTCAGCTTCCCGTCCAGGAGTTCGGCGCAGAGCGCCTGGCAGACGACGTGCGGCAGCACGGTGTCCCGGGGCACGGTGTCCAGCAGGAGTTGCAGTTCCTCGTGCGTGGCCGGCCGCCGGGCCCAGAGGATCTCGGCCAGCTCGCCGGCCAGTCGCCTCGGATCGTCGGCGGCCGGCAGGTCCCGGAACACCAGCCGGACCAGGTCGAGCCGACGGTCCGGATCGAGGTGCACCATCGCCGCGCCGAGCACCGCCTGGTCGAACGGCGTGGCCCCGTTGACGCACCCCCGCCAGCGCTGCCGCCACCAGCCGTCGCCGATGCCGGCGCCCCGGGCCGGATCCCGGGCGATCTGCTCGCAGAGCCCGTCGACGAGCATCGCGTCGAGTTCCTCGCCGCACGGCCAGCCGGCCGGCTCGTACGCCCGGCGGTGCTGGGCCCAGTCGTCGACGAACCGGCCGGCCTCGTCCCTGATGTCGGCGATCCGGACCGCCAGTTCGAACCGGGACGCGACCCGGAGCACCGCGTCGAACGCGGCCGGCGGTGCGCCGCGCAGCGCCGCCAGTACCGCCCGTTCGGCGGCGGCCTGGTGCTCCGGCAGCCAGGTACCGGCGGGCAGGGCCGGCAGGACCACGCCGGCCACCTCGGCGTCCCGGTACGCCCGCTGGATCTCGGCCGTGATCAGCGCCAGTCGTACCGGTGCCACCCGGTCGGCGGGCACCTGCCCGGAGCGGGCCACCTCGTCGAAGGCGAGCAGCACCGGCGACGGAAGCTCGTCGACCGACTCGGCGAGCAGGTCGACGACCGGTCCCCGCCAGCCGGCCAGCAGGTCGCGGTCGCTGTCCCGGAGCCAGCGCAGCAGGATCGCCGCCTGTTCCGGGGTCTGCCGGCGGCGCAGCGTCGCGGCCAGGCCGAGCACCGGCGCGTGCCGGCCGAGCCCGGAGGCGGCGGCGACCTCGATCGCGTCGACGATGTCGTACGGGTCCTCGGCGCAGAACAGCGGCACCCAGGTCTCGGCGTGCCGGGTCGACGGCACCTCGGAGCAGCCGCCGTGCACCAGGTCGAAGACGGCGTACCCGAGATCGTTGTCGACCCGGGCGTCGGTGGTGCCCCAGTCGGGATGCACCGCCACCACCGGTTGGGTGGCGTACGCGGGATTGGTGGTGAAGACCTTGAACCCGATGGCCAGCGCCCGGTTCCGGGGCAGCAGCAGCGTCGCCGCGGTGATCCAGTGCAGCACCGGGGCCGGCGCGTCGGCGACGAAGAGCACCCGCCGGGCGCCCGGCTCGGTCACCTCCTCCAGCGCGGAGACCAGGGCGATCAGGGTCTGCCGCCCGTCGGGCTGGTCGAGAACGAACTTCTGGGCGTCCTCGATCCCGATCGGTCCGGGTTGCCAGCCGGGCGGCACCGGCGGGGACTGGGTGGTCGGTGCCGGTCGGTCGGTCCAGAACGTCGCGCCGAACAGCTGCGCCGGCCGGACCGGGCCGTACGCGGCGGGGTCGCGGGTGACCACGCTGTGGGTGAGCTGGTTGCCCTCGCGGCTGCCGTTGACCTCCTTGCCGAGGTAGACCCCGGCGGCGGTGGCCAGGTGCCCGTCCCAGACGTGCGCGAACGAGGGCGGATAGTCCGAGACCGACCGGCGTTCCCGCATCCACCTCGCCGGCGGCTCGTACAGCAGGTTGCGTTGCACCACCGCCATCGCCGCCTCGTCGGCACCGGCCGAACGGGCCTGGAACTGGAGTCCGACCGCGCCGCGCAGGCCCTGTCCGGCCCGGCAGTCGGTGTAGATCAGGGTGTCGAAGCCGGGTTGCCCCTCCGGCGCGGTCACCTGTTCACCAGCCGGGGTACCACGCCGAACCGGCTGAGCAGCCAGACCAGCGGCTCGTCCACCCGGAACGGCTGTACGCCGCGCGGATCGACGACCGCGTCGTCGTAGTCCGGTTGGGCGCCGAGCGCGGAGACGGCGAAGTAGCGGAAGTTCTCGTAGTTGTGCCGCAGGTGGGCGTCGATGTCGTCGGCGTCCCACTCCCGGAGCAGGGCTCGGATCTGCTCGTGCGTCGCCTGGCCGGCGAGTTCGTCGTAGCCGGCGGTGACCGGGGGCTTCCGCAGCAGCGCGTGGTCCCGACCGAGTACGTCGAAGAAGGCGTCGATCTTCGCGAACGCCACCGCCACCGGGATCTTCACGTTCTGCCGGGGCTTGAGCCCGTGACTGGCCCGCAGGGTCTCGGTCACCCGGTTGACCACGTTCAGCGTCGACTCCTGGGACCGCAGTGCCGACTTCGGCAGTCGGATCTGGTCCCGGGCCTTGCGGATCATGAAGGGATCGAGCAGCAGGATCAGCGCCTCCGCCGCACCGAGGTAGGTCAGGTCGTGCGTGGTGTCCTGCTCGGTGAGGTCCTCACCCGCGGTGTCGTAGAAGGACAGGTAGGTGGTGCGGAACCGGGGACCGATCCCGAGCCCCCGGCGCTGCTGCCGCCACTCGAAGACGACCGGCTCCCGCCAACCGCCCTTGGCCTGTGCGGTCTGCCCGAACAGGGTCTGCTCGCCGAACACCTGCTCCACCTCCGACGACGAGCCGCCGACCCGCCGTACGTCGGCGTCGAACCGTCGGCGCAGCCCGTTCATCAGCTCGTGCGCCAGTACGGTCAGGTAGACCGTCTTGCCGGTGCCGGTCGCGCCGACCATCGCGATCAACGGGCCGGCCGAGGCGCCGAAGTTCGCCGACAGCGGCGTGTGGCAGCAGGGACAGGCCCGGATCCCGCTCTCCGCCCGACAGGTCGGACACTTGGCCCGGGGCGGCGCGTACAGACCCGCCTTGTCGGCCGTGAACACCGGCCGGGACGGCTGGTTGAAGCCCGTCTCCCGTCGGCGTTTCTCGTCGACGGTCTTCGGGCAGCCGTCCCGGCCCGGTGAGCCCCGCCCGGTGCACTGGTACGCCAGCTTCCGCCCCGGGATCTGGTGATAGCAGTAGGGGCAGGCCGTCTGCCCCAGCAGAGGAGTCATCAGGACACCTTCAGGTTGTCGATCGGCGGGTCGGTCACGGTCAGGTTGCCGGGGCCGTTGACGAAGCAGCGCAGCCAGTACGGCCGGCCCAACCCCGACGGGATCTCGATGTCGAAGGTCAGCGGCACGTCCCGGGTGAAGGTGAGCCCGTCGTACCGGTTCACCACGGTGCCCTGCTCGGGACGCAGCGGCATGATCAGTCCAGCGGCGGCCACCACCACCAGATCGACGTTCCGGCAGTCGGCGTTCACGGTGGCCCGCAGCTGCCGCTGCCGGGACAGCCGCCGGATCCCGGGCAGCCGGCACAGTTCGTACGACAGCGAGAGCGCGGTTCCCTCCACGGTCACCGAGACCGGGACCGAGCTGGCCTCGCCGAGCGAGCCGACCGCGATCGCGCTGACTTCGGCGCTGCCGCCACCCGGTCCGACCGGCAGCAGACAGCCCTCGCCGTCGACGAGCTGTGCCCGGGTGACCCGGTGCCGCCGGGTGCCGTGCTCCGGGGTGGTCCAGGTGACCTCCGCCATGCCCACCTCGTCGGGCCACACCCAGGACAGCCGTACCTCCGGACCGGTACGCCGGGCGACGAGCTGGCGTACCGGCTCGGCGACTCCGACCACCACCGGCCGACCGACCACGGCGCCGGTGCCACCGATGGCGAACGGGACGTACACCTGTTGTCCGGCCGCCACGTCGGCCTCCAGCACGGTGTCCGGCCCCTCGACGTGCCGCGCGCCGACCAGCGGACGGCCGTACCGGTCGAGATGGGTCACCGGTACGACCGCGCCGACCTCCCACGGCGGGCGCTGCGCGGCGTACCGGACGCGTACCTCGGTGCCGGCCGAGGTGGTCCAGGACACCCGTACCCGGTTGCCGTCGTCGGCGGCGGCCAGCGGACTGACCCGCAGCGTCTCCACCGGGGTGGCCGGAGCCCGGGGTGACGCCGAGACCACCACCATCGGCGCGGTCACCTCACGTCGGCGTACGTCGTGGTACACCGCGACGACGCTGTAGAAGTACTCCCGGCCCTCGCCGATGCCCCGGTCGACGAACGAGTCCAGCTCCGCGTCGACCGGATCGCCGTCACCCGCGCCATGCGGCGGGGAGCCCTCGACCCGGCGTACCCGGACGGCCACCGTCGCCGGATGCCGCTTCCAGGCGCCGACGATCTGGTCCCGGCGCACCCGCAGGGTCACCTCGGTCAACGGCGGGACGATCGAGAGTGTGCCGCTGGCCGGGCGGGACCAGACCGTACCGTCGGCACTGGCGAAGACCGCGTACGCGATCGGCCGGGCCACCGGCGGTTGGCGGTCCACCGCCGACGTCGAGGTCGGCGCGGCGACCTGCACACCGTCGGCCGGTGCCGCCGCCACCCGGCCCTCGGTCCGGACCACCCGGTAGCGCAGTTCGGCCATTGCCGAGTCCGGCGCCTTCCAGTCCAGCCGCACGTCGGTGTCGACCGGCACGACGGAGAGGTCACGCGGCGGCGGTGGCGGCAGCCGGCGCAGCCGGGCCGCCAGGTCCTCGTCGTCGGAGGCGATCCGCAGCGCCTCCCGCAACTGCCGTTCGGCGTCCTGCTCGCGGTGTGCCGCCAGGGCCGCGCCGGCCTCCCGGACCAGCCGCTCCACGGTCGCCTGCTGGGTCGCGACCAGGGCCGCCACCGCGGTGTGTTCCGGATCCCTGCCCGGCAGCGCGGCCAGCGCCTGCTGGGCGGCCCGCAACTCGCCGTCCGCCAGCAGTTCGCGGATCCGGTCGGCGCCACTGGCGGCCTGGCCTCCCGCGCTGCCCAGGCTGGCGACCAGCAGCTCCGCCTCCGGCTGGGCCAGGCCCAGCGCGGTGGCCTGATGGATCAGCAGCAGTTCGGCCAGCCCCTGGGACCGGGCCGCCGCCAACTGCTCGACGACCTGGTACAGCGCGATGACGCGCAGGTCCGCGCCGCCCTCCAGGCCGGTACGCAGCACGTGCAGCGCCGCCTTCCGGGCCCGTACCGTGGACGAGTCGGCGGCCGAGTCGACGGCCCGCAGGCACGCGTCGAGCACCGGGCGGTCCAGTCGCAGCGCCGGGCCGCCCGGCACCCCGAACTCGCGCAGCAGGGTGAACGGCCGGTTCAGGGTCGGATGCAGCAACTGGACCACGGTCGGCGCGTCCACCTCCGCGCAGCCGGTCTTGAGCCGCCCGTAGGCGGTCCGGTCCAATCCGCTGGTCTTCGGCAGCTCGACGGTGTCGACGACCCGCAGCTTGGCCTGGCGTACCGCGTCGTCGATCTGCGCCTGGGACAGCTCCGGAAAGCTCGCGGCCAGGGCGGCCAACTGGGCCCGGGTCACCTGACCCAGCGGCTGGTGCGCCCTGGCCAGGTCGGCGGCCAGCGCGGTCACCTTGGCCCGGCTGCTCTGCTGCCACTGCTGCGCCTGCTGCTGCCACCAGGCGGGCTGGTACATCGCCGCACCGTGGTTGCGTTGCAGTTCCTCGTCGGCGAGCAGCAGCAGCCGGCACACCTTGGCCCGGTTGTCCGGGCTGCCGGCCTTCTGGTTCCAGTACGCCCGGATCCGGCGCAGGTGCTCCTTTAGCCGTGTGTCGTCCAGGCCCGGCTCGATGGCGTACCGCCTTAGCAGGTCACCGGCGGGCAGCCGGGTGTGCCGGCGCAGCGGCCGGATCACCTCCTGCTCGTACCGGACGGGGTCGAAGGTCATCGCTCAGGCCCGTACCGCGATCGCCGAGACCATCTGCTGGGCCTCGACCACCTCGGCCTCGGTGAGCATGCTGACCCGGACCTCGATGGTGAGTTCCTTGCCGGTGCCCGGTTCCACCGCCCGCACCGTCAGCAAGCCCTCGTCGTCCACCCGGAGGGTGATGTTGATCGGCGAGCCGACCGGCAGCGGCGGCAGCCCGCTGATGACGCCCTTGCCCTGGTCCACCGCCTTGTTCGCGGCCAGGTCCCGGCTCTCGGTGGCGCCGGCCTGCTCGTAGACCGCGATCTCGATGTCGGTCTGGTTCGGTACGACCGTGCCGGCGTGCAGCACCTTGAGGTCGCTGGGCAGCGAGTCGTCGGCGTGCACCAGGTGCTCGACGTACGAGGCGGCCATCGGGTCGGCCTCCCAGTTCGGCAGGTCGGTGTCGACCAGCCGTACGCCGAACGCCTTGGGCAGCACGGTGGTGATCCGCTTGCTCGCCAGTTCGGCCAGCTCGTCCGGATCCACCCCGGTACGCAGCGCCAGCTCCTGGACCCGGAACTCCTGCTCCTGCGGGGTCGGTGCGGCAGACTCGGCGTCCTTCCAGTCCCACAGCGCCCGGCTGAGCGCGAACCGGGCCGCGCCCTTGGCCACCGCCAGGTCCGGATCGTGCAACCGGGGCTTCCAGCCGTACTTCTCGGTCAGCCGGCCCTTGACCGCCGGCATCTTGGTGGAGCCGCCGACCAGCAGTACGTCGTCGATCCGCCCGGCCGGGTCGGCGGCGCCGAGCTTGTCGGCCAGCTTCGCCAGTACCCGGTCGGTGACCACCAGCGTGGTGTCCAGCAGATCGCGGGTGATCTGCTCGAACGTCGTCCGGGTCACCTCGATCATCGCGGCGGCACCGGCGAACCGCAGCGGCACCTTGCGGGACTCCACCTGGGAGAGCTGGTGCTTGAGCTCCTCCGCGCTGGACGCGACGGACTGCATGAACTCCTCGTCGGAGTAGGGGTCCTGGGCCGGCTCGGCCTGGCTGACGAACTCGTCGACCAGGTACTTGATCAGCCGGTTGTCCCAGTCGACGCCGCCGAGTTCCTGCTCGCCGTCGGTGCAGAGCACGTCGATCGCGCCCGGGGTGATCCGGATGACGGTGGTGTCGAAGGTGCCGCCGCCGAGGTCGTACACCAGGACGATCCGCTCGGCGCCCGCGGCGCTGTCCCGCATCTCGTACTGGAGCGCGGCGGCGACCGGCTCGGGCACGATGCCGATCACGTCGAGCCCGGCGATCCGACCGGCGTTGCGGGTCGCGTCCCGCTCCAGCATCCCGAAGTACGCCGGTACGGTGATGACGACCTGACGTACCTCGTGCCCGGTGGCCTCGGCGGCGTCCTCGGCAAGCTGCTTGAGGATCAGTGCCGAGATCGACTCCGGGGTGTAGGTGTTCCCGTCGAACTCCCAGTGCGCCTCCCGGCCCATCCGCCGCTTCACCCGCTGCACCACCCGGTCCGGGTAGAGCCGGGACACGTTCTTGGCCGAGGCACCGACCACCACGTTGCCGGCGTTCTCGAAGTACACCGCCGACGGCGTCGTCTCGCTGTTGGTGATGACGTTCCGGACCACCGTCGGATGGCCGGACTGGTCGACGTAGGAGACCACCGAGTACGTGGTGCCGAGGTCGATACCGAAATATGTGACTGGTTCCTGGGACATCTCTCCTCCTTCGGGCGTCGGACTTCGGGCGTCGGAACTTCAGATGTCGGCGCCGACCGGGCGCGCCGTGGCCTCCGACAGCCCGGCCTCCGACAGCCCGGCCTCCGACAGCCCGGCCTCCGGCAGCCCGGCCTCCGGCAGCCCGGCCTCCGGCAGCCCGGCCTCCGGCAGCCCGGCCTCCGGCAGCCCGGCCTCCGGCAGCCCGGCCTCCGGCAGCCCGGCCTCCGGCAGCCCGGCCTCCGGCAGCCCGGCCTCCGGCCGTGCCGCCTCGTCGGGGTCGTCCGGCGCGATCACCGGCGCCGGCTCCTGCCACCGCTGCACGCGTACCGTCGCGGTGGCCAGGACCCGATCCGTGGCCAGGTCGAAATATCCGTCGCTGACGACCTCGGCGACGGTGCCGTCCAGTTCCGGCGAGGGCGCGGGCAGCATCCCGGCCGCGCGTTGCCGGGTCGGGTCGAACGGGGTGCCTGGATTCGGGCGGAGCACCTCCACTCCGGCCCGGCCGAGGATCAGCTCCGTGCTGTACGCGAACGACTCCAGCAGGCTGGCCGCCTGGGTGGACGGCAGGTTCTCCGGAAGTCCGGCGGCCTGCCGGAGCAGGTCGTCCCGGAGCCGGCGCAACTCGACCAGCATGGGCCGGAGCAGGGACTGGCGTTCACCGGCACGGAGCCGTTCGATGTCCTCGTACTGCCGGTCGATGACCCGCTCCCGGGCGGCCGCCCGCTCGTTGCCGCTGGCCAGCCCGCGGTGCAGCGTCGCGACCGTCGCGTCGAGCCGGTCGAGCCGCTCGGCGAAGGTCAGCGGAACGCCTTCCGCCGGTCCGGTCCCGGCCGCCGGAACCTCCGGGCCGTGGCCCGGCGCGGTCGGGTCGGCGCCCGTCGCCTGTTCGTCGGGACCGGGCGCCTCCCGGTCGCCGGAAACGGACGTCCGCGTTCCGGAGACCGTGACCTGGGTACCGTTGCGTGGCGAAGGAAAGTCCGTGTTTCCCGTCGTATCCCGCACAATTTCCAGGTCGATGGTCCGCCCCGATTCGGAGTCGGTCGACCCGGGAACAATCTCTTCCGGCACGTGCGCACCTCCACCGACATGGCGTCTCTGCTGTGGACACCCCAGTGACGCCCCGAACCGTAGAGGGCGGCACCGAAAGCGGTCCAGACCCGTTTGACCCTCTTAGCTGATCTACCCCGGGCTATTGACCAAACGGATCGTGGTATCGGTCGAAGACGTCACCATGTACGCCATTCGGATCGGGTCGTCGTCGACTCCGTACGCATTCTCCGGAACGACGAAAATACCCGGAGCAGGTCAACTGATCAGCGACGCTGGTCGCCCTCCCGGCGCCCCGCGAGCCGATCAGGCCATCCCGGGTGGACGACCGGGTGATTGCCAGAACGGGCCCGTCCCCCGTCAATTGAACGCGTCGGGTCTGCGTGTCACAAGGGAGTGGCACGATTGTTTCCGGTGCCGAACCGGACCCGGTGTACGCATATCCCGGTCGGCTTCCCGACACCTCGTGCCACCCTCCCGCGTGTTCTTGGCGCGGCACCCGGGAACGGTCGGCCATTTCCGCACGGAAATCGACAGCACGCTTCCGGTACGACAAATGCGATCGGCAATGGAGCCGGGCGAACCGGCGCCACTTTCGTTGACCAGGTGGGGGAGAGCATGACTGCGAAGGGCGGGAAGTCGCGTCACCGCGATGTGCGGCCGAGCCACCGGTGGATCCGTCGGACGGCCGCCGGGCTGGCCCTGACCCTCGGGCTCGGGACCGGACTGCTCGGCGTGCCCGTCCCGGCCGCCCTCGGTGCTCCAGTGCCGGCGGTCCTGAGTGCTCCAGTGCCTGGAGTTTTCGGTGCTCCGGTGCCGGCGGCCCTCGGTGCTCCGGTGCCGGGCCGGGCCGACCCCGCCGCGACCGAGCGGATCTACGAACAGCTCGGCGTCCAGGAGGTGGCCGCCGACTACGTCGTACTGGTCGACGTCTCCGGATCACTGCGCACCGGGAACCTGTACGCCGCCCTGAAGACCGGGCTACGCAACCTCTTCGCGGCGCTGGCGCCGAAGGACGAGGTCACCGTGGTGACGTTCGCCGAGCGGGCGGTGCAGGTGTGGCGGCAGCCGGCCGGCGAGTCACCGGACGCGATCGTGGCCAAGCTGCCGCCGGTCGCCAACGGGGCGTACACGGACATCGGGCTCGCACTGGAGAGCGCCGTACGCGTACTGCGCCGGCCCGAGGCACCGTCGATCGGTACGGTCATCCTGCTCACCGACGGCCGGCACGACCCGAAGCCGGGTAGTCGGTACCCGGTGGAGTCCGGGTACGCCTGGAACCAGTTGACGAAAGCGGCGGGCGGGCTGGAGAAGGACGCGCTGAGCGCGTACGCGATCCCGCTGGCCGGTGGGACCAGCGCGCACCTGCTGAAGAAGGTCTTCGGAACGCGGGCCTCGGTCCTGCCGACCACGAACCCGGACCAGATCGGCGCCCGGCTGGCCGAGCCGAAGCAGCGGGTCCGGGCGGCCAAGGCGCAGGAACTGCTGGCCGGAGATCTTGCCCGGAACGTCTCGGTCCAGTGGCCCGGGCAGCTCGGCCGACTGGACGCCGGCAGCAACGAACTGACCGCGACGCTCCGGTCCCAGAACGACCACCTGCCGCTGACCGTCACCGACCTGGCAGTCGGTACGACCTGCGGGGCGACGGTGACGTCCACCCTGGACGGCGACCCGGTGGAGCTGCCGCCCGGCGGCAGTGCACCGGTCCGGCTGACCGTCGACTGGAACCCCGGTGACCGGAGCTGGAAACCGTCGGAGGTGGTACGCCAGCAGTGCGCGCTCACCCTCACCGGTCGGGTCGGTACGCCCTGGGCGGCCTTCCTCGCCGACGAGCTGGGCGCCTCGGCGAAGCTGACCTCGACTCTGGCCGGACCCGACGGCGCCGCTTCACTGCGGGCGCAGCAGGGTCGCCCCGGCTGGTGGCAGCTCGGCGCCGGGCTGCTGCTGCTCCTGGTGGCCCTCGCCGCGCTGCTGCGCTGGCACCGACTGCATCCGGTGCTCAGCGGCGTCCTGACCGCTACTGCGACGGGCGGCTCCCGGGGATCGGGTTCGGTGAACGGCGGCTCGGTGACCCTGCACGGCCGGCGGATGACGATCAGCGCGGCGACACTCGGCATACCGGGTTCGGGTACCGCCCGGGGGCGTCGCCCCACGGCACGCTCCGGCCGTACCGACCTGGAGATCGCGTACAGCCGGGACGGCTCGACCGACGCGCGGGAGGTCAAGGTCTGCCCCGCCGGAGGTTCCGCCACGGTCGGCGACATCCGCTTCGAGTGGCGGGCCGGCGGGCGTTGAGGGTGTAAGGAAGGGCCCCTTCTTATCGTTTTCTGTAGAAGAAGGGCCCCTTCCTAACGCCTCAGGCTCAGCCGGCCGTGACGCCACCTCTTCCGTCGTCGAACATGCTCAACACGAACGCGGCCAGCTCGCTGAGGAGCTGCTCCTGATCGTGGTCACTCTGTCCGCTCAACGGTCGCGAGACGGGATTGAACGCCTGGAAGCAGGCGACCTCGGGAATCCGGGCGAAGACACTCGGCTTGACGATCAGCGGCAGGATCTGGCAGCCGTCCTCCCGGGCCGCCTCCAGCATGGTCGGCAACTCGACCTCGTCCACGAAGGCCGAACTGAAGAAGTCCGCCGTCACCAGGAGGATCGCGGCGCGGGCCCGGGACATCGCGGCCTCCAACTCGTCGCGCCACACGTCGCCGGGCTTGAGCCGGGTGTCGGCCCAGACGTCGACCAGGCCCCGCCGGACGAGTGGCTTGAGATGCCGTTCGAGCCGGCTCAGCCACTCCGCGTCCCGGTGGCTGTAGCTGATGAAGACCTGGGCACGGGGGGCGCGGATCCGCTTCCCGACCGCCTTCGCCAACGCGTCCCGCTGCTGCCGGAGGAGATAGATCAGGAACTGTGGATCCTCGATGACCAGCTGCCGGGACTGGGTGTCGAGGAAAAGATGCTCGTCCAGCTGGTCGTGCCCGTCGAAGCCGTGCGGAAACCGGCGGAGCAGATGCTTGTCGATCGCGGGCGCGAGGTTCGGGTCCCGCACGGCGGCATCGTCCAGCGACAGTACGCCGTCGGTGGCGGCCAACATCAGCAGCAGCTCGATGCAGGCCTGTTGGCGATCCCCGTCGAGTGCCGCGAACGACCGCACCACCCCCTGGTACCGGGCGGCCAACGTCTGCTCGACGTGCTGAATCGCCTCGTCAAGGCCGCGTTTCACGGTGACCAGACTGAGCTGGGTACGCTCGATGCCGTTCTGCGTGGCGAGGTACCAGCACAACATCTGGGCGGTGCTCAGACTGCCCCTGGCCAGCCTGACGATCTCGTCGGCCTGGGTGAACGACACGTTGAGGGCGGCCTCACCCTTGCGCACCATCTCCAGGATCAGGTCGTCCGTGGCCACCGGCACCTGGAAGACCTCGATCCGGATTGCCAGATCGGACGACCGTTCGACCAGGTGACGGCCGGTCCCCGGAATACCGACGATGATCAGACGATCGTCGGGAGCCTCCTCGTCGGCGAGCAGCTTCAGATGGTCGGTCAACGCCGCCTGCAACTCGGGCGAGAGGCGGTGGAAGTCGTCGACGGCCACCACCCCGCGTTGCCGGGTCGTCGGCAGGGTCTTGATCTGTTCGAGGTCGTCCCGCTTCCTGGCACTGAGTACGAGGATGTTGCGGCCCTGTTCGCGTTCGAGCCGGACCGCGCGTTGCAGGACCGTGCTCTTGCCGATTCCGGACGGCCCCTCGATCACGATTCCCAGACCGGGCTGGCGCAGGGCCATCCGGAACATGGCGAAGTTCGGCGGCTCCACGAAGGTCAGCGTCGGATGACCGTTCCGCTTGAAGACGTCACTGAGCGGGTGCGTGAAGATGGCGTCACCTCTGCTGTTCTGCTCTGGCCGCGACTCGTCCCCCGGTGGCGGCGCGTTACCGAGGCTGGGCAGGTGGTCCGGGTCGGCGTCGGGTAGCCAGGTGAGGGCCTGGCCGGCGCGGCGCCGGAAGTCGGGATCGGGGTCGTCGCGGGCCAGGTCGGTGAGGAGCTTCCGGGTCTGTTCCTGGTCGCCGAAGTGGGTACCGAGGGCGTGCACCGCCGTGGCGCGTACCGACCAGTCCTGGTCGTGGAGCCGCTCGACGAACAGGGTGTGCACCTCGGGGTGGTGGGCGACCTGGGGCTGGTCGAGCACCCGGAGCACCACCCGGCGGACCTGTACGTCCGGATCGTCGGCGGCCCGTCTGACCAACAGTTCACGGACCGCCTCGTCGGTGCCGAAGTAGCTGGCCAGGATGCGCAGCGCCGCAGCCCGGATCTGCGCGTCGCCGTCGAGGGTTCGCTCCAGCAGCACGTCGCGGTGCGCGATGTCGAGCTCGGCGCCGGTCCGGGAGGCGAGTTCGACGGCGACCTCGTGGACCAGTTCGGCGTCCGGGTCGTGCCGGACCCGTTCCAACAACGCCTCCCGGACGTCGCTGTCGACGCCGAAGTGCCGAATCAGCAACCGTACGGCGGCGAGCCGGACCTCGGCGTTGCTGTTCCCGCGTACCCGGTCGGCCAGCAGGCGGTGCGGGTCCTGGGGAGATCCACGGTCACCGACCACGGCAGCGGCGGCGAGGGCGAACACCCCGGCATCAAGGTCGTGGTGAGTCCGGTCGACCAGGGTCTCGAAGCTGCTGTCCCGAACCTCCGGGTACCGGAGGAGAGCCCTGACGGCGGCCAGCCGGACCCCGGCGTCGCGGTCGGTGCGGGCGCGGTCGGTGAGGGTGTCCCGGGCGGCCGGATCGGTGGCGACGACCTCGGCAAGGGCATTGACGGCGACGAGTCGTACGCCGGCCTCGGCATCCTCACGGGCAAGTCCGACGAGTACGCCGGAGACACCGTCGTCCAGGCCGACGCGTTCCACCAGGGCCCCGGCGGCGGCGAGCCGGACCCGGGCATCCAGATCACCCAGAGCGAGGCGGCCGAGGGCGGTGCCGATGGTGGAGTCGGTGCCGATCCGGTCGGCGAGGGCCCGGGTGGCGTGCAGTCGTACGTCGGCGTCGCGGTCCTGACCGGCGGCGGTGGTCAGCAGTGCGATCAGCGCACTGTCCCGGGGGTGGTACCCGGTCAGCAGTTGGAGGGCGACGCGGCGGACGGTTACGTCCGAGTCGCCGGTCGCGCGGCTGACCAGGATCTCGCGGACGCCAGCGGCGGAACCGAACCGGTCGACGAGGACCCGGGCCGCGGCGTCCAGAACACCGGGATCCCGATCGTGCTGGATCCGGTCGACCAGCAGAGCGTGAAGTTGGCTGTCGGCGGGGAGTCGGTCGCCGAGGACACGGAGACAGGTGCGTCGGATGATGGCGATGGCGTCGTCGTGGGCGCGCGCGATGAGCACCTCCCGGACTTCTCGGGTGGCCTCGAAGCGTTCGACGAGGACCTGGACGGTGCTGCGGATGACCTCGGCATCGGTGTCGGTGTGCAGGGAGCCGACGAGGGCGGCCCGTACGTCGGAGTCGCCGCTGGCGCGTTCACCCAGGATCTGTACGGCCGCGCGACGTACGCTCGGGTTTTCGTCGGCGTGGGCGCCCTCGATGAGGCCACCCACGTCGGGGTCGTCCCAGAAGCCCCCGCCAAGGGCCTGGATGGCGACGAGCCGGACTCCGACGTACCCGTCCGTGCGGGCACGTTCGATGAGGAGATCCTGGGCCCGGGGGTCGGCCCGGAAGGATTCGCCGAGGGCTTCGACGGCGGCCATCCTGACGACGGCATGGTTGTCGTCGCGGGCGCGCTCGATCAGGCGGGTACGGACCCGGGCGGCGGCGGCCGAGTGGGCGGGACTGTCCACGGTGGCGACGGCGAGTTGGGCGATCTCGGCCAGTCCGGCGACGCAGGCGTGCGCGGCCGGACTCTCGTCCATCCTGACGAGGATCTTGTCGAAGAGGTCGTCGATGCGTTCGGTCGGGGTGGAGAGCACAGCGGCGAGTCGGGCGGCATGGGTGGAAACGGGACTCCAGACGACCCGGACACCGCGTCGGCGGTACCAGGAAAGGTAGAGCTCGCGGCCGGGCCATTTCGATCCGATGGTCCTGGCGGCGGGCAGAATTTCCTCCTCGATCAGCCGGACGGTGTCGCGGTCGTCGATCGAGACGCAGTGTTCGAGAAGGAGGACGAGTCGCCGGAGCAGTGCTTCGGCGGGTGCCGCGACGGCGCTGTCCAGCCTCCGGACCTCGGCCAGGCACTGTACGGCGAGGGCCAGTTTCCACGGCGGCGGGCTGATCTCGGCGGCTGGCCAGGATTGGCCGACGTCGGCGGTCAGCAGGTGGATGATCTGGGCGGTGTGCCTCTCATGCATGTGGCCGGCGAGCAGCCGGAAAATGCTCCGCCAGGAGGGGACGGCCCAGTGCAGGCGGAGCAGATCCTTGACGTGCTCGAAGGTGAACGAGAGGTCGGACTTGAATCTGTTCAGGATGGCCTCGGCGGAGAAGAACTCCAGGAACGCACGGTGGACGAAGCCGTAGATCCGGGGGCCGTACCGGCTGAGGGTGAAGGTCCGTTCCCGAAACTCGCTCGTCAACTGAAGGGCGATCCGCCGGGCGTCGACCGGGTCGCGGTCGTAACGCTCGACGAGGTACTGCTCGAAGACCGTGCTCAACGTCTGCGCGCTGACGTAGTTCGCGGTCAGACCGCGCTCGTCAGCCTGCATCCGGTACGCCAGCCGGCGCAGCAGTTCCTTCTTGTCCTCGCTGTCGATGAAATCGGCGAGGGGGGACTGCCCGCCAAGGTGCCGGAAGACGTCCCAATGCTGCACCAGCACCGTCGCCGCGTGGTCGTACAGCTTCCAGCGCTCGCGGGGCAGGGCGTGTCGTCTGCCGACGATGGCCAGGACGGTGAGCAGCAGCGGATTGCCGGCCAGTTCCTGGAGCGCGTCCGAGCGGCGCAGGGCGTCCAGCAGGCGGGTCCGCGCCGAGTGAGCGACCTCCGCCTGATCCGGGATCGCCAGCCGGTACCAGCTCGACAAAAACTCCGACGTCTGGTCCTCGTCCAGGTCCTGGAGCGTGAAATGGGTGAACCCGACATCGCCCAGAATCCGGCGGCCGTAATCGGTCGTCCGGGAGGTGACGACGATCCGTACCTGCGGATGGCCGACCGCGAAGTCGGCGATCTGCCGGGACACCTCCTCCCGTTGTCGCCGGTCGAAGACCTCGTCGAGGCCGTCGAAGATGACGACCGCCAGCCCGCCGGTGCTCAGGTGCCGGTGCAGCGCGGAGCGCTCGATGCCGAGGCCGTCGGTTGCCGCCCGGTGGTCCAGATAGTCGACGACGTTCACGCAGCGGCGCTCGGTGAACGCGGCGACGTACGCGGACAGCTCGATCAGCAGCGGTAGATGCCCGCTGAGCATGGCCAGCCGGTCGTCGGTCGGGCCGCGGGTGAGGCTCAGGGCGACGTAGCGGGCGGCGGTTGACTTTCCGGAGCCGGGGTCGCCGAGCAGTACGATCGCCCGCTGGTCCGGTGCCCCGAGTACGTCGAACAGCCGCTGCAACGGCTTCGCCCGGTACGACTCGTGCAGGTGCACCAGCTCCTGCGGGTCCACCTCCTCGGGTACGTCCTCGGTGCCGATGTGTCCCTGGGACTGGATCCGGCGCAGCCATTCCCGGGGCAGTTCGGCCGGGGGTGGATCCTCGCGTACCCACTGCTCGACGAAGACCGACATCAACTGGATCCGCACGTAGTCCTCGGTCTGCTCCGGGGTGAGCGCGTCCAGGTCCAGCACCCCGTAGTGCTGACGCAACCGGAGAAAGTACTGCTCCAGGGCGTTCCGGCTCAACGCCTGCATGCCGCCGACCGGCAGGCCCGACTCGGTCACGGAGTTCGCCACCGCCGCGGTGACCATCGCGGCGAGGTCCGCCGGACTTTGGAACGTGCTGCACGTGTGCCGGTCGGCCAACTCGGCCCGGAGCGCCTCGATTCTCTCCGCCGCCGGGCCCCGGTCGATGAAGTTGCGCGGCCAGGGCGCCTCCTCGTCGAGCAGGAAGATCAGGCAGGGCTTGCCGGCGGTCAGCGCCTCCCGGTATTCCAGTTCGATGATCGACCGGTCGTACCCGTCGGGAACGAAGCCGTAGCGCCAGGCGAAGATTCCGATGTAGATGTCGCACTCGGCGGCGTCGGCCAGACAGCGTTCCAGGGGTCGCCGTTCCTCGGCCACGTACGACTCCATGGCCACGTCCTCGACCCGCAGTCGCCGCAGCGCGAGTTGGACCGCAGCACGGCACTCCTGCAGGTCCGTGAACGTCGCCGAGACGTAAACCTTCGTCACTGCCGCTCTCCGGGTCGAGTGCCGGGCGTGGCTACAGACGGTAGCAATCTCGGACCACAGAAGAAACCGCCCTGAGGTTGTAAGGAAGGGCCCCTTCCTATCGTTTCCTGTAGAAGAAGGGCCCCTTCCTAACGCCTCAGGTTCAGCCCAGCCCGGTGATCCGGCGCAACTCGGCGGCGGACGGCGTCGACTCGGGCTGGAGGATCCAGCAGCCAGCTCGGCCGCGCGGCGAGCCAACTTCGGACCGTACGCAGAACCATCGCGACCTGTCACGGTGGTGCGGCACGGCCAGCGGCGAAGATTCTTGCCAAGTGCATAGTGGCAGGTGACAATATCTTTCGCGATATCCGTCAATGTTCGATCTCGCCACCGCCCTCCCGGGAGACGCCATGCGACGACCAACCCTCGCTGTCCTGCTGTCCGCATCGATCGCCTTCGTCGGGCTCGGCGCGGCGCCCGCCCCCGCGGTCGCGGTCGCCGTCGGACCCGATGTGGGTACGCTCGCCACCACGGCGCTCGCGCCCGGGCTCTCCCTGAGCAACACGACGGCGACCGGCCCCAACCGGGTCAACATCCTCGCCGCGAACCTGGCCGAGCCGACGCTGAAGCCGAAGTACCTCAACCCCGGCACCGTCGGCGCCACCGCCACCCTGACCAGCCAGGCCAACCGGGTCGGGGCGATCGCCGCCGTCAACGGAGACTTCTTCGACATCGGTGTCACCGGGGCGCCACGCGGGATAGGACTGGACAACGGCACCCTGCTCAACGGCCCGGCTGCCGGCTGGAACAACGTGGCCGCGCTGTACGCCAACGGTGCGGGGGGCAGCCGTGGCGGCCTGGCCCAGATCTTCCTCGACGCGAGGGTCACGCTGCCGGGCGGTAGGCAGCTCACCGCCACCAATCTCAACTCGCCGAACATCGCCGCCAACGGCATCGGCGTCTACAACTCGCTCTGGGGCGACGAGGCACGCAGCCAGGTGCTCGATGGTGCCACCCGGTCCCGCGAGATCGAGATAACGGCCGGCCGGGTCAGCAAGGTCAGCACCACCGCCGGGGGCAAGGTGGCGGCCGGAAGTGTCGTCGTACTCGGCGTGAATGCCGGTGCCGACGCGCTGGCCGGGGTCGTGGTCGGCGACAGCGTCACGGTCAACTACACCCCGCGCGGTGGGGACGGGGCGGCCCAGGTCGCGATCGGCGGCAACCTCGTACTGGTCCGGGACGGGGTGGTGACGACGGAATCGCATCCGCGCAATCCACGGACGGCGGTCGGCTTCTCCGCCGACGGGTTGAAGATGTGGATGGTCGTCGTCGACGGCCGGGCCACCAACAGCGTCGGGATGACCTACGTCGAGCTGGCCAACTACATGAAGTCGATCGGTGCCGACGACGCGATCAACCTCGACGGCGGCGGGTCGAGCACGATGGTCGCCCGGATGCCCGGCGACACGTCGGTATCGGTCCGCAACACGCCGTCGGATGGCGCCCAACGGCTGGTACCCAACGGAATCGGTTTCGTCTCCACCGCGCAGGCCTGGAGTTCCACGGTCGACAACACCACCGCCGGCCGGTTCACCGCGAGCGCGAGCTGGGGTACGTCGACCTACTCCAGCCAGCGGTACGGCACCGACTACCGGTTCGCCGACCCGGTCCTGTCCAGCGACGTCGCCTGGTACAAGGTGAACATCCCGACCACCGCCAGCTACGAGGTCTCGGTCTGGTACGCCGCCGATCCGGGCTACAACGATGCGACCCCGTTCATCGTGGCCAGCACGAGCGGCAACCAGACCGTACGGGTCAACCAGCGCGCCAACGGCGGCCGGTGGGTGTCGCTCGGGGTCTTTGCGTTGACCGCCGGAGACGAGAACAAGGTGGGAGTGAGCCGGTGGACGTCCGGCACCGGCTACGTCGTCGCCGATGCGGTACGGGTAACCCGCGTCGGCTGACCGGCGGCCACTCCGTCGTCATGGGGAAACACCATCTGCCATTCCGCCGCACGTTACCGCGTTTTCCCGGTCGGCCCTTCGAGTTCCGGCTCCGTCGGTCGAGCACCGAGAAGTCCGTGCTTCTTCGCCAGGTGTCCGATGTAGGTGATCACGCCGACGAGAACGCCCACGTCGTCGAGATAGATCGGATCGGGAAGGACGTCGACCGGAAAAATGCTGTAGGCGATGGCAGCCCAGAAGGCCACCTTCCCCTGTACGGGCATCAGGTCGGCCCGTACGAGCCGGCCCATCCTGAGAAGTTTCACCAGGAGGAAGATCGCGATCCCGAGCATGGCGATGACTGCCACCCCGAGCGCGATCAGGAGCGCGACGACAACCGGAGAATCCACGGGTCCCCCTTCAATTCGTCCGAGGAACAATTTCGCGGCATCCCGTGCCGCTGCCAATGAGCGTTGCTTCTTCCTCGGCGGTCAGCAAGCCCGCAAAGGCGATTTCGTCCGTACGGGGACGAGCGCACCCGCCCAGTCAGTACGCTCGACCGCCACCCACCGCCCACACCATCCGAAACGACCGAGTGGCGATCGCTCGATCGGCCCGGGAGCATCCGCTCAATGGCACGCAATTCTGTTGCCGGGCCCCGCCGTGCGGAACGGGGAACGAACAAGCGGGTGTCCCGACCCGGGTGCCGACGGCGGTACGTTCGGGCCGGACAGGATTGGAGCGGTGGCCAGCGGGTACGCGTCGGATCTCGTATCTCGGGGGGTGGCACATGTCGGAACGGCACACCGTAATGCGCTCGATCCACGATCTCGGCCTGGCGGCCTGGTTCGGCGGATCCCTGATGGGGGCGATCGGAGTCAACGGCGCGGCGGCGAAGTTGAGTGACTCGAAGCAGCGACTCGGGGTGGCCTCGGCCGGCTGGGCCCGGTGGACGCCCGTCAACGCGGCGGCGATCGGCGTCCACGTGGCCGGCGCCGCCGGTGAGCTGATCACCGAGAGTCCTCGGGTGATGGCCCAGTCCGGGGTGGGCCGGATGAGCGTCATCAAGACCGGCCTCACCGTCGCGGCCCTGGCGGTGACCGGCTACAGCCGGCTGCTCGGCATGCGGCTGGCGAAGTCCGATGGGACCCCGGTGGCGGGGGTGACCGAGCCCGATCACGGGACACCCCAGCAGCTCGCCTCCCAGCAGCGCCAGCTGAGGGTGTTGCAGTGGGCCATTCCGGCGCTCACCGGCGGACTGATCATCGTGACCGCGCTCGCCGGTGAGCAGCAGAAGCCCGGTCAGGTCGCCAGGGGAGTCCTGAAGCGGATGAGCGGGCTGACCGCCATGTCGAAGGGCATGTCCAAGGGGGTCTCGAAGGGCGTGTCGAGGGGCGTGCCGATGATGTCGAAGGGCGTCTCCAGGGGCATGCCCCTGGTGATGTCGAAGAGCATGCCGATGGGGATGCGCAAGATCGGCATGCGGGTGGGCCAGCAAGCAATGGCGAAAGTGCGGCACTGATCCGCTCGGCCAATGCCGGGCCGGAGCCGGGCCCCGGTTCTGCCGGACGACGATGGATCGGGTTCTTGCGGACCAAGATAAGGTTTCCGTCGTTTTTCTGACCGGAACTTTCCAGTAGGTCAGTCCACAGACGGCGGCGGGCATTGTGCCGAGGAGCAACGGTGCCCGCCACCGTCAGTTCGGTCACATCGGCCGGACGGATCGCGCGGACCTGGGACCGAAAGTGGCGGGCCCGCCCCGACTCCGGTGGCAGTGGGAGTACTCTCCGCGTCGGCCGTGCCCCTGCGGGACAGGGTCGTTTCCGATGCGCTCCGGAATGGTCCCGCCTGCGGGACCGACTCGTCTCGCATGGCGGGAAGTAGAGCAGCGCAAATGTCACGTTGTTGGGGCTGCTCGCCATGCGCTCCCGGATGTGCGGGCCCGCTATCGGCGCCGCCGTACTGTGTCGCGGAACGTGGCCGGACGCCCAGCCCACCGGCCTGACCGGCAGCGATGTCCCGCACCTCGGAAACAGTGGACGATCCGACGCCATATGTTCCCGTCGCGCCGGTGTCAATGGACTGATGACTGCTTATAGTCCGGCCTGATCGGTCTGGCATGGATAACGGTCAACGCGGTTACCTCGGGACAGGTTTTTTCGCATGTCCACGGAGGTGCCGGGTGCGGGTCGAATCAACATCGGAGACTCCTGCTGTCCCGGATCAGACAACAGCCGGGACCAGTGAGCTTGTCGGGCGCCAGGACGACCTGACCCGGATGGTCGATCTGCTCGACGATTCCGTACCGTCGGCGCGTTTCCTGGTGGTGGAGGGGGAGCCGGGGATCGGCAAGAGCCGACTCGTCTCCGAGTTCGCGAAGATCGCCGGCGAGCGTGGCCGTACCGTGCTGTTCGGGCGGGCGACCGAGTTCGAGCGCTTCCTTCCGTACGGAGTCGTGCTCGACGCCCTGGCCGCCGTACCGGATCATCGGTCCGACCTGCACGTGCTGCTGGACGCGCTGGCGGTGCCGGACCCGGCCGGCGGCGGCGATCCCGGCTCGGCGGACGGGGTGCCGGCCACCGCGGCCGTGGAGCGGCACCAGCGGCACCGGCGACTGCGCAACCTGCTCACCGCGGTCGCCCGGCCGGCCGGGGCGTTGTTCGTCTTCGACGACGTGCAGTGGGCCGACGACGCCTCCGTGGAGTTCCTCGGATATCTGCTGCGGCACCCGCCGGAGGCCCGGATCACCGTGGTGCTCGCGTTCCGCTCGGAGCAGTGTCCCGCGCGGCTGGCCGAAGGGCTCGCCCACCTGGTGCCGGTACCCCTCCGGCTGCACCTCGGTCCGCTCTCCGGCGCCGACGTCGACCAACTGCTACCCACCGAGCCGGCGTCCCGGCGCCGGCTGCTGCACCAGGTCAGCGGCGGCAACCCGCTGTACCTGGAGCTGCTCGCCGGCACCTCGACGGAGATTCTCGGCGCGCTGCGTCGCGGCGACTTCCCCGACGAACCGGTGAGCGCGGCCCTGCACGGCGCGATGGCGGTCGAGGTGCGCGGGCTGGCGCCGATCGAGCGGCTCGTCCTCCAGGCGATCGCGGTGATCGGCCCCGGTCTCGACGTGGCCGCCGTCGCCGCCGCGGCCGAACTGGATCCGCTGCCGACCACCACCGCGCTGGACGCGCTGGTCGAACGGAACCTGCTGCGCCAGGTCGGCGGGCAACTGGACTTCCGGCACTCGCTGGTCAGGGCGGTGGCGTACTGGATGGCCGGCCCGGCGTGGCGGCTCGGCGCGCACCGCCGGGCGGCGACCCACCTGGAGCGCCGGGCCGCCCCGCTCCCGCTGCGGGCCCACCATCTGGCCAAGGCCGTCGTGCCGGGCGACGAGGACGCCGTCGAGGTGCTCGCGATGGCGGCCAGGAGCACCATGGGTACGGCGCCGGGGAGCAGCGCCGCCTGGCTGCGTGCGGCCCTGTCCGCGCTGCCCGACGACCCCGGCCACGCCGACCGCCGGGCCGAGCTGCGGCTGCTGTTCGCCAAGGCCCTCGGCGTCACCGGCCAGTTCGACGAGGCCCGGACCGTGTTGCACGACCTGGTCGCGGTCGCCGGCCCGCACCGGCACGCGGCGGTCGAGCAACTGGCCGTCCTGGAACGGCTCGCCGGCCGGCTCGACGTCGCCAGCGCGCTGCTCAGTACCGAACTGGAACGACTCGACGCCACCGGAGCCACCCAGGCGATGCTCCGGCTGGAGCTCGCCGTGACCGAGATGCTGGCCGGCCGGTGGCGGGCCGGTGCCCGGCACGCGGGTAAGACGATCGAGCGGTCCCGGGCCGGCGGGCACCGTGGCATCGAGGCGGCGGCGAGCGCCGTACTCGCCGCCTGCGTGGTGGCCAGCGGTCCACTGTCGACCGCCCGGGTACGCGTGTCGTACGCCAAACGGATGGTCGACGCCCTGGGGGACGCCGCGCTCCGGGACGAGTTGGGAGCGATCGCCCTGCTCGCCTGGATCGAGCCCATGCTGGACCGGGTCGACGACGGGCTGGCCCACGCGGAACACGGCATCGAGGTGGGCCTGCGGTTCGGCCGGATCCATGTGCACCCGCTGCTCTACTCGGCCCGCTCGGTCCTGTACGGCGCGGTCGGCCGGGTCGACGAGGCACTGCGGGACGCGGAGGAGGCGGAGGAGATCGCCCGGTGGCAGGGCAGTGCCGAGGCGGCGACGCTGGCGGCGGCCGTACGGCTCCGCCCACTGCTCTGGCTCGCCGGCCCGGACGCCGTACGCCCGGCCCTGGACCGGCTCAAGGGCAGCGCCGCACCACGGTCCACGCTGTACCGGGCGGTCGTACAGACGCACCTGGCCGAGGCCTGCGACGCGGTCGGGGACCACGCCGACTGCCAGCGCCTTCTGGCCGACCCGGAGATCTACCGCTGTCTCGGGCCGGCCGAGGCGACCATTCTCGCCCTGCGGGCCCGCTCCGTCGGCGTACACGGTCCGCACGGCGGCTCGGGCAGCGGATCGCACGACGTATCGCGCGGCGGCTCGGGCGGCGGATTGCGCGAAGGCTCGGGCGGCGGATTGCGCGAAGGCTCGGGCGGCGGATCGCGTGACGGGATGGGCGGCGGATCGGGTGGTGAGGCGCCGGAGCTGGGGCGGTGGTTGAGCCGGGCCGCGACAATCGCCGGCGACCTGCCCGCCCGACTGGGTGCGGTCGGCATGGCCAGGGCGGCGCTGTCGCTGGCGCGGCACCGCCCGGACGAGGCCGTCGGCCAGGCCGCCCCGGCGATCAGCCTCTTCACCCGGGCCGGCATGCCGGTGGCCGAGGGGGAGGCCCGGATGCTCCTCGCCGAGGCGCAGTTCGGGACCGGGAACCCGCAGCTGGCCCGGGAGCAACTGGGCCGGGCCAAGCGGCTCTTCTCCGGCAGCGGCGCGCGCTGGCTGGCCGGACAGGCGGACCGGGCCCAACGTCGACTGGCCGCCCGGCTGCCCCGGCAACGTACGGACGGTCCGGTCACCCTCTCCTCCCGGGAACGGGAGGTCGCCGAACTGGTCGCGCAGGGACTGACCAACCATCAGATCGCCGGTCAGCTGGTGCTGAGCCCACGCACCGTGGAAACCCACGTCACCCGGATCATCGCCAAGCTCGGCATTCCGTCCCGGGCGGCGGTGGCCCGACAGCTCTGACGCCGGGCCGGTCGTCGATGACGCAGTGTGGTCAATCCGTCCGGGTTAGGTGTTTCCCCGGATCCTAAGTAAGCCGTCCCAGGTGCACAGTGAGGCACCGATCGCAATGAAGGAGGTGAATGCGATGTCGCATCCGTCCCGGGGTCCGCCGCGCCACCGCACGGGTCGGACGAGTTCGTCCGGTCGGGTCGGGCCCGCGACGCGACCGGACGACGTCCGGCACCGGACAGAACGCGGTAACCGCCGGACGGAACGCGTTGGCCGCCGCGCGGGAGGGCGTTGGCCGCCGGGCGGGAGGCCGGTGACCGCCGGGCTCGCCGCACCGCCGACATGTCCACGGCCGACACGTCACCGCCGAGCCGATCGCACAGGGGAGACGAGCATGCTCCAGGCGCCGCACCGTTGGATCCGCGCGCGGCACGGGCACGACCGCCGGCGGGAACTCGCCGCTGGTGCCACCGGCCCGCTGCTGGCCAGCCTCGACGCCCACCGGCGCCGGCGTGGGCCGTACAGCGCGGCCGGCGAGCTGCTGCGGGCCCTGGTGCCCGGCGCATGGAAGCGCTGGCCCGAGTTGGTCTCCCGGCACGAGGTGGAGATCCTCGCCCTCGCCCCGGAGCTGCGCGACCTGGTTCCGGCCACCCGGCACCACACCCCGCCCGCACCGGTGGCGCCCGACGAGTGGCTCCGCGCGCATCCCCGGCCCGCTACGCTGCGGTTCGCCCACGGGCTGGTCGAGTTTCTCGACGCGTACCTGGACCGGCTCGGTGGGGAGTGCCGGGACCTGCTGGTCGACAACCTGCACGAGGCGGACCCGACCGACCAGGAGCTCTGCGTCGTACTGCTGCGCCGGGTCGACCGACGCCGGCTCCGCCTGCACCTGGCCACCGGTACCGAGCCGATCGCCGATCCGGCCGGCCCGGTCGCGATGTCCCTGCCGGCGGCACTGCACCGGTACGCGGTAGCGGTGCGGGTGACCGCGACCGAACTGCCGGAACTGCCCGCGCTGCCCGTCGAGGAGCTGGCCGCCGTCGAGGAGCTGGCCCGCCGGTTCGTCGCGACCGACGGCACCGACGACGACCCCCGGGTACGGCACGCGTACCAGCGGCTCGACCCGGAGAAGCGGGCTCGGCTGCACGACGAGCGGGCTGCCCGGTTGACCGGCACCGGGGAGTGGTCGCTGCGGTTGGGGGCGCTCACCTACCACGCCGAGCACGGCGGCGACCCGGCCGGTGCCGGCGCCGAAGCCCTGCTGGCGGCCCTCGACCACTGCGTCGGCCTGGGGTTCCGGCACGCCGCCGTCGACTACGGACGGCGTGGTCGGGCGGTGGTCGACTGGGCCGGCCATCCGGAGCACTCGTGGGCGTTCGTCAGCCGGATGGCGACCCCACTTGCCGAACTCGGCCGGCCGGCGGAGGCCCTCGGGCTCTACCAGGAGGCGCGGGCGTACTCCAGCAGCCCGGCGGTGCACCGCCAGGCGGCGTACGCGACCGCGATGCTGCACGTCCGACACCTGCCGGCGGAGAGCCGGGACAGTTCCGCCGCCCGGGGCTGGGCGAACCTGGCCATCGCGCTCGCCGGGTGCCTGCCCGATCCGCTGACCCGGGCCGTCGAGACGGTGTTCCAGCAGAACGGCCTCGCCTCGGTCGCCGGGCACGAGGGCCGGCTCGACGAGGCACTGCGGCTGGTCACCGCCGGGCTCGACCGACTCGACCGGGAACTCGGCCCGACCGGGTACCTCGGGCACCGGTCGATGCTCCGGCACCACCGCGCGCGGGTGCTGTCGGCACTCGGCCGGTACGACGAGGCGCTGTCCGACCTCGAGACGGTGATCGCCGCCGTACCGGACTGCCCGGAGTACCACGTCGACCGGGGTGACCTGTTACGCCGGCTGGCGCGTCCGGCCGAGGCGATCGTCAGCTACGAGCGGGCGATGGAGCTCTCCCCGCCGTTCCCGGAGGTGTACCACCGCCGGGCCGAGGCCAGGCTCGAGGTCGGTGACCTCACCGGTGCGGAGGTCGACCTCGGCCACGTGCTGGAACTCGACGAGTCCCAGCTGGACGCCTACGTCCACCGGGCGGTACTCCGCTACGACCTGGGCGACACCGACGGTTCCTGGCAGGACGTCGATCACGGACTCGCCCTGGAGCCGGACAATCCACGCCTGCTCCGCGTACGGGCCCAGCTGCTGATGGCCGAGGATCCCGGGGCGGGTGAGGCGGCGCTGACCGAGCTGGTGACCGCGCACCCGCAGTTCGCCGACGGCTGGGTCGCCCGGGGTGTCGCCGGTTACGAGCGGGGTGACCTGGCCGCCGCGGCCGCCGACTTCGATCGCGCGCTGGCCCTCGCCGACAGTCCCTCGACCCGGTTCCACCGGGGCATGGCGCTGGTCGAGGCGGACCGGTGCGAGGAGGCGCTCGCCGACTTCACCGAGGTGCACGCCGCCACCGGCGATCCGGAGGCGCGCAGACAGATCGGGATCTGCCTGGACCGGCTCGGCCGGGCGACGGTGCGGGCGGGCTGAGCCGTGACACTGACGACCGACCATCAGCGGGCGGCGCCCTTTGTCGGCCGGGAGGCGGAACTGGCCGGCATCCGGGCGGCGGTCGCCGCACTCGACGCCGGACGGCAGGTGATCGTCGAGGTGATCGGTGCGGCGGGTACCGGCAAGTCCCGGCTGATCGCCGAGGCCCTGCGCCGGATCGACCGGACCGGTACGGAGATCTTCGCCGGAGCGGCGGCGGAGGTGGAGCGCCAGATACCGTTCCACGTGTTCCTGCACGCCCTCGGCGACGAGGCCGCCGAGCATCTGGGGCCGGGGAACCAGTTGTGGGCCGAGGTGGCGCTACAGGGCTCCGGCGGACTGCTCAGCGTCGCACGCTTCCAGCTCTACCGTGGCTGGCGGCGGGCGGTCGCCGACCGGGTGGGTACGGGGATGGTACTGGTCCTCGACGACCTGCACTGGGCCGATCCCGCCTCCACGGAGCTGATCGACCATCTGGCGCGGTACCCGGTCCGGGGCCCGTTGCTGCTGCTCCTGGCCGGACGGCCGGGTACGCCGCTGCCCCGACCGGTCCGGTCCGCGGTCGGCGACGCGGTCTTCCGGCGCATCTGCCTGGCGACCAGACCGGGGGCGGTGCCGGACGTCCCGGATCCACTGGCGCTGCTGACCTCCCGGGAACGCGAGGTCGCCGAGCTGACGGCCACCGGCGCCACCTCCCGGCTCATCGCCCGGCAGTTGCAGGTCAGCCCCCGTACCGTCGACGCGCATCTGATGCGGATCTACCGCAAGCTGGGGGTCACCTCCCGGGCCGCCATGGTCAGCCTGCTGGCCCGAGGTCCGGACCGGCCGCGCTGATCCACCGGCGCCGATCCCACCCGTTGCCGGTGGCGTCCGCGCGGCTGTCGGCGCCTCAGAGGTCGGACTTCCCGCCCCGTCGGTCGACGTCGGTCGGCCCGGTCCCGAACTCGGCCATGGCGGCCTCGCCGGAGTTCTCCGCCACCACCCGGAACGCCTCGCTGAGCAGGCGGATCAGGCTCTGGGTCAGCGCGGCGCTCTCGTGGTCGAGCTGGGGCCCGGCGGTGCTGGCGGCTTCCGGCCGGCGCATCGCCAGCATCCGGGTGCCGGCGTCGCGGACCAGTTCCTCGGCGACCAGACGTAACTCGTCCAGCACCTCACTGAGCAGGGTCAACCCGGCCGGTATCGGCACGCCGGCATGCCGGAGGTCGAGCGCCGGCTGGACCGCCCGGGCCCGCGCCACGGTGACCGCCCCGTCCGGGGTGTGCGCGAGCACGCCGTGCCGGGCCAGGGCGTACACGATGGCCGGATGCTCGGTGGCCAGCCGGGAGAGCGCGGCGGTCAGCGGCTCGGTCGGTGTGGTCGCCGCCCGTCGTACCCCGAGCATCGCCTCGATGGCCACCAGGTTGAAGCCCTGCCGTTGCAGCAGCTTGATGCTCTCCAGCCGGCGTACGTGTCCGGCGGCGTAGTAGGCGGTCCGACCGTGCCGGGTCGGCGGTGCCAGCAGGCCCCGGGCCTGGTGCGCCCGGATGTTGCGGGGTGACATTCCGACCACCCGGGCGAGGCTGTCGATGGTGTACCGCTCCGGGGCCGGCGCGGCAGCGGCACGGTCGCCGAGGTGGGACACGGTCGCCGTCACGGTTGCTCCTTCCATCGGGTGGCAGGGCGAACGTACCCAGCACGACCGGCGGGCGGATATAGGTGAAATTACTACTCCCGAAGATCAGGAACCGCTCATACCATCCGCAGGGAATCGGAGCGGAATTCACCGTCCGTCCCGTTCTTCCGGAGCGATTGGTTATGGTCGGTTAGGCGCCGATTGTCGCGCCCCGGCGAGTCCCGACGGCGGGATGACGGCGGGATGACGGCGGCCTCCGCCCGGGAGGTCCACGTCGAAGGGGACGGGGATGTCGGACGGACGAGTCGGTGACCTGGCGACCGGTGTGATCGGGACCGCCGCCGGCACCGTCGTGGATCCCAGGCAGGGGATACGACAGATACGGAGCCACTCGACCGTGCCGGTCCTGGTCGCGGTCGGTGTTCTGGTCGGCTACCTGATCGGCCGCCGGATGCAACGGCGAGGCTGAGGCCGCACCCGCCGCCGGGCCACGACAGACAGCACGGGGGGACCGCAATGCGTGAGATCGTCGGAGAGGCGCTGGCCAAGCGCCTGGTCGACTGGGGTGTCGACACGATTTTCGGGCTGCCCGGCGACGGCATCAACGGGCTGATGGAGGGCTTCCGCCGGCAGCGCGAGTCGCTGCGCTTCGTCCTCGTCCACCACGAGGAGGCCGCCGCGTTCATGGCGACCGGGTACGCCAAGGCGACCGGCCGGCTCGGCGTCTGCGCCGCCACCTCCGGCCCCGGCGCGATCCACCTGCTCAACGGCCTGTACGACGCCAAGCTCGACCACGCGCCGGTACTCGCGCTCACCGGCATGCAGGAGACCTCGGTGCTCGGTTCGTACTACCAGCAGGAGGTGCACACGCCGCAGCTCTACGAGAACGTCGCCGCCTACAACCTGATGGTGACGAACCCGCAGCAGTTGCCGGGCGTGGTCGACATCGCCATTCGTAAGGCGCTGGCGGAGCGGACCGTCGTGCACCTGAGCTTCCCGAACGACATCCAGGTGGCCGAGGCGTCCGCCGACCCGTACCGGCACGTCAGCCCGGGTAAGCCGCCGAAGAGCAGTCCGGTGCTCTCCCGTCCACCGGTGCCGGCGGCGCAGGATGAACTGGACCGGGCCGCCCGGGTGCTCGGCGAGGGCGGCAAGGTCGCCATGCTGGTCGGCATCGGCGCCCGGGATGCCCGGGACGAGGTGCTGGCCGTCGCCGACTGCCTCGCCGCGCCGATCGTGAAGACCCTGCCCGGAAAGCAGGTGGTGCCGGACGAGCACCCGCTGACCACCGGCGGCCTCGGGCTGCTCGGCACGAAGCCGAGCGAGGAGCTGATGGAGGAGTGCGACACCCTGCTGATGGTCGGCACCAGCTTCCCGTACAGCAGCTACCTGCCGGCGCCGGGGAAGGCCAGGGTGGTGCAGATCGACCGGGACGCCAGTCGGATCGGCCTGCGGCTGCCGGTGGAGGTGGCGCTGGCCGCCGACGCCCGGACGGCGCTGCGGCAGTTGCTTCCGCTGCTGAACCCGACCACCGACCGCTCGTTCCTGGAGAAGTACCAGCGGGGCAGTACGGAGTGGCGCAGCAGCATGAAGGCGTTGCGGGATCCGAAGCGGCATCCGATCGCGCCGTCGTACTTCATGGGCTGCGTCGACGATCTGGCTGCCGACGACGCGATCCTGACCTGCGACTCGGGCACCATCGCCACCTGGTCGGCCCGGCACTGGACCATCCGGGGCGGCCGGGAGTTCTACCTGTCCGGAAACCTCGCCACGATGGCGCCGGGGTTGCCGTACGCGATCGCGATGCAACACGCCTTGCCCAATCGGCAGGTGATCGCCTTCGTCGGGGACGGCGGGTTCGCGATGCTGATGGCGGAGTTCCTCACCGCCGCCCGGCACGACCTGCCGATCAAGGTGATGGTCAACAACAACAACTCGTACGGGCAGATTCTCTGGGAGCAGATCCTCCTCGGCTATCCCGAGTACGCGGTACGGCACCGGGAGCCGGAGGCGGACTTCTCCAGCTGGGCGCGCAGCTGTGGCGGGTACGGCGTGAAGGTCACCGATCCGGGGCGGCTCCAAGACGCGGTCCGGGAGGCCCTGGCGCATCCCGGGCCGGCGCTGGTCGACTGCAGCGTCAATCCGAACGAGCCGCCGATGCCCGGCAAGGTGCGGTACGAGCAGGCAAAGGAGTTCACCGAGGCGTTCCTGCGCGGGCAGCCGCACCGGATCGCCACCCTCGCCACGGTGGCCCGTGACAAGATCAACCAACTCCGGTCATGAACGGGCGGAGCGGGCGGGTCAGCCGGTTCGGGGCCGGGAAGGCTCCTGACGGCGCGGAGCGCGGCGAGGTGACGGCATGAGCGGCGTCGTCCTGCCCGATCCGGTCGTCCGGAGCGACGCCCACGTCGACGGTCACGCCGACGGCCTCGACCTGAGGCGTCTCGAAGCCGACCTGCGGGCCGCCGTCGACGGCGAGGTGCGGTTCGACGCGGGGTCCCGGGCGACGTACTCGACGGACGCCTCCAACTATCGGCAGGTGCCGCTCGGCGTCGTGGTGCCGCGTTCGGTCGACGCGGCGGTCGAGGCCGTCGCGGTGTGCCGGCGGCACGGGGCGCCCGTGCTGTCCCGGGGCGGCGGCACCAGCCTCGGCGGCGAGTGCACGAACGTTGCCGTGGTGCTGGACTGGTCGAAGTACTGCAACCGGCTGGTGGAGGTCGACCAGGACCGGCGTACCTGCCTGGTGGAACCGGGGATCGTCCGGGACACCCTCAACGAGCTGCTGGCGCCGGCCGGTCTGGAGTTCGGCCCGGAGCCGGCCACCCACGACCACTGCACGGTCGGCGGCATGATCGGCAACAACTCCTGCGGAGCCAGTGCCCAGCGCACCGGTAAGGCCGTCGACAACGTCATCGAGCTGGAGGTGCTGCTCTACGACGGCACCCGGATGTGGGTCGGCGAGACCGGCGACGACCGGTACGCCGAGATCCAGCGCCAGGGCGGCCGGCCGGCGGAGATCCATCGCCAGCTGCGGGCACTGCGCGACGAGTACCTGGACGAGATCCGCGGCCGTTATCCGGACATCCCGCGCCGGGTCTCCGGCTACAACCTGGACAGTCTGCTGCCGGAAAAGAACTTCCACGTCGCCCAGGCGCTGGTCGGCTCCGAGGGGACCTTGGTGACGGTCCTGCGGGCCCGGCTGCGGCTGCTGCCCGCGGTGCGGGTCCGGTCGCTGGTCATCCTCGGCTACCCGGACATCGCCGCCGCCGCCGACGACGTGCCACGCATCCTGCCGTACGAGCCGATCGCGCTGGAGGGAATCGACGACAAACTGATCAATCTCGAGCGGCAGCAGCACCTGCACCCGGCCGCGCTGCACGATCTGCCCCCGGCCGGCGCCTGGCTGATGGTGCAGTTCGGCGGGGACACCCGGCAGGAGGCCGACGCCGCGGCGGACCGGTTCAGTGACGCCATCGACCGGGCCGACGGTCCCAGCGTGGCCCGGTTCGAGGAGGAGGCGGACGAGGTGCAGCTCTGGGCGGTCCGCGAGTCCGGCCTCGGCGCCACCGCCCATCCGACCGTCATGCACGACACCTGGCCCGGCTGGGAGGACTCCGCCGTGGCGCCGGACCAACTCGGCGACTACCTGCGCGGCCTGGCCCGGCTCTACCAGGAGTACGGCTTCGAGCGGGCCTCGGTCTACGGGCACTTCGGCCAGGGCTGCGTGCACAGCAGTGTCCCGTTCGAACTGCGTACCGCCGACGGGATAGCCCGGTTCCGGTCCTTCGTCGAACGCGCCGCCGACCTGGCCATCGCGCACGGCGGCTCGCTCTCCGGCGAGCACGGTGACGGGCAGGCCCGGGCCGAAGTGCTGCCGAAGATGTTCGGCGACCGGCTGGTCCGGGCCTTCGGCCAGCTCAAGGCGATCTTCGATCCGGGTGACCGGATGAACCCGGGCAAGGTGGCGGCGCCGCATCCGCTGGACGGCCAGCTACGGCTCGGTGTCGACTACAACCACGGCGAGGTCGACACCGTGTTCCGGTATCCGGACGACGGCGGCAGCTTCGGCCGGGCCGTACTGCGCTGCGTCGGGGTGGGCAAGTGTCGGCGCCAGCACGACGGCGTGATGTGCCCGTCGTACATGGTGACCCGGGAGGAGGAGCACTCCACCCGGGGGCGGGCCCGGCTGCTCTTCGAGATGCTCGACGGCGCCGCCCGGGGCGGGACGATCGCCGACGGCTGGCGCTCGGACGCCGTACGCGACGCCCTCGACCTCTGTCTGGCCTGCAAGGGCTGCAAGGCGGACTGCCCGGTCAACGTCGACATGGCCACCTACAAGGCGGAGTTCCTCTCGCACCACTACGCCGGCCGGTTGCGTCCGCGCGCGCACTACTCGATGGGCTGGCTGCCGTTGGCGATGGCGTTGGCGTCGCGGGTGCCCCGGCTGGTCAACACGGTGATCCACACCCCCGGGCTGGCCCGGCTGACCAAGGCCGTCGGGGGCATCGAACAGCGGCGTGACCTGCCGGTCCTCGCGGAGCAGACGTTCGTACGCTGGTTCGCCGGTCGGCAGCCGACCGGGACGGGTGCGCGGGGCGAGGTGCTGCTCTGGCCGGACACCTTCACCAACCACTTCCATCCGGCCGTCGGGCAGGCCGCGGTCGAGGTGCTGGAGGCCGCCGGCTGGCGGGTCCGGGTACCGCAGCGCCCCGTCTGCTGTGGACTCACCTGGATCTCCACCGGGCAACTGCACACCGCGAAACGGGTGCTGCGCCGCACCATCGAGACGCTGCGCCCGGCACTGCGCGCCGGCACCCTCGTGGTCGGCCTCGAACCGAGCTGTACGGCGGTGTTCCGGGCCGACGCGGCCGAACTCTTCCCCGACGACGAGGACGTCCGCAGGCTGCGGCAGCAGACCGTCACGCTGGCCGAGTTGCTGCACGAGCACAGCCCCGGCTGGCATGCGCCGAAGCTCTCCGGCAACGCCCTGATCCAGACGCACTGCCACCAGCACGCCATCCTCGGCACCGGCGCCGACCGGGCGGTGCTGGACGAGACGGGGGTGACCGCCGAGTTCCTCGACTCCGGTTGCTGCGGACTGGCCGGCAACTTCGGCTTCGAACCGGGCCACTACGAGGTCTCCGAGGCATGCGCCGAACGGGTGCTGCTGCCCGCACTGCGCGCCGCCGACCCGACCGACGTGATCCTGGCCGACGGGTTCAGTTGCCGTACCCAGATCGAGCAGGGCGCGGCGTTCGGGCGGCAGGCGATCCACCTCGCCGAACTGCTTCGCGCCGGACTGCGCGGCGAGCGCCCGGATCCGCTGCCCGAGCGCCGGTGGGGTTCCCGGCCGGCGGCTCCGGCCTCGCCGGTCCGCGCCCTGGTCGGCGCGGCTGTCGGGCTGGTCGCCGCCGGACTGCTGGCCGGAGCGGTGACCGCGCTGGGCGGTGGCCGGACCGCCGGGGGTGGGGCACGGGGCCGTACCGCCCCGAGGCGGTGAGCGGATGCGGCTCGACGCGCGGGCGTACCGGATCCCGACCGACGCGCCCGAGGGCGACGGCACGCTGACCTGGTCGGCCACCACCCTGGTACTGGTCCGGGCCAGCGCGGACGGCGTGGTCGGGATCGGCTGGACGTACGGGCCGGCGGCGGTCGCGCCGGTGGTGCCCGAACTGCTCGCCCCGGCCGTGGTCGATCTCGACCCGGACGACGTGCCGGCCGCCTGGCTGGCGATGCGGCGGGCGCTGCGCAACGCCGGGCGTCCGGGCATCGCCGGACTGGCGCTGTCGGCGGCGGACAACGCGATCTGGGATCTCAAGGCCCGCCGGCTCGACCTGCCGCTGGCCCGGCTGCTCGGCACCACGCGGCACCGGTTGCCGGTCTACGGCAGCGGCGGCTTCACCACCTACGACGACGAGACCCAGCACCGCCAGTTGGTCGGCTGGACCCGGGACCAGGGGATCACCCGGGTCAAAATCAAGATCGGTGAGAGCTGGGGCGCCGACGAGGGCCGCGACCTGGCCCGGATGGCCGCCGCCCGCCGCTCCGTCGGCCCCGACGTCGAGTTGTACGTCGACGCGAACGGCGGCTACGGCCGCAAACAGGCCGTCCGGGTCCTCCGGGCCGCCGCGGACTCCGACGTGCGGTGGTTCGAGGAGCCGGTCAGCTCGGACGACCTGATCGGGCTGGGCGTGGTCCGGGACCAGGTGTCGGCCGACGTCGCGGCCGGCGAGTACGGCTTCGACCTGGTCTACTTCCAGCGCATGGTCCCGTACGTGGACTGCCTGCAGATCGACGTCACCCGGTGCGGCGGAATCACCGAGTTCCTCCGCGCGGCGGCGGTCGCCGCGGCGGCCGGGTTGGAGGTGTCGGCACACTGCGCCCCGCAGCAGCACCTGGCGGTGACGGCGGCAATTGCGAACCTGCGGCACCTGGAGTGGTTCCACGACCACGTCCGGATCGAGGCGATGCTGTTCGACGGCGCCGTGCCGGCCACCGGGGGAGTGGCGCCGGTGAACCTCACCGAACCCGGCAACGGCCTGGCGTTCCGGGAGACCGACGCGGACCGTTACCGGGTCGGCTGACCGGCGGCGCCGGCCGGGCCGTCGAGCCCGGTTCTGCCGACCGGTCCGTCGAGCCCGGTTCCGCCGACCGGACCGTCGAACCCCGTTCCGCCGATCGGTCCGTCGAACCCCGTTCCGCCGATCGGGCCGCTCAGCGTCACCGCCGTCTCCAGCAGGAGCGCGTGGACGAAGGCCTGCGGCAGGTTGCCCCGCAGTTGGCGCTGCTGGACGTCGTACTCCTCGCTGAAGAGGCCGGGTGGGCCGCAGCCGGCACGGTTACGTTCGAACCAGCGGGTCGCCGCGACCGGGTCACCGGCCTGGTGGGTGGCGAGGGCGGCGATGAAACCGCAGAGCAGGAAGGCGCCCTCGGCGTCGCCGAGCGGTCGTTCGTCCGGCGCGAACCGGTAGAGGTGGTGGTCCACGGCGAGCGTTCCGAACACCGCCTGCCGGGTCGCGTCACTGCGCGGGTCGGAGGCCGGCAGCGCGCCGCGTACCACCGGGAGCAGCAGCGCCGCGTCGACCCGGGGATCGTCGTAACAGCGCTGCCAGCGCCCGGACGGATGCAGGCCGTGCCGCCCGGCGTCGGCGAGTACGGTGTCGGCCAGCTGGGTCCACCGGCTGGCCTGGGCCGACGGCGCCAACCGGGCCACCGAACGCAGTCCCGCCACGCAGGTGAGCTTGGAGGGGGTCCACTGCCGGGGCTCCAGCTCCCACATCCCGGAGTCCGGCTCCCGCCATCGGTGCTCGATCGCCGCCACCGCCGTCTCGACGGCCCGCCACGCCTCGATGTCCAGCCGTTGCCGCCGCCCGGCCGTACCGAACAGGAGCAGGCACTCGCCGAACACGTCGAGTTGGAACTGCTCGGCGACCCGGTTACCGATGTGCACCACGCCGCCCGGATAGCCCGGCAGTCGGGCCAACGGCTCCTGGTCCGGCACCCGCGCACCGGTGGCCGTGTACGCGGGCGCCGTCCGTGGCCCGTCGGCCAGAAGCCGGTCCCGGACGAAGGTGACCGCGCCGTCCAGCAGGTCGTCCGCTCCGGCGACCGCGGCGGCCCGGCCGGCGTAGCACTGGTCGCGGATCCAGACGTACCGGTAGTCGTAGTTGCGGCCGGCGCGGGCCCGCTCCGGCAGTGACGTGGTCGCGGCCGCGACCATGCCACCGCCCGGGCTGGTCATTCCGCGCAGCACGGTGTGCGCGAACGTCGCGTCGCGCCGGGCCAGGCAGCCGCGCAGAGAGATCGCCGTGGACCGCCAGGCGCGTTCGGTGGTACGCCAGGTCTCGTCCGGATCGGGCGCGGGCCGGTCGAACCGGACGGTGGAGATCTCCAGCACCAGATCGTGCCGACCGCCCGCCGGAAGGGTCACCAGTCCGGTGATCGCGCCGTCTCCGGTCGGCTGGAGCCGGGCGGTGCTGGTGAACCGGAGGTGCAGCGGGCCGCTGCGGCCCGACCACGTCCCGCCGGTCCGGTGCAGATCGCGCAGCGGTTCCCGGCCGAAGTCCGCGCGGGGTTCCAGCCAGACCGAGAGCTGGGCCGGGTGGTCGAGCGCGTGGATCCGGCGGATCAGCACCAGGCGGCAGCTGTCTCCCGGGTACGCCAGCGCCTCCCGTGACTCCACGATCCCGTCGGTACCCACCCAGCGGCTGGTCCAGATCAGCGAGCCGGACTCGTAGTGGCCGCCCCAGGTGAAGCGCGGGTCGGTGGGGGTGACGCTGTAGCGGCCGGCGCCGCCGAGCAGGCTGCTGAAGACGGCCGGGCTGTCCCAGCCCGGTGCGCAGAGCCACCCGACGTTGCCGGCGGGGTCCACCAGTCCGCCGCGATGGCCGTCGGCGAGCAGCGCATACTCGCGTAGCGGGTACGCCCTGGTCTGGCGCTCCTCCCTCGCCGAGTGCCGGTCATCGGAGTCGCCGGACCGCACCCTCGCTCCCTTCCCCGGTCGCACCCGCAGGTCGTCGGGGCACCGCCTACCCCGCAAACGTTCGGTTACGCCAACCGGGGTGCGGCAGCGGCGACGCGGCGGTGCCCCGGTGGTGCTCGACCGTGTTCCCGGCTCGGACCCGCGGGCGGAGCGTGCGGTGTCCTCCCAGCGGTGTCCAACCGTGTCCAACCGGGTCCAGGATCGCGGTGGCCGGTGGCCGGCGCTGGGCAGGATCGGTCCCCTCGCACCCGTCGGGTACCGGGTCGGGACAGGGACCGAGGCTACGATCGCCGCTGCCGAGGGGGACAGCGGCGGGCCCGGTCACCGCGACCGGCGGTACGCGCGACCGGCGTGCCGCCCGTCGGCGGGGCGTTGCGGGTGCGACCGGGTCGGCGCCTCATCGGTGCCGGCCCGGTGTACTCCGGCCGACCCGGTCGAGCCGGGCCTTCAACTGCTCGGCGTCGGGATGGTCGAGTTCGTCGAGGATGTCGAGCGCCCGGCGCCAGCTGTCGGAGGCCGCGTCGAGGTCGCCGAGCGCCGACTGGGTGTCGCCGAGCCGGGCCAGCAGATCGGCCTCCTGGTAGCGGTGACCGAGTTCCCGCCACAGCGCGTACGCGCGCTGGTACGAGTCGGCGGCCTCCCGGTACCGGCCGAGTTCGTGCTCGGCGTGTCCGAGGCTGTCCCACGCGTCGGCCGCGCCGAACCGGTCGTCGAGTTCCAGCAGCAGGTCGAGGGCCCGTTGGCAGTACCCGACGGCGTCGGAGTGCTGGCCGAGCCAGCTCAGGCACCAGCCGATGTTGTTCAGCGCCCGCCCCTGCCCGGACCGGTTGCCGGCACTGGTGAACAGGTCGAGCGCCGCCCGGCTGTGCCTAAGCCCGTCCGGGAACCGGTCCTGCCGGACCGCGACCCAGCTCAGGTCGAACTGGACCCGCCCCTGGCCGACGGGGTCGTCGGCGTCGCGATAGAGCGCCAGCGCGGCACCGAGGTGCGTGGCGGCTCCGGCGGTCCGGCCGAGGTGTACGTGGGCCCGGCCGAGGCTCCGTCGGGCGTGCGCCTCCTCGGCCGGGTCGGCCAACCGCTGCGCCGCGCCCAGGGCGAGTTCCTGGACGGTGGCCCACCGGTGCCAGTGGCCCCGACGCTCCAGGAAGTGCGCCATGCTGCGGGTGAGCCGGCACAGGTGCCGGTCGAACCCGGCCGGACCGGCCTCCCCGGCGGCGGCCAGTAGCGCCGGCAGTTCGGCGTCGAACCAGGCCAGTGCCGCGCCGTGGTCGGCGATCTCGACCGGGGTCACGCCGGAATCGGCCGGCAGCAGTGGGATCGGGTCGCGGTGCGGGTCCAGCCGGCGATCGGCGCCGTGTGCGCTGTGCAGGTAGTGGTCGAGTGCCCGGCGGGTGGCCGACCGCCGTTCGTAGTCGGGGTCGACGGCCTGGCTCAGCTCGGCCGCGTACGCGCGCAGCAGGTCATGACAGGTGTAACGGCCGGGGTCCTGTTCCGCCACCAGGTTGGCGGAGGTCAGCTCGGCCAGCAGCGGACGCGTCCGAACGGGGGGCAGCCCGGCGAGACTGGCCACCGCCGGGCCGCTGGCGCTGGGGCCGGGATGCGACGCCAGCAGCCGGAACAGCCGGGCGGCGCCGGCACTGAGTGCCCGGTACGACCAGGAGAAGACCGCCCGTACGTCGGAGACCGGATCGGCGCCGCTGAACGCCTCCAGCCCACCGCGCGCCGAGCGCAGCTCGCCGGCCAGCGCGGTGAGCGGGAACTCGGGATGGAACGCCGCCCTGGCCGCCACGATCGCCAGGGCCAGCGGCAGCCGGGTGCAGGCGGCGATGATGTCGTCGACCGCCTCCGGTTCGGCGGCCAGCCGGGCGGCACCGATCCGGGCGGCGAGGAGTTGGCGGGCCTCGGTGACGGGAAGCAGGTCGAGGCTGATCGGTCGGGCGCCTCCGGTACTGACCAGGCCGGCGAGCTGGTTGCGACTGGTCACCAGCACCCGGCAGGCCGGACCGCCGGGCAGCAGTGGGCGGACCTGGTCGGCGTCCCGGGCGTTGTCGAGGAGCACCAGCACCTGCCGGTCGGCCAGCAGGCCCCGGTAGAGGGCGGCCTGTGCCTCCAGCGTCGTGGGGATCCGCTGTGGCGGCACCCCGAGGGCGTCGAGCAGCGTACGGATCGCCTCGGCCGGGGCGACCGGCGAGCCGCTGGGGTCGAATCCGCGCAGGTTGAGGTAGAGCTGCCCGTCGCCGAACCGGTCGGCGACCCGGTGTGCCCAGTGCAGGGCCAGGGCGGTCTTGCCGACTCCGGCGGTGCCGGAGACGGCGGTGATCAGCGCCACCGGGGTGGGTGGGGTGGCGTCCATCAGGCGGTCGAGTTCGGCGAGTTCGCCGGCCCGGCCCGCGAAGCCGGGCACCGCCGACGGCAGTTGGCGCGAGGTGGGGACCGGCGGAGGTCCGGCGGCGGTACTGCCGGACCGGCGGGATTCCTCGACCCGGTCCCGGGCGGTCGCCAGCCAGCCCTGCTCGGCCGGACTGGCACCGAGGAGGCGGATCAGGACGTCGAACCGGTCGGTGGGTGGCAGCACCCCGCCGGCGAAGTACTCCCCGAGGATGCCCCGGGACCATCCGGTCTTGGCCGCCAGTTCGCGGTAGGTGAGCGGGCTCGCCCCCTCCTGCCGGGCCTCCCGGCGGCGGAGTTGGCGCAGCAGCGCGGCCAACTCGGCGACGCTCGCCACCCGCGCGATGGTCCCCGGGTCCAGGTCCGGCAGGTGTCCGCCCGACTGGTCGACCACGTGTCCTCCATACCTAGCGGACATCGACGTGCACACGGTGTGTTCACGGGCACGGTCAATCTACATCCATCACTTGGACGAGATGTCGCGACCGAACCGGCGCGAGCGGGACCCAGCGGACTGGACGGATCTTCACAGCGCCGGCCGTACGGGGCTGCCGCGGCGCTGGTACGGGCCACCGCCGTCGGTCGTACCCCGGCCGGTCCCGTTCTGGTCGGCCGTCGCCCTGGCGTCCCTGCTCGGCCTGGCCCTGCTGCCGATGCAGCCGGTACGACTGCCGGCCGACCAGGCCGTGCGGGTACTGCTGATCGTCGCGGTGGCGCTGCTGGCCGGTGGCGCTGCTGGCCGGCGCCGTCGTGGCACGCACGCCGAGGGCGGCCGGTACGGGTGTACCGGCCGCCCGGGGCCGTGCGGGATCGTCCGAGCGCCGCGTCGGCGGCTACGGAGGCGGTTACGGAATGGTGTCCGCGCCGCTGACTCCGGCGCCCGCCGACGGTGGGCTGGAGGACGCGGAGCCGGCCGAGTAGCTGTACGGCGGCCGCGCCACGCTGTTGTTGGCGCGCAGCCAGTCCTCCATGGTCTTGCCGCTGTCGTTGGCCCGGGTGATCGTGGCCACGTCGTAGAAGTTGCTGCTCGTCCAGGTGAGACTGGCGTTGCCGAAGTCCTCGGTGATCGTCTTCGCGCCGCGTACGTAGTTGCTCTCGGCGTAGATCCTGCCGTCCACGCCCAGCCCGATGAAGTAGTCGCTGATGTTCACGTAGTTGGCGAACACGTGCGCGTACCCGAACCGCACTCTCGGGTGCCGGGTGGCGGATCCGTCGAACCAGTTGTGGTGGTAGGTGACGCGCAGGTACCCGGTGTCCTGGGCGCCGTTGCTGTCGCTGTGCCCCAGCAGCATCGACTTGTCCGTCCCGGCGTACCTGTTGTAGGAGACGGTCACCAGGTCGGATCCGCGCTTGACGTCGACCGAGCCGTCACTGGCCGGGTAGAACGTGTTGTGGTCGATCCACACGTGGTGGGAGTAGCACTGCACGTTCACCGAGTCGTCCGGGGAGTTCCGGAACGACAGGTTGCGGATGATGACGTTCTGGGTGCGGGTGAACCGGTCCCGCTCGGCGGGGTCGCAGAGGTCGCCGCCCCAGGCCACCTCCGCCGGGCCCCAGCCGTTGACGTCGAGGCCGAAGCCGCTGATGGTCGCGTTGGAGCCGACCCCGATGACGGTCTTGTTCGAGCCGACGTCCAGCATGTCGTCGCCGTTGCCGCTGATCGTGCCCGACACCCGGACGATCCGGGGTGCGTCGTCGGCCACCGCCGCCGCGAGTTGCGCGTAGTTGCTGACCGTCACCGTCGGGCCGCCGGTTCCGCCGTTGGTGCCGGTGCGACCGTACTCGCTCATGGTCGCGAAGCCGACCAGGCCGCTGGCGTTGCCGGGCGGGGCGGTGGGCGGCGGGGTCGACGGTCCGGTCGGCGTCGGGGTGGGCGTGGACGGGCCGGTGGGGGTGGGGGTCGGCCGGGTGGGACTCGGGGTCGGGGTGGGCGGCGGGGTGGTGCCGCCGGTCGTCACCGTCACGTCGTCGAAGGAGGCCGAGGAGTACGAGGTCTGTAGGCCGATCCGGCCGGCGGCGGAGAGGGAGCTGGAGCCGGAGGCGAACTGGGCACCGTCGATCGACCCGGTGACGGCCGAACCGCTGGTGGTGATCGACAGGGTGTACCAGGTGCCGTTGGCGACGGTACGTGAGGAACTGCCGAGCACCGTGACGGCGCTTCCCTGTACGGCCTGCAACTCGGCCCGTCCCGGCAGCAGGGCCAGGCGGTAGAAGACGGTCGACCCGCTGGACCGGGCCAGCAGGCCGACGAAGCCGTTCGTGCCGATGCTCAGCGGCTTGACCCTGGCCTGGACGGTGTAGTCGGTGAGGTTGGTGGGGGCGTTGAACAACCGGGCGTTCTCCGCGTCGGCCTTGGACTGGCGGGCGACCTGCGATCCGTCGCTGACCACCGCCCAGGTGCCGCCGGACTTGGACCAGCCGCCGATGTCGCCGTCCTCGAAGCCGGCGGTGAAGACGGTGGCGGCACTGGCCAGCGGCGCGAAGATCGCCGCACCGGCGGTCATCGCCGCGATGGCGCCGCCGATGATCGGCCATCTGCGGCGCGACCTGGGCGTCGAGGGAGCGGGTGTGTCCATCACGGGCCCTTCTGGAAGGGGTACCGAGCGCTCCGTACCCGGTGATGCCGCGATGTTGGGAAAGCGCTTTCCTGAAACGGGAGCGTAATCTCGCCGTTCACAGGTGTCAATGTCCGCCGCTTCCGGTGGGGAATGACGTACGGCCCCCGCCGAGGTGACGGGGGCCGTACGGGAGAATCGGTCAGTCGGTGGAATCGGGCCTCAACCGGACATCGGCGTCAGCGCTGTCCGGGTGGCCTCAGCCCTGGCGGCTCTTCCACTGCGGGTTCGTACGGTTGACCACGAGCACCCGGCCGTGCCGGCGTACCACCACCGAACCCGGCTTCTGCTTCAATGCCCGCAGTGAGGTGCGAACCTTCATGTCTGCCTCCCCTGGCTGCCTAGCGGTGGTCCTTCTCGGCGTTACGCACAGTCACAACGCCGTGCGCCGGGCCGGGATTCCCTGGGCTGTTCACCCGAGCGGGCCTGCCGTCCCGTCGACACGTGGTAGATCTCGGTGTGGGCGGCATACGTCGGGACGGGGGTAATGGTGACGGACTCACCTTCGTCCGGATGGCTCGGGCACACGGCGTGGGGTCAGGGGATCCCCGCGCCGCTGCGCAGGTTCATGCGTACCGAGGCGGGCAGCGCGGGGGTGCTGGTCGCGGCCATCGTCGCGGCACTGGCCTGGGCGAACGTCGACAACCACTCCTACGAGGCGGTCTGGGAGACCGAACTCAGCATCCGGCTCGGCGACGCCGGTGTCGCGCTCGACCTGCGAACCTGGGTCAACAGCGGGCTGATGACGCTGTTCTTCCTGGTCGTCGGGCTTGAGGCGCGCCGCGAGTTCGACCTCGGTGACCTGCGTGACCGGCGCCGGTTCGTGCTGCCGTTCGTCGCCGGAGTCGTGGCCATGGTGCTTCCGGTGCTGATCTACCTGCTGGTCAACCAAGGCGGCCCCGGCCTACACGGCTGGGGGGTGGCGATGTCGACCGACACGGCGCTCGCCCTCGGCCTGCTCGCGCTGCTCGGCCGTGGCGTACCCGACCAGGCGCGGATCTTCCTGCTGACCGTGTTCGTGGTGGACGACGTGATCGCCCTGGCCGTCATCGCCGTCGTCTACACCGAGGAGATCAGGTTTACGCCGCTCGTCGTCGCGGCCGGGATCTTCGGGGTACTGCTCGGCCTGCGGGCCCTGGGCGTCCGGCGCGGCCTCGTCTATCTCCCGTTCTGCGTCGCGCTCTGGGGTGCGCTGCTGGCCAGCGGGGTCGACGCGGTGGTGGCCGGGCTGCTCATCGGGCTGACCGCGACGGCCTACTCGCCGGTCCGGGGCGCGCTGGAGAACGCCAGTGGCCTGTTCAAGCTCTTCCGCGAGCAGCCGACCGCCGAGCTCGCCCGTTCCGCCAGCCTCGGCCTGGCCCGGTCGCTGTCGCCCAACGACCGGCTCCAGCGGCTCTACCACCCGTGGACGAGCTATCTCATCGTTCCGCTGTTCGGCCTGGCCAACGCCGGCATCGCGGTCGACGGCGCCTTCCTCGCCCACGCCTTCACCTCCCCGGTGACCCTCGGCATCCTGTTCGGGTACGTGCTCGGCAAGCCGATCGCGGTCGTCGGCGTCTCCTGGCTGCTGACCAGGCTCAGCCGGGGCCGGATCCGTCCGGCGGTGGGCTGGGCGGCCGTGCTCGGCAGCGGCACGATCGCCGGTATCGGCTTCACCCTGTCGCTGCTGATCGCCACCCTCGCCTTCGACGGCCCACAACTAGCCGAGGCGAAGATCGGCGTGCTGGCCTCGGCGATCGTCGCGACCCTGATCACCTGGGCCGTGTACCGGATCACGGCGTCGCTGCCGAAGGCGCGACGGGCCCGCGCACTGCTCGGTGACATCGACCAACTCGTCGACCTGGTTCCGCCGGTCGATCCGGAGCACGACCACATCCGGGGGCCGGCGGACGCCTCCGTCACGCTCGTCGAGTACGGCGACTTCCAGTGCCCGTATTGCGGACAGGCCGAGCCGGTGGTCCGCGAACTGCTCACCGACTCCGACCTGCGCTACGTCTGGCGTCACCTGCCGCTCACCGACGTCCATCCGGAGGCGCAACTCGCGGCGGAGGCGAGCGAGGCCGCGGCGGCGCAGGGAGCCTTCTGGCAGATGCACGACCTGTTGCTGGACCACCAGGACAAGCTGGTCACCGCGGACCTCGTGCGGTACGCCGGCGAACTCGGCCTCGACCAGCAGCGGTTCCGCGACGACCTGCGGCACAACGTGCACGCCGACCGGATCGCCCTGCACGTCGACTCCGCCGACCTCAGCGGTGTCTCCGGGACGCCCACCTTTTTCGTCAACGAGCAGCGCCACTATGGGGCGTACGACATCGCGACGCTGACCAGGGCGATCAAGGCGGCCCGGGCTCGGGCCAGGGTTCGCCGGCCGCCGACCGGGGACCGGAGGGACCGGCGCTAGCTCGGGCACCGACCCGGCCGACCCGGGCGGATCCGCCGGGGCCGGCCGGCCGGGACGCGTTCTGGGCCAGCAGGTGGACCCCGAGCGGCGTGAGCCGGTGCACGATGGCGCCACCGGCCCGGTCGCTGCTGACCAGCCCGGCCGCGCGCAGCGCCGTGGCGTGCTCGGAGGCCGACGACGAGCTGATCCCCGAATGCCGGCCCAGCGTCGTCGTGGTGTGCCGGCCGGGCTCGCCGAGGCGGCGCAGTACCGCCGCGCGGGTACCGCCGAGCAGCCGGGCGAGCGGATCGGGTCCGGACCGGGCCGTTCCGGTCGGCGCCAGTGCCAGGGCCGGATACACGAGCAGCACCGGCTGGCCCGGCTCGACCAGGACTCGGGGGCGGGGGCCGGCGAACGGGGTGGGTATCAGCAGCACACCCTCGCCGGTGCCTCGGACGTCGCCGCTCCACCAGCTGTCGATCTCGAGGACGGGGGGCCGCCAGCGGATCGCCGGATGTAGGTCCGTGAGCAGTGCGTCCACTCCGGACAACGCGTACGTCTGGGCGGCCCGGGCGATCCAGCTCCGGTGGGTCAGCGTCAGGTCCGACCAGTGTGGGGCGAGCACCGCGTCGTAGTAGCGGGCCAGGGACACCGTTAGCAGTTCGAGCACGTCCCGGTCGGCCGCGGCGAACCGTCGCCGCCACGGGGTGGCCGGCAGGTTCGCGTACGCCTCGGTCAGCTCGGCGCGGATCCGCTGCCGGGGCGTCGCGCGGATCGCCTCGATGCCGGCCGCCACCGATTCGAGTCCGTGGTAGGGGGTGAGGAAGTCCGGCAGGAACCCCTGGGCCGGGAGCAGGTGCCGCAGTGGCCCGGTGGCCGCCGCGACCGCCTCGCCCCGGCTGGCCGGTTCGGGCATCACCGCCGCCAGGGCCGGGTCCCGCAACGCCTGGCAGGCCAGGATCGTGTTGCCGATCGGATGCAGGCGGTCGGCGAACCGCACCCGCACCAGGTCCGCCGGTTCGAGCCGCAGGAAGATCACCCTTCCCAGCCTGCCGGCATTCGGCGTACGCCGAAAGGGTTGACCGGGCGGAACCGTGGACCCAGGGTATGGCACACGGGCGGGAAGGAGCTGGGTGTGCGACGAGTGGCTGCGTGGTGTGGGCTGTTGGGTGTGTTGTTCGGCGCGGTGGCCTGCGGCGGGGGTACGCAACAGACGTCGTCGCCAGCTCCTTCAAGCTCTACCGTGGCGCCCGCGCCAGGGAAGCACTGGCTCACCCTGGAGCATGGTGGAGCCACCCGCAAGTACCGGGTGCACGCGCCGGCCGGCTACGACCCGGCCCGGCCGGTTCCGCTGGTGATCGCCATGCATCCCTATCCCGGCAACGGATCGGCGATGATCGGGATGACCGGGCTGGACGAGATGGCGGCGCGGGAGAACTTCCTGGTCGCGTACCCAGACGGGGTCGCCGGTGGGTTCAACGCGCTGGTCTGCTGCGGCGCGGCCGACGACGTCGGGTTCCTGAAGGCGATCACCGAGCACCTGGTCGCCGACTGGCGGGTCGACCCGGACCGGGTCTACCTGACCGGCATCTCCAACGGTGGCGACATGAGCTTCCGGGCCGCGGTCGAGGCCAGCGAGGTGTTCGCGGCGATCGGCGCGGTCAGCGGCGGTTTCGGCGGGCAACTCGCCGCGAAGCCCGACTACGCGCCGAAGAGCCCGGTCTCGGTCATCACGTTCATCGGCGATCAGGACCAGTACGCCGAGACCTTCCGCACCGGGATCCAGACCTGGCAGCAGCGGTTGCGCTGCACCCCGGTCACCCCCGCCCCGAAGTCCCCGGCCAAGACGATCGTCCTCACCCGGACCCGCTGTGCCGACGGCAGCGAGGTGGAGGTCTACGTGATCGAGGGCATGGGGCACTCCTGGCCCGGCGCGAAGACCGGTGGGCTGGCCGCGCCCGACGCCGGGGTGGTGGCGACGGAACTCCTCTGGAAATTCTTCGCCGCCCACCCCCGGAAGCGCTGAGCTCACCGAACATCGGGCTCAGCCCAGCAGCATCCGGCCCAACCGTCGATTCGCCAACCACGTGCCGCCGACACCCATCAGGACCAGGTACGCGGTCGCGGCGAGCAGACCGACACCGAGCTGCCCGGTGGTCAGCCCGCGGAGCAGTTCGATGCTCTGGTAGAGCGGCAGTGCCGCGACCACCACCTGGACCGGCTCCGGATAGACCGACAGCGGGTAGAAGGTCGTGGAGAACAGGAACATCGGCAGCATGCAGAGTTGCAGGTACTGGTGGTCGTGCGGGTCGCGCAGGTAGGTCGCGGCGGCGAGACCGGCGGCGGAGAACGCGAAGGCGATCAGCACGGCCGCCGGCACGGCCAGCAGGGCCCACCACGAGTGGATCATGCCGAGGGCGACGATGACGGCGCAGAAACAGACGGCGGAGAGCGTACTGCGCAGCACCGAGGCGGCGATCTCGCCAACGGTGATGTCGGCGATCCGCATCGGTGTGGTCACGACCGAGTCGTAGAGCTTGTCGAAGCGGACCCGCCACCACACGTTGCCGGTCGTCTCGTTGACGGCGCTGTTCATCGCGGAGGTGGCGAGCAGGGCGGGCGCGACGAACGCGGCGTACCGGCCGGCGCCCCCGTCGGCTCCGGCGGTGACGAGCTGCCCGATCCCGATGCCGACCGACAGCAGGTAGAGGAACGGCTCGAAGATGCCGTTGACGACGAGGTTCCACGGGCGCCCGTGGCGCAGCACCCACAGGTGTCGCAGGACGATCAGATGTGCCGATGACACGTGCGACTCCACTTCCTACCCGTGCAGGTTTCGTCGGTAGTTGCGGCGCGCGACGAGGTAGCCGGCGCCGGCCAGGGTGACGAGGTAGGCCAGGTGGCCCAGGCTGGCCGGCCAGGTCGCGGTGCCGAGGCTCAACGTCCGGCAGAGGTCGACGCCGTGCCACAGCGGTGTGACGTAGACGATCGGCCGGAGTGCGTCCGGCAGTTGCTCGACCGCGAAGAACGTGCCGGAGAAGAGGTAGAGCGGCATGACGACCCACTTGAAGGCGCCCATCACCGGACCGACGCCGGTCAGGGTGACCGCCCAGGCAGCTGCCGGCAGGGCGAACGCCAGGCCGGTCAGGGTCGCCGCCGGCAGGGTCAGCGCGACCATCGGGGACTGCGCGGCGCCGAACGCGACCATCACGGCCAGGAACACCGCGGCGTTGGTCGCCACCCGGAGCGCCATGAACAGGGCGTGGCCGTGCAGGATGTCCTCCGGCTCCAGCGGGGTGCCGGCGGCCACCGGATAGGCCCCGCCCGGCTGCCGGCTCATGCTGACCGGGAATGCCGCCTCCACGATGCCGTTCTGCATCGCGGCGGCGGCGAGCATTCCGGGCGCGAAGAACGCGAGATAGTCGACGCCGCCGAGGACGGCCAGGTCGGGGCTGATCAACCGACCGAGCCCCAGCCCGATCGCCATCAGAAACAGCAGGGGATTGGCGACGCCGATGACGATGGTGCCCCGCCAGGTCCGCCGGTAGCGCAGCGCCCAGTAGCCGTATGCCCGCAAGGCCATTCCAGCGCCGCTGACCGGGATGGGCCGGGGCGGGACGAGGGTCGAGGTGGCCACGGTCAGTCCACCAGGGTCCGGCCGGTCAGGGCGAGGAAGACGTCCTCCAGGCTCGCCCGCCGCACCATCGCGGTGATCGGGCTCAACCCCAACCGGTGTACGAACGCCAGCGCCGTCTCGCCCTCCGCCGTGTACCAGAGGAGCCGGTCGGGCAGTTCCTCCAGCCGGTCGGGTACGCCCGCGTCGCGCAGCTTCTCCAGCGCGGTGCCCTGCTCGCCGACGCCGAACCGCAGTTCGAGCACCTCCCGGGTGGAGTGTGCGGCGATCAGTTCGGCCGGGGAGCCGTGCGCGACGATCCGGCCGGCGTCCATCACCACGAGCCGGTCGCAGAGCTGTTCGGCCTCGTCCATGTAGTGGGTGGTGAGCACCAGGCTGACACCCTGTTGCTTGAGCCGGAACAGCCGGTCCCAGAGGACGTGCCGGGCCTGTGGGTCGAGCCCGGTGGTCGGCTCGTCGAGCAGCAGGATCTCCGGCTCGTTGATCAGGGACCGGGCGATGGTGAGTCGCCGCCGCATGCCGCCGGAGAGCGCCTCCACGCGTTCCGCGCCGCGCTCCGTCAGCTGGGCGAACTCCAGCAGTCGGTCGCCGCGTTCGGCGATCACCTGCTTCGGCAGTCCGAAGTAGCGGCCGTAGATGAGCAGGTTCTCCCGGACGGTGAGTTCGCGGTCGAGGGCGTCGTCCTGGGGTACGACGCCGAGCCGGGCCCGGATCCGTCGGCCGTCCTTCCGGGGATCCATCCCGAGCACCCGCAGCGTTCCCGAGGTGGGCGGTGAGACGCAGGCGATCATCCGCATCGTCGAGGACTTTCCGGCGCCGTTCGGGCCGAGGAACCCGAACGCCTCCCCCCGGTGAAGCGTGAATTCGATCCCGTCGACCGCCGTGAAGCTCGCGTCCCGCCGGTGTCGGGGTGGGTAGCGCTTGACGAGGTCGACCGCCTGCACGAGAACGTCAGTCACGCGGCCGAGCATAGGAAGCCCAACATCATCCTGCAACTTTCTTTCTGCCTCAAGGCCAGGAGATTGCAGAGCAAAGTCGAACTCTTGCGGGAATCTGTCGAGTCCTGGCAAGCTGAGGCATCGATCCGCATCCCTTCCCCCCCCGAGGAGCGGTAGCCATGGCGGTCTCTCGCCGGAAACTTCTCACGTCCGCAGCGGCCGGATCTGCCCTCGCCGCCGTCTCCAGCGCCGAGCTGCTGTCGGCGCTCGCCAGTCCGGCCAGCGCGGCCAGCCCACCGGGCGACGTCGTCGGCAAGGTCTCGGTCGGATACCAGGGCTGGTTCGCCTGCCCCGGCGACGGTGCGCCGATCGGCGGTTGGTGGCACTGGAGCCGCGACCGGTTCCAGTCGCCGTCGCCGAGCAACACCACGATCGTGTCCTGGCCGGACATGCGCGAACTGAGCCGTGGCTACACCACCGCGTACCCGAACCTCGGCAACGGGCAGCCCGCGCAGCTCTTCTCCTCGTACGACCAGCAGACCGTGGACACGCACTTCCGGTGGATGCAGGAGTACAACTGCGACACCGCCGCGCTACAGCGGTTCAACCCGATGGGTGACGAGGGCCCGACCCGCGACGCGATGGCCACCAAGGTCCGTGGCGCGGCGGAGCGGTTCGGCCGCAAGTACTACATCATGTACGACGTCACGAGCTGGACGAACTTCCAGAGCGAGATCAAGACCGACTGGGCCACGAAGATGTCGGCGCACACCGCCTCGCCCGCGTACGCCCGGCAGAACGGCAAGCCGGTCGTCTGCATCTGGGGATTCGGCTTCAACGACGAGGGCCGACCGTTTCCGCCGGCGCCCTGCCTCGAAGTGGTCAACTGGTTCAAGGCGCAGGGCTGCTACGTGATCGGCGGCGTGCCGACGTACTGGCGGCAGGGGATCAACGACTCCCGACCCGGGTTCCTCGACGTCTACCACGCGTTCAACATGATCTCGCCGTGGATGGTCGGCCGGACCGGCACGCTCGACGGGCTGGACTGGTTCTACACCAACGTCAACCAGCCGGACCAGGCCGACTGCAACGCCCGGGGCATCGACTACCAGCCGTGCGTGATGCCCGGCGACCTGTCCTCGGGGCACCGCTACCACGGTGACTTCTACTGGCGGCACTTCTACAACATGGTGCGGGTCGGCGCGCAGGGCATCTACATCTCGATGTTCGACGAGTTCAACGAGGGCAACCAGATCGCCAAGACCAGCGAGACCCAGGCGACCACCCCGGCCGGGGCCGGAATCCGCGCGCTGGACGAGGACGGCACCTTCTGCTCCTCCGACTACTACCTGCGGATCACCGCCGACGGCAACCGGATGCTCAAGGGCCAGCTCGCGCTGACCCCGGTCCGGCCGACCCAGCCGGTAGTCGGCGGCGGCGACCCCCCGCCGACCGCGCCGGGCAACCTGACGGTGACCGGAAAGACCACCACCAGCGTCTCGCTGTCCTGGACCGCCTCGACCGACAACGTCGGCGTCGTCGGCTACCAGGTCCGACAGGGTACGACGGTGGCGGGCACGCCGACCGGCACGTCGTACACGGTGACCGGGCTGGGCCCGGGCACCGGCTACAGCTTCTCCGTCGTCGCCCGGGACACGGCCGGCAACGTCTCGCCGTCGTCCAACCTCGTCACGGCGACCACCGACGCGGCGCCGAACACCAACCTGGCCCGGGGCAGGGCAACCGCGGAGAGCGGGCACGTCCAGCACTACGGCTCGGGCAACGTCGTCGACGGCGACGCACACAGCTACTGGGAGAGCCCGAACCACGCGTTCCCGCAGTGGGTGCAGGTCGACCTCGGTACCACCACCCCGGTCGGCCGGGTGGTACTGAAGCTGCCGCCGCTGTCCGCCTGGGGCGCCCGTACCCAGACCCTCGCGGTACGCGGCAGCACCAACGGTTCCGCGTTCGGCACCCTCTCGGCCTCGGCCGGGCGCCGGTTCGATCCGGCCACCGGCAACACGGTCACGATCACTTTCACCGCGACGCCGACCCGGTACGTCCGGCTGGAGTTCACCGGCAACACCGGCTGGCCCGCCGGCCAGGTGTCGGAGTTCGAGGTCTATTCCGGGTAGTCCGCGCGGAACGTCAGCGCCGTGGCGTCGCTGGTGCACAGCCATCCGGCCGCCCCGCGGTTCGTCGAGCCGTGGGCGGCCAACTCCAGCACCTTGCGCAGGTGGCCGTCCCGCGCCGGCCGGTAAGCGACCGACGCACCGTTCATCTCAGGCTACCTATGCGGCGGCGCAGTGAGTCCCGCACCTGGTCGGGCAAGCCCTCGACCTCGATCAGCGCAGGCAGCAACTCCGGCTCGGTCATGTACGCGCGAAAGGCGTCCGCGATCGTCACTCCGTGGGCCGGTCGACCCTCCACAACCACCGGGTCACCGGCCTGGACGTCGCCCGGTGTGACAACCCGCAGGTAGGCGCCCGGGCGGTTCTCCCGGGTGAACGTCTTGAGCCAGTGCGGCTCGGCCATCTTTACCTGGAAGGTGGTACACGGGATACGCCCGAACGTCGGCTGTAGGACAAGGGCATCGCCGATCCGCCACGTCTCGCCGATCACCGCACCGTTGACGTCGACGCCCAGCGTGGTCAGGTTCTCGCCGAAGATGCCGCCCGGCAGCCCCCGGTCGAGCCGCACCTCCCACCAGTCGTAGTCCTCGCGGGCGTACGCGTACACGGCCTGGTCGTCCCCGCCGTGGTGCTTGATGTCGAAGATCTGGTCGCCGACCAGGCCACTGTGCAACCCGGTGGTCTTCGGCCCCGGCGCGCGGACCGCCACGGGTCCGTCGACCGGCTGCTTGTTGATCCCGGTTATGCCGACCCCCTTCGCGGTGGAGCGCTCTGGCACCGCGAGATTGACGGAGAGGATTCTGCCCATGTCTGGGAACCTAACGGCTTTTGCACCTACCTGCCGCCATGTTTCCGCCACACGCCCTCGCGGCCGAGGCGGTGGCGCCGGCAGCCGTGGCTCGGGGCAGCGGAGCCGGTACCGCCCGGCGGCTGCTTGAAGCATGGGTGCTGGGAGGCGGACTCGGGCTGAGACCGGCAAACTATATCGATGGACCGTCCACCTCGGGGTGGTCCACTACGGACGACGGCGGCGCGGGTGTCGTACCCCGGGGGCAGCATGGGTGGATGGCTGCCCCCGCTCCGGCCTCCGACCCCGATCCCGCGCGTGCCTTGCCGCTCCGCGAGGTCCGGGTCCGGCTCACCCAGCTCGTCGCGTTGGCCGAGGTGGCCGACGCGGTCACGATGATCACCAGGGACGGCGACCCGCGACCCATCGCGGCGATCGTGCCGGCCTCGGCCGCCCGCACGGCGGCACGGGCCCGCGCCGACGCCGACCGGGTCGGTGCGGTGACCGCCGGTTGGGCCCGCCGGCTCGACGAGCTGCACCGGCAAAGTGCCCGCCGGCACGCGGCCGAGCTGCGGACGGTCAGCGACGCGCTCGCCCAGGTCTGGGCCGAGCTTGACCGCCGGGTCGTGCCGGGCAGTGATCCGGCGCTGGCCCGGCTGCGCGCGGCCCACGCCGACCTGCTGCGGGCACCGCCGGACTGAGCAGAGGCCCGGCCCGAAAGGACGTGCCCCCCGGGGCTGGCGCGGCACTATCTCGTGTGCTTACGCTAAGTGTTATGAGATGTGCGCGACGATCCGGAGCCACAGCTCACGGCGGCGCTGATCGACCCTGGCCTCCACCGTCTAGAGTTTCGGCGTGAAGCGCACCTCCAGGGACATCCGGATAGCCAACCGTTTCGAGGTGCTGCGCCGGATCATCGGGGCCCCGATGGTTTCCCGCCAGCAGATCGCCAGCGAGACCGGGCTGAGCCTGGCCACCGCGGCCAACCTGATCGGCGAGCTGATGGAGCTGGGCCTGCTGGTCGAGGTCGGCTTCCAGGACTCGGGCGGCGGGCGTCCCCGGGGCGTCGTCTCGGTCAACCCCTCCGGTGGCGTGCTGGTGGGCGTCGACGTCGCCGAGACGTACGTGCACGTCGAGCTCTTCGACGCCGCGCTGGGCGTACTGGCCAGTGTCGAGGAGGAGTTGCACCCCCGGGAGAACCGGCCCGAGCAGGTGGTGGCGCACATCGCCTCGGGGGTGCAGGCGGCGTTCGAGGCGGCCGGTGTCGGCCCGGACCGGGTGCTCGGAGCGGGCGTCAGCGTGCCCGGCCAGGTCGACCGGGAGGGCGGGGTGTCGGTGTACGCCCCGAACTGGGACTGGCACGACGTACCGCTGCGCAGCCTGCTGGCCGAGTCCCTGGACCTGCCGTTGTACCTGGACAACCCGCTGCGGGCCTGCGTGGTCGCCGAACTCTGGTTCGGCGCCGGCCGGGGCCGCGACGATGTCGTGGTGGTCAACCTCGGTACCGGCGTGGGCGCCGGTCTGGCGTTCGGCGGCACGCTCTACCGGGGCGCCACGAACAGTGCCGGCGAGTGGGGACACACCACTCTCGTGGTCGACGGGCGGCTCTGCCACTGCGGCAGTCGCGGCTGCGTCGAGACGTACGTCGGCGCGCCGGGCATCATGCAGACCCTGCGCGACCTGGCCCCGAACAGCCCGCTGCTGCACCCCGAGGACCAGACCGCCACGATCGAGGCGCTGGCCCACGGGGTGGCGGCCGGAGATCCGGTGGCCGCGAAGGTGGTTACCGAGACCGCCCGCTACCTCGGCGTCGCGGTCGCCGACCTGATCAATCTGGTCAACCCGGAAGTGATCGTGCTCAGCAGCTGGGTCGCCGCCCGGCTCGGTGAATCCCTGCTCGCCGAGGTGGGCGCGGTGGTGGCCCAGCACGCGCTCAGCCGTCCGCTGGCCGCCACCGAGATCACCCTCTGCCAGATCGCCGGCAATCCGGTCAGCCTCGGCGCGGCCACCTTCGCCCTGAAACGGTTCCTCGCCGGCATCGGCACCCCGGCCGGCGGCCTCATCCGCCGAGTCTGAAAGGAAGGGCCCCTTCTTATCGCTTTCTGTAGATGAAGGGCCCCTTCCTAACACCTGTCCCGGAGGACGGCGAGGCCGTGGGGCGGGATCTGGATGCCGTCGGGGACCCGGGCGGCGCCGGTGAGTATCGAGCCGTCGACCGGTACCTCGACCGGGGCGTCGGTGTCGTTCGCCAGAAAGGTGTAGCGGCGCCCGTCGGGATGGCGGCGCTGGACCGCCTCGACCCCGGGCGGCGGGGTGGCCAGGATCGGCGTCAGCCCGGCGTCGACGGCCAGCCGGGTCAGCAGGGCGCGCAGCGCCGGGTCGTCCAGGTGGGTGCCCAGGTAGTAGGCGGTGCCCCGGCCGTACTGGTGTCGGGTCAGCGCAGGACCGCCGGCCAGCGGCCCGTCGGCGTACGACACCAGCACCTCGGCCTGGTCCGCCGTCGCCAGCTCCGTCCACACTCGACCCGTGCCGCCGTCACTGAGTGCGACCGTGGCCCCGACGTCGAGCGGAAAGAACTCCTCGACCCGGACGCCGAGCAGTTCCCGCCAGGCGCCGTACCCGCCGAGCCGGATCTGGTCGTGCTCGTCGACGACCCCGGCGTACGGCCCGACCAGCACCGTCCCGCCCTCGGCGACGTACGCGACCAGGTTGGCCGCGTCGGCCTCGCTCACCAGGTGCAGGGCCGGCAGCAGCACCAGCCGGTACCGGCCGAGGTCGCCGCCCGGCGGGGCGAAGTCGCAGGTGACCGTGGCGGCCCGGAGCGCCGCGTGCCACTGTTCGATGCAACCGATCGGGTCGGCGTCGACGCTGGGCTGGCTGGGATGGCGTTGTGCCCAGATGCTCGACCAGTCGAGCAGGACGGCGACCTCGGCGATCACCTCGCTGCCGACGACTTCCGCGAGTCCGTCCAGTTCGGAGCCGAGCGCGACCACCTCCCGCCACACCTTGGTGTCGGTGCCGGCGTGCGGCACCATTCCGGAGTGCCACTTCTCGGCGCCGGACCGGGACGCCCGCCACTGGAAGTAGAGCACCGAGTCGGCGCCCCGGGCGACGTGCCCGAGCGAGTCGCGGCGCAACCGGCCGGGCGGCTTGGCGAGGTTGCGGGGCTGCCAGTTGACCGCGCTGGTGGCGTGCTCCATCAGCGCCCAGGGCCGGCCGCCGGCCAGCGACCGGGCCAGGTCCGCGATGAGGGCGAGATCGGCGTACGGGTCGACGCGTCCGGCCGTCAGGTAGTGGTCCATCGCGACCAGATCGACCTCGCCGGCCCAGGCCCAGAAGTCCACACTCCACCGGTCGACGAGGAAGTTCGTGGTCACCGGTACGCCGGGACTGAGCCGGCGCAGGATGTCACGTTCGGCCCGGTAGCAGTCGAGCAGTTCCCGGGAGGAGAACCGGTGGAAGTCGAGTTGCTGGGTGGGGTTGGCGAAGCTCGGCGTCTGCCGGGGCGGCAGCACCTGCTCCCAGTCGGTGTAACGCTGCGACCAGAAGGCCGTACCCCAGGCGGTGTTGAGTGCGTCGAGGCTGTCGTACCGGTCGCGCAGCCAGCCGCGGAACGCCTCGGCCGAGGTGTCGCACCAGCAGCGGGCGACGTGGCAGCCGTACTCGTTGTTGACGTGCCACATGGCGAGGGCGGGATGGCCGGCGTAGCGGGTGCCGAGCTGTTCGACCAGTGCCGCCGCCGCGTCCCGGTACGCAGGTGAGCTGGGGCAGAAGGACTGGCGGCTGCCGTACCAGAGGCGGGTGCCGTCCGGGCCGACCGGCAGTGACTCCGAATGGGCGTGGCTGAACCAGGGCGGCGGCGCGGCGGTGGCGGTGGCCAGGTCGGCGGCGATGCCGTGCCGGGCGAGCAGGTCGAGCAGCCGGTCGAGCCAGTCGAAGTCGTACCGGCCGGGTGCGGTCTCCAACATGGCCCAGGAGAAGACGCCGACGGTGGCCAGGTTGACCCCGGCGATCTTCATCAGCCGGACGTCGTCGGTCCACACCTCTTCCGGCCACTGTTCGGCGCTGTAGTCGCCGCCGAAGGCAAGGCCGCGCAGGGCCGGGATGTCGAACGCCATCGCTAGATCGTCCGACGTGGACGAGGCGGGCGTCAACCGATCGCAGGGGCTTATTCTTTGTCCTTGACGAAGTAGTGGCAGAACCCTAGGCTCGGCCTCACCTCACGACCTGATCCATGTACTCCGATGCATCCCCGCCGGCTGTGGGCAGGTGCGTCCCCGCCACCACGAGGAGAAGGAAGTCGCATCATGAGCGGTCCCACGCCCGGCCTGTCCCGCCGGCGCTTCCTCGGCACCTCGCTGCTCTTCGTCGGCGGTGCCGCGATCTCCGGCTGCCAGACCGACCCGACCGGCTCCGGCTCCGGCGGCGCCAAGGTCACCCTCAACCACTGGTACCACGAGTACGGCGAGCAGGGCACCCGCGAGGCGGCGATGCGGTACGCCGCCGACTACACGAAGCAGAACCCGGACGTCGCGGTGAAGGTGACCTGGGTGCCGGGGGACTACAAGACGAAGTGGCAGTCGTCGGTGCTGACCCCGGAAGGCCCCGACATCTACGAGATCAACGAGGTCACCCCGGACATGGTGGCGCAGCAGCAGGTCGCCGCCCTCGACGACATCCTCGGTGCGGCGAAGGGCGAACTCAACGAGCACGCGCTCAGCCCGCTGACCCACGGCGGCAAGGCGTACGGCGTACCGATGATCATCGACGTGATGCTGTTGTACTACCGGAAGAGCCTGCTCTCCGCCGCCGGGGTGCAGCCGCCGAAGACTCTCACCGAGCTGGTCAGCGCGGCCAAGGCACTCACCCGGGGCAAGACCAAGGGCATCTTCGTCGGAAACGACGGTCTCGCCGGCATGCGCAACCTGCTGCCGTTCTCCGTCGGGCAGAACGTGCTGACGGGCCGCAGGGTCAGCTACGCCACCCCGGAGATCGCCGACGCGTTCGCCCTGGTGCGCCGGATGTTCACCGACAAGTCGATGCTGCTCGGCTACGCCACCGAGTGGTACGACCCGGGCGCGCTCATCACCGGCGCCACCGCGATCGCCTGGGGTGGCCTGTGGGCACTGCCGCAGATCAAGAAGGAACTCGTCGACGACTTCGACCTCATCCCCTGGCCGGCACACGGGCCGGGCGGCAAGCCGGTGGTCATCCTCGGTGGCTGGTCCCAGGTGGTCAACGGCAAGAGCAAGCACGTGGCCGAGGCGAAGAAGTACATCCAGTGGCTGTGGTTGCAGAACAACGAGGTGCAGCAGGACTGGGCGCTGAGCTACGGCTTCCACGTGCCGCCCCGGGCGGGTCTCGCCGCACAGGCCGAGCCGCTGCGGTCCGGTCCGGCGAAGACCGCCATCGACCTGCTCAACCAGTACGGCACCCGGACCACCGCCCTCTGGGCGCCGACGGTCAGCAAGCCGTACGACGACGCGGTCTCCGACATCGTCAAGAAGAACGCCGACCCGATGGCGACGCTCGGTGCGGCGGCGCAGCGCTCGCAGGAGGCCCTCGACAAGCTGCCCACGGTCTGAGGCGCGGGTGTCCCTGCGTACCGGACGCCCGGGCACCAGCGCCGGGCCCGTCACTGGACCGGCGCCCGCCGCGCCGCGCCGTCGCCGGGTCGACTGGCCGGCCTGGCGGGCCTTCATCCTGCTGACCGCGCCGCTGGTCGTCGGGCTGGTCGTCTTCAAGTACGTCGCGATGGGCTGGGGCCTGCTGCTGAGCTTCAGCAACGCCCGGGGCACCATCGCACTCGGCGACTGGGCCGGCCTGGCCAACTACCGGGCGCTGCTCGACGACCCGCGCTTCCGCACCTCGTTGTCGATGATCGTGGTCTTCACGCTCGTCATCGTGCCGCTGACCTTCGCGATCGCGTTGGGGCTGGCGGTGCTGGTCAACCGGCTGCGCCGGGGACGGGCCCTGTTCCGGACCACGTTCTTCCTGCCCGCCGCGGTCTCCTACGTGGTCGCCTCGCTGATCTGGAAGATGAGCCTGTTCAGCGGGGTGCCGTCGAGCGCGGCGAACTCGCTCGCCGCGCTCTTCGGGCAGGAACCGACGGCCTGGATCGCGACCGTGGACCCGCCGCTGTACTGGGTGGTGCTGATCACCGTACGGCTGTGGTTGCAGATCGGTCTCTACATGATCCTGTTCCTGGCCGGGATGCAGGAGATACCCGGCGAGCTGTACGAGGCGGCCCGGGTCGACGGCGCGGCCGGCGAGTGGCGGCTGTTCCGGCACATCACCTTCCCGCTGCTCCGGAACACCTCGGTCGCGGTGACCCTGCTGCTGGTGATCGCGTCGTTCCAGGCCTTCGACGAGTTCTACAACCTGCTCAGTACCGGGCTTGCCGGCGCACCCGGCCCGGACGGCCGACCGCCACTGGTCTACCTCTACGACGTCTCGCTGGTCCAGCAGGACTACGGGGTCGGTTCCGCCGGTGCCTTCGTGGTGACGCTGCTGATCGTCGTGGTGACCCTGGTGCAGGGACGTCTCGTCGGACTCGGCCGGAAGGATGGCGAATGACCGAGCGACCGAGTCGGCGTGGGCGGAGATTTCCGGTCGGCAGCTATCTGGCGGCGGTCGTCTTCGCGGTGCCGTTCCTGCTTCCGTTCTACCTGCTGCTGCGCAACTCGCTGATGACCCAGGCCGAACTCGGCGCGCTGGAGTGGCACTGGTGGCCGGAGAAGATCAGTTTCACCGGATTCACCGACGCGTTCGACAACAGCACGGTGCCGCTGGGCCGGGCGCTGCTCAACTCCGCGCTCGTCGCGGTCATCTCGGCCCCGGTCTCCACCCTGCTGGCCTCGATGACCGGGTACGCGGTCGCCCGGATCCGGGTCGCCGCGGCCAGGCCGGTGTTCGTGCTGGTGGTCGCCACCATGATGGTGCCGGGCGCGGCGACCTTCGTGCCGACCTTCGTGGTGGTCGGCTCGATGGGTGGGGTGAACACCCTGTGGGGGCTGATCGTGCCGGGACTCTTCAACGCCCTCGCGGTGCTGCTGTTCCGGGGTTTCTACCTGCGCTTCCCGCAGGAGATCGAGGACGCCGGCCGGATCGACGGGCTCGGCCACCTCGGCGTGTACCTGCGGCTGGCGCTGCCCAACTCGGCCGGCCTGCTCGCCGCGCTGGGGGTGCTCTCCTTCATCGAGCACTGGAACTCGTTCCTGTGGCCGCTGGTGATTGGACAGGATCCGGCGTTCTGGACCGTCCAGGTGGCGATGTCGACCAACCTCACGTCGCAGGCGATCAACCTGCCGGCGCTGTTCGCCAGTGCGGTCATCTCGGTGATTCCGTTGGCGCTGGTCTTCCTCGCCGCTCAGCGCTACATCGTGCGGGGGATCATGGCGACCGGGATCAAGGGCTGACCGGGTCGGCCAGGGGCACCTCGTCGAGTTCCCCGTCCGGCCAGCGCACCTGGACCGGGCCGCCGGAGTCGGCCGTGACCAGGGGAAGTTCGGTCACCGCCGCCCCGGTGAGCAGCACCGCCGCCGCGTAGAGCTCGCCGAACCGTACCGGTCCGTCGCTCTGGACCACCGGCACGGCCGAGTACGCCCCGAACGCGTTCGCGCCGCAGCCTTCGAGCACCCGGGCGACGGGTAGCCCGCGCAGCCCCACCACCAGGGCGGTCAGCCCGTCCGGGCGCCGGACGGTGGCGGTGGCGCCGCGCACCTGGGCGGTCGGCGGTTCGGCGTCGGCGAGCGCGTGACCGCCGACCCACAACCGCCACGGCCCACTGCGGCCCCGAGCGCCGTGGTCCGGAGCGCCGTGGTCCGGAGCGTTGTCGTCCACGGCGCCGTGGTCCGGAGCGCCGTGGTCCGGGGCGCCGTGGTCCGGAGCGCCGTCGTTCGGAGGTTCGACGATGGCCAGCCGGATCTCCACCGCGCCCCGCAGCACCGAGCCGGTCCACAGCCAGGGGCCGGTCCGGAACGCCGGCTGCCGGGGTGGCCAGCTGCGTTCCGGCGCCGGGCCGACCGGCCAGTGCGTCCGATGCCGGGACATCCCGATCCGGCCGCGTACGCCCAACGGCCGCAGCGGGCGCCGGTGCGCGGGATCGCCGTACCGGTCGAGCAGGGTCACCTGGTTGTCCAGCAGCGAGCCGTCGTACTCCGGGCCGGCGTGGCTGGCGTAGGCGTACCGGGAGTAGTCCGGCTCGTCCGTGGCGAGGGTCTCGTCGTCGGCGTGGTCGGTGCCGTGGTTGACCATCCGGACCACCCCGTCGGCCCTCGTGCCGGAGACCAGCCAGCCGGGTACGGGGAGGCTGACCGAGACGTCGTGCTCCTCGATCTCCAGCGGGCGCTCCGGCTCGGTCCAGACCGGATGGTCGGCCGGCAGCACCAGTCCGGCGAAACCCTTGCTCGACCAGTACGGCGAACCGGGCCCGGTGTACGGCTGCCGAATCGCCGGAAACTCGCCGTACCAGCCGATCGGCTGGAGTCCCTCGGTGTGGAAGTGCCGCAGCACACCGCTGGCCAGGCGTCGGGTCCGGCCGGGTGGCAGCGGGGTGGCGTCGAACACCGCGCCGGCCCAGACCGGGGCGAGGGCCGCGTACCGGTAGGTCAGTGACCGGCCCTGGTGCAGCGGCGCCCCGTCGGGGGCGTACAGGTGCTGGGCGGTGGACAGGTACAGCCGCAGCCGGTCCTGGTACCGCGTCCGGAGTGCGTCGTCCGCGTGTCCGCCGGACATCCGGCAGTACCAGAGCGGGTAGAAGTTCATCGCCCAGCCGGCGTACCAGTCGAAGTTGCGGGGGGTGTGCCGGCCCTCGTACCCGTCGGTGTACCAGCCGTCGCCGAGGTACCAGTCCTCCATCACCGCGATGTTCCGGTCGATCTCCTCGGCCGACCAGGGGCCGCCGACCGAGCGCAGGAACGCCTGCACCACGTTCTGGAACCACAACCAGTTGCAGGCCGGGTACGGCTGGCCGAGGACCTCGCCGAGCCATCCCACCAGCAGTTCCCGTACTCGGTCGTCGAGGGCGTCCCAGAGCACGTGCCGGGACTCGTGCAGGGCGAGCGCGATCGACGCGGCCTCCACCTTGGCCTGGTTGGTCTCGGTGACCCGGGGCCAGCGCTCCGGCGAGTCCGGGTCGACTCCGGCGGCGAGGCCCTCGGCGTACCACTGCGCGAGTCCACCGTCGTCGCCCTGGGCGAGCCGGAAGCCGGCGGCGAGAAAGGTCCGGGCGAACCCCTCCAGCCCGTCGCTGCGCCGACCGGAACTGCTCTGCGGCCCCGGCAGGTCGATCAGCGCGTGCCGGGGCGAGGCGTACGGCCGCACGGCGGCGAGGGTCCGGTCGACCACCGACTCCCAGTGCTCCCGGCCCCACCCCGTGTACGGCGACAGCCGGTGGTCCGGCTGGGGCAGGGCGGGGGAGGAGGTCCACGGCGGACGGTGGCTCATCGGCAGCAGCGTAGAATTACCAGAGGACTTCGTCAATCCGTCAGCAGAAGTCGGCGACCCGCGCCGATGTCGGAGGTCGCCCCGGCTGCCCGATCGCGTCGTCATCCGGACGAGTACCGCGCCGGGTTGCGATCGCGATCGATAATAGCTACATGTTGATCTTTTTCAGGACACTTCGGATCATGGCGCTCTGCCTGGTGCTGGCGGTGCTGAACACCGTCGTACCCGCGCCGGCCCTGGCGCAGCCGGACCGGGCCGACGGCCCGGGGCTGGACCGGGCGGCGTTACAGCGGGCCCTCGACGCGATCCCGGAGGCCGGTGCGCCGGGCACCTACGCCGCCGTCCGGGCCGGACGAAGCGGCTGGGGCGGGGCCGCCGGAATCGCCGACCTGTCGAATGCCCGGCCGACGCGGCCGGACCTGCGGCACCGGGTCGGCAGCATCACCAAGACCTTCGTCTCGACCGCCCTGCTGCAACTCGTGGACGAGGGCCGGCTGCGCCTCGACGACCCGGTGGGCCGGTGGCTGCCGCAGCACGTCCCCGGCGAACTCGGGCAACAGGTGACGGTACGGATGCTGCTCAACCACACCAGCGGACTCGGCAACTACACCGACGCGATCCTCAGCTCGCTGGCCGCGGTCGAGCAGATGCGGACGACGATCTACACCCCGGCCGAACTGGTCGCGATCGGCCTCGGACTGCCGCCGACCGGAGCACCGGGGGAGAAGTACTCCTACTCGAACACCAACTACATCCTCGCCGGGCTGATCATCAAGCGGGTCACCGGAAACGATCCGACCGCCGAGGTGGTCCGGCGGATCATCCGGCCGCTCAAGCTGACCGACACCTACTTCCCGGGCTCGGATCCCCGGATCCGTGGCCGGCACGCCGGGGCGTACTTCGCTCCGCTCGGGGTGCGCAACTTCGCCGAGTACAACATGACCTGGGCCTGGACCGCGGGCGAACTGGTCGCCACGATGGCCGACCTGAACACGTTCTATCGGGCGCTGCTCGACGGCCGGCTGCTCTCGGCGCCGACGCTGGAGGAGATGCTGACGGTCGTACCGTTCGATCCCGCGCAGCCGGAGATCGGCGGCTACGGTCTGGGGATCTACGAGATGCGCACGCCGTGCGGGTCGCTCTGGGGCCACGACGGCGTTGTGGTCGGCCAGATCACGTTCTCCCTGCACAGCCGGGACGCCAGCCGGCAGGCGTCGTTCGGGCTGAACATCAGCCACTACGGTCTGTTCCTGCCGGAGGCGCATCCGATCGACGAAGCGTGGGCGCGGTTCCTGCTGGCCGCACACTGTCCGCAGGACGCCGGGCCGGCGACCCGGGCGGCGACGACGCTGCCGACGCCCGGCATCGACAGCCTGGCCGTCCGGACCCGATAACCGCCCCACCACCGGCGCGGTCACCTCCGCTCGCCGGCCGGAGGACCGGAACAGCCCGGTCCTCCGGCCGGAGTATTCGGAGCCGACCGCCGGCCGGATGGGTGGTTGCCGGCAATCTCACACCCGACCATCCGGGTACCCGTCTCCTCCGAACCCTCGGCAGACGACACCAGCGTCTACCGAGAGTGGGAGGAAAGATGGCCACGATCCCAGGCCCGGCGCCGCGGTTCAGATCCGCGCGACGGGCGAAGACGGCGGTGGTCGCCGCGCTCTGCGTCGCGCTCGCCGGAGCACTCACCGGCCTCGGGCCGAGTACCGCCGGGGCGTCCAGCCACCGGGAGGCACCCCTGGTCGCGATGGACCCGGCGATCGACAACACCGACCTGTACGCCTTCGTCAGCCCGGAGCGTCCGGGGTACCTCACGTTCATCGCGAACTGGATTCCGTTCGAGGAGCCCAACGGTGGACCCAACTTCTATCCGTTCGCCACCGACGCGGCGTACAACATCAACGTCGACAACGACGGTGACGCCAAGGCCGACGCCACGTTCCGGTGGACGTTCCAGAACGTCGACAAGCGGGGCGGTTCGACCTTCCTCTACAACAACGGCCCGGTCACCTCGCTCGACGACGAGAACCTGCTGTTCCGGCAGACGTACAAGCTGGAGTCGAAGTTCGACGGCGAACCGTTCAAGACCAGGGTGACCGGCGGACCGGTGGCGCCGTCCCGGATCGGCAACGCCTCGATGCCGGAGTACGCCAAGCTGCGCCAGCAGGCGACCACCACCCTGCCCGGCGGATGGAAGGTGTTCGCCGGCCAGGCCGACGACCCGTTCTTCCTGGACCTGCGGGTCTTCGACCTGCTCTACGGCGGCGACCTGAGCGAGACCGGTCAGGACACCCTGGCCGGCTACAACGTGAACAGCATCGCCCTGCAGGTCCCGTTCTCCGACGTGGCGCTGAAGGGCGACCCGAAGCGCAATCCGGTGGTCGGCGTCTGGACCACCACCGACCGGGCCCGGGTACGGATGTCCGGCAAGGCCGGCGACGCACCCGAGGGCCGGGACCGGGTGCAGGTGTCCCGACTGGGAAACCCACTGGTCAACGAGGTGGTCCTGCCGGCCAACCTGAAGGACGCCTTCAACTCCCTGCCACCGGAGAAGGACGCGACGATTCCGGCGGTGGTCAAGCGGGTCACCGATCCCGAACTGCCGAAATTGATCGAGGGCATCTACGGCGTACCGGCGCCGGCCACGCCGAGAAACGACCTGGTGGAGATCTTCCTTACCGGCATCACGACCAGGACCCCGAACGGTCCGATCAAGGTCGATCTCAACTCGCAGCTGAACAACCGGGACGTGACCGCGAGCCGGTTCCAACCGTCCGAGATGCTGCGGCTCAACCTGTCGACCCCGGTGACGAAAACACCGGACCGGCTCGGCGTACTCGCCGGTGACCTGCAGGGCTTCCCGAACGGCCGCCGGCTGACCGACGACGCCGTGGACATCGCGATCCAGGCGGTCGAGGGGGCGGCGCAGACCGGCAAGCTGGTCGACGCGCTCGCCGCCGGGGACAAGGTGGACGCGAACGACAACGGGTTCACCGGCTCCTTCCCGTACCTCGCCCTGCCCAACGTCGGCGCGGTCAACAAGGGCGGGGGTACCGGCGCCGGGGCGACGACCGACGACCAGCCGGACGCGTCGGCCCAACCCGAACCGTCGATGACACCGGCCGGCCTCGCCGGTCTCGCCACCCGGGACGACGGTGACCCGATGCCGGTGATGGTCGCGAAGACGACCGCCTGGGGCCTGGTCGGGATCGCCGCCGCGCTGGGCACGCTGATCCTGGTCGGCCTACTGCGCCAGCGCCGACGTCCCACCGCCGCCGAACCGACCCAGCCGCTGTAGACCCTGTCCGGGGGCGCGGCGGCGTACGCGCAGCCGGGCCCCCGGCCCCGGAGATCCGAGGAGCACAATATGAGGCGGTTACCACGAATCCGGCTGCGGTCCCTGGCGATTCTCGGACTCGCGACGGTGCTGCTGCTGGGCATCGGCGGCGTCCTGGGTCTGCGGTCGTCGGCACCGGCCACCGGCGAGGTCGTACCGCAGGTGGATCGGCTGGCCGCGACGATCGACCGGGCCCAGGAACAGCTCCGCCGGGTCCCGGGCGACCACGGCAGTTGGGCCACCCTCGGCCTGGCCTACCTGGAGCAGGCCCGGGTGACGGCCGATCCCACCTTCTTCGCCAGGGCCGACGGCGCGCTGCGGCAGTCCCTGGCGGTACGCGCCGACGACAACAGCGCGGCGATGGCCGGCCTCGGCGCCCTGGCGAACGCCCGACACGACTTCACCGGTGCCGCCGACTGGGCCCGGAAGGCGTTGCGGAGCAACCCGTACAGCGCCGAGGCCTATGCGGTGCTCGCCGACGCCGAGACCCAGTTGGGGCACCCCGACGCGGCGACCCGTGCCGTGCAGGACCTGCTCGACCTCCGCCCCGGACTGAGCGCGCTGACCCGGGCCTCGTACGACCACGAGCAGCACGGCCGTACCGCCGAGGCGACCGGCCTGATGCGACAGGCACTGGCGGCCGCCTTCGACCCCGCCGAGGTCGCCTTCTGCCGGTACCAGCTCGGCGAACTGGCCTGGCACTCCGGCGACCTCGCGGGCGCGGAGCGGGAGTACACGGCGACCGGCTCCGGATATCCGCCGCTGATCCAGGGGCGGGCGAAGGTGGCCGCCGCCCGGGGCCGGCAGGGTGAGGCACTCGCCGGGTACGCCGAGCTGACCAGCCGCTCGCCGACCCCCGGATACCTGCTGGAGTACGCCGAACTGCTGATGGCGGCCGGGCGGGGCGCCGAGGCCGAGGCGCAGCTGGCCCTCGCCGCCGCCACCCACCGGCTCTTCACCGACAACGGGGGCGCGGACGACCTGGCCGGAGCTGCCATCGCGCTGGCCCGGTCGCAGCCGGCCGAGGCGTTGGCGCTGGCCCGACGGGAGTGGCAGCGGCGACAGTTCGCCGAGGTCGCCGACATGCTCGGCTGGGCGCTGCACGCCAACGGGAAGTACGCCGATGCACTGGGGTACGCCCGCCGCGCCGAGGCACTCGGTGCCCACAACGCCAAGTACGCGTACCACCTCGGCATGATCGAACTTGCCCTCGGTGACCGGGATGCGGCCCGCCGCGACCTTGCTCGGGCCCTCCACATCAACCCGTACTTCTCGCCGCTGGACGCGCCGGCCGCCGCGCGTACCCTCGCCGGACTGGGGACGCCATGAACCGGATCGCACTCGTCCTCGCGGGCCTGTCCGGCGGACTCGGCTGCCTCCTCGTCGCCCCGCCGGGCCCGGCCCAGGCCCACCCGCTGGGCAACTTCTCGGTCAACCAACTCGCGGCGGTGCACCTGCATCCCGACCGGGTCGAGGTGGCCGCCGAGATCGACCTCGCCGAGCTGCCGACGCTCCAGGAGTCCTCGGCGGTGGACACCGATCGGGACGGTACGCCGAGCGGGCCGGAACGCGCCGCCCGGGCGACGGCCGACTGCGGCACCCTCGCCGGGGACTTCGAGGTCGTGGTGGCGGGCCGACGGCTGGACTGGACGGTCGACGACAGCGCCCTCGCGTACGCCGACGGTGCCGCCGGCCTGCCGACCAGCAGACTGCGCTGCCGGCTGGTCGCCGACGCCACACTCGACTCGGCGACGACGGTCGGGATCGTCAACCGGTTCCGGACCGACCGGGTGGGCTGGCGCGAGTTGACCGCCGTCGGGCACGGGGTGCGGATCGTCGACTCCCCGTTGCCGGTGGAGAGCGTCAGTGGTGGGCTCCGGACGTACCCGGAGGACCTGCTCAGCTCGCCGCTGGACGTGCGGTCGGCGCGGCTGCGGGTCGAGCCCGACGCCACCGGCGCAGCGGCGGCCGGTGGCACGACGACCGCCGGCCGGAACATCCCGGCCGGTACCGGCTGGACTGCGCGAGCCGAGGGGACCCTGCGGGACATCGTCGGCAGCCAGCGGTTGACCCCGCTGGTCGGCGTACTCGCGGTGCTGCTGGCGCTGGTGCTCGGCGCGGCGCACGCCGCGCTGCCCGGCCACGGCAAGACGGTGATGGCCGCCTACCTGGCCGGGCGGGCCGGCCGGCCCCGCGACGCGGTCACGGTCGGTGCGACGGTGACCCTGACCCACACCGGTGGGGTACTGCTGCTCGGACTGCTCCTGACCAGCGTCGCGGGGCTGGTCGGCGAGACGGTGCTCGGCTGGCTCGGCGTGCTCAGCGGCGCGCTGATCGCCGTCGTCGGCCTGGGCATGCTGGTCGACCTCTGGCGCCGCCGACGGCGCCGCACCACCTCCGGTCACACTCACCCGCGCCCGCACACCCACGGCGGCCCCGACCACGATCACGACGGCCACCACCACGGGCACCACGATCACGCCCACGATCACCGGCCCGGCGGTCACCACCATCGGCATCCGGGGGACCGGCCGAGCCGGCTCGGCATCCTCGGCATCGGCATCTCGGGTGGCCTGGTACCCAGCCCGTCCGCCCTGGTCATCCTGCTCGGTGCGATCGGGCTCGGGCGTACCGGCTTCGGGGTCCTGCTGGTGATCGGATACGGCGTCGGCATGGCGGCGACGCTGACCGCGGCGGGCCTGCTGGTGATCCGGCTGCGGGAACGCTGGGACCGGCGCCGGCGCGGACGCGGCGGGCGCCGGTGGCACCGACTGGCCACGCTGTCGTCCGCCGTGCCGACCGCGACCGCCGGGCTGGTCCTCGTCGTCGGACTGGTTCTCGCCGGTCGGGGCCTGACCTCGTTCGCCTGACGGGTATCCAACGGGGGCGTCACCGTGTCAAATACCTCTATGCGCCCCGGTCGGGGGCGACGGAAGGCTGGTCTCATGACGGATCCCAGCGGCGCGCGGCGCCGGCCCGACCACCTTGTTCCGGTGCCGACCGGGAACGCCGGTCGCGCCGAGGACGTGGACGCCCTGCTGCCGGCGGTGGCCCGTGGCGACGAGGCGGCGTTCGGCCGGCTCTACGACCTGGTCGCACCCCGGGTGTACGGGCTGGTCCGTCGGGTGCTGCGGGATCCGGCACAGGCCGAGGAGGTGGCCCAGGAGGTGCTGGTGGAGGTGTGGCGGACCGCTACCCGGTTCGATCCCGAACGCGGTTCGGCGACCGGTTGGGTGTGCACCATCGCGCACCGGCGCGCGGTCGACCGGGTCCGTTCCGAGCAGGCCAGTGCCGACCGGCAGCGCAGGGCCGCCGCCGGGGTCCCGACCGAGACACCCCATGACGACGTGGAGGAGCAGGCGACCCGACGGCTGGAGCAACAGCAGGTACGGCGGTGCCTCCGCGACCTGACCGACCTCCAGCGGGAGTCGATAACCCTTGCCTACTACGGCGGGCACACCTATCGGGAGGTCGCCGAGTTGCTCGACACGAGCCTGCCGACCGTGAAGACCCGGATGCGCGACGGACTGATCCGGTTGCGTGACTGTCTCTCGATGGCGGTGGCCCGATGACCGACATCCACACCCTGGTCGGGGCGTACGTGCTCGACGCCGTGGACGACATCGAACGGGCCGCGTTCAGCCGGCATCTGGCCGACTGTCCGTCCTGCGCCAGCGAGGTCGGCGAACTGCGGGAGACCGCCGCCCGGCTGGCCGACGGCGCCTGGTCGGTGCCGCCGCCGGGACTGCGTACCGAGGTGCTGGCCGAGGTGTCCCGGACCCGTCAGGTGCGGCCGGGCGGCCGGCCGGCCAGGGACGGTAGGCCGGCCGGATCGCGCTGGCGGACGCTGAGCGCCGTCGCGGTCGCCGCCGCGGTCCTGGCCGCGGGTGCCGGCGCGGTCACCTGGACCGTCGCACAGCAACGGGTACGCGACGAGCGGGCCAGCACCGCCGCCGCCCGCGCCGAGACCGAGCGGATCCGGACCGTCCTCGCCCAGCCGGACCTGGCGGTACGGGGTGCCGAGCTGTCCGGCGGCGGTCGGCTCACCGTGTTCAGCTCCCCGGGCCGGGACGCCGGACTGGCGCTGCTCGCCGACGCCCCACCGATCCCGGCCGACCGGGCGTACCAGTTGTGGCTGATGGACGGGGCCACCGCTCGTCCGGCGAACGTGCTGGCGGCCGGGGCCACCGGCGACACGGCGCTGCTCAGCGGGGTACGGGGTCGGAGCGCGGTCGCGGTGACGGTCGAACCGGCCGGAGGTTCCGCGCAACCCAGCACTACACCGCTGGTCATCGTGCCGTTCACCTGACGGTGTCGGCCCCGGGCAACCCGGTTACGCCGGCACCGTCGCGCTCGCCGCCGCCAGGCGCCGCGAGTTGACCACGGCCATGGTGTGCACCTCCTGCTCGGTGAAGCCGGCGGCCAGCAGGCGGTCGGCGAAGAGCGGCAGTCCGTCCTCGACCGGCGGGTTGAACGGCTGCCCCAGGTCGCTGGAGAGTACGGAGTGTTCGGGGCCGACCGCCCGGATGTTGGCGAACAACTCGTCCCAGCCGACCTTCCCGGTGTACGGGGTGGTGAAGCAGCGCTCCAGCAGGGCGCCCGCCTCGGCCAGCTCCCGCTGCCGCTCCACCGGAAGTCGCTGCGAGGTGAACTCGGGATGGGTGACCACGATCCGGCGTACGCCCTCCTGGGTGGCGGCCCGGGTCAGCGCGAGGATCTCGGCACCGGCCAGGTGCCCGGTGGCGAGCACGAGGTCGTGCCGGGCGATGACCCGCAGCACCTGCCGGACCCGTTCGAGTACCTGGCCGTCGGCGTCGACCACCTCGACGACGTCCGGCACGATGCCCTGGGCGTGCAGGTCGGCCTGGAGGGCGCCCCACATGGCAGGCTTGGCCCCGGGCAGGTCGGTGGCGGTGCTGCGGCGCTGGTTGCCGGAGTCCACGGTGGGCATCCAGACGATCCGTGCGCCGAGCCGGCCGGCGATCTCGACCGCGGCCGGGTTCATCCCGCCCATCGAGCCGTTCAGGGTGATCGCGCCGAGCACGTCCACCTCGGGGACCACCTTGCGTACGACCGCCGCACGTTCCGCGGTCGCCACGTAGTGCGACTTCAGTACGAAGCCGGCGAGCCCGACCTCGGCGAAGCGTCGGGCCAGGTCGACGTCGTCGATCCGGCGCGCCATGACGTCCGGGGCGATGTGCACGTGGGTGTCGTACGCCCCCTGCACCAGGCGACGGGCGTGCGGGGACGGGACGGGGTGATCTGACATGTCGCTCCTTGGGGAAAGGGGTACGGGTACGGCCGGTTCAGGCCGTACGGGTGCCGTCGGGCGGGCCGGCCGTGCGGTGGAGTGCCGTGGCGGTGTTCGCCAGGGTGGACTCGACGTGTCCGAGGTGTCGCCGCATGGCCGCCTCGGCCGCGTCCGGATCGCGGTTGGTGATCGCCTCCACGATCGCGGCGTGCTCGCCGAGCGACTGGGCGGGCCGGCCGGGCACCAGGATCGTGCGGTACTGGAACCGGACGAGTTGGGCGCGTAGCCCGGCGATCAGCCCGGCGGTGGTCTCGTGTCGGGCTGCCGCGATGATCGACGCGTGCAGGTTGGCGTTCCCCTCCGAGTAGCCGAGCAGGTCGTCCTGCTCCAGCTTCCGGGTCATCCGGTTCAGCACCCGACGGATCGCGCTGATCTCCTGGTCGGTCGCGTGCAGCGCCGCCTGGCGCGCGGTGAGTGCCTCCAGTACGGCCCGGACCTGGAGGATCTCGACCGCCTGCTCCTCGGTGACCAGCCGGACGTGCGCACCCCGGTTCGGCGTGAGTACGACCAGCCCGTCCTGGCCGAGTCGGACCAGCACGGTGCGTACCACGCCCCGGCTGACCTGGAGCCGGGCTGCCAACTCGACCTCGATCAGTCGCTCGTTGGGCATCAGCTCGCCCCGGTAGATCGCCTGGCGGAGTTCCTGGTACGCCTCGTCGGCGGAGCGGGCCGCGCGGCGGCGCGGGGTGCCCGATGCTCGCCGCGAGGTGGTTGTCGGTGGTGGGGTGGCGCCGCTCACCGCACGGTCACCGTCGATGTCTGACGGTTTCCGGCGGGTACCCATTCCGGCCGGACGTCCGCCGCACCGCGCTCCCGTGCACGGGGGGTGAGCAGGGTCGGTGTGCCCGAAACGGTCGTGTGTGGAGTCCCCAACGGATCCCATCGTCCTCGATGGACCTTGCCAAGCCGCAACATTGTCTCCCGAATCATCAACAATCTTGTAGACAGGATTGTCGTCAGGATGCTCGTTGTCAACAACGCCCTGACCTGCTGAAAGAGCTTCTGTGAGCGTGAAATTACCGCTTTAGAACACAGAATTTAACCCGATCCCGTCGGTGACAAGCCGGACATGAGTCATCTACGATTCTCGACCGGGCGAGGCCGGCGCGGATCGGGCGTCGATCAGGCGGAGGGGCACCCCTGCGGGTGCGCTGGCGTCCGTCCATCCACAAGCTAAAAGCTGGAGGCATACATGTTCAGACGCTCTCGCGTGTTGGCAGCGGCGCTGCTGGCCACGGCACTGACCGTGAGCGGTTGCAGCAGCGGCGACGACAGCGGCGCGTCAACCCAGGAGACCGACAAGGTCGCCTACATCACGGCCTTCGGTGCCGTGGGCCGTGACGCCTTCGCCTGGGTGGCGAAGGAGAAGGGCTACTTCGCCGAGGTCGGCATCGAGGTCGACATCAAGAAGGGTGCGGGTAACGGGCCGAACCTCACGGCGCTCAAGGCGGGGCAGGTCCAGTTCGCCTCGCTCGACTTCACCGGTGCGGTGATCCAGGCCGGCAAGGGCGAGTTCACCGACTGGCGGGCGATCGCCGCGGTGCATCAGCAGACGCTGATCTCGGTGATGACCACCAAGGACACCAACATCAGCAGCGTCCAGGACCTGGCCGGCAAGACCATGGCCACCGGTCAGGGCTCGGTGACCGAACTGCTCTTCCCGGCGTACGCCCAGCTGGCCGGCCTCGACCCGAAGAGCGTCACGATCAAGGGCGTGCAGCCCACGGCGCTCAACTCGCTGATGACGAGCGGGCAGGTGGACGCGCTCGGCACGTTCCTGCTCAGCCGGGGAGCGTTGGCGACGGCGTCGAAGAAGGAGGTCGTCGTGCTGCCGTACAGCGACTACCTGCGGGACCTGTTCGGCAACGCCATCATCACCACCCCCGCCCTGATCGAGAAGGACCCGGACCTGGTTCGCCGGTTCAACACCGCCGTGCTGAAGGGCCTGCAGTACTCGATCGACAACCCGGAGGAGGCGGCGAAGATCCTGAACAAGGCGGAGCCGAGCTACGCGGTGGCGGCCGGTGTCGGCGAGATCACGGCGATGACGCCGTACGTCAAGCCGGCCGGTGGTGCCCCGATCGGCTTCATGGACGAGCAGCGGGTGGCACGGACCATCGCCATCCTGCAGGGCTCCGGACTGATGCCCGCCGGGCTCGACCCGAAGGGTGTGGTCGACTTCGGCTTCGTACCGAAGAGCTGACGACGCCGGCCTCGACAACCAACACGATCTCGACCGCTGTCGAGATGCCCGCGTCGGCGGTCGGACGTACCTGACGGACAACGGGGACGGTGGTCGGAGTGACCGCCGTCCCTCCTCGGCCTCACCGCCGAGGGCCCCTTGCCCGGCACGGCCGCTGCCGCCTGCCCCGACGCCCGAAAGGACCCACGGGATCCACCATGACTGACAAGACGACCGACGCCGGGCCGCGAGGTATGTGGTTCAACGCCGGGCTGCCCGTTCTGGGTGTGGTGCTGGCACTCTCCCTCTGGTGGCTGATCACCTTCGCCTTCGGCATCGAATCCTTCTGGCTGCCCGCACCCCAGGACGTCGTGGAGGCGTTCCAGCGGCTACCCGGCCACCTGATCGAACAGGCCGGGGTGACCCTGATGACGACGGCCATCGGCTTCGCCATCGGCGCGATCGGCGGCGCCGCCGTCGCGGTTTTGTTCGCCGCCTCGCGCACGGTCGAGCGGATGACCATGCCGCTGATCGCCGCGGTCAACGCGGTGCCGAAGGCCGCACTCGCCCCGCTGCTCATCGTCTGGATCGGGTTGAACACCCAGGCCAAGATCGTTATGGTCGTGCTGCTCTGCTTCTTCCCGGTCCTGGTTTCCACCATGGCCGGGCTGACCTCGGTCCCCAACGATCTGCGTGAACTGTCCCACTCGCTCTCCGCCTCCTGGTGGCAGACCTTCGTGAAGGTCCGGATCACCTGGGCGCTGCCGCAGATCTTCGTCGGTCTGAAGGTGGCGTCCTCGCTGGCCATCATCGGCGCGGTCATCGCCGAACTCACCAACCCCGCCAACGGACTCGGCTCCGTCGTCGTCAGTTCGAGCCAGTCCGCCGACACGCCGCTCGCCTTCGCCGCGCTGACCCTGCTCGCCCTCATGGGCGCCGGGTTGTTCTACCTGATCGTGGCGTTGGAGCGGATGCTCCTGCCGTGGGCTCGAGCGACCTCGTCGTGATCGGAACAGGTCCAAGGAGAACACAATGATCAAGATTGCCGGGCTCTCCCGGACCTTCAAAGGGAAATCCGGGACGGTCGAGGCGCTGCACAACATCGACCTCGAGATCGGCAACGGCGAGTTCCTGGCAGTGATCGGCCGGTCCGGCTGTGGCAAGTCCACCCTGCTGCGGATCGTCGCCGGGCTGATCCGGCCGAGCCAGGGCGAGGTGCTGGTCGCCGGCGAACGGGTCGCCCGGCCCCGCCGCGACGTGGCAATGGTGTTCCAGCGCCCGGCACTGCTGCCCTGGCGCAGCGTACGGGAGAACGTGATGCTGCCGGTCGAGATCTTCCGCTGGCAGCGGGCCAAGCACCGCGACCACGCCCAGCGGCTGCTGGAGATGACCGGTCTGGAGGCATTCGCCGATCGGCTGCCGCACGAGCTCTCCGGCGGCATGCAGCAGCGGGTCTCGCTCTGCCGGGCCCTCATCCAGCGGCCCAAGGTGCTGCTGATGGACGAGCCGTTCTCGGCGCTGGACGCGTTGACCCGCGAGGAGTTGGCCGTCGAGCTACAGCGCATCCACATCCAGCTCGGCACCACGGTGATCTTCGTGACCCACTCCATCCAGGAGGCGGTCCTGCTCGCCGACCGGGTGGCGGTGCTCAGTGCCCGCCCCGGCCGGGTGCGCAAGCTGGTCGAGATCGACATCCCGCGTCCGCGGTCCTTCGGGCACAACGCCCACATGGAGGAGGTCGCCGGCGCCTCCGCCGAACTGCACCAACTGCTGCTCGGCACCGAGCACCTGCCGAAGACCTCGGTTCCCGGCTGATACCCGATTGGTCCGGCCGGCGCCCGCCGCCGGCCGGACCGACGGTCACTTGATGGCGCCGGACATCACACCCCGGGTCAGGGTCCGTTGGAAGACGAGGAAGAAGACCACCGCCGGCACGATCCCGAGCAGCGCGGACGCGCTGGTGGTGGTCGCGTCCATGGTCCGCTGGCCCTGTAGGACGCCGAGGGCGACCGGGACGGTCTGGTTGTCGTTGGAGATCAGGAAGACCAGCGGCAGGAAGAACTCGTTCCAGGTCCAGACGAAGAAGAACGTGACCAGGACGGCGAGGGTGGGCCGGCTGGCCGGCACGACCACCTGCCACAGCACCCGCCACCGGCCGGCCCCGTCCACCTCGGCGGCGTCGAGCAGCTCCCGGGGGAACTGCGCGAAGACGCTCGACAACAGGTACGTCCCGAACGCTCCCTGGATCACCGTGAAGATGATGATCACGGAGAGGAGCGAGTCGTACAGGCCGAGGGACTTGGAGAGGTAGTACAGCGGGTAGACCAGCATCTCCTGTGGAATGAGATTGGCCACCAGGAAGAAGACCAGGAACCAGATCCGCCCGCGTACCCGCCCGATGCCGAGGGCGTACGCGCTGAGCACCGCCAGCCCGACGCCGAGGATCGCCACGCTGCCGCTGACGACGAGGCTGTTGAGCAGCTTCCGGCCGAAGTCGACCCGGTTCCAGAAGTCGACGATGCCCTGGAGATGGAACGAGTCCGGCAGCGCCATCGGCCCGTTGCTCGCGTAGTCAGCGGGGCTCTTCACCGCGTTCAGCACGATCACGAGGATCGGCGCGAGGACCAGCAGCACTCCGACGATCAGTCCGAGGAGCACCACGTGCCGGGCCGGGCTCCGGCGGCGAGGGGCTGGATCGGGGTGGCGCCCCGCCGGTGGCTCGTCGCGGTGCGGGCGAGCGGATGCCGGTGCGATCGCCATCACCAGCCTCCGAGCCGCTCGTCGCGGGTCTGTAGCCGCAGGAACAGGTAGGTGAGCAGCACGATGCTCACGGTCAGTACGGTCGAGATCGCCGAGCCGTACCCGACCGCGGCCCGCTCGAAGAAGTTCCGGTAGGCGAAGTACGACGGCACCAGCGTCGCGTTGCCGGGACCGCCCCGGGTCAGCACGAAGATCTGGCCGAAGATCTTCAACCCGGCGATGGTGGTGGTCACCAGGACGACGTACACCTCGGGCCGGATCAGCGGCACGGCGATCCGGGTGAAGCGCTGCCACCAGGACGCGCCGTCGAGGTCGGCCGCCTCGTACAGTTCGGGGTCGACCCGTTGCAGGCCGGCCATGAACATCACCACCGGGTAGCCGAGCTGCATCCAGATCAGCACCGCCATGACGCTGTAGAGGGCGTACTTCGGATCGCCGAGCCAGTTCCGGGCCAGGGTCTCCAGGTGCAGGTCGGTCAGGATCGAGTTGAGCGCGCCGTAGTCCGGGTGCAGGATCCAGGCCCAGATGATTCCGGTGACCGCCACCGGCACGATCTGCGGCAGGTACAGGCCGGACCGCAGCGCGCTCGCGGCACGGCCGCCGTACGCCTTACCTACGTGGTCGTAGAGCGCGGAGGCGAGCAGCAGGCCCAGCAGGGTCGGTACCACCGCCATCGCCACGATCACCAGCCCGATGTTCCGGAACGACGCCCAGAAGTTCGCGTCGGAGAAGAGCCGGGTGTAGTTGTCCAGGCCGATCCACTCCGGTCGGCCGATGCCCTGCCAGCGGGTGAAGCTGATGCCCAGGGTCATCAACACCGGCACGACGATGACGGCGGTCGAGAGCACGATCCCGGGCAGCAGGAACACCAGGTAGCCCCGGTGCCGGGCGGACCGGCGCGGCCCGTTCCGGGTACGTCGTCGCGGCTCCGCCGCAGGTGGCGACGCCAGGTCGGCGCCGCCACCCACCGCGCTCGGGATCACTTGCCAATGTCCGCGAGGTTGTCGTTGTACGGCTTGGCCAGGTCGTCGAGGACCGAACTCGGACTCTTCGACCCGTTGATCAGGTCTTGTCCGCCGGCCACCAGGGCGTCGTAGTAGCCGGGGGCCGGCCAGTCCGGATAGAACCCGAGGCCGTCGGCCGACACCACACCGTTGAACAGGTCGACGAGTGCCTTGCTCCTGGCGTCGGTGATCTTCGACGCGTCGGCCGCCACGGGTACGCCGCCGTTGTTGCCCAGCAGCGCCTGGATCTCGGGCTTCATGGTGATGTCGATGAAGTCGTACGCCAGGGACTTCGCCTTGGACTTGGCCGGTACGACCCACAGGTTGCCGCTCGAGCCGGGGTGCAGGGTGTTGCCGGGGAAGAGGAAGGCGGCCCAGTCGAACTTGGCCTCGGTGACGAACCGGCCGTACCACCAGCTACCGGAGATGACCATCGGGAACTTCGCCTGGGTCCAGGCCACGGCCATGTCCTCGGCCTTGATCCCGGCCGAGTTCTTCGCGATGTAGCCCTTGCGGACCCACTCGGCGAACCGGTTCGCCCCGAAGGTCAGCTCGGGGCCGTGGAAGTCGACCTTGCCCTTGTAGAGCTGGAAACTGTCGACGAAGGGGCGGCTGGCCTGGGACAGCGCGAGAGTGTAGAGGATCTGCTGGGCAGGATATTCCGCTCCGCCGACCGACAGCGGTGTCACGCCCGCCCGGACGAAGACGTCCATCGCCGCCTCGAACTCGGCGAGGGTGGTGGGCACCTGCACGTTGTGCTCGGCGAAGAGTTCCTTGTTGTAGTAGACGAGGTCGCCCAGCTCGCCGTAGTTCGGTACGCCGTACCAGGTGTCGCCGCCCATGATGCCCTCGGCGTCGTACCGGGCGGTGGTCGCGAGGCTGGGGCCGAGCAGCTTGGTCCAGCCGCGCTTGCCCGCCTCGGCGGTCAGGTCGGTCAGCAGTCCCTGCTTGGCGAGCAGGCCGGCGGTGGCGTTGCCCTTGTTGTACTCCATGATGTCCGGTGCCTCGTCCGAGTTGAGCACCTGCCCGGCGGTCTGCCGGATCTGCTCGAAGCCCTTCTCCTCGAACTTGACCGTGACTCCGGGGTGGCTGGCCTCGAACTGCTTTATCGCCTCGGCCCAGGCGATGCCCATCGCACTGTTCGGCCCCTCGTAGTGCCAGAGGGTCAGGCTGCTGGGGGACTCCTCGGAGCCGGGATCGTTCCCGCACGCGGCCAGGACCAGGGCCGTGGTCACGAGCAGTGCTCCGGCCGCGGCCCCCGCTTTCGCTCTGAACATGGTCTTCCTTCCGGGAACGACTTGGCGGTTCTCTCCACGGGACACCCGGCATGGTGCGGTCGAGGAGTGCCGTCGGCCCCGGCCAGAAATTAGTTGAACGTCTGCCTGTCGAAGCGCTTCCGCACTGAACGTAGGTACCGGCGGGTGTCAATGTCAACGGGATGAAGTTCCGATTTCCCGGCGCCTTCCCGACGCCGGTGCCGGGTTGTCCGGATCGACCGGCAGTGCAGGTCGGCGGACCGGGCGGCCGATTGTGCCTGACAGTCATGTCTGTCTATCCTCCGTCGAGGCGCTTCGACGATCGACCGTCCGAGGGACCCCGCCGACCCCCGGGCCGGTCCCCGCCGGGCGGCTGCGCGGGCGGCGGGAATGCCGCCGGCGGGTGGACTGGCGAAGAGAGGCCCGATGACCGTCTTCCGGACCGACCACCGATCGATCGAGGTAACCACGGGGCACGAGGTCCTCCGGATCGAGTCCTGGGGCGCCGACAGCGTCCGGGTCCGGGTCGGCCAGCACCGCGTCATCCCGGACCTGCCCGGTGCGCTGCTGTCGCCAAAACCGACCGACACCGTGGTGACGACCGCGAACGACCGGGGTCGACTGGTCAACGGCGGGCTGACCGTGGTGGTCGAGCGGCGGGAGGAGGAGGCCGAGGTCGAGGCGCGGATCCGGTTCGAGCGCACCGACACCGGCGAGGAGTTGCTCGCCGAGCAGCGGGCACACTTCTGGTGGCCGGGTGCCCGACTGTTCCTGAGCCAGGGCAACGGGTACGCCCGGCTGGAGCAGCGGTTCGAGGCGTACCCGGGGGAGCGGTTCTTCGGTCTGGGCCAGCACACCCACGGCCGGCTCGACCAGAAGGGCCTGGTCCTCGACCTGGTCCAGCGGAACGGGGAGATCAACATTCCGTTCCTGCTCTCCAGCCGGGGCTACGGGCTGCTCTGGAACTCCCCGGCCGTGGGGCGGGTCGAACTGGCCGAGAACGGCACCCGGTGGGTCGCCGACAGCGCGCGCCAGATCGACTACTGGGTCACCACCGGCAGCCCCGCCGGGATCATGGCCCGGTACGCCGACGCCACCGGCCACGCACCGCCGCTGCCCGACTGGGCCAGTGGCTTCTGGCAGAGCAAGCTGCGTTACCGGAACCAGGCCGAACTGCTCGGCGTGGTCCGGGAACACCTGGGCCGTGGCCTTCCGCTGTCCGTGATCGTGATCGACTTCTTCCACTGGACCCACCTCGGATCGTGGACCTTCGACCCGGTCGAATGGCCCGATCCGGCCGGCATGGTCCGCGAGCTGGACGAGCTGGGCGTCAAGGTGATGGTCTCGATCTGGCCCTCGGTGAACCCGCTCAGCGAGAACTACCGGGAACTGACCGACCGGGGGCTGCTGGTCGGCACCGAATCCGGGGTGCCGTTCCACGCACCCTGGATCGACAAGGGCTACGGCACCGAGATGCCGGTCGCGTTCTACGACGCCACCGATCCGCAGGCCCGCGAGTTCATCTGGAGCCGGGTCCGGCGCAACTACCACGACCTCGGGATCAAGGTGTGGTGGCTGGACGCCTGCGAGCCCGAGATCCGTCCCGGTCACCACGCGAACCTGCGCTTCCACGCCGGACCCGGTGCCGAGGTGGCCAACCTCTACCCGGTCGAACACGCCCGGGCCTTCTACGAGGGGATGCTGGGTGCCGGCGACGACGAGGTGGTGTCGCTCTGCCGCTCCGGCTGGGCCGGCAGCCAGCGGTACGGCGCCGCGCTCTGGTCCGGGGACATCCCCGCCACCTTCGCCTCGCTCCGGACCCAGATCCGCGCCGGACTCAACGTCGGACTCTCCGGCATTCCGTGGTGGACGACCGACATCGGCGGCTTCCACGGCGGCGACCCGGACTCGCCGGCCTACCGGGAACTGATCATCCGCTGGTTCCAGTACGGCGCCTTCTGCCCGCTGTTCCGGCTGCACGGCTTCCGACTGCCGAAGAAGCCGCTGGGCCCGGAGATGACCGGCGGCCCGAACGAGGTGTGGTCGTACGGCCCGGAGGCGTACGCCGTGATCGTCGACGTGCTGCGGCTGCGGGAACGGCTCCGGCCGTACGTCATGGCGCAGATGCGGGTCGCGCACGAGCAGGGTCTGCCGCCGATGCGTCCGCTCTTCGTGGACTTCACCTCCGACCCGGTGAGCTGGACGGTGGAGGACCAGTTTCTGCTCGGCCCCGACCTCCTGGTCGCCCCGGTCACCGCCGCCGGCGAACGTGAACGCGACGTCTACCTGCCGGCCGGCATCGACTGGCTCGACCCGTACACCGGCCGGACCCACTCCGGCGGCCAGACCATCCGGGCCGCCGCACCCCTGCGCCACATCCCCGTCCTCGTCCGACACCCCGCCGCACCCCACCTCGCCACCCTGCTGAAGCCGTAAGGAAGGGCCCCTTCATATCGCTTTCTGTATAGAAAGGGCCCCCTGTTAACCCGTCAACCCGTCGACGGATCTTGAGGAGACACCTGATGAGGCATGCGCTGCGGAGCCGCAGGATCGGGTCGGTGCTGGTGCTGAGTCTGGTCGCCGCGCTGGCGATGCCGGGCCAGGCGACCGCCGAGCCGGCCGACGCCCTGCCGTTCCGGAACCCCGAGTTGTCCCTCGACGCCCGGCTCGACGACCTGGTGGGGCGGCTGACCCTGGACGAGAAGCTGGCCCTGCTGCACCAGGCCCAGGCCGCCGTGCCCCGGCTCGACATCGGGTTCTTCAAGACCGGTACCGAGGCGTTGCACGGGGTCGCCTGGTCCAACAACCTGAACGACAACTGGAACCAGGTGCTCGCCGAGGGCACGGTGTTCCCGCAGGCGCTGGGGCTGGCCAGCACCTGGGACCCGGAACTGGTCCGCAGGGTCGGCTCGGCCACCGGCGACGAACTGCGCGGCTACCACAGCGTGGACCCGACCGTCTGGGGGTTGCAGGTCTGGGCCCCGGTGGTCAACCTGCTGCGCGACCCGCGCTGGGGCCGCAACGAGGAGGGCTACTCCGAGGACCCGACGCTGACCGGCAAGATCTCCACCGCGTACGGCCGGGGCCTGTCCGGGGACGATCCGGACCACCTCAAGACCGCCCCGGTGTTGAAGCACTACTACGCCTACAACAACGAGGTGAACCGCAGCCTCACCTCGTCCAACCTGCCGCCCCGGGTCAAGCACGAGTACGACGAGGCGGCGTTCCGGCCGGCCATCGCCGCCGACGCCGTCACCGGGGTGATGGCGTCGTACAACAAGGTCAACGGTCGTCCGACGCACGTCGACCCGGACCTGGCCGAAGTCGTCCGGTCCTGGACCGACCGGGAGCTGTTCAACGTCAGCGACGCCTGGGCGCCGCACGCGCTGACCGAGGCCCAGCACTACTTCGACGATCCGACCGAGGCGCAGGCGTACGCTGCGATGCTCAAGGCCGGACTCGACAGCTTCACCGTGGACAACAGCGACAGCCGGCGGATGGTCGACACCCTCAAGTTGGCGCTGGACCGGGGACTGCTGACCGTCGCCGACGTGGACCGGTCGGTGCGGCGGGCGTTGTCGATCCGGTTCCGGCTCGGCGAGTTCGACCCCGACGGTGGACCGTACGCCGACATCACCGCCGACGTGATCGACAGCCCGGCCCACCGGGCGCTGAACCGGCAGGCCGCCGACGCGGCGGCGGTGCTGCTGCGCAACTCCGGCAACACCCTCCCGCTCGACCCGGCCCGGACCGGGAAGGTCGCCGTCGTCGGCCCGCTGCACGACACACTCTTCAGCGACTGGTACGGCGGAAAGCTGCCGTACCAGGTGACGCCGCTGGACGGGATCCGCAACCGGCTCGGCTCCGCCGGCACGGTGACCGGGGTGGAGGGCCTGGACCGGGTGGCGCTGCGGGATGTCGCCAGCGGCAGGTACCTCAGCGCGACCGGAACCGGTGCCGGGGACAGCGTCGTCGCGTCCGCCGGCACCCCGACGCCGGCCGGGCAGTGGGACGTCAACGACTGGATGGGCGACTACAGCACGCTGCGCAACGCGGCCAACGGTCGCTACCTGACCGGCAACTTCGGCCCGTTCAACACCTCGGCGCAGGCGCCGAACGGCTGGTACGTGCAACAGCAGTTCCGGCTGGAGCGGCAGGACGACGGCACCTACCTGATCCAGTACGTCGGCTACGAAACCGCCGAGAGCTGGTGGTGGATCCCCGAGCACTACGTCACGGTGGCCCCGGACGGCACGGTCGGCACCGGCGCGAAGGCCGACGCCGCCCGGTTCGCCCGAGAGGTCGTCAACAGCGGCGCGGGAAGCGCGGTCGCGGCGGCGGCCGACGCCGACGTGGCGGTGGTGGTGGTCGGCAGCAACCCGTTCGTCTACGGCCGGGAGATCCACGACCGGACCAGCACCGCGCTCGGCGAGAGCCAGCAGAAGCTGATCGAGGCGGTCACCCGGGCCAACCGGAACACCGTCGTGGTGCTGGAGAGCAGCTACCCCACCACGATGCGCAGCCAGCCCAGATCACTGCTCTGGACGACGCACGCCGGCTCGGAGACCGGCCAGGCGGTCGCGGACGTGCTCTTCGGCGACCACAACCCGGCCGGGCGGCTGACCCAGACCTGGTACCGCTCCGACGACGACCTGCCGCCCGACGCGCTCAACTACGACATCATCGACACCGACCAGACGTACCTCTACTACCGGGGTACGCCGCTGTTCGCGTTCGGCCACGGACTGTCGTACACCACCTTCCGGTACGGCAGGCCGAGGTTGAGCAGCCCGGCGATCGGCGCCGGTGACACGGTTACGGTGAGCGTCGACGTGACCAACACCGGTCGACGTACCGGTGCGGAGGTGGTGCAGCTCTACACCCACCAGCGCACGTCCCGGGACAAGGTGCCGGTCAAGCAGTTGCGCGCCTTCGAGAAGGTGTCGCTGGCGCCTGGTGCGACGAAGACCGTACGGCTGACGCTGCGCGCCGCCGACCTGGCGCACTGGGACGTGACCCGGAGCCGGTCCGTCGTCGAGACGTCCGACTACGACCTGCTGGTCGGCGCCTCGTCGGCCGACATCCGGGAGCGGGCCACCCTGCGGGTACGCGGCGAGACGATCCCGCCGCGCGACCTTTCTCGGCCGACCCGGGCCGAGAACTTCGACGGGTACGCCGGAATCCAGCTCGTCGACGAGAGCAAGGAGCGGGGTACCGCCGTCGGTGCCGTGCGCGCCGGGAACTGGATCCGGTTCGACGACGTGAAACTCGGGAAGGGGACCGGGACGTTCACCGCGAGCGCGGCTCGGGCCGACGCCGGAGACGCGACGATCGAGGTCCGGCTCGACTCACCAACGGGGCGGCTGCTCGGCCGGGCCACCGTGGCCAACACCGGCGACGTCTACCGGTACGCCACCAGCACCGCCGGGCTGACCGGGGTCGGCGGCGTCCGCGACGTCTACCTGGTGTTCGGCGGGGACCTGCGACTGGCCACCTTCTCGATCGGCTGACCGCGCGGCGAGTAGGACAGCCTGACGCCCCCGCAGGACGCCGGTCAGTATCGTCAGTCGCGTGCCACGATCGTGTACGGATGGAGGTCCGCCGCGATCGGAGCGCCGAAGTAGGTATACCCGGTGTGGTAGACGAAGCCCTGCTCGCCGACTGCCGAGTCATCGGTGAAGGTGATTCGCAAGGTCGCCGTGTACGTGTCCCCGGGCTGCAGGCTCGGGTAGCCATCGGCGTACCACCAGTAGTAGATGTTGCTCGGTCCGGCGATTGGCGTCCACTGTTGACCGTCGAGCCGCTCGACCGTCACCTGGTCGTTGCCGGAGCGGTACATGGCCAGGGCCGGCATCAGGATCAGATACGGCAGCGGCGTGGTGTTGCTGAGTGTCATCGTGACGACGGCCGGCGTTCCCACGGGAAGCTGCGCAGGCCAACCGGACAGCTCGGCCCGGGGCTCCACCATCGTCATCCGGTCCGGCCCGGGGTCGGCCGCGAACGGAGTGCCGTACTCGTCCAGTGCCTCGGTGGACACCTCCACCGTCACCTCGTCGACATGCGGGGCGGCGCTGGTCGGTCGGGTGGACACCCGCAGGCGGATCGTGGCGGTGCCATCGGCCTCGACTCCGGCCAGATTCGGGGTGGTGGCGACGAGGGCGTCACCGTGTGTCTCGTAGCTCAGCTGCCGATACTGGCTACCGAACTGGTACGTCAGGTTCAGCGTGTCGGCGAGCGGTCGAATCGCGCTGCCGGCCACCGGGGTGACGGTCAGCCGCAGCCGTACGGCGAAATGGGCGGTGCCGCCGGTGTTGACGACCTGCACCGGGACTTCGGTCGCGGTGAGCCCGGCACCGACGATGGCCGGCGGACTGATGTCGACGTACGGGCCGATGGAGGCCGCCCCGGCCCCGGCGGCGGGCACCGCGATGACGCCGGTCAGCAGCAGAATCGCTGTGGTGGCACGCAGAAACGCACGGCGCATGTCGGCAACCCCCCGTGATAATTACGCTACCGGGAGCGTAGCGACAAAGATCGCCGCCCGCTGTCCCATGTGGGCTGTTCACAGCTCTGCGACGACATCACGGTTACGTTATCCATCGAAATCTGCATATCTGGGACGACGGTGCCGGCAACGTGGACGAGCGTGGTGTGCGCTGCGTGAGGATTCTCTCCCGAGAGCTGACCAACCCGAGTTCGGCGTGTCCAGGTGGGACGACAGTGATCCACGAAGTAGGGCTGGCTGGCTGCGGTGTCCTCCGGATACAGCTGGAGCAAGGTCATGTCGAGTCGCGCGGCCAGCCCGGCCGCCTCCTTCAGCTGATCCAGCCCGTCTCCGAGGGACGTCGTAGGCAATGGACCTGAAGCGCGCAGGTCAATATGGCGATGGCACCGAGTGCCGGCAGGCTCAGCAGCGCCCACTGGTGCCAATGCCTGGGATTCTGGCCGGCCACCAGGTCGTACTCCGCAACGACCTTTGGTGCAGCCGCCAGATCCCAGTCACCGTCAAAGCCGACGAACGGTTGGAAGACCAACAGGGCGAGGAGCAGCAGCGCACACGCTCCAGCCAACAGCCCCGCAGCGACGCTGCTGGTCGTCCAAGCCGCACGCGAGCGACGCCAGATCGGATACAGGGCGGCAGAGGCCATCACAAGGAACGGCCCCAGGATGAAGGTGGCCGCGCCGGCGAACGCCAGCCCGAAGCCACCCTTAGCGTTGGCGACGATGCCTTCGTGGCTCATGCCGAGCCGCTCGAGAGTGAGTTTGGTCAAGGCAACGTTGTGACGGTAGTTGAGCCACACGACGACGATCGCGAACGGGACCAGGATGCACAGCGCCGCCTGCATTCCGATCGCAAGGCGGAGGACTTGAGGACGCAAGGGACGACCGGCACCGAATCCCGGTGACATAGGCGGCATCCGAACGGTCTCCAAGCGGATCTTGGGGCTGCGTGAGACACAAACCCTACCCGTGGCAGGCCTCAGACCGCATTCACCGAGCTGACCTCGGCACGCGCCGTTGCGGTACTAGGTGCGTACCTTCGGGTCGTGCAGCGCCCGCGCGATCGCAGCGAGCAGTCCGCTCTCGCATAGACCGGACGCTCCGATCAGGAACTCCTCCCGGTCATACCACTCGACCAGATCCACGCCCGGCTGGGCGGCGATCGACCTGTCGACGGGCAGCGCGGCGTCATCGGCATAGCAGCCATAGACCTCATCGGCCGCCCACATTCCCCAGTGCAGTGGACCAAGCTGGGACTCGTTCTGTTCCTCGTCGAAGACGGTCATGAATCGCTCTTTAGCGTCCAGCGGTCGTACGCCGAGTGACCCGGTCTCAAGCAGTTGCTCAAAGGTCGGGTCTTCATCCCAGTCCGGGTTCGGGATGACCAGCGTGAGCACATCTTCCAGATGCTCGTGGCAGGTGCAGTCGGGCGGTTGTGGCGGCTGCCAGTCGTCCATCTTGGAGAAATCTCCCATCCGGCGATGGTAGGCGCCGGGGTATCTTCACCGCAGCCCTGGTCGTCCTCCATGTCACGCACCAACTTGACCTCAACGAGAGTTGAGGTTTTAGGGTTCGATCGACTGGCGGGAAGTCGTCCACGGTGCTGAGGAGCAGGTAGTGATTATCACCATCGCCAGGGTTACCGACCCCGATCGGTTCCTGGAGGTCTTCGAGACCATCGGCGCGGAAAAGCGCCGGGAGCACGGCTGCCGGGGTGCCCGGGTCTATTTCGATCCCGACGATGCGCACCGGGTGTGGTCCGTCTTCGACTGGGACGCGGAGGACTACGACGAGTTCCTCGCGGACCCTGACATCCCTGCCATCGCACGAGAGCTCGGCATCGAGGCGCCGCCCGTGCATGCCGTCGCCGCAGCCGAACTCGATGCCTGACCACTACACAGGAGAGGTGCCGGCATGGATGTCACGCCCCCGCGGGCCCGCAGGTTCAGCTCGGCGATCGGCGACGACGCCGTCCGCTTCGGCGACCGAATCCTCATTGCACCTGCCCTCAGCAAAGAGGTGGGCCGCTCGATGAGCGCCTATACAGCGTTCCTCTACGCGGGGGCACGCGCCGACCTTCCCGCCTCCTATGCGGAGGTCTGGGTGGTGCTCAGCGGAGCGCTACGAGTGGGCACCGACAGCGAAGCCGTGACGGTGAGCGCAGGAGATTTCGTCCACGTTCCGGAGCAGGCGCCCGGGGTCGTCGAGGCCCTCGAGGACACCACAATGGTCTGCGTGTCGGTGCCCGCCCACTGACGAGGGGGGCGGTCACTGACCGGCCTTCAGCGCCGCCGCTTCAGCTGCACCTAGATGACAAGGACTGCAACGACGACAAGTATCCCGACCCCGACCGCGTGTGGAATGTGTCGGCGATCGGGTTCACCTGTTGCACACCGAGCGATTCGGCCTCGAGCAGTTGCCCAAAGGTGGGATCTTCGTCCCAGTCCGGGTTGGGGATGACCAGCGTGAGCACATCTTCAAGATGCTCGTGGCAGGCAATCGGGCCGTTGCGGTGGCTGCCAGTCGTCCACCTCGGCGGAAGTTCTCATCCGGCGATCGTAGGGGGCACGCGCCTATCCACCACCGCCCTGTCAGTCCTGCACGCCGAGGTCCGGACCGGACCAGCGGGAGCCAGGCCTAGTGGGCTATCGGAGGCGGTAGAAGTAGCTGCCCTCGAAGTTGCGTTCGACGTTCTCGTGCGAGTCGACCTGGAACGACGTCTCGGCGAGCCATCCGGCCGGGTAGCCGTCGTCCGAGAGGATCGACATGAACTTCTGCTCGACGTCGGCGGTCACGCCGGTTCTGGCGCATAGTTCCGCGCTGGCGTCGGTGTCGTAGAACAACCAGACACTGGCGTCGAAGTCGGTCTCGACGAACGGGACGACGAACTCCACCCGGACCAGCGGTATGGCGTTGGCGGTGGTCCAGGCGAGGAGTTCCTTCTTCGCATCGCCGAGGTGTGCGAACTGCCGGCGCCGCGCGGCGTCCATGCAGGCGATCCTAGACTAGCCCGCGTTGGCGCGGCGGGCCGTTCCGAACCGGCGTTGGTAGGCGGCGGGGCTGATCGACAGGTTCCTGGTGAAGACCCGTCGCATGCTTTCGTAACTGGGAAACCCGGCGAGGGTCGCGGCCTGTGTCGCGGTGTGTCCTTGGTCGAGGAGTGCCCTAGCCAGGTCGAATCGGATGGTTTCCACATACCGGGCCGGTGTCGTGGACAGCTCGTCGTGGAAGAGCCGGGTGAGGTGCCGGGTGCTCACGTTGAGGTGTTTCGCGAGTTCACCGAGCGAGTAATTTCCTCGAGGATCCGCCGTCACCAAGTCGGTGATTTTGCGGAGAGCCGGCGAGCGGGGCGGCGGTCCTTGCAGCGGTGCCGAGAACTGGGACTGGCCACCCGCACGCTGCATGTACACCACCAGAGCGCGGGCGACGTCGCGTGCCAGGTCGGCGCCGTGGTCCTCTTCGACGAGAGCGAGCGCCAGATCGATGCCGGCCGTCACCCCTGCCGACGTGTACGTGGTGCCGTCGCGTACGTAGATCGCGTCGGGCTCGACGCGGCATGCCGGACACCGGGAGGCGAGTTCGTGTGCGACCTGCCAGTGCGTTGTCGCACGCTTGTTGTCGAGGAGGCCGGCGGCGGCGAGGACGAACGCCCCGGTGCAGATCGACGCGACCCGGCCGGCCACCGCTGCCGGTATCCGCGCGGCGTCCGCCAGAGAGCCGGGAACATGGGCGCGCGGATAGAGGTCGGACCCGGCCACCAGTAACGTGTCGAAAGCCGGCTCTGCGGAGACGGCGCCCTCGACCCCGATCCGGACCCCGAGGTTCGACGTGACGTCCGCACCGGTGGGCGACAGCAGCACGATTCGGTAGTCGGCACCGAACCGGTTAGCCTCCTTGAACACCTCCGCTGGACCGGCGACGTCCAGCAACGTCACTCCGTCGTAGACCAAGACGGCGACGCGATGGGTGGCAGCGCTCGGCACCTCGGTCCCGCCGGAGCCGGATCCGCGCGGTGACCAGCCCGACCCCGGCGGCACCGACCGTCGTCGGCTCGGCGGCGCAGGAGGCATGGGCACCGTCCATTGGTAGCACACAGTCACCGCAGATCACGGGGATCCTCAGGGCTGGGTTGTTCGACCGCGGCGGCACGTTACGACCATTACCTGTCACAAACCCTCCGTTACCTTTGGCTGAGCACGGGCATACCCTGATCGTGAGCAGCGAGGAGCCCGGTGTCGTCCGCCACCGACTGCGACGATTGGCGTCCTGCATTTCGTTCGAGCCAGAAAGGGCGTCTGTCGACAAATCTCCGGGCAATCCCATGGAGTCGAGTTGTGACCCACAGCGCGGAGTTTCCGGCTACCAGTGGAGGGGCACCTGGCCGCGATCTCGCCCCCGTCCGGATATAGGTGATTCCTGGCCGGACGAAGGCGGCGCCACGCGCCAATGGGTGGGCAGCATGGAGTCGGACCCGCGGCCTGTGGTCCAGAGTCCACCCACTTCCCGGAAGTCAGAGGTCATGGCAGAAGTCATCGCGGGGTTGGTGATTCCTGAGACAGCGGCGGTCGCCGAAGCCACCCGGCACGTCCAGGAAATGACCAGCCCACTCATCTATCACCACTCCCGACGAGTCTTCCTCTTCAGCCTGATCCACGCGCAGAAGCTCGGTGTGGAACCCGACCCGGAGCTGCTCTACCTGGCGGCCATCTTCCACGACACCGGACTCCTGACCCCCTTCTCCGAGGCCGAGCAGCGCTTCGAAGTCGATGGTGCCGACCACGCGCGCAAGTTCCTTTCGGACCAGGGTTTTTCGACGAGCGCCGCCGAGACCGTCTGGACGGCGATCGCGCTGCACACCACGCCGGGCATCCCCGACCGGATGGGACCGGAGATCGCGACTACGCAGCTCGGCGTCCTGACCGATGTGCTCGGATTCGGCCTGGACGGACTGGACCACGATCAACTGGACGAAATCCTTGCCGTCCACCCGCGTGGGGACTTCAAGAACGAGTTCCTGCGAGCCTACGTCGACGGGCTCAAGAACCGCCCCGAGACCACGAACGGCACCGTGAACTCCGACGTACTCGAACACTTCATCCCCGGCTTCCGACGCGTGACGACGGTCGAGCGCGTCGTTGGCTCGCCCTGGCCGAGCTGACCGGACATCCACAAGGCCGCCCGACGGCGAACGTTTTGAAAGGCTTCGAGCATGAGAGCGATCACCGTGCGAGACCGCGACGCGGGTGTCGGCGGCCTCACCCTGGCCGACATGCCCTACCCGCACGCCGCGGAAAACGACGTCATCGTGCGTGTGCACGCCGCGGGCTTCACTCCGGGGGAGCTTGACTGGCCGGCAACGTGGTCTGATCGCGCCGGTCGCGACCGGACACCCAGCATCCCTGGGCACGAGCTGTCCGGGACTGTGGTCGAGCTCGGCTACGGCACCACCGGCCTCACCGTGGGCCAGCGGGTGTTCGGACTGACCGACTGGACCCGCAACGGATCCCTGGCCGAGTACGCCGCGGTGGAGGCTCGCAACCTCGCCCCCCTCGCGGCCGACATCGAGCACACCGTGGCCGCCGCGCTGCCCATCTCCGGACTGACCGCATGGCAGGGACTGTTCGACCACGGCCACCTCACGACAGGTCAGACCGTCCTCATTCACGGCGTCGCGGGCGGAGTCGGCTCGATCGCCGCCCAACTCGCCCGCGAGGTGGGTGCCCGTGTGATCGGCACCGGTCGGGCCGGCGATCGTGATGTCGCGCTCGGCCTCGGCGTACAGAGCTTCCTCGACCTGGCCGCCGACGATTTGCAGCAGGTCGGCGAGGTGGACGTGGTGTTCGACGTCATCGGGGGCGACATCCTCGATCGATCGACCAGACTGGTACGCCCAGGCGGCACCCTCGTCACCATCGCCATGCCCCCTGCCGTGCAGCCCAAGGACGGGCGAGCCGTCTTCTTCGTCGTCGAACCCGATCGTGCCCGGCTGACCGACCTCGCCGCGAGACTGCGGGCCGGACGGCTCAGTCCCATTGTCGGCGCCGTACGACCGCTTTCCGAAACGGCCGCCGCGTTCGCCCGCCACCGCCACGCGCCCGGCAAGACGATCATTCAGGTCGCGGACGACCAAGGAGCGCAGCACTCGTGATCGGTCTGCGGATCGCCAGCGGCGCGCTCGACCTGATCGCTGCCCGGGTCTAAGGCGACCGTAAACGCCACGGTGCTGGTGCCCGACGGAGTCAGTGGAACGGGCCTCCCCGCGCTCGGCAGGGGAGGCCCGTCGCTGGCGAGGTTGTCCGGTCAGGACCGCAGCTCGGTGAGCGCCGCCGCGAGGATCCCGGACAGCGATCTCCGGGCGACCTCGTCGCGAAGCGCTTGATAGTGCGGGTAGTAGTTCAGCATCTGGCCCGGGTTGGCCGGATCGCGGTACCCGGCGAACTGTCCCCAGCGCCAGAGCGCGTACTCATGCCGCCCCGCCATGGGTCCATTGGCGTGCTCGACACATTGGAAGTAGCCGGGGATGTACAGCTCGGGATAGATCTGCCACACCTCCTCCTCGTTCGGGATCGGAAGGGCGAACCGATCGAAGTATTCGTGGCAGAACACCTGGAACGTGTTCTGCATCTTGGCGAAGGCGGCGATCAGGTACTGCTCCAGTTGCGCGGTCTGTAGGTTGGCCTGCGCCCGCGCCGCCAAGGCGACCGGCCCCAGCGAGGTGAGCAGGACGCCGAGGTCGCGCATCGCCTCGAAGTTGAAGTTCTGCCCGACCACGTCGTAACGGACGTTGATGGCCGTGACGCAGGCGGTGGCGTCCTGCGCGAACCGCTGCTTGAGGCTCATCGGGAAGTCCTGGCTCTCGACGAATTCCAGCATGGCGTGCTCGGTGCAGCCCCGTACCTCGGCGACGGTCAGCGCGTCCATGTGGTTCTTGATCGCCTGCTCGGAGCGGCGGACCTCGCTGACCATCATCGTGACCGCCTGCTCCAGCGTCAGCTCTCCGCTCTTCGAGCCGCTGTAGAGGGAGTACGCGGCGTAGGCGAACTGAGCCACCGCGATGATCGTGGACGGGTCCACCGCCTGTGCCGGCCGAGGGGCGGTGGGCACCGCGATCCCGGTGGCCACCACCGTGGCGACGAGCCCTCGTACCATCAGTTTTTTCAGCCTGGTCCTCATCTTCACCGGCCCCCGTTGTCTATCCGCTGCAGGGCGTCCCTGGCCACTTCCCAGCTCGTGCCGGCGCCGGCCGCGGCCTCGAGCGTCGCCCCGGTCCACGGTCCCTCCCGCCACTCGCCACTGACCTGGTAGTCCTGGAAGGTGCGGGGGCCGTGGGGCGTGGTACAGGTGTGTACCACGTGGTAAATCGACGGATGGTAATCCATGTCGCCCTCCCGTGAGGTGCACCTCGGCTTCAGCCGGTCGACGATCGCCTGCATCGCCGTCCGGAAGTTCGGCATGTACGTGCTCGTGCCGAGCCCGGCCGCGACCCGTGCCTCGAGCCCGACCGAGTAGAGCGAGTAGACGGCGAAGCCGAGGTGGTCGGCCTCGGAGTCGGAGTCCACGGCGTCGAAGACGCTCTTGGCCTGGCGCGCGTGCAGGGCGACCTCCAGCGCGTAGTCCAGCAGCGCGTCCTCGGTCAGCAGGGGTAGGGAAGGAACTTCCAGGATCGCGTGCTCGGCGGCGCCGACCCACGGAGCCGAGGCGACCGCGTCGAGGTGGGTGAGGATGGCGTCCTCGGCCTCGCCCACCACCGCGACGAACTCCTGCAGTGCCTGGATGAGCTGCTGCTCGGTCAGGTCGCCCTGGCGGGCGTCCAGGAACAGTCGGAAGGCGACCTCACCCACCTTTTTGATTGCCTGGCCGGTGGTCGCCTGCACCGGCGTGGCCGCACCGGGCAGCAGCACCACCACCGCCAGTGCCGTCATGGCGATGCCACGTAACAATCTGGCTCTCACCTAAAGTCTCCCTCCGCTGGGGGTCGCGACCAGGTCAAGCCCGTCGATGCCGCCCTGGTTCGAAAGCACGTTGTCATGCACGACTGGAATATGACTGGACGCGCCGTCGGGGGGCCCAGGACCAGGCCGAAGCGGGGTGCGCCACCGGTGCCCAATGGACAGCGCGGCCGGCGCGGGCCGGCGTTGTGGTGGGTGCGAGACCGGGGAGACGGCGCCGCCCACGAGACTGTCGATGGCGTCGCCTGACTCGCGAGCAGCCGGCGGAGTCGCCGCAGTCAACCCCTGCTCCTGCCGGCCCGCCCGGCGTGGTCAGGGCGCCGACAGGTTGTCCAGTTCGGCGGTGAACAGTCGGGCGGGGTCGAAGCCCATCCCGGTGAAGTGGCCGGCGAGTTCCAGGGACAGGATGCCGTGCAGTCGGGTCCAGAAGACCAGGGCGCGGTGGAGGGCCACGGACGGGGCGGGGTGGCTGGCCGCCCACTCCCGGTGGTCGTCGAGGTGCGTGTCGAAGGGCGTACCGGGGCGGTCCGAGGGCAGCGCGGCGCAGGCGTCGAGCAGGGGCGTCATGATCTCGGACGCGATCCGGGTGACGCCGTCCGGTGCGTGGTAGCCGGGGACGGGTGTGCCGTAGACGAGGAAGTACCGCTGGGGATCGTCCAGCGCCCATCCGCGTAGGGCGTGGGCCAGCGTGCTCAGGTCGGCGCCGGCCTCGGCGGCCGCGCGGAAGGTGTCGGCAAGACTTCGGTACGCGTCGGTGACGAGTTCGGTGATCAACTCGTCGCGGCTGGCGAAGTACCGGTAGAGCGCGGGACCGGTCATGCCCATCTGCTTGGCGATCGCGTTGAGGGAGAGCGCGGACGCCCCTGCGGTGGCGATCTGCGCCCAGGCGTGTTCCTTGATCTCCGTACGCACCTGGGCGCGGTAGCGCTCGCGGGGAGTCCTCGTGCCTGCCTCCGCCATGATCTGCCGCCCTTCCGTGCCAGGTGACCCTGCCCCTCAAGATCTAGTTAGAGGCTATCACGAAACTTCTTGACTCTTCCTGGCGTGTTCTGTTAGAACTTGTCACGGAAGCGAGAGTCACTAAGTTGTTGGCCGCATGCGATGGAGGTCGTCATGAACGTCGAAGGACTGGTCGAGGTCGTACTGCCCGGCAAGGTGGAGCCGGAAGGGTTGCAGATCCGGCGCGGTGCCGTACCGGCTGCGGGCCCCGGCCAGGTCGTGATCGCGATGGAGGCGACCGGGATCTCCTTCGCCGAGCAACAGATGCGCCGTGGCCGCTACTACGACCAACCGGGGTTCCCGTTCGTACCCGGCTACGACCTGGTCGGCACGGTCTTCGCCACCGGCGAGGGGGTCGAGCCGGGCCTGGCCGGCACCCGGGTGGCCGCGCTGGTCAAGGTCGGCGGCTGGGCCAGCCACGTACTCGTCGACGCGGCCGACGTGGTGCCGGTGCCCGACGGGATCGGCCCGGCGGAGGCGGAGACCATGGTGGTCAACGGGATCACCGCCTGGCAGATGCTGCACCGCAAGGCGCGGGTCCGCACCGGGCAGACGATCCTCGTGCACGGCGCCAACGGCGGCGTCGGCTCGGTGCTGGTGCAACTCGCCCAGGCCGCCGGAGTGACCGTGATCGGTACGGCGTCCGCCCGCCACCACGACGCCCTGCGGGACCGAGGCGTTCTCCCGATCGACTATCGCACCGAGAACGTCGCCGCCCGGGTCCGCGAACTCCGCCCCGAGGGCGTGGACGCCGTCTTCGACCACGTCGGCGGTCGCGGCATCGTCGACTCCTGGGGACTCCTCGCGCCCGGCGGCACGCTCGTGTCGTACGGCAGCGCCTCCACCCGCGACGACACGGGCTCAAAGCAGTGGCCCGTAGTCAAACTGCTCGGTCGGGTCGGGCTGTGGAACACCCTGCCCAACCGCCGCCACGCCTACTTCTTCAACATCTGGGCCGGTCGGGCCCTGGCCAAGAACCGGTTCCGGGCCCAGTTGCGTGCCGACCTCACCCAGGTGTTCGCGGCACTTGCGCGTGGTGACGTCACCGCCCAGATCGCCGCCCAACTGCCGCTCGCCCGGGTCGCCGAAGCCATGCGGCTGGCCGAGTCCGGCACCGTCGCCGGGAAGATCGTCCTGAACCCGTAACTCGCGCCGACGCGGCGAGGACGACGTCCCAGCCCAGCGACACCATGCCGGCACCTGCCGGCCCGATGTCCGCCGACGCCGGCCGGATCTGAGATTCCCGCCGGCCGTCCCGGTGGGGTTCCCGACACGTCGGTACGGTGCAGCGCATGTCGATCGAGCGGTGGCTCGTGAACCTGGTACGCATCCGATCGGTGCTGTGGCGTTCGGGGCTGCTTCTCGGTGTGCTGCTGCTCGTGGCCGGTGCACTGGGGATCTGGTCCGCCGGGCGGGACCTGCGCTCGGCGTCCGTGCACGTCGCCGACGTACCGGTGGAGATCGTCCGCCCGGTCGGCGGCGGAACGGGACGACCCGCCGTCGTGGTCGCCCACGGCTACGCCGGCTCGGGGCGGCTGATGCGACCGTTTGCCGACACGCTGGTGCGGCGGGGGTACGTGGTAGCCCTGCCGGATCTCGCCGGACACGCGGCCAACACCCGGCCAATGACCGGGCCGGACGAGATCGACCGGCAACTCGCGGCCGTCGTGCGGTACGTCCGGAGCCTGCCCGAGGTCGACCCGGCGCGGGTGGCGCTGCTCGGCCACTCGATGGGAGCCGCGGCGGTGGTCCGGGTCGGGGCCGGGGACCCACTGATCGCCGCCACCGTGGCGATCTCGTTGGGCGACGGTACGGCAGCCGCGCTGCAGCCCGGCCCCCGCCACCTACTGCTGATCGTCGGCGCGCTGGAGCCGGCCGGCATTCGCTCCGTCTCGGCGGCGGCGCTCGCCGGCGACACCGCCGGACGCCGGATGGTGCGGGTGGCGTTCGTCGAACACGTCGGGGTGCTCTACGCCGACCGTACCCACCAGGAGGCGGCGCGCTGGCTCGACGATGCCCTGCGGCACCAGCCGGAGCGATCGGCGATCGCCGGCAAGCGCCGGGTGGCAGCGGCTGGGCTGAGCCTGATCGGAATGCTGCTCCTGGTGATCGCCGTACTGGTCCGGCCACCGGCAGGTGCGGCGCCCCCGCCACCGGCCGGGCCGGTACCGCCCATCCGCCTACCGATGGGGCGGCTTGCCGGTGCGGTGCTGGCCGCCCCGGTACCGGCGCTGGTCGGCGGCTGGGTGTCGGCCCGGATGCTGCCGGCGCCGGTCTCCGGCTACCTCGTCGGCTATTTCACGCTCGCCGGGGCCACCCTCGCATCGGTAGCGGTGCTGGCCCGCCGCCAGGCCGGTACCCGTCGGCCCGAGGGCGATCTGCGGGGACCGGCCGGCGCCGGACGGCTGCACAGCAGATCGTGGACGGCGGGAGCCACCGTCGTCGCGCTGGCCGTGGGGGCGGGCGCGGCGGTCGTCGTACCCATCCATCTCGGCCTGACCTCGGTGACGCCGCACGGGTCGCGTTGGTGGCTGATCGGAGTGCTCGCCCTCGCCACCGGAGCCCTGCTCGGCGGGGTGCACGCCGTCTCCCGTCCACCATGGAGTCTCGCGGTCCTGGCCGCAGTCTGCCTACCACTGCCCGTGGCTGCCACCGTCGGCCTGGCCCCCGGTTTCCTCGCGCTCATCACGCCGTTGCTCGCGGCACTGCTCGCGCTGTACCTCGTGGTGGCCGGCGTGGCGTGGCTGACCGGGATGCCCTGGTGGCGCACCATCCCGGCCGGCGCACTGATGGTCGCCTGGCCCGTCGCCGCCGCGCTGCCGATCACCTGACCGATGCGCCGCCGGTCGGCATTGACCGGCCTACCCGGACGGTGGTGTCCGGTTAGGATGGTCGGTCGCTAGGGTGGCCCATTGACATATTTCCACCTGACGGCCTCGGTGCGGACCGGTCGCCGATCCGGGGTGGCGAGCGGTCGATTGTCGTCGTAATCGCCGCTCGGTACCGAGTCTTCCTGCGATGTGAGGATGGTTGGAACTGATGGTCACCGTCGACCTCGCCCTGCTGGGATCGGAACTGCTGGCGGCGGAGGAGTCCCAGGCGACGCCGATGATCACACTGGTGCTGCCGTTGCTGGCCGTCGTGCTCAGTCCACTCACGGCGTGGCTGACCTTCCAGTTCGTCCGGAAGCGCGAGTTGGCCGAGTCGGTGCGGGTGGAGGTGGAGCGGATGCAGCAGGTGACCCTGCCGTCCCTGGCCGCGACCACGCGGCACGAGGTGGAGCGTGACACCGAAGTGGCGAGGCAGGCCGAGGAGCGTAGTCGCCGCGAGGCGGTTCGCAGGGAAGCACTGAAGTGGACCACCCCGATCCTGATGGCCGCCGACGAATTGAACAGTCGGCTGGGCAACGTTCTTGAGGGCGGCGCCTACCCGGCACTCGAGCCCGGCTGGCGTAGGCCTGATTCCTGGTCGATGTCGCACGATTACCTTCGCAGCTCGACGCTGTACCTCTTCTCGGCGTACTTCAGCTACGTCCAGCTACTGCGTCGCTCGCTGAACTTCGAACTCTTCCGCTCACAGGAGGAGAAGGATGCGCTCTTCGGCGGGATCGAGGCGGTGGCGTCCGCGTTGGCGACGTACCCGACGCCCTGGTCGTCCGCTGGACGAGACGCGCAGGTCTTCCGGCTACAGCAGCGGGCCCTCGGCGAACTGCTGTTTGTCGACGGCGTGGAGGGGCCGACCTGTATGACCTACGCCGATTTCACGGGACGGATGACCGAGGACCGGTTCGTCCAGCAGTTGGCGCCCCTGCGGGAGCTGCTTGACGGCCTCATGCCGGTGCAGGAGGACTGCCGGTGGCGGCGGCTCGTGGAGACCAGGAACGAGTTGTACGCGTTGTCGAAGGTCTGCCGGGGACTGCTCGCGGGCGTCGCCGACTGATCTGGCATCGGCGGACCGTGGCCGGCGTCATCGAGTCGCGGTGGGGTGGCCGGTCACCTCCCGGTAGCGGTTCGAGATCGCGGCCAGTTCCGCGACGCTGATGACGTTCTCGATCCGCGCGAACGGCCGGTCGCCGGTACGGGTGAACACCTCGCGCAGGATCGCATCCGGCGGATGGCTGCGGTTGGTGCGTACGACCCGGGCGGTGGCCGGCAGACGGCGCGACTCGTACGCCTTCAGCGCCGCGCCCACGTCGTCGGTGCGGTGCAGCTCCTCCCGCAGCGCGTGGGCGTCCAGGATCGCCTGGCCGGCTCCGTTCGATCCACGCGGCACCATCGGATGGGCGGCGTCGCCGAGCAGGGTGATCCGGCCGAGGGTCCAGTGGTCCAACGGCTCCTGGTCCACCATCGGATACTCGAGTACCTCCTCCGACGCGTGCAGCAGGGCCGGCACGTCGAGCCAGTCGAAGTGCCAGTCCGCGAACGCGTCGGCGAAGTCGTCGAGGTTGCCGACCCGGTTCCAGTCGCGTCGCTGGTGGTGTGGCGTCTCCAGTTCCGCGACCCAGTTCACGAGCTGGTTCCCCGCCTCGTCGACCGCGTCCCGGATCGGGTAGATCACCATCTTTCCGCTGGCCAGCCAGCCGGCGCGGACCATGCTCGCCCCGCTGAGGAAGGACGGCCACCGGGTGACTCCGCGCCACATGTTGACCCCGCTGTAGACCGGCTCTCCCTCGCCCGGATGGAGCTGTCGACGGATCACCGAGTGGATGCCGTCGCAGCCGACGAGCGCATCGCCCCGTACGTCGGGAAGTGCCTCGTCGCCGGGTACGCCCCGGAAGCTCACCCGTACGCCGTCGTCGTCCTGGGTCACCCGGGTGCACCGGTGGCCGAGCCGTACCGCGGCCGGCCCGAGGCGGTCCCGTACCGCGTCGAGGAGTACCCGTTGCAGGTCGCCGCGGTGGAGGGAGAACTGCGGCGAGTCGTAACCGGCGTACCGGCCGGCGGGCTCACGGTAGACGAGCTGCCCGAAGCGGTTGTAGAAGACCGACTCCCGGGTGGTGACGCCGGCCTCGGCGAGCGGCGTCGTCAGCCCCAGCCGGGCGAGAACCGCCGTCGCGTGCGGCAGGACGTTGATGCCCACGCCGATCGGCGTGACCGCCGGGACGGCCTCGTACACCTGGCAGTCGATGCCGGCGTCGTGCAGTTCGAGTGCCAGGGTGAGGCCGCCGATTCCCGCGCCGACGATGACCACGTGGGGACGGGACGGCCGCATCTCAGGATCTCTCCTGCTGGGCGGGGAGGGTCTCGGTTCTGGCCAGGCGCATCGCCTCCAGCACCGGCGCGTCGGAGACGCTGAACAGGTCCGTCGGCTCGGTCGCCGAGAGGTCGAAGGGCGCCCAGGAGGGTACGGCGAAGACGTCACCCGGCTCCAGGTCGAACCGCTGCCCGTCGATCAGCGCGGTCGCCGCGCCCGAGTAGGTGACCCAGATCGACGAGCCCGTCCGGCGGATCGTCGGGGTACGGGCGCCGGGCAGCAGGCGGTGCATGCTGCATCGGATCGTCGGCATCACGTCGGCTCCGGAGGTCGGATCGGCGAAGCGCACCGCGGCGTGCCGCTCGGCGCCCGCCTGGAGCAGTCGGGTCAGCGCCCGGTCGGTGTCCGCCCGGCGGTACGCGAGCAGCGAGGAGTGTGCCGGCGGCGCCTCGGCGTCCAGCGGTAGCAGGCCGGGGGCTCCGGCGTACCGCAGTTCGGAGCGGGACGTCGGATCGACGGCTCGGTTGGTCATCCGGTCCGGACCGTCCTCGAAGAAGATCGCGTCCATCGCCCGCACCATCGGGATGTCGAGGCCGTCGAACCACAGCATCGGCTCGCTGCCCGGGTTGTGGTGCTCGTGCCAACACCAGCTCGGGGTCAGGACGAGGTCGCCGGGACTCATCGACACCGGGTCGCCGTTGACGAGGGTCCAGACGCCGTTCCCCTCCAGGACGAACCGCAGCGCGCCGGGCGTGTGGTGGTGCGCCGGTGCCACCTCGCCCGGACCGAGGTACTGCACCGCACCCCAGAGCGTGCTCGTCGCGTACGGGAGGCCGTCACCGCCCGGGTTCGCGAAGGCGAGCACCCGGCGGTCGCCGCCCCGGTCGATCGGCACGAGTTCGCCGGACCGCACCGCCAGGGCCCGCAGCCGCTTCCACCGCCAGCGGAACGGCACGTCGTGCAGGGGCGGCGTGCGGGGCATCAGACCCTCCTGCATCCACAGTGGCTGGAGGTCTGCCTCGGCGACGTCGGCGTAGAACTCGTCCAGGGCGGCGGGGTCGGGGGTGTCGGTCGGTGCCGGAAATCGTCTCGTGGCCATGGTCGGTCCTCTCCCGTGGGTCCGGTGCCGGCGCGCTTGCGACGACTATAGGGAGAGATGCCCGCCACACAGAACGACATCCGCCAATGATTCTGCTGGAGAGAAAAATCGACGGAGATCTTTACTTGTGGGCGACCGGAGCGGAGATCGGCTTGCGCATCCGGACCAGTCGTACGGGCGTACCGCCGGCCGGGTCCTCGACCTGCTCGATCGGTACGAACCCGGCGACCTCGTACAGCGGCCGGCCCGACAGCGTGGCCATGAGTTCGAGCGCGCCGAACCCCTCGGCAGCGGCGGCGGCCTCACAGAGCGAGAGGATCAACCGACCGACGCCCCGTCGGGCGAACCGGGGATCGGTGTACATCGCCCGGACCTTGGCGGGGTTCCGGGCTGGATCCAGCAGCGCCGGGTCCCGGCCCTGGGAGTGGTCGCCGCCGTAGAGGGTGGCCCGTCGACTCCAACCGCCGCAGCCCACGATCTGCCCGTCCAACTCGACCACGAAGTAGGTCCCGTCGTCGATGAGCTGGGTGTCGATGCCCATGATCGACCGGCTCGACTCGATCTGCGCGTCGTCGAGGAACCCCTTCTGCAACTCCGCGATCGCGGCCGCGATCAGGGGCAGCAGGGTGGGCAGGTCCGCCCGGCGGGCGAGACGACTCGTCAGGGTCACGGCTTCTCCCCAGCGGTGGCGTGGTCAGAGGCGGTCATTCAACCACCACCGCCCGACGGGGCTCTCCGGCGCGGTCGGCGTCCTCGTCCGGGTCCGTGCCGGTCGCCGGGGGGATCGGGAAGTTGCGGTCGAAGACGTTGTCGGGGTCGTACGCGGCCTTGAGCCGACGGAGCCGGCCGAGGGTGGGCTCGGGAAAGGCGTCGAGCAGCCGAGCCGGATGGGTGTCGCTCTCGAAGCTCAGGTACATCCCGTCGAGGTGCCCGGACAGGTCGGACCAGAGCTTGTCGAGCCGGGCCCGGCGATCCGGCACGGTGGCGGCGAGCACCGAGAAGTTCTGGGTCCGGTGCGGATACGCCGTCGCGTCCCGGTGCACGTCGTTGACGGCGCCGCCGACCGAGCGGAACTGCATGACCAGTACGTCACCGGAACGGATCATCGTCTCGACGGAGTCGGCCGCCTCCGGGGTGACGTGCCGCAGCAGGCCGCTGTGGACGTCGGCCAGGCCCTGGCCGTGGTGCCGGTTGTGCGCCGGGGCGACGATCGCCGGGTACGGCACCAGTTGCGCCTGCTGGTCGAGGATCGGGCCGATCTCCAGGAACGGGGTCAGCGCGTTCTCGGCCGCCTCGATGTCGTCTCCGGCGTAGACCAGGGTGACCTGGGCCATCGGCGGGTTCTGCCGGCGGCCGGGAAAGAGCGCGAGGAAGCTGGTGAGTTCCCGTGGCGCGTCCTCGACCAGCCGGCCCCAGCGGCGGAGCAGCTCGGCGACCCGGGTCGCGTCGACGGCGAGTTGGGCGTGGACGACGTTGCCGACCTCGTACGCCTCCAGTTCCAGGGCGGTGACGACACCGAAGTTGCCGCCGGCGCCCCGGATCGCCCAGAACAGGTCGGCGTGGTGCTCGCCGTCGGCGCGTACCAGGGTGCCGTCAGCGAGCACGATCTCGGCGGCCACGACGTGGTCGATGGTCAGGCCGAACCGGCGGACCAGGAAGCCGATCCCGGCGGTGGTGGCGAGCCCGCCGACGCCGACGTCGCCGTAGTCCCCGGAGCTCATCGCGAGGCCGTCGCGGGCGAGCCGCTGGGCGACCTCACCCCAGCGGGCGCCGGGTTCGAGGCGGATCCGTCGGGTCGCCCGGTCGAGCACCTCGACCCGGTTCATCCTCGACAGGTCGAGCACGATGCCGCCGTCGTTGGTCGACCGGCCGCTGATGCCGTGGCCGCCGCTGCGTACCGAGAGGGGTACGTCCTGGGTGCGCGCGTACGTCACCGCGTCGATCACCTCGGCGGCGTCGCGGGGACGGATCACGACCGCCGGTGAACCCTGGCGGCTGTAGCTGTGCCGGACCCGCTCGTACTCGGGGTCGCCCGGTTCGACCGCCCCGTTGGCCAGCGAAGCGGGAAGCGCGGCGCGGTCGACGCCGGGTCGGTGTCGGGCCAGGGCAACGGTCGGCCCGGTCGCAGCGGCGGTCGTCGTACGCTCCTTCGTGACGGCCTCGCGCAGCGCGGGGGCGACCTCGTGGCCGAAGGTCTGGATGAGGCGCGGGTCGTCCCGGCCGATGATGAAGGCGCTGAACCCCTCGTCGAGGACGAGTGGGAGCAGTTGATCGACCCACTGCGCGGGCGTTCCCCGCAGGACCCCGCCGTCGGTGGCGGAGAAGTCGACCTGGAAGAGGTTGAGCAGCCGCCGGATCTGCCGTGGGTCCCGTCCCGCCGAGGTCGCCGCCTCGTCGATGAGGCGGTTCGCCGTGACCCGGTCCGGGGACTTCAGATATTCCAGGGTCGGCAGCCAGCCGTCGGCCTTGCGGCCGGTCAGCGCCAGCATCCGCGGCTTGTACGCCCCCAGCCAGATGCCGATGTCGTGTGCCGGCGCCGGGCCACGGCGCATTCCCGGTACGCGATGGTGGTCGCCCCGCAGTCGCAGCGGTCCTCGGGTGGAGGTGTCCCAGCCGCCGCGCAGGACGTCGATCGCCTCGCTCAGCGCCGCCACGCTGTCCCCGGCGGACAGCCGGCCTCCGCCCATGCCCTCGATGGCGTCCCAGAACGCTCCGGCGCCGAGCCCGAGTTCGAACCGTCCGTTGGAGAGCAGATCCAGGCTCGCCGTCGCGCGGGCCAGTACGGCAGGTGGGCGCAGCGGCAGGTTCAGCACGTTCGCCGAGACGCGGAGCCGCTCGGTGCGGGCGGCGACCCAACTGAGCAGGGTCCAGGTGTCGAGGAAGTCCGGGTTGTAGGGGTGGTCCTGGAAGGTGGCCAGGTCCAGTCCCGCCGACTCGGTCAGCTCGGCCAGCGCCACGACCCGGTCCGGATCGTTCGCGCTCGGCGTGAGGAACGTGCCGAACAGGAGCTCATGGCCGTAATCGGGCATTGCCCTCTCCTTGCCCACGGTGATAGTTGGCGCAACAAGAAGTCTAGCCAGCAAATCTTTTGTCGGCCAACTCATATGGTGGCCAACAGACCACTGCTAGGCTCGGGGTATGTCCGCCGATGGAGATGACGCCGCCCTCCCGGAGGCCCGCCGGTCGGCCACGAATCTCGGCTGGTCGCTCGGGATGGTGCTGCGCCGCTGGCACGAACGCGTCGAGGAGACGCTCCGGGACCTGCCGCACGGCAGCCGGGGCTACCACATCCTCACCGTGGTCGTACACGACGAGGTGCCGACCCAGGGCGCCCTCGCGACCCGGCTGGCGATCGACCGGAGCGTGCTCACCTACCTCATCGACGACCTGGAGTCCGCCGGCCTGATCGAGCGGCAGTTGGATCCCCGCGACCGGCGGGCCCGGCGGGTCGTCGCCACCGAGCGGGGACGCGCGGTGCTGGCGGACGCCGAACGCCGGGTCGGGCTCGCCGAGCAGCACGTGCTCGCCGGGCTTCCCGAGGACCAGCAGGGCGCGTTCCGGGACGCCGCGGGCCGCGCGGCGGAGGCGATCCACGCCGCCGCACCCGGCACGGATCCCTGTGTCGCGGTGCGGGACGTCCTGGATCCCCCCGCCGACCAGTTCGTTCCCTGACCCGGCTTCCGGTCGCGCGGGGCCGGGTTTAGCGGCCATCGGGCCCGGGCAGTTTGGCCCGTACCGGGCCGTTCTGCGGCCAAGGTGGAGATACTCCGGGTGCTCGTGCTCGCCGGTCCGTCCACGGGATCGCGACGGCGCACCTGCGGCGAGGCGCCAGCACCCGGCGGGAAGGAGCAGCCCGATGGCCGACACCCAGCAGTCCGAGCCGGCACAGCAACCACCCGGCACCCTGGGCGCGATGCGGCACAAACCCGACCACGGCGAGGAGTCCTACCGGGGTTCCGGACGCCTGGCGGGCAAGAAGGCCGTGATCACCGGGGGCGACAGCGGTATCGGCCGGGCGGTGGCCATCTCGTTCGCCCGCGAGGGCGCCGACGTGTTGATCTCGTACCTGAACGAGCACGACGACGCCCGGGAGACCGCCAAGCTCGTCGAGGAGGCGGGTCGACAGGCCGTCCTGGTGCCGGGAGACGTGGGCGACGCGGCGATGTGCCGGACGATCGTGGACCGGGCGGTCGAGGAGTTCGGTCGGATCGACGTACTCGTGAACAACGCCGCGTACCAGATGACGCACGAGACCGTCGAAGAGATCAGCGACGAGGAGTGGCAGCGCACCTTCGACATCAACATCACGGCGATGTTCCGGCTCGTACAGGCGGCACTGCCGCATCTCGGCGCCGGGGCGTCGATCATCAACACCAGTTCCATCAACTCCGACATGCCCCGCCCGACGCTGTTGCCGTACGCGACCACCAAGGGCGCGATCGCGAACTTCACCGCCGGCCTCGCCCAACTGCTCGGCGACCGGGGCATCCGGGTCAACAGCGTCGCGCCCGGCCCGATCTGGACCCCGCTGATCCCGTCCACCATGCCGCCGGAGCACGTCGAGAAGTTCGGCAGGAACACTCCGCTGGGCCGCCCCGGCCAGCCGAAAGAGGTCGCACCCGCGTACGTCCTGCTCGCCTCGGACGAGGCCAGCTACATCTCCGGCGCGATGATCCCGGTGACCGGCGGCAAGCCCATCCTCTGATCCGTCGTCACGACCCCCCGAGGAGAAAGGAGCCGGTCATGCCGGCAGGGTCCAGCCCGAAGAGGGAACGGCAGTACAAGCACATCAAGGCCAGTGCGAAGAAGCGCGGCGAGTCCACCGAGCGCGCCGAGGAGATCGCCGCGCGTACCGTCAACAAGGAACGTGCGCGCTCCGGCGAGGCGAAGACGGCCAGCAACCTGTCGATCAAGGACGTCTCGTCCGGACACCGGGGCGGCAAGCGGTCCCACACGGGTGCGCAGGGCCGCACCAGGGCGCAGCTCTACAACGAGGCCAAGAAGCGGAACATCAAGGGCCGCTCGACCATGAGCAAGGCCCAACTGGAGAAGGCGCTGGCCCACTGAGGCGAGGCCCGGACCTCCGCCGTCGTGCCCACCGTGCTCGACTTCCGTCGTCCTAGAGTTCGGCGACGACCATGTCGAGCTGACGCGGTCGGCCGGCGGCGGACGGCTGCTCCTCGACGGTGTACTTCAGGTCGCGCAGCGCCTCGACCAGCCGGCCGGGGGAGCGGGGTGCCGCTCCGGCCAGCATCAGGTCCCGGACCAGTCGCCCCTTCGTCGCCTTGTTGAAGTGACTGACCACGGAACGCCGGGTCTCGCCGTTCACCACCTGCTCGTGCAGCACCCGTACGGCCACCGTCCGCTCGGCCAGCCGACCGGTGGGGCGCCACGTCGCCGCGTACCCGCTGGAGCGGAGGTCGAGGACCGGCCCGGCGTCGACGGCCTCGGCGAGCACCGGCTCCAGCAGCTTCCGCCAGTACGATCCCAGCCCGCCCACCCCGGGCAGGTTGACCCCGATCGCACAGCGGTACGCCGGAATGCGGTCGTCGACCCGGATCGCTCCCCAGAGCCCGGAGAAGATCAGGGCGGAGCGCCGGACCCGGGCCCGGGCGGCGCCGGTCAGGGTGTTGAGGCCCAGCGCGTCGTAGAGCACCCCGGTGTAGATCTTGGCGGCGGGCCCCGTCGGAGCGGTGCGCAGACCCGCGTTGATATCCAGTTCCTCGTCCTGCCCCGGGCCCAGCCCAAGCACGCCCCGGGCCCGCTCCCGGTCCCCGCCCGAACAGAGCGCGACCAGCGCGTCCACGACCCGTTCCCGGGCCGGGGTCAACGCACCCTGGCTCAGCGAGTCCAGGTCCACCGGGCGGCCGGACCGGGGCGCGGTCTTTCCCTCCGAGGGAGGCAGCAGGATCAGCACAACCGGCAAGCCTACGCACGGCCCGGGCGGCGATCTCGGTGACCCGGCCCGGCCGGCGACGCCCCGACTCAGCCGGCGACGGGTTCGGAGACGGGCGCGGCCCAACCCTCGGGTACGGCCAGCCCCGCCGCGCGTCGGGCCAGGACGGCGGCGCCCACCTGCGCGGCCACGGCTCCGAAGGCGGACGGAAGCACCTCGGGCGCGGCCCGCCAGGCCAGCGCCGAGCGCAGCGCGTCGCGCACCGGGTCGAAGAGTTGCGGGCCGGCTTCGGCGAGTCCACCGCCGAGCACGATGCGGGCCGGGTCGAGGGTCAGGGTGAGGGTGGCCAGCGCGGTCCCCAGGGCGTGCGTGGCGGTGTCCCAGACGGACCGGGCCAGCGGATCGGTGGCGGTGGCCGCGGCGATCGCCCGACTGTCCAGTTCCGGGGTGCCGCCGAGCCGGGCGTAGCGCCGGGCCAGCCCACCGGCGGAGGCGTACACCTCGAGGCAGCCCCGTTGCCCGCAGGGACAGGGTTCCCCGCCGGGGTACACCGGCATGTGGCCGACCTCGCCGGCCGACGAGGTCGCACCGGGCACGGGTTCGCCGTGCACCACCACGGTGGCGGCGATGCCGGTGCCCAGCGGTAGGAGCAGGAAGTTGTCCAACCCACGGGCGGCCCCCGCCACCGCCTCGGCGACGCCGGCCGCCCGGGCGTCGTGCCCGATCGCGACCGGCAGTCCGAGGTCGTCGCGGACCAGTGCCCGCAGCGGCACGTCGCGGAACCTGATGTTCGAGGCGTACCGCACGATCCCGGCGGCCTCGTCGACGATGCCCGGGGTCACCACCGCGATCCCGACGGGCGGGGCGTCGAGGGCGAGCGCGTCGTCCCGGAGCCGGCGGCACAGGGCCCGTACCGCGTCCACCGGATCGCGGTCCGCGTCCGCCCGCGAAGGTACGACCACCGTGTGCCGGATCCGGCCGTCCTCGTCGAACAGCGAGCCCTTCATGGTGGTCCCGCCGACGTCGACGGCGAGTACGCAGCCCGTCGAGATCGGCCCGCCGGACCGGGTCGGAGCGGTCACCGGGTCGCCACGGTCAGGTCCGCGACGAAGTCACGGTCCAGCGGGAAGATCGGCCGCACCAGGTGCGCGTACGGCAGCCGTTCGAGATCCTGGTCGACGCCGCCCGGGGTCAGGGCGAGCAGCCAGTCGCCGGCGGCGTCGAAGAGTTCGGGTTCCAGGTAGCCGATCTTCACCACGACCAGGTCCACCTCGTCGACCGCGACACCCAACCGGGCGTACGAGGCCAACTGCCGGTACTGCATCCGGCGGGACGTGACGAACACGCTGAGCCCCCCGACGCGGATGCTCACGCACCGGCCGCCGTCGGGGTCCTCGGCGACCGCCTCGAGGACACCGGCGAGCGGGAGCGGCCCCGGATCCCGCGGGTCGATGCGGCCACCGACGGGTACCTCGACCGGCGTGCCGGGTGACCGGTCGGCGACCTGCGCCACGGCCTCCGGGTCGACCAGCGAGGCGAACACCGCCCGGACCGAGCCGTCCCGGATCTCGGGCCGGGCCAGCAGCCGGGACAGTGCGAAGGTGACGTCGTCGGCGCCGCCGGCTCCCGGGTTGTCGCCGGAGTCGCTGATGAAGAAGGGGCGCCGGGCGGGATCCGCGACCGCGACCAGGGCCGTGTCGAGACACTCGTCCATCGGGCCGGTGGGGGCGACGAAGGTGAACTCCTCCCGGGCCGCCCAGAACTGTTCGCCGAGTTCCCGGGCGGCCTCGGTCGCGGCCGCCGCGTCGGTGCCGGTGGCGACGACCGCGCCTCGGCAGCGGGGCTGGTCGGCCCAGGCGAAGCCGATCCAGATGGCGACGTCGATGACCCCGTCCCGGGCCTCGACCTCGGCGATCCGCCCGTACAGTCCGCGGGCCGGCTCGACCCGGGTGCTGGTCATCTCGCCCGGCAGCAGGACCGGTACGTGCACCAGGGCCTTGTGCGGGCGCTGTCCCCGGCGCAGCGCGTCCACCAGGTTGCGGGCGGCGCGCTCGCGGGTCTCCCAGACGTCGACGTGGGGCGCGGTGCGGTAGCAGGTGAGCAGGTCGCAGCCGGCGAACAGCACGGGTGAGACGTTGCCGTGCAGGTCCATGGCGGCGGACACGAACGGCTCCGGCCCGATCACCGATCGGATCGCGGTGACGAGGTCACCCTCGGCGTCGTCCCGGCCGACGACGCTCATCGCGCCGTGGATGTCCAGCAGGACGCCGTCCAGGGTGCCCGCCCGGGCCAGGCCGTCCAGGATCTCCGCCGACCAGGCGTCGTAGGCCGCGGCGTCGACCGCGCCGCCGGGCAGGGCCCGGGCGTGCACCAGGGGAACCCACTCGATCTCGGCGGCCCACGGCGCGAGGGGCGAGAGCCAGGCGTAGCGGGCCGTCAGCGCATCGCCACGGGTCACCTCGAAGTCGCTGGCGGTGCTCAGATGCGGCGAGAAGGTGCTGGACTCGATGTGTATGCCGCCGATGGCGATCCGGAGGGAACGGGGCACTGATGGAGCTCCTCAGCTGGGACGGACGTCGGCCGCCGTGCGTACCAGGCGCCCGAGGCCGACCAGGGCGGCATCCGGGCCCACGACGCTGGCCTCGATGGACATGGACTGGGTCATCGACGGCAGGCAACGCTCGTAGAGCATCCCCCGGGCGGCGGCCACGTAGACGTCGAGGCTGGACAGTGCTCCACCGATGACGACGGCGTCGGGGTTGAGGAAGTTGACCAGGCCGGACAGCGCGACCCCGAGCAGCCCACCGGCGTGCCGGACCAACGTCACCGCCGTCGGTTCGGCGTCGGTGACCGCGGCGATGACGTCATGGGTGGTGGTTATCGGCAGGCCCCGCTCGGCCAACTGGGAGGCCAGGGCGGCACCGCTGGCGACGGTCTCCAGGCAGCCCCGGCTGCCGCAGGAGCAGTGCCGCTCGCCGCTGTCCGCCACCCGTACGTGGGTGACGTCGCCGCTGAGCCCGCGACCGCCCCGGTAGACCTGCCCACCGGTGACCAGGCAGCCGCCGATGCCGGTACCGGCCTTGACGTAGATCATGTCCCCGGTCTCCCGGTCCCGGGCGGTGTGCTCGCCGATCGCGGCGGCCTTGGCGTCGTTGTCGACGACCACCGGCACGTGGAAGCGTCGGCTCAGCTCGACCTGTGCGTCGACACCGCTCCAGCCGGGCATCCGGGCCGGGCCGATCAGCCGGCCACGGGGAAACTCGACCGGTCCCGGCAGCGCCACGCCGATCCCGAGCAGCGCCTGGCCGGGGGCGGTCGTCGCCTGGATCCGGCCGAACGCCTGCGCGACCGCGTCGAAGACCTCGGCGGGCCCGGCCGCGATGTCGATGGCCACCTCCTCGGCCGTGACCAGTCGCCCGTCGGGGGTGCACAGGCCGATCCGGGCGTGCTGGGCGCCCAGCTCCGAGACGGCGAAGACCCCGGCGATCTCGCGTAGGCGAAGGATCCGGGGCCGTCGCCCGCCGGTGGAGCGGCCCACGCCCTCCTCCAGGATCGCGCCCTCCTCCAGCAGTCGCCGAACGACGCCGGTGACGGTCGAGGGGGCCACCTGGAGCGCCTCGACGAGATCGGCACGGGAGGTGGCCTCGCCGTTGGCCAGCAGCTTGAGCGTCTGGTCCCGCAGGGTGGCGGAGATCGGATCCGACATGCCTCTCCTCCTTAGGGCCGGTCGTCCGGCGCCGCTTCAGCTTGTCGGGTGCGGTGGCCGGGGTTCGAGCAGGGGTCGCGGCGAAGGTCATCCGGAGATGCTTCGACGACTTCGATCGTAACCTGACCGAAGTTGGCGAACAAACTGAGTTAGTTTCGTTGACTCCTAACTTTGCTCGCTATACATTCTCCGCATCGACCGCTTGAGCAGCACCAGGCGGCTGGACGCGACGCCTCTGACGCCCGACGACGCGGGGCCCGTGTAGATCAATCGAGGAGACTCATGAGGAGCAGATTCCACCGGCGCGCCCTGCGCGGCGCCGTGGCCATAGCCAGCGTGCTCGCCATCGGCGCGGGACTGGCCGCCTGCAGCGGCGACAGCGGTTCGAAGGGCGCCCAGGGCGGGAGTCAGGGGAAGGACACCGTCACGGTCGCCTTCCGGACCCCCAACTGGATCCTGCCCATCTCGGCCCCCGGATTCACCCAGGGCGAGAACGCCACCTTCACGACGGCGCTGTACCGGCACCTGTACGAGTACCAGCTGGACGGCTCGGCGCAGTACAACATCAACTCCGCGCGCTCGATGGCCGAGGCGCCCGTGGTCAGCAACGGTGGCAAGACCCTGACGATCACGCTGAAGGACAACACGTGGTCCGACGGCAAGCCGGTCACCACCAAGGACATCGACTTCTGGTGGGACCTGGTCACCGCGAACAAGGACAAGTGGGCGTCGTACCGGGCCGGTGGCTTCCCGGACAACATCGCCGACTGGAAGATCGTCGACGAGAAGACCTTCTCGATCACGACGACGCAGGCCTACAACACCGCGTGGTTCGTGGGGAACCAGCTCAACCGGATCGTCCCGCTGCCCCAGCACACCTGGGACAAGGACTCCGCGACGGCGACCGTCGGCAACCTCGCCAGCACCCCCGAGGGCGCCAAGAAGGTCTTCGACTTCCTCACCACGGCGTCGAAGGACCCCAAGTCGTACGCGACCAACGAGCTGTGGAAGGTCACCAGCGGCCCCTGGAAGCTGGACAAGTACGTGCCGAACGGCGAGGTCGTGCTCGCCGCGCAGCCGACCTACTCGGGCTCGGACAAGCCGAAGCTGGCCAAGGTCGTCCTGCGGCCGTTCACCAGTGACGACGCGGAGTTCAACGTGCTCCGCGCCGGTGAGATCGACTACGGGTACATCCCGCCGGCCAACCTGTCCCAGCAGTCGTACCTCGAGTCCAAGGACTACAAGGTCGCACCCTGGTACGGCTGGTCCACCACCTACCTGCAGCTGAACTTCAACAACCCCAAGACGGGCGTGTTGTTCAAGCAGCCGTACCTGCGCCAGGCGATGCAGATGCTCGTCGACCAGCCGACGATCAACAAGGTCATCTGGTCCGGCATGGCCGCCCCGAGCTGTGGCCCGGTGCCGCTCAAGCCGGGCACCACCGATGCCAGCGGGTGCGCCTACTCCTTCGACCCGGCCAAGGCCAAGGCACTGCTCGAAGGCCACGGCTGGAAGGTGACCCCGGACGGCAAGACCGTCTGCCAGACACCGGGTGCCGCCGAGAACCAGTGTGGCGAGGGCATCGCCGCCGGCACGCCGCTGGCGTTCACGGTCACCAGCCAGAGCGGGTTCGCCGCGACCACCAAGATGTTCGCCGAGATCAAGTCGCAGATGGCCAAGCTCGGCATCGAGCTGACCATCAAGGAGGTGCCCGACTCGGTCGCGGTCACCCCGGCCTGCAAGCCGACCGAGGCAACCTGCTCGTGGGACATGTCCTTCTTCGGCTCGCAGGGCAGCTGGTACTACCCGGTCTTCGCCAGCGGCGAGCGGCTCTTCTCCACCGGTGCGCCGGTGAACCTGGGCAGCTACAGCAACCCCGAGGCGGACCGGCTGATCGAGGCGACCCAGTTCTCCGCCGACGAGAGCGCGCTGAAGGCGTACAACGACTTCCTCGCCAAGGACCTGCCGGTGCTCTGGATGCCGAACCCGGTGTACCAGATCTCGGCGTACAAGTCGGGGTTGCAGGGCGTCGAGCCGCAGGACCCGATGAACTACTTCTACTTCCAGGACTGGTCCTGGAAGAACTGACCCACTGACCGTCCCGGCTCCGGTGGCGCCTGACCGCGCCACCGGAGCCCTTCGAGGAGGGGGAGGAGCCGCCCAGTGGTCCGGTACCTCATCACACGCCTGGGCCAGGCCCTCATCGTCATCGTGCTCGTCACGGTGATCGCGTTCATCATCCTGCACCTGCTGCCGGGCGGCGCCGCTCGCTCCGCGCTGGGCAAGGAGGCGACGCTGGAGCAACTGGCGGCGTTCAACCACGAGATGGGCTACGACCGGCCCTGGGTCCAGCAGTACCTGATGTACGTACAGCGCCTGCTGCACGGAGATCTCGGCTACTCGTTCCAGCTCAACCAGTCGGTCACCGAGGCCATCGCCCAGCGGCTGCCGAAGACCATGGTGCTGTCGCTGCTGTCGACCCTGCTCGCCGTCGTGGTGGCGATCCCGCTCGGCGTGATCCAGGCGGTACGTCGCAACCGGTGGCCCGACTACACCATCACCTCGCTGTCACTGCTGGCGTACGCCACCCCGATCTTCTTCATGGGCCTGATGATGATCATCCTCTTCTCGCAGGTCTGGCCGATCCTGCCGCCGGAGGCGCCGCAGGGCTTCACCCTGGGGGAGATGCTCGCCGAGCCGGCCGGGCTCGTACTGCCCACCGTCACGCTCGCGATCGTCACCATCGCGGTGTACTCCCGCTACATCCGCTCCTCCATGGTGGACAACCTCAACGAGAACTACGTGCGTACCGCGCGGAGCAAGGGGCTGTCGGAGCGCCGGGTCGTCGTCCTGCACACCCTGCGCAACGGTCTCTTCCCCGTGATCACCCTGCTCGGGATGTACCTGCCGGCGCTGTTCAGCGGGGCCCTGGTGGTGGAGTCGCTGTTCAACTTCCCCGGAATGGGTCAGCTGTTCTGGCAGGCGGCGCTGAAGCGCGACTTCCCGATCCTGCTCGGGGTCACCTTGATCATCTCGGTCGCGACGGTGCTCGGTGCGCTGCTCGCCGACCTGCTCTACGCCGCCGTCGACCCCCGGGTCCGACTTCGGGGGAGGACCTCGTGACCATGCTGCCCGAGGTGCCCGGCGTACCGGTCGGTGCGCCACCGCCCACGGTCGACGCCGACGACGTACCGGTCCGGGGCCTGTGGCGCCAGGGGGTGTCGGTCTTCTGCGAGAACCGGCTCGCCCTGGTCGGCCTGGGCCTGTTCATCCTGCTGGCCGGGGTCTGTTTCCTCGGGCCGCTGGTCTACCACACCGACCAGGTGCACACCGATCTCGCGGCGGTGCACCTGGGACCCGGCGAACAGGGGCACCCGCTCGGCACCGACGGCGTCGGCTACGACCAGCTCGGCCGGCTCATGCTCGGCGGACAGACCTCCATCATCGTCGGGCTCGCGGCCGGCATCCTCGCCACCTTCCTCGGCACGCTGTGGGGAGCCGTCGCCGGATTCGCCGGCGGTTGGGTGGACTCCGCGATGATGCGGGTCGTCGACGCGATGATGTCGATCCCGTCGCTGTTCCTCTTCATGCTGCTGGCCGCCATCGTCACCCCGAGCGTGCCGATGCTGATCCTCATCATCGGCGCCTTCGCCTGGCTGGGCCCGGCCCGGCTGGTCCGTGGCGAGGCGCTGAGCCTGCGTTCCCGCGAGTACATCCAGGCGATGCGTTCGATGGGCGGTACGGGTGGCCGCGCGGTACGTCGGCACATCGTCCCGAACGCCATCGGAACCGTGATCGTCAACGCGACCTTCCAGGTCGCCGACGCCATCCTCTACGTCGCCTACCTGTCATTCCTCGGCCTCGGCGTTCCGCCGCCGGCGGCCAACTGGGGTGGGATGCTCTCCGACGGTCTCGCGGACACGTACAGCGGTCACTGGTGGCTGCTGTACCCGCCCGGAATCGCCATCATCCTCATCGTGCTCGCCTTCAACTTCATGGGCGACGGGCTGAGGGACGCCTTCGAGGTCCGCCTCCGGCGACGCTAGCAGGAGCAGGGAAATGAGCGCACCGATCGAGCCAACCGTCCGGAACCACGAGGCGACCCGGAACGCGGGGGAGAGTCAGCCCCTGCTGCGACTGCAGAACCTCAACACCGACATCGCGCTGCGTCGCGGCACCGTGCACGCCCTCGACGACGTCAGCCTGGAGGTCCGCCCCGGCGAGACCCTCGGCATCGTCGGCGAGTCGGGCAGCGGGAAGACGATGACCGCGTTGTCGGTGATGGGCCTGCTGCCCCCGGGCGGCAGCGTGGTCGGCGGACAGATCCTCTTCGAGGGCCGTGACCTGCGGTCCCTGCCGACCGACGAGGTACGGCGGATCCGTGGCGTCCGGATGGGCATGGTGTTCCAGGACCCGCTGACCTCGCTCAACCCGACGATGCGGATCGGTACCCAGGTCGCCGAGCCGTTGCGGGTGCACGAAGGGGTCGGTAAGGCGCAGGCCCGGGAGCGGGCGATCGACATCCTGCGCCGGGTCGGGATGCCCCGGCCGGACAAGATCGTCGACAACTATCCGCACGAACTCTCCGGCGGGATGCGGCAACGGGTCGCCATCGCGATGGCCCTGATCTGCTCGCCGCGCCTGCTCATCGCCGACGAGCCGACCACCGCGCTCGACGTGACCACCCAGCGCCAGATCCTCGAACTCATCGACGACCTGCGGGAAGAGTTCGGGATGGCGGTCATCCTGGTCACCCACGACCTGGGTGTGATCGCCGGCCGGGCGGACCGGGTCGCGGTGATGTACGCGGGCCGGGTGGTGGAGACCGCCGCCACCGGTGAGCTGTTCCGGACGCCCCGGCACCGCTACACCGAGGCGCTGATGGAGGCGCTGCCGGAGTCGGCGGTGCGCGAACCGGGCGTACACGAGCGGCTCTACAGCATTCCCGGGCTGCCACCGGACCTGTCCCGACCGCTGACCGGATGCCGGTTCGCCCCCCGCTGCCGGTTCGTGACCGACGAGTGCCGTACCACCGAGGTGACCCTGTCGACGGGCGGCCACCAGCACGCGTGCCTGCACCCGGTCACCCTGACCACCGCCGCCCCGGCGGCCCGGACGGCGCCGGTGTCGGCGCCGGCGGCGGACGCCTCCGGGCCGGCGCCGGAGCCGATCCTGGAGGTCCGGGGTCTGGTCAAGGACTACGAGGCGACGACGGGTGGTCTGCTGCGCCGGACCTCCGGGCGGGTCAGCGCCGTGGCGGGCGTCTCGTTCGAGGTCCGTCCCGGCGAGACGTTCGGGTTGGTGGGCGAGTCCGGCTGCGGCAAGTCCACCGTGGGGCGGCTGGTCGTCGGGCTGGAGCGGGCGACCGACGGTCAGATCGTCCTCGACGGCACGGACATCGCCCGGCTGCCCCGGCGCGACCGCCGCCGGATGCACCGCCAGGTCCAGTTGATGTTCCAGGACAGCTATGCGGCGATGAACCCGCGGATGCGGGTCGACGCCATCCTCGCCGAACCGCTGGAGATCCAGCAGGTGGGTGACACGGCCGCGCGCCGGGCCCGGATCGGTACGCTGCTCGACCAGGTGGGACTCTCCCGGCGGGTGCTGGAGCGGTATCCCCACGAGTTCTCCGGCGGCCAGTTGCAGCGCATCGGGCTGGCCCGGTCCCTGGCCCTGCAACCTCGACTGATCGTCGGCGACGAGCCGGTGAGCGCGCTCGACGTGTCGATCCAGGCGCAGGTGCTCAACCTGATGCGGGACCTCCAGCGCGAACTGGGCCTGGCGTACGTGTTCATCAGCCACGACCTCTCCGTCGTCGACTACATGGCGGACCGGATCGGCGTGATGTACCTGGGCAAGCTCGTCGAGGTCGGTCCCGCGTACGACGTGGTCAGGTCCGCCCGGCACCCGTACACGCAGGCGCTGATCGACGCCGTTCCGTCCGCCAGCACGGACCTCGCCGGGCCACGCGAGAGCGTCACCATCCAGGGTGAGCTGCCCAGTGCGCTGAACCCGCCGACCGGGTGCCGGTTCCGCACCCGGTGCCCGCTGGCGCAGGAGATCTGCGAGACGGAGCCACCGCTGGCCGGCGATGTCCACCAGGTCGCCTGTCACTTCCCGCTGCGCCAGGCGTGACCGGGCGGCCCGACCGATTCGGAATCCATCGGCCGGGCCGCGCGGCAGTGTCGGGGCTAGGCCCTGATCCGGCCGGTCACCTCGATCGCCATCTGGGTGAGCTGTGCCGACGTCAGCGGCGGGTCCTGCTGTTGCAGGGTGGACTCCCGCTCTCCCACGCCGTACTCGTTGGTGCTGACGAGGTTCAGTAGCCGGCCGTCGACGAGTTCGACGTACACCTGGAAGTTGGCGGCCTTCCAGGGACCGGGGAACCGCTTCAGCTTCGTGAAGTCGGTCCGGATCGTCATCCGCTCGCCGTTCGGGCCGGTGCGCTCGGTGCAGCCGGTCTCGCCCCGGCAGCTGAGGAAGAGCTCGCGCTTCTTGTTCGGATCCTCCCTGGGCAGGGCCCGCGCCGCGACACACTTCGGTTCGTCGCAGCGCTTTCCGGTCACCGGTTCGAACCTGAGGATGTGCAGCGCGAGCATGCCCCTGCGGCCGTCGGCCAGCACCCCGGTACCGCCACTGAACATCTGCTCGTGCTGCTTCAGCGTGTTGTCGGTGAACAGTCGGGGCGGCTGCCCGTCCGGGGCGGCGTCGGAGAAGATGTTCGAACGGATCCACCGGGCGTCCGGCGCCGCGTTCCTGAGCGCGGCGTCGAGCGCCTCGGCCAGCCGCTTCGCGGTCAACTGGGCCGAGTCGCGGTCGTTCGCGACCAGTTGGAACCGGTTGTCCGCCGCGACGGGCGGCGGAGCCACCCCGGCCGGTCCGTGCTGGCCGGCCGCGACGATTCCGGCCGAGACCGCCAGTCCGAGCACCGCCGCCATGGTCCCGCCGATCCGCCGTACGGCGCTTCTCCGCCTCTCCCGCGCCACGATGGCGACGACGTCGACGGTGGAGGGCGGCGGCGTACCGACGACCTCGTCGAAGAGTTGCTGGTTCATCTCCGCTGATCCCCTCTCTCAGTTGCGGATCGACGCCGACAGCGCGCGCAGCGCGACGAGTCCACGCGCGGACTGGCTCTTCACGGTGCCCGGTGACACCTGCATGATCCTGGCGGTCTCCTCGACCGAGTAGTCGAGGTAGAAGCGCAGGACGAGTACCGCCCGTTGCCGTGGACCCAGCGATCGCAGCAGCTCCGCCAGCGACTCGCGGTCGTCGGCCCGATCCGGCGGCGACCACCGGGGCTCGGGAAGGCCGTCCGGCAGGCGTTCCCGGCGCCACGGCCGGCGTCGTTCGGTGAGCCAGGAGCGGCTGAGTACCCGCTGGGCGTACGCGTCGGGATTGTCCGCCCGGTTCACCTTGCGCCAGTTCCGGAACAGCTTGGTGACGGTGATCGACACCAGGTCGTCGGCCATGTGCCAGTCCTGGCACATCAGGAAGGCACTGCGCCGCCACCGGTCCATCCGGGCCGCGACGAACGTGTGGAAATCGTCTTCCTCAGCCTTCTGCAAGTCCAGCCTCCGTTCCTCCCGCTCGTGTTGCCGGTACGACCGGACCCGCCCCGTCGAAGGTTGCACGGCTGCGGAGTTCGTTCCCCGGTACCGGGGACGGTGGTCGAGGTGGCACGGCGGTGGACATCGTGGGCGGCTGGTGCCGGGCGGACGATGACGGAAGGGCGGTGCGGGGAGGGCGGTGCTGGGCGGCCGGTGCGCCGTACCGGCCACCCGCCGTTCAGCGGTAGACGCGCACGTAGTCGACGAGCATCCGGGACGGGAACGGCGTGGTCGCGTCGACCGGTCCCGGGAAGTCACCGCCGACGGCGAGGTTGAGGATCAGGTAGAAGGGGTGGTCGAAGACCCACGGGCCACGGGTCGACTCCACCGTCTCCTTGCTGGCGTAGAAGACCGTCTGGCCGTCCACCTTGAACGTGATGCCCCGGCTGTCCCACTCCGCGGCCCAGACGTGGAAACCGGCGGCGAAGTCGACGCCACCCGGGGCGGGATACTTCTGCCCGTACCCCGCGCCGCCGTTGTACTGCGGTGCGTGCAGGGTGGAGTAGCCCTCGAAGGTGTTCCGGCCGAGCACCTCCATGATGTCGATCTCCCCGTTGTACGGCCACGGACGCCCGGTGAGGAAGTCGGCGCCCATCATCCAGAAGGCGGGCCACAGGCCGTTGCCCTTCGGCACCTGGACCCGGGCCTCGATCCGGCCGTACTGGACGGTGAACTTGCCGCCGGTGTTCATCCGGTGCGACGTGTAGTCCCGGCCACCGGCGGTCTCCCGGCGTGCCTCGATCACCAGGGCCCCGGTGCCGTTCATCGAGGCGTTGTTGTTGTTCGTGTAGTACTGGATCTCGTTGTTCTGGCCGGTGCCGGGATCGATCGTCCACTTCGCCGGATCGGGCTTGCTGCCGGCCGCGCCGTTGAACTCGTCGCTCCAGACCAGCTGGTTCGCCGGGAACGTCGGGTCGGGGGGCATCGGCGGCGGTGCGGTCGGGTTACCGCCGGTACCGAAGACCTTGAACTCGTAGAGCGAGTAGCCGTACTGGCTCGACCGGGCCGTGCCGTACATCCGGACGTAGCGGCCGGTGCCGGTCACGTTCAGCGTCTCCTTGAAGCCCCGGCCGGTGGTGGTGGAGTAGATCGAGGTCCAGGTACTGGCGTTCGGCGAGACCTGGATCTGGTACGCGGCGGCGTACGCGGGATCCCATTGCAGCACCACCTGGCTGATCGTGGCGGTGGCGCCGAGGTCGACGTAGATCCAGCCCGGATCGACCCACCCGGTGGTCGCGCTGGTCGCCCACCGGCTGGCGGGATCGTTGTCGAAGGCCCGCGCGGGGAGGCACTCGAAGCAGGCGCCGTCGTTCTGGCTGGTCGAGGCGACTGCCGGTTTCTGGTACGACAGCAGCACGCTGCCGCCCGGCGGTGGCGTGGTCGGTGGTGGCGTGGTCGGGGGCGGGGTGGTCGGCGGTGGCGTGGTCGGCGGGTTGCCGGGTCCGGTGCCGGTCCGCACCGCGAACTCCCAGAGCGAGTAGCCGAACGCCGTTCCGCGCTGGGTGCCGAGGATCCGGATGTACCGGCCGGAGCCGGCGACGGTGAGGACCTGGGTCCCGCCGGTGCCGTTGGTCGTGCTGTGCACCGTCGTCCAGCTCGAGCCGTCGGCCGAGGTCTGGATCTGGAACGCGGTGGCGTACGCGGCCTCCCAGTTGAGGGTCACGCCACAGATCGACTGGGTCGAGCCGAGGTCGACCCGCAACCACTGCGGATCGGCGGCGAGGCTGGCCCACCGGGTGCCGGTGCTGCCGTCGACCGCCGAGGAGGCGGGGTAGGCGGCGGCGGACTCGGTCGACGACGCGGTCGCCGGCCGGCCCTGTGCGGCGTTGCCGGTGCCGCAGGCGCTGGTTCCGGACTCGCCGTACACCTGGAACTCCCAGAGCGAGACGCCGTACGCGGTGGCCCGCGCGGTGGCGTTGAGCCGGACGTACCGGCCGCTGCCGGTGACGGCGATCTCCTGCGTTCCGCCGCTGCCGTTGGTGGTGGTGTGTACGGTCGTCCAGGCCGAACCGTTCGTCGACGTCTGGAGGGTGAAGGCGCGGGCGTAGGCGCCCTCCCAGGTCAGCACGATCCGGCTCAGCGGCGCGACGGCACCGAGGTCGACCTGCAACCACTGGGGCTCGGCGAAGGCACTCGACCAGCGGGTGCCGGCGTTACCGTCGACCGCGGCCGACGCCGGGGTGGCGGCGGACTCCGTCGACGAGGCGGTGGCGGCCCGGCCCTGGGACAGCAGGGTCTCGGCCGCGTCGGCCGACGTACCGGTGACGGCGAGATAGCCGCCGAGCAGGGCCAGGATCGTGCCCGACAGGGTCAGGGCACGCCATCGGCTGAGCCACTGTGGTCGGACGTGGGGCGGGGACAGAGCGCTATTCATCAGTGCTCCCATAGGTGAGGGCCGCAACGTGACGGGCAGGTTGCGGGCCTGTGACGAACTGACGAGAGAGCGCTCTCTTCGATACTCTGAACCAATCAGCGAACGCTGTCAATGTCAGGTCGACGGCCGGCCGGAGAAATCACCCGACCTCGTACGACCTGCGAATACGCCCACCCGACGGCCGGTGTGCAGGTGTCGATCCCGTCAGGGACGTGGCCCGCCCCGGTCGGCGGTGTCCTGCGGGCGTACCGCCAGGGCGTCCCGGATGAACCGGTCGACGTCGTCCCAGCCGGGACCGGGACGACCGATGGTGACCTGCTCACGACCGGAGCGGGCCCGGTACACCCGGTGGGCGTCGTGGTTGGTCGGATCCAGCACCGCCCGCCAGTCGTGGCCGGCGCCCGGAACCGAGTGGAACGTGACGGTGGCACCGGCGTCCCGCAGCGCCTCGTAGAGCAGCACGCTCTGACCGTGCGGCACCAACCGGTCGGCCTGGCCGTGCAGCAGGAGCAACGGTGGAGCGGAGCGCGTCGCGTACCGGACCGGGTTCGCCGCGGCGGCCGCCTCCGGGCGGGTCCGGATGGCACCGCCGAGCAACAGCGACTCCGGCGACCGGGAATCGTCGTGGCAGCCGGTGATGCCCAGGTCCCGGTTGAACTCCCGACAGGCGCCGGGCAGCATCTGCTCGTCCATCCGGAGGAAGTCGGTCGGCGGGTAGAACGCCACCGCGGCCTGGACCCGACTCGCCAGCGCCGGAGCGTCGTGGTCGGTCAGGGCCGCCATCGCCGCCGTCCAGCCGCCGGACGAATCGCCCATGACGGCGAACCGCTCCGGATCGAGCCGGTACCGCCGGGCGTGGCTGCGTAGCCAGTGGATAGCCGCCTTGATGTCCCGCAGTTGGGCCGGAAAGGCACCCTGGCCGCTGGACCGGATGCTCACCCCGGCCACGGCGTAGCCCCGGGCGGTGAAGATCGCGGCGATCGGACCGGCGCTGTCCTTGCCGTCGTCCCGCATCCAGCCGGAACCGCCGGTCCAGACTATGAGCGGCCGGTCGCCCGGTGAATCCGCCGGCAGGTAGAGGTCCAGCAGATGTCCCCTGTGGTCGGTCGGCTCGGCCGGCCGGTAGGCCAGGTCGGGGATCACCGGCCGCCCCCGACCGGTGTCGCGCGGGCGGAGGTGGGAAACGGGTACGGCTTCCCGGTGGCGCCCGGTACGGCGTGCAGCGGCGTCAGTGGCGTGGCGTGCATGGCGGCCGGTTCTCCCTTCGACGTCGGTGACTCGTAGCCGCTACGAGTCTTCGCCGACGGGCCCACCGAGTACAGCCCCCACCCGTCGGAAGCCGCCGCGTCCCCGGGGCCGGTTCCCGGTCAATCGGGCGGTCCGGTCGACGGGGCGGTCCGGTCGGCGGGGCGGTCCGGTCGGCGGGGCGGTCCGGTCGGCGGGGCGGTCCGGTCGGCGGGGCGGTCCGGTCGGCGGGGCGGTCCGGTCGACGGGGCGGTCCGGTCGGCGGCGGATAACGTTATCCGCAGGATCGCCGGGCGGGCGTCGGTGGCCGGTCCTCACGGCGGCGGCCGGAGTTCGCCGGAGCCGCGTGGGATCAGCTCGACGGGCACCGTGACGTTCCGCACCGGACGGTCCGGATCGGCGGTCCGGGCCAGCAGCAACTCGATCGCGGTACGGCCGATCACGGCGCTGTCCTGGGCGATTACGGTGACCCCGGGGCGCAGGATGTCGGCCAGCGGAAAGTCGTCGAATCCGACGATGGCCAGCCGCCCGGCCTCGGCGCCGAGCCGGCGCAGCACCTCGATCGTGGTGGCGACGTTTCCGGTGATCAGGGCCGTTGCCGGCGGGTTCCCCCGGAGCACGGCGTCCAGGGCCGCGGCGACCCGGTCGGGGGAGACGAATCCGGGATGGACCAGGCCGTCGATTGTGCCGCCGTTCGCGGCCACGCAGGCCCGGAACGCGGCGGCCCGCTCCCGTCCCGTGAAGATCCGCTCGTCGTCGCCGATGTAGGCGATCCGGTGGTGGCCGTGCAGGACGAGGTGGCGGAAGGCCATCCCGATCCCGGCCGCGTTGTCCGACAGTACGGCGTCGGCGGCCACTCCGCCGGTGGGCCGGTCGACCGCCACCAGCGGCATTCCGGACTCCAGTTCGGCGGCGAGGTACTGGTGGTTCGTGCTGATCGGCTCGATGATGATCCCGTCGACCCGGCGCCGGCACATCGACATGACGGCCTCGCGTTCCCGCTCCTCCTCGTCCTCGGTCGACATCGCCAGTACGGTCAACCGAGCCTGGCGAGCGGCCTGGTCCACGGCGCTGAGCACCGGGTGGGCGTCGGCCAGGTTGCGGACCGCGGCGCCGATCGTGCCGCTGACCCCCCGGCGCAGTTGCTGGGCCCGTTCGTCCGGTGCGTAGTCCAGTGCGGTGATGGCCGCCCGGACCCGGGTGACCAGGTGTGGGCCGACCGTCGGGTCGTCGTTGACCACCCTGGACACGGTCCGCAACGCCACCCCGGCCTCCCGGGCCACGTCCCGCATCGTCGGACGCTTGCGGCGTCGTCGGGCCGCCGGGTCCTCGGCCGCACGCTCGGTCATCGCCCGATCCTCCTACTTCCGTGCCGATCAGCGTGCCCCGTCTCCGTCACGTTCCGGTCCGGGCAACACCCTTGACACGCCGTCGAAACTTTCTATGCTCCGGGATAACGTTATCGCAGACATGATCATTCAACACGCACCGGCCGCCACACAAGCGGCGCCGCACCCTCTGAACGATCCGTACCCCCACATTCGTCCGTAGGAGGATCACCTTGATACGGAAGCCCCTGTTGGCGGCTGGCGTCGCAGGTCTACTCGCCCTCACCGCAGCCTGTTCCGGCGGTGGCAGCGGCGAGGGTGGCGCAGGCGCGCTGACCTACCTGACCTTCGAGACGCCGAGCCTCACCTCGACCTTCTGGAACGACTCGATAGCGGCGGCCCAGAAGGAGGCTGCCGGAGTGAAGATCAACCGGATCACCGCACCGAGCACCGACCGGGACGCGTACGCCAAGCAGTTGCAGTCCTCCGGGCAGTTCCCGGACCTGCTCCAGTCGATCACCCCGTCCAACTTCGTCGGCGCGGGGCTGCTGAAGCCGTACGACAAGACGTGGGTGGAGGCCAACTTCCTGCTGCCGCAGGGGAACGCGCTCAAGGGCGAGGTCTACATCCCGCCGACCAACTCACAGATCGTGCCGCAGGTCTACTACAACAAGGAACTGTTCGCCAAGGCGGGCATCGCCCAGCCGCCGAAGAACTGGGCCGAGTTCCTGGACGCCTGCGCCAAGCTCAAGGCGGCCGGGGTCAACCCGATCGAACTCGGTGGCGCCGACCCGTTCGCCGCCGGGATGCCACTGGTCGGCATCATCAGCGCCGACATCCTCGGCAAGAACCCGAAGTGGCTCCAGGACCGGTACGCGGACAAGGTGAAGTTCGCCGACGCGAACGTCGTCACCGCGGTCGGGAAGTACCGGACGCTGGTCAGCAACGGCTACTTCGACAAGGGTGCGCTGGGCGTGAAGTACGCCGACTCGATCACCCGGTTCACCGGCGGCAAGTCCGCGATGTACCCGATGGGCAGCTGGTTCCTCGGCGCCGTACCCAAGGACAAGGCCGACAGCTTCGGCTCCTTCCCCTGGCCCACCGACGACGGCTCGGTCGTCGTGCCGTTCGTCGTCGGCGGCTCGATGGCGATCAGCGCCAAGACGAAGGATCCGGCGGGCGCGACGAAGTTCGCCCAGGCCTGGTCGCTGAACCCGGCCAACCTGAAGCTGCTGATCGAGACCGACGGTGCGTTCCCGATGCTCAAGGAGAAGACCCTCGACGACTACGGCGTCACCGTGACCCAGGTCTTCAAGGACTCGTACGCCTACGTCACCGAGCAGAACAACAAGGTCAGCGCGATCGGCTGGGCGACGAACGACGACTCGCTCCCGCCGGGCCTTAACGACCAGTTCTACGCGGCCAGCCAGGCCCTGTTCACCAGCGACGACGTCGCCGGCGAGCTGGCGAAGCTCGACGGCGCCTGGAAGACGGCGACCCAGTAGGCGTTCTCCGCCCGGGGATCCGCGCGCCGATCGCGGATCCCCGGCCGGCACGGGAGACCGAAGACGGCGGGCTCCGGCCCGGTCAATCCCGCCGGGCAGCCGCCCGGTGCGTCGAGGAAAGTGACATGCTGACGGATCTGACATGTTGACCGGGGCGGCGACCCCACCCGACCCGGCCCGGCCGGCCCCGCGCCGGACCCGGTCGTGGCTACCCGCGGCGCGGGGCGACCGTGGACTGTTCCTGCTGGCCGCCCTGGCGTTTGGCCCCTACCTGATGTTCCTGGTGCTGCCGCTGCTGCTCAGCCTGCGCAGCAGCTTCACCAACCAGAACCCGCTGCGGGCCACGAACGAATTCATCGGACTGCGCAACTACACCGAGATGGCCGGCGACGAGCAGTTGCGGGCCAGTCTGGCCTTCACCCTGACCCTCGCGGTCGGGGTGACCATCGCCGCCAACGTCCTGGGCGTCGCCTTCGCGATCCTGCTCAACCGGACCAGCCTGAGCTACCGGGTGATGCGGACCATCGCGTTCCTGCCCCAGGTGCTCTCCGGCGTCATCGTCGCCTTCGTCTGGCAGACCATCCTGACCCAGAACGGCCTGCTCAACAGCATGCTGACCGGGATCGGGCTGCTCGACGAGCCGTACCCCTGGCTGGGCAGTCCCCGGGCGGCGCTGTTCTCCATCGGCGTCGTGGTCACCTGGGTGCTCAGCGGGTTCACCACGGTCGTCTACCTGGCCGCCCTACAGGGCATTCCCGTGGAGTTGAACGACATGGCCGAGATCGACGGCGTCCGGGGAGGCCAACGGTTCCGCACCATCACCTGGCCGCTGATCGCGCCCGGCACCACCATCAGCGTGACGATCTCGCTGATCACCGTCCTCAAGCTCTACGACATCATCGCGGTGCTCACCGGTGGCGGGCCGGCCAACTCGACCCAGTCGACGGCGCTCTACATCGTCAAGCTCGCCTTCACCAGCGACCGGGTCGGCTACGCGTCGGCCGTGGCGATGCTGCTGCTCGCGCTCTCCGCCGTCGCCGCGCTGACCGTCACCAGTGCGCTGCGCCGCCGGGAGGTGAGCCTGTGACCGCCCTGAACGCCCACACCGCGCGGGACGCCGGCCCGCCCGCCGGTACCGGCGGGCCGGGGTCCGGGTCGCCTGCCCGGCCTACGGGTGCCGGCCTCGCCGCCCGACGTACCCGGGCGCGGGTCCGGGCCGTGCTCGCCGCGCTCGTCACGCTGGTCTTCGTCGCACCGATCTACCTGATGCTGGTCAACGCCTTCAAGGGGCAGGACCGGATCGTGGCGAACCCGGCGTCGCTGCCGATCCCGCCGATCCTGGACAACCTCGGTACCGCGCTGACCCGACCGGACAACCTGATCCCGCTCGGCCTGCGCAACTCGTTGATCGTGGTGGTCTGCTCGGTGGCGCTGCTCATCCCGCTCGGCGCCGCGTTCAGCTTCCACATCTCCCGGCGGCGGACCCGGACCCGGGCCGCCATCCTGGTCGCGCTGGCCGCCGGCCTGATGGTCCCACCGCAGGTGACCCTGCTCCCGACGATCCAGATCCTCACCTGGCTCGGCCTCGACCACAGCTACCCGGGACTGATCCTGTCGAACCTCGGCGGCGGGTACCTCTCCTTCGCCGTTTTCGTCTACGTCGGCTTCATGCGCGGCATACCCGACGAGATCATCCAGGCCGCCCGGATCGACGGCGCCAGCGGACTGCGGATCTGGTGGCAGATCGTGATGCCGCTGGTCCGGCCGGCCAGCGCGACCGTCGCGATCTTCCTGTCGCTGTGGATCTGGAACGACTTCCTCAACCCGCTGTTCATCCTCGGCCCGTTGCAGGGCCAGACCATCACCACCGGGCTCTACCTGACGATCGGACAGTACTCAGTGGACTACGGCCAGCTCTTCGGCATCATGTTCCTGGCGGGGGTGCTGCCGGTGCTGGGCTACCTGGCCGCGCAGAAGCAGTTCGTCGCCGGCCTCACCGCGGGGTCCACCAAGTGAGCGCCGAGCCCGGGGAGCACTGGATCAGCGGCGCCGAGCCCGGGGAGCGGCCGCCCGGCGTACCGGACCTCGACGAGGTGGCGGGGGAGTGGGTCGAGGCGGCCGAACTCGCCCACCTTCCGTCACTGCGCAACCAGCGTGGGCAGGCGCACGTCAACCACGACCTGACGTCGCTGTCCTGGCTGGCGGCACCGCCGTACTCGTTCGGCTACCACACCGGGGTCCTGCGGGTGGACGGGACGATGGTGGACGCCCAGCGGTTCCGGTGGAAGCCGTGGGGAGTCCGTCGCGAACACCGGTCCGGCGGTCTCTCGGTGTGCACCGACACCCGGCTGGCGCTCGCCGAGGACGTCCTGCTCTGGCAGATCGAGATCACCAACGAGCGGGACCACGCCGCGACCGTCACGGTCGAACAGGACCTCTTCGCGCCGGTCGCGCACAGCGAGATCGGCTGGGGCTGGCTCTACAACGTGCCGTGGAACGGTGGCGACCACCACGACTACCACTCGCTGGAGCGGATCCGCGACACCACCCGGGCCGGCCGGGCCGAAACCCCGTACCTGCTCGGCTCCGGCAGCCGGCGGCTACGCCTCGGCCGGCCGCGCCAGCCGGGCATCCAGCGCGACGACGACGTCGCGCCGATGCTGCTCGAACACGAGTTGCCGCAGCACGTCAGCGTGGACACGGTCTACCCGCACCGGGAGTCCGCGAAGGGCACGCTGCGCGCCCTGCGCTGCGCCCGGACGGACGCCGACGCGGCCGATCCGGCACCCGCAGACGCGGCCGATCCATTACCCGCCGACGCGGCCGATCCGGTACCCACAGACGCGGTCGTCCTCGACCATCCCGCCGCCGTCGACCTGGACCGGGACAGCGCGGTCAGCCTCGACGAGTTCGAACTGCGGGCCGGCCTGTCACTCGGCTTCGAGTTCCGCCCGGCCAGCCTCGGCCACGCCGGAATCCTGCTCACCCACGGCAACCACCCCGACTCGCTGCAACTCGGACTCGACGGTGACCGGCTCTGGATCGGGATCTGCGGCGAACGGGAGTACGCCGACCAGCCCCTGCGGGTCGGGCAGTGGCACGGCATAACCGTCGTCGTCGGCGACCACGGGATCGTGCTCCGCCTCGACGGCCGGCCGGTCGCCCGTACCGGACACTGGTCCCGCCCGGTCCGATGGGCGAGTACGGTCTCCGGCACCGAGGTCTCCGGCACCGAGGTCTCCGGCACCGAGGTCTCCGGCACCGAGGTCTCCGGCGCCACGGTCGAGATCGCCGACCGGCTCTCCCCGGCCCGCGCCCGGTACGCCTTCGCCACCCCGCCCAGCGCACTCGTTCCGCTCGGCGTCGGTGCGACGGCGACCTGGACCCTGCCGCTCGGTCCCGGCCAGACCCGGACCCTCGGCGTGGTCTGCGCGTACGGCACCGATCCGGCCGTCGTCGCCACGGTGGCCGCGCGTACGGCCGCTGCCCTGCCGGCCACGATGTCCGGCACCGAACAGGGAATGCGGCGGCACTGGGCGAACATGTTCACCCCGGGCAACGACGACTTCAGCGGTCACCTGCCGACCCTGCGCACCGCCAACGCCGACCTGTCCCGGGCGTACTACATGGGTGCGCTCGTCGCGCTCTACCTGCGCAACCTCACCGCCAGCCCGACCGAGCCGGTGTTCCTGACCGGTGGCCCCCGACTCGGCCCCACCACGACGTTCTACTGGGACCACACCGAGTGGAGCCGGATGTACGCCCTGCTCGAACCGGCCGGCCTGCGATCCTGGCTGCTCCGGGCGCTGACCGGCCCGTACGACGCGTCGTTCGGGTTCGACGTACGCGGTGGCGGGCCGCTGGGCAACAACTACTCGTCGAACCACTACTCGCTGTTCCGGCTGACCGAGCACTACGTCTGCGTCACCGGGGACCTGGCGTTCCTGGACGAGCCCGCCGGGGCGGCCACCGTCGCGGAGCATCTCGAACGGCTCGCGTACGGCTGGCGGGACCGGCGCGATCCGGCGACCGGAGGCGTACTGGCCGACTTCGGCGACGACTCCTGGCAACTACTGGAGTGCGTACCCAATTACACGAACGTGGTCGCCGGGTTCAACGCCGCGTACGTCGGCATGCTCCGCTCGCTCGCCGGGCTGCTGCGGTTTCGGGGACGCGACGACGACGCTGAACGGGCCCGGGTCGACGCGGACCGGCTCGCCGCCGCCGTCCTCGATCTCTACGCCGGGTCCGGACGCTGGCAGGTCCGGCATCCGGGTGGCACCGACACGATCGGGCACAGCTTGGACTTCGGCCTGGTCGCCGCCGCTCTCGGCGCAGAGCTGACCGAGCGGCAGCGTACCGAGATGGTGACCTTCGCCGTGCAGAAGCTGCTCCGGGCACCGTGGATGCGGGCGCTGGCCGCCGACGACCCGATCGCGCCGTTCTGCGACCGGGCCGACCACGGCGCCAGCGGCGCGTTCTGCGCCTGGCCCGGGGTGACCGCGTATGGCCTGGCCCGGTTGGGCCGCCGCGACCTGGCGATCGCGCTGCTCGGCGCCACCCCCGGGGCGGCCTCCGGCGCACTGTGGGGCCAGGCGATGGAACTCGTCGAGGACGACCCGGGCCGGTTCCGGGTCCGGGTCGCCGAACTCGGGGTCGCCAACCGGGACTCGATCGGCGGTGCGGCCACGGCCGAAGCCGTTCTCTCGGGGCTGTTCGGGATCGAGCCCAGCTTCGTTGACCTCGGCACCGGCACCCCCGTACCGCCCGGCACCGTCCGCTGCCCGGACGTCGGGGAGCTGACCAACCTCAACATCACGCCGGCACACCTGCCGGCCGTCGCACCGCGCTGATTTCCCACAGGTGTTAGGAAGGGCCCCCGCATCTACAGAAAGCGATAACAAGGGGCCCTTCCTTGCAAACCCCCTACCCGTACCAGGAAGGGAGCGTCGTGAGAGGTTCACCACCACTACCGCGGCACCACCGACGTACGCTCGGCGGAGTCGTGATCACCGCGGTCGTCGCCGCGGGGCTGGTCGTTCCGGGGGCGGCGGCGTACGCCGCGACCCCCACCCCCGAGCAGCAGTGGACGCAGGTCCAGCAACTGCTCTCCGGGATCAGGGGCCGCTGGACCGACCAGAGCTACGCCGGCGCGGTGACCCGGGCCATGCCGAGCACCGCCCTGCTGGGCAACGGTGACATCGGGGTCACCTCCGGCGGCGGTGCCGGATTCAAGACCTTCTACGTCTCCAAGGGCAACTTCTGGCAGGGCAATCCGAACCCGAGCTTCGTCGCGCTGGGCGGGTTGACGATCGTCCCGGTCGGGGGTGGCACCGGATCGACCAACCTGGCCCTCGGCGCGTCGGCCTCGGCGTCGAGCAGTCATCCGAGTCTTCCGCCGGGGCGGGCGGTGAGCGGGCAGTGGGGTTCCGGGTACGAGGGCTGGGTCTCCGAGGTCGGCAAGCCGCAGACCCTGACCGTCGACCTCGGTACGGCGAAGACGTTCACCCGTTACCTGGTACGGCACGACAGCGCGGCCCGGCCGGCGGAGACGGCGAACAACACCCGGAACTTCCAGGTGCAGGTCTCCGGTAACGGCTCGGCATGGTCGACGCTCGACACCGTCACCAACAACACCGCCGCGACCACCGACCGGACGGTGGCCGGGGCGACGGCCCGGTACGTCCGGTTGCAGATCAGCGAGCCGACCCAGGGCAGTACGCCGGACTCGGCGGCCAACCCGCGCGCCCGGATCGGCCAGTTCGAGCTGTACGGCCCCGGTGGTGGGCCGACCCCGCCGCCGGCCGGCCCGTTCCTGGAGGAGCAGAACATCCTCCGGGGCGACGTCGACACGACGATGACCATCGGCGGGCAGCCGGTGACCATGCGGACCTGGACCGCCGCCAACGACAACCTGATGGTGACCTCGATTCAGTCCCGGGGCACCGGCCCGGTACGCCTGGAGGCGCAGACCTGGTCCGGCTCGCAGGACGCCCGGTCGGGTTTCAGTAACACCGCCGGGGTCTCCGGCAGCACCACCTGGGCGGCCCGGAGCACTCCGACCGGCAGCCGGTGGGTGTCCCGGGCGGCGCTGGCCACCCGGTTGGTCGGCGGCAGCCCGGTGGGCACGCCGACGGCGAGCGGCAACACCGCGCGGCTGAGCTTCGACCTGGCGCCGAACCAGACGATCCGACTGGTCACCGCCGTGGCCGGTGGTGGGCAGAATCCGGCCGATCCGGCACCGTCGGCCCGGAGTCTCGCCGAGGCACAGAGCGGTGGCTCGCTCGACACGCTCTACGACCAGCACGTCGAGTGGTGGAAGCAGTACTGGCTCCGGTCGTACGTCGACCTGAACGACGACGTGCTGGAGAAGTTCTACTACGGCGCGCTCTACCACTTCGGCTCGTCCACCCGGAACGGCAGAACCGCCCCCGGGCTGTACGGCATCTGGGCGACCAGCGACTCGCCCCAGTTCAGTGGCGACATGCACCTGAACTACAACTTCATGGCCAACTTCTACGGCGCGTACTCCGCGAACCGGGCCGAGTACGCGTTGCCGTACCACGACCTGGTGCTGGCGTACCTGCCGGAGGCGCGGCGCCGGTCGACGCAGGACCTGAACCGGGTCAACCCCGGTTACATCGGTGGCCGGTTCGGCACCGGCGGGATCCCGGGTGGCGTGCTCTTCCCGGTCGGCATCGGCCCGTTCGGCTCGACCGCCGACGACAACTACCACCAGCAGGTGGTCAACTCGCTCTTCGCGGTGTCGCAGTTCATCGCGTACTACGACTACACCCAGGACCGGACCTTCCTGAGTACGAAGGCGTACCCCTTCATGAAGGAGGTGGCCACGTTCTTCCGGAGTTACCTGGAGTACAACTCGGGTACCGGTCGCTACACGGTCTGGGGCGGCCCGCACGAGGGCACCTGGGGCCGCAACCCGAGCCCGGACGTGGGGCTGCTGAAGTACCTGTTCGCGGCGCTGATCGACGCGAGCGTGGACCTGAACGCCGATGCCGGACTCCGGGCCGGTTGGCAGCAGATCCTGACCGGTCTGCCGCCCACCCCGACCACCACCCACAACGGCCAGCCGGTCTTCGCCCTGGCCGATCCGGGGACTATCACCGGCGGCGACACACGGGCGATCCGGCCGGGCGACAACACGGTGAACCTGGAGTTCATCCATCCGGGCGAGGTGCTCGGGATCAACTCGCCGGCCGGCGACCGGCAGATCGCCGTCAACACCCTGAACGCGATGAACTCCTGGGGACAGGACAACAGCTTCCCCAAGGTGTTCACCCAGGCGGCCCGGGTCGGCTACCCGGCACAGGCGCTGATCGACCAGTTGCGGAACCAGATCAACACCAAGATCGATCCGAACCTCCGGATCCGGGATCCGTTCCACGGCCTGGAGAAGGCGGGCGCGACCGAGGCGGTCAACAACCTGCTGTTGCAGAGCGACGACGGCATCCTGCGGGTCTTCCCGGTCTGGCCGGCCGGCCGCGACGCGAGCTTCGTCAAACTGCGGGACAAGGACGCGTTGCTGGTGTCGAGCGTGTTCACCGGTGGCCGGGTCGGCTACGTGGACGTCACCAGCGAGGCGGGTAGGCCGGTCCGGTTGCAGAACCCGTGGGGCAGCCAGGCGGTCGTGGTCACCCGGGTCGGCGGCGGGGTGGTCGCGCACACCGTGAGCGGCAACGTGATCAGTTTCAGCACGCAGGCGGGTGGCACGTACAACGTCGTACCGCAGTAGCTGGTCGGGTCCGGTCGGCGTCCGCGCCGGCCGACGTCCGCCGGTGGGTCCGGACCGTCTCACGGCGGCCCGGACCCCACCGGTGTACGCCGGGTGCGTCGACGAGGAGGATCCGGTGTACCGACCGCAGGTCTCCGTCCGGTACGCCACCGGGCGGGAGTGGCTCGGGCTGGGCGTGTTGAGCCTGGTCGCCTTCGTGACCTCCGTCGACGTGTTCGTGCTGCTGCTCGCGTTGCCGGACATCTCCCGCGAGTTGGGCGCGACGGCGGTGCAACAGCTCTGGATCACCGATGTCTACGGCTTCATGCTCGTCGGGTTCATGATCACGGCGGGTACGCTGGGCGACCGGATCGGGCGACGCAGGCTGCTCCTGGCCGGCGCGACGGTCTTCGCGGTGGCGTCGATCGTCGCCGCGTTCTCCGGAAGCCCCGAGATGCTGATCGCGGCGCGTGGGGTGCTCGGGATCGCCGGGGCGACGCTGGCCCCCGCCACCCTCGGCCTGATCTCCGGGATGTTTCCCGACCCGCGGCAGCGCGCGGTCGCGGTGAGCGTCTGGCAGATGTGTTTCATGGGCGGCGCGCTGGTCGGACCGGTCCTGGGCGGCCTGCTGATCGGGCATTTCTGGTGGGGTTCGGTCTTCCTCCTCGGCGTGCCGGCGATGGTGCTGCTGCTCGTCCTCGGCCCGTTCACCATCGTCGAGAGTGGACGCCGAGGAGCCGGCCGGCTCGACCTGGTGAGCGTCGGGCTCTGTCTCGGGGCGATCCTGCCGACCGTGCACGGGCTCAAGGAACTGGCGAACTCGGGTCCGCAGCTCCATGTCGGTGCCGCCGTCGGACTCGGGGTCGCCTTCGGGGTGTGGTTCGTCCGGCGACAGCGTCGGCTCGACGATCCGCTGCTCGACGTCTCGCTCTTCACGAACCGGGCGTTCGCGGCGATCGCCCTGATCATGGTCCTCGTCACCGTGGTCAGCGCGCTGATGTTCTTCACCGCGCAGTACCTGCAACTCGTCGCCCGGATGACCGCGCTGGAGGCCGCGTTCGCGATGCTGCCCGCCGCGGTCACCTCGCTGCTGGCCATCGCCGCCACGCCGTACCTCGCCCGGACGGTCCGGCCGGTCGTGATCATCGTGGCGGGCATGCTCGTCGCGGGCTTCGGCGCGTGGCTGTTCACTACGTTGGCCGCGAGCGGCGACGCCAGCGCCGTGATCGTCGGCCTCGCGATCGCCACCGGAGGCAACAGCCCGGTGGTGGCCCTGGGTACGACGCTCATCCTCGCCGCCCTGCCGACCGGGAACGCGGGATCCGCCGGAGCGATCGCCGAGACCGGGACGGAGTTCGGCTTCGCGTTCGGCGTCGCCGTCCTGGGCAGCCTGGCGACCGTCGTCTACCGCGCCCGACTGGTACTGCCGGAGGACCTTCCACCGGCGGCGCAATCGCGAATCCACGACGGACTTCCCGGAGCGGTCGACACCGGCCTGCCCGCGGCGCTCGACGCCGCGCGGACGGCGTACGTCCTGGGACTGCACGCCGTCGGTTGGGCCGTCGTCGGAGTCGCGGGGACGATCGCGCTGCTCGGCATCGCCTTCCTGCGTCGGCTGCCCGAGGTGATCGCAACCGATGGCCGCTCCGCCACGTCGAAGGACGAAGACGGCGGGACGAGGGGAATCTGATGAGGCGCATCGGGTACGTCATGACGCTGCTCGTGGTCGGGATGCTGCTCGCGGGCTGCGCCGATCGGGGCGGTACGGCCGGGACGGCTTCGGCCCCGCCCGTACCGCCGGCATCCGGTACAACTTCCTCGGCACCGGCCGATCCGCCCGATCCGGCCAGGTTGATCGGCTCGTGGACCGTGGCCGAGGCGGACGAGGACGAGGGTTCGATCCTGCGGCTGGCACCGCACGACGCGCAGGTGTTCGGTCGGTGCGGGATACGACGGGGCGACTGGCGGGCCGACGCGAACGGCCTGTTCGTCGCCGGACTGTACGGCTTTCCCGGGCCCGACGAGGCCGAGGGCTGCGCTCCGGCGACCGATCCGACCTCGCACTGGCTGAGTCAGGTGACCGGATTCCGGTCCGACGGCGACAGCCGGATCCTCGTGGACGATCAGGGCGACCAGATCGCTCGGCTGCTGCCCGGTGCCAGACCGACGGCCGGACCGGACCTGGCACAGTCCGAGGTGGAGCCGCCGGTGGTCACCGACGAGGTACGGCGATCCCTCGCACCGGCGGCGAAGCTGCCGTCGGCCCTGGTCCCGCCCGCTCGCGCCGCGCTGACCGGCCGATGGGTGCCAATCGGTGGTCGGGCGCCCAAGGCGTACGTGGAACTGGGCGCGGACGGCGGCTGGAGCGGCTCCGACGGCTGCAACGGCCAGGGCGGGCGGTGGGTCGCCGGCCCGGCGGGTGCCCTGCTCGCCACCACCGGGCCGAGTACCGAGATCGGTTGCGCCAACGTTCCGGTGGGGAGTTGGCTCGGCGCTACCCGGCGGGCCGGCCTGGACGGCGAGGTGTTGGTGCTCCTCGACGCGGTGGGCGGCGAAACCGGCCGGCTCCGCCGAGGCTGACCGGCCGGCTGCGTCGGGACTGGCGGGTCGGCCGCGCCGAGAATGGCGGGGGTGGTTGTGCCGGGAGTGGCGGGGGCGGTTGTGCAGGCCGGGGTGGGGCCGACGGTTTGGTCGCCGGCCCCACCCCGGTGCGGTCACGGGGCCGGAGTGGCAGCCTTCTCGTCGTCCGTCGGTCCGCTGGCCAGGGCGGTCTCGAGATCGAGCCGCTCCTGCTCGCGGTTGGCCAGGTACGCCCGGATGGAGTACGCCAGCGCGGCAGCCCAGACCACGTAGATCACGGCGTAGACCGTGTACCGGACGTTGTCGGGGGCGTCGATCCAGTCGCTGCGCAGCAGGGTGCGGATGTTGGTCAGGATGATGATTCCGCCGACCGCCGAGCCGAGCACCCTCGGCGGGATGTGCCGGACCAGCCAGGCCGCGAGCGGCGCCGCGATGACGCCACCGATGAGCAGCGCGGCGACCCAGGTGAAGTTGATGTTCTCCGAGCCGATGCCGACGAAGAAGCCGAGACTGGCGGCGACGGCCACGAGGAACTCGCTGGTGTCGATCGAGCCGATCGTCTTGCGCGGTTCGAGGCGACCACTGGCCAGGATGGCGGGAGTGCCGACCGGACCCCAGCCGCCACCGCCGGTGGAGTCGACGAAGCCGGCGACGACGCCCAGCGGGGCCAGGAAGCGCTTGCGCAGCGGCTTGCCGAGGTTCCCCTTGGGCAGGCCGAACGTGGTGAACCGGACCAGGATGTAGAGGCCGAGAGCCAGCAGGATGATCGACATCAGCGGCGCGGCGGTCTCGGTGGAGAGGCCGGAGAGGAAGGTGGCACCGGCGAAGGCGCCGACCGCACCCGGTATGCCGATCTTCGCGACGACCTTCCAGTCGACGTTGCCGAACTTCCAGTGCGAGGCACCGGAGACCAGGGTCGTGCCGATCTCGGCGAGGTGGACCGTGGCCGACGCGGCGGCCGGGTTGGTGCCGATGGCGAGTAGCAGGGTTGTCGAGGTCACGCCGTACGCCATGCCGAGGCTGCCGTCGACGAGCTGGGCTCCGAGGCCGACGAGGGCGAGGAGGAGGAGTCTTCGCATGTGCTGTACCACCAGTCCGGGGTGGGGGTTTCGATGGGGGTGTCAGCTGACCGGGCGCCGCTGCCTGGTCAGCAAATCCGTGAGCGTGGTGTCGTCGACGAGGTCCGTGATGGCCTGGTGTACGGACATCCAGAACTCGTGCAGCCCGTACGCCGCACCGTCGTACGTGGTCAGTCGTGCGGGTGTGCCACGGATGCTGCTCAGTTCGCCGCTCACGCAGCGGAGGATCTCGCCGACGGTGATCTCGGCGGGGGATCGGGCCAGTACGTAACCACCATCGGTGCCTCGGTGGCTGACGAGCAGGCCGGCACGGCGTAGGTCCAGCAGGATGCTCTGCAGGAAGCTCAACGGGATGTGTTGGGTGTCGGAGAGACTGGCTGCGGTGACGGGGTAACCGGTGGCCCCGCCGGCGGCGGCGATGCCTAACATCGCCTGGACCGCGTAGTCGCTACGAGCTGAGACATGCACGGCATCGGGATCCCTCGCTGGGGGTGACGGCTACCGGCGTAGTCGTCGGGGGTGAGCGCCGCTTCAAAACCCTACTATCTCGATCGAGATTAAGGCCTTAGTAGGGAAGAGGCAAGGTCGAGCGGGGTGGACTTTCCGGCGCTGCTCGGCGCCGAACGGCCGAGGGCGCCGCGCCGGTGGTGGACGGCCGACCGGTTGTCGTGCACGGGGCCTTGCAATACCTACTGAGTCGATAGGAAAATGGGGAGATGCTGGCCGGCATCCGACTCACCTCCCGCAGGGTTGTCGACCTGATGCGGGTTGCCTCGCCGATCTGTCCCGGACGGCGCGGCGTCATCTCCTGACGAACCGCCCCCGCTCCGGCGGTCGATCGCGCCGCAGCGGTCGCACCGTAGCTCCACCGATCCAGCCACTCCGGCGGAAACCCCCGGTACACCCCGCCGCCGTAGACCTGGAGGAATCCGATGCCCCACCCACCCCTGCATCTCGCCGCCGCCCTCGACGGGGCCGGTTGGCATCCGGCCGCCTGGCGGCTCGCCGGCACCGCCCCCGAGGCACTCTGGTCCGCGTCCTACTGGGCCAACCTGGTCGCCGAGGCGGAACGCGGACTGCTCGACTTCGTCACCATCGAAGACTCCCTCGATCTGCAGTCGTCCCGCCCGGACGGTCCGGACGGGCGTACCGACCAGGTGCGCGGCCGGCTCGACGCGGTGTTGCTGGCCGCCCGGATCGCGCCGCTGACCAGGCACATCGGGCTGATCCCGACCACCAGCACCACGCACACCGAGCCGTTCCACGTCTCAACCGCGATCGCCACCCTCGACCACGTCAGTTCCGGCCGGGCCGGCTGGCGCCCGAGGATCTCGGCTCGGCGGTCCGAGACGGGCCACTTCGGCCGCCGCGACCTGCCCGAGCTGCGCCCGGACCTGTTCGCCGAACCGGCGTACGTCGAACTCGTCGGCGACCTGTTCACCGAGGCTGCGGACGTGGTGGAGGTGGTACGGCGGCTCTGGGACAGCTGGCAGGACGACGCGGTGATCCGTGATCTGCCGAGCGGTCGCTTCGTCGACCGGGACCGGTTGCACTACATCGACTTCCGGGGCCGGTGGTTCAGCGTCAAGGGACCGTCCATCGTGCCCCGGCCGCCGCAGGGGCAGCCGGTGGTCGCCACGCTGGCGCACTCGTCGGTGCCGTACGCCTTCGCCGCAGCCAGTGCGGACGTCGTCTTCGTGACCCCGCCCGACGCCGACGCGGCCGAGGCGATCGTGACCGAGGTCCGGGCGGCGGAGGACACGGTCGGCCGGATCTGTGAGCCGCTGAAGGTCCTCGCCGACCTGGTCGTACTCCTCGACGAGGACGCCTCGGCGGCGTGGCGCCGTCGGGACCGGCTCGACGGGCTGCACGGCGCGGAGCCGGTCTTCGACGCCCCGGTCTTCGCCGGCACCGCCGACGAACTCGCCGACCTGCTCGGCCACTGGCGCCGGGCCGGCCTCGACGGGTTCCGGCTGCGTCCCGCCGTGCTCCCGGACGACCTCGCCGCGATCAGTCGGACGCTGGTGCCGGCCCTGCGCGACCGGGGCCTGTTCCGGGCCGCCTACCCCGGCGGCACCCTGCGTGACCTGCTGGGCCTGACCCGACCAGCCAACCGGTACGCCGTCGGAACGCCAACCTGACCTCGAAGGTGGTAGCCATGCCCAAGCAGATGATCCTCGCCGCGCACTTCCCCGGGGTGAACAACCAGACGGTGTGGAGTGATCCGGAGTCCGGCAGCCAGATCGATTTCGCCTCCTTCGTCCGCCTGGCCAGGACGGCGGAGCGCGGCAAATTCGATTTCTTCTTCCTGGCCGAGGGACTGCGCCTGCGGGAGCAGCGCGGGAGAATCTACGACCTGGACGTGGTCGGCCGGCCGGACAGCCTCACCCTGTTGGCCGCGCTGGCCTCGGTCACCACCCACCTGGGGCTGGCCGGGACGATGAACGCCACCTTCCGGGAGCCGTACGAGCTGGCCCGTCAGTTGGCCACCCTGGACCACCTGTCGGACGGCCGGGCGGGCTGGAACGTGGTCACCTCGTCCAACGCCTTCACCGGGGAGAACTTCCGCCGGGGCGGTTTCCTGGACTACCCGCTGCGCTACGAGCGGGCGGCCGAGTTCGTCCGGGTCGCCCGGCGGCTGTGGGACTCCTGGCCGGTGGACGCGGTGCTGGGTGACCGGGCCACCGGCCGGTTCGTCCGACATCCCGATCCGGGCGCCTTCGCACACCACGGCGAGCAGTTCGACATCGCCGGGCACTTCACGGTGCCGCCCAGCCCACAGGGGCATCCGGTGATCATCCAGGCCGGCGACTCGGCCGAGGGACGGGAGTTCGCGGCGGCCGACGCCGACGTCGTCTTCTCCCGGCACGGCACCCTGGAGTCCGGCCGGGCGTTCTACGCCGACGTGAAGTCCCGACTGGCCCGGTACGGCCGGACACCGGAGGAGTTGAAGATCATCCCAGGGGTGACCTTCGTACTCGGTGACACCGACGCCGACGCGCAGGAGCGCGCGCAGTACATCCGCCGCCAGCAGGTCAGCCCGCAGACCGCGATCCTGCTGCTGGAACAGGTGTGGAACCGGGACCTGTCCGGCCACGACCCGGACGGGCCACTGCCGGCCGAGGACCCTGACGTCTCGGACTCGTCGATCGCCGACGGCCGGACCCGGATGTACGCCGATCCGGTGGCGACGGCCCGGAAGTGGCGGGCGCTGGCGCAGGAGAAGGGGCTCGGCATCCGGGACCTGATCATCGAGGTGACGGGTAGACAGTCGTTCGTCGGCACCCCGGCCCGGGTGGCCGAGCAGATGGACCACTTCGTGCAGGCCGACGCGGCGGACGGCTTCATCCTGGTACCGCACCTGACGCCGGGCGGGCTGGACGACTTCGTCGACCGGGTGGTGCCGCTGCTCCAGGGGCGCGGGGTGTTCCGCACCGAATACACCAGCCGGACGCTGCGGGGTCACCTCGGCCTCGGCCCGGCCCGCGTGGCGGCCGAGCCCGCCGTCGTCGGATGACGACGTTTCCGTCGGCCGACCGGCAGCGGCAGCGGATCCGGGAGGGCTACCAGCTGTTCCGCCGGCTCCGGCTGGGGGAGAAGGTCACCTGTTCCGCCGCGGTCGCGGCCTGACCGGATCGGAATCGCCATGTCACCGACGCCACTGTCCGTGCTCGATCTCTCGCCGGTGCCCGCCGGCGGTACGGTCGGCGACGCCCTGCGCAACACCATCGACCTGGCCCGCCGGGCCGAGCAGTTCGGCTACCGGCGGTACTGGCTCGCCGAGCACCACTTCGCCGCCGGGGTCGCCAGCGCGGCGCCGGCAGTCCTGATCGGACAGGTCGCGGCCGCGACCCGGTCGATCCGGGTCGGCTCGGGCGCGGTGCAACTGGGACACCAGACGCCGCTGGCCGTGGTCGAGCAGTTCGGCACCCTGGACGCGCTGTTTCCCGGTCGGATCGACCTCGGTCTCGGCCGGTCCGGCCAGCGTCGCGCCGAGGCCGTCCGGGAACTGGCGACGGGAACGCCGGCACCGCCACCGCCCGAGGCCCGGGTGGTCGACGGGCTGCTGATTCCGGCCCCGTTCTCCTTCGCCAGTCTGATCGCCTCGCCCCGGTTCGCCCTCTACTCCAATCTGTTGCAGCAGCCCGGCGCCGAGCCGCCGGACTTCGCCGAGCAGGTCGGCGACATCCTGGCTCTGCTGCGCGGGGAGTACCGCGACGAGTCGGAGCTGGACGCGCACGCGGTGCCGGGGGAGGGGGCCGACCTCCAGGTCTGGCTGCTGGGCAGCAGTGCCGGCCAGAGTGCCCAGCTGGCCGGCGCGCTCGGGCTGCCGTTCGTCGCCAACTACCACGTCAGTCCGGCGACGGTGCTGGAGGCGGTACGGGCGTACCGGGCGGCGTTCACGCCTTCCGCCGTACTCGCCGAGCCGTACGTCGTCGTCTCCGCCGACGCGGTGGTGGCGGCCAGCACCGGGACGGCTCGGGAACAGGCCGCGCCGTACGGGCTCTGGGTGCGGAGCATCCGCCGTGGGGAGGGGGCGATTCCGTTCCCCACACCGCAGCAGGCCGCCGCGCACGAGTGGAGTGTGGCCGATCGTGAACTGGTGGCGGACCGGATCGCGACCCAGTTCGTCGGCTCACCGGCGACGGTGGCGGCCGGGCTGCGGATCCTGCGGGACGCCACCCGGGCCGACGAGCTGCTGGTCACCACGATCACCCACGACCACGGCGCCCGGGTCGAGTCGTACGAACTGCTGGCCAAGGAGTGGTTCGAGTGACGGCCGGCGGTGCCGCCGATCCGGAGAAAAATCTCCGAAATCCCATCGGTGCAGTAGGTAATACGAGCACGTGGTGGAGGGCGGAGCGATCGCGCCTGTATGGCAGAAGAGCTGGGGTTTTGCTCGCAGTTCCGAATCGGACGGTGGATGAGGACACGGTTGCGGCGAAGCAGAGATGCTTATCTTCCAGAATATGGAACATCGTTGACCGCGTTGGGCCGGTCGCGGAGGATAGATCACATGCAGCGGCGATACATCCTCCACCTCGTCAGCCGCCTGCACATCGATCTGGTGCGTCACGCCAGCGCAGGCTGTCCCCGCTGACCACGACCGGACCGGCACACTGCCGGCCGCGTCGTCGGGCCGACGCCCGCTGACTCCAGCCCACGTCATCCCGCCGCACACCGTCGTGCGGGCAAACCCGCCTTCGTGAACCACCCCGCTGGTACCGGCCGCTGCCATCGCACGCATCCCGGTACCGGGGATGGTCGCTGCCCAACTGCCGCCGATCGTGGCAGTTCCCGGACGGTTAGGAGAGACGTCATGAGCATCACCGACCTGACCCCGATCGACGCGACACGGTTCCGGTCCCTGCTCCGCCGGCAGGCCGCCGCGGTGACCGTGGTGACCGCCGCCGGCCAGCCACCGGTCGGCTTCACCGCGACGTCGTTCACCTCGGTCTCGCTGCATCCGCCGCTGGTCTCCTTCTGCCTCTCCCGGACGTCGTCGAGCTGGCCGACGGTGGCCGACACCGGACACGTCGGCGTACACCTGCTGGCGCAGGGACAGCACGAGGTGGCCCGGACGTTCGCCACCAGTGGCATCGACCGGTTCGCCGCCCACCCGCAATGGCGGCTCGGCCCGTACGACGTGCCGCTGCTGGACGGGCCCGTCGCCTGGCTGGTGTGTCGGGTCGTGGAGCGGGTCGTCGCCGGTGACCACGCGATCGTGCTGGCCGAGCCACTGGTCGGCGGACACGGCGGAGACGACGACGCGCCGCTGCTCTACCACATGGGCCGGTACGCGTCCCTCGCCGCCTGACCCGGTCGCCGCCTGACCCGCGCCGTCCCTCCGCCGCGCGCCGCCTCCGACCCGCGCCGCCCCTCCGCCGCCTCCGACCCGCGCCGCCCTTCCTCCGCGCCACTTCGCCGGCCCATCGGGCCCCTCGCACGGGAGTTCCGTCATGTCACCTCCGCACAGTTCCGCTACTCCGTTTTCCGGCCCGCCGGTGCTCCGTCGGCGTACCCTCCTCGCGGCCACGCTCGGGGTCGCCGCCGCCGGACTGACCGGCTGCGCGGGGGACGACGGGCCCACGGTCCGGCTGGCCCTCGACGCACCGCTGCCGGCGCAGGTGCCGGGCGGCACGGTGCTCCGGGTCGGCGACAAGGAACTACAGAAGGCGATCGAGTTCTCCGGTGAGGCGGCGAAGCTCAGCTTCGACGTCTCGTGGGCGAACATCAGCGGCGGTCCGGAGACCCTGGAGGCGTTCCGGGCGGACGCGTTGGACATCGGTTCGGTGGCCGACATCCCGCCGATCCACGCCGCCTGGACCGGGCTGGCCACGAAGATCGTCGCGGCCAAGTTCCGGCAGGACCCGGTGAACCACCCGATCTACCAGCTCGGCATCGCGCCCGGAGCCGGCGTCTCCACCGTCGCCGACCTGCGCGGAAAGAGGATCGCCTACAGCCCCGGGCAGGCCCAGGGTGCGCTGGTGCTGCGGGTGCTGCACCAGGCCGGACTGACCAGGGGCGACGTCAAACTGGTCGAACTGGCCAGCACCGGCGATGTGTACCCGACCGCGCTGGCCAGCCGCCAGGTCGACGTGGCACCGATCGGCGGCATCAACATCAAGCGCTATCTGGCCAAGTACGCCCGGGACGGCGCCACCACCATCTCGCACGGACTCCGGGACGACCCGGGCCACCTCTACGTCCGGGCCGAGACCCTCCAGGACCCGGCCAAGGCGGCGGCGATCCGGGAGTACGTCCAGGCCTGGGCCCGAGCCTGGGTCTGGATCGAGCGGCACCCGGACGAGTGGATCGACCGGTACTACGTCAAGGACCAGGGGCTGTCCCGGGCGGACGGTCAGTGGCTGGTCGACAACGCCGGGGTACCGGACATCCCGCCGAGCTGGTCGGACGTGATCGCCCGACACCAGCAGACCATCGACCTGCTCGCCAAGGAGACCGGCAACAAATCCCTGAACGCCGCCGACCTCTACGACCGCCGCTACGAGTCGGTCGGCGCCACCGCGTTCGAGGAGGGGCTGAAGTGACCACCCAGGTGAACCCCGTGGCCGCCCGGACACCCGCGCAGACGGCCCAGCCGGCGCCGACGGCCCGGCCGGAGCGGGTCGAGTCCTCCCGCCCCGCCCGGGGAACGGGCACTTCCGCCGGCCGACGATCGGGAACACGGCGTCGACGACGCCTCGGACCGGGCCGGCCGATCCCGTTCGGCGCCGCGCTCGGGCCGCTGCTGCTGCTCGCGCTCTGGTCGCTCGGCTCGCTGACCGGCGTACTCGACGAGCGGACCCTCTCGGCGCCGTGGACGGTCGTCTCCACCAGTGGCGACCTGATCGCCAGCGGTCGGCTCCAGGAGAGCCTGCTGATCTCAACCCAGCGGGCCGGGCTCGGGCTGGCCTTCGGCGTCCTGATCGGAACGGTCCTCGCCGTGATCGCCGGACTCAGCCGGTGGGGCGAGGCGGTGATCGACGGACCGGTGCAGATCAAGCGGGCGATTCCGGCGCTGGCCCTGTTGCCCCTGCTGATCCTCTGGCTCGGCATCGACGAGCAGATGAAGATCGTCACCATCACCCTCGGCGTCTTCGTACCGGTCTACATCCACACCCACAACGGGCTGCGCAGCATCGACCAACGCTACGTCGAACTCGCCGAGGCGCTGCGGCTGAGCCCTGGCCAGTTCCTCCGCCGGGTGGTGCTGCCGGGTGCGCTGCCCGGCTTCCTGCTCGGGCTGCGGTTCGCGGTGGTCTCCGCCTGGCTCTCCCTGGTGGTGGTCGAGCAGATCAACTCGACCAGCGGGATCGGCTACCTGATGGAGTTGGCCCGGCAGTACGGCCAGACCGACATCATCGTCGTCGGGCTGGTCCTCTACGGCATCCTCGGACTGCTCTCCGACGGCGCCGTCCGACTCGTGCAGCGGAGGGCGCTCTCATGGCGACGCACCCTGGCGGACTGACCGCCGACGGCAGCACCGCGCTCGACCCGGTGGTACGGATACGCGGGCTGAGCCGGCGGTTCGGTGGGCGTACGGTGCTGGACGACCTGGACCTGGAGATCGGCGAGAACGAGTTCGTCGCCCTGCTGGGGCGCAGCGGCTCGGGCAAGAGCACCCTGCTCCGGGCGCTGGCCGGGCTGGACCCGGACGTGGCCGGCGACGGGCAGGTCGACGTACCGGAGAACTCCTCGGTGATCTTCCAGGATGCCCGGCTGCTGCCCTGGCAGCGGGTGCTGGCCAACGTCGTACTTGGACTCGGTGGGCCGGGGGCGATGCAGCGGGGTCGGGAGCGGCTGGCCGAGGTCGGCCTCGCCGGTCGGGAGCGGGCCTGGCCCAACCAGCTCTCCGGCGGCGAGCAGCAGCGCGTGGCGCTGGCCCGGTCACTGGTCAGCGAGCCGAGGCTGCTGCTCGCCGACGAGCCCTTCGGCGCGCTGGACGCGCTGACCCGGATCAGGATGCACGGCCTGCTGCGCGAGCTGTGCCAGCGGCACCGGCCGGCGGTGCTGCTCGTCACCCACGACGTCGACGAGGCGGTCGCCCTCGCCGACCGGGTACTGGTGCTCGACGCCGGCCGGATCACCGTCGACACCGCCATCGAGCTGCCCGCGCCGCGCGAGCACCGGCATCCGCACTTCCTGACCTACCGGGAACGGCTGCTCGCCGCGCTCGGCGTCACCCAGACCGAGGAGATCCCCGCATGAGCCGACGACCGGGAACCCTGCACCTCAACGCGTTCCTGATGGGGGTGGGACACCACGAGGCGGCCTGGCGGCTGCCCGAGAGCGACCCGTTCGCGCACACCGACGTCGCGCATTTCCAGGAACTGGCCCGGATCGCCGAACGCGGCAAGCTGGACTCGCTGTTCCTGGCCGACAGTCCAGTGCTGTGGAACAACGTCGGCCGCCGGCCGTCCGGCGCGCTGGAGCCGACCGTACTGCTCACCGCACTCGCCGGGGTGACCCGGCACATCGGGCTGATCGCGACCGCCTCCACCACGTACAACGAGCCGTACAACCTGGCCCGGCGGTTCGCCTCGGTGGACCACGTCAGCGGCGGCCGGGCCGGCTGGAACATCGTGACCACGGCCGGTGCGGACGCGGCCCGCAACTTCAACCTGGACGACCTGCCCGCACACCGGGACCGGTACGAGCGGGCCGCCGAGTTCATCGACGTCTCGCGCAAGCTCTGGGACAGCTGGGCCGACGACGCCGCGCTCGGGGACAAGGCGGCCGGGATCTGGGGCGACCAGGATCGGATCTTCCCGCCCGGACACGTCGGGCGGTTCTTCAAGGTGGCCGGTGCGCTCAACCTGCCGCGCGCTCCCCAGGGCTACCCGCTGCTGGTGCAGGCCGGCTCCTCGACCGACGGCAAGGAGTTGGCCGCCCGGTACGCCGAGGCCGTCTTCACCGCCCAACAGACCCTGGCCGAGGCGCAGGCGTTCTACGCCGACCTCAAGGCCCGGACCCGAGCGGTGGGACGGGATCCGGACGGCATCAAGATCCTGCCGGGCATCGTGCCGGTTCTCGGCGCGACCGAGGCGCAGGCGCACGTTCTGGCGGACGAGCTGGACCGGCTGATCAAACCGGAGTACGCCAAGCGCCAGCTCGCCACCACGCTCGGCATCCCGCCGGACGACCTGGACCTTGACCGGGAACTGCCGGCGGAACTGCCCGACGAGGACCAGATCGAGGGGGCGAAGAGCCGTCGTACCCTGATCGTCGCGCTGGCCCGCCGGGAGCGGCTGACCGTCCGCCAGTTGATCGGGCGGCTGGGCGGAGGTCGCGGGCACCACACCTTCGCCGGCACCCCGGAGCAGGTGGCCGACGCCATCGAGGACTGGTGGCACAACGGTGCCGCCGACGGCTTCAACATCATGCCGCCGGCGCTGCCCTCCGGACTTGTCGCGTTCGTGGACCACGTGGTGCCGATCCTGCAACGGCGTGGGCTGTTCCGGACCGAGTACACCGGCCGTACGCTGCGGGACCACTACGGGCTGCCGCGCCCGGTCAACCGCAACGCGGCGGACCGGCGGCTCGTCGGGCAGGCGGTGTGACGGTGGCACGGCGACAACTGCACCTGAACGCCTTCCTGATGACCATCGGCCACCACGAGTCGGCCTGGCGGTTCCCGGAGAGCAGTCTGACCGGCACCTGGGACGTCGCGCACTACCGGCACCTCGCCCAGGTCGCCGAGCGGGGCAGGTTCGACTCCGTCTTCTTCGGTGACGGCCCGTCGCTTCAGGGCGATATCCGGTACCGACCGGTGGGCCGGCTCGATCCGACGGTGCTGCTGCCGGCGCTGGCCGCCGCGACCGAGCGGATCGGCCTGGTCGCCACGGCGTCGACCACCTACAACGAGCCGTACAACCTGGCCCGGCGGTTCGCCACCATCGACCACGTCAGCGCCGGCCGGGCCGGCTGGAACATCGTGACGACCGCCGGCCGGGACGCCGCCCGGAACTTCGGCCTGGACGACGTGCCCGAGCACCGGCACCGGTACGAGCGCGCGGCCGAGTTCGTCGACGTCTGCCGCAAGCTCTGGGACAGCTGGGCGGACGACTTCCTGCTCGGCGACAAGGCGAACGGCCGGTTCGCGTACGGGGACCGGATCCGGCCCATCGCGCACGAGGGTCGGTTCTTCCGGGTCCAGGGCCCGCTCAACGTACCTCGGACACCACAGGGCTATCCGTTGCTGGTCCAGGCCGGCTCCTCCGAGGACGGGCGCCAGTTCGCCGCCCGGTACGCAGAGGCGGTCTTCACCGCCCAACAGACCCTGGCCGAGGGGCAGGCGTTCTACGCCGACCTGAAGGCGCGGGTGGCCGCCGAGGGCCGGGACCCCGGGCTGGTGAAGATCCTGCCCGGAATCGTGCCGGTGATCGGGACGACCGAGGCGCAGGCCCGGGAGCGGGCCGACGAACTGGCCCGGCTCCAGGTGCCGGCGTACGGGTTGCGTCAGCTCGCCAGCCTCACCGGGATCGAGCTGACCGAGGCCGACCTGGACAGCCCACTGCCGGAGGTCGGCGACGTCAGCGCGGTACAGGGCATGCAGAGCCGGTTCGCCCTGGTCACCGACCTGGCTCGGCGGGAGAATCTGACGGTGCGGCAACTGCTCGCCCGGCTCGGCGGTGGTCGCGGGCACCGGACCTTCGTCGGTACCCCGGAGCAGATCGCCGACACGATCGAGGAGTGGTTCGGCTCCGGTGCGGCGGACGGCTTCAACATCATGCCTCCGCTGCTCCCCTCCGGGCTGGAGGAGTTCGTCGACCACGTGGTGCCGGTGCTGCAACGGCGTGGGCTGTTCCGGACCGAGTACACCGGCCGTACGCTGCGGGACCACTACGGGCTGCCGCGCCCGGTCAACCAGTTCCAGCCTCCGACCGCTGTTCCGACCCCCGTCTCCTAGGAGTGACATGGTCGACTACCGACCCTTCGGCCGTACCGGTGTGCTCGTCAGCCCGTTGACGCTGGGCGCGATGAACTTCGGCAGCCGGGGCAATCCGGACCACGACGACAGCATCCGGATCATCCATCGGGCCCTCGACGAGGGCATCAACGTGATCGACACCGCCGACGTCTACTCCCAGGGCGAGTCGGAGGAGATCGTCGGCAAGGCCCTGGCCGAGGGCCGGCGCGACGAGGTGTTCCTGGCCACCAAGTTCCACGGCCAGATCGGCGAGAGCCCGCACCACCGGGGGAACTCGCGGCGGTGGATCATCCGCGAGGTCGAGCAGAGCCTGCGCCGGCTGCGTACCGAGTGGATCGACCTCTACCAGGTGCACCGGCCGGAGCCGGGAACCGACTTCGACGAGACCCTGGGCGCACTCAGCGATCTCGTGCACCAGGGCAAGGTGCGCTACCTCGGCACGTCCACGTTCGAGCCGTCGGCGATCGTCGAGGGACAGTGGATCGCGCAGCGCCGGGGCCGGGAGCGGGTGGTCAGCGAGCAGCCGCCGTACTCGATCCTGGCCCGGGAGGTCGAGCGCGAGGTGCTGCCGGTGGCCCAGCGGTACGGCCTGGCGGTGATCCCGTGGAGCCCGCTGGCCGGCGGCTGGCTCGCCGGCCGGTACCGGCCGGGGCTGACCGAGCCGATCTCCCGGCGGGCGGAGCGCTTTCCGGCCCGGTTCGACCCGCGGCTGCCGGAGAACGTACGGAAGCTCGACGCGGTGCAGCAGCTCGCGGCGCTCGCCGAGGAGGCCGGCCTGTCCCTGATCCACCTGGCCATCGCCTTCGTGCTGGAACATCCGGCGGTCAGTTCCGCGATCATCGGCCCACGGACCCTGGAGCACCTGGAGTCGCAGCTCGACGCGGCCAAGGTGACCCTGTCCCGGGACGTGCTGGACCGGATCGACGAGATCGTGCCGCCCGGTACGACGCTGAACCCGGCCGACGCCGGATACCTGCCGCCGTCCCTGGCCGATCCCGCCCTGCGCCGTCGATCGGGGCGTCCGGGCGACATCGACGGGAGGACCGGGTGAGCGAGGTCGTCGTCGTTTCGGGTAACCCGCGACCCGGGTCACGTACCCGGGTGCTCGCCGAGTCGGTGGGTGCGGCGGTGGCCCGACGCGAGGGTGCCGCGGCGCCGGCGGTCGTCGACCTGGCGGCGTACGGGCCGGCGCTGCTCGCCCCGGACGAGGTACGGGTGGCCGGTGGGCTGGCCAGGGCGCGCGCCGCCCGGGTGCTGGTGGTGGCGACACCGACCTACAAGGGCAGCTACACCGGAATACTGAAGGTGTTCCTGGACAACCTGCCGCACCGTGGCCTGGCCGGGGTGGTGGCGGTGCCGGTGACCGTGGGTGCGACGCGGGAGCAGGCGGGGCAGTCGGAGCGGCATCTGCGGGGCCTGCTCGCCGAACTGGGGGCCGAGGTACGCCCCGGCCTGGCGGTGACCGAGGCGGACCTGGCCGATCCGGGTCTGGCAGAGGGGTACGTGGCCGAACTGGCCGACCGGGTCTGAGTCGACGCCGGTCGACGGGACCGCCGATGCCGGCCGGCGGCTACGGCGTCGGCCGGTCGGCTGGCGCGTGCCAGTCGGGGACGTCGACGCCGGGTGCGGTGAAGGAGTCGAAGTCGGTGGTGTTCCGGAAGGCGGGCAGTGTGTAGAGATCCCGTGCGTAGGCCCACAGGTGCGGATAGGCGGACAGGCCGGGGTTGATGGTGCGGTGGGCGTTCGGGCCGGCGTCGTAGCGGACCAGGGTCACCCAGAGCCGGACGTCCGCCTCGGTCGGCGCCGATCCGACCAGGTAGCGCCGGATGGCCAGCCGCTCGTCGAGGGCGGCGAAGGCGTCGAGCAGCGCGGTCCGGGCGCGGGCGCCGGCCGGACCGGGCCGGCCGGCCGCGGGTACGCCCCGGTTGACCACCGGGCCGAGCCAGGCGTCGAGGTCCTCGATCTCGGCGCGGTGCTCCTCGGGGTACGTCTCCACGACCGGAGTGGCGTGCCGCCGGAATTCGGTGGCGAGGTCGATCCCGATCGTCCGGAAGTCGTTGCTGACCACGCTCGCGGTGGCCCGGTCCCAGAGGGTCGGCACCGAGACGTGGCCGTCGAAGCCCTCCTCCGTCGCCTCGTAGACCTGGCGCAGCAGGGTGAAGCCGTTCACCGGATCGGGCCCGTACCGCTCGCGGAAGGCCCAGCCGCGCCCGTCCCGCGCGTTGTCCACGTACGACACGCTCACGACGTCGTCCAGCCCGGCGAGGGAGCGGGTGATGGTCACCCGGTGCGACCACGGGCAGAACCAGCCCGCGTAGACGTGGTAGCGCCCGACCCGGGGAGTGAAGCCGGCCCGGCTGTTCTCGCCGACACGTCCGGTGAAGCGGTAGAGCGGGCGGGGGTCGTCGGCCCGGCGGGTGATCCGGTACTCGCCGTAGGTCGCGGTGTCGACCGGGCTGGCCAGGCGGCTGAAGGGCGACAGTGTTGGCATGGGTACCTCCGATGGACCGGAGCGTGGCAGCCGTCCTAAAGCCTATCTCCACTGTAGGATTTGGATCCAGCGTGCGCATCGGTCTTCCGGTTGCCCCGGACCGGTCGGTCAGTCCGTCGGTCAGTCAGTCCGTTCGACGGCGCCGCAGCAGATACGTGTCCATGATCCAACCCTTGCGCTCCCGCGCCGCCCGGCGTACGTCCACGATCCGGGTGCCGACCTCGGCGAGCGGGCCGGCGACCAGGATCTCGTCCGGGGTGCCGAGGTACGCCCCCCAGTAGATGTCCACGTTCGGCTCGGTGACCCGGGTGAAGGTGCAGTGCGCGTCCAGCATCACCACCAGGTCGTCCACCTCCGACGGCCAGCCCTGGGCGAGCAGCCGACCGGTGGTGACCTGGAACGGCCGGCCGACCCGGTTCAGCCCGATCCGGTGTCGGGCGGCCAGCGTCGAGACACTACTCACCCCGGGAATCACCGTGTAGTCGAAGTGGACGGTCTCGTCGGCGAGCATCTCCTCGACGACGCCGAGGGTGCTGTCGTACAACGCCGGGTCGCCCCAGACCAGGAAGGCGCCGCAGCCGTCCTCGGGCACCTCGTCGCGGATCAGCACCCGCAGCAACTCGGCCCGCCGTCGACGCCAGTCGTCCACCGCGCTGACGTAGCCGGCGGTGCCGAGGTCGCTCCGGTCCCGGTCCGGATCCCGCAACTCCACCACCCGGTGCCCGGGTTTCGTCGGGTGCCGGCGCAGGATCTCCTGCCGCAGTCCGACCAGGTCGTGCTTCTGCGCGCCCTTGTCGAGCACGAAGAAGACGTCGACCTCACCGAGCGCCCGGACCGCCTCCAGGGTCAGCTGCTCGGGATCACCCGCACCGATGCCGATGACCAGGATCTTTCGCATGAGTCGACGTCCCCTAACCGACCGGGCGCTTCGCCGACCGGTCCCGGCCGGCGGAGTAGAGGTAGCTGTCGGGGAAGCCCTCGGCGGCCAGCACCTCGCCGACGATGATCACTGCCGTTCGGCGTACCCCGGCTTGTTCGACCTGGTCGGCGATGTCGGCGAGGGTGCCGCGCAGCACGAGTTCGTCGGGGCGGCTGGCCCTGGCCACCACCGCGACCGGGCAGTCCGCGCCGTAGTGCGGCACGAGCCGCTCGGCCAGCGCCCGGGTCCGGCCGACCGCGAGGTGCAGCACCAGGGTTGCCCGGGTGGCCCCGAGTACCGCGAGGTCCTCGCCGGCCGGCATCGCCGTCGACCGGGACTGGGCCCGGGTCAGCACCACCGTCTGGCCGACCGTCGGCACGGTCAGCTCCCGGCGCAGGGTCGCGGCCGCCGCCGCGAAGGCCGGCACCCCGGGCACGACGTCGTACGCGACGCCCGCCTCGTCGAGCCGGCGCATCTGTTCGGCCACCGCGCTGTAGATCGACGGGTCACCGGAGCAGAGCCGGGCCACGTCCAGGCCGGCCCGGTCCGCCTCGACCATCCGGGCGACGATCTCGTCCAGCGTGAGGTCCGCCGTGTCGACCAGTTCGGCGCCCGGCGGGCAGGAGTCGAGCAACTCGGCCGGTACCAGACTTCCGGCGTAGAGGCAGACCTGCGCCCGGGTCAGCACCCGCTGGCCGCGTACCGTGATCAGGTCGGCGGCGCCGGGACCGGCGCCGATGAACGTTACCGTCATGGCTTCCCCACCATCCACTGCACCAGGGTCCGGGCCGGACGCCAGGCGGTGAAGCCGCCCAGCGGCTCGACCCGTTCGACACCGAGCCGGGTCAGCTCGCCACCGAGCAGGCCGGCCCGGGTGGTCAACTCCCGTTCCCCCTCGACGGTCACCGCGTGCGCCACCAGCCGGCCGCCGGAAGCCAGCGCGGCCCAACAGGCGTCGAGGAGACCGTCGGTGGCGAGTCCGCCGCCGACGAAGACCGCGTCCGGAGCCGGGAGCCCGGCCAGGGCCGCCGGGGCCCGGCCCCGCACCACCCGAAGCTCCGGTACGCCCAGCGCCGCCGCGTTGCCGGCGATCCGTTCCGCCCGGTCCGCCCTCGCCTCGACCGCCACCGCGCGGCAGCTCGGCTCGGCCCGCAGCCACTCGATGCCGATGCTGCCCGATCCGGCGCCCACGTCCCAGAGCAGCTCGCCGGGGGCCGGGGCGAGCCGGGACAGCGCCAGGGCGCGGGCCTCCCGCTTGGTCAGCGCCCCGTCGTGCGCGTACGCCTCGTCCGGCAGGCCCGGCACCGTCGACCGGAGCCGGGTGTCGGGCCCGGCGGTGGCGTGCACGGCCACGACGTTCAGGGGGTCGCCCTCCGGATGCGCCCAGTTCTCCGCGATCCCGTCGACCCGGTGCTCGTGCCCGGCGCCCAGCGACGCCAGCACGGTCAGCTGGCTCGTTCCGTAGCCGGCGTCGGTGAGCAGGGCGGCCAGGGCGGACGGCGTCGACGCGTCGGCGCTGAGCACCAGGATCCGGCGGCCGGGGGTGAGCACCCGGCGTACCCGGGCCAGGTTCCGGCCGACGGCGCTGACCACGGTGACCCGCTCGACCGGCCAACCGAGCCGGGCGCAGGCCAGGGTGATCGCCGACGGATGCGGCAGCACCGTCAGCCGGTCGGCGCCGACCAGTTCGGCGAGGCGCGCGCCGATGCCGAACCACATCGGGTCGCCGCTGGCGAGCACGCAGACCCGCCGGTCGGCGTGCTCGTCGAGCAGGCCGGGCAGGGCGGGCAGCAACGGGCTGGGCCACACCACCCGGCGGGCCGTCAGGTCCGGTGGAATCAGGTCGAGGTGCCGGCGGCCGGCGAGGACGACCTCGGCCGCGCGGAGCGCGAGTCGGCCGGTCTCGCCGAGCCCGGCCCAGCCGTCCGCGCCGATCCCGACCACCGTCAGCGCAGGTCTGGCACTCGTCGCGGTCACGTCGCGGAACGTTAGCCGACCTGCCGCCGATGGTGCCCTGGCGGGTGGGCTGTGTCATTATCGGCGGCGACGGCGCGCGAGGAACACCGGTGGGCTGGTCTGCGAAGGCCAGCGAATCCGGGGCGGTCCCGCCACTGTGACCGGCCCTGCGGGTCGGAAGCCAGACACTCCGCCCCCGTCCCGTGTCGGTCTCCGGGCGACGCGGTACCGAACCGGTCGTGGGCGCGGACACCCACGGGGTAGGAGGTTGGCCCGTGCGGTCGTACCCGTTCTCCGCCGTCGTCGGCATGGACGACATGGTGCTCGCGCTCACCCTCAGCGCCGTCTCGCCGGCCATCGGCGGGGTGCTGGTCCGGGGCGAGAAGGGCACCGCGAAGTCCACCATCGTCCGGGCCCTGACCACACTGCTGCCGCCGGTGACGGTACTTTCCGACTGCCGGTTCTCCTGCGACCCGGCCGCACCGGACCCGGACTGCCCGGACGGCGCCCACCCCGCCGGTACGCCGGACGGCGCTCACCCCGCCGGTACGCCGGACGGCGTTGCCCACCCCGCCGGCACGACCATCACCCGGCCGGCCCGGCTCGTCGAGTTGCCCGTCGGGGCGACCGAGGACCGGGTACTCGGATCGCTGCACCTGGAACGGGCGTTGCGGGAGGGCGTCACCGCGTACGAGCCTGGGCTGCTCGCCGGCGCACACCGGGGACTGCTCTACGTCGACGAGGTGAACCTGCTGCACGACCACCTGGTCGACGTACTGCTCGACGCGGCGGCCATGGGCCGGGCCACGGTGGAGCGGGAGGGCGTGTCGATCGCGTACGCCGCCCGGTTCGTCCTGGTCGGCACCATGAACCCGGAGGAGGGGGAACTCCGGCCGCAGCTCCTCGACCGGTTCGGGTTGACGGTCGAGGTGGCGGCCAGCCGTGATCCCTCGGTACGGGCCGAGGTGACCCGCCGACGGCTCGGGTACGAGGCAGACCCGGACGGGTTCGCCGACCGGTACGCGGCGGCGGACGCCGAGCGGGCCGGCCGGATCGCCGCCGCCCGTCGACTGCTCCCCTCGGTCCGGCTCGACGATGACACGTTGCTCCGGATCGCCACGCTCTGCGCCTCGTTCGAGGTCGACGGGATGCGCGCCGACCTGGTCACCGCGCGGACCGCGATGGCGCACGCCGCCTGGTGCGGGCGGACCACCGTCACCGCAGGGGACATCCGGGCGGCGGCCCGGCTCGCCCTGCCGCACCGACGTCGGCGCAACCCCTTCGATCCGCCGGGCATCGAGCAGGAGCGGCTGGACCAGGCACTCGCCGATGCCGGTCTGGACCAGCCGACCGATCCACCGATGCCGGAGATCGATCCGCCGCCACCGGGGTCCGGTCCCGACGATCCCGATCCCGGCGGCCCCGGCGGCGCACCGGTTCCCGACGACGGCGAGGCCAGCTCGGAGTCGGCACCGGGAGCCGCGCCGGACTCGGCACCGGAAGCGGAGCACGGTGCCGGCCCGGGTGACCGCGACGGTCCGGTGCCGTCCGGCGATCCGGCGGAACCGACCGGAGCGGGCGAGCCGGGGAAGGGCCGCGAGACCGCTCCGACCGGCGCGAACGCGCTCGGCGCGGACCAGCCGTACCGGGCCCGGCTGCTCGTCGTACCCGGGGTCGGCGCGGGTGCGGCCGGCCGGCGGTCACCGGCGGTGACGACGGTGGGCCAGACGGTCCGGACCACGCTGCCGGGCGCCGGACCGGTACGCCGCCCGCACCTGGTCGCCACGCTCTGGGCGGCGGCCCCGCACCAGCGGCAGCGGGGCCGGCGGGGACCGGGGCTGGAGTTGCGGCCGGAGGACGTCCGGGTGCCGGTCCGGCAGGGGAGGGAGGGCAACCTGATCCTGTTCTGTGTCGACGCCTCCGGCTCGATGGCGGCCCGACAGCGGATGCGGGAGGTCAAGACCGCGGTACTGTCCCTGCTGCTGGACGCCTACCAGCGGCGGGACAAGGTCGGTCTGGTCACCTTCCGGGGCCACACCGCCGAACTGGCGCTGCCGCCGACCTCCAGTGTGGACGTCGCCGCCGCCCGACTCGACGACCTGCCGACCGGTGGCCGTACGCCCCTGGCGGAGGGGCTGCTGCGGGCCGGTGAGGCGTTGCGGGTGGAGGGCATCCGGGATCCGCGCCGACGCGCGCTACTGGTGGTGGTGACGGACGGTCGGGCCACCGCCGGTCCGGACGCGGTACCCCGGGCCCGGTACGCCGCCCGGCTGCTGGCCGCCAGCGGAGTACGGTCGGTGGTGCTCGACTGTGAGTCGGGACGGATCCGGCTGGGGCTGGGCTCCGCGTTGGCCGACGCGCTGGACGCGGAACACCTGCCGCTGGAACAGGTCGCGGCGGGAACGCTGACCACCGCCGTACGCACCCGTACCGCCGGGCGACCCGGGGACGGAGCGCGTTCCGCCGGACCGGTTGACATCGACGTACCGCAGCGACCGGCTGAGGTCGGCGTACCGCGGCGACGTACCGGAAGGGCTGCCTGATGCCGCAGGGACAACCCGAGGTCGTACCGCAGGACGGGCTGACCACCCGACAGCGCCGCAACCGCCCGCTGCTTATCGTCCACACCGGAGCGATGAAGGGTAAGTCGACGGCGGCGTTCGGCCTGGCCATGCGGGGCTGGAACCAGGGCTGGTCGATCGCAGTGTTCCAGTTCGTGAAGTCGGCCCGGTGGCGGGTCGGCGAGGAGGCCGGTCTGCTCGCCCTCGGCCGGGTGCACGAACAGACCGGCGAGGGCGGGCCGGTCGAGTGGCACAAGATGGGTTCGGGCTGGAGCTGGAGCCGCAAGGCCGGCGCCGAGTCCGACCACGCCGCCGACGCCGTCGAGGGCTGGCGGGAGATCCAGCGCCGGCTGGCCGGGGAGCGGCACCAGTTCTACGTGCTCGACGAGTTCACCTATCCGATGAAGTGGGGCTGGATCGACGTCGACGAGGTCGTCGACACCCTGCGGAACCGGCCCGGCCACCAGCACGTGGTGATCACCGGTCGGGACGCCGACCCCCGGCTGGTCGAGGCGGCCGACCTGGTCGTCGAGATGACCAAGGTGAAGCATCCGATGGACACGGGACAGAAGGGACAACGGGGGATCGAGTGGTGACCCCGCTGCCCCGGGTGGTGGTCGCCGCACCCGCCTCCGGGCAGGGCAAGACCACCGTGGCCACCGGGCTGATGGCCGCGCTGCGCGAACGCGGGCTGGCCGTCAGCGGGCACAAGGTCGGGCCGGACTACATCGACCCCGGCTACCACGCCCTGGCGACCGGCCGACCGGGACGCAACCTGGATCCGCACCTGCAGGGGGAGGAGCGGATCGTCCCGCTGCTGTTGCACGGCGCGACCGTGCCGGCGCCGGCCGACGTCGCCATCGTCGAGGGGGTGATGGGGCTGCACGACGGTGCGGTCGGCCGGGAGGGGTTCGCCTCCACCGCGCACGTCGCGCGGTTGACCGGCAGCCCGGTGCTGCTGGTGGTGGACGTCTCCGGCAGCTCCCGCAGCATCGGCGCGCTGGTGCACGGCTTCGCGACGTACGACCCCGGGCTGACCATCGCCGGGGTGATCCTGAACAAGGTCGGCTCGGAGACCCACGAGGCGGAGGTGCGGCAGGCGGTCGCCCGGACCGGCGTACCGGTGCTCGGGGCGCTGCGCCGGAACGCCGCCCTGGACACCCCGAGCCGACACCTCGGGCTGGTTCCGGCCGCCGAACGGGGCGCCGAGGCCCGACGTACCGTCGAGGCGCTCGCCGGTCACCTCGCCCGCGCGGTGGACCTGGACGCCGTACTGGCCGTCGCCCGCCGGGCACCCGGGCTGCCGGGCCGGCCGTGGGAGCCGGACGGGTCGGCGCCGTTCGTCGGGGCGGGACCGCCGGTCACCGTCGCGGTCGCCGGAGGCTCGGCGTTCACCTTCCGCTACCCGGAGACCGAGGAACTGCTCGGCGCCGCCGGGCTGCGGGTCGTACCGCTCGATCCGCTGCGCGACGAGGAACTGCCCGCCGGCTGCGCGGGCCTCTATCTCGGCGGCGGCTTCCCCGAGGTGTACGCGGCCGAACTCTCCGCCAACGGCCGGCTGCGCGAGGCGGTGGGCCGGGCGGCCCGGGGCGGCCTGCCGGTGGTGGCCGAGTGCGCCGGCCTGCTCTATCTCTGCCGGGATCTCGACGACCATCCGATGACCGGCGTGCTGGACGCCTCGGCCCGGATGACCGGGCGGCTCACCCTCGGCTACCGGGAGGGTGTCGCGGTCGGCGCCAGCCTGCTGGCCGAGCCGGGGACGGTGGTGACCGGGCACGAGTTCCACCGCACCCAGGTCGAGTACGCCCCCGACCGGACCCCCGCGTGGCGCTTCCGGCCCCGGCCGTCCCGCCCGCACGGGCTCGGTACGGCGGTCGAGGAGGGCGTGGTCGACACCAGCCTGCACGCGTCCTACCTGCACGTGCACTGGGCCGGGCACCCGGAGCTGGCCGCCCGGTTCGTCACGGCGGCGGCCCGGTACGCCGGGGCGCCTCTCCCGGACCGTCCGGCGGACCGGCCGACCCGGAGCCCGGTGCGGCCGGGCCCTGGCTGAGGTGCCCAGGCTGCCGGGAGTTGTGTGGTACAGGTTGGCGTGGCGTCCCGTGGGCAGGGCAACGGGCTGTTACGGCACAGACGGCGCAGGAGTGAGCGCGGCGTCGCGCAGGCGGGCGGCGTCCTGGCTCGGTGGCGCGCCGAACTGGCGGCGGTACTCGCGGCTGAACTGTGACGGGCTGTCGTATCCCACCCGCTGGCTGACCGCGGTGACGTCGTGGGGGTGGGTGGCCAGCAGCAGCCGGGCCTGCTGGAGCCGGATCTGTTTCTGGAACTGGATGGGGCTCATCGCGGTGACCGCCTGGAAGTTGCGGTAGAACGCAGACGGGCTCATGGCGGACATCTGCGCCAGATCTTCCACCCGGAACGACTCCCGGTAGTTGTCGCGGATCCACCGGACCGCGCGGGCGATGTGGGCCAGGCTGCTGTCGGCCAGGCCGAGCTGGCGGACGGTCGCGCCCTGCTCGCCGGTGATGAGCCGCCACAGGATCTCCCGCTTGATCAACGGTGCGAGCACCGGGATGTCGCGCGGCCGGTCGATCAGGCGAAGCATCCGTACCGCCGCGTCGACGAGTTCGACCGGCGCGTCGCTGACCGCCAGCGCGGACGGTGTGCCGCCGCCCGCGCGTGGGAGGTTGCCGGGGGGTGCCTGGAGCAGTAGGTCGGCGATCGCCGACGGCTCCAGGGCAAGGCCGAACCCGAGCGCCGGCCGCTCGCGGCTGGCCTCGGTGTAGTGGCCGGTGACCGGCAGGTCGATCGAGGCGATCAGGTACTGGCCGGCGCGGTACTCGTACATCCGGTCGCCCAGTGCGAGCGTCTTCGCGCCCTGCGCGATGAGCGCCATCACCGTGCCGGACATCGACGCCGAGGACTCGTGCGCCCGTTCGGCCGTGCCGACCAGGACACCGTCGATGGGGGTGGTCCGGTCGGCTCGGGCGTGCCGAGTCAGCAACGCGCGTAGTTCGTCGAGCAGCACGGATCGATTAAAGCACCCGACCTGTTCTCGGCGATGAGAGGATCAGGCAAGAGGCGAGGAGCATTGTTCTAATGTTTCACCTGGTCTAGATGGTCTGATAAATACATCGAAATCGCAGGGAGTGAAACGTCGCTCCACGAATGAACAGGTAGGTGAAATCGTGCGGATCGCGATCGTGATCGGCGCCAGCTCCGGCATCGGGCAGAGTACGGCCATCCAGCTCGCCAAGCGTGGAACGGCCGTCATCCTGACCTACAGCGGCAACCAGGCCGGCGCGCAGGACACGGTGGCCGCCATCGAGAAGGACGGCGGTGCCGCCGTCGCGCTACGGCTGGACGTCGGGCGCAGCGAAACCTTCCCGGCCTTCCGCGAGCAGGTCGTCGCCATCCTGCGCGACACCTGGCAGCAGGACACGTTCGACTACCTGGTCAACAACGCCGGCTTCGGCGGGATGGCGATGTTCGAGGACACCACCGAGGAACTGTTCGACAAGTTCATGCGGGTCCTGCTCAAGGGACCGTACTTCCTGACCCAGGCGCTGTTGCCACTACTGACTGACGGCGGCGCCATCGTCAACGTCAGCAGCAACTCTGCGCTGCCCACCGGCCTGGTGGACGCCGGCTACTCCGCGTACGCCACGATGAAGGGCGGCCTGAACGTGCTGAGCCGCTACATGGCCAAGGAGTTCGCCACCCGGGGCATCCGGGTGAACGCCGTCTCGCCCGGCCCCACCCGTACCCGGCTCGCCGACTCATCGGGGGTCGTCGGCTTCGAGGCGTACCCCGAGGTGATCCCCATGCTCGCCGCCAAGACCGCCCTCGGCCGGATCGGCGAACCCGACGACGTCGGCATGGTGATCGCCACCCTGCTCGGCGAGGAGAGTCGCTGGATCACCGGGCAGAACATCGAGGTTTCCGGCGGCTTCGACCTCTGACGGTGGTTTACGGCGTCGAAGCATGGCCCAGTGCCGCCTCGACGATCCGGATCGCCTCGGTGGGGTCGATGCCGACGCTGGCGATGACCGCCGCGTAGTCGCGGGCGGCGCGGTGGGCCTGCTCGAGGGCCTGTTCGCCGGCGGCCGAGACGAACGAGCCGGCCCGCCTGCGGGTCTCGATCAGCCCGGCCTCCTCCAGCTCCCGGTACGCCCGACCGACGGTGTTCACGGCGAGGCCGAGGTCGGCCGCGAGCCGGCGGATCGTCGGCAGTCTCGTGCCGACGGCGAGCGAGCGGTCCTGGATCTGCCTCGCGAGCTGGGCCCGGAGCTGCTCGTACGGCGGCGTCGGCGAGGCCGCGTCGATGACGATCATCCGGTGGCCATGGCTCGCCGTGCCGCCGTCCCGACACCCGTGGTCCGGATCTGGATCAGGCAGAACGCGATGGCGCCCGCCACCACGAGCGCCAGCGAGACTGCGTTCCACCAGCCGAGCGATTCTCCGTACAGGAGATGGCGGGCAGCGACCACACCAGGCTCCACGCGTGCGTGAGTGCCGCGCCGATCAGGAACGCGGCCAGCAGGAGGCTGTCGGCCCCCGGCCGTCCCGCCCGCACGGGCTCGGTACGGCGGTCGAGGAGGGCATCGTCGACACCAGCCTGCACGCGTCCTACCTGCACGTGCACTGGGCCGGGCACCCGGAGCTGGCCGCCCGGTTCGTCACGGCGGCGGCTCGGTACGCCGGAGTGCCCGCCGTCACTCGCGATCGTCTCGACCGGGTACGGCCGGACGGCCGCTGACCGGGTGCACGCGGCCGGCCGCCCGAGCCGTGGCGCGGGGGGCAACCCGCGTCCCGGTCCCGGACGGCCGGTGGAACCGCGCCGCTATCCGGCGTATGTCTCGAACTCGGCGACCCTCGGCGCCCCGGTCGAACCGGTGATGTCGAAGGTGATCTTGGTCAGCGAGGTGCTGGCGAAGGTGATGACGCCCGCCCCGCTGCCCGAGGTCAGGACGGCGCCGTTGTCGGCGTTGACGACCCGCCAGGAGCCGATGCCTCCGGTGGAGCCTGCCGCCTCCCGGATGTTGATCCTGGAGACCGTGGTGGCGGAGCCCCACTTGATCGAGATGGAGCCGGTCGCGCCGGCCGGCGACCAGTAGCTGCTCATGTTGCCGTCCCGCACGTTGCCGTAGCTCGTTCCGCTGGCCTTGCTGGAGCCGTCGGCACCGGCCCCGAGGCTGAGGTTGGTCCCGCCGGGCTGGCCCGGCGTGGGAGTGGTGGGTTGCGGCGTGGGGTTGGTCGGAGTCGGCGTGGTCGGCCGTGGCGTGGGGTTGGTCGGCCCCGTCGTCGGCGTCGTCGGCGAGCAGTTGCCGTTCGACACCTGGTTGCCCTTGTTGGCGCCGGCCGTCTGGCTCACGATGCTCGGCACGCAACTGGCCCCGTCGAGCGTGTAGGAGTACGGGATGCTGACGCTGGTGTTGGACTGCGGGTTGGGGCCGGCGGGGTTGGTGTCGTCGCCCGGGCTGGACCAGGTCACGTTGTCGAAGATGTTGCCGCTGACCTGCCAGTAGCCGGCCTGGTCGGTGTAGAAGGTGCCCAGCACGTCCTTGGAGTTCCGGAAGTAGTTGTTGTCCACCTTGGCCCGTGCCCCGGCCCGGGAGTTGATGCCGGACTCGTGCAGGCTCACGTACGAGTTGTTGTAGATGTGGGCGATGCCGCCGCGCAGCAGGGGCGTACGGGAGTCGATGTTCTCGTACAGGTTGTGGTGGTACGTGATGAAGCCGTTCGACGTGTCGCTCTCGCTGGACCCGACGAGACCGCCCCGGCCGGAGTTGCGCAGGGTGGCGTAGGACAGGGTCACGTACTGGACGTTGTCCTTCAGGTCGAAGAGGCCGTCGAAGCCCTCTGCCTCCCCGCCCGACGCCTCCAGGGTGACGTGGTCGACCCAGACGTTGCGGACGGTGCTCTCCATGCCGATGGCGTCACCGCCGTTGGACGTGGGCGAGCCCGACTTCTTGACGTTCCGGACGGTCACGTTCTGGATGATGATGTTGCTGGAGTCGCGGATGTGGATGCCCAGCTGGTCGAAGACGGCGCCGCCGACCCCGATGATCGAGACGTTGCTGATCTGCTTGAGCTCGATCACGCCGGCGGCGGTGTTGCAGCTGTCGCCCGACACCTTGGTGGTGTTGCCGTGGTTGATGGTCCCGGACACCTCGATGATGATCGGGGTGCTGCTGCTGGCCCGGCCGCACAGGGCCGCATGGATCGCGGTACCCGTGCTGGCCCGCACCGTCTGCCCGCCGGCCCCGCCGGTGGTCCCCCCGTTCTGGGTGGCGTAGCCGGTGACGCCGCCGGTCGCCGCCGATGCCTCGGGCATCGACATGACCACACCGGTCGCGGCCGCGATGGCCGTGGTGGCCAGTGCCGCATAGAGCCGCAGTACGACTGGTCGTCTCATCCTCGCCTCACCTCTCGTCCCCGCATCCACCAGGACGAGCCAGGCAGACAGGAAAGCGCTTTCCGAAATCGAAGGATAGGACGATGTCGATCGGTCTGGCAAGATCCCGCCCGAGTCTGGGTGCAAGGAAGGGCCCCTTCTTATACAAAAAGCGATAAGAAGGGGCCCTTCCTTGCACCTCAGTCGGAGCCCTCCAGGTCGCCCTCGATCTGGAGGTAGGTGTCGCGGAGCGCCTCCATCGTGGCCGGATCGGGCTTGGCCCACAGGCCTCGGTCGGCGGCCTCGGAGAGGCGTTCGATGATGTTCCGCAGCGCCCACGGGTTGGAGCGGCGCAGGAACTCCTGGTTCTCCGGGTCGAGGGCGTACGTCTGGGCCAGCTGCTCGTACATCCAGTCGCCGACCACGCCGGCGGTGGCGTCGTACCCGAAGAGGTAGTCGACCGTGGCGGCCAGCTCGAACGCGCCCTTGTAGCCGTGCCGGCGCATCGCGGAGAGCCAGCGCGGGTTGACCACCCGGGCCCGGAACACCCGGGCGGTCTCCTCGGTCAACGAGCGGGTCCGGATCGCGTCCGGCGTGGTGCTGTCCCCGATGTACGCCCGGGGCGCCTGCCCGGTCAGCGCCCGGACCGTGGCGATCATGCCGCCGTGGTACTGGAAGTAGTCGTCGGAGTCCGCGATGTCGTGTTCCCGGGTGTCGGTGTTCTTCGCCGCAACCGTGATCCGCCGGTACGCGTTCTCCATGTCCTCCCGGGCGGGCCGACCGTCCAGCCCCCGGCCGTACGCGAAGCCGCCCCAGACCGTGTAGACCTCGGCGAGATCGGCGTCGTCGCGCCAGTTCCCGCTGTCGATCAGCGGCAGCAGGCCGGCACCGTACGCGCCCGGCTTCGAGCCGAAGATCCGGCTGGTGGCCCGCCGCTCGTCGCCGTGCCGGGCGGTGTCGGCCCGGGCGTGCGCCCGCAGGAAGTTCTGCTCGTCCGGCTCGTCGAGCGCGGCGACCGCCCGGACCGCGTCGTCGAGCAGGAGCAGCACGTGCGGGAACGCGTCCCGGAAGAAGCCGCTGATCCGGACCGTCACGTCGATCCGCGGCCGGCCCAGCTCGGCGAGCGGGATGATCTCGAACCCGTTCACCCGCCGGGACGCCTCGTCCCAGGTCGGCGCCACACCGATCAGCGCCAGCACCTCGGCCACGTCGTCCCCGGCGGTACGCATCGCCGAGGTGCCCCAGGCGGACAGCCCGACCGAGCGGGGCCAGTCCCCGGTGTCCTGCCGGTACCGCTCGACCAGCGACGTCGCCATCGCCTGCCCGGTGGCGTACGCGAGTCGGCTCGGGATCGCCTTCGGGTCGACGGTGTAGAAGTTGCGGCCGGTCGGCAGCACGTTCACCAGGCCACGCAGCGGTGACCCGCTCGGCCCGGCCGGAACGTACCCGCCGCCCAGGGCGTGCACGATGTGGTCGATCTCGTCGGTGGTGCGGGCCAGCCGGGGTACGACCTCGGTCGCGGCGAACTCCAGCACCGGCCGTACGGCTTCGGCCCGGGGATCGTCGTCGCCGAGTACGTCGGCGAGCACCGCCGGTACGGCCCCGACGGACCAGCCGTACGCCTCCATCGCCTCCACCAGGGACCGGGCCACCGCCTCGGCCCGGTCGACGGTGGCGGAGTCCTCGGTGCCGGACTCGGCGAGGCCCAGCGCGGCGCGTAGCCCGTCGACGGCGCCGGCCCGTCCGCCCCAGACCTGTCGGGCCCGCAGGATCGCCAGCACCAGGTTCACCCGGGCCTCGCCGGCCGGCGGCTCACCCAGGATGTGCAGGCCGTCGCGGATCTGCGCGTCCTTCACCTCGCAGAGCCAGCCGTCCACGTGCAGCAGGAACTCGTCGAACTCGGCGTCGTGCGGGCGCTGGTCCAGGCCCAGGTCGTGGTCGAGCCGGGCCGCCTGGATCAGCGTCCAGATCTGGCCCCGGATCGCCGGCAGCTTGGCCGGGTCCATGGCGGCGATGTTGGCGTACTCGTCGAGCAGTTGTTCCAGCCGGGCGATGTCGCCGTAGCTCTCCGCGCGGGCCATCGGCGGCACCAGGTGGTCCACGATGACCGCGTGCGCCCGGCGCTTGGCCTGGGCGCCCTCGCCCGGGTCGTTGACCAGGAACGGATAGATCAGCGGCAGCGAGCCGAGCACCGCGTCCGGACCGCAGGCGGCGGAGAGGCCGACCGTCTTGCCGGGCAGCCACTCCAGCGAGCCGTGCTTGCCGAGGTGGACCACGGCGTCGGCGCCGAACTCCTCGTCCAGCCACCGGTACGCGGCCAGGTAGTGGTGGGTCGGCGGCAGGTCCGGATCGTGGTAGATGGCCACCGGGTTCTCGCCGAAGCCGCGCGGCGGCTGGATCATGATGATCACGTTTCCGGCCCGCAGGCAGGCCAGCACGATCTCGCCGTCGGGATCGGCGGAGGTGTCGACGTAGAGCTGCCCCGGCGGCGGCCCCCAGTGTTCGACCATCGCCTCCCGCAAATCGGCCGGCAGCGCGTCGAACCACCGCTGGTAGCTGCGCAGCGGCACCCGTACCGGGTTGGCGGCGAGCTGCTCCTCGGTGAGGAACTCCTGGTCCTGCCCGCCCGCCGCGATCAGGGCGTGGATCAGCCGGTCACCGTCGGGCAGTTCGGCGTCCGGGGCGGGGATCAGACCGGGCAGGGCGTCCGGGCCGTCGACCGGCCCGAGGTCGTAACCGAGGTCGCGCAGCGTCCGCAGCAGCCGGATCGCACTGGCCGGGGTGTCCAGCCCGACGGCGTTGCCGACCCGGGCATGCTTGGTCGGGTACGCCGACAGCACCAGCGCCAGCCGGCGTTGCTCCGGCGGGGTGTGGCGCAGCCGGCCGAGCCGGACGGCGGTGCCGGCCACCCGGGCCGCCCGTTCCGGATCGGCGACGTACCGGGGCAGCCCGTCGGCGTCGGTCTCCTTGAACGAGAACGGCACGGTGATCAGTCGCCCGTCGAACTCGGGCACCGCGACCTGGGTGGCCGCGTCCAGCGGGGAGACCCCGTCGTCGCTGTCCGACCAGGTCTGCCGGGACGAGGTCAGGCAGAGCGCTTGGAGGATCGGTACGTCCAGCGCGGCCAGCGCGCCGACGTCCCAGGCCTGCTCGGAGCCACCGGCGGCGGCGTCCGCCGGCCGGGTACCACCGGCCGCGAGCACCGTGACCAGCAGCGCGTCGGCCGCGCCGAGCGCCGCCAGCAGTTCCGGTTCGGGGGTACGCAGACTGGCGCAGAAGATCGGCAGGGCCTGCCCCCCGGCGTCCTCGACGGCGGCGGCCAGCGCCTCGACGAACCCGACGTTCCCGCTCAACTGGTGGGCCCGGTAGTAGAGGATGCCGACCACCGGCCCGGACGACGTACCCGGGGTTCGGGGATGGACGCCCCAGTTCGGCTGCTCGACGGGCGGGTTGAAGCCGTGACCGGTCAGCAGCACCGTGTCGGAGAGGAAGCCGTGCAGCTCACGCAGGTTCTCCGGCCCACCCTGGGCCAGGTACGCGTGCGCCTGGGCGGCGATTCCGGCCGGCACCGTCGACCGGGACATCAGCTCCGCGTCCGGCGCCTGCTCACCGCCGAGCGCCACCACGGGTAGGGAACCGGCGCGCAGTGCCGCCAGGCCCTCCTCCCACATCCGGTGGCCGCCGAGGATCCGTACCACCACCAGGTCGACCCCGGCGACCAGGTCGGGCAGGTCGGCGAGGTCGAGCCGGGCCGGATTGGCCAGCCGGTAGACCGCGCCGCTGGCTCGGGCGGAAAGTAGGTCCGTGTCCGAAGTCGACAACAGGAGAATCGTGGTGGCAGCGTCCGCCGCAGACATGGGTGACTCCTCCTCGGGTCCGCGCCCGTGGTCGTGGTCGATCGTGCGGTGATCCGGAGTGTCTGGCTTCCGAGCTGAATTCCCAGCTCGGTGACAGTGGCGGGACCGCCCCGGACTTGCACCGGGTTCCTCCGGGTTCGCCGCGTGATGCTTCTCTCGGGCCGGCAGGCGCCGAGGACCCTGACTCTACGATGAGCCCGTGTCCGCCCCCGCCACCCCGTCCCCACGATCGCCGGAGGACCGCTGTCCCGGCGCGTTGCGGGCGCACCAGGCCGCCGACGGGCTGCTGGTCCGGGTACGGCTGCCCGGCGGCCAACTCCGCCCCGGCCAACTCCGGGTACTCGCCGACGTCGCCGACACGGACGGTGACGGGACGCTGGAGTTGACCTCCCGGGCCAACCTCCAGATCCGGGGGCTCGCCGACGACGACGCCGTACGCCGGGCCGCCGAACGGATCGCCGCCGCCGGCCTGCTGCCGACCCCCACCCACGAACGCGTCCGCAACCTGCTCGCCTCCCCGCTGAGCGGTCGCGACGGGCGCGGCCGGCTCGACGTACGCCCGATGGTGCGGGACCTGGACGCGGCGCTGCGGGGCGCCGCCGACCTGGCGTCGCTCAGCGGCAGGTTCCTGTTCGCCCTCGACGACGGCCGGTACGACGTGACCACCCTCGGCGCCGACCTGTGCTGGGTGGCGGGCGAGGACGCGCTCCGGCTCGCCGGTACCGACACGGGTCTGCGGGCCGGTCCGGCGGCGGCGGTCGAGCTGCTGATCGAGGCTGCCCGAGCCTTCCTCCGGGTACGCGGTGACCGCAGCGACCTGTGGCGACTGGCGGACCTGCCGGACGGGCCGGCCCGGGTGACCGCCGCGCTCGGCCGCCCGGTCGCGCAACCGGACCCGCCACTGCCGGCGGATGGGCCGGCGGTGGGCGGGGAGGCGGTGCCGACGGTGGGTGTCCGGCCGGACGGCCTGGTGGTGGCCGGTGCCCGGCTGGGACGGCTGACCGCCGGCCAGGCCCGGGAACTGGCCGAACTCGCCGCTACGGACGAGATCATCATCACCCCGTGGCGCAGCGTCGTGCTCGACTCGACGCGACCGGATACCGTCGGCCGCCTGGCCACGGCCGGGCTGCTGGTCGAGCCGTCGTCGCCGTGGCGGGGAGTCAGCGCCTGCACCGGCCGCCCCGGCTGCGCCAGCGCCCTCGCCGACGTGCGGCAGGACCTGACGGACGCGCTGGCCGACGCGGCGACCGGGGCCGAGACACCGGCAACGGTGGGCGAGGGCGGAACGGTGGGAGGGCGGATGCTGCCGGTGCACGTCGTCGGCTGTGACCGGTGTTGCGGGCGCCCGGCCGGGCCCGCCGTGCTGGCCGTGGCCACCGGTTCCGGGTACCGCATCGAGGCGGCCGGCCGTAGTTGGATCGGCAACCCGTCGGCGGCACTGGCCGCACGGGCAGAAGGGCGACAGTGAGCTACGAATACATCCGCGACGGTGCGGAGATCTACCGACAGTCGTTCGCGACGATCCGGGCCGAAGCCGACCTCTCCGCGCTGCCGCCGGACATCGCGCAGGTGGCGGTACGGATGATCCACGCCTCCGGCTGCGTGGACCTGGTCGGCGACATCGCGGCCAGCCCCGATCTGGTCACCGCCGGGCGTACGGCGTTGCGGGCCGGCGCGCCGATCCTCTGTGACGCGGCGATGGTCGCCTCCGGCATCACCCGGGCCCGGCTGCCCAGCGGTAACCAGGTGCTCTGCATGCTGCGCGATCCCGCCGTACCCGGCCTGGCCCAGCGACTCGGCACGACGCGGAGCGCCGCCGCCCTGGAGCTGTGGCGGGACCGGCTCGACGGTGCGGTGGTGGCGATCGGCAACGCCCCCACCGCGTTGTTCCGGCTGCTGGAGATGATCGACGAGGGGGCCGCCCGGCCGGCGGTGATCATCGGCGTCCCGGTGGGCTTCATCGGGGCGGCCGAGTCGAAGCAGGCCCTGGCCGCGCATGATGCCGGCATTCCGTACCTGGTGGTGCACGGTCGACGGGGCGGCAGCGCCATCACCGTCGCCGCGGTCAACGCCATCGCGAACGAGGTCGAATGAACAGCCACGCGGAACCGGGCACGCTCCGGGGGGTCGGGGTCGGACCGGGTGACCCCGAACTGCTGACCGTCAAGGCGGCCCGGGTGATCGCCGCCGCCGACGTGGTCGCGTACTACTCGGCCCGGCACGGCCGGAGCATCGCCCGGTCCATCGCCGCGTCGTACCTGAGCGACGGGCAGGTGCTGGAGCCGCTGGTGTACCCGGTCACCACCGAGACCACCGATCATCCGGGCGGCTACGAGGCGGCCATCACCGAGTTCTACGACGCCAGCGCGGAACGGCTCGCCGAACACCTGTCGGCCGGGCGGGACGTGGTGGTGCTCTGCGCCGGCGACCCGATGTTCTACGGCTCCTACATGTACCTGCACGAACGGCTGGCACACCTGTTCCCGGCCGAGGTGGTGCCGGGGGTCACCTCGATCAGCGCCGCCACCGCCGTACTGGGCCGGCCGCTGGTCGAGCGGGACGAGGTGCTCACCGTACTGCCCGGAACCCTGCCCGCCGACGAGTTGACCCGCCGGCTGGCCGACACCGACGCCGCCGCCGTACTCAAGCTCGGCCGCACCTTTCCCCAGGTACGGGCGGCGTTCGCCGACGCCGGACGGCTCGACGACGCGTGGTACGTCGAGCGGGCCACCACCGACATCGGCCGGGAACTGCCGCTGGCCGAGGTGGATCCGGACGGGGTGCCGTACTTCTCCCTGGCGGTGCTGACCAGCCCGACGGGCGCGGCCGTGGCGGCGGGAGTCTCGGGCCAGGCCGGCGCGGACGCGGCAACCGGCACCGACGGGTCGGCAGGTGTCGACGCCGAGCGGCCGGCGGGCGAGGTGACCGTGGTCGGGCTCGGTCCGGCCGGAACGAAGTGGCTCACCCCGGAGACCGCGCAGGCGCTGCGCGAGGCGGAACATCTCGTCGGCTACGCCCCGTACGTCGACCGGGTGCCGCACCGCCCCGGCCAGCACCGGCACACCTCGGGCAACCAGGTCGAGATCGACCGGGCCCGGCACGCGCTGGAACTCGCCCTGGCCGGCGCGCGGGTGGCCGTGGTCTCGTCCGGCGACCCGGGGATCTTCGCGATGGCCACGGCGGTGCTGGAGGTCGCCACCACCGACGAGCGGTTCGGCCCGGTCCCGGTACGGGTGCTGCCGGGGCTGACCGCCGCGCAGGCGGCGGCGAGTCGGATCGGCGCCCCGCTCGGTCACGACTTCGCGGTGCTCTCGCTCTCCGACCGGCTCAAGCCGTGGGCGGTGATCGAACAGCGGCTGGCCGGTGCCGCCGCCGCAGATCTGGTGCTGGCGCTCTACAACCCCGCCTCCGCGAGCCGCCGGTGGCAGGTCGCGGCGGCCCGGGACGTCCTGCTGCGGCACCGGTCGGCGGAGACTCCGGTGGTCATCGCCCGGGACGTCGGCCGGCCAGGGGAGCGGATCAGCGTGGTGGAACTCTCCAAACTCGACCCGGCGGAGGTGGACATGCGCTGCCTGCTGATCGTCGGCTCGTCGACCACCCGAGTGGACCGGCGCGCGGACGGCTCGACCGTGGTCTGGACGCCCCGGACGTACCCGGGCTGACCCTTCCGGGCCGGTCGTGGCCTATCGCCGCGACAGCACGGTCTCCAGCCAGGCCACCGCCGCGCCGATCTCCGACGCCTGCACCGGTACGGCCACCGCCGCCGGTCGGTCGACCATCACCACGGGCAGGCCGAGGTCGCGGGCGGCGGCGAGCTTCGCCATCGTGTACGTGCCACCGCTGTCCTTGGTGACCAGTACGTCGATCCGGTGCGCCGTCATCAGCGCCGTCTCCGCCGCCAGCTGGTACGGGCCACGGTCCCGGATCACCGAGACGTTGGCCGGCAGCGGCGTCTGCGGCTCGTCGACGACCCGGACGAGCAGCCAGGTGTCCCGCAGTGGGAGGAAGGCGTCCAGCCCCTGCCGGCCGGTGGTGACGAAGGCCCGGCCGCCCAACCGGGGCACCAGATCCGCGGCGGCGGCGAGGTGCGGCACCCGGTGCCACCGGTCTCCCGGCCCGCTCGTCCAGCCGGGACGTTCCAACCGCAGGTGTGGCACCCCGGTCGCCTCGGCCGCCCGGACCGCCGAGGAGCGGATCCGTTCCGCGTACGGGTGGGTGGCGTCGATCAGCACATCGACCTGATGCTCGACGAGCCATTGGGTGAGGCCGTCGACTCCACCGAACCCGCCGATCCGGACCTCGCCGACCGGCAGCCGGGGATTGGCGACCCGACCGGCCAGTGAGGAGACCACGACGGTGTCGGGGCGGCCGACCAGGGCGGCGGCCAGTTCTCTCGCCTCGGCCGTGCCGCCGAGCAGCAGCACCCGGGTCGTCACGGCGCGACGGTATCGGCCGTGCGGACGGGCGACAAGCGCGCCCACCCACCCGTGACCTCTGACACCCCACTACCCGGCACGCTCCCTCGGCCGGCGCGGCAGCCATCCCGGACAGCGCCGGATCGACACGTCGTCCGGTTGACCGCAGGGTACGGCGCGGATACCGTCAACTCGCCATCTGCGGCGTCGCGAGGGAAGCCGGTGAGAATCCGGAGCGGTCGCGCCACTGTGAGCGGTCCCGAGGTAACTCGGGCCCGCGAGCCAGGACGCTCGGTCGTCGCAGCCTGTCGAAGGGGACGCGTCATCCCCAAGGAGGTTCTACCGCGCATGTCCAGTTCCACTCCGGCCCGCACCCTGGCCCACCCCGCGATCTCCGCCCGCCTGCTCTGGCTGGCACTCGCCGTCGTCGCCGTCCTCTCGCTGCTGACCTACCTGGTCGCGTTCGACCAGGGCGCCGTCTCGCAGAGCGGCATGTACCTGCACGAGCTGATGCACGACGGCCGGCACCTCCTCGGCGTTCCCTGCCACTGACCGCCGCGTACCGGTGCCCAGCTTCCTGTCTGTACTACTGCGTGGCCTGCTCGCAGGCCTGGTCGCCGGTCTGATCGCCGGGACCTTCGCCTACTTCGCCGGTGAGCCGCGGATCGACGCGGCGATCGCCATCGAGGAACAGGCGACCCATTCCGAGCCCACCACGGGCGAGGACCACCACGAGGACGAACTGGTCAGCCGGGACGGCCAGCGGGCCGGCCTGTTCCTGGCCACCGGCCTGTTCGGCGTCGCCATGGGCGGCATGCTGGCCACCGCGTACGTCCTGCTGCGGCGCCGGCTGCGTACCCGGGACGACGGTCGGGCGGCGCTGCTGCTGGCCGGTGGCGCGCTGCTCGGCGCGGTGGTCGTACCGTTCCTGAAGTACCCGGCGAATCCACCGGCGGTCGGCAACCCCGACACCATCAACCAGCGGACCGGCAGCTATCTGCTGCTGGTGGTGCTCGGTCTGGTGGCCGTCTGGGCCGGTGCCCTCGGCCACCGGGCGCTGCGGCCGGATGCACCGGACTGGCAGCGTGCCGCGGCGGCGGTCGGCGGGTTCCTGCTCGTCACCGTGGTCGCCTACACCGTGCTGCCGTCGTTCCACGAGGTGCCGGACGACTTCCCGGCGGCCCTGCTGTGGGACTTCCGGCTGGCCTCCCTCGGCACCCAGCTGGTGCTCTGGACCGGCATCGGGTTGCTCTTCGCCGCCCTGTTGAGTTGGAGCGGCCGGCGTCCGACCGCCGCCGCCCCGTTGCCCGGCGGCGAACCGGTGGGAGCCGACGAGGCGAGGGACGGCGTCGACGCCCCCGCCCGACCATGAGTGTGACCGCGACCAGCCTCCGGCTGGTCGCGCACGCCCACACCGCCGCGCTCCGGCGCGCGGTGTTCGGTGGCGGTGCCGAACCGCTGGACGAGGGCGGCAGCCGGGCCGCTTCCGCGCTCGCCCCGACCGGACCGGATGGCAGGGGACCGCTCGGGCGGATCGACGTCTGCCTCAGCACCCCGGCGGCGGCGGGGTTGCAGACCGCGTACGCGCTGGGTCTGCGACCCACCCCGGAACCGGCGCTGGCCGACTGCGACTACGGGCGCTGGACCGGACGGTCTCTGGAAGAGGTTGCCGACTGGGAGCCCGACGCGGTGCGGAGCTGGCTGACCGAGCCGGACGCGGCGCCACACGGCGGCGAGTCGATCGGCGCGCTGCTGCGCCGGGTCGGTGGCTGGCTCGACGGGCAGGCCGACCGGGGCGGGCGAATCGGCGTGGTCACCCATCCGGTGGTGATCCGCGCCGTGCTGGTACGGGCGCTGGGGCTGCCGCCCCCGGTCTTCTGGCAACTGGACGTGGCGCCCCTGGCGGTCGTACGCCTGACCGGGCGCGGCTCCCGCTGGCAACTCCAGCTGACCGCGCCCGCCGCCGCGACGGATTGAACCCGCCCGTTCCCGCTCCGGCCAGCCTCGCTATCCGGAACGTCCCCGGCGTCGGGCGGCCAGGCCACGGAGTCGCAGTACGACGAAGACCCCGGTCGTGACCAGGACCAGTACCACCGCTCCGGCCAGGTACCCGGTCTTTTCCGCCCCCCACCCCGATCGCCGGGGCTCGCCGCCGGCCCCGCCGCTCGCGGCCGGCGTGGCGGTCGTGGGCGCGGCCGAGGTCGGCGTGGCCGACGGCGCCGGGCGGGGATTCGCCGCCGGGGTGTAGCCGAGGACGACCGGCTTCGTGGCCGGGGATCCCTCGGCGATCTCCGACACGGTCAGCAGCGACCTCCCGTCGGCGCTGTAGGTGATCGACTCGCCCTGGGGCTCGTCGGGCAGCGCAGTGACCCGGGGTACGCCGTTGGTGATGGCTCCGGCCACGTCGCCGCCGGTGACGTCGAACTCGAAGGCGTCGGCGTAGGTACGCAGCACGACCCGGCCGCCGTCCGGTGCGAGCGCGGCACCGGTGACGAGACGCGTTCCGAAGCCGTAGAACGGGTTGCTGGTGGTGGACCTCGGCAGCCTGAACTCGCCTACCCTGCGCATCGGTACGGTCGCGCCCGCGCGCAGCGCGCCGGTCGGCACGTACAGGCCCGGGGTGCCGGAATCCTTGGTGACGATGATCGGGGTGCCGTCGCCGGACAGCAGGAACGCCTCGGCGTCGTGCGGGCCGTCCGGATAGCTGAGCCGGTGCAGTACCGGTGAGCGTCCGTTCGGGGCGAGCTTCCAGAGCGCGACGTTCTCCCGGGACCGGTTGTTGTCGCCGATGTCGGCGACCCAGACCGTGCCGTCCGGCGCCCGGGCCAGATCCTCGGTGTCACGCGGCCGGGAAGGGTAGGCGACGGCTCGGGTCACCGCGCAGGTGCGGTCGAGGAAGAAGATCCGCCGATTGCTCTCCCGGTCGGAACCGTCGTTGATCACGATGTAGCCGTTGGCGGTGGCCACCAGGCCGGATATCTCGGTCAGCCGCTTGTCGCCGATCTCGCAGATCCGGGTGCTGTCGCCGGTGGCCGTCGACCTCGCGGGCGGGCCGCCGACGGCCGCATGGCCTGCCGTGCCACCGGCGCCGAGCACCAGCATCGCGGCCACCGCCGGGACCGACAGGCTCCGCATCGGCCAAGTGTGGCACGACGGGGACGTCCGGTCGGGCCGGTGCGGGTGATCCGGGGCGCGGGGGCCGGCATGACCGCCGGAGCCATCAAGGGCTGACGTCGTGGGACTGATCGAGCAGGGTCGACCAACCCGCCTGCTTGGTGAAGACTGTGGCCGATCGACGGTCACTACGGGCGAGGGACGGCATGCTGAAGGTCATCGGTGCGGGTTTCGGGCGTACGGGCACCAAGTCGACGAAGGAAGCCCTGGAGCTGCTCGGCCTCGGGCCCTGCCACCACATGACCGAACTGTTCGCGCACCCGGAGACGATCGGGGACTGGCTGCGCGTGGCACAGGGTGGGTCGGCCGACTGGGACGGGCTGCTCGGCGGCTACCGCTCGGCGGTGGACTGGCCCAGCGCCGCGTACTGGCGCGAGCTGATGGGGGTCTACCCCGAGGCCAAGGTGCTGCTGACCGTACGCGACCCGGAACGCTGGTACGACAGCGTCAGCAACACCATCTACCGGGGCAAGTCCTTCGATCCGGAGAACCTGCCGCCCGGCCTGCAGCAGGCGGTCGAGGCCCAACCGGAGTTGCGGGACCAGCCGAGGCTGGCGGAGACGCTCATCTGGCAGGGGATCTTCGACGGCCGGTTCGACGACCGGGAGTACGCGCTGCGCGTCTACGCCGACCACGTCGCTGAGGTACGGACCACCGTACCGGCCGAGCGGCTGCTCGAATTCGACCCGGCGCAGGGCTGGGAGCCGCTCTGCGACTTCCTCGGTGTCGAGGTACCGGAGACGCCGTTTCCGCTGCTGAACACGACGGCCGCTTTCCGGCGGCAGCTTGCGGACCCGGCCGGCCTGCGGCGCGAACCCTGAGCGGACCGATGGCGACGTCGGGTACTCACCTCAGCGGCGCGACTTTGTGGGTGTGCCGGCTCCGCCACCACGGCACGAGCTGGACGACGCCGAACGCCACCTCGGCGACGAGGAGCAGCCACAGCACCCGGAAGGCGCCGTGGGCCAGTGCGTAGGCCTGCCACATCGCGAACAGTGTGCGGGCGACGCCGTCGGCCAGTCCGTACACCGACAGCGGCCTGACGATGCGCAACAGGGCCCAGACGACCACGACCGAACCCATCAGGTTCGCGTACAGGGTCAGCACCGGGTCGGGAGCGGGTAGGACGCCGAGGCCCAGCGCGCCGCCCAGCGACGACAGTGCGCGGTGCAGCAGCGCGTACGTCCACGGTGTCGCGAATCCCGCTGTGACGACGAGGTCGTACCAGGCACTCGCGCGCACGACGCGGAGATAGCCGGGGTGGGAAGGGGTGGACAGGCGGATCACGATGGACTCCCGTTGGTCTCGCGACAGCGACGATCCACGCTAAACAGTGGAGTAGGCTCCAAGGTCAAGCCGCGTCGTCTGGCGGAGGATCATGCGTATCGGAGAGCTGGCCGCCCAGGCGGGCTTGACCAGGGACACCATCCGGTTCTACGAGAAGGTCGGCCTGGTCGAGGGACGACGGCTCGCCAACGGCTACCGCGACTTCGCACCCGAGACCGTGGCCTGGCTGCGGTACGTCCGTACCGCGCAGGCACTCGGGTTCTCGCTGGCGGAGATCGGACGGCTCGGCGAGGAGCTGCGTGCCGCGCCCGACGCCGCCGAGGCGTTGTCCGCGCTGTTCGAGGAGAAGATCCGGATCATCGACGCGCGCATGGCCGAACTCGCCGCGCTGCGGGCCGACCTCGACACGCGCATCGGCACCGGATGCCCGTTGCGGGCGGCCGGCCAGGCCGGCTGAACACCGGGCCACCCGGTCGGGGTACCGGGTGGCCCAGGCTAGAAGTACTGCAGCCAGACGTACAGCCAGGCGATCAGGGCGCTTATGATCGTGACGACGATGCCGTACCGGGTGAACTACCGGAACGAGATCTGGTGACCCGTCCGGGCGGCGATGCCGATAGCCACCACGTTGGCGCTGGCCGCGACTGCGGTGCCGTTGCCGCCGAAGTCCCCGCTGAAGCCGAAGGCCCACCAGAGCGCCTGACCGGTGCCCGGGTCCGGCGCCTCCGCGACCAGCCCCTCGACCACCGGCGCCATGGTGGCGAGGTACGGGATGTTGTCGAGGAGCGCCGCGAGCCCCGCCGGCAGGGGAGAGCAGCGCCTCGCCGGGGCCACGACGCGGACCACATGCACCGGGTCGGCCGGCTCGACGTGCTTGCCACGGAAACGCTCGTCTGGCAGGGGACCTTCCGCTGCCGGTTCGCCGACCGGGGGTACGCGCTGCGGTGCGGTAGGGCGGTCAGGGGCTCGCCAACCTCACAGCTTGCCGATGACGACTCCGCGCCAGGTCCACCCCGCACCCAGGACGGTGTCCCGCAGGGGGTTCTTCAGGTCAGAGCTGTCGAAGCTGAACGTCTCGGTCGCTTCGAGGCCGTTGTCTTCGCCCCGGCCGAGCGTCCAGCGCTTCGAGACCGTCCGCACCTGGCCACGCTGGGCCTCGGCCGCGATGGCCAGCCTCGGGGTGTCGCCGACCCAGGTGACCTCGTACTGCTGGTCGAGAGAGCGGACTTCGTTCTTCTCCGGCACCAGGCGCATACGGACCTGGAACACTCGACTCACCTGTGTGCCGACGAAGAAGGTCCGCCAGGCCGGGTCCAGGATGCGCCACTCGGCCACCAGATCCGCGCCCTCCTCGCGGCCGTCCCGGATGACGTACGGGACGTCGGGGCGGTTGAGCCCGAGCACCGCCGCGTGGACCTCGGCGGCGGACCGCGGGGCGACACCGTCGACGGGGCGCTTGGTTCCGGTCAGCTTGTCGAAGAGTCCCATGAGATCAACCTATGAGGAGTCGGTTTGCCGCTGCAACGTCAGCCGCCACCGATCCCAGAGCCCCTACTCGTCCAGGTGGAACGCAGAGCCGGGCCCCAGCACTGGATGACATAGTCGATCATCAGCGTAGGATGGGCGCCTGGCGGCGACGGGTGGGACCGCGTGATATCTCGACTGATCGGGCGGTTCGTCGTACCGGCCCTGTTCGCGGCGTTATTTGCCGCGCCACTGTGGTTCATGGCGGTCGGCTCGCTCCGTCCCGTCGGCCTGCCGCCGCCGCGTACGCTGGAGATCTTTCCGCCCGATCCGACCGTGGCCGCCTACACCCGGCTGCCCGAGCTGATGCCGCTGTTCCGGTACCTGGCGAACTCGGCGCTGGTCGTCGCGCTCGCCGTACCGCTGACCGTCGTCGTCGCCTCGTTGACCGGGTTCGGGCTGCGACTGCTCGCCTCGTCGGCGCGTCGGCGGGTGACCATCGGCCTGCTGGTGGTGCTCCTGGTTCCCGTCACCGCGGTCTGGGCGACCCGGTTCGAGCTGTTCCGGCTGGCCGGGGTGGTCGACACGTACATCCCGCTGCTGGCGCCGGCGATGCTCGCGGGTAGCCCGTTCCTGGTCCTGCTCTACGCCTGGAGCTTCGGCGGCGTACCGAACACCCAGCTTGAGGCGGCCCGCCTGGAGGGCGCCCGGTGGATCGCGATCTGGCGGCGGGTGGCGCTGCCCCAGGTACGGCCGGCGACCCTGGCGGTGGCGGTGCTCGCGTTCACCTTCCACTGGGCCAACTTCATCGACCCGCTGCTGTACCTGCACAGCGGCGACCGCTACACCTACGCGCTCGGCCTGCAGTTCCTACGGCTGCTGAACCCGACGGACTGGCCGCTGCTGATGGCCGGCTGCGTGATCGCGACGGCGCCGTGCGTACTGGTGTTCCTACTGGCTCAGCGGATTCTGCTGAACGACAACCCGTTGGTGGCACTGAGATCTGGAGGACGCAGATGACGAGAACCCGATCGTGGCCGCGCTGGTGTGCGGGACTGCTCGTCGCCGCCCTGCTCGCCGGATGTGGGGCGGACGACCGCACCGAGGGCGCGTCGGGGATCACCGTCGTGCTGTTCGGTGACGCCGAGGAGATCGCCGGCTACCGCACCATGGTCGAGGCCTTCGAGGCTGCCACCCCCGACGTCGACGTCACGCTGTCTCCCGTTGCCACCCAGGACGAGTTGATGGCCAAGCTGACGACGTCGTTCGCGGGTGGGACGCCGCCGGACGTCTTCCTGCTGAACTACCGCCGCTACGGCCAGTTCGCCGCGCAGGGGGCGATCGAGCCGGCACAGTCGTACCTGGACGGCAGCGAGGCGCTGGACGAGGGCGACTTCAGCCCGCGCGCCCTGGACGCCTTCCGATTCGACGGCAAGGCGCTGACCTGTATGCCCCAGAACCTGTCGTCCCTGGTCGTCTACTACAACGCCGACCTGTTCGCCAAGGCGGGCGTACCGGTGCCGAAGGCCGGCTGGACCTGGGACAACTTCCTCGTCACGGCGAAGGCGCTCACCGGCGACGGACGGTACGGCGTGGGTGTAGAGCCGTCGGTGCCGCGGATCGCCCCGTTCGTCTGGTCCAACGGGGGCGAACTGGTCGACGACCCGAACCGCCCCACCCGGCTGACCCTGACCGGCCAGCCGGCGACCAGGAAGGCCGTCGACTGGTTCCTGGACCTCCAACTGGTGCACAAGGTCGTCCCGCCGGACGCCGAGGAGCAGAGCGAGTCGAGCGAGGCGCGCTTCCTACGCGGAACACTGGGCATGTACCTGAACAGCCGGGTGGCGGTGCCGACGCTGCGTACCATCAAGGATTTTGGCTGGGACGTGGCGCCGCTGCCGGTCGCACCGGGCGGCGCCCCCGCCTCGATCCTGCACAGCGACGCCTACTGCATGAGCGCCGGCCGGCCCAACCACACCGACGCCTGGCGGTTCATCGAGTTCGCGATGGGCCCGAAGGGGCAGGGAATCCTCGCGGAGTCCGGCCGGACGGTGCCGTCCCGGCTCGACGTGGCCAGGTCCGACGCCTTCCTGAAGCCGAGTCTGCCGCCGCGCTCGGCACAGGTTTATCTCGACGCCGATCCGCATCTGCGGGCCACCCCGCGCACCGCCACCTGGTCCCGGGTGGAGCGGGAGACGGACGCCCTGCTCGAAGAGCTGTTCTACGGCCGGGTCGAGCGTGAGAAGGGACTGCGGGAACTGGAGGAGAAGATCCGTCCGCTCTTTGCGGAACCGCCCCGGTGAGGGTGGGCGTCGCGCCAGGGCAGATCCGGCTCGAATCGCTGTCGAAGAGCTATGGGCGGGTCACCGCCCTCGACGGTGTCGACCTGGAGGTACGGGCCGGTGAGCTGATCACCCTGGTCGGACCGTCGGGCTCGGGCAAGTCGACGATCCTGCGCCTGATCGCCGGACTGGACCGGCCGGACGCCGGTCGGGTCCTCGTCGACGGGAAGGACGTCGGCCGGGTCCCGCCGCACCGCCGGGCCATCGCGATGGTCTTCCAGGACTACGCGCTCTACCCGCACCTGACCGTACGCGACAATCTGCTCTTCGGGTTGCGGGTCCGCCGGGTGCCGCGCGCCGAGGCCGACCGGCAGGCCCGGGCGGCGGCGGAACGACTGGAGATCGCCGACCTGCTCGACCGGTACCCGGACCAGATGTCCGGCGGGCAGCGCCAGCGCGTCGCCCTGGCCCGGGCCCTGGTCCGGGACCCCAGCGTGTACCTGCTCGACGAGCCGCTGGCCAGCCTCGACGCCCAGTTGCGGTTCGCCACCCGGACCGATCTGCTCGCCATGCACCAGGAACTGCGGACGACGATGGTCCACGTCACGCACGACCAGGCGGAGGCGATGACGCTCGGGGACCGGGTGGTGGTGCTGGACCGGGGTCGGGTCCGGCAGGTCGGCCCACCCCAGGAGGTGTACGACGAACCCGCCGACGTCTTCGTGGCCGGGTTCCTCGGCAGCCCGCCGATGAACCTCGTCGTCGGCGGTGGTGTGCTGGGCGACGCCCCCGGGCTCACTCTCGGGGTGCGTCCCGAGGACCTGGCGCTCGACCCGGAGGGCCCAATCGAGGTCACGGTCGAGGCGATGGAGACGCTCGGCAGCGAGGCGATCCTGCTGACCCGCGCCCGTGCCAGCACCCGCGACCCTGCTGCTGCTGCTGCCGCTGCTGCTGCCGGTGCCGGTGTCCGGCTGACGGTCCGGACCGGTCCACGCCACGGTGTTCGTCCCGGCGACCGGCTGCGACTGCGGCCCGACCCGGCCCGGATCCATCGGTTCGACACCGAGACGGGTCGCCGTCGATGACCGCGGCGCGGACCCGGCGTCCCCAATCAGCGTGGATGTTCCTGGCCCCGTACGGCGTGGCGGTCGTACTGCTGATCGCGCTGCCGGCACTGCTCAACTTCGGCTACGCCTTCACCGACCACACCGGACTGACCCGGGATCCGCAGTTCGTCGGGCTGGCCAACCTGCGCCGGCTGCTCGCCGACGACTTCTTCCTCGACAGCCTGGAGGCGTCACTGTTCCACGTGGCGGTCTCGGTCCCGCTGCGGTTGCTCGCGGCGGTCGGGCTCGGGCTGCTGCTCGCCGCCCCACGCCCCGGTGGTCGGTGGTTCCGGACCGCCGTCTACCTGCCGACGGTGATTCCCGACGTGGCGCTGGCGGTGCTGTTCCTCTGGGTGCTCAACCCGCTCTACGGCCCGCTGAACCAGCTCCTCGGCCTGGTCGGCCATCCCGGTTTCACCTGGCTCGCCGAGCCCACGACCGCGCGGGTGGGAGTGATCCTGATGCTGCTGTTCCCGATCGGGGAGGGCTTCATCGTGGTCCTCGCGGCCCGTCGGATGCTGGACGGGCGGCTGTACGAGGCTGCCGCGCTGGAGGGCTGCGGCCCGTTCGGTCAACTGCGCCGGCTCACCCTGCCGCTGCTGGCCCCGGTGCTGGTGCTGCTCGTGGTCCGGGACACGATCCTCACCCTTCAGGTCAACTTCGTTCCGGCGTACGTCCTCACCGATGGCCGTCCCGCCAACGCCACCCAGTACCTGCCGGTCTACATCTTCGACCACGCCTTCGAGTTCTCCGGGTTCGCCTACGGCGCCCTGATCACGATCGTGCTGATGGCGATCAGCGCGGTCATCATCACCGCGCAGTTGCTCACGGTGCGACGCTGGCGGGTGCTGCGCTGACCGTGACATCCTGCACGGATGAGAGTGCGGGTGCTCGTGGTCGCCGCCGTCGGCGTCGTGGCCCTCGGACTCGGGCTCGCCGGATGCGGCGGGGGCGGGGGCGACACCCAGGCGGCCCCGGACCGTGCTCAGGGGATGCTGGCGAACCTGCCGAGCTGTGACCGGGTGCCGCTCGACGAGGGTGCCGAGGTCGCAGCCGACGTCCCCGGTCTGGTGCTGCCGGACGGGGCGCGGGTGACGTCGACGGTCGCGCAGGGGGCTCTGACGACGGTGGAGGCGACGATCCGGCTGACACCGCTGGACGTGCGTGCCCACTACGAGGGCCGCACCGACGTCGAGCTGCTGAGCGTCGAGGACGAGATCTTCGAGTCCGAGATACTCCTGAGGGCGCAGGAGCGGCGGATGTACCTACGGGCGACCGCGCTGTGTGCGGACGGGACGGCGTTGACCGCCGTGGTCGGACCGGACTCGGAGGACGCGGGCCTGCCGGGGTTCCGCAGCGGCGCCGGTTAGATTCCGACCGATGTTCCGCCCCGTGGAAGCGCTCCCCGGCGGACCTCTCATTGACCTTGATCTGTGATCTGTTTAGCCTGGCCACACACCGACCGGTTCTTCGCTCGCGCTCCAATGTGGACAGGGGAGACACCGCATGAAGGTACGACTCTTCCGACATCGCCCCGGCACCGCAGTGACAGCGACCCTGGCACTGCTTGCCGTAGGCGCTCTGGCGGCCTCGAACTCGCCGAACCGTGGCCAGCAGGCCAACGCCAAGGAATCCCTGACCACGACCACACCGACCGGTCCGATGGAACTGCCCGCCGAGTGGATGACCTCCCAGCGGCTCAGCGATGGCAGCCGGGAACTCTCCGCCGCCAAGTACGTCAAGGCACGCGGCGAGGCGAACGGGATCTTCGGACGTACCCGTGGCGCGTATCGGGACCTGGCGAATCGCAAGTGGAACTTCTTCGGCCCCGTCGACATCGGCGGCCGGGTCGTCGACATCGCGATCGATCCGAAGGTCGACGACCAGCTCTTCATCGCCGCCGCCTCGGGCGGGGTCTGGAAGTCCCGCGACGCCGGCATGACGTACGAGTCGGTGTGGCCGCAGGACTGGGTGCAGAGCATGGGCGCGGTCGCGATGACCAGTGCTGGCGTGCTCTTCGCCGGCACCGGAGAGGCGCAGCCGGGCGGCGGATCGATCACCTTCGGGGGCGACGGGGTCTACCGTTCCGTCAACCGGGGCAGAACCTGGCAGCGGGTCGGGCTCAAGGACAGCCATGCCATCGCCCGGTTCGCCATCGATCCGAGCAACGAGCGGCGGATCTTCGCCGCCGCCGCCGGCAACCTGTTCAAGCCCGGCGGCGAGCGCGGCGTCTACCTCTCCGAGAACGGCGGCAGCAGCTGGCGCCGGGTCCTCACCCCGCCGAACAGTACGACGGGGGCGACCGAGGTCATCATCGACCCGACCAATCCCAAGCGGATGTACGCGGCGTTGTGGGACCACCTGCGCGAGCCGCACCAGCGGACGTACGGCGGGCCCGGCTCCAGCCTCTGGCGCTCCGACGACGGCGGCCGGACCTGGCAGCGGATGACGAACGGGCTGCCGACCGACGCCGACCAGGGCCGCTGGGGACTGGCGCTCGCCCCGGGAGACCCGAAGCGGCTGTACGCCTACGTCGGCACCGCCATCGGCCCGTTCCGGGGCTTCTACCGCTCCGACGACGGGGGCGACAACTGGACCCAGACTCCGGTCACCGCGAACCAGGCCTCGCAGTCCACCTTCAGTTGGTGGTTCGGCAAGCTCTGGGTGGACCCGAAGGACGCCGACCACGTCTTCCTCGCCGGGGTGAACCTGGGGCGCTCGACCGACGGCGCGCAGAGTTTCTCCTCGGTCGGCGGCGTGCATGCCGACCAGCACGTGATGCGCTGGGACCCCAAGGTCCCCGACCGGGCCTACCTCGGCAACGACGGTGGCATGTACCGCTCGGACGTCAACGGGGTCGCGGGCGGCTGGGCCAAGGCCACGTACGAGCCGTACACCCAGTTCTACACGGTGGACGTCGCACAGACCGATCCGTCACTGAAGGTCGCCGGTGCCCAGGACAACGGCTGCAACCGGGGCTACAACGGTCCGGGCGGCCCGTGGGAGTCCATCGGCTGCGGTGACGGACTCCAGGTGATCATCCATCCCGAGCAGTCGAACATCGTCTTCGGATGCAGCCAGTACGGCTCCTGCTACCGCTCGGAGAACAGCGGCGGCACCCCGAGGCAGACCATCGGCACGGGCCAGACCACCTCGCAGCGGCGCAACTGGCTGACGCCGCTCCAGTTCGACCCGTCCGACCCCAACGTCATGTACTACGCCGGCAACATCGTCAACCGGTCGACCGACAACGGCCGTACCTGGACGGCGATCAGCCCGGACCTGACCGGCGGTGGACCCAACGATCCGTCCGGCTACCCCTGGGGCACGATCACCACGATCGCGGCGGCGCCGGCCGACGGCAACAAGCTCTACGTCGGCACCGACGACGGCCGGCTGTGGTGGACCGACGACCTCGGGGTGAACTGGAACCAGGTCGCTCCGGCGGAGTTGCCCGGTACCTGGGTGACCCGGGTGGCGGTGCATCCGACGAACAAGGACATCGCGTACGCCACCTTCTCCGCCTTCCGGTCCGGCAGCGACCGCCCACACGTCATGGTGACCCAGGACGGCGGCCGGAACTGGACGGACATCGGCCGTGGGTTGCCGGACGCACCGGTGAACTCGGTGATCCCGACCTCCGACGGCCTGCTCGTGGTCGGCACGGACGTCGGCGTCTACATCTCGGCCTGGAACGGCGGCGAATGGGCTGCGCTGGGTGCGAACCTGCCGAACGCGGCCGTGATGTACCTGCGGTACCACGAACCGACCCGCCAGCTGACCGCCGCCACGTTCGGCCGGGGCGTCTACGACGTGACGGTGCCCCGGTGCCCCTGGGCGTCGACCCGGCTGCCGCTACGCAAGCCCGGCGTCGGTGTCGTCGCCGCACTCGCCTCCTGCCGCGCCTGACGCAGACATGTAAGGAAGGGCCCCCGCTTATCGTTTTCTGTAGATAAAGGGGCCCTTCCTAACCGGCGGCACCTCGCGGGCGGGCCGGCGTGGAGCGCTTCCTGTTCGAGGTTCGGTCGGCCAGGATGTAGCGCGGTGGACCGTAGCGCAGAGGTCGTCGCGTCCGGCTCCAGAGGATCGGAAGGACGCCGGTTCGATTCCGGTCGGTTCACCACCTGCCTCCTCGCCTAGACTGCGCTCCGAGCGGGCCGTAGCGCAGAGGTCGTCGCACCCTTTTCTCAGAAGGGGGGACGCTGGTTCGAATCCAGTCGGTCTGCAAGCATCAGGCCCTGACCAGGGATAACGCTGGCCGGGGCCTGATGCTTGTCTATGCGATTTTGAATCATCCCCCGAAAACCCCCACAAACGCCTGCCGGCGACCACGTTCGTCGGGCCGAGTGGGCCTGTCCGTACTGTGGGGTGTCAGTCGTTTGTGGGGGGCTACGTTGCCCGGGACGGCCCATGATCGCGGCGTTCGGGGCCGGTTGTCATCGGGCTGGCGCCGAGCTGTTCGAGGATGTGGGAGCTGTCCGGGGCGAGGGCGGTTTTGACGATGTAGTACGTGTTGGTGACGTCCTCGCTGGCGTGCCCGAGCTGGGCGGAGGCGCTCTTGGCGTCGGCCTCCTTGTCGATGAGAGTGGCGACCGTCTTGCGGAAGGGATGTGGGGTGACCCATTCGAGGCCGCTGTCGGCGCGGGCTTGGCGCCACTGGCGGCGGACGTTCTGCGGGGACAGCCAGGCGCCGCGCCGGATCGATTGGCTTCAGGTGGTTGCGGGCGTTGAGGGAACGGGTGCCAGAGCACCGGTCCTGGTTTGGGGGCTCTGGTCCGGCGGCCAGGTGGTGACGAGCCCGGCCGCCGGACCAGCTCAGCATTGCGGGCGACCGGTCAGCCGACGGATTCCCGGGTCGCTACCGCGGGCTGCGTGGCAGGGCTCGACGTGGTGGCGGCTTTCGATCGGCGGGTCAGCTCCACGTGGGCTCGGCTGTCGCTGGTCCGGATCACGGTGACGGTCACGAGGAGGCCGAGGGCTGCGATCACGGCGGCGCCGATGAAGGCGGAGGTGTAGCCGTCGGTGAGCGCCTCCACGGTCGCGGTGCTGCCCTGATCGAGTTGGGCGAAGGCAACGCTGGACAGGACGGCGAGGCCGAGGGCGCCGCCGATCTGTTGGCTGGTGTTGATCAGTCCGCTGGCCAGGCCGGCCTGTTGCCAGTTGACCCCGGTCGCCGCGGACAAACTCATGGCCGTCCGGCCGGCGTTGGCGGCGGCGCGGCGGCGGCCCGTTCAGGGAGCAGGGAGCGATGCCCCCCCTGGCCTCGGCCGCCATGCCATGGGCGGACTCGGTGCCGAGGAACCCGATCTCGCCGGACAGGGCCGGGGCCTCGTCCGGCGGACGCGCCTTCGCTCCGTCCGGCCCCGGTTGAGCCGTATCGCATGTCCAGGCTCGGAGGCTCATGCGCCCCGGGCCGCTTGTTGTCGCCGGCAGTCATGCTTTCCAGCATTCCGTTGAATCGGTGCCGGAGACTTTTCGTCCGTTCGGGGCGGCGGCGCAGTGCCCGTGGGCGGGCAACCCTCATACCGCGGAGGAACCTCGCCGCGCTGCTGTCCACCGTCAAGCTCGTGCGGGCGGGGCGATCGACCCCTCCTCGTCCAGCCCGGCGATCGACTGGCCCGCCCGCACCGGCGCCGTCGCAGCCCTCACACTGCCAACGTGAGCGAGCGGCGGTGGCGACTGGTCGAGCTGGCACGGCTGGCCGGGATCACCGAGCAACAGGTGCGCAACTACCTGGACGCGGGACTCCTGCCACCCGCCGGGCGCGCCGCCAACAACTACCGGATGGCCACGTTCCAGAGCGTGACGAGCATGGCTTGCGCGGCGTCCCCCGAATCACCTCCCGCGTCGCCGACGGCCGTCTGTAGCAGAGTTGGAGCACCTCCCCGCCCGAGCCCCCACAGCATCACCGCGACGTAGACCAGAGCGGCGCTGTCAGCCATCAGGGCCAGGACAGCAGCCGCTGCGGCGACCAGGAGGATGCTGCCGATGGTGAGGGTGCGCAGCCGACGGTGGATTCGGGCACCCATGAGCCAGATGCTCAGCAGGCAGGTAGCCCCGAAGGCCAGGAGAACGAGGTCGGTGGAGTCACTCATGCCGAACCGGTCGAGGAAGGCTGCGATGGAGGTGTAGAGGATGGTGTGAGCCAGCACGAAGACCAGGGTGACGCACAGCACCGGCGCCACGCCCGGCAGCGGGTTGGCCGGCGCCATCACCGGGTAGCCGCGCTTCTGCAACTGCTGGACGACGTCGTTCCAGCTGGCGGAGGCATGGGCGAACCCGCCGTGGACGAGCACGACGGTCGGTTTGGGCGCGGGCGCGTGGCCGGCTTCGGCGGGTCGGGAGAGGGTGACGGTCGAGGTGGTGGCGACCGCCGCCGCGCCGAGTCCGGCGACGAATCCGCGCCGGGAGATGTTGGTACTCATCATGTACTCGGAGGCCGTCTACGCCCGCAGCCAACCCCCAGATCTGGGATAATTCAGGGTTCGCCGTGCTTGAGGGTGTGTCACGGGTCCGTGGCCCGCCGGGTGCGGAGTGCCCGGAGTTTGTGGCGGTTGCCGCAGCGCTCCATCGCGCACCAGCGTCGGGCGCCGGGGCGGGACGAGTCGACGAACACCATCGGGCAGTTGTCGCTTGCGCACTCGCGGATGCGCCCGGAGAGCGGTCCGGACAACAGCTCGATCATCTCCCGCGCCAGCGTCGACAGCACTTGCGTTGCCCGCACTGGTGGCGCCCATCCGACGGTCGTGGCGTCGGCGGTGAGTTCGGGGATCAGCGGCGCCACGGCCGCAGCCTGATTGATGGTCGAGACCGCCCTGGTGGGAAGGGGGCGACGCGCTGCCTGGGCGTGGGCCGTATCCCAGATTGCCTGCCGGAGGGCCTTGGCCGTGGTCAGCTCACGGGCTGTGACAGGGGCCGTCATGACCGCGGTCAGCGGCGGCTGGGCCAGCCATTCGGCTAGGTCGGCAGGCTCGTGGAGGGTCTCGAAGACTGCGTACTGGCCCTCGCCGCCTGTGTGGGCGAAGTCCAGGCAGATGGCGCCGGCGTCGAACCGGAACGATCCTCCCCGGGTGTCGTTCAGCAGTCGTCCGGTTGCGTTCGTTCGCATGAACCACTATAACTGGTGTCGCGAACGAAACCGCTATAACTGGTTTCATCATCAGGGAGGCAACACATGGGTGTGAGGCACATCAACCCCGAGGGACTTCACCGCAGCCCGGCCTTCAGCCAGGCCGTCGTGGTCGAGCAGCCGGCGAAGACGATCTACGTTGGCGGGCAGAACGGCGTCGATGCTGACGGTAAGGTCGTGGGTCCTACGGTCGGGGAGCAGGCCGGGCAGGCGTTCCGCAACCTCGCGACCATCCTGGAGAGCGAGGGGGCGAGCCTGGCGAACATCGTGCATTGGCGCATCGCGGTGGCGGATGGGCACTCATTCGACGAGGGTGTGGCCGCCTTCCAGCAGGTGTGGAACCGGGCCGACCCGCCGCCGGCCATCACGGTCCACGTCGTGGCCGGCTTGGGCCCCGGGTTCCTAGTCGAGATCGACGCCGTCGCCGTCGTGTGACGTCCTGAGGGGCGGGACCACTCCCGGAGGCGGACCCATCCTCTGGACCCAGAGGTCGTAGACGCCGTTCGGGCGACGGTCGAGCGGCTGATCCCGCCCCCGCCCAGCTGGACTGGGTCCGCGCTCGGCCGCGGCTCATGGTGCAGATCGTGAAGCGATCCGGCACCGCTGCCGGTGCAGGCATGGGTCACCCGACACCGCTGCGGCATCCGCGGTGACGAACGACTTACCGCAAGCACCACGAAGCCGCCATGTTCCGCTGGGCCGGCAAACGGAATCATCGGATAACGAAAGCCCTCAGGTTGCGGGACTGGAACGACGCGGGCGTGTGGCAACAGTTGCACGAGGTCCTGCTGGCCAAACTGAGAGCCGCCGGCCAACTGGACATGTCCCGGGCGGTGATCGACGGCTCCCACGTACGGGCGCTCAAAGGCGGCCCAAAACCGGACCGAGCCCGGTCGACCGCCGCAAGCCAGGCTCGAAACACCACGTCATCACCGACGCGGGCGGTATCTCCCTCACCGCGAGCCTGACCGGCGGCAACCGCCACGACGTCACCCAACTGATCCCCCTGGTCGAGGCGATCCCATCGGTCAAGGGCATCCGGGGGCGTCCTCGGCAACGACCCGAGAGGCTGTATGCCGACCGCGGCTACCCGCCGGAAAACCGCGACGACATCCACGAAGCCTTCCTCACCTCGGCTGCGCCATCATCTGCTGGCGCCGACTCCAACACCCAAAGAGTTAGGAGTTCTGGCGCTGTTGCGTTTTCGAGTCGGTGGACACGTCGAACCTCGTGTACCGATTGGGAATGGCCCGATGAGGTCCCGGCAGACCCCACCCACGGGCACGGATCATGATCGACGGTGCCCGCTGCCAAGGGCTGACAAACCCACCCTCGTGAGGTCACCGCACCGCCCCTGAAACGGCATCCCGTGGCGCCAACCGTCCGATAGGTTCAACGAGAGGCATAGCGAAACACAAGTCGTCAACTAGGCATTCCGGTCGAACGTGCCACCGCCGGGCTTAGGTGGTGGCGCCAACGGCAGCGGTTCACCGGCCGTCGAGAACTCCTGCCCGAGACCATCAACGCCGTCGCGAGCCTCGTCTCCGACCGGATGATCACCCTGGTGGCCGTACACGCCGTCCGTCACCGCGGCTCACAGGCCTACACTTTTCCGCCCGAGATCGTAGTCCTCGGGGTTTCGGCCGCGTTTCCTGCTGTCGGGTTGTTGGTGCGTTGGTTGTCGGCGTTCCAGCTGGCCAGGAGGCGGATCGCGTCGGCTTCGGGGGTGCCGGGTTGGGGGGTGTAGACACTGAGGATCTGGCTGGAGACGGCGTCGATGCGGAGGGTCTCGTAGGGCAGTGTGATCTCGCCGATGAGTGGGTGCCTGAAGGTCTTCGCGCCGGCTCGCGGAGTTCGTACGTCATTGGTCGCCCAGCGCGTCCGGAATTCTGTGCTGCGGGTCGCGAGTTCTCCGATCAGTTCGGTCAGGTCGGGGTCGTCGGGGTGGCGGCCGGCCTCGATCCGCAGCATCGCCACGGTGTCGGCGGTGATCCGGTCCCACTCGGGGAACAGGTCCCGGGCTCCGGGCTCATCGAGGAACAGGAAGCGGGCGCTGTTCGTCCGTCCGGGCAGGTCGTACACGGGTGCGAGGAGTGCGCGCCCCAGTGTGTTGACCGCGAGGATGTCGAACCGGCCGTTGAAGACCACTGCGGGTAGGTGGTCCATCGAGTCCAGCAGCACCCGGATTCCGGGAGTGACCGAGTTTTTCGCTGCGCCGCGGCTTCGCTTGCGGGCTGCGGGGGTCAGGGCGGCGAGCAGCCGGTCGAGGTGAGCGCGTTCGTCATCGTCTAGACGCAGGACGCCGGCGACGGCGTCGACGACTCCGGCGGAGGGCCCGGTTGCCTGGCCGCGTTCGAGCCGCACGTAGTACTCCGGGCTGACCCCGGCAAGCAACGCGACCTCCTCCCTGCGCAGGCCTTTTACCCGACGGCGGGTGCCCTGCGGAGGAAGGCCGGTGTCGGCTGGGGTGACCCGGGCGCGGCGGGTGGTGAGGAACTCGCGGACCGCGGCCCGCGCGGCCTCCTTCTCGTCCATGAGATCAAGGGTAGGCCCGGCCCGCGTCCCGGAAGGGGTCCCTGCGAGTACCCCTCTTCGCGGTGCCTGTCGGGATGTGGTGAACCGATGTTGGCTGGGTGTCGGCGAGAGCGAGATCGGCGTCCGGATGCCGTGCACGCCGTCCCTCGCCACTTCCCTCTGATGCCCCCTTACTTCGACACTCTCGACGAGAAACGAGTTCTCTGATGCAGCACGCCATGCTGGGGAGCCTGCGGGTTTCCCGGATCGGCCTGGGTGCCATGTCCATGGCCGGCACCCTCCTCTCCGGCGGCGGCCTGGACGACGCCGAATCCATCCGCGCCATCCATCGCGCGCTCGACCTCGGCGTCACCCACATCGACACCGCTGAAAGCTATGGCCCGTACCACAGCGAGGAGATCGTTGGTCAGGCGCTGGAGGGTCGGCGCGACCAGGTCGTCGTCGCCACGAAGTTCGGCATCCTGTCCCATGCCGGGGATGGAAGCGGCCTGTTCGACAGCAGTCCGGCCAACATCCGCACCGCCGTTGAGGGCTCCCTGAAGCGCCTTCGCACCGACCGGATCGACCTCTACTACCAGCACCGGGTCGACCAGAACACCCCCATCGAGGAGACCATCGGCACCGTGGCCGAGCTGGTCGCCGAAGGCAAGGTCCTGAGCATCGGCCTGTCCGAGGCCTCGCCGGACACGATTCGCCGCGCCCACGCCGTGCACCCGATCGCCGCGTTGCAGACCGAATACTCCCTGTGGACCCGCGACGTCGAGACCGAGCTGCTGCCCCTGCTGCGTGAGCTGGGCATCGGCCTCGTCCCCTACGCGCCACTCGGGCACGGGTTCCTGACCGGCCAGATCCGCACGCCGGAGGAGATCCCCGACGGCGACTGGCGCAAGACCAATCCGCGCTTCATCGGTGAGGCCTTCTACCAGAACCTGCAGCTCGTGCAGGAAGTACGGAACATCGCGGCCGAGGTCAGTGCCACCTCGGCACAGATCGCGCTGGCCTGGCTGGTGGCCCAGGGTGGGGACATCGCCCCGATCCCCGGCAGCCGGCGAGTCGCTCGCGTCGAGGAGAACACCGCCGCCGACGGCGTCGTCCTGACCGCCGACCAGTTGCAGCGGCTCGACACCCTCACGCCGGCCACCGGGGCCCGACACGACGACTTCAACGAGTCCACGATCGACCGCTGAACCCAGCATCAGCGCGTGTGCCGCAACCAGCCCGAACACCGGACCCCAACGGGATTCTCGACGCACGAGAGTCCTCGCCTCGGAGGAGAAACGCCATGTCCGCAGCCACATCACTGACCGAGCAGAACCGCGCGATCGTCGAAGCCATGTTCGCGGCGGCGAACAACGGCGACGTCGAGGGAGTCTTCTCCTACCTGTCCGAGGACGTCGCGGTCATCGAGCCAGTGTTCCTGCCCTTCGGGAAGGCCTACCACGGTAAGGACGAATTCCTCGGCCTCGCCCAGGTCTTGCCGAACTACCTCGACGTCTCCTCGATCACGGTGCACTACACCATCGCCGACGGCGATCGCGTCGCGGCGTGCGTCGGCATTACGGACGTCGCGACCGGAGAGCTGACCCACTTCATCGAACAATTCACCCTGCAGGACGGAAAGATCGTCGAGAATCGAGTGTTCTACCACAACGTCGGCAGCATGATCGACAAGCCCAAGGTCGTGTAGCACGCACTCGAACTCTCAACCTCGGCCTCGATCCAGGTCAAGGCCATCCACCGCTGGGAAGGTCCCAGGTGGCGCGGCTCACGTGTGAGCCGTGCTGCCACCGACCAGCCTTCTCTCCGGCGGTCCCAGCCAACGGGACGCTCGGATCAGCGCTGGCGGTGGAGCTCCCACCTCACCCCTCTGTCCGGAACAACATCCGAACTCCGAACTCCAGGAGGTTTCCTATGAGTCAGCCCGTGACCAACGTCGTACTCGTGCACGGCGGGTTTGTCGACGGATCCGGCTGGCAGGGCGTCTACGACCTGCTGACCGCCGACGGCTTCCGGGTCAGCATCGTGCAGCACGCCACGTTCTCGCTCGCCAGCGACGTCGAGGCCACCCGCCGGGTCCTCGACGCCCAGAACGGTCCCTCCGTGCTTGTCGGGCACTCCTACGGCGGAGTCGTCGTCACCGAGGCCGGTACCCACGACTCCGTGGCGGCGGTGGTGTACATCGCCGCGTTCGCCCCGGACGAGGGCGAGTCGGTGAGCACGCTGATCGCCGACCCACCGCCCGGCGCGCCGGTGCCGCCGATCCTGCCGCCCGTCGACGGCTTCCTGCTGTTGGACCGTGAGCGCTTCGCCACGTCGTTCGCCGGCGACCTGCCCGCAAGCCAGGCGGCGTTCATGGCAGACTCCCAGCTCCCGTGGGGTGTCGACGCGCTCGCCGGCACCGTCTCCGCGCCCGCGTGGCGGACCAAGCCGAGCTGGTACCTGGTCGCTGCCGACGATCACATGATCCCCCCGCCCGCCCAGCGGGCAATGGCCGAACGGGCCGCCGCGACCACGGTCGAGTCCCCCGGCAGCCACGCTGTGTACGTCTCGCAGCCGACCGCCGTCGCCGATCTGATCAAGAAGGCCGCCCAATCGGTCAGCTGAGCGAACCACCCCCGGTCCGCGCTCGGGGCCGGGGTATGACGGGTCGACCACCGCGCCCCGGATGCAGCCACGCAAGGAGCAGACGATCAGCACGAAGCTGCGCTGGGCCGTGCCAGCGCTCCAGCGCTGGGCCCGCCGCTACCAGTCACTGCGCGAGGTCGGCCGCGACGATGTCTTGGCCGCCATCCCCGATGCGCCCGGCATGTCCAGGGCAACGATGCTGCAGGGCCTACGGTCTATCTTCACTGTGCTTAAGAGCCGCAGGCTGGTCTTCGTCAACCCGACCGCGAGACTCAAGGTCAACCAGCCCGAGCCCACTGCACCACAGCCAGTCGACGTGGAACTGCTCCGCGCGCACCTGAACTCCGACGATCCGGTCAAGGCCGTGCTGGTCAGGAGCCGACGGTCTTGAGGATCGCGTCGCGAGAGGCGGTCACCTGTCGGCGGAGTTCGTCGAGGTCCACTCCCAGCAGGTGCCCGTCCGATTTGAGAGTCCGGCCAGCGACCATGACGGTCGAGATGTTGCGGGGGTCGGCACCGAGGACGAGGGTTCCCACCGGATCGTTGAGCGGCATGTTGTTGATTGCGTCGGCCTCGACTACCAGCAGGTCGGCTTGCTTGCCGGGGGTCAGGGATCCGGTCACCGATCCGAGCCGGATCGATTGGGCGCCGTCGATGGTGGCGAACCCCAGTACGTCGCGGGTCGTGATCCGCGACGTACTGGGGTTCGACCGCCCGCATCCGCTGGACCGCCAGCAGTACCCGCATATGGGTGAACATGTCGCTGGCCAGGGCTACTTCGACGTCGATGCTGAGGCCGGGGCGTACACCTGCGGCGAGGGCTTCGTCGATGGCGGGGATCGCGGTGTCGAGCCCGATCTGTGGATCGGATGTCGGAGCCAGTGAGATTGTCGTGCCGGTGGCCCCGATCGCCCGCCAGGCGTCCGGGGTGAGCCCGGTGGCGTGGATCAGCGACAGGCCGGGACCGAGCAGGCCCTGCTTCTCCCACCTTAGGATCGCTTCCGAGGACGGTTGTCCGAAGACGGCGTCGATGCTGACGTCGATGTCGAGGTCGCGGGCTACCGCCGCCAGTCGTGGCCCGTAGGCCAGGGCAGGGCCGGTGATCTCGGCGGGTACTTCGCAGGCAGTGCCCAGGGCGAGCCCGACGGGCTGTCGATGACGCCGGCGTCCACCGACGCGCCCACCGTTTCATGTCCGAGGACCTCGGCCATGCCCCCCAACGTTCGTGGCTGGTGATCGTCGCGCACCGCCTCGTCAGCGGCACAGCCGGGCACGCCTACTCTGGGTCGAGGGGTAGCCAAGGACGGCGCAGGTGGGAATTTGCAGCACACCCCCGTGCTCGGCGGCATGAGAGAGCGTCGCGTCCGGGTCAACTGCCCGGTCCTACCCCCACCGTTTGGGTGGCCTGTGCTCGACAATCCATTGATGCGGATAGCAGATGTCAGCGATACGGAGCGGGCGGTGGTCGACGCGTTCGGCGCCGGGGCCCCGGTGGACGTGCGGGGTCGGCAGGACCGGATGGTCCGTGGTGAGGTGATTCGGTTCCTGCTGTTGGGTGGAATTGCGGTTGAGACCGGCGACCTGCCGGCGTTGCGACTGACCGGTGCGCACATCACTGGTGCGCTGGAGTTGGAGCATGCCGACATCATGGCGCCGATCAGCCTGCATGAGTGCCGGTTTGACGAGCGGATGAGTGTCTTCGGTTCCCACCTGCGACGGTTGAGTCTCGACAGGTCGGTCATGCCTGGCCTGATGGCCTCCATGGCCACCTTCGATGCGAGCCTCGAATTGACCGGCTGCCGAAGCGTCGGCGAGATCAGTCTGGTGGGCGCGCGGATCGGCGGTGCCATGTTCCTCAACGGGGCGGAACTGACCGGCCCGGTGACGGCGCTGGACGGCACCTGGCTCCGTGTTGGCACCGACGTGCTGGCCAGGGACGGCTTCACTGGCCGGGGAGCACTGCTGCTCGACAACGCCGAGATCGGGGGCTCCCTGCGGTGGGAAGGCGCCGTCCTCGACAATCCCGATGGCGCCGCGTTGTCCGGTCAGGACCTGCGGGTCGGCGCGAACGTCGACCTGTGTGACGGGTTCAGCGCCAACGGCGCGGTCCGCTTGCGCTATGCCGAGGTCACCAGCCGGCTGTGCTTCGAGCGGGCCACGTTGAGCGTCCCTGTCGGGAAGACCGCTTTGGACTGCCGCCACGTCGTCGCGCGAGAGCTGGTGTTGCTGCCCGCCGGGCCGCCTGCCGGCATCGTAGACCTGAGCCATGCGCGGATCGGGCTGCTGCGTGACACCGCAGCGACCTGGCCGTCAGCCCTGCGCCTGGACGGGCTGACGTACGAGACGATGTCCGAGCACGATAACAGGGCTGACCGGCTGCGATGGCTGCGGCTGGACCCAGGCGGATTCCGGCCCCAGGCGTACACGCAGTTGGCGCAGGTGTATCGCAGCGTGGGCCGCGACGATGACGCGCGTACTGCGCTGCTCGCCGGTGAGCGACACCGGCGTGACGTCCTCGCCCTGCCGGGACGATTGTGGGGGCGACTACAGGACCTGACCGTCGGATACGGCTACCGACCGGTCCGGGCGGCGGGATGGCTCGCCGCGCTGCTCGCCGTCGGCACCGTGATGTTCGGGCTGTATCCGCCCCGGGCCGCCGAGCCCGGGCGGGGACCAGAGTTCGTCGCGTCCATCTACACGCTGGACCTGATACTGCCGGTTATCGACTTCGGGCAGCAGTCGGCGTACCACCCACGCGGAGCGTCGGTCTGGCTCGCATACGCCCTGATCGCAGCCGGAGTGTTGCTGGTGACAACCATCGCCGCGGCCGGTGCCCGCCAGCTACGGCGCGACTGACCGCCCCGTCAGAGCACACATCCGAGCCAGACATCACACTACTTCCGGCACGAGCGTGCGTGCGACAGCTGGACGATGGCGTACGGAGAGTGACGGGGCGCATGTGTTCAGTCTCAGCGCTTCGGTGACGGGACTCGCGAGCGACCTGACGACGGCCGCGGACTCGTACGCGGCTTCTGATGAGGCCGCCGCCGGGAGGAACCGGCGTCTGCATCCCGGCGTCGAGTAGACAGGTGTGACGGCGGTGGTTCTCTGACGTTGCAGCAGGTGCTGGAGAGGGATCTGGCCGTGTACTCGGCGGCGGCCGGTCGGTGGCGTGATCTGGCCGAGGACATCGACAACGCCGCGGAGGATCTGATCCGCGGCACTCGGGATCTGGCGCAGGTGTGGCCGGAAGGCCCGGCGTCACAGGCCGCGCACGGCAAGCCGGTGGTCGACCTGGCCACGATCCGGGTACACCGGCGGAAGATCCTTCAGAGCATGATCAGCGAATACTCGCAGGCAGTGTAGGCAGAACCGTGTTTGCGAACGGCACAGGCGCGAGTGCACCGATCGGATGCTCATCGCCGGCGAGCGGCACCTGGCGGGCGTCCTGACCGAGTACCCGGAGCATTACAACGGCCACCGGCCACACCGATCACTTGGACAGCGACCACCGAACCCACCACCGCAGGTCGTTGACCTCAACGCCGCCCACGTCGAACGACGCCGATCCTGGGCGGACTGATCAACGAATACTCGCAGGCAGCGTAGCCGACTCTGATTTACGAGCCCCACAGCGAGCGTCGTACTGCTTCACCGGCACTACAGCTAGCTGTACCTCATTTTCGGTGGTATGGGGTATCGGCCCAGGCTGCCGCCGTTCCTAGCATCGGACGGCATGAGATCAAAGAGGGACCCGTCGAGACGGCGCGTCCCGCACGCCGAGACCGCCGCGACCGACTCGCTACACAGTCATGCAACACCGACATTCGGGACATTGTCGTACGCGGTGCGCTTGGAGTCGGTGTCGAAGGAGTACGGGTCGGGGAAGAAAGCGGTACGGGCTCTCGACGCGGTGACAGCCGGATTCCCACGCGGTACGTTCACCGCCGTCATGGGCCCGTCCGGGTGCGGCAAGAGCACACTTCTGAACTGCGCGGCCGGTCTCGACCGGCCGACGTCGGGCCGGGTCATGCTGGGTGACACGGAGCTGTCCAGCCGGTCGGAGAGCGAGTTGACCGAGCTGCGGCGAGACCGGATCGGGTTCGTCTTCCAGGCGTACAACCTGCTGGGGGCGCTGACCGTCGAGGAGAACGTCACGCTGCCGCTGCGGCTGGCGGACCGGAAGACCGACCAGGCATTCCTGCGAGCAGTGCTCACCGCGGTCGGCCTCGGCGAGCACGTCAAGCGGCGGCCGGGCGAACTTTCCGGGGGTCAGCAGCAGCGAGTCGCGGTCGCCCGCGCGCTAATCACTCACCCGGACATGGTGGTCGCGGACGAGCCGACCGGTGCGCTGGATACCCGGTCCAGTAAGCAGGTTCTGGAACTGCTGCGACACGTCGTGGACGACATGGGGCAGACGGTGCTGATGGTCACCCACGACCCGGTCGCCGCCTCCTACGCCGACTCGGTCGTGTTCCTTACCGACGGCAGGATCGCGGGTGAGCTGACCCGACCCACTCCGGAGCAGGTTGCGTCGCGCATGACGCACCTGGGCGAGTGGTGATCCGGCGCATCCGGCGGTTGGTCCGCCTCGTGGTGCCGTACCGGAAAGATTTGTCGCTCGCCTGGAGCACGATTAAGGGGCGCAAGGGCGGTTTCGTCGGCTCCTTCATCGCGATCGCCGCAGGCTCGGCGGTGATCACAGCCTGCGGGACGCTGCTGGTGTCCGGGCTAGGCACCGGCGTGACCCCCGAGCGCTACTCGGGGGCGGCGGTGGTCCTTGGCGCTCAGCAGTCGTTCTGGCTGGACGAGACCTCCGAGGTCCGCTACAGCGAGCGCGTCACGCTGCCCGCCGACAAGGTCGCCGACGTCGCCGCGGTGCCCGGTGTCCAGTCGGCCATCGGAGACGTCAACGTCGAGGTCAGCGTGCTGACCTCGGACGGCGACGCGGTGGCCGGTCCGGACGGCTTCCCGGTGTTTGGGCGCGGCTGGTCCGCTGCGGCGCTCGCGCCGTTCCGAGTGCGCGAGGGCCGCGCGCCCGCCGCGCCCGACGAAGTCGTGCTCGACGCCGACCTCGCCGCGCGCGGCGACGTGTCGCTCGACGCGACGGTGCGCCTGGTGGTCGGCTCGATCCCGTCGTCCTACCGCGTGGTGGGCATCGCCACCGCACCGGGGGACGGGTTGGACCGGCAGTCCGCCGTGTTCGTCACCGACGACGAGGCGACCAAGCTGTCCGGGCGTCCGGACCGGGTGGACGCCATCGGCGTGCTCGCCGCGCCCGGTGTCACACCAGAGCAGTTGGCCGAGCGCATCACGGCCGCCGTGCCGGGCGTGGTGGCCCACATCGGCACGGGACGCGGCGACGTGGAGTTCCTGGACGTCGGCGACGCCCGCAGCCTGGTAGTCGAGACGGCGGCGTCGTTCGGCGGCACCATGGTGCTGATCGTGGTGTTCGTGGTGGCGAGCACCCTCGCCCTGTCGGTGCGGCAGCGCAGACGAGAACTGGCCCTGCTGCGCGCCATCGGCGCGACACCTAAGCAGATCCACTGGATGATCGGCGCCGAGATGACCCTCGTGTCGTCGGTGGGCGCCGTGGTCGGCGCAATGCCCGGCGTGGCGCTCGCGTTCGTGATGCGCGGCGTGTTCGTCCTCGCGGACGCGATGCCCCCGGACTTCCAGATGCGGGTGGGGTTGTTGCCCGTCCTGGCCTCGCTGGTGCTGTGCATGACCAGCGCCCGGCTTGCCGGCTGGCTGGTCGCGCGCCGGGTGGCCAAGGTCAGCCCGGTCGAGGCGCTCGGAGATGCCACGGTCGAGCCCAAGAAACTCGGCTGGGTCCGGTTGACCGTCGGCGTCCTACTCATCCCGCTCGGTCTGCTGCTGACCTTAGGCAACGTCGCGTCACCGGGCGACTCGGCCGCCGACACCGCGGGGAGCGCGGTCCTGTTGTTCGTCGTGGCGCTCGGGTGTCTTGGACCCCTGCTGCTTCGAGGCGCCATCGTGCTGTTCGGCTCGCGCCTGAACCGGCAGTCCACGGCCAGCGGCTTCCTCGCCCAGGCCAACGCGTGGGCCAACTCGCAGCGGCTCAGTGCGGCCACCATACCGCTGGCCATGGGCGTGACCCTGGCCGCCGTGCAGGTGTTCGGCGCCTCCACGACGATCGCGGGGGCGCAGCACCAACTCGAGGACGGCCTGCGGGCCGACCACGTGCTGACCGCGTCGTCCGGTGCCGGGGTGTCCCCGGAGGTCATGGAGGCCGTGCGCGGCGTGCCCGGCGTCACCGTGGCGACGCCGGTGGCACGGATGCAGGTGCTGTTGACCTTCCCGTCCGAGGACAGCACCGCGACCAAGGTCTTCGCCGCCCAGGGCGTGGCGCCCGAACGGCTCTCCGAAACCATGGATCTCGCGGTGGACCAGGGCGACATCGCGGAACTGCGGGGCGAGGCGGTGGCGCTGAGCCGGGTCGTCGCGCAGACCGTCCGAGCGAAAGTCGGCGGGACGATCGAGCTCCGGCTCGGCGACGGCACGCTGGTCAAGCCACGGGTGGTGGCGATCTACGAGAACGGCCTGGGCTTCGGGGATGTCACCCTGCCCAACGACCTCGTCGTCGCCCACACCACCGCGCGGGTGGACACCGCGGTGCTGATCAGATCGGTGGACGGGACCGACCCAGAGGCGCTCACCGGCGCGCTGCGTGGCGCCGTCGAACGCTACCCGACGGTCCAGGTCGGCGACCGGCAGACGTTCCTGGCCGCTCCTGGGCCCGGCGGCTCGGGTGACTGGGCGCTGAACCTGCTGTTCCAGACGGTACTGCTGGGCTACATCGCCATCGCCGTGGTGAACACCCTCGTGATGGCCACGACGGCGCGGGTTCGCGAGTTCGCGATGCTGCAACTCATCGGCGCTAGCCGAGACCAGCTCCGCGCGATGATGAACGGCGAGGCCAGAATCGTGGTCTTTTCGGCGCTGCTGTTCGGTTTGCTGGCAACGATCCCGCCGCTGATCGGCATCAGCCTCGGACTGACGAAGTCGCCCGTTCCCAGCATCTCCCTCACCGGGCTCATCGCGATCGCGACGCTCACCATCGCACTCTCCTGGGGTGCGATCAGGATGGCCACCCGGTACGCGTTGCGACCCGCGCCGGTCGACGCGATCGGCGGGCGCGAGTGAGCCGCTTGGCGGCGGCTGAGGCCACACGGAGCACGCGGTAACGGCCGTCGGAATCCCGACGGCGCCATTGACCTTTGCGGACTGCACTCGCGGTCCAGCGCCCTCTGCCTATTCCCCGGCGCCGAGGCACTCCGGGATGCGCTACGAACCGCCGTCCAACACCTGCCGACAGTCCAGGTCAACAACCGCGAGTCGTTCGTCGCCGCGTAACGCGAGGCCGCCGAGCCGTCATCATGACCTCGACGCGGATTGTCATGCGGTCGCAGCCCCGTCGATGCGATCGGCGTTCGCGAGTGGTCAACGATGGAGACGGGGCCAGATCAGCGACCGCTCATCTGGCCCGCGGCGTTGAGGTAGGCAAGGACGGCGAGGACGCGGCGATGGCCACTGTCGGTCACGGTGAGGCCGAGCTTGGCGAAGATGTTGCCGATGTGCTTGTGGACAGCGTTGTCGGTGATGACCAGCTGCGCAGCGATCGCGTTGTTGTCGTGACCCTGTGCCATCAATGCGAGCACCTCGCGTTCGCGGGGAGTGAGGGCGGCGATCGGGTCGCCGGCGCGTTGGACGAGCTGCGCGATGACCTCGGGGTCCATTGCGGTACCACCGGCGGCGACGCGGCGCAGCGCGTCGACGAACCCGTCCACCCGGCTGACCCGGTCCTTCAGGAGATAGCCGACGCCGCCGCCGGTGGTGGAGAGCAGTTCGGCGGCGTACTGCTGCTCGACGTATTGCGACAGCACCAAGACCGGCAGGCCGGGGTGCTCTCGGCGGGCCTGCAGGGCGGCTCGGATTCCTTCGTCGCGAAACGACGGCGGCAGCCGGACATCGACGATCGTGACGTCGGGCCGGTGCTTTCGCACGGCGGCGAGGAAGCCCGCCGCGTCGTCGGCGATGGCGACGATCTGGAAACCCGCGCGCCCCAGCAGCAGTTCCAGTCCGGTGGACAGCAGCACGTTGTCTTCGGCGATCACCACCCGCATGGCAGCTCCACGGTGATGGCTGTCGGCCCGCCGGCCGGGCTGTCGACCTCGACGGTGCCGTCGAGCGCGAGTACTCGGCGACGGATGCCGGCTATGCCGGTGCCCTGCCGATCGTCGGCGCCGCCGGTACCGTTGTCAGTGATCAGCACCGACAACCGGTCCGCCGTGCGGCTGACCCGTACGCCGGCCGCGGTCGCCTGGCTGTGTTTGGTGACGTTGGTGAGTGCCTCGGCGACGGCGAAGTAGACGACGGCCTCCACGGCGGGCGATACCCGTTCGAGGTCGTCGATGTCCAGCCGAGTCGGCACCCCGCAGCCGGTGGTCACGGCCGTCAGGGCACCGTCCAGGCCCCGGTCGGCGAGAATCGGCGGATAGACGGATCGGATCACCTCGCGCAGTTCGGTCATCGCCTCTTCGGTTCCTTCGTGTGCGTCCCGAAGAAGTTCTTCCACGAACTGCTCGTCCTGCGGATTGTCGGAGAACGCCTGCCGGGCCACGGCCAGCCGCATCGCGATGGCCACCAGTCGGGCCTGGGTGCCGTCGTGCAGATCGCGTTCGATCCGGCGCAGCTCCGCGCCGTGCGCGTCGAGCACGTCCGCGCGGGTGCGAGTCAACACGGCGACCCGTTCGGCGAGCTGTTCGTCCGTCGAGTCCGACAGCACCACCAGGCAGATCCGCGCGTGCGCGCGAGCGATCGGCGGGAAGCCCACGTACGCCAGTGCAGTGAGCAAGAGGATCTGCAGCGGACCGAGGGTGACGGCAGTCGCCCAGCCGGTCACCGCAACGTCGATGAAAAGCCGCGGCCGGTCCTCCAGCCCGAACGCCCACCACAGCGGTGTGGCGATCACGGCAACGACGATGTTGCCCACGCACAACAGCGCGGGCAGGCCGAACGCCACCCCTGTTATTGCGTTCACCGGCAGCCAGAGCAGCGCGCGGGAGGTGCGGCCAGTGACCGGATCGGCCCATGCTCGGCGTCCCGTCGCGTGCAGAGCAGGACGCGATGCAAACGGCGCGCCGAGCAACCGGCCAGCGCGGCCACGGTGCCAGTTCGCCCAGAGCCGGGCGAACCGCGGGATGCACAGCAGCGGCAGCGCGAGCACCGTGGCGACCCCGGAGACCAATGCGCCCAGCAGGTAGACCCCGCCACGCCGCACCCGTACCCACCGTCGATCCGAGGTCACAGGATGTCGTTTTCCTGTACCCCCCGGGGATGCTCGCCTTGCCGACACGACGCCGAGTCTGCCCGATGGCCACCGCCCATGCCATGACACCCGGCCGGCGGCCGGCCAGCGACGAAGCAGATCAGGGAGCGACGTAACGAAGAACACAGCTCAACCAGTTCGGCATCATCCACCGCGACATCCGAGAGCGCCAGCCAAACGAGAGCATGCGTGCCACGGCGCCAAGATCAGCGTGCGCTTCTGGCACCCCTTTGTGTCAAGTGATGATCAAGAGGGATGTTCTAGGCTGGGGTTCGGCGGGTCCGGAAAGTGACTTTTCCGAAGTGTCGATCCCGGGGTTCAGGTCGGCCGCGCTGGAATGCAGAGTCGCCCCACGTTTCCTCCGAGACCCGTCCCAACTAGCTTCGCGTCGGCCGCCATCTGCCGGTAGACGATGTCGGACAGCCGCCGCTTGAGTGCCGTAGGGCCTCCATCGGGGTCTTGCCCGCGGCCAGTCTGCGCCGGTAGTAGCGGCGGCCTTCGGTGTCACGGCGCAGCTGGACGATGGCCATGATGTGCAGCGCCCGGTTGATGCGCCGGTTCCCGGCTCTGGTCGCCGGACGATGCGTCGATCGGTGCGGTGCCGTTCACGAGACGAAGTGGGCGCGACTGGCGAATCGGGCGATATCGCCGATGTCGCCGAGCAGGCGGCCGGCGCCGGACGGTCCGATTCCAGTCAAATCCATCAGCTGGCTTCCGGTGCTGTTGACCAGGTCGGTGAGTTCCTGTTTCGTGGTCTTGATCTTCTTGTCGATGACGATGAGTTCGCCGATCAGTTCGGAGGCCAGCCGGCGGCGGGTTTTGCCGACCACGTTGCGCGGACGAACCGTGCCCAGCAGTGCGCGGTCCTGCCCCGGCAGGACTTACGCCGGATCCGGCAGGTCCATCAGCGCGAGCTTGGCCGGGTCGATCACGACCGCGATGTTGGTGATGCGGCCGTCGACGACGGTGAACGCGAGGACCGAGAGCGGGGTGCCGTCCTCGCGCCAGGAGATGATCCCCGGGAGGCCGTCGACGAGCACCGCCCGTCCCTGTGCGGCTGTGCTGGCGGACAGTTGCGCGCCGGCTGCGACCTTGGTGGCGCCGAGGGTGACGACTACGCCGGAGGGGATGTCGACGGTCAGTTTCACCTCGGGGTCGAGTACCCGCAGCAACTCCTCGAAGTCGCCGCGGCGAGCCGCCGCCAGGAAGGCCTGGACCACCTCTCGCTGCTCCCGTCCGACGCCGGTCGGCCGATCGGTCGTCTGTACCTTCCTGCGGGCACGGCTGGCGAGCATCTTGGTGGCGGCGGTGGACTTGCCGAGGATCTGGCCGATCTCGTCGAACGGCACCGCGAACAGGTCGTGCAGCACGAACGCCAACCGCTCGCTCGGCCCGAGCGACTCCAGGACGACGAGCAGCGCGAGCCCGACCGAGTCGGCGAGCACTGCGTCGTCCTCGGGAACAGGACTGTCGTCGAGCGTCACCACGAGCTCGGACAGGCGGTCGTCGTAGGACGCCTCCGGGCGGGCTTGGCGCGATCGCAGGACGTCGAGGCTGATCCGGCCGACCACCGTGGTCAGCCAGCCGGCGAGGTTGTGAATGGTCGCCCCGTCCTGGCGGGAGAGGCGCAGCCAGGCCTCCTGGACCACGTCCTCGGCGTCGGCGTGCGATCCGAGCATGCGGTAGGCGACTGCGCGCAGCCGGTCACGCTGGGCTTCGAACGCCTCGGCCATCGGCTCCGCCGGGCTGGTGTCGGACATGTTGTTACCTTCCTCGGCTCTGCTCCGTCATGGGTGATGACGGGCCCGAAGGGGCTCAGGTAACCGATGAAGGAGCAACACCAATGGAAGCACGCATGAACGGCCCGGCGAACCCCGACGTGATCACCGCGATCCAGCACCTCTACAAGGCGATTCACACCGGGGGCGTAGACAAGCGCCTGCTGTCGCTGGTTCATCTGCGTACCAGCCAGATCAACGGCTGCAGCCCGTGCATTTTCGCCTCGATCGAGTCGGCGCAAAAGGCCGGTGAGACAGACGAGCGGCTGCACAACGTGGTCGCGTGGCGCGAGACGCCCTTCTACACCGAGGAGGAGCGGGCGGCCCTCGCCCTGACCGAGGCCGCTACCCGGCTTCAGGACGGCGCACCGGGCGTGACCGACGAGATCTGGGACGCTGCCGCCGACCACTTCAGCGAGGAGCAGCTGGGCGCGATCATCCTGGAGATCGCGATGACCAACTTCTTCAACCGGGTCAACCGCACGGTCCGGGAGCAGGCCGGCAAGACCTGCTAAGGCGGGCGGGGCGTCATCCGCGGAGGCCGCGCCTTCCTAACGTCACGGGATGACGCCGCCCAGGCGGGGGCATGGCAGGATGCCGCCGTGCCTGACGATGTGGTCGTTGCCCATCCCTGGCGGGATCTGCGCGGCCCGGGCGACGCCGAGCGACTTCAGGTCCAGGCGGTCACCCAGGAACTGCTCCGCGAAGTCTCGCCTGGCCATGCGCTGTACGGCATGGCATTCAGCGTCGTCGGGCGGTCCGACGACCGCGATGATGTGCTGCTCAGGTTCGGCGACCGATGGGCACTGGTTCATCTGACCTGGAGCGGGAAGTCCGAGGTTCCACCATGGCCGACGTGCACCACATTCGATTCGGCCAGCGGCGCCGGGCGGGCTACGGCGCTCGGCTGACCCCAACCCACCGGACTGCGGCATCCGAGCACCAGTCGGCCAACAGGTTCGGGAGCATGCCGTCACTGCGGCATCACATTGATTGCCTTGGACAGGCATGATGGACCCAGGTCCGAAGGCGACGCGGGCCACCGACGACCCGCTGGGGGCGCAGTGACTGTGCGCGAGGCGCACCAGATGCCGATCGAGGCAGCCCTGGTTCGTCTCTGGCGTGGTGACACCCCATTCGGCGCGGGCTTCCTCGCCGGGCCGACCTACCTGCTCACGGCGGCCCACGTGGTGGCCGACGTGCTGGGCCATCCGTCCGACACCCCGTCGCTCACCGGCCGCGTCGAGGTGGACTTTCCGCTGCTCGCACCGGGCCGCCGTCACCGCGCCGAGGTGGTTGCCTGGCAGCCCGCTGGGGCCGATAACAGTGGCGACGTCGCCGGTCTCCGTCTGATCGACCCCGCGCCGGAGCAGGCTCGACCGTTGTCATTCGCGCGGCACCGGGCACTGTCCGACGCGCGGCTCGTCATGGTTGGGTTTCCGCGCAGGCTGGAGTTGGGCAGCTGGGCGTACGGCCGTACCGGAGGCAGCGTCGCCACCGGCTGGGTGGAGATTCTCAGCGACGACCGGCGTCCCTCGACCCTGGACAAGGGCTTTTCCGGCTCGCCGGTGTGGGACACCGAGGTCGACGCCGTGGTCGGCATGGTGGTCCAAAGGGTCAGGGGAGCCCCGCCGAGGATCGGCTACCTCGTGCCCACCGACCGGCTGCTGTCGGCGTGGCCGGAGCTGTCCCGGGCGGCCGAGAGCGACAATCCGTTCCGGGGCCTTCGGGCCTTCGGCGAAGAGGACGCCGAACGGTTCTTCGGCCGCACGGAGCAGGCGCGCCAGCTCGCCGAGCAGGCGACGACCGTACCGGTGCTCTGTCTGGTCGGGCCGTCCGGCGTGGGCAAATCCTCTCTGCTGCACGCCGGGGTCCTCCCGCGGCTGCGTGACCAGCCGCGCCTCGGTGTCGCCGTGCTGCGCCCCGGCGACGCGGAAACCCCACTGCACGCCCTCGCCCTGGCGCTCGACCGGCTCACCGACGCCGACCCTGCCCCCTCCGCCCGGCTCGACCGGGCTGGGCGTCTGGCCGCCGGGTTGGCTCAGGCCCCCGCAGACGCGCTGGCGGCGGTGTCGGCCGCCGCTGGCGTGGACCGCCTGGTGCTGGTCGTGGACCAGTTCGAGGAGGTGTCCACCCAGCCCTCCGCGGCCCGACGCGCGTTGGTCGAGGTCCTGCGCACCGCCCTACGTCCGGCCGCGCGGGTCTCGGTCGTGCTGGCGGTGCAGGACACCTTCCTCGGCGCCGTCCTGCGCGACCCGGGAATGGCGGAGCTGGCCGCCGGCTGGCTGCCGGCGACCGTCGCCGAACTCACCCCCGACCAGCTCCGAGAGGTGATCGAGGGCCCGCTGGCTCGTGTCGGCACGGTCGGCGCCGAGCCGGGTCTCGCCGACCGGGTTATCGAGGACGTCCGCGACACGCCGAATCCGCTGCCGCTGGTGCAGTTCACCCTGACCGAGCTGTGGCAGCGCCGGCAGAGCGGATCACTCACCCACCACGCGTACGACGCGTTGGGCGGCGTGCGCGGTGCGCTGGTCGACTACGCGGAGCAGGTGTGGGACGCCCTCGACCCGTCCGCCCGGGACGCGGCGCAACGGTTGCTGGTGCAGCTTGTTCGGCCGTTGCCAGAGTCGAACCTGTCGGTGCGCCGTACCGCCGTCCTGGGCGATCTGGACGACGCGCTGTTGGCCGTCGCCCAGCGGCTGGCCACGACCCGGCTCCTGGTGCTGCGCGCGGCCGGCGCGGTGCCCGGGGTGGAACTCGCCCACGAATCGCTGGTGACCCGTTGGGAACGGCTGCGCACGCTCGTCGAGCAGCACCGTGAGTTCCGCATCTGGCAGGATCTGCTGCGGCTACGCATGGCCAGTGCATCCGGCAAGGGGGCGGCACAGCGGTGGCTGACCGGGGCGGACCTGCGCGAGGCCGGCCGCTGGGCGGCCACGCACGGCGACCAGCTCACCGCTGCCGAACGAGGCTTCATCACCGACAGCCGGCGACGGCGACTGCGACGCGTGACAGCGGTCGCTGTGACGCTGGCCGTGGTGCTGAGCCTGCTCACGGTCACCTGGCGCACCACGGCCGAGCAACGCGCGGAGATCGCAGCCCAGGACCTGGCCGCCAAGGCCGCCGCCCGACGAACCACCGACAGCTACGGCGCCCACCAACTGGCCCTGCGGGCCTGGCGCACCGACCCGGACGTGGACTTCGGGCTGAACCGGCCCGACCGCCACGACGGCATCGACGCGCTGCTGCCCCGCTACGGACGCGGGACCGCCCAGGGAAGCGAATCGTCAGCCACGTCCGCAGCGCCCGAACCGCCCCGGGGGGACTGGTTCGGCACTGATCTTTCCCGGCAGGTCAGTGCCGACGGTCGAGCGCTTGTCACCATCGACGCCGGCGGCCGACCCGCGCTGTGGAGTCTCACCGACCAGGTCCGGCGCGACGACGCCCTCACCCGACTGTCCATCGGGAACGTCACCAGCACGGGCCCAACCATCAGCCGGGACGGCAGCCAGGTGGCCTTCCTGCAGTCGGTGGTGCCAACCCTGCGCACCGATGCGCCGGTGGACTCCGACGGGCTGCCGAAGCCCGACCCGGCCGACTACCCGACGTGCCGGCCGACGTCCCTGACCCAGTGGCTGGGCTGTCTCGTCGTCTACGACGCGCGACAGCGCCGGGTGGACAGCGCGGTGACGCTGGGCGGCGTGGAGAGCGCGCTGCGGGTCCGGGCGTTGAGCATCGACCCGACCGGTGAAGTGCTGGCCATGCTGGTGCCGGGCAGCCCCACGCCGGGCGCACCGGACTCGACGCTGAACACGATCGTTCTGCGAGACCTGCGTACCGGTGCCGAACGCGGTCGGTTCACCCTGCCCTGGCGCAGCCTGATCGGGTCTTTCTGGCTCGGCCCTGGTGGTCACAGCGCCCTGCTCGTCGAGGCCCCCGCGGACGAGTCCGGCGTTGTTAGACAGCAGATCGCGCTCACCTCCGTCAGGCTCACCGGCGCGACCACCCGACAGGTGGTGGCCGACGGAATCAGCGACGTGGCGATGAGCGCGGACTGGAGCACGGTTGCCGTCACGATCCGCGACCGTGGGGGCGAGCGGGCGCGGGTGAGGGTCCTTGACACCGCATCGCTGCGCCCTGTCGCGCCGTTGCTCACCCTGCACTCGGAGGAACGCAACGGGTCCATCGCGCTGGACGCCATCGGATCTGTGCTGACACTCTCCTGGCGGACCGGCGTGCGCGATGTCACCGATACCGATATCAAAAGGATGGCCGAGCTGCAGCCACAGGTGACCATCTGGTCGCTGCCCACGGGCATCCGCACCGACTCTTATCGATATGGCAGCGGATGGCGAGCGGTCGTGTCACTGGGTAGGGGCGTCGACGGGCCGATCGTGCTGATGCATACCAGCACGATCGGGGTGGTGCTACCGGCATCCGGGAAGCCGCCGCCGCTGCAACGGCTGGGCGAGGATTCCCGGACCTCACGCCGCGATTCGGCATCCGACGTGATGGACCGCCTCTGTGTCGTGCTCGCAGACCCGAATACCGACGACGCAGTGCGACCACTCGTGCCGCGAGACGCCTATCAGGAGGATCTGTGTCCGAGCTGAAGCGGTTCGACCTGGACGGAGTAGATTTCGTGCTGGTTGAGGTGGACGCGGACGGCCCCGACATCTCACCCGTGTCCCGGACCGCAGACGTGGTCGAGGCTGCCACCACGTCCTTCGGTACCGCCCTCAGTCATGTGCGCGCTGCGGCCTCGGTGGCGCTGACCCGGTTCCGCGAGATGGACACGCAACCCGACGAGATCCAACTGGAGTTCGGGGTCAAACTGACCACCGAGGCCGGGGCGGTGATCGCCAAAACCGCCGCTGAGGGCAACCTGAAGGTCTACCTCACCTGGCGACGGCCGGGCACCGAACCCGCCGACGCGGGTAACGTGGACGGGGACTGACCTGCCGGTGGAGCGACGTGGGCCAGCAGAGGTCGTTCACGACCTCGTCACTAGTCGCGTCGTTAGCCACCTGGAGTTTCGCGGGGACCTCACCGTACCCGCACCGGCACATCGCCACCGCTGGCGACCTCCGTGTCGGAATATGCATCAGGCAACCCCACACCATTTTCGTTTTCAGCTCAGTTCCGCACCAAACGCCGTCGCAACCAGCGCCGCCGGAAACCGGATCCCGCGAAGGTCGTCTCCTACACCACCTGCGCGGACGTGACCGAGCCCCCTGCCGTCGACCGCTTCCGCACCTCCCCGGGCGTCAACCTGCGCCAGGATCCGCTCGCTGACGGCACCGGGCAAGGCCCCCCGCTTACCCCCCCCCGGAAACCCCTGCCCAAGTTGACTACCAGTGACAAGCCGCGATCAATGCATTACAGCGTCTGTGCAGCTCAACACCAGAATTCGACCAACGATGACAAGTCTGAGAGGGTGACAGTTGGTAAAGGGGGACGCCGGTTCGAATCCGGCCGGTCCGCTCCCGGTACGGCGAGAAGGTGGACGTGGAACGTCGGCGCGAGCGCGAAAAGCACGTACGGGAGTCGGCGTACCTGGCACCACCGGCGATGGTGGCGGCCTGCACCGCGCGACGTTCCAGCGGTGACTGGCGGGGCGCCTGCGCGGCCGGGCACGTGGACCTGCACGTGGACCTGCGCGACGTGGCGTCCCGGTACGGCGCCGACGAGGCAGCCAGGATCGAGGCCGACCTGCTCGGTTTCGCCCCGGATCTGCTGCGGCTGTTCGCCCCGCGTACCGACCGGCTGGCCCTGGTCCCGCGCGCCCAGATCGTGCTCTCCCGGCTGGCGACGCCGTTCCGGATGTCGTCGGGTTGGCTCAGGCCGGCCACCCCGGTCCTGGTCGCGGCGCTGCCCGACCGGCCAAGGGGCCGCCAGCGCATCGTGTTGCGGGTCACCGGCGTCGGCGAACTGCGGCGAAGCTGGTACGACCTGCCGGACTGGTGCTGGCACGCGGACGCGGTCGCCGCCCGGCGCTGGGCGTACGGGGCGTCGGCCACCCGACTCGCCTGGCACACCGCCGACGGCAGCCCGTACCCGCCGGGTGCCCCGATCCCGGCGGAGCAGCCCGCCGACCGTGCCGCCGAGGTGGAGACGATCAGCGGACTGCTCGGGGCGAAGCGCTGGATCGAGGCGTACGGGGCGGCCGGGCTCACCGTCGACACGACCGAGCCGAAGTCCTGGTACGGCGGCTATCCGTGGCGCGAACGGGAGCTTGCGCGCCTGGCGGTGGAGCTGCCGGTGCTGGTGGCCGAAGCCCGGCGACTGTTCCACCGCTACCGGCGCCGTTCGCTGCACTCCGCCAGCAATCTCAGCCGGATCGAGTCGCCCCGGGACGGCGGGCTGACCGTACGGCGAATCACCCGGGACGACCAGGGCGGCGGGCCGTACGCATTCGGGGTGCGGGCGCCGGTCGACGCCGCCCTGCTGCGGTGGGGATCGCTGCGCGCGGACGAACTGCATCCACTGGTACACGAGGCGTTGTTCCCCGACCGGTCCCAGACCTGGTCCGCCCCGACCCAGTCGGCACGTCCGGTGATCCGGGTCCGGTGCGGGTCTGACTGGCACGTGGTGGACCTGGTCGGCGGTCGGATCGGCACCCTGCGGCACACTGAGGAGGAGATCCGCCGTGAGTTCGTGCTCGCCAGCCTCGGTGGCCCGCTCAGCGGATGCGCGGCGGCGGTACGGGCCTGGCGTACCGGGGTGACGCCGGTGCCCAAGCAGATCCGACTGATCCGGCGGGATTTCTTCGCGCTCGCGTTCCACGGCGACACCGACACGTTGCTCGGGATTCTCGCCGATGGCCTCGATCCCGGTCTCCGTGACGGTGAGGGCGGCACGCTCCTGCACTGGCTGCACCATCTCGACCACACCCGGGTGCTGCCCTTCCTCGTCGCCGCCGGGCTGTCGGTCGACGAGCGCGACCGCAGCGGCGGCACCCCGTCGCACCGCGCCGCCGCAGACGGGGCCACGGAGGTGATGGCGGCGCTCGTCGCCGAGGGTGCCGACCCGGACGCCGTGGACGCGCTGGGCCGGACCCCCGACGATCTGCTCGCCCAGTTCCGGAAGGCAACCGGCCGGGTGGCGGTCAACCGGTAGGGCGGCCGAGCGGGAGGTAGGGCTGCCGAGCGGGAGGTAGGGCTGCCGAGCGGGAGGTAGGGCTGCCGAGCGGGAGGTAGGCCGGCCGGCAGGTAGGGCCACCGGCTGGGAAGTCTGTCGGTGGTTCTGGATATGCTGCCGCGCGGCGAGGCCGTAGCGCAGAGGTCGACGCGCCTTGACAGCAAGCTGGAGGACGCCGGTTCGAATCCGGCCGGTCTCGCCCACATCCGATGAGGGAGGCGTCGTGTCCGTCGAGGAGGGCACCGTTGCCGCCGCGGCGGGCGGTGTCGCCGTCGAGGGCGGCGACGCCCCGGTCAACCGGGCCACGGGCACAGTCGACCGGGCCACGGTGCAGGCCTGCGTCGCCGTGCTCGCCCGCCTCGACGACACCGACCTCGACGACGCCACCCGGCAGGAGCTCGAGCGGGCGGTGGCGACGGCGTACCGGGGCGTGAAGCGGCGCGCGAAGTCCCGCCGGGACGAGCGGACCCGCGCGGCGGACCGGGCGCTGCTCGCGGAGGCGACCCGCTTCCACTCGGAGATCCCGGACACCGCCCCGGCGGCCGTGACCGTCGGACGGCCGGCGGGTACTCCGGGGACCGCCGTCGGCTCGCTCGTCCGGTCCCGGCTCTGCTACGTCTGCAAGTCGGCGTACCGGGAGGTCGACGTCGACTACCACCTGATGTGCCAACCGTGCGCCGACGAGAACCGGCTCCGTCGGCACGCCCGCTGCGACCTGTCGGGCCGTACCGCGGTGGTCACCGGAGGTCGGGTGAAGATCGGCTTCCACACCGCGTTGAAGCTGCTGCGGGACGGCGCCGACGTGATCGTGACGACCCGGTTTCCGCGCGACGCGGCCCGCCGCTACGCCGCCGTGCCGGACTTCGACGACTGGGCCGACCGGCTCTACCTGCACGGGGTGGACCTGCTCGACCTGCCGGGCACGCTCGACTTCGTCGGGTTGGTCGGGCGGCGCTTCGCCGGGCTCGACATCCTGGTGAACAACGCCGCGCAGACGCTGTACCGGCCGGAGGCGTACCACCGCGAGGTCCGGGCCGGCGAGTCGGCGGCCCTCGACGGGCCGGCGGCGCGGATCGCGATCGGCGTCGCGCCGGCCTCCGCGACCCCGGCGGGGCTGCCGTCCGTGCTGGACGCGTTCTTCCCGGCCGGCCGGGTCGACGAGACGGGCCAGCAGCTCGACCTGCGCGAGGTCAACTCATGGGTGTTGCGGGACGCGGAGGTGAGCCCGCACGAGTGGTTGCAGGCGCACGTCGTGAACGCGTTCGCACCGTTCCTGCTCACCTCCCGGTTGCGGCCGCTGATGGAGGCGAGCGCCCATCCGCAGCGGCACGTCGTGCAGGTCTCGGCGATGGAGGGCAGCTACTCCCGGTCCGGCAAGACCCCCCGCCATCCGCACACCAACATGGCGAAGGCGTCGCTCAACATGCTGGTCCGGACGGTCGCGGCGGACTACGCGAGCAGCGGCGTCCAGATGAACAGTGTGGACACCGGCTGGGTCACCGACGAGCGTCCACATCAGAGCAAAACCGCGCAGCGCGACAACGGCTTCCGGCCACCGCTCGACGTCATCGACGGCGCCGCCCGGGTCTACGACCCGATTGTGCGCGGGATGCGTGGTGAGCCGGTGAGCGGCCAGTTCCTCAAGGACTATCGGAGTGTGCCCTGGTGACCGAACCGACGCCGGTGCGCTGCCCGGTCATCGCCGACCCGGGCGCCGGGCTCGCCGATCCGGCCGACTTCGACCCCCTGCTGGTACGCCTCGGCGTGCCGGACGCGGTCGGCGACCCCGAGGTGTTCCCGCGCGGGACCGTACAGGCAGACGGCCGGCTCGACCTCTGCAAGCAGGGCATCGGGCCGGTGCAGACCGCCCGGATCGTCTCCGCCGCGGTCGGCTCGCCGCTGGTCCGGCACCTGCTGCTCGGCACCAACGGGCTCGGCGCGGACGGTGCCCGGGCGGTCGCCGACGCGCTGCGTCCCGGGCACCGGGTGGAGACGCTCTACCTGGGCTGCAACCGGATCGACCCGACCGGGGTCGACGCGCTCGCCACCCGGATCGCGCACGACGAGACGGTCCGGGCGCTCTGGCTCAAGCGCAACCCGATCGGCGACGACGGCGTCGCCCGGCTGGCGACAGCGCTCGCGGCGAACTCCACGATCCGGACCCTCGACCTGGTGAACGTCGGTATGAGCGGGCGCGGGCTGGGCGTACTCGCCGAGGTGCTCGCCGCGCGGAAGCAGAAGCTGCAACGACTGTTCCTCGGTGGCAACGGCTTCGGTCCGGATGCCGTACCGACGCTCGGCGTGCTCGTCCACGAGGCAGGGATCCGCGAGCTGTACCTGTCCGCGAACCACCTGGGCGATGCCGGTGTCGCCGCGCTGGCCGTACTCGCGGACGGGGTGGAGATGACGTTCGGGCTGGGCGGCAACGGGGTGACCCCGGTCGGGGTGGCGGCGCTGGCCGAGCACCTGGCGGCGTGGCAGTCGCTGGACCTCGCGAGGCCGCCGTCGGAGCGGGCTCTCGGCGCGTACGGCAACGTGCTGGGCGACGCGGGTGCGGCGGCGCTCGCCGGGGCGCTGCCGACGGCGCGGCTGCGCCGGTTGGACGTACGTCGTACCGAGATCGGCGGGCGGGGGGCGCGGCTGCTCGTCGCGGCCCTCGACGGACACCCCACGCTCGAATACCTCGGCATCAACGGTGGCGTTCCGCGTCGGATGCGCCGCCAGGCGGCGACCCTGCTCGCGGGTCGACCGGTCACCGAACCGCACCCGGACATCCGGGCGATCGCCAGCGTCTACCGGTGACCCGATGACCCAGCCCGTCCTTCCCGAGATCCGTGTCTGGCAACGAGTCCGGCGGTACGCCGTGCCGACTCCGATGATCGAGGCGTGTACGGCGGCACGCGAGGCCGGCGACTGGCGGGCGGGACTGGCTGCGGGTCGGGTCGACGTCGGGTTCGATCTCGCCGAGGTGGCCCGCGAACACGGCCGCCGGCAGGCCGAGCTGGTCGAGGCGGATCTCGCCGCGCTCGCGCCGGACCTGCTGCGCTGGCACCTGCCGCGTACGCTCGGCGGCCGTACCAGCCTCGCCACCCACCAGCAGTGGCTGCTGTCGGTGCGCGAGGACCGGATCCAGGACAGCGATGCGGCCCTCGTGCTGCACGTGCCGAGGACGGTCGACGGCTCGCAGTGGCTGCGCCTCACCGTCGGGCCGGCCGTCGAGAGGGACAGCCACCGGCGTGACCTGCCGCCGACGTTCTGGAGTCCCGCCCACCTGCGTGGCGGCCTCGCCGCGGCCTACGGTGGCTCCGCCCACCGGATGCCCGGCTTCGAGTCGGACGGGCGGGTCCGGCCGTTCGACGCGTACCCGACCCGGGTCGACCTGGCCGATCCGGCGAGCCGGACGGAGGTGTTCGACCGGCGGATCGCCGCCGGTGACCTCGTCTCCGCCTGGGCCGCCGCCGGTGTCGACCTCGATCCGCCCGACCCTGACGAGCGGCGGCGGCGGGGGTTGGTCGACTCCGCCTGGACCGGCACCCTGGTTCCGGTCGGGCTCGACGCCGAGTCGACCCGCCTCCACATCCGTTACGGGGTCTCGGAAGTCCTGGTCGGCGACGGCTGGCAGTTCGCCCTGGGGTTCGGCCGCCGCACCGACTCCACACCGGCGGCGTCGTTCCTCGGCTACGACCGGGAACGCTTCTCCCGCTGCCGCCGGCTCGCGAGCGTCGTATACAGCCGTCCGGTCGACCTCGAACTCCTCCGGCACGGCCTGCTCGACCCGACCGAACTGCACCCGCTCGTCCGGCAGGCGCTGTTCCCACATGCCCCCGGCGGCTTCCCGGTCCGAGACGAGCGCCTCGACCTGCGCCGGGACGTGCCGGTGCGCTGCCGAGGCGAGTGGCACACGGTGGTGCACGCGGACGGTCGGCTGGACCTGACGTCGCACACCCCGGACGAGATCGCCCGCGAGCAGGTGCTCCGTACCCTCGGCGGCCCGGTGTCCGGGTGTTTCGCGGTGGCGGACGCGTGGCGCGGCTCCGGTGGTCGGCTTCCTCGGCCACTGCGGGAGCTGCGTCGCGAGGTGCTGCAACGCGTCCAGCACGGGGGCTCGGCGGCGCTCGCCGCGCTGTTGGACGCGGGTCTCGATCCACGACTGGCCGACGGCCGGGGCGGAACGCTGCTGCACCACATGCGTGCGATCCGGGACGGCGGTCTGGTCCGGCGCCTGATCGAGGCCGGGGTGCCGCTAGACGCGACCAACCGCCGGGGCCGGACGGCGCTGCACGTCACTATCGGCGACGGCGGCACTCCGCAGATGGTCCGGGCGCTGCTGGAGGCGGGTGCCGACCCGCAGGTGGCGGACGGCGACGGCCTGACCGCCGTCGGACTGGCCGACTACAAGGCGGAGATGTACGGCGACGACGAGGACCTTCCCGAGGAGTACCGTCCGCCGATCCTCGTCCGCGACGTCGTCAACGATTGGACCGACAGTGACGGCAACTGACCAGGCGTTCCGCGCCGCCGACGCGCTCGTCGCCGCCACCCGGGCGTGGCGGACGGAGCCGGCCCGCGACCCGAAGGTGGAGGCGCTGGCGCTCGCCGTCTCGGCGAACCTGCCGGTGCTGCTGTGGGGAGAGCCGGGCATCGGCAAGTCGGCGACCCTCCAGCAGCTCGCCGACGGTCTTGGTACGCCGATGGAAACCGTCATCGCGAGCGTGCACGAGCCGTCCGACTTCGCCGGGCTGCCGATCGTCGGGGACTCGCCGGCCACCGACGGCGTACCGATGGCTCCACCGGACTGGGCGGTGCGGCTGGCCCGTACCGGCTCGGGGTTGGTCTTCTTCGACGAGCTCTCCTCCGCGCCGCCGGCCGTGCAGGCGGCGCTGCTCCGGGTGGTGCTGGAACGTCGGGTCGGCAGCCTCCAGTTGCCGCCCGCGGTGCGGATCGTGGCGGCGGCGAACCCGCCGACCAGCGCCGCCGACGGTTGGCACCTAAGCCCGCCGCTCGCGAACCGGTTCGTCCACCTGCACTGGACCCACGACGCGCGGACCGTCGTGCGCGGCCTCGCCGGCACCTGGCCGGCGGTGACGGTCCCGGTCGTCGAGCCGGCCCGCACCTCGACCGCGCTGGCGAAGGCGCGTGGTGCGATCGCCGGCTTCCTCACCGCGCGGCCCGGTCTCGTCCACCATCTGCCGGGCGATGCCGAGGCGCGCGGCGGAGCCTGGCCGTCCCCGCGTACCTGGGAGATGGTGCTGCGGCTGCTCGCGTTCCACTACAGCGCCGGTACCGGCGCGGAGGCGCTCTCGCTCGCGGTGATCGGCGCGGTCGGCGACGGTGCCGGCCTCGAATTCGTCACCTACCTGGAGAACCTCGACCTACCCGATCCGGAGCGGGTGCTCGCCAACCCGGAGGCGTTCGCGCTGCCCAAGCGCGGCGACCGGCAGCTCGCGTTCCTCACCGCGGTGATCTCCGCCGTGCAGACCGACGTCGACCGGCAGCGCTGGGAGGCCGGCTGGGCTGTGCTGGAGAAGGCGGTCAAGGCCGGCGTGCCGGACGTCGCCGCCCGGGCCGCGATGGACCTCGCCGCGCTGCGCGACACCTCCTGGCCCGTGCCCGCCGCCATCGACGCGTTCGTCGAGGTGCTGCAACTGTCCGGGCGCCTGCCGGGATGACCGGCGGGCTCGACCGGACGAAGCTGCTCGCGGCCCGGTTCCGGGCCGCGCAGGACCGGCCGTACCTGGCGACCGCGCTGTTCAGCCTCACTGTCGTCGAGTCCCGGCAGGTGCCGACGATGGGCGTGGACCGACGCTGGCGCTGCTACGTGTCGCCGGACTTCGTCGACCGGCTGCCGGTCCCGCAGCTCGCCGCGGTCTGGATCCACGAGGTCGCCCACCTGCTGCGGGACCACCACGGCCGGGCCGACCAGCTTTCCGACGCCGGGCGGCACGACCACTTCCGGGTCAACGTCGCACAGGACTGCGAGATCAACGACGACCTCCTCGCGGACCAGCTTCCGCTGCCGGTCGACCGGGTCGAGCCGAAGACCTTCGGGCTGCCCGACGGACTGCTGTTCGAGCAGTACCTGCCGTTGCTGCCGCCCAGCGTCGTGGGCCACGAGGGCATCGACTGCGGGTCCGGCGCCCACGGCCTCGGCCGGCCGTGGGAGACCGGCTCGTCGGGTGGCGTCAGCGAGGTCGAGGCCGGTGCGATCCGCCGGGACACCGCCCAGGCGGTACGGGCGCACACCCGGAGCCGGGGGACGGTGCCGGCCGGCTGGGCGCGGTGGGCCGCCGACATCCTCGAGCCGAGGGTCGACTGGCGTCGGGCCCTGACCGGCGCGGTACGCGAGGCGGCGGCCTGGGCGAGCGGCGCGGTGGACTACACGTACCACCGGCCGTCCCGGCGGTCCTCCGCGATGCGGACAGTGGTGCTGCCGAGCCTGCGTCAGCCGGTGCCCCGGGTGGCGATCGTGGTGGACACCTCCGGGTCGATGGGGGACGCGCAGTTGGCTGCCGCGCTCGCCGAGGTCTCGGGCGTACTCCGGGCGGTCGGCATCGGCGGCAACCGGGTGACCGTGTTGTCCTGCGACGCGGACGTGCACGTCGTACGCCGGGTGCACACCGTCGGTGAGGTGCAGCTCGCCGGCGGCGGCGGTACCGACATGCGGGTCGGGGTGTCCCACGCGCTGAAGGTACGGCCGCACTTCGTTCTCGTGCTGACCGACGGGTACACGCCGTGGCCGGACGCACCGTTGGAGTCGACCCGGGTGATCGCCGGACTGATCGGGGGCAACGCGCCGCAGCCCCCCTCGTGGATCACCACCATCCAGATCGACGACTAGGTCGGTCCCGAACGTGGCGTCACAGGCCCCGGCACTGCCCGGTGACCGGCCCCCGGACGGTGTTGGCCAGGCCGCCGTTGACGGGTGCGGGCGTGTTGCCGCTACAGACGAGTGGGCCGTGTACCGAATTGCCGGCGACCAGCGGTGCCGGGTCGGTGGCGGAGCCGGTCAGGACGAGTGGCCCGCCGATCCGTACCTTCTCGACGACGAGTTGTCCCCGGGTGCCGGCGACGGTCACCGGGCCGTCGACGGAGCCGCCGAGCAGTTCCACCGTGACCGCGCCGGTGGCGCTCACCGGTCCCCGGACCGACGCCGCCGAGGCGATCAGCGACGCGCCCGGCCGGACCGTCACCGGGCCGGTGACGGTGGCGCCGGCCAGGCAGGTGACCCCGGCCCCGACGATCAGCGGGCCCCGGTGGGTGCCGGAGACGGTCGTGGTGCAGGTCTCCACCACCACGGTGAACTCGCTGGTGCTGCTTCCGCCGCCCGGCCGGGTCGCGGTCACCGTGGCCCGGTAGACGCCGTCCCGGGCGTATCGGTGGCTCGCCGTCGCGGTGTAGAGGCCGTTGACCCTGGTGACGGTCCCGGGGGTACCGCTGACGGTCGCCGCCGAGCTGGTGCCGTCGCCCCAGTCGACCGTCGCCGTGACCTGCTCCGGGGTCGCGCCGGGCGCGGAGACCGAGGCGATCACGCCGTCGACGGTACGCGTGGCGGCGCTGATGTCCGGCGCCGTCACGTCGACCCGCCAGGGAACCTGCGGCGACGGGTGGAAGTTCGTGCCCTGGAGTTGCCAGCGCAGGCCGTGTCCGGCCAGCCGGTTCACGAAGGAGTCGAGGGTGCGGTCGGGGTGGGTCTTCGGCGACCAGCCGATCTCCGCCGTCGCCGGCAGCCGGGGGAAGGCCTGGAACTCGATGTCGGCGCCGGTGAGCAGCGTCTCCGACCAGATCGGCGACTCGACGCCCAGGATGTCGGCGTCGGTCACCGCCGGCAGGGTGACCCCGTTCGCGGTCCGGGCCGGGATGTAGCTGCCCGGGTCGCTGCTGGTGCCGGACCAGTGGTAGAAGTGCGACACGTCCAACGTGCCGGCCCAGGTGAGCCCGAGCGGGCTGCCGGGGAACTGCTTCATGTCCAGATAGGTGTGGTTGGCCGGTGACATGACGACCTTCATGCCCTTCTGTACGGCCCGTCGCGCCGAGTCGCCGCCGGCACCGGTCGGGTTGCCGTTGTTCCAGAACTGGGCGACCGAGGGCGCCGCACCGGGCCGGTCGAAGTTCCCCTGCGAGATCTCCGCCCAACCCATCGCGATCTTGTCCTGTGTCGCGACGAGGTCCGCCTTGCGGTCGACGAAGTCGACGAACCGGTCGTGCGACAGTACGGAGGCCGGCACCTCGTCACCGCCGAAGTGGTAGTACGGGCCCGGGGTCAGCGCGCTGAGCTGCGTGACGATGTCGGTCAGGATCGCCCAGGTGTTCGGGCTCTCCGGACAGAGCGCGCTGTAGCCGACGGCACCGGTGAGGTTCCACACCGGCGGCGTACGGTTGCTGCAGTTGACGTCGGGCAGCACCGGATCCGCCTCGTCACCCGCGTACGACATGATGATCGCGTTCGTGTGGCCCGGCGTGTCGACCTCGGGGATGACGGTCATGAAGCGCGTCGCGGCGTAGTTGACGACGTCGACGTACTCGGCCTGGGTCCAGAAGCCGCCCGGATCGTTGTTGATCGAGAACTGGGCGCCGATCTCGGTGAGTTCGGGCCGGCCGTCGATGGCGATCCGGAACCCCTGGTCGTCCCCGACGTGCAGGTGCAGCGTGTTGACCTTGTACGCCGCCGCCTGGTCGATCAGCCGCTTGACCACGGCCGGCGGGTGGAAGTGCCGGGCGATGTCGAGCATCACGCCCCGGTAGCCGTACCGGGGGACGTCGTTGATCCGTACTCCGGCGACGGTCCACGGTCCGGGTTGGACGGTCCGGCTCTCGACCCACGGCGGAAGCAACTGGCGCAGGGTCTGTACGCCGTAGAAGAGTCCGGCCGGCCGGGCCGCTTCGATGCGTACGCCGTCGCTGGTCGCGTCGAGCCGGTAGCCCTCGTCGCCGAGGTCCGTGGCGTCGGTCAGCCGGAGCGTGATGTCGCCGGTTCGGGGGGTGTCGTGCACGACCGGCAGTGGGTAGCCGGTGGACGGCCGCAGCACCGCCGCCAGCGCCTGCGCCGGCGTCGAGGTGTCCCCGCTGCCGGGGGCCAGGACGATCCGGGTCTCCGGTCCGGCCGTGAAGGTCTCGTCCGGTACGGCGACCGTGGAGACCGGGACCGGAACGATCTGCGGTGCCCCGGCGGGTGCGGCTGCGGCCTGGGCCACCGGTGTCGCCACCACCGGACCGGTCGGCACGACGGTCTGGACGACGAGGGTGAGCCCGAGTGCCGCCGCGCCGAGCCGTACCGGGCGGGGTCGGGCGGGGCGGCCGCTTCGGGACGATGTGGACCGGTCCGGCGTCTGCATGTCACGCCCTCCTGCTCCGGGTCGCGCGGCGTCACCGGTGCCGGTCCGCCGAGCGGGGCTGGGGGTGCGGCGGAACGGTGGGGTCGACCGGCGCGGATTCGAGTTACCAACGTGAATGACGTTGGCCGAATGATAGGTACCCGTGGACGTACTGTAAAGAGTCCTTACATTGGGTGACGGCCGTTGCCGGCAGGGGCGCCTTTCGTGCGGATCACATTTGCCCACCGTGTTCCGTCATACCGGTGGACCGAACAGCACCGCTTACGCCACCGCCGCATCGTCGCCCCGTTCCGCGAGAACCCGTACCCGAAGGCGAGCATCCAGATGTTCACCGCGTATGTCATCGTCACCGTGCTGGCCGCCGCCGCCAACGTCTACGCCGCCGTCGTCGACCTCCGCCGGGCCGACTGGATCCTGGCGAACATGACCCGGTACGGCGTGCCGCACTCCTGGCTGTTCCCGCTCGGCGTCCTCAAGGCGGTGGGCGCGGTCGGGCTGCTGGTGGGCATCGTCGTACCCGCGATCGGGGTCGCGGCCTCGCTCGGCCTGGTCCTGTACTTCGTCGGCGCGATCGCGACGGTCGTACGCGGACACGCCTACGCGCACCTCGGCTATCCGCTGCCGTTCCTTCTGCTGGCGGCGGGCTCACTGGGCCTGGGGCTGGCCGCCACCTGACCCGGGGTGCCCCGCAGTTGCGCCCGGGACGGGTTCTGCCGGCCCCACTACCGAGATTCGTCGGCGGGGTCCGGCGCGTGGACCGGCCAGATCAGGCATTGATACCTTTCAACTATGTTGATACCTTTCAATATGTTGAGGTCTTCGCCCGGCGAGGAGAACATCGTGTTGCGAGCAGCCTGCACCCGCGTGGCCGTCGTCTCCTACGGGGCGGTGGTCGCCCTGACCGCCACCGTGGCGCCACTGGCCGCCGCGCCACCGACCGTTCTCCCGGCCGCGGGCGGGGCGCTCGCGCCGGTCCGGCCGGCGGCCGCGGTACCCGCGTTCCCGGGCGCGGTCGGCTTCGGTGCCAACGTGACCGGCGGGCGGGGCGGCACCGTCTACCACGTGACGAACCTCAACGACTCCGGAGCGGGGTCGCTGCGCGACGCGGTGAGCCAGGGCCCCCGGATCGTGGTCTTCGACGTCGGCGGTTACATCGAGCTGGCCTCGCCGCTGAGCATCAAGAGCAACATCACCGTCGCCGGTCAGACCGCGCCGGGTGACGGGATCGCGACCCGGGGGTACCAGGTGTCGCTCTCCAACGCCGACAACGTGATCGTCCGGTACCTGCGGTTCCGGCACGGGTTGACGCCGAACCAGAACCGCGACGGCATCACCATCAACGAGGGCAGCAACCAGATCTTCGACCACGTCTCGGTCTCCTGGGGACGGGACGAGAACTTCTCCATCAACAGCAGCACCAACATCACGGTGCAGAACTCGATCATCTCCGAGGGTCTCGACCCGCACTCCTGCGGTGGCCTGATCCAGAGCGACGGCGTGACCCTCTACCGCAACCTGTACGCGCACAACAAGACCCGCAACCCGAAGGTCAAGGGCCGCAACCAGTTCGTCAACAACGTCGTCTACAACTGGGGCTCCGACGCGTACATCGAGGGCGACTCCGCCGGGCGCAGCGACGCCAACGTCATCGGCAACTACTTCGTCAAGGGGCCCTCGACCGGCTCCAGCGGCCCGTTCACCCGGGGCAACCTCAACTTCCACATCTACGCGGCCGGCAACTACTACGACTCGGACAAGAACGGTGTCCTGGACGGCCGGGCCACGACAACCGCCGACCTGGGCAACGTCGTGGTGGAGCCGGCGCCGTTCGCCTTCCCGGCGGTTCCCGAATCGTCGGCGGCTGCCGCTCACGCGACAGTCGTCGACCAGGCCGGGGCCTCGCTGCGGCGGGACCGGATCGACCGTCGACTGATCACCGAACTGACCGGCCAGACCGGCGCGATCATCACCGATCCCGCCACGGTGGGCGGCTTCGGCACCCTCGCCGGAGGTACGGCCCCGGCCGACGGCGACCGGGACGGTATGCCGGACACCTGGGAGCGGTCCAACGGGCTGAACCCGGCGAACGCCGCCGACGGCGACGACATCGGGGCCGACGGGTACAGCAACGTCGAGCGCTACCTCAACGGCCTGGCCCGCTGAGCACACCGCTCGACTGACCTGGGTCCATCCCGTCGGGGCGGTGCGGAAAATCGTTGCCGTTCTATGCTTGCCGGATCCGAGCCCCGGTTCCGAACGCCGGCTCCCGACACAATGGACCGATGGTGCGCCCGAGAACCCCGATCGGACAGACCGCCAGACTGCCCACGGTGGCCGCGTTCCGGCTCTTCCGTCGTGATCCACTCGGCCTCTTCGCCGAGGTCGCCAGCGGGCCGGACGGCGTGGCCCGGGTCGACCTGCTCGGGCGGAGCATGGTGTTCATCACCGATCCGGACCATGTGCGGTACGTCCTCAAGGACAACCACCGCAACTACGACAAGAACGCTCCCATCTACAACGCGGCCCGACCGTTCCTGGGCGAGGGCCTGACGGTGTCGCACGGTGGCGAGGACTGGTTGCGCCGACGCAGACTCGTGCAACCCGCGTTCCATCGGCAGCACCTTCCGATGGCGGCGGACGTCACCGAGAACTGTCTCGCCGACACCCTCGCCGACTGGCGGACGTACCCGGATTCCGGCGCCGAGGTCGATTTCTCGCTGGAGATGACGCGGCTGACCATGCGCATCGCCTGCCGCAGTCTCTTCGGCGTCGACGTGGTCGGCGACGTGGCGCAGATCGCCCGCAACCTCGACTTCGCCGCCGGTTTCGTGGCCGAGTTCCTGGCCCGACCGTTTCCGCCGCTCTTCGTGCCGACCCGCCGCAACCGCGAGTTCCGCCGGGCGATGCGCCAGGTCCGGGACCTCACCGCGGCGATCGTCCGGAGCCGGACGGGTGCGGCGGAGCCGGCCGGGGCCACCGGCCTGCTGTCGCCGCTGCTCACCGATACCGAGGCCGGCGGCTCGACGCCCGGTCAGGTCCGCGACGAGCTGATCGGCCTGTTCTTCGCGGGACACGAGACGCTCGCACACACCCTGACCTGGTGCTGGTACCTGCTGGCTCGGAACCCGGCCGCCGATGCCCGACTGCGGACGGAGCTGACGTCCGTGCTCGGCGGCCGGCCCGCCACCCTCGCCGACCTCGGCGCGCTTCGATACACCCGGATGGTCGTGGACGAGGCGATGCGGCTCTACCCGGTGGTGTGGATCATGATGCGTCGCGCTCTCGGTCCCGACGTCATCGCCGGGCACCGGATTCCCGCTGGCGCCGTTCTGGCCTGGAGTCCCTACGTCGGCAACCGCGACCCCCGGGTGTGGTCCGAGCCGGACGAGTTCCGCCCCGAACGCTTCGACCCGGACGGGAACGGCCGGGAGGCCGGGTACTCGCGGCACTCGGTCATCCCGTTCGGACTGGGGCCCCGGGCGTGTGTCGGCGCGGACTTCGCGACGGCGGAGGCGTGTCTGGCCGTTGCCACCCTGGCCCAGGAGTACCAGTCGGTGCTGCTGGGCCGTACGCCGATCCGCCCGGAGGCGTCGCTCACGCTGCATCCACGGGACGGCCTGCCGGTGCTGCTGCGGCGCAGGACCGGACACGACGTGGCGGTCGCCCCGTGACCCCGATCGGTGCCCGGGGATGAGTTCCGCGCCCGGTACCAGCCCCTACCTGCTGGGCGCCTTCGCGCCGCTGCGGGAGGAGGCGACCCACCACCGGCTCGCGGTGACCGGGCGGGTGCCGGAGGAGTTGGACGGTCTCTTCACCCAGATAGGCCCCTCGCCGGTACGGCCGCCGCAGCACCGCTCGGCGGAGCGGTACCCGTGGCTCCTGGCGGACGGACTCGTCTGTGGCGTACGGGTGCGGGGTGGCCGGGCACTGTGGTTCCGGAACCGGTGGATCCGATCCCGACGGGTCGCCCGCGCACTGGGTACGCGGCCCGCCCCGGGACCCCGGCACTTCCCCGTGGACACCGTCAACACCAACATCGTCTCCCACGGCGGCCTGGTCCTGGCCCTGGTGGAGTCGGGCTGCCTGCCGGTGCAGCTCAGCAGCACCCTGGACAGCGTCGGCTACACGGATCTCGGCGGGCAGTTGCCGCGGGGCTTCTCGGCGCATCCGAAGGTCGATCCGGCGACCGGTGACCTGCACGTGCTGGCGTACTCGCCGCTGCGCACCTGGGCCGAGTATCTCGTGCTCGCCCCGTCCGGACGGGTGCGAACGGTACGCCGGATCCCGCTGCACGGCCGCCCGATGCTGCACGACATCGCGCTGACCCCGAACTACGTGCTCTTCTTCGACCTGCCGGTCCGATTCGACGCGGTGAAGGGGTTACGCGGCGGGTTTCCGTACCGGTGGCGCGACGAGCACCAGTCCCGGGTCGGCGTGCTGCCCCGTGGCGGCGGTGCACTGCGCTGGATCGCCATCCCGCCGTGTTTCGTGTACCACGTCGTCGGTGCCGAGGAGGTCTCGTCGGATCGGATCGTCGTTCGCGCGATCCGGTACGCGCGGCTCTTCGACGGGCGTACCGAGGATCCCTTCGGCCGGCCGGGAACTTTGTGGGAGTGGGATCTCGACCTCGCGGCCGACTCCGCGCCGGCCCGACAGCTCGACGAGCGGCCCAGCGAGATGCCCCGGATCGATCCGCGCCGGCAGGGTCGGGCACATCGGTTCTACTACGCGGTGACGGCGACGACGAGCCGGGCGGTACGGACCCACGCGCCGGACGGCCTGGTCAAGTACGACCTGCGACGGCGCTCGGGCGAGGTCCGGCGGCTGCGACCGGGCGACGCCACCACCGAGGCCGTGTTCGTGCCCCGGCCAGACTCGGCCGGCGAGGACGCCGGCTGGATCCTCCACTTCCGCTACGACGGCGACCGGGACGTCAGCGAGCTCGTGGTGTTCGACGCGCAGGACTTCACCAGCCCTCCGCTCGCCACCGTACGGCTGCCGGTCCGGGTTCCGGTCGGCGCACACAGCACCTGGATCCCGGCCACCGAGCTGGCGTCGACCCCCGAGACCGGCCCGGGCCACGAGGGTCCGGGGTAGTCCACCGGCCCGGCCCGGTCGGGGCTCGGGCCGGCGGATCCCCGTCAACCTCCGTTGATCACGAAGCTCGATCCCGGTTGGACCACGATGTTGCCGGTGGCCGAGTTGGTGATGGTGACGTTGGTCAGCGTCGCGCTGCCCCGGGCACCGCTCATGGCCAGGATGCCGGCTCCGTTGTTGGACTTGTCGATCCGGACATTGCTGATCACGACGCCAGGGATACTGCCGCCGCCGGTCTTGAACTGGATGCCGTCGTACGTCGAGTCGTGGATCTCGGTGTCCCGGATGGTGACACCGGGGATGTCCCGACTGGCGGCGAAGAGCGTGATGGCACCGAACTCCTGTGCCTCGTTCCAGAAGGCACCACCGGTACGGTAGAGCCCGTTGTTGGCGATCAGCGTCTGCCCCGAGAAGGGCAGCGGGTCGTGGTCGGTCGCCAGCATGATGCCCGGGTAGTTCGCGGTGTCGTAGATCAGGTTGTTCTCGATCGTGTTGCCGTAGCCGCCGTAGATCGCGATGCCGTTGGCCCGCCAGGGCAGCTGGATCGTGTTGTTGACGAAGTGGTTGTCGTGTCCGATGTCCACCGAGGTGTCCCGGACGTACCGGCTGGACCAGACCGCCAGGGCGTCGTCGCCGTTGGTCCGGAACGACGAGTTGAACACCCGGGAGTTGCGGGTGCTGTTGGCGAAGTTGATGCCGTCGGCGTACGTGTCCCGGATCCGCATCCCGGTGAACTCGATCCCGTCACCCGGGTTCCAGTACGCCGGCGTGTCGCTGTAGTCGCGGCCGACCCAGGCACCGACGTTGACGTGCTCGATCCAGACGTTGCTGATCTTCGTGTTCTTGCCGAGCCGGCCGTTGATGCCGTGGCCCCGGTTGGCCCGGTTCGTCGTCATCCCGAAGATCGCGATGTCGGAGATCTGGGTGTTGTCGTCGATGTCGAAGCCGACGTTGCCCTCGTGCGGGTGGTTGATGTTGCCGACCACGTTCTGCGGCTCGGTGTTCGTGTAGAGCTGCGAGTGCCACATCCCGGCACCGCGCACCACCACGTTGCGGATGCCCTTCTGGTTGTACTGGCCCCGGGTGGGGTCCGGTGAGAGGATCTTCTGCTCCTGCCGCCACTGGCCGGCCGGGATCCAGACGCAGCTGATCACGCCGTTCTCGTCGTCGGTAACCGCACGCTGGATGGCGGCCGTGTCGTCGAGCCCGTCGTTCGGGACGGCCCCGTACGTCGTGATCGAGGTGCACCCGGCGGGTTGGCTCAGCGGCGCCGCGACCTGCTCTAGGTCGACGAGGTCGATGACGTAGAACGACGCGTTGTCACCGGTGTCGCGTTGCAACCGGAACCTGGTGCCGGGCGGGTACGACTGCGACAGCAGCGCGTGCGACTCGTCGAAGAGCCGGCGCGCGTTCGCCTGCGGGGTGTTCGACAGGCTCTCGGTGTCGTCGGTCAGCCCGTAGAGCCAGCTGTTGCGCGAGGAGAGGGTCAGCTTTCGGTTGAAGCTGCCGTTGACGTACAGGCTGATCGTGGCCTCGGTGCCGCCGCCGCCCGCCGAGTCGGGGATGGAGTTGCGGACCACGATCGAGTTGGCCTGGTTGGTCGAGGTGAACTCGACGTACTGGCCCTGGCTGTTCAGGCGTACCGACCTGCGACCCGAGGACTCGGAGGCGAAGTTGGTGTGCCCGAAGGTGCGCTTCGGATCGGCCTCCAGCAGGGTGCCCTGGTAGCTGGCGGCCTCGGCCTCGTACTCGGTGTACGGCACGGCCGCGCCGCGCCCGACCACGATCGACTGCGAGCGTACGTTGTTGGTCTCGTTGGTCTCGGCGACGACTCCGGTCGCGTCGGCGGTCGCGGTGATGGTGGCACCGCCGCTGGTGGCGGTCCAGCTGCCGCTGATCGCCACGTTGGCCGTCGCGCCCGCGGCGATGGACGGGGTGTTGGTGTTCAGCGTGGTGCTGCCCGCGACCAGCCGGGTGACCGTGGTGGCGCCGGTCGCGGCGGTCCCACGGTTGTTCACCGCCACGGTGAAGGTGACCGCCGACCCGACGGCCGGGTTCGGCGGGTTGGAGCTGATGCTCAGGACCTGCAAATCAGGCCCGGGCGCCTGGGTGACCACCAGGGGCGCGGCGGCGGTGAAGCTGTTGTTGGCGTTGTTCTGCTCGACGATCGTGTTGGTCGGGTCGACCACCGACGAGACGCTGTAGCTGCCCATCGGCCGTGGTCCGGCATTGAACGAGACCGTGGTCGAGCCGCCGGCGGCCAGCGCGCCGACCGCGGCGCTGCCGACGACCGTGCCGGCCAGGCTGAAGTTGACCGTGGTAGCGCCGGCCGCAGCCGATCCGACGTTCTGCACCGTGGCCGAGAGGGTCACCGGGGTGGCCTCGTTCGGCGATGCCGGCGTCCAACTCGTCGCGTTGACGACCAGGTCGGGGTTGGGTGCCGGGGTGCCGCAGACCTCCAGCTCGGCGACCTGGCCGGACGGGGCACCGGTGTTGGAGTTGAACCGGAGCTGCACGTCCGCCGTGGACGCGCCGACCGGGACGGTCACCACGTTGTTGCCCTGGACGAACTGGTAGCTCGCCGCCGACACCAGGTTGGTGTAGCTGGTCGAAGCCTGGTCGCGGCCGAGCACCTGGAAGTTCTGGGTACGGGTGCCCCAGGCGGGGTCCGGGTTCAGCTTGACGTTCACCGCGGTGATGGCGTGGTTCGCCCCCAGCGCGACGGTCAGGGTCTGCGGGTAGCCCGCTGCGCCCTCCCAGTAGGTGCCGAGCTGCCCGTCGTTCGCCTTCTCCGGGGTGAAGGTGAAGGTGGAGCCGCTCGCCGTCATGGTCTTGCCCTGTGCCACGTTCGTGCAGCCCGGCTGCTGTGTGCCGGTCCGGGTGGTGGTGTTGCTGTTGCCGGAGAGGTTGCCGGCACCGTCCCGGGCCCGGACGTGGTACGACACGGTCGCCGTCGGCGGCTGGCTGTCCTGGTACGTGAGCACGGTGCCCAGGGTCGCGACCAGGTTGCCGGCGCGGTAGACGTTGTATCCGGCCAGGCCGCTGCCGCCGGAGTCGGTGGCGGCGCCCCAGTTCAACGTGATGGTGTTGCCCGAGGTGCTGTGCGACAGCGCACCCGGGGTGCTCGGCGCGGTGGTGTCGGTCGGGGTTCCCGCTCCGTAGACCTCGAGTTCCGACAGTTGCCCCGCCGGCCATCCGCTGTTCGCGGTGATGTTGATCCGGACGTAGCGGGCGGCGGCCTGGCCGAAGTTGACCGTGACCGAGTTGCCGTTGGTCGCCGGGTTGAAGGTGTGGGTCTGGGCCGGAGCCAGGTCGGCGAAGGACGATCCGTTGGTGCTGCCCTGCACGCTCAGAGTCTGGGTGCGGGTGGCCCAGCCGGAGGTCGGCAGCTTCAGTACGACGCTGTTGACGGTCATCGACGAGCCGAGGTCGACCTGTACCCACTCGGGGAAGGCGTTGTTGACGCTCTCCCAGTAGGTGCCCTGGTTGCCGTCGACGACCCGGGCGGAGTCGTAGACCTCGGCGTGGCCGCTTTCCTGGGTGGGACGGCCCAGGGCGAGGTTGGTGGCCGCGATCTGGGCGCCGTCCGGCCTCGCCGAGGCCGCCTTTCCGACCGGGAGGTCCGGTCCGGCGGCCGCGTTCGCGACGGTTGGCCACCCCACGGCGGCGATCAGGGTGGCCGCGACTGTCGTCGCCGCCACCCTGATCAGGTTCGTTCGTCTCATCACTGTCCTTCCTGTGCGGGGGTATCCGCGGGTGGTCTGGTCCACCGTGGCGGGGCGTACGTCGGTACGGCGCCGGTTGCGCTGCGGGCGGCGAGCGGATCCGGTCGTCGGGGGTCGGGGCAGGCGCGGTGGCGACGGGCGGTACGCGGGGCCCGCGGGGTCGGCGCGGACGCCCCGGAACGGGATCTCCCGGAAGTTGCACGAGCAAGTAGCAAAACGAGCATGACTTTGTCGCAATCTTGCAACGCGTTGGGGGCAAGTATTACCGACGTGCTACGAAGGCGTCAACACATTCGCATGAATCAGTAGAAAGCGACGTGCGGGCGAAGGTCTTCCCTGGTCAGCCATTCCCTGGCCGGTGGAGATCCCGGCCCGGCCAGCAGCGCCGCCGGGCCCGGTCCGGCGGGTGCCGATCCGGCGGCGTGCCCATGGGGGAGGCCATCACTTCGATACGGGGGAATGTGTGACTGCGCCCCATGTCGTCGGTTCGTCTTCCGGCCGTAACGTCGCGGCAACCTGAGAGTGGCCCATCCCACACCGTCGCCGGAGGCCAACCATGCGCCCCAGACCCGTCCTGGCCCGCCTCGTGCGGGCCGCCCTCGTGCCCGTACTGGCCACTGTGGCCGTACTGGCCGTCGCCGCCCCCGCCCAGGCCGCCACCCTCACCCAGGTGACCGGCTTCGGTTCCAACCCCGGCAACCTCACCATGTACGCCTACCGGCCGGACAACCTGCCCAGCGGAGCCCCCGCCGTGGTGCTGCTGCACGGCTGTGCCCAGAACGCCAACGGCTACTTCGGCAACTCCGGCTGGCGCAAGTACGCCGACCAGTGGGGATTCGCGCTGATCGTGCCGGAGCAGAAGTCGGCGAACAACTCCACCTCCTGCTTCAACTGGTTCGAACCGGGGGACACCGCACGCGGCCAGGGCGAGGCACTGTCGATCCGGCAGATGGTCGACCACGCCCGGACCACCTTCGGCACCGCCGCCAACCGGGTGTACGTCAGCGGCCTCTCCGCTGGTGGCGCCATGGCGTCGGCGATGCTGGCCAGCTATCCGGACACCTTCGCGGCCGGGTCGATCGTCGCCGGTATCCCGTACCGGTGTGCCACCAGCATGGTCAACGCGTTCAGTTGCATGAACCCGGGCGTCGACCGGAGCCCGGCCCAGTGGGGCGACCTGGTCCGCAACGCGTACCCCGGCTACACCGGCCAGCGGCCCAGGGTCGCGATCTGGCACGGCACCGGCGACTACACCGTCGGGGTGACGAACGCGACGGAGTCCCGCGACCAGTGGACCAATGTGCTCGGCGTGTCCCAGACCCCGTCCGGCACCTCGACGCTGCCGGGCGGTACCACCCTGGAAACGTACGGCGCCGACCAGGTACGCCTGTACCGGGTCGCCGGGATGGGGCACGGTACGCCGGTCGACCCGGGCTCCGGGGCGGAGCAGTGCGGGACCGCGGCGGCGTACTTCCTGGACACCATCTGCTCGGCGTACCGGGACGCGGTCTACTTCGGCCTCGGCACCGGCGGCGATCCGGGTAACCCGGGTGACCCGGGTGATCCGGGGGAGGAGCCGGGCGACCCGGGCGAGGACCCGGTCTGCGTCACGGCGAACAACTACGCGCACGTCCAGGCGGGTCGGGCCTACCAGTCCGGCGGCTACGCCTACGCGGTCGGCTCCGGAGCGCGGATGGGCCTGTACAACGTCTTTGCCAGCACGTCGTTGCGGCAGACCGGCCCCGGACACTGGGTGATCGGTTGCTGATCGGCTGCTGACCGGCCGGGCCGGCGCGCGACCGTCCGCGTGCCGGCCACCGGGGGCGTTCCGGTGCGCCGCGTTCAGCTGGTGGAAAGGGCTCTCCGGAGCCGTCCGGCGACGGTGGGTCCGGCAGTGGCCCGGGCGCCTCCGGTGCTCTATTTTGGGCGGAGACACCAGGAGCGACACCGACAACGGCGGGAGAGACGGGATCCACATGGAGGGCAGCGTGCCGGCACCGGGTCAGGCGTCCAGGATCGACACGACCATCCCACACTCGGCCCGGACCTGGAACTACTGGCTCGGCGGCAAGGACAACTTCGCCATCGACCGGCAGGTCGGTGACCAGATCCGGGAGATCTACCCGGACATCGTCGACATCGCCCGGAACTCGCGGGCCTTCCTCGGTCGCGCCGTCCGTCATCTCGTCGGGGAGGCGGGCGTACGGCAGTTCCTCGACATCGGCACGGGGCTGCCGACGGCGGACAACACCCACGAGGTCGCCCAGCGTCTCGACCCGAGCTGCCGCATCGTGTACGTCGACAACGATCCGCTCGTCCTGGTGCACGCCCGGGCGTTGCTCGTCGGCGCAGCGGAGGGGGCCACCGCGTACATCGACGCCGACGTGCGGAACCCGGACAAGATCCTCGCCATCGCCGCCGAGACGCTGGACTTCGACCAGCCCGTGGCGATCATGATGCTCGGCATCCTGGGTCAGGTCCTCGACGACACCGAGGCGGACGCGATCGTGCGCCTGCTGCTGGCCGCCGTACCCTCCGGCAGCTATCTGGTATTCGAGGACGGCACCCGGATGGTGCATCCCGAGGCCGCCGACAGGGCTGCCCGACTGCGGGCCGAGGCCGGTGACCCGTACCGGCTGCGCAGCCCGGAGGAGGCCGCCCGGTTCTTCGAGGGGCTACACCTCCTGGAACCTGGCATCGTCTCCGTGACCCGGTGGCGACCGGCCCCCGGTCCGGACGGCCCGCCCGCCGAGGTCGACGCGCTGGGCGCTGTCGGACGGAAGCCGTAACGGGCCGTCGGCCCTCCGCCGGGCTCGGCACCGGGCGTCGGCGCGGGCGCCGGACCGCTCAGCCGTCCGCCGCGTCGGGCATCCGGCTGTCGGCCACCGCCGCCGGGGCGTCCGCGAGCGAGAACCTCTCGCGCAACCGCGAGTAGAACTGCGAGGTGCGGAGGCGTACCAGGTGGGCCGGCTGGGACGCCGGCTGGACCGTCACCCAGTCTCCGGGATCGAGTACGCCGCGCAGTTGGCCGTCCACGCTGACCGCGACCTGGCCCGACTGGTCGAGTACCCGTACCGTGACCGCCTCGTCGGCGGCCAGCACGAGGCTGCGGTTGAAGACCATGTGCGCGGCGACCGGGGTGAACACGAGCGCGCTCAGCCGGGGGGAGAGGATGGGCCCGCCGGCGGCGAAGTTGTAGGCGGTGGAGCCGGTCGGGGTGGCGACCACGAGAGCGTCCGCGGAGTAGGACGCGAAGAGCGTCTGGTCCAGGTACACGCCGAGGCTGGCCTGCCGGTCGCGGGCGAGCTTCTCGAAGACGATGTCGTTCAGGGCGGTGACGTCCAGGGCGACGCCCGGCTGGTGGTCGGGGGCGGGGGTCCGGGGCAGCGGCGTTGGCGGCGGTAGCAGCGGGCCGCGCCCGTAGCGCAGCAGCGCCTGCATCTCGTCGGGGATCTCCAGCGGCCGGGAGGCACAGAGCGTGAGCATCATCCGCTCGTCGAGCTGGACGCGGCCGGAGAAAAACGCCGCCAGCGCGGTGTCGATGTCGGCGGGCTCGACCTCGGTCAGGAACCCCACCCGGCCGACGTTGATGCCGAGCACGGGTACGCCGTCCGTGGCCGCGATCCGGGCGCCCCGCAGGAACGTCCCGTCCCCGCCGACGGTCACCACCAGCGCCGGATGGCCGGCCGCCTCGGCCTCGTCGCCCGCGTTGCGGCGGTGGCACCGCTCCAGGTCCTGGCCCCACACGTCGATGTCGCTGACGTCGACGGAGTTGGCTGCCCCCCACCGACGGACGGCGCCGGCGGCCTCGACCGCCGCCGCCCGTCCCTCGTGCACCACCAAGCCGATCCGCCTGCCTGTCATGACCGCTCTCTCGTCCCTGCTCCCTGTCACCGGGTACGCCAGCGGCTCCGGTCGGTGAGCGATCCGGTCGGACTCGCGGCTGCCGCCCCCGCAGCTGAGTCTGCCCGGTCAACCCCGCCGCAGGCCGACCCCTCGACGGTACGCCCACCCCGTGGCGCCGGGCGGCCGCTTCGAGGTTGCCCCGGGAGTGCCGCTCGTCGGGCGCGGGCGCTCCGACCACGACGGCGGCGCGCTCCGGGCCGGAGCGCGCCGCCGTCGTGGGAGATGACCCGGTCAGCGGTTGATATGCCGCCGCCCGTAGAAGCCGGCGACCGCGGCCACGGCGAGCGCGGCGAGCACGACCTGGATGAGGATCTCCACCCAGTCGATGCCGTCGGTCTCGGCCAGGTTCGCGCCGCGGGCGATGGCGGTGCCCACCAGGGCGGCCACGATGCCGATGACCAGTGTCAGCCAGATCGGAATGTTCTGCTTGCCGGGTACGACCAGACGCCCGAGCGCGCCGATGATCAGACCCACGACGATCGCGGAGATAATGCCAGCGACGGCCATCTGATGCCTCCAAGCCTTGAGGGGGTGTGACGGCATCGTTGTTGCCCCCCGGGTAACCAGCCGAAACGTCCCTGCCCCAGCTCACCCTGCACCGACCCGGGCTCGGGCCGCCCGGGTGGCCCATCGGTGCGGTCGGTGGAGGTGCCGGTGGGGCCGCCCACGGGTCCGGGTGGCGGTATCGTGACCACGCTGGGACCGGGCCGCTGGTCGCCGTCTGGGGACGGTGTCCGGACCGGTGGCGGTCCCGGCGTGTCGTAGTCGGCGCGTCTGGTGGTAGGTGGTGGTTGTGGTGGCGGACGGTAAGGTTCTGCGGTTCGACGAGGTCCGGGGGTACGGCTTCATCGCGCCGTTCGGTGGCGGGGAGGACGTCTTCGTACACGCGAACGACTTCGGTGAGAAGCGGCACCTGGTGCATCCCGGAATGCGCGTCGAGTACGAGGTGGAGGCGGGCGACCGCGGCCTGAAGGTGTCCACGGTCCGGATCGTGGAGGACGCGGCGGCGGCAGGGCCGGAGACCTCGGTCCCCGCTGCGCAGGAGCGGCTCAGGACGGCGGCCACGGGTGACGACGACGGGATGTGCGACGTGCTCGCGCCCCGGGAGTTCACCGCCGAGGTGACGGAGACCCTTCTCCAGTACGTGCCGTCGCTGACCGGTGCCCAGATCGTGCAGGTACGCCAGCGGATCGTCGATCTCGCGCGGTCGCACGGCTGGATCGAGGCCTGACAGCCGCAGGGTGAGGTGATCCGGGGCCCGCATCGCGGATCCGGAACCGCCGCCGTCCTGTCGGTAATTCGGTTGCCGTCCGGCGCCGACGTCGCGACCATCAACAACGGTCGATCGACGGGGGGCGCGGTTGATGCGACGACGTCTGACGGATGCCGGGCGGACGACGGCGGCACGGATCCGGCTGCTGCGTCTGCTGTCCCGGGCCGGCCTCGCGGCGACCGGGACGCTGGTGACCCTGCAACTCGTCCGTGCGGTGGTCCCGACGGCACAGGCGCTGTCGGTGGGCCATCTGGTCGCCGTGTTCGGGGCCGGACACTCCGATCGGCGGGTGCTCGTGGCCGCGGCCCTGGTCGCCGGGCTGTTCCTGATCGACCACGCCGTCTGGCTGGTCCTGACCGCCGTGCGGACGCTGGTGGTCAAGCGCGTCGACGGCCGCCTACGGGCCGAGGTGCGCGCCATCGCGGTCAACCTGCCGGGCCTCGACCATCTGGAGGGCCGGAGCTTCCAGGATCGCGCGTCCCGGGTGGTGGACGGCGGAATGGGCCTCGGTCGGGACCGTTCGGCCGGCAGCGCCGCCGCGGGCCAGCTCGAACTCGTGTTCCGGATGCTGAGCGCGTTCGCGGCAGCGGCGTTGCTGGCGACGTTCCTCCCGACGCTGGCCTTCGGGCTGCTCCTGGTGTCACTGCTGATCCGGGCGATGCTGCGCCGGCAGTGGATGCGCATCATCGACCTGCTGGACGCCGACACCGCCGGCCAGCGCAAGGAGTACTACCTGTCCGAGCAGGCCGTCATCGGGGCCGCGAAGGACGTACGGCTGTTCGGGCTCAGCGGCTGGTTCGGTGGGCGGGTCCGGGCCACGGCCACCCGGACCTACGCACCGGTCTACCGGGAGATGCTGGCGGTGCTGCGTCGACAGTGGTGGACGGCGCTGCTCGCGGTCGGCTCGGCCACGGCGGCGCTGACCGTACCGGCCGTGGCCGTGCTGTCCGGCTCGCTCGATCCGGCCCAGCTGATCACCTTCGTCCTCGCGGCCTGGGGCGTCATGTCGATCAGCAGCGTGGGCATGGAGGCGTACGACATCGAGTACGGCCTGCGCGGCGTCGAGGCCGCCGACGAACTCACGGCCGAGTACGGAACCGGGGCAGCCGGCGCAGCGGGCCGGGAGGCCCCGTCCCCGACACCGACACCGCCGACGGTCCGGTTCGAGGATGTCGTCTTCACCTACCCAGGTACCTCCGCTCCCGTCCTCGACGGCCTGACGGTGACCCTGCGGCCCGGCGAGACCGTCGCCGTCGTCGGCGAGAACGGCGTCGGCAAGACCACCTTCGTCAAGCTGCTCGGCGGTCTCTACCGTCCGGACTCGGGCCGGATCACCGTGGACGGTGTCGACCTCGCGGCCCTCGACCTGCCGGCCTGGCGGCGGCGCCTGGCGGTGCTCTTCGGCGACTTCGTGCGGTACCCGGCCAGCCTGCGGGAGAACGTCACCTTCGCGGCACCCCACCTGGCCGGCGACGACGCGGTACGGGACGCCCTCGACCGGGCCGGCGGTACGCGGTTGCTGGCCGAACTTGCCGACGGGCTCGACACGTCGCTGTGGAGCGAGGGAACGGACGGTACGGGCCTGTCCGGCGGCCAGTGGCAGCGGGTCGCCCTGGCCCGGGTGCTGTTCGCCGTCGCGGCCGGCGGGCGGGTCCTCGTCCTCGACGAGCCGACGGCCCACCTCGACGTCCGGGCCGAGGCCGAGTTCCACCAGCGGGTGGTGTCCCGGGTCCACAACACGACGACAGTGCTCATCTCGCACCGGCTGTCGACCGTACGGCCCGCCGACCGGATCATCCTGCTCCGCGCCGGGCGGGTCGCCGAGGACGGTTCGCACGACGAGCTGATGGCGCTCGGTGGCGACTACGCGCGGTTCTTCACGGTGCAGGCCGAGGCGTTCACCGTGGAGGCCCGATGATCGACTGGCTGCGACTGCTGCGGCACGTCACCCGGCTGACCGTCCGGGCCGACCGGCGCGCCGCGACGGTGCTGTGCACTCTGATGATCGGGCAGGCCGGGGTCATCGCGGCGGTGGGGCTGAGCCAGCGGTGGCTCGTCGACAGCAGCGCGGCCCACCAGGTCGCCGCCGTGGTCGGAGCGATCGCGCTGGGCGCCGCCGCGTACGGGCTCTCCAGCGGGGCCGGCCGGGTCCAGTCGAATCTGATCATCTATCTGGTCGGCCGGGTGCGGATGGCGTTCAACGAGGAGATCCAGCAGGCCGTCTCGTCGATTCCGACGATCACCCACGTCGAGTACGGGCCGTACATCAACCGGTGGGACCGGATCTTCAAGAACTCGCAGTCGATCGCCGGGATGCCCTGGTCCACCCTTGACGCGACGGCCGCCGTGGGAAGCCTGGCGGTCACCATCGGCCTGCTCGGCTGGGTCAGTCCGGCGCTGTGCCTGCTGGCCCTGCTGGCGGTGCCGGTCTTCCTGGCCAGCCGGCGTGCCGACCGGCTGTTGCGCGACGCGCGCGACGCGGGCATGGAGATCCTCCGGCGGGAGCGGCGGCTGCACGAGCTCTGCGTCGAGCCGGAGCCGGCAAAGGAGGTGATGCTGGCCGGCAGTGGGGCGACGCTGAGCCGGCACGCGTCCGGGCTGTGGGACGAGGCCGTGGCGCTGGAGACGGGTGCCCGGCTCCGGGCCGCCGCCTACTCCAGCGGCGCCTGGCTCCTCTACGCGGCCGGGGTGGCGGCCGCCCTGGTCGTCGTCGCGGACCTGATCCGCTCCGGCCGGACGACCGTGGGCGCCGCCGTCATGGTCGTGTCGCTGGCGACCCAGCTACAGAGTCAACTGCGTACGGTGCTGACCAGCCTCAACACCGTGGCCGAGGCGGGTCAGGCGGTGGAGCACTACTCGTGGCTGCGGCGCTACGCGGCCGAGGCGGCCCGTCCGGGTACCCCGGCACCGGCGGTCCTGACCCGGGGCATCACGCTGCACGACGTCCGGTTCCGCTACCCGACGGCCGAGCATGACGTGTTGCACGGCGTCAACCTGCACCTGCCCGCCGGCAGCACCGTCGCGGTCGTCGGCGTCAACGGTGCCGGCAAGTCCACGCTGATCAAGCTCCTCACCGGCGTCTACGAGCCGACGGCCGGGTACATCACCGTGGACGACGAGCCGCTCGCCGACATCGCCCGCGACCGGTGGCAGGCCAGCCTCTCCGGTGTCTTCCAGGACTTCGCCCGGATCCGGCTGCTGGCCCGGGAGACGGTCGGCGTCGGCGACGTCCGGCACATCCGCGACCGGCCGACGGTCGAGGCCGCGGTGGATCGGGCCGGCGCCGCTGACGTCCTCGCCCGGCTGCCGCAGCGTCTGGACACCCAGCTCGGTGCCGCCTTCGGCGGGGTCGAGCCGTCGCTCGGCCAGTGGCAGCGGCTGGCACTGGCCCGGTCCCTGATGCGTGAGGTGGCCGGCGACCGCCCGCCGCTCTGCGTGGTGCTCGACGAGCCCACCGCGGCGCTCGACCCGCTCGCCGAGCACGACCTGTTCCAGCACTTCGTGCAGCAGGTACGCGCGGCGACCCGGCAGGGCGCCGTCACCGTCCTGGTCTCGCACCGCTTCACGACCGTACGGATGGCCGACCTGATCGTGGTGCTGGAGGACGGCCGGGTAGCCGAGTTCGGCAGCCATGCCGAGCTGATGGCGGCGGGGCGCGGCTACGCCGAGCTGTACCGGCTCCAGGAACGGGCGTACCGGTGACCTCCGGTCGGTGGCAATACCGAAGGCATGTGGTGGCTACGTCCAGCAGCGTCGGGTCGCCGGTTCAGGAGGGTAGGAAGGCGCTGGTCGACGCGCGCAGCGCCGAGACGCACGCGGCGATCGCGGGGTGGTCGGCGGCGCCGCGCCGGTAGGCGATCCGGGTGCGTCGGTGGGCGGCCAGCGGCCGGAGCCGTACGCCCGGAGGCGGTTGGATCGCGCCGAGCTGCGGTACCAGTGCGACGCCCTGACCGGCGGCGACCAGGGCGAGTACGGCGGTGAAGTCGTCGGCGTGGTGGCGCACCCTGGGAAGGAAGCCGGCGGTGTGACAGACCCGCTCGGCGACGGTGTGGCACAGCGTGCCGGGGGTGCCGACGATCCAGGCGGCGTTCCGGGCGGCCGAAATCGGATCACCGGCCGGGTCGAGGTGCACACCGTCGTCGGGTACGGCGAGGAAGACCGTCTCGTCGAGCAGCGGGGTCGAGTCCAGGGCCGGGTCGGGCGCGATCGGCACGATGTCGTAGTCGTGCAGCAGTGCGACGTCCAGCCGCCGGTCCCGTAACGCGTCCGGCACGGCGACCGGGTCGAGTTCGGTGACCATGAGGTCGAGGCCGGGATGGTCGCGGCCCAGCGCGACCAGGGCCGGGGGCAGCAGCGTGCGTACGGCGCTCGGAAAGGCGCCGATGTGGACGGTTCCGGAGAGCTCGGCCTGGGCGGCGGCCAGGGTGGCGGTCGCGGCTTCGAGGGCGGCGAGCACGGTCTCGGTGTGCTGCGCGAGCGCCGTTCCGGCGGGGGTGAGCCGGACGGTGCGACCGGTGTGTTCCAGCAGCGGTACGCCCGCCTCGCGTTGCAGCGCGGCGAGTTGCTGGGACACGGCGGACGGGGTGTACGCGTGGGCCTGGGCGACCGCGGCGATGGTGCCGAGATGGGCCAGGTCGCGTAGCAGCCGGAGCCGGCGGACGTCGAGCATCAGTTCAGCTTACGCTTCGCTGAAGGAACGTGAACTGGTTCTTTCCTTTCTTCCAGGGGAGGCTGGAGCCATGACACTGACCGGCCTGTACGTTCCATTGATCACCCCGTTCGACGACTCCGGGGCGGTGGCGCTCGACGTGCTGGAGGGACTCGCGCACCAGGTGCTGGAGTCCGGCGCCAGCGGCCTGGTGGCGCTCGGCACCACCGCCGAGCCCGGCTCGCTCAGCACGGCCGAGCAGGACGCGGTGGTCGAGGTGGCCGCCCGGGCCTGCCGTGAACGCGGCGCGCAGTTGCTGGTCGGCGCCCACGATCCGCAGGCGTTGCGCGGGCTGGCCGGTCGGCCGGAGGTGGTGGCGGCGTTGACCTCGGTGCCGCCGTTCGTCCGTCCCGGTGCGGCCGGGGTGCTCGCCCACTTCACCCACCTCGCCGCGACCAGCCCGGTGCCGCTGGTCGTCTACGACGTCCCGCGCCGGACCGGCCAGTACCTGCCGGTGGAGACGCTCCGCCAACTGGCCGGGTTGCCCGGGGTGCTGGGCCTGAAGTACGCCCCGGACGGCATCAACGCCGACACCGTGGCGCTGTTCGCCGACCCGCCCGCCGGCCTGGCGATCCTCGGCGGTGACGACGCGTTCGTTTCGGCGGTGCTCGCCCTCGGCGCGCACGGCGCCATCATGGCGTCGGCGCATCTGGCCACCGCCGACTACGCCCGGTTGATCACGCTGTGGCAGGCCGGCGACGTTGCCGCCGCCCGAACCCTGGGCGGGCGGCTCAGCCTCCTGTCGACGGCCCTGTTCGCCGAACCGAACCCGACGGTGGTCAAGGCGGTGCTGCACGCCCAGGGTCGCATTCCGAGCGCGGCGGTCCGGTTGCCGCTGCTGCCGGCCCGGCCGGAGAGCACCGCGACGGCGTACGGCCACCTCGACGCGCTGGCGTCGGTCGGTTCTGGTGTTGCGGCGGATCCCGGGAGCCGGCCGTGACCGGGTGAGTCGGATCCTCACCCGGCCACGGCTGGGCTCAGAGCCCGGCGGCGTGCGCCGCGGGGGTGCCGCCGACGATCGGCAACACGATGTGGCTGGTCTTCAGCGCCACATCGATGGTGGCCCGGTTCGGGTCGGTCTGGCTGGAGTACTGCGGGTAGCTGCCGACGATGATCACGCCGATCCGGTGACCGGGCTGGAAGACGTAGTCCTCGGGCAGCAGCGGGAAGTCGAAGTTGTACAGCTGACCCGGAACCAGCGGTTCGGCCGTACGGATCGACTTGCGGTTCTGGGCGTCCAGGATGCCCTTGGTGACCAGTTCGAGGTCGGCGGTGGCCACCCGCTTCTGGGTCTGCTTGTAGCAGCCGTCGTCGGTCGGGCTGGTCTGCCCCCAACAGTCCTGGCTCTCCAGCGTGATGATGCCCTCGCCGGACATCCGGTGCGCCACCCGCTCGGCGGTGCCGTAGTCGACCAGGATCGCCCCGAAGTTCGTGTCGGTCTTGTCCGCGCTGGCCCGCAACTTCACCACCGGCGTACCGGAGACGTGCAGCGGCGCGCGTAGCGGCGCCGACAGGAACGCCAGCCGGCTCGGCTGGACCGCGTCCGGGTTGAGAATCATGGTGTTCTGACTCTGCGCCGGATCGTCCGCGAAGGTCTGGGTGGCCGCCTTCTGCCACGGCACCAGCTTCAGGCCGCCCGCACCGCCGGTGCCCGGTTGGAGGAAGATCTCGGTCTCGGTCATCCCCGGGATCGGCCAGTCGGCGTGCGTCTCCCAGACGTCGGCCGAGCGCTCCAGGTCGACCCGGGGCTCGTCCATGATCCCGTTCGGCACCTGGTGCAGCCAGAAGTCGAACCAGCGGTGCAGGGTGTTCACCCAGACCGCCCGACGCGAGTCGAACGGGTCGACGTGGCCCTCCTGGGAGAGCCACAGCTTGCGCGGCACGTCGTTCGCGGCCAGCTCGTACCAGAACTTGCTGAAGTGGTCCGGCCGGACGTTGTCGTCGTTGAGCCCGTGGTAGAGCAGCACGCTGGCCTTGACCCGGTCGGCCCGCTTGACGTAGCTGCGCTCACCCCAGAACGGCGAGTAGTCGCCGGTCTCGTCACCGTCGGCGGCCGCCATCGCGTCCCGGACCGGTTTGCAGTAGTCCCGGCGTTCCGGATTGGTCACCGTGTTCGCCAGCGACGCCACGTAACTGTTGCCCCGGGTGACCACCCCGTTGCTGCGTACGTAGTCGTAGTACTCGGTCGGGCCGCTGATCGGCACCACCGTGGTCAGGCCCTTGACGCCGGTCACCGCCGTCGCTATGGCCAGTGATCCGTCGTACGACTTGCCGATCATGCCGGTCCGGCCGTTGTGCCAGTCCGCCTCGACGATCTGTCCGGCGGCGTTCCGGGCGGTGGCCCGACCGTTCAGCCAGTTGATCGCCTGCTTGGCGCTCAGGTTGTCCTGGTTGGCGTTGGTGGTCGGGCAGCCGGTGGAGTTGTTGGTGCCGACCATGTCCAGCAGGATGACCGCGTAGCCGCGTGGTACGAAGTAGTTGTCGTAGAACAGCGGCCAGCGGTCGAGCAGGCCGTCACCGTCGAGGTCGGCCTTGCACTCGGACTCGTTGCCCCGACAGACGGTCGAGTAGTACGGACTGGCGTCCATGACGACCGGCACCTTGAGCCCGTCGGCGGTCGCCTTCGGCCGCATCAGGTCGAACGCGATGATGTCGCGCAGCCCGTCGAGATCGCTGTCGAACGTCGAGTCGATGAACAGCCGTTCCCGGATGGCGTCGGCGTAGCCGAACACCGGCTGCGTCACGCCGTCGGAGACCACGATCTCCGGTGCCTGCTCGGCGCTCGCCGGTGGCGTAACGCCCAGGACGGCCACCGCCACCACCGGGAGTACCGCTATTCCGACCCGCCACATCCTGCTGAACCCACCCATTTACCCTCCTTGTTAGGCCAGGGGTCTGGGTAGGCTACGCAGAGCGCCGCGATCGGACAATGTGCACCTGTCGGAAGCCGGCCCGCTCCGATTCGACGCCGTGCGCAGCCGGGAGGCGATGATGCACGCGGGCTTCCGGATCCTGCCGGGTGCCGCCGACAGCGGCGTCATCCTGCATGTCCCGCACGCCGGGCGGCTGATCCCACCGACCGTACGGCGACGGCTGCTGCTCGACGACCCGGAACTGGCGGCCGAACTGGCCCGGATGACCGACGCGCACACCGACCTCGTCGCGGCCCGCGCGGCGACGACCGCCGGGCGTACGCCGTGGACGTTCGTGAACCTGCTGTCCCGGTTGGTCGTCGACCCCGAGCGCTTCCCCGACGACAGGGAGTCGATGCGGGCGGTGGGGATGGGCGCGGTGTACACCCGGACCAGTGACGGGCGCCGGCTCCGCGAGGACGATCCGGTCGCCGAGGAGGAACTGCTGGACCGCTGGTACCGGCCGTACGGCAGGGCGATGACGGACCTCGTGGACGCCCGGTTGGCAGCGGCGGGGCGGGTGACCGTCGTCGACGTCCACTCGTACCCGAGCGTGCGGTTGCCGTACGAGACCGGTGGCGCCGTACGCCCGGCGATCTGCCTGGGAACCGACCCGGACCACACACCCGGCTGGCTGCTGTCCGCCGCGCGGGGAGCCTTCGCCGGCCACGGTGACATCGACGTCGACACGCCGTTCGCGGGCTGCTACGTGCCGCTGCGACACTACCGGCGGGACCGTCGGGTACACGCCCTGATGGTGGAGATCCGTCGGGACCGTTACCTGGTGGAACCCGACGGGCCACCCACCGGGGGGCTCGCCGCCCTGGGTGGCGCCATGGCGACGCTGGTCGACGCGACGGACGCCGGACCGGGCGGATCGGTCGACGCGGGGCCGGGCCCCACCGGATCCGGTATCGTCCGAGAGTGATCTTCCACATCGCCGAGGTGTCCGACTGGCAGGCCGCACAGGTGTCCGGGGACTACCGGGTGTCGACCCGGGGCCGGTCCCTGGCCGACGAGGGGTTCATCCACGCGGCGCGACGCGGCCAGGTCCTCGGGGTCGCCCAGGCCTTCTACGCCGACGCCGGTCCGCTGCTGCTGCTCAGCATCGACCCGGACCGGCTCTCCTCGCCGGTACGGGACGACGAGGTGGCCCCCGGAATCGTCTTTCCGCACATCTACGGCCCGATCAACCTCGACGCGGTGGTGGCGGCGGCCCCACTGCGGCGGGAAGCCGACGGCAGGTTCATCCTGCCCTCGTGACGATCATGCCGGAGCTGTCGCCGCAGGCCGCTCGGGGGCCCGATCGCCGGCACTGGCAGGAGTTCCTCGACCAGCCACTCTGTGTCGTCATCGAGTGCGTGCGGGATGGTGCCGGCGGGTAGGGCATTAGATTGATGGCGTCGGATGCCGTGTACCAACGCCACCGGAAGGTCCCCCCATGACGGACAGTTCGTCCTCGTCAGGCCTGCGACCGCAGATGCTCGGGAAGCAGGTCGACGGCACGGTGCCGCATTCGGCCCGGGTGTGGAACTACTGGCTGGGCGGCACGGACAACTTCGCCGCCGACCGCGTACTCGGTGACCAGGTCCGCGCGGTGTTCCCGAACATCGTCGAGGTCGCGCGGGCGTCCCGGGCGTTTCTCGGCCGGGCGGTGCGGTACCTGGCCGGCGAGGCGGGGATCCGGCAGTTCCTCGACGTCGGCACCGGCCTGCCCACCGCCGACAACACCCACGAGGTCGCCCAGCGGATCGCGCCGCAGTCCCGGATCGTCTACGTCGACAACGATCCGCTGGTGCTGGTACACGCGCGGGCACTGCTCACCAGCACCCGGAGGGGGCCACCGACTACGTCGAGGCGGATGTGCGGGACCCGAACACGATCGTCCGGGCCGCGGCGCGGACCCTGGATCTCGGTCAACCGGTCGCACTGATCATGCTCGGCATCCTCGGCAACGTCGCGGACCACGACGAGGCCCGGTCGATCTCCTCCCGGCTGCTGGCCGCGGTTTCCCCCGGCAGCTATCTCGTGCTCAACGACGGCGCCAACACCAGCGCGGAACACGTCGAGGCCCAGCGGGCGGCGAACGAGGCCGGGCATCCGTACCACCTGCGCAGCCCCGACCAGATCGCCCGCTTCTTCGACGGCCTCGAGCTGGTGGAACCCGGCCTGGTCTCCACCCCGAGGTGGCGGCCCGAGTCCGGGGTGCCGGCCGAGCTGCCGGTGCGATGTGGCGTCGCCCGCAAGCCGTAGTACAGCGGCCGGGAAACACCCGGCGACGAACAGGCGATCGTCTATACTTCCGGATCAAGATCAGCGCTTGGCGCGGGTCCGCCCGCCCCCTGGGGGGAAGCATTGTGAAGACTCTGACCCGACTGCTCGGCGCCCTGCTGCTGGTGGTCGCCACGCCCGCGATGGCAGCCGTGGCGGCCGAGCCGAAGAACCTCCAGGTCATGTCGTGGAACATGTGCGGCTCGCAGCGGTCGACATGGGGGTGCGCCGGCACCGGAACTCCGCAGCAGAAGATCGACGTGGTCATGTACCACGTTCAGCACAACTTCGTGCATGCCGCGCTGCTGCAGGAGGTCTGCGAGAACGATCTCACCCTGCTGATGGGCCAACTCGGCGTGGGCTGGAGCAGGAGCTTCTTTCCGTACCAGTGGTCGCAGGACGGGGTGCGGTCGAACAGCCGGTGCGGCAACGACAATGGCCGCAGCGACCGGATCGGCACCGCGATCGTGATCAAGGCGGGGATGTCCTCCGCCCAGCTCTATCCGACGACCCAGCCATGGACGGGACAGAACCGCCCCTTCCAGTGCGCGACGGCGACGTACTGGAACGTCAGGCTCTGCAACGTGCACCTGTCGACGCAGGCCAGCAACCCGGACCACCCCGACTGGGAGTACGGGGACGACCAGCTCGCCGAGATCAGGAGCATCACCTCGGCCTTTCCCCGGGTCGTCTTCGGCGGCGACTTCAACGTCACGCCGCCGGACTCGCCCGGCAACGCCAGGGCCTGGCTCTGGCCGGCCGGCCTGTACTCCACCGGTGCGGGAACCGCCGGCTACCAGGAGTGCGACCAGGAGGGCGCGACCCGAACGGGCCGCCCGACCCACGACGGTGGCTGGAAGATCGACTACGTCTTCAGCAGTGAACCTCGGCGCTGGTGTGCGCTGGGGAACTCCGCATACTCGGACCACCACGTCCTGGTCGAGAGCGTCAGCGTCGCCTGACGACGAACATCCGGAACCCGCTTCCGTTGATCCCTTGAATATCGGCAGCTCTGGATGTTAGGAAGAGTTCATACATATCGTTCCCTGTGCGGATCTGTTGAGATCCGATGGGAGGGTGTCGATGCCGGGACGTGGACTCCTCGCTGCGTTCACCATCGCCGTGCTGCTGGCGCCCGGTGGCGTGCCCGCTACGGCGGCACCCGGACGGGAAGGGGGCGGCGCGTCGCCGGGCGGTGGTCCGGTCACCGCCGACGACGTGCACCGCTACCTCGAGGATCCAGGGATGACCGGCGAGGGGCAGGAGCCGCCGCACGCGCTGCTCCGCCCGTACCCGGACGCCCGTACCGCCGCGGCCGACATCACCGAGCACAGTGCCCGTTCGCCGTGGACCGCCTCACTCAACGGCGGCTGGCGACTGGCCATCGCCGCCCGGCCCGACCTGGTGCCGGCCGGCTTCCACGCCGAGGACTTCGATGTCTCGGGCTGGCCGACCGCCACCGTGCCGCACACCTGGCAGTCCGACTTCGTCGACCACCCGATGTTCCGGAACATCCCCGAGGAGATCTGGCCCGACGACCCGCCCCGGGTGCCCCGGGACGTCAACCCCACCGGGGCGTACGTGCGCTCGTTCGAGGTCTCGACGGCCTGGTCCGACCGGCGTACGGTGCTCCGCTTCGAGGGCGTCACCAGCGGCTACTTCGTCTGGGTCAACGGCCGCTACGTCGGCTACGACCAGGGTGGGTACACGCCGGCCGAGTTCGACGTCACCGATTCACTGCGCCCGGGGACCAACCGGGTCGCGGTGCAGGTGCACCGGTGGGGTTCGGGGGCGTACCTGGAGGACGTCGACCAGTGGCGCTACAGCGGAATCTTCCGCGACGTCTGGCTGTACGCGACACCGCGAACCTACCTGCGCGACGCGTACATCACGACCGACCTGGACGACCGGTACACCGACGCCACCCTCACCGCCCGGATCGGGCTGGGCGGCGCGGCCGACGGGCACACCGTCCGGGGCACCCTGCTGGGCGCCGACGGCCGGCGGGTCGCCACGATGACCGGCCAGAGCACGCCGACCGGCCAGAGCACGCTCACCGCCACGGTGCGGAACCCGGCCAAGTGGAGCGCGGACGCGCCCCGGCTCTACGCGCTGGTGCTGGAACTGCTCGATCCGGACGGGCGGGTCGTGCACACCAGCGCGCAGGCGGTCGGCTTCCGCGAGGTCGAGGTGCGGAACGCGCAACTGCTGGTCAACGGCGAGCGGATACTGATCAAGGGCACGAACCGCGCGGAGACCGACCCGGAGACCGGCCGGCACGTCAGCCGGACGGCGCAGCGCCGAGACGTCGAGCTGATGAAGAGCCTGCACATCAACGCGGTCCGCACCTCGCACTACCCCTCGGATCCGTACCTCTACGACCTGGCGAACCGGCACGGCCTCTGGATCGCCGACGAGGTGGACATCGAGACGCACTCCCACGAGAACTGTCCCACCAACTGCCTCGCCTCCCGGCCGGAGTGGCAGGCGGCGTTCGCGGACCGGTTCCAGGCGATGGTGCACCGCGACAAGAACCATCCCAGCGTGATCATCTGGGACACCGGCAACGAGGCCGGGCTGGGCACGGCGCACTACGCGATGGCGGAGTGGGCGGACGCGAACGAACCCACCCGGCTGCTGTACCACCAGTCGAACAGCCCGAACGGCGACGCGCCGTACGCCGACGTGTGGGGGCCGCGTTATCCGACGCCCGGCTACGTCGAGTCCATCGCCCGCACCACCACCCGGCCGGTGGTCTTCGGCGAGTACGCCCACGCCATGGGCAACAGCGTCGGCAACTTCGACCGGTTCTGGGACCTCGTCCGCCGGTACCCGTCGTTGCAGGGCGGCTTCATCTGGGACTGGGCCGAGGCGAACCTGCGCCAGCCGCTGGTGTTGACGCCGGACTCGTCGCCGCACCGGATCCAGGCCTTCTTCGTCGGCAAGCCGAGCCTGGTCGCCGGCCGTCGAGGCCAGGCGGTCGCCCTGTCCAGCCTGGACGACTTCGTCGACGTGTTCCGCGATCCCCGACTCGACTTCACCGGTGCGGCGGTGACCCTGGACGCCTGGGTACGCCCCGGCGAGTGGGCCGGCAGCTTCCCGGTGGTCACCAAGGGCCGGGCGTACGCGCTCCAGATGCGGGACCGTACGACGCTGGAGTTCGGCGTCACCACCGGTTCCGGCTGGGCCGCCGTGGCCGCCGCCGTACCGGCCGACTGGTACGACGCCTGGCACCGGGTCACCGGGATCTACGACGGCACCGCGCTCCGGCTCCAGATCGACGGCGTCGAGGTTGCCACCGCCGCCCGCTCCGGCGCCCTCGACCCGGGCCTGTACGAGGTGAACGTCGGCCGCAACGCCGCCACCCAGCAGGACGACCTGCGTACCCGGTTGGCCCGGGGCCTGGTCGACGACGTCCGGGTCTACGGCGCGGCCCTGTCCGGCGAGGAGTTGGCCGCCGACCCGGTCCAACGGGCCGCGCTGGCCCTGGACTTCGACCGTACCCAGCGGCGCGGCGAGTTCGACAGCCTCGGCATCAGTCTCTCCGGCACCGACGGTCTGGTCGGCACCGACCGGTACCTCCAACCGGAGACCACGGAGGTGGCCTGGGCGCACGCACCGGTCCGGTTCAGCACCGACGACGCGGCGACCGGCCGGGTCCGGATCCGGAACGAGCAGCCGGCCGGTGCCCTCGACGTCCGGTTGCGCTGGTCGCTGCTCGAACTGGACCGCACGCTCCGGTCCGGTACCCGTCCGCTGCGACTCGGTCCGGGGCAGACCGTCGACGTCGACCTCGGGGCCGGGCCGGCGAACCCGCAGGACCGGCAGCGCCGGCTCCGGCTGGAGGCGGTGGGCGCCGACGGCTCCCGGTACGGCTGGGACGAGTTCGCCGCCGGAGGTCGGGTGGTGCCCGGCGTGCTGCCGGCGGTCCCGGGCGGCACCGCTCCCGCGCTGACCCGCGACGGCGAGGCCATCGTGGTCTCCGGCCCCGGCTGGCGGTACCGGTTCGACACCACCACCGGCACGCTCCGCTCGATGTCCGCCAGCGGTCGGGAACTGCTGCGCACCGGTCCCGAACTCGACGTCTACCGTCCGCCGACCAGCAACGAGACCTACGGCTGGGGTACCGCCGACCGGGAGATCTGGCACGCCCTGGGCCTGGACCGGCTGCGTACCGAGGTGACGGGCGTGTCGTCCAGTGTGGAGCAGAATTCGGCGGTCGTCGAGGTACGCAGCGTCGCCCGGGGCTCGGCGTCCTTCGAGATCGACCAGACCATGCGCTACCGGGTCGACGGGGGCGGCACCATCACCCTGGACCACCGGGTCACCCCGCGCGGCTCCGGCGTCAGCCAACTGCCGTACCTGCCCCGGGTGGGCGTGCAGGTCAAGGTGCCCGAGGAGATGCGACGGTTCGCCTGGTACGGCCGGGGGCCGCACGAGACGTACAACGACCGGAACAGTGGCGCGTTCACCGACGTGTGGCGGAGCAGCGTCGACGAGGAGTACGTGCGTTACTCGCGTCCGCAGGCGTACGGGAACCACACCAGCACCCGGTGGGCGACTCTGAGCGACGGCCGGCAGGGCCTGCTGGTCGGCAGTTCCACCAACGCCGACCTCGACGTCAGCGTCACCCCGTACGACGAACTGGCCCGCGCCGAGTACGACTTCCAGCTACCGCTGGTCCGCAACCGGGGCTGGGTCACCCTGCACGCGGCGGCCGGCGAGACCGGAATGGGCGAGACGCCCAACTCCGTGCTGGACGAGTACCGGGTGCCGGCGAACCGTTCGCACGAGTACACCCTGACCCTGCGGCCGCTGACCGGGCGGGAGATCCGGGCCGGTGGGGTGCCCGACTCCCGCGCGCCGGCGCCCTGCCCGGCGGACGTCGCGGTCACCACCGGCGCGGAGATCCGCCCCGGCGAACCGCAGCCCGTCACGGTCACGGTGACGTCCCGCTGTGCCGACGGGCTCCGGAACGCCGTCGCCGGGCTGGCCGCGCCGGAGGGCTGGACGGTCACCCCGGCCACGGCCGCACTGGACACGGTGCGGTTCGGCGCCCCCGAGGAGGCGGTCTTCACCGTCACCGCGCCGCCGGGGACGGACTACGGCGGCTACGACCTGACCGCGACGGTGAGCGCGGTGGGCAACGGGTTCCCGACGACCGTCGAGGCGACCACGACGGTACGGGCCCCGCTGCCCCCGGCCGACCGCTGGGTGAGCGACCTGCCGTTCCTCGTCGCCGAGAACGGCTGGGGGCCGGTCGAACGGGATCTCAGCAACGGCGAGCAGGCGGCCGGGGACGGGCGGCGGCTCAGCATCGGCGGCACGACGTACGACAAGGGGATCGGCGCGCACGCCGCGTCGCGGATCGTGGTCGACCTGGCCGGTCGGTGCACCTCGTTCCGGGCCGATGTCGGCGTTGACGACGAGACGGGTGCGAGCGGTTCGGTCGGCTTCGAGGTCTGGGTCGACGGCGAGCGGCGCGGTGCGAGCGGCGTGCTGACCGGCGCCGCCGGCCCCGAGCGGATCTCCGCCGACGTCACCGGCGGCCAGCGGTTGGAGCTGCGGATCACCGACGCCGGCAACGGCAACGGCGCCGACCACGGCGACTGGGCCGGCGCCCGGCTGACCTGCCCCTGACCCCGGCGCCCGTCCCTGACGCCGGCGCCTGTCCCTGAGCCCAGCCTGTCCCTTACTCCGGCGTCGATCGGGCACCCTCCACTGCCCAGGCGGCTTGTTCAGCCCGTCCCTTCAGCCCTTTGTCGTGCCGTCCATCGTGTCCATTGTGCTGATTGCGCCCGATCGGAGTGCTCCCTCCACTCGCTTTAATGCGAGGTGTGCACATCCAACCCTGGCGATGATCTGACAGCCGCCCCGCGCGGGGTGACACCGAAGAGGAGGACACCTTGACTCAGCATCACCGGCGCCGGTGGTACGACACACCGGTCACGGGGAGCCGGAATGCCATCCGGGCCTGGCGGGCCACGCTCAGCGTCGCGGTCGCCGGCAGCCTTGCCGCAGGGCTGCTGCTTCCGGCCCAGCCGGCCTGGGCGGCCGAGGAGAACACCTATCAGCCCACGGCCATTCTCGAAGCGCAGTTGCGGGGCTACGTCGACCGGGCCACCCCGGACGAGGCGTACGCGAATCCGTCCGGTGACCTTCCGGTCGGCACGAGCGTCGATCCCGCCGGGAAGCACGTGACCCGCGCCTACTTCACCTTCGACGTCGCCGCAGTGCACGGCAAGAAGATCGTCAGCGCCGCGCTCGCCGCCGTGGAGACGCAGGCGAACGACTGCGCGCACCGCGCGGTCGAGGTGTGGGTCACCGATCGCTACACCGAGGGCTCGCGCTGGGACTACCAACCCGCCCAGAAGTTCCGGGTGGCCGCCGCCGGCGTACCCGAGTCGGGTTGCGCGGTGACCGACGCCCGGTTCGACGTCGCGCGGGCGCTCACCTGGGCGGCGAACAACGACCAGGAGACCCTCACCCTGGCCCTACGGGTGGCCGGGAACAAGGAGACCGACGAGCGGTACGGTCGGCGGTACGCCAGCGCCCCCACTCTGACCGTCCACTACAACACTCCGCCGCCCCGACCGACCGACATGTTCCTCTACGGCCGCCCCTGCGCGACATCGGCGCCCGGTACCTGGATGCCGACGACCAGCACCGACATCTACGCCACCCTGCCGGAGGACGCCGACGGCCCGCAGGAGGACAAGCTCGGACGGCTGGCGGTCTGGCCGGTCGACGACGAGAGCCAGCGCCAGGAGCGGGTCAACCGGACGTACTCGCACTGGTCCAACGTCAGCTTCTCCACCTACTACCTCGACCTGCACTTCGAGCACGGTCGGACGTACGCCTGGCAACTCCAGGCCGACGACGGCGATGCCCGGTCCCCATGGTCGAGGACGTGTTACTTCACCGTCGACACCGCGCCGCCGGGCATGCCCACGGTGACCTCGCCGGAATACCCGAACGCCGACCAGCCGACCGGCGACGTCGGCACCCCCGGGAAGTTCACCTTCTCCGCCGACGGCGACGCCGACGTGGTGGCCTTCCGCTGGGGTCCGCGCTGGCCGGGCACCGACGTCAAGGCCGACCAGCCGGGTGGAACGGCGACGATCACCATCAGGCCGGAGGAAGCCGGCCAGCAGTACCTGACGGTGCAGGGCGTCGACCGGGCGGGCAACACCTCCGAGGTCAAGTACCACAACTACTGGGTACGGGAGAGCCGGCCCACGGTCGAGTCCTCGCTCTACACCCCGTGGGGCCCGGGTGGCGGCATCGGGGTACCGGGGGAGTTCCGCTTCACCAGCAGCCAGGAGGGGGCAACCACGTTCGTCTACCAGGTCAACGAGGGGTCGAACCAGACCGCCCGGGTCGCCCCGGAGGGTCCGACCACGGTGACCATCACACCGACCGTGGGTGGCCTCAACACCCTGCGGGTACGCACCCGTGACTCGAGCGGTGCGCTCGGCGCCTGGCGGGTCTACACCTTCGTCGTCGACACCGCGCCGAAGGTGGAGTTCGACGGGGATCTGGTGATGGGCAAGGTCAGCACCGTCCTCCTGAGCCCGGGCATGCCGGAGGTAGCCGAGTACGAGTACTGGCTGAACGACGACGAGTCGGAGAAGACGACGGTGCCGGCGGCCACCGACGGCACGGCGAGCTTCACCTGGGTGCCGTCGATGGCGAAGTGGCCGCTGGATCTCAAGATCCGTAGTCGTACCACCGGCGGCGCGGTATCGGCGGTCGCGGATCCGTACATCTCGGTCGACGCGGTGAGTCCGGAGATCACCGGGCCCGAGCTCGGCAAGCCCGGACAGCCGATGACCTTCACCTTCACCTCCCGGATGCCGGGGGTGACCGAGTACGTCTGGTCACTCTCCCCGGGTGAGGAGGAGCACGTCCTGCCGGCCGGACCGGACGGGGTCGGTCGGCTCACCTGGACCCCGACCGAGGACGGTTACCACTACCTCGGCGTGCAGGCCCGCAACGCCACCGGTGCGCTGTCCGGCGGGTCGGGGCTCAGTTTCCAGGTTTCCAGCGCGCCGCAGGTGTACTCGGCGGTCTACCCCCCGTGGACGTACGGCGGCGGAGTCGGTGTCGAGGGCACCTTCGGAGTGGAGCCGGAGATGCCGAACGTCACCGAGTACGTGTACCAGTTTCGGGTGTCGTTCGACGAGACGCCCGAGACGACGGTCGCGGCCGGGGCCGACGGAACGCTCTCGTTGCGCTACACCCCGACCCAGTCCGGATACCACACCCTGAAGATCCGGAGTCGGAGTGCCGACGGCACCCTGTCCGGCTGGCGCGAGTACACCTTCCTCGTCAACTGGGACTCCTGACCGCTGCGGCGGTCCGGTGCGTGTCGCAGCGACGCGGCGGCACGCACCTTCCGGCCGTACCCGTCTGGACGTCAACCGTGCCTGAGGTTCTACTCTCTGCTCCATGGCCGTCATCCAGGGAGATCGAAAAACTTTCTACCAACTGTTGGTCAACACCCTGCTGGTGTCGGTCATCAACTACACCGTCTGGTTCGCGATCACCTTCTACGTGTACGTCGAGACCCGTTCGGTCTTCGCCACCGGTGTCGTCGCCGGGATCTTCCTGGTGATGACGGCGCTGACCGGCATCTGGTTCGGCAGTCTGGTCGACCACTATCCGAAAAAGACGGTCATGCAGGTGTCGGCGGCGACGTCGTTCGCGCTGTACGCCGTGGCCTTCGTCGTCTACCAGGCCGCCCCGGCGGGTTCGTTCACCGATCCGACGAGCGGCACACTCTGGACGCTCATCGTGCTGCTGATGTTCGGCGTCATCGCGGGCAACGTCCGGACCATCGCACTGCCCACGCTGGTGACCGCGCTGATCGCGGAGGAGACCAGGGACCGGGCCAACGGGCTGGTCGGCACCACGTCGGGCGTGTCGTTCCTGGTGACGTCGGTGATCAGCGGCGTGCTCGTGGCGATCGACGGCATGTTCTGGGTGCTGGTCCTGGCGCTGGTGGTACTCGTCGCCGCCGTGCTGCACCTGGCGGTCGTCCCGGTGCCGCACCGCGCGGCGGCTCCGGCGGACGGAGTGCTGGACCCGCAGGACGGCACGACGGCGGTGGACTCGAAGCGCCGGGTGGACCTGCGCGGCACCCTCCGGGTTATCGGCGAGGTGCCGGGGCTGAGCGCACTGATCCTCTTCTCCGCGTTCAACAACTTCCTGGGCGGCGCGTTCATGGCCCTGATGGACGCGTACGGGCTGTCGCTGGTGTCGGTCCAGACGTGGGGACTGCTCTGGGGGCTGCTGAGCACCGGCTTCATCGTCGGTGGACTGCTTATCGCCCGGACCGGCCTGAGCAGGAACCCGGTCCGGCTGCTGTTGCTGATCAACGTCGTGCTGTGGACGGTCACCATGCTGTTCCCGCTGCGAGCCTCGATCATCCTGCTCGCCGTGGGCATGTACGCGTACATGCTGCTCGTGCCGTACGCGGAGGCGGCCGAGCAGACGATCCTGCAGAAGGTCGTGCCGTACGAGCGGCAGGGCCGGGTCTTCGGCTTCGCGCAGAGCGTCGAGCAGGCCGCCTCACCGCTGACCGCGTTCCTGATCTCGCCGATCGCCCAGTTCGTGTTCATCCCGTTCATGACCGACGGTGCGGGCGCCCGGACGATCGGCGGCTGGTTCGGCACCGGCCCCGACCGTGGCCTCGCGCTCGTGTTCGTGCTGACCGGCATCCTCGGCCTGATCGCCACGATCCTGGCGCTGCGCAGCCGGCCGTACCGGCGGTTGAGTCACCGGTACACGGCCGGCCCCGCCACCGCCCCGCCCGAGCCGAGCCAGCCGGAACTGAGTCCAGTCGACGGCTGAGTCCGGTCGACGGCTGAGTCCGGTCGACAGCTGAGTCCGGTCGACGGCTGAGTCCGGTCGACGGCTGAGTCCGGTCGACGGCTGAGCCCGGTCGACAGGCGCAGCGTCGCCGCCGCCGGCCGGGAACGACCGCGCCGGGCCGGAGCTTGCGCGAAGCTCCGGCCCGGCACGATGGTGTGGGCCCGCCGATTACGGGGCCGGATACTGTACGACGTAGACCGGCGCACCGACCCGGGTCATGTCCGCCGGTTCACCGAGGCCGTTGACCACGTGGTCGATGGTGCCCGCGCTGAGGTTCACGGTCATGATGTGGTGCAGTCGGACGCCCGGGGTCACCGGCACCTCGAAGCCGTTCTCGGTGTGGATCGACGGGTTGTTCTGGTTGAAGACGTAGACGCCACCGCCGTACAGCGTGTGGTGCTTCACCCGCTCGCCGACCTTGTAGCCGGCCCAGCCCTCGACGTCGCCGTTCATCCAGTCCGCCTGGGTCGGCGGGTCGTACGGCAGCTCGTTCTGGTACAGGATCGTCGTGCCGTGCTCACCGTTCCAGACCGTGTTGTACCGCTGGAAGTGCTCGACGAACAGGCCGGTCGCCGTCACGTGGTCGCCGTTGATGACGGCGCCGTACCGGCCGGTGTTGGTGTTCCAGCGATCGGTGTCGCCGTTGACGCCGTTGGTGAAGCCCTCGACCCCGTGGTCGCCGCGCCAGACCCAGGTGTGGTCGACGAGGACGTGGTCGCTGTTGACCTCGAGCGCGATGTTGGTCCTGCCGATGTGCGGGCCACCGACCCGGAAGTAGACGTCGGACAACGTCGTCGGGTTGGCCGGAGTGCCGACGTTCCGGCCGTGCCGGCTGCCCACCCGGAGCAGCACCGGCGACTCCCTGAGACCGGCGTCGATCGTCACGCCGGCCACCACGACACCGGGGACGCCGGCGACGTCGAGCGGGATGGACCCGTTCACCGCGGTGAGGGTGGCGTGCCCGATACCGAGGACCACCGTGTTGGCGCGCCTGATCTCGATGCTGCGGGCGATGTCGTAGACGCCGGGGGTGAGCAGCAGGTGCTTGCCGCGGGCGAGCTGGCCGTTGATGACGTGCACCGGATCGGACGGCTTCGCGACGAAGAAGTCCCGGATCGGGATGGTCCGGCCCGGTGTCATGCCCTCGCCCCAGGAGATGCCCCGGCTCCCTCGCTGTACGGCGGGTACCCGGACGTTGTACCTGCCCTGCCCGTCGAGGAACAGGTACGGCTTCTCCCGGCTCAGCGGCGTGGTGTCGAGCGTGGTGTACGGCGGGTCGGGGAAGCCGGCGTCGTCCGGAGCGCCGACCACGCCGGTGAAGACCTGGTTCCACACCGCGTTGGACCAGCTCTCGACCTCGCTGTTCCGGGTCAGCCACTGCTGCTGCGAGCCGTTGGTGGTGGCGGGCAGCCGCGAATCGGCGATGAATCCTCCGCTGGCGTACTGGGGGCCGGCGGTGCAGTAGTCCATCAGGGACAGTCCGCCGCCGCTGATGTCGAGGCGACGCAACGACACCGCCTGGGAGACGGCCCAGAAGTTCGCCGACGCCCGGCAACTGTCCTGGCCCGCCGCGTTGATGTTGATCGACAGGTTGGAGAGGGTACGCCAGAAGTTGACCAGTGCGAGGCAGTTGCTCGTGCCGCCGCCTTCGAGGCAGCGGTTGTAGGCCTCGACCTTGCCGTTGATCACGACGTCGGTGGGGGAAGCGCCCAGACCGGAGATCTCGGTGTAGTAGCCGACCTTGATCTGTAGCGGCTGCTCGGCGGTGCCGTAGGTGCCCGGCTTGAACAGGTAGGCGTACCGGTCGGTGCCCATCTCGTTGCCGACCTGCCTGGCGTGGGTCGCGTCGAGCGTCGCCTGGATCTCGCCGACCGGCATGCTCGGGTCGAAGATCGTGACGTTGCGTCCGAGGTCCGGCGTACCGTGCCGGGGCGGACTCGCGACGACGGGCGTGCCCGTCGCGGTGGCGGCGGTCGTCAGCACGAGACCGAGCGCGAGCGCCCGGCCGAGTCCTCGGCGAACGGGGTGCCGCCGTAGGCCAGGGGAGTGGGTCGTCATACGGTCCGTCCTCTCCGCTGGCCGGAACATGCTCCGGACGCAGCGACGTGGGGATGTACGGAATGCTCCGACTGCGCGCACGAGCGGGCCCGTGCGTCGGGGGTGTTCGCGATCGTCGTCGATCTGCCTCTTCGGACGGTGGCGGAACACCGAAGGCCGCTGAGAGCGCTCTCTCGTCCGCCGGGCCAGTGCCACGCCAGGAAAGAAGGGGTCAGATGTTTCTACCCTGTAAGTCGGCGGTACGCCATGGGCCCGGAAGATCCGGTCCGGCCGGACTACGTTCCGGGCGGCTTCACGACCGTCGGGGTAGGACGGCGACCGCCGGGGCGGCCCGAGGTCCGTCCTGCTCTCGGGGCAGCCCGCGTCGGCTGCGGAGCGGAGAGAAAAAGACCGGCAGGAAGGCCGTCGCGAGAAAGGCCGCACCCAGCCAGAGCGTGTTCCGCACGCTGGTCAGCTCGCCGACCAGGCCCGCGATCGCGGCGCCGACCGCGAGCGCGCCGGTGAGCAGGAACCGGAAGGTGGCGTTCATCCGGCCGAGCATGGAGTCGGAGGTCATCCGCTGTCGCAGGCTCACGCCGAGGACGTTGTCCATGCCCGTCTTGAACATGGCCAGCATCCAGCCCGTACCGGCCAGCCACATCCACGGGCCCCGGTCGAGAAGTGGTACCAGCAGTCCCGCTGGCGCCAGGCACAGGCCGGCGAGACCGAGCGTCCGGCCATAGCCGAGCCGGCCGGCGACGGGGCGCGCGCAGCGGGCTCCGAGGAGGAGGCCGGCGCCGCCCGCCGCCCAGAACAGCCCGAGCGCGCCGGCCGGGAAGCCGAGTTCGCGGATGAAGACCACCGGAAGCATTGTGTTGACGATCTGCGACCCGACGTTGTTCAGGGCCGCGGTGAGCGCGAGGGGCCGTAGTTCCGGGTTGCCGAAGACGTGCCGCAGCCCCTCCCCGATCTGCGTTGTCAGTCGCGTGGTGACGTCGGTTCGGGCCGGTGCGGGCGTACGGCGGATGGCGGTGAGCCGAAGGGCCGAGCCGAGATAGCCCACGGCCGCGCACGCGATGGCCAGCGGTGCCGTGAGCAACTGGACCAGTCCCCCGCCCGCGCCCCGGCCGGCGACGTTGCTTGCGGCGATCAGGCTCACGATCGCGGCGTTCGCCGGGACCAGGCCGTCCCGGCCGACCAGTCGTGGCAGCACGCTCTGCGAGCCGACGTCGAAGAAGACGGTGGCGCAGCCGTGCAGCAGGACGACGACGTAGAGCTGGCCGAGGGTGAGGACGTCGAGCCACCAGGCCAGCGGGATGGCGGCGAACAGGGCCGCTCGGGCCAGATCCGCGGCGATCAGCACCTGCCGATGGCGCATCCGGTCCAGCCACGCCCCGGCGGGCAGACCGATGAGGAGGAAGGCGACCGTGCTCAGCGTGGCGAGCGCGCCGACCTGTCCGGGACCCGCGTCGAGCACGGACACCGCGATCAGCGGTACGGCGACGTAGCCGATGTTCGTGCCGAGTTGGCTGAGGATGCTCGCGGTGAACAGGATGCGGAAGTCGGAGATCCGCCACGGGGAGTCAGGTGCCATGATCCGTTCACTTGGTGGGTGGAGAGCATCGGGCCGGACCCTTACGGTGTCCCGAGAGCTGTCGTAAGACAAGCGAAAAGATCTGCACGCGGCGTTAAGCTCTCCTACATACGTGGGGAGTGCGGTCATCGCGGTCGTGCCGGCGATTCCCCGCCGACTCGTCGACCCGGACGCACCGTCCGGGGCCGATCGACGATCGTCCCCGGACGGCGTGGCCTCCTCCGTACCGGTCAGGCCGAGATCTCGGCGGGCGCCCGCACGGGTACGGCGTCGGCATCGCCGACCGACCTCCGGCGACCGAGGCCGAAGGCGGTGATGACGGCGGCCAGGGCGGCGGCGACGACCGGGACGAGCAGCGCGGTCCTGATCGCCTCCAGTTCGACCCCGGCCGGGTTTCCGTCCGGGATCGCGGCGACGCTGACGGCGGTCACCGCGGAGATGCCGAGGGCCGTGCCGAACTGCATCGACGTGTACAGCAGACCGGCGGCCAGGCCGTGCTCCCGCTCGTCGATGCCGTCGGTGGCGGCCATGGTCAGCGGGCCGTAGGTCAGGGAGAAGGCCAGGCCCAGCAGCAGCATGGTCGGCAGCATGGCGGCGTACGTCCAGTCCGACGCGACCGGCAGGAACAGCGCGTAGCCCAGTGCCGCCGACGCCAACCCACCGAACAGGACCCGGACGTTGCCGAAGCGGTTCACCAGCCGTGTCGTCAGGGTCGGGGCCAGCACCGTGTCGATGCCGATGATCAGCATCGCCAGGCCGGTCTGCAGGGCGCTCCAACCCCGTAGCTCCTGGAGGTACAGGGTGGCCAGGAGTTGGAAACCGGCGAACGAACCCAGGAACAGCAGCGCGCCCAGGTTGGCCCGGACCAGGGACCCGGAGCGGAGGATGCCCAACCGCACCAGCGGGTTGGCCGACCGCCGCTCGATCACGACGAAGACGGCCACCAGCGTCGCACCCGCGCCGAACACCCCGATCGTGGCGGCCAGGCCGTCGCCGGCGTGCTCCAGCCGGACCACCCCGTAGGCGAGCAGCAGCATCGCACCGGTGATGCTGAACGCACCGGCCAGATCGAAGCCGCCGGACCGTGGCGTCGGCTCGTCCCGCTCGGTGAGCAGGGGGATGGCCGCCAGCAGGATGAGCGCGGAGAGGACCACCGGAGCGAAGAACACCCACCGCCAACCGATCGCCGCCAGCAGGCCGCCGGCGACGAGGCCGAGCGAGAAGCCGCCCGCCGCGGTCCCGGCGTAGACGCCGAGCGCCCTCGTCCGCTGCGGGCCCTCCGGGAAGGTGCTGGTGAGCAGCGCCAGCCCGGCCGGCGCCATGAAGGCGGCGGCGACGCCGGTGACGAACCTGGCCACCAGCAACATCCAGCCCTCGGTGGCGAAGCCGCCCAGGCCGGAGAAGACCAGGAAGACGGTGAGCCAGAACAGGAACATCCGGCGGCGACCGAGCAGATCGGCGACCCGACCACCCAGCAGCATGAAGCCGCCGTAGCCGAGGACGTACGCACTCACCACGCCGCTGAGGGTCCCGGTGGAGAGGCCGAGATCGGCCCGGATCGCGGGCAGTGCCACGTTCAGCATCGCCACGTCGATCCCCTCCAGGAAGATCGCTCCGCACAGTACGAACAACACACCCCACGCCCGTCCGTCCATGCGGCCGCTCGACGCAGTCATGATCGACTCCTCTCGGGGGAACCGGCGATGGCATGGTTCCTCCAGTGCATGCCGGTTCCTTCTTGTAACCAGCAGCATCGTCAGGCACCATCGGTAGCCATGGAAGACGGAACTTCGCGGTCCCTCGGTTACTGCGTGGATACCGACGCCGACTACGACGCGCGCCAGTGGGACACCCGGGAGGACTGCGAGGTCCGGCAGATCCTCGACCGCATCGCGGACAAGTGGTCCCTGCTCGTCATCGCCCTGCTCGACCGCCGGAGCCTCCGCTTCACGGAGTTGCGCCGCGAGGTCGACGGGATCAGCCAGCGGATGCTCGCCCGTACGCTGCGGCACCTCGAACGCGACGGGCTGGTCACCCGCACCGTGTATCCGACGGTGCCGCCCCGGGTCGACTACGAACTCACCCCGCTGGGCGCGACCCTGCACGAGACGATCCGCGCCCTGGTCAGCTGGACCGAGACGCACCAGAACGAGATCGCCACCGCGCGTTCCGCGTACGACGTCCGGATAGCGGACGAACAGCGGCAGGCCGAGCGGGAGGCCGAACGCCGCGAAACCATGGGCCGGAGGGTGTCGGCCAGCAGAGGGTGAAACGGCTGTTGGGAAGCCCGCGGCTGCGATTACCGAGCAATGGGCGGTCCATTCCGTTCCTGCCGAGATGAAGCCATCTGTGCGGAGCGCCCCAAGGTGAGCACCCGGAACGGTCGGAAGATCGGGCTCGGCCGCAAGCGCGTCCGTCCCGGTTGAGAGCCGGCCAGCGACATCTGGAATGCCCACCCGGGTACGGCGACGGGGCCGGCACTGGTGTGTGCCGACCCCGCTACCTCAGCCGCTCGTACCGGTCAGCGGATCGTGATGTCGGACGAACTGTAGAAACAGTTGACGCCGTCGGCACCCTCACCGATCTTCTCCGGCTCGTTGCCGCTGGAGACACCCCGGTACTTCTCGCAGATGACCGCCGAGCCGTACACGGTGATCCGGGTGAACCGGGCCGTGTCGCCCCAGTTCGTGTTGATCCCGGCGAGGACCTTGGTGGAGCGTACGGTCACGTTGTCCATCACCACGTGACGCTGGTACGAGCTGCTGCAGTTGCCGCAGGCCCGGTACAGCTTGCCCACGTTCTCGGCGTAGAACCCGTTGATGTGTACGGTGCCCGAGCCGTTGTGCTGGAACACCTTGTCGGACGCGGACCGGGCGCCGCCACCGATGACGTAGTAGTTGCTGCCGCCCCGGAAGGTGGCCGCGTCCTCGCCCACGTCCTCCCACCACACGTTGCGCAGGGTGCAGTTGCCCTCGCAGTGGACGCCGTCACCGGCGGGCGCGCCGAGGATGACATTCTGCAGCGTTCCGCCGGCCGCGATCTCGAAGACCGGATCCTGGCTCTCGCCCTGCCCACCGTCGCCGATGCAGCAGTAGCGACGCATGCCGCCGTCGAACGTGCCGGACACCTGGATGGTGCCGTTGTTGACCGGGGAGTTGCCGGTCGGCGTCGGGAAGCTGGTGCTCGGCGGGTTGCCGGTGGGCGGCGGTGTCGTGGGGCCGCCTCCGCTGCCGACCTGGACGATCCGCCACTGCTGGTTGGCGCCGTCGAGGTCGTCGAACTGGGAGATCCGGGCGCCGTTGGCGGTCGACCACTCCCAGACCTCCAGGGCCAGCCCACTGTGCCGGTTGATCAGCTGGATGTTGTCGCCGATGTTCTGCACCGAGAACTGCTGGTTGACTCCGCTGGTGATCGGCCACTGCCGGAACTCGGCGCCGCCGGCGGTGTTCCACTCCCACAGGTCGATCGCCTTGCCGCTGTGCCGGGCGACGATCCGCCACCAGCCGGTGCCGGCGGACTCGAACCGGAACTGCTGGTTCTGCCCGCTGCCCACCGTCTGCTGCACGACGGTGGCGGCGTCGGCGGTCGAGCCGCCGGACACCTCGATGGCCTTGCCGCTGTGCACGTTGATGATGTTGTACCAGGCGCCAGGGGTGATGGTGGCCGCCTGGGCGGCGGGCAGCGTGACGACCGCCGCCGCGCCGATCAGCACCATCGAACTGGCGACCACCACGGCTGCCCGCCATCTGGCTCGGCGAGCAGTGGGGCCGCGTAGCGTCCTACCGAGAACCGCCATGTGATCGAACCTCCCGATCGGGCTGGTCCGCGACGGCAGACCGGCCGAAAACCACGGATGACCCGCCGATGCGCGCGTCACCCGGCCAGCGCCCGGAAAGCGCTTTCCGATCTCAGGGTAGGTTCAGACTGTGGCGATCGTCAATGGAATGTTTCGGGAAGTCGCGCGACAGGAACGATCTATCAATCCAGGAAGTGGGGATACTTCGTTTACAAGCACGACAAACCAGTGGCGCCCAGTTCAGCCGGCGACCACGCCGGTCCGGGGGCGCCCGGCGTTCCGGTCATCCGCCGCGGCCCGGTGCAGCAGCCAGGACGAGGGGTTGTGCCGTACCCGGTCGATCGAGGTGAGCGCGCCGCCGATCACCGCCGCGTCCGGTCCGAGCAGCGCCGGACGCACCTCGACCGGCGCCCACCGGGTGCTCAGCGCCCGCTGCGACAGTTCGGTCCGGATCCGGTCGGTCAGCCAGGACGCCAGCACCGAGTAACTGCCACCGAGGAGGATGGTGCCGACGTCGACGAGGTTCACCAGGCCGGCCAGCGCGATACCGAGGGCGGTGCCGGCCCGGTCCAGCGCCGCCAGGGTCTCGGGCGAGCCGGCGTCGGCGAGAGCCAGGGCGTCCGCGACCGGCGAGCCGCCCGGAGGTCCTCCGGCGGTCGCGAGAATCGCCTCGATTCCGGCGTACGCCTGGAGGCAACCGCGCGCCCCGCACGGGCACGGGGCGCCGTCGGGGAAGACGGTGACGTGCCCGAGTTCGCCGCTCCAGCCCCGGGCGCCGCGCAGCAGCCGACCGTCCAGCACGATGCCGGCGCCGAGCCCGAGCGCGCCGGAGACGTACGCGAAGTCGGTGAGTTCCTCGCCGCCCGCGTACAGCTCGCCGAGCGCCGCGAGGTTCGCCTCGTTCTCGACCGTGACCGGCAGTACCGCTGTCGACGCTGCTGCCCCCGGTGGTGTCCGTACCGGTCGCGCGCTGGCGGTCGCGCCGATGCCGTGGCCGAGCAGCGCCCCGACGTCGACGTCCCGCCAGCCGAGCGGCGGCGCGAACCGGACCAGGGTGTTGGCCTGCACCGCGCCGGGGACCGCGAGGGTGGCGCCGACGACGGTGAGATTCTCGATGGTCGCCGCCCGGATCGCCGACCAGGCCATCGCGGCCAGGTCGGCCAGTACGTCGTCGGCCGGCCGGTCCAGCCCCGGATTCGGTACGAACGCGAGGTGCCGGACCGTGCCGGTGAGGTCGACCACGCAGGCCGCCAGGCAGTCGGCCCGGATGTCGAGGCCCAGCCCCGCCGGGCCCTGCCGGGAGAGCACCAGGCCGACCCGGGGTCGGCCGGCTCCGCCGTACGGCGCCGGGCCGGCCTCGGTGACCAGTCGGCCGGCCAGCAGCTCGTCGACGATCCGGGAGATGGTCGGCCGGGTCAGCCCGGTCTGGTGGGCCAGCTCGATCCGGGAGATGGGACGGCCGTCGGCGGCGACGATCTGCCGGAACACCAGCGCCAGGTTGTGCGCCCGGAGGCTGCCCTGCCGGACGGGCGCGTCGGTGGTCGGTGCCGGCCCGGTACGGCGTACGTGCCGGGTCACGGACCGGATCCCAAGCCGGTCGCGAGGTCGCGGATCTGCGCCGGACGGAGGATGCCGTCCGCGATGACCGTGACTATCCGCCGCGTCGTCACCTCGGCCGGGGCCAGTACCAACGGCCGGTCCCAGGCCAGCGAGGATCCCACTCCGATGTAGTCGCGGATCCGGACGAACCACCGGTCCCGTCGGGTCCGCTCGGTGGCACCCGCGAAGATCAGCGTCCAGTCGCGGTCGCCGGTACTGCCGGTCAGGGCCAGCCAGTCGGCGGTGGCACCGTGCAGGTCCGCCAGGTCGGCACCGCCCGGACCGATCGCCCGGGCCGGATGGGCTCCGGTCGGGGCACGCCAGAAGAAGCCGCCGTACCCGGCTCCGACCCGGCCCTGCGTCGCCGGACTGCGGATGGCGAGCGGCCGGCCGGTCAGGTTGGTGAGGGTGAAGTCGACGTCGAGGGCCCAGGCGTCGTCGCTCACCGGACGGCAGGCCAGGGTACGTCGCTCGGCGAGCAGGACCTCTCCGCCGATGGCGGCCCAGTGCAGCGCGTGGGAGAGCGTCGCCGGCTCGCGTCGCAGCCACTCCCGGTGCCGTTGGGTGCCGTGGTTGTCCAGCCACATCGGCCCGTGCCCGGGCACGAAGGTACGGCCGCCCCAGAAGTTCGCGCCGCCGACGTCGGGTACGGCCAGTCCGGCGCCCAGGTGGTGCCGGTGGGAGGCGGGCATCAGTTCGGTGACCGGGGTACCGCCGATGGTGCGTACCGGATGCAGGTACGGCCGGGGTGCCAGCGCGACCGCGAGGCCGGTGCCGGTGCCGTAGTGCGCGACGGGCGGCTGGTCCGGGAAGAGCGCGAGGGTGGCCGTCTCCGGAGTGGACTTCCCGGTGGGGGCGGGATGCCGCCGGTGCCGGTCGGGCGATCGGCCTCCCATGCCATCGCCCCTCTCGTCCGTCGATGTCCTCATCGGTCCGTGGCGTGTGCGGTGGCGGCCGCCGCGAGCCGGGCGGCCCGGCCGGCGGTCAGGGTGCCGTCGGCGACGATGGTGATGATACGGCGCCGCAGCGTGTCCCCGGTCTGGACGACCAGCGGGCGTTCCCAGGCCAGGCAGGAGCCGACGCCGGGGTAGTCGCCGGTGCGGACGAACCAGGGATCGGCCCGCGCCTGCTCGTCCACCGGTACGAACACCAGGGTCCAGCGGGCGGCCGGGCTGCTGGCGCCGGTGAGGGCGAGCCAGTCGCCCCGGCGCCCGTGCAGGTGTCGTACGCCCCGTCGGCGCGGGCCGAACGCCGCCGTGGTGGCCGTGCCGAGGGGAGCGCGCCAGAAGAAGCCGCCGTATCCGGCATCCGGCCGGCCGTTGGTCGCCGGGCTGGCGAACGACAGCGGCTCGGCGGTGACGTTGGTCAACTCGAAGCTCAGGTCCAGTGCCCAGCACTCCGGGTCGAGCGGTACGGCGGCCATCCCGCGCCGTTCCCGCAGCAGCACCGTCCCGTCCGGCGCGGCCCAGGCCAGCGCGGCGACTATCGACTCCGGCGTGCGGCTGACCCAGCCCTCGTGCCGCTGCGTGCCGTGGTTGTCCAGTCGGGTCGGTCCGTGGGCGCGGACGAACGTGCGGCCACCCCAGAAGTTGTGCCCGGCGAGGTCCGGTACGGCGATGCTGACCCCGAGGTGGTGCGGGTGGTCGCCGGGCATCAAGTCCGTCACCGCCACCCCGTCGAGGGTGCGTACGGGATGCAGGAAGGGGCGGGGGGAGACGTGCCGGGGCAGGTCGACGGGCTGCCAGACGTACTCGGCGACGTCCAGGTCGACGTGCCGGAGCCCGACGGCGCCGACGGGACGGGTCTGCTCCTGCGACACGGACCTCAGCCCCCGACCACGGTGAACCGGGTGATCTCGGCGTGGCCGGCCGGGCCCTCGCCGGGTGGGGCGGTCGCGAACAGCCCGAGGGTGGCCCCGACCCAGTGCCCGGGCGATGCCACGAACGGGATGCCGAGCGGGACCGGTGGGTCCTGGCCCGGTGCGGCGGCGAACCGGCACACCGCGCCGGGTCCGAGGTGGACCCGCAGGACGGCGGTCCGTTGGCCGGCCGGCAGCGGCACCGGTCGGGCCAGGTCGGTCTCGGCCGGGGCGGGCCCAGCCGAGGGTTCGAATCCGCCGACACCCGCACTGCCGCCCGCGCCGGGGGCGACGGCGGTGCGGTGGACCAGGGCGATGCCCGTCGCGGTCCGTTCCTGGCCGAGCCAGGCGTAGCCGCGACCGAGAATGGTCAGGCCGGCCCGGGCCCCGGGCAGGTCGCTGTGCAGGGTCATCGTCGTGCTGACCGTGGCGGGAGCGGCCGGCAGCCGCTGCCCGAGGACGTTCGGCAGTTCGCGCAGGTCGGCCATTGCCGTTGAGCGGACGCAGGTCAACCGCAGCCCCTCCGGCCGGCCCGGACTCCACCAGGACGACCGGGGATTGGCCGGCCAGTACCAGTGCGGGCCGGGCTGCCCGGTCGCGAGGTCGTCGCCGGTCGCGGGCGACGGCGGTGCCGGCACATCCGCCGGTGCCGGCCCATTCGCCGGTACGTCGGCCGCGCTGCCGCCGGACCCGACCACCGGTACGGGATGACTGCGAACCGGTGTCCCCGGCCCGGTCCCGGCGTTGTCGCCGATCCGGGGCCAGCCGTCGTCGGCCCAGCGCATCGGCTGGAGGTGCACCACCCGACCGTGCGCGCCCCGGTCCTGGAAGTGCAGGAACCAGTGCTGCCCGGCGGGGGTGTCCAGCCAGGCGCCCTGATGGGGCCCGTTGACCTCGGTGTCGCCCCGGGCCAGCACGATCCGGTGCGCGTACGGGCCGGCGATGTGTCGGGCCCGGAAGGCGGTCTGCCAGCCGTCGGCGACGCCACCGGCCGGGGCGAAGATCCAGTACCAGTCGCCCCGGCGGTAGGCCTTCGGTCCTTCCAGGGTCCGGCAGCCGGGGATCAGGTCGCCGTCGATGATGGTCCGTCCGTCGTCGAGCAGTCGGGTCGCGTCCGGGCTCATCCGGTGACAGGTGATCCGGTTGTTGAACCCGGCCCGGCTGCGGGCCCAGGCGTGCACCAGGTACGCCGTACCGTCGGTGTCCCAGAGCGGACACGGGTCGATCAGCCCTCGGCCGGTCTTGAGCGGACGGGGCCGGCGCCAGGGACCGGTGACCGCCGGAGCGGTGGTGACGAAGATGCCCCGGTCGGGGTCGGGATAGAAGATCCAGAACAGGCCGGCGTGGTGCCGGATGGCGGGGGCCCAGATCCCCCGGCCGTGCTGGGGCGTGGCGAACTCGGCGGCCGGCTCCAGCCGGTCCAGCGCGTGCCCCACGACCGTCCAGTCGACCAGGTTCCGGGAGTGCAGGATCGGTAGGCCCGGAACCCGGTGGAAGCTCGATGCCACCAGGTAGAAGTCATCGCCCACCCGGATCGCGTCCGGATCGGACCAGTCGGCCGCCAGCACCGGGTTCTGGTAGAGGCGCTGCGTCACGTCGCCACCTTAAATCGACTGTTTTGATTACGTCAACTTCTGTAACTAATCGATCCAGGCGACCTCGGCATCGATGATGACCACAGTCTTGACAAAGTTTCACGGAGAAACTTATTGTCGCCTGACTATCCCTGCCGGGGTTCACAAGGGAGCCGCGGACCTCGTCAGCGGAGTCGGGTGCGCCGCCGGGCAGCGTGCGCACATCCCTGGCGCGGACCGTCCCACCCGAGTCGTGCCACCCCCGCGAAGGGACAACCTCGTCATGCCCATTCCCATCCGCAAGCGGTTCCGGCGTCGGACGGTCCTCGCCGCCACGGTGGCGGCGACGGCCTGTCGACCGGAGTGATGGTGCCGACCGGACCCGCGCAGGCGGCGACGGTCGACCCCGCCGCGTACTACGTGTTGACGTCGCGGCACAGCGGAAAGGCCGTCGACGTGTACAACCTCGCCACGACCGACGGCGCGCCGATCGTGCAGTGGGCCCGTAACGACGGCAACCAGCAGCAGTGGCAGTTCGTCGCCGTCGGAAGCGGCTACTACCAGGTACGGTCCCGGCACTCGGGGAAGGTCCTCCAGATCGCCTCGGCGGCGGACGGCGCGGAACTGACCCAGCAGGCGTCGAGTTCGGACACCCGGCAGCACTTCGCGCTGGCGGACTCGCCGGACGGCTACGTCCGACTGGTGAACCGGCTCAGTGGCAAGGCGCTGGACGTCTGGGAGTGGTCCACCACCGACGGCGGCCGGATCTCCCAGTTCGCCGACCTCGGTGGCACGAACCAGCAGTGGCAACTGGTCCAGATCGGGAACACCGGCGGTCCGCCCGCCGGCTCGATCGTGGTGGCCGCCGACGGCAGCGGTCAGCACCGTACGGTGCAGTCGGCGATCGACGCGGCGCCGGCCAACAGTGCCAGCGTGGTGACGATCGCGATCCGGCCGGGCACCTACCGTGGGGTGGTCTCGGTGCCTTCGAACAAGACGAACCTGCACCTGCTCGGCCTCGGCACCGCTCCGGGCAACGTGGTCATCGTCGAGAACCACTCCGCCGGAACACAGCGGCCCGACGGCAGCACCTACGGGACGAACGGCAGCGCGACGGCCACGGTGACCGGCCGGGGCTTCAGCGCCACGAACCTGACCATCTCGAACGACTTCGACGAGGTGGCCAACGCCGGCCAGGCCGGGCACCAGGCCGTGGCGCTGTACCTCAACTCCGACCGCTCGGTGCTGACCAACGTACGGCTCCTCGGCGACCAGGACACCTTCCTGATCGGTGCCACCGCCCGTTCCTACCTGCGGAACTCGTACGTCGAGGGGACCGTCGACTTCATCTTCGGCGACGGCATCGCGGTGCTGCACAGCACCCAGGTCCACGAGAAGCGGTCCACCGGCGGCCCGGTCACCGCAGCCCGCACCCCGGCCAGCCGGGCGTACGGCTTCCTGTTCTACCGCTGCAACCTGACCAGTTCGGCGGCGGCGGGCTCCAGCAGCCTCGGCCGACCGTGGGGGCCCGACGCCCAGGTGCTCTACCGCGAGTCGACCCTCGGCGCGCACATCAACACCGCACAGCCGTGGACCAACATGTCCAGCAACACCTGGCAGAACGCCCGCTTCTCCGAGTACCGGAACAACGGCGCCGGTGCCGGTGTGAACGGCAACCGTCCGCAGCTCAGCGACGCACAGGCCCCGACCTACACCCCGCAGCGCTATCTGGCCGGCTCGGACGGCTGGAACCCCGTCTCCTGACTCCTCGACACCACCACACAGAAGGACATCCAGATGCTTCCCAGGATTCTCAGACGTCGGCGCCCACCGACCATCGCCGCGATGATGGTGGCGGCGCTGGCCGTACCGGTCGCGTTGGTCGTCTCCCCGACGCCGTCCCAGGCCGCCAACGTCGACACCGGCGCCTACTACGTGCTCGCGTCGCGGCACAGTGGCAAGGCGATCGACGTGTACAACCTCGCCACGACCGACGGCGCGCCGATCGTGCAGTGGGCCCGTAACGACGGCAACCAGCAGCAGTGGCAGTTCCTCGACGTCGGCAGCGGCTACTACCAGCTCAGGTCCCGGCTCAGTGGCAAGGCACTCCAGATCGCGTCGGCCGCCGACGGCGCCGAGTTGACCCAGCAGGCGCCCAGCGGTGACACCCGGCAGCACTTCCGGGTCGTCGACTCCCCGGACGGGTACGTGCGGTTGGTCAACCGGCTCAGCGGCAAGGCCCTCGACGTGTGGGAGTGGTCCAGCACCGACGGCGGCCGGATCTCCCAGTTCGCCGACCTCGGCGGCACCAACCAGCAGTGGCAGATGGTCAGGATCGGTGGGTCGTCGGGGCCGCAGGTGCCGTACTCGTCGGTGCCGGACGGGTTCGCCCAGGGCACCACCGGTGGTGCGGGTGGCCAGACGGTCACGGTCACCACCCAGGCCCAACTCAACCAGTACGTCACGGCCAGCACCCCGTACGTCATCCGGGTCGCCGGAACGATCAACATCAGTCCGAAGGGCACCGAGCTGCGGGTGGCGTCGAACAAGACGATCATCGGGGTGGGGACCAGTGGGCAGATCGTCGGCGGCGGGTTCTTCCTCAACACCGGGGTCAGCAACGTCATCATCCGGAACCTGACCATCCGCGACACCACGATGGCCGACGACGACCCGGACGACGACGCCTACGACTACGACGCGATCCAGCTCGACACCGCCAACCGGATCTGGATCGACCACAACCGGCTGTCCCGGATGAACGACGGTCTGATCGACAGTCGCAAGGACACCACCAACCTGACCGTCTCCTGGAACCACCTCGTCGACAACAACAAGACGTTCGGGATCGGCTGGACCGAGAACGTCACCGCCCGGATCACGATCCACCACAACTGGTTCCAGAACACCCGGACCCGTAACCCGAGCGCGGACAACATCGCCTACTGCCACATGTACAACAACTACCTGCAGAACTCGACCTCGTACGGCAACTACGTACGCGGGCTGACCAAGGCAGTCATCGAGAACAGCTACTTCGAGAACGTCCGTAACCCGTACTACGTCGAGGCCGGCGAGCTGGTGAACCGGGGCAACATCACCGTCAACAGCCCCTGGGACTCCGGGAAGGTCACCTCGAAGGGGTCGGCGTTCAACCCCAGCAGCTTCTACCCGTACACCCTGCACCCGGCCGCGGACATCCCGGCCATGCTGCGGACCCACACCGGCCCGCAGGCCAGCATCGGAAACTGAGGGGAGCACGCATGCCGCCCGACACCCACACTGCCGTGCTCGGCCGCCGCGCGGCGCTGAAGGCCACCGGCCTGGCCGGTCTGGCCCTCGGTCTTTCCGCCTGCGGCCGGGGCTTCGGCGGCGGCGACGATGCCGACCAGGGCAGCGTCACCCTGAACATGGTCTGGTGGGGCGACGCGAAGCGCGCCCAGAAGACCCAGGCCGCGCTCGACCTCTTCCAGCGCAAGCATCCGGGCGTCACCGTCCGGGTCGAGTACCAGGACAGCGCCCCCTACAAGGACAAACTGGCCACCCGGTTCGCCGCCGGCGACCCGCCGGACCTGATGGCGATGCGGGTGGACAGCCTGCGCGAGTACGCCGACCGGGGCAGCCTGCTCGACCTCGGCGCGCACTCGGGCGCGCTCGACCTGACCGGGTTGAGCGAGAGCGCCCGCACGCTGGCGACCGTGGGCGACAAGACCTTCGGCGTGCCGTCCGGACTGAACAGCATCGGGTTCGTCGTCAACCGAACCCTCACCGACCGGTACGGCGTCCAGGTGCCGAACGGCGACACCTGGAGCTGGGAGGACCTGGCCGGGTTCGCCCGGCAGGTCACCGCGAAGAGCGGCCGGAAGGTGTACGGCACCGGATTCGAGCCGCAGACCATGGCGAACCTCCTCGTCTTCAGCCGGCAGCGCGGGGAGGACTTCTTCACCGTTGACGGGGCGCTCGGGGTCAGCGAGGGCACCGTCACGGCCTGGTTCGAGATGGTGCAGCGGATGCGGGACGAGGGCGGCTTTCCACCGGCCGGTTTCTTCGAGGAGAGCGGGGCCTCGGCCGCGCAGTCGTACCTGGCGAAGGGCACGCTGGCGTCCCAGATCATCCCGACGAACAACTTCCTCTCCTACAACGAGGCGGCCGGCGGCAACCTCGCACTGTTGCGGATACCCGGCGAGGTCCAGGGCCGGCGGCGTGGGCAGTCGATCGACACCCCGGCGCTGTGGTCGATCGCGTCGGCGTCCAAGCATCGGGACGAGGCGCTCAAGCTGCTCGACTTCCTCGTCAACGACGCCGAGGCGGCCAAGGCCACCGGTACCACCCGGGGCGTACCGGCGAACCAGCGGATCGCCGAGACGGTCAAGCCGACCCTGGAACCCGACGACCAGACCGCCACCGAGTATCTGATCGGACTCCAGGGGGAGCAACTGCCGAGGTCGTACACCTATCCACCGGGTGGCAGCGCGATCGCGGCGAGCCTGGAGACCATCGCCACCGAGGTCGAGTTCAAGCGGCGGAGCGCGGCCGAGGGTGCCCGCGCGTTCGTCGCCGAGGCCCGCAAGGCGCTCACGAAGTGACCGTACCCACCGGGGTCGCCGCCGCAACGGCGGCGGCCCCGGCACCACCACGTCGCAGCCGGGGCCGCCGGGACCGGGCCGGCTACCTGTTCCTGCTGCCCTGGTTCGTCGGGATGCTCTTCACGGTCATCCCGTTCTTCGCCTCGCTCTACCTGGCCTTCACCGACTACGACCTGCTCACCGCGCCCCGGTGGATCGGCCTGGAGAACTTCCGGGAGATGCTCGGCGACGCCCGGCTGCGCCAGTCGCTCCAGGTGACCTTCGTCTACACGTTCGTCTCGGTGCCGCTGTCGCTGGCGGCGGCCCTGCTGGTGGCGATGGTGCTGCACCGGGGCATCCGGGGCCTGCCGGTCTACCGGGCGGTCTTCTACCTGCCGTCGCTGCTGGGCGGCAGCGTCGCGGTCGTGCTGCTCTGGCGCTACATCTTCGGCGCCGAGGGCATCGTCAACGACTTCCTCGGCTGGTTCGGGGTGCGGGGGCCGGCCTGGACGACCGATCCCGACCACGCCCTCACCACGTTGATCATCCTGCACGTCTGGACCTTCGGTTCGCCCATGGTGATCTTCCTGGCCGGGTTGCGGCAGATCCCGGTCGCCTACTACGAGGCCGCCGCCGTCGACGGCGCCTCCCGGTTCCGCCAGTTCCGCTCGATCACGATCCCGCTGCTCAGCCCGATCATCTTCTTCAACCTGGTCCAGTCGCTGATCGCCTCGTTCCAGACCTTCACCCAGGGCTTCGTGCTCAGCGGCGGTACGGGTGGCCCGGCGGAGTCGACCCTGTTCTACAACGTGTACCTGTACCTGCGCGGATTCACCCAGTTCGACATGGGCTACGCCTCGGCGATGGCCTGGGTGCTGCTCGTGCTCATCGCGGTCCTCACCGCGATCAACTTCCTGGCCGCCCGCTACTGGGTCTTCTACGACAACTGAGCCCTGCTTCGGGAACGCCCCGGACGGAGAGGATCGCGTCAGCATGTCGGACACCGACAGCCGCGTCGAGCGGATCGGCAGCACCCGCCGGTCTCGGTTCATCCGGCACGTGACGCTCTGCCTGATCGGCGCGGTCATGATGTACCCGCTGGCGTGGCTGGTCTCCAGCTCGTTCAAGCCGAGCCGGATCGTCTTCACCGACCTCGGGCTGTGGCCGACCGAGTGGGACCTGACCAACTATCCGGAGGGCTGGTCGGCGCTGGAGCACCCGTTCAGCCTCTACCTGGTCAACTCGCTGGTGATCGTCGTACTGAGCATCGTGGGCAACCTGCTCTCCTGCTCGCTCGCGGCGTACGGGTTCGCCCGGTTGCGCTTCACCGGCCGCCGGCTCTTCTTCGTACTGATGCTCGGCACGATGATGCTGCCCGGCCACGTGCTGCTGGTCCCGCAGTACGTCGTCTTCGCCAAGCTCGACTGGATCAACACGTACTATCCGTTGCTGGTGCCGAACTTCCTGGCGACCAACGCGTTCTACATCTTCCTGATGGTGCAGTTCATGCGGGCCCTGCCGACCGAGCTGGACGACGCCGCCCGGATCGACGGCTGCGGGCCGTTCCGGGTCTTCTGGAAGGTCATCATGCCGTTGAGCATGCCGGCGTTCGCCACCACGGCGATCTTCACCTTCATCTCGGTCTGGAACGAGTTCTTCGGCCCCCTGCTCTACCTCACCGACTCGGAGCTGTACACGGTGCCGCTCGCGCTGCGGCAGTTCGTCGACTCCGAGGGGCAGAGCCAGTGGAGTCAGATGTTCGCCATGTCGGCGGTGTCGCTGGCGCCGGTGATCGGCTTCTTCATCGCCGGTCAGAAGTACCTGGTCCGGGGGATCGCCACCACCGGCCTGAAGTAGTCGACCTGGCTCGGTCCGGGCGTCCTGGACGCTGAGACATGAGGCTGCGAGTTTCAGCTATGGGAGGTCCAGGCGCTGCCGGCTTGAATCGAGGCATGACAGAGAACGCGTACCCGAGGCAGATGGCGTCGGCCGGTGCGGGCGGGACCCGATGAGCAGCCCACTGCGCAGCCTGGTCCTGACCGGTGCGACCCTGAGCACGGGCCTGATGGCCGGCCTGTTCGCCGCCTTCTCCTACTCGATCATGCCGGGCCTGGGCAGCACGGACGACCGTACGTTCGTCAGCGCCATGCAGCGGATCAACGAGGCGATCCTGAACGGCTGGTTCTTCACCTGCTTCTTCGGCGCGCTGGTGCTGACCGCCGTGGCGGTGCTGCTGCACCTGCGTCGTCCCGCAACGCCGTGGCTCGTCGCGGCGCTGGTGTTGTACGCGGCGGTGCTGGTCATCACCATCGCCGTCAACGTGCCACTCAACGACAAGCTCGCGGCGGCCGGGAATGTCGAGCACATCGCCGACCTCGCGGCGGTACGACAGCGCTTCGAGGCGACCTGGGTCGGTTGGAACCTGGTCCGGGCCGTGGTCTCCACCGCCGCCTTCGGCTGCCTCACCTGGGCGCTGCTGCTGACCGGACGCCTGCCGGCCTGAGTGCCGCTACCGCCAGCCCATCGAACTCCCGGGCTGCCCTCGGCCGGTTCTCCGGCGGTACCTGGGTGCGTAATGACCGGTGGGTGTGAGTAGTGTTTGCGCCATGTCGAGCCCTGAGGCATCCAAGGTGGGGGCTTTCGGTCACGCCGTCAGCCCCCTGAACCACTGAGTTCATAGTCCGCTCCCCAGCAGCCTTCGCTGCATGGGCAGTTGCGCGCACCCTTGGGCGCTGGCCGCGGTGACGAGACGTCTCCTTGTTCTCTCTCACCTCGGAGCTCTTGATGCCTCTGCCGCTCTACCTGCTTGCCGTGGCGGTCTTCGCCATGGGCACCTCGGAGTTCATGCTCGCCGGCCTGGTACCGGACATCGCCGCAAGCCTCGATGTGTCGGTCGGGGCCGCCGGGCTTCTGACCTCGGCGTTCGCTGTCGGGATGATCGTCGGCGCACCGCTGATGGCGGCGCTCGCGCGCCGGTGGCCCGCCCGGGCCAGCCTGCTGGGCTTCGTGCTGGTTTTCGCCGTGGTCCACGTCGTGGGCGCCCTCACGACGAGTTTCGCGGTTCTGCTTGTCACCCGGGTGGTCGCCGCCGGGGCCAACGCGGGCTTCCTGGCCGTGGCACTGAGCACGGCGGCCACGCTCGTCGCATCTGATCAGAAAGGGCGCGCGCTGGCGGTGCTGCTCTCGGGTACGACGGTGGCCACCATCGCGGGAGTTCCCGGCGGTGCGGTGCTCGGCACGGTGCTTGGCTGGCGGGCAACCTTCTGGGCGATCGCACTGCTCTGCCTTCCCGCTGCCTTCGGCGTCGTGAAGGGCATCCCGGCCCGTGTCGGAAAGACCCCTCGGGACACTCCAGCCCACTCGTCTCTTCGGGACGAGATCGCCCAGCTCGCGATGCCCAGGCTGGTCCTGGTCATGCTGCTCGGTGCCCTGGTCAACGCTGCCACCTTCGCCACGTTCACCTTCCTGGCACCGATCGTGACCGACACCGCCGGCCTGGGCGAGCTGTGGGTCTCGGTCGTGCTGGTGCTCTTTGGTGCCGGGTCCTTCGTCGGCGTCACCCTCGCGGGACGGCTCTCCGATCAGCGTCCCGGCACCGTGATCGCGGTTGGTGGCCCCTTGCTGTTGCTCGGCTGGGTCGCGTTGGCGACCCTGGCTGCCCAACCGGTGGCGCTTCTGCTCCTCGTGTTCGTGCAGGGCACGCTCTCCTTCGCGTTGGGCAGCACCCTGATCGCCAGGGTGCTCTACGAGGCAGCAGGCGCTCCCACCATGGGAGGGTCGTATGCGACCGCGGCGCTCAACATCGGTGCTGCTAGTGGCCCCGTCGTTGCGGCAGCGACCCTCGGGACGAATGCCGACGACCTCGGCCCGGTGTGGGTCAGCGGCCTCCTGGTTACGGTCGCACTGCTCATCGCCCTGCCCCTCCGGCGATTCATCGCACCCCGCGTCGGCCAGGCGATTCGATGACCCACGCGAATGCTCCGTTGATTCCATTGAGCGCCGTCATCGGGGCGATCGGCACCCTGGGTTCTCCGCCCTGCGCGGGCCGGGTGCCAATCGTGATCAGTCCCTTGCCGAGTTGGCGTTGCGGGACGCCCAGCCGGATCAACGTCGGGAAATCCTTGACGGTCTTGCGCGCTTCCGTCCGTCCAGTGCCTCGACACGCGACGATCCGGAACCGGACGACAGACCTTCCGTGTCGCTGCCGCTCAGCCTGGGCCGGAGGCGCCGGAGATGAGTTCTCAGCGGGGGACGAGAGCGACGAACGCGCGCCAAGCCGCAGGGTCGAACGTCTATCGGCCCACGCGGGTTCGGTCACCCGGGTACAGCTCCGTCGAGCCGTCGGCCCGGGTGATGACCACGACCGGAACGCCCTCGGCCAGATCCAGGTCGCGGCGCTCGGCCGGGCTCGGCATCCGGGTGCTGGCGGTGTCGCCCTTGCGTAGCGTCACTGTCTCGGTTGGTTCGGTCGTGCGTACCTTGGTGCCGCGCGGACGATCAACGACGACCAAGCCTTCTGATCGAAGAATGGCCATTGCCTGACGCACCGTGGTCCGGCTGAGGCCGTGCTCCTGGGTAAGTCGTAGCTCGCTGGGTAGTTTCTCACCTGGAGCCAGCTTTCCGGACAAGATCCGATCGCGCAGCAGGTCGGCAAGCTGCCGGAACACCGCGCGGTCCGCGTTCGGATCGATCACGAAAACTACGCTAGGTGAGTAGCGATCTACGTTTCATTGTATCTACGTTCCTACGTTGGTATGTTGGCTATGGGTGCGGTGGTCGGATGACCAACCCGAAGGCCCGGCCACCGTGCTCCGACCGACGGGAGGTGCGGCGTGTTCCTGATCAGGTGGTATCGACACGAGATCCGGCGACGGTTTCTAACCCGCCACGGGCTGGTGTGGTCAACCCTTCATCACCGAACGGTCTGCCGGTGCGGGGAGACGTGTCGGCAGGTCAAGAGGCGGAACCAGGGGCGGCACTGGTGAACCGGGTTCCGCGACCAGGCGACGTGATCAGCGTCGGGACTGCGGCGAGCGTTCAGTTCGGCGGCGGTCGGAAGCTGATGCTGCGGGTGGTGGCGGTGGACGCCAGATCGACCTACTACGGGTTCGCCTGGATCACCGGGTACACGGTCGACCGGGAGGGCATGGCCACCGACAAGCGGGAGATCTACGTCCAGGTCGCCGGGCTGGTGTTGTTGCGGGACGCGCGTCGACCGACACGACGCTAGTCCGGGACCGAGGTGGCCGGGATGGTCTCTTCGCCCTCGTCGACCGGCACGTCGAACCGGCCGTAGAACTCGTCGAGTTCCCGCTCCGTCACCCGAAGGGCGTTCGCGTCCGTCAACTGGTTGCGGAGTCCCAGGCGGCGCATCAGTTCCGTACGGGGAACGGGAAAGTAGAGCAACCGCCACCGACCGCCGGCCGTCTCCACCAGCGTCTTCCAGGCGTCGCGCTCCGGCCGTCGCCAGAGTCCGTAGTCGAGCACCACGTCACGGCCCTCGGCCATCAACCCCACCAGCCGCTCACGGATCTCGGCCACGACCGGCGCCTCGCGCGCGAAGTACTCGTGCTCCGGATAGTCCACCCCGTACCGGCCGTGCCGGGCGAAGACCTCCTCGTCGACCGACAACCGGACGGCCCCGGCCGGCTCCAGAACGCGTTTCGCGTACGTGGTCTTGCCCGAGCCGGTCAGTCCCACCAGCAGGAAGACCAACGGCGCCCGCTTGTCCATCCGTACCTCCGCGATCTGTGCGTGTACTCGCGGTCACCAGGATCGCTGAACGACGTTCTCGATCGCCGCAGGGCGGGATCGTCGGTCGACCGCCGGAGATTCACGCCGACTTGTCCCGGATTCTCCTAGCGGCAGGCGTCGATACGTGGTAGGAATTTTCCAAGCATCAATGCCACATGTAAAGATTCCTACAAAGGAGACCTGGATGAGAAGGATCATGGCGGGTCTGGCCGGCCTCATGGTCGCGGTCGCCGGAGCGGCGGTGGGCGTCACGCCGGCCCAGGCGGTCGACGCCGGGCCGTCGGCGCCAACCGGCGCCGGCTCGACATCGCGGCTTACGGCCGGGGCGGCGCCGCTGGCGGCGGCCGGCCCGCAGCCGGGCACCTTCACCGGACGGGGCTTCGACACCTGCACGGCCCCGTCCCAGTCGGTCATGAACACCTGGCGGGCCAGTTCGCCGTACCGGGCGGTCGGCATCTACATCAGCGGCGCCAGCCGCTCGTGCGCCCAACCGAACCTGACCGCGACCTGGGTGACGAACCAGACCAACAACGGCTGGCGCCTGATCCCCATCGAACTCGACAACCAGGCCCCCTGCGGGACCAGGCAGCCCAAGATGTCCGCCGATCCGACCACCGCGCGCTCCCAGGGCGCGAGCCGGGCGACGAGCTCGGTGAACGCCGCGCGGGCGCTGGGCATCCCCGCCGGCAGCACGATCTACAACGACATCGAGCAGTACCCGTCGAACGCGTCGTGCAAGGCCGCCGTGCTGTCGTACCTGTCCGGCTGGACGGAGCGGCTGCACACGCTCGGCTACCTCTCCGGCATGTACTCCAGCGGATCGTCCGGGGTCCGGGACCTGTGCAGCGCGTACAACGACCCTGCCTACACCCGGGTCGACCACCTCTGGTTCGCCTGGTGGAACAACATGGCGGACACCGACGCCGGTCCGTACTGCCCGGCGGAGTACTACGCCAACCATCAGCGGCTGCACCAGTACGCCGGCGACGTCTACGAGACCTGGGGCGGTGTGCAGATGCGCATCGACCGCAACTACCTCGACGTCGCGGCCGGCGACCAGCCGCAGCCGCCGGAGTGGAGCAGCACCGTCGACAACACCACCGCCGGCCGGTTCACCGCGAGCGCGAACTGGGGTACGTCGACCTACTCCAGCCAGCGGTACGGCACCGACTACCGGTTCGCCGAACCGGTCTCGACCAGCGACGTCGCCTGGTGGAAGGTGAACATCCCGGCGACCGCCAGCTACGAGGTCTCGGTCTGGTACCCGACCGACGCGGGCTACAACGACGCGGCCCCGTACATCGTGGCCACCACCACCGGCAATCAGACCGTACGCGTCAACCAGCGCGCCAACGGCGGCCAATGGGTGTCGCTCGGGGTCTTTCCGCTGGCCGCCGGGGACGGGGACAAGGTGGGGGTGAGCCGGTGGACGTCCGGCACCGGCTACGTCATCGCCGACGCGGTACGGGTCACCCGGGTCTGATCTCCGGTCAGGCGGGCGGCCGGGGCAGGTGCCGGCCCCGGTCAGCCCGTGGGGCCGGCCGACCGGTCGGTGGGCCGGCGGACGGCCGGCACCAGGAGCAGGGCCGGTAGCAGCAGGAGCGGCACGATCAGCAGGCCCCGGAGGATGCCGACCCGGTCACCGAGCAGCCCGACCAGGGGCGGCCCGGCCAGGAACGAGGTGTAGCCGATCGCGGCCACCACACTGACCCGGGCCGCCGCCCGGTCCTCCTGGTCGGCCGCGGCGCTCATCCCCACCGGGAAGCCGAGGGAGGCACCGAGTCCCCAGAGGACCACCCCGGCCATCGCCACCGGCCACGGGCTGGCCAGCACCGCCGTCGCCGCACCGATCACGGCCAGCAGCATGGTGCCGAGCAGTACCGGCACCCGGCCCCAGCGGTCCAGCGCGACGGTGCCGACGGTTCGGCCCACCGTCATCGCCGCGACGAACACGCCGAAGGCCAGCGCTCCCAGCGCCTCGGTCAATTGGTGCCCGTCGACGAAGGCCAGCGCCAGCCAGTCGTTCGCGGTTCCCTCGGTGAAGGCCAGCACCAGGACCAGCAGCCCGATCAGCAGGGTGCGCGGCTCGCGCCAGGCGGCCAGTGCGCCGCCGCCCCGGGCCGGGGTGGACCCGGCGCCCGTCGGCGGGACGGTGGGGGCCGGCAGGAACGACCGGACCGCGACGAGTGTGCCGGCGAGCATCGCGGCGGCGGCCAGGCAGAGGTGGACCCCGACCGACAGCCCGACCCGGGCGCTGCCGGCGCCGGCGATCGCCCCGACCACCGTGCCCAGGCTCCAGGCCGCGTGGAACCGGGGCATGACGGTACGCCCGAGCCGCCGCTCGACCGCCGCCGCCTCGACGTTCATGGCGACCTCGCAGGTGCCCGAGCCGTAGCCGAGAGCGAGGAGGCCGACCGCGACGACCGGTACCGCGTGCCAACTGCCGGCGGCGACGCCGGCCAGCGCCACCCCCGCTGCGGCCAGCGCGCTCGCGCCGGCCACCGTCCGGGCCGGGCCCAGCCGGTGTGCCACCGACCCGGCGGTCGGGAACGCCAGCAGGGAGCCCGCGGAGATGGCCAGGAGCAGCAGTCCCAGCCGTCCCGGCGAGAGTTCCAGCGCGTCCCGGGCGGCCGGAACCCGGGAGAACCACGAGGCGAGTGCGAGCCCGTTGAGTCCGAACACGACCGCGACGCCGTTCCGGGCCGCGAGAACCCGCGCCGGTACGGTCGGCGGCCGGAGCGTGCCGGCGGCGCCGGGAGGAGGGGTCACCGGTGCAGCCTCCGCTTCCGATTCGCTGGACGTTCTCCGACTCTCCCCGGGCGGGAGGCCGGTGACAAGATCACACACCTGAGAACGCTCTCAACGCAAGCGATACCGGCGAAAGGCGCCGTTCGCCGGCCTGTGCGATCCGGCTCGCCGCGACCCGGGCCACGGGTGCATCATTTCCCCATGTGCCACCGTGATCGTGCCACTGCGCCGCCACCGCGGCCGGACCAGTTCCCACGCGGAGGCCGGCATGGCTAGGCCGCTTCCGCAGCAGACCACCCTCGAGGACGTCGCCCGCGCCGCCGGGGTCTCCCGGTCGACGGCGTCCCGGGTCCTCGCCGGGTACGGGGCCGCCTCCCCTTCGGCCCGGGACCGGGTCGCCACCGCCGCCGCGCAACTGGGCTACGCGCCGAACCCGGCGGCCCGCGCGCTCGCGACCGGTGCCGGGGTACGGCTCGTCGTGGCGGTCGCCGGCCCGGCACCGGACGTGCTGCACGACCCGTACGTCGACCGGGTGGTGCGGGCCGCCGCCGAGGTCTGTGCGCTACGGGAGGTCGGGGTGTCCCTGGAGTGGCTGCCGCTGCACGCGCCGGAGCGACTGCGCCGGTTGGCCGAGGATCGCAGCGTCCGGGGGGTGCTCATCCTCAACACCACCGAGCGGATCCTGGCGGCGATGCCGGCCGCCCTCGACGGCCGGACCGTGTCGATCGGTATCGGTTCCCCCGCCGTGCCGTCGTTCGACGTCGACAACGGTGGCGCGGCGAGGACGATCGTCGGTCACCTGTACGAGTCCGGCCGGCGCCGGATCGCGATGATCAGTGGCCCGGAGTGGATGCCCTGCACCCGGCGGCTCGTCACGGCGTACGAGCAGGTGATGCGGACGGCCGGGCTGCCGATCCGGCTGGTACCGGGCGATTTCACCGCTGCCGGCGGCCAGGCCGGCACGCTGGCGATCCTGGACCGCTGGCCGGACACCGACGCGGTCTTCGCGAACAGCGACGCGATGGCCCTCGGTGCGCTCGCGGCGCTGCGTCGGCGCGGGGTGGAGGTGCCGGACGACATCGCCGTCGCCGGCTTCGACGACGTGCCGTTCGCCGCGCTGAGCGTGCCGGCCCTGACCACCGCGAGCCATCCGGTCGAGCGGATCGCCACGGCGGCCGTGACGGCCGTGCTCGACCGGGCCCGGGTGCCACCGGCCACCGCCTACCCCTCCGAACTGATCCTCCGGGAGAGCGCCTGACCGCGCCGGCCCGGCGCTGGTCTGGGCTAACCTGCCGGGATGTCTGTGCGTTCGTCGCGTCGTGCCGCGGGTCGGGATGGTGTGCGGTGGCGGGCCCCCGTACCGCCCCGGCCGCCGTCGTCGTTGGAACTGGCCACCGCCGAGGATCACGACCTCGACCACGAGGCGACGTTCCGGCAACTGGGGTTCTTCGATCTCGATCTGTCGGGACGCGCCGCGGACGGCGTCGAGTTCGCGCAGTGCCGATTCCGGGGCGCCGACCTGAGCGGTACGCGGCTGGACGGGGCCACCTTCAGCGACTGCCTGTTCGAGAGCACGAACCTGGCGAACCTGCGGGTGGAGAAGTCGTCCCTGATCCGGGCTCGGCTGGCGACGGTGCGGATGACGGGCGTGCACTGGATCAACGGGGCGGTGCGGGACACGACGATCTCGCAGTGCCGGCTCGACCTGTCGTCGTTCCGGTTCACCGATTTCCACCGCGTCGTGTTCGAGGACTGCAACCTGGCCCGGGCGGACTTTCAGAACGCGGACCTGAGCGGGGTCCGGTTCACGAACTGCGACCTCACCGGGGCACAGTTCTCGCAGGCGGAGATGGCCGGCACCCGGTTCGCCAACTGCGTACTCGCCGGAATCGGCGGGGTGACGAGCATGGCCGGGGCGGTGGTCGCGGAGCAGGACCTGGTCGCCCTCTCCTACACCCTTGCCGGGGCACTGGGAATCCAGCTCGAAGGTGCCGAGGATCAGTCGTAGTAGCCGTCCACCGGTACGCGGGCCTCGTCGAAGAGCGCGGGACCGCTCTGCGGTACCGGGGGAAAGCCGCCGGAGGGCTTCAGGGTCGCCAACTGCTCGCCGGAGAGCGCGAACACGACCCGACCGAGCCCGGAGCGCTCGATCGCCCCGGTGCACATGTTGCAGGGCTGGCAACTGGTGTACATGACGGTGCCGGCCGCGGTGTCGGGGTCGAGTTCCCGGGCCGCCCACCGGGCCAGCTTCTGTTCGGGGTGCGCCGAGATGTCGGCGTCGGTGATGGTGGTGTTGCGCTCCTCGGCCAGTACGGCACCGTCGGGTCCGACCAGCAGTGAGCCGAAGGGCGGGTTGCCGGCCGCCCGCGCCTCGGCGGCGAGTGCGATGGCCCGGCGCAGCAGGCGTTCGTCGTCGGATGTCATGGTCGCTCCGTTCGTGTTCCGGGTCCGGCGTTCCGGCCCCGGTTGGCCGCGATGGCGGCGAGTGCCTGCCACGCCACCTGCGGATGTCGGGTCTCGGCCGGGTCCCCGCCGAACGGGTCCAGCACGACGGTGTCGGCGCCGAGCCGGCGCAACGTCTCGATGTCGTCGAGCACCTGGTCGAGGCTGCCCTCGCCGGCCAGCCGGCCGGGCTCGGGAAGTGGTGCGTCGGTGATCCGCAGGATGATCCGTGGCGCCAGCGCGGGCACCGGTCGGCCCTGCGCGTCGGCCGCCTCCGTCAACCGGTCCAGGGCGCCGGAGTACCAGTCGAGGGTGAACCGCAGCGGATGCCACGCGTCGCCGAGGCGTACCGCCCGGCGCTGGCCGGCGTCGCTGTTGCCGCCGACCCAGATCGGGATGTCGCCGGCCTGGTAGTCGCCGTCGTCGGCCCAGGCAGCCCGGATCGCCTGGAGATGCTCGTCGGTGAGCCGGCCGCGCTGCGCGAACGGTACGCCGAGGGCGGCGAACTCCTGTCGCGCCCAGCCGACGCCGACGCCGAGGACCAGTCGTCCACCGCTGAGCTGGTTGAGGTTGGCGGCCATCCGGGCGACGAGCAGCGGATGCCGGTACGGCACGATCAGCACGGTCGTGCCGAGCCGGACCCGGGAGGTGATCCCTGCCAGCCAGGCGAGCGTGGTGAACGGTTCGTAGAACGGGGCCGGGTACTGCTCGGCGACGTCCGGGGTCACCGCCACGTGGTCGGAGACCATCAGCAGGTCGAAGCCGAGTCCCTCCAGGGTCTGCGCCCACTGCCGCAGTACGCCGGGATCGGTTCCGGGCCCGAAGTTCGGTACGTTCACGCCTATCTGCACGCAGAGAAGGCTAGTCAGCGGGGCTCCCGAGTCGGAAGGGAGTCCTGCCGGCGTACCCGGGAATGGGCCGTGGATCTGCCGGTAGTCTGGCCCGGTGGCCGAGGATCTTGATTCGACCGACTGGGCCATCCTGGCCGAGCTGCAACGGGACGGTCGGGTCCCGCTCACCGAGCTCGGCCGCCGGGTCAACCTCAGCGCCTCCGCCGCCACGGAGCGGGTCCGGCGGCTGGAGCAGATCGGGGTCATCACCGGCTACCGCGCCGAGGTCGACCTGACGAAGGTCGGTTATCCGGTGCTCGCCGTGGTCCGGCTGAAGTACCCGGGCAGCCGGCACCAGCCGCTGCACCGGCTCCTCGACGAGCGTCCGGAGATCCTGGAGTGCCTGCGGACCACCGGGGAGGACTGCTATCTGCTGAAGGTGACCGCCGACAGCATGGCCCACCTCGAACAACTCGTCGACGAACTGGCCGCGCTGGGCAGCACCACCACCAACGTCGTGTACCGGCAGACGTTGCCGTACCGGGGGCCGAGCCGAGGATAGGACGAGCGGCGCGGGGGATGGTGATAAGTACATCGGATTGATTTAAGGTACCGTCCTCTGTATCCGCAGCGGTGCGACCGGTCGCACGGGGGCGTGCGGCAGCGGCGGACCGGCGGCACTCCGGGCGCGGATCGGCGTCTGATCCGGGCCGGTGGCCGGGCGGTTACGCTCAGGGCACCCGAAACAGGGAGTACGGGCGTGACGATCGACCAACCGACCGTTCGGCGCGGGACGAACCTTCCCCGGATGGGTGACTTCAACGAGTCGGTCGTGCTCGACGCGATCCGGCGAGCGCCCGACGGGCTGAGCCGGGTCGAACTCGCCGCCGCGACGGGTCTGTCGGCCCAGACCGTGTCGAACATCTGCCGTCGCCTGCTCGACCGGGGACTCGTCGTCGAGGCGGGCAAGAAGGGCGGGCGGGTCGGCAAGCCCCGGACCGTTCTCCAGGTCAGCCCCGGTGGGAGCTTCGCGATCGGCGTACACCTCGATCCGGCCGTGGTGACCTATGTGGTGCTCGACCTGGTCGGTGCGGTCGTACGCCGGATGCGGCAACCGACGCCGCAGGTCGTCGACCAGGCACAGACGCTGGCCGACATGAGCGCCGCCGTCGAACAGCTCGTCGAGGACTCGGGCATTCCCCGCGACCGCATCCTGGGCCTGGGCGTCGCGGTTCCGGGGCCGATCGACGCGGTGGCCGGCGCGGTCGTCGAACCACCCCAACTGGCGGGCTGGGAACGGGTGCCGCTGCGCGACCAGTTGTCCCGGGTCACCGGGTGGCCGGTGGTGATGGACAAGGACGTCATCGCGGCGGCGATCGCCGAGCGGTGGGCGGGCGCGGCCGTGCACTCCGGCAACTTCCTCTTCTTCTACCTCGGCACCGGCTCGGGAATGGGCGTGGTGGTCAACGACGTCGTCCTGCGCGGTGTCTCCGGCAACGCGGGCGAGATCGGTGGGCTGGACGCGAACTGCACGACGTACGCGCTGGTCAACGAGGCCATCGAGCGACGGGTCCTGGGGCCGGAGAAGACCCCGGCCGGGCCCGGCGAGGCGGAGCGGAGCCTGCTCGCCCTGATGGCGCTCGCCGAGGCCGGGGACAGCACCGCGCAGAACATCATCCACGGCTGGGCCCGGCGGGTGGGGCTCGGCGTCAGCGCCGCGGCCACCCTGGTCGACTCCGAGCTGATCGTCTTCGGCGGTCCGATCTGGCCGCACCTGTCCCGGCTGTTCCTACCGGTGATCAACTCGATCGTCGCGTCGTCGCCGTTCGTCGGGAAGATGCACGAGACGACCGTGACCGGAACGGCCCTCGGCGACGACGTCGGCGCCCTGGGTGCCGCCTGCCTCGTACTGGACCAGGTCCTGTCGGCCCGGCCGCAGTCCCTGCTGCTCGCCTAGGAAGCCGCCGGTCGGGTCACGGCCGGTGCGCGCTGCCGTCGGTCGCCCGCAGCAGCGCCCAGCGGTCGTGGTCCAGCGGTGCGGTGACCGGGTGCCGCCGGGCCGCCGTCTCGTCGAAGTCGACGCCCAGGCCCGGCGCCGGGCTCGGCCGGAACCGGCCCGCGACCGGCACCGGCGCGCCCGGGAAGACCTCCAGCGTCGCGTCCCGGAAGGTCGCCGCCTCCTGCACCCCGAAGGCGGGCGAGGAGATGTCGAGCGCCACGTTGGCCGCCTGCCCGACCGGGCTCACGTCGCCGGGGCCGTGCGGAGCGGTCCGCACCCCGAAGAGTTCACAGGCGGCCACCAGCTTGCGGGTCGGGGTCAGCCCGCCGAGCGTGGGGATGCGGATCCGGGCGTAGTCGATCACGCGCTGCTCCAGCAGCGGCAGGTACTGGGCGACGTCCGCGTAGAGTTCGCCGACGGCGATCGGGGTGCTGCCGGCCGTACGCAGCCCGGGGAAGTGGGCGGCGTCCTCCGGTGCGAGGGCGTCCTCGAGGAAGTACAGTCCGGCGTCCTCGACCGCCCGGACGAACTGGCGGGCCTGGGCGGGCGTCAGCCGCTCGTGCGCGTCGTGCAGCAACTCGACGTCGGGGCCGACGCGGTCGCGTACCTCGACGAGGGCCCGGGGCACGTGCCGCAGGTAGGCCAGGCTGTCCCAGGACTCCCGGCGGGTACGCCTGCGCTCGGCCTGCCGCTCGTCGGTCGGCGCCGTGCCGTAGGTGTCCGTTCCGGGTACGGCCAACTGGACCCGGACGTGCCGGTATCCCCGCTGCCGGGCGGCGAGGACGAGGTCCGCCACCTCGTCGACGTCCACCCCGTCCACATGGGTGTACGCCTCGGCGTACTCCCGGGCCCGGCCGCCGAGCAGTTGGTACAGGGGAAGGCCGGCGACCTTGCCCTTGATGTCCCAGAGCGCGACGTCGATCGAGGCGAGGGCGTTGTTGGCGATCGAACCACCGCGCCAGTAACCGCTGTGAAGCAGCAGCCGGTGCAGGTCCTCGATGTCCGCCGGGTCCCGGCCGAGCAGCATCGGCCCGAGATAGTCGTCCACGACGGACCGGATCGCGAGGGTCCGCTGCGGATCGCTGGCACAGCCCAGCCCGTACAGGCCGGGCTGGTTCGTCTCGACCCGGGTGATGACGTACGGGCAGCCCTGCGGGGCACACAGGAACGTCCGGACCCGGGTGACCCGGGTGTCGTCGACGCCGGGCACACTCCACGGTGCGGGCGCCAGGACCGCTGTGTGGCCGGGGGATTCCACTGAGGGGGACGGCGCCATCGCGGTGCCCTTCCTGGACTCGTCGACGTTGTTGACACTATATATCAAATTGATTTACGTTCTGTTTCCTTGGCCTGACCAGGAGCCGCCCGCAGGGATGGAAGAGGCGCAGCGTGAACCGATACTTACGTCGAACGGCCCGTACCTGTCTCTCGATCGCCACGATCCTCGCGCTCGCCAGCGCGGCCACCGCCTGTAGTCCCGGCGGGGACGACCAGGCGAACGGCGACAACCTGACGATGTGGACGTTCAAGCAGTCCCACGTCGCGGCGCTACAGAAGGCCGCCGAAACCTTCAAGCAGAAGACCGGGATCGGGGTGACCGTCGAGGCGATCACCCCGGACGACGCGTTCCTGGCCCGGGTCCAGGCCGCCGCCCAGACCCGCAGCCTGCCCGACGTGTTCGAGGTGCACACCAACGGCGACGACTTCACCTTCGGTGCGGCCGGACTGCTGGAGGACCTCACCGAGGAGGCCACCTGGACCAGCCGCTACCTGCCCTCGGTCGCCGCCGAGGGGACCGTCACCGAGCGGTACTACAAGCAGTCCCAGGAGAAGGGCGCCAAGTCCGCCGGGATCAAACTCAATCAGCGGTTCAGCGTGCCGCTGACCATCGGGACCTTCGGCATCGTCTACGCGAACAAGGAACGGCTGACGGCGGCGGGCGTCACCGGGTCGCCGAAGACCTGGGAAGAGTTCGTCGCCGCGCTGGCGGCGGTCCGCAAGGTCCGGCCCGACGACGGCGGAATGAGCATCGGCTTCCAGGCGCCGACCACCGGCATGGAGTGGCTGATGCAGCCGATGGCCTACGGCAAGCTGGGCAAGGAGGGCTTCACCGGGCTCTTCTCCAAGGATCCGGCGAAGAACTGGACCTCGCCGAGCGGCCGGGCCGTGCTGGAGACGTACGACCAGGTGACGCCGTACTGGATGCCGGGGACCCAGACCCTGACGATCGACGACGCCGACATCGCGTTCGCCCAGGGCAAGTCCTCGTTCGCCATCGGCGGCACGTTCACCCTGGCGTTTCTGGTGCAGAACGGAATGAAGGCCGAGAACATCGTCACCTTCCCGGTCCCGTCGCCCAGCGGCGGTGCGGTGCCCGACCTGAGCCTCGCCCCGTTCGCCCTCACCGGGCTGTCGGTCTCGGCCACGACCGGCAACAAGGACGGTGCGGTCAAGTGGCTCGACCACCTGGCCCAGCCCGAGGTCGCGGCCCAGTTCGCCAAGGACGCGCTGGACGTACCCCCGGTCGACCTCGGCGGTGATCCGACGGCGACGCTCGGTCCGGTGCTCGGGGCCATGATCGGCTCGTTCGGGTCGGGTGCTCAGGCGTACAACCCCGGTGACACCACCCACCAGCCGCCCTCGTACGACGCGGCGGTGGTGGCCCGGTCGCTGATGGAACTCACCCCGCTGAAGAAGGCGGACGTGCCGACCGCCGGAGCCGGACTACAAAAGATCATCGACGGCTACTGGGCAGGGAAATGACCACGGACGTTCCTTCGTCGCTCGGTGCGGTCACGGTCACCCGTGGCCGCACCGGGCGGGGCTCCGGACGCCGGCGTTACCAGGGCCGGGAGGTGGCCTGGGCGTACGCCTTCGTGGCTCCGGCGATCATCCTCTTCGCCGTCATGGGCGTCTACACGCTGTTCTGGGGCCTGCAACTCTCCTTCGTACGCTGGAACGGGCTGACCCCGACCTGGATCTGGGTCGGCGTGCAGAACTACCTCGACCTGCTCTGGGCCAGTCCGGTCTTCTCCCCGCCGGTGCGGGCGGCGGCGACGAACACGGTCTGGGTGATGATCGCGGCGCCGCTGCTCACCGTCGTGATCTCCTTTCCGCTGGCGCTGGCCCTGAACCGGACCCGCCGGTTCGTCGGGCTGCTCCGCTCGGTCTACTTCGTCCCGTACATCACCACCGGCATCGCGGTCTACCTGGCCTGGCAGTACGTCCTGGAGCCCAACGGCGCGATCAACACCCTGCTCGGCGCGCTCGGACTCGGCTCGCTGGCCCAGCCGCAGGGCTGGCTCGGCAACCCCGACACCGCGCTGCCCACGCTGATCATGATCATGGTCTGGTCCGCGGTTCCGGTCGCGACCCTGCTCTACCTGACCGGTCTGCAGACCATCGACCCGGCACTGACCGAGGCCGCCCAGATCGACGGCGCGGGATGGTGGCGGGTCAACCTCAGCGTGGTCTGGCCGCTGCTGCGCGGCATCACGGCGGTCATCGTGCTGCTCAACCTGCGCGACGCGCTCCAGGGCTTCCAGATCTTCCTCATCATGACCGACGGCGGTCCCGGCGACCACACCAACGTGCTCGGCCTGCAGACGTACCGGCTCGCGTTCCAGTCGGAGCTCGCCCCGACGCTGGGGCTCGCCAGCGCCTTGGGCTGGATGCTCTTCGTCGCCGCACTCGTGGTCGCCGTCGTCAACTTCCGCGTCACCAGGGAGCGGTGATGGCAATCAGTGCGGCACCGGCCGCCACCCGGCCCGGCACCGAACCCACCCCGGCCCCGAAGCGGGCCCGCCGGTGGCCGCCCCGGGTCGTTCTCGCCCGGACGATCATCGCGCTGCTGCTCGCCGGGTACGCCGTGGTGAGCCTCTACCCGTTCCTCTGGATGGTCTCGGCGGCCTTCAAGACCCAGCAGGAGGTCGTCGCCGGGGGACACCTCATCCCGCGCGACCCGACCCTGAGCACCCTGGTCGATACCTGGAACCGGCTGCACTTCTTCGACTACTTCGTCAACAGCCTCCAGGTGACCGTGGCCACCACCCTCGGCGTCGTGGTGATCTACTCGGCCGCCTCGTACGCCTTCGCCGTCCTGCACTTTCCCGGCCGGGTCGCGCTCTACCGGCTCTTCGTCGCCCTGCTCTTCGTACCCGGTGTCGTCACGCTGCTGCCCATCGTGCTGCTGGAGAACCGGCTGGCGATCCTCGGTACCCACCTCGGGCTGGTCCTGCCGTTCATCAACGGCACCGCACCGTTCGCGATCCTCCTGCTGACCAACGCGTTCCGGGCCATCCCGGCCGAACTGCGCGACTCGGCCCGGGTGGACGGCGCCGGCGAACTGCGGATCTTCGCCCGGGTGTACCTGCCGCTCGCCCGTCCCGCCCTGGTGACGATCGCGCTGCTGACCGCGATCCCGACCTGGAACGAGTACTTGTTGACCCGGGTCTCGCTCAACGACCCCGCCACCTACACCCTGCCGATCGCCCTCCAGGCGCTGAAGTCCTCACAGGTGGTGCAGTACAACTCGCTGATGGCCGGCGCGCTGATCGTGGTCATCCCGGTCGTCATCGGATTCCTCGCCGCCCAGCGGTACTTCGTCAACGGGCTCACCGGGGCGATCAAGGGCTGACCGGGGTAGTGGTCGGGGTAGTAGGGGAGAGAGCATGTCCGAGCAGGAAACCCGGGGCTCCGCGCTGGGCGCCGACGACGTCGTACTGGTCACCGGCGCGGCCGGCCTCATCGGGGCGGTCGTCGTGCCACACCTGGCCGACGCGGGGCTGCGGGTCGTCGCCGTCGACCGGTCGCCGTTCGCCAGCCCCAAGGCGGAACTGGTGCTCGTCGGCGACGTCCGGGATTCGGCGTTCGTCGAGGAGAGCCTGCGTCCGTTCGGCCGGCCGGTCGACGCCGTCGTGCACCTCGCCGCGATCCCCTCTCCCGGCCAGGTACCCGAGGACGAGACCCTCACGCAGAATGTCCAGGGCGCCTACCTCGTCCTCGACGGCGCCGGCCGGGCGGGCGTACGGTGCGCGGTCGCGGCGTCCAGCGTCTCGGCGTACGGGTACGCGTGGGCGGGGCGGGACCTGTCCCCGCCGTACGCGCCGATCGACGAGGACCAGGCGCCGGTGACGATCGACTCGTACGGGCTGTCGAAGATGGTGACCGAGCAGGTCGGTGCGTTCGCCACCCGCCGTTGGGGGATGCCGACGACCCTGCTGCGGTTTCCGTTCGTCGGCGACGGCGACCGGCTGGCCGCCCAACTGGCGCAGATCCGGCGGAACGTGGCCGGCAGCCGCCGGGAGCTGTGGGCGTGGCTGGACACCCGGGACGCGGCCGGTGCCGTCCACGCCGTGCTGACCTCCGGTCTCACCGGTCACCACGTCGTGAACATCGCCGCACCCGACACCTCGACCACGGTGCCGACCGCCGAACTGCTGGCCCGGTTCCACCCGAGCACGCAGGTCCGGGCACCGCTGCGCGGCGTCGAGTCGCTGGTGGACAGTTCCGCCGCGCGTCGGCTGTTCGGTTTCGAGACCCGGCACGGCTGGCGCGACGAGGCCACCACCCCCTGACCGGCGCGGAGGGCTCGCGTTCCGTAACGCTCGCGGACGGGACCGCCTCGGCGCCCGAGGTCGGCACTCAGGTCACCGTGCTAAACCTGGTCCTGGAGACCTGCCGCCGTCCCACCCCGCCACCGGGCCGACCGCCACATCGTCGCGACGACCGGATCCGACGCCGCGCCATGGGCCGGGTGGCCGCCACCCCCGCGAGGAGAAGCCGGTGACCCGACGCCAGCGCATCGAGGACCTGACCCTGTTCACCGTGCCGGAACAGCCCGCGCTGTCGCCGGACGGCACCCGCATCGTGTACGTGCTGCGCGGCAGCGACGCCGACGCGGACCGTACCGTGCGGTCGCTGTGGCACGTCGGCGCCTGGGACGGGCGGCCGACGCGACTGACCAGGGGCCGGAACGACTCGTCGCCCGCGTGGTCGCCGGACGGCAGCCGGGTCGCGTTCCTGCGTGCCGAGGACGGCCCCGCACAGGTGTGGCTGCTGCCGCCCGACGGCGGCGAGCCCGAACAGGTGACGAGGCTGCCGCTGGGCGCCGGTGCGCCGATGTGGAGCCCGGACGGCACGGCGATCGCGTTCGCCGCCCGGGTGGACCCGCTCGCCGAGCCCGACGAGTCCGACGACGCCCGGAAACGGCGCGCCAACCGTCCGATCGTGGCGGACCGGCTGGACTACCAGGCCGACGGTGCGGGCCTGCTGCGCGGCGTCCGCCGGCATCTGCACGTGCTCGACCTGGCCACCGGGAACTGTCGCCAGCTGACCCGGGGCGGCTGGCACGCCGGTACGCCCGCCTGGTCACCGGACGGCAGCCGGCTGGCCTTCGCCGCGGCGACCGGGCCGGACGCCGACCTGACGATCCGGGCGCCGGTGCACGTCGTCGAGGTGGCGGACGACCGGTCCGGGCCCCGACCGGCCGGGCTGGGCGACGGCGTCGCCAATCACGTCCGGTGGACCGCCGACGGGTCCGCCCTGCTGGTCGTCGGCACCACCGGCGCCCCGGTGGGGCACGCCCGCCTGCTGCGGGTACCGCTCGACGGCGGCCCGGTACGGGACCTCGCCGCACCGCTGGACCGGAACGTGATGCCGGGCAGTCCGGCGTACCCGGGTGCGGTACCGCAGCTCACCGGCGACGGCGACACCGTGCTGTTCTGCGTCCGCGACCGTGGCTGCACCCACCTGTACGCCGTACCGGTCGACGGCGGTACGCCGCGTCCGCTCGTCACGGGCGCCGGGCGCAACGTCACCGGGCTCTCGGTCGCCGGGAACACCGCCGCGATCCTGCTCGGCACGCCCACCTCGTTCGGCGAGATCGTGACGGTCGACATCGCGGCCGGCACCGAGTCGGTCCGCACCGACCACGGCGCGGACCGGGGCGAGGTCGAGTTGTTCCCGCACGAGGAGCGGGAGTTCGTCGTCTCGGACGGCACGGTGGTGCACGCCTGGCTGCTGCGCGACCCGGACGCCGCCGGGCCGCTGCCGCTGCTGCTCGACATCCACGGTGGACCGCACAACGCCTGGAACGGCGCGGCCGACCAGGTGCACCTCTACCACCAGGAACTGGCCGCGCGCGGCTGGGCGGTGCTGCTGGTCAATCCTCGGGGCAGCGACGGCTACGGCGCCCGGTTCTTCACCGCCGCCCAGGAAGCCTGGGGGATGTCGGACGCGAAGGACTTCCTGGAGCCGGTCGACACCCTGGTCGCCGAGGGCGTCGCCGATCCACGCCGACTGGCCGTCACCGGGTACAGCTACGGCGGCTACCTGACCTGCTACCTGACCAGCCGCGACGACCGGTTCGCGGCGGCGGTGGCCGGCGGCGTGGTCAGCGACCTGACCAGCATGGTCGGCACCTCCGACGCGGCGCACTTCCTCAGCGGGTACGAACTCGGCGGCCCGCCCTGGGCGGACCGCGACCGGTACGCCGCGATGTCGCCGCTGACCAGGGTCGACGAGGTACGCACCCCGACCCTGGTCCTACAGGGCGCCGCCGACCTGCGCTGCCCGGTCGGGCAGGCCCAGCAGTGGCACACCGCGCTGCGTGAGCGGGGCGTGCCCACCCAACTGGTGCTCTACCCGGAGGGCGCGCACCTGTTCATCCTGGACGGTCCACCGTCGCACCGGATCGACTTCAACCGGCGGATCGTGGACTGGGTCCAGCGGTACGCCGGAGACGTCACCGGCCCCGGACCGGTCCCGATCGACACCGCGCACTGGCAGCGCCGACTGACCGCGCTGGCGGAGCGCCACGGGGTGCCGGGTGCCGCGCTGGGCATCCTGCGGTTGCGGCCGGACGGCGAGGACGAACTGGTCGAGGCGGCGTACGGGGTGTTGAACCTGGACACCGGAGTACCGGCGACCACGGATTCGGTTTTCCAGATCGGCTCCATCTCGAAGGTGTGGACGGCGACCGTCCTGCTGCAACTCGTCGACGAGGGGCTGCTCGACCTGGACGCCCCGGTCGTGGAGGTGCTCCCGGAGCTGCGGCTGGCCGAGGAGACGGTGACCAAGCAGGTGACGGTGCGGCACCTGCTGACCCACACCAGCGGCATCGACGGCGACGTGTTCACCGACACCGGTCGGGGCGACGACTGCCTGGAGAGGTACGTCGCCGGCCTGGCCGGGGTGGCGCAGAACCACGCCCTCGGGGCCACCTGGTCGTACTGCAACTCCGGATTCTCGCTCGCCGGACGGGTGATCGAGAAGCTGACCGGCGGCACCTGGGACGCCGCCGTGCGGGAGCGCATCGTCATCCCGCTCGGGCTGCGGCGTACCGGAACCCTGCCGGAGGACGCGCTGCTGCACCGGGCCGCGGTCGGACACGTCGGCGAGGGCGGGGCGGCACCGACCAGGGCACCGGTGTGGGGACTGCCCCGGTCGTTGGGACCGGCCGGCCTGATCACCTCGACCGTCGCGGACGTGCTCGGCTTCGTCCGGGCGCACCTGACCGGCGGGCTGACCCCGGACGGCACCCGGTGGCTGAGCGAGGCGAGCGTCACGGCGATGGCGGCGAAGCACGCCGACCTGCCGGACCGGTACACGCTGGGCGACTCGTGGGGACTGGGCTGGATCAGGATGTCCTGGGACGGGTCCCGGGTGATCGGCCACGACGGGAACACCATCGGGCAGTCGGCGTTCCTGCGGATCCTGCCCGGGGCCAAGCTGGCGGTGACCCTGCTGACGAACGGCGGGAACACCCGCGACCTGTACGAGGACCTGTACCGGGAGATCTTCGCCGAGCTGGCCGGTGTGACGATGCCGCACCCGCTCGCCCCGCCGGCCGACCCGGTGACCGCGGACGTGGGCCCGCACCTGGGGACGTACGAGCGGGCCGGCGCCCGGCTGGAGGTGCTGGCCGGACAGGACGGGCCGGTGCTGCGTACCACGGTCACCGGGCCGCTGGCCGCGCTGGTGCCCGAGCCGACCCGGGACCATCCGATGGTGCCGCTGGACGAGAACCTGTTCCTGGTACGCCAGCCGGGCGCCCGTACCTGGACGCCGGTGACCTTCTACCGGCTCGCGACGGGCGAGCGGTATCTGCACTTCGGTGCCCGCGCGACCCCGAAGGTGGGCTGAGATGGCCGACGACGCGCTGCTGGAACGGTTCCGGGCGGCGCTGCCGGCGATGCTGGCCGACATCGAGGCGCTGGTGACCTGCGAGTCGCCGTCGGTGGACCACACCGCGCTGGCGGCCAGCGCCGACGCGGTCACCCGGATCGGCATCCGGCTGCTCGGGGTGGCACCGGAGCGGATCGTCCTCGACGGCTGTCCGCACCTGCGCTGGCGGTTCGGGGACGGGCCGGCCCGGGTGCTGCTGCTCGGCCACCACGACACGGTGTGGCCGCTGGGAACGCTGGCCACCCATCCGTTCGACGTGACCGACGGCGTGCTGCGCGGACCGGGTTGCGTCGACATGGTCGCCGGCCTGGTGCTGGGGCTGTACGCGGTGGCGGCGCTGACCGACCGGTCCGGGGTGACGATCCTGGTGACCGGCGACGAGGAACTCGGATCGCCGAGTTCGCGGACGCTCGTCGAGGCCGAGGCGGCGGGCTGCGCCGGCGCCCTGGTGCTGGAGGCGGCGGCCGACGGAGGCGCGCTCAAGACCGAGCGCAAGGGCGTGTCGCGGTACCGGGTGGAGGTGACCGGGCTGGCCGCGCACGCCGGCCTGGAACCGGAGCGCGGCGTCAACGCCACGGTGGAGCTGGCCCACCAGGTGCTCGCGGTGAACGCCCTCGGCGACCCGGACCGGGGTACGACCGTCACGCCCACGCTGGTCGCGGCCGGCACCAGCACGAACACCGTTCCGGACGCGGGCGGCTTCGCCGTCGACGTACGGGCCCGGAACGCCGCCGAGCAGCACCGGGTGGACGCGGCGATGCGCGCGCTGACACCGGTACTGCCCGGGGCCCGGCTGACGGTGACCGGCGGACCGAATCGGCCACCGCTGGCGGCGGGCGCGTCGACGGAGCTGTTCGCGATCGCCGAGGTGCTCGCCGCGCGACTCGGGCTACCGCCGCTGCGCGGTGCCGCCGTGGGTGGTGGTTCGGACGGCAACTTCACCGCGGGGGTCGGCACGCCGACGCTGGACGGTCTCGGCGCGGTCGGTGGTGGGGCGCACGCCGACCACGAGCACGTGCTCGTGGCGGAGCTGCCCGGCCGGGCGGCGCTGGTGGCGGCACTCACCGAACACCTTCGCGGTCGGGGCGGGGAGCGGCCCGGCGATGGAGACCGGCCGACCCCGACTGAACCGCCGGCCGGCTCCGGTCTCCGCCGAGCATGACGTTGCCCGGTCCGGGCGGCAGCATGGAGCGCGTGACCGACCCCGATGCCTCTCCTCCGGCAGCGCCGCCCCTCGCCGGTCCGGCCGTCGACCTGGTCCTCGCGGCGACGGCCGACAGTGCGGCCGACACGGCGGCCCGGGCGGCCGGGGTCACCGTTCGCCACCTCGACGACCTCACCGACCTCCGGGCGGTGCACCGGCTCTACGAGGGGATCTGGCGTCCCGATCCGACGAATCCCCCGGTGACCACGGAACTGTTGCGGGCGCTGGCGAAGACGGGCAACTACGTCGCCGGGGCGTACGAGGGTGGGCTGCTGGTGGGCGCCTGTGTGGCCTTCTTCGGTCCGCCGGGGGAGCGGTCGATGCACAGCCACATCGCCGGGGTCTCCGGGGCGGCCCTCGGACGCAGTGTCGGGTTCGCCCTCAAGCTGCACCAGCGGGCCTGGGCACTGCATCGCGGGGTGTCCACGATCGGCTGGACGTTCGACCCGTTGGTCTGCCGCAACGCGTACTTCAACCTGTCGAAGCTGGCGGCGCTGCCGGCGCAGTACCTGCCGAACTTCTACGGAGCGATGAACGACGGCATCAACGGCAGCGACGACACCGACCGGTTGCTGGTGCACTGGGAGCTGACCACGGCCGCCGTGATGGCGGCGTGCGCCCGGTCGCTGGCCCCCAGCGACGTCGAGGCGGAGCGGGCGCGCGGGGCCGTCGTCGCGTTGCGGCGGTCCGCCCGGAACCGGCCGGTGACCGGTACGACCGATGGGAACGTCCTGCTGGTGGCGGTGCCGGCGGACATCGCGGCGGTGCGCCGGACCGATCCGGGGGTGGCGAAGGAGTGGCGGGTGGCGGTCCGCGAGGTGCTGGCGCCGCTGATGGCCGAGGGCGCCCGGGTGACCGGCTTCGATCGTTCGGGGTGGTACGTGGTGACGCGGGAGACGAGGAGAGACGACCGATGAAGCTCACCGGAGTGGAACTGCGCCGGATCCGGATGCCGTTGGTGGCACCGTTCCGGACCTCCTTCGGCACGGAGACGTCCCGGGACGTCCTGCTGCTCCGGGTGGTGACGACGGAGGCCGAGGGTTGGGGTGAGTGCGTGGCGATGTCGGAGCCGCTGTACTCCTCGGAGTACGTGGCGGCGGCCGGGGAGGTGCTGCGTCGGTTCCTGATCCCGGCGCTCGCGGCGCAGCCGGGCCTGGACGCCAACCGGGTGGCCCCGGCGTTGGCCCCGGTCCGGGGGCACCGGATGGCGAAGGCAGCGCTGGAAACGGCGGTGCTCGACGCCGAGCTGCGCGCCGAGGGCCGGTCACTCGCCCGCGAGCTGGGTGCGGTACGCGACCGCGTCCCCTGTGGAGTCTCGGTCGGCATCATGGACTCGGTCGACGAACTGCTGGACGCGGTGGGCGGCTACCTCGCGGCCGGCTACGTCCGGATCAAGCTGAAGATCGAGCCGGGGTGGGACGTCGAGCCGGTACGCGCCGTACGGGAGCGGTTCGGCGACGACATCCTGTTGCAGGTGGACGCGAACGCCGCGTACCGCCGGGGAGACGCTCGGCACCTGGCCCGGCTGGACCCGTTCGACCTGCTGCTGATCGAGCAGCCGTTAGACGAGGAGGACCTGCTCGGACACGCGGAACTGGCCCGGGTTCTCCGTACGCCGGTCTGCCTGGACGAGTCGATCACCTCGGCCCGGGCCGCCGCCGACGCCATCGCGCTGGGGGCGTGCGCGATCGTGAACGTCAAGCCGGGTCGGGTCGGCGGCTACCTGGAGGCGCGCCGGGTGCACGACGTCTGCGTGGCGCAGGGCGTACCGGTCTGGTGCGGCGGCATGTTGGAGACCGGGATCGGCCGGGCCGCGAACGTGGCGCTGGCGGCGCTGCCCGGGTTCACGCTGCCCGGCGACACCTCCGCCTCGGACCGCTACTACCGGACGGACATCACCGCCCCGTTCGTGCTCGCGGACGGCCACCTCGCCGTGCCGACCGGCCCGGGTATCGGCGTCGAGCCGATCCCCGACGCCCTGGCGGCGGTCACCACCGGCACCGAGTGGCTACCCCTGTGACCTGATCCCGTCCGGTCGGATCGGCCGGCGAGGCGGTGGTGGCGCCGGTCAGGAACGGGCCACCGGCAGCCGGAGACGTTCGCGTACCCGGGGTGCGACCTCGGTGCCGAAGAGGCGGATGTTCTCCATCAGGATCGCGTGCGGCATCGGTCCCATGCCGTACTTGAGGTCGAAGCGGGTGGCCCCGAGGATGGTCATGGTCTTGACGATGCGCCCGGCCACCGTCTCGGGCGAGCCGACGTAGAGGGAGCCGTACGACACCTCGTGCTCGAAGTACTCGCGGGTGATCTCGGGGAAGCCCCGTTGCCGGCGGACGTCGAGCAGGAACGTCCGGTAGGTGGGCCAGTACTCCTCCCTCGCCTGCTCGTCGGTTGCCGCGACGTGGCCGGGGGAGTGCACTCCGATCGGCAGCGGAGCGGAGCCGGTCTGCGCGGTGGCCTGTCGGTAGAGCTCGGACAGGCGGGGGAAGCGGGCGGGATTGTCCGTCGCCGTTCCTGTGATCGCCATCGCCATCCCCTTCCAGATGTGATTGACGCGTCAATGTTGACGCGTCAACCATATGCCGGTTATGGTTGACGCGTCAATGAGAAGGAGGTCGGGCCGTGCGAGACCACGACGGAGCCGGCAGCGCGGCGTCGCGCCAGCGGATGGTGACCCGGGAACTCGCGACCTGGCGGGCGTTGATCGACACGACCGCGGAGCTTCGGCGGCTTCTCGGGGCACAGTTGCTCGCCGAGACGCAGCTCACGCCGGCGGACTACCAGGTGCTGCTGGCGCTGAGTGAGGCGAACGGCAGACGAATGCGGTCCTCGGAGCTGGCGGCGACCATCGACTGGGAGCGGAGCAGGCTCTCCCACCACCTCGCCCGGATGGAGCGGCGCGGCCTGATCCGCCGTGACGACTGCGCCACCGACAGCCGGGGCGCCGAGGTCTCGCTCACCGACGACGGGGCGGGGCTGTTCCGGCGGGCGACCGCACCGCACCTGAGGGCGGTCAAGGAACACTTCGCCGACGCCCTGACGCCCGAGCAGTTCGAGGCGCTCGCCGACATCCTGCGCGCCCTGCGGAGCCACCTCCACCCGACCGCCGCCGACCGGGAAGATGACCAGTCATGACCGAGGAGTTGTCGTTGCCCCGGATCGCCGTACTCGGCGCGGGGCACGTGGGCCCGGTCGTCGCCCGGGTCGCGATCGCCGCCGGCTACCGGGTGGCGGTCGCCGCCTCCGGGGACCCGGAGCGAATCGCCCTCATCACCCAGGTGCTGGCGCCGGGCGCCGAGCCGCGCCGGGCGGCCGACGCCGTCGCCGACGCCGACATCGTGATGTTGGCGATCCCGCTGCACCGGTTCCCGGCCTTCGACCCGGCCCTGGTCGCCGGCCGGCTCGTCGTGGACATGATGAACTACTGGCCGCCGACGGACGGCGTCCAGGAGATGTTCGAAGACCGCCGGTACGGCAGCAGCGAGATCGTCGCGCGTCGGCTGCCCCGGTCGACGATCGTCAAGACCCTCAACCACACCGGTTACCACGAACTCGAATCCGAACGCCGGCCCGCAGGCTCCCCGGATCGGCGGGCGCTCGGCGTCGCCAGCGACGACCGGGGCGCCCGGGACCTCGTGGCCGACGTCGTGGAGCGGATCGGTTACGACGCCGTACGCCTGGACAGCCTTGCCGCCGGCCGCCTCCTCGAACCCGGCGGCCCCGTCTTCGGAGCGTCGCTGCGCCGCGTCGAGTTCGCCCAGGCCGTACGGGCCGAACCGGCGCCCGACCCGACGTCGCCGTGAACGCGTCCCACCCGGTCCCTCGCCCAGATCCCCACCAGACAGAGCAGATCCCCACCAGACGAAGAAGCCCGACATGACAACAGCACCCTCCACCACCGAGGCGACCGAGCCGGCGCGGTTCCCACTCGTCCTCGGCCTCGACACCTTCGGCGACGTCACGAACGGCGTCGACGGCCGCCCACTCTCACACGCCCAGACGATCCGGAACCTCGTCGAACAGGGTGCCCTGGCCGACCAGGTCGGGGTGGACTTCTTCGGAATCGGTGAGCACCATACCGACGACTTCCCGCTCTCGGCCGCCGACGTGGTGCTCGGCGCGATCGCCGGGCGTACGACCCGGATCCACCTCGGGTCGGCGGTCACCGTACTGAGTTCGGACGATCCCGTCCGGGTGTTCCAGCGCTACTCCACGCTGCACGCCATCTCCGGAGGACGGGCCGAGGTCATCCTCGGCCGGGGTTCGAGCATCGACTCGTTCCCGCTCTTCGGGTACGACCTCGCCGACTACGAGAGCCTCTTCGAGGAGAAGGTGGGTCTCTTCGCCGAGCTGCTCAAGGGCGGACCGGTCAGCTGGGAGGGCAAGACCCGCAGCCCGCTGCGGGACCAGGATGTCGTACCGCACACCGAGTCCGGGCCCCTGCCGACCTGGATCGGGGTCGGCGGAAGCCCCCAGTCGGTGATCCGGGCGGCACACCACGGATTCTCGTTGATGCTTGCGATCATCGGCGGGTCCCCGGCCCGGTTCGCACCCTTTTCCCAGCTCTTCCACCAGGCCCTTGAGCGCTTCGGGCAGGGGGACCGGCCGGTCGGAGTGCACTCGCCGGGCCACGTCGCCGCGACCGACGAGCAGGCCCGTACGGAGTTCTGGCCGCACTACCGCGAGGTGATCCGCCGGATCGGCCGGACCCGTGGCTTCGCCGTCCCGACCAGGGAGTCCTTCGAGTACGCGGTCGGACCGGACGGACCGCTCCACGTCGGCTCGCCGGAAACCGTGGCGCAGAAGATCGCGGCGACCCTGACCGCGCTGGGTGCGAACCGGTTCGACCTCAAGTACGGCATGGGCGGTCTTCCGCACGACGCGCTGCTGACCAACATCGAGCTGTACGGCACCCGGGTCATTCCGCGCGTCCGGGAGCTCCTGTCCTCATGAGTTGCTGATGATCAGGGCGTTCGGGGAGGGCGCTCCCCAGCCGATGCTGCACTGGCCGGCCGGGACCGGGCCGTAGACCACGCGCCAGCCCGCCGGGATCGACGACCAGGCGCAGACGGTGAGGCTGTTGCCGGCCGGCATGCCCTCGGCCTGTTGGATGAACTGGTAGCTCGCCCGGGGTGTCGCCGGAGTGGCGCAGGTGCCGCCGTAGGCGAGCACCACCCAACCCGACGGCACGGAGCCGCACGACCACATCTGGTCGCCGGGTGCGGCCTGGGCGGGCGATGCGGCCGCGACGATGCCGGCAGCCATGGTGAACGCGGCCAGGGTGGCGGAAATCCGAGGCATGGGGTGCTCCGATCGGTGGCGGGTGGCGAATTCGCCGAAGCCTGACCCACCCCACTGGACATGGACTGTACGACGACTGGAACGGTCCCGACCCCGCTGTCGCGCTTGTTGCCGGAGGCCCTGATCGCTACGCTCCCTCGGACGTTTGTCGATGGTCAACGGGGGAGGAACCATGGCAGAGCAGGTCACTCGCCGGGTCGCGATCGGGATGGGTGCGGCGGCGGCGACAGTCGTGGCGACCGGTCGGGCCGCGGTCGCCGCGCCGAGCGGACCGGTGCAGCCCGCCGTGTCGGCCGGCGTCGAGGCGAACCGGAACAAGATCCGGCGGAAGTACAACGAGCAGAAGACCCGTGCGGGTGGGGTGTGGCACTCGCACATCGCGATGGTCAACCCGGCCGGTGCGCTGGAGACCATTGTGGAGGACGACGCCGACCACGTGACCCACGGTTACAGCGTGCAGAAGCTCGCGGTGGCCGTGGCGGTGATGGACAAGATCGACCGTGGTGAGCTGCGCCTGGACCAGCGGCTCGACCTCAACGCGGACATCATCCTCGGCGGCACCGGCATCTACTTCCTGCAGACCGTCTGGGGCGACCAGGTCACGGTCGCCAACTTCCTCACCGCGATGCTGCTCGTCTCGGACAACACGGCGGTCCGGATGTGTGGCCGGGTCGTTCCGGCGCTGGAGATCAACGAGATCCTCGCCGCGAAGGGCTTCATCCACACCCGGGTGGAACCGGTCGCCAACCCGAACCGGTTCTTCCTCGGCGTCACCACGCCGCGTGAGACCCACGACCTGCTGTGGCGGCTGGCCAACAAGACGCTGCTCTCCGCGAGGTCGGCCGACTTCCTGCTCGGCATCCTGCGCTGGATCAACGGGTACCACGACGGGGTCCGCCGCAACATGTCCTCGGCCGAGCGCAGCCGGGTCGCCACCAAGTACGGCTCGGACTTCGACGACCTCGGCGCCGCGCGGCACGAGGCCGGCATCATGTTCGACGCGAACGGCGCGCCGACGCTGACGTACGCGCTCTTCGCCGACTCCCTCGGCGACCTCGACAACTACGGGGCGACGCACCCGGCGGTGCAGGCGCACGCCGTACTCGGCCGGGTCCTGTTCAACTCGATCGCGGCGACCACCAACCGGACGGCGAAGGCGCGACACTCCGTCGATCCCTTCCGGCCGGTCGACGGCGGCTGACCGGGCGACTCAGGGCGTCGGTCGGATCTCGTACCGCGTTCCGGTGGCGGTCAGGTCCCAGCGTTTGCCGAAGGCGTTGCAGCCGACCACCTCGATCCGGCCGATCTCCTCCGGAATGCGTGGATCGAGGACGATCCGGCCCTGCTCGACCTCGAGCCCGAGCAGGGTACGCAGGAAGAGCTTCGGCGCGCTGGCCGCCCAGGCCTGCGGCTTGCAGGCGGTCGGGTACGGCACCGGCGCCCGGCCGAAGGACCGGTCGTAGCCCGAGAGGGCCTCCGGCAGGCGGAACTCGGAGAACCCCGCCGCCTCGATCATGGCCAGGATGATCCGGTTCGCCTCCTCGCGGAAGCCGTAGCGGGCCAGCCCGTACGCGATCAGCGCGTTGTCGTGCGGCCAGACCGTACCGGTGTGGTAGCCGATCGGGTTGTACCCACGGTCGTCGGTGGAGGTGCAGCGGACGCCCCATCCGGAGAAGAGCTGGTCGGACATGAGTTGACGGGCCACCGTGGCGGCCCGGTCCGGCGGAACGATGCCGCTCCAGAGCAGCTGGCCCATGTTCGACGACATCATGTCGATCTGACGCTTGTCCCCGTCCAGGCCGAGCGCGTAGTAGCCGCCCCGCTCCTCGATCCAGAAGGCCCGGTTGAACCGCTCCCGCAGCTCGGCGGCCTCGGCGCGGAGCCGCCGCGCGAGAGCCGGCTCGTCGAGCGGCCCGTCGGCCAGCTCCGCCATCCGTAGTTTCGCGTCGTAGGTGTAGCCCTGCGTCTCGCAGGTCGCTATCGGCAGCACCGGGATCGACCCGTTCGAGAACTGGATCCCGTCCCACGAGTCGCGCCAGCACTGGTTGCCCAGCCCCTGGGTGGACCGGGTCGCGTACTCGACGAAGCCGTCCCCGTCCCGGTCGCCGTACTCGTCGATCCAGCGCAGTGCCGCGTACGCGTTGCCCCGCATGTCGCGTACGCACTGGTCGTCGCCGCTCCACCGCCAGTACTCGGAGAGCACGATCAGCCACAGCTGGGTGGCGTCGGCGGCGCCGTAGTACGGGTTGTGCGGCTTGACGCCGAGTCGGGTCAGCTCACCGCTGCGTACCTCGTGCAGGATCCTGCCCGGTTCCTCGTCGCTGAAGTCGTCGACCCGGCTGCCCTGCACCGCCGCGAGCGCGACCAGGGCGCCGTGCGCCAGCCGCTGCGCGAAGGCAACCGTCTGAAACGAGCAGATCAGCGTGTCCCGCCCGAAGACGGTGAGGAACCACGGCAGCCCGGCTGCCGGAAGTACCACCTGCTGGCCCTTCACCTCCTTCTCGATCCGGAGCGCGGTCATGTCCGACGACGCCTTGTTGTACACGTCGGCGAGCAGTGCGGAGTCGGATCGCACCACCGGTACGCTGGCCCGCCAGCGGGTCACCACGTCGTCCGAGTCGGTGTCGAAGACGTCGCCGAACAGCCGGTGCGCCGGCAGCAGGTTCCGGGGTCCGTGCTGCAACGGCACATTCATCTCGCAGAGCCAGTCCTGGTCCGGCGCCAACTCCAGGTCCCAGACCAGGTCGTCGCCGTCGATCGCCGTCGCCGGCACGGTGACCCGGACCTCGGTCCGGGCCCGGAAGGTGCCGTTGCGGTACTCGAAGTCCAGCCCGGAGCCGTCCTGGGAGTGTCGACGGGTGATCTGTCCCGAGCGGTCCCGAACCTCCTCCTTGATCTCGAAGAGGTCCGCGAAGTCGGCCCGGACCGCCAACCGGAGCCGGATCCGCACCGGATCGTCGGCAAAGGACTGCAACTCGAACCGCTCGTGCATGCCGTCGCCGACGAAGCGCTGCCGGCGGATTCCGATGGTGTTCGCCGGCAGGCCGGGCAGCTCGGGATTGGTCAGGAAGAACGCCGCCGAGTAGTCGTCGACGGTTCCGGAGCCCAGGATGAGCAGGCGTTCCTCGTTGATCATCAGCTCCCAACGGCTCAGGAACCGGGTGTCGTCGTGGACCAGGCCGCCGATCGACCGTTCCGGCACGTCACCCAGGGCGTTGGAGACCATGAAGGTACGTCCCTCCAGCACCGAGATCGCGTCCGGTCCCAGCTCCGGAGGCAGGTTGCGGACGACCGAGCCGGGCGTCCCGTCCCCCCGCGTACCGGCGGGTGTCGGGTCGGCCGGGGTGGGCCTGCGGCCTGCGGTGGACGTGGCGCGCCTCCCGATCGGAAGAAGCTGGCGGGCTTCGCCTTCATCACCCACGCTAGTGAACCGGTCCGGGGTAAGCGGCATGATCGATTGATCCCGATCGGAGGGTGTCCCCTTCTGGTGCCATCCGTGCCCGACCGACCCGTTCGCGTGGTTCGTACCCGCCGGACCGGTCAGGACGGGCCGCCGAGCGTATTGCCGCCGGTGAGCGCCCTGTCGGCTGGTGAGATCCGTCATCCCGGATAGGCCCGTCGAGGCTCGGATCGTAAGGTTAGGCGAACCTAATTCGAGGGGTGCGAGGGAACATCGTGACAACCGTTGCGGCCCGGCCGACCGGGCCCGGGAGGACCCGGCGAGGCCGTCGCGCCGGCCGACGCTTCGCGGTCGCCGCCGCGGCGGCGGCGCTGCTGTTGCTGGTGGTGCTGGCCAGCCTCGCGCTCGGCAGCAAGCCACTCGCCCCCGGTCAGGTGTGGCACGCCCTGGTCGCGCCGGACGGCGGCGAGGCCAGCACCATCGTCCGGGAGCTCCGCGTTCCGCGTACCCTGCTCGGCCTCGTCGTCGGGCCCGCCCTGGCCCTGGCCGGAGTGCTGCTACAGGCGTTGACCCGCAACCCCCTCGCCGAGCCACGGATCCTCGGCGTCAGCGCCGGTGCGTCCCTGGGCGTGGTGGTCGCGATCGCGGTCTTCGGCATCGGCAGCCTGGCCGGGTACGTCTGGTTCGGCGTCGTCGGCGCGCTCCTCGCCGGCCTGCTGGTTTTCGGCATCGCCAACCGGGCCCGGGAGGGCGCCAGCCCGGTGACCCTGGCCCTGGTCGGCGTCGCCCTCGACGCGAGTCTCGGCGCGATCGTCATCGCCCTGCTGACCGTCGACGCCCGCGCCTTCGAGGAGTACCGGTTCTGGGTGGTCGGCGGGCTGACCGGACGGGACGCCGGAGTCACCACCCAGGTCGCGCCCTTCGTCCTGGCCGGCGTCCTGCTCGCCGGCTTCGCCGCCCGGGGCCTGGACGCGCTGGCCCTCGGCGACGACGTGGCCCGTGGACTCGGCCACCACGTCGGGCTGGTCCGGCTCGCCGGCGGCGGCGCCGCCGTACTGCTCGTCGGGGCGGCGGTGGCCGGGGCCGGGCCGATCGCGTTCATCGGGCTGGCCGTACCGCACCTGGCCCGCGCCCTGGTCGGCGCCGACCACCGCTGGACCCTGGTGGTGGCCGCGCTGCTCGGGCCGGTGCTGCTGCTCAGCGCCGACATCGTCGGCCGGTTGGTCGTGCCCCCGGGGGAGGTGCCGGCCGGCATCGTCACCGCGTTGCTCGGCGCGCCACTGCTGGTCGTACTGATCCGCCGGGCCCGGGTGGTGACCGCATGACCGGGCGGGGCGAGGTCGTCAGCCACTTCAGTGGAACCAGGTCGTGGAGCGAGGAGAGACCGTGACCGCGCTGCCCGTGGGCCGGACCCTGGTCCGACTCGGCCCCGCCCGCCTGGTCGTACGGCACCGGCCGTTGCTGGTCGGTGGAGTCCTGGTCGTGCTGCTCGGCGCCGCCGTCGTACTGAGCCTCTCCGTCGGCACCCCGTACGTCGCCCCGTTCGACGTGCTCCGGTCGCTGTCCGGCGCCGGTACCCGGTACGACCTGGTCGTGCTCGACCTGCGGCTGCCCCGGGTGGTGCTGGCCGCGCTGGTCGGTGCGGTGTTCGGCATCGCCGGCACCCTGATCCAGAGCGTCGCCCGTAACCCGTTGGCCAGCCCCGACGTCGTCGGTGTCACCCAGGGCGCCGGGCTCGCCGCCACGATCGCGTTGACCAGCGGTGCCGCCGCGTCACTGATCGCGCCGGCAGCGCTCGCCGGTGGGCTCGCCGCCACCTGTGTGGTGCTGCTGCTCGGACTGCGGCACGGGCTGGCCGCACACCGGTTCGTCCTGGCCGGGGTCGCCGTCGCGGTGGCGCTGCGGGCGCTGACCGAGGTCGTGATGCTCTCCGCGGACCCGATCGACGGGATACGCGCGCAGCTCTGGCTGGTCGGCACCCTGGCCGGCAAGGGCTGGCGCGAGGCGGCGTACCTCGGGGTGACCCTGCTGGTGCTGCTGCCGGTGCTGCTCTGGGCCGGCTGGGCGTTGAACGGCAGCGCGCTGGACGACGACACCGCGCGCGGGGTCGGCCTGCGCCCGGTGGCCCGGCGGGTGGGCCTGGCGACCACCGGCGTGCTCGCCGCCGCGATGGTCACCGCGCAGGTCGGCGCGGTCGACTTCGTGGCCCTGGTCGCCCCGCAGGTGGCCCGGCGGCTGGTCCGCGCCGAGCGACCGCCGCTGGTCTGCGCCGCGCTAGTGGGCGCCCTCCTGGTCGTCCTCGCCGACCTGGCCGGACGACGGCTGTTCGCCCCCACCCAACTGCCGGCTGGCGTGCTGACCGCCGCCCTCGGCGGGCCGTACCTGATCTACCTGCTGCTCCGCGGTCGACGGAAGGTCTCCTAGATGCTCTCCACTCGCGATCTCGCGGTCGGGTACGACGACCGGACCGTTCTCGACGGCCTCGACCTCGACCTGCCCGCCGACGCGTTCACCGTCATCGTCGGGCCGAACGCGTGCGGCAAGTCGACGCTGCTGCGCACCATGGCCCGGCTGCTCAGTCCGCGTCGGGGCACCGTGCTGCTCGACGGCGCCGCGATCCGGGACCTGCCGACCCGCGCGGTGGCCCGCCGGCTGGGCGTGTTGCCGCAGAGCCCGCTGGTACCCGAGGGCGTCAGCGTCGCCGACCTGGTCGGGCGCGGGCGGCAGCCGTACCAGCGGTGGTGGCGGCAGTGGTCGCCGGAGGACGAGGTCGCGGTCGCCGAGGCGATGGCGCTGGCCGACGTCCAGCAGTTGGCCGAGCGGCCCGTGGACACCCTCTCCGGCGGGCAGCGGCAGCGGGTCTGGATCGCCATGACGCTGGCCCAGGACACCGAGGCGCTGCTGCTCGACGAGCCGACGACCTTCCTCGACCTCGCCCACCAGGTGGAGGTCCTCGACCTGCTGCACCGGCTGCGCACCGAGCGCGGCCGGACCGTCGTCGCCGTCCTGCACGACCTCAACCAGGCGGCCCGGTACGCCGACCATCTGGTCGCGATGCGGGCCGGTGAGGTCGTCGCCGCCGGGCCGCCCCGGCAGATCCTCACCGCGGACCTGGTCCGCGACGTCTTCGGGCTCGACTGTGTCGTCGTGCCCTGTCCGGTGACCGGGGCGCCACTGGTCGTCCCGAAGCTCAGCACATCGTCCGTTACGAAAGGTTCGTCATGCGCCGCAGAGTTCTCGTCCTCTTCGCCGTCGCCGCCATCGGTGCCGGCCTGACCGGATGCGCCAGCAGCGATCCGGTGGTCGGCGCGGAGGCCGCCGGGGAGAGCCGGACCATCACCCACGCGATGGGCAGCACCAAGGTGCCGGCGCATCCGCAGCGGGTGGTGGTGCTGGACTCCGACAAGATCGATAGCGCGCTGTCGCTCGGCGTGACCCCGATCGGTGCGGCACAGGCCGGTGAGGTCGCCGGCTGGCCGACGTACTTCGGTGCGGACTCCGTTGCCGGGATCAAGCAGGTCGGCCTGCTCACCGAGCCCGACCTGGAGGCGATCAGCGCCCTGCAACCGGACCTGATCCTGGGCAGCAAGTTCCGCCAGGAGAAGTTCTACGACGAGCTGTCGGCGATCGCGCCGACCGTCTTCACCGAGCGGGTCGGCATCACCTGGAAGGAGAACTTCCTCCTCGACGGGCAGGCGCTCGGCAAGGAGCAGGAGGCGAAGGACCTGCTCGCCGCGTACGAGAAGCGGGCCAAGGATCTCGGTACGAAGATCGGCAACCCGGCGCAGCGGAAGATCTCCATCGTCCGGTTCCGTCCCACCGAGATCCGGGTGTACGGGCCGGCGTCCTTCTCCGGCCTGGTGCTCGGTGACATCGGACTGGGACGTCCCGAGCGGCAGCTCCTGGCCGACAAGGAGGACAAGCGGTTCGACAAGGTGAGCCTCGAACGGATCGCCGAACTCGACGGGGACATCATCTTCGTGACCGCCTTCGGCGAGAAGGCCGCCGCCGAGCAGACCAAGGTGACCGGCGGCAGCCTCTGGCAGAACCTGCCGGCGGTCAAGGCGGGCAAGACGTACGTCGTCGCCGACGAGACCTGGATGACCGGGATCGGGGTCACCGCGGCCGGAAAGATCCTCGACGACCTGGAGAAGTACGTCCCGGCGGCCTGACCGTCGCCGGCCGGGACCACCCGCGTCGGTGGTGGCCCCGGCCGGGGCGCCCGGCGGCTCGGCTCAACGAGCGGGCCGTCGGCGAGGACCCGGGCCCGCCGCAGGCGGTACGTCGCCCCGCCCCGATGTTCGTTCCTGACCTGTTTCGACCGCATCGGATCGAACTATGGCCGGCACGTGTACAACCACGTTATCGATGTTGTCTACACGGACCGCACGCTTTCCGGAGGCTCACGGCGACCACCTCCCGGACTGCTCGAAGGGGAGAGACGTTGTCGGAGAGAACGAAGCCCACCGCGCTCGTGGTCATGGACCGGACGTCGTTCCGGGCCCACTTCGATCCGGTACGGCTCGAACGGCTCGCGCGGCTCGTCACCCTGGCCGATCCGGTCTGGACGGACGAGGTGGATTCGCCGTCGGCACGCGCCCGGCTGGCCGGGGCGGAGGTGCTGCTGACCTCGTGGGGGGCGCCGACGCTGACCCCGGAACGGCTTGCCGGGGCCCCCGCGCTGCGGGCGGTGTTCCACTGCGCGGGCAGCGTCCGGTCGCTGGTCAGCAGCGAGGTCTGGCGCCGGGGCATCCAGGTGACCAGCGCGGCGGACGCCAACGCGATCCCGGTGGCCGAGTACACCCTGGCCGCGATCATCCTGGCCGGTAAGAAGGCACCCTTCATCGCCGCGAACTCCGAGGCGGCCTATCGGGGCTGGAGTCACCTGGCCGGCTACGGCGACCTGTCGAACTATCGCCGTACCGTCGGCATCGTGGGTTTCTCCCGGATCGGCCGCCGGGTCGTCGACCTCCTGCGGTGCCTCGACTCCACCGTGTGCCTGGTGGCCGACCCGTACGCGGACGCCGACGCGGTGCGGTCGGCCGGGGGCACGCTGCTCGACCTGCACGAGGTGCTGCCGCGCAGCGAGGTCCTGTCGCTGCACGCACCCGCCCTGCCCGGCACCCGGCACATGATCGGCGCGGCCGAGCTCGCGCTGCTGCCCGACCACGCGACCGTGATCAACACCGCCCGTGGAAGCCTCGTGGACTCCCAGGCCCTCGTGGCGGAGTGCCGGGCCGGCCGGCTCTTCGCGATCCTCGACGTCACGGAGCCCGAGCCGCTGCCCCCCGACGCGCCGCTGCGTGCCACCCCCAATGTGATGATCACACCCCATCTCGCCGGTTCGCTGGGCTCGGAGATCCTTCGGCTGACCGACCACACCCTGGCCGAACTCTCCCGCTGGACCGCCGGCGAGCCGCTACGGGCCGAGGTCACCCCCGAGGCGCTCGTCCTGAACGCCTGACCCGGCGCCAGCGGCCTACTGGCGGGCGACCGTGCCGTGCCGACAGCCGGGGCACTCGATGCGGCTGATCCCCGACCAGTTGTCCAGGTCCGAACTGGTCGCGGTCCAGATCCCGCCATTGGTGTACCGGTCGATGTAGATCCGCCAGGTCCCGTCGTCCATCTGGAGCACGGACGGCCCCTCGTGCCCGGCGGTCCAGAGGGTGCTCCTGGGAACCCAGCCGCTGGTCAGGTTTGCGGTGGTCGTCCAGTGCTCGATGTACTTGGACGTCTCGTCCTTGACGAAGGCGTGGTACGTGCTGCCGGACTTCACCACGAACGTGTCGATGTGGTTCGTTCCCAACCCCCACATCTGGGCCGGCCCGCTCCACGAGGTGAGGCCGGTGTTCTGGGCGGTGTAGACGTACGGCCGGAAGCAGTTGGAGCAGGTCGTCTGGGCGACGCTGGCGATGATCCGTACGGTGCTGCCCTCCACGAAGAACTCGGGGGCCCAGACGAACCTGGTGTTGGCGATGCCCGAGTTCACGCTGGCCACGTGGGTCCAACTGGTCAGGTTGGTGCTGGAGGCGACGTGGAAGTAGGTCGAGTTCGTCGTCCACGACTGGACCGTGTACGCGATGAAGTACCGGCCGTTGTGCTTGACGATGCTCGGATCCCGCAGGACGCCGGTGGGACCCCGGTAGTTCGTGTCCGCCAGCACGCTGAAGCTCGTGCCGTTCGTCGAGCGGTAGATCCACAGCTCCTGGTCGGCGGCACCGTCGCCCTTGAACGTCGGATAGACGTAGGTGCTGGCCGCCTGTGCCGGCGGTGCCGCGAGGACGAGCCCGCCGACGAGCACGAGCAGCGCGCTGGCCAGTGCGGCCAGCCAGCTGGCGGGGCCCGGCCGTCGATCCGATCCAGCTTCCATGGCCGTCTCCTAGTCGTTCGGTACGAACAGGTCATCCGGTGCCGCGACAATTCAGGACTGGGTACGGGACCACTGCTGGTTGGTCTGGCTGCCGCAGGCGTACTGCTGGATGTCTCCGCCGTCGGCGGTGGAGGAGTTGACCACGTCGAGGCACTTGCCACTGTGTCGGGCCCGGAGCTGGAAGTAGCTGCCGGTGGCGACCCACTGCCACTGCTGGTTGGTGCCGCCGCCGCAGGCGTACTGGATGACGTTCGCGCCGTCGGCGGTCGAGGAGCTGGCGACGTCGAGGCAGTGCCCGCTGTTCTGGTTGATGACCTGGTAGTAGCCACCGCCGGTGTCCTGGAAGAGCCACTTCTGGTTCGCGCCGCCGTTCCAGCCCCACTGCTTCACCTCGGCGTTGTTCGCCGTCGAGGAGCTGACCAGGTCCATCACCTTGCCGCTGTGCCGGGCGGTGACCCGGTAGTAGGTGCCGGGCGGCGGTCCGCCGCTGCCGGCGACGGTCCCGGTGGCGGTGTCGATGGTGACCTGCGGATACCAGCTCAGGCTCATGCTGGTGCTGGAGGGGAAGCCGATCGGCAACCAGACGTACTGGGAGTCGCTGACCGGCCCGCTCCAGGCCCCGGCCCAGCGGTCGCCCAGGTACAGGTAGCTGGTCGTCGACGAGCCCTGGATCGGCAGCACGTACGTCGGCTGGGAGTCGAAGGTCGTCGAGTTGCCGACGTTGGTCCAGCCGGTCCAGGGCCCGGAGATGCTCGACGCGGTCGCGTATCTCGCCTGGTTCGGGCTCCAGCCGGTCGCCCCGGAGGTCAGCAGGAAGTAGACGCTGCCCCGCTTGAACATCGCCGGGGCCTCGCGGTGGGCACCGTCCCAGAAGTTGCCCACCAGCGTGCCGATGCTCAGGTAGTCCGAGGTCAGCCGGTAGATGTGCAGGTCGTAGTTCTCGTCGGCCGCCGAGATCATGTACGCCGTACCGTTGTCGTTGTAGAGCGTGATGTCCCGGGACATGTGCCCCAGCGGCCGGAAGCTGCCGTGGTACGTGTAGGCGCCGTCGACGGTGGCGGAGGAGGCGACGGCGGCCCGCGCCTCGCCGTAGTCGGATCCGTTCTCCTTGTGCATCCACATCACGTACCGGCCGGTGGAGCTGTTGTAGATGACCTTGGGACGTTCGATGTTGGCGACGTTCAGCTCGGAGTGCGACGACTGGGTCAGGACGTTGTTCCGGAACTCCCAGTTCTTGAGGTCGGTGGACCGGTAGACGGAGACCGCCCGGAACGTGTTGTTCGAGTTCCGGTTCTCGCCGAACCAGTAGTAGTAGTCGCCCACCTTCAGCACACCGCCGCCGTGGGCGTGCAGGACGTTGCCACCGGTGTCGCGGAACTGGGTGCCGTTGGCGATCGTGACCGGTGCGGCCTGGGCCGGCGTCGCGCCGTAGCCGACGGCGACGCTGGCGAGCAGAAGCGTCAACACGAGTGCCGCGCGCCGCGCCATCCCGAGCCGGGAGCTCGGTCGCCGCCCGGGGCGGTCCACTGTGGTTGATCGTGGTACGGACAGGCGTTGACGAGCCATCATGATGATCCTTGGGGATGTAAGACATGGAAGCCGGTCACTGTGCAGGACCCGAGTGCATCGTTTCGATGCGGTAACGTCAAGGCTTCTGAAAGGTTTCGATCTGAAACGGTCATCAATGCTTACCCAGGAACGCCACGATGTGATCTTGGAGGAGTTGCGCCGCGTCGGTGTGGTCCACGTCGACCGCCTCGCGGCCAAACTCGAGGTCAGCGCCGTGACCGTCCGGCGCGACCTCCGCGAGCTGGCGGACCGGGACCTGCTGCGCCGGGTGCGGGGCGGCGGTGTGCTGCCGGCGGTCCCGGGCGCACCCGCGCGCAGCACCGCCCGGCCCACCGGCCTGGTCATCGGCATGGTCGTTCCGTCGCTGGACTACTACTACCCGCAGATCATGCGGGCCGCGCAGGCCGCCGCGAACGCGTTCGGGCTGCGGATCGCCTTCCGTGGTTCGATGTACGGCTCGGCCGCCTCCGACCAGCGCCAGATCGAACGGCTGCTCGGCGACGGGGTCGCCGGCATGCTGCTCACGCCCTCGTCGCCACTGAGCGACCGGGAGCCGCTGCTCGACTGGGTGGGTGCGCTGGACATGCCGGTGGTGCTGATCGAGCGGCAGCCGCCGAGCGACAACGCGCGTTGGGCGAGGCTGGAGAGCGTCAGCACCGACCACGAGCTCGGCGCGGCGCTCGCCGTCGAACACCTCACCGCCCTGGGGCACCGGGCGATCGGCCTGGTCGTGCCCCGGGCGAGTCCGACCAGTGAGCCGCTGCGGGCGGGCTTCCTCGCCGCGATGCGCCGGGTCGGCTCGACCCGACGCCGGATCACCGAGATCGACGGCGACGAGGTCGCCATGGGAGGCGCCGGTTCGGCCAGGGCCCTCGACGGGTGTCTGGGGATGGGGGTGAGCGCGCTCCTGGTGCACGCCGACCGACACGCCGCCGCGCTGACCCAGGCGGCCCGGGACGCCGGAATCGACGTACCGGGGACGCTGTCGGTGATCAGCTACGACGACGAGATGGCCGGTGCGTTCGACCCGCCGCTCACCGCCGTACGGCCACCGCGCAGTGCCATCGGCCAGGCCGCGATGGAGCTGCTCGTCGCCCGGCTGTCGCCGAGCCAGAACCGCCGCCCACCCTGTCGGATGCGGCTCGCGCCACAGCTGATCCTGCGCCAGAGCACCGCCAGGCCGGCGCGTACCCCGGCGAGATGACGAGACATCGAAGGACTTGACAGTCCGTTATGTTATCGCTAACACTCGTCCCCAACGCGGCCCCGGGGAGCGATCACGATGAACTCGGATGTCCAGGCGCTGCCCACTGTGGGCCGGATGACCGCACGTGCCCTGGTCGTCGTACTCGGTGCGACGCTGCTGCCCGCCGTCGCCGGTACGGCCGCACAGGCGGCCACGATCGCGACCGGCGCCCGTTCGCTGGAGTCGGTGAACCTCGCCGGCCGGTACCTGCGGCACAGCGACTACCTCGGGCGGGTCGACCCGATCACCAGCGGCAGCGGCACGGTCGCCAAGCAGGACGCCACCTTCACCGTCACCCCCGGCCTGGCCGGCGGCGCCGGCTGCGTCTCCTTCCAGGCCGCCGACGGCCGATGGCTGCGGCACCTCGACTTCCGGCTGCGGCTCGACCTCAACGCCGGTACCACCGGATCCCTGGCCGACGCGACGTTCTGCGTCCGGGACGGATCCGTCGCCGGGTCGGCACGGTTGGAATCGGCCAACTATCCGGGCCGGTTCGTCCGGCACCGCGACTCCGAACTGTGGCTCGACCCCAGCACGACCAATCCCGGCACCTTCGCCGCCGACAGCTCGTTCTGGGTCCGGGCGCCGTGGGCGGCGGGACGCCGTACCCCGGTGCTCAAGGGCCTGTACGCCGATCCGCACATCGCCTACCTGGACGGCCGGTACTACGTCTATCCGACCACCGATGGCTACAACGGCTGGAGCGGCACCCGGTTCAAGGCGTTCTCCTCAACCGACCTGGTCAACTGGACCGACCACGGCACCATCCTGGACGTCGGCCCCAGCGTCTCCTGGGCGAGTTCGCGGGCCTGGGCACCGGCGATCGCATACCGGAACGGGCGGTACTACTTCTACTTCTGCGCCGACACGAACATCGGAGTGGCCACCAGCACCAGCCCGGCCGGGCCGTTCACCGACGCGCTCGGCCGACCGTTGATCGCCGCCGGCTTCCGCCCCGGACAGATGATCGACCCGGCCGTCTTCACCGACGACGACGGCACCTCGTACCTGTACTGGGGCAACGGCTCCGCCTACGCGGTCAGGCTGAACCCGGACATGCTCTCGTTCGACGCCACCGCCGTGCGTACGTTCAGCCTGCCGAACTTCCGGGAGGGCGAGTTCGTGTTCAAGCGCAACGGCACCTACTACCTGTCGTACTCGGTGGACGACACCCGCTCGGAGAACTACCACGTCGAGTACGCCACCGGTACCTCGCCGCTGGGCCCGTGGACCCATCGCGGAACGATCCTGGCCAAGAACCTGTCCATCGGCGTCAAGGGTCCGGGCCACCACTCGATCGTCAGGTCACCGACCGGTGACACGTGGTACATGGCGTACCACCGGTTTGCCATCCCAGCCGGCAACGGCACCAACCGCGAGGTGACCGTCGACCAGATGCGGTTCAACGCCGACGGCACCATCCAACCGGTCGTCCCGACCGGATAGCTCCCGAGATGTACTAAAGTCGATCACCGCTGCGCGGACTGCCGTCCCGGCCGACCACCCCTGCGTCGGCCCGGGACGGCCGCCCACCCACCGCCGGAACGATCGGCACGCATCCCCGGGAGTTCCCGTGACCATTCCCCACCCGCCCGGCGTCCATCCGGCCTGGCTGCCGCCGGAGGCGTTCCGCGCGCTCGGCTCCCGCCGGACTCTGGTGCACGGCGCCGGAACGCTCGTCGACACCGTGCTGGACGAGGTGGCGCAGGCCGGCGTCCGGCACGGCGGTCACCTGGTACACCAGGAGCCGGGTCCGGCCGCCGAGCAGCCGGCGGTGGCGGGGGAGGCCGACCCCGGAGCCGAGGCGTTCGACCTGGTGCTCGCGCTCCGCGGCACGGCACCACTGCCGGCGCAGGCGGCGTCGGTCGAGGTCGAGTTCCGGCAGCGGTACGCCGAGCGCGCGGACCCGCTCGGCGACGAGGGCTTCGTCCTGGCCCGGCACGGCGACACCACGGTGCTGCTGGCGGACGCCCCGAACGGACTGCTCTACGGGCTGTTCCACCTGGTCCGGCTCGGCGAGTCCGCGTTCGGCGCCGACCGTCCCGTCGAGCGGCACCGGCCGGCGATGCGGGTGCGGATGCTCGACCACTGGGACAACGTCGACGTGCATCACCGGATGGGGCAGGTCGAGCGCGGCTACGCGGGCGGCTCGATCTTCTGGCAGGACGGTGGACCGCGCCGCGACCCGGCACGGGTGCGGGCGTACGGGCGGCTGTTGGCGGCCTGCGGGGTGAACGCGGTAGCGGTGAACAACGTGAACGTGCACGCCACCGAGGCGCGGCTGCTGACGGATCGGCTCGGTGACGTGGCCGCGATCGCGGAACTGCTGCGTCCGTACGGGGTCCGGGTGTTCCTGTCGGTCAGCTTCGCCGCGCCGATCGTCCTCGGTGGACTACCCTCGGCCGACCCGCTGGACGAGCAGGTCCGGGCCTGGTGGGCCGGCACCACCGCGCAGGTGTACGGGACGATCCCCGACTTCGGGGGCTACGTGGTCAAGGCCGACTCCGAGGGGCAGCCGGGCCCGTTCGCGTACGGGCGCAGCCACGCCGACGGCGCCAACGTCCTCGCCGAGGCGCTGGCCCCGTACGACGGGGTCGTGCACTGGCGTGCCTTCGTCTACAACCACCGGCAGGACTGGCGCGACCGGTCGACCGACCGGGCCCGCGCGGCCTTCGACCACTTCGCCCCGCTCGACGGCCAGTTCCGGGACAACGTGATCCTGCAGGTGAAGCACGGTCCGATGGACTTCCAGGTGCGTGAGCCGGTCTCGCCGGTGATCGCCGCGATGCCGGCCACCCGACTGGCGGTGGAGTTCCAGGTGACGCAGGAGTACACGGGTCAGCAACGGCACGTCTGCTATCTGGGCCCGCTCTGGCGTGAGGTGCTGGAGTTCGGCCCCTGGGGTGCCGGCGGTCCGACCGTCGCCGCCGTGGCCGCCGGCTCGACGCCCGGCGACGCCGGCCCGGCCGCTGTGGCCGGTGCCGCCGGCTCGGCCTCGGCGGCCGGTGGCGGGCTGGTCGCGGTGTCGAACGTGGGGGACGATCCCTTCTGGACCGGACATCCGCTCGCCCAGGCCAACCTGTACGCCTTCGGTCGGCTCGCCTGGGCACCAGAGCTGGACCCGTCGGCGATCCTCGACGAGTGGATCGACCTCACCTTCGTGCCGTCGTCGACCGCCGACCCGGAGCTGCTCCGGCGGACGTTGCACGAGATCATGGACGACTCCTGGCACACCTACGAGCAGTACACGGCGCCGCTGGGGGTCGGCTTCATGGTCCGTCCCGAGCACCACTACGGCCCGGACGTGGACGGCTACGAGTACACGCCGTGGGGCACGTACCACTTCGCGGACCGGGACGGTATCGGCGTCGACCGGACGCGGAAGTCCGGAACGGGGTACGCCGGCCAGTACCCGCAGCCGTGGTCGGACGTGTACGAGTCGCCGCAGCGGTGTCCCGACGAACTGCTGCTCTTCTTCCACCACGTTCCCTACGGGCACCTCCTGCACAGCGGGTCGACGGTGATCCAGCACATCTACGACACCCACTTCGCCGGGGCCGAGCGGGTGGCCGGGATGCGGCAACTCTGGGAACGGCTCTCCACCGCCGGGCTGGTCGACCCGGAGCTGGACGCTCGGGTGCGGGAACGCCTCGACGAGCAGCTCCGCGGTGCCCAGGAGTGGCGGGACCAGATCAACACCTACTTCTTCCGCAAGTCCGGGGTGCCGGACGCGCGGGGCCGCCGCATCCACTGACGCCGCAGCTGCTGACGACGCTTTCGACTGACGCCGTAGTTGCTGACGCCGCAGCTGCTGAGGACGGGAACCGCCGTTGGTCGGTCAGGCCCGTCGGAGCCACCGGTCGAGCCAGCGGAACGCCTCGTCCTGCATCTCGGGCGGGAACACGTGGCCCAGTCCGGGCCAGATCATCGGATGGAGCCGGTCCTCGGCGCGTTGGGAACGCCAGACGGCCCGCATCTTGGCGTAGGCGTCGCGTACCCCGGCGGCGGGGAAGAGCGTGTCGAGTTCACCGTTGAAGAACAGCATCGGCTTCGGTGCGGCGATGCTCGCCACGTCGGGGATGTCGAGATGCCGGTGCAGGCCGGGATGCAGCATGAAGTACGCCGACTGGCCCCGCAGGGTGTTGTTGCCCGGCACCATCATGGCCTTGAGGGTGGTCATCCAGCACACCGACGCCGCCGCGGCGACATGGTCGGAGAGCGCGGCCACCTGCCACGCCCGGTATCCGCCCATGGAGAAGCCGAGCGCCCCGATCCGCCGACGGTCGACGTACGGCAGCGTGCCGAGGAAGGCGGCCGCGCGGGTGTCCTCCCGGGCGGTCAGGCCGGCCAGCGAGGAGCCGAGATGGAACAGGTTGCTGGCGAGCGCCTGCTGCGCCTCGTAGCCCAGGCCGGAGCGGTCACCCCAGCCGAGCGCGTCCACGGCGAGGACCACGTACCCACGGCGGGCGAGTTCGTCGCCGACGAACCGACCACCGAAGTACCGGTCGGACCAGGCCTGGGCCGAGGCGAGCCGGTCCGGGTCGTACCAGGGCCGGACCAGTTTCTCCTTGCCGATGTCGAACTTCGAGCCGTGATCGTGCAGGAGCAGCACGGCGGGGTGCGGCCCGCGACCCCGGGGTACGAGCATCGCCGCCCGGACCCGGCTGTGCCGGGTGACGTTGAAGCTCAGGGTGCGCCGGAGGTAGCCGTCGCCGTCCTGCTCGTCGAGGATCTGCGGGGCGAACGGGGTGGCGTCGTCCGGCTGGCAGAGCAGCTCCTCGACCTTCGCCCGCGCGGTCCGGCGCCAGGTGCGGAAGCTTCGGGTCCGTGACCTGGTCCAGGCCAGCGGAAAGGTGAGCTCGTCGGCGAGTGCCGAATGGAACGCCGGCAGGTTGCCGTCGACGATCGCGGGCGAGGAGAAGGCGGCGGCCGGCGTGGTCAGGCCGGCGCCCGGCTGGGTCACCCCGGTCGGGGGCGCCACCCCGGACGGGGACGCCACCTCGGCCGTGGTCGGGGGCAGCATCGCGAGCGCGGGAAGGGAGACGAAGGACCGTCGCTTCACCCCGGAACTCCTTTCCGATTCGGACGCCGGCACCTGCCCGACGCGTCGGCACGAGCGCCGGCTCAGGCAGCCGGCCGTCGCAGGCGGGCGGACCGGGCGCAAGGCAGGCGGAACGAGCTCGGGCCGGCGGAACGAGCTCGGACCGGCGTCGACGGCATCGACACCTGTCGAGCAGAGTCTATCGGGAAAGCGGTTGCCTAGGGCGATTCAGATGCGGATGGCGTCGGCATGCCGTCCGTCCCGTCGGCCGGTTGCGGTGCGGGGTGGCTCAGCGGATCTCCGCCATCGGCTGACAGGGAGCATTGCAGCAGTACGGTGTCCAGCCAGCGGTCGTGCTTGTAGCCGACCCGGCGCAACCGGCCGACCTCGGCGAATCCCAGCCGCTCGTGCAGTCGTAGCGAGGCCGGCTCACCGGTGTCGGCGACGACCGCGATCAGTTCCCGGACCCCGGCGACCGGGCTGACCCGCAGCAACTCGGCGAGCAGCGCCCTGCCCAGGCCCCGGCCGAGGGCCCACGGTGCCAGGTAGATCGAGTCCTCCGCGGTGTGCCGGTACGCCGGCCGCGACTTCCAGCGGGCGCAGTACGCGTACCCCGCGATCCGCCCGTCCAGCTCGGCCACCAGGAACGGCAGCCCGGTCTCGGTGATCGCCCGGTACCGCGCGGACCACTCGTGCCGGTCCGGCACCCGCAGTTCGAAGGTGATCGTCGTGTGCATGACGTAGTGCGCGTAGATCTCGCCGACCGCGTCGAGGTCCGCGGGCGTCGCGGGTCGGATCGTCGCGGGGTCCTGCTCCATCGGTCGCCTCGTTTCGGTAAAGAGAAAGCATCGCTCGATCTACTTCCGGCCCGGCGCCGGCCTCAGGGGGCGGCGGCCGGGGGGCTCAGGTCCCGCGAGGCCCGGGCGATGACAGCGATCGCGGTACGGCGCGGCAACAGCCGGGACATCAGCGCCGACGAGACCCGCATGGCGAGGCCCGGAATCACCCGGGGACCCCGGCCGAGACCGCGTAACGCCGCCACGGCGACCTGGTCCGGGGTCCGGGTACCCGGGGCCGGGCGATCCTTCACGGCGGTCAGGTTGCCGGTGGCGACCGCACCGGCGACGCAGGTGACCACGTCCACCCCGGTGCCGCGCAGTTCCGCCCACAGGCCCTCGGCCAGAATCGCGCCGAACGCCTTGGTCGCGGCGTACACGCTGATCGGCGGGGAACCCTGCATCCCGGCCAGCGACGACATCACGACGAAGCCGCCGCGTCCCCGTGCCACCATCGGCGGAAGGAAGTGGTGGGCGAGGGCCAGCGGCATCCGGCAGTTGAGGTCGACCGCACGGCCGGTCTCGGCCGGGTCCATCTCGACGAAACCGCCGATCGGGGAGTACGCCGCGTTCGCCACCACCAGTCCGACCTGCTGGTCCGCCGCCGCGTCCACCACCTCGCGGAGCCCGTCCACCGTGGCCAGATCGGCCCGGACCACGATCGTGCGGGTCGGCAGTGTCGCCGCCAGTTCGGTCAGCGGTCGCGCTCGCCGCGCGGCCAGGATCAGGTTGAGGCCCTGTCCGGCCAGTCGGTGTGCGAACGCCGCGCCGAGCCCCTCCGACGCGCCGGCCACCACCGCCCACGGCCCGTACCGCTGGGCGAAGTCGGCCCTCACGACGCCACCGGCTCCGGCCGGGTGAACGGATTCTCCCGACGCATCCGCCACATGATCAGGAACGGGGTCAGCAGCCAGCTGGCGTTGGCCGCCAGCACGATCGCGAAGTTCGGTGCCGGGGTGACGCCGTACCGCTCGTCCATCAGGATGATCAGCACGTTGGCCAGCATGGTCCCGGACCAGACCAGCGCCGGTACCTTGATCCAGTTTCGGCCCCGGACGAAGGCGTACACGGCGAACAGGTAGAACGGGCCGAAGAAGATGACGTCTATCCAGATCGTCATCTGCCAGAACGGGGGCCGGGCCATCAGCAGCGGGTCGTAGTTCTCCCCCCACCAGTGCACGAGGTCGATCGCGGGGGCCGGTGGCCAGACCGGATAGTCGAAGTCCGCCGGATCGGCGACCACCAACTGTTCGAGGTCGACGATGTAGGTGATGACCAACGCGTTGATCGCGAAGAAGACGATGAAGTAGAGGTCGTACGGACGCTGACGCAGCGGTACGGTCATGGCCCCTGATCCTACGAACCGGTCGCGTCCCCACCATGCCGGATCGAGCCCCGTTCGGCACCGATCGCGCCCGTCGCGGTGGCGTTGCGCGGTCGTCGGGCCACGGACGGCGGGCTCAGCGGGGGACCCACCTTCCCCGACGCACTACGGGCCAGAGGCAAGTTGTCTCTGGCCCGTAGCACCGGCTCTGTCGTCCTCAGGCCGCCTCCTGCCGCTCCCGCGCCGCCTCGTCGGCCAGCGAGGATTGGGCTCGGCTCCGACGCTGTGAGATCCGATAGCCGACCTCGCCCACGATGGTGATCAGTACGACGCCGCCCACGGCCACCAGCTGCATGGTCAGGTGGTCACCCGTGGCGAACGAGAGGGTCGTGTAGACGAATCCGATCGTACCGAGCAGTCCCGTGAGCCCTCGCGGCGTCCGTTCTCCATCGGGAAGCCTGACGACCAGTTTGGCAACGATTCCGGCGCCGAGGACGCAGCCGAGAAGGGCCATGAGAGCGGCCTCCTGGCTCAGGTGCCCCTTGGTTGTGGCCGTCCGGGCAATGTTGGCCGTCGCGATGAAGAAGAGGATCCAGTGGAGACTGGGGCGGCGTAGCCGGATCTTGAAGTAGACCGGCTCCGCGCCATTGCGTCCGAACACCGACAGCGGCAGCGGGATTGGTATGTACCAGTACTGCTCCTGAGACGTACTCTTGGTGCGCACCTCGTGCCCCCTTTCGACGTGGCTGAGGTGTGGCGAGGTCGGGTTCGCTGCAGACGGACCCGACCTCCTGTCTTTTCTGGCCCGGCGTGTCAATGCCGGCAGCCGAAACGTAGCCACGTCGGACCGGACGAACCACTCGGAATTGAACTCCAAGCCGTTTCGCGCTCTTCGGTCGCGGCGGCGAAGCCGGTTCGAGGCTCTCACCAGCGGATTCCTGGTCGACCGATGCACCGGTTGGCGATGACAGGTCGTCCACAGACGACCGGCCGCGCAATTCGAGCGAATTCGAGTCGGGCAGGCGACAGTTTCGGGAAGCCCGCATCCCGCCGTGGCCTGCGGGGAATGGGGGCAAAGTGCGACGCATCCCCGGATAGTGACCGGCAAGAGTCTGGAAACCATCACCGGACCGGGGTGTTGTGCCGACTAGACAAACAGGACGTGCGGAACGAACGGCCACTTTCGGAAGACGGTGACCTCGACCACACTTCGGTGTGTCACCAGGAAGTCACCAAAACGTAATGCGGCGTCGCGCAAGCCACCTCGTTGTCTGGGCCGGGATTCAGCGGTTCGAGCGATTCGCTGGGCAGTTCAAACCTCGACCCCGTGGGACGAATCGCGACGACGGGGGACAACCGGATGTCCCGAGAGGAGCACGGGTCTTGTCCAGCAAGGAGTCCCAGCCGGCCTGGCAGCCGTTTGGTCATGCGGTGAAGAAGCTGATCGACCAGCGCGGTATGAACCAGAAGGAGCTCGCCGAGGCGCTCGGGTGGGCGGAGTCGAAGGTCTCCAACATCATCAATGCCCGAACGGTGCCCAAGGACCAGGACGTCGCCGAGCTCGGGCTCCAACTGGGAGCGAGCGGCGACCTGCGGGCGGTCCACGAGCGCTGCCGCCGAGGGCCGGAGGCGGGCGGCTTCACCGAGGACGAGGCGAGACAGATCGCCAAGACGCTGCACCCGTTTCTCATCCGTGCCGAGATCCGCATGTCGACGTTGCACCGTACCGCCGCCTGCCTGCTCGGCGGCGCCGCGCTCATGTTGCTCCTCCCGCTGTTCTTTCCGGACGCGCCCGCAGGCCTCCTGGCCACGCTGTTGCGGATCCAGGAGGATGCGCCGGTCGCCGCGGTCTTCCTCGGCCTTGCGATGGTGATCGTTTTCGGGGTGCCGATGTGGGGCTTCATCCTGATCATTTCGGATCTCATCGGCTTCTTCTTCGCCGGGCACCGGTTTGACCTCGGAGCCGACGACGACTCCACCGCGAAGAATGCCGTCTTCAATCCGCGCCTCGGCCTGCCGGGCATGCTGGCGCCGTCGGCGGAGATGCCGATGTCGGCCTACGAGAAGCTCGCTACCAAGCGGATGGACCTGCTCGGCGTCCTGCTACCGGCGGACGACGAATGGCGCCGCCGCTTCGACACCCGCATGCAGCAGATCTTTCGGCTGGACGACCGGACGCCGTTGGGCGACGAAAGTCGTCTCGGGTACGCCTTCCGCCTCTCGGTGAGCGCGCCGCGTACCCTCCTTGAGGAGACCGCCAAGATCGAGCTGTCACTTGCCAAGCACATCCTGCTGCTCCGCATCGGGCTCATGCGGTTCGTCAAGACCCTCCTTCTGGTACCGCTGACCGTGATCGTGGTCGTCCTCGCCACGTCGCTGATCGGAAGCGCGTCGGCAGACGGACCCGGTGGCGATTCGTCCCGACAACTCGTGGAGCTGATCGTCGTGTTCCTCTTCTGGGGACCGATGGCCGTGGCGGCCGTCGGTTCGCCCAACCGGTGGATCCAGCGGATGTCGCCCGGCACCGGGAAGGTCCGGCAGGTGTACGACGATCCGCGGATGGTCCGCTTCGAGAACGGGGTCGTGTTCCTCGCCCTCATCAGCACCATCCTGCTGTGGGTCGCGGCCGTGGCGTTTCTCGTACCGGACCTCGCGCGGCCGTACGGGATGTCCTTGCTCGTCGCCGTCGTCGGATCGCTCGGGCTCTGGGTCTTCACCCGCATTGTGTGGTGGCGGGGATACCTTCTCCGGACACCTCGGGCGTTCCTGACCATGCTGAAGATCGGGGCACACTGAACCTCGCTTGACCAGCGAAACCATCCGACCAGCCCACCCTTACGCAGCGCTCGGGTTGACGGCCACGGCTGGTGCCGCCTGTCCCGCCTAGCATGGTTACCAGGTGACCGGCACCGCGACCGGTCCGACGTCCACCTGGCCCTCGCTCCACCGGATCTCCTCAACCGGCCGGGCGAGCCGCAGGTCGGGCAACTCCCGGGACAGGGCGAGCAGGGCGGCGCCGACCTCGATCCGGGCGAGCGCGGCACCGAGACAGTGGTGGACACCGTGTCCGAACGCGAGGTGGGGGTTGGGCCGCCGGTCGGGGTCGAACCGGTCCGGGTCGGCGAACCGGACCGGGTCACGGTTCGCGGCGGAGAGCCGGACCAGGACCATGTCGCCGGCCTCGACGCGTACCCCGTCCAGGTCGACCTCCTCGTGGGCCCAGCGCGGCATGGCCTCGCCGGTGAGCCCGGCCTGCCGGCGGAGCAGTTCCTCGACGTACGCCTCGACGCGTCCCGGGTCGGCGGCGAGGTCCGGCAGCCGGCCGCTGGTGACGAGCTGGATCGCGCCGACCGAGATCGCGTTGCTGGAACTGAGGTAGCCGGCGGAGACGAGGGTGGCGGCCATCCCGACGAGTTCGCCGTCGTCCAACCGCCCGTCGTCGCTGTCGCGTACCGCGATCAGGTCGCTGAGCAGGTCGTCGGCGAGTGCGCCTCGCTTGGCGGCGATCAGCTCACCCACGTACGCGTAGAGCCCTCGCCAGGCCTGTTCCATCGCGGCCGGGTCGAATCCGCCGTCCGGGCCGGTGGTGTTCACCATGAACGCGGCGTCGGCCCAGCGCCGGAAGGGCTCGCGCTCCTCGGCGGCGATGCCGAGCAGCTCCCCGATCACGGTGATCGACAGGGGTGCGGCGAGGAGGTCGACGAGGTCGGCCGGCGGGCCGGTGGCGGCGAGGGCCGCGACGCGTTCGGCGGCGTGCCGTTCGACGGCCGGTCGCAGGGTGGCGATCCGCCGGGCGGTGAAGACCTTCGCGACCAGTCGGCGCAGCCGGCCGTGTGCGGGGCCGTCCTGGAACAGGGTGTCGTTGCCGGCAAGCGGCGTACCGGCCGGGGCGACGCCGATGCGCGGGTCGGCGAGTACCCGGCTGACCAGGGCGTACGACGTGACGAGCCAGGCGTGCTGCCCGTCGGGGGTCAGTACCCGGGTCACCGGCGCGGTCTCGCGCAGTTCGGCGTGCGCCGGTGGCGGTGCCATCGGATTCGGCTGCTCGAACGGCAGTGTCGGGGTGGTGGTCGTCATGACGGGTCCTTCCCACAGCGCTTGCAATACGACTGCAATGTAAAAGCGCCGCGGGGATATGTCAATACGACTGCAATGTTAAAGGGCCGGAGCCGACCCGTCGGCCGACTCCGGCCCGGACCTCAGCCGACCGACTTGTTGTAGCTGTCGATCTCCGGCTGGACACTCGCCGCCGCGTCCTTCATCGCCTGCTCGGCCGGCTTGGCGCCGACGATGGCCGCCTCCAACCCGTCCTCGGACGCCTTACGCGCCTGCGGCATCGTGCCCAGCAGGCAGCCGGCGGACGCGACCGACGGCGGCAGCGCGTGCAACTGGTCGACGGCCGTACGGAACTGCGGGTACTGCGCGACCCAGTCCTTGTCGATCTGCTCCTCCAGGGCCTTCGGGTTGATCGGCACGTAGCCGGTACCGGTGTGCCACTGCGCCTGCTGGGCCGCGCCGGAGGCGAACTTCACGAACTCCCAGGCGCCCCGCTTCTCGGCGGCGCTGTGACCCACGCCGTTGATCCAGAGGGAGGCGCCACCGATGATCGGTCCACCGGCGGAGGCGTCGGTCGCCTTCGGGTACGGCGCGGTGAGAACGGTGAACCTGCCCTTCGCGGCGTCGACGTACCCGCGCAGCACGCTGGTGGACTCGAGGTGCATCGCGACCGTACCGGCCTTGAACGCCGCCTGGGCGTCGTCGGTCTTGCGACCGGTGTTCGTCGCGTACCCGTTCCGGACGAGGTCCGCCCACCACTGCGCCACCTGCACGCCGGTGGCCTGGTCGAACTGGACCTTCGTCGCCAGCTTGTCGCGCCCGTTGCCGTTGTCGCAGTACTCCTTGCCGTCGGTGGCGAGCAACTGCTCCAGCAGCCAGCCGTAGATGGCCGCGCCGAAGCCGTACTGGGTGGTCTTGCCGCCGCTGTCCTTGACGGTCAGCCGCTTCGCCAGGTCGCCGATCTCGGCGAGCGTCCTCGGCGGCTTGGCCGGGTCGAGGCCGACCCGCTCGAAGGCCTCCTTGTTCAGATAGAGCAGCGGCGTGGACGAGTTGAACGGCATCGACCAGAGCTTGCCCTCGACCGAGTAGTAGCTGGCGATGTTCGGCTCGATGTCGGCGGTGTTGAAGCCGTCCTTGGCGATGAACTCGTGCATCGGGACGACCTGCTGGGAGTCGACCATGAACCGGCTGCCGATGTCGTAGACCTGGACCAGCGCCGGGGTGCTCTTCTGCTGCACCGACGCCTTGTACTTGGCGATCGTCTCGTCGTAGCTGCCCTGGAAGACCGGCTTGACCTCGACCTTGCCGCCGCTCTGGGCGTTGAAGTCGGCGACCAGCTTGTCGACGGCGGCGGCGTTCGCGCCCTTCATCGCGTGCCAGAACTCGACGGTCGTCTTGCCGTCGGCGGAGTCGAGCACCTCCGCGCCGGGCGCGTCGAGGGCGTCGGACGAGGCGCCGTCGTCGGAGCCGCACCCGCCGACCAGGGCGGTGGCGGCGATCAGGGCCAGGGCGAGCGTACCCGTCCGGCGTAACCGCGAAGATGCCATTGCTACTCCTTTTGAGAGATTCGACGGTCCTTGGGCTGGGTTCACCGCAGTGCCCCCGCCGTGAGTCCACGGACGATGTACCGCTGGCCGAAGAGCACGACGGCGAGGGTGGGCAGCAGCGAGAGGGCGACGCCGGCCAGCACGAGACCCGGTTGGGCCGCCTCGGCGTCGTTGAGCTGCGAGATTCCGATCTGCAGGGTCTGGTAGTCGGCATCCCGGATCAGGATCAGCGGCCAGAAGTACTGGTTCCACGCGGAGAGGAAGACGTAGACCCCGACCGCGGCGATCGACGGCTTGGACAGCGGCACGATCACCCGCCACAGCAGCCGCCAGTGGCCACAGCCGTCGATCACCGCCGCGTCCCGCAACTCCGCCGGGAACTGGAGGAACGCCTGGCGCAGCAGGAAGGTGCCGAACGCCGAGGCGAGGAACGGCAGGACCAGCCCGAGATAGGTCAGCCCGCCCCGGGTCAGTCCCCAGTCGGAGATGGCCAGGTAGTTGGGGATGATGATGGCTTCCCACGGCACCATCAGGGTGGCCAGGAAGAGACCGAAGGTCGCCGCCTTCGCCGGCATCCGGAGGAACGCGAAGGCGTACGCGGCGAGGATGCTGGTCACCACCTGGGCGAGGGTGATCACGCCGGCCTGGACGGCGGAGTTGACGTAGAACCGGCCCAGCGGCACGGACCGGAACACGTCGCCGAAGTTCTCCCAGCGCAGCGCGCTCGGCACCAGCGACGGCGGATAGCTGGCCAGGTCACCCGGGCCCATCACCGCACCGGCGAAGGCGTAGTAGACCGGGAACAGCACCGGGATCAGGGCCAGCCCGAGTACGACGTAGACGACGACCCGGCCCGCCTGTGGTCGTCTCATTGGATTCCTTCCGTGGATACTCCGGCCTTCAGGCCGGAGAGGAAACGGAACTCCTGCGGGGCAGGGCAGGGATAGCCGGTCCGCCGCCAAGGCGGACAGGCGTCCATCCGCGCGCCGCCGTAGGGCTTGCTAGCTGGTTCGCTACGGTGTGGGCCGTGTCCAGGACCGTGAAGCGGGCGTTCAGGTACCGTTTCTACCCGACCGAGGCGCAGGCAGCGGAGCTGTCGTGTACGTTCGGGTGCGTCCGGAGGGTCTACAACCTGGCGCTGCAGGCCCGTACCGAGGCGTGGGTCCTGCGGCGGGAACGGATCAGCTACAACGCGACCAGTGCGATGCTCACCGGGTGGAAGAGGACCGAGGAACTGGCGTTCCTCAACGAGGTGTCGTCGGTGCCGTTGCAGCAGGCGCTGCGGCACCTGCAAGGGGCGTTCGTCAACTTCTTCGCCAAGCGGGCCCGGTACCCGAGTTTCAAGTCCAGGAAGAGGTCGCGGAAGTCGGCGGAGTACACCACCAGCGGGTTCCGTTGCCGCGATGGCCGGCTGACTCTGGCGAAGATGGCCGAGCCGTTGGACATCGTGTGGTCGCGGCCGTTGCCTGAGGGTGCGTCGCCGTCCACGGTGACGGTGTCGCAGGACGCGGCCGGACGCTGGTTCGTGTCCCTGCTCTGCGACGATGTGATCGAACCGGTCCCGGCCGTCAACACGGCTGTTGGGGTGGACGCCGGGCTTGACAGCCTGCTGACGTTGAGTACCGGTGAGAAGGTCACCAACCCGCGCCACGAACGCGCCGACGGGTCCGCTCTGGCCCGCGCCCAGCGTCAACTCGCACGTAAGGAGAAGGGGTCGGTGAATCGGGCCAGGGCCCGGTTGAGGGTGGCCCGGATCCACGCGCGGATCACCGACCGGCGTCGGGACCACCTGCACAAACTGACCACTCGACTCGTTCGTGACAACCAAACGATCGTGATCGAGGACCTGACCGTCCGTAACATGGTGAAAAACCACGCGCTGGCCCGTGCGATCAGCGACGCGGCCTGGCGGCAGTTCCGCACCATGCTCGAATACAAAGCCGACTGGTACGGCCGGGACCTGGTCGTCGTGGACCGTTGGTTCCCGTCGTCGAAGCTGTGCTCGACGTGTGGTGTTCTCGCGCAGCGGATGCCGCTGGACGTGCGGACGTGGACCTGCCGATGCGGCGCCGTCCACGACCGCGACGTCAACGCGGCCCGCAACATTCTGGCGGAGGGGCTCTCCGTCACGGCCTGTGGAGCCGGTGTAAGACCTCAACGGGCGGACGCCCGGACGAGGCAGTCGGCGTCGAAGCAGGAAACCCCAAGGGCGACCAAGGGAATCCCCGCCCATTAGGGCAGTGGAGGATGTCAACGGTAGTGCACCCGCCGTTCCAGGACGCCGAACTGGACCGCCGTACAGATCAGCATGATCACCAGTAGCACCACCGCCTGGGCGCTCGCTCCGCCGAAGTCCGACGAACCGAAGGCGAAGGCCCGCTCGTAGATCGAGTAGACCAGCGTGGTGGTCGCGTCGTCCGGGCCTCCCTTGGTCAGGATGTGGATCTGACCGAAGCTCTGCAACGCGTGGATGGTGGAGACCACGACGAGGAAGAACAGCTGCGGCGAGAGCAGCGGGATGGTGATGCCGGTGGCCAGTCGCCACCCGGTGGCACCGTCGAGCCGGGCCGCCTCGATCACCTCGGGCGGGATGGCCGCCACTCCGGCGGAGAGCACCAGGACGTTGTAGCCGAGGTTCATCCAGACCGTGGCCAGGCCGACGGCGGGCAGCGCGATCGAGGGGTCGGTGAGCCAGTTGACCCGGTCGATTCCGACCGCTCCGAGCAGCCCGTTCGCGATCCCGATCGCCGGGTTGTAGATGACCGCGAAGACCACCGACGCGGTGGCCACGGAGAACGCGAACGGCAGGGCGAAGGCGGTACGCAGCAGCCGTACGCCCCGCAGCCTCGCCTCCAGCAGCAGCACCACCACGAGCGCGCCGAGCACGGCGGGCAGCACGCTGATCAGCGTGAACAGTGCGGTGGTGCCGAGGATCCTGCCGAACTCACCGGTCAACATCTCGGTGTAGTGGTCGACGCCGACGTAGCTGCTCGGCGCCCCGAAGATGTCGTTGCCGTGGGTGGACAGATAGAAGGTGCGGGCTAGCGGCCAGAAGATGAACAGGGCGAACACCACCACCGAGGGCAGCAGCAGCAACCAGGAGAGGCCGCCTTCACGCCGTGGCCGGCCACCCGTGGGCGGTGGGAGACCTGCGACCGCTCCGGTCCGAGAAGGCTCTACGGCCAGCGGGGGAGACACGGCCGCACATTACCAACGGACCCGGTCCAGCGACATCGTCGTGACTCGATCTTGTCATTCGCCGCTACGGTCGTCCTGCCCCCGGCCGAGGATCATGATGGTCGTGATCAGCGAAATCTGCCTGTCGCCGTCGACATTGGAGGTCACCGATCGGCCCAGCGGATCCCGGCCGGAAGCCCGGACCGAAGATCAGGGGTGCGTCCAGCCGGCCGCGTGCAGGGCGTTGTGGAACCAGTTGCCCGCGTGCGCGTGTACGAGGGTGCGCGGTTGCCACCAGGCGGCCGGGACCTGCGGCCGGTCCTGGTGCGGGAAGGCGGCGAGCGTCTCCGCCAGGTCCTCCGTCTCGGGGCGCGGCAGCGTGGCGATGGCGGCCTCCACGGTCAGGCCGAACGGCTCGGTCAACTCGGGGTGCGCCCTCAGGTGGTTCTCGGCGTGCCGGACCACCGCGGCCAGTCTGCGCTGGAGCAGCCCCGGATCGGGATCTCCGGCCGCTTCCCGCAACTCGGTCAGTTTGCGGGTCGGGCCGAACACCGGCAGCAGCCGCCGGCCATTGACGTCGAAGAATTCCAGATCGTTCCGGTGGTGACTGTCCGGGCCCATGATCGGGTCTTCCCGCATGGTCCGCAGATCCGGGTACGTGTGCGCGAACGTGTCGTCACTGGCGACGGCGACGATGCCGCCCGAGTAACCCTCTCGTTGTGCTTCCACAGCCGTGTCCTCCGTGTTCATCCGCTACGCGGCCTGATGATGGTTGTCGATTCTATTTGCGGAAGCGGGCATCCGGCTGTCTCCTATCCGGCACCGCATCTGCCGACACGTGTGGGAAGCGACAACCCGCAGCTGCTGGCCTGCGGGCGTACCCGAAGGGTTGGCGGCGGCCGGATGGAACCCGACAGCGGGCCGGCGACTCCTTCCGGGTGGAGGTGGTCGACGATGCGTACCGAGCGCCTGCTCGCCGCCGTGGCCGCGACGATGGTCGGGCTGATCGGCGTACCGTTCCTGGCCCCGGCGCCCGCCCAGGCGGGCAACTGGGCGGTCACCGTGCTGGACCCGCTGCCGGACCGCCTGGAGCCGGGCCGGGGCTACACGATCGGGCTCTGGGTGCTCCAGCACGGCTTCCACCCCTTCGAGGGCGATCTCGGTGCGGTCGCGCTGCGGTTGGTCGACGAGCGGGGTGCCTCGGTGTCGTTCCCGGCGGTGGCGCTGCCCGAACCGGCGCACTACGCGGCCGCCGTCGCGGTGCCGAGTCCGGGTGCCTGGACGGTGGTCGGCGTCCAGGGCCGGTTCGCCGACTACCGGGTCGGCACCCTCACCGTCCCCGGCAGGATGTCGGTGCTCGGGGTCCCGGCACCGATGCAGTCGGCGGAGACCGAGAAGTACTGGCCCGGCGCGATCCGGCCACCGGCCGTTCCGGTCGACGCCGACCGGGACCCGTTCGCCGAGGTGGTCGGCTCGGCACCGCTCGACAACGGGCCGGCTCCGGCCGTCGAACCCGCCGCCCGCTCGTTGGCCGCGCCGCCGGGTCCGACGTCCCGCCGGGCCGTGCTGGTCGGCGTCGCGCTACTGGCCGTGGCCGTCGTGGGCCTCGGGCTCGTCACCGGCTACCGCCGGCTGCGGACCCGACGTGGCGGTGGTACCGCCGCGGGATAGGTCCCGACCGCCTCAGTGTCCCGGCCGGTAGTGCCCGGTGAGGCGACCCAGCTTCAACGCCAGGTGCAGGCAGAGCCGTTCGTTGCCGTCCTTGAGGTCGGTCTCGGCGAGTTGCTCCACCCGGTGCAGCCGGTAGTAGAGCGTGGTCCGGTGCAGCCGCAACTGCTCTGCGGTGGCGTGCGCGTTCCCGGCCAGGTCCAGGTACGTCTCCAGGGTCTCCAGCAGCACCTGGTTGGCGTCCTCGCGGAGCAGCCGCTCCAGGCCCGGATGGACCCCGGCCAGGTCGAGGTGCTGGTCGTCCATCCGGGACAGCATCCGGTAGATCCCGAGGTTCGCCCACGAGATGATCCGGCCCAGCGCGGGCAGCTGCACCGCCACCCGGGCGGACTGGAGCGCCTCGTCGTAGGAGTGCACGGCGTCCGCGAGCCGGGGCCGGGGCTCGCCGACGCCGACCACCACCCGGGCCACCGAGGTCAGGTTCCGGGTCGCGTTGTGCAGCGCCTCGCTCAGATACTTGGCGGCGGCCTCGGTGGACGGGCGCCCGGCGACCTGGCCGCCGCAGATCAGCAGTACACCCTGGTCGTGGCGGATCAGATGCAGTGCCTCCCGTACGCCGATCCACCGCCGGGTCGCCACCAGCACCTGCTCCAGCGCGATCCGGGCGACCTCGTCCAGCACCTGCCCCCGGGTCGGAACGAGCTGGGCCACCAGTGCCGTAGCCGGCCGGTCGCTCGCCACCACACCGTCGGCGAGCAGTGAGCGGACCACCTCGTTGCGGGTCTCCGCGCTGTCGACCAGCAGGGTCCGGGCCGCCTCCGCCTCGCGTTGCGAGGCCAGTTCCCCGAGCAGGTTCTCCCGGTAGAGCGCCAGCGACAGCTCCCCGGTCGCCCGGGTGACGACCTCGATGTCGGTGTCCGTCATACCGCCGTCGGCGTCGATGAACCAGACGAAGCCGAGCAGCAGGTCGTGGTGGAAGATCGGCACACAGAGCCGGGGCAGCAGATCCAGCTCCGGGCAGGCCGGCGTGCGGATCGGGTCGCGCGCCTTCATGATGCCCGCGTCGCGGAACCACGAGATGACCTCCGGCGTCGTGTGCCGACGCAGGATCGAGGTCCGGCGTACGTCGTCCATCAGCCCGGTGTGCTCGCTGTAGACGACCACCCGCTGCCGACGGTCCTCGATCAGGGCCGGCCGGCCGACCCGGGTCGCGACCGCGTCGACGATGCGTTGCAACTCCGCGTGCATGCCGTCCCCTGACCGTCATGGCCCGTCGGCGGCATCGAGCCCCGCCGGGTTGTCGAATCCACGCCGACCGCCGGTCCTTACCCTCTGACGGGCCGGGCCACCCGCGCAAGGGTTCCGCGCAACGTGCGAGGCAAGTCCCAACAGGAGTCCTGATCCGGCGACCGGGCTTTCTGCACTTGTTCGAAGACTCCGGCCCGGCGCCGTCCGTACCGTGCTGCGGTATCGCCGGCTCCGACCGAAGGAGATGCGTTGCGCCGCCTCATCCGCAGAAACCAGCTCCGCAGGGCGTACGTCACCTGCGTCGCGGCCCTCGCGGCGACCGCCCTGCTGACCGGGCCGGGAACCGCATCCGTCCAGGCCGGGCCGGCCGCCGGCCCGCTGGGTCCGGTCGACCCGCAGTACTGGCAGGACCAGGAGACCATGACCTGGGACGACTACCGGGCGGTGCCGGGCGGCAACTGGGCCGACCCGGCCCGGCAGCCCAGCCAGCGGAAGCTGAGAATCGCCCTGGTCGCCGCCGACAACCCGGACCAGCCGTTCGTCATCACCCAGCCCCGTGCCTCGGATCCGTTCCGCAACCCGCAGGTCGCCCCGGTCGCCCGGGCGGACGTGGCCAAGTTCTACGCCGACTTCTGGGGCACCCCCAGCGCGCTCAACCACGGCCACACCGTGCACGAGTACTGGATGGAGCAGACCAACGGGCGGGTCGGGGTGGAGTTCACCCCGTTCGGTCCCTACCGGCTGCCCCGGCCCCAGTTCGAGTACGGCCTCAACGACATCGGGCAGGAGCGGGCGGGCTGCCCGGCCGGGCACACCTGCGACGGCAACCTGGACCGCGACGTGGACGCGCTGTGGCAGGCCGCCGAGGGCGCCGACGTCCGCAGCCGGTTCGACCTGGTCCTGCGGGTGTACGCCGGCTACGACGAGACGTCGGTCTGGCAGGAGTTCGGCGAGATGATGTTCCAGACCCGGGAGGACGTACCGGACGCCTGGGGCCCGCCCGATCCGAACCTGCCCAACTGGGTCCGGTCCCGCTACGTCGACTGGACCTCCTGGAAGGCCGGCGCCCAGCTCTGGGGCTCGTCGAGCATGCGGCAGGGCGAGAGCTCCGGCACCATCACGCACGAGATCGCGCACACCTTCGGGATCGCGGACAACAACAACAATCCGTACGTGTCGCCGTACCGGCGGGTGGGGTCGGGCACCTGGGACGTGATGGACCGGGGCTCGTTCAACGGTCCGGGTGGCCCGCACAACCGGTGGGTGGTGCCGGCCAGCCAGGGGGCCGCGATGCCGGCCGGGCAGACGCTGCGGAGCAAGCTGAAACTCGGCCACATCGACGAGGCGCAGGTCGTACGGCTGTCCCGGGAGGCACTGCGGACCACCGGGCTCGCCGTGATCACGGTCAAGGCCCGCTCGGCGGTGCCCGGTGCCCGGGACGTGCAGGGCGTACGGATCGGGATGGACCGGGACCTGACCCCGGCCTGTGACATCAACGCCGACCCGCTCTGTCCCGGCAGTCCGGCGTACGACTTCTACAGCCTGGAGACCGTGCAGCGGATCGGGGCGGACTCGTTCACCCCGGACAACGGCGTACTGATCGCCAAGAACAAGACCGCCGAGACCAGCACCTGCGGCTACACCTGCTTCACCTGGGTCGTCGACGCCAACCCGCAGGACATCGACATGGTCGACTACTACAAGCCGGACGGCACTCCGGTGAAGCGGACCGTCGCCGACTACCGGCAGCTCAACGACGCGCTGTTCCACGCCGGCACCCGCTCGGGCAGCGAGGACGAGTACGTCGACGAGGCGAACCGGCTGCACTTCTACGTACTCGACCGGTCGGTCGACGCGGCGGGGCTGCTGTCGTACACCCTCGGGGTCCGGCACCTGGACGGGGCCGGTCCGTCGCAGCGGGGCGTCGCGGTGGCCCAGCCTGCGGGCGGCCCCACCGGCAACCCGACGGGTGCCGGTGCGACCTGCACCTTCACCCTCACCAACACCGGCCGGTACTCGGCCGGCGGCCAGGCGCACCCCGAGGACGTCTCCGCGTATTTGAAGTCGGACGTCTACCGGCTCTCCGCCGCCGTCAACGGCCGGGGCTGGACCGTGGTGCTGCCGACCGAACTGACCAGTGCGGCGTTCGGCAGGTCGGTTCCGGTGAAGGCGGTGGCCACGGCCAGCGGCTCGTCGACGGCGAGTGGCCGGATCACCCTGACCGCCAGGTCGGAGAGCGATCCGAGCAGGACGGCGACTGCGACCTGCCGGGTCGACAGGTAACGGAACGAACCGGCTGGGCCGCGCCCGCGCTCCGACGGGGCCGGGGCGGTCCAGCCAGCCGGGGGAGGGGCGTCATGGCAGGCAGCTTCGACGTGGCGGTCGTCGGCGCCGGCATCGTCGGTGCGGCGTGCGCGTACGCCTGCGCCCGGCGCGGCCTGAGCGTGGTCGTACTGGAACGGGCCGGCCTGGTCGCCGGTGCCACCGGTTCCGGCGAGGGGAACCTGCTGGTGTCGGACAAGCCGCCCGGCCCGGAACTGGAGCTGGCGTTGCTGAGCAACGGGCTCTGGCAACGCTGGGAGGCCGAACTCGACGGCCGGTACGGGGACATCGAACTGGAACGCAAGGGCGGGCTCATCGTCACCGAGACCCCGGCCGGGCTGGCCGGGCTGCGCGCGACCGCGACCGCGCAGGCCGAGGCGGGAGTGGTGGTGGAACCGCTGGATCCGGCCGGGGTGCGCGGGTACGAGCCGGCCATCACCCCGCAGCTGGCCGGCGGCGTGTTCTATCCGCAGGACATGCAGGTCATGCCGGCCCGGGCCGCCGCGGCGCTGCTGGCGGCGGCCCGGGACCACGGCGCCGAGGTCCGGTTGCGTACCGAGGTCACCGCCCTGCGCCGCAGCGGCGCCGGCCGGGTGGTCGGGGTGGACACCGGCGCCGGCCCGGTGGCCGCCGGACACGTGGTCAACGCCGCCGGTGCCTGGGCCGGTCGGCTGGGTGGGTCGGCCGGTGCCGCCGTCCCGGTCGCCCCGCGCCGGGGCTTCATCCTGGTCACCGAACCGGTCCCGCCGCTGGTCCGGCACAAGGTCTACTCCGCCGACTACCTGGACAACGTCGCCAGCGGAGACGCCACGCTACAGACCTCCACGGTGGTCGAGGGGACGCCGGCCGGCACCATCCTGATCGGCGCCTCCCGGGAACTGGTCGACTTCGACCGGCGGCCCAACCCCGACACGGTACGCCAACTGGCCCGGGGCGCGGTACGACTCTTCCCGGTGCTGGCCCGGGTCCGGGTGATGCGGGTCTACCACGGCTTCCGGCCGTTCTCCCCGGACCACCTGCCGGTGATCGGGCCCGACCCGCGCGCTCCCGGCCTGGTGCACGCGCACGGGCACGAGGGTGCCGGTATCGGGCTGGCGCCGGCCACGGGCCGGCTGGTCGCCCAGGCCATCGTGGGCGAGACCCCGGATCTGGACCTGCGCCCCTTCGCGCCGCTCCGGTTCGCCGCCGCGCAGGAGAACGCCCGTGCCGCCGCCTGAGGCCGGCACCGGCCCGGCCGAGTTCACCATCACCGTCGACGGTGATCCGGTACCGGTGCGCGCCGGTCAGACGGTGGCGGCGGCGTTGCTGGCCGCCGGGCGGCGGACGACCCGGCGGACCCGGTTCGCCGACCGGCCCCGTGGCGTCTTCTGCGGCATCGGGATCTGTTTCGACTGCCTGGTGGTGTGCAACGGTGAACCCGGGGTGCGGGCCTGCCTGCGCCCGGCCGCACCCGGCGACACGGTCGACACCCAGCGCGGAGCCGGGGAGGTCACGCCGTGAGCGCCACCGGAGCGGCTCCGCTGGCCGTGGTCGGTGCCGGCCCGGCCGGCCTCGCCGCGGCGGTCGCGGCGGCGGACGCCGGTGCCACGGTCGTCGTCGTCGACCTGGGCCAGCGTCCCGGGGGGCAGTACCTGCGCCAGCCGACCGTGGCCGGCGTACCGGCGACGGCGCACTCCCGCCGGGCGGACGGGCTGCTGCGGGCGGCCCTGGCGCACCCCCGGATCACCTTCCGCACCCGGCACCAGGTCTGGTCGACCTCCGTCGAGGACGGGTCGGCGGACGGGAATCCTGCCGCCGCCGGCGCGTCGGCGGCCAACGGGAGGCCGGCCGGCGACGCCGGGGGAGGCCGGCCGGTCGACGCCGGGGACGGCGGTCCGGGCGGGATGACGCTGCGGCTGATCGGCCCGGACGGCCCGGCGACCCTGACCGCCCCGGCGCTGGTGCTGGCGCCCGGCGGGCACGACCGGGTGGTCCCGTTCCCCGGCTGGGACCTGCCAGGTGTGGTCACCGCCGGGGCCGCCCAGGCGCTGGCCAAGGGACAGGGCGTCCTGGTGGGCCGGCGGGTGCTGGTGGCCGGCACCGGACCGTTCCTGCTCACCGTCGCCGTCGGGCTGGCCCGGGCCGGCGCGCGGGTGGCGGCGGTGGTCGAGGCCGCGCCGCTGCGGCGATGGGCCCGGCACCCCCGCGCGGTCGCCGCGACCCCGGGCAAGCTGGTGGAGGCGGCCCGCTACCTCGGCGCGCTGCGCCGGCTCGGCGTGCCGGTCTGGCGCGGCCAGGCGGTCACCGAGGTGCGGGAGTACGACGACGGGCTGCGCGCCACGGTCAGCCAGGTGGACCCGGACTGGGCAGCGGGTGCGGTGACCCGGACCGTGCCGGTGGACGCCGTCTGCGTGGGTCACGGCTTCACGCCGTCGGTCGAGCTGGCCGTCGCGCTGGGCTGTGCCACCCGGGTCGATCCGGCCGACGGCAGCCTGGTGGTCGAGGTGGACCAGTGGGGCCGCAGCAGCGTGCCGGGAGTTCTGGTGGCCGGCGAGGCGACCGGGGTGGGCGGCGCCGACCTGGCGATCAGCGAGGGGCGGCTGGCCGGACTCGCCGCCGCGCACCGGCTCGGGCTGCTGGACGACGCCGGACTGGCCCGGGCCGCCGCGCCGGTCGCCCGTCGGGCGGTCCGGCAGCGGCGCTTCGCCGCCGCCCTGCACGAGGCGCACCCGGTGCCGGCCGGCTGGACCGGCTGGCTCACCGACGACACCGTGGTGTGCCGCTGCGAGGAGGTCACCGCCGGCCGGCTGCGCGCCGACGTGGCCGCGTACGGGCTGGACGACGTCCGCGCGCTGAAACTGGTCACCCGGATCGGCATGGGACTGTGCCAGGGCCGGGTCTGTGGCCGGGCCGCCGCCTGCCTGCTCGCCGCCGCGTCCGGCCGGGAGCAGCCGCTCGAAGGCTTCGCCAACCGTCAGATTGTGCTGCCGGTACCGCTGGGTACCGTCGCCGAGAGAGGAACACCCCAGTGACAGCTCGCAAACCGTGGCAGGGCGTCGTGGTCGCGATTCCCACGCCGTTCCGCGATGACCTCTCGGTCGACTTCGACCGGCTCCAGGAGCACGTGCAGTGGTTGGCCGACGAGGGCTGCCACGGGGTGACTCCGTGCGGATCACTGGGGGAGTACCAGAACCTCTCCGACGCCGAGCGCGCCGACGTGGTCCGGGCCACCGTACAGGCGGCGCCGCCGGGCTTCTCCGTGGTGCCCGGCGTGGGCGGGTACGGCAGCCGCCAGTCCCGGCAGTGGGCCGAACAGGCGCAGAGCGTCGGTGCCCACGCGGTACTGGCACTGCCGCCGAACACCTACGCGGCCCAGCACGCCGACGTCCTGGCGCACTACCGGGAGGTGGCCGGGGTCGGGCTGCCGGTGGTGGCGTACAACAACCCGTTCGACACCAAGGTGGACCTGACCCCCGAACTGCTCGCGGCGGTCGCCGAGACCGACGGTGTGGTGGCCGTCAAGGAGTTCAGCGGGGACGTCCGCCGGCTGCACCGGATCCGGGACCTCGCCCCGCACCTGGACGTACTGGCCGGGGCGGACGACGTACTGCTGGAACTGGTGGTCTGCGGTGCGACCGGGTGGATAGCCGGGTTCCCGAACGCGCTGCCCCGGCTCTCCGTACGCCTCTACGAGCTGTGCCGGGCCCGCGACCTGGCGGCGGCCCTGCCGCTCTACGCCGAGCTGCATCCCATCTTCGGCTGGGACTCCCGACCGGAGTTCGTCCAGGCGATCAAGCTGGGCATGGAGTTGGCCGGCCGGTACGGCGGACCGTGCCGGCCACCGCGCGGAACGTTGCCGGCCCCGGCGCGGACCCAGGTGACCAAGGACATGGAACGGGCGCTGAAGGCCCACGCCGATGCGTAGCCGGCTGGTCCTGCACGCCGTCGACTCGCACACCGAGGGGATGCCCACCCGGGTCATCACCGGCGGCGTCGGTACGCTGCCCGGCGCCACCATGCTGGAGCGGAAGCTGCTCTTCGAACGGGACCGGGACGGCCTGCGCCGGCTGCTGATGTCCGAGCCGCGCGGACACTCGGCGATGTCCGGCGCGATCCTGCAACCGCCGACCCGGCCGGACGCCGACTACGGCGTGCTGTTCATCGAGGTCTCCGGCTGCCTGCCGATGTGCGGGCACGGGTCGATCGGGGTGGCCACGGTGCTGGTCGAGACCGGGATGGTGCCGGTCGTCGAGCCGGTCACCACGATCCGGCTGGACACCCCGGCCGGACTGGTGACGGTGGAGGTCGCGGTGCGGGACGGCCGGGCCACCGCGGTGACCATCCGTAACGTGCCCTCGTTCCTGCTCGCCGCGGACCGGAAGGTGGAGGTGGGCGGCGAGATCGGCACGATCCGGTACGACATGGCGTTCGGCGGCAACTTCTACGCCATAGTGGACGCCGTGGACCTGGGACTGCCGGTGGAGCCGGCGGCCGTGCCCGAACTCATCCGGCGCGGACTTCGGATCATGGATGCGATCAACGAGCAGGCGGCGCCCCGACATCCGACGATCCCCGCCATCGACGACTGTCGGCACGTGCAGATCGTCCAGGACGGCACGGACGGTGCGGACGCCCGCAACGCGGTGGTCATCCATCCCGGCTGGGTGGACCGCTCGCCGTGCGGTACCGGCACCTCCGCCCGGATGGCCCAGCGGCACGCCCGCGGCACGCTGGGCCTGGGGATGCCGTTCGTCAACGAGTCCGTGATCGGGACCCGGTTCACCGGCCGGCTGGTGGAGACCACGACGGTCGGCGACCTGCCGGCCGTGATACCCACGGTGACCGGCCGGGCCTGGATCACCGGCACCGCGCAGTACCTGCTCGACCCCGAGGATCCGTTCCCCGAGGGTTTCCGGATCTGACCGACGCCGTTCGTCCGGCGGTCACTCCTGCACGTGTCGCAAGTGGCCGATCCACCTACCGACATCTGCACAGTGACCGTCGGGAGCCCCGGCTCATAGATTCGCGTTCGGCATGATCACGGTTGACCAGCGCCTTTCGGGTGCGCCGCCGGATGCCATCTCCGACCGAGCACGAGAGGTGACCGCATGCACCTACTGTCCTCCAGACGTACGGCCCGGCGCTCGATGCTGGTTGCCGCGGTGGTGACGGCGCTGGTCGCCTCCGCAGCCGCGACACCGGCCACCGCCGCGCCCGGCAACCCCAGCGGCGGTACCGGCCCCTTCGAGGTGCTGGACCCGCAGTCCTGGCAGAACCCGGACACCATGACCTGGGACGACTACGTCGCCGTGCCGAAGACGAACTGGGCCGACCCGGCCGTCTCCGGTTCGGTCCGCGACTTCAAGATCGCGCTGGTCACGCTCGACTATCCGGACCAGCCGTTCGTGGTGAGCCAGCGGGCCCGCTCGACGGTCTTCGGCAACCCGCAGTCGACCGCCGCGAACATCCCCCGGGACCAGGTCGCCGGGTTCTACACCGACTTCCTGAACAAGCCCAACGACCTGAACAAGGGCCACACCCTGCACGAGTACTGGATGCAGGACTCGAACGGCCGGTACGGCGTGGACCTGGCCGGGTTCGGGCCGTACGAGATGCCCGCCAAGTCCTACCAGTACGGCATCGACAACGGCTTCAACCCGGGTGCCTGCCCGAGCGGTGAGCAGTGCGCCAAGAACATCCGCACCGACGGCCTCGGCGCCTGGCGGGCGGCGGTCGGCGAGGAGGTGGCCAACTCCTTCGAGCTGGTCTTCATCCTCTCCGCCGGGCAGGACGAGTCGTCCACCTGGCAGGAGTTCGGCCAGATGATGTTCCAGACCAAGGAGGACGTGCCGGACGCGTGGGGCCCGCCGGACCCGACCCTGCCGAACTACGCGAGTACCCGATACGTCGACTGGACCTCCTGGAAGGCCGCCTCGACCATCTGGCCGAACGCGGGCGGTGGCTCGTCGACCCAGGCGGAGAGTTCCGGCATGGGCGTGTACGCCCACGAGCTGAGCCACCTGCTGAGCATCGGCGACAACTACAACAACCCGTACGGCGAACCGCTGCGCCGGGCCTACACCGGCATCTGGAGCATGATGTCGCGCGGCTCGTTCAACGGGCCCGGCGGGCCGCACACCCGTTGGCAGATCCCACCGGTGAACGGCGGCTCGATGGGCTCGCTGCACACCGTCCGGGACAAGGTGAAGATCGGCCTGCTCGGTGAGGAACACCTGCTGCGGCTCTCCCGGGAGGCGCTGGCCACCTCCGGTATGGTCGTCGCGACGCTGACCGCGCGGGCGGTCGACGCCGGTCCGAAGGGGCTCACCGGGATCAACATCGCGATGAACCGGGACCTCTCGCCGACCTGTAACACCAGCACCGATCCGCTCTGCGACGGCGGCAACTACAACAACTACACCGTCGAGACCGTGGACCGGATGGGGGCGGACTCGTTCACCCCGGACAGCGGCGTGCTGGTGTCCAAGACGAAGAACGCCGACAGTGCCCCGTTCGTCTGGGTGGTCGACGCCAACCCGCAGGACATCGACATGGTCGACTTCTACCAGCCGAACGGCACCCCGCAGAAGATCACCATGGGGGACTACCGGCAGCTCTCCGACGCGCTGTTCCACGCCGGCACCCGCTCCGGCAGCGAGTACGAGTACGTCGACCAGGCCAACAAGCTGCACTTCTACGTACTCGACCTGAAGCGGAACGCCGACGGGGTGCTGTCGTACACGGTGGCGGTCCGGTCGCTCGACGGTGACGGCGGTTCGAGCAGCCACGGCGTGGCGATGTCCGGCGGCGAGGTGACCACCGCGAGCCGGCCGACGGCCCGGGGCGTGACCTGCTCCTTCGAGCTGACCAACACCGGCGCGTACGCGGCCGGCGGCCAGCGGCACCCGGAGGACGTGACCAGCTACCTCAAGTCCGACGTGTACCGGCTGTCGGCCTCGGTGGCCGGCAAGGGCTGGCGGGTGGAGGTGCCGAACGCGCTCGCCAGCGCCCAGTTCGGCCGCTCCACCACGGTCCGGGTGTCGGTCGGCGCGACCCCCTCCGCCACCCAGGCGGGGATCGTCAAGCTCACCGCGACGTCGGAGAGCGACCCGACCAAGACCGTGACCAAGCAGTGCCGGGTCGAGAGGTCCTGACCCACCCGTAGTGATGCCCGAGGGGCGGTGTGCGGTTCACCGCCCCTCGGGCGTACCCTCGCCCCGACCATCCCCCGGAGGACACGTGCGGCGCTCGCGTTACGGTGGCCTGGCGGCACTGCTGCCGCTGCTGCTGTCCGGTGTGCTCGCCGGCTGCGGCGACGATGACGAGCCCCGCTCCGCGATGACGGTCCGGGTGCTGGTCCGGGACATCAACATCCGGCCCGAGGGCGTCGACTGCGCCGGCACCGGCCCCTACACCTACTTCCACAACAAGGCGCCGTACCGGGTGGTGGACGCGGGCGGCGCGACGCTGGCCGAGGGCGTACTGCCGCCCGGCAAGTCGGTCCGCACCTTCGAGGAGGACCTGGAAGTGGAGCGCATTCCGACGTTCTGCGAGTTCGCCATCCCGGTCACCGTGACCCGCCGGGACGCGTACCGGCTGGTCGTGGACGACCGCAAGCCGATCGACCTGACCGAGGACACCAGCGAGGGGCCGGCGCTGGTCGCCGTGGTGCCGTCGTGAGGCGGACGCTGCCCCTCGTCGTCGCGGTCGCCGTGGCCGTGGCGCTCGCCGCCGGCGGCTGCACCTCGGACGGCGACGATTCCGGTCCGGCGCCGGCGGTGGCCGGTGGGGCCGCCGCCCTGCCCGGACCGGTGCCGGGTGATCTCGCGCTGCGGCCGACCCCCACCGACTCGCCGGTCGCGCCCAAGGTCACCGGCACCCTCACCGACGGCAGCGCGCTCGCGGTGGCCGACCTGTGGGCCGACCGCCCGGTCGTGCTCACCTTCTTCAGTTCCTGGTGTACGACCTGCGGACAGCGGCAGGCCGCGTTCAGCGAGCTGGCTCGGGGCTACCGCGACAAGGTGGTCTTCGTCGGCGTGGCCGGCGAGGACGAGCCGGACGGCGTGCAGGCGTACCTGCGCGAGCACCGGGTCGAGTACCCGGTCGTGCTGGACGACACCGGCGCCATCTGGCGGTCGTACGCCGTCCGCGAGCCACCGGCCGTGGTGCTGGTCGCCAAGGGCGGCGCGCTGCTGCGTGGCTGGCCGGGTGGCGTGGACGCCGCCACCCTGGACGGGACGCTCCGCGAGCTGGTGCTCGCCTCCTGACCTCGGTCCGCCGCCGCACACATCGACGCCGACCAGGCCCGGTGCTCGGGGTTGTCCACCGTCACCGGGCCCGGTCGGCTGTCGTGGTCAGCGGGTTCCGGCGGTGGTGGGCGCAGCGGAGCCGACGCTCTGTAGTGCCGCCCGGATGTCCGGCAGTGGCCCGATGCGCTGGCCGACGTCGCCGCCCTGCGGCGTACCGGTCGACTTCAGCAGGCTGCTGAGCTGTGCGGCGGTCCAGACCGGTCGGCCGGTCGCCTTCAGGTAGGACTGGACCGCCACCACCGCGCCGGTGACGATCGGCCCGGCGCCGGAGGTGCCGCCGAACGACCGGGTGTACCGGATGTCGCGGTTCGCCGCGCTGGTTCCGCCCTGGAGGTTGCCGTTGCTGCCGGTGGTGGTGATGTTCTGCCCCCAGCCCTGTACGTCCACCCGGGACCCGTAGACGGAGAAGTTCAGCCGGGACCGGTTGGTGCTCGAACCGGCGCCGACGACGATCGCGCCGGAGTCCCGTACCGTCCGGTCGAACCGACCCTGGAACTCCGGGGCGTCGAGGTTCTCGCCCCCGTTGCCCCCGGTGGCGACCACCACCACGCCGAGCTGGGTGAGCAGCCTCGTCGCGTCGAACACCGACTGGGTCCACTCCGCGGGGACGTACCGGGTGCCGCCGTTCGGGCCCACCGTCTGCTGCTCGATCAGCACCGCGTCACCGGGGCTGAGGAACTGGCCGACGTACGTCATCGCCGCCGCCGGGCGGTAGCTCGCCTGGCCACTGCTCTGCCGCTGCATCGGGGAGATGCCGAACATCGACGCGTCCGGTACGCCGCCGGTCACCCCGTACGCGTTCTCCTCGGCCACCAGTTCGCCGAAGACCGCCGTACCGTGCTCGTCGGCGAAGCTCGTGTTCCGGGGGTACTGGGTGCCGCCGAGGTCGCTGGACCAGTCGAGCTGGAGGTCCTCGTGGAAGGGGTTCCAGTCGTACTCCAGGTCGACGATGCGGACTCCGGCACCCCGTGCCCGTGGGTCCTGTCGGGCGAAGTCCGCGTCGACGCCCTGCGGCGCGGGCCGCTGGTAGCCCTGCATCGAGGTGAAGTCGGGGGTCGCGGGGGCGGCGGGTGGCGGGGCCGGTTCGGGCGCCGGGTAGGCCCAGGCGACCTCGGGAAGGGCGTGCAGGTCCTTCAGGACCGCGGCGGGGTCCGCCCCGGCCGGCAGGGTGAGGTGGTACCAGGAGGCCATGTCCGGCGCCGGCCGCCCGGACCGGGACGCCGCCATCGAGGTGAGCCGGGCCAGCTGCGCACCGGACTGTTCCGGCAGCAGCGGAGCGAGTTCGACGGCGTCGTACCGGTTCAGCACCGCGCGTACCCCGGTCAGGTCCCGGCCCCGGTCGCTGCGCAGGTTGCCGTCGGCGCCGCGTACGACGGACGCCTCGGAGAACTTGACCTCGAGTACGACCTGCGGGGCGACGGCGTCCGATCCACCGACCGGGCGACCGTCGCGCAGCCGGCCGGAGATGGCCAGTTCGGTGCTGGTGGCGCCGAGGTGGCCGCCCGCGCGGAGGGCCTCCTTGTCGAAGTACAACCGGAGGTCGTCGCGCCCGTCGGAGTCGACGTCGGTCACCCCGGTGAGGACGGCTCCGCCGACCCATCGGGCCACGTCGACGCCCCGCCCGGGATCGCCCCCGTCACCCCGACCGAGCCGTACGCTGGCCGGGTCGAGTCCGGTGGCGTCCAGCTCCGGGGTGCTGAAGACCGTCACCGCCAGCTGCCCGGGTCCGGCGAGGTTCGGGGTGTCGGGGGCGTCCAGCCGGACCCTGACCGGGGCGGCCGGCCCGGATCCGGACCCGGCCCACGCCGGAGTCGCGCCGATGACGCAGCTGGTCGTGACCAGTGATCCCAGCGCGAGCAGGGATGTCAGACGTTTTGGCATGCCGAACCTCCGGCGTAGCGGGATCAGGGCCTGGGGGTGCATTGAGGAAGCTACTTACGGCAGTGAAGGCGGTCTATCGGCAGGTGTTGGGAGATCGGCAGACCTGAATCTACTTCTGTTGTACGAAATGTTTTCGGCGCCGATTCGGCTGGGCGGAGCCGCCGGTCGGCATTCGGGGGCGGTTCGGACGGGAGTGGCCCGGTTAGGCTTCCCGGACCGCCGTCGCCTACCTCCGGGGGAGCCACGATGCCGCTGGCCGACCGGCTCGGCCTGTTACGCGACCCCGACTTCCGTCGCCTGTTCGCCGCCACCGCGACGAGTCAGCTCGGGGACCGGGTCATCTTCCTCGCGCTGCCCCTGGTGGCGATCGTCGCGCTGGACGTCGGCGAGTTCGAGGTGGGCCTGCTCAGCGCCGCGACGACCGCCGGTTCGTTGCTGATCGGGCTGCCCGCGGGAGCCTGGGTCGACCGGCTCCGGAAGCGGTCGGTGCTGATCCACACCGATCTGTTGCGGGCCGCGACGATCCTGGCCGTACCGCTCGCCTGGTGGGCCGACGTCCTCACGATGTGGCTGCTGCTCCTGGTGGCGCTGACCCACGGTGTGCTGACGGTCTTCTTCGACGTCGCGTACGTCAGCTACCTGCCGCACCTGGTCGGCCGGGCCAGACTGACCGAGGGGAACGCCAAGCTGGCCTCGGTGCGTTCGGCGGTCAGCGTCAGTGGGCCGGGACTGACCGGCCCGCTGGTGGGCCTGCTGGGCGCGCCTGTCGCGCTGTCGGCGAGTGCACTCGGGATGGCGCTGTCGGCGCTGTTCGTGGGACGGATCCGCGGCCGCGAGGCCCCGGTCGCGCCGCAGCCGGAACGTTCGCTGGTCCGGGAGATATCGGCCGGCCTGAGGTTCGTGTTCGGGCATCCGCTGCTCCGGCCGATCGTGCTAGCCGACGGCGTCTTCGGGCTGTTCCTGATCATGTACCAGGCCATGCTGCTGGTGTTCCTGGCCCGGGAGATCCAGCTGGGACCGTTCGGGATCGGCGCGGTGCTGTCGGCGATGGGCTGTGGCGGGCTCCTCGGCGCGCTGGTCGCGCGTCGCGTTCTCACCCGGATCGGGCCGGGGCCCGCGATCTGGCTGGCACCGCTGCTGACCTGCCCGCTGGCCGCCCTGATGCCGCTGGCCGGCCCGGGATGGAGCGTCCTGGTCGCGACCGGCGGCCTGCTGACCCTCTCGCTGGGCGGCGTGATCCGCCTGGTCGCCCAGGCCGGTGTCCAGCAGTCCGTGACGCCCGATCCGATGCTCGGCCGGATGAGCGCCACGTTCCGCTTCGTGCAGTGGGGTGGGATGCCCCTGGGCGGGTTGCTCGGCGGGGCCACCGGCGCGTGGTTCGGCGCCACCACCACGCTCTGGATCGGTGCCGTGGGGATGACCCTGAGCTTCCTGCCGACCTTCTGCTCCGCGCTGCGGACCACCCGTGAGCTGCCCACCGAGCAGCCGTCCGCGTCCGCCACCACCGTCGGGACGGCGGCCTGACCCGATCCGCGCCGCCGCGTCGCGATCGACGGGCAGCGGCGCGGACGTGACGGTCAGCGGGTCAGCGCCGCGCGGGCCCGGATCGCCGCGAGCACGATCGCCCGCCGCTGGTCGCGGGTGTGGCGGCCGGCCGCCAGCCAATGGTCCGAGACCTTCACCACCCGTCGGACGAAGTCGCCGTGCCCGGCGAAGGGCGCCGACTCCCAGACCCGGTCGAGGAAGGTCTCCCCGTCGTCGTCCCGGAGACCGTCGTTGGGTACGCCGGTCCCGACCGTCCCGAAGACGACCTCCGGCTCCACCCGCCGGACGTACGGGTGGTAGGCGTTGAACTCGCCGGGCACCGGATCGGAGATGTAGTACGGGGCCAGCAGGTAGCCGTGGGTGCGGAAGTGCATCGGAACGTCGGTCGGCTCGATCGCCCCACCGAGGTCGCCGTCCAGCTTCAGGTCCTTGAAGAACGAGAACTCCCGGTAGCTCGGGGTGCCGTCCCGGACGACCATCAGCGTCGGTCCGTACATGATGGACTGGACCGAGCGGTCGTCCAGGGCTTTCTCCACCCGGAAGCGCAGTGGCATCGACACGTCGATCCGGTCGCCCGTGTTCCAGCGGCGGTCCAGCGTCAGGTAGCTGCCCGGATCGGCCCGTAGCTTCTGCCGGACGCCGTTGATCCGGACGGTGTAGCCGGAGCCGACCCAGGAGGGCACCCGGAGCTTCACCTTCAGCCGGCCACGGCCACGGTCGAACCGCAGCGTGCTGGCGCCCCGGGTCGGGTAGTCGGTCTCCTGGCTGATCACGAAGCCGCGCTCGGGCCAGGTCAGCGCGGAGGCGACGAAGAGGTTGACGTACAGGGTCGAGTCGTCGGCCGACCGGAAGTAGATCGACTCCTGGTACTTGGTGTGGCTCTCCAGACCGGTGCCGTTGCAGCAACTGCCGTTGCCGCCGTACCGGCTGTACTCGACGACGTTGCCGATCCTTCTCGACCGGCCGGGCCACATGTTCTGGTGGTACGTCACCTCGGTGCTGGTGACGCTGTCGACGTCCCGGCGCGAACTGAGGATCTGGTTGTGCAGCGCCTTCTCGTAGTAGTCCAGGTACGCCGGATCCGGGTCGTGGAAGAAGAGGTTCCGGGTCAACCGCAGCATGTTGTACGCGCAGCAGGTCTCCGCGTGCCGGGGATCCGAGCCGGAGGCGAACCCGGAGGTGATGACGCCGCGCTGGCGGAAGTGCTCGCTCTGTCCCGCACCGCCGTTGCTGAAGATGCGGTGCGGTACGACCATCGACCAGAAGTTCTTCGCCGCGCGGTGGTAGTCGGCCTCGCCGGTTCGTTCGAAGATCCGCAGGTAGCCGATGTTCGGTGCCATGTACTGGTTGGCGTGCCGGCCACTCAGTTCGTCCCGCTCCGCGATCGACGCCTCGAACAGGGTGCTGAAGGTGAACGCCTTCGCCGTACTCAGGTAGCGGTCCCGCCGACCGGGGTCCGGCGCGAGCGCCGAGAGTTCGGCCATCACCTCGTTCATCGAGCCGGCCTCGCCGGCACTGTAGATGTTCCACATCCGGTCCAGATCGGCCCGGCTGATCCGGCTGAGTCGGCTGTGTGCCCAGTCGCCCATCCGGAAGACGATCTCCAGTGCGTCCTCGTTGCCGGTGAGCTGGTACGCGTTCAGCAGGCCCCGCATGATCTTGTGGCAGGTGTACCAGACCGCCCAGACGGCGTTCGGCCCGCTGTTGGGTTGGAAGGTCGGTGGTTCGAGCCGGCTGAACTGGCCCTCGGGGAACGCGGACAGGTAGCCGGGATGGCTGGTGCCGACGATCGTGGCGTCGTGACCGATGCCGGAGTGGTCGACCGCGGTCTCGCCCTCCTCCTCGAACCGGTACCAGGCCAGCGGTCCGGCTCCCGCCGGAATCCCCGGCTGACCGTCCGGGGCGGCGAGGCCGCGGATCTCGTCCGCCGTCAACACCTGGCCGTAGATCTGCAGGTCGTCCACCGTCGCGTTGAGCAGCGGGTCGTTGTTGGCCGGCGAGCGGCCGATCCAGTTGTCGACGGTCCGGCCGAGGTCGGCCGGGTCGAGGGTCACGCTGCCCGCGCCGGCTTCGACGCCGTTGACGTAGATCCGGGCCAGGCCGTCGGCCGTGGTGAGGGTGACAGCCAGGTGGGTCCATTCGTTCACGGCGAGCGGGCCGCCGCCGCTCACCTGTTGCTCGTTCGCGGCGCCGCTGTTCGTGATGGCGAATCGTGGACCGGCGTCGGCCGACACCCGGGCGGTGAGGGACAGGTACGAGTTCGGACCGGCGCCGAAGTGGACGATCCTCGCGCCGGTCTGGGTGCTGGCCAGGTTCACCCAGGTGGTGATCGTGAGGTCGGTGACGCCGTCGAGGATGCCGGCCGGTAGGCGGACGTACTGGTTGGGATGGGGGTCGCTGAGCCGGACCGCCCGGCCGGAGCGGCCGGGGACCCGCCCCGGGTTCCGGCGGTCCAACTCCCGCTGGCACTTGCCCAGCTCCTCCACGAGGTAGTCGAGCTTGTCGACGAATATCTCCTCGCCGGTGTCGGCGTAACACTGGGCCAGCATCGTCAGGTAGTGCCCGGTGAAGTGGCCCCGCAGCAGGTGGTTCGGGGTGTCCCAGCCGCCGGGCCAGGTGCCGGGAGCGGGCAGGCCGGCGTTGGCCCGGAACAGGTGCAGCATCCGGTCCGGGCCGTCGAGGACGCCGCCGGTGCCCGGGTAGTTCCGCGCGTAGTTGAGCATCCGGTCGCGCTTGCCCTGAAAGATCCCGTCGCGCAGGGCCACCTGGTTGAGGGCGAACGGCCGGACGGTCCAGTTGTCGGCGACCCAGCCCGGCCGGGGCGATACCCCGCCGACGTCCCCGGCTCCGCCGCCACCCGGGGCGGCCGGTGTCGCTCCGGCGGCCGGGGTCGGGGCCAGGGAGACCACGGCCGGTACGGCCGCCGCCATCGCGCCCAGGCGTAGGGCGTCGCGTCGAGAGAACCTCTTGCTCACGGTGGTCTCCTCTGTTCTGCCGATGCTCACGGGTGCGAATCCCCCGGCCCGGATGTTAACGCTCACAACGGGACCCGGGTCAAGACCTGGATCCCGTTCCCGGGCACCCGTTTCCGATTGCCGGGGTCGGCTCCTTCAGCTGTCGGAAGCCTTTCCCTGGCCTGCCGACATCTGCACGGTGACGCCGATGCCCGGCACTCCCTACATTCGTCTGGCGCGTGACGACCACGGCGGGAATCCGCCCCGCCCCGCACCCTGCGACCGGGCGAGAAGACGAGACGACAAGGGACGCGGTGCGGACAGAAGCTTTCGACCAGGGCATGGATCCGCACACGGGAGAGCCCACCGGTGCGCCGGTGGCACACACCTCGGTGGCCGAACTGGACCGGATCTGCCGGACGGCCGCCACGGCGGCGCCGGCACTCGCCGCGATGTCCCCGCCGGAGCGTGCCGCACTGCTGCGCGCACTCGGCGCGGCACTGGAGGCGCACCGGGACGAGATCGTCGAACTGGCCGTCCGGGAGACCGGGCTCGGTGCCGTACGCCTGGCCGGTGAGCTGACCCGCGCCGTCGTACAGTTCGAACTCTTCGCCGACGCGCTCGACGAGGGATCCGTACTGGAGGCCGTGATCGACCCGGCGGACCCGGCGGCCCGACCGGCGCCCCGGCCGGACCTGCGGCGGATGCTGGTGCCCCTGGGCCCGGTCGCCGTCTTCGCCGCGAGCAACTTCCCGTTGGCGTTCTCCGTGCCCGGCGGCGACACGGCCAGCGCGCTCGCCGCCGGATGCCCGGTCGTCGTCAAGGCGCATCCCGGCCATCCGGCCCTGTCGGCCCGGTGCGGGCAGATCCTCGCCGACGCTTGCGTCGCCGCCGGCGCTCCGACCGAATCCCTGGCCGTCGTGCACGGCATGGCGGCCGGACGGGCCCTGGTGACACATCCGGCGGTCACGGCCGTCGGTTTCACCGGATCGGTGTCCGGTGGCCGGGCGCTGTACGACCTGGCGTCGGCCCGGCCGGACCCGATCCCGTTCTACGGCGAACTCGGTTCGCTGAACCCGGTGGTGGTCACCCCGAGGGCGCTGGCCACCCGGGGAAGCGCCATCGTCGCGGGCTTCGTCGAGTCGTTGACGCTGGGCGCGGGACAGTTCTGCACCAAACCCGGGCTGCTGCTCCTGCCGGCCGGTCACGGCCTCGCCGACGCGCTGGCGAAGGCGATCGAGGCCGTCGCGATCGGCCCGGTGCTGAACCAGCGGATCCGGGACGGCTACCTCGCCGAGGTCTCCGCGCTGGCGACGGTGCCGGGAGTACGGACGATCGCGGCGGGCGCGATCCCGGCCGGCCCGGCCGGCGGTGCCGGGTACCACGTGACGCCCTGGCTGCTCGAGGTCGCCGCACCGGACCTGGTGGCCAACGCCGAGAAACTGCTGGTGGAATGCTTCGGCCCGGCCGCCCTGGTGATCGAGTACGCCGACCGGGCCGAGCTGGACGAGATCTGGGCGGTGCTGCCCGGTGGGCTGACCGCGACCGTGCACGCCACGCTCCCCGACGAGGACGACCTCGCCGGTCACCTGATCGACCTCTGCACCGCCCGGTCGGGCCGGGTCATCTGGGACGGCTGGCCCACCGGAGTGGCGGTCACCTGGGCGATGCAGCACGGTGGGCCCTGGCCGGCGACGACCGGCTCGATCCACACCTCGGTCGGTACGACCGCCGTGCGGCGCTTCCAGCGGCCTGTGTCGTACCAGAACGTGCCGCAGCGGCTGCTGCCGCCGGCGCTGCAGGACGGTAATCCGCTGGGTATCGTGCGCCGCCGCGACGGCGTGCTCGGCGTCGACGGGCGGGACTGACCCGTTCGGTCCAGCCCGGCGGAGGTCGGCCGGCCTCCCGGGCAGTACACCTGGGCGGGCACGGTTTCCCGGTCGCCACGTTGGACGGACCACGCCCGCCGAGGTTCCGTCAGCTGTCTGGTGCCGTCGACAGCCACCGCCCGACGGTGGACCGTCCCGGCGCCGTGGATGCCGAAACCGGACAGTGTTGCCGAACGAGTTGCCGAACAAACGGCGGATCCGCTGGGACCAACAGGGTGACACGTTCACCCGACAGAGGAGATCCACCGTGCATCGTCGACCAGCATTGCCCTACGCCGACAGGAGTTGCCGCCGGGCCATCGCCGCGATCTGCGCGGGGCTGGCGGTCGGGGCCGCGGGGCCACCGGCCGGGATGGCGCTGGCGGCCGAATCGGGTACCCGAACCAGCCGGGCCAGCGTCGCGACCGCCGGAACGCAGGCCAACAGCTACAGCCTGGGTCACGCCATCAGCAGCGATGGCCGGTACGTGGCCTTCGACTCGGCGGCGTCGAACCTGGTGCCGAGAGACACGAACGGCGCGAGCGACGTGTTCCTTCGGGACCGCGAGCGGGGTACGACCATCCGGGTCGGCGTGTCGCGCGACGGTGGGCAGGCCAACGGTGCCAGCGCCGAGCCGACGATCAGTCCGGATGGCCGCTACGTCGGCTTCACCTCGATCGCCTCGAACCTGGTTCCCGGTGACACCAATGGGGTCGAGGACGTGTTCCTCAGGGACGTACGGACCGGCGCGGTCAGCGCGGTGACGGTGAGCGGTGTCAACGGGCCGGCCAACGGGAGCAGTTCCGGACCGGCGGTCAGCGCCGACGGCCGGTACGTCACGTTCTACTCCTACGCGTCGAACCTGGTACCCGACGACACGAATGGCGTGCGGGACGTCTTCGTCCGGGATCTGCGGGCCGGCGTGACGACCAGGGCCAGTGTCTCCGGCGCCGGGGAGCAGGCGGCCGACGGCAGCTACGAGCCGGCGATCAATGCCGACGGCCGGTACGTCACCTTCTACTCCTCCGCCTCGAACCTGGTGCCCGGCGACACCAACAGCGCACCGGACGTCTTCGTCCGGGACCTGCGGGCCGGCCTGACGATCAGAGTCAGCGTCTCCGACACCGAGGAGCAGGCCAACGGGTGGGGCAGCTACTCGCCGGCGATCAGCGCCGACGGGCGCCGGATCGTGTTCACCTCGAACGGATCGAACCTGACCCGCGACGACACCAACGGGGTCATCGACGTGTTCGTCCGCGATCTGCGGGCCGGCACCACCAGGCCGGTCAGCGTCTCGAGCGCGGGCGCCCAGTCGAATACCAGCGTCTGGAATCCGGTGATCAGCGCCGACGGCCGGTACGTCAGCTTCGCCACCGACGCCACGAACCTGGTCGCCGACGACACCAACGACACCGAGGACGTCTTCGTCCGGGACCTCCGGACCGGTGTGACCAGCAGAGTCAGTGTGTCCGGTGCCGGCGTACAGGCCGACGCGGCCGCCCACGGACCGGTGATCAGCGGCGACGGCCGGTACGTCAGCTTCGTCTCCCGGGCGTCCAACCTGGTCCCCGGCGACACCAACGACGAGCTCGACGTATTCGTCCGCCAACAGGGAGCCTGGTAGGTCCAATAGGTAACGCGCCTGAAACATCGTGCCCGGACGATTCGGCTATGAGATCCCGGCGGGTGGCGGTGGGTTGCGAGTTCGTCTACGTCGCGGTGGTCGACACTCCGGCCGTCCTACAGGTCGAACCGCGGAACGCAGAACCGGTCACCCTGGCCAGCCGGAGCTGGACGAAGGAGCCGGGTCTGCGGATCCGCAGCTACACCGACATCTACGGCAACCCGTGCGCCCGACTCGTCCTGCCCGCCGGCCGGTCGACGTTGCGCTACGACGCCTCGGTGCTCGTACCCGACGCGACCGAGGCGGCCGACGAGGAGGCACCGGAGCTGACGCCCGAGGAACTCCCGGACGACGTGCTCATCTACACCCTGCCCAGCCGCTACTGCCTGCCCGACATGCTGGGCGACGAGTCGTGGTCCCGCTTCGGCGCGATGCCGACCGGCTACTCCCGGGTGCAGGCGATCTGCGACTACGTCAACAACCACCTGACCTTCCAGTACGGCAGCAGTGGCCCGCAGTCGACGGCGGTCGACGTCAACGCCTCCGGGTTCGGGGTGTGCCGCGACTTCACCCACCTGGCCATCTCCTTCTGCCGGGCGCTGAACATCCCGGCCCGGTACGTCTTCGGGTACCTGCCGGACATGGACGTGCCGCCGGATCCGGCGCCGATGGACTTCGCCGCCTGGATGGAGGTCTGGCTCGGCGACCGATGGTGGACCTTCGATCCGCGTAACAACCGTCGCCGCAAGGGCCGGATCCTCATCGGCCGAGGACGCGACGCCTCCGACGTGGCGATGGTGACCACGTTCGGGGCGCCCCTGCTGGAGTCGATGACGGTCTTCGCGGAGGAGTCGACCTGACCGGGCCGTCGGCGCCGGTGGGCAGCTAGGGGCCGTCAGCCTGGGAGGCAGCACCGGGCCGTCAGCCAGGGAGGCAGCACCGGGCCGTCGGCACCGGAGATCAGCGTCGGGGGTCGACGTGAATCTTGGGTGCGTCGCCCCATTCGGGTCGCCGGTCGCCGGCGAGCACGGCGGCGACCTCGTCGAGTCCGACGGTGGCGGCGACGAGCGGGCCCGGGTCGACCGATCCGGAGGCGTACAGCTCCACCGTCCGGGGGAAGGCACCCGAGGCGCTGAGCACCCCCACCGCCGTGACGTCCTTGAGCGCGAGGGTGCGGGTGTCGAGGAGGCTCGGGTGACCCGCGAGGCCGACGTACACCACCCGACGTCCCGGCTCGACGAGGTCCGCCGCGAGCGCGGGCAGTGCGGCGTCGTTGGCGGCGTCGACCACGGCGTCCCACGGCAACTCCGGCAGCGTCTGCCTGGTCCAGACGTTGCCGAAGCCGATCGACCGGGCAAAACCCAGCGACGCGGCGGTACGCCCGAGCAGGTGCACCTCGACCCCGTGCGCGGCGGCGATCCGGGCGGCGAGCAGGCCGATGGTGCCGGGGCCGAGGACCAGGAGCCGCTGGCCCGGCCGCAGGTCCGCCCCCTGTACGGCGCGCAGGGCGTTTCCGCCGGGCTCGACGAGGGCGCCGAGCGCCGCGTCCACCGCGTCGGGCAGGACCTGTAGGGCGGTCACGGGTACCGGCAGCTGTTCGGCGAGCGCGCCCGGCCAGCCGTTGCGGATGCCGATCTCGTACCGGTCGGCGCAGACGTGCTGACGACCGTCCAGACACCGGTAGCAGTGTCCACAGCCGAGCATGGTGTCACCGGTGACCCGCCGCCCTCGCCATGCCGGATCGACCCCGTCGCCGACGGCGGAGACCGTGCCGGACCACTCGTGCCCGATCCGTACCGGATATCCCGCCTGCCCGGTGTGCAGGTACGACATCTCGCCGGTGAAGAACTCGACGTCGGTGCCGCAGACACCGGTCCGCTCGACGTCGACGACGACCCCGCCGGGACCGGCCTCGGGCGGCGGTACGTCCCGGACCTGCGCCCGGCCCGGTCCGGTGAGAACGAAGGCCCGCATCAGCGCGCCCGCTGCTGCCGGAGGGCGAGCCGGACGAACTCGTCGCCGCGCACCTGACGGCCCGGCATTGTCCGGTGGGCGAAGCCGATCCGATGCAGCGACGCCACTCGGGTACGGTACCGATATTCCAGATGTGGAACCAGCGTGGCGATAATCGGAAATTCGATGCCTGAGACTCGTAGCAGCCAGTGGTACTCCGGTCGGGACCGCAACGCCTACATCCACCGCGCGTGGATGCGTCGCGGCCTGCCGGACTCGGCGTTCGAGGGTCGCCCGCAGATCGCCATCGCGAACACCGCCTCGGACCTGACCCCGTGCAACAGTCACCTGGACGAGGTCGCCGAGCACGTCAAGCAGGGCGTCTGGGCGGCCGGCGGGGTTCCGCTGAACCTGCCGGTGGTCTCGCTCGGCGAGACGCAACTGCGGCCGACCGCGATGTTGTGGCGCAACATGGCCGCGATGGCGACCGAGGAGATGCTGCGGGCCAACCCGATCGACGGAGTGGTGCTGCTCGGCGGCTGCGACAAGACCATTCCGGCCCTCCTGATGGCCGCCGCGTCGGTGGACCTGCCCGCCGTGGTCGTACCCGGCGGGCCGATGCTCACCGGCACGTTCCGGGGTACGCCACTGGGCTGCGGCACCGACGTGTGGCGGCTGAGCGAGGAGGTCCGCGCCGGCACGCTCAGCGAGGCGGCGTTCCTCGAGTCGGAGTCCTCGATGATCCGCAGCCGGGGACACTGCAACACCATGGGTACCGCCTCCACGATGGCGTTGCTCGCCGAGGCGCTCGGTGCCGTACTGCCCGGAACCGCCGGGATTCCGGCGCCGGACAGCCGACTGCTGACCCGCTCGCACCAGACCGGCCGGCTGATCGTGGAGATGGTCGGGGCCGGGCGCCGGCCGAGTTCGGTGCTGCGCCCGGAGTCGTTCCACAACGCGATCGTCGCGCTCGCCGCGATCGGCGGCTCCACCAACGCCGTGGTGCACCTGCTCGCCATCGCCGGCCGGCTCGGGGTACCCCTCACCCTGGCCGACTTCGACCGGATCGGCGCCGACGTACCGCTGCTGGTCGACCTGCAACCGGCCGGGCGGTACCTGATGGAGGACCTGCACCGGGCCGGCGGTCTCGCCGCCGTGCTGCGCGAGGTGGTCGACCTGCTCGACCCGGACGCGATCGACGTCACCGGCCGGCCGTTCGTCGAGTCCCTCGCCGACGCGCGAATCTGGGACCCGGACGTCATCCGGACCCGTGACAATCCGGTGCGGTCGAAGGCCGGGATCGCCGTGCTCCACGGCAACCTCGCCCCGAGCGGCGCCATCATCAAGCCGGCCGCCGCCAGTGCGCACCTGCTCCGGCACCGGGGCCGCGCGGTGGTCTTCGACTCCGTCGAGGACCTGCACGCGCGGATCGACTCGCCCGACCTCGACGTGGACGCCGACTCGGTGCTCGTACTGCGTGGCTGCGGCCCCCGGGGTTACCCCGGCATGCCCGAGGTCGCGAACATGCCGCTGCCGACCCGACTGCTCCGGCAGGGGGTCCGGGACATGGTACGGATCTGCGACGGCCGGATGAGCGGCACCGCGTACGGCACCGTCGTGCTGCACGTGTCACCCGAGGCGGCGGCCGGTGGACCCCTCGACCGGCTGCGTACCGGTGACTGGGTCGTCCTCGACGTGCCGAACCGGCAGGTGTCGGTGGACGTACCCCGGGAGGAGTTCGACCTGCGACCGCCGTCGCCGGCCCTGGTCGCGGCGCTCGCCCGGCCGGGCCGGGGCTGGGAGAAGCTCTACGTCGACACCGTGCTCGGCGCCGAGGTCGGCGCGGATCTCGCTTTCCTCGTCGGTGGGAGCGGCGACCGGGTCTCGCGCGAGTCCCACTGACCCGGCGCCGGAGGCCGGGCCCGGCGGCGGATGAAACGCAGCTCGGCCGACCGCGTCGGAGCTCAGCCGACCGCGTCGAACAGGACCGGCCAGGGGCGGGGGGCGGGCCCGGCGGGCGGCGCCGGCAGCCCGGGCTCGGTGTCGGCGAGGACCTCGGCGGCGAGTTGGCCGAACATCGGTGCGGCGGGATGCGGCGCGTGCCTCGGCCAGGCCGGCGAGGTGCGCTTCACCAGCGGGGTACCGGTGATCGGCCGCCAGGCGATCCGGGGCTCCCGGCGGGCGAGTGCCGCCGGCTCGACCGCGACCCCGCCACCGGCCAGTACGAGGCCGAGAAGGAACTCGGGGCTTCGCGCCGGACGTACCCGGGCCGGTACGAAGTGGTGCCGCCGGCACACGTCGAGCAGGTACCCGTGCCAGCCGGGCGCCGTTGCCTCGGGTGCGGTGATCAGGTCGAGCCCGGCCAGCGCCGCCAACTCGACCTGCCGCTCCCGGGCCAGCGGTGAGGTCCGGGGCAGCAGCACCCCCACGGGTACGTCGACCGTGGTCCCGAAATGCAGCCCGTCAACGCCGACGGGATGGTGGAGCAGGCCGACGTCCAGCTGCCGGTCGGTCAGCATCCGGATCTGCTCGCCGCTGGTCAGCTCGTGCAGCTCCACCTCCAGGTCGGGCGCCCGGGCGGTGAGCCGTTCCAGCAGCTCCCGCAGGGCCACCGCGGAGGTCTCCGGTGACACCCCGGCGCGGAGCACGCCCAGGGTGCCGTCCCGGACCTGCCGCATGAGGTTGCGTAGTCGCTGCTGGCCGGCGAGCAGTTCCTCGGCCTCGCCGAGCAGCAGCTGACCGGCGGTGGTGAGCCGTACCTGCCGCTGGGAGCGGTCGAACAGTTCGGTTCCCAACTCCCGTTCCAGCCGCTGGATCGACTGGCTCAGCGGTGGCTGCGCCATCCCGAGTAGTCCGGCGGCCCGCCCGAAGTGCAGCTCGTGCGCGACCACCACGAAGTTCCGCAGGTGTCGGAGCAGGTCCACGACGCGATGGTATGCCAGGGGCGGGTACCGGCCGGCGCCCCGGCCGCTGCGGTGCCGGTCGTCACCACCCGGGATGGCCGGTAGGGGCGGCGGCTACCGTGCCTGGGTGGGAGTGGAGGAGTTGATCAAGGGTGTCTTCGCTCGGGCCGAGGTGACCGCCAGCCTGCACGTCGTCGACATCGACAGTGCCGACGGCGACGTCGTCGACCGCGAGGTTGCGGTACGCGCGGACGACCAGGTGGTGATCGCATCGATCTTCAAGGTCCTGCTGGTCCTGGAGTTCGCCCGGCAGGTCGCCGCCGGCCAGCTCGATCCTCGGGAGCGCGTCCTCGTCCGGGCCGCCGACCGGCTCGGCGGCTGGGGGCTGGCGGGCTGCGCCGACGACGCCGAGGTCTCGCTGCGCGATCTCGCGTACTTCGCGATGTCGGTCAGCGACAACACCGCCGCCGATCTGCTGCTGCGCCGGGTCGGCGCGGACGTGTTGCCGATGCTCGCCGCCGAGTTGGGCCTGTCCCGGACCCGGATTCTCGGCGGCCCCCGGCAACTGGTCGAGACGATGCTCGCCGACGTCGGAGCCCGGACCGAGGCGGAGTTCGCCCGGATCTTCCCGACCATGTCGGCGGAGCGGATCCGCGCGATGCGGGTGTTCGACCCGGCCCACACGACGTCGAGCACCGCCCGCGAGATCACCCGGCTGCTCGGCCTCGTCTGGCGGGACGAGGCGGGCCCCGGCGCGGCCTGCGAGATGGTCCGGGAGTGGATGTCCCGGCAGCTCTTCTGGACCCGGCTCGGCTCCGGCTTTCCGCCCGGTGTCCGGGTCGCGGCCAAGACCGGCACGCTACCCGGCCTGCACCTGGAGGCCGGGGTCGCCGAGTATCCCGACGGCGGCCGGTACGCGATCGCGGTGTTCGCCCGCAGCGACCGGCTCGCCGTTCGCCGGATCGACGTGGACCTGGCCATGGGCGAGGCCGCCCGGATCGCGGTGGAGGCCCTGCGCGCCGCCTAGCTTCTTCCGCCCCGCCCCGCCCTGTCCCGCGCCGTTCCGCCAGGCTGTGGGCGCTGGACAATGTAGGCCGATCGGCCTACTGTCAGTCCATGCGGCCTGAGGATAGTCCGAGCGGACGGAAACGTAACCCGATCATCGAGGAGGCCCGGCGACGGCAGATCGTGGAGGCCGCGATCGAGACGGTCGCCGAGGCGGGTTACGCGCAGGCGTCCCTGGCCCGGATCGCGCAACGCGCCCAGACCAGCAAGAGCGTCGTCTCCTACCACTTCGCCGGCAAGGACGAACTGCTGGAACAGGTGGTGACGCAGATCTACGGCGACTCCTGGGCGTTCATCGAACCCCGGTTGGCCGCCCAGTCGAGCGCGGCCGGCAAACTGGCCGCGTACGTCGAATCGAACATCGCGTACCTGCACGCGCGCCGGGCACACCTGCTGGCGCTGGTGGACATCGTCGGCAACCATCGCACCGCCGACGGCCGGCTGCGATTCGAGCCCACTGCCGACGAGTCGGTGTTGACGCTGCTCGGCGAGATCCTGCGTACCGGGCAACGCGACGGGGAGTTCCGGGACTTCGACCCTCGGCTCGTCGCGATGACCGTCAGTCAGGCGGTCATCGGCGTGCTCGGCGCCTGGGTGGCGGACCCGACGGTCGACCTGACCGCGTACGCCGCCGAACTGGTCACCCTCTTCGACCGGGCCACCCGAAGCGAGGCGACGAGATGAGCCTGACCTACCGAGGCGTCAACTACGACACCGGCACCAACTACGGGGCCGGCGGTGCCCTCTCCCGCGAGGTGTGGCGACCGGACCTGGTCCGGCGGGAGATCGAGGCCATCCGGACCGAGCTGCACTGCGACTCCATCGGCATCTTCGGCACCGACCTCGACCGGCTCGGGCAGGCGGCGACGATCGCGCTGGAACACGGCCTGCACGTGTGGCTGCAACCCCGGCTGGTCGACGCGGACCCGCAGCGGATCCTGGACCACCTCGCCGACGCGGCCGGAGCCGCCGAGGAGCTGCGGCGGCGGCACTCGACGGTGACGCTCAACGTCGGCTGCGAGCTGACCATATTCGCCGCCGGCATCATCCCGGGCGACAGCTACCAGGAACGGGGAGCCCGCCTGGCCTCGCCCCGGACCTGGCCACTGATGCCCTGGTACAACCGCAGGCTCAACTCGCTGCTGGCCCGGGCGGCCACGGTCGCCAGGTCCTCCTTCCACGGCCGGCTCACCTACGGCGCGGGGCTCTGGGAGCAGGTCGACTGGCGCCCGTTCGACATCGTCGGCCTGGACTACTACCGGGTCCGGTTCAACCGGCGACGGTACGCGGCGAACCTGCGCCGGCACCTGCGGCACGGCAAGCCGGTGGTGATCGTGGAGTTCGGCTGCGCCAGCTTCGCCGAGGCGGTCGGAAAGGGGCCCGCCGCACACGAGGTCATCGACTGGAGCGGCGACCTTCCGCGGATCACCGGCGGCCACCAACGCGACGAACAGGTCCAGGCGGAGCAGCTCGGTGAGCTGATCGACATCTACGAGGCGGCGGGCGTCGACGGCGCGTTCGTCTTCGAGTTCATCGAACCGAGCCATCCCCACTCCGCCGACTCCCGTCGGGACCTGGACATGGCCGGCTACGGCATCGTCAAGGTGCTCCCCGGCCAGGAGCCGGGGACGTACCGGTGGGAGCCGAAGGCCGCCTTCCACACCGTCGCCCGGCGCTACGCGGCCGGTAGCTGAGCCGACCGGCGGGACCGGGCCCCGCCGGACGGCTCCCGGCCGGGCGGGCTCATCCGCCGGACCGGGGCACGGGGGTGGCATCCGGACTCAGGCCGAGCCCGTCCAGCGCGTGCGCGAGGCGATCGTTCTCGGCCCGGAGGAAGTCGCCGAAGGCGGGCCCGTCCAGGTACGCGTCGGTCCAGCCGTACTTCGCCAGGACCGCGCGCCACTGCGCCGAGCCGTGCAGCCGGGCCACCACGTCGCGCAGCGCGGCGACGTCGTCCTCGCCCAGACCGGGCGGCGCGACGATGCCCCGCCAGTTGGTGAAGACGACGTCGACGTCGCGCTCCCGCAGGGTCGGCGCGGCCATGCCGGGGATCCGGAACTCGCTGGTCACGGCGAGCACCCGGAGCTGACCGGAGGCGATCTGGTCGGCGTACTCGCTGCGGCCGGAGACGCCGAAGTCGACCTGGTGGTCGAGGATCGCGGCGAGCAGGTCACCACCGCCGTCGAACTGCCGGTAGCTGACCTGCCGGGGCGGGATGCCGACGGCGTCCGCGATCAGCATCGGGGCGAGGTGGTCCGGGCCGCCGGCCGACGAGCCGCCACCGACCGGCACCGAGGCCGGATCGGCCCGCCAGGCCGTGATCAACCCGGTGAGATCGTGGTACGGCGAGTCGCGGGTCACCACCACGATGGCCGGCTCCTCGATCAGCCGGGCGACCGGGGTGGTGTCCTGCAGGGTGACCCGGGGGCTCCAGGCGTACTGGCTGCCGACCACACCGAGCCCCATCAGCATCAGCAGGCGCGGATTGCCGCGTTCGTAGCCGAGTCGCCGGAGCCCGACCACGCCCCCGCCACCGGGCAGGTTGAAGACCTCCACACCCCGGGCGATGCCGGCGTCCGCCAGTGCCTTGGCGGCGGTGCGGGCGGTCACGTCGTAGCCGCTGCCCGGCGCGTTCGGCACCAGCACCCGCAGCTGCGCCGAGCCGGCGCCGGACCGGCCGGCGCAGCCCGCCACGACGGCCAGCAGGACGGTGACGCCGACCGCCACCACCGAGCGGGTCAGCCGACGGGTCGGGCGAGGTGTCGTAGGGGCCATCCGCCGATCCTCATCGCCCGGCGACCCGTTGTCACCACCCCGGCCCCCGGTAGTTTGCCGGTTGACGTCGCCGCTGGCCAGGTGGAAGCCTCCGTCGTTGTGGGTCGGGCGCCGGCCGCCGCGCGCCGTGCCGAACCCGGACGGAGACGGAGCGGACCGGCGTGGCGCCGGGGCGGGACGAGGAGGAGCGATGCGGCAGCGGATGTCCCTGGCCGGCCAGTTCCTGTTGCTGCAGCTCGGCATCGTCCTGCTGGTGGTGGGTGCCGTGGCGGCGGTCTCGATCGCCGAGGCCGACGCCGCGTTCCGGCGGGACGAGGGTTCCCGGCTGCGCTCGGTCGGCGAGAACGCGGCGATCAACCGGACCGTACGGATGGGCATCGGCGACCCACACGGTCAGGAGGCCCTCGCCGCGGTCGCGGAGAGCGCCCGGGCGGTCTCCGGTGCCACCTACGTCCTGATCGCCGACGCCGGCGGCAAGCTGGTCACCGGCCCCGACGCCGGATCGCCGATGGTGCGCGGCGGCAGCGACGGCCTCTCCGGGCGGTCCTGGGTGGGCGTGCTCAACGACGGCTCCAAGGCGCTGGTCGCGCACGTGCCGGTGCTGGACGAGCGGGACGGGAGCTTCCTCGGCCTGATCGTTGTCGGCCAGACCTATCCGACCCTGCCGGAGCAGCTCGCGGCCGGCGTCACCAACCTGCTCACCTACCTGCTGCTGGGCGGGGTGCTCGGGGTGGCCGGATCGCTGCTGCTGGCCCGCCGGGTGAAGCGGCAGACCCTCGGCCTGGAGCCGCGCGAGATCACCGGTCTGGTCGAGCACCGGGAGGCGATGCTGCACGGCATCAAGGAGGGGGTGCTCGGCACCGACACGGCCGACCGGGTGACCCTGGTCAACGACGAGGCGGTACGGCTGCTCGGCCTGCCGGCCCTGCCGGTGGGCCAGTCGCTGCACGCCGAGCCGATGGAACCCCGGCTGCGCGATGTGCTGACCGGCCGGGTCACCGGAGTGGACCAGATCGTGCTCAGCGACGACCGGGTCCTGGTGCTCAACCGCCGGCCGGTGCTGGTCCGGGGCCGACGGGTCGGTTCGGTGACCACGCTGCGGGACCGGACCGAACTGACCGCGCTCCGTCGCGAGCTGGACGTCAGCCGGCACACCACGGACACCCTGCGGGCACAGGCGCACGAGTTCTCGAACCGGCTGCACACCATCGCCGGCCTGATCGAACTCGGTGAGCACGACGAGGTGATCCGCTACATCACCCGGGCGAGTCAGGTGCACGAGGAGCTGAACCGGGACGTCACCCGGCTGATCCGGGACCCGGCGCTCGCCGCACTGCTGATCGCCAAGGCCAGCCTCGCTGCCGAGCAGGGCGTACAGCTGGCGATCTCGCCGGAGTCCGACCTGCCCGCCGTCGACGAGAAGCTCGCCGTCGACCTCGTCACGGTGGTCGGCAACCTGGTCGACAACGCCCTCGACGCGCTCGGCCCCGGTGGCCGGGTGGAGGTGACGATCGGGGTGGACGGCGCGGAGGTACTGGTCCGGGTCAGCGACTCCGGGCCGGGCGTACCGGCCGAACTGGTCGAGGAGGTGTTCCGGCAGGGCTACAGCACGAAGGACGCGGCCCGGGGCCACCATGGGCTCGGGCTGGCGCTGATCCGGCTGATCTGCCAGCACCGGGGCGGCAGTGTCGAGGTCGAGGGCGCGGCGTTCCGGGCCCGGCTGCCGCTGGTCGCCGCCGCCCCGGTCCTGGGAACGCCGGCATGATCCGGGTGCTGGTCGTCGACGACGACTTCATGGTCGCGAAGGTGCAGTGCGGTTTCGTCGAGCGGACACCCGGGTTCGAGGTCGTCGGGGTGGCGCACAGCGGCGCGGAGGCGCTGGACGCGGTACACCGGCTCCGGCCCGACCTGGTGCTGCTGGACATCTACCTGCCGGACCTGTCCGGGCTGGAGGTGCTGCGCCGGCTGCGCGAGGGCGACGTGGTGGTGGACGTGCTCGCGGTGACCGCCGCCCGCGACGTCAGCACGATCCGGACCGCCCTGCGCGGCGGGGTCGTGCACTATCTGATCAAGCCGTTCACCTTCGACGCGCTGCGCGACAGCCTGGAACGGTACGCCGCCGCCCAGCGCCGGCTCACCGGCTCCCAGGAGGTGGCGCAGGACGACGTCGACCGGCTCTTCGTGGCGCTCCGGCCGACCCCGTTCGGGCTGCCCAAGGGGCTCACCCAGCCGACCGCGGACCTGGTCGCGGCGGCACTGCGGGCCGCCGACGGTGACCTGTCCGCGACCGAGTGCGCGGACCGGGTCGGGCTGTCCCGGGTCAGCACCCGCCGCTACCTGGAACACTTCGTCGGCTCCGGCAAGGCCGGGGTGAGCCTGCGGTACGGCTCCGCCGGCCGACCGGAACGACGCTACCGGTGGACCGGCGGAACCTGACCTGCTCGCCCGCTCGCCCTGCTCAGTCGTCCTCGCCGAACGCGAGGCGCCGCGCCGAGGCGGGGGAGCGGCCCCGCAACCGCGCGATGATCCGGGGCAGGAACGGCACCAGCACCGCGACGACCACCAGTCCGAGCAGCACCGCGGTCAGTGGACGGGTGACGAAGACGCTCAGGTCCCCGTTGGAGAGCACCAGCGTGCGCCGGAACTGCAACTCCATCATCGGGCCGAGGATGGCGCCGAGGATCACCGGTGCGATCGGGAACTCGAAGTGCCGCATGAAGAACCCGATCACCCCGATGCCGTACGCGATCAGCACCTGGATGACGCTGTTCGTGGCCGCGTACACGCCGAGGGTCGCGAAGACCAGGATGCCGGCGTACAGCATCGGTCGGGGGATCTGGAGGACCCGTACCCAGAGCCGGATCAGTGGCAGGTTCAGGGCGAGCAGCAGCACGTTGCCGACGTACAGGGAGGCGATCAGCGCCCAGACCAGTTCCGGTGACTTGTCGAAGAGCTGCGGACCCGGTTGCACGTTGAAGTTCTGGAACGCGGCAAGCATCACCGCCGCCGTGGCCGAGGTGGGGATGCCGAGGGTGAGCAGCGGCACGAGTACGCCGGAGAACGCCGCGTTGTTCGCCGCCTCGGGACCGGCGACGCCCTCGATCGCCCCCTTGCCGAACTCGGCCCGGTTCTTCGCCCGGTGCCGTTCGTAGGTGTAGGAGAGGAAGGTGGGGATGTCGGCACCGCCGGACGGGAGCGCCCCGAACGGAAAGCCGACGGCGGTGCCGCGCAGCCAGGGCCGCCACGAACGGGCCCAGTCCTGTCGACTGAGCCAGCCGAAACCGCCACCGCCCGGCTCCAGCGGGGTCACGTGCTCGGGCAACCGGCGGAGCCGGCTCGCCACGTAGAGCGTCTCGCCGATGGCGAAGAGGCCGACGATGATGACCACCACGTCGATGCCGTCGAGCAGTTCCAGGGTGCCGAAGCTGAACCGGGCCTGGCCGGTCAGTTCGTCGAGCCCGACCAGTCCCAGGAACAGGCCGAGGCTCAGCGAGATCAGCCCGCGTACCAGGGATCGGCCGACCAGCGCGGTGACCGCGACCATCGCCAGCAGGGCCAGCGCGAAGTAGTCCGCCGCGCGGAACGAGGTGGCGAGCGAGGCGACCGGTTTGGCGAAGAGGGTGAGCAGCAGCGTCGAGATGGTGCCGGCGACGAACGAGCCGATCGCCGCCGTCGCCAGCGCGGCCCGGGCCCGCCCGCGCCGGGCCATCTGGTACCCCTCGATCGCCGTGGCCACCGAGGCGGACTCGCCGGGGGTGTTCAGCAGGATCGAGGTGGTCGACCCGCCGTACATGGCGCCGTAGTAGATGCCGGCGAACATGATGAACGTGCCGATCGGGTCGTCCAGGTTGAACGTGACCGGCAACAGCAGCGCGATGGTCAGCGCCGGGCCGATTCCGGGCAGCACCCCGACGAAGGTGCCGAGGGTGACGCCGATCGCCGCGTAGAGCAGGTACTGCGGTTCGAGCACGGTGCCGAAGCCGCCGAGGAGATCGCCGAAGACGTTCACAGCGGCAGCACCCCGGCCGGCAGCGTGATGTCGAGCCCCAGGGTGAAGCCGTAGTAGACGCCGAGCGCCAACGGCACTCCGACCGCGACGTCGCGGAGGCTGTGCCGGCTGCCGAGGATCCGGGCGCAGGCGGGGAAGAAGACCGCCGAGGCGAGCACGAATCCGATCGGGGAGAGGAGCAGGACGTAACCGATCAGCGCCGCGCAGAGCAGGGCCGGAGTGAGCCACTGTACGGCCGGCACCGGCTCGCCCTGCTCGGTCTCGTCAGCCTGCTCGGTCTCCTCAGGCCGGACGGTCTGCTCAGACTGGTGGTCGGTCTGCTCGCCCTGCTCAGCCTGCTCGGGCCGGTCGATCTGCTCGGCGGTATCGGGAACGGGCCGGCGGCTCGACGGTCCGAACTGGACGGCCAGGTACCAGGTGGCGAGCACCACCCAGCCGATCGTCACCACCAGCGGGGCCAGCCACGGTCCGTGCGGCGAGAAGTCGCCCTCGGCGGAGTCGTACGCCGTCCAGAGCAGGAAGAGCCCGACCGCCAGCAGTACGCCGCCGAGGATCCGGGCACCCCAGGGCGCCGGAGGAAGGGCGACCGGCTCGGCCGCCCCTCCCCGGATATCCGTCTCCGACGACATCAACCGGCCAGACCGATCTCGGTCAGCACGTCGGTGATCCGCTTGGTCTCCTCGTCGAAGTAGGTCTTCGCCTCGGCACCGCTGCGGTAGAAGTCGTCCCACCGCTGTGCGGTCAACGTCTGCTTCCACTGCTCGGAGGCGTGCAGCCGGTCGATCAGCGCGATGATCGCCGCACGCTCGCCGTCGGAGATCCCCGGGGCGGCGACGATGCCGCGCCAGTTCATCAGCTCCACCTCGTACCCGGATTCCTTGATCGTCGGGGTGGGCTTGCCGGCGCCGACGTCGATGCCGGTGGCGCCGGAGACCGCCAGGGCTCGGACCTGGCCACCCGCGACCAGGTCGCGGTACTCGCTGGCGCCGGAGACCGCCGCGGTCAGGTCGCCGGAGAGCAGGGCGGCCTTGGACTCGCCGCCGCCGGAGTAGGCGACGTACTTCATCGCCTTCGGATCCGCACCGGCGGCCTTCGCGAGCAGCCCGACGAGGATCTGGTCGGTGCCACCGGCCGAGCCACCGCCCCAGTTGATCGATGCCGGGCTGGTCTTGGCGTCGGCCATCAGTTGCTGGAGCGTGGTGTACTTCGAGTCCGCCGGTACGACGATCACCTCCTGCTCGGCGGTGAGCGTGGCGATCGGCGTGACCTGGCCGAGGTTGACCGGTGACTTGTTGGTCACCACGCCGCCGATCATCACCAGCCCGGTCACCATGAGCTGGTGCGCGTCGCCCCGGTTCTTCGTCACCAACTGGGAGAGCCCGAGGGTGCCGCCCGCACCGGTCACATTGGTCACCTCGACCGACTCGGTGACCAGCTTGCCTTCGGTCAGCGTCTTCTGTAGCGCCCGGGCGGTGCTGTCCCAACCGCCGCCGGGTGCGGCGGGCGCCATCAACTGGATCGTCTTGGTGGGGTACTTCGCCGCCGTGGCGTCGCCGCCCCCGTCGCCGTCCTTGGCGCAGGCGGTGGCCCCGAGAGCGAGCAGGGGTACGCAGGCGAGCGTCGCGATCCTCCGCCGGCGTACCGTGCTTCGAAGGTCTGTCATCGGTGTCTCCTCGGCAGGAATGCGCATCTGTTGCCGCCGCGTTGCCGCTGCGTTGCGTAGATGCTTCCGGCCGAGGTGACACCCGTCACCGTTACGGTCGTGGAGTTCGTTGTGGTCTTTGTGGTCGTGGACCCTGCCCGATGGCGCCGACGGCGATGTCAGGCCCGGATGGTCATCCGGGACACCCGGTCGCCACGGACCTGGAAGGCGAAGTGGCTGAATCCGGCGAGGAACGCCGGCAGGTCGTTCCGGTTGCCCGTCGGCCGATCCTGTGGGTCTCCTGCGCCATCAGTCCGCCTCGATACCCGGATGCGTACGGCGGGCGTGGTCATCACTGCGGGGAGAGGGGTACCGGTCAGGCCGGTGTCGGGAAACCGTACCGGGTGGCCTGCTCCGGGTCGGTCGGGTCGATCTGCCGGACCCCCTCGTCGGCGAGCCTCTTGTTGATCTCGTCGAGGTGGTCGCGGACCAGCCCCGCCTCCTCCTCCGTGACCCGGCCCCGGTGCGGCTTGCCGGCGTGCTCCAGGGTGCTGTAGTCGGGACGGTCGGTCTTCCGGCTCGCCTTCGGCGGGCGAATCCGCTCGGCGGTCCGCAGCAGCTGTGCCATCGGTACGTCGGTGGCCAGCGAGTCGAACTCGCTGGCGGTGAGCGTCACCCGGCGCGGCTGGTCGTCGTCCCGCCCGTCGTAGATCTCGACGACGGCGACGTCCAGGGCCGCGTCGTCGATGCTCTCGATCTCGGCCGGCTCGGCCTCCAGTTGCACCGGCCCGGCGACCAGGTCGGGGTGCTCCAGCACGACGATCCGGACCACCTGGTCGGCGGTCTCGAGGACCTTGCCAGTGAAATCGGAGACGTGAACGGTCCTCTTACCCATGCCTGAGCTCTCCTGTCCGGGCGGTACGGCCAGAGCCAGAAATTACCGGACAGGTGTGCGAACCGCCCGTCTGGGGGTCGGGTCGGCGCGGCGGCGCAGACTTTCCCGTCTTTCCCGGTCGGTCCTCCGGTGCTGGACCACCGGCTGGTGTGCGGCCCGGGATCGGTCCGGGTAACACGCGCGAAACTCTCGTTGACAGTCGATGTCCGTAACGCCTAGCCTCCTGGGAAACCGATTGCCTGATTTTCCTCCACTGTCGGTTGTCCGTCCTTCCACCCCCCGGATGTCGTCGGGCTCGGGACCCGGACGTCTCGGCGGCAGGGGCACCCGGGCCGCACCCATCGACGGGCACTTTCGATATCCGCGCTGGTACCCAGGGTCACGGCCCGCCCCCTGCCTCGATCCCCGCCCATGGCCGTGTCGCCCCGGCGCCCGGTCCGGTGGATCCAACCGGCTCCGGATCTCCTCCGAAGTGAAGTGAGGTGCATGTGCGACACCGAACTCTGCGCGCCGCCGTCGCGGCGGCCCTACTGGTCACCGCCGGGACCGCCGTAGCGGGCGAGGCCGAGCCGAGCCAGGCCGCCGGCCTGCCCGGCCGGGCTCCGATGGTGCTCGACGTCGACGTCGCCAAGCCGTTCAAGAAGGTCGACCACGCGGCATCGGGCTCCCTGTACGGGCTGGGCGACGAGGGCTGGCCGGCCGACCCATGGATCGCCGCCGTCCGGCCGAAGATGTTCACCCAACCGCCGCCGGGCGCGACCCACCAGCCCAACGGGGAGCCCGCGCCGGTCGGTGACACCCTGAAGGTGTGGCCGGTGGCCAGGCGCCACGGCGCGACGGTCACCGTCCGGCTGCCCGACATCTTCCCCAGCTTCCCCTACCAGTGGCAGGGCGACGACTACTGGTACGAGCAGGTCGAGAAGATGGTCCGGGCCACCCTGGCGTCGGGGGCGGACAACATCTACGGGTACGAGATCTGGAACGAGCCACAGTGGACCTGGAATTCGAGCTGGGGCGACTTCGACGAGATGTGGGCCCGGACCTACCGGCTGATCCGCACGCTCGACCCCGACACCCCGATCATCGGCCCCAGCCACGACCGTGACTACGAGAGCGGGATGCGGGCCTTCCTGACCGCCGCCGTCGCGTCCGACACGGTGCCCGACATCATTTCCTGGCACGAACTCGGCACGGCGCGCGGCGTCGACGTCGAGGGCCGGGTGGAGAGCTACCGCGAGTTGGAGAAGGAGTTCGGGATCGGCCCGCTGCCGATCAGCATCAACGAGTACGGCGCACCGCGCGACGCCGGTGTCCCGGGCTGGCTGACCCGGTTCGTGGCCCGGCTGGAACGGGCCGAGGTGGACACCGCCAACCTCGCCTTCTGGCACAAGCCGGGGCGCCTCGCCGACCTGCTGGTGCCGGTCGGCGGTGGCTCCGGCCCGGCGCGTCAGGCCGAACCCACCGGCAACTACTGGCTGTTCAAGTGGTACGGCGAGATGACCGGGAACATGGTCGAGACCACGCCGCCGTCCCGGGCGGGCCGGGTGATCGAGGTGGGCGACCCGACACCGGCGCTGGCGACCCGGGTGCCGAGCCGGGACGGTTTCGGCAACGCGATCAAGCTGAACGGCACCGATCCGAACCGGTACCTGGAGGTTCCGCCCGGCGTCCTCCGTGGCCTGACCGACTTCACCGTCTCGACCTGGGTGAACCTGGCCTCGACGCCGGACTGGTCGAGGATCTTCGACTTCGGCGCGAGCACCCAGGTGAACATGTTCCTGACGCCGCGCTCGGGTGACGCCGCCACGAACAACGCCGTACGGTTCTCGATCACCAACAACGGTGGTGCCGCCGAGCAGCAGATCAACGGCACCGCGCCGCTGCCCACCGGCTGGACCCACGTGGCGCTGACGAAGGCCGGGAACACCGGCACGCTGTACGTCAACGGCGAACCGGTCGGCAGCAACCCCAACCTCACGCTGAGCCCGTCCGACCTGGCCGGCGGCGACACCACGAACAACTGGATCGGCCGTTCCCAGTACCCCGATCCGCTGCTCGACGGGACGGTCGACGACTTCCAGATCTTCCGTCGGGGCCTCGCGCCGGCCGAGGTCCGGTCGCTGATGACCTCGCCTGGCGGTGCGGTGGGCGGAGGCGACGTCGCCTGGTACCGCCTCGACGAGACCGGCGGTGCCACCGCGACCGACTCGTCGGGCAACCAGCGCAGCGGCACGGTGGTCACCCGGATCGAGGGCGTCGAGCGGCTGCCCGCGCCGGACGGCTTCGCCAGTGCGGATCCGCGTACCAGGACGGTTCGGGTCGCCTTCGGGGGCGGTGACGGCGACCTCCAGCTTGCCGTCCGTGGCCTGTCCGCGCTGCGCGGCTTCGGCAAGAAGGCGAACGTGCAGGTGTTCACCACCGAGTGGACCGGGACCGACGGCGTCTCCGAGGGCCCGGTCGCGCTCTTTGCCGGAAGCTATCCGGTACGCGACGGGAAGATCTCCATTCCGCTCTCCGGACTTCAGGACTCGGACGCCTACCTGGCGGTGATCCGGCCGGATCGGGAGGCACCCGACCTCACCGGCCCGGAGCGGCGCTACGAGGCCGAGGCGGCCGACCACCGGTCCTGGTCGACCGGGGACAGCCCACTGGCGTCCGACAACCGGTACGTGCGACCGGGGCGGACCGGCCACCGGGACCTCTCCTTCGTCGTCACCGCACCGGCGGCCGGCGCGTACGACCTGGACGTCCGCTACACCAACCCGTCGGGCTCGCCGGTCCGGGGCAGCGTGCTGACCGGCGCCGGAACCCGTGCCGTCGAGTACGCGCCGACCACGGCGGCGACCCCCTTCTCGACCAGCCGGATCCAGGCGGTGCTGAGGAAGGGGCCGAACCGGGTCACCCTCCGGGTCGGGTCCCACGCCGTCGGGGTGGACCATCTCGACGTGTCCCCCTTCCGGGTCCGGGTCGAGGCGGAGCGGGGGGAGTGGTCCGGCGCGAGTCTGGTCAGCATCGACATGGACGAGAACAACTTCTTCGCCCCGTACGTCTCGAACGACGCGTACGTCCGCGACCTGAGTCAGCCCGACAGCAACCTGCGGCTGCCGGTCACGGTGCCGGCCGCCGGTCGGTACCGGCTGAAGATCGGGTACTCCACCGCCGGCACCGAGGCCGAACGGCGGGCGCAGACCAGGTCGGGTCATCTCCTACGGGTGAACGAGGGCCCGTGGCAGGTCGTCTCCTACGCGCCGACGCAGTTCCGGGAGATGATCCGGCAGACCACGGCCATCGTCGAACTGCCCGCCGGAACCTCGACCATCACCCTCGCCAAGGGCCATCCCGACCACCCCGGCGGGCCCCAACCCGGAACGGTGGACCTGGACTACGTCGACGTGACGCTGCCGCGCTAGTCGTCGTACCCCGTGGTGTCGTGGCGGAGCAGCACCTCCGCCACGGCACCACGCCCACTCCGGTCGGGTCAGGTACGCGGCTGCGCGGCAAGCCGGTCCGGCGGCGCCGGGGCGGTCCCCGGGGCGGGTCGGACCGTGACCGCCGTGGACTCGCGGGCCACCAGCCGGCACGGTCGGTAGTGCCGGCCGGGTGCCGGCTGGCCGTTGATCGCGGCCAGCAGCATGTCGGCGGCGGCCCGGCCGACCCCCTCCAGGTCCATGTCGACGCTGGTCAGCGGCGGCTGGCAGGCCATCGCCATGACGTCCCAGTTGTCGAAGCCGACCAGGGCCACGTCGTCGGGGACCCGACGGCCGGCCGCGCGCAGGCCGTCCGCGACACCACGGGCGATCTGGTCGCTGCCGCAGAAGACCGCGTCGAAGTCGTGTCCGTTGGCGAGCAGGGTGCCGGCGGCGTGCCGGCCCCAGGCCTCGCTCCACTCGCCGAACATCGGCGGTGCGGCGAACTCCAGTCCCGCCCCGGCCAGCCGGCCGGCCGCCGTCGTGCAACGGGTCGCCGCGGACTGGTGGTGCTCGGGCCCGCTGACGTGGGCGATCCGGCGTCGACCGATCGCGAGCAGGTGTTCGACCGCCTTGGTGGCGCCGTCGGCCTCGTCGACCAGTACCGAGCAGTCGTCCGGGTCGGTCGAGCTGATGAAGGCGTAGACGACCGGTACCGGCAGGTTGGCCCGGACCGGTGGACGCGGCTGGGCCCGACGGCCGGTCACGATGATGCCGTCCACCCGGCGGCTCAACAGCGTGTCGAGGTAGTACTGCTCCCGGATCGGATCGTCGCGGCCGTCGCAGAGGAAGACCGACATCCGGCCGGCGCCGAGTGAGTCCTCGGCGCCGAGCATGACCGGGATGCTGAACCGGCCGATCGAGTCGGTGGTGATCATGCCGACCGTGTACGTCCGTCCGGCCTGGAGGCTGCGGGCGGCGGCGCTGGCCCGGAATCCCAGTCGCTCGGCGGCCTCCCGTACCCGTTGTCGGGTCTCCGGGCGCATGGAACCGCGACCGTTCAACGCCTTCGATGCCGTGCCCACCGACACCGCCGCCAGCGCTGCCACGTCACTGATGGTGGGCGGATCGCGGTGCGACACGTTTTCCTCCCGGTTTCCTTGCTTGCGCAGCGAGCATAGCGCGACCTCGCCCGCCCTCCGGGATCCAGGAGACTCCCCGGACCAGGCATCAGAAACATCTATTGACCGCCGTCGACATAAACGCCTAGCCTTGAAGCAAACGATTTCTTTAATTTTCTCGATGGCGTCGCGTTCTTTTCGTTCCTGGCAGCCTGGAGCGAGATCGACGCACCGTTGATCTTCCTGACCGACGGGGACAGGTTCACCCTGCCGGTCGCGTTGCTCAACCTGCAGTCGGGAAGCCTCGGCTCGGTCGACTCCGGCGCGCTGCAATCCGGTGACCGCCCGCCCGTACCTGGGCACCCGACGACCACCGCGCGCCTGGAGGACGAAGCCCGATGCTGCATCCGGATGTACACCCCGACCCGACCGTCGCGCACCGCGTGGCGACCCGGACCGGACCCGCCCAGCCGACGCCGGACGCCGTCGCCACGCTGCACCCGCTCGGGCTCGACGACGTACGGCTCGATCCGGCCGGACTGCTCGGCCAGTGGCAGGCCCGGAACGCCGCCGCCACCCTGCCGCACTGCGTGGCGCAACTGGACCGGGCCGGCGCGCTGGACAACCTGCGCCGGCTGCGCGACCGCGACGGCAACGGCGGCAACGGCAACGGCGACCGCGACGGCAACGGCGGCAACGGCAACGGGGACGGGTGCGGCGCCTTCACCGGTATGTGGTTCTCCGACTCCGACGTCTACAAGACGCTGGAGGCGGCGGCCTGGGAACTCGCCCGTCCGCAGCCCGGCACCGAACTGCGGGACTTCCTGGAGTCCACCGTCGCGCTGCTGGCCCAGGTGCAGGACGCGGACGGCTACCTCAACTCGTACGTGATGGCCGAGCGGCCGGACCGGAGGTGGCAGGAGCTGCACTGGAGCCACGAGCTGTACTGCGCCGGACACCTCTTCCAGGCCGCCGTGGCGACCGCCCGGGTGGGCGTGGGCAACTCGCTGGAAACGGTCGCGCGGCGCCTCGCCGACCTGCTGCTCGACCGGTTCGGGCCGGACGGTGTCGAGGCGGTGTGCGGGCATCCCGAGGTCGAGACCGCGCTGGTCGAGCTGTACCGCAGCACCGGGCACCGGCCCTACCTCAACCTGGCCCGGCGCTTCGTCGACCTGCGCGGGCGCGGGCTGCTGAACGCCGAGCGGTTCGGCCCGGTGTACCTCCAGGACCACGTGCCGGTACGGGACGCCGACGAGGTCGCCGGGCATGCCGTACGCCAGCTCTACCTGCTGGCCGGGGTGGTGGACGTGGCGGTGGAGACCGGCGACCATTCACTACTGGCGGCGGCGCGCCGGCTCTGGGACAGCGCCTACCTGACCAAGACGTACGTCACCGGCGCGCACGGCTCGCGGCACCGCGACGAGGCGTACGGCGACCCGTACGAGCTGCCGCCGGACCGGGCGTACGCCGAGACGTGTGCGGCGGTCGCCAGCTTCCAGTGGAACTGGCGGATGCTGCTCGCCGACGGCGCACACCGGTACGCCGACGAGATGGAACGGGTGCTCTACAACGCCGTCGCCGGGTCCACCGCCCTGGACGGTACGCACTTCTTCTACTCCAATCCGCTGCAACTGCGTACCGGGCACGATGGCTCCGACTCCGACGCCCCGGATCGGCGGATGCCCTGGTACGCCTGCGCCTGCTGCCCGCCGAACCTGGCCCGGCTGATGGCCTCGTTGCAGGCGTACACCGCCAGCGGGGACGGGCACGGAGTGCAGCTGCACCTGTACGCCGCCGGCACGGTCCACGCGACGGTGCACGGCCGGCCGGTCCGGGTGACGGTGCGGACCGGGTACCCGTGGGCCGGTCGGGTGGAGGTCGGCGTGCGGGCGGAGTCCACCGAGCCGTGGACGTTGGCGTTGCGCATTCCGGGCTGGTGCCAGGACTACCGGGTCGAGGCCGACGGCGCCGACGTGACGGTCGACGACGGGTACCTGCGGCTGACCCGGGACTGGTCCTCCGGCACCGTGACGCTGGAGTTGGCCATGCCGCCACGGCTGGTGGCGGCGCATCCGTACGTCGATGCCGTACGCGGCTGTCTCGCCCTGATCCGCGGTCCGCTGGTGTACTGCCTGGAGCAGGCGGACCTGCCACCGGGTACGCGGCTGGAGGACGTCCGCCTCGACCCGGCGGCACCGCTGGGAACCGCCGAGGTCGCCGGCGGCCCGCCGGATGCCGTGGCGCTGACCGTCGGCGGCATCGTGGCGCCGCCCGGCCCGGCCGCGCTCTACCGCGCCGGGACCACGCCGCCGACGGGTTCCGGCGCGCGGATCAGGCTCAGCGCGGTGCCGTACTTCCTCTGGGGCAATCGGGACCCCGGGCCGATGCGGGTCTGGATCCCCGTCGACACCGACACCTCCACCGGCACCGACACCTCCACCGGCACCGATACCTCCACCGGCGCCGGCGCTGTCCGGACCGACCGGCGGCCCCACCCCGGCGGCGCCGGATGAAACGGCGACCCGACGGACCGGGGGCGCGCCGCCCGGGCCGGTCGTGCCGCTGTCGGGGTCCGCCGGGCGCCTGCCGTCCCGGGTACGCCGTACCTCCCGTCCGCCCAGGCTGTCCCCACCGCACGGAGTAGTCCCCGCTCTGCCACCCAAGGGCCCGTCCCGGCCCCCTCCTCGATGCGAGGTAGACAGTGCAACGAAAGAGGTTCAGCTCAGCCCTGGCCGCCGCCCTGGTGGCCGCCACCACGCTCTCGGTGGTCGGCCTCGCCCCCCAGGCGAGCGCGGCGAACTCGACCCTGGTGGTCAACGCCGGCTCCCCGTTCCGGCCGGTCAGCCATCTCGCGGCCGGTGGACTCTACGCGCTGGCCGAGAACAACAGACCGTCCGACGCCATGCTTCTTCCGATCAAGATGAACACCCTCACCCAACCGGCCCCCGGGGTGGGGCAGCGGCCCAACGGCCAGCCGCCGGGCGGCGACTCGTTGCTGGTGGCGCCGCAGGCGACCCGGGTCGGCGCTGCCGAGTACATCCGGATGCCCGACATCTATCCGGACTTCCCGTACCGGTGGGTGAGCTGGAACGACTGGCTGGCCAAGGTGGACGCGCAGGTCAACGCGCGGCTGGCCGCGACCGGCACCAGCAACGTCACCGGTTGGGAGCTGTGGAACGAGCCCGACTGGACCTGGAACACCTCGGCCGCGGGCGCCTTCAACGCCGGCTGGGTCCGTACCTTCCAGCGGGTCCGGGCCCGCGACACCCTGACCCCGATCGTCGGGCCGAGCACCGCCGTCTACAACGAGTCCTGGATGCGCTCGTTCCTGACCTATGCCAGGGACAACAACGCGCTGCCGGACATCATCTGCTGGCACGAGCTGGAGGGCGCGGCCAGGATCGCCGGAGACATCGCCAACTACCGGGCGTTGGAGGCGTCGCTCGGGATCAGCCCCCGGCGCATCTCGATCAACGAGTACGCCACCCCGACCGAGATCGACCAGCCCGGGCCGGTGGCCAGCTACGTCGCCAAGTTCGAGCGCGGCGGCATCGACAACGCCCACCGGGCCTTCTGGTACGAGTACGGCACCGTCAACGGCCTGACCGTCAACAACCAGCCGACCGGTAGCTGGTGGCTGTACAAGTGGTACGGCGACATGGCCGGCAACATGGTGGTGACCAACCCGAGGGCCCAGACCGGGCTGGACGGCTTCGCCTCGGTCGATCCGACCCGGCGGGTCCTCGACGTCGTCCTCGGCGCCGAGTCCGGCACCAACAGTGTGCGCGTCACCGGACTCGGCAGCTTCGGCAGCAGCGTCTCGGTACGGGTGGAGTCGACCCCGGCGTCCGGCCGGTTCACCGCCGTCTCCGCGCCGACGACGATCAGCGACACGACGGCGACGGTCAGCAATGGCGAGCTCACCATCGCCATTCCGAACATGTCCGCCACCAGCGCCTATCACGTGCGGATCCAGCCCACCAGCGGCGTGCCCAGCTACCAGCAGCGGTACGAGGCGGAGAACGCGTCGATCTTCCGGGCCAACCGGTTCGGCAGCTCCAGCGCCTCCGCCGGGGCGTACGTCGGGCAGATCGACAACACCGGCGACCCGCGCACCGCCAGCTACCTCGACTTCGTCGTCAACGTGCCGACGGCCAGGTCGTACACGATGCGGATCGGGTACGCCAACGCCACCGGGGCCACCGCGACCCAGGGCCTGGCGTTCAACGGGGGTGCGTGGTCGAGCGTCAGCTATCCGCCCACCGCCGCGTGGGGGCAGTTCGGCGCCACGGTGAGCGTGAGCGTGAGCCTGCGGGCGGGGTACAACGTGATCCGGCTCGCCAAGGGTTCACCGAACTTCTCCGGCGGCACCGGCTACGCCGAACTGGACTACCTCGAGTTGACCTGATCACCGTGATGTCACCCGGGTGGTCGGCTCCGGCCGCCCACTCGGGCTCGCGGAGGGCCGCCGGCCACCGTCCGGATCGCCGACATCGTCATTTCCGGATTCCTCCGTCGTCGGGAGCCACGGCTCGGGTGATCCGGAGGCCGAGTCGACGTAGATGTTCGATCAGCTCCGGCGGCTCGTGGACGGTGAAGTCGCAATCGAGCAGCGTGAGCCGGAAGGCGAGCCAGTCGAGGGTGTCCTCCGGGCTGTGCCACCGGCACGACGTGTCGTCCAGTGGCGCCAACTTCCCCGCGTAATCACCCAGTCGGGCGGCGGCCTGCTCGGCTGGCATCGCCAGTGTCGCCACCGCCCGGAAGACCGGCACCAGGCCGTAGAGCCGGGTGGTCACGAACGCGGAGGCGTCGTCGGCTGGCAGTTCGCGGTGCGGTACCCGTACCCCTGTTGTTTTGGCGTTTTCGATCCGGTCGACCCGGAACGTGCGCCAGTCGTCGCGCTCGTTGTCGTGGGCGACGACGTACCAGCGACGGTCCACCAGGACCAGCCGGTGCGGTTCGACGAGCCGCCGGCTGGCGGCGCCGTCACCGGCGCGGTAGTCGAAGCGGACCCGCTCGTGTGCCGCGGCCGCTGCCGCGAGGACGATGAGCTGGGTCGGGTCGACCAGCGGCACCGCCGCCGCCGGCGACGACACGGTGGCCGCGCTGAGGGTGCGGACGTGCCGGCCCAGCCGCGGCGGCAGCACCTGCTGGAGTTTGGCGAGGGCCCGCAGCGAGGCCTCGGCGATCCCGGCAACCGGCTGCCGGGCCGCGGCGCGCAGGCCGACCGCGATCGCCACCGCCTCCTCGTCGTCGAGCAGCAGCGGTGGCATCGCCTTGCCCGCGACCAGCCGGTAGCCGCCCTGTACGCCCAGGCTGGCCTGGACCGGGTAGCCGAGTTCCCGCAGCCGGTCGACGTCGCGGCGCACCGTCCGTGGGCTCACCTCGAGACGCTCGGCCAGCTCGCTGCCGGGCCACTCCCGGGGCGTCTGCAGCAGGGAGAGCAGTCGTAGCAGGCGGGCCGGCGTGTCGCGCATGCTCCCATGATGGCGCACGATCTAGGACAGGTACCGGCCTAGTTCGGGTCTAACGTCGTTCATCTGGGTGTGGAGACGCTGCACCGGAATGAGGAGACGGATCGATGAAGGTTGTTCCCGACGGCTACCACACCGTGACCCCCTGGATGATCTCGCCGGGAAGGACGGGTGCGTTGATCGACTTCGTCGTCGGCGTGTTCGACGCCACCGAGCTGGCCCGGATGGAGGTGGGCGGGGTGATCGGCCACGCCGAGGTCCGGATCGGGGATTCGGTGGTGATGATGTTCGACAAGCCCCAGTGGCCGGAGACGCCCGCCTTCCTGCGCCTCTACGTCGGCGACGACGCCGAGGTGCTGCGCCGGGCCGTCGAGCGTGGCGCGACCGTCGTCACCGAGCCGACCGAGCTCTTCTGGGGCGACCGGGTCAGCCGTTTCCGCGACCCGTTCGGCAACCTGTGGTGGATCCACCAGCGGGTGGCGGAGCCCACCGAGGAGGAGATGGGTCAGCGGCTGAGCGACCCCGGGTTCACCAGGGCGATGGAGTACGTCCAGGGTGTCGAGTTCTCGCCCGGCGACTGAGGTCCTCCGGCCGACGTTGAAGGCCCCCTCCACGAGGCACGTTGCGCGGAACGCGCGTCGGGTCCGGTCGTGAGCGCCGCGATCACGAGGGCACCGGGCCGGTCGAGTCGCGTACCACCAGGGCGTGCCCGGTGGACCTGCGCCGGGGTCGCTTCGAGCGTGGCTTGAGCGCCAGGTCCAGCACCATCCGGCCCATGTCCGTCATCGGCAGCCGGACCGTCGTCAGGCTCGGCGCGAGGTCGGCGGCCACCGAGACGTCGTTGAAGCCGACCACCGAGATCCGATCCGGTACGCCGACCCGGTGCGCCCGCAGCGTCGAGAGCACCCCGATCGCCATCGAGTCGTTCAACGCGATGATCGCGGTGGTGTCGGGGTGCTCCCGCAGGATCTGCTCGGCGGCGATCCGGCCGCCGTCGCGGGTGAAGTCGGTCCGTACGACCGGCAGGTCCTCGATCGCCAGCCCGTGCCGCTGCAGCGCCTCCGCCACTCCGGCCAGCCGGTCGAGGACGGTGGTGAGCCCGCCGGTGGCCGACGCGATCGCGATCCGCCGGTGTCCCAGCCCGAGCAGGTGCTCGCCGAGGGCGCGTCCGCCAGCGGTGTTGTCGGGCAGTACGGCGTCGACGCCGAGGAAGTGCCGGCCGATGACCGCGACCCGACCGCCGAGGCTCTGGTACGCCGACAGTTCGTGCCTGGCCGGTGCCTCGACCCGTGGGTCGGCGTACCCGGAGCCGGCGATCAGGATGATCCCGACCCGCTGGGCGATGAGGTGCCGCAGTTGCCGCAGTTCGTAGTCGGGGTCGCGGCCCGAGTGGCAGATCTGCACCAGTAGGCCCTGTTCGCCGGCGACCTGGATGACCCCACCGGCGATCTCGGAGAAGTACGGGTCGTCGACCTGGTGGACGACGAGTCCCACGGTCGAGCTGGCGCCACCGGCCAGGGTCCGGGCGTACGGGTTGGCGACGTAGCCGAGTTCCTGCGAGACCTGACGTACCCGGTTCGCGACCTCCTCGCTGACCCCCTCCCGGCCGGCGAGCGCCCGGGACGCGGTCGCCAGCGACACACCGGCCCGCTCGGCGACGTCGACCAGGCGCAGCCTGGGGCCAGGTTTGGGCATCGGTAACTCCCGGTGAACATGAACGACCGTTGTCCTAACTATTGCCAGTGACGCAGGCCACAGCCTAAGGTACGAAAGCGCTTACGTAAGCGCTTTCGTTACCTGGGGCAGAGGAGCGTCAGCGATGACATCCCGAGCGATACGCACGCGATGGGCAACGGCCTTCGGCGCGGTGGTAGCACTCGCGCTGGCCGGATGTAGTGGCGACGACGGCGGATCGGGCTCCACCGACGATCCGATCGTCGTCGGGATCTCGCTGCCGCTGACCGGAGACTTCTCCGAGCCCGGCAAGGGCGTACAGCGGGGCTACGAGGCCTGGGCGAAGATCACCAACGACAAGGGTGGGCTCCTCGGCCGGCAGATCGAGCTGAAGATCCTCGACGACCAGTCCAATGCGGACCGGGTCGTCGCCGACTACGAACAGTTGATCGGCAAGGACAACGTGGACATCGTGGTGGGGCCGTTCTCGACCCGCCTCGTCGTTCCGGCGGCCCGGGTCGCCGAGGAGTACGGCATGTTGTTCGTCGAGCCGGCCGGCGCGGCGAACGAGGTCTTCCAACAGGGCTTCAAGAACCTGTTCTACGCGGCTCCGGCCGTGGCCAACGACCACTACAACCACCTCGCCGAATACCTCCTGGCGCTGCCGCCCGGCCAGCGTCCGACCACGGTGGCGTACGCGGCGATGGACGACCCGTTCGCCCAGGGCACCGCGTACGGGCTCAAGGCGAAGCTCGAGGCGGGCGGGGTCCGTACCGTCGTCGACGAGGTCTACCCGCCGAACACCACCGACTTCGGCAGCATCGCGGCGAAGATCGCGTCCTCCAAGGCCGACATGGTGGTGGGCGGCTCGCAGTACCAGGACGGCGTGAACCTGATCGTCGCCCTGCAACAGCTCAGGTACCAGCCCAAACTCGCCGCGTTCTCGACCGCGCCGACCAGCCCGGAGTTCGCCGCCGCGATCGGCAACAAGACCGAGGGCATCCTCTCGCCGACCGGCTACACCCAGAAGGCGCCGTACCCGAGCAATGTCGAGTTCGTCGAGAAGTACACCGCGCAGTTCGGCTCGGCGCCGGAGGAGGACGAGGCGAACGCGTACACCACGGGTCAGGTCGTCGCCGCAGCCGTCACCGCCGCCGGCTGCGCCGAGCAGGGTGAATGCCAGAAGAAACTGGTCGACTGGGTCCGGGGCAACAAGGTCGAGACCGTGGTCGGACCGCTCACCTGGGACGCCACCGGCAAGCCGCAGGGCGCGCACATGATCCAGCAATGGGTCGGTGGACAGATCCAGATCGTCCTGCCGGCCGAGGCGAAGGAGACCGACATCGTCTACCCGAAGCCGGCCTGGTGAGGTAGCGCGATGCCGTCCGGCGCCCTGCTCTTCCAGAGCGTCATCCTGGGCCTGCTGCTGGGAGGGCTCTACGCCCTCCTGGCGGCGGGCCTGACGCTCTACTTCGGCATCATGCGGGTGGTGATGATCGCCCACTCGGCGTTCCTCATCCTCGCCGCCTACCTCGCCTGGTGGTCCCACGCCAGGCTCGGCGTCGACCCGCTGCTGTCGATGATCGTCACCGTGCCGCTCTTCTTCGGCGTGGGGGTGGTGCTGCAACGACTGCTGCTCGCCCGGCTGCGGCCGGTGACCCTCACCATGATGTCGGTGCTGCTCACCTTCGCGATCGCGGTGGTCATCGAGGGACTCCTGGGATACGCCTTCACCGGTACCCAGCGGCGGATCCAACTCGGCTACGGCACCGCGAGCTTCGGCCTATTCGGCGCCCGGATCGCGGTGGTCAAGCTGATCGCGTTCGCGCTGGCCGGCGTCGCGCTGCTGACGCTCTACCTGCTGATGAAGAAGACGACGTTCGGCTGGGCGCTACGGGCGACGATCCAGCACCCGGACGCCGCCCGGCTCGTCGGGATCGACACCGACCGGGTCGCCGGCTTCGGCTTCGGCCTCGGGCTGGCCACCGCCGCCGTCGGGGGTACGGCACTGGCGCTGGACACCACCATCTATCCGTCGCTGCACTGGCACTGGATCGGGCCGCTGATGGCGATCATCGTGGTCGGCGGGCTCGGCAGCGTACCGGGCGCCGCGATCGCCGCGATGCTGCTCGGGCTGATGCAGAGCCTGTTGCAGATCCCGATGGGTACGACCTGGGCGCAGACGATCTTCTACCTCGCGCTCTTCGCGACGCTGGCGTTCCGGCCCCAGGGATTCTTCGGAGGTCGGCTTGCCCAGCGCTTCTGAGTCACCGACAGCGACCGCGACGTCCACGGGTGCGGGAGCCCCCGCGTCGGCCGTACCGTCACCGGTTCCGCCGGCGGCACGCGGCCCGGCCCGGCTCGGTCGGCTGCTCCAGGCGGTCGCGATCCTGGTCCTCGCCGCGGCGGTACTGTCGTTCCCGGCCCTGGCCCCCAATCCGTACATCCTGTCGGCCGGCATCGTCGTGCTGAACTACGCGGTGCTGTCGACGTCGTGGAACTTCGTCGGCGGATTCACCGGCTACATCTCGCTCGGCCACGGCGCGCTCGCCGGCCTCGGCGGGTACGCCACCGGCCTGTTCGTGGTCAAGGCCGGCCTGCCCAGCTTCGTCGCGCTGGCCGCCGCCGCCCTGCTGGTGGCGGCGCTCGCGGTGCCGATCGGCTTCGCCGCGCTGCGGGTCCGGGGCGCCTCGTTCGTCATCGTGTCGATCGCGCTGGTCCTGATCCTGCTGCTGGTCTTCCAGAGCTGGGCGTCGTTCACCGGCGGGTCACGCGGTCTCGTCGTGCCGCGCCCGTTCCCGGGCCTGCTCCGTCCGGAGCACCACCGGGTCTTCTTCTACCTGTTCGCGGCGCTGCTCGCCGTCGCCCTGCTCGCCTGGTGGCTGATCGACCGGTCGCGCTTCGGCCTCGGGCTCAAGGCGATCCGGGAGGACGAGGACAAGGCGGAGTCGCTCGGCACCGCGACCTTCGCCGCCAAGCTGGTGGTGTTCGTTGTCTCGGCCGGCTTCACCGGACTGGCCGGCGGCCTGTACGCGCTCTGGTTCGGCGACCTCGACCCGGTCTTCCAGTTCTCCATCCTGACCGGCGCCTACATGGTGCTGATGGCGCTGCTCGGCGGCGTGCGGAACCTGTTCGGCCCGCTGGTCGGGGCGCTCGTGGTCGGCATCGCGCTCGAATACTTCAAGGTGGAGTTCGGCAACAGCCCGCTGCACCTGGTCGCGACCGGAGTCCTGCTCGCCCTGGTCGTGATGTTCATGCCGGACGGGATCCTGCCGGCGATCGGCACGCTGTTCAACCGGTTCCTCCGGCCGACCCAGAGTTCGATCCGCGAGGTCACCGCCGCGCAGCTGCGGGATCGCGACGGCGGCGGACCCCCGGCACAGTCGACGGAGGACACCCCGATGGGCGAACGCACCGGGACGACGGCATGACCGGGGTGGGGGACTCCGGCGACGCCACGACCGGGGTACGGAGCCTGGAGACGGACGGGCTGACGAAGGCGTTCGGCGGCGTGGTGGCGCTCGACGCGGCGACCGTGTCGTTCCAGCACGGCCGGGTCAACGCGCTGATCGGCCCGAACGGGTCCGGCAAGACGACCTTCTTCAACTGCGTCACCGGAATGATCCGGCCGGACAGCGGTCACACGTCGTACCGGGGCCGGGACATCACCCGGAAGGCGCCGCACGCGATCGCGCGGGCCGGCGTCGGGCGTACCTTCCAGCTCTGTCGGGTCTTTCCCCGGATGTCGGCGCTGGACAACGTGCTCGCGGCGGCCCGGACCGGCGGGCCCTGGTCGCAGTTGCGGGGCGCCCGGCGCGGTGCGGAGGTGGACCGGGCCCGGGGTTGGCTGACCCGGCTCGGCATCGAGCACCTGGCCGACGTCGAGGCCCGGAACATGTCGTGGGGGCAGCAGAAGCTGCTGGAACTCGCCGGGGTGTTGATGAGCGACCCGGACACGGTGCTGCTCGACGAGCCGGCCGGCGGCGTCAACCCGGCACTCCTGGACCGGATCGGCGCACTGGTCCGCGAGCTCAACGCCGAGGGCCGGACCTTCATCATCGTCGAGCACAACATGGAGCTGGTGATGAGCATCAGCGACCACATCGTGGTGTTCGACCGGGGCCGACCGATCGCCGAGGGGCCGCCGTCGGTGATCCGGTCCGACGAGCGGGTACTGGGGGCCTACCTTGGCGTCTGAGATCGAACTTGTCGACATCCAGGCCGGTTACGGCCGGGCCGCCCCGGTGCTGCGCGGGCTCTCCGTCTCGGTCGAGCCCGGAACCATCGTCTGCCTGGTGGGCCCGAACGGCGCCGGCAAGTCGACCGTGCTCAAGGTCGCCAGCGGACTGCTGAAACCCCGGTCCGGCCGGATCCTCGTCGGTGGTGTCGACGTGACCGGCCAGGGGCCGCAACGGATGCTCGCCGCCGGTGTCGCGCACGTCCTCCAGGGGCACAGCGTCTTCCGCGAGATGACGGTGGCCGAGAACGTGCTGCTCGGCGGGTACACCATCCGGGACAAGGCGGTGGTGGCCGAGCGTACGGCGTTCGTCCGGGACCTCTTTCCGGTGGTCGCCGACCGGTGGCGGACGCTGGCCGGGTTGCTCTCCGGCGGTCAGCAGAAGCAGGTCGAGTTCGCCCGGTCGCTGATGGTCGATCCGAAGGTCGTACTCCTCGACGAGCCGTCGATGGGGCTGGACCCGAAGGCGACGAGCACGGTCTTCGAGCAGGTCGTGCGGATGCGTGACGCCGGCACCGCAGTGCTGCTGGTGGAGCAGAACGCCCGGCGCGCGTTGCAGACCGCCGACCTCGGCTGCGTGCTCGACCTCGGACGCGTACACATCTCCGGGCCGGCGGCGGAACTGCTGGCCGACCCGCAGCTCGGCGAGCTCTATCTCGGCGGCCGGCCCGCCGAGCCCACCACGACCGGGACGGCGGCGGCCCTTGACGCGGCGACAAGAGATGGATGACCACGGCACCAACGGCACCAGCGGTACCACCACATAGTTCTGCGTGGCGATGGCAGCGCCCGACGGAAGCGCCCGGGTGGCGCCCGCGTCGCCGCGACGCACAGAAAGGTGTACGCGATGTCGAGAGCCAGACGCCCTCTCGTCGCCACCGCCGCCTTCCTGGCAGCGGTGCTGGCGACGAGCGTTGCGGCGCCGCCAGCGTGGGGGCACGGCAACCGCCCCCGCGACGTCCACCCGTCCCTACGCCACGGCCTCGTCGCCCACTACGACTTCGACCACCCGGTCTGGGGCGATCCCGCCCGGGAACGGGACCGGGGCCGCTCCGGCACCACGATCGACCTGGTCAACGGCGGCGCCGCGATGCGGGTTCCCGACCGCGCGTACCGGGGCAGCGGCCGGGCCCTGCAGACCCGGCAGGTCGACCCGACGGCGGCCGGCAACGACGACTGGAAGGCCGGCGTCTACTCGGCGACCGGGGTGCCCAGCCTCGAGGCCTTCAACGCCGCCACCGGCACCACCGTGATGGGCTGGTTCAAGATGCTGGGCGATGCTCCGGCGCCCAACTCCAACACCGCCGGGCCGGACGACCGGTTCAACGCGATCGGCCTGGCCGGCGTACTGACCGGTGACTCCGACGGGCACGGCGTACGGGCCCTGCTCGAACTCATCAACGTCGACGGCGAACTGCGACTCGTCGCGCTGGGCCGACGGCTCGACGGTGGCGACTCCCAGACGTTCGCGGCCGCGCAGGACTGGCGGCACCTGCTGCCGGTCGGACAGTGGGTCCATCTCGCCGCCACCTTCGACTTCGACGACGGCGAGATGGCGCTCTACCGCAACGGCCGGGCGATCGACGGCTTCTACACCGCCACCGACGATCCGTGGTTGGTCGCCGGCCCCGGAAGGCACCGTACGACGGCCACCGATCCCCGGGGCATCAAGATCGGTGGCAGCTTCCCGCAGGACATCCGGGAGCAGAACCCGTGCGACTGCCGGATGGACTCGCTGATGTTCCTCGACCGCGTCGTTCCGGCGCACCTCGTCGCGGCGCAGTACCGCTACCAGACCGGTCGACGCTGACACCTCGACCGTCCCACCGAAGCTACCGACTGTCCTGAGCTACCGACTGTCCCGCCGAATCCGTCTCCCGAGAGGATGGAGTGACACTCGTGCGCATCACCACCCGTGCAGTTCGCGGCTGCGTCGCCACGGCCTCGCTGACGGCCGCCGCCCTCGTCCTGTCCACCCTGGTCGCCTCGCCGGCCCAGGCCGACCCGATCTACGATCCGGTACCCCAGCCCCCGATCCAGTCCGGCCTCGGTCTCGTGCTCGACGAGTACGCGGCGTTCCCGAAGTCGGAACCCACCCCGGCGCCCACCGACGTACGGCTGATGCGGCACGCCCGGATCAACGCCCTCGTCGAACTCCCCGACGGCTCCGGCCGGCAGGCCGTACCGGACCTCAACGGCCGGCTCTACCTCGTCGAGAACGGTGACCCGCACGTCTACCTCGACGTCGGCGCCACCTTCGCGCCGGAGTTCTTCTCCGGTCAGGGGCTCGGGCAGGGCTTCGGGTTCGTCACCTTCCACCCCGACTTCGCGCGCAACGGCCGGTTCTACACCGTGCACACCGAGCAGGCGTCCCGGGTGACCGAGACGCCGGACTTCGCGCAGGCCGGAACGCTCTTCCACGGCATCATCACCGAGTGGACCGCCACCGATCCGGCCGCCGACACCTTCGCCGGCAGCCGGCGCGAGGTGCTGCGGATCGGCTTCGCGGGCCGGGTGCACGGCATCCAGCAGATCGACTTCAACCCCACCGCCGACCGGAACGACGCCGACTACGGCTTCATCTACGCGGCGGTCGGCGACGGTGGCATCGGGGTCCGGAACACCGACCCGCAGAACATGGCGATGCCGCACGGCAAGATCCTCCGGATCGATCCGCGCGGCACCAACGCCGGCAACGGCAAGTACGGCGTGCCGCAGTCGAACCCGTTCGTCGGTGACCCGGGCGCCCTCGGCGAGATCTACGCGCTCGGCATGCGCGACCCGCACCGGTTCAGCTGGGATCCGGGTCAGGGCAACCGGATGTACCTCGGACACATCGGCGAGCACGCCATCGAGGCGATCTACGAGGTACGGGCCGGCGACAACCTCGGCTGGAGCGAGCGGGAGGGGGCCTTCGTCTTCGACAAGACGGCGACGAATCCGTGCGACCGGATCCTGCCGCTGCCCGCCGACGACGCGCGGTACGGCTACACGTACCCGGTGGCCGCGTACGACCACGACCCGCCGCCCAACTGGGACTGCACCTCGGACGTCGGGGTCGCGGTCGCCGGCGGATTCGTCTACCGGGGCGACGACGTGCCGGCGCTGCGCGGCAAGTACGTCTTCGGTGACCTCGTCGACGGTCGGGTCTTCTACACCGAGGCCAGCCAGATGCGCCGGGGTCGGGCCCTGGCGCCGCTCTACCAGCTGATGCTCTTCGACGACACCGGCCGGAAGGTACGGATCCAGGACCTGTCCGGGCCGGGCGCGCCCGGCGACCCGAACCGGGTGGACCTGCGGTTCGCTGTCGACGCCGAGGGCGAGCTGTACCTGTCGGCGAAGTCGAACGGCAAGATCTGGAAGGTCACCGGCACCCGGACCTTCGCCAGCGGTGCCGTCGGCGACACCCGGGCCCGCCAGCCGATGCATCCGACCAACTGGCGACCGGTCACCTCGGACAAGTGGCGGTTCACCGGCGAGCAGGTGATCCTCACCGAGGCGGGGGAGCAGCGCCCGGGCCCGCGCCGGCCGTTCGAGTACGCCGTACTGACCTCCGGGCCGCAGTTCGGTGCCGTGGAGGTGACCGCCAAGGTACGGCTGGACACCCCGGTCGAGGTCACCAACCGGGACGTGATCATCGTTTTCGGGTACCGCTCCGACACGGAGTTCTACTACGCCCACCTGTCGACCGACAACACGATCTATCCGCACAACGGCATCTTCAAGGTGGACGATGCCGACCGGGAGCGCATCGAGCACCAGTGGAACGGGGTGCGCGGGGCGCCACCGGCGATCACCGACGCCAGGTGGCACGACGTACGGCTGGTGCACCTGCCGGCGACCGGTGAGGTCGCGGTCTACCTGGACGGGTCCAGGGATCCGTTGATGACGGCGGTGGACACGACGTTCGCCTCGGGCCGGGTCGGCTTCGGCTCGTTCGACAACGTCGGACGGCTGCGTGACCTGAAGGTCCGGGGTACGCCGGCCTGATCCGGCGGTACGGACAGTGGTGTCGTGGCCGGCGGGGGAACCCGCCGGCCACGGCGTCTCGGCGGCCCCGGGCTGGGCGTGGTCGCCCGGCGGTCGACCCCTTCGATAGGCGTCGCCTATTGATCAATTAGAACTGCCAATATTGCATACCGTATCCAAGGCGCAGTAGGCTTGGACATCTGATCGACGTGGAGCGGAGGTGGGATTGCGGTGAACAGTCCTGGCACTTCGGTGGCGGAGCGGGTGCGGGCACTGGTCGCGGCGCATCGCGGCGACCGTGGCGCGCTACTGCCGATCCTGCACCGCATCCAGGCCGAGTTCGGCTACGTCGACTCCGAGGTCGTCCCGGTGCTGGCGGCCGAGCTGAACATCTCCCGGGCCGACGTGCACGGCGTGATCACCTTCTACACCGACTTCCGGTCCGAGCCCGCCGGCCGGACCGTCCTGAAGCTCTGCCGGGCCGAGGCCTGCCAGTCGGTGGGCGCGGAGCGGCTCGTCGCGCACGCCGAACAGGTGCTCGGCATCAAGGTCGGTCAGACCACCGGGGACGGTTCGGTGACGCTGGAGCAGGTGTTCTGCCTGGGCAACTGCGCACTGGGCCCGGCCGGTCAGCTCAACGAGCGGGTCCAGGGACGACTCACCCCCGGCCGGCTGGACGCCCTCCTGACGGAAGCGGTGAACCGATGACAGCTCCGGTGACGGTCTACGTACCCCGGGACTCCGCCGCGCTCTCCGTCGGCGCCGACCTGGTCGCCGCCGAGCTGGAACTGGCGGCGGCCAAGGCCGGCCGACCGATCCGGGTGATCCGGAACGGCTCGCGCGGCATGCTCTGGCTCGAACCGCTGGTCGAGGTGGTCACCGAGCGCGGTCGGATCGGGTACGGACCGGTCGAGCCGGAGGCGGTCGACGACCTCGTCGCGGCCGGGCTGCTCGACGGCGCCGACCACGAGCTGTGCCAGGGCGTGGTGGCGGAGCTGCCCTGGCTGCGGGACCAGACCCGACTCTGCTTCGCCCGGGTCGGCGTGACCGATCCGCTCTCGCCGGCGGACTACGTCGCGCACGGCGGGCTCGCCGGACTGCGCCGCGCCCTGGCGCTGCCCACCGCGGACGTGGTCGCCGAGGTCACCGCGTCCGGGCTGCGCGGTCGGGGCGGTGCCGGCTTCCCGGCCGGGATCAAGTGGAAGACCGTCGCCGACACCGCCGACGAGCTGAAGTTCATCTGCTGCAACGCCGACGAGGGCGACAGTGGAACGTTCGCCGACCGGATGCTGATGGAGGGCGACCCGTTCACCCTCATCGAGGGCATGACGATCGCCGCCCACGCCGTCGGTGCCACCGAGGGGTACCTCTACGTCCGCTCCGAGTATCCCGACGCGGTGCGTACGCTGCGCGAGGCCATCGTGATCGCCCGGGAGCAGGGCTGGCTGGGCGCCGACATCCTCGGCTCGGGGCTGCGGTTCGACCTGTTCGTCCGGGTCGGCGCGGGCGCGTACATCTGCGGCGAGGAAACCGCGATGCTGGAGAGCCTGGAGGGCAAGCGCGGCATGGTCCGGGCGAAGCCGCCGATCCCGGCGATCACCGGCCTGTTCGGCAAGCCGACCGTGGTGAACAACGTCCTGACGCTGGCCTCGGTGCCGGCGATCCTCGCCGACGGCGCGGCGGCGTACCAGGCCCTCGGCGTCGAGCGGTCGCGGGGCACCCAGGTGTTCCAGCTGGCCGGCAACATCGCCCGGGGCGGGGTCTTCGAGACCGCGTTCGGCATGACGTTGCACGAACTGATCCACACCTACGGCGGCGGCACGCGTACCGGTCGGCCGGTCCGCGCGGTGCAGGTCGGCGGGCCGCTCGGGGCGTACCTGCCGGCGTCCGGTCTGGACCTGCCGATGGAGTACGAGGCGTTCGCCTCCGCTGGCGCGATGCTGGGTCACGGTGGCATCGTTGTCTTCGACGACACGGTCGACATGGCGGCGATGGCGAGATTCGCGATGGAGTTCTGCGCCGAAGAGTCCTGCGGCAAGTGCACGCCCTGCCGGGTCGGTGCGGTACGCGGCGTGGAAGTGATCGACAAGATCGTGGCCGGGCAGGACCGGGACGGAAACCTGGCCCTGCTGGGCGATCTCTGCGAACTGATGACCGACGGGTCGTTGTGTGCGATGGGCGGCCTGACCCCGATGCCCGTACGCAGCGCGTTGCTGCACTTCGCCGACGACTTCCACCGCTCGTAACCCGAAGTCCGCCGGCCGATAGCGAGGAGGCCATTCATGAGCGAGCGTAGCGAGCGAATCAGGTTGCTCAGTGTGAAGGTGCCTCATGGCGGCACGCAGCGAAGCGGAGTGGCGTCATGAGCCTGCTGAAGGAACCTGACCTCGGCACCCCGGCCAAGCCCGGCCCGGCGACCGTGTCGGTCGAGGTGGACGGGCTGCCGGTGACCGTGCCCGAGGGCACCTCGGTGATGCGGGCGGCGGCGCTGAGCGGGATCGACATCCCGAAGCTCTGCGCCACCGACAGCCTGGAGGCGTTCGGCTCGTGCCGGCTCTGCCTGGTGGAGATCGACGGTCGGCGGGGCACACCGGCCTCCTGCACCACCCCGGTCGCCGAGGGCATGAAGGTGAGCACCCAGACGCCGAAGCTGGAGAAGTTGCGCCAGGGTGTGATGGAGCTGTACATCTCCGACCATCCGCTGGACTGCCTCACCTGCTCGGCCAACGGGGACTGCGAGTTGCAGGACATGTCCGGCGCGGTCGGCCTCCGGCAGGTCCGGTACGGCTACGAGGGCGCCAACCACCTCGACGAGAAGACCGACTCCAGCAACCCGTACTTCGACTTCGAGGCGTCCAAGTGCATCGCCTGCTCCCGCTGCGTACGGGCCTGTGGTGAGGTGCAGGGGACGTTCGCGCTGACCATCGAGGGGCGCGGCTTCGGCTCGAAGGTGTCGGCCGGCGGCACCGACTTCATGAGTTCCGAGTGTGTCTCCTGCGGTGCCTGCGTACAGGCCTGCCCGACGGCGACGTTGCAGGAGAAGTCGGTCGTCCAGCTCGGGATGCCGAGCCGGAGCGTCATCACCACCTGCGCGTACTGCGGGGTCGGCTGCTCGTTCAAGGCCGAACTGCGCGGTGCCGAGCTGGTCCGGATGGTGCCGTACAAGGACGGTGGCGCCAACGAGGGACACTCCTGCGTCAAGGGGCGGTTCGCGTTCGGCTACGCCACCCACCCCGACCGGGTGCTCACCCCGATGATCCGGGAGAAGATCACCGACGAGTGGCGCCCGGTCGACTGGGACACCGTCATCTCGTTCACCGCGAACAAGCTGCGGGAGATCCAGGCCCGGTACGGCGTCGGCGCGATCGGCGGCATCACCTCCTCGCGTACCACGAACGAAGAGGTCTACGTGGTGCAGAAGATGATCCGGGCCGCGTTCGGCAACAACAACGTGGACACCTGCGCCCGGGTCTGCCACTCGCCGACCGGGTACGGCCTGAAGCAGACCTTCGGCACCTCCGCCGGTACCCAGGACTTCCGCTCGGTCGCCAAGTCGGACGTGATCATGGTGATCGGTGCGAACCCGACCGACGGGCACCCGGTCTTCGCCTCCCGGATGAAGCGCCGGCTCCGCGAGGGCGCCAAGCTGATCGTGATCGACCCGCGCCGGATCGACCTGGTCCGGTCGCCGCACGTCCAGGCGCAGCACCACCTGCAACTCGCCCCCGGCACCAACGTGGCCGTGGTGAACGCGATGGCGCACGTCGTACTGACCGAGGGGCTGGTGGACCGGTCGTTCGTCGACGAGCGGTGTGAGGACTTCGACGGCTGGGCGGAGTTCATCGCCCGCCCGGAGAACAGCCCGGAGGCGGTCGAGGAACTCACCGGGGTACCGGCCGAGGAGGTCCGCGCGGCCGCCCGGCTCTTCGCCACCGGCGGCAACGGCGCGATCTACTACGGCCTCGGCGTCACCGAGCACAGCCAGGGTTCGACCATGGTGATGGGAATGGCGAACCTGGCCATGGCGACCGGCAACATCGGCCGGGAGGGCGTCGGCATCAACCCGCTGCGCGGGCAGAACAACGTGCAGGGCTCCTGCGACATGGGTTCGTTCCCGCACGAGCTGCCCGGCTACCGGCACGTCTCCGACGACGTCGTACGCGGGGTGTTCGAGAACATGTGGGGGAGCACCCTGATGGCCGAGCCCGGCCTGCGGATCCCGAACATGTTCGACGCCGCGATCGAGGGCAGCTTCCGGGCGCTCTACGTGCAGGGCGAGGACATCGCCCAGTCCGACCCCAACATCAAGCACGTGCACGCCGCGCTGAAGGCGCTGGAGCTGGTGGTGGTCCAGGACCTGTTCCTCAACGAGACGGCCAAGTTCGCCCACGTGTTCCTGCCCGGCACCTCCTTCCTGGAGAAGGACGGCACGTTCACCAACGCCGAGCGCCGGATCAACCGGGTCCGGCCGGTGATGCCGCCGAAGACCGGCAAGCACGAGTGGCAGATCGTCGCGGAGATCGCCCAGGCGATGGGCTACCCGATGCGGTACGACGACCCGAGCGAGATCATGGACGAGATCGCCGCGCTGACCCCGACGTTCGCGGGGGTCTCGTTCGAGAAGCTCGACAAGCTGGGCAGCGTGCAGTGGCCGTGCAACGAGAACGCGCCCGAGGGTACGCCGATCATGCACATGGACGGATTCGTCCGGGGCAAGGGTCGGTTCGTGCAAACCCCGTTCGTGCCGACCCGGGAACGCAGCACCCGTAAGTACCCGCTCATCCTCACCACCGGCCGGATCCTCAGCCAGTACAACGTGGGGGCGCAGACCCGGCGTACCGGGAACGTGGCGTGGCACTCGGAGGACGTACTCGAGATCCATCCGCACGACGCGGAGGTCCGGGGCATCAACGACGGCGACGAGGTCACCCTCGCCAGCCGGGTCGGTGCCACCTCGTTGCGGGCGGTCCTCGCCGACCGGATGCCGGTCGGGGTGGTCTACACCACCTTCCACCATCCGGTCACCGGGGCGAACGTGGTCACCACGGAGAACTCCGACTGGGCGACCAACTGTCCGGAGTACAAGGTGACGGCGGTCCAGGTCGGTCTGAAGAACTCGACGGCGCCGGCCCAGGCCGGTCAGGTCGAGACGATGCTGCCGGCGATGGTGGACTGAGTGATGTCTCCACAGGTCAGGATGGCCAACGACATCGCCGTCCAGTTTCAACACCAGGCGCCGGACGTGGCGGCGGCGGCGATCGCCGAGCACATCAGGGCGTTCTGGGATCCCCGGATGCGGGCCGAGTTGATGCGACGGGTCGAGTCCGAGCCGGGGACGTTGGATCCGCTCGCCCTGGCCGCGGCCCGGCTGCTGGCGGGCTGAGGGCCGCCGGCCGTCCGGACCGTTCACGACGTGACCCCGCGCTGACGCGCGGGGTCACGTCGTCGTTGTGGCCGTGGTACGGATCGGCGCCCGCACTCCTTGACTCGGCTCCATACTGCATACAGAATTCTGTAGATAAGAGGATCGCTAGCCGCTTGGGAGGGCCCGTGCCCGCACATCGCCTCCGCTACGACGTGAACTGTTCGATCCTGTTCGCCGAGCTGCCGCTGCTGGAGCGGCCCGCCGCGGCGAAGGCGGCCGGCTTCGACGCGGTCGAGTTCTGGTGGCCGTTCGCCGCGGCGGTGCCCCGGGCGTCACACGTGGAGGCGTTCATCGAGGCCATCCACGACGCCGGCGTCCAACTCGTCGGCCTCAACTTCTTCGCCGGGGACATGCCCGGCGGCGACCGGGGAGTGGTGTCCAATCCGGCCCGTTCCGTCGAGTTCCGGGAGAACGTCGAACTGGTCGCGCTGATCGGCGCGGCCACCGGCTGCCGGTCCTTCAACGCCCTGTACGGCAACCGGATCCCCGACGTCCATCCCGGTGCGCAGGAGGAGACGGCGGTGGCGAACCTCGCCTTCGCGGCGGCCGGGGTGGCCCGGATCGGTGGCACGGTGCTGGTCGAGGCGGTGAGCGGGCCGCAGCCGTACCCACTGCGTACCGCCGCCGACGTCGTCGCGGTGCTGGACCGGGTGCGTACCGAACGTGAGGTGCGGAACCTGGCGTTCCTCGCCGACCTCTACCACCTGACCGTCAACGGCGACGACCTGGACAAGGTCATCGCCGAGCACGCCGACCGGATCGGTCACGTACAGATCGCCGACGCCCCGGGACGGCACGAGCCCGGCACCGGCGAGATCGACCTCGACGGCCACCTCGGACGGCTCGAAGAGGCCGGCTACCGGGGCTGGGTCGGGCTGGAGTACGCCCCGAGCGGGGCGACCGAGTCCAGCTTCGGGTGGCTGCCGCGGGACCGCCGCGCCGCAGACCCGACCTGAGCCCGGCCGACCATCCGGCCCGGCCTGGCTCAACCCGTCCCGTCCCGGCTCAACCCCTCCCGACCCGACCCGGCTCGACCCGTCCAACGAAGGGAACCGCTGACATGACAAGCGTCGGCTTCATCGGCCTCGGCATCATGGGCGGCCCGATGGCCGTCAACCTGGTCAAGGCCGGGTACGACGTCATCGGCTACGACGTCTCCCCGGCCCGGGGCGCCGCGCTGACCCAGGCCGGTGGCCAGGTCGCCACCGGGATCGCCGAGGTGGTGCAGAAGGCGGAGATCGTCGTCACGATGGTGCGCGATTCGGCGGACGTCGAGGCGGTCGCCCTCGGCGAGGAGGGCATCCTGGCCAACGCCCGACCGGGGCAGCTCTACGTCGACATGAGCAGCATCTCGCCCAAGACCGCCCGCGAGGTCGCCGAGGCGGGCAAAGTGCTCTCGGTACGGGTGCTGGACGCCCCGGTCAGCGGCGGCGAGGCCGGCGCGGTCGAGGGCAGCCTCTCCATCATGGTCGGCGGCGACGCCGAGGACTTCGAGGCGGCCCGGCCACTGCTGGAAGTGGTCGGCGCGACCGTGGTGCACGTCGGCCCGCACGGCGCCGGCCAGACGGTGAAGGCGGCCAACCAGCTCATCGTGGCCGGCACCATCGAACTCGTCGCCGAGGCGATCGTCTTCCTGGAGGCGTACGGGGTGGACACCGAGGCGGCGGTCCGGGTACTGGCCGGTGGGCTGGCCGGCAACCGGATCCTGGACCGCAAGGCGGCCGGAATGCTGGCCCGGCGCTTCGAGCCCGGCTTCCGGATCGACCTGCACCACAAGGACATGGGGATCGTCACCTCGGCGGCCCGGGAGGCCGGCGTGGTCATCCCGCTCGGCTCGGCGGTGGCCCAGCTGATCGCCGCGCTGAAGGCACAGGGCGACGGCGGCCTCGACCACAGCGCACTGCTGAAACTGGTCGAACAACTCTCCGGCCGGTCGGCCGGCTGACCGGCCGGAGCGCCGCGTCGATGGGGCACGTGCTGCTGGCACCGGACAAGTTCAAGGGCTCGCTGACCGCCGCCGAGGTCGTCCACCATCTGACCGCCGGGCTGCGCCGCGCCGCACCCGGGATCGAGGTACGTGGCTTCCCGGTCGCCGACGGCGGCGACGGCACCCTCGACGCGGCGGTGTCGGCCGGCTTCCGCCGGGTACCGGTCTCCGTGCCCGGGCCGACCGGTGCTCCGGTACGCACCGCCTTCGGGTACGCCGACGGGGTGGCGGTGGTCGAACTCGCCGACGCCTGCGGACTGCGCCGACTGCCGGCCGGGGTGCCCGATCCGTTGCACGCGGGCAGTTACGGCGCCGGTGAGGTGATCCGGGCGGCCCTCGAGTACGGCTGCGCGGAGGTGGTGCTCGGGCTGGGCGGCAGCGCCAGTACCGACGGCGGGGCCGGGCTGGTCAACGCACTGGGCGTACGCCTGCTTGACGCGTACGGTGCCGAGCTGCCGTCCGGCGGTGCGGCGCTGCGCCGGCTGCACCGGGTGGACCTGACCGGGCTGCATCCGGCGGTCCGGCGTACCCGCTTCGTGGTGGCCGCCGACGTGGACAACCCGCTGCTCGGGCCGACCGGTGCCGCCGCCGTCTACGGACCGCAGAAGGGCGCGACGGACGACGACATCGAGGTGCTGGAGGCGGGCCTGACCCGCTGGGCCGACCTGGCCGAGCCGGCGATCCGGGCGGCGGACCTGCTCGGCCCGGCCGGACCGGGGCGCCGGGTCAGCGAATGGCCCGGCGCCGGTGCGGCCGGCGGGGTCGGGTTCGCCGCGCTCGGCTTCCTCGGGGCGCGGTTCCGGCCCGGCATCGAACTGCTGCTCGACCTGCTGGGCTTTCCGAAGGCGTTGACCGGTGCCGACCTGGTGGTCACCGGAGAGGGGTCGCTGGACGCGCAGAGCCTGCACGGCAAGGCACCGGTCGGGGTGGCCACGGCGGCGGCGGGTGCCGGCGTGCCGACGGTCGCCGTCGCCGGTCAGGTCAGCGTCGGCCCGGACGACCTACGCAAGGCCGGCATTCGGGCGGCGTATCCGCTCACCGACCTCGAACCGGACCCGGCGGCCTGCCTCGACCGCGCCGCCGAGCTGGTCGAGAAGGTCGCGGAGGCGCTGGCCGCCGACTGGCTGGACCGGGCGGGCCGGGGCGGACACCACTGAGGCGGGTGGTCCGGTTCTCGGCCGACCCCTTGACGATGCATTGATCATTTATCTATGGTCCGTGCCGTGAAACCGATGCGAGAACCGACGTTCCTCATCCTGACCGCGCTCGCCGGCACCCCTCGGCACGGGTACGGCATCGTCAGGGAGGTCGCCGCGCTCTCCGACGGCCGGGTCGGACTGCTCACCGGCACGCTCTACACCGCACTCGACCGACTGACCGCCGAGGGGCTGGTGGAGCACGACCGCGACGAGGAGGTCGACGGCCGGACGCGGCACTACTACCGGCTCACCGAGCAGGGGCTGACGGCCCTGACGGCCGAGACGGCCCGGTTGCGTCAGCTCACCGGCGCGGCCGAGGCCCGGCTGCGCGCCCTCCGTCCGGGCATCGTCTGATGGCGGGGTCGCTCGCCCGGCGGTACCGCCGGCTGCTCTTCTGCTATCCGCGCGCGCACCGCCGCGCCGAACTGCTCGCCACCCTCCTCGAGGCGGCTCCACCCGGGCGCACCCGGCCGACGGCGCGCGAAGCCGCCGACCTGATCCGGCACGGGCTGCGGGCCCGACTGGGCCGCCCGGCGAGCCGCACCGTCACCGTCTGGGCGGTGCTGGCCACGATCATCAGCGGGCTCTTCGCCGCCGCGTTCGCCACCCGGGTCGGCTGGGAGACCGCGGAGCCGCTGCCGCGCGCCGCGCAGACCCGGACCCTGCTCGCCGAGATCCTGCCCGAGCAGGACTTCCGCGACATCGAGGACGCCCCGGCCATGTTCATGATCTACGGCCATCCGCTCAGCTGGGCCTTCGCCGAGGAGATGCTGTTCTTCGACGGCGGCGAATACGCGCTGGCGGGCGTCGGCGGCGCCGTGGTCGGCTTCCCGGCCACTCCGCCTCAGGAGACGCTCGACCGCACCCGGCACCGGCTGGGGGAGACGGGCTGGAGGGTGTACCGGCCCATGGTGGAAGACACGTACACCACCCTGCTGGCGCGGCGTGGGAACACGACGCTCACCCTCGAGGTGTACTCCGACCCCACCGTGTACGCCGGACCCAGCATGCTGGAGCCCATCTTCCTCACGGCGAGTTTCCAGCGGGCGACACCACCGGCCGTCTATCCGTTCGCCATCCTCGGCGGCATTGCCGGCGCGGTCGTCGCCTTCCTGCTGTTCGGCTGGGCCAGCCGCCGCACGGACCGGCCGCACCCGGTGCGTGGCCTCGTCACGACCCTGTACGGCGTGGCCATGTTCTTCTGGTGGACGCCGACCCTGATGGCGGTACCACAGTCGGTGCAGCATCACCTCGGCGAACCGCATCCGTCGTGGCACCCGATGTGGGAGTGGCTGGGCCAACCGGCACTCTCGTTGTTCTTCGTCGCCGGTGGCGGGTGCGCACTGCTCGGCCTGGCGCTGGCCGCACTCCCGCGCCCGCGTACCAGCGCACTGCCCAGGTCCGCCCCGTCGTGAGCGGAACCGCCGATGCGGCTCACGCCCCTGCGACCACCTGGCGGCGCCGAGGAGGCCGGCGTCAGTAAGGCCCGTTCGACATCCGGAAGTCGCGGCTGCGGGATAGGCCCGATCCGCTCACCTACGGCCCCACCGACACACTGGTGACCTGGTCGGACTGCCGAGCCGGTTCGGTGGCCGCGCCGGCACCGGCTGGCCGCCGGGAGACCGGTGCCGGCGGCGGGAGGGCGGTCTCGGCGGCCGGCAGTGGAAGTAGCTCGACCTCGGCGCCGGCCCACCCCGGCGGCACGACCGCGAGCGCGTCCGCTGCGGCGGCCCCCCACAGCGAACCGGGGCGGTCGTGCCCGACCGGAAGCGCCGCCGACCCGACCCGGGCCACCGGAACCAGCCGGGTGTCCCGGTCGTGCGGTGTCACCGGCCCGGCCAGCGTCGCGGTCAGGGCCGCCGGTTCGGTACGCCCCGCCAGCCGGCCGAGCAGCGGGAAGAGCAGGGTCAGCGCGGCGACCAGGGCCGCGTACGGGTTGCCGGGCAGGCCGACGACGAACCGGCCGTCCGGCAGGCTGGCGAGCAGTTGCGGATGCCCCGGCCGGCAGGCGACGCCGCGTACCGGCACCTCGGCGCCGAGCGTGTCCAGGGCCCGGCGCAGGTGGTCGGCGGCACCGGCCGAGGTGGCTCCGCAGACCACCAGCACCTCCGCGTCGGCGCGCAGTAGCGCGGCGACCAGCGCGGACGCGTCGTCGGCGATCCGGGTGGACCAGGCCGGCTCGGCTCCGGCGTCCCGGATCAGCCCCGGCAACATCGGACCGATGGCGTCCCGGACCTGCCCCGCCGCCGGGATGCCGACGGTACGCAGCTCGGCGCCGGTGACCACCATGCCGACCCGGGGTCGCCGGTGCACGGTCAGCGTGTCGTGTCCGAGACTGGCGGCCAACCCGAGCACGACCGGATTGACGACCGTGCCGGCGGGCAGCACCTGCTGACCGGCCGGGCAGTCCTCGCCCCGGCGGCGTACGTGCCGGCCTGGCTCGATCTCGCCGCTCACCGTCCGGCCCGTCCGGGTGGCCCGTTCGTACGGCAGCACCGCGTCGGCACCGGCCGGCACCATGGCGCCGGTGCCGATCTCGACGGCGTCCCCGGGAGCCAACTCGGCGGGGGTACCCGGATCACCGGCCAGGATCCGTCCGACCATCCGCCACGGGCCGGTACCCGCGACGGCGTACCCGTCCATGGCGGCGCAGTCGTACGCCGGCAGTGGGGAGAGTGCGACGAGCGGTTGCGCCAGTGCGGCGCCGACCGCCCCGGCCAGCGGTACGTCGACCCGGGGGAGCGGGCTGCCGGCCTGCCGGGCGTACCGCCGGGCCTGGTGCCAGCCGGTGCTGTTCACTGCCCGGGATCCCGCGCCGGCCACTCCCGCGCGAGTCTGGTCAGTTCGTCCGCCGCCTCGGCGAGGGTGGCGCCCCGGCCCACGAGCACGCCGAGCAGGAAGGTGCCGAGCGGTGCCGCCGGCCGGGTGACCCCGTGCGCGACGTCCCGGGCGACGTCCAGGATCAGCCGCTGGTCGAGTACCGCCGGGTCGAGGCCGAGTTCGTCGATCGCCTGTCGGGTCCAGTCGTCCAGCACGCTCATGCCGTCTCCTCGCTTCGCTCGTCGGCGTCATGAGCCTTGGAACTGGGCTGGCTGATTCGCTCGCTGCGCTCGCTCATGCCGTCTCCTCGCTTCGCTCGTCGGCGTCATGAGCCGGGAAACTGAGCTGGCTGATTCGCTCGCTGCGCTCGCTCATGCCGTCTCCTCCTCGTCGTCGTCTCGACCTGGACAGTCGCCCGTCCCATGGTGGAGAATATGCATCCCACATACTGTATACGATGGGCAGTTGGAGGCACCAGATGACGGACTCCAGCAACGACACCGCGGTACGCGAGATCAGCGACCTGTACGGCCGCCGCTACCGGGTGGGCGAGACCGATCGCGCCCTGTTGGGCCGGTCCCGGACCTGGATGCTGCTGCTGCCCTGGGCGGCGATGCTGGCGATCAGCCTGTTCCAGTACGGCTTCGGCGCGGCCCTGCCCACCCTCGTCGAGGCGAACGGGTGGAGCCTGTGGCAGGCGTTCGGCGTACTCGGGCTCTGGGTGGTGTGCCAGGCGGCCAGTTCACCACTTGGCGGATGGCTCTACCAACGGCTACGGGTACGGCTGGCCGTACCGATGCTCGTCGGGGCGGCCTGCTGCCTGACCGCGCTGGTCACCCTGGCGCACAGCGGGGACCTGGGCACCGTCCTGCTCGGCTACTCGGTGCTGGGCGGGATCGGCGCCGGCCTGGTCTACATGACCTGCATCGCCACGGTCACCGAATGGTTCCCCGAACGGGTCGCCTCCCGGGTGGCGCTGGTGAGCGCCGCGTTCGGCTACGGCGCCATCCCGTTCGTCGTCGTCGCCGGCTACCTCCTCGAACCGGCGAACCGGACGGCCGTGCTGGACGGCACCGCCGTGATCGTCTTCACCGTGGTGGCGCTCTGCGGGCTGCTGATGCGCAAGCCGCCGAGGAACTGGTGGCCCACCCAGATCGACCCGCAGCGGTGGGCCGTCGACCGGCGACTCAACCGGAGCATCCCGCACAACCGTCCCGCCGCCCGGCCCTACCCGCCGCTGGCGGCGCTGCGCAGCGGCATGCTGCCGATGATGTTCGTGGTTGTCGTGCTCACCGCGGCGATGGCCCTGTTCGACATCGCCTACCTCGCCGGAACCGCGTACGCCCAGGGGCTGCCCGCGCTGACCCTGGTCGCCGCGATGGGCGCGCTGGCCGTCTCGAACGGCATCGGGCGGGCGGTGACCAGTACGCTCGCCGACCGGATCGGCCGGCGCGGGACCCTGGGCCTCTCCCTGCTGGTCGGCGGGGTGGCCCAGTTCGGCCTGCTCGCCGCCGCGACGAACGATAACCACCCGGCCGCCGTGGTCGGCTTCGCCGCACTGGCCGGCGCCGGCACCGGAGCGGGCTACTCCCTGCTGGTCAGCCTGGTACGGGACTGGTTCGGTGACGACGCGACCGTGCCCAACTACGGGATCGTCTACACCGGAAAGGCGGTCGGCGCCCTGATCGGGATCGTGCTCGCCGGGCTCGTGGTGACGACCCCGGACTCCGTCGTGCCGTTCGTGGTGGCCGGTTGTCTCGGCCTGCTCGGTGCGGCGTTGACCCGCTGGATGCGCCAGCCGGGGTTGGCCGTGGTGCGGTTGCCGTCGGCGCTCGGCGCCGACCGGTTCTAGCCTGGGCCTCAGGCATCGAGGGATTGGTGGTGGCGCGATGGGACGGGTGACGAGTCGACGCCGGCTGGTGCGGATCGTCGACGGGGTGGTCAGCGAGCCGATCGACACGCTGGCGGCCGAGGAGCCACTGGAGATCCGGGTGAACGGACGTTCCCTGGTGGTCACGATGCGGACCCCGGGCGCCGACTTCGACCTGGCGGCCGGGTTCCTGGTCAGCGAGGGCGTGGTCCGGACCGACCGGGAGATCGCCGGCATCCGGTACTGCGCGGGCGCCACGGCGGACGGGGTCAACACGTACAACGTGGTGGACGTGGTGCTGGCCGTTGGGGTGGCGCCGCCGGACCCGTCGCTGGAACGCAACTTCTACACCACCTCGTCGTGCGGGCTCTGCGGCAAGGCGAGCCTTGACGCGGTGCGTACCGTGGCGGCCTGGTCGGTGCGGGACGATCCGGTGCGGCTCGACCCCGAGGTGCTCAGCGGCCTGCCCGACACGCTGCGCACGGCGCAGCGGGTCTTCGACCGCACGGGTGGCCTGCACGCCGCGGGGCTCTTCTCCGCCGACGGGCGGCTGCACTGCCTGCGCGAGGACGTCGGCCGGCACAACGCGGTCGACAAGGTCGTCGGCTGGGCGCTGCGGCAGGGCCGGTTGCCGTTGCGCGACACGGTGCTGATGGTCAGTGGCCGGGCGTCGTTCGAGCTGGTGCAGAAGGCGGTGATGGCCGGCATCCCGGCGCTCGCCGCCGTCTCCGCGCCGTCCTCGCTCGCCGCCGACCTGGCCGAGGACGCCGGCCTCACCCTGATCGGCTTCCTGCGCGGCTCGTCCATGAACGTCTACGCGGGCGCGCACCGCCTCGTCCAGCGGACGGGGTCGGAGCTTCCGGCCTGACCCGTCCCGCCTCCGCCGGCCGGGCCGGGGAGTCGCGCGAGATCCGGGCAGAGCCGTGACGTGATGCGCGGGGTCCGGGCGGAGGTGTCGGACTCCGCCCGGACCGGCGCTGACCTCGGGTACGGCGAGTGCCGGGCGCCCGGCCGGCGTGGTCCGCACCGGGTCACCCGACACCGATCGCCGTCGGTCAGCGCGCCAGTAACGTCTCGCGCATCAGTGCGGCGGCCTCGGACGGCGTCCTGCCGACCCGGACCCCGACCGCCTCCAGGGCCTCCTGCTTGGCCAGCGCGGTTCCGGACGACCCGGAGACGATCGCGCCGGCATGCCCCATGGTCTTGCCCTCGGGTGCGGTGAAGCCGGCGACGTAGCCGACCACCGGCTTGCTGATGTGGGCCTTGATGTACTCGGCGGCGCGTTCCTCCGCGTCACCGCCGATCTCGCCGATCATGACGATCGCGTCGGTCTCGTTGTCGTCCTCGAACGCCTGGAGGCAGTCGATGTGGGTGGTGCCGACGATCGGGTCGCCGCCGATCCCGACGCAGGTGGAGAAGCCGAAGTCCCGCAGCTCGTGCATCATCTGGTAGGTCAGGGTGCCGCTCTTGCTGACCAGGCCGATCCGACCCCGCTTGGTGATGTCGGCGGGGATGATGCCGGCGTTGGACTGGCCGGGACTGATCAGGCCGGGGCAGTTCGGGCCGATGATCCGGGTCCGGTTGCCGGCGGCCTGGGCGTACCTGAAGAACGTCGCCGTGTCGTGCACGGGTATGCCCTCGGTCAGCACCACGGCCAGGCCCAGCTCGGCGTCGACCGCTTCCATCACCGCCGCCTTGGCGAACCGGGGCGGTACGAAGACCACCGAGGTGTCGGCGCCGGTCGCCCGGACCGCCTCGGCGGCACTGTTGAACACCGGGATGCCGTCGACGTCCCGGCCGCCCTTGCCCGGGGTGACCCCGGCGACGATGTTCGTGCCGGCGGCGACCATCCGCCGGGTGTGCCGGGTGCCCTCGGTGCCGGTGATGCCCTGGACCAGCACCCTGCTCTTCTCGGTGAGGAAGATTGCCATGACTGTCACGCCCCCTTGCCGGCGAGTTCGGCGGCGAGCCGCGCCGCACCGTCCATCGTGTCCGCGGTCCGTACGCCGGGGAGCGCGCGAGGATCTGCCGCCCCGCCACGGCGTTGTTGCCGTCCAGCCGGACGACCAGTGGTTTGGTGATCGTCTCGCCCCGGTCGGTGAGCAGGCCGACCGCCTGGACGATGCCGTTGGCCACGGCGTCGCAGGCGGTGATCCCGCCGAAGACGTTGACGAAGACGCTCCGTACGTCGGGGTCGCCGAGGATGATCTCCAGGCCGTTCGCCATCACCTCGGCCGAGGCGCCGCCGCCGATGTCGAGGAAGTTGGCCGGCTTCACCCCGCCGAACTGCTCGCCCGCGTAGGCGACCACGTCGAGTGTGCTCATCACCAGGCCGGCTCCGTTGCCGATGACTCCCACGGATCCGTCGAGCTTGACGTAGTTGAGGTGCTTCTCGGCGGCCCTGACCTCCAGCGGGTCGGTGGCGCTGACGTCGACGAACTGCGGATGTCCGGGCTGTCGGAACCGGGCGTTGTCGTCCAGGGTCACCTTGCCGTCCAGTGCCCGTACCGTGCCGTCGGCGAGCTTGGCCAGTGGGTTGATCTCGACCAGGGTGGCGTCCTCGGAGCGGAAGACGTTCCAGAGCCGGACCAGGACGCTGGCCACGACGTCGCGTACGTCGTCCGGCAGGCCGGCGTCGGCGGCCAGCCGGAGCGCGCTCTGCCAGTCGAGGCCGGCGGCCGGGTCGACCTGGAGCCGGGCCAACGCCTCCGGGTTCTCGGCCGCCACCTGTTCGATCTCGACCCCGCCCTGCCGGGAGGCCAGGGCGAGGAACGAGCGCTGGGACCGGTCGAGCAGCAGGGAGACGTAGTACTCGTCGACGATCTCGCTGGCCTCGGTGACCAGCACCTTGTGCACGGTGTGGCCCTTGATGTCCATGCCCAGGATGTCGGTCGCGACGTCACGCGCCGCGTCCGGGCCGTCGGCCAGTCTGACTCCGCCGGCCTTGCCTCGGCCGCCGGTCTTCACCTGGGCCTTGACCACTACGCGTCCGCCGATCTCGGCGGCGGCCGCGTAGGCCTCGTCAGGGGTGCTGGCGACACGGTTGCGGCTGACCGGTACGCCGTGCTTGGCGAAGAGTTCCTGTGCCTGGTGCTCCAACAGATCCACCGGGCCTCCCTTCTGTTCGACCTTCGGTGGGTTTCTCCCGCCCACTGGACACATCGGACGGAAGTGGGGGGATCGGGACCGGACGTGGTGGTGGGGCCGGGCGCGGATTCATCCCGAAAGTGGACCGGACCACTCCGCTGCACGGAGGAGCCCGGGCCTGGTCCGCGCCGGTGTTCGGGGCCGGTCTGCCGGTCCGCCGAAGGCTTTCGCGGAAAACGTTCCGCTACCCCCTAGACACTCCGCTGTTACATGGGCCACGATATTGCCTACCCCATACGGTATGCAATCCCCGGAGCTGGACCGAGGGTCGGAAGACCCACTACCAGCAGCGGTAACAGAGCGGAACTTCAGCTTCACGGTCGGAAGTGCACGGCGTGGCCCGCACAGGAGGTTGACTCATGGGTAAGGCACTGGAGGGCGTTCGGGTCCTCGACATGACGCATGTACAGTCCGGTCCCTCGTCCACGCAGATCCTCGCGTGGCTGGGCGCGGACGTCATCAAGCTGGAGGCACCCGGTCAGGGTGACATCACCCGTACCCAGCTCCGCGACATTCCCGACGTGGACAGCCTCTACTTCACGATGCTGAACGCCAACAAGCGCAGCATCACGCTGAACATGAAGCACCCGCAGGGCAAGGAGGTCTTCACCAAGCTGGTGTCCGGGGTGGACATCCTGGTGGAGAACTTCGGCCCCGGTGTGGTCGAACGCTTCGGGTTCCCCTGGGAGAAGCTCCAGGAGATCAACCCCGGTCTGGTCTACGCCTCCATCAAGGGCTTCGGACCCGGCCGCTACGCCAACTTCAAGGCGTACGAGGTGATCGCCCAGGCGATGGGCGGGGCGATGAGCACCACCGGCTTCGAGGACGGGCCGCCGACCGCCACCGGAGCCCAGATCGGCGACTCCGGCACCGGCATCCACCTGGTGGCCGGCATCCTGGCCGCGCTCTACCAGCGCACCCACACCGGACGCGGCCAGCGGGTCCAGGTGGCCATGCAGGACGCCGTGCTCAACCTGTGCCGGGTGAAGCTGCGGGACCAGCAGCGGCTCGCCCACGGGCCGCTGGGGGAGTACCCGAACGAGAGCTTCGGCGACGAGGTGCCCCGGTCCGGCAACGCCTCCGGCGGCGGCCAGCCCGGCTGGGCCGTACGCTGCGCACCCGGCGGACCGAACGACTACATCTACGTCATCATCCAGCCCGTCGGCTGGAAGCCGATCTGTGAGCTGATCGGCAAGCCGGAGCTGGCCGAGGACCCGGCCTGGAGCACTCCGCAGGTGCGCCTGAACAAACTCGACAAGGCGTTCGCGCTGATCGAGGAGTGGACCGAGCGGCACACCAAGCAGGAAGTCATGGAGCAGCTCAACGCGCACAACATCCCGTGCGGGCCGATCATGTCGACCCGGGAGCTGATCGAGGACGAGACCCTGGCCGCGCTCGGCTCGGTGGTCGAGATCGACCATCCCGAGCGGGGCGCGTTCAAGACGGTCGGCAACCCGATCAAGCTCTCCGACTCGCACGTCGAGATCGAGCGTTCGCCGCTGCTCGGCGAGCACACCCGCCAGGTGCTCGACGAACTCGGCTACACCGAGGCGCAGGTCGGCGAGCTTCGCGCCGCGGGCGCCATCTGACGATCCGGCTGGTCCGACCGACCAGTCCCACGACCTGCCGGTCCGCCGGAACCCGGCGGGGTGCCGTGAACGAAGGAGACGACGCAATGCCGATAGACGACAGCGGCTACGACCGCGAGACCGTACGCCGGGTGCTGGACCAGGCCGGTGCGGAGGGCCGGAGTTCGCTGACCGCGCCGGAGGGGCGGCTGGTGGTCGAGGCGTACGGGATCGCCACCCCGGGCGAGGGCCTGGCCGGCAGCGCCGACGAGGCGGTGGCGCTGGCCGAGCGGATCGGCCTGCCGGTCGTGCTGAAGATCGTCTCGCCGGACATCCTGCACAAGACCGAGGCCGGCGGCGTACTGGTCGGGCTGGGCACGGCACAGGAGGTCGCCGCCGGGTACGACACCGTCATCGCGAACGCGAAGGCGTACCAGGCCGACGCGAAGATCGTCGGAGTGCAGGTGCAGCAGCAGCTCACCTCCGGCCACGAGGTGATCGTCGGCACCGTGACGGACCAGACGTTCGGCAAGGTGGTCGCCTTCGGCCTTGGCGGCGTACTGGTCGAGGTGCTCAAGGACGTCACCTTCCGGCTCGCCCCGGCCGACACCGAGACCGCGCTGTCGATGATCGACGGGATCGCCGCCGCCGAGATCCTGCGCGGCGTACGCGGTGCCGAGCCGGCCAACCGGGAGGTGCTGGCCGACCTCATCGTCCGGCTCTCCACCCTGGTCAGCGACTTCCCGGAGCTGGCCGAGGTCGACCTCAACCCGGTGCTGGCCACCGCGACCGGCGCGACCGCGGTGGACGTGCGGATCCTGGTCGACCCGAAGGCGGCGGAGCGGCCGGAGCAGTTCACCGACGAGGAGATCCTGGCCAGCATGAACCGGATCATGCGGCCCGCCTCGGTCGCGGTGATCGGTGCCTCCGCCGAGGCCGGCAAGATCGGCAACTCGGTGATGAAGAACCTGGTGAACGGCGGCTACCAGGGGGAGATCTACCCGATCAATCCCAAGGCCACCGAGATCCTGGACCGCAAGGCGTACCGGAGCATCACCGACGTACCCGGACCGGTCGACGTCGCGGTCTTCGCGATCCCGGCCAAGTTCGTTCCGCAGGCGCTGGCCGAGGTCGGCGCGAAGGGGGTTGCCGGGGCCATCCTGATCCCGTCCGGGTTCGGCGAGACCGGCAACCACGAGTTGCAGGCCGAGGTGCTGGCGATCGCCCGCCAGTACGGCGTACGCATCCTCGGGCCGAACATCTACGGCTACTACTACACCCCGGAGAGCCTCTCCGCGACGTTCTGCACCCCGTACGACGTCAAGGGTGGTGTCGCGCTCTCCTCACAGAGCGGCGGCATCGGGATGGCGATCCTCGGCTTCAGCCGGTCCGCCCGGATGGGCGTATCCGCGATCGTCGGGGTGGGCAACAAGGCCGACATCGACGAGGACGACCTGCTGACGTTCTTCGAGAGCGACCCGAACACCCAGCTCATCGCCATGCACCTGGAGGACCTCAAGGACGGCCGCTCGTTCGCCCGAACCGCCAAGCGGGTCTCGGCGACCAAGCCCGTGCTGGTGCTAAAGGCCGGCCGCACCGACCAGGGTGCCAAGGCGGCCAGCTCGCACACCGGTGCGCTGGCCGGCAACGACAAGGTCTACGACGACATCCTGCGGCAGAGCGGCGTGATCCGCGCCCCCGGCCTCAACGACCTGCTGGAGTACGCCCGCGGCATCCCGCTGCTGCCCACCCCGCAGGGCGAGAACGTCGTCATCATCACCGGCGCCGGCGGTTCCGGGGTGCTCCTCTCGGACGCTTGCGTGGACAACAAACTGAGCCTGATGGAGATCCCGCCGGACCTCGACGAGGCGTTCCGCAAGTTCATCCCGCCGTTCGGCGCGGCCGGCAACCCGATCGACATCACCGGCGGCGAACCGCCGTCGACCTACCGCAACACCATTGCGCTCGGCCTGTCCGACCCGCGCATCCACGCCCTGATCCTCGGTTACTGGCACACCATCGTCACCCCGCCGATGGTCTTCGCCGAACTCGTGGTGGACGTGGTCGAGGAGTTCCGGGCCAAGGGCATCCACAAGCCGGTGGTCGCCTCACTCGCCGGCGACGTCGAGGTCGAGGAGGCCAGCGAGCACCTGTACCGGCACGGCATCGTCGCCTATCCGTACACCACGGAGAAGCCGGTCGCGGTACTCGGTGCGAAGTACCGGTGGGCACGTTCCGCCGGCCTGCTCGGCGGCAAACCGGACGGCCGCTGAGCCGTGCACAGTTTCACCACACCGGGCAGTTGGAGGGGCCACTAGCGACACGGCGACCGCTCCGCGGCCAGGGGTCAAAGGACAGAAACGTCGGATCTGGGCCGTCCTCCAGATCCGCGCGTCGTCGGATTCCCGAGGAGGTCCAGCGTGGACGCTTCGAACAGCCCTTCGCCCAGCCAACCGACAAGTAGTGCGGAACCACCCACCGGCGTTCCCCCCGTCCCGGGGCAACGCACCGGCACCGCCACCGAGGACCGAGTATGGCGGGCCGGAAAACTCGAACCGATGCCGATCCGGGAGCTGCCGAAGGCTCCGCCGTCGATCCACCTGCTCGGCCCGACCGTGTTCCTCGTCGCACTCGGCGTGGGCATGGGCGAGTCGTACATGTGGCCCCGGCTGGTCCTGATCTTCGGACCGGAGATCCGATGGCTCTTCCTGATCGGCGTGACCCTCCAGGCGTTCGTCATGCTGGAGATGGCCCGCTACGCGATGGCCACCGGAGAGAGCATCTTCTTCGGCGCCGCCCGGGTCTTCAAACCACTGATGTGGTTCTTCTTCAGCGTGGCGATCCTGGTCTACATCTGGCCGGGACACCTCTCCACCGGCGCCGCCGCGCTGGAGGAGGTGACCGGGATACCCTGGACCGTCTCGGCCTGTGTCGGGCTGATCCTGGTCGGCGTGGTGTTCAGCCTGGCCAAGGTGATCTACCCACTGCTGGAGGGCCTGCTCGGCATCCTGATCGGCGTACTCGTGGTCGGCACCTCGGTGGTGGCCTCGCTGGTCGGCCGGTGGAGCGATGTCACCTCGACCCTCGGCGGCATGTTCCACTTCGGCTACCTGCCGGACGAGGCGATGTCGGCGGCCTGGTTCCCGGTGATCGTCGGTGCGATCGCCTTCGCCGGTCCGTCCGGCATGCAGCAGATGTGGTACACGCTGCACCTGCGGGACTCCGGTGCCGGCATGGGCGCGCACATCCCGAAGATCCGCGGGCTCCGGCACGCGGGCGAGCAGGAGGTCATGCCGTCGCGTGGCTTCATGTTCGACACCGACAACCCGGAGGAGATGAAGAAGTGGAAGGGCTGGCGGCGCTGGGTGACCTTCGACGCCCTGCTGCTCTTCTGGGGTGTCACGATGCTGGTCACCGTCTCGTTCACCGTGCTGGCCCAGACCGCCGTCCGGGAGAACCCGAACGTCGGCGACCTGATCCGGACCGGTGACCGGGAGGTCGCGCTGACCGCGATGGCGGACGCCTTCGCCTCGGCCGGTGCGCCGGTGCTGCACGGCGTGTTCCTCGGGTTCATCGCGCTGATCGGGCTCAACGCCACGCTCGGCCTGTTCGACTCGTTCTCCCGGGGCCAGGCGGACATGACGTACCACTTCGTACCCGGTGCGAAGCGGTTCAGCATGTCGAAGCTGTACGCCGGCTTCCTCTGGGGCGTCATCACGTTCGGCATCCTGATCCTGAACTTCGGCCCCGCCGACGGTCCGGGCGCGATCCTCGACGTGCTGGCCTTCCTGTCCACCTTCGCGATGGGCGCGTACTGCGTCGTACTGCTGCTGGTGAACAACCGGATGCTGCCCAAACCGATCCGTCCCGGCATCGTGCAGAACCTGGTCATCGGGTTCGGTGCGGTGTTCTACCTGGGCATGCTGATCTACAGCCTGGTCAGGTTCGGCGTGGTCGTCGACTAGTCCGACGGAGGAATTGTCATGACCAAGCGGAGTGAGGGAAAGCCGTGACCGGCCAGCAGCTACGCCACCTGGGCCAGCTCGCGCTGCCGGGCGCCGCCATCGGGGCGATCGCCGGAGTGGCGGCCCTCGGACTGGCTCTGGTCGCGGGTCAGCCCGTCGACTGGGCGCTGGCCACCGGCCTGGCGCTCGGACTGCCACTGGTGTTGCTCGGCGGCGGGTTCGGGCTGCTGATGGCGGCCGGGATCATCTCCCCCGGCGTGTTCGCCCCGACGGCGCTCTACTGGCTGGTCGGGTTCCCCGTCGCCCGGTTGGCGCATGAGGTGCTGGTCGGCCTGCTGCTCGTTGGCCGGCCAGCACTGCCGCCGGACGTACCCGGTTTCCTCGCGTACCAGGCGATCGTCAGCCTCGGCTTCGCGATCGGCTTCAGCTGGCTGCACGAGCGGGTCGCGCCGGGTTGGCTCCGCCGGATCCGGCACGGCAACCCCCGGGCCGAGCGGCTGTACCTGTTCTACCTGCGGCACGCCGAGGCGCAGTGGGAGGCGAGGGAGAACCGCAGGCAGGCCCGCGCGGCCGGACGGGGGACGGGCCGGCTGACCCTGTTCCGAACCAAGGGAGAATCATGAATCTACCGGTCTGGGTATGGGCCGTAACGATCATCGGTTTCCTGGTGATGATCGCCTTCGACTTCTACCTGGTCGCCCGGAATCCCCGTGAACCATCCTTCCGGGAGTGCGTCGCGTGGGTGAGCTTCTACGTACTGGCGGCGATCGCCTTCGGCTTCCTGCTGATGGCGACCGCCGGAGTCAGCCACGGTGGCCAGTTCTTCGCCGGCTGGCTCACCGAGTACTCGCTCAGCGTCGACAACCTGTTCGTCTTCATCATCATCATGAGCCGGTTCGCGGTCCCGGTGCAGTACCGGCAGAAGGTGCTGCTGATCGGCATCGTGCTGGCGCTGCTGATGCGGGGCGTCTTCATCGCGGCCGGCGCCTCGGCGGTCGCGCGGTTCGACTGGCTGTTCTACATCTTCGGGGCGTTCCTGATCTACACCGCGATAAAGCTGGTCGGCCCGCAGCAGGAGGACGAGTTCTCGGAGAACTTCGCCCTCCGTACGGCGAAGCGGATCCTACCGACCACGGAGTCGTACCAGGGCGCCTCGGTGCTGGTCCGGGTGGACGGCCGGCGGATGGTCACGCCGATGCTGATCGTGATGGTCGCCATCGGCACCACCGACCTGCTGTTCGCGCTCGACTCGATTCCGGCGATCTTCGGACTGACCCAGGAGCCGTACCTGGTCTTCACCGCGAACACGTTCGCGTTGATGGGCCTGCGGCAGCTCTACTTCCTGCTGGGCGGCCTGCTGGACCGGCTGGTCTACCTCAGCAAGGGCCTGGCGTTCATCCTGGCCTTCATCGGGGTCAAGCTCGTGCTGGAGGCGCTGCACCACGACGGGGTGTCCTGGGCGCCGGCGGTGCCGATCGCCGTCTCGCTCGGGGTCATCGTCGGCACGTTGCTGGTCACCACCGTCGCCAGCCTGGCGAAGTCCCGGCGGGACGAGCTCGAACGGCCGTCCGCCGCCACGGAGGGGATGGGGGCCGGAACCCCCGGTGCCCACGACACCGTGACGGCGGACCGGACGCGGTCTGACTGACCGTCAGACCTTGATCAGGTCTTCGTCCGCGGCGGAGCCACGGAGGAAGTGCTCGATCTCCTTGTCGCTCGGCCGGGCGGCCCGACGCTGGTTCTCCAGCGCGGCCGCCAGGCCGAGCCCGAGGGAGCGGCCGTCGGCCGGGAAACCGGTCGGCAGGGCCAGCCGGTCGGAAAGTCGGGTCAGGGAACGCGAGAACGTCCGCCAGGTGGTCATGACAACATCACTCCTGCTTGTCGGTCTTCCCGGGAAACGACGCTTCCCGGGACCGTGCGCACCGGACCGGAGGACAGCAGACCGTCCGGGACGGTGGTCCGGCAGGACACCCGGGTGTGCCTGGTGGGGCCGGGCACACCCCGGGTCGCCGGATCTCTTCTGCCGTCACGCCTCGTCGCGTGGCGGCCGGCTCTATGTCTGTCGCCGAAACGATGACCGGCGGGGGTCGCCCGCGGCGGCCGTGCGGGGCCTCAGCCTCGCGGCCCGGCCCATGGTGTGAACGGTACGTCGGCGTCTCCTGTGTGGACCTACCCGATGCCGTGCCACCACAAACCCTCGTCTCGTCCTGTCCGGCGACAGGTCCTTGTTCGACGGTTCCAGGATACCGCCTTCGGTATACAAAAAACGATCCAGTGACCAAGGCCACCGCGTCGCCGACCGGTCCACGACCACCAGCGCGACGCCGGTACGGGCCGGCCTGCCCGGAAAACGTCCCTGCTACCCCCTAGACACTCCGCTGTCACATGGTCCACGATTATTGCCTACCCCATACGGTATGCACTTCTGGAGGACGGCGAGGGAGGGACGTCGCTTCCCGTGCGGGCTTCCGGGCAGTGCTCGGCGCCGTCGCCGGCCAGGTCGAATTCCGACGACCGGTAGTAAACTACATATTGTATACAGAAGTCGCACGACCTTGATGGAGGACTCTGATCATGACCATCGCTTCCCTCCGGGAATCAGAAGCTGGCGGCGTCGTAGGTGCGGAGAAACTCACCGACGGGATCCATCTAGTCGTCGACGCGCTCAAGCTCAACGAGGTCGACGCCATCTACGGCGTCGTCGGCATCCCGATCACCGACCTGGCCCGCCTGGCGCAGGCGTCCGGCATCCGCTACGTCGGCTTCCGGCACGAGAGCGCTGCCGGGCACGCGGCGGCGGCGGCCGGGTTCCTGACGAAGAAGCCGGGGATCTGCCTGACGGTGTCCGCGCCGGGATTCCTCAACGGGCTGGTAGCGCTGGCCAACGCCACCGTGAACTGCTTCCCGATGGTGCAGATCTCCGGATCCAGCGAGCGGCACCTCGTCGATCTGCAGCGGGGCGACTACGAGGAAATGGACCAGCTGGCGGCGGCTCGACAGTTCGCCAAGGCGGCGTACCGCGTACACCGGGCGGAGGACATTGGCCGGGGCGTGGCCCGCGCGATCCGCACGGCCGTCTCCGGACGACCGGGCGGGGTTTACCTCGACATCCCGGCCGCGGTCCTCGGCGAGGTCATCGACGCCGACCTGGGTGCGGCGTCCCTGTGGCAGGTCGTCGACCCGGCACCGCGTCAGGTGCCCGACTCCGCGGCCCTGGACCGCGCGATCGAACTGCTCGCGAGCGCCCAGCGGCCGCTCGTCGTGCTCGGCAAGGGCGCCGCGTACGCGCAGGCGGACGAGCAGATCCGCCAGTTCATCGAGCTCACCGGTGCGCCCTACCTGCCGATGTCGATGGCGAAGGGCCTGCTGCCCGACGACCACCCGCAGTCGGTGGCCAGTACCAGGTCACTGGCCCTACGCCGGGCCGACGTCGTGATGCTCGTCGGTGCGCGCCTGAACTGGCTGCTCGGACACGGCGACTCCCCACAGTGGAACGCCGACGCCAAGTTCATCCAGGTGGACATCGCCAGCACCGAGCTGGACAGCAACCAGCCCATCGCGGCGCCGCTCGTCGGTGACGTCGGTTCGGTGATGCAGGCGCTGATCGAGCGGACCAAACCCGGCCAGATCGCGGTCCCGGCCCAGTGGCGGGACGAGCTCTCGGCCCGCTCCGCGGAGAACGTCGGCAAGATGGCCAAGCGCCTCAAGGCCGCCGAGTCGGCACACCCGATGAAGTTCCTGGGCGCGCTGCAGGCCATTCGCGATGTCCTGCGGGACAACCCGGGGGCGTACGTCGTCAACGAGGGGGCGAACGCGCTGGACCTGGCGCGCAACACGATCGGGATGCAGGTGCCGCGACACCGTCTGGACAGCGGCACCTGGGGCGTGATGGGCATCGGCATGGGGTACGCGATCGCCGCCGCGGTCGAGACCGGAGGCCCGGTCGTCGCCATCGAGGGCGACAGCGCGTTCGGGTTCAGCGGTATGGAGATAGAGACGATCTGCCGCTACAACCTGCCCATCGTCACGATCGTGCTGAACAACAGCGGCGTCTACCGGGGCGACGATGTGTCGGCGTCCGGGGACCCGGCACCGACCTCCCTCAGGGCCCGGCACGATCTCATGATCGCCGCATTCGGCGGCAAGGGCTATCGGGCGGAGACGCCGGTGGAGGTCACCGCCGCCCTGCGCGAGGCCCTGGCACTGGGCAAGCCCGCGCTCATCGACTGCGTCATCGACCCCACCGACGGAACCGAGAGCGGCAACATCGCCCACCTCAACCCCAAGGGCATCACGGTGCAGCGGTGAGGACGATCGGCTACCCCCGCACCCGACGCTGCGCATCAACGACTGGACCGCACCACACCGCCCGGGTCGGCGAGGAGGGCATCGACCATCCCGCTCGGGCGCCTCGGCCGGCTCAGGCATCCTGAGCAACGCCAGCCGCCGCTCCGACAGATCCGCGGTGCGGGTGGGCGGCCCGTCGACGCGCGACCGCGTGCTCGCCGTGGTGGGCAACGCGTCCCCGCATCGTGGTCGGGCCGCCCGGCGATCTGCCGCCCGGGGTGCTGACTGCCCGTGCGGACAGGCCGGCGGCGGACGGGGCGCCGCCCGGCCGATCCGGCCTGATCTCGGGTCCCTGGTCGGCGAGCGCCCGGGCGGCCCCGACCTCGCATCCGAGAAGTCTGTAGACAGTATGCAGACTGATGACAGAGTGTCCCGGCGCAGTGTTGGTAGAGAACGGAGGCTCGGACCCCTATGTACACAGTTACCGACCCAGCGACAGGTGAACTGGTCGAGAAGATCGAGAACGCGACCGACGGGGAGGTCCGGGAAGCGATCGACCGCGTCCACCGCGGGTACCTGTCGTGGCGGCGCCGGCCGGTCGCCGAGCGGGCCGAGATCGTGTCACGCGCGGCGGACCTGTTCGCCGAGCGCGCCGACGAGCTGGCGGCGACGATGACGCAGGAGATGGGCAAGCGGATCAACGAGGGCCGCGGTGAGATCGGTGTGGTCGTCGACATCTTCAGGTACTACGCCGACAACGGTCCCACGCTGCTGGCCGACGAGCCGCTGGAGATCAAGGGCGGCAATGCCGTCATCACCAAGAACCCCATCGGGCCGCTGCTCGGCGTCATGCCGTGGAACTTCCCCTGCTATCAGATCGCCAGGTTCGTGGCGCCGAACCTGGTCCTCGGCAACACCATCCTGCTGAAGCATGCCTCGATCTGCCCCCGGTCGGCAGCCGCGATCGAGCGGATCCTGCACGACGCCGGGGTGCCGGAGGACGCGTACGTGAACATCTTCGCGTCCAGCGCGCAGGTCCCCCGGATCCTCGCGGACCCTCGCATCCAGGGTGTTTCCCTGACCGGCAGCGAGCGGGCCGGCATCTCGGTCGCCGCCGAAGCCGGAAGGAACCTGAAGAGGGCCGTCCTGGAGTTGGGCGGTTCCGACCCGCTGATCCTGCTGGACAGCGATGACATGGACAAGACGGTGCGGGCCACCGCGACCGCCCGGATGCGCAACTGCGGTCAGTCGTGCAACTCGCCGAAGCGGATGATCGTGCTCGCCGACATCTACGAGGAGTTCGTCGACCGGCTGACGGAGCACGTGGCCGAGACCTTCGTGCCGGGCGACCCCAGCGATCCCGCGACGAAGTTGCCGCCGTTGGCGTCGGTCGCGGCGGCCGACGAGGTGGCTGAACAGGTCGACAAGGCGGTCCGGCAGGGCGCGACGCTCCGCACCGGTGGGCGTCGTCTCGACGGGCCCGGCGCCTATCTTGAGGCCACCGTGCTCACGGACGTGACCCCCGAGATGGACGCCTACTACGAGGAGATCTTCGGGCCCGTCGTGCTGGTCCTACGGGCCGAGACCGAGGAGGAGGCGGTCGCGATCGCGAACGACTCGCCGTTCGGGCTCGGCGCCAGCGTGTGGGGGACCGATCCCGACCGGATGCGCCGGGTCGCCGAGCAGATCGAGTCCGGCATGGTGTACCTGAACAGCGCCGGTGGGTCGCAGGCCGACCTGCCGTTCGGCGGGATCAAGCGCTCCGGGATGGGCAGGGAACTCGGCGCGGCCGGCATCGAGGAGTTCATGAACAAGAAATCCATCCGCCTGTAGTCGGGCATCCGCCCGGCGGGACCGGTCAGCCGGTCCGGCCGGGCGTGGCCCACCGAAGGTGCCCGTCCGTGAGGTCTGGATGCGCTCGTCGCACCGCATCCGGCAGGATGCCTCCACGGCGGGCACCTTCGCCCGTGCCCGGGTCCCCGTTGGAGGCATGCCGTTCCTGGCCCGAACGTGCTTTTGCGGCGACGCGCGGCGGGACGGTGGTTCCGGGCACGCCACCGGGGAAGCGACGAGGCGGGGCGTGGAGGTGCCCGGCAACGCCAGACCCGGCCGGTGACGGACCCGGCCGGGTCGAGGGACGTTCGCGGTGTCGTACCAGCGGGCCGGCGGCGCGGTGCCGCCGGCCGACGACGGCTGGTGGAGCGGCCCGGTCAGCCCGGGGCTTCCCGCTCAGCGGCCTCCTTGCGCCGCTGGTGGTAGCTCTCCCGGGTGCGCTCGGTGTGTCGGCGCATTATCTCGCCGGCCCGCCTGCTGTTCCGGCTGGCGATCACGTCGATCAGCGCCGCGTGCTCGTCCCAGGCCTGCCGGCCACGGGACCGGGCGATCGGCGCGTAGTACCACCGCACCCGGCGGTCGACCATCGCGATCAGTTCGGCGAGGACCTTGTTGCCGGACATCGCCACCACGTACGCGTGCAGGGCCGCGTTCGCGTCGACCAGGGCGACCTGGTCGTCGTCGCTGAGCGCCTTCTCTCCGACGCGTTGCAGTTCCCGGAGCCGTTCGACCTGTTCCGGCGTGCCCTGCTTGGCCGCCAACCGCGCGGATTCCGATTCGAGCAGGGTACGGGTGGCGAGGAGCTGGTCGGCCTCCTCCTCGGTGGGTACGTGCACGAAGGCGCCGAGTGCGGGACGCAGGTCGACCCAGCCCTCGCTCTGCAGCCGCTGCAGGGCCTCCCGGACGGGCTGCCGGCTGACGCCGAGCTGGGCCGCCAGCTCGTTCTCGACGAGGTGTTCGCCGGGTTGCAGCTCACGATTGATGATCATCTCGGCGATGACGTCGTAGACCGCCTGGCGTAGTGGCGCGGGCCGCTCCAGTGGCTGACGCGCGGCTCGGGGTTCGCCACGGGCCGCGGCAAGTCGTCGCCGGCCACCGTTGCCGCCGGCTGGCGAGGTCGCGCCCCCCCATTCGGTCATGGACTACCTCCGGGCTGCGAGAAATCGATCGGGTACCACCCGAATTGGGTTATAGCATACAGTCGGCGAGATGCAATCGACGTGCCGGTGCTGGGTGTCGTCGACCTGCGGTCCGCGCACAGACCCGGTCCGCCGCACGGTGCCGGAAATACCGTTCCCGAGTGTGTCGCCGGGGCGGGCGGGCAGCCCGCCCGCCCCAACGCGATTCTTCGACAGCGGGGATATTCGCGGTGCCGATGGCTGGCGTCGGGTAGCCACACCGATCAGCCGGAGGCCACGTCCCGGTACTCGATTTCCGGCGCCGGCTCGAACTCGTTGACCTTCGCGATCGAGAGGCCGTGCGCGGTGTTCGCCTCGCGCTCGATCATCACCTCGACCAGCACCGGCCGGCTGGTGCGCTTCGCCTCCTTGCTGGCCCAGGCGAGCGCGTCGGCGATCTCGCCCGGCTGGAGCACCCGACGCCCGGAACAGCCGTACGCTTCCATGATCTTGACATTGTCGGTGCCGTACTCGTCGTAGTGGATGTCCACTTCGTAGTTCATGTCGTAGCCGATCTCGGCCTGCCGGATCAGGCCGAGATACTCGTTGTTCAACATGATCAGTACGAACGGGATGTTGTACTGCGCGGCGACCGCCAACTCCTCGACCAGGAACTGGAACGAATAGTCGCCGACCACGCCGACCACTTCGGCGTCGGGTGCGGCGGACTTGACCCCGATCGCGGCCGGAATCTCCCAACCCAGCGGGCCGGCCTGGCCGCAGACCTGGTAGTGGCGGGGCTTGAAGACCCGCTGGAACTGCCCGGACCAGATCTGGTACAGGCCGATGGCGGTGACGAAATAGGTGTCCGGGCCGAAGTATTCGTTGATCTCCTTGAACACCCGGGGTGCCTTGATCGGGACCGCGTCGAAGTCGTCCCGGCGACCCAGGGTCTCGCGCAGCCGGCGGACCAGCGAGATCCACTCACTCCGGTCCCGCCGTACGCCCCGCCGTCGGGCCGCGTCGAGCAGCGCCGCGAGGAACGGCCCGGTGTCCGACACCACGCCGAGGTCCGGACCGAACACCTTGCCGAGCTGGGTCGGCTCGATGTCGACGTGGATGAACTGCCGGCCGCCCCGGTAGGTCTCCAGGTCGCCGGTGTGCCGGTCGCCGAAGCGGGCGCCGAGCGCGAGCACCAGGTCGGACTCCAGGAAGGAGGCGTTGCCCCACCGCTGGGTGGTCTGGATGCCGGTCATCCCGGCGAACAGGTCGTGGTCCTCCGGCAGCGCGCCCTTGCCCATCAGGGTCACCTGGACCGGGATGTCCAGGGTCTCGGCGACCTCCCGCAGCAACTCGGTGGCCTCGCCGATGATGACCCCGCCGCCGGCCAGGATCAGCGGACGCTCGGCGGCCAGCAGCATGTCGAGGGCCCGTTCCACCCGGGGCTGGTGCGGCTCGACCCGGGGCACCGGCAGCGGCGCGTCGATCGAGGCGTCCCACTCGATCTCCTGCCGTGCGACGTCGATCGGCAAATCGATCAGCACCGGCCCCGGCCGTCCGGAGCGGGCGATCCGGAACGCCTCCCGGAAGATCCAGGGCGCCTGGGCGGCCTCCTTCACCTGCACCGCCCACTTCGTCACCGGCTTGGCGATCTCGACGATGTCCACCGCCTGGAACGCCTCCTGGTGCAGCTTGGTGGTGGGCGCCTGACCGGTGATGCAGATCATCGGAATTGAGTCCGCCTGCGCGGTGTACAACCCGGTGATCATGTTGGTGCCGGCCGGTCCGGAGGTGCCGATGGCCACCCCGACCCGACCGTTGGTCCGGGCCCAGCCGTCCGCCATGTGGGTGGCGCCCTCTTCGTGCCGGACGATCAGGTGCCTGATCTCGCTGCGTCGCAACGCGGCGTAGAGCGGCAGGATGGCCGCGCCGGGACAGCCGAACGCGATGTCCACGCCCTCCGACGCGAGCACCGACACGACCGCGTCCATGCAGGGAATCTTGGCCATGGTTCAGACCTCCGGGTAGTGGGCGTGGGTCGGGAAGTTGCCGTACCGGCGCTCCTTCGCCGGCCCGGCCTTCCGGCGGCGGGCGTAGACGTCGGGCCAGCCGGTGTTCGGCGTGGGGTTCAGCGGCACTGGAGCCTCCAGGGCGTCGGATGTCCTGCGGATGGGCGGCTCGCCGGCCGGGACGGGGGAGTGGGTGTCCGGGCGCCGGCGGGAGGTCGACGGCCGACCGGCACCGGATCCGGTGCCGGCGGCCTGGACCAGCCAGCAGTGCGCATACTGTATACAATCACCGCGTCCAGTCGAGATGGGATCACCATCGGTGTTCGGGGGTCGCCGTCGACGGCCCCGACCACGCCGCGGAGTCAGGCCTGGCCCGGCACGGGCGTCGGGGCCACCCGCCGGGCCATGGTCCTGGCCAGCAGGTCGGTCGCGGCGTAGACGGTACGCAACGTCGGGGCCGGCGCCCCGGTGATGTCGGCCATCTCCACCACGGCCGCCACGACGGCGTCGAGTTCCATCTCCTTGCCCGCCTCGAGGTCCTGCAACATCGAGGTCTTGTGGTGGCCGACCCGCTGGGCGCCGTCGATCCGCTTTCCGATGGAGATCTCCGGGGTACTGCCGACCCGGGTCGCGATGTCGAGCGTCTCCTCCATCATCTGCTCGACCACCCGTCGGGTGCCGGCGCTCTCGCAGATCTCCACCATGGTGGCCCGGGTGAGTGCGCTGATCGGGTTCAACGAGACGTTCCCCATCAACTTGATCCAGATGTCGTCCCGCAGTCGCGGCTCGACCGGACACTTCAGGCCACCGGCGATCATCGCCTCGCTGAACGCCAGGCACCGTTGCGACACCGTGCCGTCCGGCTCGCCGATGGAGAACCGGGTTCCCTCCAGGTGCCGGATCACCCCCGGTGACTCGATGACCGTGGCGGGGTACACCACGCAGCCGATCGCCCGTTCCGGCGCCATCACCGCGGAGGTTTCGCCGTTCGGGTCCACCGCCTCGATCCGGTGGTCCTGGTACGGCCCCGGGAGCTTGTGGAAGTACCACCACGGGATGCCGTTCTGCCCCGCCACGAGGGCGGTCTCGGGGCCGAGCAGTGGACCGAGCAACTGCCCCGCCGAGGCGTAGGAGTGTGCCTTGAGGCCGAGGAACACGTAGTCCACCGGCCCGACCTCCGTCGGATCGTCGGTGGCGTGTGGATGTGCGGCGAAATCGCCGCGGGGGCTGACTACCCGTACCCCGTGTGCCCTCAGTGCGGCCAGGTGCGCCCCACGGGCGATCAGATGGACGTCGACCCCGGCCCGGCACAACGAAGCGCCGACATAAGCGCCGATGGCGCCGGCTCCGAGCACTGCAACTCGCACGGGCTGCTCCCTTCTCGCACTAATGTGTATGCGTTATGGGGAGTACAGTATGCAATACGGCTTGAGAGCTGACAAGCCTGTGAGCTGTCAGCTCTTGTCGTCGCGCCCACCACCACAGGTCCCGGGCCCACGACAAACTGCCGGCGCCCCGCACGCCCAGCCCGGCGAAGACGTTCCGCCGGCATGGCGAGGGGCCCGCACCGGCCGTCCCCGGTACGGGCCCTCTCGCCGCGGCAGATCTCGTTTCCAGCCTGATCCAGCCGTACGTTCGCGACAATGAGCAATCCCCGAAGGACCGATCGGGGTGGCCTATCGTCGCTGGGCCGGTGGCTCCGGTCGTGGGCCCGGCGGGGCGAACGCCCCGAGCGGTACCAGGTCGTCGATCCCGCGTTGCAGGTCGAGACTCTCCACCACGTGGATGAGCGCACTGGTCATCAGCGGCTGCGGATCGCTGTCCAGCACCACCAGGCCGACCGTGCTGGTCGCGGTCGGCTCGACGAGCGGCAGTACCCGGGTACCCGGTGGCACCCCCAGCAGCCCCAGCCAGGCCTGCGAGATGACGCTGGCCCACCTCCCGCCCTGGACGTGCGAGCAGAGCGTGGAGACCGAGTTCGTCTCCATCCGTGGACTGACCGTCACCCCCGCCCGGCGGAACAGGTCGTCGAGAATTCGCCGGTGCTGCATGTCGGGGGTGAGCAGACACAGCGGAAGCTCGGCCACCTCCGCCCAGCCCACCTCGGTACGGTCGGCGAACTCACCGTCGTACCTGGTCAGCAGGACGTAGCGCTCGTCGTACAGCGGCATGGTCCGGAAACCGGGCATCGGCTCGCCGGTGAGATAGGTCAGCCCGGCGTCCAGTTCGAAGTCGATCAGGCGCCGCTGGATCTCGGCCGAGGTGAGCGACAGCACGGTGAGCCTGGTACCCGGATGGAGTTCGCAGAACGGGACGGTGAGCAGCGACAGGGGTGGCAGCGAGGCGGGTACCGCGCCGAGCCGCAACCGTCCGGTCAGGCCCTGGTGGCTGGTCCGGCCGAACTCGGCCACCAACTGGTCCCGGTCGGCGAGCAGCCGTCGGGCCCAGGCGAGCAGTCGTTCACCCTCCGGGGTGAAGCCCTCGAAGCGGTGACCACGGCGCACCACGGAGACCCCGAACTCCGCCTCGAGTTTGCGGATCCCGTCCGAGAGCGTGGGTTGACTGACCCAACAGGCCGCCGCGGCCCGGCCGAAGTGCTCCTCCCGGGCCAGCGCGGTGAGATATTCCAACTGCCGCAGGAACACCGTGGCCCCCTCTTTCACTCCGCCGCCCGGCTACCGCCTTCCGGCAAGCATCGCACCACTCGGCGTCGACGTACCGGAGGGTGCACACGCGCACGGCAGGCGGGGCCGTACCCCGGTGGATGCCGCCGCCCGCCACGGGTGGCGTGGCGGGCGGCGGCGAGCTTCCGGCGGATCCATCTGCGCCGCCGGACCGGCGGTGTCAGGCGCGGTACACGCTGAAGATGCGGCGGTTGTCGTCCGGCCCGAGGTCACGGTACGTCTCGCCCTTCTGCCCGGCGGACCAGACATCGACCAGCGAGCGGGCCTCCGGGCTGTCCGCGCCATCCTTCGCGGCCGGTGACTTCACACCCAGCCGGTACACCCGGGACTGTCCCGGCGCCAGGTAGCCCTTTTCGCACTTCGACCCGGCCGGGAAGCCGGCCCGACTCACCCGGAGCGGAGAACAGCCCGTCCAGTCGCCGCCGCTCGCCGTCATGCTCGCCGGCATCTCGACGACGAAGGTCAGGCCCCACACCGGTTCCGGTCCCTTGTTCCGGATGGTCACCACCAGCTCGCCCTGTCGGATCCCGCTGACCGGCCGGTTGAGCCGCAGGCCGTCGGTCTGCGCCACCAGGTCGGTGATGTCCTTCGCGGGGTCGTACGACGCCGGTGGCTTCGGGGCACCCGTCGTCCGGACCGGTGCCGGCGGCCTCGGCACGCTCGTCGCCTCACCGCCGTCCCCGCGGGGCGGCGCGCTCGACGTCTCGCTCGTCGGCTCCGCGCTCGGGTCGCCGGTCGCGGTGTCCGCGGACGGCGTCACCGTCGGTACCCCCGTCGCCGGTGCACCGGCCGGTGCCGGGTCGGCACCGCAGCCGGTCAGTCCCAGCACCACCGCGCCGGCCACGGCGACCGCCGAGACTGCCAGCCGAATGGGTCCATCAATTCCGAGCCCGATCCTGCGCATTGCTCCCCCTCGCGTGGTTGTCGGGCTCCGTCGTCCGCCCGTCCTCGCTAACACGTGCGTCCCCGGGTCCCGGTTGCGGCGGGATGCAGGAAGATCGCGTGGTGTCGTGGAGCCGACTGAGACCGACTGAAACCCTTGACTCGGAAGGGGAGTGGGTCGAGCTCCGACTAGTCGTCGGGAGGCGGGGGCGGGGTGAGACCCCGCAATGCCTGGGTCAGGCGTTCGTCGAGGTCCGCCGGCAGGTCGCCGCCGTCCAGCACGGCCCGGACATGACCGCGCAGGACAAGGCTGAAGTTCACGTAGTACGGCGAGACCGGGCGCAGCCGGGCCCCGTTGACCGCGTCGAGCAGCAGCTTGACGTACGGGTACTGCTGGTTGATCGCCTCGTCGGCGTAGACGACCGTCCGGGTGGCGGCGAACCCGCCCCGCTGGAAGAGGATCCGCTGGCTCTGCTCGCCGGTCAGGAACGCGATGAGCGCCTGAGCCGCCCGTGGCTGCCCGGTCTGCTTGGCGATCGCCAGGTTCTGCCCACCGAGCACGCTCGGCCCGGGAAGAGCCGTGACGTCGAACTGGAACGACGCCGGGGGCGGCGGTGCGCCGGCCGGTGCCGGCGTCGCGTCGGTGCCGGACAGGCTCCGGTACGCCACCGGCCAGTTCCGCATGAACATCACCTTGCCGGCCCGGAACGCCTCCCGGCTCCGGTTCTCGTCCTGGTTCAGCGCGTCCGGCAGGACGACGGACGACGCCGCCCCCGGGGTCAGTGGCCGCAACGCCCCGGTCCACCGATCCCGGTCGACCGACACCTGGCCGTCCCGGTCGACGTGCAGCTCACCGCCGGCCGCCCAGAGCGCCTCCAGCGCGTTGACGGTGAGCCCCTCGTAGCTGTCGAGCTGGCTGGTGTATCCGGCCTCCAGCGGCGAGCCCGGTGGCCGCGCCGCGAGTGCCCGGCCGGACGCGCTCGTGATCGCCGACCAGTCGAACGGCGGTCGGAGCCCCGGTTCCCTGCGGTAGAAGAGCAGCCCGGCGTCGGTGTTGAACGGCATCGCCCAGAGCTTGCCGTCGTACCGGCAGGTGCTCAGCGGGTTCTTCAGGAAGACCTCGTCGGGCTTGTCGAGCAGGCGCGACTCGACGATCGGCCGCAGCCGGTCGGTGCTGGCGAACTCGGCGGTCCAGGTCACGTCGAGGTTGAAGACGTCGATCTCCGGATTGGTCTGCGCCCAGTTCACCATCTGGGCGTGCTGACCGTCCGACGCCTCGGGCAGCTCGATGATCCGGGCCGGGTTGCGAGGGTGCGAGGCGTTCCAGAGTTCGATCAGCGCGTTGCGTTGCCCGCCCACGCCGTCGTCGCCACCACTGAGGATGACCAGCTCGCCCGGCTCCAGCTCCTCGGGGCCCCGCAACAGCAGGATCGGGGTGACGACGAGGGCCGCGACCAGCAACCCGCTCAGGTTGCCCAGCGCGAATGCCCGCCACCAGCGCCGTCGGCCGGTGTTCCGGCGGGGTTGCTCCGGGTCGCCGCCCGGAGAAGTCGGCGGTCCGGTCGGCGTCGGCGATCCGGTCGTTGGCATCAGGCCGTTCCCTTCCAGAGCCCCTCGAACAACCGGCCCAGGACAGTGTCGATCGTGTCGGGACCGGTGTCGAAGCAACCGCCGCCGGTGCCATCGGCGAGCCGGTCCAGCACCGAACCGGCGCACGAGACGTCGCCGACGGCGAGGAAGTAGACCCGGACGCCGCGCAGCTGCGCCGCCGTCGGTACCGCCTGCGTGCTGGTGTCCCGGCCGTCGGTGAGTACCACGAGGGCCCGCAACGTCTCGTCGTCGCCGCCCCGCAGCAGGTCCCGCCCGTGCAGGACGGCCCGGTACAGCGGGGTGTCGCCGGCCGGCCGGATCTGCTCCGCGGCGGCGCGTACGGCCCGGGCCTGCGCGGCGGTGGGCCGACCGATGGGCACCAGTAGTCGCGAGTTGGCGGCGGCGGTGGAGAAGGTCAGCAGCCCGAACTCGTCGCGCGCACCCATCCGGTCCAGCGACTGTCCCACTCCCGCCAACGCCACCTCGAAGCGGCTCCGGCGCTGGTCCTGGGTGGAGCTGCGCATCGACCCGGAGGCGTCCAGTGCGACGAGTACCCGACCGGGCCGGTTCGCCTCGGCGTACCGCACCAGGGCGCGGTCCTGTTCGGCGACCGGCGGCTCGCTGATCTGCCGAGGCAGTCCGAACGGCCACTCCCGCAGTACCCCGTTCGAGGTGTCGATGGGCGCGCCGACGTCGTAGCCGTACGGCCGCAGGCCGACCTGGAGCAGCGCCCGCTTGCCGTCAGCCTCGGTGGTGAGCCAGCGGGCGAAGTCGGTTGCGGCGGTCCGGACCGCCAGCCCCTGTACCTGGTCCCGCCACCGCAGTTGGACGACTGGCTGGACGACCACCGGTGAGTCGTCCGGATAGAAGGCCTGCAACCGGTTCCCGGTGGACGGTGGCTGGTTGGTTCCGCAGTTGCCGCCGAGGGGGCGCCCCTGGTTGAGGCGGATCAGCGCCTGTTCGGTGAGGACCACCGCGGGCGGCTGGACCTGCTGCGGGGTCGCGCCGAGGATGCGGTACCGGCAGAGCAGGGCGGCGTCGTCGCCGATCGGGAAGGCGCCGGTGTCGAGGGCCTCGTCCAACGGCCGCTCGATCTGTTCCCGGGCCTCGTACGCCGGAAGAAGGTCGGTCTCGTCGGTTCGGTACAGCGCGACGCTGGCGAGCCGGGCCACCGTCGACGTCGTCGGGTCCGCCCGGACCACCCCCCAGTCGGCCGCGGTCGCCGCGGTGGCCTTGGCGAACAGTTCGTGCCAGCTCAGCGTCATGGTGCGCTGCCCGGCGTCCTGGCCGGCGTGCACCCGGTCGGCCGGAACGCCGAGGACCAGCGGCGTCGAGGCGATCCGGTCCACCCGCCTGATCGGCGGGGCCGCGCCCTGCGCGGTCAACCGGTCCAGGTCGCTGTGTGATTCGGGCAGCCAGAGGTCCGGATGCGGCCCGACCTCCCGCAGGTACCGCTGGCTAGGCACGCCGGAGGACGGCCAGCCGGCCCGGATGCCCTCGCGTACCTGGTCCGCGGAGGCCGGGTAGAGGTACAGCCGGGCGGCCGAGCAGCCGCCGTTACGCCCGGCCGTCCACTGCTCGTAGGCGTCGGCGACCTCCCGGTACGCCAGGTATCCGGCGGCCGACGTGGCCACCCGGATCTCCGGGGGGTGGACGCAGCCGGGGAACCAGGTGCCGGCGGCGTCGGCGTGTGCGCCGAGTCCCAACAGGACGGCCCAGGTCGTGAGGATCGCGATGGCGGCCCGACGGGGCAGGGAGACCGGACGGGCCGCCAGCGCCCGCCGGTACTGTCGGCGGGTCCTGGCTCCGACGGCACCGGCGGCGTGCCGGAGCCGTCCGAGCAGACTCGGCCTCGGCCGGTCGCCCTGGATCGGCACCGGCGGGGTGTCCGGCCCGGCCGAGTCCGGCCGTGGACTGCGGGCGACCTGGAGTACGCCTTCCACGTTGTGCGCCGAGAGCGTCGGGCTCTGCCGTGGCATCTCCCTGCGGACCGCCCCGGACACGTAGTGGTACAGCTCGTCGGTGTCGATGATCCCGTCGCGGTTGCGGTCGGCCCGCCCCGTCCGGAGCGCCTCGACGACCGCCCGGGTGAAGACTCCCTGCCCGCCCACCTCGTAGCTGTGCTGGGCGGCGGTGGACGCGGTGATGACGACGTGTCCACGGCCACGGAACGGTTCGGTGAGGTCGGCGGAGTCCCTGCCGCGACTCCGCTCGCCGGGGACGAACGCGCCGCTGTAGCAGCAGTCGAGCAGGACGATGATCCGTCTCGCCCGGCTGTCGGCCATTTCCTGCCGGATGTCGGCCGCCGAGAGCGCGGTGGCATTCAGCAGATAGGTGTCGTAGGAGGAATTCGACGCGGCGAAGAATAGGTTGCCGTGCGCATCCTTGAGCCCGTGCGCGGAGATATGGAGTAACAGGACGTCGTCCGGATGGCCGCTGTTGAAGTGGTTGGCGATGGCGACCCCGATGTCGTAGACGTCGGCGTCGCGCAGGACGGTCACGTCGAATGCGCCGATCGCCGGGTCCCGGAGTACCTCCTCAAGCGAGTTCGCGTCGGCGACGGCGCCGGGAAGGGTGGCGAACCGCTGGTCGTGGTAAACCTCGTTCGCGATGATCAGTGCGCGTCTCATCGGTCAGGAGGGAACACCCGATCGATGAACGCGATGGTCAGCAGGTGCTGCTCCTCGGCGGTCGCGCTGTCGAGGACCAGCCGGTGTTCCCCGAGGGTCACCTCGACCCGCCCGCGTCCACGCCGCCGCAACCAGTCGCCCACGGTGGTGAGCACGCTGGTGACCAGTTCACCGTGGGCGGTCAGCACGGCGAGCAGTGTCCCGAGTTCGACCAGCTCGCCGGGCCGGGCGCGGACCGGGACCGCCGCCGTCGACCTCTTGCGCCGCAGCGACACGACGCCGTCGAGCTGACCCAGCTCCCGCAGCAACAGGCCGGCGGCCTCCTCCGTGGCGGTGTCGTCGTCGTCGATGGCGGTGATCTGGGCCACAACGGTCTCGGTCACCGTTGCACACTAACAGCTCTGCGTCAGCGTCATGACTCTGTGTCTATGTCCGTCGTTATCCCAAAATCGACAGTGTCGATTGGCACGTTGCCGTACGAGGTGAGGTGCCGGTGAAGTTGCGGGATTGCGCGCCGGACCGGGGAATGGCCGACCGGCCACACCGGCATCGACGATCGGCGCCGCAGAACCGTTCCGATCGGTCCTGACCCGGAGATCGTGTCCGCGTAGGCTCACCCTGTGAATCAGCCCTGGACGCCGACCGACGCCGGTGTGCTCACCCTTCCGTCGGGTCGGCTGGTCCGGGGCCGTGGTCTGCGTCGACCGCTTCCGCCCGGACCGACGCCGACGTTCGCGGTCTACCTGCTCGGCCGGAGACCTCCGGAGACACCGTGGGAGAGCAGGTGGCTGCGCTGGCCCGACTTCCGGCTGCCCAATGACCGGGCGCAGGCCAGGACGATTCTGTGGGAGGCCTGGCGGCGGGCGCCGGACGACCGGGTCGAGGTCGCCTGCGGCGGTGGCCGGGGACGGACCGGTACCGCCCTGGCGTGTCTCGCCGTCCTCGACGGCGTTCCCGCCGACCAGGCGGTGTCGTACGTACGCCGGCACTACGCCGCCGGTGCCGTCGAGACGCCGTGGCAGCACCGCTACGTGACGCGGTTCGCCGCCCCGGACGAGGTCCCGGAGGACCCGGCGTAGTGCGGCCGACCCGCCAGGCCCCGGTCGCGGTCACGTTCAGCGGTGGGCGTACGGCGCGCGGGCCGATGACGCTCGGCCAGCGCAACATCGTGCGGTAGCTGGAGGCCGTGCCGGAGACACCGCTGCGGCAGCCTGCACCGGACACTGGACATTCCGGACCGGATCAGCGCCGACGACCTCGCGGCCGGTCCGAAAAATCGCCACAGTCGCATATGTCGCCCTACGGATCTGGGGCCGGCATGTGAACGCTAACCATCGTTTTCGATGGACGCACGTCCCCGATTGCTCAGGTTGACACCGGATGTCGATCTATCTATGTTAACGCTCATCCAGTTACCCCGATCATTCGTCGGGTGGCGAAAGGGGAGTGCCGGTCGACAAGGGTGCTCCCGCTGCCCTTCCGGACCGTGTGCTGCCACCGCCCGAGCGGCAACCGGAGGAGGACCCATGTCCCGATCACGCCCGAGGCTCGGGCTCGCGTGTGTCCTGGTGCTGTCCGGCACCCTGCTCGCCGTCCCCTCCGCCGCCGCCGGAGCCCCCGCGGTCGCCAGCACCGACTACACCGTCGACGTCGATGCCACCGACACCGGTCCGACGATCGACGACAACATGTACGGGGTGTTCTACGAGGACATCAACCGGGCCGCCGACGGCGGGTTGTACGCCGAACTGGTGCAGAACCGGTCCTTCGAGTACGACCCGGCGGACAACGCCGCGTACACCGGAATGACGGCCTGGGCGCCGACGGCCCCGGACGGGGCCCGGGGCACGGCCGCCGTGGTCGACGACGCCGGCCGGTTGAACGAACGCAACCGCCGCTACCTGCGGCTGAACCTGCCCGCCGGTGGCGGGGGATACGGCGTCATCAACGCCGGCTACAACTCCGGGATCCGGGTCGAGCGGCAGCGCGACTACGACTTCTCCGTCTGGGCGCGGACCGACGCGACCGCCGGCACGCCGCTGACGGTCCGGATCACGGACCCGGCCGGCACGGCACTGGCCACCCCGCTGCGGATCACGCTGCGCGGGGACGGTTGGACGAAGTACACCGGCAGGTTCCGGGCCACCGGCTCCAGCACCACCGGTCGGCTCGCCGTGACCGGTGCCGGCGGCGGCAGCGTGGGGCTGGACATGGTCTCGCTCTTCCCCCGGGACACCTTCAAGGGCCGGCCGAACGGGATGCGCCGGGACCTGGCCGAGAAGATCGCCGCGCTGCGGCCCGGCTTCCTGCGCTTCCCCGGCGGCTGCCTGGTCAACACCGGCAGCCACTACGGCTACACGGCGCCGAACTGGGAACGGCAGCGCTCCTACCAGTGGAAGGACACCGTCGGACCGGTCGAGGAGCGGGCCACCAACGCCAACTTCTGGGGCTACAACCAGTCCTACGGGATCGGCTACTACGAGTACTTCCAGTTCGCCGAGGACATCGGGGCGATGGCGCTGCCCGTCGTACCCGCGATGGTCACCGGCTGCGGCCAGAACCGCGCCACCGACGACCCGGAACTGCTGCGCCGGCACATCCAGGACACCCTGGACCTGATCGAGTTCGCCAACGGACCCGCCTCGTCGCAGTGGGGCAGCCTCCGGGCCCGGATGGGGCACCCCGAGCCGTTCGGGCTGACCCATCTCGGGGTCGGCAACGAGGAGAACCTGCCGGACGCGTTCTTCGAGCGGTTCCGGCAGTTCCGGACCGCGATCGAGGCGGCCCACCCGGAGATCACCGTGGTCAGCAACTCGGGCCCGGACGACGCGGGCGGCACCTTCGACCGGCTCTGGGAGCTCAACCGCGCGGCCGGGGTCGAGATGGTCGACGAGCACTACTACAACAGCCCGGAGTGGTTCCTCCAGAACAACGAGCGGTACGACGCGTACGACCGGGCCGGGCCGAAGGTCTTCCTCGGGGAGTACGCCTCGCAGGACAACCGGTTCTACAACGCGCTGACCGAGGCGGCCTACATGACGGGGCTGGAGCGCAACGCCGACATCGTCAAGCTCGCCTCGTACGCCCCGCTGCTGGCGAACGAGGACTACGTGCAGTGGCGCCCCGACATGATCTGGTTCAACAACCACGCCTCGTGGGGGTCGGCCAGCTACGAGGTGCAGAAGCTGTTCATGACCAACGTCGGTGACGAGGTGGTGCCGAGCCGCGCCTCGGGGACGCCCACCACGACGGTGCCGATCACCGGTGCGATAGGCCTCTCCACCTGGGCCACCAGCGCCGCGTACGACGACGTCACGGTGACCTCCGCCGACGGCACCACCCTGCTGCGGGACGACTTCTCCGCCGGCGCCTCGAACTGGACCCACAGCAGCGGCCGGGGCTCCTGGTCGATAGTGGACGGTTCCTACGTGCAGTCCGACGCGGCCGCCGAGGACACGATGGTGACCGCCGGCGACCCGGGGTGGCGCGACTACGATCTGCGGGTCACCGCGACCAAGCGGTCCGGCCAGGAGGGCTTCCTGGTCGCGTTCGGTGTCCAGGGCACCGGCAACCACTACTGGTGGAATCTCGGCGGTTGGGGCAACACCACCTCGGCGGTGGAGAAGGCCACCGGCGGGGCCAAGCAGCAAATGATCTCCAAGCCGGGCACGATCGAGACCGGCCGCGCGTACGACCTGCGGGTCCAGGTACGGGGACGGCAGGTGACCCTGTTCCTGGACGGGCAGGAGTGGGGCAGCTTCACCGACGACAAGGTCGCCGAGCCGTTCCGCCAGGTCGTCACCCGGGACCGGGCCACCGGAGAACTGGTGCTGAAGGTGGTCAACGCCCAGGCCGCCGAGGCCCGGACCCGGATCGACCTCGGTACCCAGATCCGGGTCTCGTCCACCGCGCAGGTGACGACGTTGCAGGGCGGGCCGGACGACGTCAACACCGCCTCCTTCACGCCGATCCAGCCCCGGACGTCGCGGCTGACCGGCGTACGGAACACGTTCAGCCACACCTTCCCGGCGTACTCCGTGACGTTCATCCGGATCGGCGCCACAGAGAGGACGACGCCGTGACATCCGACAAGCTCAGCCGACGCGGACTGCTGCACGCCGGCGGGGGACTGCTCGCCGCCGGAACGGCCGCCGCCCTGCCCGCCAGCGGGGCCTGGGCGGCACCGGCCCCGGCACAGCGCCCGGATCGGGCGGCCACCACCGACGGGTCCACCTCCGGCGGCGCCGGCCTGCCGACCCGGAACCCGCTGGTCGCGCAGCGCGCGGACCCGTTCATCACCAGACCGGTCTCCGGGATGTACTACCTGACCGGCTCGGTGCCGGAGTACGACCGGATCGTGGTGCGCGGCGCGTCCACGCTCGACGGGCTGGCGAGCGCGCGGGAGCGTACCGTCTGGCGGCGTCCGACCTCCGGCCGGATGGGCGGCTACATCTGGGCCCCGGAACTGCACCGCATCGACGGGCGCTGGTACATCTACTTCGCCGCCGGCGACTCCGACCAGCCGTTCCGGATCCGGACGTACGTCCTGGAGTCCGCCGCCGCCGATCCCCGGGCGGACGCCTGGGTGCTGCGCGGGCAGGTGACCACGGCCTGGGACACGTTCACCCTCGACGCGACGACGTTCGTCCACCGGGACGTCCGGTACTTCCTCTGGGCGCAGAGCGAGCCGGGCATCGCCACGAACAGCAACCTCTACATCGCCGAGATGGCCTCGCCGCTGGCGATCAAGGGTGATCCGGTCCGGATCGCCGTACCGACCCTGTCCTGGGAGGTGCAGGGCTTCCGGGTCAACGAGGGCCCGGCCGTGCTCGTCCGCAACGGGCGGGTCTTCGTCACCTTCTCGGCCAGCGCGACGGACCACCGGTACTGCATGGGGCTGCTCACCGCCGACGAGAACGCCGACCTGCTGGACGCCCGTTCCTGGACCAAGTCGCCGCAGCCGGTGTTCGGCACCAACGAGAACACCCGTCGGTACGGCCCCGGGCACAACTCGTTCACCGTCGCCGACGACGGCGAGACCGACGTGCTGGTCTACCACGCCCGGGACTACCGCGACATCACCGGAGACCCGCTCTTCGACCCGAACCGGCACACCCGGGTGCAGCGGCTGTACTGGAACGCCGACGGCACGCCCAGCTTCGGCGTACCGGTCGGGGACGGCGGGACCGTGCTCCGACTGTCCCCGATGGACGCGCCCGGTGCCTACGTACGGCACTTCGGGTACCTGCTGCGGGTGGAGGGCAACGTCCGGGAGGTCGCCGACTCGCAGTTCCGACTCGTGCCCGGGTTCTCCGGTGCGGGGCGGGTGGCACTCCAGTCCGTCAACTTCCCGGACCGGTACGCCCGGGTCGACGGCACGGTACTGCGGGTCGACCCGTACGAGGACAGCGACGCGTACGCGAGTGCGGCGAGCTTCGTCCAGGTACGCGGGCTCGCCGACCGGCGGGCGACGTCGCTGCGGCTCTCCGACGACGCGGACGTCTACGTCACGCACGACGGCAACGGGCGGTTGACGGTCGGCCGACCCGGCAACCGGCGGGTCGACCGCGAACGGGCAACCTTCCGGATCAGCCCGGATCCGGCCGACTGATCTCCGCCGTCCCTCCCGACGCTGGCGCTGGCACGGCGGTGGGTGTTGGCGTTGCGACCGGCGCTGCGGTGGGTGCTGGCACTGCGTCCGGCGCGGGGGCTGGCACTGTTGCCGTTCGCGTCGCCGCCGTCTCCGGGTCCGGGTCCGGGTCTGCCGCCGCCGGGGCCGGCTGCTCCGGCGGGCGGCCGGTCCGCCACCATGCCGGGCCGGCGGCATCCCCGGCGGTGGAGTGGGCCCGGCGGAGCTGGCTCTTGCGCACCTTGCCCGATCCGGTCCGGGGCAGGACGTCGACGAAGACCACCGACTTCGGGATCTTGTAGCGGGCGATCCGGCCGTCGAGCGATGCCAACAGCTCCGCCGGATCGACCGTCGACCCGGACCGGAGCACCACGACCGCCCGGCCCACCTCGCCCCAGCGGTCGTCGTCGACGCCGATCACCGCGCACTCGGCGACCGCCGGATGCTGGTACAGCGCCTCCTCGACCTCGGCGGGATAGACGTTCTCGCCGCCGGAGATGAACATGTCCCCGACCCGGTCGCGGATGTGGAAGTAGCCGTCCGGGTCGACGATGGCGAGATCACCGGAGCGGAACCAGCCGTCCGGCGAGAGCACCTCGGCGGTCTCCGCGGCCCGCCCCCAGTAGCCGGCCATCACGTTCGGCCCGTGCACCACGATCTCGCCGTGTACGCCCGGCGGCACCTCGCCGCCGGCGGCGTCCCGGAGCCGTACGTCGGAGAAGAAGACCGGGGTACCCGCCGAACCGGCATGGTCGGCGCTGTCGGCGGCGCGCAGGAAGAGCGCCCCGGGTGAGGTCTCGGTCATCCCGTACCCCTGCATGAAGGTCAGGCCGCGCCGCTGGTAGGTCCGGATCAACGGCTCCGGGACCGGCGCCCCGCCGCAGATCATCGAGCGCACCGAGGAGAGGTCGGCGTCGGCCCAGCCGGGCGCGGCGGCGATCGCCGCGAACATGCTCGGCACCCCGAACATGAACGTCACCCGGTGCCGTCCGATCAGCTCCAGGGCCGCCGACGGGTCGAACGCGGGGACCAGCACCGACCGGCCACCCTTGAGGAAGGTGGGCAGCACCGTCTGGTTGAGCGCCGCGACGTGGAACATCGGCGCGGTCACCAAAGTCACCTCGTCGGCGGCGAGGTCGACGTCGATGAGCACGTTGAAGCTGTTCCAGGCCAGATTGCCGTGGCTGAGCCGGACCCCCTTCGGACGCCCGGTGGTGCCCGAGGTGTACAGCACCACACAGGTCCCGTCGAGCGGCACCGGCTCGTCGAGCGGCTCGGACCCGGCCCGGCCGAGCAGCGTGGCGTAGTCGGGATCGTCGCCGCCGGGTTCCAGCGCGACGGTGTGGCGCAGCGCGACGAGATCGCGCAGGGCCGCGACGACGGAACTCTGGCCGGGTGCGTAGAGGAGGACGTCGACGCCGCAGTCGGCGAGAATGTAGGCGAGTTCCGGAGCGGTGAGTCGGAGGTTCAGCGGTACGAAGACCGCGCCCAGTTGCCCGGTGCCGAAGAACGCCTCCAGGAACGTCGGATGGTTCGGCCCGAGGTAGCCGACCCGGTCACCGGGGCGTACGCCGAGACCCCGCAGCGCGTGTGCGGCCCGGTTCGCCCGGTCGGCCACCGCCGCGTACGTCCACTCGCGATCGCCGTGCACCAGCGCCACCCGGTTCGGCGACATCCGGGCCCGACGGGTGGCCCAGGATCCGACACCTTCGTTACGCATTGTCACCTACCCGGTCCGGAACTTCCGATGTCACGGCGGTACGGCGATCCGGCACGGCGCGCCGCAGCACCGGCCCGAGGTCGCGCAGCGCCGGCACGATGCCCCGGGGCAACAACAGCAGGACGAGCACCAGCAGGCCGGCGTAGACCGCGTACTGGAGCACGCTGGGCGCGTAGCTGGGCATCCCGGGTCGGGTGCCGAGAGTGTTGAGGAGTTGGACCAGCAGCACCATCCCGGTCGCGCCGAGGACCGGCCCCCAGAGCGTGCCGAGGCCGCCGACGACCGCCATCACCACGTACTCGATCGACATCAGCACCGGGAACGAGCCGGGGGAGAGGTAGCCGACGTAGAAGGCGTAGATCCCACCGGCCAGCCCGGCGATCGCCGCGGAGAGCGCGAAGACCGCCAGCCGGTACCGGCCGACCGGGACGCCGCAGGCCGCCGCCGCGCTCTCGCTGCTGGCCAGGGCGCGGAGTCCCCGGCCGGGCCGGGAGGTGATGATGTGGTGCGCGAGGAGCATCGCACCGGCCACCGCGAACCAGGTCAGGTACGCGTAGGAGAGGTCGTCGGCGAGTTCGACTCCGCCGATTGAAAACCGGGGTACGCCCTGTAGTCCGATCGCGCCGCCCGCCCAGTCGGCCTGGCTGAGCAGGGAGAGCAGGATCAGCTGCATCGCCAGGGTGGCGAAGGCGAGCGCGTGTCCCCGCAGCCGGAGCAGCGGAATCCCGACCACCCCGGCGAACAGCGCGGCGACGACCGGGGCGGCGAGCAGTCCCGCCACCGACGGGACGCCGTGCACCGAGAGCAACCCCGCGGTGTACCCGCCGATGCAGGAGAACGACGCCTGGCCGAGCGAGACCTGTCCCGCGTACCCCATCAGCAGCGACAGGCCCAGGGTGACCAGTACGGCGAGGCCCAGCAGGATGAACACGGAGAGTTGCTTGCTGCTCAGTACGGGCGGCAACGCCAGGCTGGCCAGTACGACGACGGCCACCGGCGCCCGCCGGACGACGACACCCCGGTCTGGTCCCCTCAACGGGAGCCTGCCTTTCGTTCGTGACTGCGGGGCTCGCAGACCCGGCTCACTCCTCGCACTCACGGGAGCCTGCCTTTCGTTCGTGACTGCGGGGCTCGCAGACCCGGCTCACTCCTCGCACTCACGGGGCCTGCCTTTCGTTCGTGACTGCGGGGCTCGCAGACCCGGCTCACTCCTCGCACTCACGGGGCCTGCCTTTCGTTCGTGACTGCGGGGCTCGCAGACCCGGCTCACTCCTCGCACTCACGGGGCCTGCCTTTCGTTCGTGACTGCGGGGCTCGCAGACCCGGCTCACTCCTCGCACTCACGGGAGCCCCTCGACAGTGGGGCGGCGGGCGGCCTGCCAGATCAGCACCGCGAGCATCAGGCCGAGCGCGATCTCGAGCTGGTGGGCAGCGCTGCCGTAGCCGGCGACCGCCGCCTGGGCGACCCCGAGCAGCAGCCCGCCGGCGAGCGCGAGTGCCGGCCGGGTCAGCATTCCGATGATCGCGGCGGCGAAGCCGTTGACGAGAAGTACGACGTCGCCGTCGAAGGTGACCTGCTGCATCGGGGTGATCAGTACTCCGGCCAGGCCGCCGAGCGCCCCGCCGAGGGTGAAGGAGAACAGTCCCATCCGGGTCACTCCGATGCCGACCAGCCGGGCGGCGTACGGATTGGCGGCGCAGGCGGTGAGTGCCCTGCCCAGGTAGGTGCCGGCGAAGAAGAGGCCGAGCAGCGCGAACACCAGCACCGTCACCGCGATGATCAGCAGGTAGTGGGTCGGCACCCGGGCTCCGAACAGGACGGTCGCGCCTGCGACGCCGTCGAACGAGCGGGGCTGGTCGCCCCAGAGCAGCACCTCGACCGCGTACGCGAGGATGCCGAGCCCGATGGTGATGATGAAGCCGACCTGCGGAGTCGTGCCGGGCTTGCCGATTGTGATCGCGCCGACCGTGAGACCCACCGCCGCGGCGATGACCACCGCGAGGCCCTCGGCGAGGCCGTGCGGCAGGCCCGAGCCGAGGAACGTCGAGGCGCACATCGCCCCGATCACGGCGAACCCGCCCTGGGCGCAGTTCACCACGTGGGTGACCCGGTAGATGACGATCATGCCGCTGCCGACCAGTGCGAACGCGCAACCGGTGCCGAGGCCGGTGATCAGGTAGAGCGCGAACTCGCTCACGGGACCCCCACCGGCCCCTCGGGACCGGAAACCGGATTGCCCAGGTACGCCTGGATCACCTCCGGACTGCGCCGCAGCTCCGCGCTCGGCCCCTCGGCGACGACCCGGCCCGCCTCCAGGACGTACCCCCGGCCGCAGAGCCGGAGCGCGAGCCGGGCGTTCTGCTCGATCAGCAGCACCGCCATCCCGTCCTCGGCGTTCAACCGTTGCAGGTACGCGGCCAGGTTCGCCACCACGATCGGGCCCAGCCCGAGCGAGAGTTCGTCGATGACGAGTACCTCGGGTCGGCCCATCAGGGCCCGGCCGACCGCGACCATCTGCTGCTGGCCACCGGAGAGCGAACCGGCGGCCTGGCGCCGGACCCGGCGCAGGTCGGGCAGCAGCTCGTAGATCCGGGTGGTGTCCCGCTGCCGGGTACGCCAGGCGCCGAGCTGGAGATTGTCCTCCACGCTCAGCGAACCGAAGACCTGCCGCCCCTCCGGTACGACACCGAGCCGGCCGCGCACCGCGACCGTGCCGGCCGCCGGGCGGAGGATGCCGGCCAGCGTGTTGACCAGGGTGGTCTTGCCGGCGCCGTTGGGCCCGATCAGGGCGACCAGTTCACCCGCCGCGACGCGGATGCTGACGCCGTCGAGCGCGGTCGCGGTGCCGTACCGGACGGTCACCGAGGTCGTCTCGACGAGTGTCGCGTTCACCGGTCCGCCAGGTCCACGCCCAGATAGGCGGTGACCACCGCCTCGTCGTCGCGTACCTCGTCGGGGGTGCCCTCGGCGATCACCCGGCCGAGGTCGAGCACCGTGATCCGGTCGGCGAGCCGGGCGACCAGGCCGACATCATGCTCGACCATCAGCATGGTGAGCCCCTGCCCCTTCAACTCCTCGATGAGCCGCGCCAGTTCCTCCCGCTCGGCGGCCCGGAGCCCGGAGGCCGGCTCGTCGAGCAGCAGCAGCCGTGGCCGCCCGCACAGGGCGCGGGCCACCTGGAGCGCCCGCTGCTGACCCAGCGGCAGCGACTCCGCCGGCCGGTCGGCCCAGTCGGCCAGACCGGCCCGGTGCAGCGCCTCGACGGCCCGGGTCCGGATCTGGCGTTCCGCACGGTGGTGTGCCGGTAGCCGCAGGGCGGCGCTGAGGAAGCCGGCCCGGGTGGTGGCGTGCGCGCCGACCATCACGTTCTCCAGCGCGGTCATCCCGTGGAAGATCCGGGCGTTCTGGAAGACGATCCCGATGCCGAGCCCGGCCCGGCGGTGCGGCGGCAGCCGGTCGATCCGGGAGCCGTCGTACTCGACGGTGCCGCGGTTCGGGGCGAGTTGCCCGCCGAGAAGGTTGAACAGCGTCGACTTGCCGGCGCCGTTGGGACCGATCACACCCCGCAGTTCCCCGGCCGCGACGTCGAGGTCGACGTCGTGCACCGCCAGTACGCCGCCGAAGGACCGGCGCAGGCCCCGTGCCCGCAGCAGCACCGCCGGTCAGTTCCCGGTGAGCTGGGCGAGTTGGCTCTTCGCCCAGTCGGTCGGTACGAACGCACCCTTGGTGACCGTGTTCACCGAGATGAACGTTCCGGGAAGGCCGGAGTGGTCGGTCGGGCTGTACGCGTACTTCCCGTTGGGGGTGACCAGGGTCAGGGCGTTCAACGCCGCCTGGATCTTCTCGTGTTCGGTGCTCTCGGCACTGGTGACCGCGGCGGCGAGGAGTTTGACCGCGCTGTAGCCGTCCTGGGCGAACTGGGGCGGCGGGTAGCCGTACTTGGCCTGAAAGGCGTCGGTCAGCTCCTTCACCGCCGTCTTCTGTGGACCGTCCGGCAGGTGTTCGCCGACGACTCCGATCGAACTGGCGACGAGTACGCCCTCGGCCGCCGCGCCGGCCGGCTTGAGGAACAGTTCGCTGGCCTGCGCGCCGGTCAGCACGAGCGGGATGTCGAGTCCGGCGGTCGCGTACCCTTTGGTGAGGGCGACACCGGGCGCGCCGGTGGCCCAGACGAGCAGCGCCTGCGCGCCCGAGGACTTCACGTGGGTGAAGACCGCGCTGAACTCGGTGGCGGTGGTCTGGAACTCCTCGGTCGCGACCAGGGTGACGCCGTACTGCGCGGCCTTCGCCTGGGTGGCCCGGAAGCCGGCGACCGCGTACGAACTCTTGGTGTCGTGGGCGACCGCGACCCGGGTCAGATTGACCGCCTTGAAATACTGTAGGAGCCGGTCGGCGTAGGTCCCGGCTATCGCGGGAACCACGAAGACGTACGGATGCACCGGCGAGACCTGTTCGTCGGCGGCGGTCACCGACAGGTACGGGATCTTCTCCCGGTCGACCAGTGGGATGGTGGCGAGCGCCGAGTTGGAGAACGGCGAGCCGATGATCGCCGCGACGTCGGCGCCCTTGAGGTCGTTGAACGCGAGCACCGACTGCTCGGGTTGGCTCTTGTCGTCCTTGACGAGAACCTCGACCTGCCGGCCGAGCAGTCCGCCCTTGGCGTTGAGTTGCTCGACGGCCAGTTCCACCGCCTTCTTGTTCTCGCTGCCCAAGGTCGAGTAGTTGCCGGTCAGCGAGACGATCTGGCCGACCCTGATCGGCGACGTGTCGTCGCCGGATTCGTCGGAGTCGCCGCAGGCGGTGCCGGCTGTGAGAAGTAAGGCGGTGGTGAGCGCAAGGGCGAGTCGACGCACGCGTGTCTCCCAACGACGAGGTGTCGGGTGCAGGCCGAAGTGGTCGCCACGAAGAAGTCTGGTGGAACGGTCATGGGCATTGGGTTGTTATGTCCGACCCGCCTTCTGCGGTTAAGTTAGGCGCGTTCAGATCAGCCGTCAAGGGCCGGTACGGCATTGTCCCTTACCGATCCACGCCGCGAGCCGCCGAGGGGTTCGGTACGGGATCGCCGCCGCTCACTCGAAGAACAGCGGCAGCAGCGGGAGCGAGTTGACCGCGGTGTGCAACGCGAAAATGCTCCAGATGTTGCGGTGGCGGGCCCACAGGTAGCCGGCGAGGAGTCCGAAGCCGCCATTCCAGACCACCATGATCGCGATCATCTCCGCCAGTGGACCGTCGCCGATCCGGTGTACGTGCATCGCGGTGAAGAGCAGCGCGGTGGCGACGATCGCGGGCCAGCGTCCGAGCAGCGCCTCCAGCCGGGTCTGCAACAGCATCCGGTAGAAGACCTCCTCGGCGAGGCTGGCGGTGAGGAAGGTCAGCAGCATGGCGGCGAGCAGGAACACCCGGTCGAACTCGCGGTACCCGGAGAGGTCCTCGGTGCCGGCGAACGGGCTGTAGTAGAGCAGGTAGGCCCAGCCGAGGAGCGCGGGCAGCGGGCCGAGCCAGCGCCACCGGACCGGCACCGCCCGGCGGTGGTCGACCCCGCCCCGCCAGTCGGTCGGCCAGCGGCGCAGCAGCAGCCAGGCGCCGCCGAAGAAGAGCACGAGCTTGACCAGCCCGTACCAGACGCCGGGGTCGGCGACGAGCACCACGGTGGGCAGCAGCAGGGCGATCCCGACCAGGCCGACGACCTGACGGGTCAGTGCGGGCCGGTGCGCGGCGTCGGCCGGGGCGATGGCCGGTAGCTGTGGTGGCACCAGCCGGGTCAGGGCCAGGCCGACGAGGGTGGCGACGACGATCGCGAGCAGCGGCTTCGGTGACGCCTCGGCGTCGGCGGAGGTCTGTACGTCCGGGCCGCCGAGGCCGAGCAGGACGAACGGGGAGACGAGGAACAGGGCCAGTCCGGTACCGGTGAAGATCCGCCATCGCATCGTCCCAGCGTCGTGGTCGGCCCGCCGGTTCTCGTCGCCCGTCGTGATGATCCGCCGCTACCTCCTTCGACGGATTACCGGTCGGACCCGGGGTGGCACGTGCCGGCGCCAGGGCGGCTCAACTGTGGCTTGCGAATGGTGCCAAAGTGATGCCATCATGGTGCCGCACGGAACGGCGGGCGGTACGCCGGCACCGACCGCCCCGTTCCGACGACCTTCAGTGACGACATTCAGGAAGGAGAGGACATGGCCGCACCCCGATCGGCGATCTCGGTGACCGGTTTGCGCAAGTCCTTCGGCAAGCAGGTCGTACTCGACGGCATCGATCTCGACGTACCGGAGGGCATGGTCTTCGCGCTGCTCGGCCCGAACGGCGCCGGCAAGACGACCACGGTGCAGATCCTGTCCACGCTGATACCCGCCGACGGCGGCGAGGCGCGGGTCGCCGGCCACGACGTGGCCACCGACCCCGACCCGGTACGCGCCGCGATCGGCGTGACCGGGCAGTTCTCGGCGCTGGACAACCTGCTCAGCGGCGAGGAGAACCTGCGGCTGATGGCGGACCTGCACCACCTGGGCCGGAGCGAGGGCCGGCGGCGCGTCAGCGAGCTGCTGCAACGGTTCGACCTGGTTGACGCGGCCCGGAAGCGGGCCGTGACCTACTCCGGCGGAATGCGCCGCCGGCTCGACCTGGCGATGACCCTGGTCGGCGATCCGCAGATCATCTTCCTCGACGAGCCGACCACCGGGCTCGACCCGCGCAGCCGGCGGACGATGTGGCAGATCGTCCGCGACCTGGTGGCCGGCGGGGTCACGGTCTTCCTCACCACCCAGTACCTGGAGGAGGCGGACCAGCTCGCCGACCGGATCGCCGTGCTCGACCACGGCAGGCTGGTCGCCGAGGGCACCCCGGAGCAGCTCAAGCGCCAGGTCCCCGGCGGTCACGTCCGGCTGCGGTTCACCGATCCGGATGGTCTCCGGTCGGCGGTACGGCTCCTCGACGAGGCCAGCCCCGACGACGACGCGCTCGCCCTGCGGGTGCCGACCGACGGCAGCGTCCGGGAACTGCGGGCCCTGCTCGGCCGACTCGACGACGCCTCGATCGAGGTCGAGGCCCTGACGGTGCACACCCCCGATCTCGACGACGTCTTCCTCGCACTCACCGGTCATCCGCAGCAGGAGAAGGAGGGGGAAACCGTACGATGAGCACTCTTGGCCACGTCGCGAGCGACTCGGCGACCATGCTGCGCCGCAACCTCCGGCACATGCTGCGCTACCCGTCCCTGACCCTGATGCTCCTCGCGATGCCGATCATCTTCCTGCTGCTGTTCGTCTACGTCCTCGGCGGAACGCTCGGGGCGGGACTCGGCGGTGCCGCCGGCGGTCGCGCCGACTACGTCGAGTACGTCACCCCCGGCATCATCCTGATCACCGTGGCCAGCGGCGCGACGGGAACGGCGATATCGGTCGCGATGGACATGACCGAGGGGATCGTCGCCCGGTTCCGCACCATGGCGATCTCCCGCACCTCGGTACTGACCGGACACGTCGTCGGCAGCCTGATCCAGACCCTGCTCTGCGTCGCGGCCGTGCTCGGGGTCGCGTTGCTCGTCGGGTTCCGGCCCTCCGCCGGTCCGGTCGAGTGGCTCGGCGTGGCAGGTCTGCTCGGGCTGCTCATCCTGGCGCTCACCTGGCTGTCGGTCGCGCTCGGCATGTCGGCCAGGAGCGTCGAGACCGCGAGCAACCTGCCGATGCCCCTGACGCTGCTGCCGTTCTTCGGCAGTGGCTTCGTGCCCACCGACTCGATGCCGGCCGGACTGGGCTGGTTCGCCGAGCACCAGCCCTTCACCCCGATCATCGAGACCCTGCGCGGCCTGCTGACCGGTGCGCCGATCGGCGACAGCGCGGCCGTCTCGGTCGCCTGGTGCGTCGGGATCACCCTGGTCGGATACCTCTGGGCGCGCCGGACGTACAACCGCGCCTCCGTACGGTGACCGGGCGGCCACCCGGGTCCAGTGACGGGTTCGGGTGGTCCTGACGGGTTCGAAGGATTCTGACGGGTTCGAGTGAGGCAGCCGTGGTGCCGTGGGCGCCACGGCTGCCTGGGATAACCGTGCCGCCCCGGTCGGCCGCCGTGACATGATCGAGCGATTGCCGGGGAGAGGACGGGATGATCAGCACCACGGGGGAGAGCAGGTCAGGCTGGCTGCGCGGCCCGCTGCGCCCGTTCCGCAACGGCCAGTACGGTCTGCTGGCCGGTGCGTTGGCCATGTCGCTGCTCGCGGACGGCGTGTGGATGATCGCCATCGTCTGGCAGGTCATCGCGATGGGCGGCGGGCCGAGCCAGCTCTCCTTCGTCTCCGCCGCGATGGCGGGTGGGATGCTGGTCACCACGCTGCTCGGTGGAGTGCTGGCGGACCGGATCCCGCAGCGCCGGATCCTGTTCGTGGTGGCCGCGTCCCGGACCGCCGCGGTCGGCCTGGTGACGGCGTTGACGCTGACGGACCGGCTGTCCCTGTGGCATCTCGGGGCGGTGTCGTTGCTGATCGGTGTCGGCAACGGCTTCACCTTCCCGGCCTACTCGGCCCTGCTGCCGTCGATCCTGCCGGCCGAGGACCTGCTGGCCGCCAACGGTGTCGAGGGGATGCTGCGGCCGACCATCATGCAGGCCGCCGGTCCGGCCGTGGCGAGCGCCATGATCGCCGCCTGGTCACCGGGCGCCGCGCTGCTCGTGGTGACCGTGCTGGAGGCGGTCGGCGTGCTGTTCCTGCTCGCCCTGCGCCCGGTGCCGCTCCGGCACGACCGGGCCGCGACCGCCGCGCATCCGATCAGGTCCACCCTGACCGACCTGCGGGACGGCTTCGTCTACATGGGACGCACCCCGTGGCTGCTCGCCACCCTGCTCTTCGCGTCCGTGCTGACCCTGCTGATCATGGGACCGATCGAGGTGCTGGTCCCCTTCGTGATCAAGGACCGTGCCGGTGGCGGCCCCGGCGACCACGCGCTGGTGATGGCGGCCTTCGGCATCGGGGGCGCGATCGGCTCGCTCGGAATGGCCTCCTTCCGGATGCCGCGCCGGTACCTGACGGTGATGAACCTGTTCTGGGGCCTCGGGTGCCTGCCGCTGGCCCTGGTCGGCGCCGCCACCCAGGTCTGGCTGATCGCCGCGGCGGTGTTCGTCGTCGGGATCTGCTTCTCCGCACCCATGGTGATCTGGGGCACCCTGTTGCAGCGGCGCGTCCCGGCACACATGCTGGGCCGGGTCTCCAGCCTCGACTTCTTCGTCTCGCTGGTCTTCATGCCGCTGTCCATGGCGATCGCCGGGCCGGTGAGCGCCGGCGTCGGGCTCGGCACGACGTTCGCGCTCGCCGGCCTGCTGCCCGCCGCCATCGCCGTACTGGCGATCGTGCTGGCCCGGATGCCGCAGGACGAGCTGGCGCATCCGCTCGACGTACCGGCCGAGCCGGGGGAGCGTCCGGAGCAGCTGGCCGGGTCGGGCGCACCCGAGGCGGCCAGCCGCTGACCACCCGGACCCGGGGTCACCGGGCCGGGGGCCAGGTCACGCCCGGATCGGAGCCGCAGTCACCCGGGGCCGGCCGGCACGGTCCGCACGGCTGCTCATCCCGCCCAGACACCGGTCGAGGCGGTGCTGCGGGCGTAGTCGCGGAAGTCCCGTGCCGGGCGGGCGAGGGCCCGTTCCACGCCGTCGCCCAGGTGGGCGTTGCGGCCGTCCAGCACCTCGGTGAAGAGGTAGGTCAGCAGCGCGACCTCGTCCGCCGGCAACTGGTACTCGGCCAGCATGCCGGCGTACTCCTCGATCGTCACCGATCGGAACCGGACGTCCCGCCCGGTGGCGGCGGCGATCTCCCCGACGGCCTCCGCGAAGGTCAGCAACCGGGGGCCGGTCACCTCGTAGAGCTGGCCGGTGTGGCCGTCCTCGGTCAACGCCGCGACCGCGACGTCCGCGATGTCGTCGGTGTCGACGAACGGTTCGCCGACGTCCCCGACCGGCAGCACCAGCTCGCCGCCCCGCACCGGGTCCAGCAGATGTCCCTCACTGAAGTTCTGGTTGAACCAGCTCGCCCGCACGATCGTCCACTGCACGCCGGAATTCATGATCACTTCCTCGGAGAGCTGCGCCTCCTCCTCGCCCCGCCCGGAGAGCAGGACCAACCGGCGTACCCCGTGCCGCACCGCGAGGTCGGTGAAGGACCGGATCGCGTCGGCGGCGCCCGGAACCGCCAGGTCCGGATAGAACGACAGGTACGCCGACGTCACCCCGTGCAGCGCGGGCGCCCAGCTGGCCCGGTCCGCCCAGTCGAACGGCGGCTCGCCGGACCGGGACCCGATCCGTACCGGCCGGTGCCGTGCGGTCAGTCGTTCGGCCACCCGGCCGCCGGTCTTGCCGGTACCGCCGAGGACCAGGGTCAGGGCCGTCTTGTCGTGCTCGTGTTCGGTCATGTCACTGATTCAAGCCGGCCCGGATGCGACTTCCCATAGCCAGGAATCGCAGTTCCATGTCTGCACGTCTAACCTGGGTACGTGGACGCGTTGACCGGCCTGCTCGACGGGCCACGGGCCCGAGGTGCCTTCCTGCTCCGTTCGGTCCTCGACCCGCCCTGGTCGCTCCGGATCCAGGACGAGGCGCCGCTGACCCTGGTGGTGCTGCTGCGGGGCGGGGCGGTGCTGCTGCCCGACACCGGAGCGGTACGACCACTGGGCGAGGGCGACGTCGCCATCCTGCGCGGCCCGGAGCCGTACACCGTGGCCGACGATCCGGCCACCCCGCCGCAGGTGATCATCCATCCCGGCCAGCGGTGCAGCACCGTCCGGGGAGAGAGCCTGGAACAGGCGATGGACCTGGGCGTACGTACCTGGGGCAACAGCCCGGACGGCGCGACCGTGATGCTCACCGGCACCTACCAACTGCACGGCGAGATCGGCCGACGACTGCTCGGGGCGCTGCCCCAACTGCTCGTCCTGCCCCCGGAGGAGCGCCTCACCCCGCTCGTCCGGCTGATCAACGACGAGATCGTCCAGGACGTACCCGGCCAGGAGGCGATCCTGGACCGGCTGCTCGACCTGCTGCTGGTCGCGGTCCTGCGGACCTGGTTCGCCCGACCCGAGGCCGAGGCGCCGGCCTGGTACCGGGCCCACGCCGACCCGGTGGTCGGGCGGGCCCTGCGAATGCTGCACAACAACCCGGCCCACGCCTGGACGGTGGCCGGCCTGGCCGGCGCGACCGGAGTCTCCCGCGCCGGCCTGGCCCGCCGGTTCGCCGAACTGGTCGGCGAGCCGCCGATGAGCTACCTGACCGGCTGGCGCCTGGCCCTCGCCGCCGACCTGCTGCGCGAACCCGATGCCACCGTCGCCTCGGTGGCCCGGCAGGTCGGCTACGGCAGCCCGTTCGCGCTCAGCACCGCCTTCAAGCGGGAACGCGGGATCAGTCCACACGAGCACCGGGTCGGGGCATCCGCCGGGTAGCCGGCGTCACCGGTCCTCGAACGGATCGTGACCGAGCAGGTCGAGGAAGGCCGCCCGGACGTCGATCCCGGCCGGCTGGCCGCGTGCGGCGCGGTCCCGGACATGCTCGAACATCGGGGTCAGAATCCGGATCTCCTCCGCCGAGACGACGGCCACCAGCGGTGCCGCGCCGCGCCGGTCGACCTCGACGGCGACGATGCTGGTGTCCGGGATCGCCGAGAACGTGAACGGCCCCAGCCGCCGCACGCTCACCGCCGGCGTTCCGTCCGCGCTGGCGCCGCACGCCATCGCGCGGATCGCGGCGATCCGCTCGAGTTGGTACTGCGCCAACGCCCGCAACGTCGGTGACTTCTCGGGATTGTCGCGGATGTCCCGGAGCCGTCGCTCGACGTCGTCGAGGTTGGTCGAGTTGTCATCGTCGCGCGCGCCTCGCATCGCCAGAGAGTATCGATGCCTGTCCGAGCCCCGTCGCACACGCGGTGCGAACGAAACTCGACTCGGCGCGCGGCGGCGGGACGCCGGATCCGAGGTACCGGGCCCGATCCGTGGACTCAGACAGCCGGCCGGACCGGGCGTACCGGTGCCTGGTGCGGGGTCGCGGCACGCCGGCCGCCGGCCGCCCGGCCACCCTGCCGCCCGGTCGTCGTACCGGCCGGCGGGGCCGTGGACCGGCGTACCACCAGCGTCGGCGGAAGCAGGATCGAGCGGGGATGGCGCTGCGGCTCGTTCAGGCCCTCCAACAGCAGCCGCGCCGCCTCCGCGCCGAGCTCGTAGTGCGGGATCCGCACCGTGGTCAGCGGCGGGCTGAGCTTGTCGATGAAGGGCATGTCGTTGAAGCCGACCACGCTGACGTCCTCGGGGCAGCGCAGGCCCTGCTCGCCGAGCGCGTCGTAGCAGCCCAGCGCCAGCAGGTCGTTGCCGGCCAGTACGGCGGTGAAGTCGACGCCGGCCGAGAGCAGCCCGTGCACGGCCTCCGCTCCCGCGCTCTCGGTGAAGGACCGGCAGACGACCAGCCGTTCCGGCGCGTTGTCGAGGTCGTGGTCCGCGAGCGCCTGCCGGAAGGCGCGCAGTCGGCTGAGCCCGGTGGACAGGCCCTGCGGCCCGGCCAGGTGCACGATCCTGCGGTGGCCCAGTTCGACGAGGTGCCGCATCGCCAGCGAGACCCCGGTGGCGTCGTCCGCGGTGACCGAGGGGATGTCGGAGCGGCCCGCCCGGCGGTTGACCAGTACCACCGGGCTCTCCGCCGCCGCGAGTTGTTCGAGCAGCGGATGTTCGAGCCGGGCGGTGGCGAAGACGTAGCCCTCGACGTTCCGGCTGCGCATCGACTCGACCGCGGCCGCCTCCCGGGCGGGGTCGTTGTCGGTGTTGACGATCCAGGCGTTGTAGCCGACCGCGCCCAGGACGTCCTCGACTCCCCGGGCGATCGGCGGGAACAGCGGGTTGGTCAGGTCGGGGATCACCAGCCCGATGCTCGCCGACCGGGCGGTCTTGAGACTCCGCGCGATCGGGTTGGGCCGGTAGCCGAGCGCCTGCGCGGCCCGTTCCACCCGGTCGGCCGTCTCCGCGTTGACCAGGCTCCGGGTCGCGGGGTTCAGCGCCCTGGACGCCGTGGCCCGGTGCACCTGGGCCCGGTCCGCGACGTCCTGCAGGGTCGGCTTCCGCATGCTGGAATCGTAAGCGGAGGGCCCGGTGGGAACATAACCGCGTGTACTCACGGCGATGCCGGGTGGCGATCGCACCGGCCGGCCGGTCCGGCCCGGCCCGGAGGCTGCGCCGGTCGCCCGCGCCGGTGACCCCGGTCGCCGCCGCTCATGTCGCCGCCGAGGGAAGGAAGCGGTCGTCCACCAGGCCCGAGCCGGGTGCGACCAGCGTCGCGAGTTCGCGGTCGCCACCGGCGTACCGGCTGCGCAGCCGGCGCAGCGTCGCCAGCGACTCGGCGTCGAGCCGACCGTCGGGCACCAGGCCCTCGTCCGGATCCGAGAGCGTCTCCAGGTAGCGCCGGACACCGTCGGGCGCCAACCCGAGGCGGGACGCGGTGACGCCGCCGGCCAGTTCGGCCAGCCGACCCTCGGCGAGCGCCCGTGCGGTCGCCAGGACGACCTCGGTGAGGTTCCGCAGCGGCGACGACTTTTCCCGTACGCCGCCGGCCGGCGCGGCGAGCACGGTACCGAGATAGCGGCCCAGTGACGAGGCGCGGCTGAGCCGGGTACAGCCGGCCGCCTCGGCCCGCAGGTCGTTGCCGGCGTTGAGCACCGTGGTCGCGCACTTGCCGGCGACCAGGGCGGCGGCCCGACGTGGGGTCGACCCGAACGCCGCCACCTCGTAGTCGTGCCCGGCGCGCATGCCCTGCCGGGCCAGCAGTTCGTAGGCCACGAACGCGAACCCGGACGTCGGGACGTCGACCGCCAGCACCCCGCCCCGCAGGTCGTCGACGGACCGTACGCCGGGACCGGCGAACAGCGACAGTCCGAGCCCCCGGTCCACGGCGGCCAGGATCCGTACGTCCGCCGCCCGTCCCAGCGGGTTCGACGCCGTACCCCGGTAGGCGAGCACGTTGTCGGGACTGGTGAAGACGGCGTCGAGTTCACCGGCGAGCAGGGCGGTGAACTGCTGCGTCGACGAGGTGACCGGCACCTCCTCGACCATCAGCCCGGCCCGCTCCCACGCGCCGCTCGCCGCCGCCACGCCGAGTACGACCGATGGACTGAACACACCGAGCCGCAGCCGCACCGGATCCGCCATCCAGCATCTCCTCAGGTCGAATCGAGTTCGCGCAATCGGTTGCAGATCCTCCGGTGGCCGGGGCGGCGCGTCAACGCCACCGGAGCCGGCCCGGTACGACGCTCAGGCACGTGCCCGCTCCATCAGTGCCCGGAGCCGGGGTTCCGGTTCGAGGACGAAGAGACCGCCGTGCACCCGGTCGGTCACCCAGACCAGCCCGTCGGAGTCGACGAACAGGTCGTTGGCCTGCGGCGCCGACTGGCCCGGCGGTGTCTCCGACACCCAGTGCGCGACCTCGCGGGGATCGCCCGGATCGGCCAGGTCGTAGACCCGCACGCCGGCGCTGAAGTAGGTGGCGAAGACGAGTCGTCCGCTCCGGTACGACCCGGGTCGGTTCTCGTGCAGGCAGTGCGGCCCGAACCGCATCGGCAGTTCGTCGTACGGGCCGGTCGGGTGGGGGAGGGGGCCGAGGTAGCGCGGCGTCGACGGTTCGGCGATGTCGACCAGGTGGATCCGCCGCTCGGGGGCGTACGGGCCGTCGTGCTGCTGCTCGTCGGTCACCACCAGCAGGTCCCGGCCCGGCAGCGGCAGGCAGGTGTGCGTCGCCCCGCCGCCCCATTCGAGGTGGCCGGTCATCCTCGGCGCCGACAGGTCGGAGACGTCCAGCACGACCAGGTTGGCGTCGTCGAAACCCAGGTATCCGACGTCGCCCGCGATCAGGGCGTGGTGTGCGGCGTACCGCCGGTCCGCCGGCCAGTCCGGCCGCTCGCCGCCGGCCGTCCACTGCCCCGGCCACCACCAGCGGCCGACCTCGACCGGTCGGCTGGGATCGGCGAGGTCGAGTACGACCCAGATCCGGTCGGTGAAGCCGTCCGGCACCGCCGACAGGTGGGCGTACCGGCCGCCCTCCCAGACGATCCGGTGCACACCCTTGCCACCCGAGGGCCAGAAGCCGATCTGCTCCGGCGCGAGCGGGTCCGCCAGGTCGAAGACGGCCAGCCCGGCCGAGTGCGGCCCAAGTGGACCGGTGGGCCGGTACGGATAGCGCTCGTGGTTGACCAGCAGCAGCCCGTCGGCCACCTGGACCTTGTGAGTGTGGCTGTTGGCCGGGGCGGGCCACTGGCCGGCGAGGCGGGGCCGGAGCGGGTCCGACACGTCGAGGACGGAGGTGCCCGTCCTCGACGTACCGGTGTGGCCGACGTAGAGGGCGTCGCCGGAGCGGATCACCTGCATCCCGTCGCCGCTGCCGGCGAGGTCGTGGTGCGCGAGCAACCGGAGTCCGCTGGCGTCGGCCGTACCCAACCGCATGGTTCACACGTTCCCGGGGACGGGGCGCAGCGGCAGGCCCAGGTTCTTCTGGGCGCGCCACAGTGGCAGGAGATAGGTGTACTCGCGCCAGTCGGTTCCCTCCGGCACCGACTTGAAGCTGATCTGGTCGGCGATGAACTTGTCCATGTCGGCGGGTTCGAACCCGCCGTCGACGACGTGGTACGTCGGCGCGTTCTCCGCCGAGTACGCGTCGGCGAAGTCGGTGGGGATCTCGAAGCCCTGCTTGCGCATCAGGTCGAGGACCGCGTCCTTGTTCGCCTGCTCGGTGATGAACTGCCGGGCCTTGAGCGTGGCGGCGAGGAACGCCGTGACGGTCTCCGGGCTCTCCGTCAGCAGCTCGTTGGCCGCCCAGCCGTTCTGCGGCACCCGGCGGGTCTCCTCGAAGAGGAACTTGCCGCCGGCCTTCTCCAGCAGGCCACGGTGCCGCAGCTGTACGCTCGCGCCGTCCACGGTCCCGGCGATCACCGACTGGAGCCGCTCGTTGGACTGTCCTCCGGTACTGACGATTTTGACGTCCTTGGCCGGGTCGACGCCGTTCTTGACGAGCAGTTCCCGCAGGATCGCGTCGTTGCGGCTGTTGAACTGGCCGCCGGTGATCGTCTTGCCCTTCAGGTCCGCCGCCGAGTTGATGCCCTTGCGGACTCCCAGGACGTTGGCCTCGCCGCCGAGGTAGACGGAGAGAAAGCGGACCCCGGTGTTGCTCTTCTTGGCGGCGGCGATCGAGGTGTCGGCGTCGTAGAGGGCCAGGTCGAGCGAGCCGCCGATGAGCGCCGGAAGCGGGTCCTCGATCGTCTTGATGTCGACCTTCTCGATGCCGACGTCCCGCAGGTACCCCTTCTCCTGCGCTACCAGGATGTCCTCGTGGAACAGGTAGTACGGGTTGTCGACACCGACCACCAGTTCCTTCTTGACCTTGCTCTTGTCGATGGCGCCGTCGACGTCGTCGGCGGCGGCCGGCAGGTCCCGGCTGGTGGTGTTGCCGGTGTTGTCGCCGCCACCGCCGCCGCAGCCGGCGAGGAGGAGAAGCACGCTGGAGGCGGCTACGAGATGGGTGAGCCTGGTTCTGTGCATCGGTCGCTCCTGGTCGTCGTCGTCCATGGGAACCGGTGTGTGCAGTGGGGACCGCGAGGGGGCCGGGCCCGAGCGGGGTGGGCGGAACTACGCTCGCGAGGTCTCCCGCCAGGGCGCCGCGCGCTCCTCCAGCCAGCGCATCGACTGCACCAGGCCGACGGAGATGACCGCGAGGAGCAGCAGGGTCGCGTAGAGCATGGGGGCGTCGAACTGTTCGCCCGCCTGGTCGAGGAGGAAACCGAGCCCGTTCCCGCCGCCGCCGAGCAGTTCGCCGATCAGCATGCCGACCAGCCCCCGGGCGATGCCCTGGTTGACGCCGGAGATCACGAACGGCAGCGTGTACGGCAGGATCACCTTGAGATAGATCTCGGACCGGTTCGCCCCGAAGGTCTCGCCGGCCCGGAGCAGCGAGGGTTCCACCGTCTTCACGCCCGCCATGCAGTTGACCATGATCGGGAAGACGGCGGAGAGCACGATGATCGTCAGCTGCATCGAGTTGCCGAAGCCCAGGATCAGGATCAGCAGCGGGATGAGGGCGACGCGCGGCAGCGAGGTCATCGCCCAGACGTACGGGCTCAGGATCAGGTCGGCGATCCGGCTCGCGCCCATCAGCAGGCCGACCGGGATGCCGATCGCCGCCGAGATCGTCAGGCCGATCAGGAAGTTGGAGAGGCTGTGCCGCAGCTCCGGCCAGATGGTGCCGTCGGTGAACCCGGTCCAGAGCGCGCCGAACACGTCGCTGGCCTGCGGGAAGAAGAGCGGATTGATGACCTCGGCGCGGGCCAGCAGCTCCCACAGGAGAAAGAAGATGGTCAGGTTGACCAGCGTGATCACGGTGCTCTTGAACGGCGCGAACCGGCTGACCGCGAGGCTTTCGATGTGCTTGCCGTCCACCCGTCCCGGGTCGGTGGCCGGGGACTTTCCGATGGTGTCGGTGGTGGTCATGACCCGCCCTCCCGCTTCGCGCCGAGGGCCTCGTCGGCCAGGAGCGACCACAGGTGGCTGCGGATCTCTCCGAACCGTGCCGACCGCTTGACGTCGGCCTGTTCGTCGAACCGGGGCCGGGCGAGGTCGACGTCGATGACCTCGCGGATCACGCCCGGCCGCTTGGATATCAGTACGATGCGGTCGGCGAGCAGGACGGCCTCGTCGATCGAGTGCGTGATGAAGACGACCGTCTGCCGGGTGTTGGTGATGATCTTCTCCAGTTCGGCCTGCATGGCTTCCCGGGTCATCGCGTCCACCGCGCCGAAGGGCTCGTCCATCAGCAGGATCTCCGGTTCGGTGACGAGCGCGCGGGCGATGCCGACCCGCTGACGCATGCCACCGGAGAGTTCGTGTGGATAGGACTTCTCGAAACCGGTCAGGCCGACGAGTGCGAGCGCCCGGGCCACCCGTACCTCGCGCTGGGCCTTCGGTACGTGCCCACGGCGGTTCTCCATCGCGAAGTGGATGTTCCGCTCGACGGTCCGCCAGGGCAGCAGCGCGTAGTCCTGGAACACCATCGCCCGGTCGGCGCCGGGGCCGGTGACCTCCCGGCCGTGTACCCGTACCGTGCCCTTGAGCGGCTTGACGAAGCCCGCGATCAGGTTGATGAGGGTGGTCTTTCCGCAGCCCGAGGGGCCGACGATGGCGAGGAACTCGCCGGGTCGCACCTGGAGGGAGACGTCGCGCAGGGCGATCAGTCTGGTGTGTTCGCGCCTGTTCTCGTAACCGGCGTCGACGTTCGCCACCTCGATGAGCGCCGGCTCTGACTCTTCTCGCCCGGCGACCCGGTGCGTGCCGGGTTCCGCGGGGACGTGAACCTTCGATTGCACCATGCCAGCTCCCTGCTCAGATCAGAAGCCTGGCCGACTGCTGGTGTGGCGTACGCCACTGCAATCGGTTGCGCCACGGTATCAACCGCATTTCGGGGCGTCAACGGATTCCGCAGCTCACAACCGGGGCATCCCGGCCGGGAAGCGGTGCAGCGACCGCCAACCCGCTGCGGTGACCACCACCATCTCGCCGGTCTGCACCCCGGCCACCAGGTCGGTGGTGCAGATGTTCGGCTGCACCACCAGCGTCATGCCCGGACGCAGCGGCTCGGCGTGCGGGCCGCGCAGGGGACGGCCACGTCCACTGAGCACGGGTGGCAGGTAGCCGCCGCCCAGCCCGTGCACGAGATCGTCCACGGTGGTCAGTCCCTCGGCGCGGACCCGGTCGAGCACCCCGAGCAGGTCGGCGGGGCGGGCGCCGGGCCGGATCCGGTCCAGCAGGTCGTCCCGGACCTCCTCGGCGACCCGGTGCAGGTGGGCGTACCGGGCGGTGGGCGGGGCGCCGACGGTGGCCGTACGCAGCAGTTGCGCGGGATGGTCCGGACCCCAGCCGGCGCTGAGTTCGAAGATCACCACCGAACCCGGTTCCGTGCGGCGGTCGCCCGGCCACTGCGCCGGTACGCACCGGTCCGGGTCCGCCATCGAGGTGGTCGTGACGTAGCAGATGTGGTGGGTGCCGCCGGCCGCCCGGTAGGCGTGTTCGGCGGCGGCCACCATCTCGCGCTCACTGGCACCCGTCGCGGCGGCCGCCAGCAGGGCCTGCGCGCCCCGGTCGGTGAGTGCCGCCGCATACTCCAGCCAGGTCAGCTCCTCGGCCGACTTCGTCATCCGCAGCCGGGTGTACGCCTCGTCCAGTCGCACCGTCCCGGTGGCCCAGCCCGCGACCGCGTCCCGGATCGGCCCCGGAACCGGCCCCAGCAGCGCCACCCGGCGCGGGGCGCCGCCGCTGGCCAGCGCCCGGAGCACGGCGTCCGGGGCGTCGCCGTCGAGCATCCCGACCTCGTCGCCGAGCCCGGCGTCGCGGACGGTCCGCCGGGCGTCCGGAACGTGGTTCGGGAAGCCGACGAGCAGCCGGGCGGGTCCGTCGCCGTCGAGCACCACCACCGCCTCCCGGGTGACCGGCCAGGTGGTGAGCCAACCGACGGCGCTGCCGAACCGGTTCGCCCCGTACGCCAGGACGGTGTCGGCGCCGGCCTCGGCGGCCGAGGCCAGCAGCCTGTCCCGGCGGTCCCGCAACTCGTCGACGCTGAATCGGGGCGGAGGGCCGGCCACGGCCGGTGACATGGTTGACACGTTCCTCATCGTCGGGCAACGATGCACACGATTGCAAGATCCGACGACAAGGAGGCGGAAATGGACGACCGAGTGACCTCGGCGATCGCCAACTGGGCGCCCCGGTTCACCACCAACGGGGTGGCCGTCGCGGACTTCGAACGGGTGACCCGGGCCGTGACCCGCTGGGAGGACTGGTGCGCGGCCTGGTCGACGGTGGCCGCCGAGCACGAGGCGCTGGCCGTGGAGGCCGGTGCCGAGCGGCGGTTCCGCTCGGCGGCGCAGCACCACGCCCAGGCCGCGGTCTACTACCACTTCGCCAAGTTCCTCTTCGTGCAGGACCTCGACCAGATGCGCACCGCGCACGCCGCCGCGGTGCGCTGCCTGGACGCCGCCCTGCCGTACCTCGATCCGCCTGGGCGCCGGGTGGAGATCCCGTACGACGGCAGCCGGCTGGTCGGGGTGCTGCGGCTGCCCGCGCACCGGACCGGACCGCACCCGCTGGTGGTGATGATCCCCGGTCTGGACTCGGCGAAGGAGGAGTTCCGCTCGACCGAGGCGCTCTTCCTGGAGCGTGGGGTCGCGACCTTCAGCGTCGACGGGCCCGGCCAGGGCGAGGCGGAGTACGACCTGCCGATCAGGGGCGACTGGGAGCGGCCCGGTGCCGCGATCCTCGACGCGGTGTCCGCACTGGACGACGTCGACCCGGACCGGCTCGGGGTGTGGGGGGTGAGCCTCGGCGGCTACTACGCACCGAGGGTGGCCAGCGGCGACGACCGGGTACGCGCCTGCGTCGCCCTCGCCGGCCCGTACGACTTCGGCAGTTGCTGGGACCAGTTGCCGGCGCTGACCCGGGAGGCGTTCCGGGTGCGGTCCCGGTCCACCGACGACGACGCGGCCCGCAAGGTCGCGCACACCCTCAGCCTCGACGGCCGTACCTCGTCGATCACCTGCCCGTTGCTCGTCGTCAGCGGTCGACGGGACCGGCTGATCCCCTGGCAGCACGCGGAACGGCTCACCGCCGAGGCGGCCGGGCCGACCACGCTGCTGATGCTGGAGGAGGGGAACCACGGCTGCATGAACGTGGCCGCCCGGCACCGGCAGCGGACCGCCGACTGGATGGCCGCCCGGCTGGGAGTGTGACCGTGTCTTGACACCCCTGTGACGCCTCATCTAGCGTCCGAGACTAGCGTTCGTAGCAATCGATTGCATAGAAGGCGGGGCACGATGACCGACGGAACGCTGCCATCGGAGACGGTCGGTTGGATCGGGGCCGGCCGGATGGGTGCGGCGATGGCCCGCCGCCTCGCCCGGCGGGGCGTCGACATCACCGTCTGGAACCGCACCCGGGCCAAGTCCGAGGCGCTGACCCCGGACGGCGCACGGGTCGCGGACCGGCCCACCGAGCTGGCCGACCGGAACGTGGTGTTCACCATGGTCTCCGCCTCGGCGGACCTCGAGACGGTGCTGATCGGCGAGGACGGCCTGCTGACCCGCGCCGACGCGGCGCCCGAGGTGGTGGTCGACTGCTCGACGGTTTCCCCGGAGACCTCGGCCGCGATGCGGGCGGCGGCGGCCCGGCGCGGCACCGAATTCCTGGCCGCACCGGTGAGCGGCAACGCCAAGGTGGTCGCCGCCGGCAAGCTCAGCCTCGTCGTCTCCGGCCCCGAGCCGGTCTACCAGCGGGTCGCGCCGCTGCTGGAGTGCATCGGCAGGTCGGCGACCTACGTCGGCGAGGGCGAGGCGTCCCGACTGGTGAAGATCTGCCACAACCTCCTGCTCGGCGTGGTGACGCAGTCGATGGCCGAGATCACCGTCCTCGCCGAGCGCGGCGGGGTCTCCCGGGCGGCGTTCCTGGACTTCCTGAACAACAGCGTGATGGGTTCCACGTTCAGCCGCTACAAGACCCCGGCCTTCGTCAAGCTCGACTACACCCCGACGTTCACCCCGGTCCTGCTCCGCAAGGACTTCGACCTCGGCCTCGCCGCGGCACACGACCTCGGCGTACCCATGCCGCTGGCGGCGCTCACCCAGCAACTCGTGCAGGGCACCATCAGCGGCGGACGGGAAACCGAGGACTTCGCCGTGCTGCTCGACCAGCAGGCCGCGAGCGCCGGCCTGGACCTCAAGCCCGAGGCCGCCGAGGTGGACGACGGCCTGACCGCGTAAGGGAGGTGCCGCCATGACGGTTACCGCTGGCCCGCTCGTGCCGTCCCCGGGACGGATGGGCGTCGACTTCGAGGAACGGGTCGACTTCGGTCGGCTGCGGAGCTACCGGCTGGGCCGGGCCCGGGACGCCCTGGCACAGTCGGAACTCGGCGCGCTGCTCGTCTTCGACATCAACAACATCCGGTACCTCACCTCGACGATGATCGGTGAGTGGGCCCGGGACAAGATGGCCCGGTACGCGCTGCTGGCCCGGGACGCCGAACCGGTGCTCTGGGACTTCGGCTCGGCCGCCAGGCACCACCAACTGCACGCCCCGTGGCTGCGCCCGGAGAACTCCCGACCCGGCATGCTCGGCCTACGTGGCTCGGTCGCCCCCGAGGCGGGACTCTTCGAACGGGCGGCCCGGGAGATCAAGGGCCTGTTGGAGGAGGCCGGAGTCGCCGACCTTCCCCTCGGCATCGACGTCGCCGAACTGCCGATGGTCTTCGAGTTGCAGCGCCTCGGTCTCGACGTACGCGACGGTCAGCAGGTGCTGCTCGACGCCCGGCTGATCAAGTCGGCGGACGAGATCGCGCTGCTCTCCACGGCGGCGGCGATGGTCGACGGGACGTACCAGACCATCGTCGACGCGCTCAAGCCCGGGATCCGGGAGAACGAGGTCGTCGCGCTGGCGAACAAGCGGCTCTACGAGATGGGCTCCGACGACGTCGAGGCGATCAACGCGGTCTCCGGCGAGCGGTGCAGCCCACATCCGCACAACTTCAGCGACCGCATCATCCGCCCCGGCGACCAGGTCTACTTCGACATCATCCAATCCTTCAACGGCTACCGCACCTGCTACTACCGCACCTTCGCGGTCGGCCGGTCGACGCCCGCGCAGCGGGACGCGTACACCCGGGCCCGGGAGTGGATCGACGCGGCGATCGAACTGGTCAAGCCCGGGGTCGGCACCGACGAGATCGCCCGGCTGTGGCCCCGGGCGGACGAGTTCGGCTTCGCCGACGAGATGGCCGCGTTCGGCCTGCAGTTCGGGCACGGCCTCGGCCTGGCCCTGCACGAACGGCCGATCATCAGCCGGCTGAACTCGCTGGAGAACCCGGTCGAGCTGAAGGAGGGGATGGTTTTCGCGCTGGAAACCTACTGCCCGGCCACCGACGGCTACTCCGCGGCCCGGATCGAGGAGGAGGTCGTCGTCACCGCCGAAGGCCCGCGCGTGCTCACGCTCTTTCCGGCAGAGGAGTTGTTCGTTGCCAACGCCTACTGAACTCGGTCTTCCGCCCATCCCCGCCTTCGGCGCGGCCGTCGACGACGACCTGGCGCTGCGGCTCTACACCCTGATGCGCCGGCTGCGCCGGTTCGAGAAACGCGCCTACGACCTGTTCCTGCAGAACCTGGTCAAGGGCACCAGTCACCTGTCGCTGGGCCAGGAGGCGATCGCGGCCGCGTTCGGGGTCGCCATGCGCCCCGACGACTGGACCTTCGCCACCTACCGGGGGCACGCGCACACCCTGGCCCGGGGCGTCGAGATGACCCCGGTGATGGCGGAACTGCTGGGCCGGTCCACCGGACTGCTGGCCGGCAAGGGCGGCTCGATGCACCTGACCAGCGTCGAGCACGGCATGATGGGCTCGTACGCGATCATCGGTGCCCATCTGACCATCGCGAACGGCGCGGCATGGTCCGCCAAGCTGCGCGGCACCGACCAGGTCGCGGTCTGCTTCTTCGGCGACGGCACCACCAACATCGGCGCGTTCCACGAGGCGCTGAACCTCGCCGCCATCTGGCGACTGCCGGTGGTCTTCGTCTGCGAGAACAACCTCTGGATGGAGTACACCCCGATCGCGAGCGTGACCGCGGTGCGGTGGCCGGCCGCAGACCGGGCCGGGGCGTACGGGTTGGAGTCGCAGGTCGTCGACGGCAACGACGTCACCGAGATGTACGAGGTGGCCCGGCGCGCCATCGAACGGGCCCGGGCCGGTGAGGGACCGGCGCTGATCGAGGCGTTGACCTACCGGCACGGCGGACACTCCCGGGCCGATCCGGCGAAGTACCGACCGGCGGAGGAGGTACGCCCGTGGCTGGCCCGGGACCCGGTCGAGACGTACCGGGCCCATCTGTTGTCGTCTGGAACGGACGAGGCGACGCTGAAGCAGATCGACGAGAACGTGCTGCGCGAGGTGGACGAGGCGACCGAGGCGGCGAAGGCCGGCCCGGCACCCGACCTCGACTCGGTCGACCGGGACGTCTGGGCGGATGGAGGCTCGTCATGGCGCAACTGAACGACGCGGCGGACGAGGGCTGCGCGGCGGACCAGGGCTACGCGGCGGTCGAGGGTTACGCGGCGGACCAGGGCTACGCGGCGGTCGACGGCTACTCGGTGGACGGAGGCTCGTCATGGCGCTACTGAGCTACCGCGAGGCGGTCGCCCGGGGCATCGCCCAGGAACTCGACCACGACGAGCGGGTCGTCTTCCTCGGTGAGGACGTCGCGGCGCCGGGCGGGGTGTTCAAGGCGACCGGCGGTCTGCTCGACCGGTTCGGTCCGCTGCGGGTCTCCGACGCGCCGATCTCGGAGCAGGCGATCCTCGGTGCCGCGATGGGCGCGGCGATGACCGGGCTGCGTCCGATCGCCGAGATCATGTTCTCCGACTTCCTCGCGGTCTGCTGGGACATCGTCGCCAACCAGATCGCCAAGACCCGGTACATGACGGGCGGGCAGGTGTCGCTGCCACTGGTGATCCGGACCGCCAACGGCGGCGGGATGCGGTTCGGGGCGCAGCACTCGCAGAGCGTGGAGAACTGGGCGATGGCCGTACCGGGGCTCAAGGTCGTCGCGCCGTCCACCCCGGAGGACGTGATCGGGCTGCTCGCGGCGGCCGTTCGGGATCCCGATCCGGTGATGTTCTTCGAGCACAAGGGGCTCTACCCGATGAAGGCGGAGGTGCCGGACGGGGAGATCGTCGACATCCTCGGCACCGCGAAGGTACGCCGGACCGGGGCCGACGCCACCATCGTCGCGCTGGCCGCGATGGTGCCTCGGGCGATCGCGGCGGCCGAGGAGTTGGCCACGCTCGGCATCGAGGCCGAGGTGGTCGACGTACGCTCGCTCGTGCCGCTGGACACCCGGACCATCCTCGGCAGCGTGGCCGCGACCGGCCGGCTGTTCACCGTCGAGGAGAACCCCCGGCTCTGCGGCTGGGGTGCCGAGATCGTCTCGATCGCCGTCGCGGAGGTGTGGTCGGACCTGACCGGACCACCGGTGCGGATCACCACCCCGCACGTGCCGTTGCCGGCGGCGGCGGAGCTCGAGGACCACACCATTCCGTCCACCGCCCGGATCGTCGAGACCGTCCGGAAGGCGCTGGGCTGATGGGTGACGAGGCCCTGGCCCTCGCCCCGGGCGGACTGCTGATCGACGGCCGGTGGCGGTCCGCCGAGGCCGGCGGGACGTTCGACGTCCACGACCCGTCGACGGCCGAGGTGGTCGGCCAGGCCGCCGACGGCGGGATACCGGACGCGCTGGCCGCGGTCGAGGCGGCCGACCGGGCCGGACCGGGGTGGGCCGCGACCGCGCCCCGGAAGCGGGCCGAGACGCTGCGCCGGGCCTTCACCCTGATGACCGAACGGGCCGACCTGCTCGCCCGGCTCATCGTGATCGAGAACGGCAAGGCGCTGCGGGACGCGCACGCCGAGGTGGCGTACGCCGCCGAGTTCTTCCGCTGGTACGCCGAGGAGGCGGTCCGGGCCGAGGGATCGTTGACCACCGCACCGGGCGGCGGTAACCGGATCATGGTGCTCCACCAGCCGGTCGGGGTCTGTGTCCTGGTGACCCCGTGGAATTTCCCGGCGGCGATGGCGACCCGCAAGATCGGACCGGCTCTCGCGGCGGGCTGTTCGGTGGTGCTCAAACCGGCCAGCGACACCCCGCTCACCGCACTGGCGATCGGCGCGATCCTTGCCGACGCGGGCGTACCGGCCGGGGTGGTGAACGTCGTACCTTCCCGTCGGTCCGGCCCGGTCGTGTCGGCGATGCTGCACGATCGCCGGGTCCGGAAGCTCTCCTTCACCGGCAGCACCGAAGTGGGTCGGGTACTGCTCCGGGAGGCCGCCGACCAGGTGGTGAACACCTCGATGGAACTCGGCGGCAACGCGCCGTTCCTGGTTCTCGACGACGCCGACCTGGACGCGGCGGTGGCCGGCGCGATGGTGGCGAAGATGCGCAACGGCGGGGAGGCCTGTACCGCCGCCAACCGGTTCTACCTGCACCGGTCGGTGGCGGACGAGTTCTCCCGGCGGCTGGCCGAGGCGATGGGTCGACTGGTCGTCGGGCCGGGCCTCGATCCGGCCACCGAGGTCGGGCCGCTGGTCAACGAGCCGGCCGTGGCTAAGGTCGACGAGTTGGTGGCCGGCGCGGTCGACCAGGGTGCCCGGGTGCTCACCGGTGGCCTGCGGCCCCGTGGCCGGGGCTGGTACTACCCGCCCACGGTGCTGGCCGACGTTCCACCGTCTGCGGCGATCCTGGCCGAGGAGATCTTCGGACCGGTCGCCCCGCTGGTGGTCTTCGACGACGTCGACGAGGCGGTCGCGCTGGCCAACGACACCGAGTACGGCCTCGTGTCGTACGTCTACACCCGGGATCTCGCGCGCGGGCTACGGGTCAGCGAGGCGCTGGAGTCCGGCATGGTCGGACTGAACCGGGGGGTGGTGAGTGATCCGGCCGCACCGTTCGGCGGGGTGAAGCAGAGCGGTCTGGGGCGCGAGGGCGGTCACGACGGCCTGCTCGACTATCTCGAGTCCAAGTACATCGCGGTGCAGTGGTGACCGTACCGGCCCAGGGAGGCACGTTGTTCGAGGTCCGCATGCCCCAGCTCGGTGAGACGGTCAGCACCGGCACCGTCAACGTCTGGCTGAAGTCGGTGGGTGAGGCCGTCCGGGCCGACGAACCGCTGCTGGAGATCGGTACCGACAAGGTGGACACCGAGATCGAGGCCCAGGCCGACGGCACGCTGCTGGAGATCCGGGTAGGCGAGGGCGAGGAGGTGCCGGTCGGTACGGTGCTCGCGGTGATCGGCTGACCCGGCCCGGTTCAGCCGGCCAGTCCGAACCGCTCGGAGTGCACCTGCCGCCGCGGCACCCGCAGTTGCCGGAGGCTGTGCAGTACGGCGGCGGTCATGCCGGGCGGGCCGCAGACGAAGACGTCGCGCTCGCGGATGTCGGGTACCAGCTCCACCAGGTGGTCCGGCCCGAGGATCGGACCCGTCGGCGGTACCGGCCGGGACGGGCCGGTGATCAGCCGCAGTTCGGCGCCGCGCGCGTCGGCCAGCGTCCGCAGCTCGTCCGCCAGCACGGCGTCGGTGACGGAGCGGACCCGGTACAGCACGACGATGTGCCCGTCGAGGCTCTCCAGCAGCGAACGGATCGGGGTCACCCCGACGCCGCCCGCGACGAGCAGTGTCGCCGGCCGGGTCCGGTGCAGGGCGGTGAAGGCGCCGTACGGTCCCTCGGCGAAGACCCGGGTGCCGACCCGGACCCGGGGCAGCGTGGCGCTGCCGGTGCCCACCGCCTTGGCGGTCAACCGCAGCGACCGGCCGTCGGGGGCGGTGGAGAGCGAGAACGGATTCGTCTGCCACCAGCGGTCGCGGCTGAGGAATCGCCAGAGGAAGAACTGGCCGGCCTGCGCCGGTAGCCGGTCGAGATGGCGCCCGGTGATGTGGATCGACACGACGTTGTCGGACTCGGGTACGACCCGGGTGACCCGGAACCGGTGGCGGAGGTTGCGCCACAGCGGCAGGAGTACCCGACCGGCCAGTACGGCGCCGAGCGCCAGTCCCCAGAGCGTCCACCAGTACGCGGTCGCGAACGTGGACGCGGTGAAGGTGGTACCGACCGCGATCTGGTGGGTGAGGGCGAGGAGCACCGCGACGTATGTGCCAAGGTGGAGCAGGTGCCAGGTCTCGTAGGCCAGCCGACGGCGGGCGAACCGGGCCGACACGATCCCGATCGACACGAGCAGACCCGCCGCGATCATCGCCCACAACACCCCCTTCCAGGTCGTCACCAGGTCGTCGAGCTGCCCGGTGATCGACAGGCCGGACATCATGGACAGACCGATCACCATGCAGGTGGCGTGCGCGAGCACGGTCCAGATCAGGGTGAATCCGGTCCACCGGTGCCAGGCGGTGAGCCGGTCCATCCCGATCCGGCGGTCGAACCACGGCAGCCGGGCGATCAGCAGCAGTTGCAGCGCCATGACCATGGCGGCGTGCACGCCGAGGAACCGGCCGAGGACGAAGGGACCGCTCGACGCCGGGTACGGGGAGAGCACGAGCAGTGTGTTCACCACGACCACGTTCGCGGCGACGCCGAGCCACAGGGTGAGGCGGCCGGCCGTTCCGGGGCGTACCCGGGGGATGCGCAGGGGTGGGGCAGCGGGGGCGTTCACTCGGGCGATCCCTCTTCCTGATGACGACATCGGGCCGGGCCCCGTCACCGTACCGCCACCCGTCGATGCCGCCCGGGCCGAAAAGGAGCCGACGTGCACCGACCACCGGTCGTACGGCTGCGGGGTTGTCCTGAAGCGTCGCGGTCGCGATCACCGCCGCCGGGGCGATGACCGCGACCACGACTGCGGGCTACCCGCGTAGCTGGGTCAGTGCCGCCTCGGCCACCGAGTACGCCGACACCCGCTCCGACCCGTCGATGACCGCCGGCCAGTTGGGATAGTTGACCGGGGTTCCCCAGTGCCACAGTCCCACTTCGTAGACGGTGTAGCTGCCGATGCCCTCCGCCCAGTGCGGTGGTTCGGGCGCGGGCTGGCAGGAGTACCAGGCGGAGACCCAGGACGGGTCGGGGTTCAGCTCCCAGTACACCTCGGTCACGTTCGGCACGGCCTGGCAGTACGGGGTGAACCGTTGCTGGATCCGTTCGAACGCGCCGACCAGCAGGTTCTTCAGCTCGACGGTGCTGAACCGGGCCTGGGCCCGGGCCACCAGCGCGATCGGGCCGACCGTGCCGAGCGCGATGCCGAGCTGATTCTTGGCCGAGAGGGTGGATACCGCACCCCAGAGGCTGTTTATCAGCGTGACGCAGGCGGTGACGTCCTGCGCCCACCGTTGTTTGAGGCTGAGCGAGAACTCCTCGATGTCGGCGAACTCCAGCAGGTGGTGCTCGGCGCAGGCCCGCGCCTCGGCGGTGGCGAGGCCGTCCAGGTGCGCGATGATGGTGTTCCGGGTGTTGTTGATCTCGACGATGATTCGGCTGGTCGCCTCCTCGATCGTCATCCCACCCTCCTCGGAACTGTTGAAATATCCGTACGCCTGCAGGGCGAACTGGGCCACGGCGACGATCGTGGCCGGATCCGTCGCCTGGGCCGGCCGGGCGGCGCCCGGAACCACGACGGCGGTCGCCAACACGGTCGCGGTGACCATTTTCAGCAGCTTCTGTTTCATTCCGCCTCCCGGATCTGGGCCGGGTGCGAGCGCCCAGCCCACCGGAGGGAGGGCGGTCCGGCTCGGGGTGGGAGAGCGGGCGCTGGCACCGGCACTGGTCGACGCCGCAGCGGCGTCACGCGCACGCTATTGGCGGGGTCTGGAACCTCGCTGGACATCCACTGGACGGGCCCGCTGCGGGTACGCCTACCGACGGATCCGCAGGTCGAGCCAGACCAGCCGGTGGTCGGAACTGGGGAACGGGAACGTGCCGGTGAGCCGGGACAGCGGATCGCCGGCCACCGGCCAGAAGACGCCACCGCCGCGTACGTCCAGGCCGCGCGAGGGCAGCACGTAGTCGGCGCGCAGGTTACCCGGTCCGGGTACGTCGGCGAAGTCGGCCGTGTCCTGGGCGGGGTTGGTCCGGTGCGTGGTGTTGGCGCCACCCTGCGCCGCGCCGGCCTCGGCGGCACCGGTGCTCGACGGAACGAACCGGCCGTTGATCCCCCGGTGGTCCAGGAGCTGCTGGGCCGCTCCCGCGATGCTGTCGCCGTCGAACGGGTCGGAGTTCTGGTCCCCGGCGATCACGAACTCCGCACCTGGCCGCAGCCCGCCCCGATGCCCCTCGTCGTCGTAGATGTAACGGCCGCTACCGGGACGTACGTAGTCGGCCCAGAACCGGATCTCGTCGAAGTTGCGCCGCCCGTTGCGATCCTCCGCTCCGTCGAAGACCGGCGGTGTGGGGTGGCTGACCAGGAAGTGCACGGTACGGCCACCGACCCGGACCGGCAGGTCCCAGTGGCTCTTCGAAGAGAGCCGGACGACCGCCAGCTCCTGCCGGGAGTAGAAGTCGCCCGGTGCCGAGGTGGCGGGGTCGTCGGGCAGCAGCGCGCCCGGCATGTCCTTCCAGCGGAAGTTCTGGAAGGTGCGGACGCGGTCGGTGTCGATCGGGTGGCGGGAGTAGACGACCATGCCGTACTGGCCGGGGAAGGCGCCGAAGCCCAGCGCGTCGTCGCCGTACCCGGGTGCCCCCGGCGCGGTCACCACCGTACCGTCGTTGTTCAGGTCGAAGCCCGAGACGATGCCGGTGTTGCTCGGCGCGATGAAGCGGTACGGATAGCCGACCGGCCGGGCGCCGTTCTGGCCGACCGACAGGTAGTTGTCCTGGAACAGCCGGGCCGCCCGCGGGTCGAAGTCGAACTCGTTGATCAGCAACACGTCCGGGCGGGTCCGCTGCACGATCTCGGCGATCGTCCGGGCCTGCGCGTTCTCCGGTGTGGACAGATCGGCCCGCAGCGCCCCTGCGACACCCCGGTTGAGGGAGGCGTTGAAGGTGGCGAACCGCACGTCGCTGCCGCCGCCGTGGGCCGCGGCCGGTGCCGCGACGGTGGGCAGCGCGACGAGGGTCACCGCGGCGGCGATCAGCCCACCCCGGGCCGAACCCTGTGCAAATCGCCTGGAAATCAGGGACACGCTTCCTCCTCGCGATGTCATCCGGCCACGTAGCGGCGTGGCCGGTCTGGCGTCGGTCCACATCCGAGCATTGTCGGCGTCGACGTCCGTAGGCGTGTCTATCGGCAGACGCCGACCAACCGGTGGCGGCCACGTGAACATCGTGCCGGCGTCGGTGGTCGGCCCGGCCCGGGTCAGTCGTCCAGGGCCGCCAGGATGCGTTCGGCGGTGATCGGCAGGTCGCGTACCCGGACCGACAGGGCGTCGGCGACGGCGTTCGCGATGGCGGCGGCCGTCGGTCCCTGGGCCGCCTCGCCGGCGCCGACGGAGGGCTCGTCCGGCTGGTCGATCAGGTGTACGTCCACCTGCGGCACCTCGCTGAACCGCAGGATCGGATAGCTTTCCCAGTCCGCGCTGGTGATCCGCCACCGGTCGAACCGGACCCGTTCCCGCAGGGTCCAACTGGTCGCCTGGACGGCGCCGCCCTCGATCTGGTTGCGTACGCCGTCCGGGTTGACCACCCGACCGACGTCGACCACCATCGCCAGCCGGCGGACCCGTACCTCGTGCACGGCCTCCACCTCCGCCACCACCGCGCAGTACGCGCCCCGGTCCTTGTAGCGGGCGAAGCCGATGCCGTACCCGACGCTGTCCTGCGTGCCGCGCCGATCCCAGTGCCCGAGTTCGGCGGCGGTCGACAGCGCCTCGCGGGCCCGCGGATCGGCGAGCTGCGCCAGCCGGTACGCCACCGGGTCCTGCCCGGCGGCCAGCGCCAGTTCGTCCATGAAGGACTCGATCGCGAAGACGTTCGTGTACGCGCCCAGCGAGCGCAGTGACGACGACCGTACCGGCGTCCGGAGCACCCGGTGGCCCCGGATCCGGCGGTGCGGAAAGGTGTAGATCGGCGTGGCGTTACGGGTGGTTCCGCCACCGCCCTGCACGGGTGGGTCGACCGGTGGGGGGACGGGGCGGGACCGGTCCCGGTGTGCCGCGCCCAGCAGTCCCGGGCTGCCGGCGTACCCGGGCCGGGCGGTGTGCCCCTGGCTCCACACGTCGTACGACCAGCTGAGCACCGCTCCGGTGGCGTCGACGCCGGCCTCGACGTCGGCCACCATGGCGGAGCCGAAGGGCGCCCAGGTCAGCTCGTCGCGCCGACTCCACCGCACGTGCACGGGCCGGCCGGGTACCGAGCGGGCGAGCAGCACCGCGTCGAAGGCGGCGTCGTCGGCGCCGTTGTGTCCGTAGCTGCCGGCGCTCTCCACATGCCGCACGCTGACCTGGTCGGCGTGCAGGCCCAGCGCCAGCGCGACGGCCCGTTGCAGGCCGTGGATGCCCTGACTGTGGCTCCAGACGCTGACCGCGTCGCCATCCCAGCGGGCGGCACCGCAGCTCGGCGCCATCGAGGCGTGCGCGAGGAAGGGCCGGCTGTAGCTCGCCCGGATCCGCCGGACGACCCCGTTCGGCGCGTCGGGCAGATCCGACTGCGTATCGGGCAGATCCGAGTCGGCCACCACGATCGACTCGGTGGGACTGTCGCGGAGGAACCGGGACAGGTCGTCCTCGTCGGGTAGCGTCGGCTCCTCGTGCCAGCGCGCGGTGCCGGCCAGGGCGGCGGCGGCCCGCTCGGCGCTCTCCTCGTCCTGCGCGACCACGCCGAGGAAATCACCGTCCCGGAGCACCGAGACGACTCCGGGCAGGGCGTGCGCGGCGGCGGTGTCGACCTCGGTCAGGGTCGCCGCCGGTGACGGCGGCCGGACCACCCGGCCGGAGAGCTGTCCGGGCAGCGCGAGGTCCTGGATGAACCGGGGCCGGCCAGTGATCTTGTCGGGCAGGTCGAGCCGGGGCACGCTGGTGCCGACCAGGCGAGATTCGGGTACGGCCTTGGGCCGGACCGATCCGTCCACGTTCCGGTCGAGGTCGACCCGGTCGGTCAACTCGCCGTAGGTGACGGTGCGGAGGCTGTCCGGACCGCTGGCGACGCCGCCCCGGACGGTGACGTCGGCCGGGTCGACCGCCAAAGTACGGGCGGCCTCGGCGACGAACAGCGCCCGGACCTGCGCACAGACCTGACGTACGGCGGCACCGGAGTCGGCGACCGAGAGGCTGCCGGCGGTCAGGCCCTCGTCCGGCCCCTCCGCGGTGCTCGCCGCCTGCATCGCGATGGCGGCGAGGTCGACGTCCAGCTCGTCGGCGGCGAGTTGCGCGAGCGCGGTGAGGATTCCCTGACCGAGTTCGACCTTGCCCACCCGGACGGTGACCGTGCCGTCCCGACCCACGCTCACCCAGCGGGAGAGCCGGGGGTTCGCGACGAGTCCCCGGGGCAGCGCCGGCCCGGTGGTGGACGGCGGGTGCGTGCTTCCGGTGCTCATCGGTGTCAGGCTCCGATCCCACCGGTGCGATCGCCGGTCCCGTCCGGCTCGGCGGGTCCGCCAGGCCGGTCGGCGGACTTCGCGGACCGGCCGGCGCGGACCACGGCTCGGACGATGCGCCGTTGTGCACCACACCGGCACAGGTGCCGGTCGAGCGCGGCGGCGACGGTGGACTCGTCCGGATGCGGATTCTCGGCGAGCAGCGCCGCGGCGCTGACCAGGATCCCCGAGACGCAGTACCCGCACTGGGCCGCCTGCTCGTCGAGGAACGCCTGCTGGACGGGGTGCAGTACGTCGCCGTCGGCGAGCCCCTCGACGGTGGTCACGGCCTTACCGGCGGCCGACCACATCGGGATGTCGCAGGCTGGTGCGGGCCGCCCGTCGAGCAGTACGACACACGCGCCACAGAGCCCGAGCCCGCAGCCAAACCGGGAGCCCTTGAGGCCGAGCCCTTCCCGCAGCACGTGCAGCAGGGTGCTGTCGGCCTCGGCGTCGACCCGCCGTCGTTCGCCGTTGACGGTCAACTCGAATGTCTGCTTCATGTGTCAGGCTTCCGGCCGTACCTCGGGGCAATGATCCACAATCGGTTGCAACAGCCTTGCCTAGCCGGACCGCGCCGTCAACCGTTCCCGTAACGCGAACCCCGGCCGGTGGTCCACGCGGGGAGCCGCTACGTAGGCTGCCTCTGATGGATGCGACGAGCGGATCTACCGTGTCGGGCCGGGCGGCGGCGGACGCGGGATACGCGACCGCCTTCGACCACCTGTTCACCCGGGGACGCGCCGCCGTGCTGGCCGGTACGCACCACCGGGACACGCCGCCGGTGGACGGCGGCCGGTGGGGACTGTCGGTGGTCCTGCTGCCGGACCCGGACTGCGCCCGCCGGTTGGCGGCGGTGACGGCGGAGGCGCTGGGCGTCGCCGGGGCGGAGCACTGGCCGACCGGTGCGGTCGAGGCGGTGCACCTCACGGTCCGGGCGCTCGAGGCGCACCGGTCGGTGGTCCCGCCGGACGATCCGTTGGTGGCGCGCTCCGCGTCGGCGCTGCGCCGGGCCGCCGCCGCCTCGCCACCGGTCCGGCTGCGGCTGTCCGGGTTGACCCTGACCCCGTCCGGCGTGATGCTCTGCGCCTTCCCGGAGGATCCGGCCGCGGCCGGGTTCGCCGACCGGCTCGGCGCGGAGCTGGGGACGGACGGCTGGTTCGAGGCCGCTTACCACCGGGACATCTGGTACGCCACGCTGGTGCACTTCGCCGCCGAGATCCGTGACCCGTCGGGTCTGGTGGACTGGGTGGCCGCCCGGCGGAGACTGGACCTGGGCACGACCACCGTCGGCGCGGCCGACCTGCTGCGGTTCGCCTACAACGGTCGCCAGCCGGTACGGGTCGGGCTGGCCCGAGCCCCGTTCGGCGCAGTGTCGACCTCCTAGCCCGGCCTGTCGACCTGCGGGTCCAGCCGTCAGCGCGACGTCGCGTCGTCGACGCCGCCGGCCGGGACCGGGAGGGCGCGGAGTTTGCCGCGTATCCCGTCGGCGTCGACGTGGTCCGGAGCGATGATCGCAAGCGCCCGCCGCCAGGAGTCGCGGGCGGCGTCGAGGTCGCCCGCGGCCTGCTGGGTGTCGCCGAGTTGGGCGAGTAAGCCGGCCTCGCTGTCCGGGTAGTCGAGGCCCTGGCAAAGCTCGAGGGCGCGCTGGTAACAGGCGACGGCCGTCGGATGGTCGCCGAGGCGATAGTGGGCGAATCCGAGGTGCTCCCAGGTCCAGACCTGGCCTCGGCGATCGTCGTGCCGCTGGTAGATGGCCAGCGCCTGCCGGCAGAAGTCGAGCGCGCGCTCGGGCTCGCCGAGCTTGCCGTACTGACCGCCGACGGCGTTCAGGGCGTCGGCCCGCCAGATCTCCTCGCCGACCTGGGCGTACAGGTCGAGGGCCTGGCGGCCGTGGTCGAGCGCCTCGGCGTGCCGGCCCTGCCGGGCCCGAAGCTTGACCAGGAACATGTGGGTGTGCGCCTGCCCGGCCGGGTTGTCGCCCTGGCGGTGCAGCGTGAGAGCCTGCTGGGCGTGCCGCTGGGCCTCGTCGTACAGTCCCAGCCGGGTGTAGGCGTTCACCAGGTTCTGGTGCGCGCGAGCTTGTGCCGGCCGGTCGGCCAGCCGTCGGGCCGCGTCCAGCGCGGTGCGGCCTACCGCCGCGAGTTGCGGCCAGTGCCCCCGGGACCACAGGAAGTTGTCCAGGGTCCAGGCGAGTTGCCAGGCCTGGGTCTCCGATCCAGTGGTTGCGGCAACGTCGACGGTGGCGAGCAGCACCTGGTGCTCGGCGGTGAACCAGGCCGCTGCCTGCCGGTGGTCCGCGCTGCTCTCCGGTGTCACTCCGGGATGCGGCGCCGGCAGCGTGATCGGATCGCGGTACCGGTCGATCAGGTGGGTGGCGGCGTATGCGGTGTGCAGGTAGTGGTCCAGCGCCCGCTGCGTCGCGGCGTGGCGCTCGTCGGCCGAGTCGACCGCGTGGGCCTGCTCGTTGGCGTACGCCCGCAGCAGGTCGTGGAAGGTGTACCGCCGGGGCACGTGTTCGACGAGGAGGTTCGCCCGGACCAGATCGGCCAGCAGTGGACGTGCCCGGGACAGCGGGAGCCCGGCCAGACTGGCCGCCGCCGGCCCGGTGACGTCCGGCCCGGGATGCAGTCCGAGCAACCGGAACAGCCTCGCCGTCTCCGGCGTCAACGAGCGGTACGACCAGGAGAAGACCGACCGTACGTCGCTGGTGTCGTCGTCGGTCAACGCGTCCAGCCGGCCACGGTTCTCGCGGAGCTGCCCGGCCAGTTCGGTCAGGGTGAACGTGGGATTGGTGGCGGCTCGGGCGGCGACGACGGCCAGGGCCACCGGTAGCCGCGCGCAGTGACGGATGATCTCCGCGACCGCCTCGGGCTCGGCCGCCAGACGCTCGGCACCGAGTCGTCTGGCCAGCAACTCCCGGGCCTCGTCGAGGGTCAGCAGATCCAGGGTCAGCGGGTGCGCGCCCTCGACCGTGACCAGCCCGGACAACCGGTTGCGGCTGGTCACCAGCACGAGGCAGCCCACCGCGCCCGGCAGCAGTGGGCGGACCTGATCCGCGTCCCGGGCGTTGTCCAGCACCACCAGGGCCCGCTTCCCGGCCAGCAGGCTGCGGTAGAGGGCGGCCTGCGCGTCCAGGCCGGCGGGGATCCGGTGCGGTGGCACCTCGAAGGCGTCCAGGAAGCCCCGTAGCGCCTCGGCGGGTGTGGTCATCGGGGCACCGGCCGGCTCGAATCCGCGCAGGTTCACGTAGAGCTGCCCGTCCGGGAAGTCGGCGGCGGCCTGGTGGGCCCAGTAGACGGCCAGGGCGGTCTTGCCGATCCCGGCGGTTCCCCCGATGGCGGAGATCACCATCGTTTCCCCGCGACCCGTTCGCGAATGTCCGAGTTGGCCGGTCAACGCGGCCAACTCGGTGTTCCGGCCGGCGAAGTGGCGTACCGGCGCCGGAAGTTGTCGCGGCACGACCGCGCCGCCGGACGGCGCCGGCTGCGGCGGCGTGGCCCTCGGCTCCGGATCCGGTCCGCGCTCGCCGGCCGCCCAGCCGGCCTGCCGCATCTCCCAGCCGACCCACCCCACCACCAGCACACCGAGGCCGGCGCCGACCGGCAGGCTCCAGCCCTGGGTGAACACGTTGGTGAACGCTCCCGCCAGGAATGCCAGCATGGTGGAGACACCCGCCGGTAGACCACGTCGCGCCCATCCCGCCATCGCGTCACCGTCCGACATGGATACCCGTCGTGTAGATCCACGATACCGACTGTCAGCCCTCGGTGGTGTCGGGTCCGGGCGGGGCGGGGGAGCCGGTGGCGGCGGTGGCCCGGCCGAACCGGGCGCTCCACTCCCGGATCTGGTCGAGCAAGTCGGGCGGCGAGACCACCTCGAACTCCGCGCCGAGCGAGCCGAGGGCCAGGATCGGCCAGTCCAGGGTGTCCGTCGTCATCGACAGCCGGCACCGCTGGTCGTCGAGGTGCTCGACGGTGCCCCACCGGCCCACCCGATCTCGTACGGTGCCGGCGGGGGCGTGGACCACCGCCTCGACCCGGTACGGCGTGGCCAGGTTCTGGATACCGGCCCGGACGAACGCGGCGGCGTCCTCGGCGGGCAGTTGACGGGGGTTGAACCGGGCTCCGGTGCCCCGGGGGTCGTGCAGGCGGTCGAGTCGGAATCTGCGCCAGTCCTGCCGGGTGAGGTCGTAGCCGACCAGGTACCAGCGGCGGCCGAGGGAGACCAGCCGGTGCGGCTCGACGTGTCGGGCGGTCTGCTCGGTGTCCCTGGCGGTGTAGGAGAAGCGCAGCCGTTCGGTGTCCCGGCAGGCCTGGGCGACCGTGGTGAGGACCGCCGCCTCGATGGTCGGTTCGGTCCCGTACCCCCACAGCGCCGGTACGGTCATCGCCCGCAGCGCGTCGACCCGACGCCGTAGCCGGGCCGGCATCACCTGCACCACCTTGGTGAACGCCCGGATCGACGACTCCTCGATGCCGGCGATCGCGCCCTGGGCCGCCGCCTGGAGTCCGACCGCGAGGGCGACGGCCTCCTCGTCGTCGACGACCAGCGGAGGAAGTGCCGCGCCCGGGGCGAGCTGGTAACCACCGTCGACTCCCCGGTGTGCCTCCACCGGGTAACCCAGTTCCCGCAGCCGGTCGACGTCGCGGCGCAGCGTGCGTACGGAGACGTCGAGCCGGTCAGCCAGTTCGTTGCCGGGCCAGTAGCGGTGGGTCTGGAGCAGGGAGAGCAGGCGGAGGGTCCGGGAGCTGGTGTTCGCCATGCCGCAAGTCTGCCCGCAATTGAGGTCAGGAAGTGGCCGCTATGGCCCCTAAGTTTCTCCCCATGACCGAATCGAACATCCGACCGGCGGGACGTGACGATGATTGACGCCCGCTCGCTCACCCGGGACTTCGTGGTGAGCCGCAGCCAGACCGCGCACGCCGTCCGGGGCATCAGCCTGCGGATCGAGCCCGGCGAGCTGGTTGCCGTACTCGGCCCGAACGGGGCCGGCAAGACCACCACGATGCGGATGCTCACCACGCTGATCGCGCCGACCTCCGGCACCGCCACGGTCGCCGGCCACGACGTCGTACGCGAGCCGGCCCAGGTCCGCCGGCACATCGGCTACGTCGGCCAGGGCAACGGCGCGGGCCACACCCAGCGGGTCCGGGACGAACTGAACACCCAGGGCAGCATCTACGGCCTGGACCGCCGGTCCGCCCGGCAGCGGGCCGACAAACTGCTCGACGCCCTCGACCTCACCGAGCTTGCCACCCGGAAGGTCTCGGCGCTCTCCGGCGGCCAGCGTCGACGCCTCGACGTGGCGATGGGCCTGGTGCACGGGCCCTCGCTGCTCTTCCTCGACGAGCCCTCCACCGGGCTGGACCCGCAGAGCCGGGCGAACCTGTGGGAGCACATCCTGCGGATGCGGGCGGAGAACGAGATGACGGTCGTGCTCACCACGCACTACATGGACGAGGCCGACTCGATGGCCGAGCGCGTCGTGGTCGTCGACCACGGCGAGATCATCGCCGACGACTCGGCCGCGACGCTCAAGGCGAAACTGGCCGGTGACCGGATCGTCGTCACGGTGGCCGGACAGGACGCCCGACCGCTGGCCCGGCTCGTGGACCGGCTGCCCGGCGCCCGTGACGTGGTGGTCGACGGAAACCGGATGCAGGCACACGTCGGGGACGGACCGGCGGCGCTCCCGGAACTGCTGCGGGCCGCCGTGGCCGCGGACGTACCGGTCGCGACCGCACAGGTTCACCAGCCCACCCTGGACGACGTCTTCCTCACGCTCACCGGCCGCAGCCTCCGGGAGAGCGGCACCGGGCAGGACGACCCGCAGGATCCGAAGACCCTGAAGGAAGCCGCATGAGCACTCTCAGCGTCACCTCGCCGATCCGTTCGGCGGGTCGGACCGGGCCGCTCGGCCTGTTCCGGGACATCGGCATCGTGATGACCCGGGAACTCCGGCCGCTGCTGCACGACCCGTTCTCGGTGATCTTCGGAATGGTGCAGCCGCTGGTCTTCCTCGGGCTGTTCGGGCCGCTGCTGGTCGGCTCGCTCGGTGGCCAGGCCGGTACCACGCTCGGCGACGCCGGGGTGTGGCAGTGGTTCGTACCGGCCATCCTGGTCATGACGGCCCTGTTCGGCACCTCGGCCACCGGGGCCAACCTGCTGTTCGAGTTCCAGACCGGTGCACACGAGCGGATGCTGGTCACCCCGCTGTCCCGCCCTTCCCTGCTGATCGGGCGGGCGCTCAAGGAGATGGTGCCGCTGGCCGGACAGGCGGTGGTCATCGTGCTGGTGATGATCCCGTTCGGCTTCCGGCTGCACCTGGCCGGTGCCCTGGTCGGGCTGGCCCTGCTCGCGGTGTTCGGCATCGGGCTCGGTGCGCTCAGTTACGCGCTGGCGATCGCCGTACGCAGGCAGGACTGGATGTTCTGGGTCGTACAGCAGACCCTGATCTTCCCGCTGATGCTGCTCTCCGGGATGCTGCTGCCTCTGGAGACCGGCCCGGGTTGGATGCGGGCGGCGGCGGACCTCAATCCGCTCGCCTACCTGGTCGACGCCGAGCGCGCGCTGTTCAACGGCCAGATCGGCACCGCGACCGTGCTCTGGGGATGGGTGGCGGCAGTGGTCACCGCCCTCGTCGGGCTGGCGGTCGGGGTCCGGGCGATGGCCCGTAGCGCCGAGTGACGGTTGCCCCGGTCGGTCCGCGCTGACCCGCGGTCCGGCCGGCGGCCCCGCCCTCGGACCACGGTCGACCCGCTTCATCCTAGGATGCTCTACGGGTGGTGCCCGGCAGCACAGGACGACGGTCGGCGGGCCCACTGGGTCCGGATACTCAGCCGAAGCCGGGCTGTCCGGCTCAGGACGGGCCGCCGGGCGGTGGCCAGAATCGTGGGCATGTCCGAGACGCTGCGGCACCCGGCACCGTCCACCATCGACATTCCCGGCCCGACCCCGCGCGAGCGGTGGCGGCGGTGGCGGCTGTCCGCCTTCGCAAGCCTGCTCGAGGCGGTCCTCCGGATCGCACACGGCCACCCCGCACTCTGGCGGTGGCTGGCCCGTGGGTACCACCCGGCACTCGACCGGTTCGCCGCGGCCAACGCCCGGACGGTCTGCGCGCTGGCCGCGATCGAGGTACCGGCGTACCGGAGGCTGCTGAGCGCAGGTCGGACCGGCGCCCGGCGGCGGTTGCGGGACTTCCCGGAGACGGACAAGGAGAACTACGTCGCCGGGTACGACGCGGCCAGCCGCTGCTGGGGTGGCCGGCTGCCGGACCGGGGCGTGGTGGTCGACGAGTCGGCGGGTTCGTCGGGGCGTCCGTTCAACTGGCCGCGCGGCGAGCGGGAGTTGCGGGCGGTGCACCGCGACATCGCCGGCTACACCAGCCTGGTCTTCCCGATGCGGCGGCCGTTCGTGATCAACGCCTACTCGATGGGCGCCTGGGCGACCGGTACGACCACCGGCAACGCGATGGCCCGGATCGCGACGGTGAAGAACGCCGGCCCCGACCTCGACAAGATCGTCGACACGCTGCACGAGTTCGGCCCCGGGTTCGACTACCTGATCACGGCGTACCCGCCATTCCTCAAGCACCTGCGGGACCGGCTGGACCGGGACGGCTTTCCCTGGGCGCGGTACCGCATCTCCGCGACCTGCGGCGGCGAGGGCATGACCGAGGCGTTGCGCGGCTACCTGGAGGAGCGGTTCCGCCGGGTCCGGTCGGCGTACGGGGCGTCGGACCTCACCATCGGAATGGGTGCGGAGACCCGGTTCACCGTGTGGCTGCGGCAACGGTTGCAGACCGATCCGGCGCTGCGGGTCGCGGTGCTCGGCGAGGACGAACAGCGGTTGCCGATGGTGTTCCAGTACAACCCGCTGGCCACCTATCTGGAGCTGGGCGGCTACTCCAACGGAATCTGGCGGGCGGAGGGCGGCGAGATGGCACACATTCCGGCGTTCACCTCGTTGGCCGCCGAGGCGGCCGGGCCGGTGGTCCGGCGATGAGCGGGCGCGGCGAACCGACCGGCCTGGAACGGGTCGTCGACCGGCGCGGCCTGCGGGAGTTCCTCGCCCTCACCGACCGGGTGTACGTCGGCGAGCCGCGCTTCGTACCGCCGCTGCGCCAGCACGTACGACGCTGGTGGCGCGACGGCGTGCCGATGTACCTGCTCCGGGACCGCCCCGGCGGGGAAGTGGTCGGCCGGACCACGCTGCACACCGATGCCGGCTTCGACGCCAAGCGGGGACGGCGGTGCCAGTTGTTCGGGCTGACCGAGTTCACCGCGTCCGGGGCGCGGCCACTGCTGGCGGCGATCACCCGGGCGGCCCGCGTGGCAGGGGACCGGGACACGGTGTTCGGCCCGGTGGCCCTGCTGCCCAACGAGACCGGCGGGGTGATCACCTCCGGGTACGCCGACCGGGGCTTCATCGACAGCGCGTACAACCCGGCCTACTACGTGACGGCCTACGAGTCGTACGGCTTCCAGCGGCGGTTCGAGTCCGACACCTGGATCTGTCCGGTGGCCGGGAAGGAGCCGCCGCCCGCCGCCGCCCCGCCCGACGGGGATCTCCGGCTGCACCGGGGCGACATCCGACGGTTGGACGACCAGCTCGAACTGCTCCGGGAGATGCTCAACGCCTCCTTCGAGCAGCTCGGCTACTACACCGCGATCTCGGCGGAGGACCTGCGCCGGCAGACCGACGGGCTGACGTACCTGCTGGACGAGTCGCTGCTGCTCTATCTGACCAGGGCGGGCCGGCCGATCGCGTTCGTCCTCTGCATTCCGGACATCAGCGAGTTCGTGATCCGGGTCCGGGGCGATCTCGGGCCGCTGAGTCAACTCCGGCTGCTGGCCACCCGACGGCGGTACCGGCGCGAGGCGATCCTGCTGATCAAGGGGGTGGTGCCGGCGGAGCAGGGACGTGGGCACCAGCGACTCCTCGCCGACGAACTGCACCGGAACCTGCGCGCCGGCGGCTACACGACGCTGCGCAGCACGTACGTCGGGCGGGACAATCCGGCGTCGGCGGCGCAGTTCCGGGCGATGGGCGGCCGGCCGCTGCACGGGTACACGTTCTACGAGAAAGCGCTGTAGATGGACGTCGAGGCGTTCCGGGCGCTGGCGCCGCTGTGCTGGCGGGCGCCGAGCGCGCACAACACCCAACCGTGGCGGCTGCACTACGACACCGGGGCCGTACGGGTGGGTTGGGATCCGGCGGACGCGCTGCCGGCGGCCGATCCGACCGGACGCGACCTGCGGCTCTCGCTCGGGGCGTTCGTCGAGACCTGCCTGGTCGTCGCCGCCGACGCCGGCCTCGCGGTACGGTTCGAGGCCGATCACTGTGCCGAGGAGCGTCGGGTCGGCTGGTTGCGCGGCGCCCGGCGGCGTTACGACACTCCGTTCGGGGCGGCCGGGGTGCGGGACCGGCGTACCCACCGGGGCCGGTACCTGACCGGGGCGGGGCCGGAGGTCGTGGCGGCGCCCGCGCCGCGTGCCGCCCTCGCCACGCAGCTCGGCGTCGCGCCGGAACGACTGCTGCACGTGGTCCGGGTGGGCCGTCCGGCCATGGCGGCGGCACCGTCCGCCCGTCGGCGCGACGCGCGGTGACCCACGCCGGACCGGGCGGCCCAGCACACGGTACGACCAACCGGCCGCGCCGGGCCCGGCTCAGAGTTGCGGATGATGTCTCGCGTTCCGCAGCCGGATGCCGCTGAACGCCACGGTGCTGGTGATCACGGCGTCCCAGAAGGGCCAGAGATTGTCCAGTACGCGCAGTTGGATCCCGGCCTCGGCGTGGCACTCGAGCAGGTCGCCGACGGGTTCGGGAGGACCGAGCGGCTCGACCGCCTCGACCGAGACGTGGGCGTGCGGCTCGGGCATGCCGAAGGGGCGGAACTGCTCGGCCGGCAGCCGGTAGGCGAACAGCCGCGTCTGGCGGATCGCCTCCAGCCAGCCGTACTCGATCGCGTGGACCCGGTCTCCGCAGCCGGGTCCCATGATCCGGTCGCGGTCCGCCTCGGAGGTCGTGTCGCAGATCCAGGCCATCGCGCGCGGACACTGGCGGGGGAACCAGTAGTCAGGTGCGCGGTCGTGGTCGACGGCCCAGACGTAGGCGTCGGACTGCTGGGCGGTCGCGGCGACGTGTGGAACGAACCGGGTGATCGTCGGATCCTCTGAGAAGTGGAGCACCTGCCCGGGTTCCGGTCGCATTTGAATGTTGATACGGCAGCACCCGGGGCGGGCACAACCCCGATCCGTGCAAATTGCACGGACGACCGTCCGGCGGCGCACTACCGGTCCGACATCCGGTCGACCCGGCGCGGCACGTCGATCGCGATCGCCGACGTCACCTGGTCGGCTACGCCCCGTCGGCGGGGTCGCTGGGCAGTACCTCCGGCAGCGGATGTCCCGGCACCGGGACCAGCGCGGGGACCTCGTCCAGGTTGAGCCCGACGTGGATCCGGGAGGCCTGCCCGGGATGGTCGACGCAGACCACGACGCGCTGCACCCCGGTGCTGTCGACGAGCTCGGTCGTGTACGACGTCAGGCGCTCGATGTCACCCACCCAGAGCGTGTGGTCCATCAGGTCGAGTTCCCCGTCGAAGACCACCGCGCCGAGGTACGGCATGTCCCGGGACCAGATCGACACCCGGGTCGGCGACACCGGGCCCCGGGTGCGCACCACGACGTGCCGGTCGTCGGCGGTCGCCGCCGAGTCGTCGTGCTCCACCTCGGGGAAGGCCGTGGCGCCGATGACGACCAGGGCGTGGTTGGTGTAGATGTCGACGGCTCCGACCAGCAATTCTGCTCCTCGTTCGGGTTCGGGGTCGCGGCATCGTACCCAGCGGCGGCGACATGGTCCGCATCCGTACGCGCGGTCGGCGGTCGGCGCGGCCGGGCCCCGCGGGAACCGGTCGCGAAAGTGTCACCGTGCCCGTCTATGTTCTCGGGGCATCGGATCGAAGGGCGGGGGTCGTGGAGACGGTCGGCATCGGATGGGAACGGCGTAGTGTGGCGCGGGTGCTGCCGGTCGTGCAGCCCCGCAAGCTGGCGAAGGTGCCCTTCGTCGAGCTGGCGGACGGGCGGCTCCAGGGCGTCGTGTCGAGCGGTTCGGACATCGAGCGGGTGTACGTCTCGTCGATCACCGCCGGCAGCCACGGCCTGAACTGCAGTACCAACAACAACCGGCCGTGCGGCGGGCTGCGCGGCTCGCCCTGCAAGCACCTCCAGGCGCTGGTCGACGAGGCGGTGTTGCAGTACGGGGTCGACCGGGTCACCCGCTACCTGCGCATCGAGGTGGACGGCGAGTTGTCCTCCGGCGCCGACCTGGTGGCCCGGCTGCGCGGTCGACCCGAGTCCAGCCCGGCGGCCGTCGTCTTCAGCCGTTTCCTGCGCCACCTCGCCTACCTGGAGCTGCCGGAGACCACGGAGCCGATTCCGGAGCTGCACTGGTTCCCGGCGATGGGGGCGGTGCGCTGATGCTCGGAACACAACTCGCCGAACTGCGGGGCGACGCTCTGCCCGGGGTGGGGGAGGCGCTCGACCTGGTGGCCGGCCTCGACGAGACTCTCGTGCCCGGCCTCGCCCGGCTGACGCCGGAGCGGGCCGCGGCGTTGGGCGCGCTGGCCGCGGCGGTGGCGGGCACGCCGCTCGACGATCGGGTACGCGAGGCGGTCGAGAAGATCGTCGCTGGCTCGCTCGGCGACGAACACCTGCTGGCACTGGCGGCTGCCCGTACCGCGCTGCTCGGCGCGGTGCACGACGCGCTGCTCGCCCGGCTCGACACCGCGTTGGGTCGGTCCCGGGCCGCCTGGACCGCACCGGCATCGTCGGCGGGCCCGACGGCCGGGACGGAGAACCTGCGCGCCGGTGCCCGGTCCTGGCTGCGTGAGCTGGCGATCACGGGTTGGCGGGGGGTCGACCACGACATGGTCTCCGGTTCGGCCCAGACGCTCGAGTCGGTGCTGGCCGAGCCGCGGCTGCGGCGGCTGGCGGTGCTGCTCGACGGCCTGGCCGCCGAGCTGCGTACGTCGTGCCCGGTCGCGACGCTCGACCGGTTGCCGGTGCGACGCTGGGCCGACCTGTGGAGCCGGGCCCTGCTGTTGACCGAGGTCGGTGGTTGGCCGGGTGTTCCGGCGGACGGCGACCGGGTGTCGGGGCGGTTGCTGGTCCTCGGGGTGGACGTGCACGAGCACGGCACGGCGGTGCAGGTGCAGGTGCACGCCGTGCTCGAACCCGCCGGTGGCGCGCCGCCCCGGCTGGTGCGGACGAGCGTCGCGGCGGCGAAGGTGGACACGATCGTCGGCCCGGCGATCTGGCGGCTGCTGCGGGGCTATCCGGTGCTGCTCCGCGCGCTGGCCGAGCGTCGGGCGGTAGAGGTCACCGAGCTGCCCCTGCTGGACGGCGGTGACCTGGTGTGGCACGAGGACCGGGCCCGCCCGGGTGAAACGGTGGATCCGTTCGCCACGGCCCGGCTCCGGCTGGGCCCGGCGCTCGCTCCGGCGGTGCCGCCGCTGGAGCGTCATCCGGTGCGGATCGCCGAACCGGTACTGCTGGAGGGATACACCACGACCGTCGCCGAGGGCGGCTCGACGGTCACGCTGGACCTCGGCGGGCAGGTCGTCGGCGTCGACGTGGATCGGCTGCCGACCTGCGGGCCACTGACCCCGGAGCTGGTGGCGGCCTCCTCGGCCTGCCTCGGCCTGGTCCGCTGGGACGGCGGAAGCTGGACGGTGCAGCCGTTCGCGGTCCGCTACCCGGCCAAGCGTGCGACGGCGGAGGCGCACACCGGCGACTGGGCCCTCGGCCTGACCGACCCCAAGCTGGTGAAGGCGGAGGCGAAGGCCGGGGACGCCGTGGCGGTGCTGCGCGAGCGGGCGGGACGGTTGCTGCGGAAATGAGTGGAGCCAGCGATCAGGGCGGTGGGTTCACGCCGGACCATTCGACCAGCGCCGACGAGAATCGGCGGCAGGTGCTCTACTGGCGTCTGCTGGCGCGGGTCTTCGCCGCCGACGAGCAGCCGTCGCTGGAGTCGGCCAGCGTGGCCATCGTCGACGACCTCGGCCTGCCGGCGGCGCTGCTGGACCCGTCGGTGTCGGTGGACACCATCGTGCAGCGTTTTCCCGATCTTGCCGGCGAGTTGCAGGACGTGATGGTGCCCCCGGCCACCGGTACCGGACCGGAGGACGCCCCGGCGGGGCAGGGCGGCAAAGGGCCGGCGGGGCAGAGCGGCGACGCCCCGGCGGGGGAGAGCGGCGACGCCCCGGCGGGGGAGAGCGGCGACGCCCCGGCGGGGGAGAGCGGCGACGCCCCGGCGGGGGAGATCGGCGACGCCCCGGCGGGGGAGAGCGGCGACGGGCCGGCGCCCGTCGCGACACCCGGCGTCGGGGTCGGTGCGACCGACCCGGCCGACGCTGGGGTCGGTGCGGCGGTTGACGGGACCGGCGGCGTCGACGGTGGGGTCGGCGCGGCGGAGGTACGCCGGGCGGCCCTGGTGTCGAAGATCCTGCTCAACGTCTTCTCGACCGGGTCCGGCAGCGTCACCGCCACCGAACTGGCCCGCTGGCAGTCCGACGCCGGCTGGTTCGAGCGGGCGCTCGGCGCCGAGCCGGGGCACCTACGCGGCCGTCCGGGCATGGGTGAGCTGGCGGGCGTACTGGCCGGGCTGGAGGGCGATCTCGTCCGCCGGATGCACCTGCGGGAGGTGCTGGCCGATCCGGCACTGGCCAGCCGGCTCACGCCGAGCATGTCACTGATCGAACAGTTGCTGCGAGACAAGGCGAACCTGTCCGGGGTGGCGCTGGCGAACGCCAAGGCGTTGATCCGCAGGTTCGTCGACGAGGTCGCCGAGGTGCTGCGTACGCAGGTGCAGCAGACCAGCGTGGGAAGCGTCGACCGGTCCGTTCCGCCGAAGCGGGTGTTCCGGAACCTGGACATCGAACGCACGATCTGGAAGAACCTGACGAACTGGAGTCCGGAGGACCAGCGGCTGTACGTCGACCGGCTCTACTACCGGCACACCGCCCGACGTACCACGCCGGCGCGGATGATCGTCGTGGTGGACCAGTCGGGGTCGATGGTCGACTCGATGGTGAACTGCACCATCCTGGCGTCGATCTTCGCCGGGCTGCCGAAGGTGGACGTGCACCTGGTCGCGTACGACACCCGGGCGCTCGACCTGACCCCGTGGGTGCACGATCCGTTCGAGGTGCTGCTGCGTACCCGGTTGGGTGGTGGCACGGACGGGACGGCCGCGTTGACCCTGGCTCGCCCGAAGATCGTCGAACCTCGTAACACCGTGCTGGTGTGGATCTCCGACTACTACGAGTCGGATCCGGCCGGGGTGTTCGAGGGCCTGGCGGCGGCTCACCGGTCCGGGGTGCGGGTCATTCCGGTCGGGTCGGTGAGCAGCGGCGGTCAGCAGAGCGTCAACCCGTGGTTCCGGCAGCGGTTCAAGGACCTGGGCACCCCGGTGCTCTCTGGCCACATCCGCAAACTCGTTTTCGAACTCAAGAGCTTCCTCACCTAGGAGACCCCTCGAATGACCGACGACATCCTGCGTGCCCCCGCCGAGGTCAAGTACGCAGAGGAACTCGACTGGCTGGAGTCGGTCGACGACGGCCCCAAGCCGTTCTCCTGGCGGCTCAGCCCCCGGATGGTGCGGCTGTTCGTGCTCGGGTCCGAGCGGTCGGACGGGCTCGACCGCGAGATTCCGCAGAAGTGGTTCGGCGACCGCAGCTTCGTCGAGCGCAGCATCGTGACCCTGGCGTCCGACCGGGGCCTGCTGCTGATCGGCGACCCGGGCACCGGCAAGAGCTGGCTCGCCGAGCTGCTCTCCGCCGCGATCAGCCGCAACTCGACCCTGGTCGTGCAGGGCACCGCCGGCACCACCGAGGACCACATCAAGTACTCGTGGAACGTCTCGATGGTGATCGCCAAGGGACAGTCCCGGGAGGCGCTGATCCCGTCGCCGATCATGACGGCGATGGAGAACGGCGTGATCGGCCGGTTCGAGGAGCTGACCAGGTCGACCAGCGACGTGCAGGACGCGCTGATCTCGATCCTCTCCGAGAAGTATGTCTCGATTCCGGAACTCGACGACGACGGCATCGTGTTCGCCCAGCCCGGTTTCTCGATCATCGCGACGGCGAACAGCCGGGACCGGGGGGTGAACGACCTGTCGTCGGCGCTGAAGCGGCGGTTCAACTTCGTGCGGATCCCGGTGGTGACGAACAAGCGCAGCGAGGCCGAGATCGTCCGGTTCCGTACCACCGAGCTGCTGCGCCGGCACCGGATCGAGTTGGACGTGCCACCGACGCTGCTGGACATCCTGCTGCAGAGTTTCGCCGACCTGCGGGCCGGCGCCGCGGCGGCGGGCAGTGACGACGAGAAGCTGGAATCGGCGCTCTCGACGGCCGAGCAGATCGGCGTGCTGGAGGACGCCATCCTGCACAGCCAGTTCTTCGGCGACCGTACGCTGCGGGCCGAGACGCTGGCCGGCTCGCTGGTGGGTTCGCTGGTCCGACGCAGCCCCGAGGACCTGGCCATTCTGAACAAGTACTGGCACGGTGTGGTCGAGCCACGGAGCAAGTCCGACGGCGGGCCGTGGCCGGCCTTCCTCGAAGGTGGCCGCCAGGCGATCGCCACCCTATCGTGAAGCCGGACTCCACCGCGACGACTCCGGATTCCGTCCGCAACGCGCCGCGCGGCGTCGCGTCGCCGGACCCGGCGGCCGGGCCGGCGGGTTCGTTCGAGGCGCTGCGCGGGCAGTTGCTCGACGCCGCCGAGGCGTTCACCGACGGCCCCGTCGCGCTGCCCGAGATCCTGTCGGGCCTGGTCGACGACGTCGACCGGGCGCTGCGCGAGGAACTCGAGATCTTCCCGGTGTGCCACCACTCGCCGTCCTCGGCACTGGCGATGGTGCGCCGGCTGCGGGAGAAGCAACCCAAGGTCATCTACCTGGAGTTGTGTGAGGATCTCCGCCCGCTCCTCGGCGAGCTGCGCAACTGTCGACTTCCGGTGGCGCTGCAGGCGTTCGCCTCCGACCTCGACGGCTTTCCTCCGGACTGGGGACCACTGAGCGTGGTGGCGCCGATCACCGAGGCGTCCGCCGAGTACCAGGCCATCGCGTACGCCCTGGACACCCCGGGCGTCGAACTGGTGCTGGTGGACCGTTCGGCGGACCACGTGTTCCAGTGGCTGCCCCGGGACAGGCCGGAGTCCGCGTCGCCCGACGGCGAACCCGCCGGACCGGACGGGGCCGGGGCGGCCGGAAGCGCGCCGCCGCCGGACGAGGCCGGCCTGCACGGAGACGCCGTCGGTGTCGAACTCGGCGACCTGCGTCCCCGGTTCGCCGAACTCGAGGCGTACCTGCTGCACCACGGCAAGGTCCGGCACTGGTCGGAGTGGTGGGACCAGTACGTCGAACAGCCCCTGGCCGGCGCCGACTATGACACCTACCGGCAGGTCATGGTGCTGATCGGCAGCCTCTTCCGGCGCCTGACGCCCGAGGGCGACGATCGGCTGCGCCAGGACGAGGACCGTGAGCGTTACATGTGGACCAGGATGCGTGAGCATCTCGGCGCCTCGGGCGCGGACCCGGCGCACTGCCTGTACGTCTGCGGCGCCTTCCACGCGGCGAGCCGGGTCGAGGAGTTCGGCACCGCCGTACCGGTGTCGACCGACGAGGCTGCCCCGCGATCGGGTGACGGGAGTGCCCCGTCGAGCTACGAGATCAGTCCCCGGACCGCCACCCGATGGTTGTACGGGCTCATCCCGTCCAGCCACTCGGCGATCGAGGCGCAGTTCGGGCTCGCCTCCGGTTCGGTGTCGATCGCCGCGGCCACCTGGCGGAAGGCGCTGACCCGTGGCGCCCTCAAGCCCTTCCAGCTCGACGGCCAGCAGGGCGGCCGCAAGCGCCCGGGGCGGAAGCGGTCGACGTCGCCGGCCGCGCCGGAACCGGTCACCGACCGGTTGTCGAGTTTCCTGGCCAGTCCGCCCGCGCTGGACGGGTTGGACGAGGCGGAGCTTCTCGAGTGGTGCGTCGACATCGTCCGGCTCGCCCGCCGCAACGGTTACCTGGCCAGTACGGCGGACGCGATCGCCGTGTTCGAGACTGCCATTCTGCTGGCCGGGCTGCGTAACCGGGCCCGGCCCACCCCGTACGACTTCGCCGACGCCGCGGTGACCTGTATCGAGAAGGACGTGGTGCCGGGCCGTCGTGACGTACGCCGGCTCTGCGAGATCCTGCTCGGCGGCGACCGGATCGGTCAGGTCGGCTACGACAGCCTTCCGCCGCTGGCCCGCGACGTCTTCGACCGGCTGGCCCCGCTCCGGCTCGACCTGACGAAGCGTACGGTGCAGCGGGCCCTGTTGGACCTGGGCGGCGACCCGGAGCTGGTGCCCGCCTCGGATCTGTTGTGGGTCCTGCGTCGGCTGCTGCCCGACGGTGCGGTGCGGCCGATCATGGGTGAGCGGCGGCTCGGCGAGCGGTCGATCCAGGAGAGCTGGGATCTGGCGCTGGGCAGGCACCAGCGGTCGATCATCGAGTTGGGCTACGAGGGGATCACCGTCGAGCAGGTGCTGGAGCTGCGGCTGCGGCGTGCGGTGTGGGCGCCCGATGCCACCGCCGCCGGTGCGCTCGCGGCGGTGGAGGACTCCATTCTCTACCTGGGCGGGCGACGGCTCGCCGACGAACTCGGGGCGCGGGCCGTGGAACTGCTCGCCGCCGAGCGGACCGTGGACGACGCGCCCGAGGTACTACGGCGGATCCGCCGGCTGCTGGCGCACTACCGGGCCACCCGGCCGGACCTGCCGGCCTGGTGCGAGGCGTTCGCGACCTCCGGGTACGCGCACTACTGCACCCTGCTGCCGACGGCGTTCGCCGACGAGGAGACCGGGGTCCGCCAGGTCGGCGCCATGCTCGGTTTCCTGTTCTCGATGGAGAGTCTCGCGCTGTCGTTGGGCTGCGACCGGGTCCAACTCGAACTCGCCGTGCGGCAGTCGCACCCCGAAGCGCCGGCCAAGGTGGCGCTGCTCTGGGCCGCCCAGTTCCAGCTCGGTCTGCTGCCGTTGGCCGAGCTGCGGTCACGCTGTGCCGAACTGTTGACGAACCCGCTGGTCGTACCGGCGTTCCCGCAGTACCTCAGTGGGTTCGTCCAGGCGTTGGAGCCGGTTCCGGCCCTGGCCCCCTTCGTGGTCGAACTGATCTCCACGGCCTTCGCCCGGCTTCCCGACCCGGTGCTGCTGCCCTGGCTGCCCAAGCTGATCACGACGCTGCGGGAGCAGGCCCGCGAACTGGTGCCGGTGCTGGTCAGGGAGGCCGGGCGGACGTTTCCCGGCAGCCTCGCCGAGGTCGATTCCTGGGTGCCGCCATGGTCGACCCGACAGGTGACCGGCGTGACGCCCGCGTCTCCGGCGGCGCCGGCCGGACCGGTCGCCGATCTGCTGGTCGCGCATCCGGCGGTCTGCGACGCCGTGGCGGAGCTGCTCGGCTGCGACCAGGGTTGGCTGCCGGCCGGCCGGTCCGGCGCCGGCTCCCCGCACCCGGCGACGGCCGCGCTACTGGGCCGGCATCCCGCGACCACCGTCGCCGTCGCGGACCTGCTGTCCGATCGGAACCCGGTCGACTGACTTCTGCCGGATGTGTCGTACGGGTGGGGTTGGCCGCCCGCCCCTGTGGCGATCAATCCGGCGACGATCCACATAGGCCGCCTGGAATGCGAAGAGCGGTACCCTCGGGTGTACTGGATTGCATCACCCTCCGGTCTCAGGATTCGAACGAGATCAAAGGTCGTGCTCAATGCCTGATCCATACTCCAGACGATCATTTCTGACTGGCGTACTGGCCAGCGGGACGGCCACCGCGGGCACCATCTATCTGCTTCCAGGCGGTCGACCGGCCCCCGCCAGCAAACCACCTCCAGACACCCGGCTCCGCCTCGCCACCGGTCAAGACCCCAGCGGAGCCCGCACCCTCCTGATCGACATGTGGAACCGAGCCAATCCCAAGACGCCCATCAGCCTCATCGAAACGCCGGGTGGCTCGCGCGACGAGCGACAGGTCATGCGGGACCTCGCCGCAGCGGGAACGGTGGACATCGTCAACCTCGACGTGATCCATATACCGGAGTTCGCGAAAAAGGGGCTCATCGCTCCGATCAAACTGGTCAATCCCGGAGAGATCTTCGAAGAGATCAAGTTCGTCAACCGGGTGCCCGACGCGACCGACCAGTACTGGGCCGCACCGCTGAACACCGATGCCGGCATGCTCTTCGACCGCCAGCCGGAGGATGATGACGCGTTGGAGGGGGTGTCGTTATCGGGAACGCTCGCCGCTGTCCCGGAAGGCAGCCGGCAGTTCGTGGGTCAACTCAACCCGGTTCAGTCGACCTCGTACGAGGCATTCGTCGTCAACGTCCTCGAACATGCCCTGTCCGCCGACCCGACCATCCTCAACCCGAACGGCACGGTGTCGAGGGATCTGGGGCAGTGGCAGGAGGCGTTGGCTCCACTTGCGATCGCCATCCGGCAGGGGAAAGTACTGCTTTCCGGCAACGAGAGCGAGAGTCGGCAGGCCTTCAAGGGTCGGCGATACATGCGCAACTGGCCCGTGCAGTACCGTGAACTTCAGAAGCAGGACGACGTTGACGCGAAAGCGTCGCGAATCCGGGTCAGTCCGCTGAAGGCGGGCATTCTCGGCGGCCAGAGCATCGCCCTCGTCGCCAGGTCGCCCCACCCCGAGGTCGCGAAACAATTCATCGACTTCATGACCGACATGCCGGCGCAGAAGATCCTCGCCTCCTACGGGTTGGCGCCGGCTCGTTTCGACGTCTACGACGACGTCGACTTCAAGGTGCTCGCACCCCATCTCGATCAGCTTCGGACGGCGGTGGAGAATACGCGACCGCGACCGATGAACTCGAACTACTCCCAATTCTCCGATGCGGTCCGGGTCCACACCAGAGCACTGCTGATAGATCGCAAGCCGTTGACATCGGAGTTCATCGACCAGATACAGGCGGCGCTCGGCTGACCGGTAACCCGGCGAGGTGGGAGGAGAACTGACATGACGGTCGAGTTGTGGCAGGTGCCGGTGCTGGTCATGGCGGGTATCGTGATATTGGAACTCGCGATCGGCGCGACGGCGCGCAGATGGCTCAACAGCGTCAATAGAATGCGACTGCGCACTGCGCTGATCATAGCCCTTGCCGTACTCGTGATCGCGGGCGGTGTGGTGACCCTGGGGCCAGATCTCGCGGACAAGCTCGCCAGCGTCGCGGCCCTGATCGTCGGGGCGCTCGCGCTGTGGCGGCCGGGGTATCGAAAGTCGAGCGAAGAAGATGTCGGTCCCTTGTCCGCTGAGGAGGGTCAGAGCCGGAGTGCGGGTCGGCGGGAGGGCCCGGCTGCCTGACAGGTGTCGATCTCGACAACCCCGTAATCTCCGTGACATCGTCGGTGTCCGCCATCCTCCGGGGAGGAGACCGATGACTGTTCTCAGATTCCTCGTCCAGCGCTGGTCAGCCGTCAACCCAACCGTCCGGGCCCGCAGGTCGGCCCGGATGGGCAGTTCCGCCGCTTCGATCGGTGCCGACGGATCGGCCCGGCCCCGCCCCGCTGGCCGTACCCTCGCCGGAACCCTGGCCGCCGGCCTGAGCACCGTACTCGTCCTCGGCGTGGCGGTGCCGGCCACCGCCGCCGGTTCCGGCCCGGCGGGGCAGCGGCTCGACATCGAGGTGCTGTCCAGCCGGCCGGACCAGGTCAGCGGCGGCGACGCGCTGATCCGGATCACGTTCGACCGCCGGACCGATCCACGGTCGGTCCGGGTCACCCGTGACGGCACCGACGTCACCCGCGCGCTGAGGGTGGACGGCGACTCGCTGCGCGGCGTCGTCGACGGGCTCCGCGACGGTGGGAACGTGCTGTGGGCGACCGCCCGGCACGCCCGTACCGCGACCCTCGCGGTACGCAACCATCCGGTCTCCGGACCGATCTTCTCCGGTCCGCGGCAGTATCCGTTCCTCTGCCGTACCGAACAGAACGGCCTTGGGCAGCCCATCGTGGACAACCAGGACGCCGAGGGGATGCGGGTCCGGGGCGCCGACGGCGCAGTCGTCGGTTGGAGCCGGGACTGCGCCGCGCCGACCGTCACCGACCGGCTGTACCGGGCCGGCGACGGCACCTTCAAGCCGATGCCGTCGGACGGCAGCCGGCCGGCCGACCTCACCACCACGACGACGCTGGACGGCCGGACCGTCGACTACGTGGTACGGCGGGAGCGCGGCACGATCAACCGGTTCGTCTACTCGATCACGGTGCTGGAGGCCAACTGGAACCGGCGGGTGATCTACCGCTTCGACGGTGGGGTCGCGATCGGGCACGACCAGGGTCGGCTGCCCGGCGGACATCTCTACCACGAGGGCCTCTCGCTCGGGTACGCCGTCCTCTACTCCACCGGCACCCGCACCGCCACCCACTACAACATGGTGCTCGGCGGCGAGACGGCGCTGATGCTCAAGGAGCACTTCATCGAGGAGTACGGGGTGCCGTCGTACACGGTCGGGGTGGGCGGTTCCGGCGGCGGCATCCAGCAGTACCTCTACGGGCAGAACTACGGCACCCGGGTTCTCGACGCGGCGATTCCGCAGTACTCGTACCCGGACATGGCGACCCAGACGATCCACGTGGGCGACTGTGAGCTGCTGGAGTACTACATGGACGTCACCGACGGGGCGAACCCGAAGTGGCGGAACTGGGAGAACCGGACCTGGTTGATCGGCATGAACGCCAGTGCGACGGTGCCGAACCCGTACCTGGGGGGCACGCCGGGGTCGACCGAGTGCATCGAGGGCTGGCGTGGCCTGACCCCGCTCGCGCTGAACCCGCTCTGGTCGCCGGGTGACCCGCTCTGGGCCCAGATGGATCCGCCCGGCGTCGCGCAGACGGTGCAGTGGTCGCACTGGGGTGACCTGGTCAACGTCTACGGCACCGGCCCGGACGGGTACGCCCGGTCGACCTGGGACAACGTCGGCGTCCAGTACGGGCTGTCGGCGCTGACCGCCGGCCGGATCACCCCGGCCGAGTTCCTCGACCTGAACGCCCGGGTCGGCTCGTGGCGACCACAGCCGCAGATGGTGCAGGAGGGATGCCCGTTCACCCCGTCGGCCTGTGCCGACCCGGCGCAGTTCGACCCGTGGTCGTCCCGGAACATGCGGCTCTCGCCGGACGGTGGCGGTACCCCGGCGCCGCGTACGACCGGCGACCGCGGGGCGATCCGGGCCGCGTACGACTCGGGGATCGTCTTCACCGGCGACATCGACATCCCGATCATCGATTGGCGGCACTACCTCGAAGAGCAGCTCGACATGCACAACTCGCACCAGTCCTTCGCGTCCCGGCAGCGGATGCGTGACCACGACCGGAACGCCGGCAACCAGGTCATCTGGTTCACCGATGCCCGGCCGGCGGAGGCGTTCGACCAGACGCCGGAGGCGCTCGAGGTGATCGACGACTGGATGGCGAACCTGCGGAACCGGCCCTGGCGGGGGGTGCAGGGCAACAAGCCGGCGCTGGCCGTCGACCGCTGCTTCAGCACGGCCGGTACGGAGATCGCCCGGGGCGAGCACGTCTGGGACGGCATCCTCGACAACCGCCCCGATGGTGCGTGTACGTCCCGCTTCCCGCTCTACGGAACGTCGCGTACCGTCGCCGGTGGCCCGATCGCCGGTGGCGTCTACGCCTGTGACCGGCAGTCCGTGCCGGCGGCCGTCGCCCGGGGCCTGTACGGGTCCTGGCGACCCACCGGGGCCGAGCGGCGGCGCCTGGAACAGATCTTCCCCACCGGGGTCTGCGACTACCGCTGACCCCACCCACCGCGCACCGCCCGTCCGCCCCTCCGCCGGTTGACCGCTCAGCCCGTCGACCGCTCGCCCGGTCGACCGACCACCCGGTTGACCGACCACCCGTTCGACCGCTCGACCGCCGACCCGCCGGGACACCGCACGAGGTGTCTCCGGCGGGTCGGTCCGGTTTCGGGGGGCAGGAAATTCGGTAGCGCGCCGACGGACGCGTGGCCTGTTCGGAGCAGGCGTATTAATCCGGACAGTCCGCAATCGGATTGCAAGGGTTGAGTCGGCAATCCGGCCGATTGACGTCGATACGGGATTTCGCCGTGTCCCGGCCGCCAGTTCCCGGTTGAACTAGCAAAAATGCGCAGAAAACCGGGTCTGACCAGCGACAACGTCTGGTGCGGCGGCCGGGCGAGTGAGGGGGACCAATGACGGTACGCGGGGCGGCGGACCAGAACGACATCCTGATTTTCGAACGTCGCGAATCGGCGGTACGCAGTTACTGCCGTCGTTTCGACTGCGTCCTCGACACCGCGGAGGGAAGCGTGGTCCGGGACGTGTCCGGCCGAGAGTATCTCGACTTCATCGCCGGCGCGGGCTCGTTGAACTATGGACACAACGACCCGGACATGCGGGCCGCGCTGATCGCCCATCTCGAACACGGCGGGATCTCGCACAGCCTGGACCTGTGCACCACGGCCAAGAGCGCCTTCCTGACGGCCTTCGAGTCGCTCCTGCTGCTGCCGCGCGGGATCGACTACCGGGTCCAGTTCACCGCTCCGACCGGCGCCAACGCGATCGAGGCGGCACTCAAACTGGCCCGCAAGGTCACCGGCCGGTCCAATGTCATCGCGTTCACCAACGGCTTCCACGGGATGTCGCAGGGCGCGTTGGCGGCGACCGGGAACCGGCACCACCGGATCGGCCCGCAGAACCCGCTGCACGGCGTGACCCGGATGCCGTACGACGGCTACCAGGGCGACGGCGTCGACACCGCCGACCTGCTGGCCCGGATGCTGCGCGACCCGTCCAGCGGGCTCGACGCGCCCGCGGCCATTCTGCTGGAGACCGTGCAGGGGGAGGGCGGCCTCAACGTCGCCTCGCCGGACTGGCTGGTACGCGTCGCGGAACTGGCCCGGAACAACGGCGCCCTGCTCGTGGTCGACGACGTCCAGGCGGGCTGCGGACGGACCGGTACCTTCTTCAGCTTCGAGCCGTTCGGGATCCTGCCCGACCTCGTCGTACTGTCCAAGTCGATCTCCGGGTACGGCCTGCCGATGGCGCTGCTGCTGATCCGGCCCGAGCACGACGTCTGGTCGCCGGGGGAGCACAACGGCACCTTCCGGGGCAACGTCCACGCGTTCGTCACGGCCACGGTGGCGCTGACGAAGTTCTGGGCGGCCCCCGGGTTCGCCGCCGACGTCACTCGCCGGGGCGAACTGCTCGCCCGTCGCCTCGCCGCAGTGGCCGACGTCGTGCCGGGTGGCATCGTGAAGGGGCGCGGGATGATGCGTGGCGTCGACGTCGGCTCCGGTGCGCTCGCGGCGAGGATCACCCGACGCTGCTTCGCCGAGGGCCTGATGCTGGAGACCTCCGGCCCGTACGACGAGGTGGTCAAGGTACTCGCCCCGCTGACCACCCCCGACGACGTGCTCGATGACGGCCTGGACATTCTGCTGGACGCGACCCGGGCGGTGCTGGCGGAGGCCGCTCGAGCCGTTCCGGCGGGCTCGGAGGTACCCGGGCCGTCCGGTCTGGTGAACGCGTGACCGCGACGCCCCGGGTGCCCCCGGACGCCGACCCGGTACGCCCCGCGCCCGTGCCGGGCCAGGCTGCCCGACCCCGTCCCGGACCGGTGTTGACCGCCGAGGGGGTGGACAACCGGGTCCGGTGGCGACCCGGTGAGCGGCTGCACCACCTGTTCGAGCAACGCTGCGACAGGTTCGCCGCCGAGGGCGACCCCGGACACCTGGCCGTCGACCAGGGCGACTGCGGGCGCGTGGCCGTCGACCAGCGCGACCCCGGCCGTCTGGTCGTCGACGACGGCGATGGCGACGGGGCGATGACGTTCGCCGAACTCGACGCCCGGGCCAACCGGCTCGGCCGCCTCCTGCTCGCGCGGGGCGTGGCTCCGGGAGACCGGGTCGGGCTGCTCGTCGACAGGTCCGCCCTCGCCTACCTGGCCATGCTCGCCGTTTCCAAGATCCACGCGGCGTACGTCCCGGTGGACGCCGGCTTTCCGACCGACCGGATCGCGTTCATCGTCGACGACGCGCGGGTCCGGACGGTCATCGCGCTCTCGGCGCTGGCCGACCGGCTGGACGGGATCGTTCCGACGGTGATCCGGATCGACGGTCTGCCGGAACTCGACCGGTACCCAGCGGACCGGATCTGCCCGGACGACCTCGCGCCGGCACCAGACGACGTGGCCTACCTCGTCTACACCTCGGGGACCACCGGCCGGCCCAAGGGCGTCGCCATCACCCAGGCGAACATCTGCAACTTCGTCCGGGTCGCCGCCGAGAGCTACGGCCTGCGCGCCGACGACCGTGTCTACCAGGGAATGACGATCGCCTTCGACTTCTCCGTCGAGGAGATCTGGGTGCCGTTGGTCTGCGGCGCCACGCTGGTACCGAGCACCGCGCCCGGGGCACTGGTCGGCCGGGACCTCGCCGGCTTCCTCGTCCGGCACCGGGTCACGGCGCTGTGTTGCGTACCGACGTTGTTGGCCACGATCGAGGAGGAACTGCCGGAACTCCGGTTCGTCCTCGTCTCCGGTGAGGCCTGCCCGGCCCACCTGGTCAGCCGCTGGCACCGGCCGGGAAGGACGTTGCTCAACGTCTACGGCCCGACCGAGACCTCGGTCAGCGCCACCTGGGCCCGGCTCGATCCCGACCGGCCCGTGACGATCGGGGTGCCCCTACCGACGTACTCGGTGGTGATTCTCGACCCGGAGTTGCGGGTCCTGCCCCGGGGAGCGACCGGGGAGATCGGGGTCGCCGGGGTCGGCCTCTCTCCGGGGTACGTCAACCGGCCCGACCTGACCGCCCGCGCCTTCGTTCCGGATCGGCTGGGCATCGCGGACAATCCCTCGGGGCGGATCTACCGCACCGGTGACCTCGGTCGGGTCAACGACGACGGCGAGTTGGAGTACCTGGGCCGGATCGACAGCCAGGTCAAGGTGCGCGGCTACCGGATCGAGCTGACCGAGATCGAGTCCGTGCTGCTGCGACTGCCGGAGGTGGCCCAGGCGGCGGTCACCACGTACCGGCCGGAGTTCGGCGTGGTGGAACTCGCCGCGTTCTACACCCGGCGTGCCGGAGCGGCGGCGCTGGACCATGGCCGGGCGCTGGCCGCGCTGCGGTCCCGGCTGCCCCGTTACATGGTCCCGGCGTACCTCGAGGAACTGCCGGCGCTGCCCACGCTGCCCAGCGACAAGGTCGACCGTAAGCGCCTGCCCGACCCGTCCGGGACGCGCCACCGCTCGGCGACATCGGACATCGTCGCCCCGGCCGGGCCCACGGAGTCGGCGCTGGCGGAACTCCTCGCCGAGCTGCTGCGGGTGGAGCGGGTCTCGGTGCGGGACGACTTCTTCACCGACCTGGGCGCCGACTCGCTGATGATGGCGCGGTACTGCACGGGGGTGCGGGAACGGATCCGCGCCGACGTCTCGATCAAGGACGTGTACCTGAATCCCACCGTCCGGGGCCTCGCCGAAGTGGTCGAGAACGGTGGCTCGGCGACGCCGGCCGAGCCGCCGCATCCGGTGCTGCGGGTGCCCAGCGCTCTCGCGTACTACGGCTGTGCGGCTCTCCAGGTCTGCTTCGGGCTGGCGTACATCGCGTTCTTCGCGGTGGCGGCGATCACCGGGTACACCTGGATCAGCGCCGGATCCGGCGGGCTCGACCTGGCCGTCCGCTCGGTGGGCTTCGGGTTCGCCTGGTTCGCGGTGACGGCGCTGTTTCCGGTGGCGGTGAAGTGGTCGCTGGTCGGCAGGTGGCGGCCCGGGACCTTTCCCATCTGGGGGCTGCGCTACCTGCGGTTCTGGGTCGTCAAGCGGGTCACCCGGGCCAGCCCGCTGGTGCTGTTCCGGGGATCGCCGGTCTACAACCTCTACCTCCGGGCGCTCGGCGTGAAGGTCGGGCCCGGGGTGCTGCTGCTGTCCCGGTCGGTCCCGGTCTGCACCGATCTCATCACGCTGGGCGCCGGCACCGTCATCGGAAAGGACGTGAGCCTTCTCGGGTACCGGGCGGAGGCCGGCTGGATCACCACCGGCCCGATCAGCGTCGGCCGCGATGCCCAGGTCGGCGAGGGCAGCGTGCTCGACATCGACACCGAGCTGGGCGACGGGGTGCAGTTGGGGCACGTCTCCTCGCCCCGCGCCGGCCAGGTCGTACCGGCCGGGGCGACCTGGCACGGCTCGCCGGCGGTGCCGGGTGGGGCCGGTAACCCGGTCGCCGCGCCCCGGTCCTGCTCGCGGCTGCGCCGGCTCTGCTACGGCACCGCCCAGCTGCTCGTCCGGGTGCTGGTCGACACCCAGCTGATCGTCGTCCTGGTGGCACTGGCCTTCGCGGTCGACATCAGTACGGTCCCGGGATCGCTGCTGATGTTCTTCGGCGCGATCCCGCTCGGCCTGCTGCTGGCGGTCCTCGTTCCCCGAGTGGCGAACCTGTTCCTGGTCGCCGACCGGTCGTACCCGCTCTACGGCTGGCACTGGATGTGCTTCCAGGTCGTCTCCCGGTTTAGCAACGTCCGGCTCTTCAACGTCCTGTTCGGAGACAGCTCCTACATCGTCGGCTACCTGCGCCTGATCGGCTGGCGGCTGCGCCAGGTGCGGCAGACGGGGTCGAACTTCGGGCTCGGGCAGAAGCACGACAGCCCGTTCCTCTGCGAGGTGCGGGGCGGGGGTCTCGTCTCCGACGGGCTCTCCATCTCCAACGCCCGGTTCTCCAGTACGTCGTTCGCGCTGTCCCGGGCGACGATCAACGCGGAGAACTTCCTCGGCAACCGGATCGTCTATCCCGCCGGGGCGAGGGTCGGGGACGACTGCCTGCTGGCGACCAAGGTGATGGTGCCGCTCGACGGCCCGGTCCGTTCCGGTGTGGGGCTGCTCGGCTCGCCACCGTTCGAGATCCCCCGCTCCGTACGCCGGGACGCCCGCTTCGACGAGCTGAAGAGCGGCGACGAGTTCCGGCGACGGCTGTCCCGGAAGAACCGTTCGAATCTGGCCACCATGGGCTGGTACCTGCTCTCCCGCTGGCTGCTGTTCCACCTCTCGATCCTGATCGTGGTGCACGTCGAGGGGTTGCACGACGGTGCCGAGCCGCACGTTCCCACGCTGGCCGCCGGGATCCTGCTGGCGCTGCTGACGATGGTCGGCTACGCCGCCCTGCTGGACTGGGCCGCCCTGGGGTTCCGCCGGCTCCGGCCGTTGTACTGCTCGATCTACGATCCGCGGTACTGGCGGCACGAGCGCTACTGGAAACTCGGCGAGGTCGCCTTCCTCGGGCTGTTCAACGGCACACCGGTCAAGTCGCTGGTCTGGCGGCTGCTCGGGGTGCGGGTCGGCCGTCGGGTCTTCGACGACGGCTGTGGGATCCCGGAGCGGAGCCTGGTCGAGATCGGTGACTACTGCACCTTGGGCGAGGGGTCGGTGCTGCACTCGCACTCGCTGGAGGACGGGGCGTTCAAGTCCGACCGGATCCGGCTCGGCCGGGGGTGTTCGGTCGGGGCCGGTGCCCTGGTGCACTACGGCGTCGAGTTGGCCGACGGGGTGGTGGTGGCGCCCGACTCGTTCGTGATGAAGGGCAGCACCCTGGCGGCCGGCACCGTCTGGCGGGGCAATCCGGCCTGGCCGGTCGCGCACCTGCGGTAGCGCGGCGGCGGATCGGCGACAGCGGTGTGGGAACGCATTGACAGCGCATACCTAACGGTTGCACTCTAGCGGTTATGTATCGGAGTCTTCGGGTCTGCGCGGACCGCCCGGCGGGCACGCCGGCGACGGACCGCCGCCGTCCACACCGACCGGTCGACCTCACCCCCGGGGACGTTCGACCGGACCCGTCACCAGGGAAGGAGCCACGATCGTGAGTACCCACACCGCCCGGCCCCGCGCCAGCGTCGTGCCGCCGGACGTACCCGAGGAATCCGTGACCGACGACGGCGCGGGCAGCGGGCTCGCCCCGATCGCCTGGCGACCGGTCGGCGTGGTCGCCGCGATCGTCGCCACCCTGCTGCTGGCCACCAACGGCGGCTACGGATACCACCGCGACGAGCTCTACTTTCTGCTGCTCCGGCCGGACTGGGGCTATGTGGACCAGCCGCCGCTGACCCCGGCGATCGCCCGGCTGGCCGACGCGCTGTTCGGCGGCTCGCTCTGGGGCCTGCGGCTCCCGGCCACCCTCTGCGTGCTGGTGGCGCTGCTGCTGGCCGCGCTGCTCGCCCGCGAGTTGGGCGGCGGCGCGCTCGCCCAGACGCTGGCCGCGTTCGGCCTCGGCACCGGCGCCGCGACCCTGATCTTCGGGCACGTGCTGCTCACCGCGGGGGTCGACGTACTGGTCTGGCTCGGCATCATCCTCTGCGCCGCCCGGGCGCTACTGCGCGACCAGCCGCGCTGGTGGCTGGCGGCCGGGGCGGTGCTCGGGATCGGGCTCTACAACAAACTGCTGGTGGTGCTGCTCCTGATCGGACTCGGCATCGGACTGCTCGCCGTCGGTCCACGCCGTACGCTGGTCAATCGCTGGCTCTGGGCCGGGGTGGCGCTCGCCCTGATGATCGGCGCCCCGAACCTCGTCTACCAGCTCACCCACGACCTGCCGCAGGCCGACATGGCCGGGGCGATCGCCGACGACAAGGGCGCCGAGTCGCGGACCACCTTCGTGCCGTTCCAGCTCATCCTGATCGGACCGCCGCTGGCGGCGATCTGGATCGCCGGACTGGTCGGGCTGCTGCGTCGTACGGCGTGGCGGCCGGTCCGGGCCCTGGCCGTGGCGTACCTGACGGTCTGCGTACTGGTGCTGGTCTCGGGCGGTCAGCCCTACTACACGTACGGACTGCTCGGCGCACTCTTCGCCGCCGGAAGCGTGGTCACCGCCGACTGGATCGGGCGGGGCCGGCGCCGGGCCAGGCTCACCCTGGTCGGGGTCGCCGCCGGAGTCAACGCGGTGGTGAGTGCGGCGATCGCGCTGCCGCTGCTGCCGGTCGGCGTACTCGGCGCCACGCCAATTCCCGGGATCAACATCACCGCGGCCGACTCGGTCGGCTGGCCCCGCTACGTCGACCAGGTGGTCCGGGCGTACGACGAACTACCGGCCGCCGACCGGGCCGCCACGATCGTGCTCACCGCCAACTACGGCGAGGCCGGGGCGCTCACCCGGCTCGGCGCCGACCGGTTGCCGCAGATCTACAGCGGCCACAACGAACTCGGCTACTACGGACCACCACCGGAGTCGGCGACCGTCGTGCTCGGCGTCGGCGTGGGGGAGGCGGGCGAACTGGGCCGCCACTTCGGTACCTGCACCCTCGCCGGCCGGCTCGACAACGGGGTCGGGGTCGACAACGAGGAGCAGGGCGTGCCGATCGTGGTGTGCCGGGAGCCACGCGCCTCCTGGCAGCAGATGTGGCCGATGATCCAGCACTTCGACTGACCACCGCCCCGGCTGGCCTCCGCTCCGTGGCTCGCGCCCGGGGCGGAGGTCACGGCCCGCAGCGAGATCGTCGAGATCCGGTCGTCCATCGAGAACCGACCGGCCTCGGACACCGCCGGACCCACCTGCCGTGGTGCGGCTGCCGCGACGGGCGGGGCGAGCCACGCCTCCGCGGCCAGTAGTCCCAGCACCACGACGAGCACCATGGTGCGCCGCCCCATCTTCATCGCGGACTCCTGGCACGGTCGAACACATGATGTGACCAAGGTCCGGGATCACGACGACACGCCTCAGGGTCCTCCCTGGTCGGGCGAAGAACAAGGGCAGGGCCGTACCGAGAACTGGCGAACCCGTCAACTGCGGTGCCGACCGCCGACCGCCGACCGCCGACGGGCCGGGCCGGACGGCCGGGCACTCCGGGCCGAACAGGCGTAAGCTGGGATTATCCCGGAAACGACGACATCCCACTCCTGAGGTGCCAGCCACGCCGGCTCGACCCCGAAGGGGAAGGTCATGTTCGTTGGATGCCCGGCACCCTGCCGGTGGCCCTGGCGCCGCTGATCGTCGGCGTGGCCAACCTGGACCATGGTGGTCCGCGTCGTCCGTATCTCCCGGCTCCACCGCTGGCATGACTGACCCGCGCCGCGTGGACAGTTCACGAAGTGGCCGGACCCATTGCGTTCCCGATCACCGCCTGTCGCCGAACCGACGTGACGACTCCGGTCGATCCGGGCCGCCACCCACGAGACGAACCTGAAGGGGACATCATCCTCATGCACATCGACAAGGGCGAGATCCTCGCATCACTGCGATCCAGAGGGCTGCATGCCAGGGCTGACTGGGTCGACCGGGAACTGCCCACGATGGTCGACACGCACAAGCACAGCTCTCTGCTCCAGATGCTCGGTGTTGATCCCACCGCCAGAGCACCCGACAAGGTCGGATCGGCGCAACGCTGAATCGCCCCGGCGCTGTCGGGCCACCATTGCCGTCGTCACCAGCCGCGACACTTTCGGCGCCAGGCCCGGGGACGAACCCTCGGGCCGCGCCGGGTGTAGGCGTCTGGCGGTGACTGACGCCCGATTGCCGGAGCGCTCCGGCAATCGGGCGGCCGGGCGGACCCGGCCCGGTGGTCAGGCCGGCGCCGTCTCCAGGTGTGTCGTGTCGTGCTTGGTCGCCCATCCGAGGGCATAGTCGGCCACGGCCTCCCAACCCGGCACCCCGATGGTGAAGTGGGGTCGGTGCGGAAAGACCTTGTAGTCCGTGATCGCGGCTGGGGCGGCTGTGACGCGCCATCACACTATGCCACCGAATAACCCAGGAACGTCACCGGCCGATCCGGTTATTCGCATCAATTCGCACTTTTTCGTCAACCCGGGCAACATCTGAAAACCTCCCGCTCAGCCGGCGCCCGATCGACTGCCGCTGTACGACGGAGCCAGGAGTACGCTGACCCTGCGTTTGCTCCAGACCCCGGCGGCGTGTGAGCGTCGATCGCCTGGAGGAGCTGTGAGCACCATCGATTCGATCATCGCAGCCGTACCTGCGGCGACCCGGCGTCACCGGGGCAGCGACATCGCAGAGTTGTCGACCCAGGTCCGCCGGGCGGCCTCCTCGATCGACGTCAGCACCGCGACCGATGACCGGCCCGACCGCCACCCGCAACGGTGACAACGACGCCGGGACACCATGAGCGCTGAACGGGTCGTTCGGGTCTGGGCCGAGGTGGGCCGGCAGTCCCGGGGCACCCCGATGTCCGTGGCGCACGTGTGTGCCGCGGCTGTCGTCGGAGTCGGGGTGGACGGGGCCGGAGTGACGGTGCTGGTCAACCCCGCCGTGCGGGACTCGGTGCACGCCACGGACCACGTGGCAGGCGAACTCGAAGAGTGGCAGCTGACCTTCGGGGAGGGCCCCTGCGTGGACGCGTTCGCCGGGGGTGGCCCGGTCCTGGTGGTGGACCTGAGTTCACCCGGACTTCCTGGCTCGCTGGCCGGCGTTCACCCCGGCGGCGTTGAACAGCGGCGTGGGTGCGCTGCTCGCGCTGCCCGTACAGGTCGGCGCTATCCGGTTGGGTGTGCTCGACCTGTATCGCGCCCGACCGGGCCCGCTGAGTCCGGCCGAACTCGCGGACGCGTTGGCGTTCGCGGACGCCGCCGGCACGCTGTTGTTCGACGAGGCGGCGGGTACGCGGCCGACAAACGGGCGCCCCTGCCGGGCAGAGCGACGACCCGACCGCCCACCAGGCTCAGGTGTACCAGGCCACCGGAATGCTGCTGGTGCAGCTCGGGAGCAGCGCCGAGGAGGCCTTCGCCCGGCTTCGTGCCTACGCCTACGCCCACGACCGACGACTCGGCGACGTCGCCCGGGACGTGGTGGAGCGGCGGCTGCGCTTCCAGCCCGATCCGCCAGGAGGCGACGATGACGGGCAATGACGTTCTGCCAGGTCGGTGGTCACGGCGCGCGAGCAGCACTCGCTGGCGCCCGCATCGGGCACTATCGGGTGATGAGGGAGAAACGGGCATGAGTGAGCGACAGCTGACCGAGGCGTTCGTCGAGCTGGCCGACACCCTCGTCGACGACTTCGACATGATGGACTTCCTGCACCAGGTGACGGTCCGGTGCGCTCAGGTGCTCGACGTGTCGGCCGCCGGGGTCCTGCTGACCGACCAGCGAGGCGAACTGCGGGTGGTGGCGGCCTCGACCGAACAGACCCGGCTGCTCGAACTGCTCCAGTTACAGACCGACGAGGGCCCCTGTCCGGAGTGCTTCCACACCGGCCGGCCCGTCGCGGTCGCCGACCTGTCCACCACCGCCCACCGCTGGCCCCGCTTCACCGCCGAGGCCCGACGGAGCGGCTTCGCCTCCGTCCACGCCCTGCCGATGCGGCTGCGTACCGAGGTCATCGGTGCGCTCAATCTGTTCGGTGCCGAGCCCGGCGCTCTCGACGCGGACACCATCCGACTGGGACAGGCCCTGGCCGACGTGGCCACCATCGGGCTGCTCCAGGCCCGAGCCATCCGGCACCGCGAGACCCTCGCCGAACAGCTGCAAACCGCGCTCAACAGCCGGATCGTGATCGAACAGGCCAAGGGCGTGGTCGCCGAACGTCGCAAGATCGACGTAGACCAGTCGTTCATCCTGCTCCGTGGTACCGCCCGTACCAGCAATCGTCGTCTGTCCGAACTCGCCCGCGCCGTCGTCGACGGATCAGCAATCGTCTGACCCGCCCAACTGGTACGGATCAGGCGCTGCACGGCGCCGGCGCGACTGACCCGTACCCGAGAAAACGGAGACAATGGTCGACAACCGCAAGGTTTCTGTGCCCCTGCGCGGTCCCGGTCAGCGCGTCGAGGCCGACCCCGCCGACCGGCCATCCGCGTGAGGGTGGCCCTGCTGGGACCGGTGGCCTGGCGTACGCCACCACACCACTACGGGCCGTGGGAGCAGGTGACCGGCCTGCTCGCCGACGGCCTGGTCGCCCAGGGCGTGGACGTGACGCTGTTCGCCACCCTCGACTCGGTCACCTCGGCGGCTCTAGACGGTGTGTGCGCACGCGGCTACGCCGACGATCCGGGCGTGGACGGGCGGGTCTGGGAGGCGATGCACGTCGGCCATGCACTGGCACGGTCTGCGGAGTTCGACCTCGTGCACAACCATCTCGACTGGCTGCCGTTGGCCTTCGCCCAACACTGCCGCGCTCCACTGGTCACCACCATCCATGGATTCTCCGGCACGAAGATCCTGCCCGCCTATGAGACGGCCCGGTCCGCGTACGTCTCCATCTCCGACTCCGACCGCGTCGCCGGGCTCGACTATGTCGGCACGGTGTACCACGGGATCGACCTCGGCGGGCTGCCGTTCGCCCCGGACGGAGGGCCGGGGCTGGTCGCCTTCGGTCGGATCCATCCGGACAAGGGCACCCACACCGCGATCGAGATCGCGCGGCGCGCCGACCGACCGCTGACCATCTGCGGGATCGTCCAGGACGAGCGGTACTTCACCGAAGAGGTCCTTCCGCACATCGACGGTGAGCGGGTCGTCTTCCTCGGCCCGGTCGGCCCGGAACGCCGTGGCCGGATCCTCGGCGCCAGTGCGGCCCTGTTGCACCCGATCGCCTTCGCCGAGCCCTTCGGACTGTCGGTGGTGGAGTCGATGGCGTGCGGAACGCCGGTGGTGGCGTACCGGCGCGGGTCCATGCCGGAGGTCGTCGACGAGGGCGTGACCGGCTTCCTCGTGGATACCGTCGAGCAGGCGACGGCGGCCGTCGCGCGGATCGCGACGATTGACCGGCGAGGCTGTCGCAACCGTGCCCGGGAGCGCTTCGGCGCCGACCGCATGGTGACCGACTACCTGCGCGTGTACCGCGACATCCTCGGCCGGTAACCGATGCTGATACTGTCGAGGAGTCGATGGCTCTCCGAGGGTCCGGCGTAGGTTCGCGACCGGCCAGACCCCGCAGAGGCGGTGGCCCGGCGAATCCGTTTCGCCCGCCACACACGCTGGTCAGGTGAGCGCCATTATCGCGTGAGGTCCGTCACCGCCTCCGCGCGGCGGCGTCCGACGACCGGAAGGCGCGGCAGATGCCCCGCAGTTACGGTTTTCTCAGCACCCATCCACCGACCCAGTGCGGTCTGGCCACCTTCAATTCGGCACTGGCCGCGCACCTCATCACCGACGGTGCGTCGGGTGGCGTCGTACGGGTCGTGGCCAGCGACGACCGTCACGCCGAGCCGGCGGCCCCCGGCGATGGCCAGGCAGGCGCTCGCGGACCGGTCGGACCCGGTGTCGTGCACACCTGGTCGGCGCGGACAGTCGCCGGCTGGCGGGACGCGGCCGCGGCACTCGACACCTTCGACGTCGCCGTCGTCCAACACGAGTACGGCATCTACCCCGGACCCGATGGTCAGGACGTCCTGCCGTTGCTGCGCCGGCTCACCGTGCCCAGCATCGTGGTCCTGCACACCGTGCTCGCCCAACCGACGGCCGGGCAGAAGGCGGTACTGGAGCAACTCGTCGCCGCGGCCAGCACGGTCGTCACCATGACCGACACCGCCCGGGACCGGCTGCTCGTCGGCTACGCCGTGGACGCCGCCAAGGTCACCGTCATCCCACACGGTGCGGCCGACCACGACGACACGCCCGCCGAACCGCGCCAGCGTCCCCATCTGCTCACCTGGGGACTACTCGGACCTGGCAAGGGAATCGAATGGGCCGTACGAGCCCTGGCCCGCCTCCGTGGGCTCAACCCGACCCCCACCTACACCGTCGCCGGTAGGACCCACCCGAAGGTGTTCGAGCAGCAGGGGGAGGCGTACCGGACGGGGCTGGAGCGCCTCGGTGCGATCCTCGGCGTCGCCGACGCCGTTCACTACCAGCCGGTCTACCACGACGAGGTTGCGCTGGGCCGCCTGATCCGCTCGGCTGACGCCGTCATCCTGCCCTACGACTCCCGGGAGCAGGTCACCTCCGGGGTACTCATCGAGGCGGTCGCCGCCGGAGTTCCCGTCGTCGCGACGCCCTTCCCGCACGCCGTCGAGGTGCTCACCGACGGGCCCGGTCTGCTCGTACCGCACCAGGATCCGGCGGCGCTGGCTGCGGCCGTACGGCGGATTCTGACCGAACCGGGTCTGGCCGCCAGCCTTGTCGGCCGTACCCGGGCTCCGACGCTGCGGTGGCCGGCGGTGGCGGCGCGCTACCATGCGCTCGCGGAACGGCTCGACACCGCCGATCCGCATCCGGCGGCCCCGGCCGTGGTGCCGGCGCCGGCATGACCGGCTCCGCATCCCGGGCCCTCGCCCTCACCCTCAGCCCCGCCTCCGCCACGGCTCCGGCCCTCGCGCCCGCCCCGAGTTTCGCCCACCTGGCCCGGCTGACGGACGACACCGGCCTGTTCGAACACGCCCGGCATGCCACCGTGCGTCGCGAGCACGGGTACTGCACCGACGACGTTGCCCGGGGACTTGTCGTCACCTGCCGCGAACCCGATCCACCGAGCAGGGTGCTGCGGCTCGCGGAGTGCTACCTGACCTTCCTCACCCACGCCCAGGACGGCAGCGGGGCCTTCCGCAACCGGCTCGGCCACGATCGACGCTGGACCGACGAGCCCGGCGTCGGCGACTGGTGGGGGCGGGCACTCTGGGGACTGGGCACCGCCGCCGCGCGTAGCCGCGCCTCCTGGATCCGTGATGAGGCGCTGGTCGCCTTCACCCTCGGCGCCGGCCGGCGATCGCCCGCGCCGCGCGCGATGGTCTTCGCCGGCCTCGGCGCGGCCGAGGTGTTACGCCGACAGCCGGACAACGCCGCCGCTGCCGACCTACTGCGCGACGCCGCCGTCGCCGTCGGTGCCCCCGACGACAGTTCGGACTGGCCGTGGCCGCACCAGCGGCTGACCTACGCCAACGCGGCGCTCGCCGAGGTCGTCATCGCCGCCGGCCACCTGCGCGGCGACGACCGACTGCTCGCGGACGGACTGCGGATGCTGGCCTGGCTGCGCGACATCCAACTCGTCGACGGCGTGCTGTCGGTCATCCCGGCCGAGGGCTGGCAGCGTCACGCCCCGCGCGCCCGGCACGACCAGCAGCCGATCGAGGTCGCCGCCCTCGCCGACGCGTGCGTCACCGCCGCCGTCGTGACGGGTGACCCCTCCTGGGGTACCGGGGTACGTCAGGCCGTCGGCTGGTTTCTCGGCGACAACGACGGTGGCACGACGATGTGGGATCCCACGACCGGCGGCGGCTATGACGGCCTGACCCCGTCGGGCGCCAACCTCAACCAGGGTGCGGAGTCGACGCTCGCCCTGATCTCCACCCTCCAGCACGCCCGGCGGTGGTCATGACCGGGACGGACCTGGCCACCCGGCTGGATCTCGCACTGGCGCCCGATCCGCGGCGGGTCATCGTCAAGCTCTTCGTCCCGGGCGAGGACGCCGCCCTGGTCCGCACCCGCGCCTCCGCGATCATCGAACGCATCGCGAGTCTCGACGCCGACGAAGCCGGCGAGTTGCTCCGGGAAACCCTGGACCGGTTCGGCGACCGGCATCACGACCTCGAAGCAACCTTCCGGCATCACTACGACCTGGTCCACCACCGGGTCACCCAGACCGGTGAGCTGTCACCCACGGCCCGCCTGCTCGTCGGCGCCTACTTCAGCCACGAGTACGCCGTGGAAGCCGCCGCCCTGTGCAACCCGTCCATGGTGCCGCATCCGGATCAGTCCGATCTGGGCACCGGTCGGCTACGTGTCGCGGTCAGCGTGCGTCAGATCGGGGAGGGGCACCTGTCGTCCATCGGCTTCGCCGCCGCGGAACTCGGACCCGGCAACCATCTCACGGTCGCTGACCGATCCGGACCGCTGAACACCGGCGACCGGGTGAGCGCCTGGCACCGTCGGGACCTGCTCGCCGCAGGACTCGCCGAGGAGGGTTGGGACAACGAGGTCTCCGCCACCGTGCTGGGATCCCTGCCCGAGCGGTTCGACGACGACACCTTCGAACGGGCCCTGGGTGGCCTCCCCGCCGACCTGCTCACCCGGACCACCACCGGGCGCACCCTCGAACAACTGCGTCGTACGACCGCCGCCAGCTACGCCGTGACCTTTCCGACCGACGTTCCACTCCAGCAGAGGGTCCTGTGGCCGGCCACCGCCGCCGAGAGCAACGGCATGGAGGACGCCCGCTTCGTCAGGCTCACGAGCGACGGCGGCGAATCGGCCTACCTGGCGACCTACACCGCCTACGACGGCCGGCGGATCGCCGCCCGGATGCTCAGCAGTGACGACCTCCGGCACTTCCAGGTGTCCCCGATGCGCGGGCCGGCCGTCCGCAACAAGGGCCTCGCCCTCTTCCCACGCCCGGTAGGTGGCCAGCACCTCGCGCTGTGCCGTTCCGACGGCGAGACCATCGGCCTGACCATCCGGGACCAGGACAACAGCCAGTGGCAAGCCCCGGTTCCGCTGCACGCCCCACACCGGGGCTGGGAGCTGATCCAGGTCGGCAACTGCGGGTCACCGATCGAGACCGAAGCCGGTTGGCTCGTGCTCACCCACGGTGTGGGTCCGATGCGCCGCTATGCCATCGGCGCCCTCCTGCTCGACCTGCATCGGCCCGACCGCGTCATCGCCGAACTCCCCGGCGTGCTGCTCGCTCCGGACGACACCGAGCAGGACGGGTACGTGCCCAACGTCGTCTACTCGTGTGGCGGTCTGGTGCACGCCGGCACCCTGTGGCTGCCGTACGGAGTCAACGACGCCCGGGTCCGATTCGCCTGCGTACCCCTTGCCACGGTCATGGCGGCGATGGACGACGTCCCCGCACCGTAGCCGGAGATCCGGCTGTACGGCGCGACTACCCGGGGCTGGTCCCGTCACCCGGAACGAGCACGATCCGTCGGGTCGCGGTGCCGCCGGCCTGCCGGGTCCAGGCGGCGGCCACGTCGGTCAACGGGACGGACTCGTGTTCGACCATCAGCCGTCCGGCCCGGATGTGGCCGGCGATGACGCCGATGCTGGTGGCCCGCTGCCCGGCGGTCAGGTCGTTGTTGGTGTAGCCCAGCACCCGTAGCGACCCACCGCGCAGGGTGGCCGAGTCGAAGCGTGCCGTCTCGCCCGCCGAACTGCCCAGGTTGACCAGCCGGCCACCGGGACGCAGGGCCCGCAGGGCGGCGGCGGCCGGCACCCCGAACAGCGGGTCGAGCACGAGATCGACCGGCCCGTCGGCGGCGTCCCGGAACCGGCCGGCCAGGCTGTCGACGTCGTCGCCGTCGGGCAGGGCGACCACCGCGTCCGCGCCCAGGGCTCGGGCCCGGTCCTGGCCCCGGACCGAGCGGGCTCCGGCGATCACCCGTCGGGCGCCGCAGAGCCGGGCGATCTGCACGGCGGCCTGGCCGACGACGCCGCCGGCGCCCAGCACCAGTACCTGTTCGCCGGGGCGCAACTCGCCCCGCCAGGTCAGCGCCTGCCAGGCGGCCACTGCGGACAGTCCCAACGCGGCGACGAGCCGGTGGTCGACGCCGTCGGGCAACGCGACGATGTCGCCGGTGGGCACCAGCACCCGTTCGGCCATGCTGCCGTCGCCGGGCCGCATCCCGGCGGCGGTGGGAAACCAGACGGCCGTGCCGTCGTCGAGGACGCCGACGCCCTGGACACCGGGCACGTACGGGAGCGCCGGGGCGCCGAGGTACGACGTACCCGAGGCGCAGAGCACGTCGAGCGGGGTGATCGGGGCGGCCGTGACCGAGACCGCCACCTCGCCGACGCCGGCCGTCGGGCTGGACCGGTGCACGAGGCCGGGTGGCCGGCCGCACTCGGTGATGACAGCGGCCCGCATCAGGTGGCGATGTCCGGGTACGGCAGGTCGAAGTGGGCCAGCCGCACCGCGTACTGCTTCTGGAAGCCGAGTGGCTCGGTGTGGTCCCGCTCGAACATCGCGATGAAGAGGGTCAGGGTGAGGAACGGGTGTGCGCCGAGCCCGAAGAGCGCGACGTAGTCGTGCTCGGCCAACGCCTCCCGCTCGGCGTCGGTGAAGCGCAGCCAGGTGCTCGCCTCGCCGGTGTGGCAGTTGAGCACCGCGTTGGCGCGTTCCGCCTCCCACCAGGCGACGGTGCCGCGCGGGTCGTCCCGGTACCGTTCGACCAGTTCGGCGTCGCGGTCGACGGTGTAGAGGAACTTGTCCACCAAGTATTTGCTCATGCCGTCTCCTCGCTTCGCTCGTCGGCGTCATGAGCCGGCAAACTGGGCTGGCTGATTCGCTCGCTGCGCTCGCTCATGCCGCCAGGGCTCCGTTCGGGTACCAGGTGAAGTAGGCCTCCATGGTGTGGAACAGGTCGAGGGTGTCCACGTGGTCGGCCTTGGCGCCGGCTCCGGCGACGCCCATCATCAGCATGAAGTCCATGAAGCCGTGGGTGGCGTTGCCCGGCGCGTGCAGGCTGTCCAGGGTCACCTCCGCCAGGCAGCGGTCGAGGTCACCGGTGGCGATCCACTCCACCGCCTTCCGGTCGAACTCCGGGTCCGGCCCGTGTGGGCCGAACTGGCGAGGGCCGCCCAGTTCCAGCGACAGGTGACCGGTGCCGATGATGGCCACCCGCAGGTGGCTGGGCCAGGACTCGACAAGCTCGCGGATCGTCCGGCCGAGCTGTACGAAACGTTTCGGCTGGGGCAGCGGCGGCGCGAAGATGTTGGTGTAGATCGGCACGATCGGCAGGTCTGCCTCGGGGCGCAGCGTGATGATCGGGCAGGTGATGCTGTGGTCGATCCGCAGCTCGTTGCTGAAGGCCAGGTCGAAGCCGGCGTCGAGACCCTCGCGCAGCAGGTGCCCGGACAGCTCCTCCTGGCCGCGTAGCAGCATTCTCGGCAGGCCGAACTCGCGTTCCTCGTTGTACCAGTTCGCGTCGTAGAACGGGGCCTTTCCGATCAGGAACTGGGGCATGTTGTCCAGCCACAGTTGGTGGAAGTGATCGGAGCCGACCATCACCAGCACGTCCGGGTTGGCCCGGGTGAGAGTCTCCCGGAACGCCAGGATCTTGCGTACCCACTCGTCCGCGAACGGCGGCCGGTCCTCGCCGGTCGCGGTGCTCGCCCGGTAGTAAAAGGGGTGGTGGGTGGAGGCGATGACCGCGACGACGGTGGCCACGGCGGCTCCTTTCTCAGGGGGTCAAAAGGTCAAGAACCATCCGGCGGTAGGTAGCGGGTGTTGCGGTCGACGGTCCGGTAGACGTCCATCCCGATCGGATTGCGGCGTTCCTCGGCCAGGTGACCCAGCAGTCCCGCCGCCCGCGCCAGTAGCGCGAACCCGCGCAGCAGTTCCACCGGAAGCCCGAGGTCGGCCAGCGCGGCCCCGCACACCCCGGCGCCGTTGAGCGGCAGGGTACGGCCCAGGATCGCCGGATGTACCCGGCCGATCGCCTCGAACAGCCGCAGGTGCGGGCCGCGCAGCCCCTCCTCGTCGGCGATCCGGATCAGTACCGGGGTACGCGGGTCCCCGACCTTGTGCACCGGGTGCCCGAGGCCGGGGATCAGCCGTCGGTCGGCGCGGGCCGTGCCGACCACCGCCCGGGCGACCTCGTCCCAGCCCGCGTCGTCGGTGGGCCGTTCGGTCAGTCCTGCGATGGCGTCGGCGAGGAACCGGCCGCAGTCCTCGGTGACGCCCAGGAAGCGGGAGCCACCGCCGAGCAGCCCGGCGGCGAGCGCGCCCTGGAGCGACTCGGGGGCGCTCAGGTAGGTCAGCCGGGCGGCGATCGCCGTCGGGGTGAAGCCGTGGTCGGCCAGCGCGACGAGCACCGTCTCGAAGACCCGTACCTCGCCCGGCGTCGGTCGGCGCCCGGCGACCAGCCAGTACGCCAGTTCGCCGAAGCCCACCTTCCCCATCAGGTCGGCGGCGAGATCCTGACCGAGCAGCCGGATCTGGTCCGGGTCGGAGGTGCCGATCGCGGTCGGGAAGCTCAGTTCTCGGTCAGCCACTTGCGGATCTCCTCGCCGTGTTCGTCCAGTCCCGGCGGCGGCAACTCGTACCGGGCCGGGGTCGCCGAGAAGGTGATCGGGTTGCGTACGCTCGGCACCGCCGAGGCACCCTCGCCGACCGTGACCACCGGGTCCAGGCCCAGTTCCTCGGCCAGCGCCACGCCGCCGTCGATGGTGTTGATCGGGGCGCACGGCACGCCGGCGGCCAGCAGATCCCGGAACCACTCGTCCTTGGTCCTGGTACGCAGCCGGTCGACCAGCAGCGGTCGCAACTGTTCGCGGTTGGCGGTCCGGTCCTGGTTGCGCCCGAACCGGGGGTCGTCGACCAGTTCGGGCAGCCCGAGCACCTGACACAGCTTGCGGAACTGTCCGTCGTTGCCGGCGATCACGATCAGTTCGCCGTTGGCGGTCGGCAGTGGCTCGTACGGGAACAGGCTCGGATGCGCGTTGCCCATCCGGTACGGCACCACGCCACCGGCCACGTACCCGCTGCTGTGGTTGACGAGTCCGGACAGCGCCGAGGAGAGCAGGTTGACCTCGACGTGTTGGCCCTGACCGCTGGTGGCCCGGTGGTGCAGCGCGGCGAGGATGCCGATGTTCGCGTGCATCCCGGCCATCACGTCGAAGACCGAGATTCCGGCCCGGTAGGGCGAGCCGTCGGGATCTCCGGTCAGGCTCATCAGGCCGGAGATGGCCTGGACCATCAGGTCGTAGCCGGGCATCGACGCCCCGGCGCCGGTGCCGAAGCCGCTGATCGAGGTGTAGACGATGCCCGGATTGCCGGTCGCCACGGACTCGTAATCCAGCCCGAACCGGCGCAGGCCGCCGGGCTTGAAGTTCTCGATCAGCACGTCGGCGCGGGCGGCCAGTTCCTGGGCGACCGTGAGGTCCGCGGCCTCGCGCAGATCGAGCGCGATGGAGCGCTTGTTGCGGTTGATTCCGAGGTAGTAGGTGGAGACGTCGTCGCGGACCGGTGGCATCCAGGTGCGGGTGTCGTCGCCGGCCGGACCCTCCACTTTGATCACTTCGGCGCCGAGGTCGGCCAGCAGCATCGTGGCGTACGGCCCGGCCAGGATCCGGGAGAAGTCGGCCACCAGTACGCCCCGCAGTGGTCCCGGTGGCCGGTCCGGCCCGTCGCCGCCATCCCGCCGTTCCGTCGTCATCCGCTGCCTTCCGTGTCCGCATAACGGACAAGCGTCCGCCGTCGCCAGTTTCGAACGTGGTTCCGGCCGCTGTCAAGGCCCGGGTGCCGGCGGCTTGGCGCCGCAAAGCCCTGGTGGGTAGTGCGCTTAGCGGCGTCGGTGCGGCTCGGAAAGTGCCGGCCCTCCGACCTCTTGACAAGCCTCGTGGTCCGGCTCACAATTTCGCCACTCAGGCTCTGACCACCAGGCGGACAACCGTCCGCTAGCGGCCCCGGCATCCGGCGACAAGCGATGCGAGGAGACGGCGTGAGCGAGCGTAGTGAGCGAATCGGCCAGCCCAGTTTCTCGGCTCATGACGCCGACAAGCGATGCGAGGAGACGCGTGAGCGAGCGCAGTGAGCGAATCAGTCGGCCCAGTTTCTCGGCTCATGACGCCGACGAGCGAAGCGAGGAGACGGCGTGAGCGAGCGCAGTGAGCGAATCGGCCAGCCCAGTTTGCCGGCTCATGACGCCGACGAGCGAAGCGAGGAGACGGCATGAGCACGATCGACAACGGTCCGGCGGCCGCGTCGGACCGGCCGGTGATTTTCCGCAACGGTCTGGTCCTGACCATGGACGACGCCCGGACGGTGCTGCCCGGCGCCGACGTGCTCGTGGTCGGTGAGCGCATCGCCGAGGTCGGCGTCGGGTTGACCGCGCCACCGGACGCCCTGGAGATCGACGCCACCGGGGGGATCCTGATGCCAGGGATGATCGACACCCATCGGCACCTGTGGCAGACCGCGATGCGCGGGTACGGCGCCGACTGGACCCTGACCCAGTACTTCGTCTGGTACTACCTCGAATCCGGCAAACTCTTCCGGCCCGAGGACATCTACGCCGGCAACCTGCTCGGCGCGATCGAGGCGCTCGACGCCGGTGTCACCACCACGGTCGACTGGTCGCACGGACTCCAGACACCGCAGCACGCCGACGCCGCCGTCGACGCCCTGGAGGCGGTACCGGGCCGGTTCGTGCTCGCGTACGGCAACATCCAGCAGGGCCCCTGGGAGTGGGCGACCAGTCCGGAGTTCCGCGACTTCGTTCAGCGGCGCCTGCACGGCCGTGACGACATGCTCGGCTTCCAGATGGCGTTCGACGTCACCGGGGACCCCGCCTTCCCGGAGCGGGCGGCCTTCGAGGTGGCCCGCGAGTTGGGCGTACCGGTCACCACCCACGCCGGTGTCTGGGGCGCCACCAACGACGACGGCATCCGGCTGATGTACGAGAACGGCTTCATGACCCCGGAGACCGTGTACGTACACGCGGCCACCCTCACCCAGGACTCGTACCACCGGATCGCCGCCACCGGCGGATCTGTCTCGGTCTCCACGGAGAGCGAGCAGAGCGCCGGCCAGGGCTACCCGCCCACCTGGCAACTGCGGCACCACGGCATCCCGGTCTCGCTCTCCATGGACACCAGCGTCTGGTGGAGCGGGGACCTGTTCAGTGCCATGCGGAGCACTCTCGGCGCGGACCGCTCCCGGGAGCACCTGGAGGCGCACGGCCGGCAGGAGACCATCACGCACTGCCACCTGCGGGCCGAGCAGGTGGTCGAGTGGGCCACCCGGGGCGGCAGCCGCGCACTCGGGCTGGACGACACGGTCGGCAGCCTGACCGTGGGGAAGAAGGCGGACGTCGTACTGATCAAGAACGACGGCTCTCCGGTGATGTTCCCGATCCTGCACCCGTACGGCCAGGTGGCCTTCCAGGCGCAGCGCGGTGACGTGCACTCGGTGGTGGTCAACGGCCGGCTGGTCAAGCACGCGCACCGGTTGGTCGGCATCGACCTCGGCAAGGCCCGGCGCGAGGTCGAGCGGACCATCGAGCACCTGATCGGTTCGATGGGGGACGAGGCCTGGGCCCGGGGCATGAACCCGGACATCCCGGAAACGCACCTGATGGACAATCCGTACACGTACACCGAGTGGGACGCCGGCTCGGCCCAATGGAAGCATTGAGTCGACGCGGGTACGCCCGCGTCGGCCCTGGTCGGAGTGGGCCGCATCGTCGGCAGAGGAAGTGGGCGGGATGACGCGCGAGGCGGGACCTGACTTCATCGAGGCCCTGGCCCGTGGCTTGGACGTGCTGCGTTGCTTCCGGGCCGGCCGACCGGTGCTCACGCTCAGTGAGATCGCCGCCGCGACCGGCCTGGCCCGCCCGACCGTCCGGCGGATCCTGCTCACCCTCGACGAACTCGGTTACGTCCGCTCCGCCGACCGGGGCTTCGCGCTCACCCCACGGGTGCTGGAACTGGGGATGAGTTACATCAACTCGTTGAACATGTGGGAGATCGCCGAGCCGCACATGCGTCGCCTCGTCGACCAGACCAACGAGTCGTCCTCGATGGCCCAGCTCGACGGCAACGACATCGTCTATGTCGCCCGGGTCGCGGTGCCGAAGATCGTCACGCTGGCGGTCACCGTCGGCACGCGATTCCCGGCTGCCGCCACGTCGATGGGCAAGATCCTGCTGGCCGCGCTCGACCAGGCCGAACTCACCGCCGTGCTGGCCGAGCCGACCCGATCCGGGATCACTCCGTGGTGGCAGCCGGAGCGCGACGAACTCGACCGGACGTTGCGCGAGGTCCGGGCCCGGGGGTGGGCGCTGGCCGACCAGGACCTTGCCCCCGGCATCCGATCGGTCGCCACCGGGGTACGCAACGGCGACGGCAAGGTCGTGGCCGCCGTCAACGTGACGGTGCACGCGGCGGAGACCAGTGTGGAGAAGTTGACCGAGGACCACCTGCCCCGGCTGCTCCGTACCGCCGCCGACATCAGCCGGGACTGGGCGCTGCTGGACACCCTGCCGATCTCCGTGCACGAACCACGCCGTGGCGTCGTGCCGCTCGGCGTACGCCTGCCCTGATCCTGTCGTCCACTCCGGCCGTACCCCCGTTGCCGGCGGCGCACTCGAACGGTCCCGTGGCGAAGATGTCCGCCCCGGGACCGCCTCCGTTCGGCGCACGTCGATGCGCGCTCGCCGCTCAGTTCGGCGCTTCGCCGCCGGATCACGCGGGCCGGGTATGCAATCGACAAATATCAATTCAAACCGGAGGGAGTTGACCTCATGACTTCACGCGTCCGGCGGTGTGCCGGGGTGCTGTTGACGGCGCTGCTGGTGACGGCCGCCGTCCTGACCCACACCAGTACCCGGGTGGAGGCGGCCGCCGGAGTGCGGGTGCTGCCACTCGGCGACTCGATCACCGACGGCTTCAACGTACCGGGCGGCTACCGGATCGACCTCTGGCAGAAGGTGGTCGCCGGGGGCTACTCGGTCGACTTCGTCGGCTCCCAGGCGAACGGGCCGGCCAGCCTCGGCGACCGTGACCACGAGGGACACTCCGGCTGGCGGATCGACCAGCTCGACGCCAACATCGTCAACTGGCTCCGCACCTACACGCCCCGCACGATCCTGCTGCACATCGGCACCAACGACGTCTTCCAGAACCGCGACCTGCCGAACGCTCCGAACCGGCTGGCGGCGCTGATCGACCGCATCCACAGCACGGCACCGGCGGCGATGGTCTTCGTGGCCACGATCGTGCCGGCCGGATCCGCGAGCAGCAACGCCCAGGTGCGGAGCTTCAACGCGGCCATCCCGCAGATCGTCCAGACCCGGGCGAACGCAGGTCGTCCGGTGTACCTGGTCGACATGTACTCCGCGCTCACCACCGCCGACCTGGCCGACGGTGTACATCCCAACGCGACCGGCTACAGCAAGATGGCCACCACCTGGTATAACGCCCTGCGGGCCGTGCCGGGCAGCCTGACCGAGGGCGGCACCCCGACCCCCACTGTCACCCCACCCACGACCCCGCCGACCACCCCACCCACGACCCCGCCGACCAACCCGCCCGGTGGTGCCGGCTGCACGGCCTCGGCCTCGCTCAACACCTGGGGCGGCGGTTTCGTGGCGACGGTACGGGTCACGGCCGGCTCGGCCGGAACCAACGGCTGGACGGTCGGATTGACACTGCCGTCCGGCACCACGATCACGAATGGTTGGAACAACCAACGCAGCGGCAACAGCGGCGCGGTCCAGTTCACGAATGTGAGCTTCAACGGCCGGATCGCCGCCGGACAGTCGACCGAGTTCGGTTTCCAGGCCACCGGAAGCGGAGCGGGCGTGACGCCCACCTGTACCGCCAGTTGACCCGGTTGGGGCGGGGCCGGCGTACGGCTCCGCCCCGGCCGTCGATCCGACGCTTCCGGTGACGCCGGCCCAGTTCCGAACGGCCGGTGCGATGAGCGGGTCGAGATGTCTGGCCCGCACATCGTCCACTTTCCCGGTCCGCCGCGAGACCGGGTACCTGCGATATTCGGGGAATCCCGGTGGCCGTCCGGCAGTGACGTGGCTCACCGGGAATATCCGGAGGTGGCCTATGCCGGCCGTCGATCCGATCCGGTCGGCCCCCGCCCTCGGGAATCGCGTCGGGTCACACCCGACGCGGCGTTCCCAGGAAGGCGGTTGTCGTTCCGCGCCGGCACCGCTGAACCATCCGCGACGGTCCGCGCGACTCGTCCGGGTCGGCGACACCACTCCGGCCCGGACGTGCGTTGATCCCGATCCGTCCGAACAGCTGTCCGCCGTCGACCCGCACCCCGCGTCCGACCTGGACGTGGGGGCGTGCCGTGAACCTCAGCGACCGGCCTTGGCGTGGTATTCGTCGACGATCTCCTGCGGGATACGGCCGCGATCGGAGATATCCCGCCCCTCCTTCTTGGCCCAGGCACGGATGGCCTTGTTCTGCTCCCGGTCGGCGGTCGCGCTGCCCCTGCCACGTGCGGCACGACCACCGACGACCACGGCACCCCGGCCGACCTTCTGGCCCGACGCGGCGTACGGGGCGAATAGGTCCCGCAGTTTCCCGGCGTTTTTCTTGGAGAGGTCGATCTCGTACTGCACTCCGTCGAGCGAGAACTTGACGGTTTCGTCGGCGTCTCCGCCGTCCAGGTCGTCGACCAGCTTGTGAATGATTTGCTTGGCCACTGTGGCGTTCCCTTCGAGTGGATGTCTCCGCAACAAAAGCACAGTAGCGCGTCGGGCGCATGTCACGCCAAGCGGACGCCCCGTACAAAGCAGGTTTGATCGGTGACTCAGCGTTGGCCGACGGGTACAGGATTGATTCGTACCCCATGCGGGTCACTGTCGCGGGAGACCGTTCTATTCGTGTCTACCAGGCCGTCGGCATGGAACCTACCTTGTTGATTCGAGTCCCGACCCGGTCGGAGAAAGCACTGCGCTGGGGTCACCGACACCGACCCGGCGGCTTGCCACCGGAAACCGGTATTCAATGCATATCGGTACTGTCCGCAAGCGGCCGGGGTGGGATGATGCGCACGCCGGGCGGTCCACCGCGATCCGGGCTCCCGCGGCGAGCGGCAGCCGCCTCGCCGACGACGCCGGCGGGCCGAGGTGTCACCGCGACGGTCCGCCGGTGGTCGTACCCGTGACAGGCACAGCCGGACGACATTGGAGGCTTCGTGACGGAACTGCGAGTCCTGTGCGACGGGGGGCGGTCCTGGTGACCGGCCGCGACGGGCAAGCAGAGTTCGCCGAGTTCGTCCGGACCCGCTACCCCGGGCTGGTACGCCACGGGGTGCGGCTCACCGGCGACCACGGGCACGGTGAGGACCTCACCCAGGAGGCACTGGTCAAGACGTACCGGGCCTGGCGGCGGTTGCATCCGGGCGGTGACGCCGAGGCGTACACGAAAAAGGTGATGATGCGGGCGGCCTGGCGGATCGGCCGCCAGCGGTGGCGGCGGGAGATCCCGACCGACGTTCTGCCCGACGGGCGGACCGACGACCCGTACGAGCCACGCGACCTCGCCCGACTGGTGCTCGCCACCCTGCGGGCGCTGCCGGCACAACAACGGGTGGTACTGCTGCTCAGGTTCTGGGGCGGGCTCACCGAGCGGGAGGTGTCGGCGGTTCTGGGCTGCCACGTCGGCACGGTGAAGAGCCGGGCACACCGGGCCATCAGCGCGCTGCGGCGCCCCGGCGGCCCGCTCGCCGACGCAATCGCTCCGGCCACTGCCCCGGCCCGTCCGACATCGCCGCGCTAACCACCCCGACCACGATGGAACCTTTCGATGTCCCGCAGTGCTTTCTAGCGGTATGAGGATCCTGTGGGAGGACAGATGTTGAGGACAGTCGCCCGGTGGGGCGGTGGGGCCGCGATCATCGCTCTGGTCGTGTCGTCCGCCGGACCGGCGGGGACGACGGCCTGGGCCGCCGTGCCGGATTCGGGTACGGAGGCGGTCCGGGCGCCGCAGCGTCCGGGGGAGCCCGACCGCTCGGTCACGTTGATCACCGGGGACCGGGTCACGGTACGTGCCGACGGGGTGGCCTCGGTCGAACCGGGCGCGGGCCGGAAGGGCATTCCGGCACTGACCCGGCGGCTCGACGGGCGGCTGCACGTCACCCCGGTGGACGCCCTGGCGCTGGTCCAGGACGGACGGCTCGACGCGCGGCTCTTCGACGTGACGACGCTGATCGAGTTCGGCTACGACGACCGTCGTGCCAACCTGCCGTTGATCGTCACGGCCGGCGGCAGCCGGTCGGCGGCGCGCAGTACGGTGACCGCCCGGGGCGCCGAGGTGGTCCGGGACCTGCCGTCGGTGGGTGGCATGGCGGTACGGGCGGACAAGGCGACGTTGACCGAGTTCTGGCGGGGCGTAGCCGGTGTGGCCCCCAGCAGGAGCCTGCGCGGCGGCGTCTCGAAGATCTGGCTCGACGGGCTGCGCAAGCCCACGCTCGAACAGAGCGTGCCGCAGATCGGTGCACCGGCGGCCTGGCAGGCAGGGCTGGACGGCACCGGCGTCACGGTGGCGGTGCTGGACACCGGCGTCGACGCCGACCACCCGGATCTGGCCGGGCAGGTGACCGGCACGGCCAACTTCACCGAGGAGGACGCGCGGGACGTGGTGGGCCACGGCACGCACGTGGCCTCGACCATCGCCGGCACCGGTGCCGCCTCGGACGGTCGGAACAGGGGCGTGGCACCCGGGGCGCGGCTGCTGGCCGGCAAGGTCTGCATCACGCGTGGCTGCCCCGACTCGTCGATCCTGGCCGGCATGCAGTGGGCGGCCGAACGGGGTGCCGCGGTGGTCAACCTGAGCCTGGGCGGGCAGGACACTCCCGAGGTGGATCCGGTCGAGCAGGCCGTACAGACCCTGACCGAGCAGTACGGCACGCTCTTCGTCGTCGCGGTCGGGAACGACGGTCAGGCTGCTGCCATCGCCTCTCCGGCGAGCGCCGACGCCGCGCTCGCGGTCGGTGCCGTGGACCGGTCCGACGAGCTGGCCTGGTTCTCCAACCGTGGCCCGCGTACGGGTGACGGTGGGCCCAAGCCGGACATCACCGCGCCGGGGACGGACATCGTCGCGGCACGCAGCTCGGACGGTCCGGCCCCGGATCAGCCGTACCGGACGATGTCGGGCACCTCCATGGCGACGCCGCACGTGGCGGGCGCCGCGGCGATCCTGGCACAACGGCATCCGGGGTGGCAGGCCGGCGCGCTCAAGTCGACGCTGATGGCCGCCGCCGTACCCCATCCGGAACTGGACATGTTCGCGCAGGGGGCCGGCCGGGTGGACGTGGCGCGGTCGATCGACCAGACGCTCGCCAGCGACCCGCCGAGCGTCGGGTTCGGCGGGCAATCGTGGCCGCACCACGACGACGTACCGGTGGCGAGGGCCGTGACGTACCGCAACAGCGGTACGGCACCGCTGACGTTGGCCCTCTCCCTGGAGGCGTCCGGACCGGACGGTACGGCGGCACCCGCCGGCATGTTCACGGTGAACCCGTCGACGGTGACCGTGCCGGCCGGTGGCACCGCCGAGGTGAGCGTCACCGCGGACACCCGGGTCGACACCACCGACGGCCTCTACACCGGTCGGCTCGTCGCCACCACGGGCGACCTGGTGCTGCGGACGCCGTTCACGGTGGACCGGGCCACGGAGATGTACGACGTCACCGTCTCCCACCTGGACCGGGCCGGTGCGCCGACCCGTGCGTGCTCGGAACTCGTCGGCCTCGACGGGGCGGGGTTGACCGAGGACGACGTCCACCGGCCCTGTGGTGCGGAGGGCACGGGCACGGCCACCGTCCGGCTGCCCAAGGGCCGGTACGCATTGCTGAGCGTGCTCCACGACGACGACGTGAGCAACTTGTTGACCCAGCCGGTCGTGGAGGTGACCGGACCGACCACGGTGGTCGTGGACGCGCGTAAGGCCGAGCCGGTGTCGGTCACCCTGCCCCGGGCGGACGCGGCCCAGGTCTTCGCGGATCTTGCCGTGCAGGTGCCGGTCGGGGGGAGCAGTTACGGCTTCGGCGTGTTCGGCGACAGCTTCGCCCAAACGCGCCTGGGACGCCTCGACGACGGCGGTGCGGTGCCCGGGTTCTTCGCAACGGTGGTCGGCAGCTGGGCGAGGGCGGATCCGGAGAACGACGTCTACAACAGCCCGTTCGTCTACAACCTGGCCTGGTCGGTGCCGGCCGACCGGTTCGACGGCTTCACCCGGCAGGTACGCCAGTCGGACCTGGCCACCATCCACACACGGTACGCCCACAACGTGGTCGGCGACGCGTACTTCGACGTCTTCGACCCGGCGTTCTTCCCCGGTGTGGGCGGGGCGTTCAGCGCCTCGTTGCTGTTCGACTCGCCCTTCGAACGGACCGAGTACTTCAACTCCGATCCCGACGTGCAGTGGAGCCACCACGTGCTGGAACGGGACGGGTCCGGTTCCATCCTGACGGCCGTGGAGCCGGTCCGTACGACGTACCAGACCGGTACGGTCACCCGTAACCAGTGGAACCAGGCGGTGTTCGGCGCGAGCCTGGAGAGCCCGGGCTGGCCGGAGGACTACGTCTCCCGGGTCGGGGACAAGGTCTTCGTGAACATGCCGCTCTACGCCGACGGCGCCGGTCGGCAGGTCCTGGCGTTCGACGCGGTCGAGAAGATGGTCCTGTACCGGGACGGTGTCAAGGTCGGGGAGTCGGACGGTCTCTGGGAGGCCTTCGAGGTTCCACCGGCGGCGGCGGACTACCGGCTGGAGGTCACCGGGACCCGTGCCCAGCCCATCGCCCTCTCCACCCGGGTGGAGGCGGCCTGGACCTTCCGGTCCGGTCACGTGCCGGGGGAGAGTCCGGTGCGGTTGCCGCTGTCCGGGATACGGTTCAGCCCACCGCTGGACCAGCACAACATGGCGCCGGCCGGTCGATCGTTCCTCATCCCGGTGTCGGCGCGGCCGCAGCCGGGGTCGACCGGCGGCAACGTCCGCTCCCTCGGCGTCGAGGTTTCCTACGACGATGGGGCCACCTGGCACCGGGCCACCGTCATCGCGGTCAACGGCGTCGGCGCGGTGCACGTCAAGCATCCGAAGGGAAGTGGTTTCGTCTCACTCCGGGCCACCGCGACGGACCGGTCCGGCAACACGGTACGGCAGACGGTGATCCGCGCCTACGGGATCGGATAGTCGTCCTGACGGGCCGGCGGCCCCTCGAGGTCACCTCCGGTGTCGCACCGGAAGTGGCCGAGCGGGGCCGCCCCGTCGAAGCGCCTGCCGGTCGGCCCCGCGTACGTCCTGCGCGGGGCCGACCCGCGTACGTTGCGCTCAGGGCGGCGCGGGGCCGCGGTCGCGTACGCGTCTGACGGCGGCGACCTCGCCGCCGATCGGCAGCCAGTAGGCGGGGATGAAGGCGGCGATCACCAGCACACCGGCGACGGGGTGCAGGGCGCCGACCGCGGTTCCGACGGCGATCCAGACGAGTGCGAGACGGTAACGCCTACCGATGGCGTTAGCGCCGGCCGTGTCGATGCTCTGCCGGAGCAGGCGCTTGCCGCGCCGGACGTACTCCCAGGTGATGTTGAACAGTACGACGGCCGTCTCGAAGGCGATCCCGTAGAACACGACTGCGCTCCGCTGTCCGTGACCGGACTCGAACGCGGCGGCGAGCACGGAGGAGGCGAAGGGCAGGAACGCGACGACCATCAGCAGCAGCGTGTTGAGGAACAGCACCAGACGGTCGGCGGCGCGGACGTGGTCGAACATGACGCGGTGGTTCACCCACACCTGGCCGATGAGCAGGAACGTGACCGTGTAGGCCAGGTACGAGGGCCAGAGCGCGGTGAGACCGTGGAGCAGGTCACGGGTGTCCTGCGGTGGGCGGATTTCCAGGATGAGCAGGGTGACGGCGATAGCGAAGACGGCGTCGCTGAAGGCGATGAGCCGGGCGGGATCACGTTCCGCGCCGATCGGTCGGCTGGATCCGGCCGAGTCCCTGCCGGTGGAGGTCCTGTCGGCCGACTCCCTGCCGGTCGAGTCCCGGTCGGTGGCGGTCCTGCGGATCGCTCGGAACCAGCGCATGTCGGCGTCGACCCGTGCCTATCTTCGGACGGACGCGTTCGCCCCGCGACGCTTCCCGACGGGACCTGCCCTGTCGGCCGGGCCCGTCGCGTGTTGACGAGTCATTCCGGGCTCCTCCGCGACGCAGGGCGCCTCCCGACCTCGCGCTGGTCGCGGCCGGATTCCCGCTGTGGACCAGGTCAAACCCGCTGATCCGCGATGGCTGGGCGGGTAGCGGCACATCGCCGGAACTCGGGATCAGGGCCGGCGCACCGTGGTACGACTGCTTCGACGGCGGTACGCGATCGGTACGCGGTCGGGGCCTGGGCCGGAAGCCTGGTTGTGGGGGGCGCGAAAGCGGGCGGCGGATGACGACGGGCAGGTACTCGACGCTGATCCGTGACCCGAATCAGCCGCAGCGGGCGACGTACGTGGAGCTCTTCTACGATCTCGTCTTCGTCTTCACACTGGCCCGGCTGGCCGAGGAGTTGGTGGCGGATCTGCACCCGCTCGGCGCCTACCAGACGCTGCTCCTGCTGCTGGCGACCTGGTGGGTCTGGTCGTACACCAACCTTGCCACCGACACCCTGGATTCGCGGCGACCCGCCGTCCAACTGCTGGTCATCGTGATCATGTTCGGCAGCCTGGTGATGTCGACCGCGATCCCCGACGCCTTCGACGGGCGCGGAGCGCTCTTCGCCGCCGCCTACGTCGGAATCCACCTCTGCCGTAGCGCCGTGCTCGCGGTGATCCTGCGCAAGCACCGACTGCGCAACCGACCGCTGCGGGGAATCTTCTGGTTCAGTGTCTCCGGCGCGATCTGGTTCGCGGGCGCCTTCTCCCCACTCGAGGCCCGGCTACTGCTCTGGACGGCGGCTCTGGCCCTGGACTACCTGGGGCCGGTGTTGCGGTGGCCGACCCCGAAGATCGGACGCTCACCGGCCTGGGAGTGGAACACCGCCGGTGAGCACCTGGCCGAGCGGTACCGGCAGTTCGTCATCATCGCTCTCGGCGAGACCGTGGTTATCACCGCCCGGACCTTCCGGAGCAGCGACTACAGCCTGTACCGGAGCATCGCGTTCGTCATCTCGTTCGTCACCACGGTGTTGCTCTGGTGGATCTACTTCTACCGGACCAGGGAGAAGCTGGGCAGCGCCATCACCAGCTCCGCCGATCCGGCCCGGGAGACCAAGTGGGCCGGATACGCCCACCTGATCATGGTGGCCGGCGTCGTCCTCACCACGGTCGGCGACGAGCTGATCATCCGGCATCCGTTCGGTGACACACCCGGCGGTTGGGTCGCGGTGATCATCGGCGGTCCGGGCCTCTTCCTCGCCGGCCGTGCCCTGCTGGGACACGAGGTCTTCGTGCATGTTGCCCGGCCCTGGCTGATCGGGATCGGCGTGCTGATCGTGATGGCACCGGTGATGGTCTTCCTACCGGCGCTCGCCGTCTCCGGGACCGTCGTGGTAGTCCTGTTCGGCATCGTCCTGGCCGACGTGGTCAGCACCCGCGAGCGGCGCGGCTGACCGGAGGCCGAGCGCCGTCCCGCCCGCCACGGGTACCGAGGACGTGCCACTGGGAGGTGGCGGGAACGCTCGCCGGCACGGTGGTCGACGGTGCCCCGCGACCGTTCTCCATGGTGGATTCTCCTTCTCGGACGGGTCAGATCGTAGGCGAGGCGGTCCCGTTTCCGTGGTCCTGGTGACGGGACGTCGAGCCAACCCGGGCCCGATCCCCGTTGGCACCGGGCACGTTCCACCTCGCCGACGGGGCTGACGGTTGGCGGATGCAATGATCGACAACCTCACCAAACGCGTCACCGCCGAAACCACCCCAACCTGGCGGGACGACTGAAGACGGCATCACTCACAAAATTCATGAATTAGACGCTCTCTCGGTAAATACGGCACTACAACGGACAAGAGCTAACTACGACGGAGCCGTAGGGGTCGGACGGCGTCGGTCGGGCAGTGGGAGATCGTCCCCGATGGATTGTCTAACGGAAGTGCCTCCCGTAGGCTCCGTCTTGTCATACGCGGGGGGCAGTGACGCTGGCCGATCGGCGCAACTTCGCTCAGGTGGATTCCTTGAGCGCAACGTCGGATCATGGTTGGCGTTCATTTTCGACTCTCCGCGATTTTCCGATGCTGTGATGCACTGATGCGCGCATCGAAGAAAGGATCGCGGATGGCTGACGAAATGGTCCGGCTGGCCCAACGTTTCATCAACAGCACATACAGCAACGGCGCAACTCTCGGCATATCCAAGCTGGAGGAAAACGGCCAAACCGGCTGGACCACGATGTACGCCCTGACCCGGGCTCTTCAGCATGAGTTAGGCATCACGTCTCTGTCGGACACGTTCGGTCCGACCACACTCTCGACACTTCGCACCAAGTTCCCCAGCCTCAATGCGGCGACCGTTCCGTCATGGATCTTCGGCTGCATTATTCAGTCCGCCCTTTACTGCAAAGGTTATGACGGCGGTGGGTTCGACGGCATTTACAACTCCCGGGTCGCGGCTGCTGTCACCCAACTGAAGCAGGACATGGGAGTCGCTGGCGCATTCCCGGGAAGTTCTCTTGAACCCAAGGTGGTCAAGGGGCTTTTCAACATGGACGCATACGTCGTCGTCAACAACGGGTCAGGCGTCATCCGTGCCATTCAGCAGTGGCTTAACGGCCGGTACGTGAACCGCAGCGACTTCTTCATCATCCCCTGCGACGGTCACCACTCCCGTGATGTCGCAAAGTCGATGCTGCTGGCGATCCAATACGAGTTGGGCATGGCCGACGGCGTCGCCAACGGCGTGTTCGGGCCCGGCACTCAAGCGGGCCTCCGATCCCACCCGGTCGCGGTCGGCTCCACCGGCGTGTGGGCCCAGCTGTTCACCGCGGCGATGAATCTCAACAAGCGGAGCGTCCCCTTCGGGAACTTCACCACCGGAGTGCAGACCGCAGTCCGCGATTTCCAATCGTTCGCGGCGCTGCCGGTCAACGGCACCGGCGACTTCCAGACCTGGGCGTCGCTTCTCGTCTCCTACGGCGACCAGAGCCGCAGAGGCACCGCGAACGACGGCGTCACCAAGATCACGCCGGCCCGCGCACAAGCGCTGAAGGCTGCCGGCTACAAATACATCGGCCGGTATCTTTACAACCCGTCCAGCACGGACCTCCCGGAAAAGCAGATCCAGCCCGGCGAGCTCGCCACGATCAAGCAATATGGACTGCGCTGCTTTCCGATCTACCAGACCTGGTCCCGGGACGCGGACTACTTCCACTATTCCCAAGGCTGCGTTGACGCGTCCAACGCCATCGAATGGGCGAGGATTCACGGCTTCAAGCCGGGCTCCATCATCTACTTCGCCGTGGACTACGACGCGATGGACCACGAAGTCACCGACTACATCCTCCCGCACTTCCGGGGCGTCTACCGCACCATCGGCGAACTGTCCGACTACGGCGTGGGCGTCTACGGTCCTCGCAACGTATGCCAGCGTGTGTCCGACGCAGGCTACGCGGCCACCTCGTTCGTCTCCGACATGTCGTCCGGGTTCTCCGGAAACCTCGGTTACCCGCTGCCCACGAACTGGGCTTTCGACCAGATTGCTACGATCACGATCGGCTCCGGCGACGGACGGATCGAGATCGACAACAACATCGCCTCCGGGCGTGACACCGGCCAAGGCGACTTCGATCCCCCAGCGCCGAACACGGACGATCTCGATGTCGACTTCGACAGGGCCCGCTACCGGGCGGCGCTGCTCACGGGGGTCCAGACGTACCTCACGTCGATCGGCGTTCCGGAGACCGGCGGCGAGGGTTGGAAGGACAACGACTGGGTCACCTATAACCTGGTCACCACCACGGAGGCGTTCAACTACGTCATGGAGGCCGACTGGCTGTTCACGAACCTGGCCCGGACCTTGAAACTTCGCAAGGCGCTCATCCAGGCGCCGGTGATGTGGGAGTTGCGCAAGTTGAACCCGCTCGATCCGATCGCTGACGACGCCGTGCGGGCCGGGCTGAAGGACGACAGCAGCACCGGCTGGGGACAGATCTTCGCCTGGGTGACCATAGCGGCCCGCAACTACTGCATCCAGCAGGGCATCATCAACGGCATGCCGTATGGCAGCGAAGATACGCGTGGGGTGTGGGACCTTCTTCAGGATCCGCACTACAACATCCCGACTGCCGCCTACCTGACGATCTACAACGCGCATCAGCTCGGGATCGCCCGCCCGTCGCTCACCACTGGCCAGGCTGACACCCAGGCGCTGCTCGCCCGCTACAACGGCACCGGTGATGGCGCGGCGCAGTACGGACGCGAGCTCATCGGCCTTTACAACGTGCTCGAGAACTACAACCGGCTCTGTCGCGTCTAGTAGGTCGGGATATCCAACTTGGAGAATCGGCGCATGTGGAAGCTGCCAGTACCCATCGGCGTGAACGTGCTGCTCGGCATCCCGGCGATCATTCCGTTGTTCCTGGCCTGGTACCTCATGGTCAACGGCCCGCTGGCCGCACTGGGATGGACGCAGCGTGATCCGAACGAGAGCGATGGAATGCTTCTCTGGTTGGTAATCGCCGCGCCGGTGTTCTGCCTGTTCGGCGCGATCTGGGGGCTGGTCAATCTGGGGATGCGCCGCAGGACGGCCGTCCCGGCACCCCAGTACTGGCTCACATCCGTGGCTGCCTCCTTTGTGCCGTACATCGCGGGCTTTTTTCTGTTTTGATCGGCTTGGAGAGGAATACAAGAACATGAGTAACCGGATAACTCGGCGAACCGTCCTCAGAACCGCCGCCATCACCGGCGGGATCGCTGCCGCCGGATCGGTCCTGCCCGCCGCGTCCGCGTCGGCCGCTCCACGCCGCAAGCCCAAGCGTCCGGCGATCTCGGCGAACGGGTGGACGATCCAGGCGAACAAGGACCGCGACTCGCAAATATGGACCCGGTCGGTGGGCGCCGCGGGGTTGAGTGTGGCGCTGTGGATCGGTGACGTGGAGGCGATTCTGCTGCACGTGGTGCGCCGGTTCCACTACGAGATCGAGGCGATCCAAGGGCTGGACCTGGCCGGCTGGTGTGAGATCGGCAAGCTCGACAAACGCCTACCAGAGTCCAACCTCGCTTCGGGTACCGCCATTCGCATTCGGCCTGGTGCTCGAGCGAAGGGAGGTTTCTTCCCCATGCAGGAACTCGTGCTGCGGGATGTTCTCGCCGAGTGCGGGGGAACCGTGCGTTGGGGTGGCGACGATCGTGAGGTGGACGAGTCGCTTTTCTATATCGCCATCGGTCCGCATGACGAGCAGGTTCGGACGGTCGCCGACAAGTTCCGCGGATGGGAGGCGACACCCGGAAAGGGGGCCGGCGTGGACGTGGATGTGCTCTCCCCGTCGCGGCGTAGTCGGGCCGAGAGCCTGGCCAGCGTCCAGCGTTCGAACTGACCTGTTTTACCAGGTGAACAGTCGTTTCGGCGGCTCAGGGATCCCATGATCGTGGGGACCGCGGGGAACGTTGGCGCGGAGCAGGCGGCCGGCTCGCCCGGCCGGACCCGAATCCGGATCACCTGCCACTCCGAACAGGACTGGGCGACGCCGTTGGTCGTGGTGGCGGCCCGATCCCGTCGAGGACGACGGTCAGCACGCCCACGGTGGCGGTGCGAGAGCCGGTCGTCACCACCGTCCCCGCCGTACCTGCCGAGCTGCCGGTGCAGGGGCGGACGACCGTGCGCCCGCCCCTGGCACCTACCGGCCCGTGCCGGTGAGAACCGGTTCGAGGTCGTACTCGTCCGCCGCCGGCCGGGGGTCGTCGTGCTGCCTGAACAACCTGCTGGGCCACCACATCCATCGACCCACGTCCAGGGTCAGCGCGGTGACCAGCACCGAGCGGACGATCATGGTGTCCAGCAGCACACCGAACGCCACCGCGAAACCCAGCTGCGCGGCGAACACCAACGGCAGTGATCCCAGCGCCGCAAAGGTACCGGCCAGCACCAGACCCGCCGAGGTGATCACACCGCCGGTGGCGGACAGCCCGATCCGCGCGCCACGCCGGGTGCCGTGCAGCAGTGCCTCCTCCCGTACCCGGGTGACCAGGAAGATGTTGTAGTCGATGCCCAGGGCGACCAGGAAGACGAACACCAGGAGCGGGAAGTTCGAGTCCGCCCCGGCGAAGTCGAACACGTGGTTGAACATCAGGGCGCTCACGCCGAGGGCCGCTCCGAACGACAGCACCACCGTCGCCATGAGCAGCAGCGGTGCGACGATCGCCCGCAGCAGCAGCGCGAGGATGAGGAAGACCACGACCAGTACGACGGGGATGATCACCTTGGCGTCGCGGGCGGCCGACTGCTGGGTGTCGAGTGCGATCGCGGTGCTGCCGCCGAGCCGGGCATCCGCGTCCTCGATCCGGTGGACCTCGGTTCTGGCCCGCTCGACGGTGCGCATCGCGGCCTTGCTGCCGGGGGCGTCCCTGAGCGTTCCGAGGACGAAGGCCTCACCATCTTTGATCATCGGCGGCGCGACGTCGGCGATCCCCGGCACGCCGGACAGCACGCTTCTGACCTGCTCCGCCGAGGCAGCCTTGGCGACGACATAGATCGGGTCACCCGAACCGGCCGGAAAGTGCCGGGCCTGGATCTCCTCGCCGACGACCGCCTGCGACTCGTTGGTGAACTGGCCCTTGCTCGGGATCCCGTCGGCCTTGAGCCCCACCACCCCGATCGCCATCACAGCGAGGGCGAGCGCGGTACCGATCCAGACGATCCGCGGCCGTCGGGCGACGGCGGTGCCGATCCGCGTCCAGATGCTGTCCCTGGCCGTTGCGACCGAGCCGTACGACGGCCTCGCCGGCCAGAAGATCCAGCGGCCGCAGATGACCAGCAGGGCCGGCATCAGGGTGACCATGGCGAGCAGCCCGACGAGGATGCCGACAGCACAGGCCGGGCCGAGCCCCTTTGTGGAGTTGAGGGTGGCCAGCAGCAGCACCAGCAGGCTGACGGCGACGGTCGCGGCGCTGGCGATGATCGCGGGACTGGAGCGGTACAGGGCCTCCGCCATCGCCTCGTGCCGGTCCTCGTGCCGCCGCAACTCCTCCCGGTACCGCGAGATGAGCAGCAACGCGTAGTCCGTGGCGGCGCCGAACACCAGTACGGTCAGGATGAGGCTGGTCTGCGTGTTGACGGTGAGCCCGGCGTTCTTCGCCAGCAGGTAGATCACCGCTTCCGCCATCACCAGGGCGCCGCCCGCGGTCAGCAGGGGTAGCAGTGGCAGTAACGGGCTGCGATAGGTGAACAGCAGGATGACGACCACCACCAGCGCGGTGATCATGCCCAGGGCGCCTCCGCCACCGAAGGCCGTGATGGAGTCGGACGCGTAGCCGGCCGGTCCGGTGACGTGGAACCCGAGACCGTCGGCGTTCTCTTCGCCGATCTCGGTCATCGCTTCGACGACCGCGTGGGCCCCGTCCCAGCCCTCGTTACCGTCGTCGATCTGGACCACGGTCTGGATGGCCCTGCCGTCCTGGGCCTGCACCGGGCCGTGCGGCTGTCCCACGACCTTGTCGATGCCCTTGAACGCCTCGACGTCGGCCTGGGCCTTGGCCATGTCGGCAGGAGTGACGCCCTCGGGCCGGTCGTAGATCACGATCGCGGGCAGGGTCTCGGCGGGCTGGAACTTCTTGGCCTGTTCGATGACCTTGGTCGCCTCCGCGTTGCTGGGCAGCCACGCGGAATTGTCGTTCTTCTCTACGTCGCCGAGCTTGCCGGCCAGCAGAAAGGCCGGGATCAGCAGGGCCAGCCAGCAGGCCAGGATGGCCCACTTCGCGATCCTGCCGCTGGGCAGGGTCATCAGTTTTCGCAGCATGGCGATTCCTCACTCACTGTTCAGTTGACGTGGGAGAGCTTGTCGGGATTGGCCACGGAGTAGATGCCACGCACCTGGCCGCCGTCCGGAGTGAGGTCGAGGACGATGACGGCGTACGGGGTGTCGTCGGCGAACAGCAGCGCCGACGGGTCGCCGTTGACGCTGCGGTAGACCACGTCGAGGGCCTTGCCGAAGCGGGCCGCGATACCGAGGAGGAGGCGGGCGACCTTGTCCCGACCGTGCACCGGCCGTAGACCTCCGCCTGCGTGGGTCCTGCCTCCGCCGTCACTCCACAGGGTCACCTCCGGTGCCAGGAGCTGCAGGAGGGCGTCCAGGTCACCGCCGAGCGCGGCGGCCAGGAACCGTTCGGTCACCTGCTGGCGGACGCGCGGGTCGGCCTGGAAGCGGGGACGTCGGGCCTGGACGTGCTCGCGGGCGCGGTGGGCGAGCTGGCGTACCGCCGAGGGGCTGCGGCCGAGGATGTCCGCGATCTCGGTGTGGGCGTAGCCGAACACCTCGTGCAGGACGAAGACCGCGCGTTCCAGTGGCGTGAGGGTTTCCAGCACCACCAGCAGCGCCATCGACACCGACTCGGCGCGTACGGCCGCATCGGCGGCATCGCCGGTGATCGGAGTGTCGACGAGGGGGCCGACGAGCGGTTCAGGCAGCCATGGCCCGACGTACGTCTCCCGGCGACGGCTGACGGTGGCCCGGTGGGCGAGCGCCCGGTTCACCGCGACCCGTACCAGGTAGGCGCGTGGGTTCTCGACCCGCTCCACCGTCGGTGCCTGGTTCCTGTTCGCCCACGGCAGCCATGTCTCCTGCAGCACGTCCTCGGTGTCGGCGACGCTGCCGAGCATGTTGTAGACGATGGAGAACAACAGCTCCCGGTGATCGGCGAACACCTGCGTCGCGGTGTCCGGCGCCGTGGCTACCGCCGCCTTCTGGGAGCTGCCTTCTAACGAGGGTGACGGGAAGTCGGGCGGGATGTCGGACATGGTGGGCCTCCTGTCGCGGTCGCATCCTGAGAGCGCGACAGGCGCCGGGAGTGTGACATCCAGCCTGAGATGTGACCCGCATCTCCACCGCCGGCTGCCGCACCGGGCGGGCCGCCTCACATTCCGAGGGGCCGCGTCGTCGTAGTGCGCGGACAAACTCGACCCGGAGGAGAAGCCAGGTGGCAACGGTCCAGGGCACAGGCAACAAGGCGACGGTAAGGCGCCTTCATGACGCCATCGGCGGCGGCGTGGAACTCATCTGGCAGACCATCGACGAGATCGTCGACCCCGACGTGTTGTTCCACGCACCGGTGCCGACCGGCGCGACCGGGGCGCAGGCGCTCAAGCAGGTGTGGCCGGTGCTCCTCCGCGCGTACCCCGACCTCCGCGTCACGGTCGAGGATCTGGTCGAGGAGGGGGACAGGGTCGTCAGCAGGAACACGGTCACCGGGACCCATCGGGGTGAGTACCTGGGTCTTCCGCCGACCGGCAGGTCAGTCGTCTACGACGAGATCTTTCTCTACCGCTTCGTCGACGGCCGAATCGCCGAGATCTGGGGGGTCGTCAACGTCTTCTCCCAGCTGAACCAGCTCGGCGTGATTACCACCTAGCCGAGCCCCGGCCACCGCCGGTCGGCCACCGTCCGCACCCGCAGCGGCCCGATGCAAGTACGCTTGCGGAAAGCGCAAACGGGTGAGGTCGGGGAGTGTGGGGCTGGTGCCGGATCAGGAACTGGAACCGCTGCTCGAGGCGGTCGGTCCCCGCCTGCGCGAGGCGCGGAAGGGGCGCAACCTCAAGCTTGCCGACGTCGCCGAGCAGACGGGAATCTCGGTCAGCACCCTGTCGCGCCTGGAGTCCGGGCTGCGGCGCCCCTCGCTCGACCTGCTGATCCCACTCGCGCGGGTCTACCGGGTGCCCCTCGACGACCTGGTCGGCGCCCCACCCTCCGGAGATCCGCGAATCCATCCCCGTCCGGTACGACGCCACGGCATGGTCCACATCCCGCTGACCGGACAGGCCGCCCCCGTACAGGCGTTCAAGATGGTCCTGCCCGGCCGGAACCCGAGCACCCCGATCAAACAGGGCGCGCACGGCGGTTACGAGTGGATGTACGTGCTCAGCGGGACACTTCAGCTCAAAATCGGATCCGACCTCACCACCCTCGTTCCCGGCGAGGCCGCCGAGTTCGACACCCGGACACCGCACGGCATGGCCAGTGCCGGCCACGACCCGGTCGAGATTCTCGTCCTCTTCAGTCCGCAGGGCGAGCGGATCCACATCCGGGACGCCTGAGTGGTTCGGCGAGTTCGCCGTCGGCAACGGCGAGCGGCTACCTGCGGTCGTTGCCTGGCTACTCGACGTCGAGCACAGGGTGCGTACGCCCCCATAACCGCGTGATGCTCACCGCCGAGCCGATCGATCATTGGTGGATGAGGGGCTTGAGTGGATAACTTCGAGCCCCGGGACACGAAGCGACGGACGGAGGCTGGATGACGGACGGCAATGCTGCCTATCGCTACACCAACACGGTGGTGCTGTCGGTGGCGGCTCTGGAGGCGCCGGTCGTCGTGACCTCTGAACAGATCGACGAGGAGCTGAGCGACACGCTCGATCGGCTGCGGTTGCGCCGGGGGATGCTCCAGCGGATCGCCGGTGTCCAGGAGCGACGTTGGTGGCCGGAGGGCTTCGGCTTCGCCGACGCGGCGGCGGTGGCCGGGGCGAAGGCGTTGTCCGAGGCCGGTGTCGACGCGCGCGAGGTGGGGCTGCTGATCAACACGTCGGTGTCCCGGGCGCACCTGGAGCCGTCGACGGCGGTCGCCATCCACCACTCGCTGGAGCTGCCGCAGTCGGCGTTGAACTTCGACATCGCCAACGCCTGCCTCGGATTCGTCAACGGGATCCAGGTCGCCGCGAACATGATCGATGCCGGACAGATCCGCTATGCGCTGGTGGTGGCGGGCGAGTGTTCCCGGGAGGCCCAGCAGGCGACGATCGACCGGCTGCGTCGTCCGGACGCCACCCGCAGGGACGTCCGGGACCAGTTCGCCACGCTGACCCTCGGCTCCGGCGCGGCCGCGATGGTGCTGGCCGCCGCGGACACCCACACCGAGGGCCACCGACTGGTCGGTGGGGTGAGCCGGGCCGCGACCCAGCACCACGAGCTCTGCGTGGGGGACAGCACGAGGATGCGTACCGATGCCAAGGGCCTTCTCGACGCGGGCCTGGAGTTGGCCGAGGCGACCTGGGCACACGTCGGCCCCTGGGACTGGCAGGACATGGACCTGTACGTGATGCACCAGGTCTCCGTCGCGCACACCCGGGGCGTCGTCGACCGGCTCGGCCTCGACCCGCGCCGCGTTCCGGCGACGTTCCCGATGCTGGGCAACGTCGGACCGGCCTCGTTGCCGCTGACCCTGGCACACAGCGCCGGCTCACTCAGCTCCGGCGACCGGGTGCTCTGCATGGGAGTCGGCTCCGGCCTGAACACCTGCGCCCTGGAGATCGTGTGGTGAGCGGCGACGAGAGCCTGCTTCCGGCCGAGCTGCCCGGTCTGGATCCCGCCTGGTCCCGCCGGGTCACCGCAGTGGACAGCCAGGGCGTGGAGCGCACCTGGCACGTCCTGGACACGGCTGTCACGGACCCCGAACGCCCGAGCGGGTACGTCGGCACGCTGCTGTGCGTGCACGGCAACCCCACCTGGTCGTACCTGTGGCGGCACCTGCTGGCCCGATTCAGCCGGCCCGACGCGCCGCCGTGGCGGGTGGTCGCCGTCGACCACCTGGACATGGGGTTCTCGGAGCGGACCGGCACAGTACGCCCGCTGGCGCAGCGGATCGACGACCTCGGCACGGTGACCGACGCGCTGGGCCTGACCGGACCGGTGATCACGGTCGGACACGACTGGGGCGGTGTCATCTCGCTGGGCTGGGCCCTGCGGCATCCCGACCAGCTCCGCGGCGTGGTACTGACCAACACAGCGGTACACCAGCCGCCCGGATCGTCGGCGCCCACGCTGATCAGGCTGGCCCGGCTGCCCGGCATCCTGCCGGCGGTGACCGTGTCGAGCCCGACCTTCCTGCGAGCCACCCTCGCGCTGGCGAATCCGCCGCTGCCGGAGCAGGTCCGGGCCGGCTATCTCGCCCCGTACCGGACTCCGGACCGCCGGGCGGCGATCGGCGGGTTCGTGGCGGACATCCCGCTCACCCCGGAGCACCCGAGCTGGCCGGCGCTGACCGAGGTCGCCCAGGGACTGAGCAGGCTGGCGGAGGTGCCGACACTTCTGCTGTGGGGGCCGCGTGATCCGGTCTTCGGCGCCGTACACCTGCGGGACCTGCGAACCCGGTTGCCGCACGCGAAGCTGCACCGGTTCGAGGGGGCGGGGCACCTGCTCGCCGAGGACGCCGACGTGCCCGGCGCGGTCGTACGATGGCTGGCCGACCTGGATCGGCCGGCCCCGAAGCTGACGCCGTCGCCGTCGCCGTCGCCGGAACCCACCGAGCCGTGGCGTCCACTCTGGGCGGCACTGGCGGACCGCTCCGACGACCGGTCGGTCGCGCTGGTCGAGCTGGCCCACGGGGGCCGGCAGGTCAGCTGGGCGCTGCTGTGGCGGCGGATCCGGGAGATCGCCGCGGGACTGGCCGCCTCCGGGGTACGCCGTGGCGACCGGGTGGCGCTGCTGGTGCCGCCCGGCGCCGACCTGACCGCCGCCGTCTACGCCTGCCTGCGCATCGGCGCGGTCATCGTCGTGGCGGATCCGGGGCTGGGACTGGCCGGCATGAACCGGGCGCTGCGCGCCGCCGACCCCGCCCACCTCATCGCAGTCGGCCGGGGACTCGCCGTCGCCCGGGCGCTGCGCTGGCCCGGGCGACGATTCGGCGCCGGACCGGGCGCGGCCGTACTCGGCGCGTCGACCCTGGGTCGGCTCGCCCGGATCGGCGCGGGCCACCCGGAGCTGCCGTCCGCTCCCGGCCCGGACGACGACGCGGCCGTGCTCTTCACCTCCGGCTCCACCGGCCCGGCGAAGGGCGCCGTCTACACCCACCGGCAGCTCGCCGCGATGCGGGACGCACTCTCCAGTTTCGGCCTCGACTCCGACACCGGGATCGTGGCGGCGTTCGCACCGTTCGCGTTGTTCGGGCCGGCGCTCGGCGCCACGTCGGTGATCCCGGACATGAAGGTGACCGCGCCACGCACGTTGACCGCCGCCGCCCTCGCCGAGGCGACGGCCGCGATCGACGCGTCGGCGGTGTTCGCCGCACCGGCGGCGTTGCGCAACGTGGTGGAGACCGGTGACGCGCTGGACGACCGGCAGCGTGCCGCTCTGGAGGGGGTCGAGCTGCTGCTCAGTGCCGGTGCACCGGTTCCCGCCGTACTGCTGGCGCAGGCGCGGGCGCTGATGCCCAAGGCGCAGCCACACACCCCGTACGGGATGACCGAGGTTCTGCCGGTCACCGACGTCACCCTCGACGAGATCGTCGACGCCGGGTCGGGGGACGGCGTGTGTGTCGGTCGGCCGATCCCCGGGGTGAAGGTGGCGATCGCCGCGCTGGACCCGACGGGTACGCCCGCCGAGCAGCCCGGTGCCGCCGCCGGGGTGACCGGGGAGATCATGGTCCGGGCCGGGCACGTCAAGGATCGGTACGACGCCCTCTGGCTCACCGAACGCGTCAGCTCCCGCAACCCGGGCTGGCACCGTACCGGCGATGTCGGCTACCTGGATCCGGACGGCCGGCTGTGGGTGCAGGGTCGACTGGCCCACGTACTGAGCACCTCGGACGGCGTACTCACCCCGGTCGGGATCGAGCAGCGGGTGGAGTCGTTGCCGCAGGTCGCCCGGGCCGCCGCGGTCGGGGTGGGCCCGCGCGGCGTGACGCAGCTCGTGGTCGTCGCCGAGACCCGACCCCCGGTACGCCGCGCTGGGCCAGCGGACCGGAAACTGGCCGACGACGTACGCGAGGTGACCGGGTTACCGGTCGCGGCCGTACTGGTCGTACCGGACCTACCCACCGACATCCGGCACAACTCGAAGATCGACCGTACCCGGCTGGGTCGGTGGGCGGAACGGGTCCTCGCGGGCGGAGGGCTCGGGAAACTGTGAAGGTTCTCGTCACCGGCGCCAGTGGCATGCTCGGCGGTGCCGTCGCGAGCGTGTTGACGCTGCGGGGCGACCAGGTCCGCGTGCTGCAGCGCCGGCCCGCCGACCTGGCCGGGGTCGACGAGCGGCGTGGCGACATCACCGATCCGGCGGCCGTTTCGGTGGCGGTCGACGGAGTCGACGCGGTGGTCCACCTGGCCGCGAAGGTGTCGATGACCGGTCCGTGGCCACAGTTCCAGCGGACCAACATCGACGGCACGGCCATCCTCCTCGACGCCGCCCGAGCTGCCGGCGTCACGCGCTTCGTCCAGGTCTCCTCGCCGTCGGTCGCCCACCACGGCGCCGGCCTGGTCGGCGTCGGTGCCGACCAGGCCGATCCGGACCACGCCCGGGGCAACTACGCCCGCAGCAAGGCCTCGGCCGAACTGCTCGCGTTGGCCGCCGACTCGTCCGACTTCGCCGTCGTCGCGATCCGCCCCCATCTGGTCTGGGGACCGGGCGACACCCAGTTGGTGGCCCGGATCGTCGAGCGGGCGCGGTCCGGCCGGCTCGCACTCGTCGGCCGGGGTACCGCCCTGATCGACACGACGTACGTCAGCAACGCCGCGGATGCCATCGTCGCCGCGCTCGACCGGGCGGCCGAGGTCGACGTACACGGGCGGGCCTTTGTGGTCAGCAACGGCGAGCCGCGAATGGTGGCCGAGCTGGTCGAGCGGATCTGCGGCGCCGCCGGGGCGCCGCCGCCGCCGAGGCTCCGGGTGCCGGTGGCGGTGGCGAAGACCGGAGGCGCCGCCGTGGAGCGGGTCTGGTCGGCGCTGGGACGGACGGAAGAGCCGCCGATGACCCGGTTCCTGGCCGAGCAGTTGTCCACCGCGCACTGGTTCGATCAGCGCCGGACCCGGGAGGCACTGCGCTGGTCACCGGCGGTGACCCTGGACGAGGGCTTCGCCCGGCTGGCCACCGCGTACGGGTCGGATGGGTGATGAGGCAGGCCTGCCCTCGGTGGGGTCGTAGCATCGGAGCCCGTGATCGTATGGCTCAATGGCACCCACGGCGCAGGCAAGACAACGACCAGTGCGCACGTGCAACAACTGATCCCGAATTCACGGGTGTTCGACGCCGAGAAGGTCGGCGAGACACTCATGGACATCACGCCCGGGCTGCCCGGGACGGACAACTTCCAACACTGGCCGCCGTGGCGGCCGCTCGTAGTCGAGACCGCGCGCCGTGTACTCGACTACACCGGCGGCACTCTGGTGATGCCTATGACTGTCCTGGTCGAGCAGTACTGGCGCGAGATCAGCGGGGGCCTCGCCCAGCACGCCATCCCGGTGCGGCACTTCGTCCTTCATGCGGACCAGGACACCCTCCGCAGGCGCATCGCGGGTGCCTCTCCCGTTCCCTCCCCGTTCCGGCTCAAATACCTTGAGGCTTACGCCGAAGCGGCCCGCCTGTGGCTGCACGGTGAGGCCGAGGTCGTCGACACCACGCACCTCACGCCCGTCCAGGCGGCCCTGGAGATCGCAGAGGCCGTCAAGAGTTGAGATCTGCCCACCCTGCGGAAACCGCCACGGGTGGCAGCATTGACGTGGACGTCGCGCCGTCAGGCGGCGGGCTTTCGGGTGCGGCGACGGATGCGTTCGAGCCGGGCCTGCCCCGAAGCCGGTTCGTCCATGCCGAGCCGGGCACGTCGCCGTAGCCTCTTCGCGACGATCTCTGCCAACGGGGTGTCCCGCCACTTCCGCCACCGCTTAATCATCCACATGGACTTCTTGGCCAGCAGCCTCATCTCGACCTGCTCGGCCGCCTCGGTTCCGGCGACGGGGCCGGTCGCGGCGGCGAGCAGCTGCTGCTCGCGGTGCCGGTCGGCGCGGTGCGGCACGCGCTTGTTCCGCCGGATGTTCCTGCGGGAACTCTTGGCGTTCTCGCCGTAGTCGTTGCGCCGGTCCCTGGCGTAGCTCAGCGCCTTCTTCGCCTGCGGGCTCCTTCGCGCCATCGCTCACCGTCCCGAGGTCCGTCCACCCGACCGGCCCAGGGTATCCGCCGGCCCGTCAGCCGGGCAGCGGAAGTTGACCCCGGTCGTCTGGGTTAACTCGGTCGTCCGGGTATCCAGGTCGTGGTTGACTCGGGCCGAACGTTCAGCCACGGATCGAGCAGGGAGACGACATGCGAGCGGCAAGCACCTCCATCGAACAGGAATTGTCGATTTCTTCGAGGAGTGTGGCGGTTGCCGCGGAAAACGCTGAACCTAGGGATCCTGGCGCATGTCGACGCCGGTAAGACGACACTGACCGAACGGCTGCTGTACGCGGCCGGGGTCATCGACACCGTCGGCACGGTCGATGCCGGCACGACCCGGACCGACACGCTGGCGCTGGAGCGTCAGCGTGGGATCACCATCAAGTCTGCCGTCGTGTCGTTCGAGATCGCCGGCGCGACGGTCAACCTGATCGACACACCGGGGCATCCGGACTTCATCGCCGAGGTGGAGCGGGTGTTGAGCCTGCTCGACGGCGCCGTTCTGGTGATCTCGGCCGTCGAGGGCGTCCAGCCGCAGACCCGCGTCCTGATGCGCGCGCTACGGCGGTTGCGGATACCGACGCTGCTGTTCGTCAACAAGATCGACCGTGGCGGCGCCGACGTCGGACGGGTGATAGAGGCAATCAGGCGACGCCTTCCGGGCGCGATCATCCCGATGGGTACGGTCGACGGCCCCGGCACCCGCGCCGCGCGGTTCCGGCCGTACGGATTCGACGACCCGACCTTCCGGGCGGCACTGACCGAGGTACTCGCCGAGCGGGACGACTCGCTGCTGGCCGCGTACGTCGAGGACGAGTCGGCGGTCACGGACGGACGGCTACGCGGGGAACTTGCCGCCCAGAGCCGGCGGTCGTTGCTGCATCCGGTCTTCTTCGGAGCGGCGACCACCGGAGAGGGCGTACCCGCGCTGATGACCGGCCTGGCCGAACTGCTGCCCGCCGAGGCCGGCGACCCGGAGGCCGAGATGTCGGGTCGGGTCTTCAAGATCGATCGTGGATCGGCCGGCGAGAAGGTCGCCTACGTCCGGATGTTCGGCGGCACGGTGCAGATCCGGCAACGGCTGCGGCTCGGGACCGCCACCAGCGGCGATGCCGAGGCGAAGGCCACCGGCATCAGTGTTCCGGAGCACGGCGGCTGGGTCCGGCGCCCGCACCTCGTCGCGGGCGAGATCGGCCGGCTCTGGGGCCTGAACGGGGTGCGGATCGGTGACACCATCGGCCAGCCACCCCCGAGCGGGGACCTGCAGCACTTCGCGCCGCCGACGATGGAGACCGTGGTCGTGCCCGTACGGCCGGGTGATGGCGGCGCGTTGCGCGGTGCACTGGCCCGGCTGGCCGAGCAGGATCCGCTGATCAACGTCCGGTCGGACGACACCGGCCGGGAGATCTCCGTCTCGCTCTACGGCGAGGTCCAGAAGGAGGTCATCGGGGCGACGTTGGCGACGGACTTCGGCATCGACGTCACGTTCCGCGAGACGACGATCATCTGTGTCGAGCGCCCGGTCGGTCGCGGCGAGGCGGTTGAGATCCTCAACACCGAGTCCAACCCGTTCCAGGCCACCATCGGCCTGCGGGTCGAGCCGGGGCCGCCGGACTCGGGGATCGAGTTCCGGATGCGGGTCGAGCCGCAGGCGATGCCGATGTACGTCTACAGGAACGCCGACACCTTCACCGAGCACATGGCCCGGTACGTGCGCCGAACCCTGTGCGAGGGCCGGTTCGGTTGGCAGGTCACCGACTGCGTCATCACGATGATCGACTGTAGCTACAGCCTGGCCGACGGTCCGCCGTCCACGCGTGGCCCGCTCAGTACGCCGGCCGACTTCCGCAATCTCACGCCGCTCGTGCTGATGCGGGCAGTCGAGGAGGCCGGAACCGTGGTCTGCGAGCCGATGCTCCGGATGAGTCTCGAAATCCCGGTCTGGTCGATCAGCGCCGTCCTGACGGCCCTGGGTCGGATCGGCGCGGCGGTCAAGCATCAGTCGCTCCGGGGCGATCTGACCACCATCGAGGCCGTCGCACCGGCGGCGCGGGTACCGGACCTGCAACGCCGACTTCCCGGGTTGACCGCGGGCGAGGGGGTTGTCGAGTCCACCCTCGACGGCTACCGACCGGTCCGGGGCGAGTTCACCGGCCGGCCGAGGACGACGGTGGACCCGCGGAACCGTGAGCGGTACCTGTTGTCCCTGACCCGGCAGGGGGCCCGGGGTTGAGCCGCCGACCGGCCGGCGGGGACAGGGTTGACAAGATCATGGGAGTCTGTGGCGTGGACTCGACGACCCTGCAGGTGGCGGCACGTCGCTACCTGATGGAGCGCTACGACGAGTTGACCCGTCGTTACGCGGCGACGCCGGTTCAGGGGCCGGCCGAGGACGGGTACCGGTACCGCTCCGAGGCCGGGCGGATCGTTCCCCGGTACCACGTCGTCGCGGCGATCCTGGCGCAGGTGGAGCGACTTGATCCGGATTGCCTGCCCGAGCCGTCCGACCTGGTGGACGTGCTGGCCGAGGCGGGCGACACGGCGGGGTCACCGTCCACCCGGAGCGCGTCCGAGGCGGCGGAAGTCGCGGCGGAAGTCGAGGTGGTGGCCGAGGAGCGTCGGCTGTTCCGGTCGGCGTTGCAGGGTTGGGTGACCGCCGGCGATCTTCGGGTGGAACCGTTGCCGTACCGGCGCCGGTTGACTCCGGCGGAGTCGACCGAACGGCAGGAACGGCTGCGGCGTCGGTGGGGCCTGGTGGACCGGTCGTGGCATCCGATGCTCGCCGATCCGACCCCGCCGGACGTGCTCGTGCTGGCCGACGCGTCGATGTGGGATGAGCGGGGACTCGCCGAGGCCCGCGCCGCGCTACGGCGGCTGGGCGGAGGCCGGGTCACCGAGCTGTCCGAGGACGGCGCCGACGTTCTCGTCGACGTGGAGACGTTCGCGCCCCGCTACGCCGGCGCCGAGGGTGTGTGGAGCGACGACACGCTCAGCTGGATCGCGTACGCCTCCCACGAGGGAACCGTCGCGTTCGGCGGTCACCTCGCCGCCGCCCTGGAGGTGGGATGGGCCGACGTCGACCGATGGCGCTGGTCAGCCTGGTGACGGCGGGCGTACGGGCCGCACCGCCCGCCGTGGGCAATCACTGCGGTGTCGGGCCCGGGGCGGTGGAGTCGCATCTCGGATAGTGCACGGACTCGCGCCGCTCGGTGGCGTCGATGTAGTCGTGCAGGGCCCGCCGGGAGCGGGTGAGGGTGTCGATGCGTTCGTCCAGCCCGTGCAGGCGGGCCCGGAGGGCGTCCAGGAGTTCGGGGCAGGGCTCGAACTCGGGGACCGCGCCGTTCGCGCAGGGCAGCAGGAACCCGATCTCCTGGGTCGACAGCCCGGCTTCGAGCAGCTTTCTGATCTGGGTCACGGTCAGGATGGCGTCGGCGGCGTACTGGCGGTAGCCGCTGGTGCCCCGGTCGGGCTCGAGCAGGCCCTGTGCCTCGTAGTACCGCAACTGGTGCGCGTGGACGCCGGACCGCCGGCTCAACTCCCCGATCAGCACGCCGTTTCCTCCTTGACCTTCATACCGGTGTGAACGTTGATGATTCTGCCAGCACCCTCAACCCGACTCCATGGAGCACACGATGCGGAATCACGATGCTGGCCACACCCCGGTGACGGTTATCGGCCTGGGCCTGATGGGTCAGGCGCTGGCCGGGGCGTTCCTGCGCGCCGGGCACCCCACGACGGTGTGGAACCGTACGGCGGCGAAGGCCGAAGATCTCGTCGCGCAGGGGGCGACGCTCGCCGGCTCGGTGGGAGATGCCGTGGCGGCCAGTCCGCTCGTGGTCGTCTGCGTCTCGAACTACGAAGCGATGCACGAACTCCTCGATCCGCTGGGCGGAGTCCTCGACGGTCGGGTCCTGGTGAACCTGACCTCGGGCACGTCGCGGGTGGCCCGCGAGACCGCGCAGCGGGCGGCGCCGCTGGGCGGCACCTATCTCGACGGCGCGATCATGGCCATTCCGCAGGCCATCGGCACGGCGGACGCCGTCATCCTCTACAGCGGCCCGCAGGCGGCCTTCGACTCGTACGAGTCGACCCTGCGCAGCCTCGGCGCGGGCACGTACCTCGGTGCCGACCACGGCCTGTCGTCGCTGTACGACGTGGCGCTGCTGGGCGTGATGTGGAGCGTGCTGAACGGCTTCCTCCAGGGCGCCGCCCTGGCCGGCACGGCCGGTGTGGACGCCACGACATTCGCCCCGATCGCGAACACGGTGATCAGAACCGTGACCGACTGGGTCCCCGGCTACGCGCGGCAGATCGACGAGGGCGCCTACCCGGCCGACGATTCCACCATCGACACGCACCTGGGCGCGATGGCGCACCTCGTCCACGAGAGCGAGTTCCTGGGCGTGAACGCCGACCTGCCGAGGCACATCAAGGCCCTGACCGACCAGGCCGTCACCGACGGGCATGGCGGCAGCGGCTACGCGGCGATGATCGAGCAGTTCCGTAGGCCCTCGGAAGCACGCGGATGACCATCACGCCGTTCGACCCACGGGCGTCGCTCGTGGGAAGTCGGGATGCCCCGCTATTCGCTCAGCAGTTGTTCGCGCAGGATGTCCGCGTGCCCGCAGTGCTGGGCCAGCTCGCGCAGCACGTGGAGGTACACCCAACGCAGTGGGAGCGGACCGCGCCGGTTACCGAGGAGCAGGTCGTCCAGCCCCAGCGACGACGTCGCGCGGCGCGCCGCCTCACACGCCTCACGGTGTGCGCGTTGGATGGTGGCGATCGTGTCCTCGTCGTCGAGGACGAACGACTCGTCCGGCGTCGCGGGGATGCCGATCTCGGCGCGTGGGCGGCGGGTGACGGCTTCGTCGAACCAGACCTTCTCCACGAAGGTCGCGTGCTTCACCAGGCCCAGCAGCGTGGTCCGGGAGGGTACCAGCGAGCGGCGTGCCTGCTCCTCGGTCAGCCCGTCCAGGCAGTCGTCGAGCGCGCGGCGGTGCTCGTCGAGGAACGCCTCGAACTGGGGCTGGGCCGGCTGGCCGATGACGTCTTCGGCGAACGTCGCCGGAAATGAGGACATCCGCGAAGCATTTCAAGGTGATCGCTCGGGAGCAACCAGGATACAAGGGCAGGTTTCGCCAGCAACCGGGCGTGGCCGCGCGGCTCAGAATCGTACGGCGATTCCGATCAACGGAGAACGCCGCATGCGCAGGGTGCGGGTGAGCCAGTTTCCTATCCGGGACAGGACGTACTTCCGAGCCAGGAGCCGTCGTCCGAATTCCGTTTCCGTCTCGTCAAGGAGTCGGGCGGTGCCCTGCGCGCTCGGAGCACCCGGGGCGATCTTGCCACGGAAATCGCAGACCGTAACCACGACCTGGCGGTTGTTGCGGATCCGCTTGACCTTCCACGCACCGGCATCGGTCACGACGAACAGTTCGTCGCCGTTCAGTACGTGCCAGACCGGCGTGGCGACCCCGGTGCCGTTTCTGCGGTAGGTGGTGAGGCTGACGTACTTGCTGCGGCCAATCTCTTCTACAACGGTCATTGGCCGAGCCTATCGACGCGGCATGCGATGCCGCCCCGACGATGGTGGTTCGGTCGTGGTCCGCGCGCCGGAGAACTTCGGCGCATTCGACGACGACCGGCCGCCGTGGGCGTTCAGCGGCGGTCCAGTCGGTGTCCAGTGGGTTCGGGGTCGCCTGCTCGGGTGGCTTCGTCGAGATCCGCAACCTTCCGGTGGGTGGGATCACCGCGCGGGGCACCTGCCCGCAGTACGGCGGATACGCGCTCACCGCGACCTCCAACCCCTGATTCCCACGGGCCGGGGCCCGGCACGCCGTGCGCGGATCCGCCGCGCACGGCGTACCGGTGCGGGTCTTGTATCCGGGGGCGCCGTCGGGACGGCCCGACCGCCTGTGCATCATCGTCAGGTGGCCGACCACGTCATCCTGGTGAACGGTCTTCCCGGCTCGGGCAAGACCACCCTTGCCGCGGAGTTGGCGCCGGCGCTCTCGGTACCACTCGTCGCCAAGGACGCCATCAAGGAGGCCATAGCGGCGGCGGTGTCCGGAGTCTCCTCGACCGTCATCGGCCGTGCGACGTCGGAGATGATGTGGACTCTCGCCGAGGGGGTACCCGGCAGGGTGTTGCTCGAGTCGTGGTGGTTCACGCCACGGGATCTCTCCTTCGCCGAAGCCGGCCTGCGTCGCTGCGGCGCTCGCACGGTTGTCGAGATCTGGTGCGATGTGCCAGCCGAACTGGCTCGGCACCGCTGCGCGCTGCGCCGTCGACACGCGATCCACGAGGACGAGCGACGTCTCGCGGAGTCGTGGCCCGAATGGAGCCGGAGAGCCGAGCCGCTCGGCCTCGGCCACACGCTGAGAGTGCGGACGGACCGGCCGGTGGACGTCCTCGATCTCGTCCGCCGGATCGACGCGACCACGCCACCGCCGGCTCAGGCCGGAAGCGCGGCAGTGCCGCCCTGAGCGCGTCAGCCGGGAACACGGCCGCGCCGCCCTGAGCGTCAGGCTGCGCCGCCCTGAGCGTCAGGCCGCGCCGCCCCTGAGCGTCAGGTGGTGCCGGGCGTCGTCAGGTGGCGTCCCTGACGTACCGGCCGGGCGGAAGGCCGACCACCCGCTTGAAGTGCCGGTTCAGGTGCGCCTGGTCGTAGAACCCCGCCTGGGCGGCGACCTCGGTGATCGGCAGCCCCGCCCTGAGCAGGGACTTGGCGTGCCGTACCCGGGACTGCGTCTGGTACGCGTGCGGCGTCATCCCCACCGCCGCCCGGAACACGCGGCACAGGTGGAAGGCACTGAGGCCGGCGTTCCTGGCCAGCGCCTCCAGCGTCACGTTCTCGTCGAGGTGCTCCCGCAGGTATTCCTTGCTCAGCCGGACCGCCCGGCGTTCCTGGCCGGGTGGCCTGGGCGTCTGCGGGGGTACCGCGTGGCGGGCAACCAGTAGCACGAGGGCTTCGACGAGCTGTGTCTCCCGTTCCAGCACGCTCGAGTCGGGCGGCTCCGAGAGCTGGTGGAACCGGCGAAGCCGGGCGGCAACCTTCGGGTCCCGTACGACGTCGCCGCCGAACTCCGGCCCACGGCGCCGGTATCCGGGGAACTCCGCCGCGATCCTGCGCATGAGGTCCGGGCCGGGATACAGGGCCCGGTACGTCCAGGAACTCTCCGTGGGGGAGCCGCCGGCGTGCGCCTCCTCCGGATTGAGCGCGATCAGGTCGCCGGGGCCGATGACGTGCGTGTCCCCCCGGTAGGTGGGCGTGGCGATCCCTTCCTCGGTGAGGGCGATGAAGAACTCCTCGTGCGCGTGCGGGCGGAAGGTGAACTCGCTGAGGGTGGCCCGGAGAAGCTCCAGGCCACCCAGGTCTGCCGCCCACCACATCCGGGCACGGTCGGCGTCCGGTCGGTTCTCGGAGGCGCTCGCCACGGGATCAAGCCTAGGCCGGCGCAATCCCGTCCAAGACTGGCGCTCCGGGCCCGTTCTAGGGTCCCCGTCGGAAACCACCAGCCAGTGTGGAGGGGGCACCCGTGCAAAGGAATCTCCGTGGCACATCCCGTTCGGCGACCGACGTACCCGCCGATCTTTTCGCCCGTACGGCGGAGCTCGCGGCGCAGTGGCTCCGGTCGCTCGACCGGCGGCCGGTGGCCGCCTCGGCGGACCTCGACGAACTGCGGTACCGGCTCGGTGGCCCGCTCCCGGTCGGTCCCGCCGATCCGCTGATGGTGGTGGAGGATCTGGCGCGGGCGGCCGAACCGGGGCTGGTCGCGATACCCTCCGGCCGCTATTTCGGCTTCGTGATCGGCGGAGGTCTTCCGGCCGCCGTCGCGGCCGACTGGCTCACCTCCGTCTGGGACCAGTGTCCCGGCTTCTACGCGTGCGGTCCGGCCGCCTCCGTCGTCGAAGAGGTGACCGGCGGCTGGCTCGCCGCGCTGCTCGGGCTGCCGGTGGACGCGTCGTTCGCCTTCGTCACCGGTTGCCAGACGGCCCACCTCACCTGCCTGGCCACGGCCCGGCACCACGTCCTGCGCGCGGTCGACTGGAACGTCGAGGAACTGGGCCTGAGCGGAGCGCCGTCCATCCGGGTCGTCGTCGGGGCGCGGCGGCACGTGAGCGTCGACCGTGCCCTGCGGTTCCTCGGCATCGGAAGGGTGTCCCTGCGGGTCCTGCCGGTCGACGGTTCCGGCCGGATGGAGGTGTCCCGACTCCGGGACGAACTCGCCACCGCCGGCCCGCCGACGATCGTCTGTGCCCAGGCCGGCGAGGTCAACACCGGCGCCTTCGACGACCTCGACGACATCGCCGACGCCGTGGCCGGCACCGGCGCGTGGCTGCACGTCGACGGGGCGTACGGCCTGTGGACCGCCGCCAGTCCGGCGTTGCGCCACCTGGTCCGGGGTGTCGAGCGGGCCGACTCGTGGGCCTTCGACGCGCACAAGTGGCTGAACGTCCCGTACGACTCGGGCCTGGCCTTCTGCGCCCACCCGGACTCGCATCGGGCCGCGATGACCGCCACCGCCGAATACCTGGTGCAGGGCGGCCCGGGGCAACCACGGGACGCCATGGACTGGACGCCGGCCTTCTCCCGACGGGCCCGGGGGTTCGCCGTCTACGCGGCGCTACGGTCCCTGGGCCGGGAGGGCGTGGCGGAACTGCTGGAGCGGAGCTGCGCCCATGCCCGAAGGTTCGCCGCCGGCCTGGCCACCGTGCCCGGTTGCGAGGTGCTGAACGAGGTCGTGATCAACCAGGTGCTCTTCCGGTTCGACGACGACCGGTCGACCGACGCGGTCCTGCGTCGGGTGATCGACAGCGGCGAGGCGTGGCTGAGCGGGACGACGCTCGACGGTCGACGGGCCATCCGCCTGTCGGTGACCAACTGGCAGACGAGCGACAGCGACATCACCCGCGCTCTCGACGCGTTCCGCACCGCCGCGGCCGAGTTGTTAGGAAGGGGCCCTTCTTCTACAGAAAACGATAGGAAGGGGCCCTTCCTTACCTGACGGCGGGCCGTTGACGTCGGTAGGGCGTCCACCTAGTCTGGTTACGGCCGTGGCCGTAATTGGGATCGTGGTGCTGGTTGGTGGTGCTGGCCCGGGGCTGTTGACGGGCCAAACCAACCCGGGCGCGGCTCGGCGACGACCAGATGTGGCAGTTCTCTTTTGGTACCGGCCAATTACGGTTCCCCCCGTTACTCGACCGACGGCCCATGCCAGGAAAGTAGGCGCCCATGCGCAGCACTCGTAGAGTCATCGGCCTGCTCACCGTGCTCGCGGTGGCGCTGACCATCTCCGGCGTACCGGCCGCTGGGGCGGCGACGTCGCAGGCCCCGGCCGTCACCGTCGACCCCCTCGGCATTCCGCTGCGCGACGTCCTGCTGATCGGCGGGACCGTCGCGCCGGGCCCGGCCGGCCGGCCGGTGCTCTGGTCGGCGGTGTCCGGCGAGCCGGCCCGGCTGGTGGCGATCGATCCGGCGACCGGTCGAACGGTGTCCACCCAGGACCTCACCGGTGCCCCCGGCTCCTACGCGGTCGCCGCCGCCCCGGACGGCACCGTGTACGTCGGCGCGTACAACACCGGGGACCTGTACCGGCGCAAGCCGGGGCCGAACAGTCCGATCGAGAACCTCGGCCGGCCGCTGCCGACCGAAACGTACATCTGGCGGCTCGCCGTCGACGAGCGCGGCGTCGTCTACGGTGGCACGTTCCCCGGCGCGATGGTCTTCTCCTTCGATCCCGCGACCGGCACCACCCGGAACTACGGGCAGGTGCTGCCCGGGGTGCAGTACGTCCGCAGCCTCGCGGTCGGTGGTGGCAAGATCTACGCCGGCACCCAGCCCGACGGCCACCTCATCGAGATCGACAAGGCCACCGGCAAGCGCCGGGAGCTGCCACTACCCGCCGAACTCGGCGACGGCGTCGGCGTCACGGTGTACGACCTCAACGTCCACGACGGCCGGCTGTACGCCCGGTTCGGCTCGGCCATCAACGGCGACCTCGGGGTGTACGACGTCAAGCGTCGCAGGTGGACCGACCTGATCCCCGACGTGGCCGGACTGGACGTCGCCGAGCCCGGACCGGGTGGACTGGTCTACTTCACCCGGGCCGGAAAGCTCGTCGGATACCACCCCAGGACCCGAAAATTCACCGATACCGGGCTGGCCTTCCCCGGCCGGGTGGTCAACAACCGGGGCATCGGCTGGGTCAAGCTCGGCGACCGGAAGTGGCCGGGGCGCACCCTGGTCGGGCTGCTCTGGCGCGGCGACATGTTCCGGTACAACCCGCAGACCGGCCGGTCGGAGGTGTTGCGTACGGACGTGCCCGGCGAGCCGATCCCGCTCGCGGCGCTGCACATCGGCGCGTCCGGCACGGTGTACGCCGGTGGCTACCTCAACGGCGGCCTCGCCCGGGTCGACATCGACACCGGCGCGTCGGACTTCCAGCGTTTCGCCCAGGTGGAGAGCGTGCTGGAGACCGAGGGTCAGGTCTACCTGGGTGCGTACCCCGACTCGCGGCTGTACCGGTACGACCCGGGCCAGCCGTGGAACAGCTCGGAGTACTCGCCCCAGCTGCCCGGCACCCCGGAGAACCCGGTGAAGCTGCTCGACCTGAAGTCCGCCGACCAGGTGCGGGCGCGGGCGTTGACCGATGCCGGGGACAAGGTCGCCTACGGCACGATGCCGAACACGACGCTCGGCGGCGCGCTCGCCATCGTCGACAAGGCGACCGGGGCGTCGACCGTGCACCGGCCGGTGGTCACCGACTCGTCGATCGTGAGCCTGGCGTACGCCGGCGGCCTGATCGTGGGCGGTACCTCGATTGACGGTGGGTACAGCGTGCCGGCGCCGACCCAGACCGAGGCCCGGTTGTTCGGCTGGGACACCGCCACCGACGGCAAGGCGTTCGAGTTCGTTCCGGTGCCCGGTGCGAAGGCCGTTCCGGCGCTCACCCTGGACCGGTCGGGGCTGCTGTGGGGGCTGGCCGGCGGGCAGCTCTTCGCCGTCGACGTGGCGTCCCGGTCGGTGGTCCAGCGCATCCAGCTCGCCCCGGGCGTGTCGGACAGCCGGGGCCGGCTCGGCTACGACGCCACCGCCAACGTGCTGTACGCGCTGGTCGGCAACCGCCTGCTGTTCCGGGTGGACGTCGCGACCGGCGCCCCGACCCAGTTGCTGGACCAGCCGGCCGAGTTCCTCGCGGTGCACCCGGACGGGCGGCTGGTGCTCGGCGACGGGCCGCAGTTGTACCGGGTGACCGTCTCGGGCTGAGCACGGCACGGATCACCGGCGACGGACCGGTGGCCCCTACCCGGGGGCCGCTGGTCCGTCGCTGCTGCGTCGTGGGGTCGCGCGCCGGGTGCGGCCGTCGGCGGCCATCTCGTCCAGCACCCGGGCGCAGGTGCGGGGCCGCGCCGGAGCCGTCGGACGTAGCTGGTTTCGGTCCGGGCTCAATTCGCCTCCGGAGCGGCATGGGTTGATCCACGAGCCGGAGACGCGCTGGCAACTTCGGAGCGATTCACCCTCGACTATGGAGTTTCGGCCGCGTCCGTAATAGGGTCTCCGGCACCTGCCGGAACGAGGGAGGCAACTCGTGTCGTTGTCGCGTCGAATCGTCCTGCCCGCCACCGTCGCCCTGGCGATCACCGCCGCCGTACTGCCCGCCGGTCCCGTCCATGCCGGTCCCGGCACCGCCGCAGTCGCGCCCACCAGGGTCGACCCCGGCACCGTCACCGACTTCGGGGTGCAGCAGAGCGCCCTGACGGTCTTCGAGACCCACTATGGCACCGGGGCCGGCGACCGTCCGGTCGCCTACGCCGTCCAGATGGGATCGCCGGGCGTGCTCAGCGTGACCGATCCGGTGACCCGTGAACTGCTCGACACCGCGTACCTGCACGAGTCCTCGGGGGCCTGGGGCGTCACCCAGGCCAGCGACGGGATCGTGTACGCCGGCAGCTACCCCAACGCGCACGTCTACTCCTACGACCCCCGTACCCGGGTCACCACCGACCTGGGCGCGCCGGTCGCCGGGCAGGGCCTGCTGTACGGCCTCCGGCCCGGCACGGACGGCCGGATCTACGGCGGCACCTATCCGGACGCGCACGTCTTCTCGTACTCCCCGACGGAGGGGTTCCGCGACTACGGCGCGATGTACCCCGGCGAGCAGTACGTCGTGGACACCGCCGTCGACGCCGACCGGAACGTGTTGTGGGCGGCGATCGGGAGCCATGGCCACCTCGTCCGACTCGACCTGACGACGGGGGAGAAGCGGGACATCTGGCCGGAGCCGCTGCGCGGCGACGCCAGTTATCCGTACGACATCAACCTGGTCGGCGGCAAGCTCTTCGTCAAGCGGAGCCAGCAGCAGGCCCTCGTGCTCGACCCCGACTCCGGAGCGGTCCTGGCCGACGGGTTCACGATGAACTCGCGCGGCACCTCCCCGCTCGCCCCGGACGGCCGGTCGGTCTACTTCACCTCCGGCAACGGGCTCTGGCGCTACGACCTGCCGACCGACACCTACGGTCCCGCCCCGGACGGCGCCGGTGCACCGGTGGCCGGCGGCGGGGCGGGGATCGGATTCGGTTTCGTGGCCGGCCGGCTGTACGCCACGATCGGCAACTACTCGGGTCAGGCGCTCTGGTACGACCTGGCGACCGGGGCGAACGAGCGGTACCGGTTGCCGTTCCCGCCGCAGGCCCTGGACATCAACAACATCACCGCCGGCCCGGACGGCCGGGTCTACACGAACCTCTACATCAACGGCAACATGGCGGTGCTCGATCCGGCGACCGGAGTGGCGACCAACGTCGGGCGGGTCGGCCAGACCGACGGCTTCGGCTGGCACGACGGGCTGATGTACCAGGGCGTGTACCCGTACGGCGGGGTGCTGGAGTACGACCCGGCGCGGCCGTACCAGCTCAGCACCAATCCGCGTGAGCTGTTCCGGATGCAGCCGGACGGGCAGAACCGCCCGATCGCGTTCGCCTCGGCCGGCTCGAAGGTCTACGTCGGCAGTACCCCGGACTACGGGCTCTGGGGTGGTGCGCTCACCGTCTACGACGTCGCCACCGGCATCCGGACCACCCACCGGAACATCATCCCCGACCAGGCCGTCATCGCTCTGGCGGTGATCGGTGACCGGCTCTGGGCCGGCAGCACGATCGGTGCCGGCGGGGGCACCGAGCCGAGGGCGACCGAGGCGAAGCTCTTCACTGCCGACCTGGCGACCGGCGAGAAGATCACGGAGTACACCCCGGTGCCGGGCGCGTTCGCGATCAGCTCGGTCGCCCTCGGACCGGACGGCATGGTCTGGGGCCTGGCCGACGGTGAACTGTTCGTGCTCGATCCGGCGACCGGCGCCACCGTGCATCGTCGGGACGTGCCGGGGAGCTACACCGGGGCGCACGACGAACTGTTCGTGAACCCGGCCGACGAGCACGTCTACGCCTCGCTCGACGGGTACCTGCTCCGGATCGACCCGCTCTCCAAGGCGGTCACGGTGGTCCGCGACGCGCAGACGTACCGGCTCACCCAGGACGGGCAGGGCAACCTGTGGTTCCGCAACGGGGTCAAGGCCGCCAACGGGGCGGTGCAGTACGGCTCGAACCTGCTGCGCTACGTACCGGAGGCGGACGGCTGCCCCGAGTCGGACCTGCGGGCGACGGTGCTGACCGGCGACGTCGACTCCCGGGTCCGCAACCGGTACGGCGCCGACGGCTGCACGGTCAACGACCTGATCCGGGACGAGGCGAACTGGGGCAGTCGGGCCGCCTTCCTGGTCCACGTCGTCACGGTCACCGGGCAGCTCGTCGGGGCCAAGGTGCTCACCCCGGCGGAGATGGGCGCGATTCTGGTGGCGGCGGCCCGGTCCGGCATCGGCGGGTAGCCGCCACGACGGGGGCGCCGGGCCCGGGACGGACGAGCCGCTGTCCGACCCGGACCCGGCGTACGGCGGTTACGGCGCGGTCCGATAAGGAGGTCGGTCGCGGAAAGCCTGACGACGCCATATTTGATCTTCGTGTATCTAGTATCGGCCCGGACCGTAAGTTAACCTACTTCGAACCAAGCTCACCTGGGAGGATGCGGGATGCGTGTTCGGAAGAGCCTGTCAGCCGTTGCGGTGGCGCTCGCCGCCGTGCTCGCGGCGACCGCCTGTGGAGGGTCCGGCTCCGGGGACTCGGACAAGAAGACCGTCACCATGTGGATGTACCCGGTCATCGCCGACGAGGCGAAACACCGGGCCTTCTGGGACGAGACCGTCGCCGCCTTCAAGGCGCAGCACCCCGACATCGAGGTGAAGACGGAGATCTTCCCGTGGGCGAACCGCGACCAGGCCCTGGCCACCGCGATCGCCGGCAACAAGGGACCCGACGTCGTCTACCTCATCCCCGACCAGCTTCCCAAGTACGCCCGCAACATCGAGCCGGTCGACGCGTACCTGGACGACGCCGCGCGCGGCGACTACCTCGACAACGTCGTCACCTCCGTCACCATCGACGGCAAGATGATGGGCGCACCCGTCCTGACCAGCGCCGTGACGACGATCTGCAACAAGAAGGTCTTCGACGCCGTCGGCCAGACGACGTACCCCGCGACCTGGAACGACATGCTCGGGATGGCACCGGCGTTCAAGGCCAAGGGCTACGACATGACCGCCTACGCCGGGGACGTGAAGAACACCCTCAACCAGACCTTCTATCCGCTGCTCTGGCAGGCCGGCGGCGAGGTGTTCAGCCCGGACGGCAAGTCTGCGGCGTTCGACAGCGACGCCGGCCGGAAGGCACTCACCTTCGTCAAGCAACTCGTCGACGGCGGATTCCTGGACAAGAGCATGCTCACCACGGTGCCGCCGGTCGAGCAGACCCGGATCGCCCAGAACAAGGTGGCCTGCGTCTGGCACATGGAGCCGCAGCAGGTGGAGAGCTTCTGGGGCAAGGAGAACATCAAGGTCCTGCCGCCGATGACCGAGGCCAGGCAGATCGGGTACGGCACCGTCGGCTCGCTCGCCATGCTGAGGAACGCCGCGGACAAGGAGGCCGCGGGCAAGTGGATCGCGTTCGTCTCCGCCGCCGACGTCGCCAAGAAGTACGACACCAGCTCAGGCTTCTTCGCCGCGAAGAAGTCCGCCGGCACGCTGTACGCCGGGGACCCCGTCCTCGGCGAGCAGGAGAAGTACGTCGGCATGACCACCGTCGGGCCGCTGCACGAGAAGGCCCGGGACGTGATGGGCGTACTCGCTCCGGAGATCCAGGCGGCCCTGCTCGGCAAGAAGTCGGTGGACCAGGCGCTGAGCGACGCGGCCAAGGCGGCCGACCCGCTGCTCGGCTAGTCCTCCTAAGGACGGTCCGACCCCGAACCGCGAGGAAAGGTGATGGAGATGGTCGTGCTGCCCGGCCGTCGTGCTCGTCGCCTGCGCCGTCCCTCGGCGCGGGAGGCGGGAACGGCGCTGCTCTTCATCCTGCCGTGCCTGGCGCTCTTCGTCGTGTTCCGGTTCGGGCCCGCGATCGCCGGGGTGGTGCTCGGCTTCACCGACTACACCATCGGCGGGGACACCGGCTGGGTCGGGCTGGAGAACTTCCGCCGGCTCGTGGACGATCCGACCTTCTGGTCGGCGGTACGGGTGACGGTGGTCTTCACCCTGCTCTCCGTACCGCTGTCGATGCTCGCCTCGCTGGGCATGGCGCTGCTGACCCGGCGCGCGTTCCGCGGCGCGAAGATCTTCCGGTCGATCTTCTTCCTGCCGGTCGTGACCAGCCTCGTCCTGGCCGGAGTGGTCTTCACCTGGGTGTTCGCCGAGGGCGGACCGTGGTCGAGCCTGATGGCCGGCCTCGGTCTGCCGGCGGGGTCGTGGCTGGCCGACAGCGTCCTGGTGATCCCGGCGCTCGTGTTCGTCTCGGTGTGGTCCCGGTTCGGGTACGGGATGCTGATCCTGCTCGCCCGGCTCCAGGAGATCCCGGCCGAACTGGAGGAGGCGGCGCGTACCGACGGTGCGTCCGCCTGGCAGCGGTTCCGGTACGTGACCCTGCCGCAGTTGCGACCCGCGCTGTTCTTCGTGGCCATCATCGAGACGACAGTCTCGTTCCAGGTCTTCGACACGGTCTACGTGATGACCGGCGGCGGCCCGGTACGCGCCAGCTACACCCTCGTCTACATGCTCTACGACCAGGGCTTCCGGTACTTCGACCTCGGCTACGCCAGCGCGATCGGAGTCGCGTTGTTCGTGATGACCGTGGTCGTGGCGCTGATCCAGCGCCTGACCCTGGGGAGGGAAAAGTGACCGAAACCCTGGTGCCGCCGGCCGCCGCGCCCACCCCGCCGCTTCCGCCGGAACACCGCCGGCGGCCCTACCGGCCCCACCGGGCCAGCCGGTCCTGGCAGCTGATCCGGGCAGTGCTGCTGGTGATCGGGGCGGCGATCACGCTCTTCCCCTTCTACGCGATGGTCGTGCTGTCGTTCAAGCCGACCGGACCGGTCACCTTCCCCGACAGCCTGCTGCCGTGGCCGTTCTCCGCCGAGGCGTACGACGCGGTGTTCGGCGCCAAGAGCGTGCTGCGCTGGGTGTGGAACACCCTGGTCTACTCGGTGGTCTCCGTGGTCGGGGTGCTGCTGCTGTCGTCGCTGGCCGGGTACGCGTTCGCCAAGAAGCGCTTCCCGGGCAAGGAGACGATGTTCTGGTCGTTCCTCGCGATGCTGATGGTGCCGTACCACGTCACGATGATCCCGACGTTCATCATCATCTCCGAGCTGGGCGGCGTCGACACCTACTGGGGCCTGATCCTGCCGACCCTGGCCAACGCGCAGGCGGTGTTCCTGATGCGGCAGTTCATCGCGTCGCTGCCCGACTCGCTGTTCGAGGCGGCCCGGCTCGACGGCTGCTCGGAGTGGCGGGTGTACGTGTCGATCGTGCTGCCACTGATCAAGCCGATCCTCGCCACCCTCGGGGTCTTCGTGTTCCTGTGGCACTGGAACGACTTCCTGTGGCCGCTCATCGTCGGGCAGAGCACCGACATGCGTACCCTGACCACCGGAATCGCCTCGCTGCAACAGGAGAACGTGCCGCTCAACATGCTCCTCGCCGGCTCGGTCATCGCGTTCGTGCCGATCTTCATGGCGTACCTGGTCGGCCAGCGGTACTTCACCGAGGGGGTCGCCAGCTCGGGAATCAAGGGGTGAGCCAGGCCAACGCGGGGCAGTCGGATCACGGCGGACCAGCGGCCGGCGCGGCGCGCACGATCGCCGTGGCCGCGCCGCCGGCACTGCGGTCGCTGTTCTTCCCTGGAACCCTCTGGAAGGAGCTGACCTCCCTCGGCCCGCTCCGCCTGCCGCCGGACAGAGCCGATCTCGCCGACCCGACCGTCCTGGCGACCCTGCTCCGGGACGCCGCGATCGTGGTCACCTCGTGGGGCTGCGCGCCGCTGTCGGCGCCGGTGCTCGCCGCCGCGCCCCGGCTCCGGCTGCTCGCCCACACGGGCGCCTCCGTCCGGCCGTACGCCACACCGGCCTCCTTCGCCCGGCGGGTACGGGTGACGCAGGCCGGCGACGCGATGGCGTACGCGGTGGGGGAGCAGGCGCTCGGGCTGACCCTGGCCCTGCTGCATCGGGTGCACCGGTTCGACCACGCCCTGCGTACCGGCGTCGAGTGGGCGACCGCGAAGGCCGCGCCGCCCCGGCGGGAGTTGCGCGGCAGCGTGGTCGGGGTGGTGGGCGCGTCGCGCACCGGACGGGCGTACGTCGGACTGGTCCGGGCGTTGGGCGGGCACGTGGTCGTCTGCGACCCGTTCCTGACCGGCGCGGACGCCGACGCCCTCGGTGTCCGCCGGGTGAGCCTCGACGAACTGCTCGCCGGCTCGACCGTGGTGTCCCTGCACGCGCCGGTGCTGCCGGGCACCACCGGCATGATCGGCGCCCGGGAGCTCGCGCTGATGCCCGACGGCGGTCTGCTGGTCAACACCGCCCGGTCGGCGCTGGTGGCCGGCGACGCGCTGTTGGCCGCGTTGCGTTCGGGACGGATCGACGCCGCGCTGGATGTCTTCGACGAGGAGCCGCTGCCCGTCGACCATCCGCTGCGCCGGTTGCCGAACGTCCTGCTGACCCCGCACGAGGCCGCCGGGACGGTCGGATCGCGCCGCCGGGCCGGCGAGATCGTCCTCGCGGAGCTGCGGCGGTTCCTGGCCGGCGAACCGCTGCGGCACGAGGTGCTGTCGCAGGATCTGGCCCGGCTGGGTTGAGCGCCCGCGTTCCCGGCGGTGGCGGGGTCGCCGGGGTGCCGTCCACGAGCGTCGTGGACGGCACCCCGGCATGGCGACGGTCCGCCGCCGTCCTATTCGGTGCGTAGCGCGGTGGCCGTGCGGGTGCGGGCGGCCCAGCCGGCGGGCAGCAGCGCGCCGAGGACGGCGATGAGGACGCCGCATAGGCCGAACAGCGCCAGTTCGGCGGGGTGGTAGACGTCGGTGACCGAGGCGGGCAGGTCGAAGCCGGTGATCCGGCCCATCTCGCCGAGGATCACCCGCTGCATCAGTACGCCGATGGGCGTGCCGATGGCGCCACCGATCAGCCCCGTCACGACGACCGATGCGATGACCATCGTGATGGTCTGCCGTGGGGTCATCCCCAGGGCCTTGTGTACGCCGAGGTCGTGCACGCGTTCGCGGGTCTCCAGGACGACCATGTTGAGTACGCCCAGCGCGGCGACGGCGACGAGCATCAGCGTCAGGAGGGTGGCCAGTGCGTTGATGATGATCACGGCCTCCTGGGTTTCGTCCTCGGCTATCCGTGCGGTGGCCCCCGCCGAGGCCAGCGCGGTGTTCAGCGTCTTGACGTAGGCGTCCGGGTCGGTGCCGGGCGCAAGGACGATGTCGTAGGTCTGGGCCCGCAGGTCCGGTTCGGCGGCCGCGAGCGTCGCGGCGGCGGTGAGGATCTGCATTCCCCTGCTCTGGATGTTGAAGACCTCGCCGACGATCCGGACGGTGATCTGCGCGCCGTGGCTGGTCACCGCGATGGTGTCACCGACCTGGGCGTGGGTGGCGGTCAGGAACGGCTTGGCCACGACGATCTCGCCGGGCCCGGTGAACCATCTGCCGGAGATGATCTCGTAGCCGTGCGAGGAGTTGTCGCCGGTGAAGGCGAGGGTGTCGAGGGCGGTGGTGAGGCCGCCGGTGGTCGTCTCCGTCTCGGCGATGCCGGTCCATCCCCTGGTGCCGGCCTGTGCGGTGATCGCCTTGGCGACGGCCACGGGGTCCGGCACCGATGGCGGCCGCCCCGGGGCGATCCTGGGTCCACCCCCGGGCGGTCCACCACCGGGCGGTGGTCCGGACATCGCCGCGCCGCCCGGTTGGACGACGACGTCGCCATGGCTCTCCGTGTCCTGGATCTGGTTCAGGGAGGCGCTCAGGCCGACGGCGAAGGTCGCGGCGGCGGCACCGAACGCGATCGCCGCCACGATCGTGGCCGACCTCAGGGCACGGGCGAACGGATGGGCCAGGCCGAGGGTCACCGGTCGGGGCAGGGGGAGTCGGGCGGTCAGCCGGGCCGCCCACTGGCCCCGGCCGGGGCGCGGGGTACGCCCGACCGCGAGCACGTCGACCGTACGCAGCCGGCCGGCGCGTGACGCCGACGCCCATCCGGTCGCCGCGACCAGCGCCAGCGCCCCGGCCAGTACGACGATGTTGACCGATGGGGCCACGCCGGAGTCGGTCGTGCCGTAGACCTCGTTGGTCTGGGCCAGGATCGGGATGACCAGGACGTTGCCGGCGAGCACCCCGAGCACGGCGCCGGCCACGGCGGGGATCAGCGCCTGGACCGTGTACGCCCGGACGACCTGGTTCGGGGTGAAGCCGAGGGCCTTGAGGATGCCGATCCGGTGCGTACCGGTGCTGACCGCACCGGCGATGACGTTGCCGATGATCAGGACCGCCATGAGTACGCCCAGCACCCCGAACGCGATGAGGAACGGGATGAACAGCAGGGTGCTCCCGGCACTGTTGGTCCTGGTGACGAGCCAGGACCGCGCTCCGGTCAACGCTCCGGCGGGCACGCTCGCCGCCACCGTGGCGCGGCCGGTGTCGACCTGGCTGCTGCTGTCGGCCTCGGCGAACCGGTACAGCATCTGGTAGGCGCCGGGCGTGCCCGGCACCGTCAGCGCCGCGATCTGTGCGGGAAGGACCCAGCCGCCGGCCGTCTCGCTGACCGACCGGGCCACCCCGACCACCGTCAGGGTGGGGCTGCCGGGCAGGTCCGCCAGCCGCAGCACGTCACCGACCTTCGGCTGGAGGCCCTTCGGAAGCCGGCCGTCGGTGTGCAGCACGATCTCGCCGGGGCCGGTCACCCACCGCCCGCCGGTCAGCGTGACGGCGTCGACGGGCCCGCCCGGATCGGCCCGCCCGACCACCGTGATCGAGCGTTGGGGTCGGATGCGATCACTGACCGGGCTGATGGCCGTGGTCGGGAACGGGCCGGCGGCCGCGCTGACGCCGGCCGCGTCCGCCGACGCCGACAGTTGCGCCGCGGTGGTTCTGGTCGCGTCGAACTGCGCGGTCAGGTGCGCGCCGTGCTGCTGGGTGAAGGCCCGGTCGAACGGTGCGTTGGAGACGACCATCAGCGACCCACCGAGTACGGCCGCGCTCACCGCGATCATCACGACCAGCCCGATCACGACGGTCTGCACCCGGCGTCGTCGCACACCGGAGCGGACCACCCCGCCCAGCGCACTCATCGGACCGGCTCCACCGAGGTGTCGGCGGCGACCCGGCCGTCGACAAGCTGGACGGTGCGGGTAGCGCACGACCGCGCCAGGGCCAGATCGTGGGTGACCAGGACGATGGTCTGGCCCTCGGCGTGCAGGTCGTTGAGCAGTTGCCGGACCTCCACGCCGGAGGCGGTGTCCAACGCGCCGGTCGGTTCGTCGGCCAGCAGCAGCGCCGGCCGGTTCATCAGCGCTCTGGCCACCGCGACGCGCTGCCGCTCACCGCCGGACAGCCGGCCCGGATAGGCGGTGGCGTGCCGGTCGATGCCGAGCGTGCCGAGCAGTTCCGTCGCGCGGCGTTGTGCCGCGCCCCGGGCCGTTCCGGCCAGCTGCGCCGGCAGCATGACGTTGTCGGCGACGGTCAGGTCGTCGAGGAGGTTGAAGAACTGGAACACCATGCCGATCTTCGCCCGCCGGTAGCGTGCGGAGGCGGCCTCCCCCAACGCGTCGACGCGGACACCGTCGACGGTCACCGTGCCGCTGCTCGGCCGGTCCAGCCCGGCCACCAGGTTCAGCAGGGTGGACTTGCCGCTGCCGGAGGGCCCGAGAATCGCGACGGCCTCCCCGGCGGCGATCGTGATGGAGACGCCGTCCAGCGCTGGCGGTCCCTCGTCGTACCTGCGGCTCACGGCGGTCAACTCGATCACCGGCACGGTCATGGTGGATCTCCCTCGGCTTCGTACGCGTCAGTCGGCACGTCTGGCCCGCCGAAGTTAGATCCGTCCGGGGAGCGCGCGCGTCGGTCGCCGGAGGCAGATCGCGTACCAGCTGGGGATGACCCGGGCGGGCGTCATCCCTGCGAGGTAGTCGACGGAGGTAGCCGGGGTAATCGGCTCGGCGGATGTCGCCGACCGGGGAGGTTGGCGAGAATGGACCGGTGACGAAGGTGGCGGTGGTCGGCCGGCTACGGGCCGGGCTCGGGCTGCTGCTGCGCCCGTCCGGGCCGCTGCCACCGCTCTCGCGGCGGGGCCAGGTGTTCGACGCGATCCTGGCGCTGAGCCTGGTCCTCGCCGCGATCCTGGAGGGGAACGACGGCGGCGGCACGGAACGCCGGAGCGTGGAACACCGATCGGTCTTCCGGATGAACGAGGATCAGCACCGGAAGGTCCCGTCGAGGGCCGAACCGTTTCTGCCGATCGAGGACTACGAGGTCGGCTGGACGGTCGTCATGCTCCTGGTGGTGGTGCTGCCGCTGGTGTTCCGCCGCCGGGTGCCGCTCGCGATGCTCTGGATCGTCATCGCCACCGCCCCCTTGGCCAGCGACTACAACGCCGCGCTGCGGGTCTCCTTCTACGCCTGCGTCATCGCCGCGTACACGGCCGCCGTCTACAGCCCCTACCGGCTGCCGGCGTTGGCCAGCCTGCCGGTCGCGGCGTACCTCTACACCCAGATCCGGGAACCGGCGGTGCCCACCGTTCCGGAGAATGCCGTCCCGTTCCTGATCCTGATCCCGATCGCGGTCGCCGCGAACGGCCTGCGGGGGTGGAAACGGCGCGCCGACGCGGACCGGGCACGGCTCTCGGCGCTGGAACGTGAGCAGGCCGAGGCGCTGCGCCGCGCCGCCGAGCACGAACGTGCCCGGATCGCCCGCGAACTGCACGACGTGGTGACGCACAACGTCAGCGTCATGGTCATCCAGGCCGGGGCCGCCCGCAAGGTCATGCCGGCCAGCCCCGAGCAGGCCCGGGAGGCGCTGCTCGCCGTCGAGGCCGGCGGCCGGGCGGCGATGGCCGAGCTGCGGCACGTGATGGGGCTGCTCACCATGGACAGCGACGGCCCCGACCCGGCCGCCACGACCGGTCTGACGCCACAGCCGGGCCTCGACCGGCTGGGCGCACTGGTGCAGCGGGTACGCGACACCGGGACACCGGTCGAGTTGACCGTGGCCGGCCAACCCCGTCCCCTGCTGCCGGGCGTCGAGCTGACCGCGTACCGGGTGGTGCAGGAGGCGTTGACGAACACGGTCAAACACGCCGCCGGCGCGACCGCCACGGTGCTGCTGGAGTACCACCCCGAGCAGCTCCGGGTCGAGGTCAGCGACACCGGCGGCGGGCCGAGCGCCTCCGCCGCGAACGGCAACGGTCACGGCCTGATCGGCCTGCGGGAGCGCCTGGCGGTCTACGGCGGTACCCTGCACACCGGGCGACGCCTCACCGAGGGTTACCGGGTCACCGCAGAGATCCCGCTGGAGGCGCCATGACCGGTCCACTCCGCGTCGTCGTCGCCGACGACCAGGCGCTGGTCCGTACCGGCTTCCGGATGATCCTGACCGCCGATGCCATCGACGTGGTCGCGGAGGCGACCAACGGTGCCGAGGCGGTCGACGCGGTCCGGCGTACGCTGCCCGACGTCGTCCTGATGGATGTCCGGATGCCGGAGATGGACGGGCTGGAGGCGACCCGGCGCATCCTCACCGGTGCCAGCGGTGAACCTCGCGTGATCATCCTGACCACTTTCGACCTCGACCACTACGTCTACGCGGCGCTCAGCGCCGGTGCCAGCGGCTTCCTGCTCAAGGACGTCACCCCCGAACACCTGGTCGCCGCCGTCCGCATGGTCCGCAGCGGCGACGCGCTGCTGGCGCCCGCCATCACCCGGCGCCTGGTCGAGAGGTTCGCCAGCCGCAGCGCGGACACCGCCGCGATCCACCGCGACCTGTCCGCGTTGACCCCACGCGAACTCGAGGTGCTGCGCCTGTTGTCCCAGGGCCTGAGCAACGCCGAACTCGCCGCCCATCTCCACCTGTCCGAGGCGACCGTCAAGACCCATGTCGCCCGGATCCTCGCCAAGCTGGGACTCCGCGACCGGGTCCAGGCCGTCGTCGTCGCCTACGAGACCGGACTGGTCACCCCGAGCGGGGTGTGAGACAACCGCTTTCCCGGCCCGTGCACCTCGTTGACCAGCGGTGGCGTGGCCACAGCAGCCATGAGTAGCCTCTGCGGTCATGCGCATCTCGATCGCCGGGCTGGCCACCAGTCACCCTTACGCCGACGCCCGGACCCTGAGCCGGCACGCCGACCTGGTGGTCTGGGAGCCGGACCCGCAGCGGCTCGCCCGGTTCCTGGACGAGCACCCGGCCGCCACCGTGGCGCCGGACCTCGCCGCGCTGCTGGACACTCGGCCGGACGGGGTGGTGCTGACCGTACCGCCGCCGCGGGTGCCGGGGGCGCTCGCGCAGGTGCTCGACCGGGGACTGCCCTGTTTCGTCAACAAGCCGGCCGCCGCCACTGTGGAACAGCTGGACCAGCTCGGCCAGGTCGTCTCGACGGCACCCGAGCTGGTCCTGTCCACCTCGGTGCTCCGCTTCGCGCCGGACTTCGCCGGGTTCGCCGTACCGCGCGAGGAGGTGCTGGCGGTACGCGCGACGGTGCGGCACGACGTCGGCCTCTGGGCCACCGGCTACAACCCGTGGCAGGACGATCCCACCATCGGCGGCGGAACACTGGTGATGATGGGCCTGCACGGGGTGGAACTCCTCGTCGCACTGCTGGGGCCGGCCGTCCGGCTGGTCGGCGGGGCGACCGCCACCCGCCGCTACGACACCCTGCGCTCCGAGGACACCGGTCTGCTGACCCTCCAGTGGTCCGACGGCGTGCCCGGCACCGTCGAGGTGCTCGGGGTCAGCGAGGGCGAGGCGTACGAGGTCACGGTCCACACGTCCACGGGGGAGCGGCGCGTCGCGCTGCGGGGCGGCGAGGACGAACTCGGCTACCGGGCCACCATCGAGGCGTTCCTCGGGATGGTCGGCGGGGCGGCGAGCCCGGTTCCGTGGGCGCAGACCCGGGCGGTACTCGGCGTACTGGCCTCGGCCCGCGCCCGCCACTGACCAGCGGCCCCGGTTCACCGGGCCCCGGCGCGAGCCGCGGTCGCCGGCCCGGACCTTGACGACCTCTCCCGCCCACGGTTACGGTCAGGGCCGTTAATCGGAGGGGGTTGCATCGAATGCGATCGTTGGCGGAGCTCGAAGAACGACTGTCGCGGCCACGCGACGTGCTCGTGGACGATCTGCGCAAACTCGACGGCGACCTCCTGGTCCTCGGCGCCGGCGGCAAGCTCGGGCCGAGCCTGGTCCGGTTGGCGCTGCGTGGCGTCGCGGCCGCCGGCACCGGCGCCCGGGTCATCGCGGTCTCCCGCTTCTCCGAGCCGGGGCTGGCCGACGCGCTGCGCGGCGAGGGCGCCGACGTGGTCGAGGCGGACATCACCGACGACGCCGCCCTGGCCGCACTGCCGCAGGCCGCGAACGTCGTCTTCCTGGTCGGGTCCAAGTTCGGCACCTCGGGCCGGGAGCACGCGACCTGGGCCACCAACACCTACCTGCCCGGCCGGGTGGCACAGCGCTTCGCCGGGGCACGCCTGGTCGCGCTCAGCACCGGGAACGTCTATCCGCTGGTGCCGGTCGCCTCCGGTGGCTGCGTCGAGCAGACCCCCGTCGCGCCGGTCGGCGAGTACGCCATGTCCTGCCTCGGCCGCGAGCGCGTCTTCACCCACTTCGCACAGCACGGCGACACGGCCCTGGCCCTGATCCGGCTCAACTACGCCGTCGAGATGCGCTACGGCGTCCTCGTCGACCTCGCCCGCGCCGTCCTGTCGGGGGAGCCGATCGACGTGACGATGGGACACGCCAACATCGTCTGGCAGGGGTACGCCAACGAGGTCACGCTGCGGGCGTTGCACCACGCGGCCACGCCGCCGTTCGTACTGAACCTGACCGGACCGGAACTCGTCTCGGTCCGCCAGGTCGCGGCCGCGCTCGGCGAGCGGTTGGGCCGGGAGCCGATCTTCACCGGAACCGAGGCGCCCACCGCCCTGCTGTCCAATGCCGCGCTCTGTCACCGGCTCTTCGGCTACCCGGACACCTCGCTCGGCGAACTCGTCGAACTGACGGCCGGCTGGGTCGCCGACGGGCTGCCGCTGCTCGGCAAACCGACCGGATTCCAGCGCCGCGACGGCAAGTTCTAGGAGAGCCCGTGCTGACTGCCCCGAGCCCTCGGCACACCGCCGCCCTGACCCGGTTCCGGCGCGGCTGCGTGATCCCCGCACATCCGCTCGCCCTGGACGAGCGGCGGCGTCTGGACGAGCGCCGGCAGCGGGCGCTGACCCGCTACTACCTCGCCGCCGGTGCGGGCGGGATCGCGGTGGGCGTGCACACCACCCAGTTCGCGATCCACGATCCGAAGGTCGGGCTGCTGGCGCCGGTGCTGGAGCTGGCGGCGGAGACCGCCGCCGGCTCCGACGCCGTCCTCGTGGCGGGGGCCTGCGGGCCCACGGCACAGGCGGTCGCCGAGGCCGAACTCGCCGCCTCGCTGGGCTACCACATGGTGCTGCTCTCCCCGGATCCGAGCCTCGACGAGGACGGCCTGGTCGACCGCGCCCGAGCCGTCGGGGAGGTGCTGCCGGTGGTCGGGTTCTACCTGCAACCGGCGGTGGGTGGGCGGGACCTCTCGCGAGACTTCTGGACCCGACTGTCCGGACTCGACTCGGTGGTGGGGATCAAGGTCGCCCCGTTCGACCGGTACCGCACCCTGGACGTGCTGCACGGGGTCTGCGCCGCCGGCCGCGACGGCGACCTCGCGCTCTACACCGGCAACGACGACCACATCCTGGCCGACCTGGTCGCGCCGCACCGGATCATCTCCGACGGCCGGCCGGTCGAGGTGGAGTTCGTCGGTGGCCTGCTCGGGCAGTGGGCGGTCTGGGCCCGTACCGCGGTCTCGCTGCTCGACGAGGCACGGCGGGCCCGGGCCGGTGACGACGCGACGTTGCGCCGCCTGCTCACTCTCGACGGTCACCTCACCGACGCCAACGCGGCCATCTTCGACGCCGCCAACGGCTACCACGGCTGTATCCCGGGCATCCAGGAGGTGTTGCGCCGGCAGGGACTGCTCGCCGGGCGCTGGTGCCTGGACCCGGCGGAGGAACTGTCGCCGGGGCAGGCCGCCGAGCTGGACCGGGTGCACCGGGCCTATCCGCACCTGCGCGACGACGACTTCGTGGCCGCGCACCTCGACGAGTGGCTGGCCTGACGGCCGACACCGCACCGGCCGGTGCCGTCACCGCGTCGGGCGGGCTTCGCTACCGCGTCGGGCGGGCTTCGCTGACAGCCTCAGGCGGGCGTCGCTAAAGCGTCAGGCGGTAGAGCGTCAGTGGCCGCCCGCTGGTGCCCAGGGCGAGATTGCCGGTCCGCTCGGCCAGGCCGGCGAGTTCCAGCCGGTGCAGCATCCGACGGGCGGTACGTTGTTGCACGTTCAGCTGGTCGGCCACCTCGCGGGTGGTCAGCGGGGCGGTACCGACGGCGTGGCGCACCTGGCGCAGCCGTAGCAGGGTCGGCACCGAGAGGCCGACCCGCTGCGCGATGACGGCGAGGTTGACGTCCTGCGGCGGCGGCACCGCAGTGGTCGACTCGAGCACGATGTCGGTCTCCCCGCGCAGCGACAGCACCGCCGCGGCGGACCCGACCCGGCGCGCCCGGCTCAGCGCCCGGCGGGCGAGGTTCTCCGCCTCGGCGGCACTGCGGCCCAGCCCGAAGCCGATGTGTACGGTGTCGTGCCGGTCGGTGAGGCGGCGGAGCATCGGCAGCGTGGTGAAGCCGGCGGTCGCGTCGTGCAGTGGACCACGGGTCGTCACGATCAGATGGGTCCCCCGGGTGAACCGGGCGAGCGTTCCGCCGAGCGCCGCGACCTCCTTGAGCAGCCCCTCGTCGCCGTCCGGCACGTCGGCCAGGCCGAGGGCGATCTGGGCGTCCTCCTGCGCCTGGCTGCTGGCCTGCAACAGCAGTTGCCGCAGCGCGGTCCGTACCGAGTGGTTCGACGGGGCCAGGCGCAGCGCCGGCATCTCGTGGCGCAGTACCTCGAACACCGAACTGAGGCAGGTCACCGCCACCGTCGCCGGGGCACCGCCACGGCGCTGGCGACGGTGGAAGGCGATCAGGTCGGCGGAGGTCAGCCCGTTGCGGTACGGCAGCGAACGGATCCGTTCCACCGGCAGGCCGGCCTCGCCGAAGGTCGTCGTCACGTCCGCAGTGGCGACGGTGTCGATGGAGATGAGGCTGGGATCGTGCCCGTCCCGTAACAAGCGTACGGCAGCCTGCAACAGGGTGGCCCCGGTGTAGTCGACGAACGTCGCCGGACGGGTCAGCACGTCCGCCTCCCGGGCGAGGGCGTAGGGGACGACTCCGGTGAAGAGCCACGCCGCCACCTGGCCGCCGTGTGCCTCGACGATGGCCGGCGCCTGCGACTCGTGGTCGTAGTCGAAGCGACGCGCCTCGACCCCCGGCTGCTCCTCACAGGTAGCGGCGACGTCGTCGACCAGGTCGTGCGGCCCGACTATGCCGATCTCGACGGCCACACTCGGCCTCCAATGCAGGTTGCGTGACGTCCATCCAACAGATTACGGTCTGGTCCGGTATCCGCGAAGCCGGGAGGGTGGATGTCGTATCCCAGCATGATCGACTCCAGCGGCCGGACCCTCGGTACGGAGGAGGTCGAAGCCGTCACCCGGGTTCTCCAGTCGGGCATGCTCAGCGCGGTGTGGGGCAGGGAGGTCCGCGCCCTCGAACGGGAGATGGCCGACCTGCACGGAGTCTCCCACGCCGTCGCGTGCAGTTCCGGCACGGCAGCGCTGCACCTGGCCGTGGCCGCAGTCGCGCCGGACCCGGGCGACGAGATCATCACCTCCCCGATCAGCGATTTCGGCACGGTCGCACCGATCCTGGCGCAGAACGCCGTACCGGTGTTCGCCGACGTCGATCCCGACACCGGCAACCTGGACCCGGCCGCGGTGGCCGCCGCCATCGGCCCACGGACCCGGGCGATCCTCGGAGTGCACCTCTTCGGCGCTCCGGCCACCGGCCTGCGCGAGGTCGCCGACGCCGCCGGTCTTCCGCTGATCGAGGACTGCGCGCAGGCCTGGCTCACCCGGTACCCCGACGACCGCCTCGCCGGCACCGTCGGCACCATCGGCTGCTTCAGCCTCCAGCAGTGGAAGCACATCACCTGCGGTGACGGCGGTCTCACCATCACCGACGACGCGGCACTGGCCCGGCGGATGCGGCTCTTCGCCGACAAGGGCTGGCCACGCGAGGGCGGCGTACGCCGGCACGAGAGCCTCGGACTCAACTACCGGATGACCGAACTGGCCGGTGCGGTCGCCCGTGCCCAGTTGACCAAACTGCCCGGCGTACTGGCCGACCGGCGCCGGACCGCGCGTCGACTCTCCGCCGCGCTGGCGGACCTGCCCGGCGTACGCGTACCGGCCGATCCGGACCGGCACGCGTGGTGGCTCTTCCCGGTTGTGCTCGATCCGCCGCTGACCAACCACGAGGTCGCCGCCGCGCTGGCCCGGGCGGGCGTACCGGCACGGGCCGGGTATCTCGACGAACCCCTGCACTGCGCCCCCGCCCTGGTCGACGCACCGACCTACGGTGGCTCCCGCTACCCGATGACGGTGCCGCCCGCCGACCGTCTTCCCACGCTCGGCTGGGGGACCCGGCCCAACGCGGAACGGTTGATCACGCAGACTCTGTTGGTGATCGACTGGAACGAGCGGTACACCGACACGCACGTCGACCAGATCGCCCGGGCGGTACGGGCGGCGGTGACCGGGTGAGCGGCCGACCGGAACACGGTGGGAGGCGAACATGATCGACCCGAGTGCGGCGGCGCTACGGGACCGGCTGCGATGGCGACTCGTCGCGGCGGCGGCCACCCCGGCCACCGGGACCGGCGAGGTGGATCCGGCGGTCACCGGGGCGTACCTGCGCGGGCTGGTCGCCGACGGGGCGGACGCGCTGGCGGTGCTGGCACACACCGGGCGCGGCCCGTACCTCGACTCCCGCACGCGCGGCGAGATCATCGGCGCGGCGGTCCGCACCGGGGTGCCGGTCCTGGTCGGGGTGGGCGGCCGATCCGGCGAGACCGGCGACGGCGTCGCGGCGGAGGCCGCCCAGGCCGCCGAACTGGGCGCCGCCGGAGTGCTGGTGTTCCCGGTGACCGGCGATCCGGTCGGGCACCACGACACCGTGTGGCGGGCAAGTGGGCTGCCGATGCTCGCCTTCGACCTCTACCTCCGGCCGTATCCCGGGCCCGAACTGGCGGCGCTGCTGGCGCACCCCGGGGTCGCCGGGCTCAAGGTCGCCCGACTGCACGACGCGATCGCCTGCCAGGCGGCACTGGCCGCCGCGCACCGGGCCGACCGCCTGGCGGTGACCGGTGAGGACCGGATGTTCGGCCCGTCGCTGATGTGGGGGGCCCAGGCGGCCCTGGTCGGCATCGCCGCCGCCGCGGTGCCGGTCACCGCCGCGGTGCTGCGGGCCTTCGCCGACAAGGAGTACGCCGCGTTCGTCGCCGCCTCGGACCGGCTCGACCGGCTCGCCGAGGTCACCTTCACCGAGCCGATGGAGGGGTACGTGCGCCGGATGCTCTGGATCGCCGCCAGCGAGGGACGGATCCCGGCGGAGTACGCGGCCGACCCGTACGGCCCCGCCCTGTCCGAACCGGACCGGGAGCGGGTACTGCGGGTACTGGGGTCGCGGTGACGCACCCGACGGACCGGTCCGCAGCCGCGGTGAACCCGTTCACCGCCGACGACCTGCCGCCGGTGGGCCTCGACATCGACGTCCTCGTCGGACGGTACCCCGACCGTCCGGGACCGAGCGGCGAGCCGGCCGACGTCGCCGCGATCCTCGCTGCCAACGGCATCACCCGGGCGGCCGTGGCCAGCCTGCGCGCGGCCCTGTTCGACGTGCCCAGCGGCAACGACGAGACGGCCGCCCTCGCCGGCCCCGGGGTGGTACCGGTCGGCGGGGTCGACCTGCGTGACCCGTTGGGCGCCGAGCGGGAGGTCGTCCGGCTCGCCGAGCGGGGCTTCCGGGCGATCCGGCTGTTCCCCGACGACCAGCACGTCGAGCCCGACTTCCCGGCGGTGCGGCACGTGGCGCGTCGGGCGACCGAGGCCGGACTGGTGGTGCTGGCCGGCGGGGACGTACGCCGGTTCTGGCGACCGCTGCGCGGGGCGACCGTGGTCTTCCTCGACACGCACTTCTACCACCTGGGCGACTTCGTCGTCGTGGCGCGGGACGAACCCGGCTTCCACACCTCGACCCGGTTGCTCAACTCGCCCGACGCGCTGGAGACGGTGGCGGCACAGCTCGGCGCCGGACGGCTGCTCTACGGCTCCCGTACCCCGTTGTACGAGGCCGTGGTGCCCCGGTTGCGGTTGGCCCGCAGCGGCCTCGACCCGGCGGACGTGGCGGCGGTCGCGGGCGGCAACGCCCGCCGGATCCTGGGACTCGACACGTGATCATCGATGTGCACGGCCACTGGGGTCCATGGTTCTTCAGCATGGAGGTCGGCGAGATCGCCACCAACCTCGCGTTGATGGACCGGTACGGCATCGACCTCACCGTCGTGTCGGCCACCGAGGCGGTCATCTACGACGTGGCCGCCGGCAACCGGGCGATGGCCCGGCTGTTGGGGGCCAGCGACCGGCTGCTCGGCTACCTCACGGTGAACCCGCGCCGGCTGGGCGACGCCGAGCGCGACCTGCACGAGCTGCTCCCCACCGGCAACTTCGTCGGGGTGAAGATCCACACTGACTACACCGGTTCACCGATCACCTCGACGCAGACCCGGGAGGCGCTGGCGATGGCCGCCGAGCACGACCTGCCGGCGCTGGTGCACACCTGGGGGTCCACCCCGCTGGACCTCGCCCAGGCCTGCGCCGACATCCCCGGGTTGCGCGCGATCGCCGGGCACATGGGCGCCGACGGCTGGCGGGACGCGGTGCGGGCCGCGAACTCCGTCGACCGGCTCTGGCTGGAGCCGTGCTTCTCACACACCCGGGCCGGCCGGTTCGCGGCGGTCGCGTCGGCGGTGGACTCCCGGCGTCTGCTCTTCGGTACGGACTCGACGCTGATCGACCCGGCGGCCGCGTACGGGGCGGTGCTGGCCGCGAACCTGCCGGCGGAGACGGCCGAGCGGGTCGCCTGGCGCAATGCCGCCGAGTTGTTCCGGCTCGACCTGTCGTAGCGTGCTGTCGTGGATGGAGACACTCTGTTGACACTGATCGGCGCGGCGACGCTGCTGGGCCTGGTCGGACTGCTGATCGCCCGCTTCCTGCTGCACGTCGTGACGGTCAACGGCGACAGCATGACGCCGACGTACTCCGACGGCGACCAGTTGCTGGTGCTCCGGCGCGGCTTCCGGCCCCGGGTACGGGTCGGCACGGTCGTCGTCTGCCTGCCCCCGTCGGGTGTCGTCATCACCGCCGGGGACGCCGAGGCCGCCACCCAGCTCATGGTGAAACGGGTGGCGGCCCTGCCGGACGGCCAGGTCTACGTCCTCGGTGACGCGCCCCGGCACAGTCTCGACTCGCGATCGTTCGGCGCGCTCGCACCGGAGCTGGTGCGGGGGGTGGTGATCCGTCGGTTGCGGGCGGCCGGGTACGGGCAGCTACCGGCCGGCGGTCACGACCTGCGCGACCGGGGACAGCCGCGGTAGGTCGGCGGCGCCGTTGCCGGCGTGGACCACCCGGCCGGTGTCGTCGAAGAGGTAGAAGGCGGGGAAGGCGGCGACCCGGAACGCCGACTGCACCGGGCCGTCGAGTTCCTCGCGGACGAGGATGACCTGCTCGGGCGCGATGCCCAGCGCCGCTTCGAGCGCCGCGACGGCCGTGGCGTCGGGCTCGGCCGACGGCCGCAGCCGGGTGAGCACCACGACGATCCGGAGTGCACCGTCGGCCGCTTCGGCGAGCTTCTCCCGGACCGCCGGCAACTGCTCCTGGCAGCCGGAACAGTCCGGGGCGAGGAACATCACCAGACCACCCCCGTCGCGCAGCGCGGCGGCCGTCACGGTGCCGCCCTCGGCGTCCGGGGCGGTGAACTCCGGTACCGGGGCGCCGACGGCAAGAGTGTGCGGCGGGCCGCCGGCCGCCATCGGGGACTGCCGCAACCGCCGGATGACGCCGAAGGTAAGTAGCAGGTTCAGCAGGGTGAGTGCGGTGAGTAGGACGAGGGCGGCGACGACTATGCGCACTTTGATCGCTCCTGACGAGATCGGGGCACCGGGCGTCGCGGCCGGAGAACCGGCCGCGACGTGATCACCGACGGTGGTTCAGCAGTCCGAGCCCCACCAGCACACGCACGAGCTGTTGCAGGTCCGGTACTTGAACCTGGTGTTGGTGAACCGGCAACACATCGGGTCGTTGGTACACGTCGGCTGGCAGACGGCCGAGGCCGTGGTGCGGGGCAGCACCACGGAGAGGAGCCGGTCCGCCAACGCCCCCACAGTTCGGGTCATGGCAAGCCTCCTTCTATCTTGATCGACATTTGCGAGCACGGTAGGTGGGTCTGCTACAGGTCGGCATACAGCGCCGATATATTTGGCACTCGATCGGCGGTCCGGGTCGCCGGGCCGGCGTCCACGGTGCTCCACGCTCCGAACCAGACAGTCGGGGGTCAGGTGAGTCTCCGGTACCAACTGCTCGGACCACTCCGGATCGACGACGGCCGGCGCAGTGTGCCGATCGGACCGCAGAAGCCGCGCGTGATGCTGGCCATGCTGCTGCTGTCGACCAACGAGCGGGTCTCGCTGGACCGGCTCGTCACCGAACTGTGGGAGCGGCCACCCCGCTCGGCGGTGGCCAACCTCCGCACCTACGCCAGTGGGCTGCGTCGACTGCTCGGCGACCTGGACGGTACGCCGGACGGCGGTAAGCGGCTGCTCACCAACGCCTCCGGCTACCTGCTGCGGATCGACCCCGAGGAACTGGACGTGCACCACTTCAGGGTCGGTGGCGAGCGGGGTCGGTCGGCGCTGGCCGACGGCGACTTCGGCACCGCCATCAGCCGGTTCCGTGCGGCGCTCCGGCTGTGGCGTGGCCGGCCGGCCGAGGACGTACGCCCCGGTCCCGACCTCGCGGCCCGGCTCACCCTGCTCGACGAGCAGTACCTGACGATCGTCGAGGATCTGATGGAGGCACGACTGGCGGTCGGCGAGCACGGCGCCGTGCCGGCCGAGCTGCGGCTGTTGATCGCCGCCCATCCCTTCCGGGAGCGGCTGCGCCGCCAGCTCATGTTGGCGCTGTACCGCTGCGGTGACGCCCCGGCGGCACTGCGGGTCTACACCGAGACCAGGGCGACCTTCGCCGACCAACTGGGACTCGAACCCGGTGCCGAGCTGTCCCGGCTGCACGTGGCGATCCTGCGCCGGGCCCCGGAACTGTCCCCACCGCAGCCGCCGTCCCGGACCGACGTCGTCGGCGTACCTGCCCCGGTCGGCGTGGTCGTGGCCGCGCCGGACGGTGTGGCCGCTCCGGCTGGCGTACCGGCTGCTCGTGGGCCGCGCCGGGAACCGGCGGAGCCGCCCCGCCAGCTGCCGGCCGAACCGGTCGCGTTCGTCGGGCGTACCCAGGAACTGGCGACGATCGCGCGCCTGCAGGAGGCCGCCGCCACCGCGCGGCCCCAACCGCGCACGATCGTGCTGCACGGGCCGGGTGGCATCGGCAAGACGACCCTGGCGGTACGGGTGGCGCACCTGCTCGCCGACCGATTCCCCGACGGTCAGCTCTACCTCGAACTCCATGGCGGCGGCGGTGGGCTGCCGCGCGTCGACCCGTTGCACGCGCTCGGCCGGCTGCTGCGCGCGCTCGGCCTGCCGGCGGCGGCCGTGCCGACGGAGCTGACCGAGGCGGCGGCGCTGTTCCGCTCGGTGACGGCGACGCGGCGGCTGCTCGTCGTCCTGGACGGTGCAGCCGGCGTGCAGCAGGTCCGCTCACTGCTGCCGGCCGGCGCCGGTTGCCTGGTCATCGTCACCTGTCGGCGGCCGATGAGCACGCTCTGGGCCGCCCGGCTCCGGCTGGGGCAGCTCAGCGTCGCGGAGGGGGTCGAACTGCTCGACCTGCTCGCCGGCGACGACCGCGCGGTGGCGGATCCCGTCGCCGCCGCCCGGCTGGTCGCGCTCTGCGACGGCCATCCGCTCGCCCTGCGGATCGCCGGAGCCCGGTTGGCGGCCCGGCCGGACTGGCCGCTGGCCGTACTCTCCGACCGGCTCGACAACGAGCGGGTACGCCTCGACGAACTTCGCGCCGACGACCTGGCGATCCGGTCCAGTTTCGGGGAGACGTACCGCGAACTCAGCGACGGTCCGAACCCGGACGACCGGGCCGCCGCGGCGGCGTTCCGGCTGATGGCTCTGCTGCGGATTCCGGAGATCCCGTCCCCGCTCGCGGCGGTCCTGATCGGCACCTCGCAGCGGCGTGCGCTGACCCTGCTCGACCGACTCGCCGAGACGCACCTGCTGGAGGCGGTCGAACCGACCCGGTTCCGGTTCCACGGCCTGCTCCGGCTCTACGCCGAGGAACTGGCCGAGGAGACCGACCCGGCGGCGGACCGGCGCTCCGCGGTGCGGCGGGCGCTCACCGCGTACCTGACGACCGCCATCCGGGCTGGACAACTGCTGCGTCCGCACCGGTCCGACCGGCCCGTCGACCCGCCGGTCCTGGCCCAGTTGCAGACCATCGACGACGCGCTGCCCTGGCTGGAGCGGGAGCTTCTCGGCCTCTTGGCGGCGGTCGGACAGGCGTTCGACGCGGGCCCGGAACTCGCCCGGCTCTGCGTGCAACTGATGCCGCCGGTGGCCGGCTGGCTCCAGAAGGGCGGCCGGTGGGCCGAGGCCGACACGCTGGTCGCGGTCGCCGAGAAGGCGGCGTCGATCGTCGACGATCCGGCCGAACAGGCCCGGGTACGCATCATGCGCGCCACCCTGCACTGGCATGCCGGCCGGCCGGAGCAGGCCCGTGCGGAGCTGGAGTCGGTGCTGCGGACGTGGCGCCGGTTGGGTGACCGGGAGGGAGAGGGGCGCGCCCTGCAGGCCCTCGGGTGGTTCCACCACCGGACCGGCGACCTGTCGGGGGCGGCCGCGCTGATCGGCGCGGCGGTCGAGATCCTCGCCGAGGGCTACCCGGGGTGGCTGGCGGTCGCACTGCACAACCTGGCCGAGGTCGAGTTCGAACGGTGCGACTACCAGGCCGCCCGGCGGCACCTGGACCGGAGCCTGACCATGCGCCGCGAGCAGGACGATCCGGCCGGCGAGGCGATCACCCTGGTGGCGTTGGGCCGGACCTACAGCCAGCTCGGCCGGCACAGCGAGGGGCTGGCGGCGTTGACGGCGGGGCTACGGCTGTGCCGGCGGACCGGCAACCGGGAGGACGAGTGGGAGGCGTTGCTGAGCCGCTCCGAGGTGCACCTGCGGCTCGGCGACGCCCAGCGGGCCCAGCCCGACGTCGAGGAGGCGCTGGCCCTGGTACGCGAGATCGGCGACAGCTACGGCGAGGCGGCGGCGGTACGTCAGCGCGGCCGGGTCCTCGGCCGGCTCGGTTGGGACGCGCGGGCGCGCGAGTGCGGGGTGCTCGCCCAGGGCCTGCTCGACCACCTGCCCCGGCGCCGCGACGGAGTGCTGGAGACCTTTCTCGTCCGCCCTGGTCAGCCGACCGAGGTCGACGTCGACGTGCCCAGCGGCAGGTACCCCTCGGCCTGCATGCCGAACAGATCGGCGTAGACCCCGCCGGCGGCCATCAGCTCGGCGTGCCGGCCGGACTCGGCGACCTGCCCGCCCCGTAGTACGACGATCAGGTCCGCGTCCCGCAGCGTGCCCAGCCGGTGCGAGATCAGTACGCTCGTCCGCCCGGCCCGGTACGCCCGGAGCCGCAGGTGGATGTCCCGCTCCGCCTCGGCGTCGAGGCCGGCACTCGGCTCGTCGAGGATGAGTACGTCCCGCGCCGGGGGCAGCACCGCCCGGGCGATCGCCACCCGCTGCCACTGTCCTCCGGAGAGCAGTACCCCGTTGTCCTCGGGATCGCCGTCGAGTTCGAACGTCCGGGACAGCATGGTGCCGTACCCCCTCGGTAGGTCGCGGAGCGTCTCGTGGATGCCGGCGCGCCGGGCGGCGTCCTCGATCCTGCCCGCGTCCTCGGCCCGGACGTCGTCGGGCCCGTCGACCGGTACGTCGCCGAGCCAGATGTTCTCCGCGGCCGTCAGGTCATAGGTCATGTAGTCCTGGAAGACGGCCCCGACGCGGGCCCGCAGTTCACCGAGTGCGAGTTCCCGGATGTCCACGCCGTCCCAGAGGACGGCGCCCCGGGTCGGGTCGTAGAACCGGCAGAGCAGCTTGACCAGGGTGGTCTTGCCGGCGCCGTTGTGGCCGACCAGCGCCACCGACTGTCCACTCGGGATACGCAGGTTCACCCCGCGCAGCACCCACGGATGCTCCGGACCGTAGCGGAACCAGACGTCGCGCAGCTCGATGCCGTCCCGCAGGGCCGGCACCGGCAGCGGCCGATCGGGTTGCGGCAGGTCCGGCGCGCAGTCGACGACCTGTTCGTAGTGTTCCAGCAGCAGCATCGCCTGGTGCACGGACGCGATCTGCCCGACCATGGCGGCGAGCCCGCTCTGCACGCCGGCCAGGGCGGCGATGAAGACGGCGACGTCCCCGACGGTCAGCGCGCCGGACCGGGCGGCGAGCACGGCCCAGACCAGGCCGCCGCCGGCGAGCACTGCGCTGGATCCGGCGAGGAGGCCCTGCACCCGCAGTTCCCGGCGGCTCTGCGCCCGTCGGGCGAGACCGGCCGAGGTCAGCTCGCGGAGCATCCGACGGCGGAACACCGGACCCAGCCGCAGCAGCCGGACCTCCTTGGCGGCGGAGAGGTTCGTCAACAGGCCCGCGTAGAACATCTCCCGCCGCTCGGCGGGGCCGATCTCCCACAGCATCGTGGCCCGCCGCCGGCTCAACCGGACCTCCGCGAGCAGTGCCGGCGCACCGCTCGCCGCGACGAGTCCGGCCAGCACCGGGTTGAGCACGGTCAGGGCGCCGAGGAACCCGACCACCAGCACCGCCGCCTGGACCAGGCCGAGCAGCCCGTCCACACACCGGCTGGGTCCGTCCCGCCCGGCCTGTTCGGCCAGTCGTATGGTGTTCTGGAACGTCGGCTCCTCCAGCCGGCGTAACCCGGTCAGCCGCTCCGTTCCGCCGTACAACTCGTCCAGGGCGAGAAGTCCGGCCCGGCGGCCGACCTCCGTCCGCAGGTACTCCTGTAGATGCGGCACGAGGGCCATCGCGATGGCGGCGACCGCGAGGGCCACGGCCACCCCGAGGATCGCGGTGCCGGGTGGACCGACCAGACCGTCGAGGACGAGCTTGGTGAGCCAGGCGATCAGCACCGGAAGGGCACCGATGACAGGCGTCAGCGAGACGTACGACACCAGGTTGGCCGGGCCGCCCCGCCAGGCCGTACCGATCGCCCGTCTCGTACGGGCCAGTCCGATCATGAGGGTGAACCTAGGGACGGCGGCTCCACGATTGGATACAGCGGCGGTACATGCGCAGGTCGAGTGGGCTCGTCGGCCTTCCGCCGGACGGGTTCGGCGGGGCGGGGCCGATCGGCGGTGACGTTTCGAACAGGAGGATGATCAATTCTTGACGGGATTCTCACAGTCGCTGAGGATCATCGCCAATCCGGACGAACAACTGGTAAGAGGGCATGGTCATCTACAGTGCGGAACGTCTCCGCAAGATCCGCGTAGTCGTCACCGGCGGCGGTACGGGTGGACACACCTATCCGGCGCTGACCACGATCCGTACGCTGCGGGCCCGGCTAGCCGTGGCCGGAACCGAACCGGAACTGCTCTGGGTGGGTGTCGCCCAGGGGCTCGAGGCCAAGGTGGCCAAGCAGGAGGGCATCCCGTTCAAGGCGATCGTCACCGGAAAGTTGCGTCGTTCGCCGAATCTGCGCGAGTTGGGCCGCAACGTCGCCGACGCCTTCCGGATCCCGCTCGGCATCCTCCAGGCGGTCATGATCGTGCTCCGTACCCGGCCCGCCGTGGTGCTCTCCACCGGTGGGTACGTCTCCGTCCCGATCGGGATCGCGGCCTGGGCGACCCGCCGGCCGCTGGTGATGCACGAGCAGACCCTCACCGTCGGGCTGGCGAACCGGATCCTCGCCCGGATCGCGACCCGGGTCCTGCTGAGTCACGAATCCTCGGTCGAGCACCTGCCCGAGCGGGCGAAGAGCCGGGCGGTGGTCACCGGCAACCCGGTCCGACCCGAGATCCTGGCCGGCGACCGTGGCCGGGCGCTGGCCGCCTACCGCTTCGACCCCCAACTGCCGCTGGTGTACGTCACCGGCGGTGCCCAGGGTGCCGTGCAGGTCAACAATCTGATCGCCGAGATCCTGCCCGACCTGCTGCCCGGTTGTCAGGTACTGCACCAGTGCGGCGAGTACTCCTTCGAACGGATGCGGCAGCTCGCCGACGGCCTACCCGGGCACCTGCGGGAGCGGTACCGGGTGGTCGACTACGTACACGAGGACATGCCGGACGTGCTCGCCGCCGCCGACATCGTGGTGGCGCGCAGTGGCGCCGGCACCGTCGCGGAACTCACCGCGCTCGGTAAGGCGTGCATCTTCATCCCGCTGATCCCCACCGGGGGTGACGAGCAGCGGCAGACCGCGCGGCACCTCGCCGAGGCGGGCGCGGCCAGGATGGTCGCCGGCGCCGACGCCACCCCCGCGCGCCTGCGGGAGGAGATCGTGACGCTGCTCCAGTACCCCGACCGGCGCCAGCAACTGGCTGACGCGGCGTGGCAGCACGGCCGCCCCGACGCGGCGGCGGCGGTCGCCACCGCGCTGATCGACGCGGCCGGGCGGTACGGGTCGTGAGCGGTCCGGGTGCGCCCTGGCCGGACCAGGACGCACCCGGACGAGCTACGCCTCTTCGGCCCCTGCGGCCGGGTCGGACTCCGGACCCTCGGCGGGATCGAAGACGATCCGGCACCGCAACTGCCGGAACCCGGTCCGTTCCAGTTCCGCCAGCACCCTCACCCGATGGGCGTCCACGTCGGCGATAACCTCCAGGGCGCCCTCGTCGGCCAGCAACCGGACCGCGTCGGCCAACAGCTCACCCCGAACGGCCTGGTCGAGCAGGCCGAGGTAGACCAGGAGCGGATAACAGGCGTCCCCTGCCGTACCGGCCAGGCCGACCGGCTCCCCGGCGTCCAGCGCGACGCGCCAGTTCCCGGCCGGGCCGCCCAGCCAGGCCAACGGATCGGTTGCCAGGTCGACCCCGGCCACCGCTCGCGCGATCTCCACTCCGGTCAGCACGTCCGGCTCGGCGATCCGGGCGACCAGGGCGTTGATCTCCGATGCGTCGGCGGCCGGGCGGAAGGTGTACCGCCCGGAGGTCGCCGGCAGTGGCGTGCCCGTCCAGGAGCAGCGGACCCGTTCGGCCCGCTCGACCAGTCCGACGATCCGGGCCGCCGCCATCGGCGCCTCGACCACGGCCAGCACCTCCGGCCGGCGCCGCCAGTGCGCCGGCATCGAGGCGTGGTACGGCAGGGGACCGCCGAAGGCCTCGTGTGCGGCGCGCAGCAGTGCGGCACCCACCTCGGGCTCGGCGGCCAGGTCGAACCTCTCCAGCCAGGGTGCGCCGGCGGAACCGGGCGGAAGGAGCCAGGCCGCCCGGCCGACCACCCGGTCGGACCGGAGGGCGACCCAGGTGTTCTCGGGTCGGTAGCCGCCACCGGCGATCCCGTCGGCGTAACCGACCTGGCGCAGTTGGGGCAGCGGATCGGGCATGGACTCGAACAGATTTTCCTCGCCCGCGACGAGCGGGCGGATGACCAGATGGGCCATAGGGTGATCCTCCGGGCAGCGAGCGCCCCGGTCAGATCCGCGGAGACGCCGGTGCGCGGAGGGGGCGCAGAACATCGGACATTGTTCTGACCTCCTTCCAGCTCGATGGCGTGCCTGGCAACTTACTCGTCGTACCCGTCCGTCGCAACAGCCGGTGTGCGGGGGTGCGGGATCGGCGGCGACCCCGGGACAGCCCCGACCGGAACTACCGGTGTCCCCGCCGGTCCGGTGGCCGCCAACCGGGCCCGAAGCGAATGGAGGTCCTCGGCGGCGAGCCCGGACGCGCGCAGGTACGCCTCGACGTCCAGACCCGCGAGTACGGAGTGCAGTGCCTCCTCGACCGTGGTTCCCCGCCGGACCAACCGGGCGGTGACCACGTCGCCGTGCACCGCGTGTGCCTCCGCGAAGTAGGGCTTCAGGCGTTCGGCGCTGAGCGTGTAGTCGGCGACGATCGCGTCGGGCGTCACGCCGGCGAGTGCCAGCAGGAGCAGCGACAGCAGGCCGGTGCGGTCCCGGCCGATGCCGCAGTGCACGACGACGCCGCCCGGACCGGCGCGCGCCACCGCGGCGACCGCCGCGACGCAGCGTTCCGGCTTGCGGTCGAGGAAGGGCCGGTAGTAGAGAGGCGTTCCGTCGGTCTCGTCGTCGATGCAGCGGTACCAGAAGTCGGTGTCGGCCGGGTCGTCGAGCGGCACGTGCAGCACGTCGATTCCGGCGGGGCGTGCGGTGGACGTCGAACGCTCGTCGTCCTCGCGCAGGTCGATCACGGTCCGGATGCCGTAGTCGTGCAGGGCGGCCCAGCCGTCCGGGGTGAGCCGGTCGAGGTTGTCGGCCCGGACGACCGCACGCCACGGGGTCGTCCGGCCGTCACCGGTCGGCAGCCCACCGAGGTCGCGGACGTTGAGGCAACCGGCCCAGTCGAGATGTCGCTCGATCACCACGCGAGCGAGGGTAGCGGAACCCCACGACGACACGGCCACCCGTCCGATGCCGGTACGTCGGCGCGGTGCGATCTGATCGGCGGGACCACTGCGGCGCCATGGGGGTGGCAGGCAGGAGCCGTGGGCAGTCAGGACGCGGACAGGGCCTGCGCCACCCGGTCGAGGGCGGTTTCGAATTCCGCAGCCGGTAGGTGGCCGAAGCCGAGCCGGAACACCTGGTCGGACTCGCCGAACCACGATCCCGGGGCGACCCGGGTGTCCCGCTGCGCGAGGGCGGCGTAGAAACGACGTACGGCCTCCGGGTCGAAGCGGTCGGCACGCAGCCGCAGGCAGCAGAGTGCTCCGCCGTCCGGACGGAGAAACTCCACCGCATCCGCCTGGGTGACCGCCCACCGGTCGAGCGTCTCCAACGCGGCCGTCAGCGCTACCCGGCGTGCCCCGAGAATGCGCTCCTGTTGCCGGAGCACCTCGGCGGCCAGCAGCTCGTCCACGCCCGAGCAGGTAACCAGCGAGTTGAACTTCGCGACGCGCAGCTCCTCGTGCAGCGCCGGGTCGGTCGTGGTCAGCCAGCCGATCCGCAGTCCTGGGGCACCGTGTGACTTCGACAGGGAGGAGCAGGTCACGATGCGGGGCGCGAGCCGGGCCGTCGACCGGGGCACCGGAGCGTCGCCGTAGCCGGTCTCGCGGTAGGTCTCGTCGACCAGCAGGACCGCGTACGGCGCGACGACGTCGATCCGCTCGGCGAGTACCCGCAGCTCCTGCTCGGTGAAGCGGATCCCCGACGGGTTCTGCGGCGACGCCAGCGACACGAGCCGGGTGGTCGGGGTGAGCGCTGCCGCGATGGCGTCGACATCGAGGCGGTAACCGGCGTCGAAGGTCAGGGCGACCGGGGTGATGTCGACGTCGAGGGCCTCGAGGACGGTCCGGGCGGGCGGGAAGCAGGGCGTCGCGAGGACGGCGTGATCTCCCGGCCGGCAGAGCACGAGAGCCAGGAGAAACATCGCCGTGCTGCCACCGGCGGTGACGAGGACCTCCGCCGGATCGACACCGACCCCGGCGGCGATGAGCGCGCGCAGTTCGGCGTCGCCCCCGGTGGTGCCGTAACCGATCTCCAGCTCGTCGAGCCGGGTGCGGACCCGCGGGGAGAGGAGTTCCCCCAGCCGCAACGGCGGACAGGTGCTCTCCGCGAGGTCGTAGGCGACCGCCCGGTCCACCAGGCCCGACATGGGTGCGGGTGGGAACCGTGCGGGGCGCCTGTTCTCCGGGCCTCGTGCGAGAGTGGATTTCGTTGCAGTGGCCATGTCTCGATGGTCTAGGGGCCTCGGGGTGCCCACCAGGCCCAATTCTTGACAACTGGTCTGCGTGCAACCAGTTCGGATGGGACCGGGCTTCCGCCGGGCGGTCGAGGTTCAGCTCGCGCCGCCGCTTCGACCGCGGTATCCACTGGGGTATCTGCTCAGTCGGGCGTAGATGTCGCCGGAGCGACCGAAGGGGCGGAAGAAATCGAGTAGCCGCACGAGTTCGGTGGCGTCGAGCCAACGGTCGCTGGCGAAACGCATGCTTTCAACCGGTGAATAGTTGTAGCGGTACCCGCCGGCCCCCGTACCAAGTTCGTCCACAATGGCGAGAGCGGTGAGGCTCCTTTCGTGTGCCGAGGGAATGTATTCGAAGGACAACGCGCGTAGGGGTCGGCTGAGGCCCTCCAGGACGTTGGCCTCGAAACCCTCAACGTCAATCTTGCAGAATGACGGCATACCATGGACCGCGATGAGGCTGTCGAGGGTCGTGACGTTCACGTCCAGGGCGCGGTCCCACCTCACCTTGGCGAAACTACGATCCGTCGCGACCGACCCGATCCACTCCGGCGACATCGTCGACACTGTCGGAGTCGCGGTGGACAACGCCATTCTTGCCCGCCCGGCCTGCGCCCCGAGAGCGACGGGCACGACCGCGACCTCCCCGTCCTGGCGGAAGGCCCAGCGCAGGATCCGTAGACAGTCGGGCTGCGGTTCGACTGCGACCACCCGCGCACCGAGTCGCCGCCAGGTCCGTACCCGACTTCCGACGTGGGCGCCGATATCGAATCCGAGTTCTCCCGGTCCAAGGAATTGACCGTAAAGCCGCAGTGCCCGTCGATGCATGTGTGGTTGGCAGTGGTAGATGAGGAGGGATCGAATAATGCCCCGGGCCCGAGAGAGCATGCAACGACCGTACCAGTGCCGATTAGCGTTCATTTCGCGATTCGCCCAGGCGGGTCGCGCAGTCTCCTCGGCCTGCTGATTTTGTCGACGAGGCCCCGGCTGCGCCGACGCCGGTTTGCTCCCTCCGCCTGGCTGCCCGGCCGTAGTGTGGATCGGGTGAAGGACGCCCGGCTGCCCCGCCGGCTGTTGCTGACCGGCGTCGGCGCGACGGCGGTGGTGGCGGCCCTGCCCGGTTGCGGGGCGGGCACGTCCAAGGCGCCCGCACCACAGACGGCGGGCTCGCCGACATCCCGGCCCCCGACCCGGTCCCGGTCGGGTGGGGAGGCCACGCTACGACGCAAGATCGCCAGCCTGCTCGTGGTCGGTTTTCGGGGTGAGAAGCTTGCCGGCAACGACTGGATCATGAAGGCGGTCCGGAACGGACTCGGCGGCATCATCCTCTTCGACCGGGATCTGAAGACGAACGCGCCGCGCAACATCACCTCGCCGGCGCAGGTCACGGCACTGGTGAAGAGCCTGCGACAGGCCGCACCCGGGCGACTTCTCGTCTCGATCGACCAGGAGGGCGGCCAGGTCAGCCGGCTCAACCCCGGCAACGGCTTTCCCGCCACGAGGTCCCAGGCCGAGATCGGCGCCGCGAACTCCACGCCGACGACCCGGACCTGGGCCCAGCAGATCGCCCACAGCCTCACTTCGATCGGCGTCAATCTCAACTACGCGCCGGTCGTCGACCTGAACCTGAACCCCGGTAACCCCGCGGTCGGCAAGCTCGGGCGTAGCTTCTCCGCCAACCCGGACGTCGTGATCAAGAACGCGACCGAGGAGGTCCAGGTCCACCGCGCCGCCGGAGTCAGGACCGCCCTCAAGCACTTCCCGGGCCTCGGCACCGCGACCGGCAACACGGACTTCGCCGTCGTCGACGTCAGCAAGACCTGGCAGACCAGCGAACTCGAACCGTTCCAGAGGATGATCGAGGGCGGTAACGCCGACTCCATCCTGGTCGCCCACCTGCTCAACAAGCAGCTCGACCCGAGCCGGCCGGCGTCGCTGTCCCCGGCGATCGTGACGGACCTGCTCCGGGGCAGGCTCGGCTGGAAGGGCGCCGTCGTGAGCGACGACATGCAGGCGGTCGCGATATCGAGCAAATACGGCCGCGACGAGGCGGTCGCGATGGCGCTGGAGGCCGGTGTCGACGTGCTCGTCTTCGCGAACCAGCAGGTGTACGACCCGAAGATCGTCGACGAGACGGTCGACAACGTCGTCAACCTGGTCCGGAAGGGGCGGCTGACCGAGGCGCGGATCGACCAGTCGGTCGCCCGCGTCGACGCCCTCCGTCCGAAGCGCTGACGGTTCCGGCCCGCGCCGTCCGCGTCCGCGGAGGTACCAACCCCTGCTACCGGGCGCCGCCGACATCCACCGAGCCCCGGCCGAAGGCACGTCCTTCCGACCGTGGTCGGCCGGGCAGCCGGACCGGGTTCCAGGGTCGGGATGCCCGAATGAGTTCGGGTCCGTTCCCATCGTCGCCGCCGCCCGTGCCGATGACATCACCCGGGCGGGGTGAACGACCGCCGCGCCCTACCGTGGTGGGTCAGAGTTCGAACAGGTCGGCCAGGGCGGCGCCGAGCCGGGACATGCTCGCGCCGGTCACCATCCCGACCCGCTCCACGGCGACCGCGGCCGGGATGCGCCGTACCCGGTTCACCACGACGACCCCGGCCATCGGGTCCGGTTCGGCCAACGGGATCACGAACGGTGGCAGATCGGTGTGGTTCGCCTGGCGGACGATAGGGGCGCAGTACGGCGCTGCCGACGGCCGGTCGTTGTGCGCGTCGCCGGACAGCACGATGACCCGGTACTTGGCCTGCTGAGCGGGGTCGCCGATGGTCCAGATCTCGCCCCGGTTCACGCCGCTCCCGCCAGGTCCGACCAGCCGGCGTCGACGTTGTCGGCGTACCGGTCGAATCTGTCGAGTTCGTCCCGGACGTCCGGGTTGGCCGCCAGCCACTCCTCGTGTCGGCGGGCCGCCGCCCGGATGGCTTCCCGTCGTGCGGCGCGGTCGATCCAGGCGGACAGGGACAGGCCGTCGTGCTTCGCCGCCTGGCGGGCCCGGGCGAGCGTGTCGGGGTTCAGACTCAGCGTGACCTTGTCTGCCATACCGCCGATGGTACGCCCGGTGGTATTTGCGGTGGTATCGGATCGCCGCCGGGCGCCTACCCGGGTGCCGACCTGACCGCCGGGCGAGCGCCGCCGGGCGGGACGGATCCGGTGCCCGGTGGGCCGGGATTGCCCGGTCGCAATACCTAGAACTACTATGCATAGGAGTTCTAGGGTTAGGCGGAGACATGCACATCACCAAAGACCTCGTCGCGGCCTCGGCGACCCCGCTCGTGCTGGGAATCCTGGCCGAGGGGGAGAGCTACGGCTACGCGATCCTCAAGCAGGTCAACGAGCTGTCGGGCGGGCAGCTGGAGTGGACCGACGGCCTGCTCTACCCACTCCTGCATCGTCTGGAGCGGCTCGGGCACGTCGATTCGGCCTGGGAGACGCCGCCCGGCGGACGCCGGCGCAAGTACTACCGGATCACCGACCAGGGCCGGGCCGAGCTGGCCGAGCAGCGCCGCCAGTGGGCCGCGGTCGTCGACGCCCTGCGGGGCGTGTGGAACGCGACCCAGTCCATCAAGCCGATCACGGCACCGGCCTGGGAGGCGGGATGACGGCCGCCGGCAACGACTACGACCTGGAGGGCCAGATCGCCGAGTGGCGGGCCTACATGCACCGCCGCCGGGAGCTGCACCACACCGATGCCGAGGAGCTGGAGGACCACCTCCGCAGCCGGATCACCGAGCTGACCGAGGCGGGCCTGCGGGCCGACGAGGGTTTCCTCATCGCGGTCAAGCGGATGGGCAGCCTCGACGATCTGTCGCGGGAGTTCGCCCGCGAGCATTCCGAGCGGCTCTGGAAGCAGCTCGTACTGCCCAGGGAGCCGGACGCGCCCACCGCCGCCCGTTCCCGTCGGGAACTGCCGGTGATGGTGCTCTGCGCGGCCGTCGCGGCGCTCGCCATCAAGGCGCCGAACGTGTTCGGACTCGACATGTCGGACGACGACGGCTTCTATGCGCGGAATCTCAGCCTCTTCGCGCTGCCGGCGCTGGCCGCCTACTTCGCCTGGCAACGCCGGGTCGGCCTGCCCGTCATCGGGGTGCTCGCGTCGCTGTTCGTCCTCGGCGCGGTCGCCGCGAACGCGTACCCGATCGCCGACGACTCGCAGACCATCGTGCTCACCGCGATCCACCTGCCGCTCGCGCTCTGGTTGGTCGTCGGCGTCGCCTACGTGGGCGGTGACTGGCGTTCAGACCGGCGGCGGATGGACTTCGTCCGGTTCACCGGGGAGTGGTTGATCTACTTCGTCCTCCTCGGACTGGGCGGCGGCGTACTCACCGCCTTCACCGTGGGCACCTTCCATGCCATCGGCCTCAACATCGAGGGATTCATCGAATCGTGGCTGCTGCCGTGCGGCGCCGTGGCCGGGGTCATCGTGTCGGCGTGGCTGGTGGAGGCCAAGCAGAGCGTGATCGAGAACATGGCGCCGGTGCTGACCCGCGTCTTCACGCCGCTCTTCGTGGCCGCCATGCTGGCCTTCCTGGTCGCCATGATCGTGACCACCAACGGCATCGACGTCGAGCGCGACGCGCTGATCCTCTTCGACCTGCTGCTCGTCATCGTGCTGGGCCTGCTGCTGTACGCCATCTCCGCCCGTGACCTCACGGCCCGGCCCGGTCTCTTCGACCGCCTGCAACTCGCGCTCGTCGTCAGCGCCCTGGTCATCGACGTCCTGGTGCTGGTGGCGATCACCGGCCGGATCACCGAGTGGGGATTCAGCCCGAACAAGACCGCAGCGTTGGGCGAGAACATCATCCTGCTCACCAACCTGGCGTGGTCGGCCTGGCTGTTCCTCGGTTTCGTGCGGGGTCGCATGCCGTTCGCCCGCCTGGAACGTTGGCAGACCCGTTACATGATCGTGTACGCCGCCTGGGCCTGGACGGTCCTCCTCGTCTTCCCGCTCGTGTTCGACTTCGCCTGAGCCACTGGCCGGGGCACCGTCACACCGACGGCCAGCCACCCGCCGTGTCGGCCCGGTCGGGGGACCGGGAAACGGCGCCGGGACCACTTCCGGCCCGTTTCCCGGGGCCCGAGGGAACCCGCGCGTCCAGTGCGCGGAGCACCACCTCGCCGACCTCGGCCGAGGGCCACCGGCCGGCGATCCCGGGCCGACCCGCGAGATAGCCGGTGATCCGCGCCGGGGTCCAGCCGTGGGCCTCGTGCAGGCCGCTCGCGATCATCGCGAGGTATCTCGGCGCCGGTGGGGCCCATTCGACCTCGGCCGCGTGCCACGGCGCGGTGAAGGTCAGCAGCGGATGGCCGTCCCGGGTGCCGGCGCAGACCAGCGTCTCGTACCGGCCCGGACCGAGGCACACGCGTCCCTGTGCCACCGCCTCCTCGAGCAGGTCCAGGTCCCGGCCAGGCGGCTGGTACATCTCCTGGGTGGCGATGTCGGCGAACTGCCCCGCCGTGATCAGGTACCCGCGGGCCGCCGCCCGGCCGGGGAGTTCGGGATCGTAGAAGGCCATCCCACCCGTCCAGGCCATGGATTCCAGGGCGAAGTAGATGCCGCCGGGCAGCATGACGGGGACGGTACGACGAGGCGGCCGGCCGTCGCGGCAACCCGGGTAGCGGCGAAGTCCCCCCTCCGGTCGACCTCCGGCCAGGTAGTACCGCAGCCGGGCGGCGTGCATGTTCGACCCGTACGCCACGTACCAGACGAGGGCCCGCGCTTCCGTTCCGGGCCCGTCCGGCTCACTGGGCGATCTCGGCCCGGGCGGCATACCGACAATGATCTCACCGTGCGATCGGGTCCGGAGTGGACCCGTGACAGCCGGTGCCGTTGCGGCCCGTGCTGCCGGCCGGAACGCCGGGAAAGCCTGGCGTATGGTGACTTTCGTGGGGGACGAGGGGTTCCGGATCGGGATCGACTTCGGCACCTCCAACACCGCCGCCGTGCTCGCCTTCCCGGACGGCCGGGTGCGGCCGTTACTCTTCGACGGTTCGCCGCTGCTGCCGTCGGCGGTGCACGCCGATCCGCTGGTCGGGTTGCTGGTCGGCCGGGACGCCACCCACGCGGCGCGGGTCCGTCCAGACCGGTTCGAGCCGCACCCGAAGCGCTGCGTGGATGACGGTGCGGTGTTGCTCGGCGAGGCACGGGTGCCGGTCACGGACCTGATCGCCGGGGTACTGCGGCGGGTCGCGGCCGAGGCGTCGCGGGTGGCCGGCGGTGCGGTACCCCGAGCGGTGCTCACCTGCCCGGCCGGTTGGGGAGCACGGCGGCAGGAGGTGCTGGGCAGCGCCGCCCGGGACGTCTTCGCCGACGTGGTCCTGGTTCCCGAACCGGTCGCCGCGGCGACCTACTTCGTCGCGGTCGCCGGCCGGCGGGTGCCGACCGGTTCCTGTCTCATGGTGTACGACCTGGGCGCCGGCACGTTCGACGCCTCGGTGGTGCGCCGTACCGGGGAAGGGTTCGAGGTCCTCGCCATTCGTGGTCTGGATGACGTCGGCGGTTTGGACATCGACGCGGAGATCGTCGCCACGCTCGGGCACACCTATCGGGCGCGGGACGAGGACACCTGGCGGCGACTCGTCGAGCCGCAGGACCAGTCCGACCGACGCGCGTCCCGAACCCTCTGGGAGGACGTTCGCGCGGGCAAGGAACTGCTCTCCCGGGCCGCCCACACCAGCGTGCACATCCCGCTCTTCGATGACGAGGCGCCGGTCGGCCGGGAGCAGCTCGACCGGCTGGCCACCCCGATCCTGGCACGGACGGTCGCGGCGAGCCGCGCGGTGCTGGACGCTGCCGGGGTGGCACCCGAGGAACTCGCCGGGCTGTTCCTGGTCGGCGGGGCAAGCCGGATGCCGCTCGCCGCCGCCCTGCTGCACAAGCAACTCGGGATCGCGCCGACCGTGGTCGAGCAGCCGGAACTGGTCGTCGCCGAAGGCGGCCTGCACACCCGGGCACCGGCGGCGGCACCGGCTGGACCGGACCGGATCGGCGTACCGCCGCCGGTGCTGCCCACGCCGTCGCCGAGCCCGCCCGTTCCGGCCGACGACCGGCACCGCGACGCCGGCCCCGGTACCCGCTTCCGGTTACGGCTGCGGCGCCGGCTGACCGCCGTCGCGCTCGCCGCTACGGTGCTGGCCGGCGCCGGTGCCGCCGTCATCGCGGAACAGCTCTCGGATCCCCCGTCGAACGATCTGATCGCCGTTCCCGAGCCACTGCGGGAAGACTGCCGGGGTGGCGATGACGCCACGATGCCCGGTGCGGCCAGGACCCTGCTCTGCCGCGACCGGCAGGGCCAGCAGGCAACGGTCGGCCTGTTCACCGATCGGGAGGCGGTCGAGAGCGCCTACCGGCAGGCGGTACGCGAGGCCGGGGTGACTCCGGGGGAGGGCGACTGTGCCACGGCGGCGACGGGCGAGCACCGATATCCGGCCGCGGGTACGGCCACCGGGCGCGTCCTCTGCTACACCGGTGCGGCCGGACGCACCAGCATCGTCTGGACCGATGACCAGGGCCACACGATCACCCGGGCCGAGGCGGCGAGCCAGGACGCCGGGCGGACGCTGCGCGAGGCGTGGCTGGCCTGGACAGCGGCGCCGGCATTTCCCACCCGTGAGGAACGTGACCTGATCGACCTGCTCGCCGCCGTCGACTGCCGCCGTGCACCCGTCGGCGTTCTGGACGACTTCCCCGGTGCGCTCGCCGGAGTGGAGTGCAATCCGCAGGGGGTCGGCGCCCGTACCGCGTCGTACTTCCGGTTCGGCACGGTGGCCGAGTTGCGATCGGCGATGGATGGTCAGGCCGCGGCGGTCAAGGCGCCGACCGGCACCGACTGCGCCGACGGCACCGCGCCCGGCTTCCTCGGCACCCGTCGCTACGACCTGCGCAGCGTCGAACTCGGCGCGCTGCTGTGCCACCCCGGACCACAGAGCAGTCTGGTACTGCAATGGAGCGTCGAATCCCTGCTGGTCGCCGGCAGAGCCGTCGGCGCCGACGCCACGGGCCTGGCCGCCTGGTGGCGGGTCTATTCGGGCCCACCGGTGGCCAGGACCGTCGAGGCGGTCAACGGTCAGGCCGCGCCGCCATTTCCGACCGCCGCCGAGAGCGAACTGCTCACGCATATCCCGCAACGATCCAGAACGAACTGTATCCGGCCGTCGGGCGAGCAGATCCGCAAGAACGTCGGCTCGGAGCCGGTCGTCGCGATCGTCTGTGGGCCCACCAGTGGCGCCCGGGTCGTCTTCTACTACCGCTTTCCGGATCTCGCGGCGATGCGCAGAAGCTACGGCAGCGGTCGTACCGGCGGCGCCGACTGCACGAAGCAACCGCGAAGTTTCGCGGGGGAGTCCTCCTACCAGCGGGGGCGCGTCTCGGGCCGGCTGCGGTGCGGCAGCGACGAGTCGGGTAACCGGTGGCTGGAATGGACCACCGACGAACTGGCCATCGCGTCGTTCGCCTTTCAGGGCGGCGATCCCGCCGCGATGATCGACTGGTGGCGACACGACGCCGGTCCCGCCTGACCGGCACCGCGTCCGGGATCAGCCCAGGACGGAGCCGCTGATGTTCGCGGTGCCGGACCCCGAACTGCTGCCCCGGCTGGTGGTCAGGACCTGCCCGTTGAAGATTCCGACGAGGCTCACGTCACCCTGGCGGTACTTCACGAGCAGGCTCCACTCGTGCCGTCTGCCGTCGGCCGGCACATCCACCGACTGCCGCCATGGCAGGCGTACCGACCGTCCCTCGGTGGCCTGGCCGTCGAGGACGTACGTGAACGAGTCGATCCGGGCGTCGCCGGTCGCCGTCAGCACCAGGGTGTGCGGCTGCCGTGCCGGCGCCGTCGAGGTCGCGTCGACCACCGGACCGGCCGTGGTGACCGTGGGAGTGGGCGAACCCGTCGATGGCGCGGGGCCGTTGTCGCAGCCGGCGACCAGTGCGGTCAACAGGACTGCGCCCGCCGCCAGCGAACGTACGGCAGACAGCATGGATTCCATCTTAGTCAGCGATGATCGGTTCACGGCAAGCGCGTAGATCGCTCGGGCGTCACCTGTGGCCGGTCCCGGGGAGCCCGTTGCCGGAAAGTTTCCGAAATCCGACGGTGTCCCGACCGGCACTGTCGCGACGGTGTGCCCGGCGCGTCAGCTGATACGGGCACGGCTCGCAGCCGGCCACAGCGGGTCGAACGCGTCGTCGGCAGGTCGGACATCGGCCGGTTTGCCGTGGTCAGCGCCGACATCCGCTGATCGACTCGTGACGACCGGCGAGAAGGGCCGAGAGTGCCGAGGCGGTATTGACATGTTTCGCTTTCTTGCTGAAAACTTAACCGGGTCGACATCTGTGATCTTCGATCGCTGCCGACGCCTCCATCACCTACCCGGAAGGGGAGCCCCAGTGATCAGCAGCTCGGGCCGCTCAAGGATCAGTTCGACGGTCGCCGTGTTGGCGGTGGCGGCGGTCGCGGTCACTGGAGCGGTGACGGTAGTAGCGAGGACGGCGATCGCCGAGGCCGCCGCGGTGGAGAGTGTGGTCGCGGCGGACAGTGTGGTCGCGGCGGCGTCCGTTGAGGACGAGGGTGCGGACTGTGCGGTGTCGGTGCCGGGGTCGTTCGCGTCGAATTCGAGGTTGCCGGATCCGTTTGTGCGGTTGAACGGGTCGCGGATCACATCGAAGGCGGATTGGCGGTGTCGTCGGGCGGAGACGCGGGAGTTGGCGGAGCGGTTTGTCTATGGTGACAAGCCGGCGAAGCCGGCGTCGGTGTCGGGGACGGTGTCGAGTTCGAGTATTTCGGTGAGTGTGTCGCAGGGTGGTCGGAGTTCGAGTTTCTCGGCGAGTGTGCAGCTGCCGAGTGGGTCGGGTCCGTTCCCGGCGGTGGTGGTGTTGGGTGGGTTCGGTGCTGATACGGCGGCGATCCGGGCAGCGGGTGCCGCGGTGATCAATTATGACCCGTATGCGGTGGGTCGGGAGGGTACGCCGCGGAATAACAAGCAGGGTGCGTTCTACAGCATCTACGGGGCTACGAGCAGTACCGGGTTGTTGATGGCGTGGGCGTGGGGGGTCAGTCGGATCATCGACGTGATCGAGCAGTCGGGTGGGAACATCCTGCGGGCGGATGCGACGGGGGTTACGGGGTGTTCGCGGTTTGGTAAGGGTGCGTTCGTGGTGGGTGTGTTCGATCAGCGGATCGCGTTGACGATGCCGATCGAGTCGGGTACGGCGGGTGTACCGATTCTTCGGGGTGTTCCGGGGGAGGGCGCGCAAAGTTTGAGTAGCGCGTACGGGGAGCAGCCGTGGTTCGGTGACGCGTTCGGGTCGTACACGGGTAACCCGAACAACTTGCCGGTGGATACGCATCAGATGGTGGGGATGGTGGCGCCGCGAGGTTTGTTCATTATGGACAATCCGCATATCGCGAATCTCGGCCCGAGGTCGGCGAGTGTGGCGGCGTTGGGTGGTGCGGAGGTGTACAAGGCGTTGGGTGCGGGAGAGAACATCACGTACTGGTCTGATGTTTCCGACGGCACGCATTGTGCGAATCGGGCTGAGTGGCGGACTCCGTTGCAGCAGAATATTCAGAAGTTCCTGTTGAAGACGGGTAACGCGGCGGGTGCGATGAGGATTTCGAGTCGGGCGGCGGGGAACCTGTCGCAGTGGCGGGACTGGCAGACCCCGACCCTGTCCGACGGCCCGACCAACCCGCCCACCGGCAATCCGACCGTCACACCGCCGACGACCCCACCCACCACCCCGCCGACCACGTCACCCACCACACCTCCGACCACTGGGCCGACGACCCCACCGACCGGTGGTGCCTGCTCGGCGTCGGTGTCGCTCAACCAGTGGACCGGTGGCTTCGTCGCGACGGTACGGGTCAGCGCCGGCTCCGCGCCGGTCAGCGGCTGGACGATCTCCATGACTCTGCCGTCGGGTACCAGCGTCACCAACTCCTGGAACGTCAACCGTAGCGGGACCAGCGGTGCGGTCCAGTTCACCAACGTCGGGTACAACGGCTCCATCGCGGCTGGCCAGTCGACCGAGTTCGGCTTCCAGGGCACCGGTAGCGGCACGGGGCTGAGCCCCACCTGCACCGCCAGCTAGTTCTGCCGGCGCGGCGAGATTGAGGCCCGGTGCGGAGGCGACAAGCCTCCGCACCGGGCGTTCGTCGCCGGCGACCGAGAACCTTATGAGAACAGGTGAAGCTCCGGGGCGAGCGCAAGCTCGATGATCTGGTCGGTGGTGAGCACCGGAACCGGACGCGTCGCCACCGGCTCGGGGCCTCGGCGATCGTCGTTCGAGACGCCGACGGTGACGATCGTCTGTCCCCGGTAGACCCGTGCGGTGTAGGACCGGGGATGATCGGCTGGCAGGGGTTCCAGTCCGCTACTCACCGTCACGGTCGTCCCCGCCGGTCCCGGGTGGAGGGTGCAGGCGAAATGCGTGACGGCCTCGCACCGGGCGGCGGCCATGGCCTCCGCCTCCGGCCTGGCCATCTCGACCATCACAGAGAAGTCGCTGGTGCCCTGGGCATCCTGGATCACGGCCCGCGCGTCCACCCGGTCGCTCCCGATCAGCAGCTTCCCTCGGACCGGACGGCCCGACGCCGGGTGCGGCATGCTGAAACCGATCAGCGGGCCGGCCAGCGCGTCCGGTGCCTTGAGATACTCCGCGCCGGGCAGCATTCGCGGCATCGCGTAGGAGAGATAACAGGTCAGACTCGCGCTGGCCCAGTCCGCGAGTTCGTCCGACATCGGCTGGTCGGCCGCGATCACGCCCGGCGGACGGGAGCCGGGCGGCGCCGCGCACGGGGGAGCGGCGGCGACCGTGGTGGACGGGCCGACCAACTGTGGCGCCACCATGGCGCCGGCACCGACCAGCACCGCGGTCAGTGCGGCCCCGCCCACTCCGGCCAACCGTCGGTTGCGCCGCGAGCGCCGTCCGGCCGCGAGCACCGCGCCGGAGGTCAGCCGCATCGGAGGTTCCGCATCGGTCGTGTACGCCCGCAGCAGGTCGGGTACCTCGGTTTCCTGCATCTGCTACTCCCTGGTCAACACGGGGTCGCCGAGCGTCCCGCGCATGGATTGGATACCCCGGGCCGTCTGGCTCTTCACCGTGCCCTCGGTTATCCCGAGGAGGGCTGCCACTTCCGCGACCGGCAGGTCCTCCAGATAGCGGAGCACCACGGCGGCCCGTTGCCGAGGAGAGAGCTGGGCGAGAGCCCGGCGGACCGCCAGCCGTCCGGCGACGTCCACCCCGTTTGTCGCCAGCTCCGGTGGATCCGGTGTGACCGACTCACGTCGGCGGCTCCGCCGGTCCGACAGGAACACGTTGACCAGGATCCGCCGGGAGTACGCGTCGACCGACCCGGTGCGGACCCGGGGCCAGTTCCGGTACAGCCGGACGAAGGTGGCCTGCACCAGATCCTCGGCCGTGTGCCAGTCACCGCACAGGGAGTAGGCGAGCCGGCGAAGGGGCTCGGCCCGGACACTGAAGTATTCGACGAACTGTTGTTCCCAATCGCGGGCCACCTCGGCACCTCTCTCTTCGACACCCCGTCTACTCCCCGGGGCGCCGGGAGGTTGCCTGTGCCGGTCTCAGACCGAGGTGAGCGCGGCGGGATCAGCGGCGGCCAGCACCGGGTAGACACCGGCCCGGGACGCCGAGCGGGCCTGGTCAAGCCAGCTTTGCAGGACGCCGTCGGAGGTCAGCTGCTCGAAGCGGAACTTTCCATCCTCGGACTCGATCAGTCCGATCGCGCCGCCGGCGACCCGATCCTCGCGCAGCCGGCGCGCCTCGTCGGCGAGACGCCCGAGGACCGCCTCGTCGGGTACGAGCGGCGGCTGGCCGTACACGGTGATGCCGGACCACGGCGAGAGGCGGGTCCGGGTGGCGGCGACGCCGGGCTCGCCGTCGATCAGGTGCCAGCGCCGGGCGCTCGGTGCGGCGGCCCAGGCCTCGAGCAGGGGGAGTGGACCGGAGGAACGCGCGACCACCTGGGCGACCTCGTGCCAGAACGCGTCCTTGCCGGCTCCCTCCTGGACCGCCGTCCGGGGCAGCGTGATCGGGCCCGCCGGCTGCGTCAGGTACTGGGCGGTTGCGGGTGGAGGCGGCGAACTCGCGGCCAGTTGGTACATCCGCCAGATCACGACGCAGACGCCCGCGACGAGCAGGCCGACGATGGGCAGGCGCAGCGCGGCGACGAAGATCGTGAGGCGCTCGAACTCCATGGCATCGCTGATCGCCCGCTCCGCGTCGGACCGATCGGTGCCCCCGCCGGGGCTCATGATGATGGCGAGTACGAAGATCCCGACGACCGAGATCCGCCAGGCGGCGAACGTCCAGTGCGCGAGCGTCGGCTTGGGGTCGCCGCCGTGGCGCTCCACCGTCTTCTGGCTGACCACGAACCAGGCCAGGTACGTACCGATGTGGGCGAGGAGTACGAACCAGACGAGGTCGTTGACCTGCTCCAGACGCTCCAGCCGGGCGAGGATCTCGAAGATGTCCACCGCGCGACGACCAACCTGGTAGTCCCTGACGAGCCAGTAGTCCTGCACCATCACGACGATGCTGACGATGGTGGTGCCGAGGTGCACGGCGGCGACGCCGAGGACTCCCAGGGTCAGCGCGCGCCAACCCCAGTACGGCCGGTTCGGTCGACGGGACGCCGCCGGTCGGGCGTCGGCGTCGCAGCGGTGTTCCCCGGGGGTCGGAGCTTGTTCCACGCCGCACGTCGTACAGGTCATGATGTCCTCGAACCCCCGCTCGCGGCGATCCCATGATCGCGCCCGCAAGAGCATGGCCGATCCGCAGGTCCGGGGAAAGCCGTTATGTGGACGGAGTCGTCGTGACCGGCTGCGGTCGGCGGCCGTAGACCAGCCGACGTAGCAGTGCCTCGGCCGGCCCGGTACGCCCCCGCCGCTCCATCGCGTACGCCGCGACGACGGTGATCAGCCAGACGCCGACCGCGAAGGCGGCCATCGTCGCGCTGCCGAGCTTCGCGCCGAGGCCGAAACCCCATGCGGACAGGACGGGCGCGAACATGATCGAGTGGGCCAGATAGCAGGAGAGCGACCGTTTGCCGACGGCACCGACCGCCACCACCACCGGACGGCCGTGGCCACCCGTTCGTAGGCGGTGCGCCATCAGCCCGAACAGCGCGACGTAGCCGAGCCCGCCCGGCAGGCCGGTCAGCCAGGCCAGGGTGCTGATCGCACCGCCCTCCCCGATCGCCGCCGCCGGTACGTCCCACCACCCCACGTGGGCCAACGCCAGCGGCAGGCCACCGAGCAGGCCGACGGGCACGCCCAGCGCCGCTGTCCAGCGCAGCAGCCGGAGATGCCGTACCGGATCTTCGAGCACCCGGTGGCGCGCGGCCCAGAACCCGAAGAGGAACTCCGCCGCGGTCAGCCAGGCGAAACCGCCGAAGGCGGTGATGATCGCCCAGGTGGTGAGCCGGGTCTGGGCCGCGGCCAGCGGATTCTCCTCGCCCGCGGCGTAGGCGAGGGTGCTCGGCTCGGTGCTGGAGTTACCGACGGCGCCCAGGTCACCACCGAGGAGCGCCCCCAACGCGTCGGTCTCGAACCACACCTTCAACAGCACCGCGATCGTGGCGGCCACCAGCAGGGTCCGGCCGCTTCGGCGCAGGAACAGCCAGCCGAGGACCAGACTGACGACGCCGTAGAAGCCGATGATGTCGCCGGCCAGCAACAGCGTGGCGTGCACGGACCCGAAGACGACCAGCCACAGGCTGCGCCGTCGGAGCAGTGAGGACGCCGCCCGGTCCGTGGCACCGGCTGCGGTCTGCCGCAGAAAGAGCTGCATCATCCCGTAGCCGAGCAGGAACGCGAACAACGGGTACACCCGCCCGTCCAGCGCCACGATCATCGCGAACTGGACCACGGTGTCGACCGTCGACCCGTCCACCGGATGCCAGCCGGTGGCGCCGTGCCGCGCCGCCCACAGGTGGAAACCGGTGTTCGACATGACGATCAGCAGGAGCATGACGCCACGGGCCAGGTCCGGGGCGAGTGCGCGCTCGGACGCCCGCGCGGCGCCACGGGCCGCTCGTCGCATCGCCGTGCCGGTCGGGGAAGTGGTCACGGTTCGAGGCTAGGGGCGGCGTCCGGCCCGTCACATTCGTCTATGGTCCACCGCTGGGGCTACCAAAGTAGCTGCCACGACGACCTGGGTAGCTGCCGGACGACGGGACGGGGGTGTCGGTCCGGCGCGGTGAACCGGGGCAGCTCAGTCCGGGTCGCTGGCCAGGTCCACGATCCGGAGTACGACGGGCAGCGCGCCGGAGCGCAACTGGCTCGCCAGCGCCCTCGCCCCGGCCTGGGTGAAACCCCCGCTGATCTGGGTGTCGCCGGTCAGCACGTCCTGCACGGTCGGCGCGGAGACCACCACGCCGTCCACGACGATGGCCAACTGGTTGGTCCCGCCCGTGCCGGTCGACACCGTCCGGGTCAGCTCGGTCCACCGTTGCTGGCCCGCCGGGAGGAAACTGAGCCGGATCACCCAGTCCCCATAGGACTCCAAGCTCGCCGTCGCCTCCTTGATGTCCTCTCCCGACAGGCTGGCGGGAGCGAGCAGGTACTTGTTCGACGGGCTGGACCGGTCGCAGGCGGCCGATCGCTGGTCGGCGGCATCGGCCGCTTCAGCCGGACGGGCCAGCAACTGCGTACACGTCACCGTCGGCACCGCGTACCGCACCTCGGCCGGCAACACCGCGACCTCGGCAGGGGACAGGACCGCGAACGGTGCGAGCACATGCGTCGTCAGGGCGCCGGCCTGCTCGGGTGGCGACAGGCTCCGGGCGAACGACTGGGCGACCTCGTACGCCGGGCCGAGCTTGGCGATCACCTGCTCGAGGGTGGGCGGCGGCCCCGTTTCCGGAGGCGGAGACGATGGTGTGCCGGTCGCCCCGGTGGCGGGCGGTGTGGCGATGGTGGCGATCACCTGACGGAATCTCAGCTCGCCGACGGCCACCAGTGCGCGCAGTGACTCGTCCTGGTTCGCCGCGGAGACGCGTACGACGATTCTTCGGTCACCCGACCGGGTCACCGACGGATCATCCAGGCCGGCGGCTTCGGCCCGGTCCGCGAGCATCCGCCTGGTGCGTTCGAGCGCCGCCGCATCGGGCACCGTACCGCCCCGCCCGACCGCCTCCACCGTGATCGTGGTGCTGCCCCGTGGATCGCCGAAGATCCGCTCGCGGCCGACGAAGGCCACCACCGCCGTTCCCCCACAGCAGAGGAGTAGCGCCAGGCCGCCCGCGATCGCGGCCAGCACGACCGGCCGGCGGACACCACGGGCCGAGCCGGTCTGCGGTGCCGGCGGCGGTCCGGCAAACGGCGGTACGGGAACAGCCTGCGGTGCGGCGGGCACGGTGGGCGGCTGGTGCGGCTCCATGCGACGAGCCTAGAAGCGCCCCGCCATCGTCGGAAGTCCGTCGCCCGGGCGCCCCCGCGCGGTCGCAGCATCCCGATGTCGACCGCCCCTGCTCAGGCCCGGGGCCGGAGCAGGGTGAGCCGTTGGCCGCCGTACTCGGAGACGTAGAGGTTGCCGGTGCCGGGCTGCTCGGTCAGGTCGAGCGGGTCGGCGAACCCGGTCAGCCCGGTCAGTCCGGTCTGGGCGCCGACGATGTCCTGCTGGGCGCCGCCGGGTTCGAGGACGACGATGTCGTCGCCGCCGCTGTAGCGGACCACGAGGAGCCGGCCGCGCAGGGCGCCACCGAACGCGCCGCCCCGGTACTCGATGACGCCGTTGGGCGACCGGTTCAGCCCGAAGTCGTACGCCGCGCCGCGCCAGTTGCGGTCCGGTCCGGTGCCCACCGGATACTGGCCCACCTCGGCCGGGTCGGCTCCGGCCGTCGGATTGCCGCCGTTGAGCACCCACTCGCAGCGCGCCGGATTGGGGTGGCCGTAGTAGCCGCCGCGCTCCACCCGGAACAGATAGTCGTGCTGGGTGGTGGAAACGTTTGCCAGGCCCGGCACCGCCGGACCGGTGTACGGGCCGTTGCCGCCGGCATCGAGCCGCCGGGTGCACTGGGCGGGCAGCGGGTTCGGCGTCGCCGGGGTGCCGCCGCCGGCCGCCGAGCCGTTCGTCGGGACGTACAGCCGGCCGTTGCTGTGCCAGAGCAGGTCCCAGGCGTTGCGTACGCCACTGCCGTACACCGTGACCGGCGCCCCGGCGGCGAACGGGTCGTACCCGCCGCCCTCGGCGGTCTGCACGTTCAGCGTGGTCGCACCGATCGCCGCGACGTCGACCCGGAGTACGGCGCCGGACAGTGCCCGTTCCGGACGCTGTCCCCAGGCGTTGTCCGGGGCGCCCATCGCGGTGTTGGAGCCCTGGTTGACGTAGAGGGCGCCGTCGGGGCCGAACGCGAGCCCGTTGGTCAGATGGTCCCGGGTGCTGCGGGGCAGCCCGACCACCCGGTCGGCGACGGTGCCGAGCGCGGGACCGCTGAGCCGGCTGATCCGGCCCGTCCAGTCCGGCATGCCGCCGTAGCCGTACGCCGTGTGGGTCACCCAGAGCACGAGGTTCCCGGCCGTGGCGGCGGGGTCGAAGGCCAGCCCCATCAGCATCCGGTCACCGCCGCCGGCGGTGCGCAGCGAGTCGATGACCTCGCCGGTGCCGAGCGTGCCGTCGGCGTTCACCGGATAGCGGAGGATCTGCCCGGTGGCCACCCCGGCGTAGAGCCGGCCGTCCGGGCCGAACGTCACGCTGGTGAAGACCCGTCCGGCGGTGCCCGGCAGGGCGACCTTGTCGAAGGCGACCGGCCCGCCACCGCCACCGGTCGGCAGCGCCCCGGTGGTGAAGGTGGCCGCGTACGGCAGGAAGGCCGCGCCGGAGGTGTCCCGTACCCCGGACGTGATCTCGAAGCGGTACGCGGTGTCGGCGGCGAGCAGCCCGGTCGGCTGGAGCACGACGACGTCCCCGCCACCACTGGTGTTGCGGTTGGCCGGCACCGCGACCCCGTCGGCGATCCGGATCAGCCGGACCGTCTCCGGGGTGAGGGTGCCGGCGTCCACTCCGGCGCCGACGGTCGGCAGGTTGACGGTGGCGGCCACGGCGGTGTCCCGGAGTACCCCGGTCGAGCCGGTCGCCGGGGTCACCCCGGTGAACGCGGGCCGGATCGCCGCCTCCGGCGCCGGCACCACCTCGACATGGGTGATCTTGGTGTTCCGTCCGCCGGCCGCGTCTACGGTCAACCGTCCGTCCAGCACCCGGACCAGCGTCGTCGCCTGCCGGTACTCCGCGCCCGGTGCCGGGTTGAACGGGCCGACCACCGCCGAACCCTCCACATTGAGCTGATGGAGACTGTCCACCGACGGGCCGTCCCCGGCGCCGACCGTCACCGCATAGGTGCCGTTCGGTCGGGCCAGTTCCCAGGCGCCGGGGAGCCGGACGTTGCCGAAGTTCGGCACGTCGCCGCCCTGCATGTGCAGGATCGTGTCCAGCCGCTGGTCGATTCCGCTCCGGTTCCGGTCCCGGCCGTTGCCGACCAGGTCACGCGGGGTCGCGGTGCCGGGGGCCACCCACCCGTACGTCAGACCGCTGCCCTGCCCGGTACCGGTCCGTGCCGCGTACGCCTGGCCGAAGTCCCGCAGGTAGCCGGCGGGAACCGGTGCGGTCTCGCTCTGGAAGTTGACCCGGACCGCCCGCGCGACGGAGAACCGGGCCGCGAGGACCTCGGTCCCGCCACCGGTCAGGTCGATGGCAGCGGTGATGGTGTGCGCCCCCTCGGCCAGCCCGGCCGTCGACCACGGTTGCGCCGTACCGTCGGCGGCGGTGCCCGCGAAGTCGTACGGCGCCGCGCCCTCGGTCTGCCGGGGCGGTCCCGCCATCGTCGGGTCGTCCAGGAAGAACCGGACCCGGACGATCTCCGACTCCGGCCGGACGAAGACGTACCCGGTCTCGCCGAGGGTCGCCTCCGGCAGCGGTACCGCCGCGGACCGGTTCGGAGCCGCGCTGACCGCCAGCTCGTGCACCGGCGCTCCGGCGGCCGGCCCGGCGCCGGGCACCAGGAACAGCGGCACACCGAGCAGTACGGCCAGCAGCGGGCGGAGGGGACGGAACGGGAACAGGCGCATCGACGACTCCCTCGGCGACGATCGGGATCACATCGGGCGTCCGCGACGCTACGGAGCGCGATGCGATGTCCGTAGTGGACTGTCGGGCAGCTGACCGAATCTGCGCGGAGGAGTCGGACGCGGCGGGGCGGGACGGGCCGAGCCGGTGATGTCGTATCCGTCGGGACACGTCCGGGTGTCGACCCCCCCGCCGTACCGGAACTTCCGACCGGGACGACGGGCACCACCGGACGGCGCCGCTATTACCTGGTCGTGACAGTTCGCGCACCGCCTCCGGACATGCCGGTGGCACCTTCGCTCGGGTGAGTTCCCCGCCGTTCCTGCCCGCCGCGCCGGGCGGCGTCCCCCCGACGCCGTCGCCCCGGGCCCGCTGGGCCGACGTCGCCAAGGGTGCCTGCATCGTCCTCGTGGTGCTCTGGCACGTCATCGTGAAGCACTACCTGCGGATCGAGTGGCATCTCGGCGTACCACTGCCGGGAGTGTGGGGAGCGCTGGGCGAGCAGTTGCTGCCGCTGCGCATGCCGCTGTTCTTCGCCATCTCCGGGCTGTTCGCCGCGAACGCCGTCGACCGGCCGTGGCGGTCGGTCGTCCGGTCCCGGATCGCCCGGTTCCTCTACCTGTACGCCGGCTGGCTGCTGATCCACACCGTGCTGCTCGCCGCCGCGCCCGGCTTCCCGACCGACCGGGCCACCTCGGCGCCCGGCCTGCTGGCCGAACTCACGGTCACCCCGTCCAACCTCTGGTACCTCTACGCCCTCGCGCTCTACTTCGCGGTCGCCAAGGCGGCCCGCCGGATCCCCCGACCGATGCTGCTCGCCGCCGCGGCCATCCTCTCCGCCGCCGCCGCGGCCGGTCTGCTCGCCATCCCGGGCAACCGGGGCGGGGTCTACCAGAACCTGGTGTTCTTTCTCGGCGGCCTGTACCTGCGGCCGTACCTGCTGCGGTGGGTGGAGACCGCGACCCGGCGCCGCCTGCTGCTTACCGCCCTGGGGTACGCGGCGGCGCTGGTCGGGATGGCCGGGGCCGGCGCGCAGGGCTGGCCCGGGGTGTGGTTGCTGGTCTCGGTCGCGGCGGTGGCGTTCGGCCTGACCGCCGCTGCCCGGGTGGCGCGGTGCCGCCGGACCGGCGATGCGCTGGCCGCCCTCGGCCGGCGGACCCTCCCGGTGTACGTCCTGCACCTACCGCTGCTGGCGCTGGCCGACCGGATGCTGCTGGGCCCGCTCTCCGGTCTGGGACGGGCCGGTCAGCTCGGGTTGACCCTGGGCTATCCGGTCCTGCTCACGGCTGCCCTGCTGGGCCTGTCCCTGGCGCTGCACCAGGGACTGCTGGCCCTGCGGGCTGGCTGGCTGTTCGAGTTGCCGGCGCCGGGCCGGGTCGGCCGGCGCCGACGGCCCGGACGCTGGCGGCGGGTTCCGGCGGCCGTACCGCAGGGCTGGCGCGGGTGAGCGCAGGCCGAGGCCGCCCGGCCGGCCGTCGCGGCCACTTGACTACGGTCGGCGGGGCCAGTGTGGCTACGGTCGGCGCGGCCGCCGCGAAGGGTCAGCCCCCGCTTCCAGTGGTGGTCCGGGGCGAGGCGTGCTCGGTGTTCTGCGCCGGACACCAGGGCTGGCCGAAGCGGTCCCCGTCCGAACCGTCGGTCGGGACCGGGCACTCCGGAAGCGAGCAGGTCAGTGGCTCCCGGCTCCCGTCCGGCCCGGCGAGGGTCACCCTGGCCGGCCCGCCCGTCGGCATGGCGTCCCGCACGGTGCAGACGATCTGGTCCACCGCCGTCGGCGACAGCGCCAGCACGTCGCCGGAGAGCTTCACCGTCGTACCGGACGGGTCGGAGGTGGTGGTCGTGGGCCGGCCGGCGTCCGCCGGGATCTCGGTGCCGTAGCCCAACTCCCGCTCCGTCGGGTCCGGGCCGGCCAGCAGCAACGCGAGCACATCGTCGACCGAGTCCACCGGCGTCGTCGGGCGCAGTACCAGCGCGAGGTGCTGGTCCGCCACGAAGAAGAGCGGAACTCCCCGGGCCGGTCCCACCGGGGCGGCGCCGCCGGTGATGACGCCGGTGGGCCGTACGCCACATCCGGCGACAAGGGCCATCAGCAGCGCGACGACGACGAACCACCCGCGCCGCCGGATGCCGTTCACGGACGTCCCCCGGCAGCCGGCGGCCGGGGGCCGATGGGCGGCGACGGATCCGTGCAGCGGCGCGGCAGGCGGAGCGTGAACAGCGCGCCACCGGCCGGGTCGTTGCCCGCCACCAGGCTGCCCCGGTTCGCGCCGCTGCCGTGCAGCCGGGCGTTCTCCCAGGCGATGGCGAGGCCGAGTCCACTGCCCTCGGACCGGCTCCGGGCGCTGTCCGCCTTGTAGAAGCGGTCGAAGACGTACGGCAGTACCCGTGGGTCCAGGCCCGGACCGTGGTCGCCGACCGACAGGACGATCCAGTCCGGCTCGGCGCGCAGCCGTACCGACACCGGCCGGGCGCCGTGCCGCAGCGCATTGCCGACCAGGTTGGCCAGGATCACGTCCAACCGGCGGGGGTCGAGCCGGGCCAGTGTGCCCGGCGGCAGGTCGGTCACCACCTGGTCGGTCCAGCCGCGGGCGTGCAGGGTCGCCCGTACCGCCTCGGCCACGTCGATGTCGTCGAGGTTGAGTGCCGCCGCGCCGGAGTCGAACCGGCTCACCTCGATGAGGTCGGTCACGAGCCGGGTCAGGTTCTGCGTCTCCTGGCTGACCAGCCGCGCGGCCCGTCCGGCGTCCCCGGGCAGCCGGGGCGCCTCCTCGTCCAGTACGTCGGTCACCGCGGTCATCGCGGCCAGCGGCGTACGCAGCTCGTGCGAGACGTCGGCCACGAAGCGCCGGGCGTCCGACTCCATCCGGCGCAGCTCGCCGACCTGCCGTTCCAGCCGTTCGGCGGTGTAGTTGAAGGTTCGGGCCACGCCGGCGAGTTCGTCGGAGCCGTGTACCGTCAGTCGGGTGGTCAGGTCCCCGTCGCCGAGCCGGCGGGCCGCCTCGCCCAGTTCCCGGACCGGCCGCAGTACGCCCCGGGCGGCGAGCAGTGCGAGCAGTACGGCGAAGGCCAGCGACAGCCCACCGGTCAGCCATGCCAGCGTGGCGAGCCGGTCGATGCTGTGCTGCTCGGCCACCAGGGCGTGCAGGCGGTACACCTCCAGACCGGACGGTCGCGACGCGCCCTCCGGTCCGGCGAGCATCAGTTGGGTCCCGATCACCAGGTACGGGTGGCCCTGCTCGGACTGCCGCTGCCAGACGACCCGGCCACCGCTCACCTCTGCCCGCAACTCCGGCGGAAGTACCTCCGAGATCCGGTCGTACGACGAACTCCGGCCCTGGTAGACGGCGATCGCGCTGTCGTCGCGGTCGGACAGGTCCGCGGCGATGGCGTCGAGGTCGGCCTGGCTCGGTGGCAGGCTCCGGACCGGGGTGAGCTGAGCGATCTGCTCCGTCAGCGTGACGACGGCCGCGTCCTGGGCCTGTTGCAGGATGACGTCGCGAGCCTGGACGTAGCTGGCACCGGCGACCACCGCCGTGGTGGTCAGACCGAGCGACGCGAAGGCGAGCAGGAGCCGTACCCGCAGGCCAGGCGGCCACCACAGTCGGTTCACCCGCGCTCCCGTCCACGCCACCGGGCCCGGTCGCACCGGGATCGGCGAAGCTGTCGCAGGGTCCGGCCACGCCACCGGTCACGGTTCACAGCGGACCGAACCGGTAGCCGAAGCCGCGGACGGTCTGCACGTAGACCGGCGCCGCCGTGTCGGTCTCGATCTTCGCCCGCAGCCGCTGCACGCAGGCGTCGACCAGCCGCGAGTCGCCGAGGTAGCCGTGTTCCCAGACCGCCTCCAGCAGTTGCTGACGGCTCAGCACCCGGCCCGGGGTACCGGAGAGTTCGAGCAGCAGGCGCAGTTCGGTCGGGGCGAGGCTGATCGGCGTCCCGGACCTGCTGACCACCAGCGCCGCTCGGTCGATGGTCAGGTCGCCGTGCCGTTCCACCGCCGGATCCGTACCGGACGGCCGGGGCTCGCCGCCGGTCCGCCGCAGTACCGCGCGGATCCGCGCCTCCAGCACCCGGGCCTGGACCGGCTTGACCACGTAGTCGTCGGCACCGGCCTCCAGGCCGGCCACCACGTCTATGTCGTCGCTGCGGGCGGTGAGCATGATGATCGGCAGGTCGCCGGCGGTCCGGATCCGGCGGCACACCTCGAACCCGTCCATTCCCGGCAGCATGAGATCGAGGACGACGACGTCGGCGGTGTCCCCGCTCAGCCGCGCCAGCCCCTGCTCGCCGGTTGCCACGGCCTGCACGGTGTGACCCTGGCGGGTCAGCGCCAACTGGAGGCCGTCGCGCACCGTCTGGTGGTCCTCGATCAGCAGCACTCGTGACATGCCACCAACTATCGCATTCCATCCGAAGTTGCCCAGTGGATCATCTCCTGGGGTCTCGATCGGCCATCCGCCGCACCGCCGTCCGGTTTCGGCGCCCGGCCGGCGCCCGGAACCGGGTCGACGGGGTCCACCCGGCGGCCCGGGACCGGGCCGACGAAGTCCGTCGAACGCACCAGAACCAGGATGGTGACGACGACCAGGACGACGAGCCCACTTCCGGCCCCGATCGCGACGAACAGCCCGCCGGTGCCGGCCGACGCCGTGTCCGGGCCGGCGAGTGGCAACCCGAGCAGCGACCCGCCGCCCAACTGCCCGAGCAGCGACCCGGCGCCGAACTGCCCGAGCAGCGATCCGGCGGCCAGCAGGCCGAGCAGCGATCCGGCGGCCAGCAGGCAGACGGGTCCGACCGGAACGCCGGCCCGGTCGGTACCGCTGCTGCGGCGGCGCCGGGCCAGCGGGGCGGCAGCCAGGCAGAACAGCACCGCCGCCAGCAGCAGCCCGCCGCAGACGTCGCTGAACCGGTGCCAACCGGCGATCATCGTGGCCGCGGCGACGACCGAGACCCCCAGCGCGCCCGGGACGGCGAACCACCACCGGGCCGGCGCCGGGAGCACGAGCAGGACCGCGAGCAGCAGCGCCATCGCCACCGCGACATGGCCGCTGGGGAAGCTGTTGTGCGTCGTCGAGGTGGCCACCGCGAGATCCGGCCGGAGGATCACCAGCTTGGCGACGCCCGCGCCGACCGCCGCCGCGACGACCAGGGCGACGCCGGCCACCCCTGCCCACGGCCGGCGGAGAAGTACGCCCGACAGCAGCACCGCGAGGAGCAGCAGTCCCAGTACGGGCCGGGTCACCGAACCAGGCCAGCACGGTCTTCGCCGGCTCGACCAGGGGAGTCGGTTGCTCGTACCCACCGCCGCGTTCGGCCCGGGGCAGCAGGGCGCCGTCGAGGCGCTGCCCCGCCGTGGTCCAGACGAACGCCGCGACGGTCAGCGTGAAAGTGAGCAGGTAGCCGAGCGCGGCGCGGAGCAGTCGGCCGCCCGGTGCCGCACGGGCGTACCGGCCCGATGGGCGGAGCGCCGTCGCGGGCGGGTACGGGGATATCGGAGGCACCAGGCAAGGATGGGCCGCCCGGATGCGGAACCCGTTCGTGTCATGTCATGGTTCTGTCACAACCGCCCATGACCCGTACGCCTCGGTGCCGGATCCCAGGTCACCGGGCCGGGGTGGAAGGCCCGTCGGCCGGGCTCGTCAGCGGGCGTACCCCGTCTTCGGGCATCCTTTAGAGTCGCTTGCCATGACCGCCCTGGAAGCCTCCCCGACCGCGTCGGCGCCCACCGCTGCCGAGGAGGTGGCCGCCCCGCTACGGGTCACCACGCCGCGCCCACTGGGTCTCGCGGGCTGGCCGCGTGTGGTGCGTACGCTGATGATGCTGGCGGGCGCGGCGGTGGCGCTCTGGGTGGCCTTCACCAACCCGGACCGTCACCTGCCGCAGTTCCACGGGAAATGGATACTGTGGGCGGCCGTCGCCGGGGTGCTCGGCGCGCTGAGCGGATCGACGATCGGCTCCGGTGTGGCCCGCTGGCATGACCTGCAACAGATCCAGCGGGTGCCGGTACGACGGATCCTCCCGTCGGTGGTGGCCTTCCTGGCGTTGGTGGTCGGCGCGGTCGTCACCGCGCACGCCATCCTCGGCAGTGGACTCACCTGGCGGTCCCTGGCGTTCGTGTCGATCGTCGTGCTCGGCGCGTTGCCGGCCGGGGCGACCCTCGCGGGCCTGCGGGTGGTCGCGATGCGCGGGCTGACCGGCACTCCCGGCGAGCAGCTGGCCTCGTTGATGCGGCTGCGCCGGATACTGGCCCGGGTGTTGCAGATGATGGGTTCGTTGCTGCTGATGATGGTGCTGGTCGGCGCCGCCGCCGTCGGCTGGGGCAGCTCGGAGAAGATTCCACAGTCGACGGCGTTCGTCATCGGCGCGGCCGGGTCGATCCTGATCGCGCTGATGCACATACCCGCGGCCACCCTGCTGCGCCGTCGGTGCCAGGTGTACGTGGACGAGTTCTCGGACATCGCCGACGTGGCCAAGGCGGATCTGATCGCCGCCGCCGAGGATCGGATCAAGATGGAGGAGATCCTCGGCGTCAACCGCACCTCGCTCAGCGAACTGCAGTCCGGCCTGGTGATCATCGGTCCGTTCCTCGCCACCGCCATCGCCGCGATCATCCCCAAGCTCTGAGCGGCCACCCGGCTGCCGCTGCGGACAACTGGCGGAGCGCGGGCCGGACGGCCCTGCCCGCCGCGATCCGCGACGCCGTCCGGGATCCCAGCGGACTCGAGCGCCGCGCTCGCGGCGTCAGCGTCGGCGCAGGGTGAGCACGGCGATGTCGTCGTCGATCTTCGCCGGGGCGAGTTCGGCCAGCAGCCGACCGCAGTACCGGTCGATGTCGTCGTCGACCGTCGCCGCGCTGGCGGCAAGGGCGTCCATCCGCCGGTCGATGTCGACATCGCGGCGTTCGATGAGGCCGTCCGTGTACAGCACCAGCGTCGCGCCGGGGGGAAGGACGAAATGGTGGTCGGCCGGGCGGGTGGCGTGGACCCCGAGCAGCGGTGCGTGGTGCTCGACGAACGCGGTCGAGCCGTCGGTGACGAGCAGCGCCGGGAGGTGGCCGGCGCTGGCCAGTCGGACCCGCCCGGTGGCCGGTTCGAGGGTCAGCAGGCAGACCGTGGCGAACTCGCCGGGCAGCAGCGTACGAAGGAGCTTGTCGACCCGTTCGAGGATGGCTCCCGGTGGATGCCCCTCGACGGCGTACGCCCGAATCGCGTGCCGGAGCTCGGCCATCACCGTCGCGGCGTGGAGTGAGTGGCCGGCGACGTCGCCGATCGCGGCGAGGAGCCTGCCGTCGATCATGGCGAGTTCGTAGAAGTCGCCACCGACCTCGGTCTGCCTGCTCGCCGGTTCGTAGCGGACGGCCAGGTCGAGGCCGGCGATCCGGGGCAGGCGGCGGGGGAGGAGGCTGCGCTGCAACGTCACCGCGATCCGGTGTTCGTCGTCGAAGGAGCGCCTCGCCTCGACCGCGGCCGCCACCGCCTGGACGAGTTGGTTGAACACGACGGACTCCGCCGCCAGCGTCGCGGAGGGTACCGCGAGGTGGATCGCGGGACGGTCGGCGCGGAGCCGGGCGCTGGCGACGGTGACCTGCTCTTCCGCGAGGATGCCCAGGGGCCATCCGGCGGGTGGCTCGGTGTGCACGACGATGCCGACCGGGACGGCGAGCGCGTCGGCGGGCCACCGACGGACCGTCACCGGTACGCCGGGTGCCTCGACCGTGGCCTGCCACCGCTCGCCGTCGGCGTCCTGGGCGACGACGACCGCCCCGCTGTCGAAGATCTGCACCGCCCCGGTCACCGCGGCGGTGATCAGCTCGACCAGCGTGGCGGCGGAGTTGACCGCGCGGGTGGTGTCGGCGAGCCCGGCGAGGCGCCTGGCGAGTAGTTCCGCGCGGCGCCGGGCGTCGTAGTACCGCAGCGCGGCACGGGTGGTGGCGATCAGTTCGTCCGGTTCGATGGGCTCGACGAGGTAGGCGTCGGCGCCCCGGAGAAGACCCTGGATCCGTTCGGCGACGTCGACGGCGTGCGCCGAGACGTGGATGACCGGGCAGGAGGCGTGCCGCGGATCCGACTTGATCCGCTCGCTGACTTCGAAGCCGCTCATGTCGCCGAGGCGTACGTCGAGCACGATCAGGTCGACGTCCTCGTGTTCCATCAGTTCGAGTGCCGCCGTGCCGCTGTCGGCCTGGATCACGGTGAAACCGGCCCGGCTCAGCCAGCTGACCAGCAGGTACCGCTTGGCGGCGCTGTCGTCGACCACGAGGATCGTGGCCGCCGACACTGCCCGGTCGGCGCCGGTCATGTCTCGGATCGCACGGGCAGTTGGACGACGAAGGCGCTCCCCTCGCCGAAACGGCTCTCGACGTGCAGGGTGCCGCCGAGGATGGTGACGAGCCGGCGGGCGTAGGGCAACCCGAGGCCGGTGCCGCCCGAGGACTTCCCCGGTACCTGGTAGAACTCCTCGAAGATCCGTTCCTGGAGTTCGGTGGGGATGCCGATGCCGGTGTCGCTGACCCGCAGCGTCCAGGTGCTGCCGTCGCTTTCGGCGGTCATCCGGACCTGGCCCTGCGAGGTGAACTTGAGCCCGTTGTGCAGCAGGTTGCGCAGGATCTGGGTCAGCAGAATCTCGTCGGAGCGGATGACCGCCGGTGGCTCGGGGTCGTCGACGACGAGTTCCACCTCGGGGCGGGTGGCCAGCGGAGCCACGGTGGCCCGCAGCTGACCGAAGACGACCCGTAGCTCGATGTCCGACCAGGCCGGCTCGATGGTGCCGGACTCGGCCTTGGCGAGGTCGAGGAGGTCGTTGACCAGTGCGAGCAGGTCCCGGGCGGAACCACGGATCAGCTCCAGCTGTTGTCGCTGCTCGTCGGTGAGCGGATCGGAGGACGGGTCGACCAGCAGCCGCGCCAGCCCGATTATCGCGGTCACCGGCGCCCGTAGTTCGTGGCTGGCGTTGGCGAGGAACCGGGTCTTCGCCTCGCTCACCGCCCACAGCTGCACGGACCGGTCGTCCAGCTCGGCGTGGAGTGCGACGACGCCCCGGTTGGTCTCGTCGAGTTCCTCGGAGAGCTGCGTGTAGAGCGCCAGTACCCCGCGGTTCGTCTCGCCGAGTTCGTCGTTGAGCCGGGCGAGTTCGTCGCGCTGGGCCCGGGCCTGCTCCAGGGCCGCGAGCAGCTGCTCGTTCTGCTCCGCCATCTCCTCCAGCGGAGTACGGGCGACCGAGCTGCCCAGCTTGCCGCGTACGACCTCGAGCTGGGCCGGGGTGAGCGGTCCGGCCGCCGGAGGAATGCGGCGGGTCAGCCGGATCACCGTCGCCGGATCCCTCCGCTCGACGTCGAAGGTGTCGACGAGGCGGCCGACCGCGAGCACCTCGGACAGCTGCCGCTCCTGTCGACCGCTCAGGTCGGTGGTGACCTCGACCGCCAGGACCGCCCTGGCGGCGTCCACCGAGAACAGCACCTCGCTGCGGGCCGGAGTCGGTACGACGCCGAGGAGGTACCGGCCGATCTCGCTGAGCGCGGTGGCCAGCCGTACCTGGTCCTGATGCTCGAGCCCGACCGCCGCGGCGACCTCCCGGCCACGTTGCCGCATCAGGAACACGTCCGGTTCGGTACGCAGCGCCATCCGGAGCAGCGGTGTGACGACGCCGAACTGGTCGCTCACCGGCCGGCCCTGGCGACGAGGACGCAGGCGTCGTCGCGACGCGTCCCGGCATCGCGCAACAGCGTCGCGGCGACGACCTGCGGGGACCGCCGTTGCAGGCCGGGATAGTCGGTCAGCCGCCACCGGTCGGTCACCCCGTCGCTGTGCATCACCAGGGCGGCGTCGCCGGGGAACGGGTACTCGAACTCTCGTACCGTCCGGCGCTGGTGACCGACGATGCCCGGCAGCGACACCAGTCCCCGCCGCTCGTCGCCGTCGACGATGAACCCGGCGATGTTCCCCAGTCCGGCGTAACGGAGCAGGTCGGCGTCCGGGGCCAGTTCGGCGATCGCGGCGGCGACACCCCGGGTGTGGGAGATCGACCGGTGCAGGTGTTCCAGGACGACCGCCGGCGGTGCGGCCGGGCCGGAGTGGAACGCCTGGATGGCGGCGGCTGCCGCGGCGGCCGCCAGCGGGCCATGTCCGAGTCCGTCACAGACCAGTACCTGTCGGCGGCCGTCAACGATCCGGGTCGTGAAGCCGTCGCCGCAGGACTGTTCACCGGCTATCGGACGGCTGACCCCGGAACTCCAGGTCGGCTCGGGTTGTCCGGCCGGCCAGACCTGCGCGACGGTCACCGTGCCCCGCTCCGGCAGCGAGAACACGTCGGACCAGCTCGACTGCCGGCTGATCGAGCCCAGCCCGATTCCCAGCGAGCCGGCCGTCGAATGCCCATCCCGCGATGATGACACCACGTCGTACATGCCGGGGCCGGAATCGACGGCGAGCAGCTCGACACCGGCGATGTTCCCGGCCCGTACCGGACGGATCAGGAGCATTCCGTTGTCGGCGTGCTTGACGAGATTGGTGGCCATCTCCGTGACGACGATCGCGAGCACGTCCACCCGGTGGCTCTCCAGGCCCATCCGGCCGGCGAGCAGCTCGGCGGCCCGCCGGGCGGCACCGACCCGTCCCGCCTCTTCGAGCCGGAACCATGCCCCGCCGTCGGACAGCAGGTCGTCGCCCGTCACCCGGACCGGGCCCACTTTGTGATCACTACCCGGGTGCCCCGGCCCGCGCCACTGTCCACTTCGAACTCGTCGACCAGTCGCCGGGCGCCGCCGAGGCCCAGCCCGAGCCCGCCGCCGGAGGTGTAGCCGTCGGTCAACGCCAGGTCGAGGTCGGCGATGCCGGGGCCCTGGTCGGCGAAGACGATCCGGATCCCCTTGCGGCGACCGCCGTCGAGGATGGCGACCTCGGCGTTCCCGCCGCCGCCATAGACCAGGGTGTTACGGGCGAGTTCGCTGGCGGCGGTGACGAGTTTCGTCTGGTCGACCAGGGACAGCGCGATCGTGACGGCGGTGCTGCGGACGAGTTGGCGGACCCGGACCACGTCCGCGTCCGAGGAGATCGTCACCACCTGAGGCGTACCCAGGTCGGGGCCGGGGGTCACGGCCCGGTCGAGATCGGGTGGTCGCGGTCGGTCCCGTCCGGGAGCGCCCACACCTCGGGCGGGTACGGGTCGGCGGCGTACGCCACCTCGTCCGCCCGGGCACGGGCCAGCAGCTCCATCCCCAGTTCCACGTTCAGCGCGGTCTGGATGCCGTCGAGGGACAGCCCGAGCTCGACCAGGGTGATCGCGACCGCGGGGCGCATGCCGACCACGACGGTGTCCGCGTCGAGCACCCGGGCGATCCCCGCGATCGAGGAGAGCATCCTTCCGACGAACGAGTCGACGATGTCCATCGCGGTGATGTCGATGATCACCCCGTGGCAGCCCGTCGCCACGATCCGATCGGCGAGGTCCTCCTGGAGCGCCAGGGCGGTCTGGTCCTCCATGTCGACCTGGATCGACACCAGCAGCAGGTCACCGATCTTGAGGACCGGCACCCGGATCATCAGACCCCCCGACGGGAGGCGGTCGCCGCCGCCGCACCGCCGCTGGCCCGCCGCGCCTGGTCGATCATCCGCAGGGCGTGGCGCAACGCGTCGGCGAGTGTCGACTTGGTGGCGATATCGCCGAACTCGATGCCGAGCGCGACGATCGTCTGAGCGATCTGTGGGCGGATGCCGGAAATGATGCATTCGGCGCCCATCAGCCGGGCGGCGACCACGGTCTTGAGGATGTGCTGGGCGACCTGGGTGTCGACCGCCGGCACGCCGGTGATGTCGATGATCGCGTACGGCGACCCGGTGTCGACCAGCGTCTGCAGCAGCCGCTCCATCACGACCTGCGCGCGCGCCGAGTCCAGCGTGCCGACGAGCGGAATGGCGACCACGCCGTCCCAGAGCTTCACCACCGGAGTGGACAACTCCAGCAACTGCTCCGCCTGGTCGGCGATCAACTCCTCGCGCGACTTCGTGTACTGCTCGAAGGTGTAGAGGCCGACTTGATCGACAACCGTCGAGGCGGCCACGTAGTCCGCGAGCGCGTCCCGGTCACTGTCGCGTACGTTCAGCACGTCGACCAACGCGTCCTTCAGGGCGAACACGCTGACTGCGGTCTCGGTGGCGGTGAAGCCCTGCCGGGCCCGGGTACGGGACAGGTCGGTCAACGCGCCGCGCAGTGTGGCGGAACTCTCCGCGGTCAGGTCGAACGGACCGTGGCCGAAGGCGGTGACCAGGGCCTGATGCAGGTCCTGCACCTCACGGCGGAGCTCCGCCTCCGTCAGCCGCCCGCGCAGTGATGTCGCGGCGGCGCTCGCCCACCGCCCGACCAACTCCTCGGCGTTACTTTCCAGTAACGTAGCGACACGGCTGCTCTCTCTCGCCGTGATGCCCATAGTCCCCCCGATCGCCCTCGTCGTCAGCCTCTGGCCACCCCCGGGCCGGGGTGGACTGTATCACCGGCGGCACCCCGTCACGCAGATCGACAACAGCCGGTGGCCTGCCGATGTTGGCCGGGCCGGGCGCGTTTCCGGCGAGCGTCGGGACGAGGAGGTCACGGTGTCCGGGGCGGGACCGTACGCCCGTTCAGAGCACGGCGGCGAGGGACACCCGGACCTCGACGGAGGTGCCCGGTGTCCTGGGGATGATGGTCAACGAGTCGGTGAGTTCCCGGACGAGCTGGAGGCCACGCCCGCCGGTCCGCAACGGCGACTGGGCGGAGAGCTGCCCGGCGGCGAAACCCGGACCGTCGTCGTCGACCTGACAGACCAGTTCGGCGCCGACATGGTCCAGTTGCAGCGACCCGCTGCCGCCGCCGTGGCGTACCGCGTTGGTGAGTATCTCGTAGACGGCGAAGACGAAGTCGTCGAGCCGGTCGTCCCGCAACCCGTGCGCGGCCGCGAGCCGCGCCACCTCGTGACGCAGGCCGGTGATCTCGGTGGCCGTGAAGCGGACCGCCAGCGGAGCGGTTGCCTCCGAGCGTGGCGAGAGATCGCCGTCGCGTGCCGCATCCATGGGACCTGCCCTTCTGCAGCGTCGCGCCCGGCGGGACCTGTCCCGGCAGCGTGCGGGGAGCGATATGGAGATCCGCCTACCCCTGATGCCCGGCGACAGCCGGTCGCACACTACCGGTTCGCCCGGACCGACCTGTTCGTCGGCGGGCTCACCCGCCACCGACGGGTCAGCCGGGCCCGGCCCGGCTCAGGAGGCCGCCGCGCGCAACGCCCAGAAGTTCGACCGGTACTGGTCGTGGATCGGTGCGGACTCGATCCGCAGCAGTGCCTCGTCGTTCTCCCGCAGGGCGGCGGTGGTGTAGTTGTGGCTGCCGGTCATCACCCACTTGCTGTTCCTGGTACCGGCGTAGGTGCCCTCGATCAACATGTACTTGGAGTGCACGATGTGGTCGCCGCCGATCCGGTAGAGCACGATCCGGGGATGGCCGCTCAGGATGCTGAGCACGTCGGCGTCCATCGTCGTGTAGACGACCTCGATCCAGCACTTCTGGTCGGCCAGTGCCCGGAGTTCCTCGGCGATCCCGTTGCGGCTGAAGTACCACATCCCGATCCGGATCATCGTCCGGCCGGTCTCGGTGCCGACCGTGGTGTTGCCCTCGCAGGTCACGTTCTCGTTGAGCATGTTGTAGATCGTGTCGCTGGTCTTGTCCGACCCGGCGCGGGGGAAGAAGTACGCCTTCGCGTTGCCGCTGCCGACCGTGCGGTAGTAGTCGCTGTTCTTGGCCTTCGCCGCCAGGTCGTCGAAGTAGTCGAGGTAGGCGGTGTAGAGGCCGGTGTTCCCCACCAGGGTGACCGCGTTGTTCCAGTACGCCGTGGCGTTGCTGACCGTCAGGTTCGCCGAACTCTGCACCACCACGTTCGCCGAGCCGGAGGTGCTGGAGAACAGGTAGAACTTGTTGTGCATGATCGGCGAGCCGGCGTTGCCGATGCACGCCGCGCCCTGGGTGCAGAAGGTCAGCCAGGAGCGGTTGGCCCGGTTGGTGCCCAGCGCGGCCCGCATGGTGTCCACGGCCGGGTACTGCTCGGACAGGTAGTCCAGCACGAGCCGTACGTTCACGCCACGGTTGTGCGCCGCCACGATGTCGTCGGCCACCGTGGTGGACGTCCAGTGGTACATCGCGATGGAGATGGTCGAGCCGGCCGGGGCGCCCTGGACCAGCCCGCGGACATGGTCGACGATCCGGTACTGCTCGGCGGCCACGGTCGGGTTGTTGAAGACCGCGCCGCTGGCCACCGCGCCCGCTGCCGGAGCGGACGGCAGTACCAGTCCGGCGAGCAGCAGAGCGGCGGCCGCCACCGAACCGACCGTACGACGTAGGAACATTTCCGCCTCCGGGCACGAGTGACACCGACAGCTGACAATCGACGATCATGCCAGTCCCTGCCGCCCCCCGGGGGCCGCCTTCACCGGGCGGTGGACGCGGTCCCGATGACGACCACCCGGGCCCATTCGGGTGGCGAGTCCGGTACGTAGTCGGGGTTGTTCTCGTTCCAGGACCGGGCCCTTCCCGGCCGTGGGAAGAGTCCCACCACCGTCCGGCACGGTGGCCGCGCGTCCGGCCAGGGCGTCTGCCCGTCGGTCAGGGCCACGATCACGTCCGGCTGGGGCCGGGACCGGAGTGCTCTGGCAAAGCCGGTACGCAGGTCCGTTCCGCCGCCGCCCAGCAGCGGGATCCCCTCGGCGCGGCACAGCGGGTGCACGACCCGGGCCGCCGCGTCGCACGGGAGCACGGTGACCAGGTCACGCCGGCCGCCCACGGCGCGGCCGATCGCGGTCACCTCGAGGAGTGCGCTGCCGAGTTCGGCGTCGCTGACCGACCCGGAGGTGTCGATGACCACGGCGACCCGGGGCGGCCTGCGCCGCAGGCTCGGCAGGATGACGCCGGGCAGTGCGACGGACCGCCGCGACGGCCGGCCGTACGTGTAGTCCTCGCCCGCACCGGGGCTGGATGTCGCCGAGCGGACGGCCGCGCCCAGCAGCTCCCGCCACGGCTGCGGCGGATGGAACGCCTCCTCCGCCCACCGTTGCCAGCCCTTCGGAGTGTTCCCCGGGTGGGCGTTGATGCCCTGCGCGACCCGGAACCGCACCGCGTCGCGTTCCTGCGTGCTGAGCCCGTGCGCACCGTCCGGCCCCAGGTCCCACTCCCGATCCAGGCCGTCGGCGCCACTGCCGCAGTCCAGCCAGACCAGGGACTGCGTGTGTGGCCCGAGCCGGAACTGGCGCAGGTAGTCCTCCATCAGTTCACCCTCGGGCAGCCCGAGGAGTCGGGGGTCGACGGCACCCTCGGGCCGGACCAGCCCGTCCCCGAACGCGTCGTCGTTGATCTCGCAGTCCGCGGCGATGTTCATCCGCAGCCGTTCCCCCGGTCCGGTCAGCCCGCGCTCCAGCGCGACCCGGTCGCCGCGCCCGTGATGGTCGCGCAGCAGGTGGGAGACCTCGTGCACCCACACCCCGGCCAGTTCCTCCACCGGGGTCCGGTCCACGAACGCCGGCGAGATGTAGCAGCGCCAGTGCCGGTCCACGGCCATCGTCGGCACCCGCCGCGACTCCACCGGATGCAGTGCGAACAGCGCGGTGGCCAGGTAGGGCCGGGCCCGGGCGGCGTGCAGTCGGGCGGCGAAGACCTTCCCGAGGTCCAACCGCCCCGGCTCGTCGGGCGTCATCGGCCGCTCCCCGCGACGGCTCCGATCCGCGCCGCGGCCCGGTCCGCCCGCCGGCTCAGCGACACCGCCCCGGCGAGCAGTTCGATCGACGCCGGGACGTCCCAGTCCGGCTGGCGCAGCGCGGCGAGCGTGGACGCGGGTACGACCACCAGGTCCGGGGCCCCGGTCTCCAGCGCCCGGACCAGTACGGCCCACGCCGCGTCCCAACGGAACTTCTCCGGACGATTGCGGACCGCCTCCACCACCCCGTCGAGTACGGCCTGCCGCAGGTCACCCCGCTCCGGCAGGTCGGCTGCCGCCGGGTCGGCGAGCAGCACCTCGGGGTCCGGCAGGTCCATCCGGTCCATGCTGGCCAGCAGTTCCAGTCCGGGGCCGTCCCCGACCGTGCCCCTGACCAGCATGGACAGGACCTCCCGCGAGGTGCCGGCGGCGGTGGCGAAGGCGAGCAGCCGCAGGGTCATCTCCCAACTGCGCGGGGACGGCCAGGCGCCGCCCCGTCGGGCCTCGTTGCTCGGCAGTTGGTGGACGAGTCCGGGGCGGGCGGCGAGGAGCCCGCAGACCGCACGACGGGCGAGGGTCACGGCCCCGGTCAACCGGTCCGGGTCGAGCCACGGCAGCGATGCACGGGGCCAGGTCCCGCCGAGGCCACGTACCACGACATCGTGGTCGTACGTCCACTGCAGGTGGACGAAGCGGTTGGCCAGGGGTGGGCTGAGTTCCCATCCGTCGGCCGCCGAGGACCGTGGATTGGCGGCGGCCACGATCCGGACTCCGGCCGGCAGGCGCAGGGCGCCGACCCGCCGCTCGAGCACGAGGCGGAGCAGGGCGGCCTGGACGGCCGGCGGTGCGGTGGACAGCTCGTCCAGGAAGAGCAGTCCTCGGCCGGCCCGCACCAGGCGTACGGCCCAGTCCGGCGGGGCCATCGGAACGCCCTGTACGGCGGGGTCGTCGCCGACCACGGGCAGGCCGGAGAAGTCGGACGGCTCGTGCACGCTGGCGATCACCGTGGTCAGCGGCAGGTCGAGGGCCGCGGCGAGTTGGGTCAGGGCCGCAGTCTTGCCGATCCCCGGCTCTCCCCAGAGCAGCACCGGCAGATCGGCGGCGACGGCGAGGGTCAGCGCCTCCAACTGCGTGTCGGGGCGCGGCTCGGTGGCGGTGTCGTGCAGGAGGGCGAGCAGGTCGGCGGCGACGTCGAGCCGGGGAAGCTGGACCGGGCCGGCGGACAGCCCGGCTGCGGTGGTGGACGGGGACACGGGCGAAACGGACGTGAGCATCTTCATCACCTGGGGTTCGACTCGGGGCCGGCCGGGGCCGTACCGCGTGGTGCCGCCCTCGGATCCGGAGGCGGCAGCGGAGAGAAAGGTGCCGGGTCGGTCAGCGGGCGTTCATGCGGCGACGGCGTGCGCGGGGGCCGGACCGGCTGGCCGGCCCCGCCCCGTTCCCGGCCAGTCCGGCCCGGAACAGCCCGTGCGTGACCCGTCGCTGCGCCGCCGTCTCCAGGGCGTCCCGCAGCGCGCCGTTGCGCAGCAGCGCCTCGGGTCCGAGGAGTTCCTCGACGGCGGCCAGGGCACCGGCGGTGTCGCCGTGGTCCAGGCGTGCGCGGACGTCGACGAGGCACTCCGGGCGGCGGTGCGCCTCGTCGATCGCCTGTAGGCACGGCAGTGGGGTGCCGGTCAGCGCGGCCAGCAGCTCCTCGCGGTGGATCTCGGTCGGGTCGTGGTCCAACGGGACCAGGGTCCCGTTCACGAGGCCGATCCGGTGCTGGACGCCACGGCATTCGACGAAGCGCTGACCGGCTCCGGCTTCCGGGATGCCCAGTGGGATGTCCGGTGGACGGCCCCGGACGAGTGCCGACGCGACGAGGGGGTGCAGCCGGTCGGCCTCGATCAGCCCGGCGCGGAGCAACGCCAGGTCGGGCAGCACCCAGGTCGCCGCGTCGGGCAGCACCGGCAGCTCGGCGCCGCCCCGGCCCGATGCCGTGGTGATCCGTAGCCCGGGCGCCGTACCAGCGTCCGGGTCCGCCGCCAGCTCCAGTACCAGCCGTTGTCGGGACCCGAGCCGTACGGCCACGGGTCCGCCCGCCCGTCCGTCCGCCCGGAGCAGTAGCTCCGCCTCGGCCGCCCAGCGGTCCACGGCGCAGCCCCGGGCCTCCCACGGATCCTGGTCGGCAGCGGTACGGCCATCGGCGGGCGATCGGTCCGCCCCGGACCGTACCCACAGTTCACCGGCCCTGCGTACGTCCCACAGGTGGCGGTGCAGGTCGAACCGGAACCGTCGGTCGGGACGGGGATGCGGATGCGGGCCGGGCGCGGTCCTGGATCCAGTCCCGTCCCAGAGGGTGAGGCTGATCCGCTGACCGGCATCGGCCCAGGCCGGTGGCGTCCGCGCCACGAGGTGCACCGCGTTGCTGCCCAGCTGTCCCGCCGGGTGGTACCGGGCCAGGGAGATGGTCAGGCCGGGGCGCAGCAGCCCGTCCGGGGCGATCCTCGGCATGTGCCAGCGCAGCAGGTCAGGTGCCAGATGGCGGAGATCGGTCCGGACGCCGGAGGCGAACTCCTGGCCGTGGGTGCGGGCCACGGATCGTAGATTCAGATCGATGTCGACGCGTGCGGCGGCGCAGGCCCCCGCCCAGTCTCCGGCGGCACGGCGGGCGGTCGCAGACTCGATCATGGACGGCGGCACGGCGAACTCGCGCACGTGCGGCCAGAAGGAAAGCCGGGAATTCCCGTTCACAGTCCAGGAGTGCATCAGCACTCACCGTTTGTGGACAGGACCCCCGATCTGGTGAGGGAGGTAGTCATCGCGGGCAGCATACAGCTCTCCGTACCGGCTACGCCACGCACGTACCCGGCGGCGCGACTGCGTCGGCGGACTGGCGGTAGCGCCGGGTCGAGAAACGTCCGGATTCTCCGGGCGGCGGCCACCGCCAGGAGCGTCGACGCGGCGCAGAAACCGCCCGGACGCGGTGGCGCGCGGGTCGACCACCGGCGTCCGGGTCGGGCCGCCGCGTAGAGACGGCCACCCAGTGTGCTGATCCGATGGGCGGCCGAGCTGAAGACATTCTCATGTCTTGACAAACGTTTGGCCGACGGTGAGGGTGGCGCGTAGGACGGTCGCCACCTTCTCGAAGCTCGGGCTGGCATGACGTTCGAGGTGCTGACCGTGGGCCGGGGTCGCGGCGGAGACCACTGGGAGTTCCGATGTTCGCTGACCACCTCGCGGAGATAGTCCAGACCCGTGCACACCGGCCGCAGGCGATCGTGGAGGCGGCGTCCCGCCGTCGGCGGGGAAGCATCGGCGGGCGGCTGATGCTCGTCGCGGCCGATCATCCCGCGCGCGGTGCGCTGCGGGCCGGCAGCCGGCCGCTGGCCATGGCCGACCGGGCCGACCTGCTGGAGCGGCTCTGCACGGCGCTCGCCCGGCCCGGCGTCGACGGCGTGCTCGGCACCGCCGACGTGCTCGAGGACCTGCTGCTGCTCGGCGCGCTGGAGGGCAAGGTGGTGATCGGGTCGATGAACCGGGGCGGGCTCGTCGACACGGTTTTCGAGCTGGACGACCGGTTCACCGGGTACACGGCCGAGGCGATCGCCGCGATGGGTTTTGACGGCGGCAAAATGCTGCTGCGCATCGATCCGCACGATCCGGCCACCGTCTCCACGATGGAATCCTGCGCCAAGGCGGTCGAGGCGCTCGCCGCGCGCCGGGTGATGGCGATGGTGGAGCCGTTCATGTCGCACCGGATCGACGGGCGGCTCCGCAACGACCTGACCCCCGACGCGATGACCCGGGCGGTCGCGGTCGCGTCCGGGCTGGGCGGCACGTCGGCGTACACCTGGCTGAAGGTCCCGGTCGTGCCGGAGATGGATCGGGTGATGGCCGCGTCGACGCTGCCCGCACTCCTGCTCGGCGGCGAGGTGCCGGCCGACCGGGACGCGGCGTTCGACGGCTGGCAGAAGGCGTTGCGGCTGCCGACGGTCAAGGGCATCGTCGCCGGCCGGTCACTGCTCTACCCGGCCGACGACGACGTGGCGGCAGCGGTGGACATGGCGGTGAGCCTGTTGTGACGTACCACCTCCCGCAGTGCAAGGACGTCGGACCGGAGTCGGCCGGTTGGGCGTACTCGGGGCTGCGGATCCTCGATTTGCCGGCCGGCGGCACGCACCGGTTCGCCACGGGTGCGGACGAGGTCTTCGTCGTGCCGCTCTCCGGCGCCTGCACCGTGCGGTGCGACGGGTTCACCGCCGAGTTGGCGGGCCGGCCCGGCGTCTTCGCGGGCGTCACCGACTTCGCGTACGCGCCCCGGGACACCACCGTCACCGTGTCGAGCGCGGCCGGCGGCCGGTTCGCCGTCCCCACGGCCCGGGCCCGTCGCCGCCTGGCACCGGCGTACGTGCCGAGGGAGCGGGTGCCGGTCGAGTTGCGCGGGGCCGGCAACTGCTCCCGTCAGGTCAACAACTTCGGCACCCCGGACGCGTTCCCGGCCGCCGACCGGCTCATCGCCTGTGAGGTGCTGACCCCGGCCGGCAACTGGTCGTCGTACCCGCCGCACAAGCACGACGAGGACCGTCCGGGCGAGTCGGTGCTCGAAGAGATCTACTACTTCGAGGTGGCCCGGGGTGGCATGGCATACCAGCGGCTCTACGCCGACGACATCGACGTACTGGCCGAGGTGCGCGGCGGTGACGTGGTGCTCGTGCCGCGCGGTTGGCACGGTCCGTCGATGGCCGCGCCCGGCTACGACCTGTACTACCTCAACGTGATGGCCGGTCCGGCCGACCAACGCGCCTGGCTGGTCTGCGACGACCCCGCGCACGGCTGGATCCGCGGCACCTGGGCGGACCAGCCCGTCGATCCGAGGCTGCCGTTCGGGCCGAGCCCGGCGGGCTCGACCAGCTCGGCCAGCCCGCACGGTCGGAGGGAGCAGGGATGAGACTCACCGTCGCCCAGGCCGTCGTCCGCTTCCTCGCCGCCCAGCACAGCGAGCGGGACGGCGTGGAGCACAGGCTGTTCGCCGGCTGCTTCGGCATCTTCGGCCACGGCAACGTCGCGGGGATGGGGCAGGCGCTGCTGGAGGCCGAGCTGCGTACGCCGGGCGGACTGCCGTACCACCAGTCCCGCAACGAGCAGGCCATGGTGCACACGGCGACCGCGTACGCCCGGATGCGCAACCGGTTGACCACCTTCGCCTGTACGTCGTCGATCGGCCCCGGCGCCACCAACATGGTGACCGGCGCGGCGCTGGCCACCATCAACCGGCTGCCGGTGCTGCTGCTGCCCGGCGACGTGTTCGCCACCCGGGTGGCCGAGCCGGTGCTGCAACAACTCGAACATCCGGGCGCGGCCGACGTCTCCGTCAACGACGTGTTCCGGCCGGTCTCGCGGTTCTTCGACCGGGTCTGGCGGCCCGAGCAGCTGCCGTCCGCGCTGCTGTCCGCGATGCGGGTGCTCACCGATCCGGCGGAAACCGGTGCGGTGACCCTCGCCCTGCCGCAGGACGTGCAGACCGAGGCGTACGACTGGCCGTCCGGGCTGTTCGCGCGTCGGGTCTGGCACGTGGCCCGGCCGGTACCCGAACCGGCGGCGCTGGCCCGGGCGGTGGAACTGGTCCGCTCCGCCCACCGGCCGCTGATCGTCGCCGGGGGCGGGGTCGGGTACTCCGAGGCCACCGAGGCGTTGCGGCTCCTCGTCGAGGCCACCGGCGTACCGGTTGCCGAGACCCAGGCCGGCAAGGGGTCGCTGCCGTACGACCACCCGCTCTGCCTCGGCGCGCTGGGCAGCACCGGCAGTACGGCGGCGAACCAGTTCGCCCGGCACGCCGACGTGGTGATCGGGATCGGCACCCGGTACGGCGACTTCACCACCGCCTCGCATACCGCGTTCGCCGACCCGGAGGTGCGGTTCGTCAACGTCAACGTGACCGCGTTCGACGCCGCCAAGCACACCGGCGTCGGGGTCGTCGCGGACGCCCGGGAGGCCCTACGGGCGCTGGCCGGTGCGCTCGCCGGCTGGTCGGTCGACCCGGAGTACCGGCGGGAGGCAGACCGCCTCGCCCGGGAGTGGGACGAGGTGGTGGAGCGCGCCTACCACCTGGGACACGGCCCACTGCCGGCGCAGTCCGAGGTGATCGGGGTGGTCAACGAGGTCTCCGAGCCGCGCGACGTGGTGGTCTGCGCCGCCGGCTCGATGCCGGGCGACCTGCACAAGCTGTGGCGCACCCGGGACCCGAAGGGCTACCACGTCGAGTACGGCTACTCCTGCATGGGCTACGAGATCGCCGGAGGGCTGGGGGTCAGGATGGCGTGCCCGGACCGGGACGTCTTCGTACTGGTCGGTGACGGCTCGTACCTGATGATGTCGCAGGAGCTGGTGACCGCCGTGCAGGAGGGCGTCAAGCTCATCGTCGTACTGGTGCAGAACCACGGGTTCGCCTCGATCGGCGAGCTGTCCGAGAGCGTCGGTGCGCCGCGCTTCGGCACCTGGTACCGGTACCGGAACCCGGCCAGCGGTCGGCTCGACGGCGACGTACTCCCGGTCGACCTGGCGGCGAACGCGGCCAGCCTGGGCGTACGGGTGCTCCGCGCGAACGGGGTCGACGAACTGCGCGCCGCCCTGCGCGAGGCGAAGGCCAGTGCCGGCCCCACCCTTGTGCACGTCGACGCCGACCCGCTGGTGCCGGCCCCGGGCAGCGGGTCCTGGTGGGACGTTCCGGTGGCGGAGGTGTCGGAGTTGGCGGCCACCCGCGCGGCCCGCGAGCGGTACGAGGCGGCCAAGGCCGGCCAGCGTTCCTATCTCGGCGAAACCGGACGGTGAGCGGCATCGGGCACCGGCCGGAACCCTCCTGACGGGCCGCCTCGACGGGTAGCCGCGCGGCGGCCGGTCACGGCCTGCGGAGCACGAGTTCGGTGAGGATCCCCAACATCGCGGTCACCGCCGGGGCCCGGAAGGCCGGTGCGGCTGTCGCCGCGTACAGCCGGCGGGTCGGCAGCGCCGGGCTGGTGGGCCGGACCAGCACGTCGCGTCGCAGGGCCGGGTGAGCCAGGGTCGGCATGAGCGTCACGCCCACGCCCGCCGCCACGAGCGCCTGCTTGCCGTTCCAGTCGTCGCACCAGAATCCGATCCGTGGCGCGCCGCCGAGCGCCTCGGCGAGCGGGGCGATCGGGCCGAGACAGTCGGGATGCCCGCCCTCGATCCAGGTTTCGCCGCTCAGGTCCGCCAGCCGTACCCGGCGTTGCCGGGCGAGCCGGTGCCGGGTGGGGAGCGCGACCTGCAGTTCCTCGTCGAGCAGCGGTACCAGTTCGACGCCGTCGACCGTCACCCGGGGCAGGTCGGCGTCGGTCGGGGCGTTCTTGGCCTGCTGCGGATCCCCGTACAGGTGCCAGTCGGTGACCAGGGCCAGATCGATCCGTCCGTCCCGGACCGCCGTCACGAGCGTCGCCTGGTCGGTCTGCCGCAGGCTGAGTGTGACGCCGGGATGGAGCTCGCCGAACCGGCGGATGGCCTCGGGCACGAGGAAGGTGTTGGCGCTCGGAAAGGCCGCCAGACGCAGCTCGCCCGACTCCAGTTGGGCGAAGGACGCCAGCCTGGCCTCCAGGGTCCGGAGCCGGGCCAGGGTGTCCCGCGCGAGTTCGACGGCGACCGCTCCGGCCGGGGTCGGTCGGACGCCACGGGGCACCCTGCTGAACAGCCGAAGCCCCAACCGCCGCTCGAGACCTGCGATCTGACGGGAGACGGCCGGCTGGGTCAGCGAGAGCGCCGTGGCCGCGCCGGAGAACGAGCCGTGCTCGGCCACGGCGACGAGGACCTGCAACGACCAGGTGTCCAACATGCGCCGAGGTTATGCCATCCCCAACCAACCCGCAGTTGTGCTCATACCAGCACCGGCCGAGGCTTGACCGGTGAATCCAACAGAGACGGACCGGCACACCGGTCCGGACGCCGCGACCGCCGTCAGGGCGGCCCAGGTGCCCGACCAACTGGCGTTCCTGGCCGACTGGCTGCCACCGGCGCCGGCCCGGATCCTCGACGCGGGATGCGGGCCCGGCCACCTCGCGCTCGCGCTCGGCCGCGCCGGCTACGCGGTGACCGCGGTGGACACCGACCCCGAAGCGGTGACCGCGGCCAGCGGTCTCGGCGTCGACGCGGTCGAGGCCGACATCTCACGGTACGAGGACGATCCGTTCGACGCCGTGCTGTTCTCGCTGTCGCTGCACCACATGACCGACCTCGCCGCCGCCGTCGAACGGGCGCGGGCCCTGCTGCGCCCCGGCGGGATCCTGGTGGTCGACGAGTTCGCCTGGGAGCGGGCCGACGTCGCCACCGCCTCCTGGTTCTACGACATGGCGACCGTGCTCACCCGCAGCGGGCGGCTCACGCCCGGCACGGGCGACGATCCGTCCGGCGCCCCCTACCCGCGATGGGTCAGCCGGCACCGCGACGAACTCCGCCTGCATCCCGGCACCAGGGTGATCGGGGCGGTTGCCGAGGTCTTCGACATCCGCACGGTGACCCGGGTGCCGTACCTGTACCGCTATCTCGGTTATCGGCTCATCGACGACCGGCTCGGCGTACCGGTGTTCACCGCGCTCAGCCACATCGAGCGGCTGCGGATCGCCGACGGCGGGCTCGCCGCCGTCGGCCTGCGCCTGCTCGGCCAACCCCGGCAGTGAGGAGAGGACCGACGTGACACACATCGTCAACACCCAGCAGGCCACGGCGTGGAACGGCCCCGAAGGGGCCCACTGGGCCGAGCAGAGCGGGCGCGACAACGCCGTGAACAGCGCGCTCACCACGGCGTTGCTCACCGCCGCCGAGATCGGACCAGGGGACCACGTCGTCGACATCGGCTGCGGCACCGGCGAGAGCACCCGGCTGGCCGCGCGGCACGCCGTGCGGGGCCGCGTTCTCGGCATCGACCTGTCGGCGGTCATGCTGGAGCACGCCCGCGCCGCCGTCGCCGTGGCAGGCCTGCCGAACGTCGTGTTCGAGCAGGCCGACGCCCAGGTGCATCCCCTGGCCGAGGGGCAGTTCGACGTGGCGATCAGCCAGTTCGGCATCATGTTCTTCGCCGAGCCGGTGGCCGGGTTCGGCAACATCGGCCGGGCACTCCGGCCCGGTGGCGGGATCGCCTTCCTCTGCCCGCGTGACATGGCCGCCAACGCCTGGTACGTCGTGCCGCTCTCCGCGCTGCACTCCCGGTTCGGATCCGGTGGCCTGCCCGAGTCGCAGATGTTCTCCCTGGCCGATCCGGCACACCTGACCGAGGTGCTGACCAGGGCCGGCTTCGTGGACGTACGGCCACAGCCACTCGATCTGCCGATGGGCTTCGGCGCCAGCGCGGATGCGGCGGCCGGGTTCTACCTCGGCAGCGGACCGGTCCGGGCCGTTCTGGAGCGGAATCCCGGGCTCACTTCCGAGCTGGCGGGGGACATCCTCGTCAACGCCCTGCGACCCTACGAGAGCCCGGACGGGGTCCTGATCCCCGGCGCTCACTGGCTGGTCACCGCCGGCCGGCCGTAGCGTCGGGCCCGGACCGCCGAGGCGTGCGTCCACCCGCCGGTCAACTGCCGCGCCGTGGGCGCTACCGGCCCGTCGGGCGTCGACCCGGCGGGATCGGTCTCAGCGCGTCGAGACGTACGCCAGCGGCATCGGGTTCGGTTGACCGTTCCAGGTGCCGGTGAGGGCGGCACCGGGCAGCCGGTTGCCGCCGTCGAGCCGACGGACGACGGCCAGTTGCACCGAGTCCGTCACGACGAGCGTGGGGTCGTCCTCGATGACGCGAAGGATCTCGCTGATGCCGGGGACATCGGCGCCCTCGCTGCCACTGCCGCTGACGAGCGTGGGGGTCTCGCGGGGTTCGAGTCGACCGTCGACCTCCAAGAACTCCTCCGCCTGCCCACCGCCGGTGAGGATGACGCCGGCCAGCGCCGCGACGTAGACGGGATCACCACAGGCGTCGTACACCCAGCGCTGACCGAGTACGGAGTGTTCGACGGTGCCGATCAGCCAGTCGTCGCCGCCGTCCAGGGGCGCGTCCCGGTACGTGAGTGGCACCTGATGTACCGGTCCGTCTCCCGCGCTGACGAGCATCGTCTCGATCCCGACCGCGCCAGCGGGGTCGTCGAACCGGTAGGCGGCCACCCGTACGACGTCGGCGTCGGCGTGCCCCTGGTACCAGCGGCGGCCGGGCAGCCATGCCGCCAGGAGTTCGAGTTTCGTGGGGCGCAGTTCCGCGCGGTGGATCACGGCCATGGACGGAATGGTAGAGGCCGCCTCCTCCGGACCGCGTGGAGGTCGACCCGATGATGTCAACCTCCACGAAGGTTCCGACAGCGGCGGCGAGCACCGCCCGGGCCGCGCTGGCCGGCGTCCTGCTCTCCGCCTGCCTGGGCGCGCTGGCCGCCGGCGCGAGGACCACACGGAGATCCGGACCCGGTGCGATGGCCCGAACATGATCTACGAGGCCTGGGTGGACGAGCCCGGAGACATCGGACTGGAGTTCAGGGAGCTCTACGTGGTGGCGAACGATCCGCGCTGCGTCCCGTCCAGTCCCACCCCGACGACGGCTCCCCAGCCGACGGGTCCGCAGCCGACGACGACGTGACCGCCACGGCCGGTGTCGCCCGTCACAGGTACCTGCGCGCTCCGGCGTACTCGTGGGCGTACCGGTGCTCGTCGAGCTTGACGTACTCGACGCCGCTCTCCTCGGTGTCGGTGTTGGTCGGCGCGTCGATCACGTAGCCGTCGCCGGCGTACATGCCGACGTGGTGCACCCGTCCGGTGCCGTTGCTCCGGGCGTAGAAGACGAGATCGCCGGGGGCGAGCTGGTCCCTGGTGACCGGTGTGCCGGCGTTGGCCTGGTCCTGTGCGTCCCGGGGAATGGTGATGCCGTGCGCGGCGTACACCGAGTGGGTGAGGCCGGAACAGTCGAAGCCGAATCCGGCGGTGCCCGCCCAGAGGTACGGCAGGCCGATGAACATGCCGATGGTCCGGACCAGGTCCGCGCCGGTCGGGGTCGGGATGTCGGCCGGCGAGGTGTACACCGAGACGTCCGAGGCCGCCAGCCAGCTCATCCCGTCGCTCGGGGTGGCGACCAGCACCGCCCGGTCGAGCCGGGCGAGGACCGGCAGCCGGGTGTTGAAGCTCAGTTCCAGAACCCGGCGGGTACGGCGGTGGTCGTCGAAGAGCCAGGCAGTGGCCGTCTGGACCAGCGCGAACGGCCGACCGGTGAGCCGGGCGAACAGCTTTCCGTCGGTCAACTGCACCTTGGGCAGCCAGCCGGGATAGCCCAGCTCGTGTCGTGGTGTCGGCTGACCGGGTACGACGACCTTCGCCCAGTCACCGGACTCCTCCAGGACGATCACCCGCTGCCCGTACGTCGCCTGGGTCTCCAGGTCCCCGATGAGCCACCGTCGCTCGGCCAGGGTCATGCCCGCGGTCCAGGCCCGGAGGTCGGCGGGATTCGTCGTGGCCGGCAGGTCGACGGGACGGTTGCGGCCGGGCTCCACCCAGAGGGTCGCCACCGAGACGTCGACGTACGCGGTGCGCGGTCCGGCGGGCTGCCCGGCGCGCGGCAGGTTTTCCGGCTCTGCGGCGCGCGCGGCCGGGGTCGTCGCGAACAGTGAGCCGACGATCAGCGGGGCGGCCAGGAGCGTTCTGCGCGGCAGTCTCGTCACGGCAATATCTTCCACCATAGTGGCGATAGCCGGCAAGAACCTACATCGATCGATCAACCGCTCGCCGTCGTCGAGCACCTGCCCGCCCGCACCGCCGACGCGACGGACGGTGTCGGGTTCACTGCGGCGGCCAGTTGTTCAGGAGGGCGTCGAGGGCGTCGAGCGTTCTGGCCCACGAGGTGTCGGCCGTACGCGGATGGTGGCGGAACCCGCCCGTACGCTCCAGGCTCACGTACCCGTGGAACGTGCTGTGCAGCATGCGTACCGCATCGGTCTGGTCTGGCTCGGACAGTCGGTAACCGCGCAGGATCGCCCGCGTCATCTCGGCGTGCCGGCCGCCCGCGCTCGCGGCCGCCGTTTCCGGGTCGAGTTCCTGCTGCATCGCGGCGTAACGGCCCGGATGCCGCTTCGCGTAGTCCCGGTATGCGTTGGCGAAGGCCACCAGCGCGTCCTTGCCCGCGCGACCGGCGAGGGCGGCGGCGACCAGGTCGGCGAGTTCGGCCAGGGCCAGCAGCGCCACCCTGATCCGCAGATCCTGCGCGTTCCTGATGTGGGCGTACAGGCTCGCGTCCTTCACGCCGAACTGCCGGGCGAGCGCCGAGACGGTCACGTTCTCGAAGCCGACCTCGTCGGCCAGTTCCGCGGCGGCCAGGGTCAGGCGCTCGACGGTCACCCCCGCACGCGTCATGTGCCACACTCCACACCTAGAGGATTTGGTAATTTACCTAATAGGGTTAGGCTGGTTCCTATGGTACCGGTAACCGATTCCGCGATCCGCGCCTCCTTCGTCAACTGCACCAAGGGCGAAGCGAAGCGCCTGGCGGTGCCGAAGGACCTGGACGAGCAGCCCTGGGTGGATCTTGACTTCCTCGGTTGGCGGGACCCCGCCGCCCCGCAGCGGGCCTACCTGGTCGCCGAGTCCGGCACCGGCCTCGTCGGGGTGGCGCTGCGGGTGGCCCCGCAGACCGGACACGTACGCCGCAGCATGTGCTCGCTGTGCCTGACCACGCACACCGGAGGTGGCGTCTCGCTGATGACCGCGCGCAAGGCCGGACCGAGTGGGCGGCAGGGCGACTCCGTCGGCGTCTACATCTGTACCGACCTCGCCTGCTCGCTCTACCTGCGCGGAAGAAAGGACGCCGGGCGGCGCCTCGACGAGACGCTCACGATGGCGGAGAAGATCGAGCGGACCACGGCGAGCCTCGCCGCCTTCCTGTGCAAGGTCGTCGAATGACCGCCCGACAGAACCGGGGCGGTGACCCCGCAACTTCGTCCCGGAGCCGCTCGGGTCGCCGAACATCCAGCTGAACGAACTCGGAACGGCGGACCTTCAGAGGCGACCGCCTGACCGACGTCTTCTGGTGGACCGATCAGGGGGACGGATTCGGCACCTACCTCAACACCTCGGGCGGCCAGCTGGTCCCCTAGCCGGTCGAGGTGGATCAGCCAGCCAGTTCCCGATGATCGCGAAGTCGACATCGGTGAGGCCACGTCGAGGATCGACCCGCCGCAGCAGCGCCGGTCCGGGATGGTGACTGGAGACCCACGAACGGTCGGCATCGGTGATCTCGTCGTCGACCCAGACGAACGGGCGTCCGGCCGCCCAGTCGAGCAGGCCCCGGGTCTTCCAGTGCAGCGGGCCGTCGTCGTCCGGTCCGGGCCAGTCCACCACCGGTAACTCCGGCAGGCCCAGCCTCGGTCCGATCACCTCGTTCGCATCCGCCATCCACGTCGTTGCCCACACCAGGTCGCAGGGCAGGGCCAGGAGTTGTATCCCGTGCCGGGGATTCAGCCTGGCCAGTAGCGGATTCGTACCGGCCGGCGGAGGGTGCGTTGGCCCTTGGTCGGCGGGATCCGGTTGTGGCGCCCCGAACGGGATCAGGGGACCGTCGACGTCGAGGAACAGCAACGGGCGTTCGGCGGGGTCGGGCACGGCCGAAGGGTAGCGCCGATCAGGCGTAGCGCCGGGCGGCTCGGCGGGGACCGTTGTCCGGTACGCGGGTGCGTACCGGACAACGATCCGGCCGGCCCCGCCGGGCTAACCCGCGTTACGCAGTACGAGCAGCCCGTGGTTGTAGTCGAGCACCACCGCGTCCAGCCGGCCGTCGCCGTCGACGTCGCCGAGGGCGAGCCCCTGCTGGGGATAGTGACTGGCATACGGCAGGTACTCGTACGCCGGGGTACCGAGCTTGCCGTCCGGCTGCTGCGGCCAGGTGCTCATCGCGTAGTAGCCACCGTGCACGGTGACGACGTCGTTGCGGCCGTCGCCGTCGATGTCGGCCGCCTCGACCGGCTCGGGATTGTCGTACGCCCGGTAGACATCCGGGCTCGCCAGACCGCCGGTGGCAGTCTGCGCGAACACCTGGATCTGCGCCCTGGGCTGGTTCCAGCCGAGGTTGACGACGATGTCGGAACGGCCGTCCCCGCTCACGTCGGCAACCTCCACACCGCCCATGACGGTCGCCCCGTCATCGGCTACCACCTGGGTACGGCTCCAACCACCGCCGGTGCGGTGGTAGGCGTTCACGTGCCGGAGCCCCTGGCCGACCACGTCGGGGCGACCGTCTCCGGTGAGGTCACCGACCTCCACCTCGTAGCTCGGGTCGCTGGTCACCAGGGACGTGGTGAAGGTGCCGTTCGCCTCCTGGACAAGTTGGTTGATGCCGCGATGCCCACTCGTGACGAGGTCGCCGTCGCCGTCGGTGTCGAGATCGGCGGCCACGACGTACCGCGCGGCCAGGGAGCCCGGGAGGATTCCCCGGCTCTCCAGCCTTCCGGTGACTGACTGCCGGAAGGTCTCCACCCCGGCCATGGTGGCCAGCGCGACGTCGAGGCGTTTGTCTCCGTCCAGGTCCAGCAGGGCCACCCCGGCGCCACCGCTGTCGGAGTACGTCAGGCTCGTCGGGTACCGGATCGGGGCGGCGAGCGAACCATCGGCCTGTTGGGCGAAGACGAACAACCTGTAGTCGTTCTCCGGGTCGAAGTAGCTGCTGGTCGTGAGCACCACGTCGGCGCGGTCGTCACCGGTCACATCGCCCACGGCGACGCTCTCCGGGTCCGAACCCGTCGGAATGCTCTCGACCGGTTGAAAGAGTTCGGAAACCCGCCGGAGCGAGTTGTCCGGCTGTGCCGCCGCCCCGGCCGGCGCGCTCGCGGCGAGCACGGCGGGCACGAACAGCAGTACGGACGCAGCGCGAAGCCACATATTGTCCCCCGTATATGGAAAGCTGACCGGAGGAGTCAACCAGAAGAACGACGATCCGGCTGTCCTCCATTGAGGATTCCCCGCCGGTTGCCGGTTGCCGGTTGCCGGTCGATCTCGGCGTCAGCGTCAGCGTCAGATGGCGTCGGCGACGTCCCGGACCGGAACGAACCGGGGTGACGCACTGGGAAAGTCGACTCGGAACTGCGGCACCGCGTACCCGCCGGAGAGCGCGACCACCAGGAACTGCAACAGACCGACCGACAGGTCGAGGGACGTGTCGTCGGGGCCGGTGACGCGTAGGTGCCACTGATCGGCGTACTCCGCCGGGCTCAGTACCCAGGACAGCGTCGTCCCATCGACCGTCGTGGCCACCGGCAGAGTCGCCGGGGTCTGGTACCTCAGCACACCGACCAGCGGGCCGGGCACCGGTGTCGACAACGCGGTCGGTGGCGTGAGCGAGAGGTAACCGTCGAAGGTGCCGGCACCGTATCGCTCCATCAGCCAGTGGTAGTCCCTCGGCAGGCTCGTGCCGACCCGCGACGACACCCCGTCCCAGTCGACCGGTGTCCGGTGCGGTGGCGGTGGAACGAGGTCGGTGAGCCGGCCCGGCAGGTCGGCGCCGTAGCTCAGGTTCGCCTCCACGATGACCGGCAGATCCGAGTCGTGCTGTACGACCGCGACGGTCACCGCCCAGTGTCCCGCGCGCAGGCGTACCCGGTCGCCATGGTCGGCGAGAACGTCGACCGCGAGCGCGTCGGCCGAGGGCAGCCCGAGCCGGCCGCTGACGATGCCGACGACCTCCTCGGCGTCGGTGTACCGCTGATCGAGTGCCGCAACGTACGCGTCGTCGTCATCGAAGTCGTCGCACTCGAGGTCGTCCGAGCAGCCGAAGTCCGCCAACTCCACGGCGATCGTCGCGGTAGCCCGGTCGACGCGGATTCTCGCGGTGACGTCACCGGCCGTGAACAGCGGATGGGGACTGGCGCCGGACGGGGACCAGCCGGCAGTGACGAGAACGTCGACGATCTGGTCCAGGCTCGGCAGGTCGACCAGGTGGGTGAACCGCGCGACGAGCGCGGCGAGCCGATCCGCCCTCGCCCGATAGTCGTCGACGCGCGTCATCGCTCGCTCAGCCGCCGGAACTCGTCCCCGTCGCTCACCCCGCGATGGTAGTGCCGCCCCGGCGCATGGTCATGCCAGGTGACGAAGTAACAGCCCATGGCCGGTCATGACGCTCGGTCCGCTGCTTTGGATCGGTTCCGTCCGATTGATGGCCGGTCGGACGACCCTGCCGGGCGCGACGCCGTCGAGTGTTCGGCGGTTGCCACGGGCGGACGGGTCGATGGCCGAGCGTCCGTTCTGGTTTGATACCGCAGTGACCGTACCGGTTGACGCCGCAGCACCGCCTTGTCGGCCGTCGTCGGAATAGTCCGGTGTCGGGCGCAACCTTTTGCCGGCACGCAGCGTCATGACAGGTGTCCGTCCGGACAAGCTCAGTGAGGGGTGCCGGTGCGAAGGCGACTACTGCTGCGTTCGTGTGTCCTCGTGTTGGTGGCCGGTCTTGCCGGTTGTAGCGAGTCGACGCCGGAGGCGGACACTCCGGGTCTCGCGCCGCGCGGCACGGCGATGACCACGGCGAAGCCGACCCGCCAGGATCTTGACAACCGGGTGAGCCTGTCCGGCAAGGTCACCATGAATCCGGTGTTCGGAGTGGTGGCCCCGGGCGCGGGGGAGATCCGGTACCGCGACGTCGAGATACCGGAGAGCACCCCGACGAAACCGACCCGGGTGGCCAGTGTCTGGGCGTCGGGCAAGTCGCGTCGTGTCGACGTACCAGCCGGCGCCGTGTTCGCCGGTCGACTGGTGGACGACCGGTCGAAGGTGACCGCCGGGATGCCGGTGGTCTCGGCGAAGCGGATCGGCTACGGACTCGTGGCCGACATCGACGGCTCCCAGGCGTACCAGATCTCGGACTCGCTCACCACCGTGCAGGCCCAGATCAAGAACGGTCCGGGACCGTTCGCGTGCAAGGTCCTCGGCACCATCGCCGCGCTGCCGGCCGGCACGGTCCCGACCCCGGAACCATCCGTCGATCCCTCCGCCGATCCGTCGAGTCCGCCGGTGCCGGTGGACCCGAGGCAGCCGATCGTCCCGTCGGAGCCGACCGGTATGCGCCTGGTCTGCACGGCGCCGTCCGGAGTGAAGCTGATCAACGGGGCCAACGCGACGATCGAGGTGGTGACCGCCCGCGCCAAGGGCGCACTCGTCCTGCCGGTCGAGGCGGTGGCGGGCGGTCAGGGCAAGGGCAAGGTGGACGTGGTCGGCCCGGACGGCACCCGGGAGACCCGGGACGTCGTACTCGGACTCAGCGACGGCAAGGTCGTACAGATCAAGTCTGGTCTCACCGGCGATGAGACGGTGGCCCTGCCCGGCCCCGACCTGCCGTCCGCCAAACCCGCCGAACCGGGTGGGCCCCTCGATCCGAAGGGCGGAAAATGACGGCGCTGCTGGAGCTCAGCGGCATCACCAAGACCCTGAAGGGGCAGCAGGCGCCGCGTACCATTCTCGACGGCGTCGACCTGACCGTCGACAGTGGTGAGAGCGTGGCGATCCTCGGCCGGTCGGGATCAGGCAAGAGCACCCTGCTCAGCCTGATCGGGCTCTTCGACCGGCCGGACGGTGGGCGTTATCTGCTTGGTGGCCGCGACATCAGCCGGGTGGCCGAGCGCCGCGCGGCGGCCCTGCGCAGCGCCGAGTTCGGTTTCGTGTTCCAGCGCTTCTTCCTGCTCAAGCACCTTAGCGCCGCGCAGAACGTGGCGATGGCCCTGGTCAACGGGCAGGGTTGGCTGCCTCGCCGCAAGCGCCGGGCGCGCACCATGGCGGCGCTCGACCAGGTCGGCATCGCACACCTGGCGAAACATCGGCCGGCCCGGCTCTCCGGCGGCGAGCAGCAGCGGGTGGCGGTGGCTCGGGCATTGGTCCGGGAGCCACGCCTGCTGTTGGCTGACGAGCCGACGGGCGCGCTGGACACCGAGACCGGCAACCTGGTGATCGAGGTGATGCGGGCGGCGACCGACCGGGGTTGCGGCCTGATCCTGGTCACCCATGACTGGGACCACGCCAACAAGATGCAACGGGTGCTGCGGCTCAGCGACGGCACGCTCAACCCGGCCGTCGACACTAGAGGTACCGCAACGGCACCGACACCGGCTCCGCAGCCGGAGCCGGAGCCGACACCGGATGCGGAGCCGACATCGGTCTCCGGGAGCGAGACGGAGGGAGCCGGCCGGCTTCCGTCGGCGGACAGGGCCAGGCGGGGCGACGCCGGGCTGGACGGGATGTTCTGGTGATCCGACTCTCCGGGCGGTTCCGGTCCGCGGTGATCATCGGACTCCAGGGCATCCGGGCGCGCAAGATGCGTACCTTCCTGTCCATGGTGAGCCTCTTCCTCGGAGTACTCGCCGTGGTGGTGGTCCAGGCCGGAGCCGAGACCCTCGAACGCGCCCAGTTGGCCGACCTGGAGCTCCAGGTCGGCAAGGACGGGACCCGTCAGGCGTACCTACCGGGCAACGCCGACACCGTCCGGATCAGCAACGACACCGTGGCGGGTCGGCCGGACGCGGTCGTGATCGGCAGCCGGCAGGCGATCATCGGCGAGCCGGATGTCACCCCGGTCAATCCGGGCGGCTCCTCGTTCGACCAGCCCGGCAGCGGCCCGTACCCGCCGGGCCCGGGCGGCGGGGCGGTGTACTGCGACATGAACGGCTACTGCCGGCCGTTGTCGTCCGGTTCCGACGCGGCCGATCAACCCGTACCCGGTCAGGCGATCGAGCTGACCCTCAACACGTTGACCGGTGACATTCGTCAGTTCAAGCCCTTCCGCCTGGTCTCCGGGAAGTGGCTGGACTTCTCCGGGGAGCCGTCGCTGTCCCCTCGGCTGGTGGTCAACCTCGAGGCCGCCAAGGGCTTCGGTCGGTACCAGGTTCCGGCCGAGTTGTGGACCGAGGGAGCGACCGCCAACCCGACACCCCGGATCATCGGCGTGGTCGACGACGGCAGCGGGCAGCCGACCGCGTACACCCGGACCGACGAGTTGCAGAACTGGGTGCCCAGCTCGACCGGCAACAGCAACTACGGTCCCGGGCTCCAGGTGATGTTGGCTCCGACAGCGGGCGACGTGGAACGGTTGCTGACGATGCGGTTCGCCGCGACCGGGGTTCCTTCCGACCAGCTCCGGTTCGAAACCGTCCAGGCCCGCGAGGACATCGCCAGGGAACTGGCGCTGATCCGATGGATCTTCCTCGGCATGGCCGCGCTCGTGCTGCTCATCGGTGTGGCCGGCATCCTCAACGTCGGGCTGGCGACCGTGGGGGAACGGGTCGAGGAGTTCGCCCTGCGTCGCGCGGTCGGCACCTCGCGCCTGCTGCTGGCCGGCATCGTGCTCGCGGAGACCCTGCTGACCGGCCTGCTCACCGCCACCGCCGCGATCGGGGCGTCCGCGTTCGCGCTGACGGCAGCCGGTAGCCTGCTCGGCGACCAGGTGCCGTTCCTCGCCGACGTGGTGTTTCCGTGGCGGGCCGGGGTCGCCGGGATCATCGCCGGACTCGTCGCCGGGCTGCTCGGCGGGCTCATCCCGGCGATCCGGGCCGCCCGCATCCCGATCGCGACGGTGATGCGCGCCTGACCCGCCCGGTGGGCCGTCCGCCGACGGCGCGGCTCCGGTCCGGACCCGCGCGGAGACCGGCCCCGGCGTGGACGGTGCGGGTCAGCCGGCGGCCGGCGCGGCCACCTCGGTCGCCGGATCCCCGGCCCGGACCGTGGTCGGCTGCGGCACACGGCGATCGAGTACGTCCGGCAGGCTGAGCACCGTCACGAACAACCCGGCCCGTCCGATTTGGGGCTGCCTCACCCGAAGTCGACTTCTCCTCCGAGTTCCGCCACAGGTCAGGTGCGATCTGCGACCCGTCGCCCGCATGTCTGCCCGCCGGACGGGAACGCCGGTACGCACGAGTCAGACCCGTACGTGCCGGGCCGACGCCGACGGTACGGCCCGGACGACCCGGCAACGAGGATGGTGCTGATGAGCGCGAAGAAGCGACCGGAATCCGAACCGGGCGGCCAGCTCGGGCCGACCGACCAACTGGACGACGTGAGCGCCGCCCGGACCACCGAACGGGAGGCGAGTGGCGGCCCACAGTCGGTGCAGCCGTGGGGAACCACCGGCGGCACCGAGGACCGGGACGCGCCGTGGGGCGCCGCCGAGGACTCCCCGATGGACGAGGGCAGCGAGGAGGCCGGCCTGCCGCCCGCACGGCGCGGTGAACGGCGGGCCGACGAAGAGTCGGTTCCCTGGCCGCCGGAATCGGGCCGGCACGGCTTCGGTCCGGTCGAGCCGACCCGGATCCCGGAGGCCGGCCCCGGTGCGGCTCCGCCGGACCCCGCCCCGGCCCGCCGCCCGTTTCCCGACGACACCGCTCTCGACGAACTCCGCAACAACCCGATCGAGGAGCAGACCGGGATGCACTCCGAGGGTGTCTCCCGGCGCGAGTAGCGCCCCCGCAAGCGACGACGGACTATCAGGCCGACCTGGACCGTCTGGCGCGGGAGCAGCGGCACTGATGGCGTGTACGGCACCGGACGGCGCCCGCGAAACGGTACGCCGTCCGGTCCCGGTGGTCAGGTCAGCGGAAGCGGCCCTGGATCCGCCACAGCCCGAGTCCCAGCAGCAGCCCGCCGAGTGCCAGGAAGATGGCCGCTTCGAGCCACTGGAACGACCAGTAGCGGTCGGCCGGCTGGTACGCCCCCTCGACGTGCAGGTCGAGCCCGGCCAGGCACTCCGGAACCGCGTCCGGGCCGAGCAGAACGCATTCGTGGTACCGGGTCGGCTCGACCGGCTCGCCGTTCGAGGTCAGCAACTCGCCGTGCGACACCACCCAGGCGCCGGGGATCTGCACACCCCGGACGGTGGCGTCGGCCTTCATGGAACTCAGGTTCCGGACCGTCTCGGCGGTCATCGGCTGCGTGACGCTGACCGGCGGGAGCAGGTGTGGACGGATCAGCATCGGCATCGCGATCTGCGCCACCGCGAAGACCACGATGGTGAGCGCCATCGCCGGCACCGTACGCCGGATCGTCAGTCCGAGGATCGCGCCGAGTACGACGGCGAAGGCCGCGTACGCGACCGGGACGAGATTGCGGGTGCCGAACAACAGTCCCGTGAACCGGTCGCCCGTCACCTGGTCGTACGGGCTGGCCGCCCAGGTCAGCAGGAGGCTGAACAGCCCGGTAACGGCCATCGCGGCGACCCCGACGACGAGCAGTTTGACCGCCAGCCACCGGCGTCGGGTCAGGCTCTGGTTCCAGACCAGCCGGTGCGTGCCGGCCTCCAGTTCCCGGGCGACCAGCGGCGCGCCCCAGAAGGTTCCGAGGATTCCGGGTACGACGATGAGCAGGCCGTCGAGCAGGTAGAGCCGGGTGCTGTACCGCTGGCTGAACTCGTTCATCACCCCCGCGCAGCCGTCGCCCCGGCCCTGACAGAGGGCGAGGGCGGCGTCGTACGAGTGCCGGAGCTGCATGCCGAGGATCACCAGGCAGATCGCGAGTACGGTCAGGGCCACCGCACCCACCACCGCCTGGGTACGGAACTGCCGCCAGCTCATCCAGATCATCGGGCGGCCTCCCCGGCCATCGTTCCGGCGTTCGCGGCGGACGGCTCGGCCGCCCGGCTCAGATAGCTGAGCACCAACTCCTCGAGCTGAAGGCTCTCGACGCTCCACGGTCCTGCCGGACGGGGACCGTCCGAACGCACGACCACGCTGTCCCGCCGCTCGTTCCGCTCGGCCCGGACTACCTCGACCCCGGTGGGCAGCCGGTCGAGCCCGCCCCGGGGCGTCACCAGCCGGTAGTGGCTGGCCAGCAGGTCCCGGACCTCACCGGCGATCTGGACCCGGGAGCCGCCCAGCACGATCAGGTAGTCGCAGACCCGCTCGACGTCGGCGAGCAGGTGCGACGACAGCACGGCACTCGCCCCGAGTTCGGCGACGAAGGCCATCAGGTTGTGCAGGAACCCGTCCCGGGCCAGCGGATCGAGCGCCGCCGCCGGCTCGTCGAAGATCAGCAGCTCGGGGCGCTTGGCGACCGCGACGGTCAGGGCGAGCTGGGCGCGCTGGCCGCCGGAGAGCCGGCCCGCCTTCTGACGCGGATCCAATCCGAGTTGGCCGATCCGGCGGTTCGCCAGACCGGTGTCCCAGCACGGGTTGAGGCCGGCACCCATCCGGAGGTGGTCGGCGACAGTCAGTTCCGCGTACACGGGGGTGTCCTGGGCGACGAACGCCACTCTGGCCAACTGGGCCGCGTTCGTGCCGGGGCGGGAGCCGAGCACCTCGAGTGAGCCGGCGGTCGGCGTGATCAGTCCGCAGGCCAACTGCAGCAGCGTCGACTTGCCGGCACCGTTCGGCCCGACCAGGCCGATGATCCGCCCCCGGGGGATGTCCAGGTGGCAGTCGGTCAGCGCGGGGCGGCGGCCGTACCGCTTGGTCAGGCCGTCGGCTCTCAGCGCGGGGGAGGAATCGTTGCGTTGCATCGACTCATCGTGTTGATCCGGCCCGGTGCCAGCATCGGTCCATGGCACGGTTCGCGCTGCTGGTGACCGTACTTTTGGCCGGTTCGGCGCCGCAGGGGGATCTCCTAGCCTGACCGGTGTGAGAATTCGGGGGCGAGCGGCCGGGCGGACCGTGATCGCGGTCGACGTCGCGCTCGCCGCCCTGTTCGGCGCGGTGCTCGTCGGCCAGGCGGTCGCGATCAGGCAGAGCTGGGGCGGCGACTACTGGCAGTTCGAGGGCGTCGCGGGGTTGGTGGTCTGCGTGACCGCCCTGCTGCGCCGGCGGCACCGGGCCTGGTCGGCGGTCGCGGGCCTGGCCGTCGCCGCGGTCGCCATCCTGGTCGCCAGGCTCGCCGGACTGCCCGGCGAGCCTGGCCTGGCGATGGTCCTGGGTCTGTCCGTACTGGTCGGATCGGCGATCAGGACCCTTCCGGTCCGGTTGGCCGGTGCCGTCGCGGCCGGCGGCCTCGCGGTGGTCGCCGGTACCCGGCTCGGCGTGCTGCCGTCCTCCTCCGGCGCCGTCGTCGGGCTGAACGTGGCGGGATGGCTCACCGCCGTCGGGGTCGGGCTGGGACTGCGGCTGCTCGACGCCCGTCGCCGGGCCACCGCCGACCAGGTACGCCGCGAGGAGCGGCTGGAACTGGCCAGGGAACTGCACGACGTCGTGGCCCACCACATCACCGGCATCGTGATCCAGGCCCAGGCGGCCCAGATCGTCGCCCGGAAGCGCCCGGAGCAGGTGCGGGAGTCCCTGGTGGGCATCGAGGCGGCCGGCTCGGAGGCGCTCACCGCGATGCGCCGCGTCGTCGGCCTGCTACGCGACACCGACGACGCCGCCCCGGCCAGCCCCGGCCCGGAACAGCTCAGCGAACTGGTCAGACGTTTCGACGGACCCGGCCGTACGGTGCGGCTGAGCCAGCCCGACGCCGAGTCGGCCTGGCCGCCCGAGGTGACCAGCACCGTCTACCGGGTCGTCCAGGAGTCACTGACCAACATCTCCCGGCACGCCCCGCACGCCCACTCGGTGACCGTCAGCATCGCCCAGGATCCGCGAGCGATCACCGTCGAGGTCGTTGACGACGCGCCACTCGCCCCGGCCCGCTACCCCCACCTCGGCGGGTACGGTCTGATCGGGATGCGGGAACGCGTCGAGACCCTCGGCGGGACACTCCACGCCGGCCCGGGTACCGGCGCCGGATGGTCGGTACGCGCCACCCTGCCCGCCCCGGACTCCCGATGACCACGCCGCCCACCCGGGAGTCCCGATGACCATCAGTGTCCTGCTCGCCGACGACCAGGCGATGGTCCGCAGCGGCCTGCGGTTCATCCTGGAGGACCAGCCCGACATCAGCGTGGTCGCCGAGGCGTCGGACGGGGTGGAGGCGATCGAGCTGGCCCGGCGGCTGCGTCCGGACGTGTGTCTCGTGGACATCCGGATGCCCCGACTCGACGGCATCGAGGTCACCCGCGCCCTCGCCGGCCCCGGCGTCCCCGATCCGCTCCGGGTGATCGTGGTGACCACCTTCGACCTCGACGAGTACGTCTACGGGGCGCTGCGCGGTGGCGCGGTCGGCTTCGTTCTGAAGGACGCCGGGCCGGTGCTGCTCGTCGAGGCCGTCCGGGCCGCGAGCGTCGGCGACGCCCTGGTCTCGCCGTCGATCACGCTACGGCTGCTGCGCCATCTCTCGGCGGTCGGAGCACCACCCACCCGTACCCCGGGGCGTCCACTGTCGGATCGGGAGACCGAGGTCGTCCGGGCCATCGCCCGAGGGCGTAAGAACCAGGAGATCGCCGCCGAGTTGTTCATCTCGGTGAGTACGGTCAAGAGCCACGTGTCCGGCATCCAGACGAAGCTCGGCGTCCGCAACCGGGTCGAGATAGCCGCCTGGGCCTGGGAGAACCGCATCGTGGGGAGACCGTAGAGCGAGCCCGATCCGCAGAGGAGTCGTCGGACAGCGGGCCGTGCGGGGTTAGGGTCGGGGCATGCGCCGTGACCCTCGTCGATTCCTCGTGGTCGCCGCGTTCTGGGCGGTACTCGCGACCACGACACTCGCCGGCTGTGTCGGTACGGCGGAGTCGGCGCCGGCCGAGTCGTGGACGCGGAACGGCGAAACGGTCGACATCGAGGTGATCTCGACCAACGACGGTCCCGCCCACTGCGAGTGGCAGCGGGCGCGGTTCCTCCAGATCTCCTGGCCCATCTACTCGGCTCCGGACGGCCAGCCGAGGTCCGCGCAGTACGTGCGGGATCCGGAGGGCGTGCTGGGGCACGAGGCACTTCGACGGGCGTTCCGGAGCGGGGCCACCCTGCCTGAGGACGCGATACCGACCGGCTACGAGCGGGACGGCACGGCGCTGTGGCTCGCCGACAGCGACCGGGAGACGACCGCCTACCTGGTCACCGAGGATCCGCCCCGGGTCGAGGCCTGGCCGCGCGCCGACCCACCGCTGGGTTGCGACTGAGCTGACCCACCGCTGGGTTGCGACTGATCCGTGCGGCGGTAGGTGGTGTCGCGGCCGATGGACCGAGGGCGCCGGTCAGGAACGGCGGCGCAGCGCGGTGACGGCACGGGCGAGCCGGCGTACGCCCTCGTCGAGCAGGGGCGGCGGGGCCGCGGCGTAGGTCAGACGCAGGTGCGGGGCCTGCGGCTCAGTGGCGTACCAGGGTCGTCCGGGGAAGACGACGACCTGTTCGGCGGCGGCCTCTGCGGCGAGTTCGACGTCGTCGAGGTCGTCGGGTAGCCGGATCCACAGGTGGAGACCGCCTCGTGGTGGCGTGGGCGCGACGAACTCCGGCAGGTGGCGGCGCAGCGCGGCGAGCAGCGCGTCGCGCCGGGACTCCAGGGCCGTGCGGAGGGTGCGTCGGTGCCGTGCCCAGGCGGGTGAGGTGACGAAGTCGAGTGCCGCCTGCTGGAGGGGCCCGGCGACGAAGAAGTCGTCGAGGGTTCGGGCGGCGCGGAGTCGGGCACCTGCGGCGCCCCGGGCACCGATGGCCGCCACCCGGAGCCCGGGTGCGGCGGATTTGGTCAACGACCGCAGGTAGATGACGTGCCCGTCCGGGTCGTCGGCGGCCATCGGGGGTAGCGGGTTGCCGTCGATGGTCAGGTCCCGGGCGTAGTCGTCCTCCAGGAGGAAGGCTCCGGCGGCCCGTACCGCTTCCGCCACCGCGCCCCGTCGGCGCGGGGAGAGAGTCGCGCCGTGCGGGTTGGCGTGCAGCGGCTGGCAGTAGAAGAGTCGGGCGCCGGTGCGGGTCAGGGCCGTGCCGAGCAGGTCGGGCCGGACACCATCGGCGTCGGCGGGTACCGGAATGACCCGCAGCCCGGCGGCCCGCGCGGCGGCGAGGGCACCGAGGTAGGTCGGTGATTCCACCAGGATCGGTTCGCCGGGTGCGGCGAGTGCCCGGAACGCGGTGGAGAGGGCGGCCTGCCCGCCGGGGCAGATCACCATGTCGTCGGCGTGCAGGGCGCCGCCGGCCTCGCGGGCGAACCAGGCCCGCAGGTCCGCGCGGCCCTGCACCGGGCCGCGCTGCCACGTGCTCGGGTGCCGGGCGGCCCGGGCCAGCGCGGTGCCGAGCGCGGCGGCGGGTTGCAGGTCCGCGTCGAGGTAGCCGCTGGACAGCGAGATCGCGTCCGGGCGCGGGACGGCGAGCAGCGCCTGCAGCGCGTCGTCGCCGGCGGGTCGGGGGCCGAGCGCGATGGCCTGCCAGGACAGGTCGGGCGCGGGCGGGCGGTGTTCCGGACGGCCGGCCACGAAGGTGCCCTTGCCGGGTACGGCCTCGATCAGCCCTTCGGCGACCAGCCGGCGGACCGCCCGGGCCACGGTCACCGGTGAGGCGTGATGGCGTGCGGTCAGCTCCCGCACCGACGGCAGGCGCGTGCCGGGAGCGCGGGCGGCGGCGAGACTCCGAAGATCTTGGATAACGCGTACGGCTGCGTTATCGTCTTCCATGACAAGACATAGTAGCGCTACTGCATCCGATCGAGTAACGGGTAGCGCGCTCGGTGCGTTGGGCGTACTCGCCTTCAGCATGTCGCTACCCGCGACGGAGGTTGCCGTCGGCGAACTCGACCCCTGGCTGGTCGGCTTCGGTCGGGCCGTCGGTGCCGGGCTGCTGGCCTCGGCGTACCTCCGTCTGGTCGGGGCACCCCGGCCCACCGCGACGCAGTGGCGTCGGCTCGCGATCGTCGCCGTCGGGGTGGTGTTCGGGTTCCCGCTGTTCACCTCGCTCGCGCTCACGACCCAGACGGCGGCACACGGTGCGGTGGTCATCGCGGTACTGCCCGCCGTCACCGCCGTGTTCGCGGTGCTGCGTGCGGGGGAGCGGCCGTCGCCGCTGTTCTGGGCCGCCAGCGGGACCGGCCTGGTCGCGGTACTCGTCTTCCTGGTCCTCAGTGGCACCGCCTCGGGCGCGGTGGAACCCGCCGACCTGTTCCTGCTCGCGGCCGTGGCGCTCTGCGGTCTCGGATACGCCGAGGGCGGCGCGCTGGCCCGCGATCTCGGTGGCGCCCGGACGATCTGCTGGGCCCTCGTCCTGTCCCTACCGTTGACGGTGCCGATCGCCGCCGTCGCGGTCCTCGCCCGGCCCCCGGTCGCCGGCACCGGCGCCTGGCTCGGGTTCGGGTACGTCACCGTCGTGTCGATGTTCCTCGGCTTCTTCGCCTGGTACGCCGGACTGGCCCGGGGCGGCGTCGCGCAGGTGGGGCAGATCCAGCTTGCCCAGCCCGTCCTCACCCTCGGCTGGTCGGCCCTGCTCCTCGCCGAACCGGTGACACTTCCGGCGATCGGCGCCGCGCTCCTCGTCCTCGGCTGTGTCGTCGTCACCCAGCGGGCCCGTGACCGCCGAGCGGCACCGGCCGGGGCCGGCTCGCCTCGGCACCCCGGATCGGGGCCGGATCGACGTACGGCAGGTCGACGTACGGCCGGCGCGGGGCGGTGAGTTCAGGCCGTACGGGTCGGCGTCGGCAGCGGCCGGTTGGTGTAGATCGTGATGCCGTATCCGGCGCCCTGTCGCAGCCAGCCGGCCGCGTCGTAGAACGCCAGCGTGCCCTCCACCTCGGTGACGGTGAGCAGCCACGACGGCCGGTCACCGGTCAACGTGGCCAGCAGTCGGCGACCGAGACCGGTCCGCCGGGCGTCCGGGCGTACGGCGAGTTCGGCGACCTCCAGCCATCCGGAGAGCGGCTGGACGGCCGGCCCCAGGATGTTCCGGACACCGCCGTAGGCCCGGTCGGCGGGGAACGGGGTCGGAGTGTCCAGCCCGAGCGCGAAGCCGGTGACCGTACGGTCGTCCTCCCCGGCCAGTACGGCGACGAAGCCGGGTTGCCCTGCCCAGTCGACCAGCAGCTCCCCGAACCGGGCGGCCCGCTCGGCGGACTCGTTCCACGGCGGCGCGCAGAACACCGCCGCGTACGTCTCGACCAGCTGGTCCCGGCGCGCCAGTGCCTCGGCGCCGGTCACCGCCCGTACCCGCGGACCGGCGCGATCGGGATCCGGACCGCCGCTCACGGCGCCGGCCGGTGTGCCCGGACGAGGGTGTCGATCGCCTCGCGGTCGGCGCCGGGCACCGGGCGTCGGACCCGTTCGGCGCGGTCCACCCGCAGCCCGGCCAACCGGGCGGCGATGGCCTCCGGGGTGTAGAGCAGGTCCGGGCTCTGCGGCCCGCCGACCCCGTCGGAGAGGTTCGTGGCGTCGTGCCCGACCACCAGCAGCACGCCGCCCGGGGCGACGGCTCGGGCGGCCCGGTCCAGCACCGCACCGAGCTGCTCCGGCGGCAGTTGCAGGTACGCCACCAGAACGAGTTCGAAGCCGGCCGGCTCCGGTACGTGGTCGAGCAGGTCGGCGACAACCCACTCGACGTCGACGCCCGCCGCCTCGGCCAGCCGGCGTCCCTTGTCGATGGCGATCGGGGAGAAGTCGACGGCGGTGGCCCGCCAGCCCCGACCGGCGAGCCAGATCGCGTTCCGACCCTCACCGGCGGCGAGATCCACCGCCCGGCCCGGCGTCAGGTCGGCCAGCTCCGTGGCGACGAACCGGTTGGGTTCGGCGCTCCAGAGCAGGTCGGAGTCGGTGTAGCGCTGGTCCCAGGCCGAGGCGTCCATGATCAGGAGCCTACCGGCATCGGAGGCGGTGCCACCCGCTACGGCGTTTCGGACGACCCGATTCCCCGCAGCCGCGCCCGGCGCACGCTGCGGCCGGAATGTCGGACCTGTTTGGAAGGATGGATCGAGCGGTACCGCCGCCGGTCGAAGGGCGTCGAGAGCGCCGGGGCCGACAGCGCTGGCGTCGACAGCGCCGGCGTCGACAGCGCCGGGACCGGGTGCTCATCGCGCTGGACGGGACCGACGACGCGGAGCACCAGTCATGACAGGGATGGAGGCGGATCCGACGATCCCCGCCATCGGCAGCACGGATGTTTCAGCTCGAAAGGATACTGGTCAATGGCACTGACTGAGCTCACCCCCGCCGATCGGCACCGGCACGTCGCGGCCAACTTCACCGACCGCGTCCGCGCCACCAAGCGTTGGGACGTCCCCACGCCGGTGCCGGACTGGACGGCCCGGGACGTGGTACGCCACCTCGTCGAATGGCTTCCGTCCTTCCTCGCCGCCGGCGCCGGTGTCGAGCTGCCCGGTGGGCCGGGGGTGGACGACGACCCGGTCGCCGCCTGGCAGGTGCACTGCGACGGGGTGCAGGCGCTGCTGGACGATCCGGCGACCCCGCAACGGACGCTGGTCAACCAGCACATCGGCGAGGTGCCGCTGGACCAGGCCATCGACCGGTTCTACACCTCCGACGTGTTCATGCACACCTGGGACCTGGCCCGGGCCACGGGACAGGACGACCGGCTCGACAACGACTTCTGCGAGGAGCTGCTGGCCGGGATGGAGCCCCTCGACGAGGTGCTCCGCTCGTCAGTGCAGTACGGCCCACGCGTACCCACCCCTGACGGCGCCGACGCCCAGACCCGGCTCATCGGATTCATCGGCCGCGACCCGTTCTGGACCCCCGCCTAGCTGGGCAGTACACCTAGCCAGCGCGACCGCCGGAGAGCCGGGTCGGAAACTGATGACCAGGTTCTCCGGTCGGTTGGCGTGCCGCCCGCGAAGGGTGCTCGACGACTACGGCAGTTTGGCGGCGGTGAAGACCGCGAAGGTCGGGTTGGCCACCAGGTCAGTCCAGTAGTCGGCGCCACGCTCGGCGAGCGCGTCGCCCGGGATGGTCACCGGGTGCCGCCGTACGCCGGTCAGCCCGGCACGCGCGAACGCTGGTTCGAGCACGCCCGGCGGCCAGGAGAAACCCACGAAGTCGATGGGCGGCTCACCGTCGATGTGTACCGCGTACCCCTGGCGCCCCTGCGACAGCTCGGTCTTGGTGGCCGACAGCCCGTAGCGCGGGTAGATGTCGAGCCCGTCCCAGTCCAACTCCGGATTGGGGACGAGGGCGACCAACGTGCCGCCGTCGGCGAGGTTTGCCACCAACCGGGCCAGCATCTCGTCGAGCGCCGCCTCGCCGGGGGCGTACCCGAGTAGCCAGACCGAGGACACCACGTCGAACTCGCCCAGCCTCGGCAGGGTCGCCGCGTCGTGCACCTGGTAGGTGATCCCGAGCGGTGCGCGCTCCTCGACCAGACGCGCGTAGTCGACCATCTCCGAGGAGGCGTCCACCCCGGTCACCCGTGCCGCGCCCAACTGCTTGAAGAGCCGGGCGTAGAAGCCGGTACCGGCACCGACGTCCAGTACGGACCGTCCGGCGAGATCCGGGAGCGCCGCCAGCAACGTACCCCGCTCGGCCAGGCCCACCGGCAGGTGCTTGGCCCGCTCGTAGAGCTCCCCGATCGCGTCGTACTGCGTCAAGTTCCCATCTCCCGTCGTCATCCGGTCAGGATCACCTGCCGCATGATGACACAGCTTCGGGGGATCCTCCCGGCAACGGCGCGGCACCACCCACCCGCCCGGCCGGACAGCTCAACGGGAGAGTCGGCGGTTGTTAGAGTCGACGACTCGACCGGTCGGGAGGGCGGTGGCGGGACATGCTGGTGACGATGACGAGCGTCGCGGCGGCCCGGACCGGCCGGGTGAACGAGGACTTCACCGGCGCCGTACCGACGGCGGCGGTGCTGATCGACGGTGCCGGCATCCCCGGTACGGAATCGATCTGCCGGCACGGCGTGGCCTGGTACGCCAGCCGCCTGGGCGGCAACCTCCTCAGCCTCCTGTCACTCGTGCCGGACCGCAGTCTCGCCGCGCTGCTCGCCGAGGCCATCGAGCGGGTGACCGACGAGCATCGCGACACCTGCGACGTCACCGATCCCGTCAGCCCGTCGGCGACCGTGGCCATCCTGCGCCGGTCCGGCGACCGCGTCGAGTACCTGGTGCTCGGCGACTCGGTCCTCGTGCTCGACAGGGCGGACGCCGCGCCGCTCGTGGTCACCGACCCCCGGGAGGTGATCATCAGCCGGTCGTACCTTCCCGCGCTCCAGGCCGTCGCCGAGGGCGGCGACGAGTACCGCCGGATCCTCCGAGACCTGCGCGCCAACCGGAACCGGCCGGGCGGCTTCTGGGTGGCCAAGGACAACCCGCGGGCGGCGGACGAGGCGATCACCGGAAGCTGTCCGATCTCCGAGCTGACCAGTGCCGTCCTGCTCAGCAACGGTGCCAGCCGCATCGTGGACCGGTTCCGGCTCCTCGACTGGCCCGGGGTGATGGCCGTCCTGGCGTCGAGTGGATCCGCCGAGATCATCCATCGGGTCCGGCAGGCCGAGGCGCACCACGCGGTGGCGGCGGACGATGCGACGATCGCCCACTGTACCGAGCTCGGCGAGGCCCGACCGTCGCCGACGTCGGCTAGCGTGCCGCCATGACCGGCCGGCCGGCTCGTTTCGGCGGGCGGAATGACGTTGTCCTGGCGGTGGTCCTGGACTGTGCCGATCTGGCGCGGTCGGGGGCGTTCTGGTGCGGGGCACTCGGATACGTCGCCGAACCGCTCGGGCCGGGGCGTTACCGGCGACTGCTACCTGCGGACGGCGACGGCGTCGAGCTGCTGTTGCAACGGGTCCCCGAGCCGAAGGCGCACAAGAACAGGATGCATCTGGACCTGCGGGTACCCGACCTGGAGGCGGAGGTGGCCAGGCTGGTGGCGCTGGGGGCGCGATGCCGCACGGGCAGCCCGGTCGAAGAGGACGGCTGGGCCTGGCACGTGCTCGCCGACCCCGACGGCAACGAGTTCTGCGTGCTGCGGCCGCCGGTGACGTCCACCGCAGGTTGATGCGGCGTGGCTGAAGGACGGCGGGATCACGACCGCTCGGTCGAGCGGCGCAACCACAGCCACACGCCCAGGAGGAGGCTGGCTGCTCCGAGGACGGCGACCGACGTCCGCAGCGCCCCTGGCGCATCGGCGGCGAACGAGAAGAAGCGTTGCGACACAAGCGCTGCGAACCCGACGAGTAGCAGCAGAACGGCGAGCATCCGGTCCCGAGTCATCGGTCCTATGTACCACCTGCGCCATGGGCGGCATCGTGCGGGTTCGTCCGTTCCGTCGACCTGCGAGCACGGGCTGAAGACCGAACTGCGGACTTGGAGCGGATCGGCAATCCTGGACGGATGGAGCATGGCGAGCTCGCCGCCGAGCTGATCGAGCGGATGGACCGCGACCAGCGCGCGCGGACCGAGGTGGTCGACGGCACGGCCGGTGACGACGGCTGGGCCCGGGTCAGCGCTGTCGACACCGAGAACACGGCGTGGTTCATGGCGGTTCTCGACCGGCACGGTTGGCCCCGGCGCAGCAAGGTCGGTCCCGCCGCCTCCGATGCCGCCTGGCTTCTCGCGCAGCACGCCGACCTCGACCCGGACTTCCAGCGCCGGTGTCTGGTCCTGCTCGAACAGGCGGTGCGGGACTGCGAGGCGCAACCGTCCCACCTGGCGTACCTGACCGACCGGATCCTCACCGCCGAGGGCACGCCGCAGCTGTACGGCACGCAGTTCTGGTACGGCCCGAACGGCGACGGACCGATCCAGCCACTACCGATCGAGGACCCCGAGCGCCTCGACGAGCGACGCCGAAGCGTCGGACTCGGGGCCTTCGCCGACTCCGTCCCCCCGAAGTGACCGTCGGCGGCCCGCCATCGATGCACGTCGTAGGCCGCTGTCCTACTGCGCCTCCGCCGCCATGGACACCTCCGTCCCGACCGCCAACGGACCCACCGGGCGGTACGACGGTGGACTTCCCTCCGTGGGCGACCGTTCGAGACGACCGGGCCGATGTCAGCGACGATCGTCGAAGGACTGCTCGCCGAGGACCCGGAGGAAGTCGAAGCTGTCGGCGGTGGTCGAGCCGGGTTGCGGCCGGAAGATGACCAGACGCTGCCCCGTGGTGGTGCTGAGGACGAAGTCGCACTGCACGTCGAGCCGTCCGGCCCGGGGGTGGACGAGGACCTTGCGGGTGGTCTGTAGCGGCGCGACCTGCATCTCGGCCCAGTACCGGGCGAATTCGGCGCTGGCGGTGCCGAGGTCGGCGACGAGCTGCTCGAAGACCGGATCGCGGCCACGGCGGGCGGCGGCGGCCCGCAGGTCGGCGACATATCCGCGACCGATGGCCTCGTGCTCGTCCGGCACGTTGAGGGCCCGGGAGTCGGGGTCGGTGAACCAGCGCCAGGCGACGTTCGCGTTCCGCCCCTCGTTGCCGGTCCAGGTGCCGAGGAGTGCGCGGCTCAGGGCGTTCTGCGCGAGAATGGTGCTCTGGTCGTCGATCACGTGTGCGGGCACCGTGGTGAGCGCGTCGAGTAGGAACATCATCGCGGGGTCGACGTAGCCACCGGCGGTGCCGCTTGTCGGCGGTGGGTATCCGGCGAGGCGGTAGAGGTAGTCGCGCTCGTCGACGGAGAGTCGCAGCGCCCGGGCCAGGCTGCCGAGAAGCGCCTCCGAGGGGTTGGCGCTGCGGGACTGCTCGAGTCGCTCGTAGTAGTCCACGGACAGGTTGGCCAGCAGCGCGACCTCCTCACGCCGCAGGCCGGGAGTGCGCCGGCGGCCGCCCGGCGCCAGGCCGACGTCGGCGGGACGTAGCGCCTGCCGGCGGGCCCGGAGGAAGTCGCCGAGTTCGGTTCGTGCCACGAGTCGCCTCTCTGGTCGCGCGCGGAAGGTCGCCGCGCCGATCGCCCTCCTGGGGTCGCGCTTCCCGGTCCCGTTTCTGGGGAGCGCGGCGCAGCCGGCGCAGATGCCGGCGGCGCCGCACCGGACAGCGCCGGCCGCCGGCCTGCTACTGGATCGCGGCCATCGCCTCCGGGGCGTAGCGGGCCCCGGCTGCGGCACCGACCGGGGCGATCGCACCGAGTTCGTCGAACACGGCGGCATCCAGTTCGATCCGGGCGGCGGCGACGTTCTCCTCCAGGTACGTCCGACGCTTGGTGCCCGGGATCGCGGTGATGTGGTCGCCCTGCCTCAGCACCCAGGCCAGGGCGAGTTGGGCCGGCGTGACGCCCTGCTGCTCCGAGATGGCCCGGATGCGGTCCACCAGGAGCAGGTTCTGCCGCAGGTTCTCCTCGGCGAACCGGGGCGAGGTACGACGCCAGTCGTCCCCGTGCAGGTCTTCGAGAGTGCGGACGGCGCCGGTGAGGAAGCCCCGACCCAACGGCGCGTACGCCACGAATCCGATGCCCAGCTCACGCACCGTGTCGAGCACTCCGTTGGTCTCGACGTCGCGGGTGAACAGCGAGTATTCGGTCTGCACCGCCGACAGTGGCGCTACGGCGTGCGCGGCGCGGATGCTCGCCGGTGACGCCTCGCTGATCCCCAGGTAGCGGATCTTGCCCTCGGCGACGAGTTGGCCGAGGGCGCCGAATGTCTCCTGCACCGGCACGTTCGGGTCGACCCGGTGCTGGATGTACAGGTCGACGTGGTCGGTGCCGAGCCGGCGCAGCGACCCCTCCAGCGACGTGCGTACGTAGTCAGGCTGTCCGTTCGCGCCGCCGACGACCCTGCCGGAGTCGTCCAGCGTCAGGCCGCCGAACTTGGTGGCGATGACCGCCTGCTCGCGGCGTCCCCGTAGTGCCCGGCCGAGCAGCTCCTCGCCGGTGAGCGGGCCGTACATGTCGGCGGTGTCGAACAACGTCACGCCCAGTTCGAGGGCGCGGTGCACGGTGGCCGCCGATTCGGTGTCGTCGGGAGTGCCGTACATCGCGGTCATGCCCATCGTGCCGAGTCCCTGGACGGAGGAGACCAGACCCTGGCCACCGACCGCGTGCTTCTGCAGTGTCACCTTGTTCCTCTTCCCTGATATCGCGAAGCGGCACAAAGTCCGATCGCCTCGGACCAGCCTGCGTCAGGTCGAGGCGAGGATCGGCGTCCTGTCCATCCCCGGCCCGGCAGGGCGACGATCCGGATCCGGGCAGCTGGTAGCGCTCCGCTGGGCCGACAGGAAGGCGAGCGGGCCGACGTCGATTCGATGCTGGCGGGTCACCACTCCTCTGCCTGGGTCGGATGGGTCGACGGGACGTTTCGTGACGAGTCGTCGTATCCCGACCCTAAACGGCCCCGACAGGACCTGACCGGCATTTGTCCGGAAGCCCCGACGCCACCGAGCGGTGTACGACGCGGCAGATCCAGGTCCGCGACGGCAGGCCGCAAACCCCGTTGCCGATCTGGCAAACCCAGCGGGGCAGGGACAAAGGATCTCGACCAGGGGTTCAGCGCGGTCGGACCACGGCTCCGCGCGCCGGACCGGCAGCGCGAAACCACGCCGAGGTGAGTTTGTCGACGGCGACCCGGCGAGGTCAGGGCTTCCGGGCCACGGCACCGTAGGCGTCGATGTGCTCGGCGTGGAGGTCGTCCGGGCGCCACTGCGCGATCGGCACCAGGCCGGGCTCCACCATCGTCAGCCCCTCGAAGCATCCGGCGAGTTGGTCCGGACTGCGCAGGACGTACGGGACGCCGCCGCTCTCCACCAGCTTGTCGGCGCCGTCGACCACGGCCGGGCTGGTGTCGGTACCGTCCCAGAGCACCAGGTGGCTGCCGGACGCCGTGGCGCCCATCATCCGTTCCACGATGGAGCGGACCACGTCGAGGTCGGGCTCGTAGCCCAGTACGCCCATGAACATCACCGCGACAGGTTCCCGGAAGTCCAGCGCCTCCGCCGCCTCGGCGAGGATCTTCTCCGGGTCGTGGTAGTCGGCGTGCACGTAGGTGGTCAGCCCCTCGGCGGTGGTACTGGCCAGCAGAGCGCGGGCGTGCACCAGCACCATCGGGTCGTTGTCGACGTAGACGATCCGGGACTCGGGCGCGACCTTCTGCGCGACCTCGTGGGTGTTCTGCATGGTGGGCAGACCGGTGCCGACATCGAGGAACTGCCGGATGCCCGCCTCGGCGGCCAGGTGCCGCACGGCACGGATGAGGAACCGCCGGGACTGCCGCGCCATGACCACGATCTCCGGGTACACCTCGGCCACGGCGGCTCCGGCGGCCCGGTCGGCGGGGAAGTTGTCCTTGCCACCCATCCAGTAGTTCCAGATCCGCGCCGCGTGCGGCACCTCAAGTTCGAGCCTCGATGCGAGTTCGGAATCCGGGTCGACCATGGCCAGGCTCCTGTCCGAGGGGACCGTCGAGTGAGGACCGATCCGGCGGTGAGATCGGCACATCGTACGTGCGCGTCGTTCGTGAGTGTTCTTCACCCTATGGCTCCGGGTACGGCGCCAGAACGGTCTCCGCGTGCCGGGAAGCCTTCGGTCCGGCGGCCCCCTCTAGGGTTACCGACGTGAATCTCTGCGCCGGCCGCGCCGAGGCCGAGCGGGTATGTCACAGCCATGGGGAGGACGACATGACATCCGTGACCAGTAGTGCCGGAACCGTTCCGGGCGAGGGTGGGCTGATCCGCAATCCGGTGCTGCCCGGCTTCAACCCGGATCCCTGCATCCTCCGGGTCGGTGCCGACTACTACATCGCCACCTCGACCTTCGAGTGGTATCCGGGGGTACGGGTGCACCACTCCACCGACCTGGTGCACTGGCGTCCGCTCGGCGGTCTCCTCACCGAGCGGCGGCTGCTCGACCTGCGCGGTGCCGGGGACTCGGCCGGCGTCTGGGCCCCCGACCTGAGCTACGTCGACGGCGTCTTCCACCTCGTCTACACCGACGTGTCCAGCTTCGCGAGCGGCTACTGGGACTCCCAGAACTACCTCATCACCGCTACCGACCTGGCCGGTCCGTGGTCCGATCCGGTGCCGCTGCACGCCCGGGGCTTCGACCCGTCGATGTTCCACGACACGGACGGCACGAGCTGGCTGCTGACCATGGCCTCGGACTGGCGGTCGGGTCGGAATCCCTTCTCCGGTATCCAGATCCAGGCGTACGACCGGGTCGCGGGCAAGCTGGTCGGTGACGAGCGGCCGATCTTCCAGGGGACCTCGGTCGGGCTGACCGAGGCACCCCGGATCTACCGCAGGGACGGCTGGTACTACCTGGTGACCGCCGAGGGTGGGACCAGTTGGGAGCATCAGGTCACGGTGGCGCGGTCACGGGCGCTGTTCGGCCCGTACGACGTCGATCCCGAAGGGCCGATGTTGACCTCCTTCGGGCGGCCGGAGCTGGCCCTGCAGAAGGCCGGACACGGCAGCCTCGTCTCCACGCCGGACGGCCAGTGGTACCTGACCCACCTGGTGGCGCGGCCGTACTCGCCGCTCGGGCGGTGCGTGCTCGGCCGGGAGACGGCGATCCAGGCGGTGACGTGGGAGCCGGGCGGCTGGCCGCGTGTCGAGGGCGGTGTCCCGGCCGAGTCCGTGTCGGCACCGGCGGGGGTGACGGCGGTCGCGGACCGGCCCGACCCGCACGTCGAGCACGACGACTTCGACGAGCCCGTGCTCGGCCCGGACTGGTCGACCCTGCGTCGCCCGGCCACGCCCGACTGGGTCCAGCTCACCGCCAGGCCGTCGCATCTGCGCGTCTATGGTGGACAGTCTCCGGTCGGCCGGCAGCGCCCCAGCCTGGTCGCCCGACGGGTGACGGCCACACACTGCGCCTTCGAGACCACGATGGAGTTCTGTCCGGCCACCTTCCGGCAGCTCGCCGGCGTCACCGCGTACTACAACACCGGCAACTGGCACTACGCGTACCTGACGGTGGACGACGACGGTCGGCGGATGATCGAGGTGATGTCCTGCGACAGCGGTAGACGGACCGAGTACCCCGGCTGCCGGATCGACGTCACGGGCGTCGACCGGGTACGCCTGCGGGTCCGGTTCGACGGCCCGGTCGTCCGGTTCGCGTACTCGCCCGGTTCGCCAGCCGGGTCGGCCGGTGACGACTGGCACGAGTTCCCGGTCGAGTTGGACGCGACGATCCTCTCCGACGAGCACGCGTCACGTCGGGTGGAGGGCGAGCCGGACGCGTGGGGCTTCACCGGTGCCTTCGTCGGCCTCTGGGTGCAGGACCTGGGCGCGGACGGCGCGTTCGCCGACTTCGACTCGGCGAGCTACGAGGTGGTCCAACCCGACCGGCCCTGACCCGGCCGTACGGGCCGCCGCGTGCCGATGGACGCCCATCGGCCGCGGACGCCCGGTGAGCGGGTGGTCGGCGTCGGCGAGGTGACCGACGCCGACCACCCTTCGACGAAGGTCAGGACGTTCTCGGCCGGCTCGCGACGTAGACGGTGTTCGCCGAGTCGCCGCCGTGCAGGTGGTTGGGGAACTCGACGCGGTGTGCCTGCGCCGTGCCAAACACCTCGACGAGCGTGGTCTGCAGTGCCTCGTCGGGCGGGTCGTCCGACCAGAGGGCGAACACGCCCGCCGGGTGCAGATGGGTGGCGAGGCGGCGCAGCCCGTCGGCCGTGTAGAACGCGGCGTGGCTCGGATGCAGGACGTGCCGCGGCGTGTGGTCGATGTCGAGCAGGATGGCGTGGAAGCGTCGGCCCGGCGTCCGGGGATCGAACCCGTCGGCGTCGGCCGCCATGGCGAAGAAGTCACCGTGGACGAGATGGCTCCGTGGATCGCGGGTGAGCGCCGAGCCGAGCGGCACCAACTCCCGCCGGTGCCAGTCGATCACCTCGCCGAGCGCCTCCACCACCGTGAGCGTACGCACCCGCGGGTCCTCGAGTACGGCGTGCGCGGTGTAGCCGAGGCCGAGACCGCCGACGACGACGTCAAGATCGCTGCCGGTCAGCGCTGCCAGGCCGAGCCGGGCGAGTTCGATCTCGGCCACCGTGAACAGACTCGACATGAGGTACTCGTCGTCGAGCTTGATCTCGTAGACGTCGATCTTGAGCGCCGGGTCCAGCCGTCGCCGCAGGCTGATCGCCCCCATCGGCGTCTCGCGCCAGTCGATCTCCTCGAAGCGCGAACTCATCGGCCACGTCCCTTCGCTGTCCCCGGCGGGTCCGGAGGTGGCGGGCCGGCGCCCGCCGAGGATATCCGAGGTCGACCGGCGTACGCCGCGCCGACGTGCCGCCGACCGGCATCAGCTCGACCGACCCGCTCGCCCCGAGGCCGGTTCGACACCGTACCGACCTTGACCCGACGGGCATCCCGTCAGCGCGGTGCGGGGAGGCCGGGGCGGAGCGCCGTGGCGAGCCGGTCGAGCCAGGGTCCGGGATCGGCACCGGCGGGCGGATGTTCGGCCGGCGTCGCCGTTCAGCCGATCGGGTCGGTGGGGATGGGCAGGTCGAACGCGGCGACCGAGTCACCGTGCAGGCTGCCCAGCCACACGGTGCCGCCGTGCTCGCGTACCCCGGTGACCATCGAGAAGCCCGGAACGGTCGCCTGGAAATCGTGCACAACCCGACCGTCGGGGTCGACGGCCTGGACCCAGGCGGTGTTCGCCGGCTTCGGTTGCAGCGACTCGGGCAGTGCCCAGACCGCCCGGCGCAGGGCCGGGGATCTCGGTGCGAGCAGGTCGAGCACCGGGTTGCGCGGTGAGCCCATCGCGATCCAGATCAGGCCGTCGCTGCCTCGGGCCAGGTTGTCGGGAAACGCCGGCAGGTTGTCCGCGAGCCGGTCGACCTGTCCGGCGTGCGGGCCGGTCAGCCAGACCCGGTTGAGCCGGTACGCGCCGGTCTCGGCCACCACCACGTACGACTCGTCGGCGGCCAGCGCCACGCCGTTGGCGAACTGCAACCCGCCGAGTACGACGTCGCACCGCCCGTCCGGACCCAACCGGAGCAGCCGGCCGGTGCCGGAGTGTTCGAGCAGGTCCGCCTTCCAGTACGGCAGCGGGAATCGCTGGGTCGAGTCGCTGAAGTAGATCGACCCGTCGCCGGCCACCGCCGCGTTGTTGCACAGTCGCAGCGGGGCGTTCCCGACCGGCGTACCGGCGGCGACCAGCGTCTCCAGCCGGCCCGTGCCGGGATCGACCCTGAGCAGCCCGTGCGTGGCGTCGCAGACGACCAGCCGGCCCTCCTGGTCGATCTCGATGCCGAGCGGCCGGCCGCCGGTCTCGGCGAGCACCTCCGGACTCGCCCCGGGTCGGGACGGGCCCTCGTGGACCGGGTCGGTGTCGTCGGCCGGCAGTCGGATCAGGCGTCCGTCGGCGAGGCCGGTGTAGACCCGGCCGGCGGAGTCGACGGCGACGTCCTCCGGCCCGTGGCCGGGGACGGCACGCAGTCGCACCGATGGCATCGCGAGGTCGCCGCTGCTTTGCCGGGCCCGGGCGGGTGTCGGCGGCGGTTGCCATACAACGGGATCGATGCGCGGTCTGGCCATGCCGCATGCTACCGAATTCGACCCGACCTATCCGTCCACAAAGGTCCGGCGACCACGGCTCGGGCCGACGGCGCGCAGCTCGACGACGGGACCTGGCTGATCCACCGCGACGGAGAACGCGGCCCTCGCATCCGACCTGTCCCGCCTACCGGGCCGGGGCATCGTGTCGTCCCCGCCAGGCGTCGGTGAGGGTGATGCCGAGCAGGACGCCGACGCTGACGATCACGACGAAGATCGGTGCCAGCGGTTTCAGCGCGGGCGCGATGCCGATCAGCAGTACCAACCAGCCCAACCGCGATCGCGAGAGCCGGCCGAGAAGCTCGTATTCGAAGATCACCCGTCCGAGCACGAACAGGACCGGGCCACCGACGACCAGGGCGACCCAACTCGCCCGGGTGGTACCGAAGGGGTGCGCGATGACGAGGTCCACCCCGGCTGTCGTGGCGATCACCCCGGCCACCAGCAAGGCGTTGATGTAGGACGCGAGACGTACCGCACGGCGCGGGTACGCGTTTACCGCCCGGTCGACGAAGAGGTCGGTCCGGAAGACGTAGATCTGCCACAGCAGCAATGCCGTGGTGATCGCGGCAAGGAAGACGACGACCCGGGCCGTGCTGAACTCCGCGGTACCCAGTTTCAGCGTGGACGCCAGCACCAGGTCGCCGATGACCAGGATGGTGATCTGCTGGTACCGCTCGCCGAAATGCGAGCTCAGCCGGTCGTACTGGTCGAGCGGCACCCGACCCAGTCTGGGCGTCGGGTAGCGCAGTGCGGCGGAGACGTAGTCGATCACGAGCGCTCCGGCCCACAGCGGGCCGCGCCACGCCGGATCGACGAGCCCGCCGGTGAGCCACAGGGCTGCCGAGACGACGAACCAGAACAGGAATCGTTCGGCCCGGATCTGCGCGAGGTGCCCGCGCAGCGCGGTGACCAGCACGATTCCCCTGACCACGTGGATGCCGACGTACGCACCGGCGAAGAGGAGGCCGTGTGTGCCGAATGCGCTGGGTATGGCGGCCGTCATCAGGCCCACGCCGAACATGGTGCTGGCGATCACGCCTCGGATCATCCGGCGACGAGGATCGAAGAAGTCGGTGGCGAGGGAGGTGACCGCCCAGGTCCACCAGGCGGCCAGCAGCAGGATCACGTTCTGGCCCAGCCCGCGCCAGCTGAGGTCGCCGGCCAGATGCATCGACAACTGCGCGAACGTGGCGACGTAGAACAGGTCGAAGAGCAGTTCCAGTAGCGTCGACCGGTTCGATGAGCCGGGGTCACGCAGCAACCCGGTCGGGCTCGTGCTCGTCATCGATCAGCCGTTCCTGCCCTCGCCACGACCACTCGCGGCCGGGCCGTTCCCCGCGCCCGCGGTGACGTTCCCCAGGTTAGGCTCGCCCACCCGACCGTACGTCCGAAACGTCGGAATCCCTCGCCGGGTGCCGCTGCTCCGGGTGCCCTCGGGCGAGGGTGCCCGTCGAAGGTCCGCCGGCTCCCGGTCGACCTGCTCCGTCCGCCCAATACATCGATGGCTGTCGTAATCCGGTCGGAGGTGGCAGGATGGGATTAGTTCGTTTGAATATCCAACTAACTCTTTCCAGAGTCCGTCGCGGGCGTCCGCGACCCGACACGACCAGGAGGCTCTCATGAGATCCACCCGCTCGCGTGGGAACCTGCGACGAGGGCTGCGTGCCGGCCTCGCGGCGGCCGGAACGCTGCTGCTGGGCGTCGGCATGACGGCGGTGCTGAGCGGGCCGGCCAGCGCCGCCACCGGTTGCCGGGTGAACTACACCGCGAACCAGTGGCCGGGCGGCTTCAGCGCCAACGTCGCGGTGACCAACCTCGGTGACCCCCTCAACGGGTGGACGCTGGCGTGGAGCTTCTCGAACGGGCAGACCGTCACCCAGGGTTGGGGCGGCGAGTTCAGCCAGAGCGGCAGCCGGGTGACGGTGACCAACACGTCGTGGAACGGCGGGCTGGGCACCAACGCCACCGTCACCCCGGGCTTCAACGGCAACTGGAACGGCACCAACACCGCGCCGACCTCGTTCACCCTCAACGGGGTGGCCTGCACCGGCTCCCCTTCCACGGGACAGCCGCCGACCAGCGGCAATCCCAGCCCCTCACAGCCCACCCCCTCACAGCCCAGCGGCGCCGCGTGGACGTCGTCCGACCAGTGGGGGACGTGGACCAACGGCGGCTACACGCTCTACAACAACATCTGGGGCAGCGGCGCCGGCAGCCAGAGCATCTGGGCGAACTCGTACAGCAACTGGGGGCTCACGGCCAACCACCCGAACACCGGCGGCGTGAAGTCCTACCCCAACGCCACCCGGAACGTGAACCGTAACCTCAGTGCGATCGGCAGCCTGACCAGCAGTTTCAACGTCACGGTGCCGAACGGCGGGGCGTACGCGAGCACGTACGACATCTGGGCCAACAACCACGCGTACGAGATCATGCTGTGGATGAACAAGACCGGTCCGGTTGGCCCACTGGGGTCGCTCCAGACCACCGCGTCGGTCGGCGGGCACACCTGGCAGATCTATCGCGGCTCCAACGGTGCCAACGAGGTCTTCTCGTTCATCCGGACCAGCAACACCAGTTCGGGAACGGTCGACATCCGCGCCGTGCTCAACTGGATCCGCACCGCCGGCTGGTACGGCGACGTCCTGGTCGGTGATGTCCAGTTCGGATACGAGATCACCTCGTCCTCGGGTGGGCTCAACTTCACCACGAACAGCTTCTCGGTGTCGTACAGCTGATCCTTCCGGTCTGCCGGCGAGCGCGGCGGGTGGGTGCCACGGCCCCATCCGCCGCCCGGCCGGCGATGTCGGTCGGCCCACGTACCATCCGCAGCCGTGAACGCCGTTGCGACGTACCGGTATCTCGGCTCCTCCGTGCTCCGCCCCGACGGCCTGGCCCTACAGACCAGCGGCGGACCGGCGGCGAACCCACGGTTCTTCTCCGGGTTTCTCACCACGCCCCGGGCGGCGGCCGCCGGCCTGCTCGCCGTCGCCGAGGTCGCTCGCACCCGGTACCACCGGCCGGTCGCCCCGGCCAGCCTGGACCCGGTGGTGACCGGCAGCCGCGACCGGCTGCGCTTCGAGTCCTTCTCCGGCTGCTGCGGCGTGTACGCCCGGCTCGACGCGCTGCCGGGCGGCATCGACGGCGACGTCCTGGGGGCACGGCACCACCAACGTCGACGTCAACCCACCGTTGCGGGAGGCGCTCGCCAGGGTCGGCGGGATCGACCCGCTGCACCTGTCGGTCGGGCCCGACGACCTCACCGTCTCCACCATGGATGGTGCGGTGGTGGAGAAGAAGGTCCCGCTGCCGACCCGCTGGCTGCGAGGCTTCGCCGAGGTCCACGTGCTCGCGGCGGCCTTCGCACTCCGGGCCGAGATACCCGCCGTGGAAGCCGGCGCGTTCCTACGCCGGCTGCCTGGCGCCAGCGACCGGTCGGTGCTCTGGGCGGTGCCGGCGGGCCGGTCGCTGCGGCTGACCGCCCGACCGGTACCGGGCGCCGTCTGCCTGACCGGTGCCGACCGGCTGTCCGCGCTGCGCGGGATGCTTCGCCATGCGAAGACCCTTCGGGTGTACGGGCCGACCGTCGTGGCCGGCTCCCCGCCGTTGCCGAGCACCTGGGAGCTGGACACCGGGGAGCTGCGGTTGTCGCTCACGCTCTCCCCGGAGCCGTACCGGGGCTTCTCGGGCGAGGGGGCCAGCCTGACCGCGCTCGCCGGGGACGACGTGACCGACGACGCCGACCTGATCGGCGTCCTGCTGTCCTGGGATCCGACCATCGACTCCGACGCGCTCGGCGCGGCGGCCGGGATCGGCGCGGACCGGGTCCGCGCCGCGCTCGCGCAGCTCGGTACGGCCGGCCGGCTCGGCTTCGACGTCGCCCAGGGGGCGTACTTCCACCGGGTGCTGCCGTACGACGCCGGCCGCGCCGAGCGGGACAACCCACGGCTGGTCGGCGCGCGGGCGCTGGTCGACGCGGACGCGGTGGAGCGGGACGGCACGGCGGCGACGGTACGCAGCGACGACCAGGCCTACCGGGTACGCCGCCATCCCGACGGCCGGTACAGCTGCTCCTGCCACTGGTGGGCGAAGTACCAGGGGCAGCGTGGGCCGTGCAAGCACGCACTCGCGGTGTCGATGGTGGACGGATCCGTGGAGGCTCGGGCGTGACCACTCTGTTCGAGCTGATCACGGAGGGCTCGGTCGTCGAGACCGGGGCGCGGCTGGCCGGTCTGGACGAGCAGCGCCGCCGGCAGCTCGGCACCGAGCTGACGGCGTACGTCCGACGGCGGCGGGACAACTGGTGGGGTGGTGCCGAGGGGGCGGCCCTGGCGGTGGCAGCCGTCGGCTGCCTGCCCAGCGCGGCGAAGGTCGCCGACCTGCTCGGTCGCCGGTCGGTCTGGCTGGACGAGAAGGCCGGGCCACCGGTCGTCGAGGCGGCCCGGGACCGGGGCGTCGACTGGCTGCCCGACCTCGCCCACCGGCTGGCGGACCGGCTCGTCCGGACCGACCTGTCGGGCAGTTGGTCGTTCGTCGCCCACCTGACCGTCGCGGCGGGGGCACCGCCGCCGACCGGAGACCTGTTCGTCGAGGGCTGGCTCGAATCGCTGGTCTGGCCGGCGGAGCGGCTGCGACCGTACCCACTGATCGAGCGGCTGCGCGCCGATGCGTTCCTCGACGCGTTGCTGCCACGGCTCTTCGAGGTCGACGGGATCGGCACCCGGATGACGTTCCACGACCTCAGGACCCGGGAGCCACTCGCGTTGCCACAGGCGCTGGCGAGGCTCGCCGCCGAGGAGCGGCTGGACCGGAGGCTACTGCTGGATGGCTGTCTCGATCGGCTGCTGCGCGGCGACCGTCCGGCGGCGCTGCGACCGTTCGTGGTCCTGCACGACCTGATCGAGCCGACCCCGACCGAGCGTACCGACCGGTGCACCGACTATCTGCGGCTGCTCGCCGACGCGCCCGGCCCGGTGGCGTCGATGGCGCAGAAGGCGCTGCGCGGGTTGACCGACGTCGAGTTCGACGCCGTACTCGACGCCTCCCGGGCCGTGCTGGTCCGGCCGGAGAAGGCACTGGTACGCGGCCAGCTCGGCTGGCTCGACCAGCTTGCCCGGCAACGGCGGGACCGGGTGCCCGAGGTGGCCGCCGTCCTCGCGGAGATGGTCGAGCACCCGGCCGTGGAACTGCGGGACCGCGCCGTCGCACTGGCCGCGAAGCACGGTGTCGTACCGGCCTCCGTCGCCGTGGTGGTGCACGCGGGCGACGACCTGCCGGCGCCACCGCCGCCGGCTGCCGCACCACCGCCGATCACCGACCCGGACGAGCTGGCCGAGGAGGTCGCCGCCCTGCTCGGCACCCGGTTCACCGCGCTGCCGCTGGAGCGGATTCTCGACGGGGTGGTCCGGCTCGCCGGCACCGACCAATCCCGACTGGCCAGGGCGTTGACGCCGGTGCTGGATCGGAACCGGCAGCAGCCCGAGGAGCATCGCTGGGATCCGTCCTGCCTGCACGGTCAGCTGAGCAAACTGTTGCGGGCCAGTGTTGCGCCCGCCGAGACCAGCGCCCTGCGGAGTTGGTGGAACGGCCTGCTCGCCGCAGCCCGGCAGTCCCAGGTGACCGATCCCCGGGTGGCCCCCGCCCAACGCCTGCTGCGGGTCCGGTTCGCGGAGATCGGTACGCAGGTCGGCCAGACCCGATATCCGAGCCTGCTCGCGGCCCCTACCCAGGCGTCCGGTGCCCTCGACCCGGCCGTGCTCCACGACCGGCTGGCGGTGCTGGGCGATCGGCTGCCGTGGCGCTGGGACCTGACCCAGGCGCTGCTGCGGCTGCCGCCCGGCGTAGACGAGGTGTCGGCGGATCGTGCCGCCGCACTGGGTACGCCGGGGGGTCGCCGGCTCGCCGCCTGGCTGCGCTCCGGCGGCCTGCCACGGCCCCGAGCCCAGACCGTCACGGTGCGGTTCCGGCGGACGACCTCGTACCGCACCGGGCATCTGGGGCCGGCCACCGAACGGGTACAGGTCGAACTCAGTCCACCGGAGGCGGCACCGGCCCGCGCCGAGCGGTTCGACGACCCGCTCGGACTGCTCGACGGTCGGGTGGTGCGGCTCGAAAACCACTGCGCCAACTGGTCACCGCTCTGGCCGGCGGTGTTGCCCGGCTACCGGGAACTGGTCGCGGCGTACGCGCTCACCGACGTCAGCAGCGCTGCCGACCTGGACGTCCAGGGTGGCGCGAGCGTCCTGCCGCTGCTCGCCGAGTGCACCGGAGCGGGTGGCGTGGCCCTGGACCTCGCACTGGCGTACGGCCTCGGTGCCCGGCACCGGTCCGACCGGGTCGCCGCCGTCGACGCCCTGCTGCTGCTCGCCGCCGCCGGTGACCTCGACGCCGCCACCGTCGGCCGGCAGGTCGGCGAACTCGGCGCCGGGGGCGTGCTCACGTTGACCCGGTGCGTCGAGCCGCTGCGGGACCTGGCGATGGCGGGCGCCCGGCTCAGCGCCTGGCGACTGCTCGCCGCCGCCCTGCCGGCGTTGCTGGCCGCGCCGAAGCCGCCACGCGGCACCCCGGACCTGCTCACCCTGGCGGCGGAGACGGCCACCGCGACCGGGGTACGGATCGAGGTACCCGGGCTGGCCGAGGTGATCGCACGGCGGGGATCCAGCCGGCTGGTGACCGAGGCCCGGCGGCTCGCCGCCGCACTCGATCGGTGACCGCCCGGTCGGTGTCGTACCGGGCCGGTAGCGTCGGGCGGACCGGTGGGTGCGGCCGGGACGACGAGGTAGGGGACGACGAGGTAGGGGACGACGAGGTAGGGGACGACGAGGTAGGGGACGACGAGGTAGGGAGGGCACGGATGGGCGACGAGCCGACCGTCGTGGTGCGGCCGGAGCAGCCGTACGTTGCAATAGCTGGCCGGGTCACGATGCAGACCTTCGGCGTCGTCGCCGACCGGATTCCAGAGCTCTTCGGCTGGCTCGCCGCCCGGCAGATCGCGCCGGTCGGAGCGCCGTTCCTGAGATACAACGTGATCGACATGGAGCGGGAATTCGAGATCGAGGCCGGGGTGCCGGTCGCCGAGGTCGTGAAGGTCGCCGACGACGAGCCGGGGGACCTGTTCGCCGCCGTCCTGCCGGCCGGTCGTTACGCGGCGGTCCGGCACGTCGGTCATCCCGACGAGCTGGTCGAGGTCAACCGGCGACTGCTGGACTGGGCGGAGCATCGTGGCCTGCGGTGGGATGTCTCCGACACCGAGCGCGGGCAGCGGTGGGGCTGCCGGACCGAGACCTACGAGACCGACCCGAGGGTAGAGGCCGACCCGCACAACTGGACGATAGCGCTCGCGTTCCGGCTGGCCGACTGAGCCGTCGCGACCCGTACCGGACCGGCCCTCCGCGACGGCCCGGGGATCGCCTGGAGTACGCCGACCGGTGCTGTGACCGGCCGGTCGGGCGACGGACCACCCGTTCGACGTCAATCGGCTACCGTCCATGTCCGCGTCGCATCGTGCGGCCCCGAGCGGAGGGGCGCCGGCCGGACCGGGGGAGTGGGATTGAACAGACGAGCGGGCCTGAGCGTGCTGATGACCGTACTGGTGGCGGTGGTGGCGTGTGACCAGCCTCGCGGACCCGGGTCGTCGAGCCGTCCGTCGGACACGGAATCGAGCCCGTCCGCCCCGGCCGTTCCGGTACGGGACACGGTGGAGCGGGTGGTGGCGTCGATCCGGGTCGGTCCCGGGCTGCGTCCCTACCTGACCGTGTTCCACGACGCCGAACACGGCTACGCCGTGTTGTCGGACTGCCCCTACCGGGCGGCCACGCCCGGACTCCGGCTGCCCGAGCGGCGGTGCCGGGGCGCCCTGCTGGCGACCGCCGACGGCGGCCGTACCTGGTCCCCACGCGTCCTGCCGCTCGCCGAGAGTGGTGACTGGATCCTGACGACGGGCGGCCCGCGCGAGGTCGTGCTCTTCGCCGGCAGGCGCTTCTACCAGTCCGTGGACGCGGGGATGTCGTTCGTCGAGTCGCGGGAGCGGGACGGACCGATCGTGCTGGACGGCAGGGGTGAGCTCGGGCAGGTGGTCCCGACCAACGCCCGGGTCGTCTGCGCACTGCCACGGGTCGAGAGCTGCGCCGGCTATCAGGTACTGACCCTGGACCGGGCGACCGGCGCCGTCGTGCGCCGGAGTGCGCCGGTCGAGCTGGACGGTGAAGCCGGGATCAGGCCGCAGGCGGCAGCCCTGGCCGGGCGGTTGGTCCTGACGATGTGGGAGCCCGGGCGCCGTCAACCGGACCGTCCCCCGCCGAGGTTGCAGTCCGTGGTAACCACGGACGAGGGCCGGACCTGGACCTGGATGGACCCGCTCGAGGTCGGCGGCCGGGCGACGCTGCACGGCAGCCTCGACGGCGCCGACGCCTGGGTGGTTCCGGTCCTCCGGCCGGCGGTGTTCCCGGAACTGCGGAGGCTGGTCGGTGATCGTTGGCTGGTCGTGCCGGCCACGGGCCACCCGACGGCGCCGGGCCGGTACTGGGCCGCGGCCGTGGGCGGTGGCAGGCTCGCTGTCGCCGGTCCGGGCGGATTCGGGTACGCCTCCGCCGAGGGCGGATGGTCGACGGACCCACGCCCACCGGCCGGACTGGACCAGGTCGACCTGCTCGCCGACGGTGCCCTCGCCCTGACCGCCCGGTCCGAACCGCATCGCCTGCTGCTGGGGGTGGGCTCGGCGGACCGGCGCAACTGGACCGAGGTCGTGATCTCGCCGAGCTGAGCCGGGCGGCTCCGGAGGGGGGTGCGTGGTGCCGGAGCCCCGCAGGCTTCCGGCACCACGTCCTCACTGGTCAGTCCCGAGGGCTGCCCCTGGGTACGGTGTTCCACTCGGGGTTGCCGAGCGTGGTCACCCAGTCCCGCACCTTCGGTACGTCGTTCGGCGCGAAGGCGAGGCTGAGCATGAGCAGCAGCCGTGCCTTCTGCGGCAGCAGGTCGTCCCCGGCGATGATCGGTGAGGTGCTGCTGCCGCCGTAGACCGAGCCGGAGCCGGTCCGCGTCGTACTGACGAAGACGACGCCCTTCGCGGCGGCGGCGGTCCGGGCGGCGCTCTGCGCCGAGGAGAGGCCACCGGATCCGGTGCCCGCCGTGACGATCCCCTTCACCCCGGCGTCGGCGAACGCCGTGATCGCCTCACCGCCGGCCTGCTGGTAGCCGTAGACGACCTCGGTCCGGGGCACCGCGGTCGGCGCGATCCTCGACAGGTTGAACGGAGTCGTCCAGCGCTGTTTCGCGTCGCAGTCGTCGACCCGGGCGGGTGCCCGACCGACCTTGATGTTGGGCCCGTCGATCCACCCCAGTACGCCCAGCTCGCGGGTCTGGAAGGTGTCCATCCGGTAGGAACTGGTCTTGGTCACGTCCCGGGCGGCGTGGAACTCGTCGCCGAGCAGCAGCACGGTGCCGTAGCAGTAGGTGGACTGGCTGGCCGCCAGCACGATCGAGTTGTAGAGGTTGGCCGGGCCGTCGGCGCCGATCACCTGCGGACCGTCCGGGGTCACCGCCGCCCAGGGCCGCATCGCACCGGTCATCACCACCGGCTTGCGGTTCTGCACGGTCAGGTCGAGCCAGTACGCGAACTCCTCCATCGTGTCGGTGCCGCTGGTCACCACGACCCCGTCGGAGGTCTTCAGCGCCGTCTCGACCGCCAGGGTGAGGGCGTGGAACTCGGCGATGGTGTAGCTGCCGGAGCCCTTGTTGCCGAACTGCACGGTGGTGACGTCGGCGACCTGGCCGATCTCCGGTTGCAGTCGGGCGACCATGTCCCCGATCGCGACCCGGCCGGACTGGTAGTCGGTGAAGCTGCTCCGGGAGGTGGCGACGCCGGAGATCGTTCCACCCGTGCCGATCACCGTGACCTTGGGCTTCCTGGCCTTGGCCGCGGCCACCGCCTGGCCGTACGCGACGCTGCGGATCTCGGTCGGTCCGGTGACCGCCGACACCGCCCCGCTGATCGGCGGCAGGGCGAGCGCCGCCGGCTCGGGGGAGCGCTGGACGAGGGTGACGACGGTGGCGGTGAGCGCAGCGGTGAGCACCGGAACGAGTACGGCGGTCAGCCGTCGCGGTGTGGGTCTGAGGCGGGCTTTCAGGCTGGACATGACGACCTCCAGGCGGGGGGTTGGGGGTACCGGGCATCGTCCGGGTCTGGATTTTCCTCGGTGTTACATGATCATTTCCCATGATCGCATCTCGGAACGTGTTCGAATCACTACCGGTTAGCCGTTCCGGTCGGCGGCGTTCTGCCCGCTTCGTACCGCCATTGGGCGTACTCGACTGTGACCAGCGGCACATCTGGGCCGGGATACTGAACCTCGGCCCGTCGACGGGCTACCCAGGACGGGATGGACGACGTCGACCGGTCTTTGCTGCACCGGGTGGCCGATGGTGACCAGCGAGCCCTCGAGGCGCTGTACGCCAGACACGGCCAGCCGCTGCTGGCGTACGCCCAAGGGCTGCTCGCCGACCGGGGGCGGGCGGAGGAGGCGTTGCAGGACACCTTCCTGGCCCTCTGGCGGGGCGCCGACTCCTTCGAGGCCCGGTCCACGGTGCGTACCTGGCTGTTCGGCATCTGCCGCCGGCAGGCGCTGGGCCGGCTTCCGGGAAAGCGGCCGGCACCACTGCCGATGGAGGCCGCCGCCGAGGTCCCGGCCGGTGAACCGGGGCCGGAAGCGGTGGCGCTGGCCCGGGCCGACGCCCGAGCGGTCGCGACCGCCCTGGCCGGGCTGGCTCCCGCCCAGCGGGAGGTGCTCGATCTGGCCTTCGGCGCCGGACTGGCGCACGCGGAGATCGCCGAGGTTCTAGGCATCCCGGTCGGAACCGTGAAGAGCCGGCTGTTCCACGCCCGCGCCGTCCTCGCCCGGGCACTGCCGGTCGACGCTGCCATGGCCAGGATTTCCGGAAGGGAGACGGGGCGATGACGCATCCGGAGGAACTGCTGGCGGCCTTCGTCGCCGGGACGTTGCCGGACGAACGGGCCGGACAGGTCGCCCGGCACCTCGCGGAATGCCGCGGCTGTGCCGAGGAGGCGGCGGCGTGGCGACGGGTGGCGGGAGCGGTCGGTGAACACGTGGCGGCGGTCGCCGTACCCCCGGCCGGGCTGCTCGACGCGGTGCTGTCCCGGCTGCCGGAACGGCGACGGACGCGGCGGCAGGGCATCGGGGACGAGGGCGCGCGGACGGTCGTACCCCGGTATTCGGGTGTGCTCGGCGCCGCCGCCCCGGCCCGGGCGGTGCGGATCCTGACCCACCAGCGGCGACTGATCGACCGCCGCATCTGGCCGGTCGCCGGGGTGGTGCTCGGAGTCGGCACGGGCTTCGCGGCATGGGTGCCGCCGGGGTCGTCCGGCTCGGTCCTGGCCATCGTGATGCCGCTGGTCGCGGCGTTGGGGCTGGCCGCCGCCTGCGGCAGCGGTGCCGATCCGGCGGGCGAACTGATCGCGGCCAGTCCCACCGGGGTACGAGCGGTGCTGCTGGCCCGGCTCACCGTGGTGCTGGGCACGATCTTCGCGACGGCCTCGGTCGCCTCCCTCGGCCTCGCCTGGTTCGACACCGGTGGGCCGCTCGGACTTTTCGCGGCCTGGCTCGGGCCGATGGCGCTGCTCTCGGCGGTCAGCTTCGCACTGTCGGTGCTGTGGCGACCGGCGATCGGCATCGGGGTTGTGACGACACTCTGGGCACTGCGGATGCTGGCCGGTTCCGGCTCCGGCGCCGTCGACGGGGCGATGGACCAGTTGGTCGAGTTCCTCTGGCAGACCAGCGGACCGATACTCCTGGTCGCGGCGTTGCTGATCGCCGGCACGGTCGCGGTGGTGCCGTACCTGCCCACCGCCCCGGCCCGGGCGTACGGACGATGAGACGGCGGGGACGGCGGCCCGGGATCTGTGGCCCGGATCACTCGTCGAACCGGTGAACCTCGGACGCGTTCCGTCCCACCCAGATACGTGAAAGCTCAACTCCTGCAACCGATGCCGACGCATCGCCTTCCGCTCTGGCGGTACGAGTCGCGCCGGGCCGGCTGGGCGGCCGGCGTGGCACCCCCGGCGGCGCTGCTCGTCACCACCGCGATGGCGCTGCTCGCCGGCTCCGGCGGAGCGGGGCGTGACCAGGTCGCTCAGCTCCTGCTCACCGGTCTGGAGGCGATTCTGCCGCTGACGGTCGGGATGGCGGCGGTGACCATCGTGGCCCGGGACGGCTGCCGCGAGCTGCAACTCTCGCTGCCCGCCCGGTACGCCGGCACGCTCGGCCGCCGGCTCGGGGTGCTGGCGCTGGCCGGTGCGGTGTGCGCGGTGACCTTCTCGGCCGGGCTCTGGCTCTCCGGCTGGTGGACCGGGCCGAGCATCCTGGCCTCGCCGCTGGTCTGGGCCCCGCCGATGCTCTGGCTGACCGGCCTGACGGTGCTGGTCGGAATGCTCGGGCGCAGTGTCGTCCTGGCCACCAGCATGGTCTGCGCGCTGTGGCTGGGCGAGCAGTTGTTCGCGCAGTCGTTCGTCGGCCTGGAGTGGACCCGGCCGTTCTTCCTGTTCACCACCAGCCGGGTGGGAGTCGGGGAGGACTGGCTGACGAACCGGCTCGCGCTGATCGGCTCCGGCCTGCTGTTCGTCGCGGTCGTCGTACTGCTGCTGCGCCGGCCCCATTCGTTGTTGACCGAGGAAGAGGAGTGAACGGCGTGTCGGAACTGCTCGCGGTCTGCCGGTACGAGTTCCGGATGCAGGCCCGTAAGCGCTCGCTGTGGCTGGCGATGCTGCTCCTGGCCGGAGTGATCGCCTTGACCCAGGGAGACCGGGGTCCCCGCTACACAGAGGCCGATGCCCCCGCGTCCGAGGTGATGGCGGGTTGGGCGCTGCTGTTCGGGATCGTCGTCCCGATCGGGTTCGGCATGGTGCTGGCGGACCGGCTGCTCCGGGACCGCCGGCTGAACACCGCCGGGCTGCTGGAGAGCCTGCCCCTCGGGCCGAGGGTGCTGCTGACCGGCAAGTATCTCGGCGGGCTGGCCGCCACCGCGCTGCCCGCGCTGCTGGTGATGCTCGTCGCCGGTGGGTACGAGAGCGTGCACCGGAGCGACCCGCTGATGCTCGGCTGGGCGGTGCTGGCGTTCGGCCTGATCATGTTGCCCGGCCTGGCCTTCGTGGCCGGTTTCGCCATGGTGGCCCCGCTGGTGGTCACCGCGCCGCTGTTCCGGGTGCTGTTCGTCGGCTACTGGTTCTGGGGCAACATGCTCCACCCGGACTTCCTACCGTCGCTGAGCGGAACGCTGCTGACGCCGATCGGGGACTACCCGGTGACCTGGCTGACGGGCGAGACGGCGCTGTTCGCGGGCGTACCCGGATGGCTGTCCTTCCTGCGCCCGGAGCCCAGCGGCACCAGCGTGCTGCTCAGCGTCGTACTCCTCGTCCTGGTCGGTCTGCTGCCGCTGCTCGTGGCCGGCACCGTCCTGTCCCGTCAACGCCGTACGGCCTGATTTCTTCTCCGAAGGGTTCTGCTTCGACATGGACATCCAGACCACCGGCCTGAGCCGGCGCTTCGGCAAGGTCACCGCGCTGCACTCGGTCGACCTGTCCGTTCCCGGCGGCATGTACGGCCTGCTCGGCGCGAACGGCGCCGGCAAGACCACACTGATGCGGATCCTGGCCGGCGTGCTGCCGCCGGGCGGGGGACAGGTCCGGGTCGGCGGCCACGACCTGACCACCGGCGCCGGCCGGACCGCCGTCCAGCGCCGGCTCGGCTACCTTCCGCAGGACCTCGGTCTCTATCCCGACCTGACCCCGCGCGAGTTCCTGGACTACGTCGGCCTGCTCAAGGGGCTGGACGACACCCGGGCCCGGCGCCAGCAGGTGGACGAACTGCTGGAACTGGTCGCCCTCTCCGAGGTGGCGGGGCGCCGGATGAAGGGCTTCTCCGGCGGTATGCGGCGCCGGGTCGGCATTGCCCAGGCGCTGCTCGGCGATCCCGCCCTGATCGTGGTGGACGAGCCGACGGCGGGACTCGACCCCGAGGAGCGGGTCCGGTTCCGGACCCTGCTGGCCGGACTGGCCGGGCACCGTACCGTGCTGCTGAGCACGCACATCGTCGAGGACGTGGCGCAGACCTGCCAGCACGCCGCCGTGATGGCGGCCGGTCGGGTGGTCTACACGGGTACGGTGCCGGATCTGGTCCGGGTGGGCGAGGGCGCCACCTGGGAGGTGGTCACCAACACCGGCTCGCCGCCGCCGGTCGGGGTGGTCGTCTCGGCGATCAGCCGGACCGACGGTACCCACTACCGGGTGATCAGTCCGAACCGGCCGAGCGTCGACGCGGTGCCGGCCACACCGTCCCTGGAGGACGGATATGTGGCGCTGATGCAGCGTGCGGCCGTACCGGCGGGGTAGCCGGGTCGCCTTCCGTTCCGGTGGCCACGCCCTTTGGGCCACGGATCTGCTGGTACCACGCGTGCTCCGGTCACCACGATTCGATCAGCGGATCATCGTGCTCGCGCCGCCGCCACTGCTCGGTGAGGCGGCCGAGCCGGTCCGGGTCGGCCATGCCGCGTACGACCGCGATCTTGTCGCCGCGGACGTCGAGCACCAGCACGCCCACGACCCGGTCGTCGAGGACGGCGATCACGGCGGGGGAGCCGTTGATCATGTCGGCATGCATCGAAGGGGAGCCGCCGACCAGTTTCCGCTTCGCCGGAGTCGGCTTGAAGGCGGCTCGCATGGCGGCGGCGACCCGCTCGGGAACCGAGTACCGCAACAGCTTCCCGGCGGCCTGCCCGGCGCCGTCGGAGACCCCGGTTGCGTCGCCGGTGAGCAACGCCACCAGCCGTTCGGTGCGGCCGGAGGAGGCGGCGTCGACGAACGCCTCGACGACCCGGCGGGCGGCGGCGCGGTCGATTTCGCTGACGGTGCGCTCGGCGGCGACCCGGCGTCGGGCCCGGTGGGCGTGCTGCTGGCTCGCGGACTCGGTGATGTCGAGGATCTCCGCGATCTCGGCGTGGCTGTACGAGAAGGCCTCGCGCAGGACATAGACGGCCCGCTCGACCGGCGTGAGGCGTTCCATGAGCGTCAGCACCGCCAGGGTCACCGATTCGCGCTGTTCGACGGTGTCGGCCGGGCCCAGCATCGGGTCGCCGTGCAGGAGTGGTTCGGGCAGCCAGTCGCCGACCGCGCGTTCGCGCCGCAGCCGCGCCGAGCGGAGCCGGTCGAGGGACAGATTGGTGACCACCTTGGTCAGCCACGCCTCGGGGACCTCGATGTGCTCCCGGTCGGCGGCGTGCCAGCGCAGGAACGCGTCCTGCACCGCGTCCTCGGCGTCGGCTGCCGAGCCGAGGAGACGGTACGCGAGCGAGGCCAACCGCTTCCGGTTGGCCTCGAAACGCTCCGTTGTGGCAGTGTCCATGCGGGCCACGCTAGTCGGCGACCAACTCAGCAGGGCGACGCGGCGCAACCGCCTTGCGATGCCGGCGGGTCGGCAGCCCGTAGGTCGGGTTGTTCATGTTCCACACGGTGCCCTTGAGCACGGCCGCCTTGACCCGTGCCGCCGGACGGCCACGCAGGGACCAGGACCTCGACCGCGCGTCGCCGTCGACGAACTGCACGATCGCGTCCTTTCCACCGAGGCTGATGCAGTTGCCGAGATATGCGAGCGAGACCTTCGAGATCTTGTGACCGGTGAGGTCTCCGATGATCGCAGCCGTCGCCTGCATCCTGGTGAAGCCCGCCGAGGCGCAGGACATCGGCAGCGGCTGACCGTTCTCGCCGATGGCGTAGGCGCTGTCACCGGCGGCGTAGACCTCCGGGTGCGAGACGGACCGCATCATCCGGTCCACGGTGATCCGGCCGTCGTCCTCGACATCGAGTCCGCTGGCGGCGGCGATCGGGTGGACGGTGAAGCCGGCGGCCCACACGGTCGCGTCGGCGGCGAAGGCGGCACCGTCGGCGGCGATGGCGCCGGTCTCCTCGACCCGTTCGATGGTGGTGTGCTCGTGGACGGCGATGCCGAACCGGTCGAAGGCGCGCAGCAGGTGACGGCGGCCCTTCGGGCCCAGCCAACCGCCCAGCTCGCCGCTGGTGGTGAGCGCGACCCGGAGGCCGGGCCGCGATTCGGCGATCTCGGTGGCGACCTCGATCGCGGTCAGGTTGCCGCCGACGACCAGCACCGTCCCGCCCTCGCCGAGTTCATCCAGCCGCTGGCGCAGGCGCAGCGCCGCCGGCCGTTCGGCGACGTGGAAGGCGTGCTCGGCCACGCCCGGAACGCCGTGGTCGGCGACGGTGCTGCCGAGGGCGTAGAGGAGCGTGTCGTACCCGATCCGGTCGGCACCCCCGCCGTCGGTCACGGTGACGGTCCGCTCTCCGGCGTCGACGGCGGTGACGCGCGCCAGTCGCAGCCGGATGCCGGTGCCCGCGAACATCTCCGCCAGTCCATGGCGGCGTAGGTCCTGGCCGGCGGCGAGCTGATGCATGCGGATCCGCTCGACGAAGTCGGGCGCGGCGCTGACGACGGTGATCTCGAAGTCGTCGGTGTGGAGGTGGCGGGCGAGATATCCGGCCGCGGAGGTCCCGGCGTATCCGGCCCCGAGGACGGTGATGCGGTGCCGCATGTTCCTGCTCCCGTCTGTTCGTGTGCCCTCTGAACGAGACAGCACCCGGATTCCTGACAGGGCGGGACTATGGCGTGGCTCACCATGATTCGGAGTCGGTCGGTACGACTGCCGGAGACAGACCGGCGCCGATTCCCGTGCGATCCTCCACGAATGGCGGATCCCCGTGTCGGTGAGCTTGGCGGCGCCCCGTCCCTGGCCCCGGTCATCCTGTACGCGTCCGCGGCCGGCGGCGTCACGGCCACGGCGGTCTTCGTCACCGGGTTGCACCTGACCGACCGGGACTGGGGTTCGTCGGGTCTTCCGCTGGTCATCTCCTACGCCGTGGCACTCTGCGCCATGCTGGTCATCGCCGTGCTGTCGACGGTGGCGCGATGGCGGTTCGGCCTGGGGCGCGGCGGATCTGCCGGCCATTGGGTGCACGTGTTCGTGCCGATCTTCCTGACGGTCCTCGTCCCGCTCGCAGTGGCCTTCGGCGGGCCGGTACGCGACCGTTGGGAGACCAGCGCGTGGTGGGCGGTCGCGGCACTCTGCGTACACCTCGGCCTGGCTCTGGGGGCCGCCCGCCAGCTGTCCGGTCCGGTCAGGGTGGGCGCGGTGCTCGGCGTGGTCGCGTTGCTGGTGGCGGTTGTCGGCGTCGAGCGGATCAGCCAGTTCCGGTGGCGCGTCAACGACTTCCGTGCGCTCGACGTGCCGCTGGTCGTACCGGAGATCCCCGGATTCGACGTGACGCACGCCTATCCCGGCCGGCCGGGCGTACGGCAGCTCTTCCTCCTGCTCGCCGAGCGCCCGGACCGGCCGTACGAGGGTCGTCACGTCTACGTGACGGTCGGGCGGTCGCAACCCGCCAACCTGCCCTACCCGGGACTCTGCTGGAATCGGGGGGAGGACAGGTTCATGTCCGACGACACGCACGTGACCCTGTGCCTGGCGGAGGACCGGTTCGAGCTGACCATGTCGCCCGGTCCGTCGGACTGGAGCCTGGAACCGTTGCTCCGGCAGATCACGTACCGACCGGTGTCGGCCCGGCAACTCGCCCGGTTACCCGGGACCGACAGCGGAGACACCGGCCCGTGGGCGCCGGACTGACCGGGTCGGAGCTTCCCGATCCCGAGCCGTCGCCCGACCAATAACCGGCTTGCCGACTCTCGTTACACTGCGGGCACGGAGCAAGATCACCCCGGTTCCGTTTCGAAGCCAGTAGAGGAGATGCTGAAATGCCAGCGCTGTTTGTCTGCGCTCTTGTCCTCTTCGCCGTGGCAGTCCTCGCCGCGATATACAGCGTGTTTGCGCCACAAGGCACGAAGGGTCAAGTCCTGGGCGGTTCCGTGGGCGTCCTGCTGCTCGCGATCGCTCTTACCATCGGCGCTGCGGCAAACTCCATTCCGGTACGCAACGTCGGAATCGTCACCTCCTTCAACAAGCCCACCGGCGAGGTCACCGGCAGTGGCCTGAACTGGGTCTCCCCTTGGGAGAAGGTCGGCGAGTGGGACGCGAGCCGACAGAAGTACGACCACATCGGTGGTAACAACGCCGTAGCCGTACGCACCGGAACGCTGGCCAATGCCGGCGTCGAACTGCTCGTCGAATGGCAGGTACGGTCGGAGAACGCCCCTCGGCAGTTCATGGACTACAAGGGAGACTTCGAGGCGTTCCGGGGCCAGCGCGTCGGCGTTCAGCTCGATGGAGCGGTCAACGACGCCTTCGCCAGTTACAACCCGCTGGCCAACATCGACGCGAAGACCGGAAACCTCAACGTCGACCTCAAGCCTTTCGCCGAAAAGGTGCAGACCTCGGCGCAAGGCCGTCTCGGCGACGACATCGAAATCCTCTCCGTCACCATCATCCGGGTCAACCACGACGAGAAGACCGAAGCCAACATCAAGGTGTTCCAGGACAAGTTGGCGCAGGGTCGGAACCTCGACCAGGACCTGATCAACGCGGAGAAGCAGAAGGCGATCACCGAGAAGAACGCCCAGGTCGACAAGATCACCCGTTGTCTCGAAATCGCCGAGAGGACCGGCAGCAGCCCGGGCCTCTGCATCAACCCGGGAATCGTGACGGGCTCCAAGTGAGCCGCCGTTGACGGGTTCGTCGACCCGCAGTCGAGGGTTGCGACGGACGTCGGGTAACCAATAGACCTCTCTCCGGGTCGGATGTCAGCAGTGGGGTGGTCGGCAGTGCCGGCCCGATCCCCCGAGGGCCGGCCGGTCGCCAGTACCAGATGGCGACCGGCCGGCCCTTGCCGTGTCCACCGCGCGATGCCGCTGGACGTCGCCCTTCAGTTGGCGTCCAGTTGGCCCCCAGTTCTGGTCAATAGCTTGTGGAAGCAGGCCAGACGGGGCCAGGGACGGATCCCCGAAAGGCCGGTGGATTTCAAGGGGATGGGCCTGTTGGTGGTGGGTGCCTCGGCGGACCGACCGCCCCTGTTCGGCTGGACAGTCCGGCCGGGCGAGACGAAATGGGGAGGAAACCGATGGAGAAGCGGGTTCGAAGAGGGATTGCCGCAGCCATTGCACTGGTGTCGGCGACGGCGGCAGTCGTGGTCGGGATTGCCGGCAACAGTTCGGCCGCGAGCGCCGGGCTGCGGGCGTACGGGATCACGGCCAGCGGGAGGCAACTGCTCACCTTCACCACCGATGACCCCACGGTGAACGACTGGGTCAGGAACGTGACGGGGCTCAGTGTCGACACGGCCCTGATCGGGATCGACTTCCGACCCCAGGACGGTCTCCTGTACGGCGTCGGCAACTACGGCGGCGTCTACACGATCTCGATGCCGGGCGCGGTCCTCAAGAAGGTCTCGCAACTCAGCGTTCCGCTGCACGGGTCGATGTTCGGGGTGGACTTCAACCCGGCGGCCAACCGGCTTCGGGTGATCAGCGACACCGGCCAGAACCTGCGGCACAACATCAGTGACGGGTCGACCGCCGGCACCACGGTGGTGGACAAGAGCCTGACCACACCGCCGTCCACCGCGGCGGCCACCGGGGTCACCGCCGCCGCGTACACGAACAACGACCTGAACTCCGATACCGCGACCACGCTGTTCGCCCTCAACACGGTCGCGGACCAGGTCGTCGTCCAGTCGCCGGCCAACGACGGACTGCTGGCCCCGACCGGCCGGCTCGGCCCGGACGCCGGCCCCAATGCCGGCTTCGACATCTACAGCGACCTGGCCAACGGCAAGACCGTCTCGCAGACGGGGTACGCCGTGCTCATGCTCACCGACGGCTCGGCCACGTTCTGCACCGTGGACCTGCTCACCGGAGCCGCGACCGTCGTCGGGGAATTTCCCCTGCCCGTCGGCGACGTCGCGGTCGCGCTCGACATGAGTTGACCCTTCGGTCAGCCCACCGGTACGACCCGCCCGCCCCGGTCTCCACCCCGGGGCGGGCCGCACGTCGTACCGCCCGGCGGCCCGTGCCTCCTGCCGTCTCGGTGGAGTCCGGATCAGGGGAGTCCGGCTCGGGAATTAGGCTGTCCGCCGACTGGTCCGTCCACAGGGGAGCACATCGGCGTGAGCAAGGTTCCGGCCACTGCGAGGGCGCGCCTGGCAAGCTGGTGTGAGCGGGTGGTCGGCACCGATCGGTTCAACGGCGCCTCGTTCGTCATGATCATCGTCAACGCGGTCGTGCTGGGCGTCGAGACGTACGACGGCGCGATCGACCGGGCCGGCGGCGCCCTGCTGGCGGTCGAGTACGTCTGCCTCGCCTTCTTCCTGGTCGAACTCGGACTGCGGTTCGGTGCGCACCTCGCCGCGCCAGGCGGCTTCTTCCGCGACGGCTGGAACCTGTTCGACCTGCTGGTCTTCTGTGCACCGCTGCTGCCCGGGGTACGGGAAAACGTCACCCTGCTGCGGCTGGTCCGCCTGGCCCGCGTCGTCCGGGCGGTACGACTCTTCCCCGGCCTGCGGATCGTCATCGGCGGAGTGTTGCGCAGCCTGCCGGGACTGGTCAGCTTCCTGCTGATCGCGACCCTGACCGTCTACCTCTACGCCATGCTGGGCTGGATGGCCTTCGGCGATGCCTATCCGGACACCTACGGCACGGTCGGGCGGGCCATGCTCACCCTCTTCCTGCTGCTCTCGCTGGACGGCATCACCGACGCGTTCGAGGCCGGCCGAGCCGTCTCCGAGTGGGCCATCCTCTACTACGCCTCGTACATCGTCATGGCGTCGTACCTGCTCACGAACCTGCTCGTCGGGATCGTGCTGAAGGCGTTGGAGGACGCACACCAGGCCGAGCGACCGCCCGCACCGGCTCCCGGGCCGGACGGCGCGGGACCGGCGGAGGTCGGCGCGGTTCCGGCCGGGCGGCCGTCGTCCTCGTCGGGCGGCTCGGCCGACATCCGGGCCCGGCTGCGCGAGTTGCGAACCGCGCTCGACGCGCTGGAGACCGAACTGGCCCAGCAGTACCCGGCGAGCGGGGCCGCCTCGGCAGGCCGCTCCACCGGCCGGCGGGCGAAGTCCCGGCGTACCTCCGCGAACTCCCGCGGTTGACTTCCGCGCCGGCGAGACTTCGCAGGCTGGTCCGGTCGGGATCGCCGGCCGTCCGAGGCGTACGGCCCGCGGCTCACTCCCTACCGCGGTAGTGGTACCCGCACACTTCGCGGAACCCGGTCCGCTCGTACAACCGGACCGCCGGGAGGTTGTCGCGTTCCACCTGGAGATACATCTGGTCGGCCCGGTGCCCGCCGGCCCACTCGGCGAGCGCGGCGAGCAGGCTGCGGGCCGCGCCCCTGCCACGTGCCCCGGGCAGGGTGGCCATGCCGAAGAGCCCGACCCGGCCGGTGTCGGCGACCGCACGCACGACCGCGACGATCTTGTCGCCGACCATCGCACCCGCGTACGCGCTCGGCCCGCCAACCCGCGCGAGCATGTCCCACTCGGCGGCGGCACCGCCACCGTGGTGACCGTGCACCGCGTTCCAGACATCGAACCAGCCGCTGGTCGGGCGGTCGTCCAGTCGGATCCGCAGCGGGTTGGCCGGTGCCTCGGTCAGGATCCGGGCGATCGGGGCCGTCCGTAACGACATCGGGCTCTCCGCACGGTAGCCGCGTTGGGCCAGGAGGGTGTCGAGCCCAGGAGGGCAGGCTCCCGCACTGACCTGGAACCGCGCGGTCACGCCACGGTCGGCGTAGAACTTCTCCGCCCCGACCACCCGGCCTGGCAGGTCGTCCGGCCCGGCATCAGCATGTGGCAGGACCGACTGCACCCACCAGGCACAGCCCGGGGCAGAACGCAGCCACCACCCGTCGACCTTCTCCACGTGCGTGGCCGGCAGGGCCCGAGCCGCCCGCTCCTGTAGTCCCCGGAGCATCTCCGCGCCGTGCGTGGCTCCCATTCCCGACACCCCTCCGCACCCGACGATCAGGTCCGACTACGCGCCCCGGGTGATCCGCAGCGTCAGTACGTCGGTCCGGACCGTGATGTGCCCGTGGAACAGGGCGGTGCCGTCCGAGTTGTAGCCGATCTGGGTCGCGTTGACCAGGGGATGCCCGATCGGTACCCCGAGCCGGGTCACCGCGTCCTCGTCGGCGAGCATGGCGGCGAACTCGATCTCGGCCCGGCGTACCGGCATCCCGGTCGCGTCGGCCAGGAACTCGAACAGGTCCAGGTCGATGCTGACCAGGCCGGACGGGTCGAGGTCGCGCTCGCCGACGCTGAGCGGCAGGTGGTCCCGGATCCAGGCGGCGGCGACGCCGTCGACGGCGAAGAGCCGGTCGACCCGCCACACCGGCGAACCGACCGGCAACCCGAGGATCTTGGCGCAGTCGTCCGGGCAGGAGGCGCGGCTCACCGCCGCGTCCTGGAGTGCGGGGCGGTGCCCGGAGGCGGTGATCCGGTCCCGGAGCGCGGTGACGTCGCCGATCGACACCGGGACCCGCTCCGCGAGCTCGCGGACGAAGGTGCCGACCCCCCAGGTACGGGTCAGTACGCCCTCGGCGGCGAGTTGGCCGAGAACCTCCCGTACGGTGGCCCGGCTCACCGCCAACCGGTCGGCCAGTTCCCGTTCGTTGGGCAGCTTGTCACCGGTGTGGAACTCGCTGCCGATCAGATCGCGCAGCTGTCCTTGCGCGGCCTGCAGCGCGGTTTCGCGCCGAGCCATCACTCTCACCTTCCCGCTCCACGCCGCCACCGCGTTCGAGTCGACCGCTGGGGTGCGCCCTGACTGCCGAACTCGGCGTACGGAGTGTAGTAGTTGGACACCCGCACGATCGATGTGCGTACGGGTGCCGTCGTTCCGCCACCAGCGCCGTTACCAGACCTGCTCCAGGACCCGGATGGTGTTGCCACCGACGACCTTGGCGATCTCGTCGTCCGAGTAGTCGTGCTTGACCAGCCAGCCGACGATGTTGCCGAACGCCTCGCCCGGGTTCTCCACCCCGGCGACGTACTCCACCCGAGGGTGCTCGGGCTTGTTGCCGGAGTCGTGCCCGTAGTTGCCGGCGTACGTCTTGTGCACCCCGACGTGGTCGCCGAACATGGTGTCCGGCCCGAAGGTCACGTGGTCGATGCCGACCAGGTCGACGCAGTAGCGGAAGTGGTCCATCACCGAGTCGAGCGAGTGCTCCAGGTGGGCCTCGGAGAGGGTGGTGTGCGGGGCGGCCTCGATGCCGATCACGCCACCGCGCTCGGCGCAGGCCCGGATCACGTCGTCCGGCTTCATCCGGGAGGTGTTCCAGACCGAGCGTGCGCCGGCGTGGGTGATGAAGACCGGTACCCGGCTGGCCTCGATGACGTCCAGGCAGGTCTGGTCGCCGGAGTGCGAGATGTCGATGGCGATGCCGAGCTTGTTCATCCGGTCGACGGCACGCCGGCCGAAGTGGGTCAGTCCACCGTCCCGGGCCTCGGAGAGCCCACCGCCGAGCATGTTCGCCTGGCTGTACGCGATGCCGAGCTGCCGTACGCCGAAGCCGTACAGGATGTCGATCCGGTCGAGTTCGTTCTCGATCGGGCTGCTGCACTCCAGCCCGGCGACCAGGGCGAGCCGGCCGTCGCGCTTCGCCGCCCGGATGTCGTCGAGCGAGGTGGCCAGCCGGACGAAGTCCTGCTTGTAGAGGTCGCTCATCCGCATCCCGAGGGCGTAGATGAGGTCATTCCACTTCCAGCCGTTCTCGCTGGTCACGCAGGAGGCGCCGGCCATGAAGTTGTCGAAGACCGCGGTCAGGCCGGACCTGGCCAGCCCTTCGTATCCGGTCCGCTGCCGGGCGGTCCGGTTGTAGGTGCGCAGTTCGCGGACGTCCTCGGGCAGGATCACCGGATGTTCGTGCAGGGAGATCGCGATCTGCTCGGTCAGCAGCCGGGTGACCCGCTGCCGCTGCGCGTCGGTGAGCCCGAGGTCGTGTTCGGGCACCCGTCCGACCTCCGCGGCCAGGTCGAAGACCCGGTAGTCAGCGTGTGGCTCCAGGTACGAGTAGGACTTGTGGCCCTGGTACCGGGACGCGGGTTCTTGCAGCAAAGCCTTCTCCTTAATGCGGAACGGTAGTCGCCGGGCGCCGGGGCGGCGTCAGGCGGCCAGCGGGTAGTGGCAGGCGACCGCGCGTTCGTCGCCGGCCAGCGGGGGCTCGGTGGTGGCGCAGGTTTCCGTCGCCTGCCAGCAGCGGGTCCGGAACCGGCAGCCCGACGGCGGGTTGACGGGACTGGGCGGGTCACCGGCGAGCAGGATCCGTCGCCGGTCACCCCGGCCGACCGGTTCCGGCACCGGCACCGCCGACAGCAGTGCCTTGGTGTACGGATGGGCGGGCGCGTCGTACAGCGTCACCTCGGGGCCGCGCTCGACCAGCTTGCCGAGGTACATCACCGCGACCCGGTCCGAGATGTGCCGGACCACCGACAGGTCGTGGGCGATGAAGACGTATGCCACGCCCAGTTCCCGCTGAAGTCGTTCCAGCAGGTTCACCACCTGGGCCTGGACCGAGACGTCGAGCGCGGAGACCGGCTCGTCGCAGACGATCACGTCGGGTTGCAGGGCCAGCGCCCGGGCGATGCCGATCCGCTGGCGCTGCCCGCCGGAGAACTGGTGCGGGTACCGGTCGAGGTGCACGCTCGGGTCGAGGCCGACCAGGTCGAGCAGTTCCCGGATCCGGTCCAGCCGCCGTTTCCGGTCCAGCGCGTCGGGGTGGATCTCGAACGGCTGGAGCAGGATCTCCCGTACCGTCCGGCGGGGATTCAGCGACGTGTACGGATCCTGGAGCACGATCTGGATCCGCCGCCGAAGCGCCCGCAGGTCCCGGCCCCGGGCCGCGTGCACCACCGCGTCGCCGAAGCGCACCTGTCCGGAGGTCGGACGCTCCAGCCCGACCAGCATCCGGGCCAGCGTGCTCTTGCCGCAGCCGGACTCGCCGACCACCCCGAGGGTCTCGCCCCGGCGCAGGTCGAAGGAGACCCCGTCGACGGCCTTGACCAGTCCGCCGGAGGTGAACGGAAGCCGACCCTTGACCGGGAAGTGCCGGACCAGGTTCTCGACCCGGAGCACGACGTCATCCGTGGCTGACATGCAGCAACTCCTCCCGGTGGTGGCAGGCGCTGGCGCGGCCGGCGGGCAGCGGTTCCAGCGCCGGCAGCGTGGCCCGGCAGACGTCGTCGGCCCGGGGACAGCGCAGATGGAACGGGCAGCCGCTGGGCAGCCGGGCCGGGTTCGGCGGGCTGCCGGGAATGGCGTACAGCTCCTCGTCGCGCCGGTCGATCCGGGGCATCGAGGCGAGCAGGCCCTCGGTGTACGGGTGGGCCGGGCCGGCGAAGATCTGCTCGACGGTGGCCCGTTCGACGATCCGGCCGGCGTACATCACCGCGACGTCGTCGGCGACCTCGGCGACCACTCCGAGATCGTGGGTGATCAGCAGCAGTGCCATCCCACTGTCCCGCTGGATCTCCGCGATCAGTTCCATCACCTGCGCCTGTACGGTCACGTCCAGCGCGGTGGTGGGCTCGTCGGCGATCAGTACGTCGGGTTCCAGCGCGATCGCCAGGGCGATCATGATGCGCTGGCGCATGCCGCCGGAGAACTGGTGCGGATAGTCCCGGGCCCGGTCCTTCGCGGCCGGGATGTTCACCCGGTCGATCAGTTCGACCGCGCGTCGCCGGGCGTCGGACCGGGACATTCCCCGGCGGACCCGGAGCAGCTCGCTGAGCTGGTCGCCGACGGTGAACACCGGGTTGAGCGCGGCCATCGCGTCCTGGAAGACCATCCCGATCTCCTCGCCGCTGACCCGGTCACGCTGTTTCGGCGCGAGGGTGAGCAGCTCCCGTCCGCGCAGCCGGACCGATCCGGTGACCCGGGCGGGCGGCACGTCGAGGATGCCCATCACCGCCTGGGCGGTGACGCTCTTGCCCGAGCCGGACTCGCCGAGAATCGCCAGCGTCCGGCCGGACTCCAGCTCCAGCGACACCCCGTTGACCGCGTGCACGGCCGACGCGTCGCCACCGGGCCCGGGGAAGCTGACCCGCAGGTCCTCGACCTCCAGCAGGGCCATTACCGGATCCCGGCCGAATCGAGGAAGTCCCGGACGGTCCGCTGGAACAGCTCCGGCTCCTCCAACTGCGGCGAGTGACCGGAGTGCTCGAAGACCACCAGCCGGGCGTCGGGGATCAGGTCGGCGATGACCTGCGAGGCGGCCACCGGGGTACGCCAGTCGTGCCGGCCGACGGTGACCAGGGTCGGGCAGGTGATCGTCGGCAGCTTCGGCTTGAGGTCGTACTTCGGCATGTTCTGCCCGAACGCGGCGTTGTGGGTCCGGTAGTGGAACCGGGTCGCAGCCAGCCTCGCCGCGTCCTTGGCCGGGTCGTGCTGGTGGTCGTAGAGCGGCAGGATCGCCTTCCAGTACTCCCGGATCTGGTCGTTGCTCTCGAACCGGCCGGTGCCGATCCGGTCGATGGCCCACTGTGGAATAACGGTCCGATCGGTGGTCTTCGCCCGCTCGACGGCGAGGTGGTCGTGCGCGGTGTCCGCCGCGGTGTCCCGCAGGACCAGCGCGGCGACCCGTTCGGGGTGCGCGATGGCGTACTCCAGGGCGATGAAGCCGCCGTACGAGCCGCCGGCCATCACGATCCGCTCGTAGCCGAAGTGCGCCCGGATGGCGTCCACGTCGGCGACCCACTGCTCGTGGGTGAACGGCTCGTCGTCGCTGGACTCGCCGGAGCCCCGCGCGTCGAAGACGATCACCCGGAACCGGTCGGCGAACGGGCCGAACGAGCGCCTCGGCTCGGACCGGGAACCGAGTCCCGGCGCGCCGTGGTGCACGATCATGGCCGGTGCGTCCTCGGGGCCGAACGCCTCGACCACCAGCTCGGCGCCGTTGATGGTCAGCCGACCCGAAAAGTCCGTCGGACTTCCGATGGTCATCGGACCTCCTCGATGATGTTGGATGCGAGATCGCGCGGATAGCCGGTCAGCCGGCGCGGCCCGGTCTCCTCCACCAGGACGGTGTCGGAGATCCGGTAGCCGGCGTGGCCCGGGACGTACACCCCGGGCTCGCTGGAGAGCAGCATCCCGGGCTCGAGCACGGTGTGATCGCCGTCCTCGACCCAGGGCGCCTCGTGGTTCTGCAACCCGATGCCGTGGCCCTGCCGGTGCCGGATGTAGTCGCCGAGTCCGTGCCCGCGCAGCACGTCGAGGCAGGTCTTGTTGACCTCGGCGCAGGTCCGGCCGGCCCGCATCGCCTGGGTGCCGACCTCCTGGGCCTCCTGGTCCGCCTCGTAGTAGCGCTGCTGTTCGGCGGTCGGCTCACCGACCACGAAGGTCCGCTCGCTCTCCACGAACCGGCTCGCCACCGCCGCGCCCAGGGACAGGATCAGGGTGTCGCCGGGCCGGATCCGTCGCCGGGTCGGCAGGCCGTGCGGCAGCGCCGAGTTCGGACCGGCGTAGACCAGCCCGCCGGCCAGCTTGGTGGTGTAGACCACCAGGTCGTAGTCGGCGTACATCCGGTCGGTGCCGAAGCCGATGACGTGCCGGGCGATCTCGTCCTCGCGGGGGAGTTCGGTGCCCCGGCGCAGCGCGTCGGCGATCAGCTCCCGGCCGGCACCGAGCATCTCGTCGCAGATCCGCGCTGCCGCCTCGTGGAACGGGATCTCCTCGGGGAACTTGCGCAGCCGCAGCTTGGCCACCGCGTCGGTGGTGACCAGCGTGCTGCCGCCGAGCGCCCGGGACAGCGCCCGGTACGCACCGATCGACAGCCCGGCGCTCACCCCGATCTGCTTCGGCGCCCGGCCGGCCAACGCCGCGCCGAGGGTCTGTTCGGCGGTCACCACCCCGGGAAACTCGAAGTAGCTGACGGTTTCGACGGTGACGCCCTGCTGGGCGGCGTACTCCTCGTCGAGGCGGGGGATCACCAGCAGCGGGTCGCCCTCACGGGGCATCCACAGGTAGACCGGCCGTTCGGTGGCGATGTAGAAGAACCCGGAGAGGAACGCGACGTCGGCCGGGGTGGTGGCCAGGAAGCCGTCGAGGCCGCGTACGTCGAGCGCGTCGGCGAGCCGGGCGCGTACGGTCGAGTAGAAACTGTCGGGCAGACGCACGGGTCAGCCTCCGTTCCGGCGGGGGTCGCGGATGTCGTTGAAGCGCATGCCGGCCACCGTCGCGGCGAGGACCAGCAGCAGGATCGCCAGCGACGGGAAGAGGGTCTGCCACCAGGCGATGGCCACCACGCCGCTGCGCTGGGCGTTGAGCAGGATCCGGCCCCAGGACCAGGCATCCGGGTCACCGAGGCCGAGGAAGCTCAGCCCGGCCTCGGAGATGACCGCCCGGGACGCGGTCAGCAGCACGCTGACCACGATCAGCGGTACCACCGCCGGCATGATCTCCCGGGTGACGATCCGCCATCCGGAGGCACCGAGCACCCGGGCTCCGTCGATGTACGGCATCGCGGAGACGACCAGGCCCTGGGAGCGGATCAGTCGAGCCACCTCGGGCCAGGCGAAGACGCCGATGATGACGGTCAGCGTCCAGACGCTCGGGCTGACGATCGCGGCCAGCATGATCATCAGGGGCAGGGTGGGCAGCGCCAGCATCACGTCCGTGACCACGGTGCCGATCGCGTCGACCCGCCGGAAGTACGCCGAGGCGAGCCCGATCGCGGTGCCCAGCACGATGGCGATCAGCGAGGCGGCCACCCCGATCAGCAGGCTGGTCCTGGTCCCCCAGACCACCTGGGCGAAGATGTCCTGCCCGATGTCGTCGGTGCCGAACCAGTGCCCGCCGGACGGGGAGAGCAGCACGTCGGCGCTGGTGCCGCCCGGCTCGTCGGCGATCAGCGGCGCGAAGACCGCGAGCAGCACCATCACCACCAGGACCAGGGCGGCGAGCAGTCCGGACGGCTGGCGCAGGAAGGTCCGCCACGCCGACCGGGTACCGGGCCCGACCTCCTGGACCGGCACCGCCGCCGCGGCCGGCTCGGTCACCAGCGGCCCACTCATCGGTGCCTGCCTTTCGTTCGCGACTGCGGGGCTCGCAAACCCGGCTCACTCCTCGCGCTCACAGCCGGATCCTGGGGTTGAGTACCGCGTACAGCAGGTCGGTGAGCGCGTTGGCGACCACCACGGTGATGGCGAGCATGATGAACGCTCCTTGCAGGACTGGATAGTCGCGTTGCCCGACCGCCTCGTAGATCAGCCGGCCGACCCCGGGGTACGCGAACACGGTCTCGGTGAGCACGGCACCGCCGACCAGCGTGCCGAGTTGCAGGCCCATCAGGGTCAGGGCCGGCAGGATCGCGTTGCGCAGGCCGTGCTTCCACAGCCGGCGCCGGCCGGAAAGGCCCCGGGCCCGGGCCGCCCGGATGTAGTCCTCACCGAGTACGTCGATCAGGTTGGTCCGCAGCGTCAGCGCGTACGGGCCGAGTTGCACCAGCACCAGCGACGCCACCGGAAGTACCAGGTGGTGCGCCAGACTCAGGTAGGCCGCCGCACCCCGGGTGTCCGGGTCGACCGCACCGCCGATCGGGAACCAGCCGAGCTTGGCGCCCAGGTAGACCAGCAGCAGCATCGCGACGCTGGGCACGAAGAGGGCGTGTCCGCCGATGCCGAACCCCTGGAGCAGCTTGTCCGGCCAACGGCCCCGGTGCGCTGCCGCGTACACCCCGATCGGGATGCCGACGGCGATGGTTAGCAGGAACGCCACCCCGGCCAGCAGCAGGGTCCAGGGCAGCCGGTCGAGCAGGATGTCGGTGACGGGTTGGATCTGCCGGAACGAGATGCCGAAGTTGCCGTGCAGCAGTTCGCGCAGGTACGAGACGTACTGCTCCAGCAGCGGCTGGTCCAGGCCGTACGTCTTGAGCAGTGCCGCCCGCATCTCCGGCGTCATGTCCCCCTCGACCATGAGGGTCGTGGGGTCCCCCGGAAGTAACCGGAGCAGGAAGAACGTCGCGGTGATCGCTATCCAGATGGTCAGTACGGCCTTCAGTGCCCGGTTGAGCACGAAACGTGCCACGGGGGACCCCTCCCTTCTCTCTAGTGGCCGGTCAGCCGACCGGCTTCACCTGGGCCAGCGAGTACGCGGTGACCATGCCGAGCAGGTCGGACGGCGAGGCGACGAAGCCGCCGAACTTGCTGGCGTTGTAGGCGAACTGGAAGTTCTCCACGTACAGCGGGGTCAGGTAGGCCTGCTCGTGCACCACCTTGTCGATGTTCTTGATCTTCGTGGCGAACGCCGCCGTATCGGTGGTGCCCGCCGCGTCGTTGATCAGCTGGTCGATCTCGGGGGACTTGAGCAGGTTGTAGTTGATCCCACCCGGGTTGCTGGACAGGTAGGTGCTGCGCAGTTGGTCCATCGGGTTGTCGAAGACGCCCCACTGCGACGCGTCGATGTCGTACTTGCCGTCCTTGGTGCGGGACAGGAACGTGTTCCGCTCCACGCACTCGTTCTCCAGCTTGATTCCGGCCTTCGCGGCGCTCTCCCGGAACAGCTGCACCACCCGGGTGAGGTTGGCGTTGGACTGGTCGCAGGCCACGCCGAGCTCCAGGCCGTCGAAGAGGCCGTCACCGTTGCCGTCGGAGTAACCGGCCGCGGTCAGCTTGGCCTTCGCGCCGGCCGGGTCGAAGGCGTACGGCTGGATCTCGGTGTTGTCGTAGTCGGCGAAGATCGGCGAGATCGGCCCGGACATCTGCTGGGCGTCACCCTGGAGCACCGAGGAGATGATCGACTTGGTGTCGATCGCCATCGACAGCGCCTGTCGGACCTCCTGCTTGGCCAGGTCCTTGTTGTTCATGTTGTAGGTCAGGTGGGCGAAGCCGAGCGCACCGACCTTGGCCATCTTGATCTTCGCGTCGTTCTCGAAGGTCTTCGCGGCCGACGCCGGGACCGGGGTGCCCATCAGGTCGATGTCGCCGTTGCGCAGCGCCAGCATCATCGTGTTGACGTCCGGGTAGAGCCGGTACTCGACCTTGCTGACCGCCGGCTTTCCGCCGGGCGCCAGCGGGTACTTGTCGTTGCGCTTCATCACGTACCGCTGGCCCTTGGTGGCGCTCTCCAGCACGAACGGTCCGGCGCCGACCCAGTTCGAGTCGTTGGGGAACTTCGACAGGTCACCGGCGGCCTCGAAGATGTGCTTCGGCACCACCGACATCCAGAACCCGACGCCCTCGGCGAACGGCGCGTACGGCTGGGAGAGGTTGAACTTGACCGTGGTGGCGTCCGGCGCCTCGATCGAGGTGACCCAGGTGAGCTTCGCCGCGACGTTGCCGAGCTTGTACTTCATGATCGACTCGGCGCTGAACTTGACGTCGTCGGCCACCACCGGCTTGCCGTCGGTCCAGGTGAAGTCGTCGCGCAGGTGGAACACGGCGGTCTTGCCGTCGTTCTCGTACGTGTAGTCCTTGGCCAGTTCCGGCGCCTTCTTGGCGTTCTCGTCGATCCGCAGCAGGTGCGGGTACATCGCGTTGAGAATCCAGGAGTCGGTCTTGCTCAGCGACTGGAGCGGGTTGAAGTTCGACACGTCGGTGGTGGTGCCGATGCGCAGCACCGCGTCGCCGGCGGCACTCTCGCCGGACGCCCCGTTGTCCTCGTTGAGCCCGCACCCGGACAGGCCGAGCGCGGCCGCCGCGCCGAGCGCGACGGCGGCCCGCCAGCGACGGGCGCGGCCGTTGATTGTCTTGCTCACCAAACCTCCCGAAGAACGCGAATGATGTTGCCGCCGATGACCTTGGCGATCTCGTCATCGGAGTAGTCGTGCGTGACCAGCCAGCCGACGATGTTGCTGAAACACTCGGCCGGGTTCTCCATGCCGGAGACGTACGGCACCCGGGGGTGCTCCACCGCGCCGTGCGCCTTGCCGATCGCCAGGTGCCCGGTGAAGGTGTCGTGCAGGCCGACGTGGTCACCGAAGTTGGTGTCCGGCCCGAACGCGACGTGGTCGATGCCGACCAGGTCGACGCAGTAGACGAAGTGGTCCATCACCGACTCGATGGAGTGGTGCGGGTGCTCCTGCGACAGCGTGGTGTGCGGGGCGGCCTCGATGCCGATCACACCACCGCGCTCGGCGCAGGCCCGGATCACGTCGTCCGGCTTCATCCGGGGTGTGTTCCAGACCGAGCGGGCGCCGGCGTGGGTGATGAAGACCGGTACCCGGCTGGCCTCGATGACGTCGAGTGAGGTCTGGTCGCCGGAGTGCGAGATGTCGATGGCGATGCCGAGCTTGTTCATCCGGTCGACGGCGCGCCGGCCGAAGTGGGTGAGTCCGCCGTCGCGATCCTCGGACAGGCCCGAGCCGAGCATGTTCGCCTGGCTGTAGGCGATGCCCATCTGGCGGACGCCGAAGCCGTACAGGATGTCGATCCGGTCCAGCTCGTTCTCGATCATCGTGGCCGCTTCCAGGCCGGCCACCAGGGCGAGCTGGCCGTTCCGCTTGGCGGTGAAGATCTCTTCCAGGGTGGTCGCCACCACGACGTGGTCCTGCTTGGCGATGTCGGCGAACCGCAGGCCGATGTCGTAGATGACGTCGTCCCACTTCCAGGCGGCCTCGCTGGTGACGCAGCCGGTGCCGTTCATGAAGTTGTCGAACACCGCGGTCATGCCGGACCGGGCCAGTCCCTCGAAGCCGAAGGAGTTGCGTCCGGTGCGGTTGTAGTCACGTAGCTGCGTGACGTCGGCCGGCAGGATCTTCGGGTGTTCGTGCAGCGAGATCGCGGAGTAGTCGCGAAGCAGCCGGGACACCCGGTCGCGTTGGGCATCGGTCAGGCCGAGATCGTGTTCGGGGACCCGACCTAGTTGTGGCGCGAGGTCGAACACCTTGAAGTCGACCTGCGGGGTCAAATAGTCAAACGACCGGTATCCCGCATAGCGGGAAGCATGTTCCTGCACTAGCAGCTCACCTCGGGAACGCTCAGAGGCATGAGGATGGAGGTCTGACCTCCTGCCTTTCCGGGACCGTACGTGAGTCTCGTACGGATTGGGAAGACCTCGTGATCTGACCGTTATCAAGGTCGTCGGCGGTCGGGGTAGAGCGGATTCTGCTGGTAACAGGCTTACTGGTGGTCCGGTCGCGGTCCGGTCGGCCGCCGGTCGGTCGTGCTGAACCCGGGTCGCCGCCGTGTGGGATCGGCCGTCCGGAGGTCTGACCACTGCCATTCGGGGTCGAGATCCGGGCCGTTCGGCGGCTCGTCGGCCGGCCCCGTGAACCAGATGATGGGATGGTGCTGTGCGCGGCGCCGGCCGTCAGGGCGCGATGTGTGACCGACCCTCCGGTCGTCAGGGCTCGACGTGCGACCGACCCTCCGGTCGTCAGGGCTCGACGTGCGACCGACCCTCCGGCCGCGTCGCCGCGCCCTCGGCCGGATCGTCCGCGACCGTCGCCCGGGAATCGGCGGACCGTGCGCGCCGCAGCCGCCGGTCCGGCAGGACGACCAGGGCGATCGCCGCCAGCGCGAAGGCGATGTCGCTGGCCAGTTCGGCGGCCGGTGAGACCTCCCGCCACGGCTGGAGGACGAAGCCGTGCCAGGCCCAGGTGAGCAGGGCGCCGCTGGCCAGGGCCAGCCGGTGTCGCTGGGACCATCGGGGACTGCGGGCCCACCGGGTGACGTACCAGACCGTCAGGGCGATCACGGCCACCCCGAGCGCGACCCCGTACCAGTTCTCCCAGATCCCCAGCAGGCTGGACAGCAGGAACGCGACCAGCAGGACCCGCCACGGCCGGGGCGGCGCCTTCGCGACCGGATCCGCCGGACGGCGCCGTACGAGAAACGCGGCACCGACGAGCACGACCGCGACCGTTCCGGCGGCGGCGAGTTCCGGTCCGCTGGCGCCGAATCCCTCGGTGGACCGCAGATCGGTGTAGATCATGGCGCCGCCGAGGAGATACAGACCGGCCACCACCAGCAGACCCGGGGTACGCAGCCAGGGCCGGTCCGCCCGGTCGGGGACCAGGGACTCGATGATCGCGATCGGGGTGCCGATGCTCCAGATCGCGTGTCCGCCGACGAACACCAGGAGGTAGTGGGCGCTCACGCCGAGCCCGGGTATCCGGGCCGGAGTGCCGAAGTTCTCGCCCATGAAGTCGGGGTTGAACAGCGACTGGTCGAACAGGCCGGCCTCGACGACGCCGTACGCCAGCCCGAGCAGCAGGATCGTCGGCCATCCCCGGCCGGTACGACGGGCCAGTTCGCGGATCAGCAGGGCCCCGCCGCCGTACAGCGGTACGAGGAAGATGATCAACGGGAGGTCGCGGACGGTGTGGCTGCCCACCAGGTACTCCGGCACCCAGGGCGCGAGCAGGGCGAGCCCGATGACCGGCAGCATGCGTCGCCGAAACCGCGGTCCGGGCGTCGGGCGGGGAACCGGGGATGTCCGTGACATGTCGTCGAGTCTGGGCCGGGCAGCGTGGCCGGCACAGTGGACCGGAGACTGGCGTGGCGCTACCAAGGTCTACCGTTTGATGTACCGAGGTCGATGGCCGGGCAACGAGAGCGTGAACTCCGAGCCCGGCGGCCGGAGGATGGCCGAAATCGTCAGCAGTGTGGCATTGCTGCCAGGGCCGGTGCCGGAAACGATGGGCAGGTGGACAGCCACCGCATCGTTTTCGTGATCTTCCCGGGGTTCCAGATCCTCGACCTGACCGGCCCGCACGAGGTCTTCGCGCAGGCCGAGCGGTTGGCGCCGGGCCATGAGTTGGCGCCGGGCTACGAGTTGGCGACTGTGGCCGGGGTCGCCGGTCCGATCCGGGCCAGCGGCGGCCTCAGCATCACCCCCGACGCCACGATCGACCAGTGCCACGAGGGGCGGATCGACACCCTGATGGTGGTCGGCGGGTCAGGCCGGACGCAGGCGTGCGCCGACCGCCGGCTCATCGACTGGATCGCCGCCGCGGCCACCCGCTCCGGACGGGTGGCGTCGGTGTGTGGCGGCGCGTTCCTGCTGGCCGAGGCCGGCCTGCTCGACGGCCGGCGGGCGGTCACCCACTGGGGGAGTTGCGCCGAACTTGCCCGGCGGTATCCGCTGGTGACGGTCGAACCCGATCCCATTTTCGTCCACGACGACGGCGTCTGGACCTCGGCCGGGGTCACCGCGGGGATCGACCTCGCGCTCGCACTGGTGGAGCGGGACCGGGGCGCGGAGACGTCCCGGGCGATCGCCCGTCGACTCGTCATGTTCGTCCAGCGTCCCGGCGGCCAGGCCCAGTTCAGTACGCAGCTGGCCGCACAGCGCCCGGTGCGTACCCCGCTGCGGCAGATCCAGGTGTGGATCGTCGATCACCTCGCCGAGGACCTGAGCGTGCCGGCACTCGCCAACCGGGCCGGAATGAGCGAGCGGCACTTCGCCCGGATGTTCACCGCGCAGACCGGGCAGACCCCGGCCGCGTACGTGGAATCCGTCCGGGTCGAGGCGGCCCGACGCCTGTTGGAGAGCACCGACGCGCCGGTCGGGGCGATCGCCCGGGGATGCGGCTTCGGCACCGTCGAGACCCTGCACCGGCGCTTCAAACGCACCATCGGGGTCACCCCCGGCCAGTACCGCCACCACTTCGCCTGAACACCAAGGGGACCCGATGCGCATCGTCATTCCGCTCTTCGACCGGTTCACCGCGCTCGACGCGGTCGGCCCGTACGACGTACTCAAGCTCCTGCCCGGCGCCGAGGTGGTCTTCGCCGCGACCGCCGTCGGACCGGTCCGCAACAACGTCGGCAGCCTCGCCCTCACCGCCGACGCCACGCTCGCCGAGATCGACTCCTGCGACGTGCTGGTGGTGCCCGGCGGTCCGGGCGTCGACCAGCACCTGGTCGGCGGACCGCTGCTGGACTGGATCCGCCGGATGAACGAGACCACCCGGTGGACGACCTCGGTCTGCACCGGATCGCTGCTGCTGGGCGCCGCCGGACTGTTGCGCGGGCGTACCGCCACCACGCACTGGCGGCGGGCGGGCGACCTGGTCTCGTTCGGTGCGACCTACACCCCGCAGCGGGTGGTCGGCGACGGCAAGCTGATGACCGCCGCCGGAGTCTCCGCCGGGCTCGACATGGCCCTCACCCTCGCCGCGACCATCGCCGACCGGACCACCGCCGAGGCCATCCAACTCGCCATCGAGTACGACCCGCAGCCGCCCTTCGACGCCGGCTCCCCGGCGAAGGCGTCGCAGGCGGTCCGGGACCGGCTGGCGGCGGGACTGCGCTGACCTGCGGTACGTCGGCTCGGCACGCCGCGGCGCCAGCCGCTGCGTCGCGTCGTCGTCTCGGTCAGCCCGGCGCGCCGTCGGCACCGTGCCGGGGTAACAGCTGCCGCAGCGCGTTGTCGAGGGCCTGGCGGGCCTCCGGCGGAAGGTGTCCGAAGAGTTGCTGCCCCACCCCGGCGGCGATCTGCTGCGCCTCGCCCACCCGCTGCCGGCCCTGGGCGCTCAGATGAATGGCGTGGGCGCGACGATCCCCGGGTACCGGCCGGCGCTCGGCCAGGTCCTGCCGCTCCAGCTCGTCGACGATCCGGCCCAGCGACGACTTGTCGAGGTCGAGCAGGTCGATGAGTTGACGCTGGGTGAGCGGCCCACGGCTGTCCAGTACGGCCATGGTGGCGAAATGCCGCTCCTCGATCCCGAGCGGGCGCAGCGCATCGTTGAGGACCTTCTGGCTGTGCCGGTGCACCGTGCTGATCAGCATGCCGGTGGCGACGTCCCTGGGCAGGAAGGCCAGCGGGGACGCATCGGATCGGGATCGTGCGGCGTTCATGCCTGGATCCTAGGACGCGGACAAGATACTCTCATCTGAGAAAGTCTCAGCCGGCCCTTTCTGGTGTTTCGAGGAGACGTGTCCCGTGCCCGAACCTGCGAGCGTCACCGCTGCGTCCCGTCCGTCGGCTCGTCCCGGGGCGGCCCGTTCCCGGCCGGATCCGGCCACCATCCTGCTCTGGGTGCTGGTCGTGGAGCACCTGTACGCACTGGTCACCCCGCCGTACCAGCTCGGGGTCGAGCACGCCTTCCACCTCAGCTTCGGAGTCGCGTACGCGTGGCTGGCGCTGGGATCACGCTTCGGGCGAGGCTGGCGTCGGGTGCTGCTGACGGTCCTGCTCGGCATCCAGTTCATCGGCAGATTCTTCGTTTTCGCCCTGATCACGGAACCCTGGATCAGGGCGAGCCTCGTTCCGGGTGCACTGCTCACCATCGTCCTCGTCGCGCTGCTCTGGCGCCGGCCGAAAGTCGTGGCCGCGCCGTGACGAGGAACTACGCCGCGGGGCCGTACTCGCGATCGGAGAGGGACAGATCGGACAGTGGCCGCTCCGGATCGGCGGCGAACTGGACGAGCAGGACCGTCAGTTGGGCGAGCAGGTGCTCGACCGTTGCCGGCCGGAGGCGGCGGCGGTCGTACGTGGTGTGCAGCCCGAGCCGCTCACCCGGTACGACGAGCAGGGTGAGCGGATGGTGCGACGACGACCACCGGCCCTCGAACCGCATCGACAGGGTCGACGCGTCGGCCGTGCCGGTGAACAGGTCGTTGTCGACCGGGTAGTTCTCGAAGTCGACCAACGTCTCGAACAGCGGCGAACCGGCCGGCGTCTCGGTCCAGGACTCGATCCGGCCCAGTGGCACGTGATCGAACGGGCGGGCCAGCGCCTGATGCTGTTGCAGTTGTCGCAGCCAGGCGCCGACGGGCTCGTCGGGATGGATCCGTACCCGGACCGGGAGCGTGTTGACGAGCGGCCCGATCATGTTCTGCGACGCCTCGGCCTCCACCGGCCGGCAGGAGACCGTCGCGCCGAAGACGACGTCGGTCTCCCCGCTGTGCGCCGACAGGAGCCGGGCCCAGCATCCGTGCAGCACGGTTTCGAGGGTGACCCGCTGTTGACGGGCGGTCTCGTGCAGCCGCGCGGTGTCGTCGCCGCTGACTTCGACACGGTGTTCGGCGAACGGGTCCTCCACCGGGGACTCGCCCCTGGGCCCGACCGCGTCGGCCGGTCCGAAGACGTTCGCCGGCCCCGGTGCGCCGGTCGGCCCGGGGATGTCCGCCAGCCCGGACGCGCCGCGCGGCCCGACCACACCGGCCGATCCGGACCCGCCGACCGTGCCGGACGATCCGGACCCGCCGACCGTGCCGGACGGCCCCGTCGGTCGCGACTGCTTCAGTACCCCGGAGACGTCCGGTGCCCCGGAGACGTCCGGCGGGCCGAACTCGTCCGCCGGCCCGTCCGGTTGGTCGGTCGGCAGTGGCGTCGGTGCGGACCGGCCGGCCAGCTCGGCGCGCCAGAACTCCTCCGCGCCGGTGAGGTCACGCCGGGCCAGCCAGGCGACATGGTCGCGGAACGGTGCCGGGGCCGGCAACGCGGCGTCCCGGCCCTCGATCGCGGCCCGGTACTCCTCCAGCGCCTCCCGGAGCAGGATCGGGAAGCTCCATCCGTCGATGACCAGATGATGCGCGGTCCAGACGAAAAGATGCTCGGTTTCGGACACCCGGAGCAGAGCGAACCGGGACAGCGGCGGGGCGGTCAGCACGAAGCCACGGGCCCGGTCGGTGGCGAGGAACTCCGCCAGGCCACGCCGACGCTGGCAGGCCCGGGTGTTCCGCAGATCGTCGACGTACCACTCGGGTGCGGGTGCCGTCGGCACGACCACCTGCACCGGCTCCTCGATCCCGTGCCAGACGAACCCGGTCCGCAACGTGGCGTGTCGGGCGATCACCCGGCTCCAGGCGAGCTGGAAGTCGGCCACCCGCAGCCGCCCACGGACGATGAGTCGTACCTGTTCGAGGTAGCTCGTCGGGCTCGGACCCGGCTCGGCGAGAGCCTGGCGCAGGATGCCACGTTGGACCGGCGAGAGTGGATAGCTCTGCTGGACGTCGACCTGACTGGTCATCGCGACACCCCCGGTGTCCGGACGGCAACTGGCGCAACCGGGTCAGGGTGTACCCGCAGCGTGAAGAGAAGTGAAAGCCTCATGTGGGCAGCGAAACTCCCTGTCCGATCAACTGCCGATCAGGAGCCGGCGACTCGCGGCATGGTCGCACCGCTCCTTCGACGCCGAGTGTCGCCGACGTTACCAGGGGTGGTACGTCGCTGTCTCGCTCCTGCGCCCGGGTGGCGGTCACGAGTCATTTCGGTCGTCGCCGCGGGTCCGGGGGATCAGGGTCGGTAGATCGGGAAGATCTCGGGGCCTCAAGGGAGGCAGGCCCGTCGACCCGTCGCCCAGACTGTCCACATGCTGACGCACATCGATCTTGTGGCCGGTCCGCCGGCCGACCGGCGTCGGTCCGTGATCGTGCCGGGCCTGATCGCGGTCGCCGCCGTGATGCTGGCCGGCGGACTGCTGCGGGACCGGGTGCCCCCACTGGACGCCTGGATCCTGGCGCACCTGTCCGCACCGGCCGACGGGACACTCGCCGGCCTGGCGACCGTGGTCAGCGGCGCGGGCACGCTGGCCGCCCTGGTAACGCTGCTGATCGCTTTCGGTCAGGCGGCGTCCCGCTCGTCCACGTCACGCAGCAGCATGTCCTCCGAGGACTCCCGGCGTACCAGGGTGGTGGTCCGCCCGTCCCGGACGCTCAACAGCGGCGGACGGCCGACCAGGTGGTAGTTCGAGGCGCGGGAGTGGTGGTACGCCCCGGATCCGGCCACCGCGAGCAGGTCACCCGGATGTACGTCGGCCGGCAGGGTCAGCGCCGGGACGATCACGTCGTCGGCATCGTTGTGCCGGCCGACCACCGTGGCCCGGACCGGCTGGGCACAGGTGGTACGTCCGAACAGCACCGCCGTGTGCTGGCCGCCGCAGAGCGCGCCCGACGGGCAGTCGGTCATGCCGCCGTCGACGGCGACGAGGATGTGCCCGTCGGGCCCCCGGTTCACCGCCACCACATGGTAGAGCGTGATGCCAGCCCGGGACACGATGGCCCGGCCCGGCGACACGGTCAGCCGCGGAACCGGAAAGTCGTGCCGTTCCGCCGCCAGTCGCAGCACCGCCCGGATCCGGCTGGCGAAGGCGGCCAGCGCCAGGCTCGGGTCGCCGCCGGAGTAGGCGACGGCGTGGCCACCGCCGAGGTTCAACTCCGTCGGCTCCACGCCGTGCCGGGTCCGCATCTCGGCGAGGAACTCCAGCACGCCGCGCACCTCGTGCTCGTACACGCTGAACCGGCTGACCTGGTGGCCGACCGAACAGTCCACCCCGACGAGCGTCAGCCGGGGCTGGGCGACGATCCGGGCCACGGCGGCCGCCGCCTCACCCGAGCCGATCCGCAGCCCGAACCGGCAGTCGGTGCCCTCGGCCGGCTCGGTGCCGCCGAGCACCCGCAGCAGCACGCGCTGACCCTGCGGTGCGGTGGCCGCCAGTCGGGTGATCTCGCCGAGCGACTCGACGACGATGGTGCCGACCCGACCGGCGTACGCGGCCTCGAGGTCCTCCGGCGTCTTCGCGCTGCCGTACAGGACGATCCGGTCGGCCGGAAAGCCGGCGGCCAGGGCCACCCGGAGTTCGCCGGCGGAGCCGACGTAGAGCCGCAGCCCCTCGGCGGCGAGCCAACGCGCGATGCCCCGGCTGAGCAGGGCCTTCGCGGTGTACGCGACACCGTCGCCGCCGAACGCGGTCAGGTAGTCGCGGCACCGCTGCCGTACGTCGGCCTCGTCGAGCACGTACGTCGGTGTGCCGTGCGCGGTCACCACGGATGTCATCGCGACCCCGCCGATGGTCAGGTCGCCGTGCTCGCCCCAGGCCGCCGTGGACGGCCACACCTGCGTCAAGGGCGCCCGCAGTGAGGAGCGCAACGAGGGGATGATGTCCGCCAGGGTCATCGTCCGGCCCTCGCCGCGACCGGAAGGTCTCCGAGTCCACGGCCCCGGGACGCTGACCGTCGTCGGCCCACGGTTCCGGATTGTTTCGTCGAGCGCGCTTCCACCGGCAGCGGCTCGCCCGGGTGCTGCTCTGCCGTGCCGATCACGAGGTGGGTACTGGTGGCGCTCGCCCCGCCCCGGATCCGCATGGTGGTGATCAGCCGGTCCAGTTCGGGCAGGTCCTGACACGAGACGTGCAGTACGAGGTCGATGTCGCCGACGACCTGCCAGGCGGCCCTGACGGACGGTTCGCCGGTCAGGAACCGCCGGAACCCTGCCCGGTCGGGTCCGGGTAGCCGGACGAACACCAGGGCCTGGACGACGGAGAGCGACTCCGGTTCATTCGTTGTCACGAGACCGACGGTGACGCGCCGGACGCCCATCCGCCAGCGCCCTTGACGCGCCCGCTACGGCCACACCGATTTCCCGTACGCGGCCCATACCGGGCCCGCTCGTCCAGGCTCCGCGTGCTCGGAACGCCAACCCCGCAGCGGCACGTCTCGGCCCCGGCACCCCCCGGCCCCGCCGTGGCTCTCCGACATCCCCGTGGCTCTCGGACATTTTCGTGGCTCGCCGACACCGCCGCGACCCCGGCTCCGTGCGGCGCCAGCGAGGTGTGAAGAAACCGGCCGTCGCCGTAGTGAACGCGTCAACCCGGGTGGGCCGGCTGCGTCGCCTCGGTTGTCATCGAGCGGACATGTTCGTTCTGCGAGGTGAGGGGTGTGGATGATGGCCGTCGTTTCCGATGATCTTTCCGAGCGGGCAGCCGACCGTACGCCCACCGGGATCAGCGTCGCGATCGGCAGCGTGCTGGTCGTGGTCGCCGCGGTCGTGGCGGCGGCGCTGTTCCCACGGGGCGAGGTCGCGGGCCGGCTGGTCGTGATGGCCGTCGTCGTGGGCGGGTACGCGACGTTCGTTCCGGATCTGCGGGCCGTACTGTCCGTTTATCTGCTATCTGTCCTGGTGTTCACCGGGTTCCTCGCCAACCAATATGGCGAACTGACGACCCGGCACGGCGACCTCTGGTGGTACGCGTTGACGATCGGCTTCGCCGCCGTGCTCGGTATCGGATACCGCCGGATCCGCAGATCCGCCCTAGACGACCCGTCCGACCCCGTCGGCGAGGTAGTCGTGCCAGCTGATCTGTCCCCGGTTGCCGGTCGCGCTGGTGAGCGCTCCGGTGCGGAAGGCTCGGCCCAGCCGGCCTGGCACGGGTAGCCGGAGCATCGGCCGGCGGACCTGCCGGACGGTCAGCCAGTCGCGGAGGCCCTCGGCGAAGCCGATCACGGTCGGGCCGGCGAACTCCTCGGTCGCCCGGCCGGGCGGGGCGGTCACCCGCCATCCCAGGTGCGCGGCCACGTCGCGTACGTCCACGGGTTGTCCGACGATCTGCGGGTCGACCGGCAGGACGGGGAGCCGGGCCAGTTTGGTCATCGCCTCGTCCAGCAGGTCGTGGAACTGGGTGACCCGGAGCACCGTCCAGGGCACCGGCCCGGCCGCCACGATCGCCTCGGCCTCGACCTTGGCCTTGAAGTACGGCCACGGCACGCGGTCGGCGCCGACGATCGACAGGTACACGAGGTGTCGTACCCCGGCCCGGCCGGCGGCCTCGACCAGCCGGCGGGTGCCGTCCACGTCCACCTGTCGGGTGTAGCCGCGCTGGTACGGCGCCGACGCCAGGTGGACGACGGTGTCGATGTCGCCGACCGCCGCGTCGAGACCCTCGCCCGTCGCCAGGTCGACCCGCACCCAGTCGATCCGCGCCGGATCGGTCCGCGCCGAGTCGACCCGCGCCGGGTTGCTCCCGGCCGGCTCGACCCCGGCCGGGGCGGTGCCGGGGCCGCCCGCCGGGGCGCGACTCGTCGCCCGGACCGCATGCCCGGCGCGGGCCAGTTCGGGGGTCAGTACCCGGCCGAGGCGTCCGGTCGCCCCCGTGATCAGGATGTTCATCGGTCCCTGTTTCCTTCCGCCGGGTCGACCCGACCCGGTCTGCTGGTCCGACCGGCGACGGCGGCGACGGTCCGTGGTTCCACGGAGGGCAGACGGGACAGGTCCGCGGAATGTGACCGGCGGCAACGAGTACGCAGGGTGACCGATGGCGTCCCGGCGTCCCGGCTCGGGCTCCGGTTTCGCTCGGCGCGAGCGGTCGGCACCCGGGTCCATCCGATCGTCCGGACCGACGCGTCGTCGACACGCCGACACGACATCTTGGGTGTGACTTTCCGAGCGTCCCTATATATGGTGTTGACCGCAGCTGGTTCGGTCGCCGTCATCCGATGGTGGTCGAGGCAAGAGGGAATCCGGTGGGAGTCCGGGACTGCCCCGCAGCGGTAAGTGGGAACGACCGCCGTCATCACGCACTGGGTTCGTCCGGCCGGAAGCCGGGCCGCCCGGGAAGCGACGGCCAGTAGGAGAACACGGGTACGCCCGTGCCTGCCCACGAGTCCGAAGACCTGCCAGCGCGCCGCGTACGAACCCGTACGCGGCGGTTCGAGGCCGCGCGGGACGGCCGACGCCACCGACGTACGCGGCTGCGTGCCCGTCGGCGTCTTCCGCGTGCCTCCGGACCGAACCGGACCGAGCTCGCGAGGAGAGAGTTGTGACGGTCACCGAGGTCCTGCCGGCCGATTCCGGCGTGGCGGACGGCGCCAGCATCGCGCCCCGGCGTCCCCAGATGCGGGTGCGTAAACGTAACGGCGACACCGAGCCGGTCGACGTCAACAAGATCGTCCGAGCGGTGGAACGCTGGGCGGACGACCTGACCGACGTCGAGCCGCTCCGGGTGGCGACCCGGACGATCAGCGGCCTGTACGACGGCGCCAGCACCGCCGAACTCGATCGGCTCTCGATCCAGACCGCCGCCGAGATGATCGGTGAAGAGCCGCAGTACTCCCGGCTGGCCGCTCGGCTGCTGACCGGGTACATCGACAAGGAGGTCCGGGGCCAGGGCATCGCCTCGTTCAGTCAGGCGATCGGGCTCGGGCACCGGCACGGGCTGATCGGCGACGAGACGGCCGAGTTCGTCCGGGTCAACGCGCGCAAGCTCGACGACGCCGTCGATCCAGGCGCCGACCGGCGGTTCGAGTACTTCGGACTCCGTACGGTCTATGACCGGTACCTGTTGCGGCATCCGACCGAACGGCTCGTGGTGGAGACCCCGCAGTACTGGCTGCTGCGGGTGGCCTGCGGCCTGTCCCGTAAGGCGGGCGAGGCGATCGGCCTCTACCGGCTGATGGCGTCGCTCGCCTACCTGCCCAGTTCGCCGACGCTGTTCAACTCCGGCACCCGGCACACCCAGATGTCGTCCTGCTATCTGGTCGACTCGCCGCGCGACGAACTCGGCTCGATCTACGAGCGCTACGCCCAGGTGGCGCACCTGTCGAAGTTCGCCGGCGGGATCGGCATCGCCTGGTCCCGGGTGCGTTCGCGCGGCGCGCTGATCCGGGGCACCAACGGCCAGTCCAACGGGATCGTGCCGTTCCTGCGCACCCTGGACGCGTCGGTGGCGGCGGTCAACCAGGGCGGCCGGCGTAAGGGCGCGGCCTGCGTCTACCTGGAGCCGTGGCACCCGGACGTCGAGGAGTTCCTGCAACTGCGGGACAACACGGGCGAGGACGCCCGGCGTACCCACAACCTCAACCTGGCCAACTGGATCCCGGACGAGTTCATGCGGCGGGTCGAGGCGGACGGGATGTGGTCGCTGTTCGATCCGGACGAGGTGCCGGAGCTGCCCGACCTGTGGGGCGAGGCGTTCGACGCGGCGTACCGGGCGGCCGAGGAGCAGGGCCGGTTCGTGCGCCAGGTGAAGGCCCGGGACCTGTACGGCCGGATGATGCGCACGCTCGCCCAGACCGGCAACGGCTGGATGACCTTCAAGGACACCGCCAACCGGCTGTGCAACCAGAGCGCCGAGCCGGGCAACGTCGTGCACCTGTCCAACCTCTGCACGGAGATCCTCGAGGTGTCCAGCGACACCGAGACCGCCGTCTGCAACCTGGGCTCGATCAACCTGGCCGCCCACCTCGCCACCGACCCGAACGGCGAGGGCATCAGGACAGGCGAGGGGATCGACTGGGAACGGCTGCGCGGCACGGTCCGGACCGCCGTGACCTTCCTCGACCGGGTGATCGACATCAACTACTACCCGAGTACGGAGGCAGCGGCGAGCAACCCGCGCTGGCGCCCCGTCGGGCTCGGTGTGATGGGGCTCCAGGACGTCTTCTTCGCGCTCCGGCTGCCCTTCGACTCGGCACCGGCGGTGGAACTCTCCACCAGGATCGCCGAGGAGATCTACCTGACCGCGTTGGAGACCTCGGCCGAGCTGGCCGAGCGGTTCGGTGCGCATCCGGCGTACCCGTCGACCCGGGCGGCGGCCGGTCAGCTCCAACCGGACCTGTGGGGTGTCTCCGGCAACCAGCCGGAGCGCTGGGCCGCACTGCGGACGCGGATCGCGGCGCACGGGCTGCGCAACTCCCTGCTGGTGGCGATCGCACCGACGGCCACCATCGCCTCGATCGCCGGCTGCTACGAGTGCATCGAGCCGCAGGTGTCCAACCTGTTCAAGCGGGAGACGCTCAGCGGCGAGTTCCTCCAGATCAACGCCGCCCTGGTGGCGGAATTGAAGGCACGTGGGCTCTGGACCGAGCAGATCCGTACCGCGATCAAGCGGGCCGAAGGCTCGGTACAGGGCATCGAGGAGCTTCCGGCGGAGCTGCGTGAGCTGTTCCGTACCGCGTGGGAACTGCCGCAGCGGGCGCTGATCGACCTGGCCGCCGCGCGCGGCCCCTACGTCGACCAGTCCCAGTCGCTCAACCTCTTCATGGCGGCGCCCGACATCGGCCGGCTCAGCTCGATGTACCTGCACGCCTGGAAGTCCGGCCTGAAGACCACGTACTACCTCCGCTCCCGCCCCGCCACCCGAATCCAACAAGCCACGGTAGGTGTAAGGAAGGGCCCCTTGTTATCGCTTTCCGTTGTAGAAGGGCCCCTTCCTAACACCTCGGACGACGAGGCGCTGGCCTGTTCGTTGGAGAACCCCGAGGCATGCGAGGCCTGCCAGTGAGCGCGGTCGACGAGAGTACGACTGTCAGCAGCACCGCCGGGCGTGCGACGCCGATGCTGCTCGACCCCGGGATGGATCTGACGCTGCGCCCGATGCGGTACCCGCACTTCTTCGACCGGTTCCGGGACGCGATCAAGAACACCTGGACGGTCGAGGAGGTCGACCTGCACTCCGACCTGGCCGACCTGGACCGGCTCTCGGCGGCGGAGCGGCATCTGGTCGGCCGGCTGGTGGCGTTCTTCGCCACCGGCGACACGATCGTCGCCAACAACCTGGTGCTCAACCTCTACCAGCACGTCAACTCGCCGGAGGGGCGGCTGTACCTGTCCCGCCAGCTCTTCGAGGAGGCGGTGCACGTCCAGTTCTACCTGAACCTCCTCGACACGTACGTGCCGGACGAGGAGGAGCGGTTCGCCGCGTTCGCCGCGATCGAGACCATCCCGTCGATCCGTCGGAAGGCCGAGTTCTGCTTCCGCTGGATCGACTCGGTCTTCGAGCTGCGTGAGCTGAAGACCCGGGACGACCGGCGGGCGTTCCTGCTCAACGTGATCTGCTTCGCCGCCTGCATCGAGGGGCTGTTCTTCTACGGCGCCTTCGCGTACGTCTACTTCCTCCGCTCACGGGGATTGCTGCACGGGCTAGCCTCCGGCACCAACTGGGTGTTCCGGGACGAGTCGATGCACATGGCGTTCGCCTTCGACGTGGTCGACACGGTACGTCAGGAGGAGCCCGAGCTGTTCGACGACGAGTTGCGGCAGCAGGTCCGGGAGATGCTGGCCGAGGCGGTCGAGTGCGAGGTGCAGTTCGCCGAGGACCTGCTCGAACAGGGGGTCTCCGGGTTGTCCCTGCCGGACATGCGGGAGTACCTCCAGTACGTGGCGGACCGCCGGCTGGCCCAGCTCGACATCGCCCCGCTGTACGGGTCGAGCAACCCGTTCGCCTTCATGGAGTTGCAGGACGTACAGGAGCTGTCGAACTTCTTCGAGCGGCGGGTGTCGGCGTACCAGGTCGGGGTTGGTGGCACGGTCCGGTTCGACGACGACTTCTGATCCCGGCGACGGCGGTTCGGGGTGGAGCACGGCATGCCACCGCGGCCCGGCGGGTTGACCTCCCCGGTCGCCCGCCGGGCCGCGCCGCGTTCTCGTTCGGTCCGACAGCAGCGCATCTCCCGTCGATACCCGATGGTCCTTCCCTGACGACCGCGAGCGTCGACAGCACTGTCCCGAGGCCGACCGTGAACTGGCCCCGCCCTCCCGGTGGCGCGTCAGAAGGTGCGAATACCCGACAGTAAACAGGGTCGAAAAGCGTCGCTTCCATCGATAGTCTTTCTCGCAGCTGTCAGGGATAGCGATGGAAGGGGGCACACGGGGGGCCCGGTCGACCTGAGGGCCGATGGTTGAGAGTTCCACTCCGACCATTGTGGATCGGGCGGTTCAGTCCTGATAGCACGATCATTCCGGTCTCGCGGCCACAGCGTTCGGCCGCAATCACTGCTATTCACCTGCGCATTCTTCGCCATGCGCCGATTTGGCATGCCCTGCATTCGTAGTGCGCCGAGTTCTTCGTGCACTGAACTCGTCATGCCCTGATCGGTTCCCGGCGACCGATGTGGCCGGTCGATAGGGCCAGGACATTCAGACGAAGGGTACGGGTGGCGTGGCACGTTTCAGACGATTCATCAGCTTCGGATTGTTGCCCACCTTGGTGCTGACCCTGGCGGCTGTCACACCGACACCGGCTGCCACGGCGGCGCCCGCCGCCGCCAGGGTCCGGCCGGACGGGCAACCCCGCTCCGACGGTCCCCGGCCAGCGGTCGCGTCGTGTCCGACGCCGACCCGCTCCCCGGCGACCACCGCAAGCCGGCAGGCGCCCGCTCCCCGGCCGCTGCGCACGGCCGCGCTCCAGGTCGAGGGCGCCTACTCGGCACCCGACGCGCCGCGCCGGATGATCCCCTCCGACGAGTACCCGGTCCAGGTGACCGTCCGGAACACCACCGGGGCCACCCTGCCGGCGAGCACGTACGTGCTGTCGTACCGCTGGTTCTCGGCGGACGGGCGCGACCGGACCACCGGTACCAACCGGCTGGAGACCGCGCTGCCGGCGGACCTCGCGCCCGGCGCCTCGGTCGTGCTGGAGGCCCGGGCCAAGGCACCGGAGGACGGCCTCCTCGAGCGGAGCCGCGAGCGCTACGTGCTCGCCTGGGACCTGCGGGACCGGCAGCGCCGGACCTGGCTTTCCGAGACCGCCGGCGTGCCCGCGCTGCGCCAGGACGTGACCGTCGAGCACCCCACCTCCGACCAGCTCGGCATGGAGAGCTTCTACCAGTACGCCGGCACCGGGACCGGCGTCGGTTCCGGCATCGCGGTGAACGCCTTCTCCGGCAACGCCGTCTTCGACTACGCGCCGGTGGCCAACCCCAGCCGGGGGCCGGTCACCTTCGTCCGGCTCGCCTACAACAGCCAGGACGGCTCCTCCTCCTCGCTCGGCCCGGGCTGGTCGCTGGCCACCTCGACGCTGACCCGGCTCGGCTCCCCGCTGGAGTTCCAGGGCGGGTCGGACCATCCGCAGCGGGTCACGCTCGTCGACGGGGACGGCACCGGGCACCGGTTCGAGCTGAACCGCAACGACAGCAACGACCGGTCGAAGTGGACGTACGACAGCCCGGCCGGGGTGCACCTGCTGCTGCAACGGACCGGGCTGGACGACGACGGCCGGCGCTGGTCGATGACCGGGCCGGACCGGACCCGGATGTACTTCGACGAGCGCGGCTACCAGACCGCGACGGTTGACCGAAACGGCAACGAGCTGACCTTCGGCTACGCGCAGGGCCAGGTCGGCAACCGGCACACCGGCACGCTGACCCACCTGACCGACGCCACCGGGCGACGCACCCTCACCCTCGACTACTACCAGCCCGGCGACGACTACTCCTACTTCGTCGGTACGACCAGGCGGTCGGCGAAGAACCTCAGCGACGCGGACATCGCGTACCAGCTCCGGTCGATCACCGACGTCTCCGGCCGGACGCTCACCTTCACCTACACCGAGTCCGGGCTGCTCCAGGAGATCGTCGACGGCACCGGCACGCCGCAGGCGCGGGCCCTCGGCTTCCACTACGACGACGGCCGGCTGGTCCGGGTGGTCGACCCGAACGGCAACAACGCCGACATCGGGTACCACGACAGCGGCGCCGGGTCGCTGCTGCGCGGCCGGGTCGCCGAACTCACCGACCGCCGTGGGCACGGCACCGACTTCGGGTACGCCGACGCCGACGGATCCGACGGCTCGAAGCTGACGGCCACGGTGACCGACGCCAACGGCAACCCGACGCAGTTGCTGCTCGACGGGTACGGCCGGACCGAGCGGCTGACCAACGCCAAGGGTGAGGTCACCCAGCTCGTCTGGGACGAGGACAACAACGTCGTCCGGCTCCGGGAGCACAACGGCGCCCTCTCCACCTGGGTCTACGACCCCAAGACCGGCTATCCGCTGGAGATCCGCGACGCGGAGGCGAACGCGCACGACCACCCGCCGACCCGGCTCGGCTACCGGTTCGACCTGGACGGGCACGTCGCCGACCTGACCGAGAAGACCTCCCCGGAGGGCCGGCGCTGGAAGTTCGTCTACGACGACCGGGGCAACCTGGTCGCGGTCACCGACCCGCTGGGTACGGCGAGCGCCGCCGACGGCGACTACACCAGCCGGTACGTCTATGACGAGTTCGGCCACCTCACCACCACCACCGACGCGAACGGCAACCCGACCACGTACGCCGACTACGACGCGAACGGCTATCCACGGCGGATCACCGACGCGCTCGACTGCTCCAGCTTCTTCAGCTACGACGCGACCGGCAACGTGGTCTCCACGGTCGACGCCCGGCAGAAGACCCGCACCTTCACGTACGACATCCTCAACCGCCCGCTGACCACCAGGATCCCGAAGGACGCGGCGGCCGGCGAGTACATCGTCACGCCGGGCCCGAAGTACGACGCGAACGACAACATGATCACGCTGACCGCCGCCAACCGGGCGGTGACCACGGCGACGTACGACGAGAACGACCAGATGGTGGCGCTGACCGCGCCCCGGGAGTCGGCCGGTGAACCGGCGAAGACCAGCACGCTGCGCTATGACCCGGTCGGGAACCTGCTGGCGGAGACCCGACCGAAAGGGACGCTGACCCGCGACGACTCGGACGACTTCGTCACCCGGTACACGTATGACGAGCTGAACCGGCGGCTGACCGTGACCGACGCGCTCGGGCAGCGCAGCACGGCGGCCTACGACGAGGTCGGCAACCTGGTCACCGAGGTCGACCCGAAGAAGAACCAGACCCCGGACCCGAACGACTACACCACGAAGACCGAGTACGACCTGAACCACCGGGTTACCGCCGTGGTGGACGCGGCCGGGCACCGGGCCAGCGTCCGGTACGACCGGGACGGCAACGTCGTCGAGTCGACCGACCAGGAGGGCAATGCCACCCTGGTCAGCCTCGACGCCCGGGGCATGGTCCGCGAGACCCGTTCGCCGCACTCGGGCGACGGCGACGACATCCGCTACTTCACCACCCGCTACGAGTACGACCAGGTCGGCAACCCGACCCGGACCACCACGCCACGCGGGGTGGAGACCGACGACGCGAACGACTTCGTGCAGACCGTCGTCTACGACGAGCTGAACCGGATCCGGGAGAAGCACCTCCCGTTCGACCCGGGCGACGAGACGGTCAACGCCCCGGACAAGATCTTCTACGGGTACGACCAGGTCGGCCAGCTCACCGAGGTCAGTGCCCCGCCGTCGGATGGGCAGAGCGTCCGCAACGTCACCCGGCAGACCTACTACGACAACGGCTGGCTGCGTAGCTCCGTCGACCCGTTCGGCATCCGGACCAACTACGACTACAACACGGTCGGCGCGCAGACCTCCCGTACGTTCCTCAGCGCGGGTGGCGGCTCCAGCCGGACCATGTCCTGGGAATACCAGCTCAACGGCAAGCTCAAGTCCCGCTCCGACGACGGGGTGCCGGTCGGCCAGCACGTGGTGCTGGTGGACAACTCCGACGCCGAGCACACCGAGCTGACCGGCGGCTGGCGGGCCGTCGAGGGCGGCGCCGAGAACGAGGGTTACGACTACCGGGTCGCCACCGCCACCGAGGGCAGCTTCACCTGGAAGGCGGATATCCCGGCCAGCGGCGACTACGAGGTCGCGGTCCGGTTCCCGCGCGGCGCCGCGACCAACGCCCGCTACACCGTCGAGCACAACGGCGGCAGCACCACCCGGACGGTCGACCAGACCCAGGACGCCGGCGAGTGGGTCAGCCTCGGGCGCTTCGCCTTCACCGAGGACAACCTGCGCAACATCACCCTGGTCGGCGATGCCGACAACCCGGTGGTGGCCGACGCGCTGCGGCTGGTCCGGGACAACAGCGCCGACGTCGACACCGAGCGGAAGACCTTCAACCACCGGTACGACGTCAACGACAACCTGGTCTCGGTCACCGACGCCAGTGCGGGTGCCCGGATCGACGAGTACACGGTCGGCTACGACGTGCTGGACCGGGCGACCTCGATCGAGGAGCGCAAGGACGGCACGCTCCGGAACACCACCGGCTACGAGTACGACCCGAACGGCAACCTCTCGGCCTGGCGGCACGACGACCAGACCGCCACCTTCGGCTACGACGCGCGGGACCTGGTGGAGCGGATCACCAACCGGGCCACCGGGTCCGGCGCCGAGGACAAGGTCACCACGTTCAGCTACACCGCCCGGTCGCACGTGCGGCAGCAGGTAAAGCCGAACGGCAACACCGTCGACTTCGAATACTTCCGCGACGGGCTGCTGCGGCACCAGGTGGAGAAGAAGTCCGGCGGCACGGTGGTGAACGAGCACACGCTCGAATACAACGCCAACTCGCACCGGATCAAGGACACCGCCCGGCTCCAGAACGCCGACGACCACGACGACTACCTCGACAACGTCGTCAGCTACGCCTACGACCCCCGCGACCGGGTCCGCACCGTGACGAAGGCCGGCACCGACGGGGACGAGAAGTCCACCGAAACCTACCGGCACGACGCGAACAACAACATCATCGAGCAGAAGATCAAGGACGACACCACCACCTTCCGGTACGACCGGAACCGGCTGGCCTCGTCCACCGTCTCCGGCACCACCTTCGTCTACGGCTACGACCCGTTCGGCCGGCTCAACCGGATCAGCACCGGCGGCGAGCAGACCGAGCGCTATATCTACGACGGCTTCGACCGCACCGCCGAATACCGGCAGGGCACCGGGGCCGCCACCAACACCACCCGGTACGCGTATGACCCGCTGGACCGGACGGTGAGCCGGACCGCGAAGGCGGGCGGCGGCGACGCCAAGACCACCACCCTGGACTACCTGGGGCTGACCCAGCAGGTGCTCACCGAGCGGGTCGACGGCGAGCTGCGCAAGTCGTACCAGTACTCCCCGTTCGGGGAGTTGCTCGGGCAGCTCAGCGTCCCGGAGGACGGCGAGCGGGAGCAGTCGTACCACGGCTACAACGCGCACGCCGACGTGGAGAGCCTGACGGACGAGGACGGGAACAACCGGGCCACCTACGGCTACACCGCGTACGGCGGTGACGACACCGCCTCCTTCACCGGCGTCGACAAGCCCGACGCCGGCAACCCGGACGCCGAGCCGGAGGGTGTCTACCGGTTCAACACCGCCCGCTGGGACTCGGCCTCCGGCAACTACGACATGGGGCTGCGGGACTACAGCCCCGGGGAGAACCGGTTCCTCTCCCTCGACCTCTACAACGGCGCCCTGTCCGACCTGTCGCTGTCGATGAACCCGTTCACCATGAACCGGTACTCCTTCGGCGGCGGCAACCCGATCAGCATGGTCGACCTGACCGGACACTGGCCGTCCTGGAGCGACATCGGCCACGCCGCGCTGGACGTGGTCGGCCTGGTGCCGGTGGTCGGTGAGGTCGCGGACGTCGCCAACGGCATCTGGTACGCCGCCGAGGGCAACTACGTCGACGCCGCGCTCTCGTTCACCTCGGCGATCCCGCTCGCCGGGTACGGCGCCAGCGCGGTCAAGGCCGGCAAGTACGGCAAGGCAGGCATCGACGCCATGCAGACCGGCGCGAAGGGCGCCGACGAGGTGGCCGCCGGTGCCAAGGGCGCACCCCCGGCGAAGACCGGTGGGGAGGCTCCACCCGCTCCACCGGCCAAGGGTGGGGACGCTCCGCCGGCACAGCCGGCCGGCAACACTCCAGCGGCACCGGCCGGGCCGGCCAAACCGGCGCCCCCGCCGCAGGCACCGCCGGCCGCACCGAAGCGGCCGGGCTGTCCCAACAGCTTCGTGCCGGGCACCGCCGTGGTGATGGCCGACGGCACCAGTAAGCCGATCGAGGATGTCCAGGTCGGCGATCAGGTGCTGGCGACCGATCCCGTCAACGGGCTGACCAAGTCCCGGCCGGTTGTCGCACTGATCGTCGGTGAAGGTGCGAAGGACCTGGTCGAGGTCACCGTCGACACCGACGGGGCCCGGGGCGACGCGACCGGCACGGTCATCGCCACCGCCGGTCACCCCTTCTGGCTGGACACCGACGGGCGCTGGGCAGACGCCGACGACCTAGCGGCCGGCGACTGGCTCCGTACGGAGGACCGGGAATTGGTCCGGGTGGTTTCCGTACGGGCCTGGAGCCAGCAGCAACGGGTGCACAACCTGACCGTGGCCGACATCCACACGTACTATGTGCTCGCCGCCGAGTCGGCCGTCCTTGTGCACAACAGCAACGGCCGTAGTGATCCTGAGCAGGTATGCCCCATAGGTAGGTATGCAAACGAGTCGATTCCGGCACGTAGCAAGGATCGCGACTTCACCTCGGAGGAGCGCCAAAAGATCGATGCGCTGGGCCGGTCGTTCGGTTGTCACACGTGCGGCACGACCGACCCATTCTCGAAAGGAGAGCGGTTCGTTCCCGATCACCAGCCGATCAGCTCGTGGATTCCCGATGGGATGCCGCAGCGACTCTACCCGCAGTGTCTGCCATGCAGTCGTAACCAAGCGGGATGGGCTCGTCAGTTGGCGCCGATTATGAGACCTCTATACTCGCAGGCCTGGGCGCTCCGATTGGGAAGATGATGGACGAAGAATACTTGCATTGGATTGAGTCGGCCGGTGGGCCGCTGGTGGTCCTTGCCGCTCCGGACCTGCCCGACTGGACAGGAAGTGAGGGGCCGGACTATGACCGGGCATGCGAGGTGGCAGGCTACCTGGGATTGATTGAATGGGGTTCGGCCGGTCATCAGCGGATCGGCCTGGTGATCGGAGACGAGCCACTTCGGACAACATTCGTCCCGGATCTTCGGTGCATTCTTCAATGGCACTACGCGCCCTCGGCCCATCAGCTGGTGGATGCTGCTCGGAATTCGGCGAAGTCGGGTCTTGTTTGGGAGGAAGGCCCGACTTTCGAGCTCGCAGAGCGGGCAGTCGTATTCGATGCCGCTGCAACAGGAACCTCATTGGGTGACGACGAAATGATCTTGCCGTCCTTTGGGGCGGGGCGCTACGCATGTGCGACTGCTGAATTCGCGTTCGAGGACGCGGTCGCGGGACGTCTTCATAGGCTCATTCGCCTGGATTGAAAGGACCTTTCCGAAGTAGGCGCCCGCGCCGCGGACGCTGCGCACGGCCGCGCTTCAGGTCGAGGGCGCCTACTCGGCACACAACGCGCCGCGCACGTGCGTGCGGTCGTCTGGTTCCGACAGAGCGAGAACCCGGACCTACATGAGGCACGAGACACAAAGGACATCTGTCGACGACGGAAAGAGGAGCGAAGGAATGCGGAGATTCCCCCTCAGGGCCATAGCGGGGTCGGCGGTCGCGGCAATGGTGATAGCCGCAACCGGTGCACCGGCCCAGGCGAACGACGACCGGCTGCCGCTGCCGAGCTACGGGGACATCGTGGTGGACGACGTCCACGACCGGGTGTTCGTCAGCGGCGGCCCGACCACCAACGGCATCGTGGTGACCGACTTCTCCGGGCGGGTGAAGAAGAGCATCACCGGCCAGCCCGGGGCGACCGGCCTGGCGCTCAGCGCCGACAGCACCACGCTCTACGCCGCGCTGGCCAGCGGCGACGCCATCTCGGCGATCGACACCACGACGTACGCCGAGACGGCCCGGTACCCGGTCGGCTCGCAGACCTGCCCGACGCACCTGGCCCGGACCGGCACCACGATCTGGTTCGGGTACGGCTGCGAGAGCGACTGGTCCGGAAAGATCGGCGCACTGGACACCGCCGCGACCCCGCCGGCCATCACGCTCGACCGGCAGGGCGAGGCGATCTTCCAGCGGGCCCCGTTGCTCGGTGCGGTGAGCGCCGACGCCGGACCGCTGGTCGCCGGGCAGCTCTCGCTCAGCCTGTCGACGGTGCGGGTCTTCTCGGTGGCCGGCGTCGAGCTGGCCGAGGGTGCGACGGGCGACGTGGTCGGCAGCAGCCTCGCCGACCTCGCGTTGAGCCCGGACGGGGCGACGCTGTTCACCGCCTCCGGGTCGCGGGACCACGCCGAGGCGTTCGCTCCGGCCGACCTCGCCCGCCGTGGGGCGTACGCCACCGGGTTCCGGCCCAACTCGGTGACCGCCTCACCGGACAGCCGTTACCTGGCCGTCGGCCGCAACACCAGCGGCCGGGAGGACGTCCTGGTCTACGAGGTGGGCGGCATCCTGCCGGAGAAGAAGGTCGACCTGGACAGCGGCGAGGTGGTGGCCACCCGGGGCCTGGCCTGGTCCGGCGACCTGAAATACCTGTTCGTGGTGACCCAGCAGGCGACCAGTAGCGTCCCGGCGCTGGAGGTGGTCTCCCGACCGACCGACTGAGCCGAGATCAGCGGGGCCCGGCCGGTCCGGACCTCGCCGCCACTCCGGGTGGGCCCGCCGATGCCATCGTCCGGCACCGGCGGGCCCATCGGCGTCCTGCGGGTCAGTGAACGAGCAGCAAGCAACGCGACCGGCGAGGCCGGCGACGGCGCCGAGGCGATCGCCGCCGGGGAGAGGCTGCAACTGACGTGATCCTGATGGACCTGCGGATGCCGAGGACCGACGGGGTCACCGCGATCAAGGAACTGGCCAGACGCGGTGTGCCGGCCCGGATCCTGGTGCTCACCACGTACGACACCGACAGCGACGTCCTGCCCGCCATCGAGGCCGGCGCCACCGGCTACCTGCTCAAGGACGCGCCGAGGGACGAACTGTTCCGCGCGGTCGAGGCGGCCGCCCGGGGACAGGCCGTGCTTTCCCCCGCCGTCGCGACCCGGCTGATGGGACAAATACGGCAGCCGGCCTCGGAGCCGCTGTCACAGCGTGAGCCGGTATGTCGGCTTGATCGAAAGGAAGACCTCCGGCGAGGTGTGAGGTGCTGACACCCCCTCATACCCGCCGGCCACAGGTGGCTGGCCCGCAGGCGGACCGAGAGAATCGCGAGTCGACTATTTGACAGTTAGCTGAGATAATTACCTCGGTCGCTGGGAACATGTATCCATCACCCTCCGTGGAGGCAATGAGACATGTTGACCCAGGCCACGCTTGGAATCCTGTCCTCCCTGTTCGGTGGGACCGTGGTGGCCGTCGTGACCTACCTCGGAAATCGAAAGCGCGTCGCGGCCGAAGCGAGGAAGCTTGATGCCGAGGCGCAGAGAGCGCAGGCTGAGACTACGAGCATCCTAACGAATTTGGGTGTGGGATTGGCCTCGACTCCGAACCTTCCCCGTCCATGGGTTGCCACCGGCACACGATGGTTCGAATATGACATAACTGTCGACAGAACGGTTTATCATACAGGGTCGGCGAGCGTCCGCATCGCTGCCAGGGATGGATCGTGTGGTTTCGCTGCCATCAAACAGTCGTTCAACGCATCTATTTACCGGGACCGTCGACTGCGGATGACAGGATTCGTTAAGACGCGACGAGCGCTTCATGCAGCTCTTTGGATGCGAGTCGATGGCCCGGCCGACGAGATGCTCGCATTCGACAACATGCACAACCGCTCCGTCGCCGCCACCCAGGATTGGCAGCAATGTCAGATAATCCTTGATATTCCGAGACGCGCTAAGCGGATAGTCTTCGGCGCGCTGTTGGTTGAAGTGGGCGAGATGTGGGTGGATGACATAGAGTTCGACGAGGTTACGCACGACGTGCCAGTAACCGACATGCTTGACGGAACTCCAGTGCAAGCGCGTCCTCAAAATCTGAGTTTCGAGGATTAACACGTCAATCAGTGTGTCCTGTTGGCGCAGGCGCCGCCACGAGCGCCTCGGCGATGGTCACGACCTGGCCGGTCACCCCGACGACCCGTAGCCCTCGGCCAGCCGGCAGCCTTGTCGCCTGCAATTCTGGCTCATTTCTCCCCTTAGGAAGTTTCTAGGAGTTCCGACGCGTTGCTGAATATCTTGCAGGAGGGTTCTCTTGGGAGTCTGCTCGATGAAAGCGTGCCGGGGGACGAGCGTGGCGGGGGACCGACGTTGCGCGAAGCACCTAAAGGAGGAAGATAAGCTTAGCTTCCTCGAATCTTGGGCAGTGGGAAATAGGCACCTGGCGCTGGATAATGTCACTGTTGACGCCGCATTTTTTGACGAAGTGGTCGAGATTGCGTCTCGCAACAGGAAAGGAATCCGGGATCTGTCTGGGTGTTCCTTCGAGGGAGCGACATTTTTAGCCGGATGCAGGTTCGGCGGCTGCTCCTTTCCCCGAGGAGCAAACTTCATTCATGCGAGCTTCGATAGCCCTGACTTCCGGAACGCCTCCTTCGGCGACGAGGTTGATTTCACGGGCGCCGAATTCGTCGGCACGACTCGTTTCGAGAACTGTACGTTCGGTAACCACGTGAAGTTCGGCAATTGCAAGTTTACGGGCCCCATCAACTTCGGTGGAGCGACAATTGGTGATGGGGCAATCTTTTGGCAGTCCGATTTCAGTGATACGGCAGCATTTGGAGACGCGCGATTCGGCTCTCTGGTAAATTGGACCTTCGCCAATTTTCGTAGCGAGGCCTCATTCTCTTCCGCGCGGTTCGGCGATGGTGCGGACTTCTCGCGCACGCAATTCCATGACTTCGCCAACTTCTCCGCTGGCTATTTTGGCGTCGCCGCACAGTTCTCGAACGTCAAGTTCAATGGCGTCACGAAGTTCCGACGCCGAATCTTCGCCCGAGGAGCGTTATTCAGCTCGACTGCGTTCAGAGGTGATACGTCTTTCGAGCAGGCGAGCTTCGAGGGTGGTGATGTGACCTTTGTCGGCGCCGACGTCGTTTGCCGAAATTTCTCCTTGGAGGGCATCACGTTCACGCGTGCTGTTCATATTACGGTTGATGCGCGGAGCGTTTCGTTCAAAAGCACGAGGTTTCTCAATGGCGGGCACGTGCGCATGAATGGTCCTTCGGAGCTGGATATCGAAGACGCCAGCTTCCCGCAACCATTCATGATCTCCTCTGAGGTGGCGCTTGGCACGACCGTTCGTTCAGTAGCACGGGCCGACCTTTCTGGTCTCGCCTTGTCGGAAGTCGACCTGAATGGCTGCAGGTTTGTCGGCTCGCACAATCTCGACAAGCTTCAGATTCAGGCAACCGAGCGGCCCTTCAGCTTCATGAGCACCACGCGTTTCGGTGTCAAACGAATGGTAATTGCAGAGGAGTTGGAACTTCGGAAGGCGCTTCACCCGCAGGGTTTGGCCGAAGGGCAGAGCGGTGTCACGGACGAGCAGGTTGCGTCAATATACAGACAATTGAGGAAGGGGAGGGAGGATCGCAAGGATGAGCCGGGAGCGGCAGATTTCTATTATGGAGAAATGCTGATGAGAATGCGTGCAGCCCATACGTCGAGAGCTGAGCGTGTGATTATCGGCGCCTACTGGTTGATCTCCGGGTTCGGACTGCGTGCAAGCCGCGCCTTCGTCGCTTTCCTGATCGCAGTAACGGCCGGGACTGCTATCATTGCACTCTGTGGCCTGAGTCCAGATTCCCGGGGAGCCCCCCGATATTCGCTCCTGGACGCGACGCTAATAGCGCTGAAGAGTTGTTTGGGATGGCAGTCGCCATCCGCAGTCAATGTGATGGGTGAGTACATCTCTCTCGCATTGCGGTTCGTAGGTCCAGTGCTTTTAGGACTCTGTGCCCTGGCGATAAGGGGCCGCATCAAGCGGGGCTGAAACCTCTAGCCAGAGGCCACATTGGAGAAAATTTTGGTATAGCACGATCACTCCGCGAGATAATGGCCTTCCGATGGCGACAGTTGATAAGGGTTTCCCAAATCGTGTACCACGAACGGCTAACACGCATGCACTGTCGTTGGCGGCCGAGCCTTGGCCGAGCCTTGGCCATGGGCCGCCCACATCACCACCGCGTTCACCCGGATCCCAGCACCATCGCATCCGGCTGACCCCCGAGCCAGCCCCCGCGACCCGCGCCGCAGGACTACAGGAGAGGACGCGCGCTGCGATAGATGACTCGCCAGCATGCCCACCGTCACACGACCTCGATCAGCGGCGATGCAGACCGGCGACATCAGGCCGATTCGTCAGATCCGCGAATGATCAAGCCTAGTGACGCTTGGTCAGGTTCACGAACCCGCGCCAGTGTCGAAGGCTGAACGTCAGGACCGGTCCCTGCCGCTCCTTGCTGTCCCGTACGAGGACCCGGCCGGGGAGGTTGTCGGCTACTTCGACGCAGGATCCGCTGTCGCTGCGCGACGACTTGTGCCAGTTCGGGGCGGGGTTCAGGTCCACTTCTCGGCCGTCCTCGTGATCAGTTCAAGGCTTTGCTGGCTGGGTAGAGCGTAGTCCCGGATGGCCTCCCAAGCGCCCTCAAGGTCCATCGTGGCGTCCGGGCTCTCGACGACGCGGCCCGTCAGGTGCCCTTCCAGGTAGCCGACCGAACGGCCGTCCACGGTCGCGATCGCCAGCGCGCCGTCCAGTCCTACGTAGGCGCCCGCGTCGAACGGAACGACCTGCACCCGCACGTTGGGGTAATCGCACGCCGTCACCAGGGCTGCCAATTGCTCGCGCATGACCGCCGCGTCTCCCACCCGGCGGTGGAGGACTCCCTCGTCCACCACTGCGACCAACTGGCATGGGTCGGGCCGGCGGTGCAGGATCTCCTGTCGACCGAGCCGGGTTGCCAGCATGCCGTCCACCGTCTCCGGCTGGAAGCGGTATCCCGTCAGGACAGCCCTCGCGTACGCCTCGGTCTGAAGCACACCGGGGACCAACAGCGGGTGATAGACCCTGAGCAGGCTGGCACGGCCCTCGTGCTCAACGAAGGGGCGATACCAGACAGGGACGAGTTCCTCCTTCACGAACATCCGGTAGAACTGCATGAAGGCGGTCCCGAAGGCGCGATCGACAGCTCCCAGGTAGTCCGGGAGGGCTGGCCGCTCGCCTCGCTCCACCGCGCCGACGTGCTTTGCGGAGAAGTGGATCCGCTCGCCCCACGCCTCTTGGGTCAGCCCGATAAGCTCCCGCGTCCGGCGAAGCTCCTCTACCAGATATTGACTCGCAGACATAGGACTTCACGTCCCCCAATACGCTCCGGCTTTCAAGGTCATGTCTATTGGCTTGCCGACGGGCTTCCCACGCCCGACCAGCATCTTCCGGGGAAATGGGCGGACAGTCCAGGGTGGAATTCGGGTCCCCGCCCGGCCCCCATCCAATCCGGGCGGGTGCCTACGGGGGCGGTGCCTATGTGGAATCCGGGCGCCGTCCCCGTCCAATTCCGCCGACGGGAGGCATCGATCATGAAACTCTGGCGCAGAAGCAAGCCCTATCACCGCCGGTACTGGCGTCGGCTCTGGCGCTACTGCCGATGCGGTTACCGGTGGCGCTGCCCGGACTCGGTCGAGCTGCCGCAGATGCCCTACCAACCCCCGCCACCGCCGCCACTCTCCCGTGCGGAGTACCGGGCCGCGGTCCACGCAGCGACCTCCGCACCCGGACGGACGGACAAGCCGGCCCACCCCAAGCCGACCAACCGTCGCCATGGCTGGGACGGCCCCGCACACGCCCGTACGGCCAACGGCCGCGCACGCGGCGCAACTCCGGCTCAGCAGCACCGGTCGCGGCAGACCACCACCCGGGCATGACCCGTGATCGGGCCGCAGGAACGCTGGTACCGGGCGATGCGAAGGGCGGCGCAGCGGCGCTACCCGGCCGGCGGGCACGGCCCGGCGTGGTCGTACCGATGCCAGACCTGCCAGGACCCGTGGCCGTGCGCGCCGGCCCGGCTGGCCCTGCTGGTCGGCTTCAAGGGTGACCGGGTGGGGCTGATGATGTACCTCGCCGCTCACCTCGCCCGCGCAATGCAAGCGCTGCCCGACACGCACCCCGCGCTGATCGCCGGTCAACTTCTCTACTGGGTGCCCCGGCGCCGCTGACCCGCCTTCTCACCCCTGCCCGCCCTGGACCGCCTCCCCCTGGTCCGGGGCGGGCCGCCCCAACTCGGCGAACCCATGCCGCCACAGCGCAGGCAGTACGCCCAGTGGCGACGCCCGGGGCGGCCGCTCGGGGGGGGCGATGGCTACCCGAGCCCGACCGACCGCCTCGCACCGGTCAACGCGGCCTGCTGCTCGCCGGGAAAGTACCCCCACGGCCAGGACGACGCCCGCTCACCGCCACACTCCAGGTGGGTCCGGGCCCGGTCGCGTACTCCCGCCTTGTGGTAATACGCGCCGAACATCTGATGAGCCACCATCAGCCAGGGGTGGTCGGCGTAGGCGGCGGCACCAGCCAGGAACCGGTCCGACGCCGCGTCGACCTCGGCCCGCGCGGTGCGCTTCTTCAATGGGCCGCTGGTCATCAACCGGTACACCCGCGTCGCCAGGTTTCCGACCATCCAGCCGTCGACCCACACCTCGATGTACGCCTGGGGCGCGAGTGACCACAGCGGATGTCCGTCCGGCAGGGTGGTGCGGCGTTCACGTGCGAACCCGAGCATCTGCTCGGTGCTGCCGTACCACTTGCGGCACAGGATGCTCAGCCGCTGGTGGTTGCCGAGGAACGAGTCCGGAGCGAGCGCGAGCAGCCGATTCCACACCGTATGCGGCTCGTCCGCGCGAATCGGGGCCGCCTTGGCAATACTCTGCCGAACCGTCCACGGCACCGGATCCTCCGGCGCCAGGTTCGCCGCCAGCCGCAACATGTCACGGGACTCGCGAGACAGCTCGCGCAATCTGCGTACCTGCTGCTCCGACGTGTACTTCATCTGCGCGGCGCCGCGAGCGGCCCACGCGGCGGCACGCGCGGCGGAACCGCACAACAGCCACCAGTGCGGGTCGTCGCCGGCCCGTTCCGCCTCGGCCCGCAGGGCGCCGAGGTGCACGGCGCCAACGTCACCCAGCACCTCGACGTACAACTCACGACGGTCGAAGTCACCGGCACTGTCGGCCAGCGCCTTGTACCCGGGACTCGGGTCGCGGGAGGCCAGGGCGTCGACCGCGTGTTGCAGCACCGGGTCGGACCAGGCGAGGTTCGTGTCGCTCGGCAGAGTCACGGCGGCGGACACTATCAGGTCCGGTCCGCGCCCTCCTTGCCCTGTGACCCTGTCGGCTCCGCCGTGCCGCCACACCCCGGGCTGGGCACCATACCTCCGATGTATTCGGCCGATCCTACCCGGCAGCCTGCCACCAGAAGGTCCGAAAAGAGTCTGCGAGGGGATTGACGGATGCAAGACATCCAATGTTAACTGCAAATCACAGACATGGGTCGATGGTTACCCGGAGGTCAGTACGACCTCTCCGGTGGCGACCGGCCCGGTCCGTCTCGACGTCGCTCCCCGTTTCGGCGGATGGGGAGCTTCACCGGCCTCCGGGGCGCGAGACATCATCCCACCGGACGATCTAGAAGGAATCGTGTCGATGAAGGTGAAGACGCCGATCAGCGTCATGCTTGCCGCCCTGCTCAGCGGCAGCCTCGTCGCCGTCAGCCCGGCCGCTCCGGCCGCAGCGGCGCCCACGGACGCAGCGTTCAATTCGAGCACCGGCGCACTGAACGTCAACTACGCCAACTACCTGTCGAAGCATGACATCGTCTACAACCGGCCCAACACCAACCCGATCCACGGACTGACCGTCGGCAACGGGAAGACCGGCGCGATGGTGTGGAACCAGAACGGCCTGAACATGCAGGTCTCCGGGGTGGACCTGGCGCAACAGTCGACGTACGCGGCCGGCAACGTCAACCTGTTCAGCAATCCGCAGATGGACACCGGCTACACCACGTTCCAGCAGCGGTTGTCGCTCTACGACGGCACCCTCACCACGAAGTACGACAACAACCGCACCGTCACCATCATGGGCTCGCCCAACTCCGAGGTGATGGGCATCCACGTCGAGGACTCCCGGCCGGGCGTGACCAGCATCGGGCTCGACCTGAGTCTCTGGGATTTGAACAGCGTCCAGAACATCGCGGACGTACCCAATCTGACGACCTGGCGCACCGCGAGCACCTTCGCGGACTCGACCGGGGTCGGGATCAGCCGGGGGCAGGCCGACCCGAACAACTTCGGCTACACCCTGGCCGCGACCGTCGAGGGCGCCGGCTACACCTCGCAGGTGGTCAACGGCACCCGGGTCCGGCTGAACATCACCCCGACCAGCAGCTACACCATCTGGTTCACCGCCGCGTCCCGGATCAACTCGCCCGGCCAGAACTCGGTCACCCAGGCGAAGAACCAGCTCGCCTCGGTGAAGAGCACCGGGTACGCCAGCACACTGAACAACTACCGCAACTGGTGGCACAACTTCTGGGCCAAGTCGTTCGTGCAGTACTCGAACTCGGCCGGTGACGCTGACTACCTGGAGAACGTCTACTACCTGGCCACCTACATGATCGCGGCCGGCGGCTTCGGTAACTATCCGGTGCACTTCATCAACGGAGTGTTCCGGGCGACCCAGGACAACTCCAAGTGGAGCAACGGCTACTGGTACTGGAATCAGCGGGACGTCTACAACTCGTTCTACGCCTCCAACCACACCGACCTGATGGCCGGGTTCAACCGGCTCTACAGCCGCAATCTTGGTGCGCTGAAGTCGTACACCACCACGCGGTACGGCAGTGACGGGCTCTGGGTACCGGAGACGATGGGCTGGGACGGCAACGCCCGGGGCACCATCAACAGCGACTACGTCAACGATCTGTACTCGACCGGCACCGAGGCCGCGTACAACATGTACCTGCAGTACCGGTACAGCAACGACGAGGCGTACCTGCGGAACACCGCGTACCCGCACATGCGGGAGGCGGTGAAGTTCTACGAGGACATTTTGTCCCGGGACTCCGCTGGCCGGTACTTCATGGCCAACTCGAACGCGCACGAGACGTACTGGGACGTCAAGAACGCCATCACGGACCTGGCGGCGGTCCGGCTGCTCTTTCCGCTGGCCATCCAGGTGAGCACGCAGCTCGGGCTGGACGCCGGCCTGCGGGCCAACTGGCAGAACATCGTGAACAACCTCGCGCCGTACCAGATCTCCAATGGCGCGTACCTGCCGCACGACCCGCCGTCGTCGCCGACCCGTAACGGCGAGAACGTGTCGCTGGAACTGGTCTGGCCGTACGACCTGACCGGCATCGGCTACCCGGACTACCAGACCGCGGTGAACACCTTCAACGTCCGGCCGCACCCGTACGGCAACGTCTGGGCGAACGACCACGTGCACGCCGCCCGGCTCGGCCTCGGCGAGCAGGCGTTCCAGGGCATGCGGACGATGTTGCAGAAGTACCAGAACTACCCGAACGGGATGACCAACAACACCAACGGGGTCTTCGAGTACCTCGGTATCCACCTGGCCGCGATGAACGAGTCGCTGATGCAGTCGTACAACGACAAGATCCGGGTCTTCCCGGCGGTGCCGAACGACTCCAGCTTCGTCGGCAAGTTCACCCTGCTGGCCAAGGACGGCTTCCTGGTCAGCTCGGAACGCGAGGCGGGCGAGATCAAGTACGTCGGCCTGCGCAGCCAGTTCGGCAAGCAGGCCCGGGTGGTCAACCCGTGGGGCACCCAGCAGATCCGGGTCCGGCGTACCTCGGACAACGCCATCCTGGCGACCAGCACGGCGGGCGAGATCACCTTCGCCACCGCGGCGAACACGAACTACGTCCTGGAGCGCACCGCCAAGCCGCTGACCAACTACTCGGCGACCACCCTGACCGGCACCGCCAACCAGGGCGTCAAGACGCTGCGCAACACCGCGTCAACGCTCGGCCTGGGCAGCAGTGGCGGCGGTGGCGGTAACGAGCTGGTCAACAACACCATGCTGACGTACGACGCGAACTGGCACCTCACCACCGCCCGTGGCTACGGCGACTACAACGACGACACGCACCACAGCACCACGGTCAACGCGGCGGCGTCGTACACGTTCACCGGCACCGGCGTGGAGTTCCTGTCGGAGCGGTTCAGCGACATGGGCAACGTCGACGTCTACCTCGACAACGTGTTCCAGGCCAACGTGAACCTGAACGCGTCGGGCGCACGCCAGGCCCAGCAGGTGGTCTGGCGACGTACCGGGCTGGCCAACGGCTCGCACACGATACGGATCGTCAACAAGACCACCTCGGTCGGCATGATCGACGCGTTGCGGATCCTGACCGGCGGCACGACGCCCAGCGGCGGGTCCAGCCTGCGGGCCCAGGCCAACAGCCAGTACGTCGGCGCCGCCAACGCCACCACGCCGCTGATCGCCAATCAGGCCAGCACCGGCGGCACCACCCAGTTCGACGTCGTCGACCTGGGCGGTGGCAACGTCGCGCTGCGGTCCCGGGCGAACGGGATGTTCGTCTGTGCGGAGAACGCCGGAGCTGCCGCACTGGTCGCCAACCGGGACTCGGCCGGGGCGTGGGAGACCTTCGCGCTGGTCCGTAACTCCGACAACACGGTGAGCTTACGGGCCCAGGTGAACAGCCAGTACGTGGTCGCCGACAACGGGGGAGCGGCGCCGCTGATCGCCAACCGCCCCTCGGTCGGCCCCTGGGAGAAGTTCGAACTCACCGGCGGCTGACCGGTTCCGGCCCACTCGCCGACCGACCCGAACGGGCGGCGGGTGGGCCCGCACTCCCCGCCACCACCCCTACCCCCACCCGCTCGACGCGAGGAGAGCAGATCATGCGTACCCGTGCGCAGACGTTGTTCGTCGTCCTGGCCGTACTGCTGGCCGCCCTGGGCGTCGCCCCGACCCCGGCCTCGGCCGCACCGCTGACCAACGTGCTGGTGTTCAGCAAGACCGCCGGCTTCCGGCACTCGTCCATCCCGAACGGCATCGCCGCGATCCGGCAGCTCGGCGCCGCCAACGGGTTCACGGTGACCGCCACCGAGGACGCCGGGGCGTTCACCACCGGCAACCTCGCCCAGTACCAGGCGGTCGTCTGGCTCTCCACCACCGGTGACGTACTGAACGCCACCCAGCAGACGGCATTCCAGTCGTACGTCGCCGCCGGCGGCGGGTACGTCGGCGTGCACGCCGCCGCCGACACCGAGTACGACTGGCCCTGGTACGGCGGGCTCGTCGGGGCGTACTTCAGCTCGCATCCGGCGACCCAGCAGGCCACCATCCGGGTCGAGGACCGGACGAATCCGTCCACGGCACACCTGCCGGCGACCTGGCCCCGCACCGACGAGTGGTACGACTACCGGACCAACCCCCGGCCCAACGTGCGGGTGCTGGCGAATCTCGACGAGTCGTCGTACAGCGGCGGCAGCATGGGCGGGGACCACCCGATCACCTGGTGTCAGGCGTACGGCGGCGGCCGGGCCTGGTACACCGGGCTCGGGCACACCGAGGCGACGTACACGGATTCGAACTTCACCCGGATGCTGCTCGGCGGGATCCAGATCGCGGCGGGTGCGGTGGCCGCGGACTGCTCGCCCCGGGTGGTCGAGCCGCCGGCCGGCGCCAGCAACCTGCGTGCCCGGGCCAACAACCGGTACGTCAGCGCGGCCAACGCCACCACCCCGCTGATCGCCAACCAGGCCGCGATCGGCGCCACCACCCGGTTCGACCTGGTCGACCTCGGCGGCGGCAACGTGGCACTGCGGTTCCGGGCCGGCAACACGTACGTCTGTGCCGAGGCGGCCGGTGCCTCCCCGCTGATCGCCAACCGGGGCGCGGCCGGCGGCTGGGAGACGTTCGCGCTGCTCCGCAACTCCGATGGCACGGTCAGCCTGCGCTCCCTGGCCAACAACCGGTACGTCGTCGCGGAGAACGGCGGCGCCGCCGCGTTGATCGCCAACCGGACCACGGTCGGCCCCTGGGAGAAGTTCGACCTGGTCACCGGCTGATCCCCGCACCCCGGCGAATCCCCTCGGCACCCCCGGCCGAGCCGCCGGCCCCAGCACACCTGCCCGGGTCGGCCGACCCCGCCCACCGGTCGGCCGACCCGGCGTACCCCCGCATCCCCGCCACCCCCCACGGTCGGTCCCGGCCCGCGATCGCGGGCCGGCCCGCCGACCGTCGAGAAAGGACGACCATGTTCCCGCAACCTCGGCGCCCCGCCCGGCTGCTCGTCGCGGTCGGCACGACGGCCGCGAGCGTGGCCCTGGCGGTGGCCGTCGCGCCGTCGGCCGCCCACGCGGACCCGATCCCCGCCGCCGACTACCAGCAGGTCACCCTGGCCACCGGCTCGGCCGAACTCGGCGAGGCGATGTCGCTGGCCGTGCTGCCGAACCGCTCGGTCGTGCACACCGCCCGCAACGGCACGGTCCGGGTGACCGACGCCGCCGGCAACACCAAGGTCGCCGGCAACATCCCGGTCTACACCCACGACGAGGAGGGGTTGCAGGGCGTCGCCGCCGACCCGAACTTCGCCAGCAACCGGTACGTCTACCTCTACTACTCGCCGACGTTGAGCACCCCGGCCGGTGACGCCCCGACCACCGGTACCGCAGCCGACTTCGAGCGGTGGAAGGGGCACCTGCGGCTGTCCCGGTTCACCATGAACGCCGACGACACCCTCAACCTGGGCAGCGAGCGGATCGTCCTCCAGGTGCCGAACGACCGGGGCCAGTGCTGTCACGTCGGCGGCGACCTCGACTTCGACGCGGCCGGCAACCTCTACCTGACCACCGGCGACGACACGAACCCGTTCGAGTCGAACTCGTACACCCCGATCGACGAGCGGACCAACCGGAACCCGCAGTTCGACGCCCAGCGGTCCTCCGGCAACACCAACGACCTGCGGGGCAAGGTGCTGCGGATCAAGCCGCAGCCGGACGGCAGCTACACGGTTCCGGCCGGCAACCTGTTCGCCCCCGGCACCGCCGGAACCCGGCCCGAGATCTACGCCATGGGGTTCCGCAACCCGTTCCGGATGAACGTCGACCGGGCGACCGGCATCGTCTACCTCGGCGACTACGGCCCGGACGCCGGAGTCGGCGACGCCAACCGGGGACCGGGCGGCCAGGTGGAGTTCAACCGGATCACCGGGCCGGGCAACTACGGCTGGCCGTACTGCACCGGGACGAACACCACCGCCGAGACGTACAACGAGTACACGTTCCCGTCCGGCCCTTCGGCGGGCAAGTACAACTGCGCGGGCGGCCCGACCAACAACTCGTTCCGGAACACCGGTCTGACCACGCTGCCGCCGGCCAGGGCGAGCTGGATCAAGTACGGCGACGCGGGCTCGCCTCCAGAGTTCGGCGGCGGCTCCGAGTCCCCGATGGGCGGCCCGGTCTACCGGTACGACGCCAACCTGAACTCCGGCGTCAAGTTCCCGGCCTCGATGAACGGCCGCTACTTCGCCGGCGAGTACGGCCGGCGCTGGATCAAGGCGATCGCGGTCAACTCCGACGGCTCGCCCGGGGAGATCTCCGCGTTCCCGTGGACCGGCACCCAGGTGATGGACATGGCGTTCGGCCCGGACGGCGCCCTCTACGTGCTCGACTACGGCACGAACAACAACAACCAGGCGCTGTTCCGGATCGAGTACATCGGCGGCGGGAACCGCAGCCCGATTGCGGTCGCCACGGCCAACCGCACCTCCGGACCGAGCCCGCTGACCGTGAACTTCTCCTCGGCGGGCAGCTCGGACCCCGAGGGTGGGGCGTTGAGCTACCTGTGGACCTTCGGCGACGGCACCACCTCGACGGCGGCCAACCCGACGAAGACGTACACCACGAACGGGAGGTACACCCCGACGCTGCGGGTCACCGACCCGACCGGGCTGTCGGCGACGGCAAGCCTGGTGGTGACGGTCGGCAACGCCGCGCCGACGGTGACGCTGAACCTGCCGGCCAACGGGCAACTGTTCAACTTCGGTGACACCATCCCGTTCCAGGTCACGGTGAGCGACCCGGAGGACGGCACGATCAACTGCTCCCGGGTACGCGTCGCGTACGCGCTCGGGCACGACAGCCACGCCCACGAGATCACCTCCGTCAACGGGTGCAGCGGCTCCATCGCCGTACCGCTCGACGGTGAACACGACGTGGCGGCGAACATCTACGGGGTCTTCAACGCCTCGTACACCGACAACGGCGGGCTCACCTCGAACAGCAGCCGTACGCTGCAACCGAAGCACCGTCAGGGCGAGCACTTCGGCAGCCAGTCCGGCGGGGTGCAGGTCGCCGAGCACGCTGCGGCCGAGGGTGGCCGGACCGCCGGATTCATCGACAACAACGACTGGATTGCGTACCAGCCGTACCTGCTGGCGAACGCGACCCGGTTCGAGGCCCGGGTCTCCTCGGGCGGCCCCGGCGGCACCATCGAGGTACGGGCCGGCTCGGCCACCGGCACCCTGCTCGGCACCGTCGCCGTACCGAACACCGGTAGCTGGGACACCTTCGCCAACGTCTCCACGGCGCTGAGCAACCAGCCGGCCGCCTCGACCAGCCTGTTCCTGGTGTTCAAGGGCGGTGCCGGCAACCTGTTCGACGTCGACGCCTTCACCTTCACCACCGGTACGGCCGGCGGCCCCGGTCCCGGCCCGGTGATCAGCCTGCGGGCCCACGCCAACGGCCAGTACGTCGCGGCCGACAACGCGGGTGCCGCGCCGCTGATCGCCAACCGGGCCGCGATCGGGCCCTGGGAGCAGTTCGAGCGGCTCGACGCGGGCGGCGGCAACATCGCGCTGCGGGCGAGGGCCAACGGGTTGCTGGTGACCGCGCCCAACGCGACGTCCCCGCTGATCGCCAACGGCACCAGCATCGGGACGGCGCAGACCTTCCGGCTCGTGGCCAACTCCGACGGGAGCGTGAGCCTGCGCGCCCTGGTCAACAACCAGTTGGTGTCGGCGGAGAACGGTGGCGCGGCGCCACTGATCGCCAACCGCGCCTCGGTCGGGCTCTGGGAACGGTTCGACCTGATCGGCTGAGCACCTCTGCTCGGCTGAGCACCTGATCAGCTGAGCAGCTGATTGGCTGAGCAGCTGGTCAGCCGAGCACCTGACCGGGTGGGACCGGCGCGGCCCGAGTGGTCGCGCCGGTCCCATCTCGGCGACGTGACCGGGGCGGATCGGATGGCAACCGGCGCGTAATCTGGCGGAATGACCGGACAGCCGGATACCGCCGCGCCGCCCCGCCCGTCCAGCGCCGGCGCGCTCTTCGACGCCGCCTTCATCGCGAACCCCTATCCGGGCTTCGCCGCCCTGCGCGAGGCCGGGCCGGTGCACCAGATCACCCTGCCGGACGGCGCGAAGGTGTGGCTGGTCACCCGGTACGCCGACGTACGCGCCGGGCTGGCCGATCCGAGGCTGTCGCTGAACAAGGCGAACGGCGACGGTAGCTGGAAGGGCTTCTCGCTGCCGCCGGCCCTGGACGCGAACCTGCTGAACATGGACCCGCCGGACCACAGCCGGATCCGCCGGCTCGTCCGGCACGCGTTCGGACCGCAGCGGATCTCCCGGTTGCGCCCCAAGATCGAGGTTGCGGCGGCCGAACTGCTCGACCGGATCGCCCCGAACGGCGAGGCGGACCTGATCGCCGAGTACGCGGGTCCGTTACCCGTCAGGGTCATCTCCGACCTGCTCGGCGTGCCGGAGGCCGACCGGGCCGCGATGCGCGGCTGGACCGACGTGATGATCGCGCCGCCCGCCGACGACCCCCGGGCCGGGGGGCGGGCGATCATGGAACTACAGGACTTCCTGGTCCGGCTGATCGCCGAGAAGCGGCGGAATCCGGGCGACGACCTGCTCACCGCCATGATCGCGGCCCGCGACGACGGGTCGGACGACCCCGGCACCGGCACCGACACGGGCGACGGATCGGACGGCGACCGGCTCAGCGAGGAGGAGTTGACCTCGCTCGCCTTCCTCGTGCTCTTCGCCGGCTACGAGAACTCCGTGCACGTGATCGGTACCGGCCTGCTCGCGCTGCTGCGCAACCCGGAACAGCTCGCCGCGGTAAGGGAGGGCGCCGAGCCGTCGCCGGCCGCGATCGAGGAACTGCTCCGCTACGAGCCGCCGGGAACGGTGGCGCTCCGCCGGTTCCCGCTCACCGATCTTTCCATCGGCGGGGTCACCATCCCGGCCGGTGCGACAGTGCTGCTCTGCGTCGCCACCGCCAACCGGGACCCGGAGCGGTTCGCCGAACCGGACCTGCTGGACGTACGCCGGCCGGACAACGGGCACCTCAGCCTGGGGCACGGCATCCACTACTGCGTCGGCGCGCCGCTGGCCCGGCTGGAGGCACAGATCGCGATCGGCGCCGTACTGCGTCGGTTCCCCGGGTTGGCGCTCGCGGTCGACCCGGCCGAGCTGGCCTGGCGGCCGTCGTTCCGGACCCGGGGCCTGAGCAGCCTGCCGGTCACCTTCTGACCGGCTCCGCCCCGCTCGGTCTGGAGAGTTCGCGCAGCTGTGCCGCCGCGCGGCTGCCCGGTGCCGCCGTGAAGGTGACGAGCAACTGCCCGAGCCCCTCGGCTCTGAGGATCTGGCATTCCAGGTCGAGCATCCCGGTGTCGGGGTGTACCAGGGTCTTGGTGCCGGACCGGCAGATCGCCACCTTCTGTTCCTGCCACATCTGGGCGAATTCGGCGCTGCGGGCGTGGAGTGTGCCGATAAGTCGGTCGGTCTCCGGGTCGCCGCCGTCCACCGATCTCGCCCGCAGGTCGGCCACCCGGGCGCGGCTCTCCTCCTCGTGGTCCTCCGGCGGGTGCATCGACCGGGAGGCCGGGTCGGTGAACCAGCGGTAGGTGGTGTAGCGGGCGTCGCCGGTGTAGATCGAGTGGTCGCCGAGCAGTGCGACGGCCATCGGATTCTGGGCGATCGTCTCGCCGAGGATCGTCATGACCTGGGCCGGGGCGTCGCCGAGCCCGTCGACGAGCTGTTGCAGCGCCGGCGCGACCTCCCGGCTGACCGTGGGTCGTGCGGGCGGCTCCTGATCGGCGACCCGGTACAGGTAGTCACGTTCGTCGGCGGTCAGCCGCAGGGCCCGCGCGATGGAGTCCAGGATCTGCGGCGAGGGCGGTCCGGTACGGGCCTGCTCCAGGCGGCGGTAGTAGTCCGTCGACATGGTGGCCAGCGCTGCGACGTCCTCACGTCGCAGTCCCTCGGTACGTCGGCGCGACCGGGCGCCCAAGCCGATCTCGTCGGGTTGGAGCGCGGCGCGGCGGGCACGTAGGAAATAGGCCAGTTTATCGGAACTCACCGCACTATTGTTCCCGCGAGAATCGCCGACCCCAAGTCGGGTCGACGTGCCGTTTACCAGTCGGCGACCGGGAATAACCAGGGCAAGGCTTTCCCCTGGTAGCGGCAGCGCGGCTCGGCGACAGTTGGCCGGCACGACCGATGGACGTCTGTCCGTTACCAGCCTGTCTGGTGTGACCTGAATACTTCCGGGGGGAATAGCAAGTGGCTACCGAAAGCGCGCGGTCGGAGAGGGCCGGGGGCGTGTCGTCGTTGCGCGGGCTGGCGGGCGGGGGCGTCTTCCTGCCCGGCGACGAGGAGTACGACCGTGCCCGGACGACCTGGGCGCTCGCCGTCGATCTACGTCCCGCCGCAGTGGCCTTCCCGACCAGTGCGGCGGAGGTCGCGGCCGTGGTCCGGGCCGCCGCCTCCGCCGGGCTGCGCGTCGCGCCGGTCGGTACGGGGCACAACGCCCACCCGCTCGGCGACCTGACCGACAGCGTGCTGCTGCGGATGTCCGGGATGAGCCGAATCGACATTGACCCCGACGCCCGCCGGGCCCGGGTCGAGGCCGGTGCCCTGTGGCTGCCGGTGATCGAAGCGGCGGCGGCGCACGGCCTGTCCGCCCTGCACGGCTCGTCACCGGACACCGGCGTGGTGGGCTACTCGCTCGGCGGGGGAGTGGGCTGGTACGGCCGGGCCCTGGGACTGGCCGCCAACAGCGTGACTGCGGTCGAACTGGTCACCGCGGACGGCTCGCTGACCCGGGTCGACGCCGAGCACGAGCCGGAGCTGTTCTGGGCGGTACGCGGCGGAGGCGGCGCCAACTTCGGCGTGGTGACCACGATCGAGTTCACGCTCTACCCGATCGAGACCGCGTACGCCGGCATGCTCGTCTGGGACCTGCGGGACGCGCACCGGGTGCTGAGCCGGTGGGCGCGCTGGGCCGCCGACGCGCCCGATGCGGTCACCACGTCGTACCGGCACCTCCAGTACCCGCCGATCCCCGAGATCCCGGAGCCGTTCCGGGGTCGACAGTTGGTGATCGTCGACGGCGCCGTGCTGGCGGACGACGCCGAGGCGGAGCGGATCCTGGCGCCGCTGCGGGACCTCGGACCCGAGCTGGACACCTTCGGGCGGGTACCAGCGGCGACACTGGCGCGGCTGCACATGGATCCGGAGCAGCCCACGCCAGGTGGCGGGCAGTCGGCGTTGCTCGACGAGCTGCCGCCGGCCGCCGTGGACCGACTGGTCGAGGTCGCCGGCGCGGACTCCGGCAGCTCGCTCTTCCTGGCGGCGGAGCTGCGCCAGCTCGGTGGGGCGCTCGGGCGCTCGCAGCCCGGCGCCGGTGCGGTGGCGAGATTGGACGGCCAGTTCCAGCTGATCACCGGCGGGATGATGGTGGGCGAGTTCGCCAAGCAGACCGTCGCCGACTGCGAGCGGGTGGTCGACGCGATGGCACCCTACTCACGCGGGCGGCAGTACCTGAACTTCCAGGAGGAGGCCGTGGACCCGTCGACCGGGTACGACGCCTCGACCTGGGACGCCCTGCTGAGGCTCCGGAAGAACGCGGACCCCGCCGGGCTCTTCCAGGCCAACCACGAGATCCCGCACCGCTGAGAAGACCGTCCACCCGCTGACCGTCGTCGTCGCCCCGGAGCGGCCGGCGCACGCTCCAGCAGGCATCCAATCAGCGCGGCGGCAAGGCCGGCCAGCCCGGCCGCCGCGAAGCCGCCCGCTGGGACAGAGACGCCGATCGCCACCCCGACGACCGGGGATCCGAGCGCAAAGCCCGCACTCTGCGCCGAGGATTGCAGACCGGTCGCCTCACCCCGCACGCTGGCCGGTGCCAGCCGGCTCACCGCGTCGGCCACCGCGGAAAGGGTCGGCGCGGCGAGCAGCCCCGCACCGGCAGCGGCCACGCACAACCAGGGCCAGTCGTGGGCCAGCCCGGCGGGAATCGTCGCCAGCCCGAGCAGCCCGAGCAGCAGCCACGTGGGCAGCGGCCGGGGGAGCACGCCGTACACCAGCCCGCCGACGATGGAGGCCACGCCGTACACCGCCACGACCACGGCGGCCCAGGAGATCTGGCCGGCTTCCTCGAGGGTGGCGACGATGGCCAGGTCGGTACCGCTGAGCAGCATCGTGGTGCCGAACGCCATCACCAGCACGGCGATCATGCCCGGGCTCAGCCACTCCCGGCGGCGGGGGCGGCCGAGCGGATCGGCATCCGCCTCGCCCTCGGCACGCAGCGGCGGGTTGAGCAGGGCGATCCCCGCTCCACCCGCCACGATCGCGGCGCCGATGACCCAGGCCACCACGCCAGGGGAGACCTTCGTCGCGAAGAGGATCACGATCGGCGGACCCACCACGTACGACAGTTCGCCCTGCACCGATTCCAGCGCGAACGCGGCCCGGCGCTGTCCCGCCGTCGTCATCGCGGCGATCGCCTGCCTGGTCAACGGCTGGGCCGGCACCATCAGCAGACCCGCCACGAAGGCGGCGCCGAGCAGGGTCCCGTACGGCAGGATCGGCACGCTCAGCCAGAACACGACCTGCAGTACGACGGTGACCAGCAGTACGACGCGCGGGCCCCGCCGGTCGATCATGCGGCCGAGCAGCGGCCCGCCCAGCGCCATCCCCACGGTCATCGCCGCCACGACGCCACCCGCTGCCGCGTAGCTCATGTCCAGACCCAGCACCACGTACATCGTCAGCGCCATCACGCTGCCCGTGATCGCGGCACGAGCGAGCAGCGCAACGCCCAGCAGCGGTGCCATCCCTGGCACGGCGAGCACCTCTCGGTATCCGGTCACCTGACTGACGCTAGATCGTCCAACAGGCCATAGGAAGTGGCTAATTTGTTGGAGTCGGTATCATGAATACTTATGGCCAAGGACCTTGAGACCGGGTTGTTGCGGTCGTTCGTCACCGCCGTGCGGGCGGGCAGCATCAGCCGCGCCGCGACCGCGCTCGGACATACCCAGCCCGCGCTCAGCCAGCAGGTGCGCAGGCTCGAGAGCGTTGTCGGCCGTCCGCTGCTCTACCGGTCGCCCTCTGGTGTCTCGCCGACCCGGGCGGGTGAGGAACTCCTGCCGTACGCCGAACGCATCCTCTCGCTCTCCGCACAGGCACTCACCGAGACCGGACGCGCGCTTACCGGCCACTGCGGCGTCGGGTTGCTCGAAGACCTCGCCGCGTCCCAGCTGCCGCAGGCCCTCGCCGACCTCGCCCGGCTGCACCCCGGCGCGACGCTGGAGGTGCTCAGCCTGTCCGGCGCCGCGATGCGGGAGGCGTACGACGCGGGCCGCGTCCAACTCGTGCTCAACGAGGTGCCGGAGGTACCCGGGCCGCCGCGCTGGACGGTACGCCGCCCGTTGGTCTGGGCGATCGGCCAGGGTGTGGACGTGGCCGCCGATCCGCTGCCGGTGGTGCTCTTCTCGAACCCGTGCTTCTGGCGTACGTCGGTACTGGAGACGCTGGAACGTTCCGATCGGCGCTGGCGGATGGCGTTCGAGAGCAACACCCTGGTCGGTGTGCTCGCCGCCGTACGGGCCGGACTCGGCGTCGCGGCACTCATGCCCGCGAACCTCGAACCGGCGATGGCCTGCCACGACGCGGACGCCCTGCCCACCCTGCCGGACGTCGAGCTCGGTCTCGCACGGCACCCACGGACCACAGGTGATCCGCTGGTCGATGCCGTGGAGACCGCGCTACGACGCATGATCTGAGTTTCGCGGCTGCTCAGCGCGCCGGTTTCCGTCCAACCCCAGCACATGGATCATCCCGCCACCACGAACGACGCCCAGCGCATGAGAGGGTGGTGCTCGTGGCCGATCGTGATGAGGAAGTGCTGGAAAAGATCCGGCGAGGACTTCTCTACACGGAGTCGGAAGCGTCCTTCCGGGACTCTCAACGCCGTTCGGACCTGATCTTCGAGTACAACCAGACACGGCCGAGCGACACCGCACGACGCCGGTCTCTCTTGGAGGCGATCCTCGGGTCGGTCGGAGAGCGTACTGTGCTCCTGCCGCCGTTCCACGCGGGTTTCGGCAGCAACGTGCACATCGGCGACGACTTCTTCGGCAACGTCAACCTGACGTTCGTCGACGACGTGGAGATCCGGATCGGCGACGGCGTCATGATCGCGCCAAGCGTCACTCTGACCACGACCGGGCACCCGGTCCACCCGGAGCTGCGAGTGGACTTCCGGCGGTTCTCCGAACCCATCGTCATCGAGGACAAGGTCTGGATCGGCAGCAACGCCGTCGTACTCCCCGGCGTACGCATCGGGTACGGCGCCGTCATCGGCGCGGGCAGTGTCGTCACGTCCGACATCCCGGCCATGACCGTCGCCGTCGGAGTACCCTGCCGAGTCGTCCGACACATCACTGACGACGACCTGCGTACCCGCTCAGCCCCTGTCGAGGAGCCAAGAACGTACGCATGACTCCGTTCCGGAGCAGCTACTCGGCAACGGCCGGCACGCGTGGCTCGCGCCAGAAGAGTGCGCCGGGTGCCTGTTCAGGCGGGGAGTTGGATGGTGACGGTCGCGGTACTGCGTTTGCTCTCTTCGACGAGTTGGTAACTGAAGCGGTCGGTGCGGCCGTGTCTGCACAGCCCCTGGCGCCGTTCCGCCGGCCACCCGAGCGTTCCAGCGACGGACCCGATCCGGCGTTAGCGTGGATGCCGAGGTGGTGGGGAGGTAGCGGATGAAGAAGAGCCGACAGAAGCCGGTCGTCTTCGAAACCGAGGTCCGGCAGTGCTTCCAGTTCCTCGTCGACGACTACGGCATGCCCGAACCGACGTACACCGAGGATCTCTTTCCGGTTGTCTGGTACGAGCGGCCGGACCTGTTGGTCTCGGTGTCCTGGGAACAGGTTCCGCGCGACAGCGCGGGGATCGTGGTGAGCGCCGACCTGCTGATTCCGGACCGGCACTGCCGAGCCGACCTGCCCGATCTGGTCGAGGCGGCGGTGTTCGCGCCCCGGCACAAGGTGCCCTGGGAGTCCTACGGCGCCGAGGTGGTCCGGCGCACGCTGGAGCACAATGCGATGTGGCTGCGCCGGCTGATGCCCCTGCTACTCGGCCCGGACCGCGAGGAGCTGGTGCGGAAGGCGAACGACCGGCCGCTGGACCGGGCGGGCAACCCGAAGAGGCGCCCGCCCGGCATCCACTGGAGGTACGCCTGACGCCGTCACTCCCACCGAACGAGGGCGGACGCGGACGTCCGGGACAGCCGGTGGGTGGCCAGGACCCCGGCGAGCGCGCCGGCCAGCACGGTCGCCGGCACGGTGGCGGCCAGCAGCGACCAGGCGGGCTGTTCGGTGAGCCCCGGACCGGCGCCGATGCCGATGGTGACCTGGTTGGCCAGCACGTGCAGGAGCAGCAGGCCGATCGGCAGTCCGACGATCCCGGCGGCGAGACCGAGCGCGGCGCCGCCGGTGGCGGACTGGGCCAGGGTCTGCCGGACGGTGAAGCCGACGGTCCGGAGCACGCCGAGCGTGCGGGAACGCTCGCGGGAGCCGGTCAGCAGCGTGGCGGCGAGGTTGGCGAGGCTGACGGCGAGGACGAGCACGGCCAGCAGCCGCATCGCCACGGTGAACATGCCGAGACCGTCCGGGTCGGACTCCCGGGCGTGCACGGTGACGTCCGGCCCGAGCCGGTCCCGCAGGGCGGCGGCCAGCGCCTCCGGCGTACCGCCCGGACCGGTCGAGACGAGGTAGGCGTCGGGCGGCACTCCCGGCAGCATCTCCGCCCGGTACATCAGCAGTTCGCCGCCGTCCTCGGTTTCGCTGTACCAGCCGACGATGGTCAGGGTGAGCGGGGTGTCGCCGGCCCGTACCGTGACGGTGTCACCGACCTGGAGGTTGAATCGGCGCAGCAGGCCGTACCCGACGATCGCCTCGCCGGCCGCACGCAGCGGGCGGCCCTCGCGGACGATGAACCCGGCGTCGGCCGGGTCGCCACCGATCGCGCGGGACAGGAACGTCTGGTCCCCGAGGGTGGTGCGGCGGTCGGTCTGGCTGTACCAGCCGCTGGCACCGGGCGTGCCGGCGAGTCGTCCGGCCAGCGCGGCGGGGTCGGTGCCGTGGTCCACCACCACGAGGGCGTCGTAGGGGTCGCCGACCCGGGCCGGCTCGGCGACCAGTCGGTCCATCGTGGCGGTGAACCCGCCGCCGACGACGATCGCCGCGACGGCGACCGCGAGCGCGGCGGCGGTCAGCGCCGAGCGTCCGGGCCGGGTGAGTACCGTGCCGAGGCCGTACCGGTAGGCGGGGCCCAGCCGGAGGCGGTCGAGCAGCCGGGCGACCCGGGCCGGGGCGGCGGTCCGCGGCGGGGCGTCACGCAGCACATCGGAGACCGGTTGCCGGGCGGCTCGCCGGGCGGGGATCAGGGTGGCCGCGCCGAGGATCGCCCCGACGAGCGCGGCAGAGCCGAGGAGCGAGAGCGGCTCGATCCGGAGACCGGGACGGCCCAGGGCACCGCCGAGGCCGACCTGTAGGAACGGGGCGAGCAGGGTGCCGATCACCCAGCCGACGAGTACGCCGACCGCGCCCAGCAGCAGGGACTCGCCGACGAGGCCGGTGATGATCTGCCGGGTGGTGTAGCCGACCGTCTGGAGCAGCGCGATCTCCCGCCGCCGGGCCAGCAGTCGGGCGGTGGCGGTGCCGGCGACCACGAACGCGGCGGCGAGGAGTACGAAGACGCCGAACCCGGCCAGCGACGCCCCGAAGATCCGGTCCCGGACCAGGATGTCGTCCCGGGTGTCCGGCCACGGCTGGACGCCCACGACACCGTTCCGGGTGCCGAGCCGGGCAGCCACCGCGTCGGCCCGGTCGGGCTCGGTCAGCCGGGCGATCAGCAGCGCGGTCTGTGTGGTCGGGCCGGGGCCGGTGGCCGGACCTGGAGCAACGGTCACCGAGCCCGGAGCGGGGGCGAGGGCGGCCAGCGCGGCCGGATCGACGAACAGCCGGATCGGGTCGCAGTCGGGATAGAAGCAGTCGGTCAGGTCGACCGCCGTGCCGACCACGGTCATCGTGGCGGGCCGGCCGTCGATGGTGATTCGTACCTGGTCGCCGGGCCGAACACCCTCCTCGGTCGCGGCGGCCTGGTCGAGGACGACCTCGCCGGTGGCGCCCGGGCCCGGCCAGGCACCCGAACGCAGCAGCGGGCGGCCCACCCCGGCCGGGTCGGCGGGAAGTGCGGCGATCCGCGCGTCGACCGAGTCCGGGCCGAACGTGACCGCCGCGTCGACGAACGGGGTCACCGGCGAGGTCTCGGCGAACGCCTCGTCCCGGCGCAGCCCTTCCAGGGTCTGTGGCGTGCCGTAGACGACCAGGTCGGGCCGGCCGGCCTGCTGGTAGATCCGGTCGACCTCCGGCCCGCCCTGGCCTCGTACCGAGAATCCGGCGACGACACCGACGGTGGCCAGGGCGGCGACCAGTACGGTGGCGATCGCGCTGGCCCGGTTGCCGCCGCGTAGGCCGGACCGGGCGAGCCGGAGGATGGCCGACACGGCTCAGCCCTCCAGGTTGATCAGGTTGGTGAACGCGGGCCGGGGGCCCGACGCGGTCAGGTCGCGCTCGTCGACGAGCTGCCCGTCGAGCATCGTGACCACCCGGTCGGCGGCCGCCGCGAACCGGTGGTCGTGGGTGACCAGCACGATGCTCTGGCCGTCCTCGTGCCGTCGGCGCAGCAGGTCGACGACGTTCTCGGCGGCGGCCGAGTCGAGCGCGCCGGTCGGCTCGTCGGCGAGCAGTACGTCGGGGCGGTGCACCACGGCCCGGGCCAGGGCCACCCGTTGCTGCTGCCCGCCGGAGAGCTCGGTCGGAGCGGCGTCGGCGACGTCGGCCACGCCCAACTCGTCGAGGGCCTCCAGCGCCCGGCTGCGGGCCTCCCGGCGGCCGGCGCCCTGGAGTACGAGCGGCAGCTCCACGTTGCCGACGGCGGTCATCGTCGGCACCAGGTTGAGGAACTGGAAGACGAAGCCCACGTGTCGGCGCCGGAGCAGTGCGCGCTCGCTCTCGGAGCGGTTGTCCAGCCGGTTGCCGGCCAGCCACACCTCGCCGCGGTCCGGCCGGTCCAGGCCGCCGAGCAGGTGCAGCAGGGTGGACTTGCCGCAGCCGCTCGGTCCGGTGATGGCGATCCAGTCGCCCCGGGCCACCTCGATCGAGACGTTCCGCAGGGCGGCGAGGGTCCGCGCCGCCCCCTGGTAGGTCCGCTCCAGTCCGTGGGCGCGGAGCAGCGGGTCAGTCATCGCCTTCTCCCTTCCAGGAGGTCTTGAGTTCGATCCGGGTGAGCTGCTGCTGACACGCCTCCAGCCAGCGGAGTTCGGCCTGCAGGTGCAGCGCGGTCGCCTGTACCAGCAGGCCGCTGACGCTGCCGGTGGTGGTCCGGGCGGCCTGGTGGTCGAGATCGCGCAGCGCCTCCAGACAGCGCTGCCGGTGGCTGTTGATGACCGTTCGCGGGTCCACGTCCGGCAACAGCCCGGCGGCGAGGCGGGCGGTGACCAGCCGCAGGAGTACGTCCGGCTTCACCAGCGGAGTTTCCGAGGGTGCGGCGAGCCAGTCGCGGAGCACCGTCGTGCCCGCCTCGGTCAGCCGATAGACCTTGCGGTCCCGGCGGTCCCCGGCCGACTCCGTGGTGTGCGCGACGAGTCCGTCGCGTTCCAGCCGGCCGAGGGTCACGTAGATCTGACCGATGTTGACCTCCGCACCGGCGTCGGCGAACAGCTCGTCGTACCGGCGGCGGAGCTCGTAACCGTGCGCCGGTCCGGCGGCGAGCAGTCCGAGCAGCACATGTTTCATCGGTCACCCTCCTATGCCTAACGGCTAGAGTCTAGCGGCTAGGCATCGAGCGTCAAGAGTCTCCGTCGACGGGCCGGCGCAGTTCGGTCGATCCCAGGTCAGGACAGTGGACGGTCGGAATAATCACTTCGAGCAGGGGCGGATTCGAACGGGGGGACGGCCCGATGCCCGGAGTTCTGGCCGATCTGCGGCACCCCGGAGGTTCACCGTACGGACAGCCGCCGCCCGACTGCTGGTCGCCCGCGACGGGTTGGATTCCAGGTCGATCCGAGACCTGTACCACCCCGACGACAGGAGACGACGTTGTCCCGTACCCTTCCCGTTCTCGGCCTGGCCGGCCTGCTGCTGGCCACCGCCGTGGTGCTGCCGGTCACCCAGGCCGCCGCGCGCGACCACGACGACCGGCCGGCCCGGGTGACCGCTGACCGGCCGCTGGTGATCGCGCACCGCGGCGCCAGCGGCTACCGTCCGGAGCACACCCTGGAGGCCTACCGGCTGGCGATCCGGATGGGCGTCGACTTCATCGAACCCGATCTGGTCTCCACCCGGGACGGGGTGCTGGTGGCCCGGCACGAGAACGAGATCTCCGGTACCACCGACGTCTCGGCCCATCCGGAGTTCGCCGCCCGCCGGACCACCAAGACCATCGACGGGGTCGCGGTGACGGGTTGGTTCACCGAGGACTTCACCCTCGCCGAGCTGCGTACGCTGCGGGCCAAGGAGCGGCTGCCCCAGGTACGCACGACCAACACCGCCTTCGACGGCAAGCTGCCGGTGCCCACCCTGCAGGAGGTCATCGACCTGGCCAGGAGCGAGAGCCGGCGACTGGGCCGGACGATCGGCATCTACCCCGAGACCAAGCACCCGAGCTACTTCGCCTCGATCGGCCTGCCGCTGGAGGAGCCGCTGGTACGGGTACTCCGGCAGAACGGGTTGACCGGCAAGCGGGACGGGGTGATCATCCAGTCCTTCGAGACCGCCAACCTGCGCAAGTTGAGCAGGATGACCGACGTACGGCTGGTCCAGCTGCTCGACGCCGCCGGCCGGCCGTACGACTTCACGGTGGCCGGGGACGCGCGGACGTACGCGGACCTGGTCAAGCCCGAGAACCTGAAGTGGATCAGCACCTACGCCGACGGCATCGGGGCGAACAAGAACCTGCTCGTTCCCCGGGACGCGACCGGCAAGCTGCTCCCGCCCACCGCAGTGGTCCGGGACGCGCACCGGGCCGGCCTGGTCGTGCACGCCTGGACCTTCCGGGCGGAGAACCAGTTCCTGCCGACCGACTACCGGATCGGTGCCGACCCGAACGCCCGGGGCGACATCATCGCGGAGTACGAGCTCTTCTTCGGCCTCGGCCTGGACGGCGTGTTCAGCGATCACCCGGACACCGCGGTCGCGGCCCGGGCCGCGCTGGACTGAGGCGTACCGGGCGGGCGCCCGCGGGGCTTCGTCGTGGCGACGGGGCCGTTCCGCCGCGCCCGCCCGTGGTCGGCAGCGGGCCGACCGGGGTGGCCGTGAACCTCCTTCCGTGGCCCGTCGCTCGTGATATGACTGCCGAGTGACGGTGCAAATCGGGATAAGGCGGACCGTCCGTGGCGGCGGATAACCGGGTCGGGCATATCGGTGACTCCACCAGCCGAGGGCGGGCCACCTACCTGGAGCTCTTCCTCGATCTGGTGTACGTCTTCGCGCTCACCCGGCTATCCCAGCGACTGACCGACGACTTCACCGTCAGCCGACGGACCCTCTTCTCCGAACTGGGGCAGACCCTGCTGGTCCTGCTCGCCCTGTGGCAGGTCTGGCTGCTCACCGCCTGGGTGACCAGCAGGTTCGACCCACGCCGGATCGAGATCCAACTCCTGGTCATCGCCTCGATGTTCGGTGCCCTGATCATGGCGGTGTCGTTGCCGCAGGCGTTCGGCGAGCGCGGCGTGATCTTCGCCAGCACGTTCGTGGCGATCCAGATCGGTCGCCCGCTCTTCCTGGTACTGCTGTTACGCGGCCATCCCCGCCAGCCGGCCTCGACCCGGATCCTGTTCTGGTCGGTGTTCTCCTCGGTCGGCTGGATCGCCGGGGCGCTGAACGGCGGGGCCGGACGCGGAATCCTCTGGACCGCGGCGGTGGCCCTGGAGTTCATCGGCGCCGCCCTGCGCTGGCCCACCCCCGGGCTCGGCCGGACCGACCGCGACGAGTGGCGGATCGGGGCGCCCCACCTGGCCGAGCGGTACCAGCAGGTCCTGCTCATCGCCCTCGGCGAGGCGATCCTGGTCAGCGGATTCGTGCTCAGCGCCGTCGGCTTCGCCGTCGAACGAACCGCGACGTTCGTGGCGACCTTCCTGACCACCGTCTTCTTCTGGCGGGTCTACTTCTACCAGGCCAGTCATCCACTGGCCTCGGCGTTCGACTCGTCCCGCGACCATCTGCGGTTCAGCCGCTCCTCCGGCTACACCCACCTGGTCATGGTCTGCGGGATCGTCTCCACCGCCGTCGGGTACGGCCTGCTCATCGCCGACCCGTACCCGTCGCACGACCTGACCTGGATCTCGATCATCTTCGGCGGCCCCGCGCTCTTCCTCGCCGGCCGGGCCTGGTGTGAGCAGGAGATGTCCGCGAAGGTCGCCTCGACCCGGTGGTACGGCATCCTCGCGCTCGCCCTCCTCACGCCGGTCGCCGCCTTCCTGCCCCTGCTGGTGGCGCCGTTTCTCGCCACCGCCGTGCTGGCCGGGATCGTCGTCGCCGACGTACTGCGCAATCCGGGGGAGCTGGCGATAGAGCCGAATCCACCCGTCTGAGCACGCCCGGGTCACCGGCCGGGCCGGAACGGGTCGGAAGCTGGCAGGATCGTACGACGTCATCCGACGGACGGAGGATCCGATGCTGTTGCCGGCACTGGGCGGAGCACTGCCCGACCAGCGGGAGGCGATCCGGGTCGGGGACCAGACCGCCTCCTGGGAGCAGATCCGCGACGCCGCCGCCGGGATCGCCGGCCGGATCGCCGGGGCGCCGGCGGTCGCCGTACACGCCACCGCCTCGCTGGACACCGTGGTCGCGATCGTCGGCGGGCTGATGGCGGGCGTACCGGTGGTGCCCGTACCGGCCGACGCCGGTCCGGTCGAACTGGCGCACATCCTCACCGACTCCGGCGCCGCGCTGCTGTTGGCGCAGACACCGCCGCCGGTCCCGCTGCCGATTCCGGTCGAGCCGGTCGACCGGGCGCGGCCGGGGCCGTCCACCCCCATCGCCGAACCTCCGGGTACGGCGACCGCGCTGATCCTCTACACCAGTGGCACCACCGGCGCGCCCAAGGGCGTCCTGCTCACCCGCGACGCGATCGGGTACGGCCTGGACGCCCTCGCCGAGGCGTGGGCCTGGACGCCCGACGACACGCTCGCGCACGGCCTGCCCCTGTACCACGTGCACGGGCTGGTCCTCGGTGTGCTGGGCGCGCTGCGGGTCGGCTGCCGACTGGTACACACCGGCCGGCCCCACCCCGACCGGTACGCCACGGCCGGCGGCACCCTGCTGTTCGGCGTACCGACGGTCTGGTCACGGATCGCCGCCGACCCGGTGTCGGCGCGGGCGCTGGCCCCGGCGCGGCTGTTGGTCTCCGGCAGCGCGCCGCTGCCGGTCCCGGTCTTCGACCGGCTGCGCGAACTGACCGGACACCGGCCCGTCGAGCGGTACGGGATGACCGAGACCCTGATCACGGTCAGCACCCGGGTCGACGGCGAGCGCCGGCCCGGACACGTCGGGCTGCCGTTGCGGGGGATCGCCACCCGGCTGGTCGACGACGCCGGCCAGCCGGTGCCGGAGGACGGCGAGAGCATCGGTGAGTTGCAGGTCCGGGGACCGACCCTCTTCGCGGGCTACCTCGGGATGCCGGAGGCCACCGAGGCGAGCCACGCCCCCGGTGGCTGGTTCCGCACCGGTGACGTGGCGACGGTGGGACCCGACGGGCAGCACCGGATCGTCGGCCGGGCCAGCATCGACCTGATCAAGAGCGGGGGATACCGGATCGGGGCCGGCGAGGTGGAGAACATGCTGCTGGCGCATCCCGGGGTCCGGGAGGCGGCGGTGGTCGGGGTGCCACATCCGGAACTCGGCCAGGAGATCGTGGCGTACGTGGTCGGCGACGGCGTCGCGGCGCAGGCGCTGATCGACTTCGTCGCCGGCCGGCTTTCCTGGCACAAACGGCCACGCCAGGTGCACCTGGTCGACGCGCTGCCGCGCAACGCGATGGGAAAGGTGCAGAAGCGGCAACTGCTGCCGTGACCGACGCCGCCGGCAGCCGGCGCGCTGCTCTACACCAGCATCGCGATCGCGAACGCCCCGGCCGGCCGCTCCCACCTGCGAGGTAGCCGGCTCCCGCCACGGCGTGAGCCGCCGAGGGGACCGGTCCGGCGAGGGTGACGGAATGACGGTGGAGCACAGGACGGGTCTCCGGCGCCGGCCGGTGACCAGCAGACCGGCGCCGGCCGGTGCCGCGTCGGCGACCGATGGCACCGGGCGGGCGTCCGGGACGACCGGCGTCGGGCGGACGCGACAGGTCGCCGGCTGGACCGCGGTAGCGGCCTCGGGGATCTACGTCGCCCTCAAGGTGCTGTGGATCTGCGGCAGCGGCATCGGGATCGATGACCTCGGTGACATCTCCCGAACCCGGTGGGTGCTGGACAACGCGCTCACCGGAACGCTCGGAGTGATCGGCATGATCGTCGGCCTGGCGACGGTGCGCCCGTGGGGAACCCGGCTGCCGGTGTGGCTGCTCGGCGTGCCGATGTGGGTCGGCGCCGGCCTGCTGGCCCCGTTCGTCGTCGTCCTCCCGGCGAGCGGGATCTTCTTCGCGCTCGGCTGGTGGGCGCCGACGTCGCCGGCCGCCGACAGCACACAGCCGCTGTTGCAGCCGTGGATCTTCCTGATCGTGTACGGCAGCTTCCTCGTGCTCGGCGTCGCACTCGCCATCGCCCTGGCGTTGTACGCCCGCGACCGGTTCGCCGTACTGGTGCGCGGGACCGTGGCGGAGGGCGAGGTCGGCGCCACGCACGGCGTACAGGTGCCGCTGGCCTGGCTCGCCGGGGTGTTGGCGGCCGGCCTGGTCATCTTGCGGCTGTACTGGGCCCTCGGCGGCACCGCCGGACTGGTGGTGGAGCCCCGGGCCGGCTGGCTCCGCTTCGGGGACACCGTCACGGCGTTCCAGGTGGCGCTCGCCGCGGCAGGACTCCTCGGCATGGTCCACCGGTGGCCGGCCCGGGGCCGGTTCGTCGTACCGCTGGTTGCGGTCTGGCTCGGTGGCGGCGGCATGGTCGGTGCGGGCTTTCTCGCCATGCCGACGATCCTGTCCGGTGACCGGTGGGCGCCACAGGGACAGACCTTCGCCGTCCACGCGTACGGCACATTCGGCACGGTACTGCTCGGATCGCTGGTCAGCGTCCTGACAGTGGTCATCCTGGCCGAACGCAAGGCGACGCTCGGCGTCGATCCTTGATCCACCCGGCCGGTCCCGACCGGGGCGCGGGTAGCGTGTTCGGGGGCACACCGACGACCGGCGGTCGCCACCGCACCGGCGCGAGATGCCATGGTGACGGAGGCCTCGTCGAGTTCGTCGAGAGACCCGACAGCGTCACAGCGGACCGGAGGAGCGCGCGTGCAGACCCGCACTGATCTCATCGAGGACCTCATGGGGCGCTTTCCGCACATTCCCCGCGAGGCGGTCATCAAGGAAGACCTGCTGCGCGGCGGGATGGCATTCGACGACTCGGCGCTGACCGACAACGAGGGCGGCGAGGTCAAGCCGAAGTCGTACTTCATCTTCTCGTTCGACCACCGCACCCTGCCGGAGCTGGGTTCGGCGGCACTGCGCCGGCCGCCCGAGGAGATCGTCCTGACCGGCGGCCCGTACGAGCTGCGCCGTACCGTCGTCTCGGTCCGGGTCAACCCGGACTCGCCGTACCGGGTGAAGGACGGCGGCGACGGCGTGCTCCGGCTCTACCTGGACGACCGCCCGATCGCCGACGTCGGGCTGCCGCCGATGCCGGAGTACTACCGGCACACCCTCGGCAACGGCAAGTCGGTGATGGAGGTCGCGCCCACCATCCAGTGGGGCTACCTGATCTACCTGACGGTCTTCCGGGTCTGCCAGTACTTCGGCGCCAAGGAGGAGTGCCAGTACTGCGACATCAACCACAACTGGCGGCAGCACAAGGCGGCGGGTCGGCCGTACACCGGAGTGAAGCCGGTGGACGAGGTGCTGGAGGCGATGGAGATCATCGACCGGTACGACACCGCCGGCGCCTCGCACGCGTACACCCTCACCGGCGGCAGCATCACCTCCAAGGTCGACGGGCTGGCCGAGGCCGACTTCTACGGCCGGTACGCCAAGGCGATCGAGGAGCGCTTCCCCGGCCGGTGGATCGGCAAGGTCGTCGCGCAGGCGCTGCCCAAGGCCGACGTGCAGCGGTTCCACGACTACGGCATCCGGATCTACCACCCGAACTACGAGGTCTGGGACAAGCGGCTGTTCGAGCTGCACTGCCCGGGCAAGGAGCGGTACGTCGGTCGCGAGGAGTGGCACCGCCGGATCCTCGACTCCGCCGAGGTCTTCGGTCCACGTAACGTCATCCCGAACTTCGTCGCCGGGATCGAGATGGCCGAGCCGTACGGCTTCCGCACGGTCGACGAGGCGATCCAGTCCACCACCGAGGGGCTGCAGTACTTCATGTCCCGGGGGATCACGCCACGCTTCACCACCTGGTGCCCGGAACCGACCACCCCGCTCGGCAAGATGAATCCCGCCGGCGCACCGCTGGAGTACCACATCCGGCTGCTGGAGGCGTACCGGGCGACGATGGAGGCCAACGGGCTGAGCAGCCCGCCCGGCTACGGCCCGCCCGGGGCCGGCAACGCGGTCTTCTCGGTCAGCTCGTTCATGGACACCCTGCCGGCGAACTGAGGTCGCGGCGACAGGTGCTCAGCGCAGCTCCTTGGCGAACCAGTGGTCGACATAGGGGTCTTCGTTGTACGCCGGTGTCTCCCGATAACCGTGTCGGGCGTAGAGCCGGCGGGCCTCGACGAGGTCGTGCCGGGTAGTCAGCCGCAGTCGGGTGACTCCGTGCGCGCGGGCCAGCCCCTCCAGGCGGCGCAGCAGGCGGGAGGCGATCCCGTGACCGCGTGCTGCGGGCGCGACGAAGACCCGGTGCACCTCGGCGCCGTACGCCGGTAGCAGCCGTAGACCGGCGCAGCCGACCGCCACGGCATCCAGCCGGGCCACCAGGAACCAGCCGTGTGGCGGCGCCAGGTCGTCGGCCGGGTTGTCCCGCAGCAGCGTGTCGATTCGCTCCGGTGACACCGGCCGCCCGTCGTAGCGGCTGACTATCTCGTCGAAGTAACACCGGAGCAGGTGGCGGGCCTCCGTCGACCCCGGTGGCACCAGGGCGATGCCCCGGTCTAGCTCAGCTGCGCCGGTCGTACCGTCGGCCATCCTGGCACCTCCGTCCACGATCTCGGGCGGCTCACCCCTGGCATGATCCACCTGCCGGAACGGCGCCGCCTCCCTCGCGCGGGGGAGGCGCCTCCCTCATACCGGGGCGGCGGTCGCCGACGCGATGCGCGAGCTACCCGCCGGGCCGGGTGGGACCGTCCGGCTGGGGGAGCTCACGTTCTCCGGGGCGGTGGCGCCGGCCTGCAAGGACGTCGGACGACACCTCAGATAGCGGACGGCCCGCGAAACTCATTCGGAGACGGTGTTCTCCGTCGAGGGCACGCCGTCGGTGCAGGTGATGGTCATCTGCACGACCCGGTTCCCGTGCCGGAACGCGGCGGTGGCCGCTGTCGCCGGGCCGGCGTCGACCTGCTCCACCTTGTACGGCCGGGTCGCCGCCCAGGACAGCAGCCGCGCGTCCCCGTCCGGGGTGCAGGTCGCCCGGACCGAGCCGCCTTCCGACGACAGGGTCCGCTCGTCCACCGGAGGCTCCTCGGGAGAGGCCGGTGGGGTCCCGGTCGTCGGCGCCGGTGTGCCGCCGTCCGAGGTCGGATCGGGTTGGCCGGACTGCACCGTGCCGGCATCGGAACCGGGCGAGCCCGAGCGGGCCGGCGGTACGCCGACGACCGGGGTGCCGCCGCCGACGGGAGCCGTCGGTGCACCGGGGGCTGTTCCGGGCGTACTGGCGTCGACAACGGGCTGCCCGCTCTGACCCGGTCGCCCCGCTCCGGGCCACCGATTCTGCCCCGAGCCGGTCGGGTCGGCGAGCCAGACCAGCGTGCCGACCACGGCTACCGTCGCCACAGCGCCGGCCAGGGTGAGCGAGTGCCGCCGCGCCGGCCGACCGGCCCCGTTCGCCGGCCGGGACACCAGCACGATCGACGGTTCGCCGTCGACCACCGCCGGGGCCACCGAGTGGGAGAGTTCGTCGTCGACGATCCGCACCCCGGCAGCCCGGGCGAGGACGGCGGCCACCTCCCGGGCGGTCGGTCGCTGCGCCGGATCCTTCCGTAGACACCGCCGGCACAGGTCGCTGACCTTGGCCGGAACGTCGGGCAGCGACGGCAGCGGTGCAGGCTCGACGTACACGTGCGCCCTGAGCATCCCGGTCACGGTCTCCGCGCTCCACGGGGCACCACCGGCCAGCAGCCGGTAGAGGAGTACGCCCACGCCGTACACGTCGGAGGCCGGTTCGACCGCGTCGCCGCTGATCCGCTCCGGAGCCAGATAGCCCGGAGTGCCCAGTAACTCGTCACCCCACTCGTCCCCGTCGTTACGGCCCACCGCCGCGGCGATACCGAAGTCGACGACCTTCGCTCCGGCCGAGGTCACCATCACGTTGCCAGGCTTGATGTCCCGGTGCACGAGGCCCTGGTCGTGGGCGGCGGCCAGCGCCGCGGCCACCTCGGCACAGATCCGGAAGGCGACCTTCGGCGGCAGCGGCCCGGCGGCGAGACGCTGCTCCAGGGTGCTTCCCGAGACGAGTTCCATCACGACGTACGGGACGCAGGTCAGGCCGTCGACGGACTCGCCGTAGTCGTACACCTGGGCGATGTTGGGGTGCGAGAGCAGGGCGGCGGCCCGGGCCTCGTGACGGATCCGCCGCCTAGACGACGGGTCCTGGGCGTGCGGACCGGCCAGTAGCTTGACCGCGACGGAACGTCCCAGCACCTCGTCGCGGGCCCGCCACACCACCGCCATGCCGCCCTGACCGAGCTGGTCCTCCAGCCGGTAGCGACCGCCGAGCACCTGCTGGGAGTCCACCCTGACAGTTTCCTCCGGAACGACATCGACGCGCCGTCGCACACGCCGGGCCGAAAGGTGGCATTCCGCCGTCCGGCGCGGTGCCGTCGGCCCCTATTCGGGCAGGTGGATCGGCACACTGGTGACCACCACGCCGGGCAGGTCACGCAGGGCCCGGCGGAGCCGCAGCTCGGTCCTGGTGTGCAGGAGCTTGTGCCACAGGTGGCGGACCACGATCTCCGGCACCACCACGGTGAGGGTGACCTCCGGCCGTACCGTGTGCAGTGCCTCGACGTACTGGGCCAGCGGCGCGATGACGGTCCGGTACGGCGAGATGATCGTCTCCAGCCGGAGGTGGTCGCCCCAGGTCTCCCACTGCCGCCGGAACCGGTCGGCCTCCTCCTGCTCGGGACTGAGGTGTACGGCGAAGACCGGCTGCCCGAGTGAGGTCGCGTACGCCAGCGCCCGCATTGCGGCCAGGTTGAGCCGGGCGACCGGTACGACCACCAGGTGTCGTACCTCCCGTGGTGTCTGGTCCACCAGCAGGTCATCCGGCCCGGTCGACTCCGCCACCCGGTTCGGCCGGCCCATCGGATCCGGTCGGCCGCCCTGATCTGGGTCGGGCGTGTCCGGCGGGGGCAACGCGAGCGCCTGTCGCATGGCGTCGTAGTGCCACCTGATGTGCAGGCAGAGCAGCACCAGCAGCGGTACGGCCAGCACCACCACCCAGGCGCCCTCGACGAACTTGGTGATCGCCGCGGTGACCAGGACCAACCCACAGAGAAGTGCGCCGGTGGCGTTCAGCGCCGCCCGTCGACGCCAGTTGCGGCCCCGGTGACGTCGCCAGTGCGCCACCATGCCGGCCTGGGAGAGGGTGAAGGCGAGGAAGACTCCGACGGCGTAGAGCGGGATCAGCGACTGGGTGTAGCCGCCGAACGCGACGAAGACGAGCGCCGCCGCGACGGCCAGCGCGACGATGCCGTTGCTGAACGCGAGCCGGTCGCCCATGTGCAGGAAGCGCCGGGGGGCGTAGCTGTCCCGGGCCATGAAGAACAGCAGCCGGGGAAAATCGTTGAACGCCGTGTTCGCGGCCAGCAGCAGCACCATCGTGGTCGCCGCCTGGATCAGGGCGTACCACGGGCCGGTGGGGAACGTCCGGCGGGCGAGTTGGGAGAGCAGCGTCTCGTCGCCCCGGGGGACCAGACCGTTGAAGTCGATCAGGATGGTCAGCCCGGCGAAGAGCACCACCAGGATGCCGACCATCCAGGTGAGCGTCGTACGGGCCTGCCGCCACTCGACCGGGCGGAAGGCCGGCACGGCGTCCGCGACCGCCTCGATGCCGGTCATCGAGGACGCGCCGGAGGCGAAGGCCCGGAGTACGACCAGCAGGCCGAGACCCTCGACGGCGCCGACCGGCGGCGGTGGGACCGGGGTGAACCCGCGCGCCGCCGCCTGGGCCAGGCCGGCGGCGAAGAGCAGCAGTACGGCGGCGATGAAGAGGTACGTCGGCGCGGCGAAGATCTTGCCGGCCGCCCGTACGCCGCGCAGGTTGCCGGCGAGCAGTCCGGCGATCACCAGCAGGCCGAGGGGCACGGTGAACGGGGTCAGTCCGGGCAGCGCCGAGGTGATCGCGCCGATCCCGGCCGCCACCGACACCGAGACGGTCAGGACGTAGTCGAGGATCAGGCCGGCCGCGGCGGTCAGACCGAACCGGGGACCGAGGCTGTCGCTGGCCACCAGGTAGGAGCCGGCGCCGTGCGGATAGGCGTAGATGGTCTGTCGGTACGACGTACCGACCGTGATCATCAGCACCACCAGTCCGGCGGCGATCGGCAGGGAGAGCCCGAGCGCGCCACTGCCGGCCAGTACCAGGATGGCCAGCATCGCCTCGGGTCCGTAGGCCACCGAGGAGAGCAGGTCCGAGGAGAGCACCGGCAGGGCGACCAGCTTGCGCATCCGTTCCTGCAACACGGCGGCGCTGGCCAGCGGTGGCCCGAGCAGGACGCGCCGGAGCCGGGCCAGGGTCCGGCGCAACCGGGTGCCGGAGGCGTCCGCCGACCCGGTCGCGGTCAACTGGCCACGCCGCTCGGTCCGGAACATCTCGATCCGGCCCAGCCGGCCGAAGCGGCCCGGAGCCGGTGGACGCCGGTACTGCTCGAGGCTGGGGTCCAGCGGAAGTACGGCGTCCCGGGGCCGATGCCCGCCCAGGTCGGCCCGCCACCGCTGGCCGACGTCGTGCAGTGCGCCCAGTTCGGTCTCGCTCAGCGGGGGAAACTCGGCCGACGGGCTGAAGGTGATCGTCGGGTGCTCCGGCGGCGTCGAACCGTCCCCGTCCCGCTCCCGCCGCCCCGCGCCCATGCTCCGCCCCGTCCTCGGCCTCTCCCGCCTCGCACTGTCACCGATCCGGGCGACCGGCGGCACGCGAATGGCGATTTCCGGCCGGAAAAGGCCGGGGGAGCGGGCCGGGGAGGGCGGAGCAGCGGGCCGGGGAGGAGCGTCGGCGCCGGCCGGACCCCGACCGCGGGGCCGAGGAGACCACGACCGGCTACTGGATGTGCTCTTCCCAGATCCGGAGCAGGGCCGTGACGTCGAGGGTGCTGCCGGCGACCGTGGTCAGGTCGCCGACCATCGCCGAGTCGTCGTCGTCCCAGTAGATCACCTGCTGTCCGGCACCGTAGCTGTACCGGACCCGGGTGCCGGAACGCGGCTGGTCACCGGAGAACCCCTCGCGAGTGCCGTTGTACACGGTCGCGCGCTGGTCCCGGGACAGGTTCCGCCCCTCCCGGTCGGCCAGGGCCCGGAACTGGACCTCCCAGCCGTCGCCGGCACACGCGACGTACTCGGTGGCCCGCCCGCCGTACGTGTCCGGAATGCGCTGCTGGCAGTCGGTGACGTGATCGAGCCACGGACGGGCGAACGCGCGGAGCGCCGGGGACTCGATCACCTGCTCGTTGGCCCGTCCCGTCGCGCCGAGCGGGGGTTGTCGGTTCGCCTGTACCACCGCCACCACCCCGGCGACGACGAGTACGAGGAGCACGGCGGCGGCACCGATCCAGGTGCTCCGGCGCCGCTGCCAGGCGACGGCGGGCGGGCCGGGCGTGCGTGGCGTGCGGGGCGTGCCGACCGGGCCGACCGGGCCGACCGGGGCCACCGGCCGCCCGGGTGACGGGGCGCCGTCCGTCGGAGTGGGGTGTGCGGAGATCGGTCCGGCGTCCGGCGGTGCGGGCGGGGGCTGGCCCGTGCCGAGCACGGTCGCGAGCAGCGCACCCTGGGCGACGACCAGTTCGGGCTGTTCGATGATGGTGGGTGCCAGACCGAGCCGGCGGTGCAGGCTGGTGGCCACCAGGGGGACCCGGCTGGCGCCGCCGACCAGGAACAGCCCGGCCACCTGTGCCGGATCGAGTCCGCTGGCGGACATCGTCGCGGCGGTCAACGCCACGGTCCGCTCGATCGTGGCGTTCGCGGCGCTCTCGAACTCCTCCCGGGTCACGTGCACGTCCCGCTCGAAGATCGGCAGGTGCACCCCGGCGGTACTGCGTCGGGACAGTTGCTCCTTGGCCGCGCGGGCCTCCTCCCAGAGCGCCTGCCGATGCCGTAGGTCCGGCTCGGTGCCGGGTCGGGTCAGCCGGTGCCAGCGCTCCTCGTCGGTTGCGGCGGCTGCGGCGCGTACCCGCTCGACGACGATGCCGTCCAGGTCGATGCCGCCGAGGTCGGCAAGGCCCTGACTGTCGGCGACGTCCCAGCCGCCGTCGGGCCGGCGCCGCAGGACCGCCACGTCGAAGGTGCCGGCGCCGAAGTCGTAGACGACGACGGCGGCGCCGGTCCGGACGGATCTGGCCAGGACCGTGGTGAAGTAGGTGGCGGCGGCGACCGGTTCGGCCAGCAGCGCGGGTCGGGGCAGCCCGGCCCGGCCGGCCGCGTGGACGAGGATCTCGCGGCGCCGGGGTCCCCAGGCCGCCGGATGGGTCAGCACGAGTTCGCCGATCGGGCGCCCCGCGACCCGGACCGCCTCGTCCGCACAGCGCCGCAACACGGCGGCGACCACGTCGACGACGGCCACCTCCGTGCGGCCCAGCAGGATGCTGCCCTCGTCGATCCGCCGTTTCGGGTACGGCTCCAGGCTGCCCGGATCCGTCCGGCCGGCGCGTACCGCGTCCCGACCGACGAGCAGCCGGCCGGTGGCGTCGGCGAGTACCGCCGAGGGAAGCAGCGGAGAGGTGTCGAAGAGCAGCGGCCGGCCCTCGTCGTCGCGCCACCGACACACCGCGACGGTGTGTGAGGTGCCGAAGTCGATCGCGAGTCGAGGGGCGCTGACCACGGTGCAGAACAATAGCGAAGCCGGACGTCCGGAGCCGGCGACCGGACCCGGTACGACGGCGGCCGACCCGCCCGGATCTCCGGGGCCGGTCGGCCGCAGACGGCGTACGCCTACACCCGGTTGTACTCCATGACCCAGTTGGTCTCCCAGGTCTGTCCAGCGTCGACGGAGAACCGCTGCTCCCAGCGCGCGGAGGTCGGGGTGATGTCGGACCACCTGAAGTGCGCCCGGATCGGGGTGCCCTCGTGCGTGTCGTCGCCGTAGAAGTCCCCGCAGCCGTCGGTGAAGGTGCCGACGACGGGCGGGTAGAGCAGCCCGGTACGGCTGCTCGCCCAGTAGAGCGACCACTCCTTGCGTTCGAGGTCGAACAGTCGGAGGGTCAGGCCGCGATTGCCCCGGCCGGTGAAGACGATCTCCTCGGTGTTGCCGCCGCCTTCGAAGATTCGGTAGCAGGTGCTGGTGGAGGAGTAGGTCTCCCAGTCGTCGCTGCCGACGAGCAGCGTCTTGAGCTGGCGGTTGACTATGTTCCAGGAGCCGATAAGGAAATCGAAGTCGTTCATGCCGTCGATCTTCTCAGCTATACCTGACAATGCTCGTCAGGTTCTCGGTCCGAGTTGCCCAACGACCCTTGTGGACACTGCTCGGAGGCGCCCTGACCTGCGTCGGTGGCCGGCAAGGGGCCGACGGATGGTGCTGTCAGCGCGGCCCGCCGGGCCGGCCCGCCCCCGTTTGCGGCGCACGGTGGCGGATACCACCTGAACCGGGGCAGCAGGCAGGTTGCGGCCATCAGTAGCATCGAGCCATGCCACACCAACCCCAACTCGCGGAGTCCGACTCCACCGAGGCCACCGAGGCCACCGAGGTGACCCCCGAGGGGCAGCCGACCGAGGCACCCGCGCCCACGAAGCGGCGCCGTACCAGGCGGATAGTCCTGATCACGCTGTTGGTGTTGGCACTGCTCGGCGCCGGTGGCGCGGTCGCGGCGGGCCTCTACGTGCGTTCGGTGGAGGGCGGCATCGAACGCGTGGAGGCGTTCGACGAGGTGCCCGCGGAGTCGCGCCCGGTCAAGGTGGCGCAGGATGCCAAGAACATCCTCGTCCTCGGCAGCGACACCCGTGACCCGGCGAACACCTCCGGTTCACGCAGCGACACCATCATCCTCGCCCACCTGCCCAAGGACCGGTCGAGCGCCCAACTGGTGTCGATTCCCCGGGACACCTGGGTGAACGTGCCCAAGAGCAAGGACGGCAAGCACGGCGGCCGGAACGCCAAAATCAACGCCGGGTACGCCTGGGGCGGTCTTCCGCTGATGGTGCAGACGGTCGAGAAGTTCACCGGGGTCCGGATCGACCACGTCGCGATCGTCGACTTCGCCGGCTTCAAGGAGATCGTGGACGCGCTGGGCGGCGTACAGATCACCGTCGAGGAGAGCTTCACCTCGACCCACTCCCTGCTGCCGGGTGGACGACGGGAGTTCACCAAGGGCAGGCAGACGATGGACGGTGCGAAGGCGCTGGACTACGCCCGGGAACGCTTCGCCTTCAAGGACGGGGACTTCGCCCGGATCCGGCACCAGCAGCAGGTCATCAGGGCGATCCTGGACAAGGCCGCCTCCGGTGGCACGCTCGCCAACCCGGCGCGACTGAACTCGTTCGTCAAGGCCTCCGCCGATGCCGTCTCGGTGGACAAGACCATGTCCATGCTCGACCTGGCGATGGAGCTGCGCCACCTGCGTAGCAACAACCTGACCTTCGTCACCAGCCCGACCCAGGGAACCGGTCAGGTCGGCGACGAGAGTGTGGTGTTCGCCAGGACCGACGAGGCCAAGAAGTTCTACGACGCCGTCCGCCGTGACGCGGTCCCGGAGATCCTTCGCGCCGCGAAGTAGCCCGTAGCCGCGTTCCGCCACCCGCACCAGCGACCGTCGTGAGCCGCCAGGTTACCGTCTGGTGGAGCGGCTGAGCCGGCCGTATTCTGCTGGCGACCGCTCGCGGCGTGAGGTGCTGCGCCGAGGGCACGGGGGAGGTCATGGAGATGTCGAGCTGGGGGGCGGTCCACCATGGTCCGGCGGCGGACCTGTCCGACAGCGATCCGGCCGGCCGACTGGCACCGGGCTCCGGGACGGAGGTCGGGACGGCGGACGAGGCTGACGAGGCGCGGAGCATTCCCCGCCCACGTACGCCGATCGAGCCGGCCGCCCCGGTCCGGACCCGATCCGGACTCGACACCACCGCCGTACTGCCCTATGCCGGGTCGGTCGCGTCGGGGCGTACCCGCCGGCTCCGCGCCTGGATGGTGACCGCTCCCGTCGACCTCGCCGCCCTGCTGGCACCGCTGATGCTCTCCGACCGCTACTGGCGCGGCACCCTGTTCGCGGCCGGGCTCACCGTCGCCATCTTCGCGACCGGCGGGCTCTACCGTGGACGCCGGCACATGAGCATCCTCGACGAGCTGCCCAATCTCGGCGGCCGACTGCTCGCCACCGCGGCCATCGTGGCGATCATCGCCGCGATGCGGCACGGATCGGTGGAGTACGTCGCCGGCTTCATGCGGGGGGTCGCCCTCTCCGCCGGCCTGGTCATCCTGGGCCGGGCGATCACCCGGAGCATGGTCCTGCTGGCCCGACGGCGACGCTGGGTGGAGCACAACGCCATCATCATCGGCAGCGGTCCGATCGCCGCCGAACTGGCCCGGCTACTGCGCCGGTATCCCCAGTACGGCCTCCGGTTCGTCGGCTGCGTCGACGTCGACGACGAGCAGGCTCCGGGGCGCCCGCCGCTGATCGGTACCCTCGACAACCTCGAACAACGGGTCGCGATGGTCGAGTGTGACGTCCTCATCGTCGCCGACCCGCACTGCCTGGAACCCCGGTTGATGGAGATCCTGGCCCACCCGGCGTACGCCCGCTGCGACCTGTGGACCGTGCCGAGGCTGTGGGGATCCCGCTCTCCCGGCGGACTGCCCGACCACATCGGTGCGATCCCCGTCGTGCAGATCCGCCACACCACCCTGTCCGGCCCGCGGTGGATGGCCAAACGGGCGTCCGACATCGTGCTGGCGTCGATCGCGTTGGTGCTGCTCAGCCCGGTCATCGCGATCTGCGCGCTGCTGACCCTCTGCGAAGGGGGCCGGGGCATCTTCTTCCGGCAGCAGCGCATCGGCAGGTACGGCGAGCCGTTCGACGTCATCAAGTTCCGTACGATGCGACCCCGGGACGACCACGAGTCGCAGACGAGATGGTCGATAGCGGGCGACCTACGGGTCGGGCCGATCGGCCGGTTCATGCGCCGTACGTCGCTGGACGAGCTGCCGCAGCTCTGGAACATCCTCCGGGGCGACATGACGGTGGTCGGCCCCCGGCCGGAGCGCCCGTACTTCGTAGAGAAGTTCTCCGCCGAGCACCCGGACTACGCGATGCGGCACCGGGTCCCGGTGGGGCTCACCGGCCTGGCCCAGGTGAGCGGACTACGTGGCGACACCCCGATCTCCGACCGGGCCCGGTTCGACAACTACTACATCGAGAACTGGTCGCTCTGGCTGGACACGAAGGTACTGCTCCGGACGGTCGCCGAGGTGTTCCGGGGCGGTGGCCGATGACCGGGCGGGCGCCGGGCCCGGGGCGATCCGCCGATCCGCCCCGGTAACGGTCAGTCGGAGGGTACGAAGGGCAGCAGTTTTCCCTGGTAGCCCTCCAGGTAGCGGGCCGGGTCCGCGCCCAGCACGGAGCCGAGGACCGTACCGAAGACGTCCCGGAAGTCCACGGTGGCCTTGAGGTCGCCGTCGTCCAGATCGGTCAGGCTGGGCTGCTCGCCGTAGAACCCGCCGACCACCCGGGGCCCCAGGACGAAGACGGGCCCGGCAGTCCCGTGGTCGGTGCCGTCGGAGGCGTTCGCCCGGACCCGCCGGCCGAACTCGCTGTAGACGACCACCACCACCTGCCGTCCGGCATCGGTCTCGGCCATCCTGGCCACGAAGCTCGTCAGGGCCTCGTCGAGCTGCTTCAGCAACACCTCGTGTCCGGCCCGCTCCTCGGCGTGGGTGTCGAATCCGCCCAGGCTCACCGAGTAGACCTGGGTCGGCACACCGACCTCGACGCAGCGGGCCACGAGCGCGAGCTGGGCGGTGAGGGCGTTCTCCCCACCGGTGCTCGTGGCCGGCACGGCGGGTTCGTCGCCCGCATCCGGCGTTTGGGTCGGCTGCCCGGCCGCCCGGACCACGTCGCCCATGGTGAGCAGGTCCGCGAACGAGGCCGCGGCGCGGGCCTGCATCTCCGGCTCGTTCGGCTGACTGCGGCCCAGGGCCGCGACCAGGTCGGGACTGATCCAGTCGGGCAGGGTGAGGCCTCGGTAGCTGACGCAGGCGCCGATCCGGGACCTGCCCACCAGCAGGGGCGGAAGCACCGGCTCGAAGCTCACGGCCGCCTCGACGGGTGCGTTCACGCCGTCGAGCCACCGTCCCACCCAACCTGTCGGCGCGGGGCTGCCCGGCGACGCGGTCTGCCAGATGTCCATCGACCGGAAGTGGCTCCGGTCCGGTTTCGGGTACCCCACCCCGAGCACGATGCCGAGCCGTTTGGCGTCCCAGAGTCCCTTCAGGCCACGCAGCCTGGGGTTGAGCCCGAGCTTGTCGTCCAGCCGCAGCACCTCGCGGGAGGCGTACGCCAACTCCGGCCGGGCCGAGTGGTAGGCCCGGTCCGCGTACGGGATGACGGTGTTCAGCCCGTCGTTGCCGCCGTAGAGGGTGACCAGCACCACCTTGCTGGTCTGCCGGGTCGGGTCCGGGGGAGCCGCCTTCGACGAGGTGCCCAACAGCCGGGCCAGGCCGATCGCGCCGGCACCGGCCGCCACCGCGCCGCCGCTCAGCACCCCGGAGGCGACGAGAAACCGACGTCGGGTGAGCGCGTCCATCTCAGGTCACCAGGTATTCGGGGCTGACGAGTCCGAGCGTCAGCAGCAGACGTGCGTTTCGTACGTCGCGCAGCACGGCGTAGGTCCTGTCGGTCCACTTGTCGATGCAGAGAATGTACGCCACGTCCTCCGGAGTCAGCCGACCCGGCGTGAGCTGGCTGGCGAGCTTGCCGGCCAGGCTCAGCCGCACCTGCGCACCGGCCGAGGTCAACCAGGTGGCCCCGGCCGGCCAGCCGCCGACGCTGGGCGGTGCGAACGGTCGTTGTCCGAGTCCACCGAGTCCGTCGATGAGCTGGGTCAGGGTCTCGGCGGGGATCCTCGTCGGACGCAGCTCCAGTTGCCGCATGGCGCCGACCAGCCACTCGATGGGTTGCTTCACCATCGTGTCCCGGGTGGTGGCGAACGCCTCGTCCGTGTAGAGGGCGCGGAGCATCGACATCGGGGCCGGAAACGCGCCGGCCATCCGGGCACTGGTCCGATCCGGAACGGGCGTTGTCGACGAGGCGTAGCGGAACCACAACCTGGAGGCGATGAACCGTACGCACTCGATCCGGCCCAACAGCAGGTTCACCACGCTGGTGGCGGTGAACTTCTCGGTCGAGCCGAGGATCGTCTTCCGTCCGTTGTCGTGCTCCCGGGGGTCGAGGACCGAGGTCGCGGCGCGCAGGTTGATCCGCCAGCCGGTGAGCGCCCGACCCACCTCCTTGACGTCCCGTTCGGTGTACTGTCCGTGCCCCAGCAGGAACAGTTCGAGCAGCTCACGGCCGAGGTTCTCGTTCGGCGCCCGCTTGGTGTTGAGGTGCCCGTCCAGCCAGTAGACCAGGGCGGGGTCGACGATCATCCGCCGTGCGGTGTCCGCGATGTCGCGTGACTCCCGGAGGCTGCGGTGCTGCGCCAGCATGAGCTGCGGGCTCTTGACCTTCGTCACCGAGGTTGCCCAGTGCCCGTGCCAGAAGAACAGCAGCTTCTCGACGGCCTGGTGGTTGGCCACCACCATCCGCTCCAGCCACCACCGGGTGATCAGATCCGTCTGCGTCTTCCGGATCCGGTCGGCCTCGGCGCGTTGCCGGCTGGTCGGGTTCGGGTTCTCGGCGTACGGGTCCAGCCCGAGGTCCGGCATCGGCGCGCTGCTCGCCCCGATGTCGGGCCCGAACGGGGCGACGAGGGTCGACACGGTCGCCTCGTAACCGGCCTGCCGCGCCGCGGCCAGTTCCGCGGCGGTCGGACCGAAGCCGGCCCGACGCAGCAGCAACGCGACGTCGTCGGTCATCCTGCAACCATAGGTGGCGAGCACGTCGATCGGCACTCGGGCCCGAACCGACGCCGCTGATGGTCGGGGTCCTGGTGCTGCTGTATCATCCCGGCCTGGAACTGGCTGGTTCGGTACCTGCGGGAGAGTCCAAGTTGGCATGTCATGGCGTCCGGCCCGCGAACCGCGCCCGCATTGGTCGGTCTCCGGCGAAACTCCCGGCGACGTGATCCCGACCGGGCGGCAGTCGGACCTCGGCAGGTCCTGCGAGTTTCGTCCGCTCCGCGGTCGTTCGGTCGCACTGGTCCACGAGTGGTTCGGCGCGACGGGCGGGTCGGAGGAGGTGTTCCGGCGCATCGCCGACCTGGTGCCGCACGCCGAGCGCTTCGTGCTGTGGAAGGACCGCGACGTCACCGAGCCCGGCCTCCGCGAGTCCTGGCTGGCCCGGACCCCACTGACCCGCAGCAAGGCGCTGGCGCTGCCGCTGATGCCGCTCGTCTGGCGGACGCTCACCCGGGAACGCTACGACGTCGTCATCTCCTCCAGTCACGCGTTCGCGCACACGGTCCGGCTGGGCTCACCGGAGCAGACCCGGTACCTCAGCTACGTACACGCCCCGGCGCGCTATCTCTGGAGCCCGACGTTCGACGGCCGCGGCGCGAGTCCGCTGCTGGCCCCACCCCGACGGGTCTTGCGGGCCGCGGACGTACGGCTCAGCCGGCATGTGCACAGTTACGCGGCGAACTCGCGCGAGGTGCAGAACCGGATCCGGCGCTACTGGCGACGCGACGCGACGGTGATCAATCCGCCGGTCGACACGGACTACTTCGCCGCCGCGCCAGCGGTCGACCGGAGCCAGTCCCGGGACTATCTGCTCGGGGTGGGCCGATGGATCCCGTACAAGAACTTCGACCTCGTCATCGGGATCGCGGAAGCGGCCGGGCTGCCGCTCGTGCTCGCCGGCTCCGGACCGGAGGAGACGAACCTGCGGCGGCTGGCGGACCGGGTCGGCGTACCCGTCACGTTCGAGGTCATGCCCGGCAAGGAGAGGTTGCGGCAGCTCTACTGGGGGGCGCGGGCGTTGCTGTTTCCGGTGCACGAGGACTTCGGCATCATCCCGGTCGAGGCCCAGGCGTGCGGTACCCCGGTGCTGGGACTGCGCCGGGGCGGCCTGTTGGAGACGGTGACCGACGGGGAGACCGGCTTCCTGGTCGACTCGTTGGATCCGGCGGACTTCGCCCCGCTCGTCCGGCGGCTGCCCGAGCTGATGCCCGAGCGGATCCGGAACCATGCCACCGCTTTCTCCGGCCAGGAGTTCGCGGCGAGGATGTCAGCGTGGATCGACCATGAGTCTCGCTGACGGCGACAGCCCGGTGCCGGACCAACTGTTCGGCCCGGCCGACGGCGACCCGGCCGGACCGTCGGCGATGACGGTGCTGCACGTCAGCCACACCGCGCAGCGCGGCGGCGCCGAGTTGGCCCTCGCCCGGCTGCTCAGCCAGCAGCAGCGGCACTGGCTGGCCCGGCTCTGCACGCCCGGTAACGGCACCGCCTTCGACGCGTTGACCGCGCACGGCGTGGTACTGGAGCGGAACCTGCCGGCGCTGCCCACCGGCGGCACCCGGGGCGGAAGCCTCCTGCTCGCGGCGCGTTACCTGCGTGCCCTACAGGCCGGCGCCGGTGTGCTGGGACGCAGCCGGCTGTTCCGGGACGCCGATCTCGTGCACGCCAACACGGCCGCCGCGGCGATCTGCTCCGCGTTCGCCGACCGGGGCGGGACCAAACCGTTGGTCGTGCACCTGCGCGACCTCGTCACGGCCGAGAGCCTGGGCCGGTTCGGCTTCGGGGCGTTCACCAGGATCGCGTTGGGCCGGGCCGACGGCGTGATCGCCAACTCGCGTACGACGCTGGCCTCGGCCGAGCAGTGGCTCCGGCCCGGACTGCCCAGGATGGTGATCCAGAGCCCGGTCGGCATCGATCGGCGGGTCACCGTTCCCCGTCCCGCCCCGGCGGTACGGCGGATCGGCATGGTCGGGCGGCTACAGCGGTGGAAGGGTCAGCACGTCTTCCTCCGCGCGTTCGCACTGGCCTTCCGGGGCACCGACGTACGGGCCCGGATCGCCGGAGCACCGCTGTTCGCCGAGACGGCCTACGAGACCGAGATCCGTCGCCTCGTCGCCGAACTGGGCATCGTGGACCAGGTGGATCTGCTCGGTCACGTCGACGACGTACCGGGCTTCCTCGACTCGATCGATGTGCTGGTACACGCGTCGACCAGACCGGAACCGCTGGGACAGACCGTCATCCAGGGACTGGCCCGGGCACTGCCGATCGTCGCCACCGAGGGCGGCGGGCCGGGGGAGTGGATCCGGTCCGGCGTCAACGGCCTCCTCGTACCCCCGAACGATCCCGAGGCGCTCGGCCAGGCGTTGCTGAGGCTGGCGGACTCGACGCAGTTGCGGGCCGGGCTGGCCGCGGGCGCGGCGGCGACGCCGGGGATCCGTACCGACGAGGAGTGCCGGAGCTTCCACGCCGGGTTCTTCCAGGCGGTCCGGCAGGCGCGACCGAACGCGGGCGGGAAGTGAGCCCGATGACGGAGGGTCGGCCTGGTCTACGGGTCGCGTACATCCTGCTCCGCCCGCCGAGCTACAGCGAGACGTTCATCTCCGCGGAGATCCGCGCGGTCCGGTCCGCCGGCGCCACCGTCGAGGTCTTCGTCGCCCGCCCCGGCGGCCGGCGCGCCGAACTCGCCCGGGTCGTCCGTACGGTGTTCCGTCATCCCGTCCGGCTGTTCGCCCAGGTACGTACGCTCGGCGCCACCGACCTGCGCCGGGCGGTGCTGGCCGGCAGCCACGCGATCGCGCTCGCCGAGCAGGTCGGGTCCTTCGCGCCGGACGTCGTCCACGCGCACTTCGTCAACCTGCCGACCTCGGTGGCGGCACTCGTCGCGAAGGAGGTCGGCAGGCCCGCGACCGCCATCGCACACGCCGCCGACTTCCTGCTGGACCGGAACCCGGTCGGGCTGGCCCGGCGACTCGGGCTGCTCCGGCACCTCTTCGTCATCTCGGCCGCGACCGTCCGCCAGCTCGAGGCGCGAGGCGTGGCGATGGCGACGATCCCGCACAGCATCGTCCGGGCCGCGTACGACGGCGAACTGCCCGACCCGGCGCCGCGTGCTCCGGACGGCACGGTACGGCTGGTCACCGTCGCCCGCCTGGTCGAGAAGAAGGGCGTCGGCACCGGCGTCGACGCGGTGGCCCGGCTGGTGGCCGCCGGCCTCGACGTCCAGTACGACGTCTACGGTGACGGGCCGCTGCGGTCCAGCCTGGAACGCCGGGCCGAGGAGAACGGTGTCTCCGCCGCCGTGACGTTCCACGGCGCGGTGCCGCACGCGGTGGCGACCGAGGCACTGGCCGGCGCGGACGTCGCGGTGCTGCCCTGTACGCGCGGCGCCGACGGGGATCTCGACGGCATTCCGGTCTTCCTGATGGAGGCGGCCAGCCGGCAGGTTCCGGTGGTGACCACCGCCGTCTCCGGCATCCCCGAACTCGTCGACGACGACGGTGGCTGGCTGGTCGCGCCCGACGATCCGGCCGCGCTCGCCGACGCGGTGGCGCGGGTGGTGCGGGACCGGGCGGAGGCGCGGCGCCGCGCGGGTACGCTCGCCACCCGCCTGCGTACGGAGTTCCGCCCCGAGCGGCAGGCGGAGCGGCTGCTCGACACCTGGCACCGACTCGCCGACCCGGCCGGGGATCGCCGGCGGGCGGCCGACGCCAGCGCCACCGAGGCGAGGCGCTAGACCGATGGGGCTGACAGTCGTCTCGACGTTCTTTCCGCTGCCCCCGGACCGGGGCGATCCGGTCCGGGTACTCATGATGCTCCGGGCGATCTCGCGGATCCGGCCGTTCACCCTGGCGGTGGTACGCCGACCCGACACCACCGACGACCAGGTGGCCCGGTTGCGGGCGATGCTGCCCGAGGTGGAGGTCCGGGACTATCCGGCGACGCCGTACCGGCTGGACCGGCTGGGGCCGCTCGGTCGCTACCCGGAGGCGATGGCCGACGGACTGCCACCGTGGGTACGGAGCCGCTACAGCCAGCCGCTGCACGACGACCTGCGGTCCCGCGACGGTGCGGGGATCGCCATCGGCGAGGCGGCGGCGGTGTACTTCCGGGGCACCCGGCTGCGCTGGCACTGGGACAAGGCCAACGTGCTCGCCGGCAGCACCCGGGGGGACATCGCGGAGGCGGAGGATCTCGCACACCAGCTCCGGGCGCGGTACCTGGCCGGGATCTCGACCCGGTTCGAGTCCCGGGCGCTGTCGCGGTGCGCGACGGTCTCGGTGACCAGCGCACAGGAGTCGGCCCGGCTCGCCGAGCACCACGGCCGGACGGCGGACTTCACGCTGCCGAGCTGCGTACCGGTGCCGGTCGGGCACGTTCCGCGACCGCAGGAGCGCCACCTGGTCTGGCTCAGCAGCTTCGCGTACCGCTCCAACCTGTCCGGGCTTCGGCACTTCCTCGACCGGGGTTGGCCGGCGCTGCGCCGGGCCGGCTTCCGGCTGACCCTGGTCGGATCGGGCCTCACCGACCGGGTACAGGCGAGTCTCGCCCCGGTCGACGGTCTCGACGTGCGCGGTTACCTGGAGGATCTCCGGCCGGTGCTCGCGGAGGCCCGGGCCGCGGTGGTTCCGGTCTGGAGCGGTGCCGGCGTCAAACTGAAGACCCTGACGCTGCTGGCGCACTCCGTCCCGGTCTTCACCACCCCGGTCGGTGCCGAGGGTGTTCCGGAGACGGCGGCCGTCCGGTTGGCCGACACCCCGGAGGCACTGGCGGCGGAGATCCTGCGGGCGTCGGCGGCCGAACTGGACACGATGGCCGCCGCCGGCTCTGTGCTGATCGGTGACCAGTTCTCCGAGGACCGGTTCGCCGAGCGTCTGATCGGCGCGCTCGCCGTACACGGCTATCTCGACGTCAGCGGTACGGCATCACGCGGGGGACAGTGATGTCGACGAGGAAACTGGTCTCCGCCTCCTTCGCGAACCTGCTGATCCCGATCAGCGGGCTCCTCGTCGGCCCGCTGCTCTCCCGGGAACTGGGACCCACCGGTCGTGGCCTCTATGCCGCGCTCACCCTGCCGATCGTCGTCTGCGGCTGGATCGGCACGTACGGGTTACAGGACGCGCTCAGCTACCACCTGCGCACCGGCCGGCTGTCGACCAGGGCCGCCGCCAAGGTGAGCCTGATCGCCTCGGTACCCCTCGGACTGCTCGGGATCGGGCTGCTCGCCGTGCTCGGGCTCTTCGTCTTTCCCGGTGGCGACGACGGGCACTACGGCCAGTTCCTCCTGCTGTCCCTGCTCGCGCCGCTGCACATCCTCGCCAACCTGCTCATCGGCGCGTTGACCGGTGCCTCCGACATTCGCGGCGTCAACCTGGTGAAGGTCGTACCCGCGCTGCTCCGGACGGCGCTGGTCGTCTTCGCCTGCCTGACGCTGGACCTGAGCGCGTACTGGGCCGGTCTGCTCTTCGTCGCCTCGGTGAGCGGCGGACTCGTTCTCGGACTGGTCCGGCTGCACTTCTCGACCGAGCGGGTCGAGTCGGCCGGGGAGGAGACCGGGGACCCACCCGAGCCACCGGATCCGGGCATACCCACCCGCTCACTGCTGGCGTACTCGCTGACCTGTCTGCCCGGTGTGCTGGCGGCGATCTCCACCGCCCGGCTCGACCAGATCATCGGGTTGCCGGTGATCGGGGCGCGGGAACTCGGCTTCTACGCGGTGGCGGTGAGTGTCGCGGAGATTCCGATGGTGATCGCGACGGCGGCCCGTACGGTACTGATGGGCCGGCCGAGCAGTGGCGACCGGCGTCGGGCCAGTACGGTCGCCCGGCTCGCCGTGCTGGGGTCGATCGTCGCGAGCGGAGTCCTGGCGGCGATCGCGGGCATCGCCGTGCCGTGGGTCTTCGGTGCCGCGTTCGCCCCGGCCGTCCTGCCCACGGTCATCCTCTGCGCGGCGACGACCCTCTACACCAGCATGGTGATCTTCAGCGCGGTTCTGTTGGCGAACGGCAGGGCGGCCTGGTCCTCCGGTGCGCTGGTCGCCGGTTCCGTTCTCGGCATCGTGTTCCTGTTCCTGCTCGCCCCGATGGGCGCGGTCGGGGCCGCGATCGCCAGCCTGGTCGGTTACGGAGTGTCGGTCGTGGCCGCCGGCGCGATGGTGAGGAGAGTGCCGGAATTGCCTTCCCTGCGGGAACTGACGGTGCCGTACCGGGAGGACCTGCGCTCCCTCGGCGAGGTGGCGATCGGGTTCGTCGGCCGCTTCCGGAAGCGGGCCACGACGGAGCCCGGGCCTTCGGACCCGGCCGGGTCCGGCGGGGACGAAGCCCCACCTCGGCGGGCGCTCGGCACCCTGGTACGCCGGATCGACGTCGGGACCTTCGGGGTGGGCCTGTTGTTCGTGCTCGCCTGGCTCCGGTTGATGGTGCCGCTGCTGATCCAGCTCCTCGATACGGGACGCCCGGAGTTCAACTCGCGCGAGGATCTGGTCCCACCGGCGAGCGACCTGGTCGGCGACGCACTCAGCCTGGCGTTCATCCTGGTCGCGGCGGTCCTCGCGGCGCACGGCGGCTACCGGCGCCGACCGGGGCGGCTGTGGTCGCTGGCCGTCGTCCTCGCCCCCTTCCTCGCGATCGAGGCGTCCGGGCTCCTCAACCACCAGCGACCCGGACTGGTGTCGCTGGCACTTCCGCTCGCCGCGGTCGCCATCTGGTTGCAGCCGGTCCGGCGCGAGGTCCTGGGGGTGATCGGCGTTCTCGGCGCCGTCACCGCGACCGGGTCGATCCTGCTGGCGCTGGTCCGCCCCGACCTGGGCCTCATCTCCGGGGCGGCGGCCGGAGACAAGAGCGCGTTGCTCGGTGGCCTTCTCGCCGGCCCCTTCCTGCATTCCAACGTGCTCGGAATCGCACTGGCCCTGAGCATCCCGTTCGTGTTCTGCGTGGCGCGTCCGCCGCTGCGCTGGGGCGCGCTGGCCGTCATGCTCTTCGCGCTGTTCTGGACCGGGTCACGCAGCAGTCAGTTGGCGGTCGCCGCCGTGCTGGGCACGTACCTGCTGGTCCGGCTCTTCCCGACCCGGACCTGGCTGCTGTCGGGCGTGATGGCGAGCGGGGTCGCGGCGGTCGTGCTGGTGCCGCTGGTCACGACGGACCCCGAGGCGTTCACCCGGCGTGGCCGGATCTGGCGGACCCTGCTGGACCGGTGGGCCGAGCATCCGCTGCTGGGCCACGGTCCCCGGTACTTCCAGCGTGAACCGGACCTGACGGTGCAACTGGGTGGTGAGTTCACCCACGGGCACAACGTTCTGGTCCAGTTTCTCGTCGTCGGTGGGCTGCTCACCACAGTGCTGGTCGCGCTGCTCGTCCTGCTCACCTGGCGAAGGTCGGTCGCGCTGGCGGGGGCCGGCTTCCCGGCCGCGGCACTCTTCCTGGTCGCCTTCCTGTACGTCTCGTGGCTGGAGGCGTCGCACGTGCCGACCACGCTGGCCGGACACGCGACCTGGCTTCCGCTGATGGTGATCGCCCTGCTCGGCCTGCCGGCCGGCGACGCACCGCCCGCCTCGACCGGGCAGGATCGGGGCGGGCGGTCATGGGCCGGTGCCGGCTGGCGCAACGGTACGGCGGGTGCGCTGCAACAGCGGCTGGCGGGAAGGGGCTCGACTCAGAAGACGACCGTGTCGCGGATGTAGTTGGCGATCCGCCGCAACTGGTTCGCCCCGTCGGGCGGCGCCGTCATCCGGAACACGACCTGCCGGTCGACGACTCCCTCGCTGCCGCTACGCCAGTACGCGACGATGATCAGGACGTACCGTTCCTTGCCGTCGATGTTGAGCGAGCTGCGCTCGGCGTAGGCGGCGTACCGTCCGGTGCCCACCCACTGCAGGCCCCAGGCCTCCTCGGCGCGCCGCATCGAGGTCTGCTGGTCCTGGCCGCAGGGGGTCGGGCAGTTCCGGACGACCACCTCGCCACCGATCTCCGGGCTCTCTCCCGGCGAGACTCCGCAGTAGTGCTTGGCGAAGCCGTCCGCCTTGCCGCCCGGGATGCACTGCCAGTCCCGTGGCACCTTGACGGTGAAGCCCAGACCGTCCAGATCGGTCAGCGTCCGGACACCGTCCCCGGCCCCGAACTTGGGCCACTGCGCCGGCCAGGTGCCCTGCCTCGGCGGCTCCAGTCCCGGATTGAGGGCCGACGCGGTCGGCAGCGGCGCCGGAGGCTGGCTGGTCGCCGATGCGCTCGCCACCGGTGGGCTCGGATCGTTCCCGCCCGACTGGGTCAGCGCGAAGATTGTTCCGCCGACGCCGAGCACGAGTACGACGAGCGCGGCGATCCCGATCCACAGTCGACGTCGCGACGGCGCTGGCTCGGAGGGCACGATGTGCCGGACCGGTGAGTAGAGCGGGTCGTACGACGACTGGTCGTCCGGGATCCCACTGGTCACGCCCGGCCGGGGCATCTCCGGCAGCGGCTGCGGCGGCCCGGAGATCGAGTCCGGCGGTACGGAGATCTGGTGCGGCGGCACCGACACCTGGTAGGGCGGCCCGGAACTCTGGTGCGGCGGTACGGAGACCTGGTGCGGCGGCGCCGACGTCTGGTCCGGCGGTACGGAAACCTGGTAGGGCGGTCCGGAACTCTGGTGCGGCGGCACGGACACCTGGTGTGGCGGCACAGACACCTGGTGCGGGGGTGCTGACGTCGGCTCCCCGACGACCGGTTCACCGGTGACCGGCTGCGGTGGCCCGGCCTGCCACGGGCCGGGCGGCGTCAGACCCGGCGTCAGCCGCGTCGTCGGCGTCGCGAGTTCGTCGTCGTCCGCTCCGGGCGTGGCACCCACCACCGGGGTCTTGACGGTGGCCGACTCGATTCCGCCAAGCTCCGACTGGGTGGGTCGGCACTCCATCCCGAGCGCCGCGAACAGCCGTTCCGCCCCCGGACCGTCGCTGCTGGCGTACGCCACCCAGGGGGCGGTGGCCGCGAAGTCGGCGTGCGCGTAGCGGGGCCCGCCCGCTCCCGGCTGTGCCAACCCGTGTGCCGTGCCGGTGAAAGCGTCCCGCCAGCGCTGATCGCCCGCTACGGTGGCGTCGAGCACGGCCACCGTGTACGAGTTTCCCTGCCCGTCGATGGCTGACCAGACACTGCCCACCTGACACAGGCTGATCGCCTCGATGAACTGGTACGGACCCACTGGCTGCATCCCAACCCACTCCCGCTTTGTTCTGTGCGGATCCTAACGAGGCGGCACCAACGCACCGGAGGCCCCTCCGAAGGGCCCGTCCGGTGCTCAGGGCCGCCGCAGTAGTCCGGCGATAGTACATGTGCACTGACAGAGGGTGTTCAGGCTCACGTGGTCGCCGATGTCGACAGTGGGCGCCGCTTCGGGGTGGTGGGTTGGTGGCGCGGCGGAGTTCGCAGACGGGCCGGTTTCGCCGTCCGACCAGGGGCGTACCCGTCGACGGTCTCGATCTGCCCGGTGTCGCCCGGGTCGAACGGCTCGGCGCTCCGGTGCTCGGCGTACCGGGCGCACTGCGCGAACGTCGGGTCCGGGTCGGTACGGCCGGCCGGCAGGACTGGCCGGAACGGCAGTCGGATCCGGGGGACCGGCCCCGGAGCACCGTCGACCGGTGGACCGCGCCGCGCCACCTCGGCCGGGCAGGAGTGTCGTCGGAGCGGTCAGCCGCCGATGGTGGCCAGCAGCTCCCGGCAGGCGCGTTCGCAGACCCGGCAGGCCTCGGCGCAGATCCGACAGTGCTCGTGCATGCTGGCGTGCCGTTCGCACTCTTCGCCGCAGGACCGGCAGGCGGTGGCGCAGGCCTCCAGGAGGCTGCGGGTGAGGTTGGCGTCGTACCCGGTGTGTCGGGACAGGACCCGGGCGGTGGCGGTGCAGACGTCCGCGCAGTCGAGGTCGGTACGGATGCACTTGACCAGCTGGGCGACGTCCGCCTCGCTCAGGCAGGCGTCGGCGCACGAGGTACAGGCCTGGCCGCAGGAGAGCAGGGCGTCGATGGTCCTGGAGAGCATGTCCCGGTCGAGGTTGATCTCTCCCGGGTAAGTGGCCAGCATCGGCCGGGTCGTCGCCGTCATGCCGGGTCCCCTCGGATCGGTGGTCGTCCGTCTGGCCATACCCGCAATGGCCGCGCACATTCGTCGGAACCGGAGGAGGCGTACGCCGTCCGTCGCCGGTTTTCGTCCCCGACATCCGGACCGGGCGGATTCGCCGGGCGAGGTCCTCCCGGCCCGCCGGCCGGGTCGGCCCCGCTCCGCAGCCCTACGATGTGGGTTGCGCACATCGATGGACGAGCGGGCGGTTCCGGCCAGGTACCCGTGCTGTCCGATCGGTCGACTCGGCGGCGGTCGCCGCCACCGCCTGGCCGGCGAGAGGGGCGTTGGGCGTGGACGGCGCGGATGACTCCGACAACGAGGTGCCGGCAGCCGGCGGCGCCGGCCCGGCGGTGTTCCTGATGAGTGCCTGCCTCGCCGGCACCCGGTGCGCGTACGACGGTGGCGCCGCGAACCAGGAGGTCTCGGTCGGCGATACCGCCGCCGTGCGGCTGGTCTGTCCGGAGGTGATGGGCGGGCTCGGCACGCCCCGCGACCGCGCCGAGATCGTCGGCGGGAACGGCTTCGACGTGCTCGACGGTCGGGCGAGGGTGCTGACCCACAAGGGCGAGGACGTGACCGAGGCGTACCTGTCGGGCGCCCGGCGGGTACTGCGGATCGCCCAGGCGACCGGGGCGGCCGGAGCCGTGCTCCAGGACTACAGCCCCTCCTGCGGTTGCCGGCAGATCAGCGACGGGTCGTTCCGACGTAACCGGACGGCCGGGATGGGTGTCACGGCCGCGCTGCTGTCCCGTAACGGATTCGAGGTCGTCGCCCATCACGAGTACGACCCGTCGTCGTCCTTCCGGTCCGCGCCGGCCGAGCCCACAGATCGTTGACATCCCCGCACCCGTCGACCGGCACCGACGTACGGCGTCTGTCCTGCTCGGCGCCGGTTCGGTGGTGATTCGTCGGGCGCCATCCGGTTGCCGACGCGTCCCGGGCGACGGGAGCCGTGGATGTCTGCTCTGCCGTTATTGAAGCGTTACGGTGTACGGTTTGACTGCTCTGATGTTAGCGGTAACACTCGGCTCGCGAAGTTGATCGCGACCACATCCATCCGGGCAGGCGGTAGCCGTGCCCCCAGCAGGAGAGGTGGACATGCCGCCGGCCAAGCAACCGCAGATCTGGTTCCTCACCGGAAGCCAGCACCTGTACGGCCCGGAAACCCTCGACCAGGTCGCGAGCCAGTCGCAGCAGATCATGCGCACGCTCACCGGCTCCGGTCAGGTCGTCGCGGAGATCGTCTGGAAACCCGTACTCACCGAGGCGTCGGCGATCCGCGCAATCCTGCTGGAGGCCAACGCCGATCCGGCCTGCCTCGGTGTGATCGCCTGGATGCACACCTTCTCGCCGGCCAAGATGTGGATCAGCGGGCTGGACGCGCTCCGCAAGCCGCTGCTGCACCTGCACACCCAGCTCAACGAGGCGCTGCCCTGGGAGTCCATCGACATGGACTTCATGAACCTCAACCAGGCCGCGCACGGCGACCGGGAGTTCGGCTTCATCCAGACCCGGCTCGGGCTGGCCCGCAAGACCATTGCCGGGCACGCCTCCGACCCGAGCGTGGTGTCCCGGATCGACGACTGGGCCCGGGCCGCGCTCGGCTACGGCCACCTGCGCAATCTCCGGTTGGCCCGGTTCGGCGACAACATGCGGGACGTCGCCGTCACCGAAGGTGACAAGGTGGAGGCGGAACTTCGGTTCGGCGTCTCGGTGAACACCTACGGCGTCAACGACCTGGTCGACGTCGTGGACCAGGTCGCCGACGCGGAGATCGACCGGCTCGTCGCGGACTACGCCGACACCTACCGGCTCGCCCCCGAACTTGCCAAGGACGGCGACCGGCACGACTCGCTGCGGTACGCGGCCCGGATCGAGGCCGGCCTGCGGCAGTTCCTCACCGACGGCGGATTCGGGGCGTTCACCACCAACTTCCAGGACCTCGGCGGCCTTCGCCAACTGCCCGGCCTCGCCGTACAACGGTTGATGGCCGACGGCTACGGCTTCGGCGGCGAGGGCGACTGGAAGACCTCGACCCTGCTGGCCTCGGTCAAGGCGATGAGCGTCGGCACCGGCCGTGGCACCTCCTTCATGGAGGACTACACGTACCACTTCGGGCCCGGCGAGCCGAAGATCCTCGGCGCGCACATGCTGGAGGTCTGCCCCACCATCGCGGGCGGGCAACCCTCGTGCGAGATCCATCCGCTCGGCATCGGCGACCGGGAGGACCCGGTCCGGCTCGTCTTCGACGCCACCCCCGGTCCGGCGGTGGTGATCGGACTGGCCGATCTCGGCGAACGGTTCCGTCTCGTCGCCAACGAGATCGAGGTCGTGCCGCCGGACGAGCCGATGCCGAACCTGCCGGTCGCGCGCGCCGTATGGAAGCCGGCACCGTCGTTGACCACGTCGGCCGAGTCCTGGCTGACCGCCGGTGGCCCGCACCACACCGTGCTCACCCAGGCGGTCGGCTCGGCCACCCTGCGCGACTTCGCCGAGATGCTGCACACCGAGCTGGTGCTGATCGACGAGAACACCACGACGGCGGACTTCCGGGACCGGCTGCGCTGGAACCAGGCCTACCACCGGCTCGCCCAGGGACTGTCCGGCCGGAACTGACCCGACCGGCCCGGCCCGGGCATGCCGGATCCATCGATCCGTGGTGGAGTAACGGATGTCCGACGTACGCCACCGGCCGGTCCCGCGGATCGCGCAGCGCGACCCGCACCCGTACGAGACCCGCGGGTCGCGGCGCAAGCCCGTGTCCCGCAGCGGAGACCCGCACGCCGTACCAGGAATTTGGAGGAGCACATGAAATTCGCCCGGCTCGCGGCGGCGGCTGGCGCCATCACGCTCGCCGCCGCTCTCACCGCGTGTGGATCGAGCACGAAGACGGTGGACGAAGAGGGCGGCTCCGGCGACAGCGCCGGCGCGCTCGTCGGCGTCACCATGCCGACGAAGTCCTCCGAGCGGTGGATCCACGACGGCAACAACGTCAAGGCGGGACTGGAGAAGCTCGGCTACCAGGTCGACCTCCAGTACGCCGAGAACGACATCCCGTCCCAGGTGAACCAGATCGAGAACCAGATCACCAGGGGCGCCAAGGTGCTCATCATCGCCTCGATCGACGGCACCGCGATCACCACCCAGTTGCAGAACGCGGCGGACAACAAGATTCCGGTCATCGCGTACGACCGCCTGATCCGGAACAGCCCGAACGTCAACTACTACGCCACGTTCGACAACTTCAAGGTCGGCGTCCAGCAGGCGACCTCGCTGCTGGTCGGGCTGAAGTTGAAGAAGGACGACGGCACCGACGGCGAGGCCAAGGGCCCGTTCAACATCGAGCTGTTCGCCGGTTCGCCGGACGACAACAACGCCACCTTCTTCTTCAACGGGGCGATGTCGGTGCTCCAGCCGTACATCGACAAGGGCACGCTGGTGGTCAAGAGCGGGCAGAAGGACTTCAAGACCGTCGCGATCCTGCGCTGGGAGGCGGGTACCGCACAGCGCCGGATGGAGGACCTGCTGACCAAGACGTACGGCGGTGCGAAGGTCGACGGCGTGCTGTCGCCGTACGACGGACTGTCGATCGGCATCCTGTCGGCGCTGAAGAGCAACGGCTACGGCACCGGCGGTCAGCCTTACCCGGTGGTGACCGGTCAGGACGCCGAGGTCGCCTCGGTGAAGTCCATCATCGCGAACGAGCAGTACTCGACCATCTACAAGGACACCCGGGAACTCGCCGAGGTCGCGGTCAAGATGGCCGACGCGGTGCTCAAGGGCGGCAAGCCCGAGGTGAACAACGAGAAGGACTACGACAACGGCAACAAGGTCGTACCGTCCTTCCTGCTGCAGCCGGTGATCGTCAACAAGGCCAACTACAAGGCGACGTTGGTCGACACCGGTTACTACAAAGAGGACCAGCTCAAGTAGTCGCTCCTCCAGCGGCGGTCGCGCGGTTCCCGCGCGGCCGCCGCCGCACCACCGGCCACACCCACCTCGCACGACGGAGGCGTTCCGTTGGCAATGACCGACGACATTCTGCGGATGCGTGACATCACCAAGACCTTTCCCGGGGTACGGGCACTGCAGGAGGTCAGCCTCTCGGTGCGCCGGGGGGAGATCCACGCGATCTGCGGCGAGAACGGCGCGGGAAAGTCGACCCTGATGAAGGTGCTGTCCGGGGTCTACCCGCACGGCTCGTACTCGGGGGAGATCTCCTTCGACGGCGAGGCGTGCGAGTTCTCCGACATCCGGGACAGCGAGCGACGCGGCATCGTCATCATCCACCAGGAGCTGGCGCTCTGCCCGCAGCTGTCGATCGCCGAGAACATCTTCCTCGGCAACGAGCGGGCGGCCCGGGGTCTGATCGACTGGAACCGGACCAACCACGAGGCCGCCGAGCTGCTCGCCCGGGTCGGCCTGTCGGAGAACCCGGTGACCGCCGTGGTCGACATCGGGGTCGGCAAGCAGCAGCTCGTCGAGATCGCCAAGGCGTTGTCCAAGCGGGTCCGGCTGCTCATCCTCGACGAGCCCACCGCGGCGCTCAACGACCGGGACTCCGCGCACCTGCTCGACCTGCTCCGGGGCCTGCGAGACCAGGGCATCACCTGTGTGATCATCTCGCACAAGCTGAACGAGATCGCGGCGATCGCCGACCGGATCAGCATCCTGCGGGACGGCCAGATGATCGAGACGTTGGACATGCGGGCCGACGAGGTGACCGAGGACCGGATCATCTCCGGCATGGTCGGCCGGGACCTGGACCACCGTTTCCCGCCCCGGGAGCCACGGATCGGCACGGAGGTCCTGCGGATCGAGGACTGGACGGTGCACAGTCCGACCCAGCGCGGCCGGGTGGTGGTGGCGAACGCCAACCTCACGCTGCGGCGCGGCGAGATCGTCGGGCTCGCCGGGTTGATGGGCGCCGGTCGTACCGAGCTGGCGATGAGCGTCTTCGGCCGCTCGTACGGCACGAACATCACCGGGCGGCTGGTCAAGGACGGTACGGAGATCAGCGTACGGTCGGTGCGGGACGCGATCCGGCACGGCATCGCGTACGCCACCGAGGACCGTAAGCGGTACGGCCTCAACCTCATCGAGGACATCAAGCGCAACATCTCGGCGGCGGGCCTGGCCAAGCTGGCTCGGCGCGGCTGGGTCGACGACAACCAGGAGTACCGGGTCGCCAACGAGTTCCGCACCAGCATGAACATCAAGGCGCCCAGCGTGCTGAGTACGACCGGCAAGCTCAGCGGCGGCAACCAGCAGAAGGTCGTGCTGTCGAAGTGGATCTTCACGAACCCCGACGTGCTGATCCTGGACGAGCCGACCCGGGGTATCGACGTCGGCGCCAAGTACGAGATCTACTCGATCATCAACCGGCTCGCCGACGAGGGCAAGGCGGTCCTGGTCATCTCGTCGGAGCTGCCCGAGCTGCTGGGCCTGTGTGACCGCATCTACACCCTTTCCGCCGGTCGGGTCACCGCCGAGGTGGCGCGGGAGGACGCGACCCAGGAGGGTCTGATGCGGTACATGACCAAGGGGCAGACCGACACCACCAACGGTCGGAGTACGGGGACCGACCAGAGCGACACGACGAATGAACGGGAGTAGACCTCGATGAGCGCCACCGCACCCACCAACGCCGATCTCGCGGTGAGCGGGCCCGGTCTGGGCGATCCGTCGCCATCGGCCGGCGGACCCGGTCGCCGGCTGCCGGTGAACCTGCGGCAGAGCGGCATCTACATCGCCTTCGCGCTGATCGTTCTGCTGTTCTCGGTACTCACCGACGGTGCCCTGCTGCAACCGCAGAACATCTCAAACATCATCGTGCAGAACTCCTACATCCTGATCCTCGCGATCGGGATGATCCTGATCATCATTGCCGGCCACATCGACCTCTCCGCCGGCTCGGTGGTGGCGGTCACCGGAGCCGTGGCCGCGGTGCTGATGGTCGAACACGACGTACCGTGGCCGCTGGCCCTGCTGATCACCCTCGTGGTCGGCGGACTCATCGGCGCCTGGCAGGGCTTCTGGATCGCCTACTTCGGAATCCCCGCCTTCATCGTGACCCTGGCCGGCATGCTGCTGTTCCGGGCGCTCACCCTCACCGTCCTCGGTAACCAGGGCATCGGGCCGTTCCCGGACCCGGTCCGTACCCTGGCCAACGGCTTCACCGAGGGGTACCTCGGCAACATCGGGCTCGGGCCGCTGGGCGGGGCGGACCTGTTCAGCCTGCTGGTCGGGATCGCGGCGGTGGTCGGCTTCGCCGTGGTGCAGTGGCGCGGCCGGATGGCCCGGCTCGGCTATCACCAGACCGTCGAACCGCTGCCGCTGTTCGTGCTGAAGATCGTCGCAGCCGCCGTCGTGGTGATGACCGTGATCGTGCAGCTGGCCCGGTTCAAGAACCTGCCCTGGGTCCTGGTGGCGCTCGCGGCGCTGATCCTGGCGTACTCGCTGGTCACCAGCCGTGCCGTGTTCGGCCGGCAGATCTACGCCGTCGGCGGCAACCTGCAGGCCGCGACCCTGAGCGGGGTCAAGGTCAAGTCGGTGATCTTCTGGATCTTCGTCAACATGGGTGTGCTGGCCGCACTCGCCGGGGTCATCTTCGCCGGCCGGCTGAACCAGGCCGGACCGACCGCCGGCAACGCCTTCGAACTCGACGCCATCGCCGCCGCGTTCATCGGCGGGGCCGCCGTGCAGGGCGGCGTCGGCAAGGTGGTCGGTGCCATCACCGGCGGCCTGATCATGGGTGTGATCAACAACGGCATGTCGCTGATCGGGGCGCCCAGCGAGCAGGTGATGCTGGTCAAGGGTGCCGTACTGCTGGCGGCGGTGGCCTTCGACGTCTGGACCAAGCGGCGCGCGGGAGCGTCCCGGTAACTCGGTCGCCGGCCTGGTCTCGGGGCCACCTGGTCGCGGCCTCCGTGCCCGGGTGGATTCGAGGCCGGGCCGGTACGTCTCGTACCTGCACCGGTGGTGTCTCGGCGCCGTAGTGCCGGAGCGGGAAGTCAGCGGGCGGCGGCGTCGTGGACGAAGCTGCGCCACGCGTCGGGTGCGAAGGCCAGCACCGGTCCGGGGCGGTCCTTGCTGTCCCGGACCAGTACCCGGCCGGGCAGATTGTCGGCGACCTCGACGCAGTCGCCGCCGGACTGGTTGCTGCGGCGCGACGTGCGCCAGCGCGGGCTGTCGGTCGTCACAGGTCCTTCACCATCCTCGAAATCAGGTCGCGTGACTGATCGCACGGCAACGCTACCGCACTGATGGCGTGCCACATCCGATCGAGCGCGGTCACTCGGCCGGGTTCGGCGCGGAGCCGCTTGAGAATTAGTGGAAGAGTACTCACGTTTATCGTCTCCATATGTCCGGGCCTTTTACGGACTGTTGGACGTTCCTGCCGTTCTGCCTTCGGGTCATCCTCCGCCGTCCATGTCTCTCCGTCCAGATCGGAATGGAATCATTCGGCAATGGTTCTGGTCGACAAACGCACGGAAGGGCGGGCGCAGGCGCACCCGAATGGTTTCCGAAAATGCCGGATCGGCGAGCCGTACGGTTTCCGACCACCACGACGCATACCGTTGTGTACGCACGAACCAGGGGCTGCCAGTGCTCCGATGAGGCGCGTCCCCACACGAATCAGGAGGCAGGCCGATGGCCGATCCGGTACGCGATCCGGCGAACGGGCCGGGCCGGCGTGTCCTGGCGGTCGGTCGCGCCGGCTGAGATGGACTGGGCCGGTTGGGCACTCTTCGGCGTGGTCGCCACGGCCGCACTCACCGCTGCGATGATCACGGCACAACTCGCCGGGTTGACCCGCGTCGACCTGCCGCTGATCCTCGGCACCATGGTCACCGAGGACCCGGACCGGGCCCGGGTGGCCGGGTTCGGAATCCACCTCCTGGCCGGTCAGGGCTTCGCGCTCGGCTACGCCGCGATGTTCGCCCTGCTGGGTCGCGCCACCTGGTGGCTCGGGGCGCTGATCGGGGTACTGCACGTCGGCGTCGCGCTGACGGTGCTGCTGCCGCTGCTGCCGGGCGTACACCCACGGATGGCTTCGGCGCGGGCCGGCCCGTCCAGCACGGCGGTGCTGGAGCCACCGGGCCTGCTCGCCCTCAACTACGGCGTGCAGACGCCCGTGATCACGGGCGTCGTACACGTCTTCTACGGGGCCATCCTCGGCCTGCTCCTCCAGGCCCGGTGAGCCCGGTCGGCCCCGGCCGGGCGATCCGCCGGGCCATCGTCGCGCCCCGCAATGCGCGGCGGGAACCACGATGACCGACGATCCGGCCGTCGGCCCTGGCGCGGCGCCGCCACCGATCGCGGACTACGGGCTGCTGGGGGACACCCGCACCGCAGCCCTGGTCTCCAGCACCGGTGCGATCGACTGGATGTGCGCACCCCGCTTCGACGGCGCGCCCCTGTTCGGTCGGCTCGTCGGCGGTCCGGAGGCGGGCACGTACCGGATCGGACCGGCCCGGCCGGCCGAGGTCGTCGAGCGGCGGTACCGGCAGCACACGACCACGCTCCGGACTACCTGGGTGGTGGGCGATCGGCGGCTCACCCTCACCGAGGGGATGGTCGCCGAGGTCGCCGGGCGGCTGCTGCCGTCGACCCTGCTCGTCCGGCGCCTGTCGGCCGAAGGGGGACCGATCGAGGCCGTCGTCGACTTCGACCCCCGGCTCGGGACCAACCATCGGGCACCTCGGGTACGCCGTCGCCGGTCGCTGCTCGTCTGCGAGTGGGGAGCGCTCGCCGTGTCGCTGGCCTGCGCTCCCCACCTGAACGTCGAGCCGGGCCGGTCGACCGTGCTGACCGTTGCGCCGGAACGACCGCTCACCGTCGTGCTGACCGTGGCCCACCGTGAACCACTGATCGACGTCGAACCGGCCGTGGCCTGGGAACTCCTGCGGGCCGACGAGGCACACTGGCGGGCCTGGATCGCCGAGGTGGACCCGGAACTCCCCTTCCGGGAGGCGGTGACGCGGAGCCTGCTCACCCTGCGGCTGTTGACGTACTCGCCGTCCCACGCGCCGGTCGCGGCGCCCAGCACCTCGCTGCCGGAACAGCCCGGCGGCGTACGGAACTGGGACTACCGCTACGTCTGGCCCCGGGACGCCAGCATCGGGGTCGCCGCGTTCCTCGGCGTCGGCAAGCCCGACCAGGCACGCGGGTTCCTCGCCTGGCTGTTGCGGGCCAGCCGGTTGCAGCGACCCCGCCTGCCGGCGCTGTTCACCCTGGACGGTCTGCGCGTGCCGGCGGAACGGCAGCTCGACGGCTGGCCCGGCTACGCCGGCAGCACGCCGGTACGGATCGGCAACGGCGCGGCCGACCAGCACCAGCTCGACGGCTACGGCTGGGTCGTCGACGCCGTCTGGGTGTACGTCCAGGCCGGACACCACCTCGACTCCGAGACCTGGCGGGCGGTGCGCGGCTTCGCCGACGTGGTGACCCGCCGCTGGCGGGAACCCGACGCCGGCATCTGGGAGCTGCGCCAACCCAGCCACCAGGTGCACTCCAAACTGATGGGCTGGCTCGCCCTGGATCGGGCACTGCGGATAGCCGAGACGCATCCGCTTGCGGCCCGGCGGCGGCGACGCTGGCAGGACGCCCGGCAGGCGATCGCCTCCGAGGTCCGGACGAACGGCTTCGATCCCGAACGGTCGAGCTATGTTCGTGGCTACGGCTCGACGGAACTCGACGCGGCGCTGCTGGTGCTGCCGCTGCTCGGGATCGAGGACGCCGACTCGCCCCGGGTCGGTGGCACCATCGCGGCCATTCGCGCCGAACTCGGTGCGGGCGGTCCGCTGCTCTACCGCTATCCACCCGGACACGACGGCCTACCCGGCTCGGAGGCGGCCTTTCTGCCCTGCTCCTTTTGGCTCGCCCAGGCCCTCGCCGGCACCGGACGGCGGGCCGAGGCCATCGAGCTGTTCCGGCTGCTCCTCGACCGGGCGAGCCCGCTCGGCCTCTACGCCGAGGAGATGGACCCGGTCACCGGCGCCCACCTCGGCAACTATCCGCAGACCCTGACCCATGCGACGCTCGTCCAGGCCGCGCTCGCGATCCGGTCGGCCGGGTCGGCCCGGTCCGGCGAGGTCGGCTGAACCGTGGCCGACCCGGGGATACCGACCGGGTACTCCGCCGGGCGGCGGCTACCGGCCCCGGTGGCCGCCCGTGCTCCCGGCAGGCCGGTGCCGGTCGAGCGGCGGGTGCGTCGGGGCGAGTCGGCCGAGGAGGAAGGCGAGGAAGGCCCGTACCTCCTGGCGGTCGACGGTTCCGTCGACGGTCCGTCCCCGGTCGTAGCTGCGCAGCGCCGCGCCGATCAGCGGGCCGAACTCCGGTACCGTCCCGATCGCCCACTCCGCCGCCGACCGCTTCGGGTACCACTGCCGCTGCATGGCGAACCGCAGCGAGCGGCAACCGTTGAGCACCGCGTTGTCGACGAGATCGAGGTCCGCGTGCAGGCGCGCCTCGATCGACTCGACGACCACCGGCAGCAGCGCCGCGAACGGTGTCGGCGCGAGGAGCGTCCGGGGTGGTGGCCCGAGCAGCGCGACACCCTGCTGGCTGCTGATCGCCCGGTCGATCGGATACCAGAAGGTCGCCTCGTCGCCGGGGCCGTAGCTACGTTTGGCCGGCAGTTCCCGTCCGGTGTTCAGGTTGAGGGCGAAGCCGGCCCCGGTGCCGGCCAGGGCCAGCGTCGCCCGCTCGTACAGGACGAACTCCAGGCCGGTCGCGGGACAGGGGAGCGCGTCGTGGGAGAGCCGGGCGGCGACCGTCTCCAGCACGGCGGGCCGGGCCCGCTCGACCACGGCGATCAGGTCGATGTCGCTGCGTCCCGGCGTGTAGCCGTCGAGCGCGAGGGAGCCGGTCGGATAGACGCCGAGCAGGTCGTCCCCGAGTACGGCGGCCAGCCGGTCCAGCACCGCCCCGAGGTAGCCGGTCTCGCTGGGCGGAAGCGTCGACGTCACCGCGATATTTTGCTACGCCCGGGCCGGGATGGCGCCCGCCCACGCCGACCGGCGACACCGGTCAGTCGGGTGGTACCAGGATCGGGACCAGTCGGCGGATCGCGCTGCCGACCGCGCCGGGATCGACGAGCTGATGCAGGTGCCGGCCGGGTACGGTCAGCACCGGCCAGCCCCGCCCGGCGGCCTCGGCGGCGGGTTGCTCGTACGCCGGGCTGAACCGCAGGTACCCGCACGGGTGGTCGTCCCAGCCAGGCGTCACCGGCACCGGGTGCTGGTAGTACGCCAGCGGAAGCCGGGGCTGCTCGTCGGTGACCGCACGCCGGGTCGCCGGATCGGGGAACATCGGCGCGACGTCGACCTCGTCGAACCAGTCCGTCCAGCGGGGCAGCCGACCGTCCGGACCGGCGAGTGCCCGGAGGGCGTCCAGCCGGTCCGGCGGTACCACCGCCGTGCTTCCGCTCGTCGCCGGCAGGGCGGCGTCGACGAAGACCGAGGCGACGACCGGTTGCACCAGCCCGGCGCGGATCACCGGGATGAACAGTCCGGCGTTGCTGTGCGCGACCAGGACCACCGGTCGGTCCGGGGCAATTCCCGACAGCTCGTCGCGGACGGCGTCCACCACCCGGGGCCAGTACGGGGGATCTCCCGCGCCGACCTCGAGCAGCGACGGCACGGCCACGTCCCGGCCGCTGGCGCGCAGCTCGGTGGCGACCGGCTGCCAGGTGGCCGGCCCGACCGACGGGCTGTGCACCAGTACGACCAGCGGGCCGGCCTCCGCCTCGTCAAGTTCACGATCCGCTGCCCGCCGATCCATGGCGGCAGTTTAGTCTCCGGCGTCAGCCCCGCCCGGGGCGCTTGGCGACCAGCGTGGTCAGCGAACGCGGCGCCAACTCGATCGTGCTGTGCGAACCACGCCTGGACACGACTGTGGGGACCTCCGCCAGATTGTGGGTGGAGTCGGTGACGTACGCCGTCGGCCGCTTCAGGTTGATGGCGGTCTCGACGGCCGCGCCCGTGGTGTTGAGGATCTCCACGACCTCGGTGCCGTCGGCGTTCCGGTAGGCCGACACCTTCAGCCCGTCCTGCGCATTGTCGATGCCGATCCGTACGGCGCCCGGCCGGATGAACCGGCTGTACGCGGCGAAGGCGTAGAGCCGGGACGACACCCGGTAGGCGTTGTTCGCGTCGTCGATCTGCATCAGCGCCGCCGTTCCGCCCCGGGAGGACCCGAGCCAGAAGATGAAGGCGCTGCTGTCGGCCAGGGCGAGCGTGTCATGGATGCGTTCGGCGAGCGCGATGCCGTCGGTGCCCTTGCCGCTGTCCCACGCCTCGTTCCAGCCGTCCGCGACACTCGACGGAGCCCACTCCGACATCCAGGTGCGTGCGGTGGTCGGCAGCGGGTGGTCCGAGGGGCTCGCGTACCCGTGACCGGTGAAGAGGTCGAGGTACCTGCGAGCCTCCGGATCCGCCTCGATCGCCTGGGCGTACGCCTCCGACTGCTGCCAGCCGAACGAGTCGCAGCAGGCCACGTCCACGCCGGCCTTCCTGGCGATGGGGCCGAGGACCTTCACGAACTCGGCGGCCTGGGCCGGGGTGAACCGCATCGAGGCGTAGGAGGTGGTCCAGTCGGGTTCGTTGGTGAAGCCGATCTCGTCGAGCTTGATGCCTTCCTGCCGGTAGAACTTGGCGTACTGGACGAGATACCGCGCGTACGCCTCGCGCCAGTCGCCGCTGGCGCACGTGACACCCTGCAGGCCACAGAGGGCCCCGCCGTTGATGTCGGTGCCGTTGTCCTTCATGTAGCCCGGAGCGCTCCAGGCATCCGCGTAGAACCGATCGATGCCGCGCTTGCGGGCCTCTTTCGTGTACCACACCTGGCCGCCGTCCCAGCCGTCCCAGCTGTACGTCGGAGTGGCCGTCGGCCCGCCGGGATCGGTCGGCTGGATGGAGAGCATCCAGTCGTACGGGTTGGTGGCCGACGAGCCGATGCCGAGCCGCAGGATGCTCGGCGCCGCGCCGGTCCTGCGGTCGAGGAGCAGATCGAGGGCCTCCTCCCGCTTGTCCCCGGTCAGGTTGTGGACCAGTGAGGAGCGCTGGAAGGCGATGGAGTAGCCGAAGCCGTCGATGGGCTGGTGCTTCTCGGTGCGGTCGATGGTCAGACCGGTTGACGGGCCGGCGAGGGCCGGTGATCCGGCAAGCGCGGTCACGGCCACGATGGCGGTCACGAGGGCGGGGGATCGAAGCACGACACTCTCCTTGCAGCGGTCGCTCGGTGTGGGGGTGCAGACGGATTGCTTCGACAATCATCGATCTAATTTTCGGAATATGAACGGAAACCTTTCGAGGTCCGGGCGGCAACCCTCGGCTCGCGGTCGCGACGGACGGTCGGTGTGATCATTCCTGGTTGACCATGATGCTGGCCAGGCTGCTGACGGCCGGCCCTGACGAAGTGCACCGGGTCCGACCATGGGGGTGCCGTGCTCCGTCCCTGATGGAGCACGGTCGTGATCATCGGCGAGTTTGGCTGGATCAGGATACCTACGGGGTCGTGGTTCCGGGAAGTTTACCGAAACATTCCCTTGATATCCCCGAAACCTTGTGGCAGCCTCGGTCATCGATGGATGTGAGCGCGCACGCCGGGAGGCGTCGGTGGAACGTCGGCTCTGACCTGCTGCTATGGCCGCCCTCGGAGATCGTCGGCGTCCGGAGTGGCACCTGCGACGTGTCCACAGCCAACCTGTATCGCCAACTGACATCGCCACCCGCGGCGAGAAGGAGTCAGCATGCGAACTGTCCTAGCGAGGGGACTGACGATCGCGGTTGTCGTTCCCTTGAGGAGGGCCCTGGCAACTGCCGGCTCGGGCCATTCCAAGATCCGATCGGGGGTCGTGGCGCTGGTGGTAGCGGCGCTCGCGGTCGCTGGAGCGGTGTCGGTGGTAGCGAAAACCACAGTCGCCGAGGCTGCCCCGGTGGGGACTGTCGTGGCGGCGGCGTCGGTTGAGGACGAGGGTGCGGACTGTCCGGTGTCGTTGCCGGGCTCGACGACGTCGAACTCCATGCTTCCCGACCCTTTCCTCAAGTTGAATGGCTCGCGGATCACCTCGAAGGCGGACTGGCGGTGTCGGCGGGCGGAGACCCGGGAGTTGGCGGAGAGGTACGTCTACGGTGACAAGCCGGCGAAGCCGGCGACTGTCACGGGGACGGTGTCGAGTTCCAGCATCACGGTGAACGTGTCGCACAACGGCCGGAGCTCCAGCTTCTCGGCGAGTGTGCAGTTGCCGAGTGGTTCGGGTCCGTTCCCGGCGGTGGTGGTGCTGGGCGGGTTCGGCGCGGACACGGCCACCATCAGGTCGGCTGGTGCCGCCGTCATCAACTATGACCCGTACGCGGTGGGTCGGGAGGGTACGCCCCGGAACAACAAGCAGGGCGCGTTCTACAGCATCTATGGCAACACCAGCAGTACCGGGTTGTTGATGGCCTGGTCCTGGGGTGTGAGTCGGATCATCGATGTGATCGAGCAGTCGGGCGGCAACATCCTGCGACCGGACGCGACCGGGGTCACCGGGTGTTCGCGGTTCGGGAAGGGTGCGTTCGTGATCGGTGCGTTCGATCAGCGGATCGCGTTGACGATGCCGATCGAGTCCGGTAGTGCCGGTGCGCCGATTTTCCGGGGGATTCCGGGAGAGGGCGCGCAGAGTCTGAGCAGTGCCTACGGGGAGCAGCCGTGGTTGGGTGACGCGTTCGGTTCCTTCACGGGCAACCCGAACAACCTGCCGGTGGACACGCACCAGATGGTGGCGATGGTGGCGCCGCGGGGGTTGTTCATCATGGACAATCCGCATATCGCGAATCTGGGTCCGAGGTCGGCGAGTGTGGCGGCGCTGGGTGGTGCGGAGGTCTACAAGGCCCTCGGTGTGGGGGAGAACATCACCTACTGGTCCGACGTCCAGGACGGCAGTCACTGTGCCAACCGATCGGAGTGGCGGACTCCGTTGCAGCAGCACATCCAGAAATATTTGCTGAAGACGGGCAACGCCGCCGGCACGATCAGGATCGCGAGTAAGGCGATGGGCAACCTGTCGCAGTGGCGGAACTGGCAGACCCCGACCCTGGCCGACGGGCCGTCGCCCACCGGCAACCCGACCGTCACTCCGCCGACCGGATCGCCCACACCTACGCCGACGCCCACCGTCGTCCCGCCGACCACGACGCCGCCGCCGTCCGGGTCCTGCACCGCGACCACGGTCCCAGGCACCGTGTGGGGCGACCGCTACAACACCACCGTCAACGTGACCGGCACCGGCACCTGGACCGTCACGGTGACCCTCACCGGTCCCCAGCGGGTCAGTACGACCTGGAACACCACGGCCACCTTCAGCGGCGGCGGCAACATCATGACCGCTCGACCGAACGGCAACGGGAACTCGTTCGGCTTCACCACCATGTTCAACGGCAACAGCAGCGCTCGACCATCGGTCAGCTGCCGCGTCGGCTGATTTCCCGAGCGGACAACAACACAGCGACGCCGGGGTGTGCGGTCACGTACCGCACACCCCGGTCGTCCGAACGGCACCCGTTCCAGGCGGCGGCCGGCGGCGGCTCGAACGGCGGGTGGTCAGGTCATCCCGCGCTCTCGCGCAGCACCAGAACGCCGTGCGGGTCGAGGATGACGGGCTGGCCGTACGCGATCGGCTCACCGGAGAGCAGGTCGGTACCGTCGCTGCGCGCGGGAAGTTCGACCGGCTGGTCGCGGTGGTTGAGCAGGAAGACCAGCCGGGTGCCGTCGGGAGTGATCCGGACGGTCGTCTCGAGGTCGGGTGTGTCCGGGTACGGCCCGAGCAGGTCGTGGTGCGCAAGAACCTGTCGGACGATCGTGGTGACGCCGACCTGGTCGAGGCCGGCGGCGACGTACCAGCCGTGGCCGGCGCCGAAGGTGTTCCTGGTGACGGCCGGGGTCCCGGCGTAGAAATCGGCCTGGTAGGTGCCGAGCACCTCGGCGCCCTGCGGGATCACCAGTTCGAACACCAGCCGTGCCTCCACCTCCACCTCGACCTCGCCGGTCCCGGTGTGCAGCCGTACCGGGTTGACGACCTCGGGTTCGCGGGCGTCCCACTCGTCGATCCGGATGCCCATCAGCGGCCCGAGCGGGCCCGGTACGTCCATCAGGAAGGCGTTGTCGTGCTCGTCGACCCGCCCGGACAGGAAGGTCGTCAGGACCGAGCCTCCGCGCTCGGCGACCGCCTCCAGCCGCCCTGGCAGGTCGCCCTTGAGCATGTGCAGGGCCGGTGCGACGACCACGTCGTACCGGGAGAGGTCTTTGGTCACCGGGACGACGTCGACGTCGACACCGGCGTCCCACAGCGCCTGGTAGTAGTCGAGTACGACCTGCTGGTAGCGGACCAGCCGGGAGGGGCCGTCGGAGATCTCCAGGGCCCACCAGCTGTCCCAGTCGAACAGCAGCGCGACCCGGGCCGGGGTCCGGGCGCCGAGCGTCGCGTCGCCGAGCCGGTCAAGCTCGGTTCCCAGCTGCGTCACCTCGCGGAAGACCCGGGTGTCGCCGTGCCCGGCGTGGCCGATGACGGCGCCGTGGTACTTCTCGCAGGCGCCCCGGGAGGCCCGCATCTGGAAGAAGAGCACGGCGTCGGCCCCGTGCGCCACCGCCTGCCAGCTCCACAGCCCCATCACCCCGGGCCGCTTGAGCGGGTTCACGTCCCGCGACGCGGTGTAGCTCGGCGTCTGCTCCATCAGCCAGAACGGTTGGCCGTCCCGCAGGCCGCGCATCAGGTCGTGTGCCAGCGCCATCCGGGCGGGCGACCTGTCGTCCGGCGGGTAGTTGTCCCAGGAGGCGAAGTCGAGGTCCGCGGCCCAGCGGTGGTAGTCGATCGGCCGGTACATGCCCATCAGGTTCGTGGTGACCGGGAGGTCGCTGGACTCGCGGATCGCGGCCTTCTCGTCCCGGAAGTTGGCGAGCATCGCGTCGGACATGAACCTCAGGTAGTCCAGGGTGATGCCCTGGAACGCGGTGTGGTTCGGCCCCCGCCAGTGCTCGGTCAGCGCCGACGGCGGCTCGATCTCGTCCCAGTCGGAGAAGGTGTGCGACCAGAAGGTGGTGTACCAGGCCGCGTTCAGCGCCTCCAGGGTGCCGTACTGCTTCCGTAGCCAGTTGCGGAAGCCGACGGCGCAGCGGTCGCAGTAGCAGGCGCCGCCGTACTCGTTGCCGACGTGCCAGGCGACGATCGAGGGGTTGTCGGCGTAGCGGGCCGCGACGCGTCGGGCCAGTTCGGCCGAGAGCCGGCGGAAGACCGGTGAGCTGGGGCAGGAGTTGTGTCGCTGGCCGAACCGGTGCCGGCGCCCCTCGAAGTCCGTCCGGGTCACCTCGGGAAACGCCCGGGCCAGCCAGGCCGGGTGGGCACCGGTACCGGTCGCCAGGCAGATGTTCCGGCCCTCCGCGCTGGCCCGCTCGACGACCCGGTCCAGCATCGAGAAGTCGTAGACGTCCGGCGCCGGCTGGGTCAGACCCCAGACGAAGACCCCGAGGGTGACGGTGTCGATCCGGGCGACGTCGAACAGGCGGTAGTCCTGCTTCCACACCTCATCCGGCCACTGCTCCGGGTTGTAGTCCCCGCCGAACGGGATCTTCGCGGTGGCCGGCAGGGTCGCCGACTTCGGGCCGCGCTCGCTCACGCCGTCTCCTCGCTCGCTCATGCGGTGAACTCCTCCTGGATCTTGCTGGTCATCGGGCGGCAGGTGGTCAGCAGGGCCAGGGCGAGCACCGAACCGAGCAGCGCGAGCAGCGCCTCGGAGGACATCCAGACGACGCTCGCCGCCGCGACCAGGAGGCCGGCATTGCCGAGCGTGACACCACGGGTGTGGACGAGGAAGTACAGGGCCAGCCGGAGGACGTCCCGGGTCCGGAAGTGGAAGAGCGAGGTGATCACCAGCGCGTTGGTTCCGCAGAGGGTCACCGCCACCGCGATGACGACCAGCAGCACCGCCCACCAACCGGGCAGTCCCGTGGCGTCGAAGTGGACGAGGCCGATCGCGAGGATCGTCAGCCATCCGAGCAGCGGCAGCCAGATCCGGAGCACCGCCGCGAGGTTGGTCCGGTAGCCGCGCCAGAACGCGGTCGCGGGGGTCAGGTCGGTCAGGTCGCCGCGGTGGTGGTGCAACGCGTACAACGCGGCGGACAGGGCCGGGCCGATCGGGATCGCGCAGGCGGCGGCCAGCGGGAGGTTGCTGACGTCGTTGCCGAGCAGGAGGAGCGGGACCAGGCCCGGCACGGTGGTAACCAGGAACAGCAGCTCGACGACCAGCAGGCTGTAGACCAGTGCCGCGCCCCGGGAGAGGGGTCCGTCCCCGAACTGGCGGCCGATGGCGTCGCTCATCACTGGTCCTTCCGGTCACGCCCCGGACCGGGCGGCAGGCCGAGCATCCGGTCGTTGTCCCACCACGGCGGCGTCTCGTCGACGACGGCCGTGATCTCGACCAGGGTCACCTCGTGACGGGCCAGGGTGAGATCGAGGTCGATGCGACCGTCGACGACCGGAAGACTCTGATGTCTCCGGGCCGGCTCGGCCGCTTCCCGCAGCGTATCGAGCTGGTGCGGCCGGGGCGATCGGGGACGGCCCATCTCACCCCAGGCCGTCCAGGCGTTGCCCACCTCCTCGTTCACCGACGAGCGCAGTACGAACGCCGACCCGGCCGTCGACGGTCCGAGCGGGATCGACAGCGACACGGCGTGCCGATCGACCGGCGGGACCGTGCCGGTGACGTCCACCGGTGCCCAGGCCAGCACGGTGACCCGGCCGGCGGCGTCCCGGGTGACCAGGTGGTCCGCCCCCCGCGCGAGCATCTGGTCGCCGAGGCGGGCCATGAAGGCGTACAGGTGGTAGGTGGGTTTCTTGATCTGCCGGTGGGTGAGCAGGCCGAACCCGCCGTGGAACAGCGAGGTGGGTATGCCGACCTCCTCGAACATGTCGCTGAAGGTCCAGTAGGAGAAGGAGTCGACCAGGTCACCCCCGGCGGCCAGCACCGGGGCCAGGTACGCGGCGTGGAACGCGGTGTCGTGGATCGGGTTGTCCGGCCGGTACGACGAGTTGAACTCGGTGATGTGGACCGGCAGGCCGGCCAGGGCGGTGTCCCGCAGGATCTGCCGTGGGCTGGCGAACTGCGCCAACAGTTCGGTCGCCGGGGCCAGGGTCTGGTGTACCCCGAACGGCACGTGTTGGGCCGGACCGGAGGTGTACGCGTGCTTGCTGACGAAGTCGACCGGTACCGAGCGGGCGGAGACGAACTCGGCGAACCGGGGCAGCCACTCGTCGGCGCCGGGGGAGATGGCGGGTCCGCCGACCTGGAGGCTGGCGTCCACCTCCTTGACGGCGTGCGCGGTCACCTCGTACAGCCGGTGGTAGGCGTCGGGGTCCGCGTCCTGCCAGAACTGTTCCAGGTTGGGTTCGTTCCACACCTCGATCGGCCAGCCGCGGACCTCGTCGAGTCCGTACCGGTCCACCAGGTGGGACACCGTGGCCCGGACCAGGTCGGCCCACTCGGTGAACGACCGGGGCGGGGTGACGTTGCCCTGCCACCAGAACACCGTCTGGTCGCCGGAGGCTAGCTCGGACGGCATGAAGCCCAGCTCCACGAAGGGCCGGATGCCGAGTTCGAGATAGGCGTCGATCACCTGGTCGACGTAGGTGAAGGCGTGCCGTACGTGCCGTGCGCCCCGGTGTTCGTACGGCCGGTGGACGCCGACGCCGTCGCTGAGCAGCCCGTGCCCGCGGATGTGCCGGAAGCCGATCTCCCGCTGGATCAGCGCCAGCGAGTCCTGGTAGTCGCGCCGCAGCGCCAGCTCGAAGCGACCGGTGCCGACGCAGGCCCGCCAGGCGTCGCTCAGTCGGCCCGAGGAATGCTCTGGGACGGGGATCTGCACTTGTGTTCCTCTGCTCTGTGCCGTGCGGTGTGCCGGTCGGTCGCACCCGACAACGGGTGCGACCGACCGGCGGTCGATCAGCCGTGTTCCTTCTGGTAGCGCTCGTACGCCTTGGTGACGAGGTCCATGTAGGAGTCCATGTTCTTGGCCTTGAGTTCGGCGAGGTAGGCGTCCCACTGGGCGAGGTCCCGCTGGCCGAGGATGAACTGGAGCGCCGCCTGGTAGACGAAGTCCTTCAGCGGCGTCTCCCACAGCGACACCTGTTCACGCTCCTCGTCGGTGAACGGGTACGGCGGCGGCACCACCCGCGGCGTCCGGGCGTTCATCACCTTCTGGAATTCCTGCTCCTCCGGGGAGAAGAACGACTGCACCAGCTCGGGCTTGCCCGCATAGGCGAAAATGCCGTTGTAGAAGCCGAAGTCCTTCTGCAGGTGCTTGGGCGCGTTGGGGCGCAGCCCGATGACGTTGACGTCGGGCGCCAGCTGATGCTTCCCGGACCCGTCCTTGGTGAAGGTGGTCCCTTCAACGCCCCACCTGGCGAACTCCTGCCCCGCGTCGGAGTACCAGAGCCAGTCGACGAGCTGCATCATGGCGACGAAGTTCTTGCTGTCCCGGGCGGACTTCGAGATCATGATGCCGTTCTCGAGCCGGAGGGTGGGGTTGATCTCACCGGCCGGTCCGATCGGCAGCGGGATCTTGGTGAGCGTCGCCTTCGGATTGGTCTTCGCCAGGTCCGGCCGGTTCTCGTTGACCAGGGTCTGGGCGTTGGCGCTGATCACGTACGACTTGCCGTTGGTGAGCTTCTGACGCGCGTTGTCGTCGGTCTGGGTGAAGCTCTCCGGGTCGAGCAGCTTCTCCTTCACCAGCTTGTTGAGGTACGTCAGCATCTGCTTGTACTGCTCGCTGGCGCCGGTGTAGAAGAGCTTCTTGGCGTTCGCGTCCCAGCTGATGTGCTGGAAGTTCCAGCCGGCGCCCTCGAGCCCGTACGACATCGCGAGGACGTTCAGCAGGTTACCGGCCGGGTTGGGCTTGCTGAACCGGTCCGAGAACGGGTAGAAGCTGGGATCGGGGTTCGACGCCTTCATCGCCTTGAGCACGGTGTACAGCTCGTCCCAGGTCTTCGGGACCTCGAGGTTGAGCTGCTCGAGGATGTCGGTCCGCATCGCCAGCGAGTAGTCGTGCCAGGGCTTCTCGTGCACGCCGGGCAGCAGATAGAACTTGCCGTCCGCTTGGCGCAGGGTGTTGATCTCGGGCTGGAGGCTCCACTTCGAGATCTTGTCCTGAAGGTTGGGCATCAGGTCGAGGTAGTCGCTGACCGGGAGGATCGCGCCGGAGGAGACGTAGGCGTCCTCCTGGCCCGGGTACGTCTTCGGGATGATGAACGGCGCGTCACCGGCACCGATCAGCAGACTGCGCTTCTGCTCGTAGTCGCTCAGCGGCACGGCGACCGGCTCGAACGTGACGTTGGTCCGCTTGTTCAGCTCGGTCCAGAACAGCCAGTCCTCTTTGAGCGGGTAGTTCGGGTGGTTGTTGTAGAGCACCGAGAACTTCACCGCCTCGGTGGCCTTGAACTGGTCGCCGGCCTTGTAGTCGCCCATCGCGCCGACGCGGTTCGCCGAGAGGTCGGAGTCGGACGAGTCGTCGCCCTCGCTACAGGCGACGAGGGAAAGGGTGAGCAGACCGGCAGCGGCTATCGCTACTCGGCGTCGTGATCGTGCGAACATCGGATTTTCCTTTCGCGGTGAAAGGCGGTGGGGTCGGACAGCTCGTACTGTGTCTTCGAGGACTATCCCTTGACCGCGCCCAGCATGACTCCGGACACGAAGTACCGCTGGACGAAGGGATAGACCAACAGGATGGGCAGCGTGGTGAGCACGATGGTGACGGCCTTGAGGGTGGCCTCGGCCTGCACCTCGTCGGCCTCGGCGATGGCGCCGACGTTCTCCGCGCCGGTGGCCCCGGCGATGAGGTTGCGCAGGTAGACGGTGACCGGGAGCAGGTCCTGCTTATCCATGTACAGGAAGGCGCTGAACCACGAGTTCCAGAAGGAGACGGCGTAGAACAACACCATCGTGGCGATCACCGCCTTGGACAGCGGAATCACGATCCGGAGCAGGATTCCGTACGTGTTCAGCCCATCGACGGCGGCGGCCTCCTCCAGTTCGACCGGCAGGCTCTCGAAGAACGCCTTCATGACCAGGAGATTGAAGACGCTGATAGCGTTGGGCAGGACGATCGCCCAGATGGTGTTCTTCATGCCCAGGCTGGTGATCAGTACGTAGTTGGGGATCAGCCCGCCGGAGAAGAACATCGTGAACACGGCGATCCCGACGAGTGCACCGCGGCCTTTGAGGTGCCTCTTGGACAGGACGTACGCGTAGCAGGTGGTCATGACGATCGCGATGATCGTGGCGACGACGGTGTACACCACGGTGTTGCGGTAGTTCGTCCAGAACAGCGAGTCGGACATCAGCAGCTTGTACGTGTCCACGTTGAATCCCCGTGGCACGAGGCTGACCTTGCCGGCGATGATGTACGCCTCGTCGCTGAGCGAGCGGGCCAGGATGTTGATGAAGGGGTAGAGCGTGACGATCACGACGCCGGTCAGGATGATCGCGTTGACCACCTGGAAGACCCGGTAACCCCGGGTGGGCCGGATTCCCCGTCGTCCCCGGGGGCGGATGATCTCATCCACCGCCTTGCCGGCGTCGACGGTGCTGGCATCGGTGCTCACCACAGGCTCGTCCCCACTGTGCGGCGGGAGATTGCGTTCGCCGACAGGACCAGGGTCAGTCCGATCACGGCCTCGAAGAGCCCGATCGCGGCGGCGTAGCTGAAGTTGCTGGACTGGAAGCCCATCCGGAACAGGTACGTGGAGATCACGTCCGCCGTCGGGTACGTCAACGGGTTGTAGAGCAACAGGACCTTCTCGAACCCGACCGCCATGAACGTGCCGATGTTCAGGATCAGCAGTGTCACCATCGTCGGCCGGATACCGGGCAGAGTCACGTGCCAGGTCTGTCGCCATCGGTTGGCACCGTCGATCCGGGCGGCCTCGTACAGGTTCTCGTCGATCGTGGTGAGCGCGGCGAGGTACAGGATCGTGCCCCAACCCAGGGTCTGCCACAGCTCCGACGAGACGTAGACCGTGCGGAACCACTCCGGCTGTTGCAGGAAGGGAACCGCGTCACCACCGGCCGCCCGTACGAGTTGGTTCACCGTTCCGTCGATCGAGAGCAACTGCATCACCATGGCGGCGACGATCACGATCGACAGGAAGTGCGGCAGGTAGGAGACCGACTGGACGAACCGCTTGAGCCGCCGGGCCCGGACCTCGTTGAGCAGCAGCGCGAGCACGATCGGCAGCGGGAAGCACACCAGCAGGGTCAGCCCACCCAACACGGCCGTGTTGGTGAAGACGTTCCAGAACGTCGGATCGCTCAGGAACATCTTGACGTACCGCAGACCGACCCAGTACTCGCCGAGCACGTTGCCGCCCGGCTGGAACCGGCGGAACGCGATCACGTTCCCGATCATCGGCAGGTACCGGAAGATCAGGAAGAACAGCAACGGCAGGATCGCCAGCGAATACAGCTGCCAGTCCCGCCGGAACGCCTGCCGCCAGCCACGGCGAGCGGTACGGGAGCGGGATCGGCCCGTGGATCCGGGCTCCGGCCGATCGGGGCTCCGGGTGCGCGGTGCCTGGTCCGCCGTGCTGGGCGCGCTCATTGTCGGACCTCCTGCGGGGTGGGGAGCAGCGGTGCGGTGGGCTCGAGGAGTTCCGGCGATTGCAGTCGCCGCGGGCGGTCAGCCTCGCGCCCGACGTTGGCAGGGTTCAGCGGCACGGTGCCATCACCTCACCGGGTGGCGGCGAGGGACCGGGCGCGGACGACCGGTGCGGTGCCGAACGGGCCGGTCAACCGGCCGGGTCCGGGACGGGTGACGCCGTCGCGCGGCGGGGCGACCCGCTCCGCGCGCGACATCAGCGGGATGGCGGGGGCGGCCGGCCAGGCGGAAGACCGGCGCGAATCGCGCCACGGCGCGGCGTTTCCCGACGTGGCGCTGCTGGCGACGGGCAACTTCCTCTTCATGCCACCCCTTCAGTCCGCCGTGGCATCGTCCCTCGCGGGCAAGTGGGTAGCTCACGCCGGTATGTCTTCGAAAACTTCCGGTAATATCTGCGATACCTGTGCCGGGCAACCTAAGCGCCGTCACCAGCGTGTGTCAAGGGTCTCTACACTGCTGAGATCGGTGATTGCCCGTAGTGCGCTCTCAGGAACACTTTGGACGGCCGGTCGGGTCTTCCCGTCGATTGAACCTTGATCACCCACCCCGGTGCTAGAGTTCGTGCCGAAAGTTTCGGCTAGTTGCGGGAGGCGGTCGATGGTGAGGTCTCGTCCGATCGTCGGAACTGGTCCAGCGACGATCGCGACCATCGCCGAAGAGGTCGGCGTTTCCCTGACGACCGTCTCAAAGGTCCTCAACGGCCGCTCCGACGTCTCACCCGGCACGAGAGCGCGCGTCGAGGCCAGCCTCGAGCGGCACAGGTACCGCCGGCGTGGCAAGCGACAGTCGGTCGGGGTGGAGCAGATCGAACTAGTCTTCCACGAACTCGATTCCGTCTGGGCGACGGAGATCATCGGCGGGGTCGAAGGGGTGACCGCCGCCGCGGAGGTCGGGGTGGTCCTGTCCCAACTGGACGGCAAGCACCGCCCGTCGCAGCAGTGGCTGGAGAGCGTGCTGCTCCGCCGCCCCCTCGGCGTGCTGCTCGTGCTCTGCAACCTGACCGATCCCCAGCGCCAACAGCTGCAACGCCGGTCGATTCCCTCCGTGGTCATCGACACCGACAGCGCCACCTCCGCCCTTGTGCCGACCGTCGGCTCCAACAACTGGAGCGGGGGGCTGCTCGCCACCCGCCACCTGCTGGAACTGGGCCACCGGCGGATCGCCTGCATCTCGGGTCCGCAGGACATGCTGTGCAGCCGGGCCCGGGCCGCCGGCTTCCGGTTCGCGCACGACGAGGCCGGGCTGCCGGTCGACCCCGACCTCGTCGTGTACGGCAACTTCTCCGCGCACGACGGATATGAGTACGCGATGGAACTCCTGCCCCGGCCGGACCGGCCCACAGCGATCTTCGCCGGCTCGGACATGCAGGCCATGGGCGTACTGCGGGCCGCCCGGCAGCACGGTCTGGACGTTCCGGCGGACCTGTCGGTGATCGGCTACGACAACCTGCCGGTGGCCGCCTGGATCGCACCCGCCCTCACCACGGTCAACCAGCCGCTGCGCGACATGGCCGGCACCGCGACCCAGATGCTTCTCGACCTGGCCCGCGGGGTCGAACTGTCGACCAGCCGGATCGACCTCGTGACCGAGCTGATCGTGCGGGAGAGCACCGCGCCCTTCGAGCCCCGTGGCTGACCAGCCGTCCCTCGGACGTCAGCTCGGCGAGGTCTCGCGGAGGTGGTCGGTGAGCAGGGCGGTCACCTCGGCCGGCCGTTCCAGGCTGGGCAGGTGACCGGCCCAGGGGAGTTCGAGGTGCCGCGCGTCGGGCAGCAGTTCGGTCAGCCGGGCGGCGATCTGCCGGAAGTCCGGTAGGTCGTACCGGCCGGAGACGGCGAGGCAGGGTGCGGAGATCTTTCCGAGGTCGATCTCGTCGCGCTCGGGTTTCGGGAACTCCTCGGTGGCGGCGAGCTGGACTTCGAAGGCGTGCCGCTGCATCTGTCGTACCCGGTCACGGGTCGCGTCGTCGGCTTCCGGGCCCAGCCAGGTCTGCACGTTGAGTTCGACGGCGCCGGTGAGGTCGTCGGCCTCCAGCAGTGCGTCCTCGCGCGCGCCGAAGGCCCGCAGCTCGGCGCTGGGCTGGTGTCCGGGCATCCCGGGACAGAGCAGCGCCAGCGTGCTCACCCGGTCCGGCCACCGGGCGGCCACCTCGAGCCCGACCAGGCCGCCGTACGAGGCGGCGACCAGCACCACCCGGTCGATCCGGAGCGCGTCCAGCAGGTCGCGTACGTCCTCGGCGTCGGTGTACGGGCGGTCGGCCATCGGGGTCTGGCCGTAACCGCGGAGGTCGCAGCGCAGCACCCGGTATCCGGCGTCGCGCAGGGCGGACCACTGGGGATCCCACATCCGCCGGTCGCAGACCGAGGAGTGCAGCAGCAGGACGGCGGGGCCGTCGCCTTCGACATCATGGGCAAGTGTCATCGGGCGCCACCATAGGCGCACCGACGCCGCGCCCTCCAACGAATATCGGCGCCGAGAATATCCGTATCCCACCGCTGTCGTCCGGGTGGACTCGATACGCTGCGATAAGCCGGCAAATGCCACTGTCTGCGTAAATGCCGCCATGGCGGGAGAGGCTCCCGTCACATCACGCCGCCGGTCGACGCGACGACGTCCCGCCGGGCGGACACACGGGGGAAGAGGAGCGTCGGGTGCCCTATCTGACTGTCGGCGTGGAGAACTCCGCGCCCATTGATCTGCACTACGAGGATCACGGCGCCGGGCAGCCGGTGGTGCTCATCCACGGCTTCCCGCTCAGCGGCGCCGCCTGGGAGAAGCAGGTCGCCGCCCTGCTCAACGAGGGCTACCGGACGATCACCTACGACCGGCGGGGGTTCGGCACGTCCAGCCAGCCGGCGGTGGGTTACGACTACGACACCTTCGCCGCCGACCTCAGCATCCTGATCAACGAGCTGGACCTCACCGACATCGTGCTGGTCGGACACTCGATGGGCACCGGGGAGGTGACCCGGTACATCGCCAACTACGGGTCCGCCCGGGTGAGCCGGGCAATCTTCGTCTCGCCGATCCCGCCGTACCTGCTCAAGACCGAGGACAACCCGGAGGGCGTGGACCAGAGCCTCTTCGAGGGCTTCATGACGAGCGCGATGGCGGACCGGCCCGCGTACCTGACGTCGTTCATGAACGACTTCTACAACGTCGACGAGAACCTGGGTAAGCGGGTCAGCGACGAGGTCATCCGGGCCAACTGGAACGTCGCGGTCAGCGCCTCGCCGACCGGTACCGTGGCCTCCATCCCCGCCTGGCTCAGCGACTTCCGGCAGGACCTGCCCCGGATCGACGTACCGGCGCTGATCATCCAGGGCGACGCGGACCGGGTCCTGCCGTACCCTGTGACCGGACAGCGGATGCACGCGGCGATGCCCAGCAGCCAACTGCGGACGATCAAGGGCGCGCCGCACGGCATCCCGTGGACGCACGCCGACGAGGTCAACCAGGCGCTGCTCGAGTTCATCAAGACCCCGGTCGACGCGCTGACCTGACCACCGGCCGGCGGTTCCGACGGGCGACCGGCCCGGTCGTGCCGAGCCGGACGACCGGCCCGGCCGCGCCGATCCTCCGGAGTGCTCCGGGCCGGCGCGGTCGGACCAGTTCGCCGGCCCGGGTCACGGCTCGGGTGCGATGAGCCGGTGGTCGCCGGCGTCCTGCACCGTGATCGCCTCGACCGGGCAGGACTCCGCGGCGTCGATCACCGGATCGGCCGGGAGGACCGTCTCGGCCAGCGGTGCCGAGAGCCCGTCCACCAGGTGGAAGTGCTGCGGTGCGGTGCCGGCGCAGATGCCCGCGCCGATGCAGCGGTGCGGGTCGACGCTGACCCGCCAGGCGGTGCTCACCAGGTCACCGGCAGCGCGGCCAGGCCGCGTACGAGCAGGCCGCTCTTCCAGGTCAACTCCGGTTCCGGCACCGCCAGTCGCAGTCCGGGCAGCCGGGTGACCAGGGTGTGGATCGCCACCTGCAACTCCATCCGGGCCAGCTGCGCGCCGATGCAGTGGTGCACCCCGTGGCCGAAGCCGACGTGGGGGTTGGGAACGCGACCCAGGTCCAGCCGGTCCGGATCGGCGAACACCTCGCCGTCCCGGTTCGCCGACCCGACGGCGGGCAGCACCGGCTCGCCGGCCCGGACGAGCACGCCGCCGAGCTCGATGTCCTCCGTCGCGTAGCGGGGGAAGGCCGAGGCGACGCCGAGCGGTACGAACCGGATCAGCTCCTCCACGGCGGACGGCACCAGGGTGGGGTCGGCCCGGAGCCGGGCCAGTTCCGCCGGATGCTCCAGCAGCACGTAGACGAAGTTCGGGATCTGGGTCACCGTCGTCTCGTGTCCCGCCGCCAGCAGCCCGGCGGCGAGTTGCACCAACTCCTCCTCGGTGAGCCGGTCCTCGTTCTCGTCCCGGGCCCGCACCATCGCGCCGAGCAGGTCGTCGACCGGCTCGCGGCGGCGCACCGCGACCAGCTCGCCGATGTAGCCCCAGAGGTTGTTCAGATACTCCTGGATCTGGTCCACTCCCAGCGACGTGGTCGAGACGATCGCCTCGGACCAGGTGTGGAACTTGTCCCGGTCGGCGAACGGCACCCCGAGCAGTTCGCAGATGACCTGGATCGGCAGCGGCGTGGCGAACTGCTCGACCAGGTCGGCCGGCGGACCGGCCTTCACCATCTCGTCCACCAGCTCGTCGGTGATCTGCTGGGCACGGGTGCGGAGCAGCTCGACCCGGCGGGCGGTGAACGCCTTCGCCACCAGTCGGCGCAGCCGGGTGTGGTCCGGTGGATCCATCCTGAGCATGCCGAGGTCCTGCTGCCGTGGGATGGTCCGGGGCTCGTCGCGGCCGACGCTGAGAGCGCGGCTGAACCGGGCGTCACCCATCACAACCCGGACGTCTTCGTACCGGGTGGCGAGCCAGGCCTCCTCGCCGAACGGCAGCTGTACCCGGGACAGTGGTTCGTCCCGGCGCAGTTGCGCGTAGCGCGGATCGAGGTTGAGTCGGTCGGGAGCGGCGAACGGGTACGGTCGGGCGGTTACCTGCCGGCTGTCCGTCATCACGAATCCCTCCGTCGGAACGCGGGCGTGGTCTGCGGCGCGGACGGGCGGCGGTGACCGCCGTGACCGACGATCAGCATGATCACACCATCTGCGCCGAGTAAGGCACTGATGGCGGATGGTAGCGAATTATGCTGATCAATACCATTGGGCACAGTGGATGATCGGCACCGTCGGGGCGGGCGGCCGGCGGGACCGTTCAGGCGTTCAGGTAGGTCAGGACCGCCAGCACCCGTCGGTTGTCGTCGTCGGACGGTGGCATGCCCAGCTTGCTGAAGATGCTGTTGATGTGCTTGCTGACCGCCTTCTCGGTGACGAAGAGCCGACCGGCGATCGCCGCATTCGAGCGGCCCTCCGCCATCAGGCCGAGGACCTCGCGTTCCCGCGCGGTGAGGGGGTGCAGTGGCTCGGTGCCGGCATGCTTGGCCAGCAGTTGGCCGATCACCTCCGGATCCATCACGGTGCCGCCGTTGGCGACCTGGCGCACCGCGTCGACGAACTGGCCGACGTTGGAGACCCGGTCCTTGAGCAGGTAGCCGATCGCGCCGCTGCGGTCGGCCAGCAGCTCACGGGCGTAGAGCTGTTCGACGTGTTGGGACAGGACCAGGATCGGCAGCCCGGGAATCCGCGCCCGGGCCTGGATCGCCGCCTGGAGCCCCTCGTCGGTGAAGGTGGGCGGCAGCCGTACGTCGACCACCGCCACGTCGGGCCGATGCTCGATCAGCGCCGGCAGCAGCGCCGGCCCGTTGTCGACGGCCGCGACGACCTCGAAGTCGAACGCCTGGAGCAGTCGGGTTATCCCGTCTCTGAGTAGGGCGAGGTCTTCGGCGATGACAACTCGCACGGCAGCTCCATGGTCACGGTCGTGGGCCCGCCGGGCGGGCTGGCCACGGACATCGTGCCATCAAAGGCGGCGAGCCGTCGTTCGATCCCCCGCAGGCCACTTCCGGCTGCCGGATCGGCACCGCCGAGGCCACCGTCCGCGACCACCGCGACGAGCCGTCCGTCGCCGTGCCTGAGCCGTACCCAGGCCTCCTCGGCGTGGCTGTGCTTGGCGACGTTGGCCAGCAGTTCGGCCACCGCGAAGTAGACCGCCGACTCGACCGGGGCCTGTGGTCGGCCCGGCAGGTCGACGTCGACGTCGATGAAGAGCGGCAGCTTCATGGCGAGGGCCCGCACCGCGCCGTCCAGCCCGCGTTCGGCGAGCACCGGAGGATGGATGCCCCGGACGAGGTCCCGCAGCTCGCCCAGCGCCTCGCCGCTGGCCTCCCGGGCCTCCGCCATCAGCTGCTGGGCCGCCTCGGGATCCCGGGCCATCAACGCCTCGGCCAGCCCGATGTTCATGCTCAGGGCCACCAGCCGGGCCTGGGCGCCGTCGTGCAGGTCCCGCTCGATCCGGCGTAGCTCGGCGGCCTGCGCGTCCATCGCGTCGGACCGGGTCTCGGTGAGCCGCTGTACCCGTTGGGTCAGCAGCGCCGTCGGGGTGGGGGCCAGCAGCGCGCGGATGAACCCGGCGTGCAACTGGTGGATCCGCTGGGCCAGGAACCCGCCGAGGAACACCAGCAGGGCGCCCTGCGGCACCGAGAGCACCGCCTCGAACACGCTGTCGATCGGCCAGGTCGTGGCGTACCCGTACCAGACGTCGAGGGACCAGAGCAGCACCGGTACGCCGATGAGGCCCTCCAGGCCGTAGCCCACCAGGCAGAGCGGAAGCAGGCCCAGCACCAGGCCGACCGGGATCGACACCACCAGCCAGCGCAGGTCCCGCCAGGTCGCCGGGTCGGTGACCACCCACCGGTACCGGCCCCAGAGGCCCGCCCCGGCCGGCTCCGGTCGGTACGGCGCCGGGATCTCGGTGCCGGTCCACTGCGCGGCGATCCGCCGGTTCAGGTTGGCGAGGTCGCGTACCGCGAGGGTCACCGCCGGAAAGGCGAACAGCCCGGCGCCGAGCACGGTGAAGGCGAGTGCCAGCACCGACAGGACCAGCAGCGCGATGTTGGCGCTGACCGACAGTACGGCGAGCAGCAGCGCCTGGCCACCCTGGATGAGGCGGCGGCGGAGCCACGGTTGTAGCCGTTCCAGCCGTTCGGCGAGGGAGCTGTGCATGGGCCCATTCTGGTGGATCAGTCGGCCCGGATCTGTGGTGCTAGGACCACCCCCGTTGGGAACGTGACACCCCTGCCGCCGACGCCACGAGCCCGTTGGATCGATGCCATGACCGTGGCCACGAGGGCCTGGGCGCTTCCGCCGGTCAGCAGGCAGTCCTACGAGGTTCCGGGAGGAACGCTTCATGTCCAGGCACCGAATGGTCGGAATACCATCCGGCCGGCGCGCCAAGTTCGCGATGCTGGCCCTGTGGGTCGTGCTCGCGGCACTGGTCGGCCCGCTCGCACTCAAGCTCGGCGAGGTGCAGAACAACGACAACCTGGGCGCGCTGCCCGGCGGGGCCGAGACGAGCCGGGCGATCGAGCGGGCCGAGGCGGCGTTCCCCGAGCCGGACGGCCTGGTGGCGGTGGTCGTCTACGCCCGGGAGGCCGGTCTCAGCGAGGCGGACCGGGCGAAGGTCGCGACCGACCGGGCGGCCTTTGTCCGGTACGCCGACGGTGGCGTGGTGCCACCCGAGGTGCCCAGCGAGGACGGCCGGGCGCTGCTGCTCTCCTTTCCCCTCGCCGGTGACGGCGACGCACAGTCGGCGGCAGTCGGTGAGGTGAAGGAGCGGTTGGCGGACGGTGTGCCGGACGGCCTGCGGACCGCGCTGACCGGATCCGCCGGAGCCGACGACGACATGTTCGACGCGTTCGGGGGGATGGACCACACCCTGCTGCTGGCCACCATCAGCGCGGTGGCGCTGCTACTGCTGATCACCTACCGCAGCCCGGTGCTCTGGCTCATCCCGTTGATCACCGCCGGGGTGGCCAGTCAGGTGGCCAGTGCCGTGGTCTACCTGCTCGCCAAGCACGGTGGACTCGTCATCGACCTGCAGAGCCAGAACATCCTGACCGTGCTGGTCTTCGGGGTCGGGGTGGACTACGCACTGTTGATCATCGCGCGGTACCGCGAGGAGCTGCGGCGGCACCGGGATCGCCACGAGGCGATGGAAATGGCACTGCGCCGGTCGTTCCCCGCGATCTGCGCCTCCGCCGCCACCGTGGTGGCCGGGCTGCTGTGCCTGCTCGCCGCGCAGCTTCCCTCGACCCGGGGCCTCGGTCCGGTCGGCGCGGTCGGGGTCGCCGCCACCCTCATCGCGATGACCACGCTGCTGCCGGCGGTGCTCGTACTCTTCGGCAGGTGGCTGTTCTGGCCGTTCGTGCCGCGTTACTCGGCGGACCAGGTCACCCATGACGTGGCCGAGGACCACCGCGGCTGGGCGAAGGTGGCCGGCTTCGTCGGCCGGCGACCCCGGACCACCTGGATCGGTACGGTCGTCGCGCTCGGTGTGCTCACCCTCGGCATCGGCAACCTGAGCGTCGGACTGCCCGGCGACGAGTTCTTCACCAAGGAGGTCGGCTCGGTCACCGGGCAGCGCATGATCGAGACGCACTGGGCCGCCGGCACGCTCGCCCCGGCCGAGATCCTGGCCAGCGCGGGCAGCGCCGACGACGTGGTACGGGTGGCCGGCGCGGTCGACGGGATCGCGGAGGTCGGCGAGCCGCAACGCTCGGCCGACGGCCGGTGGGTACGGGTTCCGGCGGTACTCGCGGACGACCCGGGTTCCCGCGCGGCGATGGAGAGCGTGGACCGGCTGCGGGACGCGCTCGCGACGGTGTCCGGCGCCGACGCCCTGGTCGCCGGGGAGACCGCGTTCCAACTCGACACCGAGGAGGTGACCAACCGGGACAACCGGGTGGTGATGCCGCTGATCCTGGCGGTCGTCTTCGTCATCCTGGTGCTGTTGCTCCGTGCGCTGGTCGCCCCCCTGCTGCTGATGATCAGCGTCGTGGTGTCGTACGTCGCCGCACTGGGCGCCGCCGGCCTGGTTCTCGACGCGCTGGGTCATCCGAGGCTGTGGGTCGGCATTCCGTTGCAGGCGTTCCTGTTCCTGGTCGCCCTCGGGGTGGACTACACCATCTTCCTGATGACCCGGGCCCGGGAGGAGGTCGCCGTGCTGGGACACCGGCGGGGTGTCCTGCACGCCCTCACGGTCACCGGCGGAGTGATCACCAGCGCCGGCGTGGTGCTCGCGACCACCTTCGCCGCGCTCGGCGTACTTCCGCTGGTGCCCTCGGTGCAGACCGGCGTCATCATCGCCGTCGGTGTCATCATCGACACGTTCCTGGTGCGCAGCCTGCTGATTCCGGCCCTGGCCCTGCACATCGGCCCCCGTACCTGGTGGCCCGGGCGGCCGGCCCGGACGACGACCGAGCCGGTGCCGCCATCCCTGGCCCCGGTCGGGGCGGCCCGCTGACCGCAGGCCCTCGACCGCGCCGTCGCCGCCCGGCCGACCGTTACCCGTACCCGGGGCGGTCAGCCGGGCGGCGACGGTCGGGTACGTCGCTGCCGGGCCGCCTCGTACAGTGCGACGGTGCCGGCGGTCGCGGCGTTGAGCGAACTCGCCGATCCGACGATCGGGATCCGGAGCATCCGGTCGCAGGCCTGCCGCCACGCGCCGCTCAGCCCGTGGGTCTCGTTGCCGATCAGCAGCAGCGTCGGCCCGGTGAGATCGTGTTCGGCGATCTCCACCTCACCGCTCTCGTCGGTGCCGACGATCTGGACGGGCGTACCCTGCTCGCGCAGCGTCTCGACCCACTCGACGACCTCCCGGTGGGAACCGGTCCGGACCACGGGTACCGCGAAGAGCGAGCCGGTGCTGGCCCGGACCGCCCTCGGGTCGTACGGGTCGGCGGCGTGTCCGACGACGATCACCCCGGCGGCGCCGAAGGCGTCGGCCGAGCGGATCAGCGTGCCGATGTTGCCCGGTGCGGTGGGGCGGTCGAAGACCACCACCAGTGTCTCCGGACCGGTCGGGATCCGGTCCAGCCGGTCCGGCGGCAGCCCGACGACGGCGACCAGTTCCGGCAGCCCGTCGTCCTTGCCACCGAGTTCGGCGAGGACTTCGGGCGCCATCTGGACCCGGACCGCCGGAACCTGGTCGAGCAGATCCTCCGCCCACCGGGACAGCGGCGCGCCGTCCGGGTACAGCAGGGCGTGGATCGGCCAGCCCTGCTGCACGGCCAGGGTGATCGGCCGGACGCCCTGGACCAGGAACTCGCCGGCCCGCTGCCGCTTGGTGCGGTTGGTCAACAGCGCCAGCCACTGCTGGAAGTTCGCGTTCCGGGAGCTGACCCGCAGGGTCTTCGCCGCTCGTACCGGGCCGCCCCGGTCGGCCGTACCGGTCCGTCCGGAGGATGCGGCGTACCGGCGTTCCGGGCCGCGGCTGGGGCTGTCCGCAGTCACCGGACGACGATATACCCGAGGTCGGGGCCGACGGACTCGGCGGTGTCCGAGCGGCCAGCACGCGAGCGGCGTCGACGGCTGTGCTCAGGCGCGCGGTCCGAGGAACAGGCCACCACTTGCGTCGATGACCTGGCCGGTGATCCACCGTGCCGCGTCCGAGGCGAGGAACGCGACGACGTCGGCGACGTCGTCGGGTCCGCCCAGCCGGTTGAGCGCCGTCGTGCCGGCGACGAATTCGGCCAGCCCTGGCGCTTCGAAGGATGATCCGTTGGTGGCCGTCCGGGTGGCGCCGGGAGCGACCGCGTTCACCGTGATTCCTCGGATCCCGAGCTGGTTGGCCAGGGTCATGCTCATCGTCTCGACCGCGCCCTTGGTCATGGCGAAGGACGTCTGGGTGGGGTTGGCCATCCGGGTCGCCACGGACGAGATCGTGATGATGCGGCCACCGTCGGGCAGCAGCGGCAATGCTCGCTGGATGATGAAGTACGGCGCGCGCACGTTCACCGCGAACAGATGATCGAACTCCGCCCGCGTCGTGGCGCCGAGTGGGCCGGCGGGCGCGGCCGCCGCGTTGTTGACGAGGATGTCGAGTGGCCGCCCGGCCAGGCCGGCTTCGACTCCCGCGAAGAGCGTCTCGACGTCGTCCGGCATGCCCAGTTCCGCCCCGACGGCGAACGCGGTTCCGCCGGCACCTTCGATCTCGTCGACCGTCGCCGCCGCACCCTCCTTGTCCGTGCCGAAGTGCACGACGACCATTGCTCCCTGCGCCGCCAGCCGGGTCGCGATTGCCTGCCCGATGCCGCGCGACGCTCCGGTCACGAGGGCCGTCCTGCCGGTCAGACCACTCATGCCAACCACTTCTGTCATGTTAGTTGCTACCGATCTGTTAGTAACTACCAGTGCGGTAGTGTCTACCAGATGCCCGACCAGCACCCAACACTGCGAGCGCAACGGCGAGTCGAGACGCAGCGGACGATCCAGGCGCAGGCGGTACGGCTGTTCACCGAGCGCGGGTACGACGCCACGACCGTCACCGACGTCGCCGAAGCCGCAGGTGTCTCCGCCATGACCGTGTACCGGCACTTCCCCACCAAGGAAGACCTCGTGCTCGTCGACCAGCACGGCCGGCTCGTCGCCGAGCGGATCGCCGCGTCGTCGGCCGCGCAGCCCCTGGTCCGACGGATCGGCAGCGCGCTCATCGCATCGGCCGGGACCTTGACCGGTGGCAGCTCCGGGAACGACCTGACGGCGAGCGGGCAGTTTCTGCTCGCCCGCCTCCGGCTCATGATCTCGACGCCGGCCCTGCGGGCCAAGCACCTGGACAACCACTACGCCCTTCAGCAGGCAATCGTCGGCGCTCTCGGCGGCGACACCACCGATCCCGACACGGCCTTCCGGGCCCAGGCGGCGGCCAGTGCCTGTCTGGCCGCCATGCACACGGCGTTGGTGCGTTGGGCCGAGGACGACGGACGGACCGATCTGCCCGACGTGATCGCGAAGGCGCTCGCCGCCGTCTTCGGCGATGACATCGGCGACACCGGCCCCGACGCGTGAGTCAGCGGCCGCCTCGACACCGCTCGGTTCGCGCGCCTCGATCCGGCAGGCCCGTCGCCCGCTGATCGGCCTACGACCGGCGGCCCGTTCCTACTTCGTCGCCCCGCTGGTGAAGCCGTTGTAGATGAACCGCTGGAGCAGCAGGAAGACGACCAGCGTGGGGACGATGACCAGGATCACCCCGGCCGAGATGACCTCCCACTGCGCTCCGAACGGCCCCTTGAACCGGAACAGCGAGGTCGAGATGACGCCGAGGTCCCGGTCGGGCATGTAGAGGAACGGGATGAAGAACTCGTTGTAGATGGTGATCCCCTTGATGATCACGACGGTCGCGATCGCCGGCTTCAGCAGGGGCAGGATGATCCTGAAGTAGATGGTGAGGGAACTCGCGCCCTCGATCGCGGCGGACTCGTCCAACTCCCGGGGGATGCTCCGGAGGAACTGCTGGAAGATGTAGATCGAGATGATGTCCGTGCCGAGGAACAGGGCGATCGCCGACCAGCGGGTGTTGAACAGGCCCAGATTGTTCACCACCTGGAAGGTGGCCACCTGGGTCGTCACCCCCGGGACCAGGGTGGCCAGGAGGAACAGCAGGATGATCGTCTTCCTGAGCCGGAACTCGAACCGGTCGAGGGCGTACGCAGCCATCGAGCCGATCAGGACGGTGCCGACGAGGGAGACGACGAGGATGATCGAGGTGTTGACGAAGGCCCGCAGCATGCCGCCCTCGGTGAAGGCGGTGACGTAGTTGTCGAGGTTGAACCAGTTGCCGGGCGCGTCGAACGGCTCGCCGTTGACGTACTCGTCGTTGGTCTTCAGCGACGCCATCAGCAGGACCAGCAGCGGCAGTAGGACGACCACCGAGGCGAGGACCAGCGAGAGGTACTTGAGGGTGACGGCGATCCGGCCGCCGACGATCTCCGTCCGGTTGGTCCGGGCGCGTCGCGCGGCGGGTGCCTCGGTGCTGCGGAAGTCGGTCAGGCTCACGACAGGTTCACCTTCTCGTCGGGCACGACCCGGCGCTGTACCCAGGTGATCAGCAGGATGATCAGCAGCAGGACGACGGCCATCGCGGAGGCCAGCCCCACCTTGTAGGCCTTGAACGCCATGAAGACGGTCTGGGTCACGAAGGTCTCGCTGCCGTTGGCGCCGCCGGTCATGATGTACGGAATCTCGAACACCGACAGCGAGCCGGAGATCGCGAGGATGCACGACAGTCCGACGATCGGCCTGATGCCGGGCAGGATCAGGAAGCGGAACTGGTGCCACCGGTTCGCGCCGTCGATCTCGGCCGCCTCGTAGAGCTGCGCCGGAATCGACTGGATCGCGCCGAGGAAGAGTACGAAGTTGAGTCCGAGGTAGCGCCAGAGGGACGTACCGGCGAGGGAGTAGTTGATGGTGCCGGGATCGCCGAGCCACTGCCGGGACAGGTCGCCGAGGCCGATCGCGTTCAGGGTCGAGTCGAGGGTGCCACCGGGCTCGAAGAAGTACAGGAAGACCATCGCGATCGCGACGCCGTTGATCAGGTACGGGAAGAAGATGATCCCCTTGAAGAAGTTCCTGAACCTGACGTTGAAACTCAGCACCGTGGCGAAGTAGAGCGCCAGCACGATCTGGATGACCGACGCACCGATGTAGTAGAGGCTGACCCGCAGTACGCCGAAGAGCTCGGGGCGGGTCGCGATCTCGATGTAGTTGTCGGCGCCGATGAACTCCTTGGACGGGCTCAGCCCGTTCCAGGAGGTGACGCTGTAGCCGAACATGTTAACGACCGGGACGTAGGTGAACACCACCAGCAGTGCCACGGGCGCGATCAGGAAGAGGTACGGGGTGATGGTCTTTCGCCTGCGTAGCCCCTGCCGACGTCGGCCACCGGGTCCGAGGCGCCGCGCAGGGGTCGCCCCGGACAGCCCGGAGACCCGACTCGCGGTGTTCGTCGGAGTTGCCATCTGGAAACGCAAACCTTCCGCCCATGGGCCAGGCCGCACGTCGTCGTGTCGGCCGGGACGTGCGGGCGGTGCGCGCCGCCCGCACGTCCGAGGTGTGTGGCGCCCGAGCCGTACCGGCAACGGCTGCCCGGGTTCAGCCGCTCACTTGATCTTGGATTTGGCGTCCGACCACTTCTTGTTGAGGTCGGCGAAGATCTCGTCCTTGGTCTCTTTCTTCGCCCCCCCGCGCGGCATCCACGATCCGCTGCCGGTACTTGCCGTCGTTCAGGGCGATCTCGGCGGCGTTGCCGATCTTGTCGGCCAGCCCTTCCTCGCCCTTGGGCGGGGGACTGAGCTCGATGAACTCGGTGTTCGCGGCGGTCAGGTCGGCCAGGGTGCTGGGCATCGGCTGGCTGACCAGTGCCGAGATGCCGCCCTGGTCCACGGCGTAGTTCGACTCGTCCGTGAACCAGTCGATCCAGGCCCGGGCCGTCGCCTTGTTCTTGGAGTTGATGTTGATGGCGTTCTTGTAGTCGCCCGCCATCACGGTGTGGAACTTGCCGTTGGGCTGCATGGGGAAGGGCAGGTACCCGATGTCGGCCTTGTTGGTGGCCGCGTCCTGCATCTGCACGATGGACCAGGAGCCGAGCATCATCGTGGCGACCTTGCCGGTGCCGATCATGCCCTTGGACTGCTCCCAGTTGGTGGTCGTCGGATCCGGCTCGGTCAGGCCCTGCTGCACGATGTCGAACAGCAGCGAGTCGATGACGTGGTGCTCCTTGCCGGGAGCCCACGGCGCGTCGTCCTTCGCCAGCTTGATCGCCGCGTCGGGATCGCCGCTCACCACACCCCGGAAACTCTCCCACTGGGAGAGCGGCCAGCCGTCCTTGTAGTTGGTGTACAGCGGAATCGCGTCGGTCTTGTCCTTGATCGCGGTCAGCGCCGCCAGGAACTCGGCCGGCGTCTTCGGTGGCGCGGTGATGCCCGCCTGCTGCCACACCTTCTTGTTGTAGACGAAGCCCTGAGCGTTGCCGGTCAGGGCGAGGCCGTAGACCTTGCCGTCGAGGATCTTCTCGTTGCGGACGAACCGGTACTTGTCCTTGAGTTCGTCGACCGTGCCCAGCGGTTCGAAGAAGGTCGACAGCAGGTCGTCGGTGACGGAGTTGGGGATGAGGAGGACGTCGCCGTACTCCTTGGTGTTCATCCGGATCCGGACTTCGCCCTCGTAGTCGGTGATCGCCTCGAACTTGACCGAGGTGCCCGGATACTTGGCCTCGAATTTCTTCTTGTAATCCTGGAAGACCGTGTTGACGATGTCGGTGCGTTGGGTGAGCACCGTGATCTCGCCGGAGATGGCGCCGTCGGTGCCGCCCTCGTCGTCCCCGCCACAGCCGGCCAGGGCCAGCAGAAGTGCGAGTGCGGTGCCTGCGATTCCGTACTTTTTCATATGCGCGTCCCACCTTTCGGTGTCCACATTGGACATTGCACGATGTGTAGAGGCGCGCCTTCGGGGAGGGTGGGATAGGCGTCGCGACTTGCAGGGGAACGTACACGCGGGTTACAGCCGTGTCAACGACGTGACAACGCCATGCGGGAGCTGAACTGTTAAGTGCATGAACCGGTTCAGGCAGAACCACCTGTTTGGCCTGCTAGAGGGCTTGCCTGAGGCGAAAGGCTGGCAGCGGCGCCCAGTGGTCACGATCCGTGAACCGGTTCAGGCAGCAGTGGCCCCGAGGCTTCGCCCGAAGGATGGGAGAGAGCGCATACGGATACCGGAAGTCAACGACAACAGACAGTATCAGTGGGGTGGTGCGGTCCTATCGAGAAGTCAGTAAAATCCGGAAGCGAACGCCGGACAGTCGTCGAATCGTTAAGCGGCGGCGATGTCTATGCTGGATTCGGATGCGACCATGTCGGCGGTGCCGTCAGGCGCATGTCCGGCCCGACCATCGACGTCCGTGCAGGTTCGGCGGAGCGCCCGCTCCACCCGGGGCTGGTGGCATACCGGTCGGAAGGTGCCCATCGGTGCGCCGTCGAGTTGGGCCAGGCGCACCGGACCGCATCGTAGCCAATAGCAATCGCCTGGAACGATCGACGTGATCGGAAACTATCGCTTTTGTCGATGTGCTGGTTGGCCTAGCGTGGAGATCATGACCGATCACCCTGCCCACGGCGAGAGGCTCGTACAGGTCGCCGATGTCGAGCTGTGCGTCGAGACCTTCGGAAGCCCCCGGGACCCCGCGATCCTGCTCGTCGATGGTGCGGCCGCCTCGATGCTGTGGTGGGAAGCCGAGCTGTGCGAGCAGATCGCGCGCGGCGACCGGTTCGTGATCCGCTACGACACCCGGGACACCGGCAGATCCACCAGCTACCCGCCCGGGCGGCCGGGCTACACGTTCACGGACCTGGCCGGGGACGCGCTCGGCATCCTGGACGCCCTGAACGTCGACCGCGCACACATCGTGTGCCGGTCCATGGCTGGCGGAATCGGGCTCATCGTCGGGGTGGACCACCCCGACCGGGTCGCATCGCTGACGTTCGTCTCCACCTCCACGGGCGAGGACGGCCTCCCACCGCCGTCGGACGAGCTCACCGGCAACAACTCCGCCGCCCCGGACCCCGCCGATCGCGCCGCGGTGGTGGACTTCGTCGTCGCATCGGCGAGGGCGTACTCGGGTGGCTCGCCCCACTTCGACGAAGCCGCCACGCGTGTGCTGGTCGAGCGGGACGTGGCCCGCACCCGCAACATCGCGTCCACCCTCGCCAACCACTTCGCGATGATCTTCGACGGGCCGTCCCGCGGCTTCGGCGGCATCAAGGCGTCGACCCTGGTGGTGCACGGGGACCGCGACCCGGTCTTCCCGCTCCCGCACGGGCAGGCGCTGCGCGACGCGATTCCCGGCGCGAAGCTGCTGATCCTCCAGGGCGCGGGGCACGACCTGCCGAAGCCGCTGTGGGACGTGTTCGTACCGGCTCTGATCCAGCACACCGGAGGCGACCGAATCGCCATCGAGAGGATGCGGTGACGGTGATGTCCGACGAGGACGGTACCCAGGCGCGGTCGAACTCCGAGCCGACCACGGGTGAGCACGGAACCAGGCACGCCGACCTGTTCGACTACGACGCAGAGTTGCGGCTGCACAACGAGCTCTTCCGCGTCGCTGCCCGGGTCGGCTCCCGTGACCGGGTGCTCGACATCGGCTGTGGCACGGGCCAGTCCACACGCGAGGCCGCCCGCGCCGCCGTCGCCGGAAGCGCGGTCGGCGTGGACCTCTCCGCACGAATGCTCGACCGGGCCCGACAGCTCAGCGACGACCAGGGATTGTCCAACATCACCTACCAGCAGGCGGACGCCCAGGTCCACCGCTTCCCACCGACGCATTTCGACCTCTGCGTCAGCAGGTTCGGAACGATGTTCTTCGCCGACCCGGTCGCCGCGTTCACCAATATCGGGCGCGCCCTGCGCCCCGGAGCGCGCCTGGTGCTGCTGGTCTGGCAGGACCGCGACGCCAATGAATGGGCCACCGCGATCCGCCGGGCTCTCACCGCAGCGACAGCCGCACCCACCCCTCCCACCGGCGGTCCGGACCCGTTCTCGCTCGCCGACCCGACCGTCACGGAAGGCATTCTGGTGGCGGCCGGCTTCGCGGAAGTCAGCTTCACCGACGTGCACGAGCCCGTCTACTACGGCCCGGACAGCGCCACCGCCTTCGAGGCCGTGGTCCGCCTGTGGGAGTTCGAAGACCTGCTTGCCAACCGTGACGACGTGACGGCCGAGCAGGCACGCAAGCGGCTACGCGCCACCCTCGCCGCCCACACCACCGACGCCGGCGTGTGCTTCGACTCGCGTGCCTGGATCGTCACCGCCCGCCGTCACTGACCACCGCACCAAGGCTGTCGCAGACATCCGGCCGGCCGACGCATGGCTGCCGCGGCGTCTACCCGACGGCTTCCAGGATGGCCGCGGTGTCCTGGTACTCGCGCCAGAGGGCGATCTTCCCGTCGCGAACGGTCAGTACGCCGACGAAGGCGGCCGTGGACTGCCGATGGGTCTTCGTGGACGTGCCGGTCAGCTCGTACTCGACGACGATGGTGTGCGGGTCCGTGGTGTCGTGGATGGCGACGGTGCGGCAGTCGTCGAATCGAACCGGCAGCATGGCCCGCTGCGGGTTGGCGAATTCCAGGAACTGCTGCCTGCTTCCGAACCTGCTCGGCTGGCCCGGCCGGGCGAACGGAAGTTCCACGACCACGTCGTCGGCCAGGTCCTCGCCGGTCAGTGCGGCGGGATGGTCGAGCCACTGTCGCCGCATCCGGTGGAACAGGTCGCGCGGAGTGATCTCCATGGCGGTTCGCTCCTTAAAATGAGTGCTGACTCATGAAAAAAAGATAGTGAGTGGCGACTCATCTTGTCCAGCATCGCGACCGGTATGGGCGAGCCGGGTCCTAGGGGGAGCAGAGCTGGGGGAGCAGGGTGTCGTAGGTCCACTGTTCCCACTGCTCGGATGACCAGCCGCGCTCCTGCACGAAGAGCAGGTAGAGCTCGGGGCTCAGGAGGGCGTACAGGAGATCCGCAGCCTGTTCCGCCGAGACTCCGGGCCGTGCACCCGGCTTGACGACCATGGCCTTCGCGGCGGCCGTTTGCACCTGGAACCGGGGATCCCGGCCAGGTGGCCAGAGTTGTGCGACCTCGATGTCCGTGGTAGCGGCCGTGCCGACCATCTTGGTGATTCGGGCGACCCGTTCCAGGATCTCCCGGGTTCCTCGGACGTGTGCGGCCAGGTGGGCGGCGGCGGTGTCGGTCGCCAGGGCGTCCCGGAACCAGGGTCGGTTCATCGTCGCGACCGGCTCGTCGTCCCCGGCGATGGTCACATCGACGAGCTCCTTCAGCAGCGTCCGCTTGTTGCCGAAGACGAAGTAGATGGTCTGCACCGCGACACCTGCGGCGGCCGCGACCTCCTGAAGGTTCGTCGCGCCGTATCCCTGATCGAGGAAGAGATCGCGAGCGGCCTCCAGGATGCGTCGCCGGGTCTCCGCGGCCTTCTGGGTCCGCTTGTTCGCTCGCTTGAGATCCGTCACGGCTATAACGTACGTCTAGAGACGTTCGCTAGTGAACAACTCTAGGGAAGGCTCTAATGCCTTCGCCGTCGCCAGGTCTCGACGACCTCGTCCACGTCGAAGGTACGCAGGACCACCGGCGGCCCGTCGACCAGTCCCAGACGGGCCTGCCGGATCCGCTGGTTGAGTTCGGTGACGACGGCGCGTACGGACTGTTCGGACGACTCCCTCGCCAGTCGCCCCAGCAGGTCCTCGACCTCCTTGCGGATCTTCAGCGAGGTCGGTGCGAGTCCGGTGAGGTTCTCCCGGCGTACCCAGTCTCTGATCCACCAGTTCTCGTCGTCCGTGCCGCCGTACCCGGGTAGAGGCCGGCCGGCGCCCGGCAGGTTGTCGAACTCGCCCCGCTCCTGCGCCTCCCGGATCTGGCGCTCGACTGGGGATTCGTACCGACTCGGCATCGAATGTCCTCCCTCGGCTCCGTACCCACCCGCCGCATGGCAGCCCGCTGCCGGGATGACCAGTTCCTGGGCCTGCGCCGCCGGGCGGGTTCGCCGAGCCTGCGGCGATCGTGCGGCCCAATTCTAGGTCGGGGTCCGGGCGCCAGGCCGGCCGTGTGCGCCGGGACACCCCGTCCGACCAGCGGCGTTCTCAGCGGCGGCCGTCGATCCTGTGGCCGTGCTCAGCAACGTGGTCGATCGCGTACCCGGCCTGTCATGCTGCACGAACCGGACCGACGGCGTGCCCGTACGGGCCGGACGTGGACTCGCGATGTCGGTGACCGAAGCCGAGAAATTCCCGCGACAAGCTGAGGAGTCGAAGCTGTGTCAGCCACCGGAGCGGTGCGGGCGGCACCGGCGAGGCGATCTCTACGGCCGATCCTGTTCACCCTGACGATCACCGGGATCTCGGCGCTGCTGTTCGGGGTGCCGTGGTGGACGCTGATCGTCGCGGGCGCGCACTGGCCGACCCCCGTGACCGCCACCGGCACGATCATCTTCGTCGCGGCCCTCGTGGCGTTCCCCGCGCTGATGTACCTCGGACACGGCGCCCGGCACCAGGACTGGGCGGCCCGGACCGGCGACACCCTGCTCGGAGTGGTCTGGGTGCTCTTCGTCTGGTCGCTTCTCGGCAACCTGCTGCGGATCGGGCTGGCGGTCGGCGGCGTCGGCGACCCGGTCCGGTCCCGGATCACCGCCGTGGCCGTCGCCGTCGTCGCCGTCGGGCTGCTGCTCTGGGGGTACGTGGAGGCGATGCGGGTGCCCCGGGTCAGGCGGGTGGACGTGCGGGTCCGTCGGCTCGGCGCGGGCCTGGACGGCGTCCGGGTCGTCCTGCTCACCGACACCCACTACGGTCCGATCGACCGGGCCGGCTGGTCGGCCCGGGTCGTCGCGGCCGTCAACGAACTCGATCCCGACATCGTCTGCCACACCGGCGACATCGCCGACGGGACGGTCGCGCAGCGACGGGACCAGGCCGCACCACTGGGTGAGGTCCGGGCCCGGCTCGCCCGGACCTACGTGACCGGCAACCACGAGTACTTCGGCGAGGCCCAGGGCTGGCTCGACCACATGCGTCAGCTGGGCTGGGAGCCGCTGCACAACCGGCACGTCGTCGTGGAGCGCGACGGCGCCCGGCTCGTCGTGGCCGGCGTCGACGACGCGACCGCCGGAGCCTCGGGACGCCCCGGTCACCACGCCGACCACGTCGCCGCGCTGTCCGGCGCCGACCCCGACCTCCCGGTGCTGTTGCTCGCCCACCAGCCGAAGCAGATCGGCGCGGCGGTCGCGCACGGCATCGACCTGCAGATCTCCGGCCACACCCACGGTGGTCAGATCTGGCCCTTCAACTTCCTGGTACGCCTCGACCAGCCCACGGTGCACGGCCTCACCCGGCACGGTGACCGGACCCAGTTGTACACGAGCCGGGGTACCGGCTTCTGGGGCCCGCCGCTGCGGATCTTCGCGCCGAGCGAGATCACCGTACTGACCCTCCGTGCCGGCTGAACCCGCCGGACGCCACCGTGCGTGCCGGCTGAACCCGCCGGACGCCACCGTGCGTGCGGGCTGAATCCGCCGAGCGCCACCGGCGGCCGGGTGCCCGGCCGATGCTCAGGTCCCGGTCTCGTCCCCGGCCCAGGAGCCTCGTCCCTCGACCGCTTCCCGTTCCCGGCGTGGATCTGCGGAAAACCTGGTCAGGGTGGGTGTCCGCCCAGCTCTCGGCCCCGGTGCCGGTCGCCGGGGCCGGCCGCGTTGCCGTTACATAGATGGTGATATATGTTTCCTGGCAGGATCCGACCGGGATGGGCGGACCTGGCGGAGGGAACGTGACCATGTTCGGTCCTGGGAGGTCCACCCTGCGTCGCCGTGCCGCCGTGTTCGTGTTGGCGGTGCTGACCGGGTGGAGCCTCGCACCGCAGACGCCGGTGTCCGGAGGGCGGCCGGGCGCCGAGGTGCTGGCCGGAGGCGAGAGCGGGGCCCGGGCCGCCGCCGCCCCCGGCCTCTACGCGGGCGGGACCTTCACCGAGGCCGGCGGGGTCGCGGTCGACCGGCTGGCGACCTGGAACGGTTCGGCGTGGTCGAGGCTGGGTGCTTCGTCGAGCGCCGGACCGGACGGCTCGGTCACCGCGCTCACGGTGTACGACGGAGACCTGATCGCCGGCGGTAACTTCCTGACCGCCGGTGGGGTACGGGTGAACGGCATCGCCCGGTGGGACGGCGCCGCCTGGCTCCCGTTGACCGGCTCGTCCGGTACCGGCGTGATGACGACCCCCCTCGACTTCGTCGACGCGTTGGCGGTGTTCGACGGCGACCTGATCGTGGGCGGGCAGTTCCTCCGGGCCGGCGGCGTGACCGTCAACCACATCGCGCGCTGGGACGGCAGCGAGTGGTCACCGCTGACCGGGCCGGCGGGCACCGGGGTGAACGTCGCCTCGGTCTGGGACCTGGCCGTCTACGGCGGCGCGTTGATCGTCGGGGGCGGGTTCAGCCAGGCCGGCGGGGCCGCCGCCAACGGGATCGCGCGCTGGACCGGCAGCGCCTGGTCGACCCTGGGCACCGGGTTCAACGGCGACGTCCTGGCGCTGACCGTCTTCGACGGCTCGCTGCTGGCCACGGGTGGGTTCACCCAGGCCGGCGGGACCGCCGCCAACTACGTCGCCGAGTGGGACGGCAGCGGTTGGTCGACGCTCGGCGCGGGGCTGGACGCGGAGGGCCGGGCGTTGACCGTCTACGGCGGGTCGCTGGTCGTCGGCGGCACCTTCACCGAGGCGGGTGGGGTGCCGGCGAACTACGTGGCACGGTGGAGCGGCAGTGCCTGGTCGGCGCTGGCCGGGCCGTCGGGTGCCGGCACCGAGGACATCGTCGTGTCCCTGGCCGTCCACAACGGCCGGCTGGTCGCCGGAGGCTTCTTCGGCCGGGCCGGTGGCGTGGTGGTGAACCAGGTGGCCGGATGGAACGGCACCGCGTGGTCGGCGTTGGCCGGGCCCGCGGGCGCCGGAACGGACGCCGGGGTGTACGCGCTGCACACGGTCTGACCGGCCGTCGGCCGGCTACCGGGGTGTACGCGCTGCACACGGTCTGACCGGCCGTCGGCCGGCTACCGGGGTGCCGGCGCGCTGTCCACCATCCGCTCGGCGTACGCGTCGACGAGTTGCCGTTCCGCGGTTCGCAGGTAGTCGTCGAGTACCGCCGTGGCCCGTTCGACGTCACCGGCCCGGATCAGCCCCAGCAGCTCCCGGTGCCGTTCGAGGTAGGGCTGGTGGAAGGTCTGCGGCGCGGCCATCACGTGGAAGGCGAGGCGGATCTCGGCCAGGGTCTGCCGCATGATCTCCTCGACCCGGGGGCTGGCGGCAAGGCCGGCGATGGCCTGGTGGAACTGCATGTTGGCGGTGCCGACATCGAACCACCGCTGTTCCGCCGCGGCCTGCTCACCCTCGAGCAGGGCCGCCTCGATCGCCTCCAGCGCGTCGGGGAGGCTGTTCCGGGCGTTGGCCACGGCGGCGCACTCCAGCACCCGACGTACCCGGTAGATGTCGATCACGTCCTCGACGTCGAGCACCCGGACGAAGACCCCCCGGTTCAGTTCGTGTACGACGAGCCGCTCGTGCATCAGCAGCCGGAACGACTCCCGCAGCGTGTTGCGGGAGACCCCGAGCGCGGCACCGATCATCTCCTCGGAGAGTCGGGTGCCCGGCAGCAGGGCGCCCTCGGTGATCCGCGCGCGCAGGATCTCCGCCACCCGTTGCGCCGTACTCGCCCGGCTGATCAACGCACGGTCATCTTGCAGCTTCGCCAGCCACGTCACGCGATCATTGTCCTTCATTCCTTCGGGCCCACAATCGAGAGAAGGTCCATGCTGCGACGAGGTTACAAGTCAACATGACCATTGACGGATTGTTCAACAGTCTGCAAACCTGAACTCACGGCGCACGGTCGCACTCTTCCCCCAGGAGGCGCAATGTCGGTCATCCTCGATCTGAACAGTGACCTCGGCGAGGGCTTCGGGGTCTGGCAGTTGGGCGACGACATGGCCCTGCTCTCGATCGTGACCAGCGCCAACGTCGCCTGCGGGTTCCACGGCGGAGATCCGACGATCATGCGACGGGTCTGCGCCGAGGCGATCAGCCGGGACGTGTCGATCGGCGCCCACGTGGGCTACCGGGACCTGGCCGGCTTCGGTCGCCGGGCGATGGACATCGAGCCCGACCGGCTCGCCGACGACGTGCTCTACCAACTGGCCGCACTCGACGGGATCGCCCGGAGCGAGGGCGGTCGGGTCCGCTACGTCAAGCCGCACGGCGCGCTCTACAACCGGACCGTGACCGACCCGGCGCAGGCCGGTGCGGTCGTGGCCGCCGTCTCCGCGTACGACCCGAGCCTGCCGATGCTCGGCCTGCCCGGCTCGCAACTGCTGCGGCAGGCCGACGAGGTGGGCCTCAAAACGGTGCGGGAAGCCTTCGCCGACCGTGGTTACCAGTCCGACGGCAGCCTGGCGAAACGCGGCAGCCCGGGGGCACTGGTCACGGATCCGACGATGGTGGCGAAACGCTGCGTCAAGATGGCGACGACCGGTCAGGTGACCGCCGTCGACGGTGGCACGGTCGCGGTCCGGGCCCGGTCGCTCTGCGTACACGGAGACACACCCGGTGCCGTGGAACTGGCCCGTCAGGTGCGCACCGCGTTGCAGGACGCGGGCGTCCAGCTCAGCACCTTCAGTTAGGGGTCACCCCGGATCGGTTCCCGCCGACCGGAGCGGCGACGCATCCGGCCGACGGTCACCGGCTCCCACACCTTCACCGCCGCCGCCCGATGCCGCGGGCGGGCAGCACCAACCCCCAGTGAAGCGCCGGCTCCATCCACCTGGTTGGGCCTGGACGGTCGGAACCGGCGCAGCTATCGAGGAAGGTCGAAGATCACCTTGCATGTGCAGAAGTTGACTGAGAGTGTACGTGGCCGAGCCAGGTTGCTCGCCGCCACCGCCATCGGTGCCTCCCTGGTACTGCTGCTGCCCGGCGGTGCCGGTGCCCAGCCGACGAGCCCGACCGGGCAGACCCCGGCGAGCACGCAGTGCTACGACCGGACCCTTCCCACGACGTACGAGGAGACCCGGATCGACACGCCCGCGCTGCCGGGCGGCGTACAGGTTCCGAGCCGACTGGTCGAGGTCGGTGGCTTCACCTCCTTCGTCACGCGGCTCAGCGCGGACCTGTGCGGGGTCCGGTCGGTCAAGGAGGCCGACAAGCTGCTCCAGTCCCGGGGCGCCGAACTGTGGCGCACCGCCGTCGAGCGGGCCCAGGGCAAGCGCTGGATGGGCAGCATCGAACGGTACGACGACCGGCCGCTCTACTGGTCGCGCCTGACCGGCACCCGCGACCTGCGGCAGTGGACCCCGCGGTTCGCGGTCACCGCCGCCGCCCGCGCCTCGTTGCTGAAGACCTTCGAGTACGCCTCCCGGGGCATCTCCTCGACCGACTTCTCGTCCAGCCGGCAGGTGACCCGGGTGCTGGTCAGCGGCTTCGACCCGTACCAGCTGAACGGGGAGATCCGGCGCTCCAACCCGTCCGGCGCCTCGGCGATGCAACTCGACGGTCAGGAGTACCGGGTCGGTGACCGTACCGTCCAGATCCAGGCGTTCTCGCTGCCGGTGACCTGGAGCGGCTTCGACCTCGGCTACGTCGAGGACGCCTTCGGACCGCACCTGGCCCGGAACAGCAGGGAACGCGCCGACCTGATCATGACGATCAGCCAGGGCGGCCGGGCCCGGATGGCGATCGAGCAGTGGGCCGGCGCCTGGCGCGGCGGCAGCCCGGACAACAACAACGAGGGCACCCCCGAACTCGTGCCGCCGGTGACGGACTGGCCGCAGCCGTCGACCAACCCCGAGTTCATCGAGACCACCCTGCCGTTCCAGCAGATGATCGACGCCGGTACGACGCCGTGGCCGACCGCGCTCAACCCGCAGATCTGCGAGTGGACCGGCAACACCCGGCCCGACCCGACCAAGGTCTCCTGCCACGGCAACGGCCCGTCGCCGGGCGCACAGGCGCAGGCGGGCGGTGGCGGCAACTATCTGTCCAACGAGAGCATGTACCGCTCGAACCGGCTGCGGATCGCGCTCGGCGCGACCGACGTACCCGGTGGGCACCTGCACATCTCCTCGCTCGTGTACCCGCAGGATCCGCTCGCGATCATCGACGGCCCCTTCGCCGCCGACCGCGCGCAGACCATCGAGCAGACCGTCGCCCTGGTGAAGGCAGCCGGCGCCGCCGTCTCCTGACCAGTCCGCCCAGCCCCCTCGGGCGGGCCACGCGTTAGGAAGGGCCCCTTCTTCTACAGAAAACGATAGGAAGGGGCCCTTCCTTGCACCTCCGAGCAGAAAGGCCTGACCATGCGCAAGATTGCCAGCATCACGGTCGCCCTTGTTCTCGTCGCCGGGCTCGCCGGTTGTGGGGGCGGGGACGACGCCGGTTCCACCGACGAGGTCAAGCTCGCCGGGCTGTGGCCGCTCAGCGGTCCGAACGCCACCCAGGGAACGGACGTACTGCACGGCGCCGAGTTGGCCGTGGACGTCGTCAACAACGACCATCCCGGACTGGACCTGCCGCTGGGACCGGGCACCGGACTGCCGGGGCTGGGCGGAGCGCCGGTGAAGCTGATCACCGGTGACACCCAGGGCAAGCCCGAGATCGGTGCCGGCGAGGTGGACCGGCTGGTCACCACCGAGAAGGTCGCCGCGGTGATCGGCTCGTACCAGTCGGGCGTGACCCTGACCGCGAGCCAGCGGGCCGAGCGGCTCGGCGTTCCGTTCGTGAACGAGGCCTCGTCGTCGGTGGCGCTCGGCGAGCGGGGCCTGAAGTGGTTCTTCCGGACCGGACCGACCGACGAGACGTTCGCCCGGTCGATGTTCGACTACCTCAAGGCCCGGCAGGCCGGCGGCGACCAGATCCGTACCGTCGGCATCTTCCACAGCAACGACCAGTTCGGCAACGACGGCGCCGGGGTGACCGGGAAGGTCGCCGCCGAGGTCGGTCTTCCGGTCACGGTCAACGTGGCGTTCGACCCGACCGCGGCCGACCTGGGCTCCCAGGTGGCGCAGGTCCGGAGCAAGAACCCGGACGTACTGTTCGTGCTCGCCTACACCGACGCCGCGATCAAGCTGATGAAGACGCTCGACCAGCTCGACTACTATCCGCCGGCGCTGCTCGCCTACGGCAGTGGGTTCGCCGACCCGGCGTTCGCCACCGGGCTCGGTCCGCTGGCCAACGGCGCGTCGAGTCGGGCGGCCTGGTCCAGCGAGATCGCCGCGAAGCGGCCGGCGGCGAAGACCGTGGCGGATCTGTTCCAGCAGCGGTACGGCGCCCCGATGACCGAGAACTCGGCGCGGGCCTTCACCGCCGTGCTGGCCCTGGCCCAGGCGATCGACACCGCGAAGTCGACCGAACCGGCCGCGATCCGGGACGCGCTGCGCGCGCTGGACATCCCCGGCGACAAGACGATCATGCCGTGGACCGGGATCAAGTTCGACGACAAGGGCCAGAACACCGGCGCCGCCGGAGTCGTCGAGCAGATGATCGAGGGGAAGTACCGGGTCGTCTTCCCGGCCGAGCTCTCCTCGGTGCAGCCGATCTGGCCGATGAACAAGGCACAGCAGTGAGCGGGCGCAGCGGCTGGGCGCCGAGGAGGCGGCATGAGTGACCTCCTCCAGTCGGTCGTCAACGGACTGCTGATCGGCGCGGTCTTCGCGCTGGTGGCGGTCGGACTGACGCTCATCTACGGCGTCATGGACGTGATCAACTTCGCCCACGGCGAGATGGTCATGCTCGGCATGTACACCTCGTTCTTCGCCTGGTCGGTGCTGGGCCTCGACCCGCTGTGGTCGATCCCGCTCGCCGGGGTGTCGATCGCGCTGACCGGCCTGCTGATGTACATCGGTGCGGTCGGTCGGGTGCTCGGCAAGTCACCGCTGGCACAGGTGATCGTCACCTTCGGACTCCAGGTCTTCCTGCGCGGCCTGGCCCAGTTCCTCTGGACGCCGAACACCCGGACCGTTCCCCGGCCCTGGGCCGCCGGCCTGCGTTGGGAGATCGGTCCGGTGGTGATCGGCGGACCACAGGTCATCATGGCGGTCGGCGCGCTGCTGGCCACCGGTGCGGTGGCGTACTTCATGAACCGGACCCGCCTCGGTGGCGCCGTACGCGCCGCTGGGGAGGACCCGGCGGCGGCGTCACTGATGGGGATCGACCCCCGCAAGATGTACGCCCTGTGCTGGGTGATCGCCGGACTGGCCACCGGGGTCGCCGGGGCGCTGCTGATGAACTCGTACTCCGCGTCGCCGACCGCCGGGGTGAGCTTCGTCCTGATGGCCTTCGTGGTGGTCGCGTTCGGCGGGTTCGGCAGCATCACCGGGGCTGCCCTGGCCGGGCTGCTGGTCGGAGTCGTCCAGGGAGTGGTCGGGCTGTACGCCCCGAGCTACACCCTCGCGGCGGCGCTGGCGCTGTATCTGGTGGTCGTCCTGGTACGACCGCAGGGGCTGCTGGGGACTCGTTAACGCTTCCCCACGGCTGGAAGCCGGGGGATTTCTGGCTCGGACCGCACCCGAGCACCGTCCCGGAAGGAGGTGATCGCATGTCTCACGTCGTCGGCACCAGCACGGTTACGCTCTGCCGTGGCGAGGATCGTCCTCGCGGCGTTCCGGTCCCGACAGGCGGTGTACCCGCAGGTGTCGCACCGAAAGACTCTGACACCCAGCCCGAGGCGGTTCTTGGCTCTCGTACCGCACTGCGAGCAGGTCATAGTGGTGTAGGCGGGCGGCACCAGCACCACCTTCCGGCCCGCCCGCAAACCACGCTCGACCAGTTCCCGCTTCGCTATCCCGATCGCCGCATCAGCAGCCTTGCGCGCCATCCGGGATTTGGCCAGGAACTTCGGTTGGAAGTCCTCCACAGCGATCAGGGCGTGGTTGTCGACGACCCTTTTCACCCAGACCCGGGCATCGTGGATGTTCTGTCGAGCTGCCTTCTTCGCTATTCTCGCCGTCTGGCGTTCGGCCCGCAGGTAGCCGTTCGACGGCCGGGCGCCCTTCACCCGCCGTCGCCGGGCCATCCGACGCTGCGCCTTGGCCAGTTCGGCGGCACACCGTTTCCGATGGCCGAGGTACGGCAGATCGTAGACGGCATCTGTCGTGGTCGCGGTCGTCGTGACACCCCAGTCGACACCGATCGTCCCGTTGGCCTCGGGCGCGGGTGTGGTGTCGCGGCGAACGACGAAGGAGGCGTGCCAGTACCCGAGGCAGTCCTGGTAGACCCGGACGCTGGTCGGATCGGACGGCAGCTCACGGGACCAGACGACCGGAATGCTGACGCCGCCGGGCAGCCGCAGTCGGTGGTCGCGGATCGAGAAGCCGCGTGTGGTGTATTCAAGGCTGGGCAAGGTGTCCTTACGCCGCTTTGGTCTCGGCCGGCCCCGTCCCTTCACCCGGAAAGAGTGCTGGAAGGCGAGAGCGTAGGTGCGCAGCGTCTGCTGCTGGGCGACCTGGGACCCGTCGCGCAGCCACGACGAGCGGGCCCGTGCCTCGGTCAGCAGCTTCGACAGCTTGCCGAAGGTCGGCTTGCGACAGGACCGCTGCTGGTGGACGGCCTCGTTCCACAAACCAGCGACCCCGCCCCCACTCGTGGAGCAGCGCGGCTCCCGCGGTCGCGCCGGGGCGCAACCGGTAGGTGTACCGCACCGTCTCGTCCACATCCGAAAGCATCCCAGCCACATCCGACAGTTCCGCTCACACGGAGACGACGACATGCCGAAAACCACCACCACGCCTGACCGCCCTTTCCTGCCCGTGGCTGAGGCCAGGGGTTCCTCGGGCGGATCTTGATGAGCCAATCACGAGAGGTAGGACGATGAGCGCGCCGACCGTACAGTGCCAGCCGTCGCCGGCCCGGCTCCGCGCACTTCCGGTACGGCGGCTGCCGTCCTGGACCACCGCCGTGGTGATCGTGGCGGCGCTGGCCGCGTACCCGCTGGTCTTCGCCGACTCGGCGGCGCACAACATCGGCATCCTGGCGTTGACCTTCGGCATCGCGGCCACCGGCTGGAACCTGCTCGGCGGGTACGCCGGTCAGGTCTCCTTCGGTCACGCGCTGTACTTCGGCACCGGCGCCTACACCACCGCGCTGCTGGTCCGCGACGGCTGGTCGCCCTGGCTGGCGATCGCACTCTCGCTGCCGCTGGCCGCGTTGTTCGCCGCCGCCGTCGGCTGGCCGTGCTTCCGGCTGCGGCACCACTACTACTCGATCGCCACCATCGCCGTTGCCGAGATCGTCTTCATCCTGGTCACCAACCTGCCCGGCCTCGGACAGGCGAACGGCTGGGAGTTGCCGGTGGTCGAGCCGTCCCTGGCCAACCTCCAGTTCTCGCTGCTGGACAAGCGGCCGTACTACTACGTGGCGCTCGCCTTCTTCTGCCTGGCCGCGCTCGCGGTCTGGCTGTTCCTGCGCGGCCGGGCCGGAAACTACGTACGCGCCATCCGCGACGACCAGGCCGCCGCGGCGGCGGTCGGGATCGACGTACACCGGTACAAGCTGGCGGCCGCGGCCCTGTCCGGGGCGATCACCGCGCTGGCCGGTGGCTTCTACGTGATGTACGTCCTCTTCGTCGACCCGCCCTCGGGACTCGGCCTGGACCTCTCGGTGTCGTTCACCCTGATGGCCGTGCTCGGCGGGGTCGGCCGGTTCTGGGGGCCGCTGCTCGGCGCCTGGGTGCTGGTCTTCGTCCAGGACGTCACCCGGCAGGAGTTCTCCGGAAGTGGGCGCTCGGTCGACCTGCTGCTCTACGGCGCGCTGATCGTCCTGGTGTCGATCACCGAGCCGGGCGGCCTGCTGGCCATTCTGCAACGGTTGTGGGGGCCGATCGCCCGACGCCTGGGCCGGACGTCCCGGGCGGAAACCGACCCTGGCCCGGCCGAGTCTGCTGAGGTGAAGGCATGAGCGAGCGGATCGGCGGGCCCGGGCGTGTGCCTCAGGCCGGTACGGAGCGCACCGGAGGACCGGCATGACGAGCAGCCTGTTGAAGGTCGACAACCTGTCCTGCCGGTTCGGCGGGCTGTGGGCCAACCGCGACGTCAGTTTCGAGGTCGAGCAGGGCGCCATCATGGGCCTGATCGGACCCAACGGCGCCGGCAAGAGCACGCTCTTCTCGATGGTGGCCGGCGCCCAGCGCCCCACCGCCGGCCGGTTGTACTTCGACGGCCGGGACGTCACCGGCTGGCCGCCGCACGCGGCGGCCCGGGCCGGGGTCGGCCGTACCTTCCAGCTGATGCGGGTCTTCGGCTCGATGACCGTGCTGGACAACCTGACCACGGCATCCTTCGTCCGACATCCCCGGTTGCGGGACGCCCGGCGGCGGGCCCGGGAGGTCGCCGAACTGGCCGGCCTGGTGCCCGTGCTGGACTCGCCGGCCGCGTCGCTCACCGCGGCCTGGAAGAAGCGGTTGGAGATGGGGCGGGCGCTCGCCACCGAACCGAAGCTGCTGCTGCTCGACGAGGTCCTCTCCGGACTGACACCCACCGAGGCGCGCGAGGCGGTGGAGATCGTCCGCACCATCAACCGTGGCGGCGTCACCATCCTGATGGTGGAACACGTAATGGAGGTCATCATGCCGCTCTGCGATCGGCTGGTAGTGCTGCACTACGGGGAGAAGATCAGTGAGGGCGCGCCGGAGCAGGTCGCGCACGATCCGACCGTGGTCGAGGCGTACCTCGGAAAGGCCCTGTAGATGCTGACCGTGAGCGATCTCCATGTGGACTACGCCGGGGTCGTCGCGCTGCGCGGCGTCGACCTGCGGGTCGAACCCGGCGAGCTGGTGGCGCTGGTCGGCGCGAACGGGGCCGGCAAGAGCACGCTGCTCGCGGCCGTCTCCGGACTGCACCGACCGGTACGCGGCACGGTGACCTTCCTCGACTCCGACATCAGCAGGTTGCCGGCGTACCGGATCGCCCGGCTGGGTGCGGTACTGGTGCCGGAGGGGCGGCGGCTGTTCGGGCACCAGACCGTGCTGCAGAACCTGCTGCTCGGCGGGTACCACCGCAGCACGCCGGAGCGGGAGGCCGACCTGTCCCGGGTGTACGAACTCTTCCCGATCCTGGCCGAGCGGTCCGGGCAGCGCGCCGGCACGCTCTCCGGGGGCGAACAGCAGATGGTGGCGCTGGGCCGGGCACTGATGAGTCGGCCGAAGCTGCTGATGCTCGACGAACCGTCGCTCGGCATCTCGCCGAAGTTCACCAAGATGATCTTCGAGGTGCTCGCCGAGATCCGTCGTGCCGGTACCACCATGCTGCTGGTCGAGCAGAACCTGCGGGCGGCGCTGGAACTGGCCGACCGGGCGTACGTGCTCCAGACCGGCGAGGTGGTGATGTCCGGCCCGGCCGACGAACTCGCCGAGTCCGACGAGGTACGGCGCTCGTACCTCGGGCTGTGAGCCGCGTCGACGAGGGGCGGGCGGCGGTGCGGATCATCCCGGTGGGCCTGCGCGCGTTGCTGGTCGAGCTGCCGGAGCCGGCGCACACCCACGCGCTGGTCGCCGAGCTCGACCGGCGGCGGGAACGTGGGGAACTGCCCGGCGTCGAGGACGTCGTACCCGGGGAACTCACCGTGCTGGTCGACGGGCTCGACGATCCGGCGGGCCTGGCGGCGCAGCTCACCGCCTGGCGGCCGACGTCGGTCCGCCCGCCGGACGGCCCGCTGGTCGAGGTGCCGGTCCGGTACGACGGTGCCGACCTCGCCGAGGTCGCCCGGGCCTGGCAGGTACCCGAGGAGGAGGTCGGGCGGATCCACAGCGCTCCCGAGTACCGGGTCGCCTTCTGCGGCTTCGCGCCCGGCTTCGGTTACCTCACCGGACTGCCCGAGCGCTACCACCTGCCCCGGCGGGCGGTGCCCCGGACCCGGGTGCCGGCCGGGTCGGTCGCGCTCGCCGGCGGCTACGCCGGGATCTACCCACGGGACTCGCCGGGCGGCTGGCAGCTGCTCGGCCGGACCGACCTGGTGCTCTTCGATCCGGACCGGGACCCGGTCGCCCTGCTCACCCCCGGTACCCGGGTCCGGTTCCGGGACGTCGGCCGATGAGTACCGGACGGTTCGTCGAGGTGGTCCGGTCCGGCGCGCTCAGCACCGTGCAGGACCTCGGCCGACCCGGCCATGCCCACCTCGGCGTACCCCGGTCGGGAGCGCTCGACCGGCCGGCGCACCTGCTGGCGAACCGGCTGGTCGGCAACCCCGCCGACGCGGCGACGATCGAGACGACGATCACCGGTGTCTCGCTCCGGGTCGGCCAGGCCGCCACCGTCGCGGTCACCGGGGCGTGGGCGCCGGTGACCGTCAACGGCCGGCCGGTGGGCTGGTCGGCACCGGTGTCGGTGCCGGCGGGCGCGCGGGTCGACGTGGCCACCGCGAAGCGCGGTCTCCGCAGCTACGTCGCCTTCTCCGGCGGGATCGCGGTCGCGGCGGTACTCGGCAGCCGGTCGACCGACCTGCTCTCGGGACTCGGGCCGTCCCCGCTCGCGGTCGGCGACCGGCTGCCGCTCGGTGAGGTCGCCGGCCCGCCCGCCCCGGTCGACGTCGCCCCGACCGGGACGCTGACCGAGGAGACGACCCTGCGGGTCACGCTGGGTCCGCGCGCCGACTGGTTCACCGACGACGCGCCGGGGATCCTCACCGGCGCCGGATACCGGGTGTCCATGCTGAGCAACCGGGTGGGGATGCGCCTGGAGGGGCCCGCGCTGCCCCGGCGGATCGGCGGGGAACTGCGCAGCGAGGGGGTGGTGCTCGGCGCCGTCCAGGTGCCCGCCGCCGGCACCCCGGTCATCTTCCTGGCCGACCATCCGACCGTGGGCGGCTACCCCGTGATCGGCGTGCTGCACCCCGACGACCTACCCCTGGCCGCCCAGGCCGCCCCCGGCACCCCGATCCGCTTCCAGATCGTCGAGGGTGCAAGGAAGGGGCCCTTCTTATACAGAAAACGATAGGCGGGGGCCCTTCCTCACCGCTCTGCTCGGACAAGATCATGCTTGGATGGTGGCGCGTCCGGGCGGACGTGCCGGCGAAAGGAGCACATGATGACCGTGACCAACCGTCCCGGGTTCCACCTTGCGATCCCGGTCGACGACCTGGAGCGGGCCCGGGCCTTCTACGGCGGCGTGCTCGGGCTCGCCGAGGGCCGGTCGGCGGACGTCTGGGTGGACTGGAACTTCTACGGCCACCAGTTGGTGACCCATGTCGTACCGGCGGCTCGGCAGGCGGACGCGGGGCGCAATCCGGTCGACGGGCACGACGTACCGGTGCCGCACTTCGGGCTCATCCTTCCCATCGACGACTTCCACGCCCTGGCCGATCGGATCCGGGCCGGCGGTGCGGAGTTCGTGATCGAGCCGTACCTCCGGTTCGCCGGGGAGCCGGGGGAGCAGTGGACGATGTTCTTCCGCGACCCGGCCGGCAACGCCCTGGAGTTCAAGGCATTCCGTGACGAGTCGCAGATCTTCGCCAAGTGAGTTCGGCCCGGTGACGTCGGGGCAGGGTTTCCGGACACTGTGACGCCGGGTCGGGGTTTCCGGACGCTGTGGCGTCGGCCGCTGCACCAGCGGGGGTCGGCGAGCGCCCTCGCGATCGTGCCGGGGCACCTGCTGGTGCACGAGCGCCACACCCGGCTGGTCGACCTGGACCCGACCGACGGCGTCGCGCGGTGGGAAGTACCGATCGGCACCTGGCCCCGGGACGTAGTGGTCGACGGCACCCAGTGCTGGGTCATCAGCCAGGACCGCGACGAACTGCGCTGTCTCGACCTGCACAGCGGCGAGGTGCGGTGGAGTGCCGCACTGCCCCGGTGGACCGCCCAGGTGGTGGTGGTCGGAGACGTCGTCCTGGTGGGCGGCTGGCGCGGCTACACCGCTCTGCGGGCCTTCGACCGGTGGGACGGCACGCCGCGCTGGAAGAGCCCGGATCGGGTACGCACGGTGCTGCCGGCCAGGGTGGGCGATGGGCCGCAGGTACTGACCGGAGGGCACGACGACAACTCGGTGCGGCTACTCGACGTACGGGACGGTGCCGAGATCACCCGCTGGGCGGTGCCTGAGCCGATCTGCGCCGTCGACAGTGGGCCGGCGTTCGCCGCGGTCGGCGAGGACCGGTTCCTGATCCGGTGCGGGGAGCGGACGGTGTGGCAGATCCGCCCCGGTGCGGATGAGGCGGGCGAGTTCTTCCGGCATGACCGGGCGTTGGTCGTCACGTCGCCGTACCCGTGCGGTCCGACGGTGTGGGTCCGGGAGGTCGGTGGCGGCGTCGTCGCGCTCGACGCGGCGACCGGCCAGCCGCGTTGGCGGGTCGACCTCGGACGCGCGACCGCCGACGGGGTGGTCCCAACGGGAGCGGGGTACGTTCTCGCCGCCGTGCGGCCGGGCACGCTGTCGCTGGTCGACGCCACCGGTGCCGTGGTCGACCGGGTGCACGTCGACCAGCAGGTCGGCGGGTTACGCGATCTGGCGGCGGACACCCTGCTGGTGGTCGGCAAGGGCTCGCTGACCGCCGGCAACTGGGACACCCAGTGGGATGGATAACCCTCGCCTGCGGTTCCGGCGCTGCCTCGACGCCAGTCCTGACGACGAGTTGGCCGCCGGGAGGCGGGCGGAACTCACCTCCGCTGTGGTCCGGCAGGTCAGGTACCAGTGCGGGTACCTCGGCGGGGGAGTCTTCGCACTGATGCACCGCTGATTCGTGACCCTGGTGCGTCCCGTCCAATCTTGACCGGTCGGGACGCACCGGGGTTACATGATTCGGTGACCCCGTTCGAGGTGATCACCATGGGTCGGGTGGGTGTCGACGTCTATCCACTCCAGACCCGCACCCGCCTGCCCGAGGTGGAGACGTTCGGCAAGTTCCTGGGCGGCAGCGCCACCAACGTCGCCGTGGCGGCGGCCCGACACGGTCGACGGGTCGCCCTGATCACCCGGACCGGAGCCGACCCGTTCGGCGAGTACGTGCACCGGGCGCTCGGCGACTTCGGCGTGGACGACCGGTGGGTAACGGCGGTTCCCGGCCTGCCCACCCCGATCACCTTCTGTGAGATCTTCCCGCCGGACGACTTTCCGATCTACTTCTACCGCTATCCGAAGGCACCGGACCTGGAGATCCATCCAGAGGAACTGGACCTGGCCGCCATCCGCGCCGCCGGGGTCTTCTGGTTCACCGGCACCGGACTGTGTGAGCTGCCGAGCCGGGACGCGCACTTCGCCGCGCTGGGGGTCCGGGGACGCGCCGAGAACACCGTCTTCGACCTCGACTACCGGGCGGCGTTCTGGCCCTCCCGCCAGGACGCCAAGGCCGCGTACGACTCGGCGCTGCGGTACGCCACCGTCGCGGTCGGCAATCTCGACGAGTGCGCCACCGCCGTGGGGGAACGTGAACCGCACGCCGCAGCCGAGGCGCTGCTGGCCCGGGGCGTACGACTGGCCGTGGTGAAGCGGGGACCGGACGGGGTGCTCGCCCGGACCGCCGACGAACTGGTCGAGGTGCCGCCGGTGGAGATTGAGGTGGTGAACGGCCTCGGCGCCGGGGACGCCTTCGGCGGCGCGCTCTGTCACGGGCTGCTCGCCGGCTGGCCGCTGGCCCGGGTCGTACGCTTCGCCAACGCGGCCGGCGCGATCGTGGCGTCCCGGCTCGCCTGCTCCGCCGCGATGCCGTCCAGCGCCGAGGTCGAGCAGGTGCTCGCCGAGCTCGACCCGGCTTCGTCTGACGTCGTGTCGGCTTCGTCCGACATCGTGTCGGCTTCGCCCGACGTCGACCCGGCCTCGTCCGACGTCGTGCCGCGACACCCGGTCGGTTAGGGCGGGCCCGGCGCCGGGCCATCGTGCTCGGCCGCCGCCGGTGGTGCCGTCCGGCCTTGATCGTCGGAGTCGAAGGCTCGGCTCGGCCGATCCACCGAGAAATTCTCCGCCGGACGCTCGTTGGATGTAGAGCGGCGGCCGACGGCTCCGTCTGGCTGGTGGAAGCATCGGAACAGGCAGGAGAGAACGATGACAAAGGTGTTCTTCACGGTAGGTATGTCGCTCGACGGTTACATCGCCGGGCCGAACGCCCGGCCGGACAATCCGATGGGGGACGGCGCCGCCCGAATCCACGACTGGGTCTTCCGGACGGCGACCTTCAAGGAGCGGCTGCACCTCGCCGGTGGCGCTGGCGAGACCGGACCCGACGACGACCGGGTCCGGCGGACGTTCGAGCGGATCGGGGCCAACGTGATGGGGCGGCGGATGTTCGACGAGGGAGAGGTCGCCTGGCCGGAGGACGCGCCGTTCCGGGGGCCGGTCTTCGTGGTCACCAACCACTCAAGGGAGCCCTGGATCAGAAAGGGCGGAACCACCTTCACCTTCGTCACCGACGGCATCGGAAGCGCTCTCGCCCAGGCCAGGGCGGCGGCCGGGGACAAGGACGTCAGGATCTCGGGCGGCGCGAACCTCATCCGCCAGTATCTCGCGGCGGGCCTGGTCGACGAGTTCGACATCGACCTGGCTCCGGTCCTGCTCGGTGGCGGGATCCGACTCTTCGACGACCTCGCCGGGGCTCCGGGGATCACCATGGCGACCGGCGAGCGGGTCGCCCACCTCGGATACCGGGTGAAGCGATGACGGCCGGCGACGCGGAGGCCCGGACACAACTGCTGTAGGTGCCCGGAGCGCGGCTGCACTACGAGGTACGTGGCCGGGGTCCGATCCTGCTGCTGATCTGCGGCGCACTGTACGACGCGGAAGGTACGCCGGCCTGGCCCGGCAGCTCGCCGACCGGTACACGGTGCTGACGTACGACCGGCGCGGTGACTCGCGCAGTCCGCTGGCCGGACCACCGGCCCCGCAGAGCATCGAGGTGCACGCCGAGGCCGCCACGATCAGCCTCCTGACCGAGGCGTCCGGCACCAACCCGGACGCCACGACTGCGACGGGTACGGTCAGTCGCAGCCGGTCCCGGTGCCGTCGTCGGTCGGGACCACCGTCTCGTACGAGGTGATCGCGGCGACCTTGGCGGCGGACGCCGACGAGGCGTCGAAGCGGTAACCCAGCCACTCCCGGGCCAGGCGACGGGCCAGCTCCAGCCCGATCACCCGCTGCCCCATCGCCAGCACCTGGGCGTCGTTGCTGAGCACGGCGCGTTCCACCGAGAAGCCGTCGTGCGCGGTGACCGCTCGGACTCCCGGCACCTTGTTGGCCGCGATCGCCATCCCGAGGCCGGTACCGCAGATCAGCAGTGCCCGGTCCGCCCGGCCCTGCGCGACCAGCCGGGCGGCGGCCACCGCCACGTGCGGGTACGCCGTCGCGTCGCCCCGGCCCACGCCGACGTCCTCGACCGAGGCGACCCGGTCGTCCGCCTCCAGATCGGCTCGCAGGATCTCCTTGTAGTGCAGCCCCGCGTCGTCGCAGCCGACGACGATGCGCAGCCGGTCGCCGGTCACCGGTCCGACCCCTCGTCCACGAGGGAGACTTCCGGGGCGTTGTGGGCGTGCCGCGCGAATGCCGTCGCGACGGTGCGGAGGCAGAGCGCCAGCGACACGGCGCCGGGGTCCGGGGTGCCGACGCTCCGGTCGGCCAGCGGACGGGCCCGGCCGATCCTGGGCCGCAGCCCGGCGGTGTCGTCCGCCGCCTGTTGCGCCACCCGGGCCGCCTGTTGCCACGCCGCCCCGACCGGGGTGCCCGACCCGGCCGCGCTGTCGAGGGCGTCGTGGAACGGCACCAGCGCGTCGAGCAGCGTCTTGTCGCCAGGCTCGGCACCGCCGAGTCCCTGCACGGTTTCGATCGCGGCCCAGACCGCGGCCCGGACGTCGGTCGTACCGAGCGGGCTCCGTTCGTCGCCCAGCTGTCCGCCGGCCGAGCGGAGGGCGGCGCCCCACAACACTCCCGACGTGCCACCGGCCCGGCCCGCCCAGGCGTCTCCGGCCGCGCCGAGCACCGACGCGACGCCGTGACCACTGTCGACGCTCGCCCGCGCGGCGTCGACGGCGGCCCGCACCCCGCGCAGCATGCCGCGCCCGTGGTCACCGTCCCCGGCCACCGCGTCGAGCCGACCGAGTTCATCCTCGGCGGCCGCGATCGCCTCGGCGACCTCCGCCAGCACCTCGGCGACCGCCCGACCGTACTCCCGCGAGTCCGGACTGCTCCGGACCGTTTTCGGTACGCCGGTTCCGGAGTCGGAATCCTGCCCGCCGTTCGCGGCGCCGGAGTTCCGATCGCGGTTCGCGGAGTCGGAGACCTGCCCGCCGTCGGTGGCGCCCGGCACGGCCCGATCGATCCCGTCGGCGACGTCCGCGACCCGGTGCGGGTTCTTCCGGTACGCCGGAGTGTCGGCCGGCGCGCACCAGAGGTCCGCCAGCTCGTCGTCCAGCCAGCAGAGCGTCAGCGAGCAGCCGGCCATGTCGAGGCTGGTGACCAGTTCGCCCACCTCGGGATCGACCACCTCCAGCCCGGCCCGGGCAAGTTCCTCGGCGACCGTCTTCCAGACGACGAAGAGTTCCTCGTACTTCGTGGCGCCGAGACCGTTGAGGATGACGGCGACCCGGGGTCCGGCGCCCTCCGGCCGTTCGGCGAGTACGCCCCCGACCAGCACCCGGGCGAGTTCCGCGGCGCTGGGCAGGTCGTCGGAGGAGACCCCGGGCTCGCCATGGATGCCCAGCCCGAGTCCCATGGTGCCGGCCGGCACGGTGAACAGCGGATGATCCTGACCCGGCAGGGTGCAGCCGGCGAACGCGACGCCGAGCGACCGGGTCCGCTCGTTGGTGGCCCGAGCCACCCGCTCGACCTCGGCCAACGGGTAACCGGCCTCGGCCGCCGCGGCGGCGGTCTTGAACACCACGAAGTCACCGGCGATGCCACGGCGCTTGTCCGCCTCCGCCGGAACGGCGCTGGCGATGTCGTCGGTGACCAGCACCGTCCGGGTGTCGATCCCCTCGGCCCGCAGCCGCTGCTGGGCCAGCCCGAAGTTCATCACGTCCCCGGCGTAGTTGCCGAAGAGGAACAGCACCCCGCCGCCGTTGTCGGCGGCCCGGGCCACCTCGTACGCCTGCTGCGCCGAGGGGGAGGTGAAGATATTGCCCACCACCGCGCCGTCGGCGAAGCCGGGACCGACCACACCACAGAACGCCGGATAGTGCCCGGATCCGCCGCCGACCACCACCGCGACCTTTCCGGTGCGGGTCGCCCCGGCCCGGACCACTCCGCCGTCAACGCCTCGGACGTAGCGACGGTGCAGGTCGAGGAAGCCGGCGAGCATGTCCTCGGTGAACGAGGCGGGATCGTCGTACAGTCGGGTCATCGGCCAGCTCCTCCGGTCGGCTCGTCGGGCCGTACCGACCCGGCTGTCCCGGCTTCCGGCGCCAGCAGCGTGACGAGCGTCGAATCGTCCTCGGCCGCCATGCCCTGGCGCATCGCCAGGGTGTAGAGCTGGGTGGCGGCGGCCGCGACCGGTGTCGGCACCCCCGCCGCCGAGGCGACCCGGCCCACGATGTGCATGTCCTTGCTGATCACGTCCAACCGGGACCGCAACTCGACCTCGCCAGTGTACGCCCGGGCCATCCGTGGGCCTCGATCCGCGAGCATGAACGAGGCCGCCGCGCCCGAGCCGAGCACCTCGACCACGGTGTCGAGATCGAGGCCGAGCGCGCGGGCCAGTGCCAACGCCTCGGCCGCGGCGGCGGTGTGGATGCCGCAGAGCAGTTGGTTCACCGTCTTCATGGTCTGACCGTCACCGGGGCGCGGGCCGACGACGTGGACGGTGGAGGCGAGCAGGTCGAGCACCCGGCGCCCCCGTGCGAGCGCCCGGTCCGTGGCGCCGACCATGATCAGTAGGTCGCCGGTGCCGGCCCGGACCGGTCCACCGCTGACCGGTGCGTCGATCAGGTCGATCTCCCGTTCGGCCAGCGCCGCCGCGACCGTGCGCGCCGCCTCGGGGCCGACCGTGCTGGTCAGCACCACCACGGCACCCGCCCGCAGGGTGTGGATCGCGCCGTCGTCGCCGAACAGTGCCGTCCGGAGCTGGGCCTCGTCCCGTACGGCGAGCACCGCCACGTCGGCCGTCCGGCAGGCCAGTGCCGGGCTTCCCGACCCGACCGCACCGCCCAGGGCGGCGAGTTCACGGCGCTCGGCGGCGATGTCGAAGGCCCGTACCGGCAGTTCGGTGCCGAGCCGGAGTGCCATCGGCAGCCCCATCGCGCCCAGTCCGAGTACGGCCACCGTCGGCGAAGTCGGGTCGTCGGGCGACGGCGGGGCGCTCATCGACTGTCCTCTGTGTGCAGTGGTCCGGGCCGGGTCACCGTGCCTCCTTCGGGGGCAGGATCGACGTGAGGTAGCGGCGGTTCGTGGACATCACGCCGAGCCCGTCCCCACCGTACTGCTCCAGGCAGAACGCCCCGGTGAAGCCGTACGCGACGGCGGAGCGGACCGCCTGGCGGTAGTTGATGACGCCCAGCTCCATCGAGGTCGGTGTGCTGAGCACCGCTCCGGTCGTACCGTCCTCGAACCGGTGGTAGTTCTTGACGTGCCAGTAGTTCGTCAGCGGCAGGCACTTGTCGAGCATCACCTCGATCGGCTCGATCGGCCGGTGCAGCCGGACCAGGTTGCCGAGGTCGGGATTGAGTCCGACGTTCGGATGCCCGATCTCCTCGACCAGCCGGACGGCGGAGTCGGCGGTACCGAGCAGCGTGTCCTCGTACATCTCCAGGGAGAGCGCGACGCCGACCTCGGCCGCGTGCCGGCCCAGCTCGCGTAGCCGGGAGGCGGCCAACAGGCGGGTCTCCGGATCGTCCGCGTCGCGCGGCCCGTCCACGGTCCAGAACCAGAGCACCTCGCGCTGCCGCGCGGTGAGCGGACGGTGCAGGCCGACGCTGAGCACGGAGCAGCCGAGTGCCGCCGCAGCGTCGACCGACCGGTGGCTGTAGTCGAGGTTCTCCGCCCCCGCCACCGGGTCGATGACGCTGCGCCGGATCACCGAGATCGCCTCGGCCCGCAGCCCGGCCGCCCGGACCGCCGCACCCAGTTCGGTCAGCCGGGCCGGGGAGAGGTCGCCGGCCCGGACCCACGAGTCGGTCAGGTCGACCTCGGTGAAACCCTCGGCCGCCACCTCGGCCAGGATGTCCCGCCACACCTGTGCCGGGGCGTCCTGTACCGGTACGCCGGGTCGGAGTTCGGCCGGGAACGGCAGCATGGCCGCCGCCAACGACCAGCCCTGCTCGCCGTCGACGCGGTGGGAGGTCTGGTTGTCCGCCACTGTTCTCCTCAGCTTCGTTGGTCGAGGGGTTCGCCGGTCAACAGGTCGGTCAGCCCGGCCCGGTCGGCCAGCCGGGCACATCCGGCCACGTCCCGCTCGCCGTCGGCGATGACGACGTCGTAGCGCAGCCGTAGTTCGGTACCGGGCGCGAAGGCGTACTCCCGGTCGAAGAACGGGGCTGGGCCGAGGCAGGCGTACGGCTCGGTGCGGACGAACCAGCGGGTCGGAACGCCGAGGAACGCCTGGTCGTCCCGGAAGACCAGGGTGGAGGCGAGTGCGGCGGGCGGTCCCAGGCCGTCGTGCCGGCCGACGAAGCCCATCCACGGGCCGCGCCAACCCATCAGCTCGTCGGCGCCGGGGCCGTCCGGGGTCACCACCTGTCCGCCGATGAACGATCGTGGGCCGTGCCAGAACAGTCCGCCGTACCCGGCGTTCTCCCGCCCCTGGGTGGTCGGGCTGCCGACCGTGATCACCTGGTCGGTGTCGTTGCGGAGCACGGTCTCGAACTGGAGTCGCCAGGCGCTCAGGTTCGCCCACACGGACACGGCCAGCCGACGCCGCTCGGAGACCACCGGATCGCCGTCCGGACCAACCCAGCGGAGCCGTTCGACCAGGCGTACGGCGTCGGTGTCGCGGTGCAGCGCCGGAAAGTCGACGTGCGCGACGAGCCCGATGTTGTCGAGCGACCGGTAGCCGTGACCCCGGACGTACGTCGATCCGCCCCAGAAGTTGTACGGCCCGAAGTTGGAGATCCCGAAGCACAGTCCCTTGTGCCACAGGTGGTTGTGCGGGCGGTACAGGCTGACCACGTTCCCGGCGAGGGTCCGGATCGGATGGAGGTAGGGGCGGGGGGACTCGGCGCGGGGTTCCTGCGGCGTGTAGACGTACTCGAAGAGTTCCGCCCCGTGCCAGCCGACCCGTACCGAACGACCGACGTCGTGGCTGACGGTCAGCCCGCCGCTGGGCCGCGTCGCCGTCACCCCGGAACCCGCCCCGGTGGGCAGTGCGGCGGGGGCGGGGGCCGGCGCCGGTACGGCGACAGCCGGGACTGGGATGTTCACCATCGGGGTCCGTTGCCTTCCATCTTCCGGTAGAACGGTGAGTCGGTGGAGAGTTCGGCCGGCCGGACGGGGGCGCGGGTGAACGCCGAGGCGTAGACCCCGGCGACGAGTGCCATCGTGCGCCGGCTCTCCGCGGAGGTCACCGGTGCCGGAGTGCCCATCCGGAGGCTGCGCAGCACCTCGGCGAACTGTGCGCGGTGCGCGCTGGGTACCCCGGAGGAACCGGCCTGCCAGGCCGCCATCACCTCGTCGGCGTACTCCGGCGCGGGGGTGATCCGCCAGTCGTCGTCGCCGTAGCCGTACAGGTGGGTCAGTTCGACCGTGGCCCGCTCGAAGTCGAAGCGCAGGTAGCTCTCCTCGCGGATCGAGAGCAAGCTGTTCACGACGCTGGCCACCGCACCGTTGGCGAAGCTGACGTGGGCCATGCTCAGGTCCTCGGTCTCCATCCGCCGGGCCTGCTGCCGGGCGAGCGCGGAGACCTCGGTCCAGTCGCCGAGGATCGCGCAGAGCAGGTCCATCTGGTGGATGCCGTGTCCCATGGTCGGCCCGCCACCCTCGGTGTCCCAGCGGCCCCGCCACTCGACGTCGAAGTAGGCCTGGTTCCGGAACCAGGTGGTGTGACAGATCGCCACCAGTGGTCGACCCAGCACCCCGGAGTCGAGCATCGCGCGCAGCCGTAGCGCGCCGGTGCCGAACCGGTGCTGGAAGACGGTGGCCAGCGCCGCCCCGTGCCTACGCTCGGCCTCGATCAGGTTGTCGAGTTCGGCCAGGCTCAGCGTCGGCGGCTTCTCGACCAGCACGTTGCTGCCGGCTTCCAGGCAGGCCAGCGCCAGGTCGTAATGGGTGCCGGGCGGGGTGCAGATGTGCACCAGGTCGGGCCGGTCCTTCTCCAGCAGGCTGGCCAGGTCCCGGTGCCGGGCCGGTACGTCGTGCCGGTCGCAGAACGTCGTCAGCCGGTCGCCGTCGACGTCGACGGCACCGACCAGGCGTACGTCCTCGCCCAGCTCGCGCAGGGACTCGGCGTGGAGTCGGGCGACGTTTCCGGTTCCGACGATCGCGGCACGGATGGGTTCCACAGGGGCTCCTTCGACGGTTGCCGGACGGGGCTATCCGCGTTCGGCACGGGAGGGGTCGTACGCGGTGAGGAAGCCGCACATGCCCAGGGTCGTCTGGTCCGGTCGGGGTATCCGGGAGACGGCGGCGGCGGCCAGGTGGCGGTGGTCGCCACGCCGGAGGGCGTCGATCTGCTGCCCGGTCTGCCGGCTGACGGCCACCGGCCCCTCCTCCCAGCGGGCCTGCCAGGCGTCCAGTTGCGGACCCGCCAGGGCGGTGGCCGCCGCGTAGAACTCGTCGAGCGCGGCGGTGTCCCCGGCCTGGAACCTGCGACGGAGTTCGGTGAATCCCTCGATCGCGAGGTCGCGGCGGGCCCGGGCCCGCTCGGCGGACGGCGGTCCGGAGCCGTCCGGCCCGGTCAGCGCGACCGCGCGCCGGTACGTCGGCAGGTCCACCAGGTGTGCCGGCGGCACGGTGAGTACGGCGTCGCCGGCCTCCGGCAGCCCGCTGTTCTGCATCACCACGACGACCTGGAGTGCGCCGTCGTCGTTCACGGCGCGGTGGATGGTGCCAGGGGTGAACCAGACCACGTCGCCCTGGGTCAGCGTCGACTCGTCGAAGCCCTGCGGCGTCAGCGTCTGGAGCCGGCCCCGGCCGGCGACCACGACGTAGCACTCCGCGCAGCAGAGGTGGACGTGGGGCGAGCCGCCGTGCAGGCCGTCGTCGGTCTGCCAGGGGTAGACCTGGAGCCCGCTGATCCCGACCGCGCCGGGGAAGGGCGGCATTCCGTCCGGGCCGGTGGCCGCCGCGCCGCCGCCGGTCACCGCGGGTGCTCCGCGGCGAACGACTCGATCTCCGCGCGGTCCCAGACACGGTCGGCGAAGACGACCCGGTGGGCGAGCCGGAAGGTCTCCTCGGGCGCGAGCACCACCTCCTCGTCGAAGGCCGGCGACGGGTTCACCGCGGGGAACGGGTCGTTGCGGACGAACCACTTGATCGGCACCGGGGCGCTGGTGCTGCCGGCGAAGACCAGCACCGTGCCGCCGCCGTCGACCTCGTCGTGCTCCCCGGTGTACGCCAGCCACGGCGATTCCCGACCCATGCTCTCCGGCCCGCCGCCGCCGTCGGCGGTGATGATCTGACCGCCGGTCCAGCCGCGTGGCCCCCGCCAGAAGAAACCGGTGTACCCGGCGTTCGGGCGACCGTGTGTCGTCGGACTGCCGAAGCGCAGTTCCGCGCCGCGGATGTTGCGCAGCTCGGTGTCGAAGTCGAGCATCCAGCTGCCCCGGTCGGCGTCTATGCCGTGGATCCGCAGCTCCCGGCGCTCCGCGACCCAGTGCTCGTCGGTCGAGGTGATCCAGGTCAGTGACTCCCGCAGGGTCAGCTCGGTGTCGGTGACCTCGACCAGATCGAAACAGTCGTGCCGCATCCGGCCGATGTTGTCCAGCGGGGTGTAGCCCTGGTCGCGTACGTACGAGTGCCCGCCCCAGAAGTTCTGCCCCGACAGGTGGGAGATCGTCATCTGGATGCCCTTGTGCCACCGGTGGTCGTTGGGCCGGTACGCCGAGACGAGTGCCCCGCTCAACGTCCGCAGCGGGTGCAGGTACGGCTTGGGCGACTCGTAGTCCGGCACCGGCGGGTCGTACACGTAGGTGGCGATGTCCACTCCGGCGGCGCTGACGACGATCTGACGTCCGTGCTCGTGGGTGACGCCGAGCTTGCCGGCCGTGCTGTTTACGGAGGTCATGACAGCGATCGTGCCTTTCACGGGGATGGACGGGTGCGAGGGCTCTCGGCCGGGGGGAAGGCGGGTGCGGCGAGTACACCTCCGGAACTGGACGCGGCGCCGGTCGTGGGTGAGGCCACCATTGTCCCGAAGTCGGCCGGACGACGCTGGGGGCCGACCCGACGGATCGTCAGGGCAGTGGGCTGACTGTCTCCAGTGGACTGATCGGGTTGACGGAGGAGGACGGTAACCGCTTTCCGAGCTAACCGCTTTCCCTCGGCGACGTCAAGATCCGGCAACCGCTGAAACACTTTCGGTGCAGGTCAGCACGGTGCGCACGGGGTCCGTCACGGTTCCGGCGGCCGAGTCGACGGCAGCCGGCCGATCCGGTGGTCCCCGGATCGCGGCAGCCGCCGCGCCGGACTCAGTCGGCCGGGGTCGCCGACTCCAGCACCGCGTCCCAGGCGGCGAGCGTGGCCTCGGCGATGCGCCGCAGCGTCTGCCCCGATGCGCCGTCGCGGGCCCGCAGCGCCATCCCGAGCGACACGGCGTAGAAGAACTCGGCCACCGTGCCGGTATCGGTGCCGCTCGGCACGTCGCCCTCCGAGACACCCCGGTCGAGCCGCCGCTCCAGGTTGGCGACGTCGGCCTGGCGGCACTCGGCGAGGAAGGCCCGGACCTGGTCGTTCTCGGCGCTGATCGTGGTGGCGGCGAGTGCCACCATGCAGCCGGTCGGCCGGGCCGGATCCACGTACGCCTGCGCGTAGTGGCGCAGCAGCGCGTCGAGGCCGGCCCGCGCGGTCGGCGCGTCCCGGAGCAGTTGCCGGGGGATCCGCCCGTCGACCTCGTCGTACAGGGCCACCGCCTCCCGGAACAGTGCCTCCTTGCTGCCGAACGCGGCGTACAGGCTGGGCGAGCCGATGCCCATCGCGGCGGTGAGGTCCGTCATCGAGGCGCCCTCGTACCCGCGCTGCCAGAAGACCTCCATGGCCCGCTCCAGCGCGACCGCGCGGTCGAACGTCCGGGGACGCCCTCGCCTGGTCAACGGCCACCGCCTTCCACCCACCGCACCCCACCTGGTCAGGTCTCGAAGGCCTTCAACCCGATGATGCCGACCGCGATCAGGGCGACGAACAGCAGACGCTGCGGGGAGAGGCTCTCGCCGAGGGCGACGATACCGGCGATGGTGACCCCGACCGCCCCGACACCCACCCAGACCGCGTACGCCGTTCCGACCGGCAGGTCCCGCAACGCCAGCGAGAGCAGCCCGAAGCTCAGCAGCGCCGTCCCGCCGGCGAGCAGGCTCGGCCAGAGCCGGGTGAACCCCTCGGCCTGCTTGAGCGCCAGCGCCCAGACGATCTCGAGCAGGCCAGCGATGATCAGCAGGAGCCAGGCCACGATGTCCCGCTGTCCCCGGAACCGGCTCGCTGTCGCTGGCCGCCGCCCGCCAGGCGGGTGCCCGCCGCACGGTCGGAGTGGTGCCGGTGGCGGCCGGAAGCGCCGATCCGCGCGCTGTGCCCGCTCACGCCGCGAAACCGCCGTCCACACTGATCGACGTTCCGGTGATGTACCGACCGCCGGGCCCGGCGAGGTGGCTCACCGTCGCGGCGATCTCGGCGGGCTCGGCGTACCGGCCGAGGGCGATGAAGCCGCGTTCGGTCTCGGCGGTCTCGCCGTCGGCCGGGTTCATCTCGGTGTCGGTGGACCCCGGATGTACGACGTTCACCGTGATGCCCCGGCCGCCGAGGTCGCGGGCGAGGCCACGGGTCAGGCCGACGAGGGCGCTCTTGCTCATCGCGTAGAGGCTGACCCCGGGGTACGGAACCCGCTCGACGAAGCAGCTGCCGATGCTGATGACCCGTCCGCCCTCGCCCATGTGCGGCACCGCCGCCCTGATCGTCAGGTAGACCCCGCGCACGTGTACCCCGAGCGTGTGGTCGAGGTCCTGCACCGTGGTCTCCTCGATCGGCCCGTACTGGAACGTCCCCGCGTTGTTGACCAGGATGTCGAGCCCGCCGAGTTCCGCCGCGGTACGGTCGACCGCCGAGGTCACGGCCTCCGGGTCGGCGCTGTCGGCGGCGATGGCCAGGCCACGCCGGCCCAGCGCGGCGATCTCCCGCACCACCTGCGCGGCCCGATGCTCCGCACGCAGGTACGTCAGCGCCACGTCGGCACCGTCTCCTGCCAGTTGGCGGGCGATCGCGGCACCGATGCCACGGCTCCCTCCCGTCACCAACGCGACCTTGCCGGCGAGTGGTCCCACGGCGTACCCCATTTCTGTGTCGATCGATACAATAATGCGACTGTACGGTCTGCCGGCCCGCCGGGCAACCGTCGCCCTCGGCACGACTCGCACGCCGACGTCGATCCGGATTCCGCCCCGGTCCCGCCCCGCCGGATCGGCTCGCCGAGCACCACAGGCCGACTGGTGGGCATTAAGGTGCGGATGCCAGGCGTGCGGCCTGCTCGTACGTCGCCACCGAATCAGCTCGTGGGGGCCGCCAACATGACCAAGCGCTCATCCGGAACGATCACGCTGATGGATGTCGCCCACGAGGCCGGTGTGTCGGTGGCGACCGCCTCCCGGGTGCTCAACGGCAGCGGCACCCGGCAGGTCCGGGCGGATCTGACGGACCGGGTGCTCGCCGCCGCCGCCGCGTTGAACTACTCCACCAACGCCCAGGCCCAGGCGATGGCCCGGGGCCACACCAACGTGGTGGGGCTGTTGGTGCACGACATCGCCGACCCGTTCTTCTCGTCCATCGCCGCCGGTGTGATGCGCGCAGCCGAGCAGCACCGCAGCATCGTGATGATGTACAGCACGACGGGGCGGGCCGAACGCGAACTCGACTACCTGGCCACCCTGCGCAGTCAGCGTCCCCGGGCCGTCATCCTGGCCGGCAGCCGGTTCGCCGACCGTACGCTGCGGGACCGGCTCGGGGCCGAACTGCGGATCATCGAGGAGACCGGTGCCCGGGTCGCGCTGGTGAGCCAGAACGTCCTGCCACTGGACACGGTGCTGATGGAGAACCGCGAGGGCGCCCGGATGCTCGCGCGCAGACTCGTCGAGTTGGGGCACCGGCGGTTCGCCGTACTCGCCGGACCTCGGGCGCTGCTCACCGCCCGGGACCGGCTCGCCGGATTCCAGGCCGGGCTGACCGCCGCCGGGATCACCCTGCCGAAGGGGCACGTGGTGCACGGCGACTTCACCCGGGACGGCGGTTACGCCACGATGGGCGACCTTCTCGCCCGGGATCTCGACGCCACCTGTGTGTTCGCCGTCAACGACGTAATGGCGGTCGGCGCGATCTCGGCGTTGCGCGACCACGGCGTACCGCTGCCCGGCGGCATGGCGGTGGCCGGCTTCGACGACATCGTCACGCTCCGGGACGTGACGCCGTCGCTCACCACCGTCCGGCTGCCGCTGGAGGAGGTCGGGGCGGCGGCGCTCGAACTCGTGATGCAGCCCCGGGCCGAGCGACCCCGACTGCGGCGGGTCCGCGGCGAGGTGGTCGTCCGGGACAGTACGCCCACCCTGGCCTGACGGGGCCCGGCCGTCAGTGCCCGCCGTGGGACTGGGCGGTCGCGGTCATCCGGCGGCTCTGCTCGACCAGCGCCGGATAGTCGGTGGCGACGCCGCGCAGCAGCGCCTCGACCGCCCTGCCGACGTCGGCGTCGCCGGTCGCCGCGTGGCCGAACAGGGCGCGGTAGTGCACCAGCGATCCGAGCATGTCCAGGACGAGATCGCGGTCGAGATCGGTACGCAGATCCCCGCGCGCGGTCGCACGGTCGATCATCCGGGCCACGGCGACCCGGGGCGGCTCGAACAGGGTGGTCATGAACGTCTGGCGTAGTGCCGGCTCCGGTGCGCAGTCGGCGAGCAACGGTCCCAGCACCTCCGGCCGGATGCGGTCGAAGAGCGCGACGAAGAGGGTGATGCCCTCGTGCAGGTCGCAGAGCGTGCAGCCGGTGTCGGCGGTACGTACGGCGCCCAGCCGTACCGCCAGTGCCGCGAGTACCAGCCGAGGACGGCCCGGCCAGCGGCGGTAGATCGCCGGTTTGGTGGTGCCGGCCCGGCGGGCGACCTCCTCGAACGTCAAATGGACGTAGCCGACCTCGTCGAGCAGGGCCGACGTGGCGTCCAGCACCGCCTGGTCGATCTGCGGATCGCGTGGCCGGCCGCCACGCGGCGGCGGGGGAGACTGTCCGGCTTCCACGATGGAAGCCTACCTGATACGTTACGAGTCGGTCCGGAACGATACTGGGTAGAGCGGAGTCGACGATGGACACTTCCGTCAGCGTGCTCGGTCTGGGCGCCATGGGCAGCGCACTGGCCCACGTCCTGCTCGTCCGGGGCCATCCGGTGACGGTCTGGAACCGTACCCCCGACAAGGCCCGGGACCTGGTGGCAGAGGGAGCGGTCCTGGCCGGCACGCCCGCCGACGCCGTGGCCGCCGGCGAGTTGGTCCTGCTCAGCCTGACCGACTACGACGCGGTGCAGGCGGTGCTGGGCACCGTCGCGGACGCCGTACCGGGCCGGGTGGTGGTCAACCTGACCACCGGGGCGCCGGACCGGGCGGAGCAGGTGGCCGACTGGGCGCGGCGGGTCGGGGCCGACTACCTCGACGGTGTCGTCCAGGCCGGCCCCGAGCAACTCGGCGGCCCGGAGGCCACCCTTCTCTACAGTGGTTCCGAGCGGGCGTTCGTCGCCCATCGCCGGACCCTGGAACAGCTCGGCACGACCCACCATCTCGGGCCGGACGCGGGTCAGGCCTGCCGGTACGACCTGGCGCTGCTCGGCCTCTGGTACGAGGCCGAGTTGGCCTACCTGAACGCGTTGGCGCTGGTGGGCGGCGCCGACAACACCGCGCTGGACGCCTTCGCCACGTTCGCCGGCCGGCAGTTGAGTCATGTCTCGCGGGCGACCGCCGAAACGGCCCGCGAGGTCCGCGAACGCCGCTATCCCCGGGGCCCCGCCAGCCTGGTCGAGCACGCCCCGGTACTGGAGCAGTTGTCGCGACTGCGGTCGGCGGCCGGTCTGCACCACACGCAGCTCGTCCACCTGCACGAGGCGGTGCGGCGACGCATCGACCGGGGCCACGGCACCGAGGGCCTGACCGGCGTGATCGAGGAACTCGCCGTCCCGACCCGAGGCGCGCCGGCGCGGTGACCCGCTTCCGGTCGCCCGGTGCGGCCCTCGCGGCGGTACCTCAGCTCTCCGCGCCCCGGTAGTTGTAGAGCTCGTCGACGAACTTCCGGCGCAGCGGAGGCAGCCTGCTGGTCACACTGAAGTAGCCCCGGGCGGCCAGCATCGCGAACCGGCCGATGATCGGCTTGTAGATCGGATCGTCCCCGTTGGTGCCGTTGGTACGCAGCGAGTCGGCGACCCGGGCGAAGCCATACCGGATCATCTCGGTCTCGTAGTCCGCGACCGCCGTGACCAGGGGGCCGGCGTCGGCCACCGCCGCGACCAGGTGCCGGCGGAGCAGTGCCGCGTCCCGCAGTGCGGTGTTGGCCCCGACCCCCCGCCCGGGGGTCATGGTGTGGATCGCGTCGCCCAGCAGCGTGATGTTGCTGCTCTTCCACGGCTCCACCGGTACGGAGGTGGCGACCTTGATCGGGATGACGCTGCCCGGATCGCTGTGCCGGAGCAGCTCGCGCAGCGTGGGGTGCCAGTTCCGGGTCAGGTCGAGCGCGACCTTGGCGAGCCGCTCACCCCGCAGCTCCATCACGTCCTCGGGAAACCGGTCCGCTGCGCTCCAGATGATCAGGTTGATGCAGTCCCGCGTGTTGTCGTAGAGCAGCCCCGGCCAGCTTCCGATCAGGCTCGCGTCGGTCACCCCGACGCCAGGCTTGACCGAGCCGCGCTGGTCCCACTTGAACTCCATCACGTGCAGGACGCCCATCAGCCCCCCGGCACCGAAGATCAGCGAGATTCCGCCCCGGATCTCGTCGGAGAGCAGGCTCCGGGTGTACTCGGTGAGCGGAATCTTGCTGGCGATGTTGATGCTTCCGGCGTCCTTGACCTCGGCGTGCGGCAGATACTGCCGGCGTACCGCCGAGTGGGTGCCGTCGGCCGCGACGAGCAGGTCGCCGGTCGCCGAGGTGCCGTCGCCGAAGTGGGCGGTGACGGTGCCGTCGTCGTGCTGCTCGTAAGAGGTGAAGGTCTTACCGAAGTGGACCACGTCGTCCATGTCGGTGAGCAGGATCTGGCGCAGGGTCATCCGGGAGACCGACTGGTCGATGCTCGTCGGGTCCGCATCGGGGCGCAGCGCGAAGGACGCCGTCCGGTGCAGTTGCCCGGTCAGCACGTTGAAGAACCGGGGCGCCCGGGCGCAGGTTGCGAGGAAGGTGGTGAACAACTCCGGCGGCAGGCACTCCCGCAGGGCCCGGCAACCGGTCGGGTTGATCCCGACCCGGTAGCCGAGCAGCCCGTCGCTGCGGGTCCGGTACCGCTCGTAGACCGCGACGCTGATGCCGGCGCGTCGCAGGCCGTGCGCCAGGCACATGCCGCCGGTGCCGGCCCCGATGACGATCACGTGTAACGGTCTGCCGGGCATCGGACCCTCTTCCGCTGTCAACGTGGGGTGCCGGTCGCCGATCCGGGACCGTCCCACTGATAGAAGCACCGGGCCATGGCGTCGCGGGGGGACTGCCAGTTCGGCGAGTACGGCGAGATGTACGCCGAGAGCCGTTCGGTGACGCTGGCGAAGAGCGGATGCCGGTTCGCCTGCTCCATCCGGGCCGGCGAGAACTCCTCCGTCTCCATCAGATGCAGGCACAGGTCGCCCAGCTGGTAGAGCGAGCGGTGTCGTACCCCCGTGACGGTGTGCAGGTCCGTCTCGTCGGACTCGGTGAAGATCTTCGCGATCGCCTCCTCGGTCCCCGGAACGATCCTGCCCACGATCAGCACACGATTCATGTCGTCTCCCCACTGGCTGGTACGGGTCGGCCCGGTTGGCCCAGGCGACCGGACAGGTCCCGGCCGGCTCGGCCGGCGGTGCGACCGCACGTCCCGGGCCCGGTCACCATGCCGCCCGCGACGTCAAGGGGATGTCAACCGGTACGCATGCGTCCGCCGCCCCGGTTGACGCCCCGGTGACGCCGGTGGCGCCACGATGGGGTCCGTCGCCCGCACGGAAGCACGCCGACGGATCGACAGGGCTGCCCTCGGCCGACGGAGACGGATCACGCAGGTCGGACGGATCGGGCCCCAGGAGCGGGCCGGTCTCGTTCCGTGGTGATCAGCGCGGTCCCGGCATCGCCGGCAGGGCCGACCGCCCGGCGTACGGCCCGGGGCGCGAGGACTGGGGCTTCGGGCGTGGCGCGTGCGTGATCGTCGGCCTGGGTATCGGGGCGAGAAGATCACTGAGCAGGCCGCACATCGCCTCGGACGGCTCCAGTTGGAGCTCCCGCAGCAGCAGGTCACGATAGACGTAGAACGCCTGCAGCGCCTCGTAGGCGTTGCCCTCGGCGAGGTGGGTCTCGACGATCAGCCGGTGCGGTGTCTCCCGGAGCGGCTCGGCCCGTACCGCCTCGAGGGCCGCCTGCAGCGCCTCGCCGTGCTGCCCGGCCCGCAGGTGGCCACGGGCGATCTCCTCCAGCATGTGCAGCCGCAACTGGCGCAGCCGCTCGCGTTCGGGCAGGACCCATTCGTCGTACCAGCCGGGTAGCAGGTCGTGTCGGCCGGCGGTGAGGATCTTCGCGGCCCAGCGGGGGTCCGCACCGTCCCGGACCCGCTCGGCGGCCCGAACGAGGTCGTCGATGTCCAGCATCACCACCGGGTCGAGCCGGACGGTGTCGCCGGCGGTCAGTACCGGACAGCTGCCCTCCTGCCGCAGTCGCCACAGCGCCGTACGCAGGGACGACATCGCCCGTTCCTCCGCGGTGTCCGGCCACAGCAGACCGGCCAGGTGGGCCCGGGTCGCACCCGGACGCAGGCCGATCAGCGCGATGATCCGTTGCAGTCCACGCGGTACGACGATTGGTGCCCCGTCGTGCAGCAGGTTGAACCCGTCCAGGAGCAGCAGTTGGATCGTCTGAGCGGGCGGTTGGGCCGGCGGCCGGCGTACCCCGTCGTGCGGCTCGCTCTCCTTCGAGGTCACGGCCCACCCTCCTGCACCCGGAACCCGTGTCCCGAAGTCCGCCCTGCCACCGATGGTGGCCCCGTCCAGCACTCCGGTACGCCGACGGTGCTCTGGACGCCGCCTCCGTCAGCCGGCGGCTGACGCCGCAAAGCGTGACGAAGGTTATCAATCACCGTCACGCTGGGTCAATCGGCTGGTCGACATTCCGACGTACCCGTCCGGTCAGGTCACACCTGCCCTGAGCTGGGTATAAGTGGCTCTGCTCGGGTTCGCGACGGAGCGCTCGGGGGTACGGGGCGCTGTCCGGATCGCGCATTCTGCCCGATCACCGTCACCGGAGCGTCACCGAACCGGGTTCCGGTGGTACGTGATCGGGTGACAATCCGTTGACACCGCCTCGGCAGGGTGGTCACCAGTCATTGGACTAGGTGACGGTCGGGGGAGTGGTCGGGGGAGCAGACCCGTTCGCGGCCCGGAACCCAGTGTCACCGAACGCGGAGCGCGGGAATCGCCCAGGGAGGCCACCCCATGGATCGCTCGCTGATCGTCGCGAAGGTTGTTCCGGCCGCGGAGCAGCAGGTGGCACAGATCTTCGCCGAGTCGGACCGGACCGAACTACCCCGGCTGGTGGGCGTGCGGCACCGCTCGCTCTACCGGTTGCACGATCTCTATGTCCACCTTGTCGAGACCGACAGTCCCGGTGGGGCCGCCGTCGAAGGTGCGCGCCGGCATCCGGAGTTCGTCCGGGTGAGCGAGCGCCTGGCCCCGCACATCTCGCCGTACCTGGCGACCTGGCGGGTGCCGGCGGACGCCATGGCACGCTGCTTCTACCGCTGGGACGCGTCGGCCGACTCCGCGCAGGGCCGGCGATGACCGGGCGAACGGCGAGCGGGGCCGCCATCCGCCGGAGTGTCTTCGCCGATCTCGACCAGCAGCCCTGGACCCGCTGCCGGTCCTGCCGCGCACTGCTGTACCGGAAACGCCTGCGGCGCAACCTCGACGTGTGCCCCGAATGTGGCGACCACCGTCGACTGGAGGCGCCGGAGCGGATCCGTCAACTCGTCGACCGGGGGACGTTCGACCAACTGCCCGAGGTGGCGGTGCAGGTCGACCCGATCGGATTCGTCGACTCGATGCCGTACCCGCAGCGGCTGGCCGCCGCGCGTGCGGAGACCGGACTGGCCGAGGCGGTGCTCTGCGGCACGGCGAGCATCGGCGGCCATCGGCTCGTACTCGCCGTCATGGACTTCCGGTTTCTCGGCGGCAGCCTCGGATCGGCCACCGGTGAGCTGATCACCCGGGCCGCGGAGTGTGCCCTGACCGGCCGGCTTCCGCTGCTCCTGGTCACCGCGTCCGGCGGAGCGCGGATGCAGGAGGGTGTACTGGCGCTGATGCAGATGGCCACGATCAGCCAGGCGATCGCCGCGCTGCGCGAGGCCGGGCTGCTCACCGTCAGTCTGATCACCGATCCCACCTACGGCGGTGTGGCAGCGTCGTTCGCGACCTGCACGGACATCGTGCTGGCGGAGAACGGGTCCCGGCTCGGGTTCGCCGGCCCCCGGGTGATCCGCCAGACGATCCGGCAGACACTGCCGGAAGACTTCCAGACCACCGGCTTCCTGCTCCGGCACGGCCAGGTCGACATGGTGCTGGAGCGGAGCGTCCTGCGGGCCCGGCTGGGCTGGCTGCTCGCCGCCACACAGCGCCCGGAGGTCACGGGTGGAGAACTGGGGCACCGCCCGACCGGTGCCGGCACCGCCCGCCCGGCTGGCGGCGTCGCCGGCCCGGGCGGGCGTCCGGCCGGGGCCGAAGCCGAGCTGCCGGCCGGAACGGGTGGTGAGCGCCTCCGCCGGCAGAGCCGGATCGACGTCCCCGACCCGGACAGCCGACCCGACGCCTGGCGGATCGTCCGTTCGGCCCGGCACGCCGGGCGGCCGACCACGCTGGACTATCTGGCCACCGCCTTCGACGGCTTCGTCGAACTGCACGGCGACCGGCTGGGTGTCGACTGCGCGGCGATAGTCGCGGGCCTGGCCCGGCTCGGCGACCGGTACGTGGGCGTGATCGGACACCAGAAGGGGCACCATCCACGCGAACTGCGGGCCCGCAACTTCGGCATGGCCAGCCCGGCCGGTTACCGCAAGGCGCTGCGGGTCATGCGGTTGGCCGCCGGGCTGGGACTGCCGGTGATCACCCTGATCGACACACCGGGTGCGTACCCGGGAGTCGAGGCCGAGCAGCAGGGCCAGGCCGGCGCCATCGCCCAGAGCATCCTGGCGATGACCGGTCTGCGTACTCCGGTCGTCGCAGTGATCATCGGTGAGGGCGGCAGCGGGGGCGCACTCGCGCTGGCCGTGGCCGACCGGGTACTGATGCTGCGGAACGCCGTCTACTCGGTGATCAGCCCGGAGGGCTGCGCCGCGATCCTCTGGCAGGACCGAGCGGCCGTGCCCCGGGCCGCCGACGCGCTCCGGCTCACCGCGCCGGACCTGCTCCGGCTCGGTGTCGCCGACGCGATCGTCGCCGAGCCCGCCGACGGTGCACACCGGGACCCGACCGGGGCGGCGGCGCTGCTCCGCCGAGCCCTGGTGGACAACCTGACACCGCTGCTCGATGTGCCCACCGAGGAGCTGATCCGGCGGCGGCGCCAGCGCTTCCGCCGGTACGGAGCGGCGGCCAGCGTCGTCCCGGCCGGAACGGAGCCCCGATGACCAGGGCAGCGGCGATCGGAGAGTCGAAGTTGGCGGTGCCGGTCGGTAGGTCGATGGAGCTGACCCGGGAGCCGGGGTCGGTCGGTGGATCGGTGGAGCTGACCCGGGAGCCGGAGCCGGAGCCGGTCGGTGGATCGGTGGAGCCGGAGCCGGAGCCGGAGCCGGAGTCGGAGTCGGCTGGTGGCTTCGTGGAGCCGACCGGGAAGTCGGAGCCGGTCGGTGGATCGGCGGAACTCGCCGAGTTGTGCCGGCAGGCGGGCCGGCTGGTGGCGCGGACCGCCGGGCCGTTGCGCCGGATCCGCCTGCGCAGCGGCGACGCCCTGCTGGAGATCGAATGGCACGGCGGTGAGGCAAACAGCGGTCCCGGGACCGGTGCCGGAACGCCGGGCGGCAGCGCGCCCAACGCCGCTCCGTTCGCCGTACCGGCGGTCACCGGGGCGGCCATCGGCACCGATGGTCGCCGAACCGTCCTCGCTCCGATGGTCGGTACCTACTACCAGGCGGCCGAGCCCGGTGGCGCACCGTTCGTCGAGGTCGGCGACAAGGTGGAGCCCGGTCAGGTGGTCTGCATCGTCGAGGCGATGAAGCTGATGAACGAGGTGGTCGCCGACCAGGTCGGCCGGGTCGTCGAGGTACTCGTGCACGACGGCGAGCCGGTCGAGTTCGGACAACCGCTGATCGCTCTGGTACCCGCGTGAGCGCAAGGACGGTGCCGACGTGTTCGAGAAGATCCTGATCGCCAATCGTGGCGAGATAGCGCTCCGGGTCGCCCGGGCCTGCCGCGAACTGGGCGTACGGTCCGTCGCGGTGTACTCGGTCGCGGACCGCGACTCCGCCGTCGTACGCCTGGCCGACGAGGCGGTCTGCATCGGGCCACCGGACGCGCGGCAGAGCTACCTGAACGCCGCCGCCATCATCGAGGCGGCCCGCAAGACCGGGGCCCAGGCCGTACACCCGGGCTACGGCTTCCTGTCCGAGGACGCCGACTTCGCCGAGATCTGCGCCGACAACGGGCTGGTCTTCATCGGTCCCCGGCCGGAGGTGATGGTGGCGCTGGGCGACAAGTCGAGGGCGCGGGCGTTGATGGGCGAGGCCGGGCTTCCGCTTCCGCCGGGCAGCCTGGGAACCCTCGACACGGTCGCTGCGGCCAGGGCGGTGGCCGAGGAGATCGGCTACCCGGTGATCATCAAGTGTGCGGCCGGTGGCGGCGGCCGGGGCATGTCGGTGGTCCGCTCCGCCGACGACCTCGCCTCGGCGTACGACCGGACCCGGGTCGTCGCGCAGGCCGCGTTCGGCGACGACCGGGTCTACGTCGAGCGCTTTCTCAGCCCGGCCCGGCACGTCGAGGTCCAGGTGCTCTGCGACGGGTACGGCAACGGGGTGCACCTCGGCACCCGGGACTGTTCGGTGCAGCGGCGGCACCAGAAACTCGTCGAGGAGGGACCGGCGCCGGCATTGTCGGGCGCGACCCTCGACGCGCTCGCCGAGACCGCCCTGCGCGGCGCGCTGCGGGCGGGTTACACCGGGGCCGGGACCTTCGAGTTCCTGGTCGACGAGGCGGAGCGCTTCCAGTTCATCGAGATCAACTGTCGCATCCAGGTCGAGCACCCGGTGACGGAGATGATCACAGGGGTCGACCTGGTGCACGAGCAGTTGCACATCGCCGGGGGCGTACCGCTGCGGCTGCGCCAGCAGGACGTACGACTCCACGGTGTCGCGATCGAGTGCCGGGTCAACACCGAGGATCCGGACCGCAACTTCCTACCCACCCCCGGCCGGCTGACCAGGTTCACACCGCCGAGTGGACCGGGCACCCGGACCGACACCCACGGATATCCGGGCTACCTGGTCGGCCCGTACTACGACTCGCTGCTCGCCAAGGTCGTGGTCTGGGCGCCGGACCGGGACCTGGCGCTCAGCCGGATGGAACGGGCGCTGCACGAGTTCGAGGTCGACGGTCCCGGCGTACACACCACCATCCCGTTCATCCGACGGGTCCTCGACGACGCGGGATTCCGCAAGGGGCGGTACTCGACCGGACTGGTCGACCGGCTGCTCGGCGTACCCGATTCGCCGAAGGACCCCGTTCCGGCCAGTTCGGCGCATCTTTCGAGGAGGACCAGATGACCGTGAGACACGAGGACCCGGCGTTGGCCGGACCGTCCCGCACCGGAGGGGAGCCGGTCCGGAGCGTGGCGGAGCCCAGCGCGCCGTCGTCGGCGACCGCGGCGGAGATCATCGCGATCCTGGTCCGGCACTGCGGCCTGGACGCCGAGGCGGCGACCGCGGCGCCGACGGCCTCGCTGGAGGAACTCGGGATGGACTCGTTGGCGCTGCTGGAGCTACAGGCGGTGGTCGCGGACCGCTACCGGGTACAGCTTCCCGAGGAGTCGGGAGCGCTCAGCATCGCGGAGATCTCCGACCTCGTCGCGCGGCAGTCCACCCCGGCGGCCGCGTCGGCCGACGCGGGCGCTACAGCGGCCGGGACCCAGGACGGACGCCCCGCCGGTGCCGACGGCCGGCCCGGTCACACCGAGAACAGTGTGGTGATCGCGGCTCCGCCGAAACTGGTCTGGGACCGGACCAACGACGTCGGGACCTGGACCGGCCTGTTCACCGAGTACCAGTCGGTGCAGATTCTCGAGCAACATGGGAACACCGTCCAGTTCCGGCTGACCATGTACCCGGACGAGAACGGCGTGATCTGGAGCTGGATCAGCGAGCGCACCGCCGATCCGGTGCGCCGCGAGGTGCACGCCCACCGGGTCGAGACCGGGCCCTTCGAGTACATGCGGATCCACTGGCGGTACGACGAGGTGCCGGGTGGTACCCGGATGACCTGGACCCAGGACTTCGAGATGCGCCCGACCGCCCCGGTGACCACCGCCCAGATGACGGAGCGGATCAACGCCAACAGCCGGGTGCAACTGGACATCATCCGGGACAAGATCGAGCGGATCGCCGCCGAACTCGCCTCCACCACCCCGCAGGAGCCGGCGGCCGGCACGTCCGCCGGATCACCGGCCAACGGACCGGTCGGCACGGCTGCCGCGACGGTCGGGGTCGGCGATGAGTGAGCACGACCGCCGGCTGACGGCCGCCCGGGACATCGCGCCGGACCGTCGCCGTGGCGGCGAGATCCGGGTGCTGCTCGGGCCGCGTACCGTCGGCAGCACCTCCGGCTTCATGGGCGTGGCGAACCTCGCCCCGGGTGAGCGCATCGCCGAGCACTACCACCCCTACAGCGAGGAGTTCCTGTACGTCGCCCGTGGCGAACTGATCGTCGACCTCGACGGCGAGCCGGTGCCGGTACGTACCGGAGAGGCGCTCTACGTACCGGTGAATGTCCGGCACCGGCTGCGCAACGTGGCGGACGAGCCCGCAGAGGTGGTCTTCCAGCTCGGCCCGCTCGCGCCTCGGCCGGAACTCGGGCACGTCGACACCGAGTCGGCGGCGGAGGCGGCGACCTTCGGCGGCCGGCCGGAGGCCGGGGTCCTCGGCGGCCGGACCGAGGCCGCGCCGTGACCGGGCGGCGGACCGTGGTGACCGGAATCGGAGTGGTCGCGCCGGGCGGGGTCACCCGGCGAAGCTTCTGGGACACCATCACCGCCGGCCGGACGGCTACCCGGCGGATCAGTTTCTTCGACCCGTCGCCGTTCCGCTCGCAGATCGCGGCGGAGTGCGACTTCGACCCGGTCCGCGCGGGCCTCAGCGACGCGGAACAACAGCGCTCCGACCGGTACGTCCAGTTTGCCCTGGCCGCCTCGATCGAGGCGCTGGCGGACAGCGGCCTGGAGCTGTCCGACTCGATGCGGGAGCGCGCCGGGGTGGCGCTCGGCTCCGCGGTCGGCGGCACCATGCTGCTGGAGCGGGAGTACGTGGCAGTCAGCGACTCCGGCACGGACTGGCTGGTCGACCCGGACCGGGCCGGACCGTATCTCTACCAGGCACTGATGCCGAGCAGCCTCGCCGCCGACGTCGCCTGCCGACACGGGCTGTACGGCCCGGCCCAGGTGATTTCCACCGGTTGTACGTCCGGGATCGACGCGATCGGCTACGGCCAGCAGTTGATCGAGGACGGCGAGGCCGACGTGATGCTCGCCGGCGCCTCGGACAGCCCGATCTCACCGGTCACGGTCGCCTCGTTCGACGCGATCAAGGCGACCACCCCGGACAACGACGACCCGGGGCACGCCTCCCGGCCGTTCGACCGGGACCGGCACGGGTTCGTGCTCGCCGAGGGCGCCGCCGTGCTCGTCCTGGAGGAGGCCGAACACGCGCGGCGGCGCGGCGCCCGGGTCTACTGCGAGGCCGCCGGGTACGCCAACCGGAGCAACGGCTACCACATGACCGGCCTGCGTCCCGACGGCGTCGAGATGGCCCTGGCGATCGACGATGCGATGGCGCAGGCCCGGTGCGATCCGGCGGACGTGTCGTACATCAGCGCACACGGTTCGGGCACCCGGCAGAACGACCGGCACGAGACGGCGGCCTTCAAGCGGGCGCTGGGCAGCGCGGCGTACCAGGTTCCGATCAGTTCGATCAAGTCGATGGTCGGGCATTCGCTCGGCGCGATCGGCGCGATCGAGATGGCGGCCTGTGCGCTGGCCATCGAGTTCGGGGTGGTGCCGCCGACGGCGAACTGGGCCAACCGGGACGAGGAGTGCGACCTGGACTACATCCCGAACGTGGCCCGGGAGGTGCCGGTGCGGGTGGCGCTCTCGGTGGGCAGCGGCTTCGGCGGGTTCCAGTCGGCGATGGTCTTGCGCCGGTTCGGCGGGTCGCCGCGATGACCGGCCGGGTCGTGATCACCGGGATCGGCGTTGTCGCGCCGAGCGGAATCGGCGCGGACGCGCACTGGAAGTGCGTACTCGCCGGGCAGAACCGGATCGGGCGGATCACGCTGTTCGATCCGGACCGCTACCCCGTCCAACTGGCGGGGGAGGTGGCCGACTTCGACGCGCTGCACCACGCCGACAACCGCCAGGTGGTGCAGACCGACCGGTGGACCCACCTCGGGTTCGCCGCCACCCGGCTCGCGCTCGCCGACGCCGGCCTGCCGGAGGTGGCCGACGATCCCTACGGGTACGCCGTCACCCTGGCCAGTTCCTCCGGCGGCAACCTGTTCGGTCAGCGTGAACTCCAGCGACTCTGGCGGGGGACCACCCGCACGGTGGGGGCGTACCAGTCGATCGCCTGGTTCTACGCGGCGAGCGTCGGCCAGCTCTCCATCCGGCACCAGTTCAAGGGCCCGTGCGGAGTGCTCGCCGCGGAGACCGCCGGTGGGCTGGACAGCCTGGCACACGCCGCCCGGCTGATCCGACGGGGTACGCCGGTGGTGCTCGCGGGCGGTACGGAGTGTCCACTGAGCCCGTACGCGCTGACCTGTCAGCTCCGTGGTGGGCTGCTCAGCGTCTGTCCCGAACCGGATCGGGCGTACCGGCCGTTCGACGTGGCGGCCAGCGGGTACGTCCCCGGCGAGGGCGGTGCGATCTTCGTGGTCGAGGATCTGGACCACGCCGTGGCCAGGGGCGCGGACACCATCTACGCCGAGGTGGCCGGTTGGGGCGCCACCCACGACGCCCGACACACCGAGCAGCGCGGTGCCGCCTCGCACGGCGGCGACGTGGGCGGCGGTGCCGATGTCGACGGGACCCAGTACGGGCGGGCGATCCGGCTCGCCCTGACCCGGGCCGACATCGATCCTGCCGAGGTGGACGTCGTCTTTCCGGACGCGCTCGGCGTGCCCCGGTACGACCGGAGCGAGGCGGACGTGCTGCGTACGGTGTTCGGGCAGCGGCAGCCACCGGTCACCACGCAGAAGCCGTTGACGGGTCGGGCCCACCAGGGCGGAGCGGCGCTGGACGTCGCCACCGCGCTGTTGGCGATGCGGCACGGCATGCTGCCACCGACCGCCGGCCCGGATCGCCCGGCGCCCGGCTGCGAGTTGAACTTCGTCCGGGAGTCCAGGCCCCGGCGGGTGGACACCGCGCTGGTGTGCGCACGCGGATTCGATGGTTTCAACAGTGCCGTGGCGCTGCGGCGCGGCCCGGTGGAGGTGTCCAGATGGCAGAGAACCTGACCGAGACGGCCAAGGCGCGGGTGGTGTTCCTGATCCGGGTGCCGCGCGAGCGCGCCGACGCGTTTCTTCAGGCGTACGAACGGATTCGCTACCAGGTCGCCGAGGGCGTCGACGGACACCTGGTCGATCAGGTGTGTGCCTCCCCGACCGATCCGGAACAGTGGCTGATCACCAGCGAGTGGGTCTCGCTGGGACACTTCGAGGCCTGGGAGCGCAGCCCCGAGCACCGCGAGCTGGTCGGGCCGATGCGGGCCTGCATGACCGAGGCGAAGTCGATCCGGTTCGTGGTCCGGGAGCAGACCTCGGCCCGCCGCCCCTGACCCCGGCCGATCCGGCTACGACGTCCAGTTTTATCTGCCGGGGCCGAAAATGGGTCGGCTCGTCGTCGTTGGGGACAACTCGTCGTCGGGTACGCCGATGTTCTGGCTGGCGGTCAGGCGCCATTGCCCGTCTTCCTTCGCCATGATCCATAGCGGAGAGCCCACGTCCGGCCCGTCGGGCGTGTGGTACACCTGACGCAGCTTGACGGCCGCGACGTCGGAGCGGATGAACAGGACGTGTTCCAGCTCAAAGGTGACCGTCGAGTCCTGCATTCCGCCGGGAAGCACCTGGTGGGTGAAGGTCGAGATCGCCTCGAGGCCGAAGAGCCGTTTGCCGCCACCCGTCGTCCAGATCGCATCGTCCCGGAACAGGCTGAGGAACTCGTCGGGGAGCTCATTGTTCTGTGCGTGTTCGACCGTGGCCACCACCCGCTTGATCGCTTCGATCTCGGCCTCACGGGTGGCCTCATCGAGGTATGTCGCGTTCATAAAGATCAATGTAGGACGTCAACCATGCTTGAGGTCAAGGCGTCTTCCGCGACGAATCCGAGTGCGAATTCAAACGGACCTGGGAGCAGTGGGACCAGGCTACCGGCGTACCGGGCACCTAACCTGACCGATATGGCGACTTCAATGCTGGGCGACTACCTACGGGGCCGGCGGGCACAGCTGACGCCGCTCGACGTCGGGCTGTCCGAGGACGGGCGGCGACGCGTACCCGGTCTGCGCCGCGAGGAGGTCGCGATGCTGGCCCGGATCAGCGTCGACTACTACCTGCGGCTGGAGCAGGGCCGTGAGCGGCGGCCGTCGCCGCAGGTCCTGGAGGCCCTGAGCGAGGCACTACTGCTGGACGACGACGGTCGGCTGCACCTGTACCGGCTCGCGGGAATGACTCCGCTTCCGCGCCGCGAGGGCGGCATCGAGCAGGCCGACGCCCAACTGCTGGCGATGGCCGAACTGTGGGACCGCACTCCGGCCCTGATCCTGGGCCGGGCCTACGACGTCCTGGCCGCGAACACGTTGGGCCGTGCGGTTTTCAACCACCTCGAACCCGGCGCGAACCTGCTGCTCGCGATGTTCCTCGACCCGTCGGTCCGCGCGTTCCACGCCGACTGGGAAACGGCCGCGGCCAACGCGGTCGCCGGATTCCGTTTTCTCGAGGGCGCCCGGCCGCTCGATCCGCGGATCCAGGAAGTGCTGCGGACGGCCGGGACCAGCCGCGAGTTCGCCGACCTGTGGCGCCGACGCGACGCGCGGGGCAAGTCCCATGCGTCGAAGGTCCTGCTGCATCCCGAGGTCGGCGAGCTCACCCTCCGCATGCAGACCTTCGACGTCCGCTCCGCCCCGGGGCAGCAGCTGATCGTCTACCACGCCCAGGAGGGCACTCCGACCGCGGACGCGCTGCGGCTGCTCGGCTCGCTGGCGGCGACCCGCCCCGGACACCGGGACGACTCGCGCGGGACCGTCTCGTGACGGCCCGCCTCGGAACGGTGGTCAGCGTCGCCGTGCTCCTCGCCGGAGGCCTTGCCGCGTGCGCCGTGGGACCCGACCCCGGCAGACCCGCGGCTCCCGACGACGCCGGGCAGGAGCCGCCGCCATCCGCGACGGCGACGCCGCCGCCATCCGCGACGGCGACGCCGCCCACACCGCCAACGGGTACGCCGCCGACCGGAGCCGGAGACGCCTCGCCGCACCCGTACGTCGGAATGTGGGTGACGGCCGACGGGCACATCCGGCAGGAGCTGCTCGCGAACGGCCGCTACGACGAGGCCCGGGGAGAGCGACAGAGCGCCTACACGGGTTCCTACCGGGTCATCGGAACTCGCATCGAGTACGTCGACGACACCGGGTTCAGCGCCGACGGGACGTTCGACGGAGACGTACTGCACCACGGGGGCTACGTCTTCTACCGCGAGGGAAGCGACGCGCACCGACGAGCGGGAAAGGGGAGCTGATCTCCCATTACCTGAAACCGACGCGTTCCATTCCGGCTCGGAGATGGTGGGTGGTAAGGGTCTCCGTACCGGCTGCGATTCAGATCCGACTGCGGCGGTTCCGGGGCTGCGGTCAGTGGTGTGGGATGAGGCGTAGTCCGGCGAGGAGGAGTGCGACCACGCGACGGACGTCGTACCGGGGATCCTTGTTGGCGCCGATGCAGAGGTTGCCGACGGCGAGCATCAGTTCGAAGGCCTCGACGTCGGGGCGGACCTCGCCGGCCGCGACGGCGGCGTCGAGGAGTTCGGCGCAGACCGGCAGAAGGCGGTCGAGGAAGTAGGCGTGCAGGGTCACGAAGGTGGCGTCGTCGGACTGCAACGCCTCGGCGAGGCCGTGCTTGGTGACCAGGAAGTCGACGAAGAGATCGATCCACCGGGCCAGGGCGGCGTGTGGTGAGTTGCTGCTCGCCAGCAGGGCGGGGCCGGCCTCGACGCATGCCTCGACCTGGTGTCGGTAGACGGCGACGATGAGGTCGGCCCGGGTGGGGAAGTGGCGGTAGATCGTGCCGACGCCGACGCCAGCTTTGGCCGCGATGTCGCGCACGGGCGCGTCGACGCCGGCGGCGATGAAGGTCGCCGCGGCCGCCTCCAGCAGCGTCTCTTCGTTGCGCCGGGCGTCGGCCCGCTTCCGGGGGGCTGACGGTTCTGATCCGCTGCCGAGGTCAGCCACTGCGTTGTTACCTCCGTCACTCACCTTGCTAAGCGGAACACGGTTCCGTATGTTCTTAACGGAACGCTGCTCCGCTTGTTCATGATGCCAGAGCGCGCGCTCCGTGGCCAGGCCACGCCCCCTACCTCGGACCACCTCTCCAAGGAGAAACACCCATGAACCATCCCGACGAAGTCGTCGTCTCGGTCCGTCCGGTGCTGCTGCCCGCGCCGGGCCGCGGCGAGGACCTGCGGGTACGGGTCTCCGCGCCGGCGACCGGCGACGATCTGCCCGTTCTCGTCTTCTCCCACGGCTTCGGCTCGTCGCTGGACGGCTACGCACCGCTGGTCGACTTCTGGGCTGGCCGAGGCTTCGTGGTCATCCAGCCGACCCACCTCGACTCGCGGACGCTGAACGTCACGCCTGACGACTCCCGCTATCCGGAGATCTGGCGTTTCCGGGTCCAGGATCTGACCCGCACCCTCGACCAGTTGGACCTCATCGAAGCGGCTGTTCCCGGCCTCGCCGGACGGCTGGACCGCAGCCGCATCGCCACGGCCGGGCACTCCTGGGGTGGCCAGACCGCGAGCATGCTGCTGGGCGCGCGGGTCCTCGACGCCGAGGGCCTGGTGGGTGAGGACATGTCCGACCCACGGGTCAAGGCCGGGGTGCTGCTTGCCGTGCCGGGCACGGGCGGCGCCGACCTGACACCGTTCGCCGCCGAACACTTCTCCTTCATGAACCCGGGCTTCGCGGAGATGACCACGCCGGCCCTGGTGGTCGCGGGGGACAAGGACCAGTCCGCCCTGACCGTACGAGGGCCGGACTGGTTCACGGATGCCTATTTCCTGAGCCCCGGCACCAAGAGCCTGCTCACCCTGTTCGGGGCGGAACACTCATTGGGTGGAGTCTCCGGGTACACCGTCACGGAGACGACGGACGAGAGCCCCGAGCGGATCGCCCTGGTCCAACGGCTCTCGTGGGCCTTCCTGCGCAGCGCGCTCTACCCCGCGGACACCAGTTGGGCCACGGCGAGCGCCGAACTGGGGCAGGACACCGATCGCCTGGGCCAGATCGAGTCCAGGTGACGCGACGGAAGCCCTTCGACTCCAGGTGACGCGACGGAAGCCCGCTCGACGAACAACGCCGGCCACGGTCGGATGGTGCGGGGAGCGGGCTTTCGCTACCGTGGTCGGGCGTGGGCGAGGAACCTCCGCAGACGATCGTCAGACAATGCACACAGCGGGATGTCGTCGTACTGGAGCGGCACGTCCCCACCGGGCGGAACCACTACCACGACGCCCGCTACCGCCGTCAGAGCGAGGGTCTCAGCACGTTCCTGATCGCCTACTCCGGTGATGTTCCGGTCGGCTCGGGCGAGGTCCTGTGGCAGGGGGCCAAGGAGGCGGAGGTCCGCGACCGGTTCCCCGACTGTCCGGAGATCAACGGGTTGGCCGTTGTTCCCGCCCGACGGTCTCAGGGCATCGGAACAGCGATCATCCGGGTGGCCGAGCGGCTCGCGGTACGGCGCGGCCGGCACTGGCTCGGAATGGGCGTCGACGATCACATTCCGCGGGCGGCGGCGCTCTACCGTCGGCTCGGATACCGGGATGCCGACTGCCGCTACCTGGACCGCTACCAGTACATAGACGACCACGGAGTCCGTCACGAGGTCGCAGACCCCTGCCGTTTCCTGATCAAGGCGGTGTCCGGGGCGCCCGACTGACGCCGGTTGGGTTCACCGGCGGTGCGTGCCCGGTGCCGCCCGGCATATCGTACGTCTCATGGCGATCAACGACCGGGATCTGGTCATCGAGGCGGCAGAGGCAGGGGCTGCCATTGTGCGCTCCCACTACGGGACATCGCTGACCCGCTTCGACAAGTCGGGCGGGGACTTCGCCACGACGGCCGACATCGAGGCGGAGCGGGCCATCCTCGACGTCCTGCGCGCCGCCCGGCCGGACGACGTCGTGGTGGGTGAGGAGAGCGGACGCACGGGGACCGGCGGAAACGGACGCATGTGGTTGGTCGACCCGTTGTGCGGAACGCTGAACTACGCCGTACGCAACATGCTGGTATCGGTCAACGTGGCCCTGCGAACCGGAACGCAGGTCGTCGTGGCGGCCTCGGCGGACCCGTTCAGCAACGAGGTGTTCTGGACCGACGGCGCCGGCTCGAACGTGCGGCGCGAGGGCGTGGACGAGCGGCTCGTCCCGTCGGCCGGGTCGAGGCTGGTGGACGTCAATCTCGATCCGCCGTTCCCCAACGAACCGGGCTTCCAGGCCGCCCGGTTACTTGCCGACAAGGGGTTCGTGGAGCAGTTCCGTCCACGCGTCGTCTCCACCACCCTGGCGGTGGCCTGGGTCGCTGCCGGCCGACGTGCCGCCTACGTCACCGACGGACACCAGCACGACAGCGTCCACTTCGCGGCGGGCATCGCGCTCTGCCAGGCAGCCGGCTGCGTGGTGACCGGGATCGACGGCCAGCCGCTGGACACCGGTGCGGGCGGTCTCGTCATCGCCGCCGACGAGCAGACGCATGCCGCCCTGCTGACCCTTGTCGCGAACCAGCGTGCGGGGGCGGCCTGACGCCAGGGCCGGCCGGATCAGCAGGGCCACGCCGAACGGACGGTCCCGGAGAACGGCAGGGCAGCGTCGACGACTTCCAGATTGACAGATGTGGATGTACTTTGAATCCATTCATTTGATGGCGTCCGCCCTCGTCTGGGCGCCCGGCGCGAGGGAGTTCCCATGTCCGCCCCGTCGTCCCGCCGGGCCGTGCTGGCCGTGTCCGTCACCCTCGCGGTGGTCGCCGGAACAATGATCGCGCCGGGCCGGGCGTTGGCGGCGGCTCCGCCGGTCACCCGGCTGGGCGACACCCAGCTCGACGCCACGGCGCTCTACTTCGTCTCGTACGACGGCCTGGTGAACAACGCCTCCTACGCCGACGGGCTGGTCAGCCACGCCGGATACCAGTACGCCGCCTGGTACACGTCGACCCGGCACGCGGTGATCGCCCGCCGCCAGCTCCCGTCCGGAGCGTGGCAGACCCTCCGGCTGTCGCACCAGTTGACGACGAACGACTCGCACAACTCCATCTCCCTGGGCATCTCTCCCGGGGACGGCCGGCTGCACATCGCGATGGACACCCACGACACCGACATCCACTACCTCAAGTCCGAGGCCGGACTCGCCTCCTCGCCGGGCTCGCGCACCTGGGTAGCCAGCCGGTTCGGCGCGGTGCAACGCAGCCTCGACGGCATCGGGCTGGGCGCCATGACGTACCCGCAGTTCCGTCTCGCCCCCGGTAACCGGCTACAGCTCAGCTACCGCACCGGCCGTTCCGGCAACGGCACGAACGAACTCGCCGAGTACGACGGCTCGACCTGGCGCCGGCTCGGCCGCTGGCAGTCGGCGACCGGGTCGTACGCCGCCAACGGCGCCACCAGCACCACCCGGAACATGTACCTGCACGGGCTCACCTACGGCCCGGGTGGTCGGCTGCACGCCGCGTTCACCTGGCGGGAGGGCAACTCGGCGGTCACCTGCAACAGCGGCGGCCTCACCAACCACGACACCGGATACGTCTACAGCGACGACCAGGGCCGGACCTGGCGCAACAACGCCGGGACCGTCGTCGGCAGCACCGGCTCGGGAAGCCTGGTCTCGATCGCCAGCCCGGGACTCGTGATCGATCCGCTGCCGCCGAACTACGCCCTGATCAACCAGGAGAGCCAGGACGTCGACTCGGCGGGCAACCCGCACGTGATCATCAGCTACGTGCCCGGCCGGTTCACCTCCTGCGTCACCTCGTACGCGTCCGCGCGCCGCGCCAACGGCAGGGCCTTCCACCTGCTCCGCAACTCCTCGGGAGTCTGGCGAAAGGTCGAGATCCCGGTCGCGCTGAACGCCATGGGCCGGTCCCAACTCGTGCTCGACGCCGCCGACAACGCCTACGTCGTGCTGCCGTACGGCCGGATCGTCACCGCCAGCAAGGCCAGCGGTTACACCGACTGGACCGTACGCTTCGACGGCGCCGGCCTGAATGCCTTCGGCGAGATCGTGGTGGACCGGACCCGGGTGGAGAGCGACGCGATTCTGTCGATCATGTACCAGCGGGCGTCCAGCGGCAGCACCCCGTCCCCGATCCGGGTCATCGACTTCCGACTCGGCTGACCGGTCGGCTCGTCGGCGTGTGTCCGGAGCACGCCCAGCGAGGTGTGTTCATCCTGAACGTGCAGGTCGCGGGTGTGGCGTGGGTGGGGGTCTCCTCTCGTGCCTGCTGCTTCCCTGCTGCATCGGCGAAGCGTTCCGCGAGCCCTCCTACGGGAACTGCTTCTCCTCGCGGCCGATGTCGTCGATCGGGCCGAGGACCGTCCAGCCGGGCCCGAGGGGGCGGGTGGAGCGGAAGCCGTGGGCGTCCGCGTACTCCTCGGCCTCCTCCGCGGTGTCCTCGGGGGCGCGCATGATCGTGTAGCGCGGGGGGTCCTCGTGGTAGAAGCGGTAGAACGTGCGGCCCCCGTCCTTGGGCTGGTAGAGGATCACGCTGACGCCCCAGAGGGCGTCGTACACCTTCTGGTCGCGCGGGGGCGTCGTCGTGCACGTGTCGGAGGGGCGGCCGGGCTCGCGGACGCAGGTCCGGTACCGGCTCCAGTCGATGCGTTCGGCGCGGGGGTGTTCCGCGATCAGCTTCCGCATCCGGGCGTCGGCCTGGGCGAAGGCGTCCTCGCGGCGGTCGTACTCCTGCTGCAGCCGGTTGAAGCGCTGCTCGTCGAAGCCGCTGCCGAAGTGGGCCTCCAGGCCCGCGAGGACGGCGACCCGCCAGGCCAGGCACCCGGCCGTTACGACGAGCAGCGTGACGACCAGGACCCGGCCCGGCGAGCGCCTGTGGGGCATCAGGTCGGCGAGGTCAGAACGTGCCGCTGATGGGGATCTCGATGTCCGCCTGCGCGATCGGCGGGGGGTACCTCCCGCCGAACCGGTCATAGTGCTGGAGCGTAAACCAGTCGGTCGTACGGGCCTTCTTCCAGGGCATCCCGGACGAGCTCCACGAGGCGGCGCGCCTCGACGGCGCGGGTGATCCGCGCATCCTGCTGCGGATCGTGTTGCCGCTGTCGAAGGCCGTCATCGCGGTGGTCAGGATGTTCTACGCGGTCCAGTACTGGAACAACTTCTTCAACGCGATGCTGTACATCAACGACGGCTCGAAGCTGCCGCTGCAGGTCGTGCTCCGCTCGTACGTCCTGCAAGGCGACACCTTCAACGCCGAGGCGCTCGGCGTCGCCACGCTGCCGTCGTCCACCGCCGAGAGCCTCGGCGCTCGGGAAGGGCACCTCGAGTGGGTCTTCGGCGGCGAAGCCGAACCACACTCCGGCGATGTACACGATTCTCAAGAAGTGACCGGGTCCGTCGTCGGACCGCCTCAGAGTTCCCTGAGGTGGTACTCACGGTCCGGGTCCACCACCTCGTAGAGCAGGTCGAACCCGTCGGCCCGGCGTGGTCGCCGGGTCAGCTGGCTGTACTCCGGTTGCAGCTCGAGGAGCCCGGGCATGCCGACCTTCGGCGGCCGGGCCCAGTAGCCGACCACCCGCGCGCCACGGTCCGCCGCGACCAGCATGACGGCGCGTCGGCCGCCGTGCGAAGGGGCGTCGACGACCACGTCTCGACCGGTCGCGAGGATCCGCTCGACCTGCCCGGCCAGTTCCCGGTCCCGGTGCCGTTTGACGTCTGGATCGGGGACGACGTGTACCGCCCCGGTCGGGAGTTCCTGGTCCAGGAACGTACGCCCGAACGACAGTGCCATGAGGACAACGACGGTCTGCACCTCTTCGTGTATAGCCGCCAGCGGCAACGGCGTACGGCGGCAGCATGCAGTCGCTGACGTGGAGCCTCAGCTCACCGACCTGGCCCAACCCGCCCCGGGCCGGGTGAGACCGGGGCGGGCTTTTATGTGCCGGGCTTTCAGGGATCCGGTGGTATCCACCCGAGAAAGCGGGCTCTCAGAGCGGTCGGGTCGGTCCCGGGCTGGTCGGCTAAGGCGATCATCAGTCGCCCGGTCAGGCAGTTCCGTAGGCCGGCCGGGTCCTCGCGATAGATGGCCAACAGTGCCAGGCGCGCGGGCTGACACGGCCAGGGGCCGCCGCAGGCGCGACAGAGGAAAAGCGGACGGGTATGGGTGTGCGCTCGGAATCGCGCGAAGGGGCGGAGCGTCATGATGCGGCCAGATCCGACGCCGACTTCCGCAGCACGGTGCCCGTGTCCGCCGGCCGGCAAGGCGTGGTGCCGACCCCGGGCACGGCGCGCTCAGCCCTGGCCGCGCTCGGCATGCCGCGCCCGGTTTGCTGGCGCGCTCGTCAGCAGCGCATTCCGGCCCGAGGAGTACGCGCCGGTGCGCCGATTGGTCGGCCGGATGCGCCCCGGCGGAACCGGAGCATCCGGCATCACCGGCACCAACGGGGCCAGGGCCTCCGGCCTCGTCGGCACCGGCGCCGCCGCGCGGACGATCTTCTGATGGGCGGGGCGGTCGAGTGGCGGCACCGTGGGTTCGTAGGGCATCGGCACCCGCTCGACCGAGTCCGGGCAGCGCCAGCGGTACCCGCATCGGCAGTACCGCCACAGATAGCGCCAATAGCGCCGATGGTACGGCTTGGTCTGACGTGGTCGTCGCATGTCGTCTCCTGTCGCCGAAATGGAAGCGGGGACGACGCCATGATCTGTTCGATAAGCCTGGCGTCGCCCCCGCCGACAGCACCCGCCCGTCCATTAACGAGCCTTGTCCCTGTCGGATTCCGAGCGGGTGCGCCTACCTTCCACCCTGGACGAACAGGCCCTATGGTCGGTAGCGAGAACGACACATCAGGGGAGTCCGAGGACCGCCGGGGATCGTGCTGCCCGATCCGAGGAACTGGGGGAATCGTGGGAATGTCACCTTTGGAGTTTCTGCTGCGCGAAATGAAGCGACGCCGAGTGGCTGCCGGCCTGACGCAGACGGCTCTCGGCGAACGGATCCATTTCTCCGACACGTATGTGAGCGCGGTGGAGACCGGGGCCAAGCCCATCAAGGCGGACTACCTTCGGGCGGTCGACGACGAGCTCGGCGCGGGCGGGCTGCTCGTCGAGATGTGGGAAGAGTTGGTCAGGGACGGAACGGCGCCCGTGTGGTTCCGCGACTGGCTGGAGATCGAACGGCGTGCGATCGCGCTCCGCTGGTTCGGGCCGGCGTACGTGCCAGGACTCTTGCAGACCGAGACGTACGCGCGGGCGACGCTGGCCGGGGAGCGGCTTACACCGGACGAGGTGGACCAGCTTGTCGCGGCCCGGCTTGAGCGACAGTCCATCCTCACCAAGGAGCGCCCGCCGCTGATCACTGCCGTTCTCGATCAGGCGGTGATCGAGAGGGGCGCGGAGGAGGCCGCGTCGATGATGTCCGAGCAACTCGCACGCATCCTGACCTGCGCACAGATGCCTAACGTCCAACTTCAGGTGGTCCCGACCGGTGTCGGGATGTACCCGGGATATGGCGGGCCGTTCATCCTGGCGGACCTGCCGGACAACCGGCGCGTCGGCCACGCGGACAACCAGCTCGCCGCGCGAATTGTCGACGGAGCCGACGAGATTGCTACCCTCGCCGGTAGGTGGGAGCGGATCAAAGGCTATGCGCTTCCGGTGGACCAATCGCTTGAACTGATCAAGAAGGTAGCGACGTCATGGACCTGACCGGCGCCATCTGGCGCAAGAGCACGCGGAGCGGCAACAACGGCGGCGACTGTGTGGAGGTCGCCGACAACCTGCCCGGCGTGGTCGGCGTCCGGGACAGCAAGGATCGACAGGGCCCGGCCCTCGGGTTCGATCCGAAGGCGTGGCGCGCGTTCGTCCGGAGCCTGCCGGCTCGCTGACCAGATCCGTCGTCACACAGACCGCCATCCAGGCGGACGGGTGCCCTACCTATTCGCGCAGGCTCGTCCCATGATGCCCATCCGGGGGACGACAAGCCTCACCCACCTGCGCTGTGCGCCAGAGTTCCTTGCCGGAGAGGTACGGGCGGGCCTGGGCCCAGATGGCGGCAGGATCGGATCGGGCGGCCAACCAGCTGGTGGCTCGGATCTGTCCCCGGCTCCGGTACCGCCGCATGATTCTGACGTGCTCTGGCCACGCCACGAACCCGCGTAGGGCTTCTTCGTCCTGCCAGATCGACACCGAACCGCACCTACGCTCCAAGGGTTCGGCCCAGAGCCACATCCCCACCGCGCCGGCCAGCTGCGGCCAGGCTCGCCGCAGCCTGAGCCCGGCCCGAAAGATCCCGGGCAGGTCGCGCAGCCTGTCGGCCTGAAAGTCCGTGACGCTGACCAGCATCGGGCCGTCGCTGCCGGTGCTTGGTCCGGGCGCCCACGCGCTTCTCAACATGATCCCGCCCTTCAATGCACGAACGTTCGTGCTGTAAATTACCCTACCAGGCGCGATTTTCCCGCCCGAGGCATACCATTGTCCGAACGTTCGTACCTGGAAGGAGCGGGATGGCGGGCCGACCACGAGATGAGCGGGCGCGGAACGTGGTCCTGCGCCGGGCGGCGGACATCGCCTCCATGGACGGTCTGGAGGGACTGTCGATCGGACGGTTGGCCACCGACCTCGGCGTGAGCAAGAGCGGACTGTTCGGCTACTTCGGCTCGAAGGAGGAGCTCCAACTCGCCACGATCCGAGTAGCGGCGGGCATCTACCTCGACGAGGTCGTCCGGCCCGCGTTGGCCGTACCGCCGGGCCTGGGTCGGGTGTGGCGGCTGTGCGAGAACTGGCTGAGCTACTCGCAGCGGCGGGTCTTCCCCGGCGGATGCTTCTTCTTCACGGTCACCGCCGAGTTCGACGCTCGTCCGGGCCGGGTACGGGACGCCGTCGCCGCCGCCAGCCGGGACTGGATCCGCCTGGTGGCGCGTACCGTCGAAGACGCCCGCCAGCTCGGGGAACTCGTCGACGACACCGACGCCAACCAACTCGCCTTCGAGCTGATCGCGTTCATGGAAACCGCGAACGCCGTCTCGCTGCTACACGACGACCCCGCCGCGTACCAGCGGGGCAGGGCCGCCATCCGCAGGCGCCTGCACGACGCCGCCACCGACCCCGCGATGCTGCCGGACGTCGAATCCGTGACGTAGAGGCAGGTGTTCGTCGTACCCAGGAGGGGTTGAACGCAGTCCGGCCCGGCCGCTTGTGGCGGCCGGGCCGGGTGCGGGTGCCTGGATCAGGCTGGTAGCCGCCAGACCTGGTTGGCGCCGCCGAAGCAGTCCCAGATCTGCAGCCGGGTGCCGTCGGCAGAACTGTTGTTGCTGGCGTCCAGGCACTTGTTCGAGGTCGGGTTGCGCAACGTGCCGTTGCTCTGCGCCTGCCAGACCTGCGCTCCGGTGCCGTTGCAGTCGTAGAGCTGCACCTTGGCGCCGTTGGTGGTGGCAGCGGCGGTGATGTCGGCGCACTTGCCGAGGGCCCGGAGCGTGCTGTCGGCGCCGACCGTCCACTGCTGGGCGTTGCTGCCGTTGCAGGCGAAGAGCTGGACCGCCGCGCCGTTGGCGCTGGAGGCCGACGCCACGTCGACGCACTTGCCGCCGATACCGGTGATCTGCCCGGTCCGGCCGCCGGTCGGCGGTGGCGTGGTGCCGCCCATCACCGTGTCGTAGATGGCGCTGACCAGCGAGGTGGCGTTGTTGGTGTCCTGGGACAGCTCCCAGTTCATCATGCCGCCGGCGTTGGCCAGGGCCCACTGCGTCTTACGCTTCACCGTCGGGATGCCGTTGTAGCACTGTTGCGCCCCACCGGCGGTGGTGCAGTCCCGGTTGGCGTTCGCCGGGTCCATCGCGACCAGCGCGGAGTAGGTGTAGTACCCGGGCCGGCTGTAGAACGGTACGCCCAGCACGGCCTTGCTGGCCGGCAGGCCACGGGACTTCCAGATGTTGACGCTGTTGATCGACCAGTCGTAGTTGGCGTGCGGGCTGCCGCCGTCGTACGCCATGATGTTGAGCCAGTCGACGTAGCCGAAGACCGCCGGCTGCACGCCGTTCACGGTGCCGCCCTCGGAGACGACGGCTGCGGTCAGCAGCTTGCCGCGACTGCGCAACTGGCCGCTCAACTGCTGCATCAGCGCGGTGTAGTTGTTGGCCGAGGTGCCCGGGTCCGGGTACTCCCAGTCCATGTCGACGCCGTCCAGGTTGTACTGGCTGACGAAGCTGATCACGCTGTTCACGAACGTGGTCCGGCTCGACGCGTTGCCGGCCAGCGCCTCGAATGCCGAGTCGTCGCCGTCGTTCCAGCCACCGATCGCGATCGACACCTTGACGTTGCTGCCGTGGGCCCGGGACACCAGTGCCGAGAGCTTGCTCGGGTTCTCCACCGCCCGCAGCGTGCCGTTCGCGTTCGGCAGGACGAAGGCGTAGTTGATGTGGGTCAGCTTGCCGTACTGGACGGTGTTGACGTCGCCGGCCCAACTCGGCATGTAGCCGACGCTCTTGAAGTTGTTGGGCAGCACGACGGCCTCGGCGGGGGATTCCGGGGCGATCGCGAGAGTGGTCCCGGCCGCGGCGGTGGCGAGCGCGAGCGCCCCGACGGACAGCATGGAGCGGACGCCGCGGCGACGTCCCGGCGGGTGGGCCTGCTCGGCGCTCATGGTGGATGACATCAACGATCCCTTCTGTCGCTGGCACCTCAGTGGATCGATCCGACCCGTGTGCGATCGCCCGCCCATCGGCGTGGGCGAGCGGACCCGGGGGTGTGCTGGCGAGGCGCGCGGTGCCGGGGGTGAGCAGGTTCCGGCGCCTCTGCCGGCGGGGCGGGTCGGGATCGATGTGGCTGAGTGGCTGAAACATTAGGAAAGTTAACTAATAATGTCAATGCATCGTTGTGCAGCAGTTTCGCCGGATGCCGTTCGTCGACGGTGACCAACTTCCGACCGGGGTGGCGGTGCCGCGCGGGGCGGGGTCGGGCCGGCCGGTTTCCGAGTTGGGCTGGCCGGCTCCCGAGTTGGGCTGGCCGTCTACGGCGGGCAGCCCGGTTATCCCCGGCGACACCGGGTAGGAGGAGGCGGCACGGGGTAGGAGGAATTTCGGTCCGGAGGAACCGGTTCGGGAGCGACGAGCGAGGAGGAACCGGATGAAGACCACCTGGAAGCCGATCGACCAGCACGGCGCGATCAGCAGTAAGCAGTCCCGGGAGTTGCCGGACAGCGCCTTCGCCTTCCCGGACAAGCGGAAGGAACCGCTCACCGACGCCTCGCATGTGCGAAACGCCCTGGCCCGGTTCGACCAGACCCACGGTGTCAGCGACGCCGAGCGCGACCAGGCGTTCGCGAACATTCTCGCGGCGGCGAAGCACTACGACATCCAGGTCGCCGAGTCCGACTGGCGGCAGCTGGGCAAGCGTCCGCACACGGTGAACCCGGCGCACTGACGCCCTCCGGCGGCCGTCGGACTGACGGCGCCGACCGTGTCCACCTCCACGCCGCTGCCCGCGACGACGATCGAGACCGGGCCCGGTCCGGCAGCCTGATACCGGGTACGCCGCCCGCCGCGCGCCAGCTCGGAATGCGTTGCTGCGCCCCCGTCGCAGGTCGGCGTGCCAGATCTGCGCGTCGAGACCGCCACCGGGGTCGTCCGATCCGGCTCGATCCAATTGCGGATCCGCCCCGTCCGCAGGAGCCGCCGTTGCCGCGCCGGGCCCGCCCCGTCACCGCCCCGAGCGCCCCGAGCGGTCCGGGTGGTCGGTGACGCCGCTGCCGGTACGGAGGATCGCCGCGCGCACCGTCTCGGGCGACCTCGCCAAGGTTCCCGAGCCGGTCCCAGTACCCGGCCACACCGGTTGGCGCCGACGCGCGGCGGCAGCATGAAGACCTGCTCCAGTCCCCGGCTCTCGGGGGCGGTGTGCCGTGCGACTCGGTCAACGTGGGGCACCGTCCACTCCGATTTTCGGGCCGGTCAAACTGATCAAGGAGGCGCACGCGCGGGGGAACTCGCCGTGCGGCGGGAAGTCGCGACCGCCAGGGTCCGGTTGGCGGCCCGACGGCTGCCCCACCAGTCCCGGGCCGACCCCTCCGCCCGTCGCGACCAACCGCCGGGATTGCAGCAGGAAGTTTGACGAGAAAGGCGACAACCGCCGATGAATGGTGGTCGTGACTCCGCGTGGCGCCCCGTGGGCCACCCCGGTCCGCCCCGGCCCAGGGAAACCGGCCGGTACGGTCTGCCCGGTCATGACGCCGCTCTGCCGGGTCATGACGCCGCTCTGCCGGGTCATGGCGCCGCTCTGCCGGGTCATGACGCCGGCGAGCGGAGCGGGGAGACGGCATGACACCGGCCGAGATCGTGGTGATCGCGGTCGCCGGATTCGTCGCGGGCACGATCAACGCCGTGGCCGGGGGCGGTTCGCTGCTCTCCTTCCCCGCGTTGCTGTGGCTGGGCCTGCCACCGCTGGCCGCCAACGTCACGAACACGGTCGGGCTGCTTCCCGGCTACCTCGGCACGGCGGTGGCGTACCGGCGGGAGTTGGTGGGTCAGCGCCGGCTCGCCGTGCTCGGCGGGCTCATCGCGCTGGTCGGGGCGGGGATGGGGGCGGCGCTGCTGCTTCTGCTGCCGCCCGACGCGTTCACCCGGGCCGTACCGTTCCTGCTGGTCGGGGGCTGCGTCCTGATCGTCGTACAGCCGAAGCTGTCCCGGCTGCTGCGGGCCCGTACCGGTGCCGAGGGGGCCCGCCCGCTCTGGGCGTACGCCGGCATTCTCGTCGCCGGGGCGTACGGCGCCTACTTCGGTGCCGGTCTCGGCGTCCTGCTGTTCGCGGTGCTCGCCACCGTACTCAACCAGGCCTTGCAGGAGGTCAACGCGATCAAGGGCTGGCTGTCACTGCTGATCAATACGCTGGCCGCCGTCGCGTTCGCGGTCTTCGGTCCGGTGCACTGGGCGGCCGTGCTGGTGCTCGCGAGCACCAGCCTTGCCGGTGGGCACCTCGGCGGCAGGCTGGCCCGGCGCCTGTCCGACCGGGTACTCCGGCTCGGTGTCCTGACGATCGGCATCGCCAGCGCCGGCTGGCTCGTCGCCACGAGTTGATCCACGTCGCCGACCTCCGGATCCGGGGACGCGGGTCCGCTGATTCCGGGTCGGCCCGTTGGGCGCATCAGGCGGCCCGTCAGGCGTCAGGCGGCAAGGAGGCCTGTTGGTCGTCAGGCGGCCCGGCGGTGGCTGCGGGCCTGCGCCGTACGCGGCCGACTCCGGACCAGCCGCAGCCGTGGCGGCGCGGGGACCTCGTCCTCCTCGAAGGTGGCCCGCCACGCCGATCCGCTCCGCCGTTCCTGCCAGGTGGGCGGCCCGTCCGATTCGAAGGTCGGTCGGGACAGGCCGAGGATGAGGAGATAGCCGGCGAGGATCAGCCCGTGACTCAAGATCCGGCCGAGGTCGACCCGTCCGGCTATCGCGTCGTTGGTGGAGAGCAGGGTGAGTACGGCGACGAACGCGGTGAGCGTCGGAACCAGGCCCACCGGCCGGGTACGGCGGATCGCGATCCAGGTGAATCCGGCGCCGAGTGCGACGTTCCAGGCGGCCGACTCGTGCCACAGATGGTTGGGGCCGCCGCCGAGGACGACATCGAGGCCGTGCGGATGACCGGTATCACCGATCCCGGCGATCTGTGCCGCGCCGAGGAGGAACTGGGCGACGCCGACGACGCCGAGCGCGATCCGGAGCGTACCGGCGAGGCGTGCCCGGCCCGGGCCCGGCGCGGCCGCGAGGAGGTCCTCGTCGACCGCCATGGGCGGCGGGACGACGCTGGTCCGGGCCAGCCGGTTGAGTGCCGTCGCGCGGTCCAGCCAGATTCGGCACTCCGCGCAGCCGGCGAGATGGCGATCTGCCCCGGCCCGCTCGCCCGGCTGGTCCTCGCCGTCCAACCGTGCCGACAAGGCTTCTCGATATTGTTCGCAGCCCACACTGACATAGTCGGCCCCGGGCCGGTCCTGGTTCCCGGCGGGGTACCGGTTGTTTCGCCGTTTACATGCCCACCGGGGGTATTCGTGCCGGCGGCCGGCCCAGGTAGCTTGGGGGACATGCCTTCCCCCGGCGTCGAGAACGACGAGATCACCCTCTGGGCACTGGCCGCCAAGGCCGGCGACCGGTCGGCAGCGGCGGCTTTCATCCGGGCGACCCAGCACGATGTGCACCGGTTCGTCTCGCACCTCGTGGGTGCCGGGGAGGCGGAGGATCTGACCCAGGAGACGTACCTGCGCGCGATGCGCGGCCTGCCCGGCTTCGCCGCCAGGTCGGCCGCGAAGACCTGGCTGCTGGCGATCGCCCGGCGGGCCTGCGCGGATCACATCCGGATGTCCATGCGGCGGCCCCGGGTGGCGTCGTTGCCGGACTGGCAACTCGCCGCCGACGCCGAACTCGCCAGGGAGAGCACCGGGTTCGAGGGCGCAGTCGAGCTCGCCCGGCTGTTGGCGGACCTGCCGCGCGATCGCCGGGAGGCGTTCGTCGCGACCCAGGTGGCCGGCCTGAGCTACGCCGAGGCGGCCGAGGTCTGCGACTGCCCGGTCGGCACCATCCGGTCCCGGGTGGCCCGTGCCCGCGAGGATCTTGTCGCGGCCATGCGATCGGACGGCACCGGCACCGGCCGTCGGCTCCGCTCGACCAGCTGACTTCCGCTCGACCAGCTGACTTCCGCTCGACCAGCTGACTTCCGCTGGACCGGCTGACTTCCGCTGGACCGGCTGACCTCACGCTCGACGAGCGGACCCGCCGTTCGGCGTCGGCGGCGACCGAGGCCGGCTCAGCCCGGCGTACCGTCCGGGGTTTCGGCCCGGAGACCGGCTATCGGCAGGCTGACCCGGAAACTGGTACGGCCCGGCTCGGAGTCGACCCGGATGTCCCCGTGATGCTTGTTGACCACGATGCGGTACGAGATGTCCAGTCCGAGCCCGGTGCCGTCGCCGATCGGCTTCGTCGTGAAGAACGGCTCGAAGATCCGCGAACGGACGTCGGCCGGAATTCCGGGTCCGGTGTCGGTGACCTCGACCACGATCCGATCGTCCTTCCGCCCGGTGCGTACGGTCAGCACACCGGTCTCCCCGATCGCGTAGAGCGCGTTGTCGATCAGATTGGTCCACACCTGGTTGAGTTCGGCGGCGTAGACCGGGATCGCCGGCAGGCTGCGGTCGTACTCCCGGACGACCCGGACCCCGGGCTTGATCTTGGAGTTGAACATCGCGAGCGTGGCGTCCAGCAGGTCGTGCACGTCGGCCGTCTGGTTCGGCGCCCGGTCGATCTGGGAGTACTGCTTCGCCGCCCCGACCAGTCCGGTGATCCGGCCGAGGGCGTCGTCGACCTCGCCCAGCAGCAGTTCGGTCTCGACGGTGTACGTCAGCCACCGGATCGCCGGCTCCAGGTCGTCCTGCCGGACCGCCGCCGTGACCTGCTCCAGCCACGGTACGTCGATCCCACCGGCGGTCAGCGTCGGCGCCAGGTCCCAGCCGGCCGTGACGTCGTGCTCGTCCAGCCAGTCGGTCAGGACGTCCTCGGCGTCGCTGGTCTCCAGTGGCGAGAGGATGGGTGCCGAGGCGGCCTTCTTGACGGCTGCCTCCTGGAGTTCCACCAGGCGATGCAGCCGCTCGCCGTCGAGCCGGCCGTCGGCGATCATCGCGAGCTTGTGCCGCATCCCGGCCACCCGGTCCCGCAGCACCGAGGTGGCCCGTACGGCGGCGGCCGCCGGATTGTTCAACTCGTGGGTCAACCCGGCCGACAGCGAGCCGAGCGCCAGCAGACGCTCCCGCTCGCCGACCACGGTCTGCGTGGTACGCATGCCGAGGAACAGCCCGTCCAGCAGGTGCATCGCCATCGGGAACCAACGCCGCATCGCGGTGCTGATCACCTCCGCGGGCAGGGAGAAGAGCGTGACGTCGGTGACCGCCCGCATGCTGTTCAGGTAGGTCTGCACCCGCTCCTCGTTGAGGTACGGCTGGGTCGCCCCGCCGTACGAGCCGCGATGGCTGGTACGGATGATCTCGACCTGGTCGCCGTGCACCAGTCGGGTCAGCGCCACGGTGCCGTCGAGCAGGACGTAGAAGCACTGCGCCGGTTCGCCCTCGACGAAGACGCCGGTGCCGGCCGGCAGCCGCTTGACCCGCCCGTGCTCGTGGACGTACGCCAGCTTGTCGTCGTCCAGCGACTCGAACAGGAACAGCGTCCGTAGATCCTCGGTCGTCAGCCGTTCGCCCTCGTCGGTCATCTCGTCATCCGATCCGGAACTCGTCGCGGTGTTCCCGGCAGATTCTTGGTACTCCGGCCGGTCACTGCGCCGCCAGGTACTGGTGGGCCAGTGAGACGACCATCGCACCCTCGCCGACGGCCGAGGCGACCCGCTTGACCGAGTCGGCCCGTACGTCGCCGGCCGCGAAGACCCCGGGCAGGCTCGACTCCAGCAGGTACGGCTCGCGGGGCAGCGCCCAGCCGGCCGGTCGCCGGCCGTCGCTGGCCAGGTCGGGGCCGGTGAGCACGTACCCCCGGGCGTCCCGGGCCACCACGTCGGCGAGCCAGTCCGTCCGGGGTTCCGCGCCGATGAAGACGAACAGCCAGGAGGCCTTCACGCTGCGCCGCTCGCCGATCCGGTTGTCGCAGATGGTGAGCTGCTCCAGATGGTCCGTGCCGTCGCCGCCGACCACCTCCGAGTGCGGATGCACCTCGACGTTGTCGATCCGCTCGATCTGCTCGATCAGGTAGTGCGACATCGAGCGGCGCAGGTCGGGGCCGCGTACCAGCAGGTGCACCCGGCGGGCGTGCCGGGCGAAGTACACCGCGGCCTGCCCCGCCGAGTTTGCCCCACCGACGATGTAGACGTCCTGCCCGGCGCAGCTCGGTGCCTCGGTGGAGGCGGAGCCGTAGAAGACCCCGCGCCCGGTCAGTTCCGCCAGGCCGGGGGCGGTCAACTGGCGGTAGGAGACCCCGGTGGCGAGCACCACCGTGTGGGCGGCGATCGACGTACCGTCGCTGAACCGGAGCAGCCGGGTGGCGCCGGCCGCCTCCAGCCCGACGACGTCCCGGGCGGTCAGCAGCTCGGCGCCGAACTTCAGGGCCTGCCGACGGGCCCGGTCGGCGAGCTGCGCGCCGGACACCCCGTCGGGAAAGCCGAGATAGTTTTCGATCCGACTGCTCTGGCCGGCCTGGCCCCCGGTCGCCTGCCGCTCGACCAGCACCGTACGGAGCCCTTCGGAGGCGCCGTACACGGCCGCACCGAGCCCGGCCGGGCCGGCTCCGACCACCACCAGGTCGTAGAAGTCGGCGGCCGGCGTCGTGGAGAGTCCGACGTGCGTGGCCAGCTCGGCCTCGGTGGGCTTGACCAGCGTGGTGCCGTCGGTGGTGATCACCACCGGCACGTCCTCGGCGCAGGCCTCGGCGGCGGCCAGCAGCCGTCCGCCCTCGGGCTCGTCGGCCAGCAGCCAGCGGTAGGGCACAAGGTTGCGGGCCAGGAAGTCGCGGACCGTGAACGACGGCGCGGACCACCGGTGACCGATGACCCGGACCTCGTTCGTCGTGGTCTCCGGGGCCGCCGCCCAGGCGTCGAGCAGGGCATCGAGCACCGGGTAGAGCTTCTCCTCCGGGGGGTGCCACGGCTTGAGGAGGTAGTGGTCGAGATCCACGACGTTGATCGCGTCGATCGCCGCGTCGGTGTCCGCGTAGGCGGTGAGCAGCACTCGACGGGCCGCCGGAAAGAGGTCCATCGCCGCTTCCAGGAACTGGATGCCGTTCATCTGTGGCATCCGGTAGTCGGCGAGCAGCACCGCGACCTGGTCGCCGCGAAGTTTGACCTCCCGCAGGGCGGTCAGCGCCTCCTCACCGGAGGACGCCCGGACCACCCGGTACCGGTCGCCGTACCGTCGCCGCACGTCACGCGCCACCGCACGCGACACCGCGGGGTCGTCGTCGACCGTCAAGACCACCGGGTTCGCCATGGCACCAATGAAAGCACCCGAACGCCGAAGTGCAAGGAAGGGCCCCTTCTTATCGTTTCCTGTAGAAGAAGGGCCCCTTCCTAACCGGGGTGGTCCGGTTGGACGAGCCGGATGCCGCCGATGGGTGGCCGGTCCAGCCCGACCAGCGCCTCGGGCGCGTCGGCGAGGGCGATCGTCTGGGTGATCAGGTCCGCCGGGCGGAGAACGCCGGCGCTGACCAGCGCCAGCATCTCCGGGTACGCGTGCGCGGCCATCCCGTGGCTGCCACGCAGCTCCAACTCGTACGCGATGACCCGGTCCATCGGCAGGGCGGTCCGGCCGCCCACGGCGGGCAGCAGGCCGACCTGGACGTGCCGCCCCCGGCGCCGGAGGCTCTCGATCGACCCGACGCAGGTCGGCTCGCTGCCCAGCGCGTCGAGGGACAGGTGTGCGCCCCCGCCGGTGACCTCCCGTATCGCGGCGGCCACCGCACCGGGGTCGGACAGGGCCGAGCCGTCCAGGCAGACCGTGGCACCGAACCGGCGGGCCAGTTCCAGCGCGGCCGGTGTGACGTCCACCGCCACCACCCGCGCGCCGCAGGCGGCCGCGATCATCAGGGCGGAGAGCCCGACGCCGCCGCAGCCGTGCACGGCCACCCACTCGCCCGGGGACAGCCGCCCCTGGGTGACGACCGCGCGGAAGGCGGTGGCGAAGCGGCAGCCGAGGGCGGCGGCGCCGGCGAAGCTCAGCTCGTCCGGCAGCCGGACCAGGTTGACGTCCGCGTGGTCGATGGCGACGAGATCGGCGTACGAGCCCCAGTGGGTGAAGCCCGGCTGAGTCTGCCGCTCGCAGACCTGTTGGGCGCCGGCAAGGCAGGACGGGCAGTCGCCGCAGGCGCAGACGAAGGGCGCGGTCACCCGGTCACCGGTTCGCCAGCCCCGTACCGCGGATCCGACCGCCGTCACCTCTCCGGCGAACTCGTGACCGGGCACGTGTGGCAGTCGGATGTCGGGATCGTGGCCCTGCCAACCGTGCCAGTCGCTACGGCAGAGCCCGGTCGACGCCACCTTGACGACGACCCCGGTCGGCGTGGGTACCGGATCCGGCACCTCACGTACCTCCGGTTGGCCGCCGAACTCCTCGAACACCACCGCCCGCACGCGAGACATCCTCACACGCGCCGCCGGGGGGTTAGGAAGGGCCCCTTGTTATACAAAAAGCGATAACAAGGGGCCCTTCCTTACATCTGATGGTCCTTGGCGACCCGGAGCAGTTCGACCAGGCCGGCGGCGTACTCCTGGGACTCGGCGTGGGCCTCGTCGAACGGCGGCTGGAAGCCGACGCCCTCCCACTCGCCGGTGGCGTCGTTCCACCGGTCGTTGCCGACCTCGAAGTCCCAGGCGAGGATGCCCAACTCGTAGTAGAGCTGGTCGGCGGAGTTGCCGGCGGCCGAGTAGAGCACGTCGGCGACCGGGCCGGTCTGGGACGGCCAGGTCACCGTGCCCCGCTCGGTGGAGATCGCCCCGACGATCCGCCGGGCGCTGTCGAGAAACATCTTCGACTCGTCGATCGAGGGCCGGGGCAGCGTGATCCGCCCGTCCGCCTGGTACGCGCCCGGCGGCCACATGAAGTAACCGCCGTAGCTGTGTACGTTCATCGCGAACTTGATGTTCGGGTGCGCCTTCGCCAGGTCGATGACGTTGCGGCTCTCCGCCTCCGACAGTTCCGACGTGCCGGCGTAGGTGCCGGACAGGCAGTTGGTGCTGGCGCCGGTGTAGCCGTCGAAGAGCGACCCGACGGTGTAGTTCCGGTTGACGTCGACTCCCCACGAGTCCCGGTTGGCCGGATCGCGTTGCGCCCCGGTGCAGTGGTTGACCAGGTTCTTGCGCTGGAAGTTGGCGTCGTGGAACGAGTAGTTCGCCCCGTCCGGATTGACGGTCGGGATGACGAAGACGTCCACCGCGTCGAGCAGCTCCCGGGTCGCCGGGTCGGTGTCGGCGTTGGCCAGCAGCCGCTCCGCGAACTCCAGGGTGACCAGCGGGGTGGCCCACTCCCGGGCGTGTTCCTGCGAGTAGGCGAGCACCCCGATCCGGGAGCCGTCCCGGTGGGTACCGATCCGCAGCGCCTGCACCGTCCACGGCTTCTTCGGCACCTCGCTGCCGTTGAGCCCGTCGTCCAGGCGTACCGGCCCGGCGATCGGCATCGGCAGCCCGGCGGAACCGTCCTCCACGAACGCCGAGAACTGTTGCGGATAGCGGGCGGAGACGAATGCGGCCACCTGGTCGGTGGTGCTGATGGTTTTGCCGGCGCCGTCGGTGGCGAGCGAGATGGTCAGCACCCGGTCCCGGTAGCTGGCCGACAGCGGACGGTTCGCCCGGCCCGGGTCGACGGTCCGGACCTGTACGCCGTTCATCTGCTGCGCGCCGAACCTGACCGACTCGACCACGACGGCGGCCGCCGCCGGATCACCGAGGTAGCCGGCGGCGGTGCGCCGGTAGCCCTGCGTCTGGTGTGGCAGGTCGATCACGTCGACCAGTTCCGGGTACTGCCGGGCCAGCCGGCGGATCCGGGACTGCACGTCGACCGGGGTCAGGTACGCGTCGATGAAGTCCTTCTGGTAGCCCTCCGGCAGTGCCGGCGGCGTCGCGTTGGGCCACCTCGCCGGGGTGTTCGGCCGGGCGGTGCCGCCGAGGCTGGAGGTCGCGGTGACCTGTGTCGGCTGGGCCGGAACCGCCTGCGGCACCGAGAAGTGGTATTGGTACTCGCCGGCATCGGAGAACCTGACCAGCGGGAACGAGCCGGTCGTACCGTCGGCGGTCCGCCAGGTCACCGTGATCTCGACGTCCGGGTCCTCGGCCGCGGTGGTCGCCACCTGGGTCTGCACGAACGTCTTTCCGTTGGAGGTCCACCAGTACGCCTGGAGGAAGTGCAGTGTGTCGACGGCGGCCGCAGTGACGCCGCGACCCTCTGCCGGCGCCCGCAGTCCGGCGCTGTTCCGGGCCTGTGCGGCACGCACACTGTCGGTGTACCGCTGGGCGGCGTCGCCCGCCCGCTGTACGACCTGGCGGGCCACCGCGCCCTGGGCGGTGAGCGCGGCCAGTTGCCGGCCGGTGAGTACCAGGTCGGCGAGGATCCGTCCGTCCTGCTGCCGTGGCCGGTTCGCGATGTCGGCTCCGTCGGCGAGAAGTTGTCGGAAGTGCGCCTCGTCGCGGAGTTCGACGCGGATCAGCGCGGTGTCGTCGGCGGCGAGTGTCACCGGGGCGGATGCTCGGGCGGGTACGGCGTCGGGCGCGGCCACACCCGTTCCTGGGTGCGCGAGCGCCGCCGTGGTCAGCACGAGCGTGGCGGCGGTGGCCGTCCACCATCGTCTGGTCAACAGGGACCTCCTGACGGTCATCGAGGTACGTGGCTATCAGACCAGCCCGTTGATCGACACATGTCAAGCCTTCGCCGGCCGGACACTGTGGCTCGTCCCGGTGTACGCCGGACGAGCGGCATGGATCGATTGCGTTTCCGTGGGACGTCGGATCGGCCCCTCCGAGACCCGATTAGTATTGTCGTTGATCTACGAATGCCCTTGCCGGACCGGTGCCGGTTTCCTGGCGCTTATCCGTTTCCGTCATCGGTCCGGGCGCGGACGCGGTGTCGGCCGGCACCCGGGGCGACCCGTCCGCAGTGTACGGTGCCCCGGGACCGGTCGGCAGCCGGGCCAGTGGGCGTGACCAGGAAGCAAGTGCAGTACGCAACTTGCAGCGGGGCTTGACACGCGCGCCCGGCCGGCTCTGCGAACCCCCCGCCGGTGGCCCAATACAATGGCACAAACCAATGCCTTGACTTACCGTCGGGCGCAGCGCATCGTGAGATTCCAGTCGTCGTAGAAGTTGCGGGGCGGCACATTCTCGATGGGGTGAAGTATTGCCCGCTGCTTCTGCGACACCGCGCCGTAGCGTGGGCCAGGAGGCGGCCATGGAACTCAGCCCGTTCGCTGGTAGCTATCTCACCGATCCGGCCGCCGTCTGGCGGGACCTCCTGAATCGCCCAGAGGAGGTGCACCACGCCGACGACCTGGGGATGTGGCTGATCACTCGGCACGAGCACGTCCGGCAGGCGTTCGGCGACCCGGAGAGCTTCGGCAACGCGCTGACCCTCGCCCCGGTGTACGAGATGTGTCCGGAGGCGCTGGCGGTGGTGATGCAACTCGACGTACCGGCCACCACGGCCGCGGCGGACTCGCCGGTGCACACCCGGACCCGCCAGGCGTTGCGGGCCACCTTCGCCAACACCGCGCCCCGGGTCTCGGCCCAGTACGGCCCGATCGTGCGCCGCCGGGTCGACGAGCTTGTCGACGGGCTCGTCGACCGCAAGGGCGAGGTGGTCGACCTGATCCCCGAGTTCGCGGCCCTGCTGCCGCTGCTGGTGGTGGTCGACATCCTCGGCGTGCCCGACCGGGACGTCGCCCGGATCAGAAGGTGGGCCGATGGTCAGATCGCGCTGATCTGGGGGCAGCCCGATCCGGCGGAGCAGGTGCGGCTGGCCCAGGGCCTGCTGGAGTTCTGGCACTACTGCCAGGACCTGGTGGCGCGGCGGGTGGACGGCGACCTGACCGGTGACGACTTCATCAGCCGGGCGCTGCGGTACCGCGACGGCGACGACAGCGTGCTGACCCCTGCCGAGGTGGCCAGCATGGCGTTCAACCTGCTGGTGGCGGGGCACGAGACCACGGCCGGGTTGCTGGCCCACGGTCTGGAGCAGGCTCTGTCGGTTCCCGGCCGGTGGCGACGGATGGCCGAGGAGCCGGAGAGTGTGCCGGCGTTCCTGGAGGAGTCGTTGCGGTTCGGTCCGGCCATCGACGGCTGGCTGCGGGTGACGCTGCGACCGGTGACGATCGGTGGAGTGACCATTCCGGCCGGCGCGCGCTGCCTGCTGGTCATCGGTGCCGCCAACCGCGATCCGGCGATGTTCGCCCACCCGGACAACTTCGATCCGGACCGTAGGGACGCCAAGGATCATCTGTCCTTTGGTTACGGTCCGCATTTTTGCATCGGTGCCGCGCTGGCCCGGCTGGAGGCGCGGATCGCGCTCGTCCGGCTCGCGGAGACAATTCCGGGGCTTCGTCTGGCGCCCGGCCACGTGAGTGTCTACAAGCCCAATGTCGCGTTCCGGGCGCATCGGGTCCTGCCCGCTGTCATCAATGTCAGCAGCGTTCCCAGGGAACGGTACGATGATCCACCGGAGGCGGTACCCGCACGCGCTGCGTAGCCAATCCCGTGTCGGATAACCAATTCGGTTGATGGTTCGCCCGGTGTCTGTCCCGGCGGTATCCGCCGCGCGTACCCGGGCGTTCCGGTCGGTCGAGGCCCGTCGGGCCCGGCGCTGATCTCCGCTCGTCGAGCCGGCGCGCTCCGGCGGTGTCCGGCTCTCGGCCCTGCTGCCGGGCCCGTGCCGGACCGGACCGCATCGCCCGGACCCGCCCGGTCCCGGGTCCCGATCTTCGTCGACCATTGCGGAGTGTCGCCATTCGCCGCTCACGGCGGAAGGGATGAATCCGGGCAACAGGTGGCGATCAGGGGGTGCGGCCGAGATCATTTCCGTACCGTCAAGTAGATCTGCCAACGAGGTTTTCAGTTACCGGAAACGACAGGTGCCGCGTACGTCTTCACACCCGTCCCGCGGGCGGTAAGAATTGGCCCCGGCAAATGCCGGCTCATGATCTGTGGCGCAGGTCTCATGATCTGGCTCGACTGCTCGAATCGCTGACCAACGAAGGTGAGCAAATGGACGCTGCGTTCTCGTCAGGTACTGCGGACTCGATGGCCACGCGACAGTTTCAACGGGAACTGCGCCGCTGGCGTACCCGCAAGGGGCTGACCCAGCGTGCCCTCGCCGACCGGGTCCGGTTCAGCCGGGAGACGGTGGCGGCGGTGGAGGCGGGCCGCCGCTACGGCAGTCAGGAACTGGCCGTCCGCTGTGACGAGGCGCTCGGTACCGGAGGTCTGCTCACCGCGCTCTGGCCCCGGGTGGCGCGCGAGCAGATCGCCGCCGACGGGCGTCGTGGACCACGCGGCAGCGAAGCCGAGCGGTTGGCGGAGTTCGCCTCGGACCCGGCCCGCCACGATCCACAGTCCGTGGTGGAGGCGATCGACGAGCTGCGGGAGCTGATCGACCAGATGCTGCGGATCCACTTCCCAACCGACCAGCATCAGCATCCGGAAGCGGACCACCCGCACCAGCAGCCGCTGGCGGCCGGCGATCCGGCGGCCGAGCCAGCACCACAGCCGGCGGAGCCTCGTCGGCCGGCCGGAGAGCCACATCGGCCGTACACCGAGTCCCACCGGCGTGGTCGGGTCGGCGCGCTGGGCCGCCGCCGCTGAGTTCGAGGCGGCCATGGCGGTCGATGGAAGCCGCTACGACCGACGTCCCGGGAACCGGGCGGACGTCACTGGCTGTGGATGTAACTGCCTGTTCATCGGCGGGTACAGATAGTGGTACGAGCTGTTTGTACCACTGCTAACCCTGTTATCCGTCGTTCTTGTCCGGCGCAATGGGATTTGCTAACTGCAAGATGCAGATCCCCTCGATGACGAGCCGTGGGAGTCAGCCTTGGCCTCGACCACTAGATCCCACGCGGCCCGGCCTCAGCCCGTACGTCGACGGGGTTGGAAGATCGCCTCTCGGATGCGCATCATCGTGGCCGCCCCCCTGGTGGCGGTCGTCGGCTTCGCCGGGCTGGCGCTGGCCGACAGCGCCCGGCAGGCCGGGCAGGCCAGCGATCTCGGTGTGCTCGCCCAGTTGGGCGCGGAGGCCGGCCGGCTCGCCTACCAGCTGCAACGGGAACGGGCCGCCGCGGCCGACCTGTTGACCTCGGCCAGTCCGCGGCAGCAGGACACCTACGCCCGGCAGGCCGGCGACACGGACGAGATAGTCGCGCGCTACCACCGGCAACGGGCGCTCGCCTCGGATGCGTCGTCCGGCGCGGCCGTGGTGCTCGGACGGATCGACAATGCGCTCGCCGCGCTGCCGCCACTGCGTACCCAGGTACGCACCGCGGCCCACGCCGCCGTCTCCGCCACCACGTTCAGCTACCGGATCATCATCGCGGACCTGCTCGCATACCGGGAGTCCATCGCCCAGGGGGTCGTCTCGGCCGAGGTCGCCGACGGGATCCGGGCCGCCGCCGCGCTGTCGAAGACCGCCGAGGCGCTCGGCCAGCAGCAGGTCGCGGTGCTCCGGGCGATCGCCGCCGGGCAGCTGACCCCGGCGATGCAGCAGGACATCACCGCCGCCCGGACCGGCTTCACCGAGTCCAGCCTCGCCTTCCTCAGCCTCGCCCCGTCGGACTGGAAGGTGTGGTGGGAGCAGGCGGGCAGCGGCAAGGAGGCACTGGTCCTGCAACGCCTCCAGGACCAGGTCTCCCGCGCCGAGATCGGCGCCCCGCTCGAGGTCGCCACCAACGCCTGGATCGGCGCCACCCAGGGCTGGGCGGCGCGGCTGTTCGAGGTGCAGCAGCGGGTCGACGCGGCCGTGCTGGCCGACGTCGACGCGGCCCGGGTCGAGCAGCGCTGGCGGGCGTTCGCCGAGGGCGCCGCGATGGCGGTGGCGCTCGGGTTGACCGTCCTGGTGACCTGGGCGGTCGCCCGGCAGATCACCCGACGGCTGCGGCGGCTGCGGGACGCCGCGCACGTCGTCGCCTTCACCGAACTGCCGGCCATGGTCGCGGACCTGCGCAACATCGACAGCGCCGGGATCCAGCCCGAGGCGCTCGCCCGGCAGTCGTCGTCGGCGCTGGAGGCGTCCAGCGGCGACGAGATCGGTGAGGTCGGCCAGGCGTTCAGCGCCGTGCACCAGGCGGCCGTACGCACCGCCGCCGAGCAGGCGGTCATGCGGGCCAACACGGCCGACATCTTCGTCCACCTCAGTCGCCGCGAGCAGCGGCTCGTCGATGCCGTACTCGCCCAGGTGGACCGGGTCGAGCGGGACGAGACCGATCCGGAACGGCTGCAACAGCTCTACACCCTGGACAGCCTGGCGACCCGGATGGGACGGATCAACGCCAGCCTTCTGGTGCTCGGCGGTGTGGGCGTCGGGCGGGTCCGGCACGAGGACGTGCCGATGCAGAAGGTCGTACAGGCGGCGCTGTCCCAGATCGAGCACTACACCAGGGTCCGGATCGGCGTCGTCGACCCGGACGTGGCGGTGGCCGCCGACAAGGTGGACGAGGTGGTGCACCTGCTCGCCGAGCTGATGGACAACGCGACCGCCTACTCGCCGCCGGAGACCGAGGCCTGGGTGACCGCCCGCAGCCTGGGCGACCGGGTCATCGTCCAGGTCAGCGACGAGGGAGTCGGACTGTCGTTGCAACGGCTGGCCCAACTCAACGAACTGCTGGCCAGGCCACCGGCGACGGACGTCGCGGCGGTCCGTGCGATGGGCCTGGTGGTGGTCGGTCAGCTCGCCGGCCGCCTCGGGGTCGCGGTCGAACTGCGTCCGGGACCCAAGCTCGGCACGATCGCCGAGGTGTCGCTGCCCGCGTCGCTGATCCGGCCGATACCGCCCGAGTCCCAACTGTTGGCACCCGGACGCCTGGCCAGCATTCCGGAGAGCCGGGTCCGGGGCACCGCCACACTCGCCCCACCCGCTCCGGTCACCGCGAACGGCCCGGCCCGCAAGACGGCGACCGACCGGGCCCTGCCGGTCGGATCGGTCTTCCGGCCGGCCCCCACGCATCCGGGCAGGGGCGACGACCCGACCCAGGAGCTTGTCATCTTCGAGCAGGTCAACAACTGGTTCCGTACCGACCGGGCGGGCGTCCCGGCCCCGACGGTCCCGGCCAACGGGTCGGGCACCCCGGTCGGGTCGGGCACCCCGGTCGGCGCGGGCGTCCCGGGCGGGGCGGGTACTCCGACGCCGGTGGCCACACCGGAGGTCGGTGGCGGTCCTCCCAACGGCACGTCCAACGGGGCCGGCGGCTATGCCGCGACGGGTTGGCAGACCCGGGCCGACGAGGGCTGGCGGGCCGCCACCGAACTGGTCAACCCCGACATCGTCGGAACCACCCCGTCCGGGCTCCCGATCCGCCAACCGCAGCGGCATCTCGTGCCGGGCGGCGTCGCACCGCCGGCCCGGGAGCAGCAGCCCGTCTCGGAGCACCGCGACCCGGCCGAGGTGGCCAACGCGATGGCCGCCTACGCCCGCGGCGTGGCCGCCCGCCGTCCCAAGCTGGTGAACGCCTCGGCGACAAGCGACGCGACAGGGAGTGCTACGTGACCAACCAACGAGATCTCGGCTGGATGCTGGACAGCTTCGTCGAGCGGGCCCCGGAGGTCAGCCACGCCATCGCGATCTCCAGCGACGGCCTGATGGTGGCGTCGACCCGGAACCTGCCACCGGACCGGGCCGATCAGCTGGCGGCGACCGGCAGCGGTCTGGTCAGCCTGCTGCGCGGGGCGGCCGGCTTCTTCGAGGCGGGTGCGGTGATCTCCAACGTCACCCAGCTCGAGGGCGGCTTCATGTTCTCGATGGCGTTCAACGACGGGGCCTCGCTGCTGGTTCTCGCGGCACCCTCCTGCGACGTCGGCAAAGTCTCCTACGAGATGACCGAACTGGCGAATCGGATTGGAGACGTACTGACCCCCGCGGCGCGGGCCGTGGTGGCGCAGCGGCGCTGACCCTCGGTACCGGGCCATTGCCGTGGACCGGACCGACCTTCCCCAACCCCCTTCCTCACCCCCTCTACTGGAGAAGTCATGCCTTTCCCCACCGGTACCAGCCGGCGTCGTTTCCTGACCGCCGCGCTGCTCGCCCTCGGGTTGACCGTGGCCAGCAGCGGCTGCAACAGCGGCAGTGAAACGGGCGGCACACCGGGCACGATAAAGATCGGTCTGCTCGCCTCACTGTCCGGCACCTACGAGGCCGTCGGCACCGAGATCCGCGACGGCTTCGAGCTGTACCTGCGGACCCACGACAACAAACTCGGCGGTCACAAGATCGATCTGATCGTCGCCGACGAGGGCAACGGCGCCCCCACCGCCGTACCCGCCGCGACCAAGTTGCTCAAGCAGGACCGGGTGCACGCCCTGACCGGCATCGTCGGTGGTGGCTCGGTGGCGGCGGTCGCCCCGGTGCTCGCCGAGGCGAAGATCCCGTTCGTCGGCTCGAACGGTCGCCCCGAACTCAAGGACGTGTCCCGGATCTGGACCACCTCCTACCTCTCCGACGAGACCGGCGCGGCGATCGCCGAGTACGTCCGGGACAACGTCAAGGGCGAGGTCTTCACCATCGGCCCGAACTACCAGGGCGGCTACGATCAGCTGCGCGGGTTCACCGACACCTTCAAGGAGATCGGCGGCAAGCTCGCCAACGAGGACGGCAAGACCCTCTGGACCCCGTTCCCGCAGACCACCAACTTCCTGCCGTACTTCGCGCAGATCAAGGCGTCCGGGGCCGAGGCCGTCTACACGTTCTACGCCGGCACCGCGGCGGTCGACTTCGTCAAGCAGTACGCCCAGTCCGAGATCAAGGACCTGCCGTTGTACGCGGCCGGGTTCCTGACCGAGGGCGGGGTGCTCAACGCCCAGGGCGAGGCGGCCCGGAACATCTACTCCGTACTCAACTACTCGCCCGACCTCGACAACGCGGAGAACCGGTCGTTCGTCGCGGCCTGGAAGGAGGACCACGACGGTTCGCCAACCACCTACGCGATGGCCTCGTACGACGCGGCGGCGGTGCTGGACAAGGCGATCGGCGCGGCGGGGGACAACCCGACGCCGGACCAGATCAACAAGGCGATCTCCGAACTCGGCCAGATCAACAGCCCGCGTGGCACCTGGCAGTTCTCCAAGGAGACGCACTCACCGGTGCAGAAGTGGTATCTGCGACAGGTCCGGCAGGACGGTCGGGCGCTCTCCAACACCGTTGTCGGTGACCTGGCGACCGTGGGCGGATGATGGTCAATGCGGCGCCGGTGCTCGGTCCGGTCGATCCGTACCTGATCCCGGCTCTGGACGGAGTCGCCTACGGGCTGCTGCTGTTCGTGGCGGCGTCCGGGCTGGTGTTCTGCTTCGGCGTGGCGAACATCCTCAACCTGGCGCACGGCACGTTGTACGCGATCGGCGCGTACACCGCGGCGGCGTTGCTCGACGGTGGCTGGGCGATGCTGCTGGTCGCACTCGGCGTCGGAGTGGTCGCGTCGGCCGGGGCGGGGGGCCTGCTCGCGGGCCTGCTCGCGCCGGTCGCCCGGCGGGACCATCTCACCCAGGCGCTGTTGACCTTCGGCGTCGCGCTGGCCGGCGGCAGCCTGCTGGTCACCGCGTTCGGCCCGGACAGTCTGCCGGTACGGATCCCCGCCGCGCTGGACGGGACGGTGGTGCTGGCCGGCCACCGCTACGCCGCGTACCGGCTGGTGTTCATCGGTGTGGCGGCCCTGCTCGCGCTGCTGCTCTACCTGGCGGTGGCCCGGACCCGGGCCGGGATGCTGGTCCGGGCCGCCGTCGACGACGCCGACATGGTGGCCTGCCTGGGGGTGAATCCGGCCCGGATCCGGCTCGGCGTGCTCACCGCGGCCGGCGCGCTGGCCGGTGCGGCCGGGGTCCTCGGCGCGCCGATCATCGGACCCGCGCCCACCACCGCCGACAACGTCCTGCTGCTCTCCCTCGTGGTGGTGGTGCTCGGCGGTCTCGGTTCGGTCCGGGGGACCCTGCTGGCCGCCCTCGCGGTCGGCGAGATCCAGAGTCTCGGCGTCGCGCTGGCGCCGACGGCCGCGCCGTTCCTGCTGTTCGCGGCGATGGCCGTGGTGCTCGCCGTCCGGGCCCGGGGCCTGTCCGGGCGATGGCTGCGGCTCCGGCCCCGGCTCGGAGGTACGGCGTGACCCCGGCCGGCCGGCGCTGGCTGCTCCGGGCCGGGGTCGTCGGGCTGCTCGTCCTCGCGGTGGCCGTGCCCTGGCTGGTGGACACGTACACCACCTCGGTCTTCGCCCGCACCCTGGTGCTCGCACTGGTCGGGGTGAGCGTGGCGCTGCTGACCGGCCTCGCCGGGCTGCCCACCCTCGGTCAGACCGGCCCGTTCGCGGCCGGTGCCTACGCCAGTGCCCTCGTCGCCGTGCACGTCTCGTCGGTCGGGGTGGTGCAGGTGCTGACCGGGGCGCTGGCCGGCGGGCTGTTCGCGCTCCTCACCGTGCCGCTGGTGGTGTACGCCCGAGGCGTCGTCGTCCTGATGATTACCCTGGCCATCGGCGAACTGACGGTGACCGCCGCCAGTCGGTGGAGCTCCGTCACCGGAGGGACCGACGGCCTCGCCGGGATTCCGCCGATCCAGCCCGTCTGGGGCATGGCCGCACTCGACGGTGACCAGGCACGCTATCTGTATACGCTGGTCGTGGTCGGGGTGGTGATAGCGGCCATGGTGATGGTGTTACGTACGCCCGCGGGTCTGCTGCTGCGGGCCAGTCGGGACGACGAGGGGCGGATGCGCGCCTCCGGGCACCGGGTCACCGGTTACCTGGCGGTGGCGTTCACCGCCGCCGGAGTGGTGGCGGGAATCGCCGGATCCCTGCTGGTCACCGCCCAGCAGTACGTCTCTCCGGCCGACTTCGGCTTCGACGTCTCCGCCCTGCTGCTCCTCGGCGTGGTGATCGGCGGCGCGACCTCGATCGGTGGTGCGATCGCCGGCACCGCCCTGGTCATCGCGGTCCGGGACTGGCTCTCCGGGCTGCTGCCCGGCTACGCACCCCTGCTGCTCGGCGGGTTGTTCGTGCTGACCGCCTATCTGTTCCCGCGTGGCGTGGCCGGTTTCTCCACCGACGTGGCCGGGCTGCTCCGGTCCCGTTCGGGGGAGCGGAACGGACGCGCGGGCCGGGACGGGTACGACCACCGGGGTGGGGCGCCGCCGGCCGGGGTGGGCGCCGCCGGTCCACCGGTCAGCGGCTCGGGGGTCGACGCGTGAGCGCGCTGCTGACCGCCGAGGCGGTGACCCGGCGCTACGGTTCACTGGTCGCGGTGAACCGGGTGGACCTGCGGGTCGGCGAGGGGGAGCGGCACGCCCTGATCGGACCCAACGGGGCCGGCAAGACCACCCTGCTCGACCTGATCGGTGGGGCGAGCAGGGCGGACGAGGGCCGGATCGTCTTCGCCGGGCGGGACGTCACCCGGCTCGGCCCGGCCCGCCGGGCCCGCAACGGCATCGGCCGGATCCACCAGCGGCCGGCGGTCTGGCCGACCCTGAGCGTGCTGGAGAACGTCGTGGTGGCCGGCTGGCGGCAGGCCGGCGGATTCCGTGGTGTCGGCAGCCGGGGACGGTTCCGCCGTCGGCTGGCTGAACCCGCGGCCGAACTGCTCGACCGGGTCGGGCTCGCCGGCTCGGCACCCACGACCGCCGCGCACCTGTCGCACGGCGAGCGCCGGCAACTGGAGATCGCGATGGCCCTGGCCGGTCGTCCCCGGCTGCTGCTGCTCGACGAGCCGGCCGCCGGACTCTCCGGTGTGGAGGTGCACCGGTTGGTCGAACTGCTGGCGGCGCTGCCGCGCGAGATGTCGGTGCTGCTGGTCGAGCACCGGCTGGATCTGGTGTACGCGTTGGCCGACACCGTCACCGTGCTGCACGACGGTCGGCTGGTAGCCAGCGGCGTACCGGACGAGATCCGCAACGCGCCGGCCGTGCGACGGGCGTACGCCGAGGCGGTGCGGTGATGCTGCGGGTGAGCGGGCTGTTCGCCGGGTACGACGGCGGCACCGTACTGCACGACATCGACCTCGAGGTGGCCGCTGGCCGGGTGCACGCACTGGTCGGGCGCAACGGTGCCGGCAAGAGCACGCTGGTGCACGCCATCGCGGGTCTGCTGCGTCCGTACCGGGGAGTGGTCTCGGTCGATGGACGGGACCTGGCCGGTAGGCCGGCGCACCGGGTGGCCCGGGCCGGTGTCGGGCTGGTGCCGCAGGGACGTCGGGTGTTTCCCCGGCTGACCGTGGCCGAGCACCTGAGCCTCGCCGCGTCGCTCCGGCGGCGTGACGCGACCGGGTCCGGTCCGAACTGGACGGTGCCCGGGGTGCTGGAGCTGCTGCCCCGACTGGCGGAGCGGTTGCGGCACCGTGGCAACCAGCTCTCCGGCGGCGAGCAGCAGATGCTGGCGATCGCCCGCGCGTTGCTGACCCAACCCCGGGTGCTGCTCCTGGATGAACCGGGCGAAGGACTCGCGCCGGAGCTCGCGGCCCGGGTCCGGGAGGTCATCACCGGGCTGGCCTCGGCAGGGCTGAGTGTCCTGCTCGTCGAACAACAACTGCAGCACGCGGTCGAGGTTGCCGACCGGATCGCCGTGCTGGACTACGGCCGACTGGTCTTCGCCGACTCGACGGCCGCCGTGCGCGCCAACCCCGCCCCGGTGGAGGCGGTTCTCAGTGTGGCGGGCGCGGCCATCCCGGACCGGACCGGATCGGTTCCGTCCGGCCAGGAGTCGACCCCGATCGGGTCCGGCTCCGCCCGCTCAGTACCAACGGGAGGTACGGAGCGGCCCGCCCTTTTCGCTGACCCTCCGCCAGACGCGCACTCCTCAACCTCCCCATCCGCATCCCCTTCCTCATCCGCACCCTGACGTTTCTCGTCGCAGTCTGACCCCGCGTCGCACCAGTGGCCCCCCGCGTTTTCTCCCGGTGCCGACGCGCGATGACGCGTGGCCGGATCGTCGTCACCGATCACATCAAGGAGGTAACCGAACGTGACTACCACCCCTGTGAAGTCCAACTACGCGTTCGACAACCGTTCGCCGGAGGCCGAGGCGCAGATGCGTGCGCTGGAGACGTTTCTTGATCCGATAACAGCCGACCGGCTGGCGTCGATCCTGGCACCGGGCGCCACCTGCTGGGAGCTGGGTGCCGGCGGGGGCTCGATCGCCCGGATGATGTCGCGGGTGGTCGGCCCCGGCGGCCGGGTCATCGCCACCGACATCGAACCGTCGCGCCTGGCCCCGGCGGGCAACCTCGACGTACGCCAGCACGACGTCCGGACCGGCGCGCCGGAGGGCGGCCCGTTCGACGTGATCCACGCCCGGCTCGTCCTGCTGCACCTGCCGGAGCGCCGACGGGTACTGGCCGAGCTGATCGGTGCGCTGGCGCCCGGCGGCTGGCTGGTCGTCGAGGAGTTCGACTGTACGGCCGGACTGCGGGTACTGGCCGCACCGACCGACGACGCGGCGAAGCTCTTCCAGCAGGTGATGGAGGCGACGTTGGGCATCCTCCAGGACCGTGGCGCCGACCTGGCGTGGGCGCAGGACGTGCACACCGAGATGGTGCTGGCCGGACTGACCGATGTAGACACCATTACCCACTCGCAGAGCTGGCCCGGCGGATCGGCGGGAGCTTCGCTGCACGAGACGAACTCCCGTCAGCTCGAACCACGACTGCTCGCCACCGGCCTGTCGCCGAACCAGTTGGAGGGCTTCCGTGAGCTAGCCAACGACCCGGCGTTCGCGTCGCTGTCGTACCAGTTCGTCTCGACCCGGGGCCGCCGGCCCGGCCGGGGCAGCGTGAACTGACCATTCCGGGACGGCGATCGGCGGGTCGGGCCGATCGGCGGCCGTCCCTCCTCCCGTTGCCTCCTGATCGTCCCCAGCCGGGGACCCTCGGTCGCCCGGCCCGGTGTGACCTACTGCCCCTGTCGTACGCATGATCCGGGGGTGTTGTCGCCGGGTCGGGTGGCGTCGGGGGACCGCTGATCCTCGTGGTCGTGGACCAGCCCGCCTCGATCGGCGCCCTGCCGGTCGCGGTCGCCCGTGCTACGCCGGCCTGGCCCCCGGCATCAGGCAGGTCGCGGTACCCGGGCCGGGAAGGTCCGTACGGATGCGCAGCGGCGACCGGTGCGCGCAATCCTCGCGCAAGATTTAAGTACCTGCCCCACATCCACGAGGCTGTCCATCCGCGAGCGCGTCAGGACGACGGTCAGTTGGGCATTCCCCGTCCGGCCGAGGGATAGGTTTGCAGCCGGCTGTTCAGGTCCTCCTTCACCTGCGGCCAGTCGTCGTCGGTGATCGCGTGGACAACGGTGTCGCGCCACGACCCGTCCGCGCGGCGGCGATGCTTGCGCAGTATCTCTTCCTGGGTGGCGCTCAGCCGCTCGATGGCGGCCTGCGCCCGCTGGTTACGGATGTCGGTGCCCAGCGCTACCCGGACCGCGCCGAGGGTCTCGAAGGCGAAGGTGAGCATCAGTAGTTTCGCTTCGGCGTTCGCGCCCGTACCCCACCACAGCCGTCCGAGCCAGGTGTAGCCGATCGTCAAGGTGCGCAGCACGGGATTAGGATCTGTGAACGACGTCGTGCCGGCGAACCGTCCCGCTGGAACTCATTCCGGGTAGGGCGAAGAAGAGCCTGTCCGCCGCCCAGGTCAAGGCACTGCTGGCCACGGTCCGGCCCCGTGACGCGTTCGGCAAGGCCCGTCGTCGGGTCGCCGCGGAGTTGATCGGTGACCTCGAACGCGTCTACCGGTGTTCCAAGGAAGCCGACAAGGAACTAACCGAACTGGTGGCTTCCAACGGGACCACGCTGATGAACCTGCACGGCATCGGACCGTCCGGCACTGCCCGGTTGCTGGTCGAGGTCGGCCACATCACCCGGTTCCCGGACCGGGCCCACTTCGCCTCCTGGAACGGCACCGCCCCCATCGACGCGTCCTCCGGCGAACAGGTACGACATCGGCTCTCCCGGGCCGGGGACCGGCAGATCAATCGATCATGGCCACCGTCCAGCTAGGCAACCCCACCGAAGGACGCGCCTACTTCGACCGCAAGAAGGCCACTGGCAAGACGTCGATGGAAGCGATGCGGGCGCTGAAACGACGCCTGTCCGACATCGTCCACCGGTGCATGATCAACGACACCACAGCCGCCATGGCAGCGGGCCCGGGAGGACAACGGGGAACGGCAACTAGCTCCAGCGTGACCGGCTCGCATCCCCAAGCCGGCTCTTCCGCCGGCTCACCGCACCCCGATCACTGGGCCTCGATCGTGCCCGTTGCCAGCAGCACGATCAGTAGCAGGCCCAGCGCCACCCGGTAGAAGATGAAGATGCTGTACGAGTGCTGGGCGATGAACCGCAGCAGCCAGGACACCGAGAAGTACGCCACCACGAAGCTGACCGCCGTTGCCAAGAGTGTGTTTGTCCACCCCACCCCTTCGGCGATGTTGCCCGCCTCCTCCACGCCCTGCAGTAGCGACGCGCCCAGCAGCGCCGGGATGGACAGGAAGAACGACAACTTCGTCACCGTCACCCGGTCCAGGTCAAGCAACAGGCCCGCCGACATCGTCGCCCCTGACCGCGACACCCCCGGGATCAGCGCCAGACACTGCACCGTTCCGATGATCAGCGAGTCCTTCCAGGTCACGTCGTTTTCGTGCCGCGTCTGCGTGGCCGCATGATCGGCGAACGCCATCGCTCCGCTCCACACGATCAGCGCCCCGGCCACGACCCACAGGCTCCGCAGCGACGTCTCAATCGTGTCCTTGAACAGCAGCGCCACGATCACGATCGGCAGCGAGCCCAGAATCACCGCCCACCCGAACCGGTAGTCCGGATTGGCCCGGGCCGACGCCGAGAACAGCCCTCGGCACCAGGCTGGCACGATCCGCGCGATGTCCCTACGTAGAAACAGGATCGTTGCCAGCACGGCGCCCGACTGGATGATTACCGTGAACGCGGTGATGTCAGGATCGTCCAGCTCGTACCCGAGCAATTTTTCCAAGATCGTCAGGTGCCCTGTGCTCGACACAGGCAGGAACTCGGTGAAACCCTCCACCGCACCGAGCAGCACCGCTTCGAAGATGTTCAAACCTGACCGCCCTTGATCCCGTTCTGGCCGCGTCCGAGCATAGGAGTAGCGACCATGGCCTGCCGCGCCAGGCAGGGCCGGTGTGGATCCACGCCCGGTCGGAGTCAACAGCGATGCCAGCGCACGCGGACGTTCGCTCATCGACATGTCCGCGCGCCGCCCGACTCAGCGGGCAGCTACCGACCGGATGCCGAACCGTTCTCCTGTAGTCGGTGGGTGTGGAGTCTGTGGACAACACCTCCACGGCCCCGGCTTCGTTATCTCGTCCGCCCGAAGCTTGCGGAGTCCGGACTTACCTTGCGGAGTCCGGCGGCCGGCGATCACCCGTAGAGCGAGCGGGCTCCCGGGCTGTTGCCCTTGAAGCGCTGGCCCGCGGCGATCTCCTCGCCGAGCATCGACCAGACGGTCTCGTCGTCCTGGAAGGGGAGCTGGTCAATGCTGCTCGCCTCCTGACGGATACGCGCAACCTCGCGCTCCAGGCGCTCGAAGTCAGCTTCGTCGTCGCCGTCGTCGCCGCTGAAGGTGAACTCCTCGAGCAGGCGCTGGAACCGGAGGGTGACCTGGACGAGGGAGGAGACGTCCGTGTGGAGTTCCTGCACGGTCTTCTCGTCGGCGTCGAAGGCGTGCACTTTGCCGGAACTGGGGTCGAGGGCGAGGTGGGCGTTGAGCAGCCAGCCGATGACGGGCCATTCGCCCGCGTCCTCCGAGGCGTCCTCGAAGTCCTCCGCGTCGACGACGTCCTGAACGAGGGGCAGCCGACCGGAGTCCTCGTCGGGCTCACGTAGCCAGAGCGTCCCGGTGGGGATGCCGACGGTCTGCAGGAGGCGGGCGCCCTCGGTGTCGGCGGTGGAGGGCGGGAAAGCGGTGGCGGGCAGGGTTGCGAGCTGGTCCCCGCCGAAGATGTCGGCGAGTTCGCTGCGGGTGACGTTGAAAAGCACTGCCGGAACTTCGAACTCGGCGGCGGCACGGGCACGCGGGACTCTTAGCGGATGGAAGCGTGAGGTGAACCCACGACCACGGGTCAGACCGCGTGGTCCAGCCTGCGGTCAACGACTTCCTACAACGTTATGCCACCAAGGACGTTTGCTCCACCTCGGCGCCGTCTGATGCTGAGAGCACCTTTGCGGCGGCGTTGGTCTTCACCGCTGAGGCGGAAGTGATGATCGTCGGTGACCGTTCTCGGTGGCCCATGGACATCGCCCCGGTTCCGGGCGGCACGGATGCAGTACGACCTGTTGAGCGCAGCGAGCCGTAACCTCGACTACGCAGACTGTTTCCCCGAGTGCGCCGACATTCCGAGCTCGCCGTTGCCCGAGCAGTTGCCCGTGGGGGTGGGCTGGCGAAGCACGCTGCCGACCGTGCTGGCCTGGATCGGCGGGCCTGGTGTCGCAGAAGCGGTCAAACGGGCCAACGACCAGCGGTACGTCGTGATGTGGCCCGACTCCAACAAAGCAAAGGAGCTGCGGCGTACCTGGCGCCGGCAGGCGAACGGAGAGTCCGAATAGCCCTGCACGCCCCCCGCGTCCGGGATAGTTACGCGCCCGTTCGCCGCCGAACCTGCATCCGGAACGCGAGGGCTAAGGATTAGGTCATCTGGCAGGTCGAATTGGCAGGCAACGAGATGAATGCCAGCATCGGCCCGCCCCTGTTCCATACCATCGACGAACTCCCTGAGGCCGTCAACTAGGTATCTAAATTTGATTCGCATCGAGGTCGACCGGCGTCGAGTGATACGTACTCATTCGTCGTCGGTGGTCGTTTCGGTGAGGTCGGCGAGTAGGTCGACGAATGTCATGGCGAGTTGTGTCTGCCCGGTGGCGGGCCACAGGACGCCGTAGTCGAGGGTCGGACCGTCCTGGAAGGGGATGAAGGCGATGCCGGGCCGGTTGTGGTAGCGGGCGGCGCGGGCCGCCACGATCGAGGCGCCGAGGCCGGCGGCGACCAGGGCGGGAGTCTCGGGCCAGAAGGTGTAGGACGGTCCGTGGGGGATCGGACGACCCATCGGAGTGCGGACCGGCATGTGGAGATCCAGCAAGGACTTCGGGAAATCCCCGTCCGCCCTGATCAGCGGTACCTCGGCCAGGTCTTCCATTGACACGCTGTCGCGGCGGGCCAGGGGATGGTCGGCCGGGACCATCAACGCCCGGGGCTCGCGGAGCAGGACCGGGCCGTCGGTGACGCCGGGGATCTGTACGGGGAATTCGCTGATCTGGAGGTCCAGTTCGCCACGACGCAGCGGCCCGAGAGGCTCGTTGAACTGGATCTCCTGGGTCCGCACGATGCAGTCTGGGTACCTGGTCCGGAGCAGCTTGGCCGCTTGGAGGGCCAGGTCGGCGCACCAGGGGGTGCTGTAGCCGACCCGCAGTGTGCCGGTGATGCCGCGTGCCTCGGCGACGGCCCGGTCGACGGCCTGCTGGATCTGCAGATGGGCGGGCAGCAGGTCGTCACGGAGCAGCTTGCCCAGCGGGGTGAGGCGGACGGTGCGGGAGGTGCGCTCGAACAGCGGCCCGCCGATGCGGCGTTCGGCCTTCTTGATGACGTGGCTGACCCGGGACGGGGTCACGCGCAGGCGTTCGGCGGTCCGGCCGAAGTGCAGTTCCTCGGCCAACGCCAAGAAGATCTCGATGTCCCGAAGTTCCATGACCCCTCCCTTGATCGTGAACATACTGGTCATCGCTGCGTTGACCAAACGCGCAACGATGACCCGTCGGGCAACGCTGCCTTGCCGACATCGCCGTTGGTCGGCGGTGGCCGTCAGGCCAGCCTGTACAAGCGCTCCCGGCACGCTGACCAGGTACATACGCCCCGCGGTCGGCGGTCGGCGCGCGCCACGGGCCGGTTTCACCGGGCCGATCTGATCGTGTCGTTCACACCGTCACCGTCACCGTCACCGGTCGCCGACCAGGCGCTGTTGTGTCAGCGGCGGCGTCAGGGCGGCGACTGCCTGGTGTCAGCGCGGTTGGCGATGGTGGGTGCCAGGAGCGGTTCGGCGATTGCGGCTTTGGGGGCTGCGAACTGGGCCACGCACGACCTCGTTCTTCGCTCGTGAAGCCATGAGCGCCAGGCCGGGGTGGGTCACGCAAGATCGAACACTGTCTGTAGGGAGATTCATGATGGGAACTGGCAGCGGCGGCTTCTCCAAAGCGGGGCTGGGCAGACTCAGCGACGTGCTGGCCGGGCATGTCGAGTCCGGGAAGATTCCTGGGCTCGTCGCTCTGGTCAGTCGGGGCGAGGAGACGCACGTCGAGGCGCTCGGGACGATGCGCCATGACGGTGGCGCGCCGATGCGTCGGGACACGATCTTCCGAATGGCGTCGACGTCCAAGCCGGTCACGATGGCGGCGGCGATGGTCCTGCTCGACGAGTGCAGGCTGCGGCTGGACGACCCGGTGGACCCGTGGCTGCCTGAACTCGCTGACCGTCGGGTGCTCAAGCAGGTTGACGGCCCTATCGACGACACCGTGCCGGCGCGGCGGCCGGTCACCGTACGCGACGTGCTGACCTCCACCTTCGGGCTCGGTCTGGATTTCACGGCGCTGGGCACCCCGATCATGAACGCGGTCCTCGAGCAGGGGCTCACGCCCAACATGCCAGAGCAGCAGCCGGAGCTGGACGAGTGGATGCGCCGCCTCGGCACGCTTCCGTTGATGCACCAGCCCGGACAGCGCTGGCAGTACCACATTGCCAGCGATCTGGTCGGCGTGCTCGTCGCCAGGGTCACGGGCCAGTCGTACGAGTCGTTCCTGCGCGAACGCGTCTTCGAACCCCTGGGGATGAAGGACACCGGTTTCCACGTGCCCGCCGAAAAGATGGACCGGCTACCGCCCCTCTACGCCCCCGATCCGCAGACCGGGGAGTTCCACGTGTGGGACGAGGCCGGAGGGGGACGCCACAGCAGGCCCCCCGCGTTCCAGGGTGGTGGTGGCGGACTGTCCTCCACCGTCGATGACTACAACGCCTACTTTCAGATGCTGCTCAACGGCGGGATGCACGGCGACGAGCGGATCCTGTCCAAGGCAGCCGTCGAGCTGATGACCACCAACCGCCTCGGGGCCGAGCAGCAGGCCGCCCGGCACGAACTGGCCGTCAACAACGTCCACATCTCGTTCGGGCAGGGGCAGCACGGTGGCTGGGGCTTCGGGATGGCGGCACGCACCTACCGTGGCGACTACGCGCCCATCGGCCAGTTCGGCTGGGACGGCGGAAGCGGCACCTCGACCTACGCCGACCCGCAGAACCGGCTCACCGGAATCCTGCTGACCCAGGTCGGTACGTCCGCCCCGTACTCGGCGCACGCTTTCCACGATTTCTGGACCACGCTCTACCAGGCAATCGACGACTGACACCGAGCCCGCGCCCCGGCATGCCCTTCCTCAACCCGCGGCACCCGACGGTCTCCCCGTGCGGTCGAACCGTCGACGTTTCCGCGCAGGGTTGGGCTTGGCCCCTGTCTGTCTGAAGTCGGGCCTCCCGAGGGTGAGATCCCCTCGGGCAGCCCGACCTCAGCAATCGAGATACCCCTGCCACCAGGACGGCATTTCGCCATCCGTCCGTTCAAACCCTAGAACAGATTCGAAGGAGCTCACGACGATGTCCGTCACCCTTACCGATCAGGACAAGTTCACCCTGCGTACCGCCGCCTACGGCGCCGTGACGCTGATGTCCGCCGCCGATATCGCCGGCAAGCCCCACAAGGCCGCCACCGACGGCTCCATTGCCCTATCCTCCGCCACCGGGCTGGTCGGGCACGTGCTCGCCGAGTATCCAAAGGACATGAAGCTGGACAACAAGTCCGTAGCCACAATCGCCGACAACGTGCTGCCGGCCCTGACGGCAGGCATGAGCCTGCTCAAGCAGCAGGATCCGGCCGAGGCCGACAACTTCCGCAGCACAGTCCTCGTCGCCGTCGAGGCAGCCGCCCGGACCCACCAGGGTCAGCCCAGCCCCACTCTGGCGGACATGATTCGCAAGATCACCGCAGCCCTCGACGCCGCATGAGGGAACGTCACGGGGGTTGTGTCCGGACCCCCGTGACGTGGCGGCGTATGGGGTGTCGGCGATTCGATCGGACAGCTCGACCACGGGCAGGTCGGTCGGTATAGGGCCAACTTCCGGTTCAGGTTCACCGACTGCGCGTGCGATCCCAGCTGGTATTACGAGGACTGGGTGGTCCATGTCAGCAACGGCGATGTTGCAAGCGGCCGATAATCCCGTGCCTCCAGCTCAGGGAGTCGGTAGGGCGGACGCGCGCAGTGCCGCGGCCAGCCACTCGTACGGGAACCGCTCCGGCGGCACGTTGTTCACGGCGGTGACCAGGGCCATGTACCGGTCGTACGGTCCCTCCGGCTCCGGCGGGGTGCGGTCCCATTCCGCGCCCGCCAGCATGTGGTCGGCCACTTGGATCCGGATCTCGGGCGTGTCCGACATCCCGGGGCTGTCTGGTGTCGGGAAGATGCCGGTCAGCCACCCGATCCACCGGTCGGCGATCTCACGCGCCCGCGGCGAGTCCGGCGGCACCCGCTCCCGCGCCGCGTCCATCGCCGCCTCGCCGATCGGCGTTGCCGCCTCCAGGCTGTCCAGCATCGGTGACGAGGTCATCAGCGGCCCGGCGCCGGTGCTGCACACCTCGTACAGCTCACGGCGTACGGCCTGCCGGACCTCGGTGTCGCGGACCAGCTCGGCCAGCTCGATCCACGCCTCCAGCTGGGCCGCGGTGGGATGGTCGGGCAGCTCCGGCCGGGCCGCCCGCCACCACTCGACCATCCGCTCCGGTGGGTCCCAGCCGGTGGAGACCTCGGTCCAGAACTCATCGATCAGCCGGTCGCGCTCCTCGTCGGGCATGCCAACCAGCTTGTGCATCAGCGTGACCTGCTCGGCCGTGGAGTCCTGTCGCAGGATGGCCGACAACACCGCGCGACGGCTGCGCAGCCGTGCCTCCTGCTGTGCCAGCAGGGCCAGGTGGGTGGCGGCCAGCTCGCGCAGGGTCGCCTCGCCGGCCAGCACCCGCCGGATCTCGTCCAGGCCGGCGTCGAGTTCCCGTAGCGTCCGGACCAGTTCCAGCCGGGCGATGGCCGACACGTCGTACAGTCGATGGCCGGCCGGGGTGCTGGCGGCCGGCGTGACGACACCGGCGTCCGCGTAGTACCGGACGGCGCTGACGCTCAGTCCGGTCCGCCGGGCGACATCCCCGATGGCGTACAGCTCGTTCATGTCCACGACGTCCACTATGCGATCTCAAGCGGCTTGAGATACAAGCCCCCAACCAGGTCGCCTGGCAATCTCGGGAGACGGCCCAGGCTAGGTCGACCGGGACATTCGACCAAGGTCACGTACTCGGTCATCGGCATGATGGTGCTCCGAGCGGCCCGGCAGACGACTGGGTCGGACCTACAGAGGGTTACGGACGGTCACCAGCCGCCGCGCGTGCTCTGCGGCAGTTGAGGACGTTCACGGCGGCATGACCCTCGCGTCGACTCCCGACTCAGGCACCAGCACTGGTGAGCATGGCGACTGCTCGGGTAGCCGCCGCGTGAACCCTCAGCACCGGATCACCGCGAAGCTTGGCCACGGCCGGAAGCAGATCACCGAGGAGCTGTCGAGCCACAACCTTCGCCGCCATCTCCCGCACCCGCCACTGCGGATCTCTCAGTGCCATGCGCACCCCGTCCAGACCGTTGTCGTCCCACGCCCACAACAGCCCCCGGGCTGCCCATACCCGCAGCCAGTACCGCTGATCGGTGGCCGGATGATCAGCAAGGAGTCGTCGTGCGTGTGGACCCCCCAATGCGACGATCAAGGCAACATCGGTATCGGCGCCAGTGATCAACCGGACGCATCCCCCTACCACCGCCTGGCGCCCCCGGCGAGTGCACTCTGCCTCGACGCTCTGGCGCGGAGTGAGACCCCAATGCGAGCGAACAGTCACCGCTCGATTGTCCCCCTGACTCTGGACGGTCGCGACCTCCTGTCATCGGCAGTTCCGGACGTCGGTCGACGCCGGAGGTCGGCCACGGAGCGTGATGGCTCCGGCTGGTGGTGGCGCGCACGGTCGGCGGCAGATGCGGCAAGGACTTCACAAGCCCGGGCGGTCAACCTCGGCGCCGTACCGCGCAACCATGGTGCGGACGGCTTCGTCCACCACCGCGGTCATGCGGGCAGGGGTCACCGTCCAGTCGGGGAGCACCAGACTCGGCCAGAATAGGTAGTTGGAGATCATCCCGAGGAACTGCGTTGCGGCCATCTCCGGATCAGCGATGTCTGCGGCTCCCGCGTCGCGCTCGGTTGAAAGGTAGATCCGGACGGACTCGAAGTACGGCAGTTTGCCTTGTGAGAAATGTGCCTTGGCCAGTTCGGGAAAGCGTGGCAGTTCGGCGATGACGATGCGGAACAGGTCAGTCATCTCCGGCTGGCTCAACAGCGCCGCGTAGCGCCGTCCGAGAACCGTCAGGCCGGCCGTCAGGTCGCCGGCGGGCGGCACGTCGGCGACGTCGTTCTTGGCCCACGAGTCGATGACGATGGCATCGAATAACGCTGCCTTTGTCGGAAACTGCTTGAACAGCGTCGCTTTCGAGACACCAGCGCTGTCGGCAACACGCGCCAGGGATGCTCGGTCGTAGCCCAACTCAAGGAAAAGCTCAGTAGCGGCTTGCACGATGAGCGCCCGCTTCTCCTCCGCCACGCGCTGGTGATAGGCCGACGGTGCTGGGGTCATGCGCCCATCATAGCGAGGTGAGTGGGTTGACTCACCACTCTCGGCGGCGTAGCTTCGGTGTGGTGAGTCGCGCGACTCACCACCCGGTTCTGCGGGTTGCCGTCTCTCGCACTCGGAGGATCGAATGTCCCGCTTCGCCCATCAGACCGTTCTTGTGACCGGCGGCACCGGTGGGCAGGGCGCCAGCCACGTTCGCGCCCTGCATGCCGAAGGCGCCAACGTCGTCATCGGTGACATCAATGCCGAGCGTGGCGCCGGCCTCGCTGCAGAGTTGGGAGACGGGGCACATTTCGTCCGCCTCGACGTCTCCCGGGAGGAGTCGTGGGCCGCCGCCATCGCGGAAACCGAGACGGCCTTCGGTGCGCTCACGGTCCTGGTCAACAACGCCGGGGTGCAGAACCCGCCGGCCCTCATCGAGTCCACCCACCGGGCTACGTGGGCTCGCATCCTCGACATCAATCTCACCGGCACCTTTCTCGGTATCAAGGCGGCCGCACCGGCGCTGCGGCGCGCGGGGGGAGGAGTAATCGTCAACATCGCCTCCACCATGAGCCTCGGCGGTACTGCCTTCTACGCGCCCTATGTCGCCAGCAAGTGGGCGATTCGAGGGCTCACTCAGACCGCTGCCCTCGAGTTGGGCCGTGACAACATCCGCGTCAATGTCATCCACCCCGGCGTTGTCGCCACTCCGTTCATCACCGAGCCAGCGGCCGGCAGCGACGCCCCGATCGCCGACTTCTACTCGCCCGAGCCGTTCGCCGTCCCGCGACTCGGGCAGCCCGCCGACATCACTGCGCTGCTGTTGTTCCTCACCTCGCCGCACGCGGCCTTCATCACCGGCGCCGAGTATGTCATCGACGGGGGACTGCTCCTCGGCCCCGCCTTGCAGAAGGAAGCCGCATGAGGATCGCAGACCAGCGCGGTGAGCGCGGCGCGCCTGATCCACTTGCGCACCTGCCGCACGAGATCAGGCGCGCCATCGAGATCACACCCGCGGCCGGAACCCGCGAACGAATCGTGGACATCACCACCACTGGGCGGCGTACCGGACGACCCCGCCGCATTGAAATCTTCTTCTATCGCGCCGACGGCGCGACCTATCTTTGCAGCGGAGCGGGCGGCGGCGCGACCGGCTGGTACGCAAACTTACGAGCGAACCCCGCTTTCACCTTCCACCTCAAGAACGGCACTAGAGCAGACCTGCCGGCGCACGCAACAACGGTCACCGATCCGACCGAACGGGCCGCAGTGATCGCAGCCATCGTCGACGACCTCAACCAGCCCCACGACCCCGGCACCATCAGGCCGACCCGACTAGATGACTGGGCCGCCAGCAGGCTGATGCGAATCGCCTTCGACTGAGGGCCGGAGTCTCATCTGCCCGCGTGGCCCTCGTCCGGAGGTGATCGAGGCCAATCCGGAGAGGGCTTTTCGTGCGGGCTGGATCAGCTCTGGTAACGGTCGGCCGGGACCGACCGAGACAGGTTCGGGATCATGGCTTGGCGGGCGGCGTCGAACGTGTCCCAGTCGGTGATGTCCGGCAGGGACAGCAGGGTCATGGGCTCGCCCGCGTCCAAGCCCGCAAGGGCGGCGTCGACCGCGTCGTCGGCGGACATGACCCACTCCTCTGGGAACGCTGAGACCTCGATACCGGAACCGTCCCAGAACTCGGTACGGACCGCGCCCGGGAAAACCGCCTGTACACGGATTTCGGACTCCGCGAGCTCCTGCTGCAACGCCTGGGTGAACGCCACCACGTAGCTCTTCGTTCCGCTGTAGACAGCGCTGACCGGCAGCACGTTGAGCGCCAGCGCGGACGACAGGTTGATGATCGTGCCGCTGCCGCGCCGGGTGAAGCCCGCGAGCACCGCGGTGGTTAGCCGGGTCAGCGAGGTGACGTTCAGCGTGATCAGGTCTTCCATCTGGGACGGATCGGCCTGGGAGAGTGGACCGAAGACGGTGCCGCCGGCGTTGTTCACCAGCAGCGAGATCGACTCGTCGGTGCGTAGGCGGGTTTCCACCGTCGCGAGTTGGGTGGGGTCGGCGAGGTCCGCGGCCAGTACCTCGACCGTCCGTCCGGTGTTCTCGGCGATCTTCGCCGCGACGGTGTCGAGCCGGCTCTTGTTGCGGGCGACCAGCAGCAGGTCGTGACCGCGGCGGGCGAGCCGGTCGGCGTACACGGCCCCCAGGCCGGTAGAGGCCCCGGTGATCACGGCGATGCCTTGTGCGTTCGTGTCAGACATGGAGGCGATTCCTTTGGGATCGGAAGCGGTTGCCCGATGGGCACCGCGTTGCCTAATTAGATTACCCCCATCATCTAAATGCTACAAGCCGAGGCTGCCGGAGCGGTCAAAGAGGGGCAGGTTGACACGAAGCGCCGCCCGTCGGTTGCTCCGGCGGGCGGCGCCTGGGTCAGGGTGGCGGCTTGTTTAGTCCTCCGCGCGAGGGCGCCTCATGGGTTGCGGCCGTATCGGGCAAGCGCCTCGTGGGCCGCGGCCAAGATCTGTTCGGACAGGTCGGATCCGGCGGTCGCGCGGGCGAGTGTCAGTGCACCGACGAGCATCGAGAGGGTGGCAAGATCCTCGTTGCCGTCCGTGGACAGCCATTGGGCGAACAGGCCCACGCCGTCGGCGTAGGCCGCTCGGGCGGAACCCCCGATATCCTCGCCCGCGATGTCCGAAGACAGGCCGGTGGTGGGACAGCCCTGCCCAAGGTCGTCCCGATGTTCCGTCGACAGGTAGTAGTCGATCAGATCCTTACGGGCCGCATCGTGGTCGCCCGGACGCTTGGCGTCGAATTCCGTTAGCAGCGCGGCGAGATCGGCGAACGCCTGCACGGTGGCTTCGGTGAGCAACGCCTCCTTGGAGGCGAACTGCCGGTAGAAACCCCCATGCGTGAGGCCGGCCTCGGCCATAAGATCGGCGACGCTGACTGCCTGGACGCCTCGTTCGCGGAACAGCCGGGCCGCGGCGGCGACCACCTGCCTGCGGTTCTCCTGCGCCTGCGCCTGCGATACCCGCCCCATGGTGCACCTCCTCTGGGAGTATAGATGATGGAACACATCTATTGCGATCGGCGGGCGGCTAGGGTACTGTACCGTTCGTTCCCAAAAGGCGACGCGATCTCACGAGGGGAGCTGGCCGTGGCTCGACAGAAGGAGTTCGACCCGGAGCTCGTCCTTGATCGTGCGATGACCCTGTTCTGGGAGCAGGGCTACGAGAAGACTTCGATGCAGGAGCTTGTCGCCCGGATGGGCATTCACAAGCGCAGCATGTACGACACCTTCGGTGACAAGCGGGCCTTGTACCTGAAGGCCCTGGACCGGTACGCAGACACGGTGGAGCGGGACAACCGCGAGGCCGCCGAGCGAGAGGTGAGTGCCCGGGCCGCGCTTCGAGGGCTGTTCGAGTCGGCGGTGGCGGACGTCGGGCAGCGGCCCGCCGGCTGCCTGTCGGTCAACTGCGCCACGGAACTCGCGATGCGCGATCCCGACGCGGCGGCACGGGTGGGGAAGGGTTTCGCGCGCGAGCAGCAACTCGTGTTCGACCTCGTCCGGCGCGGCCAGGACGCGGGCGAGATCACTGGGAGGCATGATCCGCGCAGTCTGGCGTTGTCGCTGTTCAATGCCTGGGTTGGTCTACGGGTCAGGGTCCGCACCGGCGTGCCGCGCGCACAATTGCAGCAAATGGTCGAGGGCATGCTGACCATGCTCGACTAATTTTTTTTGGCCATATTCCGCACCGATCGTTCCCAAATTGTGAGTGCGCTCCGTCAACGACCGATGGTGCGTGATCTGCTGACCAAAGGAGGAGTCCGTCATGACACGGGCCGACCCATATCTCGCACCACCCCCGACCAGGGGGTCCTGGGCCGCCGTCGTGGGCATCGCCCTCGGTGCGTTCGCGCTCGTCGTCACCGAGTTCCTACCGGTCGGGCTGCTTCCCGACATGACCCGGGAATTCGGCGTCTCCGAAGGCACCGCTGGGCTTGCGATCACCGCCACAGCCCTGTTGGGCGCCATCGCCGCACCACTCACCACCATCGTCATCGGCCGGCTCGACCGCAGGACGGTCCTGCTCAGCTTGACGGGTCTCCTCGTCGTTGCCGGGGCGATCTCGGCGTTCGCGCAACATTTCGCAGTCCTCATCGCCGGTCGGGTTCTGCTCGGCGTAGCGGTGGGAGGCTTCTGGGCGGTCTCCCTCGCCGCGGCGGCAAGGCTGGTGCCGCACGACCGGGTGCACACCGCGTCGTCGCTGGTCCTCGGAGGCATCTCCGTCGGCGCCGTGGTCAGCGTCCCAGCCGCCTCCTTCATCAGCGCCCACTACGACTGGCGGATTGCCTACGGGGCGGCCACCGCACTCGCGGTCGTCGTGTTCCTCATCCAGCTTGTGTTGCTCCCGAGGATTCCCATGCACCGGGCGGTGGTGGCGGGCCACTTCCGTCAGCTGCTAGCGATGCCCAAGGTTCGGGCGATCCTGCTCACCGTGGTGCTCATCGTCGGCGGCCACTACGCGGGATACACCTTCGTCACCCCGTACCTGGAACAGCTCACCGGACTCCAGACGAACTCACTGAGTATTCTCCTACTTGTCTACGGCGTGGTCACCGTCGTCGGTACCTTCATCGGTGGAGTCCTAGCTGCACGCCACCGGCACCGCGCCGTCCTGATAACCACGGGCGTATTTCTCCTCTCGATGACCATTGTGGCGGCTTTCGCGCATGACGCCGTGGTCACGACGCCCGCCGTACTGGCGTGGGCTCTCGCAATCGGTATGGCGCCCGTCTGCACCCAGCTGTGGCTGTACGCGAACACGACCCGGTTCGTCGAGGCGGCGCAGGCGATGAACACCGGCGTCTTTCAACTGTCGATCGCCCTCGGCTCGCTCCTCGGTGCGGTGACGGTCGACCTCATCAGCCTTCACAGTTCGATGTGGCTCGGCGCGGCGGCGCTGGCACTAGCCGCCCTCGTCGTCCTCGTCGTCGGGCGGGTGGCCCCGGACAACGAGGACGAACGCCAGCACGACACCGAAGCGAGCAGCCCAGCGGCGGCCAGGGAACCGGCGAGGTCGGCGTAACCAACGCCGACATTGCCCATTGACATATGCAAAATCGAGTACGGCTTCATTCCGAACGACACCGGCACATCCACAGATCAGAGCGAGGAAATAAATGGCACTCCTTCACATGAAGGCCATCACCCAGAACGTGTACGGTCCACCGGACGTCCTTCAGATCAGCGACATTCCGCGGCCCCAGCCGCTTCCCACCGAAGTACTCGTACGGGTCCACGCAGCCGGTGTGAATCCCATCGACTGGAAGACACGAGCCGGGCACGGCCTTCCTGGCATCGGCGAGCCACCGTTCATCCTGGGCTGGGACGTCTCCGGCGTCGTCGAAGAGGTGGGCTTCGGTGTGCACACCCTACGCGTCGGTGACGAGGTGTACGGCATGCCGTGGTTCCCGCGCCAAGCCGGCGGCTACGCCGAGTACGTCACCGCTCCGGCACGCCAGTTCGCCGCCAAACCCACCAAGCTCGACCACGAACACGCGGCGGCTGTGCCACTCGCCGCCCTTACCGCATGGCAAGCCCTCGCCGACGCCGCCCGCATCACACCCGGCCACCGGGTACTTGTACACGCGGCTGCTGGCGGCGTAGGCCACCTTGCGGTTCAGATCGCCAAACGCATGGGTGCCCACGTCATCGCCGCCGCACGTGCCGCGAACCACGACTGGCTACGTGACCTCGGTGCCGACGAACTCATCGACTACACCAAGGAACCCTTTGAGGAAGCCGTGAGCGACATCGACGTCGTTCTCGACCTTGTTGGTGACGCCGCCGACAGAACCAGTACTCGATCGCTCGACACGCTGCGCCCGGGTGGACTGATCATCCCCATTCCGGGAGCGTCCGCCGAACTCATCACCGAAGCAGGCCACCGCGGGCTCACCGTGACACCATTCCTGGTGGAACCGGACGGTGCTGCGTTGGCTAACCTCGCACGGATCATCGACGCTGGAGAACTCCACGTCGAGGTGCAGAAGATACTGCCGCTCACCCATGCCCCCGCAGCGCACGTCCAAGGCGAACAGGGACACAATAAGGGCAAGCTCGTACTGAGGGTCAGAGACTGATTACACGGTCCCGACTCGGGGGTCCACAACAGCCCAATCGGTTGTCTACCCGTTACGAGACGACCCGGTGCCAGCCGTACTCATTCGAGCGATCGCCAGGTACGGATGATCCCCCGAACGGCGCTGCTGCGGTGCTTGGGATGGGCGAGTGCGGGGCATCGGACCCTTGTGTCGAGTGTGGCAGCTCGTCGGAGACCGTTACCGCCTGGCCGACCTGATCGCCAGCGGCAGTATGGGTGACGTTTAGCGGGCCGTTGACGAAACCCGGAACCGCTGCCTGGCCGGCTACACGGCTACGAAAGTCACCTCGTCGAGGGCGACGACCCTGCCGCTTTCATCGGTGAACGCCACATCGAGCCGCGCGCCCGTGCTGCGGCTGCGACGCTGCGCGCTGGGCCCGGCCGCCGGTGCGCAGTGCTGATCGCCCCGCTGCTGAAGCGCGCCGAGGACGATCCGCAGTTCCTCGCCCGCGGGGGAGAGGTGGTACTCGTACCGAATGCGGCGGCCGAGTGGTAGCGAAGTCGCCGCCGCAGTTAAGGCCCCGGGTTTCGATTTCGGCTCATCGCCGCCAGCCGCCCCGACGGCCGGACTGCTGCTCCAGTATCTTGCCGAGGGATATCGCATCCCATATCGAGATATGTCTTGTCGGGTGAGAGCCGGTAAGCCGGCCCAGACCGACATACGGGCGATCAGACATCCGGCGAGGTTGTGGTGTGCCCGAATCCCGGTTAGTGCGTTGATCTGGTGTTGTGAAGATCGCCTCGGGCGTACTGGTGAGGTCGATCGCATGTGAGCTGTGACCGCGAGAGTTGCAGTGACGAGCATCGTCATGTCCAGACGTCAACCGACACCAGAGGCGACCACAGAGCGTGACGACTCTGGCAGATACGAGGCGCGCGGACGGCGGCATGACAATGCGGCGGTGCTTCCCGCCTATTCTTTCGTGCCGATCAGCATCTTGACGCGTACAGGCTCGTCATAGGTCTCGGCGGAGGGCAAGGCCGCTCGAAGTTGCTCGCCGAAATCAGCACGGTCCCCCGCGCGGGAAGCCGATCGGCGGAAAACGCTGAGTACACGCCGCCTATTAGGTGCTCGAGATCGATCGTATCCATGTACTCATGACTCTTTTCCGACACAGTGAGGCCGGCTGCCCGCAGGTTTGCGGCGTAGCGCTGCTGGCTGGCGGCATCCGTACCACAGGCGTAGGTCAACGGTTCGCCCAGCCATCGCTCCAGGAAGGTGCGGAGTGCGTGAGACCAGGTGCTGTCATGCATCCAGGCGGGCCTTCCGTTCGTCACGACGGCCACGGCACCGCCGGGACGAAGGTACGGAAGGAGGTTGGTGAATAGGGGATCCGGATTCATCCAATGCAGCGCTTGCCCGATGGTGACCGCGCCGAGTGATTCGTTGCCCAGGACAGCACCCATGGCGGGGACGTCGGTGTCGGCGCCGAGCATCCAGGTCACATTGGCGGTTTGCCTTTCCCGTGCGACGTCGCGAGCCCGTTCGAGCATGTCGGGCTCAGGATCCATGCCGATAGCTCCGCGGACACGCTGGGCGAGAGGCAGCGTCAACTGACCGGTGCCACAGCCGAGGTCGAGCACGACATCGGCTGCGTCGAGACGAAGAGCCGCAGTCAGCGCGTCGACGACCGGCGCCGGATAACCACGTCGATATCGCTGATAGAAATCGACAACGTCTCCCTTGAATCCCAGTCCCATGTCGTGAGTCTGCTGGCGGGGCAACAGAAAGGACAGAGTTTTCGCTGAGAGCGTTGACGCACTGAACTCGACAGTTCCGAACGTCCACCGATACGGCAGGTCGCTTACGGAGCGTGACGGCTCCGGCTGGATGGCGCGCACGGTCGGCGGCATGACAGTGCGCGGAGTTCGCCGCCGGCCTGCGGGCCTGGTAGTGCGCCTGGCGCGCCGGCACTCCGTTCTCGCAAATATCCGTGCCGGCGGTCCCACGGTTCGTTGCCGTCCCGTCAGTGGTCAAGTCTGAGCTCAGGCATCCGTAAGAGCACCGTCCGCGGGCACCACAGAGGCGACGGTTCTAATCCTGGCCCCAGGTTGATCGGGGAGGATGAGCGGCAAAGCATCGACTGGAAGGGGGCGGGCCAGCGTGCGGATCCTGATCGCGGATGATGACGGGGCCATCCGTGAGTCGCTGGAGCGGGTGCTCCAGGTCGAGGGTTACGACACCAGCACCGTCGCCAACGGTCTCGCCGTGCTCGACGGGGTCGGCGGGGCGGGCGGTGACGGGCTGGATCTGCTGATCATCGACGTGATGATGCCTCGCCTCGGCGGGTTGGAGACCTGCCGGCGGTTGCGGGCCGCGGGTCGGGATCTGCCGGTGTTGATGCTGACTGCCCGTGACCAGGTCTCCGACCGAGTCGCGGGGCTCGACGCGGGCGCTGACGACTACCTGCCCAAGCCGTTCGCCACCGAGGAGTTGCTGGCCCGGGTGCGGGCCCTGCTGCGCCGGCGCACGCCGGCCGACGGGGAGTCGCAGATCCTGTCGTTCGCCGACGTCCGGGTCGATCCCGACAGGTTCGAGGCGTGGCGTGGCGGGCGGCCGCTGCGCTTGACCCGGACCGAGTTCTCCCTGCTGGAGGTTCTCGTGCGCAACGCGACCCGGGTCTTGACCCGCGACGCGCTGTTCGAGGCGATCTGGGGCTTCGACATGAGCGCCACCGCCAACAACCTCCAGGTATACGTGAGCTACCTGCGCCGCAAGATGGAGGCCGAGGGTGAGCCGCGATTGATCTACACGCTGCGCGGCCTGGGTTACACGTTGCGGGAGACTCCTCCGTGAGCAGGCCCGCCGGCCGGGAACCGCGCCGGCTGACCCGATGGTGGCGCCGGCGGTCCCTGCGGACCAGGCTGACGGTGATCGCGGCGACGGCCATCGCGGTCAGCGTGTTCGTGGCCTTCCAGGTGGCCAGCGAGCTAATGGACTGGGAGCTGCAGGACGCCGCCGAGGATCAGCTGCGCGCCGACTCCCGCGTCCTGGCGACGGACGCGGAGCACGCCAGTGTGGCGCAGGTCCAGCTACCGCCGTATCCCGGGTCCGGTCGGCTGGTGCGGGTCATCCTGCCCGACGGCTCGACCCGGACGCCGGTCGGCCAACCCGCGCTGCCTCCGGTCAGCGGGCGCGCCGGGCGCGTGGCGCAGGGCGCGTCGGCCGACCTGATGGAGTCGAACGACAGCGACGAGGACGGCTACCGCATTTACACGCTGCGGGCGGGCGACGGCGCGGTCCAGGTGGCCCGCGTCGCCGACGACAGCCCGATCAACCGGTTCGGGTTCGGGATGCTGCTGATCGGGCTGCTCTGCGTGGTTGGCGGCGCCCTTGTCGGGCGGACCGTGGCGCGGGCCGGGCTGGCACCGATCGACCGGCTGACCGCCGCCGCGGTACGTGTCGCGCACACCCGGGTTCTCGACGCCGACATCCCGGATGAGGGCGGTGGGGAGATCCGGCGGCTGATCCAGGCGATCAACGAGATGCTCGCCGCGCTCCGGGACTCGCGGCGGGCCCAGCGGCTGCTCGCCGAGGATGCCGCCCACGAGCTCAAGACCCCGCTCACCAGCCTGCGCCTCAACGTCGAGCTGCTGATCCGGCTCGATCGGCGCGGCACCCTGGACAGCGCACTGTCGGCGGAGAGCCGGACCCGGTTGCTCAACGATCTCGGCGCGCAGGTGGCCGAGTTGAGCACCCTTGCCGCCGAGCTGACCGAGGTGGCACGCGGTGACGTCAGCGACGAGAGCACCGAGGTGCTCGACCTCGCCGACGTGGTGGTGACCGCCGCGACCCGGGCGCGTTCCCGCGTGCCTGACATCGAGGTCGCGCTCGACGTGACCTCCGTGTGGGTGAGCGGGCGTCCCGCTGCGCTCCAGCGGGCGGTGCTCAACCTCATCGACAACGCCGGCAAGTGGTCCCCCGCGGACCAGCCGGTCCAGGTCCGGCTGCGTGCCGAGGGCGCGTCGGCGGTGCTCGAGGTTGACGATGCCGGGTCGGGCATCGACGCCGTCGACGTACCGCGGGTGTTCGACCGGTTCTACCGTGCCGACAGTGCCCGGGGGTTGCCGGGATCCGGTCTGGGGCTGTCGATCGTGCAGCGGGTCGTCGACGCCCACGGCGGCCGGGCCGCTGTCGCCCGTTCCACACGCGGTGGCGCGCTGCTTCGGGTCGACCTTCCGGCCGCGGCCCCGCCCGCCCCGATCGCGCGCCGCGCCGCCGGGGAGGACACCGCGGTGCGCTGACCCCGTCCCGGCGGTGTGGCGCAGGACAAGAGACGGCCGCCTTCGGGCATGACCCCGTGCCGTTCACCTTCGGGGCCGGACACCGCGGTGCGCCGACCCCAGGCCCGGCGCGTCGCGCAGGACCGGAGGGCGGCGGCCGTCGGGCCCACGAAAGGACACGGGACGGGCTGGATGCCCGTCCCGGATCTCGTCCGTGCCGCCGCGCTCACCGTTGCAGCGCGGGCTCCTCCTCGTCGGCGAGCGTGTGTCGACCGATCGGCGGCCCTGCCGCTGGACGGGACAGCCGGCTCGGCCACCAGATCCGCCGGCCGATCAGGAGGGTGAGGGCGGGCACCAGGACCGACCGCACCAGCAGGGCGTCGAGCAGCACGCCGAAGGCGACCAGGAACCCGACCTCGATCAGCATCACCAGCGGAAGTGTGGCGAGGACCGCGAACGTGGCCGCCAGGACCAGCCCTGCCGAGGTGATGACGCCACCGGTGGCCGACAGGGCCTTTAGCATGCCCTCTCGGGTGCCGAGACGCACGGTCTCCTCCCGGGCCCGGCTGGCCAGGAAGATGTTGTAGTCGACGCCGAGCGCCACCAGGAACAGGAATGCCAGCAGCGGCACCGAATAGTCGATACCTTTGAACCCGAGGATCGTGTCGAAGACGAACACGCTGCCGCCGAAGGCCGCCGCGAACGAGACGATCACAGTCGCCATCAGGACCAGCGGGGCCACGATCGCGCGCAGCAGCAGCCCGAGGACGATCAGGACGACGGCGAGCACCAGCGGGATCACCCGCTTCTCGTCGCGGGTGGTGGTCACCTCGGTGTCGAGGTTCTCCGCGCTCGGCCCGCCGACGATCGCCTCCGCCCCGTTCACCGCGTGCACGGCGGTGCGCACCCGCTTGATCGTGTCGTACTCCGCGGCGGTGTCCGGCGCGTCGGTCGGGAACACGGAGATGTCGGCCCAGCCTCCGACGGTCTGGCCCGGGACGGCCTCTGCCACGCCGGGAGTGCGCTTGACGATGTCGACCACCCGCTCCTGGTACGCCGGCCGCGTATAGATCGTCATCGGCTGGCCGCCGAGCTCCGGGAAGTGCTGGCGGAGAACGGTGAAGCCGGTGACGGACTCCGGCGCGGACAGGAACTGGTCCTGCTCCCGCAGGGCGCCGGTGTTACCCGTCAGACCGATGGCGAGCACGCCGAGGACTCCGAGCGCGCCGAGCGTGGCCACCCACCGTCGGCGGCTGATGCCGGTGCCGAGCCGTCCCCACAGCCCCGGCTTGTCCTGCACGGCCGTGCTGAGCCGCGGGATGGCCGGCCAGAAGACTCGCCTGCCGAGCACCACGAGCACCGCCGGGAACAGCGTCAGCATGGCCACCAGCGCGCACAGGATGCCGGCGGCGCCGATCGGGCCCAACCCGCTGGTACTGTTCAGGTCCGCGACGAGCAGGCAGAGCAGGCCGGCGACCACGGTGGCCGCGGACGCGACGATGGCCGGCGCCGCGCCGCGTAGCGCGTGGACCATCGCGACCCGGACGTTCTCGTGGTGGCGCAGTGTCTCCCGATATCGAGCGATGAGCAACAGCGCGTAGTCCGTGCCGACGCCGAACACCAGGATCGTCAGCAGCGCCGAGTTCTGGTCGTTGACCACGATGCCGAAGCCCTTGACGAGCAGGTAGACGGTCGCCATCGCAGTCAGTGCGGCCGCGCCGACGACCACGAGCGGGATGAACCACAACACCGGGCTGCGGTAGGTGAGGATAAGCAGGACCGTGACGACGACGACCGTGGTGAGGAAGACCTGCAGGTCGATACCGTCGAAGACAGCGTCCATGTCGCCGTCGATCGCGGCCGGGCCGGTCACGTCGAGTTCCAGGCCGGCGGGGCGGTCCTTCGCGGCGTCACGCAACGGGCCGACGATGGCCTCCGGTGCGCCGTAGGTCGTGCTCACGTCGAGGGTGAACATCATCGCCTTGCCGTCGGTGGAGAGTCTTGTCGCCGGGCCCTCGTCGTCCTCGCCGGCCGCCGCCTTCGGCGGGTACCGCTCGGCAAGGGTGTTGTAGTGGCGCTCGACCGTCGCGCGGTCGGCGTCGGTCATGCCGCCGGCACGGTGGTACACGAAGACGAACGTGTTGTCCTCGCCGCCGGGGAGACTGTCCTCCAGCACCGCCACCTTGGTGGACTCGGCGCTGGCCGGCAGGGTGTCCACCGCTTTGTCGGTGGTGACCGAGCTCAACTTTCCGCTCAACGGCACCATGACCGCCGCCAGCGCCAGCCACAAGCCGATCACCAGCCACGGCACCCATCGGCCTGCCAACCGACCGGGCGGCGCTTCCCTGGGCGGCACTGCGTTGACTGACATCAATAGCCTCCTGACGGGCTGCATCGCTTATCTGAGGCCAACTTCGTACCGAGCGAATCTGAGACGACCGTTAATCCGGTGATCAGACCGGTTGGCAAGGCCCAGGCGACACAGCCGTCGGACCGGATGAGCAACGCGGCACGGCTCTCGTGCGGGTGCCGAACGGCGCTCCGGGAGTAGTACCGCGGTACCACCTCCCTCCCGACGATGACGACCGCGGTACGACGAAACAAGACGGAATCTGTCCTAGCGTCCGGGCTATGAGGAAATCTGACAGTCCACGGTGGAAGTTCGCGGCGGGCGCCATGACGCTGGTGACAGCGTTCGCTGCTGTCGCCGCTTGCGGGTCGGACGCCGACAACAGTGCGGCGCGCCCAGCTGCCGGCCCGCACAGCATGCACGCGGGCGCGTCGCCGGCTCCACCGCAGTCGCTGCGCGCCGGCGAGCGGTTCCTGGACCTGAAGATGGCCGAGGCCTACACGCCTACGGCGCCGGAGGGCGGGGGCACGGACGAGTACCGGTGCCAGGTGATCGATCCGGACCTGACCAAGACGGCGTTCGTGACCGGGACCCAATTCGCACCGGAGAACGTCGCCATCGCGCACCACGCCATCGTGTACGCGGTGCCGCCGGACCGCGCTGCCCTGGTGCGCAAGCAGGACGCGAAGACGCCCGGCCTCGGCTGGCAGTGTTTCGGCGGGACCGGCGTGCCCGGCGCCGACGTGGAGGGCGACGACCAGGGCGCGACGTGGGTGGACACCTGGGCGCCGGGCGCCACGGAGACGCTGCTCGACCAGGACATCGGCTTCAAGCTGGGGCCGGGCAGCCTGATCATCCTCCAGATCCACTACAACCTGCTCGCGACCGACGGCAAACCGGCCGGGTCGGACCGCTCGGCGGTGCGGCTGCGGCTGACGGACGGCACGCCCCAAACTCGGGAACTCGAAACGTGGTCGCTCGACGCGCCGACCGACCTGCCCTGCGCCGCCGACGAGTCGGGTCCGCTCTGTGACCGGGCGGCCTCGATCGCGGACGTGACGAAGCGGTTCGGACCGGATGTCGGCGAGTCGGCGGACCGTCAGGTGGAGGAATGCAACCCGGGCGGCGTGCCGAAGCCCGGTAACACCCAGACCTGCGACCAGAAGGTGCCGGCGCCGATGACGCTGTTCGCCGGTTTCGGCCACATGCACCTGCTCGGGCGGGCCATCAAGGTCGAACTCAACCCGGGCACGCCGAACGCCAAGGTCGTGCTCGACGTGCCGCAGTTCGACTTCGACAACCAGCGGCTGATGAAGTTGCCGTCGCCGGTGGAGATCGGTCCGGGGGACACGCTGCGGGTGACGTGTACGCACGACGCGAGGCTGCGCAGACAGCTGCCGCAGCTGAAGAAGCTGCCGCCCCGCTACGTGGTGTGGGGCGACGGCACCAGCGACGAGATGTGCACGGGCATCATGACGGTCTCCCCCCGCAAGTCCTGAGGAAGCGTCGAACGTGTGTGAGCTCACCGAGGTCGACGAGCCGAGAAACGACTCTGAGCTCACACACTTCCGCACTGAACGGGCGGTGACGTGGAGGGCTGCAGGCGGACCCGGCAGTGGAGCGGCTGGGAACTACGGTCGCGCCCTCGACTGACGCGCGAGATGAAATGCTAGACCGGCCGGGTGAGTCTCAGGTTGTAGGCGAGGATGACCGCCTGGATCCGGTCCCGTGCGCCGATCTTGGCGAGGACCCGCCCGACGTGGGTCTTCACCGTCGACTCCGACAGCGTGAACCGTTGCGCGATCTCGCCGTTGGTGAGGCCCTGGCCGATGGCGACGAGGACCTCGCGCTCGCGGTGGGTCAGGAATCTCAGCCGGGGATCCTTCCGCACGGGTCCGCAGAGGTCATCGTCGAGCCGGTCGGCGAACGCGTCGAGCAGCCGCCGAGTCAGCGTCGGCGCGATCACCGCGTCCCCAGCGGCAACGGCCCGGATGCCGGCGAGCAGCTCCTCCGGGCCGATGTCCTTGAGCAGGAAACCACTCGCCCCGGCCCGCAGCGCGGCGAACGCGTACCGTTCCACGTCGAACGTCGTCAGCACCAGGATCCGCGAACGCCCACCGGCTGCGACGATGCGCCGGGTCGCCTCGATCCCGTTGACGCCCGGCATACGGATGTCCATCAGCACCACGTCGGGGCGCAGCTCGATGATCTGCCGAACGGCCTCGGCGCCGTTGCCGGCCTCGCCGACGATCTCGGTGTCGGGGGTGCACTCCAGCAGCACACGAAACCCGAGGCGCTGCAGCGGCTGGGCGTCCACCACGAGCACAGAAATCACGAATGGCTGCCCTTCAGGGTCGAGACCCGCGTCGCCCGGCGATGCCCAGTTCATACCGAGCGAACCTGAAACGACCGTTAGAAACGGCGCTCAGGCGGACTTGCACGGCGAGCGTGCCGGTTTTACGCCGCTTTTTTCAACGAAGGATGAACAAGAATCTCTCCGTCTGCCTTCGTCAGCCAACGCACTCACCTCGGCAGAAGCGGAAGCCAAGTGCCGCGCCGTGTTGTGCGGTCGCCCGTCACGCAACGTTCCGGCTGAGCCTGCTGGTCGATCTCGCAGCCGTCACGGCAGCCGGTCACCGAGAAGCCGCCCACCACCGATGCAGCGCTGAACGTCAAGCCGTACCTGTCTCTGCACTGGGGTCGGTACGCCGACAGCTTGGCCCGACGCCGCGTTGACGTCCTCCGCGCCACGCGCCGCAACCACACCTTCATCGGGACCGGTCACGCACTCGCCGCATGACGAAACCCGTAGGGACATCCCCGGCGGCAGGCCGCAGGGCCCGCCGACCCGACCGGCCGGTCCGGCGGTCGACCGGAGCGCTCCGGTCGACCGCCGGACCACCGCGCCCGATCCTTGCGGAGTGCGGGCCGGTCGGGTGACGAGGCGGTCAGCGGCGGCGGGGCACCCAGTAGAGGATCTGCCCCGCGAGCAGTGCGGGATGTGTGTTGGGCAGCGCTTGCAGCGCATGGGCGAGGTGCGCGCCGAGGTACACCATCAGCCCCGTCCGGTCGTTGCGGTACGCGACAGCCAGTGCCAGCCGGGCGGAATGGCAGGGCCAGGGATCGGCGCACCCCCGGCAGCGATACAACGGGTACGTCGGAAGGTGCTTACGCCAGCGTTCCTGCGGGCCGATCACCGGTCACGTCCGCGTACCGGGCCGGGTGCGGTACTCCTGCGCGGGCGCCTGCCTACCCGGCCGGCCGTTCGCCAGATGCGGGCGGGTGGGCCGGTCCCATCCGGGGCCACGGTTGCTCGCCCGAACCCGGGCCGGCGGCGGAGGCGGGTCCGGGGTGACGGGTGATGGCGTGGCCGCCAGGGCGCGGATCTCGGCCTGTTCCGTCTCCGTCAACCGGGGTGGGGGCGGCGGCTGGTAGGGCGCGGGCACCAGTTCGATGGAATCCGGGCAGCGCCAGGGCCAACCGCAGCGGCAGTACCGCCAGAGCCGGCGCCAGTTCCGGCGGGGGTAGGGCCGTGGTCCGGTCAGATGCCGGAGAAGCCGCGTCATCGTTACCTCCTCGGGGAGTTGGAGGGAGCCGGTCTCGGTGGGGGTCGAGACCGGCTCCCGAGGCAGGTTCCATCCGGGCGTTTGGCGGTCACCGAGCAGTTCCGCTTGGTGACACTCTGATATGGACGGCACTAGGCTCGTAAGGCGATCGAGCAGGTCACGGCGCTGGTCTGGTGGGCCATCGGCGGCGACTGGCGACTCTTGGTGATCAAGACAAAACTTCTGGAGGTCCGATGGGACACGAGGACGCGTTCGCCTTCATCCGAGACCAGCTCCGCAGGCAGCGAGCCCTGCGCGGCATGTCACAGGAGGAGTTCGGCAAGCGGGCGAACTACTCGGCCTCGACGGTGTCCGCTGTGGAGACCGGCACGCGGCCGATCGACATGCCGTACGCCAAGCGGGCCGACGAGATCCTGGAGACCGGCGGCCTGTTCGTGTCGCTGCTCAAGGCGGCGCAGCGGGACAGCGAGCCCATCTGGTTCAAGCGCTGGCTGGACGCCGAGCGGGCCGCCACGCAGCTCCGGAATTACCACCCGACCCTGATCCCCGGGCTGCTCCAGACCGAGAACTACGCCCGCGCGGTGCTGCGCTTCGACGCCACCCGTCCAGAGGAGGAGGTCGAGAAGTTGGTGGCATCCCGGCTCGAACGGCAGGAAATCCTGACCCGGGACCACCCGCCCCTGGCGATATTCGTCCTCGACGAGTCGGCCCTGCGCCGCCGGGACGCCATCATGGCCGAGCAGTTCAGACACCTGATACGGATGGCCGAGCTGCCCTACGTCCAGTTGCACCTGGTCCCCGCCGACGCCGGCCTGTACGTCGGTCTCTCCGGGCAGCTCGCCCTGGCCAGGTCCGCCGACGGCAACTGGGTGGGGACCCTGGAGAACCAGCTGGCCGATTTTGTCGTCGGTGACGAGGATGGGATCGCCACGCTGCTCGGGCGGTGGGAGGGTGTGCGCGGCGTAGCCTTGCCGCAGAACCTGTCGCTCGCCCTGCTGAAGGAAGTGGAGAGCCAGCATGCACCTCAGTGACGCCCGATGGCGGAAGTCGACCCGCAGCGGCACCAACGGCGGCAACTGTGTCGAGGTGGCCGACAACCTGCCCGGCGTGGTTGCCGTACGCGACAGCAAGGACCCGACCGGACCGGTGCTGAACTTCGGGCCGGCGGCGTGGCGAGCCTTCGTCGGCCAGGCTGCCAGCCGGGGCTGACCCGGTCCGGGCCCGTTTGCCGGCGACCATGCCGACCTCGACGGCGCACTCGCCCGATCGCGTGATGCTCGGTGACACGGAACCGACCGGGGCTCTGGTCCGTCTGATTGGCATGAGAACGTGGCGAGGTGTCCGGATAACCTGTATCGGCGTGGTGCTTCTGCTGGCCGCGGCCTGTGCCCGGGAGGGCAGTGGGGCGGGCGACGACGGGCCGGGCGGTTCGGGCGGCGATCCCGGCCCGGCCGACCCGAATGGTGTGGTGCTCCGGGTGGAGCACGTCGGCGGGTATGTGGCGCCGGCCACCCGGCTGACCCGGGTGCCGATCGTGACGATTTACGCGGACGGGCGGGTCATCACCGAGGGCCCGCAGATCGCCATCTACCCCGGCCCGGCACTGCCGAGCCTTCAGCAGCAGCGTATTCCGCTCGACGAGGTCGACCGGCTGATCGCGCAGGCCCAGGCCGCCGGTGTCGGCTCCGCCGCCGATCTCGGCCGGCCGTCCGTCACGGACATGCCGTCGACCCGGTTCACCGTGTCGTCCAAGACCGGCACTGAGGTGCTGGAGGTGTACGCGCTGTCCGAGGGCAGCCAGGGCGCGGGCGGGCTGACCGAGGCGCAGCGTACGGCGCGGACGGAACTCCAGAAGCTGATCACCGTACTCACCGACCTGGCCGGGACACTGGGGCCGGACAAGGTCGAGGCGGCGAAGCCGTACCAGGCCGAGGCGGTGGCCGCAGTGGCGATCCCGTGGCAGGCCGACGACAACGGGATCGCCGCTCCGCCGGAGGTTGCCTGGCCCGGCCCGGCCCTGCCGGGGTCGCCGCCGGCAACCGGCCTCGACCAGGGTTGTGTCGACGTACGCGGTGCCGAGGCGACGGCGCTGCTCGGTGCGGCCGCCAAGGCGAACGCCCGTACCCCGTGGACCTCCGGCGGCAAGCGGTGGCAGGTCAGCCTGCGTCCGCTGCTGCCCGACGAGGCGGGCTGCGCCGACCTGCCGGTCGACTGACGTCCGGCCCGGCTGCGGTTCCGGTTCCTGTCGTGAATGCGTCTCGACCCGCTCGACGGATCGGACCCGGGGGATCGGCCCGGGGGCGCACAATGGGTGACGCGGCGGCCTTGACGCGGAACGGCCCGTTTCCGACCTGCGAAAGTGGGATGGGACGGGCCGCTCCGGGCATCGCCCGGGTTTGACGCGCAGCCCGGGTTTGACGCGCAGCGGCCGCTTCCCACCCCGCCCGCCAGGGCCCGGTCGAAGGCGAGTCGATGGAGCAGGAGAGACGTTTCGCGGTGGATCCACCGGAGACGAGCGCGGGCGAGACACCCGGGCCGGAGCTGCTCGGCCGGCTGTACCGGCCGGATGCGCGAGACTGGGACATCCCGCGCCTGCTGGAGATCGCGGAGCCATCCGAGTCGATCCGTCAGATGACCATCGAACAGGTGCTCGCCGACACGCCGTACTTCTCGGACTGGCGGGCGTACCTGGTCTTCTGGCGCTGGCTGCGGACCCAGCGCGAGCCCGTGGCGACCAGCGACGCGGCACCGGCCTGGGAGCTGACCACCCAGCTCGACCAGGGGCAGACCGGGCACTGCGTGGGGTTCGGCTGGGCGGGCTGGGTGGACGCCATGCCGGTCGCGGGCACGTACCAGAACGCCGACGGGCACGCGCTCTACTACGAGTGCAAGGTGATCGACGGCGAGCCGGGCAAGGAGAACGGCTCGACCGTACGGTCCGGGGCGTTGGCGGTGCGGGAGCGGGGCCGGCTCGCGGCCTTCGCGTTCGCGCACACCCTCGCCGAGATCGACGAATGGATCGACAGTCAGGGCTCGATCGTGGTGGGCACCCCGTGGACGAAGGACATGTTCAACCCGGACGAGAATGGCTTCGTCACGCCGACCGGCGCGGGATCCGGCGGACACTGCTATCTGATGCTCGATCGGATCGCGGACGAGGACGCCTATCTGTTCCAGAATTCCTGGGGTCCGGGCTGGGGTCACGGCGGTCGGTTCAAGATGAAGCGCGGCGACTTCGATGGACTGCTTCAGGAACAGGGGGAGGCGTGCTGCGCGGTCGAGTTGCCGCACTGACCGGATCGGTCGTTCCCGGTCGGCGGGTCGCGGGGTGGGATCCGGTATGGCTCAGCTTGAGCTGACCGAGTCCGACGCCGGACGATCGTACAGCCCGTCGCCCGGTGACCTCGTGGTGGTCCAGCTTCCCGAAACGCCGAGTTCGGGTTTCCGCTGGCAGCTCGATGAGATCGACGTGGGCGTGCTCGCTCCGGCTGGGGACAGCTTCCGGCCGGACCGGGACGGGTTGGGGGCCGCGGGAATCCGGCAGCTGCGGTTCACCGTCGTCGGCCCCGGGCGGACCAGCGTACGGCTCGGGCTGCGGCGGGGCTGGGAGGCGGGGGAGCCGGCGACCCGGCGGTTCGAGGTGGCGATCCTCGTGGCTGGGGATTAGCTCCGGGCGTGACCGGTAGGGGGCACCTGTCGGGCAGGAATGGGAGTCTATTGACATCCATCAATGTCACTGGATAACGTGGCGTTGCCGTGGGACGCCAATAGCTACCCCTGCCAGTCGCAAGGAGTGTCCCATGACCAATGCCAAACTCACCGACCTCGTCACGACACTGTTCCGAGTGGTACTCGGGCTGTTGTTCGCGCTGCACGGCGCCGCCTCCCTGTTCGGGATCTTCGGCGGCAATCGCGGCAGCGGTGAGGCGATCCCGCTCGGCACCTGGCCCGGATGGTACGCCGCCGTCATCCAGTTCGTGGGCGGGCTGCTCGTGCTGGTCGGCCTGAGCACCCGGATCGCGGCCGTGATCTGTTCCGGCTCCATGGCGTACGCGTACTTCGTGGTGCACCAGCCGGACGGGCTGCTGCCACTGAACAACGGCGGCGAGACGGCGGCGCTGTTCTGCTGGTCCTTCCTGCTGGTCGCCGTACTCGGCGCCGGTCGCTGGTCGCTGGACGCCACGCTCACCCGTCGTCGGGGCCGCACCGTGGCCGAGAGCACCGGCCGGGTCGCCGCGCCCGCGGGATAGCCGACCGGGCCCACTGGTCCGCACCGGGCCCCGTCCGCTGATCGGCGCAGATCGGACGGGACCCGGTGTGCCACGAAGTGCGTCAGACCTCGGCGAGTCCGACGTAGTTCTCCGCCAGGCTGGTGGCGTACGCCCGGGACGAGGTGACGTAGTGCAGGGTGGAGAGCTGCAACTTCGCCTCGTACGGGTCGTCCGTCGCCAGCCGGTGCAGCAGCGAGGTCATCCACCAGGAGAAGTGCTGGACCCGCCAGACCCGGCGCAGCGCGGTGTCGGAGTAACCGGTCAGCAGATCGTCGCGGCCCTCGTCGTACCAGGCGGCGAACGCGTCGCCGAGCAGCGCGACGTCGGCCAGCGCCAGGTTCATCCCCTTCGCGCCGGTCGGCGGCACGATGTGCACCGCATCGCCGGCCAGGAACAGCCGCTCCCACCGCATCGGCTCCACCACGAGACTCCGCATCCCGGTGACGCTCTTCTCCAGGATCGGTCCGGTGTTCAGCGACCAGCCCGGCACCGTCTCCAGCCGGGTCCGCAGCTCCGACCAGATCCGGTCGTCGGGCCAGTCCGCGATGTCGGTGTCCGGTGCGACCTGTAGGTAGAGCCGGGAGATCTCCGGCGAGCGCATGCTGTGCAGCGCGAACCCCCGGTCATGGTGCGCGTAGATGAGTTCTGAGGCCGCGGGTGCGGCGGCGGCGAGTACGCCCAGCCAGGCGAAGGGGTACTGCCGCTCGTACTCGGTCAGCACGCCGGCCGGCACCGCGTCGCGGCTCACCCCGTGCGAGCCGTCGCAGCCGGCGACGAAGTCGCAGTGCAACTCCTCCTCGCGCCCCTGGTGCCGGAACCGGATCACCGGCGAGGTCGAGTCGAGCCCGGACAGGCGTACGTCCTCGACCTCGAACCGCAGTTCACCACCCACGGCGGTACGGGCGGCGATCAGGTCCTTCACCACCTCCTGCTGCCCGTAGACGGTGATCGCCCGCCCGGTCAGCTCGGTCATCGCGATCCGGTGCGCCGTACCGCCGAAGCGCAACTCGATGCCTTCGTGCCGCAGCCCCTCACGGTCCAGTCGATCCCCGAGCCCGGTACGCCGGAGCAGGTCGACAGAGCCCTGTTCCAGTACGCCGGCCCGGACCCGGTGCTCCACGTAGTCCCGGCTGCGACGCTCCAGCACCACCGAGTCGATGCCGCTGCGGTGCAGCAGGTGCGACAGCAGCAGGCCGGCCGGCCCCGCCCCGATGATCCCGACCTGGGTACGCATCGTTCCCCTCTCTGAGGTTCCGACTTCCACGAATCAGGCTCCGACTTCCACGAATCGTCGCCGTCGGCCCGTCACACCTGCCGGTTCTGGCCCGCGCCGAGCGCGCTCAGCGCCATCGCTCCCGTCACGACCGTCAACGCGGCCAGCGGCAGGCCCCAGCCGGTGGACAGGTCACGCAACCCGCCGACCAGCACCGGACCGGTGGCGCCCAGCAGGTAGCCGACCGACTGTACGGCGCCGGACAGCGCGCGTGCCGACGCGGGCGTCCGGGCCCGCAGCACGAGCAGGGTCAGGGTCAGGCTGATCGAGGCACCCTGGGCGAGTCCGGCGACCGAGGTCCAGAGCGGGTAGAGCGACGGCACGGTGAGCAGCCCGAGCAGCCCGACCGCCCAGCCCGCGCAGATCACCAGCGCCAGCCCGCGCTGGTCGTGGCGTCGCACCGCGAGCGTGGGCACCAGCAACGCGGTGCCGATGCCGAGCAGGTTGAACAGGGCCAGTGCCCCACCCGCGCGGGTCGGGTCGACGCCCTGGTCCCGCAGCAGGCTGGGCAACCAGGTCAGCATCGCGTAGTAGAGCATCGACTGGGTGCCCATGAAGACGGCCAACTGCCAGGTCACGGGGGAGCGCAGGATGCTGCCCCGACCGTCGCCGCCGGTGTCCGGTGCCACGGCGCGATGGCGACGGCGTAGCTGCGGCAGCCAGCCGAGTGCCGCGATCGTGGCGAGGCCACCCAACGCGAGCAGCGAGCCCCGCCAGCCCAGCCCGACGCTGTACGCCAGCGGGGCGCTGACCGCCGCGGCCAGCGTCGCCCCGGTGGTCAGCGACGCGGTGCTGAGCCCGGTGGCGAGCCCCGGCCGCCCGGGAAAGTGCTGCTTGACCGCGCTGGGCACGAGCACGTTGCCGACGGTGATCCCGGCTCCGATGATCGCGGTACCGGCGAACAGCCATCCGGTGTGCGGCAGGGTCCGGGTCAGGCTGCCGACGACGATGCCGAGCATCGCGCCGAGCAGTGCCAGTTCGATGCCGATCCGGTGGCCGAGCAGTGCGGCCAGCGGGGAGAGCAGGCCGAAGCAGAGGACCGGAAGGGTGGTGAGCAGGCCGGCCGCACCACGGCCGAGATCGAGGTCGAGCTGGATGTCGGGCAGCAGTGGCGGCACCGCGGCGATCGCCGCGCGCAGGTTCAGCGCCAGTAGGACGATGCCGAGCAGCGTCAGCCAGCCAACCCGGGCGGACCCGGGGCGGCCCTCCGGTGCGACGTCGGCGGCGCCGGCCACGGGGGCACGGTCGGCCGGCGTCGCACCGGGAAGCCGGGGTTCGCGGCTCAGAACGGGTACCTCGTGATGTCGCCCTGCACGGTGACCCACTGGGTCTCGGTGAACGCGGCGAGGTTGGCCGCCGGACCGCCGAGCCGGGGCCCGTTGCCGGAACCGGAGACCCCGCCGAACGGGGCGACCGCCTCGTCGCTGACCGTCTGGTCGTTGATGTGCACGATGCCGCTCGGGACCCGCTCGGCGAACGCCATCGCCTTCATCACGTCGCGGCTGAGGATGCCCAGCGACAGGCCGTACTCGCTGTCCGCGGCCAGCTTCGCCGCCTCGTCCAGGTCGGCGAAACTGAGCACCGGCGCGACCGGGCCGAAGACCTCGTGCGCGTACGCCGGGGTGGCCGGGGTGATCCCGGAGAGCACGGTCGGCCGGTAGAACAGGTTCTCGTAGGTCCCACCGGCGACCAGGGTCGCTCCGGCGTCGACGCTGCTGGTGACCAGCGCGTGGATCTTGTCCCGCTGCTGCTCGTCGATGATCGGGCCGAGCGCCACGTGCTCCCGGGCCGGGTTGCCGACCGGCAGGTGGTCGGCCTTCTCGGCCAGCCGGCCGATGTACTCCTCGGCCAGCGACTCGTGCACCAGGTGCCGGCCGGTGGTCATGCAGATCTGCCCCTGGTGCAGGAACGAGCCCCAGGCGCCGGCCGAGACGGCCAGGTCCAGGTCGGCGTCGTCGAGCACGACCAGCGCGGAGTTGCCGCCGAGTTCCAGGAGCACCCGCTTGAGGTGCCGGGCGGCGGCCTGTCCGACCTGCCGGCCGGCGGCGGTGGAACCGGTGAAGCTGATCAGGCGGACGTGCGGGTCCGCGACCAGTGCCGCACCCGCGTCGGGTCCGCCGGGCAGCACGTGCAGCACGCCCGGCGGCAGCCCGGCCTCCTCGAAGATCCGGGCGATCGCGACCCCGCCGGCGACGGCGGTCCGGGGATCGGGCTTGAGCACCACCGCGTTGCCCAGGGCCAGCGCCGGGGCGACCGAACGGATGCCGAGGATGATCGGCACGTTGAACGGGGAGATCACCCCGACCACCCCGACCGGCAGCCGGCGGGCCAGGCTGAGCCGGGGCTGTGCACTCTGGATGATCTCGCCGAGCGGGTGCGAGGCGAGTGAGGCCGCCTCGTAGCACTCCTGGGCGGCGGTATCGGTCTCCAGGGTCGCCTTGGGCGGCACCGAGCCGGTCTCCCGGATGATCCAGTCGCCGACCTCGGCCGCGTGCTCCTCCCACAGTTGTCCGGCCCGGCGCAGCACCGCGGCCCGCTTGTCGTAGCTGGTGGCGGCCCAGTCGCGCTGAGCCTGCGCGGCGCGGGCGGCGGCCCGGGCGATGTCGGCGGCGTTGGCGATCCCGGTGCGGCCGATCTCCTCGCCGGTGGCCGGTTCGAGTACGGCCGCGTCGCCACCGTCGGCCCGGACCCAGCCGTCGCTGTAGACCCTGCCGTGCCAGGTCGTCGAATCGAGAAGAGCCACGGAATCCTCCTTGGGGTGGTGGTGCGTCGCGGGGGCGACGCCGAGCGGGTCAGGCCTTGGGGTACGGCTCGGCACTCACCGGCACGTCGAGCAGCAGGGGTTCGGTCCGGTCGGCGAGGGTCGGGACCACCTCGTCCAGCACGGCGACCAGTTCGGCATGGCTCCGGATCCGACGCGACGGGCAGCCGAGGGAGCGGGCCAGCCCGTGCACGTCGACCTCCTCGAACGCCGGCCAGGGCGCGGTGCCGCCGTACCGCTCGGTGAGCTGGTTCATCACCGCGTAGCGGCCGTTGGACAGCACGATGTACAGCACGCCGCAGCCGTACCGGGCGGCGCTCCACAGTCCCTGGATCGCATAGAGCGAGGAACCGTCGCCGAGCAACGCGACCACCGGCCGGCTGGGATCGCCGAGGCGCAGCCCGGCCGCGGCGGGCAGGCCGAAGCCGAGGCCGCCCATTGCCGCCGAGACGAAACCGCGGGGCGCGCGGGCCGGCAGCAGCCGGTGCAGGTCAGGCCGCGACGAGGGGCTCTCCTCGACCAGTACGACGTCGGCGGGCAGCCGCTCGGCGAGCGCGGCGAAGACCTGCGTCGCCCACATCGGCTCCCCGGTTACCGGCGGTGGGACCGGGGCCGGCGCGACAGGTCGGGCGGGTGCCGGCCGGTCCCGTGCTGCGACCCGGCCGGCGAGCGCGGCGCAGAACGTCGCCGGATCGGCGCGTACCGCGAGGTCGGCGTGGCTGCGGTGCAACTCGGCCGGGTCTGCCGAGACGACCGCCACGGCCAGCCCGTCCGGAAGCAGTGGGCCGGGCTCGTAGACGTACTGCCGGAAGGCGGCGGTCCCGACGACCAGGGCCAGGTCGTGCCCGGCCAGTACCGAGCGCAGTCTGGTCCGGTTCACCGGCAGGTGGCCGGCGAACCGGGGATGGTCCTGCGGGAAGCCGGCCCGGGCGCCGAACGCCTCCTGCCAGACCGGTGCCCCGATCCGGTCCACCAGGTCGACCAGCGCGTCCCAGCTGGCCCGGTCGTCCGCGCCGGCCCCGACCACCAGCACCGGGGAGGTGGCCGCGTCGAGCAGCCCGGCCACCTCGTCGACGGCCGGGCCGGGCGCGGGAGCCGCCTGCCGGACCGTGACCGGCGCGGCCAGGCCGAGGGAGGGATCGATCTCGACGGCCCAGTCGTCCATCGGCACCACCACGATCGCCGGCCCGCCGTGCAGGGCGGCCTCGTGCCAGGCCCGGCGTACCGCCGCCGGGACGTCCTGGGCCCGCACCGGCTGGTCCACCCAGACCGGGTACGGGCCGGCGAGCTGGTCCAGCCGCCCGGCGAGGAACGGCTCCTCGGCCAGATGCCGGCGATCCTGCTGCCCGACCAGTACGACCAGCGGCGCCCGGTTGACCCGAGCGGTGGCCAGGGCCCCGACGGCGTTGCCGAGCCCCGCCGTGGTGTGCAGGTTGACCACTGCCGGCGCTCCGGTGGCCAGCGCGTACCCGGTGGCCATCCCGACCACGGAGCCCTCGTGCAGGGCGAGGACGAACGTCAGGTCGTCGGGCAGGTGGGCGAGGAACGGGATCTCGGTCGAGCCGGGATTGCCGAACACCCGGTCCACCCCGCATTGCCGCAGTACGCCCAGGGTGGCGTCCCGGACCGTGGTCATCGGGTGCCCGCGTCGGTCGGCTGCCGCTCCTCCGTCGTCTCCGGCCCGGTGTCGGTGTCCCGGGGCTCTGCCGGCGGCACAGCCCCGGCGTCCGTTTCCGATCCGGCGTCCGTTTCCGATCCGGCGGCCGGCCCCGGCTCGCCGGACTGGTGCTTGGCGCGCTGGATCTGCCCGAACACCTGGGCCCGCAGCTCGGCGAACCGCGTCGACGACCGGGTGCTGAGCTGGTCACGCTCGGCGGGCAGGTCGATCGCGACGTCGTCCAGCACCACGGTCGGCGAGGAGGAGAGCACCAGTACCCGCTGGCCGAGGTAGACCGCCTCGTCGATGTCGTGGGTGACGAACAGGATCGTCACGCCGAGCCGCTGCCACAGCGACCGGACCAGGTCTTCGAGGTCCGCCCGGGTCTGCGCGTCGACCGCGGCGAACGGCTCGTCCATCAACAGGATGTGCGGTTCGTACGCGACCGCACGAGCCAGCGCCACCCGCTGCTGCATGCCGCCGGAGAGCTGCCAGGGATAGGCACCCGGCACGTCGCCGAGGCCGACCGCCTCCAGCGAGTTGCGGACCAGCTCCTGGCGGCGGGTGCGGGGCAGCTTCTTCTGCTTCAGCGGCAGCTCCACGTTCTGCTGCACCGTCATCCACGGGAACAGGCTGCGACCGTACTCCTGGAAGACCACGGCCATGCCCGGTGCTGGCCCCTGCACGGCGGCACCCTCCAGGAAGACCTCGCCGGAGGTCGGCGCGAGCAGCCCGGAGATGCACTTGAGCAGGGTGGTCTTGCCGGCGCCGGACGGGCCGACGACGCAGACGAGGTCACCGGTGCCGACGGAGAAGGTGAGGTCACGGACCGCCTCGACCGACCGGTTGCGCCCGGTGTACACCTTGCGCAGCGCGCGGACGTCGAGCAGTGGTCCGGCGGCCTCGGGGGAGTTACCTGTCGCGTTCATCGGTGCCCATCGTCTCGTTGTGACTGCCGTAGGCCGAAGTACCAGTGCAGGGCCCGCCGCTCGAAGAGTCGCAGCAGTACGGCGAGCAGGAAACCGAGCAGGCCCAGCAGCAGGATGCCGGTCCACATGTTGGTGACCGCGAAGGTCCGCTGGAACTGGATGATGCTGAAGCCCAGCCCGTTGTTCGCGGCGAACATCTCGCTGATCACCATGAGGATGATGCCCACCGAGAGGGCCTGTCGGAGGCCGGTGAGGATCTGCGGGGAGGCGGACCGGATGACCAGGTGCCAGACCCGGGCCGGGCCGCGGATGCCGTAACAGCGGCAGGTCTCGGTCAACACCTCGTCGACCGCCCGCACCCCTTCGACGGTGTTGAGCAGGATCGGCCAGACGCAGCCGGAGAGGACGACCAGCACCTTCATCGTGTTGCCGAACCCGGCGAAGAGCATCAGCACCGGTACCAGTACCGGCGGCGGGACCGCCCGGAGGAACTCCAGTACCGGTTCGAAGAACGCGCGTACCCGCCGGAACGATCCGATCAGTACGCCCAGCCCGACGCCGAGGACGACCGCGAGGATGAAGCCGGCGGAGAGCCGGAGCAGGCTCGGCAGTACGTCGGCCTGTAGCCGGTCGCTGCGCAGCCAGACATCGTCGAAGGCGGCCAGGATCTCCGACAGCGGCGGCAGGTAGAAGGTCTCGCTGTCGGCGGAGAGCACCCACCAGAGGACGAGCAGCGCGACCGGCAGGCCCAGCACCGCGGCGACCCAGCGCAGCCCTCGCCCCACCGTCCCGGCGATCGCGCCCATGGACTTACGTCCCGTTTGTGTCGCTGGGCTCGCGCTCATGAGTCACCCTTCGTTCGCGACTGCGGGGCTCGCAAACCCGGCTCACTCCTCGCACTCACGGTGCCGTCTTTCGTTCGCGACTGCGGGGCTCGCAAACCCGGCTCACTCCTCGCACTCACGGTGACTCCTCGCCGCGGACCGACGGATGCCAGGAGAGCACCGCGCGTTCGAGTCGCCGGGCGAGCACGTTGACCGCGACTCCGAGCAGCCCGGTGACGATGATCAGGGCGTACATCGAGTCGACGGCGCCACCGGACTGTGCGCGGTTGATCTCGTTGCCCAACCCGGGGGCGCCGATGATCAGCTCGGCGGTGATGGCCAGGATCAGGGCCACGGCGGCGGCGAGCCGGATCCCGGTGAGCAGGTACGGCAGGGCGGTCGGCCAGAGCAGGTGCCGAATCCGGGTCCAGCGGCTGAACCCGAAGGTGTACGCGGTGTCCCGGGCGACCGGGTCGACGTCCCGTACGCCGTACAGCACCTGGACGAGGACCTGCCAGAACGCGGCGTAGACCACCAGCAGCAGTACGGAGTTCAGCTCGCTGCCGAACAGCAGCACGGCGAGCGGGATCAGCGCCACCGAGGGGATCGGCCGGAGGAACTCGATCGTCGAGGCGGTGAACTCGCGCAGCACCGGTACGGTGCCGATGACGAAGCCGACCACGACGCCGAGGGCGACCGCGATCGCCAGACCGAGAAACCAGCCCTGCAGCGTGTCGGTGACGGCGACCCAGAACCGGCCCTCGCCGAGCAGTTCGGCCAGGGCCCCGGCGATCCGGCTGGTCGGCGGAAGGTAGTTCGCCGAGACGAGCCCGGTGCGCGGCACCACCTCGAGCAGCGCCAGGAAGGTGGCGAAGCCGAGCAGTCCGAGCAGCGCGTTGCCGCCGCGCGGCCCGGTCCCGCCGGACCGACCGGTGGATACCGGTGCGGTCGCGGCGGGCGGTGGAACGGTGGCGGTTGGCGTCACGGCAGAATTTCCGACACGTCAACCTTCTCTTTGATCAGGCCGTCGGTCACCATCAGGTCGGCCAGGGTCTGCACCGATTCGCGGTTGATCTCGGCGGGCCAGGCCGGCAGGACGATCTTCGCGGCCACGGCAGGATCGATCTTGGTGTAGGTCTGGAGCACCTGGCGGGCCTCCTCCGGGTGCTCCTGGGCGTACTTCAGCGACTTGTCCATCGCGGTCTTGAACCGACCGGTGAGGTCGGCCTTCTGGCTGATGGTCTGCTCGGTGGCGAAGTACGCGGCCACCGTCATGTTCGGGATCGCCTCGGCGAAGTTGTAGGCGACGACCCGGGCACCCTGGTTCTGGGCGATGGTGAAGAACGGCTCGACGACCATGGCCGCGTCGACCCGTTTGCCCATCACCGCGGCCGGCATCTCCGGGAAGGGCAGCTCGGTCCACTTGATGTTCGACGGGTCGCCGCCGGCCTTGCGGATCGATGCCCGGGTGGTGGTGTCGGTGATGTTGTTCAGGTTGTTGATCGCGATGTTCTTGCCGGCCAGCCCCGCCGCGTCCTTGATCGGGCTGTCCGGTGGCACCACGACGCCGCCGAAGTCCGCGCCCGGCTTGCCGGTGGAGGAGTTGCCGACGGTGACCGCCTTGACCGGGATGTTCTGCGAACGGGCCTGGATGAGCGAAACGACGTTGCCGAAGGCGAAGTCGAACTGGCCGCTGACCACGCCGGTGACGGCGATGGAGCCACCGGTCGTGTTGACCACCTCGATCTCGATGTTCTGTTCCCGGAAGAAGCCCTTCGCGTTGCCCAGGTGCAGCGGGGCGACGTCGACGATGGGTATCGCGCCGACCTTCACCCGGTCGACGCCGCCGGATCCGCCCTCGGGCGAGTCGTCGGAGGAGCCGCAGGCGGCGACGGCGAAGAGGGTGACGAAGGCGGTGGTGGTGGCGGCGAGACGGCGCATGGGGTCTCCCGGCGTCCGGCGGTCCTGTCGGGACCGGGCTTGGCGGCTCCGTTGGAGCCTTGGGGGGTGGTGTTGGTGGTCGCTAGCCGAACGAATGTTCTCATTTGGAACGTTGGCACAGTGACCGAGTTCACGTCAACAAGCGCCCCGCAACTTCTCGGCAACGTCCCGGAATGCCGGGGCGAGCGGGCCGAGGTCTCGTTGACGGATCGGGGGGCCGGGGATTACGTTCGACATAAGTACGGTAGTCCGCATATCGAACGGATCGTGGTCGGCGGACCGGACGCGACGAGGGGGCGTATGACGAAGATCGTTTCGTCGCTCGCCCGTGGTCGCCCGTCCGGCCCGAGCCTCCCTCCGGCATACCAGTCCGGCCACCCGGCTGCCAACTGCCGCCGGTCACCGTCCGCCGTCGGCTGCGCCACCCCGGTCGCTGCCGGCCACCCCGAGCCGGCCCGATCGACCGGATCGGCGGACCGGCAGGATGATCCAGGCAGTAAGGAGAAATGGTGACGAACGACGTCTACGTCCTCGACGCCGTCCGAACCCCGATGGGGCGGTACGGCGGCGGCCTGTCCGGGGTACGCCCCGACGACCTCGCCGCGCACGTGCTGCGGGAGGTCGTCCGGCGTAGCCCCGACCTCGACCCGGCCCGGATCGACGACGTGCTGCTCGGCAACGCCAACGGCGCGGGGGAGGAGAACCGGGACGTGGCGCGGATGGCCGTACTCCTGGCCGGCCTGCCGCCGTCGGTGCCCGGCGCGACCGTGAACCGGCTCTGCGGCTCCGGCCTGGAAGCGGTGATCGGCGCGGCCCGGGCGATCGCGCTCGGTGACGCCTCGATCTGTGTCGCAGGCGGCGTGGAGTCGATGAGCCGGGCTCCCTGGGTGCTGCCGAAACCGGAGGCCGGCTTCCCACGCGGGCATGAGACCCTGCACTCCACCACGCTCGGCTGGCGCATGGTCAACCCGGCGATGCCGGCCGAGTGGACCGTGCCGCTGGGCGAGTGCACCGAGATCCTGGTGGACCGGTACGGCATCTCCCGGGCCGAGCAGGACGCGTTCGCCGCCCGCAGCCAGCGGCGCGCGGCCCGGGCCTGGGCCGACGGGGTGTACGCCGACGAGGTCAGCGCCGTCCCCGGCACCGACCTGGAAACCGACGAGAGCGTACGGCCGACCACCACCGTCGAGGCGCTGGCCCGACTCAAGCCGGTGTTCCGCCCGAACGGCACGGTGACCGCCGGCAATTCCTCGCCGCTCAACGACGGGGCGAGCGCGGTGCTGCTCGCCGACCGGGCCGGTGCCGAGGCCGCCGGGCGTACCCCGTTGGCCCGGATCGTCTCCCGGGCGGTCGTCGGCATCGAACCACAACTGTTCGGAATCGGCCCGGTACGGGCCGCCGAGGAGGCGTTGCGCCGGGCCGGTGTCGGCTGGTCGGACCTGGCCGTGGTGGAACTCAACGAGGCGTTCGCGGCCCAGTCGCTGGCCTGCCTCGCCGAGTGGAAGGATCTTGATCCGGAGATCGTCAATCCGCACGGCGGCGCGATCGCCCTCGGCCACCCGCTCGGCTCGTCCGGATCGCGCATTCTCGGCTCGCTGGCCTGGCAACTGCACCGCCGGGGTGGTGGGCTGGGTCTCGCCGCGATCTGTATCGGCGTCGGCCAGGGCCTGGCCGTCGTTCTGGAAGCCTGACGGGAAGGACGGCCATGACCACCGACCACATCCGATCCACCGGGTCCGGGAACGGTTCCGCCGGCTCGGCCACGCCCAGCGGGCTCGTGCTGCCCCGGTACCGGCACGACGATCCGGACACCCACCCGCCGATGCTGCACCCCGACTACGGGTCGACCAACCTGCGGGCACCCCGGCAGCCGCTGGCCCTGCTGCCGCACCGGCTGACCGAGATCACCGGACCGCTGCTCGGCGAGGGCCGGCTCGGCGATCTGGACCACGACCTGACCCGGCAGCACGCCGGTGAGCCGCTCGGACAGCGGATCATCGTGCACGGCCGGGTGCTCGACGGGACCGGCCGACCGGTGCCGAAAACGCTGGTGGAGATCTGGCAGCCGAACGCCGCCGGCCGGTACCGGCACGCCGGCGACAACTGGCCGGCGCCGCTGGACCCCAACTTCACCGGCGTCGGGCGGGCGTTGACCGACGGCGACGGACACTACCGCTTCCTCACCGTGCAGCCGGGTGCGTACCCGTGGCGGAACCACCCCAACGCCTGGCGGCCGGCGCACATCCACTTCTCCCTCTTCGGTCAGGCGTTCACCCAGCGGCTGGTCACCCAGATGTACTTCCCCGGCGACCCGCTCTTCTTCCAGGACCCGATCTTCAACTCGATCCGTGACCCGCTGGCGAGGGAGCGGCTGGTCTCCCGCTACGACCACGCCGTGACCGAGCCGGAGTGGGCGCTCGGCTTCGAGTTCGACATTGTGCTGCGCGGCCGGGAGGCCACCCCATTCGAGGACGGCGACGACGATGACTGAACGCCCCGACCTGACCCCGGCCTTCGCGTCGAGCCCGGCCGACGGCTCCGTACCGGCGCTCACCCCGACCCCGGCCGCGGCGCCCACCCGGGGAGCGACGCCGACGCTCGGCTCCACCCCCGCACAGACGGTGGGGCCGTACCTGCACATCGGGCTGCTCTGGCCGGACGGGCCGGAGGTCGTACCGGACGGCACGCCGGGGGCGATCTGGATTCGTGGCCAGATCTTCGACGGTGCCGGTGCACTGGTGCCGGACGCGCTGGTGGAGACCTGGCAGGCGGATCCGGAGGGCCGGTTCGACCATCCCGACGACCCGCGCGGCGCCCACCGGTCGGACGTACCCGGCTTCCGTGGCTTCGGCCGCAGCGCCACCGACGCCGAGGGCCGGTACGAGATCCGGACGGTGAAGCCCGGGGCCCTGCCCGGAGCGGACGGCGAGACCGAGGCGCCGCACCTCAACCTGTCGGTCTTCGCCCGTGGCCTGCTGCACCGGCTGGTGACCCGGCTCTACTTCCCGGACGAGGAGACCGCCAACGCCGCCGACCCGGTGCTCGGCACCATCGACCCGGCCCGCCGGGCCACCCTCGTGGCAAGCCCGGCATCCGACGGGTTCCAGTTCGACATTCACCTGCAGGGTACGGATGAGACCGTCTTCTTCGCGGTCTGAGGACCCGTCGCGGTCCGAGGACCTGCCGCCGCCGGGCAGCACGGCGGGTCCGGCGGCCGGCGGACTCCTCTCCGGGCTGTTCGGCACCGCCGAGGTGGACGCGGAACTCGCCGACCCGGCGTTGCTGCGGGCGATGCTCGACATGGAACGCGCCCTCGCCGAGGCCGCCGCCGAGTGTGGTGTGCTGCCGGTGGCCGCCGCCGAGGCGATCGCGGCGCAGTGCCGGGTCGAGCGGTTCGACCTCGCCGCCCTCGGTGCGGCGGCCGACTCCGCCGGCAACCCGGTGGTTCCGCTGGTCCGCCAGCTGACCGCCGCAGTACCGGTCGAGGCCCGCCCCTGGGTGCACCACGGCGCGACCAGCCAGGACGTGCTCGACACCGCGCTCGTGCTGGTCGCGGTCCGGGCCACCGGACCGATGCTGAGCCACCTCGACGCCGCGATCGACGCCGCCGCCGCACACACCGGCCGGCACCGGGACACCGTGATGCTGGCCCGCACGCTCGGCCAGGCGGCGGCCCCGACCACGTTCGGGCTCAAGGCCGCCGGATGGCTGGTCGGCCTCCTCGACGCCCGGGACCGGCTGGTGGCGGCCCGGACGGCGCTGCCGGTACAGCTCGGCGGGGCGGTCGGCACCCTGGCCGCGCTGGGACCGGCCGGACCGCAGGTCGCCGAGCGGCTGGCCGCCCGGCTCGGCCTCGGCACGCCCCTGCTGCCCTGGCACACCCGGCGGCAACCCCTGCTCGACCTCGGAGCGGCGCTCGGCGGACTGCTCGCCGCGACCGGCAAGCTCGGCCTCGACGTCGGGCTGCTCGCCCAGTCCGAGGTGGCGGAGGTGGCCGAGGGCGGCGGTCCGGGCCGGGGTGGGTCGTCGGCGATGCCGAACAAGCGCAACCCGGTGGACGCCGTCCTGGTCGGTGCGGCGGCCCGGCGCGGTCCGGGCCTGCTGGCCACGCTGTACGCCGCCGCGGTGCAGGAACACGAGCGGGCCACCGGCGGCTGGCACGCCGAGTGGGAACCGCTGCTCGACCTGCTGCGACTGGCTGGCGGCGCCTGCGCGCGGACCGCCCGGATGCTGGCCGACCTCGAGGTACGTCCACAGCGGATGCGGGCGAACCTCGACGCGCTCGGCGGCCGGGTACTGGCCGAGGCGGTGGCCGCCCGGCTCGCCCCGGTACTGGGGCGGGCGGAGGCGCACGACGTGGTGGCCCGGGCGGTCGCCGCCCCGGACTTCCGGGCCGGGCTGCTCGCCGACCCGGCGGTCCGGACACACCTGAGCGAGGGCGACCTCGACCAGGCACTCGACCCGGCGAACTGGCTCGGTTCGGCGGGCACCTTCGTCGACCGGGCACTCGCCGCCTTCCGGGAGTCCGCCGCGTACCGGGGGAGCGGGGCGGACCGGGCGGTCGCAACGGACCCGTCGACCCCCACAGCACCGGAGGACGGGGCATGACATCTCGCCTGCACGCCAATGTCGACGGGCCGACCGACGCCCCGGTACTCGTACTCGGCAGTTCGCTGGGCACCTCCGGGGCGATGTGGCAGCCGCAGTTGGCCGCGCTCACCGAGCACTTCCGGGTGGTCCGGTACGACCACCTCGGGCACGGCGACTCCGACGTACCCGACGGTCCGTACACCATCGCCGAACTCGGTACGGCGGTGCTGCGCCTCCTCGACGACCTGCGGGTACGCCGGGCGTCGTACGCCGGGCTCTCCCTCGGCGGGATGGTCGGGATGTGGCTCGCCGCCAATGCGCCCGATCGGGTCGACCGGCTGGTCCTGCTCTGCACCTCGGCCTTCCTCCCGCCGGCCCAGGGCTGGCGGGACCGCGCCGCCGCGACCCGGGCCGGTGGCGTCGAGGCGGTCGCCGACGTGGTGCTGGCGCGCTGGTTCACGAAGGGGTTCGCCGCCGCCCGGCCGTCGGAGGTCGCCGAGTACCGGTCGATGCTGACCGCCACCCCGGCCCAGGGGTACGCCGGTTGCTGCGAGGCCATCGCCGGGATGGACCTGCGGGCCGACCTGGCCCGGATCGTCGCCCCGACCCTCGTCATCGCCGGCGCCAACGATCCGGCGATCCCGATCGAACACGCCCGGGTACTGGTCGACGGCATTCCCGGAGCCGGACTGCGGGTGGTCGGCGACGCCGCCCACCTGGCCAGTGTGGAGCAACCGGATCGGGTCAGCCGGCTGCTGCTCGACCATCTGGTCGGCGCCGACGGTCCCGGGCCGGAACACCGGCCGGGCGACGACCTACGGAAGGAGCGGGTGGATGGATGACCGGCAACGGCACGAGGCCGGCATGGCGGTGCGGCGTGAGGTGCTCGGTGACGCGCACGTCGACCGCGCGGTCGCGAACACCGACGAGTTCACGGCGGACTTCCAGGACCTGATCACCCGGTACGCCTGGGGCGACATCTGGACCCGACCGGGGCTGGACCGGCGTACCCGCAGTTGCATCACTCTCGCGGTGCTGGCCACACTGCACCACGACGAGGAACTGGCGATGCACGTGCGGGCCGCGTTGCGCAACGGGCTGACCCGCGAGGAGGTCCGGGAAGTGTTGCTTCAGGTGAGCGTCTACGCTGGCGTTCCAGCGGCGAACCGGGCGTTCAAGGTCGCCCAGGAGACCCTGCGGCAGGAGGACGGGTGACCGAGGAGACGGCACGGACCGGCGAGTTCGTCCAGTCGTTGGAACGAGGACTCGCGGTCATCCGGGCATTCGACGCGGATCACTCCCAACTGACCCTGAGCGAGGTCGCCCGCGCGACCGGCCTCACCCGGGCGGCGGCCCGGCGGTTCCTGCTCACCCTGGTCGAGCTGGGTTACATGCGTACCGACGGCCGGCTCTTCTCGTTGCGGGCCCGGATCCTGGAGCTCGGCTACGCCTACCTGTCCAGCCTGAGCCTGCCCGAGGTCGCCCAGCCGCACATGGAGAGCCTCGTCGCGCAGGTGCACGAGTCCTGTTCGTTGTCGGTCCTTGACGGCGACGAGGTGGTCTACGTCGCCCGGGTACCCACCAAACGGATCATGACGGTGGCGATCAGCGTCGGCACCCGATTTCCGGCGTACGCCACCTCGATGGGGCGGGTACTGCTGGCCGCCCAGCCGCAGCAGTGGCTGGACGACTACTTCGGTAAGGCGGAACTTCGGGCACTGACCCGGCGTACGGTCACCGATCCGACGAAGCTGCGGACCATCCTGACCCGGATCTCCAGCCAGGGCTACGCGATCGTCGACCAGGAGTTGGAGGAGGGGCTGCGCTCGCTTGCCGCCCCGATCCGCGATGCCGACGGTTCGGTGATCGCCGCCCTCAATGTCTCGGCGCACGCGAGTCGGGGCAGTTCGGACGTGATCCGCCGGGAACTGCTGCCACCCCTGCTCGGCGCCGCGAAACGGATCGAGGAGGACCTGCGCGGCGGACAGGTCCGGTAAGTCCGCGGCTACCGGCCGTCGCGCAGATCGGCCAGCCGGCTGTCGGTGAAGGCGATCCGGTCGAATGTCACCGAGCAACCCGAGCCGATCGGCGCCTGCGCCTCCAGCCCGATCCGTACCGGTTCCTCGCCCTGGTCGAGTCGGAAGTGCCGGACGAATTCCCACCATTTGCCGTCGGTGCTGGCGTGGAATGCCCAGGCCGGGCCGAGTCGGGCGATCCGCAACCAGAGCGCGGCGCCATCGGCGACGACGAAGCCGTTCGCGTCGTCGGAGAACTCGCGGGTGATGACCGAGACCGCCATTCCGGCACCCTGGGGCGAGCGTTCGTAGGCGAGCTTCGCCCAGTGCCGGGGACCGGCGTAGACCAGGAGACATCCGGCGTCGAAGCTGTCGGCGAAGTCGACCCTGACCCGGGCGGAGAACTGGAAGTCGCCCTCGGGCGCCGGACCGAGCAGTCGGGGCGCGGTCACCACCGGCTCGCCGCCGGCCGGATCCACGAACATGTCGGTGCGGGCCGGTGCGACCACGACGAGCGCCCCGTCGTCCTCGCGCCGGCACTGGGTCGGCGCGATCTCCCAGTCCAGCTCCATTGGCAATCCGATGTCGATCCGCATCCGAGCAGGATGCCAGAACCAGGTCCGCCGTGCCGTCCCCCGTGCCCGGCGACCGGGGGAACCGCCGGCCCGTCACGGGTTTACCCCCAGGTTCAGCGGCGATTCCGGGGGTAATGGCGGTTCTCGCCGCAACGCGCTCCCGGCGGATCGGGTGCGCCAACGAATGCGACCAGGAGCAGGGGGAAATGGGGTGGGGGGAGCATGATACTGAGGCGTCGAGCGGTGTTGTTGGTGATGCTGCTGTTGACCGCTGTGCCGTTGGTCCTGGCGGGCTGCACGGGCAATCCCATCAAACGGGCCTCGCGGCCGGCACCGGCACCACCCAAGCTGGCGATTACCCCGGCGCCGGACAGTAAGGATCTGCCGACCAGTGTCGAGATCGGTACGACGGTGACGGGTGGGAAGGTGACCGAGGTCGTCGTGACCGATCCCAACGGTGTACGGGTCGATGGTGCCCTGCGTCCGGACGGTTCCGGTTGGATGCCGGGCAAGGCGCTGGCGAACAAGCAGGCGTATACCGCCCAGGTAACGGCGAAGAATGACGCCGGGAAGACGGTCACCCAAAAGACCAGCTTCACCACGATGGACAAGCCGACCAAACGGACCGTGACCAACCTTAATCTGCAGAGTGACCAGACCTACGGGGTGGCGATGCCGTTAACGGTCGCATTCGACTCGGACATCCCGAAGGATGCCCGGGCCGGGATCCAACGGCGGTTGCTGGTCAACACCGATCCGCCGCAGCCGGGCGCCTGGGCCTGGGAGGAGAACGGTCGCCAGGTTTCCTACCGGGCGCCCGATTTCTGGCGACCGGGGACCACGATCAGTGTTCGGGCGGCCCTCGACGGGGTGCCGATGGGCGGTGGCAGCTTCGGTGACACCGACCGGGCGGGCGCCGCGAAGATCGGCAGCAGCCGGATCTTCCTGGAGATCGACAACGCGACCAAGCAGATGTCGGTGTTCAAGGACGACGCCCTGGTGAAGAAGATTCCGGTCAGTCTTGGTAAGAGCAGCACCCCGACGTCGAGCGGCAAGATGGTGATCATGGAGAAGCACGACTCGACGGTCTTCGACACCACGGGTTCCCCGGACCCCTACGTGGTCACGGTGCAGAACGCGCAGCGACTGACCTGGGGTGGCGAATTCATCCACGCGGCCCCGTGGTCCGTCGGGGCCCAGGGGGAGGCCAACGTCTCACACGGCTGCACCAACGTGTCGGACGCCAACGCGGCCTGGCTGATGGAGACCACCCGGATCGGTGACCTGGTCACGATCAAGGGCACCGAGGTGGCCCTCGACCAGGGCAACGGCTGGACGGCCTGGAACGTGAGCTGGGACGAGTTCGTCAAGGGCAGCGCGCTGCCGGTGCCCGCCGACCTCAAGCCCGCACCGCCGGCGCCGCCCGCACCGCCGGCACCGGGTGGCCCGGCGAGCGGCGGTCCGCCCGCCGCCGACAAGCCGGCGGCACCGACACCGACGTCGAGTAGCGGCGGCCGGTAGCCGCCCGGGAGGAAGCGGAACCGCCTGGGCGTCCGCGACACACTGGTGCCACCGGCGACAACTGTCGCCGGTGGCACCTTCGCGTTCCAGGTGTGTCCGTCGGGGCCCGCTCCGGCCGGGGGACGGCCGGGGCAGATCAGGAAACCGGGCACCACCGGCCTCCCGCGCCTTCAGTGCTGGCTGTTGTACGCCTGCACCACGGACGACGGAATGCGTCCGCGCTCGGAAACCTCGTGGCCGTTCTGCGTGGCCCATTCCCGGATGGCGCGGTTCAGGTCGCGGTCACTTCGAGTCGGGCTCGTAGCGGGACCGCGCCGGGCGGATCGACGGCTTTCCACCGAGCCGCGTCCCACCCGGCTACCCGCGTGGATGTAGGCGTCCAACGCCTTGCGGAGCTTGCCGGCGTTCTTATCCGACAGGTCAATCGTGTAGTTGACCCCGTCCAGACCGAACTCGACAGTGCGGTCGGCTTCGCCGCCGTCGAGGTCGTCGGTCAGAAGTGTGATTACCTGCTTCGCCATGGTCGATTACTCCTCGTGAACATTTATTGCTAGGGGTTGAGTTTGACTGATCGGGAGGGAATTCTGCAAGACATTGGACATTTCCTGGGCGAAAACCACAAGCTCTGCGGACTTCTGTTCCGCGTGTTGGCGCTCGGGGTATCACGATCCCCGTATCTGCCCGCACCGACCCGTACGGACGGCGCGAGGCCAGCCGGCAAGGACCGGATTACCGGGTGGGCCAGCGCATCCGGCGAAATCGCGCGGTAGGCATTTCGGATCGCGGCGACCGATCGGATCCCCTGTCGGCGCCGCGTTTCCGGTGCTCCGAGCCGGGATCGCTGCGGCAGTCCCGGCAAGGATTCTCAGGTCAGGTCGAGGGCGGTCCCGAACTGGTCCGGACGACGAACGTGGGGGTCAACGAGACCCGGCGGTTGGTCCGGGAGCCGCCGTTGAGCTGTTCGATCAGCAGGTCCAGACTGCGCCGGCCGAGTTCGGCGAAGTCCTGTCGAACGGTGGTCAGCGGAGGCAGGAAGTAGCCGGATTCCGGTACGTCGTCGAAGCCCACCACGCTGACCTCGTCCGGCACCCGCCGGCCGGCCTCGTGCAGGGCGCGTAGCGCGCCGAGGGCGATCTGGTCGCTGCCGCAGAACACCGCCGTGACCGACGGGTCGGTGGCCAGCAGCCGGGCCTGCTCGTACCCGGACCGGGCGCTCCAGTCGCCGAGCCGGGGAGCGGGCACGGGGGCGGCGACGGCGTACAGCGCCTCACGCCAGCCGTCGATCCGGTCCCGTGCCTCCGGCCAGTCCGGCGGGCCCGCGATGTGGTGCACGGTGGCGTGGCCGAGGGCCAGCAGGTGCCGGGTGGCCATCGCGGCGCCGGTGGCGTTGTCGATGCAGACCGTGGGGACGGATTCGCCGCCACCGCCGACACCCACCACGGCCAGCTCGGCCGGGGCCTGGGAGAGCGCGGTGACCACGGTGTTCTTGGGCGCGATCGCCACGATCCCCTCGACCGACTGCTCGCAGAGCCGGTCGATCGCCTCCAGCACCGACTCACGGTCCAGCGACCGGATGCTGGCGACGCTGACGAAGTAGCCCGCGGCCCGGGCCGCCTGTTCGATTCCGTACAGCGTGGAGGCCGGGCCGAACAGCGTCGTCTCGAAGGCCACCAGTCCCAGGGTGCGGGATCTGCGGGTGACCAGGGTACGGGCGGCGGAATTACGCCGGTAGTTCAACGCCCGCATCGCGGCCAGCACCCGGTCCCGGGTCTCCGGCCGTACGTTCGGATGGTCGTTGAGCACCCGGGAGACGGTCTGGTGCGAGACGCCGGCCAGTCGCGCGACATCGCGCATCACCGAGCCCCGGGTTCGCTGCGGCACACCGGTCGGCTGGTCATCGGCGTCGATCCGGTCAGCAGTCAACGGCCGCTCCCTCGTTCCGACCAGCCGCCCGGGTACGGGCGACGAAGGTGTCGCTAAATCACGGATGCATACCGTCGCCGGAGGTACCTCTTGACGGGCAGCATGAGAACGTTAACATTCTCGACACAGGAAGCCCCACAGAACGTCTGGCATGCCCTCAGTGCTGGTGTTTCAGGTGGAAATGTAGGCCGGCGACAGCGAACCCGGGTGTCGTGGAGGTGGCGGTGCGCCGGCCCTACCGGGCTCCCAGTGTGAACGGTAACCACGACAGTTGACGATGTTCCCAAGGCGAGGAGGAAACGGTGCTGAAAAAGATCTCCGCCGTTGTACTCGGCGGACTGATGGTGACCGCATTGGCCGCCTGCGGGGGCGACAACGGTGCGGGCGGAAGCCAGCCTGACGACGGCAAGATCACCCTGGGCTTCGCCCAGGTGGGAGCCGAGAGCGGCTGGCGTACCGCCAACACCAAGTCCATCCAGGATTCGGCCAAGGAGGCCGGCATCGATCTGCAGTTCTCCGACGCGCAGCAGAAGCAGGAGAACCAGATCAAGGCGATCCGGTCGTACATCACCCAGAAGGTCGATGTCATCGCCTTCTCCCCGGTGGTGGAGTCCGGTTGGGACACGGTGCTCCTGGAGGCGAAGGACGCCAAGATTCCGGTCATCCTGACCGACCGGGCGGTCGACTCCAAGGACACCACGCTCTACGAGACCTTCATCGGGTCGGACTTCGTGCTGGAGGGCAAGAAGGCCGGCGAGTGGCTGGTCGGCCAGTACCAGGGCAAGCCCGAGCCGGTGAACATCGTGGAGCTGCAGGGCACCACCGGTTCGGCGCCGGCCAACGACCGCAAGTCCGGCTTCGCCGACGTCATCAAGGCCGACCCGAAGTTCAAGATCGTCGCCTCCCAGACCGGCGACTTCACCCGGGCCAAGGGCAAGGAGGTCATGGAGGCCTTCCTGAAGGCCAACAAGGACATCGACGTGCTCTACGCGCACAACGACGACATGGGTCTCGGCGCCATCGAGGCGATCGAGGGGGCTGGCCTGAAGCCGGGCGTGGACATCAGAATCATCACCGTGGACGCGGTGAAGGACGGGATGCAGGCGCTGGCCGACGGAAAGATCAACTACATCGTCGAGTGCAGCCCGCTGCTCGGGCCACAGCTGATGGATCTGGTAAAGAAGGTCGTCGCCGGCGAGTCGGTGCCGGAGCGGGTGCTGACCGAGGAGACCACGTTCACCCAGGAGCAGGCGAAGGCGGCACTGCCGAACCGCCAGTACTGAGCGGCGCGGTCAGCGGCGCGGGCGAGTCGGGACGATGGACGGAGGCAGGCGGATGGCCATGGTGGGGGAGCCCGGAGCGATCCTGACGATGACGGGCATCAGCAAGCGGTTCCCCGGCGTCAGGGCCCTCGACGGCGTCGACTTCCGGCTCTTCTCCGGCGAGGTGCACGCGCTGATGGGGGAGAACGGCGCCGGCAAGTCGACGCTGATCAAGGTGTTGACCGGGGTGTACGACGTCGACGAGGGCGACATCGCCCTCGACGGCACGCCGGTGCGCTTCGCCGGCCCGTTGCAGGCGCAACAGGCCGGCGTGAGCACCGTCTACCAGGAGGTCAACCTCTGCGCCAACCTGTCCGTCGCGGAGAACATCCACATCGGCCGGGAACCGCGTCGGTACGGGGCGATCCGGTGGGGCGAGCTGCGGCGCCGGTCCCGGCGACTGCTCGACGGGCTGGGGCTGGACATCGACGTCTCAGCCCCGCTCGGCACCCACTCCCTCGCCGTGCAACAGATGGTCGCCATCGCCCGGGCGATCGACATCTCCGCCAAGGTGCTCATCCTCGACGAGCCGACCTCGAGCCTCGACGCCGGCGAGGTCGACCAGCTCTTCCGGGTGATGCGGCAGCTGAAGGGGGAGGGGATGGCGATCCTGTTCGTGACCCACTTCCTCGACCAGGTCTACGAGATCTCCGACCGGATGACAGTGCTGCGCAACGGCCGCCGGGTCGGCGAGTACGCCACCCGCGAACTGAGCCAGCTCGACCTGGTCAGCGCGATGATCGGCAAGGAACTCGCGGTCCTGGAGGAACTGGAGGAGCAGCCCCGGCGGTCGCTGGCCACGTTGGAACGGGACCGGCCGGTGGTCGAGGCGGCCGATCTCGGGCGCAAGGGTGCGGTGGCCCCGTTCAACCTGAGCATCCACCGGGGCGAGGTGGTCGGGCTGGCCGGCCTGCTCGGCTCCGGCCGTACCGAGGTGGCCCGGCTGCTCTTCGGAGCGGACCGGGCCGACCACGGTCAGCTCCGGGTGGACGGCGAACCGGTCGCGTTGCGCGGACCCCGGGCGGCGATGTCCCACGACATCGCCTTCTGCTCGGAGAACCGACGTACCGAGGGACTGGTGGCGGACCTCACCGTCCGGGAGAACATCATCCTGGCCGTGCAGGCCGCCCGGGGCTGGTCCCGCCCGCTGCCCCGGCGCCGGCAGGACGAACTCGTCGACCGGTACGTCCAGGCGCTCCGGATCGTGCCGGCCAATCCGGAGGCGTTGGTCAGCCAGCTCAGCGGCGGCAACCAGCAGAAGGTGCTGCTCGCACGCTGGCTGATCACCGAGCCCCGGCTGTTGATCCTCGACGAGCCGACCCGGGGCATCGACGTCGGCGCCAAGGCCGAGATCCAGCGGCTGGTGGTCACGCTCTCCGACGGCGGAATGGCGGTGCTCTTCATCTCCGCCGAACTGGAGGAGGTGCTCCGGCTGAGTCACAAGATCGCCGTACTGCGGGACCGGCGGATGGTCGACGAACTGGCCAACGACGACGAGGTCACCGCAGAGCGGATCATGGCGATCATCGCGAGCGGCAACGGCTCAGCCCCATCGGAGGACGATCCTCCGCCGCCAGATCCTGGCATGGCCGTGATCCGGGAGGAGGTGTGATGGCCGGCGTACTCCGGCACCGGTTCTTCTGGCCGGTGGCGACCCTGCTGATCCTGCTGGCGAGCAACCTGTTCTTCAGCCCCGACTTCTTCGCCGTCGACGTACGTCAGGGGCACCTGTACGGCAGCCTGATCGACATCGTACGGTTCGGCGCACCGCTGATCCTGGTGTCGCTCGGCATGACCCTGGTGATCGCCACCGGTGGGATCGACCTCTCGGTGGGTTCGGTGGTCGCCATCTGCGGCGCCCTCGCGTGCCTTCAGATCAGCGGGCTCAGTGACCAGAACAGTGTGGTCGGTGTCCTGCTCGCGGTGGGACTCGCCCTCGGGCTGGCCCTGCTGCTCGGCGCCTGGAACGGCCTCCTGGTCGCCCAGGCCGGCATCCAGCCGATCATCGCCACGCTGATCCTGATGGTCGCCGGGCGGGGTCTGGCCCAGCTCATCACCGACGGCCAGATCATCACGATCAACAGTTCGCCGTACAAGTTGATCGGCGGCGGCTACTGGCTGACCGTGCCGTTCTCGATCCTGGTCGCGCTGGTGGTGTTCGGCTTCGCGCTGCTGCTCACCCGGCGTACCGCACTCGGCCTGCTGATCGAGTCGGTCGGCGGCAACGCCGAGGCGAGCCGGTTGGCCGGGATCCACGCCAAACGGATCATCTTCACCAGCTACGTCTTCTGCGGTCTCTGCGCCGGCATCGCCGGACTGATGATCAGTTCCAACGTGTCCAGCGCCGACGGCAACAACGCCGGACTCTGGATCGAACTGGACGCCATCCTCGCGGTCGTCATCGGCGGTACGTCGTTGGCCGGCGGACGGTTCTCGCTGGGCGGCACGGTGCTGGGCGCACTGATCATCCAGACCCTGACCACCACCATCTACACCATCGGGATCCCGCCGGAGACGACACTGCTCTTCAAGGCCCTGGTGGTGACCGTGGTCTGCCTGTTGCAGTCGCCGGCCTTCCGGGCGAAGGTGTTCCGCCGCAGACGCAGGCCGCCACCCGCGCAACCGGACCGGCAGCAGCAGCCGAAGGTGGAGGTGCCGGCATGAGCGAGCGCAGCGAGCGAGTCGGTTGGCTCAGGGCGGTTAAAGCTCATGGATCCGACGAGCGCAGCGAGGAGGGGGCATGAGCGCCGTACCGGGAACGGTGGCTACCGGCCGACCACGTGCCCTGCAACCGCAGCAGAAGTACCTGCCGCTGTTCGCCACCGGAGTGCTGCTGGTCCTGATGTACGGCGCCGGGGTGCTGCGTTACGACGGCTTCTCCGACACCCAGGTCGTGTTGAACGTCTTCGTCGACAACGCGTTCCTGCTGGTCGTCGCGGTCGGTATGACCTTCGTCATCCTGACCGGCGGGATCGACCTCTCGGTCGGTGCCGTGGTGGCCCTGACCACGATGCTCTCCGCCTCACTGCTCCAGGAGCAGGGCTGGTCGCCGTACCTGGTCCTGCCGTTGGTGCTGTTGATCGGCGCCCTGCTGGGACTGGGCATGGGCTGCATCATCCACTACTTCGAGATCCAGCCGTTCATCGTGACCCTGGCCGGGATGTTCCTGGCCCGCGGGCTCTGCTACACGATCAACACCTCGTCGATCCCGATCAATGACCCGCTCTGGACCTCGATCGCGCAGCAGCGGATCCGGTTCGGCGGATTCTTCATCTCGGTCAGCGTCCTGATCGCCCTGGCGGTGGTCGCGATCGGCATCTACGTGCTCGGTTACACCCGACTCGGCCGCAACACGTACGCCATCGGCGGCAACCCGCAGTCGGCGTTGCTGATGGGGCTGCCGGTGGCCCGTACCCGGATCGCGGTCTACACGATCAGCGGATTCTGCTCGGCGCTCGGCGGCGTGCTGCTCAGCTTCTACATGCTCTCCGGGAACAGCCTGCACGCGGTCGGCATGGAACTCGATGCGATCGCGGCCGTGGTCATCGGCGGCACCCTGCTGACCGGTGGCTCCGGCTACCTGATCGGCACCGTGCTCGGCGTCATCGTGCTGGGCCTCATCCAGACCATCATCACCTTCCAGGGCGATCTGAGCTCCTGGTGGACGAAGATCGTCATCGGCGTGCTGCTGTTCGCCTTCATCGTGTTGCAGCGCACCGTGGCGAGGCGGCAGCCCTAGCAGTGGGCCGGTGGTAGCGGTAACACTGTGGTGGGGCATCGGCGTGACCAGACGGCGGATCGACGGGCCGGTAACGGTCGGAACGGCAAGACAGAGTGGAAGTCCAGGAGGAATACGAGTGAGCGCTAACGGTGACCGGTACGTCGTCGGGGTCGACTTCGGCACGCTGTCCGGTCGGGCGGTGGTGGTCCGGGTCTCGGACGGGGCCGAGGTCGGTTCGGCGGTGCACGAGTACCGGCACGGGGTGATCGACGACCGCCTGCCGGAGACGGGGGCGCCGTTGCCCGGCGGCTGGGCGCTGCAGATGCCGGAGGACTGGCGCTGCGTGCTGCGTGAGGCGGTGCCCAAGGCACTCTCGGCCGCCGAGGTCGATCCCGGATCGGTGATCGGCATCGGAACGGACTTCACCGCCTGCACGGTGCTGCCGACGCTCGCCGACGGCACGCCGCTGAACGAGGTACCCGGGCTCGCCGACCGGCCGCACGCCTATCCGAAGCTCTGGAAGCACCACGCCGCCCAGCGGCACGCCGACCGGATCAACGGGCTCGCCCAGGAGCGCGGCGAGCCCTGGCTGCCCCGCTACGGCGGCCGGATCTCGGCGGAGTGGCAGTTCGCCAAGGCACTGCAGGTGCTGACCGAGGATCCGGAGATCTACGCCCGTACCGAGCGGTGGATCGAGGCGGCAGACTGGATCATCTGGCAACTGTGCGGCGTCGAGACCCGCAACGTCTGCACCGCCGGTTACAAGGGGATCCACTCCGACGGGAAGTATCCGTCGCGGGACTACCTGGCCGCCCTGGACCCCGAGTTCGCCGACTTCGTCGAGACCCGGCTCGCCCACCCGCTCGCCCCGCTCGGCGGACTGGCCGGCCAGTTGACTCCCCGGGCCGCAGCCTGGACCGGGCTGCCGGCCGGGATCGCGGTCGCGGTCGGCAACGTCGACGCCCACGTCACCGCCGCCGCCGCGAACGCCGTCGAGCCGGGCCAGATGCTCGCCATCATGGGTACGTCGACCTGCCATGTCATGGTCTCGGACGTCCTGGCCGACGTGCCGGGGATGTGCGGGGTGGTCCGGGACGGCATCGTGCCCGGTCGATGGGGATACGAGGCCGGACAGAGCGGCGTGGGAGACATCTTCGGCTGGTTCGTCGAGCACTGCGTGCCGGCCGACTACGCCGAGGAGGCCGCCCGACGCGGCATCGGCGTGCACGAGCACCTGACCGCGCTGGCCGCCGCCCAACGTCCGGGCCAGCACGGCCTGGTCGCGCTGGACTGGCACAACGGCAACCGTTCGGTGCTGGTCGACCACGACCTGTCCGGCGTCATCGTCGGGCAGACCCTGGCCACCCGTCCCGAGGACCAGTACCGGGCGCTGATCGAGGCCACCGCGTTCGGTACCCGCACCATCGTCTCGGCGTTCGACACCTCCGGGGTGCCGGTGACCGAGTTCATCGTCGCCGGCGGCCTGCTGAAGAACCAGTTCCTGATGCAGGTCTACGCCGACGTGCTGCGCCGGCCGTTGAGTGTCATCGACTCCGAGCAGGGGCCGGCGCTCGGCTCCGCGATCCACGCGGCGGTGGCCGCCGGGGCCTATCCGGACATCACGGTCGCGGCCGCCGCGATGGGCAAGGTCCGCCGGGCGGTCTACCAGCCGGATCCGGCCAGCGCCGACGTCTACGACCGGTTGTACGCGGAGTACGAGCGGCTGCACGACTACTTCGGTCGGGGCGGCAACGACGTCCTGCACCGGTTGCACGCGCTACGCGGGGAGGTACGGGCATGACCGGCCGGAGCGAGCGAGGCGGAGGACGGGCATGAGCGACACGGTCAGCGACACCATCGCCCGGTTGCGCCGCGAGGTGTGCCAACTGCACGAGCAGTTGACCCGCTGGGAACTGGTCACCTGGACCAGCGGGAACGTCAGTGCCCGGGTGCCGGGCGCCGACCTGCTGGTGATCAAGCCCAGCGGCGTGTCGTACGACGAGTTGACGCCGGAGTCGATGGTGGTGACGACCCTGGACGGGAACGTCGTCGACGGCAACCACTCGCCGTCGAGTGACACGGACGCGCACGCGTACGTCTACCGGGCGATGCCGCACGTCAACGGGGTGGTGCACACGCACAGCGCGTACGCCACCGCCTGGTCGGCCCGGGGCGAGTCGATCCCGTGTGTCCTCACCGCGATGGCCGACGAGTTCGGTGGGGAGATCCCGATCGGTCCGTTCGCGCTGATCGGCGGCGACGACATCGGCAAGGGGATCGTGGCGACGCTCGCCGGTCACCGCTCCCCGGCGGTGCTGATGCGCAACCACGGCGTCTTCACGATCGGCGCCAGCGCGAAGGCGGCGGTGAAGGCGGCGGTGATGTGCGAGGACGTGGCCCGTACGGTGCACATCGCCCGGTCCGGTGGCGCGCTGGTGCCGATCGAGCCGGAGCACATCGATGCCCTCTACGAGCGCTACCAGGGGGTTTACGGCCAGCGGTGACGCTGGGGCGGCGGTCGGCGTGGCAGACCCCCCCGGGGGTGGTGCGCCGGTCGCCGCCTCTGGCATGCTCGCGTACGCCCGACCCGTGGGTGGCTGCCCGCGTCCGCCCGTCCGCTCCGCGACCGATGGTGGTGACCGTTGACCGGATCCCCTGGCCCGTCCGGCGAGCCGCCCAGGCTGCCGGCACCGAGGCCCGAGCCGTCGTCGCCGGTGCCGCCGCCGGCGACCTCGATCGGGGAGCAGGTCGGGCCGGTGGCGCCGACGACCGGCGAGTGTCAGGTGTGGCGCCTGCCGATGGGTTCCGGTCACTGGGACGGGTTCGACGTGCTCGACGACGAGGAACGCGAGCGGCACAAACGTTTCCTCCGGCCCGCCGACCGGGACCGGTACCAGGCCGCGCACGTCGGCGTACGGCTCCTGCTCGGTCACTATCTCGACGTACCCCCGGCGCGGCTGAAGTTCTCCCGGCACTGCCGGCACTGCGGCGCCGGACACGGCAAGCCGGTGGTCGAGTGGCCGGCGACCACACTGGACTTCTCGCTCACCCACTCCGGCGACTGGGTCGGTCTGGCGGTGGCGGCGGAGCCGGTCGGTCTCGACGTCCAGGAGTTGGCGGAGGGTACGGACGTGGTGGCGCTGAGCGACACGGTGCTCGCACCCGCCGAACTGCGCTGGTGGGCGAGGCAGCCGGCGGAGACCGCCCGGACGGCGTTCTTCGGCTACTGGGCCCGCAAGGAGGCCCTGTTGAAGGCGACCGGGCACGGGCTCGCCGTGCCGATGAGGACGATCACCCTCACCCCGCCCGACGGGCCGGCCCAACTTGTCGACTGGTCGGGCGACCGTCCGCTGGACGGGCCGGCGCGGCTGTACGACCTCGAGGCGGGGCCGGGCTATGCGGCGGCGGTCGCCGTACTCACCAGCGCGCCGGTCCGGATCACCCAGGCGGAGTTCTCCGCCACGACCCTCGCCCGGGAGCCACGGCCGGCGGCCTGAGGTCGGTGTCCGGTTCAGCCGGGCGGGCCGGCCTCGATCCGTCGACGCAGCACCGCCAGCCAGTCCCCGGAGGGCTCGTCGGGACCGAGTACCGACCAGGTGACCCCGGCGGCGGCGTGTTCGTCGATCGGCACCGCCGGGTCGTACGGCAGGACGATGTCCTGGTCGGGTCCGAGAACGGCGCGTACCTCGGCCACCTGTGCCGGCGTCAGGCCGCCGACCGCGTCGCGGCCCAGCGCGAACACCCCGTCGTAGCGGGCGGCCCGGGCCAGCGGGCGCCGGTGGGGCCAGGTCGCGGCGACCCAGATCGGCGGCCGTGGCCGCTGCACGCTGCCGGGGGTGAGCCGGGCCCGCACCCGGAACCGCGGACCGGCGTGGTCCACCACATCGCCGCGCAGCAGACCGTCCAGCACCACCAGTGCCTCGTCGAGGGTCGCGGCCCGGGTTCGCGGGTCGGCCGACTCGCCGAAGGCGGTGAAGTCGCTGTCCGGGACGCCGAGCCCGACGCCGACCACGACCCGGCCACCGGTGAGCTGATCCAGCGTGATCACCTCCTTGGCCACTTTCCACGGCCGGCGCCGGGCCAGTGGCGTGACCATCGCGCCGAGCCGGAGCCGCTCGGTGGCGGTCCCGATCGCGCCGAGCAGCACCCACGGATCGTGCAGTGGCATGCCGTCGGCGATGTAGACGTGGTCCCAGAGAAAGAAGGCGTCCCATCCGGCGTGCTCGGCGGCGACGGCGCAGGCGATCAGGTCTGCCGGTGGGCCAGCGGGTGGAATGGAGATGGCGTACCGCATGCCCGCATGTCTACCGGTCGGCGTCGACTTTGGCTGTCCCGTCCGTCCGCCGGGCTGGCCGGCCCCGCCGCCCCCGGTCTCGAAGCCGGGGACGGCGGGGGCGCGTACCCGTCGGCGGCTACGCGGAGCAGATCGCGTACGAGGTGACGCTCCAGTTGCCGGCGAACGCGCCGTTCTCGGCGCCGGTCGCGGTGGCGGTGAGCAGACCCACGTTGGGGCGCAGATCGTCGATGACGACCGCACCGAGCGCCCCGTTGAGTTCGGCGCCCACCCCGTGCACCCGGGTACCGGCCGGACAGGCGGCCGTGGTGGCCGAGGCCGCCAGGGGTGAGGCGACGGCACTGGTCAGCACCCGTCGCACCATGTTCGCCGAGGGGTTGCCGCAGATCGCGTACCCGGTGATGTTCCAGTTGTTGGCGAACGCGCCGTTCTCGTACCCGGTGACCGTCGCCCCGGTCAGCCCCACGTTCGGGGTGAGGTCGTCGAGGAAGACGTTGCCGCCGGCACCGTTGAGTTCGCCGCCGAGGCCGTAGAGCCGGAGGCCGGAGGGACATCCGACGAAGACCGACTTGGGCGTGACGGAGTTGGTCACGCTGGTGAACTGGATGCGTTGCAGGTTGAGCGTGTTGACGCCGCAGATGGCGTACGCGGTGATGGTCCAGTTGCCGGCGAACGCGCCGTTCTCGACCCCCGTCACGAGCACGTTGTTGAGGGCGAGGCTCGGGGTGACGTCGTCCATGGTCACATTGCCCCCGGCACCGTTGATCTCGCCGCCGGCGCCGTAGACCCGCTGCCCCGCCGGGCAGGTGGCCACGATGCTCTTGCTCGCGAGCGAGTTCGACGCGCTGGTGGCGGTGACCCGTACCGGAGCGGCGACCCGGGTGCCGGAGTCACTCTGGGCGCCCACACCGGTGGCCCGGGCGGGCCCGCCGGCGCCGATCGTGCCGATCGCCATGACCAACACGAGGACCGGCGCCGTTCCGCGCCACTCCCTGATCTTCTTGACAGCCATCGCTGCAGATCTCCCTTCGTCGCCCGCCGCAGGAACTTGCGGTGGCGCACGGTTTAGCCTGGTCAGGGCCGTCACGGTGCGGTCCGGGTCGGATCAGGACGCGGTCAGGGCCGGATCAGGGACGCCGCCGGACCGGCGGTGGAACTTCCTGGTGGAGACGCTGTGTCGGCGTTCCGACTCTCGCTGGCAAATGCCCGGCTTGTGCCGACATGCTGACGCCCGGCGCCCCCCACCGTGTCGGTACCGGTCACCGGGGGAGGAGCTTCAGGTTGCGCACGTCATCCCTGCCGCCGTCGATCCGCCCGGGATCGCCCGTCCGGCCACGGCCCGAGCGCAGGCAGTGGTCGGCGATCCCGGGCCGGCGCTGTACCTTCGTGGTGGCCGCGGCCGGCTACGGCAAGACGACCACGGTACGGCGACTGTTGGCCCGGGCCAGCAGCCGATGGTGCACGCCGGCCGAATCCAGCGCGATCTTCGACGTCGACGCCGTCGAGGAACCGGACGTGCACCTGGCCGAACTGCTGCGGTCCACGGGCGACGACCCCGGGCACGATCTGTGGCTCGTACTCGACGACATCGGCCAGCTGCCCGGCGCGCGGCTGCGCGCCGTACTGGCTGCGGCGCGTCGGCTGCCCGAGCGGGTCCGGCTGATGATCCTCACCCGCAGTCCGCCGGCGTCCGCCCTGATCGGTGGCGGGTGCCGACGAGGCGAGCTGGGCGTGCTGGGGCCGGTGGACCTGGCGCTGTCCTGCCCGGAGGTGACGGACCTGCTGCGCGAGCAGTACGACCTGGCGGATCCGGCGCTGGCCCGGACCGTGCACCGGGCGACGGCCGGCTGGCCGGCCCTGGTCCACCTGCTCGCCCAGTGCCACCGGGACGGCGGGGGCCACGACGGCGCCCCGTCCTCGCTGCCCGGTGCCGTCGCCTGGGCCGAGGCGTACCTGGTCAGTGAGGTCTTTCCGGAGTTGCCGGCGGGCGCCGCCCGGCTGCTGCGGCAGGCCGCCCGACTCGACCCGGCGCATCCCGAACTGGTCGCCGGGGCGGATCCCCGGCGGACCGGGCGGCTGCTGCGCTGGCTGGCCGCCGTCGGGCTGTTCGGGCGGGAGCGGCCGGACGGAACCGGATATCCGGCGATCCCGGTGGTCGCCGGCGCGGTGCACCGGCACCTGCCGATGCCGCCGGCACAGGTCACCGTCCTGCGGGTCCGGGCGGCCGACTGGTACGCCGGTCATGGCCTGCCGGCGGCGGCACTGCGCGGTTACCAGGAAGCCGGCCGCGTCGACTCGGTGGCCCAGGTGTTGCGGGGCTCCGGCGTGCGGCTGCTCGCCGACGGCGAGAGCGCGGTGGTGGCCGCCGCGGTCGAGGCGCTGCCGGCGGCCCTGCGCGCGCCACTGCGCCAGTTGCGCGCGGACGCGTTGCGAATGGTCGGCGAGGCGGACTCGGCGCTCGAGATCTACCGGGCGCTGGCTGGTCGGCGGGCCGGACTGCCGCCGGCACTCGCCTGGCGGTACGGGCTGGTGTACCTGTTGCGCGGCGAGCCGCTCGCCGCGATCGGGGTCTTCGAGCAGGCGTCGACCGGCACCGGGCGGACGGTCGACGAGGCGCTGCTGCTCGGCTGGGCCGGCTGCGCGTACGCGCTCGCCGGGAACGTCGGCACGGCCCGGGACCGGGCACGCCAGGCGCTGGCGGTCGCCGCCGCCCCGGTGCCGGGCACGCCGGTCCGCCCGCCCGGCCCGGCGTCGTCGTCCAGGCGGGGGACGGCGGCGGTGCCGCCCGGTTCGGGCCGGACTCCGACCTCCCCGGGGCAACCGACGCCGATCTCCGGCTCGGACCTGACAGTCGTCCAGGCGTCGGTGACCGCCGGGGTGGCGGCGGGACTGACGGCGCGGTTGACCGGCGACCGGTCGGCCGTTTTCGGCCAACTCACCGAGGCGGTACGGCTGGCAGACACCGTCGGCGACCTCGGACTGGCCGCGTGGGCCCGGATCAACCTCGCGGCGGCCCGAGCCGGGGTGGCCGGGTACCGGGAGGCGGTGACCGAGGCGGCCGAGGCGGTCGAACTGGCCGAGGTCTCGGGACAACCACCGATGCTGGCGCTGGCGCTGGCCGTTCGAGGCGCCGGGCTGGCCCGGCTCGGCCGGCTCGACGAGGCGACGGCCGACTACGAACGGTCAGTGGCGGTGCAGCAGCGGATCGGTTCGGGGAACATCGCCGCGCCACTGATCGGTCTCGGACAACTGCACCTGCTGCGCGGCCGGGACAGCCTCGCCCGCGCCGCCTATGAGGAGGCGGTACGGGTCAGCGAACCGTGCGGGAACGTCTTCGCCCTGGTTCCCGCGCTGGCCGGCCTGGCGATGGTCATCGCCCGGGAGAACCTGTCGGCCGCCACCGCCCTGGCCGAACGCGCCGTCGAACTGGCCCGGGGCCCGCACGCGATCGTGGCCAGGTCCGCGCTGGGCTGGGTCGCGATGGCCGTACCGGATCTCCCCCGGGCGGCCCGACTCGCCGCCGAGGTGGAGGAGCAGGCACGGCTGCACCAGGACCGGGCCGGGCTCGCCGAGGCGCTGCGGTTGCGGGCCGCTGCCGAGCCGCGGTTCGCCCGGCCGGCGTTGCTGGAGGCCGGCGCGATCCTGCGCGAGATCGGGGCGCAGATCGAGGCCGATCGGGTGTGCGTGCTGATCGGCCGGTTGCCCGGGGCCGGTGCGGTGGACCGGATCGACGCCCGGGTCGCCGCCGCCCGGCTCGCCGAGGCGGACGTCGTCGTCCCCGCGCCGGCCGGTCAGCCGGGGCTGCCGGCGACGGTCGCGGTACGCACCCTGGGCCGGTTCGAGGTACGCGTCGACGGGCACCCCGTGCCGACCTCGGCCTGGCAGTCCCGCAAGGCACGGGATCTGCTCCGGATCCTGGCCGCCCGCCGGGGCCGACCGGTGTCCCGGGAACAGCTCGCCGAGCTGCTCTGGCCCGACGAGGAGCCGGGCCGGGTCGGCCACCGACTCTCCGTGCTGCTCTCCCTGTTGCGTGGTGTCCTGGATCCGCACCGCCGGGGCCCGGTGGACCGGTACGTGGTGGCGGAGCGGACCAGCGTGGCACTGGATGTCGAACAGGTGGAACTCGACGTGGAACTGTTCCAGGCCGAAGCGCTGCTCGGGCTGCGCCGGTTCGAACGCGGCGAAACCAGTCCCGCGCAGGACATCCTGTGCCTTGCCGAGCAGCGCTACCAGGGCGACTTCCTGGTGGACGACCCGTACGACGACTGGGCGGTCCCGGTGCGGGACGAGATGCGCCGGCTCTACCTGCGGGTGATCCGGGCCCTGGCCGAGCTGGCCCGGCACCGGGGCGACCAGGAGCAGGCGGCCCACCAGTTGCGACGGGCGCTGGAGGTCGAGCCGTACGACGAGCGGACACACGAGGAGCTGATCTCGGTGCTGACCTCGGCCGGCCGGTACGGCGAGGCGGACGAGGCGTACCGGCGGTACCGGCGGGCGATGGCGGTGCTCGGCGTACCGGCCCGGCTGGCCCGTTGAGGTTCCGGACCGCCCGGTTCGGCAGGGCTCCTGGGCGTCGCTGGTTCCCGCAGGCGGGCCCACGGGTGCTCAGAGGCCGAAGACGTCCTCCTCGGCGCCCTGCCGTACGCCGTCGACGAAGCCCCGGAACGCCGGGTCGTCCCGGTCGGCGGTCACGCTGGTGACCAGTTCCCCGGTCGCCTCGGCCACCGCGTCCACCAGCGGGGGATAGGTGAGGTCCACGTCGGCGAGTTCGTCCTCGTCCACCTCGGTCAGGTTCAGCACGTCCTGTAGCTGGTCGGCGTCGGTCTCCGGGTCCCCGGCCCAGCCCTCGCCGAGGTCGTAGCACTCGTCGTACAGCGCGCGCTGGTCCTCGGTCCAGTCGTCGTCGTAGTTCTTCACGCCGTACCTCCTTCGCCGTCCACCACCTGAGCATGCCCCGAGGCGGACCGGGTCGGAGCCGGTCGGCGGAAACGGCCGGCCCGGGGGCGGCGGGTTGGCGCCGGGGGTGGTGACCCGGCGTCACCTTTCTACCCCGGAGGCACTTTCCCCCGGCCGGGTTCCCCGCGACACGCCGACGGTGGAGTCCCGACCGGGGCGCGACTCCGCAAGACCGATCACATTCGGTCGACCCGACCGCGCTCGACCGGAGTGCCAGTCGGCACGCGGTTCAGTTGCGGCCGCGGGGCGAAACGGCCGGTAGCCCGACGGTGTTCGCCGCTGGGGCCGGTGGATGTCAAGACCCTCCGATGCTCAACCTGTTGTCGGATTCTGGCCGACTATCGGGAAGTGAACGACCTTGCCGGGCTTTGCGGCGTCACCGTAGCGTCACTGACAGGCATCGATCTTTCAGTCTTCGGTGGCCGATCCGCGACACGGAGTCCCGGCCCCGCCCCGCCGAGTACCTACGTCGGAAGGACAACCATGGCAACGACGCGTCCGCTTACCCATCGCGCGGCCATCGGAGTGGCGCTGGCGGTGGCGCTCTCCGCCGTACTGGCCGCCCTGACGGCGAGTCCGGCCGTGGCGGCCCCCGTCTTCGCCGACGGTTTCGAGAGCCCTGCCATCGCCAACGACTTCGTGGAGTTTGCCGCCGGCCAGCAGTTCGGCCCGTGGACCGTCACCACCGGCACCGTCGGCCTGACCCGCGACTGGCAGGCCGCGGAAGGTAACCAGTCCCTCGACCTCAACGGGTTCAGCCCGGGTGCGGTCGCCCGTACGCTGCCCACGAAGCTGCTCACCACCTATCGGGTGAGCTACGCCCTTGCCGGCAACCCCGACAACGGACCCCTGCTCGCGGTGGGCAGGGTCACGGCCAACGGCCAGACCGTCGACAGTTTCTCCTTCGACACCACCGGCCACACGCCGGCCGCCATGGGGTACGTGTACCGGACGTTCTATTTCACCAACATCCTGTCCGCCGCGACGGTCCTGCAGTTCGCCAGCACCACGGTGGGCGCCTTCGGTCCGGTCATCGACGACGTACGGGTCGAGAGCTGCCTGCTCGTCATCTGCCCTGCCGGCCAGGCCACGGCCGTCCGGGTCGCCTAGTCGCGCTCGGCCCGGGTGAGCGCCGGGCCGGTCCGGCCGCCGCCGAGCGAGGCGACCGGGCCGGTCGACTCCCGGACCACGAGCCGACAGGGCTGGCGGATCACGCCGGAGGTCCGTTCGCCGTCGAGGGCCGCGAAGAGCTGCTTCACCGCGGTCGCGCCCAGTTGTTGCAGGTTCAGGTCCACCGTGGTCAGCGGCGGCCGGCAGTCGGCGGCGAAGACCTCCCAGTTGTCGTACCCGACGATCGCGACGTCGTCCGGGATCCGTCGACCCAGGTCGAGCAGTGTCTCGGCGACGCCGGTGGCGATCTGGTCGTTGCCGCAGAACACGGCATCGATCTCCGGGTCGGCGGTGAGCAGCATCCGTCCGGCGTGCCGACCCCAGCGCTGGGACCATTCGCCGTAGAGCGGATCGCCCCCGGCCAGCGGCAGGCCGGCCTCGGTCAGTACCGAGTGCAGACCGGTCACCCGGTCCCGGGCGGCGCGGTAGGTCTCCGGGCCGGTGATGTGACCGATCCGCCGCCGGCCGAGCGAGACCAGGTGTTCCACCGCAAGCCGCGCTCCGCCGGTGTCGTCGGCGAGTACGGAGAGGTCGGCGGGATCGTCCGACTCGCCGTACACGTAGACGACCGGGACCGGGATGTCCCGGGTGAGCGACGGGCGGATGTCGTTGGAGTCGCCGAGGATGATGAACCCGTCCACCTGACGGGCCAGCAGCGTCCGGATGTAGTGTCGGCGCCGGATGACGTCACCCCGGGCGTCGCAGAGCAACACACACATCTGCTCGTTGCCGAGTGCGTTCTCGATTCCGAGCAGTACGGGGAAGGCGAACCGTTCTCCCAGCTCGTCGGTGAGCAGCCCGATCGTCCGGGTCCGCCCGGAGATCAGCCCCTTGGCCAGCGCGTTGGGGTGGAAGGCGAGTTCCTCCGCCGCCTCCAGCACCCGGCGTCGGGTGGCCGGTGCGACCTCGTCGCGGGCGTTGAGGGCCTTGGACGCGGTGGCCACCGAGACTCCGGCCCGCCGCGCCACGTCGGTCAGGGTCACTGACTGAGATCGTTGTCTGACCACCGAAATCCTTTCGGACTGTCTTTCGAAAACGGTCGAGCCAAGCGAATCCTAGTCTAGGCGGGTGTGCCGCAACTTACCCCCTCATGTGCGGGGTTGACATCGATATAACCCGCTCGCCATCTTCCGAAAAGGTTTTCGAAACCTGTTCTCCGGGCCTGCCTGGCACCCGGGTCGTTCGCCCTCTCGTCGATGGCCGCGCGACCCCTGGCGCTGGTGGCCTACCACCTGCGGGCCAGCCGTGGCCCGGCGACGATGCGGGTCTGGATGCCGACCGGGTGACGCCGGTGGCGGTGGTACCCGGTCGGCCGGAGGTGTCACCGCCGAGTCAGGGTCGTCCCCGACGGAAAGCCTCGTCCTGTCGGGTTATTCCTCAACGGACGGCGGGAACTCGGCCAGGCGCTGGAGGGCGGCGAGCCGGACGTCCCAGGCGTGGGCCGTTTCCGACAGCCAGCGCGCGGTCGTGCTCAGCCGTTGCGGATCTACCGAGAACCGCACCTCCCGGCCGACCCGGTTCCGTCGGACGAGGTCGGTCCGTTCGAGCACGCCGAGGTGCTTGAGGACGGCGGCCCGACTGATCGGCAGTGCCCTCGACAGCGCCGAGGCGCTCCTCGCCTCGTCGGCCAGCAGCGCGAGCATCTGCCACCTCGTCGGGTCCGCCAACGCGGCCAGTACGGCGGTCGGCGGGTCGGCGGACGGCACGGCGTCAGCCGACCGGGTCACCGGCGTGGGCGGAGAGCCCCGCCAGCCCGCCCGACCAGCCCTGGATGGTCGCGTCCCGGTGCGCTCGTCGTTCCTCGGCCGAAAGGGTGAGCTCCGCGAATCCGCTCTCGGTGACCTGTACCCGCGTTCCGTTGGTCGGCGTCGGCTCCAGCCGGAACACCACCCGGGTCTGCCGGCCCGGCTCCGGATCGGCGTCGGGCAGGCTTGCGTAGCGGTACGACAGCAGGGTCGGCGGGGACACCTCGTCGAGTACGCCCCGGTACCGCCCGTGCTCCTTCCAGTGGTGCTCGAGCACTCCACCGGGACGCAGATCCAGCACGGCTCCGTCGAAGGCGTACCAGACCTTGAGGTGCTCGGGTCGGGTCAGCAGTTCCCAGACCCGCGCGATGGGCGCGGCGATGACGATCTCCCGCGTCACACTGTCCTGGTCGTCCTGGTCGTCCTGGTCGTCAGGCATTTCGGCTCCCGGAGAGGTCGCGTCTACTGTCACCGTATGGTTGCAGGTGGAGAAGCAACCTGCAACCCCTAGGTTGCAGGTTCCGGATGAGGTTGTCGGACGCCGTCCGTATGCTGCGCCGCATGACCGAGTCGACCGTCGCACTGCCCGACGCGGGCAGCGTCTCCGCGAGCTACCGGCAGCAGACCAAGGTGGTCGCGCCGGCCGCCGGCCTGAGCCTGCCCGGTGCCGCGCTGAAGTGGTACGACATCCACGGGACCGACCAGACGATCGCCGACGGGGTACGCGCCGAGGCTCGGGACTTCCTCCGGGCCGAGGCCGAGGGGACCGGACTCGACCTGCGGAACGAGCTCGGATTCGTGATCCTGCACCGGTGTGGCGAGTCGTTCCACTTCCTGCTCGTCTCCACCTGGCGTGGCAACAACGAGCTGTGGGAGACGGTCTACGCCCGGGACGGCGGCCCGTTCCAGCCGTTCCCGCAGCCGGGGACGCACCGGGGCACGTTCTGCGTCTGGGAGTTGGCCGCGGTGCTGCACGAGCAGCAGGCCTGGATCCGCTACCTGCGCTCCACCCGGGACGATGCCGCCCGCCAGGCCTACCTCGCGGACCAGTACGCGGGCCCGGTCGGTTAGCCCGGCCCAGGCGCCGCCGCGACAGAAACTCCTGGCTGGGCCCCGCCATCGGCACAGTCAGACGAGCAGGCCGCCCGTCGCGCGGATGTTCTGGCCCGTGATCCACCCTGCGTCCGGTCCGGCCAGGAAGGCGACGACGGCGGCGATGTCCTCCGGCTGGCCGAGCCGGCGCAGGGCGGTGAGGGCGGCGGTCTGGGCCAGGGCCTCGGCCGGGTTCACCGCCCGTAGCAGGTCGGTGTCGGTGGCACCGGGCGAGACCGTGTTGACGGTGATGCCCCGGCTGCCGAGTTCTCGGGCGGCCACCGCGGTGAACTGTTCCAGCGCGGCCTTGCTGGCGCCGTAGAGCGCGTGCCCGGCCGCCGGCAGCACGGTGCTGAGGGTGGAGAGATTGACGATCCGACCACCGTCGCGCAGTAGTGTCGCCGCCTCGCGCATCGCCAACAGGGGAAACTTCGTGTTGACGGTCATCACCCGGTCGAACTCCGCCGCGGTGATGTCGGCGATCGACGTACGCGGGTTGATGGCGGCGTTGTTGACGAGGATGTCGAGTCCGCCGCGTACCGGCGAGAACATCGCCGCGAGACTGGTGAGGTCCGCCTGGTCGGCGCGGACGGCGATGGTGCCGTCGAACTGGTCGACGAGTTCGTCGGCCGCCGCCCGGTTGCTCCGGTACGTGAACACGACCCGGGCACCGGACTCGGCGAACCGCCGCACGATGGCCCGGCCGATTCCCCGGGAACCGCCTGTCACGAGTGCCGTCCTGCCGGTGAGCGATGCCATGCGTCGGGACGCTATCCGGGTACGGGCCGGAGGTATTGAAGAATCGCGCACAGTTCGGCCGGCGTGACCCCGGCCATCGCCCGCATCTGGCGGTTGAGATGCGGCTGGTCGGCGTACCCGCTGTCGACCGCCGTCCGCGGCAGGCCCGCGCCCCGGCCGAGTAGGTACACGGCGTGCTGGAAGCGGGCGATGCGGGCGACGGTTCCCGGTGACAGCCCGATCTGGCGCCGGAATCCGAGTTCGAGGTAGCGGCGGCTGACGCCGAGTTCCTTGGCGAGGGTGCCGATCCGGAGCCGACCCCCGGGCCGCTGGAGTCGCCACCAGGCTTCGAGGACCGGTCCGTCCGGCTGTCGCTCCGTGGCGGACCAGGCCGCCAGTCGGTCGTCCAGCACCGCGAACCGGCTCGACCAGTCCGGCGCGTCGCCGAGCCGCTCGGTCAGTTCGGCGTCGTGCTGGCCGAGAAACTCCGCCAACGGAACGGTTCCCTCGGTCAGCGCCGGCATCGGTACGCCCAGTAGCGCGGAGACTCCGGCGGGGGTGAGACCGACGGCGACGCCGTGTCCCCAGCAGGTGCGCCCGGACACCGTCGAGGTGCTGCGGGGCCCGGTGACCAGCCCACCCGGAGCGCTGAAGTCGACGATCAGGGTGGTGACGTTCAACGGCAGGATCCGGTGCCGGACCTGCGCCCCCGTGGCCGAACGGAATCCGGAGTACCCCAGCACGTAGGGCCGCAGTCGTGGCGGTGGCAGCGCGGTGACCGTTTCGCAGGCCCCGGGCTGCGACCGGGTCGGCACCGAGTGGATCTGCGTCAGGTGCGCCATCACCCACCATCATCGGTACGCTGCGGGTTTGCCCGCGGCGTGCTACCGGGATCGATCAGTTGCCGGGCGGCGGGGTGTCGGCCCCCGACCCGGTTCGCCGCCACCGCCACGTCATCTCGTCGCCGGCCGGCGCCGGTCCGGGCAGTGTCGGGCCGTCGCCGTCGCGCATTCCGTCCACCAGCAGCGCCAGGTAGCGGCGGCGCAGTTCGTCGGTGCGGATCGGATCCGGCAGCCGGATGGCCGCGCACGCCTCCAGGATGAAGGCGACGTCGGCGACGACGACGTCGGGGCGCAGTCGCCCGCTCGCGTGGGCCCGGTCCACCAGCGCGGCGGCGAGTTCGTTGGCCAGCACGGCGTCGGCGCCCATCTCCGCCGTCGGCGTGAACGTACCGGCGAGCCGGACGGTCAGGGAGTGGACGTCCGCCGCGACGAGCTCGTCGAGGAAGGTGACCAGTGCCTGCCACCCGTCGGGCTTCTCGGCCGCCTGCCGGGCCGTCGCGACGTAGTGGCGCAGCCCGTCGTGGCAGAGCTGGCGAAGCAGGTCCTCCTTGCCGGGGTAGCGGCGGTAGAGGGCGCTGATGCCGACTCCGGCCCGTTCCGCGACGGCGCCGATCGGGGCCTTCGGATCGGCGAGGAAGACCTCGCGGGCGGCCGCCAGGATGACCTGGTCGTTGCGGGCGGCCTGGGCCCGGCGGCCGGAGAGGGCGGGGCCGGCCGGTTCGGCGGCGGGATTTCGGCTTCCGGCGGCGGGAGTTCCGCTTCCAGTGGACATGTGACGAGAGTATCACCGGAACAGATCGTTCCGCTCTGCTATGCTGAACCGGAACGAAGCGTTCCGATCCGAAGGAGCTGTCATGTCGAACACCGAGATCCGCCCGTACCGGATCGACGTCCCGCAGGCCGAGCTGGACGACCTGGCCGCCCGGCTCGGTCGGACCCGCTGGCCCGACGAGCTGCCGGACACCGACGGTGCGTACGGGATGACGAACGCCCGGGTCCGCGCGCTCGCCGGCTATTGGCTGGAGGAGTTCGACTGGCGGGCACTCGAAGCCCGGCTCAACGGATATCCGCAGTTCGTCACCGAGATCGACGGCGAGACGATCCACTTCCTGCACGTCCGGTCGGCGCGCGAGGACGCGGTCCCGCTGCTGCTCACCCACGGCTGGCCCGGCTCCGTCGTCGAGTTCCTCGACCTGATCGAGCCGCTCACCAACCCCGGGGACGCCGACGCTCCCGCCTTCCACCTGGTGATTCCGTCGCTTCCCGGGTACGGCTTCTCGGGGCCGACCCGGAGCGCGGGTTGGCACCGGGACCGCATCGTCCACGCCTGGGTGGAACTGATGCGCCGACTCGGCTACCGGCGGTACGGCACGGCCGGCAACGACGCGGGTTCGATGATCGCGCCCGAGATGGGCCGGCTCGACCCCGAGGGCGTGATCGGGGTGCACGTCACGCAACTCTTCTCGTTCCCGTCCGGCGATCCGGCCGAGTTCGAGCGGTTCACCCCGACCGACCACGCCGCGCTGGCGCACCTGCAGTGGTTCTACGAGAACATGTTCTCCTTCAACACCCTGCACAGCCAGCAACCGCAGACACTGGCCTTCGCGCTGGCGGACTCCCCGGTCGGGCTGCTGGCGTGGAACGCCCAGTTGATGGGGGAGAGCCTCGATCCGGAGTTCGTCATCGCGAACGTGGCCATCTACTGGCTGACCCGTACGGCCGGCTCGGCGATCCGGCTCTACTACGAGGACGCGCACGTGGCGCCGCCGGCAACCCCACCGGGGCCCACGACCGCGCCGACCGCCCTGGCCATGTTCGCTGGCGACTTCCAGTCGATCCGGCCACTCGCCGAGCGGGACCACGCCAACATCGTGAGTTGGAATGCCTACGACCCGCCGCGCCGGCCGGGCGGGTCGCGTGACGCGGGCGGTCACTACGCCGCGCACGAGGCACCGGAGCTGCTCGTCGGCGACATGCGGAGGTTCTTCGCCAGCCTCCGCTGACCGGGTGGGCCTGCTCGACCGGGTACGTCGCCGGCACTCCTGGCCGAGGAGCCCGCCGAAAACGTTTCGGAACGCCCTGGGAAAGATGGCTGTAGTCAGCGTTGCGGAATCACCTGGGTTGGTGACATCCCGGAAACCTTGCCGAAAAGGTTTTCGTAAGTCATCGTGACGTGGAGGCGGACGTCGAGCGCGATCGATCGCTTCGAGTCGGGGCGGTCCTCGCCGAGACGGGAGCGCCGCCGGGGACAGGCTGCGCGACCCTGCTCGTCAGCTGCTCTGTGGGCCGTTCTGCGGGCGGATATATAGATCTTAGTCGATCAATGATCCGAGGGGTCGCCAGCATTCCCGTCCGCGATGTCAGTTCCCAACCTGAGAGGAGCGGTTATGCGAGGACGATTGCTCGGCGCGGCCGTTGTCGCCGTCGTCGGGGTGGCGTCAGCCCTGGTGGTGGCGACCGGTCCGGCTTCGGCCGCGAACCCGATCATCACCAGCGTCTACACCGCCGACCCCGCGCCGCTGGTCGTCGGCAACACGATGTACATCTACGCGGGCCGTGACGAGGCGGCGGCCGGGAACAACAACTTCGTCATGCGGGAGTGGCGGGTGTTGTCGTCCACGAACGCCGCCACCTGGACCGATCAGGGCGCCAGAGCCAACATCGCGACCTTCCCCTGGGCCGGCGCCGACGCCTGGGCCAGCGAGGTCGAACCCCGCAACGGCCGGTACTACTGGTACACCTCCGTCAACGGCAACGGCGCCGGCTGGATGAACATCGGCGTCGCCGTCGGCGACAGCCCGCTCGGCCCCTTCACCGACGCCAAGGGCGGCCCGCTGATCAGCGACAGCACCGCCAACTCGTCCGGCCTCAACATCGACCCCACGGTCTTCGTCGACGACGACGGTCAGACGTACATGTACTGGGGCGGGTACTGGGGAGTGCGCGCGGTCCGGCTGGCCAGCAACATGATCGACACCGTCGGCTCGGTGGTGACCCCGCAGGGGTTGACCAACTACTGGGAGGCGCCGTTCATGTTCAAGCGCAACGGCCTCTACTACATGCTCTACGCGGCGAACGACACCCAGGGCTGCGTCACCTCGTCCAGCTACGCCTGCCAGCGGTACGCCACCGCGACCAACCCGATGGGCCCGTGGACCCACCGCGGTGTCGTGCTCGGCCAGGTCTCCTCCACGACCAACCACGCCGGGGCGGTGGAGTTCAACGGCCAGTGGTACATGGTCTACCACAACGCCAACGCGCCGGGCGGCGGCAACTTCCGCCGCTCGGTGGCCGTGGACCGGATGTACTTCAACGCCGACGGCACGATCCAGCCGGTGGTGCAGACGACCACCGGACCGCCGGCCAACCCCGGTGGCGGCGGTGGTGGGGTCCAGCCCCCGGCCGGTACGAACCTCGCGCCCGCCGCCACCGGCTCGACGTCGTACGTCTCCTCGTGGGAGACGCTCGCCGCGATCAACAACGGCGGGGTGCCGACCAGTTCGGCGGACCGGAGCAACCAGGCGTACGGCAACTGGCCCGAGCAGGGCACCCAGTGGATCGAGTACACCTGGCCCTCGGCCCGGAGCGTCAACCGGACGGCGGCGTACTGGTTCGACGACGACCAGGGCATCGACGTACCCGCCTCCTGTCATGTCCAGTACTGGAACGGCACGGCGTACGTGAACGTGCCCGGCCAGTCGACGTGCGGCGTGGCGGCGAACACCTACAACGTGACGACGTTCAACACGGTCAGTACGACCCGACTGCGGCTGTCCATCACCGCCCGCTCCGGCTTCTCGACCGGTGTCCTCGAGTGGATGGCGTTCCAGCCGTGAGCGCGCGATCCATCCGGTCGGTCTGTTCGACGTGAAGACGTACCTCTCCTGACGCCGTCGCTGGGGAGGGGCGACGTGTCGCAGCCCCTCCCCGCACCGGGCCCGGCGGCCCCCGGATGGCCCCGGTGGCACCGATCCGATGGAAGGTCGACGGCGCGCCGTCTTTACGTTTCGACGCCGGGTCAGTAACGTTCCATCGACAAATGACGATTGGTGGGCGGCGGCGTCGCCTTCCGGATGTCCCGCCGGGTCCAGTGGCTGCTCACAGCTGCGCCGACGGGCGCCCGAGAGGAGGACGCGCCATGAGCGGAAGACGGTCGCTGTTAGCCTTGGCCGCGGTGGGGATGCTTACGCTAGCGGCTGTCGTCGGCTCGTCCGGACTTGCGACCCTGAGGTACGGGCCCCAGGGATCCGGCGAGCCCGGCACGATCCCGGTCGGACCGGGTGGGCGCTGGGTGACGAGCTGGACCTCGATGCCGCAGCTGACCGAGCCGCACAACATGCCCCCGGCACCGTTCACCCAGCAGAATCTGGTCCTGGCCGACAGCACGCTGCGGCAGACCGTCCGGGTCTCGGTGGGTGGCCAGCGGATCCGGCTGCGGCTGTCCAACGCCTTCGGCGGTGCACCGCTGCCGGTCACCGCGGTCTCGGTGGCACTGCCCGCGCAGGGACAGGCCGGGGTCAGCGCGATCCGGGCCGGCACCTCCCGGCCGGTGACGTTCAGTGGCCGATCCGCCGTGGTCATCCCGATCGGCGCGCAGATGGTCTCCGATCCGATCGCCCTTCCGGTGCCGGCGCGGTCCAATCTCACCGTGACGCTCTACCTGGCCCAGGGACAGGCGTCGAACAACATCACCTCGCACCCCGGCTCCCGGACCACCTCGTACCTGCTCGCCGGCAACCACCTCACCGACGCCACGATGCCCGGTGCGACGCCGGTCGAGCACTGGTACTTCCTCAGCGGCCTGGAGGTGTCGACCAGGCACCCCGTCTCGGCGGTGGTCATGCTCGGTGACTCGCTCACCGACGGACGTGGTTCGACGACCAACGGCAACGACCGCTGGCCCGACCAGTTTCTCGACCGGCTGCACGCGCAGCGCCGCCCGAGCACCGACATCGCCGTACTCAACCAGGCCGCCGGCGGCAACCGGGTCCTCAACGACGGGTTGGGTCCCAGCGCGCTGGCCCGGCTCGACCGGGACGTCCTGGCCCAGAGCGGGGTCGGCTGGCTGGTGGTGTTCGAGGGCGTCAACGACATCGGCACCGCCGGGGCCACCGAAGCCGTCCAGAAGGCCGTCACCGACGACCTGATCACCGCCTACGACCAGATCGTCACCCGCGCCCACGCCCAGGGCATCAAGGTGTACGGAGCGACGCTGACCCCGTTCGGCGGCAGCGGCTACGACGACCCGCAGGGAACCCGTGAGGCCAGCCGGCAGGCGGTCAACGAGTGGATCCGCACCGGTGGCCGGTTCGACGCCGTAATCGACTTCGACCGGGCTGCCCGGAACCCGGCGAACCCCCGCCAACTGCTGCCCACCGCCGACACCGGCGACCACCTGCACCTCAATCCCGCCGGCTACCGACTGCTCGCCGACGCCGTCCCGGTCGGCCTGTTCCGATCCTGACGCCGGTGGCCCGTGGCTACGGGCCGAAGGCGGTCAGGAACCGGTCCCGGAAGTCGTTCATCGGCCACACCGGGGTCTGTGGACCGGGCCGCAGGCCGTCCTGCCAGCCCCAGCCGGAGATCCGGTCGAGCACTGCCCGATCGTGCGCGACGATCGTGATCGGCACGTCCCGGCTGGCGTTCTCGCCGGTGACGAGCGGGGTGGCCTGGTGGTCACCGAGGAAGACCAGCACCAGGTCGTCATCGCCGTACGTCTCGACGTACGACACCAGGGTGTTCAGGCTGTACTCGACGGAACGCCGGTACTCGGTCCGTACCCGGCCGGTGTCCCGCCACACGTCGTCCGGCGACTCGCCGGCCGCGGCGATGGGGTCGAAGACCGAGCCGTCACCGACGTCCTTCCAGTCGACGAGTTGGGGGATGGGCGCCCACGGGGCGTGGCTCGAGACGAGGGGGATCGTCGCCATCAGCGGGGCCCGGTCCGGCTTGGCGCGCTCGGCGCGTTCGAACGCCGTCAGGGTGTACTGGTCGGGCATCGGGGCGTAGCTGAACTTCGGGCCGCGGTACCCGAGCTCCGGGCCGGAATAGATCTGGTCGTACCGGAAGAACGCTCCCTCCGGCCAGGCCTGGTTGATGGCCGGCATGACGCCGACGGTGCGCCACTGCGCACGCTGGAACGCGCCGTTGAGGGTCAGCCGGTCGCTCGCCACGAGGTTGTTGTAGCGCTGCTGGTTGTCGATCCACAGCCCGGAGAGCAGCGTGGCGTGGGCCAGCCAACTGCCGCCGCCCACCGTCGGTGAGGTGAGCCAACCGCTCTTCGCGGTGTAACCGGCGGCGTTGAGACGGCTGTTCCCGGCCTCGAGCACCGCGCCCACCTGCGACGCGAACTCCGGATCGTCGACGGCGTCCCGCCCGTAGCTCTCGATGAAGGCGACGACGACGTCCTTGCCACGCAGCGCGGTCAGCAGCTTGTCGCCCGGTACGTCGCGGAAGGTGTCGACGTCGGCCTCCGAGGCGAACACCTTCTGGTCCTGGAAGCCGTCGCGGGCCTGGAGGATACGGTCGTAGGCGAGGGTGCCGACCGGCACCTCCGGGACGATCTGCACCCCGAGCAGGGTGCAGGCGACGCAGGCGACCCCGAGCGCCGTGACGGTATGGGTCGTCGCCGTCCGGTGCCGGACCACGAACCGGGTCAGGCGCAGGACCGCGAGCGTCATGAGGATGGGTACGGCGATCGCGAGCAGGGCGGCGCCGATCAGCGCGGCGATCGCACCGACCCGGCCGACGGAGTCGGTGAGGAACCCCACGGCGGCCTCGATCGAGATCCAGTCGAGCACCGGGTTGAACGGCCGGGCGAGCGCGGCGTAGAAGCCCATGTCGATGAGCTTCATGATGGTCAGCACGCCGAGCAGCACGCCGATCGGCACCGCCACGATCCGCCGCGCGCGCGGCGGCAGGACGAGAACGAGAGCGACAGCGAGGAGTCCCTCCACCGGGACGCGCAGGAACTCCCCGGGCGTGAGCTGACTGATCCGGTTCGGCGCCAGCAGGGCGAACAGGACGAGCAGGCAGGCCAGGGCGGTGGTCAGCCCCGCCGCGACCGCCCGGCCCCGTCGACGCCCGTCCACCAGTACGTCCTTCGGGACGTCGTCATCCGGTGCGCCGTTCTCCGGTACCCGGTGGTCGTCGGCGGGGGCGGCACCGGCACCGTGCGGGGAACTGTCCCGGGTGTCTCCGGTGTCCTCACCCGGCGTGCTCGCGGGGACACCCTCCCCGGTCGGGCCCTCCTCCGCCGCCGCCCGTTCCTGGTCCGGCAACTGACGAGAGCGCGTGAAGAACGACAAACCAAAGGCCCTTCCGTACGAAGTCCGCCGAGGCTGGATCACCGCCACGAACGCCGGTTGGCGTCCCCGTACGGGATCGGCGGCGCCGAAGTGTGTCCGGCCGACTACCAGCGGTTTGGCCTGGTGGACCGGCTCAGTAAGTTAACGGGCGCGCTCCCCGTCTGACAAGCCGTGCCGCCGTGCCCACCCGACGGTTCCGCCCCGGACGGGCCGGCGGAATCGACCCACGGAGCAGGCTAGACGTCGCGGCTGTCGGCGGATGACGTACGTCGGGTCCGGCCGATGCTGGTAGGGGCAGGGCCACCCTGCCGACCGTGTCGATGTGTACCGTTCCGAAGGTGAGCGACAACGAGCTGGGTGTGTTCCTCCGTACCCGCCGTGAGGCTGTCACACCCGCGCAGGTCGGACTTCCCGCCGGATCCCGTCGTCGTACGTCGGGGTTGCGCCGGTCCGAGGTGGCGATGCTGGCCGGGGTCAGCGTGGAGTATCTGACCCGCCTGGAGCAGGGTCGGGACCGGCGGCCGTCCCCGCAGGTGCTCTCCGCCCTGGCCGACGCGCTGCGGATGACCGCGACCGAACGGATCCACGCGTACCGGCTCACCAAGGGCGCCGACGGCAGTTTCACCTGCATGGGCGACGTGACGCCCGGACGCGTCGTACGACCCGGCGTGCGGGCGCTGCTCGACCGGCTCGATCCGGCCCCGGCCGTGCTGCTCAACCGGCTCAGCGAGGTGGTCGCCCACACGGCCGGGTTCGAACGCCTGGCGGGACCGATCGGGCTGCTGGACGGAACGCCGGCGAACCTCGCCTGGTTCGTCTTCACCGACAGCCGGGCGCGGATCGCCTATCCCGACTGGCACCAGGTCGCCGACGAGCAGGTGGCCGCGCTCAAGCAGGGCCCGTTCGGGTCCGACGCGCACTCGGCGATGCTCGCCGACCAGTTGACCGTCGCCGCTGGCAGCGAGTTCACCCGGCGGGTCGAGACCCTGCCCGGACTGCCGAGGGCCAACGGCGTCCTCCGGCTCGTCCATCCGGAGGCGGGCGAGCTGCGGCTGGCGTACGAGACGCTCGACCTGCCCGCCGACGACGACCAACGTCTGGTCGTCTACCTGCCGGCCGACGCCACGACCTCCGACGCGCTCGACGGCCTCCACCGTCGCCGGCAGCCCGTACTGCGGGTGGTGTCGGGCTGACCGGACGCTCCGCGCCGGGGCCGCGCGGGGTCACAGCCCGGGGCCGGACATATCCATGATCGGACGTACCTCCACGGCGCCGAACCGGGCGTCGGGGAACCGTGCCGCGATCTCGGTCGCCCGCTCCAGGCTGTCGCAGTCGAGCACGAAGAACCCGGCCAACTGCTCCTTGGCCTCGACGAAGGGGCCGTCCGTCGTCGCCGGGACCCCGTTGCGTACCCGCACGGTCCTGGTGTTGACCGAGTCGGCCAGGGCCGTGCCGCTGACCAGCTCCCCGGCCTCGGTGATCTCCCTGTACAGACTCTCGGCCTGCCTGCTCAGCTCGTCGCGGTCATCCTGCGACATCGCCAGCGCCTCGGCACTGCGCAGGAACATCGGATGCTCCCAGTTCTCCGGGTTGCTGTAGATCAAGAGCAGGTACTTCACCTGGACCCCTTCCGGTTCCATGACACGGTTGCCCCGCCGTCCGCCCGCCCCGGCACCGTCGGCTACGCCGGTGGCCCGGCGACGCCGATCAGGTTGCCCTCGGGGTCGGTGAACTGTCCGACCGCGAGATCTCCACCGGATGCCGGCTCGGGGCCCATCCGGCGGGTACCGCCGAGGCTCTCGGCCTTGCGGAGTGCGGCCTCGACGTCCGGTACGCCCACGTAGAACAGGACGCGGCGATCGTAGCCCGGACCGCCGCCGATCCCACCGTTGATGCCGGTACCGTTACCGGTCGTGGTCCCGGCCACGAACCCGTAGTTGCCCGGCTGGGAAACCGCCTCGGTGGCGGCGTCACCGACGTGGAACTCCCAGCCGAACAGGTCTGCGTAGTAACCGCGGAGCTTTGCCGGGTCGGTTCCGATGATCTCGAAGTGCACCACGGTCTGTCCCATGACTGATCCCTCCCGCGCCGATCGTTCGGCGACGTGTCGTGGCGCCCCGGACGGACGCCTGCGCAGAGGTCGGAGCGGAGGCCACGGTCTCGACATCCCGCCGCCGGCGATTTCCGTCGGCTCGGTGGCAGCTACCGCAGACGCTCTGCCCGGCTGGACTCTCCCCGGTTGGACTCTCCCCGGGTGGGAGGGTCCAGGATGGGTCCGTGACCAGGGATCTACTGCCGATCGGGACCTTCGCCCGGCTCTGCCGGCTCAGCGTCAAGCAGCTTCGGCACTACGACGAGTCGGGTCTGCTCCGTCCGGCCACCGTCGACCCGGCCACCGGCTACCGGTACTACGACCGCGACCAGGTGCGCGATGCCATGGCGATCGCCCTGTTACGCCGGCTCGACGTACCGCTCGCGGCGATCGGCCAGGTGCTCGTCGGCGATGACGGCGTTCGCGCCGAGGTGCTGCGGGCGGAGCAGGGCCGGTTGGAAGAGCGGATCGCGGCACAGCGACGCAGCTGGCAACTCCTGGACCGGCTGTTGACCGGCGGGCTGCTGGCCGACGGACTGCTCCAGCAGGAGGTCAGCCTGAGCCGGGAGCCGGCCCGTCGGTTACTGGTGCGCCGGGCCGTGTGCGCCCCCGAGGAGATCGGCATGGCCATCACGCGCTGCGTCGGGGAGCTGATGGGCGCGGTGGTGGCGATCAGGTGGACACCACCGCTGTACGGGCTGTTCCCGGTCGACCTCGGCGCACACGTAGCGGTGGCGGTCGGCGTGGAGAGCGCCGAGCCGACCTCCGCCGACGGAACGGTCGGGGGTACCGAGATCGTGTATCTGCCGTCGGGACCGGCCGCGGCGGCGGTGCACGTCGGCCCGTACGAGCACCTGGCACTGACGTACCAGGCGGTCTTCGCCTGGATCCACGAGCGCGGCCTGCGACCGTGCGGAAGCGTGCTCGAGGCGTACCTGACCGACCCCGGTACGAGCGATCCGGCCCAGTTGGTGACCCGGATCGTCGTACCGGTCGATGACGAGGAGCTGAGTTGACGAGCATCCCGAAGACCGACTTCAAGAAGGTCCACCGGAACCTGTACACGGCCAGCGCCGCACCCGCGCTGGTGGACGTACCCGAGCTGGCGTTCCTGGCCGTCGACGGGGTGGGCGATCCCGACGGACCCGCGTACCGGGAGGCGGTGGAGGCGCTGTACGGCGTCGCGTACGGCCTGCGGTTCGGGCTGAAGAAGGCCGGCGTGCTGGACTACTCGGTGATGCCGCTGGAGGGACTCTGGTGGGGCGCGGAGGGGCAGCGGAACCTACCCGAACAGGACCGGTCGACCTGGAACTGGACCATGCTGATCATGCAGCCGCCGCAGGTGGACGTCGACCTGGTCGCGGAGTTCGTCGCCGCGGCGGCGCGGAAGAAACCGTCCGGCTCGCTGGAGCGGCTCGAACTGCGGCACCTCACCGAGGGACGGAGCGCGCAGGTGCTGCACGTCGGGCCGTACCGGGAGGAGCCGGCGACGCGTGACCGGCTGATGGCCTTCATCAACGAGTCCGGGGACCGGCTCTCCGGAGAACACCACGAGATCTACCTCTCGGACCCGAGGCGCGCGGCGCCGGAGAAGCTGCGGACCATCCTCCGGTACGCGGTGGCACCCGTTCCGGCCCGATAGCCCGTCGGAGAACAACCGCGGTGGTACGACGCCCCGAGCGCGCGCAACCCGGGTGGTAGCCCGATCGGCAACTCCGGCATGACGACCCGCGACCGTCCCCGTACATACGCTGCCGCGTGTACTCGTCATGCGAGCAAAGGGGAATCTCCATGTACGTCCGTCATCTGCTCACCGCCGCCGCCGATGTCCCCACCATGAGTTCCGGGCGACTCGGGGCGAGTTCCGCCGGCGTACTGGGGCTGATCGGCGTGGTCGTCGGCGGGTTGGCGCTGGCCCGCCCCGGCAGCCGTATCGGTACCGGCTCCGGCCGGCTCGGCGCCACCGTGGCCCTGGTGACGGGGCTTATCGGAATGGCCCTCGGTGGGCTGGTCGTGGCCACCTCCGACAGCGGTATCGGCACCGGCAACGGACGGGCCGGTGCCTACGTGGCCCTGGTGGTGGGGCTGGTCGCCCTCGTCCTCGGTGGGCTGGCCCTGGCCCGCTCCCGCGCCACCGGCTGACCGGCTGACCGGCTGACCCTGAGGTGGTCAGGAGCGGGCGAGCCAGCCGGGAACGGTCAGGCCGGACTCGTACGCGAGGATGACCAGCTGGGCCCGGTCCCGGACCTGGGTCTTTGTCATGATCCGACTCACGTGCGTCTTGGCGGTGGCCGGGCTCAACACCAGCCGCGCCGCGATCTCGTCGTTGGACAGGCCGGCGGCCACCAGTGCCATCACCTCGCGCTCCCGCCCGGTGAGCGCGCGGAGCCGTGGGCCCGGGTCCGGATGCGGGACCCGGGCGGCGAACTCGGCGATCAGCCGGCGGGTGATCGACGGCGCGATCAGCGCGTCACCGCGCGCCACCACCCGCACGCCGTGGATCAGTTCCGCCGGCTCGGTGTCCTTGACCAGAAAGCCGCTCGCGCCCGCCCGTAGGGCGCCGTAGACGTAGTCGTCGAGGTCGAACGTGGTCAGGATGATCACGCGGACGTCGGGATGCGTGGCGATTTCCCGGGTGGCGGCCAGGCCGTCCAGCCCGGGCATCCGGATGTCCATGAGGACGACGTCCGGGCGCAGTTGCCGGGCGAGCCGTACCGCCGCGGCACCGTCGGCGGCCTCGCCGACCACCTCGATGTCGTCCTCACCGTCCAGGATGGACCGGAAACCGGCACGTACCAGGTTCTGGTCGTCGGCGAGCAGCATCCGGATCACGCTGGCGCTCCCGTCGGTAGCGGGCCGGGCGGCAGCCGCAGGCGGGCGCGTACCCGGAAGCCGCCGTCCGGCCCTGGACCCGTGGTCAGCGATCCGCCCAGCGCGCGGGCCCGTTCGCCCATGCCGACGATGCCGTTGCCGGGCGGGCCCACCGCGCCGCTGCCGTCGTCTTCGACCTCCACCAGTACATCGTCGTGGTCGGGCCGGACCCGGATCACCGCGGTGGTCGCGCCGGCGTGCCGGGTGACGTTGGTGAGTGCCTCCTGGACGATCCGGTACGCCGCCAGGTCGACCTCCGGCGGCAGCGGCCGGGTCTCGGTCAGCTCGGTGTGGATCTCCAACCCGGACCGGACGGCCAACGTGACCAGCTCGTCGAGGCGGTTCAGGCCGGGCGTGGGAGCGGTCGGCGACTCGCCGGGCTGCCGCAGGATGCCCAGCGTCGTACGCAACTCCCGCAACGTCTCCTTGCTCGTCTGCTTGATCGCGATCAGCGCCTGCTCGGAGCGGGTGGGATCCGGGCGGTGCAGCGCGGCGCTGGCCTGCACGTTGATCAGCGAAAGGTGATGGCCGAGCACGTCGTGCAGCTCGCGGGCGATGCGCAGGCGCTCCTCGGTGGCCCGGCGCCGGGCCTCCTCCTCCGTGCGCTGGTCCGCGACGAGCGCCCGGGCCCGCGCCTCGGCGAGGTAGGCCCGGCGGTTGCGGGTCACTCCGACGATGACGGCGACGAGCCAACCGGCGTGCAACAGCGTCGCCCCGTTCGCGGTGTTCTCGGTTCTGTTGTAGCTGTCCGCGAGGGCGAAGGCGACCACCGAGGCGAGACCGAGCCCGATGGCGACGGCGAGGTGCCCCTCGTCGACGACGGTGTAGAGGGCCACGACGAAGACGAGCATTATCGGCCCCGGCCGGTGCAGCAGGGCTCCGTAACTGCCGACGGCGGCCAGCGCCACCACACCGACCGCCACCGGATGGCAGCGGCGGAGGTACAGCGCGGCGGAGGAGGCCAGCACGGCCAGCAGCGCGGCCCATTCGGCGGCGGTGTCGATGCCACCCGCCTGCACCACGAGCCCGGTGACGGCGACCAGGCCGACCACGGGCACCAGGGCCGTGTTCGCGGCCCGGCCGTGCCAACCCCACGCCGACATGCGCCGAAGCCTAATCGTCGGCAAGCGGGTGGGAGAAGGCTCGGCCGTCCGGGTTCAGACGGGGGCGGCGACGCTCACGGCCTCGGGCAAGCCGCCGCCCGGTGGACCGGGCAACCCGATCGTCGTACCGGATCCTGCCAGGTCGCCGGGCCGGATCCTGCCAGGTCGTCGGGCTGACCTGACCCGAGGTGTGTCAGGATCCCCTGAGGGGCCCGAGCCGATCCGGTCGGGCGATCGGGCTGGCTGGGACGGGGGAGACATGCGTCAGATCTCCACACAGATAGACATCGACGCGACTCCGGCGCAGGTGTGGGCCGTCCTGGTCGACTTCTCGCGGTACCCGGAGTGGAATCCGTTCATCCGGGAGGCCTCCGGGCAGGCCCGGGTCGGGGAGATCCTGACGCTCCGGATGTTTCCCGCCAACGGCCGCCCGAGAACGTTCACCCCACAGGTGCTGGTCGCGGAGGCCGGCGTCGAGCTGCGCTGGCTCGGCAGGTTCGTTCTTCCGGGCGTCTTCAACGGCGAGCACCGCTTCGTGCTCACGCCGCACGACGACGGTACCCGGCTCGTCCAGAGCGAGAAGTTCACCGGGCTGCTGGTGCCCTTCCTGGGCAAGATGATCGAGAGCACCGCCGAGAGCTTCCAGTTGCTCAACACCGCTCTGAAGAACCAGATGGAGACCGGGCGGTAGGCATGGAAGGGATGACCAGGACTTCGGTTCTGCCCGCCGTCGGGTCGGTCGTCGTCCTGATCGGACCACCGACCGTCGGCACGACCCGGGCGAACCCGGTGCCGGGGTACGGCACCCGGGGCTAACCCGCGTCGTGCAGCAGCCGGAGTTGCCCGATCTCGGCGACGTTCTTCATCAGCTCGGCGTTGACCCAGCCGAGCATGTGCGCGACGGTGTGCGCCGGATCGTTGGGCCACGGAAACGGCGCGACCCTGTCGAGGTCAGCTTCGGTCAGCCGGTCGAGCACCGCCAGCCAATCGCCGCGCAGGTCACGCAACCAGGCAATCGTCGCCTCGTTGTCGCCCGGCCACCCGATCTCGGTACGCTCCGGAGGTGTCCGCCCGGCGAGGTGGTCGGTGGCCACCCGCCACCACCAGCCGATGTGCCAGGTGATCCAGCCGATCGTGGGGGCCGGAATCGGGTCGGGCTCGGTATCGGCCCAGTCCGGCACCCAGTTCCCGGCGTTGTCCAGCCGCATGGTCCAACAGGATGCGGCGGGCTCCCAGCGCAGATGTTCCGGCTTCAGCCGTTCGAGGTGGTACTCGAACAACGCCCAGGTCAGGTCGAACTGCCAACGCAGTAACTCTGTACGGGATACCGACACCTGCGCGATCTTCGCAGCACCGCAGGCACCGGGTCGAGCGGTTTATCCGCCGCGTGCGGGCCGGCATCCGGCGTCGCGTCGGCGTCGGCCGCCTCGGCCGGACGGAGTTCGATCTCTGACATTCGCCGAGGGTAACAAGGGTTTCGCGCCGGCGAGATTGTCAGACGGGATCGGTAATCTCCGGTCCGTGACCGCACCTGGAGACGTCCCACCCAAGATCCTCGACCAGCTCCGACCGGTCTGCCTCGGCTTTCCGGAGACGTACGAGGAGCCCGCGTGGGTGGGCGTGCGCTGGCGGATCCGCAGCCGGACCTTTGCCCATGTGCTCACCGTCGACGCCGATCACCAGATGGCGTACACCCGGGCGATCGGAACCGACGATCCGGTCTGTGTACTGACGTTCCGGTCGCCCGGCGACGAGTTGGACGGACTCGTCAAGAGTGGCCACCCGTTCTACAAGCCCGGCTGGGGTGCCGATGTCGTGGGCATGGTGCTCGACGACGGCGTCGACTGGGCAGAGGTCGCCGAGCTGCTGACCGAGAGCTACTGCGTACTGGCGCCGAAGAAGCTGGCCGCCAAGGTCGACCGGCCCGGGTAGGTTTCCCCTGTGGACGTCGGCGATCGGTCCGGCACCGACGCGTTCGGCACCTGTCGGCGACCGCGCTTCGACGTGCGGCAGCGCGCGAGCGGCCGGTAGGTACGCCGGGGCCAGCCGCTCCGACGGAGGGAGCCCGAGCCGTGGGTACGCGAACGATCGTCGTTCTCGGCGCCGTGTCGGCCGCACTGGCCGTCGTCGCCCTCATCGCACTGTTGACCGGTGGGCCGGACCAGAAGATCAGCAGTGTGGCGCTGCTCCTGAGCTTTCTCGGCATGCTCGTGGCGACGCTCGGCATCGGGTTCCGCAACGCGCGACGGAAGTAGCCGCAGCCGCGCGGCGCGAACGCCCGACCTGACTGGTGCGTCCGAGCAACGACAGTCGCCGCGATCGGTGACCCGGGACGGGTGTGACGGGGCTCGCTCGGCCGGAGGAGATGTCGACCGCCGGCAAGCTCGTGGAATGACGCCATCGGTCAGGGAAGCCACCATCGGGTGCGAAACCACCCGACCCGGTCATGATGCCGGTCACGATCTGCTGGCTGTCAGTCACGAACCGGTGGGCTGTCGGGTCCTTGTTGATGACTCTTCCTGGAGGTTGTCATGCGCAGGATCCTGATCGTGGGTGGTGGGTACGCCGGCTTCTACACCGCTTGGCGGCTGGAGAAGAAGCTTCGCCGGAGCAGCGCCGAGGTCACGCTCGTCGACCCCCGGCCGTACATGACCTACCAGCCGTTCCTGCCCGAGGTCGCGGCCGGCTCCGTCGAGGCACGGCACGTCGCCGTGTCGCTGCGCGGCCACCTGCGCCGTACCAGCATCATCGCCGGCAGCGTGACCTCCATCGACCACGCACACCGGACGGCGACCGTCCGTTTGCCGGGCGGCCCCGATCGACGGATCGACTACGACACCATCGTCGTCACCGCCGGGGCCGTCACCCGCACCTTCGCCATTCCCGGCGTCGCCGAGGACGCGATCGGACTCAAACACGTCGAAGAGGCCGTCGCGATCCGGGACCGGCTCCTGACCGCGTTCGAGCGCGCCGCCGCCCTTCCACCCGGCCCCGACCGCCGACGACTGCTGACCGTGACGGTCGTCGGTGGCGGGTTCACCGGAGTCGAGGGCTTCGGCGAACTGCTGTCGCTCGCCACGGCTCTGCTCGCGTCGTACCCCGAACTGACCCTGCCGGACCTCGCCTTCCACCTCGTCGAAGCAGACGGACGCGTACTTCCCGAGGTCACCGACGACGTGGCCCGGTGGGTCGTACGCCACCTCGAACGGCGGGGCGCCCACGTCCACCTCGACACCCAACTCGTCTCCGCCGTCGACGGGCACATCGTGCTCTCGACCGGGGAGAAGTACGACAACGAACTACTGATCTGGACCGCGGGCAACGCGGCCAACCCGATCGTGGCCACCCACACCGACCTGCCCAGCGACGACCAGGGCCAACTGCGGGTCCGGGCCGATCTGCGGATCGGAACGGACGACGCCCCGATCCCCGACGCCTGGGCCGCCGGTGACAACGCCGCCGTCCCCGATCTCACCTCGCCCGTCTCCGGCACTCGCACGATGCCGAACGCGCAACACGCCGTCCGCCAGGGCAAGCGCCTCGCGGCGAACATCGTCGCCGACCTGAACGGCAGGCGAGTCAAGCCCTACCGGCACCACAGCCTCGGGGTCGTCGCGACGCTCGGTCTCGGTCACGGGGTCTTCCAGTACCGCCGCCTGGTCGTCAAGGGCCTGCCGGCCTGGCTCATGCACCGGGGGTACCACGTGCTCGCCGTGCCGACCTGGGAACGCAAGATCCGGGTACTCCTGGTCTGGCTCAGCGCGTTGCTCTTCGGCCGCGACACCGTCTCGATGGCGGCCGTGCAGCACCCACGGGCCGCGTTCGCCGCCGCCGGCACGCCAGGCCCCGCCGGCGACCGCGTCCCACCGCGCCCGGACCGGACGCCCGCTCGTGTCCGGTGACGGCCGGTCGCCCCGGAAGCCGTCTTTGAGGGCTCCCGGGGCGGTTTCGGTTGGTGTCAGTAGCGGTAGTGGTCCGCCTTGTACGGGCCCGCGACGTCGACGCTGAGGTACTCGGCCTGCTTCTTGCTCAGGGTGGTGAGGCGTACGCCGAGCGCGTCCAGGTGCAGCCGGGCGACCTTCTCGTCCAGGTGCTTCGGCAGTACGTAGACGTCCTTGGCGTACTCGCCCGGCTTGGTGAAGAGCTCGATCTGCGCCATCGCCTGGTTGGTGAACGAGTTCGACATGACGAAGCTCGGGTGGCCGGTGGCGTTGCCGAGGTTCATCAGCCGCCCCTCGGACAGGACGATGATCGAGTGCCCGTCCGGGAAGCGCCACTCGTGCACCTGGGGCTTGATCTCCACCCGCTCGATGCCGGGAGTCTGGGCCAGGCCGGCCATGTCGATTTCGAGGTCGAAGTGGCCGACGTTGCCGACGATCGCGTTGTGCTTCATCCGGGCCATGTGCTCGGCCATGATGATGTCGGTGCCACCGGTGGTGGTGATGAAGATGTCCCCGCTGGACACCACGTCGTCCAGCTCGACGACCTGGAGACCCTCCATCGCCGCCTGTAGGGCGCAGATCGGGTCGATCTCGGTGACCACGACCCGGGCGCCCTGGCCGCGCAGCGACTCGGCGGCGCCCTTGCCCACGTCGCCGTAGCCGCAGACGACGGCGAGCTTGCCGCCGAGCATCACGTCGGTGGCCCGGTTGAGGCCGTCGGCGAGCGAGTGCCGGATGCCGTACTTGTTGTCGAACTTCGACTTGGTCACCGAGTCGTTGACGTTGATGGCAGGGAAGAGCAGTTCGCCGCCGCGGGCCAGCCGGTAGAGCCGGGCGACGCCGTTGGTGGTCTCCTCGGTGACGCCACGCATCCCGCCGACGATCCGGGTGAAACGCTGGTCGTCGGTGGCCAGGCTCGCGGCCAACGTCTGCAGGATGAGCTTGTACTCGACGTGGTCGCCCTCGTCGGGAAGCGGCACGGAGCCGGTCTTCTCGTACTCGAAACCCTTGTGTACGAGCAGGGTGGCGTCACCGCCGTCGTCGACGATCATGTTCGGGCCCTGCCCGTCGCCGAAGTCGAAGAGCTGCATGGTGCACCACCAGTACTCCTCCAGGGTCTCACCCTTCCAGGCGAACACCGGCGTACCGCTGGGCTGGTCGACCGTGCCGTCGGGGCCGACGACGACCGCGGCGGCGGCCTCGTCCTGGGTCGAGAAGATGTTGCAGGACACCCACCGGACCTGTGCGCCGAGCGCGACGAGGGTCTCGATGAGCACGGCGGTCTGGATCGTCATGTGCAGCGATCCGGCGACGCGCGCCCCGCGCAGTGGCTGGGACGGTGCGAACTCGCGACGGATCGCCATCAGACCGGGCATCTCGTGTTCGGCCAGGCGCATCTGGTGGCGTCCCGCCGTGGCGAGCGACAGGTCCGCCACCGCGAATTCGACACTGTTGATCTTTTGCAGTCTTGCGTCCATGGTTCCTCTTCCGTACTCCGCGGTGCATGGAGGTCGGTCGGACGAGGTCCGACCGGTACGGCGCAGCGGCGGTTGTGATCCGCAGCGCGGCAGAAGATGCCGAAAAGGGCACCTCCTGCACGGAGGCGCCCTTACGTCAGGCCGCAGATCGAGCGTGGCGGATGAGATCCGTCGCAGCGCCTCTCGATCCGGGCCGCGCCCCGTGGGGCGCGTAGGAAGTATAGCGAGGGCACGATCGATGCCCTCCTGGCCCCATCTCGAGGGCGTCGGTCGGCTCCTCGATCCGGGATCGTGAACGTCGGTCAGCCGTACCGGCCGGGCGGAGGCCGGGACGGCTGTCGCCGAGCAGCCGGAGGTGCGACGGATGACGAGGATGGTGGTAGAGATTGCGGGAATCGTCCTTTTCGGCATCATCGCCGTGCTGGAGGTGGCATTCTTCGGTTGGGCGCTGACGGACGTGCGTCGGCGGTCCCCGCCCACCGCAGGTCTGACCGACCCGGCCACCGCTGAACAGGAGGCCGGCGCCGGAGCGCCCGGTGCGGCGTGGTACCGGCGCGGCACCGGAGATCGGCGTGTTTCGCCTGTTCAGCCGAGGGTACCGCCTTCAGGGCACCCCCCAGTCGCCCAACGGAGGACCCGCCCAGATGGATGCCAGCAAGCCCGCCAGGAAAGTCAAGGACGTCGTGGAGACGGCCGCGGAGACTCTGACCGACGGCCCGGCGACGGAACTGCCCGGCGCGCCGGGGAGTGCCCCGCCGCCGGTGCCGGAGCCGACGGTTCCGCAGGAGCCGCTGCCGCCGAAGCGGGACCAGGGGGCTCCCGACACCCGCACACCCACCGGCGCCCCGACCGGCGCGCCCGCCGCCAGCATGGGCCAGCAGGGCGCCTACCTGACGACGTCGCAGGGCGCGCGGCTGCGGGACACCGACCACTCGCTCAAGGCGGGGCGCCGTGGTCCGGTCCTGCTCCAGGACCACCACCTGCGCGAGAAGATCACCCACTTCGATCACGAACGCATCCCCGAGCGGGTGGTGCACGCCCGTGGTGCCGGAGCCCACGGCGAGTTCATCAGCTACGGCACCGCCGAAGCGATCACGAGCGCCGGCTTCCTGAAAAAGGGCAGGAAGACGGACGTCTTCGTCCGGTTCTCCACGGTGCTCGGCTCGCGGGGATCGGCGGACACCGTCCGCGACACCCGTGGCTTCGCGACGAAGTTCTATACCGACGAGGGCACGTTCGACCTCGTCGGCAACAACATGCCGGTCTTCTTCATCCAGGACGCGATCAAGTTCCCCGACATCATCCACGCCGGGAAGCCGCACCCCGACCGCGAGATTCCGCAGGCGCAGAGCGCGCACGACACCTTCTGGGATTTCGTCTCCCTGCACACCGAGGCGCAGCACCACACCATGTGGAACATGTCCGACCGGGGCATCCCGCGCTCGTTCCGGATGATGGAGGGCTTCGGTGTACACACCTTCCGGCTGGTCAACGACGCCGGGGAGACCGTGTTGGTCAAGTTCCACTGGAAGCCCAAACTGGGCGTGCATTCGCTGACCTGGGAGGAGGCTCAGCTACTGGGTGGGATGGACCCGGACTTCCACCGCCGGGACCTGTACGACGCGATCGAGGCCGGTGCGTTTCCCGAATGGGAGCTCGGCATCCAGATCTTTCCGGACACCCCCGAGGAGACCTTCGCCGGCATCGATCTGCTCGACCCGACGAAGATCGTGCCGGAGGAACTCGCCCCGGTACAGCGGGTGGGAAGGCTGACCCTCAACCGGACGCCGACCAACTTCTTCGCCGAGACCGAGCAGGTCGCGTTCCACGTCGGGCACCTGCCGCCGGGAATCGACGTCACGAACGATCCGCTGTTGCAGGGCCGGCTCTTCTCGTACGTCGACACGCAACTCACCCGGCTCGGCGGGCCGAACTTCTCGCAGATCCCGGTCAACCGCCCGCATGCCCCGGTCAACGACATGCTCCGCGACGGCTTCCACCAGCAGGCCGTGCACGCGGGCGTCGCGCCGTACCGGCCGAACTCGCTCGACGGCGGCAACCCCTTCCGGGCCGGCGACGACGAAAACGCCTTTCTCGACGTGCCGGTACGGGTCGCCGAGGCGCCCAAGGTACGGGCGAACCCGGTCTCGTTCGCCGATCACTTCAGCCAGGTCCGGCTCTTCTGGCTGAGCATGTCCCCGGTGGAGCGGGAACACATCATCCGTTCCTATGCCTTCGAACTCGGCAAGTGCTACCACCAGGCGATCAAGGAACGACAACTCCAGTGCCTGGCCAACATCGACCCGGTGCTGTGCACGCAGGTCGCCAACGGCCTGGGGCTGCCCGCACCGGAGCCGACGACTCCGCTGTCCGACGTCACTCCCAGCGCCGCGCTGTCGCAACTCGGCCAGAGGTGGCCGACCGACGGCCGGACCGTCGGCATCGTCATCGACCCCGACGGCGACCTCGACGGCGTCAGCGAGCTCCGCGAAGCGGTGTTCGCCGCCGGCATGGTGCCGCTGCTGATCGGCCCGCACGGCGGGACGGTCGCCGGCATGCCGGTGCAGCGGACCTTCGCCACCGCGCGGTCGGTCGAGTTCGACGCCGTCCTGGTGGCCGGAGCGCCGGCACCGGCACCGGACGCCCTGCCGGCCCGCGACGGCAGGGCGGCCTCGGCCGATTCGCTGAGCGTGGATCCGCGCGTCCTGCTCCTGATCGAGGAGTGCTGGCGGCACGCGAAGGCGATCGGCGGGTGGGGCGTCGGCGGCAACGTGCTCCGGCGGGCGGACGTGACCGGTACGCCCGGGGTCGTCACCGGCGACTCCGGAGCCGAGGTCTTCGGCGACCTGCAGCAGCTGATGGCCGGACACCGGTCGTGGGAACGTTTCCCCACCTCGCGCGTCTGACCCCGAGGGTCGCCTCGCACCGGACCGGTGGGACCGGGTCGAGGAGTCGGGGCGCGCGAACCGCTCGGACGCGCCCCGACTCGACCTCGAAACGGCGGTGACGGCAGTGTGCCGCCGGCCGGGGACAGCTCAGGGAAGGGAGTTGAGGAACGGCTCGTGGGCGTTCTTGAACTCCCAGCCGTAGTAGCGGTCCCAGTTGATCGACCAGGTCATCAGGCCACGGAGGTTCGGGTTGGTGCCGCTGCGTGGGGTGTAGCCGCCGCAGGAGGTGCCGCGTACCAGGCAGGTCACCGCCTGTTGTACGCCGGCCGGGGCCACGTACCCGTTGCCGGCGCTGGTGGCGGCCGGCGTACCGAACGCGACCTGGTCCTCGCGCAGCGGTGGGAAGGCGTTGGCGGTGTTCCCAGCGACGGGGAAGCCGGCCAGCAGCATGTCGGTCATGGCGATGTGGAAATCCGCGCCGCCCATGGTGTGGTACTGGTTGTCCAGGCCCATGATCGGTCCGGAGTTGTAGTCCTGCACGTGCAGCACCGTGATGTCGTTGCGCAGCGCGTGGATCACCGGCAGGTACGACCCGGCGCGCGGGTCCTGCCCGCCCCAGGGGCCGGACCCGTAGTACTGGTAGCCGAGCTGCACGAAGAAGGTCTCCGGTGCCATGGTGAGCACGAAGCCGGCGCCGTAGCGCTGCTTGAGGGCCCGGACAGCCGAGATCAGGTTCACGATCACCGGGGTGGTCGGGTTCCGGAAGTCGGTGTCCCCGGTGTTCAGCGACAGGGAGTGGCCCTCGAAGTCGATGTCCAGCCCGTCGAGCCCGTACCGGTCGATGATGGCGCTGACCGAACTGACGAACCGGTCCCGGGCCGCCGAGGTCGTCAACTGCACCTGGCCGTTCTGCCCGCCGATCGAGATGAGCACCTTCTTACCCTGCTGCTGCTTGGCCCGGATCGCGGCGATGAACGCGGCCTCGGTCTCCACGCCGGGGCATTCGCCGGCCGGGCAGAGTTGGAAGCGGATGTCACCGGAGGTCACGGAGGTCGGTTCGCCGAAGGCCAGGTTGATGATGTCCCACTCGGCGGGTACGTCCGCCATCCGCACGTATCCGGAGCCGTTGGCGAAGCTCGCGTGCAGGTACCCGATCAGCGCGCGTTTCGGTAGCCCGCCGGTGGGTGGGGTGGTGGGCGGCGGCGTGGTCGTCGGTGGCGGCGTGGTCGTCGGTGGTGGCGTGCTGGGCGGGGTGCTCGTGGGTGGCGCGGTGGTGGGCGGCGTGCCGGTCCCGCCGCAGGAGGCCCCGTTGAGGGTGCAGTTGGCCGGCGTGCCGGCGCCGGTCACGACGAAGCCGAACGAGACGGACGCGCCCGGAGCGACGGTGCCGTTCCAGGATCGGTTGGTGAAGGTGTACCGCCGGCCGGAGGAGGTCAGCAGGGCGTCCCAATAGGTGCCGACGGCGCTGCCCGCCGGCAGGTCGAACGCGACGGACCATGAGGTCAGGGTGGTGGTGCCGCCGTTGCTGACGGTGTACTTCCCCTCCCAGCCGGCTCCCCAGTCGGCGGTCTTGACGAACGTGGCGGTGGGCCCGGCGGCGTACGCGGGCAGCGCGACGGCGACGGCGCCGCTGGTCGCCAGCACCGCGGCGACGGCGGCGAGCAGCAGTGTTCTGGAGCGTTTCACGGGGACCTCCGGAGGGTCACTGGGCATCCACGGCCGTCGACAGGATGGTTAATTATTAGGACTATTAACAGTTCCTGTCCAGCCTCTGGCCGGAAGATCCGAGCGGTCTTCGATGTCGAGGCGAAGCCGTAGCATGCGAGGAAGTGAGGGCATCCGAGCAGCAGACCGGTCCACCGGCGACCCTCGACCGGGCATCCCGTCGGTGGCGGACGTCGTCGTCGTGGGTGGCGGTGCTCGTCGCGGCCGTCCTCGTGGCGGCCATCTCGGCGGCCCTGGTGTCCCACAACAGCAACTACTACGAGGTCTGGGTCTACAACGATCCGCAGACCAGCGAAGAGCAGTACGAGCAGTTCGTGATCGACCTGTTCATGGCGCACACCTCCGGCTTCTTCTGGGGGCCGATCATCGCGCTGCTCCTCGGTGTCTTTCTCGCCTCACGCCTGCGCGGCGTGCCGCAGGCACTGGGCGTGGCCGTGCCGGCCGGCGTACTCCTCGCGGGGGTCAACTTCGCGGTCGCCTGGCAGTTGTCCGCTGACACCCGTCGGGGATCCGCGTGGTATCCGGCATCCGTCCCGGCCAACCTGCTCGCCGACGACCGGTTCCAACACGTGGTGGGCGCCGGGCTGGCGGCGTACCCGCTCGCGGCAATCGCCGGAGTCGGCCTCGGCGCCCTGTTCGTGTACCTGCTCCGCCTGCCCGCTGTCGCCGTGCTGCCCCTGGCAGTCATGGTCGCGGTGCCGTACGGCGCATTCGCCGCGATCTTCGGTTGGTTCGCCGCTGCCGTTGACGACGAGCCGGTTGCACTCTTCGGCACGCTCGGTCTCCTGCCGCTGACGGCGGTCACGTCCGCCGTGCAGCGTTCCGCCGTTGACGACCACGGTGGCGCCCTCACCCTCACGATGCTGATCAGCAGCGCGGCTTGGGCGCTGCTCCTGATCAGTGCGGGCTGGCTCGCTCAGCGGCGCCGATCGCGAGTCTCCGTCGAGAGAGGGCCATGAGTTCGGACGGCGTCTGTCGTCGGGGTGGGGCGTCCGGCCATCGAGTTGAGCATGGCCCAACGGGGAACGCGGACGGCGTGCGCCGGCCTCCGCTCAGCGGAGACGGCCCGCGCGCCGGGCAAGTCCGGCCAGGACCGCGTCCAGGGACAGGTCCGCGGCGTTGGGCAGCAGCAGGTCCGCAGCCGTGAATCGGACGTTGTCCGCATGTGGGTTGGGCACCGCCACGCAGCGCAGCCCGGCCGCGTGTGCCGCTGCCACGCCGTGCGCCGTGTCCTCGAACGCGACCGCCTCCGCCGCCGGCAGCCCGAGCCGCTCCAGCGCCAGCAGGTAGACGGCCGGATCCGGCTTGTGCGCGGTCACCTCCTCGCCGGTCGCCAACACCTCGAACCGCGCCCGCAGCCCGGCCTGATCCAGCATCGCGCCCACGTGGGTGATCGGGGAACTGCTCGCCACCGCGAGCCGCAGCCCCAACTCCGTGGCCCGGTCCAGCCAGCCGACGATGCCGGGCGCCGGCTCCAACGCCGCATTCAGCTTCGCCCGCTGCGCCATCCGCAGCGCGTGGCTGGACTCGCGGTCGTATGCCGGTCCGACCGCTGCGGCGAGCGCGGCGTAACGCGGCTCGTTCGCGTCGCCGCCGTGGTCGGCGAAGAAGCCGACCGGATCGAGTTCCAGGCCGTGCCGCCGCCACTCCCAGCGCCAGCTCTCCAGCAGCGCGGTCTCCGTGTCCATCAGCAGGCCGTCAAAGTCGAAGATGAGCGCCTTGATCGTCACAGCGGCCACTATCCCAATCCGAGATCCGACGGCGGCCGTCGCGGTTGATCCGGCCGCCGAGGTGGCAGCCGAAGTGGTGAGCCCCGGCCTGGCCACTCCCTGAGATCGTATCGATGGCGATGTCTGGCCAAAGCGAGATGAATGGGGTTTGCTGACCGTGACCGGGCCGCGGCGCCGCGCGGCCGACACCGAGCGGATGGCCGGCCGTGACCGGGTCGCCCCGCCCGCAGAGGGAGAGCCATGACCCGCGCCCTACGAGCCACCGCGACCGCCCTGCTGCTGACCCTGACGGGCCTGGCCTTCATCGCCGCGCCCGCCTCCGCCGCCGCCTGCGACACCCGCTCCTCGGGAACTGCCAGGGGCGGGTACTACGTGACCATCTACTGCTCCGGCCCCGGCTTCATCGACGGCTATGGCAGCACGCTCACCGCCGCGAACACCAACGCGCTGCTGCTCAACCAGCTGTACGTCAACTACGGCAACAGCTGCGACGGCCGGTCCACCAGCACCACGACCGGCGGGTACGCCGTGACCATCCACTGCTCCGGCGGCGGTTTCATCGTCGGCTTCGGCAGTATCCTCACCGACGCCGCCGAGAACGCCCGGCTCCTCGCCGATACGCGCGGCCGGACCGGCAACACCTGCGACGGCCGGTCCACCAGCACCACGACCGGTGGGTACGCCGTGACCATCCACTGCTCCGGCGGCGGTTTCATCGTCGGCTTCGGCAGTACCCTGACCGACGCGGCCGAGGAGGCCCGGCAACTCGTCCTGCTGCGTGCCGCCACCGGCAACACCTGCGACGGCCGGAGCACGTACACCGTCTCGGGCGGATACGGGGTGACCCTGCACTGCACGTCGGGCGGCTTCGTCGACGGCGTCGGCAGCACGCTCACCGGTGCCGCCGTCAACGCCCGCCTCGCCGCAGGCTGACACCTCCGTCCTCGCGCCGGCCCCCGACGGCGTGTGTAAGGTTCTGGGACCACCTGTTGGTGTTGATGCGGACGTAGTGCCACGCCGTGCGTGGTCGCGCCGACGCCGAGGGCGCCGACCAGATAAGCGGGTAGGTCGGCGCCAGCCCGCTGCGCCGGGCTCGGCAGGCTATCGATCGCCCATTAGCGGCCGCTATTCCGTACCTGTAATTCATCACAGTTCGGATTTGTCGCAAAGAGGGCGTTGTTAACGATCTGCTGAAGAATTGGCATTTGCTAATACCCATACGGTGTGGGAGATTCGTGTTCAGCTTGCCAAGGTCAGCAAGCGTTCTCCCGAGTCATTCGTTCCGTGATGCGAGCAAACCGGGGGTACGGGGCGGTGAGGATCCGTGTGCTCATTTGCGATGATCAGACCTTCGTTCGAGCGGGTGCACGGGCGATCCTTGAGCCAGAGGCCGACATGGTGATCGTCGGCGAAGCGAAGGACGCCCAGGAGGCGCTCGTCCTGGCTCGCCGTACCTTGCCCGACATCGCGCTGCTGGGGATCCAACCGAAGATGCCCCAGATGTCCTCGGCGATCCAGGACCTTGGTTCCTTTGTCAAAGTCATCCTCCTGACCGGACTCGACGAGGCGAGCCTCGTGCTGGGGGCCATCCGGGTCGGGGCACGCGGCGAGGTGCGCAAGGACAGCCCTCCTGAGGACGTACTTCGGGTGGTGCGGACCGTGGCGGCCGGTGATGCGGTCCTCACGCCGGCCACCACCCGGGCCGTCCTGGACTGGGCGACGAAGGGCCCGCCGGCGGTCGCCGAGGTTCCCCCGGAGGTCCGTCGGCTGAGCAAGCGGGAGAGCCGTGTGCTGGACCTGCTCGCCCAGGGCTGGTCGAACGCGGAGATCGCCGGCATTCTCTGCGTCTCTGCGGCTACGGTGCGTTCACACGTGCACCATCTGCTGACCAAGCTCGGATTGCGGGACCGGGTCCAGGCCGTCGTCTTCGCCTATCAGCATGGTCTCGTCCGGCGCCACGAATGCATGTTCCGCTCCTCGGGCTGTGGGTGTACCCCGATCGCTGATGGCGGCCAGTGAGTGATCTTCCACAAACGTTGATCGCGGAAATCCATCACTGCATTGAAGACGGCCTACTCCTTACTCAGTAGTTTCTAGATGTCTGGAAGAACAGTGGCGTCGCTGCCGGACGCCACTTACACGGAGGAGGACCGGACATGCCGGAAACGCAGAAGACCCTACGCCTCGAAGACGTCGAGGTCGTCAGGGCGGAGGTCACCAAGCCGGGCGCGATGCACTACGACCACGACCCCTCGGACCCGGCGCACATCGGTCACGACACCGACCCGACCGACTGCTGCGATCACTGACGATGGACGAGGCCTCGCCAGGAGGTCTGAAAGAGGCTGCGTCCCGTACGCAGCCTCTTTTCAACCTCTCCCGACTGATTCACCCCGTCGAGCCCGCCACCTTCGCGACCGATTACTGGGAGAAGCAGCCGCTGGTCATCCAACGTGCGGACCCAGACCATTACCGGGACCTGTTCACTCTGGCAGATGTCGACCACATCCTGTCGACCTCGCGACCCCGTGGCTCCGACCTGCGCGTCCTCGACAACGGCAAGGAGATCCCGATCTCCGAACTCGCCTCCGCCGGGTCGGGAAACCTGATGAACGGGCTGGAGGTGCTGTACGACCGCTATCGACAAGGCGCCACCCTGAACCTGTTGTTCGTGCAGGACCGTTGGAAGCCGCTCCGTGACCTCTGTCAGTCGCTCGCCGCAGAACTCAGCGCGGGCTTCCAGACAAATGTCTACCTGACACCCGGCGGCCACGCGCAGGGGCTGAAACCACATTTCGACACGCACGATGTGTTCGTGATACAGGTGTACGGCACCAAGCACTGGTGCCTGTACGACTCACCGATCCAACTGCCCGTGCACGAACACGTACACGGCGCCTCCGCGGCAGATCACGGAACGCCCGTGCGGGAATTCGACCTGCGCCCGGGCGACATGCTCTACCTGCCCCGTGGAATCGTGCATGCGGCGACGTCGGAGGAGACGGCATCGCTGCACGTGACGATCGGGGTGCTTCCGGTCCTGTGGGCGACCGTTATCAAGGACGCCGTCGAGAAGATGGTGATGGACGACCACCGCTTCCGGCAGGCCCTCCCGCTCGGCTTCGCCTCGGATGAAAGTCTCCAGGAATCCGCCCGTGGTCGGGCGTCGGAACTGCTGGAACTGCTCCATGCCACCGCCTCGCCGGCGGACATGGTCGCCGAGGCGGCTCGCCGGGCACGGCTGGAACGCCAGCCCGTGCTCCAGGGGCACCTGCTCGACATCGAGGCGTTGCGGTCGCTCGACCTCGAGACGCGAGTACGGCAGCGGCCCGGGCTGCTGGCACGGCTGACCATTGAAGACGGTCAGGCGCGGCTGGACTTCCACGGCAAGTCCGTCCGCCTGCCCGCGGATCTGACCGAGGAACTGCACTTCGTCACGGAGACCGAAGAGTTCGTCGGCAAGGACATCCCCGGCGGCCTCGATGAGCACGGCCGGCTCGTGCTCATCGGAACGCTGGTCCGGGAGGGTTTCCTCACCCTGTCATGACGGACCTTCATCCTCGGTGGGCGTTGCTTCGCAGCGCCCACCGAGGTGTTCGGCCAGAAAGCGTTCGACCGCCGTGTAGAAGGCGAGCCGGTTACGGGGCCTGACCAGCGCATGACCTTCGTCCGGAAAGAGAAGGTACTGGTGGGGGATTTCCTTTTCGCGCAGGGCCGCGACGAGCTGCTCCGACTGCTCGCGCCGTACCCGCGGATCGTTGGCGCCCTGCGCGATCAGCAGAGGAATCCGGATCTCATCCACCCTCGACAGCGGCGACCGCAGCCAGAGGAAGTCAGCATCGAGGTCCGGGTCGCCGACCCGTCGACGCATCTGCGCCGCGATGACCCTGGCGTACGAGCCGGCGCCGATGAAGGTACGCAGATCCGATGGACCGGCGGCGGACACCGCGCACCGGAACAGCTCCGGGGTGAAAGCGGCGCCCGCCAGCGCCGCGTAGCCGCCGTACGAGGCGCCGTAGATGGCGACCCGGTCCGGATCGGCGTAGCCGCGTTGGACCGCCCAGTGCACGGCATCGGTCAGGTCGTCCTGCATCCGCCCGCCCCACTCCCGGTCGCCAGCGTCGGTGAAGTCCTTCCCGTACCCGGTCGAGCCCCGATAGTTGACCTGGATACAGAGGTAGCCCCGGTTCGCCAACCACTGCGGCTCGGCTCGGAAGCCCCACACGTCCCTGGCCCACGGGCCGCCGTGCACGGTCAGCACGGTCGGCAGTCCTCGACGGAGGTGCCCCGGTGGAAACGTGAGATAGCCGTGGATGGTCAGACCGTCCCGGGCGAGGAACGAGAACGGCTCCATCCGGGCCAGCTCGTACCGCTCCAACTCCGGCTGGTGGCTGAAGAGAAAACGGGCCTTGCCGCTGGTCCGGTCGAAGAGGTGGTAGCCGGCGGGGCCGTCGTCGATGTTGTCCTGCGTCAGCCACCACCGGTCGGTGTCGTCGCGGCCGAGCAGTGTCACGTCACCACGACAGATGTCCCGCAGCCGCGCGACGTCGTCGGCGGCCCTCGGGTCCAGCACCTCCAGGTGGGAACGCTCGCGGCGGACGACGACCAGGTCCGGCTGGCCGGTGTCGGGCCGGACGTGCACGTTCACCACGTCATGCCGTGGGTCGGCGTACACCACCTCGACCTCGCCGGCGAGGCCCAGCCGCAGCAGCCGGATCGCGTTGGCATCCGCCGAGGAGAGCAGCAGCACACTCTCTCCGTCCGCGGTGAAGCCGAGGGGGCGCATCTTCATCGCGTCTTCGAGCCCGACCCCGTGCAGGGGACGCCAGGGTGTCCGCTCGTCGTCCCGGACCATCAACCGGGCACCGTCGCCGTCCCAGACCAGGGCGCCGCGGACCCGCAGGTCGCGGTCGGTCAGCCAGCCGGCGAAGCCTTCGTTCTCCGCGACCAGGACGAGTTCGCCGGTGGCGATCTCGATCCGGTACACGTCGTAGCGGTGCCGGGTGCGGCGATTCATCGTCACGAGCACGTGCCCGGGGACCCGCCGGCTGAGACCGGCCAGACCCGCCTTCACCCCGGGGAACGGGGTGAGTTCCCGGGCCTGTCCCGAATCGATGTCGACGGCGTAGAGGTGCATGTTCTCGTCGCCATTGCGGTCCTGGAGGTACATGAGGTGCCGCCCGTCGTGCGCCCAGAAGAAGGCGTTGATGCCACGGTCGGAGTCCTCGGTGACCGGACGGTAGTCGACACCATCGGATTCGCCCACCCAGATGTTGAGTACACCGTTGACGGGCGCCAGATAGGCGATGTGTTTTCCGGAGGGCGACAGTGCCGGACTGAGTCGGGCGGGATTAGCGAACAGGACGCTACGCGGAATGAGGTCCGGAGGCTTCATAGTGACTTTCACATTACCGTCTCGCCAGACGTCCGGCGACCCTCCGGTGGAGTTCCTGTCCGGGCAGCTTTTGCGAATGCTGCACATCGACGTACGACGCTCACCACAGTGGAGGCAACATGAAGTCGATGCAGTTTTTCATCCGCAAGGACGAGCCCTCGGCTTCTCCCTGGAGCGGCTTCACCGGCGAATCCGACGCACCCGAATCGCCACCTCAGCCGGCTCGCCGCGACATCCGTTCCCGACTGCGTCGGCTCGGCGCCACGATCGGCGGGACGCTGCGTGGGGTGCCGCGAGTACTCGCGCTGGTCTGGCAGGCCAGCCCGCGGCTGACTCTCGGTCTGGCCGCCGGCACGGTGGTGGCGGGTCTGGTGCCGGCGGCCGCCGCGTACCTGGTGCGGATGCTGGTCGACACCGTCGTGCGGACCCTTCAGGCCCGCGCCGATCAACTTCCTGACCTGCAGGTACTCAGCGTGTCACTGCCAGGACTGACGCTGCGCTCGCCGGAACTGACCGGGACCGAGGCGATCGTCGTGCTCACCCTGGCCCAGTTCCTCGTCTTCGGGACGAGTTCGCTCGCCACGGCGGTCAACGCAATGACGCGGCAATTGCTCCAGGAGCGTATGACACTGTCGATCCGGCTCAAGGTGATGACCCATGCCAGCAAACTGGACCTGGCATTCTTCGAAGGCTCGAAGTCGTACGATCTGCTCCGCCAGGCTCAACAGGAGGCGACCACCCGGCCGGTGGCGATGGTCGGTAGCGTATTCGGGCTCTGTCAGGCCGCACTGACATTTGCCAGCATGGTCGCACTCCTTGTCGGCCTGAGTCCGTGGCTCGCGCTCGTCGCGTTGCTGGCGCCGGTTCCCGCGTTCATTTCCGATGCCCGCTACGGGCAACGCGGATTTCTCGTCACCTTGTGGGCCTCACCGATCCGGCGGCGGATGGAGTATCTGTCGAGCCTGGTCACCACGGACAGGTACGCGAAGGAAACGCAACTGTTCGGCTTGGGCGGGTACCTGGTGGACCGATTCCGCCTCCTCGGCGGGATCTTCTACGCCCGGCAGCGTCGGCTGGTCACCGCCCGATATCTGATCGGCTGCGCGTGGAGCATGGTCGCGGTTCTGGCCGGTTCGCTCACCTTCCTGTACGTGGCGCTGGGCGCGGTGTCCGGTCGGCTCACCCTCGGCGACCTGATCCTCTACACCGCCGCCGCCACCGCGCTGCAGACGGCGGTCCAGAGCCTGTTCGGCGGCCTGACCAGCGTGTACGAGAACAACCTCTACCTCGACACGCTCTACCACCTGCTGGCCACCCCGGTGGCGACCCGGCCCGCGCATCCGCGCCCGCTGCCCAGCCCGCTGCGCGGCCATGTCGTGTTCGAGAACGTCAGCTTCAGCTATCCGGGCTCGGACCACCCCGCACTGACCGACCTGAGCTTCGAGATCCGGTCGGGCCAGACGGTCGCCCTGGTCGGCCGCAACGGGGCGGGCAAGTCGACCGTCGTCAAGCTCGTCGCCCGGCTCTACGACCCCAGCGCGGGGCGGATCACCATCGACGGGGTCGACCTGCGTGAGCTGGATCCGGACGAGTTGCGGGGCAGCATCGGCGTGATGCTGCAGGACTTCGTGGCGTACCAGGCCACGGCCGCGGAGAACATCGGGCTCGGCGACGTACGGCACCTGGACGACCGGGCCAGGATCGAGGCATCGGCCGGGAAGGCGGGCGCCCTCGACCTGCTCGCCGATCTGCCGGACGGCTTCGACACACCGCTCGGCAAATGGTTCGCGCGCGGTGTCGAACTCTCCGGCGGGGAGTGGCAGAAGGTCGCTCTCAGCCGCGCCTTCATGCGGGACACACCGGTCCTGCTGCTCGACGAACCGACATCGGCCCTCGACGCCCGCGCCGAGCACGAGCTGTTCGACCGGCTCGGGCAGCTGGCCGAGGGGCGTACGACGGTCTACGTCTCGCACCGCTTCTCCACGGTCCGGCGAGCCGACCGGATTCTGATGCTCGACGGGGGTCAATTGGTCGAGGAGGGTACGCACGAGGAGCTGATGCGGCACGACGGCGAGTACGCCGAACTGTTCACCATGCAGGCGGCGGCGTACGCGCAGGCGCCCGCGGGTCAACGCTGACCGACAGGGTCGGGTGTGGACTTCGGCGGCGTGGAGAACTTCCACTGGCCGTCCGCGTCGACCGGTGCGCCGTACTGGAGGATCCGCCACGCCTCGTCGAGCAGTACGGCGGCCGGTGTCTTCGAGGCGCGGAACCGCTGGGCCAGCGCACCGGTCTCGTCGTGCAGTGCGACGGCGGTTGGCGCATAGCGGGCGACGAAGTCGGTACACCGGTCGGCCGGCCCCAGGCAGACGAGGATGAGCTTCGCCTCGGTGACGTGGGAGATTTTTTGCAGCGCCGGTGTCGACCTCGCGCAGACGAAGCAGTCCGGGCCGACGAACGCCAGCAGTACCCGGTTGCCCCGCAACCGGTGGCTGTTGAGGAACTCTGCCTGGCCCAACTGCGGTGCCTTGAAGTCGGGTGCGGGAGATCCGGCCGGCAGCGGCTCGGCCGGCCGGTCCGCACCGCCGCCGGCCGCACCGACGGAGATGCCGCGGCCCCGGATGATCTTCAACAGTACGTACGTCTGCGCGAGCACGATGAGCCACAGCACCCCGTAGCTGACTGAGAAGAGCGTCGAGGTCGGCATCTCAGGTTCCTCCTACCGAGGGGATTCGGACGACGACGCTGCCGCGGTGGCCAGCGGACCGGGCGCCGCGCGCAGCGACCGCAGTTCGGGCAGGACGAGCAGCCAGCTCATGATCGCCAACAGGCCGAGCCCCACCGTGGCCTGTAGCAGGGTGGCGGGAAGCGTCGGTGCCGTCAGATCGGCACCGGTCCACCCGGCCGACAGGACGGCGGCGGCGGCGATGACCAGAGCGGCGGCCCGGACGAGTGATCGCGCCGAGATGGACTCGCCCGGCCCGAAGCAGTAGCACGGCAGGGGTCGACGACGACGTAGGTTGACGGCTATCGCCGCCGTGAAGACCAGGCCCAGGGCCACCGCTCCGGCTGCCGCCCAGGCCAGCATCATCCCGGCCAGCAGGGCCATCCCGACCACCAGTTCGGCGCAGAGCACGCCGACCGCGACCACCGGTCCGAGCCGGTCGGGTACCAGCCGGTAGTCGCGGACGCCCCGGATGAAGCCCACCGGATCACGTGCCTTGGCGGCACCGGACGCGAGCAGGGTGAACCCGACCGCGAACCGGGCGCCCGCCGCGAGGACCACGACGAATTCGATCACCGAAGAAGTACTCCCTTCGACTCGACGGCGGCCGGCGTCGACACCGGCAGCCGTACCTCGACCTCCAGCCCGCCGCCCGGGTTCGGTCGAGCCGACACCGTGCCGTGGTGTGCCCTGGCGATCGCGCGCACGATCGACAGTCCGAGTCCGGCCCCGTCGCCGGAGCGGGTCCGCCGCAGCCCGCCCCGACGGAACGGCTCGAACAACTCGGGTATCTCGTCCTCGGGTACGGCCGGGCCGGTGTTGCGGACCCGTACGCCGTCGTACGGACTGACGCTGATCCGTACGCTGCCGCCCGACCGGTTGTACCGCACCGCGTTCTGGACCAGGTTCTCGATCAACGGGGCGAGCAGAACCGGATCACCGGCGACCTCGGTCGGTTGGACATCGACGTCGATCCGGACACCGGCCGCCCGCGCGTACTCAGCCTGCCGTTCGGCCACCTCGCTCGCGAGCCGGTCCAGAGCCACCGGCTCCCGATGGGTAAGTTCGGGTTCGCTCTGGGCGAGCAGGAGCAGTCCCTCGATGAGCCGCTCGGTGCGCCGGTTGGCGACGAGAAGTTCCTCGCGGACCTTGGCGATCGGTTCCGGCGCGGGATCGGCGAGACCGATCTGGATGGCGGCACGCTGGATCGCCAGCGGCGTGCGAAGTTCGTGTGACGCGTTGGCGACGAACCGGCGCTGCCCGGCGTACGCGTCCTCCAGCCTGGCCAGCATGTCGTCGAAGGTGTCGGCGAGTTCCTTCAGTTCGTCGTCGGGACCGGAGAGCGCGATCCGCTCGTCGAGGTTCTCCACGGACAGCCGGCGGGCGGTCGCGACGATCCGGCGCAGTGGCCGAAGTGCCCGGCCGACGAGCCACCAGCTCAGCAGCACCGTCAGCAACGCCAGCACGGCCAGTGAGACCACGGAGACGATCAACAGGTTGCGTAGCATCTCGTCGCGGACGTCCGCGGTGGCCTGGGCAAGGTCATTCAGCTGGGCCTCGGCGCCACTCGTGGACGGCGTCTTGCCCGGCGTCTTCTCGGCCGCCAGGCTGCGCTTCGCCTCCTCCGACAGCATCATGCGGTGGTGCTTGGCGTAGACGAGCTTGCGCAGCAGCAGGTACACGATCGCCACCAGCGTCGTACCGGTGGCCAGGAAGAGCCCGCCGTACAGGGCGGCGAGGCGTGCCCGGACAGTCGGTCGTGGGCGACGCAGGAGGATCGGCAGGAGTCTGGCCATGGCGCTAGATGCGATAGCCGGCGCCGGCGACGGTCTCGATGACGTTGGGCTCGCCCAGCTTCGCCCGCAACTTGCTCATCGTGACCCGAACCGCGCTGGTGAACGGGTCCGCGTTCTCGTCCCAGGCGCGTTCCAGCAGCTCGCTGGTGCTGACCACCGTTCCACCCGCCCGCATCAGGACCTCCAGGACGGCGAACTCCTTGCGGGACAGTGGCAGGTAGACCCCGTCGCGAAAGGCCTGCATCCGGGCACTGTCGAGCATGACTCCCTGCCGTTGCAGCACCGGCGGTACCGCCGGCTGGGCGCGGCGCCCCAGCGCCTGGACCCGGGCCACCAGTTCCGCGTAGTCGAACGGCTTGGCCAGGTAGTCGTCGGCCCCGATCCCGAGCCCCTCCACCCGATCCCGCACCGCCCCGGCGGCGGTGAGCATCAGGATCCGGGTTCGGGCGCCCTCGCGGACCAGTTCACGGCAGACGTCGTCGCCGTGTATCCCCGGCAGGTCGCGATCCAGCACCAGTACGTCGTAGTCGTTGTACGCGAGTCGATCCCGCGCACCGATGCCGTCGTAGGCCACGTCGACCGCCATCGACCGGCGGCGCAGGCCCTCGGCCACATAGTCGGCAAGTACCCGTTCGTCCTCGGCCACCAGTACCCGCATGAAAAACCCTCCGATGCGCCATGACACCTGTGGTCATGCTATGTCGCGGCACGTTTCGTCCCAGTTATCACGGCAGGAAACCGGGACGCAACGTCCGCTTTGCTACACCTGGCGTCTGGGCGGGCCACGGTGGCCGAAACGCCCGAACGAGAGGACGTGATGGTGATGAGACTTCCATCGACGACCGGGATCGTGCTGGCGTCCGTGGCGACGCTCGTGCTTGCCGGCTGCGGCGGGAGCGACAACAGCGGGGGCGGCCCGGCCGGGGCGCCCGTCACCACGAGTGTCGACGACCGGATGCTGCGCTGGGCGCAATGCATGCGGGAACAGGGCGTCAACGTTCCGGACCCGGGCCAGAGTCCCGCCGCCGGGGCGGACACCGATGGCGGCAAGGACGACGCGAAGATGACGGCCGCCAAGGAGGCGTGCCGGCAGCACGCCCCGCAGCAGGACCTCAAGCAGGAGAACCCACAGGCCATGGACGACGCGCTCAAGCTGGCGCAGTGCCTGCGGGCCCGTGGCTACGACGTACCGGACCCGCAGCCGGACCGTGCGATCGCGCCCCGGGTGAACAGCGATCCGGTCAAGTTCAAGAGCGACACCAACGAATGCCTGGCGCAGATGGGCAAGGGCAAGCCGGGCGTCCACGGTTCCAGCCCCGCTGGCGCCCCACGGTGAGCCGAGAGGTATCGGCGGAGGGTCCCGACGCCGTGGACCAGGCCGAGCAGCCGGTCACCTCCACCGACTGGGAGGACACGTCGAGACAGTCGGCGCGGTTGTCCCGGCGTACGGGCTGGTGGATGGCGGCCGGTACGGCGGCCGTGGTCGCCGCCACCGCCGCCATCCTGGTCGTCCGGCAGTCGCCACGGCAGGCCGCTGAGCGGCCCGCCACGCCCGGCGCCGTCGCCACCGTGCAGCGCACCGACCTGATCGAGCGCGAGCGGGTAGACGGCACGCTGCGGTACGCCGGGTCGTACCCGATCGCCGGCAGCGGCGGCGTACTGACCTGGCTACCCGCGCCGGGGCGGGAGATCCGGCGGGGACAACAGGTGTACGGGGTCGACGGCCGACTCGTCCGGCTCTTCTACGGACCGACCCCGCTCTGGCGGGACCTGCGGGTCGGAGTGTCGAACGGGGCGGACGTGCTGGCGGTGGAACGCAACCTCGCGGCGCTCGGCTACCGGGGCATGACGGTCGACAACCGCTTCACCGAGGCGACCCGGGCCGCCGTGCGGCGCTGGCAGGAAGACGCCCGGCTGCCCCGCACCGGCGTGGTGACCCCGGCGATGGTCGTCGTCACCCCGGACGCGATCCGGGTCGGCAGCGTTCCCGGCCTGCTCGGCCGACCCGCGCAGGGGAACGTGCTGCTGGCGACCGGCACCCGCCGAGTGGTCGCGGTGGACCTTCCCGCGGCGAAGCAGCAGCTCGCGGTCGAGGGCGCCGAGGTGGTCGTCGAGCTGCCGACCGGTGGCTCGACGAGCGGGGTGATCGCCGGCATCGGTACCGTGGCCACCTCCAGCGGGGATGCCGACACCGACGGTGCGGCCGGTCAGGGGCAGCCCGGTCAGGCCGTACAGAACGCGACGATCCCCGTCGAGATAAGGCTGGGCGACCCGTCCGCCGCCGGCCGGTTGGACCACGCTCCGGTGACCGTCGGCTTCACCCTCGCGATGCGCCGGGGCGTGCTGGCCGTACCGGTGACCGCGTTGGTGGCCCATCCCGAGGGCGGGTACGCCGTCGAGGTCGTCGACGGTACCGCGGATCCGCGCCTGCTCCCGGTTCGGCCCGGTGCGTTCGCCGACGGCCAGGTGGAAGTGAGCGGCGACGGCCTGGTCGAGGGGATGAGGATCGAGGTGCCCGCACCGTGATCCCCGTCCTCGCCCTGTCCGGAGTCTGCCGGACGTATCGGGGTGGTGTGCGGGCGCTGACCGACGCGTCCCTGCGTATCGCCCCAGGCGAGCTGCTCGCCATCGTCGGCCCCTCGGGGTCCGGCAAGACCACCCTCCTGCACCTGATGGGCACGCTGGACCGGCCCAGCGCCGGCACCGTACAGGTACTGGGGCACGACGCGGCCCGACTCAACGACCGGCAGCTCGCCGCCGTACGGGCGAACTGGATCGGCTTCGTCTTCCAACAGTTCTTCCTGACTCCGCACCTGAGCGCGGTCGAGAACGTGGCGACCGGGCTGCTGTACCACGGTGTGCCGGTCGGGCAACGGCTCCGGCGGGCCGCATCGGCACTGACCCGGGTCGGGCTCGGACACCGACTCACCCACCGCCCCACCCAGCTGTCCATCGGGGAGCGTCAACGGGTGGCGATTGCCCGAGCGGTGATCAGCCAGCCCTCGATCGTCCTGGCCGACGAGCCGACCGGCAGCCTGGACAGCGTCTCCGGCGCCGGCGTGTTACGGCTGCTGCGCGACCTCAACGCGCAGGGGACGACGATCGCCGTCGTCACCCACGATCGGGAGGTGGCAGAGAGTATGCCTCGCAGGGTCGAGATCCTCGATGGGCGGATCAGGGCCGACGTGCGGCGATCGGAGGCAGGGTGATGAGCGATCCGAACCTGCCGGCACTGCCCACACCGGCCCGACTCGCCGGGCGGGACCTCGTCCGGGAAGGTCTGCTCGGGGTCCGGGGGCGGCCGCTGCGCGCGGCCCTGTCCGCGCTCGGCATCAGCATCGGCGTCGCCGCCATGGTGGCGGTCCTCGGCATCGGCGCGGCGAGCCGGGCCGAGCTGCTCGAACAGATCGATCGGCTCGGCACCAACCTGCTGACCGTGCAGGCGGGCCAGACGCTGTTCGGCGAGAACACCCAGCTGCCCGCCGAGTCGATCACCATGGTCGCCCGGATCCCCGCCGTCCGTTCGGTCTCGGCGGTCGGCACCGTACCCGGCGCCACCGTTCGGCGAACGGACCGGATTCCGGCCCAGGAGTCCGGCGGGATCGCGGTGCTCGCCACCCGGCTCGACCTGCTGGGCACGCTGGACGGGACGATGCGGTCGGGAGATTTCCTCACCCCGGCGACGGCGGAATATCCGGCCGTCGCGCTCGGTGCCGTCGCCGCGCTCCGGCTCGGCGTGGACCAGCCAGGCATCCGAGTGTACGTCGGCGGCCACTGGTTCGTGGTCAGCGGAGTACTCGACCCGGTCGCCTTCGCCCCGGAGATCGACCGGGCCGTGCTCATCGGCTGGCCCATCGCCCAGCGGCTGTTCGACTTCGACGGCCACCCGTCGAGGCTGTACGAACGCTCGGCCGACGAGGACGTGCGGACCGTGCAGGAACTCCTCGGCCGGACAGTCAACCCCGAGAACCCGCAGGATGTCGCGGTCAGCCGGCCGTCGGACGCGCTCACCGCCCAACTCGCCGCCAAATCGACGTTCAACGGGCTCTTTCTCGGGCTCGGCGCGGTCGCGCTGCTGGTGGGCGGGGTCGGGGTGGCGAACACGATGGTGATCTCCGTTCTGGAGCGCCGCCAGGAGATCGGACTACGCCGTGCGATCGGCGCCAGCCGTCGTCAGGTACGACTGCAGTTCCTCACCGAGTCCATCGTCCTGTCCCTGCTCGGCGGTACCGTCGGCGTGCTGCTGGGGGTCGGCATCAGCCTTGGATACGCGATCAGTCGCGGTTGGCCCACAACCCTGCCGGGGCAGGCGCTGCTGGGTGGCGTGTTGGCGTCGATCGTCATCGGTGCACTCGCCGGGCTCTACCCGGCCCGCCGCGCGGCCCGGCTGGCCCCGACCGAGGCGCTCTCCAGCTGAGCTCGTGGGACTCGGTCGCCGGGGTCGGCCCGGCGGCTACCGGGCCGCGTGCAGGTCGCGGATCCAGCCGCGGATGGCGGTCGCGGTCGTCCCGGCGTCCTCGCTGACCATCGTGTAGTGGTCGCCGGGAATGTCGACGACCTCGTGCGGTAGCGGCCAGTGCGGCGACCAGTCCCCGCCGGGGTCGGCGTCCCGCATCTCCCGGGTCGGAACGGCGCGCAGCAGCAGCGTGGGTACCGGTGACGCCTGCGGCTGCCAGCCGTCGAAGATCCGTACGTACGCGCCGCCGGCGATCATCGTGGCGTCCGAGAAGAAGCCGTGGAACAGCTCCGCCGGGCGGTTGCGATCCGCCGCCACCAGCGCCAGCGCACGCCTGTCGTCCCGGCCGGCCGGGCCGAGGTGGCTGTCGATGAGGATCACGCCGACCGGCGGGGCGCCGTCGGTCACGAGCTGCCCGGCGAGGGCGTGCGCGACTCCGCCGCCGGTGCACTCGCCGACGAGAACCACCGGCCGGTCGCCGGCGAGGGTACGGACCGTGTCGGCGTGCAGGGTGGCCAGCGTGGCGACGCTGTCCGGGACGTCGCGGCGGGCACCGAAGCCGGGATTGACGAGTATGTGCAGGTCGAATTCGTCGGCGAGCGCCCGGACCAGCCCGACCGGGGTCGGATCGGAGAGCGCGAGATAGCCGGGCAGGAACAGCAGGACCGGCCCGCGCGGGTCACCCTCGGCCAGGCGTACGGGTGGGATGGCGTGCCGCGCCCGCTGCGCGGCGGTGAACGTCGGCAGCCCGTACGAGGCGAGGTACCGCAGCGCCATCGCCTCCGACACACCCTGGTCACGGATGACCCGGTGGTAGATCGCGGTGAACCGGTCCGACACGATCCGCTCGCCGGTCGGCGGCGCCTCGCCCGTCGCCCCGGTCGGCGCGTCGTCGATCGGCGTCGCCCCGGTGGAGAGCGCCTCGGTCAGCAGCGGGTACAGGTGTGCGGTGAGTTCCGGCAGGGTCGGATGATCGAGGGCGATCGTCGCTTCCAGGCGTACCCCGGCGGACGTGCTGAGCCGGTTGCGCAACTGGACCGCGGCGAGTGAGTCGAGGCCCAGCTCGGTGAAGTGTCGCTCCGCGTCCCACGACGCCGCGTCCGCGAAGCCCAGCACGGCGGCGACCTCCGCCCGGACCAGGGTCGACAGGGTCGCCTTCCGGTCCGCCGCCGGCACTCCGGCCAGGGTCGCACGCCACGCGGCACGCGCGTCGTCGGCGGCTCCGGTGGTGGCGCCGTCCGGGGCGGCCGGCACCAGCGCGCTGAGGATCGGCGGTACGGCGGCGCCGGCCAACGCCGGCAGGTCCAGCAGGAGCGGGACGAGCACCGGCTCGGGGGTGCGCAGCGCCCGGTCGAGCAGCGCGGTGCCCTGTGCCACGGTGAGCGCCCGGATCCCGCCGTCGGTCAGCTGCCGACGGGCCGTGTAGGTCACCGCCCTACCGGCCATGCCGGCGGTGTCGTCGTCGGTTTCCCAGAGGCCCCAGGCCAGCGACTGCGCCGGCAATCCCCGGGCGGTGCGATGCTGCGCCAGCGCGTCCAGGAACGCGTTCGCGGCCGCGTAGTTGGCCTGACCCGGCCGACCGAGCACCCCGGACGCCGAGGAGTACGTCACGAAGGCCGCGAGCCCGAGCCCCCGGGTGGCCTCGTGCAGGTGCCAGGCGGCATCTGCCTTCGGCGCGAGTACGGCGGCGATCCGCTCCGGCGACATGGCGGTGAGTACGCCGTCGTCGAGCAGACCGGCGAGGTGGAACACGGCGGTCAGGCCCGGCCGGCAGGCGGCGACCAGCGCGTCGACCTGCGACCGGTCGCCGAGGTCGCAGCCGACCACGCTGACCCGGGCCGGAAGTTCGTCGGCCCAGGACGGCGGGTCTCCCCGCCGGCTGGCGAGCACCAGGTGCCGGACCCCGTACTCGGCGACGAGGTGGCGGGCCAGGATCGCGCCGAGGGCACCGGTGCCGCCCGTGATCAGTACCGTGCCGTCCGGATCCAGGGCCGGTGCGGGGCCGTCGGCCGCGATGGACGGAACGAGCCGGGGTGCGACGATGCTGCCGCCGTGGACCGCGAGCCGTGGTTCGGCCAGCGCGGCCGCCCGCTCCAGGGCCGCCTCGGACGCGGGCGTGCCGCACAGGTCGACGACGCCGTACCGGCCCGGGTGTTCCGACTGGGCGCTGCCGACCAGCCCCCAGACCGCCGCCATGGCCGGATCCGGGTCGGCGCCGGTGGCCCGTTCGGTGACGACGACGAGGCGACCCGGCCGGTCGGCGTCGAGCCAGTCGGTGAGCCGGTGCAGGGTGCTCCCGAGCAGTGCGCGTACCCGGGCGGGCGGGTCGCCGTCGGCGGGCGCGGCCGGGCGGTACAGCTCGTACGGGCCGCCGTTGCCGGCCGTCGGTGCCGGTACCCAGTCGAGCCGGTGCAGCGCCCGGCGGGCCGTGGTCCGGGCCGCGGTCGCGGCGTCGATCTCCCTGGTGACGAGCGAGTCGATCGTGGCGACGGGTCGACCGAGCGGGTCGTCGACGGTGAGCCGTACCTCGTCCGGTCCGATCCGGGAGAGCACCACCCGGGCGGCGGTGGCTCCGCGGGTGTGCAGCTCGACTCCGCTGAAGGTGAACGGCACCCGTAGCCGGTCCGGTGGTTCGGCCAGCAGGCTGGCGTGCAGGGCCGCGTCCAGCAATGCCGGGTGCAGGCCGTACCGGCCGGCGCCGGCTCCGTCCGCCGGCAGGGTCAGCTCGGCGTAGACGGTGTCGGCATCCTGCCACAAGCCGGTGACCAGGCGGAACGCCGGACCGTAGCGGAATCCTGCCGCGCCCAGCCGTGCGTAGTCGACGGCGACCGGCCGGGCGGCGGGCGGCGGCCAGTCGGTCGGTGTCGCCCGGGCGCGGCCGGTCGGCGCCGTGACGGTGGCGGTGGCGTGCCGGGACCATGGACCCCGGGACCCGTCCTGGCGGGCCCAGATGGTCAGCGGGCGGTCGCCGGTCTGGTCCGGCGCGTCCACGACGACCTGGACGTCCACCGGACCGGCCAGCACCAGCGGGGTGGAGATGGTCAGCTCGGCCAGCCGGACGGCGCCGCTGCCGGCACCCGCCGCCTGGAACGCCAGCTCGGCCAGCGCGGCGGCGGGCACGACGACATCGTCGCCGATCACGTGGTCGGTGAGCCAGGGCAGGCGGGTGGCGGCGAGGACCCCGCTGTGCCGCACCTGTGGACCGTCGGCGGCGGGCTGCGGGTCGCCGAGCATCGGGTGGGACGCCACCACGGCCGGCGGGGTCGCGTCCAGCCAGTAACGCTGCCGCTGGAAGGGGTACGTCGGCAGGTCGCACCGCCGGGCGCCGCTGCCGGCGTACGCCGGCAGCCAGTCCACCGGCACGCCGTGCAGGTGCAGTGTCGTCAGTGCGTCGAGGAGGCCGGTGACCTCGGTGGACCCGGATCGGAGGCCGGGTACGAAGACGGCGTCCGAATCCGCCGCCACGCACCGCTCGGCGAGGACGGCGAGGACCGCGTCCGGCCCGACCTCGAGGTAGGCGGACGTTCCGGCCCCGTCGAGCCAGCCGACCGTGTCGGCGTACCGGACCGTCTCGCGGGCGTGCCGGACCCAGTATTCGGCGCTGCGCAGCGCGTCCGGGTCGGGCCGACCGGTCAACCCGGAGACCACCGGCACCGACGGGCGGTGGTAGGTCACCGACTCGGCCACCGCCCGGAAGTCGGCCAACATCGGGTCGAGCAGCGGCGAGTGGAACGCGTGGCTCACCCGTAGCCGGTTGGCCCGGCGCCCGAGCCGGGCGACCAGTTCCGTCACGGCGTTCTCGGCGCCGGAGAGGACGACGGAGTCCGGGCCGTTCACGGCGGCCAGCCCGACCGGGCCGGCACCGTCGGCGAGGAGCTTCTCCACCTCGCCCTCGGTCGCCCGGACCGCGACCATCGCCCCGCCCGGGGGAAGGGCGGCCATCAACCGCCCCCGCGCGGCGACCAGCCGGGCCGCGTCCGGCAGCGAGAGTACGCCCGCGACGTGCGCGGCGACGAGCTCACCGATCGAGTGTCCGGCGAGGTGGTCCGGCCGGACCCCACACGCCTGGTACAGCGCGTGCAGCGCCACCTCGTACGCGAACAGGGCTGGCTGGGCATAGTCCGTGCGGTCCAGCAGTTCGGCGTCGGTGCCGTCGACCACGCTGCGGAGCGGCCGGTCCAGGTGCGGGGTGAACGCGGCGCACACCGCGTCGTAGGCCTCGGCGAACCGGGGGAAGGCCGCCGCCAGTTCGTCGCCCATCCCGAGCCGCTGTGCGCCCTGCCCGGTGAACAGGAACGCCAACCGTGGATCGCGGCGGGCGACCGCCCGACGTACGCCGGTGTTCGGCACTCCACGAGCCAGGTCGCGTACCGCCTCGACGTGCCCGGCCCGGACCGCCGCCCGGTGTCCGAGCGCGGTCCGCCCGGTGGCCAGCGAGTACGCGACGTCCAGCGGGGAGGCGTCCGGCAGCGCGCCCGCGAGTCGCCCGGCGTACGCCCGCAGCCCGGCCTCGTCGGCGCCGCTGAGCAGCCAGGGTGGGCTGCCCCAACCCGAGGCGCGGGCGGGCGGCGACGCGCCGGTGGCTTCGGTGCCGGAGTCGACGTCCGACGCCGCCCCGACGGCCGACGTGGCAACCCCGGCGGTCGGCTCCTCGATGATCACGTGCGCGTTGGTGCCGCCGATGCCGAACGAGGAGACCGCCGCCCGTCGTGGCCGTCCCTGCGCGGGCCACGGCCGGGCGGTGTCGAGCAGCCGTACCGCGCCGGCGGTCCAGTCGACGTACGGCGACGGCTCGTCGGCGTACAGCGACCGGGGGAGCTTCTGATGGCGCATCGCCTCGATCATCTTGATCACGCCTGCCACGCCCGCCGCCGCCTGGGTGTGCCCGAGGTTCGACTTCACCGAACCCAGCCAGACGGGCTGCTGCCGGTCCTGCCCGTAGGTGTCGAGAACCGCGGCCGCCTCGATCGGGTCGCCCAGCCGGGTGCCCGTACCGTGCCCCTCCACCACGTCCACGTCGGCTCCCTCGAGGTCCGCGTCGGCGAGTGCCAGCCGGATGAGGTCCCGCTGCGACTCGCCGTTCGGCGCGGTGAGCCCGTTCGAGGCGCCGTCGGAGTTCACCGCCGACCCGCGCAGGATGGCAAGTACCGGGTGCCCGTGACGCCGCGCGTCGGCCAGGCGTTCCAGCAGGACGAGCCCGGTTCCCTCGGCCCACGCCGTACCGTCGGCGCCGGCGGCGAAGGAGCGGCACCGACCGTCCGGGGCGAGGCCGCGCTGCCGGCTGAACGCGAGGAACGGCCCCGGTGTCGCCATCACCGTCACCCCTCCGGCGAGGGCCAGCGAGCACTCGCCCGATCGCAGCGACTTCGCCGCGAGATCCATCGCGACAAGCGACGACGAGCAGGCCGTGTCGATGGTCATCGTCGGGCCGCGCAGCCCGAAGACGTAGGCGATGCGCCCGGACGCGACACTGCCGGCCGAGCCGATGCCCAGGTGCGACTCCAGTTCGTGGGCGGACAACCGGCTGGCGTAGTCGGCGTGCATGAGTCCGACGAAGACGCCGGTGTCGCTGTCGCGCAGGCGCGGCGCGGGAATGCCGGCCCGCTCGAACACCTCCCAGGCCACTTCGAGCAGCAGGCGGTGCTGCGGATCCGTGGCGAGGGCCTCGCGCGGTGAGATGCCGAAGAACGCCGGATCGAAGTCCGCCGCGTCGTGCAGGAACCCACCCCGGCGGGTGTACGTCGTACCGATCCGGTCCGGGTCGGCGTCGTACAGCGCCTCGACGTCCCAGCCGCGGTCGGTGGGGAACTCACTGGTCGCGTCCGCGCCGTCGTCGACGAGCCGCCACAGCTGTTCGGGTGACCGCACGCCGCCCGGGTACCGGCAGCCGACGGCGACGATCGCCACCGGCTCGGTGGCGGCTCTCGGGCGCCGAGCGACGGTGGCGGCCGCACCGCCGGAGAAGCGACCGTCCAGATAGGTCACAAGGGCGGCGGGACTGGGCTGATCCCACAGCACCGTCGTCGGCAGTCGCAGCCCGGTACGCAGGCTGAGCCGGTGCCACACCGTCATGGCGGCCATCGAGGTCATTCCGAGGTCCGCAAACGCCGTGGCCAGGTCGGCGACCGGGCCACAGATCGCGGCCACCTCGGCGCGGACCAGGTCCGCCAGCGCGGCCCGGCGTTCCCCGGCGGTCAGGCCGTCGAACCGGGCGGTCGTCTCCGGGGACGTGCCGGCCGCGAGCGCCTCCCGCAGCAGCCGACGTCGGGGTTTGCCGGACGTGGTACGCGGGATCACCGGGGTGAAGACGATCTCCTCCGGCACCTTGTGCGCGGACAACGCCCGCGCACACGCCCGCAGCAGGTCGGCCGGGTCGGTCAGCCCGGCCGGGTCCGCCGACACGACGAAGGCCACCGGGACCTCGCCGAGCAGCGGATGGGCCCGGGCGACGACGGCGGCGTCAGCTACCTCGGGCAGGCCCCGCAGCGTCTGTTCGATCTCGGCCGGGTCCACGTTGGTACCGCCTCGGATGATCAGGTCGCCGACCCGTCCGACCAGGCTCAGATGTCCGTGCGGATCGATCCGGCCCAGGTCACCGGTGCGGTACCAGCCGTCCCGCAGCACCTCCGCCGTCGCCTGCGGCCGCCCGTGATAGCCGAGCATGAGGTTGGGGCCCCGGACCCAGACCTCGCCGTCCGCGTCCGGTGCCGCTGCCCGGCCCGTAGCGGGGTCGACCAGCCGCAGTTCGACGCCGGGAGCGGGCGGGCCGCTCGTACCGCGCGTCCGGGGTCCCGCGACCGGCTCCACCGCGATCATGCCGCACGTCTCGGTACTGCCGTAACAGTCCAGCAGTGGTACGCCGAGCCGGGCCTCGACGTCCGCCCGCAGCTTCGGGTCGCTGACCGCGCCGGCGGTCAGACAGATCCGCAGCGACGACACCGCCGGCAGGTCGGCGTCCAGCAGTTGGCGGTACGTCACCGGCACCCCGGCGACGACTGTCGGCGCCGCCTCGCCGAGGAGCCGGGCCACCGTCGCCGGAGCGGGTTCGGAGACGATCCGGGCGCTCGCGCCGGCCACCGTGACACCGAGCACGCAGAACGAGTGCGCGAAGCTGTGCGCCATCGGTAGCGGCCAGAGCAGACGGTCGTCGGACGTCAGGCGGAGCACCGGCCCGTAGCAACTGACCGCCGACCACAGGGCCGCCCGCTGGGTCGAGACGGCGCCCTTGGCCGCTCCGGTCGTTCCCGACGTGTAGAGCATGAAGGCGGGCTCGTCGAGGCTCAGGTCGTCCGGGGCGTCCCCGACGGGCTCCCCGGGGTCGTCGCCATCGTCGGTGAGGTCGCTCAGCCGCCGTGCACCATCGGGCAGCGGACCCGCCCCGGCGACCACCAGCCGTACCGGACGACGCCCCGCGACCACCCGGGCGACCTGGTCGAGGCGTCGCTCGTCGATCACCAGTACCGCTGGTTCGCAATCGGCGAGCAGGGCAGCCAACTCGCCCTCGGTGCAGTGTGGACTCAGCGGTACGCCGACAGCCGTGGCCCGGACCGCCGCGAGGAGCACCTCCACCAGGTCGACGCCGCCGTCGAGGCAGAATGCCACCCGGGCACCGCGCTCGACACCGAGACCGGCACCGAGCCGTCCGGTACGCCGTTCCAACTCGCCCCATGTCACGGCGCGCCGGTCGTCCGCGTACGCCGTCCGATCCGCGTACCGCCGGGCGTTGTCCCGCAAGAGCAGCGGTATCGGCGTGATCACGTCCCGCTCGGCGGCCGTCGTGTGTCTTTGCCCTTCGACGTCCCAGACATCCCGCACGGTCCTGATCCTCGCATTCGGACGCCAGGGCCGACCACGGTGGCACGGAGCGCCGCCGGGTGTGGCGACGTGGCCGAGGCGACCCGACGCGTATGTGTTGCGCTGGGCAAACGTGAACTCGCGTGTAGGCTGCCACACCTCCTACCGAATTCATGGCCAGAGGTCCCGAATTCGAATCCTGGCCACGTTACCGCAGGAATCGGGCGGCCGATTATCGAAAGAGAATTCCTGGAGAAAGGCCCTCGGTTTCCATTCGTCCTTCTGTTTTCTGGACAACACCCGCGGGAGGCCTCGCGCCGGTGCCGTGGGAAGACCGGGCCGGGTCGCACACCACCGCCGACCACATCGCCGTGCTCGACCGGGCCCGCATGCAGGTTTCCGACGGCCACCGGCACGGCGCGCCGATCCTGGTCCGCGCCTACCCGCGGTCGGCCGTACCCGGGGCCGGCCTGCTCAGGTCCGTGGCCTGCCCGTCGGCGGAGTCGTTGCGCGGTCCGGTCTTACATTGCCTCTAGTCAATGTCGAAGATCGATGCTATGAATTGGTGGGTCGCCGGCGACCTACCAGGGCAATGCCGCCTCCACCGTTTGGGTATCGACGTAATTTTTGGGGAGAAAAGTACATGAAGGAAGATCTGGCTGGTTGGCGGTGGGCTCGATGGCGGCGTTCAACGAGGACTGTCATCGCCACGGCGGCGACATCCATCGGAATCGCCGTGCTCGGCATTGGCGTCACGACGGGCCCGGCTGCCGCAGGCGTCAGTCCCGCTGAGCGCGGCTCGCTGAGCGCCTCGTCCGCTGCCGCCCCGGCGGTGTCCAGCATCGCCACGGGCTACTCGCAGACCTGTGCGGTCCGGGTCGACGGAACACTCTGGTGCTGGGGCGGGAACGCCAGTGGTCAGCTTGGCGACGGCACCAACACGAGCCGGAACACCCCGGTACGCGTCGGCACGGCCACCACCTGGGCAAGTATCGATGCTGGCACCAGTCACACCTGTGCCGTGCAGGCCGGCGGAACGCTGTGGTGCTGGGGCAGCAACCGCAGGAGCCAGCTTGGTGACGGCACCACCACGAACCGGAACGTCCCGGTACGTGTCGGCGACGCCACCACCTGGGCCAGTGTCAGTGCCGGCAACAGCCACACCTGCGCCATCCGGACCGACGGCTCCCTGTGGTGCTGGGGCAGCAACCGTAATGCGCAACTGGGTACCGGCGCCGCCCTCAACGACGCGACCACCCCGGTACGGGTCGACACGGCGACCAACTGGGCGAGCGTCACGACCGGGTTCGTGCACACCTGCGCGGTCCGCACCGACGGCACCCTGTGGTGCTGGGGTGACAGTTCGAACGGGCAGCTCGGTGTCGGCGTCATGAGCTACAAGACGACTCCGACGCAGGTCGGCACCGCCACGTGGACCGGCGTGACGGCCGGCTACGCCCACACCTGCGCGGTCCGTGCCGACCGGACCCTGTGGTGCTGGGGTGAGAACGGGTACGGGCAGTTGGGCGTCACCGGCACCTACCGGAGCTCACCGGTCCAGGTCGGCACGACCACCACCTGGGCCAGGGTCAACGGAAGTGACGACTCGTCGTGCGCGGTCCGCACCGACGGCAGCCTCTGGTGCTGGGGCAACAACACCACCGGACAGTTGGGCGACGGCACCACCACCCACCGGTACAGCCCCACCCGGGTCGGCGACGCCACCACCTGGAGTAGCGGCTTTGTCGTCAGCTATCACCACTGCGCGGTGCGTACCGACGGCAGCCTTTGGTGCTGGGGCAACAACGCGGCGGGACAGTTGGGCGACGGCACCTCCGTCCAGCGGTCGACTCCGGCGCAGGTGACCACACCGGGCTGACCGTCAGCGTTCGATCCCATGCCGTCGGCCCGCGCCGCTGATACGTTCGCGGCGGCCGGGTCGACGGCATGGCCCGAACCTGCGCTGGGAGGCGGCAGGGTGACGGCGGAGCCGTCGACCCCGATGTCTGCCGGTGGGGGAGCGCGACTACTTCATGGCGGCGAGCTGGATCAGATTGCCGCAGGTGTCGTCGAAGACGGCGGTGACCACCGGCCCCAGGTCGGTCGCGTCCTGGGTGAACTCGACGCCGAGCCCCTTGAGCCGCTCGACCTCGGCGTACACGTCGTCGACGGCGAACTGGGTGAACGGGATGCCGTCGGCGACCAGGGCGCTCTTGAACGGACCCGCCGCCGGGTGGCCGTCCGGCTCCAGCAGCAGCTCGACACCGTCGGGGTTGGCAGCGGAGACCACGGTGAGCCAGCGGGCTTCGCCAGCGGGCTCGTCGGTCTTCTTGATGAACCCCAGCTTCTCGGTGTAGAAGGCGAGCGCCTTGGCCTGGTCGTCAACGAGCACGCTGGTGATACTGATGCGAATCATGGATCCGGTTCCTCTCGGTCGATGGGCCACCGCTCGACGATCGAGCGCAGCGGGCCCGTGTCGATGTGGTGGAACTTGAACCGGCCCTGCCGCCGGGTGTGCACCAGTCCGGCCTGTTCGAGCACGGCGAGATGCTGCGAGATGGCCTGGCGCGAGGAGGCCAGGCCGTGCTTCATGGTCAGCCGGCTGCAGATCTCGAACAGCGTCTGTCCGTCCCTGTCGGTCAGCTCGTCGAGGATGATGCGTCGCGTCGCGTCCCCGATGGCCTTGAACAGGTCTGGGTCTGCGTCCATGGGCACAGTTATAGGCAAGTGGCCACTTGCCTGTCAAGGGGACCGCCGCTCGGGCCCGGCCCGACGGCTGGCTCGTACCGCCACGGGCAGGCCCGTACCCGTCAGGCGAGCGTGCAGCTCACGGCGGGCGCCGGGGTGGTGCCGTTCCCGGAGGCCAGGAAGCCGAAGCTGGCCGTGCCGCCGACCGCCAGGCTGCCGTTCCAGCTCAGGTTCCGGGCGGTGACCGCCGCCGCGTTCTGGGTCACGGTGGCATTCCAGGCCTGTGCGATCTGCTGACCGTTGGCGAGGCTGAACGCCGCCGTCCACGCCGAGGCGGTGGCGGTGGAACTGTTGGTCACCGTGACCTCACCCTGGAAGCCGCCACTCCATTGGGAGACCACCTGGTAGCTCGCGGTGCACCGGCCACCGCCGGGGGTCGGGGATGCCGACGGCGTGGCCGAGGGGCTGGGCGTCCGGGTCGGGCCCGCCGTCGGCAGTGGCGGGATGACGCCGTTGAGGACCTGGGCGAGCGCCGGGTACCAGCGGTCGGACATCTTCTGGAAGCCGGCGGCGTTCGGATGCACCCCGTCGCCGGTGTCCGTGGTCGGGTTGAAGCCGCTCCACTGGTCCACGACGACGATCGGCGACCCGGCGGTGCGCAGACCGGCGGCCCAGCCCGGTATCCGGTTGTTGAACGCCACCACGTCGGCCGGGCAGGTGGCGCAGGCGTTCTGGCCCATCGGGATGATCTGCGCCACGATGATCTTCACGCTCGGATTGTTGGCCCGCATCTGGCCGACCAGCTTGGTGAGTGCGGACATCTTGGCGTCGGTGGGGATGTAGCCGCCCCACATGTCGTTCGTGCCGAGGTGCATGAGGACGATGTCCGGGTTGGTGGCCGCGAGCCAGGGCGGAAGTTGGTTCTGGTCGGCGATGCCGGTGGCCGAGAAGCCGCCGTGCCCTTCGTGGTCGGTGTCCAGCGGCACGGAGCAGCCGCCACCGCTCTGGGTACCCACGAAGTCGATGTTGGTGTATCCGGTGCGTTGGAGGCGGTCCCAGAGCAGGGCACGCCAGCAGCCGGGGCCGGCGGTGATGGAGTCACCCAGCGGCATGATCCGGACCGGGGCGGCGGCCGAGAGCGCGGGTCTGGCCACGATGACGGCCAGCACGGCGGTGAGCGTGGCGAGGAGCGCGTACAGGAGAGCCTTTCGAGGCATGGTCGCTTCCTTCCAGGTCGGCGCCGCCGGACGGGCAGCGGTCACTGAGTGGGTGCCGAGTTGCCGACGGTTCACCGGACGGCGTCGGGGTGGGGCGCGATCGCGGCCCACCCCGACGCGGGTCAGCTGGTGCAGGCAGAGCCGTTGAGGGTCCAGCCGGTGGGCGGCTGGTTGGTGCCGCCGTGGCTGCCCTGGAAACCGAACGACGCGGTGCCGTTCGGGGCGATCGTGCTGTTGTGACCGGCGTTCCGGGCGGTAACCGACGATCCGCTCTGCGTCACCGTGGCGTTCCAACCGCTGGTCACCTGCTGGCCGCTGGTGAACGAGAAGGCGAGCGTCCAGCCGTTGACCGCGCTGGCGCCGGTGTTGGTGACGGTCACGTCGCCGGTGAACCCGGTGTTCCAGGAGTTGGCCGCGTACTGCACCCGGCAGGAGAGGGTGCCACCCGGCGGCGGCGTCGTGGGCGGGGCAGTGGTGGGCGGCGGCGTGGTCGGCGGACCGGTGGTGGGCGGCGGCGTGGTCGGGCCGGTCCCGCCGGTGATGGCGAGCTCGTCGGAGGTGAAGGTGCCGTGTGACGGGTTGATGTCCGCCTCACCGCCGCCGCCGTCGCAGCTCCGGCTCGGGTTGAACATCAGGTACGTACCCGACGAGCAGTTGCCTCCGGTCGGCCCGGCCGGCGGCTCGGCGTCGCCGCCGACGACCGCGCTGCCGCCGATGGTGACTCCGCCGTGGACGATCGCGTTGCCCTTGACGATCGCGTTGCCGGTGACCGTACCTCCGTTGACCCAGGCGAGGTCCTCGATGCGGGCGTTGCCGCTGACGGTGCCGGTGTAGACGGCGGCGCGCGGCCCGACGTAGGCCGTCGCGGCGACGTTGGCGTTGCCGGCGACCCAGCCACCGCCGTTGGCGTGCCAGCGTCCGCCGTTTGTGGCGGCCGGCTTCTGGTACCCGGGCTCGTGGCCGGACGGGATCGCACCGGAGATCCGGAACTCGTACGGGTACCGGCGGTTCTTCGGCCAGCCGTCGAGGAACGCGTACTTCGGTACGGCGCTGGCGGGTGTGCCGGTGACGACCAGGAACACCTCCCGTTCGCCAGGCTGGGTCTGGAAGCTGAGCTGACCGGAGGTGCCCTGGGTCAGCGGTCCGTACCGGGGTGTGCCGTTGCGCACCGCGACGAACCCGAAGGTCCAGCCGGTGGCACCGGTTTCCGCGTGCCCCTTCAGGTGCAGGCGGATCAGCGCGCCGTCGCTGTCCGGTACGAGCTGGATCTTGTTGTAGCCGTAGTCGGACGGCGCCATCGCGTCGGAGATGCGGTAGTGCCGGGCGCCGGCGTTGACCGCTTCGACCGGCACGCCCTTGTACGCGTTGAGGAAGCCGGCGCCGTACACACCGTTGATGAACGGCATGAAGTCGGCGCGGTTGGAGTAGTCCCAGGTGACGTTCTGCTGGGCGTACTCGCCGATGCGCCGGTTGAGCTCGGCCTGGGTGATGCCGGTGATCCGCCGGTACACCTCCAGCGGATGTTCGGTGTTCCGGGCCTCGTTCCAGATCCGGTTGAACATCGCGATGCCGTCGCGGTCCTTGATGTACTGCGGCAGCATCCAGGCGCCGTAGTGGTGCCGGGACGAGGAGTAGTACAGGTTCTCCGTGCGCAGCCAGCGGGTGAGGTCGCCGGCTGCCGTCCTGGGATAGACCTGCATCGCCATGAACTCGGCGCTGGCCTCCCAGAACGTGCCGGATGACGCGTGCGTGAAGCCCATGCCGGAGCGGCCGAGGAAGGTGTAGTTCTGGAAGACGTGCCCCAGTTCGTGGGCCAGACCCCAGGATCCGGGCTGTGCGGCGGCGGGCGCGATGTTGATGACGCCGACCCGGCCGTCGGTCGAGCCGCCGGTGGCCCAGGCGTCGAGCGCGGTGCGGTTCCAGGTGCGCGTGACGATAACGATGATCTTGTGTTGGGCCAGCAGCCCGGTCTCCGTCGTGAATCTCATCGTGTTCACGTAGAAGGAGTACAGGGTCTCGAGCTGGCTGAGGATGTTGTCGGGGTCGAAGCGGAACTCGTTCGGCGCGCTCCTCGGGTCGGTGCCCGACTTCTCGCCCCAGAGCAGGATGAAGTTGGCCGACTCCCTGGTGCGGTTCGTCGCCCAGGGCACCTCGCCGGTGCTCTGCCAGCGTTCCGGAATCCAGACCGTCTTGGCGGCTGCCGCCGCGGCCGGCGTCGACTGTGGTACGACCACCGGCGCGGTGCTGAGCACGACCAGCGCGAACACGGCCAGCCAGCGGCGCCATCCGGATCGGAATTTCATCGTCGCATCCCTACGTGTCTTCGGCAGGTACGGGGTATGGCCGCCGTGATCCCTGCCCGGATCAGGATGCGTAGAGGGGCCAGCCACCACATTTTGAGCGGGGGGCGTCGGGCTGTCAAGCGATCGTCCTCGATGCAGGGGAGTGGCTTGCATCGATGAATCCGACTGGCTACGTTGATGCGCGAAGTCGGCTCCCGGGCGACCGTCTTCGTCGGGATCCTCTGCCTTCGGGAGCCACCATGCGCCTCACCCAACCGCGCTCCGTCCTCGCCACCGTCGCCGTCTGCGCCGTCGGCGCGGTCGGTGCCATCACCGTCGTCAGCTCGGCCGCCGCGGCCGCCGGATGCGCGGTCACCTACCGGATCGGGTCCCAGTGGTCCGGTGGGTTCACCGGCACCGCCGACCTCACGAACCTCGGTGACCCGCTCAACGGCTGGTCCCTGACCTGGTCGTTCGCCGCCGGTCAGCAGGTCAGCCAGGGCTGGAACGCCATTGTCAGCCAGAGCGGCACCCAGGTGACCGCCCGCAACCAGACCTGGAACGCCGGACTCGGTACCGGCGCCGGAGTCAGCATCGGCTTCAACGCCTCGTGGAACAACTCGACCAACCCGGCGCCGGTCAACTTCGCGCTCAACGGCGTCGCCTGCACCGGCACGACCACCCCGACGACCGCACCACCGACGACCGGTACGCCGACCACGGCACCACCGACGACCGCGCCGCCGCGCGCCACCTTCACCAACCCGCTGAAGGTGCGTGGGCCGGATCCGTGGTTGACGTACTACGAGGGGTATTACTACCTGGCCACGACGACCTGGAACAACACCGTCACGATGCGCCGGTCGCGCACGCTGGGTGGCCTGTCCACCGCCCCGGACACCCTGCTGTTCACGCTGGCCCGGCCAAACGGTGCCGGAACGATGTGGGCACCGGAGTTCCATCTGCTGGATGGGCCGAGCGGACGGCGGTGGTACTTCTACTACACCGCCGGTCGTGAGCCCTTCAATCTGGGTAGCCAACGGATCCACGTGCTGGAGAGTGCGGGGCTGGATCCGATGGGGCCGTACACGTTCAAGGCCGACATGCTCGACCCGACCGCGGACAACACCTGGGAACTGGACCCGGGCATCCTGCAGCTCAACGGCAACCTGTACCTGCTGGGGACGTTCTACAACGGCTCGCAGCCGATGTTCATCCGGCCGCTCTCCAACCCGTGGACCGCCAGCGGCACCCGGCGCATCCTGTCCACGCCGACCCTGAGCTGGGAGACGGTCGGTGGTGCGGTGAACGAGGGCGCGGAGGTGTTGCACCGCAACGGCCGCACCTTCATCGTCTACTCGGCCAGCCACTGTTCCACGCCGGACTACAAGCTCGGCATGCTCACCTACAACGGTGGCGATCCGCTCAACTCGTCGTCGTGGGTGAAGTCACCGCAGCCGGTGTTCCAGCGCAGCAACGCCAACGGCGTGTACGGGCCGGGACACAACGGCTTCTTCAAGTCGCCCGACGGCACCGAGGACTGGATCGTCTACCACGCCAACAGTTCGGCCAGCGGCGGCTGCGACATGAACCGCTCCACCCGGGCCCAGAAGTTCACCTGGAACGCGGACGGCACACCCAACTTCGGTACACCGGCGCCACTGGGCGCCCAACTCGCCGTACCGTCCGGCGAGACGACAGGCTGACCGCACCGGTACCCGGGGGCCCCGGCCCCCGGGTACCCGTCGCGCCGCCCGCCGACCCTTGGTCACGCCGCTCACCGTGGCCCGGTCCCGTGCTGTCCATTCGTCGAAAGCATTTCGAAAATTTTTCGACCGCGATGATCGCACCGTCCCGGCCGGTAAGGCTTGACGCCACCGGGATGGCGCGGCTACCTTCCGAAAAGGCTTTCGGAAGCCGTTCGCGAATGACTGTCATCGATACCAACACCGCGGCGACCCAGCGTCCGCGAGACCGGTCCGGCTGGGCCGACGCTCGCGCCGACGGTGGGCTCGGCGTTCAGCCGGACGCCGCCGCGCTGGCCGATCCTCGCCCCATCTGGCAGTGAAGGAGGCAGGGGTACGACACCCGTCCACGGTCCCCGGCTGGTGGTCCCGACCTGCGCCCGGCTCGTCGGGCCACCAGCCGGTTCCCCGAGGCTCGAGCTGGCCCGGGCGATCTGACGGACCGGCGGCCGGTCCGCGCCGTCGGTGGCTCGGGTTCGTTGCCGGAGCCGAGGGCACCGCTTTCATAGAGATATTTACATGAATCTCTGAAAGGCTTAGTGTTAGCGCTCACAACGCCATCCCTGTCATCCATCGCCCGACGAGCCTCCGCGTCGGCGAGAAGATTCAGGAGGACAGAGTGAACGTCCACTTCCGGGGAAGTGCGGGCGGCCCTGATGCCGCAGGCCGCGACCGTACCGGTCCTGCGTCCGCACACCCACGTCCGCCGCCCCTTCCACCCGGGGCCGACCCAGGGTCGTAGGGTCGCCGGCACGCTCCCACTCGCCCCACCCGCGCCGCGTCCCTGGCGCGCCACTGTCGCCGAGACCGTCCACCGCGGCCCGCTCGACGAACACGAGCGCTCGCTCCGGGCCCGCTGACTCCGGTCAACCACGCCGACCACCACCAGATCCGTCCCGATACCCAGGAGAGCGCGATGACCAGCACCACCCAGGAACCATCCCACCGCTGGGCCCCAGGTCTTAGACGGGCGGCCACCATGGCCGTGGCCCTCACCCTGGCGGCCGGCGCCGTCGTCGGCATCGACCAGGCGCCCGCCGCCGCGGCCTGCGGCGACGGTTCCTTCAGCGCCGAGGCGGTGCTCAGCGGCAGCACCTGGACCTCCCGGAACGGCAGCCGCACCGTCTACACCGGTGGGGACATGCGGGCCGCCGTCCAGGCCGCGCTGGACAGCCTGACGGCAGGTCGCACGTCGAAGCAGGCGGTCGTGGTACGCGGCTCGGGGACGATCAGCGCCGGATCCCGGATCTCGGTGCCCAGCCAGACGATCCTCGACGTCTGCGGCACCATCACCGTGAACGGCAGCGGGTCCGGAGACCAGGCCCCGATCTACTCCCGGGGTACCAGCAACATCGAGGTGCGCTACCTGACCCTGCGCGGCGCACCGCTGTACGGCATCTTCATGCGCAACGTCAACAACCTCGTCCTCGGTCAGATCAACATGCAACTGAGCGGCGGCCTCGGCGTCCGCATCGACAACCACGGCGGAGACCGGGCGGTGAAGGTGCGCAACATCCGCATCGACAACGTGTACGTCTCCGGCACGTCCAGTCAGGGCGTGGAGACGTACGGCGTCGACGGGATCACCGTCGGCACCGTGACCGCCCGAAACGTCGGTGAGTCCGGACTCCTGCTCAACGACACCATCAACGCCACGGTCGGCACCGTCGACGCCGAGAACACCGGCACCGGTACCGGCTACGCCGCCTTCCGGATGGCCAACCGCAACGGTCGGGTCGGCAGCAGCTACCCGGCGAACATCCGGGTTGGCACCGTCCGGGCCCGGGGCGGCGGCCGGGGGATCTTCTGCGTCTCCGAGAGCGGTGGCGCCGTCATCGACCGGGTCGACATCGCGAACACCGGCAACAACTCGGTGTTGATCGAGAACTGCTACAACGTCACCCTCGCCGGTGCCTCCGGCACGATCAGTGGCGGGGGAGAGGTGCGGATCGCCGCGCGGACCGAGTTCCCGCCCTCGTCGGGTATCCGGTTCCAGAACCTGACGGTCAGCGGCACCAACATCAGATGGAGCCCGTGCACCGGCAGCAACAACACGGTCAGCAACGTCACCCGTACCAACTCGACGCTCACCTGGTGCTGACGCCCGGGTCGGTGGCCACCCCGCACGGGTGGCCACCGACCTGCGGATCAGCCCTGGCCACGGCCGACGGCGTTAGCGGAAGCGCGGGCGGACCGAGCCGCGTACGACCAGGTGCGTGCCGAGGGTGACGTGCGGCGGGATGCCGCCGCGTGCCTCGTGCTCCAGCGCGAGCCGCACGGCGGTGCGCCCCACCTCCTCGTGCGGTAGGTGCACGGTGGTCAGGTCGAGGTCGAGCGATGGTGGCAGATCGTCGAAGCCGACCATCGACACGTCGTCGGGCACCCGCAGCCCCCGCTCGGCCAGCGCCTTGTGCGCACCGCCGGCGATCAGGTCGTTGAGGCAGAAGACGGCGGTGAAGTCCGGTGGGCCGGCGGCCAGTCGCTCCTTCATCATCCGGTACCCCTCGTGCCACTCCATCGTGCCCTCGACCTCGAGCGCCGGGTCGTGCGGCAGGCGGTGGGCGTCCAACGCCGCTCGATACCCGGCCAGCCGCCCGTCGGCGGTGGTGTAGCCGGGACGGCTGCCGACGAAGAGGATCCGCTCGTGGCCTGCCGAGAGCAGGTGGCTGGTGGCCGCGAACGCGCCACCGGCGTTGTCGTACTCGACCACCACCGCCGGCACGTCGGGGCCGAGCGGAGGCCGACCGCAGAGCACCAGGCGGGAGCCGATCGCGGCGAGGGCGTGCGCGTAGTGGCTCATCCGTTCGCGGTACCTGTCGTCGGCCACCACGTTGCCGACCAGGATGACCGCCTCGGCGTGCTGCTCCCGCATGAACTTCACCATCGCCAACTCGCGCTCCGGGTCACCGCCGGTGGTGCCGATCAGGCACAGCCGACCCTCGGCGGCGGCCTGGGTCTCCACGCCCTGCGCGACGTGGGCGTAGTGCGGGGAGATCACCGAGTTGAGCACGACGGCGATGCTCTTGCCGGGTGTGCCGGCCAGAGCCCGGGCGTGCGCGTTCGCAACGTAGTCCAACTCCTTGACCGCGCGCATGACCCGGGCCCGGGTCGCCGGCGCCGCCGGGTAGCTGCCGCTCAGGATCCGGGAGACGGTCGCGACCGACACGCCGGCCCGATCGGCGACTTCCCGGATCGTGGACCGCCGCCGACCACCCGCAGGTTCAACCGCCCGCCGCGCCATCGTCCTCCGACCTGTGCAACTGTTCCGGAAACGGTTACAGAAACGCGGGACCGCGTCAATCCGGGGGCCACCGCACGGGCGCGCGGCCGTCGGCGGGGAAGCGGACGTACCCGGGCTCGGCGCCGAGCGCCACCTCGACCCGCTCTCCGTCCGGGAAGGTCACCGCCACCCGGTCCCCGTCGACCGTCACGTCGACCGATTCGGCGACCGCGACCGGATCGACCCGGTCGCCGGTGAGCGCGACCAGCGAGACGTAGACCGCGCTGCCACCGGGATGCTCCGGCGCGGTCAGGTACGGCGTGGCGGAGCAGACCCCGTAGGCGTTCGCGTCCAGCGCGCGGGCCACGGCGGCATCCCGCAGGCCGTGCCGGGCGATCGCGACGCTGGCCAGTCCGTCCGGCCGCCTCACCCGGGCCCACCCGGACCCGCTGTCCACGGCCGGCGGGCGGGCACCGGCCAGCGCGTACCCGCCGTCGCGTACGCCGCAGCCCGGCGGCGCGGTCACCCGGTGCACCCGCAGCTCCCACGGGCCGCGTACGACCGAAGCCGTCTCCACCCGGACCGGGCCGCCCGGCAGTTCGTCCTCGTACGCCGAGGCGGCGAACCGGTCGTACGCGCCGAGCGGCTCGATGCGGCGCCGTCGGGAGATGGTGCCGTCCGGCGCGACCACGGCGAGGTGGCCGTCCACCGCCCGGGTACGGGCCTGCTCGGCCGTGTCCGGGGCGGCGTGGGAGGCGTACCCGAAACGGGTGTAGTGCGGGTCCTCCAGCCCGCTCGCGGCGAGGTGCCGGGCCCGGTCGCTGCCGTGGTTGACCACCCGCACGATCCCGTCGTGGTGGGTGGCGTGCAGCAGCCAGCCGGGGCCGGGCATCGCGACGACCTGGTCGGCCTCGTCGATCGGGGCGGCCGCCTCGCGCACCGTCCACACGGGATGGCCGGCGGGCAGCAGCAGTCCGAGGAACGCCTTGCTGGCCCAGTACGGCGACGCCGGGCCGGAGTAGGGCTGGGTGCACGGCAGGAACCGCTCGTACCAGCCGAGGTCGAGCAGCCCCCGCTCGTCCGGTACACCCCGCTCGTGGAAGTGCCGCAGCACGCCGCTGGCGATCCGCCGGGTACGGCCGGCCGGCAGCGGTGTGGCCTCGGTCAGCTCGCCGAGCCACAGCGGGGCGACGCTGGCGAACCGGTAGCAGAGCGACCGCCCCTGGTGCAGCGGCGCACCGTCGCGGGCGAACATGTGCTGGTACTGCGCCAGAAAGGTACGCAGCCGTTCCCGGTACCGGTCGCCGCGCTCCCGGTCGCCGGACATCCGGCTCCACATCAGTGGATAGAGGTGCATCGCCCAGCCCGCGTAGTAGTCGAAGCACCGACCGGCGCCGTCGGTGTACCAGCCGTGTCCGACGTACCACTGCTCGATGCGGTCCAGCCCGTCGTCGATCCCGGCCGGATCGTGCGGCGCGCCGACGTTGGCCAGGAACTGCTGGACCACCACCGGAAACAGCACCCAGTTGCTCTGCCAGGTGCGCTTGCCGGCGACACCGGCCAGCCAGGCCACGATCCGTTCCTGCACCTGCGGGTCGAGCCGGTCGAACAGCCACGGCCGGGTCTCGTGCAGGGCGAGGGCGATCGAGGCCGCCTCCACGAGCTGCTGCGAGCAGTCGGCCGGGGCCGGCCAGGCGTACCGGTGTCCGGGATCGGTGCCGTGGGCGATGCCGTCGGCGTACCGCTCGACGAGGGCCGTCGGTACGTCGCCGCCGGCGCCGGCGATCCGGAATGCGGCGAGCAGGAACGTGCGGGCGTATCCCTCCAGGCCGTCGCTGGACAGCCCGGCGATGCTCGGCCGCCCGGGTAGCCGGACCTGGGCGAAGCCCGGCACCGCGTGGGGCACCACCGCGTCCAGCAGGCGGTCGGCGGCGGCCTCCCAGTGCGCCCGGGTCCACCCGGTGTAGGGCGAGTGCCAGCCATCGCCAGTTGCGCCTGTAGTTAAAGCGTTTGTACTAATGCGACGCAGCATAGGTCACTGCTTCAGTCACGATCAATCCACTTCGACCAGCCGAATCATTCGGCAACCCATCCATTGACATCGACGAAACTCTCTGGTTACCTGCTCGACATAGTAAGCGTTTCCACAGCGGCCTCTGGCTGTTATCCCCCCGCGAAGTGGAGTGCGCCATGCCTCAACTGCCCAGACGCAGCCTGCTGATGGGTGTCGCAATCGCCGGCGTCGCGACCCAGCTCCCCGGCGCCCGAACGGCCGCTGCCGCGCAGGCCGCCGTCGCCCCGGCCGACGCGCGGGCCGGTGCCGCCCCGGCCCTCGACGCCGGTGTGCCGGTGCGCTGGCTCGACGGCGGCACACCCCGCGCCCTGATCGGCGCCACCTGGGGCGTGCCGTGGCCGCGCGGCGCCCTGAGCCGTGACCAGGAGCTCTCCCTGACCACCGCCGCCGGCACGGCCGTACCCGTGCAGTCCTGGCCGATCGGATTCTGGCCGGACGGCACGGTCAAGTGGACCGCCCACGCGATCGGCACCAGCGTCCCGCCCGCGGCGGACTACCTGCTCCGGCCCGGCCCGGCGGCCGTACCGGAGAGCCCGGTGCGGGTCACCGAGACCGCCAGGACGATCGAGGTGGACACCGGCGTCGTGCGTTGCCGGATCGCCCGCCGGGGCCGCGTGCTGGTGCCCGCGATCATCCGGGGCGACCGCACCGTCGCGGCGAACGGCACCCTGGTCTGCCTGCGCAAGGACGCCCCCGGAGACCCGGAGGCGGGCACCGTGCGCCAGGAGCGGTTCACCAGCGACATCCAGACGGTCACGGTCGAGCAGCGCGGCCCGGTGCGTGCGGTGGTCCGGGTCGAGGGCCGGCACCGCGCCGACCGGGGCCGCCGCGTCTGGTTGCCGTTCACGCTCCGGCTGTACCTCTACGCCGGTAGCGACGGCATCCGAGTCGTGCACACCTTCGTCTTCGACGGCAACGAGCGCAAGGACTTCATCAGCGGCCTGGGCGTCCGATTCCAGGTGCCGATGACCGACCAACCGCACGACCGGCACGTACGGTTCGCCGGAGACGGCGACGGCGTGCTCGGCGAGGCCGTCCGTGGCGTCACCGGCCTGCGCCGTGACCCCGGCCCGGCGGTACGGCAGGCGCAGGTCGCCGGAGCACGCACGCCCGAGCTGTCCACCTGGGACACCCGGGTGAGCGGCCGGCTGCACCTCGTGCCGGCCTGGGGCGACTACAGCCTGCGGCAGCTCACCGACGGCTGCTTCGACATCCGCAAGCGCACCGGTTCGGGGCACGGCTGGGTGCAGGTCGACACCGGCCGCCGTGCCGCCGGCCTCGGCTATGTCGGCGGCGTCTCCGGCGGTCTCGCGTTCGGGATGAAGGACTTCTGGCAGCTGCACCCGACCCAGCTCGACGTCCGGGGCGCTGCCACGGACAACGCCGAGGTCACCGTCTGGCTCTGGTCGCCCGACGCCACCCCGATGGACCTGCGCTTCTACCACGACGGGATGGGTCAGGACACCTACCCGGAGCAGCTGGAGGGCCTCGAGATCACCTACGAGGACTACGAGCCCGGCTTCGGCAGCCCGTACGGGATAGCGCGTACCACCGAGATGTCCTTCTGGGCGCTCGACGGCACACCGTTCGCCGAGCGGTTCGCCGAGCTCGCCGCCGCCGTGCGCTATCCGCCGCTCGTCGTCGCCCCACCGGCACACCTGCACGCGGCCGGCGTCTTCGGTGACTGGAGCCCGGTCGACCGGAGCACCCCGGCGCGGCGGGAGATCGAGGACCGGCTCGACTTCCTCGTCGACTTCCACCGCCAGCAGGTGGAGCAGCGTTCCTGGTACGGGTTCTGGAACTACGGCGACATCATGCACAGCTACGACCCGGACCGGCACGTGTGGCGGTACGACGTCGGCGGGTACGCCTGGGCGAACTCCGAGCTGTCGCCGGACCTGTGGCTGTGGTACCAGTACCTGCGCTCCGGTCGCGCCGACGTGTTCCGCTTCGCCGAGGCCATGACCCGGCACACCGGCGAGGTCGACGTCTACCACCTCGGCAGGTACCGCGACCTCGGCACCCGGCACGGGGTGCTGCACTGGGCCGACAGCGCCAAACAGCTCCGGATCAGCAGCGCCGCGTACCGGCGCTTCTACTACTTCCTCACCGCCGACGAGCGGGTCGGCGACCTGATGCGGGACCTGGTCGACGCCGACCGTACCTTCCTGGTGCTGGACCCGATCCGCAAGATCCGCACAGAGCCGTACGAGCCGGATCCGCACGCGCTGTCGGTCGGCACCGGCACCGACTGGAGTGGGCTCGCCGCCGCCTTCCTGACCGAGTGGGAACGCGGCGGCAACCCGGTCGCGCTACGCAAGCTGGTCAACAGCGCCCGCACCATCGCGGCCATGCCGAACGGGTTCATCCAGGGCAGCGGGCTCTACGACCTGGACACCGGTGCGTTCGCAGCCGCCGAACCGGCGGTGTCCGTCGGGTCACTCGGCGCCGTGTTCGGCCTCGTCGAGATATGCAGCGAACTCGTCGACCTGCTCGACCTACCGGAGTTCACCGACGCCTGGCTGCAGTATTGCCGGCTCTACAACGGCACCGCCGCCGAGCAGATCGCCGAGACCGGGCAGTCGTTCGGCAACCTGAACCTGCGCCAGGCCCACGCCCGGCTCACCGCCTACGCCGCCGCCAGGACCGGCAACCCGACGCTGGCCGCCCGCGCCTGGCAGGAGTTCCACACCGGCCACGCCGGCTATCCACGGAGCCTCGACTGGCGCTCCGCGCGAGTCGAAGGGGCGGCCGTGCTCAAGCCGGTCGACGAGGCCGCCTTCGTCTCCACCAACGCGAGTTCCCAGTACGGCCTGGCCGCGATCCAGTGCCTGGCGCTGGTCGGCGACCACCTACCCGAACAGGAGGGTCGATGAGACCAGGAACGAAGCTCTCCGTAGTGGCCGCCGTGACGATCCTGCTGACCGGCGCCGGGGTGGTGGTCGCCCTCGGCACGCCCGCCGCGACGACCCGGCACGGGGCCGAGAACGCCGCCGGCCCCCGGCGGATGGAGAGTCTCGGTCGCGGTGTGGTGGCCGTGCGATCGAGCGGCACCCAGGTGCTGGTCGCCTGGCGGCTGCTCGGACTCGACCCCGCCGGCATCGGTTTCAACGTCTACCGCTCCACCGGCGGCGGCGCCTCCGTCAAGCTGAACCCGTCGGTGCTGACCGGCGGAACGAACTACACCGACACCAGCGCCAACCTCGGCCAGTCGAACGCCTACCACGTACGGCCGGTGATCAACGGTGTGGAACAGGCGTCGAGCGGAGCATTCACGCTGACCGGCAACCACGCCACCGAACCGGTGGTCCGCGTACCGCTGCGTGCCGGCGGCGCGGTCAAGTTCGTCTGGGTCGGCGACCTCGACGGCGACGGTGAGTACGACTACGTGCTCGACCGACAGACCTCCCCGCAGACCGTCGAGGCCTACCGGAGCAACGGCCAGTTCCTCTGGTCGGTCAACATGGGCCCGAACAGCACCGACCAGGACAACATCGAGGGCGGCTCGGCCACCATCGACGTCGGCCACAACGACGGTGTCACCGTCTACGACCTCGACAGCGACGGTCGCGCCGAGGTCGCCCTGCGGATCGCCAACGGCGTCCGGTTCGGCAACGGCACCACCTTCACCAACAGCGACAACAACCGCCAGTTCATCGCCATCCTCGACGGCATGACCGGCGCGCCCCGTGCGACCGCACCGGTGCCGACCGACTACCTCGCCGACGGCCCCATGTACGCCCGCTTCGGCGTCGGCCACCTCGACGGGGTCAACCCGAGTCTGGTGGCCTACCTGAAGAACCGGATCGGCAACGGCGACTTCAACCTGATGATGGTCGCCTGGCGGTTCACCGGCCAGTCCCTGACCCAGCAGTGGAAGTGGCTGCGCGGCAACCAGAACACCCCCGACGGGCACAACACCCGGATCGTCGACGTCGACGGCGACGGCGGGGACGAGGTTGCCGAGATCGGGTTCGTGCTGAACGGCAACGGCACCCTGAAGTACTCGCTGGGACCCCAGGGCGTCATCCACGGTGACCGCTTCCACATCGCCAAGCTGGACCCCAACCGGCCGGGCCTGCAGGGCTACGGCGTCCAACAGGTCAATCCCAGCGGGCTGCGCCAGTACTACTACGACGCGACCAACGGCTCCATCATCTGGCGGCACGTCGAGTCCGGCACCGGCGACGTCGGACGCGGCATGGCCGGCGACATCGACCCACGCGTGCCCGGGATGGAGGTCTGGTCCTTCTCGGGCCTCTACAACGCACCCACCAACCGCCTCGCCGAACCCGACACCTCGCGGCAGCCGTGGCCGCAGCTCGGACTCTGGTGGGACGGCGACCTCACCATGGAACTGCTCAACGACGGCAAGATCGAGAAGTGGAATCCGAACAGCCCGACTGCCAGCGGCAGCGTGCCCCGGCTGGTCAGCACGTGGAACTACGGCGCGGTCAACGCCAGCCAGGGCGTCCAGCCCACCTTCGTCGGCGACATCCTCGGGGACTGGCGCGAGGAGGCCGTCTACACCAACGCCAGTTACAACGAGCTGATCATCTTCACCACCAACCAGCCGAGCAACACCCGGCTGTACACCCTGGCGCACAACCCGGCCTACCGCAACGCCATGACCCTCAAGGGCTACATGCAGTCACATCACGTCGACTACTTCCTCGGCGCCGGCATGAGCGCACCGCCCCGTCCGAACATCACGTACCCCGCCCGATAGCGCCGCGGTGGCCGGGCCGTGTCCAGGCCCGGCCACCACCGGCTGCTGCGACACCTGCGGCGCAGCCTCGCCCGCCGTTCGGCCACGCGGACGCGAGGTATCCGGGTACCGGCTAGGGCGCGGTCGACCATCCATGTGAGCGCGAACACGTCGCTTCGAGGTCGGGGATCGCAAAGGTGCGTTTGCATCTGGGCCAGAATGGGGACGGGTAATCCGAAAGAATCATCCGGTCGCGTCGCCCGGGTACCCCGTTCCGCTGTCGTTCGACGAAGCTCCCGCTATTCTTCGCGGCAATCCGAACCAGTGGCACCGACATTTCCGCGCTGCTTCGGTGTCGGCGCCCGCAGAGCCGGTAGCCGGAGAATTCGCGGCTACTTCTTGACTCGGCCGCCGGCGTCCATCACAGTCAACCACCACACCGTGGCCCCTGCGTTCCGCCGGACGCGCGGGGTCGGCGTGCGACGACTCGACACCGGTCGTGCCGGCGCGCGCCGGGTCGTCCCGCGCCCGGTGACACCGGCCCCGGTCCACCACCCTCCGGGCACCTGCGACAGCGATGGGACATGCGAGCTACCCGTACAGACGAGACGAGTCTGATCGTCGCCGCACAGGCTGGCGACCGTCAGGCGCTTGACGAACTCACCGTGGCGTACCTGCCGATCGTGTACACCATCGTGCGTAGGGCGCTGAGCGGCCATCCGGACGCCGACGACGTGGTCCAGGAGACCATGCTCCGTGCCCTGCGGGAACTGCGGATGCTGCGGACGCCGGAGAGCTTCCGGCCCTGGCTGATGGCGATCGCGTTGCGCCAGGTCAGCACGCATCTGCACCGGCAGCAGGTCGCCGCCGACCGCGCCGTGCCCCTGGACGAGGTGGCCGCGGAGCCGGATGCCGACGCCGACTTCGAGGATCTGACGTTGCTGCGGGTGGACCTGTCCGACCAACGTCGGCAGGTGGTACGCGCCAGTCGCTGGCTCGACCCGGAGGACCGGCCGCTGCTGTCGCTGTGGTGGCTGGAAACCGCCGGCCGGCTGAGCAGGACAGAGCTGGCGGCAGCCCTTGGCGTCGGGGTGGCGCACGCCGGTGTGCGGGTCCAGCGGATGCGCAACCAGCTGGAACTCGGCCGTACGCTCGTGGCCGCGTTGGACGCCCGACCCGGCTGCGATCGACTTCCGGCCGTGCTGGCGGGCTGGAACGGCGAGCCGAGCCCACTGTGGCGTAAACGTATAACGCGGCACACCCGGTCCTGCCCGGTCTGCCTCCGCCACGGCCAGGGCCTGGTCGCGCCCGAGCGACTGCTCGTCGGCCTCGCGCTGATACCCGTTCCCATGACGCTGGCGGCGGTGCTCACGGGTAAGGGCGCGATCTGGGGTACCACCCTCGGTGCGGGGTCGGCGGCGGCGGTGTCCGGGGCGGGCGGGCTCGGGGTCGGCGGTTCCGGGGCCCTCGGCGCGGGCCTCAAGGCTGGGCTTCTCGGCCAGCTCGGCCAGGTGATCGGGGCACATCCCATCGCGGCCGCGGTCGCTGCCGGCGCGGTCGTTGCCGGTGCCACGGTGACCACGGCGACCTGGCCGGCGCCGGAACCACGGCCACCCGTGGTCATCACCGCGCCGACCTCGGCACCCACGGCGGCCGTGTCGACATCGGCGGCTGTGGTGACCGTGCCCTCGACATCGGCGCCCGGCCAGACCGCGCCGGTCCCGCGAAACCCGAGACCGACCAGCGTCTCCCCGTCCAGTGCCGGACCGCGACCGTTCCCGCTGGGGAGCGTGTCGATGGAGTCGATCAACCAGGTGGGCCTGTTCGTCACGACGGCCGGCGGTCTCGGCCTGCTGGTTCGGGTCGGCGCGGGCAGCGACGGGCCAGCCCGGCAGCAGGCGACGTTCGAGGCGGTCCAGGGCCTGGCGGACCGCACCTGTGTCTCCTTCCGCTCCCAGGACGGACGCTACCTGCGCCATTTGTCCTGGCGGCTCCGGTTGACCGAGGACGAGGGCAGCCAACTGTTCCGCGGCGACGCGACGTTCTGTGTGCGTGAGGGTGCGCTACCCGGCTCGGTGTCGCTGGAGTCGTCCAACTACCCCGGCTGGTTCCTGCGCCACCGCAACCTCGAGTTGTGGGTGGACCAGTTGACGGCCAACCCCGGATTCCGCGCCGACGCGTCCTTCCGGGCCCGGCCTCCGCTGGCCAACTGAACCGTCGCCCTTGGTGGCGCGCTCCCGGGGGGCGTCGCCGGCCGTCCACCCGGCGTCAGCGCGGCAGCGGACCGTCGAGCCGGCGACCCTGGCGTCGCGACCGTCCGGCGACGGTGTCGATAACAAAAAAATGATGTGAGATTTTATTGGTAGGTCAACCGGTCCTTCCGGCGAAAAGTGTTATCGGCCGCTGCTATTCGCAGTCGGGTCAGAGTGCGCATTAGCGAGGTAGTTCGCGGTCGGTTCTGGCAAGACACCGACGGCCTCACTCGAAGACGAAAAATAGTCTGGCAATGCGCCGTACGGCTACCCGAGCGTACCTGACTTCCGCCTTCACGGATGCGGCGAAGTGTCCTACGAATAAGTGTTAGCGCTCACATGCTATCCGTAGGAAAAGGTCCCGACTTCGATGTCGGCGGACGTCGCGACCATCGGGCTGAAGCACCTCGCCCCCCGACCGCGTCCCGTGCCGCCCCGTGAGTCGGGTGCCGCGACCGCGGTCCCCGGGGTCAGGGGTGGTCCAGGGCCCTGGCCAGGTCCACGCCGTCCAGCTGGGCCAGCACCATCGCCTGGAAGTGTGGACACGACTGGTAATCCGGGTGCCGGCAGCGCAACCCGTGCTCCAGCAGCGTCTGTGACAGTGCCAGCCGGGCCATCCGGGCCCGTACCTGGGCCAGTTGGCCGCGCAGCACCTCCCGCCGCCGGTCGCGGTCCGGGGCGGTGAACAGCTCCCGCAACTGTCCGAGGCTGAAGCCGGCGTCCTTGCCCAGCAGGATCTCCGCCACCCGGGTCACGTGCGCCGGCCCGTACACCCGCCGGTTGGCCACCCGCCGGGCCGGGGACAGCAAGCCCATGTCCTCCCAGTGCCGCAGCACGTGCGTGGCCAGGCCGAACCGGCCCGCCAACTCCCCGATCGTGTACTCCACCCACCATCACCCCAGTTCAGGTTCACCTTAACCGGAGCGGGTTGACTTCAGGTCAACCTGAAGCCGCACACTCGGGCCATGGCCGACACGCACACCGCCTACACCGACACCGAGACGCTGATCCGGGTACTCGACGCCGCCGACGCGATGCCCGGCGCCGCCGAACTCCGCGCGCGTACCTATGAACTGCTGCGGCTGGCGCCGGGTGCGACCGTGGTCGACGTCGGCTGCGGCGCCGGGCGGGCGGTCGCCGAACTGACCGGACGGGGCGCCAGCGCGATCGGTGTGGACCTGGATCCGGCGATGCTGGCCGCCGCCCACGCCCGGTTCCCCGACCTCGACGTACGCGCCGCGGACGCGGCCGACCTGCCGCTGACGGACGGGCAGGCGCGCGGGTACCGGGCGGACAAGGTGTACCACGTCCTGCCTGACCCGCACGCCGCGCTGGCCGAAGCCCGTCGGGTCCTCGCCCCCGGTGGGCGGATCGTGCTGCTCGGCCAGGACTGGGACACCTTGGTGATCGACTCCGACCAACCCGCACTGACCCGCAGCATCGTGCATGCCCGTGCCGACACCCTCGCCCACCCCCGGATCGCACGGGCCTACCGCGCCCTGCTCCTCGACGCGGGCTTCCAGGATGTCGAGGTCGAGGTCCACACCGCAGTGTTCACCGACACCACGATGCTGCCGATCCTCACCGGACAGGCCGGCGCCGCACGCGAGGCGGGGGTCATCAGCGACGACCAGGCCGAGAGTTGGCTCGGCGAGCAGTCCCGCCGCGCCCAGCACGGGCGGCTGTTGGTCGCCATCCCGATGTTCCTGGCCTCCGCCACCCGCTGAACGGTGTTCGGCGGACCCGCCGCCGGTTACCTGACCCAGCGACTGGCGGGCTGCACCGATTCGTACCCGGAACGTCTTCGCCGCGAGGTCTGACGCCACACGTCGGTTCCGCCGGTCCGGTGCCTTCCGGTACGCGGGTGACTCGCGGTCCGCCGTGGGTAAGCGCACCGGACGGGCGGGCCCGCGGTGGGCCGACAGCAGGCGAGCTGCTGTGTCCGAAAACGTATCGGGAGGCAGGTCATGGGGTACCGGGCGCGTCAGGGGGAGCAGCCGGTCGATCCGGACCACGCTGAGGACGAGGACGGCCAGGCCAGGTTGACGCAGGTGGTCGTCGAGACCCCGGTGCCGGCGCCATCGGGTACGGACGAGCGACCCGACATCGTCACCGAGGACGACAACTCGGGCGTTGCCGGAGGCGCGTCCGGCGGCACCGGTGGTAGCGCCGCCACGACCGGTCATCCAGACTCGGTGCACTGAGGTCGGCCTGGCATCGTCGCTGGTGGAACGCAACTGTCGCCCACCACCCACGCGGCAGACGGGTGACCGCCGTACGCCGCGTAGCGGGACGGGGCACCCCGGGCGGTGGTCCAGCACGCTCGCTAGCCTGGAGGCCAGCACACCATGACCGACGCAACCGCACTCATCACCGTCTTCGCGGAGCGTGAGGCGGAAACACTCGGCCTCACCGTCCGGGTACTCCCGGACGGCCGTGTCCAGATCGTCACCGGAGACCGCGAGTGGACCCTGCACAGGGACGACTCGTACACCATCGCCACTGCGGTCATGGCGGTGATGAAGGACTCGGAATGATTCGCCATGGCGCGACGAGTCAGTGAGTCGTGCCCGTCCTGTCCGGAAGCGGTGACCGCCCGGACGCCGCCGTCCGAGCTGGCCGGGGGACCCTCGTCGGCCGCCTGACCGGTCCCGCCGTTCCCGCGTACGCGGCCGTGCTGGCCGGTCTCGCCCGCAACCAGACGCCGATGGCCAGTTTCACGGCGCACCAGCTCGCGCCGGGCCGGTACACCGCCTTCGTCGAAGGTTGGCCGCCGGACTGAGCCGGTCGGCGCGAGCCTGTCGATCTTTCGTTCCCCGTTGTTCGGTGCCGCGTCGACTCGAATCGGTAGCGTGCGGTGGCCGCCACTGACGGCGGTTTCGTGCGAAGGGAAGTCGATGCGCAAGACAGCACACTGGTCGGCCCGCGCCCTGGGCGCTCTCGCGGGCGCGGTCGCGCTGGTGACGGCCCTGCTGCCGGCCACTCCGGCGGCGGCGGCGAACGTGGCCTTCAAGGCGGCGGCACTGAACATCTACAACGGACTGAACCAGGCCGACTTCGTGCACGACCTGAATCTGATCGCGTCCAAGGCGGACCTCGTCGGTCTCAACGAGGTCGGCAACCGCAAGGCCTTCCTGGAGAACTGGGCCGCCGACAACGGCTGGTGGTTGTACGCGCCGGGCGGGACCAACCAGGCGGGCGAGGCGCTGATCGCCAAGAAGAGCATGTTCGACGTACTCGACAAGGGCTCGATTTTCGTTTGTGACACCAACGGTCCGGGCGAGGTGCCGCCCGCGCGGTACAACAACTGGGTCAAGTACCGGCACAAGGCCAGTGGCCGCAACGTGACACACATCAACGCCCACGCGGTGGCCAGCATCGAAAGCGCCGGCCGGCCGGAGGACCTGCCGCGCACCAGGTGCGCCGAGGCGCAGTTCCAGGGCCTGAAGGACCTGGCGGTCGACAAGCAGGGCGAGGGCCAGGTCATCGTCAGCGGTGACCTCAACGTCGACTTCAGCGCCGACCGGAGCTACGGGTACGCGAAGTTCCCGTGGCAGGTCTTCGAGGCCAACGAGCTGCCGAACCTGCGCTCCAACTACAACCTCTTCGGCGAGAAGGGCACCGGAACGCACGGCAACCGGCACATCGACTACGTCTACTTCTGGAAGCGGCTGCCGGAGTACCAGCTCATGTGGATGACCGGCTACGACATCGTCGGCGACACCAGGTCCGACCACAACGGTGTCGTCGCGACGTTCTCCATCCAGAACTGACGCGCTCGCCTTCCGCCGGCCACGAGTCCTGCTCCCGCTCCCGCTCGGCGCGGGCCAGGCAGACCTCGTTGCCGGCGGGATCGAGCAATTCTCGGCATCGCTCTGGCCGGCCGGCCCCGAGAACCTAGCGCGGGCATCACCCGGTCGAGTTGCGGGAGGTGGCTCAGACCGGGAAGCGGCCGCGTCGGATCTGCCAGTGGCGGCCGGCTGCCAGGTGGTCGACGATCGCGCGCTGGAGCACGGTGTGGCGCGGCAGCTGGTCGAGCGGCGTGCTCAGGGTGCGGAACACGAACCGCAGTACCTCGACGTCGGCGTCCAGCCCGTCCGGCTCCTGGTAGGGCTCCAGCTCGAACCTCCGCTGGAACCGGAGGATGTTGGAGTCCCCGGGCAGGTACTCCAGCAGCTGCGGGTCGAGCAGCCACGAGCCGCAGCTGAACGCCGTGTAGCGCTCGTCGGGAAAGTGGCGTGGGAAGAACGCCCGGGCCTGGTCGAGCGATGCCGTGATCGCCTCCGGGGTCAGCGGCCCCGATTCGGAGATGTGCAGGTCGATGGCGGTGCCGCCGCGCTGGTGCTGCAGCCGGCCGAGCTCGTAGAGGCCGCCGCGCGCGTGCAGCGTCAGCCAGCTCTGCATGACCGGCCAGCCCTCACGGTTCATCCGCCGGTCGACCGCGAGGTTGCGGCCCAGGTCCGCGAGGGTCGCCCACGACACGTCGTCGGCGATGCCGTGGTCGCGGTGATAGCTCCTGACGACGTCGACCAGGGCCAGGTACGCGTACACGTAGAGGTGCCGCCAGGCCGGGCCCCGTTCGCGGGGCAGTTCCGGACCGGGCGGCAGCCAGCCGTGGCCGCCGAGATCGGCGCGGACCAGGGCGATCGAGCGGTCGAGCAGCCAGCGAAGCTCAATGGTCCAGAGTGGAGAGCCGGGGTCGGGCCAGCCCGCCATGATCTCGGCGGCGTCGTCCGGCCGTACCGCGAGCCGTTCGAGGATCGCGGGCGCGTCGGCCTTGGCGGGCAGCGGGGCCGACGGCCGGTCGCCGGCGAGCCGGTGTACGCGGTCGATGTCCTCGACGGGTACCCCGAGCCGGGCGGCGGTGTCGTCCAGATCCACGCGGACGATCCTACCGGCCGGTGGGGTGGCCCTTCCGCCGCCGGATTCTCGTGATCTTGGATTCCTGGTAGGGCGAGGATCCACCACACCCACCGGATCTCCGGGGAACGCTGAGTCGTAGAGGTCGTCTCGCTCAGGGCCGGGCTGCCGTCGTCGGAGCGTCCCAGGCGGCCGATCCTCGGTGCCATACCCGTGTCCGCGAGGCAAAGACTGTGCGAGCCTGTGTCGGTCTTACCCTGATATGCCCGGGTCGGGGCCATGGGTGGCCGCCCGGCCCGTCGCCCCTCGGGGCCGAGATGCCATCGATCGGATGGACATAGACGCCTATGAGGTGACAATTCGATCGGGGCGCTCGCGTGCCGAGCCGGGTGCTGTTGACGGACTTATTTAACTTGCTCAATAATCATCGCCGTCAGTACGACGGATATCGATGGACGCTGGTCGGCTCCTCGTCCCATATCCCGGGAGGGCGTGGCGATGCTGTGCAGGACAAGAGCGTCGGGACTACGTGCCTCGGCCGTGCTGGTCGCGGCGGCACTGGTCATTGCGGCCTGCGGGTCGTCCGACGATGACGGGTCGGGTGACGCAGACGCCACCCTCGTCGCGTACACCGGCCAGTCCAGTGACTACCAGATCAACTTCAATCCGTATTCGAGCAGCATCGGCGGGATCGGGACCATCTTCGAGCCGCTGTTCTATTTCAACATCCTGCGGGCCGCCGAACCCGAACCACGCCTGGCCACGAACTACTCCTGGAACACCGACGGCACGCAGCTGTCCATCACCCTGCGGGAGAACGTTGCCTGGTCCGACGGCCAGAAGTTCACCGCGCGGGACGTGTTGTTCACCCTGGACCTGCTGACCCGGCACAAGGAGATGAACGGCGCCGGCTTCGACGGCCACGCCACCGCTCCCGACGAGACCCACGTCGTGGTCACCTTCGACCGCCCTTCCTTCGTACGCGGCCCGCAGGTCCTCGGCCGGATCTACATCGTGCCGGAGCACAAATGGAAGGACATCGACAACCCGGCGACCGACACGCTCAGCAGTCCGGTCGGCACCGGCCCGTACACGCTGGCCGAGTTCAAGCCGCAGGCGTTCACCTATGCTGCGAACCCGAACTACTGGGGTGGTGCACCCGCGGTCAAGAAGGTCCGCTTCCTGGCACTGTCGGGCAACCAGTCCGGCGAGCAGGCGCTGCGGGCCCGGCAGGTCGACTGGCAGTCGGCACCGGTACCGGACGTCAAGAACATCGAGAAGAACTACCCCGGGTACAAGGCGCTGATCACCCCACTCAATCAGATGGTGCTCGCCACCTGTAGCAACCCGGCCCTGGGTTGCGCCGGGCCGCAGACCGATCCGGCGGTGCGGCAGGCGATCTACCACGGCCTTCACCGAACCCAGACCAACACGCTGGCCTTCGAGGGCACCTCCAGCGAGATCTCGCCGGGTTTCGGACTGCTCGCCCGGGACAACGCCGTGATCTCGAGCCGGCTGCGGAACCGGGTCGCGCCGATGCAGCCGGACACGGCCCGGGCGCGGCAGCTGTTGGAGGATGCCGGCTACCGCAGGAACGGCGACGGCGTCTACGCCAAGGGCGGCAGTCAGCTTTCGCTCACGGTGAAGACCGTCGCCGGCTGGGCGGACTACATCACCGCGCTGAGCACGATGGCGCAGCAGCTCAAACAGGTCGGCATCAAGCTCACCGTCGAGCAGTTGTCCTGGAACGAGTGGACCTCCCAGCGGCAGAGCGGCCGGTTCCAACTGATCATGGACTCGTTGAACCAGGGCCCCGCGCCGGACCCCTACTACCTGTACAGCTACTTCTTCGGCACGCAGGGCACGGCCAAGGTGGGCGGCAAGGCCAGCACGAACTGGAGCCGCTTCTCCGATCCGCAGGTGGACCGGGCGCTCGCCGCGCTGACCACGCTCGACCCGAAGAACACGGCTGCGCGGCAGGGCCATCTCGACACCGTCCAGACCCGGGTCGAGGAGTCGATGGCGTACATCCCGGTGCTGACCCAGGGCACGGTGACCGAGTACCACGCCGCGAAGTTCACCGGCTGGCCGACCGGGGACGCCCCGTACGCCATGCCGGCGGTCTGGCAGTCGCCGGACAACGCGGAGGTCATGAAGCGGCTCAAGCCCGTGGGCAGCTGAGCGGCTCCACGGCATGCGCTACTACCTGCGGAAGCTGACGTTCTACCTGGTCGCCCTCTGGTCGGCGCTGACCCTGAACTTCCTCATTCCCCGAATGCTGCCCGGCGACCCGGTGGACATCCTGCTGGCAAAGCTCCAGCAGCGCGGCGGCGCCGTCGACCCGTCGACCCGTCGCGCGTACGAACTGCTGCTCGGTACGGACAGCGGCGAGTCGCTGCCGCGCCAGTACGTCGGCTACCTGGGCAACCTGGCACGCGGTCAGCTCGGCATCTCGGTGAGCGACTTTCCCGCGCCGGTCTCGTCGGTCATCGCCACCTCGCTGCCGTGGACCGTCGTACTGGTGGGCCTGGCCACGCTGCTGTCCGTGCTGATCGGCACCGGCCTCGGTGTGCTGGTCGGATGGCGGCGCGGCACCTGGCTGGACTCCCTGCTGCCCGCGACCACCGTGCTGTCGGCCGTGCCGTACTTCTGGCTGGCGCTGATCCTGGTCGCGGTCCTCGGCTCGGGGCTGGGCTGGTTTCCGCTGCTGGGCGGGTACGACGTCACCCTCACGCCGGGGTGGAACGGGCCGTTCCTGTCCTCCGCCGTCTACCACGGGGTGTTGCCCGCGCTCACCATCGTTCTCTCCTCGGCCGGTGCGTGGCTGCTGGGTACCCGCAACATGATGGTGTCGACGATGGCCGAGGACTTCGTGCTGACCGCGCGGGCGAAGGGACTGCGGGACAGCCGCATCATGGCCTGGTACGCCGCCCGCAACGCGGTCCTGCCGACCGCCGCCGGCTTCGCCATCTCACTGGGGTTCGTGGTCGCCGGCTCCATCGTCACCGAGCAGGTGTTCGCGTACCCGGGCATCGGCGCCAAGCTGCTGCAGGCCGTGCAGAGCAACGACTACGCCCTGATGCAGGGCATCTTCCTGGTCATCACGATCACCGTGCTCGGCGCGAACCTGCTGGTCGACCTGCTGTACGGCCTGGTCGACCCGCGGGTACGGGCCGGCGGCTGAGGCGGCGACGGTGACGAACCTCAACCCCGACCTCGTGGTCGCCCGGCCGCGGGTCTTCTGGCGGGACCTGGTACCCCGCCGGTCACCGAAGCTGCTCGTCGGCGGTGGTCTCATCCTCGCGATCACCGGATGGGCCCTGCTCGGTCCGCTCGTCGTCGGCGACCCGGAGGCGATCAGCGACATCGGCCTGACCGGGCCCAGCGCGGCGTACCCGCTCGGCACCACCCAGACCGGTCAGGACGTGCTGGCGCAACTCGCGTACGCCACCCGCGGGTCGCTGTACATCGGCGTCCTGGTCGGCGTCCTGGCCACCGTCCTGTCGGCGCTGTTCGGCATCGTCGGCAGCTACCTCGGCGGCCTGGTGGACGAGGCATTCTCGCTGCTGTCGAACGTGATGCTGGTGATCCCCGGCCTTCCCCTGGTGATCGTGATCTCCGCGTTCGTGCCCGCGTCCGCCCGTGGCGCGTGGACCATCGCGGTGGTGCTGGCCGTCACCGGGTGGGCCGGGTCGGCGCGGGTGTTGCGGGCCCAGACCCTGTCCCTGCGCAACCGCGACTACGTGCTCGCCTCGCGGCTCGGCGGCGAGCGGCCGTGGCGGGTCGTCGCGGTGGAGATACTGCCCAACCTGTTGCCGTTGCTCGCCTCCCAGTTGGTCTTCGCCATGATCGCGGCGATCCTGAGCGAGGCCGGGCTCTCCTTCCTCGGCCTCGGCGCGTCCAACTCGGCGACCCTCGGCACCATGCTGAACTACGCCCAGAACGGGTTCGCGCTCCAGCGCGGTGCCTGGTGGTGGTTCGTCCCGCCCGGTCTGGTCATCGCGCTGTTCGGCTGCGGCCTGGCACTGGTGAACTTCAGCCTCGACGAGATCATCAATCCACGGCTGCGGAACATCCCCCGTCGACGCCAGCCGGTGGATCGGCCGGTGGCGCCCCTGCCCGTTCCGCGCCCCGACGCCGACACCGTGCTGTCGGTGCGGGACCTGTCGGTGACGTACCAGGTCGAACGCCCGGTGCGCGCCGTGCGCGACGTCTCGTTCACGCTGGGCCGGGGCGAGATCCTCGGACTGGCCGGCGAGTCCGGCTGCGGCAAGACCACCCTCGCGTACGCGGTCAGCCGGTTGCTCCGCCCACCGGCGGAGATCACGGCCGGCGCGGTGACCCTGCACGACCGGTCCGGGCGGGACACCGATGTGCTGGCCCTGGCCGAGGGGCAGCTACGGGCCAGCCGGTGGGCCGAACTGTCCATGGTGTTCCAGGGCGCCATGAACGCGCTGAATCCCGTCATGACGATCCGGGCCCAGCTGGCGGACGTGCTCACCACCCACCGACCACGGCTGTCCCGCCGGGAGCGGTACGCCCGTTGCCGCGAGGCGCTGACACTGGTCGGGGTGGACCTGCGGTGGCTGCGGGCGTACCCGCACGAGCTGTCCGGTGGCATGCGACAGCGGGTGATGATCGCCATGGCGCTGCTGCTGGAGCCCCAGATCGTCGTCCTGGACGAGCCGACCACCGCCCTGGACGTGGTGGTGCAGCGGGAGATCCTCCGCGAGGTCCGACGGCTCCGCGACGAGCTGCGTTTCGCCGTCCTGTTCATCACCCACGACCTGCCGTTGCTGCTGGAGGTGAGCGACCGGATCGCGATCATGCGGGACGGCCGGATCGTCGAGCACGCCACGGCCGAGCAGATCTCGACCCGGCCGAGCCACCCGTACACCCGGCACCTGCTCGATTCCTTTCCCAGCCTGACCGGTGAGCGGGGCGAGCTGATCCGTCCCGGGGAGCCGGCGGCCCGGTCGGAGGGCGAACCGACGTCGCCGGGGGGTGCGCGGTGAGCACCACGTTGCGGGTGCGGGACCTGGTCAAGGACTTTTCCGTTCGCGACGGGCTGCGCCGATCCCGGCTACGGGCGGTCGACCACGTCTCGTTCACCATCGCGCCCGGTCGCACTCTCGGGCTGGTCGGCGAGTCGGGCTCCGGCAAGAGCACCATCGCCCGCATCATCGCCCGGCTGGAGAAGCCGACGGCGGGCCAGGTCCTGCTCCACGGCCCGCAGGGCACACCGATATCGGCCGCCGCCCACCGCGACCACGTCCAGATGGTGTTCCAGGACCCGTTCGCCTCGCTGAACCCCTACCACACAGTGGAGCATCATCTCGCCCGGCCACTGCGGCTGCACCGCCGAGCCCGGGGCCGGGCGGAGACCTGGCGGCAGGTGCTGGAACTGCTCGACCGGGTGACCCTGCCCGCTCACGAGGTGGTGCACCGACGCCCACACGAGCTCTCCGGCGGGCAGCGCCAGCGGGTCGCCATCGCCCGGGCGCTCGCCCCCGGCGCGAAGGTCATCGTCGCCGACGAGCCCGTGTCGATGCTCGACGTCTCCATCCGGTTGGAGATCCTCAGGCTGCTGGCCCGCCTGCAGCGCGAGGAGGGTCTCGCGGTCCTGTACATCACCCATGACCTGGCCACCGCCCGGCACTTCTCCGACGACGTCCTGGTGCTGTACCGGGGACGGGTGGTGGAACGCGGTCCCGCCGACGAGGTGATCCTGCGTCCCCGGCACCCCTACACCCGGTTGCTGGCCGCGGCCTCACCCGACCCGCAGCGCCGGCACCGGCCAGCGGAGGTCGACCCCGGCACCGCCCTCACCCCCGCCGACGTGGCCGCCAGCTACGACCACTACACCGATCGATGGGAGGATCAGCGGCCAGTTGACCGATGACCCAGCCGTACGAGATCGGCCGCCACGGCGTGTTGGCGGCGAGGGAGGTCGGATGGTGCCCAGCCCCACCGGGGCCGGCAGGCCGAGGACGCGCGGGACCGTGCTCAACCACATCCGGTCGGCGCGCACCGTCAGCCGGATCGAGCTGGCCGCGACCTCCGGGCTCACGCCCGCCACCATCACCGGTGTCGTGCGGGAGCTGATGGACCACGGACTCGTGGTCGAGGTGGGGCGCGGCGCCTCCACCGGCGGCAAGCCGCCGACGCTGCTACAGGTCAACCCGGATGCCCGGTACGCCGTGGGAATCCTGTTCGAGCGCAACACCTGTGTCATCGTCGTCGTCGACCTGACCGGTCAGCAGGTCGCCCGGACGTCGTTTCCCAGCACCGCGCTGATGCCGCCGCAGCAGGCGCTGTCACTGGTCGCCGCGCGGGTGGACGCGCTGCTCGGTACGGCGGCGGTCGACCGGGACCGGGTGCTCGGGGTGGGCCTGGCGACCTATGGTCCGCAGGACCGGCAGGCGGGCGTGCTGCTCACCCACCAGCCCACGGACGAGTGGTTCGGCTACCCGGTCGGGCCGTTCCTGTCCGGGCTCCTCGGTCTGCCGGTGCTGCTCGACAATGATGCCGTCGCCGCGGCGATCGGCGAGCACTGGCTGGGGGCGGTGGCGGAGCGGGCGTTCGGATGCGTCTACATGGCCAGCGGGATCGGCGGCGGTGTCGTCGTCGACGGCGAGGTGTACCGGGGCAGCTCCTCCAACGGCGTCGCGATCGGCCACATCACCATCGACATCGACGGCGACCCCTGCGACTGTGGCAACCACGGCTGCCTCGGCAACTACGCCGACCCGTCGGCGCTGGTCAAGCAGGCGATGGAGGCCTCCGGGCTGGGTCAACGCCTGGGGCTCGACCCGGACGACCCCGACGTCATGACCGGGTTCCGCCGCATCGCGACCGCCGCCGGCGCCGGTGACCCGACCGCCCGCCGCCTGATCGAACGATCCGCGCGCTACATCGGTACCGCCGCCACCACCATGACCAACCTCTTCGACCTCGACGTGATCGTGCTCGCCGGACCGAGCCTGGCCGTGGCCCGCACGATCTACCACTCGGTGATCGAGGCGGAGGTGCGGCGGCGCACCTTTGCCCGGCGGGCACACCCGGTCCGGGTGGTGATGTCGGTGAGCGGGTCGGACGCCGCGGCGATCGGGGGCGCGGTGCTGGTACTGCAGAGCGAGCTGGCCTTCCTGGACCTGGACAGGCCGGCGGTGACCGGATCGGTGCCGGCGACGGCCCGGTCGCAACCGACGTGAGTACGGGGAGCCCTGTGTCGCCAATCCACCATCAGTACGCACCGGGATTCGGCCGCCGGCCGGCACGGTCGGTCTTCTCCTCCGACGCCCCGAGGCTCAGCCTCAACGGCCAGTGGCGGTTCCGGCTCTCGCCGAGCGTGGCCGCTGCCGGGGCGCCCCCCGCCGCCGTCGACCTCGACGACTCGGACTGGGACCTGCTGACCGTACCCGGGCACTGGCAGCTACAGGGCCATGGGAAGCCGATCTACACCTGCTGCACGTTCCCGTTTCCGGTGGATCCGCCGTACGTGCCGGACGAGAACCCGACCGGCGACCACCGCCTGGTCTTCGAGGTGCCGGCGTCCTGGCCGGAGTCGGCAGCGGTACTGCGCTTCGACGGCGTGGACTCCTGCTTCGCCGCCTGGCTCAACGGCGAGCCGCTGGGCTGGTCCACCGGCAGCCGACTGCCCGCCGAGTTCGACGTCACCGCCCACCTGCGCCCGGGCCGCAACGTGCTCGCGGTACGGGTGCACCAGTGGTCGGCCGGCAGCTACCTGGAGGACCAGGACATGTGGTGGCTGTCCGGCATCTTCCGCGACGTGAGCCTGCTCGCCCGGCCAGCCGGTGGGATCGAGGACTTCTCCGTCACGGCCGACTACGACCACCGGACCGGACGCGGGCTGCTGCGCGTCGACACACCGGTACCGGCCCTGCTCAGCATCCCCGAGTTGAACCTGGTCGACGTCCCCGGCGCCGGGCCGTACGAGGTCGACGCCGTGCAGCCGTGGTCGGCCGAGCGGCCCCGGCTGTACCGGGGCACGCTGCGTACCGACACCGAGCGGGTCGAGGTCGCCGTCGGGTTCCGCACGGTAGCCGTCGTCGACGGGATACTCACGGTCAACGGGCGCCGCATCGTCTTCCGGGGGGTCAACCGGCACGAGTGGCACCCCGAGCGGGGTCGTGCGCTGATCGAGGACGACATGCGTGCCGACGTACTGCTGCTCAAGCAGCACAACGTGAACGCCGTCCGGACCAGCCACTACCCGCCGCACCCCCGGTTCCTGGCGCTCTGCGACGAGTTGGGGCTGTGGGTGGTGGACGAGTGTGACCTGGAGACGCACGGCTTCTGCGAGGTCGGCTGGCGCGGCAACCCCAGCGACGACCCGCGGTGGCGGGAGGCGTACCTGGACCGGATGGCCCGGATGGTGGAGCGGGACAAGAACCACCCCAGCGTCATCATCTGGTCGCTGGCCAACGAGTCGGGCTCCGGGGACAACCTGCGGGCGATGGCCGAGTGGACCCGCCGCCGCGACCCGTCCCGCCCGATCCACTACGAGCACGACCTCGACAGCCGCTACGTCGACGTCTACAGCCGGATGTACCTGCCGGTGGACGAGGTCGACGCGATCGGCCGGCGCGCCGAGCCGCCGCTGTCCGATCCGGACGCCGACGCCCACCGCCGTGGGCTGCCGTTCATCCTCGTCGAGTACGCCCACGCGATGGGCAACGGTCCGGGCAACCTGGCCGAGTACCAGGCGTTGTTCGACGCGTACCCCCGTTGTCAGGGCGGTTTCGTCTGGGAGTACCTCGACCACGGCATCCGCCGGACGCACGAGGACGGGCGCGGGTACTTCGCCTACGGCGGTGACTTCGGCGAGGAGTTGCACGACGGCAACTTCGTCGTGGACGGGCTCTTCTTCCCCGACCGCGCCCCCTCGCCCGGCGCGATCCAGTACAAGAAAGTCATCGAGCCGGTACGCGTCGACGTCGACGCCGGGCAGGTGCGGATCACCAACCGGTACGACATGGTGGACCTGTCCCACCTGGAGTTCCAGTGGCGGTGGGACGAGGCGGGGACACCCGTGGCCACCGGAGTGCTGCCCGTGCCGGCGGTGCTGTCCGGGCAGACGGTGCTGGTGGCCGCTCCGGCGCTGCCGCACGGCGCCGTGGAGGCGTACCTCACCGTCTCGGCCGTGCTCGCCGGCGACGAGCCGTGGGCGCCGGCCGGGCACGAGGTCGCCTGGGGCCAGGCGCAGATGTGCCCGCCGCCCGTGCCGCCGGCCGGGGTTCCGGATACACCAGCCGGCTCCGAGCCGACCACCAGCTTCGGGCCGACCACCGGCTCCGGCCCGCGCCTCGGTGCGGCGGAGTTCGACGCGGTCACCGGCCGGCTGCGCAGACTCGGCGACCTCGTCCTGACCGGCCCACAACTGGACCTGTGGCGGGCACCCGTCGACAACGACCGCTTCCTGCACGAGCAGTGGCGGGCGTACGGCCTGCATCGGCTACGGCACCGGCTCATCGGTGTCGATGCGGGCGACGGTCAGCTGGTGGTCCGTACCCGGGTCGCCCCGGCCGGCCGCGATCTCGGCATCCTCGCCACCTACCGTTGGGCGCCCGACGACGACGGACTGCTCCTGCGGCTCGAGGTGCGGCCGGAGGGGGAGTGGCCCTTCCCGGTGCCCCGGCTCGGCCTGCGTCTCGCGGTGCCCGCCGCCCTGCGCGACGTCGAGTGGTACGGGCGTGGACCGGGTGAGGCGTACGCGGACTCCTGGCAGGCCGCCCGGGTCGGCCGGTACGCCATGACCGTGGAGCAGATGCAGACGCCGTACGTCCGTCCGCAGGAGAACGGCTGCCGTGCCGACGTACGCTGGGCGACCCTGACCGGTCCGGACGGCGCCGGCCTGCGTTTCGAAGGCCGGCCGGTCTTCCAGCTGACCGCCCGTCCCTGGAGCAGCGAGGATCTGGACGCGGCCCGGCACACGATCGATTTGGTGCCCCGCGACGCGGTCCACGTCAACCTGGATCTCGCCCAGCACGGGTTGGGCAGCGGATCGTGCGGACCCGGCGTGCTGGCGCAGTACGAGCTGCGCCCCGACCCGGTGACCTTCCTGGTGTCGGTCCGTCCGCACCGGGCCGGGGACGGCGGCGGGGCCTGCCGGAGCGACCAGCACGCGGCGCCACCGTGCACGCCGGCAACGACGGTGGCCTACAACGAGTCAGGCGATTGAACAAACTCCGTCGGCCGCGCTGACGGGCCCGAACCTCGGCCTTGCCAACCTTTACCGTCTGACCTCGTAGACCTCGGCGATCGTTCTGGGGATGCCGGTCTTCTGCACCGTCACGACAAATGTGCTGGCACCACTGTTAGTGATCCTAATTTTGGCCTCATAGGCGCGGATTCGTCAGCCGGTCGATGGCCTCTTGCCGTGTCATGTCGGCGCCTCGGCGGTAGGCCCTGTCGTAATCGGTACGGCCGAGCCGGTCCACGAGAGCCTCCACGAGCGAGCGTAGTTCGACGTCGCCGTGGTCGAAGGTGCCCCGGATGGCCTGGCTCAGGCCGAGCGCGCCGGCCGCGCCGGCCGGATCGCCTTCCAGCAGGAGCAGCCAGGCCAGGAGATGGGCGGCCGATGAGGTGTCCATGCGCGCCTGCGCCGCTTGGACGGTGCGGAGCAGCAGCTCGCGTGCGCGTGCGGCGTCCCCGGCGGTGAGGAGGTTCGCCATCCTGGCGGGGACCAGCGCGTTCTGCATCGTCTCGGCCGGAACGAGCAGCTCACGGGCGAGCGTCTCCATCCGGTCGAGTTCTTGATCGGCCCGTTCGACGTCGCCGGAGCGGCGGTACAGCTCGGCCAGGTTGCCGACGACCTCGATCTCCAGCATGGGGTGACCGCGGTCCCAGGCCGCTCGTTCGGCGGTGTCGATGTCGTGCCGGGCGCCGGTCAGGTCGCCGCCGCGCATGCGTTCGGTGGCGAGGCCGAGCCGGGTGGAGACCTCGTCCTGCGAGCCGAGGTCGGTGGCGATCGCGACGCTGCGCTCGTAGGCGGCGATCGCCTCGTCGTGGTCACCGCCGATGCCGTGGATCTGCGCCATGCCGATCAGCATCTTCGCTGTCCACCATCGGTCGCCCACCTGCTCGAACGTGTGCAACGCCGCTGCCATCGCGCTCGCGTAGCCCTCCTGGTCGACCCGTTCGCGATATCGCATGGCTTCGACCACGAAGGTGCAGGCGATCGCCCAGCGGTCCGAGCCGCTCCGCACCTGGGCGATCTCTCGATCGACCAGCTCATCGAGCCCGAGTATCGCCGCCATCAACAGTGGCATCGTCAGCAGCATCGGATACCGCCGCCGTGCGCCCGTGCGCGCGCAGTCGTCGATGAGCGCGCGCAGCCGCTCGGAATCTGTGATCGGCCCTCTCTCACCGGCCACCAGGTGGATCGCGGTGAACGCGGCCCGGGCGTCCGCGGGTAGCGCATCGCCGAGCTCGAGGACTCTGGCCAGGTAGGCGTCGGCCCGACTGTCGTAGCGGAGCATGACCCAGTACCAGTACAGCGGGCCGAGGATCCGGGCCGCCGCCTCGGCGTCGCCGCCGTCGATGGCCTTTTGCAGGGCGAACATCAGGTTGTCGTACTCGGCCTCGAACAGCCGCAGCGACTCCACCTGCTTGTCCGAGCGCAGCAGCGGCTCGTGTTCCTCGGTCAGGTCGGCGAAGTGCCGGATGAGTCTGTGCAGAACGGTTCTGTCTTCCCCCGCGAGTTGGAGTTTGTCCGCCGTGTGGGTTCGGATGGTTTCCAGCATCCGGTACCCGTCGCCGACCGGCTCCACCATGGACTTGTCGACAAGGGACTCGAGCACGTACAGGACCTCTCCCGCAGGGAGCGTCTCATCCGAGCAGACGGCCTCGACCGCGGCGATACCCGTTCTCGCGGGGAATATCGACATCCGGCGGGCCAGCGTCCGTTCTTGCTCGGTGAGGAGATCCCAGCTCCACTCGATGACCGCATGCAGCGTCTGCTGCCGGGGCTGGGCGGCCCGGTTACCGGTGCTGAGCAGCCGGAAGCGGTCATCCAACCGCCGGGCGACCTGGTCGGCGCTCATGGTCCGCAGCCGCGCCGCGGCCAGTTCCAGGGCGAGCGGCAGCCCGTCGAGCCGACGCACGATGTCCACGACTGAGGCTGTCGTCGTCGCGTCCAGTACGAAGTCGGGCCGTACGGCTGCCGCCCGATCGAGGAACAGCCGTACCGCGGCCGATCCGGAGGCGCGGACGGGATCCGCGTGTGCCGGGGGGAGGTCGAGCGGACCCAGCCGGCACAGCGCCTCACCCATGACCTCAAGCGGCTCCCGGCTCGTGGCCAGGATGGTCAGGTCCGGCCGGCGCTCGAGCAGGTGCAGGGCGAACTCCGCCGCCGGTCCGGAGATCTGTTCGCAGTTGTCCAGCACCAGTACGCCTTCGCCGCCGGCGAGCAGGTTGACCACTCGATCCAGGGGTGTACTGGAAGGCCGGCCGTCGGCGGTGTTGAGCGTGCCCAGAACCGCCTCGGGCAGCCCGTCCGGTGTGCTCACCCCGGCCAGGGGAACGAGCCAGACCCGGCCGCGGCGATGGGCGCGGTGCCGGCTCACCGCCTTCACGGCCAGCCGGGTCTTCCCCACACCCCCGGGCCCCACGACGGTGACCAGCCGAGAGGTCTCCAGCAACCCAGCCAGTAACCTCAGCTCGTCCGCCCGACCGACGAAGTTGGTCAGCTGGGCCGGCAGACGTCCGGGCGCCGCTTCCGGCGATGCCTGCCGGGGCTCGGGGATGTCGAGGTTCCCCCGCAGCACAGCGAGGTGCGTCTTCCGCAGTTCCGCGCAGGGATCGATGCCCAGCTCCTCGGCGAGCGTGCCGCGGACCTCCTCGAACAGGACCAGCGCGTCGGACTGGCGGCCGGCCGCGGACAGGGCTCGCATCCGTATTCCGGCCAGCCGTTCGCGTAACGGGTGGCCAGCGGCCAGCGCCGCCATATCGGCCAGGATCTCGTCGTGGCGGCCCAGTTGCAGCTCCGCCTCGAACCGGTCTTCGGCGGCCGCGACGCGCAGCTCCGCCAGGCGCGCGCCAGCCGTACCGGCGAAGGGGACATCGAGTACGTCGGCCAGCGCTTCTCCCCGCCACAGCGCCAGTGCCTCGCCCAGCAGCGAGGCCGCCCGCTGCGTGGCGCCTGCGGCGAGTTCGCGGTCGCCCCGCTTCGCCAGCTCCTCGAACCGGTAGGCGTCGACGTCCTCGGCGCGGATGTGCAGGCGGTACCCGCCGGCCGCCGTCTCCACGACCCCGGCCCCGCCCAGAGCCCGGCGCAGTCGATGTACCAGCGCATGCAACGCGTTGATGGTTCCCCCGGGCGGGTGCTCCCCCCACAGACCGTCGACGAGCGATTCGAGCGATACCACCTCCCCCGTGGCCAGTGCCAGCCGGGCCAGCAGCGCGCGAACCCTGGCGCCGCCGACGTCGATCGGCGCGCCGTCGTCGGCATAGACCCGGACCGGCCCCAGCATTTCAATCCGCATACTCACCAGGCTATGAGGGCCGGGTGTCGATGGGGCACGGGCCACTGTGCGGCGCACGTGACAGGCCCCGATGGTGGCGCCGTGCCATCTGTAAGAGCGTTATAAGAGGCCTGTCAGCGCCCGTGGACATCGTTGTGGACGTACGGAAACGCGTGACCGTTCGTCAACGGACACGCGACCGGTTTCCTCCGAAAGGCATGAACATGACAGGCAATGAAGGCAACGCGGGGCGCGAGAAGCTGCAGCGGGTGCTCGACTGGGCCGTGGCCGAGGTGGGCGTACCCGGCATCGTGGCCGAGGTCCGGGATGCGGACGGAAACTGGTTCGCAACCGCCGGAGTAGCCAACATCCAGACCGGTACCCGGCGTCAGCCGGGGGAGCACCTGCACACCGGCAGCAGCGGCAAGGCCTTCACCGCCGCCGCGATGCTGAGCCTCGAGGCCGAGGGCAGGCTCAGCCTCGACGACACGGTGGAGAAGTGGCTACCGGGCGTGCTGAACGTCAACGGCTACGACGGCAACAAGATCACCATCAGGCACCTGCTCAACAACACCAGTGGCCTGTTCTCCACCGGCCTGGCACCGGAGCTGAGCCACCGCTACGCCACCCGCTCCGGGTTCGTCACGCATCGCTTCGACGAATTCACCACCGAAGATCTGCTCAGGCTGGCGGTCTCCCAGCCGCCGGTCGGCGAGCCCGGCGAACGCTTCGAGTACGCCAACGGCGGCTTCTACCTCGCCGGGGCGATCATCGAGAAGGTCACCGGCAACAGCTATGCCGAGGAGGTCGACCGCAGGGTCATCCAGCCACTCGGACTGACCAACACCTACGTCCGCCCCATGCAGGACACCGGATACCCCCATCCGCACCCGCGCGCGTACTCCAACCTGTTCTACAAGGACGGCGCCGACCCGGCGACGGTCACCCCGGAGAACTGGGAATCGATGATCGAGGGACCCGGTCTCGAGCCCCTCGACGTCACCGAGTTCAACACCTCATCGGGCTGGTCAGCCGGTAACGTCGTTTCCACCACCGGCGACATGATCCGGTTCATCAACGCGATGGCGAGCGGCAGCCTGCTGCCGCCGGCCCAGTACCGCGAGATGTGGACCACGGTCTCCACCGAGGGGAGTTACTGGATGCCGCACGCTCGATACGGCCTCGGCCTGTTCGAGTTCGACAAGGAGGCCACGGGCGGCCGGACGCTGCGCGGCGTGGGTGGCAGCCTCTGGGGATCCTTCCTCTGCGCGGTGGGCACCTCCGACGGCAAGCACACCATCGCCTTCCACACCAACACCGAATGGAAGACCTGGGACCTCCTCTTCAAGGTCATCGAAGCGGAGTTCGGCACTTCCGTCCCTGCGTAGGCATGCGGCCCGCTACCGGCTCGTGCCTGTCCTTCATGGGCCCCGAGCCGGTAGCGGGCCCGATCCAACAGCCCGACGCCAACTGGAGCGCCTCCGGGCGTTAGCGCTTGGTCAGTGAGCACGGTCGACACCCTCAACCCGGCCAGTTCCGGAGTACTGACCGGGCTGCCAGATTCAGACCTCTCGGGGTAGCCCAGGAAGCTGATATTTGTCCTTTACCATCTTCGCGTCACAGGCTGCGGGGTAGGGCACTTCCACCCGGAGGGGAACATGACGACTGACGTTTGGAACGTCGTGGTCGAGGCGCAGCGGCTCTCGTGGGCGTTCACGCCTCTCCAGCGCGTCGGTCCACTGGAATTCGGCATGACGCACGATCAGGTCACGGCAGCGGTGCGTGGCACGATGAGCGTCGCTGTCTCCCAGGGCACCTCAAGCAACGACGGGTGGGCGGAATTCTGGCTTGACCGAGGCATGGACGCGAGGTTCACCGGGCCGGCGGTCACCACCTATTACGACGACTCGATCGGCCTGGCGGGCATTGCGGTCAACGCCCTACGCGGCCCGCAGGTGACCCTGGACGGGATGCGGTTGGTGGGGCAGACGCCCTCACGCCTGGAGGATGAGTTCAGGGACTACCTCGCGGCCCAGAGCAGAGAACCTTGGTACTCGCAGAGCGCCGATCTGTGCTCGCCACCACTCGGGTTGGTGCTGCGGGCACAGCGAGCAGGCGATGTTGTACTGAGCCGCCCGGTGATAGTCGCAGCGGCATGGGCCGACCGCTGCTACGACACCAGCGAAGGCCGCATTCCTGAACGAGAGTGGAAGACCTTCGAGTGGTGAAACAGTTCGTACGTCGGTCAGGTTGTCGGGCGTCTCGGCGCCCTCCTCTTGGGCCTCGCCAGCACCTTTTCGGTCCTCAGAGGAACGCCACCCCCGCTACGGCCGTCGCCGCGAGCACGACGATCACCAGGACGTTGACCGTCACGTCGTGCCCCTCCGAGCGGTGCTCGGCCGCGCGGTCCAATGTGAGGTCGGCCGGATCAGCGGGCGTGTGGTGGACCGTGACGTGACGACCGTAGGCGTCGGCGGGGTCCGCGAGATGCGACGTGCAGTGGGCCGTGACAGCTGTGCCCTCGCGGGTGGTGAACGACACGACAGGGGTAATGGTGGTCCGGGTGTGGCCATCGTCCTGGTCGACGCTGACGTCCTTCAGGACCGCGACGACCTGCCCCTGCACAGTGTCCATCGCGGCCAGCCTGGCGAGGCGGTCGTTCTTGGCGCGTACCGTCCGGGGCAGGTGGGCGGCGGCGACGATCGCCCAGGGCCCGCCGAAGCCGATCAGCGCCCACGGCCACCCCCGGTCGACCGCGGCGAGAACCACCAGCCCGACGTAGACCAGGAAGAGTGCGAAACCGGGCCAGAACAGCCCGCGGCCGGGCTCGTCGGGAGTGTTGGAGAACCGGTAGGCGTGCGGTCTGCCCCGCGGGTGGCTGACCCCGATCTCCCGGCCCTCCCACGCCGCGGTGATTATCTCGCCGCGCTCACCGTCGTTCGTCACGGTGACCTCCTGGCCGGAGGCCGGGTCGCGGTAGGAGACGACCACCGATATCCCGCCTGTGCGGGACCCGCCGTGCCGGGGCTCCCGCACCCGCTTGATCCGTCCCGTGAGCCGCACCGTCCGCTGCGCCTTGGTCACCCCGGCCAGCGACATGCCGTACCCGACCAGCGCCACCGCACCCCACACCGCACACCACAGCACCAGAAACTCGTCCCACCCCATGCGCACTCCTCTCCCCGGGTACGGTCAACCGCCGCTGCGCCGCAGCACTTTGCCCTGCCCGTCCGCCTCCAGCGTTCCCGCCTCCCCGTCGCCGGTCACCACGACCGTGAGCGTGAGCGAGCCGGTGACGCCGTCGGCGGTCAGCTGCCAGCTCCGCGGCGAGCCGAGGCCGGTCCTGGCCTCCTCGACCAGACCGGGGACGCGATCGTAGGGCAGGGAACGCGGGTCGAACCCAGCGGTCTCCACGCCGGTGGGGGCGAAGACGACCGTCAGCAGGCGGTCCTGCACGACGACGGTCAGAGCAAGGCGCTTGCTCGTACCCTGTGTCAACGACTCGACGGCCTTGCGCAGTTCACCCTCGTCGAGCATCGACTGGCGCGGACCGAGGGTGACCGTGCCCAACGCCGACGTCACGGCGGTCGTGGACGACGAGGAGGAGACGGAGGGTCTTCCGGAGGGGCCGCTCTCGCCTGCGTAGGAGTCGAACAGGTCGGCACGGAACAGCAGGAGCACGGCGGCCGCGCCGAGCAGCAGGCCGAACAGCGTGAGGAAACCGCTGGCGCAGCCCACCGGGGAATCGCTCTTCATAGCCGGACCGGGCACCGAATCCACCCGGGCCACGGCCGCCCGCTCCTCCCACTCCGGCGTTGGCCGCTTCACGATCCGCGTCTTCCACGGCCGGTCCGGCGGATACTCCACCACCACGACCCCGCGCGCCCGGTAGTCGGGAAGCTCGACGAGGTTGATGTCCTGCCGTATCTGGACCCGGAACGGGGGCGCGTCGTCCGGCGCGACGGACAGCTCGAAGCGCACCGGCACGTCGCTGGTCTCGCCCCCGACGGCCTCCAGACTCTCGATCACCGCGAGCGCCGTGCGCGGCACGACGGCCGCCTCCCGGGCACGACGCGGCAGCGTGGAGAGGAAGAAGAGGAACCCGTAGACCGCGGGCAGGGTCAGCCCCATGATGATCAACGGCGCCCGCTCGACGACGCACCCACTGATGAAAGCGGTCAGCGACGCCCCGATCACCCCGCCCGTCAGGAACCCCAGGGCGAGGTCGACGGGCGTGTTGTGGGTGGGCGGCTCGCCTACGGTGACCGTCATGCGGCCGATTCTGCACGTCATGGGTGACGGCCGACAGACCCTGGATGACCTTCACGCTCACGGCGGGACGGCTCTCCCAAACTTCGGGGCCTGCCCTGCTTTTGTCCCTTGTGGAGGGATCCGAGCGGCGACCGCTCGTCGTACAGGCGCGCCGGGCGGCGTCGCCGACGCCGTTCTTCACCGGCTGCGGCAGCGCCCGGCCGAAGCGGGACCGCGCGTGGGCGACGGATTCGCCGCCCCTCGGCCCGGTCGGACCAGCGTACGAAGGCGAGGCGTAACTGCGTGGTCTGCTTCTGGACGGGCTGCGTAAGTCGATGCAGCCGATGGCAGAAGGTCTTGGTGTGGACCATCACGGCTGCAGGTGCGACCCAGACCGCCGTGCCAGGCTTGATAAACAGCTGCTGCGCCGCGGTCTTGCTCATTGCACAGTCCAGGACGTCCATACCTTCTTGCTTCTCCGCCCACTGACGGTAGTATCCCCATGTTTTGGCCTGCAACGGGGAGGAAGACCTACATGCGATGGAAGGTCCCGGCCGGCGTCCTAATGGCGCTGGCCTTTCTGATTCCGGCGACACCGGCGGCGGCTCAAACCGAATCGCCCGGCCTGAACGAGGCCTGCCAAACGGTCGAGCGCAAGGTGTACAAGGATATCCGCGAGCTTGTCACCATCGACCTGGATACCGCCACCGATGTACAGGTGCGGGTGTTGGCCGCCCAGATCCTGGCCGCGGCAAACGCCGACTCGTTCTCCGTCCTGCCGCGCGCAATACAGGAGCGGCTGAAAGGCACCGCGGACGATCTCCGCGCATTCCTCAAGGCGGACGTGCAGAAGGCCTGGTCAACGGATCTGCGGATCACGGTGGTTCGGACGTTGACGGGCGCTGGTCCCAACGTGAAGGCGGCCACGCAAAAGGTGCTCGATGAGGGGACCATCGATGCCTACCTGGCCTACCTGAACGACGGCCTGTACGCCGCACGTGCGCTTGACTGCGCGTCTCAGCCCACACCGACACCGACACCGAGCGCCACGCCCAGCGCCACGACGACCGTTGCACCGACCCCTGCTTCCTCCGCCAGCCTGGGCGCCCCCGGCGGCGAGGGCGGTGGGCTGGCCGTGACCGGTGCCGACACCGCGACCGTCGCCAGCATTGGCGGTGCGCTTCTGCTCCTCGGCGGCGCGGGCTACCTGATCGGACGCCGACGCCGTTCCCGCTTCGTGGCATAGCTCACTCGACGCGCCCGGCTCGATGCTTCGTCGGGCCGGGCGCGATCAGCTCCAGCGCCCCTTCGGGCACTACAGGATCACCCGAACCGCCGACGGGAAAGCCATCGGTGGAATCGGTTTCAAGGGTCAGCCGGACGACGGATGTGTCGGAGTCGGCTACGGCCTCGCCCCATCAGCCCGTGGTCACGGCTATGCGTCGGAGGCACTCGTCGCCCTGCTGAACGTGGCGGCCGATCACGGATTGTGTCGAGTTGTCGCCGACACCACCGGGGACAACGTCGCTTCCCAGCGGACCCTCGAACGTGCCGGGTTCAGCCAGATAGGCACCAACGGCGACCTCTACCTGTACGAGGTAATCCTCAGCGTCCCTTCGCGACCGGTTCAGACGCAGTAGCCCGATCGGCCGCTGGGGAAGCCGATAGCTCCTGCGGGATGGGTGACCCTCCGGAACCGTCTATCGCTGATCGACAGGGGCGTGCGTCCGACACCTCGAACGACAGTGCACGGAGAGTGACCAGGGCCCCGGTGTGCGAGGCACACGATCAGCGGCGGATCAGTGCATCCGGTCATGGCTCTGGGTCCTGAACAGCAAGTGTGTCCACGCCGGAAGCGTAACTTATAGGTTACGCTTCCGGCGTGGACGAAGTGGTGGAGGCGATCGCCGACCCTGTACGGCGGGAAATCCTGCTGATGCTGCGCGACGAACCACTCGCGGCCGGGCAGATCGCCGACCGGTTCGTCATCAGTAGGCCGGCCGTCAGTCGTCACCTTCGCGTGTTGCGCGAGGCGGGTCTGGTACGCGATACGGCTGACGGACGCCGACGGGTCTACACGCTGGTCACCGCGCCGCTCGACGAACTGACCGGTTGGCTGGGACGGCTGATGCGCCCGTCCGGCTGGCAGCACCGCCTCGATGCACTGGAGACCGAGGTCTACCGCACCCGCCGCGAGCGGCACACCGCCGCCGGGCGGCACCCATCCCAGAAGGAGATCGCATGAGCCCGACACCCACAGGCCGGCTGTTCGGCAAAGACCTCGTGCTGACCCGCACGTTCCGGGCGCCCATGGCTGACGTCTGGGCGAGCCTGACTGATTCGGCGCGCACGGAACGCTGGTTCGGCCCGTGGCAGGGCGACGCGGCGCCGGGACGCACGATCAAGGTCCAGTTGGTGCACGAGGAGGGCAAGCCCTCGATGGACATGACCATCGACGCGTGCGAGCCACCACGTCGGCTGGCGGTTTCCGCCGTGGACGAGCAGGGGAGTTGGCACCTGGAGATGGTGCTGGTGGAGAATGCGGGCGTGACCGAGTTGCGGTTCACACAGCACTTGACCGGTACCGAGGGCGTCGGCGACGTCGGGCCGGGCTGGGAGTACTACCTGGACGCGTTGGTAGCCTCGCGCGACGGCCGGCCGGCGCCGAACTTCGACGACTACTACCCAGCGATGAAAGAGCACTTCGAAGCGCAGCGATAGACGCATGCCACTCTCAACTCGTCCACACGGTTCGCTGTAGATCCCGATGCACAGGGTTGTCGGTTGACCTGCTCGCTTCGCGGTTCGGCAGTGGTGTGCTTGATCTGGCGTCTGCGGAGGTAACGGCGGCTACGGCGGGAGCTGTACGCCTTGTCGCCGCTGGGATGGTCGGTGCGGGTGCGGCAGGGCAAGACAGCATCGGGGCTCCCGGTTGGAACATCGATCGAATTACCTGGCGCACTGTGATTCGCTGCGCCGTCGCCGTCGCCGTCGCCGTCGCCGTCGCCGTCGCCGTCTGCCTGTTGGCCAGCCGACTTGCCGGCCCGACTTGCCGGCCTGTCGGCACGCCGGTCGCTCGGCGGACCGTCGGGGGGCAGGACCTCGACGTTCAGGACGGCTAATCCCGGTGCCCCGATCCATCAATTCCCCGCCCTGGCCGCCTGACATCAGCCGTAGCATCGGCCGATGACCACCTCCGCCGACGCAGTCAAACACGCCATCGCCCTCGTCACCCTCGCAATCGAGGCCGGCGCCGATGGCGAAGCACTCGCTGACCGTATCGCACCCCTCATCAACGAACGTACGGCCGGCACCTCCATAAGTGGCCTGATAGCTCTGGCTTCCCTGCTTGCCCAGCTCGCCGCCAACCGTGGCGGCGACACTCCAGCGGAGGTCCTGGAGGAGGTGGGCCTGGCCATCGCGGTGCATGAGTCCGAATCCGATCCGGGCTCGTCGGACTGACCACCGGACGATCTGGGCACCCCACAATCCCGCTACCGTGTTCGCACAACCCACCAGGTCCAGTTGGCCGAATCAGAGCCACCGCGATCCACGATGAACATGATCAGGTACAAGACCATGGTCGGCTGGCCCGTCGGCGCAGAGCACCAGCATGCTCGTTGGCCCAGACCAGCAACACGGCCGCGCCGTCGTCGTCGGCGGGCACCTTCAGCTCGGTCAGCACCGCCCCGGCGGCGCTGACCACCGCGGCGGTATGGGTGTCGGTGTGGGCGTCGACCCCGATGACGACTCAACCTGTTCTGCCAGCAGCACTGCGGGTGCTTCCCTTCGCTGGGCGACACTCGTAGGGCGTCGGCCTGGGAAGAGGGCACCCGGCAACATATCTGTGATGAGTCACGCGTCAATGCACGGACAGGTTTCTGATCAGGCCAACAGGTGGGCCGGGCCGGCGCCGGCAATCCCACGGACAGGTCCACACGACGGCACGCGGACGCGGCCAGATCTAACGTGAGTCACGTGAGGATCACCAGCACCGAACCCGGGCGGCGACCCATCTCTCCCGGGTGGAACGCCACGCCGTCCATGGAAGCGTCCACAGACCCGACCGACTTTCCGAGCGGTACAGGGTCGGGCGACGAGCGTGGACAGGTTCGGCCAGGCGCCTCGGTCGATGCCGTGGTACCCGGTCCGGGTTCAGCCTGGTGACGGCATCGCCGAGACTTCCCCTCCGGGCGACACGTGGATTCTGCGCAGCTGGCCGGCCGTTGTTGCGAGTTCACGCCAACGTCGGTCATGAGTCACGGTGAGCACAGCACCCGGATAGTCGAGCAGAGCGTGCTCCAATTGCTCGACGAGCTCCGGGTTCAGGTGATTCGTAGGCTCATCGAGCAGCAGAATGTCACTTGGCGCCGTAACCGCGACGGCGACCTCGAACCGTCTGCGTTGCCCGATCGACATGTCGGTGAGCCTCCGGGGCAGCTCGTCGGGGTGGAACAGGCCGAGCCTGAGCAGCAACTCCGCGGCGTCGTCGCGGTACGCGTCGGTGGCGTTGGCGAAGGCATCGAGGAGAGTTTTTCGGGAGCCGGTCGCGAGATCCTGACGCAACCACGCCATGCGGATGTCGGGACGCTGCCAGACTGTGCCTTGAAGTGGGGTGAGTTCGCCTGCGAGCAGGCGGAGTAGCGTTGTCTTGCCCGCGCCGTTCGGCCCCGAGATGAGCCATCGCTCACCCGTGCGGACTTCCATCGAGTCGAGTGCGAGTCGCGGTCCTGTTCCGTCGACGCTGAGACGCACTGCGTCTGCTGCGAGCAGAAGCGCACCCGTGCTGGAGTCGTCGCCAGCCTCCGGCGACCGATCGCCGGTGAACGGTGCCAGGAAGCGGAGCGGGTCCGCTGGCCGCGGTGCCGGGTTGGCGCGGAGGCGCGCAACGCGTCCCTTCGCCATCCCGATCCGACGTGTCGCGCCGTGGTCGCGGCTGCGTGCGCGGAATGCGGCGTGACCGAAGATAGCCCGTTCCCGCTTCTGTGGGATCGCATCGAGGCGGAACGCGTTGGCGGCGATGAGTGCTTCGTTCCGCGCCAGATCCTGCCGCCATGCCTCGTGCTCCTCCAGTAACCGCCGCCGCTCGGCTTCACGGGCGGCGAGGTAGCCCGGATAGCTGTCGCCGTAACGCCGTAGGACGCCGTTCTCGACGCGGATGAGGGCCGTGGCGAACTTGTCGAGGAAGACGCGATCGTGTGTCACTACCACGAGGGCACCTCGGTGCCTCGAGAGGCGCTCTTCGAGCCAGGAGATGCCTGCGTCATCAAGATCGTTCGTCGGTTCGTCGAGCAGCAGAAGCTCCGCCTCCGACGACAACGCCGCCGCGAGGGCGAGCCGCGCACGCTCGCCGCCGGAGAGAGCACTGACCGGCCGCGCACGGTCGAGTCCGCCGAGTCCGAGCTGGTCGAGCGCCGCGTCCACTCTCTGGTCGAGATGGTACCCGTCTCTCGCCTCGAAACGATCCATCACCGCGCTCAGCCGATCGAGGAAGGCGGGTTGCTCGTCAACCTCCGCGTGCGCCACTCTTTCGGCGGTTTCCTGTATCTCGGACTCGATCCGGTGTACGTCAGCGAGCAGTTCGTCGAGTGCTTCGGCGATCGTCGCGTCGGGCGCGAAGTCGGGTCGTTGTTCGGCGAGCGCGAAACCACCGGGCAACTCGACCAGTCGTTCGCCGGCCGCCAGGGTGACGGTTCCCGCGATGGCGCGAAGAAGTGTCGACTTGCCGGCGCCGTTGTCGCCGATCACCGCAATACGCTCAGCGGCACCCACGACGAGCTCCACACCGCTGAGTACTGTGCGTTCGGCGAAGCGGACGGCCCCGCCACGGATCGCGCAGACGCGGTGTGGGCGGCTTGCGGTGGCGCTCGATAGTAGCCGGGCCGGGGATGGGGAACGAGAACTATGAGTCATCACAGGGTTCCTCTCCGCGATGCGTGGGCGATAACGCCAGCGGTCGCGGCACATACGCATCCCTGAGGAGGCGCACGGATGTACAGGGGCCTCGCGCCTACAACGGCCTTGTCGCCGGGCGCGCGTAGGACCCGCCGCGGAGAAGACTCAACGCGGCGTCCCGTACTAGAGAACCAGCGTACCCATAACGAGGATTCTAACAGGACCAACCGAGCCAGGCCCTGGCGCTGGTACTGGCGCGGAGGGCCGGCCCGGGCGGCGCCGCCGGCGCGTACGAGCAACTCCTCATCGATCATCGATGGTTTCTTGGCCTCCAGCACCCTGCACACCTGCGGCCGAAATGCGCTGGACCTGGGTGCTTGATCCATAAAGAGGGACATGCGGCAATCAACCGCCTTCGCGGCTTAACGGCCGCACCGTGCTCGTCGTGAGGACCGCAACCTGTGCTGCATCCGGGGTCTGTTGCGTCGCCAGTCGGAGGTCCGGGCAGAGTTGAGGGACGACGCAATCAGGCCATCGTCGTCCGTGGTCGCCGCCCAGGTCGGCGTTCGCCGGGCTCCGGTTCCCGGCTGAGGCGATCGTGGTCGCGGTCCGCTGGTGCCTACGGTTCAACCTGTCCTACCGCGATGTGGAAGAACTGCTGGTTGAACGCGGAATCGAGGTCGACCACGTCACCATCTTCCGATGGGTACAACGGTTTACCCCGCTGCTGGCCGACGCCGCGAGGTTCACCCGTCACGCACCTGGTGACCGGTGGTCTGTCGACGAGACCTATGTGAAGGTCAACGGCATATGGCGGTACGTCTACCGTGCCGTCGACCAGCATGGGCAGGTCATCGACGTCCTCGTGTCGGCCCGCCGGGACGCCGCCGCGGCCCGCCGCTTCTTCCGACGGGCCCTGCGGACACTGAAAGTTGAACCCTGCGAGGTGGTCACCGACGCCGCGCCGGTCTACCAGGCGGTACGCGACGACCTCGTCCCATCGGCCTGGCACCACGTCGAGCGGTACGCCAACAACCCGGTTGAGGCCGACCACAGCCAGCTCAAACACCGGTTACGCCCGATGCGCGGGCTACGCACCGACCGGACCGCGCAGGTGATCATCGCCGGACACGCCTTCATACAGAACCTGCGACGCGGACACTACGAACTCGGACACGGCGCACCACCCAAGATCCGTGTCGCCGAAGCGTTCACCGAACTCGCCCGAGCGATCTGACCCGGAGCCAGAATCCGGGCGCACCACGTCCCCGCGCCCGTCATGCAACAGCACCAGCAGGAAGAACCCGATGGACGATGCGCTGGAAACCCGCGTTGAACGCCTTCGCCATAACCTTCAGCGACCGATTCCCAGCCGCAGAAACCTACTAACCAAGATCGCCGGAAACACCCTTAGCGAGACAGGCCCGCCGAAACAGGTTGTGGCACCAAGACCGGCAGGACTGGCGGCACCAATCAAGCTGCCGGTTGTTCTGCCTGTTCGCGGGTCCGACCAGGCGGTTGGCTGGGGGCATGAAGCCAATCTTTCGCGACACTCTCCGAGTGGTCGCTGCCGGCCTGCTCGGGCTGTCCACAGTGGGCGCGGTCGCGTTCAGCGGGCCAGCCTCGGCCGCACCGCCGGTGACCTCCGCCGGCCTGTCACCGGCGGTTCGCGCCCGGATGGCGGCCCAGGTGCCGCTGATCGACGCGGCGAGCGTCATCCGGTCGGTGGTCGAGGCCGGCCAGCCGCGCGGCTACGCCGGGCTCGGGTTGGTCAAAGGCCACGTCACGCTGTGGTGGAAGGGCACCGTCCCAGCTGACGTCACCCGGGCTGTGGACAGCGCCCGGCGGATCGCCGAGGTCAAGGTCGAACCGGCCGCGTACTCCGGCACCGAACTGAAGACCGCCGCAGCCAAGGTGAGCCGCGTCGTCGCCTCCGACCCGACCGACGCCGCACACACCGTACGGATCAAGACGGACGGCAGCGGCCTGCAGGTCGCGGTCGACACCTCAGCCGGTGCCAAAGTGCCGGCTCTGCCGAACACCGGCGTCAAGACCCACAGCGTCGCGGCGAAGAAGCCGAAGCTGCACGCCACCCGCGACGACGACGAGGCTCCCTGGAACGGCGGCGCGGGCATCTCGCGGGACGGACCCGGCGTCGACTGCACCGCCGGGTTCGGGGTTCGCCACGCCGGCACCAACACACCGTACGTGCTGACCGCCGCGCACTGCGGTGAGCTCGGATCGTTGTGGTCAGACGGCGTCAACGAACCGATCGGGACGATGGTGCAGCGGCACGTCGACCACGACACCGCACTGATCAGTGCCGAGTCGGCGGGTAAATACATGTACGTCGGCGGCCAGTACGACGAGACGAAGGTGCCGGTTGTCGGCTGGACGCAGGTCTTCCCCGGGCAGCTACTCTGCCAGTCCGGTTACACCACTTCCTGGGTGGTCGGCCACCCGATCTGCAACCTCGAGGTCCAGTTCCACTACACCGACCGGCAGGACCTGGTCGAGGCCACCCAGCTGGACGGTTTGGAGTCCGGTTACGGCGGGGACAGCGGCGGCCCGGTCTACATGGTGAACCCGGACGGCTCGGTGTTGGCCGCCGGTACGCACACCAGCGGCGCCGGGCCGGGCATCGGCTTCCAGGACTTCGCGACGGCCCGCGCTGACTTCGGTGACATCGTGCCGGTCGACAACTCGGGCACCGCCAGCACCTGCCGGGTGTCCTACCAGGTCGCCAACAGGTGGCCGGGCGGCTACACGGTGAACGTGACCCTCTACAACTCCGGCTCCGCGATCAACGGCTGGCGGCTCAACTGGGACCTGGGCGCCGGCAGCACCGTCACCATCCCGTGGAACGCCGCGACCAACCAGTCCGGTGCCACGGTGACCGCGTCCAACCTGGCCTACAACGCGACCATCCCGGCCGGCGGCGCGATCACCTTCGGGTTCAACGCATCCGGCACGCCCAACACCCCCGCTTCGTTCACCCTCAACGGGCAGACCTGCGCCTGACCCACATCGGGGCAATCGCATCCGATCGGCTGTTTCTGGGCTGTTCCACTGCTCATGGACCAGGTCTGTTGTTCATGGACCCGGTCGGCGAAAGCCGGCCGGGTCCCGGCCGATGTTTGTCGCTGCAGCCCGTTCGTGGCCCAGATCGTGGAACTCCTGGTAGTGCTGTGGCGTCGGACGGCGTACAGCGACAGCCTGACGGGGCGCAGACCATGTCCGCCATCCGTCAGGCTCCATCCCCAAGGGGTCATCGGTTCGAATCCCGCCGTCTCGACAAACATTAAAGCCCTGACCAGCAGAAACGCTGGTCAGGGCTTTAGGGCTTGTCTATGGAGTTTTGAACCTTCCCCCGAAAACCCCCCGTTTATGGGTGTCGGCAACCAGGTTCGTCATCCGTTTGCATCGTTTGCCCTACAGCTTCGGGCTGGCCATCGAGGCCGGTTCCGAGGCGTTCGAGGATCTCGGAGACGTCGGGTGCTTGGACGGGCTTGGCGATGTAGTAGGTGTCGGTGACCTCGTCGCTGGAGTGTCCAAGCTGTGCCGACGCGCGCTTGGTGTCCGCCTCGTGCTTGGTGAGGGTGGCGACGGTCTTGCGGAAGGTGTGTGGGGTGACCCAGGCGAGGTCGGTGTCGGCGCGGGCTTGGCGCCACTGACGGCGGACGTTGTTGGGTGACAGCCATGTGCCGCGTCGGGAGGCGAAGATCGCGTCGTGGGGGTTGTCGGCAGCGTTGAGCTTGCGGGCCAGCAGCATGCCGACTGCGAACCGGGGCAAGACGACCATCCGATTGCCGGCGTCGCTTTTGGTCCAGGGTTGTCGGATGAAGCCTTTGCCCTTGACGAAGACCAGCGTGCCGCAGATCGTCGGGTGGGACGTTCGGCGGCGAGGTCTAGGTCCTCCCAGCGCAGGGTGAGGTTCTCGCGGATGCGGGCGCCGGTGGCGAGCATGAGGTCGACAACCGATTGGCTCTGTCTCACATTCGGGGGTGACGGAGGGTGTTTGCTAGCCGAGCAGGATGCGGTGTCGCAGCAGGGCGAAGCCTGCCCGTCCATATATTTGTCGCTTGATCAGTTTGGTTTTGGTGTTGACGCCTTCGGTGCCGCCGTTGTGGAAGGGGTGGGTCACGGCGGCGTTGACGGCGTCGCGGTCCAGGCCGAGTCCGCGGAACGTCCGCGACAGTCCGCTGGCAGTACCCATGCACTCTGCCCGACAACGCCGCACAGCGCGGGCACGCCACCGTCCCTTCCGGAGTCCGGGCCCGCACCACAATGCGCTCTCCCTCATCCACCACATCCTCGATCACCAGCGGAGACAACTCCGAGAACACCGTCGTCGTCAGATCACCGATCTTGCACACACGATCTCAACGACATCGACCACGTCCAGTCACCACCGAATGTGCGACGGAGCCGTTCGATCCACAGACCCCCAGAGCCGGTCAGGAGTCGGGTGATGGTGTTCGAGGGGTGCACGAGGAGCAGGTCGTGTGCCGGGAGGGCCACGAGGAGGACGGTCTCGCCGGGGGTGATGCCGGTCAGGTGCCGGGCGGCGGCGGGCAGGGGGAGTTCCTCGCGGGTGCCGACCATGTGGATGCCGTCCGGTGCGCTGGTGATCAGGACGGTGCTGTCGGTGACGTCAACGCGGAGGCGGTGGCCGGGGGGCCAGCGCAGGGCGCGGACCAGGCCGCGGGCGGTGACCCGGCCGGCGGCGTCGGGCCGGGCGACGTCGAACAGCGTCGCGTCCGCCCCGTCCAGCGGCGGGGGAGTGGGCAGGGTCGGCACCGGCGCCGTGGGCGGGGGTGCGGCGGGAAGCGGGCGGGGGACCAGCGCGGCCACGAGCTGCTCGTCAGGCCACCGCGACGGCGACCCACCGCCGGTCACGACCGCCACCAGCAGCGGAAACACGACCGATTCAGCGCATGGTCAGGCGCTGCCGGGTCGTTTGCGTACAGGCATGCAGGAAACTGAGAGAGATATCCACGCGAGCCACGGCAATCTCGCGTGGATATCCACAGAACTCGGTGTCCGAGGGGGGAGCCACCCCCCCCCACGGCGGGAAAGACACCGGTACGGTGCTGCGAGTTGCTTGGTATCGCTAACGGGGACGGTGCATGTGAGCGTCAGGGATCCTGGTCGGCGGGCGTTGCTCTATGGTGCGCCAGCGGTGGCGGCGGGCTCGGTCCTGCTCGCGGGTTCAAGGGTGGATGCGGCTGTCGCGGTCGCTGGAGCCGCGTCGCCGAAGGATTACGGCGCAGTGGGTAACGGGGTTGTCGACGACACGGCCGCGGTACAGGCGTGTCTGAATGCCAACCGGGTGATCGACTTCGGCGGGCCGGAGAACACGTACCTGATCACCACGTCGCTGAAGGTCGACAAGACGGCCACACAGGTGCTGATCGGCAATGGAGCCAGCATCAAGGCGGGCGCCCTCACGGACATGATGGAGTTCTACTACGCCGGGCACTCGGTCAGCGGCGTCGTCTTCGACGGCAACAACCAGGGCAGGGGAGTCGCGATCCGGATCAGGGGCAGCGCGGCCGGCTCCTCGGTCGACGAGTGCGCCTTTGTCAACGTTGCCGGGTCGGGCGTCGTCGTGGAATACGGCGCGAACCGCGTGCGGATCACCAATTGCAGGTTCCGCAGGTGCGGACACGGCACCGCCATACCCGAAGGCCAGGCCAATCTCCGCAATTCCGTGTTGGTCGCCGCCGACCACTGCTCGGTGCTCGACAACGAGCTGCTTGAGTGCATGTGGGGCGTGTACTTCCGCGCCGAGAACGACACGGGGATCAGTTTCTACACCTGCCGAGGCAACACGATCACCTGCCTGAGCGACACCCTCGCGGGTAGCCAGGGCATCTCGAATCGGCTGGGTCGTAACAGCCGGATCCAGGACAACACCATCGTGGGCTTCAACGACAACAGCATCGACTGCTGGGGCTGCAACAACATGACCATCACCGGCAACATCACCTCCGGCGGCAAGGACGGTGTGTTCATCGGGGACGTCAACAGCAGCAGCATCACCATCGCCGGCAACGTCTTCCGGGCACCACAGCGCGGCGTACGCGTCGTCACCGCGGGAACCGTCTACACGAATCAACTCGTCATCGGCGTGACGGTCACCGGCAACACCGTCTCGAATCCCAGCATCGGGGGCATCTACGTCGGTGAGACCACCTCGAACCAGCTCAGCGGCGTCACCATCGCCGACAACGACCTGCACATCGCCCGCGCCGGCGACTACGGCATCCACGTCGTCAACGCCGAATGCTCCCGCATCGCCGGCAACCGGATCTACCGAGCCAAGAAGCACGGCATCGTGCTCACCGGCACCGACATCGTCGAGGTCAGCAACAACATGATCCAGGACGCCAGTCAGGCCGAGGCCGGGACCACGACCCCGGCGCAGTCCGACGGCATCAACGTCGACGGTTCCAACCGTGCTCTGATCCGCAACAACACGATCTACGGCGGCGCCCGCTACGCCGTCAACATCACCGGCGGCACCGGCATGACGGTCACCGGCAACCGCTGGCGGTCCACCAGTGCCGGCCTCAACATCGGCAGCGGCACGGCCAGCCCGATCCTCTCCGAAAACGTCGCGATCTAGAGAGCGGCTTCGTACGGGATCCCGCCGCACTTCTACGCCAGAGGCCGCGGGGTGAGCGGTTCGGGCCGGCATTCCGTACATCGGAGTAGGTCGCCACGGTTTGCCGCCGCCGCCGCCGTCCGTATCGTCTCGGCATGGTGCTGATCCTGGAGCCACGGCTCAGCCGGCGGGCGGTGCTCCTGGCCGCTGGCGGGCTGCTCGTCGGTTGCTCCCGGCAGCCCGAGGTCGACAAGGTCCAGCTGCGACTGGCCACCGGCCCGGCCGGGGCGGTGTACCGGCGCATCGGCGGTGCGCTGGCCGAACACATCACCAGGCAGGTGCCGGGCGCCGCGGTGACCACCGTGCCGAGCGGAGCGTCCACCGACAACATCAGAATGCTGCGGGCCGGTGACGTGCACCTCGGGCTGTCGAGCCTGGACGCGGTGATCACAACCGGCGGCAGCGTGCCTGAGGGGCTCTCGGCGAGCTACGCAGTGAGCACACGATCAATCTCGACCGGGCGCCACGTGAGGTCGGACCACCCCCACCGGCGTGGGGAGCACGGCGCGACGGCGTGAGCGTGAGGGCTCCTGAAGAGGTTGACGGTTGTCGCTAGGGTGTTCACTGTTTGGGGGTGTGAGGACGACGCATGGTGAGGCTCGGCGGGCGGATGTGGACGTGTTTTCGCCGGATCGGTCTGTACGGATCATGGCGATGGTCGGTGGAAATGTCGAGGTCGAGGTGCGTGATCTGCACCGACATTCGGATGACACTCTGGCCCGTCAGGTCAGGTCAGGGCCGCCGTCCGGGTGGCACTAGCGTCGTTGCAGCATGCCGAGGACGTTCGCCGCGCGGATCAGGTGGACAGCGCGCGCCGCGCCGCCGAGGTGGGCTGATGGTGATGCGATCGCGCCGCGGCCCGCGATGGTTGGTCGGGGCCGGGGGCTGCGTTGTCGCCCTGCTCGCCGTACTGGTGATCGGCTTGCTGCGGTGGGGTCCTCTGGGGGAGAAGCACCCGGACGTGCCGAGGTGCGACGCGGTGTCGTCCAGTCTGCCGGCGGTGGTCGGTGGAGCATGGAGTGTGCGGCGGCCAGCGCCTTCGCCGCCGGCGACGGCTACCTGGCGCTGAAACGCTGTGTCGAGGTGATCGGCGATCTCGCCCGAGCGGGTGTGGGCTTGACCCGATTCGACGGACAGGGTCGATAAGTTGATCACGCTACCTTGCTGAATGGTGTTCCGGCGTACGCGGTGGACTCGTAGGCGGCGGGGCTGAGGTAGCCGAGCGTGGAGTGCCGGCGTCGGGTGTTGTACCAGCCCTCGATCGAGTCGAAGATCGCCGTGCGGGCGGCGGTGCGGATGGGCCACGCGTGGCGGTCGAGTAGTTCGGTCTTGATGGTGGCGAAGAACGATTCCGCGACGGCGTTGTCCCAGCACTGGCCCTTGCGGCCGATGGACAGACGGATGCCGTGCTGCTCGGCCAGGCGGGCGTACTGGCCGCTGGTGTATTGGCAGCCCCTGTCGCTGTGGAACACCACTGGCCCGGTCGGGTGGCATGATGCCACCGCGTTGTCCAGGGCTTGTGTGACGAGGTCGGTGCGCAGGTGATCGGCGGTGGCCCAGCCGACCACCCGGCGTGAGGCCAGGTCGATGACGGTGGCCAGGTACAGCCAGCCCTCCCACGTGTTGATGTAGCTGATATCGCCGCACCAGCGGGTGTCCACGTCTACCGCGCTGGTGGTGAAGTCCCGCCTGATCAGGTCCGGACGGTGCGCTGCGGCCGGGTCGGGCACGGTGGTGGTACGCCACCGTTTCGGTGTCCGGCCGCACAGGCCCGCCGTGCGCATCAGCCGGGCGATCCGTTTGCGGGAGTGCCGCCGCCCCGCGGCCTGGAGCTCGGCGTGCACTCTCGGGGAGCCGTAGGTGCCGGTCGAGGCGTCGTACACGGCGATGATCCGCTCGGTCAGGGCGGCATCGACGCGATCCCGGCGTGAGGGGCCGGCCGAGCGGTGCTGATAGTAGGCGGACCGGGAGACCTTCAACAGCTCGCAGGCCCGCTTGACGTTGCCCTGCTGCGCTTGCTCCGCACCGCGGTCTCGGTCAGATCGAAGTCCTTCGCGACCTGACCGACCGTGCGGTCCCCACGCCGGCACACCTGGACGATCTCCGCCTTGAACTCCGGCGTGAACGCCCTACGAGGCCGGCGCGGCTTCTTTCCCATGCCTTCCATGATGAACGTCCTCCCGGGGACTCACAGCCCCACAGATCTCGGATGTCCGTCAAACCGGGTCAGGCCCAGTGTGTTCGCGGCAAAGGACGACAGGTTTGTGCACATGGTCGCGGGGATCCGCAGCGGGTCTTCCGACGAGGCCGAGTTGGTGCGGTTCGCCACTGAGGTGACCCACATGGCCGCTGATCAGGGATTGACGCTGCCAATAGCGGATTAGGGGAGGCATGGGTCGTTTGGAAGACTACTGGGAGGCGGTTGCCGAGATCCGCGCTGTGGGTGAGTCGGTGGATCGGTGGGTCACGGTCTCCGGGCGCACCAGCAGCCGCGGGTTGCGTAGCATGTCGCGGGGTAGCCGGTGCGGCAGAGTTGCCAGCCCGCCCGGTCAGCCCGTGTGAACCGGACTCGCTCGCCGCGCAGTTGCCGTTCGAGGACCGTGACCTGGTGCCGGAGCACCAGAATCTCGGCATCCTTGTCCCGATCGCTCATGGGCAACAGCCGTAGCAGGGCGAGAGCGTTGGTCACACCGAGGTAGGCCAGTCGCATCAGCACAGCCAGCCATCCTCGCGCAGTACGAAGTGTCGATCACCGCCGCGTCCGGGACGGCGCTCGTCAATGCACCCGCGACCTCACCCTCGTGATCAAGACGGCCGGTGAGCAGGACGGACGAGGTTTCCGGCACCCGCAGCGTCTAGTTTCTAGCACGGCACAGGCGCAAACCAGTACGGGCGGAGTACGGGCAGTGCCGTGCCAGTGGCGATTCTTACTCTGCCGTCGACGTAGGGAACACCGGTTCTTTACACGACTTCAGAACTGTGCTCGGCGCCGGATTCGCAAGCTTCGCCCTGCTGTGAAAGGTCTTGCCGTGAGGTTCCGCTCGCTGTGGATAAAATTGTCCGTACTACTACTGATGGCCGCCGGGTTACTGGTGGTTCCACCGCCGACATCGCTCGCTGCGGCGATCCCCAACCCGACAGTGCTGTTCACCCGGGGCATGGGGGGTTACGACTGCATCCGGGGAGCCAAACTGGTGCCCGCCCCTGACGGCACTCTCATCGCCATCGGCAGTGCGAAGTACCGGAACAGCACAGGGGAGTGCCCGGACCTGACCCACACCGACGTCGTGATGCGGCGGAGGTCCCAGGACGGCACCTGGGGTCCGCTGGTGAAGATTCGCGCCAACCCCGTCGGCGATGGCAGGATGCTCTCCGCGACTCCCGTCGTCGACCAGCGCACCGGCAACATCCTGCTGTTCGTCCGGGATGGTTCGGACACCGATTTCGACGAGTCTGTGTCATACGTGCTGACGAGCACCGACAGCGGCCGGTCATGGACGGAGACCGCCAGGTACCCCTGGGTGACCCGACCCGGCCCCAGTCATGGCATCCAACTGGAGCACGGACCACATGCCGGGCGGCTGGTCGTCGCCATGTGGCTCGACACAAAACCCCAGACGATTCAGCTGATCTACAGCGACGACGGTGGCGTGAGCTGGACTCGTGGTGCCACGTCCACCGGATCGGTGTGGGCGGGTGAACCGAGCATCTTCGAGCGCACCGACAGCGACATCAACGACGGCAGCATCTACGTCATGGCGCGCAACCAGGGCGCCGAGGACCTTGGCGACACCAAGGTCTATGGCATCAGCGCCGACGGCGGAGAGACGTTCAGCGGCCCGTTCCAGGTCGTCGACAACCTGGTGTCGCCGAAGGTGTACGGCACCGTGCTGCGCCTGCGGTCCACCTTGGATGGCGACCAGTACAACCGCGTGCTGTTCTCCTCGCCTGTCGAATACCGGGAACGGGCCGGGAGCAGCTCGATGGACCGCCACCGGATGGTGATCCGGTCGAGCTACACCGAGGGCCGCACGTGGCAGGGCGTCAACGACTCCGACAGTCAGACGATCCACACCGGCCCCGCCAGTTACTCCAGCATGGCGATGCTGCCCGACGGCAGGATCGCCCTGGCCTTCGAAGCAGGCGACGAGGGCCAGGTGTCCCACCACGAGGTTCGGTTCACCACGTTCACCGAGGCGGACCTCGGCCTGCCCGACAGCTACTCCGGCGGCACCGGTACCCCGGACACCTCAGGGCTGGGCAACACGGCCCGCATCCGGGGCACGACCCACGGCGGCGACGGCCGGTTCGACGGGGGCGTGACCCTCGACGGTGTCGACGACTACGTTCAGGTCCCGTTCGCCGAGTCGCTCGCGGTCGACGCCGCCGATTTCACCGTGATGGCGTGGGTGAAGTACAGCGCCACCACCGGCAACCGGCCGATCTTCTGGGCTTACGGCGTCGGCGAGGACCGATCCCAGATGTGGCTGCGGGCCGAACCGGGGAGCAACCGCATCCAGGGGCGCGTTCAGAGTGGCGCCAACGGCGGCTCGGTGATGTCGAGCAAGGCGCACAACGACGGCAGGTGGCACCACGTCGCGTTACAGCGGCAGGGCACCACCTTGCGGATGTTCGTGGACGGCAACCTCGACGGCACCGCCACCGGTCCGACCGGCACGGTCAGCCCTGCGCGGCCGTTCCAGATGCGCATTGGACAGCGAATCGACGGTGCCCAGCACTTCGCCGGGTCACTGGATGAGGTCCGGCTCTACAAGAGGGCGCTCACCGAGCCCGAGATCGACCGCATCCACGCCACCAACGCCGTCGACGTCGCCGGTGCGCTGTTGCGGCTGCCGTTCCACCCGAACTACAAGACCACCGACGACGCCTCGGCCAACGACAACGACGGTTTCGTCCGGCAGGCGGTGCCCGGGCCCGGCAAGTTCGGCAACGCGATGACCTTCGACGGCGTCGAGGACCGGATCCACATCCCGTACAGCAACGCGACAAACCTCGGCTCGTCCCAGTTCACCATCACCACCTGGTTCAGGTACTCCGGCGCGGCCGCCAGGCAGACACTGCTGTGGGGCTACGGCGTCAACGAGGCGAACAGCCAGCTGTGGATCCGGGCCGACCCCGCAGGTAACACCATCACCGCATCGGCCAGAACCCCCGACGGCGTCGTCCGCGTCAACACCGCCAACACGTACGCCGACAACGCCTGGCACTTCCTCGCCCTGCGCCGCACCGGCAGCCAACTGATCCTGTCCGTCGACGGGCAGGACGTCAGCACTGCGTCTGCCCCGACGGGATCGCTGACCGCAGGTCACACGGACGGTGTCCGGGGCATCCACCTCGGCGAACAACTCGACGGCACCGACACGCTCACCGGCGCCCTCGATGAGTTGCACATCTACACCCGGGCGCTGTCAGCCGCCGAACTCGAGGCGCTGCGCACCAACAACACCACCCCGGCCAGCGGACTGGCCCTGCACCTTCCGCTGAACAACACCGACGCTGCGGCACCCTGACCCCGGCAGGCGGCGAGCACGTTTCGAGCGGACACGGTCGTACCTCCACAGCACTTGGAGGTACGACCGAACGCGGTGACGTGGTCGACCTCGACACCACGCTCGACCGAGAGTTCCTCCACGTCGCGATAGGAAGGGCTGTAACGCGGGTACCAGCGGACCGCGACCATGATCACCTCGGCTGGGAACCGCAATCCGACGAACGCCGATCTCGGCGGTGACACGGACGACGATGGCGCGACTGCCTCACGTGCCAACTCTGCCTCGGGCCTGCAACCGGCTACCTGACTAACAGAGCAATTGAGAGCTTCGATGTCGCTGGCGGTGATGGTGTCCAGGGGCCGGTCGCGCCAGGTGGTGGCCATGCGGTTCCAGTAGGTGCCGTAGATGCGTTGGATACCTGGCCGGCGGCGGTGACGCGGGGGAGGTACTCGGCGATCGTGGGCAGTCTCGCTGCGAGATCGGTGTGGGCTTGGAGGTCGGCGAAGGTGACGCCGAGTTGGGTCAGGACGTGTCGGGCGGCGGCGAGGGTGGCCGGGTCAGCGGGCATGTACGGAACCCGCCGCTACTCCTGCGCCAGGGTCGGTAGCTGCGACGCGGCGTCGGACCACCCCACGCTCAGTATCAGGCTGACCGTTGAAGTGTTTGATCAGATCCTCGGGCAGCAGCAACTGGTGATGGCGGCCCGGGGCGATTCAAGCCTCGGGCAGGGGCTCATCCCGGGGCGGGAGATCTCCGCCACCCGCCGACTGGTTCTGCTTATCGTCTCGACGCGTGCAGCGCGGCCAATGCCCGCCCTTCGAGCAGGCGGAAACCGCAGGACCTGGCGATCGCAATGGCCTGCTCGGCGATGTAGCTCGCCGAGGCCGAGTCACCGGCGGAGAGCCGGGCGGTGGCGAAGCCGACCAGTGCCCGTGCCTCCACGAACGGGTAGGCGTTGTGCGCGATCGTCATGCAATGCTCGAACCACTGGGCGGCGGCCGTCGCGTCTCCGAGCGCGAGGTATGCCTGTGCCGCGGTGGCTGCGGTCTGTGCCGTGGCCTTCCTGTCGTGGACCGCGATCGCCATGTCGTGCGCCCGCCTCGCCACCTCCAGGGCTGTGGCGGCGTCTCCGCGCTGGAGGTGCAGCTGGCTCAACTCGTCCAAGGTGGACATCTCGCCGCGCAGGTTCGACCTGTTCCGGTACGCCGCGAGCACTTCGGTGAGCAGTTCGGAGGCACGCGCCTCCGCACCGAGCTGACGTAGCGCGCTCGCCAGGTTGCCCCGATTGGCTAGCGCCGACGTCTCCCGGCCGGTCGCCTCGTTGATCTCCAGCGCCGCGTTGAAGAGTTCGACGGCGTCCCGCAGCTCGCCCTGGCACAGCCGCATCACCCCGAGTCCGTTGAGCGCGACCGCCCGCACGTGGCCGAGCTGGTCGTCCTCGGTCAATTCAAGCGCTCGGTGCAGCCACTCCGCCGCGTCGGTGAGTTTGCCCTGCTCCAGATAGAGCCACCCGATGTGATGGGACAGGTACGCCGCGGCCGTCGTCCAGCCGGTGGTGACCGCGAGATGTTCGCCGGCGAGGCAGTCGGACAGCGCCTCCTCGTCCCGGCCGACCGACCACAGCGCCTGGCCACGGCTGATCAACATCGCGGTCCGCGCGACGTCATCGCTGGCTCTGTCGGCCGCGTCCAGACCTGCCTCCGCCGCGGACAGCCAGCCGTCGATGTGCCGGTGGATCAGGAAGTAGCCGCGGAGTTGGTCGGTGATTCGCCAGGCCAGCGCACGGTCGGCGGACCTAGCCGTCTGTCTGACAACGGCGAGCAACGCGGGCAGCTCGACGTCCAGCCAGGCGAGCGCGGCGGCTTCGGTGGCGAAGAACGTGTCCCGCTCGGCATGTGTGTCGAGCCGGACGAGCTGCGGGTACACCCATTCCATCGCGGCCGTCACCGCGTCGGCGTACCAGGTATACAGCCGGGAGCGCGCCGGTTCGCCCTCGGCATCGTCGGCGAGCAGCCGGCGGGCGTACAGGCCGAGCAGGTCATGGAACCGGTAGCGGTCCCTCGTGTACTGCATCAGCATGTTCGCCTCGAGCAGGCCCTCCAGCACGCGGTCGGCCTCGGCCACCGGCATCGCCAGCAGGATACCGGTGCCATTAGCGCCGAAGTCGTCACCCGGGTGCATGCTGCACAACCGGAACGCGCGCTGGGCCACAGTACTCAGGTCGGCGTAGCTGAGCTGAAAACTGGTGAGCATGCTCGACTCACCGGTGGACAGTTCGGTGAGTCTGCGGTTGTCGTCCTGCAGCCGGCGAGTCAGGTCGCCGATGGTCCATGCCTGCCGAGTGGCCAGCCTCGCGCTCGCGATGCGCAGCGCGAGCGGCAGCCGCGCGCATGCTTCGGCGAGCGCGGCAGCCGCGTCGGGATCGGCGTCGGTCCGATGCGATCCTGCGGTCGCGCCGATCAGGGCGATCGACTCCTCCGGGTTGAGCGGTTCGAGGTCGACGACGCTCGCACCGGCAAGGCCAGGCATCCGGCGTCGGCTGGTAACGATCGAGTCGCTGCCACCCGCTCCCGGCAGCAGAGGCCGGGCCTGGCCGGCGTCATGTGCGTTGTCCAGCAGCACCAGCATCCGCCGGTCGGCGAGCTCACTGCGGAACAACGCGGCCGCCTCGTTCTCGTCGGTCCCGATCTGCCTGCTCGGCACGCCGAGCGCGCGCAGAAACCGGCCGAGCACCCTCATCGGTTCTGGTGCGGTCGCGGTGGTGCCACGCAGGTCGGCGTAGAGCTGACCGTCGGGATACTTCGCGCGCAACCGGTGCGCAGCGGCGAGCGCGAGAGCGGTCTTGCCGACTCCGGCGATGCCAGCAACCAGCACGATTCGGGACGAGGTCGGTCCGGACTCCTGGCCCGTCCTGGCGAGCGCAGCCTCGATCCTGGCTATTTCGTCCGCCCTGCCGACGAAGTCCGGTGGCGCGGCGGGTGCCTGCTGGATCGCGGTCCGCCCCATCGTCCGTCGGACGTGCCGATCCTGCTGCCGGAGCACCGCGAACTGGGCGGACCGCAGCCGCTCGCCGGGATCGATGCCGAGCTGGTCGGCGAGTGCGGACCGGATCCGGTCGTATGCCGCGAGTGCCTCTGCCTGCCGGCCGCTTGCGGCCAGGTTCAGGATCAGCTCGACATGCAGCGGCTCGTCCAGCTCGCGCCGATCCGCAAGCTCTCGCACCGGTTTAAGCGCCCGTTCTGGCTTGCCGAGATCGCGCGCCAGCGTGGCGAATGTCTGGACGGTCGTGGCGTACTCGGTGGCTATCGCGGTGTAGAGCGGGCTTGACACCATCCGCTCCGCGTCGATGTCGCCGCGCCAAAGCGCGACGGCCTGGGCGAGCCGGGTCAACGCATCCTCCGGCGCCTCGTACGCCGCCCGCCTGGTGAGGTCGCGGAACGTCAGCAGGTCCAGGTGATCGGCGCCGACCGCGAGCCGGTACCCGGCCTGACCGCTGACGAGCACGCTGTCGGCTCGCCCGTCGGCGTCCAGCAGCCGCCGCAGCCTGGCGACGTGCGTGTGCAGCAGGTTCGCCGTGTTCTGGGTTTCGCTGTGCTGCCACAGAAGTTCGACGAGTTCGTCCTGGCCGACGGCTGCGCCGACGCCGAGCGCGAGCCGCGCGAGCAGCGTGCGTTGTATGTCGGAGCCGAGGGATGCCTGGACGTCGCCGTGCCAGACCTCGATCGGACCGAGCACACGGATGCGCAGCGGGCCGCCACGGACCGGACCGGCTTCGGCGCGTTGTGCACGATGGGCCTCGGCGGCGGCGTGAAGTTGCTCGACGTCGCGCCCGCTCAGCCCGAGTGCGGTGGCGATGGCCTGGACAGAGTGCCGCTTCGGGCTTCTCGTCCTGCCCTGCTCCAGATCGCGGATCGCGCCCGCGCTCACGCCCGCCCGGCCGGCGAGTTGCCGTTGCGTCATCCCGGTTCGGCGGCGATAGGCTCGAAGCAGTCCGCCGAAGCTTGTCGCCGTCACTCGTACCTACACCGAGCGACCAGACCGTTGAGCTGCGATCTTCGGGGCACCAGACGATCCTAGTGCCTCGTCTTGTGAAGGTTGATCGTGTAATCCGTCGGTTACCGGCGGTTCTCGGAACGGCTGTCTCCTGATGTTCGTCCTGCGGGAGGTGGTGGCTGGGGTGGGGAGCCGCCCTGAGGTGTTCGTCCGGCAGGCGTTTGGCCGAAAGGGCTCAAGACTGCCCGGCGTACTGAAGCGATCATGATGGTCGGCCAGGACGGACGAGGTCTCCCGGTACCTGCGGTCACGGACGCCCGCCAGCGTCGCTCCCGCCGCCGTGCGGTATAACGTCTGCTCTCCGACGACCGCGCAGCTCGTACCAGCCCGCAGTCGTAGAAGCCGTCGTACGCGCCGCTGACCTGGCCAATCTGCGCCGGTCGAAAGGTGACGCCGGCAGAGGATTCCGCCGTCTCCGGTGGGCGCGTGTCCAGTACGGGAGGCGTACCCGGCGGTACGGGCGGAGTACGGGCAGGGCACCGCCACTGACGATGGCTACGTTTCGGCAGCCGCCAGGAAAACCGGGCGAGCACTGTCGGAGCGACAGAGGATGAGATGAGTGCGGCGTTTGTGCGGCGATCGCCGCAGCCGGTAGATAGCCGGTCTCGAGCAAGAGTGACGACCGTGATGTGCGCGGCACTCGTGTTGCTCGCTCCGAGCGTGCTATGGCCGATGTCGTCCGCCTCCGCCGACGTAGAGACAAGCGCGGCGGCATTGTGCGACGTGGACCCCGAATACGGCGAAACGGGAGGCTGTGTCGAGCGGTTGCAGCGGCGGCTCAACGAGTTGGGCCCCGACTGCGGCAATCAGCTCAGTGTCGACGGCGCATTCGGTGCGGCGACCCGGATGCGGGTCTTCGCGTTTCAGGGACGCAACCGGATCACGATGACCGGGGACGTCGGGTCGGTGACCCGTTCGAAGCTCGCCAACCCGGACCAGGGGCTGAGCGTAGGCTGCGACTCGACGGTGGAGAGCCAGATCCACGCCGTGTTCCCGGACTCGATCGCGAACAAGGCGGTCAGGGTCGCCCGGTGCGAGTCAGAGTTCAACCCCATCGCCGTCGGTCTGAACACCAACGGAACCAAGGACGTCGGGGTGTTCCAGTTCAACGCCGGCGGAACCTGCAGGAATACCTGCCGGGAGCAACCATGGCGGTCCTGTTCGTCGCGTCCTACCTGCCGCGCTGGCAACGCCGCCCGACTCCGTTCGACGTGATCGCCGGCATCTGCACCGCCATGATCGGGTCCGTGACGGCCCAGCGCGCGGTGCGCGTCGAACACACCCCGGCCGTGGGAGCGGTGCGGACCGCAGCCGCCGCGCCGATCCGGGTCGACGCCCCCGCCAAGGCGCTGGCGAACCGGCTCACGGCTTCTGCACCGGCCCCGAAGAGGATCGGCCCCAGGTTCGGGGTGGTCGAGTACCCGAGCAGATCCCGATCCCTGAGCCATCGACGCGGACTAAATGTGTGGGACGGCGTTTCACTCAAACTCACGACGGCGCCGTGCCGACGACCCCAGGTCAGGGATCGTCGGCACCAAGCTCCGGACGAGTCCGTCCGAGTACGGCTGGTCTCGGACGGAGTCACGGCGGTCTTCCCGCTACTGACCGTAGGCTTTCGCGGTCCAGCCGAGCGAGCCGAGGGAGCCGCCCTTGATGTCCGTGCCGACTCCGTCCGTCTTGTTGGCGTCGAAGTGCACGGAGGCCGTGCCAGCGGCGGTGATCGCGAGCAGCGGCCGGCCGTTGGGGTGGGCGTCACAGTAGCCCGTGCTGAGGCTGGTGAAGGGTGCCCAGCCGCTCGTCCGCAACACCTTCGAGGTGATCGTTGTCGGGGTGGCCCGGTTGACGCGCCACTCCTTGAGCTCCCCGTTGCTCTTGGTACCGATCAGCACGTCCACGGCGGCGCTGCCCGTCCCGCCGCTGCGCTCGTAGGTCAGGGTGTTGACCGCGTCCCAGCCGGTGCTGGCCAACTGTACCGGCGGCGAGAGCGTGAACACGCCGTCCACGTAGGTTTCCGTGTAGCGGTAGAGCGATCTGCCCGCCACCCGGTAGAGGTACGGCGACGCCGACGCGAGGATGCGGGTATTGGCAAACCCGATCGCGAAGTGGCTGGTGCTCCACGACGTCACATGCCAGTTGCCGTCGATCAACTCGCCCTGACGGCTCAACTTGTAGAGCCGACCGTCGGTTGGATGGGCGGCGTATTCGGTGCTGCGGAAGCTGGTGTCGTCACCGGAGGCGCCGATCTGTTGATGCGCCGACGGCACCCAGCTCAGAATGTCGTTGGCGTAGGCGTTGGTGCTGGTCTCGCCGCCGGAGTACACGTAGGTGAGACGCTGTCCATCGGAGCGGTACGCCGCTGTGGAGACACGGCAGTCCGAGGGAACGTCACTGAGCGCCGCGCTCGCCGGCCGGGCGGGCACGACGACTCCGGTCACGGTGAGACCGGTCGCGACAGCGGTCAGCGTCCTCGCGGCGGCCACAATGAATTTGTGCATGGGAGAGTTCCTCCAGGTAGGGCGAGTTCGGAAGGGCAGGTTCGGCCGTCGGACGTCTCGTCCTTCGCGAACCGCTGATCATGATGGTGAGTTGGACCCTTTCGGAGTCAGGTTGTCGGCACGATGGCATCGGACGATCCAGGCACGTCGGCCGGTCGGGGCCGGGTCACGCCGCCGGAGACCGGCAGGACGAGGCGGGGATGGCCGCGCGGGTGTGGGTAGACGGTCCCGCCTGGGCCCCGTGGGTGGTCGCGCATTCAGGGCATGGAGGCGCTCTCCGATGGGGGCAGTGTGGACGGCAAAACCGTACGGTGGGCCCCGTACATTCGCCGCACAAGTGGCGTATAGCTCACCCACCCGCCCCCGTCATCCGGGTGCGGTGCACCTGGTGGACAGGTAACAGCGCTCAACTGTGAGGTGCCTGTGCGTTTCGATATCCTCGGCCCGCTCCACGTGTACCGCGAAGGCCAGCCAGTTCCGCTGGGCTCGGTGAAGCAACGCCTCCTGTTGGCCACCCTGCTGCTGCGCCCGAACGAGGTCGTCGGCACCAACGAGTTGGCCGCCATGCTGTGGGGCGACGAACAACCGGCGTCGGCCGCGGCGAACCTGCGCACCTACATACGCGGGCTGCGGCAGTCGCTGGGCGGCGGAACGCCCTGGGAGGGGATAATCTCGGTGGCCGGCGGCTACCTGCTGCGGGTGGGGCCGGGCGAGCGTGATCTGGACCTGTTCGACGCCGCAGCGGCGCGGGGCCGCGACGCTCTCGCCGCTTCAGCTGCGGACCGGGCCGAGGCCGAACTCTCCGCTGCGGTGAGGCTGTGGCGTGGGGACTCGCTGGCCGACCTGCCGCTGCGTCCGGCGCTGGCCCGGCGGGTGGCGCAGTTGGAGGAGCGCCGGCTGCTCGCCGAGGAGGACTACGCCGAGGCGCTGCTGGCGCTCGGCGCGCCGGCCGACGTGGTGCGCCGGCTGCGTGCCCTTCTCGACCGGCATCCGCTACGGCAGCGGGCGTGGGGGCAGCTGATGGTGGGCCTGTACCGCATCGGAGACGTGGCCGGCGCACTGGATGCCTTCCGGCAGGCTCGGCAGGTGCTGGCGGAGGAGACTGGCCTCGATCCCGCGCCGGAACTCACCAGGTTGTACGACGACATCCTGCATCACCGCCTGGGACTGGCAGCGCACCCGCCACCGGCGCCGGATGGGCCGGCGCCGGGCACGGCGTCGGGGCCACTCGTCCAGCGCCCCGAGCAGCTGCCGCGTGCGGTGCCGGAGTTCGTCGGCCGCAGAGCCGAACTGGCCAGCCTCGACGCGCTCCTGAACGACGGGGCGCAGGAGCCGACGACCGTGGTCATCTCTGCGGTGTCCGGCATGGCCGGAGTCGGCAAGACCGCCTTGGCGCTGCACTGGGCGCACCGGGCGGCTGACCGCTTCCCCGACGGCCAGCTCTATGTGAACCTTCGCGGGTACGACGAAGCCGGCGTGGTGTCCCCGCCCGACGCCCTGTCCGGCTTCCTCGAAGCGCTCGGCGTATCCCACGCCCGGATACCCTCCGGCACGGAGGCCCGGACGGGGCTCTACCGCAGCTTGCTGGCTTCCCGCCGGATGCTCGTGGTGCTCGACAACGCTCGCGACTCGGCCCAGGTTCGCGCCCTGCTGCCCGGTGCCGGCGGCTGCATGGTCGTGGTCACCAGTCGCGATCGGCTCGACGGCCTGATCGCCGCCGAGTGCGCCGCACCGTTGACGCTGGGCGTGTTCACCGCGGAGGAGTCGATAAGCCTGCTCGCCAGCCGGCTCGGCGCCAGTCGCCTCGCCTCCGAGCCGGCCACGGTGGCTGACATCGTCGAGGCGGCTGGCCGGCTCCCGCTGGCACTGTCGATAGTGGCGGCACGACTCGCCACCCATCCCACGTTCCCGCTCGGCGCCATCGCCGCCGAACTGCACTCGGCCGAGGCGAGGCTGGACGCGTTGGCCGACGGCGACGTCCGACGCGTCTTCTCCTGGTCGTACCTGGCCCTGGGGCAGGACGCGGCCCGACTGTTCGCCCTGCTGGGGCTGCACCCAGGCCCGGACCTGACCGCTGGCGCGGCCGCGGCGCTCGCTGGCGTCTCAACCGCGGCCGTCACGCCGCGACTGCGGGAGTTGACCCGGCTCCATCTGCTGGCCGAGCACACGCCCGGCCGGTACGCCTTCCACGATCTTCTGCGCGCCTATGCGGCCGAGTTCGCGGAGTCGTCGGAGCGCGCTGACGAACGCGCGGCCGCCCGAGGGCACCTGTACGACCACTACCTGCACGCCGCCTATCCGGCGGCCCTGCTGCTCCAGCCGCAATGGCCCCCGATCGAGCCGGTGCCACCGCTGCCCCTACCCGCCAGGCGGCCGGTGACCGATCACGACGGCGCGCTCGCCTGGTTCACGGCGGAGCACCGGGTGCTGATCCGGGTGGTCCAGCAGGCCGCAGAGAACGGCTTCGAAGCGTACGCCTGGCAGATCGCCTGGGCGTTGAACACCTTCCTGGCACCGCGTGGCCTGTGGCAGGACCAACTCGCCACCCAGCGGGTCGCGCTGGCCGCGGCCGAGAAGATCGGCGATCTCGCCGGCCAGGCCGCCGCCAACCGGCTGCTCTCCCGCGCACTGACCCGACTCGGCGACCACGACGCCGCCGAGTACCGGCTGGAGCGCGCACTCGAGCTACACGAACGCCTCGGCGATCCGACTGGCCAGGCCCAGACGCTGCACAACTACTGCGAGCTCTGCTACCTGGACGGCCGGCTCGACGAGGCACTCGCACACGGTCGCGAGGCGCTGCGGCTCTAGCGGCTGGCCGGTAACCGCTCGGGGGAAGCCCGGACGCTCAACGCGATCGGTTGGCTGCTGGCCACCACCGGCGACTATGTCCAGGCCATCGAGAGCTGCACCGAAGCACTCGCCCAGCAACGACGGAGCGACGACCGCAACGGCCAGGCCGCAACGCTGGACAGCCTCGGCTTCGCCTACGACCGCCTCGGCGAACGCGACCGCGCGGCCGACTGCTACGAGCAGGCGGTCCAACTCTTTCGCGAATCCGTCGACCGGTATCACGAGGCGGAGACCCTCATCCGGCTCGGGGACACCCGGGAAGGGATGGGCGACCGGGCCGCTGCCTCTGCCGCCTGGCGCCAGGCCGTGCGGATCTACGAGGATGTGGGCGACCCCGGGGCCGAGGAGGCCCGCCGCCGCCTCGAACGCTACGGATTGGAAGGCTAGGGGTTCGAGCCCTGTACGACCCTGTTGCCTAATTCTGGTTGCGTCGGTGTCGTCGGGTGACAATGGTCGTTGGGCCTGGCAGGGTGCCGTTCCGGTTGATCGCTAGCGTTGAGCTGACTGACGGACGGGGCTTTCGATGTCGATGCGCCCGCGTGCGCTGCCGGGTGTGCCCGACACAGACGGCGACGATCGCCGGGGCAGCGTTTCGAAGCGGATCGTTGGCGATCCGCGACGAGTTGGGTGAGGTGTTCTTCGTCGGCGCGTTCCTGGACGCGTTCGGGATCCGGGGCAGGCCGGGAATCTCGCCTGGGCAGTTGGCGATGGTGACCGTGTTGCAGTTCGCGGAGAACCTGACCGACCGGCAGGCCGCTGACGCGGTCCGCGGCCGGATCGACTGGAAATATCTACTCGGTTTGGAGTTGACCGATCCGGGGTTCGACTTCAGTGTGTTGTCCCAGTTCCGTACCCGGCTGGTCGCTCACCATCTGCAGCCGATGGCGCTGGACATGCTCCTCGAGCGACTCGTCGAGACGGGACTGGTCAAGGCTCGCGGGCGGCAACGTACCGACGCCACCCACGTACTGGCCGCGGTGCGAGACCTCAACCGACTGGAAATGGTCGGCGAGACCCTGCGAGCCGCGTTGGAGGCCCTGGCTGCGGCGGCACCGGGCTGGCTGCGGCGGCACCGGGCTGGCTGGCCGGACAGGTCGACGCCGACCTGGCGAAACGGTACGCGGCCCGGATCGATGAGTGGCGACTACCCAGCGAGCAGACCAAACGCCGCGACCTCGCGGTCCAGATGGGCAACGACGGGTGGCAGCTGCTACGAACCCTCACCGGCAAACGGACTCCGGACTGGTTGTGGCAGATCCCGGCGGTCGAGGTCCTGCGCCGGGTATGGGTCCAACAGTATGTCCGTGATGAACTCCAGCCCGCTGAACAGGCTGATCATTGATTCGAATCTCCTCGTTCGCCACGAGAGTCTGGTGTTGAACCGGGGTGCGCCGGTTGAGGATCACCTGCTCAGTCTCGCATCCCGCCCAGTGCATGGAGACCCGTGGTTGAGTGCTCAACACAACGAGTGGTCCCGCAGCGGCGGGCAGGCCGAGGCATGGGGCGGTGAGCCGGCGCAACATCCCGCCGCCGGGTGGCTGAGATCGCCATTCGGTGTTCCTGGCCACAGCTACCTGGTGAGTACGCCGTGCCCAGCCGCCGAGCTACGGTCACGGTCGTTCCTCGGTCCGCACCTCGACCGCCCCCTGGTAAAGGCGCACCCAGCCCCACACAGCGCCCTGCTCCTCGACCCGGGCCCTTAGCAGATCGAAGAAGTCACGACCGCTTCTGGTCATGTCGGTGACGATCTCCTCGTTCGCGGTGGCGACCAGCGCATCGTCGAGGATTTCGTACCGTACGTGCAGCAGGTCCGCCTCGCTCCGCCCGCGCCCTTCCGAATACAACCTACGGGCGAGGTCGGTCAGGGGCGCGTAATGGCCCACCCACGGCTGCTCAACGTCGGGCTCGGCCCTATGGACGATCTCGATGGCCGCCCTGTGGACGTCCTCCCACTGCGCGATGCGGAGACGCAGCCCTGCGTTCGACTTGTCCCATCTGCGGCCTGACCACCAGTATGAGGCCGTCCCAGCCGCGCCCACGTAGGCGTTGGTCGCGCGCATCAGCGATGCGACACGTGGCTGAAGAGTCGCGCATCGCCGGTCGGGAAGCCACCCGACCTGGTTCTCGAGCCGGACAGAGCCGTCCTCCTCCGGCAGGACCACCGCGAGTGCCTGTTTGTTGTAGTCATTATCGAGGACCGGGACGATCGCGGGTGCAACCTCAGCCACCCGCACCCGATCGCCCTCCTCAGACCGCTGCTCCACGCTTGCCTCGAACAGCCGCAGACTCGCGGTCCGGTTTGCCGACCGAAAGTAGTTTTGACCCACCACGCCGCTCGCGTACTCCGGTTCGCAGACCGGGAGCAGCGTCAACACCTTGTCGATCATGGTCGTATTCTGCCCGGCTGAATGCCGGACCTCGCCGACGCCACCCATCGAAGGGTTGTCCCAAGGTGTCTGCCCGTCCGCTGCGGCATACCCCGGCGGACGGGCGGCAGGTTCAACACGTATCCAGATGCCAAGTCCGGGCAGCGGGCAACGGCGGGCGTAGGCGCGGCAAGGAGGGCGCGGCGCTTGGGCATGCCGAGATCGGTGGGTGACTAGAACGGGCTGGCGTGCTTACCAAGTGCGTCCTCGACTACCTATCCTCCTAGGATGCATAGTGGAGGTGCTGATCGCGACATGGCGCCGAGCGTGTTTTCGAGCCCCACAGGCTGCTGCTGGCCGGGCCGGGCAGCTCGATCAGGGCCTGCCCCGGCGAGGCGTACGGCCGGATGGCGGCGGCCGGGACCGGTCGATCACGGACTTTCAGTGCGCCCGGACCCACCACCGGCGTTACGGCGGCAACCCGCGTAAGGTCGGCTCGGTGCCGGCGTCGATGGCGCGTACGGCGCGCGACCGCCGACACCGGCGCGCCGGGCGCCCGGCGAGCGGGCAGCGGTTCCGCGGCCGGCGGGTCAGTTGGCGGCGGTGGCCAGATCGTGGCAGCGGCTACTTCCCTCGGCGTCACCGGTCGCCGCGAACACCTCGGCCGCCCGTGCGTACGTCCGGCGGCTCTCCTCGTTCCGGCCCTCGTCGGCCAGGACGGTCGCGAGTGCCTCCAAGGTGCGGGCGCCCGAGCCGGACAACTGCACTAGCTCCATGAGCCTGACCGCCTCGGTGAGCTTGGTGATCGCCTCGGCCCGGTCGCCGAGCATTCCCAGGCACAGACCGAGCCGGACCAGTAGGGATGGCCGGGTGAGTTCCACGATGCTCGGTGTGATACCGGACCCCTCGTCGTCCACCAGGTCGCTCATCTTGAGATACTGGTCCAGTGCTTCGGCGTAGCGTCCGCCGTCCCGAAGGCAGTCGCCGACGGTGCCAATACACTGGCAGTACGCGTCGATGTCGCCGTCGGCCTTGAACATCTCCGCCGCCCCGGCTGCCGCCACAGCGCCCACGTCGAGCCGTTGCAGCCGTCGAAGCGCATGTGCGGCGTACTGGTGGGCCCAGGCGATCTGCGCCGTGGCACCGGCGCGGGTGGCGAGGTCCAACGCCTGGGTTGTGTACCGCAGCGTGGTCTCCGGGTCTTCTGGCGGTATCTGGTGGACCCAGGCGAGATAGTTCAGTTGGGTGGCCTGCTGTTCCGGGTCGTTGAGGGCGGCGGCGGCGTGCGTGCCGAGGGTGAAGACCTCGCGCCAGTGCGGCCCGTGCACCCATCGGTCGGAGAACCAGTGCATCGACTCGGCGCAGTTCAGGACGATGGAGTAGGCATTCCGTGCTATGGCGGACCGTTCAAGAGCTATTAGAGGGGGACTGCCCAGCTCAAGGTAGCGCTGCCCTCCCGTCGATGAACACTGTCGGATCGAGGGAGGCAACGATGGCTCAGGTCATCATCGGCGTGGACCCGCACAAGCGTTCCGCCACCATCGAGATCATCAACGCGCGGGAGAAGACGGTTGGGCAGGGCCGGTTCGGCACCGACCGCGACGGCTACCAGGCCATGCTGAGCGCCGGCCGTAAACACAAGGACCGCCTTTGGACGATCGAGGGTTGCAACGGCATCGGCCGGCGCGTCGCTCAACGCCTGGTCGCTGACGGCGAACCCGTTGTGGATGTTCCCGCGAAGCTGTCCGCCCGGGCCCGGGTGTTCGCCACCGGTCAGGGCCGCAAGACCGATCCGGTCGATGCCCGCAGCGTCGCTGTGGTCGCCTTGCGCACCGAGGGTCTGCGGCAGGTCGTCACCGATGACACGACGGTGGCGTTGCGGCTGCTGGTCGACCGGCGTGACCAGCTCGGCCGGGCCCGCACCGAAGTGGTTTCCCGGCTGCATCACCTGCTGTTGGAGTTGGTGCCCGGCGGCGCGAAGAAGGACCTGTCCGCCCAGCAGGCCCGCGCCGTGCTGGGCAGCGTGCGTCCGCGCGATGTGGTCGGCAAGACCCGTCGGCGGCTGGCGTCCGAGTTGATCGGCGAGCTCGTCGTCATCGACAAGAAGATCAAAATCGCGAAACAGGAGCTCACCGACCTGGTCGACGGCACCGGAAGCCGGCTGATGGATTTGACCGGCACCGGGCCGTCCGGCGCGGCTCGCCTGCTCGGCGACATCGGCGACATCGCCCGGTTCGCCAGCCGTGCCCACTTCGCCTCGTGAAACGGGACCGCGCCGATCGACGCCTCGTCCGGCGACCAGCAACGCCATCGTCTGTCTCGTGCCGGCAACCGGCGCATAAACCGGGCGCTACACATCATGGCCATCGTCCAGCTGCGCCGTGACACCGAAGGACGCCGCTACTACCGGCGCAGACTGGCCGCGGGCAAGACCCGGTGGAGGCCCTACGGGCGCTCAAGCGGCGCCTGTCCGACATCGTCTACCGGCAGATGGTCGCCGACACCAAGCAGCTCGGGACGGGTCCGGGAGGACACGTGGGGGCGACTCTGCAATCCAGCGCGGCCGACCTGAACCCCGAGATCGACACTTCGGAAAAGTCACTTCCCGGACCCGCCGAACCCCAGCCTAGAACATCCCTCTTGATCACCACTTGACACAGAGGGGTGCCAGATGTGCGCACGCGACCAACGACCGTCCCGGCCATTGCGCAGGTTCATACGACGTCGACGACAGGGTCCGCGGCCGGGCGTGCGGTGGCGGCCGTGAGCAAGTCGTTGTGTTCCTGGAGCCAGCCAGTGGCCGCGGAGCGCACCTCACGGACAGGGTCGTTCAGCACTGACCGGACGGCGTCCGCATATGGATGAGCATCACGGTGCCACCACTGCAGCGACAGGACCGCGAGCCGCCGTACAGTCGGATCCGGGTCGTGCACCATCGTGTGGCAGAGTGCCGGCAGTATCCGCCGGCCCGCGGTTCGGCCGAGCCCGCGCTCGCCGAGGACGGTGACCGCGTGCCGGCGGATGAGGACGTGCTCGGACTGCAGACCCCGCAGGGCTTCGGTGACCTCATTGGTGGTGATGCAACACAGCGAGGCGCCTGGTTTCAGTTCCTCATCCAATGCCGTGGCGTACGCCGGCCAGCGCGTCAGCACCTCCTCCAGCGGCCCGTAGTCCAAAGCCGGTGGATGCTGTCCGTGATCGCGGAAACTGTCGTACGGGGCAGCAATGGCCACAACCACGGCTTCACCGGGAAGCTCGTCCGCGTGGGCGAGCACCACGTCGAGCCGGCCGAGCCGGGACAGCGCCCGCGCCGTCCAGAGTTGGTCCGGTCCGGCAAGCCGGTGCAGTGCCGCGCTCAACTCGTCGATCACGTTGTCGTCGGGCAGTCCGAGGTCGGCAAGAAGCTTGGCCGCCTCCCACGCTCGTTCGGGTTTGTGCAGCTGCGGTAGTAACGCCGCGGTAGCCGCCCGGCCGAGCGTGAGGAGGGCTCGGGCGGCTTCCTCGGCGTCGACCGGACCGTCGAACACGCCGAGCCGAGACACGTAGTACTGCGCCTGCTCGGCCTGTGGCAGTGCGGCGAGCCGCGCCAGCTCGGCGCGTCGCCGGTCGTATTCGGGGAACAGCCGGTGCAGTTCCCGTTCAGGCAGGACACGACGCAGCAGCGCCTCCTGCCCGTCATGGTCCAGCACCAGAACCACGAAGTCCCGCTCGACGACGCCCGCGGCCCGCAGTTGCTTGCGAGCCTGCCGGCACGCCTTCGCCAAGGCGGTGAGGTACCGGCTGAACGCCTCCTGCCACTGTCGGGTGCTGCCGCGGCGGGCGAAGGCGGTCAGCGCCTCCTGCCATCGCCGGTGGTCCTGCTCGGCCAGCCAGTCGAGGTCACAGTCCTCCCAGTCCGCAAGACTCCAGCGGAGATCCTCCCGGTCCTCGGCCGGATACTCGCGGACCGCCTCCAGCGAGTTCATCCCGAACATCGGCAGTCTAATCAGGCCATCTAGCTCGCGGTAGATCTCACCGAACGCCGCGACATAGAACTGCTGTTCCGAATGCTCGGCCACCAACCCGTGAACGGTCCGCACGACGGCATCGGTCACAGCCTGCTCGAACCCACTCCAGTCAAAGGCCGCCGTCACCTCAGCGATCTTAGACCGGTCATCCCGCCGGTGCCATCACGCCCGAACACCCTGAACGGCGCCACGTCCGCAGCTTGATTACTGGTCTCTGCGCGCTACCACTCGGTGGTCTCGGCGGAGGACTCGAACATGTCACCTGGTTCGAAGTCGTGCCAGTGGTGGAATACCGAAAGCCAGAGCCGGTGGGCCTGATCAAGCATGGTTGGAAGCGCCCGGTCCTCGTTGATCACTGACGGATCGTACGCAGAGGCCGCACCCTGCGGGTATCCTCTCATCGATACTACGCGGGTGATCTTCGATCACCTTCGCCCTGGCGGGCCGCATAACGCCTGATATGTAGAGTGTTCGAGGCGCTGCGCGCCCAGAATTTGGAGCCTCACGATCACCTCCATATCAAACAGATCCGGGCATCTGCGGTGCGCCGTTCGCCGTCACGTTGCGTGACGCGCGGATCGCGGCAGAAGAGCACGCGCCGCTCCGCGGCATGAGGGTGCGTCAGACAACGTCTTCGAATGACACCTCTCCGGGGCGCCAGCACATCCAACGCCTGTCTTCGAAGCCGTCCAACAAGGCGATCTCCGGTCCGGGGAGAACATCTTCGATGTCGGGATGCAACACGATCGCCCCTTTGTCGAACTCGATCCTGAGGCCATGGCCTGTCTGCTCCAGGGTCGCAACAACGTGGCCCGGAATGAACCCTCGCAGGGCGTCGGCGTAGCCCACCTGGCCGGGAGCGATCAGGCCCGTCTGCATCTCCACCACCGGCAACACATCGCAGTTGAGGACCGGCATGTCCTTCATCGGACCATCGAAGCGCAGCTGAACATAGTCCATGACGAACTGGACCGAGAAGAGACGGAACCCGACGAGCCGACCCAACAACTCGTTGGGAACGTACGCACTATGGTCCGATGACATGCCGTCATAGTGCCCGAGCACCCGCCGGCGAACATCCTCATTTCGGCAGATCCGGTAGTTGATCACGGTGGCCGATGAGCATGTCCGTAACGGAACGTAGCCGCCGGAGATCTGGCCGGCACCCTTCAATCGGGGTTCACCGGCCCCTTCTCTTCGTCGGAGACTTGGCCCGATCGCACGACGCCGAACGATCGAGCCGTTCATCCGTGCGTACTAGACCGGGCAGCCGAAGTGGGCTGCTGCTACCCGGCCAACCTGACACGTTCCGAACAGCGTCACGGTCGTTCCGTCGGCTTACGTGATCAACTCGCCCCCCGTTTACCCCCGAAAACCCCTGCTCGAGAGCGACAACCAGTGACAACGGGCTCTTACCTCAAGAGGACGTCTTCGCAGGTCAGTGCGCGATATCGACAACTGGCGACAAGTATCAGACTGTCACTGTTGGTATCAAGGGGCCGTCGGTTCGAATCCCGCCGTCCCGACAGATAAAAACCCGACCAGTGGGAACCGCCGCCCGCCGATACCGGGGCGGCTCATCACTGGCCAGGGCCTTGTTCACGCTGTTGCGCGACATCCTCAACCGCCGTGTGATGGCCTGGATCGCCATGCCTTCCGCCGCCGCAGCCGTCGGATCTCTGCCCAGTCCTCCACGCTCAGCACCACTGGCTGGTTCAGCCCACCAGCGCCGTTAGGTTCAGGTTGATGGGCGTGCTCTAACTGGGCGGCAAGCCGGACGGCGCGGCGGAACAACTCAACTCCTCGCTGGCCTTGTCGGTGGCGAGTGCACCCGCAACGGTCAGCGCGATCTCCTGGGTAGGCGTCAGCCGCTCCGGCCGACCAGGCGTCACGCCGTTCACAAGACCCCGGGGGATAGCAGCGAGGGCGGCACCGGCATCGACGATATCGTGCCAGCGATCGTGTCGATGGTCGATGTCGTTGAATGTCGGCCACCTACCGTGGTTGGTAAGGAACGTCCAATAGCCTGCAAGACCGTGTACTGCTCGTCGGTGTCCGGCTGCGGAGGGATCACACGGAGAATTCTCCTACGAGGATGCTACGGTGGTGCCGAGAGTCCCTTCTGGAATTTGCGCGTCGCCACGCGCCTAGCGGCTCAAGGTCAATTAATCTTCGCTGCGATTGCCGGTGGCATGGGAACACCACCGTTGATCATTGGTGATTGTGTTCGATTGGTCAGTTTCAGCCCGATGTCCGGCCGATGCAGTCGATCATCCTGTGGCTGGCCGTGCTCCAGCGACGTCGCCCTCCAAGCCGCCGACTACTGCCTCTGGGCGGTCACTCACGGTGGGAGCGAGGCGACGACAGCTACCACAAACTGATCGAATCGAAGATCCGCTACGAGTACGACCTGTGGGCCAAGGGAGGCCGCTACCACTACTGACGGCCAAGACACGAACCCCCGGCGGACAAGGTCGCACCTCAGCGCCGGCGGCAGATCACGCTCCGTTATGCAGATGAATCATCGCCCGCGCGGTGGGTACCCCTGACCATGGCCTCGAAGCGGGACAGACCGGCCGAGCGGGATGTCGGCGGTCTGTACCTCGGGCCTTACGGTCACCGCCTGGCTGGAGCCGTCGGCGATGTACGTCGAGAGTCGGGTCCCACGCTTCGCGACCGGGTGTACCGGGTTCGTTGCGGTCTCATTCTTGCGATGCAGGCCGCCCTGGCAGCCGGGTTGGCGTGGTGGGTCGCTGGCGCCTTGCTCAGGAACCCTGATCCGGTCTTCGCGCCGATCGCGGCGGTCGGCACGCTCGCCGCCTCTTTCGGCCAGCGAATCCGCCGCACGGTTCAGTTGATCATTGGAGTCGCGGTCGGCATCGGAGTCGGCAGCGGGCTGGTCTTCGTCCTCGGCAGCGGCCCGTGGCAGCTCGCTGTGGTCGTCCTGCTGGCGATCACCGTGACGATCTTCCTCGGCGGGGGTCCCGCGGTCGTCACCCAGGCGGCGGCGACCGCCGTGCTGCTGGTGGCCCTGACCCCGAAGACGCCGAACCTTGAGCTGACCCGGGCGATCGATGCGCTGGTCGGTGGGTTCGTCAGTCTGGCCGTCGCGTTGCTGCTGCCGTTCGATCCGCTCCGGGTCGTGGACCGGGCTGCCCGTCCTGCGGCAAAGACGCTGACTGATCAGTTGGCGGAGACCGCGGCGGCGCTTGCCGACCGGGACCCCGACCGCGCCCAGAGGGCGCTGGACCGGCTGCAGGTCATGGAGAAGCAGATGCAGGGGCTGCAGGAGGCGCTCGAGGGCGGGCGGGAGACTGCGACCCTCGCGCCGGTGCGATGGAATCGCCGCGGGGCGCTGACCCGGTATGTGGAGAGCGCTGTACACATCAACAACGCCATCGCCAACAGCGGAACCCTGATTCGACGCGCGGTCACCGCCATCGAGGACGAGGAGCCGATTCCGCCGACGTTGCCATCGGCGGTAGCCGGACTCTCCGACGCCGGGCGCGAGCTGCGCCGTGAGCTCGGCGCCGGGCGGCAGCCGGAGGCGACCCGCGAGCGGGCGCTCCGAGCGGTGAGCGAGGCGGGCCGGGCGCATGCCGACGGCGTGGGTTTCTCCGGCACCGTCGTCGTGGCGCAGGTCCGCACGACCGCCAGTGACCTGCTCCGGGCCAGTGGGATCGAGCGAATGGAGGCGAACCGGCTGGTCCGCCGGGCCGTCGAGACGGGTACGGACGAGCGGCCCCACTAGCTGTGATGCGCAGCCAGCTTGGGGCCTGTCCAACTTCGTGTATGACCGGCACGGCTGTTGGTCCCGTCGACCGGCGGCAACCTCGGGTCCCGGACCCCGGCACCGCAAGCTCACCCCCATCGACCACCTGCGGCATGGACGGGCCCGAAGTCGCGGTGCCGGGGTGTCAGGTCTGTCGGGCCCGCAATGTAGCGGTACGGTCAGATCGCATGACCATCGGCGGCCGGCCTCCACGGTCAGGTCCCACACCAGATCGTCACCGTCGAGACGGTTGGCTGGCGATGTGCGTGGACTTCGGTGCTGGCCTGGAACGCGCCGTTGGAGTAGACGAACATCAGTTCTGAGCCGTCTGCGGAGTGCGACCGGCTGATCCGGTCGGATCGGTCGCGGACCGTGGTCTTGATCTCGAAGAGGTCGGCGAAGTCGTTACCGACCGCCAGACGTAGCTCGAAAGACTTGGGTTCGCGGCCGAAACACCGCAACTCGATGCGTTCGTGTAGCCCATCACCCACGAACCGTTGCCGGCGTATCCCGATGGTGTTCGCGGCCGGGCCGGGCAGTTCCGGGTTGGCCAGGAAGAACGCCGCGGAGTAGTGGTCGACGATGCACGAGGACAGGACGAGCGGCGGTGCGCCGTTGATGGTGAGTTGCCAGCGGCTCAGGTATCGCGTGTCGTAGTGGACCAGACCGCCGATCGATCGGGGTGGGACGTCACCGGCCGCGTTGGAGAACATGAAGGTCGACGCTTCGAGGATGCCGACGGCGTCCGGGCCGAGCACCGGCGGCAGGTCACGTTCCATGCCACTGGGCGCGCCGCCCACGGTTCGGGCGGACGGCATCGGGTCCGCCGGGGTCGGACGCGACTCTTGGCTCGTCACGACACTGATTCCCCTACTTCGGTCGTTCCGGGCCGTCGATCGGCGCCCAGCCAGTGCCCGGCCCTCGGCTACTTCTCTTCCTCACTGCCCTTCGGGTTTCGCCACCGGTCCGAACTTGGCCCGGTGCGGTCTGCGTCGAACGGGTTGTCGCTGGCTTCGTCGGTGTGTTCGAAGCTCGGCCGGCGAACCTGTTCCGGCTCCGGCACCTCCACCGGACGGGCGCCGGACCGCTCCGGCGGATGGTGCGCGACGGCCGCCTCGGCGCCGTGCGCGCCCTCCGCCGTCGGTGGCTCCGGCACCTGATGCTCGGGACGCACCTCGTCCCGCATCCGCTGGGGTGGTTTGGCGGCCCGCTGGGGCAGGTTTCGGCCGAGGTCGGCGACGAGGGGACCGTACTTGGCGTCGAAGGCGGGCCGTTCGGAGCGGATGGCGGGCATGCGGTCGAAGTTCCGCAGCGGCGGTGGACAGCTGGTGGCCCATTCCAGGGAGTTACCGAACCCCCACGGGTCGTCGACCTGCACGGCCTGTCCGAACCGCCAGGACTTCCAGACGTTGTAGATGAAGAACAGGGTGGAGGCGCCGAGGACGAAGGAGCCGATGGTCGAGATTGTGTGCATGGTGGTGAAGCCGTCGGTCGGCAGGTAGTCGGCGTAGCGGCGGGGCATGCCGTCGTTGCCGAGCCAGTGGTGGATCAGGAAGGTGGTGTGGAAGCCGAGGAACATGGTCCAGAAGTGGACCTTGCCGAGTCGTTCGTCGAGGAGTCGGCCGGTCATCTTGGGGAACCAGAAGTAGACGCCAGCGAAGGCGGCGAAGACGATGGTGCCGAAGAGTACGTAGTGGAAGTGGCCGACCACGAAGTACGTGTCGTGGGTGTGAAAGTCGACCGGTGGGCTGGCCAACAGGACGCCGGTGAGGCCGCCGAAGAGGAAAGTGACGAGGAAGCCGATGGAGAACAGCATCGGGGCCTCGAAGGTGAGCTGTCCCTTCCACATGGTGCCGATCCAGTTGAAGAACTTGATCCCGGTCGGTATGGCGATGATGAAGGTGAACGCGGAGAAGAACGGCAGCAGAACCTGGCCGGTGGCGAACATGTGGTGCGCCCAGACGGTCAGGGAGTAGAGGAAGATCACGACGAGCGCGGCGACCATGGTCTTGTAGCCGAACAGGGGCTTTCGGCTGAAGACCGGGATGATCTCACTGATGATGCCGAAGAACGGCAGCGCGACGATGTAGACCTCGGGATGGCCGAAGTACCAGAACAGGTGCTGATACAGCAGCGGGCCGCCGTGTTCGGCCGCGTAGATGTGGGCGCCGAGTACCCGGTCGGCGAGCAGGGCCAGCAGGGTGGCCGCCAGCAGCGGGAAGACGACGACGGCCATCAGGGCGGTGACGAGCATGGCCCAGGTGAACAGCGGCATCCGGAACATGGTCATGCCCGGCGCCCGCAGGGTCAGGATCGTGGTGATGAGGTTGACCGATCCGAGGATCGTGCCCAGTCCGGAGAGCACGAGGCCGATGACCCACAGGTTGCCGCCGATGCCGGGGGTGTGTTCGTAGCGGCTCAGCGTCGGGTAGGCCGTCCAACCGAAATCGGGCCCGCCGCCGGGAATGAGGAAGGCGCCGAGCACCATCAGGCCACCGAACAGATACAGCCAGTACGCCAGCGCGTTCAGTCGAGGGAATGACACGTCCGGGGCGCCGATCTGCAGGGGCACCAGGTAGTTGCCGAACGCGAACGCCAGCGGGGTGGCGAACAGCAGCATCATGATCGTGCCGTGCGAGGTGAACAGCTGGTTGTACTGCTCCGGGGAGAGGAACTGCATCCCCGGGCGGCCGAGTTCGGCGCGCATCAGCATTGCCTCGAGTCCGGCCACCAGGAAGAAGCCGAAGGACGTGGTCAGATACAACAGTCCGATCTGTTTGGCGTCGGTGGTGGCCAGTAGGCGCAGGAGTTGGCTGCCGGGTACGGCCTTGCGGATCGGCCCGGGGTACCCGCCGGATCGGGCGGGGGCCAGAATCAGCCGGCCTGGATCACGTCCGGGCTCAGTGGTCACCGGCTTCCGCATCGCTGTTCATCCCATCGACGAACGGACTGGCCGGGCGAGGGACACCCGGTGAGGTCGAGCTACCGGCGGTGCGGGCGGCAGAGGTGACGGTGGCGTCGGCGGTGCCGGTCAGCTGGTGGGCTGGAAGACGGCCCGTACGCATCCGTCGATTTTCTGTTTGAACATCTCGTAGCCGCGCGGAGCTTCGTCCAGCGGCATGGTGTGCGTCGCGAGATGCTCCGTGACCAGCTCGCCGCGGGCCATCCGGTCCAGCAGCATGGGAATGTAGCGCTGTCCGTGCTGCTGCGCGCCGCGCAGCGTCAGCCCCTTGTTCATCAGCGCCCCGAGCGGGAACTTGTCCACCAGGCCGGCGAACACGCCCAGGACGAACACACTGCCGCCCTTGCGACAGTTGTAGATCGCCTCCCGGGCGGCGACCGGACGGTCGGACTCGATCCGCAACTGCTGCTTGACCTGGTCGTACCAGAGTTGCGGGCCGCTGCTGTGCGACTCCATACCGACCGCCTCGATGCAGACGTCCGGGCCTCGACCGCCACTGCGCTCCAGCAACTCGGCGCCGACGTCCTGCTGCTCGTAGTTCAGCGTCTCCACGCCGAGATGCGTCTGGGCCATCTGGAGCCGGTTGTCGAGTCGGTCGATCACGATCACCCGATCGGCGCCGAGCAGCACGGATGCCCGGGCCGCCATCTGCCCTACCGCGCCGGCGCCCCAGACCGCCACGACATCACCCGGTTTCACCCCGGCGAGGTCGGCGCCCATCCAGCCGGTCGGGGCGGAGTCGGAGGCGAACAGCGCGCGCTCGTCGCTCACCGCGTCCGGGACAGTGAACGCGCCCTGGTCGGCGTAGGGAACCCGGATGTACTCGGCGTGGCTGCCGGCGAAGCCCCCAAGTGCGTGCGAGTAGCCATAGCAGCCTCCGGGCGCGGAACCCCAGACGTTCTCGGTGATCATCGGATTCGTGTTCCCGTTGTCGCACAGCGAGAACTGTTGTTGCTGGCAGTACCAGCACTTGCCGCAGGAGATGAACGAGCAGACGACGACCCTGTCGCCTACTTTGTGGTTGCGTACCTGCGGGCCGACCTCGACGATGTCGCCGAGGAACTCGTGCCCGAGGACGTCGCCGCGTTCCATGAACGGGATGTACCCGCCGAGCAGGTGCAGGTCCGACCCGCAGGTCACGGTCCGACGGACCCGGACGATGGCGTCCTGCTCGTTGCGGATCTGCGGGTCCGGGACCTGCCGCACCGCGAGTTCGTTGGCTCCCTCCCAGACCAGCGCCTTCACAGCCGTCCCTCCCGCCGACCCTGTCGGGTGGCCATCTGCAGTGGTTTGTTCAACGGAGTCGACTCGGTGGTTGGCGGATAGTCCGGGTGGAGAACCTCACTGGTCTCGATCAGCTGCTTCGACTCCCGCAGCGCAGCCCGGATCGCCTGCTCAGGATCCCGGCCGACGGCCCGCCGGGCGGCGGCGGCAACAGGGAGTCGGGCGCCGTCGCGCAGCCGTACGGCGATCTCGGTGCCCCGGCCGCCGGCAGCCGGTCGGACCTGGACCTCGACGGCGTCACCAAGCCCGGCCAGCGGCTCGGGGAACTGTCCGCCCGGAGCGACGTCACTGGCCGGCCGGTTCACCGTCGCCACATGCCACCGCGGCCCGCGCCGCCGTGCCTGACCCCGTTGCCAGTGGTCGTTGCCCCGGCCAGCCCCGCCGAGCAGCCGCCGGGTGACCATCCCGCCAGCCAACGCGACCGCTCCGCCGATCAGCCACCTCATGTCCGCCCCCGTCGCTTGACCTGCTCGTGCGGGCGCCGTCGATAAACAGCGTCCTTTAGATGCAAACCATCTCATATAGGACGGGCTTCACATGCGTGGTTCTGGCACTTCGGAGGAGTTCCTGTAAGGGCAGCCGTCGGGCGCGGAACGGCGGAGTATCCGTGGCCCGTCGTACACGACTGCCTTCAGTCAACTTCCCCCGTTTGAAGATTCCGCCCCCACGGCGGCTCGGAGACCGTCCGGCAGTCGAATTCCTGCAATCCGCTTCGCCACCTCATGATTCGCGCTATTGGTTCGGTTGCGCCGAGCCGGTTAGCGTGGGCGCCGGTGGGTAGCCACCCGCCGTGAGCAGGCCAACCGACGACATGGGTACCCGGTCGGACGCCAGCCGTGCCATAGCGTTCAGCGACGCCGTCTTCGCCATCATCATCACGCTGCTCGTGCTGGATCTCCGGGTGCCGGACGTACCCCCCGGTCACCTGCTGTCGGGGCTGCTGGAGCAGTGGCCGGGTTACGTCGCCTATCTCGCCTCGTACGCCTACGTGGCCGTCGTCTGGCTGAACCACAAGGGCTCGTTCAATCGGGTGAAGGAAAGTGATCGGGGCCTGCACTGGGCGAACCTTTTCGTCCTGTTCAGCACCGCGCTGCTGCCGTTTCCGACCGCCCTCGTCTCGCACGCGCTTCAGGAGCACGACCAGCGGGACCAACGCGTGGCCGTCGCCTTCTATGCGCTGATCGGCGCGCTGCTCTGCGCGAGCTGGCTGGCGTTCTTCCACTACCTGGCTCGGCGCAAAGACCTGCTCAAGGAGGAGGTGAGTGAGCGGCACTTTCCCACCGAGCGGCTGCGGGCACTCGTCGGGGTCATCCTCTATGTCGCCGCAGGGCTCATCGGGTACCTGGTCGCACCGCTCGCCGGTCTAGTGATCTTCGTCGTACTGCCGGTCTTCTACGCCGTCACCAGCGCCGGCCTGTACCAGGTGCCTCTCACTCACCGGCGTGCGCGTCGCCCCCCGCCATCGGGGAGGTGACGGCCAGGTGACCGGCTCGAAGACGGCGGTCGGGTCGGCTCGGACGATTCCCCGGACAAGTGCGGAGCGCCATAACCACCGTCAGGCCGCCGCTCACCGCCCTCCACTGCCGATCGCCGAGCAAACGGCGCCGACCTCGACGGGTGCCGTCCACCGAAACGGTCGGTGACGCTACAACATCTCCAGCGGTTGCGGGCTGACCGGCGGTGGGAAAGCCGTGTCGAGTGCCGCCACGTCCTCTTCAGCCAGATACAGGTTGCGCGCGTCCGCGTTCTCCCGGGTGTGTTCGGGCTTGGACGATCGGGGGATGGCCACAACCATCTCCTGCCGCAGCAGCCAGGCCAGCGCCACCTGAGCGGGCGTGGCCCCGTGCCGGGCGGCGACCTCCGCGACCTGGGGGTGGCCGAGCAGTCGGCCCTGCTCGATCGGCGAGTACGCCATCACCGGGATTCGGTGCTCGCGTAACCACGGCAGCAGGTCGTACTCCGGACCGCGGCGGGTGAGGTTGTACAGGATCTGATTGGTCGCGCAGGAGTTCCCGCCCGCCTCGAGTAACTCCGCCATGTCGGAAACATCGAAGTTGCTCACCCCCCACTGCCCGATGTCACCGGCGCCGACGAGTTCTGCGAACGCCTCGACCGTCTCATCGAGTGGATGCGTGCCACGCCAGTGCAGCAGGTAGAGGTCGATGTGGTCGACGCCGAGTCGTTGCAGGCTGCGGCGGCAGGCCTGCACTGTCCCCCGTCGGCTGGCGTTGGACGGCAGCACCTTGTCGACCAGAAAGACGTCGGCGCGTCGTCCGATGACCGCCTCGCCGACGAGTTCCTCGGAAGCGCCGTCACCGTACATCTCCGCGGTGTCGACCATGGTCATGCCCAGGTCGAGCCCGGCGCGTAGGGCGGCTAGCTCGTCTCGCCGCCTCGCGGGGCGCTCGCCGAGGTACCAGGTTCCCTGGCCGAGCACGGGCATCGTCTGGCCGGACGGCAGCTCGATCGCGTCGGCAGTCCGGGTCATGAGGGCCTTTCCGGGAGTCTGCGGTACCAATTCTTCCCTGCGTTACCCGCGGCGACCGGCAGCACACCTCGTAGCGCGACCTCTCCGCGCAGGCCCGGTCGCCCCGCAGCGGACATGTGGCCGGATTGTCCGCCGTCGAGTGGTGTTTGCTGGCTTGTTTGCCGGTGCCCGCACCGGGAAGGCGACAGCGAGCGAGCGATGCGCTGCGACGGGGCGGCGCCGCGAAGGGAGGCCGCAGAAATGGGGCAGAGCCAGCAGCCACTGACCGGCAAGCGAGTCGCTTGCCTCGCCGCAGACGGGGTGGAGGACGTGGAGTACACCCAGTCCCGGGCCGCCGCGGAGCAGGCGGGGGCCGAGGTCCACCTGATCTCGTTGAAATCCGGCGAGATCCAGTCGATGAACCAGGACATCAATCCGGCCAACCGCTATCGAGTGGACCGGACCGTGAACGAGGCCAATGCGGCCGACTACGATGCCCTGTTGCTGCCCGGCGGGACGGTCAACCCCGACCGACTCCGGATGAACCCGCAGGCGATGGACTTCGTCCGGGCGTTCTTCCAGCAACAGAAGCCGGTGGCGGCGATCTGCCACGGCCCCTGGTCGTTGGTCGAGACCGGGATCGTCAACGGCCGGACCGTCACCTCGTTCCCCAGCCTGCGCACCGACATCCGCAACGCGGGCGGGAACTGGGTGGACCAACAGGTGCAGGTCGACAACGGCCTGGTCACGAGCCGCAGCCCCAGCGACCTTCCGGCCTTCTGCGCAAAAATGGTCGAGGAGTTCGCCGAGGGCAAACACATCCGTCAGATGGCGACAGCCTGACCCGGTGGGACCCAGAGCCGGGCGGATCAGCCCGGCCCTGAGCCCCGGCCCGGCGGGTGTCCCGCCAACCGGAACGGCGCCGCTTGCGCCGAGCAGCGGCTTTCGGCTCCGTAACCGGCGCAGCCGATGGCGCACCAACCGGCAGACCAGACCCACCGGCAGCGCCGGGTTCTCGGCGAGACCGTCCTGTACCTTCCTGCCGTCCGGCCTTCTCGATGTTCGCGGTTTGCCACCGGATCTGATGGCACCCTGAACGCGGGGAATGCGGTCGCGAGCCCGGGAGAGGCGGCATCGGGATCACGGTGGACGAATTCTGATGCGTACCGCGTTGATCGTGTTGGCCGCGCTGGCGGCGGCTGTGGTCGTGGACCTGGTCTCCGGCGTGCTGGTCCGCCGGGTTGCCCGTGGCCGCTACAAGTGGCTGCTGGAGCCGCTGCGGCGCGCCTGCCGCCGCCCGGCGGCCGTGGTCCTGCTGGTCGGGGCGCTGTACTACGCGCTGCCGCCCGGACCCGCCGGGTGGCAGCGCGATCTGCGGCACGCCACCCTGCTGGTCCTGGTCGCCGTCGGTGCGTGGCTGGTGATCAAGGCATTGCACGCCGCCGAAGCGGTCGTGTTCAGCCGGCTGCCGAGCGACCTGGTCACGACCCGGCGGGTTCGACGGGCCCGGACCCAGATCCGTCCGATGCGGCGGCTCACGGTGGCCGTTGTCACGATCCTCGCGGTCGGCCTGATCCTGATCACCTTCCGGCCGATACGCCTCTTCGGCATCTCCATTCTGACCTCGGCCGGGGTTGTCGGCGCGGTGATCGGTCTGTCCGCCCGAACCGCGCTCGGCAACGCGTTCGCCGGCATCCAGGTCGCCTTCGCCGACGGGCTGCAGGTCGGCGACGTGCTGGTGGTGGACGGCGAGTGGGGCCGGGTCGAGGAGGTGAAGCTGACCAACGTGGTTATCCGGCTCTGGGACGACCGGATGCTCGTCCTGCCGACCACGTATTTCACCGACCGGCCGTTCCAGAACTGGACCCGGAACGAGTCGCGGGTGATCGGCAAGATCCAGTTACATGTCGACCACACCGCCGACCTGGACGACCTGCGTCAGGAGGCACGCCGACTAATCGAGTCCTCACCGCTGTGGGATCGAGACCGGTGGGTGCTCCAGATGGTCGACGCCACCCCACAAACCGTCGTCATCCAGGTGCAGGCCTCAGCCGCCGACGGCGCCAGCGCCTGGGACCTACGCTGCGACCTGCGTGAGGGACTGATCCGCTACCTACGCGACCAGCACCCCCAGTGGCTACCCCGCACCCGCAGCGAGTACCAGCCCTGACCGGCAGTTCCGGGGTGGTCGCCCGGGCGCTGACGAATGGATCGGCGCCTACCGGGGACTAGCTGGACCAGGTCGACAGGGACGGGAGGCGGCGATGAGCGTCGACAGGGACCGAACCGAGGTGGGGGACGACTTCGCCCGGGTCACCCGTACCGTCAACACTCCCATCGGCCAGGGCTTCGAGTACGTCACCGACGTTCGACCTGAGCCACGCCATCCCCAGAACCGGACACTCGCCGGGGATCGTGCCCAGCACTGTCACCACCGGCCGGAACCTGCTGCCGCTCAACACCGAACGGCTGAAGACGGCGATGATCAAGCTGAAGGACGGCCTTGAGTGTTGACGACGGCGCCACAGACCGGCGCCGCGCCCGGATGAGCGGCCGGGCCGGCGCCGAGAGCATGGTGACCGGGCGCGGGTCCATCGTCGTAGGTGTCGTGGCCGCCCCTGGGGCCGCGGCCGACCTGGCACGGGAGGCCGCCACGGAGCTCGCCGACCGGCTCCGCAGCCGGGTCCCGCAGGTCGACTGGGCGGTACGCCTGCAGGTGGCGCGGCTCGTCGAAGGGCCCGCCGACCTCGGCCGGCTCATCCAGGCAACCCGGCGCCGGATGCTGGCCGAGGGCTGGAATCTGGTCCTCTGCGTGACGGACCTGCCATTGCAGACCGCGCGGCGACCCGTGGTCGCGCACGCCAGCACCACCCACGGCGTCGCGGTCCTTTCCATGCCCGCACTCGGCCCCGTCGCTGCGGCCCGGCGGATGGCCGAGGCCGGAGACCGGCTCCTCGCGGCACTGCTCGGCGATACCGACGCGGTCGGTGACCCGGTACAGGCCGGCCCGCACCGTCGGCGCGTGGCCACCGGACGACGGGCCCGGAAACTGGGCGCGCGCGTGAACCCCGAGGCGACCGGCATCGGCCTGCTGACCGGAGTAATCGGCGGCAACCTGCGGCTGCTGCTCGGCATGCTCCGGGCGAACCGGCCGTGGCGGCTGGCCGTCCGGCTCTCCCGGGTACTGGTCGGTGCCTTCGCGACCGCCGTCCTCGCCCTGGTGAGCGCCGATATTTGGCGGCTGTCGGCGGCCCTGGGCAATCTGCGGCTCGCCCTGCTCGCAGCCGGCTCCGTCCTGGCGGTGGTGCTGACGATGGTGCTCGGCGCGCGCCTCTGGGAACGGGTTCCGCGCGGCCCAGGCGCCCGGAAGCAGGTCGTCCTCTTCAACGTGGTCACCATGCTCACCGTCGTCATCGGCGTCCTCGCCCTGTACGCCGCGCTCGCCGCTCTGACCATCATCGGGACGATCGCCCTCGTCCCCTGGGACCTGCTCGCCGAATCCACCGGCCGACCAGCCGGCGTCGCCCACCAGGTCAAGCTGGGCTGGCTGGCCAGTTCGCTGGCGACAGTCGGCGGCGCGCTCGGCGCCGGACTAGAGTCCGACTCCGCGGTACGGGAGGCGGCGTACCGCTATCAGCCCGACGCGGAGCTGACCGGCGAACAGGGTGGGCCGGACCTGACCGGCAGGGCCGGACCGGGACCGAACGACGAGCCCGGGTCACCACGCAGAGAAAGGTCTGAGCCGGAGCGGAACCACGAGCCCGGCTGACAGCGCTGGCCGGTGCTGTGATCAGGACCCGGTCGCGGCGTTGCCCTCGGCGGCGCCGATCGCCAGCAGGGCGACGTCGTCGGTGGGCTGTCACTCGGATGAGGCCGGCCAGCACGGTGGCGCAGACCACCGCAGACCGGGACGGGGCGACGGCTGATCGACGGCGTCTTGGAGCTGGGCTCGCTGTCCGGAGGCGGGCGCAGCACCCGGCTGTGCCCGACGGGCGAGGGCCAGCGGGAGGGTTCAGCGGCTACTTCGTAGACGAGCGGCTGCGGTCGAGCGCGACGCCGCCGGAGACCTCGACCTCGGCACCCTCGTCTTCACCCGGCATCCCTACGACTCGGCGGCGTCGGTGCCGGCGGTGTAGACCCGGCCGCTTGGCGATTCGGCTGACCCCATGAACGCACTGATCTCGGCACGACCGGACGCCGACCCGACCGAGCGCCGGACGTCGTGTAACGCGCGGGCTGCGGCAGATCCGTGCGTTCCTCACCGTCACCTTGCCGACCCTTCGGGCCGTTGGTGGTCTTCGAATTTCCTATCGGCCGGTGGCTTCGTCGATAAGCTCTCGCAGGATGTCGGCGTGACCGGTGCTCAGCCAAGGAATTCGCTGAGCACCGGGGCCAGGGTCCCCGCAGGCACGCCGTGCCACTCGCCGGGCAGGCTGCGGTGGACGGCCTGGGGAAGCAACTCCGTTACGACCGTTGCCATCTGAGTCAGATCGGTGGTGCTGCCCGTGCTGTCCAGTACCAGCGTCGGTGTCGTGACGTGTCGAAGCAGGTCTGCGTCGACGGTTTCGCTGAGCATGCTGTCGTATGCCAGCGTGGATGCGACGGAGACCATGGCGGACCAGTGCGGCGTGTCCCGCATGTCGGCGAGGGCCTCGGCGGGCACACCGATGCTGGTCAGGAAGAACTCCACCGCGTCCGCGCCGGTGAGGCGCCGCAGTTGAGCGGTGAACGCTCGTTGCTCTGGATTGTCGCTTGCGGGCTCGATCGGCGGCTCAAGCAAGGCCAAACGACGTACGGCCAGGCCGGCTGCAGCCGCATGCAGCGCGACGAGGCAGCCGGACGAGTAGCCGTAGAGCGTCGCCGGTCCGCCGATCGTGTCGATCAGCGCCGCTAGGTCTTCCACCTCGCGTGCGGGGGCGTACGGCGGGGTGTCGGTGCTGGCGCCACGGCCGCGGCGGTCGTATCGGACGACGGTGAAGTCCTTGGCCAGCAGGGTGGCGAGTTCACCCAGCGGACTGTTGGCGCGGAATTGTCCGGCGGCGTCGATGAGGATGAGCGTCGGGCCGGAACCCTTCTGCTCGTATGCGATGCGGGTCCCGTCCCGGGACGTAATGACAGCCTCCATGAACTGAACGGTATAGTACAGTTGAGGGGTGCGGAAAGAGCAGAAGCGTCAGGTGATTCTCGGTGCTGCCCTGGCGGAGTTCCTGGAGCACGGCTACCGGGGTACAAGCATGGACCGGATCGCCGCTCGCGCAGCAGCCTCGAAAGTCACGCTCTATGCGCACTTCGCCGACAAGCAGGCGCTCTTCGAGGCCGTCTTCACCGACGCGATCGCTGAAGCGGAGCGCTCAGGTTCACCGCTGACCGAATCACTGGCCGAGTCCCGCGACCTGGCCCGCGACCTGCGTGCTTTCGCCCGCGAACATGTCAGCACCGTCACGCAAACCCACTTGATCCACCTGCGGCGAATGATCGTCGGCGAGGCCGGCCGGTTCCCCGAACTGGCCCGCACCTGGCATCGGAGCGCACCCGAACGCGGCGCCGCGACCCTGGCCCGCGCCATCGCCCGGCTCGCCGAGCGCGGACTGGTCCACACACCGGACCCGCTGATGGCGGCACAGCACCTGAACTATCTGATCCTGTCGATCCCGCTCAACGAGGCGATGTTCGCGGTCCGCGAACGCCACGACGAGGCCGATTTGCACCGCTGGGCTGATGAAGCCGTACGGGTATGGCTCGCCGCGTACGGCGTTGCCGGGACGACGTGATGCTGTCGACAATCGACCTCCCACGCCGCATCAACATCGGCATGATTGGACGCCGCGCACCAGCCGTACGCCGCCACGCTCTGTGACCCGTGCGCAGCCGGCCGCCGCGCGTGCTCAGCGGCTGCTTATTTAATTGGATCTACGACCCGTGCCCGGCCAGGCTGGGTCGAGGTAGCCGGTGGGATCGCTCCCTTCGCGGCGGTCCATCCGCATCCAGGGTGTGACTCTCATCTGGCATGCGCCCGCCGGCTACCGCCCGGGGAGTGGCTCAAGAGGGGCCAGATCCGTGCACGTGATCTTCGTGCGCATGTCAGTGCGACGGCTGCATCCCCACGCCCAAAGCGCAGCATGCGGCGGCTGTGCATGTCCGCCCGCGACGCTTACCGTGGGCCGGCCGTTAGGTTGTGCCGGTGAGCAACCCGATGTCGTCGAGATGTGGCAGCCTGATCGGAGTGTCGTACGCGGCTTGACACAATGTGATCTTGGAGACTGTCGAACGGCTGGCGCTACGCCACCCGGTGGCGGTGCCGTCATGATCGACGCCGGGCCAGAGCGGGCGAGGCGGGTCGGACTCGACCGACGCCGCTCGGCAGCACAGCGGCAGAAGCCATGCTCGTCACGCTCTGGAACGTGGCCATGGCCGGCGGCGGAGTCGTCGGCGGAATCCTTCTCGACATCCTCGGGCCCACGTCCTTCCCTGGAGCGTCCTGGTGCTCCTGGTACCGGTGCTGACAGTGGTGACCATCGCTCGCACGCACGGGTCCCCCAGCAGACACGTGAGTACGGCCACGTGAACGGAGACCTGGACATTGCTGACACGATCCCGGCAGGTGGCCTTCCCGGTCATGGGAGGGTGGCTGCGGTCCGGTAGCGGTCGGCGAGCCGGCCCAGGAGGTCGCGGAACTCGGGAGGGTCGAGGACGGTGAACGCGACGTCGAGAGTGCCCAGGAACGCGGCGAGGTCGTGGAACGAGTCGCCGCCGGTTTCCAGGAGGCAGGTGTGCTCGTCGATGGCCGTCAGCAGACCGGCGGTCGAGGGGATACGTTCGGCGATCGTCTCGACCGGCGCGTACAGCCGTACGCGCGCCTGGCGCTGCCACGCGAGTGAGCCGACGCTCCGCAGGACGTGGGTGGCGGCGTCCACGGGCGGTTGGCGGGGCGTGAAGCGCGGGCCGTTCGGCGGGCGGAGACGGATCCGGTCGGCGCGGAAGGTGCGCCAGTCCTCTCGTTCGGTGTCCCAGGCCATCAGGTACCACCGACGTCCCGTGTACACGAGTCGATGGGGTTCGACACGGCGGGTGGTGGCTTCGCCGTCGTGACTGAGGTAGTCGAAGCGGAGCTGTTCGTGGTGGTGTGACGCCGCGGCGATGGTGGTGAGGATCTCGGCGTCGACGGTTGGTCCACCGCCGGCTGCGGAGACGGTCGCCGACCGGAGCGTGTCCACCCGGTGCCGCAGTCGGGACGGGAGCGTCTGCTCGAGCTTGGACAGGGCTCGTACGGCGGGCTCCTCGATCCCGGCCACGGTGCCGGCGGCCGCGGCGGCGAGGCTCACGGCGACAGCGACGGCCTCGTCCTCGTCGAGCAGCAGCGGCGGCAGCGCGGACCCGGCGGTGAGCCGGTACCCGCCGGTCGTGCCGGTGCTGGAGCGCACCTGGTAGCCGAGGATCCGCAGCCGTTCGATGTCGTTGCGGACGGTTCTGGTGGTCACGCCGAGTTGATCGGCCAGGTCGGCACCGGACCAGCTGCGCCGTACCTGCAACAACGACAGGAGCCGCAGCAGCCGCACCGAGGTTTCCAGCATTTCTTCAGTCTGCCAGGCATTGAGGAACCGCAGGTTCCACAAGTGGGCCTAATGTGATCGACAGGAACAACGGAGAACCCCCAAGGAGAGCCACAAATGTTGCGAGGATTCGCCACGATCAGCTACTGGGCCGACGACATGAAAGCGGCGAAGCGGTGGTACGCCGATCTGCTGGGCGTCCAGCCGTACTTCGAGCGCCCCGGACCGGACGGTCAGCTCGCCTATGCCGAGTTCCGCGTCGGCGACTACCAGGACGAACTGGGACTCATCGATCGCGGCTGGGCGCCGGCTGGCGCGGCGACCGAGCCCGGCGGGGCCGTCGTGTACTGGCACGTCGACGACGTCGCGGCGACCTTCGAAAGGCTGCTGTCGATGGGCGCCAAGGAGTACCAGCCGATCGTCAACCGGGAGGCGGGGTTCATCACGGCTGCCGTGGTCGACCCGTTCGGGAACGTGGTCGGCATCATGTACAACCCGCATTACCTCGAAATCCTGGCGTCCTCCGGGAGGGCGTGACCTCGCGCTCCGCAAGCCAACTGGGTCCGTCCATCGCCCGTGGGCGGACCCGACGCCGAGAGGACGGGGGAGTGCCGTGTGGAAAGCCCGTCGGGTAGGACCTCGACAACGACCCTCCGCCGCTCGCGGACAGGGAGTGGCGGGACCAGGTGGCGGGCCGGTTGGGGTGTCGGCGGAGGCGTGGTGTTGCCGCCGGACGGGCCGAGGAGACAGGAGTCGCGGGCTTCGGTGGCGTTGTCGCGCTGTCGAGGTTTGTCCGCCCCGTCGAGCGCGGTGCCGCCCATCAGGTTGTCATCCTTCCCTCGGACGATGCCCGAGCCGCCCGCCTCGGCTTGAATGAGCGGCCCAGAGGTGGGTGGGACACGAGCCACACGTCCCTCATCCTCAGGAACCACCCGACCCGGCTCGGTCACCGCTCGCGCGGCCGCATGCTCAGCGGGTGGTTACGGATCCATGTCCGTTGTGGATTTGATCGTAGGTGGGGAGCCGTGCTCACGGGGTTACGCGGACGGCGGTGGCGAGTCGAGGGTGAACAGGCCGGGTTCGGGTTCGGTCAGGACCTGGCGGGCGACGAGGCGGACGTGACCCCGTGATCAGCGAGATGCACATCGACCCGTCGGGTCCGGAGATCCGGTAATCGCGACCAGGAGTCCGGAGTCAAATCCGACCAGGCAGCGTGATGACTACGATTCAGGGTTGCCCGCGACCCACACGACACGCAACGCGTCAGATCCGCTCCAGGACGATCACCGGGATCAGCCGGCGGCACCTGGCCTCGTATTCGTAGTACACCGGCGCGAGCGAGGTCATCAGCCGCCACAACCGGGTGCGCTCCTCGCCCACTGCGGTCCGGGCCAGCGCGGCGAATTTATCCGCGCGGATCTGAACCCGCACCTCGGGGTTGTGCACCAGGTTGAGGTACCAGTTGGGATGTTTGGGGCTGGCGACGGCACCGGAGGCGACCAGGATGTAGCGGCCGTCGTCTTCGGTGAAGAAGAGCCCGGTGCGGCGGAGTCCGCCTGTCCGTCTGCCCACGGTGGTGAGCACCAGGTTGGTCATGCCCCCTTCCGTGAAGCCGTCCTCGCCATCTGTCTCCAGGTAGCGGCGTACGTGCTCGGCAACCGACTCGTCCGGGCTGTCGGTCGCGGGTTGCTGGTCATCCCACATCTTCATCTCGGTTCTGTCGCCTGGGTCGGGAGGCTTTTTTCGACTGACTGGCATACCGTTCGCACTCGGCGGTGGCTGCCGGTCCCACCGTGGCGGGACCGGCAGACCTCCTAGCCGATCGGCGCGGTGAGGCCCTGTGCGAAGCCGCCGTCGACCGCGAGTTCGACGTTCGTGCTGAAGGTCGCGTCGAAGGCCAGGAACAGCGCGGCGGTTGCCACCTCCTCGACCGTGCCCATTCGGCGCAGCGGGGTGATCTCGTTCCCCTGCTCCTCGAAGGCCGCCCGGTCCGCGTCGGTCATGCCCGCGACGCCCATCGTCGGAGTCTTGATGAAGCCCGGGGCCACCGAGTTCACCCGGATCCGCCGGGGGAGCATCTCTGCGGCCAACACGTGGGCGAGTGACCGCAGCGCGTCCTTCGAAGCGGAGTAGATGCTCATGCCGGGGAAGACCAGGTCGTTGGCGACCGTGGTGAACACGATCGCGCCGCCGTCCGGGATGAGTGGGGCCAGGCGCTGCACCGTGAAGAACGACCCTTTGGCGTTGATGTCGAACTGCCGGTCGTAGGAGGCCTCGGTCACCCGCTCCAGTGGCTCGTCCAGTTCCGCGATCCCGTGGTTGACGAACAGGGCGTCGACCCGGCTGAGCCGGTCCGCGACGAGCGCGCCGAGCGCCTGGATGTCGGCCATGCTGGCCGCGTCGGACCGCACCACGTGTGCCGGCCGCGAGCGGAGTTCGGTCCGCGCCTCTTCGATGGTCTTCTCGTTGCGTCCGGTGAGTACGACCTCGGCTCCCCCGTCGAGGAGTGCCTTGACTATCGCCAGCCCCATCCCGTGCGTACCGCCGGTGACGACGGCCTTCTTTCCCGCGTACCTGGTCATCTTCCTAGTCCTGTCGGTCGGCCCGATCCGGGCAGGCGTGTTGGTGAGCCCGGTCCGGGCAAGGTCTGCTTTGCCGGGTTCCACCCTGCCGACCGCCACTCCAGACCGGCTCAGGATCGGCTCCAGACCGGCTTTCCCGGACCCGGGGGCAGCACCGTCCAATCGGAACCTCGGCCGGCGCGTCGAGTTACCGTGGCGGCATGCGTTTCGGTGTGCTCGGTCCGTTGCGGGTGTGGACGGCGGACGGAACGCCGGTCCGGATACCCGAAGTGAAGGTCCGTACGCTGTTGGCCGATCTGCTGGCGCAGCTGGGGCAGCCGGTGTCAGCCGACCGGCTGATCGAGGACCTGTGGGGCGAGCGGCTGCCGGCCAATCCCACTGGTGCGCTGCAAACCAGGGTCTTCCAGTTGCGGCGGGCGTTCGAGAAGGCTGAGTCGGGTGGCCGGGACCTGGTGGCGTTCCAGCCACCGGGCTATCTGCTCCGGGTCGACCCGGAGCAGGTGGATCTGGGGCACTTCCAGGCCCTGACCGTGCAGGCGCGGCTGCACGGCGATGCGCGGGCCAGGGCGGGGTTGCTCTCCGACGCGCTCGCCCTGTGGCAGGGGCCGGCGTTCGCGGATTTCGCCGACGAGCCGTTCGCGCGGGCCGTGATCGGTCGGCTCGAGCAGGAGCGGCTCATCGCCCTGGAGGAGCAGGCGGAAGCGCGGCTGGACCTCGGCGAGCACAGTCTGCTGGCCAGTGAACTCGCCGACCTGGTGGTCCGGAACCCGCTCAGGGAACGGCTGCGGGCCGCGTATCTGCGCGCCCTCTACCGGGCGGGAAGGCAGAACGAGGCGCTGGACAGCTACGAGGAGCTGCGGGAACGCCTGGCGGAGGAGCTAGGGGTGGATCCCAGCCGGGAGCTGGTGGCGCTGCATCGGTCGATCCTGACCCAGGACGCTGCCCTGACGGCCCCACCCGCTCTGGTGACTCCTGCCCGGACCAACCTGCCGGCCCCGCTGACCGACCTGATCGGCCGGGAGGAGGCGGTCGCCCGGGTACGTTCGCTGCTCGACAGGGTGCGGCTGGTGACTCTCACCGGCCCTGGCGGGGTCGGCAAAACCCGGCTGGCGGTGGCGACCGCGGCCCAGGTCGTCGACGCCTTCCCCGACGGGGTGTGGATCGTCGAACTCGCCGGACAGGGCAGCGCGGCCGGTACGCCGGCCGGGGCCATCGCGCAGCACGCACATCCGAGGGCGGCCTGCACGGTGGCCGACGTGGTGGCGGCGGCGCTGGGCATCCGGGACGACGCCGCCGCCAGTCTTCTCCCGGTGACCGGGCCGATGCCGCCGGCCGAGCGACTCACCGACGCGTTACGCGCCAAGCGACTGCTGCTGATTCTCGACAACTGTGAGCACGTGGTCGAGGCGGTGGCCGAGCTGAGCGACGTACTGTTGCGTGCGGCTCCGGGGCTGCGGATCCTCGCCACCAGCCAGGAACCCCTGGGGCTGGCCGGAGAGCAGCTCTGCCCGGTGACGCCGCTGGCGCTGCCCGACTCGGCGGTCGGACCGGACCCCACCGTTCTACTGGAGTTCGGTGCCGTACGGCTCTTCGTGACCCGTGCCGTGGCGGCGTCGCCGACTTTTGTGCTCGATGCGGGCAACTCCGCCGCGGTTGCGACGATCTGCCGCCGGCTCGACGGGATCCCCCTCGCGCTGGAGTTGGCCGCCACCCGGGTACGCGTGCTCGACGTACGAGAGCTGGCTGACCGGCTGGACGACCGGTTCGACCTGCTGGCCGCGGGGCGACGGGGCGGCCCGGCCCGGCAACACACTCTCCGGGCGATGATCGACTGGAGCTGGGAGCCACTGACCGAGGCCGAGCGCGTCGTGCTGCGCCGGCTGGCCGTTCCCGTCGACGGCTGCACGACGCAGGCAGCCGAGACGATCTGCGCCGGCGACGGCGTACGCGCCGGGGAGGTCTTCGGCCTGCTGGCCCGTCTGGTGGACCGCTCGCTGGTGGTCGTCAGCGATGGCCCCGACGGTCTCCGGTACCGGCTGCTCGAATCCGTCGCGGCCTACTGCCTGGAACACCTCGACCGGGCGCAGGAGTTGGTTCGGGTACGGGCCCGGCACTACCGGTACTACACGGAACTTGCCGAACGCGCCGAGCCGCACCTGCGCGGCCCGGCCCAACAGGAGTGGCTGCGCCGCCTGGACACTGAGACGGCCAATCTGCGTACCGCACTCGAGAACGCCACCCGGGACGGTGCCGCGGGGCTGGCGGTACGGCTGGTCAACTCGTTGGCCTGGTACTGGGTGCTGCGCGGCCGGCTCGGCGAGGCCCGGCGGTCGATGGCCGGGGCGCTGGCGGTGGACGGTCCGGCCTCCGCCGCGAGCAGGACCACGGCGATGATCTGGCATGCGGGCATCACGGCGCGGTTCGGTGACAGCGTGGAATTGACCGGGCCGATCGCCCCGACGCCGGACACGGAGGACGGCCCGGCCGATCCGGGTGCGCGGGCCCGGGCGGAATGGTTTCTCGGGTTCGCCCAGATCGGCTTCGGCCGTCTGGCCGACAGCGAGAACCGGGTCACCCGAGCGCTCGCGGCGTTCCGTGCCGACGGCGACCGATGGGGGATGGCCGCCGCGCTGAGCACCCAGGCGAAGCAGGCGCTTACCCGGGGCGATCTCACCTCGCTCGAACGCGCCGGCGAGCAGAGCCGGACGCTGTTCGGCGAACTTGGTGACCGCTGGGGCCAGTTGCAGGCCATGTTTACGCTCGGCCTGCTCGCGCAGATCACCGGCGACTATCCGCGGGCCGCCGACCTGCATCAGACCGGGACGCGGATCGCGGAGGAACTCGGGCTGTGGACCGAGGCCTCCGACAATCTCTGCCAACTCGGCCGGATCGCTCTACTGAGCCGCGAATACCAGCGGGCGGCGGACCTCCACGACCGCGCGCGGCGGCTGGCCGTCGAACAGGGCTACCAAGTCGGCGAGGAAATGGCCGAGATCGGCCTCGCCCTCGGGGCCAGGCGCCAGGGCAGACTCGACGCCGCCGAGACGCACCTGCGCAACTGGCTCGACTGGGACCGCCGGATGGGCTCGGACATCGGAACGGCACTGATCCTGAGCGAACTGGGCTTCGTCGCCGAGCAACGTGGCGACGACAAGGCCGCCCTGACCCTGCACCTGGACGGGCTCGCCGCCGCCCGGCGAAGCGGCGATCCCCGAGCCGTCGCCCTGGCGCTGGAGGGACTGGCGGGTGCGCATGCCTCGGCCGGACGTCCAGAACAAGCTGCCCGCCTGCTCGGTACCGCCGCCGAGACCAGGGAAGCGGTAGGTGTGCCGCTGCCACCTTCCGAACGCTTCGATGTCGACCGAATCAGCGGCCGGACACAGGCCGCCCTGGGCGAGGAGGCGTTCGCCGTGCACTTCACAGACGGCCGCGCCCTCGAACCCGACCGGTATCCGGAGTATCTCACCCTCGCCACCCATCCGACGATCCGCTCCTGACGCGCCGGGGAGACCGCCCACCGCACGGAGAGTCGTGTGAGGGCGGACAGGATTGCCCGGTCCGGCCACGACGGCCGTGCCCGTGACGGCCTGCCAACGCCCCAGCTCACACCGTGCGTGCTAGTTCTGGCGCGGTACAGGCGCATCAGGTAGGAGCGAGGCGTAGAGCGCGATCGCGGCCTCCGGATGCAGGACGCCGAGCGTCCCGAGAGCCATCGGCCAGTGCTCACCAGCGAGGAGATCCACGGCGATCCGGGTGGCGGTCGCCTGGGTCCGGGCGTCTTTCGCGGCCCAGGCGGCGATCTCGCCGCGGGCGAGTGCGCGCAGGTCCGCCCGGGTGATTGCCGCCGCCATGTCGTCGGCCTCCTGCGGCTGCCCGCCACGGCCGAGCGCCAGCGCGCAATCAAAACGGATGCGGTCGTCGCCGGCCATGGTCAGCGCCTCCGCCGCGAGTTTGCGCGCACGCCCGGGCGCGTGGGGTGCCAGCGCCCTCGCGATCGTCGCCAGGTCGGGTGCGCTGCCCTGCGAGCGTGCGGCGCTGATCGCCTCGTCCGCTACGAGCAGCCCGGTAGCGGGGTCGGCGTCCATCAGCACGTCCGTGACGATCGCGAGCCGGGCGGCCCGGTCGGTGAGGAAGGTGCCGAGGGCAGGACCGATCCAGGCGGCATGGCCGAGAAGTTTGGACTGTGCCAGCAGTCGTATCCAGGCGGCGATCGCGCCCGGGTTCGGGGAGTCGATACCGGACCACGTGGTGTGCAGCGCGACGGTCGTCGCGTGCTCCGCTTCGGCGGCGTCGCGGTGCTTGATCGCTGCCTTCATCCCGCGCCAGGCGTCGAGGAAGTTGGCGGCAGAGAACAAGGCGCCTCTGAGGTTCTCCGCCTCCGCCTCCGTCTTGAGCCTGCGTGCCATCTGTGCGGCCTGTTTGAACTGCCCGGCCTCCGCCAGCTGCCACACGACGGCCTCGACCGCGAGGTGCCGTTCCCAGCGGTCCGGTATTGACCACACGATCTCCGCGGCGTCGGCGTACGCGCCCGCTGCCACCTGGACAGCGGCGATCCGGTCCACGAACGCGCCGACGCCGGGACGCCGAGCCAGCTCCCGGGCCTGGACCCGGACCCACGCGGGCTCGGCCGCGCAAAGCGCATCCAGCAAGCTGAGCAGCACGTCAGCGTCGGTGACCTCGGTTTCCTGCACGATGGTCAGCGCTTCGGCGGCGAGGCGTCGCGCCTCCTGCGGCCGTTCGCCGCCGAGGTGTGCCGCCGCGGTGGCGGCGAGCCCCGACGCGCGCCGGAACGGGTCCGCAAGCACGCGTGTCGCCTGCTCGGCCAGGCCGGTCTCGCCCGCTTCGGCGAGCGCTATGGCCAGCGTTTCGCCGATGCTCGCCGGATCCACGTCCGAGAAGATGTAGGCGCGCCCCTCGTCGAACGCCTCGGCCGCCGTCTGCACCGCCTCGTCCGCGAGGCCTTGCGAGATCATCGTCCACACCAGCGTCTCCATCGCGTCGACGTGCAGCCGCTCCTCGTCGGCGACGGCCTCCTTGACCCTGTCGCTGAAGAGCTCTTGGGCCCAGCGCAGCGCGCTGCCGAAGTGGTGCGCGTAGGTCATCGCGAGGCTCGTCTTGTATTTCGCCGTGACCCGCCACCCTCCCGGACGTGCATAGTCGGCGCGGGTGAGATACGGGTGTGATCGCGCGATCTCCTCGCAGGCCTCGGCCACCCGGGCGGCTTCGCCGAGGTCGGCCCCGGACCACGCCTGCGCCACCGCCGCCAGGGCCGACACCCGCTCCGCGTCGTCCGTCAGGGACATGGCGATGCGTTCTGCGGTTCCGGCGAGACGGACGCGGTCGTCGCCGGTCAGGTGCACGGCGATGGTCGCCAGCACCTCGGCCCGCGCCCAAGTGCCGTCGAGGGATTCGGCGGCCTCCTGCGCCTCGGCGATCCGGCCCGCCTCGGCCAGCAGCACGGCGCAGCGCCCGGCGAATTCGGTGGAGCCGGAATCCCGGGCCAGGCCGGCGGCTTCGGCGAGGATGGCGGCGCTTCTCCCGGGGTCGTCCCGCACCGCCGGGTGGGTGGCGATCGCGCGCAGCGCCTCGAACCGGTCCCGGTCACCGGCGATCGATCGGGCCACGCCGACTGCCGTCGTGAGCAGGGCCTGCGCTCTGGAGGGCACGGCGGCGGCCAGGTCGGTGATCGCGTACGCCCGCATGATCTCTTCGCCGACGGCGCGGGCCAGGGACTCTCCGAGATCGGGCTCGCCGAGCCGGGCCAGCACCGCGGGGAGGTCCACCGGTACCGAGGTTCCCCGGTGCACGATCCGGTCCCGCTCGGCGGCGACGGCGGCGAGCCCGGCGAGGAGCCCGGCCTCCGCCAGGAGATCCACGGCCGCGGTGACCTCGATCGTCGCCGCGTAGTCGGATCGCGTGCGGCGCAGCATGAGGTCATGGCGTGCCGGATCACCGGCGAACGCGGCGAGCCGCTGCGGATCGGCGTAACGCAGCAGCAGCCGCCCGTAGGACCGCAGCAGGTAGTCCGGCGTGTCGTCCGGCCAGCCCGCCGCCCGGTACCGATCCGCGGCGGCGTCGAGGACGGTGACCCGCAGCTGCGTGACCGACGGTCCCAGCATCCGCTCCGCGATCTCCTGCAGCGTGGTGTGCGCGAAGGCGCAGATCGGGTCCTCGCCGATCTGCGACACGAAGGTGAACGACCGGCCCAGCACCGAACCCAGCAGCTCTTCGACCACCCAGCGGGGACTTCCAGCGAGGTCTGCAAGGTCTGCGACCGTCAGGCTGCCGCCGGAGGCGGTGACCAACCCGACGATCCGCTGGCTCTCGGTACCGCTCTCCAGCTGGCGGACCAGTTCGCTCTTGGCAGCGGCCTCCAGGTCCTGGGCAAGCCGCGGCTGCGACAGGCGCACGGTCCGGCAGCGGCGCAGCGGATGACCGGCGGGGACGTCGGCGGGTAGGCCGGGCGACTCGCGACCGGCGACCACGATCTGGACCCCGGCGGGAACATCGCGCGGCAACAGCGATGCGATGCTCGGCCGGCGCCCGGTGTCCTCGTCGAGGCCGTCGACGACGAGCGTGAGCGGCATCGCGCGCGCGGCCGTCTCCAGCAGCCGGAGATAGTGCCCGACGCGCGCCGATCGCTGCGCGGGGAACAGCGGCTCCTCCCCGGCGATCGCCGCGAGCTGCTCGATCGACGAGGCCAGGAAGGCGTCGCTGTCCGACTCGCCGGAGAGCCGGGAGGTGACGAAGAAGGACACGATGCGTGTCCCGGCCGGCGGATGCAGGGCGAACCAGGACAGCAGGGCGGTCTTACCGGACCAGGGCGGCCCTTGCCACAGCACATAAGGCTCGTCACCGCCGCAGAACCGCATCAGCTCGGCGAGTTCGTCGCCGCGGTCCTCCAGCGTGGGCGGCGCGATGCTGCGCAGCCAGGACAGCTGGGCGGCGAGCGCGAGCGCGCCCCCGGCCGAGAGCACGGCCTGCGTCAGCGGACCCATCAGCTCACGCAGCACCGGGTCCATCCAACCGTCGGCCCGGCCGGCGGCCAGCCTGCCCAGCCCGTCGCCCCGGTGATGCTTGGTGACGACGCCGACGATCCGGTCCTCGTGGAACACTGCGGCGCCGGACATGCCCTCCCACGGCGAGCGGCCGGGATCCGGGTCGGGGGCGGGCGGCGTGGCGATCGCCAGTTCGAGGGTCGCCTCGCGGCGATTGGCCAGCAGCGCCACCGTGGCCGTCAGGTGGCAGGTGTCGCGGTACTGTGACGGGCTGCCGTCGGGAAGCCGGCGCGAGTGGTCGTCCCGGATCTTCCAGCGCGGGAAGCCGACGGTGGAGCAGGAGAGTACCGCGTCGGCGGCGGGTATGCCGGCGAACTCGCTGCGGCGGATGCCGCCGCCCGCGTCGACGCGCAGGATCGCCACGTCGTCGCCGCCGGATGTCAGGGCGATGGCCGCCTCGCGGGTCCACTCGCGATCGGTGTCCGCGTCGAAGCGGACGAGGATCCGGCTGCCGCCGTCGACGACATGGGCGGCGGTCAGCACCTCGGTGTCCGAGATCCGATACCCCGAGCCTCGGCGGCCGCCTGCGGCGGTCGTGACGATGATCTCCGCGACGCGGGCCGGATCGATCACCGCTCGCGATCGCCCGCCTCGCCGACGACCCACGGCGTCTCGGCCGACCCGCTGAGCCTCGGCTGGAGGGTCAGCTTGATCCGTTGTGTGGACACCTGGTGCAGTCCGGCGTCGGTGCCGAGGTCGACCACCCAGAAGCGGACCTTCGCGGACCCTTTCGCCTCTTTGGTCACCGCGACCGTCAGCTCCAGCTCGATGGGGCCGAGTTCGAACCGGAACGCCTCGCCGGCGGCGACGGCGACGGCCGCCTCCAGCTCCGCGCGCAGCTCTTGGACGACCGTTGTGAGTTCGATCACCGTTGCTCCCAGCGGGCTCGGCGCCAGATGGACGGCATTCTATCCCGGGGAAGAGGAAACCCCTGACTTTGCGTACGGCGGCCCGCACCGCCCTGAGCCCGCCGCCGGCCTGCCTGACGTCATCCTCGACGGGAAGATCGTCGTCCCCGGCAGCGACGGGCACCCCGACTTCGCCGTGCTGAGAGCACGCCTCGGCGTTGGTGTTGGCCGGGCGCGTGTTCTCGCCTCCCTGCGTCCGAAGGAGGGAGCACCGGCGACCGTGGGTGCGGCAGAACCGATGACCCTGGGCTGGCTACCTCCACCCCGGCCGGTGACCGGTCACGTGGCGCGGCAGCATCGCGGGCGCGCTCGCCGTCAGGGCGCCGGGCAGTCCGGCGGCGAGCGACGCGCCGAGCGACCGGCCGAGGGTGAGCGCGAACGGGGTACGCCGGGAGCCGGCCCAGCCGGGCGGTGGTCCCGGCGGGTCCCGGTCGGTCGACCGCTGGCTACGCAGGTCGAACGCCATCCGGCCGTACTCGTCCCCGTCCGGTGTGACCAGGCGTGACCACGCCCACCGGTAACCGGTGCCGACGGTCCACGGTAGCCACGTCGTGCCGCTGGCCACCACTCGGCCGCCCGCGAGCACCGCAGCGTCCAGCCGTACCGGTCCGGCAGCCGGGGTACGCCCCCGCACCGCCGGGAACGCGTCCGGGGTACGCCGGAAGCCTCTCCCGGACAGCGGAACCCGACCGGTCGCGCCGCCGAACCGTACCCGTACCTCGGTGGGATTGTCGCCGGGCTGGTGGCGTACCACTTCCAACACGGTTGCGGCGGTGAGCGGCGCTCCGGGCCGGGGCGGCACCCGCCATCCGTGGTCGACCACGCCGCGCAACTCTGCGCCGAACCGCTCGACCAGGAGGTCGACGAGTCCGCCGGCCCGCCAGTCGACCAGCCCGTGACGGTCGCCGAGCGCGGGTAACAGCCGGTCCAGCGCGGCGTGCACCCGGGCGGTGTCCGTGCCGTCCGTCCATACCGGTCGGACCCGTGCCGCCTGGCGCCAGGCCGCCGAGATGTCCACCGGTACGGCCTGGAGCGCACGCCGCAGCACGGACGCGAAATGGTCCGGCGTCGCCGCTTCCAGCGCAGGCCGGACGGCGTCCAGCACGGCGGGCAGCGCCTCCAGCAGCGCGAGCGCGGCGTGCGGCAGCCGCCCGAGCGGCGCCTGTTCGGGAACCGCCACCACGTCGGCCGCCCCGGCGTCGACCAGGTACCGGCCGAATCCGTCCGCGTCCGGCTCGACGAGCAGCCCGTACACCCAGTCTTCGGCGTCCGGGTCGGCGGGCCGGGCGCGGACCGTGACCGGGGTCGGCCGGCCCGCCTGCCAACCCGCCAACCGGGTGCCGGCGACGAGTGGGGCCACTCCCGTGTCGGCCAGGCCCGGCAGTTGGGTCCGGGCCAGTTCCGGGCGGACCGCCGCGTACTCCGGTCCATCCTGCCCGTCGGCGTGCCGCCCGGCACCGGTCGGTTCCACCACCCACGGGTGGCCGGGCGTGCACCGCAGGCCGGTCGGTTCGAGCGTGACCAGCGGGCGGCCGGCGCGGGGCGTGCGGGACACCAGCAGGACCGGCCGGGTGCCGTACGGCGTGGCCACCAGGTCGCCCCGGCGCAACCGGTCGATCGCCGTGGTGGTGCCGTCCGGCCGCCGTACCCGGGTGGCCCCGGCGAGGCACGACGGCGGGTCGTACGACTGCCAGTAGCGCCCGCCCGGCTGTGAGCGCGCCATGAACTCGGTCGCGTTCTCCTCCGGGAAGCAGCCGCTGCGCGCGGCGCAGCCGCCGCCAGTCCGCGGGCGTTCGGCGCGTAGGTCAGCAGCATCCGGTCCAGCGCGTAGATCCGGCCGGTCACCGTTTCGCCCGGCGCGGCGGTGGTCCACGCGGCGTGCAGCGGCAACAGCGGCAGTAGTCCGGTCGGGATGATGACCGCGCGAGCGTGCCCTTCCAGGCGGTCCAGCACCGGGCCCATGACGGCAGGCCACAGCCAGCCGGTCAGCTCGTCGAGTGCGGCCGGCCACGCGGCCCGGCCGCTCGCGCGCAGGGCGTACGCGGAGAAGTACTGGCCGAGCTTCTCATACAGGCTGTCGGTGGTCAGCTCGGGCAGCCACACCGCCTCGACGTTCTCGTTGTTCACCACGAGCGCCAGCCCGCCCGGCCGGCTCGCCATCAGGTAGACGAGCGGACAGTCGGTCGCGGTTGCCGCCACGTCGGCGAACTCGGCCGGCTGAAGGAAGGTCTCGTAGCCGCGGACCCGCTGGATCCGCGCGGACACCACCGCGAACCGCTCGCGCGCCTTGCGTAGGCTCTCGAGCTGTCCGTAGAGGTCCCCGTCCGGTGCCGCCTGGTCCGGTTCGTCGTAGGCCCGCAGGCTGTCCTCGGCGTCGCGGAAGGCGGCGAGCAGGTCACCCCGGCCGAGTGCGGCCAGTTGCTCGAGGTCGGCGCGGCCCAGTTCGAGGGCCTCGGAGAGCAACATGGCGCGGCCCTGCTCGAGGGCCGTGACCGCGCCCGCCGGGTTGCCGGTGCGGGCCAGCGAGTACGCGGCGAGCTGCGGAACGGCCCCGGCGTCCCGCAACCACATCTCCTTGGCCTGCCGGCTGAGCTGGGCGGCGAACAGTTCCCGGGCGGCTCGCATGCCAGGCGCGAGCGCCTCGGCGGCCTCCGCCCAGCTCTGTCGTTCGCCGGCCCACCGGCCCCAGGCGAGGGAGATGCTCAGCGCGTCGTGCCGGCCGAGCTGGGGCAGCAGCGACGCTCGCCGGAACGCGGCGATCGACTCCCGCAGGTCGGTGGCGTCGCCGGTCAGCGCGTGCCGCTCACGCCGGCAGGTCGCCAGGTTGTGCAGCTCGCCGGGCTTGTGCGGGGACGTCTCGGGCGCGTCCCGGCTCACCTCGGTGAGAAGCTCGATGGCTCGGTCCAGGTCGGCCCGCTCACCGTTCAGCCGCCATCGGTCGGCCAGGCCGACCGCGAAGCTGTTGACGTAGTGCGGCCGCGCCGGCTCGTCGGGCGGCAGCAGGCCGAGTCCGCCCTCCCAGCAGGCGAGGGCCGCTTCCAGGTCGTCGCCTGCGCCGGTGTGCCCGAAGAGGTAATGCAGGTTCTGGCCGAGCAGGATCAGGTATCCGGGCAGGTTCTCCGAGTCCGCCGGGCATTCCTCGAGGGCAATAGCCGACGTGGCGACCATCTGGTGGAGATCCTTGGTGCTGCCGCTGTGCCCGTACTGGTGACGCAGGCAGATGGCCAAGTTCTGGTAGTGGGCCGCACGCCGGTACGCGTCGGTCTCCGCCATGGCAGCGGCGCGCAGGATGTCGGCGGCCGCGGTGAGGTCGGCCAGGTCGCCGGTCCGCTCGTACCGTGAGCGCAGTAACGCGGCGAGCACCGGCCGGTTCTGCGACTGACCCTGCACCGTGCCGATCGACCGGCGCAGCGCGTTGATGGACTGGTTCAGCTCGTCGAGCGACCCCACCCGCTCGTAGCGCTCGTGGACCTGGCCGGCCGCGATGACCAGGTACATTGCGCCGCTACCGGCCTGCCGCATCCCCTCGGTGAACGGCCCGGCGGCGAACTCGTCGAACTCGGTGCGGTCGCCGGTCAGCACGGCCCGTGTCTCCAGCGCGGCGGCGAGGTTGCTCAGGGCGCCGACTCGGAACGGTGATTCCGTCTCCATCAGGGCGAGTGACTCCCGCATCAACTCGACTGCCCGGTCGAGGTCCGGCGGTTCCTTGATGAGGTCGTACCGCAGCCGGTAGGTGACACCCAGGTTCTGCAACGCGTTGAAACGGTTGTGATTGTCGTCGGTGACCACGGCGGTGGCCCGCTCGAAGGCGTCGATCGCCGCGTCCAGGTCCGCCCGCTCCCGGCCACGGCGGTGCCGTAACGCCAGTGCGTTTCCCAGGATCGTGAACGCCTCGGAGGCCGGCCCGGTTCCCTCGCCGATGAGTTCGGTGGCGCGCCGGGCCAACCCGACCGCGGTGTCGATATCGGCGGCGTGACCGGTGCGGTCGTAGCGCAGCCGCAGCAGGGTCGACATGCTCATGAGATCCATCGGGTCGGCCGCGCGGAGGTCACGGTCGGTCAGGAACTCCCCGAACGCCTCGAGGGCCGCGTCGAGGTCGGCCGACGACTCGTAGAGGCTGTAACGCAGGCGCAGGGCGCGGCCCAGCCCGGCCAGGTACAGCGACCGGTGAGGCCCGTCGGGCGGCTCACCCGCCACGGCGCCCAGGTGCAACTCCACGGCACGCTCGAGGTCCGCCGAGTCGGCCGTTGCCTGATATCGCATCGACGCGACCCCGCCGGCGTTGTGCTGGGCCGCGCGTTCCTGGCGCGGATCGGTCCAGATCCAGGGGTGACGCAGCACCGCGTTCCAGGCGGCCACGGCAGCGTCGATCTCCGGCAGCCCGGCGTTGCGCACGCACCTCTCCTGAGCCGCGATCGCGGCAGCCACCGTGCCTTGAAGATCGCCGTCCGTCGGGGCGACGCTCATCGATACCTCCGCATCGTTGCCCGGCACTGTGGCACAGGGCCCGGCAGCACTCCAGAAACTGTCGGATAGGCGATGCGGGGCGGTTCGTCAACGGAGGTAGGGGCCGCCGACCGCACCAAAATCCTGCGTTCCAGGCCAGGCGGATGAACTGGGCATGCGCCCACACAAGGGAGTGAAGTCTCCCTCAGGCGTCGCCCGCTGACGGGGGTTCGGTGAAGGCTCCGGCGGCTGCGGCGAGGGCGGCGATTCTGGCCGCGTCGTCGGGTAGACGCGGGTCGGGTGGCGTGCGGAGGAGCACCAGTTGGTGGTACAGCGGCGCGGTGGCGGCGATGAGCAGTCGTCGAGCGTCGGTGTACGGCGGGAGTTCGCCGCGCCGGGCGGCCCGGCTGACGACGATCTCGCAGCGGGCGTACCGGTCCTCCCAGAGCCGTTGTTGGGCGTGGGCGGCTTTCTCGGAGCGGAACGAGGCGGCGATCAGGGCTGTCACGAACGGCGGTTGTGCGGTTAGGGCTGCCTGGATCTCCTGGTTCAGTGCTGCCAGGTCGCCTTCCAGCGAGCCGGTGTCCGGTGGCTGCCAGTCGTCGTCGCTCGCCGCGTCGAGGACGTCGGCGAGCAGGCCGCCGGTGTCCTCCCAGCGCCGGTACACCGTTGCGCGGTGCACGCCGGCGCGGGCGGCGACGGCGTCCATGGTGAGGCCGTCATAACCGTGTTCGCTGAACTCCGCGCGGACCGCGTCGAGTACCTGCGTACGAATGCGGGCGGTGCGGCCGCCGGGTCGGCGGCGGGTCGGCGGTGGCCGGGTGTCTTCCGGTTCTGGGACTGCGGGAGTCATCGCTGGTAGTCCGTTTGCTCGAGGGGATGGCGTCGTGGCAGAATCTTAATGTATCAGTTGTCGCACTAGTGGGGTGATCGGTGCTCTTCCGAAGCGTTCGCCCGGCCGCGCGGCCATTGACGGCCGCCTCGTCCTCGGGTGCTTGGAGTCCCCGCATGCCTACCCGGATCACCGCACTCGCCGTCAGTGAGTCCTTCAACGGCAGGCTCGTCCTTGACTCGGTGACCTGCTCGCTCGCTGCGGGCGGGCGCACCGGAATCATCGGTGAGAACGGATCCGGCAAGACCACCTTGCTGCGCCTGCTGGCCGGGCGTGAACGGCCCGATCAGGGTGAGGTCGTCGTCCAGGCCGCCGGCGGGGTCGGTCATCTCGCCCAGGACCAGCGGCTGGAGCCGCAGACGACTGGCGGCCGTCCTGGTGGTTACGCCGGAGATGCTACTGCTCGACGAACCCACCAACCATCTGTCGCCCGCCCTCGTCGAGGAGCTGGAAGCCGCTCTGACCGGGTACGACGGCGCCATGGTCATCGTCGGCCATGATCGCCGGCTGCGCCGTCGCTGGCGGGGCGCACACCTGGCCATGCACACGACTGCGACAGCCACCGCCAGGGCCTGATGTCCTCCAACCCCGCAAACCTCTTCAGAAAGGAAGCAATTGGTGATGCCGCCTGTTCCCACCGACCCGACCGTGGTGCATCCGATGCCCGAGCAGCCGCGTGTGGTGCTGTTGAAGCCGCTGGTCACCTCCCCGCTGATCGAGGTCGGCGAGTTCTCCTACTACGACGATCCGGATGATCCGACCGCGTTCGAGACCCGCAACGTGCTGTATCACTACGGGCCGGAGAAGCTGGTCATCGGAAAGTTCTGCGCGCTCGGCGAGGGCGTGCGGTTCATCATGAACGGCGCCAACCACCGCATGGACGGTCCCTCGACGTTCCCCTTCCCGATCATGGGCGGTTCCTGGGCGGAGCACTTCGATCTCATCACCGGCCTGCCCGGACGGGGTGACACCGTGGTGGGCCATGACGTCTGGTTCGGCTACCGGGCCATGGTGATGCCCGGCGTCCGTATCGGCAACGGAGCGGTCATCGCTTCCGGTTCCGTCGTCGTTGACGATGTGCCCGACTACGGCATCGTCGGCGGCAACCCCGCCCGTCTCATCCGCCGCCGCTACAGCGATGCCGACATCAACCGCCTCCTCGCCCTGGCCTGGTGGGACTGGCCGCTCCAGCACATCACCGAACACATCCGCACGATCATGTCCGGCAGCATCGACGAACTGGAGGACGCGGCGTCCGGTCACCCGGTGGAGGCATGTCAAGAGGCGCCGACACGCAGAGCGACGGGCCGTTGAACGGTCCCGGCGCAGGAGGACCGCCACTGCGGAAGCCGGCCTCCGACCTGTGGACACCTTCGCGCCCCGCCAACTCCCGTTCCCAGCCACTCCGCGCCTCCTCTTCGGGAAGGCGCTACGCGCGGTGAGGCCTAGCGGCTTCACCGTCATGTTCGCCGATCCTCCGGTGGTTGCCAACCTGCGGTGATCCGTTGCCCCATCGGCGATCCATCCACATTCCAGCACTGAGAATCGAGCTGTCAGCATGCCTGCTTACCCACCACAAACATTTGCTGACTGGTTGCAATCCCATGCCGTCCCGCTTACCCACCTCGACCGTCAGGCGCCGCTCGATGACCTGGAGCCGCTGCGCGGCATCATCGGCGAAGCCCGCGTCGTCGCGATCGGTGAAAACTCCCACTTCATCAACGAGTTCGCACTCATGCGCGAACGCATCCTGCGGTTCCTCGTCGAACGCTGCGGCTTCACCGTCCTGGCCTTCGAATACGGCTTGAGCGAAGGCTTCCCCCTTGACGCCTGGGCCCAGGGGGAGGGGGCGGATGATGATCTGTCGGCCCAGCTCGCCGAGGCGATCCCCGTGGGAGTCGATGAGCCACTGCGCTGGATGCGCCGGCACAACGCCACAGCCTCGGAGCCGGTGCGTTTCGCCGGGATCGACATCCCGGCAGCCGGTGGATCCTTGGTTCCCGCCCTGGCCCCGGTCGCTGACTACCTCCGCGAGATCGATCCCGACACCCTACCGGCGCTCCAGACGGCGATGCGGATCGCCGAATCGTTCGCCGGTGCCTCCGCGGCCTCGGCCGCACCGGCCTGGACACGCCTGGCCACCGCCGAACAGGACGCCCTCAGCGCTATCCTGATGCGCCTGCTCATCCGGTTCCGCGCCGTCGAAGCGCTGTACCTTTCCCGCGGTGACCAGCGCAGCTACGACATCGCCCTGCGTCGCCTCGAAGGCGCCTGCCACGCCGACTACGGCTTCCGCGCCATGGCCGGCCTCTACGCCGGAAACGGGCTGACCGCCGACACCTCGGCCCGCGACGTCTACATGGCCGGGTCGGTCCTGTGGCATCTGGAGCGCCTTGAACCTGGGACCCGGGTCGTGCTGGCGGCTCACAACGCCCACATCCAGAAGCTGCCGATCTCCTTCAACGGTCACCTCACGGGGCTCCCGATGGGACAGCACCTGCACCGCGTTCTCGGCGACGAGTACTTCGCCCTCGGCCTGACGAGCACCACCGGACACACAGCCGATATGCGCCCCGACGAGAACACGCGCTTCGGGTTCGCCATCGACAACACCGCGTTGGAGGCGCCCGAGCCGGGAAGCGTCGAAGCCGCCTTCGCCGATGCCGGCCTGGGGCTCAGCATCGCCGACCTTCGCCGGGCACGCCAAGAGGTTCCCGGTGACGCCGGTCTTGCCCTTGGCCCTGACCGCATCCGGATACAAAGCGCCTACTTGCACACCCCCGTCCTCGACGCGTTCGACGGCATGCTCAACACCCCGACCTCCACCGTCGCCGACAACCTTTTAGACAGGTGAGATAGGCCAGTGACCAGGGCGGTCGGGTCGAGGAGTGCGCCCGACTCGACATCGATGACATCGCCATTACCGCCCGCACCAGCGCCATCCGGATGCACGGCAAGGGGGATGAGTCCGCGAGGTGCCGCTGCCTGCGGTGGCCCGACAGCGGATCTCGGCGTGGATCAGCAAGCGCGGCAGCGAGCCGGGACTGCTGTTCACCGGGCAGCGTGGGCCGCTGTCGGTCTCCGCGCCCATCCGAGCTGCCACCTGGACTGGCCGCACCTGAGTCTCGTTGAGCAGGCCGCCTACGGCCTTACAACGCACCGCACTCGCCGGGGTGCTCCCGGCGGCGCCTCATCTATGTAGGCGTGGCTATCGGTGCCCTCACCCTGGGTGGTGCCGGTATCGGCACCACCCAGGCCTTGACGAGTCACGCCCAGCACTCGCGCCCTGCGGCGGCCAAGCCGACCGTCATGCCCGTGCACGGTGCGTGGGCGGACGGGGTCGAGCTGGGACAAGGTGGCAGCCAAGCTCCAGCACGACGGCTACCGGGTGGTCACGCCGCCGCATCTGCTGTCGGGCGGGGACAACGACGCCGCGAATCTTCGGGCATACCTGGACACCATCACCGGACCGATCGTCCTCGTCGGGCACTCCTACGGCGGCATGGTCATCACGAACGCCTCTGGGCGACAAGCAGGTCAAGGCCCTGGTGTACGTCGACGCGTACCTCCCGGACACGCACCTCGCCGTGCTGTCGCTGACCTCGGCGGTGCCGGGCTCGGTCTTCGCGGCCGAAGCGTCCACCGTCTTCGACCAGGTCGCGATCCCCGGCGCCGATCCGGGAGTTGTCAACCTCTACGTGAAGCCGTCGGTCTTCGGCAAGGCGTTCGCCGACAAGACCACTCCCGCCAAGGACGTTCGCGGTGCTGGCCGCCCGGCAGCGCCCCCTGGCCCCGAACGCCCTGATCGAGGAGTCCGGCGAGCCGGCCTGGCGCGCCATTCCCTCGTGGTCGCTGATCGGCAATCAGGACGCCGTCATCCCCGCCGCCGAGCAGATCGCCATGTCCAAGAGGGCCAAGGCGCACACCATCGAGATCAACGCCCCCACCTGTCCATGGTCACCGTTCCGGGCGCGGTCACCAACCAGATCGAGGCCGCTGCCAAGGCGACCAGCTGACACAACAACTGGCCGTGGCACCGCTCACCGCGATGCCACGGCCGACCTTTTCGCAAGCTTGCTTCTACTTCGAGGTAACTTGTCCTAGGTCAGCAAGCGAGAGCGGCCAGCTGGCGCTGGAATGCCGACTCGCCGGACTTTCAAGTCAAGCAGGGTACGGCCATGCCGGAGCTGCGGAACTTCTACCTGTACCAGACCCCGAGGTGAACGGCGTACCATCCGGTTATCAGAGAGCCCGGCCCACGCGGCCACGGTTGCTGCCGTTGTCAGAAGCCCTTTCAGGCAGTTGCCCGGGCCGCCTTCAGGATGACCTCGGTGACCTCGTCGGGATGCGAGATCAGTCCCAGGTGAGAGGCGTCGATCCGGGTAATCTTCGCTCCCGCCCGATTCATCATCTCCTCCTGGCGGGCCGGCGGGATAACCCGGTCCTCGGTACCGATCACCGCCCACGACGGGATCGTCTTCCACGCCGGCTCCGTGGCCGGCTCCGCCAGGGCGTTCGTGGCCAGGGCAATCTGGGATACGGCGAGCACCTCCGCCTGACGCCGAGGCAGATCGTTGGCGAAGCCGTTGATGAACACCTTCGGCAGGACGTACGAGTCGACCGCCCCTTCTGGGGCACCAGGGAACGGCACGAGCTTGAAAACGCTCGTGGGGTCGGTCAAGGCCGGCTCAAGCACCGAGCCGGAGCCGGCGGTGAGTTCTTCCACGGTCTCCCCTTCGTCTGGGGCGAACGCGTCGACGAACACGAGTGCCTTGACGTTGCTGTTGCCGGTCGCGGCGTCGCTTGCCACAAAGCCGCCGTACGAGTGGGCCGCGAGCACGACGGGACCTTCGATGGTGGACAGGAAGTCCTCCAGGTAGCCGCTGTCGATCGTCGGCCCCCGGTTGGGTTGCGGCGCAACCTGGACCTCGAAACCGCGTGCCTGGAGGTTGCGGACCTCCTGACTCCAGCTCGATCCGTCGGCCCAGGCGCCATGCACCAGAACGATGGTTGGCCTGGTGTCATGCTCCTCATTGGGGGTTGGCTGCGGACCGCCGTCCGCGAACACGTGCGGGGTGGCTGAGCCGAGCACCGTGAAGAGCGTTGCGGCGGCGAGCGTTGCGGCGATGATCTTCGGCCGACGTAGCGAGATACCGAGCATGTATTTCTCCCTCGTTGCTCAGTGGTTTCCGAAGGTGGGCAGATGTGCGTGGCTGCCAACGCGACCCAGCCGAAGCCGTAACCGGTCGGAAGCACCGCCGAGCGGCGCGTGGACCGATGGCTGCCGGGCTTCGTCGCCGCGGTGAACTGCTTGATCGCCCGAACCTCACCGTAATCACGGTCAGCGGAAATCTCAGACAGAAGAGGAAAATCGCTCAGGTTTCACCTTGTTGGAGGACACACCGCCAAACGGGCTTCCCTCAACCGACCGGTAGGCGCGACGTTCGGTCCACGGTGAGAAGCCGCCGTGGGCAGCTTCATGGTCACGAAGACCGACCTATCCTTGCGCATCGAGCCGACGGTCTCGAAGCGCGCGCCGGACTGCTCGACCAAGAGGTCGAGCGTCTCGGCCATCTGCTCGTTCTGTCTGAAGCGCAGGCTGGAGCTGGCCGCGCTGTCTACTTCTCCTGAGGGGCCGTCGCTGCCCGTTCGAAGTCCACTCATCGGCACGCCCGCAGCCGTAGTTGGGGCGGACGCTGTCCACCCGGCGACTTGCTGCGGCTTCTCCCGCGCTGTATGAGAGCGACGCCCTGGCTTGATCGGTATTCCGTTTGACGGACCGGAGAAGATCAGGCCCGTGGCCAACGACCGAGCCCGATATCGGGCGATGGAAGACCGAATTTTCGCCCATTACAGAGCCGGCCGTCATGCGGAAGGGGCTGCGCTGGCCCGGACGGCCTACGCCGACCTGCCGGACTGGCGGGCTGACCTGGCACACATGGCCGCGTGTCTGCTCGTCAAGGACGGCCGGCCCGCCGAGGCGTACGCCGAGATGGCAGCAGCGCTGGCCGCCGGGGCTTGGTGGCACCGGCGGATCCTGGTCGAGGACGATGACTTAGCGCCGCTGCGTGAGCTGCCCGATTTCGCTGAGCTGGTTGCCACCGCGCACGACCGCGCAGTCGCCGCGGCCAGTCAGGCCCGTCCGCCACTGGTCCGTCGGCCGTTGGGAGAGCCTGTCGGGGTGCTGGTCGCGCTGCACGGCGCCGGGGAGGACGCTGACGACGCTGCGGGGGCTTGGGCGTCGGCGGTGGACGTGGGCTGGCTACTGCTCGCCGTTGAGTCAACCCAACGCAACACGCCAACCTACCGGTCCTGGCCGGAGCATGAGGTCGCGGTGCGGGACGTCGAGGCGGCGCTGGCCAACCTCACCCCGGCCGAGCGAGCACTGCCGCTAGTGTCTGCGGGCTTCTCCGCTGGCGGGCGGGTGGCAATCCGCTGGGCGCTTGCCGGACCAGCCGTGGCCTTCATCGCGATGGCGCCGGCGATCGACTCCGAGCAGGTCGACGCCAGCCTGGCCGGGGCGGCGGTCCGCCGAGAGCTGTCTGGCCATGTGGTGCTCGGCAGCGAGGACGGCGACGTACGCGACGGTGCGCTGGCCGCAGTCGCCACTTCGCGAGAAATCGGACTGGTCTGCGTGCTGGATGAAGTAGCCGGTTTGGGGCACGCCTTCCCGGAAAATTTCGCCGATCGGCTGCCAAAATTGCTCGCGTCCGCCCGGAATAAAGGAAAGGAAGCCGGCGCGCCATCAGCCCCAGTCAAGAGCGCCGACTAGTGTCCTGAGCCGTTGATTCGTTGGCAGTATGTGGCGAGTGTTTCGAGGCGCCGCCAGAACGTGCCAATGGTGGCGGCGTCCGCCGGGACCCGCCGGACCGAGCCCCGTTTACCGCCCGAGAACCCTCCTCAGAGTTGACTACCAGTGACAGGCGGCGACCAACGCGGGACGGCGTCTGTGCAGCTCAACGCCAAGATACGACCAGCGATGACAAGCCCGGGAGGGTGACGGTTGGTAAGAGGAGGCCAGGGTTCAAATCCCCTCGGCTCCACCAGAAACACGATTGACGTTGCGTCCTGGACGGTCGCGTGAGGGCGTCCGGCGTGGGTGGTTGCGTCGGCGGTCGGCCGCCTTCCGTGCGGCCCGGAACCGTCGACCCGGCCCGGACCTGCGCCAGAAGTACGTACTCACCCCGATGACGCCGGTCGCGCCAATGAGAACCAGACCCACTCGGATGCCGGTGTTGTCTTCCGGCTCCGGGCGGCACCTGCCGTCGGCGTAATCAACGGTGATCGTCGCGCCGACCACCGGCAGCCGGCCTTCGGGGAGAAGGACCCGCTCGATGCCGCAGATGACCCGACCCTCCGGCGTCTGCACCGAGACGATGGCCGCGCTGGCGTCTCCCGGCCGGGGCGGCGCGTGGTCGAGCACGGTGCCGTCCAGCAGCACCCCGAGCGGCTTCGGCGCCGGATCGATCGTCAGGCCAGCGATGAGGAACAGCGGTGCCGCAGTGAGACAGAAGATGATCACCGCGCTCCGGAACGACGGGGTGGTGTTGTTATAGATGGCGCACGCTGCCAGTTCGGCACATGCGGCCAGAGTAGGGGCGGATGGCAAGATCGAAAATTGGGCGCTCGGCTGGTCCGGCGCGCCGTACGGCGGGAGCCTCGCTCGGCCCCCGCCGTACCCACAAGTCCAAGGCTGGTCAGACGACCTTGATGCTGCTCTGCGCCTCCAAAGGGCAGGGCTGGCTGGAGTCGAAGGTGATCTGGACGGCACTGGCCACGAAGACGCCGCCGACGGTCTGCGCGGCGACCTTGGCCGGAGTACCCGGCGGAAGCAGGTCGACGTCCTGGGCGAAGACGAAGACCTTCCAGATGCCCTGCGGCTGCTGGCCGGCCTTCTCCAGGTCCTTCAGCACGTCCCGGATCAGCAGTCCGGCGGTGTACTCGCCGTCGCCCGCCCGGCCGTCGTGGCCGACCCCGGTCGTCGGTCATCGGCCCCAGGAAGTAGAGCCCTGTGGGGCCCGGAACAGGGCGAACGCGTACAGATCCGGACCCGAGTAGGGGGTTCCGCCGGGGCGGGTGAAGGTGGTCCGGGCCCAGAGCAGTCCCGGCGAGGCCACGGTGTCCGGGATGACCACCTTGACCTCCTCGGTGACGTGCACGTTGGTCTGCTGCTCCGACACGCGTGCTGGTACGTCGCCCCCGGTGGTGATCCGCTGGTACGACCACTCGACCTCAGTCCGGTACGCCCGCCCCGCGTGTGGTTCGTCGGAACCATCACCTCACGGGGCTGGCGCCCTGTTCCCTCTGGTCAGACGATCACCGTCACCGGTGCACGGCTCGGCCTGGAGGTGCAGGACCCGCGGTTCGACTCGCCCACCCAGGGCGACCGGTCGCCGTACCTGGACCGGTACGTGGCGGCGAACACCATCACGCTCGACACCGTCGGCGCCCCGACGTTCCCGCTGCGCGTGTCAAAGCGGGGATGACCAGGCGCCGGCTGCCTGGCACCTGCCTGGCACCCGGCTGCGTCCTTGGAAGCAGCGCGTACGACCAGGCGCCGAGCCTGAGCACCGGAGGCCGTATCGGGCACCTTGCCTGGTGCGGCCTCCGCTGTGCGCGGCTCTTCGGCGCAGCGGCCCTGGTCTTGGCCGGCCGCCAACTCCGCGACTCCCAGCTGGAGCCAGCGCTGTCCGAGCTGGCCTCCGTCCTGCTAGTTGGGAGTACCCGGATGCTCCCAATTGGATCAGTGCGCTGACGCTGGTGGAGACCGGAGCCAGCAGGACGATCGGTCGGATGTCCGCCGACGGCGCCACCAGTTCCGGGGCGGCCGAAGGCGTACGGAGGCGACGCTGTGTCGGCCTCCGTCGGGCGCACGGCGCCCTTGCTGTCGGCGTACGGAGCGGGGGCCACACCGCCATGCGACCTATCCATGAGATACATTGGATGAGTGAGGTTGCTGATCCTTGGACTGATGCTCTCCCAACCGCGGTCGCTCTACGACCTGCACAGCCAGTTCAGGGCGGGGTTGTCGCACATCTACGCAGCGAGCTACGGGAGCATCCACCGCGCGCTTCGACAGCTCCATGACGCGGGCGACGTCGACGTGGTGGAGGCTGCCGACTCCTCGCGTAAGAAGAAGCAGTACCTGGCAACCGGGCAGGGCCGACGCGCCTGGTTCGAATGGATGAAGCAGCCACACGCGGCAGAGGACTCCGAAGCGTCCATGCTGGCCCGCGTACTCCTGCTGGACCTCCTCGACGAGCCGCAGGATCGACGCGAGGTATTGCGTGCTCTGCATCAGCGGGCCGTCGACGACCTCGAGGAGATCAGGGCGATCAATGTTGCGACTGGCGTACCCGAGGGTGCAGCCCACCCGCCGCGATACCCCCGTGCGGCCTTGGAGTACGGGGTGCGCACCAGCGAGGGAGCGGTCGCCTGGTTGGCGGAGTTACTGGCAGAGCTGGTCCCGGCGACAGGGGCTGAGAATGGAAGGACCGAGGATCGATGACCACGGTGGCACTTGTCCTGACGCTGAGCATCTTGGCTGGGCTCGCCCTGATGCAGATTCTCCTCATCAGCGGCCTGCCCCTCGGCAACTACGGGTGGGGCGGACAGCACCCTGTGCTGCCACCGCGGCTTCGCGTCGCGTCGGCCGTGGCAATCCTGCTCTACGCCGGCTTCGCGGTATTGGTGATGGGCCGCGCTGGGATCCTGCCTGGCCGGGGAACGCGCCTGGTCATCGTGGCCACCTGGGTCCTGTTCGCCTACAGCGCGGTGAGCATCGTCATGAACGCGATCTCACGAAGCCGGCAGGAGCGCATCGTCCAGACGCCCGTCAGCGTCCTGCTCACTGTCGGCGTCCTCATCATCGCCGCTGGGCCCACCGCCTGACCGCCCGCGCTGGGATGGCACGCGCGTAGCGCCCGCAGCAGCGGCTGGGCGCCGCCCCGGTCCTGAACGTTGGCGCCGGTGACCAGGACGGCGAGGAGTAGTCCGCAGGTGTCGACGGCGATGTGCCGCTTGCGGCCGTTGACCTTCTCTCCCGCGTCGTGCCACGCCCGCGCCGGCCGACGGTGTCCGCGCCCCGTAGCGACTGGGAGTCGACCAATGCGGCCGTGGGTTGCCGGTTACGGCCCTCGACCCGTTCGCGGACCTGTTCTCGCAGGCTGTTGTGCATGCGGTTGAGGGTTCTCTTCGAGGGTGGCAGGGGTGGTAGATGCGGCGACACCGGCGGCAAGATATACAGACAGGGTCGGGCCTTTACCAGGCTCTGAGGCTCCCGCCATCCCAATGATCATCACCGTGGGCTGAACCGGTAGCGTCCCGGACGGTTCGGTGTCGATCGATGCTCTGCTGGGCCTCATGCGGTTGCCGTAGCTGGGCACCCAATTGGAGCCCGCCGTGCGGTCGGACCGCCGCCCCACTTGCGTCACCGCCCCTTCGGTGCGACAGAATGCCCTCATGACCGAGGACCAGGAGTTCCCTTCAGACTCCAGACTGGACACCACGGTTCCGCACTCGGCGCGAGTCTGGAACTACTGGCTCGGTGGCAAGGACAACTTCGCGGTCGACCGGGCCGTCGGCGCTGAGGTGATCGCACACATCCCGGACATCCCCATCGGGGCGAAGTCCGAGCGCGCGTTCCTCAAGCGCGTGGTCAGGTTCCTGGTCGAGGATGCCGGCATCCGTCAGTTCCTCGACGTCGGCACCGGGCTCCCCTCGGCGGACAACACCCACGAGGTCGCGCAGTCCCTCGACCCGCGCTGCCGGGTGGTCTACATCGACAACGACCCGCTCGTCATGGCGCATGCGCGTGCGCTTCTGAGCAGCGCGCCGGGAGGCAGCTGCGACTACGTCGAAGCCGATCTGCGGCAGCCGGGCACGATACTCGCGTCCGCGCGGCAGACGCTCGACTTCTCGCAGCCGATCGGACTCATGCTCCTCGGCGTCGTCAACCACCTCATGGACGACGACGTGGCGTACGGCTCCGTCGCGCAGCTGGTGCAGGCGATGCCCACCGGTAGTTACCTGGTCCTCACCCACTCCACCGCGGAGATCCACGGCGAGCCGATGCTGCGCGTGATGCGGGAGACCACCGAGCGTGGCGGTACGCCAATCCGCGCCAGGACGAAGGTGGAGCTCGAACGCTTCTTCGACGGGTTGGATCTGCTGGAGCCCGGCGTCGTTACGTGCTCGCGCTGGCGCCCCAACCCGGAGGCCGACGAGCCGGAGGTCTACCTGTTCGGCGGCGTCGGCCGCATCGGCTGAGCTGAGCCTCTCGACGCCGGTCAGCCACGAGGGTGCAGCAATCAGCTGGGATGCTCGTTCCGAAGCTGACAGGTGCCCTGCACGGCGACAATCATGCCGATGACCTGCGGCACAATCGGTCCGGGGTGCAGGCTGGCTCCACCGCCGGGGCGAAGCCTTTGTCATGCTCCACTCGAGTGTCCGTAGGTCGTGCTGAGTCCCACGACTCGCAGAGGGTCCTGCATCGTCCGGCGGGTGAGATCCGAGTTGGTCAAGGTCCATCCGATCGATCTACGTGCGGGTCACCCCAAGCCTCGGACCACATCACCGACCGCGACACCGCCCACGGCAGGGCGATCCTGGCTATCGTGTGTCCTTCCCGACCACCACCGCCGGCACGAGCCACTGTCGACAGATTGGCGTGCAGGCATCTACCGAGCCGCTGGCGATCCGGGTCAGACCGCGGCCCGCGGGAGCACGCTCCTACGACCTCAGAACCGCACCCTCACACTCACAGTTGCGATCGCCGGGGTGTTGAGTGGGCTGAGCCCGGGGAACATCATGATTAACCCTACGGCGTACGAATTCGCGGATCAGGTCTCTTGTGGGCCTGCCCCGGTTTAACGGACCTTCGAGATTTTTGGGCTGTCAGTCGGGATGACGACTCGTCGATATCCGTTCGACAGCGGAATGCGAAGATCGTCTGCGAGCCTTGGAGGGTTGTTGATGAATCGCCGGTGTGTCGCCTTGTCTGCGAGCGTGGTCCTGTCCGCAGTCTCCGTGTTCTTCATCGGCGATCCTGCTGCCGCGGCCGAGCCTCACCTGTACGTCACCACCACCGGAAGTGACACGCAGCCGTGTACGGAGGTGGCACCGTGCGCGACCGTGCAGCACGCCGTGGATCTGGTCTCTCCCGGGTCGCAGGCGCACATCCACGTGGGCGAGGGCACGTTTGAGGGCGGGGTGAGCGTCGGTGCCGACCGGACGGTGACCATCCAGGGCATTGGTCCGGGCACGCTGCTCAGCGCTATGCAGACGGGCACCGTGGTCTGGGCGGGCGGTGGCCTGACCGACGTCCGACTGGTCGACCTGTCGGTGGGCCTCGGCAGCGCCTACCGCGGCGGCGGTATCCACAACCGGGCGACGATGAGCCTGACCCGGGTCGTCGTGGCGTACAACCTGGCCCACGAGGATGGCGGTGGAATCTTCAACCTTGGCACCATGGCTGTCACCGATTCGACCGTCGCTCTGAACGAGGCGCGGTACGGCAGCGGCATTCTGAACGTGGGGCAGATGGAGATACGCAACACGGCGGTGCGCAACAACACGGTGTCTGGCTCCAGCGGTGCCATCGAGGGCGCTGGCGGCCACCTCAAGCTGTACGACTCGAGCGTCGTCAACAACGTCGGCCGGCGCCTGTCTCCCGGCGTCGGCATCACGATGTGGGCCAGCGACGCCTCCCTCGACGCCGTGCACGTGACCGTCGCCGGCAACCGCGCCTTGGCCGAGGAGCAGGCATCCGGTGGCATCGCGTTCCAGAACAGCTCCAGTTCCTCCATCACCGGGTCGATCATCGCCAACAACTCCGGACTCAACTGCCGCCTGGGCTCATCGGCCGGCCTTACCCTCCGCTACACGCTGGTGGGTGACCGGACCTGCACCGCCAGCCAGGGCCGCGACGGCGGCTGGGCGCCGCCGGTCGAAGGCATGATCAACGGCGTCGATCCGATGCTCGGCCCGCTCAAGGACAACGGCGGCCCCTCCTACACGACGGAGCTGCTGCCAGGCAGCCCGGCGATCAACCGAATCTGGGGCGCCGACGTTCTGTGCAACGGCTCCGACCAACGTTATGTGGCCCGCCGCCCGTCCGGCCCGGCGTGGCCGTGTGACATGGGCGCCTACGAGACCCAGCACTAACCCATCACCGGCAGCGGCAACGTCATTTCTGCCACGCCGGCGGCCGGGTTGTTCCAGCAGATCAGCGGTCAGGGGCGTACCTCGACGAAGTCCAGCTCCAGCAGGTCGGCCACGGCGCGCAGGTCGGCGCTGCGGTGTCCGGTACCGAGCGCCCAGTGGTGGGAGATGCCGGTGCCGCTCCACGCGTCGGTCCACTCGCCCGGATCACAGCCGAAGTCGACCCGGGACGTGGTGTTGCCGATCGTCAGGTGCGGTCCGTCGACCACGGTGCCCTCGGCGGCGACGAAAGCGTACCGGCCGTCCCGGTCCTGCCGTAGCCCGAACGCGGTGACCGGGCCCGGGGTGACGTCGAACTCGACCGACACGCCCCAGCCGCGCTTGCCGTGGTAGACGCCGAGGCCGCGCAGCAGCGGGCGGCGGGCACTGATCGCCAGGTGCGCCGGCCCGTCGTGGCCCATCTCCACATGCCCTCGGTCGAAGTCGAGCGCCTGGAACTCGGTGAACGAGCCGCCGGCGCCGAGCCGGTCCATGACGAGCATCGCCAGCGACGTACGCAGCTCGTACTCGCCGGCGGCCGGAACGCCCCGCGCGGTCAGCAGTGATGCGCCGAGGATCATGCCGGCGCCGAGCCGCTCGTGGATCTCCCCGTCCAGGCCCCGGTGGTAGTAGGCGAGGCTGTCCAGCCCGAAGTCGTCGACCAGCCGGTCCAGTCCGACCGCGACCCGGGCCGCCCAGTCGAGGTCGTCGGCGTCGACCGACCCGGTCAGCTCGAAGATCTCCCGGGTCTGGTCGAGTTTCGCCGTCACCTCGGCGGTGCCCGCCTCGGGCACCCGGACCCGCAGGTCGTCGAATTCCAGCACCTCCACGTGCCCGCCGAAGTTCGCCGAGACGAGGGTGAGATCGGTGGCCACGTCCAGCATGCCCGGATAGAGGTGCCCCATCAGCCCGTGCCGGCCGCGCCGCAGCGCCGCCCGCACACCGGCGGCCCGCACCCATCGGCCGATCCGCTGCCAGGCCCGCTCGTCCTCCAGATAGCCGGAGACCGACCGGAAGGGCACCCCGACCCGCCGGAACGCGTTGGCCATCTCAGGCAGCGGGCAGGCACCGCAGTAGGCGAGCCACTGCCCGGTGTCGAAGCTCGTGTGGTCCATCGACTTCGTCGGCTGGAGGTTGATCAGCAGCACCGGTGCGCCGCTGCGCTGCGCGACCGGCACCAGCATGGTCGCGGTCATGTAGGTGGTGAGGAACCCGACGATGATGTCGCAGCCGGCCTCGCGGAGCCGCTCGGCGGCCACCGCGCCCTCCTGGGCGTCGGAGATGAACCCGACGTCCACGACGTCCGCCCCGAGTTCCCGCATCCGCTGCGCGACCCGGTCACTGGAGCGCCGGAGCTGGGGCAACAGGTCGGGGAACTGTGGCCAGTAGGCGCCGAGGCCGCCGGCCACCAGGCCGACCCGGGGGCGCGGCGGGCTGATCCGGTCGTCCAGGGCGACGGGGTACGGGTCGATGGCGGTCATTCGTTCGATCCCTCCTGACGGCGACGTGGGCTTAGCTGTCGCTGATGTCCCAGTGCAGGCGTACCGGGCCGAAGAGGCCGGACACCCGCTGTCCCGGGAAGACGAAGTGGGTCGGACTGACGGTGTCCAGGTACGGTGCGAGGGTCCCGAACACCTCGACGTCGACGGTGTGCTCGCCCGGTGCCAGTTGACCGAGGTCGAAGACGTACGGCGCGCAGAACCGCACTCCGGCGCCGCGACCGTCCACCGTCACCTCCGCCGAGCCGCGTAGCCGGCCGAGATCGAGCCGGACGTCCCGGGCCTGCGGAGGGATGACGACGGTGCGCCGGTAACGCACCCCGCCGCTGTAGCCGGCGAGTCCGTGCCGCTCCCAGTCGCCGAGGTCGAGCCTTCCCGGTCCGACCGTGAACCGGACCGGCCCGGTGAGCGCCGCACCCGCCTCGTACCCCGGCCGGGTCTGGATCCGTAACTGACCCACCCGGGCGCCGGCGGGCAGTTCGGCGCTCATCGACACCGCACCGTCCGGACCGGCGCCGTCGACCCCGGTGTACGCGTCGACCGGCCGGTCGTCGACGTACATGTCGGCGTCACCGACGATGTGGAGGTCGAGCCGGGTCGCGCCGGGCGGAATGGCGAACCGCAGCCACTCCACCCGCCTGCCCGGCGGGCGAGGTACGGCGAACGTGACCGGCACGACGGTGTCGGCCTGGTCGGTGTCCTCCAGCCAGGCCGCCCCGGGCAGCGGATGCGGGCGGCGGGTCACGTAGAGGTCGGCGACCACCCGGTGCGCCCGGCGGTGCCGGACCACCCTGGCCGACGTTCCATCCACAGTGGCCCACCAGTCGGTGTCGGTGACGAGACCGTGGCCGTTGGCGACGGCGTCGACCAGGATCGGCGACGGCGTGGTCAGCTCGACGACCACCTCGTTGGCGCCGGGCCGCAGCACCCGACCCAACTCGTAGCGGCGTACGGTCGGAATCGGCCGCTCGTACGGCGCGAAGCCGCCCTGCCGGCCCGCCTCCACGCCGTTGACGAGGAGCCGGGTGCTGCCGAGCGCGGTGAGGTGAAGGGCCGCGTCGGGGGCCGGGCGGTCCAGCGTGACCGTGGTGCCGAAGGTGATCCGCCGGCCGGGCTCCGGCAATCCGTCCACCGTGATCCATTCCGGTCGGCGGTACCGGTCCGGGTCCCGGACGAACGCGAGGTGCGCGCGCAGTGCCAGGTCGGTCGCGGGGACGAGTTCCAGTTCGAGTTCGTGCCGCCCGGCGGCGAGCCGTACCGGCGCGGTGCCGAGGTGCCCGCCACCGTCGTCGATCGGTACCGGGGCGCCGTCCAGCCAGAGTCGTTTCGCGGCCGGCGCGCCGACAGCCACGGTGAGCCGGTCCGGGTCGGTGCCGGTCAGGTCGGCGTCGGTCAGGGTGAACTCGGCCCGGAACCGGACCGGAGTGCCGGCCGGCACCAGTCCGAAGTCCAGGAACTCCTCGGGTACGTGTCCCTTCGGCCCCAGCGCCGGCCGGTGGATCGGATCCTTCCGGATGCCCCGGCTGGCCGAGTAGGTCACCGGGGTGTTGTTGCCGACCAGGCCGTGCGGCCCGAACGTGGCCAGCCCCGGTTGCCACCCATCGGCGCCGTCCACCCGGTGCTCCAGTTCCCACCGCTGCACGATCGGGTCGGTGGCGGTGGACGGCGGCCAGGCGAAGTCGCCCCACCTGTTGTCCAGCGTGGGCACCAGTTCGGCGAGCCACTCCCCGTCGAGCAGCAGCGTCTCCGGGTGCGCGACGAGGGCCGGCGACGGTGTCCCGGCGGAGGAAGCGGTCGGCGGTGACCCGGGCGGGAACACCAGTAGCGCGGCCGGGCCGTCGGTGAAGGGTACGACCACCTCCGTCACCTCGCCGTCCACCGTGTACGGCAGCGCACGGGGTGGTGTACCGAACGGGCTCGCCAGCACCGGGGCGCCGGGCGCGTGCCGAACCTGGACCCGTACCTCGGACAGGTAGCGGGCGGGGTCGAAGTCGTAGCCGACGTTGTCCCAACCGTGTCCGGGACCGCGCTGCTCCGGCCGGCCGTCCACCTCGGTGGCACTCCACGCGGTGGCGGTGACGAAGACGGTGAGCGCACCGTCGATGTCGCGGGCCAGCACGGGAACGTCGGCGACCACCCGCGGAGTCAGGTCGGCGAGCGCGCCGGGCAGTTCGGCGGCGGACCGGACGAACCGGGCCTCGCCGGTGACGAACCGTTCCCGCAATCGGGCCACCACCGCGTCGGCCACCGTCGCCGCCGGCCCCGGGTCGCTCGCCGGCCCGGCTGCGCTTGGCCCGGTCGTCGGCGTGGCGGTCGTCCGGTCGGTCGCCGGGCCGGGGACGCCGCGTTCCGGCAGCGCGCCAACCGCGACGAGCAGCCCACCGGCCACGACGAACTCGTCCAGCCGACGGGCGGTCGCCTCCTCCAGCACGGTCGCGGCCGGCAGCACGACGGCGGTGTACTCCTCGCCGGCCACGCACAGCCGGGGTGGCGTGACGCCGCCCGGGCCACCCCGGGTCCGGCCGCGCACCTGGGCGGAGGCGAGCGAGTCGTCATCGATCACGTCCGCGTCCAGCCTGGCCAGATCCAGTACCCCGGGGACCGGCGCGAACCAGGCGGCATCACCGATCAACTCCCGGTACACCGTCTGGGCGCGGGCGGCCACCGCGCCGGCTCCGTCGAGTCGCAGGTCCGCCTGCGCGGTGGTGGTCGGGTGCAGCACGGCCACCTCGCAGATGTGCCGGCCCAGCGACAGCGCGGCGCACAGCCGGGTCACGGTGTCGGCGAACGCGCGGTGGTGCCGCCAGTACGGCTGCCGCCAGTCGGTGGCCGGTGGCGCCCACTCCCACCAGCCCGCCTTGGTGGAGTAGTACACGGCGTGCGGGTTGTAGAGGGTGGCGCCGGTACGCAGCCAGGGCAGCAGCCAGTCGAACGTCTCTTCGAGGGTGCCGCCCCAGCCGGTCGAGTGGAACGCCTCGATCCAGACCCGGGGCTGGTCGTAGTGGTGGGCGAGGGAGGAGTGGATCCGGGCGTCGCCGTGGTGGTCCGAGCCGGGCGCGCTGAACCAGCGGTGCGTACGGGGGTAGTCGGCGTACAACGAGGCGCCCTCGACCGGGTGCCCGGCCCGCGCCGGATCCTGCTGGTCGCAGCCGACCAGCAGGCCGTACTGGTCGTGCCACTGCGCCAGTGGGCGGAAGAACGCCCCCTCGGCGAGCGCGGCCCGCAGGGCGTGGTAGTCGTGGCGGACCCGGTCGGCGTCCGGCAGCGCCGCGTCCCACAGCGCGCCGAGCCGGCTACCCAGGTCGTAGCCGTACCGGGCGGTGAACTCTGCGGCGAAGGTGGCCGACCAGGTGGGCAGGGCCGGCAGTTCGTCCTGGAAGGAGCCGACCACCACGGTCCCGAGCCGGTCACCGAGCCGGCGGGCGAACTCGGCGTGTACCTGGTCGAGCAGGGTCGCGCAGGCCGCCGGGGCAAGGTAGTCGAAGCCGTGATCGGTGTCGTAGTACAGCGAGAGTCGGAACCCGGGACTGCGTGCCTGCCAGGTGGCGGCGGTACCGGTCAACGGGACCGGCTCGGGTGGCCCGGCCGGCCGGCCCGCCTCGTCGACCACCTCGACCGCCGCGCCGATCGGTCGCCCACCGGCCGGGCAGCGTAGTTCCAGCCGCCCGGCGCCGGTCGCGGTGACGGTGACCCGGTGCAGTCGCCGGCCGGCGTACTCCGGGTGCCGGGCGACGAGCCTGGCCTGGAGGTCGGCGCCGGAGAAGCCGAGCTGGTCGTAGAACCACAGGCTGATCCCGAGCCGCTTGGCGTCGTCGCAGGCGCCCAGGAACAGCTCCCACCAGCGTTCCGACAGGAACGGCGGATCGTCCGGATCGGCGCCGTGCGCGGGCCCGGACGGGGCCAGGTTGAGTACGACCAGGTTGTAGACCCCGCCCTCGGCAAACCGTTCGAGTTGCCAGCGCAGCCGCTCGGCGTCCAGTGCTTCGCCGCTCCACCACCAGATCGGTACCGGTGAGAAGGCCTTCGGCGGCTCGGCGAGCACCGCCGCCAGCCGATCGGGAAGCCGGTCCGCCGGGATCCGCCCGGGAAGGCGGGCTCCCGCGACCTGTTCGGGAAGTCGGTCCGCTGGGAGCCGTTCGGGAAGTCGGTCCGCTGGGAGCCGTTCGGGAAGTCGGTCCGCTGGGAGCCGTTCGGGAAGTCGGTCCGCTGGGAGCCGTTCGGGAAGCATCGGGTCAGCCCTTCAGGCCGCTGGAGAAGCCACGGATGACGTACCGCTGGAGGACGAGGAAGACGGCCAGGATCGGCAGTGCGGCCAGCACCAGGCCGGCGGCGACCAGGCCGTAGTCCGAGGTGTACTCGTTGACGAACGCGAACACCCGGACCGGGACGGTCTCCCGGCCGGAGCCGCCCAGGTAGAGCAGCGGGGTGAAGAAGTCGTTCCAGACGTGCACCGCGTTCAGGATCAGCACCGTGCCGGTGATCGGCCGCAGCAGCGGGAACACCACCCGGGTGAACGCCTGCAGGTGCGAGGCGCCGTCGATCAGCGCCGCGTTGGCGTAGTCGGCCGGCAGCGACCGGATGAAACCGGTGTAGAGGAAGACGGTGAACGGCAACTGGATGCCGGTGTAGAACAGGATCATTCCCTGGTACGTGCCGATCAGCTCCAGATCGGAGACGAGCTGGTAGAGCGGGATCATGCCGAGCTGGATCGGCAGGATGATGCCGAGCAGGAACAGGATGTAGAGCCCGTAGCTGAGCCGGGTGGCCCGGCGGGCCAGGAAGTACGCCGCCAGCGAGCCCAGCGCGACCAGGGCGACGATGCTCACCACCGTGATGATCGCGCTGTTGAGCAGCGACGAGCCCAGCGACGCCTGCTGCCAGGCGGCCGAGAAGCTCTGCACGCCGGGGGGATCGGGCAGGCCCAGCGGGTTGTTCGCCACCTGGCCCGGGTCCTTGAGCGCGAGCGTCACCAGCACGTAGACCGGGAACAGGAAGGCCACCGCGGCGGCCACCATCACGATCTCCAGCAGGAAGGTCCGGGGCCGGTACCGGGTGTTCATGAGGTGGTCTCCCGGGAGCGCAGGTAGGCGATCTGTACGAAGGACACGGCGGCCACGAACAGCGCCAGGACCAGCGCGACCGCGGTGCTGTAGCCGAACCGGCCGTACACGAACGCCTGTTTGTAGAGCACCGTGGACAGGGTGTCGGTGGCGTAACCCGGTCCACCGCCGGTCATCGCGAGGATCTGGCTGAACAGCGTCAGCCCGCCGACGGTGGAGAGCATCACGTTGATCGTCACGGCGGGCGCCAGCAGCGGCCAGGTGATGTACCGGAACCGGCCGAGGCTGCCGGCGCCGTCCACCATCGCCGCCTCGTGCAGTTCCTTCGGTACGCCCTCCAAGCCGGCCAGGAAGATCACCATCGAGTACCCGGCGCACTGCCAGATCACCGTGAACGCGGTCGACCAGAGCGCGAGGTCCGGGTTGCCGAGCCAGTCCTGGCGCAGCCCGCCGAGCCCGATCGAGCCGAGCAGCGCGTTGAGCCCGGCGTCCGGTGCGGGGTTGTAGACGTACTTCCACAGGAAGGCCACCATCACCGGACTGACCACCACCGGGGCGAAGAACACCGCCCGCAGCGTCATCCGGCTCTTGATCGCGGTGTGTACGCCGAGCGCGAGCAGCAGGCCGATGCCGTTCTGCACGAAGACGATGGCGACGGTCAGCAGCAGCGTGTTGCGCAGCGACCCGAGTGCCTGCTCGTCGTGCAGGAGTTCGCGGAAGTTCGCCAGGCCGATGAACGATCGGTCCTCGCCCACCCCGGACCAGTCGGTGAACGCCGAACCGACCCCGGCGAGGCTGGGGTAGAGCACCACCAGGGCGTACACGGCGACGGCCGGTACCGCGAACAGCCATGGTGGTGCCGTACCCGACCGGCGGCGTCGGCGCGGTGCGACCGGGGCCGCCCGCGACGCCGACGACGCCGCCGCCTCCTTGAGCACGGTCATGCCGGCCCCTCGCTGCGCTCGGCGCCGCCACAACTGGCACTGAGCTGGCCGATTCGCTCGCTACGCTCGCTCATGACGTCTTCCGGTACGCCTCGTCCATCTTGGTCAGCGCGCCCTCGATGGTGTTCCGGCCGCCGAGCAGTTCCTGCACCACCGCGAAGTGGGTCGGCTGGACCTGGGCGTTGGGCCACCGTTGATCCATGAACGGCACCGCCTTGTTCTCCGCCAGGTACGGCATGAACGGCTTGAGCACCGGGTCGACGTCGGGCTCACCGTCGGCGTAGAGCGGCACGCAGGCGGCGGCCTTCGCCCACGCCCCGACGATCGCCGGTTGGGCGCAGAACTCGACGAACGACTTCGCCGTGTCGAGTCCCTTGCTCTTGGCGCTGACTCCGATGCCGACCACGATCCCGCCCGGGATCCAGTTCTCCGCCGCGACGTCGCTGCCGGGCATCGGGAACATCGCGATGTCGTCCGGGGCCGTCGCCGCCTTTCGGAACGCGTCGAGTACGGCGGAGACCTGGATCGCCATGCCCGCCTTGCCGGTGCCGACCAGCGAGACCGACTGCTCGTACGTGGTGCCGTTCGGGTTGTCGTTGAAGAAGCCCCGCTCCTGCAGTTCGAGGTACGCGGCCATGGCGTCCCGCCAGCCGGACTGGGCGAAGCTCGTGGTGCCGGCGCCCATCCGGTCGTCGAAGTCGGGCTGCTTGGCGTAGACCTTGGACGGCACCAGGGCGTAGTTGATGAGCTGGGTGACCCAGGGGGTCTGGGCGCCGAGCGCGATCGGCACGATGCCCTTGCGCTTGAGCGTCTCGCAGACCCGGATCAGCTCGCTCCAGGTGGTCGGCGGTTCCACCCCGGCGGTGGCGAACGCCTTCTTGTTGTAGACCGCACCGAGCACGCTCGTGCCGGGCGAGAAGATGTAGGTCTTGCCGTCGTTGGAGTAGGCGCCCTTGAAGCCGGTCGGGATGCGCTGGGTCCACGACTGGGCGCTCAGGTCGGCGAGCAGGCCGGCCTTGCTGATCTGCACCATGGACATCGCGCTGCCGTTGCCGGGGTAGACCGCGTGCAGGTCCGGGGCGTTGCCGGCGGCCAGTTGCGCCCGTACCGAGGTCTGGATCTGGTCGGCCGGCGCGAACGAGAGGTTGATCGAGACGTCCGGGTGCTGCTGCTTGTACTGGTCGAGGGCGAGCGCCAGCCCGGCCTCCTGGCTGCCGGCGCCGATCATCTTGAGGTCCTTGCCGTCACTGCCGCCCGACCCGCCGCCGCAGCCGGCCAGCAATCCGGGTACGGCGGTGGCGGCGGTGGCTCCGCCGAGGAGGCGCAGGAAACCCGCACGGCTGACCGTCGTACGCCGCTGCGCCCTGCCGAACTGCCCTGTCATCTGTTCCTCCTGTGCTGCGGGCGGCCCCGAGAGCCGATGGAACGTTTCAGAAGTCGTGCCCGGACGGGCGCTCTCAGTAGTGTTGAGAAGTACTCAGGCAAAAGTGTGAGATATATCAGCCTGAGCTGGAGGTTACGAGCCCATTAACCGGGCTGTCAACCCCCTGCTGGGCATGCGATTGCGCGCTCCTGAGCGCCTTGACAAGCGCGGGCGCGATGTTAACCTCTGCCGGTTCTGAAAGGTTTCACTGTCATCTTCACAGGAGTCGACGTGAGAACTAGCCAGTCCACGATCCGGCCGGTGTCCCTGCGCGTCGAGCGGGCCGTCGACCCGATCGGTATCGACGAACCCCGACCACTGCTCGGCTGGCAACTTCCCGCCGGGGCCCGGGGGCGCGCGCAGACGGCGTACCAGGTCGTGGTCACCGACGACGCCGACGCCGTGGTCTGGGACTCCGGCACCGTTGCCTCCGCCGACTCCGTCGACGTGCCGTACGGCGGGCCGCCCCCGCGCCCCCGGACCCGTTACCACTGGCGGGTCCGGGTGATCGACGAGCGCGTCGAACCATCCGACTGGAGCCAACCGGCGACCTGGGAAAGTGGACTGATGCGGCCCGGCGAGTGGACGGCCGACTGGATCACCTCGGCCGCCGAGGCCGCCGTACCGGTCCGGATCGACCTGGACACCCGGGCGCCGTTCGAGAACATCGAACGGATCTGGGCGGCCGGAACGCCCGCGCCGGCGGAGGCGCTGTTCCGGGCCGAGTTCACCGTGCCGCCCGGTCGCGCGGTGACCGGGGCCCAGCTGACCACCGGCGGCGCCGCCGAGATCACCGCCTGGCTCAACGGCGTGCCGGTGCACGGCACCGACCCGCGTCCGGCGGTCCGGGTCGGCCGCAACGTGCTCGCGCTGCGCGCGGTGGCCGGCGCGCTGCCCGGCGGCCTGGTCGCTCGGCTGACGGTGAGCCTGGCCGACCTGCACCCGGTGCTGCTGGTCGCCGACGACCGGTGGCGGGCCGCCGCCGCCCCGATCCGGCCCGAACAGATCGGTCCGGGCGAGCTTGCTGGTCCGGGCGAGCTTGCTGGTCCGGGCGAGCTGGCCGGTCCGGGCGGGTGGACCGGGTCCGGCGAGGCGACGCCGGACTGGGCCCGGCCCGACCACGACGACTCCGGTTGGGCCAAGGCGGTGGCTCTCGGACCGCACGGCAACCCGCCGTGGGGCCGGGAACCGGCAACCTACCGACCGAGCCCGTACCTGCGGCGTGCCTTCGAGGTGTCGGCGCCGGTGCGGCGGGCCCGGCTCTACGCCACCGCCGCCGGGCTGTACGAGCTGACGATCAACGGGGCGCCGGTCGGCGACCACCGGCTCGCTCCCGGCTGGACCGACTACCAGCTACGGGTGCCGTACCAGTGTTACGACGTCACCGCCCTGCTCCGGCCGGGACGCAACGCGCTCGCCGGGACCCTCGCCGACGGGTGGTACGCCGGCCAGGTCGGCTTTCTCGGCGCCGGACACTACGGCGACGTCCGCGCGCTCCGCGCCGAACTGCACCTGGACCTCGACGACGGTACGCACACCGTGCTCGGCACCGACGGGCGGTGGCGGACCGGCGAGGGCGGCCTGCGCTACGCCGACCTGCAGAACGGCGAGGTCTACGATGCCCGCCGCGAGCCGGCCGGCTGGCGGGAGCCCGACTTCGACGACACGGACTGGCCGGCGGCGGTGCCGGTACCCGGACCGGCCGGCGCGCCCCAGGCCCAGATCGCCGAGCCGATCCGCGCGCTGCACGAGTTGCCGGCGCGGACCGTCACCGAACTCCGGCCGGGCACCGTCGTCGTCGACTTCGGCCAGAACATCGCCGGCTGGCTGCGGCTGCGGCTGCGCGGCCGGGCAGGGCAACGCATCATGCTGCGGCACGCCGAGGTGCTCGACCCGGACGGCGAGCTGTACCTGACGGCCCTGCGGACCGCCCGAGCCACCGACGAGTACGTGCTGCGCGGCGAGCCCGACGGCGAGGAGTACGAGCCCCGGTTCACCGTGCACGGCTTCCGCTACTGCGAGGTCAGCGGCCTGTCGGAGGCACTGGACGGCGCCGACGTCACCGCCGTGGTCGCGTACGCCGACATGCCGGCCACCGGCAGGTTCGGCTGTTCGTCGGAGCCGTTGAACCGGCTCCAGGCGAACATCGTGTGGAGCCAGCGCGGCAACTTCCTCACCGTGCCCACCGACTGCCCGCAGCGCGACGAGCGGTTGGGCTGGACCGGGGACGCCCAGGTGTTCGCCGCCACCGCCGCGTTCAACTACGACGTCCGCTCGTTCCTGCGCAAATGGCTGCAGGACGTCCGCGACGCCCAACGCCCGGACGGCGCGATCGCACACGTGGCACCCGACGTCATGACCGGCGCCCAGGTCGACAACCCGACCCGGTGGGCCGGCAGCGGCGGCTGGGGCGACGCCGTGGCGATCGTGCCGGAACGGCTGCTGACCGCGTACGCCGACCGGCGCGCCGTGACCGAGAGCCTGGACGCGATGGACGGCTGGCTGCGGTACCTCGACCGGCGTGGCGGCGGGGACCAGCCCGACGGCGGGTACGCCGACTGGCTCGCCGTCACCCCGACCCCGAAGGAACTGGTCAACACCGCGTACTTCGCGTACACGGCCCGACTCGCCGCCCGGCTCGCCGAGAGCGTCGCCGACCCGAGGGCGGGGGACTGGCACGCCCTCGCCGACCGGCTGCGCGCGCAGTTCCAGGCCCGGTACGTCGGTGGCGGCGGCCGGGTCTCGTCCGGCACCCAGACCGCGTACGTGCTGGCGCTGCACGCCGACCTGCTGCCCGCTGCCGATCGGCCGGCGGCGGTGGACCGGCTCGCCGCCGAGGTGGCCGCCCGGCACGACCACCTGACCACCGGGTTCCTCGGCACTCCGTGGCTACTCGACGCGCTGACCGAGGGCGGTCGGGTGGACGTCGCGTACCGGCTGTTGACCCAGTCGGGGTACCCGTCCTGGCTGTATCCGGTGGTGCACGGCGACGCCACGACCATCTGGGAGCGCTGGGACTCGTGGAGCGACTCCCGTGGCTTCCAGAACCCGCACATGACCTCGTTCAACCACTACGCGTACGGCGCGGTCGGCGACTGGCTCTACCGCACCGTCGCCGGACTCGCCCCGACCGCGCCGGGATACCGGACGATCCGGATCCGACCCCGACCGGGCGGGGGTCTGTCCTCCGCCGAGGCCGAGTTGGCGACGGTGCACGGCCGGGCCGCCGTGGCCTGGCGGGACGAGGCGGGGGCGTTCATTCTCGACGTGACGGTGCCGCCGAACACCACGGCCGAGGTGTGGGTGCCGGACGCCGACCCGGCGGACGTCACCGAGGGCGGAACGCCCGCGTCCGACGCCGACGGGGTACGCGCCAGCCACCGCGCCGACGACGGGTCGGCGGTCTTCACGGTCGGCTCCGGCACGTACCGGTTCCGCCGCGGCTGATCCGCCGACGGCCCCGTCTCGTCCCCGGGTGCGTCCGCCCGGCGGCCCGCCGCCAGAGTCAGGTGCGGAGGCGGCGGGCCGGGGCGGAGACGGTCAGCTGTACTTGGCGACCGCGTCCTTGACGCTCTCGGCGTTCTTGCGCAGTTCCTCCGCCACCGCCGAGAAGACCTGCTGGGCCGGCTGGTTGTCGGCGTAGATCTTCTGTAGGCCGCCGTAGATGGCCTTGTTCGCGTTCGGCACCAGCAGCCGGACCTGGTCCTGCGCCTGGGTCTTCGGCAACTGGTCCACCGCGACCTTGTAGCCGGGCCGCTCGGTGAAGAGCTTCTGCAACTCCGGGGTCTGCTGCGCGGCCTTGGTGGACGGCAGGTAGCCGGTGTCGACCGACCACTGCGCCACGTTCTCCGGCCTGGCGGCGAACCGGATGAACTCGAACGCGGCCTCCTTGCGCTCCTTCGGCGGGCCGGCCAGCATCGCCAGCCCACCGCCGCCGGTCGGGCAGCCGAACGCCTTCTGCTCGGGCAGGAAGGCGGCGCCGAACGCGAACTTGGCCTCCTTGGTCAGCGTCGTCATCACGCCGGTGGAGTCCTGGAGCGTGCCGACCAGCCCGTTGGTGAAGTCGACCCGGGGGCTCTCGGTCATGTAGGCGAGCTTGTCCTGGTGGATCAGCCGCCGCTGCCACTCACCGGCCTCGACCGCGCCGCCGGTGTCGATGGCCACCTCCATTCCCTTGGAGTAGTTCCCGCCCCACTGCCACACCGCGCCCTGGAACATCCAGTCCCCGTCCACCCGCGGGTACGCGTGCAGCCGGGGCGCCCGGCCGCCGACGCTCACCTTCTGCAGCGCCGGTGCCCACTCCCGCAACTCGTCCCAGGTCTTCGGGCCCCGATCCGGCAGGCCGGCCTTCGCGAACATGTCCCGGTTGTAGTAGAACAGCGGCGTACTGCGGCCGAACGGCACCCACCACACCTCGTTCCGGACGGTGCCCTCGGCGATCAGCGAGTCGACGTACTCGGCTGGGGAGAAGCCGTTGTCGAAGTAGCCGGTCATCGGCTCCAGCGTCTGGTTGAGATGGAACCGGTGCCAGGTCACCTCGGAGAAGATGCACAACTCCGGGATCTGCCGGGCCTGGAGGCCGGCGGCGAGCTTCTGGGACACCTCGTCGTAGGTGCCCTGGAACTGCGCCTCCAGGTAGACGTCCTGCTGGGACTCGTTGAACTTGCCGACCAGCCGGTTGAAGGCGTCGGCCGGCACTCCGCTGTACGGGTACCAGACCACCACCCGCTGCCGCTTGGCGTACTGGCCGGGCACGTCGCCCTTCGGCTGGCTGAACTGGCTGCCGCCGCTTCCGCCGCCACCGCCACAGCCGAGCGGCGTCAACGCGAGCGCGGCGCCACCGGCGAGGCCGAGCAACCGGCGCCGGGAAAGGGGTGTGGACATGGTTGGTTCCCTCCGGGAGTGAGGAGCAGGTCGGACGTCAGCCCTTGACGGCACCCTGGGTGAGGCCGGCGACGATCTGCCGCTGGGCGACGAAGAAGACGGCGAGGACCGGAAGTACGACGAAGACGGTCGCGGCCATCACGGAGCCCCAGTTGACGTAGCCGTCGGCGTCCTTGAGCATCAGCAGCCCCACCGGCAGGGTCCGCATGGTCTCGGTGTTCGTGACGATCAACGGCCAGATGAAGTCGTTCCACTTGCTGACCAGCGACACGATCGCGACCGTGATCAGCATCGGGCGGGACAGCGGCAGCACGACCCGGAACAGGATGCGCAGGTGCCCGGCGCCGTCCGCCCGGGCCGCCTCGATGATCTCGATGGGGATGGTCAGCATGTGCTGGCGCAGCAGGAACGCGCCGAACGCCGAGGCCGCGCCCGGGATGACGATGCCCTGGTAGGTGTTGATCCAGCCCAGGTCGGCCACGGTCAGGTAGTTGGCGAGCAGGGTGACGTGTCCGGGCACCATCAGCGCGCCGAGCAGCGCGGCGAACAGCACCCGCTTGGCCGGAAACCGCAGGAACACGAAGGCGTACGCGGTGAGCACCGCGTTCGCCACCTCCAGCAGCGCCCCGGAACCGGTGGTGATCAGGGAGTTGAGGTAGAACTGGCCGAACGGCGCCGCCCGCCACGCCTCCGCGTAGTTGCCCCAGCGCAGGTCACCGGGCCACCAGACGGGCGGGAAGGTGTAGATGTCGCCGGACTGCTTCAGCGACGAGGTGAACAGCCAGTACAGCGGCCCCACCATGGTCACTCCGACCAGGGCGAGCAGTGCGTAGAGGCCGAACCGGCGCATCCGTGTGGTCACCGGTAGTGCACCTTTCGCTCGAGATAGCGGGTCTGCAGCAGGGTGACCGCGAGCAGGATCGCGAACATCACCACCGCACCCGCGGCGGCCGGACCGGCCTGGAAGGCGATGAAGCCCTTGTCGTAGACGTACCAGGAGAGGATGGTGGTCGCTCCGCCCGGCCCGCCGTCGGTCATCACCGCGATCACGTCGAAGGCCTGGAACGACGAGATGATCGTCGTCACCACCAGGAAGAACGTCACCGGAGAGAGCAGTGGCAGGGTGATCCGGCGGAAGATCCGCCACGCGCCGGCGCCGTCCAGCGCCGCCGACTCGTAGAGGTCCCGGGGCAGGTTCTGCAACCCGGCCAGGTAGACGATCGCGCAGAAGCCGACGTTCTTCCACAGGTAGACGATCATGATCGCCGGCAGGGCCCAGTCGGAGTCGGTGAGCCAGGCCGGCGAGGTGGCGCCGACGAGTTCGAACAGGAACCGGGACAGCCCGTAGTTCGGGTCGAAGATGAACAGCCAGGCCAGTCCGATCGCGGCGCCGGAGAGCACGTGCGGCGCGAAGACCATGGTCCGGACCAGCCCCCGGCCGCGCAGCCGCTGGTTCAGCAGCACCGCCACCGCCAGACCCAGGACCAGGCTGCCGCCGACCACCCCGACCATGAAGTACGCCGTGGTACCGAGCACGTCGACGAACTCGTTGCCGGTGAACAGGTCGACGTAGTTGTCCAGCCCGACGAACCGTTTGACCGGGGCGATCATGTCCCACTCGGTCAGGCTCAGGTAGGCGTTGTAGACCACCGGCCAGTACGAGAAGACCCCGATCAGCAGGAAGTTGGGCGCGACGAAGGCCAGGAAGAGGGCGTACTCCCGCAGGCGCCGACCGCGTCGGGTCCGGGCCACGGATCGTCGGGCGGTGTCGCCGGCGGTCGGCACCGGCCTGCCCCGCCCGGCTACCGTCGGGTCACTCACCGGCCGGAACGGGGGCGGCGAGCCGCAGCAGGGCGTCGACGTCGTCGCTGACGATGCCGTCCACTCCGTACGCGTACGCGGCGGCCAGGTCCGCCTCGGCGACGAGCGGGCCGACCCAGACCTGGTAGCCGCGCTCCCGCATCGCCGGTACCCCGCACGCGTCGGCGACCCGCCAGCGCGGACCGAAGTACTGCGGGCGCAGTGCGTCCAGCAGGTCCTGCGGCGGCGGTGCGGGTTCGGTCCAGTCCAGCCCGATCAGCGCGTCCGGCTCGGCCGCGCGCAGCCGGACCAGTGCCTCCCGGCCGCCGCTGCGGGCCGCCACGAAGATGGCCCGGTCGAAGGCGTCGCCGTGCCGGCGCAGTTCCCGGACCGCGGGCTCGACCACGTCGTCGGTCTTCAGGTCGACCAGGAACGTCGTCCGGGGGAAGGCGACGAGCAGTTCGTCCAGGGTGGGCACCTGGTGACCGTCGGTGCCGGCCGTCCGTACCTGCGCGAGGGTCAGGTCGGCGATCGCCGCCGGTACGTCCCACAACCGGTCCAGCCGGGCGTCGTGCAGCAACGCGATCCGGCCGTCCCGGGTCAGCCGCAGATCGAACTCCAGGGTGTTCGCGCCCTTGTCGACCGCCGACTGGAACGCCGGCATGGTGTTCTCGCGGTGGGCGAGCGGATCGCCCCGATGCGCGATCGTCAGGAACATCGAGCCTCCTCGGGTGACCGGCGGTAGCCCACCGCTCTTAACGCCGTAGAACGTTGCTATCACGGACGTTGTTAACACATACCGTCGGTAGTTAACACGATCGGAACCGGCGGGGCAAGTGTGGAATCGAGGCTGCGGAGCAGGCAAAAGCGGAGCGGGTGCGGTCGTGTGCGCTGTGCGACGGGCGACAGCGCAGGGCCCGCACCGGCCACCGGTGACCTAGGAAGATGTTAAGAACCGGCCATCGGCCGTTAAGAGTCGTGCCGAGGAAGATTCAGTCCGCGAGACCGCGTACCAGGGCCAGGATCTCGTCCAGCACGGGTGACGCGGCGGCGATGGTGGCCGTCGCGGCGAGGGTGTGTTCGCTGCCGTCCCGATCCACCGTCCGGGCCCCCGCCTCTCGGGCCAGCACCACCCCGGCGGTCACGTCCCACGGGTTGTTCGAGAACATCACCAGCGCGTCCAGCCGGCCCGAGGCCAGCCAGGCGAGGTCCACCGCGGCGGTGCCGAGCATCCGGACCCGCTGGGCCCGGGACACCAGCGCGGCGGTCATCGCCAGCCGCTCGCGGTTACGCCCGGCCGCGCCGCTGCCCACGGCGTAGTCGCCGATCGCCACCAGCGCCTCGTCCAGCCCCGTCGGCCGGTTCGCCGAGATCCGCTTCCCGTCGGCGTACGCGCCCGCACCCTCGACCGCCCAGTAACGCTGGCCGAGCAGCGGCAGGTCGATCACGCCGAGCACCGGCCGGCCGGCGCGGAGCAGCCCCAGCGACACCGCCACCAGTGGCAGGCCGTGGACGAAGTTGACCGTCCCGTCCACCGGGTCGAGCACCCAGACCAGTTCGGCGTCGGGATCCAGCGAACCCTCCTCCTCGCCCACGAACCCGATCTGCGGGGTACGTCGGCGCAGGTACTCCCGGACCGCCCGCTCGACCGCGAAGTCCACCTCCGAGGCCATGTCCCGCTCGCCCTTGGCGGTCAACGCACCGGGCCGGCCGGTCCGGATCAGGTCGGCGGCGAGGTCCACCGCCGCCGTGGCGACCGGCAGCAGCGCCACGAGGTCTTCGGTCCGCACCTGCGCCCCGGTCGTCGATCCAGGATCGGTCACCGGCTCGGGGCCGGTCACCGGCTCGCGATCGGTCACCGGCTCGGGGTCGGTCACCGGTCCCGCTCGGCGAGGTACTCGGCGACGGCGTCGGCGGCCTGGGCGGCGGCCCGCTCGGCGGTCTGCCGGGTGGCGCCGGCCAGATGCGGGGTGAGCACCACCCGGGGCGCGGTACGCAGCCGCGAGCCCGCCGGCAGCGGCTCGGTGTCGAAGACGTCGAACCCGGCCCCGCCCAACTGCCCCGACTCCAGCGCGTCCACCACGGCGTCGTAGTCGAGCAGGCCGCCGCGCGCGGTGTTCACCAGTACGGCACCACGGGGCAGCCGGGCCAGCTCCTTCACCCCGATCATGCCGGCGGTCTCCGGGGTCATCCGGGCGTGCAGGCTCAACACCGCCGACCGCTCCAGCAGCTCGGCCAGCCCGACCGGGCTCGCGCCGTCCAGCGTGGCCGGATCGGCGTACGGGTCGTGGACCAGCACCTCCGCGTCGAAGGCCCGCAGGATCCGACCGACCCGCCGGCCGATCGCGCCGTAGCCGACCAGCCCGACCGTGCTGCCGGCCAGTTCGGAACCGACCTCGTCCAGCGCGTACAGGTCGCTGCGCCAGGCACCGTCCCGGACACCGGCGTGCCGGTCCGGGATCTGCCGCAGGGTGGCCAGGATCAGCGCCACGGCGTGCTCGGCGGCGGCGACCGCGTTGCGCCCCGGCGTGGTCCGGACCCGCACCCCCGCCTGCGCCGCGGCCGCCAGGTTGACGTTGACGGGGCCGCCCCGGCACACCACGACCAGCCGCAACGCGTCCGCCGCGCCCAACACCCGGGCGGTGAACGGGCCCATCTGGGTCACCGCCACCTCCACTCCGGCCAGCGCCGCGATCAGCTCGTCCTCGTCCCCGGACGCCTCGTCCACCTCGGCGATCCGGCCGAACGGGACGTGCGGCCAGGGCAGCGTCAGCGTGCGGGCGGTGAACACCGGACCGATCCGCGCCCGTAGCGCGTCGGTGACCAGGTCGGGCGTCACGAAATGGTCGCCCGCGATCAGGACGTGGGTGGTTGTCAAGCGTCTACCTTTCGATTCCAGGCCGGACGGGCCTGCGTGATGTGCTCCAGATAGCGGGCGTAACCGGCCTCGTACCGGTCCCGTGCCGGCCCGTCCGGCTCGTACCGCTGGCCCGGCGGGTACCAGCCGGACGCGTCCGGGTCGGCGCCACCGGCCACCGACAGCGCCGCCAGCGCCGCGCCGCGCGCCCCGATCTCCTCACCGGCCAGCACCCGCACCGGTCGGCCCAGCGCGTCCGCGAAGATCTGCGCCCAGCGTGCCGACCCGACCCCGCCGCCGCAGGCGGTGAGTTCGCCGGTCAGCTCCGCGGCGGTCAGGCAGTGCCGGGCGCTGTACGCGATCGCCTCACAGGTCGCCCGGACCAGATCCGCCGGCTCGGTGCCCAGGTGCAGGCCGTCCATCCGGGCCCTGGCCCGGGGCGCCACGAACGGCGCCCGCTCACCGGCCTCGGCGAAGAACGGCAGCACGGTCAGCCCGTCGGCCCGGCCCCGGGCCAGCAGGTCCGGCAGGTCGGAGACGGCCGCACCGACGAGCCGGAGCACCCAGTCCAGTGCGGCCGTGCCGACCATCGCGGGCAGGGCCCGTAGCCACCGGTCGGGTTGCCAGGTGTTCAGCGTCAGGCCGCACGGCTCGCCGGTCGTGTCGACCTCGTCCCGGAGTACCTGGCAGGCGAGGGTGGTGCCGACGATGAGCAGTCCGGCGCCGACCGACCGGACCCCCGCACCCCAGGCCGAGGCGGGCAGGTCGTAGGGCGCGGCGATGACCGGCAGGCCGACCGGCAGGCCGGTCCGCTCGGCCGCTGCCGCGTCCAGCGTGGCGTGCGGGGCGTCGTGCACCGGCGCCAGCAGGTGCCGGCGGTGCGCCAGGCCGCAGGCCGCGATCAGGTCCTCGTCGTACCGGCGGGTGCGGGGGTCGAGGAACGGGGCCGAGGCGTCGGACGGGTCCGTGGCCCGCAGCCCGGTGAGCCGCTGCACGACCATGTCCTTGCAGTACGCGGCGGTGGCGGCCCGGTCCAGTACGGCCGGTTCGTGCGCGTCGAGCCAGGCCAGCAGCGGTCCGGAGGCGCCGGGGAACGGGTAGTTGCCGGTACGTCGGTACGCCACCTCCAGCAGCCCGTCCGCCGCCCACTGCTCCAGGATCGGCGTGGACCGGGCGTCCAACCAGGAGATCGCCGGCCGGACGGGGCGCCCGTCGGCGTCGACCAGCCACAGCCCGTCGCCCTGTCCGGTGACCCCGAGCGCGGTGACCGGCCGGGGCACCCGCTCCCGCAGTTCGCCGAGCACCGCCAGCACGGACTCCAGCACCTGGTCGGCGTCCTGCTCGTACCGGCCGGGGCCGGCCCGGTCGAGCACCGTGGGCCGGGCCGCGCGGGCCAGTGCCGCGCCGTCCGGGCCGAACGCGACCGCCTTGGTGACCGTGGTTCCGACGTCGACGCCGAGCACCACGGGTTCACGCGATGTCGTACCGGACACCATGTTCACGCATCTCCGACAACGTCTCCTCCGGGGCCTTGGCGTCGGTGATCACCAGATCGAATTCACGCAGCGGTGCCAGCCGGTGCAGCGCGGCCCGGCCGAGCTTGGTGTGGTCCACCATCAGCACGCTGCGCTGTGCCGCGCGGATCATCGCCCGTTTCACCAGGACGATCTCCTGTTCCTGGTGGTAGGCGTACCCGCCGGAGACCGCCGAGGTGGAGGCGAACAGCAGGTCGACCCGCAGCGCCTCGATCGCCTCCACGCACGGCACTCCGAGGAACGAGTCGTGGGTCGGGTAGTACTCGCCGCCGAGCGCCAGCAGCCGTACGCCGCGTACCCCGGAGAGCAGCTTGATCGTCTCCAGGAAGTTCGTGATCACGGTGAGCGGGCCGGCGTCGTCCTCCAGCAGCCGGGCCACCTCCAGGGTGGTGGTGGAGTCGTCGAGCATCACCGCCATGCCCGGTTCGATCAGGGCCCGCGCCTGGCGGGCCAGGGCCAGCTTCTCCTCCCGGGCGGCGCGCAGCCGGAACGACACGTTCGACTCGAAGACACTCGACGGTTGGGCGCTGACGCCGCCCCGGAACTTGCGGACCACGCCCTGACGCTCCAACTCGTCCAGGTCGCGGTGGATGGTCATCAGGCTGACGTGGAACATCTCGGCCAGCTCGGTGGCGGAGACCGAACCGTGCTGGAGCACGTGTTCGGCGATCTCCACCTGGCGTTGGGCGGGCCGGCTGCGCTCAGGAGAGTCAGTAGCGCTCATGCCGGCACTCCGCTTCGCTGCGTGCCGTCATGAGGCACGTTCGCCCTGAGTTGGCTGATTCGCTCGCTGCGCTCGCTCATGTTTTCCTCTGGTCGGCGTCGTCGTGGTCGGGATCGTCCCATCCTCGACACAACGGCACGTTGTAGGCCAGCAACGCCACCGGCTCGGCGTGCAGCCCTGCACGGTCGGCCGGGACCGGGAACCGGAGGGTGGTGGTCGCGACCGGATCGAGCAGCGGCAGCCGGCGGCGGTACTCCGCCAGCGGCACCCCCAGCACCGCACACGTCACCAGCCGGATCAGCGTGTTGTGCGCGACCACCAGAATCCGTCCGCCGGGATCGGCGGTGGCCAGCGCGGTGAGCGCTTCGAGGGCCCGGGACACGGCCTGATCCGGCCGTTCGCCCTCGGGGAAGTGGTCGGCCGCCGGATCGGCCTCGAACCGGGCCACCAGCTCGGGGTCGGTGGCGCGCAGGTCGGTCAGGGTACGGCCCTCGGCGATGCCGAAGTCGAGTTCCCGCAGCCGAGGCTCCACCAGCGGGGACAGGCCGGTCGCCGTCGCGGTCGGGGCGGCCGTGTCCCGGGCCCGGCGCAACGGGGAGCAGACCAGGCCGGTGAACTCCTGCCGTGCCGCCCACCGGGCCAACTGCTGGGCCTGCCGCTCGCCGACGGTGTCGAGCGGTACGTCGCTGCGCCCGGCGTACCGGTTCGGATGGTGCCAACCGGTCCGGCCGTGCCGGGCGAGCACCAGCGTCGTACTGGTCACGACAGCTCCTTGGCGTAGGTGGCGAACTCCTCGTCGACGTGTCCCCGCACGGCGAGCGCGTCGACGAACCGGGCGTACGGCTCGGCGAACCGTTCCCGGGTGCCGGGCCGGGGCGCCAGTACCCGGGCCACCCGTACCATCCGGCGGGCCGCCTCGGTGAGGTTGTCGTCGCCGGCCGCCGCCAGCACGGCCATCCCGAACGCCGGTTCGGCGGTACGCGGCAGGGTCACCTCCCGGCCGAGTACGTCCGCGCGCAGTTGGGACCAGTACCGGCTGCGGGTCGCCCCGCCGGTCAGCGAGAGCGGGCCGGTGACGTCGGCCCCGAGCCGGCGAAGGTGGGCGTAGCAGAGCCGTTCCACGTACGCGACGCCCTGGAGCACTGCGGCGTACCGGTCCGCGTCGTCGGCGAAGGTGCCCACCTCGAACGGCTCGGCGGCGGGCCGGACGAACGGGAACCGCTCGCCGGGGGAGCGGAGTGGATAGACGAGCCCGCCGGCCGGTTCGTACCCGGCGGCGGCCCGGTCCATTCCGGCCCGGTCGACGCCGGGAAACCTCGCCTCCAGCGCGCCGGCCCCCACGTTCGACGCCCCGCCCGGCAGCCAGCCGCCGTCCGGGTGCCGGTGTGAGTAGACCGCACCGACCGGATCGGTCAGCCGGACCGGGGTGACGCCCTTGAGGACCAGCGTGGTGCCGAGGACGGAGTTCCAGCTTCCGGCCTCCAGCGCCCCGGCGGCGATCTGGGCGGCACAGCCGTCGGTCATGCCGGCCCGTACGGGCACCCCGACGGGGAGCCCGGTATGGGCGGCCCCGGTCGGGTCGAGTGCGCCGATCCGGGTTCCCGGCCGGACCACCCGGGGCAGCGTGCCGGAGGGGAGCCCGAGCTTGTCGAGTACGCCGGTCGGCCAGCCCCCGCCGTCGGGGTCGTACCCCGTCTTGAGCGCGGTGCTCCAGTCGGTGGCCACCGGGGACCCGGTCAACCGGGTGGCGAGGTAGTCGCCGCAGTGCCGCAGTGCGACCCGGCCGGCGTCAAGGTCCGCGCGAAGCTCGGCCGGGCCGTGTCGGAGCAGCCAGAGCAGCTTGGGCAGGGCCCAGGACGGTTGGGTGGCGTACCCGAGCGCGGCCCAGACGTCGGCGCCGGCTTTCGCGACGTCCTCGGCCTCACGCTGGGCCCGGGAGTCGTCGTACATCAGGGCCGGGGTCCGGGCCTCGCCGTCCGGACCGGCCAGCAGGAAGGTGCCGGAGGTGCCGCAGATCGCCAGTGCGCCGACCCGGGTCGGTTCGACGTCGCGCAGGGCCCGCCGGAACGCCGCGCCGAGCGCGGACCACCAGTCGGTCGGGTCCTGTTCGTGCCGGTCGCCGGTCCGCTGGCTGGTCAGGGCCTGCGATCCGTGCCCGGCGACGGTGCCGGCGCCGTCGACGAGCAGGACCCGCAGGCTCTGGGTGCCGACGTCGACGCCCGCCCAGAGTCGCCCGGCGGCCGGCTGGTGTTTTCGCATCGAGGATTACCGCCTCCACGGCGAGAGCAAATGAACAGGCGTAGACGTTAACTTAACATCACGGTTGCCGCGAGAGCCACCCCGCCGGGCCCCGATGGAGACCGCGTTGAGCGGGGACTCTGGTCGTCAGTGGGGCCGGAGTGGTTGTCACGGGTTCGGTAGGGTGGTTGATAACTTAACGGGCAGAGTGTTAAATAACATCGCGCGCGAGAGCGACCGCAGACGCGGCCGATACCTGCCGGCAACGGGCGGGCAAAACGCGGGAAACGCGGGCGCCCTACGTTTCGATACGACTCATCCACTGAGGCGCGCCTAGGGTTCCGCCGCCCCCGCAGGGGGGCGGGCCTGGTCCGAGAGGCGCAGGCGGGGCCGGCGGCGCTGTCGGCACCGTTCCACGGCGGGACAAAAGCCCGGGAGACAGCCAACACCCGGCTGTTCCCGGCCGGGCGACCTTTCCGGAGGTGCCCATGGGCTTCGCGCACCATCATCACGGTCAGTCGGACGGGCAGACCCCGCCGCTGCACGACAATTACGGCCCCGAGGCTCGCTACGCGGTGGAGCGGGAGGCGGAACTTCCCACCACCAGATGGGAGGCGGAGGTCGAACGCGGACTGCGACTCGGACTGCCCGGCGCGGACTCCATCGTGGATCGCCGGATCCCGACGTTCTCCCGCGGCGAGCTACCGCACTTCGCCGGAATCAACACCTTCCTCAAGGCGCCCTACGTCGAGGACGTCACCACCTGCGGCGAGTACGACGTCGCGGTGCTCGGCGCCCCCTTCGACGGCGGTACGACGTACCGGCCGGGGACCCGGTTCGGCCCCCAGGGTATCCGGAAGATCTCCGCGCTGTACGGGCCGTACAGCTTCGAACTCGGCGTCGACCTGCGGGAATCGATCACGATCGCCGACCTCGGTGACATCTTCACCATCCCGGCCAACATCGAAAAGACCTTCGACCAGATCTCCAAGGCGGTCGGCCACGTCTACGCCTCGGGCGCCTTTCCGGTCGTGCTCGGCGGCGACCACTCGATCGGCTACCCCACCGTGCGCGGGGTGGCCGAGCACCTGTCGGGAAACCTCGGCATCATCCACTTCGACCGGCACGTCGACACCCAGGAGACGGATCTCGACGAGCGGATGCACACCACGCCGTGGTTCCACGCCACGGACATCCCCAACGTCCCGCCGAAGAACCTGGTCCAGATCGGCATCGGCGGCTGGCAGGCGCCCCGGCCCGGGGTGAAGGTCGGCCGGGAGCGCGGCACCACGATCATGACGGTCACCGACTGCGTCGAGATGGGAATCGAGGCCGCCGCCGCGAAGGCCCTGGAGGTCGCCTGGGACGGTGCCGAGGCGGTCTGGCTTTCCTTCGACGTCGACTGCCTCGACGCCGCGTTCGTCCCCGGTACGGGCTGGCCCGAACCGGGCGGCTTCCTGCCGCGCGAGGTCCTGAAGTTCATCCAACTGATCGCCGAACGACCGCTCGCCGGCATCGAGGTGGTGGAGTGCTCTCCGCCGTACGACAACGCGGAGATCACCTCGCTGATCGCCACCCGGGTCATCTGCGACACCCTCGGGTGCCTCGTCCGCGCCGGTCATCTGCCTGGGAGAAAGCCATGAGAAGACGGCACCTGACGGAACTCCTGGCGGTCGCGGCGTGCGTCGTCGTACTGGCCGCCACGGCGGCCTGCGGCGGGGACGGCGGGGCCCGTCCGGGCCAGCCCGCCACGGTACGGCTCGGCTTCAGTGCCTGGCCGGGCTGGTTCCCCTGGCAGGTCGCGCAGGAGAAGGGACTGTTCAAGGAGAACGGCGTCACCGTGGAGGTGACGTACTTCGACAGCTACACCGACAGCCTCCAGGCGCTGAGCACCGGCAACCTCGACGCCAACAGCCAGACCCTGAACGACACCCTCTCCTCGGTCAGCGGTGGGGCCAAACAGACGATCGTCCTGGTCAACGACAACTCGACCGGCAACGACCAGATCATCGCGGCGCCCGGCATCAACAGCGTCGCCGACCTGCGGGGCAGGAAGGTCGCGGTCGAGCAGGGCACGGTCGACCACTACCTGCTGCTGCTCGCCCTCGAGAAGGCGGGCCTGACCGAACGGGACATCACCCTGACCCCGCTGCTCACCGATGCCGCCGCAGCGGCGTTCGTGGCCGGCCAGGTCGACGCGGTCGGGGTGTTCGCGCCGTTCACCACCACCGCGCTGGGACGCTCCGGAAGCCGGGCCATCGCGACGTCGAAGGACTTCCCCGGTGCCATTCCCGATCACCTCGCCTTCGACACCGAATTCGTCTCCGACCATCCGGACGAGGTGCAGAAGGTCGTGCAGACCTGGTTCGACACCCTGAAGTGGATCACGGCGAACCCGGGCGAGGCGGTGACGATCATGGCGCGCCGGGGCGGGGTCAGCGAGGCCGACTACCAGACGTACAACGCCGGCACCACCATCTTCACCCGGGAACAGAACCTCGCCGCGTTCACCCCCGGTGCCGACCCCACCCACCTGGACCACCAGGCCGACCAGATCGCCGAGTTCCTGGTGAAGACCGAACTGGCCCCGGCCAAGCCGTCCCTAGACGGGCTGCTGGAGCCGAAGTTCGTACAAGCGGCGACCTGAGATGGAACGCCTCGCCGAGCCGCGTCCGTCCGGGGGAGCGGCGCCGGAACGTCCGCCGACCGCCCGGCAACTCTTCGGGTCGCTGCCCCGCCGCCGTCCGTCCGGGCGGCCGGGAACGGTACTGGCGCTGCGTACCCCGTTGCCCGGCCGGACCCGCACCATCCTGGTACTGGCGTCGGTGGCCGTACCGCTGCTGGCCTGGCTGGTGCTCGGCGCCACCGGGGCCGTCGACCCGCGGTTCCTGCCGGCCCCGGGCGCGGTCTGGGCGGCCGGAGTCGAGATGGCCCGCAGTGGGGAACTCGTCACCGACGCCTGGGCCACCGTCCGGCGGATCCTCTACGGGTACGGGCTCGGGGTCGCGGTGGCGGTGCCGCTCGGCGTGGCGATGGGCAGTTTCACCGCCGCCCGTTCGGCGCTGGAACCGGTCAGTGGACTGCTGCGGTACCTGCCAGCCGCCGCATTCACGCCGTTGCTGCTGATCTGGCTGGGCATCGGGGAGTCTCCGAAGATCGCGCTCATCTTCATCGGCACGGTCTTCTTCAACATGCTGATGGTCGCCGACGCGGTCCGACAGGTGCCGCTGGACCTGGTCAACGTGTCGTACACGCTGGGCGCCCGGCGGAGTGAGGTCCTCGGCAAGGTGATCCTGCCGTACGCCCTGCCCGGCATCGTCGACGCGGTACGGGTGAACTTCGCCGCCGCCTGGGGGCTGGTCGTGGTCGCCGAGCTGGTCAACAGCCAGGAGGGACTGGGCAAGCGGATCCTGCTCGCCCAGCGCTTCACCCAGACCGACAAGATCTTCGCGATCCTGGTGGTGATCGGCCTGATCGGGGTGACCGCCGACGTGGCGCTGCGGATCACCCGGGACCGGATCGGAAGGTGGGTGCCGTGACCGGGCTGCTCGAACTCGTCGGAGTCGGCAGGGAGTTCCAGCGACGTGGTCGGGCCGTACCCGCACTGACCGACATCGACCTGCGGATCGCCCGTACCTCGTTCGTCTGCGTGGTCGGGGCGAGCGGTTCCGGCAAGTCCACGCTGCTGTCCCTGGTCGCCGGGCTCGACCGGCCGTCGGCCGGGGAGATTCTGCTCGACGGCAACCCGGTGCTCGGGCCCGGCCCGGACCGTGGCCTGGTGTTGCAGAGCGGGGCCGTCTATCCCTGGCGGACGGTCGAGCGCAACGTCGCGTTCGGCCTGGAACTGCTCCGGATCGACCGGGCGGAGCGGTCCCGCCGGGTCGCCTGGTATCTGGAGGAGACCGGGCTGACCGCACTCCGCTCGGCCCTGCCGAGACAACTCTCCGGCGGGCAGCGCCAACGGGTGGCGATCGCCCGGGCACTGGCCTGCGAGCCGGACGTCCTGCTCCTCGACGAGCCGTTCGGCGCGCTGGACGTGCAGACCAAGGAGGACATGCAACTTTTCATCCGACGGGTGTGGCGGGACACCGGCACGACCGTGCTGATGGTCACCCACGACGTGGAAGAGGCCGTCTTCCTCGGTCAGCGGGTGGTGGTGCTGGCCAGCGATCCCGGGCGGATAGCCGCCGACATCACGCTGGAGCTGCCCGAGGAGCGCGAACTGGCGATCAAGCGGACGCCGGAGTTCCTGGAGCTGCGGGCCCGGGTCGAGGACCTGGTCCGGACGTTCCACCACCACGCCGGATAGCCGGGAGCACGGATCGCCGGTCAGCTCACCTCCAGGCCTGGTGAACGCCGCTGCGGCCCAGGCCGGCTTGATCCCGGGTTCGGCCTGCGCACGCGGTTGGATCCGCCGACGGCATGATCTCCGGTCTCGCGCGGGGAGCCTGTGGTCCTATAGCCTACAAGAGCTATGGGAAAAGTAGGCTGCCTTTGGGTTGGCTGCGGTGAGCCGCCCGTCCGCCGAGGGGGAAGCTGACATGGACCAGAACGAGTTGACGAACGAGGGTGCCTACGACCGGCTGCGGCTCGGGCAGTGGCTGCGCGGAGAAGCTCGGGGTCACGGTCTCTCCCGGCGTGACGTGATGCGCCTGGCGGGGGGTGTCGGATTGCCGCTGGTGGCGTCGCAGTTCGCGTCCGTACCGATGGCGTCCGCCGAGCCGGCGGCCCGGACACCGGCAGCAGTCGGGCCGATCCTGAAGCCGCTGCCGGCCGAGCTTTTCCAGGTGCACGGCACCAACGCCGAAACGCGGTGGGAGGCGCTGTTCGGTCAGGGGTACCTGGTGCCGATCGACCGGTTCTTCGTTCGCAACCACACGCAGACGCCGGTGCTCGACCCGGAGAGCTGGCGGCTGCGGTTGTTCGGCACGGGACTGGCCGGCGCGCCCACCGCCGCCGACCCGGTCGAGTTCAGCTACCGACAGTTGCGGGCCCTTCCGGCCCGCACCCTGACCGCCTTTGTGGAGTGCGCGGGAAACGGCCGCAGCTTCTTCACGAACCAGCAGGGCCAGCAGGTGTCCGGTACCCCATGGAAGCTGGGTGCGATCGGGGTGGCCCGGTGGCGCGGGGTGCCACTGTCCACCGTGCTGCGTGCTGCCGGGTTGACTCCGGCGGCGGTCGACGTCATGCCGCAGGGGCTGGACGCGGACTTCGTCAGCGGGGGAGTGAACCTCGGTCCGGTGCGCCGCCCGCTGCCGCTGGCCAAGGCGCTGCGCGACGTGCTGCTGGCGTACGAGATGAATGGTGAGCCGTTGCCGCCGGATCACGGGTTCCCGGTCCGGCTGGTGGTGCCGTCCTGGATCGGGATCTCGTCGATCAAGTGGGTCGGCCAGATCGAGGTGTCCGACGGTCCGCTGTTCTCGCCGTGGAATACCCAGTTCTACCGCCTGATCGGGCCGGACTACCCGCAGGAGGGCACGCTGCTGGGTCCGCAGGTGGTCAAGAGCGCCTTCGAACTGCCCTGGGACGCCCAACTCGCGGCGGGGCGGCGGTACGTGCTGCGCGGCCGATCCTGGTCGGCGAATGGACCGGTACGGCAGGTCGTCGTGAATACCGACGGCGGTACGTCGTGGCGTCGCGCCCGTCTGGTCGGCTCTACCGTCGGAAAGGGCTGGCAGCGGTGGAAGATCTCCTGGAAGCCGCCGGCCTCCGGGGTGTACGCACTGCGGGCGCGGGCCACCGACGTCACCGGAGCAACTCAGCCCGAGACGGTGCCGCACAACACCCAGGGCTACCTGTTCGGCGCTGTCGTGCGGCATCCGGTCACCGTGGCCTGAGGGGTCGGCGGCAGGTCAGCACGCCGTCCGACCCGGCCGAGTTCAATGTCAGTTATTGGGGCCGTTGAGGATCCAGGACAGGTTGAACCGGCGCCACACGATCGCCCGGTAGGAGTTCGCTCCTGATCCGTCGTTGAAGAAGTCGGTTTCCACCAGTGCGCCGATCCGGAAGTCGGCCGTCTTTGTCATGCTGGAGTAGCCGCCCTCGTAGCCGACGCCGGAGACGGGTGCATCGCTCAGCTTGCGGCCGTAGTTGAACTTGCGGGCGTCGGCGTCGTAGCTGATTCGCACCCGCATCTCGCGCCGGCTGGTGGTCGACGCCGAGTTGAGGAAGACGGTGCGGGCCGGCGAGTCGGTGTTGTAGAGCAGCACCGAACCTTCGCACCGTGGGTCGGGCAGGCCGCCGTCGGCGGTGAGGGTGCCGAACCCGCTCAACGTGCCGCGGCCAACCCAGCGGTACGTGCCGGAGTCTGGCCGATCGTTGCGGTAGAGGTTGCCGTCGGGGGTCTGGGCGATCGTGCCCTCGTTTCCCGCGCCGGTCAGGAGCTGGTACGACCAGCTGCGGTTGCCCGGACTGCCCAGGCCGACGATGTTGCGACCCTTCGCGGGGATCACCAGCTGTCCGGCAGTGAGCTTGATACCGATACCGGGGCCGACCGCATCCCACGACCAACCGTTCGGCGTCAGTTGCGAGGTCATGTCCTGAGGCTGGGACCAGGTCGCGCCGTCATTCGTGCTGGTGACCAGGTAGAGACGGCGCCGGCCGGCCTCGGTGGAATCGATCTTCTTGGTCAGGGAGCCGTCCGGCAGTTCCTCACCGCCCTTCAGGCTGCGGTCGCCCGCGTTCCAGGACAGGAAAAGATAGATGGTGGCGCCGTCCACGACCGCGGTCGGGTTTCCCCAGGTCCCGTTGCCCGAGCCCACGACCTCCTTGAGGGGCTCCCAGTCGCCGGGCGCCGCTCCGTGGTCCGTCGTGGTCTTTGTGCGCTTGTAGACGAGGTTGATGTCGCCGTGGTCCCGGTTGTTGTGCCGCCGGCCCTCGGCGAAGGCCAGGATCCGGCCGGTGGTGGTCCGGACGACGGCCGGGATCCGGAAAGAGTGGAAGCCCACCCCACTGGAGAGCTTGTCCGGCGAGGACATGTTCGCACTGCGGAACAGCGGAAACCCGGCGTGGTACTGGGCGACGTCCTTTGCGGGATCGTCGACCGCCGCTCCAGCCGCGCCGGTTGGCGGTACGACTGCGGCGACAGCGATGCTCGTGATCACCAGGATGGTGGCGGTTCGGCCCCTCATGTTCACGTCGATCCTCCCCAGGTCCGGACGCGGTAGGTCCCGGACGGTATCTGCCACCGTTGAACGGCAGGTAAATAACCTACGTCTCCATTGACGTGAAGGAAAGATAGCTACAACTCCTCGTGCGGCGTGCGGCGTGCGGCGTGCGGCGTGCGGCGTGCGGCGTCGGCTACCGGGCCTGGGCGTCGTGCCGTGTGCCTGCCGTAACTCGTCGCACCGGCTGTGAGCTGGGGTTCTCGGCTCGGGCTGATGATCTCTGGTATGACCGTGCGGTTGCTGTACCCGGGAATGATCAGCCTGTTCACTTGACTGGGGTTGCCGATCCGCAGTTAGCGCTGCTCGCCCGGTGCTCCTGGCCTCCGCGTCCGGGTGCGTGTTTGCCACGCCCAGTGAGCGATACCGACGCGGTTTCGCACCTTCAGCTTGCGCTGGATGCTGGTGAGGTGGGTCTTGACGGTTCCGGTGGTGATGTGCAGTTCGGCGCCGATTTCGGGGTTGGTCAGGCCGTCAGCGACCAGGGAGACGATTTCCGTCTCGCGGCCGGACAGCGCCGGTTCCGGCTTGCGGGGTGCTCACCATCACCGCGTACCTGATGACGCTGGCAGTACCCGCCGCGATCGTCGCCGCGCTGACCACCCGCCTGTTCAGGCTCGCGAGGCCCCACAACGGCAGCGCCGCGGGCGCCACCGGGATAGCCTTCGGCGCCCTGCTGTTGTGGTTGAGTTACATCGCACGCGACGCTGAACCAACTGGATACCGGCCGCTGGTCGTGTTCGGATCCTTGGCGGCCGGCGCCTGTTGGGCCGCGGTGCTGGTACGCCTCCTGCGGCACCATCGCGGCCACTGCCAATCCTGCGGACGGCCGGGCGCTCCATGGACGACACCGGCCTCCGCAGCCTCCTGGGGTCGCATCCTGACCTGGTCTGCCGCTCTCTGCCCACTGCCGTACGTCGTGACCCGGCTGAGCTGGCTAACGCCCTGGCCTATCGGTGAAAGCGCCGAGACCCTCGCCGAACACCCCGGTCTCCGCATCTTCGGACTGGCCCTCGCGGCCGCCGGCGAGGGCGGTACCTGGCTGACCCTCGGACTGATCCGGCCCCGTGGCGAGGTCTTCCCACGCTCGCTGCCCTTGCTCGGCGGCCGGCCAGTACCCGTCTACGCTGCGGTCATACCCGGACTGATCGTCGCCCTCATGATGTGCATCGCCGGACACTCGCTGATACAACGATCCTTCGGTGCCGGCACCGACCTCTCGGATCATCTCCTGATCCTGCTGATGAGCAATTGTCAAGACCTGTGGTTGGTGACTATGTAGCGAGAGACGCCTTGTCGGGGCGTATTGGGGGAGGCGCGCGTCCGACAGGTGGAGCGATGCCGAGCCCCTGCCGGTTCATCGTGTGGCCGTGGCGGGGCGGGCCGAGGGAGGGCCTGTCAGCGGTGGGTGACATCACGTTCTTGCAGGATCTTCATGCAGGGTGAGCAGGGGTCCGGAAAGCCTCTCAGCTGGTCCGGCCCAAGGTCACGGTGCGGGATCCGGGTGTGAAGTCGCCGAAGGACTGTTGCCAGGACTCACCGGGCCAGTAGTACGTCACACGGCCGTCGACGGGCCGGTAGTGGGCTGTGTAGAGCGTTCTTAACCCCTGCTCGTCGACGGATTGGTATAGCGGCGGCTTCAGCATCGCCGCCACGTCGTCCACACCCGCGGCGCGAATGGCGCGCAGCCGCTCCTGCGTCCGCAGGGCACGCTCCTGCTCGTCGGTCACCGGCAGGTGCTGGTGGTTGGCGGCGCAGGCATCCGGCGCCACCGTCGGTGACATATCCGGCCCCACGAACACCGTCACCGCCTTGGTGGGATCGACAAGGGTGAGGTTCTGGGGGACGGCGACCGGAAGGGACCGCAGCCTGCCGACCGCCTCATCGACGGTGTCGCACGTCTCCAGCAGGTAGCGCACCACGACGAAAATGGCGAAGCCCCGTCCGTAGGCGGAACGTCCGCCCCAGGTGAGCGAGACCGCGAGACCGGCGTCGTTCATCCCGTCCAGCAAGCCCCACAGCATGTCCTGCATCCCGATCACGGGGCGCAGGAAGCAGGAGTAGACGATGGTCCCCTCGCACTGATCGGGCCGTAGGTCATAGTTGCGCAGCAGAGTGCCGTTCTGGCCGATCTGGGTGCAGGACTGGGTGAACAGCCGCAGTGCCGCGTGGGTGAGGAAGGCTTCCGCCCCGGGCCGGTCGAGTTGGCCGGCCAGGCGGTCCAGAACCGGGACCAGTTCCGGCATGTGCGTACGGAACAGCGCCCGAACACGGTTCGCGCCCTGCGGAGTCCGGCCCTCCTCGGTCAGCAGGCCCTCCATCTCCTGCCACAGGGTCCGGGCGTAGGCGGCCCACCGCCCGTCGCCGCCGTCGCCGACCTCGATCGCCTGGAAGATCTTGTGCTCTTGCCGCACGGCTGCCACTCCCCCTGTGAGAATCGGTCGAGGTGAGGGCAACCTAGCCAATTGCGGGGTGAATCACCAGGTGGCCGCCATCGGCGACGGCCAGGCGCTGGATCTGGTTGAAGCCGCTGAATGCGAGCGTGGCCGATACCAAGCCGGCGACAATGTCCCGCGTTGGAGGAGCCGGGAGTCAAGTAGACGAGCGGCGGGAGCAATTGTCAATCGGTGTCGTTCGGTGACGTGTGATCAGGCTGCGACGGTCTCGTCGCGCTCGACCAAGAAGCCGTTCTCGAATTTGGCCCCGGAGCGGACCAGGGCGACAAGGTGGGTTGGTGGTGCGCAGATGCACCCAGTGTTCGGCGGGGAAGTCGTAGAACGCGAGCAGCTCGTCGAGGTCGTCGGTGACCTTCGCGACGGCCTTGACGAACTTGGCGCCGTAGGCCAGCTTGAACGCCGCCACGGCACGGCGGGCGTGGTCGCGGTCCTCAACGTTCCAGATCTCGGCCAGGGCCTTCTTCGCGCCCGGGTGGGCGGACTTCGGCAGCGCCGACAACACGTTACCGATCTTGTGGAACCAGCAGCGCTGCTCCCGGGTGGTGGGGAACACCTCCCGCAACGCCGTCCAGAACCCCAGCGCGCCGTCACCGGCGGCCAGGACCGGGGCGCGCATCCCGCGGCGGGCACAGTCACGCAGCAGGTCCGCCCACGACCCGGTCGACTCCCGGTAGCCGTCGATCAGGGCGATGAGTTCCTTCGTGCCGTCAACATTAGGGACGCCTGGTCTACGGCCAACGTCCGCTTCTGCCCCGCCGTCCGCGCGCGCCGCGACTGTCAGGGCCCGTGACTGGTGTCGCGCGCTGGCCGATGTCGGGATCTGTCGAAACGAGGGTATCGCCTACAGCCTGGGACATCAGCGGGGTGCATCCGGCCCACTCGGAGTCAGAGCATCGTAGGGACGCGGAACCGCTCCAGCACGGCCGACGTAGCATCATCCATGGTGGAGTTTGGGTTCCCGCCAACCGTGGTAGTCCGACAGCGGTCATGACGTGACAGCGGTCGTGTAATACCAGAGCCCCTCCGAAAACCACAGCACAGATGGGAGTATCCGTGGATCAGCCGTATGACGCCGTCGCCGCATGGCGGGCCGCCGGCGAGGCCCGTGACGCCGCCGGTGCGGTCGCCGCCCTCAGCCCTGATGTCACTCTGGTCTCGCCGATCACCGAGCAGTTCACCTTCCAAGGCCACCGGCAAGTACGCACCTTGCTCGAAGTGGCGCTGGCCGCGATCGATGAGATCACCTACACCGACCAGGTCGCCGAGGGCCGTACCGTGGCGCTCTTCTACGAGGCGCAGATCGGCACGACGCGTCTCTACGAAGCCCAGCGGCTGCGCCTGGACGCCGATGGCCTGATCAGCGACATCACCCTCTACGTCCGACCCCTGCCGGCGCTCACTCTGCTGATGACTCGCCTCGGGCCCGACTTGGCCCGACGTAACGGACAGCCGGGCCTGGCCCGGCTGATCCCGCTCGCCAGCGGCGCGATGCACTCGATGGCCGCCACCGGTGAACAGAGAATCATGCCGAGAATGGCACCCCGGTAGCAGCTCCTTCTGTCGGCAATCGCCGCCAATGACCACCCCACCGTCCGTACGGCACCAGCCCTGCCACTTCACCGTCCGCCGCGGATTGATATCCGTACGACGCATGGTTCTCGGCAATTCAGGATGCCGGGCACCCGGGGCGATGCCGAACCGCCGAGCGTGACGGTTCGTACTCTGCCTGCGCGCAGGCACGGTGGCAGATCAGTGAGCCATCTACCTCATCCGCGAGGACGGCACTCAGTCACGAAATGGGTCGCTTCACTCTGTACCATGGCGCGAAGCCCTTAGCCTCGGCGATGCCGCACCACCAGATCCGCGGCCGCGGTCCGCCACTCCGGAAAGTCGAAGGCGAAGCCCGCATCAGCGAGCCGTCCCGGGGCGACTCGTCGGCTCTTCAACAGCAGTTCGGTGTCCGACTGGATGGCGAACGCGCCGATCTCGGCCATCCATCTGGTGGCCGGCAGGCCGACCGGCATTCCCCAGGCCGAACGTAATTCCCGCGCGAATTCTCGCTGTGGCAACGGGCCGGGTGCGGCCAGGTTCACGGGCCCGGTGAGGGTGTCGCGCTCGATGAGGAACTGGATGGCGCGGGTGAAGTCCCGGTCGTGGATCCATGAGACGTACTGCCCACCGCCCGCGACCGGTCCGCCGAGTCCGAGCCGCGCCAACCAGCTCAACACGTCGAACACGCCACCGCGGTCGGGGCTCATCACCATGGCCGAGCGCAGCGCGATCTTACGGGTATCGGGAGTCGCTGCCTGTTCCTGCGCAGCCTCCCAGTTACGTGCGATGTTTACGCTGTAGGCCCAGTACCCGGGCACTCCGCGCTCGTCGCCGCCGATCAGTCCGCCGTACTCGTCGTTGGCAGCGTCAAAGCGGTGCGCATAAATCGTTGCGGTGCTCATCTGCATCCACAATCTGGGTGGCCGGGCCGCCCCGGCGATGGCCTCGCCGACCACCCGCGCCGACTCCACCCGTGAGCTCATCATGGCTTCGAGGTTCTCCGCGGTGTACCGACAGCTCACACTGCGCCCCGCCAGATTGATGACCACATCGCTGCCGTTTATCTGGTTCTCCCACGGGCCAAGCATGGAGCCGTCCCAGTAAACCTGACGCGCACTCTTCGGCGAGCGCGTCAACAGCACGACATCGTGACCCTGTGTGGTCAAAGCCCGATCCAGAATCGCGCCAACCTGCCCAGTTCCGCCGGGAATGACGACCTTCACGAGCCCACCCCGCCCAACGAACCATCTTGAACATGTTCAACCACGCCGTGGATCGTATGGCCGGAGGGTCGAACGGGCAAGAGTTACGCGGCATGCAGATCGGCCAGGTCAGTGCGCCTCGAGCCGGCTACTTCCGGGGATCGTGGGATGGCGCCGGGGAGCAGTCGGCAGCGACCGATGATGCGAGGGTGAACCCCAGGTAGTGCCGGTCGCGAAGCGCCAGCCAGCGACGCTCGTCCGGGTCGGACCTGGCGGTCCGGATCCGCCGGAGGTGCGGCAGATGTAGGGGTAGGCCGACCAGCAGCCGGCGCCCACGCTGGCCGTCCGCGCGGTCACCTTTTGGTGCCCGCGATGCCGACCATCGAGTCACTGACCGCATTCAACGTACGGTCATCGCGTTTTCCTCATTTCTTCAGAACGTCACGAACGCGCTCGGCGGGGCCGGGGGTCCAGGTGCTCGGGGGTTGGCGAGTCGCCGGTCCTTTCCGACCTGGCTCAAGCCGAACCAGGGGGCGTCAGGGCCGCCCTGGCTACGGCATACTTCGCCCGTGAGCAAGAGGAGACGGCGAATGGCGTTCGGTGCGGCGGTGCTGCTGGTTCTGGCGCTGGTGGGCGGCGGGCTGTGGCGGTATTTCGACCACCCGGAGAGCCCGATCCACGAGAGCGCCGTGGACGACGCAGCGAAGAAGGTCGACGGCGTTCTGGACCGGTTCGAGTACGACCACCTCTTCAAGGCTGACGATTATGCGCACTCCGCCGGTCAGCACCCAGACGTCAAGGTTCTCGCGGTCACCGGCGAGACGCACTGGGAGACCGGCGTGACCTTGGTGCTGCAGGTGACGGGTCACGGCGTGGAGATCGGCGCGGACGGCTCGGTGATCGACGAACGCGACGAGCCGGTCTGCTTCCGCATTCAGCTCGGCCCGGACGATGACGGCCGCGATGACGACATCGATTGCCCGGCGGGCAAATCCGTTCCTGTCACCAAGGACCCGTCGCTCACCGGGGTCGACGCCCGCCTGAAGAGCGCGCTGGAGGCCGCAGGTCCGGACGAACCCGCCGTTCGCGCGGCGATCATCGCCTTGAAGCTCGACCCGGCCATCCGTCAGGACGTGGCCGCGAAGGACGGCAGGGTCGGCGTGGCATTGCGGGCCGCGCAGTACGACTGCATCCTGGCCCGCGTGACCTCGACGGGTGCGGAGATCTGGAGGCCGTCGCACACCCAACTGGCCCCGGGCGAGTTGCCCTGCGCCGCGGGGATCGCCCTGAGCAGTACCTTCGGCAAGTACCCACACTAGAAGTTCAGCCGGTCAGCTTGCACTGCGGCTGTACCCGGTGGTGGCCAACTCGTTGTCGGGGATCGCCGTTGTGGTTTTCCGGCTCGTGGTGATGGTGACGAGCAGCGCGGCGCCTGTCAGGGCGACACCGAACCAGACTGCGCTGTCGACTCCGAGATTGTCGGCGAACCATCCGCCGAACAGTGCGCCCAGCGCGATGGATGTGTTGTAGCCCATGGTGTTGATGGACATGGCTGCCTCGAATTTACCGGGTGCGGCGCCGAGCATCAGGTTGATCTGGCACAGGTTGGCGGCGCCGAAGGACACTCCCCAGAGTGCTACGGCGAGGATCAGCCCGGACCGTGTGTGTCCAGTTGTGAGTAGCAGCAGCATCGCAGTTACGAGTCCGGTGCAGGCGATGATGAAGCTGACTCGGGGGTTCTTGGTCACGGTGTGGCTGGCGATGAAGTTGCCGGCCGCGCCGCCGACGCCGTAGATGACGAGCAACGTGCCGGTGAAGGCGGCGGAGGCCGCCGCGTGTTCCTCCGCGAAGGGGCGGATGAAGGTGTACGCGGCGAAGTGGCCCAGCACGTACAGCGTTACGGCGACCATCACCAGGCGTAGTTGTGGGTGTTGGAGGGGGAGTCGGAAGACGTCCCGGACGGGGATGGCGTTCTCCGAGGGTAGTGAGGGGATGACCATGGTGACGGCGAGGAACACCAGTGTGCTGAGGCCGGCCCAGATGAGGAAGGTGGTGCGCCAGTTGGTGAGGCTTTCTAGGAACGTGCCGAGCGGGATGCCCAGCACCGCGGCGATCGAGATGCCGGACAGCGCGACCGCTGATGCTCGGGGGGCGAGGCGGCCGGGTACGAGGCGTATCGCCATGCTCACGCCGATGGCCCAGAAGACGCCGTTGGCGAATCCCATGACGAGCCGGGTCGTGAGGATCAGTGCGAAGTTCGGCGAGACGGCGGTGAAAAGGTTACCCAGGGCGAGGATCGCCAGGAGTGCGGACAGCAGGATGCGCCGGTTGATGTGCCTGGTCCAGGCGACGATGAACGGCACGCCGAGGCCGGCGGAGATGCCGTACAGGGTGACCATCAGTCCGGCGACGCCCGTGGACACATCCAGGTTCGCGCTCACCGGCGTGAGTAGGCCGACGGGCATCAGTTCGGTGGTGACGAAGGTGAACAGGCTGGCGGTGATGACGGCGACACCCAGCCATGACCTCAGGGTCGAATACGGGTGTGGATCTGTTGTGACCATGTCTTCCTCTTTGTCGGAGCGGCGAGCGGTCGGCGATGGCGTGCGTGTCATCGGCGGTTTCCGCTGACGGCCGGCGGCGCCGCCGGTCCGGGTACCGCGGGGTTGTCGTTGTCCGGGGGATCGTCGGGACGTTGTCGTGGCCGTGGTTGCGCGAGCAGCACGGCGACGATGATCGCGATGACGCCGACCATCTGGACGATCGAGAACGTCTGGCGCAGGAAGAGGTATCCGAGGAGGGTCGCGACGATCGGGCTGCCCAGGGCGAGGAAGGAGACTGCCAGTGCGGGCAAACTTGCGATTCCGCGGAACCACAGTGCGTAGCTGAGGACGGCGCCGAGGGAGGTGAGGTAGGCGAACCCGATGAGGTTGGACCCGGTGAGTGTGGCCGGCAGACCTTCGAAGATCAGCGTGAACGGCAGGGTCACGAGTCCACCGGCGATCAGTTGCCATCCGGTGAAAGGCAGCAGTCCTACCCGGTCCGGGCGTCCCCACCGTTTGGTCAGCGTGATGCCGACGGCCATACAGGCCGCTGCGGCGAGCGCCGCGACCACGCCCACGGTGTCCAGGGCCGCCGTCCCCCTGAACATCAGCATCGCGACACCAGCCGTGCCCAGGAGACAGGCGACCACGTGTGTGCCCCGAACTCTGTCGCCGATGAGCAGCGCCGCCAGGATCAGGACGATCATCGGCTGTACGGCCATGATCATCGCTGCGATGCCGCCGGGCAGGCGGTAGGCCGCGACGAACAGCAGGAAGTTGAACGCGCCGATGTTGAGCGTGCCGAGCACCAACGACCGCCACCACCACGTCCCGGTCGGCAGCAGGCGGGTGAGAGCCAGCAGGATCAGGCCCCCGGGAAGCGCCCGAACGGTGGTGGCCAGCAGCGGCCGATCAGGTGGCAACCATTCGGTCGTCACCAGATATGTGCTTCCCCAGATCGCCGGCGCCAGCGCTGTGACACCTGCGATGAGGAGTCGATGGTCGCTCTTCACGCCGTACCGCCTTCCTTTTCGAGATCGCGGGCGCCGACATCAGGCGCCACACAGCGGTTGACGTTCGATCTGCTGCTAGTCGAAAAGGGCATCGCGGTCGCGAGTCCGCTTGAGCTCGAAGAACCCGTCGGTGCTGGCCAGGGCGAGGACGCCATCCCAGAGTCGGCCGGCGGCCTCGCCGCGCGGTGCGGGAGACAACACCGGACCGAAGAACGCGATAAGTTCGCCGCCGGGCCCGGGAACGTGGATGACGGGAGTGCCGACCTCGGAGCCGACCGGGTCCATGCCGGCGTGGTGACTTTCCCGCAGCGCCTTGTCACAGTCGGTCGTCTGCGCGACGTCGGCGAGTTCGGCCGGCAGGTCGACGTCGGCGAGCGAGGCGAGGATCATGTCCTGGCCCAGGCCGGCCTTCTGATGGTGAATCCGGGTGGCCATCGCGATGTAGAGCGATCGCAGGGCCTCGGGACCGTGCTGCTGCTCGGCGGCGATACAGACACGTACCGGTCCCCAGCCTTCGACCATCGCCGTGCGGTACTTCTCCGGGACCTCGCGGCCTTCGTTGAGCACCGAGAGGCTCATCACGTGGAAACGCGTCTCGACGGATCTGACCTGTTCGACCTCGAACAGCCAACGGGAGGTGACCCATGCCCAGGGGCAGCGGGGGTCGATCCAGGCGTCAGCGACGGTCTGCGCCGGTCGCCCGGGTGCAGTGACGTTCATGGTGAGGTCGTCCTTCCGAGTGAGAGGTGCGCCGTCGGCTGCACGCGGTCATCGACGGCGAGGTCCCGCGAACGGTGGTTCGACGCGGGGTTCGGGCCGGGCGACGGTTGTGCCGCGCCGGTCCTGCTCGTAGCTTCACCCGGAATGGATCAATGAGTCCAACACATGTTTGTCACCTCATCGATCGTGAACAAAGATGGATCAATGGAGCTTCAGCAGATGCGCTACGTCATCGCGGTCGCCGAGACGAACAGCTTCACCCGGGCCGCCGAGCGCTGCCTGGTGGTGCAGTCCGCGCTCAGCCACCAGATCGCGCGCCTGGAACGGGAACTGGGCGCGAAGCTCTTCGAACGCACCAGCCGGCGTGTCCGGCTGACCCCGGCCGGCGCCGCCTTCCTACCCGCCGCCCGCCAGTGCCTGGGAGCCGCGGAGCGCGCCGCCGCCGAGGTCGCCGCAGCCGTCGGCGAGGTGCGCGGACGGCTCATGGTCGGCCTGATCCCCACCGTCGCCGCGGTCGACCTCCCCGGCATCCTGCGGGACTACCGCCAGCGGTACCCGTCCGTACGCATCAATCTCCGCGTGGGCGCGAGCGAGGAACTCGTCGAGCAGGTCAAGCAGGGCGTCATCGAGGCGGCCTTCCTCGGCCTGCCCACCACCGTGCGCCCTGAAGGCGTCCACGCCCGCGAACTCGCCCGCGACCGGCTCGTCGCCGTGGTAGCCCCGGACCATCCCCTCGCCACGGAGTCGGCGGTCAGCCTGCGACGGCTCTCCCGCGAGGTGTTCGTGGACCTACCGGCCAAGACCGCCGGGCGTACCCAGTCCGATCAGGCTTTCGAAGCCGCCGGTCTCAGCCGCGACGTCGCCTTCGAGGTGACCACCGCCTACCTCATCTCCCGACTGGTCGAACAGGGGCTCGCCGTGGCCATGCTCCCGTCCGCCTACGCGCCACAGCTCACCGGCGTGACCACCATCCAGGTCACGGACGCCCCAGCCCGCGTCGAATACGTCATCTGGAGCCGGTCCGGCAGCACGCCCGCGGCGAACGCCTTCCTCGCCCTCCTCGACATCCACGCCAATGACGCTGGAAGCCACGGCTGACACTCGCTGGCCACCGCGTGGGGCGTCTCGATCGCCCAAGGTAGCGCTGTCCCCGTCGATGAACATTGTCGGATCGAGGGAGGACACGATGCCTCAGGTCATCCTCGGCGTGGACCCCTCCAGGAGCGGCAGGCCCGCCGCGTACCGCCGGAAGAAGTTGGCGGTCGGGGTGTCCGCTGTTGCGACGGTGTCCGGGGTGCCCTCCGCGACCACCGCACCCCCGTCCGGACCGGCCCCCGGCCCCAGGTCGATCACCCAGTCCGCAGACGCGGCGACGGGGATGTCATGTTCGGCCACAACGACGGTGTTGCCCGAGTCGAGCAACACGTCGAGCGCGTCCATCACACGCTGGATGTCAGACGGGTGCAGGCCCGAGACGGGCTCGTCGAGAACGACGAGGCCGGCCTTGCGGCTCGCGGCACCGCGCTGGATCGCGGACGCGAGCTTCAGCCGCTGCGCCTCGCCGCCGGACAACTCTGTGGCGCTCTGGCCGAGTTGGAGATAGCCAAGTCCGACCTGATTCAAGGCTCCCAGGGTCTCCACGAGCTGCCGGGGTTGGGAGAACTGCTCCACGGCCTCGGCGACGGTCAGCTCCAGCACCTGATCGATGGCCAACCCCTGATACCTGATCTCCAAAGCCTCCGGCTTGTAGCGCCGACCCTCGCACGCGTCGCAGACCACCCACACATCCGGCAGAAAGTGCATGTCGACCAGCTTGCGGCCATAGCCGGTGCAGGTTTCGCAGCGGCCGCCACCTGCGGTGTTGAAGCTGAACCAGGAGGCGTTGACTCCACGCCCTTGCGCTGCGTCGGTCTCGGCGAACAGCTTGCGGACAATGTCGAACGCTTTGCTGTACGTGGCCGGATTGGATCGCGGCGTCCGCCCGAGCGGTTCCTGATCGACGACGGCGACCCAGCTGAACCGCTCGAGGCCGGTCACCTTCCGCACCGTGTCGGTCGTCGTCCCGTTCAGCGCTGCCTCTACGCTCGCCCCGAGCGCGCCGAGTAGGCTGCTCTTGCCGCTGCCGCTCACCCCGGTCAGGCAGGTGAGCCGACCGGCGGGGAAACGCACCAGGTCCGCGGTCACATTGTGTGCACGCAGGCCGTGCAGCTCCACCCAGCCGGTGTCATCCCCGGCCGGGCGGCGGATCCGGTGCAACCGCGGCCCCTCACCGGCCAGATAGCGCCCGGTCAGCGACTTCGGGTGGGCGGCCACGTCTGCGGGAGGCCCCGACACCAGGATCTCACCGCCGAGGCGGCCCGCGCCGGGGCCCAGATCGATCACCCAGTCGGCCCGGGCGATCAGCTCGGGGTCGTGCTCGACGAGGAGCACGGTGTTGCCAGCCTCGCGCAGCTCCAGGGCGATGTCGAGCAGGTGCGCCTTGTCCGCCGGATGCAGCCCGGTCCCGGGCTCGTCCAGGACGAAGATGATGCCGCTCAGCTCGGTGCTGAGCTGCGCGGCGAGCCGGGTCCGCTGCAACTCACCCCCGGACAGCGTCGCCGCGCTCCGGGACAGCTGGAGATGGGCAAGGCCGAGCCGGTCAAGGATTCCGAGCCTGCGGCCCAGGTCCTGCAACAGTGGCTCACCCACCTCGCGCTGCCGGGCAGCCAGGTCGTCCGCCACCCGCTTCGCCCAGCTACGCACCTCCCGTACCTCCACCTCGAGCAGGTCGGGGTACGTCAGCCCGCCAAGCCGTACGGACCGGGCCACCTTGTCGTACCCGCTGCCGCCGCAGGTGCCGCAGGGCTGCTTGCGCATGTACGGCAGGTAGCGCTGCTTGGCGCTGGACGTCTGGGCGTTGACGAACACCCGCTCCACCTCGGCGAGCGCGCCCCGCAGCGGCTGACTCGAGGTGTAGGTCAACAGGGCCGTCTCATTCTTGTTCGTCATGTCGACGGTCGCCTCGACCTTCTCATCACCCGTGCCGTACAGCACGCAGTGACGGAACTCCTCAGGCAGCGACTGCCACGACCGGCCGAGGTCCACGCCCCGCCGCTCGGCAAGCGCCGGTACGAACGCGTGCTCGCCCGACCGCCACTTCGCGTACCAGGGCGAGGCCCCCTCGAACAGCGGAAGCTCCGGGTGGGTGATGACCAGGTCCTCCTGCGCCTGCCAACGCCCGCCCACCCCGTGGCAGTCCGCACAGCTCCCTTCCGGCGTATTGCGGTCGAAGTGAGCGGTCGTCAGATGCCCGTCCCCACTTCCCGCCGCCGGGTCTGCGCCGATCCCCGGAAGGCGCGAGTACAGCAGCCCCAGGTGCCCGTCGATTCCGGTGATCGTCGCGACCGTGGACCGAGGGTTGCGGTTCAGGCGGCGCTGGTCGACCGCGAGCGTCGCGCCGAGCCCGAGGATGCGGTCGACCTTCGGCCGATTGCGCTGGGTGATGTACTGCCGTACGAACGGCGAAAGCCCCTCCAGATACCGGAGCTGGGCTTCGTTGTGCAGGGTGTCGATGGCCAGCGAGGTCTTACCACTGCCACTCACACCGGTGAAGACGACGAGCTGCCCCTTGGGGATGCTCACGGACACGTCCCGCAGATTGTTGGTCCGAGCCCCCACCACGTCGATGGTCTCGCGCCCCATACTCGCGACGTCCCGTACGAATGCAGTCAACCTTCGTCCACCCTCTCGCAACGCAGCAGGGCATCGGCGGAGAGGCCCTCCACCCATGCCGAACAAACGGATCTCGCCGCTGCGCGCCAGGGCATCCTCGATGGCGCTGAGCGGCGGCTTCGCCAGATCTCTCACGTGGCCGGTCCCGATCCGGCCCGTGCTGCGGATCAGGACTGGGACGTCGCCATGAGCTTTGCGATGTCGGGGGCGTAAGCGGTCATCCAGTGCGGATGCAGCCGGTAGTAGACCACGTCGTTGTCCCAGTCGAAGAGGTCGTCGCCGTAGAAGTCCTTGAAGTACGCGAGCAGGTCCGGCCAGTCCGCGGCCGGCTCGCCGTCCTGGGGGTTGAGGGTCTCCACCCTGCCGTGCGTGAACACGCCCAGGTCCTCACCGCGCATGTGCGCGGCGCTGACAGCGGGCCGCGCCGCGAGGTGGCGCGCCTTGGCCGCGCCGCGCGCCGTGCCGAAATACCACTTGCCGTGCAGGAAATGTCCGTCCACACCGCTGATCCGCGGCTCGCCCTTCGCCGTCACGGTGGACAGGGCGAGGGTGCACATGCCGGTGAGGACCTGGATGAGCTGCTCCGCGGTCAGTGTGCTTTCAATGCTGATGATCGAGCGGAGGTGCGGGGTGGAGCGGGAGAGGGAGGCGTCAAGGAGCGTCTGAAGCTCTTTGAGCTCTGCTGGAGTTTCGCGCATGGAGGTCCTTATCTGTCCGTAGTGCCCGGTCCACGCCCACATCCACCGTCGACGCCGACCGGTGAAACCATGATCGACCTAAAACCTGACACCATGCGTCATATTTCTTTATCCGTCTTTACGGATGTCACGCGGCCAGCCCGACCGGACTGACAACGCTCGTACGAGGTCCTGCTGGCCAAACGACCCGCGTCGGCACCGGTGACCGGAGACGCTGACGACGGCTCGGCGGAGCGGGCATTGCAACCCGTCGAAGAACAATAGGATCGTGCCGAAGGCTCCGCCCAAGGGATACACCGGCACGTGGCCGCCGCCCTGGTGGCCCAAGTCGATGATCCAGGAGTGGTACCTCGCGTACGCGGGATGAGCCACAAACGCGGATGAGACGGAGTGCTCGGTGACCGAACCCACCTACGTGGTGCACGCCGAGTCGGCCGGGTGGCCGGCACCCCTGCGTAAGGCGTATGTCGGCGTTGCGCACAAGCTGCCCGGCCACGTCGAGGAGCTGTGGCTCTCCGACCTCGGCGAGGGGCTGGCACGGATCGTCTGCGTGCCGTTCTGGACCGACGGCCTGGCCCGCCACGACGTGGTGGCGCTCGACCCGGCCGGCGGGCCGATCCGGGTGCACGAACGTTCCGGTCACCGGGTGCTCCGCGCCCTGTTCAAGCCGACGGCGCCGACCGGACTCACCGAGGCGCTGGTGGCGGTCGCGGAGTTCGACGGCATACCGCATGAGCACTGGGGAGACCGGTTCACCGTTTTCGACATCGCGCCCGGCGCGGACCCGCAGGACCTGGTCGGCTCCCTCGACAAGCTCGAGGCCGAAGGGCACCTGATCTGGGAGTGGGGCGATCAGCAACACGGCAGCGCGACACGGGGAGAAGCAACATGAGGAACCCCGGGGCGGACGCCGACGTCGGGGTGCTGACCGGCCGTTATGTCGAAGATCGCGGTTTGTGTCGGGCGGACTGGGGGTAGCGCTGTTGCCGGCCGTCGTCGATCCGGACTGCGGCGGGGGAGAGGTGTCGGGGGCGCGGAATGCCGGTGTTGGACGGGCGGTACCGCCTCGATCAGCGGATCGGGGCAGGGGGCATGTCGGAGGTCTGGCACGGCCACGACGAGGTGCTCGACCGGCCGGTCGCGGTCAAGCTCATCACCCTGCCGCACGCCGATCCGGTGGCCGCTCGGGCGATCGTGGACCAGGCCCGGACGGAGGCCCGCGCCGCGGCCCGGCTGGCTCATCCCAACATCGCCAGCGTGCACGACTTCGGCCTGGCGCCCCTGCCCGATGGTCAGCCCGCGCCGTACATCGTGATGGAGCTCGTGGAGGGTGAGACGCTGGCCGTGCACCTGCGGTCCGGGGCGCTGGACTGGCGGATCGCGGTCCGGGTCTGTGCGGAGGTGGGCGCCGCGTTGGCCGCGGCCCACCTGGGCGGGATCGTGCACCGGGACGTCAAGCCGGCCAACATCGTGCTCACCCCGACCGGGGTGAAGGTCCTCGATTTCGGCATCGCGGCACTGATCGGCGAGCGTGATCCGGTGGCCGGGGGCGAGGTGGTGGGCACGCCCGCGTTCGTCGCCCCGGAGCGGCTCAACGGGCTCGGCGCCAGCCCGGCCACCGACGTGTACGCCGTCGGCGTGGTGCTCTATCTCAGCCTGGTCGGGCGGTTGCCGTGGCCGGTACGCACGGAACCGGAGCGGCCGTTGTCACACGTCCACTGGCCACCGGATCCGCTGCCGCCGGTCGCCGGCCTGCCCGCCGACGTGGCCGAGCTGTGCCTGCGGTGCCTGAGCGCCGATCCGGTCGACCGGCCGACGAGTGTCGCGATGGCGCTGCTGCTGGCCGAGGCGGTGGAGGCGCAGGTGTACGTCCCGGTCGGCGTCCTGCCGTCACCCTCCCGTCCGCCTGTCCCGGCGCCCCGGCAGCCAACGCCGGCCGATGATCCGGCGCTGGACGAGATGACCCAGATGGCGGCCGTAGAGCCGTTCTCGCCGCCGCTACACAACGGCGGACGCGGTCCGGCCGGCGATGCGCCGGATCCCGCGTGGCCCGTGGCGGCTCCGGCACAGTCCGGTACGCAGGCCGCGCGCCCGGGGCGGCACCGTGCCTGACGCCTGTGGATGCCGAAACTCGGACATCGCCAGTGAGCTGGGCATTCCTTGAGAACGCACGGCACCTTCGAGGACCGCCCGATCCGCGCGCCGCGCCGCTGGTTCAGCCCCGATGGTGCGCGATGTTGATCACGTTGCCGTCCGGTGCCCGGACGAAGAACCGGCGCACACCCCATGGCTCCGTGGTCAGCGGATGCACGATCTCGTAGCCCAGCTTCTGCGCATCCTCATATGCGCCCTCCACGTCATCCACCTGAACGGAAATGGCCGGATCCTCGGGTGCGGTCGCGTCGCGTGTCACGAGCTGGAGATTCGCCCCACTGTCCGGGGCGGTGTAGCGGGCCACCCATCCAAGGTTGAACTCCTCGGTACCCAGTCCGAGGTAGTCGGTGTAGAAGCTTCTCGCTGCCTCGACGTCAGCCACTCGAAGGTCGGCGATAACGCGTATGACGCGCACGTGGTCCTCCTGCTCGTGATCGGATGTACATGATTGTCGCAAGGAACGACTGGAAAGTACTGTTTGGCTCGCGTTGATCCCGACTGCGGCCAACCCTCTGAACCGCCGCCGAAGCGGCCCGTTGCGCCCGCTCGGCGAAGGCACTGCGAGGCGCCGCCGCCAGACTCGAGTCCGCCTCGTCGACGGCGCCCACGGCGACCGACCCGCCGCTCTGCCGGACCAGATCCGCGACGGCGTCGGCGATCCACGGTTGATCGGCCTCAGGATTGGCGCCCAGCACGATGTGCATGCCGGTCTCCGACAACGGGCCGGCGTACGGCAGTGGTCGTGCCCTGCTGACGGCGCCTGCGTTGAGACTGCACCGCACCGTGCGCCCGAACAGACCGTTCTCGTAGCGCGCCTGCACGGTGGATCGAATACGGTGGGTGTGCTCTGGACATCGATGATGTTTACCACGCTTCGCGCCGGGTCATCACCTCGGAGGCGAACGCCGAGGGGAGGGCCTGTGGCGGACGCAGGGGCACCTGAGGGAACCATCGAGCGCGGCGAGCCGACTCTCAAGCGGGTGATAGGCCCCGGCCTGCTACTGCTGTTCGTGGTCGGAGACATTCTCGGCACCGGCGTCTACGCGCTCACCGGCAAGGTCGCCGCCGAAGTGGGCGGAGCGGTGTGGCTACCGTTCCTACTCGCGTTCCTGGTGGCGATGCTGACCGCCTTCAGCTATCTGGAACTGGTGACGAAGTATCCGCGGGCGGCGGGTGCGGCGCTGTACGTACACAAGGCTTTCGGAATTCACTTTCTGACCTTCATGGTTACCTTCGCGGTGATGTGTTCGGGCCTCACCTCAGCGTCCAGTGCGTCGAAGGCGTTCGCCAGCAACTTCGCCGAGGCCTTCGACCTATCGATCGGCGAGGGCCTCGGGCTCACCGCGGTGGCGGTTGCCTTCATGACGCTCATCGCTCTGGTCAATTTCCGGGGCGTGTCCGAGAGTGTGAAGCTGAATGTGGTGCTGACCTGCGTTGAGCTGACCGGTTTGCTCATCGTCATCTTCATCGGGGCCTGGGCGCTGGGCGGCGGCGACGGTGACATGTCCCGTCTACTGGAGTTCGACTCGCCGCCGGGCGAAACTGCGTTCTTCTCGGTCACCGCGGCCACCGCGCTGGCGTTCTTCGCGATGGTCGGCTTCGAGGACTCGGTGAACATGGCCGAGGAGACCAAGGAGCCGGTCCGAATCTTTCCGAAGGTCATGCTGGTCGGGCTCTGCATCACCGGACTGGTCTACGTACTGGTGTCGATCTCGTCGGTGGCCCTGGTCTCCCCCCAGGACCTCAGCGAGGGCGACGCGCCGCTGCTGAAGGTCGTCGCGGTTGGAGCGCCGGCATTTCCCATCACCGTCTTCGCCTTCATCACCATGTTCGCTGTGGCGAACTCTGCCCTGATCAACATGCTGATGGCCAGCCGGTTGCTGTACGGGATGGCCCACGAGCGCGTGCTGCCACGAATCCTCGGACGGGTTCACCCCACCAGGCGCACACCCTGGGTCGGCATCGTCTTCACCACCCTGATCGCTTTCGGGCTGATCTGGTTCGCCGACCTGACGGCGCTGGGCGGCACGACGTCGTTGCTCCTGCTCAGTGTCTTCACTGTCGTAAACATCGCCGTACTGGTACTGCGCCGCGACCCCGTGGACCACACCCACTTCCGTGCACCCACCGCCATCCCCGTGATCGGTGCGATCGCGTGCGCGTACCTTGCGAGCCCGCTGTCCGGCCGGGCGAGCGACGACTACCGGGTGGCCACCGTGCTGCTCGTCATCGGGGTGGTCCTCTGGGCCGCCACCTATGTGACCAACCGGTTCATCCTGCACCAGGACACCACCCCCGGCCCCAAGGCACAGTAAAGATCCTCTGCGCGATTGGCTGAACTTTCACCCCGCCCGGCCGGCCCGTCGTACGTGCTGGGACGGACCGCCGTCCGGCTGGTCCGGCCGCCCTCGGCGAGCGGCACGTGGTGCGCGGCGCCGTCGCCTCGGCCGAGGGGGCGCAAGGCGCTCGTGCACAGCATCCTGTACGGCCCGGACGGCATCGAGCTGGCTCGGGCCCGAGCCACCTGGATCGCCGTCCGGGGCTGGGACGGCTGGCATCGGGGTATCACGGTGGAGGAGTCCGGCGAATTCCCTCCGGACGCGACCTAGGCGAACAGGGGTACCGCATGTTTCTGATCTTCGGTCTGCGCACCAAGTCGGAGCGACTGGGGCTGGTCCCGATGGCCTGCCGGGTCTGCGGGCAGTCCGGCAGCATGCTGCTGGTGCGCGAGATCACCCGGTTCAGCCTCTTCTTCGTACCGCTGTTCCGGGTCCGGACGAAGCACAGGCTCTACTGCACCAACCCGCTCTGCGGCGCGGGTACGGACATCGGAGCGGGCGAGGCACGCCGGCTTCTTGCCGGAGCGCCGCGCTGACCGGCTGCGCGGCGGCCCTGCCCCCGTGCCAACGCTCGTCCTACCGAATTCCAGCTGTTCGACTGTACGGCTTCCCGGTCGTTGGTCAGGTCAGGAGGCGCGGGTCTCGGTGAGCAGGTCAACGATCTCGGTGGTGGAGCCGGTCTGGCCGAGAAGAGGGAAGATCCGTTGAATGCTGTTGCGGTGGGCCTCCAGGTCCAGGTCGGCCATGGCGTCCGTCGCGAGTGTGACGTGGTAGCCGTGTTCGTAGGCGGCCCGGGCGGTTGACTCCACGCCGATGCTGGTGGTGAGCCCGGCCAGCACGATCTGTGTGACACCGCGGCGGCGCAGTTGCAGGTCGAGATCGGTGCCGTGGAAGGCACCCCAGGTGCGCTTGGTCACTGTGATGTCGTCGGGGTGGCCGGCGAGGTCGTCGACGATGACATCCCAGTCTTCCGGCAAGGAGCCGGGCCGGGTCGGGATCTCGTTGCGGCCCGGTACGGCATCCGATCCGTCCGCGCGGGCCGTCAACCGGACGAGGACGACCGGGGCGCTGTGTTCGTGGAAGGCGCGGGCCAACTCGACCGCCCGAGCCACCACCTGCGGGCCGGTGTAGGGGACCAGGGGAGCGCCGACGATGGCATTCTGCAGGTCGATGATGACCAGCGCGCTGGATGGGTCAACTGCGGTGACAGTCATGAAGTGTGCCTTTCTGCATCGGTGGCCCGGCCGCGATGTCCCACGTGTGGCTCGGGTTGGTACGTGCTGTTGTCGCGTGGCTTGCGTCTGTCAGCTGTTGGCGGCCCCCTCACTCGGCTTCACGGAGACCGCTGCCTGCGGTTGGGCACGGGCTGTTGCCAGCTCACGTCCGGTGGAACTCCGGGATCCGGACGGCGGGGTAGCAGCAGCGGGCTGGCGAGGATCAGCATTCCCGCGACCGCGATCGCCGTGCGTGGGCTGGTGGCGTTGGCGAGCAGTCCGCCGAGTGCGCTGAGGATGGCGATGGCCGCGCTGCTGCTGATTGACCAGGCGGACAGGGTACGGGCGATGCGGTCGCCGGGTATGTGTTCCAGGCGATAGGTGGCGAGCACCGGGTTGTACAGGCTCATGCTGATGATGATCGCGAGTTCGACCGCGATCACCGTCGCGAGGCCGGTGGCGCCGGGCTGGACGAACGCGAGGCCGATCAGCCAGATCGCCCGCAGTGTGCCGACGGTACGAAGGATCCGGTGTTGGCCGTACCGGGCCACGACACGAGGAGCCAGGCGTGAACCGATGAGTCCGCCGACGCAGGGGGCGGCGAAGGCGAGGCCGTACTGCCAGGGTGGGAATCCGAGCTCGCGAAGCAGGAGTACGGCCAGCAGCGGCTCGGTGGCCATGATCAGTCCGCTGACGAGCAGTTGGTTGAGGTAGAGCGCCCGCAGGCCGCGGTGGGTCAGGAGGTGCCGCCAGCCGTCGAGCAGCTCACCGGCCCGGACCCGGCGCTTGCCGGCTCGCGGCGGGTCTTCTTCTCGGCCTCGAATGGCCGTGATCCCCAGCGCGGAGAACAGGTAGCTGAGCGCGTCGGCCACGATGGTGACGACCGGCCCGAACAGGCCGACCGCAGCGCCGCCCAGCGGCGGGCCGACCGCGATGGAACTCCACGTCGTCGACTCGAACCTCGCGTTGGCCACGAGCAGGTCGTCCGGCCGGACGAGGGCCTTGAGGTAGGCGCCGCTGGCCGCGTTGAAGGCGATTTTGGCGGTGGCGACCACGGCCGAGACGACCAGCAACTGGACGAAACTGAGCCGGCCGAGGGCGTACGCGATGGGGATTGTCAGCATGACCGCGAACCGGGCCAGGTCCATCGCGATCATCACCGGCCGCTTGCGGTGGAATTCCACCCACGGTCCGAGCGGCAACGCGATCAGTGCGCCCACTGCCGGCCCGACCGCGGACAACACGGACACCTGAGCGGGGCTGGCATCCAGCACCAGCACGGCGATCAGCGGCAACGCGCCGAACCCGAACCCGGAGCCATAGGCGCTGACCGCGTACGCCGCCCACAGCCATCCGAACTGCCGACCCAGCGATCGTCTCGTCGCCAAGTTCCACACCTCCCGCTTCGATCAACTCGCTGTTGACCGCTGTGATCAAAGCAAGGCCTGGGATAGCGGATCAAACAACCGAACCGGCGGCGAGCCACAACCGATCGTTGTGTGAGTAGGATCTGGTCTGTGGATCTCGACGCCGTGCGTACCTTCGTCGCCGCCGCCGATGCCGGCCAGTTCCAGGACGCCTCGGCCGCGCTGTCGATCACCCAGCAGGCCGTGTCCAAGCGCATCGCCGCACTGGAGAAGGATCTGCAGGTACGGCTGTTCACCCGTACGGCTCGCGGCGCCCGACTCACGATCGACGGCCAGGCCTTCCTGCCCCACGCCCGGGAACTGCTCCGGGTGGAAGCGCGCGCCGACGCTTCCGTGCGCCCCGGACGGCGCGCCCTCCGCATTGACGTCCACAGTCGACGGACTGCTCCCGCCGTACTGCTGCAGGACTTCCACCGTACGTATCCGCAGATCGAGCTGGATGTCGTCACCCTCGACGCCGACGTCCATGCCGCGACCGCCGCCGTCGAGGCGGGGACGATCGACGCCACCTTCCACGCCGTCCCCGTCCCCGCGCGCCAACTGCCAGCCGCGATCAGAACCGCCCGGGTGATCGACGAGCACCATGAGGTCCTCGTCGGGCCACGCCATCCGCTCGCCAACGCCCGCGCCGTCACGCCCGCACAACTCGCCGAACACCGCATCTGGATGCCCGGGATGGCCGCCGGTACCGAATGGGCCGCCTACTACGACGAACTCGCCACCGCGTTCGGCCTCACCATCGACCTCGTCGGGCCGGTCTTCGGGAACGAGGCACTGTTGGCCGAGATCGCCGACTCCGCGGAACTGGCGACGCTGGCCGGCGAACGCACCCGATACCTGTGGCCGGACAGCTACGACCTGCGGCGCATACCGGTACGCGACCCGGCACCGATCTACCCGATGTCACTGATCTGGCGCGACGACAACCGGCATCCCGCGCTCAGCAGACTGCGTGACTATCTCGGCTCCAATCGGATGGACACCCCCGACGAGAAGGTGTGGCTGCCGGCCTATCCGGTCTGATGGACTCGGAGCAGCATCTTTCCGGTGTTTGCGCCTGCGAGCATGCTCAGGAAGGCGTCGACCACGTTCTCGAAGCCGACCACGATCGTCTCGTCGACCAGGAATCGGCCGGTGCGCAGATGTGGGATCAGGAACTCCTCCAGTTCGGGCTGGAGGTGCCGGTAGTTCCGGACCAGGAAGCCCTCCAGACGCAGGCTCTTGTCGACGATCTCGAAGAGGTTGTAGGGCGCGGCCGGGGGTTCGGCCGCAATGTCGTACTGGGCGACCGCGCCGCACCAGGCGATCCGGCCGTGTGGTCGGAGCGCGCCGATCGCCGCCGCCAAATGCTCGCCGCCCACGTTGTCGAAATAGACGTCTATCCCGGCCGGGGCCGCGGCGGCCAACTGGCCAGACAGATCGCCGTCGCGGTAGTTGAACGCCGCGTCGAAGCCAAGATCGTCGATGAGGTGCCGGACCTTACCGGCGGAGCCGGCACTGCCGACCACCCGGGTCGCGCCGAGCAACCGGGCGATCTGTCCGGCCGCGCTGCCCACCCCGCCGGCGGCGGCAGAGATGAAGACCGAGTCCCCGGGCTGGACTCGGGCGATCTCCTTGAGGCCGACGTACGCGCTCAACCCGGTGCCACCGAGCACGCTCAGGAATGCGCTGGCCGCAACACCCTCCAGCCGCGGCAACACCCGTGCCGCCGGCATCGACACCACCGCGTGGGTCCGCCAGCCCTGGACGTGGAAGACCAGGTCGCCGACCGCCAGGCCCGGGTCATTGGACTCCAGCACCTGGCCGATGGCCCGGCCGCCGAACGGAATGTGCAACTCCTGGAAGTCCATCAACTCCCGCATGTACGGATCCACCGAGAGATAGAGGTTCTCGACCAGGGCCTCGCCGGGGCCGGGGACCGGCATGGGCTCCTCGACGATGGTGAACTGTTCGGCGGTGGCCCGCCCGGCCGGCCGGGCGACCTGGTGCACAACTAGTGACATGTCGAACACCCTCCCCGAGCAGATTTCCCGACGGCACAGATTTAGCATCAAGCTAAATGATCAGTTATCAGCTTGGTGTCGACGACCTGGCGGACATGCGGTTCGGCTACTCGCCGCTGCTGGAGGCCACCACCAGCCTGTGGGCACTGCGCTGGCCCGAGCGGCACGTACTGCACCTGCCCTGGATCCGGCGGCACCGGGACCTGCTGGCCACCGATTCCCCACTGGCCGCCCTGGTCGGGCCCGAGCGCGGCTGGCTGCCCGACTTCATCGCGCCCCGCCCGACCACCCCGTTGCCGGACATCGCCGACGAACTGCACCGGGTTCGGGCCACCGAGCCGACCAAGGCCCTGGCGGACCTGCGGTCCGTGTACGGCCAGCACCCGCTGCCCGAGGTCCTCGCCCGGCGTCCCGCCGCCCTGCCCGACGCCGTCGCCGACGCACTGACTGATTACTGGCGGGTCGCGATCGAGCCGTACTGGCCCCGGATGCGGGCCGTGCTGGAGGCCGACATGCTGCATCGGGGCCAGTTGCTGGCCCGGGAGGGCGCCGCAACCCTGCTGCTCAGCCTCGACCGGCGGGCCCATTTCTCCGGTGGCGTGCTGCGGCTGTATGCCGGTGCAAGCCTGGAATATGACGTGCCGGTGGCGAAGCGGGGCCTCCTGCTGATCCCGACCCTGTTCGCCCCACAGACCATCAGTCCGGTCGGCCCAGACGAGCCCCCGGTCGTCGCCTACCCCGCGCGAGGGATCGGCACGCTCTGGGAGTCCGTGAGCCCGGCCGGGCCGGGCGCTCTCGTGGATCTGATCGGCCGTCCCCGGGCCCGGCTGCTGGCCGCGCTGGACGGCCCCGCCTCGACCACCGATCTGGCCCGGCGGTTAAGGGTCACGCCGAGCGCGGTCTCCCAGCACCTGGCGGTGCTGCGCGCCACCGGGTTGGTGAGCAGGGCCCGAGCCGGCCGGGTGGTGCTGTACGCCCGGACCGAGCTGGCTGACCGACTTATCGATAAAAGTCATTGACCCGGTACGGCGCCGGACCAGATCGGCGACGGTGTCCGATTTCTCGAGCGTGGTGCACCAGGGCCGCGCGTATGAGAAAAATGTCTGGCCGTCAGCGGGGAGTTATCCGGCCACTGTTGGGGATCCTCCTGCCCTGGTCGCCGGCAACAGGGGCAGTCAGCCATACCGGGCCGGGCGGTCGGGGAGCGCTGGCTGGGTACGAGCGAAGAGGTACGGGACGGATGAGAGCGGTGGTCTACGAGGACGTCCGGACTGTTGGGGTGCGGGAGGTGCCCGACGCGAGGTTGGAGGTGGATACCGACGCAGTGGTACGGATCACCGCCAGCGCTCTGTGCGGCAGCGACCTGCACATGTACGACGGGCGGACCGGTGCGAACCCCGGCCTGGTGCTCGGGCACGAACCCCTGGGCGTGATCGAGCAGGTGGGTGGTGCCGTGCAGACCGTCCGGCCGGGCATGCGGGTCGTGATCCCCACCCACCTGTTCTGCGGCACCTGCGCGATGTGCGCCCGGGGACTCTCCGCGGCCTGCCTGCGGGCGCGGGTCGACGGGACCGGCGCCGCGTACGGCTACGCCGGGATGGGGCCGTACCGGGGTGCCCTGGCCGACCTGCTCCGCGTGCCGTGGGCCGACGCGAACTGCCTGCCCCTGCCCGGTCCAGCCCGGTGACGAGTACGAGGATGACTTCGTCCTGCTCGCCGATGCCTTCGTCACCGGATGGCACGCCGCCGCCACCCTCGCCGGGGTGGAGCCCGGCGACACGGTGGCCGTGTTCGGCGCCGGCGCCATCGGTTTGCTCAGCGCGTACTCGGCTCGGATCCGGGGCGCCCGGGTCGTGTACTGCGTGGACGCCGTGGACGCCCGGCTGGACAAGGCCGGGGAGCTCGACGCGGTCCCCATCGACTTCCGCCGCGGCGACCCGGTCGAACAGATCCGTCAAGATCGGGCTCGGACGGGTCTGCCCCTCGGCGAGGAGAAACTGGGCGGGGTGGACAAGGTGATCGACGCGGTCGGGTTCCAGGCCCGCGATCGCGAGCACCCCGACCAGGAACATCCCGGCCAGGTGATCGCCGATGCGGCCCGGCTGGTCAACCCGACCGGCGCGATCGCCGTTGCCGGTGTCTACCCGGACAAGGACCTGCACCCACGACCCGGTGCGACCGCCCACGAAGACCTCGTCGCACCATGGGGAGCTCTCTTCAGCAAAGGCGTCACAGTCCGGTTCGGCCGTACCCACGACCGCCGCTACACCCGGCTGCTGCGCGACCTGGTGGTGTCCGGCCGGGCCAGACCCGGCGTCATCGTCACCCACCACAGCACACTCGCGGACGCACCCGACCTGTACCGCCGCTTCGACCGACGCGAAGACGGCGTGATCAAGGCCGTGCTCCACCCGTGAGATGACCCGGATCCCCGGCCTCGGAACTGTCTCGCGGTCAGCCGCCCACCCGTGGCCGGCGATGGGCCGAAGGCGCAGGTCTTCCAGCTCCGCTCGAACCACAGCGCGTCACGACGCAAACCGGATGTGAGACAAAGGCGTTGGCGAGACAGCCCCGTAGCGACGGGCAGGTCGGTGGGGTGATTCCGACGGCGGCGACTCGGTGGCTCCGCCTGCCTTCTGCCACCTGCTGCAGTGGGTCGCCTCGTCAGGGCTGGTTAATTTCTCTCGCAGTTGAGCGCCAGATCGAAGAGCCTGCACAGGTCGGTGCCGGGGCCGCCGTCAGCGAAGTCATCGCCGGTGCCGGCCATCAGGGTGTCGTTGCCGGGTCCGCCGTACAGGATGTCGTCGCCGGCCGAGCCGCCGAGTGTGTCGTCGCCGGCCTCGCCGTAGACGGTGTCGTTTCCGAAGCTGGGATTGATGTCGTCGTTGCCGCCGCCCGAGCAGATCAGGTCGTTGCCCTCCTTGGCCCAGATCACGTCGTCGCCGTCGAAGGTCACGATGACGTCCGATCCCAGGGTGCCGTTGGTGGTGTTGCCGATACTGTCAGCGATGATGGTGGCGGGTACGCCATCGCAGAACACCGGCGCCACGGCGGCCTGCGCAGGGGCGGTGCCGAGCAGGGTGAGGGCGACGGCGATGCCGATGCTGGTCGCGGCGCCCAGCAGGCGGCGGGGGGCCGAGGCGTTGGTCCGGTGCATGCTCTCTCCTTGGGCGTTTGGCAAGGTGGGGCCGGCCTTACGGCCTGGACGGCGTCCGGACGCCCGGACGCCGCGCGCTCACCGCCAGAGCATCGCAGGTCGCACCGCTGTGGACGGCGGCAATTCTGCCGTCGAGGCAGGAGACTTCAAGGGATCGTCGTAGGTACAGGGACGCGCCTACCACCCATCCACAGTGGGATCAGGCGAGGCTCGGCGGACGCCGTCGCGACGACTCCTTTACCCGGCCGGTCTGTATCTCCGGCGACCTGGGCAGACGTGCGTGAGCATGCCGCTGGGCCACCGGACTACTGAGGGTCAAGGATGCTGGCGTCGCCGTGCCACTGACTACTGACGTGAGATGGTGACGTCGTCCACGCCCGCCTCGACGAGGCTGGCCCCCGAGGCATCGGTGACCTCGATCAGAATCCGTACGGACTGCCCGGCGTACGCGCTGACGTTCCAGGTGCCGGTCGCCCAGACGCCGTTGCGGTTGCTCGCGGCCCCCGGCTGGGTGAACAACGCCGTCGTTCCGCTCGGATGAACGATCGAGACTCGGAAGTAGTCGGCGGAAGAGGCGTTGCTGCCATGGGCGAGGTACCACGACAGGGAGAGGTTGACGGTGCCGCCGGACGGTACCGTGATGGCCGGCGAGCGGACGCTGGTGAGGCCACCATCGACGTCGTACGCGCCCGCGTCGGTGCCGGCGAGCCGGCCCGTGACCAGGCCGTTGATCCCGGAGACGGTGGTGCCGAGCTGCTTGGCTCCGCTGGAACTCGTGTCCTGCGGGTCGCCGCGTTCCCACCCGCCGGCCGTCGCGGTGTCGCTACCACCCGGGTTGGTCGTCCAGCCGGTGGCCGTCTCGAAGGTGTCCGACCAGACGGCAGCGGGCGCCGTGCCGGTGGCGAGGGTCCACAAGGCGTACGCGGCGGCGTCGCCGGCCCGGTCCAGGACGGTGGTGGAGATGTTGCTCGGGTACGTGTCGCAGGCACGGTGGTAGCAGGGGTCGAATCCGCTCTGGGTGCCGCCCCACTTGGCGACCTGGGCGGCCGTCTTCACCCGGGACGCACCGGCGGCCACGCCGGAGGTCTGTACCCCGATAGCGTTGAAGGAGGCGTCGTCGGACCGGCCCGCGCCCTCGGTGTTCTCCTCGGTGGGCACGCCGATGCCGTCGTAGTACGCCTTCAACGTCTGCCCTGCCGCAGAGGTGATGCGGTTGACGAAGTAGCCGCCATTGGTGGAGGCGACCATGTCGAAGTTGAAGTAGGCCCTGATCTTCGCCCGCTCCGCCGTCGGTAGCGTGTTGGCGTAGAACTCCGAGCCGTTGAGGCCCTGCTCCTCGTCCGTCCAGAAGGCGAACCGGACGCGGCTGCGCATCGTCGGGTTCGTGGCGGCGAGGGTGAGCGCGATCTCCAGCAGCGTGGCGGAGCCGGAGGCGTTGTCGTTGATACCGGGTCCGGCGGCCACGCCGTCGAGGTGCGCCCCGAACATGTAAACGCTGTTGGGATCGCCGCCCGGCCAGTCGGCGATGACATTCGGGCCGGCGCCCGAGGTGCAGCCGGAGGTGCAGTTCTGCCGCGCCACGGTGTATCCGGCCGCGGCCAGCCGGTCGTACACGTAGTTCACCGACGCCGTATAGCCGGGGCTGGTCGACCGGCGGTTGCCACCGTTGGCGCTCGCGATGCTCTGGAACTGCTGCAGGTGTGCGCGCTGGTTGGTCAGGGACACGTCGGGCGCGGCTGCCACGGACATGTCAGGCGGTGCCGCGCTTGCCCCGGCGGGAACGCCGAGCGCTGCGGTGCCTGCCATGGACATGGTCACGAGAACACGCAGGATCGAGGTGGGTCTCAACGTCGTGCTCCTCATGAGCGGGGGATGCCGGTATCCGCAGGATAAGCGGAGCAAAGGGCAATGCGCATTGGTCAAGCCATATCGCTTCTCCCATATCGGTGGCCGCTTGTCCGCAAAGTACGATCAAGGCCATCGTCGCGGAGTGAGCCGGGTAGGAGCAGCCCATGATCATCGATGCAACGCTCGCCCGCATCAACGAAGGTGTGCAGCTGCATCATCACCAGGGCCAGCGGAAGGCTGCTCGCGACTTGTTCGCGCAGATCTGGGATGAGATCGGCGGCGAGCGGGGCGATCCTTTACACGTTTGCGTCCTCGCGCACGCGATGGCCGACGTGCAGGACGACGTCCACCAGGAGTTGATCTGGGATCAGCGAGCGTTGGCTGCGGCCGACTCGCTCACCGACACCCGGGTCACGCAGGCCGGGGTGACGCTGCCGGTGGCCGGACTGTATCCGTCGTTGCACCTCAACCTCGGCGAGTGCTACCGCAAGCTCGGCGATCTCGGCCTTGCCCGCGAGCACCTCCAGCGTGCGCAGGCGGGGATCGGCGCACTTGGCGATGACGAGTACGGGCAGCTGATCAAGGGCGGCCTGGATCGACTGACGCAGCTGCTGGCCTCCGAGTAGGCGCGGACGACCCGGGCATCTGAACGGCCGGTCTGGATACCATCCTTGGTCCCTCGCGTGTTCGTCTATGTCCGTTTCTGATCGAGTCGGTTCGGAAAATTGCGCGGCCGTTCAGATGGGATCAACAATATGTTGCTGGCGCGTTGCGGCCCGCCGGCACGGGCGTTTCCAGTCCGAGTCGGCGCATCGGTGCATATCAAACGGACAGCCACGCGCAGGCAATACGGCACGGATCCGCCGTCCTTGGCAACAGGATCCCCGTGAGGAAGGACGAGACATTGACGACCCGACAGGGCTTCAGATCGGTCGGCACCATGAACAACACTCGACATGATGAGCCATCGACGTCCCGTCGGCGATCACTCGGTCGCGTCCTCATCGGCGCCCTGGCCGCGGTGACGCTGATTCCGGTCGCCGCTGTCAGCGGCGCATCACCGGCCAGTGCGGCCACCAACCAGTTCAGAGGTATGAACTGGGCCGTGCTGGGTGACAACTTCAGCACAGCTCCGCTCGTCGTTCAGGGCCTGAACCAGTCCGACAGCAACGCGACTGTGCGGGCCAAGGCCAACGCCCTGTACGACGACATGGCAGCCATGGGGGTCAACACCGTCCGGCTGCCGATCAACACCCACACCGTCGGCACGACGTGGTGGAACAACTACCGGGGCGCCATCGACGCCGCCACCGCCCGCGGATTCAAGGTCATCCTCGCCTATTGGGAGGACGGCGCCGCCTCCGGCGGCAGGATCACGAACCTCGCCGCGTGGAACACGATGTGGTCCCGGGTGACCAGCACCTACGGCTCCAACACCAACGTCTACTTCGAGCCGATGAACGAGCCCCACGGCTACAGTTCGGCGGACTGGCGCAACGTCGCTGCGAACTGGCTCAGCTACCACTACTCGGCGGTGCCCGGCCGGGTGCTCATCGGCGGCACCGGCTACAGCCAGGACCTGCGGGACGTCTGCAACGACAGCCGCTTCAGTGGAACGTTGCTCTCCTTCCACCACTACGCCTTCTTCTACAGCGCGATGACGTACGACGCCTTCCGAAGCCACATTCAGACCCGGCTCGGGAACTGCGCCTCCCGCGCCGTCGTGACCGAGTACGGCGCGCCGATGTCCACCGGCCTCAACTATGCCAACGCGAGCAGCACCGACAACTTCGTACGTCACATTCGCGCCGTCGCACAGGTCATGCGGGACAATCAGATGGGCGGCACCTACTGGCCCGCGCTCGGCGGCAAGCCCACCGGAAGCCTGGGCTACGACCATTACTCGATGTTCGGCCTCAGCGGCAGCGGCACCGATCTGAACCTGACTGTCCGAAACGCCTCCGGCCGCGACCGTGTCCGGTATGGCTGGGGCCTGTAGATCGGCTCCAACCAGCAACGGTTGGGGGTGGCCGTACAACGGTCGTCTCCACCTGATCGCGGATCCGCGGTACCACGCGCCCCCCGGCGTCGAGCGTCGTGCTCGGTGCCGGGGGCTTCGTCGTTCCGACACTGCCGCCCGTCTGGTCGAGCAGGTGGACGGCGCCCTGACAGTTCCAGTACGGCCGGCCAACGCACCCCGCTCCTGGCCCGCGGCGAGCAGCAGTAACACGGCGCTGAGGCCTTGCCGGGCGGAGCGGGGTTCATGGCGTGGGCTTGGTGGCGGCGCCGGCCGCGTATTCGGCGAAGATCTCGCCAAGGACGCGCGGCGCATCCCCGGCCGGCTCGTCGGCGTCGCCCAGGCTGTAGGCGCAGGTGACGAGCGTCTTCCAGAGGGCCCAGCCGCGCCCGCGCGTCCATGTCGCGTCATCGACGGACAGGCGCTCCCGGAACGTCTGCCGGCCGTCGGCGGTCAGCAATGTCCATGCGATTGCCAGGTCGCAGGCCGGGTCGCCGACGCCGCATGTCCCGAAGTCGATGACGGCTGCCAGCTGCCCGTCGTTGAGCAGGAGGTTCCCCGAAGCGATGTCACCGTGGAACCAGCTCTCCGCACCATCCCAACTCGCGTCCAGCGCACCCTTCCAGATCTCGCGTGCCAGATCGATGTCGACGCGACCGTCCAGTGCTGTGAGCGCGCGCTGGGCTTTCCCGTCGTAGGTGCGTAGCGTGCCGCCCCGGTACCAGTTGTGCTGTCCGGGGCGGGGACCGTCAGTGGTATCAACGCTCTGCAGGGCAGCCAGAAACCCGGCCAGGTCGGCCGCGAATCGGACGGGGTCGGCGATGCGGTCCGTGCTGGCAGCTTCGCCGTCGAGCCATTGGTAGATCGACCACGAATAGGGGTAGCCGGCCCCGGGTTCGCCCTTTGCCAGTGGGGCGGGGACGGGCAGCGGGAGTCGGGGAGCCAGCGCCGGAAGCCACCTGTGTTCCTTCTCTACCGCCAGGGCGTACTCGGAAGCGCTGGGCAGACGCACCGACATTCGGGAGCCGAGGTGGAAGGTCCAGTTGTCCCAGCCACCGTTGACCACGGGCTGAACCGGGAGGTCCGCCCACTGAGGGAACTGGTCGGCGATGAGCCGACGGACCTGTTCCGGATCGACGGCAATACGCTGGGGCACGGCACCGAGCTGCGGTGGGTCGCTCACCGAGACATCCTCATCCGACAAGGGAAATTGAAGTTGCTGGACCTGACATGGCGCAGGAGCGCGCGCAAGCCGCATCGCCGCCCCGCGCGGGGCAGTTGGAAGTGACACTATCGACGGTTCAGGTGTGCGGGGGGCGGGTGGGTAGGACGCCGCTGGTGAGTATGGGGTCGAGTACGAACAATGTTGTGTAACGCCGCACGTTGGGTGCTTCGTTGAAGAGCCGGTCCGCGACCTCGGTGTGGTGGGCCATGCCGCTACACGCCACCATCACGACGTAGTCCCAGTCACCGGAGACGTCGTAGATCTGCTGCACCTCGCTGGCGGCGAGCAGCCGCCTACGGAACGTCTCGTGGTGTCGGCTGGATTCGCGTTCGAGGGTCACCAGGCACACGGCGAGCATCACTGCGGGGAGACGGTTCGGGTCGAGGACCGTGACCTGTCGTGAGATCACCCCGTGCTTGTGGTATCGGTCGATCCGCCGTTTGACGGCGCTGGGTGACAGGGCGACCAGATCGCCAAGTTCGCGCAGGGTCCGACCTGAATCGTGCTGGAGAAGGTCGAGCAGCTCATGGTCAACGTCGTCCAGGGCGATGGTCAACTTCGGCACGCAACAATCTTGCGTCACGCCGGCAGAGTTCTCAATCGTGAACAGCGCGATCGCGGCTACAGAGGTTGAAAGGTTGAGGTCTTTCTTGGGCTGATCGTCGTGGTGTGCTGACTTGGCCGGCTCGATCGACTAGACCAGTGGGGTGAGGTATCCCGATGGTGGAGGTGTGTCCGCGGCGGCCCGGTTGCGGCGGGAGGTGGTTCGTCGGAAGGCGGCCGAGATGTTTGCCCAGGGTAGGACGACCGCGCAGGTTGCGCAGCGGTTGCGGGTGTCGGAGAAGTCGGTACGGCAGTGGCGGCGTAGATGGACCGCCGGCGGGGTCGAGGCCCTCGCATCTACCGGTGCCGGCGGATCGACGTGCAAGCTCTCCGACGAACAGATCCGCCAGCTCACTGCGGTGTTGGATGCCGGCCCAGCCGTGCAGGGCTGGGTGGACTCTGGCCCGGATCACCGAGCTGATCCAACAGTTGTTCGGGGTTGACTACACCCTGCGCGGGGTGTCCTACCTGCTGCACCGCATCGGCTACACCGTGCAGGTTCCGGCTCGACGTGCGATCGAGCGTGACGAGGAGCAGATCAGCGGCTGGCAGCGACGCCGGTGGCCAGCGGTAAAAGGTTAGCGGCGGCGCAGGGTGCGTGGATCTGCTTCCAGGACGAGGCGGGTCAGACCCTGCGGCCGCCGAGAGCCAGGACATGGGCCCGCCGTGGCCGTACACCGGTGGTCGGGACGTCTGGGAAAGGCTCCGGCCGGGTATCGATTGCGGGACTGGTGTGTCTCAAGCCCGGTCACCGGGGCAGGTTCATCTGGCGGACCATCATCCACCGTAGCCGCAAAGGCGAGCGGAGCAGCTTCTCCGAAACCGACTACGCTGCCCTGCTCGACCAGGTACACCAGCGTCTACAAGCCCCGATCATTCTGGTCTGGGACAACCTGAACACCCACGTCAGCGCCACGATGCGCGCCCTGATCGCCGCTCGGGACTGGCTGACCGTGATCCGGCTCCCTGCCTACGCCCCCGACCTCAACCCCCGCTGAGGGAGCCTGGGCGCATCTGAAACGCGGCCTGGGCAATTTCGCCGTGCGAGGCATCGACCACCTCGGCCAGGTCGTGAAACAGCGACTACGACACATCCAGCGACGGCCCGACCTCTTCGCCGGCTTCCTCGCCCAGACCGGCATGACCCTCGACCCCGAAGGAACATGACCGCCTAACCTGAGCGATTCCAACCCGGTAGCACGAAGCGCTCACCACCAGTTTGTCAGCACGACGACGTCGCCGTGGCCCAACTCCGGACGCTCAACGAGCCCAGCTTTCCGCGCGACTCTGAGGGATGCGGCGTTGTACCCTCTGGCACGGGCCGCGACCGGGAGACGTGGACTCAGTCTCTCGGCGACTGCGAGCGCCTCCCGCGCCAGTTCGGTGGCATATCCCTTGCCCCAGGCCTGCGGCGCGAAGCGATAGTAGAGATTCCAGCATGAGCGACTGTCGATGACAGCCGGGCGGATGCCACCGATGCCGACTTCGCTGCCCGCGTGCTCGGCCAACCAGTAACCGATGCCGTGTTCGCGCCACATCTGATCCCACGCCCGCAGCTCATCGATGACAACTGCGGCGGCAGGAGGACCGCCCGGACGATAGCGGTTGGTGGAGGGATCCGTCTCGATCGCGAGCACCGCGTCCAGATCGTCGCTCGTCGGCCGACGGAGATGCAGGTTGGCCGTGTCCCGTGCCGCGAACCCGAGATCGTTCACCCGGCGATGGTATCCAGCACGATCTGGCCGAGGCGTTCAAGCACTCGACCGGTCCTGGCCCTAATGCCCTTCGAACCTGAGGGGACGTGACACCCAGACCCCAGCCTTTCAAGGTCTGTAGCGTCGGCGACGAAGCAGGGCCCGCCAGGCCCCCGGCGACGACAAGGAGCAGGTTCATGTCCTCAGCAGTGCTCTACATGTCGGTGTCCCTCGATGGCTACATCGCGGGACCGAACGACGGCCCGGACAATCCTGGCGGTGACGGAGCGGCGGTCGAGCGGCTGCACACCTGGGGCTTCACCGTGGACGGCGACGTCCGGCGGTCCGGGCCGGCGGGCGAGATGGCCGAGGCGATGGAAGCGACCGGTGCGGTGGTTGCGGGGCGCCGAACCGTGGAGCAGGTCGATCACTGGAAAGGCGATCATCATGGCGTGCCGATCTTCGTGCCCAGCCACCGGCCCGCAGACCCGTCGGTGGCCAACTATCCGCTGGTGACGTATGTGACCGACGGGATCGCCAGTGCGGTGGCACAAGCGAAGGCCGCCGCAGGAGACCGAGACGTGATGGTGCACGGCGCGTACACGGCGCAACGCGCGGTCGAAGCCGGGGTACTGGACGAGATCCAGATCCACCAGATCCCGGTGCTCCTCGGCGCTGGTCGTCGACTGTTCGACGGTCTGCCCGCGCGCACCGAACTGGAGATCGTACGAGTGATCGACACTTCGGAGGCAACGCACATCCGCTACCGCATCCTCCACTGACCGGGAAGGGCTCGCCGGAGAGTCAAGGGTTGGTCGCTGACGCTGCCAGACAATGATCAAGTCCCTCGGCGGCATGCTCGGCAACCGCCGGAATCACCTGAACCCAGAACGGGATGTGCTGTTCGGACCGCTTCTCCGAGTTCTGCGCCGAGACCTTCGTGCAGTTCGCGATGGGCGGTCTCGGCACACACATCGCACAGCTGGTGAACAGCGACATGACTCCGCCGGCGATCAAGAAGGCCTGGCGGGCCACGGCCCAGCTCTCGTTGATGCGCGGACATCCGGTGCTCAACGGTGGGTGTGGCCGCCGGTTGACGGGACCACAGTCGCGCAGTGCCCTACGGTCGGCTGATTGGCGTCGTACCCGCTAGGTCACCTATCAGTCGGGGCCGGGCCGACGGCGCTCCTCGGTCGTCGCGAAGATGCGGGCCAGGATCTGATCGATGACGTCGTTCTTCGCCAGGCTGTAGTCGCCGGCTCGATCAGCGGTATCCCGCGCGAGGCGCCGCTTCGTCGCGGCGTACAGGTCCCGGTCCTGCGGGTGCGCGCGCAGCCAGTCACGGAAGAGCCGGTGTCTCGTCGGCTCGGGCGCGGCCTGCGGCCATACGTGGAGATTGGCGTCTCCGACAGGGTGGACCAGCATCCGGTGCCCGTGCCACCACGGCTCCCGAAGAAGGAGCCGGTAGCCGATCCCCTCCAGCACGGGGACGTAACGGGACTCGTCCGTCGTGTCGTCAAGGAGAAGGTCGATGTCGATGATGGGCTTGGCCGCCAGGCCCGGCACCGAGGTAGACCCTACGTGTTCGATATCGATGATCAGATCGCCCAGGGCCGCCTTCATCGAGGAAGCGGCCACGGCGAACCGATCAGGCCACGCCGGGTCGTAGTCCTCGATGACGTTGGACTGCCATCTGGCCGGCGGCTCTTCTATCCGGCCGGCGGCGACCTGCTCGGGCGTGCCGTGGAAGCGCTGTACGACTTCCTGCGAGTACTCCGTCAACCCAACCTCCGGAAAGATCGAAGCTGACCAGTATATGACGAGGATTTCGATGTGGCGGCGGGAGAGACGCGGCTGAGGCGGGCTCGCGCAACCGGTCAAGGCGGATCTCCTGCCGGATTGCTTGACCGGTGCGGTCGCGCGAGGCTTGTGTGGAACAGTGCAACATGATCCGTACGACGATGGGATGGCGCAGTGCCTCTTGAGGGCGAGTACGAGCCGAGTCCGGCGCAGTGGGTACGTGAACAGGTCGAGCTGTACGAGAGCTCGGGCGGCACCCAAGGGGGGACGCTACGGGACACGGGCCTGCCCGTCGTCATTCTCACGACCCGTGGCGCGAAGAGCGGCAAGATCCGCAAGATCCCGCTGATGCGGGTGGAGCACGAGGGGAGGTATGCGGTCGTGGCCTCGCAGGGCGGCTCCCCGCGTCACCCGGTCTGGTACTTCAACATCAAGTCCGACCCTCAGGTGGAGCTTCAGGACGGGTCCGTGCGCCGGGACATGACGGCACGTGAGATCACCGGGGAGGAGAAGGCCGAGTGGTGGGAGCGCGCCGTCGCCGCGTATCCGCCCTACGCTCAGTACCAGGAGAAGACCGACCGGGTGATCCCCGTCTTCGTGGTGGAACCCGTCGACGTCGCAGGGCCGGCGGAGGCTCCACCGTCGTCGACGCGGACCTGACCCGCGCGGCCCGCGTCTGTTGGGCTCGATGATGTCGCCGGTGGGACGGTCTGGCCGCCATCATCCACCGTCGTAAGAAGCGGGTGTTGCAGCCAGGGGCCGGGGCGCCAGCCGGGGGTGGCGGACCGGGCTCCGGCGGCCGGCACGTCCTCCGGCGACGGGCCCGCACAGAACCGGTCCCGGGCCGGAAGTCGGCCGCCGACCAGGAACTCGGTGGTGATGGCATCGGTGCACGGGCCGGACCGGATGCCGTAGATTCCGTGGCCGCCGGCGTCGACGGTGATGAACGCGGCCCGGTCGCCGAGGGCCCGACGCAGGCCGTACCCGTTGCGCCACGATGTTGCTGGATCACGCAGGTTCTGCAGGATCAGCACGTTGCGCGGGCCCCGGTCGGTCACCGTGACGGGCGGCTCGACCGGCCGGTGCGTCCAGAAGGCACACGGCCAGAGGTTGGCAGGCATGCCCGCCGTCGCCGGAAAGGCGCGGCGGCTGGCGGCTGAGTCGCGCGCGTACCTGCCCGTGTCGCGCGACCAGCTCACGTCACCGCAGGCGATGCCGTACAGCACGGCGAGGCCGTTGTCCGCCGCCGGCTGGGCGAGCCCGGTCGGCTTGACGGTCGCGGCGGTCGGCGGGTTGGCCGGGTCGGAGAACGCCTGCCAGAATTCCGCGAGGTCACCGAATGACCGGTCGTCGTAGAGCCCGCTGCGGGTCTGTTCGCGGAAGACGTTGCCGTTGAAGGTGAACCCGGGCAGCTCAACCGGTGAGCGGTCCAGCCGTTCGGCGATTCGGTAGTAGGTGCGTTCGACCTCGCCCGGCGTGGCGCCGAGGTGGTAGATGTCGTCGCGGGCCGCGGCCCACGTGGTGAAGTCGGGCAACCGCAGCGCGACCGCCTCACCCCAACTGCTCCAGACGCCGTACCACACCCGGGCCGGGTCGACCGCGCTGTCCAGCACGATCCGGTCGGTACGCTCCGGGAACAGCGAGATGTAGACCGCACCCAGGTACGAGCCGTAGGAGTACCCGAGATAGGAGATCTTCGACTCCTCCAGGGCGGCGCGGACCCGGTCCATGTCGCGTGCGGTGTTGGCGGTGGTGATGTGCGGCAGCAGGTCACCGGCGGTCGCGACGCAGCTGCGCGCGGTGGCGCGGGCATAGGCGATGTTCCGGTCGATCGAGCCGTCCGGCGCCGGGTACGGCAGGACCAGGTCGATCGGCGTGGTCTCCGGAATGCCGCAACTGATCGGCGTGCTGCGGCCGACGCCCCGTGGGTCGAACCCGATCAGGTCGTAGCGGTCGAGGACCTCGGCGGGCAAGGTCTCGGCCAGGTACAGCGGCAGATCCAGGCCGCTGCCGCCCGGACCGCCCGGATTGAGCAGCATGATTCCCCGACGCTTACCGGGATCGGCCGCCTTGAGTCGGGAGACGGCGATGGTGATCTTCTCGCCTCGCGGGGCCCGGTAGTCACGCGGCACGGGCAGGTCGGCGCACTCCAGGCGGGAGTCGGGGATGTCGGCGCACGCCCCCCAACGGAGATTGGGCTCAGATCGTTCGGGCTGGGCTTGTCCGGCAGTGGCAGGCACGAGCGCCATGAGGACGGCGGTGACGACGGTCGGTGCGAGTACCCACTTCATCGGAATACCTCCATAGTTCGATGGTCCCGCATCCCCGCCACCGGCAGGTACCGCACGGCGTGGAAGATCCTGTAGCGGGTTCGATACCTGCCGCACGCGCGCCTGTACCGCTGTCCGTGTGGCGCAGGGTCTTGCCGCTGACAACGGGCGTCCCTGACGATCCGGCGAGCGGGGTGCGAGTCAGTCGCTGCCCGGCGCGGGGTGGGGGCACTATCGTTCTGGCGTGCACATCCGTTTCGACGTCCCAGCCGATCCCGCCTACCCCGGCCGCGTGGCCGGTGTGCTCAGCGGTGCCCGGCTGCGCAGGTACGGCTATATCGGCGCGGTTCTGGCGGCGGTCGGGGCGATCGGTCTCGCCGTCTCGCAGGGCTTCGCGGGGGGCGACCGGATCTCGCCGCTGTTTGTAGCGATGATCGTGAGTGGCCTGCTGTCGATGCTGTACTCGCCGTGGGTGCGGTTGCGCGCCCGACGCCGCTCCAGTCGCTACGCGGTCGAGGGCGCCTACGACATCACCGACGACAACATCATGATGCGCAGCGGCTCGGAGTCCGGCGGCATCGCCTGGGACGGGGTATCCCAGGTGCGGGACACCCCTGAGTTCTGGATCGTGTACGTCGGCCGGATGCCGGCGACCGTGATCCCACGCCGCTTGATGTCCGCCGAGGACGCCGAGACATTGCGCGCCTATATGGCCGAACGTGGGCTGCTCCAGCCTCGATAACTCACTGCAAGCGATCACGCGCGGTGACCGCTTCCGAGTGTGCGCATCCGTGTGCGGGTGAGTAGGCGACGGCGCACGGACAGTCGTCGCCGGACAGATCCCATCGCTTCCCCGGGTTCAGCTCAAGCAGGTGCCGGTGCGCGGAACCTGGATCCACGCCACGCGAAGGGCGAAACGAGACAGCGGAGTGCCGCGCCATGGGCCAAACTACTGAACGCATGTGAGTGACGACGCTTCGTCGCTAGGCTGTCGACGGGCCATGCCGGACTCCCGGGTGCCGGACCGCGCCTCTGGGTGGCGAGAATGCGCCGGTCGATCAAAGGCGGTCCTGGTCATCAGCCGGGCCGAGGGCAGCCGACCGCAGGTTGAAGATCAAGCTAACGTTGGCCCATGCTCACGGTGCCGTCACGCGTCGAACTACGCCCGCTCACCCTCGCCGACCAGGACGAGTTCTGCGCGCTCGTGCAGGCCAGCTCCGAGCTGCACCTGCCTTGGATGCAGCTACCCGCTACCGGGGAGGAGTTCCAGGTCTGGATGCGCCGCTTCGACGACGGCGACGCCCGGGGCTTTCTGGTCCGTGTCCGGGAGACTGGCGCAGCCGCCGGCATGGTCAACATCAACTCGATCATCCGGGGCCGCTACCAGGGCGCGTCCCTCGGCTATGCGGCCTTCGCCCCGTCCGCAGGGTTCGGGTACATGACCGAAGGGCTCGTCGCCACCCTGCAGCACGCTTTCACCGACCTGCGGCTCCACCGGCTGGAGGCCAACATTCAGCCGGCGAACAAAGCATCCCTGGCCTTGGTCCAGCGGCTGGGCTTTCGATATGAAGGGCTCTCGCCCGCCTACCTCTATATCGACGGGGGCTGGCGGGATCACGAACGCTGGGCCATCACCGCACCCAACCCCTGGACACCCGATCCATCCCTCCCCGAGGTATGAGTCGCATGGCACCGCTGATGAAACATGCTCTGGTCGGCTTTCGGTTTGTTGGCGTGCCGCTCGACGTGCTGCAGGGCCGCTCCCGGGGCGGTCGGCCCCGAGCTCCGCGCCGAAGCGGTACAGGGACTTCGATCAGGTCGAGCGCGCCGTCAACCGGCTCGAGCCGTTCGGGCCGTCGCGATCCGCTACGTCAAGCTGAGACGCCCTACGAGGCAACCGGAAGCACGCGGGGTCGTGGTCCTGAAGCACCGCATCCCCGACCGGGAGTCAGACGTCGGCTTCGAGAGCGAAGGTGTTGCCATCCGGGTCCTGGAACCACGCGATACGTCCACCGCCGGCCCGAGCACAGATCCCCTTGGCGTCGTGTTCAAACTGGTCGTAACGGATGAACGTGACGCCGGCTGAAACGAGTTCGTCAACGATCTGGTCGATGTCGTCGACGTACCACGTCGCCAGGGTGGCCTGGCTCTTCCCGGCAGTGACCGACTGGTACACATTCAGCGCCGGTCCGCCACCAGAACCATAGACGCGGCTGCCCTCGGCGATGTCGGCGCTGGGGCCGGACTCCAGCACCTGTAGACCCAGTTTGCCTTCGTAGAACGCGACCGCCTTCTGTATGTCGGAGACGGCGATGGAGGTTCTGAGGTGATATGTGCTCAAGGGCATGAACCACTCTCTCACACACGATCCGGCACCGCGGGCGCCTGTTGGGGACACCGATGGTGGGAGTGGTCTCGTGCCGGCGTGCCCGCCTTGGAGCGGGGAGGTGCGGGATCGAGAATGCTCCGGTGATCATTTTGAAGACCGACCGGCTGACCCTGCGCGGCTGGCGAGACGACGACCTCGACGCCCTCGCGGTCATGAATGCTGATCCGGAAGTGATGCGCTACATCATGGATGGCTCGGTGCGCGATCGCCGGCAGAGCGCCGAAGGCTTGCGAAAGATGGTCGCGACGTGGGAGGAACGGGGATACGGTCTGTTCGCTGTCGAGATCCGCGATTCCGGCGTACTGATCGGGTGGGCTGGTCTCACGGTGCCCGACTTCCTGCCGGAGGTGATGCCGGCTGTGGAGATCGGCTGGCGGCTCGATCGCGCGTCCTGGGGTTGTGGATACGCCACTGAGGCGGCCAGGGCGGCCATGCGGTTCGGGTTCCTCGACTGCGGCCTGGACCGCATCATCAGCATTCGCCAGGTCGAGAACGCCAGATCCGCACGGGTGATGGAGAAGCTTGGGCTTGCGTACGAGTTTGAGACTGTCGTACCGGGGCACGATTTACCCGTCGCGGTCCATGCGATCACCGGTGGCCAGTACCGGGTCCGCTTCGGAGGCTGACCGTCCGACGCGGCAGGCACTCGCTCTTCGGCAATGTTGGACATCAGCCGGTACGGAAGGTCGGGACAGGGCGTGACGGTTCCCGGCTGGCTGGCGTGCACGGGTGCCGGTAGAAGCGTATGCCGAGCATGCCAGCGCCAGGTTCGACGCTCTGGAGGTAGGGAGCCGGATCCTGGTCGGCTCGGTTTCCTGTAGTGGTGACACGACGAACGGGGTCTGGTGACTCGGGTATGGAGCGGCCGGTTCTCTTCGATATCGACGGCACGTTGGTCGACTCCACCGAGGCGGTGACGACGGTGTGGCGTGAGGCGGCGCTGCGTCATGGGGTCGATGCGGACGCGATCCTGCGGGTGTGTCATGGGAGGCGTGACGAGGATGTCGTGCCTGAGTTCTTTCCCGATGAGTCGGTGGCCACGGTGGTGGGGCAGATTGCCGAGCTGGAACTGGGCTGTGCGGATCTCGTTGAGCCGATCCCCGGTGCGGTGGGTGTACTGGATCGGTTGGATGGGCGGCGTTGGGCTGCCGTGACGTCGGGGTCGCGGTCGTTGATGACGGCCCGATTGCAAGGGGCCGGGTTACCGGTGCCCGCGATCCTGGTGGCTGCGGAGGATGTGAGTGTCGGCAAGCCGGATCCGGAAGGGTATCTGCTTGCCGCTCGACGGCTTGGTGTGGACGTGCTGTCGTGCGTGGTGGTCGAGGATTCTCCCGCTGGCGTGGCAGCCGGTAGGGCCGCTGGTGCTTTTGTGGTCGGCCTTGTGAGCACGCACCACCCCGACGCGCTCGCTGACGCCGACGTGGTGATCGAGCAGCTCGCCGCGCTTCCCGAGTTGCTAAAGAAGCTTCCGTCGCAGCAGTGGTGACGTCGCGGCGGTGTCGTCAGCGGCGCCGAGTTTCGGTGGCAGTGCGCAGCCGAACCAGCTCCGCCATGCGCTGGGTCCTGTAGGAGAACAGGCCCCGGGGCGCGCCCTTGGCAGTAGTCGCCATCACCACGCTCGGACCCAAGCCACCAGAATCATGACGGCGTAACCGGTGATCGTGCGGATGACCGAAGCGGGTGAAAGGCTGGACAGCGTCGACGCGCTCGGTGACGGTTTCGTTCTGGTGGCGGCGCGCTATGAGCGGGGCCTGCCGCAGGCGGGGGTACGCTCCACCGCCCCGGATGCCGGCGGGCCGGAGGGGATTTGAACCCCCGGTGGGGCATGGCACGCCAGCGGCCCCACACACCGTCGAGTTGCCCGTGCGTGCCCGGCCTATGACTCTGAGTGCTGCAATAGCCCGGCTCTGCCACCGGCCCGGATTCAGTGTGGGCCTCATCCGGCTACCTGAGAAGCTGGTTTTCGAGCGGCGTTCGACCGCGATGTCAGCGGTAGATCCAGATACCAAGACGGCCAGAGGAGGTTACTGGACTCGGAGTTTAGGAACGGTTCGTTCGCACCGGCTGATCGCAGGAGGCGGCGCGGTCCAGCAGCAGGGTCTGCTCCCGCTTGTTGCGGGTCAGCGGCGTCGTCCGCGCGAACTCCGCCCGCGCCTCGGCGTGCCGGCCCAGCTTTGCTCGTCCTCACCGGTTGTCTTCCGGATCGAGCCCGGCGATAGCGGCCAGGTCTTCTGCGGACATCTTCAAGACCTCGGGGACATGAGCGAGTACCTTCCGGTGCGGAATGAGATATCCACTGCGGAGCCCGTTGATTGTCGACATTGACCGGCCGCTTCCCATGGCCATCTCCCTGACAGAGATCCCGCGCAGGTCCATCAGCCTGCTGAAGACAGTTCCGAAGGGATGCGGTTCCGGTGTTCCGGCAGGTGCGGCGCCCGGACCGATGACCACGTCTCCGAGCTTCGCCTGAAATCGGATCAACCGATCACGCTTGAACCGGACCTGCCCCGAGAACGGCAGGACGTCTCCGGCGCCGCAGCTTGCCGTCCCAGGCACGGACACCTCGACAGCCCCGCTCCTGCCCCTGTTCCACGGAGTCTCGCGTGGGTGGGCGGGCTCCACTTGAGTGACTCGCCACGCGCGGTTCCACCACGGCAGCTCGCCAAGCAGTTCGTTGAAGAAGGACGGCAGTACCGCGAGGTCCACGGGTGCCGGCGTGACCGCGTGGACGACGCCGGGCCGGTACCTCAACGCCTCGACGACGGCAGGACTCAATGCGCGCCCGGCGAAAGTCATTGCCAGAGGATATCTGCGGCTGTCCACGGCATCGCGGTGTGACTCTCATCCGGGGGCGCGCCCGCCGGCCCACCGTCCGGGGGAGTGGCCGGGCTGATCTGGTTGAACGCCTTCGTCGTGATCGGGACGGATTCGGCCTGCCTGGGTGAGCGCGGCCACGGGGGTGGAACGCGTGTCAGTGGTCGTGTCAGTGGCGTGGCAGGGGCGTGGCAGGCCGGGTGCCGATAGTTGTCGCATGACGAACAACAGCCAGGCACAGGAGAACATCATGCGGACGTTCGACACCCCCAGCCCGATCTTCGCCGTTCTGAACATCCCGGCCGGACGGGTCCGGTTCATCGCCGCCGAGCGGTCCGACACGACCGTGCGGGTTCTGCCCGTGGACGCGGCGAAGGGCCGTGATGTGAAGGCGGCGGCGCGGACCACGGTGGCGTACGGCGACGGTGTTCTGCGGATCGAGACCCCGGGGGGTAAGAACCAGCTTCTGGGTTCCTCGGGCTCGATCGAGGTGACCATCGGTCTGCCGGCCGGCTCCGGTGTCGAGGCGAAGACCGCCTGCTGTGAGGTCAGTGGGGTCGGTCGTCTCGGTGATGTCGCGTTCGAGGGCGCGTACCGCGAGATCAGGTTCGACGAGGCCGCGAGTGTCCGGCTGACCGCGATCGACGGCGACGTTGAGGTCGGTCGGCTGGGCGGTTCGGCGGAGATCAGTACCACCCGGGGTGACATCCGGATCGCCGAGGCGGTGCGCGGCACGGTGGTGCTCCGCACCGAGTCCGGCGACATCTCGGTCACCGCCGCTGCGGGTGCCTCGGCCGCGCTGGACGCCGGCACCGGCTACGGCCGCGTCAACAACGCCCTGAAGAACGATGGGACCCCCGAACTCGACATCCGTGCCACCACCTCGCACGGCGACATCACCGCCCGCAGCCTCTAGCAGGGGCAGGACCAGGATCACCCGGCCGGGCCCACCGCGATCGAGATCCTGTCGGTCGTCGACGGAGGGACACCCGGATCGCGGCGAGCGTGTCCACTGAGGATCAGGGGCTGGTCCAGGTTGGTACGCCGTTGCGGGTGGTTGTCGCCAGAACCGTGCAGCCCATCTCGCGTGCCGCGGCGGTGATGACGGAGCGGGCCGTGCGAGCGTCGTCCGGCGGGAACGCGACGCGGATCTGGTGGCCGTATACGGTTTCGTAGGTCAGCAGCCAGTCGCGGTCGATGACCTTGAAGTGATCCTGGCGCCCGTGTTCGCTGGTGGAACCGCCGCGGTCCGCCGTGGGCGCCAGGATCGCGCGGAGGATGTGCAGGCGTTCCGGGTACGGACGGTTGCTGTCGGACAGACGCACGTAGACCTGGTCGCGTTCGCAGGAAGCGTCGAACCAGGGGATGGGGTGTGTGCCATCGAGTCCCGGGACCGGGCGACGCCCGCTCAGGTGGCCGTGGAGCAGGTCGACGGCGCTCGTGTCGTAGCGGTCGCGGTGATAGCCGAAGTCGAACACGACGACCGGCCAGGTGTCCGGGGCACCCTCGGTCAGCCAGCACAGCATTACGCCGTTCCCGGTACCGGCCCATTGGAGCAGGCCGCCGGGCTCTGGATGCAGCGGGTAGGGAAAGTCCTCGGGAAAGTCCGTACGCGCGTCCCGAAATCTGTCGAGGAGGTCGCCGGCCTGCCACACCAGGTCAGAGTATTGTGACGCCGCCGCGGCGAAGGGCGTGAGCAGGCTGATGTCACCGAACTGGCCCAAGCCGTAGGCGACGACCAGTGCGCGGTAGTCGGCGGGCAGGGTGAAGCCGAGCGTTCTCTCCACCGCCGACCAGTCGCCGTGCCCGTGCACCGGCGTCGGCGGCGGTGGGACAAGTCGGACCAGGTCGTCGATCGTCGCCACGGACGGTCAGCCTAGCTTGCCGTGACGTAGCAGCATCCGTCGATCGACCCTTCGACCGTCCGGCCGAGCCTGATGTGGCGCGACGACGCTCCTGTTTCGCGTTATAGTGCGGATGACACTAGTGCGGATGGCGATAGTGGAGCGTGGCGACGGTCGTGGCGGATCTGGTCGGGTTGACGGTTCTGGCGCTGTTGGCGGAGCGTCCCTGCCATCCGTACGAAATGCAGCGGTTGATCCGACAGCGGCGCAAGGAGCAGGCGGTCGGATCGCCCCGCGGGCTCTACCGTGCGGTGCAGCGGCTGGAGCGCGGCGGCCTGATCGAGTCGGCTGAGGTCGGCAGGGCAGGCAACCGGCCGGAGCGTACGACCTACCGGATCACCGCCGAAGGCTTCGAGCAGTTCCAGCACCAGCTCGACGACCTGCTGGCGGTGCCCGACACCGATCAGCCGACCTTCACCACGGCGGTGGCATTGCTGGCCCACCTGTCGTCGGAGTCGGCGATCCGGGCCCTGGAGAGTCGCGCGGTGCTGCTCTCCGGCCAGATCGCGGAGATGGCAGCACAGTTGGCCGGGCTGGGCCCCATCCTGCACCGGGTCCTCCTGGTCGAGCTGGAGTATCTGCTGGCGCTGCGCCGAACCGAACTGGAGTGGGTACGCGCGCTGCGTTCCGACATCGCCGACGGCACCCTGAACTGGGATGCGGAGGCCATCCGGTCGGGTACGGCGGCGCCACCCGGCCCAGTGCCGGAGGGTGGTCCGATGACGTAGCCGAACGAGGCCCCGGAAGCGGGTGTTGGCGCACGCCGCCACCGGGGCCCCAACCCGAGTTCCCTCCCGCGAAGCGGTGCTGGGCACCCCGGGTACGCGTTCTTCTGAATCGTTCGCGCGCGTACCAGGGTAACCAGGCCGGAATTCCGTCGGTAGCGGCCGTCCAGGGGGCGGCCAGACCGTGATCCCCTCTTCCCACGGATTCGGAGTTCCGCCATGCCCGGACAATCCATCAGACCCACACTGCTACGTACCCTGGCCAGTGGCCTGGCCGGCGGGGCGGCGGTATGCGTCGCGCTCTACGCCACCTTCGCGCTCTGGGGCGGCTCGGAGCGCGGCAAGACGGGTCTGCTCTTCGACCCCTCCACGCAGAGCGCGAAACTCATCGCGATCTGGAAGCAGATCGAGCGGCTTCCGCTGCTGACGAGCAGCCCCGCCATCATCATCGCCAGCTACCTCGGGTTCGCGGTCGCGTACGCCTTCGTCTATCGCTTCGTCGCGGAGGGCTGGCCGCCGGGAACGGCGAAGCGGGTGGCCCGACTCGCCCCGATCGTCTGGCTGCCCGGCGCCTTCTTCGAGGTGCAGGGGCCCGTCAACCTGGCCCACCAGCCGATCCTGCCAACCGCGATCGCGTTGACCTTCTGGGCCGTCGCCGCCGTCGCCGAGGCGCTGGCGATCGTGGCGGTGGTCGAGTTCCGGTCCAGCGTGCCACGGCCGGCGCGGTCGAGCTGACACCGGCCGACGCCACCCGAACTGAGCCCGGCCGAGCTGGCGTACGCCGCTCGACTCCGGTCGTACCCGTCCGTACTCACCCTGGAGCCTTGCCATGTCCGAAAAACTGTCCACCGCCACCATCGCCGTCCCCAGCCGGACCCCCACCGTCTGGACCCGACGACTCCAACTGTTCACCGCAGTCGCGTCCGTGCTCACCACGGTCGGGACCGCGATCGTGCTCGGCTATGTGACTTCGGAGACGATCCAGCCGGCCTGGCCGGACAAGAGCCCTGCCGACATCGACGGCTTCCTGCTGGGCTGGCGGGCCGTCGGCATCATCTTCCTCATCGCCAATGCGGTCGGCATCCTGGCCTTGTGGGACCGGGCCTGGATCTTCTACTTCATGCTCGTCCTCAACGTCATTCAGGGCATCGGGTTTCTGACCGTCGACCGGCACGAGGCGGGGCTGCGTGACCTCGGCAACGCCGGCTCGATCCTGACCGATGGCGGTGGCGGGATCGTCGCCCTCGTCCTGCTCGGCTTCCTCGTCCGCTACCGGACGGCGTGGGCGTACCAGCGGGCCTGACGCCCCAGGTGGGAGACCGGGGTCGAATTGGCACCGAATCTCGCGATCCGACCCGGTCGCGACCGCCCGAGGACGACTCGGGTGGTCGCGGTCCGGAGCTGGCGGAATCCTCGTCCGATCGGGGCCGGTCACCGCGTCACCACCGTATCGTCGGGTCTGCCCGCTATGTCCGGGATCTGCCTCGGCGTACACCGGGGTCGAATGCTTTCGAAAATATCTGGGCCGACGTGTCGATCGGGGTCGGTCCTTTTCGTAGCCCTGGTGAGAGCCCGGCACCGAGCCGGTCCATACATCTACTGGAGCGCATGATGACCACTACTGTGAACCCGGTCCGCGCCACCACTTCGACCACCGGTGCGCTGGTCCGGACCGGTGCCATCGCCACGGTCGCCGCGAGCGCCGCCACCATGGCCGTCGCCGCCGTCGGCCATGCGGCAGGGATCAGCCTCGATATGAGCGGCGCTCCGATTCCGGTCACCGGGTTCGGCGTGCTGACCGCTGCCTTTTCGCTGATCGGCGTGGTCATCGCCGCGCTGCTTGCCCGCTTCGCCGAGCGTCCACGGCGCACGTTCGTCCGCACGACGGTGGTGCTGACCGTCCTGTCGCTGGTACCGGACGTGATCGCCGACGCCGGGGCGGCCACCAGGGCGCTGCTTATGCTCACCCACCTGGTCGCGGCCGCGATCGTGATCCCCGCTGTCGCGCGCCGCCTGGCCGCCTGACCTTTCGTCATCTCACCATCGAGCTACCGGAGGACCGTCATGAAGCAGTACCTACTCTCCGTGCATTTCGTCGAGGGCGCGCCGACGCCGACCGACGAGGAGATGCAGACCATGTTCAGGGAGACCGATCGGATCAACGACGAACTGCAGGCCGCGGGCGCCTGGGTCTTCGCCGGAGGACTCGTGTCGCCGGACAGCGCCACCGTCGTCCGGATCGAGAACGGCACCACCACCATGAGCGATGGACCGTTCGCCGAGACGAAGGAGCACATCGCCGGCTTCTGGATCATCAAGTGCGCGGACCTGGACCAGGCGCTGGCCTGGGCCGAGAAGTGCGCGGCGGCCTGCGGCCCGGTCGAGGTGCGCCCCTTCGACGACCTGTCCCAGGCCTGAACGAAAGCCGGTCATCCGAATGGACCTGGCGAGCATCTACCGCGCGGAGTACGGCCGCTGCGTCGCCACCCTGGCCCGACTCCTCGGCGACATCCACCTCGCCGAGGAGGCGGTCCAGGACGCCTTCACCACGGCGTTGCAGAAGTGGCAGACCCCGCCGCCGAACCCGGGCGCCTGGATCGTGACCACAGCACGCAACCGGGCCGTCGACCGGCTCCGCCGGGAGTCGACCCGCGAGGCCCGGCACGCCCAGGCCCTGCTGCTGCTGCACCAACAGGACGACCCCCAGGAGGTGGGACCGGTGAAAGACGACCAACTGCGACTCATCTTCACCTGCTGCCACCCGGCGCTCGCTCCTGACGCGCGGACCGCCCTCACGCTCCGCCTGCTCGGCGGCCTCGAAGTACCGGAGATCGCCCGGGCGTACCTGATCCAGGAGGCGACCGTCGCCCAGCGGATCGTGCGCGCCAAGAAGAAGATCCGCGACGCCGGCATCCCGTACCGGGTACCCGCCGAACACGAGCTGCCAGACCGGCTGCCGCCCGTGCTCACCGTGCTCTACCTGATGTTCAACGAGGGCTACACGTCCACCGCCGGACCGCTGATCGATGCGGACCTGTGCAGCGAGGCGATCCGGCTCGCCCGCGAACTCGCCGCGTTGATGCCCGACGAGCCCGAGGTCCTCGGTCTGCTCGCCCTGCTGCTGCTGACCGAGGCGCGCCGCCCGGCCCGGCTCGACCGGAGCGGCGAACTGGTGCTGCTGGCTGATCAGGACCGGTCGTTGTGGAACCGGACACTCATCGCCGAGGGCCACGACCTGGTCCGCCGTTGCCTACGGCGCAACCGGCCCGGCCCGTACCAGATCCAGGCCGCGATCAGCGCGGTGCACACCGACGGCGCCGCCACCGACTGGCCGCAGGTCCTGGCACTCTACGACCAGCTTCTCGCGCTCGCGCCGACCCCGGTCATCGCGCTCAACCGTGCGGTCGCCGTCGCCGAGGTGCACGGACCGGCGGTGGCCCTCGCCGCGTTGGAGGCCGTCGAACTCCCGGGCTACCACCGGCTGCCCGCCACCCGGGCCGAACTGCTGGCCCGACTCGGACGCGACGCAGAGGCCCGAACCGCCTACGACCAGGCCATGGCCCTGGCCACCAACGAGACCGAGCGTGCCTTCCTGCAGACCCGTCGTACCGAACTCACCCGCACAAGGAGATCATCATGACCGTTACCTACACCGTCGACGTCTTCTCCAGCCTCGATGGCTTCGGCACGACCAGCGGCAACTGGGGCGGCTACTGGGGTAAGCAGGGTCCCGAGTTGCTCGAGCACCGCCTCGCCTCGTACAGCGAGGAGCAGCGGATGGTCTTCGGGGCCGAGACGTACCGGGTGTTCGCGCGGATGCTGGCCACGAGCACCGAGGAGTCCGAGGTCCGGGACGCCTGGGTCACCCGGATGAGGAACCTCCCGGCGACGGTGGTGTCGAGCACGCTGGCGGGACCCCTCGACTGGCCGGACGCGACCGTCGTGAGCGGTGACGCCGTCGACATCGTCGCCCGGCTCAAGAAGGAGTCCGAGGTGCCCCTGCGATCGCACGGCAGCCTGTCGTTGAACCGGGCGCTGATGGCCGCCGGTCTGGTCGACCTCGTCCAGGTGACGCTCTTTCCTGTGATCACCGGTCGGACCGGGACGGAGCCGATCTTCCAGGGGGCGGCCGACTTCGACCTGGAGCTGATCGAGAGCCGGACACTCGACGGTCGTACCCAGGAGATCATCTACCGACCCACCCTGCATGTCTGAGTTTCTCCGGCACGCCCACCCCGCCAGCCGGTCGAACCTGACCCGCAGTTCCCGCCTTCGCCACTGCGGCGGTGCGGGAGCTGGCTCCCTCGGTGACAGGTCACCGCAACCAGGTGGCCGAAGATCGTCGCGCGTCGTACGCCACTTCAGCTGGCCGGCCCGGCAGCGCCGGCTGAGCGGCGAGATCACTGACCTGAAACGCGCGAGCCGGCCTCTCGGGCGGGGGGATCAGCGCATGGCGTCGGCCCTCCGGAGTGCTCTGGCGTAGGTCTGCTCGGGCTGCGTTCCGGCCAGGGCCGGCCCGCCGTCGAAGGAGATCTGCGGCACCGAGCGGATGCCGCGGGCGCGGACACGGGCGAGGTCGCGGCGGAGTCGGTCGGCCGGGACGTCGTTCGCCCCGATCCCGACCTCGTCCGCCAGTTGCGCCAGCGTCGTCGGGTTGGCGATGTTCAGGCCGTCGGTGAAGTGCGCCCGGAACAGCCGCTCGACCATGGCCTCGCCGAGTCCCTGTGCCGCCGCCGAGGCGATCAGACGGTGCGCTTCGAAGGTGTCAGCGGCTACCGCCCGGCCGTAGTCCAGCGTCACGCCGTCGTGCAGCGCGTCGGCGGCGGCCTGCTCGGTCTCCGCCACCACGTGCGTGCCGAACATCCTGGTGAGCACCTCCAGCAGGGGTTCACCGTCGAAGGAGGCGTTCGGGGCGAGCTGGAAGGGCCGGAAGGTCACCTCGACCTTGCCTCCGTCGGCCCGTACCCGTTCGATCGCGCGCGCCAGCCGGACGTACGCGAGGTAGGACGCCGCGCAGATGACGTCCAGCACGATCTCGACTCTGGTGGTGCTGTCTTCCGTCTCTTTCATGGTGCGTGCCTCCAGTCTCTTGTGGCCGAGGTGGTTTGGCCGAGGGTGCGGGGAGTCCGCTGCCCGCACCCGCTCCGTGCTCGGGCCCGTGTGGTCGGGCGGTCAGCCACCGCTCCGGGTGGTTCAGACGTTGCTTCCGAGCGTGGCCGCTGTCCTGACCGCTTCGGCGGTCGTCGGGGTCTGCGTGGTGGCCGCGCTGTCCGGGATCCCGGCCTGCGCGGCGTCCTCCGCTGGCTCGTCGTGACCGTTGGCGCCCGGGGTGACGCCGCGCAGCAGCACGGTTGCCAGCAGGGCCAGGACGAGCACGACGCCGACGCCGACGACGGCCGTGACATGCAGCCCGTGGGTGAACGCCTCACGGGCGACGGTGAGCAGTTCGTCCCCGGCCTTGCCGGAGAGGTCTTGGGCCACCGCCACCGCGCCGCCGAGCGACTCGTGCGCCGCCTCGGAGTCGACGCCCGCCGGCATGGTGTCCTCGATCTGGCTGCGGTAGACACCGAAGCCGATGCTCCCGAGGACCGCGATGCCCAGACCGGCGCCCAGTTCGGTGCCCGTCTCGGAGATGGCCGACGCCGCACCGGCCCGCTCGGGCGGAGCCGCGCCGACGATCAGGTCGGTGCCGAGGGCCGCCATCGGCCCGAGACCCGCACCCATGATCGCGGACGCCGTCACCAGGATGCCCAGGCCCGCTGTGGCGCTGACCAGTGTGAGCATTCCCAGCCCGATGGCCGCGACGACCAGGCCGCCCGCGATGACGAAGCCGGGGCGGATCTTCGCGGCGAGGGCCGGGGCCGTCATGGCACCGACCATCAGACCGGCCGCGTTGGGCAACGACCAGAGGCCGGCGACCAGCGGGGAGAGTCCGTGTACGAGTTGGAGGTACTGAAGGGTGAACAGTTGCGAGCCGGCCATCACCAGGATGCCGAGGGTGAGCAGAGCCACCGAGGCGCTGAAGGTGCGCTCGCGGAACAGCTTGAGGTCGAGCAGCGGGTCGGCGAGCGTTCGTTGCCGGTGGACGAAGGCGACCCCGACGGCCAGACCCAGCGCCATGAAGGTGACCGGCGGCAGCCCGAAGCCGTCCTCGGCGACCAGCTTGAGGCCGTAGACCACGGACAGTACGGCGATCAGGGACAGGACGGCACTGCCCAGATCCAGCTTGCCCGCCTTCGTGTTCCGGTGCTCGGGCAGCAGCACCGGGCCGAGCACGAGCAGGACCAGCATGACGGGGACGCCGATCAGGAACGCCGAGCCCCACCAGAAGTAGTTGAGCAGGAACCCGCCGAGCAGCGGGCCGAGGGCGCCGCCGACCGCGAAGCAGGTCATCCAGACACTGATGGCGACGGTGCGCTGGGCCGCGTCGTGGAACATGTTGCGGATCAGGGACAGCGTGGAGGGCATCAGCGTCGCACCCGCGACGCCGAGCAGTGCGCGGGTCACGATCAGCATCTCGGCGCTGGTGGACAGCGCGGCGAGCACCGAGGCGACGCCGAAGGCGGCGGCACCGGTCAGCAACAGCTTGCGCCGCCCGATCCGGTCGCCGAGCGTTCCCATGGTGATGAGCAGGCCGGCGACCAGGAACCCGTAGATGTCCATGATCCACAGCAGTTGCCCGGTACTCGGCCGTAAGTCCGTGGTCAGCGAGGGAACCGCCAGGTGCAGAACGGTCATGTCCATTGCGATGAGCAGCGTGGGCATGGCCAGCACGGCCAGTCCGATCCACTCTTTCCGGCCCGCGCGGGGCCCGGCGATCGTAGTCAAGAACTTCCCCTGTCTCGTGGCCGCAGGCGAATGGCCCGCTTGCCGGTGACGTTAGAAGTTGAAGCTCTGTTTAAGTCAACAGCCGTTGCTCGGCGGACAGGCCACTGTGCGCGGTGATCGGCACCGGGATTGATCCGTCTTCGTCGCGACGCCGGAGTCCGCGCCGCGCCATGCCCAGCTCACGCCGCACCGGGCGGTCGGGGTGGCTCCGTCGAGCCACACCCGGCTGCCTGACGGTCGTGGAATCCGACGACGGCGTCTTCACCGCCGACGTGATGGGCGGCACCCGCTGGGACTTCGCCCACGAGCCCGCAGGCGCGGGCCGGCTGTCGAGGCCCAGCGGGGCGGCCATGGTGCGCCGGTCAGCGGCCGGCGAGTTCGGCGAAGATTTCCACAAGCTCGGGCCGGTCGAACGGGCCGACGTGGGGGGCGGCGACGCTTCGTACGTCGGTCGGGTTACCCGGGGTGAGGCGGTCGGCCTCGGTGATGAAGCGGTCCTGTAGCGCGGGTGGGATCAGCCGGTCCTGGGTGAAGCGTACGTATGTCCGGGGGATCCGGCCCCAGGTGTGCGCCTTGCCGCGCGCGTCGGCCAAGGGGATGCTGGCGGGCTCGTCGGGTTCGAGCGTGTTGAGCAGCCGACTCACCGCCTCGTCGGTGAAGTCGCCGGCGAGGCACTGCCTGATGCCGTCGAACACCGCGGGGTCGGCCGAGCGCCAGTTGATCCGGGCCACCCCGAGGACCGCCGGATCGGCGACCACCGCCTGGGTCACCAGGGGGAGCAGGCTGTCGCTGTTCTCCGGCGTGGCGAGGTAGGCGGCCACGTTCGGCAGGTCGACGCAGCAGTACGCCGCCATGTAGACGACCCGATCCAGGAGCTCGGGGATGGCGTTGCCGACCCTGCTCACGGTGACGCCGCCCTGGCTGGCGCCGGCCAGGATCACGGGCCCGTGGCGGCGGGCCCGGCGCACCGTGTCCACGACGCGTTCGACGTAGTCGTCGATCGTGATCTTGGCGAGCGGTGACGGCTCGGTCGCCAGCCCCTGCGGGTCCTGCGGGGCCTGGTACGAGCGGGGGAAGAACCCTTCAGTGCCGTGTCCCGGTAGGTCGACGGCGACGCACCGGTGCCCCCGCAAGGTCAGTTCGCTGATCAGTCCCGAGCAGAAGTACGACGAGGAGTTGGTGCCGTGTACGAAGACCAGGCTCGGCGCTCGCCGATCGCCGGCGGTGTCCTTCATCGTCATCGAGGTTCTCCCTTGTGCTGGTGGAATCGGGGTCAGTGGTCAGTGGTCAGCGGCGGGCGTGGCGCCACATCGGCCACAGGAGTGGGCTGTCCGCCACGCGGACCGGAGCGCCGAGCTCCTCGAAGCCGTACCGCAGGTAGAGGGTTCGGCTCCGGGGAGAGCTCGCCTCCAGGTACGCGGCGAGTCCGTCGGCGTCGGCTCGTTCCAACCGGTGCCGCAACATGGCCGAGCCGAGTCCGGCGCCCTGCCGCCCGCCGACCACTCCCATGCAGGCGAGGTAGAGGTGCGGTTCCCGGCCGGGATGCCGCTCGGCCAGTGCCTGCCCCAGAGCCCGCAGCCGCGCGCCGTTCTCGCCGAAGACCGAGTTCTGCTCCTCGTCGGGTGCGTCCGGATGCTCCTCGTCGGGTTCCTGGCCCGAGGTCAACGCCCGCCACACCGAGGCGCCCTCATCACGGCCGGCCAGGTACGCCTCGGCGGCGCTCTGATCCAGCAGCTGACCGTAGAAGTGCGACTGGAGACGACCGCGTTCACCCGGTACCGGAAAAAGCCAACAGGCGACCGGATCGTTCATGAACGCCTCGGTGAGGACGTCCGACACCACCTGCCGGTCTGCGTCATCCGCCCGCCGCACGAGTGCGTGCGGTATGTCCTGTGTCATGCGTACACCGTATCGGCGCATCGGCGAAGATGACGCATTCAGGCCTGGTCAGGTGGAGGAAGTGTACTGGCCGGGAAAGGATTGAACTAGTACACTCCAAATCCGCGACACCGTCCCAAGTAGATCGGAGCGACTCTGTGCCTTCGCCGACACCGCGCCCGGAACCGCCGTACCGGCGGATCGTCGAGGAGATCCGCGGCCGCATCCTGGCCGGCGACCTGCGGCCCGGTGACCGGATACCGTCGGTCCGGCAGGTCGCCCAGCGCTGGGGTGTCGCGGTCGCGACCGCCACCAGAGCGATGGCGACTCTGCGCGACAACGGGCTGGTCGAGGCGACGGTCGGTTCCGGCACGGTGGTCAGCAGCCGCGCGGGCCGCAAACATCCGCTCAGCCCGGCCGAGTCGCGGCGGCCCCGGCAGGCGGGCACCGTCAAGCAGCCACTGAGCCGCAAGCACGTGCTCCGCACCGCCGTCGCGATCGCCGATGTCGAGGGACTCGACGCGGTGTCGATGCGACGACTCGCGGCCGACCTCGCCGTCGGCCCGATGTCGCTCTACCGGCACGTGGCGAACAAGGACGAGCTGGTGACGCAGATGGCCGACGAGGTCTTCGGCGAATGCGAACTGCCGGTCCCGGGACCGCCCGGGTGGCGGGCGAAACTCGAACTGATCTCCCGCCAACAGTGGGATCTGTGCCGGAGACACCTCTGGCTGCCCAGGGCCGTCTCGTTCACCCGCCCGGCGCTCGTGCCCAACATGATGATGCACACCGAGTGGACCCTGCGCGCGCTCGACGGGCTCGGGCTGCCGATGGCGACCCGGATCCGCGAGGCGCTCACCCTCCATGGAGTGGTCGTCACCGTCGCGCTGTCCCTGGCGGCCGAGGTCGAGTCGGAGCAGGAAACCGGTGTCACGCTCGACGGGTGGCGGCTGGCACAGCAGAAGCGGGCCGCCCAACTCCTCGAAAGTGGACGGTTCCCACTGCTGGCGACGATCCCGACGGAGACGGCCTCGGACCTGGGCGGACTGTTCGAGTACGGTCTCGCACGCCATCTCGACGGCTTCGCCACCCTGGTGGAGGAGCATGCCCGCACCCGGTCCTGAGGGTGGGGGCCGCGGCACCGTCCCCGCTCAGCTGGTGCTGCCGCTCACCGAACCGCCGGACCTGGTCAGGCGGTACGCGAGGGGGCGTAAGCCGGCGTGGATGCCGTGGGTAACGTTATCCATGATCGTTTTGCGTGGTCGGGGGTTGGCATCCACGGAGCAGCCGGTGGACCTCGTGCGACGGTTCGCGGCCAGGTGACGGCCGCTACCGCGCGGGTGGCGGGGCGGTGGTGCGGCGGACGACGAGAGTGGGGGAGAGCCTGACCTGCGCGGCGGGCCGCTGCCGGTCGGCGATGCGGTCGAGCAGCAGCCGGGCGGCGTTCGCGCCGATCTGGTGACCGGCCTGGTCCACGCTGGTCAGCGAGATGGGCCGGAAGGCGGCGAAGGTGGTGTTGTCGTAGCCGGCGACCGAGACGTCCTCGGGCACCCGCAGACTGGCCTCGGCGATCGCGTCGAGGGCGCCCATGGCGACGATGTCCGCGCCGGCGAATATGGCGGTCGGCCGGACCGGCCGGGCGAGCAGTTGCTGGGCGCCGAGGTAGCCGCCTTCCTGGCTGTAGCTGGTGGAGGCGATGTCGATCTCGTCCGCGAGGCCCTGGGCCCGCATCGCCTGCTGGTAGCCCGCGGCGCGGATGGCGTTGGGCATCTCGGCGAGGCAGTCCCGGTCGGTCTCGTGGTGCTCGATGTGCGCGATCCGGGTGTGGCCGAGGTCGACGAGGTGGTCCACGACCAGCGCGGCCCCGGCGAAGTCGTCGTCGGCGACGCTGTCGTAGGCCCGGGACCGGCCGTGCCGGCCGACGACGACGGTGGGCACGGTCGCGGCGACGTGGTCGAGGTGGGCGCGCGTCGAGATCGGCGCGATGAGGATCAGGCCGTCCATGCTGCGGTCGATCATGGCGTGGGTGACCTTGCCTCGGCCTCCCGACCGTTGCAGCTCGCCCGGGCCCGCGCCGAAGGTGTCGACGTGCGCGGCTACCTGCACTGGTCCGCCTTCGACAACTTCGAGTGGAGCGAAGGGTTCCGGCCGACGTTCGGTCTCATCGCCGTCGACCACGCCGACGACTTCGCACGGATTCCCAAGCCCAGCGCCCACGCCTTCGCCAGGATCGCGGGCACCGGACGCCTGGACGCGACGGACGGTTAGCCAGTTTTCCGCCACGGGGTCTCGGCGTGCGTCGACGGCGGTTGTCCCCCGTGCGAGCTACCCGCGATGTCCACCATGCGGTGACGATTCCGGACCGGCTGATCCATAGCGTTTGAGGTAGCCGCGGCGCTTCGCCGGGCAATCTCGTGGAGGAGTCGTCATGCGACTGTTGAAGCAGTTCGGAGTCGTCGCGGCGGTCGCGCTCGCCGGGAGCATGGGCGTCCGTGCGGTGCAGGGGAACACGGTGCTCACCCTGGTCCTCGGCGTTGCGACGGCCGTGCTCGCGCTGGTCGCGTACGCATGGGTGGTACGGCGAACCGAGCGTCGCGCGCCGACCGAGGTGGCCGCAGAAGGTGCCGGCGCCGCAACTGGCCGGGGTGTGCTGATCGGTGTCGCGTTGTTCGCGGCTGTCATCGCGAACATCGCCCTGCTCGGCGGCTACCGGATCAACGGCCCGGGCTCGGCGGCGGGGGCGCTGGCACTGTTCGGCTTCATGGCCGCCGCTGCCGTGACGGAGGAACTGATCTTTCGCGGCATCCTGTTCCGGATCGTCGAGGAGCGTGCCGGCACCTGGGGCGCGCTGGCGCTGACCGGCCTGCTGTTCGGCCTGGTGCACCTGCTCAACCCGCACGCGAGCCTGTGGGGTGCGATCGCCATCGCGGTCGAGGCCGGCGGAATGCTCGCCGCCGCCTACGCCGCTACCCGCACCCTGTGGCTGCCGATCGGCCTGCACTTCGGCTGGAACTTCGCCGCGGCCGGCATCTTCGGGGCCACCGTCTCGGGCATGGACGGGCCGGCGGGGCTGCTGGACGGCGTGCTGTCGGGTCCGACCCTGCTCAGCGGCGGCGACTTCGGGCCGGAGGCGAGCCTGTACGCGGTACTGGCCGGCGCGGTGCTGACGTTGGTGTTCATGGTGCTGGCCCGCCGCCGAGGCCACGTGGTGCCCCGCCGCCGGCGCGGCGCCCGGGCCTCGGCCACCGCTACGCTCTCCGAGTGATCGACCTTCGCCGGGTCCCGGACCTGTGGCGGCGGTGTGACGTCACGGTCCGGGATCTGCCGATCGCGTTGCTGCTCGTCGTCGCGTCGTACCCGCCGGCGTTGCACGGCTACGGAACGCGGATCGGCGACCTGCCCGCCCGCCCCTTCGACGCGCTGGCCGTCGTGGCGCTCGCCCTGGAGTGTCTTCCGCTCGCCGTGCGCCGGCGGTGGCCGGCCGCCTGCCTCGCCCTGGTGTCGCTCGGCTTCGCCGTCGACCAGCTCCGCGGCTACCACCTGGTCGCGGGCACCGCACTGCCGATCGCGCTGTTGAGCGCGGGAGCCCATCTGGAACGTCACCGGCGCACCACGGCGGTCCTCATCTCCGTGGCGTACGTGCCGCTGGCGATCGCGCTCGACCGGCTCGGCGCGGGCGAGCGGCCGGTCGAATTCGGAACGTTCTACCTGGCGCTGGTATTCGCCTGGGGCATCGGGTCATGGCTGCGCTCCACCCGGGCAGCCGAGTACGAACACCGCCGCCGTCTCGCCGAGGCCACCCGCACCGCCGAACGCACCCGTATCGCGCGTGAACTCCACGACGTGGTGACCCACCACGTGACGGCGATGGTCGTACAGGCGGAGGCGGCACGGTACCTGACCGCCGCCCCCGACCGCCTTGACCAGACCCTGGCCGCCGTCACCGACACCGGCCGACGGGCCATCGCCGACCTGCGGCACCTGCTCGACCTGCTCAACCCCGACCATGGCACCGACGTCAGGACGCCGTCGGTAGGCGAACTGCCCACGCTGGTGGAGCAGACCCGCCGGGCCGGGCAGCCGGTGGAGTTCACCGAGGAGGGCGTCCCGCAGGAGACGACCGGCAGCGCCGAGCTCACGGCCTACCGAGTCGTGCAGGAGGCCCTGACGAACGCCCTCAAGTACGCCCACGGCAGCCGCACCGTGGTCCAGGTGCAGCACGGCGCAAGGGAGATCACCGTGACGGTCGGCACCGACGGCTCGGGCGCGCACGCCGCGTACCCCGGCGGGGGCGGGCGGGGCCTCGCCGGGCTCCGCGAACGGGTCCACGTCCTGGGCGGCGAGTTCAGCGCGGAGCGGCAGCCGGGCGGCGGCTTCGTCGTACGGGCCCGCATCCCGGTCGGGAGCCCCGGGTGACCGCGCCGCTCCGGGTCCTGGTCTGCGACGACCAGGCGCTGATCCGCACCGGGTTCGCGACGATCATCGGCGCCCAGCCCGATCTCGAGGTGGTGGGCGAGTGCGGCGACGGGCGTGCCGCGGTTGACCTGGCCGGCCGACTGCGTCCGGACGTGGTGGTGATGGACGTACGGATGCCGGTCCTCGACGGCATCGAGGCGACCCGCCTGCTGGCCGGTGCCGGGGTCGTCCATCCGGTCAAGGTGCTCGTGGTGACGACGTTCAACCTGGACGAGTACGTCTACGAGGCACTCCGCGCGGGGGCGAGCGGATTCCTGCTCAAGGACGCCCCACCGGCGCAGCTGCTGCACGGCATCCGTACCGTCGCCATGGGTGCCGCGCTGCTGGCGCCCGAGGTGACCCGCCAACTCGTCGGCAGGTACGCGGAACGGATCCGTCCCGCCGGGGGCATGCCCGCCGGCATGCCGCTGACCCCGCGCGAGCTGGAGGTGCTGCGCCTCATCGCCGACGGCCTGTCCAACAGCGAGATCGCCGCGACCTTGGTGATCAGTCAGGAGACCGTCAAGACGTACGTGTCGCGCATCCTCACCAAGCTCGACCTGCGCGACCGTGTCCAGGCGGTGGTCTACGCCTACCGCACCGGGCTGGCGACCTGAGGCCCCTGCCGGCTCAGTGCACGAGGACCGTGTCGCGGATCGTTCGCGCGACGAACGCCTTGTACCGCTCGTGGGACCTGCCGTCCAGCTGCACGAAGCGTACGTAGCTCTCGACGCTGATGATGACGCAGAAGGCCTCGACAAGATCGTCGAAGGGTACGTCGGTCCGCAGCCAGCCGCGTTCGGCGACGACTCGAAGGACGTTCTCGACCTGCCTCCTGATCTCGGCGAGTCTCTCCAGCAGGTGCCGCCGGAGCTCGCTGTCGCCGGGCGCCGCACCAGTGGCCGCGGTCCAGACGCCGGCCGACGGCTCGTTGATCGCGAGCGTCGTCTCGCCCACGAGGGCCGCGAACCCGTTCGAGTCGGTGACCTCGAGCATGGCCGTGCCGTGTCCGGTGGCGAAGAAGTCGAGGTCACGCCCTTCGACGCCGAACGACGCGACCTCGACCGCGGCCCACAGGATCGCTGTCTTCGGACCGTGTGTCCGCACCGTCTCGACCGATACGCCGGCCCGCTTCGCGATCTGGGCGAACGTGGCGGCCTGATAACCGTTCTCGCCGAACACCTCGATGGCGGCTTCGACGACGCGTCTTCTGGTCTGCGCCGCCTGGTGCTGCCGAAGCTCCGAACGGTACGTGCGGGTGCGGCTCTCAACACCTGACATATTGACTACTGTCACATGCAGATGAATACTGCTTCATAAGATCCAATATTAGGCCACCCACGAGGGAAGTCCTCATGTCGTCGATCATCATCGTCACGATGCCGATCCACGGACACGTCACGCCCCTGCTCGCGGTGGCGCGGCACTTCGTCGCGCGAGGAGACCGGGTCCGCTTCATCAGCGGATCCAGATTCGCCGAGACCATCGCGGCAACCGGCGCCGAGCATGTACCCCTGCCCGCCGAAGCAGACTTCGACGACCGGCAGGACTGGAACGAGACCTTTCCCGAGCGCGCCGCCCTGAGGCGTACGAAGGCGGTCGCACACGACATCGAGCACGTCTTCGTACGCCCCGGGTTGCCGCAACACGACGCCGTCATGGCGGCGCACGCTGCCGAGCCGGCCGATGCCGTACTGGCCGACCCGGCCGTGGTGGGCGGTGGGTTCCTGCTCGGCCACCCGCTCGGCGTCCGGCCACCGATCGTGATGTGCGGCATCTGCCCGCTGATGATCTCCAGTCGCGACACCGCGCCCTTCGGCATGGGGCTCACTCCGCTGCGCGGCCCGCTCGGCCGGCTCCGCAACGCCACGCTCGCCACGATCACCCGCAAGGTCGTGTTCCCGCCGGTCGAGCGGATCGCCCAGCAGATATTCCAGCAGTTGCACGGCCGCCCGATGCCCTTTCCGGTACTCGACTGGCCGCGTCACGCCGAGGCGATCGTGCAGTTCACCGTGCCCGAGTTCGAGTACCCGCGATCCGATGCCCCCGCGACCCTGCACTTCGCGGGACCGATCTCGGCCTCCGGCTCGCACGCGCCGCTCCCGCCGTGGTGGCACGAACTCGACGGCTCACGACCCGTCGTCCACCTCACCCAGGGCACCGCCGCGAACAACGACTTCGGACAGCTCATCGCACCGGCGCTCGAAGCCCTCGCCGACGACGACGTGCTGATCGCCGTCGCGACCGGTGGACGCCCGGTGGAGTCGTTGCCGCCGCTGCCTTCCAACGCCCGCGCGGCCGAGTTCCTGCCCTACGACGACCTTCTGCCGAAGACCAACGTCTACGTCACCAACGGCGGATACGGCGGCGTGCAGTACGCACTGCGCTACGGCGTTCCGATCGTGGCCACCGGCACCCATGAGGACAAACCCGAGGTCATCGCCCGGGTGGCCTGGACTGGAGTCGGACGTCGCATCACGACCGAGACCCCGACGCAGGCGGCCATCCGTAGTGCGGTCCGCGCCGTCCTCGACGACCAGCGGTACCGGGACGCCGCGCGCCGCATCGCCGAGCGGATGGCGACCACTCGTGGAGTTCACCGACTCGCCGAGATCGTCGACGAGTCGATCGCAAACAGCCGGCGGACCGGTCTTCCGCAGCAGCCCTGATCACGCGTACGTGGTGGGGTGGGGCGATTCCTGGAGCTTGGCCTACACCTCGGTGACGCGGCCGTCGGCGACCTCCCAGCGCCGCGCGCAGCCGATCGCGGCGGCGAAGCGTGCGTCGTGCGTCACGACCAGCAGGGTGCCACGGAACTCGGCGAGCGCTCGTTCGGTCACGTCCAGGGCATCGAGGTCGAGGAAGTTCGTGGGCTCGTCAAGCAGCAGAACCCGGGCGGGTGAGTTGGCCATGATCGCCAGCAGTAGCCTGCGCAGTTCACCCGCGGAGAGTGCACGCAGCGGACGGCGCAACTGGTCGGGACCGAACAGGTAGCCCTCCAGCAGGCGTTCCGCGTCCTCGGCGTAGACCGGTACGCGGGACCGGAAGTAGTCGAAGACCCGCACGTCGGAGCGTACGGTGTCGTGGGTCTGCGGCAGTAGGAGCCCGCGGCCGGAGAGCTGGCCGCCGTCCGGTGTCAGCCGGCCGGCGAACACGCGCAGCAGAGTGGACTTCCCGGCACCGTTGCGACCGCTGACCAGGATGCGGTCCCCTCCGCCCACGGTGAGGTCGACGTCGCGTAGGACGGTGCGCCCGCCGAGGGCGACGGTCAGACCGGTGACCTGGAGCACCGGCACGTCAGGCGGCACCGGAGCCGTGGCCGCCGTGGTGGAGCCGATTCCGTCGGCCGGCCCGTCCTGCGGGGCGGATGTGTCGTCGTCCGGGGCGACCGCCGGGAACGCGAGCACCAGCGGCGGCCGGGTCTGCGGCTCGGCCAACCAGCGGGCGGCCAGCATCTGCCGGCGTAGCCGACGCTCCCGCGCCTTCGCCTTCTTGGCTACCTTCTTGGCATACCGGTTCTGCTGATCACGACCGCGTTTGACCCCGCCTTCCTCGACCTCGCGGGCCTGGGCCTTGGTCCGGCCGATGTCCTCCTCCCAGCGACGGCGGTCCTTCTCCTGCGCCTCGTAGTCGCTGAGCAGGCGTGCCCAGCGTCGCGCCTTCTCCGCCCGGTAGTCCGTGTACCCGCCGGTGTAGAACTGCGGCTCCTCGTGAATGCCGTCCAGTTCGACGATCCGGGTCACCGCCCGGTCCAGGAAGTCCCGGTCGTGGCTGGCCACGAGAACCCCGCCCGGGAACCGGGCCAGCCAGTCACCGAGCCAGGCGATCCCGTCCGCGTCGAGGTGGTTCGTCGGCTCGTCGAGCAGCAGCAACTGTGGTGACTCCAGCAGCACCCGGGCGAGGGTCAGCCGCGCCTGTTCGCCGCCGCTGACTTCGCCCAGGGTCGCGGCGTCCGGAATGTGCTCGACATCCAGCCGCTGACGTACCTGCGCCAGCCAGGTCGGCGCCTGCCAGCCGGTCAGTTGGGTCCACCGGTCGTCCAGGTCGCCGTACTCGGTGAACAGCCCCTGGTCGGTCGCGCCGGAGGACATCTGCTCCCGGAGGGCGTCGAGCCGGTTCGTCACCGCGACCAACTCGCCCATCCCTTCGGCGAGGAAGTCCCCGACCCGTAGCTGCGGGTCCGGCGTCTGCTGGGCGAAGTATCCGATGGTGATGTCCGGCGAGCGGGCCACCTGACCGGCCGACGGCGGCTCGATACCCGCGAGCACGCGCAGCAGGGTGGACTTGCCGGACCCGTTCGGTCCCACCAGGCCGATCCGGTCGCCCCGGTCGAGGACCAGGTTGAGCGAGGCGAAGAGCGCGTCACCGTCGTGCCGCTTGGCAAGGGAAAAGGCTTTAAGCATGCTGTCTCCCGATGACGCCAGCTTCGTCCCGGTGGACCGGAATGGGGATCGTACCGTCGGTACCGGTGTCGCCACAGCGGATTCTGGTCGCGAGCCGGCGTCTGGCGGCGGGTGGATCGGCTGGCCACGCTCCGCAATAGCGGTCAGAAAGTGGCCGCTATTGGTCGTAGCGTCGGGGTTGCCAGTACGGCGGAGCTGACGTCGAGACGAAGGATGATGACCATGGCGACGATCTTCGAGGACACGGTGACCGGGGAGCGGGCCGACCTGCTGGAGTCCCTGGACAAGGCGCGGTTCTTCCTCCGCTCCACCGCCCGCGGGCTCAGCGACGAGCAGGCGGCCACCCGGAGCACGGTCAGCGAACTCTGCGTCGGCGGGCTGATCAAGCACGTGACGATGGTGGAGCGGCAGTGGGCCCGGTTCATCGTCGAGGGAGCCGCGGCGATGCCGACCGGTGACGATCCCGCCGCGTACGAGGCGTACGCGGCCGGGTTCCGCCTGCTGCCAGGGGAGACCCTGGTCGGGGTGCTGGAGGCGTACGAGGACGTCGCGCGGCGTACGGACGAGCTGGTGCGTACGCTGCCGGACCTCGATGCCGGTCACGAGTTGCCGTCCGCGCCGTGGTTCGAGCCCGGTGCGCGGTGGAGCGCGCGGCGCGTACTGCAGCACATCATCGCCGAGACGGCACAGCACTCCGGACACGCCGACATCATCCGGGAGGCCATCGACGGGGCCAGGTCGATGGGATAGCCGGTCGCCGACATCACCGGAGGCCCGCGCGGCGGGTCCGTCCGAAAAGGATGCCCGGACTAGCGGGTTGGCTGGGGATGGCCCAGAGCGGCCCTGCGACGCGCGATCGCGGCGTCGACGCGGCGGGCGAAGCCATCCGGCAACTTCCGGGCGCGTAGCTGTTCGAGTTCGCGTAGCGCCGGCACGGAGCCGAGGCGTTCCAGGGTGTGTGCTGCGGCGTACATGACGAGTTGACTGCGCGGACCGTGGCCGGGGACCTTCTCGGCGGCGTCCCGCGCGAGCCGGCCGACGGCCGACGGGTCGCTCGGGTGCGGGGGGATGACCGCGAGTAGGTACACCAGGCCGCGCAGCGCCAGCGCGTTGTGCGGGTCGAGGACCTCGTTGGCGTCGTACAGCGCATGGCGGCGCAGCCGGATGGTGCGTGGCTGCGACACCAGCGTGAACCAGTGGTGGATCAGTACCCGGCACTCCGACGTACCGAGACCCGCGGCCAGGGCGGCGGCGTGGCGGGACCAGCCGGCGGCCGGACGCCCACCGGTCGCGGTGAGCGCGTGGGGGAGCAGTCGCGGGTCGGGAGCCTCGGCGTTGGCGGCCTCGGCCCACGGCTCGCCCACGTTGAGCGGGTCGAGCGCCTTCTCCAGCCACGGCCGCAGAGCCTCCGCGCCGAGGCGATACGCCTTCTCCGTTCGTCGCATCACGGCCAACAGCCGCGGCGGGACGATGCCGGTCTCGCGGACGGCGACTTCGGCCAGGACGCGAAGGTCGTTGGGGGCTCTGACCTCGGCTGCCGCGGCGGCGTCGATGAGGTACCGGCCGGCGCGCCAGGACAGCACGCCCGGCTCGAGTCCACGGGCGAGCCAGCCGAGCAGTGCGTCGACCGGCACGGGTTGTGCCGCAGCCGCCGCCCGGTCCAGGACATCGAGGATGAGGGCGTGCCGGCGGGCCGGCGGAAGCACCTCGACCACCGTGCGTACGTGCGCCCCGTCAAAGCGCCACACGTCCTCGTTGCGCGCGGCGAGGTCGACCAGTTCCACGGCGAGCATGGCGTCGTCGCCGACGGCGACCAGGTCACGGACGCGCGCGACGCGCTGTGGATAGTGGTCCCGTGATCCTGGTCCGTCGAGCATGGCGGCGAGCATACGGTGCCGGGCGGACCTTTCCGGCTTCGTCGGACGGCTCAGGGCATGGCGGTACGCCCAGCCCCGATCCTCATCCCTCCGAGTCGCCCGAGCAGATCCCGGCACGCCGCGTCCACCCCACCATCATCACCGTGTACGAAGGATGCGTCGACAGGATCGCTTGTCAGCCGTCAGCCGTCAGCCGTCAGCCGTCAGCCGTCAGCCGTCAGCCGTCGGCATCGAGCATCGGCCGCACGGCCGGCGTGGGCAGCGGCCTGATTTCTCCCTCGACGACCTCGAACGCACCGCGCCGCCAGCCCTGGCCGGCGCACGCCCGGATCAGATCGGCGACGTGGCCCGGACCCACTGGTTCGCGCGCGAACAGTTCGTCGAAGCGCTCTGGTGCGTGTCTGGCGGCGATGAGCATCTGAGGGTAGTTCACCCACGGGTCATCAAAGGGAACCCGCAGGTCAGCCAGGGGGACGCGTTCGCCGTCGCGCCATACGCGCACAATGAGCCAGTTCGGATCGACCGGGCGTACGCGCCATCGATAGATCCCGCCATCGACGACGATGCGCCGTACGCGTTGCTTCGGCATGACAGTTCCGTCTCCTCCGGCGAGATGATCGACGCCGGTCCACCGTAGCCGCCGCAGCCATCCCGTAACCAATCCCTAAACGCGTTCCGCGCGTAGGTAGGCGACCAGCAGGTCGACGATCTCACTGGTCAGGTGGGGGCTGTCGACGTCGTCTGGTCGTTGGCTGACGAACCGGTGGACCAGGGACTCGATGACCGCCACCACGACGCGGGCGCTGCGGGTCGGGTCGGCGAGGTCGAGGCTGGGGTCGGAACGCAGGAACTGCTCGACGGCGTCGGCGGCGTCCCGTTCGGCCTGGTGAAATCGATCGAGCAGTTCGGGAGGGCGCGGAGACTCCTCGAACAGCACCTTGTGCAGGCGCGGGTTGTGGCTGTGCAGGTCGGCGTACGCGCCGACCATCGCCGGCAGCCACTGCTCCGGGCGCACCGGCGAGGTGGCGACGGCGGTCAGGCTCGCTCGCACGGCCTCGATGCCCTCGTCGATGTGGGCCAGGGTCAGGGTGAGCAGGATCGAGTCCTTGTTCGGGAAGTACTGGTACACCGAACCAACGGACAGTTTCGCGGCCTCGGCGATGCGGTCGGTGGTGCCTGCGGCGTACCCGTACTCGGTGAAAACGCGAGCCGCCGCGTCGAGGATGCGCTGTCGGGTCTGCCGGGCGCGTTGCTGCTGGGGCGTCTTCCTGGGCTGATGCGGCGACGGCCGAGAAGGCAACACAACCCCCGAAATGCGAGTACATGAACATGAGTAATTCCTCATATCATAGCCGAGGGCGGGCAGAACACTGGATCCCGCAGCGCAGCAGGTTCGGCCTTCGGCGCTGGACCGACCTGAAAGGACAACGGTGAACGGCGCACAACGCAGCTACGACGAGGTCACCCACTGGCGCGGCTACCAGCGGTTCTACGCCGCACATCTGCGGTACGACCCGGGCAAGGCCCCGCGCGAGCAGTGGTGGAGGTGGCGCGGCACAGACGTTCATCTGGATCGCCTGGTCGCACCGGACGCGCCCGTCAAGCTCATCCTGGTACACGGCGCCGGCGGCTACGGACGGATGCTGGCCCCGTACGCCCGTCTGTTCGCCCACACCTCACCGGTGGAGGTGGTGGCGCCGGACCTGATCGGCTACGGGTTGACCGGGGCCGGGAAGCGACCGGTCGCCTATCAGGACTGGATCGACTGCCTCGCCGACCTGGTGGCGGCGGAGCAGGCGCGCGATGGCCGACCGGTGATCCTGTTCGGGGCGAGCATGGGTGGGATGCTGGCCTATTCGGTCGCCGCGCGTGGCGGCGTCTCCGGGCTGATCGTGACGTGCCTGCTCGACCCACGCGACGTCGCGGTCCGGATGCGGATGACCCGCCTGCCGATCATGGGTCGGCTCGCGGTGCCGGCGCTGCACCAGATGCGTGCGCTGGATCGGCTCCGCATCCCCATGCGCTGGGTGGCGAACATGGCTGCGATGAGCAACAACCCGTCGCTGACCACCCTGGTCGCCACGGATCCCTGCGGCGGCGGCAACCTGGTCCCGATGAGGTTCCTGCGTACCTTCCTGTGCTCAGCCCCGGCGGTCGAGCCCGAGGAGTTCACCACCTGCCCGGTACTGATGACGCACCCGGCAGCCGACCGCTGGACCCCCCTGGAGCTCAGCCTGCCGTTCTACGAACGCATCGCCGCGACCAAGCGCCTTCGGCTCCTCGACGAAGCCGGGCACCTGCCGATCGAGGAGCCGGGCCTCACCCAGCTGAATCACGCAGTCCAGGATTTCGTCGGCCAGCTCCTGCCGAGGTGACCGGTTCCGTGACCGTCATGGGTAGCCGGCCGCGACACGACGCGACGGCATGGGTCCGAACAGGGTGTCAGGTGAGGCGTGGCAGAGCCCTTGGCCGGGGCCATCATGGCGAGCCCCATCATCCGCGCCGTCGTGCGGCACATGTTCAAGGACGACCCGGCGATGCGGGCCGAGTTCCGGCGGCTGCGCGGGGAGGACCTCTGGGCACCCCGATGGCGGCGAGCCCTTACCCGGGCGCGCTTTCCTCGTCTTCGACTTCCTCCGCCCCCGGCACTGAGCGCCCCGGCACGGAGCCTTCCCAGCATCGAGCGCCGTCGGCCGGGCCACGGCGGCCAGGCTTTGAGTAGCGCTGCGTCAGCGTCGATCGTCGGCGAAGGCCGCCCGCGGGTCGAGGAGCTGCCCTCGTGCGTACTCCTCGGCGAAGGCGGCCGGGCCGAGCGCCTCGGTCGCGGCGGCGCGTGCTTTGGCGAGGTCGGCCGCGTCGTCGGGATCCGGTACCTGGCCGAGCGACGCGAAGGCGGCATCCGCGACACCGATCATTCGTGCCGTCCGCAGGTAGTCATCCTCGGCCGAGGCGAGCGCGGCGCCCGCCACGCAGACGTACGGCACGAAGTCGGCCCAGCCGTGGTGGAACACCCGCTCACGGCCCTCGGCGAACAGTTTCCTCGCCACGTCGAGATTGCCCAGACCCAGCTCACAGAAGGCGAGGTTGTGATATTCGGAGTTGACTGTCTTCGGCTGGTCGAGCGCCTCGTTGAGTGCGATGCTCTCCTGGTACAGCTCCCGGGCCCGGAGCAGGTCGCCGGACATCCGGGCCACGGCAGCCAGCACGTGCCTCGGCCGTTCCTCGAGGCTCCGGTCACCGGAGCGCACCGCGACCGCGAGCGCCTCCCGGGCCCGGGCCTGGCCGCCCGGGAGGTCACCGCCGCGGATGGCGACCCGGGCCAGGCTGTACCGGGCCTCCACCTCGCCCGCCGGGTCTCCGGCCGCCTGGGCCCGGACGATCTCGGCCTCGCTCATGCGTACCACGGCGTCGGTCTCACCGCGCCGGAACGCCGCGCGCACGTTCTCGCTGAAGTTCATCAATCCGCTCTCACCGCTGTGTCATGGCGTGCTCAGCACCCTACGGCCCGTCCGGCGTCGACGGTCGGTCAGCACCAGAAGTGTGGAGTGCGAGGTCGTCCAGGTTGACCGCGTCGGCCATCGCCTTGGCGCCGTTGTCGTTCAGGTGCATGCCGTCGCCGCTGTCCAGGCCGGGGTGGATGTAGTCGGGGGCGTGCGGGTTGGCGACGGCTCGGGCCACATCGAAGACGGCGTCGAAGGCGCCCGCCGTACGGATCCAGTCGTTCACCTCGCGTCGGATCGCAAGGGCCTCCCGCGTGCCGACCCCGGGGCCGCCGCCCGCGAAGGGACCGATGGTGCCGGCGAGGATCTTCAGGTCCGCCTCGTGGGCGCGGTTGGCCAGGGCGGTGAAGCCTTCGATGAGTGCCTCGGCGGTGGCGGGAGGTTCACCCAGGATGGCGGGCAGGGCGAGGTCGTTGATGCCGAAGTGCACCAGAACGTGGGTCAGGGCGGGTATCGGCAGCACATCGCGGTCGAAGCGCGCCAGCGCGTGTTCGCCGATCCCGTCGCGCAGGAGGCGGTTCCCGGCGATGCCCTGGTTGACGACCCACCCTCGCTGAAGGCGCCGGTTGAGGAAGTCGACGGAGCGATGGTTCGCGCTGGTCCTGGTGCCGACTCCCTCGAACCAGGAGTCGCCGAAGGCCACGGCGATCGCGGTGTCCGGGGCCAGCACGTCGACACCCGAGATGTAGAACCTGGATTCCACCTGCTCGGCCCGAGAAAGCGCGTCAGACGTGACGTGGTTCCCGTCGACTATCCGAGCGAGTTCGGCCGGCCTGTGGGAATAGGTGGCCAGACCGGTCTTCTCCGGAAGATAGAGGCTGACGACCAGGTCTGTGCCGGCGGCAACAGGAAGATCGACCGGATCCCCGACGGCCTCCTCGCCGGCCGGGACGACACATTGTTCGGCGCCGCCGTCGAAGGTGAGGGCAGCCTGCCGGTGGCCGACGGCGACCGTCGCGGCGCCGATGGTCAGCGGAGTGCGGCCGTAACGGTTCGTCAGGCGTACGCGGAAAGCCTCTCCACCGCCGGCCATGTGCAGGACCTGACGTACGGTCTGGTCGGCGAAGCCACAGGGTTCGCTGAACTGGAGTTGCTCGTAGGGACTGATGACCGCGGTGCGGAAACCGGCTGTCCAGATCATGGTCGTTCCACAGGTCCGTGCCGCCGGACGGCGCCGTTCGCGCCGGTGATCGCGACGGTCATTGTTCGATGTCCAGGACGATCCGACCCCTGGCCGAGCTGTGTTCGGCCAGTTCATGTGCCTGCGCGATCTCCGTCAACGGCAACCGGGCGGCGATCGGGTAGCGCAGGTCACCGGCGACCAGCGCGGCTGTCAGTTCGGTGGCGGCGGCCTCGTTCGCGGGCTCCGGGAAGTCGTCGTTGCTGAGGAACCGGACGGTGATGTTCTTGAACCCCAGCGGCCAGTACGGGATGCGTGGCTCGGCCGCACCGGTGGCGTAGGTGGCGATCACGCCGCCGTACCGGAGAATTTCCAGGTTGGTCGCCAGGTTGACGTCGAAAGCCAGCTCGGCCACCCGGTCGATCAGCTCCCCACCGGTCTGTTCGAGGATCCGGGTGGCCAGGTCGCCGCCGGCGGTGTCGATCGCGTGGTGCGCCCCTGCGGCCAGTACCTGTTCGACCTGGTCCGGGGTCCGTACTGTCGCGATCACGGTGGCGCCGCCCCGGCGGGCGACCGCCACCGCGGCCCGGCCGACCGCGCCGAGGGCTCCGGTGACGAGTACCCGCTGATCGGTCACCGGCCCGTCGGCGAAGATCGCCCGGTGGGCGGTGATGCCGGGGATGCCGAGGCCGGCGGCCTGCTCGTACGGCACGTCGGCAGGCAACGTTACGGCGTGCCGGGCCGGTACCACGGTGTATTCGGCGGCGCTGCCGAACGGGCGGTACGACTGGGCGAGGTAGACCCAGACCCGTTCGCCGATCCGGGACGGGTCGACGCCGGGTCCGACGGCGTCGATCGTCCCGGCACCGTCACCGTGTGGGACGACCCGGGGGAATGACATGGTGGACCCCCACCAGCCCTGCCGTTTGCCCAGGTCACCGACGTGGATCCCGGAAATCGACACCCGGACCCGGACCTCGCCCTCGCCCGGCGACGGATCGGGCAACTTCCCGACCTGGAGCACCTCGCGCGCCGGGCCCTGCCGGTCGTACCACGCCGCGCGCATCACGCACCTGCCGGTTCGGTGGTGGTGCCCTCCTCGACGCTGATCACCTTGTCGATCAGCGAGAAGAACGCCTGGATGCCGGGCCGGTCGGCGCCCCGGCGCCGGGACTCGGCGAAGTCCTCGGGTGAGCGCCAGAAGACGATGTCCAGCCAGACGTCCGCGGTCAGCCGGATCAGTTGCGCGCCGAGAAAGCCGGTGCGGTCGGCCTCGAAGTCGCGCAGCATCGCGGGCCGTGCGGCCAGCAGGGTGTCGGCGCGTTCCGCGGGCACGTGGAAGCGGGTGAGTTCAACGGTAGCCATGGCTCCTCGATCCGTTCGGGTACGGGACATTCAGCCTTGGATGCCAAGCATCAGCCTGAGCTGGGCAAGCAGAACGTCGCGGAACTGCGCGGGTGACGGCGTGGGGTGGTGCTGGACGCGAGAGACGATCAGCCCGGCCAGGGCAGCGAGCAGGAGATCCGTTACGGCCTCGGCGTCCTGGGCCAGCCTGAATTCACCCCGCTCGCTGCCTTCCCGCACAGCGGTCAGGAAGGGCGCGCGGTAACGCGTCTGCACCTCCGCGCTGTAGTCGCGGAGGTCGTCGTCACGCATGGCGGATCGCCAGAACTCGACGAGGATCTGCCTGCTGCTCTCCGAGTTGAGCAGACTCCGGTCCACCAGCGCGACGAGTCGTCGCCACGGATCGGCCTCGGCGGCGGCCACCGTTGCCTGGGCGTCTACTTCCCGGTCGGTGAAGACCTCCATGGCTTCGATGATCATGTCCTCGCGCGAGCCGAAGTAGTTCTGCAGGGTGCTGACCGCGACACCGCTGGCCGCCGACACGTCCGTGAACCGCGTGTTCTCGTAGCCGCGAGCGGCGAGCACACCTGCCACGGCGTCCAGCACGACGGCCCGCTTCGCGCCGCCGGCACGGCTTCTCCGAATCGCCATGTCCCTATGCCCGAGGCGGGATGTTGTAGTTCCAGCGGAACATGTTCCGTGGGTCCCGCTCGGTCTTCGCCGTCCGAAGCCGTTCGTAGGTCGCCTCGTCGTACGCCAGCCGTACGTTCTCGACGGAAGTGTCAGCCGGCGACAGGTAGCTGGGGTGCTTCCGGCCGTTGAGCCGGGTGAGCCGACCGGTCAGCTCCAGTCCCAGGTCCTTGCCGGTGGTCGGCTCGCCGGGCGGCAGGACGGTCAACGCGATCACGGCGAAGGCGACGTCGCGTCGTACGGCGTTCGGCCGTTCCGGTGGCCTCCCGAACGCGCCGCCGAGCTGGGTCAGGTTGACGAGCGTGAGGTGCCCCTCGGAGTCCGGACCCGCGAGTTCGAGGATCGCGTCCACCGCCGACGGTGACAACTCGTCCAGCATCGCGAAGTGTTCGACGGCGGTGCCGGGATCGGTCGGATCGTTGGTGATGGTGGCGATCTGCGCGAGAGGCATGGTGGCCACGGTGTCGACGAGCACCGGAGCGGCAGCCCGCATCGGGGCGATCAACGTTTCGCCGTCGGCCGCCGGGCCCAGGTACGACAATCGGACGAAGATGCTGAGCTTCCCCCGCATGAATTCGGGAATGTACGGCAGGTCGGGTACGCGCAGGAAGACGATCGACGAAGTCAGGTCGTCGGGCGCCGTGGCGGCGAGCAACCGGTAGGCCTCCAGCACCGCACCGGCGTCTTCGCCCGCGAACTGCAGGAATCCCGCGTACAGCTCCGGGACGGGGAAGAGGCTGAACTCCATCGCGGTGACGACACCGAAGTTGCCCTTCCCGCCGAGCAGGGCGAAGAGCAGCTCCGGCTCGGAATCCGGCGCGACGTGGCGGACTTCGCCGTCGGGAGTCACGATCTCGATCGCCCGGACATGGTCGGCCGCGTAACCGAAGGCCCGGCCGATCGTGACGCTCACGCCACCGCCCAGCGTGTAACCCACGACGCCGACCTGTGGTGAGGAACCCGCGAGCGGCGCGAGTCCGAGCTTGGCGGCCTCCTCGACCACCTGCCCCCAGTTGACGCCCGCCTCGACCCGGGCGGTCCGCCGCTCCCCGTCGATAGTCAGGCCCGTCATCCGACGCGTAGTGATCATGACCGCCTCGGAAGAAACGGACACGGAAGGGCCGTGTCCGGTGTTGAGGACCGCGACGGAGCGGTCCTCCTCCCGCGCGAAGCGGACCGCCGAGCGGACATCGTTCACGTCGGTGGCCCCGATGATCACGTACGGCTCGTGGCTGACGGTCGTGTTGAACACCGCCGCCTCGCCGAGGAAACCGTCGTCGCCCGGAAAGAGGACGGGTCCCCGAACAGCGGCCAGCGCGGATGGAATGCCTGAGGGGTGGGACATATCAAGCCTTTCTTGACCTGGTCACGGCGTTGGGACACGGGCGAGTTGCCGTCGGAGGCGGACCGAGAACGCCGCCGAACCTCGTCGATGCCGCGGCCACCGGCCCCAGGGGCCGTCGTCCTGCCGCCCGAGTCCCGGACGACCTTTCGGCACGGGGATACGGTATCGCCGTACCGATCGAGCTGAGCAGCTCATGACCTCAAGTGTTAGGCAAAACACCCCGCTTTGCCCCGCTTGCCGCCCGACCGGGGCCGCCGGCTCCCGGGTCAGGCCCGAATCGGGCCCGGTCCGCCACGGTCGCCGACCTTGATGACCTCCCGACCACCGGCGGGCTTCCGTGGCGCAAACAAGACCGGGCATATACGCGTTCGTCGGGGCCGGGCGACTCAGTACTCATGGCCACGCCACAGCCGCAAAAAGGCCGCCGGCCCGGACTGGGGTCCGGACCGGCGGCCGTCGATGTCGATCTGGCGATTACGGTACGGCGACGTCCGGCGCGCCGTCCCGGTCGCGGCTGGCCGCGTCGGCCACGTTCGCCGCCGCGGCCTCGCCGCGCTTCTCGTCGGCGTAGACCATCAGGGTGGACCCGACGATGGCGAGCACGATGCCGATCGTGGCGTAGATCGTCGGCACCGTCTGGTAGACGATCAGTGAGAGGATCACGGTCAGCACGGGCGCCAGGGCGTTGGTCGTGGGGGCCACGATCGAGGCCTTGCCCCGGCTGAACGCCATCACCAGGAACAGCGCGCCGACGGCGTTGAGCAGTTGGGTGACCGCGGCGAGGGTCGGCGCCTGCCACGGCGCGTCCAGCGCCAGGCCACCGGCCATCCAGATGGCGATCGGCACCAGCAGCAGGCCGCTGATCGTCATCCAGGTGAAGGTGGTGGCGTCGTTGACGCCGACCGTGGCTGCCTTACGCATGAAGTAGGCCTGCACGCCCCAGGCGACGCAGACCACGATGGCCAGGATCAACCAGGTACCACCGGTGGCGGAACCGTCGCCGTCGCTGACGCTGAACAGCACGACCGCGACCAGCGCGGTGATCACGCCGATCACGGCGAGCCGGGGGATGCGTTCGCGCAGCAGCGCCGTGGCCATCAGCACGGTGATCGCCGGAGACAGCGCGATCAGCGGGAAGATCAGGTAGGCCGGGCCGATGGTGAGCGCCTTGAACAGCAGCAACTGGCCGCCGGCGCCGGTCAGGCCGACCAGCAGCCCGTACACGGCTGCGATCGGGCGGCGGTCCAGCCGGTTGCCGCGCAGGGCGACGACGGCCGGTATGATCATCGTGAGGGACCAGACGACGTAGACCATGCCGTCGGGGTAGCCGTAGTCCCTGGTCGGGACGGCGGAGAAGGCTCCCCATACGCCCCAGAACAGCACGAGCAGTGCCGCGTACGGAATCCAGCTACGGCTGATGCGTGAAATAGTCGTTGGCATCTGCGCCTCCTCAGGCGGCGGTGGCGGGCGGGGTGGTCCGGAGATGCTCGAGCGCGTCGGCGCTCAGCGGGCTGCGGGCCTGTTTCGCGGCGTAGAGCGCCGCGCCGACGACCGGTGGATACAAGGGCTGACGAAGGTCGTACCGGTCGTGCAGCGTGTGTAGGTGCTGTCGGAATGCCTCGCGCACCTGCCGTGCGTGGAACGTGCCGCCGGAGTAGGAGACCAGCACCTGCTCGTCGACGGCGTAGCCGAGTCGGCGGCGGGTGGTCTCCACCAGGTGGGCGAGTTCCCGGCCGGCCTCGGCGAGGATCGCCACGGCCGCCTCGTCGCCCTGGTCGGCGGCGCGGGTGACCAGTGGGCTCAGCGCCGCGATCCGGCCGCGGTCACCCTGCCACCGGTTCAGCACGATGTCGATCAGATCGAGGTCCGCGGACAGCTCCAGGTGGTTGCGCAGGACCTCCAGGAGCGGACCGGCGGGCTGTCGACCGTCGCTCATCCGGGAGAAGGCCTGCAGGCCGCGGATGGCGATCCAGTACGCCGAGCCCTCGTCGCCGAACAGTTCGCTCCAGCCGCCGACGCGCAGGCCGGAACCGGCACGTTCACCGTAGGTCATCGATCCGGTGCCGCTGATCACGTTGATGCCGTCCGCAGCGCCCAGCGAGCCGGACCAGCCGCAGACCATGTCGTTGTCGACCCGGTACCGTTCGTGGCCGAGGGCCTCCCGTGGCGCCGCCTCGAGAGCGGCGACGTCGTCGCTGACCTCGCCGTAGGTGGGGATCCCGAAGAACGCGAAGTCGATGTCGGCCGGGGTGATGCCGGCCGTCGCACAGACGGCGCCGACGCCCTCCTTGAGGACCCGGGTCACCAGGTCGATGCCTTCGCTGAAGTAGTAGCTGCTCGCGGTGGTGGCCTGGGCCACGACCGAGCCGTCCGCCCTCAGTAGGCAGAAGGCGGTCTTGGTGCCGCCACCGTCCACGCCGAGGAACATTCGTCTCACCTCCGTCTGGCGTCACTGCTGACGTCGCCGTCCGGGCCGGGGCGGCCCTGATCTGGACCTGTTGGGTCTGGCCGCGAATCAGCGGCGCAGGGGGTGCATGATCGCGCCCTGGACGACCCGGTTGACCTCCCCGCCGGGGAAGGGGTTGTCGGGCGTGCGCCCGAGCGCCAGGGAGAAGTGCAGTCCGATCAGCTGCGCGCAGATCACGGCGGGCAGCGCCAGCGCGGCGTCGTCCACGTCCTCGAGACCGGGCAGGGTCCAGGCGTTGTCCCTGGCCGGCTGCCCACTGTGGCCGGTGACGGTGACGAGGTCGCACTCCGGGATGACCCGCAGCAGCTCGGCCACCATGTCGCGGTCGTACTGGCTGGTGTACGGGTCGTTGGACTCGTAGCTGACCACCAGGGTCTGGTCGTTGAGCACGGATTTCGGTCCGTGCCGGAAGGCCAGCGCGGACTCGGCCAGGGCCACCGCGCGGCCGGCGGTCAGCTCCAGGACCTTCAGCGCGGACTCCCGGGCCACCCCGTGCAGCGTCCCGCTGCCGAGGTAGACGATCCGGGAGTAACCGCGGGCGGCGAGGTCGGCCGCCGCGGCCGGCCGGGTGGCCAGGATCCGCTCGGCCGCGGTGGCGAGCCGCTCCACCAGGTCCTCGTCGGGGCCGCCCAGGGTCAGCAGGCCGGCCAGCACCATGCCGGTGAAGCTGGACGTCATCGCGAAGCCCCGGTCGTTGGCCGCTTCGGGCAGCAGCAGCACCTGCGAGGTAGGCCGGTCGGCGTGCTGGCCGGCCAGCCGGCCCCGGTCGTTGCAGGTCACCACCAGGTGCCAGCAGTCGGTCAGCACCTGCGTGGCAAGCTCGGGGGCGGTGACGCTCTCCGGGCTGTCGCCCGAGCGGGCGAACGACACCAGCAGCGTCGGGACGTCCTCGGCGAAGCAGGCCAGCGGATCGGCCACGATGTCGGTGGTGGCGACGGCGTCCACCCGGCGGCCGAGCCGCCGACGCAGCGACGGCGCCAGCACCTCGCCAACGTACGCGGAGGTGCCCGCGCCGGTGAGGACGATGCGCAGGTCGGGCCGTTCGAGCAGCGGCTTCAGAAACGCGGCGGTCGCCGCGTCCGACTCCGTCGCCATCCGGCCGATCTGGCGCCACACGGCCGGCTGCTGGGCGATCTCGCGGCTGGTGTCGAGGGCGCCGCGCCGGCGCAGATAGTCGGGCTGCAGGTCGAGGAGGGCGCTCATGCCGCCCGCCGCCCCTGGGCCGGGGTGACCGCGTGGCGGTAGCCGCGCAGGACGTCGCGGACGCGGTCGAGGACGAGCTCGACGGGGTCGTTGCCGAGGGTGCCGTCGCGGACCCGTTGGTACTGGTCGGGCAGGTACTGGCTGAGCAGCGGCAGCGGGATGATCCGGTCGGTCAGGTTGGCCAGCAGGCGCCGCTCGGCGGCCTGGATCTCCGGGTCCGGCCAGTAGTAGCGCATCCGGTCGCTGTAGCTGTACCGCCGGGCCAGGCGCTGCTCGGCGGCGTCGCCGGTGTAGTACTTCGCCCACTGCCCGGGCTCGGCGCACATCCGCTGCTCGACCACCTCCGGCAGGCTCGAGCGGTCGTGCTCCGGCACGAGTTCGGCCTCGATCGCGGCCAGCGCGAACAGGGCCTCCCGCAGCGCGAAGGTCACGCCGGGCCCGACCTTGAGCACGGCCCAGTGATCCTCGACCAGGGCGGCGAGTCGCGGGACCGTCTGGTAGTCCGTGGAGTGGGCCTCGAAGACCATCGCCGGCTCGTCGTCCAGGACCCGCTGCAGGTCCTTGGTCCGGTCCCGGTCGTAGTCCACGACCCGGAGGTGGTCGAACTCGACGCCCGGCTGCACGACCAGGGCGATCACCTGCGGCCACACGTGCTCGAGGCCCTGCTCGGCGAAGGCCGCCCGGTGCCGGGCCAGGGTGCCACGGGCCGACCCGGCGGTGGTGGGTAGGAGTTCCTCGATCGTCTCCTCGGCGCCACCGGGAACCGGGACCTCGGTGCCGATGACGTACCGGAGTTCCCCGGCCCGCCCCAGGGCGGCGGCGGTCTTCTCGGCGACCGCGAGCATCCGGGCGGCGCGGGCGGCCATCACCTCGTCGGTCAACGGGGTCCGGTCGTCCGCGCAGGGGTAGCTGCAGTCAAGGTGGATCTTCGTGAAGCCGGCCTCGACGTACGCCGCCACGAGCACGTCGGCGCGGGCCATGGCCTGCTCTGCCGGCAACGAACGCCACCGGTTCGGGCCCAGGTGGTCACCGCCGAGCACGACCCGCTCCCGAGGCAGCCCGGCCCGGTCGGCGGCCCGGTGCACCAGGTCCCGGAAGTCCGCCGGTCGCATACCGGTATAGCCGCCGTCCTGGTCGACCTGGTTCGAGGTCGCCTCGATCAACACCGGGTCGCCGTCTTCCCGGGCCTGGGCCATCGCGGCCCGCAGGACCAGCGGATGGGCGGAGCAGATCGACGTGATGCCGACCGGTTCCCCCTGTTTGTGCAGGGCGACGACGGTGTCGAGCGGGTTACTCACGGGGTGGTTCCTCCTCCTCGCCGTTCCGAAGCTGGTTGGACCCTACTGGTATTTCATGTGGCCGGCTACTGTCTAGTTGGTATTAAATTTGGTACGCTCCAACCTCGATCTCGGCCACCGCTTCGGGCCCCGGACCGCCGGCTCATCTCGGCGTCCAGGGAGCCGTCACCCCGACATCGGAGCGCTGCTGGTTTTCACCCCGAATGACCACGAGCGACGGCCGCACCCCGGCGCCGAACTGCGCGGGATGCGGCGGCCGTACTACCTCGACGGCCTGTCGTCCTGCCGGAGAAGAGCCAGCTACCGCCCTCGCCCTGCTCCTGGCCATCGCCCGGCGGCTGTGAGTGAACCTCTCGTCGGCGCGGGTCGAGGAGACCGCCGGCCGACCCATGGCGGTGGCCGGCGGTCAGGCATCTCCGCGGTTACGCGGTGAGTCGGCGATCGCCGACTCACCGCCCGGGATGGATGCTGGTCAGGTCGAGGCGGTGCCGGGATGGATGCTGATCAGGGCCGGTTGGTGATGGAGGCCCGGAAGCGGTAGCGGTCCCCCCGGTAGACCTGAACGGTCAGCTCGATCGGGCGGCCCGCCTGGTTGAAGGTCAGCTGGGTCGCGACGAGCATCGGCATGGTGTCCGCGATGCCGAACAGTTCGATCTCCCGTGGCGTCGGGTGGCGGGCTTCGACCGAGTAGTCGGCAACGCGCGGCAGCTGCGGCGGGTCCGCCTCGCGCAGTGTGGCGTACAGCGAGGCGCTGTTGAAGTCGGTTTCGGCCAGGGCCGGGCAGGCCGCCAACGGGAGCCGGTTGTGTTCGAGTACGACCAGCAGGTCGTCGAGGAAGCGCAGTCGGTGGAGTTCGAAGAGGTCGGCGCCGGGGGCGATGCGGAGGTCCTCGGCCTCGGACACCGTTGCCGGGCGTACCGCGGCAGAGAGAACCCGGCTGCTCGGCGTCAGGCCGTTGACGCGGGCGAAGTCGGCGAGGCCCTGCACCTGGGGGGCTGCCGAAGTGGACGCCATCGCCGGGTCGGGGAACTGGTCGAGGTCGGCGACGAACCAGCCGCGGGTCGACGAGGGTCGTACGATGCCTCGCGACTCCAGGTCGGCGAGGGCGGCTCGCAGCGTGACGCGCGAAACGGCGTACCGAGTTGCCAGCGCCCGCTCGGAGGGCAGCCGGTCGCCGGTGCGGGCTGCGGTGGCGCGCAGGTCGTCGAGTAGCTGCCCGGCGGTGCGCTCGTAGAGCGGGAGCGCGTCGTCAGCGAACAGGCCACGGGGCATCCGCGTCCTCGCAACAGTCATACCAGGCGACCATACCAGTTCTATCGATCCTTGAAGTCCGTCGCCCGCGGCCGGCCCGCCGCCTCGGCTTACGCCACGGTGACCAAACCAAGAACCTACCGGGAACCGACCATTGACAAGCCAATCGTATACCACCTACGTTCGTCGAGCAGACCATCCCGCAGCGAATGGGGAACGCTCGATGAGTGAGCTTCTGCTCGATCTTGCCCGGCGCCAGCCTGCCGGGTCGGCGGTTGGTATCCCTTTGGTCTGCTCTGTGCATCCACTGATGATCGAGGCGGCGGTGTCGCAGTCCTTCGACGATGGCGCCCCGCAGCCGGTGGATGCGACGTCGAACCAGGTCTACCGGCCCGTCGGCTACCAGGGCGGGTAGCCGACGGGTTTCCGTGACCTCGTCCTCGACACCGCAGAACGCGTCGACAGGTTCGCGGTGGCTCGATCTCGATCATCCACAAGCGACGAGCGAAGGGTGCGGCCTGGTCGTCAGAGCTGCGCAACGAGCCCGAAGGGAGTTCCGACATGACCGACATGAAGCGGCGGAGCGTACTGAAGTTGGCACTGGGGGGCGCCGGCCTGGCCGCCGTCCCTGCCGTGACCGTGGGCGTGGGCGCCACACCCGCAGCCGCCGCACCGAACCGTGATCCCGATGTCGTCGGGGTCGGCGACACCTCGATCACCGTGGAGTTCGACGACAAACTGCGCAGCCGGGTGGCCCTGCGGGACGTCAACGTCACGCGCTTCGACGCCAGCGAAGCCCTGCTGGTGGGTGATACCACAATCGACGAGTTCACCTACCGTGGACACGAGACCCGCAAGACCAGGCACCCCCGGCATGGCGCGGGCGTCGAGGTGATCGTCCGGGGCGACTCCGGGACTGGCGTACGGAAGACGGTGGAACTGACCTCCTTCCAGCGCCTGACCGCGATGATCGTGATGAAGGTGACCTACACCAACATGTCCGGTGCCGACCTGAAGGTGACCGGATGGCGCAGCGGAGCCCACGAACTCCTCACCAAGCCCAGTGGCTTCTACACCTTTTCCGGTAGTACCTATGAGGACCGTCGCGACTGGGTGCAGCCGTTGACGGACGGGTTCGACCAGAAGAATTCGCTGGGGATGGACTCCTCCGACTACGGCGGCGGTACGCCGATGGCGAGCGTCTGGCGTCCGGGCGCGGGCCTTTCCGTCGGGCACGTCGAGCCGGTGGCGAGGATCCTTCGCCTCCCGGTTCGCCAGACGGCCAACGGAGCGAGCATCGCCGTCGAAGGCGACGCCACCCGCACCCTGAAGCCGGGCCAGCGGCTGACCACCGACACCACGTTCCTGACGGCGCACTCGGGCGACCACTTCGTGCCGCTCCAGCGTTACCGCGACTACATGAGTGACGTCGGCCAGCGTGCCCCGAAGACGCCGAAGTCGGCCTATGAATCCATCTGGTGCGCCTGGGGGTACGAGCGCGACTTCACCGTCGAGCAGGTCGTCGCGACGCTGCCCAAGGTGCGTGAGGTCGGCCTCAAGTGGGCCGGGCTCGACGACGGCTGGCAGACCAACGAGGGCGACTGGGACATCAACCTGCAGAAGTTCCCGCGGGGTGAGGCGGACATGCGAGCCTTCACCAAGCAGATCCGGGACGCCGGCCTGCGGCCGCGGCTGTGGTGGGCCCCGCTGGCGGCGGATCCCGAGAGCAACCTGTTCAAGGAACGCCCCGACATGCTTCTGCTGGACCGCGACGGCAAGATGCAGCGAGTGACCTGGTGGAACGCCTGGACGCTGTGCCCGGCGTACCAGCCCACCGTGGACTACTTCGTCGATCAGGTGAGGACGTTCATCCGTGACTGGGGCTACGAGGGACTCAAGATCGACGGTCAGCACCTGAATGGCGTCACACCCTGCTACAACCCGGCGCACGGGCACGCCCGCCCCGAGGAGTCGACCGAGGGCCTGGCGCAGTTCTGGAAGGCGGTGTACGACGCCGCACACAAGGCGAACCGCGACGCCGTCGTCGAGCTCTGCCCCTGCGGCACCGCCTTCGCCTTCCACAACCTGCCCTACATCGACCAGTACCCGGGCTCGGACCCGACCTCGTCCTACCAGGTCCGCACCAAGGGCAAGACGATGAAGGCGCTGATGGGTCAGGGCGGCAGTTACGCCGGCGACCATGTCGAACTGAGCGACAACGGCGACGACTTCGCCTCCAGCTACGGCGTGGGAGCCGTCCTGTCGACCAAGTTCACCTACCCGGCGGGCCCGGACAACGACACCCTGCTGACCTCGGAGAAGGAGGCTCTCTGGCGCAAATGGGTGCGCCTGTACAACGAGAACATGCTGCCCACCGGCGAGTACCGGGGCGAGCTGTACGACGTCGGCTTCGACAAGCCCGAGGCGCATGTCGTGACCAAGGGCAGGGCCCTGCACTACGCCTTCTACGCCGACCAATGGGACGGGACGGTCGAGTTGCGTGGTCTGGGCCGGACCAGGTACCGCTTGACCGACCCGTTCAACGGCGTCTCCCTCGGCACCGTCGACGCCAGGCACAACACGGTGAGGCTGACCTTCGACAAGTTCCAACTCATCGTGGCCGAGCCCATCGACTGATCCGGTTGCACCGGGATGTCTGAGCCGCGAGGTCTCCGGTAGAGGGTTCACCGATCAACGAGAACCTGAGATACCGGAGACCTCGCGGCCATCCTGACGTCCGACGCATCGCCGGCGGTCGACAATCATGCGCGGACGGCACGGGACGATGACACGATGAATCGACCAATGCCTGGCCGCCGCTGTGACAGCCGCTCCCCGAGTCGGATCCTCCGCGTCCCGGCACCCGGCCGACACCTGCGGGACGCACACCGTCAGATCGCCGTGAGCCGCAGACGTACCGTCACGTACGCGTGCGGCGGCAGGTCGACCTCGAGCCCGCGGGCGTGTGTACGTACACCGGTGTGTGGTGTCGGCACGACCCCGTCGGGGTTCTCGGCGCTGTTGTGGTCGGTCAGCGACCGGGCGGTGAGCAGGTGCGCCTCGTGGCCGGTGAACTCCCGCCCGCGCAGGTCCAGGACGACCGTCTGGGCCTGCGTGGCGTGCAGGTTGGTCAGCGACACCAGCGCGGAGTCGTCCTTGGTGGACGCCGACGCGGACAGCACGCTCAGCTCGGCGCCCTCGACATCGACCCGGGGCAGGTCACCGCGCAGGTGTACGGTGAGCGCCCGCGCGTCGTGGTGCCCGGTGTTCATCGCGAACACGTGGTACGTCGGAGTGCGGACGAGCGCGCCGGTCCGCTCGTCGGTGAGCAGCATCGCCTGGAGAACGTTGACCGTCTGCGCGATGTTGGCCATGACGACCCGTCCCGCGAAACGGTGGAAGACGTCGAAGTGAACCGCGGCCACGAGCGCGTCCCGCATGGTGTTCTGTTGGTGGAGGAAGCCGGGGTTGGTTCCCTCCTCCACGTCCCACCAGGTGCCCCACTCGTCGACGACCAGCCCGATCGCCCGGTGCGGGTCGTAACAGTCCATGACGGCGGCGTGTCCGCGTACCAGTTCCTCGATGTGTCGGGCCCGGAGCATGGTGAGGTAGTAGTCGTCGGTCGTGAACCGGGTCGCCGTTCCGCGCTTGGCGCCCTCGCCGTTGTGGGTGTAGTAGTGCAGCGAGAGTGCCTGGAACGGGCCCTTCGGTTGGCGGGAGCACCCCAGGCAGTTCAGCGTCTTCATCAGGGTCTCGGTCCACGCGTAGTCGTCGGTGTTGGCGCCGGCGGCGATGCGGTAGACCTGGTTGCCGTCGTGGTCGCGCACGAACGTGGCGTACCGGCGGGCCAGGTCGGCGTACGCCTCGGCGCGCATGTTGCCGCCGCAGCCCCACGCCTCGTTGCCGATGCCCCAGAACGGCACCCGCCATGGCCGGTCACGTCCGTTCGCCTTGCGCAGCGCGGCCATGGGGGAGTCACCGTCGCGGGTCAGGTACTCGACCCACTCGCTCATCTCCCGGACGGTGCCGGATCCGACGTTGCCGTTGACGTACGGGTCCGCGCCCAGAAGTTCGCACAGCGCCATGAACTCGTGCGTGCCGAAGTGGTTGTTCTCCTCGACGTTGCCCCAGTGCGTGTTCACCATCCGGGGTCGCTGCTCGCGCGGGCCGATGCCGTCCTTCCAGTGGTACTCGTCGGCGAAGCATCCGCCGGGCCAGCGCAGGTTCGGGATCGCGATCGCCCGTAGCGCCTCGACGACGTCGGCGCGGATCCCGCCGACGTTCGGCACCGTGGAGTCCTCGCCGACCCAGAACCCGTCGTAGATGCACCGTCCGAGGTGCTCGGCGAAGTGGCCGTAGACGTGGCGGCTGATGGTGGGGCCGGGCAGGTCGAGGTTGACGACGGCGTGGATGGGCGCGGTGGTCACTGCTGTGCTCCTCGGAAGTGGTTGTCGGGTGCGCGGTGTCCGGTCAGCCCTTGACACCACCGGAGAGCAGGCCGTTGACGATGTGGCGCTGCGTGAAGACGAAGAAGACGACCATCGGGACCAGTGCGACGACGGAGAGCGTCATGAACGCCGGCCAGTCGGTCGTGAACTCGCCGACGGCGTTGTAGACCTGCAGGACGACGGTGCGCTTGTCCGGCGAGGAGATGAACACGTTGGGCGTGATGAAGTCGTTCCAGACCCACATGGTCTGGAACACGCCGACGGTGATCAGGATGGGTTTGATGAGCGGCAGGACGATCCGCCAGAAGATCTGCCACACGCCCGCACCGTCGATGCGCGCCGCCTCGACGATCTCGAAGGGCAACGTCTTCATGTACCCGTGGATGAGGAAGAACGAGAAGATGGCGCCGCCGGCGTACATGACGATCAGGCCGTTGAGCGAGTCGACCAGCTCCACCTCGACCAGCGTGCGGTACAGCGGGATGAGGGTGGCCTGGGTGGGCACCACGAAGGCGATCAGCAGCACCACCCCGACCACCCGGTTGAACCGGGTGGCGCGCATGACGATGCCGTACGCGGCCATCGCGCCCACCGCCAGTTGCACGAGGACCGACCCGATCGTGACGTAGAGGGTGTTGGCGAAGCTGCGCAGGATCTGGACGCGGTCGAAGATCTCCGTGTAGTTGCCGAAGTACCACGGCGAGGGCAGCCCGAGCGGTGTGGCCGTCATGTCGGGCTGTGTCTTGAACGTGTTGACCACGATGTAGTACAGCGGCAGCCCGACCACACCGGCGAGGGCGATCATTACCAGCGAGAGCAGTACGCGCCGGGCGCGGGTCACAGGACACTCCTCTCGATCCGGCGGGACACCAGCAGTTGGCCGATGGAGAACGCCGCGACGGCGATCGTGAAGACGACGGCCAGCGCCGAGGCCAGGCCGTACCGGCCCTGCCCGACGCCACTGGTGATGATCGATTGGGTGATGGTCTGGGTGGCGTACCCCGGCCCGCCCTTGGTCAGCGTGTAGGGCAGGTCGAACACCTTCAGCCCGCCGGTCATGAGCAGAAACTGACTGATGACGATCGCCGGTGTCAGCAGTGGCAGCGTGATCCGCCGGAACTGCTGCAGGGCCGAGGCGCCGTCCAGGGTGGCGACCTCGTAGTACTCCGCCGGAATGGACTGGAGGTAGGCCAGGTACAGCACGGCGTGCCAGCCTGCGGTGCCCCAGACGGCGACGGCGATCACGGATCCCCGTGCCAGGTTGGCGTCCGACAGCCACGGGACCGGCCCGGCACCGAACAGCTTCTCCAGCGCCGAGTTGAGCACGCCGGAGCCCAGCGGGGACAGGATGTACCCCCAGACCAGTCCCAGGATGGCCAGGCTCGGCACCGACGGGAAGAAGAACACCGACCGGACCAGGTTGCGGCCGAGGAAGCGACGGTTGAGTGCGACGGCCAGCGGGACCGCGACGACGGTGACGAGCAGGGTCGTGCCGATCGCGAACAGGATCGTGAACGTCAGCCCTGCCAACATCGAGGCGTCGGAGAGGATCAGCCGGTAGTTCTTCAGGCCGACGAAGGTGACGTCGGTCGAGTAGCCACTGAAATCGGTGAAGCTCCAGTAGGCGGTCTGGCCGAGCGGAATGACGAACAGGACCACGAAGACCGCGGCGACCGGGATCAGGAACAACTGGTGTGCGGTGAGCCCGTCCCGTCTGCCGCGGCGACCCGGACGCCGCTGGCCCACGGCGGACGTGGCGGCCGCCGTCGAGCCGGGAGGTGCGAGCGTAGACATGGCTGTCTCCTCCTGTGGACGGGGTGAGGGCCACCGGGCCCGCCACCGGACCGGCGAGGGTCAGGACGTGGCGAGCTTGCGGTCGAGGGCGGCGGCGACCTCTTCGGGTGTGGCCTGCTTCTGCGCCATGAGCTGCAACTGCGCCACCGCCTCGACGTTCAGCAGGTCCTCGGCCCGGGTCCAGGCGATCTGCGGCAGGTAGAACCTGCCGGCGCGTACGTTCGCCACGATCGGCTGAAGCGCCTCGTCGATCGGCGGCTCGAAGTTCTCGGTGACGGTGATCGCGTTGCTGGCCTTCTGATAGGGCTTGATGCCCTGTTCCGAGGCCAGGAACGTCAGGAACGTCCGGGCGGCGTCGACGTTCTCGGACTTGGCGCTGATCGCCCAGCCGGGGCCCGCCGCGCCGGCCAGGAAGACGCTGCCCCCGGGCGCGGCCGGAACGGGCACCATCGCGAACTTCAGGTCGGGCGCCTTCTGCCGGATGCTCGCGATGTTCCACGGGCCGGACGGGAACATCGCGACCCGGCCGGTAGCGAACTCGTCGACCACCTGGTCAGGCTTGAGTCCGGCCACCGACGACGGTTCCAGACCGTCGGCGAAGATGCGGTTGTACTGCCTGAGCGGTTCCGCCCACTCGCGCGCGAACGTCGACTCCCCGTTGAAGATTCTGGTGTCCATCTGGAGGCCCTGCGCGACGTTGTGGGCACCGAGGAACGCCGACAGCACCGTCGGCATGCCGTCCAGCGCCTCCAGGAACGGGGTGATGCCGGCACCCTTGAGCCGGGCGCACAGGGCGAGGAACTCGTCCCAGGTCTGTGGTGGCTCGGTCGCGCCGACCTTGGCCAGCAGGTCCTTGTTGTACATGATGCCGGCGCCCCAGGAACTGACCGACAGGCCGTAGACGGCGTCGTCCCGTCCGTACGTCTTGGTGTTGATCTCCGGTAGGCCCTTGATGAACGGCTCGTTCGACAGGTCGAGAACGTGCTTACCGTTGATGAGGTTGGTCTTGTTCTCGGCGGCGATGAGGAAGACGTCGGGAGCCTTGCCGGACAACACCCGGGTCTGCAGTGTCTGGATGTACTCGGCGACGGGCGGGGAGTACGACATCTCGAGCGTGATGTCGGGGTGCGCGGCCCGGAAGGCGTCGAGCACCGGTTGCATCGTGGTCTCGTTGTCCCAGGAGAGCACCGACAGGGTGTTGCCCCCGCCGCCGTCGTCGTCGGAGCACGCCGACAGTGACAGCGACAGCGCGGTCACGGCGAGCGCGGTGGTCAGCACGGCAAGGGGTCGTCGCATCGTCAGGATCCTTTCGCTACCCGAATGTTCGTGTGGACAGACAGTCGGCGGCATCGTGGATCGGCCGGGGGAGGGGCCTGCCCTCGGTCACGGCCACGTCTCCGGGGGCGGGTGGGCGTCCTGCCGCTGACCCCGATCACCGCGCCGCCCGGAGGCGGGGATGTGACCTCGACCATGTTTTGTATCGTTACATGTTTCCGTAATGTTGCACAATAGGGAACTCGGGACCCACCCGACCTACGGGTACGCGACGGAATCAGCCGCCGGTCGACTCCCTCGCCACCAGGGAGAAGTGGCTGACGAACTCCTCGTGGCCGTCAACCGACGTGGATCCCTCGATCCGCCGGACCAGCAGGTCCACCGCCCGGGTCGCCATCATCACGTGGTCCGGATCGATGGTGGACAGCGACGGCACGAGGAACTCGCCCTCCTCGACGTTGTCGAAGCCGATCACCTTGACCTCGTCGGGTACCCGGATCCCCAGGTCGGCCAGCCCGCGCAGCACTCCTACCGCCACGGTGTCCGTCACGCAGAACACACCGTCGAAGTCCGCGCCCCCGTCGCGCATCGCCCGGATCCGCTCGGCGCCAGCCCTCATGGTGGACGACCCGAGTTCGTGCACGAGGGCCGGATCGTAGGGAATGCCCGCGCTCTCCAGTGCCAGCCGGTAACCGGAACGCCGCAGGCTCGACACGTCAACCTCGTCCCCGACCTGTCCGGAGAGCATCGCGATGCGCCGGCAGCCGCGGTCGATCAGGTGACGAGTGGCCGCTCGTGACCCATCGACGTTCGGCATGGCGACGTGGTCGACGGGACCGTCGAAGATCCGCTCGCCGAGGATGACCACGGGGTAGTCCACCTTGAGGCGTTCGACATCCTTCGGGCCCATCCCCACCGTGCTCAGGATCAGTCCGTCGTAGAGCCGGTTGCGGGACAGGGACAGGGCATCGAGTTCGTTCTCCCGCGAGGCGCCGGTCTGCTCGATGCTGACCCTGATGCCGTACTTCTCCGTGGCCGCGATGATGAGGGCCGCGAGCTGGCCGTAGTAGGGGCGGTTGACCTCGGGGACGGCCAGTCCGATGGTGCCGGTTCGGCCCTTGCGGAGATTGCGGGCCGCGACGTTGACGCGGTAGTCGAGCTTGGCCATCGCGAGAAGGACTTTTTCCCGCGTCGACTTGCGCACGTGAGGGTGGTCGTTGATGACGTGCGACACGGTCATCGGTGAGACCCCGGCGGCCTTCGCCACGTCCTGAATCGTCGCCACGTCTGCTCCCGGTAAACCGTTCAGGACCCGCCCGGGTTCATGTTACTGCAGGCCATCGCCCGGACCCGGCGGAAGGATCGGCGCCGACAGCGACTCGTCACGGTCACAGACGAGCCGGCCGTCTTCGACCGCCACCCGGGCCACCTGGATCGACGTGCGCCGAGTCGCGTACGTGGCCGGCGCGGTGTCCGGACGCCGCTCGGGGTGCGTGAAGTAGAAGACCAGTGCGTCGTCCCCGCGTACGACCACGTCGGCGTGCAGACCGACGGTGGCGTCGTCGCGGTGCCGACCCGGCGCGTCGAGAATCAGCCCCTGCGGCTGCCAGCTGTCCATGTCGTCCGATCGCAGGACACGCTGGCCGTGCCACTCGTCGACGAGCATCCAGTGGAATCCGCCGAGGGTGAACACGTTGGGGCCCTCGTGCGCGCAGATGCGTACCGCCGGCCCGCGGACCCGCCACGCGTACAGGTCGTCGCTGTCCGCGGCCCAGGTGTGCGAACGGTCGGCCTCGTCCTTGTACCACATCCGGTAGCCGCCACCGGGCCGTGCGGCGACGCAGGCATCGATCACGTAGTCCGAGGAGAGGGCGAGGGTGGCGTGGTAGCGCCAGGTCACCAGGTCCGGGCTGGAGTAGTGCCGGATGTGCCGCTCGTGTCCGGCCCACTGCGCCGGCACGCCCCGGATGGTCGACACGTACATGTGGTAGGTGGTGCCGTCATCGACGATCTCGGGAGCCCAGTACGTGTGCCGGCCCCACTCGGTGTCCAGACCCTGGATGACGCCGCGGTAGAGCCAGGTCGCGCCACCGTCCGTCGACGAGGCCACACCGAGGTCGGTGCCGTGGATCCAACTCACACCGGGCAGATCGGGCGCCTTGGCCCGGCGGCTGGTATAGACCATCCACCATGCCTGCTCAGCGCGGTTCCACACCAGGACCGGATCGGCCGCGCCATCGAAGACGGGGTCACGGTAGAGCGGGCGCGGAATGGCTGGCACTCCAGTAGTGTAACGATACAAGATCGGCCCACAACCCGGTGCCGTCGCTGCCGGGTTTATCGAAGTCTGTCGCGGGTAACAGGCGAGATGCGTCAGGGGCCCCTTGCAAAAAGCTACCTGGGCGCGGTGGCACTCGTCGTTTTCTCCCTGGCCCCGTACCTGGTCCTGACGGTGGCCGTCATCCCGCTCGGCGAGATCATCTCCACCAGCCTCGGCATGTCCCGCGCAACGTTGCAGGTGACGGCAAGCCTGTCCGCGGGTGCGTACGCCGTCGGCACGCTGCTGGCCGCGCAGCTCGCCATGCACCTTCCGCCGCGACGCATGCTGATCATCTATGAGGTCTGTTTCTTCGTCGCATCCATCCTCGCTGCCGCGGCGCCGAACGCGACGGTGTTCATCGCGGCCTTCATCGCCCAGGGGCTGCTGACCAGCCTCATGTTGATCGCCGCGTTACCGCCGTTGGTCACCTCTTGGCCCGTCTCCAAGATGCCGATCAGTGCCGGCCTCCTGAACCTGTGCATCTTCGGCGCCGTGGCCGCCGGCCCGACCATCGGCGCGCTGCAAGCCACCGGGGGAAGCTGGCGGTGGCTGTTCTGGGGCGTGGCGGGGATAGCCGGCTTGGCGCTGCTGTTCTCCGTCCTGACCTTCCGCGACGTCCCGCCTCAAGATCCCAGCGCGCCCTGGGACTTCGTCGCGCTGGGTCTGGGTGTGATCGGCTGCGGTGCCGCGTTCTACGGCGCGGGTCAACTGCAGGCCAGCATGAGCGCCGACGTGCAGTCGATCGTTCCCCTGGCCGCCGGAGCCGCCCTGATCGCGTTCCTGGTCGTCTACGAGTACCGGCTGCCCAACCCGCTCGTACCGGTCAAGCAACTCGCCACCTCGGTTCCCCTGGCAGGGATCTTCGCCGCCCTCACCGCCAGTGCCGCCGCCATCGGCGCCACCGAACTCCTCCTGACCGCGCTGCACACCAGCAGCAAACCCAGCATCATCGCGCAAATCTTCATCCCCGAACTCGTTGCCGCCGTCGCCGTCGCCGTACTGTTCGCGCTACTGTTCCGGACCCGGTTCACCCCGCTGCTGACCGCCGGTGGCCTGCTGATGGTCGTGGCATCCGCGGCACTGTTGATAGCCACGTTCCCCACGGTCAGTCCCGCCCTCGCGGTGGCCACCGGCCTGCTCGGGCTGGGCGTGGCAGCGGCGGTATCACCGGCCCTGTTCCTGGCGGGTCTCTCCCTGCGGTCGAAGATGCTGCAGCGGGTTTTCGCCCTGATCGAGCTGCTGCGGGCCGTGACTGCCTTCCTCACCGCCCCGATCCTCGTGTTCCTCGCCGGAACCCTGAGCGATGACCAGGCAACCGGCACCCGCGGTGCGCTCTGGATCTGTCTCGGCATTGCCGCGATCGGCTTCGTCGGTGCTACCGCGCTGTACCTGTCGGGCCGGCCCCGTCTGGAAACGCCAGACCTGGAGCGCTGGCAGGGCCGAGGCGAACCCGCCTGGGAGACCCCGCCGCTTTTCAGCGCCCTGCCGCGCAAACGGCGGTAAGGACGGCGGCACAGCTCCAGCGTCCGCCGCAGAACGGTGCCGACTTGCGGCGTCGACATGTCGTACCCGGGTGCGATCCTGCCCGGCGTGGATATCGACGCGTTCTGGCGCCTCATCGAGGAAAGCAGGGCCGCAACCGTTGATCAGGATCAACGTGCCGAGTGGCTGACCGATCGGCTCGCGCGAATGCCGACGGTGGACATCGAGGACTTTCAGATCCATCTCGATGTCGTGCGGCAACGGGTCGACACCTGGCACATGTGGGGTGCCGCCGACCGGATCCGCCACGGCCTCTGCTCCGACGACGGGTTCTGGTACTTCCAGTGCTGGTTGGTGGGTCTGGGACGGGAGCAGTTCGAGCGGGTCGCCGTGGATCCGGACCTGCTGGCCGAGGTGCCTCTCGTGCAGCAACTCGTAGGCCGTAGGCTGAGCGAGCTGAGCGACGACGAGTGGCCCGCCTGGGAGTTGTTGGACTGCGTGGCTGACGAGGCCCACGAGCGGGCAATAGCGCGGGCGGACGCGCTCGACGACGCGTTGGAGGCTCGGGGTCACCTCCTCCGTCAGTCCTCACCCGATCCGCAGGACGAACAGTGGAACTTCCGTGATCAGGGCGAGATGGCTCGACGGTACCCACGCCTGAGTCGCATGTTCCCGATGTCGGGTCGCTGACCGTGGCCCGTCACTGGATCCCGGTGGCGGGTCGCCATGGGTGGCGGCTTCCACCGGCCGTGGGTATGGGTCAGGCGACCGAGAAGGTGACGGTTCCCTGATAGTCGCCGGCGATGACGCCGGGCGGAAACGCGACCACCACGCTGGGGTTCCAGGTGGCGGAGTTCTCCTCGATCGGGCCGAACCACTGGGCTGCGGTCTGGGGCGCCGAGAGGACGAGGCCGGACTGGGCGACGAAGGTGCCGGTGCCGCTGGTGGCCAGTGCCGGTCCGGACCAGTACGTCACGGCGTCGCCGGAGATCGTCCCGAGTTCCGGCTGGGTCCCGTGCACGAAGTCGGTGACGGAGATGGCGACCGATCCGGAGTTCGCTGCCAGGGCTGCGATCCCCCATCGGGTCGGCGCCGCCTCCGGCGGTTCGGGCGGCGACAGCAGCGTTGCCGGGAGCGGCGGCTACTACGGCGGCTCGCCCGTTGACTACGGCGCAGGCGGCGACTCCGGTGGGAGCAGCGGCTACGGCGCAGCGGCGACTCCGGTGGGAGCAGCGGCTGCGGCGGAGGCGGGGGCTGCGGGAGCGGCGGAGGCGGGTGATCCCGGTACGCCAGGACCTCGGTCGCGGCATCCGGACCGTTGCACCCGGAGCGTGCCCTCCTCGTTGTGCCGGGCCGGGTGTTCAGCGTTGCGGTCGGGTGGGTGCCGGAGGCGTTGGCAGCAGTTGCCCACGGGCCGCGGCGACGACCGTCCGGACGGCGATGCCACCGATCAGCGCGGTGATCGCGGCCAGCACCAGGTACGCGTAGATCCGGTGCCCGGACGGCCGGTAGTAGGAGATCCAGTGCAACGTGGTCGTCGCCACCGCCGCGAACGGGAAGGTGAACGCCCAGAACGTGGGGGCGAACGACAGGCGCAGGTACGCGGGCAGGAGCCGGACCTGCGCGAGGACCATCAGCAGCCCGTACCCGGAGATCAGTGAGACGAAGAAGTCGATCCGCTCCCCGTTGAGGGCGAGTATCGCCACGCTGGCCAGCGCGGCGGGCGCCACCTCGATGGCCAGCGTCGGAATCAGCGCCGGCGGCAGCGGCGGCCGGAAGAACAGCCGGTTGAGCGTCAGCGAGCCGATGACGAGCCAGCAGACGAGCCCGAGTCCCAGCATGAGCACGGCGAGTAGGCGCTGTCCGACGACCGCGGCGCCGGCGGCGGCGACGAATCCGCCGGCCACGGTGGGTAGGAAGTAGCCGGGGTGCATGCGGTCGAGGTCGAGCGGGCCGTAGATCCATTGGCCGGTTATCCATCCGCCAAACAGCACGGTGAGGACGAGGAACACGTCGACGACGATCCGGGCGGCGCCGAGGTTGCGCGGCGTGAGGCCCTGCGCGGCGAGCAGGATTGGCGTGATCAAGGCGAGCGAGAGGAACGGGGCGAGCACCGGGTCGAGCAGGTCGGCGACGAGTGTGCGGCGGACCGACCAGGCGTAGGCCGCGTAGCCGGCCGTGGTGGCCAGCCAGACCACCGCCGCGAGGATGAGCAGGGCATCGCCGACCCAGCTCGGCGCGTTGCCGTTGCCCGCCGCGACCACCCAACTGCCCGCCAGCCCGGCCAGCCCGAACGGAATGCCGAAGAAGTTCGGCGGGACGCGGACGGCAGCCATCGGGGGACCTCCCTGCTAGAGCCTTGGGTGCACGCTGCCGAGGGCCGCCGCCGAGCCCGCGACGAGGCGGCGCCGGGGTGGCTTCGCACGCTGTGTGAGTGGTCGGTCCGGGCCGTGCTCAGCGCCGTGCTCAGCCCGCGCCAACCGCAGAGGCGATCTTGGCGGGGGCGTTCAGGGGTGCCAGCTGATCCTCGCCCAGCCCGTACCGTTGGGCGAGGTATGCGGGGTCCTGCCAGGTGACCAGCGATCCGGGCTGGCCGTCGTCCCGGACCATGAGCCGCATCGGCAGGTCGATGGCGATCTCGGGACAGCCCTGCATGAGCGGAGTGCCCGCCTGCGGATTGCCAAAGATGATCACCTGTGTGTCGGGCATGCTCAGCCCGACCTTGCGGGCGGCCGCCGCATGGTCGACCACCACCGCCACCACGGCGCCCACACGTTCCGCCTCGGCCCGCAGAGCGGAGACCGTCTCGTCGACACCGTGGGCGCTGCGCCTGGTCATCAATCCTTCGTTCACAGACGACCCCCGCTTACCGTTTCGCTGGGCGAATCTGTTCCATCTTGCCCGGAATTGGATCTCACTCGGCGGGGTTTGCCGAAATGAGTCGTTGCACCCGCCGGGCTGTCGGCGCCGGCACAGGTGTCGACCGCGCTGCGCCGTCCCGGGGCTCAGGCGGCGCCCGGGTGGCGGGTTACCGCAGATGAGGCCGCGTGATCTCGACGTCAACGGATTCCTGAACGGCTCCTGCCGGAGCTGACGCCAGGTGGCCCGCCCACGCACCACGCCTCGCCCGTATCCGGGGCCGGGCCCGCAACAGGTCGTTCTCGCGTACGGGATCGACCCCGGAAGCGGGTGGTTCGACGGTGGTCATCAGAACCTGCGGTGCGTAATGTGACGAGAATAAGTCCAAAGACTGGACCGTCCGATTATCGGACTATCGTGATGGGGGTTACATGGGACGGAGCACCCGCGCCGCGGATCTCGGTGTGCTGGCCACCCGCCTGTTGTTCGGGTTGCAGTCCGAGCTGTTCCGGCGCAGCGCCCAGGAGGGCTTCGGCGACCTTCGCCCGCGTCACGGTGCGGTGATGGCCCACCTGGACGAGAACGGTCTGCGGCAGACCGATCTCACCCGGCTGGCCGGCCGTAACAAGCAGACCATCGGCACGATGATCGACGAGCTGGAGAAACTCGGCTACGTCTCGCGCGTACCCGATCCGGCCGACCGCCGGGCCAAACTGATCGTGCCCACGGCACGTGGTTTACGGCTGGCGGAGCTCTCCGACCGGATCATCGCGGAGATCGAGGACAGGTACGCAGCGAAGATCGGCCGGGAGGCGTACGAGCAGTTCCTTCAGGCTCTGTCGGCGATCACCGAAGACGCGGAGGTAGACGAGGAATGACTCCGCCCCGGGGCGAAGCTCCGTAAGCGCCGACTGACCGGCCGCGAGCACCGGCGAACGGGCTGGACCCGCACCGGGTCGAGGGTGGCCGGCGTAACGCGAGGGCGATAGTCCGAAAACTTGACGGTCAAGCTTCCGGACTATTACGGTTGGCGCATCGAGATACCCGGCGGCTCCGACGCCGGGCCTTTCACGAGCGGAGACGCCCCTATGTCCGGTAACAACACAATCTCTGTGCTGGGTGCGACCGGTGTGCAGGGTGGCGCGGTCGCCCGGGCGCTGCTCGCCGACGGCACGTTCGAGGTTCGCGCGATCACCCGCAACGCGTCCTCGGCAAGGGCACAGGCCCTGGCGGCCCTCGGTGCCGAGGTGGTCGAGGCGACCCTGAACGACGAAGCCAGCCTGCGGAAGGCTTTCGACGGGGCCTACGGCGCGTTTCTGGTCACGCCCTTCTGGGAGCACATGTCCGCGGCCAAGGAACTGATCGAGGTGGGGAACCTGATCAGCGCCGCCAAGGCCACCGAACTCCAGCACGTGGTCTGGTCGACGCTGGAGGACACCCGCGAGGCCATTCCCGTCACCGACGACCGGATGCCGACCCTCGACGAGATCTACAAGGTGCCGCACTTCGACGTGAAGGGCGGCGTCGCCGATGCGATGTTCGCCGAGTCGGGCCTGCCCACCACGTACCTGCAGGTGTCTTTCTACTGGGACAACCTGCTCACCGACGTGAAGCCGCAGCGCGATCCCGACGGGACGCTCGCGCTGCACCTGCCGGTCGGCGACACGCCGATCGCCGGGATCGCCTCGGAGGACATCGGCCGCTCCGTGCTAAGTGCGCTCAAACGGCCCGCCGAGACGATCGGCGTCACCCTCGGCATCGCCGGCGAACATCTGACCGGCGACCAGCTCGCCGCCGCCTTCAGCAGGGTGATGGGCGAGCCGGTCGCCTACCGGCCACTGAGCCACGACCAGTTCCGCGCGCTGGGTTTCCCGGGCGCGGTCGAGCTGGGGAACATGTTCCAGTACTACGCCGAGTTCCCGGAGTCGTACCTGGGGCGGCGCGACGTCGAGTTGATGCGCTCGATCAACCCGGACTGGCTCAGCTTCGCCGACTTCCTGGCCAAGCACCGGGACCACTCCGGGGCCTGAAGCCGCATCAGATGAACGGCACACCGCTGTTGAGCGGTCCACATTGGTGGGCACCCGTATCGCTCTCGAACGGGCTCGGCGCGGGCAACCCCGGCCGCCCACAGAAGCTCCCACACCGGTCGTCCTCGACGGTCTGACCGTGGACGTGCTGGCCGGGATGCCGTGCCTGGACCTTCGCCAGGCGGTTCGGTCGCGCGCGCAGACCTCTCCTCGACCCGATGGCCGAACACCCCCATGCACCAGCTGATCCTCAAGGGGCAGTCGTGAACGATCTCAAGGAATTCGCCATGGGCGACGCGCGTCTGCGCTCGGGCCTGGGCGCAGACGCGCACCACCGCCGCACCGGCGGAAGGTTGCCAGTGTGATCCGGGTGACTCTGCCGGCCATCGGTGAACGTCGCCGCTCGACGTTCGTCCTGCCCATCGGGAACGAGCGAGGAGCGGGCGCATGACCGGACCACACCGCAGGCTCATGACCCCGATGCGGGCGCGTGCCGCCGACGAACCACATCGCGCCTCGACGCCGCTGGAACTGCTCTTCGACCTCTGCTTCGTGATCGCGGTTGCGCAGGCCGCGGGCCCGCTGCACCACGACATCGCCGAGAACCACGTGGCACACGGCCTGCGCGGGTTCTTCGTGGTGTTCTTCGCGATCTGGTGGGCGTGGGTGAACTTCAGCTGGTTCGCCAGCGCCTACGACACCGACGACGTGGTCTACCGGGTCACCACGTTGGTACAGATCGCCGGCGCGCTGGTGCTGGCCGCGGGTATCGGCCCCGCTTTCGCCACCGGCGACATGCGGACGAGCACGATCGGCTACGTCGTGATGAGGCTTGCGCTGGTAAGCCAATGGCTGCGCGCCGCCCGCACCGACGAGAAGCGCAGGAAGACCGCCACCCGGTACGCGATCGACGTCGTCGCCATCCAGAGCCTCTGGCTGTTGCACCTGTTCGTCGCCTCCGACTCGGGCCTGTTCCTGCCGACCGTCGCCGTGCTGATCGTGCTCGAACTGGCGGTGCCGATCTGGGCCGAGGCCGCCCCCGGCGGACCGACCACGTTCCATCCGCGGCACATCGCCGAGCGGTACGGACTCTTCACCATCATCGTGTTGGGCGAGGCGGTCGCGTCGTCCACGGTTGCCTTCCGCGCCGCGCTGAACGAGGGCGGCGACCACGTGGGCGCCCTGTTGCGGGTCGCGGTCGCCGGCCTGGTGATCGTGTTCCTGCTCTGGTGGCTCTACTTCGACCGGCCCGCACACATCCTGCTGACCTCGTTGCGTATGTCGCTGTTGTGGAGTTACGGCCACTACTTCATCCTGGCGTCGGCGGCGGCCGTCGGCGCCGGCCTGGGCGTGGCGGTCGACCACGCGGCGCACCATTCAAAGATCTCGGACGTACGGGCGGGATACGCGATCGCCGTACCGGTTGCGGTTTATCTGTTCTTCGTCTGGCTGCTGCACCTGCGTCCGCACCAGTCCGGGCCGGCGCTGCTGGCGATGCCGCTGGGTGTCGTACTGGCGCTGCTGACCCCGCTGGTGCCGGCGTCGATCGAGGCGCTGGCCGTCCTGCTGGTTACGCTGGTCGTGGTCAGTGTCGTCCAGGGCCGTTCGAGGCGTACCGGAACGGATCGGCCGGCGACGTGAGCCGGACCCGGGCGGCCCGTCATGACCAGACCTCGCGGATCTGGTCCGCGATCGATGCGGCCTGGTCGCGTCCGGCGCGGGCGGCGGCCGGCCGCCGCGCGGGGTCGAGCATGTTGTCACCGATCGCGTCACGGGCTGCGGCGTCCGGTGTCACGACGATGTTCGGCACCCCGAGTGCCGCTGCTTGGATCTGGGGACGATCGGCGCGGCGCAGGGCCGCAGTGGTGGGTGCGATCACGACCACCCGGCTGTGACCGGCGGCGAGGTCCACGTTGGCGACCGATCGTACGCCGCCGTCCATGTACCGCCGTCCGTTGATCGTGACGGGTGGCCAGATCAGCGGGACGGCGCAACTGGCCGCGACCGCGTCGATCAGCGGCACGCCGCTGTCGGCGTGGAAGACGATGTCCGCGCCGGTCTGGGTGTCGACGGCGGTCAGCAGAAGCTGGCGGTCGGGCCACCGCCGGTCGGGTACTCGTCGTTCGATGACCGCTCGCCGTTCGGCTTCGGAGACGGTTTTCGCGCTCAGTGCGGCTCGTCCCAGCCAGGCCCGGCCGTGCCGCCGGTCGCCGGGCCACGCGGCCGCGACCAGGAAACGGAGGAGAACTCCCAAGCCGATCCGGGCGGGGAGCTCACCGGATCCGTTGTCGGTCTGGGCGGCGTAGACGTCCGCGAGGGAAGTCCCGCCGGTGAGTTGCGCGGCCACCGACGCACCCGCGGAGGTGCCGATGACGGTGTCCGCGACAGAGAGATCGACGCCGCACTGAGTGAGGCCGTGCAGCAGGCCGATCTCCCACGCGACGCCGGTGACGCCACCGCCGCCCAGCACCAGGGCCCGTCCATCGGTCGACATCGACGCATCCTCTCACGGCACCCACACCCGGGTCCGTCGGCGCAATCACCGCTCAAGGCCGTGGTGTGGCCCGAGGCCCTGCCTGCCGGCCCGGATGGACCGCATGATCACCGGGGCGAGCGGCGCCGTCGCGGCACGCTGGACAAGGCCGCGAATCATCCCAGGGGGTGGGGTTACGGAAAGCTGGCGGCTGGTGGCCAACGGCCTGGGTAGGGTGCGGACGGCGGGAGACGATCGGGCGAGCGCCCTGGGGGAGCCGGGATGGCCGATGTTCGTGGGCTGCGCGCTCAGTTGCGGGGTCCGGTCCTGGAACCGGGGGATCCAGGATTCGCCGATGAGGTGGCCGGCTACAACGCGTTTGCGAAGAACCGGCCGGTCGTAGCGATCGGGGCCGAGCGGGTCGAGGACGTGCTCGCCGCAGTCGCGTACGCGACGCGGCACGATCTGCCGGTGCGAGTGCAGGGGACAGGGCACGGGATCGGGTCCGGGTTCACCGACGGCGTGCTGATCACCACGGGTCGAATGCGCGACCTGGTGATCGACCCTGCGGCGGCCACGGCGCACGTCGGCGCCGGGTTGGCGTGGGCGGACCTCATGCCGGCGGTCGCCGAGCATGGCCTGGCCGGCATCACCGGATCGTCGCCCGGTGTCGGGGTGGTCGGCTGGCTTCTCGGCGGGGGACTGAGTCCGGTGGGGCGGACCTTCGGTTTCGGGTCGGACCGGCTCATCGGGCTGGACATCGTCACCTGCGACGGTACGGTTCAGCACGTCACGCAGGAGTCCCAACCAGACCTGTTCTGGGCGCTTCGCGGCGGGCGGGCCGGGCTCGGGATCGTGACCTCGGTCGACCTGGATCTGGTGCCCCTGCGCTCGCTGTACGGCGGCGGGCTGTACTTCGACGCCGACCTCGCCGAGGTCGCGCTGCGAACGTGGGCGGACTGGGCGGCGAGCCTGTCGGAGGACACGACGACCTCGGTGGCCCTGCTGAGGCTGGCGGACCAGCCCGTGGTGCCGCCGGAGATTCGCAACCGCTTCGTCGTCCACATCAGAGTCGCGCACATCGGCGAGGACGCCTCTGGCGAGGCGATCGTCGCCCCGCTGCGGGCGATCGGCGAGCCCCTGCTCGGCACGATCGGTCGGATGCCGTACACGGCGATCGGGACCATCCACAACGATCCACCCGATCCGTTGCCGATCTGGCTCACCTCCGGCCAGTTGCGCGAGTTTCCGGCCGACGCCGCGGCCGCCGTGCTCGCGACCGCCGGGGCCGCCTCAGGTGTGCCGCTGATGGAGGTGGAGATTCGGCAACTGGGCGGTGTGATGGCAGCCACGCCACGGCTGGCGGACGCGATCAGCGGACGGGATGCGGGCTACGTCGTCATCATCGCGGGTGTGCCGGAGCCGGATCTGTTCGGGACGGAGATACCGGCCGCGGCGGCCCGGGTCCTGGACGCGCTCTCGCCGTGGACCCTACGCGGTCCGCAGGCCAACTTCAGCAACGATGTCAACGACGGTGCCACCATGACGTCGACCTGGGAGGAAGCCATCCGTCGTCGCCTGGTGCAGATCAAGACCAGCTACGACCCCGCCGACGTCTTCCGCTTCGGCGCCCACCGCCCCGGTCCGGTGTCCGGGTAGCGGCAGCAAGGGCCTGGCGTCCTCAGCGACTCCTGTGGCGAATTTGCCTCTGCCGCCGCCTGCGGTCATTCAGGGCTTGACGAGCCGAGCGGGCCGGCCGAGGCGTGCGGCGTGGTGATCGACCTGTCGGACACGTCGAGGCCACGGCAGAGGGCGGATGACAGGGCGTGCGATCCGAGCTATTCAAGATCAAATCAGTAAAATTAAGTACCCGACGTTGACAGCTTAAAAAAATCAAGGTAAAAATTGATAGTAAGCGCGACGGTGAGGGCAAGGGAGCCGAAGGTGGACTGGCAGGAACTGACCGACCTGACGCGCGGACAGCCGTTCGTGGTCGAGCGGGTTCGTCTCGCCGGCAGCGGCATCGTGGTCGAAGGTCAGTTCGAGCCGCCCCAGCTGGCGCAGCTCAGCATCGACGACCAGGTGTTCGTTGCCGCGTTCGTACGGTCGCACGGATCGATCAAGGAGATGGAGCGGATCTTCGGGGTGAGCTATCCAACGATCAAGTCCCGACTGAACCGGATCGCCGAGCAGCTCGACTTCGTCGACACCGACCCGGCACCCACCGGCGCCGACGTCGTCGACCGCCTGCGGCGCGGGGAGATCAGCGTCCAGGAGGCGCTGACCGAGCTGGAGAGGTCCCGATGATCCCGCAGCTGGTGACGTACCGCCAACGCCGTCGCGATGGCCGCTGGCTGCGGCTGTACGTCCCGGTCGTGCCGCTGGTGCTGGTGCTGTCACCGCTGCTGCTGGTCGCCCTGCTCGCCGGCGTGGTCGCCTGCTTCATCTTCCGGGTCAGCCTGGTGGGTGCGTTGCGCGGCGCAGGGCAACTGTTGTGCGCGCTGCCCGGCACCCGGTTCGAAATGGAGTACGGCCAAATGGCCGTGCTGGTGAGTGTCAGATGAGTCGGAGGGGGAGGAGCAACAAATGAACGAACAGCGCCGTCAGATCCTGCAGATGCTGGTCGACGGAAAGATCAACGCAGACGAGGCCGAGCGGTTGATTGACGCCCTCGAACGAGAAGAGCCCGAGGCTGCGCCGGGGACCCTGGCCCGCCCGAAAGCCCGACCCAAGTACCTGCGCGTGGTGGTGAACTCGGAGGACACCGCCGGTGGCGACGGGCCGGGCCGGGTCAACATCCGGGTCCCACTGCAGCTGCTGCGCGCCGGGGTCCGACTCGCGAGCCTCATCCCTCCGCAGGCGCTCACCCAGGTCAACGCGGAACTGAGCAAATCAGGGGTGCCGGTCGACCTCACCCAGCTCAAACCGCAGCACATCGAGGACCTCGTCGAGCACCTCGACGATCTCAGCGTCGACGTCGACCAGCCCGACACCAAGGTGCAGGTGTTCTGCGAGTGACACCGCCACGGCGCCCGACGTCCACCCGGACCACGGCGCCGGGCGGCCGTCCGTCCGCCGGGCCGTCACGCGGCGTACCCGGCGGAAGGCGTCGCCGGTCAGCGCGATGACGAGCGCCGGCCACCAAGAGGCCCTCCGCGCCTCGGGCCTGCGCGCCGAGGAGGGCGGGCGCCGTCGAGGGCGTTCGACGATGCCACCTACTCCACCGGGCGCTGTCGGCGGGCCGTCGTCGACGCCGGGGATAGTGCCGTGATCAGACCGCGCCGCCGTGCCGGGCCGCGCCTGCCGGGGTCGACCTCGAAGACCTCGCGGTTCCCGCCGTTCGGGCCCTTTCGATAGTTGGGGCCGACACCTTCCACCGTCACGTGCAGGCTTGCGGCGTCGCTATTCAGTGTTACTGTGTACCGGTAGTCAGTAGCACCGAGTACCTTGCGGCGGGGGAGACGGTCCATGACTTCCTCGCGGAACCGCTCGAACAGCTCCACGAAGGGGGCAACTGACCATGTCCGTCACCACCCGTGCACGGAAGAGGCTGACCGACGCCATCGCCCGCGCCGAGGAAGAGAAGGCAGTCTGATGACAGCACCACAGGTCCCGGCGATCCGGGTGCAGGGTCTGGAGAAGTCGTACAAGCAGCTGCACGTGCTGCGTGGCGTGGACTTCGACGTGCAGCGGGGCAGCATCTTCGCCCTGCTCGGGTCGAACGGGGCGGGCAAGACCACCGTGGTGAAGATCCTGTCCACGCTGCTCAAAGCGGACGCCGGGACGGCCAGCGTCAACGGCTTCGACGTCGCCACGCAGGCGGCGGACGTACGCGAGTCCTTCAGCCTGACCGGGCAGTTCGCGGCCGTTGACGAGATCCTCACCGGTCGGGAGAACCTCCTCCTGGTCGCCCGGTTACGGCACCTGAAGAATCCGGGCACGATCGCGGATGCCCTGCTCGACCGCTTCTCGCTGACCGAGGCGGCCGCGCGGAAGGTGTCGACCTACTCGGGTGGCATGCGCCGCCGCCTCGACATCGCGATGAGCCTCATCGGGAATCCGCCGGTGATCTTCCTGGACGAGCCGACGACCGGGCTCGACCCCCAGGCGCGCATCGAGGTGTGGCAGGCCGTCAGAAAACTCGCCGGCCAGGGTACGACGGTGCTGCTCACGACGCAGTATCTGGACGAAGCCGAACAACTCGCCGACCGGATCGCGATCCTCCACCAGGGTCGGATCATCGTCAACGGCACCCTCACCGAGCTCAAGCAACTGCTTCCGCCCGCGAAGGTCGAGTACGTCGAGAAGCAGCCGACCCTCGAGGACGTCTTCTTCGCCATCGTCGGGGCCGACGGCAAGGACGGCGCCGCCAATGCCCACAGCGTCGACGCGGACAAGTAGAGGATCCATGATGACCAAGCACTTCTTCGGCGATACCGCCGTCCTGCTGGGACGATCCCTGACGCACGTCACCCGCAGCGTGGACACCATCATCACGACCGCGATCACACCGATCGCCATGATGCTGCTGTTCGTCTACGTGTTGGGCGGCGCGATCAACACGGGGACGGGCACATATGTGAACTATCTGCTGCCCGGCATCCTGCTGATCACGATCGCATCGGGCATCGCCTACACCGCGTTCCGGCTCTTCCTGGACATGAAGAGCGGCATCTTCGAGCGATTCCAGTCCATGCCGATCGCACGGTCGTCCGTGCTGTGGGCGCACGTGCTGACCTCGCTGGTCGCCAATCTGATCTCGCTCGTGGTCGTCGTGGGCGTCGCTCTCCTGATGGGCTTCCGCTCGGGAGCGGGAGTGCTGGCCTGGCTCGCGGTCGCCGGCATCCTGATCCTGTTCACCCTCGCACTGACGTGGCTCGCCGTGATCCCCGGCCTCACCGCGAACTCCGTGGACGGCGCGAGCGGGTTCTCCTATCCACTCATCTTCCTGCCGTTCATCAGCTCGGCATTCGTGCCCACCGACACCATGCCCGGCCCCGTGCGCGCCTTCGCCGAGAACCAGCCGGTGACGGCCATCGTCAACACCATTCGCGACCTGTTCACACAGCAGTCGGTCGGCACCGACATCTGGATCGCGCTCGGCTGGTGCCTCGGCATCCTCGTCGTCGCGTACGTCTTCGCGATGGTCGTCTACCGCCGCAAGATCTCCTGACGGCACGGTGCCCGGCGCGTCCGGGCCGCATGCCTCCTCTGTCGACACCGCCGAACACCGCGCGCAGCGCAGGGGATATCGGCCACCCCAGCCGGGGACACGGTCTACGGAGTTTTCCCGAGCCTCGGCCACCGGGACGTAGGGGCCGTGCGTTCAGTACTGCTTGTACGGAAGATACTTGCCACTGAATTCGATTTTGACCCGGTCGCCCGCCGGATCCGGCTCCCGAGTGAGATTCATCCGGAAGTCGATGGCGCTCATGATGCCGTCGCCGAATTCCTCATGGATGAGTGCCTTGAAGGTTGTGCCATACACGTTGACCAGCTCGTAGAACCGGTAGATCAGCGGGTCGGTCGGCACGGTGGTCGGCAGCGAACCCTTGTACGGTACGGTCTGCAGGATGAGGGCCGCCTCATCGGGCAGGTCGAGGAGGCTCACGACGATCGCCGCCTGCTCTGCGGAAATTGTCATCTGTCCGAGGCAGGCGGCGGTCGTCCATTCCTTGCTCAGGCCAACCGCCTCCGCAATGCTCGCCCAGCTGATCCCCTTTTGAATGCGGCTGGCGACGATAAGCTCGGTGACGTCAGTTCGGTTCATTGCGGTGCCTCCGACGGTGTGCGACGGACCCGTCCGAGCCCCACTCGCCGGGCCCGCCCGGGTTCCGATCCAGAATTGGGACCTGCTCGGCTATTTTGCGGGTGTGGAACTTCCGGTCGAGTAGGAGTGCGAGCCGGTGCCGGCCAGCCCGCCCTTGTCGACGATCAGGTACTCGTCACGGATCGGCGTACCGTCCAGCCAGGACTCCAGGATCTCCCGGGTGCCGGCGGCGTACCGGGCCTGCGCGGAGAGCGACGAGCCGGAGATGTGCGGGGTCATCCCCTGGTGGGGCATCGTCCGCCACGGGTGGTCGGCCGGGGCCGGTTGGGGGTACCAGACGTCTCCGGCGTACCCGGCGAGCTGCCCGCTCCGCAGCGCGCGGTCCACCGCGTCGCGGTCGCAGATCTTCGCCCGGGCGGTGTTGACCAGGTACGCGCCGCGCTTCATGCTGCCGATCAGTGTGTCGTCGAACAGTCCCTCGGTCTCCGGGTGCAGCGGCGCGTTGATCGTCACCACGTCGCACTCGGGCACCATCTCGGCGGCGCTGGGATGGAAGGTGAGCCCGAGTTCCTCCTCGAGCTCCCGGGGCAGCCGGTGCCGGTCGGTGTAGTGCAGCCGCACGTCGAACGGCTTGAGTCGGCGCAGTACGGCCAGCCCGATCCGGCCGGCGGCGACGGTGCCGACCTGCATGCCCTCCACGTCGTACGACCGGGCGACGCAGTCGGCGATGTTCCAGCCGCCCTCGCTCGCCCAGCGGTGGGCCGGCAGGTAGTTGCGGACCAGCGAGAGGATCATCATGACGACGTGTTCGGCGACGCTGATGCTGTTGCAGTAGGTCACCTCGGCGACGGTGACGTCGGCGGCGATCGCGGCGTCCAGGTCGACGTGGTCGGAACCGATGCCGGCGGTTATCGCGAGCTTGAGGTTGCGGGCGTTCGCAATCCGTTCCGGGCTGAGGTACGCCGGCCAGAACGGCTGCGAGATGACCACGTCCGCGTCGGGCAGTTCCCGGTCGAAGACCGAGTTGGCGCCGTCCTTGTCCGAGGTGACGACCAGAGTGTGTCCGCGCTCCTCCAGGAAGCGGCGCAGCCCGAGTTCGCCGGAGACGCTGCCGAGCAGGTGTCCGGGGGTGAAGTCGACATCCCGCGGGGTCGGGGTGGACTGCCCGCCCGGATAGTGGTCGATGCGGGGCAGGTCGTCCCGGGCGTATGAGGTGGGAAAGCCGTCGATCGGATCGTCGTACAGCACGCAGAGCACTTTCGCCATGATGTCGGCTCCATTCGCTAGCGGGATGTTGTATACAGCATCCTGTCGCCAGAGCTGCCGGTCAAAACGAAATTCACTATCAGGCGATAGTCGTCGGCTATCTGGGGTCTCGGTGCCGGCATCGACCTGGTCGCGGACCGGGCTGGCCGATCTGGTCGGCTGGGCCGGTAGCCGGTAGCCGGTAGCCGGTAGCCGGTAGCCGGTCGGTGGTGGGATCACCGGGCGGGTTGCGTCGGTCGCTGATCATGGACCGGTGATAAGCCCTGCCGCGTCTCCCGTGGAATCTGACATGTTCTCGTTGGCCACCCCACCACTGTTCGCCGCCCTGGCTCCGGCCCGGAGCGTCCTGATCGCCGGTGCGGGCGGCGGATTCGACGTGTACGCGGGTCTGCCGCTGGCCCTCGCGCTGTGGCACAGCGGCGTGCGGGTGCACCTGGCGAACCTGTCGTTCTCGGAACTCGAACTGATGGACCGTGACTCGTGGGCGGCCGAGCACGTCGCAGCGGTCACGCCGGACTCGACCAGTCCGGACTGGTACTTCCCCGAGCTCACCCTGGCCCGATGGCTGGCGGCCCACGACCTGCCGTCGACGGTGTATGCCTTCCCTCCGCTCGGTGTCCAGCCGTTGCGGGACGCCTACCGGTACCTGATGGAACGCCTGGGCATCGACGCGGTGGTGCTGGTCGACGGTGGCACCGACGTCCTGCTGCGCGGCGACGAGAGCACCCTCGGCACGCCGGTGGAGGACATCACCAGCCTCGCCGCCGTGGCGGGCCTCGATATCCCGGTGAAGCTGGTCACCTGTCTCGGCTTCGGCATCGACGCCTACGACGGGGTCAACCACGTTCAGGTGCTGGAGAACATCGCCGCGCTCGACCGCAGCGGCGGTTACCTCGGCGCGTTGTCCATACCTGGCGCGAGCCGGGAGGCGGTGCTGTACCGCGACGCCGTCGCCGACGCCCAGGCCGGCACCCCGATGCGGCCGAGCATCGTCAACGGACAGATCGCAGCCGCCACCAGCGGCGCGTTCGGAGATGTCCAGTTCACCCGGCGTACCAGCGGCAGCGCGTTGTTCGTCAATCCGCTGATGGCGGTCTACTTCACCGTCGACCTCGACAAACTCGCCGCCCGATGCCTCTACCTCGACCGTATCGAGAACACCATCGGCAGGCGTCAGGTGATCGGGCGCATCGCGGCGTTCCGGAACGAAATCTCCACCCGTATCCCGCGCGCGTTTCCCCACTGAACGCCCGTACAGTGGCAGATCCGGACATGTCAAAGGCGGCCTCAGGCAAATTCGCGAGCTGGCTTCCCCGTCTCCTCGTGCTCCGGTCGGAGACCACCCAGCGCACCTGGTCATCGCTTACAGTAGCCGTGCTTCGAGAAATGGCGGGAGTGTGAGGATGAGCCTCGATATCTCGGTGGATACCGGACGACGACGCCTACGCCGGTCGGGACGTTGTCGTGGATCCGCCGGGCACCAGCACTGGAGTAGGAGCTGAAGGCTTTCGTCATAAGTTGTGGGGTTCCGTAGCCGCTCGGCGTCTCGGCGCGACGTTCCTGCCGCAACTTGCTGACATCACGGTCGAGAACCGTGGGAATCTCCAGGTCCCGCCCGGCCAGCTCGACGCCTTCGAGCAGGAGTGCGTACTCCTGGCAGAGAACGTCGAGCAACTATCCGCCGCGACTGGATACGACGCGGATCGCATCCTCCATAACCTGGCCAATGTGCGGCACGCTGTGGAGCGAGCCAAGGCGGTACACGGCGGCATCATCATCTGGTAGCGGCATCAGGGACGGCCGGCTGGGCGACAGCGCCCCCCGATTCGGCAGATAAAGGAAAGCGCGCAATGCACTTCTCCCGCACGCTGACGCCACCAACTACCACCGACACTCGGGCATTATCGTCAGGCGGCCCAGCCGGTACGGGCCGGTACATTTGTGAGCCCTCTACGCCCAAGCCGCCGTCAGCCGCGAACCCCGCTCAACCTTCGGAAGTCCTCATGGCTCACATCCCTCGATCAACGCCGCCGCTTGTCGACATCTGCTCATCGGCAGGACCGGACATCGACCGGAACCTGAGGTCGCCCACGGAGCGTGACGGCTTCAGCTGGCGGCGGCGTGCACCGTCTGCGGCATGAGCGAATGCGGCAGGGAACTGTCAGCGGAGTGAGTTGATCCGCTCGAAGACTTGGCCAGCGCACCAGTCCGGGCAACGGCACGCGCCCTGCCGCACGAGGCGATGCCGTAGTTCGATCGACGCGTTTGGGTGGTGGGCAACGAGGCTCCGGTGGTGAAAGGTACGGCTGCCGTATTTCGCTGCTTCGTCATCGGCGAGACGCTCCAGGGCAGTGCCGGGTGTGTCCAGGTGCAGCAACGCGTTCCATTGAACCCAGCTGTCCGAATCGTGCAGCAGCCGGTCCAGCGCGTCCGGTGGCGTCCTCGGGTTCCGAGCCACCCACAGCCGAACCGGGCGGACCGGGCTGTCGGCCAGCCCTCGCAAGCGCTCCGGGATCGTTTCTGCTGAACGCGCCTCGAGTACCCGCCGATAGCCAGCCATACGGTCGCGGTATGACGGCACGTCCCGAGCAGCCTCTGCCATAAGGTTCATGATCGCAGGGTTGACCTCGTAGTCCATCGGGTCAGCAGGCCGGAGACGCTGAGGCCCTGTGGGCCTGTGATGCGGTACGAGCTTGGACGGGGTCGCGTCACTCGCTGCGGTGATGGCAGCCGCCGCGCACCAACGCGGCATGAGCGAGCACCTGATCAAGCCCGCCTTCACCCGGTCCCTCGGTGCGAGCCTGGCGTGCTTGAGAAGCTGTTCGAGATCCGCTACTCGGGTCAGGTCTCAGGCGACCCTCTCGATCTCGGCACATAGTTCGAGCGCGAGGACACCGGTCTCCTCGCAGTAGTCGGTGGAGTTGTTGGTGACGAGGAAAATCATCCTGCGGAGCATGCCCCGACCACCCGGGTCCGCCGGTGCCCGGGAAGGCAACACGGCGTGAGCCGGGTCTGCTCAACGGCGCCACCGGCCAACTGGCGGAACTGCTGACCGCCGGCTCGGCATCCTACCGCCGTACGCGAATCCGGTCGACTGGCCACCGGCCACCAGCGCCCGTCCGTGACCGTGGGGACAGCCGGAAATGCGTTTCTCCGATTGCAGGCACTCCATAGGATCTCCGGTGATCAAGGAGGATGACACAGTGGGCGATTTCCAGCAGTTCGTGACGGATGTGACCATACGTCTGTCCGCAATGTCCAAAGGCGAGTTGTACGTCGTCGGCGACGGTCTCGACCGGGACTCACTCTGGCTCACCTTTCTCGATTCCTTCCCCGCCGGCGCCAATCTCCGGTTCCGTGAGCGGTCCGAGTACGACTGCTCGACCTGCCGCGGGTTCATCAAGAACTTCGGTAACATCGTCGAGATCCACAACGGACAGGTCCGCTCCGTCTGGTCCGGGGTGTCTGCATCCGACCCGGTCTTCTCCGTCGTCGCCGCCGCGATGGACGAATTCGTCAGCACGCTGCCGATTTCCACCATTTTTCGGTCCACCGAGGCGCAGTACGGGGCGAGGACGACCCGGACGCTGCGCGACGGCCAGGTCGAGGTGTGGCACCACCTGTACGGCCGGGTGGAGAAGCGGCATCGCATCAAAGACGTCGGCGCGGCACGGGGCACCTTCGACGCCGCAGTGCAGGTGTTCCAGCGTGGCCTGGCCGAGCTGGCCCAGCACGCGCTGGACACCGTCGTCGACCTGATCGACGACAATGCCCTCTACCGCGGCACGGAGCATCGTCGGGCGGTGACCGAGTTCCGGTCACTGCAGAACCGGTGGACGAAGGCGGCCGACGGACAGGCCTTCATTTTCGCCAACGCGATGAACCCGGCGGCCCGGTTCCGCAACACGGTGATCGGCACCCTCGTCCAGGATCTCTCCGCGGGCGTCGACCTGGAGCAGGCGGTCCGGTCGTTCGAGACGAAGGTGGCACCGCAGAATTACCAGCGCCCCACGGCGTTGATCACCCCGGCCATGGTCAAGGCTGCCATGAAGACCATCGACGAGTTGGGCATCGAGGAGTCGTTGCAGCGACGGTTCGCCCGGCTGTCCGACGTGTCGGTCACCAACGTGCTGTGGGTCGACAACGACACACAGTCGCGGATGAAGGACGGCATCGAAGGGTTGCTCATGCGGGCGGCCACCATGAGGTCGGCAGGTGGGCGCCTTCGTGACGCGAAGCCCGAGGAGATTCCCGTGGTCACCTTCATGAAAGACATCCTGCCCGGCGCCGCGACGATCGACCTGTGGGTCGCCAACAGCCACGAACCGCACTTCGTCAGTCTCACCACCGGCCGGCACCCGGCCGCCCCGCGGCTGTTCACCTGGGACAACGATTTCGGCTGGTCCTACAACGGCAACGTCACCGACTCGATCAAGGACAAGGTCAAGCGGGCCGGCGGCAACGTCACCGGCAAGCTGCGGGTGAGCCTGTCCTGGTTCAACCACGACGACCTCGACCTGCACGTGTTCGAACCCAACGGCGACCACATCTGGTACAAGGACAAACGCAACAAGCTGGACGTCGACATGAACGCGGGCGGGACGTTCTCGCGCGAGCCGGTGGAGAACGTCACCTGGACCGACAACGTCCCCAACGGCGAGTACCGGATCGAGGTGAACCAGTTCAACAAGCGGGAAAGCACCGAGGTCGGCTTCGTGATCGAGACCGAGAGCAACGGCAAAATCGAGCATTACAGCCACGAGCGGGCGGTCGGCCACAAGGAGACCGTCGAGGTGGGCCGGATGACGGTCGCCGACGAGGTGATCACCGCTTTCCGGCCGGGTAAGGACATGCAGCCGGGCAGCGCAGGCAAGGACCTGTGGGGAATCACCACCGAACAGTTCGCGCCGGTGTCCACCATCATGTACTCGCCGAACTACTTCGACGACAGCGAGGTCGGCAACCGCCACTACTTCTTCATCCTGAAAGGGTGCGTGAACGACCAGCCGACCCGGGGAATCTACAACGAGTTCCTCCGCGGCGACCTGCAACCGCACCGCAAGGTGTTCGAGGTTCTCGGCGATCGCACCAAGTGCGAGCCGTCCCCGGATCAGCTGTCCGGCCTCGGCTTCAGCTCCACGGTCCGCAGCTCTGTGGTCGCCAAGGTGACCATGACCGACGGCCGGCGCCACCTCATCAGTATCCAGTTCTGATTTCCTAACCAGAAAATCTGAGAGAGGCCATCGTGACCATTTTTGAGAAGGCCACGCGGGAGAAATTCCGCTACCCGTCGTCCAAGGGACTGCTGACCACGGAACAGCTGTGGGAGCTTCCGCTGACCGCCAAGTCCGGCTTCAGCCTCGACGACGTGGCCAAGGCGGTCAACGTCGAACTCAAGGCCATCGACACCGAGTCGTTCGTGGCCACCGAGACCAATCCGGCCAAGGCAACCTTGGAGACCAAGCTGGAGGTCGTCAAGCACATCATCGCCATTCGCCTAGCGGAGGACCAGTCGGCGAAGGCCGCGGCAGCCAAGAAACTGGAGAAGGAAAAGCTGCTGGCAGTCCTGGGCCGCAAGCAGGACGCGGTCCTGGAAAACCTGACCGAGGCAGAGCTGCTGGCCCGAATCAACAACCTGTAGCCCGCCGACAATCAGCGTCTGCCAGCAGGCCCGCACATCGCCGAGAAGTACGGTCGCCATACAAGACTTGCGCGACCAGGCCGGCGCCCACGGCCACTTCTCGGCGAACTCACATCGGTACGACAGCGAACGCGACGCCCTCTCATCGGCTGCTTGTTTCATTGCGGTAGGACCGTAGCCCGGCCAGGCTTTGGTCCAGGTGCCCGGGCTGTCGCTCTCACATCGGCTGCCCACGCTGGTCGTGTGGCTCTCATTTGGCCTGCGCAGTCCCGGGCGCCGCCAGGGCGGGGAGAGGCTCGAGAGGGGTTTGCGTAGCTCGAAGCAGCGTTGCCCTCCCGGCTCGACAACTCAGGTGGATCGAGCATCGGAGGACGCGTTGAAGGTCACGTCGGATCGTGTGGTCATCGGTATGGACCCGCACAAGCGCTCTGCCACGATCGAGGTCATGGCCGGCGACGAGACCATCGTCGGCGGCGGCCGGTTCGACACCGGTCGGGACGGCTACGCGGCGATGAGACAGTACACCGGCCAGTGGCCGGTCCGGGTGTGGGCGATTGAGGGTTGCCAGGGCATCGGCCGGCACATCGCCAACCGGTTGTTGGCCGACGGTGAGCAGGTCGTCGACGTCCCGCCGAAGCTGTCCGCCAGGGCGCGGGTGTTCGCGACCGGCCAGGGTCGCAAGACCGACGCCACCGACGCCCACTCCATCGCGCTGGTCGGCACCCGGATGGCCGGATTGCGTCCGGTCGTCAACGATGAGCAGCTCGCCTTGCTTCGGATTCTGGTCGACCGTCGTCGGTCGCTTGGTGAGGACCACACCCGGATGGTGTCCCAGCTGCACCAACTGTTGCTGGAGCTCATACCGGGCGGCGCGAAGAAGAGCCTGTCCGCCGCCCAGGCCAAGGCACTGCTGGCCACGGTCCGGCCCCGTGACGTCGTCGGCAAGACCCGGCGCCGGGTCGCCGCGGAACTGATCGGTGACCTCGAACGCGTCTACCGCCGCACGAAGGAAGCCGACAAGGAACTGAAAGAGCTCGTGGCTTCCACCGGGACCACGCTGATGGACCTGCACGGCATCGGACCCTCCGGCGCCGCCCGACTGCTGGTCGAGGTCGGCGAGGTCACCCGGTTCCCGAACCGGGCCCACTTCGCCTCCTGGAACGGCACCGCCCCCATCGACGCCTCCTCCGGCGAACAAGTCCGCCACCGGCTCTCCCGCGCCGGGAACCGGCAGATCAACCGAGTCCTGCACATCATGGCCACCGTCCAACTACGCAACCCCACCGAGGGCCGCGCCTACTTCGACCGGAAGAAGACCGCCGGGAAGACGTCGATGGAAGCGATGCGGGCGCTGAAACGACGCCTGTCCGACATCGTCTACCGGCAGATGATCGACGACGCCACGGCCGGCCAGGTGACGGGCCCGGGAGGACAACGAGGAACGACTACTGACTCCAGCGTGACCAGCTCACATCCCCATGCCGGCTCTTCGGAGAAGTCACTTCCCGGACCCGCCGCCACCCAGCTTAGAACCCCGCTCCCGACGATGGCTTGACACAGAGGGGAGCCAGATCCGGTCAGCGATCCGGCACGGGAGCCGGCCACGGAGCGTAACGACTTCGGCTGGTGGGGACGCGCACGGTCGGCGGCATGTCCGGACGTTCGTACTTCGAGGGCTGTGCAGGCCGCGGGTTTGGCGGCTGCGTGGCCCGTTGAAGAATGCACTCCGTGGCGAACACCGACGCACGACGGCGCTGGCGAGAGCAGCAGCTTGCGGAGCAGCGTGAGCGGCTCCATCCGGATGTCGTCCAGGGTGACCTCGAGGGAAGCGTGTTGGTCCGTCCGGACGGATCCCTGACGGCTGAGGTCGTCCACGTGCAATGGATGGACAACCATCCAGCAGGTCCCGGCACTCACGTGATGGTCTCGTTCGCAGACGGGTCGAACGTCGAGTTCGCATTCGATGTGCCAGTCGTGAAGGTTCGAGCGGTCGACCTGCAGGTGGTGAGCCGAGACGACGTACGTCAGGCAGCGCCGTCCGGGTGGGGGGCCGACGCCGAGCGGTGGGACGAAGCCTGACCCGTCGCCTTCGCGGCCTCCGACTGCGAACGCGCGCCACGCGGCATGAGTGCCCACATGACCATGGCGTTCGGTGGTGCGGAGGCTTTCTCAGCGCCAGGAGGGTGGGCGGTGCCGGGAGGTCGTTATTGGAGCTGCACGGGGGTGTGAGCGGCTTTTCGCTGGCTTGCGTTGCGATCGGGCCAGGCGATGTCGTCGACCGCCAGCCATGGTTGACCGATTGCGGTCGCCGGGGTCGATCCGGTGAACGCTACGACGTCGCGATGTAGGTGGGACTGGTCGGAGTAGCCGCTATCGGCGGCGACTCGGGCTGCGTGTTCACCCGCGACCAGGCGGTGGATCGCGTGGTCGAAACGGACCAGCTTGGCGGCGCGCTTGGGCGCCGCGCCGATCTGCGACTGGAACCGGTACCACATACGCTTACGACTCCAGCCGACCTCGGCCGCCAGTCTGTCGACCCGGGTTTGGCCACGACTGACGAGGATCCGCTTCCAGGCCCAGGCCACCTCCGGATCCACGGGTGATCCTGCGGTACGCGAGCCGGCGTGCCACCGGTCGGCGAGCAACGCGTCGACCAACGCGAACCGGTCCTCCCACGACGAGGCGTCGCACAGTTGCTCACGCACGTGCGACGCCTGTCGGCCCCACACGTCGTCGAGGGTCACTACGGCACCGTTCAGGTCGCTCGGCGACACGCCTAGAATTGCGCGAGCGATGACCGGGGACAGGCGTACCTGCACGGCCTCGAAATTCTCGCCGCGCACCCAGAGCGCGTCGGATCCGAATCCGAGCCCGGCGACGAGACTTCCCCGTTGTTGCCGCCCTGCGGCATCGTCCACGATGAGCGGGCCGGAGCCGAACTCCAGGGCCAGCGTCACCGCCGGGTGTGGGATCACCCGCTGGCCGACCGCGGCCACGCCGCGATCACGAAATCCGGCCATGCTGACACCGGCCACCCGGCTGGGCCGCGCGGGGCGAGTGACCTCCCAGGGGGTCGCACCGCCACGTCCGCGAACGGTGGAACGCATCACTGGATGCTACCCGGGCCGGTCGACCAGAACATTTGTTCAAGCCAGCGGTGCCGCACGGCAACGACAGTGGGCTCATGACGACATCGCCAGCTTCCGGCAACCAGCTCGACGAGGCTGACCCGCGCTCGCCCGACCAGCAGCCGCGTAGGAGTCGCGTCCGCCGGCGGCCCCGCATCATCGCCTCGACAACCCTACTCACGGTCGTCGGATTGCTCCTGGCGAACGCGGCAATGGTGAGCTGGCAGGCCGCCCCCGCCACCGGAGACTCGACCCTGCATCTCGACGGCGGCGACATCCACGTCAGCCAGGACGGACCCCGCGACGCCCCGGCACTCGTGCTGATCCACGGCCTCGGCGCCTCGACCGAGTGGTGGAGTCCGATAGTCCCGACGCTGGCAACGTCCTATCGTGTCATCCGAATCGACCTGCTCGGACATGGCCGGTCCGCCAAACCGGCCGGCGGCGGCTATGCGATCCCACAGCAAGGACGCCGCGTCGGGCAGGCACTCGACCAGCTCGGCGTCGAACACGCCACAGTGATCGGTCACTCCACCGGCGGCTACGTCGCCACCGCGCTCGCCGAACACCGAAGCGACCTGGTGACCGCGCTCGCGCTCATCAACACTGGACCTCGCCTGGACACCTTCATCTCGGACGGGCCGGTGGGCAAGCTCGTCTTCGTCCCTGTGCTGGGTCAATTACTGTGGCGACTTCGGACCGATGGGATTCTGCGCCGGGGCTTGAGCACCGCGTTCGCGCCAGGCTTCCACGTCCCGCAGCAGCTCGTCGACGACACGCGCAGCATGACCTATCACGCGCTCACGGCAACATCGCGGGCGTCCGAGGACTATCTGGCCCAGCGACCACTTCCGGATCGGCTCACGAGCCTCGCCACACCACTGCTGGTCATCTTCGGCGAGCTCGACCAGAGGTGGCGGTCCTCCTCGGCGGCGTTGTACCGCTCCATCACAGGTGCGAAGGTCGAGTTGGTGCGCGGTGTCGGCCACTCACCCATGCTCGAAGATCCTCCGCGTACAGCCGGACTTCTCCTCAGCTTCATTAGTTGAGGAATAGTCAAGACCTGTGGATCGGGGTGCCCGTCACGAATTCCAGGAACCCCGGAGTTTCGGTATGCGGGGGCGTCATCCCGTGACGTTAGGAAGGCGCGGCCTCCGCGGATGCGGCCTCGGGCCGGTCAACCAGGTTTCCCCAAACCGTCTAGAGTCGGCGCGTCGGGCGCAGGAGGAGAGGTACCACCATCACACCGCTGTCTCTGCCGCCACCACGGCGAGCACCGGAATTCGGCCGGGACGCGTTGATCGTCTGCGAGAGCCTGGTCCGGATCTATCAGACCGGGTCGATCGAGGTGCAGGCGCTGCAGGGGTTGGACCTCGTCGTGGAGAGCGGCGAGATGGTCGCCATCGTCGGGGCGTCCGGATCGGGCAAGTCCACGCTGCTCTCCATCCTCGCCGGGATCGACGCCCCCACCGCCGGGCGGGCCCGCGTCGACCGGTCGGACCTGCTGGCGATGTCCCGGGCCGACCGCGTCCGCTACCGGCGCCACACCGTCGGGTTCGTCCGGCAGCAGAGCACGAGCAACCTCGTGCCGTACCTGACCGCGCGGCAGATGGTCGACCTTCCGATGACCGCGGCCCGTACACCGGCCCGTACCCGCCGGGCCCGCGTCGGCGAACTGCTGGCCGCCCTCGGCGTCGCGGACTGTGCCGACCGGCGTCCCGCGCAGATGTCGGGCGGACAGCAGATGCGGGTCGCCGTCGCGGTCGCCCTCGCCAACGAGCCCCGGGTGCTGCTGGCCGACGAGCCGACCGGCGAGCTGGACACCGCCACCTCGGCGGAGGTCTTCGGGGCGCTACGGGACGTCAACCGGCAACTCGGGGTCACCGTCGTCGTCGTGACCCACGATTCCGAGGTCAGCGGCAAGGTCGAGCGGACCGTGGCGATCCGCGACGGGCGTACCAGCAGTGAGGTACTGCGGCGGGCGACGACCGGTGCCGATGGCGACGTGGGGGTGGTCGCCGAGGAGTACGCCGTGATGGATCGTGCCGGGCGGGTCCAGGTGCCCCGGGAGTACCGCGAGGCGCTGGCGTTGACCAGGCGGGTCCGGCTCGCGCTGGAGGCTGACCACGTCGCGATCCACCCCGACCGCGTCGACCGCGGATGAGCGCCGCCCCGCTGCTGTCCGTACGCGGCGTGCGGCGAAGCTTCGGCGTCGGACCGACGGTCGTACACGCGGTGCGGGACGTGTCGTTCGAGGTCGAGGCCGGCACGATGGTGGCCCTGGTCGGCCGCTCCGGTTCCGGCAAGACCACCCTGCTCAACATCGTCGGCGGGCTGGACCGGCCGGACTTCGGCACCGTCGTCGTCGACGGCACCGAGGTGACCGCCCTCGACGAGGACGGGCTCTCCCGGCTGCGACGCGCGACGGTCGCCTACGTGTTCCAGACGTTCGGACTGATCCCGGTGCTGTCGGCCGCGGAGAACGTCGGCGCACCGCTGCGACTGGTCCGTACTCCGGCACCGGTCCGCGAACGCCGGGTCGCGCTGCTGCTGGAGCTGGTGGGCCTGGCCGACCACGCCCGACAGCGGCCCGGCGAACTCTCCGGTGGCCAGCAGCAACGGGTCGCGATCGCCCGGGCCCTCGCCGCCTCACCACGGCTGCTGATCGCCGACGAGCCGACCGGACAACTGGACGCCGAGACGGGCCTGTCGGTGATGTCGTTGCTGCGTGGGGGGGTGGAGTCCGAGGGTGTCACGGCACTGGTCTCCACGCACGACCCGGTGATGATGGCGCTGGCGGACCGGGTGATCCGGATCCAGGACGGCCGGCTCGACGACGAGCCCGACGGGTCGGCCCCCGAGTGACCGGCCGGAGCGGCGGGTGCTGAGGCTGCTCGGGTTCCGTGCCCGCGCACAGTGGCCGCTGCTCGCCGCGCTGCTGGCGGTCGTCGCGCTCGGCGCGACCCTGCTCGGCACCTGTGCGTTGCTGATCACCAGTACCGCCGATCGCGCGTACGAGGTCGCCGCGGCCCGCGCCGCCCCCGGCGAGGTCGACGTCACCGCCTACATCGTCACGGTGCCGGGGGTGCACGCCGGCACCGTGGCCGCCGACACCCGCGAACTGGTGACCTCGACCCTCGCCCCGTTCTCCGCGACGACGACCACACGGGCGTCATCCGCGCTGCGGACGGTGCCGGAGGGCCTGGCCGGCCAGACCGACGTCCCGACCGAGACGTACCTGTCGGCAATGGACGACCTGCCGGCCCGCGCCGACCTGGTCGACGGGCGCTGGCCACGGGCTGCGGGCGGGGGCGGGAGCGCGCCGCTGGAGGCCGTCCTGCTCGAACCCACCGCGCGGCTGCTCGGGCTCACCCTCGGCAGCCGTGTCCGGCTCGGCGCGGAGCTGAACAGCGAACCCGCCCCGCCGGTCGAGGTGACCGTCGTCGGCGTCGTACGCCCGCTGCCCGGCACCGGCTGGGACCGTGACCCGCTCGGCGGAGCCGGCTACAACCTCGCCTTCAGCGACGGGCGCCAGCCGCAACTGGTACACGCGTACGGTCCGGTCGTGGTCGATCTCGCCGATCTGCTCTCCGGCGGCCACACCGTCGACCGGATGGAGATCACCGCCCGACCCGACCTGTCCGCCCCCGCCCGTCACGACCTGGATATCGTCGCCGGGGCCGTACGCGACGCCGACCGCCGGCTGGCGGGAATCCTCGGTGACCGGGTGCGGATCGAGAACCTTGCCTCGCCGCTGCCGCAGACGTTGCTGACCGCCCGCGAACAGCAGCGGGTGACCGCCGCCACGGTGCTCGCGATCGCCCTGCTCGGCGGTGTCCTGACCGCGGTCGCCCTGGCGCTGGCCAGCAGGCTCACCGCCGGGGTACGTGCCGGCGAGACCGGCCTGCTGTTGACGCTGGGCTTCAGCCGTGGTCGGCTCGCCGCCGGAACGGCCGTCGAGGGCGGTGCGCTCGCACTGGTCGCCGCCGCGCTCGCGCTGCCCGCTTCGTCTTTGCTGCATGCCGGCCTGACCCGGCTACCACCGCTGGCGGGTGCCGGCCTCGCCGGGCCACCGACCGTGACCGCCCCGCAGGTGCTCGTCGTCGTTGGCGGCGTACTGGTGCTCGCCGCCGTGCTGGTGGTCCTCGCCGTACGGCCCGCCGCCGCGGCCGGCGACCGGCGTGACCTGCGTGCGCTGCTGGTCCGTTCCGGTGCCGACGTGTTGCTCGTGGCGTTCGCCGCCGTCGGCCTGTGGCAGTTGCACGCCCAGACCACCGGCGCCGACACCCGGCTCGACGCGGTCCGGGTGGTCGCGCCCACGCTGCTGCTGGTCGCGGGCGCCTCGCTGGCCCTGCGTCTGGTGCCGCCCGCGCTGCACGGTGTCGAGCGGCTGGCCCGCCGCGCCCGTGGGCTGGCACTTCCGCTGGCCGCGTTCGAGGCTGCGCGCCGACCCCAGGCGGTCGCCACGGGCCTGCTGATCGGCCTTGCCTGCGGAGCCGGCACCTTCGGGGTCGCCTTCGACGCCACCTGGGAACGGTCACAGCACGACCAGGCCGACCTTGCGGTCGGTACCGACCTGGCGATCGCGTTGACGACCTCGCCGGTCGCCGGGCAGGGCGTGGCCGTCAGCGCGGCGACCGGTGGAGCGGTGAGCCCGGTCGCCGGGCGTGGCGTCGCCATCGGTCAGTGGCTCGGCACCGCCGGTGACGCACCCCGGCTGGTCGCCGTGGACAGCGGCCGGGCCGGGGCCCTGCTCCGCGGCCGGCTGGACGGCGACCGTAGCTGGGCGCAGGTGGGCGCCGCGCTGGCGCCGTCGTCCCGCGCCGTCGGCGTTGCCCTCCCGGCCGGATCCGCACTGACCCTGACCGGTACGTCGACCGGTGCGACCCCGGTCCTGGTGACCCCGAGGTTGCTGTTGCAGGACGCCACGGGCCTGCGGACGACCTGTATCGGCGCGCCCGTTCCGCTCGACGGCGCGGTGCACCGACTCCCGGAGTGCGTGCCGACCGACGGGCTGGAGCTGGTCGCCGCCTCCCTGCCGATGGTGGCCGATCCGTCCGCCGGGCCGGCCGGCCCTGGCCGTAGCCGCGTCGCCGTGACGCTGACGGCCCCGGGGGCGGTCGCCCCGGCCGGCGCGCCCTCGTGGACGGCCACCTCCGCGCCGCCCGCACCCGAGCAGCTCACGGATTCGGCCGCCGCGCTCGCCAGCACCGCTTCGGGGACCGAACTGAGGATGACGACGAGCGTCCAGCTCGCCGGTCCCGAAGGGGCGGCCCGCGACCTCGTCGCGACCGCCTTTCCCGTACCCGAGGCGGTGCCCGTGGCGGTCTCGGCCCGCCTCCTCGACGAACTCGGGGTACGTCCCGGCTCGTCCCTGAGCATCACCGTCGGCATCTCGGCCGTCTCCGTGGTCGTCGTCGAGGTGGTGCCCGAGGTGCCGTCGGCCCCCGGTGCCGCCGCCATCCTGGCCGACCTGGATCTCATCTCCCGGGCCATGGTGGTCGCCGGCAACCTGCAGTATCCGGTCGACGGCTGGTGGGTCGGTCGACCCGCGCGGGCTGACGCCGCCGCCCGCGCCGCCGCCCTGCACGTCGGCACGATCACCACCCGTGCCGGCGAGACCGACCGGCTCGCCGGCGGGCCGCTGCGCGCCAGCCTGCCGGCCGCGCTCGGGCTGCTCGTCCCGGCCACCGTCCTGTTGCTGGTCGCCGGTGTCGTACTGCATGTTCTCGTCGACCTGAGGGCCCGGGCCGTCGAGGTGGCGCGGCTGCGCGGGCTGGGGATGACCCGACGGGAGGTCCGGACGGTGCTGTTCGGCCAGTACGCCGGCCTCCTGCTGCCGCTGCTCCTGGCAGGCGCGGCCGTCGGCGCGCTCGCCACTGTCGTCGTCGCGCCCCCGCTGGTCCGTTCCGACCTCGGTGCCGCGCCGGTCCCGCCCGTCGTGCCGTACTGGCCGTGGGCGGCCGAGACGGCGCTGCTCGCCCTGCTGCTGGCCGGTTGCCTGCTCGCGGTGGCGGTCGTGGTCACCGTCCGGACCCGCCGCGCCGACGCCGGGTACCTGAGGATGAACTCGTGATCCGGCTGCGGCGCCCCGCGGTGCACTGGCCGACCGTTCGTAGCCGCCCCCGCGCCGATGCCGGGCCGCTGCTGTTGACCGGGATCGTCGTCGCGGTGGTCGTGCTGTTCGCCGGTGCCGTGCCGCCGCTGATCCGGGCCACCGCCGACGACGCCGTGCAGGACGCGGTACACCGGGCCGGCGACGACGCCGCGGTCCGGGTGCACGCCCAATGGGAGCCGGACACCGGTCCGGGCGGCGGGCGGGTCCGCGACCCGTACCTCGCCGAGGCCGTCGACGACCTGCGCGGGATGGCCCGGGACGAACTCGGATCCGAACTGCGGTCCGTGCTGCGTCCACCCGTCGCCACCGTCAGCAGCAGCGTACTCAAGATCACAGACGGCAGCGTGCAACGTACCTTCCAGCTCAACTATCTCGGCAGCGACCCCGCCGGTGGGGGACCGGGCCTGACCTGGATCGCGGGCGGAGCCCCCCGGCCCGCTGTCCCGGAGGTGGAGAGCCGTATCGAGGTGCCCTACGGCGGTCCGCCGTGGCCGGTGCAGGTGGGCCTCTCCAAGGCGGACGCCGATGCTCTCGGTGTGGGTCCGGGGGACCGCATCCCGGTGGTGGACCAGCGGAAGCGGGAGAAGCACATCCTGGTCAGCGGCGTCTTCCAGCCGACGGACAGCGACGATCCGGCCTGGCAGCTCGCACCCTGGCTGCTGGGGCCCGTTTCCGGTGTGGACGGCGTGGGCAGCACGCGGCTCGCCGGACTGCTCTCCGCAGAATCCCTGCCCGACGCCCGGCTCGCCTTCCCGGACGAGGAGTTGGAGCGCGTCGTCTGGTTCGATCCCGATCCCGAGATACTCACCCGTGACTCCGCGGAGGCCGTCGCCGCGACCGTGGTCGCCCTGAAGACGTTGTCGGCCTCCTCCGGCGTCCGGGACAGCTCCCTGCGCTGGGAGACCCGGTTCGACGCCGTGCTGCGGCAGGCGCGGATCCAAGTCGGTGCCGCGACCGCGCAGGCGTCCGTGCTGCTCGTGGGAATACTGACCGTCGCGGTACTCGTGCTGGTGCTCGCCGCCGACCTGCTGGTCCGTCGCCGATCCCTGGCGTTGACGGCCGCCCGGCAGCGCGGAGCCGCCCTGCCGGATCTCGCCTCGGAACTGCTGATCGAGTCCACGTTGGTGACGCTGCTGGCCGCCGTGGCCGGGCTCGGGCTGGTGGTCGCGGTCGCACCGGGCATCTCCTGGCGCTGGGCGGCGCCGGTGCTCCTCGCCGCGGCCGTCGCCGCCCCAATGCTCGGTACCCTGACCGCCGCCCGGGCCACCCGGGACCGACGCGTCCCCGCCAACCGGGGCGCGCGCCGCTGGATCCGCCGGACCGGGCAACTGCGCCGGGCCACCCTGGAGGTCGCGGTCCTGGTCGCCGCGGTGGCCGCCTTCACCGCGCTGCACCAGCGCGGGATCCTTCCGGCCGTTTCCGCCGCGCCGACCGGCCCGGGGCCGGGGGAGGACGGCGGCGTGGCACTGCCGGCGAGCGCCCCCGCGCTCGGGGCGCTCACCGGCGCGCTGGTACTGCTGCGGCTGCTGCCCCTGGGTACCCGCCTCGCGCTGCGGCACTCCCTGCGCTCACGCCGGCCGCTCGCGGTGTTCGGCGCGGCGCGGGCGGCCGTGACGTCGGCACGCGTCCTTCCACTGCTGGTCCTGGTGACCTCCGTCGCGCTGGCGTCGTTCGCCCTCACGCTCCGGGCCACCGCCGTCGAGGGCCTCGCCGAGGGCGCGTGGCGCACCGTCGGCGCCGACGCCCGACTCGACGTGAGCCCCGCCGGCGCCGCTTCCACCGCAGCCCTCGCCCAGCGCATCGCCGCCGCGCCCGGAGTGCGGCAGGTGGTGGCCGCGCAGGTGATCGATGGCGCGCGGCTCGCGGTCGATTCGACGCTCGTCGCACCCCGCCTGGTGATCGTGGACGCCGCCGCTCTTGCGCGGCTCCGGGCCGCCACGCCGCTGCCGGGCGGGCCGGAACTCGACCGGCTCGCGGTGACCGGCGCCGCTCCCGGTTCCGTCCCGGCACTGGTGCGCTCCGCCGACGGCCGGCTCCGGTCCGGCACGAGGATGGAGCTGCGCCGCGAGGACGGTCCGAGCCTCCAACTCGCGGTGGTCGGTGCGGCGCCCGCCGTCGGCGACGCGGACGACGTGGTCATCGTCGACGCCGCCGCCATCGCCGCCGCCGGGGTGCCGGTCGTTCCGAACACGGTGTGGGCGGCTGGCCCCGGCGCGGGTCGGGCGGTCGCCGACAGTGCGGTCGCGGCCGACGTCGTGGTACGCGAGGACGTGCTGGCGCAACGCCGCACCGCGCCGCTCTCCGCCGGGCTGCTGCGGCTGTGGGCGGCCTCGATCGTGATGTTTCTGGCGATGGGCCTACTCGGACTGGCGCTCGGCGCGGCAGCGGGCGCACCTGAGCGATGGCAGACACTGACCAGGTTGAGGACGCTCGGCGTGCGGCCGACGGAGGCCCGCCGGATTGCCGTCGGCGAGTTGCTACCGCCGGTGGTCGTCGCCGCGGTGGGCGGTCCGCTGCTCGGGGTGGTACTCGCCGGCCTGACGATCGGTCCGCTCGCCCTGCGGCTGCTCACCCTGCAGGTTGCCGACTCCACTCTGGTGCTGCCGTGGTGGGAGGTCGGCCTGCTCTCCGTCGCGTTGCTGGTGGCGGTCGTCGTGGTGGTGCAGGTCGAGTTCGCGGTACGGCGCCACCGGCGGCTGGGCGAGGTGCTTCGGGCAGGCGAGGGCTAGATCGGGGCGGCTGGTCTGTCTCTAGGACGCCTGGCGGATGGGCATGTCGGCCAGCCAGACGTCGGCCAGGTCGCTGAGGGGGACGTCGAGGGCCTGGCTGAGGCAGACCACGGTGCCGAACGCCGGTGCGGGAAGGCGGCCCGCCTCGATCTTGCGCAGCGTCTCTGGGGAGATGCCGGCCGCCAGGGCCACCTCGACGTGGCTACGGCCGGCCCGCGCGACCCGGAGGGCGGCCCCGAGGCGTTGGCCCGCTGCGATCTGTTCGGCGGTGAGCGGTTGGCGAACCATGACAGCAGGATATCCCTCCGGGGCGTCCCCGACCTGGCGTGGTATAAAAATACTGGTATAAAAATACCGCATCCGGAGAGGGAGGCTGTCGTGATCGAGCTCAAGTCCGCCGAGGAGATCGGCCGGATGGCGGTGGCCGGCCAGTTCGTCGGCGAGTTGCTCGGCGAGCTGAGTGGTGCGGCCGCGGTCGGCGTCAACCTGATGGACCTCGAGCACCAGGCCCGCCGCCGGATCAAGGAACGCGGCGCCGAGTCCTGCTACTGGGACTACGCTCCTTCGTTCGGCCGGGGCCCGTTCCGCAACGTGCTGTGCCTGTCGGTCAACGACGCGGTGCTGCACGGCCTGCCGCACGACTACGTTCTGCGGGACGGTGACCTGCTCAGCATCGACATGGCGGCCGGCATCGACGGCTGGGTCGCCGACTCCGCGCTCTCCGTCATCGTCGGCACCCCGGACCCGGCCGACCTGAAGCTGATCGAGGCCACCGAGGTCGCATTGGAGGCCGGCATCACCGCCGCCCAGCCCGGCGGACGCCTCGGCGACGTCTCCGCCGCGATCGGCCAGGTCGCCCACTCGTACGGCTACCGCGTCAACGCCGAGTTCGGCGGGCACGGCATCGGCCGTACCATGCACGAGGCCCCGCACGTCGCCAACAACGGCCGCCCCCGCCGTGGCGTGAAACTCGACCCCGGCCTCACCATCGCCATCGAGCCCTGGTTCTGCCGCTCCACCGACAAAATCAAGTTCGACAAGGACGGCTGGACGATCCGCTCTGCCGACGGCTCCCGCACCGCCCACTCCGAACACACGGTCGCCATCACGGAATCCGGCCCCCAGGTCCTGACCCGCCGCCCCACCCACGGTGCCGCCTCGGCCGATCCGAGCAAGAAGCCGGCCACGGCCTCCTGACCCATCGCCCGGCACAGCCCGTCCGGGCGGAGGTTAGGCGCATGCCTTCAGGGCGCCATCATCGATGGCTGAACCGGGTCGGCGATCCGGACGATGTGGGGAATGCCAACCGGGTTGCTGATCCAGTGGGCGGCCAGGCCGGACGGGAACGGCTCGAGTTCGTCCTGGGGTATGACGCCATGCCGTGCGAGGTGGTCGGTGGCCACTGCCACATCGTCGGTGAACAGCTCGAGCCAGATGTCGGCGCGTGCGTAGTTGTCGACCTGGTCGAGCCAAAGCTTCACCGGGCCAAACTGCACGGATGCACAGCGCGAGACGACTCCCTCCACGCCTTCGCCGGTCTCGTCTGTGACGTCCATGCCAAGAACGTCCCGGTAGAAGGTGACCGTCTGCTCGAACTGTGCCTTGGGCAGCTTCATGGCAATGTTCTGGCCGCCGCGGAACTGCGGTGTCATGGGTTGTCCTTCGACTGTTGATCCAGGTGATGTTGCAGAGCCCGTAGGTGGGTATCCCAGTCTCGGCTCAGCGCGGAAAGGAACGACTGCGCCACGGCCATGGGCCGGGACTGGAGCTGGAAGAGGATCCGCCGCCCGACGGACTGGGTCTGGACCAGGCCGGCGTCCGACAGCAGGGTCAGGTGTTTGGTGATTGCCTGCCTGGAGATGGGCAGGCGGTGGGACAGGTCGGTGGCCGTGGCCGGGCCGCCGGAGGCCAGTTCGGTGAGAATGCGCCGTCGGGTCGAGTCGGCCAGTGCGGTGAACACCGCGGCAGCGACCGCCTCTGCTTCGTCCTCATTCCTCGGCAGCGGCGGCATTGAGATATTCGACCAGTTCTGCGAGCTCGTCCCGCCAACCTTCGGCGTTGCCGTGAAAGGCGTCGACGAGTTCGTCCGGCAGTTGAGCGAAGCCGGTCTCGACGACGGTCAGCCGGGTGCCGGCGCCGATCGGCTCCAGACTGAACTCGACGTGCGTACGGCGTGGGTCACTGGGTCCGAGCCCGTCGACGGCCCAGCTGTAGGCAAAGCGACGTGGCGGGTCCACGACTTCGATCCAGAGTGTGTGCGCCCCGTACTCCACCCAACGCACGTGTGCCTCGCCGCCCGGACGCAGGTCAACGTCGGCGCTGTCGCCGAACCAGCTACCCAGCCCTTCGGCCGTCGTCAGCGCCGCCCACACCCGGTCGGGGGAGTGATCAAGGTCAACAGTTCGTTCTATCCGGTCAGGGACAGCCATACCCTTAGCTCCTTCGCAACCATCCGGTTGCGATAGACACTATCGCAACCGGATGGTTGCGACAAGTCGGAGGCGCCACGACATCAGGAGTCTCCCGTCGACCGAAGACGACGGCACCACGAACACGGGGCAGCCCGGGCGGTACGCGAGTCACCGGGTCTGGCTCCTGGTCGCCCGGGTGCCGGGTCAGCTATCGCCGGACGGGGTCGGCACGTCTTCCGGTAGCAGGCCGGTGTCCTTCATTCCTCGCCAGAGTTCGGGCGGGATCGGATACGCCAGCAGTGCGGAGCTTTCGTCCACCTCGTGGGGTTTCCGCGCGCCGACCACCACGGTCGCGACGGCCGGGTGCCCGAACGCGAACTGGATCGCGGCGGCCAGTGGCGGAACGTCGTACCGGTGGCAGAGGTCCCGGAGTGCGCGGACGCGGGAGAGCAGCGCGTCGGGTACCCGGGAGTAGCCGTAGGCGGCGCCGGTTCTCGGCTCGGCGAGCAGGCCGGACTGGAATACGCCCGCCGCCATCACCGCGATCTCACGCTGCCGGCACAGTGGCAGCAGGTCGGCCAGCCCCGACTGGTCCAGCATCGTGTAGCGCCCGGCGAGCAGGACGCAGTCGGGTCCGGGGGCGGGTGCCTCGCGGATGAATCGGGCCGCCACGTCGGCGTGGTTCACGCCGAGCGAGACGGCTCGGATCACTCCGGCGTTGCGAAGATCGGCCAGCGCCCGGTACGCCTCGGCGAGGGCCGTGGGGTAGTCCTGATCCGGATCGTGCACGTGCAGGACGTCGACCCGATCGAGGCCGAGGCGTTCCAGACTCTGTTCCACGGACCGGATCACGGCGGGATAGCGGTAGTCAAGACGAGGGCCGACGCCGGATGGCGGGTCAGCCCAGATCGACTGGGTGTCCGGTCCATCCGGCTCGATCAACCGGCCCACCTTGGTGCACAGGACGTACTCGTCGCGCGGCCGGGGGCCCAGCGCCAGCCCGGTACGGGTCTCCGAGCGGCCGTACCCGTAGACCGGTGCGGTGTCGTAGAGCCGGACGCCGAGGTCCCAGGCGGCGTCGATGGTGGCGCGGGCCTGCCCGCCGTCGACCGAAGCGAACATGCCACCGATGGGGGCCAAGCCAAGACCGAGTCGGCTGACGGAGACGCCGCTACGCCCGAGCGGCACCAGGTCGTGCGAGCGCATCTGTCGTCTCCGGTGAACGGTCGGCGAGGGTACGACGACTGTACCCGCCATGATCGATTTGTTGGCGTATCAGCGGAACCGGGGAAGAGGGCACGCCGCGGCACCGTGCCGGTCGCGAGCGCCCGCCGGACCAGGACGGCGGGCCGGCCGCGCTGGACACCGCGGTGCAGAACGCCAGGAGCGCGACGGAGATGACGATCCGATCGTCGCGCTGTCATCGTCATCGGCAGTTCAGTCGGCGGGGCAACCCGATGATCAGGATGGCACCGACCGTCAGGTGCATGCCGAGCAGCACCAGCCGGCTGCTCGTGTCGACGCCGCTGCCCAGCGGCGCGGCCAGCGAGAGCAGCAGCACGATCGACGCGATGATGCGGTACGTCAGGACGGGGCGGCCGACGGTGCGCTCCAGCAGCGCGAGCAGGCCCCAGGCGGCCAGGCCGGCGATCAGCGCGCTGACCGCGACGGCGGCCGGGTCGATGTGCCGGGTACCCCCGCCCTGCCGGACGGCGAGGTCGATGCCGCCCCACGGGTCGTTGACGGCCCACAGCAGGAGCGCGCCGGCCGATCCGGCGGCGACCGTGATCGCACGGCCGGTACGTCGGGTGATGGTCCTGTTCGTGTCGGTTCGTTGCATCTGGCTCGTCATGCCGAGAAGCATCATGGTGCGGGACCTGTGCCCGCATCGGCCCGCAAGCTGCGCCGATGCCGTCTTAGGAGAAGCCGACCACCATCTTCCGGATGATGCCGGCTCCGGGTGCCCACGGTTAGCCTCGCCGGGTGAACAGCATCGCGCCCCGGCCGGAGGAATGCGACCACCGCGTCAGCACCGCTGCCCTCGCCGCGATCCTGGGCCCGTCCGGGGTGCTGATCGCGGTCACGATCCTGGGATGGTGGAGCGACCGCCCACCCGGTCCGCTGCTCGCGTTCGACGTCACCGTCGGTGTGCTGAGCTGGCTGGTGACGGCGCTGACGCTGTGGCGGCCGGTCGCCGCCACCGCCGTCCTCACCGTGCTGGCCGCGGTGTCGCCGGCGGCCACTCCACCGGCCACGATCGGCGCGCTGCAGGTGGCGCGACGCAGGCGCGCCCCGGTCGCGATCGCGGTGGCGGCGGCCGGGGTCGCCGCGCACGCGGTCCAGGGTCTCTGGCGGTCTCACGGCGGCATGTCGTACGGATGGTGGCTGGTCCTGACCGCCATCAGCTACGGCGCGCTGCTCGGCTGGGGCGCCTGGGCACAGGCCCGTGCGGCCCTGATCGGCTCGCTGCACGAGCGGGCCCGCCGCGCCGAGGCGGAGCAGGGCCGCCGGGTGGCGGAGGCGCGCATGCTGGAACGCCGCAAGATCGCTCGGGAGATGCACGACGTCCTCGCACACCGCCTGTCCCTGCTGGCCACGTTCGCCGGCGCGATGGAGTACCGCCCGGACTCCTCACCCGAGCGGTTGTCCCGGGCCGCGGGCGTTGTCCGGGACGGCGTGCACCAGGCGCTCGACGAGTTGCGCGAGGTGATTTCGCTGCTGCGCGACGACGACCCGCCGCACGGCGAGGGCATCCGCCCGCAGCCGGTGCTGGCCGACGTCCCGCGCCTGGTCGAGGAGTCCCGCGAGGCCGGTACCGAGGTGTCGCTGCGTGCGGCGGTGGACGAGCCGACCGAGGCGCCGCCGGCGGTGGCCCGTACGGCGTACCGGGTGATCCAGGAGGGCCTGACCAACGCCCGCAAGCACGCCGCGGGCCAGCAGGTTCGAGTCGACCTGCGCGGCGGGCCCGGCGCGGGACTGGAGATCGACGTCCGCAACACGCTGGCACCGCACCGTACGACGCTGCCCGGGTGGTCCGGGGGCGCCGGCCTGGTCGGGCTCACCGAGCGGGTGCAGCTGGCCGGAGGGCAGCTCGACCACCAGGCGATCGACGGCGAGTTCCGGCTGCACGCGGCGCTACCATGGCCGGCATGACCCCGCCGGTACGCGTGCTCGTCGTCGATGACGACGCGCTCGTCCGCGCCGGGCTGACCATGATGCTCGACGGCGCCCCGGGCATCGCCGTGGTCGGTGAGGCCGCCGACGGTGACGAGGCCCCCGCCGCGACCGACGCACACGGCCCCGACGTCGTACTGATGGACCTGCGCATGCCCCGGGTCGACGGCATCACCGCGACCCGCCGCCTGCGGGCCCGCCCGCGCCCGCCCGAGGTCATCGTGCTGACCACCTTCGACACCGACGAGAACATCCTGCACGCGCTGCGCGCCGGAGCCAGCGGTTTCCTGCTCAAGGACACCCCGCCACCCCGGATCGCCGAGGCGATCCGGCAGGTCGCCGCGGGTGAGCCGATCCTGTCGCCACGGATCACCCGTCGCCTGATGGACCGGGTCGCCGTCCAGGCGGGCAGCTACGCCCGCGCCCGGGCCACCCTCGCCGCGCTCAGCCCGCGCGAACACGACGTCGTGGTGGCGATCGCCCAGGGCCGGAACAACAACGAGACAGCCAAGGCACTCAACATGACCCTGGCCACCGTGAAGACCCACGTCTCGCACATCCTGACCAAGCTCGACCTCGACAACCGTACCCAGATCGCCCTTCTCGCCCACGACGCCGGCCTCGCCTGACCGCAGTTTGTGGGACCTCCGCGAGACCCCGGTAGCCGTGCTGAAGCTCTTCCCAGTACGCCGGTACGGAGATGAGCTGCCCCGGGGTGGTCACTCCGTCCCGTAGCTGCTCGCCCATTTCCTTCAAGATCGGGTTGGTGCTGTCCGCCATCATCGTGGCCAGCAGGTGCCGGCGGCGCTGGTCGTCGTGCAGCAGTTCGCCGTAGGAGGTTTGGGAGAACTTGGCGAGAAGGCTCTCGACCGTGACGTCGGCCGGTCGTTCGTTCATCGGGTCACCTCTACGTTGATCCAATTCGCAGCTCGGCGGGACGGGGACTCGCGGTGTCAGTGGGGCAGGGCAGGAACGGTGGGCAGTTCGGGCAGCGGGCAGTCGCCGCTGATCTCGCCGAAGCCGTTGGCGGAACTCTTCGATGTGGACGTCAGGGAGTCGAGCTTGCCGACGAGGCTGATGATGTCCAGGATCCCGGAGGCAGACCGGGTCCGCACCAAGCTTTGCGGCGGTGGCCGCGACGACCGGTGGGAGCAACACCGCATCCGGCTGATCCGGTGGGTCAGGATGTCCGTAGGGCGTCGGTGGGAGGGACGTTGGCGGCGCGTAGCGCGGGATAGAGCCCCGCGATCATCCCGGCGGCGACTGAGACGGCGGTCGCGCCCCAGAGCGCCCCGGGCGGGATCAGGACGATCCAGCCCTGGTGGACGGAGATCGCCGTCGTCACGCCGGTGCCGACGGCAATGCCGGCGCCCCCGCCGAGAGTGGAGAGCACCAGCGCCTCGGTGAGGAACTGCGCCGCGACGTGGCCGCGTGTCGCGCCGAGCGCCCGACGCAGCCCGATCTCGGTACGCCGTTCCAGCACCGAGATCACCATGACGTTGGCGATCCCGATTGCGCCGACCAGTAGCGCGATGGCGCTGAGTCCGAGGAACAGGCCGGCGCCGGCTTCCTTCACCGCGAGTTGGGCGGTGAGCACCTCCGACGGTCGGCTGACCTCCACCCGGGCCGGGTCGACCGGGTTGGCGGTGCCGGCGAGCAGCCCCGCGACGTCTGTCACCCGCTCGGGGTCGGTACGCAGGTAGAGCCGGCTCGGGTGACCGTCGTACCCGAGGAGGTGTTCGGCCGAGGCGAACGACACCAGGGCGGACTGGTCGATCTCCGGCGCGAGCGGGAACGGTGTGAGGATGCCGACGACGGTGTACCAGTGGTTGCCGAGCCACACCCGGGGACCCGCGCTGACGTCGTCGATGCCGAGCGTCGTGGCGGCCTGGTAGCCGAGCACGGTGACCGGGTACGGGCCGGCGTCCAGGAACGTGCCGGTGAGCAGTGACCCGTCGAGCGTGGCGAGCAGCGAGGCGTCGCAGGCGCGTACCGCCCGTCCACCGGTCCGGCCGGCGGGCACCCGGTCGTTGCGGTAGATGTTGCTGCTCAGCTTCGCGGTCGGCGCCACCGACCGTACGGCGGGGATCTGCCGGATCATCGGCGTCGCGCTGGTCGGGAGTCGCGTCTCGGCACCGTTGGAGTCGGTGCCGTTGCCGACGGTCAGCAGGTTGGTGCCGAGCTGGTCGATCTGGGCCAGTAGATGGGACTGGCTGGACCGGGTCAGCCCGATCACCGACACGACCGAGGCGATGCCGATCGCGATGCCGAGGCCGGAGAGCAGGGCGCGTACTCGGCGGGAGCGGAGTCCCAGGGTGCCGGTCGGCAGCAGGTCTCGGGTGCGCAGTCGGCTACGCGGCGAATCAGGCGTTGTCACGGGGCACCCGCACCTGCTGGCCCTGGGTCAGATCGTGCCCGCTCACCTCGACCAGTCCGGCGGTCTCGTCGAACAGTCCGGTCCGTACCGACACCCGCCGGCTCGTCCCGCCGTCGACCACGACGACCTCGTACTGGCCGCCGGGTACGGCGTTGAGCGCGGTGATCGGTACCGTCAGCACGCCGCGGCGGGACTGGACGGTTATCGCGACGCGTACCGGGGCCTGGTCCAGGAAGCCGCTGACGGCTCCGGTCATCCGCACCGTCACCGGCACCGTCGGCCCGGTCGAGATGTCGCCACCGGCGGAGTTGGCGCTGCCGTCCGACCCGCTGGACGTGGCGGCGACCGCACCGATGTGGGTGATCTTCCCGTCCCGGGTCGCCCCGTCGGGCAGGGTCACCAGGACCGGGTCGTCCACCTTCGCGCTGGGCAGTTGCTGTGGCGAGAGCGCCATGGTGACCGCCGACTGCTCGCTGGTGCCGCGTAGCACCGGCACGCCCGGCTGCACCTGGGTACCCAGTCCGAGGTCGTGGCCGGCGATCCGGATCGCGTCGGGCATGAAGACGACCCGCCCGAGTGGTAGTGCACCGGTCACCGCCAGGCCGGCGTCCCGCTGCCAGCGGCGGAGCGCGTAGTGGGTAGCGAGGCTGAAACGCCGGTCCACGGTCATCCGATCGCCGTGCCCGAGAGCCTTGAGGTTGGCCTCCAGTTGTTGAACGTCGGCGCCGTCGTCGATGCCGATCTCGAGAGTGCGCCAGGAGGGGCGGCTGCCGTACATCAGCACTACCGGCTTGCCGTCGACCTCGTAGAGGACCCTGCCCCGACGTACGGTCTGGCCGGCGGCCGGCAACCGGGTGAGGATTCCGGGACCCGGCGCGATCACCTGGTACGCGCCCGCGTAGCCGAGCGTGCCGTTGACCTGGGTACGCTCCGACAGGTCGGCGGTGCGTACCTCGGCGGTTCCGGTGCTCACGGTGGTCGCCGGAGGCCCCTCGACGTCCTGCGCCCGGCTGTTCGTCACCAGGATGCCCGCTGCTCCGGCCAGGCCGGCGGCGACTGCCACCCCGGTCACCACCGTCGTACGTCTGCGGCTCATCTCGCCGACCCTTCGCGTCGTCGGCGCGGGGTAGGGGTGTGGCCGCGTGCCGGGCGGGCACGATCGCTGCGTCCGTTCATCCGCCCACGATGGCCCGCCTCGCCGGGTGAGCACTTCCCCCGGAAGAGGTGTCCGGGCCCCCTCTTATTCGGGGAGGTCGGAGCACTGGAAGCGCCGCCTCCGCTCGGTAGCCTGGATCGCGGAACGACTCCGTTCCCTTGGAGGCGGTCGATGTTCTCCCGTTTCGGTCTCCGGTCCCGGATGGCCGTGTCGTACGTGCTCGTCTCGGCGGCCGCCGTACTTGTCGTCGAGACGGCCGTGCTGGCGGTCATGGTGCCGCGGATCGGTGCCGCGAACGACACCCTCGAGCAGGCGCGGCAGCGCGCGATCGAAGCCCAGGACACCGCCCGCCAGGGCAAGGCGGAGTTCCTGGCGTTGCAGACCGCAGCCGCCGCGGGCGACGATGCGAGCGTGGCCGCCGCCGGCAGACTGCTCGGCAGCTCGGACGAGAAACTGCTCGTCGCGGCGGCGACCGTCGTCGCCGGGCCGTCGCAGCCGGAGCAACACAGAGACGGGGTAAGCGACCACCTGCGGGCACTGGCGACCGTGGACGGTCGCGTCGTCGGCAGCGGGCCTGGTGGCCACGTCGCCCGGAACCTCCGGCTGCCCGCCGAGGCGATCAGCGACTCGGCGCGCGGCGGTCGGACGGAGGCGAACGGGCGGCCGGCGAGTTGGGCCGCCGAGCCGGTGGAGATCACCGACCCGACGGGAACCCGCCGGGTGATCGGGATCGCGTACGCCCTGCTGTGGGACCCGGACCCGGCTCGAAAGCGCGACGCGAGCAAGCCGGTCAACGGAACCACCAGCGCGGCGGGAGAGGGTGGACGGAAACCCGAGGACGCCATCGTTCCGGGAATCGGTTCCCTGGTCCTACCCGGCGCGGTCGTCCTGGTCCTGCTGCTTCCGGTCGGCGCGCTGTTCGGGCTGTTCAGCACCGGTCGGCTGATTCGACGGATCCGACGGCTGGCCGGGGCCACCTCGGCGATGGCCGGCGGCGACCTGGGGGCCCGGCTCCCCGTCTCCGGCGCCGACGAGGTGGGTCGACTGGAGCAGGCGTTCAACGCGATGGCCGAACGGCTGGAGGCGGCCCGGCAGGCGGAACGGAGGGCGGCGGGCTCCGAGGCGCGGCGGGCCGAGCGGACCAGGATCGCCCGGGAGTTGCACGACTCGATGACACAGGAGCTCTTCTCCGCCAGCCTGCTGGCGGGCGGTCTGCGCAAGGCGCTGCGGACGAGTGCCGAACTGCGACCGCAGGCCGAGTCCCTGGAGCGGTCCCTGGAGCGCACGATGCGGGAGATGCGGGCGATGCTGCTGGAGCTGCGGCCGGTCGCCCTGGAGGACGCCGGTCTGGCCGAGGCGCTGGCCGAGCTGTGCCGGGCGTATGAGGTGCGGCTCGGCATAACGATCGCCACCTCGATCGAGCCGCCCTGGCTCGACGCCCCGGTCGAGCACGCCGTGCTGCGGGTGGTCCAGGAGGCGCTCGGCAACGCCGTACGGCACGCCGAGCCGGGCACGATAGAGCTGCGGGTCGCCGCCATCCGCGGGCAGGTGGCGGTGACGGTCCAGGACGACGGGCGGGGCTTCGACCCAGCGGCGACGGCTGACAGGCATGGGATGGGCCTCACGTTGATGCGCGAACGCGTCGGCGAGCTGGGTGGAACGCTGGACCTGGTCAGCGCGCCGGAACGAGGGACGACGGTACGGGTGCTGCTGCCGGCGGGTGCCGGATGATCCGGATCCTGGTCGTGGACGACCACGAGGTGGTCCGCCAGGGGCTGCGGTTCGTGCTCGACCAGGAGCCCGACTTCGAGGTGGTCGGTGAGTGCGCCGACGGGAAGACGGCGCTCACCCGGATCAGCGCGCTGCGGCCGGACGTGGTCCTGCTGGACATGGTGATGCCGGGTCTGGACGGGATGGCCGTGCTGCACGCCCTGCGCGAACGGGCGGACCCGACCGCCGTCATCGTGCTCACCTCGTTCCCCGCCGAGGACCGGGCAATGGACGCGGTCCGCGCCGGTGCCGCGTCCTACCTGTCGAAGACCACCGCCGTCGACACGGTCGTGGCGGCGGTACGGGCCGCCGCCAGCGGCGGCAGCGTACTCGATCCGGACGTTGCCGCGATGCTGGTCCGCAGCGTCCGGGCCAACGACGGGACCGGACCACTCGCGAGGCTGTCGGCCCGGGAACGGGACGTGCTCGCCGCGCTGTCCCGGGGGCGGTCGAACCGGGAGATCGCCCGCGCGCTCTCACTCGGCGAGCAGACGGTGAAATCGTACGTGTCCAGCATCCTGGCCAAGCTGGATCTCCAGGACCGGACCCAGGCGGCGATCTTCGGACTACAGCAGGGGTTGGTGCCGCTTGGCGAGGCACTGCGCAACGAGGAGTGACGCGAGCGGTCACGCCACGATCCGGCCATCGCTCATTGTGATCCGGGTCCGGCACGCCTTCGCCACCGCCTCCTCGTGGGTGACGATCACAAAGGTGGTGCCGTCCGCGTTCAGCTCGTGGATCAGGGCGAGGATCTCCGCGCCGGTGCTCGAGTCGAGGTTGCCGGTGGGCTCGTCGGCGAACACGATCGCCGGTCTGCCGACCAGCGCGCGGGCGATGGCCACCCGCTGACGCTCCCCGCCGGAGAGTTTGGGGACCCGGTGCTGCGTCCGATGGCGGAGACCGACCCGGCGCAGCGCCTCGGTGGCCGCCGCGCGGCGATGCCGGGGTGGCACCCCTCGGTAGAGCAGTCCGGTGGCCACATTCTCCACCGCGTTCAGCGATTCGAGCAGGAAGAACTGTTGGAAGACGACGCCGACCCGATGGGCGCGCAGCCCGGCCAACTGCCGGTCGGTCAACTGCTCGACGGGTTGCCCGGCCAGCCGGACCGAGCCGCCGGTCGGCCGATCCAGGGCGGCCATCAGATTCAACAGCGTCGACTTGCCTGATCCCGACGGCCCCCGGACGGCGAGCATGTCGCCCGGCTGCACGGTCAGGCTCACACCACGTACCGACTCGACCGGGGGCTCACCGGGATACGTCTTGCGTACGTCGTGCAGCTCCAGCACCGTCATGGCCCTCATGCTGGTACGCCGGACCGCGTCATGCTTCCCTCCACGGTCGACTCCGGCCGCCCACTTTCGGGGGTGTGCGGGAGGCTGCCAACCGGTCCCCACAATGGGGGTGCGGGGTCGCCACATTTGGGGGGAGCGGGCTGGGGTGCCTGGTCGGGAGCCTGGGCACATGAATCAGCTACGTACGCTCGTCGCGGTCGGAGTGGCGATGGTCGCCCTGACCGGCTGCACTGGCGCCTCCGGCGGCCAGCCGACCGCTTCACCCACCGCTGAGGGCCCCACGGCCCTCGACGTCGCAAACTGTATGCGGGCAAACGGTTATCCCGACTTTCCGGATCCGGTCCGGGACGACGAGGACAACTGGACCTTCCCCGACTCTCTGCGCAACTACGAGGTGCCGGAGCCGTGTGCGCGGTTGGTGAGGAACCAGAAGGCGGGTGACCAGGAGAACGGGCGGACGGCCGAAGAGATGCAGCAACGGCGTCGGTACTCCGCGTGCGTTCGTGAGAAGGGCGTACCGGAGTTCCCCGACCCGGACGAGGACGGGAACTTCCCGCTGTCGGACCAGCTGCGAGCGGCGGAGAACGGGCCGGCGATGCGTGGCGCTCGAGAAGCATGTCGTCAGTACGAGCCGCCGAGGGCCGACAAGGGATCGCCGGGCCCGGGTACGGGTTCCTGACGTCCTCGACATCAGACGACCGGCCGCAGCGTTGCGGGGGTGCGTGAAAGTGGCGGTCGCGGCGGCGACGCGGAGGCCAACCAGCCCTCGCCGGGATCCGTGTCCCGTCACCGAGGTGCCGGCCGTCACCGCGTGACGGCTTCGTCATGGGCGAGAATGCGCCGATGGACAGCACCGTGATCGACGTCGGGCCAGTCCTGTTCCTGGTCCTGGCCGCGTTGACCTTGTTCGCCGCGACCGTGTTCGGGCTGACCCGGCTCGGGTCCGGCCCGGCCGTCGCGCGGGCGGCGGTGCGGGCCGTCCTGCAACTCGGCGTGGTCTCGCTCATCATCGTTGCCGTCCTCGCGTCGTGGTGGAGCACGGGTGCCTTCATCGCCGTCATGTACGTCGTGGCCTCGGTTACCTCGGCTCGAAGGATCAACTCCAGGCGTGCCCGGTGGGCGGCGGCCGTGCCGATCGGGTTCGGGGTGTTTCCCGCCCTCGGTCTGCTCGTGGCGAGTCACGCGCTGCCCGCCACACCGCTGGCGGTGCTACCCACGGCCGGAATCCTGACCGGCGGGGCGATGACCGCCACCACGCTGGCCGGTCGACGCGCTCTCGACGAGTTGCATGCCCGGCATGGCGAGTACGAGGCGGGACTCGCGCTCGGGTTCGGTGAACGGGACGCTGTCCTGGAGGTCTGCCGGACTTCCGCCGGTCAGGCGCTGGTTCCCGCGCTGGACCAGACCCGGACAGTCGGGCTTGTCACGCTTCCCGGTGCGTTCGTCGGGGTGCTGCTCGGAGGCGCGAGCCCGATCCAGGCCGGGGCAACGCAGCTGCTGATCCTCATCGCCTTGCTGGCGGTGGAGACCGCCGCCATCGCGGCCACGGTCGAGCTGATCGCCCGAGGTGTGCTCCGCCGTTAGGTCGGGCGGTCCGCCGTCGGTACCGAGATCCCGCCGGAGCCGAAGCCCGTGACCCGGCCCGAGCGACCTGACCCCACTCCCGACGCGGCTCAGCGCTGCCATCCATCCGCCACGCAACAGCGCCGCTCGTCGCCGTAGCCGTTGCAGGGCACCGAAAAGTGTCGCGCCTCTGCTCTATCGTTCTCCCGTGATTTCGCGAAATGTGAAGATCCTCGACCAGATTCGCGCCGAGGCGCTGCGGAGGAACATCCCGGCCGCCGACGTGGAGCGATGGATGGACCTCGTCCGCCCGTGCGCGCTCCTGACGGAGGGCGGGGATGGCCCGGTCGTGGGGCGGTTCGGCGGTCCGGTAATGCTGCCTGCCGACGCCGAGGACCCCGAGTGCCCCCTTCTCGCCACCATCGACTGCGCGGCCCTTCCGACGGGCGTGACGGATCTTCCGCTGCCGTCTGACGGCCGGCTGCTCTTCTTCGGCTGGCCTGACGAGGACGGCATGGGCGACGTGGTGTACGTGCCGGCCGGCGCGGCCGTCGAGGAGCGACAGAAGTACCCCTCCGCCTTCCCGCCCGACGAGCCGGAGTATGCCGGGGTCTACCGGGAGCTTCCAGAGGGCGAGCTGCACCTTACGGTCGATGTCTCGCTGCCCTTCGTCGGCACGGTCGAGCTCCAGGCACCTCCGTGGGCGGCACCGGTCCCTGGACATCCCCATTCCGAGGAACTGGCCGAAGTGTGGGAGAACCAGTGGGGCGGAGCGCCGATGCTGTTGGGCGGATACGGCACGGACTACAACGGCGGCGATCCTGTCGGGACAGCCGCCAGCGTGGCGATCAGGGCGGAGCGGTCGGGCTACCGACCCGCCGGCACGACATCACCCAACGCCGAGGACTGGGTCCTACTGGCCGAGTGCAACGTCAGCAGGCCGGGCGCGGGCGCGAGCATCTTCTGGGCGATCCAACGCGATGACCTGATCGCGCAACGCTTCGGCCGCGTGCAGGTTCTCGTGGACTGGAACCCCTGAGGTTCGGATCGGCAGGACGGCAGAGGCGCGGCGATCGCGAACGCCGAACCGGGCTCGCCGGTCGAAAGGGTGCCCGCCGGACCTGGGCGGATCGGACCGGTCCGGCAGGCCCGGGAGCCGTTCAGTAGGTCGGCGGATGTGCGGCCGAGCCGGTAGCGGGCATCCCGGCGCCGCACAGGCCGAGGCGGCGAAGATGGCGCTGGCGGAGAGGACCGCACCGACCGTTGTCGTGGCCGTCGCCACGTGCCTTGCTTGTACAGCCGTGCGGGAACTCCTGGTGGGCAGCGAAGGGCCCGGGCGAGGTCGAGTTCGCCCGGGCCGCCATCATGGGAAGCAGAATCGTGGAGTCAGATCGGGGGAACGTTCACCCAGTAGCGGGTGTCGTTGCCCTGCGCACCGTTGGCGTTGATCTGGTCGCGGATCCAGTGGACGCCGGTGCGGTACCGCTGGATGTCCGCCGTGTTGGGGTTGTTCAACCCGGTCTCGCCGTTGCGGTGTCCGGCGAACCAGTGGTCGATGCCGTAGTAACCCTGCGCCTGGTTGAGGCACTGCATGTCGGCGCTCAGGTTGCTGTTGAGCGCGGCGCCGTTGTTGTAGTTGCCGGAGGACTGCCCCTGGAAGCGGGAGCAGGCGTTGCGCAGCATGTGCCAGTTCTGCTTGAAGACGCCGAAGTTTGCCGCGTCGCCGCTCTTGTTGTCGCCGTACGGGTAGTTGGTGGTCATGTTCTCGGTTTCGAGCATGGCGATCGCGAGGTCGAGGGTGTCGCCGCCGGCGCCGGTGATGGCCCGTTTGCGGTTGCCGAGCCCGCTGACCGTGTACGACCCGCAGGTAGCACCCGAGGGGCAGGCGGCGCTGCTGCCGCCGCCGGTGCCTGCGGCGGGATCGGCGCGGCTTCCGCGGACGACGCAGGACTGGTTGTTCTCCCAGCCCCAGCCGTCCCCGTCGGGATCGCTGGCGCTGCCGTTGTTGCAGTACGGGTACCCATTCGGCGCGGGTTCCGCCTGAGCTGGACCCGCGACCAGGGCCAGCCCGAAGGCGGTCGCCACGGCGCCGAGGGTGAGCAGCTTTCGATGTCCCATCCGTAACCTCCCTGAAAAGATCCAGAGACATCTATGTCATGGATCGGCAGCCTGCCTTGCTTAACCGATTAAGTCAAGAGGGTGATGTCGGCACTTCCGGGCACCGGAAGTGTCGGCGACACCCCAAGGTCGGCAGAGATGAAACCCGGTCGGGCTGCTCGGCGTCCACTGTGTGAAACGGTTCAGTCTAGAGTGCGTCCTCGACCCCTTGCTCGTGGCTGCGTCCCGCTTGATGGTGTGGCCGGCATCGCCCGAGAGGTCGGCGACGAGCGGACCGACCGGAGGTGCGCGGCTGTGCCGGAGCGGTCCAGGCGGTATTCCGGGGTGATCGGCACGTGAGCGCAACGGGCACCTCGGCGAGCCGGCTCATCGGCGTAACGGTGACTCCGGCAACTCAACGCACACGTATATCAATCAGATCATTCTTGATATCGGAGTCCGTCGATGTGATACTCACGGAAGCGCTCCCACGGCGATTCCCGCCGCCGAAGAACGGAGAAGGCATCATGCGTTCACGCAACCTCGATCAACCCGGTGGGCGATTCCGGTCGGCCGTCCGCCAGCCCGTCCGAGTGCTTGCCCTGGTACTCGCCATGACGGTGGGCGTACTGCCCTGGGCCGGCGTAGCCCAAGCCCACGGGACCATCATCAACCCAAGGTCTCGGGCCTACCAGTGTTGGCAGGACTGGGGCAACAACCACACGAACCCTGCCATGCAGCAACAGGACCCCATGTGCTACCAGGCATTCCAGGCCAACCCGGACACCATGTGGAACTGGATGAGCGCGCTGCGGGATGGTCTCGGTGGACAGTTCCAAGCCCGTACCCCCGACGGACAGCTGTGCAGCAACGGCCTGTCCAGGAACAACAGCGTGAACCGGGCCGGTGCGTGGAAGAGGAGCAACGTCGGCCGCAGCTTCACGGTTCAGCTGTACGACCAGGCCAGCCACGGTGCCGACTACTTCCGGGTCTACGTCACCAAGCAGGGGTTCAACCCGGCCACCCAGAGCGTCGGTTGGGGAAACCTCGACCTGATCACGACGACCGGGCGCTACGCGCCGGCGCAGAACATCTCGTTCAACGTCTCGACCTCCGGACGCACTGGAGCTCACGTTCTGTTCGTGATCTGGCAGGCGTCGCACCTCGACCAGGCCTACATGTGGTGCAGTGACATCAACATCTCCTGATCGCACGGCCGACAGCCGTGGCACTACTCCGGCCCAGGACCTTGGCGTCCTGGGCTGGATCAGTTTCGCGGCGAAGCCGGGTCGGTGACGGCGGCCAGGGCGCTCGGCTTTGGGTCGTAATCCGGCGGGTGCTGCGCATTGCCCGGTGCCACCACGATGATGTCGGTGGCGCCGGCGGCCTTGGCAAGCGCTCCCACCCAGGAGGTGGAGGCGACCATCTTCGGTCCGCTGGCCGTGGGTCTGCTGGCCTCGTTACAGCTGACCCACTTCGCGAAGGCGCGTGGTCATGGGGATGCAGCGCGGTGGTCGGCAGGAAATCGTCCGACGTCAACGGTCCCTAGGGGAGTATTCCCCTAGGGACCGTTGCGTTCCGTCGGTTCGGTCACCAACTAGCGCTGGCGTGCCCGGCGCGCCCGGTAGGCCAACAGAGCCGCCACCGGGATCGCCGCCACGGCACTGAGGAAGATCGCGAAACCGCTTGTCGTGTCGTTGAACAGGTACTGCAGGAAGACGAAGAACAGGCTGAAGCCTATCCAGGACAAACCAAAGATCTGTGTCCGGTTGAGCTTCATCGGTTGTCCTGGAGGCGCTGGCGAACGCAGAGGCCGAAAATCGTCGTGGCGAGGGCGACCAGCGTGAGTGTGACGAGACCGCGCGGGTTCGGTTCCCGGTACGCCTGTGACAGATACGCCGCGGTGGCGGCAATCCCACTGAAGAGGATCACGACACCGAGCATCGTCACGAACCGGCCCACGAACCTCGCCATGGATCGCGACCTGACGGTTGGGTTCTGCCTTTCACTGATGCGCATGTGCACCTCCAGAAAAACGGACCTTTGTCACACTAACAGCTGCCCTCGCGCCAGAGGTCGGTCACGCCGCCGCCGAGCAGTTCATAGCGAACCTTCCAGTCGCAGCCCTCGTGGACGCCGTACTCCTTGAACGCCTCACTGACGGCCGTGACGATGAGCGCGCCCGCCGCAGCACACAGTGCCTGGCCGACGACCGGGAACGACGAGCACATCAGGGCGCCGAGTCCCGCGCCCACCGCCGCCCCGCCGGAGGACAGGATGATGCGCTGATCCGCCGGGTTCAGGGTGATGACGGCCACCGGCGGCAGCACCGACTCGACGTCGACGCTCGGGTCCGCCACGACTGGGAACACCGCCCCGGTGGTGTCGATCCGCTGGGTCAGGTACTCACCCTCGACGGCGTAGCTGGTGGGCAGTGATTTGCCAGTGGCGTCGGTCGCCCACGGCGCGCGCACCAGTGCGGCGTGGCCGCTGACGCCAGCGGCCTGGTTGTCCTGGAACACCGCGACGGCGCCTTGCGGCAGCGCGACCAGCTCGGCACCGCGGAACCGGTAGACGTACGACGTCGGCGCGGTGTCGTCGGTTAGGACGGTCATGACCTGCGCGACGTCGGCCGCATGGCGCAGGACGAGATCCGTCTTACGGCCGTCCCGGACGGTGGTGTCGGCAGACGTCCGGTGTGCCTTGGCGGCCCCCACGCTCGGCAACTCCATCGCGATGGTCGCGGAGCCGACCTGGATCGTCACCGCGGCCGTGGCGTCCTTCGGCAACCGCACGTCCACCCGGCCCTCGACGACCGGCACCGCGAATTCCACCTTGGTGCCCGGCGTGGCGGCGGCCTTCATACCCTCCGTGGCGGCGGCCCGGTCGGCCGCGGCCGCAGCCAGTGAGGTGATGGCGGCGGGGTCGTTCGCGGCGGCCATCGCGGGCGCGGCGGTCAGCCCGGTGCCGACGGCCACCATCGCGGCGACCAACCCACCAGCCATGATCAATCTTGTTGTCACTTAGCCCTCCCCGTGAGTGCTTGTTGGAGTACTTGACCGTGGCGTCGCGAAGCAGACACATCGACCAAAACGCCGGCCTTCCCCAATAACGTCTATGTGAGCCGGCTTCGCTTACGCCCTTCTAATCACCTACACGCGGTCGATGCCGAAAACACTGCATCGCGCCACCTAGAACCTCATAACTGGCGCCACGGGGAGATCATGAGTAGCCAGGCTGACTTCGACTCGTATGCCCGCTCCGTCCGTCCATGGCTCCACCGGGAGGCCTACCGGTTGTGCGGCGACTGGCACCTCGCCGAAGACCTGGTGCAGGTGACCCTGCACAAGCTCTATCGTCGGTGGGACCGGCTTACCGAGCACGAAAAGCTGACCGGGTACCTCCGGCAGGCATTGCGGAACACCTATGTCAGCGAACGTCGACTACAGCGGTGGAAATACGAGATCGCGCAGGGCGAACTGCCGGAGGATGTCGCGGCGGTGCCGGGTGACCGCAATCTCGACCAGGCAGTGGTCGACCGGAGCACACTGATCGACTCGGTCAACCAGCTGGCGCCGCGACAACGGGCGATCATCGCCTGGCGGTTCTGGGCGGATCTCAGCGTCGAACAGACCGCGCTCATGCTCGGCTGCTCTGCCGGCACCGTGACCAGTCAGACCCACCACGCCATGAAGAACCTGCGCGACATCCTCGCCGACCTCAACTGAACTCGGCATCCAGGCGTTGCCGGGTGCCGCAGGCGTGGGCTGCGGATATGGGGGTGAAGTGGTGGTGGAACCACTCGTTGATCGCGAGGAGGTGGACAGTGGCCTGGTACCGGACGGCGAGTTTGTCGAAGTCCACTCCATCCAACAGATTGTATTGATGACCTGCCGGTGATCACGCCACCGACTCATCGGCCAACCACGAGTACGCCGCCATCGCCGCCATCGCCGTCACCGAGGAGGCGATCGCGGCGTCCACCCCGCCCTGCAGATCACGGTCAAGAACGAGGGTACGGAGGCCGGGCACTTCCGGCTGTGTTTCCAGGAGCCGGTCGCCGGGTCCTACGACACATTCGCGCTCGAGCCGTTCTGTCAGCCCGACTTCGACTCCGCCGGATCGCGCTTGACCTACGACTGTTTTCTCAGCGGAATCGCGCCGAAGTCGAGCCAGACGTTCCAGATCAAGTTCCGTGCCCTCACCAAGACCCGGCCGTACGCCATGCAGGTCGACGGCGGACGGGTCGCCATCGCCGACGGCGTCGGCGCGCCGTACAGCCGGTGGGGCAACTTCTCCACGCTGTTCCGGTCGACCACCGGTAGCCTGCACAACCCGCGCACGTACAAGCAGGACACCGTCGCCAAGGCGTCCATCACGCTCGCCGACGACGAGGTGACCCTGGTCCGCCAGTCCAACAGCCGGTTCGAGGGCCGCGTCCGGGCGACGGTCCGTTACGACGGCGACGCCGCGAACAACCGGCTCTCGGTCGACGCGTCCGCACCCGGCGTCCGGTTCGTCGGCACCGACCCTGTAACCGTGGCCTGCCATGACAGCTGCGACGTACCGGGCGGATCGTTCATGCAGGGCGAAGAGCGTACCTTCGACCTGCTCTTCGAGGCGCCGGCCGATGCCGAGCCGGGCGTGGTGCGGGCCAGCGGCCACCTGGAGACCCGGTGGGAGGGCACGGGAGTGGTGCCGGAGAAGACGCCCGCGAACAACAACCTCTCGTTCGACATCGACATCTCCGGACCGGCGATGCCGCCGGCCGGGTTCACCACACTCGGCATCGCCGCCACCGACCTCGTCTACGGACCAGTGGGCGGATCTGGCTCCCGCACCGGGAGCACCACGGTGACCATCACCAACACCGGTGACGCCACCGCCGCGAGCCCGATGATCACCTTCCCGGTCGACGGCCAGAACCAGGACTGGTCGGCCACCTGGCCATGCCCGATGGTGCTGCGCCGTCCGGACAAGATCCTCTGCATCTCGGAGCCGCTCCTGCCCGGTGCCAACCGCGCCATCACGTTCATGTTCTCGACCGAGTCGGCGGTCCCGTCCGGCCCGGTGACCGTACGGTCGACGCTGCCTCGGACCAGGAGGGGAGGGTCATGCCCGGCAGCGGCGCCGAGACCACGTACCAGGTCAGGTTCGGTTCCTGAGCGCACCTGGCAGATCGATCCACCCGGAGGCAGCCCCGCTGCCGGACACAGCCCTGCCCGGACCTGCTAGCCCGGGCGGGGCTGCACGTCGTGGCGCGCGGTCGTAGCCTCTTCGCGAGGCGCTGTTGCATTCTCAGTTCGATGGACACGCTGAGTTCGGTATCCGATGGGGATCAGATCGCTCGGGCGAGTTCGGTGGACGCCGCGGCGATCCCTAGCGCCGGTGGCGCGTCGTGTCCGAGTTCATAGTGTCCGCGCCGCGCGTGTGCCCCGGCGACGGCGGGGGCAGCAGCCCGGCGGCGGCGGGACTTTTCGCTCAGATCGAAAGTCCTCGGAGGCGATCTCAAAGGTACGTCTGGTGTGCTTTCGGCACATCCTTGGGCGGCGGATCTCTCGCCGCTGAGGCAATAGGGGTCAGCTTCCTACCCGGTGTTGACTGAGGTGCAGATAGTGATCCTTGGGTGTTCTTCGGTTGGGGTCATACTGACCACATGGCGAGCGGTGATCGTGACAGCGGTGCGATGGTGTGGGTGCCGCTACGGGAAGCGAAGGCCAGTTTCTCGGAGTTGGTCGCCCGCGCCGATCTGCTGGGTCAGGTCACGGTGCTGACCAAGCACGGTCGGCCGGCTGCGGCAATCGTGCCTGCCGCTGTGGGTGCCGACCTCGCGGGTGCGCGGGCCACGGTGGGGCAGCTGTGGGAGTTGCTGGACCGGGTGTGCCCTCGTGGTCAGGACTCGACGGTGGACGACGCTCGGACGCGCATCCGTTCCGGCGCCCCCGCCGGCCTCGTGATCGGGCCGGCGCGGGTGGAACGGCTGGGACGGTGACGGTGTCGACGAACGTACCGGCGTTGGTGTTCGACAGCGGCCGGTTGGCCGCCGTGCGCCGGACGGGGTTGCTGGACACCGGGCCGGAGGAAGCGTTCGACCGGCTGACCCGGCTGGCGGCCACGCTGCTCGGTACGCCGTTCGCGTTCGTCACGATCGCGGACGACACGCGGTCGTTCTGGAAGAGCTGCGTCGGGGTGGACAGTGACGATCCCGCCGATCGGCAGAACAGGGTCGAGCAGTCGTTCTGCCAGTACGTCATCGGCTCCGGCACGGAGTTGATCGTGCCGGACGCCCGCTCAGACGTGCGCACGGCAGGGAACCCGTCGATCGAGCTGATGGGCGTCGCCGCGTGGGCCGGTTTCCCGATCCACTCCCCGGACGGGCAGGTCCTCGGCACGTTCTGCGCGGTCGACACCGCCGTGCGGCAGTGGACCCGGCGCGACGTCGATGTGCTGTCCACCCTGGCGCAGGCGGCGGCCGGGGAGATCGCCCTACGGGAGGCCGTCGACGTGGCGCGGGCGGCGACCGCCCAGGCTGAGCACGCCACCGCGATCGCCGAGGCGGCGACAGCCCTGGCCGAGGAGGTCGGCGCGCAGGCGAGCCAACTCGCCGACACGCTTCAGGAGAGCCTGCTACCGCCGCACCTGCCGCAGGTGCCCGGCGTCGAGGTTGCCGTCCGGTACCGGCGCGGTGCCGGTGGCACAGATGTGCTCGGCGACTTCTACGACGTGTTCCCCTCGGTACGCGGGGCGTGGGCCGCTGTGGTCGGCGACGTCTCCGGCAAAGGCCCACAAGCAGCCAAAACCACCGCCCTGGCCCGTTACACGCTGCGCGCCGCCGCAGTACGGTGCGCCACGCCCAGCACCAACCTCGCCACGCTGAACACCGCCCTACGCGCCTGGTACACCGACAGCAGCCAGTACCTCACCGCGGTCTACGCCACTCTGCGCCCCCACCCGGACGGGGTAACCGCCCGGGTCAGTTGCGGCGGCCACGACGCCCCGCTGATCCGCCGCGCCGACGGTACGGTCGAGCCACTGGGCCGACACGGCCTCATCCTCGGCTGGCTGCCCCACCCGGCCCTGCACGATCAGCGGACCCTGCTCCGGCCCGGTGACAGCCTCGTGCTGTATACCGACGGTGTCACCGAGGGCCACCGCGCCGGTGACCGGGACATGTTCGGCCCCGACCGCCTCCACCAGGTGCTCGCCGACACCCAGGCGACCTTCGGTGAACAGCTCGCCACCGCCATCGACAACGCCGTCATGACATTCACCGACGGCCACGTCAGCGACGACACCGCCATCCTCGTCATCCACGTTCCGATGCCCGGCGACACCGCAACCCAGGGATCACCGCCGCACCCGGGGACGATCAACAGCAAGGAAGCGAGGCCGTAACCATGAATCCTCCGCTCCTGCAGGTACTCGTGGTCGAAGACGACCTCGGCGACCTCGCGCTCGTGGAAAACGCCTTCGCCGACCACAGCATCCCGAGCACCCTGCACCACGTCACCGACGGCGCCGACGCCCTGGCCTTCCTCCGCCGCGAGGCCCCGTACGCCGACGCGCCACGACCGGACCTCATCCTGCTCGACCTGAACATGCCTCGCGTCGACGGCCGGCAGGTCCTCCACCAGATCAAGGCCGACGAGGACCTCAGCTCCATCCCGGCGATCGTCTTCACCACCTCGTCATCGACCGGCGACATCGTCTCCAGCTACGCCGCCCACGCGAACGCGTACGTCACCAAACCCATCAACCTGGACGACTTCGACCGCGTCGTCATCGAGATCCGCAACTTCTACGGCCACATCGCGTCCCTACCCCGCCGTACGTCCGACGCCGCCTCGACCTAGGCGGTGTCTGGCAATTCGGTGTGGCGGAGCCACAGGATGTGGCTGGCCAGCAGTAGCCCGCTGCGGTAGCGGCTGGCCAGTTTGTCAAAGCGGGCGGCGATGGCTCGGAACTGCTTGAACTTGGAGAAGCAGCGCTCCACCAGGGGATCGGCCCAGTGCCTGGGCGTCCTGCCCGCTTTGCTGATCAACCTGTCCGGTCGTCCCCACGCAGGGCCGGCCCCCTCTCTTTCCGCGCCCCAGCGGCGTGCTGGTGAGCGCGGGCGATCGAGGAATCGATGGAGATCACCTCCAGGCCCAACGTCCCGAGCGAGTCGTCCTTGACCTGCATGACCTCCAGCAGACGGGCCCAGGTGCCGTCCTGGTCCCAGCGTTTCCACCGCTCGTAACAGGTCTGCCAGGGCCCGTACCGCTCCGCGACGTCCCGCCACGGCGAGCCGGTCCGCAACCGCCACAGAATCCCGTTGATCACCTGCCGATGATCCCACCACCTACGACCCCTGCCATCGACAACGGGCATCAACGGCTCCAGTAGCGCCCATGCCCGGTCGGTCAACTCTCCACGACGAACCACAACGATCATCCAGCGGGACCAGCTCTCGCCACTATGATCATTTAACCGACAGTGCCTAGGACCAGGCGATCGCTCCGAGGTCGTAGTGTTTGTTGAAGTCCGGTGACGGGTCTTGTTCGAACTGAATCTCCTTGCCGTACGGTGGGTCGTCGTACCGCACCTCCGTCATGGGGCGGGAACGTGATGACACGGCGAGCAAGCAGGTCTTCCATTCGGCGCCCTTGCGATCGAACTCGTCGGAATCGGGTGGGTGCCCAGCTCGGCAGCTCGGCAGCCGCATCTCGCCGGTCACGGTGACGGCGGGACCGAAGTCGCCGAACTCGCCGGTAAAGCGCGGCGTGTCCGGCGAGAAGGCATTGCCACTCTCGTTGGTGATGATGATCTTGGCGTAGTACGCGGTGTGGCGCTTCAGTACCGCCCTGCTGTCTCCGCCGAAGTTGCCCTGGACCTCCGAACCCGGGGTCGTCTGGATGCGCTGCACCACGATGCCGAGCACGCCCTCGGCGTAGGTCTTCAGCAGGGGGTAATACTGGCGGACGGGCACGATCGCCTTCTCGCCGAACCGCAGTCGCGCCCCAGGCCGGGTCATCTCAACAGTCAGCCGGAGCGGTTCGGTCGGAATCGCGGTCGTCGCGGGTGTCGGCGCCGACGTGGCGGGCGATGGGGCCGGTGACGCGGTCGTGGCGGGAGCCGCCGACGGTGCGGCGGCCTCGCCCGCGGAACAGCCCGCCAGCAGCAGGCAGGGGATCAAGGCGAAGGCATGGCGGCGCATACGCGAAGTATCCCTGAATCACACCGGGACCAGTCCTGAAGGGGATGCTGCTCAGCTCTAGGCTTTGTCAGACACGGCCTAGTGTCCTGAGTCCGTAGTTTCCTGTTAGTTCTGGTATGGGTGATGGTCGTGGGCCGAAGTTGGCCCTGCTGGAGTTGACGGGTGCGGAGCGGGATGCGTTGGAGGCGTTGACGCGAAGGCGGTCAACGGCGCAGGCGTTGGCGATGCGGGCGCGGATCATTTTGGCTTGCGGGCGGGGTCTGTCGAACAGTGAGGTGTCGCGGCTGCTCGGTGTTTCGTTGCCGACGGTCGGCACGTGGCGGTCGCGGTTCGTCGTTCATCGGGTTGATGGGTTGTATGACGAGCCTCGGCCTGGTCGGCCACGGCGGGTCGGTGATGCTGAGGTGGAGCGGGTGATCGTGGAGACGTTGGAGTCGATGCCGCGTAATGCCACGCACTGGTCGAGTCGGTCGATGGCGGCGGCGACGGGGTTGTCGCAGTCGACGGTGTCGCGGATCTGGCGCACGTTCGGGTTGCAGCCGTGGCGGGCCGAGTCGTTCAAGTTGTCCACGGATCCGTTGTTCGTCGACAAGGTCCGTGACGTGGTGGGCCTGTATCTCGATCCTCCTGAGCGGGCGTTGGTGTTGTGTGTTGATGAGAAGTCGCAGATCCAGGCCCTCGACAGGTCGCAGCCGGTGTTGCCGATGCAGCCCGGCGTCCCGGAGCGGCGTAGTCACGACTATCTGCGGGCGGGTGTGACGAGTCTGTTCGCGGCGTTGGACGTGGTCAGCGGGACGGTGATCGGGTCGGTGCACCGTCGGCATCGGCAGCAGGAGTTCCTGAGGTTCCTGCGGAAGATCGACGCCTCGGTGCCCGCAGACCTGGACGTGCATCTGGTGCTGGACAACTACGCCACCCACAAGACCCCGGCGGTGAAGCGGTGGCTGCTGCGTAACCCGCGTTTCCACTTGCATTTCACCCCGACCAGCGCGAGTTGGCTCAACCTCGTCGAACGGTTCTTCGCCGAGATCACCAACAAGCTCATTCGCCGGGGTGTCCACCGCAGCGTGGTGGCGTTGGAGAAGGACATCCGGGCGTGGCTCACCGTGTGGAACGAGCAGCCACGTCCGTACGTCTGGACCAAGACCGCGGACGAGATCCTGACCAGCCTCGCGACGTACTGCAAACGAATCAAAGACTCAGGACACTAGGGCACCGGACGTACATCGCGGGGCCCAGTACAGAAGTGGACCACGACCGGATCTCACCCTGCTCGGCGTGAAACGTACCACGGTCGACGGCCACCAAGTGAGCCAGATCAAGACCAACGAAAGCCTAAGTGCCGCTGCCCAGGTGGCTCGGCCGGTCGGAGGAGAACTCACGGCGGTCGGTCGTGGACGCGATCTTGTACGTGCGACGGACCGGTTGCTCCTGGCGGCAGTTGCCGGTCGTCGTTCCGCCTGCCGCCGTACTACGTAGTCCCACCACGGTGACCCTCCGGGACAGCTACCAACCGGACCGGATCGGCTGGCACGAGATCACTGCCACCAGCCACGCGGTAGCGATCAGGGATCCCCCGGTTCCCACGACGAGCATCAGCGACGAACTCCGCAGCCACCCCGATGACCTGCTCGCCTCGCCCCTGGACCAGCGAACAGTCGAACTCCGCACCACCCCGGGCACCACCGGCACCGATGCCATGGCCCCACCACTAGTCCCGATCGCAGGGCCGTTGACCCGCGCGATGAGCGCAGCGGGGGACCGGCTCAACACCCTCGTCGGCTCGGACCAGCTCACCCCGCTGGCCGGACTACTCGGCATCCTGCTCGCCCTCCTCCTCGGCGCCGCCCACGCCGCCCTACCCGGGCACGGCAAAACCGTCATGGCCGCCTACATCGCCGGCCGCCAAGGCACCTACCGCGACGCGATCACCGTCGGCATCACCGTCACTGCCACCCACACCATCGGCGTACTCGTCATCGGAATCCTCCGAGGACTGATCGGCATCGGCGTCGCCGGCGGCCTCGTACCGAGCCCATCCGCCCTGATCGCGCTGCTCGGCGCGATCGCGCTGGGTCGTACCTGGTTCGGAGTCCTGCTCGTCATCGCCTACGGCCTGGGCATGGCCACCGCCCTCACCGCCGCCGGACTCCTCCTCGTCCACCTGAACGGACGCCTCGCCCACCGGATCGGCACCGCTTCAGCGAGGCTCGCCGCCGTCACCCCATGGGCCACCGCGACCCTGGTCCTTATCGTCGGCGTCGTCATGGCCGCCCAGGCGCTCGGACCGCTACTCGGCCTTGACGGCTACCGGTAGCTTGTCGGGTTCGCGACCCTCTCCCGGTCTGTGCAAGTTGCGCCGGGCAGGTGCTGGGTCGAACGTGAGTCATGCCGCCACGCGCCGCCCGGCCGCGCCTGCGCATCGAGGATGACGAGAGCCGGGCCGGCGCGGCGCAGGTAGTAGCCCGCCGCCAAGCCAGCCTGCCCAACCCCGACGACCACCAACCCGGGCACACCGGCACCGCCCTCGATCCGCAGCTCATCATGCCGGCCCAGCCCGAACGGATGCAGAGGCTCCCAACCGAGCTGACGGTGATTTAGCACTCGTTTCACCGGCCCACCGGTGGCGTTGCTGCAACGATGCAAGACGTGGGAACTGCGAAAACTACGACGCCTGCCATTTCGCCGCTCGCTGGCGAACCGATCAAGCGGGCCGATGCCGAGCGGCTCGCGGGAGTGCTCAAGGCATTTGCCGACCCAGCCCGGCTGCGACTGCTCAGTCTGATCCAGGCCGCTCCGGAGGGCGAGGCGTCAGTGTCTGATCTCACCGCGCCGCTCGGGCTCTCCCAGCCGACCGTGAGTCATCACCTTCGGATCCTCACCGAGGCCGGCCTGCTCGAGCGGGAGAAGCGCGGCGTCTGGGCGTACTACCGCCTGGTGCCGTCGGCGATCGCGGCGATCGCCGAGCTGTTGACGCCGCCCCGCAAGCGGGCGACGAAGAAGATTCGCTGACCGGCAGCGTCGAAGACCGGTGCCGCCAACTCTGTCCCGGCACCGACCCGACGCACTGTGATCAACACGAGTCACGAAGCGTAGGTAACGTACGCCCGGGCCCGGATCTTCGGGCCCGGGTCGCACGGACATGTCCAGGATGACGTCAGAAGACTCGGGGCAGCTCGGCGATCCGGGTGGGACAGGGCCTGGTGTGGTCAGCCGGCGGTGCAGGATCTGATCTGTGGTCGGGCGCTGGTGTTGCCGTTTGTCATGGTGGTGAAGCCGAAGGTGTTGCCGCTGCCGTTGGAGCGCATTGTCAGTACGGTGTTGTTGCTGCTCAGGCTGGCGCTGCCGCTCCAGCTGGTGGTGATCGCCTGTGGTGCGGTGACGGCTACGACCACGGTGAAGTTGTTGGCGCCGCTGACCGTTACCGAGGTGTTGTACCGGTCGCCCCAAACGGTGCCCGGGGTGACCGACGCGGTGCAGCTACCGCCGGCCGGTGGGGTGGTGGGCGGGGGTGTGGTCGACGGTGGGGTGGTCGGGTTGGTCGTGGGCTGGCCGGTCGGCGGGGTGGTCGGGCCGTTGGTGAGGGTGATCGTGGAGATGCTTCGCGCAGGGACGCTGATGGTCGCCTGTCCGTCGTCGAGATTCGCCGGCTGTGACGCGGCGCCCAGGTTTTGTGAGGTGACGGTGTACTCGGCGTTCGAGATGCTCTGCGGGGTCTGGATGACGGCATTGTTGACCGCGCTGTTCGAGCGGTTGAGAATCACCAGTGTGACCTTGCCTCTGCCCTGGTAGGCGGTGACCTCCAGGGAGGAAGCTCTTGAGCTTTTCGAGAGGGCGACCCGCTTGTCGCCGGGTCGGACGTACTTGGAGTACTGCGAGAACGCGTTACCGCGTCTGAGAACGGCGCCCTTCGTGGTCCCGTACTGCGACTCGCCGTCGCCGATGAAGGAGTAGAAGCGGCGGCCGTACCACCAGACGTAGGCGCTCCAACCGGACTCCATCGACCTGTGTACGGTCCGCATGATGTCGTCCAGGGTCTCGTTCCAGACAGTCGTGTTGCTGGGGTTGCCCCAGATGTTCGAACCATTCCCGTCGGCCGCGTGCAGGTTCCACTCGGTCATCCACTGGTTCTTGCCGTACTGGGCCGCGAGCGGGTACGGGGAGAGGTTTCCGCTGTTCTCGGCGTCGTAGAGGTGGCCGCCGACGTAGCCGATGTTGTTGCGCGCGGTGGCGTCCTGCAGGCTGGGGTCGGAGTACTGGCGGGCGAATCTCAAGGATTCGCCAACCATGAGCCTGGTATCGGTGATCTTGGTGCCCTGGTCGCGGACGAAGTTCCGCATCTCGGCGCCGGTCCAGTCCATCGAATCGTAGTCAGGGTGCCAGTCCGGCTCATTCTGGACCGAGGTCACGTCGATTGTGACACCCTGGTTCTTCATGTACTGCACGTAGTTGTTCAGGTGTGTCGCGTAGTCGTCGTAGTAGTCGGTCCGGAGTTTTCCGCCGTTGACTCTGCTGTTGTTCGTCTTGAAGTTTGCCGGGGCTGTCCAGGGCGAGGCAAGAATCTTGACGTCGGAGCCGTAGGACTTCGCGGTCTGCAGGCTGCTCGCGTACAGGCCCCACTCGCTCGATACCGGCGACACCACGGTCCGGACGATCGACAGGCCGAGCTGCCCCTGGCCGGTACCGACGAGTGTCTGAGTTTCGCCGGTGGTCCACGGGCTGCCGGAGCCATTGAAGATCGGGGTCGCGGCCCCGAACCCGTCGATCGTCTGGTACGACGAGGCGGTGTTGACGGTGATGTCGGGCGTTGCGGCCAACAGGGGAGGGGCGGTCAGAACTCCCGCCACGCTGACCAGCGCGGTCGCTGCGGCCACCACCATAATCTGGGATTTCTTCACGGTTCACTCCAGTGGGTCGTGCGGCACCAGCGTTGAACGGGTCGATGGTCAGCGCGTGCACTGCGGTCTAGCCGGTGGTGCAGGATCTGATCTGGGGGCGGGCGCTGGAGTTGCCGTTTGTCATGGTGGTGAAGCCGAAGGTGTTGCCGCTGCCGTTGGAGCGCATTGTCAGTACGGTGTTGTTGCTGCTCAGGGTGGCGCTGCCGCTCCAGGTGGTGGTGATCTGCTGTGGTGCGGTGACGGCTGCTACCACGGTCCAGCTACTGGCGCCGCTGACTGTCAGCGAGGTGTTGTACCGGTCGCCCCAGACCGTGCCGGGTGTTACCGACGCGGTGCAGTTGCCACCGGGCGGTGGCCCTGTGGGCGACGTGGTCGGCGTAGGCGTAGGCGAGGTGGTGGGGGTCGGCGAGGGTGTGCCGTTGGTGAGGCTGTCCGGGACGGAGCGCAGCGCGTTGAACCAGGCGGTGGACATCTTCTCGTAGCCGCCCGCGTTGGGGTGGACGCCGTCGGCGAGGTCGGCGGCGGTCAGCGCGCGGTACATGTCGACCAGGTGGACGCGTTTGCCCGCGGCGACCTTTCCTTGGACGATGCCGGGGATCGCGGCGTTGAACGTGCGCACGGCGGAGTCGGCGGCGGGGAACGGGATGATGGTCGCGACGAACACGATGATGCCGGGTGAGGTGTTGGTGATCCGGTCGAGCAATGCGGACAGCCGCGCGGGGGCGTTGGCGGCGTTGCCGAACATGTCGTTGGTGCCGATGTGCAGCAGCACGGTGCGGGGTGTGGTGGTGCGCAGCCAGTTGACGATGTTGGCGTCGATCTGGTCGATGCGCCAGCCGGAGTGGCCCTCGTGGTCGTGGTCGCCGAGGCTGCCCGGCCCGTTGAACTGGGAGCCGACGAAGTCGACGGTGTGACCGCCGGCGACGAGCTTCTGCCAGAGACCGATCCGGTAGCCACCGGGCACGGTGAGCCCGTCGGTGATGGAGTCACCGAGCGGCATCACGCGGACGCCGCCGTTGGACTCGGCGCTGGCCGCGCCATCGGCGAGGACGGCTCCACCGAGCGCCACCACCACCGCGGTGAGAACGGCCAGTAGCGGTCTAGTCGATCTTTTGCGCATCTGCTCCTCCGGATCAACGGGGCGGGCGGCGGGCCGGCTCATGTTGCCGTCGGGGGTGTGCCAGGTCCGGCCGTCGCGAGGGAGTGCCAAGCCATCTGGGGCCTAGGTTACGAAACTTTTCCGAAATATCCAAGACCCTGGATTCCGGTGGCTTGTCCAGCCGACGGCCGCCGCAGGCATCGAAGAACATCACGCTGAACAACTGATTTAAGCTGCTCAACGCGCTGGCGAGACCACCGGCAGTTAGTGATGTGTCGACGGGTCGACGTAGGCGCGATCGTGTCGGACATAGTCACGAAACCTCGGGAGGTCGGTGTTCGCTGTCGAGGCAGCCGACCTTTGCGGGTGAGTAGCGGAAATTATCGCCCCATCTGACTCCGCAGGATCGACGCCTGACCTGGTCTTTCGTAGCGGAAGACCAGGTCAACACCCAAATCTATACTCTTGAATTTCACGAAACCTTTCCGTAACCTTCCGGCCTACGGGTGGCGCGAGGTCAATGCCTCAGCTCAACCGGCGTCGGGCCCCACCCGCACCCCACGACTGTCACCCCAAGGAGGCCGCGTTGGGCACCACGTACCGCTCGGCGGCGGACCGGATCCAGCCGGGCCCGCTGCTTTACCCGCCGCAGCCGCGCACGTGTCGGCTGCGGCGGTCGGGCGCAGCTACCCCCACCACGTACCTCAAGGTCAATTTCAACGTCCGTTGCCAACCCTGAAAGGAGAGCCACGATGACACTCCGCCCAGGCCGCTCGAAGCTACGTTCAGCGGTCATCACGCTCGCGGTTGCGGCGCTCACCGTCACCGGGACGGTAACCGTGATAGGCCGGACCACACCCGCGCACGCCGCGTCCACGGTGGAAGACGAGGGCGCCGACTGCCCGGTGCCGAACACGTCCGTACCGGCCAGCTCCCGGCTGCCCGACCCGTTCCGGAAGTTGGATGGCACGCGCATCACCACCAAAGCCGAATGGCGATGCCGGCGGGCCGAGACCCGGGAACTGGCCGAGCGGACCGTGTACGGGCAGAAGCCCGCTAAACCGGCCACCGTGAGCGGCACCGTCTCGAACACGAGCATCCAGGTGAACGTGTCCGACCAGGGCCGCAACGCCAGCTTCTCCGCCAGCGTCCAACTGCCGTCGGGCACCGGCCCGTTCCCGGCCGTCGTCGTCCTGGGTGGGTTCGGCGCCGACACCGCCACCATCCGCAACGCCGGCGCCGCGGTCATCAACTACGACCCCCTGGCCGTCGGCCGGGAAGGCACCCCCCGCAACAACAAGCAGGGCGCCTTCTACACGCTCTATGGCGCCAACAGCAGCACCGGAATCCTGATGGCCTGGGCCTGGGGGGTGTCCCGGATCATCGACGTCATCGAACAGTCCGGCGGCACCATCCTCCGCCCCGACGCGACCGGGGTGACCGGCTGCTCCCGCTACGGCAAGGGCGCGTTCGTGATCGGCGCGTTCGACCAACGGATCGCTTTGACCATGCCGATCGAGTCCGGCTCCGGCGGTGCCCCGATCTTCCGCGGCATCCCCGGCGAGTCCGGCTCCCAACCGCTGTCCAGCGCCTACGGCGAGCAGCCCTGGCTCGGTGACGCGTTCAGCGCCTACACCAGCAACCCCAGCGGGCTGCCGGTCGACACCCACCAAATGATCGGCCTCGTCGCACCCCGCGGCCTGTTCGTCATGGAGAACCCACACATCGACTGGCTCGCCGCCCGCTCCGGCAGCAACGCCGCCCTCGCCGGCGCCGAGATCTACAAGGCACTCGGGGCGGGAGACAACATCACCTACTGGTCGGACGTCTCCGACGGCACCCACTGCGCCAGCCGCTCCGAGTGGCGAACCCCGTTGCAGCAGAACATCCAGAAGCATCTGCTCAAGACCGGCAACGCCGCCGGCACGATTCGGATCTCCAGCCGCAAACAGGGCAACCTGGCCGAGTGGCGCGACTGGCAGACCCCGGTCCTCACCGACGGACCGACCACCCCACCGCCCACCGGCCCCACGCCCACGACCCCTCCGCCCACGACCACGCCGCCGCCGACCACACCACCGCCCGGTGGCAGCTGCACCGCGTCGACCTCCCCGGGCACGGTCTGGGGTGACCGGTACAACACCTCGGTGACGGTCAGCGGCGCCGGCAGCTGGACCGTGGTGGTGGCCGTCACCGCGCCACAGCGGATCAGCACCACCTGGAGCGGCAGCGCCAGCCTGAACAGCAACGGCACCGTGCTGACGATGCGCTCCAACGGCAGCGGTAACACGTTCGGCTTCACCACGATGACGAACGGCAACTCCAGCGCCCGACCCCAGATCAACTCCTGCACCGCCGGTTAAACCCTAAGAACCGCCGCTGGCCGTGCGCGGCCCTTCGGTAACCACGCACGGCCAGCGGGCCAGCGCACCCCTTCAGCCAACCGGCACCCAACGGTTCGGGAGGACCAACCCATATGAGACTCAGACGATTCCTGACCGGCGCCGCGGGCCTCGCGATCGCGCTCGTGGCCGCCACGCTCACGATCGCGCCACCGGCATCCGCGGCCACGCTCACCGAGGTGACCGGCTTCGGCACCAACCCGAGCAACCTGCGCATGCACCTGTACGTACCGGACCGGGTCCAAGCCAATCCGGGCATCCTCGTGGCCGTGCACTACTGCACCGGCACCGGGCCTGCCTACTACTCCGGCACTCAGTTCGCCCGCCAGGCGGACCAGTACGGCTTCATCGTCATATACCCGTCGGCGACCCGCAGCGGCCAGTGCTTCGACGTCTACTCCCCACAGGCACTACGACGCGACGGCGGCAGCGACCCGGTCTCGATCAGGTCGATGGTCAGCTACGTGCAGCAGCGCTACAACGCCGACCCCAACCGCATCTTCGCCGCCGGCACCTCGTCCGGCGCGATGATGACCAACGTCCTACTCGGGCTCTATCCGGACGTGTTCAAGGCCGGCGCCGCGTTCGCAGGCGTGCCCTTCGGCTGCTTCGCGACGACCGGCAGCTCGACCTGGAACAGCGAGTGCGCCAACGGCCAGATCACCCGTACCGCCCAGCAGTGGGGTGACCTGGTCCGCAACGCGTACCCGGGCTACACCGGTACCCGGCCGCGTATGCAGTTGTGGCACGGCACGAACGACGAGACGCTGCGCTATCCCAACTTCGGTGAAGAGATCAAGCAGTGGACCAACCTGCACGGGCTGAGCCAGACACCCACCTTCACCGACACCCCGCAGTCCGGCTACACCCGCACCCGGTACGGGGGCAGTGGCGGGCAGGCCCCGGTCGAGGCGATCAGCTTGCAGGGCGTGCCGCACAATCTTCCGGTGAACGCCGCCGAGGCGATCCGTTTCTTCGGCCTGAACACCAGCACGCCGCCGACGACATCGCCCACGCCGACCACCTCGCCTACGCCTACGCCGACCACGTCGCCCACAGGGCCACCGCCCGGTGGAAACTGCACCGCGTCGGTAACACCCGGCACGGTCTGGGGCGACCGGTACAACACCTCGCTGACAGTCAGCGGCGCCAGTAGCTGGACCGTGGTAGCAGCCGTCACCGCACCACAGCAGATCACCACCACCTGGAGCGGCAGCGCCAGCCTGAGCAGCAACAACACCGTACTGACAATGCGCTCCAACGGCAGCGGCAACACCTTCGGCTTCACCACCATGACAAACGGCAACTCCAGCGCCCGCCCCCAGATCAGATCCTGCACCACCGGCTAGACCGCAAGGAACAACCGCTGCCCCGTGCACGGCCCCTCCAGACAACCGTGCACGGCCGGCAGCAGGAGGAGAACCGACGATCCTGTGGCGGACCGGTCCTGAGCTGTTCCAACCGCGAGACTCCAATGGCGTGGTTCTCTCCCAGCAACGCCAGGAGAACCAAGACCGACTACGCCCGAGTCGTCAACGTCGATGTTTGATCCGTGGATCCTGTCAGCCCTCAGAGAGAGGCACACAAGGATGATGAACCAGACGGTTGGGACGCGTGAGCGCCTCACGTTGAGACGGATCCGCCCGTCCCGGCTGATGCTGGGCGCTATGAGCCTGCTACTCGCTACCGGCGCCGCGGTGGTGGTGACCACCTCGGCGCAGGCCGCCACCACCTTGGGTGCGTCGGCTGCCGAGCAGGGCCGGTTCTTCGGTACCGCCGTGGCAGCCGGCAAGCTCGGCGACAGCGCGTACACGACGATCCTGAACCGCGAGTTCAACCAGGTCACGCCCGAGAACGAAATGAAGATCGACGCGACCGAACCGCAACGCGGCCAGTTCTCGTACGGCAACGCCGACCGGATCGTGCAACACGCCCGCAGCCAGGGCATGCAGGTCCGAGGACACACCCTGGCCTGGCACTCCCAGCAGCCCGGTTGGATGCAGAGCCTGAGCGGCAGCACCCTGCGCTCGGCCATGCTCAACCACGTCACCCAGGTTGCCAGCCACTTCCGCGGCCAGGTCACCTGGTGGGACGTCGTCAACGAGGCCTTCGCCGACGGCAGCAGCGGCGCCCGGCGCGACTCCAACCTGCAACGCACCGGCAACGACTGGATCGAAGCCGCGTTCCGGGCCGCCGACGCCGCCGACCCGAACGCCAAGCTCTGCTACAACGACTACAACACCGACAACTGGACCGCGGCCAAGACCCAGGGCGTCTACCGGATGGTCCAGGACTTCAAGCAGCGCGGCGTACCGATCGACTGCGTCGGCTTCCAGGCCCACTTCACCGGCGGCTCGAACTACCCGAGCAACTTCCGCACCACCCTGTCCAGCTTCGCGGCCCTCGGCGTCGACGTCCACATCACCGAACTGGACATCCGCAACGCACCCAGCGACGCGTACCGCAACACGACCAACGACTGCCTCGCCGTGCCCCGCTGCACCGGAATCACCGTCTGGGGCATCCGCGACTCGGACTCCTGGCGCTCCGGCGAAAGCCCACTGCTGTTCAACAGCAGCGGCGGCAAGAAGGCCGCGTACGACGCCGTACTCGCCGCACTGAACAGCGGCACCCCCAACCCCACCACCACGCCGCCGACCACATCGCCCACGACGACCCCGCCGCCGGGCGGTAGCTGCACCGCGTCGACGGCGGCCGGCACGGTCTGGGGTGACCGGTACAACACCTCGGTTACGGTCAGCGGCGCCAGCAGCTGGACCGTGGTGGTGGCCGTCACCGCGCCACAGCGGATCAGCACCACCTGGAGCGGCAGCGCCAGCCTGAACAGCAACGGCACCGTGCTGACGATGCGCTCCAACGGCAGCGGTAACACGTTCGGCTTCACCACGATGACGAACGGCAACTCCAGCGCCCGACCCCAGATCAGCTCCTGCGCCGGAGAGTCGGGTCCCAACCCCACCACCGGGCCGACGCAACAGCCCACCTCGCCGCCGACCTCGGCACCGCCCGGGAACCCCACCTGGGGAACGGCGCTGCCGCCAGCGGGCGCAGCCGCCAGCCGGGCGTACACCCTGATCGCCACCGCCAACGAAAAGGGCTACCTGCCGCGGTCGGGGGAGTGCTCCGTCGAGATCCACGCCCGCTACTGGACGTACGGACCGGACGGCAAGGTCTACCCGACCTGGCACCCGAACCGGGATCCCAGTGGCTGCAACTTCGGCCACGAACACGGTGACGACCCCCGTCCATCGGACCTGTTCTCCACCGCCGGCTGGCCGGCCTTCGGCTACACCAGCGAAGTGATGCTGGACAGCATGCCCGAGCACAGTCACCGGCACGAGGACCACGTCGGACACAAGGTGCTCTCGGTCAACAACGTCAACGTGATCCAGGGTGACAACGGCAGCAGCCTCTTCCCGCCGCAAGGCACCACGATCGCGACCTGCGACGTACTGCTCAAGTTCCACCAGGGCACCCACTCGCCGGACGCCTTCACCAACAACGTCCACGAGCTGCTCTTCAACCAGCGCTGCTCCCAGACCAACGGGCAGGTCGTCGAGGCCCGGTACAACGCGATGATCCCGCTCGGGCGGGCCGGGGGCTTCAGCCCCAGCGAATGCCCGGGCTTCGGCGGCCAGTTCATCAACGTCGCGCCCCCGGTGCCGGCGGACTCACCCTCGGAGACCCGGTCGCTGGGCCGGCTGATCACCGAGCCGGGTTGCGTGCAGGCGATCCGGGAAGGCCGTACCCACAACGACCCGCTCTACCCCAACCCGGTGCCGTTCACCGTCTCCGACATGGACGACTTCTGGTTCTCCGACGTCCAGGTGACGGGTCCCGGGCTGAACTTCCGACTCGCGCCACTGTTCTACGTGGTCAACCCGTCGCGCTACTACGACCCGACCAAGCCGAACAACCTGGGCCGGATCGTGGACCTGTGCTACACCAACCTCGCCGGTGGTGACTACTGCAACCAGGCCCGCCAGGCCGGGCAGAACCTCGCCTGGGACGACCCACGCTCGCCGTTCAAGGGCACCCTGCGGGAGTACCGGACGGGCACCTTCTCGGTGCAGAACAGCGGCCCCACCACGGTCTACACCGACGTGTACGGCCGCAACGCCTCCAGCACGCCATTCGCCGGATCCATCCAGCAGTACCTCTCCGGCAACCAGTCATCCACCCAGATGTACGTCCGTGGTGCCACCAGGGACTATGCGGCCAACGGGGTACACGCCCCGAACTGACGCCCACACCACAGACCCCCGCGGCGGGAACCCCTCCGTCGCGGGGGTCTGTGGATGTTTGGGGCGGGTCGCTGCTCGAGTCGAAGGCACTTCGAGGCGTCGATCTTTTCGGCCCAGTAGGCCTCGACGGCCTTCCTCAGCTCCCGGCTGGCGTCGACATGACCTTCACCCGAGACCACGGCACTCGAGCGGCTCCGCATCGTCGTCGGCCGTCGTGCCGCCCGAACGCCGCCGTGTGGTGCCCTTTCGGCTCTTACGAGCTCTGGACACCCTCGCCTCCCGCCATCGCAGCTGCCCGGAGCCGTCTCCACCGGAACAGCCGAACCCAAACCACGACTCATCGACATTTCACTACTTCAACACCGAGGCGCCTCCGGTGCAGGCACCGCCCCGCCCAGACCGATCAATGAACCAAGATCACCAACAGCATCCCGAATGTGAGACAGAGCCGCTACGGGCGTGTCGGACGGCAGGCGTCCTACGGTCGAGTCCATGTTCTGCGGACACTCGGGCATCACCGCTGACCTGCCCCGCGGGCGGCTGGACGGGCTCCGCAACCTATCGACCCGAACCGGCGGGTCCTACCGGTCGAGCCGACTGACGAAGCATTCCGGCGGATCCCCGGCCAGCGACACCGGGCGTCACCGCCGGAGGCGACGCCCCGCGTTGTCCGCCGTCGACGTACCGCCACGGCGGCGAACCCTGCTCACCTTCGGGAGGTACCTGCATGCCCACAACCGACCAGCCAGACCGGACGCCCGACCTGCCCGTGTCGACGCAGGGGGAGTCGGTGCTGCCGGAGTTACGGGAGATGTGGTGGGAGACAGGGGTGCGGGCGCGGGCGCAGGCGGGCCCGTTCGCCGTGCTGTCCGAGCTGCCCCGACTGGTCTGGGCCGCCCTCGGGGTGAGCTGGCACGCTGACCGGGTCCGTACCTTGATCGTGGGGGTGACGACGGTCGGCGCGGGGGTCATGTCGGCGTTCGGGCTCCTCGCGGTGCAGCGGGTGTTGGTGGAACTGTTCGCCGGCGGGCCGACCGCCGACAAGGTCGTCGCGGCGCTGCCCGCCTTGGCAGCTCTCGCCGCCGTCACGGCGCTACGCGCCGGCATGGCCACCGCGATGGGATATGCACAGAACGGGCTGAGCCCGAAGGTCGACCAGAAGGTGGAACGCGGGCTGTTCGAGGTGACTACCGCCGTACGACTTGAAGCCTTCGATGCCGACGCGTTCGCCGACGACATGGAACGCGCCTCCCGTGGTGCCGACTCCACCACCGGGCTTGTGCAGGCGTCGATGAACCTGCTCGCCGGCCTCGCGGGCGTGCTGGCGGTCGCGGTCGCTGTCGTGGTGGTCCATCCACTACTGCTGCCTGCGCTCCTGGTCGCCACCGTTCCGAACGGGTGGGCGTCGCTGCGGGCCGGGCACCTGCGCTATCAGACCTACGCGGCCGGATCGGTCCGGCGGCGCCGGTTGTGGCTGCTTCACCGGCTGATGGCTGAACGCGACTCCGCCCCCGAACTACGCTCCTACGGCCTGCGTAGTTTCCTGCTCGACCAGTACGACCGGGTGATGGGCGTCGAGACCGGCATCCAACTCGCACTTGCCCGCAGGGTCACCACGACCACCACCGTCGGCGCGATGATCGGCGGGATCGCCACCGCTGCCGTCTACGTGTTGCTCGGCCTGTTGCTCATCGACGGTCAGATCCCCCTCGCCGCTGCCGCGACCTGCGTCATCGCCGTCCAGTCCGCGCAACGGTCCCTTTCCGTGGTCACCTTCCAGATCGACCGTGTCTACACCGAAGGGCAGCACTTCCGTGACTACACCGGCTTCATGGCCCGCGCCGCCGATTATCTCCCTGAACCCCGCACCTGTACTGGCCGCGCCGGAACACCGCAGCGGCTGCGGGAGATCACCGTCGAGGCGGTCAGTCTCCGCTACCCCGACCGCGACACACCGGCGGTCGACCAGGTCAGCCTGACCGTCGAAGCGGGGCAGACGGTGGCGTTCGTCGGGGAGAACGGCTCCGGCAAGTCCACCCTCGCCATGATGATCGCCACCCTACGCGCCCCCTCCGGCGGCAGCGTCCACTACAACGGCCGCACGATCGACGACTGGGGCATGGCCGCGCTACGGGGCCGGATCGGCGTCGTTACGCAGGAGTACCACAAGTGGCCGTTCACCGCCGCCACGAACATCGCCATCGGCGACATCACCACCACACCCGGCCAGGACCGCATCGAGGAAGCCGCCGCCCGCGCCGTCGCCCACGACATGATCAACGACCTGCCCCACGGGTACGAGACGCTGCTCGACCGCACCTTCGCCGGCGGCCAGGACCTCTCCGGTGGGCAATGGCAACGCGTCACCGCCGCCCGCGGGTTCCTGCGCGACGCCGACGTGCTCATCATGGACGAGCCGTCCTCCGCACTCGATCCCCGCGCCGAGGACGCCCTGTTCCAAGCCATCCGCGACCGGCACGGGCGCGGCATCACCATCCTGATCACCCACCGGCTGGCCAACGTCCGTCACGCCGACCGCATCTACGTCCTACACCACGGCCGCCTCGTCGAGGCCGGCACCCACGATCACCTCATGACCGCCCGCGGCCGGTACGCCGAACTGTTCACCCTCCAAGCCGCCGGCTACGACACCACCGCGCCCACCGCGCAGATGCCCCGACAGAGCACAACCGCCTGAGAGAGCAGTCCATGACGACGTCGACTCCCACAACACCCGTTTCGCCCACGTTGGTGATCATCCGGGGAAACTCCGGCAGCGGAAAGACCACGGCCGCCCGCGAGGCCCGGCGTCTCGGACGTGGTGCCGCCCTCGTGGAACAGGATTACTTCCGCAGGACCGTGCTCCGGGAGCACGACAGCGCCCACATCCAGCCGGTCGCGCCAGTGTTCATCACCGCGACCGTCCGCACCGCGCTCGATCCAGGCTGCACCCCCCTTGCGGGGCGCGGCGCACCGCCGGAGAGGATGTGACCATGACCGACCCTGTTCTCGAATCCGCACTCCCCAGGCGCGTTGTCGTCACCGGGGCCACCGGCAAGCTCGGTCGTGCGGTGGTCGCGCATCTGCGCGATGTGGGTGTCGACGTGCTGGCGGTGGACCGCGCTGGCGGACGTGATCCCCGCGACGTCGACGGCGAGTTCCTCCTCGTGGATCTCACCGACTACGGGCAGGTGGTGGAGGCGTTCACCGGCGGCGCCGACGAGCACGCCGGCGACGTCGAGGCGGTGGTGCATCTGGCAGCGGTCCCCGCCCCTGGGCTGCTGCCCAACGCGACCACGTTCGCGAACAACTCCGCGGCGACGTACAACGTCTTCGCCGCAGCTCGGGCCGCAGGGATCAAGCGGGTGGTGTGGGCGTCGAGCGAGACGGTGCTCGGGCTGCCGTTCGACACCCCGCCGCCGTACGTTCCGGTGGACGAGGAGTATCCACCGCGCCCAGAATCGACGTACTCCCTGAACAAGGCGCTCGAGGAGGAAATGGCGCGCCACTTCTGCCGATGGGACCCCGATCTGGTCATGGTGGGCCTGCGTTTCTCCAACGTGATGGACGTCGAGGACTACGCCCAGTTCCCGTCCTTCGACGCCGACCCGCAGCTGCGCCGATGGAACCTGTGGGGCTACATCGACGCTCGCGACGGCGCCCAGGCGGTCGAGCGGGCGCTCGCCCACGATCGGCCCGGCGCCGACGTCTTCATCATCGCCAACGCCGACACCGTCATGAGCAGGTCCAGTGCCAGCCTCATGGGCGAGGTCCATCCGGGGGTCGAGGTCCGCAAGAAGCTCGGCGAGCACGAGACACTGCTGAGCATCGACAAGGCCCGACGGCTGCTGGGCTACCAGCCCCAGCACTCGTGGCGGGACCACGTCGACCCCACCGGCGGCTGACGCATCGATCGCCACCGAACGGTCCCCACTGCCGGCGGCACCCGACTCGACGCCTGACGCCCAGCCCTGCCCGTGGATCGATCTTCGATGACCCGCACCTGACGGAACGACCCGTGACCGACCCACGTCCAACCGTCGTGATGCGACTTCGGAGATGCCTCGTGTTGGTCATGGTCGGGTCGGTGGCCGGCTGTGTGGCCACCCCTCCGGACCGGCCCGACGATCCGGCGACCGCGGTGCTGCGGATCGATCGGAGCGGCGGGTTCGGGCCGTTGTCCGCTCGGTACCGCGTGCCGGCGCTGGTCGTCTACGGCGACGGGTCGGCAATCGTCGCCGGCCAGGACCAGGGTGCCGTGTTCACCGCGCGGCGCCGCATGCTGACCGACGGCGAACTGTCGGGACTGTTCGAGCAGGCGGCCCGCGCGAACCTCTTCGAGGACAACGCGTACGGTCTCGATGTCCTGGACGCCGCCTCGCTGAGCGTGCGGATCCGGTCCACCGAAGGTACCTTCCGGACTCAAGCCGGCCTGCAGTCCGAGACGGGAGGCGACGATCGCCGACGGATCGTCGAGTTCGCCGCCGCCGCGGAGCAGGTGGGGACCGAGGCGGGGGAGTACGCGCCGGACCGGTACGCGGTGGTCGTGCTGGCGGAGGCCGCCGGGCGGGAACCGGTGCGACCCTGGCCGTTGCCCGTGCCACCAGAGCAGGTGCCCGGCTGGCCCGCACGGCCGTGCCTCGAGATCGATGCGGCCGCCGCCGGGGACCTGCTCGCCGCCGCCCGGTCGGCCGATCACCAGACGAGCTGGCGGGCGGGGGATCGGCAGGTCAGCCTGGTGATCCGCCCGCTGCTGCCGGACGAGCCCGGCTGCGCGGCGCTGCGGTAGGCGCCGTCGACGCGCGCACCATCAGTTCGGTGGCCGGCTCGACGTCGTACGAGTCGGGCGGCTCGCCGGCCGATCCAGCGGCGTAGGGCCGCTGATCTGCGGGCGGCAGGGCGCTGCTGGTCGAGGTCCTCGCGCTGCGGCGTGAGGTTGCGGTGCCACGTCGCCGGATTCGGGCCAGCCGCGGTTGGTCTTCGCCGGACCGTGCCTACGGCGGCAGAAGCCGTACGCCTGTCCGATGACCGCCTACCGAGCGTGCGGTGGCGCTGTTACGCCGTGCCGACAAGCGTTCCGTCGAGTTGGTCGAACGTGGCTCGGCATCTACTGGCACCGGACAACCCGCCCGACGGTTGGGACACCGTCATGAGTGGCGAGGAAGGCAGCCAGATCGATCAGGAATCGAGAAGCTCGGTTCGGATCGCCGCGACTAGCGTGACCGCCATGGAGATCGGGATTCATCGGAACTGGAGCAAATCGGTCCGCCAGGTCCATCGCTGGCTGTCTATCGCCTTCACGCTGACCATCATTGGCACCTTCGTCGCCTTGGTCCAGGAGGAGCCCGCCGCATGGGTGTTCTACATGCCGCTGCTCCCGCTCGTCCTGCTCCTGCTCACCGGTCTGTACCTGTTCCTGCTGCCGTATGGCACCAAGTGGCGTAGCGGCCGACGCACTGCTGCAGGGAACTGACCTCGGCCTTGCAGTTAGACGTATACGCCTATAGGTTGCCTGGGTGCCTTTGGACGCGTCACGGAACAGCCTGGTGCTGCCGATCCTCGGACTCCTCGTCGAGCAGCCGGCGCATGGCTACGACATCACGACACGCCTACGCGAGCGATACGGATACCTTCCGGTCACCCGCAGCACGGTCACGTCCCTGCTGAAGGCGCTCGAGAAGGCAGGCCTGGTCTCCTCCCGGCTTCCCGAGCGGGTGGGCAACCGGCCGCCCCGTACGGCCTACGAGTTGACCGCCGCAGGTCTCGCTGACTTCCGCCGCAAGGTCGCCGCTGGGGTGCGCGACACCGCAGCCGCGTCCGTGGACTTCGTCATGGCGGTCGCCTACGTCGGAGTTCTTCCGATCGATCAGGCGGCGTCCATCCTGCTTGGTCGGGCCGACCGGCTCGACCAGGAGCTGGCCGTCCTCTCGGAGCCACCCGACGGCGACGTACCCGAAGTGCACATGCTCGAAGTCGCCTACTGGCGCACCATCGTCGCCGCCGAAGTCGCCTGGATCAGGACCCTGGTACGGCGGATCCGGTCACACGAGATCGGCTGGCCAACCCAGCGAACCGACCAACATCGGAGTGCAGAAGCGTGAAGTTCGGTATCTATCCGGGCGGGCGGGCCGGCACGGTCTGCTCCCACCCACCCGATGTCGCCGCGATCGGCCACCTCGTCGACGACCTCGCGGGCGGCCGCCCCTTCGTCATCCGCGAGTACGTCCACTTCTTCGGCGACGCGACACCGCCGGACGTCGTCACCTCACTCGGCGCCGAGAACGAACTCGCTCAGCTCACGATGCCCGACCAGTGGTACGTCGAGGGAGGCCGCGAGTTGGACCTCGTGGTCAGCTACATCCCCCGGGCCGCCGAAGTCTCCGGATGGCTGGCCTTCCTCGACAGCGTCATCGACCGCTACGGTCACCTGACCCGGTACCTCCAGGTGACGCTTGAGCCGAACTTCCCCATCCCGCTCATCGATGGAAGCGCACCCGGCGTGCTCGAAGCCCTGACCCTCGGCATCCCGCACGCACGCGCCGCACTGGACCGGCGGGGCCTCCGGCACGTGCGGATCGGCTTCTCCGTCGCCGAACCAGCGGAATGGTTGGGCGGCGACGACCAGTTCTGGTCATACCTCTCCGCACTCCCGTACCAGGACTTCGCGGCCCACGTGGACTACGTCGGCCTGGGCCTGTACCCCGACGCCTTCTCGCCCGTCGCCCCGCGCGGCAACCCGGGAGACACCGCATCCCTCACCACCCACGCCCTGCACCACCTGCGGGGCGGGTCGCTGCCCCGCGCGCACATCCCGCCCAGCACTCCCATCCACATCGTCGAGAACGGCACCCCGAGCGGGCCACCGCGCACCGAGCAGGCACAGTGCGACTCACTGTCGGACATGCTCGGCGTCATCGTCGCCGAACACGAGTCTCTGAACATCACCCACTATGAACTGTTCAGCCTCAGGGACGCCGACAGCAGTTCCACGGAACCCACCGGAACACTGGGCATCGTCACCGACACCTACCGGCCCAAGCCCGCACTCGCCGTCTACCGCGACATCCTCCGCAGCACCGGCCAGTTGCCCGTGACCAGCCATCCCTGAACGCGGCGGCCGAAACGGAGCAAGCGCGGGCCAGCGTCCACTATCGACCCTCCCGCACCGCGCTGAGTTGCCGAGGCAGTGACGCGCCATCAACCGCTCGTGTCGTCCGGTCAACGGTCCACGGCGCGGCGACGACGAGTTCCGGAAGCGGGCGTTCGCTGGTCAGCGCGACGGTTGCCGAGGCGCGGGGCCGCTGGATTGGACAACCCCCCTACAGTGAGCCCCGTCCTGAGGCAGGGGAGGCGCCAATGACACGAACGGACCCGGACGAGCTGCGGCTGATGGGGGCGCGGTGGCGGATCGTTGGAAGGTCCTCGCGGCCACTGATCGCCGTCGCGCTGGTGCTCGGCTACGCCGCCCTGCTCGGCGCGCACGGGCCGCGGCTGTGGCTCCTCGCCCCGCTGCTGCTCGCGGTCGCTGGCTGGGGCGCCGTCTCGCTGCTCTCGCTGATCGCACAGCTCGCCGGCCCACCCGCCGGCCTTGGACCCGACGGCGTCCGCCTGCGGGTGCGGCCTTGGCGCCGGCGCGTGGTCACGATCCCGTGGGACGAGGTCACGCTGGTATGGATCGGGCACGTCGGCGGCCACCGCTACCTGTGGCTGAACGCCGACGCTGGCGAGCATCGGCGACCCCCGGTATCTCGGCTCGGACCCGAGCTTGGCGGTGCTGTACAACACGGCGCTGCTCGACATGATGTACGCGACCATGAACGGCTTCCTGCACGCCACCGCGCTGGTCGCCTCGGCCAACGTCCCAGCGGCCCAGTTCGCCGATCTCGCCATCAACTGGTTCATGCCCACCGTGGTGGACGCGACGCTCGTGGAGCAGGCACCCGACCTGGACAGGGGGCATTATCCCGGCGACTTCGGGACCATGGAGATGAACGTGAACGCACTCGATCACATCACCCGCACGTGCGTGGAGCAGGGCGTCCACTCCGATCAGCCGCGGCTGATGAAGGCAATCGCCGAGCGGGCGATCGCCGAGGGCTTCAGCGGCAAGAACTACCTGGCCGTGTTCGAGATCTTCAAGAAGGCGACACACAGATCGTGACGCTCGCACGCCGTGGACCAGCGCCGATCGGTCGCCGTCCCGCGGACCCCTCCTTGTAGACTCGCGACGTGCGCCGGACGACCCGCTTCGACATGGGCGGCTACGCCGGCTTCGACGCGGACCGGTTCGTCGTCCGCCACCTGTCGAGCTGGGACGATGCCGGCTGGCGGTCCCTACTGGTGCAGCGGTTCGAGCACCTCGGCGCGGCCGGCGCGATGACGCTACCTGCCTCCACCGACCACCATCTCTGGCTGATCACCGGCGGCGCGGGGCTGATGCGTCTCCAGACGGCGGACGGCTGGCGTGAGCATCCGATCGTCGCGGGACACGTCGGCCGCGCCACGCCGGGCGTACCCACCGAGGTGCGCTACACCGCGTCCACGCCGATGAGCAGCGTTCACGTGCACCTGCCCGTGGACGTGGTGGAACGAGTGACCGGCGAGCTCGGCCGGCGACCGGCCTCGTGTACCGACGATGATGACCTGCTCGCTCCGCTGCTGCGGTCCGTGGCGGCCGCCGCCGACCAGCGGGCCGACGCGATGTACGCGGACGCCGCGGCCGAGTTCCTCGCCGTACATCTGGCCACCCGTTCCGGCGGGACGTCACCGGGCCGCGAGGACGCTCGCGTACGAAAGGCGATCACGCTGATGCGTGAGCAGCTCGACCAGCCACTCACCCTCGCGGACCTCGCCGCCGCGGCCTGGCTGAGCCCGTACCACTTCCTGCGGGTGTTCAAGCAGGCGACAGGCGAGACGCCGGCACGCTATCGGACCCGTCTGCGGGTACGGGAGGCAGCACGGCTGCTCGACGCCGGCCGGACCGTGAGCGAGGCAGCCGTACGCTGTGGCTTCTCCAGTCCCGCTCACCTGTCGTCGGCGTTCCTGCGCGAGACCGGCATGCGCCCGTCGCAGTACCGCCTCAGGTAACCGGGTACGCGGCCAGGCCGTTCACCATTCTGCGCATGTACCACGTCAGGTAGAGCCGCCACAGCCACCCGGTGCCCCGGGGAGCCCGGAACGAGCCGTACCAGTGGATGCGCGTTCCCTGCCCGACCGGCGCCAGGTCGACCGTCGCGCGATAGGTCCGGAAGGCGCCCGACCTCATCACGTAGACCATGCGCCGGTCCGGCACCAGCTCCACGATCTCCTCATGGCTCTCGTTCCGCCCGGTGCGGAACACGCGGGTCGCGCCCACCCCTTGCGGGGAACCGGCGTCGCCACCGCCCTCGATGCGCACCGCGTCGATCGGGCTCCACTCCGGCCACGTCGCGCCAACGGTCAGCAGCCGGTAGACCGACTCCGGTCGCGCCCCGGACACGGCAGTCACGTCATAGCTGGTCACGAGTACCGACCCTAGGAACGGTGAGGTGTCCGCGCCGTACACCAGATTGCGGTCAACCGGCGTTCGATTGCTGACTGCCGGCCGCGCCGGTGAGCATGGCCCGGAGGAGGGCGGCGATCCGCGAGGTCAGCTCCGGGTCACGTATTCTGGCCTGGTGACTGTCGCGGCCGGCCGGGTGTCCTCGGTACCGTTGCTGCGCTGGTTCACGATCATCGGAGCGTTGTTCGCCGTCGCGTTGTTCAGCGGCTCATCGTGTGGTGACGGACCGCTCGCGCCGGCGTCGATGGCGGGTCACAGTGCCTGTCCCAACGTTGTTCTGCAGGCGTCGCTGGCGGGAGCGCTGGCGATGGAGACGGGCCACGGCGGCGCGCCGGATGACCGGCCCGGTCCAGGTGAGACCGTCACCGGTGCCTGCCTGTTCGTGGTTGTGGCGCTGGCCGGGCTGGCCCTGGCCGGCGCGGTTCGCCGGCCGCTGGTGGCGCACGCGGCGTACTGGTGGGTCCGGGTGGGTGTTCCCCTTGTGCGGCCGCCGTCGATCGGTTCCGAGTGGCTGGGCGTACTGCGCATATAGGCGTGGCATGACGTCCCTTTCGCGGTAGCCCCACCCGGCGCGTTCATTCTGACCGCACCGCTGGGCCCTCGGTGGCTTCCGTCTGCCCGACCAACCGCTGATCACGCCCGTGCGGGAGCAACCGGTCCCGTCCGCCTGCCGTGGTCGCGGGTCCGCACCGGCCGGGGCACCTCGCCGGATGTCGCCCGCCTTGTCGCAAGCAGTACAGCCGATCCTGACCTAATGAAAAGAGGAACCGACCGTGCCACCGAACAAGACCAAGCCCAAGACCAACCGTGGTTCGACAAGCAAGCAGCGCAAGAACCCCGGATCCGGTGTACCGAAAGCCGCCGGACCGGCCAGCCAACGGGCGAAAGCGGCCGGAAAGACGGTCCGCAAGGCGCGTCGGGGCGGGCTGGACACCAACCTGAAGGTGACGCTGAGCCTGGTCGCGATCGCGATTGCCGTGCTGGCCGTCGTCCTGGTGGTCAACCGCGACGGCGGCGACGACGTTCCGGCGAGCGAGGTGGCCCAGACGGTGGTCCGGCCGGACAGCCACCGGCTCTCCAGCGCAGCCGACGGCAAGGTCACGGTGGTGGAGTTCCTGGACTTCGAGTGCGAGGCGTGCGGCGCGGCGTACCCGGGGGTGGAACGGCTGCGCGCGGAGTACGGGGACCGGGTCACGTACGTGGTGCGGTACTTCCCGATCGCGAGCCATCCGAACGCGTTCAACTCGGCGCACGCGGCGGAGGCGGCCGCACGGCAGGGCAAATTCGAGCAGATGTACGTCAAGTTGTTCGACAACCAGACCGCGTGGGGTCACAAGGAGCAGTCTCAGGTGGAGACGTTCGTCGGGTACGCCGGTGAGCTGGGTCTGGACGTGGAGAGGTTCCGCGCCGACATCGCCAGCCCCGAGGTGGACGCCCGGGTCCGGGCGGACGCCGAGGACGGCCAGCGGGTCGGCGTCCAGGGCACGCCCACCTTCTTCGTCAACGGCGCGCGGTACGAGCAGCAGCCCACGTACGAGGCGCTCAAGAAGACCATCGACGACGCCTTGGCGCGGTAGGGGAGAGCCACCATGGCCAGCACCACAGGCGTCCGATCCGACCCGGTCGGCGGCACCGATCTGGATGAGGAGAGCGCGATCAGCGACCGGTTGACCGGCTGGGTCCTGACCATCGGCGGGCTGCTCGGCGGCGCCGCCGCGTTCGTGCTGATCGTGGAGAAGATCGCGCTGCTGCGGGACCCCGGCTACACACCCAGTTGCTCGATCAACCCCATCCTGTCCTGCGGATCGGTCATGAACACCGCGCAGGCCGAGGTGTTCGGCTTCCCTAACCCGCTGCTCGGGGTGGCCCTGTTCCCACTGGTGGTCGCCACCGGCGTCGCCGTACTCGGTGGGATCCGGCTGCCCCGCTGGTGGTGGCTCGGCCTGCAGGCCGGCACGGTCTTCGGTATCGGTCTGGTGCACTGGCTCCTCGTGCAGAGCCTGTACCAGATCGGTGCGTTGTGCCCGTACTGCATGGTGGTGTGGGTGGTCACGATCATCGTGTTCAGCTACACCTCGCTGCACAATCTCGGCCGTGGTCACCTTCCCGTGCCGGCGTCCTGGCGGACCGCGTCCGAGGCGATCATCCGCTTCCACACCGCGATCCCGGTGGCCTGGCTGCTGATCCTGACCCTGCTGATCGGCGAGGCCTTCTGGCCGTACTGGCGCACCTTGCTGTGACACCCATGATCGCGAGGAGTCCGGGCTCGTCGCCGCGGTGACTGGTGCGTCGCATCAACCGGGCGAGCCGCGCGATTCGACGAGGGGTATCAGTGCGGGGCTGCCGGCTTACCCGCGAGGATGAGTTGGCACCCTGGGCTGCCGTCGCCCTGCCCGCCCGGGAGGGTCAGGGCGACGGCCGTCGTGGTGAAGCCGGCCGCCGTCAGGTCGTCCTGGACTGCGGACAGCGAGGTGGTGCGGTAGTACATGACGAATGGCGGACGCCACACGGCGTTGCGTACCCGCATGGCCAGGTCGAATCCGAGCGCCGCCCAGTGCGAGACCGAGGTACGGGGCGGCGGCGTGCCGATCGGAAAGGCGAAGAGCCCGCCGGGGCGCAGCGCGCGGTACACCCCCTCGAAGAGGGCGGGTCGTTCGGTGGGCAGGAAGTGCCCGAGCGCTCCGAAGGTGACCGCGAGGTCGAAGTCCTCGGCGAGTGGGAGGGCCCGGGCGTCGGCCCGTACCCAGGTGGCGTCCGGGTGCGCGCCGCGTGCCTGCGCGAGCATGCCGGCACTGAAGTCGACGCCCGTGATCCGTCCTTGGCACAGCGACCCGAGAACCAGCATGCCGGCGCCGGTGCCGCAGCAGACGTCCAGCCCATGGCGGAACGGTCCGAGTTCGGCCAGGGTGTGGGCGGTCGCGTCGAGAATGCTCTGCGGGGTGCGGAAGGGCGTGTGGTCGAACTTCGGAGCCAGGAGGTCGTAACCGCGCTCGACCGAGGACAGTGCCTGGATGCAGAGTTCACCCAAAGACGGGCCTTGAGGCGAGAACACCGGCCGAGGGTACCCGTCGGCGGGCAGCCCTGCCGGCCGGGCGAAGCAACAAGTACACGGGCAGGCGCCCCTGACCCGCAGGTCGAGGATCCGGGTACCCGCCGTACGGTCAAAGGCGACGCCGCCGGGCGGTATGTTGGCTGACGATGCTCACGACGCGCCTCGATCTTGACCGGATTCGCGTCGCCCGCCGGGCGATCGACCCGATCTTTCTGGATACTCCGCTGTACGAGTGCGACGCGTTGGGGCGCCAGCTTGGCTGCGCGGTGAGTATCAAGCTGGAAACGGCGAACCCGGTGCGCAGTTTCAAGGCCCGCGGCACCGAGCTTGTCACCGGCCTGCTGGCCGACCAGGGCCGGGTGGGCGTGGTGTGCGCCAGCGCCGGTAACCTCGGCCAGGCGCTGGGTTGGTCGGGTCGCCGCCGTGGCCTCGACGTGACGGTCGTGGCATCGCGCTGGGCGCCGGCTGCCAAGCTCGATCGGATCCGCGCGTTGGGTGCGGAGTTGGAATTGGTCGACGGCGACTTCGAGGCCGCCCGCGAGCGGGCGGCGGGTATCGCGCAACAGCGCGGCGTCCGGCTGGTCGAGGACAGCCTGGACATCGAAACCTGCGAGGGCGCGGCGACCATCGGACTGGAACTGGCGGACCGGACACCGTCCTTCGACGCCGTCTTGATCGCCCTGGGGGGCGGTGCCATGGCCACCGGTGTGGGCCATGTCCTGAAGACCCTGGCGCCCGGCGTCGAGGTGATCTGCGTGCAGCCCGCCGGCGCACCCGCGATGACCCGTTCCTGGCACCAGCGCCGGGTCGTCACCACCGACTCGACCAGCACCATCGCCGACGGCGTCGCCGGCCGGTACCCCATCCGCGCGGTCCTGGACGACCTCCTCGCGGTCGCCGACGACGCCGTCCTGGTCCGCGAGGCATCGATCGTCGCGGGCATGCGAATGCTCCTGGAGCGCGCCGGCCTGGTCGTCGAACCCTCAGCGGCGCTCGGCGTCGCGGCCATCCTGGAAGACCCCGACCGCTTCGCCGGCCGCCACGTGGTCACCATCATCTGCGGCAGCAACGTCGACCTGGACGCCTACCACCGGTGGGTCCGCAGCTGACCCGGCGAGAGCGCATCTGAGCTCGTCCTCGTCGAGCGCGATCCACTCATCGTCCGGGTGGGTAGTCCGGGTCTCGCATGCCGGCTCAGTCCGCCTGTGCCGCCCCACGTGTTGAGGGTTTCGCCTCGATTCCCGGCCAATCTCTCGGCAGAGTTTAAACCGGCAGTTGAACGATACCGTTGACAGCATGGCAGCAGCTGACGACAAGCTGACGATCGAACTCAGCGTGCCCGAACTCCGGGCCGTCGCCGGTTACGCGGTGGCGTGCGCGAGGCCCGCATTGGCGATCTTCGAACGGGTACGTCCTGATGATCGGCGCCCACGGGCCGCGATCGACGCCGCGCAGGTGTTCGTGGATGGAGCCAAGCGGAGCAAGGCGATCCGTGACGGCGCGTGGGCGGCGCACCGGGCGTATCAGGAGACGCGCGATGCGGGACAGGCCGCCGCGAGCGACGCTGCGCGGGCGGCCGTTGCTGCGGCCAGTGCGGCGTTCCTGCACCCCTTGGCGAAGGCGACCCAGGTCCTGCACATCCTCGGCTCGGCCGCCCACGCGGCTCGAGCCTTCGAGCTCGATGCCGGTGACGACCGCAACGTTGGCGCCGACTACATCGAGAGGGCAAGAGGTCTGGCAGATCCCACCGTGGTGGGCGTTCTGATGCGTTACCCGTACGCCCCGAGTGGTGGCGGCCGTGCGGGAGAGCTACTGCGGAGACTGGACGCATCGTTGAGATCCCTGGACGGTTAGTCCTTATTGTCCTAGCCGGGGTGGCCCCCCGGATGTCCTGCACGCCCTCGTGGCGAAGTTGTTACTGGCGCCAATAGGTTTGCTATGGAAACCTATTGGCATGACTACTGACTCAATACCCGCCGACAGTGATCCCCGGCGGCTGCTCTCCGATGTGCGTACCCTCGCCCACCGGGTGCGGCTCGACCAGCGGGTGACCTGGGTCGCGCTGCTGGTGTTGGCCGTGGTGGCGTTGGTGGCGATCCCGGTCGGCTGGCTCTTCCTCTACGCCGACTGCGGGCGCGCGTTCGCCGAGGGCGGCAGCGGGGCGTGCCGCCTCCGGGGTCTGAGCAGGGGGTTCTACTGGCTGCCGGCGCTGCTGCTGGCGTACACGGCGATCGCCCTGTACGCCGTGCGGGTCACCCGGGCGCGAGGGCTGGGCGCTCGGGTGCTGCCGTACGTGCTCACCGGGGTCGCGCTGGCGGTCCTGTCCGCCGTCGTTTGGCTGCTGGCGTTCGTGTACTGGCAGAGCCAGCCGCTGCCGACCGCGCCGCCGACCGAACCGTTGCCGTCCTGGGTGATGCTGCTGGACCGCCTGGTCGCGCCGGTGGGCACGATCGGGGTGGCGCTGCTGGTGCTGGCCTGGCTGGAGCGGCACGTCGCGCTGCTGCTGTTCACCCTCGGATATCTGGCGCTGGTGCTGGTGCCGATCGACACCTTCAGAATTCCCCGCTTCCTGGGACACCACCCGGACCTGCTGCTGCCGCAGGCCATCGGCGGCGCCGCGCTGCTGCTGGGCGCGGTTGGTTTCGCGGTGGCCCGCCGGTGGCAGCGGTGACCACCGAGGCCGACATCCCCCACCCGAACGTGCCGTCCACCCATCCGGCCAACGGCCTGGACGACGTGGTGCACCAGCGGGTCAGATTGGGCATCCTCACCATCGCGCACGAGGCCCGCCGGGTCGAGTTCGGCTACCTACGCACCCAACTGGAACTGACCGGCGGCAACCTCTCCAAACACCTGAGCGTGCTCGAGGAGGCCGCTCTGATCGAGATCGAGAAGGGCTACGAAGGCCGGCGCGGCCGTACCTGGATCACGCTCACCGCCGCCGGCAACACCGCGCTCGCCGAAGAGATCGAACGGCTGAAGCTGCTCATCGCGCGGGTCGAGACCACCGACACCCGGGAGGACCGATGACCACCGCACTGACCCGCCGACACCTGCTCGCGGCCGCACTCGCCAGCGGGGTCGCCGTACCGCTCGCCGGCGCCGGCCGCGGGTGGGCGGCCCCGGCGTCGCCCGGCCCGGCCCGGCTCACCCTGCCCCCACCCACCGGGCCGCACCGGGTCGGCACCGTGTCGCTGCACCTCGTCGACAGATCCCGTCCGGATCCCGTCGCCGGCCCCGGGCACTACCGCGAACTGATGGCCGGCGTCTGGTACCCCGCCACCCACGACGCCCGGCGTCACCCGGTTGCGCCGTGGCTGCCCGCCGCGCCGATGCGCGCGCTGCTCGCGTCCGCCGGGTTCGACGCCGACGCCGTGGCGGCACCCCTCACGGCCGGCCACCTGGGAGCGCCGGTACTGCGGACACCCGGACGGCTGCCCGTGATCGTCTACTCCCACGGCAACGACAGTAACCGTGCCGAGGCCACCATCGTGGTCCAGGAACTCGCCAGTCACGGCTACGTCGTGGTCACGGTGGATCACACGTACGACGGGTTCAGCGAGTTCCCCGACGGCCGGCTCACCGTCCCCCTCGACCTGTCGTTCACACCGTGGGACTCCACCCACGACATCCGGTTCGTCCTCGATTGCATCGAAGACCTCGCCGCCGGCCGCAACCCCGACGCCGGGCGCCGCCGACTGCCCATCGGCCTGGGCGCCGCGCTCGACCTGCGTCGTATCGGCATGTTCGGCTGGTCGAAGGGCGCGACCGCGACCGCTCTCGTGATGACCCAGGACCGGCGCGTCCGGGCCGGGCTCAGCTTCGACGGCCCGATGCAGTCGAACCCACCGGTCGGCGACATCGACCGGCCGTTCATGCTGATGACCGCCGAGTACAACCGGGCCGCCGAGCCGAGCGTCGATGAGATCTGGTCCTACTACCTGCACGGATGGCGGCTCAACGTGCACGCCGACGGCGCCGCCCACTCGTCCTACATCGACCACCAGTGGCTGTACCCGCAACTGGCGACCATCACCGGGATGAGCGACGAGGAACTCGCCGACCTTATCGGCACCCTCGACCCGGTCCGGGCGGTACGGATCCAGCAGGCGTACCCGCTCGCGTTCTTCGACCTGCACCTACGCGGTCGGGGGCGCCTACTGGACGGCCCGAACCCGGCCTTCCCGGAGGTACGGTTCATCGCCTGACACGCTTCGAGCCGGACCGCCGGATCCTCCCGGCGGCTGCGACACTCGGGGATCCTCGCACCGGCACTTTCGCTCCTGCCACGTCAGAACCTCACTGTGCGATCAGGGTGGAAGCCCCCGGGGATAGATGCACTATTGTGCGTTGCGTAGCTTGGCGATGTATGTCGCAGTAAGCGCAACGGCTCGGTCGTCGTCATGGGACAGATCTGCGAGGGCATGTGACGCCGTGTTCCCCGGGATCTCCGCGAGCGCCTGTGTCAGCCGTCGACGTGCCGACGATTCCATCGTGCCGTCGGCGAGGCAGGCAACGAGCCTGGTAGCTATCTGTTCCGCCAACGCGGAATCACGCGCCAGCACGGTCAGTGCGTCGGCCGCGTCGACGTCGTTCGTCCCCTCGACGACCATTTCGACGAGCGTCGGGACCGCGTCGGCTACTCCGCGTGCCCCGAGCGCCAGAGCCGCAGATCTGCGGACCGGGACGTCGGGGTCTGTGAGCGACTCCTGCAGCAGTGCGGTCGCCGCGCCGTTCGGAATCCTGGCGATGGACTCGACGGCACGTTTCCGCACCTCGGCCGCTGGTGAGCCGAGGCCCTCTGCCAGCAGCGCCAATCCGCCATCGCCCGTTCGTGCCAGGGCCCATCGAAGGGCTCCGGCCACGTTCGGGTCCGTCTCGTTCAACGCTGCCTCGACCAGAGCTTCCACCGGCACCGGAACATCTTCGACTGAGGACAAGGCCGCGCGCTGGCGCTGCCCGACGCTCTCCGACCCCAGTGCCTGAAGGAGTGCCACGATCCGGAGAACGTCCTCCCAGTCGGCGGGTCCCACGGCACCGATCCGACGGAGTCGCGCGAGCAGCTCCGTCTCACCCGCAATGCGTTCTCGCGTTCGCTCGACGAGGTCGTCGACGAGTTCCGAGGGCGCGAATTCGGGATTGTCGAGCGCCTGCCCGACTTCACGCAGTGACAGTCCCAATGACCGTAGGCTCTCGATATGGAAGATTCGCCGGATGTCCTCCCTGGAGTACTCTCGATAACCCGCCTCGGTACGACCCGTCGGCCGCACCAGGCCGAGCGAGTCGTAATGTCTGAGCATGCGGGCGCTGACTCCGGAGCGTCGTGCCACCTCACCGATCAACACTGCCTGTCACTCTCCTGGCTGGTCACGCCGAGGGCGACGATCTTCTTCGCCTCCTCGATCGCGAACTCGAATCCGGCATCCGGGTTGCGCAACAGCCGTTCCGTGGCGATCGCATGCTGACGTACGCGAGGGTCGAGATCCGTCATCGCGGTACGCAGAGTCGGGGTGATCACCTCACCGAGTGCGATCAGCGCCCGGCTGAGGCTCAACTGCATCTCACGCCCACCGCGCCCGAGCTGCGTCGCCAAGACTGCGGTCAACTCGGATCTTTCGCCGTCGGGCACGAGTACGACCGCCGCCCGCCAAGCGCTCCGCGCCACCTCGTCGTCGGCGTCGCCGAGCAGCGCCCGTGTGATCGCCGGCCAGGCTCGCCGATCTCCGATCTTGGAAAGCGTGTGCAACGCCTGGCTCCGTGCCTGCGCACGCTCCGAGCGGAGTTCATGGATGATCTTTGGGACCGTCATTGATGACGGGTGGCGAGTGAGTGCCCAGGTGAGCGCTTCGCGCACCTGAAACTCGGGCTCGATCGCGCATCGTGCTATGAGCGTGTCGATGAACCACGGGTTCGGGGTCGTGCCGACCGCCAGCGCTGCCTTCAGCCGCACCGAGGACATGCTGTGCCCCAGCCCCTGGAGCGCTCGCAACGTGTTCGTGTCGTCGTCCGGCATGGCCATCGGGACCACCTCCTTGGCTAACAGTGAAGACCTTGTCACTGTGTCAAGGTCAAGCGGAGCCACGTCGGGCAATGGCCAGGCACCCTCTGCCCACCGAGGCCCCGCCCCGGGCGTCGCCGCACCCTCACCCACGCCCTCACAGGGGGAGGAGCCCGGGGGCCGGGCCCAGAGCGGAAGTTCAGGGTGACGATCGGCTCGTGAGCCCGCCAAAGACCGCTGTCAATGCGTGGATGCCCGGCCAGATATGTGTGGCTGAGGTTCTGGGTCGACAACTTCCGGTAATTTTCTGAAACAATCGCGGTAGGCTGTCGTATTCGGGGCGGCGGTTCGGGTGAGACATTTCCAGGTGGTAGCCGCCTCTCGAACGAGCTTTGGGAGGCTTCGATGTTGCGATCGACCTTCGTCGTCGCTCGGCTGGCGCTTGGGCTGATCACCGTACTCACGCTGGCGCTGATCGGCAGCCAGCCGGCCGCTGCGGCGGGTACCAGCACGTCGGCGGCAACCTGGCAGCTGGCGAGCGTCGGACAGCGCATCTGCATCCCGGCCGGCGAATCCTGGTGGACATATTTCTGGATCACCATCGACGGGCAGTGGTCGACGCCGATCGAGGTCGGAGCGCGGAAACTGCCGGCCGGTACGACCACAAGCCTGCCGCATACGCCGATCCCACCCGGATCGAGCGACGGTCACACCGCGCTCAATCTGATCGCGATGACCCTGCCGCCGCTACCGTTCGGGATATACCAGCCGGAGCTGACGGCATCGGACGGGGTGGAGACGCAGAGCGTCCCGGTCACGATCCAGGTTCAGGAAAACTGGGGCTGCGCCTGAGGCGTCGGGGTGCGGCCAGGGAAGGACGATTCCCTACGGCGCCTCGGCGTGGACGATGCGGGTCAACTCCCGCCAGAGCAGGACAACGAAGAGGGCCGAACCTGCGAACGCGAACCAGAATGGCGCCGTGACCCCGTAGTGGGTGGCCAGGCCACCGCCGACGGCCGAACCGACCACCAGGCCGCCGTACACACCGATGGTGTTCACGCTGGTGACGCGGCCCTGCAGGTGCGCGGGGACGGCGCGCTGCCTGATGCTGATCGAGGTCGTGTGCCAGATGAACGCGTGAGCGCCGAAGATGAGGAAGATCAGCATCGCGGCCCACGCCGAGGTCGTCACGGCGAGGGCGAAGTGGGTGAGGGTCTCGATGATGAGCCCCACACGCATCACGTTACCTAGACTCACCCGTCGGGTGAGCCAGCCGTAGAGTCCCATCCCGAGCAGGCCGCCGACGGCCGAGACCGTGGTGAGCAGGCCGAACCCGATGGCACCGAGGCCAAGGCGCTGCGTGGCGTAGAGCACCAGCACGGACCAGGCCGCACCGAAGGTGACGTTGAAGATCAGAATGGTCAGCACCAGCGTCCGGACCGCCGGGTTGTGCACCACCCACCGCAAGCCCAGAACGATGTCGCGCCACACGCCGCTCTGCACATCCGATGCGTCGCGGCCGTGGGCGGGTAGCACGACCTTCGACACCAGAATCACGCCCGCGATGACCAGGACGAGTTCGGTCGCGAACGCCCACACGACCCCGGCGGCGAACAGCGCGGCCCCGATCGACGGGCCGGCCAGTTGGTTCAGGGTGATGAACCCGGCCTGTAAGCGGGAGTTGGCAACCGCAAGGTCGTCGCGGTGCACCAGCATCGGCGTCAGCGTCGTGGAGGTGTTGTCCGCGAAGACCTCGGCCGTGGCGAGCAACCCCAACGCCACCAGCGCACCCGTCACCGCGACGGTGCCGGTAAGCAACGTGAAGGTCAGCACGCACAGCACCGCGACACGGACGAGATTCGCGGCCATCACTACCCAGCGGCGGTCATGCCGGTCGGCCAGCACTCCGGCGTAGAGGCCGAACACCAGTGGCGGCGCCCACCGCATCATGGCCGCCAGCGAGATCAGGAACGGGTCGTGGGTCAGCGACGCGACCAGCAGAGGACCGGCTGCGGCGGCGACACCATCGCCCAGGTTCGTCGACCATGACGACGCCAGTAACCACCGAAAGCCTGTCCCGAGACGCGCCGGCACGAAGATCTCGGCAGCTCTGCTCACAAGGAGAGCACTCTACGACCGCCGGCCGTCGAGTCGCACCCCGTTATACCGGCTCCAGTCAGCGGAGGCGCCATCAGGCCGCTCCATCGGAGACCGGGCAGCGAAAGACGTAACAGGGCGTAGCCGCGGCCGAGGTTACGACCCGATGACGACGTTCGTGAGCGGCTGGTCCGCCGCGTACCGCCGGGCCTGGTCGACCAGCAGTCGGCGGGCTCGAGGTGCCAACGCGGCGGTCAGGCCGCCGACGTGCGGGCTGATCAGGACGTTCGGCGCGGACCACAGCGGGTGGTCGGCGGGCAGCGGCTCGGGTTCGGTGACGTCCAGGGCAGCGTGCAGCCGGCCCGCGTCGAGTTCGGCGAGCAGCGCCTCGGTGTCCACCACCCGCCCCCGTGACACGTTCACCAGCAGGGCGCCGTCGGCCATCCTGGCGAGGAAGTCCTTGTCCGCCAGACCCTCGGTCTCCGGGGTCAGCGGGGTGACCAAGATGACAACGTCGGCCTGTGGCAACATTTCCGCAATTTCGGAGACCGGCCGTACGCCGGGGCGGGCGCTCCGTGCCACCCGGCTGATTTCCACTTCGAACCCGGCAAGCCGGCGCTCGATCGCGGCGCCGATCGAGCCGTACCCGACGATCAGTACCCGGGCGTCGGCCAGCCCGGTCGACCAGCCCGAGGCCCAGTGGCCCTCGCCGCCCGCACGGACGAAGTCCGGCAGCCGTCGCCGGGCGGCAAGGGTGAGCGCCACGGCCAACTCGGCGGTGGCCGCGTCGTGCACGCCGCGGCCGTTGGCCAGGATCAGGCCGGGCCGCAGGAACGGCAGGATGTGGTCGTAGCCGGCGGTCACCGTCTGCACCACTTTGAGCCGGGGCATCCAGGCGATCGGCTCGCAGAGGCGCGGGTCGATGACCCCGTACGGAATGGCGTAGAACTCGACGTCGTCCAGGTTCTTCGGGATGGGCGCAGTACCGTCGTAGAGCGCGACGTCAAGATCGCGAAGCTCGGCCACTGCGTCGGGGTGAGAGATCAGGTAGCGCACGGCGACAATCATGCCTGTCGGGTACCGCTCAGGACGGTGGTGGTGGTGCCGTCGGGGCCTCCTGCGTCTGCCCGAACAGCTTCACCCGGCGTTGGTTTCCGGACTACCTCGTCGTTTCGGCGCGGTACCGGACGAGGGTTTCCACACCGTCCAGGATTCGGGTGAGGCCGAACGAGTAGTCGAACTGCCGCTCCTGGCCGGTGGCGTCCGGTGGATAGTCGTATGCGCCGGCGTCGATCGCGAGGGCGTCGCCGAGGGCCTTAGGCGGGTGGCTTGGACGGTGCGACGTTGCGGAACCGTTCATGCGCCGACTGCCGGCTGATGCCGAGCGCCTTGCCGATCTCGGCCCAGGAGAGCCCGGCCTCCCGGGCCGCCATCACGGCCCGTTCGATCAGCGGCCGTTGCCAACGTTCCACCTCGGCGAGGACGCCGAGCGCCTGCAACGGCCAGGTAGCGGCCAGCTCGGCGACGTTGTCCCGAAGTGTGTCGGAGCGGCCCAGCAGCCAGCCGGGCGGAGTGGCGGCCAGGATCGGCCTGATGTGTCCACCCCACTCGGAGGTGGCCATCCAGCGCCCCTCTTCGGCGGCCGGATAGTCGCTGGTTCCGACCCAACCGCAACTACACCGGGCCCGGTAGCCGGCGGTGCTGGCCGATGCTGAGGCGTCGGTACTCAGCGTTCCGTCTGGCAACCGGAACGCGATGAGGTTCGCGTGCCCCGGAACCATCTCCTCCGCCATCCCGCAAGCATATGGTCGTCAGGGTTCCCTGACTGGTGACGTCAAGATATCCTGACGTCCATGTCTGGGCTGATCGTCGTCCGGGCCCGACCCTGCAGGAGGAGAAGCGCATGTCCGTGGTCAGTGGCACCGTCGCGGCGGGTTACGAGCCGGTTCGGGAGGCGTTCCTGGCGAACTTCGAAACGCGGTCCGAGATCGGCGCGGCCCTCAGCGTCTACCGGCACGGCCGGGAGGTTGTTCGGCTCTGGGGCGGGGTCGCCGATCCCACCACCGGTCGCGCCTGGCGGGAAGACACCCTCCAGTTGGTCTACTCGACCACCAAGAGCGCGCCCGCCGCCTGCGCGCACCTGCTGGCCCAGCGGGGGCAACTCGATCTGGACGCACCCGTCGCCGAGTACTGGCCGGAGTTCGCGGCGGCCGGCAAGGGCGACATCCCGGTCCGCTGGCTCCTGTCCCACCAGGCAGGGCTGCCGGTACTCGACCGTCCGGTGCCGCTGGAGCAGGCGTTGACCTGGGAACCGATCGTCGCCGCGCTGGCCGCACAGGCACCCGCCTGGCAGCCGGGTACCGCGCACGGCTACCACGGGGTCACCTACGGCTGGCTGGTCGGCGAGGTGGTACGTCGTGTCTCCGGCCGCAGCCTCGGCACGTACTTCGCCGATGAGATCGCCAAACCGCTCGGCCTGGACTTCTGGATCGGCCTGCCCATCGCCGAGACACACCGGGTGGCCCGGATCGTCGAGCAGCCGGTCACCCCGCCCACCGCCACCGTGGCGGCGCCGGCAGCGCTGCGGGAGGCGCTCGCCGCGTACACCGATCCGACGTCGCTGGTGGTCCGGTCGACGATGGTGACCGACCCGCCGCTCGGTCTGCTCACCGATCCGCGTACCTGGACGGCGGAGATCCCCGCGGGCAACGGCATCTGCACCGCCTCGTCACTGGCCCGCTTCTACGCCGGGCTGATCGGGGAGGTCGACGGCGTCCGGATCCTCGACGCGACCACCCTCGCCGCCGCCACCCGTGAGCAGGCCAGCGGAATCGACCGGGTGCTGATGATGCCGACCCGGCCGGCGCTCGGTTTCGGCCTGCCGCTGCCGGAACAGCCTTGGTGGTCGCCCACCGCCTTCGGCTTCCCCGGCCTCGGCGGCTCGCTCGGCTACGCCGATCCGGCCAGCGGCATCGCCTTCGGGTACGTGATGAACGGACTCCGCATCACGATGGCCCCAGACCCCCGCACGTCCACCGTGATCGAGGCAATCCGCGGGGTCGTGTCCCACCAACCGGCCTGACCCCTGTCTGGCCCGGCAGAGATCCGCCGGGTTCGTCTGCGCAAGCGGTAGCCTCGACCTCAGAGCGGTCGTCTGGGGAGTCGGTTTGATCACCATGACACCGACGCCCTCAGCGGACGGCTACGTAGTCTCGCGCAGTTTGCATTCGTCATCGAGGGGTATTCGCGGCGTCATGATCGGTTCGAGATGTCGTGGCGTGTGTCGGTAGCGTGGGACACGGGATCGTGATCGGAGCCCGTTGGCTCAACTCCGGGTACGGCTCGAGCTAGAGATCCCGACCGCGACCAGACGCGCCGCCAGGGACGTAGAGCTGGCATCACATCACGATCGAGGAGCGGTCCCGATGTACCAATTTCTCGTCTCCTTCACCGTACAGTCCGAGCATCGCGACGACTTCATTCGGGCTGCCAAGAAGGTTGCGCGTGACTCCATCGCGAACGAGCCGGGCTCGCGCCGGTTCGAGGTCATCGCGGACGAGAAGAACCCGGATATCTTCTACCTGAACGAGGTCTACGCGGACGCCGACGCGTTCAACACTCACGCCAGCGGCCCCTACTTCGGCGCGTTCTTCGCTGAGGCCAGCACCTACGCCGAAGGCCCGACGTGGCTCATGAAGGGAAACCTCGTCGGCGACGAAGAAGCCAGGTAATGGCCACCGCGCTTACACCAGGCGCAGCAGATCCGAAGGGCCTCGCCGTCCCGATGCTGCCGCCGACCCGTCATCATCATGGGTTGCCGGGCCGGCGCCGCGTCGTGCCCTCCCGGCTCCTGCGAGTTCGGGACAACTTCGCCTCCCACCACCGCAGATGTCCGGTACGACTGGCGTGTGGCGCGTACTGCCGCGTCAGGAGGGTCTCGAAAAAGCTGCTGCAGAGGATGTCGAGAACGGTCTGCTGGCTCCGTCCCGGGAGCGGATGCGGCCACCGTGGCCGTACGACACGAGGAGACCCGGCATGACGATTCAGCGGATGGACAATGTCCTCATCGTTGTCGACGACCTTGACGCTGTTATTTCGTTTTTCGTCGAACTCGGCATGGAACTGGAGGGCAGGGCGCCGATCGAGGGACGTTGGGTGGAGCGTGTCATCGGGATCGACGACGTCCGACAGGACGTCGCAATGCTGCGGACCCCCGACGGCCACGGCCGAGTCGAGTTGGCGATGTTCCACAGGCCGAGAGCGATCAGCGCCGAGCCGAAGGATGCACCGGCGAACACGCTGGGAATTCGCCGCATAATGTTCGCCGTCGACGACATTGAGGACGTCGTTGCCCGCCTGCGCGCCCACGGCGCCGAACTCGTCGGCGAGCTGGCGCAGTACGAAAACAGCTATCGGCTCTGCTACGTCCGCGGCCCCGAGGGCATCATCGTCGGACTGGCCGAACAGCTCAGCTGAACGTCGCCGAAGGGACCATGCACTCGATTGACCCACCGGGACATCCAACCGTGGAACCTGCTCTCTCAACAGGGTCGGCCGGTGGTGCTCCACTGGGAGCTCTCGGGGATGCTCGACTTGTCCAGTGAGCTCGGCTCGACCGCGCTGAACCTCGCGAAGGGACCTGGCTTCGACGACATTCAGCCCGCCATCTTCCGCTCGGTCCTCGACGGCTATGGCGCAGGGGGCGGAGCGCTGCCGCCGTCGGGTCCAAGTTGGTTTGTGTTCATGATCGACGCCTGGTTGGGGTTCACGAGGTGGGAACATCCGCTGCATCGCCGGTGTCGAGGGGAGCACCGGCCCTGACCTCGCGCTGTCGCACGAGTCCGTGCGCAACGGCCTGCGCGGCCTCCCCGTCCTGTTCGGCCGACTTCCGGAACTGCAGGAGCTGCTCATGATGACGTAGGCGGGTCCACGTTACGGCTGTGGCCACGACTCGCTTGTTCAGCGGGGGAGACGCGCCCGCCGCTCGCCCGGCGTCAACTCGCCGTGTCGTAGACCTCGATCCCCGCAGCGATCGCGACCGCACGGTACGCCTGCGCGAGGGTGGCGATTGTGGCGTGCGCGTTCAAACCACTGGGGTTGGGCACCACCCACAGTTGTGCGCCACCAAGATCTTCCGGCTGACGGCCGACAACGGCTTTCGGGTGTTCGAACGCGATACGGAAGGCGGTGACGCCCAGCACAGCCGAAGCCTTCGGGCCGACCCGCGCCACCCGTTGAGTCAGCGATCGGGCGCCCTCAACCAACTCCGCGGCGCTGAGCTCGTCGGCACGCGCGGTCGCACCGGCTACCAGGCTGGTGATGCCGACACCGCGGGCTGCCAGGTGCGCACGGTCGTGAGGAGCGAGCCCCGCCGAGGCGTCGATCAGCCGGTCCACGATTCCGGCCTGGTACAACGCCGGGTAGAAGCGGTTGCCCCGTCGACCGAAGTGGGCCTGCACGGCGACCGTCCGCAGGCCAGGGTTGACGCCGACGAACAGCAATCGCACACCGGGCTCCACAAGATCGGGCAGCGTTCCACCACGGAAAGCCTCCAGCTCGGCACGGGTGAACCTCACATACGCACTGTACGACGGTCTGATCATCGGGTCCGGATACCGGCTCGCCGGCCCGAAACCGGTTCACCCAGGGCACCTGCCGCCACAGCCGGGGTGCTGCCAGCCGTGTTCCCCTCGCCGGTGGCGAGGCGACGGGTAGACGGTCGCGTGGGCGACGGTGGGTCGGGTACCCGACAGCACGATGGGCCGGCCCCACCCTGAAGCTTCCGCGACCGGACAGGGGACGCCTCGGTCCCGCACGTGTTGCACCCTGGTGAGGTGGACGACGTGGCCGAACTGGTGGACCGGATCTGGCGGATGGACGCGGCGGGGATGCTCGGCGCGCTCAGCCGGCGGCTCGGCGACTTCGACCGGGCCGAGGAGGCGCTGTCGGACGCGGTGACCGAGGCGCTCAAGCGCTGGCCTGACGAGGGTGTGCCGGACAGCCCCACCGGTTGGCTGGTCACCACGGGTTGGCGCAAGGCGCTGGACCGGCTGCGCCGTGACGCCGTCGGCCGGGAGAAGATGGCCCGGACGGTCGCGGGACCGCTGCCAGAACCGGGCGCGGACGATCGACTGGCCATGATCTTCGCGTGCTGCCATCCGGACCTCGCCACCCCGGCCCGGATCGCGCTGACGTTGTACGCCGCCAGCGGTCTGAGTACGGTCGAGATCGCCGCCGCGTTCCTGGTGCCGCTGCCGACGATGGCGCAGCGGCTCGCCCGGGCCAAGCGCCAGTTGCGGGAACGCGGCATCCGGTTCGAGGCGCCGCAGCCGCACGAGTACGCCGACCGGCTGCCCGCCGTGCTCGCGGTGATCTATCTCGTGTTCAACGAGGGGTACCTGTCCAGTGGCCGCTCCGTCCAGCGGCGCGAGCTGGCCCGCGAGGGGGTCGAGTTGGCGTGCCAACTCGCCGCGCTGCTGCCCCGCGAGCCCGAGGTCGCCGGCCTGGCCGCGTTGCTGGAGCTGCACCACGCCCGCGCCGCCGCACGGTTCGACTCGTGGGGTCGCATCGTGCTGCTCGACCAGCAGGACCGGCTGCTGTGGGACGAGGCGGCGATCGAACGGGCAGCGCTGCGGCTGCGGGCAGCGGTGCGCCAGGGCCGGCCTGGGCCGTACCAGGTGCGGGCCGGCATCGCCGCGCTGCACGCGCTGGCCAGCTCCTACGAGGCCACCAACTGGGCCGATGTGCGGGCGCTGTACGACCGGCTGTACGTGCTGGACCCGTCGCCGGTAGTGCTGTTGAACCGGGCGGTGGCCACGCGGTTCGCGGTGGGCCCGACCCCGGCGCTCGACGAGGTCGACGCGCTCGGAGACCGGCTGGCCGGTTACCACCTGTGGCACGCTGCCCGGGCCGAACTGCTGGCCACGCTCGACCGCCCGGCCGAGGCGCTGCCGGCGGCGGAGCGGGCCCTGGAACTGGCGACGAATCCGAGCGAGCGGGAGCTGATGTCGCGCCGGGTGGGTGAGCTCAGGCGCCGGCTGTGACACCGGCGCCCGGCGTCACCGCTGCGACGCGCCCTAACCGCGGCTCATCACCGGACGAACCTCCAGAGCGCTCATCCCGGCGGCGAGCGGCCAGGTGGCGGCGATCCGCGCGGCCTCGTCGATGTCCTCGCACTCCAGTACGATCACCGCGCCGATGACCTCCTTGAGCTCCAGGTACGGCCCGTCCGTGACCACCGGCCCGCCGTTCTCGCCGGCGCGCACCGTCTTCGCCGTCTCCCGAGCCTGTAGTTCGACGCCGCCGTCGGCGATCTTGCCGGTCGGCTGCCACCGCTCGAACCACGCATAGACCTGCTTCATCACGTCCTCCTCGTCGGCCGGGGACAACGCGGTCCACTCGCGGTCGTCGCCGAAGATCAGCATCGCGTACTTCATGGTTGCTCCTCATGGCTGGAAGAAGTGCCTCGTCGGGATGACGAACGACCGGCAGCAGTTCTCGACAGGTTCTGCCGAAATTCTCACCCGGGTTGTGGCGGCCACGGTGTCGACGTGAAGGGCACCAGACATCCGCGGATCGTCCACGCCCTGATCGCGAAGGTCGCATCCGCGCCACGCCAGCGCCCAGATGGTGTACGCCTACGAGTCCGGCGTGCTGCGGCCACGTACCCGATCCGAACGATGAGGGACGACGCGCCGATCCCGCTGCCCGATGGCTCACGAGTCGTCCGTGACCGGCGGGAACCGGCTGCCGCCTTGCCCGGCCCGGCGCTGATCTCGCATGCGACACCTCGCCCGGATGGCGCGGGAAGATGAGGAAGACTGGTAGACATGGCTGATCTGGGTGATCCGAAGGCTGCGCTGCACCATTACCTCCAGGTGACCCGTGATGACCTGATCTGGAAGCTCGATGGGCTGAGCGAACGCGAGGCCCGGCTGCCCCGCACCGCGACCGGCAACAACCTGCTGGGAGTCCTCAAGCACTGCCTCAATGTCGAGGCCGGCTACTTCGGGCCCACGTTCGGGCGCGAGTTCCCGACACCTCAGGACTTGGTTTCCACGCATTCCTTCGAGGAGGACCCGCAGGCAGACTGGTACGCGCGGGAGGACGAGACGAAGGATGGGCTGATCGAGCTGTATCGCCGTGTCGGGGTGTTCGCGGACCAGACGATCGAACAGCTACCCCTCGACGCGCCGGGGCGGGTGCCGTGGTGGGGGCCGGATGTACAGGACGTGACGCTGCACCGGATCATGATCCACGTCACCTGCGACCTCGCCCGTCACGCCGGTCACGCGGACGTCATGCGCGAGCAGCACGACGGAGTGATCGGCCGGCGGCGGCAGGACAGCAACATCCCCGACGACCATGACTGGTCGGCGTACGTCACCAAGCTGACGAAGCTCGCTGACCGGTTCGAATAGCCGTTGTCGCACCCTCAGGACGTCGCCGGCCAGTGGCTTCGTGGTGGCGTACCACCCCGACGGCGACATCAACGCCCGCAGCCTCTGAAAGAAGCGGGTACGCGGGATGGGATGCTGGTGGTGTGAGGACCGTACGGCGGATGTGGACACTTTACGAACCTGTGCACGCCGTCACGTACTTCGCGGCGGAGGCGCGGCAGGCGTACGAGGCGGCGGGGTTACGCGGCTACTGGCGGGGGTACTTCGCCGGCCGCGCGGCACCGCTCGGGCCGGTCGGGGCGGCGCCGGTCGTCGCCGTCTTCTTCAACTTCGCGCCCGCCATGGTGGTCCGTGCCCTGCCCGATGTCTGGGAGCGGGCGACCCCGGCGGAAACGCTCGCCGCGCGGCTGGCCGGGGCGACGGACGCGCTGGCCCGGCTCACCGCCGGCATCCCGGCCGGCACCGTCGAGGCGGCCGCCGATCTGCTGACCGAAGCGGTCGGCCGTCTCGACCCGGCCGGTCGGGCGCTCGGTGCCGCCAACGCGGCGCTGCCGGTACCGGGGGACCCGCTGGCTCGGCTGTGGCAGGCTGCCACCGCGCTGCGCGAGCATCGGGGGGACGGGCACGTCGCCGCGCTGCTCGCGGCCGGGCTGGGTGGTTGCGAGCCGCTGGTCTGGCGGGCCGCAACGGACCTCGGCCGCGAGGTCCTGCAATCGAATCGGGGCTGGTCCGACGGTGAGTGGGACGCCGCGGCCCGACGGCTCTTCGAACGCGGGTGGCTTGACGAGGACGGCACACCGACGGCCACCGGCGTCGCCGCCTACGAGCGGATCGAGGACGTCACCGACGACCTCGCCGCAGCGGCCTGGACCGGCGTCGATCCGGAGCGTGCCGTCGTGCTGCTGGCCCCGATCACCGACGCCTGCCGCTCCGTACTGCCCCCGAGCAACCCGATCGGGCTGCCGCTGCCCCGCCGCCACGGTACCGGCGGCGGGCCTGACCCGGCCGGGGCGCAGCGCACGCCGCGCGGTTCCGGGACCAACGGCCACTGAGCTCGGCCGAGGAACACGACGAGGTGGCGCGGACGGACGACGTCAGCCTGACCGGTTACGCAGCGACAACCCCCCCGTTCCCGCCCGTCTGGATCCGGATCGGGTACCACCCACGCTGCCGGCTGTCGCGGCTGCGGCGCCGGCGCGCGGATCGGAAACCAGAGCGGATCGGGAACCGGCGGTGCCGGTCAGTGCCGCCCGACGAGGTCGCCCACCTCGGTCCGGGACGAGGCGCCCAGCTTCCGCAGGATGTTCGAGACGTGCACGGCGGCGGTCTTCGGTGAGATGTAGAGCCGCCGGGCCAGCTCCGTGTTGGTCAGCCCGTCGCTGATCAGCACTGCCACTTCCCGCTCGCGGGGGGTCAGGGCGGCCGGCCCGGTGAGCGCGGGCGCCGCGTCGACCGGCGCCATGCCCAGCTGGGCGCGGACCTGGGCGAGCTGGGCCACCCGCCAGCCATGCCACTTGGCCAGCAGGGGTACGGCTGCCTCCACCTGCGTGCTGGCCTCCTCGCGCCGGTCGTCCGCGAGCAGACAGCGGGCGGCGCCCACGCGTACGGTGCCACGGGTCGCCGGCCCCAGGATGTGGGCCTCGGCGATGGGCAGGTAGCCGGCCAGAGCCTCGGCGTGCTGGCCGCGCGCCTCCGCGAGCTGGGCGTCGACGAGTGTCCGGTACGCGTCCCACACGTCGGTGTCGAGTAGCGCGGTCGCCATCTGGTCGAGCCGGTGCGCCGGCAAGCCGATATCCAGCGCGGCGGAGATCAGGTCGTGGGCCTGGTCATTGCTGCGCCACGTCTGCTCGGGTAGCGCCGCGATGAGTTCGTCCAGGCTCGCTTCGGCGTGCGGGAGGTCGCCGCGACGGCAGGCGAGGTGGAAGGCGAGGCCGGGAATCATGGTCGACGGGTTGTCGGGCAGCGCTGCCAGGTCGGTGATGAGCTGCTCGACCTGGTCCAGCGCGCCGGCCTCCAGATGGAGCCCGGCGAGGAAGACCCCGTGATAGTCGGCCCAGCGGCCCCGCCGCCGGTAGCTGCGGTCCTGCTCGCGCCCTTCCTCCAGCGCCCCGATCGCGGCGCGCAGGTCGCCGGCCCGCAACGCGAGCCGGGCTCGGCCCTGGAAGTACGTGGCCACCGCGAGTGACTCGAAGCCGGCTCGCTCGGCGTCGACCCGCATCCGTTCCAGTGTCGCGGCGTACTCGGCGGGCGAGGTGGGTGGCTCGCCCTGCACCAGGATGTTGAGGGCACGGGCAGCCAGCACCCACTCGCCCGCCTCCTCGGCCTCGTCCACGAGGGTGGACAGGATCTTGCGGCCGTCGGCGGCGGTCTGCGGGTGCGCGCTGAGCGTCGAGCCCTTCTCGAACAGCGCGGCCAGGCGTACGGCTGACAGGTCGAATTCGTCCGCCAGCACCAGCGCGCGGTCGGACCAGAGCAGCGCCGCGTTGAGGTCGCCACGCAGGTACGCCGACTGCGCGATCGCGGTCATCGCCCGTGCCTGGTCGGCGCCGGGCGGGAGTTGCGCGATCAGGGTCCCGATGTCGTGCGTCAGGGCGCGCATCTCGTCGGTCTCGCGGGACTCCCAGGCGATGCGGACCAGGAGGTACAGCGACTCGGCCCGGTCGGTGGTGGTGCCGGCGAGGTCACGCCAGCGCCGGCCGTACCGGAGGGCGTCGTCCAGCAGTCCGGCCAGCCACGCCGCTCGGGCGGCGGAGGCGAGCAGGTCGGTGTCGTCGGGCACCTCGTCGAGCCCCATCTCCGCCAGCTGCAGGGCCTGGTAGGCGGAGCCGAGGGAGAGGTAGAGCGCAGTGCCACGGCGGGCCGCGGCGATCATGTCGTCGTACCGGCCAGCGCCGCAGGCGTGGTGCGCCACCATGGCTGGGTCGGAGGCACCACCGTTCAGGAGTACGTCGAGTGCCGCCTCGTGCAGCCGGCGACGCTGCCGGCCGAGCATCTGGTCGGCGATCGCCTCGCGTACCAGCGCGTGCCGGAACGCGAACTCGTCGTCGCCGGACTCGACCAGGACGCCCCGGGTGACCAGGTCGCGCAGCACGGCGATGAGCTCGTCCTCAGCCGTACCGGTCACGTCGGCGAGCAGGTCGAACGGGATGCGGTGGCCGAGCACGGCGGCCGCCTCGACGATGCGGTGGCTGACCGGGTCGAGGTCGTCGACCTGGCGGCGTAGCACGTCGGCGAGGCTCCACGGCAGCGGTTGCTCGACCAGCGCCTCGAGGTCGTACCCGGGCAGCGCGCGCAGCAGCTCCTCCAGGAAGAACGGGTTGCCGCCGGTGCGGTGGTGCAGCGCCGTCACGGCACGCATCGGTGCCGGGGCGCCGGTGGCCGCCGCCAGCAACGCCGCGGTCTGCGCGGGGGTGAGCCGATCCAGGCGTACGTGGGTGACGGTGTGCCGGCGTTCCATCCGGACCAGCAGGCCGGCCACCGGTTGGCGGCGGGTCACCTCGTCCGGCCGGTACGTTCCGACGAGCAGCCGCGGCCCGCGCTGGTCGGCGATCCGCTCGAACAGTGCCGCGCTCTCCGAGTCGGCCCAGTGCAGATCCTCGAAGACGATGACGGCAGGGGAGTCGCCGATCAGGTCGGCCAGGATGGCGAGGCCGGTGTGCAGGCGCTCGACCGGGCTGCGCCGTGGGTCCGCGAGGGCCGCAAGCTGCTCCTCGTCGACCTCTGGCCGGCCGTCGATGGCGTCCAGGAGCACCTCGTACGGCCGGGACAGCGAGCCGGGTTCCGCCTGCCCGACCAGCACCACGGTCTCCGCCGGCACGGTTGTCAGCAGTTCGTGGACCAGCCGGGTCTTTCCGATGCCCGGCTCGCCCGCGATGATCGCGACCGCCGACTCACGCGCCGAAGCGAGCTGCGTCAACCGGCGCAGCTCGCTCTCCCGCCCGATCATCATCGGGCTGGCACCGCCGCGGATGGTTCGCACGACGCCAGGGTACCGGTGGGCTGTGCGCCGACGGCCAGGGCTTTACGGGCCCGGCGGGCCCGGTGGGCGCTGGTGAGCAGGCGCACCTCGTCGGCCTCGGCGATCAATTCACGGCGACGATCGTTCGCCAGAACCAGAAAGGTGTCCGGATGTATGAACATGGCCTGCCTCCTCGTTGTCAACCGCTGATGGATCAATCGTCGGTTGACGAGGGTGCTGCCACATCGGAAGCGCTTACCTATCTTTACTGGTCAGCCGGGTTTAGCGGAGCGCGCGGGCCGTCTAGGCATACCTAGTCAGCCGGCGATCGTACGGCGGGACCAGGGATCGCCTTCGCTGGCCGGACTGCCCGTACGGTCGACAGCCGGCTCGCCGGCAGACGGCTCGGCACGAGCCTGCGACCTGGACTCCGTCCGTCCGTCTCGCGCCAGCGGTACGAGGGATGACAGTGGTGCCCGCTCGCCGCTCCACAACGTCGGCCGAACGGTAGCCGTCACGGCGTCCTCGAGAGTCTGGTCCAGCCCGACCAATGCCGTGCTCTCGGGGAAGGGGTAACGGCATTCGACGATGCGCAGCAGCCGCCAGATCTCGGCGTGACAGGCCCAGTCGTCGTTGGTCGCGTACAGCTTGGCGGCACGGACCAGGGTGCGCCATGCCGCGCCGATGTCGCCACGGTGCAGCAGGAGCTCGCCGGAGCTGCGGGCAAAGCGCGCCAGGAGGGCCGACCAGGCCGGGCCGGCGGAGGCATCCAACATCATGACGGACTGCCAGACGTCCTGGCTGAGCCGTTCGGCCTCGCCGAGGTGCCCGGCGATGATCAGGGCGCGCACCTCCTGACAGCGGGCACGGGCGAGACCGATGTCGTTCCCCATCCGCGCGAACGCGACCGCAGCCTCGGCAGCCCGCCGGACAGCCATCTTCGGCAGATCGGCCAAGGCCGTCCGGGACGGATCCGGCGCCGTGTCGTTCGTGCCCGGGGTGGACGGCAGCGGTACCCCCAGGTCTCCTGCCTCGTGCCGCCAGCGTTCGATATAGAGCCGGGCGAGTCGGTAACAGACGGCGGCGGTTCGCCTGGCATCGCCACTGCTGTGCTGTTCCGCGGTGAGGAGATGCTCTTCGCTGGTACGCCAGTGCTCGCGCCGCCGGGCCGCCTCCGAGAGCCCGAGATGCGCGCGGAAGTACACCGGATCGTGCAGCCGCCCCTCCAGGATGTCGGCGCTGGTCGGATGCGGACTCGTCACCCGGTGAGTCTCGGCCCGCAGCAACGCGACCAGTTGTTCCTCCTCGCCGCTGGCCGCCCGCTCGGCCAGCTCAGCCGCGCTCTCCAGGGCAACGCTGGCTTCCCGGTACGCGCCCATCTGGAGGTACGCCTCGGCGATCTTGCGCTGGATCCGGGCCCGCCGTACCGCCGCCGCGGCGACCCGCCGTACGGCCGCCTCTCGGGCCTGGCCGTCGGGCTGGCCTGTCTGCGTACCCGCAGCCTTCTGTACCTCCTCCGCATGCGTACCGGCCTCGGTCAGTATCTCGATGGCCTCGGAGTACCGTTCCAGGGCGACGAGGAACGCGCCCTTGGCGAGGCAGACGTCGACCTCACCCAGCGCCGAGTTGTCCGTCCTGGCCGCCGCGACGGCGCTGTCGAACGCGTCGAGATTCTGTCTGAGCGCCGCCCGCTCTGGTACGCAGCCCTGCAGTCTGGCGGCGATCCGCCACGACATCCCCGCCTCCCCCTGCTCCCGCGCGGCGCTCACCAGCCGGACCAGGTTGTGGTACTCCGCCCGTACGCCGAAGTCGGGCAGCGCCGCGACGCGGCCCGGCGCCCGGGAGTTGGCCGAGATCCAGTGCCGGGTACGGGTGCTGACGTACCCTTCGTCGAACTCGGTGAGCACGTCGTCGACCAGTTCCAGGTAGGCGTCCTCGAGCCGGTTCCGGGCCGCGGCGATGCTCACCGCGTGCTCGGACAACATCGCCTTGGCGAACAGCCGGACCAACGGGTTGAACCCGTAACGGGCGACGCCGGTCGCCTGGTCGTGCTTCGCGTTCTCCAGCAGCTGTGCGGCGCCCAGCGACGCCATGATGTTCTCCGCCTCGTCGGGCCGCACATCGAGGAGGGGCCGGAGGACCCAGGGCACGAAGGTCGGGGACTCCACCAGCGTCAACAGGCACAACGCCCGCTGCTGACTCGGTACGAGCCGTTGGTACTCGGACAGTAGCCGCTCCCGTACGCCGTGACCTCCCTGTTCCAACCAGCCCAGCCTCGTCTTCGGCGGCCGGAGCAGGTCGACCACGTGCCGCAGGTCAGTCCCGTCCAGCGCGACCCGCTCGGCGGCCGACCGGATCGCCAGGGGTAGCCGGCCGCACAACTCGACGACTTCGATCGCCTGCTCGGCCTGGGTTTCCCAGCCGGTACGGGTGACTGCGGCAAGGATCTCCAAGGCGTCCTCGAGCGACGGAACCTCCAGCGGGGGAGCCGAGGACGAGGAGATGTTGAGACCGGGGCCGAGATCCCGGCGACTGGTCACGACCACCGCGCAGCCCGGCTCTGTCGGCAGCACCTGTAGCACCTGGTCGTGATGCCGCGCGGCGTCGAAGATGAACAGGATCCGCTTGCCGACGGTCACCGAGCGGAGGAAGCCCGCCCGGTCGGTCGTGTCGGCCGGCATGTCGCTCTCCTGCAGGCCCAGTTGCAGCAGGAGTTCCTTGAGGATCTCCGCTGGTGGTCGGGAGTCGCCCGCGGTGCCGAAGTTGGCCGAGATGACTCCGTCGGGGTACTCGGGTGCGAGGTGACGGGCGAGCTCCTGGGCCAGTACGGTCTTGCCCACCCCGGGCTGCCCGTGGATCCGCAACAGCACCGGACCGGCCGCCTGTTGAGGATCACGTTCTCGAGACCGGCGTTCCTGCCCGTGCAGATCCATCAGCGCTCGGATTTCGGGTGACCGACCTCGAAAGGTGCTCAGGCTCTCCGGCGGCGGTGCCGCCAGCAGTTCCCGCGCGGTCGGCAACCGGGGGCCGATACGCGTCGACGACCGGGAAGCGCGCTCTCCGATGGTTGCCCGGATCGTGCGCTCCATCAGCGCGACGGGCGCGCCGGTACAGACGCCGATCAGAACCGCCATCACGACCCCGGCGACCGTGACGTCGTCATTGCCGAACAGCGTTCCGGCGAAGCCCGCCGTGCCCGTCATGCACGCCGCGATCCGGACGTGGTTGCGGGACCACCATCTGCCGACGGGACGAAGGGCCACGGGCACCCGGCGGCGTACCGACATCACGACACCCGGCTCGGCCAGGCCCGCGACGGCAGCAACCGGCCGGATCCGACCTGTACCCCTCGTCGCCCGGCACGCTGCCGCGGCACCGAGTCCCGCAGCCGGTCCAGCGCTCGGTTCGCCGTGACAAGACCCGCGCGGTCGCCCAGTTCCTGGTAGTGGCCGATCGCCAGGGCCAACTCCCGCATCGCCTCGCCCACCCGGCCGACCTGTTCCTGGGCCTCGGCGAGAACCACCGCCGTCTGGGCCTCGATCCACCGGCCACCGCAGGTGGACAGCGTCAGCCTCGCCTCCTCGAGCACCGGCAGGGCCTCCTGCGGACGCTGCTGATCGAGATAGATGCGCCCGACCTCCAGCCGGCAGCGCGCGGTGCCGTATCGATGCCGCATCTGGGTGAACTCTTCCATCGCCCGGAACGCCAGCCGGCGGCCGTGATCGAAGTGGCCGGACCGATGTGCCGTACGGGCCCGCTCGTAGTCGATCCATGCCCGCCAGAGCCGTTGCCCCTGGACGTCGGCCGTCCGCCTCGCCTCACACAGCGAGTCGTCGGCTCGGGCGAGTAGGCCGGCGCGTCCGGACCCGGTGCTGCGGTCCGCGGCGTCGAGCAGCACCACCGCCCGGGAGACGAGAAGGCTTGGCAGCAACCGGGCGGCGGCATCCTCCCGCAGGTCCAGCCCCATGGCCTGGTCCACTGCCGCCAGACCCTCCTCGGTATATCCCCGGCACGCCCACAGAATCGCCATCTCGCGCCAGACGCGACCCTCCTCGGCACCGTCGCGGATGGTCCGGGCCCCTTCGATCGCCAGATTGAACGTCTTCTCCGCCTCGTCGAGCCGACGCTGCCGACGCTGCAACTTGCCCTGACACCTCAGCGCACGCGGGGCTGCCTGCGCTGCCTCGGTGCTCAGCGCCTTTGCTGCCATCTCGAATGCGTCGTCGACCCCGCCGAGTTCGGCCAGCAACTCGGCCAGCGCCGCGAGGGCGAGCCCTTCCCCCTCGTACGCCTCGGACAGTCGGATCGCGGCAAGCTGCGCCGGCCATCCGCCCTCCGAGTCGGCTGTCGCACCGCAGCGGGCGAGTCCGAGGTTCTGGCGCGCCTGCTCGATGTTCTCCCGCGACTGGGCGAGGGCGTCGCGCGCGTGGCTGAGCGCGTACCCCAGTAGTCCCATGTCCAGATTCGGATAGACGTGGTCGTTGAGGATGCTCTGCAGGTCGCGGTTGCGCCGTGCCGTACGCAACTCGTCCAGCCGTACCCGGGCGGTGGCAAGTCGGCCGTCGTCCATCGGCTGTGCCCGCAGTCGAGCCTGCACGTAGTCGCGGACATGCTCCAGCATCCGGTAGACGGCAACACCCGTGGCGTCATCGGTGATGTGTTCCACCAGGCGGGCATGGACGAGGCGGTCGCTGAGCCGCTGGGCGGTCTCCACGTCGTTGCCGAGCAGCGCGGCGAGTTCCCAGGGCGCGAAGGTGGCCGACTCCAGCAGCCCCAGCACGGTCAGCGCCGCCCGCTCCTCCTGGGTGAGCATCGCGAAGCTCGGATCCAGCGACCGTCCTGCCGGCACTGATCCGTTGGCCGTCGGAGCGGGCTCCTCCAACAGGTCCATGTTCTTCACCGCCGCGGCCAGCGTCCAGTACGGCCGGCTGACCAGCGAGGCGGCGGCGATCTGCAGCGCCAGCGGCGAGCCGGCCGCCCGTCGCGCGATGGCCTGGGCCGCCTCCTCCTCCTGAGCGATCCGCTCGGCGCCGACGATCTGACGCAACAGGCTGATCGCGTGCCGGTCCGCCAACGGGGTGAGCTCGACCGTGAGTGCGCCCGGAATCGACAGTGGCTCGCGAGCGGTGACCAACACCGCCGCGTCGTCTCCGGCCGGCAGCAACGACCGCAGTCCGACAGGGTCGTCAGGTGCGTCGTCCAGGACGACCAGCACCCGGCCGCGAACGTCGTGGGTCAGCTGCCGGAAGCGGTCGCGCCGCGCGCCGAGCCCGGCCGGAATCGACTCGTCGGGCCCCTGCAGCGAGTCGATGAAACCGGCGAGAACCTCCTCGGTGATCACGTCCAGGGTGCCCGCCTCCAGCACCGGTCCACCCAGCGACGCGAACAGCACGCCGTCGGCAAAGTCGTCCGCACACCGATGTGCCGCCTTGACCGCGAGGCCGGTCTTCCCGATTCCCGGCGGCCCGTGGATGACGACCACCCGTGGTCCGCGAGGCTCGCGCCGACGTACAAAGCGCAGAATTCTGTCGAGTTCCTCGTCCCGCCCGATGATCAGCGCCGATGGCGGGGCCGCGAAGGGCACGACGTAGTCCCGAGCGGGCTGCTGCGGGGTGGCGGTTCGGGGGTAGCGGCCTGTCGACCCGGCTACCGCCGCTGTGATCGCCCGCCGCCGGCCCAGCACCTGGGCGATCGTCAGGACGACGCTTATCGCGAGTACGACCGATGTCCACGATCTTGTGGATGCCGGACTCAACAGAACCGCCGCCGTCCAGGCACCCAATATCAACACCGTGGCCCCGAGAACGAGAAGTGCCGATCTGGACCGACGCATCTTATCTCCCAGCTGACGAGGGCCTTCAGAATGGCACACACGGTCGAGGAACCAGTGGCAGACATTTGACTCGGAGTGGAGTGGTCCGGAACGGCCATTTGGCTCGTCGGTCAGCCATCGCCGCGACCAGATCTTCTCTGGCTGAATATGCGCTGGTCAGCAGAACTTCCAGAAAGATCGAAAATAACGTCTGCGCAACCGGCGCTGGCTTTCCGTGACGGCCGGCCGCGTTCTGTGCCTGGAATTCTGTCCAATCAGATGATGTCGAGATAGGAGGAGTAACGCCAACCGATTTTGACATCCGGCCGAGTTTTGGACGAGGACGCCTCGACCGTCCGGCCCGCCGGGGACTCCGTACCGTTGATTTCGATCACGCGTCGCCCGACGTACGGCGCGATGGCATTAATACCGCGACGGCACTGAGCGTGTCGGCCGGTACCCGCGTTCGTCGGGTATCGCGTGCCGGACCTCGACGTTGAGCGGTGGTCTCGGTCGGTTGGCCGGGCTGGGGTGCGGTTCCGGCGGGTGTGGCCGGGTAGCCGGGCGTGGCGGACTGCCGACGGGCCTTCGCGCGAAGATCTGGGGGCCGCTCCCCGGTCGGCGCGCTGGCTATCCGGGGGTGCCGGTTCGCCGGTCGTGGTGGTCCAACAGCCTGGACAGCAGCTCGGTCAACCGCTGCCGCTCCTCGGGTGACAGGGGGGCCAGCAGTTCGTCCTGGGCTTCGGCCAGCTGCTTCTCCAGACGCCGCAGTTGCCGCTTGCCCCCGGCGGTGAGCGAGATGATGTTGCGCCGCCGATCGGAGGGGTCCGGGGCGCGCTCGACCAGTTTGCGATCGGCGAGTTCGTTGATCGTCGCGACCATCTCGCTGAGGTGGATGCCGCTCCGTCGGCCCAGCGTGGCCTGGCTGGCCGGGCCGAGATGTTCCAGCGTCGCCAGCAGGCGGTAGTGGTAGCCGCGGGCGTTGACGGAGGAGAACCCCTCGGCCACCAGGCGGTGCGCGTGGTTGGCGGTCTGGGTCAGCAGCCAGCTGGGCAGGCGCTCCCAGCTGGCGGGCGTCTCCTCGGGTTGGTCCGGCACGTGACGAGTCTAACGAATCGTTCGGAGCACCAACGATCATGCTACCGTTCGAATCCTAAACGTTTAGTGTCCTAACGTTTGGCGGCCGAACGAATCCTCCCGGAGTTGAGAGCATGATCAAGCCGTTCCGCATCGACATCCCCCAGGCCGACCTCGACGACCTGGCCGACCGGCTCTCCCGCACCCGCTGGCCCAACGAGGTCGCCGACGCCGGGTGGGACTACGGCTTTCCGCTGGCGCGGCTCAAGGAACTGGCCGAGTACTGGCGCACCGGCTATGACTGGCGCGAGCATGAGGCCAAGCTCAACGAGCTTCCGCACTTCAGCACCGAAATCGACGACCAGAACATCCACTTCGTCCACGTCCGGTCTTCGAAACCGGACGCGCTCGCGCTGATCCTCACCCACGGCTGGCCCGGCTCGTTCCTGGAGTTCCTCGACGTGATTGAGCCGCTGTCGCGCGACTTCCACCTGGTGATCCCGTCCATCCCGGGTTTCGGCTTCTCCGGGCCGACCCAGGAGCGGGGCTGGGACATCGTCCGGGTCGCGCGGACCTGGGCTGAGCTGATGCGCCGGCTCGGGTACGAGCGTTACGGCGCGCAGGGCGGCGACTTCGGCGCGGGCATCTCGACGGCGCTCGGCGCGGTGGCACCCGAGCAGGTCGTCGGGGTGCACGTCAACTACCTGCCGACCCGGCCGGACCCCGACGTCGAGGTGTCCGAAGCGGATGAGGCCCGACTGGACAAAATCAGGAAGCTGATGGCGAACCGGCCGCCGTACCAGGCTCTGCAGGCCACCACGCCGCAGACCATCGGGTACGCGCTGACCGACTCACCGGTCGGCCAGCTGGCCTGGATCGCCGAGCGCTTCGCGCAGTGGACCGACCCTCGTACGCCGATCAGTGACGAGCGGATGCTCACCGACATCTCGCTGTACTGGCTGACCGCCACCGCAGCCTCCTCGGCGCGGCTGTCCCGGGAGACACCGCGGCGGGTCGAACCGTGCCCGGTACCGGTCGGCGTGGCGGTGTTCGCGCAGGACATCACGCAGTCGGTACGACCGCTGGCCGAGCGGCTGTACGACATCAGGCACTGGTCGGAGTTCGAGCGCGGCGGCCACTTCGCCGCGATGGAGGTGCCGGAGCTGCTCGCCGAGGACATCCGGGACTTCTTCCTTACCCAGATCAGACACGAATCCCGGGTCGCCACCCGCTAGACGTTGCCGGCCGCGCAATCCTCCTTCGGTCAACCGATTCTCCCGCTGGCGTGGGCATACACTTCCGCCGTGGCGGGACGCGCGTACCGGCTCGGCGTGGACTTTGGCACATCACACACGGTCGCCATGCTGGCCGGGCTCGACGGGCGGATCCGGCCGCTGCTGTTCGATGCCTCTCCACTGCTGCCGTCGGCGGTCTTCGCCGGACCCGACGCGACCCTGCTCGCCGGTGCAGACGCGCTACGTGCCGCCGTGGGCGACCCCGGCGCCTTCGAACCCAACCCGAAGCGGCGGGTCGACGACGGTGCGCTCTGGCTCGGTCAGCGGACATTCCCGGTCCCGATGCTGGTCGGCGCCGTGCTCCACCGGGTGTACGTCGAGGCGCTGCGGGCAACCGGCGGCATGCCTCTGGAGGTGGTGCTCACCCATCCGGCCAGTTGGGGAGCGGCACGGCTCCGGGTGCTCGCCGAGGCCGCCCGGCTGGCCGGGGTGCATCAGGTCGGGTTCGTCGCCGAGCCGGTCGGCGCGGCCGCGTACCTGGCCGTGGTGCGGGGCTGGCGGATGCCGCCCGGCCGCCGCGTCGTCGTCTACGACCTGGGTGCCGGCACGTTCGACGTGACCGTCCTGGGCCCGACCGGGACCGGGATGGCGGTGCTCGGCACCGCTGGGCTCGACAACCTCGGTGGGCTCGATTTCGACGATCTCGTGGTCCGACACGCCCGGACCAGCACCGGCGCGACACATCCGGGATGGCAGCGCCTGGACCGGCCGGACGGCCCGGCCGACTGGCAGCACCGACGGCTGCTCTGGGACAGCGCGCGGGGTCTGAAGGAGCACCTGTCCCGCCACCCCGCCGGCGACCTGTACGTGCCGATCCTGGACCGGCCGGTACGCCTGACCCGCGACGAGTTCGAGTCCGCCGCCCGGCCGCTGCTGGACCGGACGGCCACGACGGCCCTGCGTCTGCTCGCCGACCTGGGCGTGCCGACCAGCGAGGTCGGTGCGGTGTTCCTGGTCGGCGGTGCGTCGCGCATCCCGCTGGCCGGAACCACACTGCACCGCATCCTCGGGATCCCACCGACGGTGATCGACTATCCGGAACTCGTCGTCGCCGAGGGCGCCCTGTACTGCCCGCCCACCCGGCTCCCCGCCGCCGATCCGCACGGCGACCCGTCCGGCGGCCCGCCGACGGTCGGCGCCGGCCCGTGGCACCCGAGCCGGGCCGGACCCACCCAGGCAACGCGGCACGGCACCGAGCTGCCGGCGGTCACCGCCATCCCGATCGACGCGCCGGCACCAGCCGTCATCGCCATCCCGGTACACGTAGGCACACCAGCGGCGGCCCTCGGCCCAACCGGTGGATCGGCCGCGATCGGCACGACAGCGACGGCGGCTCCGACCGCTCTGGCCAGCGCGTCCGGGACAGCGACGTGGCCTTGGCAGGCGCTCCGCCGTACCGGGAGCCGGGTGGTCGCCTTGGCATTGGCCGTCGGGCTCGCCGTACTGCTCGGCGCCGACAGCCATCGGCCGTCACCAGCGCCGCCCGGGCCGGACCCGTCCACCGCCGGACCCGTCCGCGGCGTCGAGCCGGTCCCGGAGCTGCTGACCGGGAGTCGCCCGGCGTTCCACCCGGACGGTACGCTCCTGGCCACCGTCGGCGAGGACCGTACGGTCCAACTCTGGGACGTCGCCACCCGGCAGCCCGTCGGCGAGCCGCTTTCCGGGCACACCGACGAGATCTACGACGTCACGTTCAGCCCGGACGGCACCGTGCTGGCCACAGCAGGCCGCGACGACACCGTACGTCTGTGGGACGTGGCCAGCCGCCGACAACTCGGCGCACCGATCACCGGTCTGGCCGACCCGTCCTACCACCGGTGCGTGACCTGCGGCGGCGGCGCACACCACGTGACGTTCAGCCCCGACGGCACCCGGCTGGCCACTGTCGGGGCGGGCGGCCGGATCCGGTGGTGGAACGCGCGTACCCGCGAACCCGTTGCCGTCACGTTCACCGGGGAGACCTCCGACGAGGTGGTCTTCAGCCCAGACGGGACCATCGTGGCCGCGGTCGACGTCACCACCGTGCAGCTGTGGCACGGTACGACCTACCAACCGCTCGGCGCACCGCTGGCCGGACACAGAGGACTGGTCAACGGGCTGGCCTTCTCCGCCGACAGCAGCCTGCTGGCCACGACCGACCTCGACGACACCATCCTGCTGTGGGATGTCCCCGGGCGCCGGATACTCGACCGGCTTTCCAGCACCGACCTCGGTATCCGGGACGTGGCATTTCTCGACGTGCGCACGACCCTGCTGCGCCACGGTCCCAACCTGGTCCAGTTCTGGGACATCGGTCGGCGGGCGCCGACCGGTGTCACGATCGCCAGGGACACCCCCGCCGCCTTCACCGAGCTTGCGGTCAGCCCGGTCGGCGACCTCGTCGCGATCGCCCGCGACGACGACCGGGTGCAGCTGTGGAGTCTCACCCGTTGACACGTCGTCGGTGGTAGCGCCCGGGATCGGAACGAGTGGCTCCGATCCAGCGATGAGGTACGGCCGGGTCGTCGGCGCCGCCTGGCCGACGACCCGCTGTCAGCCGAGGAAGCCCTTCGCGACCGGGGCCTGGTGCAGCGATGTCAGCCAGTTGTGCATGTCGTCCACGCTCATCGGCTCGCCGAACATGCTGCCCTGGGCGGCGGAACAGCCCGACAGCGTTACGGCGTCGAGTAGGTCGGGGGAGGCGACTCCTTCCGCCACCGTGCTGATGTTCAGGGATCGGGCCAGTTCAACGGTGGAGCGGACCACGACGGCGTCCTGGGTGCTGTCGACGATCGGCTCGACGAATGACGGGTCCAGCTTCAGTTCGTCGACCGCCATGCCGCGCAGGTGGGTGAGGGAGGGGGCGGAGCGGCCGTAGTGGTCCAGCGCGAGGCGGACGCCGAAGTGACGGAACTGGTTCAGGGCCGTGGCGGTGCGGTGGGCGTCGATGAGCAGCGCCTCCTCGGCGATCTCCAGAGTCAGCACCGGTGGCGGCAACCCGACCTTGTTGATCATCTTGACCACGTCGTACGGCAGGTGCGAGTCGAGTACGCCGGCCATCGAGACGTCCGCGGCCACTGCGAGATCGTGGCCATCTCGTCGCCACGCCGCGCAGGTCTGCAATGCCGACAGCAGCAGAATTCGGGTGAGTCGGCGGGTCAGCCCTACCCGCGCCGCCAGACGCTGCAGCGGGACGGCCTCGATCCAGCCATGCGTCGGATGACGCCAGCGGAGCAGGGCTTCCAGCGCGACCGGTCGGTGCGTCGCCAGGTCGACCTTCGGCTGGTAGTACACGAAGAACTGTTCGCTCTCGTCGGCGCGTAGCAGGTCCGGCAGGAGATGCGAGTGCAGGTCGCCACGGAGGCGGGGTTCGTAGATCTCGACCTCCGAGCGGTTCGCCCTCGCCTCGTGCAGCGCGTCGGCGGCGCAGTGGATCAGCTCGGCGGACGTTGTCGCGTGCGACGGCGCGATGGCCACGCCGGCGCTCAGCTCGATCTGCACCGGTACCGGACCGGCGACGACCGGGCCGCCCAAGCTGCGTAGCAGATTCTCGGTGTCCCGGGCGATGCTGTCCGCCGTACCCGCCGAGACGGTCCGCAGAATCGCGATCTCGGCGCCGCCCAGGCGGACCGCGACCGCCTCGGCCGGCAGGACCTCGTGCAACCGGCGGCCGACGGTGTTGAGGATCGTGTCGCCGGCGGCGTAGCCGAGGACGCGGTTCATCTCCCGCAGGTGGTCGATGCTGACGATTGTGAGCGGCAACGCCGCACCCGCCGGGAGGCTGCCGAGCATGCTCGGCAGCGCGGAGTCGAGCATCCGCCGGTTGCCCAACCCACTCAGCTCGTCGGTGGTCGCTTCGACCCGGGTACGCGTCAACTCGCGGGTCTGCTCGAAGGTGAGCGCGGTCCGTACGCCCGCGGCTACCAGGCATCCGCTCGCCATGATGATCGACACCGGGTGCAGCGACACGAGCGTGCCGATGATGAGCACCGCGAGCGCGCAGAGCGAGAACAGGATCGGGACCAGCAGCGCCGCGAAGCCCCGGACCTCGTCGACGGGTCGGCGGCGGAACAACGAACCGGCCAGCGCCATCAGGGCGAGGCCGATCATCCACATGCCGTCGATCCAGGTGCCGTCGTTGTAGGTGTCGTTGGCGAGGCCGAACAGGTACGCCGTGTCGGCGACGGCGAAGGCGGCCCCGCCCAGCCCGAGCAGCCACCACACCGGATCGTTGCGCCACCGCACCATCGCCAGCGCCGCGACCGCGACGACCATGAGCACGAGGTCCCCGACCGGGTAGGAGAGATTGGTCATCGTCTCCGCCAACGGCGTACCGGCGTTGGCGGACAGTACGTCGGTCAACGCGGCGGCGGAGAACACGGCGCCGGCCGCCAGCGAGGTGACCACGCCGTCGAGCCACACCGAGGTGGGCAGGCGGCGTACCGTCGCCCGGGCCAACAGGATGAACCCGACGTATGCCAGCGGATACAGGCCGACGTAGAACACGTCCGCCAGCGAGGGAACCGGTATCTCGCTGGTCCGGACCGTCGCGAAACTGGCCGACCAGTAGATGTCGCCGGCCGACCAGGAGGCGATCCCCGCTCCGACGCAGATCCACGCGGTGCGGTTACGCCGCACCAGAATCGGCCGGGCCAGCGCCAGCAAAGACGTGGCCACCAGCACCGTGGAATAGAACCAGGTGTCGAGGAAGGCGGGGCGCTCATCGGCGAAGGGGATCAGGGTACTGAGCGCGTACGCCACCCCCAGCGTCACTATCAGTACCTTGGCGGCCCGGTAGATGGGCGAGTCCAGCACCGACAGGTCGCTGTCCGGCACCGGCCCGACTGTGGGGGATGTCCTCACTGGCTGTCCTCATCTTCCAGGTACTGGTGAAGGTCGACCGGCGACGAGCCGCCGAGGTACCCGTGGTCGTCGGTAGACAGGCGGTGCCAGCGGTGCGCCGAACGGGATCGAACTCCAGCCGGACAGCCACCGGGATTAGCCGGTCCCTCGGTGTGGCAGCCTCGTGAACGGGTGACGCCGATGAATGGCAGACGACGCCCGGTGAACTCTGCCGGCAGGCAACGGCGTACCGCTGCCAGCATCTGTGGCGCCATTGCTCGCTCCACCAACAATTCGGTCGCCATCGCTCTGCTCGCCCCGTTTGAGCATGGGCCCGAATGCTCAGAACTACGCGTTCAAGGTGTGAGTATTGCGCCCCGTTCCGTAACGCGTCGTAAGCTATCACGGGCGCAGGGCATCGACAATATTGCCTCCGTCCCTACCCACCGTGGTCGGCCATTCGTCGCGCGGATGTGACGGTTGAATATGATCATGTAGTTCCGGCCTGGCCGAAGTGGAGCATGGTGACCGCCGCGACGATCTTGCAGATTCGTCGCAGGTCCACGAGGACTTTGCGGGCGCACTGTTGGGGCCCGACTGGCGTGTGCGGCGCCCGGATGGCGTCCCGCGTCGAACAGGCGTCCTGCCCCGCCGGGGAACGACCGGCTCGGAGGCGCGGTACGGCGGTCCAACGCCTGATGGGTCCCCGTGAAGGCGGGCCAGCGTCACTCGACCGGGTTCCGGGACGGGTTTCCAGATATCCGAAGAAGCCTCCGGTATTACCGTGAATTCGCGCGCGCCAGGTGGAGGGCAGCTGCTCTCCTGGTCGAATGCGGGCGTAACCCGATCGAGAGGCTACGACCATGCCCGACCTTTCTCGTCGCGACCTGCTCAGGGCGACGGCCGCAGTTGGCGCCGGAGCGCTCGTTGTCCCGGGCATCATCGCCGTAGGCAGCCAGGGCGTCGCGGCCAATGACGGCCCGGGCTCGTCCCTCGGCGTGGAGAGCCCGCCGGCTGAGCTGACCGGCCGCATCGTCCGTCCGGGGGACCCCGACTATCCGAGTGCGAGCCTCGGTTGGGACGAGCTTTTCGTACGCTATCCGCTGGTCATCGTCTTCGCCCAGGAGACCCGGGACGTGGTCAACGCCCTCACCTGGGCGCGGCAGCACAACGTCGCACTGCGGGTACGCAGCGGCCGGCACAGCCTTGAGGGCTGGTCGAACGTCGACAACGGCATCGTGATCGACGTCAGCGAGCTGAAGTCGGCCCAGATCGACACCGCCACTCTCACCGCGACAGTCGGCGCCGGCCTCAACCAGTTGGAGGCGGTGACCACGCTCGCAGAGCAGGAGCTGGCGGTCACGACGGGAACGGAGGGAAGCGTGGGTCTGTCCGGTGCGACCCTCGGCGGCGGTTTTGGCTTCCTCACCCGCTACCTCGGCATGGCGTGCGACAACCTGATCGGGGCGGAGATCGTCGTCGCATCGGGTGCCGACGGTGCCGAGGCGATCGAGGTGGACCCGAGAAACCACCCGGATCTGCTCTGGGCGCTCCGTGGAGCGGGCAACGGCAACTTCGGGATCGTCACCTCACTCACCTACCACGTGACGCCACTACGAGGAGTCGCCTACCTGCAAGCGACCTGGGAAGGCCTTGACGACCTGCACGGCGTCTTCGACACATGGCAGCGCAGCGCACCGTTCGCCGACAACCGCCTCGGCACCCAGCTTGAGATCCACAAATCCCAGATCCTGCTGTTCGGTGTCCTCGCCGACGGCTCGGAGGCAGAGGCGAGGGAACTGCTGGAATCGATCCTGTCGGTCGGCAGTCCCGAGGTCACGGTGCAGACCGGGGGATGGGGCGACATCTACGCCGGATTCCAGATACCGACTGAGGAGGAGCCGGCGAACTGGAAGTTCTTCTCGCAGTTCACCACCGAGCCGTTCCCCACGGAGGCGATCAACCTGATCCGGGCGTACATGGCGGACGCCCCCTCGGAGGACAGCAACTTCTTCACCCAGGCCTTCGGCACGGGTGCCCACGCGGCCGAACCCCGCGGCGGCTCGGCGTTCCCGCACCGCGAGGTGCTCTTCTACTCCGAGCCCGGTACCGGCTGGGGCACCCGAGGAGTGCCGGACAGCGGCGACGCCACCACCCCGATCGCCCAGGCATGGATCGCCGAGTTCAGCCAGGCACTGCGGCCGTACGTGAACGGCGCCTACGCCAACGTGCCGAACATCGGGATGCAGGATTGGGAGACCGCCTACTGGGGGGCCAACTTCGACCGGCTGCGCAGGATCAAGGCGAAGTACGACCCGCAGAACATCTTCCAGTACGAGCAGAGCATCCCGCCCGCAGCATGCTGACCCAGGCCTTCCGACCAGCGCCGTCAGCCTGAACCTGATCCGAGTTGAGGCCGATCGGTTCGGACGCCGTCGCGTCTGGCGGAACAGTGGCCGCCGGCTGTCAACAGGCCCCCGGGCCCGGGGCGTCTCTCTCGGTGACGCGAACGATGAGGGGGCGCCGTGTGACATTCGACGAGTTTGTGACCACGAGAGGACCGAGCCTTGTCCGTCTGGCCCGGTTGCTGGCCGGTGATCGGCACCGGGCTGAGGATCTGGTCCAGGATGTCCTGGCCCGTGCGTACGTCCACTGGCGGCGGATATCCGCAGGCGGCCGGCAGGACGCGTACGTACGGCAGATGCTGGTCAACGCGAATCGCTCGTGGTGGCGGCTGGCAAGGAACCACGAGATGCCGTACGGCGACTCGACCCGTGAGGAGACGGTGGGTAGCTCGGACTCCAGGGTGGTCGAACGGGACCGGCTGTGGCGAATGGTGCTGACCCTGCCCCACCGGCAACGGGCCGTGCTGGTGCTGCGGTACTACGAGGATCTCGATGACGCCGCGATCGCGGAGATCCTTGGCTGCTCGCTTCCCACGGTCCGTACCCACGCCATGCGCGCACTTGCCAAACTCCGCGACCTCAACGTCCAGGAGCTGGCCAAGGAGATGGGAGGAGCACGATGAACATCGAAGACGAACTGCGCCAGAGCATGGCCATCCAGGCCGAGGGTCTGGTCGACGTCGCGCCTCTCCTGACCGGGGCGACGAGCCGGGGCGTGACGCTGCGGCGGCGTCGCCGCGCGGCGGTGACACTCGTCGTGGTGGCGGTGCTCGGCGTCGGAGTCGGTGGACCGGTGGCGGTCTGGGCCACATCGGCAGGGACGGGTCAGGGCATCGACCAGGCCGGGACCGACGGGCAGGGGCCGGCGGCGGTGCCGATGCCACCGTCCGTCCCGGGCAGACCCACGGTCCAGGACGACCCGAGCGTGCTCGGCAGCGATCCGACGCTCCTGCACCTGTCGGTCGAGGGCCCACCGCCCGGGCTGCCCACCATCCAGACGGAGTCACCGACCGGCAACCCTTCTTTGCCGGCTGGCTGGGCCAGCATGCTCGGCTCGGAGTACCTGAGGCTCGGCAGCCCGGTCGCGGTGGACTTCTGGGCCGGCGCCATGGCGCTCGAACAGACGCGCGGCTATACCCGGCAGGGTGAGGTCACCGTCAACGACAAACCGGCCCAGTACCACGTCCACGCGGTGCAGCAGTTGATCCTCTGGCAACCCGTGACCGGCGTCTGGGTCGCGGCCCGGGGCATCAACGGGACCAGCAAGGAGGCGCTCATCGCCGCGGCATCCAGCCTCCGGTTCGATCGGGTCAGCTCATGCGCGGTACGGTTCGCGACCGCTGCCGCGCCGCCCACGGCCGTGTTGTCCCGTTGTGACACGAACATGACCGCGGAGGGCCTCGCGACTGGTGGTCGGCTGGTCTACAGCAGGGCCGACGGCTCGCTCCTGGACATCCGGGACCGGGGCGCGGACCCGGCCGGCGAAGTCCCGAACGCCACCGTGGCGGGGCATCCCGCGCACTGGCGGACCGGAGATGTCCAAGGCGTCAAGGGCGACATCCTCACCGTCGACATCCCTGGCGGTCGCAACGTCTTCGTCCTCCTCACCGGGAGTTTCACCCGCGCCGAGGCCGAGGCGTTCGTGGCGGGGCTGACCTGGCCCTAGCCTGCAACCACTGCGGGGGGCCGGCCGCTGGTCGGCCCCCCGCGGCGGCCGGAGGCGGTGTCCATCGCAGCGGGGCGCGGCGCGGTGGGCGCGGGCGGTTCAGCAGATGGGTCGGCCCGCTCACGGTTGTCGCACCTTGTCCAGGCTTCGGGGCCGGGGCACTCCGTCGATCGCGGTGCAGATCCCATAGACGCGGGCGTAGTTCGTCCAGCCGTTGACGCGTCCCCGGTTGTTGCTGATCTGCACCCGGCCGGTGCTGGCGTTGAGCGCGGAAATGAGATGCAGGTAGGTGGTTCCCGCGACCCGCGCCAGGACGATGTCTCCGACCTCCAGTTTGGTCGGGTCGACCGGAGCAACGGTCACCAGTTGGCGGCTGCGGATCAGTGGGACCATGGATGACCCGCTCGGGCGGAACTCGACCACGCGCCCTTGAGTGACTCCCGCAGCGTACGCGTCCAGGGCTCCCATCGACCTGAGCTTCCCGCATACGTCGGCGGCGGCGCTACTGGATTCCTCCGGCTGAGGCAGGCGGATCGAGCAGATCGCCGGCCCGGGGGACCACGACGACCCGCGCTGGCGGGCGGAGTTCCACCGACCAGGGTGAGCATCGGTACCGACCCCGGCTCTGTGCTCCTGCCGGTTCGCCGCCCCGTTCCCTGCGGCAGCCTCGACCGTGAGATCACGGACGAGAGGGCGCGCTACCCGCGCGTGCCGGGCAGGCCGGCCGCGCGGGCGTTGTCCGCACACGCCTGGCCGGCGCGTACGGATGACGACGAGGGCACCGCCTCATCGCACACCGCACACCGCACACCGCACACCGCACACCGCACACCGCACACCGCACACCGCACACCGCACACCGCACACCGCACACCGTTGCGGATTGCCGCCGCGAGGATGCGCTCCGAATGCGATCGCAAAGGGTAGCCTTGCCTTTCCGAAAGGTCAGAACAAAGCGCAGCCTTACCTTCTGACCGGCGTGCCGAGGCGCATTCCCAGATAATTTCATGGCTATCCGCATTGCCCACTTGAGCAGGCAAGATGCCACCGTAGGCCCTCTTGCGTGACCCGGGGAAACGCGCGGCCGGACGATTTTCTGGTTATTCTTTGACTTGATCGCACCTCGGTCGGTCAAGGTGGGAAACAGTGAGCGGAGGAACCATGAAGACCCTTTTGCAGATGCCTGCCGTGCGCGAATGCGCCGCCACCACGTGCAGCTTCAACGACGGTGGGTGTCACGCGCCGGCCGTGACCGTCGCAGCGGCCGGCGGAGCCGCGTCCTGCGCGACGTTCGTCGAGTCGTCGGTGCGCGGGGGTATCGCGGAGATCACCGGCAGCGTCGGCGCGTGCGCCCGCACCGACTGCGTACACAACACCAACCTGGCCTGCACGGCGCCGTCCGTCCAGGTCGGCCCGGGTGCCACGGTCAGCGACTGCCTGACCTACCAGCCGGCCTGACCTGGTCGCTGCGGCAAGGCCACCGGCCTCCCTGCGCCACGGTCGCTTGAATAAGGCAAGCCTTACCTATTAGGGTAGGCTCGCCTCAAGTTGACCGTGCCGGAAGGAGGCCGATGGTGGCATCCGAACCCGACCGGTCGTCGGCGAGAACCGACGATCGGCCGTCACCCGACGCGGTCGAGGTCCGCTCCGCCCTCGTGACCTGCACCTCGCTGCGGTTGGAGGTGGCCGGCACCGCCGCCGACCTGATCGACGCACACGCCGTCCTCCCCGACGGCACGGTCGTCGTGGCCGTTGACGCGATGAATCCGCTCGGCGGGCTGCTCGTCGCCGCCCGCGGCGCGGATGGCGCCGTCCGGCTCGATGTCACGCACCTGGTGCCGGTGCCGGTGCGCGCGCGGGTCCGGGCGTGGCTGACCGTGACCGGCAAGGTCCGCCGGTTCGACCCGGCCGTCCTCGACTCGTGCGACGACGACGCCGTTACGGCACTGCTCGGCCTGCCGCCGGTGGCCCTGTGGGCGGTCGAGCCCGACAGCGTGCACGTCGAACGGCACGGGGTCGCCGTCGAGGTACCAGTCGAGGACTACCGTGCGGCGCGCCCCGACCCGGTCGCCGCCGTCGAGGCGGCGCACCTGGCCCGCTTGGTCCGGCACCATCGGCACGTCGTGCACCGATTCGCCGCGCTGGTGGACCCGGCCCTGACCGCCTCCGGCGCCCGGTTGGTGCCGGTGGCCGTCGACGCCGACGGGCTGACCCTGCGGGCGGAGACTCCGCACCGGCACCACGACATCCGCCTACCATTCGGCGTTCGGGTGACCGACGAGGCCGCGCTCGACCGCGAACTGTGCCGGCTGCTGCCGGGCGTGGACGTCCGCCGGTACGAAGAAGCATGAGCGTCCGCTCCTGCCGCCGAGCGGACGTGCGGTAAGGCAGGGATCCCGTCACGGGTCGTAGCCGGGCGGCCCAGTTTCCTACCCACAATTAACGTAACAGGGACCCTGGCGTGGCACTATCGGGCAGACGAACGACTGTGCAGGTCAGCGGTCATGGCTATGTTCGTCCGATGCCAACTCCTGAGATCAGTGCGGCTTCGGCGGGTACCTGGACACTCGGCGACCTGACCGTCAACCGGATCGGATTCGGCGCGATGCGACTGACGGGCGCCGCCGCCTTCCGTCCCGGTACGCCAACCGACCGTGACAGGGTGATCGGGGTGCTACGCCGTGCGGTGGAGCTGGGCGTGAACCACATCGACACCGCGGCGTTCTACTTCTCCCCGCGGCGCTCGGCCAACGAGCTGATCAACCGGGCGCTGGCGCCGTACCCCGACGATCTGGTCATCACCACGAAGGTCGGTCCCGGCCGCGATCCGTCCGGTGGCTGGCTGCCACTGGCCCGACCCGATCAGCTGCGGGGCCAGGTCGAGGAGAATCTGCGCCAACTCGGCCGCGACCACCTGGACGTGGTGAACCTGCGCCAACACGACCTCGACTCGATCGCCGAGCACTTCGGTGCGCTTGCCGAGCTGCGCGACGCCGGCCTGATCCGGCATCTGGGCATCTCCAATGTCCGTCCGCGACATCTCGCCCAGGCCCAGGCGATCGCCCCCGTCGTCTGCGTGCAGAACGCGTACGGCATCGATAGGCGCACCAGCGAGACGACCCTGCGCACGTGTGGTGAACGGGGCATCGCGTTCGTACCCTTCTTCGCGATCGCCGGTGACGGGCGTGAGGCCGGCGGCGTCGCCGACAACGACGCGGTCCTCGCCATCGCACGTGCGCACGGCGTCACACCCGCGCAGATCCGGATCGCCTGGACGTTGAGTCGCGGGCCGCACGTGTTGGCCATTCCGGGTACCGGCAACCCGGATCACCTGGTCGAGAACGTGGTAGCCGGGGCGCTCCGCCTGTTCGCGGACGAACTGGCCAGCCTCGAATAGCGCCACCCCGCACGCGGGCAGCATCACCGAGGACACCTCCGGCCCGGCCAAAATGCCTTGGCGTCGTTCCGGCTCCGTGTCTACTGTGCGGTGATGCTCCCACGACTGCTGACGGTTACCTTCGATGCGCGGGACCCGGCTCGTCTGGCGCGGTTCTGGGCCGGCGTGCTCGGTCGGGAGGTCGTCGAGGACGCCGCCGGTGCGTTTCTGCCCGGCGGGGACACCCAGCTCGGCCTCCGGTTCGTCCCGAGCCGCACGGAGAAGGTGGGGCTGAACCGCATGCACCTTCACCTGACCAGCGCCGGCCGCGACCAGCGGCAGATAGTGGCGACGGCGCTGGGGCTCGGCGCCAGCCACCTCGACGTAGGGCAGCGCCCGGAGGAGGGGCACATCGTCCTGGCCGACCCGGAGGGCAACGAGTTCTGCGTGATCGAGCCGGACAACTCCTTCCTCGCCGGCTGCGGCCTGCTCGGCGAGCTTACCTGTGACGGTACCCGGGAGGTCGGCCTCTTCTGGAGCGAGGCGATGGGCTGGCCGCTGGTGTGGGACCAGGACGAGGAGACCGCGATCCAGTCACCGCACGGCGGGACAAAGGTCGCGTGGGGCGGCCCGCCGCTGGCTCCGAAAGAGGCGACAAACCGGCAGCGGTTCGACCTCGCCCCGGCCGGTGGCGCCCAGCAGGCGGAGGTCGACCGGCTGGTCTCGCTCGGGGCCACTCGGCTCGAGGTCGGCGACGACGGTGCCGTCGTGCTGGCCGATCCGGACGGCAACGAGTTCTGGGTGCGAGCGCACTGACCACGGCGGCCCGGTCGGGTCGGGGCGGCCTGCCGCCGGACCGCCTCCCTCCGGGTGGGCCGCCGGGCACGGCGGACCGGGGCGCCGTGGGTGTCCTGGATGCCGACCGTCACACGGAGCAGCGCGGGCCTGGGCGCGACGGGCCCGTTCGCCGGGGCCGCCACCGGGACCGTGCATGACCAGGTCGCCGTCAACGTCGCCGCGCTGACCGAGCTGACCCGGGTGATGCTTCCCGACCTGCTCGCCGCGGGCGACGGGGCCATCGCCAGCATCGTCGGCTATCAGCCTGCCCCGGGCATGGCGGTGTACGCGGCCAGCAAGGCGTACGTGCTCAGCTTCACCGAGGCACTCGCCCACGAACTGCGACACACGCCGCTACGGGTGCTGGCGCTGTCACCGGGCTCGACGCGTACGGAGTTCTACGCCACCTCCGCCACCAGCGAGAAGGGGGTGCGGTTCCAGACGCCGCGCGAGGTGGTGGAGACCGGCCTGCGCGCGCTCGACGCCTCCCGTACCCCGAGCCGGGTCGTCTCGGGCACCAGGAATCGACTCAACCTCGCGGTGCTGCGCCGACTCCCGCGACGAGCCGCCCTGACCATCATGGCCAACGCGTCGCGGCCGACCTGAGGTTCGCGGGCCGTCGGAGAGCACCGGGGTCGGCCTGGGACCGGCGGACAAGCCGGGTCAGGTCAGGACCTGCTGCCGAGGACGTGCCGCGCCCGCGCCAGGGATCGGGATCCGCCAGTGCGTCGTCCATGAGCGAGGCGCAGGCCGCGAACTGATCGGCGAAGGCCTCGATGATGAGCGACTCCTTCGTGGGGAAGCGGCGGTAGAGGGTCGCGACCGCGCCCCCGGCGCGCCGGGCGATCGCGGTCATCGGTAGGTCGAGTCCCCGCTCGGCGAGCAGCTTCCGGGCAGTCTCGACGATGCCATCGCGGTTCTGTAACGCGTCGGTGCGCCCTCCCAGCAGTCCCGAGTCGTCGCGCATATCGTCCAGTCCGGAGTCATGACTCGTGCGGTAGCCACGGTCACCCGTCGGGCCTCTGGTCAGGTTCGTGTCCGGAATGGGGCAAGGGTGGCACGGACCTGTTCGCCCGCGCCCCAGTCGTCGTCGAACTGGGCCAGCACGGCGAGGTGTTGTCGCAGCTGGACAATCGGCATTCGGGTCCGCCAGTCGCTGTCGAGGCAGGTCAGCTCCGCATAGACCTCGAAGAACCGTTGCGCCTCGGGCGGGGGCGAGGTGGACCACACATGGGCGAGGTCCACCTCGGCCCACGTATAGGAGACCGCCGGGTCGATCAGCGCGGGCTGACCGTCCGGCGTGGCCAGGATGTTCTGTGCCCACAGGTCGCCGTGTGTCAGGCATGCCGGCCGGTCCGGCAGCAGGTCGGGCAGCCGGTGACACAGCCGCTCCAGCGCCGCCCGGTCTCCACGGTCGAGTACCGCCTCAACGCGGGGCTGCCCGAGCCATCGAAGCAGCCGGTGCTGTGCGAAGAAGGCAAAGCCGTCGTCATCCCAGGTGTTGGTCTGCCGGCGGCGGCCCAGCCAGTTGTCGCGGTGCCATCCGAAGCGGGGATGGGTCGTGCCCATGTGCAGGCGGGCGAGCATGTGCGCGAACTGCTCCCAGAAGCTCTCGCTGCGCGGCCTCGGCCTCAGCACCGACAACACAAGCAGTTCCCGGTCCGCCAGGATCACCTCGGGTGTCGCCACGCCGCCGAGCTCGCGTAGGGCGGCCAGCCCTTCGGCCTCCGTGACGAAGACGTCGTCGGCCGGCGCCTCGGCGAAGGCCTTGACGAACACCGACGGCGCGTCCCGACGGGTGGCTATGCCCGCGAGCGCCGCGATCCCACCCGTCACCGGCTCCACCGTGACGACCTCGCGCATCCCAGCCCGGAGCATGCACTCCAGCAGAAACGTTGCCGAGCGCAGCACGACGGGCCTGCTACCCGACACGGGTACTCGGCGGGGTCCCTGCGGTCCGCGGCGGCCCGGTACGTCGGCGCACCGCGAACGGCACGAAGACCATTCCCACTACCAGGGCGATCAGGGCGGCACCCCACCACGCCAGCGCGGGGATCAGCAGGAGTGCAAGGAACGCGAGGGGTACGACGATCAGGGAATCCAGGACGACGTGGTCAGCCGACCACCGGCGTAGCCGGGAGGGGGACAGCGCACCAAGGCTCAGCACCGACCCGTAGACCAGGAGGGCGAGGACCCCGAACACCGGTCCTCTGCGGCCGGTCACCGTCGACGCCATCACGGCGGTGAGGACCACGGCACTGGCGATCCGCACCACCCTCCAGATGGCAGCGTTTCGTGACGATCGTCTGTCACGGCGGGACATGGCAACGAGCATGCCAGAAAGCGAGTGTGCCGTGTACCGCTGTCCTCACTCGCCGGGTATCCGCGCGGTCGCGTCACCGCCCAGCGCCGTACGGAGGAATTGAACCTGTGCTTCCAGAAGGTGGGCGGCGACGTCCTCGCCGACCATGTGGGTGCCGGACGGTAGTGGCAGCACGTTGTGTGGCCGGCCGGCGGCCAGTAACTTCGCGGAGAGCCGCAGCATGTGTGCCGGATGGACGTTGTCGTCCAACAGTCCGTGGATCAGCAGCAGCGGGCGCCGCAGTTCGGGGGCGTAACGCATCAGTGAGTTCCGGTCGTACGCCTCCGGGTTGTCATCGGGGTGGCCGAGGAAGCGCTCCTGCCAGTGGGTGTCGTAGAGGCGTTGGTCTACGACCGCGGCACCAGCGATCGCGGCGTGGAAGACATCGGGGCGGCGCAGGACGGCGAGTGCCGCAAGGTAGCCGCCGTAGGACCAGCCGCGGATTCCGACGCGGGTCAGGTCCAGCTCGGGGTGCCGTCGTGCCGCCTCGCGCAGGCCGTCGACCTGATCGTCCAGCGGAGCGGTGCCGCGGTTTCCGTGCACCAGACGTTCCCAGCGCGGCCCGCGGCCCGGGGTGCCGCGTCCGTCGACGATCACCACGGCGAAGCCCTGGTCGGCGAACCACTGCGGAGTCAGGAACATCGACTGCGCGGCGAGCACCCGCTGGGCTGCCGGCCCACCGTACGGGTCCATCAGCACGGGAAGTGGGCCGTCGTCAGGCCGGTAGCCGGTGGGCAGGAGCACAGCGGTACGCAGCCGGAGCGAACCGGCCTCGAACAGGTCGACCCGAGGGGTCAGCGGCGGCGTTCGCGCGTCGCTGGTGAGCCGGGCCGGAGATCCGTCGGCGGGTCGCACACTGATCTGCGCGTCCGGGCTGTCCAGGCTGCGGCTTACGAGGACGGTCGTACCGCCGGCCCGGTGCCCGCTGTGTACACCGGCAGTCGTCAACTGGGACAGCCCGGCGCCAGCTGACCAGGTCCACACCTGCCGCTCGGTCGGGTCGGTCGAGCCGGCGAACAGCACGGTGTTCCCGTCGACGTCGAGAACCTCGTGCACTTGCAGGCCGGACGGCGTGACCGGCTCGCCGTCGACGAGTAGGTGCCGGGTGTCCTCGATGTCGGCGGTCCAGACCAGAGCGCCGTCGGTGGTACGGGCTGGTACGCCGGGCACCAGAGATACCCAGGCTGGATCCGTCTGTTCGTGTTCGACCCGGCTGGCGCCGGTGTCCGGATCGACGCGCAGCACCCGTACACAGGTCTGGGCCCGATTCTGTACGGCGATGGTCAGACCGTTGCGGTCCCAGCTCACGGCGGCGAGGTACTCGAACTCACTCCGGTCCCAGTCGACGTCGACCCGACTCCCGTCGATGCCGAGAACGATCAGACTGACATCGGCGTTGGCGGTACCTGCGGCCGGGTATCGCATGGTCAGCGGAGCGGCGGTGGGATCGGCGAGGTCGGCGACGTGCCACTCCTGTACGCGACTCTCATCCACCCTCGCCGCGACCAGGCGCTGACCGTCGGGGGCCCACCACCAGCCCCGCCGACGGTGCATCGACTCGGCGGCAACGTGCTCGGCGAGTCCGTAACCGACCTGCGTTGCCTCCGGCACGGCCAGCGTTCGCACGTCAGCACCTTCGACGTCGACGACGTGCAGACCGCCGCCGCTGACATAGCCGATGAGTCGGGCGGTCGGATCCGGCCGAGGATCGACCACGCCACTGGCCGACACCAGAGTCCGGGTAACGCCGGTGGCCGTGTCGAGCACCACCAGCCCACCGCCGAGCGCGACCGCGACAATCGACTGGTCGGCCCCGCAACTGTATTCGGTGATTCCGCCACCGAGCTGGCGGGCACGCTCGCGGCGACGGCGCTCAGCCGCGGGCAGGTCACTGTCGTCGAGAGCCAGCTCGCGTGGGTCCAACAGCAGCCGCTCGCGTCGTGCCGCCACGTCGTACGCCCACAGGCATGCGACAGGATCGTCGCCGGCACGCGTGCGGGTGAACAGCACCTGACGACCGTCCCCACGGATCTGGAACCGCTGAGGAAGACCAAGGGTGAAGTTGCGGGTACGAGCCCGTAACTGAGGGAAGCTCACGGATGATCCTTCGCCGTAGAAGCCGGGCCCGCAGCATAGATCGACGACGGCAGCATACCGAGAATGCGCCGAGCCGAACGAACCACCGGCGCGAGCCGGTGCCCTTCCCGGTTCGGCGGGCCGGAGACCCGCCGCCCAGCTCGGCTAGCGGGGGCGGTCGCGGTCAGGCCGTGATCTGTAGGCGCTCGGCCAAGCCACGGAGTTCCGTGCCGCCGGCGCGGCGGTTCGAGCGGTCCAGCAGGGCCCGGGTGGTCTCGTGGGCCAGGGCCGAGGTGTGTACGTGCTGGGGCGCCACCCGTTCAGCGGTGAGCAGGAAGCGGATCGCCTCACGGTCCCGGCCACGCAGTCGGGTCAGGGCCCGCGCGGTGTCGGCGTAGTAGAACACCTGCCGGAAGCCGACCGGGATGGCCGCCGGGTTCGTGGCCCGGGCGATCTGTGCGGCCTGGCCCGGATCGCCGCCGTCCGCCTCGATACCGATCTGCCAGATGGCGACGTTGGTCGGACCGAAGTACAGCCCCATCGTGGAGGTCTCGCCGGTGCGGCCGGCCAGCTCGGCTGCCTCGGCCGACCAGGCCCGGCTGTCGTCCAGGCGTCCCCGGCCGCGGCTGGCCAGCGCGCAGATCAGCAGTAACGAGCCGCGCACCTCGCCGACGCCTGCCTGGCCGGTGTGCCCGCGCAACTCGTCCACTGCCCGTTCGGCCAGAGCGAGTCCCCGCTGGTAGGAGCCGCAGGCGGCGGCCGCGGAGGCACGCGCGTAGGCGGCGTATCCCCGAAGCGTCACGTCGTCGGTGGCCTCGGCTGCGTCCCGGCAGCGCTCGGCGCCCAGCCACGCGTCGGCCGGGCGGCCGAGATTGCGCAGTACCGACGAGGCGATGAACGTGACGTCGCAGAGCAACCGCAACGCGACTGCGCGGTCCGGGCCGGCGGTCTCCGCGTGCAGGTCACGCAGCAGGTTCGGCATGAGGCGGGCGGCACCGGCGTAATCGCACGCCTGCCGCAACGTGTCGACCAGTGCGACCGTACGAGCCAGCTCGGTGACCGAGGTCGAGGGCCGGGCGCCCGGTTCGGACAGGTCGGTGTCGACCAGAGCCTGCCGGATGGCGTGTACCTCGGCGTGCGCGGCCACCACGTCCCGATCAGCCGCCGGTACCGGTACACCGGTCAGCTCCGCCGGCGCGCAGTCCAGCGCCGCCGCGATGTCGGCCAGCGTGAAGCGGTTGTCGGCAGCCTGCCTGCCCCGCTCGATCCGGCTCCAGGTGGCGTGCGAGATGCCGGCGCGGCTGGCGGCGTACCGGATGCTCCAGCTACGAAGCAGGCGGCGTGCCCGGATGCGCTCGCCGATGCCGGGGTCACCGCTCGGTCGTGGCGTCATGACCGGACGGTATCCCGCTCGCCCGCCGGTTGTGGTACATGCCCGTACCACCAGCCGGCCGGCGCTCCGGCCGACTACAGAGGTTGAAAGGTCGACGCCTGCCTCGCCGGGACGGCTGACGTTGCTGCGGGCCGGCTGGCCGCCCGGAACCGGCTGCCGCAGCGACTCGTTGCTGGGCAGCCGTTCCGTGACGAGAAGCCAGGCGGCGCCGACCACGTGCCCGTCGATCTCGGCGACGAACGGCAGGTGCGTCTCCGCGTGGGCGGCCACCCAACCCGCGTACGCCCTGAGCTTGTCTCCGTCGATGCCGCGTAGCTCAGCGAGCACCGCCACGTCCGCCATGCCGGCCCTGCGCACGATCACTTGGCGCAGTCTAGGCGAGCCCGACGCGTCGGTAGGAACGACGTCCATGACGGCCTGGCCGAGGCACCACCCGGGTATTTCCGGAATCGCGTCACCAGGATCGAGTGGCGAGACGTAATCGCCGCGCTCGACAACCGCCGCGAGTATCCCTGCCGCTAACAGTGCGCGCCCGTCTAGCCAGGCAAGGTGATTACGTAGATAAGCACCTTGGTGGGGCGAGGCCGTTCGTCAGAAAGCTGGAAAGCCCGAATTGCGATTGCCTCATTCGGCTTGGCTTCTTCTGTCGCCGTCCGGGTGAGGGTGCTCGGCGGGGAGCCGTCGCGCCCGGTGACCGGCCGTCCGCCCTGGTCGACGTCGGGAGGTGCCGAGATGTGGACGCCTGGTCTATCCTGCGAGTCGTGATCGACCCCCGTGCAGCAATGAGCGCCGCGTTCCACCCCCTTTAGTGGCCGCATTCGCGGCCCCGGAAGGGGTCAACCATGTCTCGTACGGACAAAGACGGTCCGCATCATCCGCGAACCGGCCTGCGCTTCCTCGTCGGCGGAGGTGGCCCGCCCCGCTGGTTCATCGATCACGTCTGGGCCGGCAGGGAACGTCAAGCAGCACGAGTCGCGTGCCGAAATGCCTCCAAGGAGTATCGCGGCGACGGGGTCGTGGACACCATCCCCACCATCCGGCAGCATCGCCACAACGCCCAGTGGCTCTGGTGGTGACGCCAACGTCCACATCGTCCAACCAGCATCTCCAGCAGACGCACTCTGCACCGTCACAGTCAGCAGTTGGGTTCGGCGTCCGCTCCTGGCCGAACAACGGACGCCGCCGCGACCCTCCAGGCAGTAGACGGTCAGGTAACCTGCTCCGAATGACAGACCCGACCAATGTTCACCCGGTTCGTGTCGTCCGGGTTGGTGACCGGTGCGCCGAAATCGACGAGATGCTGGCGCCGCTGGTCGAGGCACTCTGGCGCACCGGGTTCAAGACTCTCACCAGCTGCCAGGATGCCGGTGAGAGCAACGCGGACTGGGTGAACCTGTTGCCGCACATGGTCGAGTACGTACAGTCCCGCAAGGGGTGGGCCTTCATTGACTTTCCCATCCAGGACGGCCTCCGGTTCCTCACCGCCATCGCACAGGCCGGACCGCGTGACGCGTTCTACGTGCGGATGACGCACTGGGCTGCTCCGCATGCCTGGGACGTCAAGGTCAGACCGATGGACCTGGCGATGTTCGACGAGGCCGAACCATCGAGCTTCGCGATGCGGCTGCTGCAGGTCTGTTTTCCTGCCTCGGACCTGCCTGAGATCCTTCGACGGCTCGGCCGCCACGAAGCCGGTGAACTCGTTCCACCCGCACCTACCGACTGGACGACGGTTGGCCGGCCTCGGCCGGTGACCACCGTTTGACTGCTTCGGGGTCGACAACTGGTGCGCCTGTGGCGGCGACACCGCAAACGCCGTGTACGACGCATAACTGCGGATCGGCGTTCCGTCCTCAGGTGGTGGGGGACGGTACCGGGTTGGTCAAGACCGGCCGTGCACCCTCCAACTCCACACCTCGGAACGACATTTAGTGAGAGCCATCCATATTGACGTCCGGCGTCGGTGGCGACAGGATCTCGGCACCACCTGCAACGTGATCCCTCTGGGAGGCGTCATGACCCGTCCCCGCCTGCGGCTCCTGCGAGCGGCCACCCGGCTGGCCGCACTCGCCGTGGCCACCGCCGGCGTGCTGCTCGCCGTCGCCACACCCGCAAATGCCGCGGTACCCGCCGGCCGCTACGTTGCGCTGGGCGATTCGTACACCGCGGGTCCGCTGATTCCCACCCAGGTCGACCTGAACTGCCTACGGTCGAGCCGAAACTACCCGTCACTGGTCGCGGCGTCCGCCGGCTCGTCCTCGTTCGCCGACGTGAGCTGCTCCGGCGCTACCACGGACGACATCCTTTACGGTGGCAGCGGTCAGTTGGGCATCACGGTGCCACCGCAGCTCAGCGCGGTCACGCCAAACACGGCGCTGGTGACGGTGCAGATCGGCGGCAACGACATCGGCTTCTCCGGCATCATCAGCGCCTGCGCGGAGGCGAGCCTCAGCAGTCCGCTCGGATCGCCGTGCAAAAACCGGTACACCGCCGGAGGCACCGACCAGTTGCAGGCCCGGATCGCCGCTGCCGCACCGAAGGTGACCACCGTGCTGCAGGCGGTCCGCCAGGCCGCGCCGGGCGCGCGGGTCGTAGTGCTCGGGTACCCGGCGATCCTGCCGGACACCGGATACGGCTGCTGGCCCGTGGTCCCGATCGCCTACCAGGACGTGCCCTACCTGCGCGGCATCGCCAAGTCGCTCAACGCGATGCTGGCCGGCACCGCGACCGCGAACGGCGCCACCTACGCTGACGTCTACACCCCGTCGATCGGCCGGGACGCCTGCAAGAGCAGCGGCACCCGGTGGGTCGAAGGGCTCGTACCACAGAACTCGGCCGCTCCCTTCCACCCGAACGCCCGAGGCGAGCAGGGCATGGCCAGCGCCCTGCTCGCGACCCTGAACGGCTGACCGGGCTCGCGGTCGGTCGAGCCGGTCAGCTGCGCTCCGACCGGTCGCAGGGTCACGGTGTCCGATGCCATTGTGATCTCCACGTTTCCAGTGGCGGCCGAGAGTGCCACGGACAGCTGCGTGACGATCTCGATGCGTTTGAACACCAGAGTCAGTCCGCACAGGACCTGAGCCAGTCCGCAGGTGCCGACCACGATGGCGGCCAGTGGCACGACCACCTGCGCGTCGAAGGGCATGCTGCCGCCCTGGAGGATGATGCCTGTTGTGCCGGTGGCCGGCACGGCCAGCGCGGTGGGCAGGGCCGAGACAACGGCGACGACCTGGCGGCCCGGGACGAGCGATGAGGTCGGCCACCATCACCAGGGCGGCGTACTGCAGGAACCAGGAACCGCCGATCGCGTGCCGGGACCTGCGCCGAGCCGTACACCTTGGTCAGCGCGTCAATCTCGATCATGTCATCTCCTCGATGAGGCGAACCCGGCCCCGGACTCCCGGGGCCGGGGCAGGCGTGGTCAGAGCTCGGCCAGGACCTCGATGTCCTCGGCGGTGACGTCGCGCACCAGCGCGAACGCCTCGGTGGCCGCGGCGGTGCCGGGCACGGCCTGGCGGGCCGACCGGAGGCTGGCAGCAGAATCCCAGCGCCAGATGCCGACCCACGTCCCGTCGTCGAGCCGACCGAGGCGTGCCTCGGTGAGGCCGGGCAGCGCGGCCCTGATCGCGGTGACCAGAGCAGCGTGCTGGGCTCGAACCTGCGCTGCGTCGGCGGGATCGGCCTGAAAACGGGTGATGCTGATGAGCGCCATGACTTAGACCCATTCTTTAGAGTTCACTTCTAGTGACTGAGTCTAGAGTTAAACTCTAGTCATGGAGGTTGTCAAGCGGGCGCAGAAGGCGCGCTCGGGGCAGACGCGCGCGAGGACCTGGACATACCGCCTGATACGTCGCGGGTACGAACATCGGTTCGAGGGCGGGTTGCGCCGATGGGCAGGACCTTGGACGGGGCGTCCGCGAGCGCCCCCGGGGTCGCCGCGCCGGAGCCCACGACAATCCCCCGGTATCTCGCCTCACACAGGGGGCGGTCAAGGCGCGTGTCGGTAAGCCGGGCGTACGGGCGGGACCTACCGGTGGAGGAGGCGGCCGACTTGCTGTACGGCTCGCTCAGCCCCGAGCTGTAGCTGCTGTTCGTACGCGGCCGGCGACGGCCGCCATCATCTGGTCGACGCCGTCAGGTTGTGACGAGAACCGTGATCTCATTGCAGCGGTAGAGGTACCTGCGGCACAGATAGGGGTAACCACATGGAACAGGACGCGCGGCTGCGTCACGCCTCGTCGTTCGGCTCAGCGGCGGTTGCGTACGCCGAGCACCGCCCGGACTACGCGCCGGCAGCGGTGCACTGGGCGCTGGAGCCCGCGCCCGGCCCGCGAGTGCTGGACCTCGGCGCCGGAACCGGCAAACTAACTGGCACACTGGTCGCGCTGGGCGTCGACGTCACCGCGGTCGAACCCGACCCGGCGATGCTGACCGAGCTGCGCCGTGCCCTGCCGGCTGTCCGTGCCCTGCCGGGTGGAGCCGAGGCGATACCACTGCCGGACGCGTCCGTCGATGCGGTGCTGGCCGGGAACGCCCTGCACTGGTTCGACATGGCCGTTGCGGGGCCCGAGATAGCCAGGGTCCTCGCGCCCGGCGGCATCCTGGCCGGACTGTGGAACGTCATGGACGACCGGGTCGACTGGGTTGCCGGACTGGAGCGGGTCAGCGGGGCCGCGGCCATCGGCCCGCGTGACACGCTCAGCAACTGGCGCGCCGCGACGGCAGGCTTGCACCTTCCGGACGTTGGCCTGGTCGCCCAGTTCGGCTCGCCGGAGCAGGCCGAGTTCCCGCACGGGCAGCGTCGCACCGCCGACTCCCTCGTCGCGACGATCGCGACACGCGCGGGGATGCTGGTCATGCCAGAACAGGAACGGGAGGCCGGACTCGGTCGAATCCGCGCCTTTCTCGCGAGCAGCCCGGAGACCACAAGGGACCAGTTCACCCTTCCGATGCTGACCGGCGTACTGCGCGTCCGGCAGCTGTGAAGAGTGATCGGCCACTCGATCGTCAGGTAAGCGCGTCGCGGGTTCGTCGACCCGCGTCCGCGCGGGCCGACGTCGCCCTGACCGGGCCGCAGAGCCCTTTCACCCGGTGAACTCACACGCCGGGATCCATCCGTGACCCGAACATGACGGCAGAGGGGTACCCGGCCGATCACTGCGCGACAGGAGGCCCACCCAGATAGCCAACTTCGCTCGATCCGGATACGACACGTACGCGATATCCCCAGCGCCCAAGAGCCTGCGCCATCCTTGCGGCACCGGTTGGGTTGGCCGAGTGCACGTAGACTACGCCGACATCGAACGGATGCCCTTCGAAGGCCGCCAGTTCCAGCATCTCCACGACCGGCCAGATCGTGTCGTCCTCACCAAGATCATGGTCAAGCCACAACTCGTCCACCCGCTGTGTACGTTGGCGCCCCAACAACGCCACTCCATCTCCGCTCGTACGGGCCACCTCGGCACTTCGGCCGTCGACGAACGAACGCAGGTCGTCGATCAGAAGGATCCGCCGGGAATCGCTGGTAGCCACCGTGTCATGGTGCCTCACGCGACCACCGGGTACGCACACGCGGTGCGACTGTCACGTCGCCGAGCGGGCGCCGGGACTCCTGCCCGGAGCCGACCCCGTCCCGTCAGGGTGGATGTCCGTTCGACGGAGATCGTGCTGGCGGATCAGCGCCGGAGTACCGCCGGTTGTCTGGAGCCGGAACGGGCACACCCGTGTGAGCCTTACTTTCACGTTCTTCGATGTCCCGGGTCCCGGCTCGACGGGGAGTCTGTGCGCTGTGGACGGTAACAAGAGGAGGCTTCATGCGTGGACACAGATGGGCGACCCTGGTAGCAGCGGTGACGCTCGCACTTGGCGGGCTGCTCGGGATCGGCGCCGCTCCGGCCGCTGCGGACCCGGTGGGCGGCACGTTGCGTAACGTTTACTCCGACGGCCAGTTCTGCAACAGCTATGGCAGCGAGGGTGTACAGGCCGGCTTGTGGAGCTGGTACTACTGCGAGTACCGCCAGTACGGACCCAGCGCCCCTGGTTTCTACTTCCTCTGGTCCTTCACCTACTAGAGGCCTGAACCTGCCACTGCCGGGCGCTGCGCGCCTGCCTGGACAGGCGCTCCCGCACCCGTTCGGCCACCGCTGGGTCGACCAGCCCGGCGGTGGCCACTCGCTCCTACGGAGTGACGGCCCACTCCTGCGATGCTCGTCTATCGTTCTGTCTGTGCTTCGGGTGGGCGGCAGGGCGAGCTGCTGGGTGTTGGTCGTCGGCGGTGCCGTGTTGACGGTGGGGGCCTGGGCCGCGTACTGGTGGTTGGCCGTGCCGCGCCACGAGATCTGTGCGATGACGCTTCCGGCGCCCGCCGGCTGCGGCTCCGGCCGGGTCCCCGTTGCCGCGCTCTGGTCTGTCGTCACCCTGGGGCTCTACGGCGTTGTGCTGCTCTCTGCGGTCAGGGCACCCAGACGTCGGTGGGGGAGCGTCGCTGTTCTCGGCCTGATCATTGGGGCCGTCTGGGGATACTTCTCGGTGCTCCACGCCTGACGGTCGATCGTGGCCACCCCTTCTGGCCCAGCCCCACTACAGTCGGCCAGCCCATGGGTCATGGCACTAGAAATCCTCGTCCTTCCTGACGGTGATGAAGATGCCAGTTCGACGTGTTTCGATAATCACCCGTGCAAGGAATTCCTGCTTGAGGTCGTCGGAGAGCTGCTGTGCCTGCCACTCGCGCTCCGTCGTCGCGGCAGTCTCAGGCTGCTCACGATCTGCTGCCGCCACAGCTTTGAGTGCGTAGTAGGAACCGCCGAAGGCGTGTTGCGGCACGTGCGCCGTCGCTACCGCCTGTCCTGCGGCACGGGCGGCGAAGCAGGCCGCGTCGTCATTCCCCTTCGCCGTCCGCGCCGCCGCGTGAGCGTCAAGGGAGGCTCCACGAATCTCCGCCATCCTGAAGACGCCCGTGTCAACCCAACTACGGCAAACCTCGATGGCCCGTCGGGGCCGCCCATCCTCCGGGTGTGCCCGCTCGAAGAGCGGAAGTACCCGCTCGGCGCAACCTGCGGCCCACGTGGCCATCAGGCGCTGGTGTTCCCTGCTGTACCTCTTCACCACCACGACCCTACGACAGCGCATCGCAGCGGAGCATCCCAGCCCGTAGCCAGACCAACCGGGCAAACCTTCGCGGTCACCGCGTCCAGCCGGCCGACATCCACGGCACCGAAAACTCCGGTGAGCCGATTCTGGACAGCGGCTTCGCCGGCCGGCAGGCCCGCGACGGTCAGCCGGCGTCCAGCACGCCGCGCAGCCTCGTCGCGAACTCCTCCGGCTTGCCCGCGTAGCCGAACCGGCCATCGAGAAAGCCGCCGTGGTGGCTCGGGAACACCACGGCCTCCTGGCCGAGCAACGCCGCGGTGGCTACGGCCGTACGCGCGGTGTACGTTTCCGCCGACTCCTCGCCGACCGCGATCACGACCCGGGTCTGTGCCGCGCCGAGCGTGCTCGCGTCGGGGCGGTAGTCGCTGACCGCCCACGAGTTCTGCGACAGCAGCGGATCGTCTCGGCTGCCGTCGTCGTCGGTCGACATGCCAAACGCCGCTGGGTCGGGCTGAGGCTGGTCGAAGTAGGCGTCGGTGAACTCGCCCTGCCAGGATGTCATCGCGATGAACGCGGCCATGCCGGCGCCGGTGCCCCTCGTCTGGTACGCCTCGTGGAAGGCGGCCCGGGCGCGCTCGGCGGCCTTCGCGTCGGGGAGCACCGCGTTGATCGGCGGCTCGTGCGCTACCAGCGTGACGACGTCGCCAGGATGGCTCGCGACCAGTTCGAGCGCGGTCACCGCGCCACCGCTGCTGGCGAACACGTCGACCGGACCGGCGCCGAGCGCCTCGATCAGCAGGTGCAGATCGTCCGCCTGCTGCTGCGGTGTGTGGTCGGACCGGCCGTCCGTGCGGACGCTGCGGCCCAGGCCTCGTGGGTCGTAGGTGACGACCGTGCGGTCGGTGAAGTATGCGGCGAGCGCTTCGAAGCCGTCCGCCGTCATCGGCTGGCCGATCATGAGCAACGCGGGGCGCCCGCCGGACGGGGGGAGCGGGCCGCGGACGTCGTAGACCAGGTCGACGCCGGGTGCGGCGAGGATATGCGTCTGTGGGTTCGTCATGTCGGTGAGACTACGGCCGGCGGGAACGGGTCGTGGGGTCATGTGCGCGGATCGGGGCCGGCGATCAGGTGACGCGTCAGTGCCCGGTCGGGCGAGCACGGGGCGGCCATCGTCGATGCCAAGCGGCCATCGTAGATGTCACGATGACTCACGTTTATCCGTTCTCGCCATCGGCGGTTGACCGCCCTAGGCTTGCCCGCATGTCGCACCCGACGCCCGACACGCGCTCGGCCCGCAAGCTGGTGTGGGCCTCCGACGAAGTGATCGGCCGCATCGCACAGCAGGTTCAGCCGGAGGTCAGTCTGCCGAGAAGGACCGTGCTGGCAGCGACAACCGCCTTTGTCTTCACCTGGCCGCCGGCCTTCATCGTGTTCGCCGCCACGACCATCGCGGCGCCGTCGGTGACCGACGATGCCAGCCTCGGGACAGCTGCCCTCTGGGCGCTGCAGTTCGCCATCCTGATCGCGATCGGGGCGGCGGTCACGACGCTGGGGCGGGGTGCCGCCAAGCTCGACACGGCCGGCTCGGACATGCCGACCGGAGGAATTCTGCGGCGTGTGGTGACGCACGTGCTGCTCACCTGCTTGAGCGCGTGCCTGGTGCTGGCACCGCAAGGGCTTTCCGTCAGCCAGATCGCCCTGTTGACGGTCGTGCTTCTTGTCGTGCTGCACCTGCTGCCCGTGATCGTCGCCAGGCTGTTGCAACGACTCCGTAGGCACCGTCAGGCCAGCCTGTCCGACCCGGTACCGTGACTGTTCCCGCCTGACGACCCTGCCCAGGTTTAGGAGTGCTCCGGCCGACCGGACCCCGACGCAGGTCCGCCTCCCGTCGGACGCCGTCCACGGATGGTAGGGACGGTTCAGGCCAGCAGCTTTTCGGTGAGGTCCATCAACCGCGCGGCGTCATGCGGGTCGAGGGTCACAAAGCTGGGCGGAAGTCGCTTGTTCCGGTCGACGGCGGTCAGCGGCGCGGCCGGCGGCGCGTCCAGGAACTGGTGAATCGGCGCTACCGCGTCGGCAACGGGTCGGGCCACCACCGACGCCGCCGCTAGCAGCCCACGGACCACCAGCGGAAGCGAGCTACGATCGCCGCTCCTGGTGAAGCCGGGATGGTAGAGCACATATCGGGCTCGGCTACCGGACCGCTGGGCGAAGCCCACACCGAGCAGATCGTTGGCTCGACCGGCCTGCAGCTGTGCGGCGACTACCGAATAGCCCGACGCCAGCTGCGGGTCGGCCCAGCGCACCCCGCCTCTGGTGACCCCGACACCGGCGATGTTCACGATCACCGGTCCGGTGGCCCGGTCGAGGGCCGGACGCAGGCCGAAGCTCAACAGATAGCGACTGAGGTAGTAGAGCGCGAACGTGCGTTCCAGGCCGTCGACGGTCACGGTGCGGCGTGGGGCCACCGCGTTGGCGAACAGCGTCAGTGCGTCGACGACCTGGTACTCGGCGAGGATGTGCTCGACGACCTGCCGCGTCTCGGCCACGCTGGACAGGTCGACGGGAAGGAAGGCGATCGAGCCGCCGGCCAGCGCCTCGCCGCGTTCACGGTTGCGACCGAGCACCAGGACATGGTCGCCGCGTTCGGCTCGCCCGAGCGCGAGTGCCCGTCCCATCCCGTTCGTGCCGCCACTGATTACCACGACGCCCATGTCGCTCCCCTCTACCGATGGCCGTTGCCGTTGCTCATCCTGGGCCGACCGCCAGAGAAGCCGAAAGAGGGCACTTTCTTGTCCACAAGGAGCACGGGTGTACGTGCCTGGCTGCGCAACCACCGCTGCCGAGGTCCGTTCCGGTCTGGTCCCACCTGATGCTTGACGTTTCCGTCCCGGCCAGCGTCGGACCGGTGGCCTAGGAGATCTTGGAGATCGTGTCGTCCGACAGATCGACTGATGCGACCATCTCGGAACTGTCGGCCGGCTCACTGGCGTGGCTGTCCGGCGTGGTCAGCGCCGCTGACGCCTGGGCGGCGGCGACGATCTGCTGCAGTGCGGCCGCGTGGCGCTGAAACGCGTGCCGTCCGTGCGCGGTGAGCTGGACGGAGGTACGCCGTGCCCGGCGTTGCTGATCTTTGCGAACGTTGACATATCCGGCCTCGGCCAATGCCGAGACATGCTTGGACAGCGCCGAATCGCTGGTCCCGATCGTGTCCCTCAGGAAACTGAAATCCACCCAGGCGGCCGGCGCCAGCAGGGCGACGATCGACAACCGTGCCGGGACGTGCAGGAACTCGTCGAAACGGGGGTCCATCAGGCGCGTCGGCTCTCGCGCAGCACGATCTTCTTGAAGGTCCGGCGGATCAGGGGCGTTATCGCGACGTAGGTCGCAGCCGTGGCGGCAGCGGCGAGCGTGCCCTGCGACAGCAGTCCTTCCGGCGGCAGAGCCATCCACGCCCAGGCGGCGATCCGGAAGACGCCGAACAGCAGCATGAGCCCGGCCGACACTCCCACCCAGAACAGCCACTCCGGGCCAGTCGGCTTTCGCTGCACGAGGGCCCGTTGTTCGTGCACGATCCCCACTCCGAGGAAGAGCCCGAACCCGGACAGGAGGGCGGCGGTACGCCAAGGGTTCTGGAGATCGACGGACGCCAGGCCGGCAAAGAGTCCCAGTGCTGCGAGCGGGACGTACGGGGGGATGACGCTCTGGCGGACGATCTGCTCTCGAGTCTTGTCCTGCAGGCGTTGGATGTCGTCGAGCGAAAGCTGGGCATCTCGGGGGTTCATGGGACCTATCTTTGATCATTGGACTGCTTTCCTACAAGGAAAGTCGTCGTGGCTTTCCTCACAGGAAAGCAGTCGTTCGGAGGCGGCGGCCGGTACGTCGGCCCACGGGTCGACGGCAAGCGCCCGCGCAGCCAGGGCTTCAGCTCCCGCGCCGTCGGGCCGGCGTTGGCCTCAGGCGACCCGCGCTGCGTCAACGTCCCGCTCAGCACCGGGTTCTGCCGTGATCCCGGCGGTTGCGGCTCGACGGTTGGGGGAGTTAGGCCGTTTCGCGGCCCGTTCACCAGGAGCGGGATCCCCCGGAGCCTGCCCCGACTTGAAGGGTGCTTGCTGCGCCAGGGCTAGGCGGGACGGCGCCGCGTGCCGGCGGCCGGCCCCCAGACGTACTGGGCCCGGGCGCATCACGCAGGGCAGGCGACCTTATACCTCGGAATCCTTGGACCTCAGGAAGAGTCCGAGGGCCTCGACGACGAGGCGGTGGTCGTCGAGCTGGGGCAGACCCGAGACGGTGACCGTGCCGATCGGGCCGGTGCCCCGGAGGATGATCGGGAAGCAGCCGCCGTGCGCGGCGTACAGGGCCGCTTCGAGGTGGGCTTGTTCCTCGAAGGTGGTGCCGCGGTCGCGGTAGCCCTGGCCCACGAGGTAGGAGCTGTGCCCGAATCGGCGGACGACGCGGATCTTGCGTTCGATCCACTCGTCGTTGTCAGCAGAGGTACCGGCCAGCGCGTAGTGGAAGATCTGGTGGTCGCCGAGGCGGATGTCGACGGTGACAGCGTGACCACGTTCTCTGGCCAGGCCGACCAGGCGACTCCCCAGGTCCCAGGCGTCGTCATGGTCAAAGCGGTCGAACTGGAGGCGTTCTTCCTGCTCCTGAAGCTCTGGCGTCACGGCGTACCGCTCCCTTCCTCGATCGTCAGAACGATCTAAGCAGAGGACGAACCGGCGAGTGGCATCGCGGCTGAAGCCGGGCGGTGTTCAGCTCGTCCGGTGGACCAGTCCGGTTGTTCCGCTCCGGCCGGGGCCGGTCACCGGTCGCCGGCCATGGCAGGATCGGGCGATGGCTGACGTGTTTCAGGTGCGCATCGCGGTGCGTGGCTACGAGTTGGACCTCCAGGGGCACGTGAACCAGGCCGTCTACCTGCAGTACGCCGAGCACGCCCGCTGGCAGTGCTTCCTTGCTGCCGGGCTGTCACTGGAAGTGCTGCTCGCGGCTGGCGTAGGCCCGGTGGTGCTGGAGACCAGGATCCGTTACCTGAAGGAGTTGCGGGCCGGCGACGAGGTTGACGTCACCTGCCGCTTTGTTTGGGGCGAGGGCAAGACCTTCCAGGTAGAGCAGGACTACACGGGCATCGACAACACACCGATCGCTCAGGTAACCAGCGTCGGTGGCCTGCTGGACCGGGAGCTGCGCCGCCTCGTGCCCGAGCCGGTCGAGCGACTGCGGTCCCTGGCCACCGACACGTCGTACCTGGGGCTGTAGGCGTCAGACGGTCGGTTGCGGTGGTCGCTTTCACAGTCCGCAGCCATCGCGCAGCGAACAAGTGGGGGGAGCGGGCATGGGTGCGAAGACCGCGTTGCTTGCGTTCACTGACGGGGACCTGGTCCCCGCCTTGGATGGCGCGTCGGCCTGCGATCCGGCCGAGTCCGAGGAACTCGTGCGGCGGGCCCACCCGGGGTACGAGGTGACGCGTGTCGGCGACGGCACGCTGCTCGACTGGCCGTACCCGCCGGACGACATCACCTACGCCACCGTGCTGGCCGGGGCCGAACTGCTCTGCGATCGCAGGTTCGCGCTCGATCGTCCGTCCGAACTCCCCGAACACCTGCGTGCGGCCGGCGCCGGTCGGCGGATCATCACGCACGGGATGCATTCCGTGTCGGACTGGCTGGGCCTGGCCGTCTGGGAGGAGGGAAAACTGGTCCGCTCGCTGAGCCTGTCACCGGACGGCGGCATCGAGGAGGACATCGGCGAGCCGTACGACTTCGAACTGCCGTTCTGGGCTGGAGAGCATCCGGTCGTGCCGATTCCCGGATGGCCCGCCCAGGGTCCCTATCCGTTGCCGTTCCATCCGCTGGAGCTGGGTGAGGAGGCGCTACGTGCGCTGTTCGGCTTCGTGATCGAAGGCCGGCCCGGCCCGGGCGACATCGATGCGGAAATGGTTTCCCTGCACGGCTTCCGGGTGACCGACCCGACCGGGCGGGAGCAGGTCGAGCGCGAGGCCGACTACCAGCGGGCGCGCCAGAGGATGGGACCGCCCCGGCGGTTCCGGATGGGACCGGACGGCACGATGCAGGAGATCGACTCCGACGTGCGCTGAGCCGGACCTCGGCTCGGTGCCTCGTCCGTCGTCTGTCCCCGCACAGCCGCAATGGGGCTGGTCTGAGCGCCGCGCGATCGAGTTGGTCGAACGACGGACGGGACTGCCCATGATGGGCGTCGCGGTGACGGTGGTCCCGTGGATGCCGCATGGGCTTGGGTGACGCCGAGCCTGTTCGCGTCGTGGCTGCCAGCTGCGCAGGCGCCGTTAATCGCTTGTCGGCCGCATGCACATTGCCGATGATGCGGCCATGGCCGCGAGCCGACATGTTCACCCGGACGGCACGCCATCTGACGACCACCCGCGTGAGAACGGGCCGTACCAGGACAGCCCGCGGGTTCGGCCGGATGCGCAGGAGCTTCTGCCATCACAACTGAACCGGGAGCCGACCATGGATGTCACCGATCGCCGCGAACGGGCGCGCCGGGCGCTCGATGGGTACGCGAGTGGCCCGGCCGCCCCGGTCCGGGCGACGGCCCAGGCCCTGGCGAAGGTCGACGGCGCGGTTGCCGTGGTGCTCGTCGAGGGTGTCAGCGACCAGATCGCGCTGGAGACGGCCGCGAGGGGCCGTGGCCGGGATCTCGAGGCGGAGCGAGTCGTGATCCTGCCGATCGGTGGGGCGCAGGCGATCGGCCGGTTCCTGACGAGGCTGGGCCCGTTGGGTACCCGGGTACGGCTTGCCGGTCTTTGCGACCTGCGGGAGGCGGAGATATTCCGCCGTGGGTTGGTCGCCGCCCAGATCGGTTCACCCCGCACGCGCGTGGAGATGGAGCACCTCGGGTTCTACGTCTGCGTCGACGATCTGGAGGACGAGTTGATCCGCGCCGTGGGCACGGCGCAGGTCGAAGCACTCTTCGACTCGCAGGGCGATCTCGGGTCGTTCCGCTCGTTGCAGAGCCAGCCGGCATGGCGCGGCCGGGAGCCGGAAGCGCAGATGTGGCGGTTCCTCGGCAGCGGCTCGCGCCGCAAGCTGCGCTACGCGAGGCTGCTCGTGGAGGCGGCAGTGGACCGGAACAACCTGCCCCGGCCGCTCGAATCGCTGCTCGGCGCCGTGTGACCACCGCAGGTCCAGAGCCGTGGAGTGCAGGTCGTCGCCGGCCGAGTGCCCCCGCCTGAGGCCTGGTGCGGAGCGAATAGATTCGTGATACTAGTTTCGTGAATCTATCCAGACTCATGGTGCTGGGTCTACTCGCCAGCCAAGGAGCGCTGCACGGGCATCAGATCAAGCTCATTGCCCGCGACACCGAGGTGGCGCAGTGGGGCGGTATCGGCATCGGCGCTCTCTACCGCGAACTCCGGGTGATGGACGACGAACGACTGGTGCGGGCCGTGGCCGTGGAACAGGTCGGTCGGCGGCCGGTGCGCACGGTGTACGAGATCACCGACGCCGGCCGGCAGGAGCTTCGGACTCTGCGCGAGAGGGCCGTCTGCGAGCTGCGGTTCGGGCCCGACCCGCTGCCGGTCGCCCTGTTGTTCGGCCGGGTTGGTGACCCGAGCGAGCTGGCCGGCTTTCTCGATCGTCGGCGTGAGGTACTGGCCGCCACGATCGCCGATCTGGACGCGGAACGCGACGAGCACCTCGCGCAGGGCCGGATCGGGGCGCTGGACGCGGCGCTGTTCCACCGCCAGGTGATCCTGCTGGAGGCGGAGCTGCGCTGGCTCGACGAGTTCGGCTCGATCCTCACCACGGCAGAGGAGCCGCCGCAATGAACGCCCACAATGCGATCGAGGCGGTCGGCGTTCGTACCCACAACCTGCGCGGAATCGACGTGAGGGTGCCGCATCGGGCCATCGTCGCGGTGACCGGCGTCAGCGGCAGTGGAAAGAGTTCGCTGGTACTCGACACGCTGCACGCCGAGGCGCGGCTGCGGTACGTGGAGGGGTTCGACCCGTACGTGCGGAAGTTTCTCACACCACGCGACCGTCCCCAGGCCGACCGCATCCGTGGGCTCACCGCGACGCTCGCGGTCGACCAGCGCAACGCCAACAGCAACCCGAACTCCACGCTCGGCACGCTGACCGGGCTGGAGGCCTACCTCGGGTTGGTCTTCGCCCGACTCGGACCACTGGCCTCCGGCAACGAGTGGACCGGGCCGCTGCACCCGGCGCAGTTCGACCCGTACAGCCGGGAGGGGATCTGCCCCGGGTGCATCGGTGCCCGCGAGATCGTCCGGGCGGGCCCGGATCTCATTGTGCCCCGGCCCGACCTTCCGCTCCTCGACGGTGGTTCACCCTGGTTCGGCCATCGGCTGTCGAACGAGGAACTCGCCCTGTCCTCGCTCGCCAAGCAGCACGGCACCGACCTGGAGCGGCCGTGGCGGGAGCATCCGCAGGAGTTCCGGCAGGCGGTCCTGTACGGCACCGGCGGCGAGGAGATCGACGTCGTGTACACCGGCAGCAACCGGAGGAAGGGCACCGAGCTGACGTACCGCACCAGGCAGGCGCTCGACGGGGCGGTCGCGGAGATCGAACGGGCGTACGCGGCGGCCGGCCCGGAGGCCAAGCGAGTCTATCTGCCATTCCTGGACCGGCGGGAGTGCCAGACATGCGACGGCACCGGACTCGGTGAGATCGCGCGGACCGTGACACTGGGCGGCAAGACCTTCCGGGACGTGACGGACGAGCGGGTGCTCGATGTCCGGGAGTGGCTCCGGGCGGTCGCCGCCAAACTCAACGATGCGCAGCGCACCGTCGGTCAGGTCCTGGTCCCCGAGCTGGCCGACCGCCTGGAACTGCTGCACCGGCTCGGGCTGGGGCACCTGGAGTTGTGCCGCGGCGCACCGACGCTCTCCGGCGGCGAGCTGCAACGAGCCCGGCTGTCGGCGCAGATCAGCACCGCCTTGACCGGTCTGACGTACGTCTTCGACGAGCCCGGCGCGGGGCTGCACCCGGTCGACAAGGATCACCTCTTCCACATCCTCAGGGAGTTGCGCGACGCCGGCAACACGGTCCTGCTGGTGGAACACGATCCCGACCTGATCGCCCGCGCCGACTGGATCGTGGACCTCGGACCGGGTGGGGGCCGCGACGGCGGGCAGGTGGTGGTCAGCGGCCCGCCCGCCGAGGTCGCGCGCCACCGGCAGTCGGTGACCGGCCGGTACCTGCGGGAGCCGGACTACCGGCTGCACCGCCCGCAACGTCCAGCCCGCGGTGACGACGGATGGCTGGTGCTGCGTGACGCCGCCGCGCACAACGTCTCGGCCCGTGAGGTTCGGGTACCGCTGCGCAGGCTCACCTGCCTGACCGGGATCAGCGGCAGCGGCAAGAGCAGCCTTCTGCACCGGGTCATCGCCGACTCCGTCAGCGCCGGACTGGCCGGGAAGCAGTTGACGGCAGCGAGCAGCGCGGCCGGTCTTGACCGTCTCCGTTGGATCGCCGTGGCCGACCAGCGGCCGATCGGCCGTACGCCGCGGTCGAACCCGGCGACGTACACCAAGGCGTTCGACCTGATCCGCCCGCTCTTCGCCGGCACCGACACGGCCCGCAGTCGAGGACTCGGCAGCGCCTCCGTGTTCTCCTTCAACTCCCCGGGCGGACGTTGTGAAGCCTGTCAGGGACTCGGGCGGGTCAAGCTCGACATGCAGTTCCTCGGCGACACCTACCTGACCTGCCCGCAGTGCGACGGCCGCCGCTACGGCCCGGACGTCCTCGCCGTCCGGTACCGCGGCCTGGCCATCGACGAGGTGCTGGCCACCACGGTGGCCGCGGCCACCGCCCTGTTCGACGAACCACGGCAGCTTCCCGCGCTTCTCCGGGCCATGGTGGACGTCGGCCTCGGCTACCTCACGCTGGGCGAGAGCGGCACCGCTCTCTCCGGCGGGGAAGCCCAGCGGCTGAAGCTGGCCAAGGCGATCGTCCGCGGCCGAGGCGGGCGCGAGCCGGGCCTGGTCGTCCTCGACGAGCCGGTCACCGGCCTGCACCCCGCCGATGCCCAGCGGCTGATCGGCGTGCTCGACCACCTGCTGGACCGAGGGCACACGGTTGTCATGGCCGAGCACGACGCGCATGCGGCCGCCAGCGCAGACTGGATCATCGACCTCGGCCCCGGCGCCGGCCCGGCCGGTGGGCGCATCATCAACGAGGGCACACCCTCGCAGGTCGCACGGGGTACCGGTCCCACGGCTCCACATCTACTGCGACTCACCGGACAGCGGCGCGATCGATCGCCGATGAACGGAGCGGACGACCTGCCGTGACCGGGAGCGCGCTCAGCCGCAGATCGTGTTCCAGCCCCAAAGCAACCAGCGGGCGGCAGGCAGTCCCGAGCCGGGCGGGGCGCGGATGTGCCTGTCAGGCGGTGCCGTAGCCGGACAGGGCGGGTTCCAACAGGTCGAAGGCTTCGGCGGCCTCGGCGGCGATGGTGTGGGCGATCTGGTCGTTGGGGTGTCCGGCGAGGGTGAGGGTTTGGATGCGGTGAAACAGCACGCGGTGGACGGCGCCCAGCAGGCCGGCGGCGGTCTGGACGGTGATGTCGTCGGGGTGGGCGCCGGTCGCCTCGGCCAGGGCTCGGACCAGGTGGTGTTCGCGCTGGTCGTGCAGACCGCGTAGGCAGACCGTCAGGGTCGGACTGTCGGCGATCATGCGGGCGAATTGCTGGCCGGAGAACCCGGCGACCGGGTCCTGGGCGGCCACGGCGTCGGCGAACGCGCGGCGCAGTGCGGCCAGCGCCGACTCTCCTGGACGCCGGGCGGCGACGGCGGCGGCCAGGGAGGCGGCGAACTGCTCCTGGTGGTCCAGGGCCAGGTCTTCCTTGCGGGGGAAGTAGTTGGTGACGGTCTTCTTGGCCACGCGGGCGGCCGCGCCGATCTCGGCAATGGTGGTCTGCTCGAAGCCCTGGGCGATGAACAGCCGGGTCGCGTGGTCGGAGATCATCTGGCGAGTCTCCTGCTTCTTGGTCTCGCGTAGCCCCGTGGTCGCGACGGGTGTGGGGATGGCCATGGACGTAATCTTATCCTCATGGCAAGTTTATGTTGACACCCCTAGCTCCTTGTGGCCATAATTACGTCCGTCGCAAGTTTGCGACGGACCGACGCGCCACCTGTCGCCGGTACTGACCCCACCAAGGAGACTCGTGCAGTTCACCGCCTCCACCGTTTCGCTGACCGTCGACGACGTCACCGCCTCCCAGGAGTTCTTCACCACCCACCTGGGCTACACCCTCCAGCAGGCCGCCGACGGGTTTGCGTCGATGACCCGCCCCGATGCGTTCGATATCGTCCTGCTCACCCTCGGCATCGAGGTGTTGCCGCCCGAGCAGCGCGACCAGCACGCCAGCGGCGTGATCCTGGCCTTCACCCTCGCCAGCGGCCTGGAAGAACAGGAGAAGCGGCTGCGCGACGCCGGTGTCGAGATCACCATGCCGCTGCGCCAGGAGCCCTGGGGTGAGCGCCTGTTCCAGGTCACCGACCCCAACGGAGTGATCGTCCAGTTCGTCGAGTGGGCCGCCCCGGACACCGCCTGACATCCGGAAAAGAGGGCCTCCTGCTGCGCAAGCTGGTGTACTACAACGCCACCACCCTCGACGGTTTCATCGCCGGTCCGGACAGCGCCGATCCCGCCGGTCCGGACGGCCCCGCCTTCCTCACCTACAACCGTCCCGCCGAATCCGCCACCGCCGTATAAGGACGTGTACCGAGGACCCCGCTCGCCCCGGTCGGCCAACGACGCACCGGCCACAGCATGAGGTGCCGGAAGGCCGGCCGGGGCTCTCTCCACCGCGAGCGCGCCGCCACGTCGGTGTGACACAGAATCCCGTACTCGCCGCCACGCAGCCGACGATCCGCCCAGCCCGGCCCGGTGGCTGACCATCGATCCCGGCCGGCGGCTGGAGCGGCACAAGGCCACCCGCCCAGGTCGGCACGGCTGCGATCATCAGGTAGAACGTGCCGGGCCAGAGCACCCGATTGGTAGTGCTAGCCTCCGTCAGGGCCCGGACGCTAGCGCTACTGACTTCCGAGGCGTCGGTTGGTTTGATAGGAGTATGACGATCACCATGACGCCGCCGCGGACAACGAGCGGCAGCGACTTCGCCATCCTCTCCCGCCGGATCACCGGCGCGGGGTTGATGCAGCGTCGGCCCGCGTACTACGTGGCACGGCTCAGCGTGGTCTCGCTCATGTTCCTCGGCGGCTGGACCGCCTTCTTCCTCATCGGCTCGTCCTGGTGGCAGCTCGTGACGGCTGTGTACCTCGCCGTCACCTTCACCCAGGTCGCGCTGGTGGCGCACGACCTGGCACACCGCCAGGTGTTCCGCACCAAACGTCCCAGTGGGATCGCCGGACGGATCGCCGGGAACCTCGGCGTCGGGATGAGCTACGGCTGGTGGATGGACAAGCACACCCGTCACCACAACAACCCGAACCACGACGACCTCGACCCGGATGTGGCGCCCGAGGTGCTCATCTGGGCTACGGAGTCGGCCTTCGGCCGGCGTGGGCTGAAAGGCTTCATCACCCGGCACCAGGCCGCGCTGTTCTTCCCGCTGCTTACCCTGCTCGCCATCGACCTGAAGGTGTCGAGCATCAAGGCCCTGCGCAACGGCGTCGTGAAGCGCCGTGGCCTGGAAACCACCCTGCTGGTCCTGCACGCGGTCGGCTACCTGACGGCGCTGCTGATCGTCCTGTCACCGATACAGGCGATCGCCTTCCTGCTGGTCCACCAGGCACTGTTCGGGGTCTATCTCGGCATGACGTTCGCACCCAACCACAAGGGCATGCCGCACCCCACCGGCGACGAGGACTACCTGCGCAAGCAGGTGCTGACTTCTCGTAACGTCCGAGGCGGCTGGCTGACCGACGCGGCGCTGGGCGGCCTGAACTACCAGATCGAGCACCACCTGTTCCCCGGCATGCCGGCCCCGAACCTGCGCAAGGCCCAGCCGATCGTGCAGGCACACTGCGCCGAGATCGGCATCGCGTACGAACAAACCAGTCTTGTCACGTCGTACCGCCAAGCCCTGCAGTACCTGCACGAGGTGGGCGCACCGGCGCGCGCCGAACACGCGAGCCGCCGCAGGGTCTGAGGCCCGGCGTCCCGCACCTCGGCCTCGCCGACGAACCGTCTTCCGAGGCGCGGCTTCGGACCGCGTCCCGAGCCGGGTGTGCCGGGGGACGGAAATTCGCCCGTCGCCGGCACCGCTCACCGGTGCTCGCGTTCCGGGTCACCACCCGGTCTGCCCCGACCGGAGGCGACGGCATTCCCGCAGGCGGTGCGCCAACGGGAATGCCGTCCCAGTACGTCCCGGAGGTCGGGCCGTCAGCGACCTGGTCGGGCCACTCGCGGTGGCCGTACCGGATGATCCGGAGCACACCGGCGACGAGCCACCGGCCGTCGACCGGTGAGCGCCGCAATGGTCACGTCCGACGGGGCTTCGCCGACGGGAAGCGCGTAGCGGTCAGCGCTCGGCCGAGGCGACCAGCGCCTTGATCCGGTCGGCCGGCAGTTCCGCGGCCGTCGACTCCCAGAAGTTCTCCCCCGAGCCGTACGGTCGGCCGTAGGCGGAAGTGCCGGGCTGGAAGCGCCAGCCCTCGGCCAGTGGCCCGGCGTCGACCGTGTCGTACCCGATAGCGTCGAGGAACTCGGTCACCCTGGCCTTGGCCGCCGGGTCGTCACCGGCGATGGCCAGTGCGCTGCGGTCGGGGGCACCGGCCGGCCGGGCCAGATCGGCGAGGTGGCGGAAGAAGATGTTGTTGAAGGCCTTCACCACCTTCGTCGTCGGCAGGTGGCGTTGCAGCAACTCACTGCTGGTGGTCGAGTTGTCGTCCAACTCGGCGAACTGTCCGTCGCGCTCCGGGTAGTAGTTGTTGGTGTCGATGACGACCTTTCCGGCCAGCGGCTCGACCGGCACGCTGCGGTACGCCTTCAGCGGAATGGTCACCACGACCAGATCCCCAGCAGCCGCGGCCTCGGCCGCTGTACCGGCCCGGGCTCGGGGACCCAGCTCGGTCACCAGTTCGGTGAGGCTCTCCGGCCCGCGTGAGTTGCTGAGCACCACGTCGTAGCCGGCGGCCACGGCGAGCCGGGCCACGGTGCCGCCGATGTAGCCGCTGCCGATCAGTCCAATCGTTGTCATACCTCTCCCGAACCACCGCCGTGTCGGCGACATTCCGACAAACGGGCCATCGGGCCGCGATGTGACCGGACCAACCCCGCTCGATACCGCTGGTATGCCCGTTTGCCTGAGCGGGTAACGCTGCACCGTCGCGCCAGCCACGGGCCGGCCGTGCCACATCACACGGGAGACCGGATCTGGAGCCGGACCGGAGAGGCTGGGCGTCGGACCGAACTTTGCGGCCTGCCGTGGCGTCCGGGTAACGGGCGCGGAGTGCGCCCAGGGGGGAGTACGCCACTGTGCCGTCAACGGGCAACTCAGACGCCGAACTGGTCCGGAGCATTCAGTCCGGCGACGTGTCGGGTCTCGGTGCACTGCTGTCCCGGCACGAGGCCGGCATGAAAGCGGTCGCGTACAGCCTCCTCGGATACGGGCCGGACGCGGAGGACGCCGTACAGGACGCCATGCTCACGGCCCTACGCCGGATCGGGGACGTACGGGACCCGGCCGCCGTCGGGAGCTGGCTGCGGATGGTCGTCCGCAACAACTGCCGGTCCCGGCTCCGGGCGACCCGTCCGCTCCTGTTCGGCGAGCCGGCCGCACTCCCGCTGCCGGCGACCGAGCCGAGCCCGGAGGACCTGCTGGAGGACACCGCACTGCGGGACTGGGTCTGGCACGCGGTGGGCGAGTTGTCCGAGCCGGTGCGCCTGGTCACGTTGCTGCGCTACTTCACCGATGTGACGTCGTACGACCAGATCGCGGCACTCTGCGGCATCCCGGTCGGTACGGTGCGCAGCCGCCTGAGCCAGGCCCGCGCGAGGCTCACCGAGGCACTGCGGAACACGACGGAGTTGGCGTACGACGACGCGGCCGAGGTGAACAACGCCTGGCGCCGGGAGGCCGAGGAGATCATCGCCGCCTCCCGGCGCGGTGAGTTCGCCCGCGCTGTCCAGGAGTACTGGTGGCCCGAGGCCGACTTCGTCCTGCCGGACGGGCAGCGGGTCCCCGGTCGGGACTTCCTGGTCCGGGCGATGGAGAAGGACCTCGCGGACGGCGTCAGGCAGCGGATCCGGCACGTCGCGGCCAGCGGGGACGTGATGGTCTGGGAAGCCGACCTGTTCAGCCCGCAGGAGAACCCGGAGCACTGCCCACCCGGTGTGGTCTGGCTGCACCACCTGCGGCAGGGACGGATCCGGCGGCTGCGGCTATTCCACCCGCAACCGGCTCGGCCCACCGGGTGACCGACGACACCGAACTTCTCCCGGCCTGGCCGCGTCTGGTTTCTGACCAGGCATGTTCCGGCCCGGCCAGACGATGGGAGAGATGTGCGATGGGTACCACCGGAGCCACCACGAACGGCCCGCTCGCCGAGGGGACGCACCAGATCGAGTTCGACGGAGTACGGCAGGTCTACCACGTGGCCGGCAACGGGCCGGTCTGCGTGGCACACTCCGGCGGGCCCGGCATCGAGTGGCGGTACCTGCGGATGCCGGCGCTCGAACAACACCTGACCATGGTGTACCTGGAGCCGATCGGTACCGGCGCCTCGGGGCGGCTCGCCGACCGCCGGGAATACCGGCTGGGTACGTACGTCGACTTCCTGCACGCGGTCGTCCGGGCGCTCGGCCTGCCGCAGGTACACCTGCTCGGCCACTCGCACGGCGGGTTCGTCGTCCAGCGGTACGCGTTGACGTACCCCGACCGGGTCGCCGGCCTGGTGCTGTACGACACCTCCCCGGTCACAGGTGCCGATTTCTGGGCCGAGGCGACGGCCGGGGTGGCCGATTTCCCGCGACGGCACCCGGACCGGCCGGAGGCCGCGCAGATCCCGGTGGCGTTCCGGCGGGCGGTCTCCGCCACCGACGACGAGTCGATGACCGTGGCGCTGCGCCAGATGTTGCCGCTGTACTTCGCCGACTACTGGGCTGACGAGCGGCGGTTCGCTCCACTGGTCACCTCCGTACGCGGCTGGGCCGACCCACAGCGCGGGGAGGAACCGACGCCGTTCGACGTACGGGCCCGGCTGGGCGAGATCAGCGCGCCCACCCTGGTCCTCGTCGGGGCGTACGACTTCATCTGCGGGCCTCGCTGGGCGAAGCTGCTGTACGAGGGCATTCCCGGTTCCCGGTTGACGGAGCTGTCGGAGAGCGGGCACTTCGGCCACCTCGAGCAGCCGGAACTGTTCCGCCGGGCGGTGGTCGAATTCGTCGGCTAGGACAGAGTCCGTCGGCTGGGGGAGTGCGTCGGCTGGGACGGGTCCGCGGCAGCCGTTTGGTCCACATGCCCGGGTGGAAGCCCCCGGGCCCGAAGCGCGGCTACCGTGCGGCGAGGGACTCGACCAGACGCTCGCCTTCCGGCCAGGGGCCGTACCCGCTGGCGCTGTCGAGGTGCCCGACGTTACCGGCGTCGAAAAGCTCGGCGCCCCAGTCCCGGGCGTACTGCTGGAACTGCGCGAAGGTGGCGTACGTGTCGGTACGGCTGGCAACCAGGATCGAGGGGAACGGCAGCGGCCGACGCGGAATCTCGTCGACGACGTCGTCGTCGGGCTCGCCCGGACCAGGTGTCCAGTCCGGGTCGAGATAGGGCGGGGTTACCAGCAGAGCGGCGCGGACCGGACCGACGTGCCGGCTCGCCCAGGATGCGACAGTGAGACAACCTGCGCTGTGTGCGATGAGAATCGCGGGCTCGTCGTCGGCGCCGAGTGCCTCGTGCAGCGCGGCCACCCGTTCGGTGGCGATATACGGTGGCCCCGGCGGCTCGGGTGCCCATCGATAGTCCGGATGCGACTCGACCCACAGCCGGGACCAGTGCCCCGCAAGCGGTATGCCGCGCCCCGGCACGAGAAGACACCGCGTCATGTCGTAATCCTATTGGTCCGCGCGGCCAGTGGCTTCCTACCGTCGGCCGGGAGCGGTGCAGTTCGGTTCAGGCCGGTCGGGGGCGCGGAAACCACGGTGAAACCGCCGCGATCCGGCCCGGCGGCACTGTGCTGGGCATGACGAACTTACCGGCCGAGCCGGCGATCGCGGTTACCGAACTACGCAGGTCGTACGGCAACCAGGTGGTGCTCGACGGCATCGACCTGTACGTACCCGAGGGCACCATCTTCTCGTTGCTCGGCCCCAACGGGGCTGGCAAGACCACCATGGTCCAGATCCTGTCGACCCTCATCCGTGCCGACGCGGGTGAGGTCCGTATCTGCGGTCACGACGTGGCCCGTGATCCCGATCGGGTACGCGCGGCGATCGGCGTCACCGGCCAGTTCTCCGCGGTGGACAACTTTCTCACCGGCGAGGAGAACCTGTTGCTGATGGCCGACCTGCACCATCTGGGCCGGGTCGAGCGGCGGCGACGCACGGCGAATCTGCTGGACCGGTTCGACCTCGGGCCGGCGGCGAAGAAGCCGGCCGCGGCGTACTCGGGCGGCATGCGCCGTCGGCTCGACCTCGCCATGGGCCTCATCGGCGATCCCCGGGTGATCTTCCTCGACGAGCCGACCGCCGGGCTGGACCCGCGCAGCCGACGCGACATGTGGCAGATCGTCCGGGACCTGGTCGCCCGGGGCGTGACGATCTTTCTCACCACCCAGTACCTCGAGGAGGCGGACCAGCTCGCCGACCGGGTCGCCCTGCTCGACCACGGCCGGCTCGTCGCCCAGGGCACCCCGGCCGAACTCAAGCGGCGGGTGCCGGGCGGCCATGTCGAGCTGCGGTTCGCCGACGATCGGGCCCTGACCGCAGCGGCCGCGATCCTGAACGTCGCGCCGGACCCGGCCAGTGAGTCACTGGTCCTGCGGGTACCCGGCGACGGCGGGGTCCGCTCGCTCAAGGCCCTGCTCGACCGCCTCGACGCAAGCGCGGTCGAGGTGGACGGGCTGACCGTTCACACCCCCGACCTCGACGACGTGTTCTTCGCCGTCACCGGCCAGCCCGCCTCGGCGGCCGCCGCTCCCGCTTCGGCAACCGTTTCCGCTTCCGACTCAGCGAAGGTGACCGCACGATGACCACGATGACCCTGGCGGTCCGCGACTCGGCCACGATGCTGCGCCGCCAGCTGCGGCACATGTCGCGCAACCTGTCCGTGCTGCTGATGCTGCTCGCCGTGCCGATCATCTTCCTGCTGCTGTTCGTCTACGTGCTCGGCGGCACGCTCGGCGATGGTCTCGGCGGCGGGTCAGGCGGTCGCGGCGCCTACGTCAACTACGTCACGCCCGGCATCCTGCTGATCACCATCGCCAGTGCCGTCCAGGGCACCGCGATGTCGGTGGCGATGGACATGGCGGAGGGCATCATCGCGCGGTTCCGGACCATGGCGATCGCGCGGGTGTCGGTCCTGACCGGGCACGTGCTGGGCAGCGTGCTGCAGACCCTGCTCCAGCTCGCCGCCGTCCTCGGCGTGGCCGTGCTCGTCGGCTTCCGGCCCGACAGCACCGCGATCGAGTGGCTGGCGGTCGTCGGGGTCCTCACCGCGACGACGTTCGGCCTCGTGTGGCTGACCGTGGCGATGGGTCTGGCGACGAAGACGGTCGAGGCGGCAAGCAACCTGCCGATGCCCCTGATGCTGCTGCCCTTCTTCGGCAGCGGGTTCGTGCCCACCGACTCGTTGCCGGTCGGGCTGCGGTGGTTCGCCGAGTACCAGCCGTTCACCCCGATCATGGAGACGCTGCGCGGCCTGCTCCTCGGCACGCCGATCGGCAACAGCGGCGTGATCGCGCTCGGCTGGTGTGCCGTGATCGCGCTGGCCGGGTACGTGTGGGCGAGGTGGCTCTACAACCGCGACCGCAGCCGCTGATCGCTCCGCACGGTCGCGCCCGGCGGTCTGCCGGGCCCGAGCTTCATCGCCGGGCCCGGCTTCACCCGGCCGGGACGACGTCGGCGCCGGGCCTGGCGACGCACGGCCGGGCCTCGGCGACGGGCAGGCGCCGGTGCGCGATCGTCTCCGTACCGACCGGGCGCTCGCGCAGCAGGTCCAGCGCCGCCGCGCGGATCCCGGCCTGGTCCAGGTCGGCGTAGGACGACACCGCCTCGACGTACGCCGACCGGTCGGCCTGCTCGGCGTCCGCCCGGGCCGACGCCGCGGACATCGTCGGCTGGAAGTTGCGCAGGAACCGGAACCGCTCGGCCAGCGCGATCATCCGGGCCGCCGACCGGGCGAGGGCCGGATCGCCGGTCTGCCGGGCACACGCGACGTCCGCTACCGCCATCGCCAGCAGCAGGGTGCCGCAGATCGCCTGCTCGACCATGTACGGCGGCGGGTTGACCAGCGGATGGGTCAGCAGATGCGTCAGGCGTTCGGGCAGCGCGTCGGCGATGTCGGCGATGAGGTCGAGCCGGCCGTACCGGGCGTGCGCGATGACGGCCACCGACCGTGCCTCCGCCACCCAGGGGTACAGGTCGAGCGGGACGCCGGTGGAGGTGATGGCGCCGGCGTCGCGGACCTGGTCGGCCACGTGGCGCCACAGCCGCAGGCCGGCCTGCACCTCGCCACGGGCAAGCAGTACCTCGCCCCGGATGCCCAGGTCGTAGCCGACCGCCTTGACCTCGTCCTCGTCGAGCACGATCTGGGTCAGACCTTCCAACCACCGCTCGGCTTCGACGCTGTCACCGATCTGCAGATTGGCCAGTACGAGCCACGACCGGACACCGATAGCGTCGGCCTGGGCACCGAGGCGCTGGAGCACCGGCAGCGCCGCGATCAACTGGTCGCGGGCCTTCGCGCCCTGCTCCAGTTGCAGGCAGAGCTCGGCGACCCGGCAGTGGCCGAGCGAGCGCGGCCACGGTAGCTCCCGGTCGGTGAAGAGGTTGAGCGCCTGCCGGGCCGCCTTCAACGCCGCGTCGAGATCGCCGACGGTCTCCCAGTGGTAGCTGGCGAGCATGTTCGCGGTGCCGGCCAGCAGTGGCTCGGTGCTGTCACACAGCCGTTGCAGCTTCACCGGGTCGCCCAGGGCGCCGATCGCCCAGCCGACCGCCCTGCTCAGGGTGTCCGGCCGGGCCAGGCCGAGCCGGCGCAGCGCGACGACCGCCCGCATCGGCCGTGGCCCCTCGGTGCCGAACGTGTACGCCACGGCCAGGGTCAGGGCGGTCCGGGTCATCTCGACGAAGGCCGGCTCGGGCCGGTAGTGCGACAGCGGCCAGGAGGTCTGTCGGATCAGCGCCGTGAGCCGCGGATGGTTGGACTTGATGTTCCATATGCCGCCGAGGACCGCGGCGATCGCCGCGACGGTGGGCCGGTCGTCGCCGCGGAGGGCGTGCCGGAGAGCCTGGAGCAGATTCTCCTGCTCCACCTGCACCGCGCTGGCCGTGTCGTAGGGGTCGGGGCCGAACAGGTTCGCATGGTTGGCCACGCCGAACGCCCGTGCCCACCCCAGGAACGCCGCCGTCACCTCGTCGGCTTCGCCCGCCGCCGCCAGGCGTGCGGCGCTGAACTCCCGGACCGTCTCGAGCATCCGCAGCCGGGTGCCCGCCGGGGTGTCGAACACCTTGACCAGCGAGTGGTCGACCAGGTGCTCGAGCACCATGAGCACGTCCATCTCGCGGGTGGCCGCAGGCAACGCCTCGAGCAGCAACCGTGCGGCGTCGGCGGTGAACCCGTCGGTGAACACCGACAGCGCCCGCATCGCCGCCTGGCCGGCCGGATCCAGCAGGTTCCAGCTCCAGTCGACGACCGCGTGCAGCGTGTGGTGGCGCTGCGGCGCGTCCCGGGCACCGCCACGCAACAGGCTGAACCGGTCGTCGAGCCGCCGGGCGAGTTCCGCCACAGACATGATCCGTACCCGCGCGGCGGCCAGTTCGACCGCGAGCGGCAGCCCGTCGAGGTGGCGGCACAGCTCCTCCACGGCGGCCGTGGGCAGGTCGACGCCCGGCCGCGCGGCCCGGGCCCGCTGCCCGAACAGCTCGACACTCATCGACAGGCTCAGCTCCGGCAGTTGGTAGACCGACTCCGACGACAGTCCCAGCGGCATCCGGCTGGTGGTGAGGATCCGCAGCTCGGCGGTCATCGACACCAGGGTGCGGACCAGGTCGGCGGCGCTGGCGACGACGTGCTCGCAGTTGTCGAGCACCAGCAGGGACGGGCCGCCGGCGAGCGCGGCCGCGATGGCGATGGCGACGTCACCGGTGCCGGTGACGTGTCCGATCGCGCCCGGTGTCCGGTGCTCGCCCACACCGAGGGCGGTCGCCACCTCGCGGGCCACGTCGTCGGCGGCGACGATGCCGGCCAGCGGCACGACGGTGACCGTCGGCACCTCGGCGCGGCGGGCGACGACGTTGGCGAACCGGGTCTTGCCGAGGCCGCCCGGCCCGACGATCGAGGTCACCCGGGAGGTACGCAGCAGTGCCTCCACCGCCGCGACGTCATCGTCCCGGCCGAGCAGCGGGTTGGGCTCGTGCACGACACCGTGCCGGACCGTGGGCAGCACGCCCTGGAGCAGCCGCTGGTGCTCGGCCCGCAACGCCGCGCCGGGATCGGTGCCGAGCTCATCGCGCAGCGCATGCCGGTAGGCGTCGTAGCGGGCCAGCGCCGTGGCCGGGCCGACCGTCGCTGCTTCGCAGCGCAGCAGCTCGACCAGTACCTCCTCGTCGCGCGGCCGCTCGGCGGCCAGCTTGGCCAGCCGTTCCACCGCCTCGGCGGGCCGGTCGAGCCGGGCGAGGGCGAGCGCGCGGGCACGTACCAGGGTGCGGTAGGTGGCCCGTCGCTCCGCCCGCAGTGCCGTCACCGGGCCGTCGGCGCTGTCGGCGGGGCCGGGCTCGGTGCCATCCCACAGGGCCAGGCCGGCGTCGGCGTGCGAGAGCGCGGCGGCGTGGTCGCCGGCTCGCGAGCACCGGGCGCCCGCCGCAGCCCGGATCAGCACCGCCGAGCTGTCGACCTGGTCCTCGGTCAGCGTCAGCCGGTAGCCGGTCGGGGTCCGGAGGATGACCTCGGCGCCGAGCTGGGACCGCGCCCGGGAGACGAGGATCTGCAGGGCCTTGGGCGGGTTCTCCGGCTGCTCGTCCGGCCACAGCCCCTCGACCAGCCGCCCGGTGCCGCAGCCGGTACGCAGGTCACCGGCGAGCAGGGCGATGAGACCTCGCAGCCGTGGACCCGCGATCTCCCGGCCACGGAAGGACACCCGTGACAGCAGGAGGAGATCGGGGCTCACGACATCAGGGTATCGATCCCGGCCGGCACCGCGACCAGCGGAAGCGCCGGACGGCGAGGAGGAGGACGATTGCCCCAGCCGTGCCTGGGTGGACAGCCATGATCCATACTTGGCCCCGAATAGCGTAACGCCGCTTCCGGCAAGCTGTTCCTTGTCTCAGAGGGCCTTCCCTGAACCTGGGCCACTCGGTTCAGAACGCGGCAACGCTCGTGATCGGACCCTGGGCGTTCATCGCGTCGCCCGCGTGCGGCGGACAGCGACGTAGCGCCGGATCTTCTCGGCGGTGCCGCAGTCGTCCATGCTGCACCAGCGGCGACTGCGGTTCTTGCTCTCGTCGTTGAAGAGGAAGCGACAGCCTCCACAGCCCTTGATCCGGTCCAGCGCGCCCGTGGTGAGGAGCTGCACCGCCGCGTGCACCACCGGCCGTAGCGGCCGGGCGAGCGTGTGGTCGTTCCGCCAGGCCCAGGCGAACGTGCTCCCGGGCTCGAGCTGTGCGTGGCCGAGCGCGTCCGCCTCGTCGTCCCGCAGCCGGGCCAGGTCGGCGGTGTTCGGATCCCGGCCGGCGGTCAGCGGCCGAAATATTTCGTCGAGGTAGTCGCGGGTGCGCAGCGCTCGCGCCAGGGCAGCGTGGGCGCCGCCCGGATCGTCGCGCGAGAGTCGGCGCAACGCTGCGGCCTCCGCCTCGGTGAGGGCGCCCGCGTACACGCCCCAGGCGACCAGCTCGGGATAGCTGGTGAGTGTGTCGTCGTCCGGGGTGCCGACGGGTGGGCCACTACGGGTGTTGACGAAGTCCAGGGCGAGATCGCCGCCCACCAGGCGAAACCGCGTGACGTCCTCGACTGTTTCCATCGAAACCGATTTTACCAGTTGCAGGGTGTCGAACGCCCTGGTTAGCCTGTTGCCGCCGTATCTAGTTTAGATGGAAACAGTGGAGGGCACATGGAGCGCAGACGAGCAGTGGGGGCGCTGGTCGGCCTGTCCGGCGGGACGTTCCTCTACACCACCGCCGAGGCGCTGCCGATCGGGCTGCTCCTCCCGATGGCCACGGATCTGGCCGTCTCGCCGTCGCAGGTGGGCATGCTCGTCACCGCGTACGGTGCGGTGGTCGTCGTCGCCTCGATTCCGTTGACGGCGCTGGCCAGGAGAGTCCCGCGCCGACGACTGTTGTCGGCGCTCCTGGCCGGCTTCGTCGTCAGCACCGCGATCACGGTGTTCGCGGACACGTTCGCGCTATTGCTGGCGGCCAGGATGGCGACCGCGGCGACTCATGCGTTGTTCTGGGCGGTAGTGGTGCCGGCCGCGGCCGAGCTGTTCCGACCCGGACTACGCGGGCGGGTGGTCGCGATCGTGTTCGCCGGCGGCAACGTCGCGCTGATTCTGGGCGTGCCGGCCGGCACCTGGCTGGGCGAGCGCGGCGGCTGGCGGCTGCCCTTCCTGGCGGTGGCCGGGCTCGGCGCGATCGTGTTCGTCGTGGTGGCCTCGCTGCTGCCCCCGACGCGGCCGGACCAGGGACATGCCGTCCGGGGTGCGACCCCTGACGTCCGCCGATTCTGGCTGCTGGTCGCCGTGGCCGTCCTGGCGACCGCCGGCGCGATCGCCGCGTACACCTATGTCGCGCTCTTCGTCACCGAGATCAGCGGATTCCCGGCCTCGGCGGTCGGGGCCATCCTGCTGGCGCGCGGTGTTGCCAGCCTGCTCGGGATCCTCGCCCTCGGAGCGGTGGTCGACCGCAGCCCCTGGCTCGCCCTGGTCGCGACCGTCGCGTTGCAGTCGGTGGCCCTGCTCGGGCTGTACGCGTTCGGCCACCGGCCGGCGGTGGCCGTCGGCCTGCTCGCCCTGGCCGGACTGGCGTTCGCGGCGTTCACCGCGTCGCTCGGCGGCCTCGTGCTCCAGGTGGCGCCCGGGCGCTCGGACCTCGCCGCTGCCACGGTCTCCGCCGCCGTCAACCTCGGCATCACCGGCGGCGCCCTGGTCGGCAGCCTCGCGCTGCCGAGCCACGGTGTACGCAGCACGGTACTGATCGGCGCCCTGCTCGGCTTCATCGCACTGGCGATGGCGCTCGGCGAACGACGTCTCCCGTCCGCCGCCGCCGACGCGCAGGAAGGGCAGCACGGCGACAGCCCATCCGGTACGCCCCAGGGCTCCACCCCGGTCCGAGTGTCGGCCGGGTAGCTCGGTGTACGACAGGAGGCGACTTCCGTCGTAGGCTGAGTGCCGCGCAGGAGGGGCAGGAGGCTGAGGTGGCCGAGGCGACGCTGACCGGTACGACGGTGGCCGAGGTGATGGCCGAGCTGGCCGCGCTCGAGGACCCGAGGGCACGTGAGGTCAACGAGAGACACGGTGACGATCACGGTGTGAACCTCAGCAAGCTGCGCGCACTCGCGAAGCGGCTGAAGACGCGGCAGGAACTCGCCGGTCAGCTCTGGGAGACGGATGACACCGCGGCGAGACTGCTGGCGCTCCTGATCTGCCGCCCGAAGGCGTTCGCGCGGGACGAGTTGGACGTCATGCTGCGCGAGGCGCACAAGCCCAAGGTGCACGACTGGCTCGTGAACTACGTGGTGAAGAAGAACCCGCACTCCGAAGAACTGCGTCTGGCCTGGTTCGCCGATCCGGATCCGGTGGTAGCGAGTGCCGGCTGGGCGTTGACCACCGAACGTGTGACGAAGAAGCCCGAGGGCCTCGACCTCCCAGGACTGCTCGACGTCATCGAGGCGCAGATGCGGGACGCCCCGGATCGCCTGCAGTGGGCGATGAACCACTGCCTGGCCCAGATCGGGATCGACCACGCCGAGCACCGCGCCCGTGCGGTCGGCATCGGCGAGCGCCTGGCGGTACTCAAGGACTACCCGACCTCCCCGGGCTGTACGTCCCCGTACGCGCCCAGCTGGATCGGCGAGATGGTACGCCGGCAGCACGATCCGTCGCGGGGTGGTTCGGCACTTGCATGATCCTGCGAGGGCCACGTACGACGTCGCCCTTGCACCTCAAGGACGGCTGAGGCCCGCTCGCCGGTCGTCGGATTGATCGCGCGGGGGACAGCGTCCCCGTACCGTCAGGTGGTTGCCGCTGGATAGGCGCGGGTCTCGGCGGCCTTGACCGCCGGCCAGAGCGGCTGCCCCGGGGTGAGGTGCAGGTGCGCGGCGGCGGCCGGGGTGATGTCGGCGGCGACGTCGATCGGGCCGGTGAGTTGGATTCGTAGGTTGTCGCCGTGGCGTTGGATGCCGGTGATGGTGGCCGGCCAGGTGTTGCGTGGGCTGCCGTCGGGGCGGTGTGGGTGCAGGGCGACGGCGGACGGTGGGAACGCGACGAAGACCTCGCCAGCGTGCTGCTCGGCGGTGGTGAGGGAGAAGTCGGCGCCGATCCGTACGGTGTGCCCGTCCGCGTGGCCCCGGTAGAGGTTGAGTCCGACGAGCCGGGCGACGTAGTCGGTCCGGGGTCGTGCGGTGATGGTGGTGGCGTCGCCTTCCTGTACGACGTGGCCGTCTTCGACGATGACGAGCCGGTCGGCGAGGACGAGGGCGTCGAGTGGGTCGTGGGTTACCAGCAGGGTGGCGCCGGGGTGTTCGGTGAGATGGTGCTGTAGTCCGGCGCGGGTGTCGAGGCGGGTGCGGGCGTCGAGTGCCGCGAGTGGTTCGTCGAGGAGCAGCAGTGCCGGGTTGACGGCAAGGGCGCGGGCGAGTGCGACCCGTTGGGCCTGCCCGCCCGAGAGTTGCCGTGGTTTCCGTCGGGACTGCGCGGCGAGATCCATCCGGTCGAGCCACTCCCCGGCACGTTGGCGCGCCTGCCGCCGGTCGAGTCCGTGCCGGCGCAGGCCGAACGCGACGTTGTCCAGCGCGCTCAGGTGTGGGAAGAGCAGGTAGTCCTGGAAGACGACGCCGATCGGGCGACGTTCGGTGGGGGTCCAGCGCCGGTTGTCCGGCCGGTCGAGGTCCTGACCGCCGAGGGTGATGTGCCCGGTGGACAGTGGGGTCAGGCCGGCGAGGGTACGCAGTGCGGTGGTCTTGCCGGCACCGTTGGGTCCGAGGAGTGCGACGACCTCGCCGGCGCGGATCCGCAGCGCGATGTCCAGCCGGAACGTGCCGAGGTCGACGACCAGGCGCGCGTCGAGTACCGGCGTACCGGCCTCGGGTTCGGCTCCGACGACGCTGACGGCGGTCATGGGCTGGTGATCCAGCGGTCGCGGAGGCTGGCGAGGATGACCACGGAGACGGTGAGCAGGATCAGGCTGAGCACGATCGCGGCTTCCAGGTCGGTTTCCAGCGCGAGGTAGACGGCGAGTGGCATGGTCTGGGTACGGCCGGGGAAGTTGCCGGCGAAGGTGATGGTGGCGCCGAATTCGCCGAGTGCCCGCGCCCAGCACAGTACGGCTCCGGCGGCGATGCCGGGCGCGACCAGTGGCAGTGTGACGTGGGTGAAGGTGGTCCACCGGCCGGAGCCGAGGGTGGCGGCGGCCTCCTCGTAACGGGTGTCGGCCCCCCGGAGTGCTCCCTCGACGGCGATGATCAGGAACGGCATCGCGACGAACGCCTCCGCGAGCACGACACCGGTGGTGGTGAACGGCAGCGTGACCCCGAAGGTCGAGTCGAGCCAGGAGCCGAGCAGTCCCCGGCGGCCGAAGACCAGCAGCAGGGCCACGCCGCCGACGACGGGCGGCAGCACCAGTGGGACGGTGACCAGGGCGCGGACGACGCGTCGGCCGGGGAACTCGACACGGGCGAGCAGCCACGCCAGCGGTACGCCGAGGACGAGGCAGAGCAGTGTGGCGAGGGTGGCGGTCAGCAGCGACAGCCGCAGCGCGGTGAGTACGCCCGGCTCGGCGAGCCGTTGTGGCAGCGTCGTCCACGGCGCGCGTACCAGCAGTCCGACCAGTGGCAGGATCAGGAACAGCAGCCCGAGCGAGGCGGGAACGAGCAGCGCGACCGGAATCCGGCCGGTACGCCGACGCCGGTACGGCGACCTGGCCCCGTCCCGCCGGGGCGCCGCACCGGCGTCGTCGAGGAGCGACACCGTTACGGGGCCTGGAAGCCGGCCGCCGTGAGCACGCTCTTGCCGGTGTCGGAGAGCACGTAGGCGATGAACGCCTGTGCGGCGGTCTTGTTGGGGGCGTCCTTCAGCACGATGATCGGGTAGTCGTTGATCGCGCCGGCCGACTCGGGGAACTCGATCCCGTCGACGTCGGCGGTGGCGGCTTTCGCGTCGGTGCGGTAGACCAGCGACGCGTCGACCTCGCCCAGCTTCACCTTCGACAGGGCGGCCTTGACGTCCTGTTCGAGGGTGACCGGGGTGAGTTTCACCCTGGCGGCGTCGAGGGCCTTCTTCGCCGCTGCTCCGCACGGGACCTGCTCGGCGCAGAGCGCGACCTTGGCGTCCGGCTTGGTCAGGTCGCTCAGCCCGGTCACGCCGTTCGGGTTGCCTTTCGGTACGGCGATGACGAGCTGGTTCTTTACGAACGTCGTCGGCGTGCCGTCCCCGTTGCCGGCGTCGGTGACGACCTTCATGTTCGTCGGAGCGGCGGAGGCGAAGACGTCCGCCGGGGCGCCCTGGTTGATCTGGGTCGCCAACGCCGAACTGCCGGCGAAGCTGAACGTGACCTTCACCCCGGGGTTCGCCGCCTCGAAGTCCTTGCCGATGGTGGTGAACGACTCGGTCAGCGACGCCGCCGCGAACACCGTCACCGTCCTGGAAACGCCGGGACTGCTGTTTCCTGAGCCCGGCTCGGCCGTGTCGTCACCACCGCAGCCGGACAGTGCCACGACCGCGAGCCCGGTGAGTACGGCCAGAGTAGTGCGGAATCGTCGTACGCTCACGAACTGTTCCTCCCTCTGCTAGCGGCGGTCACCGTGGACTTCTCCACCATGACGTTGGTCGACTTGATCACCGCCACCGCGACCGACCCGACCTCCAGGCCGAGTTCGTCGACGGCTTCCCGGCTCATCAGCGACACCAGCCGGAACGGCCCGGCCTGGATGTCCACCTGTGCCATCACCGTGTCCTTGACCACGGCGGTGACGATGCCCCGCAGCCGGTTACGCGCAGACGACTCCTCCGCACGGTCCTCCGGCTCGCCGGCCTGGGCCTGGACGAATGCGGCGAGATCAACCCCGTCGATCACCCGGTGCCCGTGCTCGTCCCGACCGGCGGGGAGACGCCCGGCATCGACCCAACGCCGCACCGTGTCCACGCTGACCCCGAGCAGTTCGCCGGCCTCACCGATCCGAAACATCGTCACGCGGCCACGGTAGCCGGCCGCAACTGCTATCTAAAACTGGCCGAACAGCCAGCGTCCGCAGCAGGAAGTAGCCGTCATCCTCCGGCACATGCATGATGGACCGATGGCTGGTGAACCGGTGCCGCTATCGGCATGGCAGACCCTGACCGTCGAGCAGAGCCGCAGGTGGACCGAGGTCCTCGACCACCTCGCCGCCGCACTTCCACCGGGTGCCGTCACCGTCGTCGTCGACGGCGGCAGCCCGCACTCGGGCGTCGTCGCCGACCGCCTCGCCGACACCCTGCACGCCGTCGGTCGCCCCTGCGCCCGCCTCGGCGACAGCACGCCGCTCGCCGACGAGGACACCTGGCACATCGACCGGACCCCGGACACCGTCGCCGTCGCCGACGGACCACGGTGGCGTGCCCACCCGTCCGCCGGCAAGTGGGACGTGGTCATCTGGCTACGCACCCCACCCGCCGGCCCCACCGCGCACGGCGACCACGGGCACGGGTGTGACGTCGTCATCGACCTGCACGACCCCGGCTGGCCCGTGATCCGGCAACTCGCCGACCGGCTCGCCCCCCGGGAACGCTGGTACATCAGCGAGTCCCGCGCCTTCTTCGCGATCCGGGCCGCGACCTGGGACACCAGGTTCGGCGACGACCTGCCCGCGTACGCCGGTGCCGTCACCGAGGCGCGAATACCGTCCGGCGGGGTGGCCGTCGACGTCGGCTGCGGCACCGGCCGTGCCCTGCCCGCTCTCCGGCACGCCGTCGGTCCGCACGGCACCGTGATCGGCCTCGACCTCACCCCGCAGATGCTCACCGCCGCCAGGGGGCACAGCCGGGACGCGTCGGCGACCCTGATCGTCGGCGACGCCCGACACCTTCCCTTCGGGGACGCCGCCGTCGACGTGATCTTCGCCGCCGGTCTGCTCACCCACCTACCCGACCCCGAGGCCGGGCTGCGCGAACTCGCCCGGATCACCCGACCCGGCGGCCGTCTCGTGATCTTCCACCCCTCCGGCCGCGCCGCGCTCGCCGCCCGGCACGGTCGTACCCTGCACCCCGACGAACCTCTCGCCGAGGCCCCGCTGCGTCGGCTGACCGACCACGCGGGCTGGCGGCTCACCGGCTACGACGACCCGGCACACCGGTTCCTCGCCACCGGCACCCGGCAACCCGGCTAGCAGCGGCGTGCGACGGCCAGCGGCTCCTCTCAGCGGGGCCGACGGGAGGCTCGGGAGCGCCTGGACGTCTCCCGCGTACCGAACCGTTCCTGGGCCTCGAGGACGGCGTCGGCGTACCGGGTGGCCCAGGCAGCCATCACCCGCATCGGTTCCACCAGTGCGCTGCCCGCGTCCGTGAGCACGTAGTCCACCCGCGGTGGCGCCTCCTGATAGGGCCGGCGTTCCACCAGGCCGTTGTACTCCAGACGCCGCAGCGCGTCGTTGAGGACCTTGGGACTGATCCCGCCGATCCGGGTGAGGAGCACCGCCGGACGGGTTGGCCCGTAGGCGGCGATCGTGAACACCACGACGCTGTCCCAACGGTTGCCGAGCACCTCGAACGCCACCCGGGCGCGGCAGTCCGAGGTGTAGTCGTCGAGTCGATCCGCGAGACCATCCACGGCGCCCATCCTGCCCCAGGTATCGCAGACCGTTTGGTCTGCATCGACCTGCCTACCGTCTGCGGAGCGGCGTGTACCGAGCCGCCGTGAAGAGACGAACGGAGCGGGACAGATGAGGATCGGCATACTCGGAACGGGCGGGATGGCGGCGGCGCTCGGCGGTGCATGGGCCGCAGCCGGGCACGACGTGGTGATCGGCGGCCGGAGTCGGGAACGCGCGGAGCGGACCGCCGAACGCATCGGCGCCGTGGGGCACGGCGGCCTCGAGGAGGCGGCGCGGCACGGTGAGGCGGTCCTCGTCGCGGTTCCGGCGGCAGCGGCGCCGCACCTGGTGGGCGGGCTGGCCGGCAGCCTGATCGGGCGAACGGTGATCGACTGCACCAATCCCCTCGTACCGACCGCCGAGGGGCCGGTGCTCGACACCGGTGACACCGGATCGGTGGCCCGGCGGTTGGCGGCCGCCGGCCCGGGTGCGTACGTGGTCAAGGCGTTCAACCTCTGCCACGTCAGTATCTGGACGCTGCGTTCCCCGACGTTCGAGAACGTGCCACTGGCCGTGCCCTTCTGCACCGACCATCCCACGGCGGCCGCCACGACGGCGACTCTGATCAGTTCGATCGGCTGTACGCCGGCGCCCTGCGGCGGGCTGGCGCGGGCGGCGTACCTGGAGGCGACGGCGGCGTTGGTGATCGGGCTGTGGTGGGCGGGCGGGCAGCCGCGCGCCGCGTTCCCGTCCCCGGGGGAGGCGCTACGTCCCTGAACCTGTCGGGTACGGCCGGTCCGAAGACCTGAGCGCCTCAGCGGGGTTTCGATGGTGAGAGGCTTGCGAATCTCCCACTTAGACGATAGGAATTAGAGGGTATCGCCAGTGCTGCGCCTACCGGCCATCGCCAGACGACCCCAGGAGCGACCCCGTGACCGTTGTTCCGACCGTGCGCCCGGCGGAGGAGACGCTCCTGCGCCGCCCGCCCTCCACTGTGGCCGACCGGAGGATGCGATCCGGGCGTGGGCGTAGGCTCGCCCTGCGTGTGGCGGCGATCGGCGCCCTGCTGCTGCTGTGGCAACTGGCCGCGGTCCTCACCCAGAATCCGACGTTCATCCCGGCACCGAACGCGGTGTGGGACCGGCTGATCGAGACCTCCACCACCCACGACGGCGCCCGTGGCTACAGCGGCCACTACCTGATCGAGCACCTCGGGGTCAGCCTGCGGCGGATCCTCATCGGATCGGTGGTCGGCGTGGTGGCCGGGCTCGTCGTCGGCGTGGTCATGGGCACCGTCGGCTGGGTCCGGGTGGTCACCGAGCCGGTGGTCACGTTCGTCCGCGCGCTGCCCCCGCTGGCCTACTTCAGCTTGTTCGTCATCTGGTTCGGCATCGACGAGACGCCGAAGTTGTGGCTGCTCTCCATCGCGGCGCTGCCGCCGGTCGCCGTCGCGACCGCATCGGCCGTGTACGGCGCACCCTCGGCGCTGGTCGAGGCGGTGCGCGCACTGGGTGCCGGCCGATGGGAGGTGATCCGCGACGTGGTACTGCCGAACGCCCTTCCGGAGATCTTCACCGGTGTCCGGCTGGCGGTCGGCATCGCCTACTCCTCGGTGGTCGCAGCCGAGACCATCAACGGGGTGCCCGGCATCGGGGGCATGGTCCGGGATGCCCAGCGGTATTCCCAGACCGACACCGTGGTGCTCGGCCTCCTCGCCATCGGACTGTCCGGCCTGCTCATCGACGCGCTGTTGCGGGGGGCGGAGAACCGGCTCATTCCCTGGCGTGGCCGGGGCTGAGCGCCAGCGAGTCCGACGATCCCGACGCCCCGACGCCCGACGACGAAGTGGAGCAGCCGTGCACCGACGTCCCCACCCGCTCACCGCGATCCTCGCGGCCATCCTGGTGATCAGTGGCTCCACCGGCTGCGGCGACGGAGCCGCCAGTGGCGGCGACCCGCAGGAGAAGTCGATCCGGATCGCCTACCAGGCGTTTCCCAGCGGTGACCTGATCGTGAAGAACCACCGCCTGCTGGAGAAGGCGCTGCCGGACTACGAGATCACCTGGACCAAGTTCGACTCCGGGGCCAGCATCAACACCGCGTTCGTGGCCGGGAGCCTCGACATCGCCGCCATCGGCTCGAGTCCGGTGGCCCGGGGTCTCTCCGCCCCGCTGAACATCCCGTACCAGGTGGCCTTTGTGCTCGACGTCGCCGGCGACAACGAGGCGCTCGTCGCCCGCAACGGCACCGGCATCAACGCGGTGGCCGACCTGCGTGGAAAGAAGGTCGGTACGCCGTTCGCCTCGACGGCGCACTACAGCCTGCTCGCCGCGCTGGCCCGCGCGGGCGTCAAGGAATCCGACGTCGACATCGTCGACCTGGAACCGCAGGACATCCTCGCGGCCTGGAACCGGGGCGACCTCGACGCCGCCTACTCCTGGCTGCCGTCGCTGGACGAACTCAAGAAGAGCGGCAAGGTGCTGCTGACAAGCCGTGAGTTGGCCACCGCCGGCAAGCCGACGCTCGATCTCGGCGTCGTCTCCACCGCGTTCGTACAGGCGCATCCCGAGGCCGTCGACGCCTGGCGCAAGGTAGAGGCCGAGGCGCTCGACCTGATCGCCGACGACCCCGATGCCGCGGCGGACGCGGTCGGTAAGGAACTGAACATCAGTACCGCCGACGCCAAGCACCAACTCGGCCAGGGAGTGTTCCTCAAGCCCGCGGACCAGGCCAGCCCGGAGTGGCTCGGTACACCGGACCAGGTCGGTGCGCTCGCCCGGAACCTGCTGGCGGCTGCCGAGTTCCTGAAGGCCCAGAACAAGATCGATGCGGTGCCGGACCTGGACAGGATCGAGAAAGCCATCTACAACAAGGGACTGCCGGATGTCCTCGCGTCCTGAGCGGTCCTCGGCGGCCACCGCGAGCCCGGCGCTGGCGGTGGAGGTACGCGACGTCGAACACCGGTACGGCACCGGCCCGGACGCGGTTCCGGCGGTCGGCCCGATCACCCTGGACGTGCCGGCGGGTGCCTTCGTGGTGCTGGTGGGCGCCTCCGGATGCGGCAAGAGCACCCTGCTGCGGCTGATCGCCGGCTTCGAGCGACCCACCGCCGGTGACGTGTTCACCGGTGGCGCCACACCGACCCCGGGGCGTGGCGCTGGCCTGGTGTTCCAGCAACCACGCCTGCTTCCCTGGAAGACCGTTGCCGGCAACGTCGCCCTCGCGCTGCGGTACGCCGGCGTGCCCCGCGAGCAACGGGTCCGTCGGGTGCCCGAACTACTCGCCCGGGTCGGCCTGCACGACGTCGCGCAGCGGCGGACCTGGCAGATCTCCGGAGGGCAGCAGCAGCGGGTCGCCATCGCCCGCGCCCTGGCGGTCGACAGCCCCCTGCTGCTGCTCGACGAGCCGTTCGCCGCGCTCGACGCCCTCACCCGCGAACGCCTGCAGGAGGATCTGCGCCAGGTCAGCGTCGAGACCGGTCGTACCTGTGTGTTCGTCACGCACAGCGTCGACGAGGCCGTGTACCTCGGCAGCAGAGTGGTCGTGTTGACCAGCCGCCCCGGACGCGTCGCGCTGGACCTCGACATCGACCTGCCGCGTACCGGGATCGAGCCGGACGAGCTTCGTGGCCTGCCCGGGTACGCGACCCTGCGCGCCACCATCGGCCACGCCGTACGGGCCGCGGCCGGAACGTCCACACTGCCGGGAGGACCAGCATGACCGACACGATCGTCAACCTCGCCCTCGACCCGCTCGGCCCGCACTTCGGCGCCGAGGTCGTCGGACTCGACCTCGACCGGGCCTCCGACGAGGAACTCGCCGCGGTCCGGGCCGCCCTGGTCGACCGGAAGGTGCTGTTCTTCCGGGGACAGGATCTGGACGACGACGCGCAGGTCCGGCTCGGCCGCCGGCTCGGCGAACTGACCGCCTCCCATCCGGTGGTGGGTGGCGTGGACGAGGCACATCCCGAGGTGTACGCGCTCGACAGCACCGACAACGGTTTCGCCGACGTGTGGCACACCGACGTCACGTTCATGCCCAGGCCACCTCTTGGTTCCATCCTGCGCGCCGTAACGCTTCCGGACGGCGGCGGGGACACCAGTTGGGCGGACAGCCAACTCGGCTACGACTCGCTCGCCGGACCGGTCCGGCAGTTGGTCGACCAGCTCACCGCCGTACACGACGGCAACCGGGAGTTCGGCTACTACCTGGCCCAGCGGCGCGGCGGCAGGGGCAGCGTCTGGGACGGCGCGGTCGTCACCCGGCTCGACCCGGTCGAACATCCGGTCGTCCGGGTCCATCCCGAGACCGGCCGGAAGGGCCTCTTCGTCAATCCCGGCTTCACCTCCCACATCGTCGGGGTGTCCGATGCGGAGAGCCGGGCAATCCTGGACCTGCTCTACGCTCACCTGACCAAGCCCGAGCACATCGTCCGGCACCGGTGGCGTACCGGCGACGTGGCGATGTGGGACAACCGCAGCACCGCCCACTACGCCAACCGCGACTACGGCACCGCGCACCGGGTGATGCACCGGATCACCCTGCGCGGCGACCGCCCCTACGGCCCCTCCGACTGAGGCCGTTCCACCCCTGCGGGCGTGCACCGAGGCCGTAGTGCCGGCCCCGGGCGCGTCCGCGTGTCACCCACCGCCCCACCCCGACAGGAGATCCGCCTGCATGGCCAGAAGACCCCTTTTCAGGTTCGCCGTCGCCACGGTGACCGTCTCGTTGATCGGAACGGCCGGCTGGCTCCCGCCGGCCGCCGCGGCCCCACCACCGCTGTCGGCGAGCACCGCCGGCCAGGCCGAGATCGGCGGCTTTCCCCGCCGGGCCGTCCTGCCGGTCTGGCCGGACAACCCCGCCGACGCCTCGATTCCGATCGGGGTCACCCCGTACGACGACATCGCGCCGAAGCTGAACGCGTTGCAGGCGGGAAGCGACCGGGTCTCCGCCCGGGTGGCCGGCAGCTCCGCCGGAGGCTACGACCTGTATGCCGTGACCGTCACCGCACCGGAGACCCGGGCCGAGGCGCGGCAGCAGGACGCGTGGCGGCGGCTCATCGAGGAGGAGCCGTCGAGGGCACAGCGTGACCGGCGGTTGCGTGCGGAATACAAGACGCCGTTGTTCGTCAACGCCAACATCCACGGCAACGAGTGGGAGGGCACCGACGCGGCCCTGCGGGTCATCGAGGAGTACGCGACCAGCACCGATCCCGAGGTGCTCCGGCTGCTCCGCCGTAACCGGCTGGTCTTCAACGTCACGTCGAACCCCGACGGGCGGGTGGCCGGCACCCGGGCCAACGCGGCGGGCTACGACCTGAACCGGGACCTGACGATCGTCTCGCAGCCCGAGACGACGCTGATCCGCGAGCTGATCATCGACACGAAGCCGATCATCACGCTCGACCTGCACGGGTACGTCAACCCGACGCTGCTGCACCCGAGCACGCCGCCGCACAACGTCAACAACGAGTACGACCTGTACATCAAGCACGGCCTGCCGAACGCGCTGGCGATCGAGGAGGGCCTGCGCGACCTGGGGTACCCGGAGACGTCCCGGGCCAGGATCCCGTTCCGGGATGACGAACCCGGGGTATGGGACGACTTCCCGCCGATCTACGTGCCGTCGTTCGCCATGTTGCAGAGCAGCATCCCGTACACGATCGAGGCGCCGCTGAACCCGCGCGGCGGCGGTCTGACCCCGGAGGAGCGGGTCCGGCGCTCGCGGATCAACACCGACGTGCACGAGGTGGCGATCAAGACGTCGCTGCGGTACATCCAGGACCACCGGGCTGAGGTGCTGAACGACCAGGCGGAGGTCTACCGCCGTGGCTGGGCCGGCGAGCCGCTGCGTGACCTTCCGGACGGCTATGTCCCCGGCTGGGGACCCGAGGACGACTACCGGACGACGTTCCCCCGCTCCTACGTCATCCCCACCGGGCCCGGACAGCACTCCGAGACCGCCGCGGCCCGCCTGGTCGACCTGCTGGTGACCAGCGGCGGCCGGGTCTGGCGCGCGAAGAAGGGGTTCACCGCCGGCGGCCGGAGCTACCGGGCCGGCGCCTACGTCGTGGACCTGCACCAGCCGAAGCGGGGCCTGGTGAACTCACTGCTGGAGCCCGGGATCGACATCACCGACCGGGTGGACGACCTCTACGCCGGCCCGGCGGCCTGGAGCCATGGCCTGACCTGGGGAGCCACCGTCGACACGCTGTGGCACGAACTGCCCCGGGTACGCCTGGAGCGGACCTACGGCGGCGAGACCGACGGCGGTGTGCCCAGCGGCGGCGGCGACCTGCGGCTGGACATCCAGGATGCCGCAGACCTGCTCGCGGTCAACTCCCTGCTGGCCCAGGGCGTCCCGGTGTACCGGCTGGCGGACGGGTCGGTCGCTGTCGCATCGACGGCGAGCAGTCGCCGGCTGGCGACGGCCGAGGCGCGCCGGCACGGCGTCACCTTCGGACCCGCACCCGGGCACTGGCGAGGCACCCGGCTGGACGATGTCGTCGTCGGCTACCTCGGCTCGGTCGAGGAACGGGACACGCTGCGCGCCATCGGCGTCGAACCTCGTGCCCTGACCACCGCGACGCTGGCCACCACCCTGACGGAGGCGGTCGACGTCCTGCTCGTCGGCAGCAGCCTCAATCTGGCGGACCTGTCCGTCGAGAATCGCGCGGCGCTGGACGCGTTCCTCGCCCGGGGCGGTGGCGTCGTCGGCCTGGGCACCGCCGGGGCGAACTTCAGCAACGCGGCGTCGCTGCTCAGCGTCACCGCCAATGCGGGACCCAGCCTGGCCAGCGGCGTCGTCAACGTGGTGAACGGTGGGGGACCGGTGACCGCCGGTGCCATCCCGCACTCGTTCATCAGCCAGCCCGTCTGGTTCACCAACCTGGGCGCGGGCGCCACGGTCGAGCAGTCGTACGCCACCGATCCGCTGCTCGCCGGCTGGTGGGCGGCGAACGCGACGGGTACGGGTGGGCAGGCCGCGGCGGCCGGCCAGGCCAGCATCGTTCGCGGCGTGACCGCAGCGGGTAACGGGGTGGTGCTGTTCGGCACGAATCCCACGTTCCGGCTGCACCCGAAGGGTTTGCAGTCCCAGTTCGGCCGGGCCGTGCTCTGGGCCGCGCAGCGGTGATCTGGACGGTACGCCGACGTTGACCGCGTCGCCGTGGACCCCGCTGCCGGACCTGGCGGGGTCCACGGCGACGACCAGGCCCATCGCATCCCCGCGGGATCAGAGCCCCTGCCCGATCTCGACGAGATAGCCGTCGGGGTCGCGCAGATAACACCGGATCTCCGTGCCGTGGTCCTTCGGCTCGGTGATGAAGTCCGCGCCGCGAGACTTCCACTCCTTGTAGAGCTTCCGGATGTCGGTGACCCGAACGTTCATCGCACAGCTCAGGGTATTGGAGTCCTTCGGTGCCATGGCCTGCACCGTCGGCTTGTCGTCGGTTGGGCCACCCTCGACGTTGATGATGATGTAGCTGTTGAAGAACTTCATGATCAACGGATTGGCGTCGTGTACGCAGGTAGCGCCGAATACTCGCTCGTAGTATTCGCGTGACCGATCGATATCGCGAACAATCAGCAAGGTGGCGAGGAACATCCCGTCCTTGGGTGTGAAATAGTCAGGTGCCGCGTCGGCCAAAGTCACAGCTACCCCCTCGTACTGCGCCGATCTGAAGATTCGGGACGATGTCGGCCTTCCCGAAGGAGGCGGGCCCAAACCCCTCCCCGAGCCATAAGGGCGGCTGCGTGGCCCTAGGATGCGGTCAGGCGACACGTTCGTCGAAGAAGCGGTCGATCACCGCCACGACATCGTCGATGCTGTCCTCGACGATGAAGTGTCCTGAGTCGAGCGAGAGCAGTTCTGCGTCGGGGAGGTCCCGGAGGTACATTTCACCCGCGGACGGCACGAAGAAGATGTCGTTGCAGCCCCACAGGATCAGAGTCTTCGGTTGGTACCGGCGCGCGGATTCCTGCCACTTCGGGAACAGCGCCACGTTGCTGCGGAAGTCGTAGAACAGGTCCATCTGAGCCTGTTTGGCGTTCTGTCGGGCGAGGAAGAACGAATCCATGTTCCAGTTGTCCGGACTCAGCGTCTCCGGGTTCTTGTGCCCGTGGGTGTACACGAGCTTGACGCCATCGGGTTCCAGGAACGACATCATCGCCTGCTCGGTCTCCGGGCTCCGGTTGCTCCACAAGGCTTTGAAGGGGTCCCAGGCCGGACTCAGGCCCTCTTCGTACGCGTTCGCGTTCTGGATGATCTGCCACTGGAGCCAGTCCCGGTGCCGGTCGACGAGCCGATTCCCGATCGCACCTCCGTACCCCTCCATGTAGATGCCCATCGACCCGGTGAAGTCGACCTCGTGGAGGAGTTGGTCGACGATCTCGGTGAGATGCTCGAAGGTGTAGGCGAAACTGGACGGGTCCGGGACGCCGGTATTGCCGAATCCGGGATAGTCGGGCGCGAGGAGGTGGAACCGGTCCGCCAGTGCGGGCATCAGGTTCCGGTACTGGTGCGACGACGCGGGATAGCCGTGCAGGAGCAACAGTTTGGGAGAGCCGATCGACCCCGCCTCGCGGTAGAACACATCCACCCCGGCCACGGTCGCCGTCCTGTGCACCACCGAACTGGGCCTCGATTGCGCCGTGGTCTTGGTGGTCGGTCGGGGGTCGATTCTTGTCATCGTGTTTCCTTCGGGTGGGTCCAGTCAAACTCCGGTCCATCGGCTGAATCGTGCGGGCTCGACGTGGAGACTCGGGCGGGCGTCATGCCACTGTCACTTCAGGAAGTCCAGGAGTTGGCGTGCGGTCTCCTCGGGGGCCTCCTCCGGAATGAAATGCCCGACCGGCACCGGACCGCCGCGAACGTCGTCCGCCCACTCCCGCCAGATGGCGAGCGGGTCGTCGTAGAGTTTTGCCACCGAACCCCGTTCGCTCCAGAGGAACAACACCGGACAGGCGATCTTCCGGTTGCCGTGGTCCGCCTCGTCCCGTTGGTAGTCGAGCGTCGCGGCGGCGCGGTACTCCTCGCAGATCGCGTGCACGGTTGCGGGGTCGGTGAACTTCTTGACGTACTCGGCGCGCACCTGCGCCGGAAAGGCATCCTTCACCTCGGGCCAGGTATCGAGCATGAAGTCGACGAGCAGGGCCGGTGCCGCGCCGATGAACTGTTCGGGCACCGGTTCCGGTGCGGCCAGGAAGGACCAGACCCAGTACCCCAGGCTGAACTTCATCTCGGCACGGCGGTACGCGTCGCCGGTAGGAACGACGTCCATGACGGCGAGCCGGGTGACCGTCTCCGGTTCGTCGAGCGCGAGCCGGTACGCACACCGTGCACCGCGATCGTGTCCGGCGAGCCTGAACTGGTCGTAGCCCAGGCTCCGCATGACCTCGACCTGGTCGTGCGCGGTCGCGCGCATGCTGTACGGCTCGTGGTCGGCGGTGCTGGGCGGCTTGCCGCTGTCGCCGTAGCCGCGCAGGTCGGTGGCGACGACGGTGTAGTGCTCGGCGAGCTGGGGCGCCACCCGGTGCCACATGAGATGCGTTTCCGGAATGCCGTGCAGGAGGAGTACCGGAGGCCCGCTGCCACCACGGCGCCCGTGAATCGTCGTGCCGGACGTGGTGATGTCGAATTCGTCGAAACCGTCAAACATGAGCCACGAACCTTCCTCCGCCCGGGATGTCTGGACCGCCCGCTCCACCGCGTGGAACCGAGGCGATGACAGCACGGCAGGAACTCCCGGCAGCGGACCCGTACCCCCGCTGGGTCAGGTCCCCTGAGCAGCGACGGCCGGGGTGAGCAGCCCGCAGTCGACAAGGGCCTGGCCTGACCGTAGCAGTGCGCGAAAGGAGCGGACCGGGCTTCGCGGGATCCGGCCGGCGGCAGGGAGCGCCGACGGGCCGGCCGGTGAGAAGGGCCGCCACCGCCGACCGCGTACCGTGCGTGGGCCGAATCGGAGCGGTTCGCGACTGTGGCCGGGGCCCGAGTTCACTCCATGGGGTTCACTCCAAGGGGTGGTTCAGCGGGGAGTCGGACCCGGGACGCCGCAGTTCCCGGTAGGGCGTCGCGGATCAGCCGAGGAAGTGCCCGGCCAGGGAAGAGTCCCCGCGTTCACGGCGGTGCATCGCGATGAGCCACCGGCGGTCGCGCCACGGCCCACCCCGCGCGGGTGGGCCGAAGCGGCGGTAACCATTCCCCGGGCGACGGCTCAGGCTTTGCGCCCGACCAGACCGTACTGTGGCACCTGCGCCGGCAGTGCGCCGTCGGCGTCGGCCTCGGCTCGCCACACCGCACACGACACCAGCCCCGGCTCGACCAGTTCCAGTCGCTGGACGAGTCGGGCGAGCTCGGCACCGCTGCGAGCGCAGATCTTCGGGGTGGCGTGCTGGTTGTAGTACGCCATCGCGGCGACGTTTCCCTCGCCGCCGAGTTCGGTCGTCGGGTGGGTGAGGGCGAGGTAACTGCCGGACGGCACCGCGTCCAACAGCCGGTCCACGATGGTCCCGACCTGCTCGGTGTCCTGGACGAAGTTGAGGACGCCGAGCAACATGATCGCGATCGGCTGGTCGAAGTCGAGCGTCCCGGCGGCCCGGCGCAGGATCGTGTCAGGGTCGCGGACGTCGGCCTCGATGTAGTCGGTCGCCCCCTCGGGGTTGCTGGTCAGCAACGCCCGTGCGTGTACCAGCACGAGCGGATCGTTGTCGACGTAGACGATGCGGGATTCCGGAGCGACCGCCTGGGCGACCTCGTGGGTGTTGTCGGCGGTCGGCAGGCCGGTCCCGATGTCGAGGAACTGGCGGATGCCAGCCTCCCCGGCCAGAAAGCGGGCGGCTCGGGCCAGAAACGCCCGGTCCGCGCGGGCCACCGCATCGATGTGCGGGACCATCTTCCGGATCTGGTGCCCCACCTCGCGGTCGATCTCGTAGTTGTCCTTGCCACCCAGCCAGTAGTCCCAGATCCTCGCGTTGTGCGCCACTGTCGTGTCGATCCCCGAACCGGGCCGATCAGCCTTGTTGACGCTGGGGCTCTGCGACACGCTCGACTCCTCATACCGTGGTTGGCAGGTGGTGACGGGCAGCTTAGCGTTTCTCGGCTCAGCACACCGGAACGGTGTGTCGGGCCCGCCACCGAGGAGGCGCGCCGACCAGCCACGCCGCGATCTGCAAGCGAACGCGGACCAGATCCGTTCACCCGGTCGGGCGTGGGTTCACCAATCGCGTGCGGGCCGCCCGCGACCTCACTAGCGTCCGGTGATGAACAGGCCGGGCAGCCGTTCCCAGCGGCAATACGGCGTTGCTGAGTTGCGCTCCGCAACTGACACCCGCCTCTGACCGCCCAAGGAGCCGCCATGTCCAACCACTTCAGCGCCGACAACCTCGGGTTCCCCGGTGACGACCGTCGCCTCGACCTCACCGACCTGTACGTCTTCACCTCGACAGAGGATCCCGGCAAGACGGTTCTGATCATCGATTCGAACCCGACCAGTGCTCCGCCCCCGATACCGGAGCCCACCACCGGTCCGGAGTTCTACCCCGGCGCCGTCTACCGGATCAACGTCGACACCGACGGCGACGCGCAGGCCGACATCGCGTTCACGTTCACGTTCTCCGAGTACGACAACGGAACCCAGACCGGGACCGCCTGGTACGCCACCGGCCCCGAAGCCCGGCAGCCCGAGCCGACCGGCCAGGTGCTCGTCGAGTCCATCCCGGTCAGCTTCGACGGCACGGACCGCTCTGTCGTGGTCGACGAACCAGCGCGGATCCGGCTGTTCGCCGGGCTGCGCAGCGACCCGTTCTTCGCCGATGTCGAGGGTGCCCTGCACGGGATGAAATGGACCGGGCACGACGACTTCGCCGGCAACAACGTGGACTCCATCGTGCTGGAGGTGCCCACCGAGCTGCTCGGGCCCGGCCCGATGATCGGCGTCTGGGCATCGATCAGCCGGCGCCAGGACGGCGTACTGGAGCAGATGGACCGGGGCGGTAACCCGACCATAAACCCGTTCATCAATCCCAACGGGGAGAAGGACCGGTACAACTCCCGGCAACCCGCCGACGACGTCGCCAACTACCTCGGTCCGTGGTCGCAGATGCTGGAGAAGGGCGGCTACCCGCCGGAGGAGGCCAAAAAGGTCGCCATGCAGTGCCTGCCCGACATCCTCCGCTACGAGCCGGCCAAGCCGGTGGCCTACCCCAACGGACGGAAGCTCGTCGACGACGCCTTCAGCTATCGGTTCGGCTGGCTGACCCGTGGTCAGGTCCCCCCGACCGGCCTCCAGCCGCACGACGACATGCTGGCGCAGTTCCCCTACCTCGGCCCGCCCAACCCCTAGGGCCCGCCCCGCTCCACCGAGATCCGCGAGACACGCCCTAGCGGTACGAGGGGACGGGGCCGCCCCGTGACACCGTACGGGGTCACGGGGCGACCGGGGGTGTCAGCGGACGGGCCGGCCCGAGTTGACCAGGGCGATCCGCTCCCGCACCTGCTCGCGCAGTTCGGGCAGGCTCTCGGCGGACTGCCGGGCCGCCGAGTCGAGCTTCCGGTTGTCCTGCCGCACCGGGCCGCCGACCGGGTGCACCTCGGTTTCACCGGGCAGCGGTCGACCGGGGCAGGTGGTGTTGGACGGGCGCGAGTTGTGCAGCAGGAAGACGTTCACCATGCCGTCGACGCACGGGTTGCCGTCGAGCGCGTACTGGCCATGGAAGGTGGCGTCGTCGACCGAGACCATGCTGACACCGGGCGCCGCCCGGACCGCCGCCCGGGCCTGTTCGTAGCCGGTCTGCGGGTCGAACTCGGCCTGCACGACCAGGATCTTCGAGGCGGCCGCCGCGGGCAGGTTCGGCAGGGTCTGCCGGGGCGCGTCGGACCAGAATCCACACGGCTCGGAGATCCCGTACGCCCAGCCGAACAGCGGGTAGCTGGGGCCCTGCCGGTCGCTGAGGTTCCGGTACCAGGTGGCGGATTGGGTGGGCTGGTCGCCGCAGGCGACGGAGACCCGGGTGCCGGGGAACGTTACGTAGTCCTCCGGGACCTCGGTGGCGATCCGCCGGACCGTCAGTTCCGCCAGCGGTACGCCGTACTCCGCCCGTGCCAGCGCGTCCAGCTCGGTACGCAGCACGTCCGGTACGCCGGCCTCGGGGGTCTCGCCATTCATCTCCTGGGCCGCGAGCGTGAAGATCAGGGTGGCGAGAAGCCACTGGAACTCGTTGCCCATGCCGACGAACATGCCGTCGTAGTCGTCGCCGGCGACGCCCAGGGTCTGGACGTAGTCGCGGGCCTGCTCCCAGGTCCGCGCCGCCTCGGCCGGGGTGTCGCCGACGATCTCCGGGAACTGGCGTGCCGCCCAGGGCAGGTAGACGTCGTCGAGTTGCCGCTGCCCGATCATCGGGAACGCCTCGAAGGCGGCCTGCAGCCGGCCCTGCCAGTTGACGCTGGAGTCGAGCACCATCTTGCCGGCGCTGCTCGGGAAGAGCGAGGCGTACTTCGCGCCGAGCCAGGTGCCGTAGGAGTAGCCGAGATAGTTCAGCGTGGAGTCGCCCAGCAGTTGCCGGATGAGTTCCATGTCGTGCGCGCTCTGCCAGGTGGTGATGAACGGGGTCAGCGCCCTGCTCTGGCAGGCCTCGGCGATGGCCCGAGGTGCCTTCTGGTGCTCGGCGATGCTCTCCGGGGACCGGTCACGGGCATCGAGGTCGGTCCGGGTCGAGAGCCGGCCGATCGGGATCTCACACACCAGTCCCAACTGGTCCGGGGCGGTCCCACCCTCCTGGCCGGTGCCGCGCGGGTCCATGCCGACGAAGTCGTACCGCTCGTTCACGGTCGGCTGGAGCGCGGCCAGGGCCCCGGCCAGGGAACTGCCCTGACCTCCGGGGCCGCCCGGGTTGAGCAGGATGGCGCCCAGGCGCTCGCCGGTGGCCTTCGCCCGGCTGATCGAGACCCGCAGGTCGACGCCCGCGTCGGGCGCCGCCCAGTCGCGGGGAACGGTGACCAGGGCACACTCCGAGGGTCGCGCCTCCTCTCCGGGCGTGAACAGGCAGGTACCCCAACTGAGTTCCTGATCGAGATAGAGATCGAACGGGCTGGCGGCGGCTTGGGCCGCTACCGGGGTCGCGGCCAGGGCAAGGACCACGGTCACCGGTGTCACCACACTTCTGACGAGGCGGCGCACAGTACTCCCTCCAGAAGGAATCGGATGCAGGGAGCGTAACCATCCTTTTCCGGGCTGGTGACCACCATTGGGCTGAACTTGCACTTGCCGGCCTCATCCTCCTGGTCGAACCCCCAGGGTGGAGTACCCGGCCGGCGCCCACCCGCCGGCCGTACGTCGACCAGTCCCCGGGGCCGGCACGGGGGAGTGCCGATTCGCGACGGACGCTATGAAAAATCTTCAACCTCGCGTCGGGACGGATGGCACGGTGCCGGTCAGCCGACTGTCGTGCCAGCGAGGGGAGCACGGGTTGAGGACGGCGGAACGGGAGCGGAAGGAGCATGCGCGCGAGCCTGGAGCAGGCGGCCGGAAGCCGCCGCGAGCGCGACGGCGAAGAGGCCGGCGGCAGCCGGGACGATGAAGGCACCGGAGGCGCCCAGGGCGTCGGCGAGACGCCCCGCGACGGCGGCTCCGACCGCCACACCGGCCACCACGCCGGAGGCGACCAGGGTCATCACCGAGCCCGCCCGGTTCCGTGGCCCGGCCAGGATCGCCAGCCCACCGACCGCGATGAGGTAGGGCGCGCTCGTCACGCCCAGGACGGCGATCGCCACGAGCAGTCCGGCCAGCGATCCGGACAGCAGCATGGCCGAGCATCCGCCGACCGCCAGCGCGGCTGCGGCGCAGACGTACCGCCTGACGGGGCCGATCCGCGCCGGCAGCCATCCCGTCGCCAGGCCGGCGAGCGCACTGCCGACCCCGAGGACGGCGTAGATGAGCCCGGCCGAGCCGGGGTGGCCGGACTCGTCGGCGAACGCGGTCACCCCCGTCTGGGTGGCACCGAAGACCATCCCGACCGCCAGCATCGCGAGCACCAGGATCGTCAGGGGACCCAGCGGCAGGCGCGGGCGCGCGGGGCCGGCGAAGGGCACCCGTACCACGGGTGGAGCCGTGTGGTGCAGGGCGAACGGGATCGCGAAGAGCAGCGTCAGGCCGGCGGCGACCACCAGCGGCAGCCCGGCCGGCCCCGTCACCGTGATCAGGCCGACGATGGCCGGACCAGCCATGTACGACAGCTCGTCCGCCACGCCCTCGTAGGAGAGCGCGGTACCCAGCGTCCGGCCCTGTCCCCGGTCGCCGAGCAGAACCCACCATCTGACCCGTACGAGTGGACCGATCTGGGGAGTCGCGAAGCCGGCCACGGCGGCGGCCACGGCGACCGCCACGGTGCTGTGGACCATGACGACGACCCCGACGAGGGCCGCCGCGTCGACGACGGCCGTGACCAGGCCGACGGACCGCTGTCCGAAACGGTCGACGAGGGAGCCCACGACCGGACCGCCGATCGCGGCGCCGACACCGTACGCGGCCGCCACGGCACCGGCGACGGCATAGCTACCGGTGGCCGCGACGACGAGGGTGATGACGCCGAGCGGGGCCATCGCGGCGGGCAGCCGGGCGAGGAAGGAGGTGAGCAGGAATCCGGGACCGGTGGCGTGCACCAGCGCGCGGTAGTGGGCCATGCAGGGCTCCGTGGGGCAGGAGGTTGTGCATGCCGTCCCACCCAACCGGCATGCCCCTTGCGGCCCTGTGCTGCCCGTCAGCGTAGCCGGTCGCGCCGCGACGACGCGGTCGGCCCGACCTGACCAACCCGGACCTCGGATCAGTCATTCAGCTCTACGCGGCGGAAATGTCGAGATCCTTCTTCGAGAAGATCGGGCTCCGCTTGATGTTCCAGTCGGCGATCGACCCGATGGCTGGCAGGGGGACGAACATGAGTAGCCGGAACACCCTGTCGATCAACGTCGGCGGAAGAAACAGCTTCTGCGTCAGGGGCAGCGAGGACTGCTGTTCCTCGACGAAGGGGCGAAGCCGGGCCTCCCACGCGAACAGTGCCCGGGTGAGGGAGGTGGGGTGTTGCTCCAGCATCGTGCCGAGCAGGTCGGCACCGGCAAGGGCACTCGAGACGCCCATGCCGACGAACAACGTCGGGCAGGCTGCCGCGTCGCCCAGCAGGACGACCCGGCCGTTGTGCCAGCGTGGCATGACCACCTCGTCGGCGCTGTCGAACAGGACCGTGTCGGCGCGTTCGTACTCGTGCAGCATGTGGCCGAGGACGGGGCCGAGCGACGTACGGCCGAAGGCTCGGCGGAGGGATTCCGCGGGTGAGCGGCGGAACTCCGCGTCGATGTTCTTCGTGCGGTAGCTGAACATGATCGACGGGGCGGACTCGCCGACCATCGGAAACGTCCAGGCGCAGCGCCCAGGGGCGGTGTAGGCGAGGCCCTCGTGCGGCAGAAAGCCGGGAACCTGCTCGCGCATGAGTGCGGCGGCGGTCATGTAGCCAGTCGGCCTGAGAAACTGCTGGTGCGGACCGAACACCAGCGATCGCACGGTGGAGCGGACGCCGTCGGCGCCGACGACGAGGTCGAACGCCTCGGTACTCTCGGCACCCGTTTCTGTGTTGCGCAGGGTGACCGTGGCGCCGTACTCGTCCTGTCCGATGGCGGTGGGTGTGGTCGAGTAGCGCACCTGCGTCTGTGCGGGGAGCGCTTCGAAGAGGGCGGTTTCGACGTGACCGCGGAGCATCATCCGGGGCGGGCGGGCCAGGGCCTCGAAACCCAGTCCCGGCATGCGTCGCCCGGACCCCAGGACCTCGTTGGTCTTCTGGTCCTCGTACTGGAGGGTCGGCACGGCGTCGCCGATGCCGAGCCGCTCGGCCGCGGCAACGCCCGCGCCGTAGACGAGGACGAAGTAGCCTCCGGATCGCCGTGCGACGGAACGCTCGACGATCACGGTTTCCCAGCCGGCTTCGTGGAGTCTGATCGCGGCGGCCATGCCGGCGACGCCGAGACCTACGATGAGGACCCGCTTGTCGGAGCCGCTCGATTGTTTCATTGCTTGCCACCTTTCATTGTCGCTGAATCCACGCGACGCATCCCCACGCGCACGCGTTGACGTCCGGCCCGCCGTTGCGGGACGCGGTTGGTATCGAGGAAATGGGTGAGGCCAGGCCAGGGCCGAGAGAACAACGAGGTCCGGGACACAGTTCGTGACAGCCGGCCCCACTCTGTGACGGCGCGAACAGCCGGGTAGGACCACGCCGGCCCTGCGGGGAGTTGGTGTCGGGCCACCGACGGTCAGCGCTGGAAGCGGGTCAGCTTCCGCGGGTTGAGGACGATCAGCACGCGTTCGATTCCGGCCGGTGAGGCGTCGATGGTGACCAGCGCGATGGCTGTGCCATTCCCCGACACGAGGATCGCGGCCTGGCCGTTGGATTCGACGATCTCCATCGTCAGGTCGGGGCCGAACTTCGGGATCAGCCCCAGGACGTAACGCGCGACGTTGTCGCGGCCGACCACGGGTACCCGGGCGGCCCGGACGGTACCGCCGCCGTCGGCGTAGGAGACGGCTGTCTCGGCGAGCAGTTTCTCGAGTTGGTTCAGGTTTCCGGACCGCGCGGCGGCGAGGAACGCGTGCAGCAGGCGACCGTGGTCCGCGCGGGCGACCGGATCATGTCGCTCCTGGGCCAGATGGGTACGGGCGCGTCGACCGAGCTGTCGCGCGTTCGCCTCGGTGACGCCGAGAACCTCGCCGATCTGCCGGAACGGGTAGTCGAAGGCCTCGCGCAGTACGTACACGGCCCGTTCGGTCGGTGTGAGCCGTTCCAGCAGGAGCAGTACGGCGAGTTCGAGCGACTCGTTCCGTTCGGCCTGGAACATCGGGTCGGCGGACGTGTCGACGGGCTCGGGTAACCACTGCCCGGAGTACCGCTCGCGTCGGGCGCGAGCCGATGTCGCGGCGGTGAGCGCGAGCCGCGAGGTCGCGGTGACCAGGAAGCCGATCGGGTCCCGTACCTGGCTGCGATCGGTCTGCTGCCACCGGAGCCAGGCGTCCTGCACGATGTCCTCCGCCTCCGCGACGCTGCCGAGCATCCGGTAGGCGATGCCGAAGAGTCGGGGACGGACCGTGTCGAACACCTCTAACGCGTCGATCAGAGTCCCCTCTGCCGCTCGCCTCACCATGACCACTCGCCTCGTCCCTTTTATCACTAGTCAAGCGAATTAATCCGGATTGTCACTGATCTCGTCGCCGTCCCTGGAGCCGGACGAGGCGCAGCATCCGCGAACTGGACCGAGCGGCACCGCGATTCGTGACAGCGGAGCCCGTCGGACGGTGATCTGTCACGAACCGGTGGGCTGCTCGGTCCGTAACTGGTGACCCACGCCCCCGCCCCGGGGCACGGACATTCGGCCGCCGGACGCGCCGGCCGGCCCCGGGGGCATCTCGGAACCGGCCGGGACAGCGCACGAGGCAACAACCGGCACCGATCAACGGAACTCGACGGGTCGGTGCGCCCGCTCACCCCGTCGGGAGGCGCCGTCGAGCCGGCACGTGCCCTTGGGCGAACCGACCCCGCGACAACCACTGGGAGAACTGATGCTTCCCGAACCCCGCCGGCCACCTCGGCCGGCCACGCTGCCGAGCGCGTTCTGTGCGGTCGTCGCCGAACGACGCCTCCTCCAGAACCTCGCGTACCGCCTGCTCGGCTCGGCCCGCGTCGCGGAACACGCCGTACGGGAGACGTACGTCCGCTGGTACACGATGCCGGACGACGAACAGGGCGACATCGACAGCCCGGTCACCTGGCTCGTCGGCACGCTCGTCCGGATCTGTGTCGATCTCCTCGAATCGTCCGCACCCCGCGTCGGCGGCCAGACCGTCGACCAGGCAGGTTGCTCGCGGCTCGCGAGTCCTTCGCCTCGACGGTGGTCTGCCTGGCGCGATGTGCCGAAGCTGTAGTACCGCCGCGCGGGCCACTTGCGTACGCACCGGCCGACGGTGCCGCGCTTCCGATGCCGGGGAGCCGAAGACTCGCGCCTCGGTTCTGGTAATCCACCGTTGGCCTGCTCTTCAACGCCAATGGGCGGAGGGGTTCATCCCACCAAACAGGATGAGATCATGACCTTCTACACCCGCTCCCTCGCCGGAGTCCGGCGGGCCGGGGCCATCGCGGCCGTCATGACGGCCGCGATCGGGCTCGGCCTCGCCCCCGAGGCGCACGCCGCGACCGACACCGCAACCCTGCCACTGGGCGACGACGGCCTCGCGGAGACCCGGAGCAGCCAGACCCTGAGCCATGGCGTCACCCTGACCCGGATCGTCCGGGGCACCGACCCGGCTGCGGCCGACCAGATCAACACCACCACCCGTGGGCCGTGGGTCGTCAACGTCCTGACCATCGATCCGAAGACGACCCGGGGGCATCTGGCCGCGACCTACGGCCCCGACCTGGCGGAGGTGGAGAAGACCACCGATCTGGTCCGCGCCGCCGGCGCGCTGGTGGGGGTCAACGCCTCCTTCTTCACGTTCACGGCGAGCGCGCAGTACCCGGGTGACCCGGTGGGCCTGGGCGTCTTCGGCGGAAAGCTGCTCAGCGAGCCGACCGGCGATCCGGCCGAGGCCAACCTGGTCGTGGACGCGAGGAGCAACAAGGTCCTGATGGGCCGGTTGCGCTGGACCGGCACGGTCCAGAACACCCGGACGAAGGTCAGCCTGCCGCTGGAGTTCATCAACCACCCACCGGTGGTTCCGGCCGGCTGCGGCGACCTTGCCCAGCAGACGCAGTGCACCCTGCCGGGCGACGTGGTGCGGTTCACCCCGGAGTTCGCCGAGGCCACTCCGTCCGGGGCCGGCGTCGAGGTGGTCCTCGACGCGCAGGGCTGCGTGGTCCGGACCTCGACGACCCGTGGTACGACTCTGTCGAGGGAGCAGACGTCGTTGCAGGCGACCGGCCGGGACAGCGTAGCGCTGCTCGCCGTGGCGAAGGGCTGCCTCAAGCAGACCACTACGGTGCTGGACGAAGCGGGCAAGAAGCTCCGACTGCACGCGGGGATGTTCGCGGTGAACGGCCGTTACCGGCTGCTCGCCGACGGGCGGATCGTGGTGCCGGCCGGTTCGGACAGCTTCTTCGCTCGCAACCCGCGAACCATCGCGGGCACGACCGTCGATGGCAAGATCGTGCTTGCGACGCTCGACGGTCGCATGACGACCAGCGTCGGCACCACGATGGACGAGACCGCGGCCGTCGCCGCCGCGCTGGGCCTGCACGACGCGATCAACCTCGACGGTGGTGGGTCGACCGCCATGTCGGTGGAGGGCGCACTGGTCAACCAACCGAGCGGTGGTACCGAGCGGGCGGTCGGCGACGCGCTCGTCTTCGTGGACAGCAGGTTCACCGGCCGCTGAGCCCGTCCGCCACGGCGATCCGCCCGGGCCGTTCGCCTCGGGCGGATCGCCGTGCCGTCGGCCCGCCGTACCCGCACGGAGCAGAGGCCAGCGGGTGGATCAGTTGATCCGCGAGACCCAGCCCAGGCCGCCGCCGTCGACCCGGACCTGCCGGACGCGGTACGGGGGATCCGCCGCCAGCGCCCGACGGCTGCCGTACCCCCGCCTTCCACCTCCCCGAAGAGTCGCTGCTACTCTCCGCAGCTATGAAAATGGTTTTCATTTCGATGGCCTTGTCTGCGGTACTGGCCACCGCCGGCTGCTCGGCCAGCGGAGCCACCCCGCCGAACGGTCCGGGTGGTTCGGCCAGCGCGGTCCAGCTGAGCAACTGCGGACTTCCGCTCACCGTCACGACGGCACCGAAGCGCGCGATCACGCTGGAACAGAACGCCACCGAGATCATGCTCAGCCTCGGCCTCGCCGACCGGATGGCCGGCACCAGCTACCAGACCGACCCGGTGCTGCCGCAGTTGCGTCCGGCGTACGAGCGGGTGCCGGTACTGGCCAAGCTGTACCCGTCGCGGGAGGCGGTCCGGGCAGCGAACCCCGATTTCGTCTACTCGACCTACACCTCCGCGTACGCCCCCGACGCCGCCGGTCCCCGCGCCGACCTGGCCAGGCTCGGCGTACCCGCGTACCTGTCCGGGTTCGCCTGCGAGAACCCGGCAGACGCGATCCCCACGGTCAGCTTCGACGGGCTGTTCGGCGAGATCCGCGACATCGCCACCATCTTCGGCGTACGGGAGCGGGGCGAGAAGCTGATCCGCGAGCAGCAGGACCGGTTGGACGCGGCCCGAGGCACGGCTGCGACGACTCTGCCGAGCACCACCACTGCGCGGGGTACCGGCCCCTCCCTGCTCTGGTACTACTCCGGCACCACCACCCCGTACGTCGCCGGCCGTGGCGGCGTACCGGACGCGATCAGCTCGCTGCTCGGGTCCCGCAACGCGTTCGCCGACACCGCCCAGAAGTGGCCCGCCGGCAACTGGGAGGAGATCGCCAAACGCAACCCGGACGTGATCGTGCTGGCCGACCTGACCCGGGGCGGCGACGGCGACGGCGCCCAGTCGAAGATCGACTTCCTGCGCCGTAACCCGGTGACGTCCAAACTGGCCGCGGTGGTCGCCGGACGGTTCATCACCGTGCCCGGCTCGTCGATGGATCCGTCGGTCCGCAGCGTCGAGGCGGCCGAACTGGTCGGCGCGGGACTGCGCGGGATCGCCCGATGACCGCGCCGAACAACGCGGACGCGGGTGCGCCGGCGGCCGGGGCGCTGGACCAGCTGACCGCCCGGCACCTGCTCCAGCTCTGGGACGACCAGCAGTCCACCTACGTGGCCCACCGTGATCTGCGGTTCGCGGCGATGATCGACGTGCTGCGGCTGCACTGTCCCGACGACCTGACGATCCTGGACCTGGCCTGCGGTCCCGGAGCGATCACCGACCGGGTACTGGCCGCCTTTCCGCAGGCCGCCGCGGTCGCGGTGGACTACGACCCGATCCTGCTGCGGGTCGCCCGGGGTGCGCTCGAGCGGTACGGCGCACGGGCCGAGGTCCACGACGTGGATCTGACGGCAGCCGGCTGGGAGCGGGCGCTGGCGGGGCGGAGGATCAACGCCGTACTCAGTTCGACCGCGCTGCACTGGCTCGCACCGGAGCAACTGCTGCGCGTCTACACCACTGCGGCACGGCTGCTGCCGGCCGGCGGCGTGCTGCTCAACGCCGACCACCTCAGGTACGACGAATCGGCGCCCACGCTGCGCGACATCGCCTCCCGGCACGACGCACAGGTGCAGCGGGAGGCGTTCGCCACCGGAGCGCTCACCTACTCCGCCTGGTACGCCGAGGCGGCCCGTCATCCGGAACTGGCTGGACTGGCCGCGCAACGCCAGCGGCGGTTCGCCGACCGGCCGCCGCAGGCCCTGTCCCCACTGGAGTTCCACCTCGCCGCCCTGCGTACGGCCGGCTTCGCCGAGGTCGGCACGGTCTGGCAGTACCTGGACGACTACGTGGTCTTCGCCCGCCGATGAGTCCACCGACCACACCACTTCGCACCCCGGCGCCCGGGCCCGCTGCCGGAGCGCAACGAGGCTCGTCCAGCCCGGCAACCGGCCTACGGCGGGCCGGCGCCCGGTACATTCTGCCGCTGACCGTGTTCCTGCTGCTGCTCAGCGTCGCGGCAGCGGTAACCGTGGGCTCGGCCGAGCTCTCCGTCGCCGACGTACTGCGTGCGGTGGGTACTCATCTGGGCCTGCCGGTCCGCCCGCTGCCGCCGTTGCCGGACAGCATCGTGTGGGACCTGCGGCTGCCCCGGGTGCTGCTGGCCGCGCTGGTCGGTGCGGGCCTGGCGGTATGCGGCGCGGTGCTCCAGGCGCTCACCCGCAACCCGCTGGCCGACCCGTTCCTGCTCGGCGTCTCCGCCGGCGCCTCCACCGGCGCGGTGGCGGTGCTGGTGCTCGGGATCCGGATCGGCACCGGTCCGGTCGATCTGACCACCGGCGCGTTCGTCGGCAGCGTGGCCGCGTTCGGCGCGGTACTGCTGCTGGCTGGCCGACGAGCCGGCGAGCCGACCCGGATCGTGCTCGCCGGGGTGGCCGTCTCGCAGCTGTTCGGCGCGGTGACCAGCCTGATAGTGATCTCCGACGCGCACACCCAGGACACCCGCAGCGTGACGTTCTGGCTGCTCGGTTCGCTGACCGCGGCATCGTGGCCGACGGTGACGCTGTGCGCCGTGGTGGCCGGTGCCGGCCTGCTGGTCTGCTGGACCGCCGCGACGGCGCTGGACGCCTTCGGATTCGGCGCCGACACCGCACAGTCGCTCGGCTTCTCTCCCGGGCGTACCCGGCTGCTGCTGTTCGGCGTCACCGCGCTGGTGGCCGCCACACTGGTCGCGGCGAGCGGGGCGATCGGCTTCGTCGGGTTGACCGTGCCGCACGCGGTCCGGTTCATGATCGGCTCGCGGCACCGGGCGCTGATACCCAGCTGTGCGGTCACCGGCGCGATCTTCCTGATCTGGGCGGACACGGCGGCGCGGACCGTGTTCTCGCCACAGGAACTGCCGGTGGGTGTGCTCACCGCGCTTCTCGGGGTGCCGGTGTTCGCGCTGGTCATGCGGCACCGGGCGGGTACGTCGTGACCGGTCGGAATGCCCCCGCCGTTGCCGGATCGGACACCGTGGATCGGGGCGCCGCCGACCACGGCTGGCCGGGCGGGCCCGCCCGCGACGGCCGGGCCGGCGGCGACGGGTACGCCCTGGGCGCGCAGCCGGCGCGGCTGCGTGCGGACCGGGTCGGTTGGGGCGTGGCCGGCGTGCGGGTGCTGGCCGAGGTGGCGCTCGCCGCCGAACCGGGTACCACGGTCGGACTGCTCGGGCCGAACGGATCCGGTAAGTCGAGCCTGCTGCGGCTGCTGGCCGGGCTGGGCCGACCCGACTCGGGGCGGGTGCTGCTCGACGACGTCGAACTGCGCACGCTGCCCCGGCGGGTACTGGCCCGGCGGATCGCGGTGGTCACCCAGCACACGGCGACCGACGTGGAGATGTCCGCCCTGGAGGTGATCCTGCTGGGCCGGATCCCGTACCGGTCGCGCCTTGCCGGGGTCGCCGCCGCCGATCTGGCCCTGGCCCGGCAGGCGCTGGCCGAGGCCGGCCTGGCCGGTTTCGAGCAGCGGCGCTGGTCCAGCCTGTCCGGCGGGGAGCGGCAGCGGGTCGACATTGCCCGTGCCCTGGTACAGGAGCCGGATCTGCTGCTGCTCGACGAGCCGACGAACCATCTGGACATCCGGCACCAGCTGGAACTGCTGCGGTTCCTCGCGGGCTCGGCGACCACCGTCGTGGTGACCCTGCACGATCTCAACCTGGCGGCGCAGTACTGCGACCGGCTGGTGCTGTTGCGCGCCGGCCGAGTGGTCGCGGCGGGTACGCCCGCCGAGGTGCTCACCGCGAGCCGGATCGCACAGGTCTACCAGGTACGGGCGGAGGTCGACACGGCCGGCGACGGTCGGCCCCGAATCCGGTACTGCCGACCGCAGGCCAGCGGCTGACCGACCTTCTGCCGTAAGGCTCGGTCAGGTTCTTCGGCGAGGATCCGGCTTCCGATGGTTCCGGCGACTCCGAAGAGCGTGCTGCGCCCGGACGAGCAGGAGCAACTGGCGAATCTGCTTCGTACGATGCTGACCGCGCTCGGCGACGTACCGCCGGACGCGCGCCACTGAGCCGGCGCTCACCATGGCGCGCGTCACACCGGCCCGATGTCACATCCGGACGGGCAGCTCGCATCTGGTGGTCGTGAGCAACACACCGAGAGGGGCGCAACGATGAGCAGACAGCACAGGGCCGGCCCGGCGATCCCGCACCGCGTTCTGATCCTGGGCGCGGGTTACGCGGGCATGGCCGCGGCGATCCAGCTCGCGGCCCGGGTCAACGGGCGCAAGGACGTGCGGGTGACCCTGGTGAATGCGCAGGAGCGGTTCACCGAGCGGCTGCGGCTGCACATGACGGCGACCGGACAACAGCTCGCCGAGCTGAGCATCCCGGAGCTGCTGGAGGATGCGGGTGCGGGGTTCGTCCCCGGCTGGGTGACGGCGGTGGACGCGGACGCCAGGACGGTGCGGATCGACGACGGCCGGGTCCTGACCTACGACACCCTGGTGTACGCGTTGGGCAGCGTGGCCGATACGGTGGCGGTGCCGGGCGTCGAGGAGCACGCGTACACCCTCAGCAGCGTTCAGGACGCCGAGCTGCTGGCGGACCGGCTGGCCCGACTACACAGTGGCACAGTGGTGGTCGGTGGCAGCGGGCTGACCGGCATCGAGTCGGCTGCGGAGATCGCCGAACGGCATCCGGAGCTGAACGTCGTACTGCTGGGTCGGTCCGAGCCCGGTGCGACGATGAATCCGGGAGCCAGGGCGTACCTGCGGTCGGCGCTCGGACGTCTGGGGGTCCGGGTACGCAGCGAGGTCGAGGTGGTGAAGGTGTTGCCCGACGCGGTCGAGCTGGCGGGCGGGGAGAGCATCGCCGCCGACGTGGTCCTGTGGACGAGCGGAACGCGGGTGTCGCCGCTGGCGGCCGCTGCCGGGCTGACCGTCGACGAGCGTGGCCGCATCGTCACCGACGCCGCGCTGCGTTCCGTCTCGCACCCGGAGGTGTACGCCGTGGGCGACGCGGCCGCGATCCGTCAGGGCTACGGCGTGATGCACGGTACCTGCCAGGGCGGCATGCCGACCGGTGTGCACGCCGCGGTGTCGATCGTCCGGGTGCTGGCGGGCAAGCGGCCCGGGCGGTTCCGCTTCGGTTACTACCACACGCCGGTGAGCCTGGGCCGGCACGACGCGGTCGTGCAGTTCACCCGTCCCGACGACAGTCCTCGGCGGATGTACCTGACCGGCCGGATGGCGGCCCGGTACAAGGAGATGGTGACCGCTTCGCCCTGGTCGACCTACCGCCGGATGAAGAAGATGCCCGCCTCGGGCGCCTTCTGGCCCCGCGGTGGCCGCTTCACCCGGGTCGGGGGAGTGGGGTGACCCAGCCGTTCCCGGAACTCGACCAGCAGGTGTTCCACCAGCATCGCAAGCTGCTGTTCTCGGTGGCCTACCGCGTCCTCGGCAGCGCGGCCGATGCCGAGGACGCCGTGCAGGACGCCTGGATCAAGTGGTCGGCCGCCGACCGCTCGCAGGTGGCCGACCCCAGGGCGTACCTGGCGCGGATCGTGTCGAATCTGGCGCTGGAACGGCTGCGCTCCAGCCGGTACAAGCGGGAGACCTATGTCGGGCCGTGGCTTCCGGAGCCCATCCTCACCAGCGGCGACACGGCCGAGGCGGTCACGGACGCCGAGTCGGTGTCGATGGCGATGCTGGTGGTCCTGGAGACGCTGAGTCCGCTCGAGCGCGCGGTGTTCGTACTCAAGGAGGTCTTCGACTTCAGCCATGCCGAGATCGCCGAGGCGGTGGAGCGGTCCGAAGCCGCCGTTCGGCAGGCCGCGCACCGTGCTCGCGAGCACGTGCTGGCGCGACGACCGCGCTTCGCCCCGGACCGGTCACGGCAGCGCGAGGTCACCGAGAAATTCTTCGCCGCCGCGACGGGTGGCGACATCAACGCCCTGATGGAGTTGTTGTCCCCGGACGTCACGCTCTGGACCGACGGCGGCGGCAAGGTCCGCCAGGCGCTGCGTCCGGTCGTGGGCGCGGCCACGGTGGCCGCCTGGTTCGCGGCCATCGGTACGGTCACCTACCAGGGCGTCGATCCGGCCGACATGAACGCCGACCTCGTCGAGATCAACGGTGGGCCGGGCATGGTGTTCCGGGGGATGGGCCGGGTGATCGCCACCGTCACCCTCGACTTCGACACCGACGGCCAGATCACCGCCGTCCACAACGTGGCCAACCCGGACAAGCTCCGGGCCGTCACCGACGGCACCGCGCACGACGTCGGGACACGATGAGCGCGCCGACCTCGACCTGGGGAGGTTGGACCAACGGGCGTACCCGGGATCGTCCGCCCCTGCGTCGCAACGGTCTCGGTGCTGGCCGCCGCGACGGTTTGCCGGCCGAAGGGCGAGGGTAGGGAGCGATCACCGTGACGCCCGTCACGTCCGTCGTTGCCGGAGGTGCCGTGCATGTCCCGTCGCATCGCCCGTCTCGTCGCGGGTCTCGCCACGACGTCACTGGTCGCCGGCTGCGGTCTGGTCGGCGGCGCGGAGGACGGGCGTGTCGAGATCGAGTTCTTCCAGTTCAAGTCGGAGGCGGTACAGACCTTCGACAAGATCATTGCGGATTTCGAGCGGGAGCGTCCGGACATCCGTGTGGTGCAGAACCACGTACCCGACTCGGAGACCGCGCTGCGGACGCGACTGGTCCGCGACGACATTCCGGATGTGATGACGCTCAACGGCAACGCCTCGTACGCCGAACTGGCCCGTGCCGGGGTCTTCTACGACTTCTCCGGCGTCGCCGCCGGCAGGACCGTCATCCCCGCGATCCTGAAGGTGCTGGACGATCTCGGCACCGCGAGTCCCGGTGAGGTGAACGCACTACCGTTCGCCAGCAACGCCTCGGGCGTCATCTACAACAAGGAGATCTTCGCGGCCCATGGTGTCGGCGTACCGGAGACCTGGGAGGACCTGATCGCGGCCGCGGAGAAGTTCCGGGCCGCGCGGATCACACCGGTGTACGGCACGTTGAGCGACTCGTGGACCGCGCTGAGCGCGCTCAACCCGATCGCCGCCAACCTGTCGCCGGACGACTACTGGAACCGGTTGCGCGGCGACCAGACCTCGTTTCGGCAGGGCTGGCCCGAGGTCGCCCAGCGGTACGAGCAGCTCTTCTCGTACGCCCAGCAGGACAGGCTCTCCCGCGGCTACGACGACGGCAACCAGGCGTTCGCCAAGGGACAGGCCGCGATGTACGTCCAGGGCAGTTGGACCATCCCGGCGATCCGCCAGTTCGATCCCGCCTTCGACCTCGGCGTCTTCCCGATGCCGGTGGGTGACGCACGACTGGTGTCCGGAGTGGACGTGGCGGTGACCATGCCGCGCGAGCCACGCCGCGAGCGGGAGTCGTTGGCGTTCGTGGAGTACCTGATGCGTCCCGAGGTGATCGCCGCGTACGCCGAGGAGCAGAGCGCGGTCCCGACGCTGCGCGGGCAGGCCCCGGCCGACCCCGCGCTGACGGACCTGGCGCCGCTGTTCGAGCAGGGCCGGATCGTCGGTTTCCCCGACCATCAGATCCCGCCGGTGATCCCGCTGGCGCAGATCGCCCAGCAGTTCCTCATCGACGGCGACGAGCGGGCCTTCCTGTCCACGCTGGACAGCGAGTGGAACAAGTTCGCCCGGCGGCGGAAGTGAGCGGGCAGCGGACGGACCGGGGGCGATGACGGTGACGATGGTCGGAGGACTCCACCCATGACAACTGCCACGACGTCGCCGGTCGACACCGACGAGACGTCGCACCGCTCCCGCCGCCGGCGGCGCCGGTCCCACCGCACCGACCCCGTCTTCTACTGGATGGCCGTCCCGGCGCTCGTACTCTTCTTCGTCTTCCACACGATCCCGGTGCTGCAGGGCGTCTTCTACAGCTTCACCGACTACGCGGGCTACGGCGACTGGAGCTTCGTCGGTCTGGAGAACTACGGGTACATCTTCTCCGACGAGCGGATCCGTGATTCGTACCTGTTCACGTTCCAGTTCGCCATCCTCAGCACGGTGCTGACCAATGTCATCGCACTGGCGATCGCGGTCGGGCTGAACTCGCGGATCAGGTTCCGTACCGCGCTGCGGGGGATCTTCTTCCTTCCTCAGGTGATGTCGATCCTGGTGCTCGGCTACATCTTCAACTACCTGTTCAGCACGACCCTGCCGTACCTCGGCCAGAAGTGGGGCAGCGAGACCTTCGCCACCAGCATCCTGGCCGACGAGGACCTGGCCTGGGTCGCGATCGTGGTCTTCGCGGTCTGGCAGGCGACCGCCTTCGCGGTCATTCTCTACCTGGCCGGCCTTCAGACCATCCCCACCGAGCTGTACGAGGCGGCGTCGATCGACGGGGCCGGCCGGTGGCGACAGTTCCGACAGATCACCTTCCCGCTGATCGCGGCGTTCTTCACCATCAACATGGTGCTGTCGCTGAAGAACTTCCTTCAGGTCTTCGACCACATCATCCCGCTGACGGCCGGCGGCCCGGGCACCTCCACCGAGAGCATCTCCATGGTCATCTACCGGGGCGGCTTCCAGGGCGGCGACTTCGCCTACCAGACCGCCAACGCCGTGCTCTTCTTCATCGTGATCGTCGCGTTCTCGCTCTTCCAGCTCCGGATCCTGATGCGCCGGGAGGTGCAGGCCTGATGTCCAGCCAGACCCTCGCCACCCGGGACACGGCCGCCGGACAACCGCCGGGCCGACCGGTCCGCCCCCGTCGGAGGAACCGGGTCAACTGGTGGCTCACCGCGCTGATGGCCGTCCTGTCGCTGACCATTCTCATCCCGCTCTACTTCGCGGTGGTCACCGCGCTCAAGACCCCGGAGGAGCTTGCCGGGTCCGGCTTCGCGCCGCCGGAGAACCCGCGCTGGGCAAACTTCGCGGACGCCTGGGAGCTGACCGGCTTCCCGAACGCCGCGGTCAACAGCGCGATGATCACGGTTGGCGCGCTGGTGCTGACCCTGCTGACCAACTCCATGGTGTCGTACGCGATCTCGCGCAACCTGCACCGGCGCGGCTTCAAGCTGCTCTTCTACTACTTCGTCTCGGCGCTGTTCGTGCCGTTTCCGATCATCATGCTGCCGGTGGTGAAGCAGACGGCCCTGCTGGGCATGGACAACCAGCTCGGCCTGACCTTCCTGTACGTGGTGTACGGCCTGGCCCTCAACGTCTTCATCTACGTCGGCTACCTCAACTCGATCCCGAGGGAACTGGAGGAGGCGGCGCTGACCGACGGGGCGGGCGTCTGGACCACGTTCTGGCGGATCATCTTCCCGCTGCTGGCCCCGATCAACGCCACCGTGGGCATCCTGACCTGCCTGTGGGCATGGAACGACTTCCTGCTCCCGCTGGTGGTGCTCTCCAGCCCGGACGCGCAGACCCTGCCACTGGTCCAGTACGTGTTCCAGGGCCAGTTCAGCACCAACTACACGCTCGCCTTCTCGTCGTACCTGATGGCGCTGGCGCCGATGGTGCTGATCTACCTGATCGCGCAGCGTTGGGTGATCTCCGGCGTGATGCGCGGCTCCAGCAGGTGAGGCGGCCCTGCCTATCTGCGGCGCCCCTCGGCCCGGTCGGCATCGGCGGCGCCCGGTTCCGTCACCGGCGCGGACCGGGGGCGTAGTCGGACCTTGGTGATGGCGTGTTTGGTGATCTCGACGACCTGGGCGGTGAAGGTCGGCAGCTCGACGGTTTCGCCGGGTGCGGTGGGGATGTGGCCGAGGCGGGCGAGCAGGAGTCCGGCGATGGTGGTGTAGTCGCCGTCGTCGGGTTCGTCGAGGTCGAGTCCGAGGTCGGGTAGGTCGTGGATGGGGAACGTTCCGGCCAGCAGCAGCGTGCCGTCGGCTTCCCGGACGACGGCTTGGACGTCGCGGTCGGTCTCGTCGTAGATCTCCCCGACGATCTCCTCGATCAGGTCCTCGAGGGTCACGATGCCGTCGTTGGCGCCGCGTTCGTCCACCACGATGGCGAACTGCTGGCGCCGCTGGCGCAGTTGTCGGAGGGCCTCGGTGACGCGGAGGGTCTCGGGCAGGAACAGGACCGGGGCGGCGTGGTCGGCCACCGTGCCGGTGTCGTCGAGCAGATCCCGCAGGTGGACGATGCCGGTCACGTCGTCGAGACCGCCCCGGTTGACGACCGGGGCCCGGCTGTGGCCGGAGTCGACGAGCAGGCGCCGCGCCTGCGCGGTGGGCAGGTTGGCCGGCAGGGTGGTGACCTGCCCACGGGGGACGAGAACCTCGCGCAGGATCCGGTCGGCGATCTCGAAGGCTCCGCTGATGATGGTGCGGTGCTCGGCGGTCAGCCCGCGCTGCGAGGCGACCATCTCCCGTAGCTCCTCGGCGCTGACCTCTTCCCGGCCGCCGTCGGGATCGACGCCGGTGAGCCGTACGACGACGTTCGTGGACTTGCTGAGCAGCCAGACCGCCGGGCGGGAGAACGTCGAGAGCGCGTCGAGTGGTCGGGCGACGAGCAGGGCCCAGCCTTCGGCCCGCTGCATCGCGATCCGTTTCGGCGCGAGTTCGCCGAGGACGAGGGTGACGAAGGTCAGCAGGATCGTGACGAGCACGATCGAGGCCGGTTCGGCGGCCGAGCCGAGGAATCCGAGCGCCGGTACGAGCGGCTTGGCGAGGGAGACCGCGGCGGCGGCGGAGGCGAGGAAGCCGGCCAGGGTGATGCCGATCTGGATGGTGGCGAGGAACCGGTTGGGGTCGCGTGCCAGCCTGGCCAGGACCCTTCCGCCCCGGGACTGCCGTTCCAGCCGTTGGAGCTGGCTCTCGCGCAGTGACACCAGGGCCATCTCACTGCCGGAGAACACGGCGTTGATCAGTACCAGTACCGCCACCAGCGCTACCTGTAGCCCGTAGCCACCCACTGAACGTCCTGCCTCCGCTATCTCGAACTGCCGGGGATGGCCGACGTAGCCGGTACGGGGCTCGGCCGGCCTGTGGCGGCAAGGGTACGTGAGGTGCTGGCCGGGCAGCCGATCAAGGCAGGACGTCCCGAAGCTGGCTCGGCCGCGCCCGCCCGCCTCCGGGAACCGTCCCGGGCGCGGGTCAGGTCGCGAGGATGGCGGTCATCCCGGCGTACGTGACGAGGAGGAGGACACCTTCGAAACCGAGGCGCCCCCAGCCGCACGCCTGCCGGACGAGCAGGCCGCCGAGCAGGATGGCGGTCATGAGCAGGCCGGTGGTGGTGATGAACAGGTCCTCGGTGCCGGCGGCGTGGTATATCGACCCCTGTCGGTAGGCGACATCCCCGACGACGAGGGTGAGCAGGTCGAGGATGTTGCCGCCGAGGACGGCGGCGACGGCCAGGGTGACCGCGCCCCGGCGTACCGCGGCGATCGCGGTGACAGCCTCCGGCAGGGCGTTCACCACGCCCAGCAGGACACCACCGGTGAACCCGGCGGTCAGCCCGGTCGTCTCCACGACGCTCTCGGCCGCCAGCGACACCGCCCAGCCGCTCAGGGCCACGAAGGCGCCGACCAGCACGAACCGGGCCCAGAGCCGGGACTGGCCGAGGCGGTCGAGGGCGCCATGCTCCTGCGGTACGTCCGGGCGGGTCTCGGTGGTGCCGACGGCCTGCCACATCGGTTCGGCGCCGGCCCTGCGGATCAGCCGGAGGCCGCCGAGATAGCAGGCGACGATCACCACGGACACCGGATGGATACCCACGACGGTGACATCGGGGCTGTAGCTGCCCAGCAGGGCCAGCGCGAGCAGGGCGATGAGCAGGCAGCCGAAGAGCAGGTTCGACGGCGATGCGGCGGCGTGTTCCAGGTTGGCCCTGCGGTAGAAGGCGTCGGCGAGCGCGAGGGCGGTGGTCTGCGCGGCGATTCCGCCGACGGCGTTACTGTAGCCGAGTTCGGGATGCCCGTTCGCCGCGGTGACCGCGGTCATCACGATTCCGGACAGCCCGGTCGCGACGCCGAAGAACACCACTCCGAACACCGCCTCGCCCCAGCCGGTCCGGTCGGCCAGGGCGTCGCCGAGGGCGACCAGTCGGATGCTGCCCAGGATGGTGATCAGCCCGGCGACGGCGAAGACCCCGATGCTCGGGCCGAGTGGCCACGGCACCTCGGGTAGAAACCCCAACATTGGGCGTTAATCCCCGAATTGGCGCCTTTGATGCCTAAAGTCAGCCGGGGCACCGGCCCCGGCGGGCCCGAGCGGCACGCGGGGAAAGGGATGACCCCTCGCCAGGGTCAGCCGGACCGGGGTACGCCGTCCCGCACCCAGTGCCGGATCTGCTGTGCCGCCTGGTCGGCGACGGGGTGCCCGACGGGGCGGGTGACCAGGTCGCTGAGCGCGAACATGTCGAGCACCCGCCCCAGGTACCCGCGCTCCTCGGCGAGTTCCGGATCGGCAGGCTGCTGATCGAAAAAGGCGTGCCGGAAGCCGGCGAGGAACCCGTCGGGATAGTCGGCGCCGAACCGGACCATGTTCGCGGCATCGCCGTACGTGCAGCCGGAGTAGCTGAACTCCCAGTCCAGGACGGCGTCGACGTGCCAGCCGCCGGAGGACCGGGTGACCAGGATGTTCTTCGGATTGATGTCGGCGTGCACCAGCCGGGCGTGAGCGTCGACGCGCCTCAGCGCCGGGGCGTGGGCCGTGCACAGCTCCACCCAGGCCCGCCGGGTGGCCTGGTCCAGCCTGGCCGGGGGAGTGCCGTCCATACAGGTCGCGGCGAGCCCGGGAAGCTGCTCCGACCATGGCGCCTCCGCGCCGACGGTGAGTTGCTCGTCGACGAAGAAGCCTGGACGGTCGAACGTCGCCGCGCCGATGCCGGCGACTACCCGCCCCACCTCGGCGCCGAGGTCGGCCAGGACCGCCCGGTCGTACCCGCCTGCGGTGAGCACCTGGCTGAGCGGGGTGCCGGCCACGTACTCCAGCACCATCGCCGGCCGGGCGCTGCCGGCCTCGGCCGACGATGGCAACACCTGCAGCACCGGCGGGACGGGGGCGTACCGCCGAGCCACGGCCATGACCGCCGCCTCGATGGCCGGGTCCGGACCACCGAGCCGGGCGACCACCTGGGAGTCCGCCATCGTGAGCAGGCAGGTTTCGTGCGAGAAGCCGCCGGCCAGCGTACGCGTCGCGACGACCCTGCCACCCAGTGCCGCCGCGATGCGGTCGATCTCCTCAGCCTGCACGCGTCACAGTCAACCAGCCAGCGGAATGCCGCCTACCGGACCCCGGACCACCCGTCGCCGAACCACCGGCGCAGGGGTCCGGGAAACGTGCACCGGTCCGTGGCGCTACACGTTCAGGACGGCGTCCTCCTCCGGTGTGAGCATCCGGGACCGGATCAGGAATCGCACGCCCTCGGGTGCCTCCAACGAGAAGCCGCCGCCCCGGCCCGGCACAACGTCGACGGTGAGGTGGGTGTGCCGCCAGGTCTCGAACTGCGCCCTCGACATCCAGAACGTCACCGGTTCCGGTACCCCGTCGACCCGCAGGGCGGCGAGCTGGATATCGGACGCGCCGGTCCGGAACTCACCCTGTACGTAGCACATCGGTGAGCTGCCGTCGCAGCACCCGCCCGACTGATGGAACATCAACGGCCCGTGTACGCCGGACAGGGTGCGGAGCAGTTCCGCCGCCGCCTCGGTGACGGCCACCCGGGAGATGTCGGTGCTGGGCATGGCCTAGAACAGTCCCAGCTTCTTGGCCGAGTAACTGACCAGGAGATTCTTGGTCTGCTGGTAGTGGTCGAGCATCATCTTGTGGTTCTCCCGCCCGATGCCGGAGCCCTTGTACCCGCCGAACGCGGCGTGTGCGGGGTAGGCGTGGTAGCAGTTCGTCCAGACCCGGCCGGCCTGGATCGCCCGTCCGGCCCGGTAGGCGGTGTTGGCGTCGCGGGTCCAGACGCCCGCGCCGAGCCCGTACAGGGTGTCGTTGGCGATCTTCATGGCGTCGTCGTAGTCGGCGAACGGGGCCACCGACACCACGGGGCCGAAGATCTCCTCCTGGAAGACACGCATCGAGTTGTTGCCCTGGAAGATCGTGGGCTGGACGTAGTATCCGCCGGAGAGTTCGCCGGGCATGTCGGCCCGGGCACCGCCGGTGAGGACCTTGGCGCCCTCCCTCGTACCGATGTCCAGGTAGGACAGGATCTTCTCCAACTGGTCGTTCGAGGCCTGCGCACCGATCATCGTGGCCAGGTCGAGCGGATGACCTCGGACGATCTGTTCGGTACGGGCCACCGCGGCGTCGAGGAAGTCCTGGTAGTGGTCCTGCTGGATCAGCGCCCGCGACGGGCAGGTGCAGACCTCGCCCTGGTTGAGGGCGAACATCGTGAAGCCTTCGAGAGCCTTGTCGTAGAAGTCGTCGCGCGCCGCGCTGACGTCGGCGAAGAAGATGTTCGGGCTCTTCCCACCGAGTTCGAGGGTGACGGGTGTGATGTTCTCGCTGGCGTACTGCATGATCAGCCGCCCGGTGGTGGTCTCGCCGGTGAAGGCGACCTTCGCCACCCGTGGGCTGGTGGCCAGGGGCTTGCCGGCTTCGATGCCGAACCCGTTGACGATGTTGACCACGCCGGGCGGCAGCAGGTCCGCGACCAGGCTCATCCAGAAATGGATCGAGGCTGGGGTCTGCTCGGCGGGCTTGAGGACCACGGCGTTCCCGGCCGCCAGTGCCGGCGCGAGCTTCCAGGTGGCCATCAGGATCGGGAAGTTCCACGGGATGATCTGGGCCACCACCCCGAGCGGCTCGTGGAAGTGGTACGCGACCGTGTCCTCGTCGAGTTCGGCGAGCGAGCCCTCCTGCGCGCGGATCGCGCCGGCGAAGTACCGGAAGTGGTCGATCGCCAGGGGGATGTCGGCGGCCAGGCACTCCCGGATCGGCTTGCCGTTCTCCCACGTCTCGGCGACGGCGAGCGCCTCGAGGTTGGCCTCCATCCGATCGGCGATCCTGTTCAGGATGTTCGCGCGTTCGCCGACGGAGGTACGGCCCCAGGCGGGTGCGGCGCCGTGCGCCGCGTCGAGGGCCCGTTCGACGTCCTCGGCGCTGCCGCGGGCGATCTCGCAGAAGGGTTGCCCGGTGACCGGAGTCGGGTTGTCGAAGTACCGGCCGAGCGCGGGTGCGACGTATTCTCCGCCGATCCAGTGGTCGTAGCGGGACTGGTAGTTCAGCGTGGCTCCGGATGTGCCGGGCGCCGCAAAGTCGGTCATGGGGGGTGACCTCCGTCAGCTGCTGCCGCCCCTGGTCGGACGGTCAGGGATGGATGGCGGTCACGGTAGTTTCGGGGACGTTGCATGGACGTTGCGTCGGGCCGGGAGGCCGTACTCCGTGCGGAGCTGTCGGCACCGCTGCTCGGCGATCGTGCGGTGCGTCGACGGGTACACCGTGATCCGGGCCAGCCGCTCCCACACCCGTAGGTCGTCAAAGCCGTGCCGGTCGGCCCAGCCGCGTACGAGGTCCGGTTCCCGGCAGGCGAGTACGGCGGCGCGCAGCCGGGTGTCGAGCCAGTTCCGCTGCTCGACCACGCCCGGTGCCTCCGAATCCGGCAGCAGCGGACCGTGGTAACCGCCGAGCGCTCCGCCCAGATCGTCGGCGCGTAACGCCGAGGCGACGTCGAGGAAGTCGGCGCCGACCGGCTCGACCAGGCGGTACGGCCGGGAGGCGAGCCGGTCGCCGATGACGCGGCGCAGCCGGGTCAACTCCACCCGTAGCGTCGTGGGGTTCGCCGGTCCGTCGTAGAGGGCCGAGGCGAGCTGCTCACCGGTCAACCCGTCCGGACGGAGCATCAGCATGATCATGATTTCGGTGTGCCGGCGGTGCAGCCGGATGTTCCGACCGTCCAGGCGCAGCAGCCCTTCGGGCCGGCCCAGTGCCGACAACCGTGGCGGAGCCGCACCCGGGAGCCATAGCCCCGACGGCCGCCGGGCCAGCTCGGATTCCGCGGCCCGGGCCGCGGCCCGGACCAGCGCGAGGCTCAGCGGGTTCGCCACCCCGTCATCACCGGTGATGTCGACGACCCCGAGCGGTCGGCCGGTCGCCGGATCGTGGATCGGCGCCGCCGAGCAGGTCCACGCCTGGACCGCCGGCCGGAAGTGCTCGGTGGCGAAGATCTGGACCTCGTGGTCGAGTGCCAACGCCGTACCGGGCGCGTTGGTGCCGGCATGCTCCTCGTCCCAGAGCGCACCCTCGACGAAGTTCATCCGCTCGGCCGAGGCGCGGGCGACCGGATGCCCCTCCACCCACATCAGTCGGCCGTCGGCATCCGACACCGCCATCAGGTGCTCGCCCTCCTCGGCCACCGTACCGACGAGTTGGCGGAGCAGCCCGATCACGGACGCCAGCGGATGTCGGGACCGGTAGCCGGAGAGGTCCTCGTCGACGAGGGTGACCGGGGCGTCGCCCGCCGGCTCGACCCGGGCGTCCGCCGACCGCAGCCACGACTGGGCGACCACCGGTCGTACGGCGTCGACACCGGCCATCGCGTGCGTCGAGACGAAGGCCGAATGTGCCCGTCCGATCTCGCGGGCCCGCGTCAGCGGGTCCGTGCCAACCTCGGCGAGCCACGCGTTGCCCATGCCCTCCCGCCATCGACCGGGATGCCATTGATACTCACCCCATCGTCGGCCGGACGCAACGCGGGGCGGCCTCCCCGGTGCCGTACCCGAACCATCCACCCGCAAGCCCCGGCCCGAGCCTCGCGGGCTCGGCCGGGCGGCCGGGGTGGAAAGGATCGCCGTATCCACGGTGTCGCGCCTGTTCCCGGGGTAACGTGCCGGGAGGTGCTGGTCGGGGGCTCCGACCGACGAGGGAGACCGACGATGACTCAGCATCCGCACGATGCCCCGACTGGCGCAGCCGGTCCGCACGCCGGTTCCCCGGGGCGCGACCACGGCCACTCGCACAGCGACGCGTTCGCGACCCGGGAGGGCAGGTGGGCGCAGCTCGCCGAGGAGCGACTGTCGCTGTACCGCCACGACGAGGAGATCGAGCGTGGCCTGGCCTTCGGCCTGCCGGGCTCACCGACCCTGGTCGACCGGACCATCCCCACGTTCTCGCGCGGCGAACTGCCGCACTTCGCGGGCGAGCGTGGCACGTTCCTCAACTCCCCGTACCTGGAGGACGTCAACGACATCGAGGACGCCGAGGTCGCCGTCTTCGGCGCGCCGCTCGACTCGGGAGCCACGTACCGGCCCGGTGCGCGGTTCGGCCCGCAGGGCATCCGCCGCTCGACGAACCTGTTCGGCACCTACTGCTACGAGTTGGGTGTCGACCTGCGCGAACAGTTGAACATGGTCGACATCGGCGACGTCTTCACCATCCCGGGCAACCTGGAGAAGTCGTTCGACCAGATCAGCCAGGCCATGGCTCATGTGTACGCCCGCGGCGTGTTCCCCGTCATCCTGGGCGGCGACCACTCCATCGGGTACCCGACGATCCGTGGCATGGCGCCGTACGTCGACGGAAACATCGGCATCATCCACTTCGACCGGCATGTCGACACCCAGGAGACCGACCTGGACGAGCGCATGCACACCACCCCGTGGTTCCACGCGACGAACATCAGGAACGCACCGGCCACGAACCTGGTCCAGATCGGCATCGGCGGCTGGCAGTCGCCGCGAGCCGGGGTCAGGGTCGGCCGTGAGCGGGGGACGACGGTCATCACCGTCGGCGACGTCGAACGGGTTGGTATCGAGAAGGTTGCCGAAGTGGCGCTGGAGACGGCGTGGAAGGACGCCAAGGCCGTCTACCTGTCGTTCGACATCGACGTGATCGATGCCGGATTCGTCCCGGGCACCGGCTGGCCGGAGCCGGGCGGGCTACTGCCACGCGAGGCGCTGAATCTCGTACGCCGGATCGCGGCCCCCGGGCTCGCCGGCCTTGAGGTGGTCGAGTGCGCTCCGCCGTACGACTGGGCGGAGCAGACAGCACTGCTGAGTTCCCGGGTGATCCTTGATTCCCTCGCGGTCCTGGTCCGGGAGGGAAGGCTCGGCCGGAAGGCCGCCGTCAGGAACCGCCACGCGTGGGGACCCGTGGACAGCCACTGATCGGCGACCGGTCAGCGGATTCGACCCCGTGCACGGTCATGAACGTGCGGCCGTCCACACCGGGGTGGGGCCGCAGTGGTGGCGTCCTGCGGGTCGTCATGGCGATGGCGCTGGCCAAATGGTCCCGGTAGCTTGACTCAATGGGCAGGAGTAAATTGCCTGTCGGCTCCTGTCGTACGCACCGGCGGAGGTTCTTCCTCCGGTATTCGGTCGAGCGGCGGAGCCATTCTCTTTCGGAAGCTCCAATTCCGGAACGTCGACTTGGCGTCAGTCCGGCGACTTTTACTCCTTTCGGCCCTGGCACCTTCACATCGCTTCTGGTTTAGTGACTTTTCCTGCGTCATTACCTCCCCCTGATGTGATCGTGAGGTAGCCGACTCCAATGTCTACAACGCCGGCAGGACAAGAACTGTCTATTCTTCTTACGGTTGGCGAGCGGTTGGGTTGGGTTTTCCGTGATCGGAATCTGTTCCGCCAGCAGTTCGGCGAGGCGGCGCCGGGCGTACCGGAGCCGCCGTACGAGTTGATGCAGAAGCTGGAGGCGCTCAAGGCGCGGCTGCCGAAACGGCTGCTCACCAGCGGTGGCATCGGGCTCGGGGTGGCCATGGTGCTGGGCTGCTGTGCGGCGGCCGGCGGCGACGCGGGCGCGTTCTTCGGCTTCCTCGCCCTGCTCTCCTTCCTGGGCGGAGGTGGCGCCGCGGCCGTGGTCGTGGCCCAGTACGTCGGGATGAAGAGCCGGGTCGCTGCGGCGCACGAGGAACGGCGGCGCTGGTACGACCAGGCGCAGGCCGACTGGGCGGCCCGGAAGGTGGCGTTCGAGCGGGCGGACTGGGAACGGATCGACCAGATGCTCGAGTGGGGTGCCGTGCCGCCCGGCCCCGGCAGCCGGCGGGTCGACATCGTGGGCGGCAACCTGTGGGGCTGGGAGGCGCTGCTGACGGTCTTCGGCACCTCGTTGCTGTCGACCAGGGGCGGGATGGTGCTGGTCGACCTCTCCGGCGAGGCGGTCAGCCGGGAACTGCTGCGGCTCGCCGACGCGAACAACGTCAGCATCGACCTGCTGCTGATGCCCGACGAACTGCACGACAGTGACCTTCTCGTCGGGCTCTCGTCGCGGGAACTCGTCGACACGCTGGTGGAGTCGATCTATTCGGGAGAGGACTCCCCGAACCGGGCCGGGCGGTCGATGGACGACCGGATCCTCACCGGCGTCTGCTCCATCCTGGGCGAAGACGTGTCGATGGCCCGGGTCGGCGCGGCGCTACGGGTCCTGATGAACGAGCCGGGGGACACGTCGGCGCTGACCCCCGAGGAACGCCGGACGATCGCCGACGACCTGTTCGGCGACGAGTACCGCCGCCAGGCGCACCAGCATCTCAGCCGGCTGGAGTCGTTCGTCCATCCGCTGGCCGGCCTCGGCACCCGACGGCAGCCCCGGCCGGAGGCGGCACTGACCTGCCTCGCACTGGCCACCGACGGACGCAACGTGCGTAACGAGCTGCTGAACGACCTGATCGTGCAGTGGCTGATCCGCCGGATCGCCCAACAGGCGACGGAACTGGGCAGCCTGGTCATCGCCGGGGCGGACGACATCCCGGCCCGGCACATCGAGCGGCTCAGCGACCTGTGCGAGCGGCGCGGCGTACGGCTGGTCCTGCTCTACCGGCACCTGCGCGGGCACGCGGTGCAGGCGATCGGCGGTGGCACGGTCGGGTTCATGCGGCTGGGCAACCACGAGGAGGCCCGGCAGGCGGCCGAGTTCATCGGGCACAACCACAAGTTCGTGCTGTCCCAGGTGACCCGCAGCCTCGGCGGCAACGAGACGCACACGGTCGGCGACACCGAGGGTGGCAGCGAGACCGAGGGGCACAGCACGACCAACACCACCACGACCGGCACCAGCAGCGGGGGCGGATCGTCCAGCTCGTTCGGAGGTGGTGGCGGGACCAGCAGCAACTGGGGGCGGAGCAAGAGCTGGAGCCGCAGCGAGACCAAGAGCTGGAGCGTCAGCCGGAACTGGAGCCAGACCCGCAGCGTCGCCGAGGGTACGAACTGGAACAACGCCGCCGCGGCCCAGCGGGTCTACGAGTACACGGTCGAGCCGAGGGCGTTGCAGGACCTGCCCGACTACGCCATGGTGGTGGTCCGGCGTGACGACGACGGCGCCGCCGTCATCCCGGTCGAGTGCAACCCGGACATCGTCACGATGCCCCGGCTGAGCATGGCGCCGCTGCCGCAGGTGCCGCAGCCCCGCCCGGCGCAGCCGGCCCTGCCCGGACCCGCGCCGCAGGCGGTGCTCGTACCCCCGACCGCGCATTCCGCAATGCCGGCACCGTACGGGCCACCGGTCCAGCACCCGTACCCACAGCAGCCGCCCGCACCGGGCGGGCAGCCGGGTGGCGGCTACCGGCCCGGACGTCCGTGAGCGCGACCGGCGAGGCGGTGCTGGCGAGGCTGTGCCGGGTCGTCGAGGTCTACGCGGAACCTCCGCAGCCCGGCGCACCGCAGCCTGCCGGCGCCGGCCACGACCCGGACCGGCCCCGTCGGCACGCCGCGGTCGTGGCCGAGTACCACGCCGGGGCCCACCTGAGCCAGCCGCCGGCGCCGCTGCTGTTCGGCTGGTACCGCCCGGTCGCCGGTGGGCCGGTCACCGTGCTGACCACCGCCCGCCCCGCCACCACCATCGGGGCGGGGCCTGTGGCGTTGAGCTTTCCACCCGGCACCCGGGGGTACCGGCAGCCGGCCGACGACCCGTCGGCCCTGCTCGGCACGCTGCCGGCCTGGACCCGGCTCGCCGGTATCGTCGACGGGCTGCTGGTCGGGCAGCGTGCCGAGGTACCCGAACCCGGTGCCCGTCCCAATCTCGCCGACACCCTGCTCAGCGCCTGGCACGCGCCGTTCGGCTGGCTGCTGGTCGCCCAGCCGGTACCGCCGGCCGAACTGCGCCGCGAGGCCGAGCGGGTCGCGTCGGCGGAACGGGACTCCCGCAGCCGTACGTCATCGCCCGAACACGCCGTCCGGGCCATCCGGCTCGAACACCGGCACCACGAACTGCGGGCCGCCGAGGCCACCGGTCTGTGGCGGGTACGCCTGCTCGCCGGTGGAACGAGCCCTGCCGAGGCGATGGCGGTCGCCGGGCTGCTGGGCGCGGCCACCGACCTGACCGGCCTGCCGTACGCGCTCGTCCCCGATCCTGTCGTGACCGACCTGCCGACCGCGCTGCACGCCGACGTCACCGGAACTGACGCCACCGGGACCGCGGCCACCGTGTCGTTCCTGGCCAGTTCGCTCCTGGTCGCCTCGGTCGCGCGCCCGCCCAGTGTGGAGGTCCCCGGGGTGCGGGTGGTGCCCCGGTCCAGCTTCGACGTGACCCCGGAGACCGACAACGGCGGCGACGACACCGGCGCCTTCGCCCGGGCCGGTCGGGACAGTGGGATCGACCTCGGCCAGGTCCTCGACCGCGACGGCGTACCCGCCGGGCGGCTGCGGCTGCCGCTGGCGAGCCTGAACCGGCACACCTTCGTCTGCGGCGCGACCGGCGGCGGCAAGTCCCAGACCATTCGGCACCTGCTCGAGGGCGCCGACGCCGCCGGCCTGCCCTGGCTGGTGGTGGAGCCGGCCAAGGCCGAGTACCGCCAGTTGGCCACCCGGCTCGGTGCGGATCGGGTGATCGCGATCCGGCCGGGCGATCCCGACGTACCGCCGGTCGGGCTCAATCCGCTCGAACCCGCCGCCGGCTTCCCGTTGCAGACCCACCTCGACCTCGTCCGGGCGCTGTTCCTGGCCGCCTTCGAGGCCGAAGAGCCGTTTCCACAGGTTCTCGCCGCCGCGCTGACCCGCTGCTACGAGGAGCAGGGCTGGGACCTGCCGCTGAGCGCGGCCCGGACCCCGGGGCACCGGCCCCGCTATCCGACCCTCGGCGACCTGCAACGCACCGCCGAACACGTGGTCGCCGACATCGGCTACGGCCAGGAGATCACCGACAACGTGCGGGGCTTCGTCCGGGTCCGGCTCTCCAGCCTCCGGCTCGGCACCACCGGACGGTTCTTCGAGGGCGGCCACCCGCTCGACTTCCCCCGGCTGCTGCACCGCAACGTCGTGGTCGAGATCGAGGATGTCGGCGACGACCGCGACAAGGCGTTCCTGATGGGCACCCTGCTGATCCGGCTCGTCGAGCACCTGCGGGTGGCACAGCGGACCGATCCGGCGTCGTTCCGGTCCGGCCTGCGCCACCTGAGCGTCTTCGAGGAGGCCCACCGGCTGCTGCGTCGTACCGAGCATCCCGGACCGGTCGCGCACGCCGTAGAACTCTTCGCCGCGCTGCTCGCCGAGATCCGCGCCTACGGCGAGGGTCTGGTCATCGCCGAACAGATTCCCAGCAAACTCGCCCCGGACGTCATCAAGAACACGGCGGTGAAGGTGATGCACCGGTTGCCGGCCCAGGACGACCGCGAGGCGGTGGGCGCCACGGTCAACCTCACCGAGGCGCAGTCGGAGTACCTGGTCACCCTCCGACCCGGCACCGGAGCGGTCTTCACCGACGGAATGGACCATCCACTTCTCGTCGTCGTACCCGACGGCACCGACCGGGAGCGGTCCGACACCCCGGCCGGTACGGCCCCGGTCGACGTCCTGATCGGCCGACGCAGCGCCACCTGCGGCATCGACTGCCGGAGCGTCCCGTGTGACCTGCGGCAGCTCCGGTACGCCCAACACCTGCTGCACGACCGGCCACTGCTCGTCGTCTGGGCCGAACTCGCCGTACTCGGACACCTCACCGGGTGGGGCAGCCCGCTACCGGACGACGACCTGCGCGCCGAGGTCGCCGCCCTGCCGCGCCGGCTACGCCACTGCGCGCTGTCGCACGCCGTCGACGCCGCCGTCGCCGCCCGCGCCTGCGCGCTGGGCCGGATCGCCAGCCCGGACGAACTCGCCGCGCACGTCCTCGGCACCCTGCCCGGACTGCCCGGCCGGACCGTCCGCTGCGCCCACGAGGAACCACAGTGGCTCGCCACGCCGTACCGGTGGGTGCTGATCCTCGACGAGCTCAACCAGACCCGGCAGGCCGACCCCGACCATCCCGCCCATCCACGCACGCAGGAGTGGAACGCGGCGTACGGCGTCAACATCCCGCACACCCCCTGCGGCCGGCAGTTCGCGCTGGTACACGGCTGGTTCGACGCCGACCAACGGAACCGGACGGTTCGCCGTACGGTCGTCTTCGGTGCCGAGCACCGTCCCGCCCTCGAAACGGCCATCGGCGTCGGACCGGGCGAGCCGGGCTGGAACGAGCGCGTCGACGACGTACTCGGGCGGTTCGTCAAGTGCACCTGGCCGGCCAGGTACCTCATGGCCGGCCGATGACGGAGAACCCGACGGCCATCGACGGGACGCCCCCGGTCGAGCACGATCGGGAGTCGTCCGGCGGTACGCCCGAGACGGCCCGGGCGGAGACGCTGGGCGACGACGACGAGTCCCGTGGTCGGACCAGAAAGGAAATCGCCGAATCGGACCAGGAGGCGTCCGGGCAGGAGTCGGCGGGCCAGGAGTCGTCACCGCAGGAGACGGCACAGCAGGAGACGGCACAGCAGGAGCCGGGCGGGCAGGAGACGGCACAGCAGGAGCCGGGCGGGCAGGAGACGGCACAGCAGGAGCCGGACGGGCAGGCGTCGAATGAGGCCGGGCAGCACGACGAGAAGGGGCAGGAGAGCGATGCCGGAGTGGAGACGAGCTTCGGCGAGAAGATCGAAGGACAGCTGGAGAAGCGGGGCTGGACGCACGATTCCGTCGAGGACACGATCAATTCACCGCATCGGACCCAGGAGACGGCCGACACCCGCTGGAATCCGGACGGTACCCGCAACGACGATCCGGCGACGGCATATATCAACGAGGACGAGAGTTACGTGGTTCGTAACGACCGGACCGGCGATATCGTTCAGGTCAGTGACCGAACCGATCCCGACTGGAGGTCTCCGTTCACATGACCGATGTGACCGCCGCCCTGCTCACCGCATTTCCGGCCGAGGCAGTCGTACGCGGCCAGTCCGTATTGTTCGGCGTACCCGACGCGGCCCGGGTCATTGATTTTCTGCGCTCCCGGAACTGGCGCGTGCTCGGCGTCGATGGATTCCACACCGACGGTTCGGGCTTCCGACCGGATCTCGACCGGATCGCCGACCTCAGCGAGGCGACCCACGGCACCGAGTCGGCCGGACGCGTCGTGGACGCCTGGCAGGACGACCCCACGCTCTACGTCGAGTTCACCATCTCGGCGGATTAGTGCGACCACCCGCCGAGCCCGCACAGCGCCCGGCACAGCGGCGCGGGCCGCCCGGTACCTAGACCTGAGCACCCGAAGGCGGAACGATGGCCACCGACACCATCCCCGGTACCGACCCACCGAACGAGAGCGACGAGTCCACGAAGCGGCCCGACGAGCCGACGGCGCAGGGCGACGAGCAGTTCGGCGTGGGCACCTCGCGGGCGGAGGCTCGACAGGCCGTCGCGGAGCAGGACCGGGAGGACGGCGAGGAGCGAACCCCGGACGGGACCGGACAGGCCGGTGACGACACCGCCCAGTCCGGCGGCGAGGGCGGTGTGCAGGACGATGACGCGCCGCTGACGATGCTGCACCCGTACGGCACCCTCGACAAGAGTTCCGTCGACTACTGGAACGACCAGAGCACGAACGACATCGTCGCCTCCCTGCGTCCCGGGGCGCAGGAGCCGCTGACCGCCAAGCCGGACGGCACCGTGATGGACGGCAACACCCGGATCGCCGTACTCGAGTCGCGCGGCTACGACGTCAACTCGCTGCCCCGGGTGACGTACGAGGACAAGGTCATGGCCGAGGAGGACTGGTGGGAGCTGGGCCGGTGACCGTGCCGGGTACGGCTATCGCCGGTCTGCACCCCCAGGTGGCCCGGCCCGGACAGTCCGGTCCTCCGGTTGCGTGCCGACCACATAATGATCTTCGTGCGCGCCTCCGTTCTCCTCCGGGTCTGTCTCGCCGGGTTGGCCCTGGCCGGCGTCCTGGGCACCGTGGCGGGACTGCTGGTCACCTGGGACCGCACCTGGCCGCGCCCGGAGGTCCTCGGACCGTTCGGCCTGACGATCGTGGCGAGCGTCGGGTGGTGGCTGCTGGCGGTCCGGGCCGGACCCGCCGACGGCCCACCGTCGCGGGCCGGCTGGTGGCCCGCGCGACGGCGGATCGTCGCCGACACCGTGCTGATCCTCGGTGGGATCTGCGCGCTGGCGCTGCCCTCGGCGGCCGGCGCCACACCTCCGGAACTGGTCACGCTCCGACAGGCCGATCCGGACGTGTACGAGGTGGAGATCGCCGCGCTGGGTCCGGTCGCCTCGCACCACGTCAGAGGTCCGGACTGGTACGAGGCCCGGGTGACGGTACGGCTCACCGACTCGACCGGGCCACTCCGCTCGGTGACGGAACGGGTGGCCTTCGACCGCTATCCGCAGGATGGGCAGCTCGTCCACGTGCTGTACGCCCCGACCGACCCGACCGCCGGTGCCGTGATCGCCGAGGATCCGGACGAGTTGTTCGAGTTGTTGGCCGGAGGCCTCCCCGGCTGGTTCCTCGGCCTCCTGTCGGGCGGGGTCGCGATGATCGTGGTCCTCGCCTACCGGTCGGGGCCGCCAGGAGGTTGGCGGGCCCAGGCGAGGCTACGCCGCGCACTTCTCCACCGGAGCGAGCCGGCGATCGTGCTCACCGGCCGGCTCGAAGCGGCATCGGTCCGGACCGACGAGCCCGGCACCCTGCCGGCCGAGTTCAACGGGCCGGAGGCGAGAGGCACCATCCATTTCGATCGATCATTCGACCTCGCCCGGCTGCACGAGGAGTTTCCCGGCGCGGTGACGCTGTGCTGGTTGCCCGGGGTGACGCGGGCGCGGTGGCGCCGGCTGCACGCGGCGGTGCTGGTCAGCCACACCGGCCGGTACGCCCCGGTGGGTATCCGGAACCTGCCGCCGGTTCGGGAGGTCCGGCCGGGACCGGTGCTCGGGCCACCCGTCGGTCCGTTCCGGCGGGCCGCCGGACGGGTCAGAGCACTACTCGTGCTGGCCGGAATCCTGACGGTCGGCATCCTCTGGGCGGGTGTACTCACTCCGACGTCCCGTGACCCGGGCGTCGGCTTCGACAACGCGGCGATGCTGGAACGGCTCCAGGTTCCCAATCTCCAGTGCTGCCTGCTGCTCGTTCCACTGATCGGCCTGTTCTACTGCCTGGCGGCGACCGGCCGACGCCCGATCCCGCGCTGGCCGGCCGGCCCCTGCCCGACCTGGCGCAGTCCCTACCGCCGCTGCCCGGCCCGCCGTCCGACCCACCGCAGGCGGCTGACCCGCCGCAGCCCGGTCCGCAGGTCGCTGATCCGCCGCCGTCGGAGCCGCCGGGGTCGGGTCCGTGGGCCTCCGATCCGGCGACGTCCGACCCGCTGCCGGCTCCCGCGCGGCCCGGCCGGCCGCCGGCCGACCTTGCCTGACGCTCGGGGGATGGGTCGCACCCGCGATGGACTCGCGGCCACCGGTCAACCGGTGGCGGTGCCGTGCAGCACCAGGGCCCAGAGAAGGCAGCCGAAGGCGGCGGTGGAGGCCACCGCCCGAGCGAGGTTGTACGTGATCCACCGCGACTCGAAGCGCTCACGGACGGTCGCGAGGTCGGTGTGCCGATCGGGATCACCGGCGGCCTCGAGCTGGTTGTTGAGGGGGACGTTGAGCCCCATGGTGATGCCGAACATCACCAGGTAGAGCAGGAACCCGGCGACGATCCACGGCAGGGCCCGGCGCAGGTCACCGTTCCAGTGGGTGGCCACGGCCACGATCGCGAGCGCCGGGGCGCCGAGGAAGCTGCTCAGGAACCAGCCATTGATGATCACCCTGTTGATCTGCTGCATCGTGATGACCAACGTCCGGTCGTCGGCCCGCCGCAGGGCCGGCATCACGGCGTACGCGAAGCTGGTGAAGAGTCCGGCCATCAGACCCGTGCCCAGTGTGGCGGCGATCAGCGACAGGGTTCCGACCAGTTCCACGTTCCGCTCCCGTTCCAGCTCCGTTGGTGGCTCCGGCGTCCGTCGTGCGGCCTCGCCCCACGGAGCCGGTCCGGCTCAGAGTCTCCCAGGTGGCTGCCCCGGACCGCTGACCCGTCGGGCGGGCCCCGGGATCGACAGGCGCTGGTGCCGTTCGACAACTACGCCGACAACGCCACCCTTCCGGGGGGACAGCTCGTTCCGACCCACGCCATGAGCCTGAATCCGGCCGTCCGGTTCAGCCCGCGGCGGGTGCGGCGGTGCTCTGCCGGATCACCAGGGTCGGCTCGATCGGCGTGGTCGTCGCCATGACGGCGGTCGGCAGTACGGCGCTCGGCCGAGCTCCGTTCGCGGTCGAGCCGAGCAGTCGCAGCAGAGTGGCCATCCCGCGCCGACCCACCTCGTCGAAGTCCTGACGCACCGTGGTCAGCGGCGGCAGCATGAACTCCGCCTCCGGGATGTCGTCGAACGCCACCACGCTGATGTCCGCCGGCACCCGTACGCCCCGCTCGTGCAGGGCGCGCAGCAGGCCCAGCGCCATCTGGTCGTTGGCGACGAAGACAGCGGTCACGTCCGGGTTTCCGGCCAGTGCCGTTCCGGCGGCGTACCCGGAGCGGGCGCTCCAGTCCCCGGCGATGATCGGCGGCACCGCGGCACCGACCTCCTCCAGGCTCTGCCGCCAGCCGGTGATCCGATCCCGCGCCTCCAACCAGTCGCTGGGGCCGGAGACGTGCCAGACGGTGCGGTGACCGAGTTCGAGCAGGTGTCGGACGGCCAGTCGCGCGCCGGTGATCTGGTCGACCGAGACGGAGGGCAGGCCGCTGTCCTGGCCCGCCTCCACCGCCACCGCCACCATTCCCCGGGGCAGGCTGTGCAGCGCGGCGGCGGCCGCCATCTGCGGTGCGATGATGATGACCCCGTCGACACCCTGACCGTCGAGCGCCTCCACGGCGCTGAGCACACCCCGGCGGTCGACCATCTCCAGGGTGACGATGCTGACGCCGTAGCCGGCGGCCCGGGCGGCGCGCTCGATGCCGAGCAGGGTGGACGCCGGACCGAACAGGATGGTGTCGAAGCTGACCACACCGAGCACCCGGGACCGGCGGCTGGCCAGCCCCCGGGCCATCGCGTTCGGTCGGTAGCTCAGTTCCGCCATCGCCCGCACCACCCGGTCCCGGGTCTCGGGGCGTACCCGTGGATGGCCGTTGATCACCCGTGAGACCGTCTGGTGCGACACCCCGGCGAGCCGGGCCACGTCGGTCATCACCGCCGGGCGTCCCGCCCGCGACGGCGTGGTCATCGGGTCATCCTCCGCCAGCACAAACGCCTACCGCCTTCCGCCCCCCGCCGGCGACGCCGGACACCCGCTCCAGGTTAGCCCCACCATGCTGATCCGCGATCGCGACGGTCCGTGTTCCGAACAGGTTGCGTTCGGCGTTCCGGCGCCGGTCCGGCCCCGAGGCCCCGGGCCGATTCAGATGACCGCCGGCCCGCCGGACCCTCCGATATGAGGCAACTGCTATGCGCCGGTCGTCGGATCCGCCACCTACATTAATCAGCATCGATTGAGGGCGGTCCGTCCTCGCCCCTGCTCCCATAAGGAGTCGTCATGCTCAGACGCCACGCCCTCCGGGCCGCGCTCGGCCTCCTCGCCCTGGCCGCGTCCCTGACCGGCACCCAGGTCGTCGCCGCGCCGGCGGTCGCCGCCCCCGCCGCGCGGACGGTCTACTACGACGCCAGCCGGGCAGGGGAGTTCACCACCAACTTCACCCAGGCCGCCCAGATCTGGAACAGCAGGGTGAGCAACGTCAGGCTGGTGGCCGGCACCCCGGCGACGGTCACCATCCAGGTGGACAACGGCTGGCCCCGCGCGTACGTCACCGGGCTCGGCTCCGGCCGGATCTACATGGGCTGGCAGGCGGTGGACCAGGGGTACGACCGGACCCGGATCGCGACCCACGAACTCGGGCACATTCTCGGGCTGCCGGACCGCAGGACCGGACTCTGCTCCGATCTGATGTCCGGCAGCAGCGCCCCGGTCTCCTGCCGGAACGCGTACCCGAGCGCGGCGGAGGCGGCCCGGGTGGACTCGTTGTTCGCCGGTGCCCTCGTACCCGCGTACGCCCGCGGTTCGGCGCGGACCGTCGCCGGCACGTACGTCTGGACCAACGGCTGACCCCGACCCGCCCGACGACCGGTCGTGGCGACCGCCGGTGAGCCGGTGGTCGCCACGACCTTTCGCGACGCAGGTGGGGATCAGCCGCCGCCGGGGGTGACGGGGCGGTCGCCGCCCGACGCGGGTACGCTGCTCGCCGCGTCGCGTGGCCTCCACCCGATCACGAGTCCGCCTCCCGGCCGCCCTCCGGGAACTGGGCCGGGAGATCGAGAGCCGACACCGGACCGACGGCCGTTCCGGGCCGCCCTGCCGATAGTGGACGGTGCCGGGTTACGAGCGTCGGTGGGCGGCCGTAGGCTTCCCGGGATCGTCGGGGCCGCCCCCCGCCGGTTGAGCCGATTGGTTACCTTGAAGCCGGTCGTCAAGATCTGACCGCCGGCGTCTGCCTGCGGCGCGCCGTTCCGGTTGCTCGAATGGGGAGGTTACGGGTGGGTTCGCACGGGTCGGCGGTCGCTGTCCCGCGAGGCCAGTTGGCCGTCGCGCCGCAACCCCGCCCACCGGCCACGCTGCGCCGGGTCACCGCGCCGCTGCGGCAGACCCCCGGCCGGCTCACCGCCATCCTGGCCGCCGTGGTCGTGCTGGGCCTGATCGCCGGTGTGGTCGCGCTGGTCGGTGTCCGGCAGCGCGCGGACCTGGTCCGGGGAGTCACCGCCCGCAGCGGCGAACTGGCGGTCGCGGCGCAGAGCCTGTACCGGGCGCTGTCCGACGCCGACGCGACCGCCGCGAGCGCGTTCCTGTCCAACGGTCTGGAACCGCCGGCCCTGCGGGACCGCTACCAGCGGGACCTCGCCGACGCCGCCGCGGCGCTGACCATCGTTTCGGCGGCCGCCGCCGACGAGGGTCGGGGCGCCACGGCGATCGCCCGGATCACCGCCCGGTTGCCGGTGTACGCCGGCCTGGTGGAGACCGCTCGGACGTACAACCGGCAGGGCCTGCCTCTGGGCGTGGCCTATCTGCAGGAAGCCTCGGGGCTGATGCGGACCGAACTGCTGCCGGCGGCCCAGGAGCTCTACGCGGCGGCCTCCGGCGAACTCGACGACGCCCGGGACCGCGCGGCGGGCTTCCCGTGGGTCGCGGTGCTGCTGGGCGTGCTCACCCTGGCCGGCCTGGTACTGGTGCAGGTCCACCTCACCCGGCGCACCAATCGGCTGCTCAACGTGGGGCTGCTCGTCGCGACCGGAGCAACGGTACTGCTGGTGGGCTGGCTCACCGTGTCGGCGCTGGTGGCGGCCGGATCCCTGGCGGCGAGTCGCGACGACGGTTCCGCCCAGGTGAACCTCCTGGCCGAGGCGCGGATCGCCGGACTGCAGGCCCGGGCCGACGAGGCCCTGACCCTGGTCGCCCGGGGCAACGGTGCGGCGTTCGAGGAGAACTACGGCGTCGTCATGGAACGGCTCGCCGGGACGGACGGCTCCGGCGGGCTGCTGGCGCAGGCGCGGGCGGCGGCGTCGGACGAGACCACCCGGCAGGCGATGGACACCGCGATCGCACGCAGCAAGGAGTGGGCCGCCGCGCATCGCAACGTGCGGATCCTCGACGACAGCGGCGAGTACGCGAAGGCGGTGGCCGCGACCGTGGGCACCGGCGACCAGACCACGGCGTCGATCTTCAACCAACTCGACGAGGCACTCGCCAAGGCGATCACCCACAACGGGGGCCGGTTCGAGCGCGAAGCCGAGAGCGCCGGCCGGGCGCTGACCGGGACCGATGTCGGTATCGTCGGACTGACCCTCCTGCTGGTGATCGGAGCCGCGGTCGGCATGCAGCGGCGGATAGTGGAGTATCGATGAGAAACCGGCACCGTGCCGGCCGGTTGCTCGCCGGCACCATAGCGATGGTGTTCGCGGTGAGCCTCGCCGGATGTGGCACCGATCCGGCGCTGCCCGACAACGCCACCCACGCCGAACCGCCTCGCCCGGTCGGCATGCAGGACCCGGCGGTCGTTCCGACCGGGCCGGCGGCGGCGTCCGGTTCCTGCAATCCACGGGCCAGTCTGCGACCGTCTGGCGCGCTGCCGCCACCCCGGCAGATGCCGTCCGGTACGGCGATGTCCCGGATCGCCCAGCGCGGACGGCTGGTGGTCGGTGTCGACCAGAACAGCTACAACTTCGGCTTCCGTGACCCGTTGACGGGGCAGCTCACCGGCTTCGACATCGACATCGCCCGGGAAGTCGCCCGGGGTATCTTCGGCGACCCCGGCCGGATCCAGTTCCGAGCGATCAGCTCCGCCGACCGGATCAAGGTGGTCCAGGACGGCACCGTCGACATGGTGGTCCGGACCATGACGATGAACTGCGAGCGGTGGGAGCAGGTCTCCTTCTCCACCGAGTACTTCACCGCCGGCCAGCGGATCCTGGTCACCCGGGGCTCGGCGGCGAAGACGATCGGGGACCTGCGCGGTAAGAAGGTGTGCGCGGCGGCGGGCAGCACCTCGATCCGGAAGATCGCCGAGGAGGGCACCGCACCGGTCTCGGTGGTCAACTGGACCGACTGCCTGGTGCTGTTGCAGCAGAACCAGGTGGTCGCGGTGTCCACCGACGACAGCATCCTGGCCGGACTCGCCGCGCAGGACCCGAACACGGAGGTGGTCGGGCCCCGGTTCAGTGACGAGCCGTACGGGGTGGCCATCTCGAAGGAGTCGCCGGAACTGGTTCGGTTCGTCAACGGCGTACTGGCCAAGATCCGTTCCGACGGGACCTGGGGTCGGCTCTACAACCGCTGGTTGACGTCGTTGGGCCCCGCGCCTTCCCCACCGGTCGCCCGTTATCGGGACTAGCGTGACTCGTGGAACTCGGTGCGAAGTGGCGACGTACCGGTGGCGATCACCGGGACACCGGATAGGTATGCCGATGAACGTGTCGCCCTCACGGATGAGCCGCACCGAGGCCGACCGGTTGATCGCCGACCTCGGTGCGGCCTACGACCGGATCTCGGCCGCGATGTACGCCCTGGACACCCATCCTGACCTGGCTGTCCTGCGTGGTACGGCGCACAACGGCGACACCGCGCGGGTCGCCGCCGGGCTGCTGGCCCGCCTCGCCGTGCTCTGGTCGCAGTTCACCGCGTTCTCCGAGCTGCTGCACCGGGTCCGGGAGGTCCGCGCCCGGCGTTCCCGACCGGGCGACGGCGAGCTACGGGAACTCACCGCGCTGCTCCGGGGGCCGGCGGTCCGGCTCGGCGGCGACGGGATGGTGCTGGACGATTCCGTCGCCGACCCGTCGGCCCGCTCGTCGGGGCTGGTCGAACTGGCCCGGCGGATCGAGACCGAGTCGACCGGGCTGGCCGGTTCGTTGTCCGAGGTGGCAGCGGCGCGGACCCGGCTCGCCGAGGAGTTCGGGCAGCTCATCGCCACGGTCGCGGGGCTTCGGAGAGAGGTCGGGGCCCCCGGCGACGACCCGACGATCGAGGGTGACCTGACCCGGCTCGGCCGGCAGATCGAGGAGGCGTACGGAAGTGCGCTCGGTGACCCGCTCGCCGCGACCAGGAACGGGCCGGTCGCGGCCCGGCTCCGGGAGCTGACCGTGCAGGTCACCGGCCTCGCCGATCGACTCGCCGCGCTGACCGACCTGCGGGACGGCTATTCCGGCCGGGTCGCCCGGCTGGGCGCCGAACTGGACGAACTGGCCGCCGCCACGACGGAGACCAACCGGACCTACGCGGCCGCGCTGACGAAGATCGCGGATCCGGGCCTGCCCGACCTGCCCGATCCGAACCCGGCGCTGCGGACCCACCTGCACCAGCTCGACCAACTGCACCGGGAACGTCGATGGCCTCGGCTCGGCACGGAACTGGTCGCGGTCGAGCAGGCCGTCGCGACCGCCCGGTGTCGGATGGCCGAGCTGCACGAAGCGGCCGACGGGCTGTTGCGGCGACGCGCCGAGTTGCGGGGCCGACTCGACGCCTACCGCGCCAAGGCGGGCCGGCTCGGCCTCATCGAACACGTCGACCTCTCCGCCCGGTACCGTCTGGCTCGCGATCTGCTCTACACCAGCCCGTGTGATCTGGCGGCGGCGACCCGGGCCGTGGTCGCGTACCAGCGTCAACTCAACGACCTCGCCGAGCGCCCGACGCCCGGTGCGAAGGGAGCCGTTCCATGAGCACCCGCTGCCTGCGGCCCGGTTGCCCAGGCTCCTACCTCCCCGACGGATACTGCGATGACTGTGGACGTCGGGTACCGGTGCCCGGAGCCGGCCCGGACGGCACCGGCTCGACCGGTGCCGAAGGTGCGGGCGTGGCACCCACCAGCACGGGCGCGTTCGCGCCGTCCACGGGTGGCGGTGGGCTGTCGTCGGCTGCCGGTGCGACCTCGACGGCGACCGGTACCGGCGCGCTGACGGGTACCGGGCGGGCCGCCGCGCCGACCGGTCGGGGGCGGGCCGCGGTGCCGACCGGGACCGGGCGGGCGGCGGTGCCGAGTGCCGGCGCCGGACCGGCGCCGGGTGTGGGGGTCGGGCCGGCGTCGTCAGGCCACGGTCCAGGCCCGGCGTCCACGGGTACGGGGCCGGCGTCGACCGGCACCGGCAGAGGCCCGGCGTCGACGGGCACCGGCCCGACAGGCCTCGGCACAATGCCCAGCCGGGGCACGGCGAACTCCGGCACGCGGGGATCGACCCGGTCCCGCAGTGCGGCCCGGGGCGGGCTCGGCGCCGGCCTGGTGGACATCGCCCGGGTGCCACTGCGGGATCCGGCCACGGCGGTGATGTCCGAGCCGAAGGTCGCCGAGTCGCGGCGGTTCTGCATCAGCTGCGAGAAGCCGGTGGGTCGGGGCCGCGACGGCAAGCCCGGCCGGGCCGAGGGCTTCTGTCCGCACTGCGGCAGCCGATTCTCCTTTCTCCCCAGGCTCGGCGCGGGCGACATCATCAACGGGCGGTACGAGATCCTCGGCGCCCTTGCGTACGGCGGCCTGGGCTGGATCTATCTGGCCCGGGACCGGAACGTCAGCGACACGGTCAGCGACCGTTGGGTGGTCCTGAAGGGACTCATCAACACCTCGGACGCCGACGCGATGGCCTCTGCGGTGGCCGAGCGTCGGTTCCTGGTCGAGTTGGACCACCCGAACATCGTCAAGATCCACGATTTCGTGGAGCATCCCGACCCGCGCACCGGCACCCCGGTCGGCTACATCGTCATGGAGTACGTCGGTGGCCAGTCCCTGCGGGACATGCTGCTCTCCCGGCGCCGCGACAGCGGCCAGCGGGCCCTGCCACTGCCCGAGGTGATCGCGTACGGGGTGGAGATCCTGCCGGCGCTGGACTACCTGCACGACCGGAACCTGTTGTTCTGCGACTTCAAACCGGACAACGTGATCCACGCCGAGGAGCAGCTCAAACTTCTCGACCTGGGCGCGGTACGACACGTCGACGACAGCGCCAGCGCCATTTTCGGCACTCCCGGCTACCAGGCGCCGGAGGTCGGCACCTTCGGACCGTCGGTCGCCTCCGACATCTACACCGTGGGTCGGGCGCTGGCCGTGCTCAGCCTCGACTTCCGTGGCTTCTCGACGACCTTCGCCAACCGGCTGCCGGAACCGTCCGACGCCCCGCTGTTCGCCGCCGAGATGTCGTACCACCGGCTGCTCCGGCGTGCGACGCATCCCGATCCCGATCGACGGTTCCAGAGCGCGGCCGAGATGAGCGAGCAACTGCTCGGCGTCCTGCGGGAGGTGCTCTCGGCCGCGGACGGCGTACCCCGACCGGCGGTGTCCCGGCAGTTCACCCCGGAGCGACGCGCGTTCGGCACCGACGCGGGCGAGGTCAACCGGGCCGTCGCCGGTCGGGCCTGGGGAGCCGGCGGTGGGGTGCCGCCCGGCTCGATAGCGCCGGCCCCGGCGGCGGTGGCCGCCGCGCTACCGCTGCCACAGGTCGACGTGCTCGACCCGGGGGCCGGATTCCTCGCCTCGCTCGGCGCGACCGACCCCGCGGAACTGGTCCGGCAGTTGACGGCGGCACCGGTACGCAGCGTGGAGGTGGCGCTCCGGCTGGCCGGAGCCCGGATCGAGCGGGGTGACCTGGCCGGGGCGGGCGCCGACCTGGATCGCCTGGCCGCGGCCGACCCGTTCGACTGGCGGGTGGACTGGTACCGGGGGATCGCGGCGCTGACGGCGAACCGCCCCGCCGAGGCCCGGGTGGCGTTCGACGCCGTGTACGACGTGTTGCCGGGGGAGCCGGCGGCCCGGCTGGCGTTGGCCGTGAGCGCGGAGTGCACCGGCGACCGGGAGCTGGCCGCCAGACTTTACGACCGGGTGTGGCGCGCCGATCGCGGCCACCTGAGCGCGGCGTTCGGGCTGGCCAGGATCCGGTTCCTGGTCGGCGACCGGGTGGGCGCGCTCGCCGTGCTCGACCAGGTGCCGGACAGTTCGAGCCAGCACGTCGCCGCGCAGGTGGCGGCGGTCCGGGCCAGCCTGCCCGGACTGAGTGGCGGCGGGACCGGCCCTGACGAGCTGCTGCGGGCCTCCGCCCGGTTGGAGCGGCTCGGGCTGGATGTCGAGCGGCAGACCCGACTCACCATCGAGGTGCTGGAGGTCGCCCTGGCCTGGGTTCGGGGCCGTACGGTGCCGACGTCCGACGCCAGGATCCTGGGGCACGATCTCACCGAGCGGGGCCTCCGGTTCGGGCTGGAACGGTCGTACCGGACGCTGGCCCAGCTCTCCCGGGATCCGGAGCTCCGGATCGCACTGGTCGACCACGCGAACGCGGTCCGGCCGAGGACGCTGGTATGACGGCCACGGGTAGTACCGGCGCGGCCGGCAGCACGGCCAAACCCTGCCCCGAGCACGGCCCGCCGGACGCGCCGGAGCACCGGTACTGCGAGGTGTGCGGTCGGGAACTGGAGCGCGTCGCGGCGGCGGAGCCGACCGGGTCACCGGCCTGGGCGGCGGGGGAGTCCGGCGGGCTACGACCGTCGTCGGCGCCCGAGCCGTCCGGCGCGACCGAGTTGTCCCGGCTGACCGCGTTGGCGGGGTCCACCGGGTCGTCGTCGCAGACCGAGCTCTCCCGGCTCGCGGCGCTGGCCGGACCCACCGAAGCGTTCCGGCCGACCGGAACGGCCGGTGTACCGGAACCCCTGCGGCCCGCCGGGCCGGTCGGTCATCCGAGCCCGGCCACACCTCCCGGTCCGTTCGCGCCGTCGGGGCCGACCGCCCCTCCCGGGCAGTACTCGCCCGCCGGGCCGACGCACGGATCGCCCGGAGCGACCGGGGCCACGAGCTGGGGTGGATCGGCGGCACCGACCGGCTCGTCCACGACCGGGGTCTGGAGCGTGTCGTCCGGCCCGGTCGCCGTGCCCCGCCCGGCCGCCTGGAGCACACCCGCGGCACCGGCAGCGCCGTCCGTACCGGCGGCACCGCCCGCACCGGCCGGATGGGGTCCGCCGCCCCCACCCCCGGCGCCTGCCGGGTGGAGCGCCCCGGGCGCGCCGGCCGGCTGGGGTGTACCGGCGCAGCCAGCACCCACGGCGACCGCTCCGCAGAGCCAGTCCGGTTCCGGCGCGACGGCCGACCCCTGGCTCTCGTCCCGGGCGGTCGGTCAACCCTGTCCAGGGTGCGGTAAACCGCCGGTGGGCAACCCGGGCCTTTGTGACCACTGTGGACAGCGGTGGCTCGTCGGCCGGGACCGGGCGGACCTGGACCTCGGCCCGGTCGCCGCGGTCACCGACAAGGCCCGGCGACGGCGCAACGAGGACGCCGTCGCGATCGGCCGACTCGGACAGACGATCGCGGCCGTCGTGTGTGACGGGGTATCGACCTCGTTGCGCGCCGACGTGGCCGCGCACGCGGCGACGGAAGCCGGTCTGACGGCCATGCTGTCGGCGCTGTCGGCCGGTGCCAACGCCCCCGACGCGATCATCGCCAGCGGCCGGGCCGCCGCCACCGCGGCCCGGGCGACCGCCGCCAGCGACGATGGGCAGGTGCCGCCGAGCTGTACGTTCGTCTGCGCGGTGGTCACCGTCGGCTCGGTGTCGATCGGCTGGATCGGCGACAGTCGGGCGTACTGGCTCGGCCCCGATGGCGCGGTGAACGAGGCCGTCTGCCTCACCATCGACGACTCGGTGGTCGGACAGATCCGGGCCGGCCGCCCGGTGCCGCCCGGTGCCGAGCTGGATCCCACCTCGAAGGCGCTGATCCGTTGGCTCGGCGCGGACTCCAGCGACGCGGAGCCGCAGGTGATGACGTTCCAGCCGAACCGGCCGGGACGGCTGGTGCTCTGCTCCGACGGGTTGTCGCACTACCTGCCCAACGCGCCCGCGTTGGCCGCCCGGGTGCCGGGACCCGGTGGTCCCGCCCCGATCGCGATCGCCCGGGACCTGACCCGGTTCGCCGTGGAGGCCGGCGGACACGACAACGTCGCCGTCGCGGTGCTGCCGTTCCCGCCGGTCGTCCAAGCGGGAGGGCCCGTCGTACGACCGGGAGGGCCCAACGCGTGAGCGGAGCGCCGCAGTTCCTCGTCGAGGTCGACCACAACGAGTATCTGCCGGCCGGAGGCCAGGTGGTGGACGCGATTCTTACCGTGACCGCGTCCGGGCCGGACCTGCGCGATCCCGCGAACGTACCGAGTGCCGCGCAAGTGATCATGATCGACACCTCGGGCTCCATGGCGATGCCCGCGACGAAGCTCGCCGAGGCGAAGCGGGCCACGGCGGTCGCGATCGACACCCTGCGCGAGGGAGTCGGCTTCGCGGTGGTGTCCGGTACGTCGATCGCCCGGATGGTGTACCCACCACAGCCGGGAATGGTGCCGGCAACGGCACAGACCCGGGCCCAGGCGAAAGCGGCGGTGGCCGGACTGCGGGCGGACGGCGGAACCGCCATCGGGCGATGGCTGGACCTGGCCAACTGGCTGTTCGCCAGCTATCCGGCCGAGGTCAGACACGCCATCCTGCTCACCGACGGCCGCAACGAACACGAGCGGCCCGAGGAGCTGCAGCGGATGCTCGCCGTGTGCGAGGGCCGATTCGTCTGTGACAGCCGGGGCATCGGTACCGGCTGGGTGGCGGGTGAGCTGCGCGCCATCGCCGCCACCCTGCTCGGTACCGCCGACGGGCTGGAGAACCCCGCCGAGCTGCCGGCGGCCTTCCAGGCGATGACCGCCGCGGCGATGGGCAAGTGGGTGGCCGACGTGGCGCTGCGGATCTGGAGTCCGGCCGGCTCGACCATCCGTACGGTCAAGCAGGTCTTTCCGCACGTTCAGGACCTCAGCGGGCGCCGGACCGCCGTCAGCGCGCGGATCGGCGACTACCCGACGGGCGCCTGGGGGGCGGAGACCCGCGAGTACCACCTCTCGGTGGCGCTCGAACCCGACACGGTCGGCGAGGAGGTGCTCGCCGCGCGGGTCAGCCTGGTCAGCGCCGGTCAGATGCTCACGCAGCGACTGATCCTGGCCCGCTGGACCGACGACACCGCCCTGTCCACCCGGATCAGCGCACAGGTGGCCCACTACACCGGACAGGCCGAGCTCGCGGCCGCCATCCAGGAGGGACTGCGGGCCCGGGAGGTCGGGGACATCGAGACGGCGACGGCGAGGCTGGGCCGGGCCGTACAACTGGCTGCCGAGTCGGGACACGACGAAACCGCTCAACTCCTCGGTCGGGTCGTCGACGTCGTCGACGCGCCGACCGGCACCATATCGTTGAAGCGGCAGGTGAACGCGGGGGACACCGAGTTGACCGACGTGCGGTCGATCAAGACGGTGCGGGTGAGGAAAGAGCCGGGGTGACGGTCGTGACGACGCCCAGCTGTCCCCGGGGACACGACTCGACGACTGCGGACTACTGCGACGTCTGCGGGACGCCGATGGCGGGCCGCGGCTCCGGCCCGGACCAGGCGAACGCCGGGGGAGGACCGGTCGCTACACCCGGCGTCGCGGACGGCGTCCTCGAGCCGGGGCTGCCGCGCGGCGGCGGACCGGTCGCCGCGCGGCAGCTCACGCCGGCCACGCCGTGCCCGCTGTGCGGGACCCCGCAGGTCGACCGGTTCTGCGAGGAGGACGGATACGACTTCCTGCTCGCCCCGCCGGTCCCGGACGCCGCAGCCGGAGCCAGCCCCGACGCGGTGGCCGGTGCTCCGGACGACGACGGTCCGGATCCGGGGCGTCCCGGCCCGCCCGCCCACCGACCGGCGGGGACGGATGGCGGGCCACCGGGCCACGTCGCCGACTGGCAGATCGTGGTCGGCGCGGACCGGGACTACTTCGAGGTGATCAGATCCCTCGGCGGGGTGGACGCCGCGGCGCTGCACTTTCCACGCTTCGTACCCGAAAGGCGGTTCGTACTGGACCGCCGGCAACTGCTGATCGGCCGGCGCAGCCGATCCCGGGGCGTACGTCCCGACATCGACCTGATCGGCCCGCCCGAGGACCCCGGCGTGTCCCACCTGCACGCGATGCTGGTGCCGCAGACCGACGGCTGGGCCGTGGTGGACCTCGAATCCGCCAACGGCACCTACCTCAACGATCCCGAGACGACGTCGATCGCGCCTAACACCCCGGTGGGGCTGGGCAGCGGCGACCGGATCTATCTCGGCGCCTGGACGGTACTGACCATCCGTCCCGACGGCTGAGCGGGCGGTACCGGCGTACCTGGATCGACGACGCCGCCGTGACCGGAGCCGGCCAGCGGTCGAGGCGGACCGCTCCGGTCGATGGCGCGATCAGTTCGTTGCCGGGTCCTCGTTGCGGCGCAGCGTCCTGATCCAACTCTGCGCGGTGTGCCGGGGCACGCCGTAGTGGTCCGCGACGGCGGTGGCGGTGCCGGCCTGCCCGAGTACCGCGGCGAGATCCTCCGGAGCCCGGCGGTACGACCGGCCCGCGGTGGGTTCGGCCGCGTTGCTCCGGGCCGCCCGCTTACCCGTCGCCGCACCGGTACCGGTCGGGTCCGAGGTCGCCTTCGTGGCCGACGTCCGGCCGCCCGCCCGCTTCGTCGCGGCCGTACGCCCGGTTCCGGCCGTCGCCGCGCTGCTCCGGCCCGAGGTGCTCTTCCGAGCGGTCGACGACGCGTCGGTCGTCTTCGCGGGGACGCTCTTCGACGCCGTGGTCTTCCGCGCGGTGCCGCTCTTTGCCGGGGTCGTGCTCTTCCGCGTCGCGCCGCTCCTGCCCGCTGCCGCACTCCGCGTCGCCGCCGGGGTGCCGCTGCCGGCGCTGAGGCTCTTCTTCGGGGCGGTGCTCTCACCGGTCCCGACGGTCTTCCTGGCCGGAGCGCTCCGCTTCGCCGCGACCTTCCTGGCCGGGGCCCGCTTCGTGGCCGGGGATGCCGAACCGTCCTGCCCCGTGCCGGCGGTGGCGCTCTGCTTCGTGGCGGTCCGGCCGGCCTTGGACCGAGTGGTCGTGGCCGGCGCCGTGCCGCCACGCTTGGCGGTGCTCCGGGTCGGGGTCGTCTTCGCCTTGCCGGTCGTTGCCGCGACGGACCCGACCGTCTCCGCCGACACCGGCTGCGGTACGACCGCCTCAGGCGCCGCGTCGGAGTCCACAGTGGCCACCGGCGCCTCCACCGACGTCGTCACCGGTTCCGGGGTCACCGTGGGCATGTCCGTCGGGGATGCCGCCGAAACGTCGGTGTGCGAGGCGTCGACCGTCGGCTCGGCGTTCTGCACGCCGGAGGACGCCACGACCGGGGCGAGGGTCTCCGGGGTGGCTGCCGACGCGGCAACCGCCGGTGGGGTGGCGGCCGGCACCACGGCGCGCAGCAACTGGTCCAGATCGACCGCCGGCAGTTGTCCCGGGGTGAGTCCGTCACCCTCGCCGGCCCGAACCAGGAGTTCGGTGATCCGGGTGGCGTTGTCGGTAACCTCGACCCGCAACGTCGTCGTGGCACGGGTCTGATCGTCCGGGGCGATCGTAATTGTGTAGGAACTCACCGGGATGCAACCTCCATAGCTGAGAGCTTCGACCGCGGCGTGCCGGCCCCGTAGAGGCACGCGACGGTACGACCTCCAATGTTGTCGGCGGCCAAGCTACCTCTAGGTAAGGCAGTTGGCCAAGCCAGGGACCGCCTCCGTGCTGCCGTGATCCGCCCGGGGTACGCGACACCAATCGACGTACCCGGCTGGTGTATCTAGGATAGGCGGTCAATGTGTCCACGTTCACCAATGCCTTTTCTGTAACCCTGCCGACATCGGGTACCGGCCCGGCTCCGACCATTTCCGGCGACCCCGGAAATCACCCGTGACCGTCCGGTGTGGACAATGCGTCAACCCGATGACCTGGAGCCGCTCCGGTAGCCGTACCGTCGGCGCCACCGCCTCACCCATGAGGACCGTCCGAGAGGAGCACGTCCATGCGCTTACCAGGTTCCGCGAGGATCCTCGGCGCGTACGTCGTCGCGCTGGCCCTGCTCGCGTCACCCGTGCCGGCACGAGCCGGGACCGGTGACCCGCCGCCGGACATCGTCGTGCAGGACGGCATGACCCAGCCGGTGTTCTCGTTCGCCGACGCGATCGAGGAACGGGTGTGGGTGGAGACCCCGCTCGACACCGACTCCGACGGCCGGCGTGACCGGGTCGTGGTCGACATCTCCCGTCCCCGCGAGACCGAGACCCGGGGGATGCGGGTTCCGGTGATCCTGGAGCACTCGCCGTACCGGAAGGACACCTGGGACGACGTTCCGTACCCGAGCGTGCTGGTCGACGACCTGCCGCAGAACGCGTCCGGCCGTTCGTCGGCGGCCCGGGCCGGGGAGCCGGGCATCTTCCGGGCGAAGGCGAACCTGCCCGGCCAGCTCGACGACTACTACGTTCCACGTGGTTACGCGGTGATGTCCGGGACGGGCATCGGCACCGGTGACTCCGACGGCTGCCCGACCACCGGCGACCAGGCGGAGACGCTGAGCACCAAGGCCATCATCGACTGGTTGAACGGTCGGGCCAGAGCCTTCGACGCCACCGGCGCACCGGTCCGGGCCGGTTGGACCACCGGGGCGGTCGGGATGACCGGGGCGTCCTACAACGGAACCCTGCCGAACATGGTGGCGACCACCGGCGTCAAGGGTCTGAAGACCATCATCCCGGTCGCCGCGATCAGCAGCTGGTACGAGTACTACCGGGCGAACGGCCTCGTCGTGGCGCCGGGCACGTACCAGGGCGAGGACGCGGACATCCTCACCATGTTCACCGCCGGCCAGGCCCGCGCCGAGGGCCCCTGCGCCGACGAGATCGCCAGGATCGTCGAGGAACAGGACCGGGTCACCGGCGACTACAACGAGTTCTGGCGGGACCGGGACTACCTGCCGGAGGCGCGTCAGGTCCGGGCCAGCGTGATGGTCGTGCACGGGCTCAACGACTGGAACGTCAAGACCGGGCAGTTCGCCGACTGGTGGGAGCAGCTCGCCCGATTCGGCGTACCGCGCAAGCTCTGGTTGCACCAGGGCGGTCACGGCGGTCCGGGCAGCGCCGCCAGCGTCACCCTGCCGGACGGGCGGTCGTGGACCTACCGGCAGACCGAGAACCGCTGGCTCGACCACTGGCTCTGGGGCGTCGACAACGACATCATGGCCGAGCCGAGGGCGGTGGTGCAGCGGGAGGACCAGGCCTACACCACGTACCCGGACTGGCCGGACCGGGCGGCCCGGGACGTCTCGGTGGAACTCTCCGCGACCGGCCCCACCGCACCGGGGAAGCTGCTGACCCACGGTCCCCGGGGCCGCGCCGAGCAGAGCTTCGTCGACTCTGGACGGACGATCGCACCGGCCGATCTGGTGGCCGGCCCGGAGACCGTCAACCCGAACCGGCTCGCCTACACGTCCCCGGCGCTGCGTGAGGACGTCCGGATCTCCGGACGCCCGGAGCTGCGGGTCCGGTTGTCCATCGACAACCGCACGGCCGCGAACCTGACCGGCTACCTTGTCGACTACGGCCCGGCGGGCTCGACCGACGCCCCGTTCGTGGTGACCAGGGGCTGGCTCGATCCGCAGAACCGCACCAGCGAGTCGCACTCACGCCCGGTCCGGCAGGGCCAGATGTACGACTACCGCTGGACGCTGGAACCGAAGGACTACGTCTTCCCGGCCGGGCACCGGCTCGGGGTCGTGATCTTCTCCAGCGACCAGGAGTACACCCTGCTGCCGTTGCCGGGTACCCGGCTGACAGTGGCGCCGAAGTTCAGCGCACTGACCATCCCGGTGGTCGGTGGCCGGGCCGCGCTCGGCTTCTGAGCACGACGCCGGCCCGAGAACAGTCACGGCCCCGGACGTCGATGACGTCCGGGGCCTGGGCGCCCGGGTGGACCCACCCAACCCGGGCGGTCGGGTCCGACTACTTGATGTCGACCAGGTCGACGACGAAGACGAGGGTCGCACCGGGCTTGATCCGGTTGCCGACGCCCTGGTTGCCGTATCCGAGGTGCGGCGGCACGACCAGCTTGCGCCGGCCGCCGATCCGCATCCCGAGCACGCCGCGGTCCCAGCCGTCGATCACCCTGCCGGCGCCGACCTGGAAGCTGAACGGCGAGCCACGGTTCCACGAGGCGTCGAACTCCTCGCCGGTGTCGAACGAGACCCCGACGTACTGCACCACGGCCCATTGGCCGGATTGGACCTCCTGGCCGTTCCCGATCGTTATGTCCTCGATGACGAGGTCGGCCGGCGGTGGGCCCTCGACCAGACCTACGGTGGGCTTTTCCATTCAGGTACCTTAACTCCAGCCCACGGCCGTGATCACGTCCGCCCGTCCGGAGCGTCGGCCGGGTTTGCCCGGGGCCGGTCCACCGGGCCGGGCCGGACCCGCCGGTCCAGCCGAAACCCATTCGTGTGTACGGCCAAGACGACGGCATGTCTCGATGTCTGCGGGTTCGCCAACCGCACTTTGATCGGTACGCTGTCGGCTCGGGAATCCGGCGCTGAGCCGAGGCGGAGCCAGTACGAGGCGGTGGCCGCTCGCCAGGGCCGGTCGGCGGACAGCGAACTGGCGGGGTGAGACGGTGACAAGACCGGATTGGGCGCCCGACGACATCGACATCGACAGGCCCAGCGCGTCCCGGATCTACGACGTCTGGCTGGGCGGGTCGCACAACTTCGAAGTCGACCGGGAGATCGCCCGGCAGACCGAGCTGGCCTGGCCCGATTCGGTCCGGTACGCCCGGGCCAACCGCGCGTTCCTCGGCCGGGCGGTCCGGTTCCTCGCGGCACAGGGGATCGGTCAGTTCCTCGACATCGGCTCCGGCATACCCACCGCGAACAACGTGCACGAGGTCGCGCGTCGCGTCGACCCGGCGGCCCGGGTGGTCTATGTGGACATCGATCCGGTGGCGGTGGCGCACAGCCGGGCGATCCTCCACGACGACGACCGCACCGCCGTGCTCCAGGCGGACGTCCGGCAGCCAGGCGACATCCTCGACCAGATCCGGCAGGGCGGCCTGCTCGACCTGGACCGCCCGGTCGGGCTGCTGCTGGTCGCGCTGATGCACTTCATCCAGGACTCCGACGACCCGCACGCGGCGGTGGCCCGGCTGGCCGAGGGACTCCCCGCCGGCAGCTGCCTGGTGCTGACCCAGGGCGCCCACGGGGCCAGTCCCGAGGCCGACGAGCGGGTCCGGGAACTCTACCGGCGCACCCCGACACCGCTCACCCCCCGCAGCCGGGCGGAGATCGAGCGGTTCTTCACCGGGTTCGAGTTGGTCGAACCCGGCCTGGTGAACCTGCCGGACTGGCGCCCGGACCCCACAGTGGAGGTCGACGACCAGTTCTCCGGCGCCCTGATCTACGCCGGGGTGGGACGCAAGCCGTGACCGATGCGGGCGACGGGCCTGGGTCGACCTCGGCCGGTCTCGACGAACTCGCCCTGCACTGGGCGCACCTGATGGCCCGGATCAGCTACGTACCGGTGCGTCTGGACGACCTGCGCCACGTGCTCCGGAGCTACCTGGTGCGGCTGACCGGCGCCGACGGCGGTGCGGCCGTGGCCCGGGACGTCGGCGCGGCGCTGGTCGCCGACGGCTACACCAACACCGATGCGGTGCAGGCGACCATTTCCGCGCTCGTCGACCGGCTGCCAGCCGGCCCGGCCGGGGCGACCGACCGGGCCGCGCTGCTGGGCGCGGTCGCCGCCGGATACGCCCGCGCGCTGCGGGAGCGGACCCAGTCCGAGCTGGAGTCGATCATCAGGGCGGTGCTGACCGCCCGCCAAAGCGCCGAGCGGGCCCGAGCGGCGAGCGAGGCGCGCTTCGAGGCCCTCTTCGTCTCCTCGGCGAGCGGGATCTGCGTGGTCGACCTGGAGAACCGGATCGTCCAGGCCAACCCCGCGCTGGCCCGGATGCTCGACCGCCCGGTGGCCGAACTGGACCGGCGACGGTTGACCGGGCTGAGCCAGCCGGACCATCGGGCGGCGCTCGAGCGGGCCCTCGGCGATCTTCACGCCGGACGGCGGACGCATACCGAGCTGGACGCCGCCTTCAGCCGGCCGGGCGGCGGTACGGTCTGGCTCCGGCTCTCGCTGGCGCCGGTCCGGCACGACGCGATGACCCACCTCGTGGTCACCGCGCAGGACGACACCGAGCGGTACCACCTGCAGTCCGCGCTGTCCCACCAGGCCCTGCACGACCCGCTGACGAACCTGCCGAACCGGGCCCTGCTGCTGCGTCGCCTCGACGAGCTGGTCGACGGGCTGGGGGCCGACGAGCACATCGGAATCTGCTACCTCGACCTCGACGGCTTCAAGACCATCAACGACTCGTTCGGGCACGCCGCCGGGGACGACGTGCTGCGTACCGTCGCCGGCCGGCTGACCGGCTGCGTCTCGGAGCCCGGCTGGCTCGCCGGCCGGCTGGGCGGGGACGAGTTCGTCATCGTCGCGGCCGCCGGGACCGAACTCGACCAACTGGTACGGGTGGCGGAGCGGGTCGTGTCGGCGGTCCGAGAGCCGATTCCGGCCGCCGGACACCAGCTCTCGGTGTCGGTCAGCATCGGTGTGACCGACGACAGCATCCCGCACAGCCAGCCAAGTGATCTGATGCGGGCCGCCGACATCGCGTTGTACTGGGCGAAGGCCGCTGGCGGCGACCGGTACGAGGTCTACGACGCCAACCGGCACGATGCCCAGGCCCTCCGCTCGACGCTCAGCTCCGGACTCCGCTCGGCCCTGCAACGCGGCGACTTCGCCCTTCGGTACCAACCCATCGTCCGGCTCACCGACGGTGTGCCGATCGGCGCCGAGGTGCTGCTCCGGTGGACCCATCCCGAGCACGGGCCGATCGCACCGGAGATCTTCATCGACCTCGCCGAGGAGCTCGGCCTGATCGGGCAGTTGGGCCGGTGGGTACTGACCCGGGGCTGCCGGGAGGCCGCCGGCTGGTACCGGGAACTCGGTGACCAGGCGCCGTTCATCAGCGTCAACCTGTCCGCCCGGCAACTGCACGACGTGGGCCTCGCCGACGAAGTGCTGCGTACCCTCGACGAGGTCGGGCTGCCGGCCCACCAGTTGCAACTGGAACTGACCGAGAGCGCCCTGCTCGGCCCGGCCCAGGGCCCGGCCGACGCGCTGGAGGTGCTGGCCGAGCACGGCGTACGGGTCGCGGTCGACGACTTCGGTACCGGCTACTCCAATCTGGCCTACCTGCGCCGACTGCCGGTACGGGAGTTGAAGATCGCCGGAGCGTTCATCGAGGGACTGGCACCCGGTCATCCCGGCACCCCGGCGGACCGGCAGATCGTGGCCAGTGTGATCGCGCTCGCCCACGGGCTCAACCTGACCGTCACCGCCGAGGGCGTGGAGACCCAGGAGCAGGCCCAGCTGCTGCGCTCGATGGGTTGTGACCACGCCCAGGGCTGGTGGTTCGCCCGGCCCGGCGATCCCGAGGTGATCAGTCGGATGGCCAGGGGCCGGGACCAGAGCGGTTATTCGGTTGATCCGGTGACCACCCACTGAACTAGAGTGGGCGGGTGTCCAGCACCTTCCAAGCCCTGATCCGCGGGTCCCTGACCGGGATGTGCACCGCTGGTGGGGCGTCGCTACTGCTCCTGTTCCGCCCTCGGCCCCGGCGATCCGCCCTGGCTGGCTGAACACGGACAACGCACGTTCGACTACCCGGCGCCCGCTGTCGCGGCGTCGGCCGAACAGTCGTCCCCTTTTCTCCGGCGAATCGCGCCGTGACCTCCGTCCTGTCCTGGCGACGCCTCGCGTCGCCGTGACCGGCACAGGCCACCCGCGTCCATAGCGACGCGCCGGCGCGAGCCGCCGTGCGGCCGCACGCCCAGGGTCATCCGAGTCCCCGTCAGTTCGGGACAGGCCATGGCCGCTCGTGCCGCCTGTCCCACAACCGGCCCGGCAGACCCCGGGCGGGAGGACACGGCTGTGCCGCACCATCGCGGAAATCGAGAGAACCATCGCCACGTTCGCCACACCGGCCGGGCGGCGCCCGGAACAGACCAGGGCCGGTCGCCCCGGGCCAGGCCGGAAGGGTCGCCCCGGACCGGGACGGACCGGTCCCGGCGGGTACTCGGACAGAACTTCCTGCACGACGCACGCACCATCGGGCAGATAATCCGGTCCGTCCAACCGGCAACGGGCGGACTGATCCTCGAGGTCGGTGCCGGGCAGGGCGCACTGACCAGGGAACTGGTCCGGCTGTGCCGGCGGGTCGTGGCGTACGAGATCGACCCGACCCTGGTCGCCCGGCTCGACGACGAGTTCGGTACCACCGAGGGGATCCGGCTGGTGCACGGCGACTTCGTCGCGTCGTCACCTCCGCAGGAGCCGTTCGCGGTGGTCGGCAACATCCCGTACGCCTCGACGACCCGGATCGTCGACTGGTGTCTGGACGCGCCGAACCTGACCTCCGCGACCCTGGTCACCCAACTCGAGTACGCCCGGAAACGCTGTGGCGACTACGGCCGCTGGACCCTGCGGACCGTGCAGACCTGGCCCCGGTTCCACTGGCGACTGGCCGGCCGGATTCCCCGGGAACGGTTCCGGCCGACGCCCCGGGTCGACTCCGCCATCCTGCGGCTGGAGCGCCGCCCGGTGGACCTGCTGCCGGCTCGGCAGTCCGTCGACTATGAACGGTTCGTGGCCCTCGGGTTCAGCGGGCTCGGCGGCTCGCTGGGCGCCTCGCTCCGCCGGCGGTACCCGGCGCGGCGGGTCGACGCCGCGCTGCGGGCCAACCGGGTACCGCCGCAGGCCCTGGTCGGACAGGTCTGGCCGGAGCAGTGGATCGCGCTGTTCCAGGCGATCCATCCGGCGGGGCGGTGATCCGGGGCATGAGATTCGTCATGGTCGGAGCCGGGTGGGATACCCGGAAAGCGGTGAGTGACGGCACTGCCGCCGCCGGCTGAGACATCAAATAATCATCTGCATGAACCAGACGATGACGGCTCCCGACCCGGCGATGGCGCCGCCCGGTCGGGAAACCGTCGTCCAGGTCACCGACCTGCGGCGGCGGTACGGCGGTAGTGGCGGCTTCGAGGCGGTGCGGGGCGTCTCCTTCTCGGTCGGCCGAGGGGAACTGTTCGCGCTTCTGGGTACCAACGGTGCGGGCAAGACCTCGACCCTGGAACTGGTCGAGGGGCTGGCCGCACCGAGTGCGGGGACGATCCGGGTGTTCGGCCGGGACCCGTACCGGGACCGGGCGGCGGTACGTCCGCGTACCGGGGTGATGTTGCAGGAGGGTGGCTTCCCGGCCGACCTGACGGTCGCGGAGACGGCCCGGATGTGGGCCGGTACGCTGCCCCGGGCCCGCCCCGTCGACCACACGCTGGAACTGGTCGACCTGCGCCACCGCGCGCGTACGCAGGTGAAGCAGCTCTCCGGCGGTGAACGCCGCCGGCTCGACCTGGCGATGGCGATTCTCGGCCAGCCGGAGGTCCTCTTCCTCGACGAGCCGACCACCGGACTGGATCCGGAGAGCCGGCACAACACCTGGCAGTTGGTCCGGGCACTGCTGGTCGACGGCATCACAGTGCTGCTGACCACCCACTACCTGGCGGAGGCGGCCGAACTCGCCGACCGGCTGGCGATCATGCACCGGGGCCGGATCGTCACCGCCGGCACCGTCGCCGAGGTGGTGGCCGCGCATCCGGCCCGGATCAGCTTCGAACTGCCTGCCGGAACCAGCCCGGCCGACCTGCCGACGGTGCCCGGTGTGCAACCGCCGCCGTCCGGCGCAGCCCCCAGTGGCGGGGCGCGGCTGACGATCTACACCGACGCGTTGCAGCCGGCCCTGACCGCCCTGCTGGAGTGGGCGAATCCGCGTGGGCTGGAGCTGGGTGGCCTGGACGCCCGCGCCGCGTCCCTGGAGGAGGCATTCCTCGCGGTGGCCCACTCCGAGGACGATCCCATGAAGGAGGGGACCCGATGACGGCACCAGTGCAGGCGCGGAGTGGACGGACCGGGATGGCCGGCCGGCTCGGACTCGGCGGGGTGAGCCCGCGCCGGATCAGCGCGCTCGGCCGGGCCGAGATGATCCTGCTGCTGCGCAACAAGACCGCCGCGACGACGGCGCTGTTGCTGCCGCTGGGCACGGTGGCGCTCTTCTCGACGTTTCTGGAGGGCGACGGACACGTCTCCGCCGGTGCCTTCCTGGCCACCTCGATGTTCGGCTTCGTCCTGCTGTACGTCGTGTACTACAACCTGGTGACGACGTACGTGGCCCGGCGCGAGGAGCGGGTGCTCAAGCGGCTGCGTACCGGGGTGGCGACGGACGCCGAGATCCTGATCGGCGCGGCGGTTCCGGCCCTGGCGCTCGCCCTGACCCAGACGGTACTGACGGTGGTGGCCGCGATGGTCCTCATCGACCTGCCGGTACCGGTCAACCTTCCGGTGCTGCTGCTCGCGATGCTGGCCGGCTGTGCCATCTTCGTCCTGCTGGCGGCCGCCTCGTCGGGCTTCACCAGGACCGTGGAGACGGCACAGATCACCACCCTGCCGGTGCTGGTCGTCTCGATGATCGGCTCCGGGGTCGCCGGTTCGCTGGACTCGATGCCCGACACGCTCGCCACGGTGTGCCGGATGCTGCCGCTGACCCCGGTCCTCGACCTGGTCCGGCTCGGCTGGCTCGGCACCACGGGGGCCGAGGCACCTCGGGACTTCGTCGGAGTCCTGTCCGAGGCCCGGCAGCCGGCTGTGATCATACTGTTGTGGCTGGCCATCGGGGTCTCCGCGATCCGTCGCTGGTTCCGCTGGGACACGCGTCACTAGTCGGTTCGCACGGAGGGAGGCCCGGGAGTGCGCGACGTGATCGGATGGTGGCGGGCGTGCAGCCAGCCCGAGCGCTTCGACCTGTTCACCCGGGCCACCCTCTACCTCGTCTCGGCGTCCGAGCCGGTGACCCTGTTCAACGCGATCGACAGCCGGGTGTCGCCGGTCGGCGGTGCCGTGGTGCTGTTGCTCAGCCTGGGGCACACGGTGCTGTGCCTGCTGGCCGTACGCGCCGGTGTCGAGCACTACCTCGGGCGCCGGGACCGTCCGGTCCGGCTCCTGCTGGCCGCGGCCGGGATGACTCTGACCGTCATCGTCGCCTGCCTGCTCGCCAACGGACCGGGCAGCCTGCCCGCCGATCCGGACAGTTGGACGTTGCGCGTGGCGGTGGTCGTCTCGTGTTACTTCCTCGCCGTCCTCTGCACCGTCGCCACACCCCGCTACGCCCTGGCCGGCGCGGCCGGGATGGCCGGGGTCCTGCTGATCGTCGGGCTCATCGACGCGGCGTCGCCGGAGGTGCTGGTCTCCGCGGTCGCGACGTTCTTCTTCGGGTTCTTCGTGCTGCTGTTCGGCTTCCGCTCCTCGCTGTGGATGCTCGGGGTGCTGTGGGAGTTGGACCGGTCCCGGGGCAACCAGGTCCGGCTGGCGGTGGCCGAGGAGCGGCTCCGGTTCGCCCGGGACCTGCACGATGTGCTGGGCCGGAACCTGTCGGTGGTGGCCCTGAAGAGCGAGCTGGCCGCCCAGTTGGCCAAGCGGGACCGGCCCAGGGCGGTGGAGGAGATGCTGGAGGTGCGCCGGATCGCCCAGGACTCGCTGGCCGAGGTCCGCGAGGTCGTCCGGGGCTACCGTTCCGCGGACCTGGACGCCGAACTGGCCGGTGCGCGGTCCGTCCTCGCCTCGGCGGGGGTACGGTGCCGGGTGCTGGGGGAGGGCCACGAACTCAGCCCGCAGGCCCAGAGCGCGCTCGGCTGGGTGGTCCGGGAGGGCACCACGAACGTGCTGCGGCACAGTGAGGCGATCAGTTGCACGGTGTCGCTGCGCCGGGGCGGGGCTGCCACCGATCCGGTGCCGGGCGACCTGCCGGACGGCGACAGCGGCCTCGGACACGTCCCGACAATCCATCCAGACGAGCGGCTGGTGACGCTGGTGATGGAGAACGACGGGGTGCGTCCGGGCGATCCGCCGCAGTTCGGCAACGGCCTGCTCGGACTCAGCGAACGACTGGCCCCGCTCGGCGGCCGGGTCACGGTCGAGCGGCGGGGGCGCGACCGGTTCCGGCTGACGGCGGAACTGCCGGTGGTGCCACCGGTCGCGCAACCGCGTACCGGCCGCACCGACGGTCCGTCGTCGGAGTCCACCGGCCAGCCGGACTTTCCGTTGTCCACGGTGGACGCGATTGCGACAGCGGCGGCGCCGCCGGCCGGGGCAGCGGGGGCGGACGTCGGACCGGCCCGGGACACCGGGTCGTGGGTCGGCACCCGGGGCGGTGAGCCGGCGTGACCCGGGCCGGCGGGCTGCCGCGTCCGGACGACGTGTCGGGTGCGGGTGACCCGGGGAAGACCGCCGGGCCGATCCGGATTCTGCTCGCCGAGGACGAGCACCTGATCCGGGGCGCCCTGACCGCCCTGCTCGGCCTGCACGACGACCTGGCGGTGATCGGGCAGGCCGCGACCGGTGGCCAGGCGTTGGCGCTGGCCCGGACGCTGCGACCCGACGTCGCGATGCTCGACCTGCAGATGCCGGAGCTGGACGGCATCGCGGTCGCCGAGGCGATCCACGCCGAGCTGCCGTACTGCCGGACGATGATCGTCACCAGCCACGGCCGTCCGGGACACCTCAAGCGGGCACTCTCGGCCGGCGTACGGGGCTTCCTGCCCAAGACGGTCACCGCCGAGGTGCTCGCCGAGGTGGTCCGTACGGTCCACCGTGGCGGCCGGTACGTCGATCCGCACCTCGCCGCCGAGGCGATCAGTGCCGGGGACAGCCCGTTCACTCCCCGCGAGGCCGACGTGCTGGAGTTGGCGGCGGACGGCGCCCCGGTCGAGGAGATCGCCCAACGGGTCTCCCTCTCCCCGGGGACGGTCCGCAACTACCTTTCCTCGGCCGCCGGCAAGGTCGGGGCCGCCAACCGGCACGAGGCGGTCAGCATCGCCCGCCGGTACGGCTGGATCTGACCCGGCCCCGGCCGGCCGTCTCGCAGTCTTCTCCAGCGGCCCGCCGGTGACCCGGGCCGACGTCGTCATCGCGACAGTCAGCGCGCCCAGGGCAGCTCCCGGCGCTCCGGGTTGCCCGGCACCGTGGCCGTGCCGCCGATCGCCATGCAGACCAGGGCCTCGGCCGGTTCGGCTCCGGCGCGGATCTGCCGGACCGCTCCGGCCGGCAGGATCACGGCCTGACCCGCCCCGATCACCTGAGTGTCGTCGGCGACGGTGACCGAGAACGTCCCGGACAGCGGCATCCACACCTGTTCCCGGTCGATCTCGTGCACCGGCCCGGCCGCGTCCGGGGTCATCCGGACCCGCCAGGTGGCCAGCTCCCCGCTGCCCTGGCTGGGCGCGGCAAGCCCGGCCGCGATGCCGGACGCCGTCCGGATCGTCCGGTTCTCGCTCTCGGTTACCACGATCATGACGCCTCCTGAGTCAAGTTGCTTTACTTGCTGAGATGAGTAAAGCGACTTGACTCGGCCGTGTCAAGATGGGCCGTGACCACAGACCATGACCCCCTCGCCGGTACCGAACTCACCTTCCTGCTCGGCCTGGGATTCCAACTGGTGCTCGCGGAGTTCGTCCGGCGGGTCGCCGAGGCCGGCTATCCGGACCTGCGCCCGGTGCACGGCCTGGCCTTCCAGGTGCTGCGCGGTCCCGGTGTCACCAGCAGCGAGTTGGCCGACCGGCTCGGGGTGACCAAGCAGGCCGCCGGTCAACTCGTCGACGACCTGGAGCGGCGCGGCTACGTACGACGGCAGGCGCATCCGGAGGGCGGGCGGCGGCGGCTGGTCGTACTGACCGAACGGGCGACCGAGCACCTGGCGGTGGCGGGTCGGGTACTGCACGCCCTGGAGGCCGAGCTCGCTGCCGGGATCGGTGCCGAAGACCTGGCCACGCTGCGTGCCGAGCTGACCCGGCTGGTCCGGCACCTGGCCGGCGACTCGCCGCCGCCACTGCGTCCGGTGTGGTGACCGAGGGCGCAGCGGGGAGCTTGGTCCCGCCGCCGGGAAAGGATCGCTGCTGCACCTGATGGTCGGCCTGATCCGGCCCGACCGGGGCGAGGTACGGGTCAGTGCACCCGGACCGGGTTGGCGGTGTCGATCCTGGCGGTCACCTCGAGCCGGCTCGGCGCCAGACCGGAGGTGTCCCGGAACCGGTCGACCGCCGCCGAGACGTGCTCCCGGACCACGGCCATCCCGGCCCGGGAACTGAGTTGCAACTCGATCCAGAGTTCCGGTCGGGGCACCGTACCGGCCAGCCTGACCGAGGCCTTGCGGACCAGTGGATCCCGGGTGAGATCACGTTCCAGGCCACGGACCAGGCGGGCCCCACGGATCCGGGTCGCCCCGGGCAGCATCGGCTGCCCGTCCGGGGGACTCTCTCGGACGGCCCGCAGATCGAGGTCGCCCATCGCGGGGTAGCGGCGGGTCCGGAACTGCCGTCCGAGCATGTCGAAGCCGAGCCAGGCGAAGACCAGGCCGAGTACGCCGAGGATGACCAGTCCCCACGGGTTGAGGCTCCGCCACAGGTCGAGCAGACCCGACCAGAGCAGTGGCGTCTTCTCGTCGACGCCGGCGAGGTGCCCCAGGCTGGCGATCAACCCGACCACGCCGATGGCGGTCAGCACGATGCCGATCACCGTCCAGAGCACCCGCAGCGCACCGTTCGTCATGCCGTCACCCCGCGTCGTCGCATCGCCCGCACACGCGGCCGTTCCGATTTCCTACTCCGGGCCGACTCATGCCCGGACCCCCGGATCGGCGGGCCGGGTACCCGGCCGGACCATCTCCACCCCGACATGGTCGTCCGCCGAGGCCCCGAGCCGCGCCAACTCGCGCCGGATCGCCTTCTCCACCTCGGAGCGGGACGAGTCCGCTCCGACCGCCCGGATCCGGGTCCGCCAGCCGATCCCATCCCGTCGGACCCGGGCGTTCGTCGACGCCACCCCGGGCACCCCGTCCGCCGCCATCGCCAGGTGTCGTTCGACCGAGCGGCGCTGGAGATGCCAGCCGTCGGCCAGCCGGCTCGGCAACCGGTCAGGCTTCCAACGCAGCAGCTGTCCGGAAAGGATCAGCAGTCCGAGTACCCCCAGCCCGATGATGACGGTCCGGACCCAGGCGTTCTCCAGCCGTACGCTGGTGAGCGTCTGGTACCAGCCGGTGCGGTCCACGACCAGCGACGGCCGGTTCAACGCGACCGTGACCACCTCGGCGATCAGCAGTAGGCCGCCTCCGAGCAGCGCCAGTGCCAGCAGCAGGGTGGCCAGCCGGTTGACCAGACGCACGTCAGTTCCCCACCGTGGCGGTGGCCGGCACCGGCAGGTCGATGTCGTCGACGACCACCTCCACCGGCGAACGTCGACCGAACCTGCCCAGTACGTCCCGGACCGCGTCCCGGATCTGCTCCGCCACCGGCGCGATCGGCACGGGGCCGATCTCGACGTGCACCTCGATCGGCTCACCGAGCCGGATGCCGGTGATCTTGCCGCCGGGGAAGTGGGTGGCCACCTCGACGCCGGTGCCCGGGGTCAGCCGGGTCACGCCGGGAACCGCGAGTACCGCCGTGCGAATCTCCGCCGCCACCGTCGCCGGATCGGCCCGCTGCGCCTGCTCGGTCGCATTCCCGGACGTCGGCGATGCCGTGGCCGTGGCCGCCGTTGGGCCGCTGCTCCGCGTCGCGTCGCTGGTCGTCGCCGTCGCGCCCGGGCCGGTCGTTTCCGCGCGGTCGCCCCTCGCCGTCGTGCCCGGCCCCGCCCGCCCGCTCATCGCGCCTGCTGCTGACGGTTGTCGTTGTCCTGGTCGCCTTCGACGAAGACATCGTCGACGTTGATGTTCACCTCGATGACCTTCAGTCCGGTCATCGCCTGGACCCGGTCGACGACGTTGCGGCGTACCGCGTCGGAGATGTCGACGATGCTCTGGCCGTACCAGGTGACGATGTCCAGGTCGATGGCGGTCTCGCGCTCGCCGACCTCGACCGAGACGCCCTGGCCGATGGTCTCGGAGGCCCCGGGGACGAGGCCACGTAGCTGGCCGACCCGCCGGGCGAGTCCGGCACCCATCGAGTGGACGCCCGGAATCTCCCGTGCGGCGAATCCGGCGATCTTGGCGACCACGCCCTCGGCGATTCTCGTCTTTCCGGCATCCGTGCTCAGCTGGGCCCGGGCAGGCTCTCCGCCGTCGGACCGGGCCATCCGGCTCGGCGACCTCGTCTTCTCGCGGTTGTCGTCTCTGGTGGCGGTGCTGGTATCAGCCATTTCCTGCCCCCATCTGCTGCTGCCTCCTCGGTCGGTCCGACGCGGCGTTCGACAGCGCTCACCGCCGTCGGGACGCGGTGGCTCGATCGGCCAGGCCGGCAACGGTGATGTCGCCGTCGATCACCCGTACGGCGAGCCACCCGACCAGGCCGGCGAGCACGGTGCCCGCAGCCGCGCCGAAGCCGGCGATGGCCCAGACCGCCGCGATGAGGAACCCGATGACAAAGCCGAACTGTTGGCGGGACATGCGTCCTCCCGGTGAGCGTGCGGCAGGTCGGCACTGGCTTACACGCTGGGACAGAAGTCGAACCCCGGCAGCCCAAGCTTCTGTGTGATCTGTGCCACACGTCGGCCCGGTCGGGTCGGGCCGGGTAACTTCGCCGGATGCGTCTTCTCAAGTACACGCACGCCTGCGTCCGGCTGGAACAGGACGGGGCCGTCCTGGTGATCGACCCCGGAGTCTGGAGCGAGCCGAGCGCCTTGCGCGGAGCCGACGCCGTACTGGTCACGCACGAGCACATCGACCACATCGACGTACTGCGGCTGGCCGGCTTGAATGTCCCGGTCTACGCCCCCGCCGGAGCGGACCTCCCGGATCTCGCCCACGTACCGGTCACGCCGGGCCAGGAATTCGCCGCCGCCGGTTTCCGGGTACGCGCGCTCGGCGGGCGGCACGCCGTGATCTACGGAGGGCAGCCGGACTGCGCCAACCTCGGGTATCTGGTCGAGGAGCGGGTCTACCATCCCGGCGACTCGTTGCACCGGCCGGAGGTGCCGGTCGAGACGCTGCTCGTACCGGTGCAGGGGTCGTGGCTGAAGACCGACGAGGCGATCGACTTCGTCCGCGCCGTCGCACCTGAGCGTGCGTACGGCATCCACGACGCCCAACTCAACGAGCGCGGACTGCGCAGCGTGCACGGGTGGCTCGCCGAGCGGTGCGGCCACGACTACCGCTGGCTCGGGCCGGGCGAGGCGGCCTGACGGGTCAACCGGTCCCGCCCGGTCCCGCCGGACTGCCTCGTTGCTCGGTCCGACTGTCGACAATCGCGGCGACCAGCGCGACCAGCACGAATCCGATGGTCACCAGGAGCGAGTCCCGGAAGGCCCGCGACCAGCCGTTGTGGGTGGAGGCGAGGGTGGTGAAGAAGATGGCGCCGACGCCGGCGATCCCGGCGGCCGCGCCGATCCGTTGACCGGTCTGGAGCATTCCGGCGGCGCTGCCGGCCTGGGCGACCGGCACCTCGGAGAGTGCGAGGTTCTGGTTGGGGGTGATGACCAGGCCGCTGCCGAGCCCGGCGACCAGCAGCGGCAGGGCGGTGGCCCACGGAGCCCCGTGCCCGGGTACGTAGTGCAGGGCGAGTACCACGCAGGCCAGTCCGAATGCGACGGTGGCCAGACCGATGGCGACCAGCGGCCGGCCGAACCGGTTGACGATCCGGCCGCCGAGCGTCGCGGTGATCGCCGAGCCGACCGCGAACGGAGTGATCGCGATTCCGGCCTCCAGCGCGGTGTAGCGCAGGCCGCTCTGCAGGTAGATCGTGAAGAGGAAGAAGATGGCGACGAAGCCGGCGAAGTAGAGCAGCCCGATCAGGGTGCCGAGCGAGTACGAGCGGAGTCGGAACAGGGCGAGGTCGAACAGCGGCTCGCGGTGCCGGCGGTACCGGAGTTCCCAGCCGACGAAGCCGAGCAGCACCAGCAGACCGGCGGGGATCAGCAACCACTTGAGCCACCCCTGCCACTGTTGCCGCTGCACCAGCGGTAGCAGCAGCAGTACGACGCCAACGCCGAGCAGGAGTACGCCGACCGGGTCGAGACCCTGCCGTTCGGCCCGCCGTGGGGGATGGGTCGGGAGCACCCGCCAGGCGGCGATCATCGTGAGGATCCCCACCGGGACGTTGACGAAGAAGACCAACCGCCAACCGTTGTGCTCACCACCGAGCTGGATCAGCACCCCACCGAGCAGTGGACCGACCCCGGTGGAGATGCCGATGGTGGCCCCGAGCAGCCCGAACGGGCGCCCTCGGGCGGCGCCCTGGTAGAGCTGCTGAATCAGCCCGATCACCTGCGGATTTACCAGGCCGGCGGCGGCGCCCTGGAGCAGTCGGGCGACGATCAGCCAGGTCGGTGACGGGGCCAGGCCCGCGCCCGCACTGGTCAGGGTGAAGAGTCCGAGGCCGATGATGAAGACGTTGCGCCGTCCCCGGATGTCGCCGAACCGGCCGGCGGGTACCAGGATCAGACCGAAGGTCAACGCGTACCCGGACAGGATCCACTGCAGGTCGCTCGGTGTGGCGTGGATGGCCTCGTCGATCGACGGGATCGCGACGTTCACGATGCTCACGTCGAGCAGGGTCATGAACGCGGCGACCAGGCCGACCGCCATCGCCTGCTTTCGGCGTCGATCGCTGACCCGGCTGCTCGGATCCGCGGACCTGGCCGGGTTGGCCGTCGGGTCGGCCGGGCGGGATCGTTCACCACGCTCCGGTCGACTGCCGTCTGGCACGCTCAATCGGGCCTCGCTGACTGTGCCGTGTCTGGGTCGTGCGCTGCCGGACACCGCGACCGGGGATGCCCCGGCCGGCCACCGACCCACCGGACGCGACCGTTCTACGGTCCGTTCGATGGTCGCGGTGCCGTCGGCACGCTCCGGCCGCCGGTGCTCGCCCGTCGGCGTCGTCGCGGATGGACGCCGCAAACAGCGTTTACAGCGGACACAATACCCCAAATCACACCGATACCCGCTCGGCGTGCTGGGCGTGGTCGGCATTTCCACCCGCCTACGCGGACGGCTGCGCCGGCGCCTCCTCCGGGCTCAGCCGAGGTGCTGCGAGCACCACCTCGGGCCGAAGTCCAGACCCTCCAGCGGAGAGTCCTCGCGGTGCAGCAGGTTCTTCTCCCCGAGTACGTGCAGCGGCGTCGTCAACTGCTCGGGGGGTAGTCCCACCTCCTCCGCGATGGCCTCCGGGAACGGCACCTGTCCCCGGGCCTCCAGCGTGGTGACCGCCTGGTACACCCGCTGCTCGATGTCGCTCAGATGTAGCTGTTGCATCGTGACCTCCTCGCCCGAGCACAGCGCGTCGGGCAGTTCGCGAGGCCGCGATTACCCAACGAACCGGCGATGATGCCTGCCGGAACCCAACCGGTCGTTCGCGGTGTCCCGTCCCCGGAGGCGACCGGACCGTCCCCTAGGCTGCTACGCGTGACTTGGGACGTGGCCGTGATCGGCGCCGGGCCGGCCGGGCTTTCCGCCGCGTACGCCGCCGCGCGGGCGGGCGCACGGACTGTCGTACTGGAGAAGGCCGAGCATCCGCGCTACAAGACCTGCGGCGGCGGCCTGATCGGTACCTCCCTGGCAGCCGCGGCGGCCCGGATCGACGTACCCGCCGACGACCAGGTGGACCGGGTGACGTTCACCGCGGACGGCCGGCGACCTTTCACCCGTCGGCACGGGCCGGGGCATCTGCTGACGATGGTGCGGCGCGAGGAGTTCGACGACCGGCTCCGGGCGGCCGCGGTCGAGGCCGGCGCCGAGATCCGGCAACGGGTCGCGGTCCGCGGTGTCGAGCAGAGCCCCGAGCAGGTACGGGTCAGGCTGGCCGACGGCTCCGAACTGCTCGCGGGGGTGGCTATCGGGGCCGACGGCTCCGCCGGAGTGACCGCTCGCCAGGTAGGGGTCGAGTACTGCCAGGTCGACCTCGGTCTGGAGTTGGAGATCCCGGCCCCGGCCGAGGTCGCACAACGGTGGCGGGGCAGGTTGCTGCTGGACTGGGGCCCGCTGCCCGGGTCGTACGCCTGGGTCTTTCCGAAGGGCGACCGGCTCACCGTCGGCGTGATCGCGGCGCGGGGCGAGGGGGAGCGGACCCGGCGCTATCTGCGGAACTTCGTCGACCGGCTGGGGCTCGGTGGACTGGAGCCGGTCCACGATTCGGGCCACCTGACCCGATGCCGCAGCACCGACTCTCCGCTGCGCCGGGGTCGGATCCTGGTCGCAGGGGACGCCGCCGGCCTGCTGGAACCCTGGACCAGGGAGGGCATCAGTTTCGCGCTCCGCTCCGGCACGCTCGCCGGCACCGCCGCGGCAAGCGGCGACCTCGACGGGTACGTCGATTCGGTGCACCAGCAACTCGTGCCGTCGATGCGCGCCGGCCACCAGATCCTCACCGCGTTCTCCCGGCATCCGGGCGTCTTCCACACGATGCTGGCCACTCCGCCCGGCTGGCGGATGTTCGCGTCCTTCTGCCGGGGCGAGACGACGTTCGACCGGACGCTGGACCGACGTCGGGTACGGGCGGCACTGGCCCTGTTGAGCTGACACACCCTTGGACGGACCACCCGAGCCGATCTGGTGCCTGAGTCGGCCGATCGTCCCCGGCGTCCGATTCGTTTCATGATCAAGTCTGTGGCCCGGAATGTTGGCCGGGGGTCGGTCGTTACATTACCCGTACGACCGAGTACCGCAGCCTGTGAGCTGGGCTGTTGGGTGGCGGGCCGGGAATGATCCTGGGCCCCCGGTCGTTACATATGGTGTTCGGTTGAGTAGCCCCCCAGTTATTCGCCGGGCAAAGTCTTGGTCCCTGGAGGCGGGCGCGTGTTCGCTTCGGGACAGGATCACGTTTCACTGGCACCCCGGTTTTCCCCCGTGGGGTGTTCATCCCCGAGTGGAAGGTAACCATCGTGAACACGACTTTGTTCAGCCGATGGCTCCCGGCCGTCGAGCAGACTTCGATTGTTCGTAAGAGTGTGTTGGGTCTTGCTGGTTTGGCGTTTGTCGGTGGCGCGGTCGCCGGTCCCGCGGTGGCGGCTCAGGCCGCCCCGGAGCACAACAAGCCGGTGTCGGTGTCGCAGTCGGTGCTGGCCGACAAGGACCACAAGGACCACAAGTCCGACAAGGACAAGAACAAGGGTAAGCCGTCGCGGGACAGGCTGGTTCCGCGTGGTGTGCAGGGTGAGCAGTCGTCGATCCCGCTCTCGGGCGAGCAGTCCGGGAACGTGAAGGCGATCGTGAAGGCTACGAAGAAGGCTGGTCTGGACGAGCGTGCCGCCGTGATCGCGGTCGGAACCTCGTTGCAGGAGTCGAAGTTGGAGAACCTGGGTCACCTCGGTGACCGTAACGACCACGACTCGCTGGGCCTGTTCCAGCAGCGGCCGTCTTCGGGTTGGGGTTCGCCGGATCAGATCACCGATCCGGAGTACTCGACGATCGCGTTCCTCAAGGGTCTGAAGCAGGTTGATGGTTGGCATGATCTGCCGTTGACCGTGGCGGCGCAGAAGGTGCAGGTCTCGGCGTACCCGGACGCGTACGCCAAGTGGGAGAACCAGGCCGCTGACCTCGTCGCCAACGCCTGGAACAACAGCTAAACAACGAAGACATGTCACACCACCGCTGGCCGGGTCCCCACCCACGGGGACCCGGCCAGCGGCGTCTTGCACGCCGTGCCGCTGCTACGGCTCCGCGCGGAGTTCGCGCCCGACCATCTGCGGCTTGAACCCTCGCAACCGCAGCGAGTTGCCGACGACGAACACCGACGAGAACGCCATCGCGGCGCCGGCGATCATCGGGTTGAGCATTCCGGTGGCGGCCAGCGGCAGCGCGGCGATGTTGTAGGCGAAGGCCCAGAACAGGTTGCCCTTGATCACGCGAAGCGTGCTCCGGGACAGCCGGATCGCGTCGACGGCGGCGGTCAGGTCACCGCGTACCAGGGTCAGGTCCGAGGCTTCGATGGCGACATCGGTGCCGGTCCCCATCGCCAGGCCGAGGTCGGCCTGGGCGAGCGCGGCCGCGTCGTTGACCCCGTCGCCGACCATTGCCACGACCTTGCCCTCGGCCTGTAGCCGCTTGACGACATCGACCTTCTCCACCGGCAGCACCTCGGCGATCACCTCGTCGATGCCGACCTCGGCGGCGACGGATCGGGCGACGGTGCCGTTGTCGCCGGTGAGCAGGATCGGGGTGAGGCCGAGTCGCCGCAGCCCGACGATGGCGTCACGACTCGTCGGCTTGATCGTGTCGGCCACCACCAGGGCTCCCCGGACCTGGCCATCCCAACCGGCCAGCACGACCGTACGGCCGGCCGCCTCGGCGGTCGCGGCGGCGCTGCCCAGTGCGGCGGGTAGGTCGAGGCCCTGCTCGGTGAGCAGCCGGGTCCGTCCGACGCTGACCGTGCGGCCGTCAACCTTGCCGGTCACCCCGAGCCCTTCGACGTTGGCGAACTCGGTGACCTCGGGATGTGCGCCGGTCCGCTCCAGCGCGGCGGTCGCGATGGCCCGGCCGATCGGATGCTCCGAGGCGTTCTCCAGGGCGCCGGCCAGCCGCAGCAGCTCGTCGACGTCGGCACCCTCGGCCGGGATGACATCGGTGAGGGACATCCGTCCGGTCGTGACCGTGCCGGTCTTGTCAAGTACCACCGTGTCGACCCGGCGGGTCGATTCCAGCATCTCGGGGCCCTTGATCAGGATGCCGAGCTGGGCGCCTCGGCCGGTGCCCACCAGCAGAGCCGTGGGCGTCGCGAGCCCGAGCGCACACGGGCAGGCGATGATGAGTACCGCCACCGCGGCGGTGAACGCCGCCGTGACCCCGTCCCCGGAACCGAGCCAGAACCCCAGCGTCGCGACGGCCAGAGCGATCACGATCGGTACGAACACTCCGGAGATCCGGTCCGCGAGGCGCTGAACCTGTGCCTTGCCGGTCTGTGCCTGCTCGACCAGGGTCGCCATCTGAGCCAGTTGGGTTTCCGCGCCGACCCGGGTTGCCCGTACCACGAGACGGCCACCGGCGTTGACCGTCGCGCCCACCACCGCGTCGCCGGGGCCGACCTCGACCGGCACCGATTCTCCGGTGAGCATGCTGGCGTCGACGGCCGACGAACCGTCCTCGACCACGCCGTCGGTGGCGATCTTCTCGCCCGGTCGTACGACGAACCGGTCGCCGACGGTGAGCTGGTCGACGGGGATCCGCCCCTCGACACCGTCGCGGAGGACGGTCACCTCCCTGGCGCCGAGTTCCAGCAGGGCCCGCAGCGCGGCGCCGGCGCGGCGCTTGGCCCGGGCCTCGAAGTACCGGCCGAGGAGGATGAACAGGGTCACCCCGGCGGCGGCTTCGAGATAGATGTTGCCGGCGCCGTCACTGGGTCCGATGTCGAAGCTGAACGGGTGGGTCATGCCGGGGGTGCCGGCGGTACCGAAGAACAACGCCCACAGCGACCAGCCGAACGCGGCGATCGTACCGAGCGACACCAGGGTGTCCATGGTCGCCGCGCCGTGCCGCAGGTTGACCCAGGCGGCCCGGTGGAAGGGCAGCCCGCCGTAGACGACGACCGGGGCGGCGAGGGTGAGCGAGAGCCACTGCCAGTTGGTGAACTGCCACGCCGGCACCATCGCCAGGACGATCACCGGCACGGTCAGCACCAACGACACCCATACCCGGGTACGCAGGCCGCGCAGCTCGTCGACCGGCGCGGCCGAGCCCTGTCCGGTGTCGTCGGCCGGCCGAGGAGGCGGTGGCAGTGTCGCGGTGTAGCCGGTCTTCTCCACCGTCGCGATGAGTTCGTCCGGCGTACGGGTGTCGTCGAAGGCGACGGTGGCCTTCTCGGTGGCGTAGTTGACCGTGGCGGTCACGCCGTCGAGTCGGTTGAGTTTCTTCTCGATCCGCGAGGCGCAGGAGGCGCAGGTCATTCCTCCGATCGCCAGCTCGATCCGGTTCGGCGCCATGGGTAGTCGCTTGGCGACCGGTGCCATCACTGCCTCCTGCTCAGTTGTGTCCGTGGCCGGACTCGTCAGTCCCGTTCCCGGCCGTCGGATCGGGATGGTCGGGTGTGCCGCTCGGCCGGTCGGGCGCACCGCTCGGCGAGCCGGGGGTAGCGCTCGGCGAACCGGCGGACTCGTCGGTGGCGGTCAGGGTGAACTCGGCGGTGCGGACCGTGCCGGCGTGCTGGAAGTCGAGGTACAGCCGGTAGGCGCCGGCCGAGGGAACCTCGGCGAAGAAGGTTATCCCCGGACCCGCCGGTGTCTTTCCGTCGCCGGGTGCACCGTCGGGGTGCACGTGCAGGTACGCCAGGTCGCCGTCGCGGAGCGCGACGAGGTGGCCGTACGCCCCGAGGTAGGGCTGAAGGTCGGTGACGGCGCTACCGTCTCGGCTCACGGTCAGGGTCAACCGGTTGCTCTGCCCGGGGCGGAGGCTGCCGTCGAGGCGGACGTCGTACCCGTCGACCTTCGTGGTCGGTGCGGGTGCGGGCAGCGGTCGGGGCTGGTAGTCCCCGGGAACGGAGACGTCGATCCCGAGCGTCAGCGCGTCCCCGCCGATGGGCTTGAAGTCCGCGAACGCGCGCCAACTGCCGGGGTCGGTGAGCGGGGCGGCGACCCGCCAGGTGCCGTCCGGATCCATCACGGGATGTACGTGCCGGAACCCCGACAGGTCCCGCCGGGCGACGATCAGATGCATCCGCTTGTCGTGCTCGACGTCGTACCCCGTCACCGGTCGTTTGTCGGGCCCGATCACCTGGAACGCGAACTCTGTGGCATCGGTCGGTACGAGGGTGAGGGTGTAGCCCCGGTCGGAGACGAGCAGTCCGCCCGGCAGTCGGGGTTGGCCAGCCGGATCGGAGATCTCGTCGTGGCCGGCGGAGTGGGAGGGGTCGGAATCGGTGGCGGTACGTACGGGACCGGTCAACTGGCCGGTCCCGTACGCCGCACCGAACACTGTCGCGAGGGCGAGCGCGAAGACGCCCAGCTTCGCCGAGGTGTTCATCGTGGTACCTGCATTTCCGTGAGATCGAGCGTGGTCAGGAAGTGACAACCTCGTAGCCGGCCTCGTCCACCGCGTTGCGCAGGACCTGCACGTCGAGCGGCTCAGCGCTGCTGACGGTGACCTGACCGGAGGCCAGGTCGACGGTCACCTCGCTGACGCCGGGAATCGCGCGGACCTCGGTGCTGACGGCGTCGACACAGTGGCTGCACGTCATGCCCTTGACCTGGTACTTCTCCGTGATCATCTGCTCTCTCCCTTCCATCACACCCGAGCATATACCCTAGGGGGGTATCCGCCGGGCGTGAGTGTGCCGGACTGCGGCGCGCGCCGGAGGGGTGCGCCGACTGCCGGTACGACGGTCGCCATATACGGGTACCCGGTGGGGGTATCCATGCGAAGGACCGTAGCATACCCCTGGGGGGTTAGCTATGCTTGGGGACATGACAACCCCAGCGGACACTCCGACGCCGACGCGTGGCTACACCGCCAGCAAGGATCAGTTGCTCGCGCGGCTACGACGCGTCGAGGGGCAGGTCCGGGGTATCGAGCGGATGGTCGAGGACGACCGCTACTGCATCGACGTACTGACGCAGATCTCCGCGATCCAGGCGGCGCTGGACAAGGTCGCGCTCGGCCTGCTCGACGGGCACGCCCGGCACTGCATGCACGAGGGTGCCGCCGAGGGACGGGCCGACGAGATGGCCTCCGAGATGATGGCCGCCGTCGGACGTCTGATGAAGCGCGGCTAACCCGGCTCTCAAGGAACCCGGGGACCTCGCCGGGCCGGCCGGCGACCACGACATCTTCCTCGCCCTGGTCGCCGCCGAACCAGGGGTCTACGTCGGCAGAGCGCTACCCGGCGAACCGCCGAGGTGGTCGAGCCGGCTCTCCAGGCCGTCCAGAACCCGCTGGAGTCCGTAGTCGAAGTTGGCGTCGCGGATGACCCGGGGGTCTCTGTCGCGATGCGCGGCGTAGCCCTCGCTCAGCCGTGGGTGGTCCTTGACGGCCTGCTCGGCGGCGGGTCGTAGGCTCTCTGCCCACTCCTGCTCGGTCTGGCCGCTGCGCGCGAGCATGGACAGGTACGCGGCTTCGCTCGTCGTCATTCCGATGACGTACGCGATGAGGGTGTTCATGGCCTGGTCGGCTTCCTCGAGGTCGAAGCCGGCCACCTCGAACAGGGCGAGCATGCCTTCGGACACCCGGCTCAGGTTCGGCCCGAGGGAGGCGAGCCCGACCTGGCCGAGTACGGCGGCGACCCAGGGGTGCCGCAGGGTCATCGACCGCACGTCATGGGCGCTGCGGGCGGCGACTTCGCGCCAGTGCGCCGGATCGGTCACGTCCGGTACTTCCAGTTCGCCGTAGACCTCGTCCACGACCAGCTCGATCAGCTCGTCCTTCGTGGCGACGTGCCGGTAGAGCGAGGTGGCCCCGGCGCCCAGCCGGTTGCCGAGGCTGCGCATGCTCAGGGCATCGATGCCGTCGACGTCGAGCAGGTGGACGGCCTCGGAGACGATCCGTTCCTGGCTCAGCGCCGGCTGCTCTCGCTGTCGGCGCTGACGGGTCCACACCGATGGCACCGGCTTCTGGTCGGCGGGCATCCGGCCTCCTCATTTCTTGTCCCCCAGCCTAGCGGACGACGTTCGACATTGCGTACGACTATGCGCTATGCGTACAGCGTTCGCAAGTTGGCTGGGCGAGGTCTGGGTCCCGGCGCTCGGCGGTGGAAGGCTTTGCGGGAGGCCGATGGCCGGGACCGCGTACCCGTAGGCGAGGTCAGGGCTCGGTACCCCGGTCGGGCCGGCCCGGCGGCGTCGGGGTGGTGAACAGGTCGACCTGTTCACCCGGCTCGGCGGTCTGTCCAAGGGTGTGTGACGGTGCGGGCCGATCGGTGGCGGAAGCTTTCGAGTACCGCCTTCCGGTGCCATCCGGGCCGGACCGGGAGGTGACCCTGAAGGTCACCATGGTGACCGGTGCCGGCGGCGGTTCGAACCGCCGATCGCTCCAGCGGAGCCAGACGGGGATCCGGCCGGCCGCCGCCTCCAACAGGAGCTTGTCGATGGAGCGTTGCCGGTCGGAATGGTCGACCTCGATCACGACGGGCGCGCCGGCAGTCCGGGCGCAGCCGATGTCCACTATGGAGTGCTTGTGGGTGTAGGGCGGCGGGAGGGGCATGACGCTGGCGGCTCGGCGGTACACCCGCCAACCCTGGGCCATCGCCCAGGCCGCCACCGAGTCGATCAGCAGCGCGGTGACCTCGTCGCTCGTCTGGTCGGTGAAGGTCAGCCGATCCAACCAGCCGTCCAGCGCGGCGCCGATCCGCGTACCCTCCTCGGCATCGTCCACGCGACTGACGTTACCGCTCCACTCCGCGGCTCGGACGACCAGCGTGCCCGGCTGGCTTGGCGGGAGTTCCCGCCATCCGCACGTGGGTCATCGGGCCGGGGACGGCGACGACGAGTATCGGGGCACGGGTTCTGCCGCGCTGTAGGGCCGACCGGGTCGCGCGGGTCCGATTGTCCCCGGTGTCCGGTTCGATTCATGATCAAGTTTGTGGCTTGGAATGTTGGTGGGGGGCCGGTCGTTACATTACCCGTACGACCGAGTACCACGGTCTGTGGGCTGGGCTGTTGGATGGTGGGCCGGGAATGATCCTGGGCCCCCGGTCGTTACATATGGTGTTCGGTTGAGTAGCCCCCCGGTACTTCCCGGACAAGTCTTGGTCCCTGGAGGCGCGTGTTCGCCTCGGGACGGAATCACGTACCACTGGCACCCCGGATTTCCCCCGTGGGGTGTTCATCCCCGAGTGGAAGGTAACCATCGTGAACACGACTCTGTTCAGCCGATGGCTCCCGGCCGTCGAGCAGACTTCGATTGTTCGTAAGAGTGTGTTGGGTCTTGCTGGTTTGGCGTTTGTCGGTGGCGCGGTCGCCGGTCCCGCGGTGGCGGCTCAGGCCGCTCCGGAGCACAACAGGCCGGTGTCGGTGTCGCAGTCGGTGCTGGCCGACAAGGACCACAAGGGCGACAAGGACAAGAACAACGACAAGGATAAGAACAACGACAAGGATAAGAACAACGACAAGGATAAGAACAAGGGTAAGCCGTCGCGGGACAGGCTGGTTCCGCGTGGTGTGCAGGGTGAGCAGTCGTCGATTCCGCTCTCGGGTGAGCAGTCCGGGAACGTGAAGGCGATCGTGAAGGCTACGAAGAAGGCTGGTCTGGACGAGCGTGCCGCCGTGATCGCGGTCGGAACGTCGTTACAGGAGTCGAAGTTGGAGAACCTGGGTCACCTGGGTGACCGTAACGACCACGACTCGCTGGGCCTGTTCCAGCAGCGGCCGTCTTCGGGTTGGGGTTCGCCGGATCAGATCACCGATCCGGAGTACTCGACGATCGCGTTCCTCAAGGGTCTGAAGCAGGTTGATGGTTGGCATGATCTGCCGTTGACCGTGGCGGCGCAGAAGGTGCAGGTCTCGGCGTACCCGGACGCGTACGCCAAGTGGGAGAACCAGGCCGCCGACCTCGTCGCCAACGCCTGGAACAACAGCTAAACAACGAAGACGCTTGGATAGCACCGCTGGCCGGGTCCCCACCCACGGGGACCCGGCCAGCGGCGTCCTGTGCGCCGCCCGCAACCGTGCCAGCCGGGGCGGATGGCAGACTCTTCGGCGTGACCGAGCCAACCGAGCGGACTGTCAGAATCAGCGACACTGCCGCTCGTGGCCTGCCGGCGCAGCGCGGGTGGGGGTCGTACCGGAACAGCGCGGAACCGTCGACGGACGGTGAGTTGGAGAGTGCCAGCCTCGTCGAGTTGGCAGTGCTCCGGCTCAGCCGCGAGATCCTCGGCGGCAAGACGGATCCGGGGGAGCGGCTGGTCGAGGAGCAACTGACCCGGCGACTCGGCATCAGCCGGGCTCCGCTCCGGGAGGCGCTTCGGCTGCTCGCCCAGCAGGGCCTGGTCGAACACGTGCCACGGCGCGGAGTTCGGGTCGCCACCCTCTCCGAGCGGGACATGCTCGAGCTGTACGCGGTGCGCGACGTGCTGGAGCGGTACGCCGTCGAGGCAGCCCTGCCGGTGGGCTCGGAAAGCGACCTGGTCGGACTCCGGGCGGCGCTCGACCAGATGCGGGAGGCTACCCGGTCCGGCGATCGGCTGGCCGTGGCGGAGGCCCACCGAGGTTTCCACCTGGAACTGGTGGCCCTCGCGGGCAACCGGCAGCTCTCCGCCGTCTACGGCTCGATTCTGTTGAAGCTTCAGCTCTACATGGCGCTCAACCTGCATCGGGAGGCGGAGACGGCGACGGCAACGGACGGCGTACACCGACACGAGCGACTCTTCGCGGCGGTGGCGGACGGCGACCCGCAGACGGTGCTCGCCGAGTTGGCCGCACACGGCGGCCGGTCCTATCTGAGCCGCTGATCGAATGAACCTGGTCCGGCCCCGCTCCGCGCCGGCCCCACGTCGGCGTGACTTCGTCCACCGTTCCCGCCGCCCGCCAGGTGTGACACATCGTCGTTACCTGACTGACGATCCGTCGAAACAGAACGGTCGACAATCGTTTGTATGCCAGAACCGATCGGCACCGCAGCGGCCCTCCGGTCCGCGTACTCGGCCGGAGAGCTGACCACGCTGGATGTTGCCGATCGGGTCCTCACCGCGCTCGGGGACCGGACCGGGAACCCGATCTGGATCAGCACCGTACCGGCCGCACAGCTGCGGGCCCGCGCGGCCGAGCTGTACGACCGCCGGGACGAGATGGCTGCCCTGCCGCTCTACGGAGTGCCGTTCGCGGTGAAGGACAACATCGACCTGGCCGGTCTGCCGACCACCGCCGGCTGCCCGGAGTTCGCGTACCGACCGGACCGGACCGCCGGCGTACTGACCCGGCTGCTCGATGCCGGGGCGATGCTCGTCGGTAAGACCAACCTCGACCAGTTCGCCACCGGGCTCACCGGAACCCGCTCGCCGTACGGAACCTGTGAGAGTGTCTTCGGCGGCGGCCTGATCGCCGGTGGGTCGAGTTCGGGCTCGGCTGTAGCGGTGGCCACCGGCCTGGTGTCCTTCACGCTGGGTACGGACACGGCCGGGTCCGGGCGGGTGCCGGCGGCCTGCAACGGAATCGTCGGCATGAAGCCGAGCCGGGGACTGCTGAGCGTGGCCGGGGTCGTGCCGGCCTGCCGATCGCTCGACTGCGTATCCATCTTCACCCACACTCCGGACGACGCCGACACGGTGTTCCGGGTCGCGTGCGGCGTCGACCCGGACGATCCGTGGGCACGGCCGCTACCTGCGGATCGGAGTGTCGCGCGCCCACCCGGGACACTCCGGCTCGGCCTGCCCCGGGCCGAGGACCTGGACTTCTTCGGCGACCTGGGCCAGCGCGACCGGTTCACCGTCGGACAGGACCGGGTCGCCGCGCTGGTGGGCGAGACCGAACCGGTCGGCCTTCGTCCGCTGTTCGAGGCCGGTGACCTGCTGTACCAGGGCCCGTGGGTGGCAGAGCGCCTGGCCGACCTCGACGACTTCCTGCGGCGCCGACCGGAGGCCGTACTTCCGGTGACCCGGAAGGTGCTGGAGGCTGGACGCCGTTACGACGCCGCGCAGGTCTTCCGGGCCCGGCACCGCCTCCAGGAGCTACGCGCGTGGGCGGACCGGCTGTGGCGGCGGATCGACGTACTGGTGGTGCCGACGGTGGGTACCACCTTCACGATCGAGGAGATCGACGAGGATCCGATCGGCCGCAACACGATGCTCGGCCGTTACACCCAGTTCGCCAACCTGCTCGACCTGGCTGCGGTGACCGTACCCAACGGGTTCACCGAAGCGGGCCGGCCGGCCAGCCTGACCCTGGTCGGTCCGGCGTTCAGCGACATCACCCTGATCCAGCTCGCCGCCGCGCTGACCGTCGGACCCACCGTGTCCGGGCCGGCGGTGGCAGAGCCGACCCTGTCCAGTCCCACCCCGTCCGGGCCGAGCGTGCCCGGGCCCACCCTGTCCGGGCCGAGCCTGTCCGGGCCCGGCCTGCGCGGGCCGAGCGTGCCCGGGCCGACCCCGGCAGCGCGGACCGCCGCCGGTGGCAGCGCTGCCACCGTCGCCGGGTCCTCCGACGCGTTCGGCGACGACTGGATGCTGCTCGCGGTGGTCGGCCGGCACCTGAGCGGTGAGTCCCGCAACGCGGAACTGATCGAACGCGACGCGATCCTCGCCGGAGTCGGTCGAACCGCACCGCTGTACCGCCTCTACCGGCTGCCCTCCGAGGATGGCGTCGGCCTACCGACTCTGGTCCGGGTCGGTCCCGCCGACGGCGCAGCAATCGAGATCGAACTCTGGCGCCTGCCGGTCGGCGCGATCGGTGGGCTGCTCGCCGGAGTACCGGCGCCTCTGTCGCTCGGCTGGCTGCGCCTGCACGACGGCCGGGAGGTGCTCGGCTTCCTCGGTGAGGCGTACGCGGCCGATGACGAGGTGGAGGACATCACCGCCACCGGTGGGTGGCGCGCCTACCGGCAGGCCACGCGTACCGGTCGACCCAGTCCCGTCTGAAGGGAGCCGCCCCCGTGCCTCGCATCGGCCCCGTCAAAGCCGACCCCTACCTCTGGCCGTACGACGGTTCGGCACCCGCCGAACGTACCGCACTGCTCTGTATCGACTGGCAGACCGACTTCTGCGGTCCAGGTGGCTACGTCGACAGCATGGGTTACGACATCAGCCTCACCCGAGCCGGCCTGCCCGCCACCGCTCGACTTCTCAGTCGGGCCCGGGAGATCGGCATGCTGGTCGTGCACACCCGGGAGGGCCACGATCCCGAACTCTCCGATCTGCCGGCCAACAAGCGCTGGCGGTCGGCCCGGATCGGCGCCGAGATCGGCGCGGCCGGCCCGTGCGGGCGGATTCTGGTCCGGGGCGAGCCCGGCTGGGAGATCGTGCCCGAGGTGGCTCCGGCGGCCGGCGAGGTAGTCGTCGACAAGCCCGGCAAGGGCGCCTTCTACGCCACCAACCTGGACCTGGTGCTGCGTACCCGGGGCATCACCCATCTGATTCTCACCGGCATCACCACCGATGTCTGCGTACACACCACGATGCGGGAGGCGAACGATCGGGGCTACGAGTGCCTGATCCTCGCCGACTGTACCGGCGCGACCGACCCGGACAACCACGCCGCCGCCCTGCACATGGTGACGATGCAGGGTGGGGTCTTCGGCTGCGTCAGCACCTCCGACGACGTTCTCGCCGCGATCACCGACGACTGACCGCCGTTGTCGCGACGGATCCCTTACCCCTGAGGATCTTCCATGCCTACCGTCGACGCGCGTCCCGATCCGTACACCTTCGAACTGTCCACGACCGCGCTGCTGGTCATCGACATGCAGCGCGACTTCCTCGAACCCGGCGGGTTCGGGGAGAGCCTGGGCAACGACGTCGCCCAGTTGCGCCGGACCATCGCGCCGCTCACGGCGCTGCTCGCCGCGGCCCGGGAGACCGGGCTGCCGGTCATCCACACCCGGGAGGGGCACCTACCCGACCTCTCCGACTGCCCGCCGGCCAAGCGAGACCGGGGCGCACCGAGTGCCCGGATCGGCGACCCCGGACCGAACGGCCGGATCCTGATCCGTGGCGAGTACGGCCACGACATCATCGACGAACTCGCGCCGACCGACGGCGAGCCGGTCATCGACAAGCCGGGCAAGGGCGCCTTCTACGCCACCGGCCTGGACGCGATGCTCACCGAACGCGGGATAACGAGCCTACTGGTCACCGGCGTGACGACCGAGGTGTGCGTGCACACGACGGTCCGGGAGGCGAACGATCGCGGGTACGAGTGTCTGGTGCTCGCCGACTGCGTCGGATCGTACTTTCCCGAGTTCCAGCGGGTCGGTCTCGACATGATCTCCGCACAGGGCGGGATCTTCGGCTGGGTCGCCGACTCGACCGAGGTGATCACCGAGTTGACCACGGCGTGGTCGCCGGCCGCCTCTGCGGCGTCCTCCGTCGTCGCTTCCGCGCCGTCTTCCACCGTCGCGACTCCGCCCGGCTCCGATCCGTCCGCGACCAGTTCGTCCCAGCCGGCCGCAGTCGCGGCAACGGCCACGTCCGTGTTGCAACCCTCCTGACCGGAAAGGGTGCCAGCCATGGTGAAGACGACCGAGCGCACCGCCGCGAATCTCCCGCTCTGGGTGCGCGGCGACACCAACGCCTTCTTCGGTTTCGGGGTCAACGTCCTGGTCAACGTGCTGACGCTGACCGCCCTCTGTCTAGGCGTCGTCAGGCTCTCCTCCGGCGACGTGTTCGGCACCATTCTGCCGGCGCTGGGCATCGCCCTGGTCGCCGGCAACATCTACTACACGGTGCTGGCCCGGCGGCTGGCCCGCCGGGAGAACCGTACCGACGTCACCGCGCTGCCGTACGGGCCCAGTGTGCCGCACATGTTCATCGTGATCTTCGTGATCATGCTGCCGATCTATCTGCGTACCCAGGACGCGCGGCAGGCCTGGCAGGCCGGGGTGGCCTGGGCGTTCATCATCGGCGTCATCGTGCTGATCGGCGCGTTCGTCGGCCCGTACATCCGCCGGTACGCCCCTCGGGCGGCACTGCTCGGCACCCTGGCCGGAATCTCCATCACCTTCATCTCGATGAACCCGGCCGGTCAGATGTGGCGGATGGCCTGGATCGCCCTTCCCGTACTGGCGTTGCTGCTGATCGGCCTGCTCACCGACGTACGACTGCCCGGCAACATTCCGATCGGGCTGGCCGCCCTGCTGCTCGGTACGGCGATCGGCTGGATCGGTGGGGCGATGTCGGTGCCGGACGTCTCGGCGGCGGCCGGGGACATCGCACTCGGGTTGCCGTCGTTGCAACTCGGGCTGCTGTTCGACGGGCTCGCCGAAATGGCGCCGCTGCTCGCCACCGCCATCCCGCTGGGCGTCTACAACTTCACCGAGGGCATGACCAACGTGGAGAGTGCGGCCACGGCCGGGGACAACTACAACCTGCGCAGCGTGCTGCTCGCGGACGGGGCCGGTGCGGTCATCGGTGCGGCACTCGGCTCGCCGTTTCCGCCGGCCGTCTACGTCGGCCATCCGGGCTGGAAGGCCGCCGGTGGTCGCAGTGGCTACTCGATGGCGACCGGGGTGGTCATCGCGGTGCTCTGTTTCCTCGGCATGTTCGGCCTGCTCGCCACGATCTTCCCGACCGCCGCGATCGTGCCGATCCTGCTCTACATCGGCCTGCTGATCGGGGCGCAGGCGTTCCAGGCGACGCCCCGGGTACACGCCGCAGCGGTGGTGGCGGCGCTGATTCCCAACATCGCCGCCTGGGCGACCGGGCAGATGGACAACGTGCTCGCCGCGGCCGGTACCAGCGCCGCCGAGGTGGGAAATTCGGCGCTGGCCGGTGCCGGTGTCGTCTACGACGGGCTGCTGGTACTCGGTCAGGGTGCGATCCTGGCGGGCCTGGTGCTCGGTGCGGTGGTGGTGTTCATCATCGACAAGCGGTTCACCCGGGCGGCGATCTTCGCGGCGGTCGGCTCGGCCCTTGCCTTCATCGGGCTCATCCACGGCGAACGGATCGAATGGAACGCCAACGGCCAGGTGGCGCTGGGGTACCTGTTCGTGGCGGTGATCTGCGGCCTGTTCGCACTGGCGAAGATCCCACCCCGCGAGCCGGAGCCCGAGGAACGGGAACTCGACCGCCAGCACGGCGGCCGGTCGTCGGCGGCTCCCGCGTCATCGCCGGATCCGGCGTCGTCGCCGGCTCCCGCGTCGGCGCCAGCTCTCGCGTCGGCGGACCCGGCGCTGCCGGTGCAACGAACGGCCGACCCGGAGTCGTCGGCGCCGGCCGGGGCGGAGGCGACGACCGGTGGACGTTGACCGGCCGGAGGTGGTCGCCGAGATCGGGGCCGAGTTCGCCGGCTACGAGGCGGCGCTGACGGCCGGCGACGTGGACGCGATCATCGGCTACTTCTGGGCTTCGGCCCGGACGGTCCGGTTCGGCGTCGCCGACCATCAGGTCGGGATCGAGGAGCAGCGGCGGTGGCGGTCGGAGCAGCCACCGCTGCCGCCCGGCCGGCGGCTGCACGGCACCGTGATCAGCACCTTCGGTGCCGACACGGCGGTGGTGAACACCTTCTTCGACTACCCCGACGGCAACGCCACCGGCCGGCAGACCCAGACCTGGGTACGCCTGCCAATCGGCTGGCGCATCGTCAGCGCCCATGTCTCCGAACCGGCCGGCGTGCCGGCAGAGCGTTAGGAAGGGCCCCTTCTTCTACAAGAAACGATAAGAAGGGGCCCCTCCTTGCACCTGGTCAGAAGACGGGGACGCCCTCGCGGACCAGTCGCCAGTTCGGCTCGAAGAAGTCGGCCGGGTCGATGCTGCCCTTGGCCTGGGCCCAGTCGATGAGCAGCTGACGGATCTCCTGCTGCTCGTTGTAGATCTGGGTCTTCACGATCCCGGGGAAGTTTCCGCCGCCGCTGCGCCGGTAGTTGTTCACCGCGATCACGAACTGGTCGTTGTCGGCGACCGGGGTTCCGCTGCCCGGATGGGTCAGGCTGGTGATCCGCTGGCCCACCGGCCGGCTGATGTCGATGTCGTAGTCGACGCCGGAGAGGGTGTCGTAGTTGTAGTCCGGTACGGCCGGGTCACTGATCTGCGCCGGGTCGACGGGTGCGCCCGGCCCGAAGGTGCGGAAGTACTTCGCCGAGTACTCCAGGTAGGCCCGTACCTCGGCGCCGCTGACCACCACCGCTTCGAGGGTGTTGTCGTAGATGTAGAGCCCCGCGACATCCTTGATCCGTACGTCGCCGGCCGGAAAGACGGCGGTCCGGCTGAACGGCGCCGCGATCGACAGCACCGGCAGGCTGGCGTACTGGGTGCCGGCCAGGGCGGCGGTGACGGTGTCGGTCTGCACCTTGTTGATGTAGTCCAGGATCGGGGTGTCCTTGTACCGGGACTCCGCCGCCGACAACTCCACCGCGGAGGTGGCCACCACCTGGTTGACGTACGCGACCGTCTTGGCGTGCTGACCGCGTACCGCTGCGAGCACCTTCGGGTCCTCCGGCACGGTGTTGCTGTTCAGCATCGTGGCCCGCTTGGTGGTGATCCGCCAGCGTCCACGGTCCCGTTCGAGGGTGAAGTCCATCCGGGTCAGCCGCTGGCCCCACTTCGACGGCTCGGACAGCAGTACCCGCTCGCCGGTCCTGACGTTCGCGACGAACCGTTCCACCACCTCGTTGTGGGCGTGACCGAAGAGGATCGCGTCGATCCCGGGTACCTGTTCGGCGATCATCGCGCACGGGTTCTCGTTCGGCAGCTCCGGTCCGTAGCTCGACGTACCGCTGTCGCCGCCGTGCGCCGAGATCAGCACGATGTCGGCGCCGCGCTCCCGCATCACCGGAACCCACTTCGCGGCGGTCGCCACCATGTCCTCGAAGCGCAGCTTGCCCTCGACGTGGCCACGGTCCCAGATCGCCGTGCCCGGGTTGGTCAGACCCAGGATGCCGACCCGCAGCGTCGGCGCGCCGTGTCCGAGCGAGACCTTCTTGATCAGGTACGGCGTGAACGCCGGCTTGCCGGTGCGCTCGTTGACCGCGTTGGCGGCCAGCGCCGGGAAGCCGAGCTGCCGGATCCACTTGTCCAGCAGCGGAAGCCCGTAGTTGAACTCGTGGTTCCCGAGCGTCACCGCGTCGTAGTCGAGGATGTTCATCGCCCGCGCCATCGGGTGCGTCTCACCGGTGGTGGTGATCGGCTCCTGCTTGGCGTAGTAGGTGGCGAGCGAGGTTCCCTGGATCGTGTCACCGGCGTCGAGGACCAGGGTGGCTTTGCCCCGCCGCTCGGTGCGGATCTGCTTCACCAGGCTGGCCAGCTTCGCCACCCCGACGTCGTTGTGGGCGCTGTCGTCGTACTCGGCGTCGCGGTAGTAGTCCCAGTTGTAGACGTTGCCGTGGGTGTCCGAGGTACCCAGCACGGTGAGGTCGTAGGTCTTCGGCCGGGTCGGCCGGTGCGCCTGCGCCGGTGCGGTGCCGACGAGCGGTGCTGCGGCGGCAGCGGCGGCGCCGGCGAGCACCTGCCGCCGCGAAGGGCCGGTGAGGGGGGTCATGCCGTGCCTTTCCTAGACGGGGGCGCGCGCCTGGTAGGCGCGCCGACGGCACCATAACGACCCGTCGCGGGCCACGCCAGCGGAGCCGGTGATCGACATCGTCCGGCCATCTGATGTCCGATGGCCGGACGGCGGCCCGTCATCCCGGGCCGGGTCGCCGGTGCCCTTCCCGGCTCCGATCGGCCGCAGCCCTTCCCGGCTCCGACCGGCCGCCGTCCGGTGCCCCCGAAGCCGAGCCCGCCGGGGTGCCGTTCGTCACTCCCACAGTGGCGGGGCTGGTCGTGACACTTGCCCGCCCGACCCCGCTCCGTAGGATCTTGGATATCTGCCGGGGCCTGTGCTGCGGCGACCGACCCGAGGAAACGGCAGTTCGGGTACGACGACGGTGGGGGACCGATGAGTCTGCGGGATGACGCGGCGGAGATCCAGGACGAGTTGGTCGCACTGCGCCGGGAACTGCACCAGATCCCGGAGATGGGCCTCGACCTTCCGCGTACCCAGGAACGGGTGCTCGCCGCCCTCGAACCCCTGCCGCTCGAGATCAGCACCGGCAAGGCGCTCTCCTCGGTGACCGCCGTACTGCGCGGCGGCAGGCCGGGACCGGCCGTGCTGCTCCGGGGCGACATGGACGCGCTGCCGATCGTCGAGGGCACCGGCGTCGACTTCACCTCGCGGCATCCGGGCCTCATGCACGCCTGCGGTCACGACCTGCACACCGCCGGGCTGGTCGGCGCCGCCCGGCTGCTCGCCGCCCGGCGGAACGAACTCGCCGGTGACGTGGTGTTCATGTTCCAGCCCGGCGAGGAGGGCTTCGACGGCGCCGCCCACATGATCTCCGAGGGCGTACTCGCCGCCGCCGGTCGACCGGTCGAGGCCGCGTACGGGCTGCACGTGTTCGCCTCGATTCTCGACCGGGGCGTGTTCTCGTCCCGACCCGGGCCGTTGATGGCGGGCTCGGCCGGCCTGTTCGTCAAGGTCGTCGGGGCGGGTGGGCACGGCTCCCGGCCGCACACGACCCTTGACCCGGTGCCGGTCGCCTGCGAGATGGTCACCGCGTTGCAGACGATGGTCGCCCGTCGGTTCGACGCGTTCGAACCGGTGGTGCTGACGGTCGGCACCTTCCACGCCGGAACCCGCCGAAACGTCATCCCGGACGAGGCGTACTTCGAGGCGACCGTACGGACCTTCGACGAATCGGTCACCGAACAGATCGGGGAGCACGCGGTACGGCTCTGCGAGCAGCTCGCCGCGGCCCACGGCCTGCGGGCCGAGGTGCGGTACGAGGCGGAGTATCCGGTCACGGTCAACGATCCCGCCGAGCACGAGTTCGCCGCCACGACCGTCCGTGAGGTGTTCGGGGCGGACCGGTTCGCGGACCTGCGCAACCCGGTGACCGGCTCGGAGGACTTCTCCCGGGTACTGGGCCGGGTACCCGGGGCGTACCTTTTCCTCGGCGCGTGCACCACCGACGACCCGGAGACGGCACCGGGAAACCACTCGCCCCGGGCCACGTACGACGACAGCGTGCTCGCCGACGGCGCTGCGCTGCTCGCCGAACTGGCGGCTCGCCGGCTCACTTCCGCGACCGAGGTACTCGCTACCGGCACCACCGCCGGTCGCTGATCCTCGGCGGCCCTGTGTGCCCGGGAACTGGTTCCTGCAGGATCATGCAGTGGTCACCAGCGGCACCCGGGCCCTGGTCATGCTGCTCGACGAACCGGACGACGGCGCGACGGGTCCGACCGGGACCATGGCCCCACGGTCAGTCGCCCGGGTTCCGGCGGTCGTCGCGGCGCCTGATCCTCGCTGCGGCGTTGCGGAGCGCCCCGGGGATCAGCCGGCGATGAATGGCGGACAACGGCGGCCACAGGTCGTGACCCAGGCTCCGGTCGTAATGCAGAAAGGTCCCCAGCGACACCCGTCCGTCGGTTGTCTGCACAACGAGGTTGCCGGTCATGAACCAGGAAGCGGTCTCGAGTCGGATCCAGTCCTCGCCACGTCCGCCGATCCGCCATCCGGCCACCGTGGCCGGCGACCGCCCTCGGCTGAGTCGGAGACCGAGGACAGCACGCCAGCTCAGCAGCTGCGCGACGCTGGGGACGTCGCCGAAGATCGCCCGGGCCCACTGCTCCGGTGTCGCGTCCGCGACCGGATCCGTGGAGAGGGTGAACTGGTCGGCGTAGTCGATGCCCGGCAACGAACACAGTGCGCGGATGGATTCGGAAACGTTGGGCGTGCCCACGACACTCTCGACACAGTGGACGGGCATCTCACGGTCCCCGTTCATCTATACGATGCCGTACAAGACCAGGTTAGCCCCTATATACGGTGGCGTATACGGAGAGGTGAGGCGCATCGTGGGCGCGATCCGCACGACGCGTGACAGGTGGATCGAGGAAGGGCTCCAGGCGCTGGCAGCCGGAGGCCCGGACGCGGTCCGTGTCGAGGCGCTGGCGAAGAGTCTCGGCGTCACGAAGGGCGGGTTCTACGGCTCCTTCGCCGACCGCGACGCACTGCTGGAGGCGATGCTGGACGTCTGGGAGCGGGAGAGCACCGACGAGGTGCTCGACCGAATCGAGCGCGAGGGCGGCGACCCGAGGAGCAAAATTCAGCGCGCGGGTGCGCTCACCTTCTCCAGTGACCGCCTGCTGCCGATCGACCTCGCGATCCGGGACTGGGCGCGGCGGGACGAGGGGGTTGCCGAGCGCCTGCGACGGGTGGACAACCGGCGCATGGGACTGCTGCGCGAGATGATCGGCACCTTCTGTTCCGACGCCGACGAGATCGAGGCCCGCAGCCTGCTCGCCTTCTGCGTGGCGATCGGAGAGCACTTCCTGGCCGCCGACCACGGCGATCGCACCCGGGCCCAGGTTCTCGTCCGCGCCGCCGACCTGTTGCTCGACCGGCCCCCACGGAACCGGGGCGACTGACCTCGTCCGTCGTCGACCGCTGCACGACGACCTCGCGGCCGATCCGACGGCATGCGTCCGGTGCCCCCGGTGTCCGGTTCGATTCATGATCAAGTTTGTGGCCCGGAATGTTGGTGGGGGGCCGGTCGTTACATTACCCGTACGACCGAGTACCACGGTCTGTGAGCTGGGCTGACAGGTGGCGGGCCGGGAATGATCCAGGGCCCCCGGTCGTTACATATGGTGTTCGGTTGAGTAGCCCCCCGGTACTTCCCGGACAAGTCTTGGTCCCTGGAGGCGCGTGTTCGCCTCGGGACGGAATCACGTACCACTGGCACCCCGGATTTCCCCCGTGGGGTGTTCATCCCCGAGTGGAAGGTAACCATCGTGAACACGACTCTGTTCAGCCGATGGCTCCCGGCCGTCGAGCAGACTTCGATTGTTCGTAAGAGTGTGTTGGGTCTTGCTGGTTTGGCGTTTGTCGGTGGCGCGGTCGCCGGTCCCGCGGTGGCGGCTCAGGCCGCCCCGGAGCACAACAGGCCGGTGTCGGTGTCGCAGTCGGTGCTGGCCGACAAGGACCACAAGGGCGACAAGGACAAGAACGACAAGGACAAGGGTAAGAAGGACGCTAAGCCGTCGCGGGACAGGCTGGTTCCGCGTGGTGTGCAGGGTGAGCAGCAGTCGATTCCGCTCTCGGGCGAGCAGTCCGGGAACGTGAAGGCGATCGTGAAGGCCACGAAGAAGGCTGGTCTGGACGAGCGTGCCGCCGTGATCGCGGTGGGCACGAGCCTCCAGGAGTCGAAGTTGGAGAACCTGGGTCACCTGGGTGACCGTAACGACCATGACTCGCTGGGTCTGTTCCAGCAGCGGCCGTCCTCGGGTTGGGGTTCGCCGGATCAGATCACCGATCCGGAGTACTCGACGATCGCGTTCCTCAAGGGTCTGAAGCAGGTTGATGGTTGGCATGATCTGCCGTTGACCGTGGCGGCGCAGAAGGTGCAGGTCTCGGCGTACCCGGACGCGTACGCCAAGTGGGAGAACCAGGCCGCTGACCTCGTCGCCAACGCCTGGAACAACAGCTAAACAACGAAGACGCTTGGATAGCACCGCTGGCCGGGTCCCCACCCACGGGGACCCGGCCAGCGGCGTCTTCGCCCCACCCCGGCCGGTACTCGTACCGCAACCCCCGGCCCCGACTACGGTTCCGCCGATTCGCGGAACAGTCGGCTCGGCCACCAGAGGTGTCGTCCGACATCCAAGCTGAGCGCGGGAACCAGTACGGACCGCACGACGACGGTGTCCAGGAGAATGCCGATCGCGACCGCGAAACCGAGCTGCACGATCATCGTCAACGGCAGGGTCGTCAGCACCGCAAAGGTGCCGGCGAGGACCAGACCCGCCGACGTGATCACGCCCCCGGTCGCCGCCAGCCCCAGCACCGTCGCGGGTCGGGTGCCGTGCCGGGCGGCCTCCTCGCGGACCCGGGTCATCAGGAAGATGTTGTAGTCGACGCCGAGCGCGACGAGGAACACGAACAGGTAGAGCGGAAGTGAACTGTCCTCCCCGCTGAAGCCGAAGACGTGCCGGAACACCAGGACGCTCGCGCCGAGCGCGGCCCCGAACGAGAGCACCACCGTTCCGATGAGCAGCAGCGGAGCCACCAGGGACCGCAGCAGCAGTACCAGAATCGTGAACACCACCGCGAACACGATCGGTAGCAGGATGTTCCGGTCGGCTCGCGCGGTGCGCTGGATGTCGAGCTGGATGGCGGTGTCGCCACCGACGAGCGCATCCGCCCGCGCTACGGCATGCACCGCCCCACGTACACGGTCCACCGTGTCGTACGCGGCCTGGCTGTCCGCCGGCTCGATGAGGGTGGCCTTCAGGTACGCACGGCCGCCGTGGATCTCGCCCGGTGTGACCGAACCGGCGTCGACGCCCCGGGTCCCGAGCACCGCCGCGCGTACCTCGTCGGCTCGGTCGGCCCGGCTGACGACCATGATCGGAGTGCCGACACCGGCGGCGAAGTGCCGGTTCAGCACCTGCGCACCGAGAACCGAGTCGTGGCTGCCCCGGAACGACTCCTGGCTGCTCAGCCCGCTGGCATCGAGCTGGATGATGCCGAGCGCCATCGCGCCGAGCGCGAACGTGGTCGCCAGCCAGGTCAGGCGAGGACGTCGGGCGATGCTCCGGCCGATCCGGGTCCACCGGCCGGAGGCGTCGGCGGCGGGGGAGCCGTACCGGGGACGAGCCGGCCAGAAGACCCAGCGACCGGTACTCACCAACAGCGCGGGAAACGCGGTCAGCATCACCACCAGCCCGGTCAGGACGCCGACGGCGAGCACCGGCCCGAGGTTCCGGGTCGAGTTCAGGTCGGCCAGCAGCAGGCACAGCATCGCAGCCACCGCCGTACCCGCACTGGCGATGATCGCCGGCGCGGACCGCCGCAGTGCCACCGCCATCGCATCGTTCCGATCTTCGTGCCGCCGCAGTTCCTCCCGGTATCGGGCGACGATGAGCAGTGCGTAGTCGGTGGCCGCGCCGAAGACGAGGATGGTCAGGATCGCACTGCTGTCGGCGGTCACGGCCAGGTTGGCGTACCGGGCGAGCAGGTACACGACCGCCTGCGCGGCGACCAGCGCCAACCCGGCGGAGAGCACGGGCAGCAGCCACAGCACCGGGCTGCGATAGGTGACCAGCAGAATCGCGATGACGACGGCGATGGTGACCAGCAGCAGCCGGGTGTCGATCCCACTGACCGCCGCACTCTGGTCGGCGAGCGATCCCGCCGGCCCCGCCACGTGCACCGTCATCCCGCCCGCGTCCGCCCGCGCGACCTGCCTGATCGTGGCGACGGCATCCCCGACCCGCTCGAACGGGTCCGGACCGAGGTCGAGGGAGAGCACGATCTGCGCTGCGGTCCCGTCGGCGCTCAGGGTCGGCCCGACGACGGCACCATCGAGGTCGCCACGCTGGGCGAAGAGCCGAGCGTCGGCCGTCAACTTGGCCCGGTCGGCGTCGACGAGTCCACCGGATCGCTCGTAGACCACGACCGCGGGCAGCGCCTCGGTGTCGGCCGTCGACGGCGCAAGCAGTACGACCTGGGTGGACTCGGCGTCCGCCGGCAGCGCGGCTGCGGCGTCGTCCCGCTGCACCGACCCCAGCCGGCCGGCCAGGCCGGCCGCCGCGATGGCGGCGATCAGCCAGAACCCCAACACCACCCACCTGGTACGCCGACCGGCGACCAGCCCGACGAAGGATCCTCGGCCAGCGTGGGCGGTCGGCGACATCAGGCGGCCCCTCCGGCCCCGGCGCCTGCTCCGCCCCGGCGGGCAATGACCCCGTCGACGAGGGTCAGCAGTAGGAGGAACGCGGTGAGGGCAGCGAGCGTCCGGACGTAGTTGAACAGCTCCCAACGCCGCAGGATCTCTGCATGATCAGCCGGGACCGAGGTGGCCAGCCAGACCTTGATCTGGCCGTTGATCGGGACGTTTCCGAACCGGGTGACCAGGAAGGTGGTGAGCACCAGTGCGCTGGCCGTGCCGGCGAGCCGTCGTGACGTGGTACGGAGCAGGATGGCGAGCGCGAGCGTACTGAGCAGCGCCACCGCCATCACCGTCTGCATGACGGGCCCGTTCATCCTCATCAACGCCGTATGGAACGTCAGCCGTACGTCGAGCGGCACCGCCTTGAACGCCTGCACGACGTTGAGTGCGCCGTAGCAGAACGCCCCGGCCAGCAGACCGCTGGAGAGCAGCGCGAGCGTCCGCAGTGGACGTATCCAGGCACCTCTGCGGCCGTCCGCCGGACCGGCTCCGACTCCGGAACCGGGTTCGACACGGGCGTCGGGGCCACTGCCGGGGGCGCGCGTACGGTCGACAGGCTCGCTCATGGGTTACCCGCCTTCACTGGGCTGACGGAACGGTCCGGGAAACGGGGCCGATGCCGATCCGGGCGCCGTCCCCCGGGTATCGGCGTTGCGAGTAGTCAGGATGCCGTCGCCTGGTGGTCGAGGTCGTCGGTCCAGGGACGACAATCGCGGCTGCCGACGGCGGCGTAGCCCGAACCGGAAGTACGTCCCGTGCGGTAGCGGCGGACTGCATCCTCCGCCGGACGCGGGATCCCCGATGGTCGTCTACCGTTTCGACCATGCGCGACGATGGTTGGCGCGGAAGGTCGCGCGACTGGCAGGTGGCCCTTGGCGTCGCCGTACTGGTGCTGCTCGGCGGCGCGACCGCGCGAACCGGCCGGGTACCGCTCGACGTGGCCGGCTGCCTGCTGCTGGTGCTCTCGGCGGCGGTGCTGGCGCTACGTCGGCGGACGCCCAGACTCGTCCTCGGGATCACCACGGTCTGCCTGCTGGTCTACCAGGCGCGAGGCTATCCCGGAGTCGTCCCCGCGGTGCCGACGATGTTCGCCCTGTACGCCACGGTGCGGGCCGGGCATCATCGGGTCGCCGGCACCGCCATCGTAGGCATCCTGGTCGGAGGCCTCGCCGCCGAACTCGCCCTTTCCAGCAGCGGCCAAGCGGCTCCCGACGTCTTCGAGCGGTGGTTCCTGCTCATCGGCTGGATGGTCGCGGCGAGCGTGGCCGCCGAGGTAACCCGGCAGCGGCAGGCCTATCTGGAGCAGGTGGAACAGCGGGCTGCCGATGCCGAACGGACCCGGGAGGAGACCGCCCGACGCCGGGCCGACGAGGAACGGCTGCGGATCGCCCGGGAACTGCACGACTCGCTCACGCACAGCATCTCGATCATCAAGGTGCAGGCCGGTGTCGCCGTACACCTGGCTCGCAAGCGCGACGAGCCGGTACCCGAGGCGCTGCTCGCCATCCAGCAGGCCAGCGGCGAGGCGACCCGGGAGCTGCGGGCGACCCTTGAGGTGCTGCGCAGCGACGGTGACCAGCCCGGTAGCGGGCTGGAGCGGCTGGAGAACCTCGTCGAGGGGGCACGGAAGGCTGGCCTCCCGGTCACCGTCGGGGTCTGTGGGAACAGGCGCCCACTGCCCGCTCCGGTCGACCGTGCCGCGTACCGGATCATCCAGGAGGCGCTCACCAACGTCACCCGGCACGCCGGGGCGGCGACCGTGGTGGTCGAGCTCGACTACCGCGACGATGCACTGACGGTCCGCGTCGACGACGACGGGCGCGGCACCGTCCGCGACGACGGCGGGCGCTTCGACGACGATGGCTCGGACGTCGTACCGGGGGTGGGGCTGGTAGGGATGCGGGAGAGGGTCACCGCCCTCGGCGGATCGTTGCGCGTCGGTCCACGCCACGGTGGCGGTTTCGGGGTCCGGGCCGAACTGCCGCTGGGTGCGGACTCGTGATTCGGGTGCTGCTCGCCGACGATCAGGCCCTGATCCGCGCCGGGTTCCGCGCGCTGCTGAACGCCGAGGACGACATCGAGGTGGTGGCCGAAGCGGCCGACGGTAGCCAGGCCGTGGCGCTCGCCGTGGCGCACCTGCCCGACGTGGCGCTGATCGACATCCAGATGCCGGTTCTCGACGGCATCCAGGCGACCCGGCAGATCGCCGCCGATCCGCGCCTGACCGCGGTGCACGTGGTGATGCTGACCAACTACGGCCTCGACGAGTACGTCTACACCGCGCTGCGGGCTGGGGCCGGTGGCTTCCTCGTCAAGGACACCGAGCCGGAGGACCTGCTACACGGTGTACGGGTGGCCGCCCGGGGCGACGCCCTACTCTCGCCCACCATCACCCGCCGGCTGATCGACGAGTACGTCTCCCGTCCGCCGCACGGCGATCTTTCGCAGGCCCTGGAGATCCTGACCAACCGGGAACGCGAGGTCGTGGCGCTGGCCGCCCGTGGCCTGTCCAACGACGAGATCGCCGCGCAGATGGTGATCAGCCAGGCGACCGCGAAGACACACGTCAGCCGGGCAATGACCAAGCTCCACGCCCGGGATCGCGCCCAGCTCGTCGTACTCGCCTACGAGTCCGGCCTCGTCAGCCCGACGAATCGTCGCCCGGCACTGTAGGCATCCCTCGTCCATCACGCGGGTTGAGCGACGTACCCAGTATCCTAGGACGCCGTACGCAATGTGCCTGGCGGCACGCATCGACGCCGGAGTCGCGACTGCGAGGTGGCCTACGCTGTGGGCGCCGAGGAGGAGGTTCCGGGGTGACTGGGCGAGATTCGCCCAGGTGTCCGGAACGCAGACTTGATCGACTCGGCTGGTGGGAATGTTGGTGGGGGGCCGGTCGTTACATTACCCGTACGACCGAGTACCACGGTCTGTGAGCTGGGCTGACAGGTGGCGGGCCGGGAATGATCCTGGGCCCCCGGTCGTTACATATGGTGTTCGGTTGAGTAGCCCCCCGGTACTTCCCGGACAAGTCTTGGTCCCTGGAGGCGGGCGTTTGTTCGTCTCGGGACAGTTTGGTTTCACTGGCACCCCGGATTTCCCCCGTGGGGTGTTCATCCCCGAGTGGAAGGTAACCATCGTGAACACGACTCTGTTCAGCCGATGGCTCCCGGCCGTCGAGCAGACTTCGATTGTTCGTAAGAGTGTGTTGGGTCTTGCTGGTTTGGCGTTTGTCGGTGGCGCGGTCGCCGGTCCCGCGGTGGCGGCTCAGGCCGCCCCGGAGCACAACAGGCCGGTGTCGGTGTCGCAGTCGGTGCTGGCCGACAAGGACCACAAGGGCGACAAGGACAAGAACGACAAGGACAAGGGTAAGAAGGACGCTAAGCCGTCGCGGGACAGGCTGGTTCCGCGTGGTGTGCAGGGTGAGCAGCAGTCGATTCCGCTCTCGGGCGAGCAGTCCGGGAACGTGAAGGCGATCGTGAAGGCTACGAAGAAGGCTGGTCTGGACGAGCGTGCCGCCGTGATCGCGGTCGGAACGTCGTTGCAGGAGTCGAAGTTGGAGAACCTGGGTCACCTGGGTGACCGTAACGACCATGACTCGCTGGGTCTGTTCCAGCAGCGGCCGTCTTCGGGTTGGGGTTCGCCGGATCAGATCACCGATCCGGAGTACTCGACGATCGCGTTCCTCAAGGGTCTGAAGCAGGTTGATGGTTGGCATGATCTGCCGCTGACCGTGGCGGCGCAGAAGGTGCAGGTCTCGGCGTACCCGGACGCGTACGCCAAGTGGGAGAACCAGGCCGCTGACCTCGTCGCCAACGCCTGGAACAACAGCTAAACAACAAAACATGGCATCACCGCTGGCCGGGTCCCCACCCACGGGGACCCGGCCAGCGGCGTCTTCGTAACTCGTTATCCGTAGCCGTCGGCCCTTGGTTGTCGTCATTCTGTAAGTACCCGCGTCGGCAGCATGCCGTTGCCTGATGATGGTCTCGCCGTCCGACCGCGACCCGGTGTCCATCCGGGGAGTGCGGCTTCCCGGCGCCAGCCTCCGCCGGGTCACCTCCGCCTCGCATCGGCGCCCAGTCGACCGGGCCGCCGATCGGTCGGCGGCCACCCCCGCCATTGCACCCCATCCCGTTTCCCCTGTCCGCCGGCCATCGAATGTGCCGGCCCGACACCCTGCCCGAGAGGAGTCGACGCTGTGCGGCGATACATCTTGACCGGCGCGCCGGGCGCCGGAAAAACGACGATCGTGGCAGCGCTTCGCGATCGCGGATACGCCGTGGTCGACGAGGCGGCGACCGACGTCATCGCCCGCGAACAGGCGCTGGGTCGCGACGAGCCGTGGCGCGATGCGGGCTTCATCGACGCGGTCACGCTGCTCCAGCGTGACCGCCAGGAGCAGCCGGCGCCGCCCGCGACCACGGTCCAGGTATTCGACCGGTCGCCGATCTGCACGTTGGCGCTCGCCCACTACGCCGGGCGGCCGGTGACGCCGACCCTGGCCAGGGAGATCGACCGCGTCGTCGGGGAGGGCATCTATCAACCACGCGTCTTCTTCGTCCACCTGCTCGGATTCATCACGCCGACAGCGGCGCGCCGGATCACCCTCGCACAGTCGGTCAGGTTCGAACGCTTCCACGAGCAGGCGTACCGGGAACATGGTTTTGAACTGGTTGACGTACCCGCCGGCACGCTCGAGGTACGGATGAAACTCGTCGACGAGTACATCCGGTCCTGGGCCGGTTGACCGCGTACCGCGTCTCTCGGTGCAACCGCAACGGTGCCGTGCCGTCGCAGCGGGACCAGGTCAGACGGTGATGTCGCTCGCCACGCCGACCGGCAGCCAGCGGACGCTACGGCGGACGTCGTCCGGCGCGGCGTCCAGTTCCCGCGCCAGCTTCGCGTGGGGTTGCTGGAAGTGTTGCCAGCCCTCGTAGTGCACGGGGATGACCGTGTGCGCCTGGATCGCCTGGCAGAGTTCGACGGCCTCGCGACCGGTCATGCTGTAGCGCAGCGGCCCGGTCAGCGGAAACCGGACGCCACCGAGGTGTACGAGCGCGGTGCCGATGTCGAGCCGCTGGGCGACCTGCCGGACGCCGCCGTACAACACGGTGTCTCCGGAGACCCAGAACAGCCCGTGTCGCTGGCCGCTCCAGCTCAGCGCGAAGCCGATGACGTCACCGACGATCGGACGGCTCAGCGGTGGGCCGTGTCGGCAGGGTGTCGCGGTGACTTCGATCGTGGGGCGGCCGTCGAGGACGAGACGGGTGGTGGCCCACGGCGCGAGACCGGTGGCGTTGCCGCCCAGTCGTCTCGCGCCGGGGACCGTGGTGAGCACGGTGCCGACTCCAGACAGCAGCACCCGGCCGGCGTCGTCGAGATTGTCGCCGTGATGGTCGTGGGTGAGCAGCACCGCGTCGATCGGTCCCAGGTCTGCCGGGGCGATGGACGGGCCGGTGAGCTTCCGCGACGATGTGCCCCATCCGAACTGGTAGGTCCGGCCGGGCGGGTCGAAGGTCGGGTCGGTGAGCACCCGCCACCCGGCGAACTCGACCAGCGTTGTCGGCCCGCCGATGTGGGTGACCCGGACCTCCGTCATCCGCTGGTCGGCACGGGACCGGTCCGGGCGTGGCGCAGCGCCCAGTCGAGTACCTCGTCCGCGATGACCTCCCAGCCCGTCTGCGCCGGGAGCAGGTGGGCGTACCCGGGGTACTCGCGAATCTCGGTGACGGTGTCGGACTTGTAGTGCTTGTGGTTGGACTGCTGGATGGCGGGCGGCATGATGTGGTCCTCGCTGCCGGAGACGAACAGCAGGGGAGCGCGCTTGTCGTTGTGGTAGTCGACCCAGGTGTCCTGGTGGCCGGGTTGGAAGTTGGCCAGCACACTGCCCCAGAGGATGCCGCCGTTGGCGGGGATGTGGTACCGCTCGTACAACGCCTTGGATTCCTCGGGCGTGAAGGTGTTGGTGAACGCGTACGTCCACTCCTCCAGCGTGAGGCCGACGGCCTTGTGCCGGTTGGCCGGTGACTTCAGTACCGAGAACGTCGACTTCACCTGCGACAGCGGCACCACCCGTACGCCCTCGGTGGGTGCGGAGTTGAGCGCTACGCCGGCGGCGCCGTACCCGTGGTCGAGCAGGATCTGCGTGAACGCGCCGCCGGCCGAGTGCCCGATGATGATCGGTTGCCGGTCCAGACCTTGAATGATCTTCTCGACCTTGTCGATGATGGCCGGGACCGTGACCGCGGTGATGATGTCCGGGTTGGCGTTGAGGGCCTCGACCTCGACTTCGAACCCGGGGTATCCGGGCGCGAGAACGCGGAACCCCTTCTGCTCATAGTGCGTGATCCAGTGTTCCCAGCTACGAGGCGTCACCCAGAAGCCGTGCACCAGCACGATGGTGTCGGGAGTCATGGCCGAACCGTAGGCGCCATGCCCGACGTGGCGCCTTCACCCGTCGTGCATCTTGCTGTGCACACAGTGAACTAACGGCCGGGTGGCCTGGTCAGGCCGACCTGCGGTGCACGCGTGGCACAGCAGGATGCACATCGTGCTGGGCCTCTCCCGAGCGGGTACGGCGCTACCCTTCGCGTAGAACGGAGAGGAGGGCCATGCCTGGCTTCGAGTCGGAGGTCGTCTTCGTCACCGACGCGTCGTCGGATCTCGGCGAGCTCTTCGTCGACCGGTTCCTCGCCCAGGGTGCCGCACGGGTCTACGCGGGCGGACGCCAGCCCCGCGACTGGTCGAGCGATCGGGTGGTCGCGGTCGAACTCGACGTGCGTGACATCGACACCATCGAGCGGGCCAGGGCCGAGGCCTCCGATGCCACGATCCTGCTGAACAACGACGGACTCCCGGAATGGCCCCCCGTCACCGTCGGCGGGGGTGACCTGGCGGCCGTCGCGGCCCACCTCGACACCAATGTGGTCGGCGCGATCCGGTTGGCCAGTGCCTTCGCGCCGGTGCTGGCCGGTTCGCCGCGAAGCGTGATCCTGATGGTGTACTCGGTGCAGGCGTGGATCAATCTCAGCGGTGCGTACGCCGTCTCGCAGGCCGCCCTCTGGTCGGCGACCAATGCCCTGCGGGTGGAGCTTGCCCCGGCTGGCGTCCACGTCGCCGGGCTCGTGCTCGGCCTGTGCGAGGCCGACCCCGGGTTGGACGCGATCGTGGACCGGACACTGGCCGGGATCGCCGCCCGTGACTACGAGATCACGGTCGACGCGTACAGCGAGGAGATCAAGGCAAGGTTGTCGGCGCCGATTCCGATCATGTACCCCGAGCTTGTTTCGCCATGAGCGGCAACCGGAGAGTTACGAGATGCGCTACTTCAACCTGACCGACGGGGTGCGGTCGTCCCGGGTCGAGATCCTCGACGAGGCGGCCCGCACCTGCTCGGTGCCGTTCCGCGCGCGACCGGCCGACCCTGGCCGTGGGGTCGCCTTCCAGCACATGGACCGCTACTTCGGCGGCATCAACGTGACCCAGACCGCCCTCGACAACTTCCACGGATTCCGGTCTGCGAACGTCGCGCGGCGAGACCCCATGCCGCGTCTGATCCTGACCGTCTCCTCCGGGCCGTACGCCATCGAGCAGAACGGCCGGATGGATCGCCAGCGGTCAGGGTCCATGGTGCCGTACTGGAGCCGGGACGCACTCAGGCTCCGAGCGGACGAGCCGACCCAGGCGCGGTCAATCACCGTGACCATGGAGGAGCTGGGTATGCCCTATCTCTTCCTCCGCGACGTGATGGTCCGCAACATCGGTCGCAGCCCACTCGGGCCGCTGGTCGACAAGTACCTGACCGAGCTGGCGGGGCTGCCCGAGCTCTCCGAGGCGCAGGCGGCGGCGCTCGCGCATCCGACGGTCGACCTGCTCCGCGCGCTGCTGACAACCGCCGGCGGCGACGAGTTCCTCAGCCGACAACCGCTCAGCCAGACGATGGGCATGAGGATCATGCTGTACCTGCGGACCCACGCGGGAGACCCCGAACTGAGCGCCGACAAGCTCGCCGCCCACTTCGGCATCTCGAAGCGATACCTGTACGCGGTGCTCGCCCGGATGAACGTGACCCTGGGGGAGTGGATCCGAACCGAACGGCTCAGCCGGGCGGCGCGCGCGTTGGTCAATCCCGCCAACGCGTTGGTGTCGGTCGCGGCGATCGCCCGGATGTCCGGGTACCCCGACCACTCCTCGTTCTCCCGCGCGTTCAAACAGCAGTACGGATGCACCCCGTCAGAGTGGCGTCTCCGTACGGACACCGATCGAATGATCCGACAGACCCGGATCACGTTGCCGGAGATCGCGGAGATCAGCTCGGAAACGCGCCACTGAAGTCGTCGGGGCCGGCCCCGGTACGAATGCTCAGGCCGGACACCCGTCGACCGCCAGCGGCTGGTCGAGCCTCGTGGCTCACGTCACCGGCCCAAACACTCCGGATCCGCTGCTGCTGGCGCCATAGTGGTGCGGTGACCTCCTCGGTTGATCAGAAGTTACCGGCGGATGTCGATCCGGCGGTGTGGTACGACAGTGACCCGTGCGGTCGGCACTACCTGCTGGTCGGCAACCCGCATACTCACCGGGGTCGTATGCGCGCTTACTGTGCGGAGAGGGGCGTTTACACCCGGGTGTCGCTCGGGGAGATCGAGCTGTGCTCGGAACAGGCCCTCTACTTCATTCGCGGCTTCCTTTCGGGTAACGAGCCGCCGCCACCGCGTACCGCTGAGGGTGACGACGTGGCGATGGACGATCCCCGCTATTCGACCTGGCAGGCTGCGGTTGACCGGTTCCATGACACCGGCTACTGGACGGACCCGTTCGACGCTGACGCCGACAACTCGGACGGCGAGGACATCTGACCCCCTCGAACTCCAGCAAGCCACCCTGAGAGTTCGGCCGGCCGCCAGGAGCCACGACAAGGGCGGACTCTCTTGCCGAATGTTCCGGGTGTCCGGTTCGGTTCATGATCAAGTTTGTGGCCCGGAATGTTGGTGGGGGGCCGGTCGTTACATTGCCCGTACGACCGAGTACCACGGTCTGTGAGCTGGGCTGACAGGTGGCGGGCCGGGAATGATCCAGGGCCCCCGGTCGTTACATATGGTGTTCGGTTGAGTAGCCCCCCGGTACTTCCCGGACAAGTCTTGGTCCCTGGAGGCGCGTGTTCGCCTCGGGACGGAATCACGTACCACTGGCACCCCGGATTTCCCCCGTGGGGTGTTCATCCCCGAGTGGAAGGTAACCATCGTGAACACGACTCTGTTCAGCCGATGGCTCCCGGCCGTCGAGCAGACTTCGATTGTTCGTAAGAGTGTGTTGGGTCTTGCTGGTTTGGCGTTTGTCGGTGGCGCGGTCGCCGGTCCCGCGGTGGCGGCTCAGGCCGCCCCGGAGCACAACAGGCCGGTGTCGGTGTCGCAGTCGGTGCTGGCCGACAAGGACCACAAGGGCGACAAGGACAAGAACGACAAGGACAAGGGTAAGAAGGACGCTAAGCCGTCGCGGGACAGGCTGGTTCCGCGTGGTGTGCAGGGTGAGCAGCAGTCGATTCCGCTCTCGGGCGAGCAGTCCGGGAACGTGAAGGCGATCGTGAAGGCCACGAAGAAGGCTGGTCTGGACGAGCGTGCCGCCGTGATCGCGGTGGGCACGAGCCTCCAGGAGTCGAAGTTGGAGAACCTGGGTCACCTGGGTGACCGTAACGACCATGACTCGCTGGGTCTGTTCCAGCAGCGGCCGTCCTCGGGTTGGGGTTCGCCGGATCAGATCACCGATCCGGAGTACTCGACGATCGCGTTCCTCAAGGGTCTGAAGCAGGTTGATGGTTGGCATGATCTGCCGTTGACCGTGGCGGCGCAGAAGGTGCAGGTCTCGGCGTACCCGGACGCGTACGCCAAGTGGGAGAACCAGGCCGCTGACCTCGTCGCCAACGCCTGGAACAACAGCTAAACAACGAAGCATGGCGCTACCGCTGGCCGGGTTCCCCACCGGGAATCCGGCCAGCGTCGTGTCTGGACAGAGGTTGCGACACTACCGGGATGGCACATGATCCCAACTTCATCGTTGCCCTTCGCGGCTACGACATGAAACAGGTACGCGCGTTGCTGCGTCAGGGCGAAGCGGCGCTCGCCTCGGACAGTCCCGCCGAGCGGGCCGCTGCTGCGGAGGCGCTCCGGCGACCCACCTTCACCGTGCGCCTTCGCGGCTACGACCGGCAGCAGGTGGAGGCCTACATCGGCCTCCTGGCCGAGCGGCTGGCACCCCGCTGACCCAGGCGGCAGCGAGTAGCGGCCCTCGTCAGCGGGGCCAGTCGGCGAGCTTGGCACGGATCTGTCGTACCTGTTCGGGGTCGCGGCCGTAGCGGGCGAAACGCTGGTCCGGGAGCCGGTCGAGGTAGCGGCCGGCGGCGGTGACGTCGTCGGGCTCGATCGCCGGGTCGTACTCGGAGGCGAGTCGGAGCAGGTCGTTGACGGAGTACCGGTCGAGCGCGGCGGCGACGTCGATGTAGTCCCGCACCTCACGGCGGGTGACCAGGGCGGCGGTCTTGCTGGCCACCAGGTCCTGGACGTGCATCACCGGTCCGAGGTCCATCACGACCGGGCTCCGGTGCCGGTCCAACCGGCCCAGGCTGAGTCGGAGCCGACGGCCGCCCCGACTCACCAGGAAGTCCTTCATGTCCAGCTCGAAGCCGCTGAACAGGCCGGCAAGATCGTTCGACGGATCCTCGTCGGCCACGGTGAAGCCGGCGGCTTCCAGGGTGACCCGGACTTCCGCCTCCGCGCTGGCGGCCGCGCCGTCGACATCGGCGAACAGGTCGACGTCCTCGGTGGGCCGGGACACCAGTCCGTGTGCCGCCCAGGCGACCCCGCCACCGAGTACGAACCCGTGTTTGTCGGCTACGGAGAGCGCAACCCGGGCGACCTGGCGGTAGAAGTCGTCGAGATGGGTGGTGGTCATGCCGCCCGACGGTCGCCCGACGGATCGCCGTACTCCGCCGTCAGCGAGGGGTGCCGTCGCTCCCACGCCGCCCGTACGCCCCGGGGCAGGTTCAGCATCGGCCAGACCTGGCGGAGGATCCCGGCGTTGACGAACCGGCGTAGATCTTCCGAGCGGGTGGTCTCGCGCAGCACGTTCTCGTACATCCAGAGCAGTTGGTCCGGATCGGCGAGGTCGAACGAGCGGTCCGGCCCCCACATCAGCCGCAGCGGCAGGGTGACGGTACCGTGCGTCGGCCCCGCCAGCTCGGCGACGGTCGGGGTCACCACGGCAGGACGGCCCGGGCGGGCCAGATAGGCCACGCCGGTTCCGGCCGCGGCGGCGTACTGCATGGGGTCAGGGTAGCCCGAACCTGGCGGGTGCGGATGATCCGTACCCGATTTCGATGGTCTGTCCGGACCCTGTCGGGGGTCCGAGGCCGGCCAGCGGCCCGCCGGTGGGCGGTCGGCGGGCCGGCTCCGGGGGCCTGGATCGTCGGGCGGACCCGGCCCGGGTCGGACCGGATCGCCGGGAGGGCAAATCCGGAATGCCGGACCTGCCCTGCCGGTTGAGTCTGTTGGTACGCCCGCGAGCTCAGCCCCCTGGACCGCGGGCGTACCGCTATGTACCGGGTCTGCGAGACCCAGGACGTCGCAGTGCCTCCCCGGAATCCCAGATCGAAAGGGCAACCATGAATCCGATCTTCGGACGATGGCTCCCCGCCATCGCGGAGACCGCTGTAACACGGTGGATTCCCGCCATCGCGGAACACCCGGCGGTGCGTCGGCTTCCCGCCGTCGCGGAGAAGCCGGTCGCTCGTCGCACCGCACTGGCCGTCGCGGGACTCACCTGTGCGGCAGCGTGTTCGGCCGTCGCCGGACCCGCCGCCACGGTGGCTGCCGGCGGCGACCAGGGTGCCCAGCCGGCGGCATACAGCCAGACGGTGCGGGCCGACGAACCGCAGGACGGCTCGGCCGGGGACCGGTCGGCGGCCGACGGGAAATCCGACGGTAAGCAGTCGGACGACGGGAACTCGGACGACAAGCCGTCCCGGGACAAGCTGATCCCGCACGGCGTCCAGGGCTACCAGTCACGGATCGACCTGGACGACGACCAGCGGGACAACGCCAGGGAGATCGTCCGGGTGGCCCGCAAACTGGACATGGGTCAGCGCGGTGCCGTGATCGGCGTGGCGACCTCGCTCCAGGAGTCGAAGCTGCGCAACCTCGGCCACCTGGGCGCGTGGAACGACCACGACTCGCTGGGTCTGTTCCAGCAGCGCCCGTCGTCGGGCTGGGGATCGCCGGACCAGGTCACCGACCGTGACTACTCGGCTGGGGCCTTCTTCGACGGGCTGAAGCGGATCGACGGCTGGCGCGACCTGCCGTTGACCGACGCCGCGCAGCGCGTGCAGGTGTCGGCGTACCCGTTCGCGTACGCCCAGTGGGAGGACCAGGCCGCGGACATCGTCCAGGACGTCTGGTCCCGATAACCCGATTCACCCCTACTGCCGGGGGTGGCTGGCCATCCGCCGGCCTCCCCGGCAGTGCCGTGCTTCGGCCGGGGTACCTCAGATCCAGGTCTTCCTCCGGAACACCAGATAGAGCGCGATCGCAAATCCAAAGGTCACGACCAGCGAGATGATGAACTCCGCCGGGGTGTGCCGCCACGGGAACGCGACGTTCTGTCCGAAGAACCCGGTCACGGCGGCCGGTACGGCGATGATGGCGGCCCAGCCGGTGACCTTCTTGACGATCAGGTTGAGCTGGTTGTTCTGCAGCATCAGGTTCGTTTCGAGCATGGTCGTGTTGAGATCCCGCAACGAGTCGCTCCACTCGATGACCCGCAGCACATGGTCGTAGAGGTCCTGGTAGAACGGCAGCATCTCGGGATCGACGGTGTGCATCGTCGGGCGCATCAGGGAGTTGACCACCTCCCGCATCGGCAGGGTGACCTGGCGGAGCCGGACCAGATCACGCCGGGCGGTGAAGATGCGCCGCTGGACCTCGTCGCGGTTCGTCGCACCGCCCTTGAACATCACCCCCTGGACCTGCTCCAGCGTCGAGTCGAGCTGCTGTACGGCCGTGAAGTGCCCGTCGATCAGCGTGTCGAGCAGGCCGTAGAGCAGGAAGGCCACCCCGTGCGGCGCGAGTTCCGCACTCTCGTCCCAGCGGGCCAGCACCTCGCGGATGTCGAACCGGTCGTCGTACCGCACCGTGACCAGCGCTCGGGGCTTGACGAACGCCGACACCTCGACGTCGGTCAACCCACCGGCCGCGTCCAGCCGCACCATGTAGGTGTTCAGGAACAGATGGGTGTCGTACCGGTCGAGTTTGGCCCGCTGGGCCTGCTGGACGACGTCCTCCAGGGCCAGCTCGTGCATGCCGAGTTCCTCGGCGAGCAGCTTGAGGTCGTCCTCGCTCGGCTGACAGATGTCCAGCCAGGCGACGACGCGGTCGTCGGCCGCCAGCCGGTCCCCGACCTCGCTGGCCGGGAAGTCCTGCTCGACCAGGGCGCCGTCGCGGTACAGCCGGCTGCTGGTCATCGGGTACCGGATCCGGTGGCGCCGGCGGCCGGATCCGGGCCGTACGTCTGCCGGCCCGGGTCGGCGTCCGGCACGTACGGCTTGGCCACCCCTGGTCGGAGGTTTGCGGGCACGGCCGACCACCAGCCCGCGCGGTCCTCGCCGAGTAGGACCCGCAGCGACACGTCGGCTTCGTTGGGGCAGGACAGAACGACGTCCACCGGGGTGCGGTCGGCCATGCGGCGTCATTGCCATTGGCGCGAGCCTTAAACCGCCCTGCCCCGGGTCAGCCGCTCTCGCTCCCCGGTCAGCCGCCCACGAAGTCCACCGCTGTTTCGGCGGTCCCATGCGGGGACCGGCCAGCTGCCTTACGCTCGGTTGGTCGGCTCGCCCGCCTCATTTGTCAGGAGGTGCCCGAAATGGGAGTCCGGACCTGGCTTGCGGGCTGGCCCGTCTATCGGCAGCTCACCGGCACCGATCCGCTCGGTCGGGGGACAGCGGCGAAGTCGGCCGGGTCCGACGCGCTCACCCCGCGTACCGACAGCGCCGACTCGGTGGCCCGGTCGATCTGTCCGTACTGCGCCGTCGGTTGCGGACAGCGGGTCTACGTCTCCGGCGGCAAGGTCACCCAGATCGAGGGCGATCCGGACAGCCCGATCTCCCGGGGCCGGCTCTGTCCGAAGGGCGCGGCCAGCAAGACCCTGGTCACCAGCGAGCTACGCCAGCAGCGGGTGCTCTACCGCCGGCCGTACGGGACCGACTGGGAAGAGCTGGACCTCTCCACCGCGATGGAGATGATCGCCGACCGGGTTCTCGCCGCCCGCGACGCGACCTGGGAGGACGTCGACGACGAGGGGCGCCCGCTGCACCGCACCATGGGCATCGCCAGCCTCGGCGGGGCGACCCTGGACAACGAGGAGAACTACCTCATCAAGAAGTTGTTCACCGCGATGGGGGCGCTCCAGATCGAGAACCAGGCCCGGATTTGACACTCCGCCACCGTCCCCGGTCTGGGGACCAGCTTCGGTCGCGGCGGTGCGACGGCCTTCCAGCAGGATCTGATCAACAGTGACTGCATCATCATCCAGGGCTCGAACATGGCCGAGGCGCATCCGGTCGGCTTCCAGTGGGTGATGGAGGCCAAGCGACGGGGGGCCCGGGTCTTCCACGTCGACCCGAGGTTCACCCGGACCAGCGCGCTCGCCGACAGCTACGTGCCGATCCGGGCCGGCACCGACATCGCGTTCCTCGGCGGCATCGTCCGGTACATCCTTGACAACGAGCTGGACTTCCGGGAGTACGTGGTCGCCTACACCAACGCGGCGACCATCGTCAGCGACGACTTCCAGGACACCGAGGACCTCGACGGGCTCTTCTCCGGCTTCGACCCCGAGACGACCAGCTACGCCCAGAGCAGCTGGCAGTACGACGGGAACGAGGGCGACGGGGCGAACGACACCGCCACCGAGCGGGACAGCGCGGCGGGGATGCGGCACGAGTCGCACGGCGCGCCGGTCTCCGGTCAGGTGCAGCGGGACGAGACCCTGCAACATCCGCGCTGTGTCTACCAGATCCTCAAGCGGCACTACGACCGCTACACCCCGGAGATGGTCGAGCGGGTCTGCGGCACCCCGAGGGAGAAGTTCGAGGAGGTGGCCCGGACCTGGGCCGCGAACTCCGGGCGGGACCGGACCAGCATGCTGGTCTACTCGGTCGGCTGGACCCAGCACACGGTCGGGGTGCAGTACATCCGGGCCGGGGCGATCATCCAGCTACTGCTCGGCAACATGGGTCGGCCCGGCGGCGGCGTACTGGCCCTGCGTGGACACGCCAGCATCCAGGGCTCGACCGACATCCCGACGCTGTTCAACCTGCTGCCCGGGTACCTGCCGATGCCGCAACACGCGCAGCACCCGACCTTCGACAAGTGGGTCACCAGCATCCAGCACCCCGGGCAGAAGGGCTTCTGGAACAACGCCCGGGCGTACGCGGTGAACCTGCTCAAGGCGTACTGGGGCACCGCGGCCACCCCCGACAACGACTTCTGCTACGACTACCTGCCCCGGATGACCGGTGACCACGGCACCTACCGGCAGGTGTTCGACATGATCGACGGCAAGATCAAGGGGTACTTCCTGCTCGGCCAGAATCCGGCGGTCGGCTCGGCGCACGGCCGCGCCCAGCGGCTGGGCATGGCCAACCTGGACTGGCTGGTGGTCCGGGACCTATTCATGATCGAGAGCGCCACCTTCTGGAAGAACAGCCGGGAGGTGGAGACCGGCGAGATCGCGCCGGAACGCTGCCGTACCGAGGTGTTCTTCCTGCCGGCCGCCTCGCACGTGGAGAAGGAGGGCACCTTCACCCAGACCCAGCGGTTGTTGCAGTGGCGGGAGAAGGCCGTCGAGGCCCCCGGCGACGCCCGCTCCGAGCTGTGGTTCTTCTACCACCTCGGCCGGATCGTCCGGGAGAGGCTGACCAACTCCACCCTGCCGCGCGACCGGGCCCTGCTCGACCTGGCCTGGGACTACCCCACGCACGGTCCGCACGCCGAGCCGAGCGCCACCGCGGTGCTGCGGGAGATCAACGGGTACGAGGTGGCGACCGGCCGCCCACTCGCCACGTTCACCGAGATGAAGGACGACGGCAGTACAACCGGCGGCTGCTGGATCTACACCGGAGTCTTCGCCGATGGAGTCAACCAGGCGGCCCGGCGCAAACCCGGCCGGGAGCAGAGCTGGGTGGCCCCGGAGTGGGGCTGGGCCTGGCCGGCCAACCGGCGGCTGCTCTACAACCGGGCCTCCGCCGACCCGGAGGGCCGACCGTGGAGCGAACGGAAGCGATACGTCTGGTGGGACGAGGAACAGGGGCAGTGGACCGGGCACGACGTACCCGACTTCGAGAAGACGAAGCCGCCGTCCTACCGGCCCGGCGAGGACGACGTCGGGGTGGCCGGGATCAGCGGCGATGACCCGTTCATCATGCAGGGCGACGGTAAGGGCTGGCTCTTCGCCCCGGTGGGGGTGCTCGACGGGCCGCTGCCCGCCCACTACGAGCCGGCCGAGTCACCGGTCCGCAACCCGCTCTACGGCCAGCAGGCCAACCCGACCCGCAAGGTGTACGAACGGCCGGACAACCCGACCAATCCGAGCCCGCCGGAGCAGCACGCGGACGTCTTCCCGTACGTCTTCACGGTCAGCCGCCTGACCGAGCACCACACCGCGGGCGGAATGAGCCGGACGGTGAAGTACCTGGCCGAGCTGCAACCGGAGATGTTCGTGGAGGTCTCGCCCGAGCTGGCGGTCGAGCGGAAACTGACCCACCTGGGCTGGGCGCACCTGGTGACCAGCCGCGGCGTGATCGAGGCGCGGGTGATGGTGACCGACCGGCTGACCCCGCTGCGGGTGGACGGCCGGGTGATCCACCAGGTGTGGCTGCCGTACCACTTCGGCGCTGAGGGACTGGTCCGGGGCGAGTCGGCCAACGATCTCTTCGGCGCCACCCTCGACCCCAACGTACTGATCCAGGAGAGCAAGGTCGGCACCTGCGACATCCGGGCCGGGCGGCGTCCGACCGGTCCGGCCCTGCTCGACTATCTCGCCGAATACCGTCGCCGGTCCGGGCGGGACGGCCACTATCCACCGGTCGTCACCGCCGGACAGGGCGACGTCGGCTCCGACGACGGCCCCCGCCGCAGTGGCCCGGACGACGGCACGGACCGGGAGGCCTGAGCATGGTCGACACGAACTCCCCGAGCGCCCCGGCGAACCCCGCCGAGCGGGCCGGCCACGTCGACCCGCCACCCCGGATGGGCTTCTTCACCGACACCAGCGTCTGCATCGGCTGCAAGGCCTGCGAGGTGGCCTGCAAGGAGTGGAACCTGGTGCCGGAGAGCGGGCTGGACCTGCTCGGCATGTCGTACGACAACACCGGGGCGCTGACCGCCAACTCGTGGCGGCACGTCGCCTTCATCGAACAACCTCGACCGGTCGGCTGGCAGACGTCGCCACCGACCGTCGGTACGCCCACCGGGCCGCCGATCAGTTTGGCCACCGCCGAGGCGGGCGCCCTAACGGTGGCCGAGCCCGGAACGCGACCCGGCCTGCCGACCGCACCGGATCCCGCCCCGGCCGGCCGGATGGTGTCCGGGACGCAGTTCCTCGGCCTGCCCGGAACCGACCTGCCGGGCCGGGGCGACCGGGGTGAGCGGACCGACCTGCGCTGGCTGATGATGTCGGACGTCTGCAAGCACTGCACCCACGCCGCCTGCCTGGACGTCTGCCCGACCGGTTCGTTGTTCCGGACCGAGTTCGGCACGGTGGTGGTGCAGCAGGACATCTGCAACGGCTGCGGCTACTGCATACCCGCCTGCCCGTACGGGGTGATCGACCAGCGTGAGGACGACGGCCGCGCCTGGAAGTGCACGCTGTGCTACGACCGGATCGGGGCGGGCCGGACCCCGGCCTGTGCCCAGGCGTGTCCCACCGAGTCGATCCAGTACGGCGAGGTCGACGAGTTGCGGGCCCGGGCCCGGATCCGGGTCGAGCGGCTGCACGCCGAGGGCGTCCCGGAGGCACGCCTCTACGGCCACGACCCGGCCGACGGGGTGGGTGGCGACGGCGCGTTCTTCCTGCTGCTCGACGAGCCGGAGGTGTACGGGCTGCCGCCGGACCCGGTGGTGACTACTCGGGACCTGCCCCGGATGTGGCGGCGGGCCGGACTGGCCGCGCTCGCCATGGCGGCGGCCACGGTAACCGCGTTCGTCGGTCGGTCGGCATGACCGGGCGGAGCGCGGGCATCAGCCAGCTCAGGTCGGCGGGTGCACGGGCGCGAGGAGCGGTCACGAGCGGGTGGAGCAAGCGTTCCGACCAGCTCGGGCCGTCGGGGCACCGAGGCGACGAGCGAACCGGGGAGACGGCATGAGCGGCCCGGGCCGGGGAGATTGGGGCGGACCACTGGGGGAGCGCTTCCGGGAGTTCAGGGCCAGCCTCGACCAGCCGAACGGTGCCGGGCGGCGGCGCCGGTCCGGGCGGGGTGCCGGATCCGGGCCGGGGGTCGTCGGCGGGGAGCCGCAGGTCGTGCCGCCGGCCGAGTTCGCCTCCTACTACGGCCGGCCGATCGTGAAGGCACCGGTGTGGCGGCACGACATACCGGCGTACCTGTTCACCGGAGGACTCGCCGCCGGGACGGCGCTGCTGGCCGCCGGCGCGGACCTGACCGGCCGGGCGGCGCTGCGCCGGGTGGGCCGGCTCGGTTCGCTCGCCGCGATCGGGGCCAGCACCTACTTCCTGGTCAACGACCTCGGTCGTCCGGCCCGGTTCCACCACATGCTGCGGGTGGTGAAGCCGACCTCGCCGATGTCGATGGGCACCTGGATCCTGGCCGCGTTCGGGCCGGTGGCCGGACTGGCCGCGGTGAGCGAGATCGCTCCGATGCTGCCCCGGCACGGCGGGCTAGGCCTGGTCCGTCGACTGCTGCCACCGGTCGGCCGCGCCGCCGGCTTCGCCTCGGCGGGACTGGCGCCGGCCCTGGCCACGTACACCGGGGTGCTGCTCGCCGACACCGCGATGCCGGCCTGGCACGACGCGTATCCAGACCTGCCGTTCGTGTTCGCGGGCAGTGCGCTGGTCGCCGGGGCGGGGGCCGGGCTGGTCGCCGCGCCGACCGCGCAGAGCGGTCCGGCGGTCCGGCTCGCCGTGGCCGGCGCCGTGATCGAGACGCTCGCCGAGCGCCGGATCGCCCGGATGGGGCTGACCGGCGAGCCGTACGGGGTCGGCCGGTCCGCCCGGTTGCTCCACGCCGGACAGCTGCTGCTGGCCGCCGGTACGGCCGGCGCGCTGCTCGGCCGGCGCAGCCGGGTGCTGTCCGCGCTCTCCGGCGCGGCCCTGCTGGCCTCCTCGGTGCTGACCCGGTTCGGGGTCTTCTCCGCCGGGGTGGCGTCGGCCAGGGATCCGAAGTACACGGTGCTGCCGCAGCGGGAGCAGCGGGAGAAACGGGGGGCTGGCGCCGGCCCGTAGTTCCGGGCGGGCGCCGTTCCATGGGCCGAGACGGGGGTCACGCTCATGGCAGGAACGGGCAGTGTCAGTCAGGGGGAGCGGAGACCATCCGCCGGCCGGTGGGGCCTGGTGGTGGCCGCCGTGCTGGTGCAGCTGGCCCTCGGCGCGGTGTACGCGTGGAGCGTCTTCAACAAGCCGCTCCAGGAGGCGTTCGGCTGGAGCAAGTCCGAGGCGGTGCTGCCGTTCGAGGTGGCGATCGGCACGATCTTCATCGGCAGCCTGATCGGCGGGCGGGTCCAGGACCGGCGCGGTCCCCGGGTGGTGGCGCTCGGCGGCGGGGTGCTGTACGCGGTGGGCAACATCCTCGCCTCGCTGGTCTCCGACGGCGACCAGCTCTGGCTGCTGGTGCTCACCTACGGCGTCCTCGGCGGGATCGGGCTCGGGGCGGCGTACATCACGCCGATCGCCATGCTCACCAAGTGGTTTCCGGATCACCGTGGGCTGATCACCGGTATCGCGGTGGCCGGCTTCGGCTTCGGCGCGGTGATCACCGCCCCGGTGGCGAAGACGCTGTTGAACAACACCACCGACAAGCCGAGCGTCTTCCTGCCGCTGGGCCTGGCGTACCTGGTCGCGGTGCTGCTCGGGGCGTCGTTCTTCCGTAATCCGCCGCCGGGGTACCAGGTGGCCGGTTTCGTGCCGGTGACCACCGGGCGGGCCCCGGCCGGGACCCGGGTGTACACCCTCGCCGAGGCGTTGCGTACCCCGCAGTGGTACCTGCTCACCGGGATCCTGGCGCTCAACGTCACCTGCGGGATCGCCTTCATCTCACAGGCCGCCGATGCCGCCCAGGCGATCGCCGGAGTGAGTTCGGCCACGGCCGCCAGCATGGTCGCGGTGCTCGGGTTGTTCAACGGCGCCGGGCGACTCTGCTGGGCCTGGCTCTCCGACCAGACCGGCCGGATGGTGGCGTTCGGCGGGATGCTCGCGTTGCAGGCGGTCTGCTTCTTCATCCTGCCGCACGCGGCCGGGTTCGCCCTGTTCGCCGTCCTCGCCGCGTTGATCTACCTGGCCTACGGCGGCGGCTTCGGCACCATGCCGGCGACCGCGGCCGACTACTTCGGCACCCCGCACGCCGGAGCGGTCTACGGCGCGATGATCGTGGCGTGGAGCATCGGCGGCGTGGTCGGGCCGCTGCTGACCGCGACGTTGTTCGAGGCCAGCGGCAATTCGTACACCCTGCCGTTTACCGTACTCGCGGTGATCGCCCTGGTGGCGCTGGTGCTGCCGCCGCTCACCCGGATGCCGTCGCGGCCCGGTACGCCCCGGCCGGACGACGAGGTGACCGGCCCCTGACCGGCGGGGGCGCGTCCGGGCGGGCGTCGACACCCCGCTGCGATACCGGAACGGGGCCGCGCGAACCGGGCGGTGCCACCGCCGGACGGGCCGGTCGACGGTCCGCCGGGGGACCGGGATAGCCTGTCGCCTGCCACTCCGCCGGTGACGGGGTGGGGGGAGTGGCTGCCGCCGCCGAGGGGCTGGCCGCCGGAGCGGGCGAGAAACCTGTCGGTCCGGGGTGTTCCACCCGAATGCTCCCGTCCTCCTCCGGACCCGAGGTGTGACGTTGACGACGCGTCCGCCCTGCGCGTGGGCTATCCCGCGCTGTATGCGTATGTCAAGAGTCGGTCACGAAATCTTGCGAAACTTCCTCGTATTACAATAAGTTCCTCCAGGCAACAAACGGATGTCACCTGGTGACGACAGCCCGGAGGCAACAATGATGTTGATGACGCGGCGCGGCCGACCACGGCCGGACGCGCGTGGTTCCCTCTGGCGCCCCGACGACGGGCGGGACGCGGCTGCTGCCGCGCCGACCGGCTACGCCGCACGCGCCCGGACCGGGGAGCGTCTGCGATGAGCGGCGCTCCGGTCCTTCTGGAGATGCGCTCGATCACCAAGGAGTTTCCCGGGGTCAAGGCGCTCTCCGACGTCAACCTGGTGGTTCGCCGTGGCGAGATCCACGCGATCTGCGGTGAGAACGGGGCCGGAAAGTCGACCCTGATGAAGGTGCTCAGCGGGGTGTACCCGCACGGCACCTACTCCGGGAACATCGTCTACCAGGGTGCCGAGTCCCGGTTCTCCGACATCCGGGCCAGCGAGCAGGCCGGAATCGTGATCATCCACCAGGAACTGGCCCTGGTGCCCGGGATGTCCATCACCGAGAACATCTTCCTGGGCAACGAGCCACGCCGGCACGGGGCGATCGACTGGAAGGCCGCCAACCGGCAGGCGCTGGAGCTGATGGCCAGGGTGGGTCTGCGGGAGCACCCGGACACGCTGATCAAGGACATCGGCGTGGGCAAGCAGCAGCTCGTCGAGATCGCGAAGGCCTTCGCGAAGCACGTCAAACTGCTGATCCTCGACGAGCCCACCGCCGCGCTGAACGAGGCCGACTCCCAGCACCTGCTGGACCTGCTCCGCGGGTTCAAGGAGCGGGGCATCACCTCGATCATGATCTCGCACAAGCTCAACGAGATCGCCCAGGTCGCCGACTCGATCACCATCCTGCGGGACGGCCAGACCATCGAGACCCTCGACGTCAAGGCGCAGGGGGTCGACGAGGACCGGATCGTCCGCGGCATGGTGGGCCGGGAGCTGCACAGCCGGTTCCCCGACCACACGCCGAAGATCGGTGAGGTCTTCTTCGAGGTCCGCGACTGGACCGTCCGACACCCGATCTCGGCCGACCGGATGGTGGTCAAGGGCTCCAACTTCACGGTGCGCCGTGGGGAGATCGTCGGGTTCGCCGGGCTGATGGGGGCCGGCCGTACCGAGTTGGCGATGAGCGTCTTCGGCCGGTCGTACGGCGTCTACCAGTCCGGACGGATCTTCAAGGACGGCCGGGAGATCGTGCTGAAGTCCGTCTCGGACGCCATCGACAACGGGCTGGCGTACGTCAGCGAGGACCGCAAGTCGCTCGGGCTGAACCTGCTCGACGACATCAAGACCTCGGTGGTGGCGGCCAAGCTGTCCAAGGTGGCGAACCACGGCGTGGTCGACCAGGTGCGCGAGTACCAGGCGGCCGAGCAGTACCGGACCAGCCTGCGGGTCAAGGCGCCCACGGTCGACGAAGGCGTCACCAAGCTCTCGGGTGGCAACCAGCAGAAGGTCGTGCTGGCGAAGTGGATGTTCACCGATCCGGACCTGCTGATCCTCGACGAGCCCACCCGGGGCATCGACGTGGGCGCCAAGTACGAGATCTACGGCATCATCCAGCAGCTCGCCGACCAGGGTAAGGGCGTCATCGTGATCTCCTCGGAACTGCCCGAGCTGATCGGCCTGTGCGACCGCATCTACACGGTGTTCGAGGGAACCATCACCGGCGACATCGAGCGGCGCGACGCGGACCCGGAACTCCTCATGAAGCAGATGACCTCAGCGAAGAAGGCGCAGACGCCGTGAGCAAGATCAAGGACCTCCAGAAGTCCCTGTTCGCGGGGACGACATCCAACGCCCGACAGTTCGGGATGATCTTCACGCTGGTGGCGATCGTCCTGCTGTTCCAGATTCTCACCAACGGTCTGACGCTCAACTCGAGCAACCTCATCTCGCTGGTGAGCCAGTACTCCTACATCCTGATCCTGGCGATCGGGATGCTGATGGTGATCGTCGCCGGTCACATCGACCTCTCGGTCGGCTCGATCGCCGCGTTCGTCGGCATCGTGGTCGCGCGGGTCATGCAGGACTGGAACGTGCCGTGGTTCGTGGCGATTCTGATCGGCCTCGGCGTCGGCGCCCTGATCGGCGCCTGGCAGGGCTTCTGGGTGGCGTACGTCGGCGTGCCGGCGTTCATCGTGACCCTGGCCGGGATGATGCTGTTCCGGGGCGGCAACCAGTACATCGGCAACGCCGACACCATCCCGGTACCCGAGGGCTTCAAGGTGATCGGCGCCGGCTTCCTGCCGGAGGTCGGGCCGGACACCGGGTACAACAACCTCACCCTGCTGCTCGGCCTGCTGGTCTGCGTGGCGGTGGTGGCCCGGGAGTGGAAGGCGCGCAAGACCCGGCGCGAGATGGACGCCGAGTTGGCGCCGATGTGGATCTCGGTGATCCGGGTGGCCGTACCCATCGCGGTGGTGGCGTACGCGAGCCTGCGGTTCGCCGGTGGCCGGGTCGGTACCAGCTTCCCGATCTCCGGCATCATCCTCGGCGTACTGGTCGTGATCTACGCCTTCATCACCCGCAACACCGCCGGCGGCCGGCACATCTACGCCGTCGGGGGCAACGCCCGGGCGGCGGAACTCTCCGGCGTCAAACTCAAGCGGGTCAACTTCCTCGTAATCATGAACATGTCGGTCCTCGCGGCCCTGGCTGGCATGATCTTCGTCGCCCGATCCGCCGCCTCCGGCCCGCAGGACGGGCTCGGCTGGGAACTGGACGCCATCGCCGCGGTCTTCATCGGTGGCGCGGCGGTCTCCGGCGGTCTCGGCACGGTCAGCGGGTCCATCGTCGGTGGCCTGGTGATGGCGGTGCTCAACAACGGTCTCCAGCTGATGGGTGTCGGCTCGGACCGCGTACAGATCATCAAGGGACTGGTCCTGCTGCTGGCCGTCGCGTTCGACGTCTACAACAAGAACCGGGGGCGTTTCTCGATCATCGGATCGGTGACCCGCCCACTCCGCCGGGAGGCACCCGCCGAACCGGCGTCCACGGTCGAGACGGGCCAGGAGCCCGCCAAGACTCCGGTGGCCAGCTGACGGTCACCGTCTGACGGGGCGGAAAACCTCCGCCCCGCCTCACCTCCAAGAAGGGCACGTGCACAAATGCGCAAATATCTCGCCAGGGGTGTGGCGGTTGGCGCCATCGCCCTGTTGGCACTGACGGCCTGCTCCGAGCGGTCCGACGGTGACGGGGCCGGCTCGACCGCGCCCGAGAAGGGCTTCGCCGCGAACTCGCTGATCGGCGTGGCGCTGCCGGCCAAGACCTCCGAGAACTGGGTCCTCGCCGGTGACCTGTTCACCAACGGGCTCAAGGAGGCCGGTTTCCAGTCCGACGTCCAGTACGCCGGAGCCACCAGCACCGTCGCCGACCAGCAGGCCCAGATCTCGGCCATGGTCACCAAGGGCGCCAAGGTGATCGTCATCGGTGCGACCGACGCCGCGCAGCTCACCACCCAGGTGGAGCAGGCCAAGGCGGCCGGCGCGTCGGTGATCGCGTACGACCGGCTGATCAAGAACACCAAGGATCTCGACTTCTACGTCGCGTACGACAACTTCAAGGTCGGCCAGCTCCAGGGCCAGGCGCTGCTGGAGGGCATGAAGGCGAAGAAGCCGGCCGGCCCGTACAACATCGAGCTGTTCTCCGGTTCCTCGGACGACAACAACTCGGCGGTCTTCTTCGACGGCGCGATGGACGTGCTGAAGCCGGAGATCGACAAGGGCACCCTGGTGGTCGGCTCGGGTCAGAAGGACATCAAGCAGACCGCCACCGACGGCTGGAAGGCCGAGAACGCCCAGCGGCGGATGGACTCCCTGCTGACCTCGACCTACAGCAGCAAGACGCTGGACGGGGTGCTCTCGCCCAACGACACGCTGGCCCGCGCCATCATCACCTCGGTCAAGGGTGCCGGCAAGGCCGTCCCGGTCGTGACCGGGCAGGACTCCGAGGTGGAGTCGGTCAAGTCGATCGTCGCCGGTGAGCAGTACTCGACGATCAACAAGGACACCCGGAACCTGGTCAAGGAGACCATCGGAATGGTCAAGGACCTGCAGGCCGGTAACGCCCCGAAGGTCAACGACACCGAGTCGTACAACAACGGGGTGAAGGTCGTCCCGTCGTACCTGCTCGAGCCGGTGATCGTGACCAAGGCGAACGTCGTCGAGGCGTACGCCAACGACCCGAAGCTGGCCCCGCTCACCAAGTAGCACCGGCCAGGTCGGCGTCGCGCCGTACCGAACGGGCCCCCGGGATCTACCGATCCCGGGGGCCCGACACGTTATCGGCCGCCGGTCACCACGAGGGTCACCCCGGCGCCCCGGGCCGGCAGCAACTCGCCGATCACCGGATGGCCGGGCAGCTCACCGGCGATCAGCAGGCCGCCGGAGGTCTGCGCGTCGGCGAGCAGCAGCAGATCGTCCTCGGACACCCCGGAGACCTCGGCGTGCGGCCGGACCCAGTCCAGGTTCCGCCGGGTCCCGCCGCTGACGAACCCCGCGGCCAGCGCCTCCCGGGCGCCGTCCAGATACGGTACGGCCGCCGCGTCGACCCGGGCGGTCAGCCCCGAGGCCCGGGCCAGCTTGTGCAGATGGCCGAGCAGCCCGAACCCGGTCACGTCGGTCGCGCACCGGACCCCGGCGGTCACCGCGGCGGCGGACGCCTCCCGGTTCAGCTCGGTCATCGCAGCCACCGCCTGCGGAAACGTCTCACCGGTCTGCTTGTGCCGGCTGTTCAGCACCCCGATGCCCAGCGGCTTGGTCAGGGTCAGCGGCAGCCCGGCCCGGCCCGCGTCGTTACGCATCAGCCGCTCCGGGTCGGCGATCCCGGTGACCGCCATCCCGTACTTCGGCTCCGGATCGTCCACACTGTGCCCGCCCGCCACGTGGCAGGCCGCCAGCCGAGCCACGTCCAGGCCACCGCGCAGCACCTCGGCGGCCAGCGTCAGCGGCAGCACCTCGCGGGGCCAGGACAGCAGATTCACCGCGACGACCGGGGTACCGCCCATCGCGTAGACGTCGGAGAGCGCGTTGGCGGCGGCGATGCGACCCCAGTCGTACGGGTCGTCGACCACGGGGGTGAAGAAGTCGGCGGTCGCCACCACCGCCGTACCCGACTCCAGCCGGACCACCGCCGCGTCGTCGCCGTCGTCGAGCCCGACGAGCAGCTCGCCGGGGCCGACCGGCGCGGAGGTGCCGACCAGGCCGGCCACCACCTGTTCCAGCTCCCCGGGCGGGATCTTGCAGGCGCAGCCGCCCCCGTGCGCGTACTGGGTGAGTCGATACCGTTCCGTGGTCGTCACCGGACCACTGTCGCATCTGCGGCCGGTCGATCGCACCCGTCGAATGTCGCCCCTTTTCTGTGGACATGATCACAAGCGCGGGGGGACTTCCCCGTACGGCCAGAGATCAGGTGTGGTTAAGTGCCGGTGAAAGGGTTCAGGAACGAGAACGGGGTGGGAATGAACGGGGCGGTTGACCCTCGGCGGCGGGTGCCACGTACCGACACGCTGCTCGCCGACCCCCGGCTCGCCGCCGCCGAGGCCACCCTCGGGCGGGCCCGGCTCAAGGCCGTGGTGGGCAACGCCCAGGACCGGGCCCGGCGGGGCGAGATCCCACCCGAGGACGTCCTCGCCGTCGCCCTGGCCGGGTTGTCGGACACCGCCGCCGGCCTGCGCCCGGTGCTCAACGCCACCGGGGTGGTGCTGCACACCAACCTCGGGCGCGCGCCGCTGTCCGGCGCGGCGGTCAGCGCGGTGGTGGCGGCGGCCGGGCACACCGACGTCGAACTCGACCTCCGTACCGGTCGGCGCGCCCGGCGCGGCCGGACCGCGATGGCGGCACTCGCCGAGGCCGTACCGGCGGCCGGCGCGGTGCACGTGGTCAACAACGGCGCCGCCGCACTCGCCCTCGCCGCGACCGCGATCACTTCGGTCGGTGCGGGTGGCGGAGCCGGTACCGGTCGGGAGATCGTGGTCAGCCGGGGCGAACTGGTCGAGATCGGCGACGGCTTCCGGCTGCCGGACCTGCTGGCCAGCACCGGTGCCCGGCTCCGCGAGGTCGGTACCACCAACCGCAGCACGCTCGCCGACTACGCGGCGGCGATCGGGCCGGAGACCGCCTTCGTACTCAAGGTGCACCCGTCGAACTTCGTCGTCCGGGGGTTCACCGCCGCCGTACCGGTCGAGGAGCTGGCCACCCTCGGCGTACCGGTGGTGGTGGACATCGGTTCCGGGCTGCTGGCCCCGGACCCGCTGCTGCCCGACGAGCCGGACGCGGCGTCGGCGCTGCGGGCCGGCGCGACGCTGGTCACCGCGAGCGGCGACAAGCTGCTCGGCGGGCCGCAGGCCGGGCTGCTGCTCGGCGACGCGGACCTCGTCGAGCGACTGCGCCGGCATCCGCTGGCCCGGGCGCTCCGGGTGGACAAGCTGACCCTGGCCGCGCTGGAGGCGACGCTGTCCGGCCCGGAGACCCCGACCTGGCGGGCCCTGCGGGCCACCCCCGGCGCGCTGCGGATCCGCACCGAACGGCTGCGCGACCACCTTGCGGCGGCCGGGCTGAAGACCGAGGTGCTGGCCGCCGACGCCGTCGTCGGTGGCGGCGGCGCACCGGAGGTCACCCTGGAATCGTGGGCACTCGCCCTCGGCGAGGAGTACGCCGAGCCGCTGCGCCTCGGTGACCCGCCGATCCTCGGTCGGCTCGAACGGGGCCGGCTGCTGCTCGACCTGCGCTGCGTGCCCACCGAGCACGACGAGGCGGTGCGGGCCGCCATCCTGCGGGTGCCCCGATCCTGGCGGGAGGACTGAGGGGTGCAGGTCGTCGCGACCGCCGGACACGTCGACCACGGCAAGTCCACCCTCGTCCGGGCGCTGACCGGGATGGAACCGGACCGCTGGGCCGAGGAGCGGCGCCGGGGCATGACCATCGACCTCGGCTTCGCCTGGACCACCCTGCCGTCCGGGGCGGTCGTCGCGTTCGTCGACGTACCCGGACACGAACGCTTCGTGCCCAACATGCTGGCCGGGGTCGGCCCCGCCCCCGCCGCGCTGTTCGTGGTCGCCGCCGACGAGGGCTGGATGCCGCAGTCCACCGAACACCTCGCCGCGCTCGACGCCCTCGGCGTCCGGCACGGCCTGCTGGTGGTGACCCGGGCCGACCTGGCGGACCCGGCCGCCGCGACCGAACTCGCCCAGGCGGAGATCGCGGCCAGCTCGCTCGGATCGGTGGAGACCGTCGCGGTCAGCGCGGTCACCGGCGCCGGCCTGCCCGAACTGCGGGCCGCGTTGGACCGGCTCGCCGCCCGGCTGCCGGTACCGCAGCCGGATCTACCGGTACGACTCTGGGTGGACCGGGCGTTCAGCATCCGGGGCAGCGGCACGGTCGTCACCGGCACCCTCGGCGGCGGGGAACTGCGGACCGGTGACGAACTGGAACTGACCGCCACCGGCGAGCGGGTCCGGGTCCGGGGGCTGCAGTCGCTGGGTCAGCCGGCCGCCCGGGTGGCCGGGGTGGCCCGGGTCGCGGTCAACCTGCGCGGCGTGTCCCGGGAACAGGTCGGGCGGGGCGACGCCCTGCTCACTCCCGGCCGGTTCCAGCAGACCGACCTGGTGGACGTCCGGCTCGCCGGCGACCCGGTGGACGACCTGCCGGCGGAGGTCACCCTGCATGTGGGTTCGGCCGCGGTGACGGCCCGGGTACGGCCACTCGGCGCGGACACCGCCCGGCTACGGCTGGACCGGCCGCTGCCGTTGCGCATCGGCGACCGGGCACTGCTCCGCGACCCCGGCCGACGGCACATTGCCGGCGGGGTGACCGTGCTCGACGTCGTACCGCCGGCACTGGATCGTCGGGGTGCGGCTTCGGCTCGGGCCGGTGTGCTGGCCGGGCTGGACGGTAGGCCCGACGAGGGTGCCGAACTGGCCCGGCGGGGGCTGATGCGTCGGGGTGACCTGGAACGGATGGGAGTCACCGTCGGAACGGCACCGGTGGCCGGTGACTGGCACGCCGACCCCGACCACTGGCGGGAACTGCGGCGACGCCTCGTCGACGAGGTGACCCGGTGGACGCAGGCGCATCCGCTGGAGCCGGGGATCCCGGTCGACATCCTGCGCCGGCTGCTGGACCTGCCCGACCGGACGCTGGTCGAGGCGCTGGTCACGGCACCGCTGGTCGCCGAGAACGGCCGGATCGCCCGGGGCGGGACGACCAGCGCCCTGCCCGAGCAGGTCGCCCGCGCCGTCCGCCGGATCGGCGCCGAGTTGGCCGAGCACCCGTTCGCCGCCCCGGAGGCGACCCGGCTCGCCGAGTTCGGGCTCGGCCACCGGGAGATCGGTGCCGCCGTACGGGCCGGCGCGCTGCTCCGGCTGGCCGACAACGTCGTACTGCTGCCGGACGCTCTCGACCAGGCGGTACGGGTGCTGGCCGGGCTTCCCCAGCCGTTCACCCTCAGCACCGCCCGACAGGCGCTCGGCACCACCCGCCGGGTCGCGGTGCCGCTGCTGGAGTTGCTGGACCGGCGCGGCGCCACCCGACGGCTGCCGGACGACGCCCGGATCGTGCTGACCGGACCAGGGGACTCCTGACTGCCGGCCGGTTCGACCTCGCCAGGCGCGGAGGCCGCATCCGACGACGACTCCGGTCAAGTCAACACACAGTCGCACCAAACAAGAGCAATGTTGACATCCAATTCTGTCGATGGAATGCTCATGGAAGCGCTCCCACCTGATCTCCAATCTCGGAGAACGAGAGGACGACCCATGCGTTCACGCAAGCCAGATCAATCCGGCGGGCGATCCCGATCAGCCGTCCGTCAGCCCCTTGGAGTGCTTGCCCTGGCGCTCACGATGATGGTCGCCATGGTGCCCTGGGCCGGCGCAGCCCAGGCCCACGGCACCATCATCAACCCGGGAAGTCGCGCCTACCAGTGCTGGAAGGCATGGGGAAGCAGCCACACGAACCCGGCCATGCAGCAACAGGACCCCACCTGCTATCAAGCGTTCCAGGCCAACCCCGACACCATGTGGAACTGGATGAGCGCGCTGCGGGACGGCCTCGGCGGGAACTTCCAGGCCCGTACCCCCGACGGCCAGCTGTGCAGCAACGGCCTGTCCAGGAACGACAGCCTGAACCAGACCGGAGCGTGGAAGACGACCAACGTCAGCCGCAACTTCTCGGTCCAGCTGCACGATCAGGCCAGCCACGGTGCTGACTACTTCCGGGTGTACGTCTCGAAGCAGGGGTTCAACCCCGCCACCCAGCGCCTCGGGTGGGGAAACCTCGACTTCATCACCCAGACCGGGCGCTACGCACCGGCACAGAACATCACGTTCAACGTCTCGACCTCTGGGTACACCGGGCACCACATCGTCTTCGTCATCTGGCAGGCCTCGCACCTCGACCAGGCCTACATGTGGTGCAGTGACGTGACCTTCAGCTGATCGGTACGACCGACGATTGCGGCACCACTCCGGCCCAGGACACCAGTGTCCTGGGCCGGAGTGTGTTCATGAGCCGCTGTCGGCGAGTCCGCCCCGGCCGGGCCAGGTCGCGCCTGGTTTCGCGGACGCGAGGGCGGATCGGGTTTCTCACCGCGCCCACCGTGGTCGGACCGGGCGGCGCGTGGCGGAGAACGCCGGCAGGGTTGACCCCGAACCGGGCAAGAAGAACACTGACCAGGTGCTTTTGGGCGATGATATCCGGGTTGTAGCTGACATCGACTGACGGCCGTGGTCGTGAAGCCGTTGGCGCGGTCGTGCCGGTACCGCTCCGTGCTCCCCGAAGCAGGTGTTCGACCCGCTACGCAGCGCTGCGGTCCCGACACGAGGTCGAGGACCGAGGCCCGATACTTGATTGATTCCAGAAAAAGGACAAGACTTCACGACGTGCCAACGACGTCGGACGTGGAGAGCATGCTGCGTGGGGCCGCCCTGCGTGTCACGCGCCCCCGGGTGGCGGTGCTGTCCGCGGTCCACGACCACCCGCACGCCGACACGGACTCGATCATCCGTGTGGTGCGGGAGGATCTGGCTGAGGTCTCCCGCCAGGCCGTCTACGACGTGCTGCACGCACTGACAGCCGCGGGTCTGGTCCGGTGTTTCGAGCCGATGGGCTCCGTGGCGCGCTACGAGGCGCGGACCGGTGACAACCACCACCATTTCGTCTGTCGATCCTGTGGCGCCATAGCCGACGTCGATGGCGCGGTCGGCTACACCGCCTGTCTGACGCCGGTCGACAGGTCGGGCTACGAGATCGACGAAGCTGAGGTCGTCTACTGGGGCAGGTGCCCCGGATGTGTTGCGGCGGCCTCCGCCGCGCCCGACGGCTGAGCGCGGACCCGTGGCGCCGGGCGACTGGCGTACGGCCTCGGACCGAAGCAACCAACGGTAAGAGCAAATGAGTCAGCAGAGTGAGACAGGGAAGGACAGACGTGTCTGACAAGAAGGACGCGACCCAGAGTGTCAGCGAGAGCGAAAACCCCGCGATTCCCGCGCCCACAGCCAAGGCGACCCGGCCCAGGACGACCCGGGACTGGTGGCCGAATCAGCTGGACCTCTCGGTTCTCCACCAGCACTCGACCCGGTCCAATCCCATGGGCGAGGACTTCGACTATGCGGAGGAGTTCAAGAAGCTCGACGTCGACGCGCTCAGGCGGGACATCTTCGAGCTCATGACGACGTCGCAGGAGTGGTGGCCGGCCGACTACGGCCACTACGGGCCACTCTTCATCCGGATGAGCTGGCACGCGGCGGGCACGTACCGGATCGCCGACGGCCGGGGCGGTGGCGGCAGCGGTTCACAGCGGTTCGCGCCGTTGAACAGTTGGCCGGACAACGCGAGCCTGGACAAGGCGCGCCGGCTGCTCTGGCCGATCAAGCAGAAGTACGGCCGCAAGGTCTCGTGGGCCGACCTTCTGGTCTTCGCCGGCAACTGCGCGTACGAGTCGATGGGGTTCAAGACGTTCGGGTTCGCGTTCGGGCGCGAGGACATCTGGGAGCCCGAGGAGATCTTCTGGGGGCCGGAGGACACCTGGCTCGGTGACGAGCGCTACAGCGGAGACAGGGAGCTGGCGGGGGCGCTCGGCGCCGTACAGATGGGTCTGATCTACGTGAATCCGGAGGGGCCGGCCGGCCACCCGGACGCGTTGGCGTCCGCCCGGGACATCCGGGACACCTTCGGCCGGATGGCGATGAACGACGAGGAGACGGTGGCGCTGATCGTCGGTGGCCACACGGTCGGCAAGGCACACGGCGCGGTCGATCCCCAGCACCTCGGCCCGGAGCCGGAGGGCGCCCCCATCGAACAGCAGGGTTTCGGCTGGAAGAACAGCTACGGCAGCGGCAAGGGCGCAGACACGCTCACCAGTGGGCTGGAGGGCGCCTGGACCACCGAGCCGATCAAGTGGGACAACGGCTACCTGGACAACCTGTTCAGGTACGACTGGGAGTTGACCGCGAGCCCCGCCGGCGCCAAGCAGTGGAAGCCGAAGGACGCCTCGGCCGAGGGCACCGTGCCGGACGCCCATGACCCGTCGAAGCGGCACGCCCCGATGATGCTGACGTCGGACCTGGCGCTGAAGATCGACCCGATCTACGAGCCGATCGCGCGGCGCTTCTGGGAGAACCCGGACCAGCTCGCGGAGGCGTTCGCCAAGGCGTGGTTCAAACTGTTGCACCGCGACATGGGACCGGTGTCGCGTTATCTCGGGCCGTGGGTTCCGCAGGCGCAGCTGTGGCAGGACCCGGTTCCCGCGGTGGACCACGAGCTGGTCACGGACGAGGACGTCGTCGCGCTCAAGGGCAAGCTCCTCGAGTCGGGGCTGTCCGTTCCCCAGTTGGTTGCCACGGCCTGGGCTTCGGCGGCCAGCTTCCGCGACACCGACAAGCGCGGCGGGGCCAACGGGGCGCGCATCCGCCTGGCGCCGCAGAAGGACTGGGAGGTCAACAACCCGGCCGAACTGGGCACCGCGCTGCAGACGTTCGAACGGATCCAGCAGGACTTCAACGGCGCACAGTCCGGCGACCGGCGGGTGTCGCTCGCCGACCTGATCGTGCTGGGCGGATGCGCGGCGGTCGAGCAGGCGGCCAGGGACGCCGGACACGACATCACCGTTCCGTTCGCACCGGGTCGTACGGACGCCTCGCAGGAGCAGACCGATACGGACTCGTTCGCCGTCCTCGAACCGAGGGCCGACGGCTTCCGCAACTACCTGCGCGCCGGCGAGAAGCTGTCGCCGGAGACCCTGCTGCTGGACCGGGCGTTCATGTTGAACCTCAGCGCACCCGAGATGACGGTGCTCATCGGCGGCCTGCGGGCGCTGAACGGCAACGTCGGGCAGTCCCCGCACGGCGTCTTCACCGACCGGCCGGGGACGTTGACGAACGACTTCTTCCTGAATCTGCTCGACCAGCGCACGGAGTGGCGGACGGCCGAGTCGGCGGAGAACGTCTACGAGGGCCGGGACCGCGCCACCGGCGAGGTCAAGTGGACCGCCACCGCGGTCGATCTCGTCTTCGGTTCGCACTCCCAGCTCCGGGCCAACGCGGAGGTCTACGCGACCGCCGACGCGGGCGAGAAGTTCGTCCGTGACTTCGTGGCCGCGTGGAACAAGGTCATGAACCTGGACCGGTTCGACCTCGCCTGATTCCGATGTCCGGGTCGGCCGCTCGTCGGCCGGCCCGGACGTCTTCGGCCGCGTCATCGGGTTATCGTCCCTCGGTGACTTCGGAGGAGATCGACGCCATGTACGGGCGCGCGGACCACCTGTGTGAGCTTGGCCGGTGGGCCGATGCCGAACCGGCGCTCGGCAGGGTGCTCGCGGCCGACCCGGACCACCGCGACGCGCTGGCCCGGCTCACCGAGGTGCTGGAGCACCTGGACCGTCCGGCAGAGGCGGCCGAGGTGGCGCGACGGCTGGTCGCGGCCCATTCCGGGGAGCCGATCGGGTACCTCGCACTCGCCGAGGCTCTGGTTCGCCAGGACGGGCATGCCGAGGCTGAGCCCTATGTGCGTGCCGCCCTCGACCTCGACAACAGTGCCCCGGTCGCCTGGCAGCAGCTCGCCGAGGTCCTGTCCTACCTGCCGGAGCGCGGGGACGAGGCGGTGGGAGCGGCCCGCCGGGCCGTCGCGCTGGCCCCGGAGGACGCCGACATGCATGCCGCGCTGGGCGACGCACTGCTGACGGCGCTCGGCGACGGTCCGGCGGCGGAGGCGGCCTACCTGACCGCGCTCACGCTGGCGCCCGAGGACGGCGGCATCCGGCTTCGGCTCGGCCTTGCCCGGTTGCAGATCGGCCGGCTCGACGACGCCCGGGACGACTTCGTCGAGGGGCTGCGCCAGGACGCGAGCCTGCGCCATGTGAGCACCGTGGGCATGACGCTCCGGCTGCTCGGCGTGCCGGACCGGTTCGCCGCGCTCTACGCCTCGGTCTGTGCCGCCCTTGGCGAGTCCGCCGCGGTGGACCGCACCGATCCGGAGGTGGTCGAGGACCAGCTCGACATGGCCGTCATCTGGTGGGACAACGGTGCCCGGCCGGCGGCGCTCGAGGTGTTGGAACTGCTGGTCGACGCGAACCCGTACTCGGTCGAGGGCCTGGCCGTGCTCGCCGAGTTCCGGTTCGAGTCGGGGCGGCTCGACGACGGCGAGGTTCTTGCCCGCCGCGCGCTCGCGGTCGACCCGGACGCGTCGGCGGCGTTGTTCGTCCTCGGACTGGTGTTAGAGGCGCGTGGCGACGGAGCCGGGGCGGCGGACTGGTTCGCGCGGCTCCGGGCGCTCCCGGTGGACGCGGAGGACCGGGACTGGATGATGGAGTCGCTGGTCGACCACGGCATGGCGGGCCGCCATCCGGAGATGATCTCCTGGTGCGAGGAGACGGCCGCCGTCGTGTCCGTTCCCACGCCCGCCGGCCGCGACCCGCGAGCGTGACCGGCGGCGATGTCAGGAAACGGCCGGCGCCGCTCCCGGCCCGGGCCGGGAGCGGCCCGTGCCGGAAGGGCAACGCGGCACCCCCGCGCCGACCGTCACGTGGAGCGGCGGCCGGCGCGGGGGTGGGACAGCCGACCGGGGATCAGACGACCGGTACGGCGGCACCGACGTCGCGGCGGACGTACTCGGCGGTGTACGAGTTCGTCGCGTCGAGCAGTTGCACCGGGGTGCCCTCGAACAGGATCGTGCCGCCCTGGCTGCCGCCCTCCGGACCGAGATCGATGATCCAGTCGGCGTTCTTGATGACGTCGAGGTTGTGCTCGATGACGATCACCGAGTTTCCGCTGCTGACCAGCCGTTCGATGATGTCGAGCAGGTGCTGGATGTCGGACATGTGCAGCCCGGTGGTCGGCTCGTCCATCACGTAGATGGTGCCGCCCTTGTGCAGCTCGGTGGCGAGCTTGATGCGCTGGCACTCCCCACCGCTCAGCGTGCTCAGCGGCTGGCCGAGCTGGAGGTAACCCAGGCCGACGTCGTTGACGGCCTGGAGGATCGTCCGCAGCTTCTTCTCGGGGAAGAACTCCAGCGCGTCGGTGGCCGGCATCCGGAGTACGTCGCTGATCGACTTGCCGCGCAACGTGTGCTCGAGTACGTCGTCGCTGAACCGGCGCCCCTCGCACACCTCGCAGGTCGACCGTAGCCCGTCCATGAACGCCAGGTCGGTGTAGATGACGCCCAGCCCCTGGCAGTTCGCGCAGGCGCCCTTGGAGTTGAAGCTGAACAACGAGGCCGGGACGCCGTTTGCCTTGGAGAAAAGCTGCCGGATCGGGTCGAGCAGCCCGGTGTAGGTGGCCGGGCTGGACCGGATCGAGGCGCCGACGGCCGACTGGTCGATCACGATCGCCTCGGGGTGCTGGCTGACGAAGACGTTGTTGATCAGAGTGCTCTTGCCCGAGCCGGCGACCCCGGTGACCACCACGAGTACGCCGGTCGGGATGTCCACGCTGACGTTCTTCAGGTTGTGCGCGTCGGCGGCGACGACCTTCAGGTGCCCGGTCGGCTCGCGGTAGGTGGTCTTCAGCGGCAGCCGGTGCTCCAGGTACCGCCCGGTCGGGGTGTCTGCGGTGCGCAGTTCGGCGACCGTGCCGCCGAAGAGGACCTGACCGCCGCCGGCACCGCCCTTCGGACCGATGTCGATCACGTGGTCGGCGATCTCGATGACGTCCCGGTCGTGCTCGACCACGAGCACGGTGTTGCCCTTGTCGCGCAGCTTGACCAGCAGCCGGTTGAGCCGCTCCACGTCGCGGGCGTGCAGGCCGACGCTGGGCTCGTCGAAGATGTACATCATGTCGATGAGGCTGCTGCTCAGGTGCCGCACCATCTTGATCCGCTGGGACTCGCCACCGGAGAGGGTGTCCGTCGGCCGGTTGAGGCTGAGATAGCCGAGGCCGATGTCGACCAGGTTGCCGACCCGGTCCAGCAGGCTCTCCACCACGGTCGCGCCCTGCGGGTCCGTGAGGGTTCGCAGCACCGCGACGAGTTCGGTCGCCTCCATCGCACCGAGCTGCGCGATGTTGTAGCCGTCGATCTCGCTGCCCAGCGCCGCCTGGCTGAGTCGGTCGCCCTTGCAGAGCGGGCAGGTCTGCTCGGTGACGTACTGGAGGAAGACCTTGCGGTTGCGTTCGGACATCTCGGCGGCGTCCTTGCGGATGTACAGCCGGGTGAACTTGCTGACGGCGCCCTCGTAGGTGGAGTTGATCGTGGTGCCCTGCCACTCCAACGGAACCTTGCCGTCGCCGTACAGCAGTGTCTGCCACTCCTGGTCGGTGTAGTCGCCGAGCGGCTTGTCCAGGTCGAAGTAGCCGGAGGCGGCGTACATCTTCCAGTACCACCCGGTCCTGCCGAAGTCCGGGTGCAGCAGGGCGCCGTCGTTCAGCGACCTCGACCGGTCGAGGAAGGTGTCGAGGTCGAGTTGGACGGACTTGCCGAGGCCCTCGCACTCCGGGCACATGCCCTGCGGGTCGTTGAAGGAGAAGGCGTTGGAGAAGCCGACGTGCGGCTTGCCGACCCGGGAGAAGAGCAGGCGCAGCAGGGTGTAGATGTCGGTGATGGTGCCGACGGTCGACCGGGAGCCGCCGCCGAGCCGCTTCTGGTCCACCACGATGGCTGCGGAGAGATTCTCGATCGTGTCGACGTCCGGTTGCCCGTACCGGGGCAGGAAGTTCCGGGCGAACGCCGTGAAGGTCTCGTTGAGCTGACGCTGTGCCTCGGCCGCGATGGTGTCGAAGACGATGGAGGACTTGCCGGAGCCGGAGACGCCGGTGAAGGCCACCAGCTGGCGTTTTGGCACCCGTAGCGAGACGTTCCGAAGGTTGTTCTCCCTGGCCCCGGTGATGACGATATCGTCGGCCGCCATGCGTTCCCCCTGTTTTCCGTATGGTGTACGACAACGAGCACCGTACACCATACGGGCCGGGTACGACGCGAGGTCAGGGCGACGGTAGCGGGCCCCGCCGCCGTCATCGCCGGACGAATGGCGGCCGGGCCCGGGGTGCCTCGCCTAACTTGGGGAGATGGACCCTTCGGCCGTGTGGCAGGACAAGAACCACCGCTGGCGGATCGAGGCGATCCGCGCACCTGACCTGCGGTTCGCCATCTACGCGACGAACGGCACGACCGAGTCGGCGCCGCTGTGGCTGTACGGGATGCCGGCGTTGGCCCGCTGGCTGATGATCCAGAACATCGAGCTCGGCGATCTCGAAGAGGTCGAGCTGTAGTTTTCCTTCTTGACCAACCAATGTGGCGTAGGTAACTTCCGAGGCGTCCCCCTGCTCCCGTACCCGCCCCGGAGGCCGTCGTGCAACGCAGAAGGTTCCTCGCCAGCACCGCCGCCGTGAGCGCCCTCGGCGCGACGGCCGGCACCCTCGCCGCCGGCCCGGCCAGCGCCCGTCCCGGCACCGACGCCGGGGCGATGAGCGGAGACGGGAGGGGCGGCGGCTCCGGGCACGGCCGCGGCGTCGCCACCGGACTCGACGTACTCGTCGACTCCCGCTTCGCCGCGCTGAGCGGGCAGAAGGTGGGGGTGCTCTCCAACCCGACCGGGGTGGACGCGAAGTACCGGCACCTGGTCGACCTGATGCACGCCTCCGGCCGGGTGCGGTTGACCGCCGCGTTCGGCCCCGAACACGGCTTCCGGGGCTCCGCCCAGGCCGGCGGGAGCGAGGGGACCGGGATCGACGCCCGGACCGGGGTCACCGTCTACGACGCGTACGGCGCCACGCAGGCGAAGTGGGCTGAACTGATCACCCAGGCCGGCGTCGACACCGTGGTCTTCGACATCCAGGACGTCGGCGCCCGCTTCTACACCTACATCTGGACCCTGTACGACTCGATGGTCGCCGCCGCCCGGCTCGGCCGCCGGTACGTCGTACTGGACCGGCCGAACCCGATCGGTGGCCGGGCGTACGGGCCGATGATGACCACCCCGTTCACCTCCGGCGTGGGTAAGAAGGAGATCGTCCAGCAGCACGGCATGACCGTCGGCGAGCTGGCCCGGTTCTACAACGGCGAGTTCCTGCCGGCCGAGGCGGGCCGGTCGGTGGACCTGACGGTGATCAAGTGCCGGAACTGGCACCGGACCCAGTTCGCCGCCGACACCGGCCTGCCGTGGGTACTGCCCAGCCCGAACATGCCCACCCCGGACACCGCGCTGGCCTACCCGGGCACCTGCCTGTTCGAGGGGGTCGCGTCGATGACCGAGGGACGCGGCACCACCCGGCCGTTCGAGCTGATCGGCGGGCTGGCCGCCGACTTCGACTACCACTGGGTGGACCGGCTGGCCGCCCGGGAACTGCCCGGCGTCGAGTTCCGGGAGGCGTACTTCTCGCCGACCGCCGCCGGACAGAAGCCGGACCTGCTGAACAAGCTCTGCGCCGGTGTGGAGGTCAAGGTGGTCGATCCGGCCCGGTTCGATCCGGTGCGTACCGGGGTGGCGATGCTGGTGGAGGCGCGGAAGTATCCGGCGTTCGCCTGGCGGGCCGACACCTGGGACGCCGCCCGGCCGTACTGGATCGACAAGCTGAGCGGCTCCACCCGGCTCCGTACGATGATCGACGCTGGTGCCGACGTGGCCGACCTGGTGGGTGCCTGGTCGGCGGAGCTGGCGGCGTTCGACCGCCGGCGCCGCCCGTACCTGCTCTACTGACGACCCCGGTTCACAGGCCGTCGCAGGGCCGGTCCTGCACGACGCAGCTGGTCGGCTGCTTCCGGGTCAGGGTCGCGTCGCGGTCCACCTCGAACTGGATCGTCGCCGAGCGGTCGGCCGGCAGCGCGGCGCCGGTGAAGGTCACCCGCTCGTCCTCCTGGGTGAAGCTCGCTCCGCTGGCCGTCGACACCTTGGCGCCGCCGGGCAGGGTGATCACCACGGTCCAGCTCGTCGCCGCCGCGTCGCCGCCGTTGGTGACGACCACCTCGCCCTGGTAGCCGAGGAGGCCGGTGCGCAGCGTGCTGTACCGGGCGGTGAGGTCCGGCTGTCCCGGCCTCGGCGGACGGGCCGGCGTGGCGGTCGCGCTCCGGCGCGGCGTCGGCCGGACGGTCCGGCCGGCCGGCGCCGTGGTGGCGACGGTCGTCGGGGTGCCGGCGGCCGGACTGGGTGTGCCCGGCGCGGTGGTCAGCGCCGGGCTGCCGACGCCGATCACCGGCCCGGTGGAGCCGGAGTCGGTCCGGCCACGGGCCAGGCCGGCCACCACGACCACGGCGCCGACGGTCAGGGCCAGCAGGGCGAGCCCGATACCGAGCCGCCGCCGGGAGCGGTTGTCCGGCGCCGCACTGGCCGGAACGGCGCCGATGACCGCGGTGGATTCCGGAAGGTCGACCTCCCGGAAGGCCATCCAGTCCAGTACGGCGGGCAACCGGGTGTCGAGAAGCTGCTGGTACGCCTGCTCGCGCTGGTCCGGGTCGGCCGGCCGCCACGGGTCGTCGATCCCGCCGTCCCGGAACGGGTCGTCGATCCCGGTGTCCACGAACGGGTCCTCGGCGTCGCCCTGGGTCACCGTCAGCCGGCACCCCTCCGCCGTCGGGGTCAGCTCGCACACCACCTGGGTCGGCTGACCGTCCTCGGGCCAGCGCACCACGATCCGGTGTGGCGGGTCGAGTTCGACCAGCTCGACGGTGATCAGCTCGTCCAGCTCGGGCAGGTCCGTCGGGCGCAGTTCGAACCGGCTGATCGACGAGGGTCGAGGTTCGACCGATCCGAACCACTTCGGCAGCAGCTCACGATCGGTCAGGGCCCGCCACACCCGCTCCGGCGGATGGCGCAGGTCGACGGTGGTCCGGATTTCGGTCACGGCGAGACTGTACGACCATCCGCCCGGTCGTGAGGTACTGCCCCGGATGCCCTCGGCCGGCCCGGTCGCCCCACGCCGTCCGGGCCGTCACCCGGTCACCCGGTTCGGGGGGTCTCGGCTCGATCCGCCGCCGGAACCTCTTGCCGTAATTAGGGTAATTTGCGTGAAAAATAAGGGGTTGCGGACCTTGCTGTCGGTCGGCGCCGGGCTCGCCGTCATCTACTTCGGCAGCGGTGGCGAGGAGGGGGGCGGGGTCACCAACGCGGTGCTGCTGCTGGCGGTCGCGGCGGGCCTCGCCGTCTGGTACCTGACCCGGCCCAGCGCCGGGAAACCGGTGAGCTGACCGGCCTCGGACCCGGCTCAGCGGGCACCGGCCGCCCTGGTCAACTCGCCGATCGACGCCTGGCCGAGGGAGACCCTCACCAGCGCCGAGACGAGTCGGGGAAAGTCGCCCCCGCCGACCAGTCCGGCCAGCTTGTCCGGCGTCGACGGCAATCCGAGCCGTTGCGCGGCACCGGCCGCCCTGCGGTCGGCGTACGGGCGTACGTCGGGCCACGCCGCCTGCGCCTCCCGGAGGAAGATGTCGGCTCCGGTCGGCCCGATGCCGGGAAAGCCGGTCAGCAGCCGGCGGAGCGCGGAATGGTCGCCACCGGCCTCGCGGTGCAGTCGGCGCAGGTCGCCGTGCCAGCGGTCCAGGCACAACTGGGCGCCGTTGCCGAGCATCGTCGCGGTGCGTTCGTCGTAGCGCCGGTAGTGGCCCCGACCCAGCGCGTCCACCCGGTCCTGCCAGCTCGACGACGCCGTGCCCTGCGGCGTACGGCAACCGGCGGCGAAGAGTTCCCGGGCGGCACAGACCGCGACGCCGGCCCGGATCCGGGTGCTGAGCAGCGTCGTGAGCAGCAACAGCTGATAGAGCGGACCCGGCCGGTCGGCCAGTCGGATCCCGGCCTCCTCGGCGTAGGTCCGCCCCTGCCGCTCGAGCAGCGCCCGCACCAGGGCGCGATCACGGTTCATGTACTCCGGTTACCCGCGCTGTCCGGAGCCGCACCACAGCGGGCGGACCGAATGCCGCCCCGCGCACCGGGTAATCGGCAGCGGGTGCCCGAGCGGTAGGAGGCACCGGTGGCGACACCGGACGCGTACCGCACACCGGGGCACCCGACCGGTCGGTACGCCTCCGGCCGGGCAGCCCAACCGAGTGGTACGACGGTGGAAGGGGACGGCGATGACGAACGTGCAGCAGCCGGAGATGCGCCGGAACGGGCAGACCCCTCTCGTACAGGACAGCAAGGGCCCGCGCCCGGGTGACCCGTCACGGGTCCGCGGCGGTGACGGCCGGCGGATCCCGCCCGAACAGGTCTCCCCGTACGGCCCGGCGGCCCGGCCGGTGGCCGAGGATCCCGACGAGCGGGCGGCCGGCCGTGGACCGGCGCGTCCGGTGGCCGGCGACGCCGGATAACGCCGGGGTGCCGGTGGATCCCGATCCTCAATCGGGGTGGACCCGGAGCGGAAACCGCCGGTTCGGGCGCCGCGCCTGGTTCAGGTGGTCGAGGGTGGCCCGGGCGGCCATCCCGTACGCCAGGTGCGGTACGACGTCGGAGAGCCAGTCGGATCTGCTCCACCGGCGCGGGTCGGTGATCCGCAGGACGGTCAGCATGCCGTCCGACGCGAGCATCGCGCCGGCCCCGAACAGCCCGGCCGCCACCGGCCCGGGAAGGCGGCGCAGACCGACCACGGTGAGCGCGGCGCCACAGGCTACGCCGATTGCGTAGCCGAGCAGGGGCCCGAGGCCCGAGCGGCGGTTCGCCGCCCGGTCCTCGGGCCCCAGACCGATGTGCAGTGCCTCCGTGAGCCGCCGGGCACTCTCCTCCGGCGTACTGCTGGCGGGGCGGGCCCGGACCGTCATGTCCAGGTAGGTGACGACGTTCAGTGCCACTGTGCCGACCGCACCCGCGATCGCCCCGTCGACCAGATCGGTGACCTGGTCGCGGTTCGTTCGCCGGTGCGCCAGCCCGGTAACGGTCTGGCCGATCACTTCGGCTCACCGGGGCCGCGTTCGCCCTTGGGGCCGAGTCCGCGTTCTCCCCGGACGAAGCCGGGACGCCGCTGTTCCTCCCGCAGATACCGGTTGGCCGCCTCGTCCGCCTCCTTGTCGTTGGCGCGGCCCGAGTTCTCGATTCGCTTGCGCAGCCGGGCACGTTCGACGTCGTACGCGTTGCTTCCCGGTCGTGGTCCTGGCATGAGGCTGCCCCCGTCCCGTCGTGTCGGCGCCGTACCCGGCTGGTCTACCCGCCCGGGTCCGGCCCATTCGCCGAGCCCCGGTGGTCCGGGGTCGGATGGCCCGTTCCCGCGTAATCTCGCACCGGGGATCAAGGGTCGACCGAGGGGAGTGATCGGACATATGGGACGATCCTCGGGCAACGCGAGGATGGTGGCGGGACCGACCGCCGCCGGTGGGCCGGCGCCGGGCCACCGGGCACGAGGAACGGGTGCGGGTGAACGGCATGCGTGACGTGCTGGACGAGCTGGACCGCTGGTGGCAGGCCGGCGAACCGGTCGGGATGGCGACCGTGGTGGCCACCTGGCGGTCCGCGCCCCGCCAGGCCGGCGCCACGATGCTGGTCGGGCCGGACGGCGCGGCGGTCGGCAGCGTCTCCGGCGGCTGCGTCGAGGGCGCCGTCTACGAACTGACCCGGCAGGTGAGTGCCACCGGCGTACCGGCGTTGCAGCGCTACGGCGTGACCGACGACGACGCGTTCGCGGTGGGCCTGACCTGCGGTGGCATCCTCGACGTCTTCGTCGAACGGGTGGATCCGACGGGATTCGGCGAGTTCGCCGAGGTCGCGGCGGCGATCCGGGCTGGGGTCGCGGTGGCCGTGGTGACGGTGGTGTCGGCCGGACCTCCGGACCGGGCCGGTCGGCTCGGCCGCCGGATGGTGGTCTGGGCGGACCGGACCGCGGGATCGCTCGGTTCCGACCGGTTGGACGCGGCGGTCACGGACGACGCCCGGGGGCTGCTGGCCGCCGGCCGGACCGGCACGCTCCGCTACGGGTACGACGGGCAGCGTCGCGGCGACGACCTGCTGCTCTTCGTCGCGACGTACGCCGCCCCGCCCCGGATGATCGTCTTCGGCGCGATCGACTTCGCGGCCGCGGTGGCCCGGGTCGGCGCGTTCCTCGGCTACCGGGTGACGGTCTGCGACGCCCGGCCCGTCTTCGCCACCACCCGGCGGCTACCCGACGCGCACGAGGTGGTGGTCGACTGGCCGCACCGCTATCTGCGGGCCGAGGCCGACGCCGGACGGGTGGACGGCCGCACCGTGGTCTGCGTGCTGACCCACGATCCGAAGTTCGACGTTCCGGTGCTGGAGGTGGCGTTGCGGCTGCCGCTCGGCTACGTCGGGGCGATGGGATCGCGGCGGACCCACGCGGACCGCCTCGCCCGGCTCCGCACGGCCGGGCTGTCCGAGGGCGAACTCGGCCGGCTCGCCTCGCCGCTCGGCCTCGATCTGGGGGCCCGGACCCCGGAGGAGACCGCCGTCAGCATCGCGGCGGAGATCGTCGCGGCCAGGTGGGGCGGTAGCGGCAACCGGCTCTCCGGCCTGGCGGGACGGATCCACCACGAGTTTGCGCTCCGGCAGGACGAGAACCCGGTGCACCAAGGCGAGGTGCCGGCCGCCGGTCGGGGTCCCGCCGCCGGTTGACGGCGGGACCGGCGCCGGGCCGCGTGGCTCGGTAGACGGCGGGACCGTCGCCGTCGCCCGAGCCCCCCGCGGGCGGTGAGCTGGATGGCGTCGGGCCGGTCGACGGACGCGTCAGGTAGCGGCGACCAGCGTGACCAGGCCGGCCGTGACCAGCACCGCCGCCCAGAGGCGGTCGAGGTTGACCCAGGCCCGGCGCAGCACCCCGGTGCCCAGCACCTCGTACACCAGCACCGCGCAGCCGGCGGCCACCGCGAACATCGCCGCGGTGTGCACGCCCGCCGCGACCAGTCCGGACAGCGCGCCGGCCGGCGCGGCCGAGAGGTGGCCACCGTGCCCCGGCCCGCCGGCCGGCGGGGCGGTCAGCAGCACCGGAAGCAGCATCAACCCGGCGCCGTGCGCGGAGGAGACCAGAAACGACCAACCGGCCAGCTGGGCCAGGGAGAGCCGCATCCCCACCCACCGGAAATGTCGCCGGGACAGCAGCCGCCACAGCCCGAAACCGACGAGCAGCAGACCGGTCAGCACCGCCACCACCGTGCTCGCCAGCACCGATCGGGTGGCGCTGACCAGGCTGGCCACCACGGCGACCGACGCCGCGTGCCCGGCCGCGATCGCCGGCAGCGACCTGAGCAGGGCCGCCCGGCTGCCCTCCTGCAATCCCCGGGCGACCGCGAACAGCCAGCCCATGGCCGGATTGAGCCCGTGGAACGCGCCGAGCGCGACCAGCCCGGTCAGCTGCTGCCAGGTCACCGGAAGCAGTACGAGTCGGAGGAGGCGTCGCCGCCCTGGAGTCGAGTCTGGTGCACCCGCAGGCCCCGGAAATCGTTCCCGTGCGGGAAGAACCGTGGGTCGACGGCCAGCCCTCCGGCGCCCGGGTCGACGTCCAGCTTGGCCTGCCAGGCACCAACCCCGTCCGGATAGAACTGGTCGTCCCAGGCCCCGTAGAGCGAGTTCGTCAGGTAGACCCGGCGGCCGTCCCGGCTCACCTCGACCATCTGCGGGCCGCCGGCCAGCGGCAGGTCCGGTCGGGCCGGGTGCGCGGCCCGGCCGACGATGCCGCCGAGTCGTACCGAGCCGGTCTGTACCGGGTGGAAGGGGTCGCTGACGTCGTACTGCCGCAGTTCGCCGGTGCCCCAGCAGGAGATGTACAGAAAGCGGTCGTCGACGGAGAGGTCGATGTCGGTGACCAGCGGGGGCACCGCGCCGAAGGGTTTGAGCAGGTCGGGCAGGAGTTCCGGGTCGGCCGGCTCGGCCGGGATGTCGATCACACGGGTGGCGGTCCACCGTTCGCCGTCGCGGTGCCACACCCAGATCGAGGCGGAGAGGTCCTCGACGCTGATCACCACGCCGACGAAGCCGTACGTCTTCGACGGATCGTGCGCGGGCCGCAACTCCAGCGGCATCTGGTACGCGTCGCCGAGGTCGACGGTCTGCAGGTGGCGCCGCTGGCGCAGGTCCCAGAAGTGCAGGGCGTGGCCGTACTTCCGGCCCAGCAGCAGTTCGCCGACGATGCCGTTCTCGATCATCGACGGCGTGCCCCACTCCGAGGTGACCATGACGTCGTGGTTCAGGTGCCACCAGGCGTCGTACGCGAGGAACTGTGGTCCCCGGTCGGCCTCCCAGGCACCGCGTACCTCGAAGGTGTCGTGGTCGAGTACGGCGATCCCGCCGGGGCCGTCCGCGCCGTGTGCCCCGCCCAGCGCGGAGAGGTAGATCCCGTCCGGGCCGCAGTGCACGGTGTGCGGGCGGGAGTAGCCCGCTCGGTCGGCGAGTTCGTCCGGCTCCAGGACCTTGACGATCTCCGGCCGGCTCGGGTCGGCCTTGGTGTCGAGTACGTAGATCCGGGACGAGCGCAGCCCCGGCACGATCAGGTACCGGCGTTCGACGTGCGGATGCGGGGCGGTCGGGCAGAGTGCGCTGCTGCAGGCGTTCCAGCCGAAGTGGTGCAGTTCGTCGCCGGTGTGCGGCAGGTCGGTCCAGCCCACCACCGTGCCGTAGCCGGTGGACTCGGGGTCGACGTCCACCACGGCGATCGCGTCCGGCCGGCGCGCCTCGCGGTCGAAGGCCGCGACATAGGCGAGCTTCTCCGGCGGCGCGCCGGCCGCGTCGCGGGGTGAGGCGTAGAAGGTGGGATCCGGGGTCCATCTGGTCATGGTGTGCTCCTGTCCACGGCTCGCCCGGTCAGCACGTTCTCTTGCCTACTCAACCTATCGAGATAGTCAGATATTACGGAAGATGTCTGCTCTAGCGGTGCACGTCGATGGTCTGGTAAAAATTCCTTCAACATTGCTCAGCTGAATCAAGGAAACCTTCACCCCCGTCTACTGGAGGTCCAGCCGTGACCGGCAACCCCCTGTCCCGCCGCGACGTCGTACGCGGCGCGGTGTTCCTCGGCGTCGGTGCCGCCGCCGGCGGTCTGTCGATCGCCGGCGCCCCACCGGCGCTGGCGGCTCCCGACGAGTCGTCGGTGCTGGCCGTCCCCGTTCCCACCATCGCCAGCTGCGCCACCTGGGGAGCGCGGTCCCCGGGCTCGCTAAGCGTGATCTCCTCGTCGCCGGACAAGATCGTCATCCACCACACCGCTGGTGCGAACAGCACCACCTACACCCAGGCGCACGCGTACGCGATGGCCCGGAGCATCCAGAGCTTCCACATGGACGGCAACGGCTGGTCCGACTCGGGTCAGCACTTCACCATCAGCCGTGGCGGCTACATCATGGAGGGCCGGCACAACAGCCTGGCCCGGCTCCGCGCCGGCAGCGGAATGGTCGTCGGGGCACACTGTCCCGGCCAGAACGACAAGGGCATCGGGATCGAGAACGAGGGCACCTACACCAGTGCCACCCCACCGGCCGCGCTGTACGACAAGCTCGTCCAGTTCTGCGCGTACATCTGCGAGCAGTACGACATCGGCGCCTCCCGGATCTACGGGCACCGGGACTACATCGCCACCGCCTGCCCGGGAAACGTGCTCTACGGCATGCTGCCGCAGCTGCGTACCGACGTCGCGGAGGCGCTCGCGGGCGGCGGGACCACCCCGCCACCCGCCTTCAGCACCATCATCGACAACACCACCAGCGGACGGTTCACCGCCAGCGCCAACTGGCTCACCTCCAGCTACTCCGCCGAGCGCTACGGAGCCGACTACCGGTACGCCAACCCGGAGGCGATCAGCGACGTCGCCTACTACAAGGCGAACATCCCGGCGGAGGGGACGTACCGGGTCGAGGCGTGGTACCCGGGCATCGCCGGCTACAACACCGCCACCCCGTACGTCGTGCTGGCCAAGAGCGGCAGCCAGACCGTGGTCGTCGACCAGAGCACCGGCGGCGGTGCCTGGCGCTCGCTGGGCAACTTCACCCTGACCGCCGGCGACAAGAACGTGGTCGGGGTGAGCCGGTGGAGCGGCGCCACCGGGTACGTCGTCGCCGACGCGGTCCGGATCACCCGGGTCTGACGGCCGACCTGTCCCGTTCCGGGCCGGACCGCCCGCGCATCATCGCCGCACCGGTGGGTACACCGTGCCGGCGGTAGGCATTTCGGCGGTCTGGTCCCGGACGGGGGTGGGGGAGTGCGGTACGACGAGTTTCTCGCCAAGGTACGGGAGCGTGGCGAGTACGCCGACCCGGCGGAGGCGGAACGGGTGACCCACCTGGTGCTCGGCATCCTGGCCCAGCGGTTGCACCCGGATGAGGCCGAGGACCTGGCGGCGCAGTTGCCTGGGCCGCTGGCGGCGACCCTGATCTCGGCCGGGCAGGGCGGAGCGGGCGGCTTCGGGGCCCGAGAGTTCCTGGCCCGGGTGGCGACCGGGGCCGGCGCGACGGTCCGCACCGCCGAGTGGGACGCGAGCGCGGTGTTGTGCACCGTGACCGAGGCGGTCTCCGGCGGTGAGCTCAACGACGTGCTGACCCAACTGCCGTCCGGGTACGCCCCGTTGTTCGGTCGGGCCGGCCTGAGCGGCTGACCGGCGCCGGGCCCGGTCAGGCCCGGCGGGTTCGGCGGTGCACCCGCAGGAACCACACCGCCAGGCCCGCGAAGACGACGGCGCCGACGATGCCGGCCACGTGCAGCCCGCTGGTGGACGCGTCGTGCGCCGCGCGCAGCAGATCAGCCGCGGCCCGGCCGGGAAGCTGGTGCGCCGCGCCGAGCGCGCCGGCCAGCGTCTCCCGGGCCGGTGCCGCCACGTCCCGCAGGTAGCCCGGCCGATTGACCCTTCCCACGTCATCCTGCCGCCCGCTCACCGAGGTACCGCCAGGGTGCCCGTTAGTCTAGCTTCCTAGGATGCCGGACAAGACGTGCCCCACGTCACATCCTGTCCGCGAACAAAACCAACGAACGCACCGGGCACGGTCGGTCCGCCCGAATTTCGGCCGGATATAGTGGCACGGCAATTGAGCAGCAACGGGACTCGCGTCAGCGGAGGCCGAGCTGTGTCAGGCGCCGGCATCACCGGGGGTGCGGCATGCATTCCGGGGGAGGAGTCGGCCGGAAACGCGTACCGGTCCTGCGGACCCGCCCACTCGGCGGGGCGCCAAACCGTGGCGCGGAGGGAGGTTCGGTGTCGCGTCGGCCGGCGCGGGCGAGTGATACCCAGCCAACCGGTGGCGCTGCCGCCGAGTCCGCCGGCTCGACGGGGCGGATCCTCACCGTCCCCAACCTGATCAGCTTCACCCGACTGCTCGGGGTGCCGCTCTTCCTCTACCTGTTCCTGGTCGCCCACTCCGACGTTGCCGCCCTCGTCGTACTGGCCGTCGGTGGCTTGAGCGACTGGGTCGACGGGTACGTCGCCCGCCGCCTGCGCCAGGTCAGCCGGCTCGGTGAACTGCTGGACCCGGTCGCCGACCGGCTCTACATCCTGGCGACGCTGATCGCGTTGACGGTCCGCGACGTCGTGCCGTGGCAGTTCACCGTCGCGTTGCTGGCCAGGGACGTGGTGATGACGGCCAACATCGCGGTCCTGCGGCGGTACGGCTACCGTCCGCCGCCCGTGCACTATCTCGGCAAGACGGCCACCTTCGTACTGTTGGCGGCCTTTCCGACACTCCTGCTCGCCGACGCGTCCGCGGGTGCGGCCACCGCCGCCGGGGCGATCGGGTGGAGCCTGGCCCTGTGGGGGCTGGCGCTCTACTGGCTGGCGGGTGGGCTGTACCTGATCCAGGCGGGCCGGCTGATCAGGGCGGCCCGATCCTCGCGGGCGGAGGTGGCATGACCGAGCCCGGTAAGCGGGCGTACGCTCCGGATTTTCTCACCGAGCTGTTCCGCAATCCCCTCGATCCCGGGTACGCCGACGCCGCCGAGCAGCGTCGACGGGCCGGTCCGGTCAAGGGTTGGCGACGGTCGGCGCCTCGTACGGTGAGCGTGGTGACCCTGATTCTGCTGGGTTTCCTGCTGGCCGTGGCCTATCGCCAGACGATGGCGGCCGAGCCGAGCCGGAGCGAGGCCCGGGCGGGCCTGGTGGCGCAGATCAAGCAGCGGGAGGCCGACAACGGGACGTTGACGGCCGAGTCCGACCGGTTGCGCGACGAGGTCGCCCGGCAGCGGGACGCGGCGTTGTCCGGCAGCGTAGCGGCCAACCTGCGGAACCTGGAGGCGTCGACGGGGCTGGGGCGGGTCCGTGGTGACGGGGTCGTGGTCCGGGTCGCCGACGCGCCGACCAAGGCCGACGCGGTGACCGGGGCCGGCGGGACCAATCTCGGCCGGGTGCTGGACCGGGATCTGCAGGACATCGCGAACGCGTTGTGGAGCGGCGGGGCGGAGGCGATCTCGATCAACGGGCAGCGGCTGACGGCGACTTCGACGATCCGGGCGGCCGGCGGCGCCATTCTGGTCGACTTCAAACCGGTCATCGGCCCGTACGAGGTGTCCGCGATCGGTCCTCGACAGTTGGAGCGACGGTTCCGGGACAGCGCCGCGGCGCGGTTACTGGACACCGTCGCCGAGGAGCACGGGATGTCGTTCGATTTCCGGGGTGCGGACGACCTCACTCTGCCGGCGGCGACCGAGCCGCAGTTGCGTTATGCCAAACCCTCGCCCACGCCCACACCGACGTCCTCGGGGTCCGGGTCGTCGGCGGGGTCGGGGACGTCCCCCAGTTCGTCCGGAGGTGGCCGATGATCGCTGTGCTCGCGTTGTTCGCCGGGGTGCTCCTCGGCGTCTGGTTGGATCCGACGGTGCCCCTGGCGCTGTTGCCGTACCTGCCGATCGCCGTGGTGGCGGCGCTGGATGCGGTGTTCGGCGGGGTGCGGGCCAAGCTTGACGGGATTTTCGACGACAAGCAGTTCGTGATCTCGTTCATCTCGAACGTGCTGGTCGCGGGGATCATCGTCTACCTCGGTGACCAGTTGGGTGTGGGTGGGCAGTTGTCCACCGGTGTGGTGGTCGTGCTCGGTGTCCGGATCTTCGGCAACGTGGCGGCTATTCGCCGGCACCTGTTCCGGGCGTAGGTTCGTGGCGATGGCTGAGTCAGCGAGGGAGAACGGCGGTCCGGGGTCGCCGGACGGTGCCGGGGAGCGGCCCGGGTCGGGGGATACCGCGCCGGGTCCGGATGCCGGGGTCGGTGCGGCCGGTGACCGGCCGGGTTCGGTGTCCGTGGCGGGTGGCGGTTCTGGTGCGGCCGAGACGTCGGTCGACGATGGTGGCCGGCTTCGGGACGGCGCCGTGGGTGGCGGTCCGGCGGAGTCCGATGATGGTCCCACGGTGGCGTTGCCCACCGGCGACGAGACGGTGCCGTTGCCGGCGAAGCAGGAGCCGGTCGGGGCGGGGTCGCCGGTCCGGCGGGTGCTGCCGCGGCTGACCACGGCCAACGCGATGATCGCGGTGCTGCTGGCGCTGTTGGGGTTCACGCTGGTGGTGCAGCTGAAGTCGAACTCGACTGATGCGTCGTTGGAGAGCACCCGCCAGGAGGACCTGGTACGGATCCTGTCGGATCTGGACGCGCAGGAGGAGCGGGTCCGGCAGGATATCGCGGGGCTGGAGGAGAGCCAGCGGCAGTTGAGTTCGGGGGCGCAGGGGCGTCAGGCCGCGTTGGACGAGGCGACCCGCAGGGCCGACGAGCTGGGGGTGCTGGCGGGGACGTTGGCGGCGCGGGGTCCCGGGTTGACGGTGAGCTTCATGCCGGTGTCCAAGCCGATCGCGGCGTCGCGGGTGCTGGACGCGGTGCAGGAGTTGCGGGGTGCGGGCGCGGAGGCGATGCAGATCGCCGGGGGTGACGGTGCGACGGTGCGGATCATCGCATCGACGTACTTCCTCGACGCGGACGGCGGTATCTCAGTCAGTGGACGCCGGCTGACGGGGCCGTACATGATCATGGTCATAGGTGATCCGAAGACGATGCAGACCGCGTTGAACATCCCGGGCGGGGTGGTGGCATCGGTCAGTGGCGACGGCGGTAACGTGGCGATCCAGGAGCGGGAGGTGGTCGACGTGACGGCCCTCAGCCCGCCCAAGGATCTGCAACACGCGCGTCCGGTTTCCTGACCGGCGCGGCCGGGGCCGGCGACTGCCGGTCCCGGTGTTGATTGGTGCGACGGAGAAGGACGCGTCTGGTGATTCCTGAGGACCTGCGATACACCGCCGAGCACGAGTGGGTGGCGGGCGACGGCAGCGGACCGGTGCGGGTGGGCATCACCCACTTCGCGCAGGACGCGTTGGGTGACATCGTGTACGTCCAGCTTCCCGACGAGGGTGCGACGGTGCAGGCCGGCGACTCGTTCGGTGAGGTGGAGTCGACGAAGAGCGTCTCCGAGATCTACGCCCCGGTGACCGGTACCGTGGTGGCGCGCAATGAGCAGCTCGCCGACACCCCTGAGGTGATCAACACCGACCCGTACGGTTCGGGTTGGCTGGTCCAGATCGCGCCGAGCGATCCGGCGTCGGTGGCCGAATTGTTGACCGCCGAGGCTTACCGGGACTTGACCGAGAGCTGATCGCGGTGACGCCAGCGCGGGGTTGTGTCCGCGCGTCTGGTTGCCCTGTATTTCGGCGCTGGCTAGGCTCGCCCAGTCGACCGAGAACCAATAGTTGCGCGTTGCGGAAATGCCTTCCCGGGCACGGGGGAGCCAGCCGCTGGGCCTCGACAACGCCCGGCGGCCAGACCCGTCAACCCCGACGCCGACCGAATAGATCCGTGAGGTGGTCCCAATGACGCGCCCAGACGACGAGTTCCCCCCACTCGACGTCACATCGACGCTCAATCTTGGTTCTCTCGACGAAATGTTGGAGGGGCCAGAGACTGACGTCGTTCCGAGCCGCATGTCGGGTTCGCTGCCTCCGGGCATGGCGTTGCTCGTGGTGCGGCGTGGCCCGAACGCCGGTGCCCGGTTCCTTCTGGACCACGATGTGACCACGAGCGGTCGGCATCCCGACAGTGACATCTTCCTCGACGACGTCACCGTGTCGCGTCGGCACGCTGAGTTCCACCGTGACGGTGGCACGTTCACCGTTCGCGACGTGGGCAGTTTGAACGGGACGTACGTCAACCGGGAGCGGGTCGAGGCGGCGACGCTGAGCAACGGCGACGAGGTGCAGGTCGGCAAGTTCCGGCTGGTATTCATCGCCGGTCCGCGTCCGGAGGAGGGGGCCATCCGGGGGTGAACGAGCGTGCGGCGGCGGCTGTTCCCGATCCGGGGGCGGTCGCTCGAGGCCAGCCCTTGATGAGTATCGGCGAGGTGCTGGCGCAGCTACGGGTGGAGTTTCCCGACACGACGATTTCCAAGCTGCGCTTTCTTGAGTCCGAGGGTCTGGTCGAGCCGCAACGTACGCCGGCGGGTTACCGCAAGTACAGCTGGGACGATGTGGCGCGGTTGCGGTTCGTCCTGACCGCGCAACGGGACCAGTACCTGCCGTTGCGGGTGATCCGGGAGCAGCTCGCGGAGGCGACTCAGGAGGGGCTGCCGGGGCCGGAGCGGTCGAGGCCGTCGCTGGTGGCGGTGGGGCCGGACGGTGAGGTGCCGGGCCGGGAGGTCGGTACGCCGGTCGAGTCGGCGGAGTCCCGGCTGGGGCGTGTCGATCTGCTGTCCCGCAGCGGGATCGACGAGAAGACGCTGGCCGAGTTGGAGCGGATGGGTCTGGTGGTGTCCCAGCCACCGGGGTGGTACGACGCGGACGCGTTGGTGATCGCGCAGGCGGTCGCGGGTCTGGCCGCCTATGGCCTGGAGCCGCGTCATCTGCGTGGTTACCGGACGGCGGCGGACCGTGAGGTGGGGTTGTTCGCTCAGCTGGTGGCGCCGTTGGCCCGGCAGTCGGATCCGGCGGCCCGGGCTCGGGCGGCCGAGGCGGCGCGGGAGCTGGTGGGGCTGTCGCAGCGGTTGCACGCCGCGTTGGTCCGGGTCGGGCTGCGGGGGACGCTGGGGCGCTGAGCGGGGCTCCGGGGGTGGCGCCGTCGGCCACGGTTGTGGCGGGCCGTCGGCGCCGTTTGCCGCGTGCCGGCCCTTTGTCGCGCGCTGGTGTGTGCTCGCGCACTCGGTCAGCAGGAAAGATCTGCGGCGGTGGGCGTGGCGTAGGCTTCCCGGGGTAATCGGCTCGGGTGCGGCGGGTGCGGGCGGCGCGCGTGGGGCGGCGGTATGCCGGCCCGTGTACCGTGCAGGGAAGGGGCATGCCGGCTCCGGCGGCGGGTAGCATCGGCCGCCGCAGGACGGTGGTGGGGACGACGACAGCGACACGGAGGCGGCGGTGCGCGAGCTGAGCGTGGTCGGGGTTCGGGTGGAGCTTCCCACCAACCAGCCGATCGTTTTGCTCAGAGAGGTCGAGGGCGACCGTTACCTGGCGATCTGGATCGGTGCGGTCGAGGCAACCGCGATCGCCTACGAGCAGCAGGGGGTCAAACCGGCCCGCCCGCTGACCCACGATCTGCTTCGGGACATCCTCGCCGCGTTGGAGGCGCCGTTGCGCGCCGTGGAGATTGTCGAATTGAAGGACAATGTCTTCTATGCCGACCTGCTGATCGGTGACGGGCTGCGGGTGTCGGCCCGGCCGAGTGATTCGATCGCCCTGGCGTTGCGGGTCGGTGCGCCGATTCGTTGTGCGGAGCAGGTGCTCTCCGAGGCGGGCATCATCATTCCGGACGAGCAGGAGGACGAGGTGGAGAAGTTCCGGGAGTTCCTGGAGCAGGTCCGCCCGGAGGACTTCGCCGGCTGAGTGCCGGCCCCGCATGTGCCGGGTCGCCGTGACTACTGGTTCGTCCGGGTACGCGGGGGGTGATCGCCGAGGTGCGGCGTGTCGCGGCAAATCCTGCGAGGTAAGCCTTCAGCCGGGCTATAGGGTTGGGCCTGTCGAGGGGTGCACGTCCCGGAAACGACGTGTCACCGCACGGGCGGGGAGGTTGTCCGATGCATGAGCCACAGGACCCTGATCCGGGTACATCTGGTTACCGGCGCGGTGAGGACCAGCGTCACGTCGAAGGGCATGGTCGGGTAGCGGAGGATCACCCGGTCGACGATGTCGCGATAGAGGACGGCGCGGTCGGTTACCGGGGTGTGACCGCGTGTTCGGCGGTCGGTATCAGCTATCGGCAGTTGGACTACTGGGCGCGTACGACGCTGGTGGTGCCGAGTGTGCGGGATGCGTCGGGTTCGGGTACGCAGCGGCTCTACTCGTTCCGCGACCTGGTGGTGCTCAAGGTGGTGAAGCGGCTCCTCGACGCGGGGGTGTCGTTGCAGAACATTCGGCGGGCCATTGAGACGCTGCGTTCGCGCGGGGTGGCGGATCTGGCCGGTATCACGTTGATCTCCGACGGTACGACGGTCTACGAGTGCCGGTCTCCGGAGGAGGTCGTCGACCTGTTGCAGGGTGGGCAGGGCGTGTTCGGGATCGCCATCGGCGGCGCGTTCAAGGAGATCCAGGGGTCGCTGTCGCATCTGCCGGCTGAGCCGGCGGGGGAGCCGATGCCGGTCGGTACGTCCCCGGAGCCGGTGGCGTCGGATGCCGGTGACGAGTTGGCGGCCCGTCGGGCTCGTCGCCGGGCGGGCTGAGGCGGCGCGGTTTACCGTCCGCGCGGCCTGCTGTGCCGGGCCTGTCGGCTGCCATGATCGTCACCGCATAATGGGTGGTATGCCAGCTGCGCTGCCGGAGTCTCCCGGTCCCGTCCCGATTGTCCGCTCCGGTGGTCGCCGCCGTTGGTGGCGGCGGTTGATTGTCGCCGCGGTGGTCGTGGCGCTCCTGTTGCCGGTCTCGGTGGTCGGCAGTGTGCTCTGGGTACGTCAGTCGGCGGAGGACCACGTCTACGATCTGGCCGGGGTGCCGGCGGCGCCGGTCGCGTTGGTGTTGGGTGCGCAGGTCAATCCGGACGGGACGCCGTCGGCGTTCCTGGCGGCGCGGCTGGGGTTGGCCAAGGAGCTGCTCGACGCCGGCAAGGTGCGGGCGATCCTGGTCTCCGGGGACCATGGCCGGTGGGAGTACGACGAGCCGGGGGCGATGCGTCGCTGGTTGGTCGACCGGGGTGTGCCGGCCCGTCAGGTGGTCGAGGACCATGCGGGTTTCGACACCTACGACTCGTGTCTGCGGGCTCGCCGGGTCTTCGGTGTCGATCGCACCATTGTCGTCACCCAGAGTTTCCATATCGCGCGGGCGGTGACGGTGTGCCGGCGGGTCGGTGTGGATGCGGTGGGTGTCGGTGACGATTCCGTGCGCCGGTTCGAACGGGCCTGGAACTGGGGTGGGTTCCGGGAGAACTTCGCGGCGGTGAAAGCGGCGTACGACGTGTTGACCGGCCGGGATCCGGTGTTTCTCGGTCCGCCCGAGTCGGGTGTCCGGGATGCGTTGGGTGGTTGAGTCGTCGATGGGGTTCCGGGATTTGCGGGATTGCAGTCCACTGGGGATGATGACCGCGCGCGACGGAATGGCATCGATGAGCGCCGAACAATCTGGGTACGGATGACACCGTTTCGGGTCGGATGACACAGAACGGGTGGGCGCGGTAGTGTCCCTCGTCGGCGATCCGCCCCCTGGGTCGGCAACCTGTGCCACGCCCCTCAACGCCGCGCGACCCCTCTCGCGCCGGAAGGAAGACCGTGACGGAACCAGAAGACAGCGCCGTGTCCTCGGGCGGCGCCAGCACCCCCAGCAACGGATCGGCTGCCCGCCCCTCGCACTATGCGCGGATCGGCGGGGCGGAGTCGGTGAAGGCCGCGGTGGGGCTGTTCTACGACCGGGTGCTCGCCGACGCCGAGCTGGCCCCGTACTTCTCCGCCATCAACATGGAGGAGCAGCGGCGGCATATGGTGTTGATGCTGACGGTGGTGCTCGGCGGCCCGAACAACTACGCCGGCCGTGGACTGGCCGAGGCGCACCAGCCGCTGGACATCCCGGACGAGCACTTCGCCCGGGTCGGCGCGCATCTGCTGGACACGCTGACCGAGCTCGGTGTGCCGGCGGACATCCTCGACGACGTGCGGGCAACCCTGGTATCGGTCCGTGACCAGGTAGTGTCGAGCGGTTCCTCGGCGGGCGTTTGACCGTGGACGTAGCCCGTCTCAAGCAGAGCTGGCACCTGGTCGCCGGGCACGGCGATCAGGTGCCGCTCTTCTTCTACTCGACTCTCTTCCTCGCCCATCCCGAGGTCCGGCAGATGTTCCCGACGAACATGGCGGGGCAGCGGGACCGGTTGGTCACCGCGCTCGGGCATGTCGTCTCCAATGTGGACCAGGTGGACCAGCTGGTCGGGTTCCTCCAGTCGCTGGGCGCGGACCACCGCAAGTTCGCGGTCCGGGCGGAGCACTATCCGGCGGTCGGCGAGGCGTTGCTGGCCACCCTGGCGCACTTTCTCGGCGAGCACTGGACCGAGGACCTCGCCCAGGACTGGACGGCGGCGTACGGGCTGGTCGCGAAGGTGATGTCCGACGGTGCCAGCGCGGCCGAGAACGTCAGCCCGCCGTGGTGGGTCGGCGAGGTCGTCGCGCACGAACCCCGTACCTTCGACATCGCGGTGCTGACCCTGCGTCCGCAGTACCTGTTGCCGTTCGAGCCGGGTCAGTCGATCGGGGTGTCGAGTCCGCAGACCCGGGCCTGGCGGTACTACTCGCCGGCGAACGCCGCGCGCAGTGACGGGACGATCGAGTTGCACGTCCGGGCGGTTCCCGGTGGCGCGGTGAGCTCCCGGTTGGTCTACGCCACGAACGTCGGCGACCAGCTGCATCTGGCGGCCCCGCTGGGGGAGCGCCTGACGTTGCGCCGGGCCGGGGCCGGTGACCTGTTGCTGCTTGCCGGTGGCACCGGGTGGGGGCCGTTGAAGTCGCTGGTGGAGCAGGTGGCGGCGGAGGGCGGTGGCCGGCGGGTCGACGTGTACGTCGGCGCCCGGTCGCGGACCGAGTTCTACGACGTCGACGCGATCGAGAAGTTGGTGGCGTCGTACCCGTGGTTGCGGGTGACGTACGTGGTCAATGGCGACCCGTCGCGTCCAGGGGAGTTCACCTCGGTGGTGGACCGCGCGATGGCCGACGGTGACTGGCGTGGCCGGCACGTCTTCGCCTGTGGTTCGGACGTGATGGTCTCGAGCGCGGTCAGTGGGCTGACCCAGGCCGGTTACCACACCGGGCAGTTGCACTACGAGGCGTTGGGTGGGCAGTGGTACGCGCCCGGGCAACGGGTCGGTGACGTGCAGGAGCAGAGGGCGGCAGATGGAGGTACGCAGTGAGCGCCAGCCCGATCAGCGAGTACAACCGCGCGACGGCGGTGAGCGGTTCGGGGCAGCGGGTCCGGATCACCGCGGACCGGGTCCGGCGGTGGGAGTTCACGACGTCCTCGTTCACCCGGCGGGGTTACGACGACCGGGACGTCGACCGGTTCCGTCATCAGGTGGCCGACGAGTTTGACCTGCTGGCGACGCAGATCGCCGACCTGCGGGCCGAGAACCAGCGGCTGCACGACCATGTGGAGCTGCATCGGCACGGGGTGTTGCCCAGTGCCAGCAGCCGTCCGCAGTTGCCGGGGGCCAAGGAGGTCAACCTGCTGTCGGCGGCGCAGCGGGAGGCAGAGCAGATCATCGCCCAGGCGCACGACTACGCCCGCCGGGTCGCCGAGTACGCCAGGGTGCAGTACGAGAACTATCTGCGGGCGGCCGCCGAGGATGCCCGCAACGAGGCGGAGAAGGCGGTGCAGGACTACCGGGCGTCGGCGGGGTCGAACTTCGACGACACGATCGCGACCCGGGAGGCGTTGAAGATCTTCGGCGAGATGATGATCTCGCACATGCAGGCGGCGGCCCGGCATCTGGACGACGGCAGCGAGCATCTGGCCCGGACCATGGACCGGATCGCCCGCGAGGCAGGTCCGGGGGTGGCCGGCCCGCAGGGTCCGGTCCGGCAGGCGTTGTCGCCGCGTCCGGAGGCTCCGCGCCAGATGTGAGGCACCGTCCTGGTCCGTCGGCGTGGCCGGGTGGGAACTCTGGAGTGTGGTGTCGGCCGGCGACCATCCGGTCGCCGGCCGCTGGGTCGACAACCACGGTCGCAACGAGTCGGTGTGGGTTTTCAGGTACGTACACAGCGGACTGGGACCCGGACGGATCTAGCGCGGCGCCGCCAAGGTCCGGTAGAACATGTCGACGCCTTGTCGGCACGCGACGTACCGGGGGATCGATGACGCCTGCGCTGGAAATCAACGGGTTGACCAAACGGTTCGGCGAGAAGCTGGCCGTCGACGCGATCGACCTGCGGGTGCCCCAGGGCTCGTTCTACGGGCTCGTCGGGCAGAACGGTGCCGGCAAGACCACCACCCTCTCGATGGCCGTGGGCCTGCTGCGGCCCGACGGCGGCACCGCCCGCATCTTCGGTGCCGACGTCTGGTCCGCCCCCGACGAGGCCAAAGCGCTCGTCGGGGTACTGCCCGACGGGCTCGCCATGCCGGAGCGGCTGACCGGCCGCGAGGTACTCACGTTCCTCGGCCTGCTGCGCGGGATGCCGCGCGACGAGGTACTGCGTCGGGCCGACGAGTTGCTCGACGTGCTGGAGTTGTCCGGAGCCGACGGCACGCTGGTTATCGAGTACTCGACCGGCATGCGTAAGAAGATCGGCCTGGCGACCGCGCTGCTGCACGCGCCTCGGCTGCTCGTGCTCGACGAGCCGTTCGAGGCGGTCGACCCGGTCTCGGCCGCCACGATCAAGACGATCCTGCGCGGCTTCGTCCGGGGCGGCGGCTCCATCGTGCTCTCCAGCCACGTGATGGCGCTGGTCGAGCAGCTCTGCGACCATGTCGCCGTGGTCGACGCCGGGCGGGTGGCCGCGGCGGGCACGCTTGACGAGGTACGCGGGTCGCGGTCGCTGGAGGACACGTTCGTCGCCCTGGTCGGCGGCGAGGACGGCGGGATCAAGGAGCTGTCGTGGCTGTCGCACTGACGATGGCGGCGATGAAGGTCGCGGCCCTGCGCCACGCCCTGCGCGGGGAACGGGCCCAGACCGCCGGCATCGGTGCGGTGCTGGGAATCGTGCTCGCCGGCGGCACGATCTATCTCGCGGTCCGCGACCTGGACCTGCTCGCCGCCGCGTACGCGGTCTGGCTGTTGGGCTGGCTCCTCGGCCCGGTCTTCATGGGCGGCGGTGACGAGACGCTCCGCCCGGAGTACTTCGCTCTGCTGGGCCTGCCGCCGCGTCGTCTTGCGGTCGGACTGCTGGCGGCGGCGTTCGTCGGCCTGCCGCCGCTGGTCAGCCTGACCGCCCTGCTCGGGCTGGTCGTCGTCGGGGCGCGGCTCGGCCTGGTCGCGGCGCTGGTCGCGGTTCCGGCGATGCTGTTGCAGTTGGCCGTGTTCGTGTTGCTGTCCAAGGTGGCCGTCGGGCTGGTCGGGCTGGCGCTGCGCAGCCGGCTGGGCGCGATCAGCACCGGTGTGCTCAACGGCGCGATCCTGGCCGGGCTCGGGCAGATCTGGGTCGTCTTCCTGGCCCTGGGGCAGACCGGGGTGCCACCGCTCGTCCGGTACCTGCCATCCGGCTGGGGACTACTGGCGGTGCGCGGGTCGTGGTGGGCCTTCGGCGCGTTGGCCGGGCTGATCGTGCTGCTGCTGCTCGCGTGGGCGGCGCTGCTGCGATGGCGGGTCGGCGTGACCCGGACGTCGGGGCGGGCCCGGCGGCCGTTCCTCGCGCGCACCGCCGACGGGGCGATCGTGGCCAAGGAGCTGCGGACCTCGTCGCGTGACCTGGTGCGGACCTACCAGTTCACGTTCGCGTTCACATACGGTGTCTGCTTCGCCGCGAGCCCGCTGCTTCTGGGGTGGAACGGGATGCTGCCGTACGCGGGCCCGGTCTTCATCGTGATGGCGGCCGCGATGGCGGCCAACGTCTACGGCACCGACGGCACGGCGCTGTGGCTGACGGTGATGACGCCGGGCGCCTCGGACGTGCGCGGGCGGCAGGTCGCGTGGCTCGCGACGCACGCCCCGGTGGCGGTGCTGCTGACCGTGGTCTGCACGGCGATCACCGGTGGCCCGTGGCCGCTGATCCTCGCCCTGCTGCCGGCGCTGCTCGGCGGCGCGGCGGGTCTGGTCCCGCTGATCTCCGTCTACGGTCTGGTGCCGGGCACCGACCCGCACAAGCGGGCGAACAATCCGCTGCGGACCAGCGAAGACGAGGGAAGCCTGACCGGCCAGGCGTACCTGGCGCTCGCCCTGGTCGTCGCGACCGCGCTACCGGCGGGTTTCGTGGCGATCCGGTTCGGCTGGGCCGGGGTGATCGTCGGGGTGGCGACGGGCGTGCTGTGCTGGTGGGGTTTCGGGCGGCTGGCCTCGGCCCGGCTCCGGGAGCGCGGGCCGGAACTGTTGTCCACCATGCGTACCGGCCGCTCGACCGGCGGGACGATGCAGTCGCGGTTCACGGAGCTTTCCAAACCCCGCAAGGTGGTGGCGTGGTGGTGCTTCGGCTTCGCCGCGATCCCGCTGATCCCCCAGGGCATCCTGGCCACGGTGTTCGTGAGCCGCGACATGCTGCACCACACGTGGTTCCTCGCCACCTACATGCCGCCGGGCCTGCGCTACCCGGTGGCGCTGGGCTTCGCCATCCTCGGTCTCGCGATGTACGCGCTCGGCACGTGGATCGTCCTGCCGCCCCGGCAACCCGCCACCACGGAATAGCCGGCCGGTCCAGCTGTACTCGCGCCGGCACTCCAGCGTGACCAGCTCACATGCCTGATCGTGAGCGATCTGAGTCGCAGAGGATCGGCGACCCGCTCGGCTGGCCCGGCCCGGGACGGCCGTGGGGTGGTTCCGGTCGCCGGGGCCGGGCGGTGAAGTCAGGCCCCGGTCAGGTGGCTCTCGATCTCCGCGAGTTCGGCGTCGGTGAGGTCGAGGTTGTCCAGCGCCGCCACGTTGGTCTCCAGTTGGGCGACGCTGCTCGCGCCGATGATCAGGCTGGTCATCCGGTTGTCGCGCAGCGCCCAGGCCAGGGCCAGTTGGGCCAGCGACTGTCCCCGTCGGGCGGCGATCGCGTTCAGCGCGCGGACGGTCGCCATCGTCGTCTCGTCGAGGTCGGTCTCGTCGAGGAAGACGCTGGTACGGACCCGGGAGTCGGCCGGGATCCCGTCGAGGTAGCGGTCGGTCAGCAGGCCCTGGGCCAACGGGCTGTAGGCGATGCAGCCGGCGCCGGCCTGTTCGAGGGTGTCCAGCAGCCCGTCCGGCTCGATCCACCGGTTGATCATCGAGTACGACGGCTGGTGGATCAGCAGCGGCGTGCCGAGTTCGGCCAGGATGGCGGCGGCCCGTTCGGTCTGGGCCGAGTCGTAGTTGGACAGTCCGACGTACAGGGCCTTGCCGGCGCGTACGACGGCGTCCAGGGCACCCATGGTCTCTTCCAGCGGGGTGTCCGGGTCGGGCCGGTGGTGGTAGAAGATGTCGACGTAGTCGAGTCCCATCCGGCGCAGCGACTGGTCCAGCGACGAGACGAGGTACTTGCGGGAGCCCCACTCACCGTACGGGCCGGGCCACATGTGGTAGCCGGCCTTGGTCGAGATGACCATCTCATCGCGGTACGGGGCGAGGTCGGCGGCCAGCACCTGGCCGAAGTTCCGTTCGGCCGAACCGGGCGGTGGCCCGTAGTTGTTGGCCAGGTCGAAGTGTGTCACCCCGAGGTCGAAGGCCCGGCGGCAGATCTGCCGCTGCTGCTGCCACGGGCGTTCCTCGCCGAAGTTGTGCCAGAGGCCGAGCGAGATCGCGGGCAGCCGGAGGCCGCTGCGGCCGGCCCGGCGGTAGGTCATCGAGTCGTAGCGGTCGTCCGCGGCAACGTAGGTCACGTCGTCACCTTATTGATCCGCTCCGGCCGTGTCGCATCCGCCCGGGAGTTCGCCCAGGGCCGTAGCCTGGCGGTGTGCACCCCGTAGGCGGCACCGCGTGGTTCCGGTGTTCCGTCGCTCACGGTCAGGCTGTTTTCAGCTGACCGGCGGGGACGATCCGTGGTACTGATCGTTACGCATCAGGTCGCCGAAGGCGTCGACCTTGCTTCCCAGCGGGGTCGGCACCGTCGAAAGGGACGTCATGGCATACCTGGAACACCGACCGGTCGGGCCGGCCGAGGCGCTCGACGAGCTGCTGGCCGGTAACGAGCGGTTCGTCACCGGTACCCGGATCCATCCGCACCAGGACGCCGAGCACCGGTCCGTGGTGGCCGCCGCGCAACGGCCGTTCGCCGTCGTGTTCGGCTGTTCGGATTCCCGACTCGCCGCTGAGATCATCTTTGACCGGGGCCTGGGCGACCTGTTCGTGGTGCGGACCGCGGGGCACATCGTCGGCGCCGAGGTGACCGCCAGCATCGAGTACGGCGTCGTGGTGCTCGGCGCGCCGCTGGTCGTCGTCCTCGGCCACGACACCTGCGGCGCCATCCAGGCCACCCACGCGGCGCTGAGCGGTACCCGGCTGCCGGGCCGTGACCTGGGCGCGATCGTCGAGCGGGTCGCCCCCAGCATCGAGGACGCGCGGTCCCGACAGATCACCGACGACGAGGGCGTCGCCGGCGTCCACATCCAGCACACCATCGACACGATCACGGCCCCGGGCACCGAACTGGCCGAGGCGGTGGCCGCGGGCCGGTGCGACGTGGTCGGGATGTTCTACCGGCTGGCCGACGGCCGGATCACGGTCACCGTCTCCGGCGCCGCACCCGCCGACCACTAGACCGACGCGGGCCGGCGACGTTCAGGGCTGCCGCAGCCAGCACCGGGCCATGTGCCCGGCGGCGACGTCGAACTCCGGCACCGGGGTGCGGCAGACGTCCATCGCGGCGGGGCAGCGGTCCCGGAACAGGCAGCCGGTGTCGGTGGTCGAGGGCTGCTGCCCGCCGCGCAGCGCCCGCATGCCGCCGGGGGTCACCGTGCGGGGGCTGCCCGGGTCGGGCGCGGCCGAGGCCAGCAACTGGGTGTACGGATGCGCCGGGCGCAGGATCACCTCGTCGCTGGGACCGGACTCGACCACCTGTCCCCGGTACAGCACCATGATCGACGAGGCGAAGTAGCGGGCGGTGGCCAGGTCGTGGGTCACGTACAGGACCGCAAGTTCCTCCTCCCGCTTGAGCCGGTCGATCAGGTTGAGGATCTCCAGCCGGATCGACACGTCCAGCATCGACACCGGCTCGTCGGCGAGCAGGATCCGGGGCCGGGGCGCGAGCGCGCGGGCGATCGCGACCCGCTGCCGCTGCCCGCCGGACAGCTCGTGCGGCAGCCGGTGGGCCACCTGGTCGGCCGGGGTGAGATTGACCCGGGTCAGCAGGTCGCGTACGGCGGCGCGGATCTCGCCGGGGCCGCGGGCCACCCCGTGCAGCCGCAGTGGCCGGCGCAGGTGGTACTCCACCGTGTGTGCGGGGTTCAGCGATCCGAACGGGTCCTGGAACACCATCTGCACGTCGCGCCGGTAGCGGCGTACCGCCCGCCGGTCCGCCCGCACCGGCATCCCGTCGAGCCGGATCTGGCCACCGGTCGGCGTCGTCAGCCGGACCAGCATCCGGGCGATCGTCGACTTGCCGCTGCCGCTCTCGCCGACCAGCGCGACCGTCTGCCCGGACCGCAGTTCGAAGGAGACGTCGTCGACCGCGCGCAGCGTCCGGCGCCGCCGCCCGTCACGCAGCGGGAAGTGTTTACTCAGATGGTCGACGGTCAGCGTGGTCATCCGGCCCTGCCTCTGGTTCGTCAACTGTCGCCGCCGGTGGCGGGTCGGGTTCGGGTTCGGGGTCGAACCGGCCGGCCCGCAGTGCCGGCGGTGGACCGTCGGGCCGCAGCGCCGGGTCGTAGTGCAGGCAGGCGACCTGGCTGGTCGCCGGGCCGGTACCGGCCGGTCGCAGGGCCGGGTCGATCCGGTGGCAGGCGTCGAGGACGTACGGGCAGCGGGCCGTGAACGGGCAGCCGGGCGGGGGCCGGGACAGGTCCGGCGGGGTTCCCGGGATGCCGTGCAGGACCGTCCTCGGGCCGCGCAGGCTCGGAAACGAGCGCAGCAGGCCGACGGTGTACGGGTGGTGCGCGGCGGTGTGGATGTCGGCGGCGCGACCGTACTCGACGATCCGGCCGCCGTACATGACGGCCAGCCGGTCGCTGATCTCCAGCAGCAGGGACAGGTCGTGGGTGATGAACACGACCGCGAAACCGAACCGGGCCCGCAGCCGGTCGACCTCCTCCAGGATGTCGCGTTGCACGACGACGTCGAGCGCGGTGGTCGGCTCGTCCATCACGAGCACGTCGGGTCGCAGCGCCATCGCCATCGCGATCAGCACCCGTTGGCGCATCCCGCCGGAGAGTTCGTGCGGGTACGACGAGAGCCGCTCGGGACCGATGCCGACGAGGTCGAGCAGTTCCCGGCAGCGCTCCTCGCGCTCGCGGCGGCGCAGTTCGGGGCGGTGCGCGGTGAAGACGTCGGCGAGTTGCCGGCGTACCGACAGCACCGGGTTGAGGGCGTTCATCGCGCCCTGGAAGACCATCGCGACCCGGTTCCACCGGAACCGGCGCAGGTGCTCGCCGTGCAGTGTCGACAGGTCGACCGGGGGGCCGTCGTCGGGGTGGAAGACGACCTCGCCGGAGACGAGCCGGCCCGGCGGTTTGAGCAGCCGGGTCATCGCGTACGCGAGGGTGGACTTGCCGCAGCCGCTCTCCCCGGCGATGCCGAGCACCTCGCCCCGGGCCAGGTCGAAGCTGACGTCCCGGACGGCCTGTACCGGTGTCGGGCCGTCGTAGACGACGTTCAGGCCGCGTACCGACAGCACGGTGTCGCCGGCCGGCGCCGGCCCGACCGTCATCGGGCACGTCCGGTCCGGCGGTCGCGGCGGGCGACCCGCAGCCGGGGGTTGATCAGCTCGTCGAGACTGAAGTTGATCAACGCGAGTCCGGCGCCGACCAGGGCGATGGCCAGCCCGGGTGGCACGAACCACCACCAGGCGCCCAGGGAGAGGGCCTGCGAGTTCTGCGCGAAGTAGAGCATGGTGCCCCAGGAGCCGGCGCCGCCGAGGCCGAGGAAGGCGAGGGCGGCCTCGGTGAGGATGCCGCCGATGACGGCGAAGACGAACTGGGCGGCGATCAGCGGCAGCAGGTTGGGCAGGATCTCGAAGGTGATGATCCGCCAGCCGGGTTCGCCGCTGACCCGCGCCGCGTCGACGTAGTCGCGTGAGCGCAGCGACAGGGTCTGGGCCCGCAGCACCCGGGCCGAGCCGGCCCAGGCGGTGATCGAGACGATCAGCGCGATGGCCAGCGCCCCCCGGGTCTGCACGTAGTCGGTGATCAGGACCACCAGCGGCAGTCCGGGTAGCACCAGGAAGACGTTGCTGAACAGGGAGAGTCCCTCGTCGGTGTGGCCGCCGGCGTAGCCTCCGACGACGCCGACCAGCACCGAGACCACGGTGGCGAGGACACCGACGACGAGTCCGACGACCATCGAGCCGCGGGTGGCGACGACCAGTTGCCGGAACACGTCCTGGCCGGTGTTGGTGGTGCCGAGCAGGTGCGCGGCGGACGGCCCGAGCAGCCGGTCGTCGCTGACCAGCTGCGGGTCGCCGACCAGCAGTGGGCCGACGACGGCGACCAGGCCGAAGAACCCGACGATGCCGAGTCCGGTCACCAGCTTGCGGGAGTGCAGCAGGCCACGCCAGCGGGGTCGGCCGGTCGGCACCACCACGCCGGGTACCACCTCGCCGGTGACGTCGTGCTGGGTCTCGATGGTCGCCATCTCAGCCGGCCTGCCGGGTCCGGGGATCGATCAGGGCGTAGAGCAGGTCGACGACGAAGTTGGCGCCGAGCACCGCGAGGGAGATGACCAGGAAGATGCCCTGCAGCAGCGGATAGTCGGCGTTGGCGACGGCGGCGACCAGGTTCATCCCGATGCCGGGGTAGGAGAAGACGATCTCGGTGGCGATGGAGCCGCTGACCACGAAGCCGAGGGTGATGGCGAAGCCGGCGACGCTGGGCAGTACGGCGTTGCGGGCCGCGTACTGGATCATGATGCGGCGGGGGCGGAGTCCCTTGGCCTCGGCGGTCACCACGTAGTCCTCGGCCATCGTGGAGACCATCATGTTCCGCATCCCGAGCAACCAGCCGGCGACCGAGGCGACCACGATCGAGGCCGCCGGCAGGATGCCGTGGTAGACGGCGCTGCGCAGGAACGGCCAGTTGAACCCGATGGTGGTCTCGTAGCTGTAGCCGCTGTTGAGCGGGAACCAGCCGAGGATCCCGGCCAGCACGTAGAGCAGCACCAGGGCGAGCCAGAAGTACGGGATGGCGGCCAGGAAGGTGGTGGTCGGCACCAGCGCGTCCAGCCAGGTGCCCCGGCGCCAGCCGGCAAGCATGCCGAGGGTGATCCCGAGCAGCACGCTGAGCACGGTGGCCAGCCCGACCATCACCACCGTCCAGGGCAGGCTCTGGCTGAGCACCTTCGCCACCGGCGTCGGGTAGTAGCTGACCGACAGCCCGAACTCGCCGCGCAGCAGGTTGCCGAGGTAGCCGAAATACTGCTGCCACAGCGGGTCGTCGGAGACCCCGAACTGCAGCTCCAGGGCCCGCCGGGCCTCCGGCGACATCGGCGTCATGTTCTGGGTCTTGGCCAGGACGGCGTCGACCGGGTTGCCCTTGATCAGCCGGGGGATGAGGAAGTTGAGGGTGACCGCCGCCCAGACGGCGACCAGGTAGAACAGCGCCTTGCGCCGCAGGTAGCGCATCGGGCGCTCAGCCGGCCGGAAGCAGGTTCTTGGCCACGATGCCCATGTCCGGCCCGTTGTACGGGGTGGTCAGCGCGTAGTGGTTCTGCTCGGTGGGGAAGTTCGAGATGTTCTCGGTGCGGTACTCGATCAGTGAACTCGACTGCTGGATCGGGATGTACGGCAGCTCCTCGACCAGTACGTCCTGGATCTTGAACAGTTCGGCCCGCAGCGCGTCCTTCTGGTCCGGCGGGGTGTTCTCCATGACCAGCAGGGCGGCGTCGACGCTCGGGTTGCGGTAGCGGCCGTAGTTGGAGCCGGCCTGCTGACCCAGCGGGGCGGTGGTCTTGCTGGCGAACCCGCGGCTGTACCAGCTGTACGCGGTGCCCTCGCTGTACAGGTTGGTGATGATCATGTCGAAGTCGCCGGTCTGCTGGTCGGTGGAGAAGGCGGTGAAGGAGACCTCCTGGGTCTTCATCTCGATCCCGACCGACTTCAGTGCCTGGGTCATGATCTGCAGCGCGGAGATGTAGTCGTTGTAGCCCTGCACCACCTTGACGGTGAACGACAGCCGCCGGCCGGCCTTGGCGTAGATCCCGTCGGCGCCCTTGGTCCAGCCGTCCTGTTGCAGGGTCTGCTCCGCGCGGGCCGGGTCGAACTCCAGTTTGCGGTCCTTGTACTCCGGCTTGATGTAGTCGTCCCAGAGTGGCCGGGGCAGCTGGGCGGGGCTGGCGTGCTTGCCGTACCCGGAGAAGGCCAGCTTGATGATCTGGTCGCGGTCCAGGGCGAGACTGACCGCCTTGCGGACCGCGACGCTGTTGAACGGCGCCTTGTCCAGGTTGGGGATCAGGTTGGTCAGGTAGAGCTGCGACTCGTTGAGGTACTTGTTGTGTTCGGGGTCCCGGCTGACGTACTGCTTGTCGATGTCGGCGATGAACGAGCCGGCCCAGTCGAGCTGGCCGGCGCCGAGCGCCGCGATCGCGCTGTCCGCGCTGGCGAACTGGTGGAACCGCAGGCCCTTGATCTTCGGCTTGCCGGCCTCCCAGTAGTTCGGGTTCCGCTCGAAGACGTAGTTCTGCTGGCTGAACGAGGCCACCGTGAACGCCCCGGTGGCGACCGGCTTCTCGTTGGTGAAGGCGGACGGGTCGGCGATGGCCGACCACAGGTGCTTGGGCACGATGTAGATCCGGCCGGCGATCAGGTTGAGCCGGGTGTAGACGCCCTGGCTGAACTTGATCGAGACGTGCGTCGGGTCGGCGGCGACGGCCTCGACGATGGGCAGGCCGTTGTGGTTGATCTTCTGGTGGTCCCGGATCAGGTTGAAGGTGAAGGCGACGTCCTCGGCGGTGAACGGCGTGCCGTCGCTCCACTTCACCCCGTCCCGGACGGTGAGGTTCAGCGTCCGGCCGTTGTCGGCGAACTCGTAGCCGGTGGCGAGCTGCGGCTGCACGTCGTCGGCCCGGGCGCCGTTGAAGTAGAGCAGCGCCTCGTAGAGCACGCTGTGGGTGCCGGCGACGCTGTTCTGGGAGAACGGGTTGAAGTTCGGCACGAAGCCCGCGTTCGCCCCGGAGAAGACGTTGATGATCTTGCCCTCGGCCGTACCGGAGCCGTCTGCGTCGCCGTCGTCGCCGCAGCCGGCGGCACCGCCGACGACCAGCGTGGCGGTGGCCAGCGCGGCGAGCAGCCGGCGGGCGAGGGGGGATCTCATCGGTGCCTCCCGGTCGGGAATTTCGGGCGGATTTCGACGCGGTGTCCGGGGAACGTGAGATCGATAACAACACCGAACCGGTTCAGAGTCAATAGACGGTGGACGATAGCTGCCGCCGCGACGATGAGCTGCCTTTTCACGACATGAGCGTGCGCCGGTCAGCCCCGCCGGGCGCCGACTCCGGCTTAACCGGTTCCGCCTGTACGGGCCGGGGACGTTCCGGCCGCCGCCCCGCCGTCGGCGGTCACCGACGCCGGGGCGAACGATGATCCATTCCGGCCCGGCCGAAATTCGGACGAAACCCGATCGCTGGTACCGTTGCCAGCGCCGATAACACTCACGAGCGAGAGACCGCCAGGCAACTGCACAGGCGGCGCCGAAGGGGCAAATCCTCCCCGGAACCTCTCAGGCAAAAGGAGCCCGTGGGCAGGCGACTGTGGAGCGCTGCGCGACGTCGCGGGGCGTGACAGAGGGGGAGGTTGCAGCGTCGACCTCGCCCGGGAGTGCCCCCATGACCACACCGCAGTTTCCCGCCCGCGACATCGGGCGGTTCTCCGACCGGCACATCGGCCCCGACGCCGAGGCCGAGCGCCGGATGTTGGAGACCGTCGGATACGACTCGATCGACGACCTGATGGACGCCGCGATCCCCGAGGCGATCCGCTGGACCGGCACCCTCGACCTGCCGCCGGCGGCCACCGAGGACGAGGTGATCGCCGAACTGCGGGCCCTCGCCGCCCGCAACACCGTCGCCGTCTCCATGATCGGGCTGGGCTACCACGGCACCCACACCCCGGCGGTGATCCGCCGCAACGTGCTGGAGAACCCGGCCTGGTACACCGCGTACACGCCGTACCAGCCGGAGATCAGCCAGGGCCGGCTCGAGGCGCTGCTCAACTTCCAGACCATGGTCACCGACCTGACCGGGCTGGCCACCGCGAACGCCTCGATGCTCGACGAGGGCACCGCCGCGGCCGAGGCGATGACCCTGGCCCGCCGGGCCGGCAAGAGCTCCAGCCCGGTGTACGTCGTCGACGCCGACACCCTGCCGCAGACCATCGCGGTACTGGCCACCCGGGCCGAACCGCTCGGGATCGAGGTCCGGGTCGTCGACCTCGACACCGAGCCGCTGCCGGCGCAGTTCTTCGGACTGCACCTGCAGTACCCGGGCGCCTCCGGAGCGGTACGCGACCACACCGCGCTGGTCGAGGCCGCGCACGCCACCGGGGCACTGGTGACCGTCGCCGCCGACCTGCTCGCGCTGACCCTGCTCCGGCCACCGGGCGAGATCGGCGTCGACATCGCCGCCGGCACCACCCAGCGGTTCGGCGTACCGATGGGCTTCGGCGGTCCGCACGCCGGCTACCTGGCGGTGCGCGGCGGCCTGGAGCGGATGCTGCCCGGCCGGCTGGTCGGGGTGTCCCGGGACGCGGCCGGCGACCCGGCCTACCGGCTGGCACTGCAGACCCGGGAACAGCACATCCGCCGGGAGCGGGCGACCAGCAACATCTGCACCGCCCAGGTCCTGCTCGCCGTGATGGCCGGGATGTACGCGGTCTACCACGGCCCGGCCGGGCTGCGGGCGATCGCGCAGCGGGTGCACCGCCGGGCCGCCACCCTCGACCGGCTGCTCCGCGACCTGGACGACCCGCAGATCACGCTCGTGCACCAGGCGTACTTCGACACCCTGCTGGTCCAGGTACCCGGCCGCGCCGAGCGGGTGCTGGCCGACGCCGCCGACCGGGGCGTCAACCTGCGGCTGGTCGACGCCGACCACGTCGGGATCTCCTGCGACGAGACGACCACCGGGGCGCACCTGGCGACGGTGGCGGACGTCTTCGCCCGGCTGTCCGGCAGCACGTCGGCCGGCGTACCGGACGCGGTCGAGGCGCCGTCGGCGCTGCCGGCGGGGCTGGCCCGGACCAGCGACTTCCTGGCCCACCCGGTCTTCCGGTCGCACCACTCCGAGACCGCCATGCTGCGCTACCTGCGCCGGCTCTCCGACCTCGACTACGCCCTGGACCGGGGCATGATCCCGCTCGGCTCGTGCACCATGAAGCTGAACGCCACCACGGAGATGGAGCCGGTCAGCTGGGCCGAGTTCGCCGACATCCACCCGTTCGCGCCGGCCGCGCAGACCGCCGGCTACGCCGAACTCGTCGCCTCGCTGGAACGCTGGCTGGCCGAGGTGACCGGGTACGACGCGGTCAGCGTCCAACCCAACGCCGGCTCCCAGGGCGAACTCGCCGGCCTGCTGGCCATCCGCGCCTACCACCGCGAGCGCGGCGAGGCGCACCGGGACGTCTGCCTGATCCCGTCGTCGGCGCACGGCACCAACGCGGCCAGCGCGGTGATGGCCGGGATGCGGGTCGTGGTGGTCGGCTGCGACGGGGACGGTGACGTCGACCTGGCCGACCTCGACCGCAAGATCGAGGCGCACCGGGACACCCTCGCGGCGATCATGGTCACCTACCCGTCCACCCACGGGGTGTACGAGGGCGGCATCGCGACGCTCTGCGCCAGGGTGCACGACGCCGGCGGCCAGGTCTACGTCGACGGCGCCAACCTCAACGCGCTGCTCGGGTTCGCCAAGCCCGGCCGGTTCGGCGCCGACGTGTCGCACCTGAACCTGCACAAGACGTTCTGCATCCCGCACGGCGGCGGCGGTCCCGGGGTCGGGCCGGTGGCGGTGCGGGCACACCTGGCGCCGTACCTGCCCGGCGACCCGCTCGGTACGGACGGCCCGGCCCGGCCGGCGGTCTCGGCGGCCCGGTACGGCTCCGCGGGCATCCTGCCGATCCCGTGGGCCTACCTGCGGCTGATGGGCCCGGAGGGGCTCACCCGGGCCACCGGGGTGGCCGTGCTGGCGGCCAACTACGTCGCGACCCGGCTACGCGGGCACTACCCGGTGCTGTACGCCGGCAACAAGGGCCTGGTGGCCCACGAGTGCATCCTCGACCTGCGCGGCCTGACCAAGGCCACCGGCGTGAGCGTGAACGACGTCGCCAAGCGCCTGATCGACTACGGGTTCCACGCGCCGACGATGTCGTTCCCGGTCGCCGGCACCCTGATGGTGGAGCCGACCGAGAGCGAGGACCTGGCCGAACTCGACCGGTTCTGCGCGGCGATGATCGCGATCCGGGCGGAGATCGACCAGGTCGGGACGGGGGAGTGGCCCACCGGCGACAACCCGCTGGCGAACGCGCCGCACACCGCCGTGATGGTCAGCGGCGACGACTGGCCACACCCGTACCCGCGCTCGGTGGCGGCGTATCCGGGTGGGGTCGACCGGCTCGGGAAGTACTGGCCGCCGGTGCGTCGGATCGACGACGCGTACGGCGACCGGAACCTGGTCTGCGCCTGCCCGCCGCCGGAGGCGTTCGAGAACTGACCAGGGACGACTCGTCACCGGCTGCTGTTCCGGACAGCGGCCGGTGACGCTGAGCGACCGGTCAGCCGACCAGGGCGTGCCGGGCCGGGCCACGGTGCGGGGCTATCGTGCTGCCGTCGGGCAACAGTTCGCCGGTGTCCTCGAACAGGATGACGCCATTGCAGAGCAGGCTCCATCCCTGTTCACGGAAGCAGGCGATCACGCGGGCGGCCTCACGGTCGGTCGCTTCAGCGGAGGGACAGGTCGGTCGGTGCTGGCACATCGGGTTCTCCGGACTATGGGGGCACTGTGGCATGGTTCACATGACCAGTGACGGACGGTACCCCCTCACCCCCGGTGATGACGAGCGGGTATCCGTCTGCACGGGAAAGAATCCACTCTTCGGATGAGGCAGATCGAACCGTCCGTCGTGGAAGCGCTCCCATACAGGCCGCCGGGAGCGCCGACCACCTGCGTACCCGGGCTCGTCGAACACGACCGGTGGCAGTACTGGACCGGCTCGGCCGGCGACCCCGCCCAGCTGCTCGAAGACTTCCTCGCCGGACACGGCCTGCCGGTCCGCGACCTGTCCCGGCCCGTCCGGCACCGCCCCGACGCCCGGCCCGGCACGGTCTGCGGCGCGGCCCTGTTCGTCTCCGCCGCGGCCGGCGCCCGGATGGTCGGATTCCCGACCGGGCCGCCGAGCCCTGCGCCGGACGTCCCCGACCTGGTGGCGGTCGTCTACCGGCACGGCCGGCCCGGCGAGGGGACCGCCCCGCCGTGGCACGCCGCGGCCGACTGGCGGCTGGAGCCGTGGCGGGAGAGCTGGTCACCGCAGCAGCACGCCACCGCCGTGGAACTGGCCCGGCAGGCCATCGGCCGGGGGGACATCTACCAGGTCAACGTCGTCGGGCACGCCGCCGCCCGGTACACCGGCAACCCACTGCCCGGGCTGACCCGGCTGACCCGGCTGCCCGGAGCCCGCTACGGCGGGGTACTCACCGGCGCCGGCTGGGCGATCGGCTGCGCCTCCCCGGAGACCCTGGTCGAGGTCGCCGACGGCCGGGTGCTCACCCGACCGATCAAGGGCACCCGACCGGCGACCGGCCAGGGCCGGCGGGAACTGCTCGAATCCGCCAAGGAACGCGCCGAACACGTCATGATCGTCGACCTGGAGCGCAACGACCTCGCCCGGATCGCCCGGACCGGCTCGGTCCGGGTCGACGAGCTCTACGCGATCCGCCGCTGGTCGGACCTGTGGCAGGCCGAGTCGACGGTCTCCGCGACGCTCGCCGACGGACAGGGCCTGGCCGACGTGCTCCGGGCGGTCTGCCCCGGCGGCTCGGTCACCGGCGCGCCGAAGCTCGCCGCGCTGGCCCAGATCGCCGCGCTGGAGCCGGTCGGCCGGGGCGCCAGCATGGGCGGGCTCGGCTGGATCGGCCCCGACCGGATGGAGCTGGGCCTGACCATCCGGACCGCCGCCGTGGACGCCGACCGGGTACACGTCTGGGCCGGCGGCGGAATCACCTGGGACAGCGATCCCGCCGCCGAGGTCGCCGAGGCCGCCGCCAAAGCCGGACCGGTCCGGGCCGCGCTGGCCGGCCGCACCCGGTAACACCCGCGACACCCGAGCCGCCCCGACCCACCCCCGGCAGCAGCCAAGAATCGTTACGCCGACGGCATAGCGGTCAACGGCGGGATCGCTCGGAAGGCATCCTGAGGTCAGCGCCCGGCGGTGGTCGCCGGCCGACGAGAGGGTGCCGAGATGACGATGATCGCGCAGGTCTCCGGCCCGGCGAGCTGGCGTGGCGACCAGCTGGCCGGCAGCGCGGGGTGGCGGCTGTCGTGCGGCGACGCACACCAGGCGGAACTGCTCGCCGCGCTCGCCGCCGTCGAGGCGTCGCAGGTCGCGCCGGGCGCCATCGCCCGGACGGATTTCCCCCTGCCGACGCTCGGCCCCGAACTCGACCGACTCGCCGCGACGGTGACCGACGGTCCCGGAGTCGCTCTCGTCCAGGACGTGCCGGTCGCCCGGCTCACCGAGCGGCAGTGCGAGATCATCGCGCTGGGCATCGCCGGCTACGTCGGCAGGCTGGTGCCGCAGGGGCCGGATGGCGCGCCACTGCGCCACGTACGCGACGAGGGCGTCGATCCGACCCACCCGACGAGCCGCAGCTACCAGCACCCCCACCGCCTCGGGTTCCACGCCGACCCGACCGACGTCGTCGCCCTGCTGTGCATCCGACCGGCCCGGTCCGGCGGGCTCAGCACGATCGTCAGCTCGGTCGCGGTACACGACGAGATCGCGCGTACCCGTCCCGACCTGGCGCAGGTGCTCTACCAGCCGTGGTGGCACGACCGGCGCTCCGGCGACGGCCCGGACAGCTTCTTCCAACGACCGGTCTACACCGTCGACACCGAGGGCGGACTCTCCGTCTACTACGGGCCGGACTACATGCGCTCCGTCCAGCGCGCGGCCCACGTACCGCCGCTGCGCCCGGCGCAGGTCGCGGCGATGGAAGCCCTCGACCGGCTCCACGACGACCCCCGGTTCAGGCTCACCATGGACCTGCGCACCGGCGACATGCAGTTCCTCAACAACCACGTCGTCCTGCACAGCCGGACCGGATACGAGGACCATCCGGAGCGGGAGCGTCGCCGGGACCTTCTCCGACTGTGGCTGGCCAGAACACCGGATGCCGGCTGACGACGGTCGCCGTCAGCGACGCGGCCGCAGCTGCCGCAGGGTGTAGCCGTGACCGGTCGGATCCAGCGGCTTCGTCGCCTGCTTGAACAGGTACTCGGCCCGCTCGTAGGAGAGCCGGCCCCGGCCCGTCTCCGGGCACCGGTCGGCGTCCGACGGCATCCGGGCCGGTCCCGGCCGCCGGTCGGCGAGAAACAACGGCCCCCGGGTCCGGCCGGCGAGCAGTTCGGGGAGCAGCCGGGCGGCGCCGGACCGCCAGTTGAGCCAGACCCCGCCGACCCGGGCGCGGCGGTCGTCTAGGTCGAGCTGCTCCACGTCCAGCGACAGCACCGCCGTCACGGTGGCCGCCGACTCGTGCAGCAGGCGCCACAGCGTCCGTTCCCGCACCGGCAGGTCGGTCCGGTCCCAGAGCGCCGCCAGCTCCACCACGCCGATCGCCGGGGTCGGGGAACGGACGTCGGTACGGCGGTCGAGTCCCACCGCGAGGTCCGGCCGGGACGCCCAGGAGCCGAACGACCGGATCGCCGACCGGTGCCGGTTCCAGGTCGGGGCCGCCGCCGTACCCCACGCCGTGCTGAACACCCCGGCCACCTGCTCGGCGGTCAACGCCGTCAGCGGCACCTGGTCGCCGAGGCTGCGCCGCAGCCGGCGCAGGGTCTGCCCGTACGAGCGGACCGTCGCAGCGTCCAGGTCCTCCCGGCCCAGGAAGTCCTCGGCGGCCCGGCCGAGCGTGTCCGCCGGAACACCGATCCCGACGGCCGGTCCCGCCCCTTGTGGTTCCGCCGCCGGAAGCAGGTCCCGCGCCTCGTCGGCCCGGCGGTGCAGGAAGGCCCGCTCGGCGGCGTTCCCGGTCAGCGCGGCGGCCCGGAGGAACTCCCGACGGGCCTCCTCGAACCGGTCCAGTCGGAACAGCAGGTCTGCCCGGACGCCCGGCAGCAGGTGGTAGTCCTGCAACGCCGGGTCGGTGGTCAACTCCTCGACCATCGCGAGCCCGGCCTGCGGCCCGTACGCCATTCCGACCGCCACCGCCCGGTTGAGCGCCACGACCGGGGTCGGCAACAGTCGGGCCAGCGCCGCGTACAGGGATGCGATCCGGGGCCAGTCGGTCTGCCGCGCGGTCGGGGCCTGTGCGTGGCAGACCGCGATCGCCGCCTGCAACACGTACGGGCCGGCTGGGCCGCCAGCCTCCCGGGCCCGCAGCATCGCGCTGAAGCCCCGCCGGATGAGCAACTGGTCCCAGCGTCCCCGGTTCTGCTCGGTCAGCTGGACGGGTTCACCCGACGGTCCGGTCCGGGCGGCCGAACGGGACGCCTGGATCTCCATCAGCGCGACCAGCCCGTGCACCTCGGCCTCGCCGGGTGCCAGTCCGGCCAGCAGCCGGCCCAGCCGCAGTGCCTCGTGGCACAGCCCCGGCCGGATCAGGTCGTCGCCGGACGTCGCCGCGTACCCCTCGTTGAAGACCAGGTAGATGACCTCCAGCACCGACGACAGCCGGGCCGCCAGCTCCGAGGCGTCCGGCAGCGCGAACGGCACCCGCTCCTGCGCCAGCCGCCGCTTCGCCCCGGCGATTCGCTCGACGATCCGCTGCTCGCTCACGAGGAACGCCCGGGCGATCTCGGCGGCCGTCAGGCCCCCGATCACCCGGAGCGTCAACGCGACCCGCGCCTCGGTCGCCAGCACCGGATGGCAGGAGATGAACATCAGCCGCAGGATGTCGTCCTGCGCGGTCTCCGGCTCCGGCGCCTCGGGTTCCGGCTGCTGCCCCTGCTCGTGGGCCAGCTGCGCGTGCCGGCGGTCCAGCCGCTGCGAGCGCCGGAGGTGGTCGACGGCGCGCCGCTTGGCCACGGCCATCAGCCAGGCGCCGGGACTGCCCGGGATGCCCGAGGCCGGCCACTGTTCGAGCGCGGCAACCAGGGCGTCCTGGGCCAGCTCCTCGGCGAGACCGATGTCGTGCACCATCCGGGCCAGCCCGGCGACGATCCTGGCCGACTCGAGTTTCCAGACCGCGTCGACCGTACGGTGCAGGTCCGTCGTCGTCACCACGATGGCAGCCCCACCTCCACCTTCCCGCGCATTCGTCGTCGACCCGGCCGGTCCCGGCCCGGAATCAGGGACCGAAGACCTGCTGGATCATGCTCTCGCCGTCGCCGACGATCCTGCGGAACCGGCGGGTCAGCTCGACCGCCTCCTCCCGGGACCGGACCTCGACCAGTGCGAAACTGGCCACCGCCTCCCTGGCCTCGGCGAACGGCCCGTCCGTCACGGTGATCTCGTCCCCGGACGAGGTGACCCGGACACCGGCCGGGTCCAGGCCACCGGTGGCCAGCAGAACTCCCGCCGCGGTCAACTCCTCGACGAACCGGGCCATTTCGGCGTACAGGTTCTCGTCCGGTACGACCTCGCTGGGCATAGCCGTCATCAGGTAGCGCATGGAATGTCTCTTTCTCTCGTCGCCTGCTCTGTCCGGGCTGGTTCTCCGGCCCTGCTCAGACGTCGAACAGTGTATGTGACAGGGAACGGCCGGCGTTCCCTGTCGGATGGGCCGATCGACGCGTAGCCGACCAGGAACAGCCGACATCCGAGGAAGGCCCCACCATGACCACCAGCCAGATCCCCACCACCACCATCGCCACCACCCGCCCGGCGGTCAGCACCCGGACCCTGCTCACCTGCGGCGTCGTCTCGGCGCCGCTGTGGACCGCCGTCTCCCTGGCCCAGGCCGCCACCCGGGACGGCTTCGACCTGACCCGCCATCCGCTGAGCATGCTGAGCAACGGTGCCCTCGGCTGGCTGCAGATCACCAACTTCCTGCTCGGTGGGATCCTCACCGTCGCCGGTGCCGTCGGACTGCGCCGGATGATGCGCGGCACACCGGGCGGCCGCTGGGCACCCCGACTGATCCTGGTCAACGGCATCGGCATGATCGCGGCCGGAGTACTGGTGATGGACGCCGGCGACGGCTTCCCCGCCGGCACCCCGTACGGGACACCCGAGGCGCTCAGCTGGCACAGCTACGGCCACATGGCCGCCGGCGCGGTCGCCTTCACCGCCCTGATCGCCGCCAGCTACGTCCTCGGCCACCATTTCAGCCGGGCCGGGAACCGGGGCCACGCGATCGCCGCCCGGATCGCCGGCACCGCCCTGCTGCTCGGCAACGGCTGGGCGATGAGCGGCGGCCAGGCCGGATCCCTGACCCTGGCCGTCGGCTCCATCGCCGCCTCGACCTGGGTCTCCATCGTCGCCGCCCGCTACCGCCGCGCCATGGGCTGACCGGCCACGGATCAGCCGCCGAGCAGGTCGGCCAGCGCCTCGGCGGGATCGTCCCGGGGCGCTCCGGCCGGCCACCACTCGCCATCGGCGGCCTCCCGGTACGGGTACCAGCGTCCGTCCTGGCCGTACCGCAACTGCGCCCGGCGGTCCGGGAACGTCCACCGGTTGCGCCAGACCTGCGGCTGCGGCAGGTCGTCACCGTCCCAACCGGCGTCGAGCCGGGCCCGGGCCCGGGCCAGCCCCGCGGCCGGCGGCCGCCACGACTCCTCCAATACCGTCAGCCCGGCGTGGCCGCCGTACTCCCAGGCCCGCACGGCCCGGCTGAACTCCCGGGCCGGCCGGCCGCTGGCCTGACGCAACCGGGCCAACGCCGGGCCGCTCGCCCCGGCGGCGGCGAGCCGGACCGCGTCCGACCGTTGCGGCAGCGACATCGGCGGGCACCCGTCCGGGGCAGTGGGCCCGAGCAGCGCGGCGGCCCGGGACGCCGCGTTGTCGACCAGCGCCCGCAGCGCCTCCGCCGGTATCCCCGGCGCGTCCGGCAGGTCCGGCCCGGGCCCGTCTGCGCCAAGTGGCGGCGGCGGTTGCGGCAGCACCGGATCCGGCCCGGTGTACGCCCGCGCGGCCGGCACCCCGGCGCCGGTCGACGGGCCGGGCGACGGGCGGTCGGTCACCGGCCGGGCGGTCCGGCGGCGCAGCTCGGCCAGCAGTTCCCGTCGACCTCGGCCCCGGATCAGCAGCAGCACGAACGGATCGGCGTCGAGCAGCCAGGCGACCTGGTAGCAGAGCGCGGTGGCGTGCGGGCAGGGATCGCCCCACTCCGGGCAGTCGCATTCCGGTTGCAGGTCACCCAGCCCCGGCAGCAGCCGGACGCCGACGTCGTCCGCCGCGGCCACCAGGTCACGCGGCATCTCCCCGTCGAGCAGCGCGGCGATGTGGCCGGCCTTCGCCTCGACCTGGTCCAGGAACCGGGTCCACGCGGCGTCGCTCATCGGTTCGACGAAGACCCGGGGCCGGTAGAAGACGTCCTGGACCCCGTCGTGCACCTCGGCGGCGATCCGGCCCGGGCTGACGGTGATCGATCCGACCTGGCCGGCGGAGGCGGACCGGCGTCCCTTGCGCAGCAGCGTCTGGTCCAGTGACGTGTCCTCCAGGGCACGGATCCAGGCGTCGCCCCACCAGGCCCGGGTCAGCCGGGCCCGCCGGCCCGGTGGAAACGCCGGAAAGCCCCGGACCCGGTCACCACCGTCAGCCATGCCGTCTCCCCGCCGCGTCCCTCGTCATGTTGTCCCTGCCGAGCCCGTCGATCCGCCCGCCGCGCCCACTCATCCCGGCCTCCGCAGTTCGACCAGGTCCGCCAGTTCGGCGTCGGACAGTTCGGTCAACGCCGCCTCGCCGCCGGTCAGCACCGCGTCGGCGAGTTCCCGCTTCGTGGCCAGCAGCGCGGCGATCCGGTCCTCGACCGTCCCCTCGGTGACCAGCCGGTGCACCTGCACCGGCCGGGTCTGCCCGATCCGGTACGCCCGGTCGGTGGCCTGCTCCTCGACGGCCGGGTTCCACCAGCGGTCGTAGTGCACCACGTGGTCGGCCCGGGTCAGGTTGAGCCCGGTGCCGGCGGCCTTGAGCGACAGCAGGAAGACCGGCACGGCGCCGTCCTGGAACCGGCGTACCTGCTCGTCGCGGCGGAGCACCGGGGTACCGCCGTGCAGCAGCTGGGTCGGCACGCCACGGTCGCCGAGGTGCCGCTCGAGCAGCCGGGCCATCGCGACGTACTGGGTGAAGACCAGCATCGCGCCGTCACCGGCGACGATCGTGTCGACAAGTTCGTCGAGGAGTTCGAGTTTCCCGGACCGGCCGGCCAGCCGGGGCCGCGCCTCCCGCAGGTAGTGCGCCGGATGGTTGCAGACCTGCTTCAACGAGGTCAGGAGTTTGAGCACCAGGCCACGGCGGGCCATCCCGTTGCTGTCGCGGATCTGCGCCATCGTCTCCCGGACCACCGCCTCGTAGAGGCCGGCCTGCTCGCCGGTCAACCCGACCGGATGATCGGTCTCGGTCTTCGGCGGCAGCTCCGGTGCGATACCCGGATCCGACTTGCGGCGGCGCAGCAGGAACGGCGCGATCAGCCGGGCCAGTTCCCGGGCGGCCACCGGATCCCGGTCCGCCTCGATCCGGCTGGCCCACCGGGCCCGGAACCGGGCGAGCGGGCCGAGCAGGCCGGGGGTGGTCCAGTCCAGGATCGCCCACAGCTCGGCGAGGTTGTTCTCCACCGGGGTGCCGGTGAGGGCGACCCGGGCGGCGGCCGGGATCGCCCGCAACGCCCGCGCCGTACCCGAGGCCCGGTTCTTCACGTGCTGCGCCTCGTCGGCCACGACCAGACCCCACCGCACGGCACCGAGCCGCTCGGTGTCCAGCCGCATCGTCCCGTACGTCGTCAACACGAACCCACCACCGGCCACCTCGTCCAGGGTCCGCCGGCCGCCGTGGAAGCGCCGCACCGGCGTACCCGGGGCGAACCGGTCGATCTCCCGTTCCCAGTTGCCGAGCAGCGAGGCGGGGCAGACCACCAGGGTCGGCCCGGCGGTCGCCGGATCGGCCTGCCGGTGCAGGTGCAGCGCGATCAGCGTCACCGTCTTGCCCAGCCCCATGTCGTCGGCGAGGCAGCCGCCGAGCCCGAGCGACGTCATCCGGGCCAGCCAGCGCAGCCCCCGCAGCTGGTAGTCGCGCAGCACCGCGGTCAGGCCCGCCGGTGGACCGATCCGGTCCGTCTCGGCGTACCCGCGGTCGGCGTCCGGCGTCCGGCCGGGGTGTTGCGGTCCGGCACCGTCGGGTCCGGCCGGCTCGGGATCGGCGATCCGCCGCCGCAGCCCGGCCAGCCAGCCGTCGGCGGCGACCTCGACCGGGCGACCATCGATCTCGACCGTTCCGGTCAGCGCGGCACCGAGCGCCTCGATCGCGGTGACCGGCGGCAGAGCCGGCTTGCGGGCCCGGGCGGCCAGCTCCGGATCGACCAGCACCCACTGGTCCCGCAACCGGACCACCGGCCGGTGCGACTCGGCGAGTACGTCCAGTTCGGCGGCGGTGAGTGGCTGGCCGGCGAGGGCGAGCTGCCAGTCGAACCGGAGCAGTTCACCCTCGCCGAAGAACGCCGCGACGTCCGACGGGGGAGCGTCGGTCGCGCCGAGCACCGCCCGCGCGGTCAGCGCGGAGGTCAGCTCACGCGGCCAGTGCACCTCGACACCGATCGCGGCGAGCCGGCCGGACCCGTCGGCGAACAGGTCGCTGACCTCCTCGTCGGTCAGCGCGAGCTCGTCGGGGACGGTGGCGTCGAGCAGGTGCCGCAGCGGTGGCCAGACCCGGGCCGCCCGCCGTACCGCGAGGGTGGTGTCGATCCGGGCCCGGGGACCGAAGTCGGCGACCGTGTCACGCCACAGCGCGGCCGCGTCGACCACCAGCGCGGGGTCGACGAGGCTGTGCACCTGTAGCACCGCCCGCAGCCCGGGCCGGGTGAGGTCCCCGTCGACGGCGTCGAGACGGATCGAGACGCGTACCCCGGAGTCGAGGCCGGCGGAGATCTCCTCCGCCCAGCTCCGCAGCCGCGGCACCGGCTGCGGGGCCGGCGCGGCGAACACGTCGGTACCGGCGGCGTGCCGGGCGGCGGGGGACCGGGGCAGGGTGTCGGCGACCGCGTCGAGGAAGCCCCGCAGCAGGGGATGCGCGTCCGGCAGCGTCAGCGGGTCCGTCGGGATTGGCACCGCACGGGCCCGCGCCGGCATCGCCGTCGCCAGCTCCCGGACCCGGGCGACGTCCGCCGGGTCCAGCGGTCCGACCAGCCAGGCGTCGAAGCCGCCCGGTGACACGGTGGGCAGGATCCGCCGCCGCGCGACCAGGTGCAGCGCCACCACCGCCGCCGCGGCCCAGTAGGCGGCGGCCGGGTCGACCGGCCGGTCCGGCGCCGGACGGGTCCCGGCCAGCAGCACCGGCACCGCCTCGCCGACCGCCAACCGGCGGGCCGGCACGGTCCGCGACCGCACCCCGTCCCCGTCCGGTACGACGACGGTCAGCTCCCCGGGCAGCCCCGGCCCGCCCGGCAGCGGGCCACCGTCCGGTCGCCAGAACGCCATCGCACCCGTACGGGGCGGATCGGCCGGCTCGAACACCACGGCACAGCCGGCGAGACCACCCGGCTGCCGTTCCGGGTCACCACCGTCGGCGTCCCGCACCGAAATCGGCTCCATACCCGGTTCTCTTCCTCTCCGCTGCCGCCGCCCGCCCACCATCGCGCCATGGTCGGCGACGGGCCACCCCCAGACCAGCCCGTACATTGTACCGTATGACGTACGGGAACCCCTCCGGAGCAGAGATCGACGGACGGGACGACAATCAACCGGACATGACGACCGAGCACACCGGCACCGGAGACCCCGCCCGCAGCCTCGCGCTGCTCTGGCGCACCCACGAGCGCGCCAACCGACGCGGCCGTACCGACCTGACCGTCGACCGGATCATCCACGCCGCGATCGAGGTCGCCGACGCCGACGGGCTCCCCGGACTCTCCATGCGCCGGATCGCCGAACGACTCGGCGTCGGCACCATGTCCCTCTACACCCACCTGCCCGGCAAGGCCGAACTCCTCGACCTGATGCTCGACACCGTCTACGCCGACGTCCCCGACACCGACACCACCCCCCGCGACTGGCGGACCCGGGTCGAACAGATCGCCCGGGACGCCTGGGCCCGCTACCACCGACACCCGTGGATGCTCCAGATCGGCACCAGCCGCCCCGTCCTCGGCCCCAACGCGATGGCCCGGTACGAACACGAACTACGCGCAATCGACGGCATCGGACTCACCGACATCGAGATGGACTCCGTGGTCAACCTCGTCGCCGGACACGTCGCCAGCGCCGCCCGACAGGCCCTCGACGCGACCTCGGTCGAACAACGCACCGGCATGACCGACGAACAGTGGTGGTCCGCCCGCGCGCCACTGCTCGACGCACTCACCGAAGGCCACCACTATCCGACCGCCGCCCGGGTCGGCGCCACCGTCGGCGAGGCGTACGGGTCGGCGGTCAACCCCGTACACGCCTTCGAATTCGGCCTGCACCGGCTGCTTGACGGCATCGACGCACTGATCCGCGACCGTCACGACACCGGCGGATCCCGGCCCACCCCGTGACGCGCCGGACGACACCGCCGGAAAACCACCCGATAAGGTTCCGGTCATGACGATGCGGCCCATCCGGATCATCGGCGACCCCGTACTCCGCACCCCGAGCGAACCGGTCACCACGTTCGACGCCGAGCTACGCGCCCTGGTCACCGACCTCATGGACACCCTGCTCGGCGCCCCCGGCCGGGCCGGAGTCGCCGCACCCCAGATCGGCATCAGCGCCCAGGTGTTCGTCTACGACGCCGACGGACACCGAGGCCACATGATCAACCCCACCCTCGAACTCTCCGACGAACCACAGGACGACGACGAGGGCTGCCTCTCCATCCCCGGCCTGTACTTCCCGACCCCGCGCGCCATGCACGCCACCGCCCACGGCGTCGACCAGCACGGCGAACCCCTGACCATCACCGGCAGCGGCTTCCTCGCCCGCGCCCTGCAACACGAGACCGACCACCTCGCCGGACGCCTCTACGTCGACACACTGCGCGGCGACGCCCGCCGCCGGGCGCTACGCGAGATCCGCGCCGGACGATTCGCCACGCCCGAACGGTAACCACCGAAAACGAACCGGGCCCGCAGCCCCGGCCCGAACGGACCACCCCCGCTCAGCGGCCCCGGCGCCGCCGCAACCAGATGCCGACCACACCCAGGAGTACGAACAGCAGCCCGGAACAGAGCAGCGCTTTGAAGATCACCGGGAAACTGTCGCACATCCCGCCGTAAGGTGCAGAGGTGCGCCTGGCAACCTTCAACCTCCTGCACGGCAGATCCCCGCACGACGGCCTCGTCGACGCGACCCGGCTCAGCACCGCGGTCGCCAACCTCGACGCCGACGTCCTCGCCCTCCAGGAGGTCGACCGCGACCAGTCCCGCAGCAACCACCTCGACCTGACCAGCATCGCCGCCCACGCCATGGACGCACCCGACCACCGGTTCGCCGCCGCTGTCGTCGGCACCCCCGGCGAGGGGTTCCGCCCCCTGACCCACGACGACGACGGACACGGCGAACCGCTCTACGGCATAGGCCTGATCAGCCGCTACCCGGTCCGCTCCTGGCAGGTCATCCGGCTCACCGCACTCCCCGTCCGCTCCCCGGTGATCGCCCCCGGCCCCGGCGGCGGAATCGTCCTCTTCCGCGACGAACCCCGAGTCGTCCTCGCCGCCATCCTCGACACCCCGTACGGCCCGATCACCGCCGCCGCCACCCACCTCTCCTTCGTACCCGGCTGGAACATCCGACAACTCCGCCAGGTCATCCGGGCCCTACGCACCCTGCCCGCGCCCCGGATCCTCCTCGGCGACCTGAACCTGCCCGCCGGACTCGCCAGCCTCGTCTCCGGCTGGCGCTCCCTGGCCCGCCGCCCCACCTACCCGGCGAAACAACCCCGGGTCCAACTCGACCACATCCTGGCCGACCCCCGCGGTGGCCACCCACTGCCCGCGGTCACCGCCGTGCGTACCCCCGTGGCGACCATCTCCGACCACCGCCCCCTCGTCGTAGACCTCGCCTGAGCCCGCCCGCAACCCCACCCACCGGACCGGTACACAGCCCGGACGGGCCGCCACCACGGCACCACCAACCGGGCAGTAGCATCCGCACGCGGCGCGGCGACCCCCGGCGCGCCACCTGCGGAGGTGACATCGGTGGACCAACCGGTCCGGCTCGCGATCGACCTGGGCACCACCCACACCATCGCGGTGGTCCGCCGGGACGACCACCAGCCACCCCGGACACTGCTCTTCGACGGCTCACCACTGCTCTCCTCCGCCGGCTACGTCGCCCCCGACGGCACCGTGCACACCGGCCGGGACGCCGAACGACTCGGCGCCACCGACCCGCAACGCTACGAACCACACCCGAAACGCCGCATCGACGACGGCACCCTCCTGCTCGGCACCGACGAAGTACCGGTGGAACGCCTCCTCACCGCCACCCTCCGACGGGTGGCCGACGAAGCCCGCACCGCCGGCGTCGACCCCGCCGCAGCGACCGTCCTCACCTACCCCGCCGACTGGGGCCCACCCCGACGGAACCTGCTCCGCAGCGCCGCCCAGAACGCCGGACTCGGCCCCGTACGCCTCCTCGACGAACCCGTCGCCGCCGCCACCTACTGCGTCGACATCCTCCACCAGCAACTCCCCACCGGCGGCAGCCTCGGCATCTTCGACTTCGGCGGCGGCACCCTCGACGTCACCGTCGTCCGCCGCGACCCCGACGGCCTCCGGGTACTCGCCACCGGCGGCCTCGACGACCTCGGCGGACTCGACATCGACGAGGCCCTCGTCGCCCACCTCGGCCACCTCATCGAACTCCGCGACCCCGCACTCTGGCACCGGCTCAACCAGCCCGACACCCCGGCACACCGCCGCGACCGGCAGGCGTTCTGGACCGAAGTCCGCACCGCCAAGGAAATGCTGTCCCGGACCACCAGCGCCCCCGTACAGGTCCCCGGACGCGACGACCCCGTACACCTCACCCGGGACGAACTCGACCGCGTCGCCGGCCCCCTCATCGCCCGCGCCGTCGACGAGACCCGACGCGTACTGCAACGCGCCGCCGTCGACCCGGCCCACCTCACCGGCCTCCTCCTGGTCGGCGGATCCAGCCGCCTACCCCTGGTCGCCAGCCGCCTGCACGCCCGGCTCGGCATCGCCCCCTCGGTACCCGAGCAACCCGAACTACCCGTCGCGTACGGCGCAATCCGGCGCACCACACCCCCGACACCACACCCCGGCCCACCCCGACCCGGGTACCAGCCGGCCGCCTACCCCCCGATGGCCGGCCCCACCTGGTCCCCGAACCCACCAACACCACCCCCGGCCATCCCGACCCGACCGCACACCGCGACCCAACAGCCACCCGGACCGACCGCCCGCACCACACGCCGCCGACCGATCCGCCGGCTCCTGATCGTCAGCACCGCGTTCATCGCGGTCGCCGGCTGCATCGGCACCGCCGTCGTCGGCGGAAACTGGCTGAAGAACACCATCGCCGCCGTCGGCACCCTCAACAACACAGGCAACGGCATCGGCACCAACCTCGGCGCCCCCGACCCCGCCGGAGACCTCAAACAGGTCAACGGATATCCGAGCACCCGGACCGGCGCCGCCGCCGTCACCGTCGCCGGCGACCACGTCATATCCGCGGTCTCCGGCGACGGGGCGACCGAAGTCGTCTCCCTGCCCGGCAACGACGCCCCACCCCGCTGGACAGCGACCGTGCCGATGGAACCATCCGAACTCCGAATCGCCGCCGTCGGCGACCTGATCATCCTGGACGGCCTGCGCTCCATCACCAACTACGGCGACGACGTCCGCGCCGTGCTCTCCGCCACCAACGGCAAACTGCTGTGGAAACGCGCCTGGGCCAACCGCACCGACGTCGCCTACTACGGCACCGACGTCGTCGTGGAAATCCGCAGCGGCACCGACAAACACTCCATCGCCCGCGTCGACCTCCGCACCGGAAAACAGGAGTGGAGCCGGACCGGCCCCCGGGACGTACTCAGCACCGACGACCATCGCACCGAACCCATGCGCCAATGGCCGACCCCGCCCAGCACACCCGCCGCCACCCTGCCCGCCGTCAACGGCGTCCTCACCGACGCGGTCGTCGCCGCCACCCCCATCATCGAACTCGACGCCAAGAACGGCCGCGGCACCCTGCTCGACGCCAAAACCGGAAAAGCCCAGGGAAGCGGCAAACTGCCACTCGACGACGGCATCTGGGTCGCCTACGACAACCTCGTCATCGGCAAGACCGCCACCCGATCCGCCGGCGCCCAGCAGGTCCTCGCCGGCCACGCCGTACCCGGCTTCCAGCAGCGCTGGACCGTACCGCTGGCCGCCGTCGAACGCATCGAACGCGTCAAGCCCTGCGGACCCCACCTCGTCTGCGTCGCGATCACCGGACCCGACGCCAACCACACCCTCGCCGTCGACACCCGCACCGGAACACCCGCCTGGCGGATCGCCGTCGACAACTCCGACGAGGACTGGTACGCCCACGGCGACACCATCCTCGCCGGCAAATCCACCTTCTTCGAATCGCTCGACGACCCCCGACTGGTCAACCAGTCCGACGGCAAGGCACGACGCAAACTCTCCGAGTACTCCACCGTGCTGGCCACCAACGGCGGCCGGATGGTGCTGAGCAGCACCGACGGCCTACCCATCAAGTGGCAACTCCACGTCGAGGAGACAGCCACCGACCGGAGCACCAGTACCGTCGCCGTCGGTGACAAATCCCCCGAGCAGGTGGCCGTCGCCGGTGACCTCGTCGGCGTCATCACCGGCGACCGGCGCACCCTGGCACTGCGGATCTCCGGAATGAACTGACCACGAGTCCCTCGTCCCAGGCCCGGAAACATCCGGAACAGCGGCACCCCGACGTCAGCCCGAACCCATCGCCGCCGCGTCCGAGCCGACCAACCGGCCCAACGACCGGTTCGTTCGGTTCGCCCGCACCGCCGCCCGCTGGGCGTCTGCGGTCACCTCGATGTAGTTCTGGCTCGTGCTCAGACTCGCGTGCCCCAGCAACCGCATGATCTCCGAGGCGTTCGCACCGTCCTCCGCCAGCCGGGTCGCGAACGTGTGCCGCAACGCGTGCAACTGCGCGCCCCGGGGAACCCGGTCGGTGATGCCGGCCCGCCGGTAACAGGACTCCACCAGATACTGCAGACCACCCCGACGCAGCGGAGCACCGTACCGGTCGAGCAGCAGCGCCGAGTCCCGGCGTACGGTGCGGGCACCGAACCGCCGCCGCCGACTCTCCAGATAGCCGACCACCACCCGGTCCAACTCCGGCTCCACCGGGATCATCCGGGTCCGACCACCCTTACCCGCCACCTCGACCCGGCGCTCGCCCGGACGACCACCCAGCGAACCGACCCGGAGCGCCAGCAACTCGGCGAGCCGGAGGCCGGCGCACAGCGCCAGGGCCAGAACCACCAGATCCCGCTCGGGCCAGGGATGCCGCTGGCGCGGGTCCTCCCGGGCCACCGCCGCCAGCAACTGCTCCGGTGTCTGCTCACCGCGCAGTGGCTTCGGCGGGGGAGGCGGCACCACCGGCTTGTCCACCGCCGACATCGGGTTACCCGGCACGATGCCGTCGGCGACCAGGAAGCCGAAGAAGCTGTTCCAGGTCGACCAGGCCCGGGAGATCGACGCCGCTGCTCGGGGAGCGGCGAACCGGGCAAATGCCCCACGCAGCGACCGGGCCGTCAGGGCGTTGATCTCCAGGGCGGCCAGGGGGAGGGGAGTGGTCGGATCCTCGGCGATCAGTCGGCCGAGGGCCAGCAGGTCCCGACGGTACGCCGCCAGGGTGTGCGGGGAGGGCTTGCGGGTCGCCCGCGACGTCAGGAACTCGTCAATGAGGGGTAAGAGAAGAAAGTTCCTTTCGTCCTGCATAAGCAACATTATGCATGATTTGGAGGTTTAACGCGAGTGGCTGTCACGACGGGACGTACGCGATCCGCCGGTCCCGACAGCCCGGTCGACCTGCGGTGCACCGGCTCGGGACCGGAGACCCCGAGCCGGGGTAGGGAATGAGCCACGACGCAGCGACCAGCCCGTCAGGCTGCGACAGTTCACGCGGACGGAAGTTCGCACCCGGCTGTCGGGGTGAGCGAGCCATCGCGTCGATCACGCCGGCTATCCAGCCGAGCAGTCCGCCGAGTTGGCTCGGGTCGACGGCGCCGGAAGGTCAGAGGGCTCGGCGGCGGACCCGCCCGATCAACGTCGAGGTTCGCGCCTCGGGGAGCGACACCACCAGTACGGCCGCACCGCCACGTCGGACCCTGATCCTGTTTGGTTGACATAATGTACATTATCGACCTGGAAACGGGACGGGTCCGAGACCGTCATCGGGGCCCCGCGTCACTCCTGTCACTTCTCATTCGTCCTGGAGCCATTCTCAGCAACTTGAGCTATCTCCTGAGTCTTCGCACTAACTTGAGCCACGGCGGACGCCGCTGCGTGACCGGCAATGGATTCATCCTCCGCCGGCCCGACCCGTCACCCGCTGGGTGGTGGTCTTCGTCCGAAGGGGAAGGTCTAGGCACTCGTACGCGGTCGGGTCGTCGGAGGGTGCGGCTCCTCCCCCGATCCGGGGGCAAGAGCGCTGTCGGGTTGAGATCCCCAACAGCGACCGGAGGATCCCGCCCGTACCGGTGACTGCTGGTCGTGGTCGACGAACTCGCCAGCAGCGCCGCAGCGCGCAGCCGCGGGCGACTGGCACGCGTAGGCCGCCCGCACCGCTGACCACGAGTAACCGCGGTCCTGGTCTTTCTCCCACTCGTAGTACGAGGGGCGGTGCTCCACGTGACCGTCAGGTCACCAGCTCAACTACGGAGCGTCCTCAACCTGGCGGGCCTGTTCGGGTTCCAGTTCCTGCTCGCCTTGTACCTGCAGTCGGTGGGGGGATACAGCTCCGTCGAGACCGGCATGGCCTATCTGCCAGGACCTATCGTGATCGCGGTGATCTCGCTCGGCTACTCCGCCAAGCTGATCACCCGCTTCGGTCCGCGCGCCGTGCTGCTCGCCGGCATGGTCGCCACGGCCGTCGCACTGGCTCTGCTGGGACGCCTGCCCGTGGACGCGTCCTACCTCGTGGACGTCCTTCCGTCGGTGCTTCTCCTAGGCATCGGCGCAGGTCTCGCGCTCCCCGCAGTCATCGGGCTCGCCATGTCCGGCGCGACACCAGCAGACTCCGGTCTCGCCTCGGGCCTCGTCAGCACCACTCAACAGATCGGCGGTGCCCTCGGCGTCGCGCTCCTCGCCGCGCTGGCCGGCTCCCGCACCGACACATTGCTCGGCGACGGCAAGACGCCGGCCGACGCCATGACCGCCGGCTACCACGTGTCGTTCTTCGTGGCCACCGGTCTCGAGGTAATCGGGTTCCTCCTCGCCGCAGTCCTCCTACGCTCCCCGAAAGCCACGGGCGCTACGGATCCCACCGTCGCGGCACCCGCCGACGCAACCAGGCACGGCGACAGAGAGATCGCCGTGCCAGCCCCGAACCAGAACTAGCCGAGCAGTCGGTCACCAGCGGGCCGTCCCGACCGGCGCGTTTCCGACGCGCCGGAGCCAGCCGACGAGGTAGAACGCCATATAGGGCCCTGAGGGATCGAGCGTCCCACATCACCCGGGCACGTACCGCTGTCCATCGACGCCGACCAGCGTCCAGACGGGCACTGAAGGAATGCGAAAGGAAGCCGGCTCGGTTGTCTGGGATTCGGACACCGCAAAGGGGTCCTGACTCCCTACTCCAACCCGTACGCCGCCAGGTCGCTGCGATGAGGGATTCAGGCACTTCCCGCAGGTTTTCTGTGGCGGGCAGCAGGAGTGATCGTGGTCAACCACCAGGCGCTCCGCCTCCGTCGGCGGGCTTTGACAGATGCGACACAGGCCGCCCTGCTCCTCGACCAGGTGGAGGTACTGCTGAAGGTTGATCCCGAACTTCGAGCGCAGGTGCTTGTCCACCACGCATGTGCGGCACAACGCCGAAAGTCCATCGCGATACTTAGCCGCTTGGTGGAACTCGGTAGGTGTGAGCCATTTGCGGCATCGCCCGGCCACGACTCCCCTGGCCTAGGCATTGACGTCGATCATGCGGGCCGACAGCCGACAGAGCCCTGGACCTGCCAGAGGCACCGCACGGGCAGGTCCCACGATGTCCGTGCGGTGCCTCGGGTCAGCTGCCGACGTACGCCGCGAGGTGCTCGCCGGTCAGGGTGGAGCGGGCGGCGACGAGGTCGGCGGGTGTGCCCTCGAAGACGATCTGGCCGCCGTCGTGGCCGGCACCGGGACCGAGGTCGATGATCCAGTCGGCGTGTGCCATGACCGCCTGGTGGTGCTCGACGACGATGACCGACTTGCCGGAGTCGACGAGCCGGTCGAGCAGGCCGAGCAGGTGCTCGACGTCGGCGAGGTGGAGGCCGGCGGTCGGTTCGTCGAGGACGTAGACGCCGCCCTTCTCCGCCATGTGGGTGGCCAGCTTGAGCCGCTGCCGCTCGCCGCCGGACAGTGTGGTGAGCGGCTGGCCGAGGCTGAGGTAGCCGAGCCCGACGTCGGCGAGCCGGGCGAGGATGGCGTGTGCGGCCGGGGTGCGCGCTTCGCCGGTGCCGAAGAATTTCTCGGCTTCGGTCACCGACATCGCGAGTACCTCGCTGATGTTGCGGCCGCCGAGGTGGTATTCCAGCACGGCGGCCTGGAACCGCTTGCCCTCGCACTCCTCGCAGGTGGTGGCGACGCCCGCCATCATCCCCAGGTCGGTGTAGATGACGCCGGCGCCGTTGCAGTTGGGGCAGGCGCCCTCGGAGTTGGCGCTGAACAGCGCCGGTTTCACGTCGTTGGTCTTCGCGAACGCCTTGCGGATCGGGTCGAGTAGTCCGGTGTACGTCGCCGGGTTGCTCCGCCGTGAGCCGCGGATCGCGCCCTGGTCGATCGATACGACGCCCTCGCCGGCGGGGATCGACCCGTGTACGAGTGAACTCTTGCCGGAGCCGGCGACGCCGGTGACGACGACCAGGGCCCCGAGTGGGATGTCGACGTCGACGTCGCGCAGGTTGTGCGTCGTCGCACCGCGGATCTCGAGTGTGCCGGTGGGCGTCCGCACCTTCTCCTTGAGGGTGGCCCGGTCGTCGAGATGGCGGCCGGTGATGGTGCCGCTGCTCGGCAGCCCTTCGACGGTTCCTTCGTAGCAGACGGTGCCGCCCGCCGTACCGGCGCCGGGGCCGAGGTCGACGACATGGTCGGCGATGGCGATCGTCTCCGGTTTGTGTTCGACGACGAGCACCGTGTTGCCCTTGTCCCGTAGTCGCAGCAGGAGGTCGTTCATCCGTTGGATGTCGTGGGGGTGCAGGCCGATGGTGGGCTCGTCGAAGACGTAGGTGACGTCGGTGAGCGAGGAGCCGAGGTGGCGGATCATCTTGACGCGTTGCGCCTCGCCGCCCGACAGGGTGCCGGCCGGTCGGTCGAGCGAGAGGTAGCCCAGCCCGATCTCGACGAATGATTCGAGGGTCTTGAGCAGCGTGCTGAGCAGTGGTGCGATCGACGGTTCGTCGAGGTCGCGGACCCAGTCGGCCAGGTCGCTGATTTGCATGGCACAGGCGTCGGCGATGTTGATCCCGCCGATTCGTGAGGAGCGGGCCGCCTCGCTGAGCCGGGTGCCGCCGCATTCGGGGCAGCTGGTGAAGGTGACCGCCCGGTCGACGAACGCCCGGATGTGCGGTTGCATCGCCTCGCGGTCCTTGCTGAGGAACGACTTCTGGATTTTGGGGATCAGGCCTTCGTAGGTGAGGTTGACGCCTTCGACCTTCACCTTGGTCGCCTCCCGGTAGAGGAAGTCGTTCATCTCCTTCTTGGTGAACGTGCGGATCGGCTTGTTCGGGTCGAGGAAGCCGGATTCGGCGTAGGTGCGTACGGTCCACCAGCTGTCGGACTTCCAGCCGGGGATGGTGAAGGCGCCTTCGGCGATCGACTTGTTGTCGTCGTAGAGCTGGGTGAGGTCGATGTCGGAGACGCTGCCCCGGCCTTCGCACCGGGGGCACATGCCGCCGGTGATGTTGAAGTCGCGGCGCTCTTTCACGGTGCGTCCGGCGCGTTCCATGGTGACCGCGCCGGCGCCGCTGATCGAGGCGACGTTGAAGGAGAAGGCCTGGGGTGAGCCGATGTGTGGCTGTCCGAGTCGGCTGAAGGCGATTCGTAGCATGGCGTTGGCGTCGGTGGCGGTGCCGACGGTGGAGCGGGTGTCGGCGCCCATCCGCTGCTGGTCGACGATGATCGCGGTGGTCAGTCCTTCGAGTACGTCGACCTCGGGCCGTGCCAGTGTCGGCATGAAGCCCTGGAGGAAGGCGCTGTAGGTCTCGTTGATCATCCGTTGGGATTCGGCGGCGATCGTGCCGAAGACCAGTGAGCTCTTGCCCGAGCCGGAGACGCCGGTGAAGACCGTGAGTCGACGTTTGGGGATTTCGACGCTGACGTCCTTGAGGTTGTTCACGCGGGCGCCGTGTACGCGGATCAGGTCGTGGCTGTCGGCGGCGTGTGGCGCGGGCGCCTGCGTGTCCGTCCTCGTGGCCTTGCTCATCGTGTCTCCATCTGCTCGGGCGGGGGCGTTGTCGCGGTCCCCCGGCGTCGTCTGGTTCGCCGCCTGCCGGTGGCGGGGTAGGCGCGCTCGGCGGTCCGGGGGGTGTTGCCGTCGGGTCGGTGGTTTGTCCGGGGTGGCCGGACGGCTCAGCGCAGTTCCTGGATGCGGATGAGGTTGCCCGCGGGGTCGCGGACGGCGCAGTCGCGGATGCCGTACGGCTGTTCGGTCGGTTCCTGGACGACCTCGGCGATGCTGGCCTGTAGCCGTTCGAAGGTGCTGTCCAGGTCGGCGGTGGCCAGGAGGATGCCACCGTAGGTGCCCTTGGCCATCATCTCGACGATGGTGCGGCGTTCGTCGTCGGTGATGCCGGGGTCGGCGGCGGGCGGGTGCAGCACGATGGAGGTGCCGGGCTGGTCGGCGGGGCCGACCGTGATCCAGCGCATTCCTTCGTATCCGACGTCGCCTCGGACCTCGAAGCCGAGGGTGTCGCGGTAGAAGGCCAGGGCGGCCTCGGGGTCGTCGTGTGGGAGGAAGCTGGCGTGGATGGTGACGTTCATGGTGCTCAGGCTAGTTCTGGCTCCGGAACGCGGGCTTCTCGATTCCTGACCGGTCTGGTCACCTGTTTGGCGAGGCAGGACGGGATTCCGGCTGTCGCGAGCGCCGCGTCGCGCCGGTAGGTGCTGGGGGGTACGCCGACCAGTTCGGTGAAGCGGGTGCTGAAGGTGCCCAGTGAGGAGCAGCCGACCGTGAAGCAGACTTCGGTGACGCTGAGGTCGCCGCGGCGGAGCAGGGCCATCGCGCGTTCGATGCGTCGGGTCATCAGGTAGGCGTACGGTGACTCGCCGTAGGCGCGCCGGAACTCGCGGCTGAGGTGTCCGGCGGACATGTTGACGCCGCGGGCGAGTGCCTCGACGTCCAGTGGCTGGGCGTGTTCCCGGTCGATCCGGTCGCGGACGCGGCGTAGCCGGGCGAGGTCGCGCAGCTGGTGCGTGGCGGCGGATGTGCTGGTCACCTGCGGAATCGTGCCACGTGGTGTCGGCGTTGACCAGTGCGTCGGGGTGTTTCGGGGGTTCCTGTCCGGCCTGCCCGATCTCTCACTAGCTAAATTTGGCTACTCCGGTGATACGCTGCCGAGCAGGTAGCCAAATTTAGCTAGTGAGGAGACCGTTTCGATGTCGACAGTGACGCCGTACGTGATGGTGGACAGCGCCAACGCCTTCGGGGAGTTCATCAAGAGCGCCTTCGGGGCCGAGGTGTCCCACGTCGTTCCCCTGCCCACGGATCCCGAACGGGTGATGCACGCGCAGGCGCGGATCGGCACCAGCGTGCTGTTCTTCGCCGATTCGGGACCCGACGGCGGCCGGTGCCTGAGTTCACCGGCCGAGCCGGTGCACGTCCAGCTCTGGACCACCGTGCCCGACGCCGAAGCGGCCTACCAGCGGGCGGTTGCCGCCGGTGCCCGGTCGGCGATGGAGGTCACCGGCCAGGACGACGGCAGCCGGATGGGCGGCTTCGTCGACCCGTTCGGCACACTGTGGTGGGTCAGCACCCCCGGCTGACGATCGGTTCGAAGGGACGAGGACGCACATGTCGGCGGTTCGACTTCTCGTGCTCGGTGCGGTGCGCCGGCGTGGCCGGGCACACGGCTACCAGGTCCGCGCCGATCTGGAGGCCTGGGGGGCGCACGAGTGGTCGAGCGCCACCTCGGGCTCGGTCTACCACGCGCTCAAGGCGATGACCGGGCAGGGTCTGCTGCTGGTGCACGAGACCACGCCGAGCGCGGCGGGCGGACCGCCGCGGATGGAGTACGAGGTGACCGGGGAGGGCGAGCAGGCGTACCTCGGTATGTTGCGTGACGCGCTGTCCAGCCGCGATCCGCGGTTGGACCTGCTCGCCGCCGCGGTGGGCCTGATCGACGATCTCCCCCGGTCCGAGGCGGTCGAGCTGCTCCGGCGGCGTGCCCGGGCGATGGACGAGTGGCGGGCGAGCATCGCCACCCAACTGCCGCCGGACACCGATCTGCAGACCTGGGGTCCGGTCGGCGAGGTCGTCGGGTTGTGGCTGCACACCGCCGAGAGCCGGGCGGAGTGGACCCACCGGCTGATCGGCCGGCTGGACAGCGGTGCGTTCCGGATGGCCGGCGAGGACTGAGGCAGGTCGGTACGGCACGGTCCGGGCCTGCCCCACGGCGAGTGCGGCCGGGGCGGCCCGGTCCGGGAAGCCGTCGGGGCCGACGGAGGCGTCCCGGGGCCGGGTCGGCTACATGCCGCCGGCGACTTTGAGTACGGTGCCGGTGGTGTACGAGGCGGCGTCGCCGAGCAGCCAGACGATCGCGGCGGCGACCTCGTCGGCCCGGCCTGGACGGCCCAGTGGGATGCGGTCGGCGGCCCGGTGCGCCCGGTCGGGTACGCCGGAGAGGGTGTGGATCTCGGTGTCGATGATGCCGGGCGAGACCCCGTTGACCCGGATCCGGGGCGCCAGTTCCTTGGCCAGGCCAATGGTCAGGGTGTCGGTGGCGGCCTTGACGGCGGCGTAGTGCACGTACTCGCCAGGGCTGCCGAGGGTGGCCGCGACCGAGGAGACGTTGACGATGGCGCCGCCGTCGCCGAGGCGGCGGGCGGCCTGCTGGGCGCAGAGGACGTAGCCGACGAGGTTGACGTCGACGACCCGGCGCAGGTCGGTCAGGGTCAGGTCGACGAAGGGCCCGATCGGGCTGGTCACCCCGGCGTTGTTCACCAGGCCGGTCAGTTCCCCCAGTTTTCCGGCCGCGTCGAACAGGTGGCCGACCTGGTCGGGGTCGGTGGTGTCGGCGCGTACCGCGATGCCCCGCCGGCCGGCGGCGTGGACGTCACGCAGTACCGTCGCGGCGGCCTCGGCGTCGCTGCGGTAGCAGAACGCCACGTCGTGTCCGGCGGCGGCGAGTTGTCGGACCGTCGCGGCGCCGATTCCACGGCCGCCGCCGGTCACCACCGTCACCGGGGCCACGGTCGCCTCCTCGCCTGGGGCCCGACGGCCCCACCAGGAGGCGATCCTGCCAGGTGGGGTGCGCGGCGGATGGCCTGTTCCGGTGTGGGGGCGCTCACAGCGCTCGTCGACGTCCGGCTCGGGGCGCCGGGTTCGGCACCGGTTCCGAGTTTTCTGATGATCTCGATCCGGTGTGTCCGTCTCGACGTTGTCGGGCCGGCCTGGTAGTAAGTCAGGAATCAAACAGGTGTACGGAAGAGGGATCTGATGGCTGCCGCGCGTACCGCCGACCAGGGGTTGTCCACCGAGGAGTTGCAGCAGATCAGGGACGCGTTGGCGGGCGGCCGCAAGCCGAAGGTGTTGTTCACCGAGGCGGCGGGGCAGATCGCCGGCCAGCTCGGGCAGGTGGTCGAGTTGACCGACCCGGCGGTGTCCGAGGAGTGGGTGGTGGTCCGGTTCGGCCGGGACGAGTTGCCCTTCTCCCCCACCGATCTGGCCGTCGCGCCTCGTGGTGCGACGACGCGGCGGGTCGCGGCCAGGTCGGAGCCGGTGCCGGAGGCGGCGCCGGAGCCAGAATTCAAGATTGTCAGGGAGCCGGTGCCGGCGCCCCGCGAGGAGGCAGTAGTGACCGAAGTGGACACTCCCCCGGCTCCGTCGGTGGACGCCGAGGCCAAGCCGGCGCGTCGGCCGGTGAAGGCGGCGAAGCCGAAGGGACCGGCGGGGCTGACCGTCACCCTGACGTACGCCGAGGGTGAGTGGACGTTGGCGGCGACGCAGGGGACGAAGTCGTTGGCGAAGCCGTACGTGATCAAGCCGGCCGAGGCGCTGAAGATGGTGGGCCTGATCGATGTGCCGGGGGTGCACGAGGCGGTGGAACAGATCATGTCGGTCGAGCGTCGGGAGGCCGAGCAGCAGGCCGAGAAGTTGCGGGCCGAGCTGGCCGAGATAGAGGCGCGGCTGGCCGAGCTGCGCGACGCCGGCTGAGCCCGGTTCCGGATGTGTCTCCACCCGGCGGGGTTCCCGCCGGGTGGGGCCGGTGGTGTGGCACCGCGTTTCCTCGGGTGTGGTCGTACCCCGACGTTGCGCGGCGCGGATGGTCGCGGGGCCCGGTGCGGGTTGGTAGGCTCGGCCCCGGACCGTGACTGGCGCGCTGGGATGGGGTCAACCATCGGGAAGCGGTCCCGTCGAGTGACGTGTGCCGAGCGCCTGGGCCGAATTCTCTTCCTGCCCAGGAGGTCTTGTGGCCAGTCAGGTGTCCGAGCTCAGCTCCGAGTCCGTCGCGTTCCGTTCGGCTCTGGATGTGGTCCGGTCGGTGGAGCCCCGGGTCGCCGACGCGATCGGCGCGGAACTCGTCGACCAGCGTGAGTCGCTGAAGTTGATCGCCTCGGAGAACTACGCCTCGCCCGCGGTGCTGCTGGCGATGGGTAACTGGTTCAGCGACAAGTACGCCGAGGGGACCGTCGGCCGGCGGTTCTACGCCGGTTGCCGCAATGTCGACACGGTGGAGTCGATCGCCGCCGAGCACGCCCGGGAGCTGTTCGGGGCGGCACACGCGTACGTGCAGCCGCACTCGGGGATCGACGCGAACCTGGTCGCGTTCTGGGCCGTACTGGCGGACCGGGTCGAGGTCCCGGCGCTGGGCCGGGCCGGGGTCCGGCAGGTCAACGAGCTGACCGAGCAGGACTGGGCGGTGTTGCGGCGGCAGCTCGGCGACCAGCGGATGCTGGGCATGTCGTTGGACGCGGGTGGGCATCTGACGCACGGGTTCCGGCCGAACATCTCTGGCAAGATGTTCGATCAGCGCAGCTACGGTACGGATCCGACGACCGGGCTACTCGACTACGACGAGGTACGGCGGATCGCCCGGGAGTTCCGGCCGCTGATCCTGATAGCCGGCTATTCGGCGTATCCGCGGCGGGTGAACTTCCGGTTGATGCGGGAGATCGCCGATGAGGTGGGCGCGACGTTCATGGTGGACATGGCGCATTTCGCTGGCCTGGTGGCCGGGAAGGTGTTCACCGGTGACTTCGATCCGGTGCCGCACGCGCACATCGTGACCACGACGACGCACAAGTCGCTGCGTGGCCCGCGCGGCGGGATGGTGTTGTGTGGACCGGAGTTGGCCGCGCAGGTCGATCGGGGCTGCCCGATGGTGCTCGGTGGACCGTTGCCGCACGTGATGGCGGCGAAGGCGGTCGCGTTGGCGGAGGCGCGGCGGCCGGACTTCCAGACGTACGCCGCCCGGGTGGTGGAGAACGCGGTGGCGCTGGCCGAGGGGTTGGCGCGTCGGGGCGCGTCCCTGGTCACCGGCGGTACGGACAACCATATGCTGCTGCTGGACGTGTCGGGCTACGGCCTGACCGGGCGGCAGGCGGAGGCGGCGCTGCTGGACGCCGGCATCGTGACGAACCGGAACTCGGTGCCCCGGGACCCGAACGGCGCCTGGTACACCTCGGGGATCCGGCTCGGTACTCCGGCGCTGACCAGTCGGGGTCTCGGCGTCGCGGAGATGGACGAGGTGGCCGGGCTGGTCCACGCGGTGCTGGCCGGTACCCGGCCCGACGCCGGGCCCGACGGTGCCGCGTCGAAGGCACGGTATCTGCTCGACCGGGCGGTGGCGGACCGGGTCGCGGGTCAGGCGGCCGACCTGCTGGCGAACCATCCGCTGTATCCGACGATCGATCTCGGCTGACGCCCGCCGTCCCCGGCGGTACGACGCGGCTCGCCGTCGTACCGCCGCTCCGGTGTTCCCGCCGGTCCGGTGCTCCTGCAAGTCCGGTGGGAACGGCCGTGGCCCGGATCGGTGTGGCGGTAACCCGTACCGCCTCTCCCGGTGTCTTTAAGGGCGACGAGACCGGGAGGCGGGATGCGAGACTCGCGTGGCGCGGAGTTCGACGACTTCGTCCGTACGAGGTCGGTGACGCTGTTGCGGGTCGCCTACCTGTTGACCGGAGACCGGCACGAGGCGGAGGACCTGCTCCAGGAGGTGCTGGAACAGGTCTACCTGCACTGGCGTCGGGTCAGGACCGTGCCGGAGGCGTACGCCCGGCGGGCTCTGATCAACCGGGCGGCGAGCCGTTGGCGTCGGCGGGCCCGGCGGCCGGAGCGGGCGCTGGGCGACATCGACCCGTCCGCGCCGGACGGTACCGAGAACGTGCTGCTCCGGGAGCTGGTCGTCGCGGCGCTGCGGGTGCTGCCGCACCGGCAGCGGGCGGCGGTCGTGCTCCGTTTCCTGGAGGACCTGTCGGTCGCCGACGTCGCCGCAGCGCTCGACTGTTCCGAGGGCGCGGTGAAGAGCCATACGGCCCGGGGGTTGACGCGGCTGCGTGCCGCGCTGGCCGGGTCGGGTCTCGTCGTGCCTGTCTCCAACGATTCCGGAGGTTCACGATGACGATCAGTGACGGCGATGTGCGGATCGTCCTGCAGCGCGCGACGGATCACCTGGCGGGCCCGCCGAATCTGCTCGACGAGGTACGCCGGGGTGGCCGGCGACGGGTCGTACGGCGGCGCAGCGTCCTGGCCGCCGGCCTGGCGGTGGCCGCGGCGGCGTCGACCGGCGGGATGCTGCGGTACCCCGGTGGCCGGGACCGGGTCGAGTTCGCCTCCCCGCTGTTCGACCAGCCGACCCGGGGCGACCTGGCCGGGAACCAGCTGTACCGGCGGCGACTGCTGGAGGTGTGGCGGCGCCACCTGGAGCGGATCGAGGCTCGGGTGGCGGGTGATCCGCACGTGGTCTGGGCCGGCACCACCCCGGCCGGGGCGACCGCCTACGTCATCGCGCGCAGCGCCGACAACCCGGTGGTGTCGAAGCCGGACGGTGACCGGCTGGTCGGGTACGCGGCGTTCGTGGAGTCGGTCGAGGACCGGTACGAGGTGATGACGGTGGAACAGGTCACCGACGCCGGCATGGACGGCAATTCGCGGGCGGCGCTGCTCGGCGACGGCCACGACGTACTGCTGGTGTTGGACGACGGCCGGCCGGTGGAGTTCTCCCCGGACCTGTCGTTCGGCCCCGACGGGAGGATTCGGCGTACGTTCCGGCCGGTGGTGTTCCGGGACGGGGCCGCGGTGCTGGAGGTGCCGCCGCAGCGGACGAGGGTCACGTTGGCGTTGTCCCGTACCCCGGTCGACCCGTCCAACTTCGTGCACGTCAGCAACACCTCGGAGATCCTGTCGGTGGGTGGCCGGCCGGAGCCGACGCGGATCGTCCACACCATGCCCGGGGCGGGGCCGGCGTGGGGCGACGATCCCGGGGAGGTGGCCGCGCGGCACCTCGGCGAGGCGGAGGCGCTCGCCGAGTTCTACGACCCGATCGGTACCCACCGGGCCGGCACCGGGCCGGAACTGACGGTGTACGGGGTCAGCCCGGACGGCAGGTGTCTGCTGCTGCGGACGATCCAGTACGACGACTATCCGGCCTGGGCGATGGCGATGCTCGGACCGGTCGGGACGCGGCTGCGGGTGGTGGCCAGCGGGATCGTCGACTGGACCGCGACGGTGCCGGTACGGCTGCGGCTGCCGGACGGGCAGGGCACGCTGGTCGCCGCGCCGGGTGCGGCGTTCGGTTACCGGCTGGCCGAGGGGCGGTGGGAAGACGCCGGCCCGGATGTCGCGCTGGTGCCCGCCGCCGCCGTCGACCTGCGGGTGGACTCGCCGAACGGGACCTCCAGCACCGGTCCGCTCGACTGACTGTGCGGTGGGCCGGGCGGGCGGAGTACCGGGGGATGCGGAAGTGCCGCTGCCGACACACCCGGGGGGTGTCGGCAGCGTGGGACACTTCGTCGGGTCGGCGGCGACTACTGGTCGGGTGGCGTCAGTTCGGGCCGGGTGCGGCCGAGGCGTCGGCGAGGCGTTCCCGCGCCTCGACGAGGTCCTCTTCGGTCGGGGCGTCGTCCTGGGTCAGGGTGAGCCGCCAGTAGCCGGTGAAGTCGACCGACCGTCGGGGCAGCCGGCGCTCGCCGACGAGGTGCCGGCGGAGGGCGCGTACGGTGCCGGACTCGGCACCGAGCCAGGCGAAGACGGATCCGGGTGGGAAGTCCGCGCCGCGTACGGCGTCGGTCAGCAGGGTGCCGTGTCCGGCGGGGTGGTCGCCACGGTGCAGCCAGCGCAGGGTGACCTCGCCCCGGGTGTCGAACCGTTGTTCCTCGGACCGGTCGCGGACCTCGACGAAGGCGAGTGCGCGGGTGCCCTCGGGCAGCGCCTCGATGATGGTGCCGAGCGCGGGAAGTGCCGCCTCGTCGGCGGCCAGCAGGATCCAGTCGGTGCCGGTGAGCGGGACGGGGCGGGCGAAGACCGGTGACGGGCCGAACATCGCGAGGGTGTCGCCCGGGGTGGCGTGCAGCGCCCAGCGGGTGGCCGGTCCGGCGTTGTGGTGCAGGGCGAAGTCGATGTCGATCAGCGTCCCCTGCGGATGGTGGGCCCGGATGGTGTAGCTGCGGGTCCATGGTCGTTCGGGTTCGGGGATCGCGGTGAACGACTCGTACCAGCGGTAGAGGTCCGGCCCGGGCTCGGGCATTCGGGGCCGGGACTGACCGGGCCGGGGGAAATAGAGTTTGACCTGTTGGTCGGGCCCGTCGAGGTGGAGGTCGGCCAGGTCGTCGCCGGTGAAGCTGACCCGGGCCATGTGCGGCGTGATCCGCTGTACGTCGGCGACCCGGATGTGCCGGATCGGTAGCTGCGTCATCGAGCCCTCCGAAGGGTGCGAGCAAGGTAGTTGGTCGATGCCCTCTGCGGGGCTGCCAGGTTCAATTGTTTCATTGAACCGCCCGTTGAGACTCTGGCATGATCATCTACCGGTGGTGGCGTGCTTCCTGGGTAGCAGGCCTCAATGCGCGTCAACCGTCGGAGGGCTGGGTGTCGCCGTCAGCCCGGGATGTTGGCGACGCCGATCCGCTTGCGGAACACCCAGTAGGTCCAGCCCTGGTAGGCGAGCACGAGCGGGGCGAAGACCACCGCCACCCAGGTCATGACCTTGAGGGAGTAGGCGCCGGCGGCGGCGTTGGCAACGGTCAGTGTGCCGGCCGGATCGGTGGTGGAGGGCAGCACGTTCGGGAACAGGGCGGCGAACAGGGTCGCCACGGTCAGCCCGATCGCGGCGGCGGTGCCGACGAAGGCCCAGCCCTCCCGGCGTACCCGGGTGGCGGCCAGGGCGCCGACCAGCGCGACGGCGGCACCGGCGGCGAGTCCGACGGCGGCCGGGGTGTGCCGGATCGTCAGGCTGACCGCCAGGAAGGTGCCGGCGAGCAGGGCGGTGGCCAGCGCGGCACGGGCGGCGAGCCGGCCGGCGCGGTGCCGGACCTCCCCGGTGGTCTTCAGGGCGAGGAAGACCGCGCCGTGGGTGACGAAGAGCGCGGCGGTGGTCGCGCCACCGAGCAGGGCGTACGGGCTGAGCAGGTCGAGCAGGCCGCCGGCGTAGTCGTGGTCGGCGGCGAGCGGTACCCCGCGCAGGAGGTTGGCCAGGACGATCCCCCACAGCACGGCGGGGAGCAGGGAGCCGAGGAAGATCGCGGTGTCCCAGCGGGCCTTCCAGGCGGCGTCGGCGCGCTTGTGCCGGTATTCGAAGGCGACGCCCCGGAAGATCAGTGCGAGGAGGACCAGCAGCAGCGGCAGGTAGAAGCCGGAGAAGAGGGTGGCGTACCAGCCGGGGAAGGCGGCGAAGAGCCCTCCCGCGGCGGTGATCAGCCACACCTCGTTGCCGTCCCAGACCGGGCCGATGGTGTTGATCAGTACGCGTCGTTCCCGGTCGTCACGGCCGAGTACGGGCAGCAGGATGCCGACGCCGAAATCGAAGCCCTCCAGGATGAAGTAGCCGGTGAAGAGCGCGGCGATGAGCAGGAACCAGACGGTGGGCAGGTCCACGGTGGACTCCGGTCGGGTCGGTCGGGCGGGGTCGGCGTCGGCGTAGGGGTTCAGTAGGCGAACGCGAGCGGTCTGTTCTCGTCGTCGGTGCCCGGGTCGGGCTCCGGGGCCGGCTCGACGTCGGGCAGGTTGGCCTTGGCGTAGCGCAGCAGCAGCCGGACCTCGACGACGGCAAGGGTGGCGTAGACGAGGGTGAAGGCGGTGAACGAGGTGAGTACCTCGGGCAGGGAGACGCTGCGGGACACGCCGTCCCGGGTGAGCATCTCGCCGAAGACGACCCAGGGCTGCCGACCCATCTCGGTGAAGATCCAGCCGAAGCAGTTGGCGGCCAGCGGCAGGATCGGCATGACCAGGCCGGCCCGGAACAGCCAGCGCGAGGTCGGGGTACGGCCCCGGCGCTGGGCCCAGAGCACCCAGAGCGCGATCGCGGCGGCGGCCAGTCCCAGGCCGATCATGAACCGGAAGCTCCAGTAGGTGACCGGGATGATCGGGGTGTAGCCGCCGGGGCCGTACTGGCTGACGTACTGGGCCTGGAGGTCGTTGATCCCGCGTACCTGGCCGTTCGGGTCGCCGGTACCCAGGATGGAGAGCAGGTAGGGGATCTTGATCGCGAACAGTTCGCGGCTGCCGTCGAGGCTGCCGACGGTGAGCACGGAGAACGACGCGGGCGACTCGGTGGTGTAGAGCGCCTCGGCGGCGGCCATCTTCATCGGCTGCACCTGCGTCATGATCTTGCCTTGCTGGTCCCCACTGATCACGACGGCGACCGCGGCGGCGAGGGTGACCCACGCGCCGAACCGGGCGGCGAACCGGAACGCGGCCCGGTCCTCCCCCGCCCTGGTGGCCTCCGGACTGGTGGTCTTCGCGGCCGGGGTGCCGGCGGGGCGTCGCAGGTGCCAGAGCGCGACCGAGACCATCAGCGCGCCGGCGACCAGGAAACAGCCGGCCAGGGTGTGCGGGAAGGTGACCAGGGTGACCTTGTTGGTGAGTACCGCGACGATGTCGGTGAGTTCGGCGCGGCCGGTGTCGGGGTTGATCCGGTAGCCGACCGGGTTCTGCATCCACGAGTTCGCGGCCAGGATGAAGTACGCGCTCAGGGTCGAGCCGAGCGCGGCGGCCCAGATGGTGGCCAGGTGTACGCGCCGGGGCAACCGGTCCCAGCCGAAGATCCACAGTCCGATGAAGGTGGATTCGAGGAAGAACGCGAGGAGGGCCTCGATCGCCAGCGGGGCGCCGAAGACGTCGCCGACGAACCGGGAGTAGTCGCTCCAGTTCATCCCGAACTGGAACTCCTGCACGATGCCGGTGACGACGCCCATCGCGAAGTTGATCAGGAACAGCTTGCCGTAGAACTTGGTCAGCCGCAGGTAGCGCGGATCTCCGGTGCGGTGCCAGCGGGTCTGCAGGACGGCGACGAGCACCGAGAGGCCGATGGTCAGCGGCACGAAGAGGAAGTGGTAGACGGTGGTGACACCGAACTGCCATCGGGCGACGTCGAGCGCGTCCACGCGAACCCCCAGATGTTTACTACGCGACGTAGTAAATACTACCCGCCGTCGTAGATGACGTCGCTGGGAGGTCGGTCACGTCCGGCACGCGCCGAATGGAGCGACGCCTGGGACAGGTACACCCGCCGCGCCACGGGCGGCCACGGCGGATCCCGGGCCGCCGGGACGACCGAGGTGCGCGGGCGGGTGGGGCGCCGGTGTCCGGGTACGACGCCCCGGCGTACAGGACGGCCCGCGACGTGCGACGATCAACCGCTGATGGACACCACCACCGCCACCGACCCGTGGCGCGCCCCCCGCCTCTGGCTGTTCCTCCAGGTCGTCGCCCGGGGCGTCGTCGGACTGGTCGCCCGGCTCCGGGTCACCGGCGACGTGCCGGACGGACTGCGGCACGGGCCGCTGATCCTGGCCGCCAACCACATCAACCCGTTCGACCCGGTCGTGCTGACCGCCGCCTGCCGGGTACGCCGGATCGCACCCCGGATCATGGCGACCGGCGGGGTGTTCCGGGCGCCGATCTTCGGCGCCGCCATGCGACACAGCGGACACATCCGGGTCGACCGGCGTACCCCGACCGTCGGCCTGGCCCTCGAACACGCGGCGGCGGCGGTCGCCCGGGGATCCGTCGTCCTGGTCTATCCGGAGGGGCGGATGGGGCTCGACCCCGGCATGTGGCCCGAGCGCGGAAAGACCGGAACCGCCCGGCTCGCCTTCGCCAGCGGTGCCACCGTCGTACCGGTGGCGCAGTGGGGGGCACACGAGATACTGCCGTACGTCGCGCCCCGTGGAGTGCTGCGGGCACTCGGCCGGGCACTGGTACGCCGACCGGTGATCCGGGTGCACTTCGGCCCACCGGTCGACCTCGGCGGAATCGACCCGCTCGGGCCGGGCGCCGCCGCCCGGGCCACCGAGGCGATCGTCGACGCGCTCACCGACGCACTCGTGCCGCTGCGCCCCGACGAGCCGGACCTTCCCCGGTACGTCGATCCGACCCGTCCCACCGAGACCCGACGCCAGCACCGGCGCAGCCGTCCGAACGGCTCCTGAACCCGATCTGGCGTACGGCGGGCTCAGGGGGCGGCGGCTCAGGGCGTCCAGCCGAGCGGGGCAGTACAGCTAGTCGTGCGTACCCGTGGCCGGCAGGCCGTCGCCCGGCACCCAGTCGACGCTGGTACCGGGCAGCCCGGCCAGCCAGGCGTCGGCGACGGTGCCGAGCCGGTACGGGTCCGGTGGCGCCTGACCGAGCCCGATCGCGTACCGGGTCACCCCGGATCCGGACTCGTACGGCCGGGGCCAGGCGTGCGCGTCCGGCACCCCGGCCCGTTCCAGGGCGGTGAGCAGGGCGCGTATCCGACCCCGGACCCGGCCCAGCGTCACCTGAGAGGACTCGCCCCCGACCGCCCGTACGGTCAGCACCGCCCACGCCGCGTGCCGCTGCCGCAGCGGTGGCGGCGACAGCAGGTCCGGCCGGGAACCGGGACCGGCCGCCTCGACGAGTTCCCAACCGTGGTGGAACTCCCGGACCAGCAGGTCCCGCCCGCCGGCACCGACCTGTCCGGTGCAGGACCGGACCGGCGCGGACGGGGTCAGGATCCGGACGGGCTCCGCGAGCTCGGTCTCCGGCGGGTTCGGCCGCAGGGCGACCGGTCGACGCCAGTCCCAGGTGGCCCACTCGGCGAAGAAGTGCCGGAGCAGGTCGGCCCGGGGCAGGTCACCGGCGTCGCAGACCGTTCGCGCCGCCAGCACCGTCCAGGCGAGGCCCGGCAACCCGCCGAACGGGGCGGAGTCCAGCCCACGGGCCCGCGCCCACGCCTTCACCTGCCGGGCCAGCCCGAGAAAGGCGGACCGGCGCGCACCCACCTCGGCGAGCACCGCGTCCGCGTCGCTGACCGCGCTCAGGGCGGTCGCCGCGACCTCGCCGAGTTCGGCCCGTCGGATCACCGCCGCAGCCGCCGGCACGTCCACGGTGGGCACGACGACCAGGTCGACGTCGAGGTCCTCGACCCGCAGCCGGAGCCCCGGTCCGCGGGTGCCGGCCACCGGCCGTATCCCGGTCGCCGCCGGCAGTGCCCCGCGCACCCGCGCCTCGACCGCCGCCAGGTCGACCGGTCCGGGCACCGCCAGCACCAGGTCCAGGTCGGCGCCGGCCAGCGCACAGCCGAGGCGTCGCGACCCGACGACGTGTACCGCCGCCTCCGGTAGCGCCGCCCGGAGCCGACGGGTGACCCGGCCGGCGAGGACGATCCGATGCCGCTCCCCGGCCGCCGGCCGCCCGTCCCCGGGGCCGGCCAGTAGTTCCGGCAGGAATCCGCCCGGCAGCGGGTGATCCGGCACCGGACGGCTCGGCAGCGGGTGATCCGGTCGCGGCCACCCGTCGGGCCCGCCACCCGACGGCGGGTCCGGATGCCGCGGGACGGACGGGTCGACGCCGGCCGGGTCCGCCCCGACGGTGACGTCCACGACGACGCCGTAGTGGTCCGAGATGAACAGCCCGCCCGGAGCCGCCGGAGCATCGCCCAGGATCGCCGCGGCCACCGCGCGCAGCCCGGCACCGCGCACCAGCACCCGGTCCAGCCGGGCCGGGCGGCCGGAGAGCGTGGAGACGGCGGCCAGCGGATTGACCCGTGGATCGAAGGTCGGCGTTCCGTCGTCGGGACCGCGTACCTCGGTCCAGGCGTCGCGCAGGCCGGGCAGGACGCCGGGTCCGGTTCCCCCGTCGTTGAAGTCGCCGAGCAGGATCACGGCACCGTCGACCCCGGCCAGCCCTTCGGCGAGCCGGGCCAGTTCGGTGTCGCGTCGGGCGGCGCCGTGCTCGGCATGGTCGCTGGTCAGATGGGTACCGGCCAGCACGACCGGACCGGCGGCGGTCTGCACCGTGATGGCCGCCACGGCCTTGTGCCGGCCGAGGGCGTACCGGCCCGCCTCCCGCACCGGCAGCCGGCTGAGCAGCAGCAGCCCGGTGTCGTCGACGTCCCGGCCGGACGGATCGGCGTCGAGGGTGTAGGTGGCCCGGACCCAGGGCGCCCGCAGCAGGAGGTCGAGCAGCCCCGTTTCGACCTCCTGCAGGGCGATCACGTCCGCGTCGGCCCGTTCCAGCGCCCGCAGCAGCAGCGGCCTGCGTCGGGCCGTGTCGATCCGGTCACCGTCGTACCGGTCCCACAGGACGTTCCAGGTCAGTACGCGCAGCCGTACCGCTGCCGAACCGGTGGTGGCCGGGACGGCGCTGGTGGCCGGAGCGGCAGCGTCGTGCCAGCCGACGAGCGGATCCCACCGGAACGGCGTACCGGCGGTGAAGAACGGTGCCCGGAGCCGGCGCGGGTCCCGGACCCGGCCGGCCGACGACGAGTCGATCCGGTCCACGCCGGCCGACCGGTCCCAGACCACCTCGCCGTCGGCCTCGATGAACAGGACCCGGTGCCACGGGACGTCACCACCGGGTACGAACGCGGGCAGCGGAACCCGGGCGGGACGGGGCCCCCGGACGTTCACCCCGAGCACGAAGCGGGCCGGATCGAACCGGGGGTCCCAGCGGATCCGGTGGTAGATCTCCTCGCTGGTCCGCATCAGCCGTCTCCGGTCGCCGGGTCGTCGACCGGGGTTTCCGGATCGTCGGACAGGGTCCCGGCGACGTCGGCGACGGTTCCCTCGACCCCGACGTACCAGGTGCGGTGCGCGTCACCCGGGTACGGCGGCCAGAACCGGCGGAGCTGGGCGGCGAGCACCGCCGACGGCACCGGATCGGCCCGGCCGGCGTTGCGCCGGACGAGGACGTCCTCCGGAACCAGCAGCACGGCGTGCGTGGTCAACGCGTCCCGGCGCTCGGCCACCGCGTGGACCAGGGAACGCTGCTGACGGTTCAGCCCGGTGGCGTCCCAGACCGTCGTCCCACCGCCCGCGAGTCGCCGGTCGAGCCGACGCAGCCCCTCGCGGAGAACGGCCGCGTTCGCGCGCTGGTCGGCGCGTGAACCCCGGGCCTGCCGCAGGTCGTCCAGGCAGACGACGCCGTCGACACCGGGAAGGCCACGGGCGACGGTGCTCTTCCCGCTGCCGGACGGCCCCACCAGCATCACCAGGCGGGGGAACTCCCCGGCCCGCCACCGCCAGCTCGCCGCCGGTGCCTCGCCGGGGGTGCTGATCCGACCCTGCGCGTACGCCTGCCTTGTCTCGGCCCAGCACCGGTCCGCCACGTCCGGCGGATGGTCGTGCAGTGCCGAGCGCAGTTCCGTCCGCAGCGGCTCCAGTGGCGCCGTACCGAGCAGGTCGGCCTCGTCGGCGTGCAGTTCCGACCAGCTGACCTGCTCGCGTGCCGGCCCGGCGGCACCGTCGGTACGGCCGGCGAGGACTGCGGCGGCGACCGCGTGCAGCACCCCGAGGTCGGCCGCGACGGCCAACCGGACCAGACCGGCCCGGCGCTCCTCGTCGGGGAACTGCCGGTGCAGGCCGCTGTGCAGGCCGACCAGATCGGCGACCCGCCGCGCCAGTGGCATTCCGACCGACGCGACCAGCCGGGTCGCCAGCCAGGCCCGGGGGCTGGCGTGGAACAGCGCGGCCAGCACGCCGGCCAGCCGGAGATCTCCGGACCGGCCCAGTAGGGCGAGCCGGGCGCCGACGTCGGCCACCGCCGCCTCGGCCCGGTCGACGGCGACCGTGTCGGTACCGGTCGTCCCGGTGGCGGCCAGCAGCGGCGGTACGTCGACGGCGCCACCGGAGCGGACCTCCCAGAACGGGGCGAGCGGGCTGAGGCCGTTCTCCACCACCGGGGCGAGCATCCAGTGCGCGTCGGTACGCACGTGGTGTCGACGTACCCACTTGGCGACGCGCTGGTCGAACTCGGGGCGGGAGAACCCCGCGACGGTCCGGACCACGTACCCCTCCTGGCGGGCCGGGTCCAGCCGCAGCGTACGCAGCACCCGTTCGTCGAAGGTGCCCCGCCACAGCACCGGTGGAACCGGAACGCCCAACCCCCGGGTGAACCGCACCGTCCGGTCCCAGTCCAGGCAACGGTCGCCGGCCCAGACCGAGAAGGCGTAGAACCAGCTCTCCAGGTCCTGGTATCCGATCGAGTGCCGGGCGTAGACGTTCTCCCCGCAGATCCGCCAGCCCGAGGGCAACCCGGCGGCGATCCTGCCGTGCAGGGCCTTGATCCAGGCGCGGGACGGATGGTGTGCCGAGTCGAGTGAACGGGCGTGCAGCCCGTCCCGGTAGAGGGTGGTGTTCTCCCCGTCGAGCTTCTCGGTGACCACGACCTCCCGGCCCAGCAGCCCCGACAGGCCGTTGACCCGCAGGTCGTCCGGAGCGACGCCCGGCGACCAGGGCAGGTGGGGGGTGCGGGGGTAGGGCACTCGCATGATCCGCTCCCGTGACGACGTGGCGATCGGGAACGGTACGCAACCCCCGCCGCCCCGAACCACCCAATTAGCTCGGTGGTCCGGTGTGGGACCCTCGGTTCCCGCGTCAGCAGGAGGCCGACAGTGGACGAACCGACGACCGGCGACGACCGGGGTACGGCGGTGCGGAGCCGAACCCCGGCAACCCGTCGATGGGCCAGGGTTCCCGGCCGGGGCGGCTGGGGCGACGACGCACGCGGGCGGTCGGGCTGGCGGCGGGGCCGGATCGTCGCCGTACTCGCCGGGATCGTCGCCGTCCTGCTGGTCTTCCACGACGTCGTACCCAACACGGTCGGCCGGCTCGGCAGCCTGCTGGAGACGTTCCTTCCCTGGCTCGGGCTGGCCGTTCCGGTACTGCTCGGCATGTCGCTGTTCCGTCGATCGTTCGTCGCCCTGCTCGCCCTGTCGCTGCCCGTGGCCGCCTGGCTCGGCGTCTTCGGTGGCCTCCTGCCGCCCGGGGACGACCCGCCGTACGACATCACCGCCGTCACGCACAACGTCAGCGACGAGAACCGGGACCCGGCGGGCACCGCGAGGGCTCTGATGGCGGTCAAACCCGACCTCATCGCCCTGGTGGAGCTGACCCCGCCCGCGCTGCCCGGCTACGCGCGGGTACTGGCGCCGGCCTACCCCCATCACGCGGTGTGGGGCACCGTCGGTCTCTGGTCGAGGTTTCCGCTCTCGGACGTACGGCCGGTGGAGATCAGACCGACCGGGGTCGGCGCGGACTGGAACCGCGGCCTGAGGGCGACGGCCCGGCTGTCGCGGGGCGACGTCGCGGTGTACGTGGCGCACCTGCCCTCGCTGCGGCTCGGGTTGCCCCACGGGTTCGGCTCCGCACGGCGGGACGAGAGCGCCGCCCTGCTCGGCGCGGCGGTCGCCGCCGAACAGTTGGCCGAGGTGGTCCTGCTCGGCGACCTCAACGGCACCGTCGACGACCGTGGGCTGGACCCGGTCACCTCACGGCTGGGTACGCCGGAATCGGGTCTCGCGTTCAGCTGGCCGGCGACGCTGCCGGTCGCCCGGATAGACCAGATCCTGGCCCGGTCGGCGACCGTCACCGAGGTCTGGTCGCTGCCCGCGACCGGGAGCGACCACCTACCGATCGCGGCCCGCATCCAGTTCTGAGGGTGTTAGGAAGGGGCCCTTCTTCTACAGAAAACGATAGGAAGGGGCCCTTCCTTGCTAGCGGCGCTGCCGTACGTAGGCGAGCACCGCCTCCCGGGTGGTACGCACCCCGAGCGCCTCGCGGGCCTGGGCGATCCGCCGGTTCGCGGTCCGCAGCGACAGGAACTCGGCCGCCGCCGCCGCGGCGATCGTCTCGCCGTCGGCCAGGCGTTCCAGCAGCGCCCGCTGCTCCGGGATGAGCCGGCTCAGCGCCGACTCGTTGTCCGACTCCGGTTCGTCGTCCGGATCCTGGTGCACCGGACCGAGCCGGCTGAGGTCGTCGACCAGGGCACGGCCGATCTCGCCGGTCGGGTCCACGATGGCGACCACGCCCGCGCCCCGGGCGGCGGCCAGCACCGCCAGCCGGACCGTCTCGGTGTCCGGTACCCGCCCGAACAGCACGAGCTTCGCCGTGGCCAGGTCCCAGCTGGGCTCGGCGACCGCGAAGCCCTCCCGGGTCAGCCAACCGTCGCGGGCCAACCGGCGCAGCACGCTGGTCGCGTCCGTCGCAGAGGGCACGACGTACCGCGGTGGATCACTCATCGCCGCATCTTCCGCACCCGTCACAGCACCTCCAGCGCCAGCGCAGCGGCCTCGGTACGGGTGCGTGCGCCCAGCTTGCGCATCCCGGACCGGACGTGGGTCTCCACCGTCTCAGCGGATATACCCAGTTGGCCGGCGATTCGTCGGGTCGGTTCGCCGGCCGCGACCAGGCGCAGCACCTCGCGTTCCCGATCGGTGAGGTCGCCGTCCGAGCGGGCACCACGGTTGTCGCGCCGCACCGCGTGCCGGCGGAGCGCCCGACGGGTCCGGCCCAGCAGCACCACCAGCCCGGCCTCCTCGGCGCGCTGCTCCGCGCCCAGCAGCGACGGGACGCCCCGCGCCGGGTCCGGTTCGTGCAGCCCGGCGGCCAGCAGGCAGCGCACCTCCTCCCGGACCACCAGTTCCCGCCAGCCGGCGGCGGCCAGGGTGAAGCCGGCCGGGTCGCCGCCCGGCGTGTCCCAGGCGGCCAGGGTCTGCCGTACCTGCGACGGCTCGGTCCCGCCGTCGCCGGGCCACGGCGCGGCGCCGGCGTCCGGCGCCGGTCCGGGACGGCCGCCGCCGGACGCCGGCGGGTCGTTTTCCGGGGCGGAACCGGCGCGGGCGCCGTCGTAGGCCGCCCAGCGGGCGGTGATCTGCCGGAGCCCGTCGATGAGCGGCGGACCACCGGACGGCGCCCCGCCGGCCCGTTCCGGTTGGCCGTCGAGCCAGGCCGCCTCCCGGCTGACCCAGTCGAGCAGTGCGTCGAGCGTCGCGGACCCGATCGTGGTCGCCGCCAACCGGGCGCGGGCCGAGCCGAGCAGTCCGCCGTCGGCCTCAACGAGGCTGGCGGCGGCCACCGCGTATCCCCGGGCCGGACCGGGCAGGGTGCGGTCGGTCAGGTCGCCCGCCCGGCGCAACGCCTCGTCCGGGCCGAGCGTGGGCAGTCCGCCGCGCAGCGCCGCACACCACAGCCGGGCCGCGAGGAACCGGGTCTGCCAGCTGTAGGCCAGGTCGGCGACGCACGCCTGCTCGGCCGCCTCGGCGATCTGGCCCGCCTCGCCGAGCCGACCGTCCGCGATCAGGGTCTCGACCAGCGACCAGGCGCTCCATCGCGCCGACAGCGGGTCGCCGGCAGCCCCGGCCGCGGCGGCGGCCGTGGCCAGCGCCGTCTCCCAACCCGGTTCGCGGTGTGCGGCCTGTGCCGCCGCGAGCGCCGCCCGCAACCCCGGATGGGCCGGTTCCCGGCCGTGGGTGGCCCGCAGCCGCGCCGTGGTCCGGGCCGCCTCGGCCGGCTCGGTGCCGAGCTGGGCCAGCAGCGTGATCCGGTCCCGGGCGGCGAGCTGCTCGGGCGTGGCCGAGTCCGGTACCCGGGCCACCGCCGACCGGGCGCCGACCAGGTCGCCGAGTTGGACCAGCGCCTCGCCCCGGAGCAGGTCCGGATCGACCCCCAGCGGTGCGGCGGTGGTCAGTACCCGGACCGCCGCCCGGGGGCGGCCGCAGGCCAGTGCCGCCTGGGCGGCCGCGACCCGGACCGCCGGTTCCGGCTCGACTCCGGGCAGCCCGCAGGCGAGCAGCAGCGGTTCGGCGCGGGCCCCGGCGGTGTCGGCGTCCTCCGCCGCGACAAGCGCCAGCCGGTACGCGGCCGCCCCGTCACCGGCCGCCGCGAGGTGCCGGACCGCCTCCTCGGCCGGCACGAGTTCGGCCAGCCGACGGTGCAGTGCGCGGCGGCCGGCGTCGTCGAGCAGGCCGGCGGCGATCTCGGCGACGTACGGCGACACCGGGGCGACGAGTGCGCCGTCGGACGCCCGGGTCACCAGGCCGGCGTCGACGCACTCGTCGACGCCGGTGCCGAGCACGGTCACCGACGCCGGTCGGCCGAGCAGTCCCAGCGCGGCCATCGCGGTACGGGCCGGCCGGTTCAGGTCGGCCAGGGCGGTGGCGACCGCGTAGCCGACCTGCTCGACGTCGCGCCCGGTCGGGTCGGAACCGGGTGACGCGTCGCCGTCGGGCCGCCCTGCGGGGGCGTCGTGGGCTGACCCGTCCGGCTGGTGCGGCACGCCGGGCCGGGCGGCCCGCCGGCTCGCGGCCCGGCGGGCCAGCGTGACCACGGCCAGCGGTACGCCGCCGGCCCGGCGGACCACGTCGGCGACGGCGGTGGCGCCCAGCCCGGGAGCGACCCGGCCGGCCACGGCGGTCGCCGTGTCGACGTCCACCGGCGGTATCGCGAGCCAGCCGGCCGCACCGCCGCGCAGCGCCGTCACCGCCGCGGCCGGCAGCCGGTGCGGGGTACGCAGCGCGACCGCCACCCGGCAGTGCGCGGCCAGCGGCAGCAGGGCGGCGAGGGTGGCCGGATCGACCCACTGCAGATCGTCCAGGAGCAGCAGGCCGCCCCGTACCCGCGACCGCACCGCCTCGGCAAGCAGCGCCGGATCGTGCCCGGGAAGTCGGACCCGGACCGCCCGGGCCAACGCGAACGCCGGCTCGGTGGGCAGGCTGGCGAGACCACCACCGGCGAACACCGGTCCCCGGAACGCGGCACCGAGCCGGGACAGCGCGGTGCTGCGCCCACCGCCGGGCCCGCTGTGCAGGACGACCAGGCCGGGCGTGGCCAGCAGTGCGGAGCCCACCTCGACGACGTCCCGGGCGGGGTCGCCCACGACGTCACGGCCGACCTCCGAAAGATCACTGGCTCGGAACTGATCGGACAGGTCGCCGACCGACGCGTGCCGCACTGGTCCTCCCCGCCCGGGTTGGCGGCCACCGCCACGTGAGACGGTGGCACGAACATGGGATCCTGCGCCGGCAGGATATTCGTAGTGTGATGTCCGGCAGGGACAGCCCGCTCCTGCCGCCGTGTCGGAAGGACAGCAGACGAGATGAGCGCGTGCCACCACCGGGTTCCGACCATTGTCGCCGACCGCACCGCCGGCTGACGAGCCATGGGCCCAGGTCCGCTCAGCGCCCGGGTCGCCGGCCTCTGCGACGGGGCCGGGCCCCGGCTCGGCCCCGCCACCCGGAACCAGGTGCTGGGGATACGCCGCCGGCTCGACGAGCCGCTGCGGGTGGCGATCGCCGGCCGCCTCAAGGCCGGAAAGTCGACACTCGTCAACGCGCTGATCGGCCGGCGGGTGGCACCGACCGAGGTCGGTGAGTGCACCCGGATCGTCACCCAGTTCCGCTACGGCACCGCCGACCGGGTCGACGTGGTCCGGCGGGACGGCAGCCGGGTCAGCCTGCCGCTGGACGACGCCGGCATGATCCCGCAGCGGCTCGGCGTGCCGCGCGCCGAGATCGGGTACGTCGACGTGACGTTGACCAGCGACCACCTGCGGGACCTCACCGTGCTGGACACCCCCGGCCTGGCGTCGACGAACACCTCGGTCAGCGCGGGAGCACGACGGTTCCTCTTCGAGGCGGCCGCCGCCCCGTTCGACGACAACATCGACGACGACTCGGCCGGCGCGATCGCCGGCGCCGAGGCGATCATCTACGTCTTCACCCAGTCGGTCCGGGACGACGACGTGGCCGCGCTGGAGGCGTTCCGGTCGGTGTCGGCCCGGCTGGCCAGCAACCCGATCAACTCGCTGGGACTGTTCAACAAGGTGGACAAGCTCGTCGGCGGGGCGGCCGACCCGTGGCCGGTGGCCGGTCCACTGGCCGCCGACCAGACCGGGGTGCTTCGCCGGGTGGTGTCGGAGGTGGTGCCGATCGTGGGCCTGCTCGCCGAGACCACCGAGGCCGGCCGGTTGACCGCCGCGGACTGTGAGGCGCTGCGGACGATGGCCCGGCTGCCGCACAGCGAACGGCTGGTGCTGCTCGCCTCGGTCGACCTGTTCACCTCGCGGGACGCGCCGGTGCCACGGGAGCAGCGGGAGCGGCTGCTGCGGCTGCTGGACCTGTACGGCATCGGGTTCGCCATCGCCCAGTTCGCCGCCCAACCGCAGCTGGCCAGTGGAGACCTGGTCCGGCTGCTGTTCCAGGCGTCCGGCTTCCCCCGGCTGCGCAACACGCTCGACCAGGCGTTCCGGTGGCGTACCGATGCGATCAAGGCCGGCTGGGGGTTGTCGAGCCTGGAGAAGCTGGCCAGTCACGCCGCCCGCCCCGAGGACCGCGAGTTGCTGCGGGACGCGATCGAGCAGCTGCTGCAACAGCCGGACTACCACCGGCTGCGGTTGCTGGAGGTGGCGCAGCTGGTCAGTTCCGGGTCGGTGGAGCTGCCGGAGCCGATGGAGCAGGAGCTGACCCGGCTGGCGCTCTCCACCGATCCGCGCTGGATCCTCAGCCTTCCGGCCGCCGCCCCGGAGCAGCTGACCAGGGCAGCGCTGGAGGCCGCCACCAGGTGGCGGGTGTACGCCGTCGCCGGAGCCAGCCCGGCCCAGTCCCGGGTGGCGCAGGTCGCCCACCGTGGCTTCTTCCTACTCTCCCAGCGGGTACGGGCCGAGGGAGGTGTCCGGTGACCGCCGGCCGTACGGTCGCCGGGGCGCCGGGCGCCCGGACCGGTGGCGGCGGTTCTCCGGAGGCGGCGCTGGGCAGTGCCCTGACCGGTGCGGTGGACGGTGGCCTGGCGTTCCTGCGCAAGGTCGCCCCGGATGCCGCGGCGGAGGTCGACGGGCTGCGCCGCCGGGTGGTGACCCGGCCGTCGGTGGTGGTCGTCGGTGAGACCAAACGCGGCAAGAGCTCGGTGGTCAACGCCCTGGTCGGGGTGCCGGACCTGTCGCCGGTCGACGTCGCGGTCGCCACCGCCTGCTACCTGGAGTTCCTGCCCGGCGCCGAACCCGGGGCCCGGGCCTGGCTGCCGGGGCGGGCCGAGCCGGTTCCGCTGGCCCTTGCGGAGCTGCGGAACTGGGCCACCCCGCTCGGGCGGCTGCCGGAGGACCAGCGGCCGCCCCGGCACATCGAGGTGACCCATCCGGCGCCGCTGTTGCAGTACCTGAGCCTGGTGGACACCCCGGGTACCGGTGGACTGGATCCGACGCACGCCCAGATCGCGCTGGACGCGGCGAGCCGGGCCACCGCGCTGCTCTTCGTGGTCGACGCCGCCGCCCCGTTCTCCCAGCCGGAGCTGGACTTCCTGATCGAGGCCAGCAAGCGGGTGAACCTGGTGGTGTTCGCGCTGACCAAGACCGACGCCTACCCGGGCTGGCGGACGATCCTGGCCGACAACCGGGCACAGTTGCAGGCGCACGCGCCCCGGTTCGGCTCCGCGCCGTGGTTTCCGGTCTCGGCCCGGCTGGCCGAGCTGTCCCGGACGATGCCGGCGGAGGCGGCCCGGGAACTTGTCCGCGAGTCCCGGATCGCCGACCTCCAGCACGCCCTGATCGCCCTCGCCTCGCGGGGCCACCTGCTGCGGCAGGCCAACCTGCTGCGCACGGTACGCAGCGAACTGGTCCGCTGGGACCTGGAACTCGGCGAACGGCTCCGGGCCACCGACCCCGACCCGGCCGAGGTGGCCCGGATCAAAGCGGAGCGGGCGGCGCTGGCGGCCCGCAAGCGTACCGAGTCCCGGCAGTGGTCGCTGGCGCTGAACACCGAGACGCAGCGGGCCCGGGTCGAGGCCACCGGCCTGCTCCGGGGGTACGTCGGCGGGTTGCAGGAGGAGTTCCTCAACCGGGTCGACCGGGCCCGCGGCGACGAGATCAAGGGACTGCCGCAGCAGGTCGACGAGGCCCTGCACGCGCTCTCGATCCGGCTGTCGGAGGATCTGGAGGTCCGTTTCCGGCAGGTCGGCGAGCGGGTGCTGGCGGAGGTGTTCCAGCCCGAGGAGCTGCGGTTCGTGCTGGGGCGGCTGAACGCGACGCTCCGGCACGCGCTGGCCAGCAAGCCGCGCCGCGAGGGTGGCGGACCGGACAACATGATGATCGCGCTGTCGGCCGGTTCGATGGCGTTCATGGCCGGCCGTGGTGCGATGGCGGGTGCCTCCGCGCTCGGTGCGGGGGCGCTGGTCGGCGGCAGTCTGCTGATTCCGTTCGCCGGGCTCGGGCTGGGACTGGCCGCCGGTGGGTTCATCCTTTACCGGCGTCGGGTGCAGACCGACCGGCAGCAGGCCCGGATGTGGCTCCGGGAGGTGGTCGCCGACGCCCGGGCGGCGCTCTCGGATGAGATCACCCACCGGTTCACCGACCTCCAGTACGGGCTCACGCTCGCCCTGGACGACGCGATCGAGCGGCGGCTGCGGCAGCTCGACGAGCGGATCGCCGAGATCGACTCGGCGGCGGCGACGGACCAGGCCAGTCGGGCCCGGCGCCGCGCCGCGACCCAGACGGAGCGGGAGACCGTCCGGGCCCGGGTCAAGAACGTCGACGAGGTACTCCTGCGGGCCCGGGCGCTTGCCCCGGCGCCGGCCACCGACGCATCGGGAGCGGGAACATGACTGACCACTGGGGCGGTTGGCCGGAGGACCAGCCGGACTTCGACGGTCCGGACGGCGGCGAGTTCGATGACCTGGGCCAGGACCAGTCCGAGGGCGACGACTACCCGGTGGAGGGTTTCGGCGCTGCCGACGCCGCCCCCGACGACCTGACCGGGGCGGCCGACCCGCCGCCCGAGCCGATCGGGTACGACGGCCTCGGTGCCGGATCGCCCCGCTTCGACCCGTACCCCGAGGCTGACCCGTACGCCGACGGTGCGGCCGGAATCGGGCCGGACGACTCGACGGAGGTGCCCGCCGAGGTCGGCATGGGTCCGGCCGACCCGCCGATCGGCGCCGATCCGGATCTCGACCCGTACGGCGACACGGCGCAGTGGTCGGAGCCGGCCTGGTCGGCGCCGGACGCCTCCGACCTGGGCCCGCCACCGGAGCCGGTCGACGGCTTCCCGTGGGCGGATCCCGCCCTGCTCGGCGACCCGGCCGCCGCCCCGGTCGAGCCGACGGCGGCCGGCCCGGCACCGGGCCCGGAGGAACTGGCCGACTACGCCGGGACGGAGTTGCCGGCCGACGGCGACCCGTGGACGGCGCTGGCCGACTCCGAGGACCCGGCGACGAGTGCGCTGGCCCGGTTCTGGTCACCGGACAACCGCTGACCCTGCCGGTGCCGACGGTGGCCCGAAAATGGTGGTGCCGCGGGCGGTGAGCCGACCGGTGGGGTCGGGCCCCGGCCCGCGCATACCGGTCAGCCGGCCCCGGCCACCGCGACGAGCACGACGAGCGCGACAGCCACCAGCACGGCCAGGGATCCGGTCCAGACCAGCCCGGTCGTCCCGTACCAGAATCCGCCGGCCGGGGTGGTCGGCGCGGCGGCAGCCCGACCGGAGCCCGGTGCGGTCCGGCCCACCGACGAACCGGCCGGGCCGGCGACCGACCAGACCGCACCGGGCTCCGGCCCGGACGCCAGCGCGGGACCGTCCGGCCGCGCCGCCACCGGATCGCCGAGTTCCGCCGGACCGCCCCACCGTGCCGCCACCGGATTGCCGGGTTCCGCCGCCGAAGCGCCGGGACCGGAGTGCCGGGATGGCCGGCCGGCCGGATCAGCGGGCTGGCCGGGCGAATGCGGGGTGCCGTGGCACAGCGCTCCCTCGGCGACCACCGTCTCCGGCTGGTCGAGCGTGCTGGCGGCGATGCCCAGTTCGGCGTGGATCAGCCGGGCGGCGAGGGGGATCCGGCTCGACCCGCCGACCAGGAAGATCCCGACCAGGTCGGCGGGCTCCAGCCCGGCGGCGGCGATCGTCCGGGCCAGGCAGTTGACCGTCTGGAGCAGCTGCCGACGGATCAGCGACTCCAGTTCCTCCCGGGTGACGTGTGCCCGGATGTCCAGCGCCGGCAGGTGCACGTCGGCGCTGGACATCCGGGACAGCAGTTCCTTGGCGGCCCGTACGTCGTCGTAGAGCAGCGCCCGCTGCCGGCGCCGCTGCGAGTCGTCCGGGCTCACCAGCCCGTGCCACAGCTCGGTCCGGGTCCCGGCGTAGCCCCGGCCGAGGTGTTCGACCAGCGCCTGGTCGAAGTCGAGTCCGCCCAGATCGCTCAGCCCCAGCTCGGCGAGCACGTCGAAGCCGCCCACGGTACGGCGCACCACGGCCGCGTCGAAGGTTCCGCCGCCCAGGTCGTAAACGGCCAGCGCCCGACCCGGCGGCATCGCCGCGCCGAGCACCGTCGGGTAGTACGCGGCCGCAGCGACCGGCTCGACGACCAGGCGCGGCGGCGGCAGGCCGGCGGCGAGCGCGGCGGCCACCAGCACCGAACGACGCGGCTCACCCCAGCGCGCCGGATGAGTGAGCCGGACCTCGTCGACGCCACCGATCTGCCGCTCCGCCTCGACGGCGATCCGTCGCAAGACCGCCGCGACCAGGTAGGTCACCGGTACCTCCCGGCCGCCGAGCAGCACCACGCCGTCGTCGATCCGTCGCTTCGGATGCGGCTCGAACCGGGCCGGATCTCCTCGGGCGGCCCGCTCGGCGTCCCGGCCGACCAGCAGCGCACCGGCCGGGTCGAGGCAGACCGCCGACGGCAGCAGCGGGGTGCCGTCGAAGAGCAGCGGGCGACTCCGGCCGTCCGCGTTCCGCACCACGGCCACGGTGTTGGACGTACCGAAGTCGATGGCGAGCAACCGCATGGCAGCACCCTACTGTCCCGGAGGTTCACCGCCCGCCGGATGAAAGTGCCGCCCTCCGGTCATCCGGCGGCCAACCTCGCGGCGCATACTCGCACCGTGATCCGGGACTTCGCCTACCTCGACGCCCCCACGCCGCTGGCCTTCGCCCACCGGGGCGGCGCCGCGCGGGGCGACGAGAACACCACCGAGGCGTTCGCCCGGGCGGTCCGGCTCGGCTACCGGTACGTCGAAACCGACGTCCACGCCACCGCCGACGAGGTACCGGTGGTGTTCCACGACGCGACACTGCACCGGATGACCGGCGAACGGGGCCGGATCGCCGGTCTGCGCTGGGCCGACCTCCAGACGATCAGGATCGGCGGTGCCGCGGCCGTGCCCCGGCTCGACGACGTCCTCGGCGCCTGGCCGCAGATCCGGTTCAACGTCGACGTGAAGGCCGACAGCGCGGTCCTGGCCACGGCGCGCACCGTCGAACGGGTCGGCGCCGGTGACCGGGTCCTGCTCGCGTCGTTCAGCGACACCCGACTGGCCCGGCTGCGGCTGCTGGCCGGACCGAAGGTCGCCACCTCGCTGGGCCTGCGCGGGGTGGCACGGCTGCGGCTCGCCTCGCTGGCGAACCGGCGGTTGGCGCTGCCGCCGACGGTGGTGGCCGCCCAGGTTCCGGTCCGGTACCGGGGCGTACGGGTGGTCGACCGGCGATTCGTCGACTACGTCCACCGGCTGGGCCTACAGGTCCATGTCTGGACCATCGACGAACTCACCGAGATGAACGAGTTACTGGACATGGGTGTGGATGGCATCATGACCGATCACGTCGACGTACTGCGCGAGGCGTACCTCAGCCGCGGACACTGGCCCTCCGATCGGTAGGTCGGCCCGGACCACCCCCGCCCGACCCCCGCCGAAGGACCGATCATGGCCGAGACACTTCCCGCGACGGCGGAGGACGCGCCACCCAGCACCCGCCACGAACGCGTCGGCTGGTACTTCTACGACTGGGCGAACTCGGCGTTCAACACCACCGTCATCACCGTCTTCCTCGGCCCGTACCTGACGTCGATCGCGAAGGCCGCCGCCGGGTGCGCCTCGGACGACCCGTGCCGGGGCCAGCGGATCGGCCTGCTCGGCATCGACATCGCGCCCGGCTCGCTGTTCCCGTACATGGTGTCGCTGTCGGTGTTCCTGACCGTCTTCGTACTGCCGATGGTGGGCGCCGTCGCCGACCGGTCGGCGCACAAGAAGGAAATGCTGGCGCTGTTCGCCTACATCGGCTCGGCGGCCACCGTCGGCCTGCTCTTCCTCACCGGTGACCGCTATCTGCTCGGTGCGGGGCTGTTCCTGATCGCGAACATCGCCTACGGCGCGAGCATCGTCGTCTACTACTCGTTCCTGCCCCAGATAGCCGGGCCGGAGGACCGGGACAGCGTCTCCAGCATCGGCTGGGCGATCGGGTACATCGGCGGCGGGCTCCTGCTGGCGATCAACGTGGCGGCGGTGCTGTTCAAGGACTCGCTCGGCATGGACACCGGCGAGGTCGCCCGGTACAGCATGGTGTCGGCCGGCATCTGGTGGGCCGCGTTCACCACCATCCCGCTGATCCGGCTGCGCAACCGCCCGCCGGTGGCCGGACCGGCCCAGGGACCGCTGCTGATCGACGGGTTCCGGCAACTGTGGCACACGCTGCGCAGTCTCAAGGCGTACCCGTTGACGTTGTTCTTCCTGATCGCGTACCTGATCTACAACGACGGCATCCAGACGGTCATCTCGCTCTCCGCCGTCTACGGCACCGAGGAGCTGAAGCTCTCCGACGACGTGTTGGTGCCGACCATCCTGATGGTGCAGTTCCTGGCCTTCGCCGGGGCGCTCGGGATGGGCGCGCTGGCCAAGCGGATCGGCGCCTGGAAGACGATCCTGATCAGCCTGGTGCTCTGGACGGTGGTGCTGGCGGTGGCGTTCCGACTGCCGGCCAACGAGGAGATCCCGTTCGTGCTGCTCGGCGGCGGAATCGGCATCGTGCTCGGCGGCAGCCAGGCGCTGAGTCGGTCGCTGTTCAGCCAGCTGATCCCGAAGGGCAAGGAGGCCGAGTACTTCGGGCTCTACGAGATCTCCGACAAGGGCACCAGTTGGCTCGGGCCGCTGCTGTTCGGCCTGGCGTACGGGATGACCGAGAGCTACCGGGTGGCGATCATCTCGCTGTTGGTGTTCTTCATCGTCGGCTTCGTGCTGCTGCTCGCCGTGCCGATCCGTCGGGCGATCGTCGCCGCCGGAAACGTACCGCCGGCGCGGCTCTGAGGGTCGGCGACGATCGAGGCGGCGGCGTGGGCGGCCGGACGCCTCGCGTGGGGCCGGCATCCGGCTACCGCTGTCCGGACCGCCCGCCGTGTCCTACTGTGGGGCCGGCGAGCCGTACGAGACAGGGGGCACGGGATGGAACCGATCGCGGTGGCGGCCGGAACGTCGTTGGTCGGCGCGATGGCCAGCGACGGATGGCCGGTGGCCCGGGCCGAGGTGGTCGCGTTCTGGCGACGGGCCCGGGCGGACGAGGCCGACACCGTGGCCGACGACCTGGCCGAACTGCGCGCCGAGGTGCTGGCCGCCCGGCAGGCCGACGATCCCGACCTGGAGCGGGCGCTGGCCGGGATCTGGCAGCGCCGGTTCCAGGAACTGTTGCGCCCCGATCCCGGGCTCTCCGGCGAACTGCGGTCGATTCTGGAACAGCACCTGGCGCCGACGCTGGCCCCGGACGAGCGGGCCGAGGTGGCCGCGACGGTGTCGGACGAGAAGGAGCGGCACGACCGGCGGTGACCGGCAGGTGCCCGGCGGATGACCGGAGTGGTGATCAACACGGCGGGTCGTACGAAAACGCCGGGTGGCCTAGGCTCACCGACCGTGACCGACGACATCCGTACCGACCGGGCCGAGCCGGTCGGAGCCGAGTCCGCCCTGTCCGCCGCGTGTTTCGCCGCTGGCGACGGCCGGTTACGCCACGGTGCCGCGCTCAAGTTCTTCTGGGGACCGATGGACTGCGGCAAGTCGACGATGGCCCTGCAGATGAACTACAACCATGCCCGGCAGGGGCGACGCGGCCTGGTACTGACCCGGATCGACCGCTCGCTCGGCCCGCAGATCACCACCCGGATCGGCCTGGCACACGAGGCGATCGAGGTCACCGAGGAACTCGACCTCTGTGAGCTGGTGCGGTCACGGTGGGCCGCGGGCATCCGGGTCGACTACTTGATCTGCGACGAGGCCTGCTTCTACACGGTGCCGCACATCGAGCAGATGGCGGAACTGGTCGACCGGTACGACGTCGACGTGTTCGCGTTCGGCCTGGCCAGCGACTTCCGGTCCTGTCTGTTCCCGGCGGCGCAGCGGTTGTTCGAGCTCGCTGACGAGGTGTCCCGGATCCAGGTCGAGGTGCTCTGCTGGTGCGGGCGGCCGGGGCTGCTCAACGCCCGGGTGGTGGCCGGAACGGTGGCCCGGGAGGGCGAGCAGGTGGTCATCGGCGACACCGTCGACGAGGCAGAGGTGCGCTACCAGGTGTTGTGCCGGCGGCACTACCGCAACGGCGACCTGGGCGGCAACCGCTGACGGTCAGCCCCAGAGGGCTTCCACGGAGGTCTCCAGGGCACGGGCGATCTTGATGGCGAGGTAGACCGAGGGCGCGTAGTCGCCGGTCTCCATCGCGATGATGGTCTGTCGGCTCACCTCGACAGCGTCCGCGAGCTGCTGCTGGGTCAGTCCGGCCGCGCGGCGTTGGACCCGTATCCCCGCGCCGACCGCACTGTTCGGCCGTCCCCGTACCGGCCCGCCGGTGCGGACCATCAGTCGAGTTCCTCGGCTGCGGCCGCCCGATTCCGGCGCCGGGCGTCGAGGCGTACGCCGACGGCCGCGCCGCCGATGCCGAACGCCGCGCCGAGCGGTACGGCCCAGACGGGTGGGCCGGCGAGGAGGTGGTACGCGCGGGCCAGGCCGAACAGGAAGAGCAGGTACGGAACGCCGACGAGCAACGCGGTACTGATCGTCCGCGTGGTCCAGCGGATCCGGCGGGGGTCGACCCGGCGCCGCGCGACGTACCGGGCGCACAGCAGGATCGGCAGGTAGAGCAGGGCCAGCAGCACCACGAGGGTCGGTGCCACGGGTCGGCCGCCGACCCACACCAGCACCGCCGCCGCCCATGGCAGGGCGATCCACTGGATCATGGCGGCCGTCGCCATGCCCTCGTACCAGCGCAGCCGTTCGCGTTCGTCGCCGTAGGTGTGGCCGTCGGGGTCGAGAGCCCAGTCGGCGATCCGGTCCAGCACGGTGATCCGGCTGGTGGGGGCGGGTGAGGTGGTCATGACGTCGAGCATGACGTCAACTCTTCTTTACGTCAAGAACACTTCACATCGAGTGCGCCGGGTCACGCTCAGAACGGATCGCCGCAGACCTGCCACCGGTCGCCGTCCTTCACCATCGGCATCTCCCGCACGTCCACCGCACCGGAGCGACGGGTCAGCCTGGCGGTGACGGTGCCCCGGACCTGCCCCCGGTCGGTCGCGACCGCGACGTCGTCGATGGCGTACCGGTTGATCGTGGGCGGCACCGACAGCCGCTGGACGAAGTCGTCCCGGCTCCACCGCTCGCGGGTGTCCCCGCAGAGCTTGTCGTAGGCGCCGGCCGCGTCGCCGCTGGTCACGTCGCGGAGGAACGCCTCCGCCGCGTCCCGCGCCCCGCCGGAGGACTGCCGAACCTGCTGGTAGTTCCAGGCGCCGAGCCCCGCCGCGCCCACGCAGCAGACGAAGAGCCCGGCCGCGGCCAGCGACAGGACGCCCCGCATCCGGCGCGGCCGCCGGGCCGGCCGAGCCCCCGGCACCTCGTATCCCATGGCCTCGACGGTAGATATGCCACCGCGATCGGCGCAGCGAACCGGCCGGGTTCCGGCTCGTGGACCGTACTCCGGCGGGCCGGCATGATCGGCTCGGGCGGTGCCGCCGGGATCGGCCGTGGTCTACGGTCGGGATCATCCCCGTCGCCGACCCCGCCCCTCCGCCGGCCCTCGACTCCAAGGAATCAGACCATGGTGCGCTACGTCCAGGCGGTACCCGCGCCCGCCGACCCGTACACCGGTGACCGGCTGCTGCGGTCCTGGCTCGACCGTCAGCTCGGCGCGGACGGACACGCCGCCGCCGCCGACCGGCTGACCGCGCTCGCCACCGACGTCACCGGACCGCTCCGGGCCGCGCACGCCCTCGCCGAGGCGCACCCGCCCACACTGGTCCGTTACGGCCCGTGGGGGGCCAGGATCGACCGGATCGAGACCTCGGTCGGCTGGCAGGCGCAGCGCGAGGCCGCCGCCCGGCACGCCGTGGTCGCGCTGCCGTACCTGGCGCGGGCCCGGAGCACCTGGGGCGCGGCAGCCCGGGTCGTCCAGCACGCCCTGCTGCACCTGTACGGCCCGGAGTCGGCAACCTTCTCCTGCCCGGTCGCGATGAGCGACGGTGCGGCGGCACTGCTCTCCCGCCCCGAGGTCGACCCGGCGCTCCGGGACGCCTGGTTGCCCCGGCTCACCTCGACCGATCCGAGCCGGGTGGTCAGCAGCGGCCAGTGGATGACCGAGTCACAGGGCGGCTCCGACCTGGCCCGGTCGACCACCATCGGCCGGCCGGCCAGCGACGGCTCGTGGCGGCTGACCGGCGAGAAGTGGTTCTGCTCGGCGGCCGACGCCGAACTGGCGGTCGCACTGGCCCGCCCCGACGCGGCCGGTCGGGGCAGTCGGGTACTCGCCCCGTTCCTGGTCCCGCGCTACGCCGCCGACTCGCCACTGGCGCTGCCGAGTGCCGAACCGGACGCACCGGCACCGGGGGTCACCGTGCACCGGCTCAAGGACAAGCTCGGCACCCGGGCGCTTCCCACGGCCGAGATCGGGCTGCACGACGCGTACGCCTGGCCGCTGGGTGACCCGACCCAGCCCGGTCTCACCCGGGCGATGACCCTGGTCGTGGTGACCCGGGTACACAACGCGGCAGCCGCCGCCGGTGGCATGCGCCGGGGGCTGGCGTACGCCCGCGCGTACGCCGACGCCCGCCAGGTCGCCGGCGGGCGGCTGATCACCTCGCCGCTGCACCGGGCCACCCTCGGTACCCTCGCGGTGGACGCGGCCGGTGCGTTCGTGCTCGCCGGGCACGCGTTCGCGCTGCTCGGCCGGGTCGAGGTCGGTGCCGATCCCGACGCCGAGGCCGAGCTGCGGATCGTGGCGCCGCTGGCCAAGCTCGCCACCGCACGGCTGGCGGTCTCGTCGGCCAGCGAGTACGTGGAGAGCTTCGGCGGCGCCGGGTACGTCGAGGACACCGGCGTGCCCCGACTGCTCCGGGACGCGCAGGTGCTGCCGATCTGGGAGGGCACCACCAACGTGCTCGCCCTGGACGTGCTCCGGGCGGTCGTCCGGGACGACGCCGCCACGCCGCTGCTCAAGCGCCTCGACCAGGCGGTAGACACCGCCCGGCGGCTGCACCCGGCGCTGGCCGACACGCTCGGCGCCGGCACCGCCGAGCTGCGGAACTCGCTCGCCGAGGTCGCCGCCGATCCGGAGGCCGTCGGCGTGATCGCCGGAGCCCGAGGGTTGGCCCTGCGGATGGCGTACGCGCTCAGCACCGCGCTGCTGGTCGAGCAGGCGGCCTGGGGCGACGAGGTGGCGGAGGTGGCGGCCCCGCTCTGGGCGCGGCGCTGGCTGCGCGGCGGCGACATCGCGGCCGACGCCCACCACGAACTCGACTCACTCTGCTGAGCCGTTCCCGGTTCGGATCACGTACCTGACAGGAGGTGTCAGCTATCCGGGGCAGGCTGGCCGGCATGAACAAAATCGCCGACCTCATCATGGTCAGCCTCGACAGCCCCGATCCCCGCGCGCACGCCGAGTTCTACCACCAGGTACTCGGCTGGGAGATAACCGCGAGTGAAGACGAATACGCCATGATCAGTGACGGACACACCTCGATCGGCTTCGGCCTGGTCGAGGGGTACCGGCCGCCGGCCTGGCCGGACACCTCCGGCGGCAAGCGCTACCACCTCGACTTCTACGTCGACGACCTGGACAAGGCCGAGGCGAGCTGTGTGCAGGCCGGCGCGGCCCGGCCCGACTTCCAGCCGGGCGGCGACCGGTGGCGGGTCCTCACCGACCCGGCCGGCCAGCCGTTCTGTGTCTGCCTGCGACCGCAGGACTGATCGGGGGCGGTCACGGGTGGCGTGCCGTCGGAGGCTCCGGTCAGCTCTGGCGGCGCGCCCGGGCCGCCCAGATCGCGTACGCCGGGTCCCGGTCCAGGTTGTGCCGGTCCCGGTCGTACCGGCGGGTGGTCCGGGGATCGGCGTGCCCCATCGCGTCCTGCACGTCCTCCAGCGGGACCCCCTCGGCCCGGGCCGAGGTGGCGAAGGCGTGCCGCAGCGAGTGCGGGGAGAGCCGCTCCCAGGCCGGAATGTCCGCCACCCGGGCCAGTCGGCGGACCAGCCGGAACACGGCGTGCCGGTCCAGCCGGTTGCCGGTGGCGGTGACCAGCAACGCCCCGCCGAGCTGGTCGGTCGGCCGCTGTTCGGCGGCCGACCGGGCGGCCAGATAGGCGTCCACCACGTACGCCGAACCGGGGGTCAACGCCCGGCGGCGGGCCCGGCCGCCCTTGCCGACGAACCGGACGCTGCGGTGCCCCCGCTCGTATCCCAGGTCGGACAGGTCCAGGGAGACCAGCTCGCCGACCCGCAGCCCGAGGTCGGCCAGCAGGACCAGCACCACCCGGTTGCGCAGCGCGTTGACGCCGGTGTCCGCCTCGGCGGCGGCGAGCAGGGCATCGACCTCGTCCGAGGTCAGCCCCACGGTGGCGGAGTGGTCCCGGTCCACCCGGGGCCGGTCGGCGCCGGAGACCGGATTGGCCGGCACCACGCCCAGCCGACCGAGGAAGGTGTACCAACTCGACAGGGCGGAGAGCTTTCGGGCCACCGTGGCCGGGGTGAGTGACCGGCCACTGCGCGCGTCGACACTCGACTCCAGGTCCCGGGCGTACGTGTTGACGTGCAGGAAGGTGGCCCCGAGCGGATCGAGGTCCCGCCCTGTGCACCAGGACAGCCAGCCGGTGATGTCCCGTCGGTACGCGGCCCGGGTGTGTTCGGACAGCCGACGGTTACGCAGCCAGGCCTCGGTGAAGTCGGCCGGGGAGTCGGTCAGGGCGAGCCGACCGGTGGTCCGACGGACCAGGGTGGGAGTGGATCGGGGCACGCGAGAAAGGTTCCCAGATCGTTCCGTCCCCGGCGTCCAGGCGCGCCCGGGAACCTTCGGTGCCCCCGAATACCGGGATAGCCTTCCTGGCGTGCGCGCCAGCCGACTCGTGTCGTTACTGCTGCTCCTGCAGGCGCGGGGGCGGATGACGGCGCAGGAACTCTCCACGGCGCTGGAGGTGTCGGTCCGGACCGTCTACCGCGACGTCGAGTCGCTCGGCGCCGCCGGGGTGCCGGTGTACGCCGACCGTGGCCCGACCGGCGGCTACCGGCTGCTCGACGGCTACCGGACCCGGCTGACCGGGCTGACCGTCAACGAGGCGGAGACCCTGTTCCTCACCGGCATGCCCGGTCCCGCCGAGGAACTCGGCCTCGGCACCGTACTGGCCGGAGCCGAGTTGAAGCTGCTCGCCGCGCTTCCCGGTGAGCTGGGTGACCGGGCCGCCCGGTCCCGGGACCGGTTCCATCTGGACGCCCCGGGCTGGTTCCGCTCCACCGAGCCGACGCCGTACCTGGCCGCGCTCGCCGACGCCGTGTGGCGGGAACGCATGGTCGAGATCCGGTACCGCCGCTGGAAGGCGCCGCAGGAGGTGGACCGCCGGCTCGCCCCGCTCGGCGTGGTGCTCAAGGCGGGCCGCTGGTACCTGGTGGCCCGGGCGGGCACGGAGGCCAGGGCGTACCGGATCGCCAGCGTGCTCGACCTGACCGTGCTGGACGAGGGATTCGAGCGGCCGGCGGACTTCGACCTGGCCGCGTTCTGGCAGGCCTGGAGCCGCCGGTACGAGGAGAGCGTCTACCGGGCCGAGGCGACGGTACGGATGACGGCGGCGGCACTCGACCTGATGCCGTTCGTGTTCCCGCCAGCGATGTCCCGGGCGGCACGGGAGGCCGCCGGTCCGGTCGACGACGCCGGCTGGCTCTACACGGTGGTGCCGATCGAGTCGGTCCGGCAGGGGCACATCGAGTTGCTGAAGCTCGGCGCCGACGTCGAGGTGCTCGCCCCGGCCGAACTGCGGGCCGTGTTCGTCGCGACGGCCGGGGCGCTGGCGCGGCGCTACCGGGTCACCCTGGACTGAGCCGCGCCGGACTCCCCCGGTCCGCACCGCCGTGCCCCGGCGCCTTCCGTCAACCCCTCAGCCGCTTCTCGAACCAGTGGTCGGCGTACGGCGAGACGGAGAAGGCAGCGACCTCGCGGTAACCCTGCCGGGCGTACAGCCCCCGGGCCTCGACCAGATCGTGCCGGGTGTCCAGCCGTACCGTCGTCGCGCCGTACGCCACCGCGGCCGCCTCGACCGCGTCGAGCAGCCGTGCGCCGCCGCCCTGCCGCCGGGCCGACGGCCGGACGTACACCCGGGTTATCTCGGCCACCGGCAGGTCGCCGAGCCGGAGCCCGACACAGCCGGCCGGCTCGCCGTCGTACCAGCCCACCAGGAACAGGCCGGTCGGCGGTCGCAGATCGTCGCTCGGCTCCTCTTCCAGCACGGCGTCGACCTCGGCAGTTTCGGCCGGACGGCCGTGGTACCGGCCGACGATGTCGGTGTAGTAGTCGCGTAGCAGCGCGCTGGCCGTCGCGCCGTCCACGGGCTCGTCGCGGACCGTCCAGGCCCGGGTTGTGATCGTCTCCACCCGCCCAGTCTCGCCACCGCGTCCAGCGGATATCCGGGCAGCACCCGCCGACCGGTCCGGCGGTCACGCCGGGCCGGCGAGGTCCGGTACGGCCGGACCGTTCGCGACGACGCCGAGGGATCAGTCCGGCGGAACCGTGGTCAGTCCGGCGGAACCGTGGTCAGCCCGGCGAGCCGACCCGGCAGGTCGAAGACGGACGCCAGCCGGTGCCGGTCGGGCACCGGCGCCTGACCCGTCGGGTCGATCAGGTACGCCAACATGCCGATCCGCCGTGGCCCGTGGTAGTCCGGCTCGATGGAGTCGCCCACGAAGACCACGGACTCGGCGGCCACTCCGAGTTCCCCGAGTGCCGCCGCGTAGATCCGGGGGTCGGGCTTGCGCCAGCCGACCCGTACCGACGTGATCACGGCGTCGAACAGCGACTCGACCCCCATCGCGGCCAGGTGGGCGGGGACCAGCGGGGCATGGTGGGTGTTGCTGACCACGGCGAGCCGGTAGTCGGCGGCGAGTCCGGACAGCAGGTCGGCGATGCCGGGCAGGTAGTGGACCTCCCGGTTCCACTCCGCGACGTAGGTGTCGACGAACGCCCGTACGTCGGCCGCGTCCGGCTCTCGGCCCAGCGCCGCCGAGAGGAACGCCTCGGTGACCTCCTCCATGGCGAACTCGTGGTCGTCCAGGTCGCAGCTCCGGTCGAAGTCCGTGCAGACCCGCGACCACTCCAGGAGGAAGTCCGGATAGTCCAGCCGCCCGCCGTACCAGCGCAGCAACTCGTGCGAGCGCTGGTACCCCTGCTCGGTCCGGCTGGCCGAGTAGTCCACCAGGGTGCCGAAGAAGTCGAACAGAACGTGCGTGTGTCGGGTCGACGTCACCGGCGCATGGTGTCACGACGGTCGCCAAGATCGGGACCCGGTCGACCAGGCGATCGGTCGACCGGGTCATCGGCCGATCGGCTGAGCGACTGCTCAGTGGTGGCGATCGGAGCCGGCATCGCGGAGCCCGGTCCGGACTAACCGGACGCGTTCGCCGGCTCCGGCTGTGGCTGCGCCGTCGGCCGGCTGACCTGAAGTCGGCGTACGCCGGGCACGGCCGCGGTGCCCAGACAGACCAGCGCGACCATCACCGCGCCGATTCCCAGCGGCACCGACGGTGACCAGGCGTCGGCGGCGAGCGGGGCGAGTACGTACCCGAGCGGCATCGCGGCCAGCGAGAGAAGCCAGTCGTACGAGGTGACCCGGGCGAGCGTGTGTGGTGGTATCTCCGCCTGGACGACCGTCTGCCACACCGGGTTGAGGAAGCCGAGGGCGGCCAGCGCGACACCGTAGGAGACGATCACCGCCCAGGACGGCGCGGCGACGGCGAAGAGGGTGAGCGGTAGCGCGTACGTGGCGAGACCCAGGTTGGCGACGAGGATCGGCCGCTTCAGTCGGGCCCGGCCGGCCAGCAGGGATCCGATCAGCAGACCGATGGCGCCCGCTTCGAGCACCAGGACCCAGACGCCCTCACCGCCCAGTTCGCTGATCGCCACCGCCGGGCCGAGCGTGACCAGCACCGCCGCCACACCGTTCCAGACCGCGTGCGCCACCAGGCTGCTCCAGTACCAGTCGCGGGACTGGACCTCCGCCCAGCCCTCCCGCAGGTCGGCCAGGAGCGAGCGCCGTTCGATCGGCGTGTGGCGTACCCGCAGCACGGCGAGCAGCGCGGCGCTGACGGCGAAGCTCGCGCCGTCGAGGACGAACGCCCAGCCCGGACCGGCTGCCCAGATCAACGCCCCGGCCAGGGCCGGGCCGGCGAGTCCGGTGGCGCTGCGGGCCGCACCGAGCGCGGCGTTGGCCCGTTGCCGTCCTGGACCGTCGACGATTCCGGCGACCAGCGGTGACGTGGTGGGCATCGCGAACGCCGACGCGACGCCACCGACGGCGGAGGCGGCGGCGATGGGCAGCAGTGTCGGAGTGCCGCTGAGCAGCTCGACACCGATGAAGACCTGTGTGCCGCAGCGGACGAGATCGGTGCTGATCGCGACGATCCGGGTGTTGAACCGGTCGGCGATCACGCCGCCGATCGGCAGGAGCAGCAGTCTGGGCACCATCGCGCAGCCGAGCACCAGGGCGAGCGCGGAGGTCGAACCGGTGACCCGGAGCACCGCGAGCGCGAGTGCGGCCGGCACGACGGCGTCGCCGAGCGCGGACAGCGTACGGCCGAGGAAGAGCAGCTGGAAGGCGCGGAGCCGGAGCGGATGAGGCACGCCAGGGACAGTATTTCGACGTCGAACCTTTCGTCAACGAATAATTCCGTGTCGACGTAGAGTTGTGGCGTGGAACACCGAGACTGGACCGACGGACACGTCGCGCGCTGGCTGCCCGTCCTGCCCCACCTCGACCCGGACGTCGAGGCCGCGGTCACCCGGATGAAACTGGTGACCAAACACCTGCGCCGGTTCCGGGAGAACTCCCTGGTCGACTTCGATCTGCAACGGCACGAGTTCGACACCCTGCACGCACTCGCCGGACGGCACGGCCGGGCGGTGCCGTCGCAACTCGCCGACGACCTCGGTCTGGCGCCCCCGTCGGTGACGGCACGGGTCGACGCCCTGGTCGCCCGGGGATTCGTCCGGCGGACGCCGTCCGTCACGGACCGCCGCCGGATCGACATCGAACTCACCGAGGACGGCCGGGCCGCCTGGCTCGGCGCGATGGACATCCTCGGTCACGAGGAGTACCGCCTGCTCGGCACCCTGACCGCCGACGAGCGGAGAACCCTGTCCGACCTGCTGCGCCGGATCATGCTCGCCGCCGAACAGCCGCCGGCACCCTGAGGATCGGCGGTCAGAGCAGGCCGAGGGCGTGGGCGGCGCCCAGCGCACCGGCCCGGTTCTGGGTACCCAGCTTCCGGAACATCCGGGCCTGGATGTTCTGCACCGTCTTCTCCGCGATGCCCAGCCGCCGGGCGGTCTGCCGCACGGTGTGACCGGAGGCGATGGAGTCGAGGATCTCCGACTCCCGCGCGGTCAGTTCGGGAAGCCCCTGCTGCCCGTCGAGGAACCGGGCGCCGATCCCGGCCACCAACGCGTCCGCCGCGCCGGGTTCGACGGTCACGTGACCGTGGTCGGTCAGCACCAACGCCGGCACCAGGGTCTGGACGAGATCCTCCGCCGCGACGACCCCGGCCACCCCACTGGCCAGTGCCGCGATCGTCTCGGCCGGACTCATCGGCTCGGACCGGACCAGCAGCACGGGCGCGGTTCTCTCGTCGACCCCCGGCCAGTCCGACGGAGCCGGATCGACCAGGACGAGCACCGGCGGGCAGGTGGGCGACCCATCCTGTACGGCAATCCCGCCCTGGTACCGGACGCCGTCCTCGACGACGACGTCAACGCCGTTGGCCGTCAGCACCGCCATCGCCTGGCGCAGCGTCGCCGTCATCGGCCCGCGCAGGACGACCAGCGTCGTACCACCGCGGGTACGGGCCCGGCTACGGCGGCTCGGCGCCCGGTTGACCAGACCCAGCGCCGTGGCGCGGGCGATCGCGTGACTCTGGCTGGACACCAGCAGCTTCCGGTAGATCTGGCGCTTACGGTTCTCCACGGCACCGGATGACAGCCCGAGCAGCTCGGCGATGCGGCTGACGGTGTGCCCGCCGGCGATCAGCGCGATGATCTCCTGTTCCTGATCGCTGAGGCCGGTGTCCGGGCGGACCGGGCCGGACACCGAGCGCACCGCCGCCGCGTGCTGGTGCAGGACCACCATCAGCGCGTCGAGGCTGTGCGAGCCGGGCAGGATCGCGTCCACCCCGACCTGCCAGATCGCGGTCAGCTCCGCGCGGGACAGTTCGTCGTAGACGACCAGCAGCCGCGTCCGGGGGCACCGACGATGCAACGCGGCCAGCGAGGTCAGCGGCTTCGGCCCCACCGCCCCGCCGATGTCGAAGAGTACGAGGTCCGGCGCGCGCAATGCGCACAGCGCCAGCAGATCGGCCTCGTCCGGCACGTGACCAACGACGCTGAACTCCCGCTCGGCGGCGAGGCAGGTCGCCAGCGCGTCCCGGAAGAGCCGCCGAGCCGAGCGGATGGCGAGTCGTACCGACTGTTCCGGGCCTCGGATTGCCTGCACGCTCGCCTCCCCCGGCTCGCGCCACCGCCCGGCATCGGGCCTGATCCCGATGCTCGGGCGACGTGTCAAGCAAGTGCTGCATCGACGCACATCATTGTTATACAAGATCTGCGCGAAGGCATCCGCCTAGGGGGTTTCGACATCCGTCCCCCCGCCCGGCCACGAGCGGCGCTGGGCGAACGGCCGGGGACGGCGCTGGGCGAACGGGTCGGAAGCGGCCGGGTGACGCGCCGCTTCCGACCGACGGTCACTGCCCCCGACTCGCCGGATCCACCCCGGCGAACCGCAGCAGGTCGGTCATCCGGAAGGTGCCCGCGTCACGGACCGGAAGGGTGGGTGTCCAGCCCGGCTGGGCAGCCAGATACGAGTTCGGATCGAGTTGGAGGAGCCCGATGAACACCTCGCCGACGATCCGCCCGCCCACCGGGCCGAGGTGCAGCCCGTTCGCGAGCATCTCGGCCTCGGCCAGCACGTAGTACCACAGTGGACTCTGGTTCTCCAGCGCCACACCGGAACCCGCCAGCTCCTGCAGATGCAGCATCTGCACCCCCATCAGCTGGGCGATCCGCTGACCCGCCGGAATGCTCCAGGTCAGATGGCGGAGCAGGTTCCGCTGTGGCAACGAGATCGGTGGAGCGCCACTGGAGATGGCCCCCAGCGGCAACTGGAACAGCGGGGTCGAGATCCGACGGTCGATCCGCTTGTTCGGGCGCATCTGTCCGTCGCCGAAGTCGAAGAACGTCTGCCACCCGATGAAGCGTCGCGGCGCCCGCCGGCCGCCCCGCAGGTCCACCGGGTCCGCCTGGCCCTCCCCCGCCGGGTCGAAGATGAAGCCAAAGAAGGCGGTACCGTCCGGGTTGCCGGCCAGGTTGGCCCGGTAGGAGGGCCGGACCATGCTGTGCCCGAACCGGTACGCCGCGCCCTGGAACTCGACCGGAATGAACGCCGGCCCCGGCTCGGGGCGGTACCACCGACGCCCCTGGGTCAGGATGTCCTGCACGGCCGCGGCGCCGATGATCTGCGGCAGGAACTCGTGCACGATCAGCCAGTGGTAGTGCCAGGTGACGAGTTGCCGGGCCCGGGCGAACTGGTCGGCCGCCGGCACCCCCTCCTCGACGAGCCGAGCCACCACCCGGTTGTGGAAGAGGATGAACGCCGCGTGCATACCGGAGATGATGAGGTTCTCGTCGTTGCGCGGATCGCCGATGATCGCCGCCCCGTTCGACTGCCGGGGCAGGTCCTCGAACAGGCCGCCGGACTCGATCCGTAGCCGGATCCGGTCGGGCTCGTACAGGTGCGGACTGGTTACCGGCCCACCGCCGTACACGGTGTCCAGGTCCAGCGCCGGCGTACGGGTGTTCGGCGTGGACTCCGGAGCCGTCGGCACGCCCAGCGGCGACACCGCGTCGAAGGTCATGTCGTGGTCCAGGAACTGGCCGAAGAACGTGGTGCCCGCCGTGTGGGTCGGGTTGTCGGGGTTGTTGACGCTCTGCGCCGGGTCGGTGATCAGCAGTACCGGCCCGACGGCGAGGTTGTCCCGGGCGTCGAGTATGCCGCCGGCCCGGCCCAGATCGGTGAGCGCGCTGCGGCGCCGGTCGTCGGCCGGTACGAACGAGGGAAGCTCCGGGAACATCCGGCCGAACCGGTCGGCCGGGGTCGCCGCGACCGCCGGTGCGGCGCTCGCGGCGCCCGGTGCCGCCAGCGCCACGCCGGCCGCGCCGGCACCCACGCCGGTCAGGAAACCACGGCGGCTGACTCCGCTCGGCTGCGTCGGTTCGGATTCCCGGGTCCTGTCCATGACACCCACCTGCCTCAAGCGGCACGGCCGGCGCCGATCACACGGGCCGAAAAGCCATGCCCCGATCCGCGATTCTCCGCCGGCTCGTGCCGCTGACACAGCGCCCCCAAGGCTTTCCGGTGGGTTCCCGGGCCGGCGGACCACCGGGTACGCGCCGCCGTCCGCCAGCACCGGTACCGCCCTCGGCGGCTGCCACGTTCGACCAGCTCAGCACCGCCGGGTCGGGATACCCGGGTAGTGTGCCGTCGCGTGAGTACTGCCGGAAACGTCGCCGTCGGCCTGATCGCCGCGATCCACGTCTACATCCTGGTCCTCGAGATGTTCCTCTGGACGACGGCACGGGGTCGGCGGGCGTTCGGTACCGAGCCCGAGTTTGCCCGGTCGACCGCCACCCTCGCGGCCAACCAGGGTCTGTACAACGGGTTCCTCGCCGCCGGACTCGTCTGGTCGCTGCTGGCCGACGGCACGACCGCGTTCCAGGCCAAGGTGTTCTTCCTCGCCTGCGTACTCGTCGCCGGTCTCTACGGGGCGGCCACGGCCAGCCGGCGGATCCTGCTGGTGCAGGCCGTACCGGCGGCGATCGGCCTGGCGCTCGTACTGGCCGCGCACTGATCCGACCAGGCGCCGGTCCCTACTCAGCCCGGCGGCGTCACCAACCCCGTCTCGTACGCGATGATCACCAGCTGTACCCGGTCCCGGGCGGCGAGCTTGGTCAGCAGCCGCGCCACGTGGGATTTGGCGGTGGCGACCGTGATGAACAGCTCCCCCGCGATCTCGCTGTTCGACCGGCCACGTCCGATCAGGGTCAGCACCTCCCGCTCCCGCTCGGTGATGCCCGCGACCGGCCGCACGGAACGGACGGCCGACTCGCGGGACTTCACGAAGTCCGCGATGAGACGCCGGGTGACGCCCGGCGCGATCAGGGCGTCACCGGCGGCGACCACCCGGATCGCGGCGAGGATGTCGTCCACCGCCATGTCCTTGACCAGGAACCCGCTGGCGCCGGCCCGGAGCGCCCCGTAGACGTGGTCGTCGGAGTCGAAGGTGGTCAGCACGAGTACCCGGGTCGGACCTGATCCGGCGGCGATCTGCCGGGTGGCCTCGATCCCGTCCATCCCCGGCATCCTGATGTCCATCAGCACCACGTCGGGTTGGAGGTCCCGGACGACCCGGACCGCGTCGGCGCCCGTTCCGGCCTCGCCGACGACCGTCAGGTCGGGGGCGTCGGCGATCAGCACCCGCAGACCGGACCGGACCAGCGGCTGGTCGTCGGCGAGTACCACCCGGACGCTCATCGCGGCGCTGCCGGGGTGCTGACCGGCTCGCGCAGCGGCAGCGTCGCCGACACCCGGAAGCCGCCGCCCGGTCGTGGCCCGGCGCTGAACTCGCCGTGCAGCAGCCCGACCCGCTCGCGCATCCCGGTAATGCCGTGGCCGGTGCCGGGCGCCGGTGCGCCGTGCCCGTCGTCGGTGACCTCGACGTGCAGTTCCTCGGCCCGGTACTCGACGCTCACCCGGCACCGCGCGGTGCCCGCGTGCCGCACCACGTTGGTGACCGCCTCCTGGATCACCCGGTACGCCGACAGTTCGATGTCGGCCGGCAGCGGGCGCCGCTCCCCCCGCCAACACACCTCCACCCGGACGCCGGCCGCCGAGGTGGTGGCGGCCAGCCGGTCCACGTCGGCCAGCCCCGGCGTCGGGCTCAGCGACGCCGGCTCGGATCCGGTGTCCTGCTGTCCCGGTCGCAGGCCGCCGAGGACCCGCCGCAGTCCGGCGAGGGTGTCCCGGCTGGTCGCCTCGATCGCCCGTAGCGCGTTGCGGGCCTCGGCCGGCTGGGTGTCGATGACCCGGCTGCCCACGCCGGCCTGGATCGCGATGATGCCGATGCTGTGCGCGACCATGTCGTGCATCTCGCGGGCGATCCGCAGCCGCTCGGCGGTGACCGCCTGGACCGTCGCCTGGGCGCGGAGTGCCTCGGCGTGCTGCCGGCGGGCCCGGACGGAGTTGCCGATCATCCAGGCGGCGATCATCGCCAGGGAGGGTATCTCGGGCTGGAAGATCGGATCGTCGCTGACCGGGTTGGTGTAGCCGATGGTGATCTGGGCGCAGAGCGCCAGCACCGCCGTGCCGACCGAGATCCGGCGTGGTCGGCCCGCCGCGACGAAGCCCACGACGACGTCGATGGCGAACAGTTGCAGATAGCGGAGGTCGCCCAGGTATCCCGGGGTGTCCAGGCTGATCCCGGTGGTCAGGCCGGCCGAGCCGACGAGCATCAGCGCGAGGGTGGTCAGCGGGCTGCGGCGCAGCAGGGTGGCGGGTAGCGCCATCACGATGGCCGGAAGCAGGTACCGCGGAATGCTCTCCAGCACGTTGACGTACGGCCTGCCATCATTTGAGATGACCAATACGGTAAGAACCAGAAAGAAGGGAAACGCGGCGATTCCGCCCCAGGCCAGGACCGTCCGGGCCGCCGGTGGCACGCGGTGCCGCAGCGGCGGGCGGAGGGCAAAAGGGATGGCATCCACGCCGCGAGACTAGCCAGCTCGCGCCGGACCCGGCATCACACCACGGGCGTACGCCCACGGGCTAACCCTTCCCGGCGATTGCCGTCGGTGGCCGGATGTCCGGATTCGGCGTACCGGACAGCATCGACGTTGTGATCGAAGTCAGCTCAGCCACCAAGCGCTACGGCAGCAAGACCGCCGTCGACAACCTGTCCTTCACCGTCCGCCCCGGGCACGTGACCGGGTTCCTCGGACCCAACGGCGCCGGCAAGACGACCACGCTGCGGATGATCCTCGGCCTGGACGCACCCACCGCCGGCAGCACGACCGTCAGCGGTGTCCCGTTCCGTACCCACCGACGCGGGCTGCGGCACCTCGGCGCGCTGCTCGACGCGCACCACGTACACGGCGGGCGCAGCGGCACGGCGCACCTGTCCGCGCTGGCCCGCAGCAACGGCATTCCGCTGCGGCGGGTGGACGAGGTGTTGCAGGAGGTGGGCCTGACCGACGTGGCGCGGCGCCGGGTCGGCGGGTACTCCCTCGGCATGAAGCAGCGGCTCGGAATCGCCACCGCACTGCTCGGCGACCCCCCGGTGCTGATCTTCGACGAGCCGATCAACGGGATGGACCCGGAGGGCGTGCTCTGGGTGCGGCACCTCTTCCGCCGCCTCGCCGCCGAGGGCCGCACGGTCTTCCTCTCCAGCCACCTGATGACGGAGATGGAGAACACCGCCGACGAACTCATCGTCATCGGGCAGGGCCGGCTCATCGCCGCCGAGCCGCTGTCGCGGTTCGCCGCCCGGAGCACCCGGCTCAGCGTCGTGCTGCGTACCCCGCAGGCCGCCGAACTCGCGGCGGTACTGACCGCCGCGGGTGCGCAGGTCGAGCCGGACGTCCCGGACGGGGTCGGGAGGCTGGCCGTGACCGGGCTGCCGGCGGATCGGATCGGCGTACTCGCCTTCGACAACAAGATCGTCCTACACGAACTGACCCCCCGAACCGCCTCGTTGGAGGAAGCATTCATGGAACTCACCGCCGACAGCGTCGAGTACCTGGCCGGGCAGCAGCGATGAGCGTCCCCGCCGCCGTCGCGCCGTCCAGCTCGGCCGGGCTCGTCGCCGATCCACCCGCCCGGTTCCGCGACCTGCTCGCCGCCGAGTGGATCAAGATGCGGTCGCTCCGGTCGACGCCCTGGACGTTCGGCCTCGTCACCCTGGTCGTCATCGCCTTCGCCGCGGTCGAGGCGTGGGACGACTACACCGATTTTCCGAGCATGAGCCCGGAGACGCAGCGGGAGCCGATGTTCGCGCTCTCCGACGCGTTTCCGCTGACCGGCTACTGGGCGCTGGCGCTCGTCGCGGTCAGCGCCGGCGCGATCGCCGTCGTCAACGAGTACGGCAGCGGCCTGATCCGCACCACGACGGTGGCGGTTCCCGCCCGCGGCGCGGTGGTGCTGGCCAAGGCGGCCGTGGTGACCGTCGCCTGGACGGTCGTCGGCACGGTCATCGCCGCCGGCTCGTTCGCGGTCTCCCAGGCCATCCTCAGTGGGCGGGACGCGTCCGTGTCGATCACCAACCCGATCGCGGTCCGGGCCCTGGTCGCGTCGGCGCTGCTGGCACCGGTCTGCGCACTGATCGGCCTCGGGCTCGGCGTGCTGATCCGGCACAGCGCCACCACCATGGTCACCGGCATTCTCGTCCTGCTCGTGCTGCCGTCCTTCTTCTCGCTCACGACGCGCTGGTCCGCCACGATCAATCACGCGATGGTGCTCACCGCCTGGGAGCGCCTGACCGCGCTCTCGGCCGAGCCGTCCGGTGACGGCTTCTACCGCCCGACGGTCACCGAGTCCTGGATCGTGTTCGCGGCCTGGCCACTCGTCGCGGTCGTCGTCGCGCTGCTCGTCGTCCGCCGCCGAGACGTCTGAACACCTCGGTACGTCGCGACGTCTGAGACCTCGGTAGGTCGCGACGTGGGCCAGGGTTCCCGGCCGATGTGTCGCCTGAGGCACATCGGCCGGGGCCCGCTAACCGGCGTCCGGGGGCGTGGGACCCGTTCCCGCCCCACCCGGCCGGGTCGCGGCCGGACGGCCGTCCACCATGGAGAGCGTGGCCGCGCGTCCCCGCAGGTACCGCTGTTCGGGGAGGCTGGTGGTCAGGCGGGCGGCCGACCGGTAGTAGCGACCGGCGCCCTCGAGGTCACCAGCCATCTCCAGCAGGTGCGCCCGGACCGCGTGGAGCCGGTGGTGTCCGGACAACTGGTCGTCGGTGTCCACCGTCGCGAGGAGGGCGAGACCAGCCTGCGGGCCCCGCACCATCGCGACCGCGACGGCGTGGTTGAGCCGCACGATGGGACCGGGTGCCAGGTCTTCGAGCAGTCGGTACAGCGCGACGATCTGGGCCCAGTCGGTGTCCTCGGCGCGCGCCGCCTCCGCGTGTACGGCGGCGATGGCCGCCTGGACCTGATAGGGGCCGACCGGGGCGTGGGCCAGCGTGTGGGTGATCAGTGCGACGCCTTCGTCGATGGAACTCCGGTTCCACCGGCTGCGGTCCTGGTCGGCCAGCGGGACGAGGCTGCCGTCGGCCCGGGTACGCGCGGCCCGCCGGGCCTCGGTGAGCAGCATCAGCGCGAGCAGTCCGGCGACTTCACCGTCATCGGGCAGCAGTACGCGTACGGTCCGGGCGAGCCGGATCGCCTCTCCGGTCAGCTCGCCACGGTGCAGGTCCGGCCCCGAACTGGCGGTGTAGCCCTCGTTGAAGATCAGGTAGAGGACGTGCAGGACGGAACGGAGCCGTTCCGGTCGCTCGGCCTCGGGCGGCAGCCGGAACTGGGCACCGGCGGCCCTGATCCGTTGCTTGGCGCGGCTGATCCGCTGGGCCATCGTCGCCTCGGGTACCAGGAACGCCCGGGCGATCTCCACCGTGGTCAGGCCGCCGACGGCACGCAGCGTGAGCGCGACCTGGGACGCCGGGGTGAGACTGGAGTGGCAGCAGAGCAGCAGCAGGGTCAGCGTGTCGTCCTCCGCGCCCGCCAGGTCCTCGACGTCTGCGGCCGGCGCCAGAAACTCGTCCGGCGGGGTCTGCGCGGCCACCCGGTCCGCCCGGCGCCGGCCCGCCAGTTCGCTGCGCAACTGGTCGGTCAGTCGGCGGGAGGCGACCCTGATCAACCAGCCCTCCGGACTGTCCGGCACCCCGCCGTCGGGCCACTGCAACGCGGCGGCCAGCAACGCCTCCTGTACGGCGTCCTCGGCGATCTCGAAGTGTCCGTAGCGTCGGACGAGCGCGGCGAGGACCCGCGGCGCCAGCCGGCGCAGCAGGTCCTCGATGTCGGTGCCGACGTTCACATCTCCTGGCCGGACATGTCCATGATCGGGCGTACCTCCACGGCGCCGGACCGGGCGGAAGGGAACCGCGCCGCGATCTCGCCGGCCCGGTCCCGGTGCTCGCAGTCGACGACGACGTACCCCGCCAACTGCGCCCGTACGGCATCGTAGGGCCCGTCCCTGACCGTCGGGACGCCGTCGTGGACCCGAACGGTCCGGCTGTCGAGCGGGTCGGCCAGGGCCGTACCGGCGACCAGCTCCCCGGACTCGGTGATCTCGGTGAACAGCGCCTCGGTCAGCCCGGCCAGCCCGGCACGGTCGGCCGGCTCGCAGTAGATCAAAATCAGGTACTTCACCCCGACTCCTCCGGCAGTTCCGATACGGCGGACACCCACGCAGCAGAGGTCGGAGCGGAGCGACCGGTCTCGACATCGCGCCTCAGCACCGCCCCGGAGCCACCGGGCGCCGCGAACGAGAGAGCTCAGATGCGCTGGTCGCCGAGGACCGAGAGCAGTTGCAGCTTCTCGTAGCTCTCGCTGCCCGGTACCGCGGTGTAGACCAGGAGCGCCTGGGACTGGTCGGGATCCACCAGTGTCTGGCAGTCCAGTTCGAGGAGTCCGACCTGCGGATGCTGGATCCGCTTCGGGGCGCAGTACGGGCCCAGGATGGGATGTTCCCGCCAGATCTCGGCAAACTCCGGGCTGACCGCCAGCAGCGCGTCGACGATGGCGGCCGCACGCGAGCCCCTGCCCTCCCGGGTGTACGCGTCGTGCAGGCTGGCCGCGAAGAGCCGGCTGTGGGTCGGGTGGTCCTCCTCGGGGTAGCTGCGCCGGGTGGCCGGGTCGGTGAACCACCGGTAGTGCAGGCTGCGCGCCAGCCCGGTGTGTCGACTGTCGTCGCCGAGCAACGCGATCGCCAGCCGGGTCTGGGTCAGCGTCTCGCCGAGCAGGTTCACCACCTGCGCGGGGGTGTCCTCCAGCCGGTCGAAGATGCGCATCATCCCGGGATTGATGTGGTCCGCGCGCAGGACCCGGCGTGGTGTGGCGTAACCGGCGAGTCGGAACAGGTGGTCGCGCTCGTCGAGGGACAGCCGCAGGCCACGGGCGATCGCGGCGAGCATCTGCTCGGACGGGTGCGGCCCGCGCTGCTGCTCCAGCCGACTGTAGTAGTCGGTTGACATGTCGGAGAGCGCGGCGACCTCCTCCCGGCGCAGCCCACCGGTACGCCGTCGCCGCCCCCGAGGCAGTCCGACGTCCTCCGGTTGCAGCGCCTCGCGCCGGGTCCGGAGGAAGGCGGCGAGCCGGTCCCGTTCCATGATTCTCAGTTTTCCCTCCTGTGGCGGTGGCCGGCGGTGATTCCGGCGGCGGCATACTCGGTCGTCGGCGAACCCGGACGGGAACGGGCTCCGGCAGCGGTGATCTCAGACGGCGGCGAAATCGACCCCGGCCAGCCGCTCGGAGAGGTCCCAGAGCCGTACCGCGTCGGCCTGGTCCCGGGCCGACCTGTAGATGGCGAGTTCCGTCGGGCCACCGGTGAACTGGCCGAAGCCGTCCGGGCCGTAGAAGCGCCCGCCCAGCGCCTGCGGGCTGGTGGCGGCGTACAGCGCGGGCAGCAGGCCGGCATCGACGGGCTGCACGAATATTCCCCAGCCGGCGAGTCGCTTCATGATCGACTCGACGGGCGAGCGGCGTCGACGGCCCAGGTTCGGGCCGGAGGCGTACAGGTTCGTCAGGGTGGTGCCGGGGTGCGCGACGTTGCTGACGATGCCCCAGCCGTCCGCCGCGCTGCGCCGGTCGAGTTCCAGGCCGAACAGCAGGTTGGCCAGCTTCGACTGACCGTACGACCGCATCGCCGAGTACCCGCGCTCGCTCTGCGGATCGGCCCAGTTGATCTTTCCGGAGCGGGCGGCGGCGCTCGACATGGTGGTGACCCGGGCCCGGCCGGCCCGCAGCAGCGACAGGATCCGGCCGGTGAGCGCCACGTGCCCGACGTGGTTGGTGCCGAACTGGAGTTCCAGGCCCTCGGCCGTGGCGTGTCGGGTGGCCGGCATCATCACACCGGCGTTGTTGATCAGAATGTTGATCGGCCGGCCGTCGCGGTTCAGCGTGTCCGCGAGCGCGGCCACCGAGTCCAGCGAGGCCAGGTCGAGTTCCCGGACGGAGACGGTGGCCTGCGGTACCGCCGCGTGGATCCGGTCGACCGCCGTGGCGCCCTTGCCCGGATTGCGGACCGGCAGGACGAGTTCGGCGCCGGCTCGGGCCAGGCGTACGGCCAGGCCGAGGCCGATGCCGTCGCTCGCACCGGTCACCACGGCGAGCTTTCCGGTCAGATCGGGTACGGACACGTCCTGCACAACTACTCCCCTGGTCGGTGGTGTTCCTCTCGGCTCTGCCAAGAGTGGCAACCTCCACCGATGGGATCCAGGCGAGATCTGTCCAGGGATCAGCGGTACCTGGATAACCTCATCCCGTGACGAGGTCGGCTTCGTGGGCGAGGACGGCCGCTTTTACCCGGTTGCTCAGGTTGAGTCGGGTCAGGATGGCGCTGACGTGGCCTTTGACCGTGCCTTCGACGATGTTGAGCTGGTTGGCGATCTGGGCGTTGGACAGCCCGGCGCCCAGCAACGCCAGTACGTCGCGTTCACGCTGGGTGAGCGTCCCTACCCTGCTCCGTGCTGTTGTCGCGCGGCTGAGTCCTGTGGAGCGAAGCTTGCCGATCACCCGCGCGGCCACTTTCGGTGACAGGTAGGCGCCACCGGCGGCGATGGCGTGGACGCCGGCGATCAACTCGCGCGGGTTGCCGGACTTGAGGAGGAAGCCCCGGGCACCGTCGTCGAGTGCCCGGGTCAGGTAGGCGTCGTCACCGAAGGTGGTCAAGATGGCCACGGCCGCCTCGGGCATCGCCCGGATGATCTCAGCGCCAGCGGCGAGACCGTCGAGGCGGGGCATGCGGATGTCGAGCAGCGCGACGTCGGGGCGGTGCGCCAGGGTGAGTTCGATGGCTTCCCGCCCGTCGCCCGCTTCGGCGACCACCTCGATATCGGGGTCGGTGGTGAGGATCGCCCGGACCCCGGCCCGGATCATCACCTCGTCGTCTGCCAGCAGTACCCGGATCATGATTCCCTCGTGTGTGGCAGCGTGGCCACGATCTCGAACACGTGATCGTGTGGACCGGCCTGGAGCGTTCCGCCGACGAGCCTGACCCGTTCCTGTAGTCCCACCAGGCCGGCCCGGCCACCGGCGCCCGGACGCGAACCCGGAAGCAGGGGGTTGGTGACGGTCAACAAGGTCATGGCGTCAGCTGTCTCCAGTCGTACCCGCACGGCCGTCCCGGCGGCGTGTTTCATGGCGTTGGTCAGCCCTTCCTGGACGATACGGTGCGCGGCCCGGTCGACCATCGGAGGTAGTTGTCGCCGGCCGCGCCACTCCAACGACGCTGCCATTCCGGCTTGGGTGGCCCGGTCGACCAGGTCGTCGATCCGCTCGGAGGCCGGTTGCAGCGATGCGGGCTCGCCGTCGTGCAGCACACCGAGAATTTCGGCCAGCCTTTCGGTCGCCGCCTCGGCCCCGGCCCGCAGGTCCGCCGCCGCCATCCGATGCCGGTCCTCAAGATCGGGTGCTATCTCCAGGGCCCCGGCGCGTAGCGCCATGAGGCTGAGCTCGTGCCCGAGCGTGTCGTGCATGTCGTGCGCGATGCGGGTGCGCTCCTGTAGCCGGGTCCGCTCGGCGGTGGTCGCCACGAGCTCGGCCTGTTGGCGGATGGAGCGGCCCAGCACCCATGGGAGCGCCACCGTCATGACCAGCAGCAGCAGTCCGGTGATCCACGCATCCTCCGCGATCAGAGCGAGTGGGATGGCCAGCGCCGCCCCGGCCGCGAGAACTGCGAGGGCGGGCGCCGGCCGCGACATCCGTCGGCCGGCAAGGAGGCTGATCACACCGAGCGCCGCGCTGAGCGCGGCACTCCACACCGGGACGGCGTCGCCCAGGGCCAGCGCCGTCGCCATGCTCGCGGTCACGCACACGCTCAAGGAGATCAACGGGTACGTCCCGAGCAGCGCCACCGCGGTGAGGGGCGCCAGCAGGGTTCCGGTCAACGCCCACCCTGGCAGCTCGTGGTTGGACAGGGCGACGACCGTCATCAGGGCCGTGAGCAGGGCCAGTGCCCACGGCGGGGCGGGTGATCTCGTCAACCACCCGCCGCCGTTTCTCGTCATGATCGCCGACGCTATCTCGCGGCGAGCTGGGCCGATGCCTCGGGCACCGGCGTCGTGCCGGTCGACCGACGCAGTCGTACCAGGGCGACGGTGCGGGTACCGAGCACGCCGAGGTTCATCGCCGCCGCGACCGTCGTCCACGTCACCAACGCCACCGAGTAGTAGCCGAGTTGGACAAAGGTGATGTCACGCCCGGCTGCGACGACCTGGCTGAGGAGATCGGGAAGCATTACCAACAGGGCGAGAGGGACAAGCCTCGGCAGCAACCGCAGAACGAGCCGCCAGGCGGGCCGGGTGACGAGCCGCGTCGCCCATGCCTGCGTGCGGCGTAGGTTGCGCAGGCCGAGGAGCAGGCTCAACAGGGTCAGCCCGGCCACAACCAGGTCGACAATCAGCCGTATCGGGGCGCCACTCGACGGTTTGCCGCCCGCCACGAGGGTGGCAAGCCCGTCTGCCAGCTGATCGGTGCCCTCGTTACCCAGTCCGATGCCGCTGTTGCCGATGACCGCGATGCCGTAGCCGGAGGGGAGCAGAAGCTGGCTGGCGGTGTAGGTGAACCACACCCCGTTGTGGCGGACCCGCCCTTCCTGGTCGATGTCCCAGCCCATCCCGTAGGTCCACCGCGGGTCGGACGACGTGTGCATGGCCGCGATACTCTCCGCTGAGACCAGTGGCACACCGTTGGCGGATTTGCCCGCGTTGTTCTGGACGATCAGCCACTGCGCCATGTCCTCGGCCGTGGTGATCACGCCGTCGGAGCCGTTGACGAACCGCTTCGGCTCGGCGAGCGGAATCGACGCCCCGTACGCGTAGATGTGTCCCTCGCGCACATCCTGCGGCAGATCGCGAGGAGTCAGATCGATCGTGGCGCTTGCCTGCATGCCGGCCGGGTCCAACACATGACGCCGCAGGTATTGCGCGAACGGCTCACCCGCGACCACTTCGACAAGCCGTGCGGCGAGGTGATAGTTCGTATTCGTGTAGGAGTACCTCGTGCCGGGGTCGGCGGCAAGCGTCGCGTCGCGGGCCCGCACGACAGCCGCTGCCAGCGAGTCCGGCTGCGGCAGGCTCTTCTCCGGAAGTGTCCCGTCGGTGATCCCGGAAGTCTGGTTCAACAACTGCCTGACGGTGATCCGCGCCCCCCGGGGGTCAGCGATCCGGAAGTCGGGAAGGTAACCGCGCACCGGCGCGTCCAACGCCATCTTCCCGGCCTCCACCAACTGCATGACGGCGAGCGCGGTGAACGATTTGCTGAGCGACGCCGCCGGCAGCGGCGTCGTCGCGGTCACCGCTGCGCCCGACGAATCGTGGCCGTAGCCGCCCACGTGGACCACCTGATCGCCCTTGGTGATCGCGATGGCGATTCCTGGATAACCTCCCTGGTCAGCGAAGTCGGTCACCAACCGCTCGACCGCTGCCAGATCCGGTCCTTCCTTCGCGAACGCCGGGCCCGGCACGGCGAGAGCAACCAGCCCCACCGTCGCCGCAGCCACCACACCGCGCCACCAAATCCTGTCCTGCCCCACAGCCCGCTCCGATCATCTCGTTGACGTCAGCCACGCTAGGAGTCCCGGTATCCCCGAACAGGACCCGAACGACGGGGACCACCCCTGACCTTCGTCAGGCCCGACCGAACCGAGCCGACTAGATGATCTTCAATAACCTACGTTTCCTGAAGGCCACTCCAATGAGATCAAAGAGCGCTGGGAACCATTTGTAAGCTCCTTGAGAATGGCCACCGCCGGAAACGACCGCAGCCGCTCCGACCAGCGTCGGCCCGCCGAGCGAGCATCAACGCCGGTCACGGATATCCGGTGGTTTTCGGCCCGTACTACCGGGACCCCTACCCGTGCAGCAGGTCGCGCACGTCGGGCCAGACATAGCGCAGGCACGCCGGACGACCGTTGAGGCGGTCCGGTACGCCACCCGGAGGCGGTACGAGTTCCCGCCCGGCCGGCTTCCCACCCCGCGCCGCGTAGAAGCCCTGTGCCTCGGTGTTCTGCTCCAGCACCCACAGGTACATCGCGGCTGTCGTCCCCCGGTCGCGTACCGCCCGTGCCGCACGGGTGATCAGGGCGGTACCGACCCCGCTCCGCTGCCGGCCACGGGTCACGTGCAGGTTGTCGACCAGTGATCCCCATCGCTCGTCCTTGTCGAGGACGACGTGGACGAACCCGACGATTCCGATGATCGAGGCTTCGGCTTCGGCGAGGATGGTGACGCTGTCCGCTCCCGGCATCGCCAGCCGACTCGACCAGACCGTACGCCGGTCGGCCAGCGCGTCGCCGTCGAGATACGCGTCCGCGTACGCGCCCCGGTAGTGGCGGCGCCAACTGTCGGCATGGAGTGCCGCGATGCCCTCGGCATCGGTGGCGACAGCAGTTCGGAAGGACACCGTCGACAAGCCCACCGCCACCTTCGCTGCATCCCGAGGCGGCGCCCCGCTAGCGCCGGGTGCCGGACGCTACCAGTGGGCCTGCTCCGCCGACCACCGATTTGGCGCCGCTCGGCGGCCTACGCACCGGCGGCAGCACGGCCGTCACGGTCGGGGCGTACCGGTGTACCGGCCGGTCAGCTCGGCGCCGATCCTTGCCAGCTCGGCCTGGACGGATCGCGGTTCGACCACCTCGATCATCGCGCCCCAGCCGGCGAGGTGCCGGGCGATGTCCAACGGGGTCGGCGCGCCCAGCCGGACCCGGGCACGCCCGTCGTCGAGTTCGGCGTCGGTGTGGCAGTGCCGTCCGAAGTGGTTGCGGAGCACGGGTACGAACCGGGCCTCGACGAGCACGGTCGCCCAGGTACGGGACCGCCGCTGCTCCACCTCGCCGACGACCTGTTGCCAGGCGCCCGCGAGCGTGAAGTCGTCCGGCCGATCGGCGGGCTGCTCGGTCGGCTCGGCCCCGACGATCCGATCGACCCGGAAGGTTCGCTGGCCTCGGTCGGTACCGGCGAGCAGGTACCAGATGTCGTCCTTGTCGACCAGGCCCCACGGGTCGACAAGTCGCTCCGTCCGCTCGCGGGCGCTGCTGCTGTAGGTCAGCAGCACCTTCCGCCGACGGACCACGGCCGCCTGCAACAGGTCGACGATCTCGGGCCGGCGACGATCGCGCTCGCCCCACCGGGTGGGGTCGATCATCGTGGCGCTGGCGGCGGCCTCCGCGTCGGCCCGAAAGGTCTGCGGCAGCGCGCGTACGAGCTTGCGCAGCGCCGCCCTGGCCTCTTCCGAGACGGCCGCGGCCGGGCCGACGAGCAGGAACAGCGCCTGCGCCTCGGTCGCCGACAGTCCGGTGAGGTCGGTCCGGGCACCACCGACGAGGGACCAGCCGCCACCCCTGCCCGGCTGCGGATACACCGGAATGCCCGCAGCGGAGAGCGCCTCCAGGTCGCGGCGGGCCGTGGCGACGGACACCTCCAGCTCGGCGGCCAGCTCGGCGGCGGTCGCCCGGCCCCGGGACTGTAGGAGCAGGAGTACGGCGACGAGTCGGTCAGCGCGGATCTTCTCGATCCCTCCGGCAAAGTGCTCAGTTGGTGAGCACTTTAGATCGGAAAATGGTCAGTGTCATCCACCGAGGGAAGGAACAGCCCATGTTGCGAGGACTCGCCACCGTCAACTTCTTCGCCGACGACCTCACCGCCGCGGTGACCTGGTACACCGAACTGCTCGGCATCGAGCCGTACTTCGTCCGCGCCGTTCAAGGCACGCCCGCGTACGTCGAGTTCCGGATCGGCGACTACCAGCACGAACTCGGCATCATCGACGGTCGGTTCGCCGCACCGGACCGGTCCGAGAAGGCCGGCGGCGCGATGGTCTACTGGCACGTCGACGACCTCCGGGCCGCCTTCGAGCGGCTGGTCTCCCTCGGCGCCACGGTGCACGCGGAGCCGGTCGAGCACGGTCCCGGGTTCGTCACCGCGTCCGTGGTCGACCCGTTCGGGAACGTCCTCGGCGTGATGTACAACCGGCACTACCTGGAGATCCTCGGCTCGCAGGCGGAGGTGTGACATGAACACCTTCCTCGCGGCGGTGAACCTCCGCGCCAGTCACCCCGGAGTCCGGGTACCCCCCACCGGCGTTACCTGACCGAACGGGGGCCTGGCCAGGGCGCGTGCGGTCAACGCCGGGGTCACCAACCCGGTCGCCACGAAGACGACGGCCAGGACCACCCACCCGGCGGTACCGCCGTCGAGCAGGAGCAGCGTGAACAGGGCCGGGCCGATCGCCTGGGCCAGGCCGGTCAGCAGGCCACTGACCCCCTGGTACTGGCCGATCGCATGCGGCAACGCCAGTTCGTAGGCGAGGCCGGCGGCGGCGGTCGCGTGGAACAGGTCACCAATGGTGTAGACCACGGTCGCGAGCAGGAGCAGCGTGATGGTGCCGCCGGTGCCGGACCAGCTGGACGTCGGGTAGAGGAGCAGGGCCACCGCGAGCACGAACCCGGCCCGGCGCATCGTCCGGGCGGCCGCGACGGCGTTCTCCACGGCCCGGCTGATCCTTACCGTCAGGAACACCGTCAGGACGGTGTTCGTCACCAGCACCGCGGACACCGTCACCCGGGGCGCCGAGGTCTGGGTGGCGATCCACAAAGGCACCACCAACCCGAGTACGACGCTGTGCGACGCGAGCACCGCGGACACCGCGCTCACCGCGAGGAACCGTCCGTCCCGCAGCGCCGTCCGGTGAGCCGTACCCGGATCTGTCGGGGTCGGCGGTAACGGAGGCAGCCGCATGACCAGGCCGGCGGAGACGAGATACGTGAGCGCGTTGCCGAGCACCAGCAGGGTGTAGCCGAGCCTGCTGTCGGCGGCCAGCGCGAGCCCGGCCAGTGCGGCCCCCGCACTGATCCCGATGTTGGCGACGGCTCGCAGCGTCGCGAAGGCGTGGACCCGGCCGGCTGGACCGGCGACGGCGGCGACGAGCGCCGCCCGCACGGAGAGATTGCCGGCGGCCAGGAGGGCGTCGACGACCGCGACCAGCAGGAAGGTCGGAAACGACTGGACCAGCAGATACGACGCCGCGACCGCCGCCTGGAGCAGTTGCAGCAGGGCGCGCAGGGACCGTGGGTCCCGTCGATCGGCAAGCTGGCCCAGCGGCACGCTGGCCGAGAGCCCGATCAGCCCGGCGACGGTGAGTCCCAGCCCTACCGAGGTGGCCGGCAGGCCGACGCTCCGGGTGAGGAACAGGGCGGCGCCGGCGAACCACAGCCCCAACCCGACGGTGTTGGCCAACGTGCCCCAGGCCAGGGTCCGCAGCTGCCCCGCCGGTGGGATCGGTGACCACCGCCGGAACGTGCCGCGCGTACTCATCCGGCCGACCATACGAGGCCGGCCGGTTGCCGACCGTGGTCCCGGTCACAGGCATCGACGGGCCCTCGTGCCGGGGGCGAACACGATACGCTCCGGCTCGGAGTTTTCGGCCTGTCCGAGGACGGGCGGACGGGGGGAAACGCTGTGCGTGGTTCACTGCGAACTCGATGGGTGGCCCTGCTCGCGGTTGGCGCCAGTCTGCTGCTGCCCGTGGCGTCGGCCCGGGCGGACGTCGTCGATCCGGCGACCGCGCCGAACATCCGGACCCTGACCTACAACGTCTGCGGCGCCCATGCGCCCTGTCAGAGCGACCGTGACCTCGCCTCCTGGACCAGGGCGATCAAGCAGGAGATCGACGCCTGGCAGACGGACGTGGTGATGCTGCAGGAGTTGTGCATCGGACAGTGGACGTCGCTGCGCGGCGCGCTGACCGGCTATCGCGGCGTCTGGGCCAGCACGGTCGCCTCGGCCAGCCGCTGCGCCAAGTGGGACGCCGGTGGAGACACCCGGTTCGGGCTGGGAATCTTCATCCAGGCGTCGACGACGGACAGGGTGGACAGATTCGCCGCCCAGCTTGACGTCCCGGACGACGAGGAGCCACGGGGGGTGCTGTGTGCGCGTGGTCCGGTGCAGGGGCGTACGACCCTGGCCTGCACCACCCACCTGGCCCAGTACATCCCGCCGGACAACGGCTCCGGGCAGGTGGTCGCGTTGCTGGACCGGTGGTCCGCCGGGCTGCCGGTGATACTCGGTGCCGATCTGAACGAGGTACCCCGTTCGGCCGCGCAGGCGTCGGTCCTGACGGGAGTGCCCGGCACCGGCAGGTTCGCCGAGGTCGACGAGAACGACCGGGACCACTTCGACCAGGCTTGCCTGGTCGCGGGTGCCACCGCCTGCCGTTCCGGTGAACCGACGGTCGTCATCAACGGCGTCGAAAAGAAGTTCGACGACATCTTCGTCACCGCAGATGACTTCCACACCGTACGTGGTGACGCGATCGAACCTGACCTGTCCGACCACAAGCTGCTGCGGGGCGCGGCGTACGCCGAGACGAGGAGCCCCTCGGGCGTGCCGGGTGACCTCACCAACGACGGTCGGCCGGATCTGGTGGCAGTCCAGAACGAGGGCAACCTGAGGCTGTACTCAGGGCTCGGCGCGGGACAGCTCGGCAGTTCCCGGGAGATCGGTACCGGCGGCTGGACCAACGCGCTGGTGGCCCACCGTGGCGACTGGACCGGCGACGACCGGGAGGATCTGCTGGTCCGCCTCGACGACCAGCTCTGGGTGTATCCGAACACCGGCAGTGGCGACCTCGGTAACCGGATCGCCATGCGTGGCCGGCCCACCGGCTGGGCCGGCGCCACCGCGATCGCCGCCGACGACATGGACGGCGACGGCCATCCGGACCTGATCGTCCGGGACGCGTCGGGACTGTGGCTCTACCGGGGTGACCCGGCGGCCCCACCCGGACTGGTCAGCACCGCTCCGGTCCGGATCGGCGGCGCCGAGTGGGCGCAGTTCGATCCGCTGGCGCCGGGCGACGCGACCGGCGACGGCTCGGCCGACCTCTGGGCCCGGGACCGCGCCGACGGAACCCTGTGGCTCTACCCGAACACCGGGAACGGTTCACTCGGCACGCCACGACCGGCCGCCGACCGCCGCTGGCCGGTAGCCGACTCGCCGCTGGTCGGCTCGCTCGGTGACATCACCGGGGACGGATACCCCGATCTCTGGGCGACCACGAACGCCGGTACGGACAGCTCGCTGCTGTTCCACCCCGGAACGGCCGACGGCCTCGGCGATCCCGTGAATGTGGGCACCGGTGGCTGGCAGTGGATCCTGCGCCTGAACTGAACTGAACGCCCGGCACCCGTGGGGGCGCCGTTCCGGCCGGCGCGTACCCGTCCACCGCCGGCCGGGGCGAGCCGCTCCCCGTGACCGGGTCAGGACGAAGAGCGATCCGTCGACGATCACGCCGCACAGCGATGTAAAACTTTCTAGACACAAAGTCAAAGATTTGCTACCTTCGTGATGTCAAAAATTCCAGACATCACGAAGGGCTGAGCGTGACGCACGAAGAGAAACGCGCCTGGATCAGGCTGGTCGTCGCCGTCCTCGGCTACTCCGCCTATGTGGCCCTGATCGTGAGCCGCCAGGACGGCCGCCCGCTGCCTGACGTGCCGTACGCGGGCGTCCTGTTGTGGACGGTCGGTGCGGCCATCCTCGCGTCGATCGTGGCCGAGGTCGGCATGGCGATCGTGCTGCCGGGCGCATCCCGCGTCACGGACGTCCGGGACCGCGAGATCGGCCGGCTCGGTGACCACGTCGGCCAGTCGTTCGTCGTCATCGGCGCGGTCGCGGCGATGCTCATGGCGCTGGCGGGCTGGGACCGGTTCTGGATCGCCAACGTGATCTACCTCTGCTTCGTACTGTCGGCGATCATCGGCGGCATCACCAAGGTCATCGTCTACCGCCGGAGCGTCCCCGAGTGGTGAAGCCGACGCAGGTCACCAACCGCATCCGTGCGCTGCGCTTCGCGCACGACGAGATGACCCAGGCCGGGCTGGCCGAGCGCATCGGGGTGACCCGGCAGACCCTCATCGCCATCGAGCAGGGCCGCTACTCGCCGACCCTCGAGATGGCCTTCCGGATCGCCCGGGTGTTCGGTGTTCCGCTCGACGACGTGTTCCAGTACCCCGACCCACCCGAGGAGAAGCCGTGAAGGCGATTGCCCGCGACGCGTATGGACCGGCCGACCTGCTCGAACTCCGCGACCTAGACACGCCCCCGATCGGCGACGACGAGGTGCTCGTCGAGGTGCGCGCCGCCGGGGTCGACCCGGGCGTGTGGATCCTCATGACGGGCCGGCCGATGGCCGTACGCCTCGCGGTCGGGCTGCGCCGGCCCAGGGTGGCGGCGCTCGGTCGGGCCGTCGCCGGTGTCGTGGCGGCGGTCGGTGCCGGCGTGACCCGGCTGCGCCCCGGCGACGAGGTCTACGGCACCTGCGAGAGCGGCTCGTTCGCCGAATACGCGACGGCACGGCAGCACCGGCTGACATCCAAGCCGGCCAACCTCACCTTCGAGCAGGCGGCGGCGACGCCCATCTCCGCGGTGACGGCACTGCAGAGCGTCCGCGACGCCGGGGTGCAGCCCGGGCAGCGGGTCCTGATCACCGGTGCGGCCGGGGGCGTCGGGTCGTTCGCCGTCCAGCTCGTCAAGGCGTACGGGGCAAGCGTGACCGGTGTCTGCAGCACCGCGAAGGTCGAGTTGGTGCGCGCCCTCGGTGCCGAGGACGTCATCGACTACACCCGGCACGAGATCGACCACGGCGGTACCCGGTACGACATCGTCATCGACACGGCGGGCAGCCGGCCGATGTCGTTGCTCCGGCGCGCGGTCACGCCGCACGGGACGATCGCCCTCGTCGGCGGCGGACATGCCAGGGGCCGGCTGCTCGGCGGCTTCCAGCGTCAGATGGCCGCGCCGTTGGTCTCGCTGTTCGGCAGCCAGCGGGTGTGCGGTGTGACCGGTCGGGAGCGCTACGAGGACCTCGACGAACTGACCCCGCTCATCGAGTCGGGCACGGTCACCCCGGTCCTCGACCGCGTCTACGCCCTCGCCGACGCGCCCGAAGCGATCCGTTACCTCGCGCAGGGTCATCCAGCGGGGAAGGTCGTCGTCACGGTGCAGGGCGCCGCGACCGCACCAGCGGAGTGACCGCCAGCATGACTCGTGATTGACTCACGATTCCGCCGTCAGATTGCACCCTATGAGCGGTCTTTTCCGCTCATAGCTTTGTCCTCATGACGAACAGCAACGCACCCCGGATCAACTTCGCACAGGCCGCGCCGAAGGCGTTCCGGGCCCTCATCGGCTTCGACGCCGCAGCCCGGGAAGGCCTCGACCCGGCCCTGGTCGAACTCGTCCAGATCCGCGCCTCGCAGCTCAACGGCTGCGCGTACTGCCTGCACATGCACACCTCGGATGCTCCTAAGAACTCCTAACTGCATGAGTGTTGGAGTCGGCGCCAGCAGATGATGGCGCAGGCGAGGATGAGGAAGGCTTCGTGGATGTCGTCGCGGTTTCCCAGCGGATGCGTAGCCTTCGGAACCAGTGCAGCAGGGCGATGGTCTGTTCGACGGCCCATCGTCGGGTGCCGTGGCCGGTACCGCGTCGGGCGATGACCGGGGTGATGCGTCGGGCTCGTAGTTTCCTGCGGTAGGTGTCGTAGTCGTAGCCGCGGTCGGCGTACAGCCTGTCGGGTCGTTGCCGAGGACGCCCCCGGATGCCCTTGACCGATGGGATCGCCTCGACCAGGGGGATCAGTTGGGTGACGTCGTGGCGGTTGCCGCCGGTCAGGCTCGCGGCGAGGGGGATGCCGCCCGTGTCGGTGATCAGGAAGATTAGCGTTGTAGCAGGTCATTCCCGCACCGGAAGGACGATGTCGTTCTTGTGTTCGCCGGCAATGGATCTGGGCTGGGTCGCGTGTGCTTGGACGGGTAGGGCTCTGTGATCGTCCTACCACGCCGGGGCCGACTCGGTGGCGGCGTTCCTATTGTCCTCGAGGATGCAGGCAGGCGCACCGGGTTGCGTCCGCTGCAACACGACCGGGTCCGTGAGTGATCTTGATTGTGGGCTCGGCTCATCGTGGGCCACGCAGGCCGTCGAGGAGGAGTGCGGTGAGGGCGTCGATGATCTCGTCGTCGGTCAGGCCGGACGCGTTCGAGGTGAGTAGCGCGTAGGCGAGCATGGAGAGCATCCCGCCCATCGCCGCGGCGACGAGGGTGGGGTCACCGGGCAGTGGATGGTCTTGTTCTCGCAGGTAATCAAGGTGTTCGCGGAGCACGTTGGTGTCCTCGACGAGGCGGTGCCACATACTGCCCGAGGCCGGACCGCTGGCGATGGTTGATTCGAAGAGCGCGATCATCACAGGCAGGTTGTTCCGCATCACCTGCCAGGTCACCGCGAGATGGGTGCGGAGTTGCTCGCGGTCGGTCAGGTCGTGGTCGCGTGGATGTTCATCGCCGCTGAGACGCTCGCGCGCCTGTCCATGCAGGTCGGCGAGGAGCTCCTGGAGGAGTTCCTCCTTGTCCGTGAAGTGTTCGTAGAACGAACCGGTGGCCCGGCCGGCGTCCTTCGTGATGTCGACGATCTTGGTGTTCAGGTAGCCGCGCTCCACGAACTGGCGGCGGGCCGCCTCCTTGAGCGCCGCCCGGGTCTCGGCGGCCTTCGCCTTGCGCATGTTCATGCAGATCCTCCTTGACCACCGTTCCGGTCACTCATCATACTGAACCCGTTCTCACCGAATCTAGATTCGTTGAACTGAGATTCAGGTGAATGACAGGGCAAGTCCCTGACGAGGAGGATGGCCAATGTTCCACCGAACAAGCAGGAACCAGCCCACAGACGGCTCCGATGCGCTGTGTCTGGTCGAGGTCAGCAAGACCTACGGAACGACCGGCAACACCGTGACGGCGCTGGACAAGGTGACTTTGAACCTGTCGGCCGGCAGCTTCACCGCAATCATGGGACCCTCCGGCTCCGGCAAGTCGACCCTGCTCCAGTGCGCGGCCGGGCTCGACCGGCCCGACAGCGGGCTGGTCATGGTGGACGGCGAGGAGATGACCGGCCGCAGCGAGACCCAACTGACGAAGTTCCGGCGTCGGCGGATCGGCTTCATCTTCCAGCAGTACAACCTGCTGCCCACCCTGACCGTGGCGCAGAACACGACGCTGCCGCTGAAGCTCGCCGGGCGATCCATCGACCAGGCCAGGACGTTGGAGATCCTCACCGAGGTCGGCCTCGGCGACCGGCTCGGTCACCGGCCCGACGAACTGTCCGGCGGTCAGCGGCAGCGCGTCGCGATCGCCCGAGCGTTGCTCACCGAACCCAGCGTGGTCTTCGCGGACGAGCCCACCGGCGCGCTGGACACGCGCAGCGCGCGGAAGATCCTGCGGCTACTACAGCAGACCGTACGGGTCCACGGCCGAACGGTGGTAATGGTGACCCACGACCCGTTGGCCGCCTCGTACGCCGACACCGTGCGGTTCCTCGCGGACGGCCGGCTGGCCGGACAGCTCGCACAGCCGACGGTTGACGGCGTCGCCGAGCGCCTTGCCCACCTCGGCGACAACATCGACGACGTCGACGATGTACCGGTCGGGGTGTAACCGATGTTCTCCCTGGCCGCGCAATCGGTCCGGCAGCGCCCCGGACGCTTCATCGCCACCCTGCTGGCCACATTCCTCGGAACCGCGATCATCATGACGTTCAACTCGCTGCACGACACCGCGGGCACCAGCGACGTCGACAAGGTCAGCGCGGAGTCACTCGGCCTCACGGCGGGCGTGGTCGGCGGCTACGGCACGCTGCTGGTGTTCTTCGCCGTCGCCTCCACGCTGACCGTGAACGTACGCCAGCGCGACGAGGAGATGAACCTGCTGCGCTGCACCGGGGCGACCCCGGGGCAGATCAAGCGGATGGTGGTCGGCGAGGCAGCCATTGTCGGCCTTGTCGGCGCGCTGCTCGCCATCGGGCCCGCCATGCTCGGCGGGCAGGCGCTGCTCAACCGGTTCCAGCACAGCGGGCAGGTCGCCGACGACGTGAACTACGTCTTCGGCCCCATCGCGCTGACCTCGGGCCTTGGCATCACGCTGCTCGCGGCGGCGGGCGCCGCGCTCTTGGCGGTACGCCGGGCGATCAGGGCCGCCACCAGAATCCGCAAGCCCACCGGGCGAATGAAGAGGCTCGCCGGATACGCGGCCCTGCTATTCGGCACGGTCGCGGTCTCGGCCACCTTCGCGATGAAGGCCACCGACAGCGCGTTGATGGCGGCACCGGCGTACGGCGCGATCGTCCTGTCGGCTGGCTTCGCGGTCTTCTCACCGGTGTTGCTGCGAACTCTGCTCCGATGGCTGGAGCGGCCGTTCGGCAGACTCTTCGGCGCCAGCGGCTACCTGACCGTGCTCAACCTACGCCAGCGTGCCGAGGACCTGTCCGGAATCCTGATGCCGCTGATCCTTTTCACCGGGATGGCGACGGCCACGCTGTACATGCAGGCCGTCGAGAGCGACGCGATCGAAGCGTCCGGTCTCACCAAGTCGGTCGAGGACAAGAACCTGGAGACGATGAACCTCGTCGTCGTCAGCATCATCGTGGTCTTCTCCTGCCTCATGCTGATCAACAGCCTGTACGCCGGGACCTCCTACCGCCGCCGAGAATTCGGACAGCAACGCCTCGCCGGAGCCACTCCTGGACAGGTACTCAAAATGGTCGGCGGCGAAAGCCTCGTACTGGCCGTGACTGGAGTCCTCTTCGGCACCCTCGCAGGTATCGCCGGCATCCTGCCGTTCACCCTCGTCCGCACCGACTCGGTCCTCCCAAACCAGGGCCCCGGAATCTGGCTGGTCATCGTGATGGTCGCCGCCACCGCGACCCTGGTCACCAGCCTGGCCACCGCCGTACGAATCCTCAAAACCCCAGCCATGTCCGCAGTCTCCGTAACCCCTTAAGCCCAATGCCAGGACAATAAGCATTACCGCTGGTAAGGCCGTGTGCGTCCGAGGCAGCTCGTGTTGATGATCAGCAATTCAGCGTAGCGGCATCGATAGACGCTGCGGCTTGCCGTCGCCGCCGTGCCGCCGCCATCGACCACGGCCTGTCCGTCGGCGTGTCGGACCCGGATCCGGCCACATTGAGCGGCACGACCGGCGTCCGGATGCTGGTCGTGCCGCCGCTCGTCGTGGGTGTGCTCGGCGTGCTCGCGATCGCCAGCGAGAACGCCGACCAGAGCTGGGGTGACAGGTCGGTCCACTAACAACTCCTAACTGCATGAGTGTTGGAGTCGGCGCCAGCAGATGATGGCGCAGGCGAGGGTGAGGAAGGCTTCGTGGATGTCGTCGCGGATTTCCCAGCGGATGCGTAGCCGTCGGAACCAGTGCAGCAGGGCGATGGTCTGTTCGACGACCCAGCGTCGGGTGCCGAGTCCGGAGCCGTGGCCGGTACCGCGTCGGGCGATGAGCGGGGTGATGCCCTTGGTTCGTAGTTGCCTGCGGTAGGTGTCGTAGTCGTAGCCGCGGTCGGCGTACAGCCTGTCGGGTCGTTGCCGAGGACGCCCCCGGATGCCCTTGACCGATGGGATCGCCTCGACCAGGGGGATCAGTTGGGTGACGTCGTGGCGGTTGCCGCCGGTCAGGCTCGCGGCGAGGGAGATACCGCCCGCGTCGGTGATGACGTGGTGTTTCGAGCCTGGCTTGCGGCGGTCGACCGGGCTCGGTCCGGTTTTGGGCTGCCTTTGAGCGCCCGTACGTGGGAGCCGTCGATCACCGCCCGGGACATGTCCAGTTGGCCGGCGGCTCTGAGCTTGGCCAGCAGGACCTCGTGCAACTGTTGCCACACGCCCGCGTCGTTCCAGTCCCGCAACCTGCGCCAGCAGGTCATCCCCGACCCGAACCCCAACTCCTTCGGCAGGTACTCCCAGGGGATCGCGGTGTAGAGGACGAGCAGAATCCCGCACAAGACCTTGCGGTCGTCCAACGGTTTGCGGCCGGGGAACCGGGTCCGTCTGGGTGGTCGGGCCGGTAGCGGCGGTTCGATCTCGGCCCACAACCCGTCCGAGACGATCCACGGCGGCTGCTCACCCCTCCTCACACCCAGACAGAACGATCCTCACGACCACCGGATACGCCCAACATCATTTTGTTAGGAGTTGTAAGGCGGGCGAGAGCGCGGAGCGGCTGCACATGATCGCGGTCTGGCGGGAAGCCGCACACCGCCGTACTGGTGGCGGTGGCGAACTCCGACGCGTCCCGGGCCGGCGGCCTGCGGACCGCGATCCTGCTGGCGGCGGCGGGTGTGGCGGTCGCCAGTCTGGTGGCGGCGGGCCTCGCGGACCGGCCGGGGCAGAGCGCGGTGCCCACACGCCGATTTCGCGGTAACCATCCGGCGCCGGCTGACACATGAATGGGTTGACCCATCATCAAGCCGGAGGTTCGTCACGTGCGAGTCCGAAGATCGTTGCCGTACGTCAGGAGGACGGCGTCGGCTGTCGCCCTCGACGCTCAGGCGGTTGCCACCTCGACTGTCGGCGCGGCTGACTCTGCCGCGCCACGCCGGACCGACCCGCCGACGCCCGTGCCGGACGCACGATGAGGTGGGCGGACCGGCGTGGCGAGCAGTGGTTCAACGACATCTTCGCCGCCCACTACTCCGATATCGTCAGGTACGGATTCCGGCGGCTGGCGGACGTCGACACGTCGGTGGAGATCGCTCAGGAAGTGTTCGAGATAGCGTGGCGCCGGCGCCAGGACGTGCCCGACAACTGCCTGCCCTGGCTCTACGGAGTCGCCCGCCGCCTCCTGGCCAACCACTGGCGCGCCCGGCGGACGAATCCTCCGCCGTACCCGCTGCCGGCCAGCATCGCGACGCGGGCGACGAACGGGTTCGAACCCAGCGCGGTCGCGGTCGTCGCCGACCTGCACGCCGCCCTTGCCCGACTGCCCGAGATCGACCGGGAAATCATCCGTCTGATCGGCTGGGAGCAGCTCACCATCGCCGAGGCCGCCCAGGTGCTGGGTTGCACCCGGACGGCGGCAAAGGTCCGCCTGCACCGCGCCCGGCGGCGGCTCGCCGCCGTGCTGACCGCGCCTGTCCCGACCACCTCGACGCCCTGCGGCGGCGGAACCCAAGTGAGGGCAACCGCATGATGAAGGCTGAACAGCAGATCCGGAACTCGTTCGGACCGGTCGACCCCGCCCGCGACACCACCATCGCCCCGCCGCCGGTCACGCCGGCACAACTCATCGCGCGCGCCGAGACCGCGATGGCCGGGTCCTCCCGTCCGCTGCTGCCCCGGCGCCGGCTGATGCTGGTCGGTGGTGCGGCGGTGGCGGCCTCGGTCGTCACCGCCTACGCGCTGCCGAAGGGATCGACCGGCGGCACACACCCGCCGGACAGCACCGCGGTCGGCCAGGTCCTCCTGCCAGTCGCCTACCAGTTCGACACCGACCCGCCGCCGGCCGCCGGCCACCTGCGCGCCCTCGCCGGCCGGATAACCGACGCCCCGTACGACGGCGAAACCGGCCGGTACACCTACCAGCACGAAGAATCCTGGGGTGCGACGAGGCTCTCCGACGAGGGCCACGAGTTGAGCTATGTCGAAGAGCGCCGGCTGTGGACCGCGCGGGACGGCAGCGGCCGGTCCCGCCGCAAGACACTGGCGGCGGAATTCACCAGCGAGGAGTCCCGGCGGTACTGGGAGCGGGAACTGCCCAAGCTCGGCCACCCGCCGATCCCACACGAGACGACCACCGACATCCCCCCGGTCGCCCCGGGCCGGGCAGCCGACCCGGCAGAGGCGGCCCGTCCGGCCGACCGGACCGAACCGCCCACGGATCCCACCGCGGTCGCCACGGTTCTTCGGGCGAGGTACGGCGCCTCCGCCGCCCAGAAGTGGACCCTGGAGTTGTACCGGAGCTACGTCGTGCCCCGGCAGGTACGCGCCCAGGTCCTGCTCACCCTGGCCGACCTCGACGGGTTCGTGTGGCGCGGCGCGGCCACCGACCGGGCAGGACGCAAGGGCGTCGCGACGAGTACGACCCTGATGCCGCCGGCCGAGCGCGGTGACCCGAACCAGTACGAGTACGTACTGATCTTCGACGAGCGCACGGGCGCCCTGCTCGCCTCGGAGACCACCATCCTGGGGCCGCGTCGCGAACCGCTCACCTACACACTGATCCTCGATTCCCGCAGAACGGACCAGCTCGGCTGAGACCCACGCCGGTCCGGTCAGGCGCGTCAGCACTGGCCGGACCGGACGCAGGGCCGGCGGTCCTACCCCGAGCAGCGTGCCCACGACGGCAAACCGTTGGACAACGTGTACGCCCACGACGAGCATCGCGGGCATGCAGCAGGAGGAAATCTGGGACGTCGACGCCGCTCAGCAGTACGACACGCCGGGTACCGGCATGTTCGCACCGGAGGTGCTGGGGCCGACCGTGGACCGCCTCGCCGAACTCGCCGGCGACGGCAGCGCCCTGGAGTTCGCGATCGGAACGGGCCGGGTAGCCGTCCCGCTGGCCGAGCGCGGAGTGCCCGTCAGCGGCATCGAGCTGTCCCGTCCGATGGTCGACCAACTGCGTACGAAGGCGGACGAGGCGACGATCCCGGTAGTCGTGGGAGACATGGCGACCACCACCGTCCCGGGGAGGTACACGCTCGTCTTCCTCGTCTTCAATGCGATCGCGAACCTGCTCTCCCAGGCTGAGCAGGTCGCATGCTTTCGTAACGCCGCCCGCCACCTGGCACCCGGCGGCCGGTTCGTGGTCGAACTGTGGGTGCCCGAGCTACGCAAGCTCCCACCGGGTCAACAGGCCGTGGTCTGGCACTCCGGATCTGATCACATCGGCCTGGACACCTATGACGTGCTACGCCAGCACGTCGTTTCGTACAACTTCGGGTTCGGTGAGGGCAGGCAAGCTCAGCTGTTTCGCACCCCGCACCGCTACATCTGGCCGGCGGAGTTGGACCTGATGGCGCAGTTGGCCGGATTCGAGCTGGAGACCAGGCACGCGGACTGGCGCGGCACGGAGTTCACCGCCGAGACGCGATCCCACGTATCCGTCTACCGCATCCCGACCGACCGCTAATCCTTGGCCACCGGCACGGCGTCGCGCGCGATCTTTGGTCCGTGACACGCCGGCGCACGGACTGCCCGCCTCCCCACGCCCGCCACCGCTTCCGGTAAGGACCCGGATACGGCGGACGCCTCCGCCCAGAGTACGGCCAGTGAGCTGGTCCTCGCCTTCTACGATCGTATTCCGGTTGACTCCCTGAAGCTCGACGGCGATCGACGTCTCTTCGACCTGCTTATAGCCGGGGACCCGGATGAGTAGGACGGAGAACAGCGGCGACGATGGCGGCTGTATGGTGCGGTCGTCGTTTCGCCGCCCGTAGGCCCGCCCGTAGTTTCCAGACCAAAAACAACGGTAAGAACTGAGGGCTGATCAAGCTCTGATCCGGTACTTCACGTTGACCGGTGCGGACGAGGCGTTCGTGCGTCAGTTCCGCACTGGTCGCAACGTGCTGGGTGTGGCGGTCCAGCTGTGCACGCTGCCGTGGCTCGGGTTCGTGCCCGATGAGGTGCCGTTGGCGCCGGACGCCGCAGTGGGCCGGCTGTCGCAGCGGCTCCTGGCGGTCGCGGACGCCCATGGTCGGATGGGCATGCCAGAATCTCCACCCATGCACGAGATCGTTACCGCGGCGTTGGTTCGCGAAGGTCGGGTCCTGCTCGTCCACCGAAGTCCGAACCGCCATGTCTACCCGAACGTATGGGATCTGCCCGGCGGACACATCGAGGCAGGCGAGACAGAGCTGGCTGCGCTCGCCAGGGAGATGCATGAGGAACTGGGCGTGCAGATAACAACCGGCTCAGCGATCCACCTGTGCTGGCTGGAGATAGGCCGCGCAGAGGAATCCGTGCGCTTCAGCGCCTGGATCGTCGGCGAGTGGGAGGGGACACCGACAAACGCCGCTCCCGATGAACATGACGAGATCCGTTGGTTCCGGCCGGAGGAGTTGCCTCCGCTCGCCCACGAGCCCGTAGGCACGGCGTTGATGGAAGCTATGCGGGGCGCTCGCGCCTGACCGTCAACGCGCCGTCATCGGCGGATCCGGCCGCCGCGGTCCAAGCGATTGTCTCAGCCGAGATCCCTCGTTTCAGAGTCACCGCTCGATCTCTCGGTTGATAGTCTGCGGCGGTGCCGATCATCATCAGCCTCGCTACCGCGTCCGATGCGCCATGACGCCGAACCTGCGCCGCGCCGTCCGCGCGATCATCCTTGATGAGGACGACCGCATCCTGCTCTGCCGGTTCGACTTTCCTCACCCGGCGGTACCAGAGCAAGCGAAGGCCGTTTGGGCGACGCCAGGCGGCGGTATCGAACCCGGCGAGGACCCGCTGACGGCTCTGCGCCGTGAACTGCGTGAGGAGACCGGTCTGGCGATCACCACCGATCCACCGCACATCTGGCACCAGGAAATCTCGGCCGCCGACCATCCGCGGGCCTCCGGCGGCATCATCAACGACTACTTCCTCATCCGCGCGAACAACTTCCAGCCCCGCGGCGACCTGACGGACGCCCAACTCGCTGCAGAGGAGAACCTGGCCGCATTCCGCTGGTGGCAGCTCTCGGAGATCGCCGGCCATACGGGGCCTGAGCTGTTCTCGCCCCGTGACCTCACCACACCCTTAACATCGCTGCTTACAGCGGGAACTCCGGGCCGGCCGGTGCAACTCGGCCTCTAGCAAGTTCCAGGTGTGCGGTCACCGGTACCTGTGATCAACCCGCGCGCGCAGCGCCACCGAACTACAGGCCAAGTCCCGCCACCGGCACCTCGCCACTCTGGGCATCTACGTCCGGCTCGGTGAGAAGACCTCCGCACGCATCACCGCCGAGAACGACGAGCACCACCGCCGACACCGGCGCTGACCTCCCGTCCCACGTAGCGGGATCACGGAAACGCCGAAACGGCGTCCGGCAACCCAGCCGTCCCGAGGTAGTCACCCCCAGGTGCGGGCCTAGATCAACTGCTTACCGTTGTTTTTGGTCTGGAAACTACGGGCGGCCCCGTAGGAGCTGTCCGTTGCCACGTCCCCAGCGCCCTCCGGTCGGCGAGATTCTCAGCGCCATGCCGGAGCTCGCCCCGTACGGCAGGCAAGCTGCCTGTCTCGACGCGGAGCCGGGCGCCCCTGGGATCCACGACAGTTCTCTCGGCGGTCCGCTGCTCTGGCCACGGGAGGACCCATGGCCGACCTGCTCCGTACCGGACGAGGACGAGCCATCGGGACTCCCGGCGGTCGCGATGGTGCCGGTCGCGCAAATCTTCGCCAGGGACGTGCCGGGCCCCTGGTGGCCGGAGGGTCTCGACCTCCTGCAAATCCTCTGGTGTCCGACCAGCCATTGGGATCCGCCCCGGAACCAGGCGGAGGGCAGCCCGACCATCGAGCTGCGATGGCGCCACACTGCTGACATCGGCGACATCCTGGCAGCCCCACCCGAGCCGGCGCGGCGGGACGATCAAGATAACTAGCCGCTGGCCCACCTGGCACCTGCACGACTCGTACACCTTTTCCTGTGGCGTCTGCGGTAGCGCGATGGTACTGCTCTTCACCATCGCCAGCGACGACATCGTGGGCGCGAATGTGGGACAATTCGGCGAGCTCCGGCTGTTCGTCTGCCCCGAGCATCACCATGAGTTTCACGCGGATCTGCATTGATAGCGATGAGGACCAGGGCCACGCCTGCGCCGACGTCGTAAGGCTCCCGATAGGTTCGCGACGTTGCGTTGCTAGCCGGTGCCGGCCCTCCCGGTTGCGGTTGGGCCGGCACCGACTCAATCAGCGTTTTTTCAACGCGAAGACACCCCAGCCGAGTAGGTGTCGCTCGTGGTGAATGTAGTCCAGCGGCGCCTGGGTGAGTTCGTCCCGAAGCTCGGCGGCGAGCTCATCATCCGGGTTCGCGTCGAGCCAGTTTCGGATATTGAACCACTGCGCGGCCCGGTACCGGTCCCAGCTGTCCTCATCGGCGAGCACCATCTCGACGAGGTCGTACCCGAGGCTTCCGAAGAGCCTCACGAGCCCTGGCAAGGTTTCATAGTTTGCTTGGGCGTGGTGCGTCGGGATCGCCTCCTTGTCGGGCGGTTCGGCCCGCCAGAACGGCTCCCCGATGAGCATCAGTCCCCCCGGCCGGAGGGCGCGCGCAAGCAGCGCAACGGTGCCGGTAACGCCCCTGCCGATCCATGTCGCCCCGATGCAGGCCGCTACGTCAACCTGCTCGGTCGAGACATAGGTCGAGGCATCGCCGTGGACGAACGTTACGCGGTTCGCGACAGCCAATTCGGCGGCGCGCTCGCGAGCCGCACTGAGGAACACCGTGCTGATGTCGACACCAGTCCCCGTTGTCCCGTGGTCACGGGCCCAAGTGGACAGCATCTCACCCTTACCGCAGCACAGATCCAGCACCGACATGTCGGTACGCAGTCCGATTGCGCGTCCGAACGTGGCGAGCTTCTCCGGCGTGATGGGGTTCAGGAGCCGGTGACTGCTCTCCCGGATGGTGAAACTACGTGGCAGATCCAAATCTGTGATTCCTAACTAAAGTCGTACGAATGGATTGGACCGAGCGTGGGCAAACTCCGTTGACACGCACCAAAACACCTCTTCCATACTCGATAATGAAGCGGGACCGTAGCCGAGGCGCCCATCGGACGCAACTGGATTATCCTGGCCTCCAGGGTGGAACCCGGATGAGTGAAATAGCGACGGCTCGTACCCCAGGATCCGATCGGTCACACCCCGCCGCTCGAAACGGTGAAGTGCCAGTACGCGGTCCGGCCAGGGTGGGAAGTCCACCGGCAGTTGCCGCCAGGAACACCCGCCGCCGTACGACGTACAAGATCGCGTCCACGATCACCGGTCATGAGGTGGGCATCCGACCTGGTCGTCAACGCCCGTATCTAGCGGACTACCCTCGCCGGTATGTCCGACTCCCGCCTCCTGCGTATCGGTACCCGCAACTCCCCGATGGCGCTGGCCCAGGTCGAGCGGGTCCGCGGGATGCTCGCCGACCGGCACCCCGAGGTCACCGTGGACGTGATGTCGATGTCGACCAGCGGGGACCGGTGGCTCGGCGACCTGGCCGCACTGGGTGGCAAGGGGGCGTTCACCAAGGAGGTGGACGCTGCCCTGGTCGCCGGGGACGTTGATCTGGTGGTGCACTGCGTCAAGGACGTACCCGGGGACCGGCCGGCACCGGCAGGCACGGTGATGGCCGCCTACCTCACCCGCGACGACGTCCGGGACTGCCTCGTACACCCGGGCGGACTGCGCATCGAGCAGCTGCCCGCCGGCACCCGGATCGGTACCTCTGCGGTCCGGCGGGTCGCGCAGCTGGCCCTGCACTGGCCGCACCTGGTGCCGGTGGCCATCCGCGGCAACGCGAACAGCCGGCTGGCCAAGCTCGACGCTGGCGAGACGTACGACGCGCTGTTGCTCGCGGTCTCCGGCCTGCAACGGATCGGGCAGGCCGAGCGGATCACCCACCCGATCGACGTCGACACGATGGTCCCGGCCGTCGGCTCCGGAACCCTGGTCCTGCAATGCCGCGACGACGACACCAGCACCCGTGACCTGGCCGCGAGCCTCAGCGACCTGCGGACCGGACAGGAGACCGTGGCCGAGCGGACCATGCTGCACATCCTGCAGGGCAACTGTCACTCACCGATTGCTGCGCTCGCCCGCACCGAGCCCGACGGGCGGCTCAGCCTGCGGGCGAGGGTGATCAGCCTCGACGGCAAGACCGTGCTCGACGTGCACGAATGGGCGGCGGACCCGATCACCCTCGGGACCTCTGTCGCCGCGGCCCTGCTCCGGCAGGGCGCCCGTGACCTTCTCGACCTGCCTACCCACGGGTTGGCCTGACCGACCGCCAGGTACCGCAGCCGCGCACGCAGTTCACGGGCCGGTGTCCCGAACTCGCCGGCTACCTCCGCTACGGCGTCAACGACCCCTCAAGAGACGTTCGCCTCGCCGATCCCGTTCCGTCGCCCGCGTTGGCGGGCCCGGGCCGCCCAGATGACGTATGCAGGATCGCGGTCTAGGTTGTGCCGGTCTCGGTCGTAGCGGCGGGTCGTGCGCGGGTCCGCGTGTCCCATCGCGTCCTGCACGTCCTCCAGGGACACCCCTTCGGCGCGGGCGGTGGTGGCGAAGGCGTGCCGCAGCGAGTGCGGCGACAGCCTCGCCCAGGCGTGGATGCCGGCTACTCGGGCGAGACGGCGGACCAGCCGGAACACCGCGTTCCGATCCAGCCGCGCACCGGTCCCGGAGACCAGCAGCGGACCGCTCAACTCCGGCACGCTCAGCCCTTGGGCGGCGGCCCGGGCGGCCAGATAGGCGTCCAGTGCGTACGCGGTGCCGGAGGTGAGGGCGCGGCGACGGACCTTGCCGCCCTTGCCGACGAAGCGGATGCTGCGGTGCCCACGCTCGGTGCCGAGGTCGGTCAGGTTCAGCGAGATCAACTCCCCGACCCGCAGTCCCAGATCGGCCAGCAGGCTGATGGTGGCCCGGTTCCGGACGGCGGTCGGTCCGGTGTCGGCCTCGGCTGCGGCCAGCAGCGCATCGACCTCGTCGGGGGTCAACCCGATGGTGGCGGAGTGGTCTCGGTCGACCCGCGGGCGGTCGGCGGCAGCCACCGGATTGGCGTCGACAGCGTGCAGCTTGACCAGGAAGTCGTACCAGCTGGACAAGGCGGAGAGGCGGCGGGCGACGGTGGCCGGGGTGAGCGGGCGGCCGCTACGAACCCCCAGCGTCGCCTCCAACTGCCGGGCGTACGCGTTGACATCGATGAACGTGGCCCGCAGCGGATCGAGGTTGCGGCTCTGGCACCAGCTCAGCCAGCCGGCGATGTCCCGCCGGTACGCGACGCGGGTGTACTCGGACAGCCGCCGGTTGTCCAGCCAGGCTTCGGTGAAATCGGCGGACCCCGGGACTGTCAGCGCGGGACTGTTCGACCTGCCGCGCACCACTTCGGAAGACGGCATGTGAGGAAGACTCTCAGCTGACGTACGGATTCGTACAGAGGCGCGCCCGGCAGAACGCCGCCGTCGGGTGACCGTCGGCCGGGTCAGGCAACCGGGGTATCGCCGCCGACCACGGGGAGTATCGGAGGTGGCCGCTATCCTCCGGACGTGCTCTCCCAGATCAGAGGCTTGTCCCGCCATTTCACGGAGGAAACGCTCCGGACCTACTTGCTGGACCGCTCGGCGCGCGTGGAAGACGGCTGCCTCGTCGTACGCGGTTACGGTAGCCAGCGAGGCGTACACCAGAAGGTCGCGGGTCGGGCCTGGGCCCACATCGCCGCATACGTCGCCTTCGTCGGCGACTACGATCCCGAGTTGGAAGTCGACCATGTTTGTGGTGTACCGGACTGTATCGAGCCGACCCACCTGCGTCAGGTCAGTCACGCCGAGAACTGTCGTAGCCGCAAGCAGCAACCTCGGTGCCGCAATGGACACGACCGTGAGATCGATACCCGTACCGGCCGCTATCGCAAGGTCTGCCGACGCTGCAACGGCGACGCGCAGAAGCGGTGGCGCGAGCGGCAGGCGCGCCAGGTTGCCGAAGGTCGCGCCAGCTACGGCCGCGTAGCGGAATGACGCCGGCACCGGGGGTTCCAACCAGCTATCCGGACGTACCTCTGCACGGCGCCGCGGATGGGCCGCCCGTAGTCATCAACGCAGAACAACGCCGAGCGGCGAGGCCAGGCGGGCGGGTGACGTGGGGCCGTTGGCGTCGGCGACGGCACGGGCGTCCCGGTGTTTCTCTCGCGGTCACAAAGCTCGAGACCTACCGAGACTCATGGTCGTCTTCCTGTGTTCCGCGTCAGCGCTGATGGTGGCCGGCGGGGATCCGGGCCGCCACCGGCGGCCGGGCTCAGTCGCCGGCCAGGGTCCCGCCCATGGGGGTGCGCTCGTAGCGCACGGATCGGCCGGTCCGGGTCCGCGTGACGAGGCCAGATTCGCGCAGCACGGCCAGGTGGCCGCCGACCGCGCCCAGGCTGAGACCCAGCTGGCGGACCAGCTGCGTGGTCGTCGCCGGCACTGCGAGCGCCCGCAGCACCTGCGCGCGGTGTGGGCCGACCAGCCGCGCCAGCGCCGCCGCACCGCCCTGCGGGGGCGGCGGCCCGAGCAGGTCGGCGACGCCACGTGCCGGATACACCAGGGCGTACGGCCACGGCGGCTCGACGTAGCTGATGAGAGTCCCGAAGACGGTCGGCATCAGCAGCAGTCCCTCGCCGCCCAGCCGGTGCCGCTCCCACTCGTTCCGTGTGCCGGTGCGCACCTCGATCACACCGTCGGCTCCCTCGGAGCGCCAGCCCACCCGCGGATCCAGGTCGGACAGCGCCGCGGCCCAGCCGTACATGGCGAGGTGGCCGGCCCGGTGCACCAAGTCGCGCTCCAACACCGTACGCAGCCGCGGCCAGTCGGGCTCGACCAGTGCGTACCAGGTCGCCTCGATCGCGTCCGCGAGCCGGGTGAGCACGTCCGGGGCGGACAGGATCTGCTGGACGTCGCGCGGCGGCGTACGCAGCCCGACCAGATTGCGGGCGATCTCCGCGCGAACCTGACGCAGCGGGGTCGCCCGCACCGCGGCGAGTTCGAGGGCGAAGTCGTCGCCGGGGCCCGAAGGCGGAGGATGGATGAAGTCGGCGTTGTAGCGACCGCGGCGGAACAGCGATGTCAGCGCCCCGACCGCGGGCGTCTCACCGAGCAGCCGCGCGTACCGCGGCGCAATGCGCTCCGCCCAGGGCCGCAGCGGCCCGGCCGGCTGCTTGCCCGCCGCGACCCGCAGCGCGTTCATCGCCTCACCCAGCGGCGAGATCGCGTAGCGGGTGTGCGCCACGTCGAGCGGCCCGACTTCGATGGCAAGCACTTTCGCCTCCACGCGAAAGCCTAACGCCTCCGCCCGCACCCCCCGAGACTGGCCCGCATGACGACGCTCCAGGCCGCACCGGCGCGGGCCACCTACCGCGAGGTGTTCGCGGTACGCCAGTTCCGCGTGCTGTTCGCCGGCTACACGCTCTTCCTCGGCGGCGAGACGGTGAAGATGCTCGCGCTCTCGGTGACCGTCTACGCCGGCACCGGCTCCTCCCTGCTGGCCGCGCTGGCCTACGTTGCCGGCTTCCTGCCCTACGCCCTCGGCGGCACGCTGCTGCTGGCGTACGCCGACCGGTGGCCGCCTCGGGCCGTGATGGTCGGCTACGACCTGGTCCGCGCCGCCGTCGCCGCTGTACTCGCCGCCGGGCTGCTCTCCCCCAACGCGATGCTGGTGCTGGTGTTCGTCACCGGCATCCCCAGCGCGGTCGCCTCCGCGGCGCGCAGCGCCCTGCTGCCCGAACTGCTCGACGGCGACCGGTACGTGCTTGGCCGGGCCGTGTTCTCCACGGCGGCCGGCGGCACGCAGGTGCTCGGCTTCGCCGTGGGCGGGATGCTGATCGCGGCGCTCGGCCCGTACGGCGCGCTCTGGATCACCGTGGCGAGTTGTCTACTCTCCGCCGCGTTGCTGCGCCTGCGGCTGGTCGAGCAGCCGCGCCGCAGTACGGCCGCAGGGTACGCGGTACGCGAGACCTGGCACGTCAATCGTGAACTGCTGCGCCGGCCGGCGATCCGTTCGCTGCTGCTGGCCCAGTGGCTGCCGCCCGCGCTCATGGTCGGCGCCGAGGGCGTGCTCGTCCCGTACGCCGTCCAGATCGGCATGCCGGACTCGGCCGGGCTGCTGTTCACCGCCGTGGCGCTCGGCATGCTCACCGGCGACCTCGCGATCGGCCGGCTCGTCAGCCCGGAACGAAGGGAACGGTTGGTAGGGCCGTTGGCACTGCTGCTCGGCGCGCCGCTGCTCGGGTTCGTGTTTTCGCCCGGGCCGGTCACCGCGGCGCTGCTGCTCGCCGTGTCCGGGTTCGGGGTCGCGTACCAGCTGGGGCTGGCCCGGCGCTTCCTGGAGGCGGTGCCGGAGGCGAACCGAGGCCAGGCCTTCGGGTTGGCGCTGACCGGCACCATGACGTTGCAGGGTCTGTTCGCGGCCGGCGGCGGGGCGTTGGGCGAGGTGTCAGCGCCCGGCCTGGTCGTCGGCGCGGCGGGCGCGGCGTCCCTGCTGGCCGTATCGGGTCTCTGGCGCGTGCTCGCGTCGCCCTCGGCGTAGCAGCGCACGAGGAGCGGCCGATGTCGCGGTGCTCAGCGGCGGGCGTGCATCGAGGTGGCCGCGTTGTGCACCAGGGCAACCCCTTACGGTAAAGAACTGTCATTATGATGTACCCGGCTTCAAGGTGGTCCGAGCCCTTCGGGAGGCCAATTACTGGAATATTGGTAATGGAAATTTGTTAATTTGGGCTGGCTGGTCTCTGTTGCTTCGCAACGGAGGTGTCGGCCGACCTGGGCAGTTAGCTGCCCCGACGATCGGGTCCGACGCGTGTACTGGTCGGCGCCCTGTCTGTTGCCTACCCCGGGACGCCATCGACAAGTGGTCGACGGTGTCCGGATCGCCACGTGGCCCGGCTGCCAGTCAGTCGTCGCCGGACGTTGCGGGAGCCTGGCCTTCCGGAGCGTCCCTGACGAACACGCTCCCGTCGGTGCTGGCCCGATGGGTCGGATGAGCTGCAGGCTGGCGTTGGCCTTGCCGAGATGGGTGATTTGACGCCGAGCGGGCCGCGGATCGGCCCGCTCGATCAGTGCGCTCGCGGTTAATGCTTGACCGGCCGGTACCGCACACTCAGTTCGGCGGTGGGGTCGTCGGCGCCGACCCGGTGGAGGTAGTGCGGCCGGCCACCGGGGAGGTCCAGCAGCCGGATGCCCTCGCCGAGCAGCACGGGCGCGATGTGCAGGTTGATCTCGTCGAGCAGCCCGCGTTCGAGAAGCTGGCCACCGATCGTCGGCGACAGCACCTCGACGTTTTTGTCGCCGGCCGCGGCCAGCGCGATCCGTACCGCCTCGGCCACGTCACAGTCCAGGAACGTGACGCCGTCGGCGGGCTCGGCGTCCTCCGGGTGGTGGGTGAGCACAAAGATGGGCCCGGTCCAGGCGCCGCCGTAGAACGCGCCCGGGTCCGGGAAGTGGTCCCAGCCGCGCCGGCCGCCCAGGACCGCGCCGGTGGTCGCGACGTACTCCTCGATCAGGCCCGGCTGGGGCGAGATGCCGGTCATCAACCAGTCCATCTCGTGGTTCGGGCCGGCCACGAACCCGTCCAGGGACATGGTGAAGTGCCAGAGCACCTTGCCGTTCGCGGTCTGCGGTTCGATGTCGTTCACTGCTGTCTCCTCTGCCGGCTGATTGCCTCATGCGGTATTGAGACGGCATCCACCACGAAACCTCATCGGTCCAGGGTGGGTGGGAGGTTGAACGACGGGAACAGGGCCGGCTCGTGGAACGCGACGATCTCGGTTATCCGGCCGTCGCTGACCCGCAGCACGCCGATCCCGAACGGCTCGTACGCGTGCCCGCCCGGCGGACACCGGTACGTCGCCGCGGCCAACTGGCCGTTGGCGCTCGCCGGCACCATGCGCAGCGTTCCGATGTAGTCGGGTGAGCCGGCGTCCCAGCTCGCCGACAGCGCTGCCAGTACACCGTCGCGATCGGCGAACCACTCCGGGTACGGCGGCATCGTCGCCCGCACGTCCCGGGCCAGCAGCTCCGCGACCTCGGTCAGGTCGCCGCGCTCCACCGCGGACATGTAGCGGCGCAGGATCCTGCGGTCCTCGTCCGTGGGCGGGGCTGACGGGGCCCAGTCCGACCGGCCGGACGGCAGGTGGGTACGCAGGGTGGCTCTGGCCCGCTGCAGGGCGCTGTTGACCGAGGCAACGCTGCCGTCCAGGGCCTCGGCCGTCTGGCGGACCGGCCAGCCCAGCACGTCGCAGAGGATCGTCGCGGCGCGCTGCCTTGGCGGCAGGTGCTGGATGGCGGCCAGGAAAGCCAGCTCCAGGGTCTCCTTGGCGACCACTGCGGCCTCCGGGTCGTCGGCGCTGGGCGCCACCGGCTCCCACAGGCGGTCGGGAAACGGCTGCAACCACGGGCCGGCCGGCGAATCGGCCTGATCGGGCAGCGTCCGGCGGCTCCGGCCGTCGAGGAAGTCCAGGCAGGCGTTGGTGGCGATCCGGTACAACCAGGCGCGTAGCGAGGATCGGCCCTCGAAGCCGTCCCGACCGCGCCACGCCCGCAGGAACACCTCCTGGACCAGGTCCTCCGCCTCGTCGAACGACCCCAGCATGCGGTAGCAGTGCACCCGCAGTTCGCCCCGGTGCCGCTCGGCACGTTCAGCGAAGTCGGACACCGGGGCGGCGGTCCGGGCGTACCGCAGCTGGTGGGTCAGCTCGTCGCCCATCGGGGCGTCGCGGGTGACGCCGTCCGCCGACCAGCCGGCCTTCTCGTAGAACCGCCGGGCCCGCTTGTTGCCCTCCAGCACCCACAGCACCGCGCGCGGTCCCAGGTGCGGCAGCGCGTCGCCCATCAGCGCCCGGCCCACGCCGGTTCCCACCTGCGCGGGCAGGACGTGGATGGCGTACAACTCGGTAACGCCCTCGTCCTCGCTCGGCCCCAGATAGCTGAACCCGACGATGCCGGACTCTGCGACGGCGACGGTCAGCCGGTGCGTGTCGGCCTCCCAGCGCCGGCGCTCGGCCCACCACTCGCCGAGCGCCTCCTCCGACCCGAAGGTCAGCGCCTCCGGTGCGACCAGGCCGGCGTAGGCCGAGACCCGGGACCGGTGGTGCAGGGCGCCGACGGCGGGCATGTCCAGATCGTTCGCGGTACGCAGACGGACGGTCATTCGCCCGACGGTATCCGGACCGGCACCGCGACGCGCATCAGGTCGTGGGCTACCACGATCTCGCCGTCGAACTCGGCGGCCGCCTCGTTGTGGAAGCGGCCACCGTCGACCACGGGGTTGAGGAAGATCGGGACAGCGGTTAGCGGTAGAAATGATCTTGGTGAGAGGCCTGCCGCAGCGGAGTGAATCGACGTACGTTGTTGCGCTGTGCCCGTTAGGTTCTTGCCTGATGATCAGGTGGCCGCGTACGAGCGGTTCGTCGGTGAGCTGAGCCGTTCAGAGCTGGAGGGCTTCTTCCTGCTCGACGGCACCGCGTTTGGATCTGATCACGCACAAGGGCGCCGATCATCACAAGATCGGCCTTGGCTTGCAGGGTCGGAACGGTGCGATTTCTGGGGCATTTCCTGACCGAGGATCCGCTGGCGATGCCGTGGTCAGCGGTGGAGTACGTGGCCACCCAGTTAGAGATCGCCGCACGCTGGGCCGGCCCGCCGACCGCGACGGTCGGCGGGCCGGATGGTACGGGCCGCCCCACGGCGCAGGTCATCGCGCCGTGGGGCGGCACCTCATGCCCGCTCGGGTGACAGCGGTGGGGCGGTGACGACCAGGAAGGTGAAGTCCTCGCGGGCCTTGGCGTCGATGGGCAGGGGCAGGCGGATGCGCCCGGAGTCGACCATGCCTCGCACGGCGGGACGGCTCAGGCCGAACCCGGCGGTGAGCAGCTTCTCGACCCGGATCGGTGCCGGGAGCTCGAACCTGATGATGACCTCGAGTGGCGCGGCATCTTCGCGCTGGAGGTCGTAGAACGGTATGTCGGTGTCCAGCTGCCAGGTGCCGGTCCAGTCGAGCTGGTGGGCGGCCTTGTGGGCGAGCGTCGCGTCCATGGTCAGCTGTCGCACCATGGCCGGATCGTTGTTCTCGAACATCAGTAGCCGCTCGTTGTCCAGCGCCCGCACGTTGACGCGCTCGTGGACGGGGATCTTCGACGTGCGTCCGCACAGGTCGCAGCAGATCAGTAGCCACACGTCGAGCAGCTTGTGGTTCGCGTTGACCCGGATCTTGCCGGTGGGACGGTGACGGGTGGACCTGCATGACACGCAGGCTTTGACGATGGTGGGCAGTCCGAGCTCGCTGACCACCCACAGCGCTTTGCGGTCGATGCCGGGTCCGCGACCGTGCGCCGGCACGCGGACATGGCGGGAACTATTCATGGCTTCGGCGATTCCAAGGTCTAGGCAGGAGGCGCCCGGCAGCGCGATGGCGCGCCGGGGGGTGCCTCCCGGATCCAGTGGCGGGCAGCCGGCGTCTCGGCGGGAAGCACGCCGGCTGGCGCGACGTCGCAGATCACGTCGCGTGAAGGAAGCCCGCACCGGTCACGCGGTGCGGGCTTCGAGTGGCACGGCGGGCGGAGACGGGGAGGTGACTCGAACCCGTCTTCACCGCGCACGTGCGCCACTGGTCACTGATCCATGCGCGTCAGCATGGTCAACCCGTGGGCCGCCGGGCAACGGATTTTCCGCGTGGCCCCGCCGCCGGGGTGGGGAAATCCGCTGTCGGTCGTTGGAGGGGGGTGGTACAAAGCCGCGGTGGAAAAGACTCTGGGTTTCGCTGACCTGTTGCGGCTGATGGACGAACGATCGACCGCTTTCCGGGCGGCGGTCGCCGCGGCACCCAGCCTCGACGTGCGGGTGCCGACCTGCCCCGAGTGGACGTTGTTCGACCTGGTGCAGCACCTGGGCGAGGGGCGCCGCAAGTGGGCCGCCATCGTGGCCGCGGGGCCCGCCGACGCTCCGCCGGCGATGTCCGCCCCGGTGGCGCCCCGGGAGCGCGAGGCCCTGCTGGCCTGGTTCGCCGCGTCGACGGGGGAGCTGCTGGACGCGCTGCGGGAGGCCGGCCCGGATCGTGGTTGCTGGACGTGGTGGGGTCCGTCGCAGTCGCCGCAGACGACTGGTGCCGTCGCCCGGCACCAGCTCCAGCAGGTCGCCGTGCACACCTACGACGCCCAGGTCGCCGTGGGCGCCCCGCAGCCGCTGCCGGACGAGGTGGCCCTCGACGGTGTCGACGAGTTCCTGACCACCTGCGTCGCGACGACGGCGGCGTGGCCGCACAAGCCCGCGGTCATCGACTACCACGCCACCGAGGGCCGTTCCTGGCGGCTCTGGTTCTCCGCCGACGGCGCCCGGGCCGCCCGCCTCCCCACGCCGGTCGCCGGCGAGGGCCCGGAGGCGGCCTATGTCTCCGCCCGGGGCACGGCCAATGAGCTGGTCATGTTCTGCTACGGCCGCATTCCGATGGACTCGCTGCGGCTCGACGGCGACCGGCGCGTCTTCGACCAGCTGATCGCCTGGGAGCCGGAGGAATAGGACGCGACGCCGGACCCATCGCGCTGCGCCGACCTCGGCCCCAGCGCACGGCGGTGGGTCCGCGGACCGTCACTCGTAGCGGTATTTCAGCGAGTCCGCCTCCACCTTTTCGATGTCGGCGATCGTCAGCGCCGGCATCCGCAGCTGGGCCAGCGTCACCTCGGCCGCGCTCGGCTGGGCGTGCGCCGGCAGCCACTGCTCCGGCTTCCAGGCCCCGCCGCGCAGCAGCGCTGCCAGGACACCGGCGGAAGATTCTCCGCCGTCCGCGCTGGCGGGACAGTCCGGCCGACCGGCGCCGGGCCGCGCCGGCAGCCCGCCCGCCAGGCCCCGCAATACGTCGACCTCGGCGTGACGATTATGGATGACCTCCCCACGTACCGGGATGGTCGGCGACAGGTCACGTTTCGTGTTCGCCCTCGGGGTCGGTACGGCCGAGCGGTGCGACGCGGTCGCTTTTGTGGGGTTCCCGCCAGTGTTTTTGTGGGATTCCTACAACACAGCAGTTCAGGCACGTGCGATCCGGGACATGGTGCAGTTGGCCGTGATCGAGCAGGGTGTAGAACAGGTACAGGCGACGGTCCGGGACGCGGACGTCGCCTTCTGTGCGTGTGTAGTTGGGGAGGGGTCAGTCGGTGTTCAGTCGTGTCGCCATCGTCAACCGTGGAGAGGCCGCCAGGCGACTCATCCACGCGGTGCGGGATCTTTCGGCGGAAACCGGGACGCGTATCGAGACGGTAGCCCTCTACACCGACGCCGATCGGAACGCGACCTTCGTCCGGGAAGCCGACGTCGTGTACTCGCTCGGTCCCGCCTCGGCCCGGCCGTACCTGGACCATGGCGTCCTGGAGCGGGCGCTGGTGGAGACCGGGGCCGACGCCGCCTGGGTCGGCTGGGGCTTCGTCGCCGAGGACCCGACGTTCGCGGAACTCTGCGAGAGGATCGGCGTCACCTTCATCGGGCCGAGCGCGGAGGCGATGCGCAAGCTCGGGGACAAGATCGGCTCGAAGCTGATCGCCGAGGAGGTCGGCGTCCCGGTCGCGCCGTGGAGCCGTGGCGAGGTCGCGACCCTCGAGGACGCGTTGCGCGCCGGCGACGAGATCGGTTACCCGCTGATGCTCAAGGCGACCGCGGGCGGCGGCGGGCGCGGCATCCGGATGGTCGCGTCGAGCGCGGACCTGACCGACGCCTACGAGCGCACCAGCCAGGAGGCGCTGCGTGCCTTCGGCTCTGGAGTCGTCTTCCTGGAGCGCCTGGTCACCGGTGCCCGGCACGTCGAGGTCCAGGTGATCGCCGACGGGCAGGGCACCGCGTGGGCGCTCGGCGTGCGGGACTGCTCGGTGCAGCGGCGCAACCAGAAGATCATCGAAGAGTCCGCCTCCCCGGTGCTGGCTCCCGAGCAGATCGCCGACCTGAAGGCGTCGGCCGAGCGGCTCGCGCTGGCCGTCGGCTACCGGGGCGCCGGCACCGTCGAGTTCCTCTACCACCCCGGCGAGAAGCTGTTCGCCTTCCTGGAGGTCAACACCCGGCTACAGGTCGAGCATCCGATCACCGAGATCACCACCGGTACCGACCTGGTCCGGCTGCAGTTGCACGTCGCGGGCGGCGGGAAGCTGGAGGGCGCCCAACCGGGCGAGGCGGGCCACGCCGTCGAGGCCCGGCTCAACGCCGAGGATCCCGATCGCGACTTCGCACCCGCTCCGGGTCGTATCGCGCGCCTGGTGCTGCCCACCGGGCCCGGCATCCGGGTGGACACCGGCGTCAGCGAGGGCGACACCATCCCGGCCGACTTCGACTCGATGATCGCGAAGATCATCGCGTACGGCCGTGACCGCGAGCAGGCACTTGGCCGGCTGCGCCGCGCGATGGCCGAGACCACGGTGATCATCGAGGGCGGTACGACCAACAAGAGCTTCGTGCTCGACCTGCTCGACCAGCCCGAGGTGATCGACGCGAGTGCCGACACCGGCTGGATCGACCGTGTACGCGCCGAGGGTCGGCTGGTCAGCCGGCGGCACTCGGCGATCGCCCTGGCCGCCGCCGCGATCGAGGCGTACCAGGACGAGGAGGAGGTCAGCCGCCAGCGGCTGCTGGCCACCGCGCACGGCGGACGCCCGCAGGTGCAGCACGACGTGGGCCGCCCACTGGACCTCAAGCTTCGCGGCGTCGGCTACCGGGTCAGCGTGTCCCGGGTCGGACAGCAGCGGTTCCGCGTCGGCGTCTCCGGCGGCGGTGACGCGCACCTGGCGGATGTCGAGGTCGAGCGGTTCGACGCGCACAGCGGCCAGATCGTGATCAACGGTCGTCGGTTCCGGCTGGTGTCGGCCACCCACGGGCCGATCCACCTGGTCGAGGTCGACGGTGTCACGCACCGGATCAGTCGCGACGAGGGCGGCGTGGTCCGCTCCCCCGCGCCCGCGCTGGTGGTCGCCACGCCGGCTGCCATCGGCGACGAGGTCGAATCGGGCGCGCCGATCCTCGTACTGGAGAGCATGAAGATGGAGACGGTGCTCCGCGCGCCGTTCCGCGCCCGGGTCCGTGAGTGCCCGGTGTCGGTGGGCAGCCAGGTCGAGACCGGCGCGCCGTTGATGTGGCTGGAGCCGCTGGCCGACGAGAGCGCCGACGAGGCGGAACCGGCCGCCGAGGCCGTCGAGATCGAGCTGCCGGCCGAGCCGGCGGCGGCGTCCGCGGCGGAGCGGATCGAACGCGGCCTGCAGGACCTGCGCAGCCTGCTGCTCGGCTTCGACGTCGACCCGCACGACCGCAAGCGGGTGCTGTCGGGCTACCTGGCCGCGCGTGCCGCACTGGGCGGGCGACCGATCGAGGGCGAGTTGGACCTGCTGACGGTCTTCGCCGACCTGTTGGAGCTCAGTCGAAACAAGCCGGGCGGTGAGTTCGAGGTCGAGCCGGCCAGTCCGGTACACAGCCCGCGCGAGTACTTCCACAGCTACCTGCAGAGCCTCGACGTCGAACGCGCCGGCGTCACCGAAGGGTTCCAGCTCAAGCTGAAGCAGGTGCTCGGGCACTACGGCATCACCGACCTGGACCGTACGCCGGAACTGGAGGCCGCGGTCTTCCGAATCTTCCTGGCGCAGCAGCGGATGTCGGCCGACGTCGCGATCATGTCGGAGTTGCTGCGGCAGTGGCTGGCCGGGGGGCCACCGCTGGAGTCGCTGAGCGAGCGGGCCGGGCTGACGCTGGAACATCTGATCGAGGCAACCCAGGTGCGTTTCCCCGCGGTGGCGGACCTGGCCCGGGGTGTGGTGTTCCGCTGGTTCGCCCAGCCGCTGCTGCGCCGCAACCGCGCAAGCGTCTACGCGGCGGTCCGCAAGGACCTGCGCTACCTGGACCGCGAGCCGGACGCCCCGGACCGCGCCGAGCGGATCCAGGCCATGGTGGCCAGCTCCGAGCCACTGGTCCGGCTGATCGGCCAGCGGATCGGGCGGCCCGGCCGGGACCACGCGCCGCTGCTGGAGGTACTGACCCGTCGCTACTACGGCAACCGTGGGTTGTCCGCCGTCACGGCGCTGGACGTCGCCGGCTGCCGGTTCGTCACCGCCGAGCACACCGGTTCGGGCGGCGTGACCCGGGTGGTCACCACCGCCGTCGACATCGCCGACCTGCCCGCCGCCATCGGCGCGGTCGGCGCGCTCGCCTCGGACGTCGCCGAGCGCGGGTTGGTCGCCGACCTCTACCTCACGTGGGAGGGTCAGCCGGACGTCCACGCGATGGTGGTACGGCTCGGGCAGCTCCTCGCCGAGCAGCCGTTGCCGGCGGGCGTCCGTCGGATCACCACCACCGTCGCCGGTTCCAGCGGCGTGATCCACCACCACTTCACCTTCCGGCCGGGCGACGCGGGCCTGACCGAGGACCGGCTGATCCGTGGCCTGCACCCGCAGATCGCGCAGCGGCTGCAGCTACAGCGGTTGCGGGAGTTCGACCTCACCCGGCTGCCCTCGGCCGACGAGGAGATCTACCTGTTCAAGGCCGTGGCGAAGAGCAACCCCGCCGACGAGCGACTCTTCGCGATGGGCCAGGTCCGCGACCTGACACCACTGCGCGAGGCCGACGGCAGGCTGGTCGCACTGCCCGCGGTGGAGGACGCGATCACTGCGGGCATGGACGCGATCCGCAACATCCAGGCGCAGCGCCCGCAGAACAAGCGGTTCGACACCAACCGGATCATGATGTACGTCTGGCCGTCGACCGAGCTGACCGCCGACGAACTCAACACACTGGTCCAGCGCATCCTGCCCACCACCGCGGGCGCGGGGCTGGAGGAGGTCCAGTTCCTGGCCCGTCAGCGCACCGCCACGGGCGAGCTGACCGAGGTCGCCGTGCGGATCGCCCTCGATCCGGGTCACGGCGCACGCCTGCACGTCGGTCAGCCGTCGACCGAACCGGTACGGCCGCTGGACGACTACCGCCAGAAGGTGCTGCGTGCGGCACGGCGCGGAAACGTGTACCCGTACGAGTTGACGGGCCTGCTCGCCGGGGCGAAGGGCAGCTTCGTCGAGCACGACCTCGACGACCAGGGCGCGCTCGTACCGGCGCAGCGGCCTAGGGGCAGGAACACCGCCGCGATCGTCGCGGGCGTCGTCACGACGCCCACCGAACGGCATCCCGAGGGTGTCACCCGCGTGGTGCTGCTCGGCGACCCGACGAAGGCGCTGGGTGCCCTGTCGGAACCGGAGTGCTCACGGGTGATCGCCGCGCTCGACCTGGCCGAGCGGATGCGGGTTCCGCTGGAGTGGTTCGCGCTCTCGGCGGGCGCGCGGATCTCGATGTCCTCGGGTACCGAGAACATGGACTGGGTCGCGGCCGCGCTCAAGCGGATCGTCACCTTCACCCAGGACGGTGGCGAGATCAACATCGTGGTCGCCGGGATCACCGTCGGCGCGCAGCCGTACTGGAACGCCGAGGCGACGATGCTCATGCACACCAAGGGCATCCTGGTGATGACGCCGGACTCGGCGATGGTGCTGACCGGCAAGCAGTCGCTGGACTTCTCCGGCGGGGTGTCGGCCGAGGACAACTTCGGCATCGGCGGCTACGACCGGGTGATGGGCCCCAACGGTCAGGCGCAGTACTGGGCGCCCAACCTGCCGGCCGCCCGCGACGTGCTGATGGCGCACTACGACCACACCTACGTCGTACCCGGCGAGGCGGCGCCCCGGAAGGCGCAGACGAACGACCCGCTCGACCGCGACATCTCCGGGTTCCCGCACACGATCGTCGGCAGCGACTTCGCGCACGTCGGCGAGATCTTCTCCGCCGGGCACAACCCGGACCGGAAGAAGCCCTTCGACATCCGTACGGTGATGCGTGCGCTGTCCGATCAGGACCACCCGGTGCTGGAGCGGTGGGCCGGCATGGCCGACGCCGACACCTCGGTGGTGCAGGACGTACACGTCGGCGGCTGGCCGGTCTGCCTCGTCGGGATCGAGTCGCGGTCGGTGCCGCGACGCGGCTTCCCGCCCACCGACGGGCCGGACACCTACACCGCGGGCACGCTGTTCCCGCAGTCGTCGAGGAAGACCGCGCGGGCGATCAACTCGGCGTCCGGCAACCGGCCGCTGGTGGTGTTGGCGAACCTGTCCGGGTTCGACGGCTCACCGGAGTCGATGCGCAAGCTCCAGCTGGAGTACGGCGCGGAGATCGGCCGGGGAATCGTCAACTTCGACGGGCCGATCGTGTTCTGTGTGATCTCGCGTTACCACGGTGGTGCGTTCGTGGTGTTCTCCAAGGCGCTCAACCCGAACATGACCGTACTGGCGCTGGAGGGCTCCTTCGCCTCGGTGCTCGGCGGTGCCCCGGCGGCGGCCGTGGTGTTCTCCGGTGAGGTGAACAACCGCACCGCGACCGACCCCCGGGTGACGGGTTTGCAGGCCCGGGTCTCGGCGGCCAGCGGTGCGGAGCGGGCGGCGCTGAACGCCCAACTCGCCGAGGTGCAGTCCGCGGTCCGGGCGGAGAAGCTCGGCGATGTCGCCGCCGAGTTCGACCGGGTGCACAGCATCCAGCGCGCTGTCGAGGTCGGCTCGGTGGACGCGATCATCGGTGCCGGCGAGTTGCGGCCGCGGATCATCGAGGCCATCGAGCACGGGATGAAGCGCTGGCACCGGAGGTAGCACCTGCCTCGGCCCGGTGATCCGACTGGTCCAGGTCCCGTGGGTTGGCGCCCGCTGTTCGCGCCAGCCCACGGGACCTGGACCACCGCCAGGTCCCCCACTGTCGCGGGCGCGGCACCCCCGGTCGTGCCGCGTTCAGTCGAGGACTGCGGTGGCCTCGACTTCGACCAGGAGGTCGGGCTCGGCCAGCGCAGTGACACCCAGCAGCGTGATCGGCTTGACCGGGTCGATGCCCAGCCTCGCGGCCGCCCGCGCGACCCCCTCCCCGAGCAGGGCCATCTTGTCGGGAGTCCAGTCGACGACGTACGCGGTCAGTTTCGCCACGTCGTCGAAGGAGCCGCCGGCCTCGGCCAGGGCGGTGCCGATGTTGAGGTAGCACTGCTCGACCTGGGCGGCAAGGTCACCTTCGCCGATTTTCTGGCCGTCGGCGTCCCGGGCGACCTGGCCGGCGATGAACACCAGCTTCGAGCCGGTGGCGATCGACATCTGCCGGTAGACCTCGGGCTTGGGCAATCCGTCGGGGTTCACCAGGGTGATCGCCATGCCGCCTCCTTGTGTCGTCGGAGCCCGTGGGCCCCACCTTCGCCGAAACCATAGCATCGCTATGTAAAGTGCTGACATGGCCAGGACGAAGGATCCCGCGGTCCGCACCCGGCTCATCGAGCGGGCCGGACAGATGCTCCGCACCCGCGAGCCCATCACCCTCCGCTCACTGGTGGCCGGGACCGGCGTGTCGACAATGGCCGTCTACACCTACTTCGGCGGCATGGACGGCGTCTGGAGGGCACTGCGGCAGGAAGGCTTCACCCGCCTCGCGGCCAGACTCGCGACCGTCGTGCCGTCCCCGGACCCGATTCGGGACCTGGCCGCTTTAGGCGCCGCCTACCTGCACAACGCCCTGGACAACCCCGACCTGTACCGGGTCATGTTCGACGCGACCTTCGACCTCGAAGACCCCGCGGCCGCGGACGACACCCTGCACCGCCTGGTGCACACCGCCGAACGCGCCACCCGGGCCGGCCGCCTCCGCGCCGATGTCGATCCGCTGGAACTGGCCACCCAGACCTGGACGATCGGACACGGACTCGCCTCCCTCGTCGCCACCGGCCCGCTGCCCCGCCCGGCGCTCGCCCACGCCATCCCCCTGCTGACCGCGCTGTTCGTCGGTGCCGGGGACGACCCCGACCGATGCCGCCGGTCGGTCGAGGACGGCTGGCGGCACCTGCTCCGGCCCGATGGTTAGCTCAACCGGGCCCGTCACACATCGGCCAGCCCGGCCTCGTACCCGGCGATCACCAGCTGGGCCCGGTCCCGGGCCGCCAGTTTGGTCAGCAGGTTCCCGATGTGGGTCTTGAGGGTGCCACGGCTCACGTGCAGGGCCGCCTCGATCTCGGCGTTGGAGAGCCCCCGGGTGATGAGGGTCAGCACGTCCCGTTCGCGCGGGGTCACGCCGTCGAGTGTCCGGCGCGGCGCGGCCCGGTGCAGCGACGCCGCGATGAGTCGCCGGGTGACGCTGGGGGCGAGCAGCGCCTCGCCGGCGGCGACCGTGCGCACGGCGTCGAGCAGGCGGGGCGGGGTGATGTCCTTGAGGACGAAGCCACTCGCGCCGGCCCGCAGCGCCCGGTAGACGTAGTCGTCCAGGTCGAAGGTGGTGAGCACGAGCAGCCGCGGAGCGCCGGCGGCGGCGGTGATCCGCGCGGTGGCGGCGATGCCGTCGAGGTCGGGCATCCGTACGTCCATCAGCACGACGTCGGGTCGGTGGCTGGCGGCGAGGGTTATGGCCTCGCGACCGGTGCCGGCCTCGGCGACCACCGTCAGGCCCGGCGTGGCGTCCACGAGTTCACGTACCGTGGCGCGGAACAGGGGATCGTCGTCCGCCAGCAGGATCCGGACCGGCTCACCCGTCATGTCGGGAACGGAAGCGTCGCGCGGACGGCGAATCCACCGCCCGGTTCCGGACCGACGGACAGGCTGCCGCTGTGCATGGCGACCCGTTCACGCATGCCCAGCAGCCCGTACCCGGCCGGGCCGGCCGTAGTCGGCGCGACACCGTCGTCCAGGACGGTCAGGTCGAGGGTGTCGGACGCGACCGTGACGGTGACCCGGCAGTGGGTGGCGCCGGCATGGCGGCGCACGTTCGTCAGCGCCTCCTGCAGGATCCGGTGCGCCGACATCCGCAGACCGGACGGCGCGGACGACAGATCCTCCCGGTCGATCGTGACGGCGATGCCGGCGGCCCGGGTCTCCTCGACGAGCTGCTCCAGGTCAGGTGCGTCCGGCGGGCCGGCCGCGTCCCGCAGCCCGCCCAGCACCGCGCGGACGTCGTCCAGGGCGGCCCGGCTGACCTGCTCGATCACCCGCAGTGCCAGCTGCGGATCGGTGTCCAGATGGTGGGCGACCGCCGCCTTCATCGCGATCAGACTGAGGTTGTGTCCGACCACGTCGTGGACGTCGCGGGCGATGCGGAGCCGTTCCTCGGCCACCGCCCGCGCGGTGTGCAGCTCCGTGAGCTGGGCGGTGTGTCCCCGACGGGTGCGGACGGCCCAGGCCAGCGCCCACGAGCCGGCGATGACCGCCGTGCTGTAGACGGCCACGGTGACGGGCGTGGTCGTGAACGACTCCACCTGGTCGCGGGCCGGAACGACCGGCAGTCCGGCCACGAGGGCGTCCAGCAGCCCCGGACCGAGAACAGCGGCGAGCGCGCCGACCAGACCCCAGGACGCGGCCCGGGCCGACGACAGCGCGACCGGGTACAGCGCGAACGCCACCGCGTACACCATGACCTCGGTGCCGACCCCCACGATCAGGGTCGCCCCCGCCGCCGCCAGCACGATCCCGAGGACGGGGACCGGCCAGCACCGCCGGACCGCCAGCGGCAGTCCGAGCAGCGCGGCCAGGCACCACACCCAGCCACCCGACACCGGCCTCATCAGCACGACCGCGGCCACGACCGCGGCCGCTGCCGGCACATCGGCGCCGATCAGAGCCCACCGCCAGAACACCACGGCCCCACGGTAGCGACAGCGGCGCGGACGACGCATCGGACCACGGTCCGATGCGGGACGACCCTCGCGCACCCGACGCTCGGTTGGTGCTGATCCATGCCCTCGCCGCCCTCGTCCTCACCGTCGCGGCTCCCGTCCCCGCCCCCACCCGCCCGTCCGTGGTCGACGCCGCCTCCATCGACGCCGTCGTGCGCGCGTACCTCGACGCGACCCGCATCCCCGGGGTGGCGGTCGCGGTCACCCGGGGCCGCGCCGTGGTGCACACGTCCGGGTACGGACACACCGCGGCCGGCGACGCCGTCACCGACCACACCGTCATGGCCGTCGCCTCGCTCAGCAAATCCGTCACCGCGCTCGCCGTGATGCAGCTGGTGGACGCCGGCCGGGTCGCACTGGACGCACCGGCACGCCGCTACCTGCCCGAGTTCACCATGGCCGACGACCGGGCCGCCGCGATCACCGTACGACAGCTGCTCGACCAGACCTCCGGGATGTCCGACCGGACGTACCAGTCCTTCAGCGGGCCGCCGCTGCACACCCTGCGGGAGGCGGTCGCGTCGATGCGTACCGCCCGACTGACCACCGCCCCGGGCACCCGCTACGCGTACCACAACCCGAACTACCAGGTCGCCGCCCGCCTCGTCGAGGTGGTCAGCGGGCAGTCCTTCGACGCGTACCTGCGGCACCACGTGTTCCGGCCGCTCGGCATGGCCGACAGCAGCACCGCCGACACCGCCGACGACCTGCCGCCCAGTGGCAGGGGCCATCGAATGGTCGCCGGCATGGCCGTCGCCGTGCCCGAACCGCCGGCCTTCGGCAACGGATCGGGCGGCGTACTGAGCACCGCCCGTGACCTGGCCGCCTGGCTGATCACCCAGAACAGCCAGGGCCGGGGCCCCGACGGCACACCGGTCGTCTCGCCGGCCAGCGTCGCCGAGATGCACCGCTCCTCGGCGGTCCGCTCGTCGTACGGCCTGGGCTGGGACATCGGCGAAACCCCGTCCGGCGCGCCACTGGTCGAACACACCGGTGGACTGATCACGGTCACCGCGTACCAGGCCCTGCTGCCGACGAGTGGCTACGGCATCGCCGTGCTGGCGAACGCCGGCGACCAGTACGGCGACGCCCCGGCCCTCGGCGCCCACCTGATCGACCTGCTCGAAGGCCGGCCGTCGTCCCCGCCGGCGCCACCCACACCGCTGATCGGGATCGACGTCGTCCTGCTGCTGCTCTCGCTCGGCGCCGTGTACCCGTCCGTCCGCGGGGTACGGCGGTCCCGGCACTGGGCCGGTCACCACCGGCTCCGCCCCGCCACCGTGGCCCGGCTGCTGCCGTACCTGCTGCCCGTGCTGCTCCTGAGCACGATCCACGACGTGGTCAGCTTCCTCTACCGGGGCCGCGACATCTCGTGGCTACAGGCCGTCTACCTGTATCCGACCTTCACGTTGCTGCTCGGCGTCGCGGCGTCGGGGTGCGTCGCGGTCGTCGTGGCGCGGCTGCTCCGCGCGACGCAGGTGATGGCGGCCGATCGGCGACCCGGAACCCAGGCCGCCGACACCCCGACCACACCGGTGGCGTAGCGGCTTCGGGCGGCCGGGGAGTTGTCGGAGTCCACCCGGGGCGCCCGGGATCCCGGCAGCTACTTCAGCCGGGCCGCGACCTCGGCGCGTCCGTCGGTCAGCCCGGTCAGACCGGACCGCCGGCCGGTGGCGAGGAGCAGCAGGTCACCGGCGGGTCCGCGCACCTCGCGCGGACCGTCGCCGGCCGACCAGTCGGCGTCGTCGGCGACGAACCGCAGCCCGGCGAAACGCTTCCGGTTGCCGTGGAAAACGCTGTTCCAGGCGGGTTGCAGCACCGGCAGCACCCGCTCGATGGGCATCGGACGTTCCCGGCCGAGCGGACGGGCGATGTCCTGTCCGTGCACCAGGATGTCGGTCAGCGGATCCAGCGCACCGCTGAGCGGGAAGCGCCGGGGCCGTCCCGCCGTCTCCCGCAGCTGCGCGACAAGTTCGTCGGGGCCGTACCGAAGGGCCCGCTCCCGGGCCATCTCCGCGGTCACCCGGTCGAAGTCGCCACGGGCCCGGAGCACCCGCAGCGTCGTGGTGGCGAACTGGCGGTCGGCGAGCGTGAGATGGGCGACGACGTCGCGCACGGTCCAGCCGTCGCAGGACGACGGCGCCTCCCACTCACGGTCGTCGAGGGTGTCGAGGAGATCGGCCAGGTCGAGCCGTTCGGCTTCCACGTCGGGCGCCATGGCGACCCGGGTACGGCGGGGGGAGGTCGCCATGACGGGTCTCCTCGGTCGTATCGTGCGGGCCCCGGTCAGAAGAGGCGCCGACACGACGGGTCGGAATGTCCACGGGGTGCCCGGACCTGTTCCCGCGATGCGGAACCGGACGCCAGGGAACGCTACCCCGGGCGACCGACACTTTCGCCGACGATCCCGACCCGGGCGGGCCGGACCCCGGTGCCGGCCGCGCCGGCAGGCGAGCTGACCCGTCGACATCCGCAAAGGTCATCCGGTCGTCCAACCCGGCCAGCCGGCCGTCGAGGCGTCGGCCGGTACGCCCGCGTCACTCGGCGAGCGTCACCGTTCCGGCCGCTCCGTCGATCGTGACGAGCTGGCCGGTGCGGATCTTCTCGGTGGCGTCCGGAACGCAGATCACGGCGGGGATGCCGTACTCGCGGGCCACCGTCGGACCGTGCGCCATCGCGGCACCGGTCTCGGTCACCAGTCCGGCGGCGGTCAGGAACAGGGGTGTCCAGCCGGGATCGGTGGTCGCGGCGACCAGGATCTCGCCGGGTTCTATGTGCGCGGTGGCGGGGTCGTGCACCACCCGGGCGGGTCCGGTGGCCGTACCCGAGGCCGCTCCGACCCCGCGCAGCGTGCCGTCCCCGGACGACGGCGCGGGGATCAGCGTCTCCACGTCGGTGCCGTCGGAAAGCACCGATACCGGCACCCGGCGGCGGCGCAGTTCGCGCCGGTGCACGGCCCGGCGGTCGGCGACCATCGCCCGGTGGTCGACCCGCTGCTCCACTGCGGCGCGGGCCTCGGCCAGGGTCAGGAACATGATGTCGTCGGCGCGTTCCAGCAGCCCCTGTCCGGCGAGTTCGGCGCCGACCAGCAACAGTTGCCGGCGCGTCTCGCGCAGCGGGTACAGGCCGGCGAACTTGCCCGCCTCGCGCAGGCCGGTCAGCACCCGGGCCCGGCGCAGCAGGAACCCGGCGAGCCGGCCACGGACCGGCCGGCGTCGGCGGGCCCGCTGGACCAGTTCGGCGAGCTTCTCCTCGGCCTCCGCCCCGGCCCGCGCGAACCGCCGGTCGGGCGCCTGCTCCGGATCGGTGACCCGCAGATAGTTCGCGATCATGGCGAAGACCGGTGTCGGGTCCTCGGCCCAGCGCGGTACACCGATGTCGACCTCGGCGGCGGCCCGGTGGCCGTACGCGTCGAGGAACCCGGCCAGGCCGATGTCGACGAGCGTGCCGGCGAGGTAGGCCGTGGCGAGTTCGTTCGGTGGGGTCTTCAGCAGCAGCTCACGGTGTTCGGTGGCGCGTTCGGCCAGGCGCCACAGCGCCAGGTCCATCTCGATGGTGACGTTGTACGGCATGCCGCCGAGGACGGTGTTGACCTCCGCCTTGCTGGCGATCCCCTTGAGCAGTTCCGGTGGCACCGCCGCGACGAGGATGCCGGCGACGATCGGCCAGATGATCGCGTCGTACCGGGTGGACGGGTCCTGGGCCTCGATGAAGTCGAGCCGCTCGGCGGCGGTGTCGACGCCGGCGGGAGCGACCGAGCGCTGCTTGAGTCCCTCGATCTCGCGGAACATCCGGATTCGCGTCGCCTCCGGCCGGGCCAGCGCGCCCAGGATCCCGGCCACCGCCCGAGGGGCGGTACGCAGCGTCGCGCCGAGCGAGACGTTCATTCCGGCCGGGTTGCCGGGCAGCGGCGCGAACCGGGGGTCGGTCAGGATGTGCTCGACCACCGCCTGGGCGCGTGGGCCGAAGTCCACCGCCATCAGCTTCACCAGCCGCTTGCGGGTCGACCTGCCGCGAACCAGGTCGGTCAGGTCGCCGTAGAGGCGGCCACCGATGTCGACGATGTCGGCCTTGATGCCGAACGAGGCGAGCATCCCGGCCAGCATCGCCTTCAGCGTGGACATCCCCATCGGGGTGGCCGGGGCGAGCATGCCCTGCACGTGGCCGAACTCCAGGTAGATCCGGGGCAGTGGCTGGTCGGTCGAGGGCGGCAGCGGGAACAGGGTGGTGATCGGGCGGGACTGGAGCAGCCACAGCGTCCCGTCGTGGTCGATCGCCCACTCGACGTCCTGCGGGGAGCCGAAGTGGTCCTGGAGGCGCTGGCCGACCTGCCACAGTTCGGCCAGCCGGTCCGGGGCCAGGCAGCCCCGCTCGTCGTACCGGTCGCCGTCCAGGACGTAGTGGTCGGCCACCACGGTGCCGTCGACGACGGCGCTACCGAGGCCGGGGGCGGCGTCAACGACCATCTCGGTGCGGCAGCCGGTGATCGGGTTCGCGGTGAACATCACCCCGGCGACCACGGGGTCGACCATCCGCTGCACGACGACGGCCATCCGTACCGTCGCGTGGTCGATGTCGTTGGCCTCCCGGTAGGCCACGGCCCGCTCGGTGTGCAGGGAGTTCCAGCATCGGCGTACGGCGTCGACGAGTTCCTCGGGACCGTCGACGCCCAGCAGGGTGTCCTGCTGGCCGGCGAAGCTGGCGTACGGCAGGTCCTCGGCGGTCGCGCTGGAGCGGACCGCGACCGGCCCGCCGCCGAGCCGCTGGTACGCCGCGACGACCTCGGCCTCCGGGACCACCCCGGCCCGGTGCGCGGCGGTGGTCAGGCAGAAGCCGTCCGGGACGCGTTCGCCCATCCTGATCAGCTCACCGAGCCCGGTGGCCTTGCCGCCGACCAGGTCCGTCATCCCGGCGGCTGTCTCGGACAGCGCGAGCACGTTCACCCTGGGACCCCCCTCTTTTAAAATACGACTGAAATGTAGTTCGCCGGGGAGCCCGTGTCAATACAGTCGCAATGTAAAGTGGCGGGGTGCCCAGGAGAGTCGACCACCACGCGCGGCGCAAGCAGCTCGCCGACGCCCTGATGAGCCTCGCCGCGACCCAGGGACTGGAGGCCGTCAGCCTCCGGCACGTCGCGGCCGAGGCCGGCGTGTCCACCGGCATGGTGCAGCACTACTTCCGCACCAAGGACGAGATGATGATCTTCGCCCTGGACATGGTGATGCAGAACGTCCAGGCCCGCTCCGTCGCCGAGGCGTCCTCGGCGCGACCGGCCGGACCCGGCGGCATCGTCCGGACGCTACTGCTGCAGATCCTGCCCCTGGACGAGCTCCGACGGCTGGAGAACCACGTCGTCCTCGCGTTCCTCGCCTACGCCGCCGTCAAGCCGGCCATCGCGGCGGGCCTGCGGGACAGTGTCGACCAGATGCGGACGTTCGTCGCGGACCAGATCCGGGCCGCGCAGGAGAACTCCGACGGCCCACTGCGGATCGACCCCACCCACGCGGCCATGGGCCTGCTGGCGCTCGTCGACGGCCTCGGCATCCAGGTCCTCGGCCAGCACTACTCCCCGGACGAGGCGGTCGCCGTCCTCGACACGCACCTCCGCCTCCTGTTCGGCCCCGCCGACGGCGCACCGGACCCCGACGGCACCACCGCGGGGACCGCGTCGACCCGGGCCTGAGCTGCCGGTTCGGACACCGCACGGCCACACCCACGATCCCCCGTACGCTACGACAACGCGCGCCGGGCGGACCGGTGCCGGAGCATAGGAGGCTGATCGGTGACGACCCGTATGGCGGTCCTCGGAGCCGGATCCTGGGGCACCGCCTTCGCGATGATCCTCGCCGACGCCGGATCCCGGGTCACCCTCTGGGGGCGTCGCCCCGAAGTGGTCGACGCCGTCAACCGCACGCACACCAACCCGGACTACTTTCCCGGGATCGCGCTTCCGGCCGGGATCACCGCGACGGTGGATCCGGCGGCGGCCGTCGCGGACGCGGAGTTCGTGGTGCTCGCGGTGCCGTCGCAGACCCTGCGGGCGAACCTGGCCGCCTGGGCGCCGCGGATCGGCCCGCAGACCGTACTGGTGAGCCTGATGAAGGGTGTCGAACTCGGCACCGCCAAGTTGATGAGCGAGGTCATCGCGGAGGTCACCGGCGCGGACCGGGACCGGATCGCGGTGGTCTCCGGACCCAACCTGGCACCGGAGATCGTCCGCCGGGAGCCCGCCGCGTGCGTTGTGGCCTGCCGGGACGAGACCGTCGCCGAACGGCTCCAGCTCGCCTGCCACACCGCCTACTACCGCCCCTACACCAACGTCGACGTGGTCGGCTGCGAGGTCGGCGGAGCGGCGAAGAACGTCATCGGCCTGGCCGTCGGCATCGCCGAGGGAATGGAGCTCGGCGACAACACCAAGGCCTCGCTGATCACCCGGGGTCTGGCCGAGACCGCCCGCCTCGGACTGGCGATGGGCGCGGACCCGCTCACCTTCGCCGGTCTGGCCGGCATGGGGGACCTGGTCGCCACCTGCTCCTCACCGTTGTCGCGCAACCACACCTTCGGCGCCAACCTCGGCCGGGGCATGACGGTGGCGGAGACCATCGCCGCGACCCGGCAGACCGCCGAGGGCGTCACCTCCTGCCGGTCCGTGCTCGACCTCGCCCGACGCCACCGGATCGACATGCCGATCGCCCAGATGGTCGTCGACGTCGTGCACGACGGGAAGCCACCCCAGGTCGTCGTCAAGGAGCTGATGTCGCGGTCGGCGAAGCCCGAACGCCGATGAGCCGTCCCCGCTACCGCTTGACGCAGACGTAGCTGGCGTAGGTGGCCGGATGCCGGCTGGGGGTGACCTCGCTGATCCGGAAACCGGCCTTGTCCAGCATCGGCTCCAGCAGCCAGCTGAAGGTGCTGTGCTCCTCGCGTACGTGGGTGGCGAGTTCGGGCCGGGTCCAACCATCGGCGGTGGATCCGGCCGCCGAGGCCAACCAGCTCTCCAGCTCCCCCGCCGCCTGCGCCGGGTCGAAGGTGTAGACCAGGTCGCGCAGCAGCAGCACCCCGCCCGGGCGCAGGATGCCGGCGACCCGGGCGAGGGCGATGGCCTTCCAGAAGTCGGGCAACTGGTGCAGCGCGTGTCGGGTGTAGACGAAGTCGGCGGCCGGCCCCTGGTGGACGTAGCTCAGGAAGCCGGCCTGCACCACCTCGACGTTGGCCAGCCCGGCCCGCCCGACGTCGGCGCGGAGCCGCCCGAGCATCGCCGTCGAGACGTCCACCGCGACCAGGCGCCGGCAGATCCGCGCGGCGGCGAGGGTGAGGCGGCCGGTACCCGCCCCGAGGTCGACGAGCGTGCTGTCGCCGTCCAGCCCGAGCCGGCACAGGATGTCGAGATCGGCCTGCGGGTCGTGCCCGGCCTTGCGGTCGTAGCCGGCGACGTACGCCGGATCCAGGTGCTCGTTCCCGGCGTGTGCCAGCTCGTCGAGCCACCAGTCCGGCGGCCCGTCGCCACCGCTGGTCCGTTCCGGCACCCCGACCACACTCCCCCGCCCGACCCGATGACCGCCGCCGTGGACTCCCCCGACGACGGCGGCTCCCAAGTATGGCGGGCCCGGCCGTACGGGTCAGGTCGATTACGGACCGGCGAGGTCTACCCCACCGACCGGGCGGACGAGCCGCGCGAGCCCGCTCCGGCCCGGCACTAGACTTCCCCGGCGATGGACAACCAGAACCCCAGCAGCGATCTCCGGGCGGAGAGCCGACCCTGCGCCCACTGTGGACGGCTGGTACCGCAGCGGGCGGCCGCCGGGCGGCCGTTCCGCTACTGCCGCGACAACGACGGCGCCTGTCAGCGGGCGTCCCGCAACCAGCGCATGCGGCACCGTAACGCCCCCGGGCTGGCCGGCCAGGTGGCCAGGACCTGGGAGGTGGTCGACCGCCTCGACCAGATGGCCGAGGCGCTGACCGAGTCGCTGCACGCCGAACTGTCGCCGGCCGGGGTCGAACGGCAGGTCGCCGAGGTCCGGGCCGAGGCGTCCGCCCAGATCGCCGCGGCGCAGACCGAACGGGACGAGGCCCGCCACGCGGCCGAGGCGGCGGCCGTCGCCCTGCGCCAGGCGCAGCAGGCCGCCGCCGAGGCGGTCGCCGGCCGCGCCGCCGCCCGCGAGGAGTCCGAACGGGCTGGCCGGAGCGTCGAACAGGCCCACGTCGAGACGAGCGCCGCCCTCGCCGCCCGGGACGCGGCGCGGCAGGCGGAGAGCGCGGCGGTCGCCCTGCGTACCCAGGCCGAGCGGGACCGCGACGGCGCCCGCCGGGACCTGCGCGGACTGCGCGCCGAGGCGGACGCCGACCGACGGCAGCTGGCCGAGGTCACCCGGGAGCGGGACACGGCGCGCGCGGAAGCCGACCGGGCCGCCCGGTCGGCCGCCGACGCGGTGTCCCAGGCCGAACGGTTCCGGGCCATGGCCGCCGAGGCCCGGACCGCCGAGGCGCAGGCCCGGACCATGGCCGCCGAGGCCCGCGACGCGGCGGACGACGCCGCGCGGGACACCGCTAGGGCCTACGCCTCGGCCGAACGGGCCGAGACCGCCGCCGCGCAGGCCCGGACGGCGGCCGCGGGCGCCACCGCCGAGCGGGACCGGCTGCGCACCGAACTCCAGGCCGCCCGGGAGGCCGTGAGCGCCGCCGAGGGCCGGCTCGCGGAGCTCACGGTACGGTCGGCCGCCGCCGAAGCCGACCGCGACGCGGCCCGTGATCGTGCCGGGCAACTGTCCGCCCAGGTCAGCGATCTGGCCGCCGCTCTGGCCAGCCTCGGTGCCCGGACCGCCGCGCCCGCCGGTGCCGCCACGGTGGCGGGTCCGGGCGGCGGGTCCGGCCGGACCGCCCCGGCCAGTGATCCGTGAGCCCGGCCCATTCCCGGATCCGGCGGCGATTTTGCCGGCCAGACCGGCACGATGCGGCCGGATCAATGCCACATACCACGGCAATTCGCGCCCCGGACAGGTGACCCGGATCACCACCCAGGTGATCCGGCTACGCTCGGAGCGTTTAACCGTCTGTACGTTTCTGCCGGCGGCGGGAATCGCCCACCCGGCACCTGTCGTTACACCGATAAGAACCAGCATCACGACCGAGGGGAAAGCCGATCATGGGCGAGCGCATGCTGCGCGGGAGCCGTCTGGGAGCAGTCAGCTACGAGTCCGACCGCAACACCGAGCTTGCCCCGCGACAGACCCGAGAGTACCTCTGCGCCAAGGGCCACCAGTTCGAGGTGCCGTTCGCCGTCGATGCCGAAGTGCCGATGACCTGGGAATGTAAGTTCGACGGCAGCGTCGCGCGGTTGGTCGACGGCAGCGAACCGGAGCAGAAGAAGGCCAAGCCGCCACGGACCCACTGGGACATGCTGCTGGAGCGCCGCTCAATCGCCGAGTTGGAGAGCATCCTCGCGGAACGGCTCGAAGAGGTCCGGACCCGACGCGGCCGGGCCTGACCGACCAGGAACACCGTTCGACACCCGCCCCCACGGCACCCGCCGTGGGGGCGGTGTCGTGTCAGGTCCACCCCGGTCCCGCGACCGGTCGGATCAGCGCGGGCGGGGCTCCACGATCTCACCCTCGATGGCCGGACCGGGCCCACCGGTCCCGGGCACCGGTCCACCCGTCGACGCCACCGGCCCCTCGGCGGGGGGCGCCGTCGGATCGTCCGGACGCGGCTGGCCCCGCCGGACCCGTACCCGCCGGGGACCGAAGAGATCACCGGCGACCGCGGCGGAGATCCGGCGCTCGGCGGCACGCTGCACCCGGTGGCGGGCCAGCCGGCGTACCAACGGCACCGTCAGCGACAGCCCGACAACCCCGGTGACCAGTCCCGGCAATGCCAGCAGCAGCCCGGCGAGCAACCCGACCAGGCCGTCACTGACCTGCGGCCCGGGCGGACGCCCACCCTCGGCCGCGGCCCGGAAACCCCGCCAGGCCCGCATCCCCTCCCGGCGGAGCAGCACCAGCCCCAGCACCGAGACGGCGACCACCAGCAGAATCGTCCAGCCGAACCCGATCCACCGGCCCAGCAGTACGAAGACCGCGACCTCCACGATCCCGGTCAACAGCAGTGCCAACGGCACGAACCTCAACCCTCGGCGCATCTCACCCCATCCGGATGTCCGGCCCGCAAACTCCGTCCGTCCAGCATGACACGTTGTCGGTCACGGCCAACGGAGCTGGTGGTCGCCGGCACCCCGACGCGAGCCGCCCGGAGTCGTCCGCCGGTCCAGCGTCGCCCACATGGTCACCCGCCACAACGCCTCGCCGACGATCACCGGGCTCATCTTGCTCGTGCCCCGTTCCCGCTCGGCGAACGTGATCGGCACCTCCACCGTCCGGAGACCGGCGCGGTGCGCCCGCCAGGACAACTCCACCTGGAACGAGTAGCCCTGTGACGCGACCGAGTCCAGATCGAGCCGCGCCAGCGCGGGCACCCGGTACACCCGGAAACCGCCGGTGGCGTCCGACAGCGGCATTCCCAGCGCCACCCTGGTGTAGAGGTTCCCGCCCCGGGACAACAACTGCCGGTGCCACGGCCAGTTCACCACCTGCCCACCGGAGGTCCACCGGGAGCCGATCACCACGTCCGCGTCCCGGGCCGCGTCCAGCAGCCGGGGCAGCTCCTCCGGCGCGTGCGAGCCGTCGGCGTCCATCTCGACCACGGCGTCGTAGCCGTGCTCCCCGGCCCAGCCGAACCCCGCGACGTAGGCGGCGCCGAGACCCTGCTTACCGGCCCGGTGCAGCACGTGCACCCGGTGATCCGCCTCGGCCATCCGGTCGGCGATCGCCCCCGTGCCGTCCGGGCTGTTGTCGTCGACGATCAGCACCTCCACCGACGGTGCCACCCGGTGCACCCGGTCGACGATCACCCCAACGTTGTCGGCCTCGTTGTAGGTGGGGACCACGACCAGGACCCGGCCCACCCCCGGATAACCGTCGCCGTGGTCCTCCGCCCCGAACACCTCATTCACCGCTCCTCCGCATCCGCCGGGTCGCCGGCCGTCGCCGTACCGTCCCCGGGGAGCGAACGCCGACGGACCAGCGCCGCCGCGACGAGCGCCGCGACGGCCATGGCCAGCAGGGCCATCTCCGGCCACAGACCGACCCGGGTGGCGACCGTACGGGCATCCCCGAGGTGCATCTGCCGGGTCACCACCGCCTCGGTGTTGAACCCGGTCGCCCCGGTTACCCGCCCATCGGCACCGACGAACCCCGAAACACCGACCGTGGACGCCATCAGCGCCTCCCGGCCGTGCTCCACCGCCCGCAGCCGGACCATCGCCAACTGCTGCTCGGCCTCGGCCACGTTGAAGGTGGCGTTGTTGGTCTGCACGACGAGCAGCTGCGCCCCGTTGGTCACCGTGTCCCGGACCACCTCGTCGTAGGCGACCTCGAAGCAGATCACGTCCCCCAGCGGCACCCCGCCGACCCGCAGGACCCCCGGCTCGGTGCCCGCGACGAAGTCGTTCCGGATCCGGTCGACCTCCTTGCTGACCTTCCGGGCGATGCTGCGCAACGGGACGTACTCGGCGAACGGCACCGGATGGCGCTTGACGTACATCTGGGACTGGTCCACGCCGGTCTTCGGCAGCCACACCAGCCCCGCGTTGCGCACCTGCCCCTCGCCCGGACCGAGCAGCACCGCACCGACCAGGATCGGCGCCTTGATCGCGTCCGCCGCGTCGGAGATCCGTCGCCCGGCCTCCTCGTTGCGGACCGGGTCGACGTCGCTGGCGTTCTCCGGCCAGACCACCAGATCCGGCTGACGCGCCGACCCACCCGCCACCTGGGCCGCCAGGTCGATGGTGGCGGTGACGTGGTTCTCCAGCACCGCCTGCCGCTGGGCGTTGAAGTCCAGCCCCATCCGCGGCACGTTGCCCTGCACGATGGCCACCGTCGCCGTACCGGCGCCGGCACCGGCGACCCCGACCGGCAGCAGCAGCCCGAGCACCGAGACCGCCACGGCACCCGCGACGAAGCCGGCCGCCCGGACCCAGCCGCCGGTCCCGGCCGACCGCCACGGCCGCCAGAGCGCCGCGACCAGCAGCCCACCGACCACCGCCACGCCGAAGGTGACCAGCGGGGCGCCGCCGAGTGTCGCCAGCCGCAGCACCGGGGAGTCGCCCTGACTGAACGCCAGCCGTCCCCACGGGAAGCCGCCGAACGGGGTACGGTCGCGCAACGCCTCCTGCGCCACCCACAGCACCCCGGTGACCAGCGGCCACGACCACCGCACCCGGTCCACCAGCCGACTGGTGGCCGCGACCGCGAGACCCAACAACCCCAGGTAGCACGCCTGCAACCCGGACAACAGCAGCCACGGCAGCTGACCGGTGTAGAGGTTGGTCCAGCTCAGCATCGGCAGAAACAGCGCCAGCCCGGCGATCGCGCCCAGGCCGAACCCGGCCCGCATCCGGCGGCGGTGCACCGCGACCGTCAGCAGCGCCACCCCGACCGGCGCCGCCCACCACAGCCCGTACGGCGGGAACGACACCAGCAGGACCAGCCCGGCCAGTACGGCAGCCAGCAGCCCCAGGCCCAGCGGAACGGGTTTCCCGGCCGGCTCGGGTGGTTGTCCCGCACCATCGGCGGCAACCGTCGTCTCGGCCGTGTCAACCACTGTCACGCGTGCCTCACGTTCCATCGAAGCCACCGACCCCGGCGGCGGGCGGACCCACCTGCCGAAGGCTACCGGCCCCGCCGGTACGGCCGGCAGTGGCTGACCCCTCCCGGCCGGCCCCGGTCGCCCGGTCCGGCTCCCCGGGCAACGCCTCGACGAACCGCACACCGACACCGGTACGGACACGAAAATCGGGGCGCGGCATACGCCGCGCCCCGATGCTCCCAGGCCCTCCCCGGCCGGTGTGGTAGGGCACTGCACGACGACCTTCGGACCGACCGGACGTGAACTGGCTGTTCCCGTCGGGCCGTTGTCTACTGGCCGTCCGCACCACCCTGCCCGTGCACCGGTAACCGCGGCCGGTTCGCGCCGCCCCGCCGACCCCCGCCCGCTGGACCTGGCCGCTGCGACGAATCAAAAAAATGTCGCTCGGCCAGCGGACGAAGGGACGAAGCGAACAACAGCCGCTTCCCGTTGTAGGACTCAAAGACGGTACGTGGTACCCCCCGGGCACTGTCAACCGCCCCGGGCCAGTCGCCCCGTTCGATGCGGCGTGTCGTGTCCGGCCCGTGACGTCCGTACGCCGGAATCCCCATCGGACGGGCGATATGCGTAGTTGTTTCGGCCCGGCCGAGGCCCCCGACGCCGACCCTGGACCGAGATCCCCGTCACCCTGATCCGGGGCCCCGGCGAGACCCCGGTCACCACGACCGGGCCCCCGACCGAACGCACCGCCCCCGGTCAGCCGGGCAGCAGGTGCCGGCGCAGTAACGCCGCGGCCGCCGCCGGTTCCGCCGCCGCCAGCAGACCGGCCGCCATCAGGACGTAGTCCACGTCGATCACCGGACGGGCCGCGCGCGGCAACGGCCAGCCACCGGCATGGTCCGTCGACACCCCGTCGAGTACGCCGACCCCGGCACCCGGATCGGCGTACCGGAGCACCCCGCCGGAGCCGACCAGCAGCCGTACGTCCCGCAGGTCCCGGGCCGGCGCACCGGCCACCCCCGCACCCCGGGCGTGCCGGCGTACCGCGACGACGGCGGCGAGCGTCGCGATCCGCAACTCGACCGCCCGGCCCGCCGCCTCGGCCACCAACCGCTCCGGTTCGGCGGCCATCGTCGCCGCGGCGGCGGACAGCGGCTCCTCCTCGCCCGGGGCCAGCAACCGCTCGGCCGCCGCCGCCGCGACCACCCCCGGTGCGCTCCACCGCATGCCCAGATCACCCTCGACGCTGCGGGCCCGCCACAGCGTGCCGGCGGCCGGCCGCCCCGGACCGCCGGCCCGCTCGTCCGGAACCAGCACCGAGTAGACGTCGGTGGTCGCCCCGCCCACATCCACCAACGCGAGATCACCGCCAAGCAGGTCGGCGAGCAACTCCACCCCGCTGAGCACCGCGTCCGGGGTCGCCGCCCGGACCAGCCGGCCGAACCGGGGCCCCCGGGACAGCCGCTTGCCGCCGATCACGTGCCGCAGGAAGACCTCCCGGATCGCCGCCCGGGCCGGCCCGGGATCCAGGACGCCGATCTGCGGCAGCACGTTCCCGGTCACCGTCACCGGCACCCCCCGGCCGGCGAGCACGTCCCGGACCGCCGGCCCGGCCACCGCGTTACCGGCCACCACCACCGGGATCCGCCACCGCGCTCGGGCCAGCCGGCTGGCGTTGTGGGTCAACACCTCCGCGTCACCGCCGTCGGTCCCGCCGACCAGCAGCACCACGTCCGGCCGTGCGGCCCGCAACGCCGCCAGCCCCGCCGGGTCGAGCCGGCCGGCGCCGACATGCACCACCCGGGCGCCGGCGGACAACCCGACCTGGTGCCCGGCCCGCGCGGTGATCAACTGCTCGTAGCCGAGCACCGCGAGCCGCAGCCCGCCACCGGCCGACGAGCAGACGTACCAGGGTGCGGATCCCAGCTGCGACAAGCCGGCGGTGGCCGCGGCGACCGCCGCGTCCAGACCATGCAGCACGTCGGTGCCGATCGTGCTCGGCCGCGCCGCCGACGCCACCAGGGCGCCGCTGACGCGGTCCACCACCGCCACCTTGGTCCAGGTGGACCCGACGTCGGCGCAGACCGCGTACGGCGCCGTCAGGGCCGCTACCCGCGTCACCGTGCCGGCGGCCCGGGATCCGGCGCCGTCGCCGAGGGTGTCCACACCGGTGGCGGCGGCGACGTGGCCGGTGGTGGCCCGGCGGTGCCGACACCCGGCGGTGCCGACGCGGCGCCCGGCACCACGACGGTGCCGACAGCGGTCACCGCCACCACCGGCGGATCCAGCACCTCGGCGGCCGACCCGCCCCGGTCCGGCCGCCCCCGGCACACCACCCGGCACTCCAGGTCCAGCGTCCGGCTCCGGGTCCCCACCCGGGTCACCGTCGCCACCACCTCCAGTACGTCACCGGCCCGGATCGGCGCCCGGAACCGTACGTCCGCGTACCCGGCGAACAACCCCTCGTCGGAGTCGGTCCGGATGCACACCTCGGTCGCCACGTCCCCGAACAACGCCAACGCGTACGCCCCGTCGACCAGATTGCCCGCGTAGTGCGCGTGCGAGTACGGCACATACCGGCGGTGCCGCACCGTCAACCCCAACCGAGGGTCACCACCGGACCCGCGCCCGTCGCCGGCACCCTCCTCGCGACCACCGCCCGCCGACACCGCTCCACCCGACCCGCCGGTCATCCGCCCACCTCCGCCTCGACACCAGCCATCGCCCCGCGCCGCGCCCGGATACCCGCGCCAGCCGGCACCAGCCGGTGCACCAGAAAACTCGCGACCTCCCCGGGCGTGGTACCCCGGCCGAAGATCCGATCCACCCCGAGCTCGTCGGCCATCAACTCGTCGAACCGGGGACCACCGACGACCAGCAGCGGACGCCGGCCCGCCGGCAACGCCTCCCGGAACGCCGCCGACATCTCCCGGGTGTTGTGCAGATGGGCATCCCGCTGCGTCACCACCTGCGACACCAGCACCGCGTCCGCCTTCTCCGCCCGCGCCGCCGCCACCAGATCCGGCACGCTCACCTGGGCACCCAGGTTCGTCACCCGCAACTCCCGGTAGTACTCCAGGCCCTTCTCCCCCGCGATCCCCTTCACGTTGAGGATCGCGTCGATCCCGACCGTGTGCGCGTCGGTGCCGATACAGGCGCCCACCACCGACAACTTGCGCCGCAACCGCCGCCGGATCAGGCCGTTGACCTCCTTCGCCGACAGCAGCGGATAGTCCCGCTCCACCACCCGCACCGCCGCCAGGTCCACCAGGTGCCCGACCCGGCCGTACACCACGAAGAAGGTGAAACCGTCACCCATCTGACGGGCGTGCACCAGCATCGCCGGCTCCAGCCCCATCTTCGCCGCCAGTTGCAGCGCCGCACCCTCGGCCCGCTTGTCGTGCGCCAGCGGCAGGGTGAACGACACCTGCACCATCCCGTCCCCGGTGCTGTCCCCGTACGGCCGCACCACCGGTCCCGTCACGACCCCTCCTCCACGGACTCCAGCAGCTCGGTCGCCGGGTTGTAGTAGTCGTCGGCGTGCGCCGCGACCCCGTCCAGCCCACGCCCCCGGTCCGCCGGCCGCTTCGTGATCCCGAACGTGCCGTCCGCGATCGCCGTCAACAACCCGTCGTCGACGATCCGCTCCAGCAACTCCACCGCCTCACCGAGGACCCGGCCCGCCCGCTGCTGGATGAACCCGCCCGGCGCCGGCACGAAATCCTCGTGCAGCCCCCCGGCCGCGCCGAGCACGTACCGCACGTTCTGCAGGGCGATGTCCCGGTCGCTCAACCACGGCGTCACCACCGCCTCGGTCATCATCCCCACCAGCAGAATGTCCTGCCGGGTCATCGTGCCCACCAGGTTGAAGAACCCGTCCAGCAGATTCCCCCGGAACACGTCCCCGGTCATGTACCGGGTCGGCGGCATCCACTTCAACGGCGCGTCCGGGAACAACTCCCGGGCCAGCAACGCGTGCGCCAACTCCAGCCGGAACGACTCCGGCACCGCCGGATCGATCTCGAACGCGTGCCCCAGCCCCAACTGCCGGTCGGCCAACCCCGCCTCGTGCGCGAAGAACTCGTTGAGCAGCTGCGACACCGTCACCGTGTGCGCCTCGTCGACCGCGTCGGCGGTGGTCAGGTAGTTGTCCTCACCGGTGTTGATGATGATGCCGGCCCGGGCGTGCACCTGCCGGGAGAACCGCTGGTCCACAAAGGTCCGCACCGGATTGATGTCCCGGAACAGGATCCCGTACATCGAGTCGTTGAGCATCATGTCCAGCCGCTCCAGGCCGGCCAGCACCGCCATCTCCGGCATGCACAACCCGGAGGCGTAGTTGGTCAACCGCACGTACCGGCCCAGCTCCTTCGACGAGGCGTCCAGCGCCGCCCGCATCAGCCGGAAGTTCTCCTGGGTGGCGTACGTACCGGCGAACCCCTCCCGGGTCGCCCCCTCCGGCACGTAGTCCAGCAACGACTGCCCCGTCGACCGGATCACCGCGATCACGTCCGCGCCGGCCCGCGCCGCCGCCTGCGCCTGCGGAATGTCCTCGTAGATGTCGCCGGTGGCGACGATCAGATAGATCCACGGCCGCTGTACCGGATCGCCGTGCCGACGTACCAGCCGGTCCCGCTCGGCCCGACGCCGGTCGATCCGCCGCAGCCCCGCCCCGACCGCCCGCCGCGCCGCCGCCCGGGCCGAGGTGGCCGCCCGCCCCGACGGAACGCCGAACCGGACCGAACCGGCCGCCGACTTCTGCGCCAGCAGGGTCAACGCCTCGCCGACCTCGGTTGCCGGCACCCCGTTCCCCCGGCCGCCCCGCACCGGCGGGCCCAGTTCCCGGACCAGCGCGTCGAACACCGGCAGCGTCACCCCGTGCGCCAGGCCCACCTCCGCGACCACGGCGTCGACCAACCGGTTCACCCACGGGATCCCGTCCGGATCCGCACCACCGACCCCGGCCAGCCGCAACACCGCCCGCTCCACCGACACCGTCGTATGGCCACGGGCCAACTCGACCACCGGCTGACCGGCCCGGCGGGCCAGTTCCCGGGCCCGCCGCACCAGCCTCGGATCCAGCGCCAGCTTGCCGACCGGGCCCGGCCCGGACCCGGTGCCGCGCTCCGCTTCCGTCGACCCGCCGCCCGCGCCGGAAGCGGCCGACGCCGATCCGACGCCGGCCGAACCGGGCCGCACCCCGCTACCGTGCACCATCGACGACCGCCCACCCAGATCCGCTCACGACGTACCCTCCTCGTAGATCACCGAGCCGCGCAGCACCGTACGCCGGCACCGGGGCAGCGGCGTCGGATCGTCCGGTCCCCGCAACTCCGGACTCGCCGACAACAGGACCGGCAACCCGCCGTCGACCCCGGCCGGCGTCGACCAGACCGCGAAGGTCGCCGCCGCACCCGGCGCCAACACCCCCTCCGCCACCGCCCGGTCCCGCACCGACAACCCCGGACGCCGCACGTCATCCGGCAACGCCCGCCACCCGCCCCGGGTGTGCGCGGCGAACGCGGCCCGCGCGCTCATCCGCTGCACCGGACTGAAATGCGCCATCGCCGCCCGCACCGAACCCCACGGATCCAACGGCGTCACCGGCGAATCCGACCCGAACGCCAACGTCACCCCCACCGCGTGCATCGCGCCCATCGGGTTGGAGGCGAGCGACCGTGGTACCCCCAACCGCGTCGCGTACATCCGCCGCTCGCCACCCCACAACCGGTCGAACGCCGGCTGCATGCTGGCCACGACGCCGTGCTCGACGAACCCCGCGATCAACCGCTTGTCGATGATCTCGGCATGCTCCACCCGGTGCCGGGCCGCCCGCAGCCGCTCCACCCCGAGCCGCTCGGCCGCACCGGCGAATCCGGCCAGCACCGTCCCGATCGCCGCGTCCCCGATCGCGTGGAAACCGCCCTGCACCCCGTGCGCGGCACAGTCCAGCAGATGCTCCCGGACCTGGTCCGCGCTCAGGTAGCCGTGCCCGCACCCGCCCGGCTCACCATCGGCGTACGGCTCCGACAGGTGCGCCGTACGGGCCCCGAGCGCCCCGTCGGCGAACAGGTCCCCACCGGCCCCGACCGCACCCAGTTCACGGGCCCGCGCCGCTCCCATCAACTCGCCCCAGTAGCCGTACACCTCGGGACCGTCGGCCCCGGACCGCGACAGTACGGCGGTGAAGTCCGCCTCACTGGAAATGTCCGGCCCACCGCACTCGTGCACCGCCGCGATCCCCAGCTCGGCGGCCCGGCGCAACATCACCCGCTGCGCGGCCGCCCGCTGCTCCGCGCTCACCGAACCGAGCGCCACCTCGCGGACCAGGTGGTGGGCGTCCCGCCGCAGCCACCCCGACCCGTCGTAACCGGGCGCGGCGACCACCTCCGGCACCGCCGCCAGCAACGCCGACGAACAGAGCGCCGAATGCAGCGACGCCTGGGACAGGTACACCCGCCGACCCCCGGCGGCCCGGTCCAGCTCCCCGGCGTCCGGTACCCGCCGGTCCGCCCAACCCGACTCGTCCCAGCCGTGCCCGAGCACCACCGCGTCGGCCGGCAGGCCGGCCGCGAACCCGACCACCGCGGCGCACACCTGCGCGGCGGAGGCCGCCCCGGACAGATCCAGCCCGGACAGCGCCAGCCCGGTCGAGGTGGCGTGCACATGGGCATCCACGAAGGCCGGCGTGACCAGCGCGCCGTCGAGGTCCACCGTCCGGTCGGCGGCGGGGGCGTCGCCGTCGGTGCCGAGCCAGGCGATCCGCCCGTCCCGGACCAGCAGCGCCGTGGCACGGGGGTCGGCCGGGCAGTACAGCCGGCCGCCGCGGTACAGCGTCGAGGGGTTCGTCATGACTTCAGTCTGCCGCCAGCCGGGCCTCGAACAACGTACGCACTCCGGGCACCGTACGCAGCAGAGACAGCGCCACCTCGGCGTGGCCCGGCAGATAGCCGTTGCCGATCAGCATCGTCACGTCGGCGGCCAGCCCCTCGGCACCGAGCGCGGCGGCGGCGAAACTCGTCGCCATCGAGAAGAACACCACCGACCCGCCGTCCCCGGTGGCCAGGATCGCCCCGTGCTCGCAGCCGGGCACGTCGACACAGACCACCGTGACGTCCGCCGGCCCACCCAGCGCCCCGGTCACCGCCGCCGCCAGCGCCACCGGATCCCGCGCGTCGGCCAGTACGACATCGGTGGCCAGATCCGCGGCGAGCAACGCGTCCCGCTCCGCCGCCACCGGAACGACTCCGACCGTACGGCGGGCACCCGCCTGGCGGGCGGCGGCCAGCGACAGCGAGCCGCTCTTGCCAGCGCCACCGATCACCGCGACCGTGGGCGCGTCGTACCGGCCCACCGTGCGGGCGGTCAGGGCCGGCGCGCCGCAGACGTCGAGCACCGCCAGGCTGAGCCGCGGGTCGAGATCATCCGGAAGGACGGCCACGATCGAACGGGCGAACAGGATGGCGTGCCCGGCACACGGCACCTGCTCGCTGCGGCCGTCCCAGCCGGCGAGCCCGTCGCTGATCGCCAACGGGGTCAGGGTGAGGGAGACCAACGTCGCCACCCGGTCACCCGGCCGTACACCCAGCGGGGAGTCTGGTCCGACCTCGGCCACGGTGCCGACGAGCATCCCACCCGAGCCGGTGACCGGATTGTGCATCTTGCCCCGGTCACGGATGATGTCGAGGACTTCGACCCGTACCGCCGCCCCGTCCCCGCCGTGCTTTTCCGACAACTGCCGGAAGCTGGCCGCGTCCAGGTTCAGCCGCTCGACCGTGATCCGTACCTCGTCGCGACCGATCTCCGGACGGGCGTCCAGCCGGTACGCCGCCTGCGGCAGCACCCCGGCGGGTTCGACCACCCTCCCGAGTCCGACCGCCGACGTCGGCGCGGCGTCCTCCGGCGCCACCACAGCGTCCCGCGATGTCATGTCGGACCACCTCCTCATCACCGGCAGACCGGCGCTCAGCCACCAACCGTCGCGGTTGACAGGAAAACTTCCGGCAGAATATTTCCTCTACGGGAAATCTTCCAGTAGCGTTTCCGGTCGAGGCTACGGCACCCGACACCTGAGGAGGACCCGTGACCCAGGTCGAACCGGCTACCACGGTGCTCGCGCCCCGCAGCGCACCCACCCCGGCCCACCCCGGGAACCCGGACCACACCACCACGCCCGGCCAGCCGTACGAATACCGCCGCCGCGCCCTGACCGAACCCGACTGGACCCGCTTCCCCGGATGGCGGGACGTGACCCGGGACCAGTGGGAGTCGGCCCAATGGCAGCGGGCCAACTGCGTGAAGAACGTCCGACAGCTCCGCGCCGTCCTCGGCGACACCATCGACGACGCCTGCTACGCCGACCTCACCACCGACCAGGCGACCCAGGCCACCATGTCGATGCTCATGCCGCCGCAGATGCTCAACACGGTCGTACCGGACGCACCGATGACCTCCGACGCATTCCGCGCCGACCCGATCCGGCGGTACATGCTGCCGCTCGCCAGCGACCGGCGCACCGACTGGCCGTCCCACCCGTACGCGACCCGCGACTCCCTGCACGAGCACGACATGTGGGTCGCCGAGGGACTGACCCACCGCTACCCCACCAAGGTGCTCGCCGAACTGCTCTCCACCTGCCCCCAGTACTGCGGGCACTGCACCCGGATGGACCTGGTCGGCAACTCCACCCCCACGGTCGAGAAACTCAAACTCACCCTCAAGCCGGTCGACCGGTACGACGCACACATCGCCTACCTGCGCGCCCACCCCGGCGTACGGGACGTGGTGGTCTCCGGCGGCGACGTGGCCAACGTGCCGTGGCGGAACCTGGAGTCGTACCTGATGCGACTACTGGAGATCGAGACCGTCCGCGACATCCGGCTCGCCACCAAGGCGCTGGCCGGACTACCGCAGCACTGGCTTCAGCCGGAGGTGGTGGAGGGACTGGAACGGGTCGCCCGGACCGCCGCCCGGCGCGGCGTCAACCTGGCCATCCACACCCACGTCAACCACGTCCAGTCGCTGACCCCACTGGTCGCCCGGGCCGCCCAGACCGCACTCGAGGTCGGCGTCCGCGACGTACGCAACCAGGGCGTCCTGATGCGTGGGGTGAACGCCAGCACCGCCGACCTGCTGGACCTCTGCTTCGCGCTCCAGGGCGAGACCGGCATCCTGCCGTACTACTTCTACATGTGCGACATGATCCCCAACGCGGAGCACTGGCGGGTACCGGTCTGGCAGGCCCAGCAGCTCCAACACGACATGATGGGCTACCTGCCCGGCTACGCGACGCCACGGATCGTCTGCGACGTACCGTTCGTCGGCAAGCGTTGGGTGCACATGCTCACCGGGTACGACCGGGAACGCGGGATCTCGTACTGGACCAAGAACTACCGTACGTCGATCGAGTCCGCGGACCTGGCGGCACTCGAACGCCGCTACGCCTACTACGATCCGATCGACACCCTGCCCGAGGCCGGCCGGGCCTGGTGGGCCCGGCACGGCACTCAGACTGCTCACTGAGGACGGACGACCGTCATCGGTCGAAGGTCTCCTTGACGTTACGGCCGGCGTCCTTCACGTTCGCGCCGGCCTGTTTCGCCTTGGCCTGCGTCTGCTCCGACGAGCCCTCGCCGCGCATCTGCTCATTGTTGCTGCGGTCGCCGATCCGCTCCTTGGCGGCACCCTTCAACTCCTCCGCCTTGTTGCGCATCTTGTCCATAGCACTCATGTCGCACACTCCTCACCTCGATGGTGCCGCTCGTGGCGGCTGCCCGCTAGGTAATTTGCCCGACTTGGCCGAGATAAAACCTGCCTAATCCGCCCATAAATCCACACGGCACACTGCTTCCCGCTCCCTGCTCAAACGCCAAAAAAATTCGAGCCCCGGGTCGAGGCGTGAGTTTTTCGTGTTGCCTGTGTCAGGCGGCACGTCCTATAAGCCATCCTAGGAAGCTAGCCTGTGGTCTGAACGAGCGCCGGCACCGGGGTAGGGAACGTCAGGAGGTGCGGCCGAATTCGACGTGCCTGGCCTCGACCGTGCCCGCCGTCCGCCCCGGCGCCGCCTGCTGGCTCCAGTACAGGTTGGTGTCCGCGATGACCTGGTCCGCCGGTGGCGCCCCGCACGCCGTCGTGTGGGCGTCGCTGAGAGGAACACGTCGTACCCCCGGGCGAACGCGCCGTGCAGCGTCGAGCGGACACACACATCGGTCTGCGCCCCGACGACGAAGAGACGCCCGACTCCGAGGCCCGACAGGACGCTTTCGAGGATGGTGTCCTCGAAGGAGTCGGCGTGGTTCTTCTCCACCAACGGCTCGGCGCCGCCCGGGGTCAACTCGCCGACGATCCGCCAGTCATCGCTCCCCCGTACCAGGCGCTCGTCTGAGTGCTGGACCCAGACGACGGGGACCTGCCCCCGCCGCGCCTTTCCTACGACCCGGCCGACCTCCGCGACGACCCCGTCGCGCTGGTACGTCCCCTCGACGGCGCCGTTCTGCACGTCGACGACGAGGAGCGCGGTGTTCGGCCGGCCCTGAAGTGTTGTCATGAACTTTCCTTGTTCGGCTCCTTCTGCGCAACGGCGGAGGTTGTTTCCGCAGGTTGCGAGCTCGGCTCCAGTGGGTGTATGGCATGCTCCACTCGGGTCAGTGCCGGCGTACGAGTTCCGGCGCAAAGCCGCGTGAGTACGGAACAACCATCGACACCTGCAAGTGCATCCGGGCAGTCGGCTGATGAGACGACGCTGCGCCTGCAGTTCACCGATTCCGCGGTCTGATAGTCGGCAACCTCCGCAGTCGTTCGGGGAGGCTCGGACCGGATTTGGCGCTACGCGAGAAGGGCTCGCATTCGGTACCTAGGTACAGGTTTACCGTCGAGGTATGACACAGAACGTCGCCCCTGACCTGGGATGGGCTCCCTCCGCGTGCACCCTGCCCACCACCGAGCAGCCGCTCCGGGTGGCCGAGTTCGACGCCTTGTTCACTGACGCGGTGCAAACGGTCGCGCGGCCCGCGCCGACGCGGCTGCGGCTGGAACTCGTCTTCAGTCCCATGGACGGGCTCGTGGTGCTCTTCCCCGCCCACGTCACCCGCTACTGGGCACGGCCGGACATCGCCTACCTGCCAGTCACTGATCTGGAGCCGCTGCCGGTACGCGCTGGTGTGGCGGAGGGAGTCGGAGAGCGAGCCCATCCGGGCCCTGGCCGGGATCGTCCGTGACCTGGGCCCTCTCCCGTCGCCTCTCCCGGCTCTTGATGTCGTCCGTCACCCTCGGGTGGGATCTGATGCTAAGCGGGCCGGGTGTTACCTGGCTGTACGTCAATTCGCGCTGTCCCGATGGGCAGGTGAGTGGCGGCGTCGCAGTCGTAGGAGCTGACCCGGACAATTACGAGAGGTCGAAGGGGGCGGGGGCGTGGCCTTCCCAGATCTGGCGGGATGCCTGTTCGGGGTAGGGCAGAGTCTTCGACTCGGTGTCCAGGAGGCGGGTGAGGTGCCCGCCGGGCCGGTGGGCGGACCAGCCCGCGTCGCCGGTGGTGACGAAGCGGACCCATGCCTGCTGGAGTTCGCGGGAGAGCCCGACGGCCTCGGGAGTGGGCTCCTCGCCGATGAGCTGGGTGCCGACGGGGCTGTCCAGCGTGCCGAACGCCAGGGGCACGTCGAGGCTGTGGCAGGCGCCCAGGATGCCGCCGAGGGCCGGGGCAGCCCAGCACAGTTCGAACAGGTACGAGGTGCCGCCGGCTGCGGCGTTCGCCTCGGCCAGCTTCTGTGACGGCATGCGGAAGAGGGCGTCGGAGTACACCGTCTCCACCAGCTCCTCCGGGCTTGCCTGCGGGAACGCGGCACGGTAGGCCCGCGCGCCGTCCGGCTGCGGGGCGAGCAGTTCCAGGGCCGCGTGGGCGTCCTCCTCGGTGAAGGTGCCGTACCGTCCGCTCATGACGCTGAAGTACCGGAATTCATCCCGGGTGTGGCCGACGAGCAGTTCGGTCCCGCTCGCGCGCGCGCCGGTCAGCGCGGGCCAGGGCGTTTCCGGGAGGACCTCGCCGTCGACGACGGGGCACAGCCCGGTGCCGGCCTCCGTGAGGCGTCCCCAGCTCTCCCGGTGCCTGTGGAGGCCGGCGTTGAAGGAGGTGAGCTCCGCGGCCAAGTGCCACGGGTCGATGTCGCGCAGGGCCTCGGCCGTGGGGGCCGCCGCGCCGAGCCGGTCCGCGAACGCGGCGGTGACCTGCCATGCCAGCGCGGGGGTGCTGTACAGCCCCGGCACCGAGTGGGCGATGGCCCGCCGGAACAGTCCGCGCGCGGACTTCATCGTCAAAAGGGCGGCGACCGACCCCGCCCCGGCGGATACCCCGCCCACGGTGACCTGGCCGGGGTCGCCTCCGAAGGCGGCGATGTTGCGCTGCACCCACTCCAGCGCCGCGATCTGGTCGAGGAATCCGCGGTTGGGCGGCACGTCGTCGAGGAACGCGAACCCCTCCGCGCCCACGCGGCAGTTGATGGTCACCACGACGACGCCCGCCTCAGCCAGCGCTGCCGGGTCGAACATCGGGTCGCTCGACGCCGCCGAGAGGTAGCCGCCTACGGGGATCCACACCAGCACAGGCAGTCCCGCCGCGCCGGGATCCGGAGTGCCGACGTTGAGCGTCAGCCAGTCGGTGCCCTGCGGGGGCACGTCGATCGGCAGGGACAGCGGCACCACGGGGCCGAACTCGACCGCCTGCCTCGTCCCCTCCCAGCGGTGCGGCGGCGCGGGCGCGGCGAAGCGGAGCGCTCCGACCGGAGGCTGGGCGTAGGGGATGCCGCGGAACACCGCGTGCCCCTGGCGCCGGCGCCCCTGCACCACGCCTTCCGTGGTCCGTACCTTTGGCTGTTCGGACATGACGATTCCTTCCCTCGCGTGGACCCCAGGATTATGGGTCAGGTGTATTATGTCAATCGTATTGGAACAGTCCCGGGATCCGAGGGAGGGCCGGCGATGCCGAAACAGGTGGATCACCGCGGACGCCGCGAAGCGATCGCCCGCGCACTGTGGCGGGTGGTGGAGCAGCGCGGCGTCACACAGCTGACGATGCGCGTGGTGGCGCAGGAGGCGGGCATGTCACTCGGGCAGTTGCAGCACTACTTCGCCTCCCGGACCGCCATGCTCTCCTTCGCCATGGACTTCGCGTCCGAGCAGACCTCGGTGCGCGTACACCAGGGGCTCGAAAAGCTCGGTGACCGTCCGCACCCCCGTGACGTGCTGCGACTGACGCTCGCGGAAATGCTCTCCCTGCATGCCGACGCCCGCGCGACCCGCCGGATGAGCGCCGCCTACGTCCTGGAGGCGCTGCACGACGAGGCCGTGCACGAGCAGGCGCGCCGCGGCCTCGTCCAAGGGCGGGCCCTCGTCGAGCAGTTGGTCCGCCAGGCGATCACCGACGGGCACATCGACTCCGGCCGCGACCCGGCGACCGAGACCAACCTGCTCCTCGCCCTCACCGGCTTCACCTCCCTGATCGAACTCGACGTGATCGAGCCCCAGGACGCCCTCGCCGCGATCGACGTGCATCTGGACCGGCTGTTCAGGAGCACGTGACCTGGCCCCGGACACGGGGGCAGGTGAGGACAAGATCAGCCCTAGTCCGGCCGCTCCCCGGCCTGGGGCCATCTGACCGGCCTCGAATCCCGTCTTACACCGACAGTCAGGGGTTGAAATGTTCGTTGAGGCGTTATGTTTCGGGCATCTGGGCTGTTGGCTGGAGGAGTCGCTGTTCTCGACCATCAGACACTGGTTGATGTTGCGGAGGGACACGAGGTCGGCTTCAGCGCTTCGCCTGCTGGCCAGGGCTGCGTCTCGCTGCTTCCTCAGGTCGTCTAGTTCCGTGTCCCGTGTGGAGGGGATGCTAAGCCCGTCGCGAGCTCGCGCCCCGAGCTGTCCGATCCGGATGGCACGTAGCTCGGCTTGGACCTCGGTGAGGATTCGGCTAAGAGTGGCGTTCTGTTCGAGCAGCATTCGGTTCTCGACCTGGAGCGCTGCTTCCTTGCGGGTGTTGGCCGCGGCAGCGGCGCGTGGTAGGTCGCCTGCGAGGTGGGCGCGGACTGCCTCGGCCTCGGCTTTGAGATCGCGGTGGCGCTGCAGATACTGCGGGTTGACTCCGGCCCGGCGCGTGATCTCCGCGTCGGGCAGTGGGGTCCGGCTCGTTCGCATTCGGGCTGCGAACCGGCGGACCGACCGGACCCGAACTAATCGACGTAGCCTGGCTGTAGCTATATCGGTTCACCTAATAGCTGCTATTCTGCGAGACATGATACCGGTCGAACAGCAGGCAGCGGAGGACGGCGATCGGCAGACACAGCTTCTTCGCGGCGCGCTCGACATGTGCCTGCTCGCCGTGTTGGCAGGTGAGCCCGCCCATGGATACGAGTTGGTGCGGCGAATGGAGACGACAGGCATCGGCCCGGTCAGCTACGGCACCATCTATCCGCTGCTGACTCGGATGCGCCGTCTCGGCCTGGTCGTCGACAAACAGGAGGCCAGCCCTGCGGGGCCACCCCGCAAGGTGTACGCGCTGACCGAAGCCGGCCACGTACGGCTCGACGCCTGGCGACAGCAGTGGACGCACTTCACCGGCATCGTCGACGCCATCCTCCGCAGGTCCGAATCCGATCCCGAAGCATCAAGGAGCTGATCGTGGAGACCATCGACAGCGTGCTGGCCACAGCCGACCGAGCCTTGCGCAGGTACGGGATCGGCACGACCGACCGGGCGGCCCTCATCGCGGACCTGCGGCTGGACCTACAGGCCGCAGCCGGCGACGGGATCAGCCCTGCCCAACTGATCGGCTCGGACGTGGCGGACTTCGCCCGCCGGCTCGCCGACGAAGCCGGCCTCGCCCGCGTCCCGTCGGAACGAAGTCGCCTGCTCGGCACCACGCTGGTCGGATCGACGATCGGCGCGGTGATCGGCGGCGTCCTGCTCGCGGTGGCGTATCCGCTGCTCGTACGGTGGGTGGACCTGCCACGCTCGTTCCACGTACCGGTCCAGGTAGCAGTTCTCGTCTACTACGGTGTTCCCGCCATCATGGTCGTGGCAGCCGCGGTCATCGCAGTGCGGCTTACCCTCCGCACCGTTCCGCAGATCCGGGACACCGCCAAGGCGATGATGCTCCTGCTGCCACTCGCCGGGATCGTGATTACCCCCCTCACGATGGCGTTCGCACGGTCCACCGGCTACAGCACTGCGGCGCCGGTCCTTGTCGCAGAGATCGCCATGGTCCTGGGCGCGATCAGTGGCGCCACCCTGCTCGCCCGCCGCTGGTCACTACGAGACCGCCGCCGGGCGATGCTCGCCCCACCCTCGGACGTGCCCCTGAGCTGAGTTCCATCCGGAATGACGGCTCCGCTCCCCCGAATGCGCGTCCACCCCCATGCGGGAAGTGCGGGCCGGCGGCTCCGGCCCGGAGGAGGAGCACCGGGCCGGAGCGGAGTGGTTGACTGGGGAGATGGCAGAGATCGTCCTCGTCCGCCACGGCGAGACCACCTGGAGCGTGAGCCATCGGCACACCTCGTACACGGATCTGGGGTTGACCCCGGACGGCGAGCGCCAGGCCCGCCAGATCGCCGGGGAACTCGGGGACCGGCGCTTCGTCGCGGTGCTCTCCAGCCCCCGCGAACGCGCACTGCGCACGGCGGCGCTGGCCGGGCTGACCGTGACGCAGGTCGAGGAGGACCTCGTGGAGTGGAACTACGGCGAGTACGAGGGACTCACCTCCGACGAGATCCACCAGAAGCGGCCCGACTGGGTGCTGTGGACCGACGGCTGCCCCGGCGGCGAGTCACCGGAGCAGGTCGGTGCCCGGCTGGACCGGGTCCTCGACCGGGCCACCGCACTACTCGAGCACGGGGACGTCGCCCTGGTCGCGCACGGGCACAGCCTCCGGGTGGCCGGTGCCCGGTGGATCGGGCTACCGCCCAGCGGCGGGGGCCGGCTGCGGCTGGACACCGCGACCGTGTCCACCCTCGGCTACGAGCACGGGCGCCCGGTCATCCTGCGCTGGAACTCGCCGGGTCCGGCGGAAGGGCGCGCAGCCGGGGCGCCGCCGGATCCAAACTGATCTTCGGCGGTCGACTCTCGTACGGAGTGGAGAGCACCACGGTGGTCCGGGTCGTGACGTTCGCCGCGGTCCGGATCTCCTGTAGCACCCGTTCCAGGTCCACCGGGCTCGCGACCCGGACCAACAGCAGGTAGAAGTCCTCCCCGGCCACCGAGTAGCACGAGTCGATCTCCGGCAGGTGGGCCAGCCGGTCCGGCGCGTCGTCCGGCTGGGACGGGTCCAGGGGGCGGATCGCCACGAAGGCGCTCAGCGGGAGGTCGAGCGCCTCGAAGGAGACCCGCGCCGCGTACCCCTTGATAACTCCGCGCTGCTCCAGCCGACGGACCCGCTGGTGCACGGCGGACACCGACAGCCCGACCCGTTCCGCCAGGTCGGTGTACGACAGTCGGCCGTCCGCGGCCAACGCCGCGATGATTGCCCGATCGGTCTCCTCCACGGCGTGAAACCTACCGCCAGGAGGCCCCTCCGGCGACGTCAGACCGGTCGAGTCGGCAGACGTTACCAAGTTGCGCGCCGGACGGGGAACGAGCCTCGCCGGCCGCGACCCCCGGACCCGGACCCGCCACCGGGTACGGGTTCCGGCTCGGCCCGGTCCCAGCGGCCCCGACCGGATGCTCAGCGGGCCAGCGAGCGGGCGATGACCAGCCGCTGGATCTGGTTGGTGCCCTCGACGATCTGCAGCACCTTGGCCTCCCGCATGTACCGCTCCACCGGATGGTCGCAGACGTAGCCGGCGCCGCCGAGCACCTGCACCGCGTCGGTGGTGACCCGCATCGCGGTGTCGGTGGCGAACAGCTTCGCCTTGGCCGCCTCGATCGAGTACGGCCGGCCGGCGTCCCGCAGCCGGGCCGCCGCCAGGGTCAACGCCCGGGCCGCGGAGACCTGGGTGGCCAGGTCGGCGAGGAGGAAGCCGAGGCCCTGGAAGTCGATCAGCGGCTGGCCGAACTGCTCCCGTTGCCGGGCGTAGTCCACCGCGTAGTCCAGGGCGGCCTGGGCCAGTCCGACGGCGCAGGCGGCGATGCCGAGTCGTCCACTGTCCAACGCGGACAGGGCGATCCGGAACCCCTCGCCCTCCGCGCCGATCAGTCGGTCGACGGGCACCCGGGCGTCGTCGAAGGCGATCTGCGCGATCGGTGACGACCGCAGGCCCATGGTCCGTTCCGGGGTCTGCGGCACGATGCCGGCGGTGTTGGCGTCGGCGAGCAGGCAGGAGATGCCTCGGGCGCCGGGACCGCCGGTCCGGCAGAAGACGTTGTAGAAGTCGGCGATGCCGGCGTGGGTGATCCAGGCCTTGGTGCCGGAGACGAGGTAGTCGCCGCCGGCCCGGGTCGCCCGGGTGGTCAGCGCCGCGGCGTCCGAGCCGCCCTGCGGCTCCGACAGGCAGTACGCCCCGAGCAGCTCACCGCCGATCATGTCGGGGAGCAACTTGCGTACCTGCTCGCCGCCGAAGGTGGCCACCGGATAGCAGGACAGGGTGTGCACGCTGACCGCCTCGGCGACGGCCAGCCAGCGGCCGGCGAGGATCTCCAGGACCTGGAGGTAGACCTCGTACGGCTGGGCGGCGCCACCATGCTCCTCCGGGTACGGCAGTCCGAGCAGCCCGGCCCGGCCGAGCGTACGCAGCACCTCCCGGGGGAACACGCCCCGATCCTCGAAGTCGACCACCTTCGGTGCGAGTTCACGGTCGGCCAGTTCGGTGACGAGGTCGAGCAGTTCGTACGCCTCGTCGCTGGGCAGGATCCGGTCAACGGTCATGGCCGCTCCCCCTCGCTCCGCTGGTCGCCGCGCTCGTCCGGCGCCGGTTCTCCCCGGTCACAGCGTGACCAGTTCCGTGTCCACGGTGTTGAGCCGCTCGACCCCGTCCGGGGTGCAGACCACGATGTCCTCGATCCGGGCGCCGTGCCGGCCGGCGAGGTAGATGCCCGGCTCGATGGAGAACGCCATACCCGGCTCGAGCGGCAGTTCGTTGCCGGCGACCAGGTACGGGTCCTCGTGCCCGTCCAGGCCGATGCCGTGTCCGGTCCGGTGCAGGAAGGCGGCGCCGTACCCGGCGTCGGCGATGATCTCGCGGGCGACCGAGTCCACCGCCTCGGCGCTGACCCCTGGCCGTACCGCCCCGACCGCCGCCCGCTGCGCCTCGTGCAGCACCCGGTAGTAGTCGAGGTAGTCCGGTGGTGGCGTGCCGATGACGTAGCACCGGGTGGAGTCCGAGCAGTAGCCGGACGGCATCGTGCCGCCGATGTCGACGACGACCGGCTCACCGACGCCGATCACCCGGTCCGAGGTGCCGTGGTGGGGACTGGCCCCGTTCGGCCCGCTGGCGACGATGGCGAAGTCGGCGGTGGCGTGGCCCGCTTCCCGGATCGCGGCCGAGATGTCCTCGGCCACCTGCGCCTCGGTGCGGCCGGGACGCAACCACTCGGCCATCCGCGCGTGTACCGCGTCGATCGCCGCGCCGGCGGCCCGGAGTGCGTCCACCTCGGCCGGCGACTTGCGCAGCCGCAGCGACCTCAGTACCTCGCCGGCCAGCCGCTGGGTGGCCTGCGGCAGCACGGCGCGCAGCGCGAGGACCTGCTCGGCCCACATCCGGTCACCCAGTCCGACCGCCCGGACAGGTCCGTCGAGCGCCTGGACCACCAGCGGGTACGGGTCGACGCCGTCGGGGTGGTCGACGATCCGTACGCCCGTGCGCGGGGCCGGCGACGCCTCTGCGGCCGGCCGTTCCAGGGTCGGTACGACCAGCGTCGGTTCGCCCGCCGCCGGCAGCACCAGGCAGGTGAGCCGTTCGAGCGCGTGGGCGTGGTACCCGGTGAGGTAGCGCAGATCGGAGCCGGGCGGAAGAAGCAGGGCGTCCAGGCCGGCCTCGGCCGTGGCCCGTTGCGCGGCGTGCAGCCGCTCCGGGGGATAGAGGTTTTCGTAACCCACGTCACTAGCTTAACGGTCGTTCGGGCGGGATCGATCGGCAGGACTCCGGCCGATTTCGCCGGCCGCCGACGGCCTCTTGCCCGCTTCGCCGACCCTCTCCCCGAGGCGTTCAGCCGACAATCGAAGATGTCTTGACAAGAAAAGTTGTCGGTGGGAGAGTCTTCCTATCGCCAGCGCCACCGCTGGAAGTTGGACCTCAGCGCAGCGACCAGAGGGAGCCCCTTATGACCGCCACCGCCATCACCCCGCCCAGCACCGCGATCCGGCCCGGGACCACCGGCCAGCCCGACGTCAACGTCCGGTCCGGCCGGCAGGTCCGGCGCTTCCGCCTCCTCGCCGTCGGCGCGGCGGTGCTGACGAACGCCGTGCTCTACTCGACCGCCCACGCCGTAGGCACCGACTTCGTGCTCACCGACCCGGGCAACCCGGTGTCACACCCGCTGATCCTGGCCGAGATCGTCGGGATCACCCTGGTGATCTCCCTGCTCGGCTGGGGCACGCTCGCCCTGCTGGAACGGTTCACCCGCCGGGCCCGGGCCATCTGGGGCGTCCTCGCGACCCTGGTCCTGGTGCTCTCCTTCGTGCCGCTCGGCATCGAACTCGCCACCGCGGACACCAAGGTCATGCTGGGCCTGATGCACGTCGTCGTAGCCGCCGCGCTCTTCCCGATGCTGCGGCAGCCCGCCGCACGGCGCTGAGCGCACCGCCCGCCCCTCGCAGCACCGGAAGCGCCGACCGGGCACCGACGGTCGGCGACTCCGAGCGGCCCGGACCCGACAGCTGGTACGCCAGCCGCCGGGATCCGGGCCGCTTCCCGCACCGCCGGTGCCCTCCGACCGGACCGGACGAGGCTGTGCCAGGCTGTCCGGGTGAACGACAGCCGCCCTCTGCTTCTCGTCGATGCCGCCAGCCTCTACTTCAGGGCCTACTTCGGCATTCCGGAGTCCGCCGCCAAGGCGCCCGACGGCAGCCCGGTCAACGCGGTACGGGGATTCCTGGACATGCTGGCCACGCTGATCCGCGCCCGTCGGCCGGACCGGCTGGTCTGCGCACTCGACTACGACTGGCGACCGGCCTGGCGGGTGGCGCTGCTGCCGTCGTACAAGGCGCACCGGGTGGCGCCCGAGGGCGGTGAGGTGGTGCCCGACACCCTCTCCCCGCAGGTCCCGCTGATTCTGGAACTGCTGGCGGCGATCGGGATTCCGGCCATCGGGGTGGACGGCTACGAGGCGGACGACGTGATCGGCACCCTCGCCGCCACCCAACCGGCCCCGGTGGAGGTGGCCTCCGGCGACCGGGACCTGTTCCAACTCATCGACGACGCCCGGCCCGTGCGCCTGCTCTACTGCGGCCGGGGGGTGGCGAAGCTGGAGGACTGCGACGACACCGCCGTCCGGGCCAAGTACGGCGTGCCGGCCGCCGGGTACGCCGACTTCGCCGCCCTGCGCGGCGACCCCAGCGACGGCCTGCCCGGCGTCGCGGGCGTCGGGGACAAGACCGCGGCCCGACTGATCGACCGGTACGGCAGCCTGGACGGCGTTCTCGCCGCGCTGGACGACCCGACGTCCGGCTTCGCCCCGGGGCTGAAGACCAAACTGAACGCCGCCCGGGACTATCTGGCAGTCGCGCCGAAGGTGGTCCGGGTGGCGCTCGACGTACCGGTGCCGCCGCTGACCACGACGCTGCCGGCGGCGCCGGTCGATCCGGACCGGCTACTCGCCCTGGCCGAGCAGTGGAACCTCGCCGGCCCGTGCCGCCGCCTGGTCGACGCCCTGGCCGCGAACGTCGCCGCCTGATCCCGGCCGGCGACATCGTCGCCCGCCGACCCCACCGGCCGAATCACCGGGACGCGGGACCCGACACCCCGGGGGGCGGGCCCGAACCTCAGGAGGAGCGTCGACCGCGCCGAGCGGGTGGCGGACCGGCCCGGCCGGCCGAGCGACCGGTCGCCCAGTCCGAGGTGGTCTGCGCTGCGGCCCGATCTGCGGCGACCCGATCCGCGGCGGCGCGCTCGGCGGCCCGGTCGGCCAGGTAGGCCGACGCCGCCCGGTCGTCCTCGGTCGGCGACGCGAGCAGCGCGTAGAACAGTACGAACGCGACGAAGATGACGATCAGCATGATCGGCAGCAACAGGGTGGAGCCGTTGGCACCGGCGGGAGCCGGTCCGGTCGGCTGTGCGTGGACGCCCATCGCCGCCATCCCGGTGTAGTGCATCCCGCTGACCGCGAACCCCATCACCACGGCCGCACCGGTCACGGCCCGGGATCCACGGACGTTGACCGCCAGCCAGAACGCCGCCGTCGCGGCGACCACCGCGATCAGCACCGAGGCGGCGACCAGGGACGGCGTGTAGTCGACCCGTCCCCGCATCCGCATCGCCCCCATCCCCAGGTAGTGCATGCCGGCCACGCCCAGTCCGGCGAACATCCCGCCGAGAACGAGCCTGGGCCAGGAGACCCGACCGAAGCCGACGATGAACAGCCCGATCCCGACGACGGCGACGGCGATCACCGCGCTCAGCACGGTGACCGGCACGTCGTACCGGATCTGGGTCCCGGCGACCCGGAAGCCGAGCATGGCGGTGAAGTGCATGGTCCAGATCGCCGTACCGCCGATCGCCCAGGCCGCGAGGCCGAGCCACCAGGCGCGGCGCCCCCAGGCCTGCGCCTCGCGGGCCCGTGCCGCACAGAGCAGCCCCAGGAACGAGCCGAGGACGGAGAGCCCGAAACTCAGGACGGGCGTGATCCAGCCGTACTGGAAGTGGTCGATCGTGGCCATGCTGATGATCCCCTTGGGCCGTTGACAACGGCGCTGTTCCGCACCCGGCACCTGATGATCACTTGCGGCTCGACCAGCCACAACGGAACTTCGGGCCCATCTGCGGGCCGAGCGGCCGTACGCAAGCGGTACGGAAGATCAACATGGGGATGAGCCGGTCTTGACCGACCGGGGTCGAGAACCATCCGAAGGGATGACTCAAGACCCTGGTCAGAGCCGCTTTCGGCGGCACCCCTCCGGTCAGCCCGGACGACTCAGGTCGCCCCGTGGTACGCGAGCACCCCACGGTTGATCGAGCCCATCGCCTGCCGCGCGGTCCCCCGCAGCTCCACGGAGGCCCCGGCGGAGTCGGCGACCTGACCGAGCAGGTCGACCACCTGCCGGGCCCACCGGACGAAGTCGCCGGCCGGCATGTCGCCGTCGAGGTTGTGCCCGCTGGCCAGCACCTTCGCCAACGGTTCGCCCTTGGCCCAGCGGTAGACGGGCCAGACGAAACCCAGGTCGGGTTCGCGGGTCGCCTCCAGCCCCCGGGACGCCTCGTCCGACTCCAGCTCGGCCCAGATCTTCAACGTCTCGTCCACTGCCGCCGAGACCACGCCCCGGGGCACCGAGGCCCGCTCGTCGGTGTCCCGCCGCGCCTCGTAGACCACCACCGAGACCGCGGCGGCCAGCTCCGACGGGGACAGCCCGGCCCAGACCCCCCGGCGCAGGCACTCCGCCACCAGCAGGTCGGCCTCGGTCCAGATCCGCCCCAGCATCCGGCCGGCGTCGGTCACCTCCCCGGAGTCCGACAGGTAGCCACGCGCGGTGAGGATCCCGCAGACCCGGTCGAACGTCCGGGTCAACGAGCCGGTACGCCCGGCGACCCGTTGACGAATCTCCGTGGTGTCCCGCTCCAGGCGCCGGCGGCGCTCCGCCCAGCGGGCGTGCTCCTCCCGGTCCGGACAGGCGTGGCAGGGGTGCCGGCGCAGTTCGGCGCGGAGCTGGCTGAGCCGGTCGTCCTCGCCACCGCCGCCCCGGGACCGGCTGCCGCGCCGCCCCGCCTGCCGGTCCAGTCCGGTACCGCTGACCGCGGCGGCCAGGTCCCGCCGGGCGGCCGGCGACCGGTGGTTGAAGTTCTTCGGCACCCGGATCCGGGCCAGCACCTCGGCCGGGGTGGTGAAGTCGCCGGGGGTGACCCGGCCGGCCCAGCGGTCCTGGGTGAGCACCAGCGGGCGAGGCTCACCGAACCCGCTGGCGCCCGGATCGAGCACCACGGCCAACCCGGCCCGCCGGCCCGACGGCACCCGGATCACGTCGCCGACCCTCAGCCGCTCCAACGCGGTCAGGGTCGCCGTCCTCCGCTGGTTCTGCCCCTGCCGGGCGAGGGTCTGCTCCCGGTCCGCGATCGCCAGCCGCAGCCCGAAGTACTCGTCGAAGTCCCCGAGATGGCAGCGAATCTCCGCGCCGTACGCCTCGACGGTCTCGACGTTGCGCTGCACCTGCCGAGCCAGGCCGACCACCGAGCGGTCCGCCTGGAACTGGGCGAACGACGACTCCAGCAGCTCGCGTGCGGGCGCCGCGCCGACCGACCCGACCAGGTTGACCGCCATGTTGTACGAGGGCCGGAAGCTCGACTTCAGCGGATACGTACGGGTGGAGGCGAGTCCTGCCACGTGCCGGGGGTCGACCTCGGGCGACCAGACGACGACGGCGTGCCCCTCGACGTCGATCCCCCGCCGGCCGGCCCGGCCGGTGAGCTGGGTGTACTCCCCCGGCGTCAGGTCGACGTGCGCCTCGCCGTTGAACTTGACCAACCGTTCCAGCACGACGCAGCGGGCCGGCATGTTGATCCCGAGCGCCAGGGTCTCGGTCGCGAAGACCGCCTTGACCAGACCGCGCACGAACAGCTCCTCGACCACCTCCTTGAACGCCGGCAGCATGCCCGCGTGGTGGGCGGCCAGTCCACGCTCCAGGCCGTCGAGCCACTCCCAGTAGCCGAGTACGGCCAGATCCTCGCCGGGCACGCTGGTGATCCGGCTCTCCACCACCCGCCGGATCTCGGTCCGCTCCTCCGGACTGGTCAACCGCAGCCCGGCGGCCAGGCACTGCTGGACGGCCGCGTCGCAGCCGGCCCGGCTGAAGAGGAACAGGATCGCCGGCAGCAGCCCCTCCCGGTCGAGCCGTTCGACGATGTCGGCCCGCAGCGGTCCACGCCAGCGTGGCCCCCGGCCGCCGCTGCGCCCCCAGCCCGGCCCGTGGGTACGGCCGTCCCCGAGTTCGAGCCGGCGCAGCATCTCCCGGGTGTAGCGCAGCAGTTCGGGATGCACGTCGTGCTTGCGGGCCGCGTCGGCGTCGTGGAACAGGTCGAACATCCGCCGGTTGACCAGCATGTGCTGCCAGAGCGGCACCGGGCGGTGCTCGCTGACCACCACCTCGGTCTCGCCCCGGACGGTGACCAGCCAGTCCGCGAACTCCTCCGCGTTGGAGACCGTCGCCGAGAGCGAGACCAGCGTCACGGACTCCGGCAGGTGGATGATCACCTCTTCCCAGACCCCGCCCCGGAACCGGTCCGCGAGGTAGTGCACCTCGTCCATCACCACGTAGGCCAGGCCGGTCAGGGTCGACGAACCGGCGTAGAGCATGTTGCGCAGCACCTCGGTGGTCATCACCACCACCGGCGCGTCGCCGTTGATCACGTTGTCCCCGGTCAGCAGCCCCACCTGGTCCGAGCCGTACCGGGCCACCAGGTCGTGGTACTTCTGGTTCGACAGCGCCTTGATCGGCGTGGTGTAGAAGCACTTCCGGGCCACCCCGCCGGCAGCTGGCGCACCGGCACCGGCCGGTCGGGTGGCGGCACCACCACCGGTCGCCGCGCCGACCCCACCGGCCGAGACGCCGTCGCCCGCATGCAACGCCAGATGCACCGCGAACTCACCGACGACGGTCTTACCCGCGCCGGTCGGCGCACAGACCAGCACACCACTGCCCCGCTCCAGGGCCTGGCACGCCTCCCGCTGGAAGTCGTCGAGGTCGAACCCGAGCTGCTGGGCGAACACGTTCAGGGCGGGAAAGGAATTGGCCTGCGCGGCCCGGCGGCGCGCCGCGGCGTACCGCTCGGCGGGGCTCGACATGACACCAAGATTAATGCGTAGTGCGAGGTCGTACCCCGGCAGGCCATACAGCGGCCCCGGTGGAGCCGCTCGGTAGGGTGCACGACGTGCCGGATCATGCCGAACCGCCCATGCCCCGTACGTCGAGCGGAACCTCCCACTCCGCCTCCGAACAGCCGCCCCGCCGGCCGGTCGACGCGGTGCTATTCGACTTCCATGGCACTCTCGCCCAGGTGGAGGACCCGGTCGCCTGGGTACTGGCCGCCGCCGCCGAGTGCGGAACGACACTGGAGCGCCCTCGCGCGACCGCGCTGGCCGACCGGCTGGTGATGGCCGGCCGCGCCGGTGGGCCGCTACCCGCCCGGGTGCCGCCGCACCTGGCCGAGGTGTGGGCGGACCGGGACCTGTACGGGCCCTCCCACCGGGCCGCCTACGTCGGGCTGGCCTCGACCGTCGACACCGGGGTGGACGGGCTCGCCGAGGCCCTCTATGAGCGGCTCCTGTCCCCCGTCGGCTGGCTCCCGTACGCGGACACCGCGGCCACCCTGCGCGCCCTGCGGAAGGCGGGTGTTCCGGTCGCGGTGGTGAGCAACATCGGATTCGACCTCCGGCCGCACTTCGACGCGTGGGAACTCACCGAACTGGTCGACGCGTTCGTCCTGTCGTACGAGGTGGGGCGCTGTAAACCCGACCCGGCGATCTTCCTGCGGGCCTGCGGAATGCTGGGTGTCGACCCGGAACGGACCCTGATGGTCGGCGACACCCCGGCCGACGCCGGGGCGGTCCGGGCCGGATGTTCCGCGCTGGTGCTGCCGGCGGCCGAGGCGGGCCGGGCGAACGGGCTCGCCGCCGCGCTCGACCTGGCGGTCGCCGAGGGCCGCTGACCGGGCCGCCCCGCACCGCCGAGCGGGGCCAGCGCCGGCAGGCGGCCCGAGGGCGCGGCGGTGTCAGCGCAGCAGGCGTACGGCCGCGGGAACGGCGGTCACGGTCACCGGCAGCGGCAGGGCCCGTTCGCCGTCCGCGTACCCGACGATGTCCTCGGCGACGAGTTCGACCGTCCGGGCCCGGGCGCTGTGCACCATCGGATGGTCGAGGTGGGTGCCCCGGTAGACCCGTGGCTTGATCCGGGTCAGGGTGGCCCGGCCGACCGGTCCGGCGTACACCACGTCGAGCAGCCCGTCGGTCGGGTCGGCCGCCGGGCAGATCCGCATTCCTCCGCCGTAGCTCGGGCAGTTCCCCACCGCGACCAGCACCGCCTCCAGCTCCTGGGGCACCCCGTCCAGCCGCAGCGTGTAGTGCCGGGGCCGGAGCCGGGCCAGTTCGACCAGGATGGCGAGGTCGTAGCGGCGCCGTCCCCTCGGCCAGGACATCCGGTTGGCCCGCTCGTTGACGAGCGCGTCGAAGCCGGCGGCCAGCACCGCGCCGTACCACCGGAGCGCCCCGTCCGGCCCGGTCATCCGGGCCAGGTCCGCCGGGCGGGTCCGGCCCGCGGCCAGCGCGGCGACGATCACGTCGGCCGCCGCGAGCGGATCGACCGGGAATCCGGTGCCGACCGCGAAGTCGTTCCCGGTACCGGCCGGCACCGGACCGAAGCCGACGTCGGTGCCGGCGACCGCCTGGAGCGCCAGGTGCACGGTGCCGTCGCCGCCGACCGTGACCAGGGCGGCGGCGCCGTCGGCGACCGCCGCACGGCAGGCCGCACCGGCCCGGGTGGCGGATCCGGCGTCGAGCAGATCCACCGGCCGCCCGGCCGCGCCGAGCCGATCCAGTACGGCCGGCAGCAGTCCCCGGTACCGCCCCCGCCCGGCCGTCGGATTGGCCAGCACGGCCACCCGGCCGTCCGGCAGCGGGCCGGCGGGCCCGGGGAGATGATCGTTCACGGTCACGGCCAGCACCGTACCGCTGGCCGTGACCGATCCGACAGGTCCGATCCGGTCAGGTCATGTCGTCGTAGCGCCGGTCGATCGGCTGCGGCGCCACGACGGAGCCCGGCGTCTCGATCGGCCCGACGGCATCGGCCCGCTCGCCGGCGGTGACCGGCTCCGGCTCGATGTTCAGTGGCGAGACCTCGTCGTCGTCCAGCCCGGCGTAGACCTCCTTGCCCCGGCCACGCCGTCGGTCGTTGATCATCGCCACCCCCACCGCCGCGAAGTAGAGCACGCAGAGGCAGAGGGCCAGCGCGGTCATGCCGAACGGGTCCGGGGTGGGCGTCACGATCGCCGAGAAGAGGAAGAACACGAAGACGGCGACCCGCCACCAGCTGAGCAACCGCCGACCACTGGCGATACCGACGAAGTTGAGCATCAGCACGATCAGCGGGAACTCGAACGCCACCCCGAACATCAGGATCATGTTGGTGACGAAGGAGATGTACCGGGTGATCTCCAGGGTGTTGGTGACGTCCTCGCCGGCCAGCCCGACCAGGAACTCCAGGCCCTTGGCCACCACGAAGAACGCCAGCACGGCGCCGGCGATGAACAACGGCGCCGCCAACGCGGTGAAGATGTAGGCGTACTTCCGCTCGTGCCGGTGCAGGCCCGGTGCGATGAACGCCCAGAGCTGGTAGAGCCAGATCGGCGCCGCGATGATGAGCCCGACCCAGAGCGCGATCTTGAGGTCGAGCAGGAGCACGTCCGCCGGACCGAGCTGGGTGAACTGGCACTTGCCGTTCACCGTCGAGCCGGGCAGGTCGCAGTACGGCTGCTGCAACAGGCCACGGACCCGACGAGCCAGCCAGAGGCCGAGGCCGAAGCCGACCAGGATGCCCACCGAGGCCCAGAACAGTCGGTTACGCAGCTCCCGCACGTGCTCGATGAGAGTCATCGAGCCGTCGGAGGCCCGCTCGAACTTGTTCGGACCGCGCCGGCGCAGAGCGAAGGCCACGGTAGCGAGCCCCGGTCAGTTGTCGCGCACGCGCTGCGGGTCGTTCACCGGCGCGGCGGGTGGCTGGTAGCCGGGCTGGTGGACGCTGCTCGGCTGGACCGTCGAGTCCCCAGGCAGCGGCTGCCGGCCGGCCTGGGCGTCGGCCTTCTCGGCCAGGTCCTTGTCGTCGTCCGCGAGGCTCTTGGTCTCGGCCTTGATGATCCGCAGCGAACGGCCGAGCGAGCGGGCCGCGTCGGGAAGCCGCTTCGCGCCGAACAGCAGGACCAGCACAGCAACGAGTACGAAGATGTGCCACGGCTTAAGGGCGCCCATGGAAGCTCCAGTTCGATGTTCGTCCAGCAAAGGGGTGTTCTGGGCCCATCGTACGTGTGTCGGGCGGGACTGCCACCCGCCAGGCTGATGACATTGCGACCCGGAGGGTGAAGTCTTGACCAACGTCGGGCATCCCGTCAACCGGGGAACGACACCGCCCGGCGGAAACGACCGGTCACGCCGCCCGAGCGGGACTACGGGGTCTCGCCGCGCTTGGCCTTGATCAGGGTGACGTGCCGCTGCATGGTGTCGACCTGCTGCTGCAGCGCCTCCGCCCGGTCCTGCACGGCGAACGCGACGCGTTGCAGATCCTCCGCCTGCTCCTGCCGTTGCTGCAACGCCAACGCGGCCCGTTGCAGGCGCGGAAGCCGGCTGAGCACCCGACGAATCGCCAACCCGAGCACCAAAAGCCCGACCAGGACGACCCCGAGCACGATCCACTTCACCACGCCGGTCAGCCTAGTGGCTACCGGCCGCGGCCGCCGGATCGGCGCTCCGGGTCGACCGGGAGCCCGACACCGGCCCGACCGCCACCGCGTCGACGCCCGGCAGCGCACCGACGGATGCCGGTCCGGGCTCGGCGGGCAGCGTGGCGTACGCGTCGAGCGCCGCCGCGGCCTGGTCGCGTACCTGCTCGGCGAGTTCCGGCGGCGAGACCACCGTGACGTCCGGCCCGAGGCCGAGCACGAATCGGCGGGCCCAGTCCAGATCGGTCACCCGCAACGAGACCAGCCACTCCCGCCCGGCCCCGTCGGCCGCCCCGTCGCCGGGTTCGACCCGCTCACACGGGTAGTACTCGGTGATCCACCGCCCGCCCCGGCCCACCCGAAGGGTCACCAGCGGCAGTTCGGCGGAGGGCTGGAAGATGCCGCCGCCGCTCAGGTCGTGCAGCCGGGCCTGGGGCGGCGCCACGGCCGGCTCGTCGAGTTCCACGAGGGCGTCGATCCGGTCGGCCCGGAACATCCGTACGGACTCCGCCCGGCGGCACCAGGCCTCGACGTACGCCAGGCCGCCGACCGTCAGCACCCGGATCGGGTCGATGGTGCGCTCGGTCGTCTCGTCCCGGGCCGCGGTGTAGTACGTGATCCGGAGCGCCCGTCGACGCTGCACCGCACCCCGCAGTGCCTCCACCCGATCGCCGTCCCCGGGCATCCGTACCGCGACCGGGGCGCCGGCGAGTTCGCCGGCCGCGTTCTCGATCTTGGCCAGGGCGCGCTCGATCGCGTCCCGGTTCGCCATCCCCGGGGTCTCGGCGAGCATCCGCAGCGCGACCACCAGCGCGAGTGCCTCGTCCGGGGTGAGCCGCAGCGGGCGGTCGATGCCGGCGTCGTAGGTGATGGTCACCCGGTCACCGTCGAACGCCATGTCGATCAGGTCGCCGGGGCCGTACCCGGGCAGCCCGCAGACCCAGAGCAGCTCCAGGTCCTCCCGCAGTTGCCGTTCGGTCACCCCGAGGTCGGCGGCGGCCTCGGCCAGCTCGATGCCGGGCCGGGCCAGCAGGTAGGGCACCAGGTTGAGCAGTCGGGCCAGCCGGTCGGCCGAGGCCCGCGCACCGCCGGACCGTTGCGCCGGACGAGTCACGCCGGCTCCTCCCTCTGGTCAGTCACCAGGGCACCCACCCTGCTCCACGCGTCTACGCCGACGTCCGCGCCACGACCACGTCGTCGTGCCGGGCGGCGATCTCCTTCAGCCGCTGGATGACGGCGTCCCGGATCTCCGGCGGGTCGACCACCCGCACATCGGGACCGTAGCCCACGAGCCTACTGGCCAGTGACTCGGCGTCGGCGTACGGCAGCACCAGCCGGTCGCCGTCCGGTCCGCTGGTCACCTCCCGGGCCCACCGGCGCAGCCCGGCCGCGCGACCGGGGCGGACCAGCACGGTGGCCCGACCGGACCGTTCGACCGGACCGGAGAACCGGGCGACGTGACTGATCAGGTCGACGCCCACCGGCGGCTCGAAGGCGTTCGCCTTGCCGAGCAGCCGGACCGCGCCGCCGACGATCCGGGACAGCCGGAAGCATCGGGCCGCCGCCCGGTCGAGATCATGACCGACCACGTACCACCGGCCGCGCCAGCAGACCACGCCCCAGGGTTGCAGCCGCCGGCTGGTCGGGGCGTCGCCCTCGGGCACCCGGTACTCGAAGGTGACCGTGCGGCGGTCCCGGGCCGCGGAGGTCAGCGGCGCGAACGCCGGGTCGACGGTGACCACGGGCTCCATCCCGAGGGTGGCCTGCGGGTCGACGTCGATGCCGGCGGCGCGCAGCTTGGCCAGCCCGGAGGAGGCCGCGGCGGCCAGCCCGGCGTGCCGCCAGAGCCGGGCGGCGATGCCCACCGCCGCCGCCTCGTCGGGTTCCAGCGGAATGTCGGGCAACGCGTACTCGCGGTGTGCGATCCGGTAGCCCGGCTCGGTGTCGAACGCGCTGGCCGTGCCGGTCTCCAGCGGCACCCCCAGCTCGCGCAACTCGGCCTTGTCGCGCTCGAACTTGCGCTGGAACGCCTCGTGGTCCCGAGGGTCGTCCGGATCATGCTCATAGCCGGGTACGGTCGCGGCGATCTGCGCGGCGGTCAGGAACCGTCGCGTGGACAGCAGGCAGATCACCAGGTTGACCAGGCGTTCGGTACGGGTCCGCGACACGACACAGACGCTAGCAGTGTCGGATCACAACGCGGGTACCCGCGCGGAGTCCCGGCCGGTCCGACGGTGCGACCGCCGGCCGGCTCATAGGCTGGCGCCATGGCGGAACGGGACGGCACCTCGGAAAGCCTCGGCACGGTGGTGGTGGCCGGGCTGGCCAACCTCGCGATCGCCGTGGCCAAGGTGGTGGCCGGAACCATCTCCGGCTCCGCCGCGATGCTCTCCGAGGGCGCCCACTCGGTCGCCGACACCACCACCGAGGTGCTGCTGTTCACCGCGCTGCGCCGGGGCGCCCGGCCCGCCGACCCGGAGCACCCGTTCGGGTACGGCAAGGAGAGCTACGTCTGGGCGTTCATCGCCGCGATCTTCACCTTCGTGGTTGGCGCCGGCTTCTCGATCACGCACGGGATCAACACCGTACGGAGCGGGGTGCACAGCGGGGAGTACCTGATCTCGTACGTCGTACTGGCGATCTCGTTCGGAATCGAGTCGGTCTCGCTGGCCCGGGCCGTCCGGCAGATCCTCCGGGCCTCCCGAAAGCGGAACATCACCCCCGCCCGGTTCCTGCGGCACACCGCGGACACCACGATCAAGGCGGTGTTCCTGGAGGACACCGCCGCGCTGATCGGCATCTCGGTCGCCGCCGCCGGTCTCGGCCTGGCCCAGCTCACCGGCGACGAACTCTGGGACGGGCTGGCCTCGATCGTGATCGGCCTCCTGCTCCTGGTCGTCGCCGCCATCCTGGCCCGCAGCAACATCTCGCTGCTGGTCGGGCGGGCGGTACCGCCGCAGATGTACACGGGGATCTACCGCGAACTCTCCTCGCTGCCGATGGTGGACCGGGTCGACACGCTGCTGACCATGCACCTCGGCCCGGACGACATCCTCGTCGCCGCCAAGGTCGACTTCCGGGACGAGGCGACCGGGGCGGAGATCGAGGCGGGCGCCGACCAGGCCGAGCGGCAACTCGTCGCCCGCTACCCGAACATCCGGTACGTCTTCCTCGACCCCACCCGGACCCGTCAGCCGTAGCTGCCGGACGGGGCCGGACGATGGCGCCCGGACGGCCGCCGACTACCCTGCCGGCCATGGTGCGATGGCGGTCCGGCACGGTCACGACGCTCCGGCGGCACTGGGGCGGTGCGGTCGAACTCGACGTCCGGCAGAGCGACGGCGTCGTCGTCCGGGCGCTGGCGTACCCGGAACTGGTCGGCACGCCGGAGCCGGGCGACCGGGTGCTGCTCAACGTGGGCGCGCTGGTGATGGGGCTCGGCACCGGCGGGTACGCCCTGGTGGTGGCCCTGCCGGACCGGCTGCCGGCCGACCCGCCCGACAACGGCCACACCCGCGACGGTGGGCACCTGGTCAAGGCCCGTTACACGCCGCTGCAACCGATCGTGCTCGGCGTCGACGAGGAGGCCTCACCGCACCGGGCGGCGCTGGCCGACGCCGACGGCCTCGACGGGCTGCCGGTGGTCACCGCCGACCTGCACTCCGCGCTGCCGGCGATCGTCGCCGGGATCCGGGCCGACGCGCCCGGAATCCGGATCGCCTACCTGATGACCGACGGCGGCGCCCTGCCGGCCTGGTTCTCCCGGACCCTGCACGGGCTGCGCACCGAACTCGCCGGCACGGTGACCGTCGGCCAGGCGTTCGGCGGCGACCTGGAGGCCACCAACCTGCACAGCGGCCTGCTCGCCGCCCGGCACGTGCTCGACGCCGAGGTGGCGATCGTCGCGCAGGGTCCGGGCAACCTGGGGACCGGCACCCGGTGGGGCTTCTCCGGGGTCGCGGTCGGTGACGCGGTCAACGCCGTCGCCGTACTGGGCGGTCATCCGGTGGGTTCGCTGCGGATCTCCGGCGCCGACCCCCGCCCCCGGCACCGTGGCCTCTCGCACCACAGCGTCACCGCGTACGGCCGGGTCGCGCTGGCTCCCGCCGACCTGGTGCTGCCGACCGAACTGCCACCGGACCTGGCCGCCGAGGTGGAGGCGGCACTCGTCCCGCTGGCCGAGCGGCACCGCGTCCTCCGGGTGGCCGTGGACGGGCTCGACGAGGCGCTGCGGGCCACCCCGGTCCCGCTCTCCACGATGGGCCGCGGCCTGGACGCCGACCACGCGTACTTCCTCACCGCCGCCGCGGCCGGCCGGCACGCGGCCAGCCTGCGCTGACCGGGTTCGACCGGCACGCCGCCAGCGTGCGCTGCCCGGATTCGACCCGCACGCCGCCGGCTCTGCCCCGGCTGACCCGTCTGACGTGGCGACGGGTCAGCTCAGGAACACCAGGGCCAGCCAGCCGGCCACGACCACCACCAGTGCCACCGTCAGCACCCAGGTGGGCACCTTGTACTCGCCACGGCGGTTGCGCTCGATCTCCTCACGGATCTTCGCGCGCCGCCGCTCGACACGGTTCTGTCGCACCTGCTCGGGGCGGCGGTGCTCGCCCTCGTCACGACCGGATTCTGGATGCGTCATAGCGGGGGCCAGAATAACGAACGCCCGTCCGGCCCCGCCCGGATGCCCCGGTCACATGCTGGCGATGAGCCGCTCGACCCGCTCGTCGTACGCCCGGAACGGGTCCTTGCACAGCACCGTGCGCTGCGCCTGGTCGTTCAGCTTGAGGTGTACCCAGTCGACGGTGAAGTCCCGGCGCTTCTCCTGGGCGTGCCGGATGAACTCGCCCCGGAGCCGGGCCCGGGTGGTCTGCGGCGGCGTCTCCTTGGCCTCGAAGATCTCCGGGTCGGTGGCGATCCGGTCGACCTGCTTACGCCGTTCCAGCAGCCCGTACAGGCCGCGTCCCCGGCGCAGGTCGTGGTAGGCGAGGTCCATCTGGGCGATCCGGGGATGCGAGAGCGGCAGGTCGTTCTTGCGCTGGTACTTCTCGATCAGCTGAAGCTTCGTCACCCAGTCGATCTCCCGGGAGACCGTGTCCAGGTTGCCGTTCTCGACGGCGCTGAGCACCCGCCCCCACAGCTCGACGACCCGCTTCGCGGTCTGGTCGCCGCCCCGGCGCTCGACGAACTCGGTCGCCTTCGCCAGGTATTCCTGCTGGATCTCCAGCGCGCTGATCTCCTTGTTCGAGGCCAGTCGCACCTTCCGGCGCCCGGTGATGTCGTGCGAGACCTCCCGGATCGCCCGGATCGGGTTCTCCAGCGACAGGTCGCGCATCACCACCCCGGCCTCGATCATCCGCAGCACGATGTCGGCGCTGCCCACCTTGAGCAGGGTGGTGACCTCGTTCATGTTCGAGTCCCCGACGATGACGTGCAGCCGTCGGTAGCGCTCGGCGTCGGCGTGCGGCTCGTCCCGGGTGTTGATGATCGGCCGGCTGCGGGTGGTCGCCGAGGAGACGCCCTCCCAGATGTGCTCGGCCCGCTGGGACAGGCAGTAGACCGCCCCGCGCGGGGTCTGCAGCACCTTCCCGGCCCCACAGATCAACTGCCGGGTCACCAGGAACGGGATCAGGACGTCGGCCAGCCGGCCGAACTCCCCGTGCCGGGAGACCAGGTAGTTCTCGTGGCAGCCGTACGAGTTGCCGGCCGAGTCGGTGTTGTTCTTGAACAGGTAGATCTCGCCCGCGATCCCCTCGTCGTGCAGCCGCTTCTCGGCGTCGACCAGCAGACCCTCCAGGATCCGCTCGCCGGCCCGGTCGTGGGCGACCAGGTCGGAGACCGAGTCACACTCGGGGGTGGCGTACTCCGGATGGGACCCGACATCGAGGTAGAGCCGGGCACCGTTGCGTAGGAAAACGTTGCTCGATCGTCCCCAGGACACCACCCGACGGAAGAGATACCGGGCGACCTCGTCCGGAGACAGTCGCCGTTGACCGCGGTAGGTGCAGGTGACGCCGTACTCGGTTTCAAGGCCGAAGATTCGCCGCTCCATGGTTGGAGATTAGTCGCCCGGAGCCGTGCGTGGTCAGTGTCGGGACGTGGCGTTGCGCGGATCTGCCCCCGGTGCGGGTACGGATCGCCCCGAACGGCCCACCGCGCGGCGCCGGCCAGCCCTCGTACCGCCGGCCGGACGGGTCACCGGCCGGGATCCTCGAGGATGCCGAAGAGGTACTCGCCGTAGCCGCTGCGGCTCAACGGCTCGGCCAGTTCGCGCAGCTGGCCGTCGCTGATCAGCCCGCTCCGCCAGGCCACCTCCTCGATGCAGCCGACCTTCAGCCCCTGCCGTTCCTCGATCACCCGGACGAACTCGCCGGCCTGCATCAGCGAGGTGACGGTGCCGGTGTCCAACCACGCCGTACCCCGGTCCAGGGCGGTGACCTTGAGCCGGCCCGCCTCCAGATAGGTCTGGTTGACGGCGGTGATCTCCAGTTCGCCCCGGTCGCTCGGGGTCAGGCCCCGCGCGATCTCGACCACGTCGTTGGCGTAGAAGTAGAGCCCCGGCACCGCATAACGCGACTTGGGCTTCTCCGGCTTCTCCTCGATCGACAGTGCCACCCCGTCGGCGTCGAACTCGACAATTCCGTAACCCTCGCAGTTCGCCACGGGATAGGCGAAGATTCGTCCGCCCGCCGGTGCATCGTTGAGGGCCAGACTCCGCCCCAGCCCACCGCCGTAGAAGATGTTGTCGCCGAGAATCAGGGCCACCGGCTCACCCGCCAGGAATTCCTCGCCGAGCAGGAACGCCTGGGCGATTCCGTCCGGGCTCGGCTGCGTGACGTACTCGAGCCGGAGTCCCCACTGGGCACCGTCGCCGAGCAGCCGCCGGAACTGCGCCTGGTCGTCGGGGGTGGTGATAATGAGGATTTCCCGTATTCCGGCCATGACCAGAGTGGACAACGGATAATAGATCATCGGTTTGTCGAAAACCGGCATAAGCTGTTTTGAGACCGCCTGGGTGATCGGCCACAGCCGCGAGCCGGTGCCGCCGGCCAGCAGGATTCCGCGCATTCGCGCAGGCTACCGGGGTACGGCCCGGCGTGAAGTCGGCTCGCCGACAATCCTATGCGGCCGAACTCACCGGAGAACGCGTAGACTTCCCAATTCATGAGGATCCTCGTAACCGGCGGAGCCGGATTCATCGGTTCCGAATATGTTCGGATGGTGCTCACCGGTACGGGCCCCCGACTCGCGCCGAGCGCGGTCACCGTACTGGACAAGCTCACCTACTCCGGCAACCTGGCCAACCTCGATCCGGTCCGCGACGACCCCCGGCTCCGGATCGTGGTGGGCGACATCTGCGACCCGGCCGTGGTCGACGCGGCGGTGGCCGGCCACGACGTTCTCGTGCACTTCGCCGCCGAGTCCCACGTCGACCGCTCCATCCGCAGCGCGGCGCCGTTCATCACCACCAACGTGCTCGGCACCCAGACCCTGCTGGACGCCGCCCTGCGGCACGGCACCGGCCGGTTCGTCCACGTCTCCACCGACGAGGTCTACGGCTCGATCGACTCCGGATCCTGGACCGAGACGTGGCCGCTGGCACCCAACTCGCCGTACGCCGCCGCCAAGGCCGGTTCCGACCTGCTCGCGCTGGCGTACCACCGCACCTACGGGATGGACGTGGTGCTCACCCGCTGCTCCAACAACTACGGCCCGTACCAGTTTCCGGAGAAGGTCATCCCGCTGTTCGTCACCAACCTGCTGGACGGCGGCAACGTGCCGCTCTACGGCGACGGCGGCAACGTCCGGGACTGGCTGCACGTCCACGACCACTGTGTCGGTATCGCGCTGGTCCAGGACAAGGGCCGGCCGGGCGAGATCTACCACATCGGTGGCGGCACCGAACTGACCAACCGCGAGCTGACCGCGCGACTCCTGACCGCCTGCGACGCCGACTGGGACCGGGTCACCCCGGTCGCCGACCGGCTGGGCCACGACCGACGCTACTCGCTGGACATCACGAAGATCAGTGAAGAACTCGGGTACGCCCCGCAGATCGGTCTCGAGCGCGGGCTCGCCGAGACGGTCACCTGGTACCGGGACAACCGGGCCTGGTGGGAGCCGCTCAAGGCGCGACCGGGCGACGAGGGAACGTGGCGACCCGACGTGGCGACCCGTTGACCACCACCGGCCGGGCCCGGCCGGGCCGGCAGGCCGGCTCCTGCGCGTGGCTGGTCACCGGGGCGGGCGGGATGCTGGGCCGGGACCTGGTAGCCGTACTCTCGGCGCGGCCGGACGCCCGGGTCACCGCCGCCCCCCGGGCCGAACTGGACCTGACCGACCCGGCGGCGGTCCGGGCCGGGGTGCGCGGTCAGCAGATCGTGGTGAACGCGGCCGGCTGGACCGACGTGGACGGAGCCGAGAGCCAGGAGGCCGCCGCCACCGCGGTCAACGGTGCCGGCGTGGCCAACCTGGCCCGGGCCTGCGCGGAGGCCGGCGCCCGGCTGGTGCACGTCTCCACCGACTACGTCTTCGGCGGCGACGCCACCCGGCCCTACCCGGAGGACGCCCCGACCGCTCCGATCAACGCCTACGGCCGGAGCAAACTGGTCGGCGAACTCGCGGTGGCCCGGCTGCTGCCGCGCACCGGATACGTCGTCCGGACCGCGTGGCTGTACGGCGCGCACGGCCCCAACTTCGTCGCCACGATGCTCCGGCTGGCCACCGAACGGCCGCAGCTCGACGTCGTCGACGACCAGCTCGGTCAGCCGACCTGGTCGTACGCCCTCGCCGAGCGCCTGGTCGACCTCGGCGCGGCGGCCTGGCGCGGCGACGCCCCGGCCGGGACCTACCACGGCACCGCCGCCGGCCAGACCACCTGGTACGGCCTGGCCCGCGAGATCTTCGTCCGTGCGGGCCTGGACCCGGAGCGGATCCGGCCGGTCGACAGCGACCGGTTCCCCCGACCCGCCCGACGGCCCGGCTACAGCGTGCTGGGCCACGCGGGCTGGGCCCGGGCCGGCCTGCCCCCGCTGGCGGACTGGCGGTCGCTGCTCGCCGAGGCGTTACGGCCGAGCGGCCCGGCGGTGGTCACCACCGGGCCGCCCGGCTCGGAATCGCTCGTCCGGGGCTGACCCCGCTACTTGGCCGGCTTGGCCTTGCCCGGCTTGTCGTCCCCGTTACCGGTGTCCTTGCCCGACTTCGCCTTGTTCTCCAGGTCCGCGGAGGCGGCCGACTCGGTCGGCTTGTCCGGGCCCGGGGCCGGCGGCTTCGGATCCGTTGCCTCGGTTCCGGCATCCTTGGCGGGCGAACCACCGTTGAGCAGCGCGGTCAGCGGTGCACCGGTGATCCGCCGGAAGGTACGGCCGACCCGGCGGCGGTCCAGGATCGCCACCTCCAGTTGGCTCGCGGCGATGGTCCGGGGTGCTCCGCCCTCGCCACCGACACTGCCCAGCGCCCGTACGGCCAGCCGGACGGCGGCCTCGAGCGACATGTCGGGTCGGTGGTCCTCCTTCAACGCCCCGGTCACCGCCTCCGCCTGGCCGCCCATCGCCATCCGGCCGGGCTCGTCGTTGACCGAACCGTCATAGGTGATCCGGTAGAGCTCGTCGTCCTCCGGCGTGCTGGCCACCTCGGCGACGCAGATCTCCACCTCGAACGGCTTGGACTGCTCGGTGAAGATCGCCCCCAGGGTCTGGGCGTACGCGTTCGCCAGTGCCCGGCCGGTGACGTCCCGCCGGTCGAAGCTGAGGCCGGTGGTGTCCGCCATCCGTACGCCCGCGCGGCGCAGGTTCTCGAACTCGTTGTACCGGCCGACGGCGGCGAAGGCGATCCGGTCGTAGATCTCACTGACCTTGTGCAGGGCGCTGGAGAGGTTCTCCGCCACGAAGAGCACCCCGCCCTCGTAACTGAGCATCACGGCGCTCCGGCCCCGGGCGATGCCCTTGCGGGCCAGCTCCGAGCGGTCGCGCATGATCTGCTCGGGTGAGGCGTAGAACTGCATGGCCACGGCGGCGGTTCTCCTTAGCGGTTCTGCTGACGGCGGACTGCGGATCTGCGGCGGCGTCAGCCGCCCGGGTTCTCCATCCGGGCGGCGACCACGGCCTCGGCGACCGTTGCCGCCTCGGCGTCGGAGAGCCGGTTGGTGCCCTCCGCGGTGGCCGTCATCACGACCGGGTAGATCCGGCGGCTCAGGTCGGGGCCACCGGTGGCGCTGTCGTCGTCGGCGGCGTCGTACAACGCCTCGACGGCCACCCGGATGGCCTCCTCGGTGCTCATCCCGGGGCGGTACCGCTTCTTCAGGGCCGACTTCGCGAACAGCGAGCCCGAGCCGATCCCGTCGTATCCGACCTCTTCGTAGGGGCCACCGGCGACGTCGAAGCTGAAGATCCGACCGGCCCGGGCCGGGTCGACGGCGGCCAGGTCGAAGCCGGCGAAGATCGGAATGACCGCGAGTCCCTGCATCGCCGCGCCCAGGTTGCTCCGCACCATCGCGGCCAGCCGGTTCGCCTTACCGTCGAGGGAGAGCATCGCTCCCTCGATCTTCTCGTAGTGCTCCAGTTCCACCTGGAACAGCCGCACGAGTTCCATCGCGATGCCCGCCGTGCCGGCGAACCCGACCAGCGAGTGCGCGTCGGCCGGGTGCACCTTGCGCATGTCACGGCTGGAGATCAGGTTGCCCATGGTGCCGCGTCGGTCACCGGCCATCACGACGCCGTCGACGGTGGTCAGGGTGACGATCGTGGTGGCGTGCGGAACGAGGCCGGTGGCGGAGCCGGGCGGCAGCGGCCGGCGACCGGGCAGCAGGTCGGGGGCTGCCGCGCTCAGGAACTGGGTGAAGGAGGACGTCCCCACGTTGAGAAACACGTCGGGTAGACGCCCGCTTGGATCAAAAGCCGCTGCCACGTGCTTCCTCTCAGGTATCTCATCGCATCGCCCCGATCCTCCGCGTCAACGCAGAACCGGTCGAGGCCACCGTTGCGGTTGAAGCAGAGTATCCTCCGGATCCCACCGGCGCGATCATCGTGGTCCTCGTGTTGCGGGCCGGTGGGACACGGCCTCCTGGACCGGTCCGGCGCGCTCGCCGGCCACCGAACCCCGGTGCCGGGATCGGTGGCCTCGACTCCACGGAACGGGCCGGCGCCGAGGATCTCCCGGCCCGGTACGCCGTCGGCCAGCGACGACGAGGGCCGGGCCGGATCCGCCGACGGCGCCTACTGGCCGCCCTTCTGGACGTAGCCCCGGACGAACTCCTCGGCGTTCTCCTCCAGCACGGAGTCGATCTCGTCCAGCAGGTCGTCGACGTCCTCGGTGATCTCCGCGTGCCGCTCGGCAACCTCGGGGTTCGCCTCGGTCGTGACCTCGTCGACCTCCTCGTCCCGGCGCGACTTCCCGGGCTGCGTCTGACCACCGGTGTCACGAGTAGCCATCTGGTGCCTCCTCCACGATCGCCTGCGAGAAACTTACCTCGGATGGACGACGAAACGTCGCCGCCGCGACTCCCCCGGTCCCGGGTAACCGATCTTTCTCGCGACCGGTCCGGCCGTCAGCCGCCGGTGATGGTCTCCAGCAGGTCCTTGGCGCTGGCACAGCGGTCGAACAGCGCACCGACGTGCTTACGCGTACCCCGTTCGGGCTCCATCATCGGCACCCGTACCAACGATTCCCGCCCGACGTCGAAGATGACCGAGTCCCAACTCGCCGCCACCACCTCGGAGGCGTACTGGGCCAGGCACCGGCCCCGGAAGTAGGCCCGGGTGTCCTCCGGCGGCTCCACCATCGCGGCCCGGGTCACCTCGTCGGCAAGCAGCGTGGCCATCGAGCCCCGACTGACCAGGCGGTGGTAGAGGCCCTTCTCCGGTCGTACGTCGGAGTACTGCAGGTCGACCAGTTGCAGCTTGTGCGAGGCCCAGCCGAGCTTCTCCCGCTCCCGGTAGCCCTCCAGGAGCCGCAGCTTGGCCACCCAGTCGAGCTCACCCGCGCAGAGCATGGCGTCCCGGCCCAGCCGGTCGAGCACGCTCTCCCAGCGGTCGAGCACGTCCGCGGTCTGCTCGTCGACGTCGTCGCCGTACCGCTGCTCCACAAAGGAGTGCGCCCGCTCGTAGTAGGCCCACTGCAGGTCGAGCGCGGTCAACCGCCGCCCGTCCCGCAGCCGCAGCCGGTGGGACAGCGACGGATCGTGGCTGACCGCCTTCAGTTCGCCCACCGGATCGGCGATCGCGAGATCGGGCGTGAGCGCCTTCTCCTCGATCATGGCGAGCACCAGTGAGGTGGTGCCGACCTTGAGGTAGGTGGAGATCTCCGAGAGGTTGGCGTCGCCGATGATGACGTGCAGCCGGCGGTACTTGTCGGCGTCGGCGTGCGGCTCGTCCCGGGTGTTGATGATCGGCCGCTTCAGCGTCGTCTCCAGGCCGACCTCGACCTCGAAGAAGTCCGCCCGTTGGGAGATCTGGAAACCCGGCTGGGAACCGTCCTGCCCGATCCCCACCCGGCCGGCACCGCAGACGATCTGCCGGGTCACGAAGAACGGCGTCAGGTACGCGACGATGTCCGCGAACGGGGTCTGCCGGCGCATCAGGTAGTTCTCGTGCGCGCCGTAGCTGGCGCCCTTGTTATCGGTGTTGTTCTTGTAGAGGTGGATCGGGTGCGTGCCGGGGATGGTGGCCGCCCGTCGGGACGCCTCGGCCATCACCCGCTCACCGGCCTTGTCCCAGCGGACCAGGTCGAGCGGGTTGGTCACCTCCGGGGTCGAATACTCCGGATGGGCGTGGTCGACGTAGAGGCGGGCGCCGTTGGTCAGTATGACGTTCGCCAGTCCCAGGTCCTCGTCGGCCAGCGCCTCCGCCGGGTCGTACGCCGCGCCGGAGTAGGTGAACCCCCGGGCGTCGCGCAGTGGCGACTCCTCCTCGTAGTCCCAACGAGCCCGGCCGCCCCGAGCCAGCTCCGGACGGGCGCCGTACGCGTTGACGACCTGCGAGGAGGTCACCATCGGGTTGGCTCCGGCCTGGCCGGGCACGGAGATGCCGTACTCCACCTCGCTGCCCATGATCCGCCGTACGCTCATACCGTCGCCTCGCTCCGCTCGCCCATGTCGTTGAGCGTAGTCCGCCCCATCGCCGGATTGTTCGCCCGGCGTGTCGACACGGCCACGGTACGCCTCGACAGCGCCCTCATCCGGTTCTCACCCCCTGACGCACCCGGACAGCATCGTGGGCGCCGCGACCGCGACGCCCACGATGGTTCCGCACGTTACAGGTACTGGCCGGTGTTGCTCGCGGTCTCGATCGACCGGCCGGCCTCGGCGCCCTTGCCACCGGAGACGAGGGTACGGATGTAGACGATCCGCTCCCCCTTCTTGCCGGAGATCCGGGCCCAGTCGTCCGGGTTGGTGGTGTTCGGCAGGTCCTCGTTCTCCCGGAACTCGTCGACGCAGGCGTCGAGCAGGTGCTGCAACCGCAGCCCCTTGCGCCCGGAGGAGAGGAACTCCTTGATCGCCATCTTCTTGCCCCGGTCGACGATGTTCTGGATCATCGCGCCGGAGTTGAAGTCCTTGAAGTAGAGGACTTCCTTGTCCCCGTTGGCGTAGGTGACCTCGAGGAACCGGTTCTCCTCGGTCTCCGAGTACATCCGGAGCACCACGGCCTGGATCATGGCGGCGACCGTCGACTGCGGGTCGTGCCCGTGCTCGGCCAGGTCGTCCGGGTGCAGCGGAAGACCGGTGAGGATGTACTTGGAGAAGATGTCCCGGGCCGCCTCGGCGTCCGGCCGCTCGATCTTGATCTTGACGTCGAGTCGTCCGGGCCGCAGGATCGCCGGGTCGATCATGTCCTCCCGGTTGGAGGCGCCGATGACGATGACGTTCTCCAGGCCCTCGACGCCGTCGATCTCGCTGAGCAGCTGCGGCACGATCGTGTTCTCGACGTCGGAGGAGACGCCGGAGCCACGGGTCCGGAACACCGAGTCCATCTCGTCGAAGAACACGATGACCGGAGTGCCCTCGCCGGCCTTCTCCCGAGCCCGCTGGAAGATCAGCCGGATGTGCCGCTCGGTCTCACCGACGTACTTGTTGAGCAGCTCGGGACCCTTGATGTTGAGGAAGAAGCTGGTGTGCTTCTCCTGGCCCCGCCGTTCGGCGATCTTCTTGGCCAGCGAGTTGGCCACCGCCTTGGCGATCAGCGTCTTACCGCACCCCGGGGGACCGTAGAGCAGGATGCCCTTCGGCGGACGGAGTTGGTGCTCCCGGAACAGGTCGGCGTGCAGGAACGGCAACTCGACGGCGTCCCGGATCTGCTCAATCTGGGACTGTAGGCCACCGATGTCGCCGTAGTCGACGTCGGGCACCTCCTCCAGGACCAGTTCCTCGACCTCGCTCTTCGGGATCCGCTCGTACGCGTACGCCGAACGCGGCTCGATCATGAGCGAGTCACCGGCCCGCAGGGCGGTGCCGATGAGGGTCTCCGCGAGGTGGACGATCCGTTCCTCGTCGGCGTGGGAGATCACCAGTGCCCGGTCACCCGCGCCGCCGGAGGGGCTGTCCAGCACCTCCTTGAGCATGACGACCTCGCCGACCCGCTCGTAGCCGAACGCGTCGACGATGTTGAGCGCGTCGTTGAGCAGGACCTCCTGCCCACGCCGCAACTCTCCCACCTCAAGCGAGGGTGAGACGGCCACCCGGAGTTTGCGGCCACCGGTGAAGACGTCCACCGTGCCGTCGTCGTGCCGGGCCAGGAAGACACCATAACCGCTGGGCGGTTGCGCCAGCCGGTCAATCTCCTCCTTGAGCGTGACGATCTGGGCGCGTGCCTCCTTGAGGGTGTTCACGAGCCGGTCGTTGTTCTCCGTGAGTCGAGCCAACTGCGCCTGCGTCGCCGCCAGCCGTTCTTCGAGCTGCCGGACGTGTCGAGGGCTTTCGGTCAACTTGCGCCGCACCAGAGCGAGTTCCTCTTGAAGAAACGCGACCTGGGTGGAGAGATCGTGGGCCTCCTTCTCCCACCGTGCGGCGCGCGAGTCCGCGTCGTCGCTGCGTGCCACGTCCCACCTCCCCGGGGGCTTGAACGTTCTGCCCTAACACTAACCGCTATGACGCTGATTCGGTTCCACGCAACACCCTCGTCGCTGAACCTTGATCACTTCGTCCGCTCCGGGCGGGTCGTTCCGGGCCGTCCCGGCCGGGAGTCCGGGCCGTGATTCGGGTACCGTCGCGCCCGTGGTGGGCGACAGCACGGAACGGGCCGGGACGGTCATCGGGCCGGGGCCGGCGGAACTGCGGGTCTGGGTCGACCAGGACCTGTGCACCGGCGATGGGCTCTGTGTTCAGTACGCGCCCGAGGTCTTCGAGTTCGACGTCGACGGCCTGGCGTACGTCAAGGACGCGGCGGGCGAACTGCGGCTCGCGCCGGGAAGTCGGGTGGACGTACCGGCCCAGCTGCGCTCGGAGGTGATCGACGCGGCCAGGGAGTGCCCCGGCGAGTGCATCCACGTCCTGCGCGGAACGGACGACGTCGAGGTGGCGGGCCCGGAGGCAACCTGATCGCATCGGGGCGGCCCGCCGGGGCGCGGTCCCGTCCGGAGCGCACCGACCGGGCCGGCCGGATCCGACCGGTCAGAGTGTCGGACGGCCGACGACCGAGGCGACCAGCCGGGCGAACTCCTCCAGCCGGGCGATCTGCCCCGCGCCGCCGTCGTCGAGCGTCTTGCCGAACCGCAGCGCGTCGTGCCGGGGCGGCAACTGCGCCTCGTCGCCGGGGACGCCCTCGTCGAGCGAGCTGAGCAGCAGGTAGACGTCGATGCTGTCGACCCGGATCTGGCCCGTCGGGTTGCGACTCAGCCGACGCCGGCAACCCACCTCACTCACCGTCGAGACGGGCACCACCCGCAGCGAGGAGGTCATCGAGCCGGCGGGCCCGTCGTCCGGCGGCACGTCCTCGCCGTGCCAGAGGATCAGCCGGCTGCCGTCGCAGATCGCGACCTCCTGCCAGACCCCGTTCACCTCGTTGACGAACCGCTCCAGGGTGAAGCCGAGCACCGACGCGCCCCGGAGCACGCCGTTGAGCGCCTCCATCGCGACATCGGGATCCCGCAGGTACGCCCTGGCTGCCGACTCCAGGTCCTGGTAGGGCGACCAGTCCGGAAAGACCGCGGGCAGGTCGCCACCACCACCGCCGCCACCGTACGCCGGCCGGCTCATGGCGCCTCCTCGCGCGGGATCATCCCGTGGCTCCCCCGGACGTCGCTTCGGCCTCCTGCCGCGCCTGGCGGCGCAGCGCGTACGCCTCGGCGCCCTTGCTCGGTTTGCGCCGGCGGGCCGGGGCGGTGACGCCGGGGGCGAGCCTGCGACTGGATACGAGGAACGCAGTGTGCGCGATCATCCGGTGGTCCGGACGTACCGCGAGTCCGTCGGCGTGCCAGTCCCGCACGAGGGACTCCCAGGCGCGCGGCTCGGTGAACCCGCCCCGCTCGCGCAGCGCCTCGACCAGTTCGGAGAGCTGGGGCGTGGTGGCGACGTAGCCGATGAAGACGCCGCCGGGCACCAGGGCGCGCTCGACCAGGTCGAGTACTTCCCAGGGAGTGAGCAGATCAAGGATGATCCGGTCGAAACCGGACTCTTGACAGGTTGCGACGTCCCCCACCCGGAGGGTCCAGGCCGGATGCGGTCCACCGAAGAAGGATTCCACATTCCGGCGGGCGATTTCGGAGAAGTCCTCACGCAGCTCGTAGGAGTGCAGTTCGCCCTCCGGACCGACCGCCCGGAGCAGGGAACAGGTCAGCGCACCCGAACCGACGCCCGCCTCGAGCACCTTGGCGCCCGGAAAGACGTCCCCCATCGCCACGATCTGCGCGGCGTCCTTGGGATAGATCACCTGGGCACCGCGCGGCATGGACAGAACGTAGTCCGAGAGCAGCGGCCGCAGGGCGAGGTACGCCGTACTGCCGGTCGAGGTGACCACACTCCCGTCGGGCAGCCCGATCAGCGCGTCGTGCTCGATGGCGCCCCGGTGGGTGTGGAAGGACCGTCCCGGTTCCAGCGTGATCGTGTGCATCCGCCCCTTGGGGTCGGTGAGCTGCACCCGGTCACCGGGCCGGAACGGGCCCCGATGGGCCGGCACCGGGGCGGCCGGGGCGGTGGGAACGGCGGTGGGCTGTGCGGTCACTGAGTCATCTTCCGTTTCGGCTCCAGGAGCTGCGCCAGGTCGGCGATATGCAGAACGCCGATCACATCTTCGCCTGACGTCACGAGGTACTGCGCGCCCGGGTGGGCCTGTACCGCGTTGATCACCTGCTCCCCGCCGAGTCCGACGGCGAGGCTGGGCACCCCGTCCACGCCCCGGGCCACGCTGTCGACGGCCACCCAGGGCCGGCGCTCGACCGGCACCGCCTCGGCCGCGGTCCGGTCGACCAGGGCCACCAGCCGGCCGGACGAGTCCGCGACACCGAGCGTCGACGCGCCCTGCCCGGCGTCCGCCCCCCGACGCTGCGCCTCGGCCAACGGGGTGCCGGTGGGCACCGAGAAGACCGGGCGGGCCAGCCGGGCCAGGTCGATCAGCGGGAACCGCCGGCTGATCCGGGCGGCCCGGATCGTCTGCCCCGCGCCCTGCCAGAGCGTGAACGCGACCAGCAGGATCAGCACCAGACCCAGCGGCGGAAGCCCGCCCAGCCAGGTCAGCAGGCTGAACAGCACGACGGTGCCGATCGCGACCGCCCGGCCGAACCAGCCGGCCACCTCGGTGGCCAGGTTGCGGTCCTTGGTCAGCGCCCAGACCCCGGCCCGCAGCGCCCGACCACCGTCCAGCGGCAGTCCGGGCAGGATGTTGAAGAGCGCGACCAGCACGTTGCTCGCGGCGAGCTGGAAGGCGAACTCGTTGAGCAGGGTCCGGTCCGGCAGCGCGAGCGTGACGGCCACTCCGAGCAGGCCGAGCACCAGGGAGACGGCCGGTCCGGCGAGCGAGACCAGCAGGTCCACCCGGGGGCTCGGCGCGTCCCGGTCCATCTCGGTGTAGCCGCCGAGCAGTTCCAGGGTGATGCCCCGGACCCCGATCCCGTACCGCCGGGCGGTCAGCGCGTGACCCAGCTCGTGCAGCAGCACGGAGCCGAGCAGGAAGACCACGAAGCCGAACCCGACCAGATAGCCGGTGAGCTGGGAGAGCTCGAGCTGCTGTCGGACGAACTCGCCGTACATGATCGTGACCAGGGCGACCAGCAGCAGCATGGAGGCGTTGACGTAGACCGGGACCCCGAACACCCGACCGACGGCGATTGCGGGCCGACGGTCCGAGGTGCGTCGTGGTCGCGAGTTTTCCTCCATCGCAACGATGCTACGGAACAACCGGCCTGGGGCACCCGCCGGTTCGGCCGGGGTCGGCGCGGACGATCGGGGCGGGTACGCACGGCGGGGTGGGTGAGGCCGGTTCGGTCGTACCCGTGACCCGGTTCGGTCGTACCCGTGACATAGCCTTCCGGACATGACGGCGGAGACGGTGACATCGCAGACGGCCCCGCGGGGTCCGGGCACGACCCCGACGTCGGGCCGACCCACCCCGCCGGTCGCCGCCTCGCTGTCACCGTCGCGGGCCGCCGATTTCAAGACCTGCCCGTTGCTCTACCGGTTCCGCAGCATCGACCGGCTGCCGGAGCGGCCGAGCGTCGACCAGGCCCGCGGCACGCTGGTACACGCGGTCCTGGAACGGCTGTTCGACCTGCCCGCCGACCGGCGAACCCCGGCCGCCGCGGCCGACCTGGTCGCCCCGCAGTGGGAACGACTGGTGACCGAGCAGGCCGACCTGGCCGAGGTGTTCACCGCCGACGACCTCGCCGGCCCGGTCGAGTTCCTGGACTCGGCCCGGGGTCTGCTCGACGGCTATTTCACGGTGGAGGATCCACGCCGTCTGGAGCCCGCCGAGCGGGAGAGCCTGGTGTCCGCGGTGGTGGACGACGAACTGCTCATCCGTGGCTACATCGACCGGCTGGACATCTCGCCCGACGGTGCGCTCCGGGTGGTCGACTACAAGACCGGTGGCGCACCGCGCGAGGCGTTCGAGGCGCGGGCGTTGTTCCAGCTCAAGTTCTACGCCCTGGTGCTGTGGCGCACCCGGGGGGTGGTGCCGAAGGTGCTGCGGCTGCTCTACCTCAAGGACGCCGAGGTCTGCGACTACACCCCCGACGCCGATGAGCTGGTCCGGTTCGAGCGCACCGTGGTGGCCCTCTGGCACGCCATCGAACAGGCGACCCGGGCCCGCGACTTCCGGCCCAGGCCCAGCCGGCTCTGTGGCTGGTGCAACCACCAGGCGCACTGCCCGGCCTTCGGCGGAACTCCCCCGCCGTTCCCCGAGCCGGCCGCGGCGCCGGGCGGGCCGGTGCCGGTCCAGGCGGGCCCGACGGACCCGGCGGTCCAGGATGGCCCGACGGTCCCGGTCGGTTCCGGCCAGGAGGAGCAGGTCTCCTCCTGAAGGAGGAGGCCCAGGTCGCCGTCAGCGATGACCTGATCGGCCGCACAGCGATTACCGTCGCCACCATGACCCGTACCGACGTCCCCGCACCACCAGGCGGCACCCGGGACCGCTGGGCGTGGATCCGGTCCGGGCTCACCCCCAGGCAACGCCGATGGTTGGCCTGGGACGGACTGCTCGCCGTCGCGGCCATCGCGGTGGAGACCGTGGTGGCGGTCACCGCCCCACCGGAGCTGACCCCGCCGGGCTGGCCCGTGGCGCTGATCTGGAGCATCGCCTGCGCCGTGCCGATCGCACTGCGCCGGGTGGCGCCCTGGTCGGCGGTGGCCCTCGCGGTGCCGGCCTTCACGATCTCGGTGCTGACCGGATCGCAGCCGGTGACCGGCAGCGTGACGTTCGTCGCCCTGACCTACACCACCGCCGCGCTGCTGCCGCTGCGCCAGGCCGCGCTCGCCGCCGTGCTGCTCTGGGCCCCGACCCTGCCGGCCGCGCTCGCCCAACGGCCCCCGGAGAACCTCACCCAGCCCTCCCCCGCGTACGTGGTCTTCACCCAGGTACTGCTCGCGCTGGTCTGCTTCTTCGTCGGGCGTACGGTGCACGCCCGCCGGGCCACCATCGCCGCCCTGGAGGAGCGGGCCCGGGTGGCCGAGGAGAACCAACGCTCGCTGGCCGACCAGGCGGTCGCCGACGAACGGCGGCGGATCGCCCGCGAGCTGCACGACGTCGTCGCCCACCACGTGAGCGTGATGGGGGTACTGGCCACCGGCGCCCGGCGGGTACTGCCCCGCGACCCGGGCGTCACCGACGGTGCGCTGAGCACCATCGAGGACACCAGCCGGACGACCCTACGTGAACTGCGCCGCCTGCTGGACGTACTGCGTACCGACGCCGAGCCCGCCGCGGACCTCTCCCCACAGCCGGGGCTCGCCGGCATCGAGGCGCTGGTCGAACAGGTCAAGGAGGCGGGCCTGCCGGTGACGCTGCGGGTGGACGGCACGCCGGGACCACTGGACCCGGGGGTGGCGCTGACGATCTTCCGGATCGTCCAGGAGGCGCTGACCAACACGCTCAAGCACGCCGGGGCGGCCACGGCCCAGGTCCGGCTGAGTTTCGGCGTCTACTGGATGATCGTCGAGGTCTCCGACACCGGCCGCGGGCCGTCACCGGAGCCCGAACGGCTGGGGCACGGCCTGGTGGGGATGCGGGAACGGATGGCCCTCTACGGTGGGACCCTGCGCACCGGGCCCCGTCCCGGCGGCGGCTACCGGGTGTACGCGAAAATGCCGATGGAGCAACTGGGCGCGCCGATCAGTGAGGGGGCATCGTGAGGGCCAGAAGCGAGCGTGCCGGTGCGGCCAGTACGGGACAGGTCCCGTCGTCCGGAATGGGCGGTACGGCCGCATGACCGACCGCCAGGAACCGGCCCGGCCGATCCGCATCCTCCTCGCCGACGACCAGCCGCTGCTGCGTACCGGGTTCCGGATGGTGCTGGGCGCGGAAGACGATCTCGACATCGTCGGCGAGGCCGGGGACGGGGCCGAGGCGGTGGACCTGTCCCGCCGCCTGCTACCCGACGTGGTGCTGATGGACATCCGGATGCCCCGGATGGACGGGGTCGCCGCCACCCGGGCGATCATCGACGCGCGGCTGCCGGTCCGGGTGCTCATCCTGACCACCTTCGACCTCGACGAGTACGTGGTCGGCGCGCTCCGGGCCGGTGCCAGCGGCTTCCTCGCCAAGGACGTACCGGCCGAGGACCTGGTCACCGCCATCCGGACCGTCGCCAACGGCGAGGCCGTGGTCGCCCCGCGCATCCTCAAGCGGCTGCTGGACCGGTTCGCGGAGTCGCTGCCGGATCCGTCCGCCACCCCGCCGAAGGCGATCGGCGTGCTCACCGAGCGCGAGCGCGAGGTGCTGGTCCAGGTCGCCCGGGGCCTGTCCAACGCCGAGATCGCCCGGGTGCTGACGGTCAGCGAGACCACGATCAAGACCCACGTGGGCCACGTGCTGACCAAGCTCGGGCTGCGCGACCGGGTGCAGGCCGTCGTGCTGGCCTACGAGACCGGCCTGGTCCGTCCGGGCGCCTGACCGGCGAACACCGCCCCGCCGCCGCCCGACCCCGAGAGGTCAGGGTGAGGACCGACCCCAGGGCGTACGCCTGCGGCACGACGGGATGTACGACCCGCCGGTGCCGGAGTCGTCCACCCGGAGGAGGACCCCGGTACGTGGGGCCGATCCGAAGACCGTCCCGGCGTACGACGGAGTGACGGCCGACCGCGCCTACCGTTTGGCTAGGTACGAACGGGGGACGGCGGCGCCGCCGAGCCACCGGGCGGGAAGCTTCACGTTCCCGCCTCGGTCAATCGCATTTAAGGAAACAATCGTCGTGTGATAAGAAAACCGGATAGGAATGGTTCCGGGATGCCCGACCGACGGCACACCCGAACCGGACGCCGAGTCAGATTATTGACACAGGCAATCCAGTGAGAACTGGCGACACAGGGTCGATTCGACGGAGCGAGCCGTACCAGTCAGGGGCAACCCTGATTCGGTATCAGGGCCGACCCGCACCGGAATTCCGCGTCCGGCTCCGCCCGGGGACGGACGACCGGGTTGTCTTTGTCAGCGACGATAGATGCTGCCGGCCGGGCCAAGGTCCGGCCGGACCAAGATTGCTACAGGGGGAGACGAAGTGACGGCGACGGTAGCCCGAGATGCGCAGATGGCCGCGCGGGCCAGCGACGTATGGAAGGTGTACGGCAGCGGCGAGGCCCAGGTGGTCGCCCTGCGGGGGGTCAACGCGGAATTCGAGAGCGCTCGGTTCACCGCAATCATGGGGCCGTCCGGCTCTGGAAAGTCCACGCTCATGCACTGCCTCGCCGGGCTGGACTCGGTGACCCGCGGAACCATCCATATCGGCGACACCGCCGTTACCGGACTGGGCGACGCCGGTCTCACCAAACTCCGCCGCGACAAAGTCGGTTTCATCTTCCAGCAGTTCAACCTGCTGCCCACGTTGACCGCTCAGGAGAACATCCTGCTGCCGTTGTCCATCGCCGGCCGGAAGCCCGACCCGGAATGGCTCGACACGGTCATCGACACGGTCGGCCTCCGCGACCGGCTCAACCACCGCCCGGCGCAACTCTCCGGCGGACAGCAGCAGCGCGTCGCCTGCGCCCGGGCCCTCGCCTCCCGACCGGCGGTCATCTTCGCCGACGAACCCACCGGAAACCTCGACTCCCGGGCCGGCGCCGAGGTGCTCGGCTTCCTCCGTCGTTCCGTCGCCGAGTACCAGCAGACCATCGTCATGGTCACGCACGACCCGGTCGCCGCCTCCTACGCGGGCCGCGTCATCTTCCTGGCCGACGGCGAGATCGTCTCCGAACTCATCGAGCCGACCCCGGACACCGTGCTGGACACGATGAAGAAGCTGGACGGGCTCTCCGAGGCGGGGCACTGATGCTGCGCGCCACGCTGAAGAGCCTGCTCGCCCGCAAGCTCCGGCTGATCCTCTCCGGATTGGCCGTGGTGCTCGGCGTCATGTTCGTCTCCGGTGCCTTCGTCCTCACCGACACCCTCGGACGGTCCTTCGACACCATCTTCAGCGACGCGTACGTCGGCACCGACGTCGGCGTGACCGCCAAGCCGAAGATCGACGTCAACGAGATGGAGGGCATGCCCGTCGCCGCCACCTTCCCGGCGGCGACCCTGGACCAGGTCAAGGCGGTGCCCGGAGTGGCCACCGCGACGGGTCTGGCCCTCGCCGACGGCGCCCGGGTGATCGGCAGCAACGGCAAGGTGCTGACCTCCTTCGGCCCGCCGCAGATGGGATCGAACTGGACCGGCGAGAGCGGCCTGGTCAAACTGCGCGAGGGCCGTGGCCCGACCGCCGACGACGAGGTGACGATCAACGCGGGCGTGGCCGAGGCGGCCAAGCTCTCCGTCGGTGACCGGGTCGGGGTGCTGACCCTGCAACCGAAGCGCGAGTTCACCGTGGTCGGCATCTTCGGCTACAGCGGCGACCGGGACAGCCTCGGCGGCGCCCAGGAGGTGACGTTCACCGAACGCGTCGCCCAGGAACTGATGCTCGGCCAACCGGGGGTCTGGTCCGAACTGACCGTCAAGGCGGCCGATGGTGTCGACCCGGCGGCGCTGCGCGACGACATCGCGACGGCGCTCGGCGACGGCTACGTGGTCAAGACCGGGGAACAGCTCTCGGACGACGCCACCGCCGGAATGAAGGAGGGCCTCTCCTTCTTCAACAACATCCTGCTCGGCTTCGCCGGCGTGGCCCTCTTCGTCGGCATCTTCCTGATCCTGAACACCTTCTCGATCATCGTCGCCCAGCGCACCCGCGAACTCGCGCTGCTCCGGGCCATCGGCGCCGGCCGGCGTCAGGTGATCGGATCGGTGCTGGTCGAGGCCGTGGTGATCGGTTTGGTCGCCTCGGTGCTCGGGCTCGCTGCCGGGGTCGGGATCGGCGCGCTCCTGGCGTACGTGTTCGGGCAGGCGGTCGGCGGGCTGCAACTGGCCGGGATCGGCGTACCGGCGAACGCGGTGATCAGTTCGTTCGTGGTCGGCCTGCTCGTCACGGTCGTCGCGGCGGTGCTGCCGGCGTTGCGCGCCTCCCGGATCCCTCCGGTGGCCGCGATGCAGGACATCGCCACCCCGGACCGGCCGCTGACCAAGATCTCCGCAGCCGGCGCCGTGGTGTCGGCACTCGGCGGCACCCTGCTGGCGCTCGGCCTGAGCGGCAGCACCGGGGACAACACGCTGTGGACGATCCTGGGTGGGGTGCTGCTCGCCTTCATCGGGGTCGCGTTGCTCACCCCGCTGATCAGCCGGCCGGTGGTCTCGCTGCTCGGCAGGCTCTTCGCCTGGTCGGTGCCGGGCAAGCTGGGCCGGTTGAACTCGGGCCGCAACCCGCGCCGTACCGCGATCACCGCCGCCGCGCTGATGGTCGGCATCGCGCTGGTCACCGGCGTGACGGTGATCCTGGACTCGGCCAAGAGCAGCATCACCGCGCTGGCCGAGGACACCATCTCGGCCGAACTGGTCATCTCCGGTTCGCAGACCGGGGCCCGGCCGCCGAGCTTCGATCCGGCGGTGCTGCAGAAGGCCGCCGAACTGCCCGGCGTCGCGATGGTGGCCGGGCTCTACGGCGACCGTGCGCAGATCGGCGACAAGCAGACCTTCATCGCCGCGACCAGTGACGTGGCGGCGCTGCGGGACATCTACCGGGTCACCCCGACCGCCGGCAGCATCGACTCGCTCGGCCCCAACCAGTTGCTGGTCGACTCGGGCACCGCGCAGGACCGGGGCCTGTCCGTCGGCGACACCGTACCGGTGCAACTGTCCCGGGGCGAGGCGCAGACGTACACGGTGACCGGGATCTACGCCGAGTCGGACCTGTTCGGCGGGTTCCTGCTTCCGGTCTCGGCGGCGACGAACTTCGCGGTACCGCAGCCGACCCAGGCGTACCTGAAACTGGACTCGGGCGCCTCGGTCGACCAGGTGATGCCGCAGGTCGAAACGCTGCTCGCGGACAGCCCCGAGGTCTCAGTCGCCGACCGGGCCGACTTCATCGACCAGCAGACGAGCCAGTTCGACCAGCTGCTGACGATGATCCAGGTGCTGCTGGCGCTGGCGATCCTGATCGCCGTACTCGGGATCGTGAACACGCTGGCCCTGTCGGTGCTGGAGCGGACCCGGGAGCTGGGCCTGCTACGGGCCATCGGGCTGCGCCGGGCCCAGACCATGCGGATGATCACCGTCGAGGCCGTGGTGATCTCGGTCTTCGGCGCGCTCCTCGGCGTGGTCGTCGGCACCGGGCTCGGTGCGGCGGTGGTCCGGGCGCTGCGCGAGGACGGAATCACCCATCTCGTCCTGCCATGGACGGAGATGGGGCTGTTCCTCGGCCTGGCGGCCGTGATCGGGGTGGTCGCGGCGGTGCTGCCGGCGATCCGCGCCGCCCGGCTCAACGTGCTCAGCGCGATCGCGCACGAATGACCCGCCCGCATCCAGGGGATGGATGCGGGTGAAACGCGGGGGCGGTGTCCGAAAGGACACCGCCCCCGTCGTGCGTACCGCCGGGTCAGTGCGGCAGGTCGATCGGCCTCAGCAGGCCGGTGAGCAGCTCCAGGTCGACCCCGGCCAGCGTCTCCAGCATCCGTACGCCGTCAGCCGGGTCGATCGGCACCTCGCTGGGCACCGCGAGTACGGCGGCACCCGCGGCGAGCGCACTCGCCACCCCGGCCGGCGAGTCCTCGATCGCCACGCACCGGTTGATCGGCACACCCAGCAGCCGGGCAGCGGTCAGGTACGGCGCCGGATCCGGCTTGGTCGCGTCCACCTCGTCGCCGCAGACCACCACGTCGAAGCTGTCCCGCCCGAGGGTCTCCAACGCCACCTCGACCACGCTTCGGCGGGTCGAGGTGACCAGTGCGGTCGGCACCGTCGCGGCGCGTACCGCCGAGACCAGGGCCAGCGCACCGGGCCGCCACCGCAGGTCGGTGAGGAACAGCTCGGCGACCCGGTTGTCCAGCCAGGCGCCGCCGACCGCCGGGTCCCGCCACGGCTGTCCCAGGTCGGTGTGCATGATCTCCATCGAGACCGCCATGCTGGTGCCGACCATGGCGAGCCGGGCCGCCGTCGACAGCGTTCCGCCGTAGTGCGCGGCAAGCTCCTGCAGCCCGGTGTCCCACAGCCGCTCGCTGTCCACCAGGGTGCCGTCCATGTCGAAGAGCACGGCTGCGGGGTGCTGGCTGTTCAGGATTTCCTCCCGGATCGGACTGGGTCTGTAGTGCCGATCCTGCCAAGGCGACCCGTTGATCTCCCGGTGTCGGCGTCGAAGTGTGGCGGATCCCTCAGCCCGTCAGCCGAGATCGCAGGCCTCGATCGAGTCCCGGTAGCCGGCGAAGAAGGCGTCCGTACGCTGCTCCACGGTGCCGTGCGCCCCCTCGGCGAACCACGGCTGGCCCGGATCGTCGGCCACCGCCATCAGCCCCGCGGCCAACTCCTCGAGGTCGCCGTCCTGCACCGCCAGCACCTGGTCGCGTTCCGAGTCCCCGATGTACGCCCCGGCCATGCAGTCGGCCTGCAACTCCTGCTGGATGGTGAACTCGTACCGGATGCCGAGCCGGATCTGCACGCCGTGCGCGTACTCGTGGCCGAGCAGGTAGTACAGGAACGCGTCCCCGATCTGCTGGAACGCCGCCACCGCCCAGTTGATGTCGTACGCGATGAAGTCGCCGTCGGAGCAGTAGACCGCGTTGTTCCGGGGCAGCGGCTGGCCCCCGCACTCGATCTCACCGTCCCGCTTGTAGGCGCTGATCCGGCTGACCCGCTGGAACCGTTGCCCCGCCTCCCGGAACTCGCCGGCCCAGTAGAGCTCGGCGATCCGGACCGCGCTCTTGATGTCCTGCTCGAACTCCTCGACCGTCATGGTGCCGTCCGCCCCGGCCTCGGCCGTGCCGGTGGCGACGGGCGTACCCGGGTCGTCCGGAGCCGGCGGATCGTCCTCGCCGCCCGGTACGGCGAAACAGGCGCCGGCGACGACGAGCGTGACGACGAGCGCGAGCAGCCGCCAGAATCGGTCGCTACGGGGCAACGGGGTCATCGCGGCCACCACCTCGAATTCAGAGCGTCAGAACAGCCACGATGGCGACCGTACGCGCTGCGGCCATCGACGACCATGTACCGATGGACGGACATCGACGGCCACTGCGGTTGCCCGCCGGGCTGGACTGGTTACGGGGCCACCAGAGCGGGCGCGCCTGGTTGGCGGCGTTACCGGATCTCGTCGCCGAGTGCGCGGCCGCCTGGTCGCTGCGGACCGGCCCACCCTACGACGGCTCGTACGTCTCACTGGTGCTGCCCGCCACCCGACCCGACGGCACCGAGGTGGTGCTGAAGGTGCAGTACCCCGAGCCGGACAGCGAGCACGAGGCCGCCGCGCTCCGGCACTGGGACGGTCACGTCTCGACCCGACTGCTGGGGTACGACCCACGGCTGCGGGCCCTGCTGGTCGAACGATGCGTTCCCGGCGGCCCCCTCGCCGAGGTCGGCGCCGAGCGGGCGCTGACAGTCCTGGCCCGGCTGCTGCCGGCGCTCTCCGTGCCGGCGGGGGCGCCGTTCGTCCCGGTACGGCGGCAGGCGGCCCGGTGGGGCGACGAGTTGCCGGAACGCTGGGAACGGGCCGGGCGGCCGGCGGCCCGACGGCTGCTCGACACGGTCCGGGAGCTGCTGACCGGCCTCGCCGACGGGCAGGGCGAGCAGGTGCTGGTCCACCTGGACCTGCACGCGTACAACGTGCTGCGGGCGGAGCGCCGGCCGTGGCTGGTCATCGACCCCAAACCGGTGACCGGGGAGCGGGAGTTGTCGGTCGCCTCGATCGTCCGCGACTACGGCCTGGGACACGGCCGGGTCGACGTGACGCGCCGGCTGGACCGGCTCAGCGCCGAACTGGGCCTCGACCGGGACCGGGCCCGGAACTGGTCCGCCGCGCTGGCGCTGGTCTGGGCGTTCCAGGACGAGGCGGGAATGGGTCGGCACCTCGAGACGGCGCAGTGGCTCCTGGCCCGGCGGTGACCCGCGCCCCGCTCAGCGGGCGTTGAAGTAGTTGGCGTCGGGGTGGTGCACGACGATCGCGTCCGTCGCCTGCTCCGGCACCAACTGGAACTCCTCCGACAACCGCACCCCGATCCGGTCCGCGCCGAGCAGGTCGACGACTGTGGCCCGGTCCTCCAGGTCGGGACACGCCGGATAACCGAACGCGTACCGGCAGCCCCGGTACCGGGTACCCAGGAGTCCGGCCAGTTCCGCCGGATCGTCGTCGGCCACCGTACGGCCGCCGGCCAGGGCCAGCTCGGCCCGGATCCGCCGGTGCCAGTACTCGGCGAGGGCCTCGGTGAGCTGCACTGAGAGTCCGTGCACCTCGAGATAGTCCCGGTACTCGTCGGCGGCGAAGAGCTTGGCCGCGTACTCGCTGACCGGCTGCCCGACGGTGACCAGTTGCAGGGCGACCACGTCCGGCTCGCCGCCCCGGGGCCGGAAGAAGTCGGCCAGGCAGAGCCGGCGTTCCTGGCGCTGCCGGGGAAAGCTGAACCGGGCCCGTTCGGTGCCGCCGTTCTCGTCGAGCACCACCAGGTCGTTGCCCTCGGAGTAGGCCGGGAAGTAGCCGTAGACCACGGCCGCCTCCAGCACCTTGTCCGAGGCGAGCCGGTCCAGCCAGTACCGCAGCCGGGGGCGCCCCTCGGTCTCCACCAGTTCCTCGTACGTCGGTCCGGTTCCGCCGCGCGACCCGCGCAGGCCCCACTGCCCACCGAAGGTGGCCCGCTCGTCGAGCAGCGCCGCGTAGTCCGCCAGCGCGATGCCCCGGACGACCCGGGTGCCGTGGAACGGTGGCGTCGGCACCTCGACGTCGGTCGCGACGTCGGAGCGTACGGACGCGTCGGTGAGTTCGGGCAGCGCCTCGGTGACGATCGCCCGCTGCCGCTCCCGACGGGCCCGCCGCGCCACGAGGGCGGCCTCCCGCTCGGGGTCGACCACGGGGCTCCCGCCGCGCTTGGCCGCCATCAGCCGGTCCATCAGGGAGAGTCCCTCGAAGGCGTCGCGCGCGTAGTGCACCTGACCGGCGTAGCCGGCCCGGAGATCGTCCTCGACGTACGCGCGGGTGAGCGCTGCTCCGCCGAGCAGCACCGGCCAGCGTTCGGCGACGCCCCGGGACGCCATCTCGGCGAGGTTCTCCTTCATCACGACGGTGCTCTTGACCAGCAGGCCGGACATCCCGATCGCGTCCACGCCGTGCTGTTCGGCGGCCTCCAGGATGGCGGTGATCGGCTGCTTGATGCCGATGTTGACCACCTCGTAGCCGTTGTTGGACAGGATGATGTCCACCAGGTTCTTGCCGATGTCGTGCACGTCGCCCTTGACGGTGGCCAGGACGATCCGGCCCTTGCCGCCGTCGTCGGCCTTCTCCATCTGCGGTTCGAGATGGGCCACCGCGGTCTTCATCACCTCGGCGGACTGTAGGACGAACGGAAGCTGCATCTGGCCGGCGCCGAACAGTTCGCCGACCACCTTCATCCCGTCCAGCAGGATCTCGTTGATGATCACGAGGGCCGGCCGGGTGGTCAGCGCCGCGTCGAGGTCGGCCTCCAGGCCGTTGCGCTCCCCGTCGACGATCCGTCGCTTCAGCCGCTCATCGAGCGGCAGCGCCGCCAGTTCCTCCGCCCGGGTGGCCCGGGCGGAGGCGGCGTCGACGCCCTCGAACAGCTCGATGAACCGCTGGACCGGGTCGTGGCCCTCGCGGCGCCGGTCGTAGATCAGGTCGAGCGCGACCTCCCGCTGCCCGTCGGGGATCTTCGCCATCGGCAGGATCTTGCTGGCGTGCACGATGGCGCTGGTCAGACCGGCCTGTACGCACTCGTGCAGGAACACCGAGTTGAGCACCTGCCGGGCCGCCGGGTTCAGGCCGAACGACACGTTGGAGATGCCCAGGGTGAAGTTGACCCCCGGATACCGCCGGGCGATCTCCCGGATCGCCTCGATGGTCTCGATGCCGTCCCGGCGGGTCTCCTCCTGCCCGGTGGCGATCGGGAAGGTCAGGCAGTCGACCAGGATGTCCTGCACGCCCAGCCCCCAGCGGCCGGTCAGGTCGTCGATCAGCCGCGCCGCGACCCGTACCTTCCAGTCGGCGGTCCGGGCCTGGCCCTCCTCGTCGATGGTCAGCGCGACCACCGCCGCGCCGTGCTCGGCGATCAACGGCAGCACCCGGGCGTACCGGGAGTCCGGGCCGTCGCCGTCCTCGAAGTTGACCGAGTTGACCACGCACCGGCCACCGAGCGCCTCCAGACCCGCCTCGATCACCGCCGGCTCGGTCGAGTCGAGCATGATCGGCAGCGTGGAGGCGGTGGCGAACCGGCCCGCGACCTCCCGCATGTCCCGCACCCCGTCCCGACCGACGTAGTCGACGCAGACGTCGAGCAGGTGCGAGCCGTCCCGGGCCTGGCTACGGGCGATCTCGACACAGGTCTGCCAGTCGCCGGCCAGCATCGCCTCCCGGAACGCCTTGGAGCCGTTCGCATTGGTGCGCTCGCCGACCATCAGCACGCTGGCCTGCTGGGCGAACGGCACCTGGTGGTACAGGCTCGCCACCCCGGGCTCCGGCTCCGGGTCCCGAGGCGCCGGCACCGCGCCGCGCAACCGGGCCACCACCGTACGGATGTGCTCCGGCGTCGTTCCGCAGCAGCCGCCGACCAGGGACAGGCCGTAGTCGGTGACGAACTCCTCGAGCGCGTCGGCCAACTCCTCGGGGGTCAGCGGGTAGCGGGCGCCGTCGGCGGTCAGCTGCGGCAGTCCCGCGTTCGGCATCACCGACAGCGGTATCCGGGCGTGCCGGGAGAGGTAGCGCAGATGCTCGGTCATCTCGGCCGGCCCGGTCGCGCAGTTGAGCCCGATGAGGTCGATGCCGAGCGGCTCCAACGCGGTCAACGCCGCGCCGATCTCACTGCCCAGCAGCATGGTGCCGGTGGTCTCGACGGTCACGTGGCAGATCACCGGCACCTGCCGGCCGGCGTCGGCCACCGCCCGTCGGGCGCCGACCACCGCCGCCTTGACCTGCAACAGGTCCTGGCAGGTCTCCACGATCAGGCCGTCGGCTCCCCCGGCCACCAGCCCGGCCGCATTCCGCTGGTACGCGTCGCGCAACTCGGCGTACGGCAGGTGCCCGAGCGTCGGCAGCTTGGTACCCGGCCCGATCGAGCCGAGCACGTACCGGGGCTGGTCCGGCGTGCTGGCGGCATCCGCTGCCTGTCGGGCCAGCCGCGCCCCGGCCTCGGCCAACTCGGCGATGCGGTCCTCGATGCCGTACTCGCGCAGGGCGGAGAGGTTCGTTCCGAAGGTGTTCGTCTCCACGCAGTCGGCGCCGGCGGCCAGATAGGCGTCGTGCACCGAACTGACCACGTCCGGCCGGGTGACGTTGAGGACCTCGTTGCACCCCTCGTGGCCCTCGAAGTCGTCCAGGGTCAGCTCGGCCGCCTGCAACATCGTCCCCATCGCGCCGTCGGCGACGAGCACCCGGTCGGCCAGCGCGTCCAGTAGCGGAGTCGACACGCCTCCAGGCTAGTGCCCACCAGGGCGGACCACCGGCGGTAGGCGTACCGCTCCGTCTGGTGTGACCCGCGTCGCTATCACCCTCGGCGCCCCAGATGTCCCTGCTCATCACCTGTCCGGTGGCCGGCCGGCCGGGCCCCGTGCCGGAGCCGGACGGCGCGGCCGGCGGGCCGCATCCGAATCAGGGACGTAGGCTGACGGACGTGAGGGACAACAGGGACGGCAGCACCAGGCTCATCGGGGGGACCACCGCGCGGCTGTACGCCGCCCGGATCACCGACGGCACGCACGCTGGGGGTAGGGCGTGACCGAGTTCGACGGCTTGCCCGTGCTGCGCTCGCCGGTCGCGATCGCGGCCTTCGAGGGCTGGAACGACGCGGCGGACGCCTCGACGGCGGCGGTGGAGCATCTCGAGCAGGTCTGGCAGGCCCGCCAGATCACCGAGCTGGACCCCGAGGACTTCTACGACTTCCAGGTGAGCCGGCCGACGATCACCATGGCCGATGGCGAGACCCGCCGGGTCGAGTGGCCGACCACCCGGTTCATGGTGGCCAGCCCGGAGGGGACGGAGCGGGACGTGGTCCTGATCCGGGGCATCGAGCCCAGCATGCGCTGGCGGACCTTCTGCGAGCAGGTGTTGGAGCTCTGCCACAGCCTGGAGGTCAACCGGATCGTGCTGCTCGGCGCGCTGCTCGCCGACGTGCCGTACACCCGGCCGCTGCCGATCAGTGGCAGTGCCTCGGACAAGGACGCCGCCGAGCGCTACCAGCTCACCCCGACCCGCTACGACGGTCCGACCGGCATCGTCGGGGTGCTGCACGACGCGGCGACCCGGGCCGAGGTCGACGCCGTCTCGTTCTGGGTGCACGTACCGCACTACGCGAACAACCCGCCCTGCCCGAAGGCGACCCTGGCGCTGCTGCACCGGGTCGAGGAGGTACTCGACCTGCCGGTCCCGATGTCGGACCTGGCCGAGGAGGCCGCCGAGTGGGAGCAGCGGGTACGCACCGCCGCCGAGCAGGACGCCGAACTCGGCGAGTACGTCCGCGAGCTGGAAGAACGGGTCGGCGACGCCGGCATCCAGCCGTTGACCGGGGACGAGATCGCCCAGGAGTTCGAGAAGTACCTGCGCCGCCGGGGCGGTTCGGCGGGTCCGACCGCCGGCTCCTGGTGAGCGGGTACCCGTACATCCGGTAGCAGCTCAGGCTTAGCAGTTCGAGGGACGGTCTCCGATCGGGGGCCGTCCCTCGGTCGTACCTGCCCAGGGGCCACTCCCCCGTTCTGCCCGTCGTCCGGCGGGCTCCGATCGGCGTGTCCGGGGTTGCCCGGCACACCGCCTGTACGGCATCCTAGGAAACTAGTGTCATTACTGGACGGGGGCAGGATGCAGATCAACCCTGGGGCGGCCGAGTTTCCCCACCGGCAGATCGCCGCACAGCTGCGGGCCCGGATCCGCGACGGTGACTGGGCCGCCGGGGAACGGCTGCCGTCGATCCCGGCCATCGCCGAGATGTTCGGGGTCGCGAAGCAGACCGTCCAGCGGGCCATCGACCAACTGCGGGTCGAGGGCGTGCTGATCACCAAACCCGGCTCGGGCACCTACGTACGCGGTACCCGGCGCCGGCTGAACCGCCTCTCCCGGGGCCGGTACGGCGGCCACCGGGGCTACCACGCCGACCTCGCCGCCCGGTACCGGCAGCAGTTGGTACAGGTCGGCCGGGCACCGGCTCCGCCCGAGGTGGCCGACGCGTTCGGCGTACCGGACGGCACCGAGCTGATCGTCCGGCGGCACCTGGTCCGTACCGAGGAGGTACCGGTCGAGGTCGGCGCCTCCTGGTTCCGGACCGCCGACGCCGCCGGCACCAGCCTGGAACGGATGGAGGCGTACGGGCGACCGCTCTACCAGGAGGCGGAGGAGGCCATCGGCCGACGCTACATGTCGGCGACGGACCAGATCAGCGCCCGGCAGCCCAGTCGGGAGGAGGCGGAGATCCTGCAGATCCGGCCGGACACCCCCGTGCTGCACCTGCTGCACGTCGCCTACGACGCCAGCCACAAGCCGATCGAAGTGGCGCAGGCGACCTGGCCCGGTCCGATGACCACCCTGACCGAGCAGTACCAGGTCCCCGCCCCGACCCCCGACACCCACCTGGATCCGGACCCCGGCCTGGCGCTGGGCTGACCCCTGGGCTGGGGAGTTAGGAAGGGCCCCTTCTTCTACAAAAAGCGATAGGAAGGGGCCCTTCCTTACAGGCGGATGCCGAGGAGGGCGTCGACGGTGGCGGCGGCCAGGTCCGGGGCGGCTGGGTCGGTGCCGGTGTGGGCCAGCGTCGCGTCCGCCCAGCGGTCCATCACGGCAAGCGCGCCGGGGGTGTCGAGGTCGTCGGCGAGCCGGTCGCGGACGCCGGCCAGCAGGTCGGGGCCCGGGGCGCCGAGCGGGGCCGCGACGGCCTCCCGCCACCGGGCCAGCCGCTGGGTACCGACCTTGAGCACGTCGTCGGTCCACTCCCGGTCGGTCCGGTAGTGGCCGGCGAGCAGCCCGAGCCGCACCGCCATCGGATCCACGTGGTCGGCCCGCAACCGGGAGACGAAGACCAGGTTGCCCTTTGACTTCGACATCTTCTCCCCGTCGAGCCCGATCATCCCGGCGTGGACGTAGTGCCGGGCGAACGGCGCCGCCCCGGTCAGCCGCTCGGCGTGGGCCGCGGAGCACTCGTGGTGCGGGAACAGCAGGTCGTTGCCGCCACCCTGGACGTCGATGCTGTCGCCGAGCAGGGCCAGCGCGATGACCGCGCACTCGATGTGCCAGCCGGGGCGCCCCGGGCCGAGCGGTCCGCCCTCCCAGGCCGGCTCGCCGTCCCGGCTGCCGCGCCAGAGCAACGGATCGAGCCGGTCCCGCTTGCCGGCCCGGTCCGGGTCCCCGCCGCGCTCGCCGAAGATGCCCAGCATCTCCTCGCGGCTCAGGTTGGACTCGTAGCCGAACCGGGGTGCGGCGGTGATGTCGAAGTAGAGGTCCCCGGTGCCGTCGTCGAGGCGGTACGCGGCACCGTCGTCCACCAGCGCCCGGACCTTCGCGGCGATCGCCGGGATCGACTCGACCGCGCCGACGTAGTGCGCCGGCGGGATCATCCGCAGCGCCTCCATGTCCTCGCGGAACAGCGCCGTCTCCCGCATCGCCAGGACGACCCAGTCCTCGCCGTCCCGCGCGGCCCGCTCCAGCAGCGGATCGTCGATGTCGGTGACGTTCTGCACGTACGTCACCGGATGGCCACCGTCCCGCCACACCCGTTGCAGCACGTCGAACGTGATCATCGTTGCCGCGTGCCCCAGATGGGTCGCGTCGTACGGGGTGATGCCGCAGACGTACATGGTCGCCGCGCCGGAGGGACGGGTCGGCTGCACCGAACGGCGCGCGGAGTCGAACAGGGCGAGCTGCCGTCCCCGGCCCGGCAGTCGCGGAATCTCGTGACCCACCCACGTTTCCATGGTCACCAGCCTAGCCAGCCGTACGGCGTTGATCACCCGGGCCGGCGGACGAGGTGATCAGACCGACACGAGGGCGCCCGCAGCGCTGCCGGAGGGTCAGATTGGCGGCCAGGGGATCGGCGGCCATTCCTCGGACGGTTCCGGGAAGCTGGTCGTCGCCAACAGCCGGGCGACCCGGCCCCGCACCGCGGTGACCTCGGACAGCGTCAGATGCTCTGCCAGCGACTCGCCCAGCGGGCCGACCAGCCCCTCGGCCAGGCTCTCCAGCATCTCCAGCGCGTCCGGCGGCAGGATCCGCCGCGACCAGCCCCAGAGCACCGTCCGCAGCTTGTCGTCGACGTGGAAGCAGACGCCGTGATCGACACCGTAGATCCGGTCGTCCGACCCGACGAGGACGTGGCCGCCCTTGCGATCGGCATTGTTGATCACGGCGTCGAGTACGGCGAGCCGGGCCAACCGGGGATCGTCGGCGTGCGCGAGGGCGTACGGCGTGCCGTCGTCGTCCTGGGCGGCCGCCACCCGGAACCAGCGGGCCGGCAGGCTTCCCGCCGGTACGAATCCGACCAGCGGCTCGGTCTCCTCCGGTTCGTCGATCCAGAGCTGGCACGCGCCCGGGCCCAGCGGACCGTCCCGGAGCACGGTCGGCGGGATGAGGTCCCAACCGGTGGCCCGGGAGACCAGGTACGCGCCGACCTCCCGACCGGCCAGCGTGCCGTCCGGGAAGTCCCAGAGCGGCCGTTCCCCCCGGACCGGCTTGTAGACGCAGCGGACCGTCACCCCGTCCAGGGTCAGGAAGCCCCGCAGGGTGGTGTTGGAGGCGTCGACCAGCCGTCCCTCCAGCTCGAACTCACCCCCGAGCAGGAGGCGCAGGGCATCACTCTCGTCCAGCACGGGTCGCAGGTCGGCCGAGGTCACCGGGCCGGTCCCGGCCCGGGGGCGGGAACCATCACCGGTGGTAGCCGTTGTGACGGGGACAGAGGTGTCCGGCGGGGTCGAGCGGCTGGCCGCAGAGCGGACACGGCGGCCGGCCGGCGGACACCACCCGTCGGGCCCGGTCGATGAACTCACGGGCCGCCTGAGGGGTCAACCGGACTCGCAGCCGGTCGAGATCGTCGTCCGGCTCCTCGTCCTCGTCGACCTCGTCCTCCCCGGCACCGAGTTCGACCTCCGCCTCCGCCTCCCCGGCGGCGATCGCCTCGATCACCACCGTCGCCGTGTCGACGTCGAAGGCCAGGCCCAGGGTGCCGACCCGGAACTCCTCGTCGACCGGCGTGTCCAGCGGCTCGTTGTCCGAGGTGACCGCGACCGGGGCCTCGGGCAGCTCCACGCCGAACCGGCGGTGCGCCTCGGTCAGCAACTCCTCCAGCTTCTCCGCCAGCAGCGAGACCTGGACCTTCTCCAGCGCGACGCTGACCAGCCGGCCACCGCCCCGCGCCTGTAGGAAGAACGTCCGCTCACCCGGCGGACCCACGGTCCCGGCGACGAACCGCTCCGGCGGCTCGAATGCGTGCACCTGGTGGGTCATACCCACGACCCTATCCGGCCGGATACCACACCGTGCAGCCCACCGACCCGAATCACCGTAAGCCCCGGTCGGGCCCGGTCGACGGCCCTGTCCCGGCCGGCGGCCCGGTCCGGCGACCCCGTTCCGGCGACAGACCCGATCATCACTTCCGCCCGTCGGTGGCGGCCGGCACGTCCGATCCCGCGCTGGTGGCGGAGGCGCCCGCCCCGCCGCCGACCGGGGCGTCCGACTCGGCCGCCCGGGAACGCCGCCGCCGGCCCCGGCGCGGTACCACCAGGCCGGTCAGGTCACCCCCGGTGTCGTTGAGCCGCAGGACGAACGGCCGCACCGGGGTGTAGCGGATCCCGGTCACCGAACCCGGGTCGGCGACGATCCGCTGGAAGAGGTCCAGGTGGATGCCCATCGCGTCCGCGACGATGGCCTTGATCACATCGCCGTGGCTGCACGCCAGCCAGATCGCCTCCGGCCCGTGCTCGGCGGTGATCCGGGCGTCCCAGCGACGTACCGTCTCGACCGCGCGGGCGGCCATCCCGGCCATCGTCTCGCCGCCCGGGAAGACCACCGCGCTCGGGTGCTGCTGCACGACCTGCCACAGTGGATCCTTGGCCAGCTTCTTGAGCGGCTGCCCCTGCCAGGCGCCGTAGTCGCACTCGACCAGCCCGTCCTCGACGACCGGGGCGGCGTCCGGCAGTGCCAGCTCCAGCGTCTGACGACACCGGATCAGCGGGCTGGTGACCACCGCGGCCAGCGGGATCGCGCGCAGTCTCGCCCCCACCGCCGCCGCCTGGGCCCGGCCGGTGTCGTCGAGTTCCACGGGTTGCCGGCCGGCGAGGCCGCCGTCGGCGTTGGCCGTGGTCCGGCCGTGCCGGAGGAGGAGAAGGGTTGCCACGCCTTCCCACCCTACGGCCCGGCCGCGCCGCTGCGCCGGCACCCTCCCGGCCCGGTGCCGACGCCGCCTCCGCCCCCGCGGAGCAGGGCCGATCCGCCCCGCCGCGCCGGTCCGTCGGTGGTCGGCGCGGGCCGTCAGGTCGCCGAGATGGTGCCGGTCAGCAACAGCGCCAGTACGAGGCTGCCGAGCGCGACCCGGTAGAGCACGAAGACGTAGAGGGTGTGGTGGGCGACATAGCGCAGCAGCCAGGCGATGGCGGCGTACCCCACCCCGAAGGCGATCACCGTAGCCACGATCATCTGCGCCCCGGACGGGATCGAACCGCCGCCACTGCTGTCGAAGACGTCCGGGATGCTGAACACCCCGGACATCACCACCGCCGGGATGGCCAACAGGAACGAGTAGCGGGCCGCCGCCTCCCGGGTCAGGTTGAGGAACAGGCCGGCGGTCAGCGTTCCGCCGGACCGGGAGACCCCGGGAATCAGCGCCATCGCCTGGGCGATGCCCATCACGATGCCGTCCTTGAGGGTGAAGTTCTCGAGCCGTCGGGTCTGCCGGCCCCAGTACTCGGCGAAGGCGAGCACGAAGGCGAAGACGATCAGCGTGGTGGCGACCAGCCACAGGTTCCGGGCCGCGGTACGGATCTGGTCCTTGAAGAGGAAACCGAACAGCCCGATCGGGATCGAGCCGATGATGACGTACCAGCCCATCCGGTAGTCCAGGCTCGACCGGACCGAGGAGTCCCAGATCCCGATCACCCAGACCTTGGTGATCCGCCAGATGTCCTTGGCGAAGTAGAGGAGTACGGCGGCCTCGGTCCCGAGCTGGGTGACCGCGGTGAACGACGCCCCGGCGTCCTGGTCGAAGAAGATCGCCGAGGTGATCCGCAGGTGCCCCGACGAACTCACCGGCAGGAACTCGGTCAGGCCCTGGACGATCCCCAGGACGATTGCCTCGATCCAGCTCACCCTCGCACCCCGCTCGTCGCCGCGTCCCGCCGTCCGCCGGCCGGCCCCCGGTGTCCCCGACCGCTCACTCGCCGACCCCGGCGAGATCCAGCGCCTCGGCGCAGGTACGCAGGGTCTGGATGCCGCTGTCCGCGTCGGCGACGAAGAGGCTCACCGAGAGCGTGGTCACACCCGCGGCGGCGTACTCGCGCATCCGATCGGCGATCCGCTCCTTCGGGCCGAGCAGGGAGGTGCGGTCGATGAACTCCAACGGCACCGCCGCCGCGGCGTCACGCTGCCGCTTCGCCAGGTAGAGCTCCTGCACCTCCCGGGCCGCGTCGCCGTACCCCATCCGGGTGGCGAGCTGGTTGTAGAAGTTCTGCTCCCGGCTGCCCATCCCGCCGACGTAGAGCGCGGCGTACCACCGGACCAGCTCGGCACAGTTGGCGATGTCGTCGCCGACCACCACCGGCACGGTGGGCACCACGTCGAAGCCGGCGAGTTCCCGACCGGCCCGGGCCCGTCCGGCGGCGACCGAGGCGAGTTGCTCGGCCGCGAACTCCGGCGCGTAGAAGACCCCCAGCCAGCCGTCGGCGATCTCACCGGCGAGTTCCAGGTTCTTCGGCCCGACCGCGGCGAGGTAGATCGGGATCTGCTCGCGCGGCGGATGGAAGCCGAGCCGCAGCGCCTTGCCCGGACCGTCCGGCAGGGGCAGCTGGTAGTGGGCACCGTCGTACTCCACCGGCTTGCGGGCCAGCGCCAACTTGACGATGTCGACGTACTCCCGGGTCCGGGCCAGCGGCTTGGCGAACCGCACGCCGTGCCAGCCCTCGGAGACCTGTGGGCCGGAGACGCCGAGGCCGAGCCGGAACCGGCCGCCGGAGACCGCGTCGATGGTGGCCGCCGTCATGGCCGTAGCCGCCGGGCCGCGCGCCGGGATCTGCATCACCCCGGCACCGAGGTCGATCCGCTCGGTCTGGCCGGCCAGCCAGGCGAGCATGCTGGGCGAGTCCGAGCCGTACGCCTCCGCGGTCCAGACCACGGAGTAACCGAGCCGGTCCGCCTCGCGGGCCAGGGCCAGGTGGTCGGCGGGAGTGCTCCACGCCGTCTGATATCCGAGGCTGAGCCCGAGTCGCACTGGTCCCTCTCCCCCATCCGTCCGCAAGTCGCATCAGGGTACGCAATGGGCATCCGGTACCCGACGACCGGTGGGCCCAACGCGCCGGTGCTCCTCGCGACGACCCGGCCGGCCGCCCGTCACCTGCCCGTCAGTTGCCCGTCTCCTGCCCGTCAGTGCCGGACCCGTGCCCGGACGTCGGCTTTGTGCCCCGCGACGCGAGCGGTGTTGGCGGGAGCGAGGATATCGGCGGAGCGATGTTCTGAATAAAGTTCAACCATGCAACAGCGACCGCTCGGCCGAAGCGGGCTGGCGGTTTCCCGGCTCGCGCTCGGCACCATGACCTGGGGTCGGGACACCGACGCGGATGACGCTGCCGCCCAGTTGAAGAGTTACCTGGACGCCGGGGGCAACCTCGTCGACACGGCCGACGTGTACGGCGACGGCGACGCGGAGGCGGTGATCGGCTCCCTGCTGGGCACCCTGGTGCCCCGCGACGACCTGCTCATCGCCACCAAGGCCGGGCTCCGGCCGGGCGCCGCCCGGCGCCGGGACGGCTCCCGGGGCCACCTGCTGCGCACCCTGGACGCCTCGCTGCGCCGGCTGGGCACCGACCACGTCGACCTGTGGCAGGTGCACGGGTACGACCCGGCCACCCCGCTGGAGGAGACGCTGGCCGCGCTGGACCACGCGGTGGCCAGCGGCCGGGTCCGGTACGTCGGGGTCTCCAACTTCTCCGGCTGGCAGACCGCACGGGCCGCGACCTGGCAGGCGGCCTTTCCGGGACGCGCCCCGGTGGTGGCGGTCCAGGTCGAGTACTCGCTGCTCGAGCGGGGCGTCGAGCGGGAGGTGCTGCCGGCCTGTGAGGGTCTGGGGCTCGGCGTGCTGCCCTGGTCGCCGCTGGGTCGCGGGGTGCTGACCGGCAAGTACCGGCACGGCCGTCCGGCCGACTCGCGGGCCGCCTCGGCGCACTTCGAGCGCTTCGTGGCCAGTTACCTGGAGCCCCGCTGCTCCAGCATCGTGGAGGCGGTGGCGACCGCGGCGGGCGGCCTGGGCGTGTCGCCGCTGGAGGTCGCCCTCGCCTGGGTCCGGGACCGGCCCGGTGTGGTCGCCCCGATCCTCGGTGCCCGTACGGTCGGCCAGCTGCTCGGGGCGCTCCAGGTCGAGCGGATGACGTTGCCGGACGAGATCGCCCGCGCCCTCGACGACGTTTCGGCGGTCCCCGTCGGCTATCCGGAACGCGACAGCTGACCCGGAGGACCACGATCGACCCGGAGACGGACAGTCGCCCCAAAATGGGACGAGCGACCTCGGAGGGTGACAGCCTCTGCGGTCGGCCCAGCTCACCCCGGTGAAGGACTGGTGTCTCCCCGCCGGCGTGGGCAGGATAGAGGACATGGACTACGAATACGCGCCATTACGGTTACCGCCGAACGTCGACCGGTTGACCGCGACGGCGCAACTGGCGATCCAAGCCGAATTCTCCGGCTGGGAACTGGCCCGGGTACGACTGTTCCGCGACGGTACGCGTCAGGTGATGCTGCGGCGACGCGTCGTCAACCAGTCGCAACCGGGCCTCTCCTACTGACCGACGAGCCGCTTCGCCCGGCCCTGGGCGCCAACGGCGCTGCCGCTGGCACCCGGACGGGTCGACCTGGCTCGGCGGATGGGCATTACCGGGCCCTACCGGGCCCGCTCGGGCTCCTCGTCGAGATCCGAGACGAACGGGTGCTCGTCCAGCCGGCCGACGAGTCGGTCGTCCGCGCCCGGCGTGAACGGCCCGCTGCTGTCCTCGTCGTCGAAGGACTCCAGATCGAGCGGAACGGTCACCTCGCTGACCATCACCACTCCGTCGAGGGGCTCCAGCTCGGGAATGTCCAGCGCACCTAGCGAGCCGTCACCGCTCTGCAGCAGCTCCAGCACCGCCTCGCCGACGCCCTCCACCGCCGCCGACTCCTCCTCGTCCGGTACGCCGGCACGCCGGGCCGCCTGCGCCACCCGCAGCAGGGCGGCCACGCTGGGCACCCGGTAGTCGCGCCGGTGGCGTACGGAGAGCACGAGCGGGTGCGGGTCGCCCGGCTCGGTACCGTCGGCTCCGCCGAGGCCCACTCCGTAGCGCTCGTCCGCCTCGTCCGGGTCGATCGCCTCCACGTCCCACGGCGTGACCTCGCCGAAGGCGTCGAGCAGTTGCTCGTCGTACTCGTACGACGCGTTGTTGAGCTCGACGTACGCCTGCCAGACGGCGTCGTCGTCGATCCGGCCCTCGGCGGCCCGGACCGCGGCAAGGTGCGCCCGGGCGGTCTCGATGACCCGTTCCAGGGCAACGTCCAGCTCGGCGTGCTGGTCGGTCATGGTGTGGCCTTTCCCTTCAATGCGGTGTTCACCAGCCCGCCGGACGACCGCCCGGCGGGCGGTCGTCGACTCCGACGCGGGCCGAAATGGGTGGACCGGAGGTAGCTGAACCGGAAGTGGATGGATCGCCCAGGATGGTAGGTGGGTGCCGGGCGTCTGTGCCAGCCGGACGGGCGGTCAGCTCTGGCGCAGAAACCGGTCGAGCACCCGCACGCCGAACTGTAGTCCGTCGACCGGCACCCGCTCGTCAATGCCATGGAAGAGCGCGGAGAAGTTCAGATCGGCCGGCAGCCGCAACGGCGCGAAGCCGAAACACCGGATGCCGAGCTTGGCGAACGCCTTGGCGTCGGTACCGCCGGAGAGCATGTACGGCACCGGCCGGGCGCCCGGGTCCTCGGCCCGCAGCGCCGCCCCCATCGCGGCCACGAGGTCGCCGTCGAAACTGGTCTCGAGCGCCGGCTGCCGCTGGATGTGCTCGATCTCGATGTCCGGCCCGACCACCTCACGCAACTGCTCCAGAAAAATCTCGGCCTGGCCGGGCAGGCTCCGGCAGTCGATGGTGGCGCTGGCCCGGCTGGGGATCACGTTGTCCTTGTACCCGGCGGCCAGCCGGGTGGGGTTCGCGGTGTTGCGGACCGTCGCACCGATCAGATTGGCGATCGGCCCGAGCTTGGCGATCGCCAGCTCCGGATCGGTCGGGTCGAGTTCGATGCCGAGTGCCTCCGACACCTGCTCCAGGAACGCCTGGACGGTCGGCGTCAGCACGATCGGGAACCGGTGCCGGCCGACCCGGGCGACCGCCTCGGCGAGCGCGGTGACGGCGTTGTCGTCGTGCACCATCGACCCGTGCCCGGGGCGGCCCCGGGCGTGCAGCCGCAGCCACTCGAGCCCCTTCTCGGCCGTTTCGATCAGGTAGAGCCGGAGATCGGAGTTGACCGAGTACGAGAAGCCGCCGACTTCGCCGATCGCCTCGGTGCAGCCGTCGAGCAGGTCGGCATGCTGGTCGACCAGGAAGTGCGCGCCGTACTCGCCACCGGCCTCCTCGTCGGCGGTGAACGCGAGGACCAGGTCGCGGGGTGGGCGTACCCCGGTGCGCTGCCAGTTCCGGACCACCGCGAGCACCATCGCGTCGAAGTCCTTCATGTCGATGGCGCCCCGGCCCCAGAGGTAGCCGTCGGAGATCTCGCCGGAGAACGGGTCCACCGACCATTCGCTGGCGTCGGCGGGTACGACGTCCAGGTGCCCGTGCACCAGCAGGGCCCCCCGGCCCGGATCGGTACCTGGAATCCGGGCGACCAGGTTGGTCCGGCCCGGCGCCGACTCGCGGATGTGCGACTCGACGCCCACCTCGGCGAGCTTCTCCGCGACGTACTCCGCGGCCACCCGCTCGCCGGCGCTGGTCTCGGTGTCCCCGGTGTTGCTGGTGTCGATGCGGAGCAGGTCCCGGCACAGCTCGACGACATCGTCGGTGGCGCTCGGGTGGGCGGACGCGGACTGGCTACTCATGCGGTTCTTCATACCAGCCGGCCGTCGCCGGGTGTCCGCCCGACCCACCGTCCGGGTTTCGCCGTCCGCGACCGGGGGTACCTGCGCGGTGTCCACGGAGCAGCGTCGGTCGATGAAGCGGCGTTGGATCCGGGACCAGCCTGTAAGGAGGCCAACCGTGACCCTGCCCCTGCCCCCGCTTCCCCCGACCGGTGAGGACGAGGACTACCGGCCCGGCGGGCGCAGCATGGTGGAGCTGCTCGCCGAGGAGCACGACCAGATCGTCGCGCTCTGCGGTGAGCTGACCAACGATGTCGCGCCGGAGCGGCGCAGCCAGGTCGCCGAAGTGCTGACCGCCACGGTCGCCCGGCACCTGTCCGGCGAGGAGCAGTACCTCTACCCCACCGTGCGTAGTGCGCTGCCCGACGGTGGGCCGCTGGCCGACCGGGAGATCGCCGCGGACAACCAGATGCTCCGTACGCTGCGGGAACTCTCCAGTGTCACGCCGACGGAGACCCGGTTCGACCAGCTTGCCGGTGAGGTGGCCGGTCAACTGCTCCGGCACACCGAGACGGCGTCGACCCAGATCTTCCCGGCCCTGCGCTCGGCGGCCAGTGACGCCGAGCTGATCCGGCTGGGCAACCGGGTGGAGATCGCCGAGGAGGCCGCACCGACCCGGCCACACCCGGCCGCCCCGGCCACTCCGCCGTGGAACCGCGTCGTCGAGCCGGCCCTCGGCGTGGTCGACAAGGTCCGGGACGCGGTGAGCGGCCGCCCGACGTACGTCGACGACCTGACCCCGCCGCCACCGCCGACGTGAGCACCGCGCGGATGTCATGATCGGCCGGCCCGGCGCGTACCCGCGTCGGGCCGCTCGGCGTACCGGGGCGTGGCGCGGGTACGCGCCGGGCCGGCCGAGGACGACGGTGGACGGATGGACGGGTGGTGGCGGTGCGAGACGCGATAGTGGTCCGGGGCGGCTGGGACGGACACGTTCCGGTGCCGGCGACCGAGGTGTTCATCCCGTTCCTGCGTGGACAGGGCTTCGCGGTGGAGGTCCACGACGATCTGGCGGTCTACGCCGACCCGGACCGGATGGCCGCCGCCGACCTGGTGGTGCAGTGCTGGTCGATCGGGACCGTCACCGAGGCACAGGCGACCGGACTGATCGCGGCGGTCCGCGCCGGTACCGGGTTCGCCGGCTGGCACGGCGGGATCGTCGGCGCGTTCCACCACAACGCCTACCACCAGCTCACCGGCGGGGTGTTCGTGCACCATCCGGCCGGCTTCGTGGACCACGAGCTGACGGTGCTGCCGGACCGGGCCGGTCATCCGATCGTCCGGGGGATCGGTCCGGTGTCCCTGCACACCGAGAAGTACTGGGTGCTGACCGACCCGCTCAACGACGTACTGGCGACGGTGACGTTCGACCCGGGGCCGGACCCGGACACCGCGCCGGGGGCGGACGGGGCGCCCGCGATGACGCCGTGGCGGCACCCCGTCACCCTGCCCGCCGTCTGGACCAGATCGTGGGGCGCGGGCCGGGTATTCGTCTCGACGGTCGGCCACAAACTCGACGACCTGACGCTCCCGCCGATCCGGACGATCACCGAACGAGGGCTGCTCTGGGCCGCACGTCAGAAATAGGTGTCCGTTCGGTCGCAGTTTGGGTTTCCTTTGGGGGATCTTTCACTAGCCAAAGGTCTTCCCGTGAATCCCTTTCGGGTCCTACCGTCACGCTATGAACCTGGAGCTGCGGCACCTGAAGGTGGTCTGCGCGATCGCGGAGACGGGCAGCGTGACGAAGGCGGCCTCGACCCTGGGGCTGGCGCAGCCCGCCCTCACCGCACAGCTCCAGCGCATCGAGCGCACTCTCGGCGGACCGCTGTTCGAGCGGGACCGCCGGGGTGCCCGACCCACCGCGCTGGGCGAACTGGTGCTGGCCCGGGCCCGGGTCCTGCTGCCCGCGATGAAGGGCCTGCAGGACGAGGCCGCCCGACTCGCGGGTACGGGCGCGGCGCTGACCCGGTTCCGGTTCGGCGGGGTGAACAGCCCGATTCTCGGCGGGCTGGTGCACCGGTTGGCCGCCGACCAGCCGCACGCGCAGATCAGCACCTTCGCGTCCTGGTCGGTCGACGAGCTGGCCCAGATGGTGCTCAGTGGACGACTCGACTACGTCCTATCGGGCGTCTGTGGCGACGCCACTCCGTCGGCGGAGTTCGGCCTCACCTGGCGGGCGGTGGCGAACGACGCGGTCTTCGTACTCCTGCCCGAGGCGCATCCGCTGGCCGCCCACGACGAGGTGCCCCTGGCCGCTCTGGGCGAGGAACGCTGGGCGGCGGCCCCCGGCGACGGGTGCTTCGCCGACTGCTTCGCCGCGGCCTGTGCCCGAGCCGGGTTCACGCCGAGGAAGATCTACGAGACCGACATCCGCAGCTGTATCGACCTGGTCGAGGCGGGCGAGGCGGTGGCCCTCGCTCAGGCGACCTTCCGGCCGGTGTCCGGCCTGGTCACCCGCCCGCTGGCGAACACACCGCTGCGATGGCGGCTGCTGCTCGGCTGGCATCCGGACGCACCGGCGGCCGCGATCGCCGACCGGGTACTCGCACAGGCCATCGCCGCGTACACCGACTCACTGTCCCGCAACCCGCACTACCTGGCCTGGCTGGCCAGCAATCCCAACTTCGGTCCCCAGGACCTGGCCGCCGCCTGAACCGGCCGGTCCGGAACGCCGACGGGTCATCCGGTGGCGGCCCTACCGGACAGCCGCCACTGCCGGGCGTGGCGATCCGCCAGCTGGCGGTATGAGCTAGGCGGTATCTGGCTCGGTCGATCGTCGCCGGTTACCTTAACCGTGTCCTACCCGATCCAGAACCGACGGTGTCCGTGGCGACCTTCAGATCGCCCTCGGCAGCGCCGGTCTGACCCCCGGTCGGCGGGGCACCGGCCACCGTGCGCCGTCCGGTTCCGGGCCGGACGGCGCACGGGCCACCACGATCCCGCCCTTGCTGGCGCCCTTCCGGCTCCGCGCCCGGGCCAGGTACCGCACCGGGGCCAGGTACCTCGGCCGGACCGGTGCGAACCGGCCGCGATCGGGTACCGGTAACGGCATGACCGACCTCATCCCACCCGAGGACGACCGGGAGACCGTACGACGGATCGCGGCCGCGCACACCGCCGCCTCCCGTGACGTGGAGGCCTTCCTGCGTCGGGTTCCGGCGCTGCCCACGCCGGAGGACGTTGCCGAGTACGCGGCCCTGCTGGCGCGGGAGGAGGCACTGCGTGCCGAGCGCGCCGACGCGGCCGAGGCGGCCGGGTTGGGGGTGTCCACCATCGGCGGCGCTTAGGCCCATCGGCGCGTAGGCCGACGCCTCGACGACCTCTCCGGCAGGTGCCGGAGAGGTCGTTCACGGTGTCGGGCTACGGCTGGCGTCGGTAGGTCGTGGTGGTCTTCGGCTCGATCAGCGGGTCGTGCCCGAGGTCGAGCAGCGCCCGGCGCCAGTCCTCGTCGGTGACGCCGCCGGACGGACGGGTCTCGACCAGATCCTCGATCTCGCTCACGGTCTCCCGCATGACCTGGATGTCGTCGCCGGTCAGGTCGACCTTGCGCTTGCCCAGGATGGCGAGGATCCGCCGCCCGGGTTCGGGCAGCCCGAGATCCGGATCGGACCCGAACGCCTGCTCGCCGGAGCCCTGGGTGAGCAGCCAGCTCCGTAGTTGCTCGGAGGTGACGTTCACGCGGCTGTGGAAGTCCTGCCACAACTGCTCGACCTCCGGCTCCACCCGTTGTTGCCGGGCCATCAGCCTTCCTCCTCCTCCGATGGCGGCGCGGCGGGCGCCGGCTCGTTCTCGGTGTTCTTCCGTCCGCGCCGGGCCGACGGGGGCGGAGCCGGCTTGGGCGCGACGGACGGCGGGCGCAGTACCGCGTCGGTCTTGGCGCTCTTCTCGCGGTTCTCCTCGGGCTGACTCACGGTGGACTCCTCTCCTCGATCCGGCCGCCTCCGGCGGACAGCACCCGGTTCCGGGCCGCTGCCGCCGACGACGTCCCGGCCGTCGCCGACGTCCCACCCCGACCGGTGTTCCGGCGCCGCACCTCAACGACCCGCGGAGAGGGCGGCCGGACTCCGGCCTCCGGACCGCTCGCCGGCGGACACGTCGAAGGTCAGCTCGCCGTCCCGGACGCCGACCGTGACCCGTTGGCCCGGAACGAGCGTTCCGTCGAGCAGCATCCGCGACAGCCGGTTGTCGACCTCGCGCTGGATCGTCCGGCGCAACGGCCGGGCTCCGAACTCCGGCTGGTAGCCGTGCTCGGCGAGCCAGTCCACTCCCTCGGTGGTGAAGTCGACGCCGATGTCCTGGGCGTGCAGCCGTCGCCGGGTGTCCTCCAGCAACAGTCCGGTGATCTGGCGCAACTGCTCGCTCTCCAGTCGCCGGAAAATGATCACCTCGTCGATCCGGTTGAGGAACTCCGGCCGGAACGACTCCTGGAGTCGGCGCATCAGCCGCTCCCGCAGCTCGGTGTTCTCCTCCTCGGCACCGCCCTCGGCGCCACCGCCGAAGCCGACGCTGCGCTGGGTACCGGTGATCAGCTCCGAGCCGAGGTTGCTCGTCATGATCAGTACGCTGTTGCGGAAGTTCACCGTACGTCCCTGGCTGTCGGTGAGCCGACCGTCGTCGAGCACCTGCAACAGGATGTTGAACACGTCGGGGTGCGCCTTCTCGATCTCGTCGAGCAGCACCACGGCGTACGGGCGGCGGCGTACCGCCTCGGTGAGCTGGCCCGCCTCCTCGTACCCGACGTAGCCGGGCGGTGCGCCGACCAGCCGGCTGACGGTGTGCCGTTCCTGGAACTCGCTCATGTCCAGCCGGATCATCCGGTCCGACTCGCCGAACAACGCCTCGGCCAGTGCCCGGGCCAGCTCGGTCTTCCCCACTCCGGTAGGGCCGAGGAACATGAAGCTGCCCATCGGCCGGTCCGGGTCGGCGAGCCCGGTGCGGGACCGCCGTACCGCCTCGGCGACCGCGCCCACCGCATCGTCCTGGCCGACCACCCGCTCGTGCAGGTGCCCCTCCAGCCGCAGCAGCCGGTCCCGCTCCTCCTCGGTGAGCTGGCTGACCGGGATCCCGGTGGCCCGGGACACCACCTCGGCGATGTCCTGCGGCCGCACCTCCGGTACGGAGGACCGGCCACCGTTGCCGTGTGCCGCCTCCAACCGGTCGCGTACCTCCTGCAACCGGTCCCGCAGCTCGGACGCCCGCTCGTACTGCTCGTCGGCAACCGCCTGGTCCTTCTCCCGGCGGACCTCCTCGAGTGCCTGCTCCAGCTCCCGTACGTCCCCGGCCGGGGTGCGGGTGCGCAGCCGGACCCGGGCACCCGCCTGGTCGAGCAGGTCGATCGCCTTGTCCGGCAGGAACCGGTCGGTGACGTACCGGTCGGAGAGTTCGGCACAGGCCACCAGCGCCTCGTCGCTGAACCGGACCTGGTGGTGGGCCTCGTACCGGTCCCGCAGCCCGCGCAGGATGGCGACGGTGTCCTCGACGGTGGGCTCCGGCACCAGCACCGGTTGGAACCGTCGGGCCAGCGCGGCGTCCTTCTCGATGTTCCGGCGGTACTCGTTGAGTGTGGTGGCGCCGACCACCCGCATGTGGCCACGGGCCAGCGCCGGCTTGAGCATGTTGCCGGCGTCCATCCCGCCCTCGGCACCGGCCCCGCCCGCGCCGACCAGGGTGTGCAGCTCGTCGAGGAAGATGATCAGCTCGTCGCCGTGTGCCCGGATCTCGTCGATGACCTTCTTCAGCCGTTCCTCGAAGTCACCCCGGTAGCGGGTGCCGGCGACCAGCCGGGCGAGGTCCAACTGGATCACCCGCTTGCCGATCAGCGTCTGTGGTACGTCTCCGTCGGCGATCCGTTCGGCGAGCCCTTCGACGATGGCGGTCTTGCCCACCCCGGCCTCGCCGATCAGCACCGGATTGTTCTTGGTCCGGCGGGACAGGATCTCGACCGCCTGCTCGATCTCGTCGGCCCGGCCGATCACCGGGTCGATCTCGTCGGCCCGGGCCAGGTCGGTCAGGTCCTGGCCGTACTGGTCCAGCGTCGGGGTGCCCCGGTCCGGCGTGCCACCGTTGCCGCCCCCGCCGGCGCTCGCGGCCTGTAGGGACTGCGGCTGGATCCGGCCGGCGGCGAGCATCCGGCCGGCCGGCGACTCCGGGTTGAGCGGCAGGGCCATCAGGATGTGCTCCGGCCCGATGTACGACGCGTTCATCGCCCGGGAGAGTTGGTGGGCGTCGAGCAGCGCCCGCTTCGCCGCCGGGGTGAGGGACATGTTCGACGGCACCTGGCCGTGCTTGGCTGGCCGGTCCACCCGCTGCTCGCCGCCGAGCGCGCCGAGCAGGGTCTCCGGATCGGCTCCGGCCCGGGTGAGCAGGTCCCGCAGGGGTTCACGTTGCAGTGCCGCCCAGAGCAGGTGGTCGGTGTCCAGGTCACTGCTGTTCGCCTGCGCCGCCCGGCGTGCCGCGTCGGCGAGCAGTTCCCGCGCGTCCGCGGTCATCAACCTGGTGATGTCCACCCGTTGCCCCTGCCGGCGGTTCTCGCCGCGGCCGAAGTATCGGGCCAGGAACTCGTCCCACGGGTCGGGGCCAAGGTCACCGGGTCCCTGGGTCATCTCTTGTCCCCCTTACGGGCGCGGGCACTGGCGTCACCTGGGCTACCCGGCGGAAGCCCCGACAAACGCGGCGTAACGGCGGGCGAGCCGCCGCGACCGGCGGACGCGACAGCGGTCCGACGGCAGCGTGGCGGCGATCACGCGCGGGTCGGGATGGCAGGCTGGGCGGATGACAGCCGAGCCGCTCCTCGTCGTGGACGCCGCCAACGTCGTGGGATCGAAGCCGGACGGCTGGTGGCGGGACCGGGCCGCGGCCACGACCCGGCTGCGCGACCGGCTGGCGCCGCTGCGGCAGCGCGGCCTCCCCGGGCTGCCGCCGCCGGTCGAGGTGGTGCTCGTGGTGGAGGGGGTCGCCCGGCGGGTCGCGGGCACCGACGAGGTCCGGGTGGTCGCGGCGGAGGGGTCCGGCGACGACGCCATCGTGGGCCTGGTCCGGGTGGAGGCCACCGAGCGGAGCTGCGTCGTGGTCACCTCCGACCGCGAGTTGCGGGCCCGGGTCACCGCGCTCGGCACCGAGGTACGCGGACCGCGCTGGTTGGCCCTGCCGGTCGAGCCGGCCTCGAACGACTGAGAACGGCTGGAAGTTGCACCAAGAAGCGCAGCTTCCGACTTCCGGCCAGAGAACTGTCGGAGATCCGACTCTGTAGTCGGAGGGTGGCACAAAGTGGGAGGACGCTCGGCGTCCAGCCGTCGCCGGCCGATCTAGCTGGGAACGGTCAGGCGGGCAGTAAACGCCCAGGGGCCTGAGAACCGCTCATCGGGATAAGCTCTAATAAGAGCCCTCCCCGCCCCCAGGAGGTTTCGCCGTGGCGAGCGTTGCCGAGCTGAAAGCGGCCATCGATGCCGCACTGCAGCAGATCGGCGACGGCCAGGCTGCGGTGCAGGCCGCCAGCGACAAGCTGGCCGAGGCGCAGCAGACCCTGGCCGGCGCCCTTGAGGGCAGTGGACACTCCACGGTGGACGCCGCGCAGGCGTCGCTGTCCCAGGCCGCCCAGGAACTGGAGGAGTGCCTCGCCGCGACGCTCGCCGCCGTCGAGCACGCCCAGCTCTACGTGTCGACGCTCTGACGACGGATGTCCATCATCGAGGAACTCGGAGCCCAGGTACGGGCGACGTCCGACGAGCTGCCCGTCGACCTGGTGATAAAGGCGCTCGACCACCTCAAGCTCGCCTCCGAGCGGCTCCGGTGGGTCCGGCAGGAGTCGTCCGACCCGATGGGCGTACCCGAGTTGTCCGCCGCCACCGAACACGCGGAGACCGCCGGTTCCGCGCTGCGGCTCGCCCAGGACCAGCTTGCGACGTACCTGGCCGCGATCGGCCTGGCCCGCGACGGCGCCCCCGGTCCCACGCCCGGCCGGCCGCCCGCCGGACCCGGCGGCCCGGTCGCGGACAAGCCCACCGGGCCCGTCCGGCGTGGTGTGCCGGCGCCGACCGGCGGCTGGTGGTCGGTCCGGGTCGCCGAGTTGTTCGGCCGGCACGGCACCCCGGCCGCCAAGCCGGACCAGGAGATCACCGATGCGGAGGAGCTGCTGCGCCGGGTGACCAGTGACGTCCGCTCCGGCGACCACGGTCGGCTGCACACCGAACTGCGGGGCGTGGAGGCCAACATCGGGCTCGGACTGGCCTCGGTGGCCCCGCCGGTGCTGCGCGACCTGGCCACCGAACTGCTCGGCCACCCGCCCCGGGCGGCGGACCTGCCCCGGCTGCGCCGCGAGGTCACCGGGCAGGTGCAGGACCTCGTGCCGAACCTGCCGCCGGGAGTGCTCGACACGTTGCTCAGTCGGGTCTGCCGGATGCCACCGCCGAAGGATCCGGTGGAGCAGCCGCATCCGGCCGACCCGGCGGTGGCGGCCGGCGTACTCACCGGTCTGCTCATGCGCCGGCTCGGCGTCGACCAGCGACCGGTCACCGCCCGTGCCCCCCGGGACACCCATGCCTGACCTCCGGACCCAGCTGGTCACCCGGGTCCGCACCATGTTGTCGCACGCCCTTGGCGCGTCCCGGGCCCGGCTCACGGCGGCCCGGTCCGAACTCGGCGCCGCGCAGGACCGGCTACGCCGTACCCGGGACGCCGCCGGGCGGGTCCCGGCCCGGGTCGGCGCGGAACGGGACCAGCGGATCACCGACCTCGCCGACCGGTACGGCGACCGGATCGCCGGCCTCGCCGACCGGGCCGCCCAGGCCGCGGAGCGGGAGGCCCCCGGTGCCGCCGGAGCGGACTGGCCCGGCTGGCAACCCACCCCGGTCGTCCGGGGCGAGGCTCCCGGGCCGCTGCGGATCGGCACGGTACGCCTGCCCGACAGCGTCCCCGTGCCGGCGCTCGTGCCGCTGCTCGACGCGGGTCACGTCCACCTGTCCGGGGCCGACCGGGCGGGCTGCGACGCGGTCGTCGCCGCCCTGCTGCTCCGCGCCATCGGCCGCGCCGCCCCCGGCGCGGTCCGGCTGGTCGGCTACGACCCGGAGCACCTCGGCGGCGGGCTCGCCGGGTTCGCCCCGCTCTCCACGGCCGGCCTGCTGACCTTCGTCGGGCCCGGCGGGCTGGCCCGACTGCTCGACGACCTGGTCGACCAGATCCGCCGGATCAACGAGACGGTGCTCGCCGGGGAGTACGGCTCACTGCGCGAGCTGGCGGCGGCGACCGGACGGCGTCCCGAGCCGTGGCGGGTGGCGGTGCTGCTCGGCGGCGACGAGCTGTCCCGACACGAGCGTGGGCAGTTGGACCGGGTCGTCCGGACCGGAGCGGCCTGCGGGGTGCATCTCGTGGTGCGCGGGATCGACCTGCCGGACGAGCCCGCCGTGCACCGGGTGGTGGTGACGGCCGACGGTACCCGACTGGACTCCTGCCCCGGGCTGACCGTACGCACCGACCCGGCGCCCCCGGCGACCCTGGTCACCGAGACCTGTCGGGAGGTCGCCGCCCAGGTCAACGCCGGCCCGCCACCGACGCCCTTCACCGACCTGCTGCCACCGGTCGACGCCATGTGGCAGGAGGACTCGGCGCACAGCCTGGTCGCGCCGATCGGCGACGGCCCCCAGGGCCGGCCGGTGTCGCTGACCCTCGGCGACTACCCGCCGCACGCGCTGATCGGCGGCCCCTCCGGTACCGGCAAGACCAATCTGATCTTCGCCTGGATCGGTTCGCTGGCCGCCCGGTACTCCCCCGCCGAACTCGAGTTCTACCTGCTCGACTTCAAAGAGGGGGTGTCCTTCGCCCGGTTCGCCCAGGGGCGGCGGGATCCGAGCTGGCTGCCGCACATGCGGCTGGTCGGGATCAACGTCAACACCGACCGCGAGTTCGGGCTGGCCCTGCTGCGGTTCCTGGCCGAGGAACTGCGCCGTCGGGCCGACGCCGCCAAGCGGCACGAGGTGACCAAGCTCGCCGAGTTGCGCGCGGTGGACCCGACCGGCCGCTGGCCCCGGATCGTCGCCGTGGTGGACGAGTTCCAGATGCTGCTGGCCGGCCGGGACGCGGTCGCCCGGGAGTCCGCCGACCTCCTGGAGGACCTGGCCCGGCGGGGCCGTTCCCAGGGCATCCACCTGGTGCTGGCCTCGCAGGACGTGCGCGGCATCGAGGCGCTGTGGGGTCGGCCGGCGCTGGTCGCCCAGTTCACCCTGCGGATCGCGCTGCCCAAGGCGTTGCGGATCCTGGCCGAGCGCAACGACGCCGCGCAGTCGCTCCCCCGGCACCACGCGGTGGTCAACGCCGAGTCGGGAATGTCCGAGGGCAACCAGGTGGCCCGGATCCCGGCGGCCAGCGACTGGGGCACCTGGAGCGATCTGCAGCACCGACTGTGGCGGATGCGCCCACCGGACGCCGCCCCGGCCCGACTCTTCGACGGGGACGCGATACCCCGGCTGGAGGAGGCGCCGGACTTCGTCGCGCTGCGCCCACCGGGCGACCCCGACGGGTCCCGGGCGACCGTCCAGCTCGGCGCCGACGGCGAGCCGGATCGGACCGCCGTCCCGGACCGTTCCGAGGCCGGCCCGAACCGGAGCGGAACCGGCCCGGACCGGCCCAGCGGTGGTGTCCGGGGACCGGTCGCGTTGCTCGGCGAGATCATCGATGTACAGGCACGGTCGGCGGGGATGCGGCTGCCTCGCGCACCCGGCCGCAACCTGGCCGTACTCGGCACCGGAGTCGACGAGGCGTGCGCCGTGCTGGACGCGGCGGCCCGGTCCCTGCACCGCCAGCACCGGCCCGGCACCGCGCGGTTCTCGATCGCCTGTCTCGACCCGGACGCGGACACCGCCGCCCGGTCGCTCTACGACGCGCTGGGCACCGACGCCTCCTGGTACGAGGAGGAGGACATCGGCGAGCTGATGGCCGAGACGGCGAACGGGCTGGGCCACGGCGGCACCCTGGGCCAGCCGCACTACCTGCTCCTCTACGCGGTGGACGCGGCCGCCAGCCAGCTCTCTGGCACCGTCGGCGGGCGCTCCGGGCTGGAACACCTGCGGCACGTCCTGCACAACGGGCCGGAGCGGCGTACCCACACCCTGGCCTGGTGGCGGGGGGTGGCCCGGATGCGGGTGGACCTCGGCGGACCGGCGTCCCGGACCGATCAGATCGGTGCCTGGGTGGCACTGGACGTCCAGGGGGCCGAGCTCACCTCCGCGCTGTACCCGGGACCCGGCGGCGGCCCCGACTGGTACCCGCGCCCGTGGCGTGGGCTCTTCTTCGACCGCTCGGTGCACCGCACCGGTCAAGTGATCATTCCCTACGGACCGTCACGATGACCGCCCGTCCCGAGCAGACCGACCCGTACGCCGGGTCGACCGAGACGTACGCCCGCTCGATCCGGCAACTCGCCGAGGTGACCCGGCAGGCCGAGACCGAACGGGCCGAGGCGGACACCTGGTACGAGCGCCAGTGCGCCGCCGCCACCCGGGCCGTACGGGACGCGGAGCACTCCGTACGACGGGCCGAGGCGGAGGTGGCCGCCGCCCAGGAGGAGGTCGACGGCACCGAGGCGGAGGTGATCCACCTCTGGAGCACGCTGCGCGGGCAGCTCGGATCGGCGGACCGGCGGATCGGCGAGCCTCCGGTGCCGCAGGGCGGCGGACCGGCCGACACCGAGACGCTGCTGGACGGGGTTCGTGAGCTGCTCGACCGGGCCCGCAGACCCGGTGAGCTACCGGGCGCGACGCGACCACTGCTGGCGGCGTTCGGTGTGCTCGGCGCGGCCGGCGCGTACGCCCTCGGGGTCGCCGCCCGGGCCGTCGGCGTCCGGTACGGCGGCGACCTGGCGGTGGCGATGCCGGTGCTCGCGCTGCTGGTGACCCTGCTCGGGCCGGTGGTCGGGTTGGCGCCGGCGAGAGTGCTCGCCGACCGGCGTCACGCCGGTCTGGACGTCCGGGCGGTCCTGATGGTGGTGGGCGCCGGCGCGCTCACCACCGGCGCGCTCTTCGCACTCCTCCGCTGACCACCGCGGCAAGGCGGTTAGCAGGGGGCCCTTCCTATACAGAAAGCGATAAGAAGGGGCCCTTCCTTTCACGCGGGTACCGCTACCGCCTCGCGGAGCAGCCGGCGGGCCAGCACGATCCGGTCGGCGTCGTCGTCGAGGCCGGGCAGGTCACCGACCCGGGAAACCCCGCCGGAGAGGAACACCCGGACGGCGAGGGCGCACTGGCCGGGGAGGGTGATGGTGCGGTCAAACAGGTGCAGGGTGACCTGGCCCGCACCGCCGTCGGCGTCGGCGGGCTCTGCCGTCAGCTGCCAGCGCAGGCCGTCGCGTGGGGCGAGGAGGGTGTCGGCGTCGACGGCGCCGATCGCCGCCGCCTGGGCGAGTGGCCGGATCGGCGCCGGTCGGGCCGCCGGCCAGGCTCGGGCCCGCAACCGCTCGGCGACCGCCGCCGGGTCGGCACGGAGCAGCCAGTCCCGTAGTGCCTCGACGGTCTCGGTCAGCTCCGGTTCGACCTGGTCGACGTCGGCGACGTCGACCCCGAACGGCAGGGGTGCGCGCAGCCTGCGGTCCTCGGCGGCCAGGTCCAGCAGGGTCTCGACGATCGTGTAGCGGGTCAGCGCCCGGACGCCGACCGTCAGGTGCAGGCTGCTCTCGTCCTGGGCGCGGGCGCTGTGCAGCCAGCCCCGGGGCAGGTAGAACGCGTCCCCGGGGGCGAGTACCACGTCCAGCGCGGGCGGGCCTTCGGCGACCGCGGTCACCTCGTCGGCGCGGCCGCCCCACGGCTGCCGCTCCAGCGGGTCGGGCAGAACGGGCTCGTGGACCTGCCAGTGCTTGTGCCCGTCCACCTGGAGCACGAAGACGTCGTGGGTGTCGTAGTGGGTGCCGAATCCCTGGTTGCCGGCCGGGGTGAGATAGGCGTTGACCTGTAACGGCTGCCCGAGGGTCAGGCCCAGTTCGCGGGTGAAGTCGATCAGGGGTGGCCAGGTCCGGTGCAGGCCCTGGAGCACCAGCGTGGCGCCGTCGGCGTAGAGCGCGAGGACGCGCTCGTCGAGTACCTGGTCGGTGATCTCCGCGCCGGCCCCGCCGCCGCCGGTGTACTGCCCGGTCGGAAGCACCTGGCCGCCCCGAGCCGCGCGCAGGAAGGGGGTCCGCAGGCCACGCCGGCTGAGCAGTTCGTCGGCGTCGGCCGGACTGAGCAGGTCGGTGAAGCCGTCCGGGTTGGCGAGTTCGGCGGCCCGGGACAGCAGTGCGGCCCGCCCCCAGTAGGCGGCGGCGAACTTGGCCGGCTCGACGGCCACGCACCGGGCGAGCGCCGGAGGTCGGGTGGTGGTCGTACCGGCGGCCCGCGCCGGGCGGCCCTCGCCGCCCGGCGCGGTTGTCCGGGCCGGTCCGGAAGGTCCGGGCGTCTGCTCCCCCGCCACCGTGTCGGCCGGACGTCCGTCCTCGATCATCGCGCCGGTCCGGCGCTACCGGGCGGCGCCGTCGGCGCCACCGTCCTGCTGCCCCGGGGTGGCACCCGCGTCGGCCGGGCCCTCGGCGGCACCGTCGGCCCCACCGTCGTGCTGGCCCGGGGTGGCGCCTCCGTCGGCCGGCCCCTCGGCGGCACCGTCGGCCCCACCGTCATGTTGCCCCGCGGTGGCACCCGCGTCGGCCGGGCCCTCGGCGGCACCGTCGGCGCCACCGTCCCGGCCCATCGGGTTGGCCCCGCCGTCGGCCGGACCCTCCCCGCCACCGCCGCCCGTGGTCCGAATGTCGTCGTCGTCGAGTCTCATCGGTGCTGCTCCCTCGGGTCCAGCGCCCCACCTTGCGGCAGGGCGTCGCTACCGCGGGTGGTACCCCGCACCCGATCACCTCTAACCCGGCAAACCGGTCCGCTCCGCCGGATGGGGTTGGTTGCGGCGGAGCGGACCCGACTCCGGCACGTCGGCGACGCCGTACGCGACGCCGGGCGGCCGGGGACGACGGCGTCAGGCGGTACGGCAGGGCCGCCCGTTGAGCGCGAACGAGGTCGGTGCGGGGTTGCCGCCGGTCTGGGTGGCCTGGTAGCCGAAGCTCTGCGCTCCCCCGTTGGCCCCGATGGTCCGGTTGTGTCCGACGTTCCGGGCGGTCACCTGGGCACCCGACTGGGTGACCGTCGCGTTGAAGCCGTGGCTGACGCGCTGGCCGACACCGAGCGAGAAGGTCAGGGTCCAGCCGTGCACCGGGGAGGTGGTGTCGTTGCCGATCCGGATGCTGGCGATGAACCCTCGGTTCCAGGTGATGTCCCGGTACGTCACCGTGCAGCCGCTCGGCGGTGCCGGGGAGGTCACGGTCGGCGACGGGCCCGGCCCGGGGGCGGACGGGGTGGGCGGCGGCGAGGTGAAGGTGGGGTTCGTGGTGTCGAGGAGCGCCGCCGTCACCCCGTCGTACGCCGGCTTCTTGGCGTACCCCTCGTCCCAGAGCAGCCCGGCGCCCTGTCCGGGTAGGGCGTCCGGGATCCAGGAGTACCGGTCGGTGACGCCCCAGACGGTGATGCCGGTGCACCGGGTCACCGCGAGACAGGCTTGGAAGACCCGCCGGTAGTCGGTGGCTTGTGCCCGCAGGTCGGCGGGACTGGCCGGGACGGGGACCCGGATGTCCAACTCGGTGATCCGGACGTCGATGCCGAGGTCGGCGAAGCGTTGCAGATTCTCCTGGAGCGTGTCCGGCACCCCGTTGACGGCCAGGTGCGTCTGGAAGCCGACGCAGTCGATCGGCACGCCACGGGCCTGGTACTGCAGCACCAGGTTGTAGAGCGCGGTGGCCTTGGATCTGATCGCCTCGGTGCCGTGGTCGTTGACACAGAGCTTGGCGTTCGGTGCGGCCGCCCGGGCGGCGTACAGCGCCTCCTCCATCCAGTAGAAGTTGTCGAGCCGCTGGAAGACCGAGTCCTCCCGCCAGTTGCCGTCCTCGGCGAACACCTCGTCGAGGACGTTCCAGTACTCGACCTGGTCGCCGTACCGGCCGACCACGGCGCTGATGTGCTCGCGCAGCGCGGCGCGCAGGTCGTCGGTGGAGGTGATCTCGTCGACCCAGGCCGGCACCTGGGTGGGCGAGACCAGGGCGTGCCCGGTCAGTGCCTTGCCGCTGGTGGCCGCGTACGTCGCGATCTCGTCGGCGGCGGACCAGGTGAACGAGCCGCGGAGGGATTCGGTGGCGGCCCAGGTCATCGCGTCCTCGGCCACGACGTGGTCGAACTCGCTGTCGGCGATGTTCCGGTACGCCGGGTCGGTCAGCCGGTCCGGCGCCAGCGCGACGCCGATCTGCTTGTCCCGGGTGGCGGCCAACTGGGCCAGTGTGGTGGTGGCGGCACCAGCCGGACCGGCGGGCACGACGACGCTCATTCCGGCGGTCAGCATCGCCGAGGCGAGGGCGGCGACCAGTCCGGCGCCGAGGGCACGCCAATCTCCTCGGGGCCTCCGGATGTCCGGTGAGGTGTTCCGGGTGGTGGGACGGACGTGGTCGACCACGGCGGGGCCTCCTTGCCGGATGGCGGACAACCCGCGGCCCGACACCAGGAGGGCCGGCTCCGACGACTAACTCAACGTCACCATGGGAGCGTTCCCAAGTATTCGCCGATTCCGGTCCAACCGTCAAGCCATACCGGAAATCTCCCGGTAATGCAGCAGCCGTTCTACCGGAAATTCGACCTCAGCGGCCCGAATACGGCGCCGAGCTGTCCCGGACGACCAGATCGGTGGAAAGCTCCACCCGCGGGGTGTCCAGCGGCTCGCCCTGGGCCAGCCGGAGCACGGTCCGGGCGGCCAGCAGGCCCATCTCGGCCAACGGCTGGCGCACGGTGGTCAGCGGCGGCGACGCCCAGCGCGCCTCCGGCAGGTCGTCGAAGCCGACCACACTGACGTCGTCGGGCACCCGGAGCCCCCGCCGCCGGACCGCCTCGTACGCCCCGAACGCCATCTGGTCGCTGGAGGCGAAGATCGCCGTCGGCGGCTCGTCGAGGTCGAGCAGCGCGGCGCCGCCGGAGTAACCCGACTCGTGGTAGAAATCGCCGGGCACAATCAGCTCATCGTGCAGCGGCATGCCGGCGGCGTCCAGTGCGGCACGGTAGCCGTCGAGACGGGCCCGGCTACAGAGCAGTCGGGGCGGGCCGGCGATGAAGCCGATCCGCCGGTGCCCGAGCGAGAGCAGATGCTCGGTCGCGCGCAGCCCGCCCGCCCAGTTCGTCGCGCCGATGGTCGGGATGTCGATGTTCGGTACGCCGGCCGGGTCGACCAACACCATCGGCACGTTGAGCCGGCGCAGCTCGGCGTGCACCGGCGGGGCCAGATCACTGGCGACCAGGATCACCCCGTCGGTGGCCCGGGTACGCAGATTCTGCAACCACTGCCGGGTGGAGGTGGAACGTCGATGGATGGCGGAGACCACCGTGCCGACCCCGGAGGCGTGCGCGACGTCCTCGACACCTCGGATGATCTCCACCGCCCAGGGGCTGTCGAGGTCGTTGAAGATCAGGTCGATCAGGCTCGCCCCGGCCCGGGGCCGGGTCGCCCGGCGGCGGTAACCGTGCCGGCGGAGGAGCTCCTCCACCCGCTCGCGGGTCTGCGGCGCCACGTCGTTGCGGCCGTTGAGTACCCGGGAGACCGTCGGCACCGACACGCCCGCCTCCTGGGCGATGGCGGTGATGGTGATCCTGCGTCCTTCGTCGACCGTCACGAGGCGGCTCCTTTGTTGAGGCTTCAGCCTACGACCGAAACACTTCCGAGGCTGCACCGGCGTCCACAGCCCGGGTGCACAGTATTTTGCCTCAGGTTTCGGGGTTGACTGTCCGGACGGTGGGCCATAGCGTTCCGATCTAGTTACGGAATTATTCCGGAAAGTTTTCGCCGGAAAGGATAGTCGATGAAGGTGACCCGTTCCGCCGGGACACGCTGCGGACGCGGGACGAGGAAGTCACCGACACGTTCAGCCGTGCCCCGGGCAGTGGCCGGCCGGGCTGCCGGCGACCGAGTTCTGATCGACCGCTGATGCGAACGTTCGCCAACCCGGTCATCGCCGGTTGCTACCCCGACCCGAGCGTGTGCCGGGTCGGGGACGACTACTACCTGGCCTGCTCTAGCTTCGAGTACTTCCCCGGGGTGCCGATCTTCCACAGCCGGGACCTGGTCGGCTGGACCCAGATCGGAAATGTCCTGGACCGGCCGAGCCAACTGCTCCTGCCGCCGGGCACACCGTCCTCCGGCGGGATCTACGCGCCTACGCTGCGCCACCACGACGGCCGGTTCTGGCTCATCACGTCGAACATCCCGCACGGCGGCACGATACTGGTCACCGCCGACGATCCCGCCGGCAAGTGGTCCGAGCCGGTGCACCTGCCCGACGTACTCGGCATCGATCCGGATCTGGCCTGGGATGACGAGGGCAACTGCTGGTGCACCTTCGCCGGGATCGGCCAGGTCCGGATCGATCCGCTCAGCGGCGCGGTGTTGAGCGAGCCGACCCGCATCTGGTCGGGCACCCCGGGAGCCCAGTTCCCGGAGGCTCCGCACCTCTACCGGGTCGGCGACACCTGGTACCTGCTAATCGCCGAGGGCGGCACCGAGCGCGGCCACGCCATCTCGGTGGCCCGTGGCCCCGCGCCCGACGGCCCGTTCGAACCGTGCCCGGCCAACCCGATCCTCAGCCACCGCAGCACCGACCAGCCGATCCAGAACACCGGGCACGGCGATCTGGTTCAGGCCGGGGACGGCTCGTGGTGGCTGCTCTTCCTCGGCGTACGACCCCGTGGCGGGACGCCCGGCTGGCACGTACTCGGCCGGGAGACCTTCCTCGCCCCGGTCACCTGGTCCGACGGCTGGCCGGTGATCGGCACCGTCGCACCGGTGATGCGTGCCCCGACCCTGCCGGCGGCCCCGGTGGCGGCCACGCCGGCACGGGACGACTTCGACGCGGCGGAGCTGCATCCTCGGTGGATCTCGCTCCGGTCCCGCCCACCCGAGGACGTCTCGCTGGTCGAGCGGCCCGGCTGGCTGACCCTGCGGGCCCGGGGCGGCTCGCTGGACGACCCGATGGTGACCTTCGTCGGGCGCCGGCAGGAACAGCACGACCTCGCGGTACGCGCGCTGGTCGACGCCCCTCAGGGCCGGGGCGGCCTGGCGGTACGCCTGGACGAACAGCACCACTACGCGGTGGAGTTGGACGAGGGCGAGGTGCGGGTACGGGCCCGGATCGGCCCCCTGTCCGAGCAACTCGCCAGCCGTACGGTCGCCGGCCCGGTGGTGCTACGCGTCGAGACCTGGTCCTCCGGGCCGGGCATGGACCATCCCCGGCAGGAGCCGGACGTCGTACGACTGGGCTTCGAAGCGGAGGACGGCGAGTTCGTCGTCCTCGCCGAACTGGACGGGCGATACCTGTCGACCGAGGTCGCCGGCGGCTTCACCGGCCGGGTCATCGGCTGCTACGCCACCGCCGGTGCCATCCAGATCGACTGGTACGACTACCGCATCCTCTCCTCGCTCGACCGGGTCGACGTCGCCGACGACCTGGTCGACGCGTGAGCCCCACAGCCGGCCCGCGGGGTCAGGGCGTGGCGGCGACGGTCCGCTCGAAGACGTCCGCCTCGTACCTCGGGCTCATTCCCGCCGCCCGGTAGAGCCGGACCGGCTCGGCCGGATTGCTCAGGTCGACGCCGAGGCCGGCGTACTCGCGTCCCTTGGCCGCGTAGCAGGCGAAGGCCCGGGCGAGCAGCGCGCCGCCCACCCCGCGTCGGCGGTACGACCGCAGCACGGCCAACTGCTTCACCCAGCCCTCGTTCTGGTCGAGTGTCTGGTCGGCGGACTGGAGGATGCCGACCGGCCGGCCGTCGACCGTGGCCACGAACCACTCGTCCCAGGCGACGCTCGGCAACGCGGCGACCTGCGCGCGCCACTGCTCGTAGGTCGCCGGCTGGTAGTCCGGGGTGTCCCGGAACGCGCTGTCCAGGATCTGGTGGAACTCCCGCAGGTCGGTGTCGTCCGTCGACCGCACCGGCCGGATCAGCACCCCGGGCGGGGGTGACGGCGGTTGCGTCGGTACCCCGGTGAGCGACCGGCGCATCCGGGCGTACCGCTTGACGAACTCGAACCCGGCGGTCCGGACGATGCCGATCCAGTGCTCCTCGGTGGGCAGCGCGAGAACCCGCACCGTCATCCGGTCGAGGCCGAACTCCGCCGCGCGCTCGGCGGAGCGGAGCAGTTGCAGGGCCAGCAGCGGTGCCTGGGCCGGCCGCCCCCGCTCCGGGTGTACGTAGACCTCGACGGTCTCCCGTGGTCCCCGGTTGGAGTCCTCCAGGTAGGCCCAGCCGACGATCCCGCCGTCCGGCTCCAGCGCCAGCCAGGAGTCCCGGGCCGGGTCGACGTCCGGCGCGGTCAGCACCTCGTGGACGTCCTCGGCGCTGAAGTCGGCGTGCCCGAGGGCCGCGATGTCACTCGCCTGCACGACGGCCAGGATCGCCGACACGTCGTCGAGGGTGGGCCGGCGTACCGACCAGCCAGGGGGGAACCGCATGTCGAGCATCTAACCCGAGGCCACGGCCGTCGCGCCGCTGGTTTTCCGGCCCTGAGAGGTGGCGGTTCAGCGGGCGAAGGTGCCGACCATGTTGCCGCTGGCCAGTTCCAGCTTCTCGACGGCGGCGTGCACGTCGGGCGCCTGCGGGGCACCGGGCAGTTCCAGCGGACGGTTCACCGCGTAGAGCCGGAAGAAGTACCGGTGCGGGTCGTCGTTCATCGGCGGGTGCGGGCCGCCCCAGCCGGCCGTACCGAAGCCGTTGACCCAGGTACGCCCGCCCGGCGGTGTCTCACCCTCGTCGACGCCGCCGGAGACCGCCTCGATGCCCGTGACCAGCCAGTGCAGGAACGGTGTCCGCCCCGCGTCCCGGTCCTCGACCAGCAGGACCAGTTCGGTGGCCTCTTCGGGGACGTCGAGCCACTCCAACGGCGGCGAGATGTTCCCGCCGGACCGGGAGAACCGGTCCGGCAGCCGGTCGTGGTCGTTGAAGGCGAAACTTCGCAGGACGATCCCAGCCATACCGTCGCCCTCCCCCGGGTGCCGTCGTCCGGAGCCCGGTCATGATCGCGCTCGTGGTGTCGGTGGTCATCTCGGTGCTGCCGCTGCTCGGCTCGCGGGTACCCCGCCTCGGCGCGGCGAAACGGAACCGGACGGGGTCAGCCCCGACGCCTTCCGCAGTTCCGGGCGAGATGCACGCCCATGGCCCGGCGCCTACCCGACATCCGCCCGAAGAGGTCGTCCAGCAGCAGGGTGAGCCCCGCACCGACCAGCCAACTGTCCTTGGCGATCGGGACACCCTGCTGGGTCGGCCGTACGCTGCCCGGCTCGCGCAGCCCCGGGGTCGCCAGATACAACCGCATCAGGCCGCCACCGAATCCGACCAGTCCCGCGCCCACCAGTGCCGACGGGATGACCGGTACCAGCAGTGCCGCACCGAGGGCGAGTTCGGTGCCGGCGAGCACCCTGGCGAAGACGTCGGGTCCGATCCGCCTGACCTGCGGGATGGCACCGACGGCCATCCCGTGGGTGGCGGCCGCGGCCTCGCCCTCCAGATTCCATTTGGACAGGCCGGAATTCAGGAAGAACGCGCCGATGGCGACGCGCAGCGGAAAATGGGACAGATTCATCGGTCGCTCCACTTCGCCGGTGCCGCTGCTGTGGCGCCCGCCTACCCGCAAACGCCAGCCGCACACCGCCGGGACCGCGCCCGGCCCGCCGGCGGTCCGCGCCCCGGACTACACCGGCGGCGACGGCCGCTCCGGGGACCGGCCCCAGCTGCGCGCGGTGTCGACCGCCGCCATCCCGGCCAGCACCAACATGGCACAGGCGGCCACCGCCACCAGCGGCAGCAGCCGCATCGCCGGGGAGATCGCGCCCAGTACGCCCAACGCGACCAGTCGGGACGGGGAGACCCGGCCGAAGACCTCGTACTCGAAACGGGACCGGCCGATCAGGAACAACGCCGGCCCACCGAGCACGAGCGCGATCATCGCCCAGCCCGGATGGTCGAGCGGACGGGCGATGATGAGTTCGAAGCTCGCGGCCTTGAGCACGACCCCGGTCACCATCGTCAGATGGGTGTACGGGGCGATCCGGAAGAACCGCCGGGTCTCGATGACGGACTCGATCGCCAGTGGCAGGACCTCGCCGGCCCGGTGGGTGTAGATCCGCCACATCAGTACGGTGCTCAGGAAGGCGATGATGAACGCGCCGGAGTGCGCCGGCCCGGCCCGGACCCCGCTGTAGGCGAACCCGGTGATCAGGATCGCGTCGCCGAGGGCGATCATGAAGAACTGCTGGTAGCGCTCGGCGAGATGGGCGGCGGTGACGTTGTACTGCGTCTGCGGCAGCCGCCCGAGCCGCGGGGTCGGGTAGCCCAGGCTGAAGGCGAGGTAGTCGATCAGCACCGCCAGCGCCCAGAGGGCGGTCCGGAGGCCCTCCCCAGACGTCAGTCCGCCGGCGATCCAGGGCACCGCCGAGACGACGAACCAGAAGAAGATCCGAATCGCCCGGCCCTGCGCCGGCTGACCCCGCAGGCTGGGTACCAGGAACAGTCCACGGCCCAGATGGATCCCGACGTACGCGCACGCGAGGACCAGACCGCCCGAGCCGAACGCGTGCGGCACGGTCGCCGCCATCAGCAGGCTGCCCAGCATGACCGCGACGGTGAGCAGTTGGATCGAGACCTGCTGCGGATCGTAGAGGTCGGTCAGGAACGCGGTGATCGCCCAGACCCACCACACCGCGGCGAGCAGCACCGCCGACTGGGCGACCCCGGCCCAGTGCAGGTTCTGGACCAGGTACCGCGAGATCAGGGCGAGCGCGACGACGTACACCAGGTCGAAGAAGAGTTCGAGGAGCGAGACCCGGCGCGAGCCCTCCGGGTCTCGCTCGAGTGCCGCCTTGGTACTTGCCCTCACCCGCCAAGACTGCGGCAAGATGTAGCTTTTCGTCGGGTTAATCCGCATCCCCCGCGCCCGGCGCTCTCGGCTCGTCCGCTCCCCCGACCGCCGAGTACCGTCCGTGGGCATGGTTGAGCTGATCCCCGCCGCACGGATAACGGAAGCCGCTGCCCGCATCGCCCCGCACGTCCTGCACACCCCCACCGTCGCCAGCCCCGGGTTGGCCGAGGTGCTGGACGTTCCGGTCGCGCTGAAGCTGGAGATCCTCCAGCATTCCGGCAGCTTCAAGCCCCGGGGTATCGCCAACAAGCTGCTGTCGCTATCACCGGAGGACTTCGCCGCCGGGCTGGTCACGGTCAGCGGCGGCAACCACGGCATGGCCCTGGCGGCGATGGCCTCCCGGATGGGCGCCCGGGCGACCATCGTGATGCCGGAGGCGGCCCCCGCCCGGTCCATCGCCCGGGTCCGCGCCACCGGGGCGACACTGCTGCTCACCGCCGACGTCTCGCACGCCTTCGAGATCGCCGAGGAGCACCGGCGCCAGGGCATGACCTACGTCGATCCGCTGGGGGATCCGGCCATCGTCGCCGGGCACGGAACGGTCGGCGCCGAGTTCATCGCCGACCGGCCGGACCTGACCGACGTCGTGGTCAGCATCGGCACCGGCGGGCTCATCTCGGGCGTGGCGACCGCGATCAGGGCGGCGAACCCGGCGGTACGGATCTGGGGCGTGGAGACGGTCGGCGCCGAGAGCATGTCCCGGTCCCTGGCCGCCGGCCGCCCGGTCCGGGTCGACGTCACCTCGATCTCGAGCACCCTCGGCGCGCCGACCGTCAGCGACCTGACCCTGGCGCACGTCCGGGCGTACGTCGAGGAGGTCCTGGTGGTCACCGACGCCGAGGCTGTCGACGGGGTACTCACCCTGGCCGACGAGGCCAAACTGTGGGTGGAACCGGCGGCCGGCTGCCTGGTCCCGGCCGCCCGGCGGGTGATCGAACGGGTCGGCCGGGACGCCGTGCTCGGACTCGTGCTCTGCGGCGGCAACGCCACCGTCACCGACGTGGTGGCCTGGGCGGCCCGCACCGGTGGGCTGCCCCGGCCGTACCAGCCCGTCGCGGGGTGAGCCCGACCGGCTCGGCGGGACCGGGTCAGGCCGACAGTTCGCGTTCCAGCGGGGTCCGGAACGCCGGCGTGACCCGTACCTCGCCGAGCCGGTCGGTGAGTTCCGCGACGGCCGTCCGTACCGCGCCGCGCGCGTCCGCGCCGACGTCCTCGAGCAACCGGTACGCGATCTCGCCGTCCTTGCGCTGCGCCCAGCCACCGACGATCCGGCCGTCCCACCACACCGTCGGACCGATGTTGCCGAACCGGTCGAACAGGTACGGCGCGTGCGGGCCGAGGAACCAGTCCCGCCGCGACCATCCCATCGGGGTGGGGTCGAGGCCGGGCAGGAGTGCGGCCCAGGGCTCCGCCGGGGCGACCGGTGCGACGTCGTCGGCGAGGAGCAGCCCGGTCCCGTCGTCGAGTTCCACCTCGACCGGGTTCAGCCGGGCCAACGCCCGACGGACCTGCCCGACGTTCCAACCCGTCCACCAACGCAGATCGTCGGCCGGGGCGGGCCCGTACGCGGCCAGCCAGCGACGGGCCAACTCGACCTCGGCGTCCTCGGCCGACCACTGCGCGGGTGGCTCCGGGTACCAGCGGTCGGCGAGCGCCCAGCGGTAGGGGCTGTATCCCCAGGTGCTCCGGGGCCGGCCCCGGACGATCCGCCCGTCGGCGGCGAGCAGGAGCAGTAACCGGGTGACGACCCGCTGCCGCCCCTCGTAGGACTTGCCCGGGGACAACACCAGAGGCTGGCGCAGCCGTGGATCCTCCTCGGCCAACTCCGTCGAGGTCACCTCGCCACGCGCCTCGATCGCCCGCAGCGCCACCTCCTCGACCTCGGCGAGCCAACGCTCGACGTCGTCGGCCACGCCGGCCTCGGTGAGGAAGCCGAGCATCTTGCGGCGCTCCCGACCGGCGACCGTACGGGCGCACGCCTCGTGCAGCACCGGTACGAGTTCGACCGGGCTGACGAACATCGTCCGGCGCATCGCCAGCATCCGTACCAGGGTCCGGTCCTCGTAGAGGGCCCGGTCGACGGTCGCGACGTCGGCCGTCGTCATCCGGGCGAACAGCGCCAGGTAGACCGTGGGTGGATCGGAGGCGTGCAGCGCCACCAGGTCCCGGGCGACCTCCACGGGGTCGTCGGTTCGGGCCGCCGCCGCGAGCCGGTGTCGACGGCCGATCCTGGCCCGCCGCTGCGCCACGTCGATCCGCACCCTGCCGCCCCCTCTTCCGGTGGCAACCGCCTGGATCGCCACCGCCCGCGTCCTGTCTATCAGCGGGTCACCGGTGAGCCGGACGGGGGGCCGTCCCTGCTCGTCGGCGCGTCGACAGATCTGCGGCTGGCTACCGGGACCCTGCCGCCGACTGTCCGACTCCATCGCTGGCTATCCGGCGGACTCGATCCGCTTCGCGAGGTCGACGAACGCCTGCCAGCCAGCCGGCCGGAAGACGAGCGTGCCGCCGGCACGATCCTTTGTGTCGCGCACCAGGACTACGCCGGACAGGTTGTCGGCAACCTCCACACAAGGCCCACCGATACCGCTGGAGCGGGTCGACTTGCGCCACACAGCGCCGCTCACGTCCACAGCTTCGCCACCTCCTTGATCTTCTCCAGAGACTGCCCCACCTACAGCTCAGGAGGCGAACCATCGATTGTCGACGGTAAGCCTGTCACGACAGAGCGTCATCGGTGGACCGCCCGAACCCGCGCGAACCGCCCACCAGTCACCTCGACCGAGCACCGGGTTCAAGATCTCAAGGTTCCTGATCGACGTTTCGTCAGGGAACGATGGCGTCGACGTAGCCGCCGTCGACCCGGACGGCCGCGCCGGTGGTGGCCGAGGCGAGCGGCGAGGCGAGATAGGTGACCAGGTTGGCGATCTCGGCGGGCTCGATCAGCCGCTGGAGCAGGGACTGCGGCCGGTGCGCCCGCATGAACTCGCGCTGCGCCTCTTCCCACGGCAGTTGCCGGTCCACCAGTTCGTAGACGAAGTCCTCGACCCCGCCGGTGTGGGTCGGTCCGGCGATCACGGCGTTGACCGTCACGCCCGTACCGGCGGCCGCCTTGGCGAAGCCCCGGGAGACGCCGAGCAACGCCGTCTTGGAGACGCCGTAATGGATCATCTCGGCCGGGATCACCACCGCGGAGTCACTGGCGATGTACTGAACCCGTCCCCAGCCGCGCTCCATCATTCCCGGCAGGTAGTTGCGGGTCAGTCGTACCGCGGCCAGCACGTTGACCTCGAAGTACCGGCGCCACTGCTCGTCGTCGATCTCCAGCGCCGGCACGGCACCGAAGATGCCCAGGTTGTTGACCAGGATGTCGACGCTCGGCAGGACCTCCAGAGTCCGCGCCGCCCCCTCGTCGCTGGCGACGTCGGCCGCGACCTCGATCACCTCGGCACCGGGCACCTCGGCCCGCAGCGCCGTCGCCGCCCGTCGCACACTGTCGGCGGTACGCCCGTTGACCGCCACCCGGGCGCCGGCTCTGGCGAGCTGGGTGGTGATTGCGGCGCCGATGCCCTGGGTCGAGCCGGTCACCAGAGCGGTCCGACCGGTCAGGTCGATATTGACGGTCATGCGGTTCCTCTTCATCAGCACATATCCGGAACGGCCGGCCCGGATGGGACCGGCATGGTTTCCCAACAAATCCGACCGTAGCGGCACCGACCGCACCTCGCAGCGGTGGCGGTCCAGCGGAACGCGGCACACCGACCCAGCGGCGCTGATCCGGCGGCGCTGATCCGGCAGGGCCGGACCGGCGGCGCCGAACGATAACCGCTCGCTCTGGACCCGCTCCGCTGCCTAGCATTGGCGCGCATGAACGAGGTGGCGCTCCCCGAGTGGGGACGGGATGTCCGGCGGGTCGCTGTGTTGACGGGGGCGGGCATCTCCACCGATTCCGGAGTGCCGGACTACCGGGGTCCGGACGGGGTGTGGACCCGGGATCCGGCCCTCGCGGACGCTTTCCGGTATGACCGGTTCATGGCCGACCCTGAGGTCCGGGCACGGTTCTGGCGGACCTATCTCGGTCACGCCGCCTGGCGGGCCGAGCCCAACGCCGGGCACCACGCCCTGGCCGAACTGGACCGGGCCGGGCTGGCGGTGCGGATCCTCACCCAGAACGTCGACGGCCTGCACCAGATGACCGGTATCGCACCCCGGAAGGTCCTGGAACTGCACGGCAGCATGCGTTCGGTGGTCTGCACCGGCTGCCGGGCGCGGACTCCCACCTCCGAGACGCTGACCAGGGTCGCGGCGGGCGATCCGGACCCGGCCTGCCCGGCCTGTGGTGGCATTCTCAAGCTGGCCGTCGTGCTCTTCGGCCAGCACCTCGACCAGGACACCTTCGCCCAGGCCGAGAAGATCGCCGAGGCGAGCCAACTGCTGCTGGCGGTGGGCAGTTCACTCCAGGTCGAGCCGGTGGCTTCGCTGTGTCGGGTCGCGGTCCGGGCCGGTGCTCGGCTCGTGATCGTCAATCGCGACCCGACGCCGTACGACGCGATGGCGGTCGAGGTGGTCCGCGAACCGATCAGCACGGCGTTGCCCCGGATCACCGCCGCACTCGGCGCCGCCCGGACCGGCTGAACCCGCAGGCCGAACCGTTCGCACTCGCCGGGCGAGCCGTTTCGCACTCGCCGGGCGAAACGGCTGGGCCGGAGGGCGAATCGGCGGCACCCGATGCGCCGTACCGTGAGCGGCTCGTCACGATGGCATATTCGTACGCATGCCGGACGACCGTTCGGCTCAGCCCATCGACCGTCGAGCGATCGACCGATCCGAGTTGATCATGTCAACGGAAGCCGGCGACTAGGTTCCGGGCGGTAAAGCAAGCCACGACGGAGTCGACGACGCGGGCCGTCCACCGCCGTAACACCGTCCACGCCCGCCCTGCCCGCAAGCGAGGTACGACCGTGCCGCTGCTGTCCGCACTCGACCATCAGCACACCGTCGCCAAACCGGGATACAGCCGCTGGCTGATTCCGCCGGCCGCACTCGCCGTGCACCTGTGCATCGGCCAGGCGTACGCGACAAGCGTCTACAAGAACTCGCTGATCGCCCACTTCGACGCCAGCCAGACCGCCATCGGCGTCATCTTCAGCATCGCCATCGTGATGCTGGGGCTGTCGGCGGCGGTCGGCGGAACCTGGGTGGAGGCGAACGGACCACGCAAGGCGATGTTCGTCTCGGCGTGCTTCTGGGCCACCGGCTTCCTGGTCGGCGCGCTCGGCATCGCGACCGGGCAGCTCTGGCTGGTCTACCTGGGCTACGGCTTCCTCGGCGGGATCGGGCTCGGCATCGGATACATCTCGCCGGTGTCCACTCTGATCAAATGGTTCCCGGACCGCCCCGGCCTCGCGACCGGCCTGGCCATCATGGGCTTCGGCGGCGGCGCGATGCTGGCCAGCCCGCTGTCCCGGCAACTGCTCTCGTTCTACGACCCCGGTTACGACCCGTCCAACTCCGCCTCGGTGGCCTCCGGCGGAGCGCTGGTGGGGCTCTTCGTCACGCTGGGCGTTGGCTACTTCGCCATCATGATGTTCGGCGTGTTCAACGTCCGGGTGCCGGCACCCGGTTGGCGGCCGGCCGGCTTCGATCCGGCCACCGTGGCGGCCAAGCCACTGGTCACCACCGCGCACGTCTCGGCGACGAACGCCATCCGGACCCGCAGCTTCTGGCTGCTCTGGATCGTGCTGTTCTGCAACGTCACCGCCGGGATCGGGATCCTCGAACAGGCGAGCCCGATGATCCAGGACTTCTTCCGGGAGAACGGGACGTCGACCGTCACCATCGCCGCGGCCGGTGGCTTCGTCGGACTGCTGTCACTGTTCAACATGGCGGGCCGGTTCGCCTGGTCGTCGACCTCCGACATCATCGGACGCAAGCCGATCTACATGGTCTACCTCGGCGTCGGCATGGTGCTCTACGCCCTGCTGGCCCTGATCGGCTCCACCGCGACCGCGCTCTTCGTGCTGCTCGCCTGCGTCATCCTGTCCTTCTACGGCGGCGGGTTCGCCACGGTCCCCGCGTACCTGCGGGACCTGTTCGGCACCTATCAGGTCGGGGCCATCCACGGTCGACTGCTGACCGCCTGGTCCGCCGCCGGAATCGCCGGACCGCTGATCATCAACGGGTTCCTCGACGCCCAGGGCAAGCCGGGCACCCTCACCGCGTCCGCGTACCAGCCGGCGCTGTTCACCATGGTCGGCGTACTGGCCATCGGGTTCGTCGCGAACCTGCTGATCCGGCCCGTACCGGACCGATTCCACGAGCCGGCCACCCCGGTCGGCGGACCCGGGCCGGCAACGACGGTCGGTGACCGGTCCACCACTGCGTCCGACACCGGTGTCGACTCCGCCGGTTCGGTCGGTACCGAGAGGAGCACCACTCGATGACCGAGCACCCGCACGGCCAGTCCGGCCGTCTCTGGATCTCGTGGCTGCTGATCGCCGTACTGCTGGGTTACGGTGTCGTACAGACCGTCATCACCGCGGCGAAGCTCTTCACCGGTTGACCCCGGATTGCCCACCCCGGAGGGGAGCCAACTCCACCGATCGTGAAACATAATCGGCACGGGACTCATCCCCCCGGCCTGTTTCTCCGTACCTGTGGTGGGTCGGACCGCCGGCAGTAGAACGTCGGCGGTGCGACTCCGGCCAAAGTGGCACGATCGGGACGGGGCACAATAGGCGACCGTGCTCGTCGTGCCGACGAGTGGTCAGCTGGGGCGCGGTGGTGGGCACCGAGGCGGAGATCGAGGAGCGTATGGCCCGGACGAGGCAGATTCAGCGAGCCAGCATTCCCAAGAGCTTCACCAGCCGGGGTAGCACACCCCGGCCGAAGGGGGCTGTCGCAGTACTCGTTGTCTCGGTGTTGGCCGCCCTGTGGGCTGCGGCGATGCTCAGCCCGATCGGCAACCTGATCAACGCGTACATGTTCGTGTTCATCGTGTTCTTCGCCGGTCCGGTCACCCTGGTGTCGCTGAGCCTGACCGTGATGGCCGGTCTGGTGGCGACCGACCGCATCGTCCTGTTGATCCGGCATCGGGTGTTGCTCCAGTCGGCACACCGGTCGCTCGGCATCATCGCGGTGATCGCCCTGGTACTGCACGTGTTGACCAAAATCACCGCCGGGCACGTCGGCGCGGGCGCCGCGCTCCTGCCGTTCGTCGGCGGTGCCACTGTCTACGTTGGACTCGGCACCGTCGCCGGGGTACTCATGGTGAGCGTGCTCTGGACCGGTCTGATCCGGGTCCGGTTCGCCGGTGTCGGCAAGCCGTGGCTGTGGCGCGCCCTGCACAGCGTGTCGTACGCCGCCTGGCCGATCGCGCTGGTGCACGGCTTGCAGGCCGGTCGCGCCGCGGCCACCTGGGTGACCGTCAGTTACCTGCTCTGCGTGGCCCTGGTGGTGGGCGCGCTGCTGGTCCGGCTCTCGGTCTCGCTGGGTCGCAAGCGCGAGGAGCAGGGCCAGGGCACCGGCTCGATCGCCCCGGTCGGCAGGGCTGCCCGGGCACGCGGACCGGTCCGGACCGGCACGGGCACGGCCCCGGCCAAACGCCGCACGGCGGACGAGATCCGGGCCAGCCGGCAGAGCTCCCCGGCCACGAGCGGTCGCCGGAGCGCGACGGACAGTCGGCGGAGCGGCCGGGACAGCCGGTGGGACGACGACACCATGAGCGGCCGGAAGAACGACCCGGAAATCCGGATCGGCCGGGCCGACGACACGATGAGCGGCCGCAAGGGCGACCCCGAGATCCGGATCGGCCGGGGCGACGACACCATGAGCGGCCGCAAGGGCGACCCGGAAATCCGGGTCGGCCGCGCCGACACCGGGGACATCCGGATCGGCCGCACCGACACCGGGGACATTCCGACCGGGCGCGACGACGACCGGGGGACCCGGGTCGGTCGGCGACGCCGGGAGAGCCTCAACGACCTGCGCGGCGACGGGTCGGAGGCCGCCATCGACAGCTGGGCCCGGGCCGGGGAGTCCGACGCCACGGACTCGTCCCGCCGCCGGTCGGACCGGTTCACCGTCCCCGAGGTCCCGCTGGGTCGGGACGTGGAGACCGGTGTTGCCGGCGACCTTCCGGTGGGCGACCCGGAACTGCCCTGGGACAGCCCCCGTCGCTGGGCGACCGGGGACTCGGAGGACCCCTGGGACCGGCCGCGACGCGGGGCGGACGACTCCGCGTACCGCCGACCGCTGGCCGACGAGGACGCACCGCTTCGGGCCGCCGACCGCGACGAGTCGCGGACGCCGGTGGCCGACGAGGAGCGGCGGCCCCGGCGGGCTGCCGACGACGAGGGGCGGCCCCGGTACGACACCGACGGCGCCGGACGACGCTCCTGGCGGGAGCCCGACGACGAGCCGACGACCGGTGCCACCAGGTCCGGTCGGCGACGCCGGGCGGCCGAGGAGGAACCCGCCACGGAGCGCGCCGGACGCCGGGCCAAGGACGACGACGATGCTGAGGAGAGCACGGCGGAGTGGGGCCGCGCCGCCCGGTACGAGCCCAACCTGGCCGCCGGCCGGGGCGACGACGATGACGCCGACCGTCCCTCCCTCACCGACCTCGCCTCCCGCCGGACCCGCAAGTCCGGCGAACCGCCCAGCCGGTCCTCCCGACGCAAGGAGCCGGACGAGGCGGCTGAGGAAGGCGCGTATTGGACCAACCTGAAGGGAGGGGCACGATGAGCCTGACCGCCGTACCGCCGGTGGCCTGCTTCGGCGAGCCCCGGCTGACCGCCGGATTCGACGAGTTCGGCCGGCTGGACCTGGCCGCGCACGAGATGGTGCACGGCGCCGTCAACCCGCTCTCCCCCAAGGGCCTGCTCCGGTTGGTCGAGGGGATCGAACTCAAGGGCAAGGGCGGCGCCGGCTTCCCGTTCGGTCGCAAGATCCGGGCGGTGCTGGAGTCGGCGGACCGGCAGGACCTGCCGACCGTGGTGGTGGTGAACGCGACCGAGGGCGAACCGGGCGCGTGGAAGGACAAGGCGCTGCTCACCCGGGCCCCGCACCTGATCCTGGACGGCGCCGCGATCGCCGCCTACGCACTGGACGCGGAAGAGATCGTGATCGGTGTCGCCGACGACGGCATCGGGGAGGCGTCGCTCACCGCCGCGCTGGCCGAGCGCCGGATGCCGGTACGCACCGGCATCGTCACCGTGCCGCACCGGTTCATCTCCGGCGAGGGCGGTGCCCTGGTGCGCGGGATCAACGGCGAGGCGCACATCCCACCGGGCCGCAAGGTACGGGCCAGCGACACCGGGGTGGGCGGCCTGCCGACGCTGCTCTCCAACGCCGAGACGTACGCACAGCTCGCGCTGGCGGCCCGACTCGGCCCGTACGAGTACGGCACGGTCGGCACCGCCGACGAGCCCGGTACGGTGCTGCTGACCGTGACCGGCGCCGCCGGCCGACCCGCGGTGGTGGAGTGCCCGACCGGCATCCCGCTCCGGGACGTGCTGGAACTCTGCGAGACGCCGACCGGACCGGGCGTGCTCACCGGCGGCTACCACGGAAAGTGGATCACTGCCGAGGGAGCGGCCACCGCCGAGGTGTCCCGGGCCGGGTTCACCAAGGTCGGGGGCGCGCTCGGCGCCGGCATCATCATGCCGCTGGGCGCCGACGTCTGCCCGCTGGGCGAGGCCGCCCAGGTGGTGACGTACCTGGCCGGCGAGTCGGCCGGACAGTGCGGGCCGTGCCGGCTCGGCCTGCCGGACCTGGCCCGGACGCTGGACCTGATCGTCGGCGGCAGCGCCTCTTCCGAAGCGGTCCGGGCGGCGGCGGGCGCGGTACGCGGCCGGGGTGCGTGCAGCCACCCGGACGGCACCGCCCGGTTCGCCACCTCGGCCCTGGAGGTCTTCACCGAGGACCTGGAGGCGCACGCCAACCGGGGCGGCTGTGGCCGGAAGGTGAAGGGGGTGCTGGGCCTGCCCTCGGCGGCGGACGCCCCCACGTCGAAGCTGGTGGTCGACTGGTCCCGCTGTGACGGGCACGGCCTCTGCGCCCATGTGGTGCCGGAGTTCGTCCGGCTGGACGCCAACGGCTTTCCCTCGTTCCCGTCCACGCCGGTGCCGACCTGGCTGGAGGGGGGCGCTCGCAAGGCGGTCCGGATGTGTCCCGCGCTGGCGCTGCGGATGACGCCGGTGGGCTGACCCCGACTCGCGGGTGCGGCCGGGCAGAACCCCGGGTCCGGTGGTCCGCCCGGCCGCACGCGAGGATGGGTCCGTGGAAAACGATCTTCTGTTGGCTCGGCGTGCCGCCCTGGCCGGTGCCGTGGTCGGCCTCCGCTACTTCGCGGACCTCGCCCGGCTCTCCCCCGAGCACAAGTCGGACGGCAGCGTGGTGACCGAGGCCGACCGGGCGGTCGAGGCCGCGATCCGGGCGGTACTGACCGAGGCCCGGCCCGACGACGCCGTGCTCGGCGAGGAGGCGGGGCAGGTCGGCGAGGGCAGCCGACGGTGGATCGTCGACCCGATCGACGGCACCGCCCAGTTCGTCGCCGGCGACGACCGGTGGCTGGTCCTCGTCGCGCTGGAGGAGGCCGGCGAGATCGTCGTCGGGGTGGCCGCGGTGCCGGCACAGGGGAAGATCTGGTGGGCCGGGCGCGGCAGCGGCGCCTACGAGGCCGAGATCGCCGAGGGAAGCGAGCGGAACGAGCGGCGGATCTCCGTCGACCGGACCGCGCCGGAGCGGCTGTCCGGCAGCCGGCTCGGCGTGGTGCCCGTCGACGACCAGGTCTTCCCCGCCGAACGCGAGATGATCGCGCCGCTCTGCGCGGTGACCACCCCGACCCCGTGGCGCCGGCACGCCGCGCTGCTCGTCGCCCGGGGCGAGTTGGATCTCGCCGTGCAGACCCGTGGCCAGGTGTGGGACTTCGCCGCCACCTCGCTCATCGTGACCGAGGCCGGCGGCCGGTACAGCGGCTTCGATGGCCGGACCCGGCCGGCCCCCGGCCCGTCGCTGTTCGCCCGGAGCGACGCCCTGCACGCCGCCGCGCTGCGGGTCCTCGACCCCACGCGCGGTCCAGCGGCGGCCGGCTGAAGTTCCCGGGTACGGCCGCCGCGGGCCCACCCGGCTCCCGCTCGTACCAGTCCGCGATCTCGTCGTACGCCGGCACCGTCCCTATCGGACTCCTCCCCGTGGCCGCACTCGCCTCTATTCAGCCACCCGTGGGGGAAGCCGGGCCAGGGATTCCGCGCACGGCGAAAGTCGACCGGCCGACGGTAGGGTGCTCAGGATGCGGACGTACCGGATCGGGGGTGCCCTCGCCGAGGCGTCCCGGACGGCGGCGTTCGGCGTCGTCGGCGGGAGCTACCTGGTCGCCGGGCTCGGAGCCGCGCTGACCTGGCAGCTCGCCGGGTCACAGCATCCGCTGACCAGCGCCCTGTACGCGGACCTCGTCGCGACCCTGCTGGTCTTCGCCGCCTCGATGGTGCTCGCCAACGCCAGCGTCTACGACCCGTACTGGAGCGTGGCCCCGCCGCTGGTTCTCGTCGGCTGGATCGTGGCGACGGAGGACGGGATCGCGCTCCGCCAGTTCCTGGTGACGGCGCTGGTGACGGTGTGGGCGCTGCGGCTGACCGCGAACTGGGCGCGGGGCTGGTCGGGGTTGCGGCACGAGGACTGGCGCTACCGTCAACTCCGGGCGCAGACCCGGGGCCGGCTGCCGTGGTGGCTGGTGAACCTCGCCGGTATCCAGTTGATGCCAACCCTCGTCGTCTTCGCCGGCCTGCTGTCGGGCTGGCCCGCCGTGGCGGGGAACCGCGCGTTCGGCCCGCTGGACGTGCTCGCGGTGCTGGTCACCGTCGCGGCGATCGGGCTGGAAGCGGTCGCCGACGGGCAGCTGCGCCGATTCGCCGCCGACCCGGCGAACCGGGGCCGGATCTGCGACCGGGGCCTCTGGCGGTACTCCCGACATCCCAACTACCTCGGTGAGATCGCCTTCTGGTGGGGACTGTGGCTGTTCGGCCTGGCCGCCGACCCGACCTGGTGGTGGACGGTGATCGGCCCGCTCACCGTACTCACGCTCTTCGTCGGGGCGACGATTCCGCTGATGGAACGGCGGTCGGTGGACCGGCGGCCGGGGTACGCCGCGCACCGGCGCGAGGTGCCGATGCTGCTCCCCCGGCCGCCGGTCCGGCGACGCATCCCGGACTGAGCCGCCCCGATCGGTCAGGCGGTGCCGGGCAGCAGTACGTCGAGGAACGGGTTACTGAACAGCCGGTGCGGGTCGTACCGGTTAAGCGTCGCCACCGCCCAGTCCCAGGTCGGGTCGGGGCCCTGCCGGTACGAGTCGGGGACCACCTGGGTCAGCATGGTCGGATCGGCCCAGGCGGCCTCGTCGGTGTACCCCCAGCCCTTCGACCACTCGGCCCGGCAACCGGCGTACGCGCCGCCGTAGTTGGTGAAGAAGAAGATCTCCATCTCCCGGTAGAACGCGTGCGCCCGTGGTGCGGTCGGGAAGGTGAGCACGTCGAACCAGACCACGGTGTCCCACTCGGGGTGGTCCGCCCGGGGCCGGACGGCGGACAGGGCCGGCGGCTCCGCCCCGGGTACGCCCACGTCGGCGGCCTGGTCCACCCCGGCGACCCGGATCTCCACCTGGCCGGTGACCGGGAACTCGCCCCGACCCTGGTACGCGGCGAGCTGCCGCTGGTAGAACTGGGCGAACTCGCTGACCACCCGCTGGATCGAGCCCCGGTTGGTGTGCACCGCGTAGCCGTTCGCGGTCTCCCGCAGGGTGGTCGGCTTGACGTAGAGCAGCAGGTTCTTCGAGGGTCCCCAGAGGTCGGTGGCGAGGGTGGCGGTCAGTCCGGTGGCGGCGGTGGTGTACTGCACCTGGCCGAACGTCGGCGCGAGCGACCAGGCTCCGTTCAGCAGCAGCTCGGCCAGTTCGGAGACGGGTTCGGGGACGTTGTCGGAGAAGACGTAGTTGTACGGCGCGACGACCGGTCGGGAGGTCAACGGCCGGCTCGGCGCGACGCTCCAGACCTTCAGCCAGGGCTTGTCGGTGAAGGCGAACCAGATCGCCTCCACCCGCCCGGCCGACGCCACGAAGCTGGCCAGGGTACGCCGGGCTCCGCTGCCCGGCGCGGCGAACAGCTCCGAGACGGGAATGTCCACGGTGCTCACGCAGCGAAGGTTCTGGTTCGCCCCGACCCGCATCGTCACCTCGGTGACGAACGCACGGCCGACGTGGGTGAGCAGTGCCTTGCAGTCCGGATCCGACCGGTCGAAGGTACGCAGCACGTACCCGCCGGCCGCCGCGTCCCAGACCACGGCCGTGAGCGAGAGGATGAGGTTGCTGAGCGAGCCGTAGGTGTGGCCGGGCGTACGGGTCTCGCCGTCGGCCGGTACCGAGGTGCCGTGGCCGTTGATCGCCAGTACCCCGCCGACGCTGAGGTCGCCGGGGGCGGGCGTGTTGGTGACGCCGAGCCCGTGCCCCTCCAGGAAGCCGAGGAGGTCCTCCATCGAGGCGCCGGTCTGGACCCGTACCGCCGCCGCTCCCGGTGCGGTGGACAGCACCGTCATCGAGGTCAAGTGCTTCGTGGTGTCGACCAGGATGGTCCGGTTCGCCGCCCCGCCGTTGGGGACGGTGAGCGGTGACCAGGTGTGCCGGTAACCACGTGGACGTACCGCATAGCCGTGCCCGTACGCCCAGTTGGTCACGGTGACCACCTCGGCCGGGGTACGGGGTGCACAGGTCCACATGCCGTCGACCTGGATCTCGCCGGCCCAGTTGCGGTAGGTCTCGCGGTAGACGGGTATGTCGGTCGGAAAGTCCGGTGGCGCGGATCGGTCGAGTCCCGGCGTCCACAGTGCGCCGACCGCCGTGACGGCCGAGGCTTCCAGGAAACCTCGTCGGGTGAGAGCCATTGCGATCCTCTCTGCTCGGAAGAGGTCGACGCCTTACCCGTCAACATCAATGACGGAACTCGATCAAGCGGCCAACCCGCCTCACCGATCAAACCGACAACGACGGCACACCGGCGCCAACCCGACCAACCCTCGTAACCGGATCGCTCGGCCCTCACGTGCCCGAGCCGGTGGCTGCCGTCCCCGGGGGGGTCGGCTCGTCCAGCGGCGGCCGTGCACACCGGGCGGTCAGCGGACCGAGCGGATCCGCACCACGAACACGCTGCCGAGGAGGGTGACCACGGCGGTCAGGGCGTACAGGGTCGGATAGCCGCCGAGGTGGACGACGATCGGGGCGGACATCGCCGGCCCGAGCACCTGTGGGGCCGAGTTGGCGATGTTGATGACGCCGAGGTCCTTCGCCCGGTCGGTGGCCTGCGGCAGAACCTGCGTGATCAGCGCGGCGTCAACGGCGAGGTAGACGCCGTACCCGGCGCCGAGCAGCAGCGCCGCGACCATCGCCATCGGCCACGACGGCCAGATCGCGAGCAGCAGCGCCGCCACCGCCATGATCACGCCGGACCAGATGACGAAGATCTTGCGACGGCCGGACCGGTCCGACAGCCGGCCGGCGGTGACCGCGGTGGCCATCATGCCGGCCGTGTAGATCAGGATCAGGATCAGCAGGCCGCTCTCGGGGTCGGCGTGTTTCACCCCGTCGGTGAGAAAGTAGAGCAGGTAGAGCGTGCCGAGCGCGTTGCCGACCTGGACGAGGAAGCGGGTGCCCCAGGCCCAGGCGAAGTCGGGGTGCTCCCGGGGGCTGATCCACATGCTGTGGAGCAGGGCGCGCGGCCGGAGCGGTGGCTGGTGCGTACGCGGCAGCACGTCGTCCGGGGTGACCAGCGCGAACGGCAGCGCCAGCACCAGTACGGCCGCCGCCACCGCCAGGTAGCCGCCCGCGTTGCCGGTGAACACGGCGGTGACCAGGACCGCCCCGACGACGAGGCCGAGCGACTGCGGGATGCCGACCCAGCCGGAGACCCGTCCGCGCTGCGCCACCGGCACCCGGTCCGGGATGGCCGCCGTCAGGGTCGCGAGCGCGGCGTTGAAGCAGGTCTGGGCGACCACCCAGCACACGGCGACGCCGGCGATCGTGCGCTGCTGGCCGAGGATCGCCAGCGACACCGCGCCGAGGACCGCGCTGAGCAGCGTCCAGACGTGCCGCCGGCCGTACTCGCGGTCGCCGATCCGCAGGCAGGTCCGGTCGGAGAGCGCGCCGACGAGCGGGTTGGCCACCACCGCCGCGAGCGCGCCGAGCCCGGTCACCAGGCCGAACATCGCCTCCTTGTTGGCCGGGTCGATCAGTTCGACCTGAGTCGGCAGCAGGACCTGGATCGGCGTGAAGAAGGCCATCCAGACGCCGAGGTTCGCGCTGAAGAACAGCACGATCCAGCCGCGCCGGACAGGTACGACGGGTTCGGTGAGCGCCGCCGGCAGCGTGGAGGCCGCCGTCATCGAGAGGCTCTGACGAGATCCCGGTACCAGGTGTACGAGGTCTTCGGCGTACGCACCTGTGTCTCGAAGTCAACGTGTACCAGCCCGAACCGCTTGCTGAAGCCCTCCGCCCACTCGAAGTTGTCCAGCAGCGACCAGACGAAGTAGCCGCGCACGTCGACTCCCGCCTCGATCGCCGAACGCACCGCCCGGATGTGCCCGTCCAGGTACGCCACCCGCTGCGGGTCGTCGATGCCGTCGTACGCGCAGCCGCTCTCGGTCACCTGGATCGGCGGCAGGGCGTCGCCGTACTCCCGGTGCAGGCCGACGAGGAGTTCCCGCAGTCCGTCCGGCACAACCGGCCAGCCGAAGTCGGTGGTCGGGTAGCCGTCCAGTGGCACGAGGTCGAACGGCATCGGACTGTCCGGAGAGGACGGTGCCCGTACCCCGGTCGGGTTGTAGTAGTTGACACCCAACACGTCCAGCGGCGCGGCGATGAGGTCGAGGTCACCGTCCCGGACGAGGGCCGGATCGAGACCGAGTTCGGGGTAACCGCGCGCGAGCAGGGGGTCGGTGAAGAGCCGGTTGTGCAGGGCGTCGTACGTCGCCGCCGCGACCAGGTCGGCCTCGGTGCCACCCTGCGGCCACACCGGCGTGTAGTTGTTGGTGATGCCCACGGCGGCGGCGCCCCGGTCTCGCAACGCGGCGACCGCCAGGCCGTGGCCCAGCAGTTGGTGGTGGGCGACGGGCAGCGCCCCGAACAGGTGCGCGTGGCCGGGGGCGTGGACGCCGGTCGCGTACCCGAGACTCATGTGGATGAACGGCTCGTTGAGCGTGATCCAGAGCCGGATACGGTCCCCAAGCGCGTCGGCGACGTGCCCGGCGTAGTCGGCGAACCGGTACGCGGTGTCCCGGCTGCGCCATCCGCCCCTGTCCTCCAGTGCTTGCGGAAGGTCCCAGTGGAAGAGCGTCAGGACCGGGTCGATGCCCTTTCCAAGCAGAGTGTCCACCAGCCGGTCGTAGAACGCGACGCCCGACGGGTCGGCCGGGCCGGTGCCGTCCGGCTGGATGCGCGGCCAGGCGACCGAGAACCGGTACGCGGACACGCCCAGCCCGGCCATGAGTTCGACGTCTTCGCCGTACCGGTGCCAGTGGTCACAGGCCACGTCGCCGGTGCTGCCGTCGGCCACCCGACCGGGCTCGTGGGTGAACGTGTCCCAGATCGACGGCCCGCGACCGCCGTCGGTCACCCCGCCCTCGATCTGGTACGCCGATGTCGAGACGCCCCAGGTGAACGCCATACATCACCCCTAGGACATGAAAGTTCCTCGCACTGTAGTCCGCCACGATCCGCCGGGGAAGCCCCTGCGCGGACGCCGAACAGAGGGCCAACAGGGCGGATGGTGGTGGTCGGCGATCAGCCCCCGATCATGGCGGCGGTGCTGTGCTCCGGGTCAGCAGGAGGCCGAGTTCGTGGACTGCGGCGTCGATCCGGGCCGTGTCGCCGCTGACCAGCCGGTCGAGGGCGAGTCCGTCGAGGGCGTCGACGACCAGCGTGGCGAGGGCCGTGGCGCGGTCGGCGGCGATTCCCAGCCGACACAGGTCGTCGTGGACCAGCCGCAGCCACGGTTGACGGAGACGGTGGTGGACGGCGGCCCACCGCTGTGGTTGACGCAGCGACAGCGCGCACACCTCGAAGTACAGGCCGCTTATCGCGCCGCTGCGGGGCAGCGTGAGGAGCCGCCACGCGCGCTCGACGACCTCCTGCCCGGTGCGCGGCTTCCCGTCGAGGGTCGCGAACGCCTCGGCCAGCCGGGCGTTGGCGAGGTCGAGGACGGCGTCGAGAAGTCCGTCCTTGCTGCCGAAGTGGTAGATCAGCATCCGGTCGCTGGTGTCGAGGCTCGCGGCCAGGGGGCGCAGTGACAGGTCGGGAAGCCCGTGTACGAGCACGTACCCCAAGGCGGCTTCGGTCAGCGCCTGGCGCCGTCGTGACGTGGACACCGAAAAAATGTAGCAACCGCTACACTCTTGCCGAGGGGAAGGGGTGCGAGATGACCGCACGCGTGATCCTGCGTACCGACGCGCTGTTCGAGGTGATCCTGGCGGCCTGCTGTCTCGCGCTCGCGGTGACCGCGCCCCGGAGCGGGCTCTGGCGCCTACCCGACTCCGTTCCGCCGGCCGTCGCCGGCGGCGCGGGGCTGACCTTCCTCGCGGCCGGCGCCCTGCTCTGGCGCCTGTCGCGCCGGCCCGGCCGGAGGCTGCTGTTCGCGCTCGCCGCCGCCAACGCCGCCACCGCCGTCGTCGCGGGTGTCTGGTGGGGCGCACCGGTCGACGCCGGCTCCGGCACCCGGTTGCTCCTCGCCGCCTCCGTCGCGGGGCTCGCCGCGCTCGCCGTCTCCCAGGCGACGGTCGCCTTCCGGCAGCCGACCCGGTTCCATCGCGCCGCCTCCAGGTAGCAACGCCCCTACGTCGTTACTGGCGGGCGGTCGTACGCCGCCACAGGCATCCGGCCAACGCGCATCCTCTGGCGCAGCGATCGTGCCTCCGACGCGCCTCGATGGTGTTGGCGAGCTGGAATTCGCGGCGATCCACAGTGCGCCACGAATCATCGCCCTGCCGGCGGGTGAGTATCCCACATTCCAGGCGGCAGGCTTCTCGCATCAATGTTCTCGGGCAACGAAATAGCCGCAGCAATATGCTGGCACCCTGCCGGCGACGGCGGCTGACCCAATCGAGTAGCCGACGGAACGGGCCGGAGATGACGGGCGGAGCAGCGGACCCGCTGTTGAGAAGACCTGGGGAGCGCCAGAGGGTCACGCTACTGGAGCTGTTCTTCGACCTGGCGTTCGTCTTCGCCCTCACCCAGCTGTCGCGAAAACTGTTCGAGGACCTCACCTGGAACGGCGCCTTTCAGACCTTCGTGCTGCTGCTGGCCATGTCGTGGATCTGGACCCTGACCGCATGGTTGACCGACCGCCTGGAGCCCCGCCACCCGGCGGTCCAACTGGTCGTCCTCGGGACCATGGTCGCCAGTCTGGTGATGGCGGCCGTGGTGCCCGAGGCCTTCGGCGGGCAGGGTCTGGTCTTCGCGGCCGTGTCCGCCGTCGTTCACATCGGCGTCACGCTCTTCCTGCTGCTTGTCCTTCCCGAACCGCAGAGGCAAGCCGCCCAGCGGATCCTGCTCTGGTCCGGCGTCTCCGCCGCCCTGTGGATCGCCGGAGGATTCGCCCGTGGCGCGGGACGTGGAACGCTGTGGATCCTCGCGGCGGCGGTGGACTACATCGCATTCGCCCTCCGCTACCCCACACCCGGACTGGGTCGGATGACCAACCCGGACTGGCCACTCGGAGCCGAGCACCTGGCCGAGCGGCACCGCCAGTTCTTCATCATCGCGCTCGGCGAGCTGATTCTCGTCACCGGGCTGACGTTCAGTCAGAACGACCTCGACGCCGATCACATTGCGGCCTTCGGCGCCTCGATCGCCACGACCGTGCTGTTCTGGCGGATATACGTCCACCGCGCCGGGGAACTGCTGGGCCAGGCCATCGCCGCCGTACCGGATCCGGTGCGGCTCACCCGACCTGTGGCCCTCGCACACCTGGTGATGGTGGCCGGCGTCGTCGTGACCGCGGTCGGTAATGAACTCGTCATCACCCAGCCGCTCGGCGACATCCGGCCGGCGTGGATCGCGACCCTGCTCGGCGGACCCGTACTTTTCGTGGCAGGGCGGGCACGCCTCGAACACACGGTCTTCGGCCGCGTCTCCCGAAATCGGCCGATCGCACTGCTCACGCTGCTCGCCCTCGCCCCGCCGTTGCTGTTCGCGCCACCGTTGTTGGCCGCCGTCGCCGTCGCCCTGGTTCTAACCGGGGTCGCCGTCTCCGACGCCTCGCGCTCCCGGGGACACCCACCCGAAGCACCCGCGCCAGCGAGTACCCCGGCGTGACCGACGGCAGCCGGGCGCCCTGGACCACTGCCTTCGGCGGGCGATCCCGGCGCACCGGGCGGGCTCGTGGTTGTCGGCAGGGCGTACTCGGTATCTTGCCGGGGTGACAGAGCAGACAGCGCCGCAGACCGTGGACATCTACACCGACGGCGCGTGCAGCGGAAACCCGGGACCGGGCGGCTGGGGCGCCGTGTTGCGGTACGGCGACCGGGAGCGGGAGATCTGCGGCGGCGAGGCGACCGAGACCACCAACAACCGGATGGAGCTGATGGCGGCGATCCAGGCGCTGGAGAGCCTGACCCGTACGGTCTCGGTACGGCTGCACACCGACAGCACGTACGTCCGGGACGGCATCACGAAATGGCTGCCGAACTGGAAGCGCAACGGTTGGCGGACCGCCGCGAAGCAGCCGGTCAAGAACGCCGACCTGTGGCAGCGGTTGGAGGCGGCCGCCGCGCAGCACGAGGTGCGGTGGCACTGGGTCAAGGGCCACAACGGTCATCCCGAGAACGAGCGCGCGGACCGGCTCGCGCTGCGCGGACTCCAGGAGGCGGCCAGCGCCGTCGGCGCCCGGCCGGCGCGCCGGTCGCCGGTCGTGCCGGCCTGACCCCTCCCGGACAATCGTCAACCACGGGTTGACGATTACCGGTTCGTCAACCTACGGTTGACGGATGGAGGAACTTCCGGTCCGCCTCGACGATCTCATCGAGTACGTCCGCCGCCAGCACCCCGGTGGCGACGCCCTGGAACGACTGTCCGACGCCGTCCTCGTCTCCGCGTACCTCGGCGAACTGGCCGACCACCTGATCGGACACTTCGTCGACCAGGCCCGCCGGACCGGCGCATCCTGGACCGACATCGGGCAGAGCATGGGCGTCACCAAACAGGCCGTGCAGAAGCGCTTCGTGGCCCGCAGGTCCGATCAGGACGAGGCGATTCCGGCCAGCGCCTTCGCCCGGTTCACCGACCGGGCCCGCAACGTGGTCGTGAAGGCGCAGGAGGAGGCCCGGCGGTTCGGCGCCCCCCAGGTCGGCACCGAGCACCTGCTGCTGGGGATCCTGCACGAGCCGGCCGGGCTGGCCTGCCGGGCGATCGAGGCGCTGGGCGTACCGGCCGACACGGTACGGGAGCGGACCGTCGCACTTCTCGGCCCGGCCGGTGAGGCGAGTCCGGCACACCTGCCCTTCGCCCCGGCGGCGAAGCGGGTCCGGGACCGGACCTTCCAGGAGGCACTGCGGCTCGGCCACAACTACGTCGGCACCGAGCACATTCTGCTCGGCCTGCTCCACGAGGAGGCCGAACCGGGTGCCCGGACACTGATCGAGCTGGGGCTCGACCAGGCCCGGGTCGAGGAGTGGATCGTGGCGACCCTGCGCGACATGCCACGCTCGGCCAGCTCCGGCCAGTGACCACCACGCGGCCGGGTACGGCGGCCGGCCCGGACGACCGGGCCGCCCCCGCCCCCGAGCAGGACGCTCCGCCCCTGTGGCGTGGTCGCGACTTCCCACTGTTCTGGGCCGGGCAGACCCTCTCCGCGCTCGGGGACTCGTTCTCGCTCGTCGCCGTGCCGCTGCTGGTGCTGCACGCGACCGGTTCCGTCGCCCGGATGGGGCTGCTGACCGGCCTGGCCGGCGCGGCGACGATAGTGGCCGGGATCTTCGCCGGGTTCCTGGTGGACCGGGTGGACCGGCGGAGGCTGCTGATCGGCTGCGACCTGGCCCGCGCCGTCGGGTACGCCCTCATCCCGCTGGTCTGGCTCTTCTCGCCACAGCTCTGGCTGCTCTACCTGATCGCGCCGGCCTGCGCGGCGATCGGAATGATCTTCCAGGTCGGCTATGTCGCCGCCGTGCCGCGACTGGTCGACCCCGCGCAGGTGACCAGGGCGAACGGTCAGCTCTACGCCAGTTACGCGACGGCCGGGCTGGCCGGGCCCCTGCTGGCCGGGGTGCTCTCCGCCGCGTTCGGGCCGACCGCCGCCATCGGCATCGACGCGGGTACCTTCGCCCTGTCCGCGCTGGGCCTTGGTCTCGTCCGGCTCCGCGCGCCGGCCGCGACCCGCCCCGACGCGCGGAACGGCGCCCCGGCCGCCCGGGGCAACTGGACGGACCTGCTGGTGGGAGTGCGGTTCCTCTGGCGTCATCCGGTGCTGCGGGCGCTGACCGTGCTGCTGTCGTTCCTGACCTTCCTGACCATCGGGCTGACCGACATCTTCATCTACCACGTCAAACACGACCTCGGTCGGTCGGACGGTGCCGTCGGCTACGTGCTGGCCGGTGCGGCGGCGGGCACGGTCGTCGCCGCGCTGCTGGTCGCCCCGATCCGCCGCAGGCTGGGCTTCGGGGCCTGCTGGATCGGCGCGTACGCCCTCGCCGGGCTGGCCATCGCCGGGGCCGGGCTGACCGTAACCGTTCCGGCGCTCGCGGTCCTGGTCACCGGGTACGCGTTCTGCACCGCCACCGCCGGGATCTGCTCCCTGTCGCTGCGCCAGCAGGTGACTCCCGACCATCTGCTCGGCCGGGTCACCTCGGCGTTCTGGACCCTGCACTCGGCGCTCGGTCCGCTCGGCGCGGCGGTGCTGACCGTCGCGGTGGCCCGGTACGGCACCGCGCCGGTCTGCCTGGCCGCCGGAGCGGTCTGCCTGGGCATCGCCGCCGTCGCGATCCTGACCCCGATCCGGCACGCCCGACCCGAACTCCTGCCGATGCGATCGGCCTGACTGTTTCGCCGCATAGCTGACCCTCGCCCCGTTGTGCCCGTTACCATCGGTTCGGCCGGGTCCGGACGACATGGGTGGGCGGGGGCAGGTGGCGGTACTCGGCGAGGGTCCGGGGGTCACCCGCAGCTCCAGGACACGTCGTCAAGTGACCTTCGTCGAGTTGTTCTTCGACCTGATCTACCTGCTCGCCGTCACCCAGCTGACCCAGTTCCTGCGTGACCACCCCACACCGCTGGGCATGGTGCAGACCCTGCTGATGCTGCTCGCGATCTGGTGGGCCTGGGTGGACACCACCTGGGTCACCAACTGGTTCGACCCGGACCAGTTGAGCGTACGGCTGATGCTGATCCTGGTCGCCGTGCTCAGCCTGGCGGTCTCCGCCTCGCTGCCGCAGGCGTTCGACGGACGCGGCACTTGGTTCGCCGGGGCGTACGTGACGATCCAGGTGGGGCGTACTCTCTTCGCCCTCGTCGCACTCGGTCGGCCCGGCGGCGAGCCGGGCAGGTCGACCGGGCCGAAGCCGGACCAGCCCGGTGCCGGGCAGCGGCGACTGGCACTGCGACTCACCTTCCAACGGCTGTTGATCTGGAAGCTGGCCAGCGGCGCGTTCTGGATAGCCGGCGCGATCGTCTCCGGTCCCACCCGGATCGGGCTCTGGGCCGTCGCCGTCCTCCTCGAGTACGCGGGCGCCACCCTCGGATTCCGGGTACCGGGACTCGGCCGGTCCCGCTCGACCGACTGGCCCATCAACGGCTGGCATCTCGCCGACCGGATGCAGCTGTTCATCCTCATCGCGCTGGGCGAGTCCATCCTCGTGACCGGGAAGGCCCTCGGCAGTGCACCGGCCGACGAGATCCAGGTGCTCGCGGTCGTGACCGCGACCCTGGGTACCGCCGTGCTCTGGTGGCTCTACTTCGACCACGACGCCGAGGCGGCCCGGCGAGTGATCGACCGCGCCGACGACCCGGCCCGACTCGGCCGCGCGGCCTACTCCTACCTGCACGTGCCCATGGTGGCCGGCATCATCGTCGGCGCGGTCGGCGACGAGTTGACCATCGCCGAGCCGACCGGCCGGCCGGGGATGGAGGTGATCCTCACCGTGCTGGGCGGACCGGCTCTCTTCCTGGTCGGTCACGCGTTGTTCACCCGGATGGTCTTCGGCGCGCTGCCGGTGCCCCGACTGCTCGCGATCGGTACGCTGGTGGCGCTGGTGCCGGTCGGCCTGATCGCCCCGTCGGTCGCCCTCGCCGGCGGCGCCACCCTGGTGCTGCTGGCCGCCGCGGGCTGGGAGACGGTGGCGGCGCACCGTGCCATCCGGTCGGCGAGCTGAGAAAAGCCGACGGCCGGCCGAGATCCGTGCGGATGTCGACCGGCCGGCGGTACGGGCTGGCTCAGGGACTGGTGCAGGTGAGGGTGGTCGGCGCGGTGTTGGTCCCGTTCCAGCTGCCGGTGAAGCCGAAGGTGGCCGAGGCGTTGGCCCCGAGCGTCCCGTTGTGGCCCACGTTCCGGACCGTGATCGAGGACCCGCTGGCGGTCAGGGTGCCGTTCCAGAGCTGGCCGATCGTCTGTCCGTTGGCGAAGGTCCACCGCACCGTCCAGCCGTTCAGCGTCGCGGTGCCGTTGTTCCGGACCGTCACGTCGGCCTGGAAGCCGCCCTGCCACTGGTTGGTCTGCCGGTACGTCGCGGTGCACGCGCCGCTGCCCGTCGGCGGTGTGGTGGTCGGGACGACGGTCGGCGGGACGGTCGGCGACGGGGGCGTGGTCGGCGGCCGGGTGGTGGTCGGGTTCGCCGTCGGCGTCACCCCGACCGGCGGGAACCGCAGCACCCGGTCGTCGGTCGCGGCCGGCGAGCCCCGGCCGTCACGGTTGCTGGTGGCCACCCAGAGCGAGCCGTCCGGAGCCCGCTCGACCGTACGGAGTCGGCCGTACTGGCCGGTGAGCTGGGCGACCGGGGTGCCGGCGGTACCGGCACCGGTCAACGGAACCTGCCAGAGCCGGGTGCCACGCAGCGCGGCGACGAACAGCACGTTGCCGTCGATGGTGGCGCCGCTCGGTGACGCCTCGGCGGTGGTCCAGGTGACCATGGGGTTCCGGAACCGGGGATCGTTGCCCCGACCCTCCACCGTCGGCCAACCGTAGTTGCCGCCGGGCACGATGTAGTTGACCTCGTCCCAGGTGTTCTGCCCGAACTCGCTGGCGTAGAGCCGGCCCTGGCCGTCCCAGGCGAGCCCCTGCACGTTGCGGTGGCCCATGCTGTAGACCAGTGAGCCGGCGGTCGGGTTGTCGGTGGGGACGCTGCCGTCCGGCCGCATCCGCAGGATCTTTCCGTTGCGGCTCTGCGCGTTCTGCGCGTTGGCGGTCACGCCCGCGTCGCCGACCCCCGCGTAGAGCATTCCGTCGGGGCCGAACGCGATCCGGCCGCCGTCGTGGAAGTTCGCCCGGGCCAGCCCGGTGAGAATCGGCGTCTGGGTCTGCGGGGCGTCGAGCCGGAACCGGATGATCCGGTTGTCGCTGCTGGAGGTGAAGTACGCGTAGACGTACCGGTCCGAGGCGTAGGTCGGCGAGATCGCCAGGCCGAGCAGACCGGCCTCGCCGCCGGGCGCGACACCGGAGATCGTCGCCACCTGCTGCGGCGTCTGCCCCGGACGGATCTGCATCACCCGGGCACTGTCCCGCTCGGCGACCAGCGCACTGCCGTCGGGCAGGAAGCCGAGCCCCCAGGGCGCCACCAGGTTGGTGGCGACGGTCTGGGGGCGGCTGAAGTCGAATTCACCGGCTGCCATCACCCCGACACCGCCCTGCGGCGTCGTCCCCGCGACAGCGAACCCGGCACCGCTCAACCCGACGACCAGGGCCGTACCCGCGACGAGAAGGCGATTTTTCATTGCCATTACCTCCAGTTGGACCGACCTGCCGCCGCAGGACACGATCGCCCACCGAAGGCAGAGATGGTCATCAATATATCACCGCCCCGGTCAACGGTCGAGATCGCCGCCGAGGGCGGGCGAGCCGGTCCCCGCCCGGCCGGCTCGCCCGCGTCCTCGGCGGGTCCCCCACCCGCCCGTTACGACCCGAGGCCCACCGCACCCCAGCGCGAGGTGTTCAGGTAGGACTGCCCGGTCGGGTCGTGCCAGGTGGTCGCCGCTGTCCGGGTACCCCCGGTCGCATCGTTGACCTGTAGATCGAAGCCGACCAGCGCACCTGCCCGCGGATTGACGGCTCGTAGGCGGTGGAGCCGCCGTCGGGGAGTCCGTTGCATTCCCGTCGGAACAGAGATGATCATCACCTTCGTCGGGTCCCGGCGGTGGGATACGGTGCTCTCCCTGCGCTCTCGCACGAGTTCGCCGTCCCTTCGCAGTGGCCCCGGCGCCAGCGGCTTTCCGGAAGACCGGCCATCATCCGCATCGGGTGGCGCCGAGCGATCCGCAAACTTTCGGAGCCGGCCCGATAATTCATCGCGATGCGGCGCACGCTACGACTCCGTGAACAAACGGTCAAGGGCTTCCCGGCAAGGGAACTTGCGAGCTACTTTCCGTCGAACTACCCTCTCGACGCGGGCCGTTCCTTCCGGAAACATGTCGGAAGTACGCGCGCCGGCAGCCGACCCACTTCTCGCGACGTGCGGCGGCTGGCGAAAGAGGCCCAGGAACAAGCGACAGGAGGCTGCTCGTGAGCAGCAACCGCAACGCCGCCGATACCCCTCGGACAACCACCGGGGTGGGGCGGCTTGAGGTCACGGGGGTGCACGACGGGCATCCACACGATGGACAGCTCGCCGGCATCGCGGCTGACGTCCCGGCGGATGACACCTCACCCGCCAGCACTCCCGACGCCCCGCCCCGGTGGCAGGATCCGCGCCTGCCCGTGGCGCGGCGGGTCGAGGACCTGCTCGCCCGGCTGTCGCTCGAGGAGAAGATCGCGCAGCTCTACGGCGTCTGGATCGGTGGCAACTCGACCGGCGACGACATGGCGCCGCACCAACACGAGATGGTCGCCGAGGTACCCGACTGGCGCGATCTGATCAATATTGGTCTCGGTCAGCTCACCAGGCCGTTCGGCACCGCGCCGATCGATCCCGCCCTCGGGGCCCGCGCACTGGCCCGGATGCAGGAGGAAGTCGTCGCCGCCAACCGGTTCGGCATCCCGGCCATCGCGCACGAGGAGTGCCTCACCGGCTTCATGACCTGGCGGGCGACCGTCTATCCCACCCCGCTGGCCTGGGGCGCCACCTTCGACCCGGCACTGGTCGAACGGATGGCCGCTCAGATCGGTTCGGGGCTGCGTCAGGTCGGCGTGCACCAGGGGCTGGCGCCGGTGCTCGACGTGATCCGGGACTCGCGCTGGGGGCGTACCGAGGAGTCGATCGGTGAGGACCCGTACCTGGTGGCCACCGTCGGCACCGCCTACGTCCGCGGCCTCCAGTCGACCGGGGTGATCGCCACCCTCAAGCACTTCGTCGGCTACTCCGCCTCCCGGGCCGGCCGCAACTTCGGCCCGGTCGGGATCGGCCCCCGGGAACTCGCCGACGTGCTGCTGCCGCCCTTCGAGATGGCGATCCGGGACGGCGGCGCCGGCTCCATCATGCACGCCTACTCCGAGATCGACGGCGTTCCGCCGGCGGCCGACCCCGAACTGCTCACCGGGCTGCTCCGGGAGCGGTGGGGATTCTCGGGTACGGTCGTCGCCGACTACTTCGGAATCAGCTTCCTCCAGCGGCTGCACGGCATCGCCGCCGACCTCGGCGAGGCGGCGGCGCTGGCCCTGGTCGCCGGGGTGGACGTCGAACTGCCGGCCGGGCACTGCTACAGCGATCCGCTGATCGACGCGGTCCGCGCCGGTACGGTGCCGGAGTCCCTCATCGACCGGGCGGCGACCCGGGTACTCCGGCAGAAGTGCGAACTCGGGCTGCTGGACGCCGACTGGTCCCCGCGACCGGCCGCCTTCGCCGGCACCACCGAACAGGGCAACGGCGACATCCCCGGCCCCCGGGAAGGAAGCATCGACCTCGATCCGCCGGCCAACCGGGAACTCGCCCGGGAACTGGCCGAGGAGTCGGTGGTGCTGCTGGCCAACAGCGGGGCGCTGCCACTGCGCCCGAGCGGCCGGATCGCGCTGGTCGGACCGCTGGCCGACAGCGTCGAGGGGATGCTCGGCTGTTACACCTTTCCCAGCCACGTCGGCGGGCAGCACCCCGAACTGCCGGACGGCATCGAGATCCCGACCCTGCTCGCGGCGCTGCGGGCCGAGTTGCCGGACGTTCCGATCCGGCACGCCCCGGGCGGCACGATCGACGGCCCGACCGACACCCCCGACAACCCGGTCGCGGCGGCGGTGACGGCGGCCACCGAGGCCGACGTCTGCGTCGCGGTGCTCGGTGACCGGGCCGGGCTGTTCGGCCACGGCACCTCCGGCGAGGGGTCCGACGCCGCCGATCTGCGGCTGCCCGGCGCGCAGGCGGAACTGCTGGAGGCACTGCTGCACACCGGTACCCCGGTGGTGCTGGTCCTGCTGGCCGGCCGGCCGTACGCCCTCGGCGACTGGATCGACCGGTTGGCTGCGGTGGTGCAGGCGTTCTTCCCCGGCGAGGAGGGCGGACCGGCGGTGGCCCGGGTGCTCAGTGGCCGGGTCAATCCGTCCGGCCGGCTGCCCGTGAGCGTGCCCCGGGGGCCGGGCGGCCAGCCGAACACGTACCTCAGCCCGGCGCTGGGGCACCGGACCGAGGTCAGCAGCGTCGACCCGACCCCGCTCTTTGCATTCGGCCACGGCCTGTCGTACACCGAGTTCAGTTGGCCGGAGGTCCGGGTCAACGGCGCGGTACCGACGCCGGGGCGGCCGGTGGAGGTGCCGACCGACGGCGAGGTGACGGTCTCGGTCACGGTCCGCAACGACGGCGACCGCAGCGGCACCGAGGTGGTCCAGCTCTACCTGCACGATCCGGTGGCGCAGGTGACCCGGCCGGTGGTCCGGCTGACCGGCTACACCCGGCTGCCGCTCGCGCCCGGCCAGACCCGGACGGTCGACTTCCGGGTGCACGCCGACCTCTCCTCGTTCACCGGACGACTCGGCCACCGGGTGGTCGAGTCCGGCGACCTGGAGTTGCGGCTCTCCGCCTCCAGCGACGACCACCGACACACCGTCGCCGTGCGCCTGGTCGGCGACGAACGCCGGGTCGACCACCACCGCCAGCTCACCGCCGAGGTGACGATCCGGTAGCGGCGCCGGTCCGGTCCACCCCGCGCCTTCGCCGGGCGGTGGACCGGACCGGCCGGCATACTGGCCCGGAGATGATTCTGCTCGGCACCTCCGGATGGCAGTACCGCGACTGGCGTGGCCGGTTCTATCCGGCCGGTCTGCCGCAGACACGCTGGCTGGAGCACTACGCCGAGCGGTTCGCCACGGTGGAGGTGAACAACGCCTTCTACCGGCTGCCCGAGCGGGACATCTTCGCGCGGTGGCGCGGCCGTACCCCCGACGACTTCTGCGTCGCCGTCAAGATGAGCCGCTATCTGACCCACATCAAGCGTCTGCGGGAACCCGACGAACCCGTCGACCGGTTCCTGTCCCGGGCGACCGCGCTCGGCGACCGGCTCGGCCCGGTGCTGCTGCAACTACCGCCGAACCTGCCCGCCGACGTACCGGCCCTGGACCGGACGCTGTCCCGGTTCCCGGCCGACGTACGGGTGACGGTGGAGCCGAGACACCCGTCCTGGTGGACCGACCAGACGCGAGAGGTACTGGAGCGGCACCGCGCCGCGCTGTGCTGGGCCGACCGGGGCGGCCGGCCGGTCACCCCGTTGTGGCGTACCGCCGACTTCGGCTACCTCCGGCTGCACGAGGGCCGCGCCCGTCCCCACCCCCGGTACGGGCGCGCCGCACTGCGCTCCTGGCTCGACCGGATCGGCTCGACGTTCACCGGCGACGAGACGACCTTCGTCTTCTTCAACAACGACCCCGGGGGCGCCGCGATCGCCGACGCCGCCGCGCTGGCCGGCACCGCCCGCCGCCGCAACATCCCGATCAGCCGCGCGCCGGCGCCGTCGACCACGGGATGACCCGGGCTACGGCATGATCCGGGTCAGGTCCTTCGGCATGGTGGACTTGACGTCGTCCCACTCGCCCTCGGTGATGTGCCGGCGAAGCGCGTTCAATACCGTGGTCACCACGGATCCCGGACCACCCTCGACGTCGAACGGGAACCCGGCCCGGACCTCGTAGAGGAACTCCTCCCGATTCAACTTGACCGGGACGATGCTCGGATCCCAGCCCTCGAAATAGATTCCCCGTACCAACATTGGCAACTGGGCCGAGAAGTGCACGCTCTCCTGCACCGGCAGCCGGTCCCGCAGCAGGTGCAGAACCGTCCGCAACGCCGCGTACGACTGGTTGCGGCGCTCCTTCGGCCATCCGTACGCCTGCTCGATGTCCTTGAGGATGAGGTTGGTCTTATCCAACGACGACTCGAAGACCGAGTACGAATTGTTCGGCACGACTGATCCCCCGTTCCTACTGCCCACCTGCGCCATGCTCGCCGACAGGCGGGTGAGGACCGTTCACCCGACCCGGGTGAAACTCCGTCCCGGGTGAAACTCCGTCCCGGGCGTCAGCCCCGCAGCAGATCCGTCAGCTGGTCCGCGTTCGTCTGGGCGTAGTCGCGGTAGCAGTTGTTGAAGAGGACGTGGGTCTGGGCCGCGTCGTCGGCCAGCCGGCGGAGCTTGGGCGCCCAGTCCGCCAGCTCCCGATCCGAGTACCGGTAGCCGAACTTCTCGTAGATGTTCTTGCTGGTCCACTTCTCGCTGTGGCCGTGGAAGCGAACCACCGCCAGGTCGGCGGTGGCGACCAGCACCGGCGGCACCGAAGAACGATGGCCCTGCGGCATGTCCACGCAGACGTACGGCAACTCGTGCTGGCGCAGGAACTCCAGCGTCTCGTCCCGGTTGTCGTCGGCGAACCAGGAGGCGTGCCGGAACTCGAAGACCGCCCGCATCGGATCGCAGCGTCGCCGCACCTCCAACAGGTACTGCTTGTTGTCCCGCCGGATGGTGAACCACGGCGGGAACTGGAACAGCAGCGCACCCAGCTTGCCGGCCCCGGCCAGCGGCTCCAGCGCCGACAGGAACCGGGTCCACACCTCCTCGTACGCCTGCGGCTCCAGGTCACCCGGGTAGATGTTCTTCTTGTCGGTCTCCGGTCGAAGGTCCTTGTACAGCGCGGAGACCCGGGTCGGATGCCCGGTCAGCAGACTGAACGCCTTCACGTTGAAGGTGAAGTCGTCCGGCGTACGTCCCGCCCAGAGTTCCGCGGTCCGTTCCGCCGGTGGTGAGTAGTAGGTGGCGTCGACCTCGACCAGCGGGAAGTGTGTGGCGTAGTGCGCGAGTCGGCGTTCCGCCGTGTCCGCCTTCGCCGGGTACCAGTCCGACTCCAGCAACGTCTTGTCGGTCCACGACGCCGTGCCGACCCTGATCTCGCCCATGACTCCAGTTCACCCGCCCCGGCCAGGCCGGGCAAGCCGGGCGCGCGGTACGGCCACGGCCCGGCTCAGGCGGCCCGGCGTTCCCGGGACTGCTTACAGCCCACGCAGGTGGTGGCGGACGGGAAGATCTCCAGCCGCTCCACCGGAATCGAGTCGCCACAGCCCTCGCACCAGCCGTACGCGCCCTCGTCCAGCCGGGTCAACGCGTGCTCGAACTGCGCCCGGCGGTCGAGGATGGTACGCAGGAGCGACTGCGCGGTGTCCCGCTCGGCCGTCTTCGTACCGCTGTCCGCCTGGTCGTCGCCGGCCGTGTCGCCGACCTCGACCAGCCGGAGCACCTGGCTCTGCGTCAACGCCTCGTCGTACTCGACGGACAGCTCGTCGTAGCGAGCCCGCAGGGCGCGACGGATCTGGTCACTGTCCGTCGCAGAACGGCGAGTGCCGATTGCCTCGTTGACGAGCATGCGCTGCCTGCCTTTCCGTCGATGAGACGGATCCGCTCTCCTGGACGGTAATGTCCGAGTGCGGTCCGTCATGAGCAGCGCGATTACCCAGTCGCCGGCGCGGGCAAACCGCCGATTCCTCCACCGGTCAGCCGATGTTCTCCGGGTCGACCATCGCGGGGTGGCGCGGGTCGTCCATCCGGACCACCACGTCGGCGAACATCGACGGTCCGACCTCCTCGGCGTAGCGGGCGAAGGCAGGCAGCGTCCAGCGCGCCGACACCGGGGTACGCCGGGCGAGCGCGCCGGGTGACAGCACGAGATGGACCGTCAGGTCGAACGGGAGGGCCCCGCCGAGCAGCAGGGATCCGCTGACCAGGAGTACTCCGGCGGGCGGCAGGGTGAGGTAGCCGGCCCGGGTGGCCCGGTCGGTCGCCGCGTCCCACAGCGACGGCAGGACCCGGCCCGAGCCGCCCGGAGCGGCCGGATCGAGTACCTCCCGGCGCAGTCCCGCCTCGTCGAGCCAGCCGGTGTAGTAGGCGTCGGGATTGGTCCGGCCGTACTCGTACCGCAGGGACGCCGGACGCAGGAAGTCCGCCGCGTCGACCCGTACCGCCGGACGGCTCCGGACCCGCAACGGGTCGACGAGCGCGTCGGCGAGCCGGCCGGGCTCGGCGGCCGGCGGTCCGTCGACCGCCACCCGCAGCCATCCCCCGCCCCCCGCGCCGGCCAGCCGCTCGGCCAGTTCGTCCACCAGCAGTTCCGGGGTGATCGGTCGGACCCTCATCCGACCATCGTGCCCGGACCGGCCAACGGGCCGACCGTCCGGGGCCGGCTCGGTCGGGCCGTACCCGCCGGGGGCGGGCTCGGTTACGTCGTACCCGCCGGGGCGGGCTCGGTTACGCCAGGCCCGCCCCCGGCGGGCTCAGGCGTCGCGGCGGCGCAGCATCAGGTAGCCACCGAGCAGGGCGGCGGCCGTCCAGAGCACGAGGATGCCGATCCCGGTCCACGGGCCGTAGTCCCGGACCCAGCGGGCTTCGTCCTGTGGACCGGCCAGGTGCATGATCACCCAACCCGTCTGGTCCGGCAGGAACTGGGTGACGGTCCGGACCTTCGGAATGTTGCCGAGCCCCTGGGAGCCGAGGAAGAACAGCGGCAACAGGACACCCAGCGAGCGCACCGAACCGCGCAGCATCGTGGTCACCCCGAGGGCGAACAGGCAGAGCAGGGTCAGATGCAGGCAGGCGCCGACGACGGCGGCCAACGCCCCGTCGGAGCCGAGCGAAACGCCGTACCGGCCCAGCGCCGCCTGGGCGGTGAAGAAGCTGGCCAGCACGGTGGGCACCGCGACCGCGAGGGCCAGCAGCCCGGTGGCGAGCACCTTGCCGAGGTACCCCAGGCCGCGCCGCGGCACCGCGACCAGGGTGGCCCGGATCGTGCCGGAGCTGTACTCGCTGCCCAGCACCAGCACCCCGAACACCACCAGGGCGAGTTGGCCGAGGGTCAGGCTGTAGAAGGCGGCGAACAGCGGATCGACGGCGGTCCGCTGTTGCTCGGGTGGCTGGTTGGCGAAGCTGAGTCCGACCAGCAGGCTCAGGCCGACGCTGACGCCGAAGGTCAGCAGCAGGGTCCAGATCGTCGACCGGACGGTCCGGATCTTGGTCAGTTCCGCCAGCAGGACCGCTCCGGTCGCGGCCCGGCTCGGCCGGCTTCCCAGCGGGCCGGGCTGGACGGTGGAGACGTCACCGATGCTGTCCATCAACGCCCACCCTCCGCCCGGTACTGCACGGCGTCCCCGGTGAGCCGCATGAACGCCTCCTCCAGTGAGGCGCCCTGCGCGCTGACCTCGTGCACCGTCAGCCGATGGGCCGAGGCCAGCTCGCCGATCCGGGCGGCCTCCACCCCGTACGCCTCCAGAGCGCCGTCCCCGGCCGTGCTGACCCGGAGCCCGGCGGCGGTCAGGACGTCCCGCATCCGCTCCGGCTCCGGGGTACGGATCCGTACGTGGGAGCCGGAGTGCGCCTCGACGAAGTCCCGTACGCCGGTGTCGGCGAGCAGCCGGCCCCGGCCGATCACCACGAGATGGTCGGCGGTGAGCGCCATCTCGCTCATCAGGTGGCTGGAGACGAAGACTGTCCGGCCCTGTGCGGCGAGACCTCGCATCAGGTCACGGATCCACCGGATGCCCTCCGGGTCCAGCCCGTTCACCGGCTCGTCGAAGAGCAGCACCGGCGGGTCCCCGAGCAGCGCCGCGGCGACACCGAGCCGCTGGACCATCCCGAGGGAGAAACCACCCACCCGCCGCTTCGACACGCCCTCCAGGCCGACCATTGTCAGCACCTCCCGGACCCGGGCCCGGGGTATCCGGTTGCTCTGCGCCAGCCACAGCAGGTGGTGGTACGCGCTCCGGCCGCCGTGCACGGATCTGGCCTCCAGCAGGGCGCCCACCCGGCGCAGGGGCGAGGCCTGCTCACGGTAGGGCCGGCCGTCGATCAGGACCTCTCCGGCGCTGGGCCGGTCGAGGCCGAGCATCATCCGGATGGTGGTGGACTTGCCGGCGCCGTTCGGGCCGAGAAAGCCGGTCACCTGCCCGGGGTGCACCGTGAACGAGAGCCCGTCGACCGCCAACGTGCCCCCGTACCGCTTGCTGAGATTTCTTACGTCGATCACGCCCGTCACGCTAGGCACCGACGGCGGACGGAACAGTCCTCGAAAGTCGCCGAACCCGGCGACGAATGTCAACGGGCCGGTTCGACCCCGACCGGGCGAGGACGTCGACCCGACGCCGACCGGCTCCGCGCTGCGGTGGACGCGACGGATGGGAACCAGGACGTAGCCTGCACCACATGATGCGCCGACATCTTCTCGCCGCCGCCGTGCTCACGGCGGACACCGCGCTGCTGGCGGCCCGGCACGGCGCCGACCTGCCGCTGGCGGCGGTTCCGGCGTACGCCCTCGTCGTGGCGCTGGTGATCGCGCTGTCCCGGCGGGTTCCGCTGGCGGCGTTCGCGGTCGCGCTCGTCCTCACCCCGCTGACCGGTACGGCGTACGTGCTGCTGCTCTGGGCCGCCTACCACGCCGGTCGGGCGGCCGTGTCCCGGTCCGGTACGGCGATGCTGGTCGGTACGGCGCTCGGGGCGCTGGCCGTCCAGCTCGTCGGGTTGCCCGCGTGGCCGGGGGCGGTCTCCAGCCTGCTCGGGACGTACCTCGTCTTCGTGGCGCTGCCGGTGCTGGTCGGCCGGTACCTGGCCCAGCAGGAACGGCTGGTGTCGACGCTCGACCGGCACAACCGGCAACTCCGCCGGGAGCGGGAACTCGTCGCCGAGCAGGAGCAGCTGCGGGAGCGGCTACGGATCGCCCGGGACATGCACGACTCGCTCGGCCACCGGCTCAGTCTGGTCTCGGTCCAGGCGGCGGCGTTGGAGGTGTCGGCGCTGCCGGCACCGCAACGCGAGGCCGTCGGGCACCTGGCCCGCGCCACCCGGGACGCGATGGACGAGCTGTACGGACTGGTCGGGGCGCTGCGCAGCGAGCGGGGGGCCGATCGGCGGTCGCCGGGGGTGGAGTCCGTCGGCACCCTGGTGACGCAGTTCCGGACGGCCGGGGTACCGGTGACACTGCGCCGGTCCGGACCGGCACGCCCGCTGGGGTCGGCGGCCTCGCAGGCGGCGTACCGGGTGGTGCAGGAGGGGCTGACCAACGCCGCCAAGCACGCTCCGGGCCGGCCCGTGTCGGTACGGGTGACGTGGGAGCCGGACGCTCTGCTGATCACGCTGGTCAACCCGCTGCCGGACGTCGCCCCGGGCGCCGACGACGCCGGGCACGGCCTGGCGGGACTGCGCGAACGGATGGTTCCGGTCGGCGGGTTCGTCGAACACGGGCCGACCGGGGACGGTTGGCGCCTTGTCGCGATGCTGCCCGTCGCGGCCGACCCCGGCGACCTTGCCGAGCCCGAACCGGCAGGGCTGACCACCCGGCCGGAGCCCGAACCGGAGCCGGTCCCGGCCGGCCGGATCCGTACCCTCGGACTCGGGCTCGCCACCGCGGTCGTGATGTTCCTGCTGCTACCCGGCAGCATGCTCCTCGGAGCCCGCTGAGATGGTCCGGGTCCTGCTCGCCGACGACGAGCCGCTGATCCGGGCCGGCATCCGCACCGTGCTCGAATCGGCCGGCGACATGACGGTCGTCGCCGAGGCGGCGGACGGCCGGGCTGCGGTGGACGAGGCGGTTCGGCGCCGGCCGGACGTGGCGTTGCTCGACATCAAGATGCCGGTCCTCGACGGGCTGGGCGCGGTCGAGGAGCTGCACCGGCTGCTACCCGGACTCCGGGTCGTCCTGCTGACCTCCTTCGGCGCCGAGCCCAACGTGCTCCGGGCGGTCCAGCACCGGGTGGCGGGCTTCGTCCTGAAGAACTGCACGCCCGACGAACTGATCCGCGCGGTCCGGGCCGCGCACGAGGGTGACGCCTACCTGTCCCCTGCGGTGACCCGGCTGCTGCTGGGCATGCTCACTCCGGTGGCGGTCGAACGCCGACGCGAGGCCACCAACCGGCTGACGGCGCTCAGCCCACGGGAGTCGGACGTCCTGGGCCTGGTCGCCGAGGGTCTGTCCAACGCCGAGATCGGTCGGCGGTTGAGGATGAGCGAGGCGAGTATCAAGACCTACGTGAGCCGGATCCTGACCAAACTCGACTGCACGAACCGGGTCCAGGCGGCCCTGCTGGTCCGGGACGCCGAGGTGCCGGCTCCCGGACCCGCCACCCGGACCGGCACCTGATCCCGGACCGGCGATCCTCGCCACCGGGGGCGAATCCTCCGGCGCCTCTTCCGACCGGGGCCAGTACTTCAGCTGTTGCGGTCGATCGTCACCACCGCCTCGTCGGAGAGCCGGTAGCCCACCCCGTACACCGTCGTGACCAGTGGTACGTCGGCGCCCACCTTGCCGCGCAGCCGCCGGATGTGCACGTCCACGGTCCGTACGCCGGTGTGCTCGTAACCCCAGACGGCCGCCAGCAACTGGAGTCGGGTGAAGACCCGGCGCGGATGGGCGACCAGATGCATCAGCAGGTCGAACTCGAGGCGGGTGAGCGGCAGCAGGTCCCCGCCGAGCAGCACCGACCGGGACGCCGCGAGGATGTGCAGCCCGGGATGACCGGTGCCGGTCGAGGAGCGGGTGGACTGTCGGACCGGCGAATTCTCGGCCCGGCGTTCGGCCGTGCCGACGGTCCCGCCGCTGATCGTGGCCTCGCCCCGTTCCACCAGTTCGCGAGCGGCTTCGAGCAGCCGGCGGGCCGGTGGGGTGAGGGTCTCCTCGCAGCCGACGAGCGGGATGGAGAGCGTCACCGTCAGCGTGGGCGAGGCCGAACCGGCGGGCCGGCGCGACGCGCCCGGAGGTCGGCCTGGTCCAGCAGGCTGAGCGGTGTGCCATCCGGCACGCGGCGAGGCGGGGCTGACCGACATGGTCCTCCTTGGCTACTCCGGGTGTTCCCCGCACGGCCCGAACCGCCGCTGACTCGATGCTTCCGGCCACCGGGGCGAGGGTCAAGGGGACACGGCGATGCATGAATGTGACAATCGACAAACTCAACGGAATCACTTGCTTGCTCTTAGTACCAGATCTTGGCTTCCGCCGTGCACCCGGCAGGATGGTCAAGATGCGGGGAGTGTTGACGGGGTTCGGCGTGATCTGGTCGGTCACCCTCGTCGGCTATCTCGTCGGCCGGTACGGCCTGCTCGGTCCGCACGGTACGGCGGTGATCGCCCGGCTCGTCTTCCTGATCGCCGCACCGGCACTGCTGCTCAGCACGTTGGCCCGGTCCACAGTGGCCGATCTGTTCAGCCCGGCCCTGGCCGCCTTCGTGCTGAGTACGCTGATCGTGGCGGCGGGCTACCTGCTGCTCGCCCGGTACGTCTGGCACCGCCGGACCGGGGAGGCCACCGTCGGCGCCCTCTGCGCGTCGTACGTCAACGCGGCCAACCTCGGCCTGCCCGTCGCCGCGTACGTGCTGGGTGACGTCTCGTTCGTCGCTCCCGTACTCATCTTCCAGGTGCTGGTGGCCTCGCCCGTCGCACTGGCCGTGCTCGACTCCAGCGCCGCCGGCCGCCGCCCCTCGGTACGTCGACTGGCGCTGCTGCCGGCCCGGAACCCGATCATGCTGGGTTGCGCGGGCGGACTGCTGATCTCGGTCTCCGGCTGGCATCCGCCCATCGAGGTACTGCGGCCGTTCGAACTCGTCGGATCGGCGGCCGTTCCGTTGGCCCTGCTCGCCCTGGGCATGTCGCTACCCGGCAGCCGGCCACTGGCGGCCGGTCCCGACGCCGGGCAGCGCGTCGTCGCGGTCGTGCTCAAGATACTGGTGCAGCCCGTCCTGGCGTACCTGATCGCGCGGTACGCCCTCGGCCTGGCCGGGCCGGCACTGCTGGCCGCCGTCGTCACCTCGGCGCTGCCGACCGCGCAGAACGTCTTCGTCTACGCCACGCACTACGAGCGGGCGCAGTCGCTGGCCCGGGACGCCGTGGTGCTCTCCACCATCGCCGCCGCGGTCTCGCTCACGGTGGTCGCCGCACTGTTGAACTGAGAGCCCGGGTACCGGCACCGCTCACAGCAACGAGACGCCGGGGCCCCAGCCGTCGCCGACGCCATCACCGGTGTCGCCGTCGTCGCCGTCGTCGATCCGGACCCGGGCATCGTCGGCGAGCCGGTAACCCACCCCGTGCACCGTGGTCACCAGCGGGGTCGCGTCGCCCGCCTTGGCCCGCAGCCGACGTACGTGCACGTCGACGGTGCGGGCCACGGCGTGCTCGTAGCCCCAGACGTTGCTGAGCAACTGCAACCGGGTGAACACCCGGCGGGGATGTCGGGCCAGGAACACCAGCAGGTCGAACTCGAGGCGGGTGAACGGAACGGGGGTTCCGCCCCGGAGCACGACCCGGGGCCCGGTCAGCACCCGCAGGGCCGGCGCGTCGCCCGTACCCGCGGGGCCCGACGCGTCGCCGGGGGCGCCGGCCGGGTCGACCTCCCCGACCGGCCCGGCCGGGGCCGGCTCGGCGCCGACCGCCGCCGCCCGGGTCGACCCGGTCACTCCGGTCACCGCCGCGACGCCCGCGCCCCGGTCGACCAGGTCCCGGACCAGATCGAGGAGCAGCGAGAGTTCCGGGGTGAGCCGCTCGCCGACCAGTGGTACGTCGACGGTGACCCGCAGGACCGGCACGTCCCCGGCGGACGGGGGCCGCCGCCGGGGCGATCCGGCCCGGGGCGGCGCGGCCGGCGGGTGCGTGCGGGGGTGGATGGCGACGACGGACATGGGAGCTCCTTCGTGGGACGCGGTCCGGTCCCCGCACGCGGTGGCGCGCGGGTCAGGTGAACGCCCGCCGGACGGTTTCCAGCGGCGCGGGGGTGGGTTGGGCGTAGACGTCCGTCGGCCCGAAGGCCGGCAGTCCGAGCCCTCGCCAGGCGACGAACCCGCCGATGACGTCGGTGGCCAGCCGCAGACCGAGGTCCTGCAACGCGGCGGCGGCCAGCGACGAGGTGTAGCCCTCCTGGCAGAGGACGATGACGGGCAGGTCGTACCGGTCGGCGACGGGCAGCCGGGCGGCGCTGCGCGGGTCGAGTCGCCACTCCAGGACGTTCCGTTCGATGACCAGCGCGCCGGGGACGGATCCGGTGGCGGCCCGTTGGGCGGCCGGACGGATGTCCACCAGCACCGCGCCGGCACGGGCGGCGAGGTGCGCCGCCTCCGGCTCCAGGCGACGCAGCCGCACCCGGGCGGCGCCGAGGATCTCGTCTATGCTCCTCGAACCCACCGGGGCCTGCGCTCCCGCACACTCGCCGAGTGGCTCTCGGAGGTTGGTCAGGTTCACCGTACTGTCCTTCCGTCGTATCGGGCCTCGGTCCCGCACCGCGCGGTGGTTCCGCTCACCAGGCGACTCCCGCCTCGGCCACCTCGGCGACCCGCAGCCGCCCGCCGTCGAGGTGATAGCGGGTCATGCTGCGCAGCGCGGGGCGGTAGACGTGCACGCTCACGGCGGGCCGGTCACCCCGGTTGCTCACCCGGTGCACGTGCCGGGCGCCGAAGCGGCGACCGGCGCCCGTGGCGAGTGCGCGCGGGCGCAGTCCAGCACCGACCACCGTCTCCTCGGTCAGCGTCCCGGCGGCGACCAGGAACGCTCCCGCCGATCCGCCGTGGTCGTGCAGGTCCGTGTGCTGACCGGGCAGCCAGGTCAGCAGCCAGACCTCGTGGTCGGTGGCGGCGGCGAGCCGGTGGTACCAGCGCTCCGCCGGATCGAACTGGAGCGGGACGGGCCAGCCCGTCGGGCCGGCCGCCTCTGTGGCGTACCGGCGAGCGATGGTCAGCGGGTCCGAAGAAATGGAGATCATTTGTGGGTCCTCGTGGCAGGCGTTCGACTACCGAGAAGAGTAGCCCATAAAACCTACCTGTTTTATAGGTTATCCCACAACCCTCCGGCCCGGTACGGACGTGGTCGTTCAGGAACCGGCCGGTACCGACCCGCCCAGCGCCGGAATGACCGACTCGCCGTACGCGGCCAACGTGTGCTCCTTGTCGTCGTGCTGGAGATAGAGGGCGAACTGGTCGACGCCGAGTTCCCGCAGCGCGGCGAGCCTGTCCAGGTGTGCGGAGACCGGACCGAGCAGGCAGAACCGGTCGACGATCCCGTCCGGCACGAAGTCGGTGTGCCGGTTGCCGGCCCGGCCGTGCTCGGCGTAGTCGTACCCCCGGCGGCCGGCGATGTACTCGGTGAGCGCCTTCGGCACGGCGGCGGCACCCGTACCGGTGCCGTACCGGGCGACGATGTCGGCGACGTGGTTGCCCACCATGCCGCCGAACCACCGGCACTGGTCGCGCTGGTGCGCCAGGTCGTCGCCGACGTACGCCGGGGCGGCGACGCAGAACCGGATCGCCGCCGGGTCCCGGCCGGCCCGTTCCGCCGCGTCGCGTACCGCCGCGATCATCCAGGCCGCGATGTCCGGGTCGGCGAGTTGCAGGATGTAGCCGTCCCCCAGCTCACCAGCCAGGGCCAGCGCCCGCGGGCCGTACGCGGCGATCCACACCTCCAGCGCGCCGCCGGAGACCCACGGGAAGCTCACCGGGCGCCCCCGGTAGTCGGCGGTCCGGCCGTGCGCCAGTTCCCGGATCACCGTGACGCAGTCCCGGAGTTCGGCGATGGTCGTCGGCGGGTGGCCCAGGGTACGCAGCGCCGAGTCGCCCCGGCCGATCCCGCAGACCGTCCGGTTGCCGTACATCTCGTTGAGGGTGGCGAAGAGGGAGGCGGTGACGGTCCAGTCCCGGGTACCCGGATTGGTCACCATCGGCCCCACGATCACCCGCTCGGTCCGGGCCAGGATCTGGGAGTAGATCACGAACGGCTCCTGCCACAGCAGGTGCGAGTCGAACGTCCACACGTGACTGAACCCGGCCGCCTCGGCCCGCCGGGCCAGCTCCACCACCTCGCTGGCCGGCGGGTCGCACTGGAAGACGACGCCGATGTCCACCGCCGCTCACCGCACCTTCGGGAAGCCGAGGTCGACCCCGCTGGTCGCCGGATCGGGCCAACGCGAGGTCACCACCTTGGTCCGGGTGCAGAAGGCCAGCCCGTCCGGGCCGTACACGTGCAGGTCGCCGAAGAGGGACGCCTTCCAGCCGCCGAAGCTGTAGTAGGCGACCGGAACCGGGATCGGCACGTTGACCCCGACCATCCCGCAGACGACGTCGTACTGGAACCGGCGGGCCGCTCCGCCGTCCCGGGTGAAGATCGCGGTCCCGTTGCCGTACTCGCAGGTGTTCACCAGGGCCACGGCCTCGTCGTAGGTCCGCGCCCGGACCACCGACAACACCGGCCCGAAGATCTCGTCGGTGTAGTAGGCGGAGTCGGTCGCCACGTGGTCGACCAGCGACGGACCGAGGAAGAAGCCGGGCCCGTCGGCGGCCGGCAGCGTCCGCCCGTCGACCACCACCTGTCCACCTGGCCGGTCGAGGTACGACCGCACCCGGTCCCGGTGCTCGCCGGTGATCAGCGGTCCCATCTCGGCGTCCGGATCACTGGCCGGGCCGACCCGGATCCGGCCGATCCGCTCGGCGATCGCCTCGACCAGCCGGTCGGCGACGGCACCGACCGCGACCACCACCGAGACGGCCATGCAGCGCTCCCCCGCCGAGCCGAAGCCGGCCGAGACGGCGGCGTCGGCCGCGGCGTCGACATCCGCGTCCGGCAGCACCACCATGTGGTTCTTGGCGCCGCCGAGCGCCTGGACCCGCTTGCCGGCCCGGGTTCCGGCCTCGTAGACCGATCGGGCCACCGGGGTCGAGCCGACGAAGGAGAGCGCCGCGATGTCGGGGTCGGCGATCAGCGCCTCGACCGCCGACCGGTCCCCCTGGACCACGTTGAACGCCCCGTCCGGCAGCCCGGCCCGGCGCAGCAGGTCGGCCAGGAGCAACGAGACGCTCGGGTCCTTCTCGCTGGGCTTGAGCACGAAGGTGTTCCCGGCGACCAACGCGGTGCAGAACATCCACATCGGCACCATGGCCGGGAAGTTGAACGGGGTGATCCCGGCGACCACGCCGAGTGGCTGACGGATCGAATACACGTCGACCCCGGTCGCCGCCTGCTCGCTGTAGCCACCCTTGAGCAGGTGTGGGGCGCCGGTGGCGAACTCGACGTTCTCCAGGCCCCGGGCCACCTCACCGGCCGCGTCGGCGACCGTCTTGCCGTGTTCGGCGGAGAGCAGGGTGGCGAGCTGGATCCGGTTGCCGTCCACCAGGTCGCGGAACCGGAACATCACCTCCGCACGCCGGGACAGCGACGCCGCCCGCCAGCCCGGTTGCGCGGCGGCGGCCGACCGGACGGCGGCCCGTACCTCCGGACCGGTCGCGGCGACCACCTCGGCCTGCCGCTCGCCGGTGGCCGGGTCGTAGACCGGCAGCCGCCGGTCGCCGGTGCCGGAAACCTCGGTCCCGTCGATCCAGTGTGGAATCTCCCGCATCACGCCACCTCCTTCCCGCCTCAGCTCAGGTACGTCGACAGGCCGCGCCGCAGGAACCGGCCGTGGCCGCGCCGCCCGTGGTACGTCCCGTCGGCGAGCAGTACGGTGCCCCGGGACAGGACCGTGTCGACCCGTCCCGCGATCTCGTAGCCCTCGTACGCCGAGTGGTCCATGTTCATGTGGTGGGTCCCGACGCCGATGCTGGTCCGGCCGGTCGGGTCGTAGAGCACGATGTCGGCGTCGGAGCCCGGCGCGAGGATCCCCTTGCGTGGATAGAGCCCGAACATCCGGGCCGGAGTGGTGGCGATGGTCTCCACCCACCGTTCCAGGGTCAGCTTGCCGTCGACGACGCCCTGGTAGAGCAGGTCGACCCGGTGCTCCACCCCACCGATCCCGTTCGGGATCTTCGAGAAGTCGCCGAGGCCGAGTTCCTTCTGGTCCTTGAAGCAGAACGGGCAGTGGTCGGTGGAGACCACCGCCAGGTCGTTGCTACGCAGCCCCTGCCACAGGTCCCGGTGGTGCGACTCGCGCCCGCTGCGCAGCGGGGTCGAGCAGACCCACTTGGCGCCCTCGAAGCCGGGCGCGCCGAGCTGGTCCTCCAGGGTCAGGTAGAGGTACTGCGGGCAGGTCTCGGCGAAGACGTTCCGGCCGGCGTCCCGGGCCGCCGCGACCTGTTCCAGGGCCTGGCTGGCGGAGAGGTGCACGATGTAGAGCGGGCAGTCCCGGGCCACCTCGGCGAGCCGGATCGCCCGGTGGGTCGCCTCGGCCTCCAGGGCCGCCGGCCGGGTCAGGCCGTGATGGATCGGGTCGGTGTCGCCCCGGGCCAGCGCCTGCTGGACGAGGACGTCGATCGCGATGCCGTTCTCGGCGTGCATCATGATCATGGCGCCGTTCTCCCGGGCCCGCTGCATCGCCCGGAGGATCTGGCCGTCGTCGGAGTAGAACACCCCCGGGTACGCCATGAACAGCTTGAAGCTGCTGATCCCCTCGTCGGCGACGAGCTGGTCCATCGCCTTGAGCGCGTCGTCGTCGACCCCGCCCAGGATCATGTGGAACGCGTAGTCGACGTGACAGTTGTCGTCGGCCTTGGCGTGCCAGGCGGCCAGCCCGTCCTGTACCACCTCACCGGTCCGCTGCACCGCGAAGTCGACGATTGTGGTGGTGCCGCCGTACGCGGCCGCCCGGGTGCCGGTGTCGAAGGTGTCACTGGCGTTCGTACCGCCGAACGGCAGTTCCATGTGCGTGTGCACGTCGACGCCGCCCGGGATGACGTACTTCCCGGTCGCGTCGATCGTTCCGTGGTCGCCGTCCGGCGCCCGGCCGGGGGCGAACAGCGCGGCGATCGTCTCGCCCTCGACCAGTACGTCGGCGCGGTGCGTCCCGGTCGGCCCGACGACGGTGCCACCGCTGATCAGCAGTCCCATGGTTCGCCCTCCCCTGGCTACGGCCGGACCAGGCTGTCGTACGCGTCCGGGCGGCGGTCCCGGTAGAACGCCCACCGGTCGCGGACCTCGGCGAGCAGCCCGAGGTCGAGATCCCGGACGATCAGCTCCGGGGCGTGGTCGACGCCGACCTCCCCGACGAACTGCCCCTCCGGGTCGACGAAGTACGAGGTGCCGTAGAAGTCGTTCTCGCCGAGGTCCTCGACCCCGACCCGGTTGATCGCGCCGACGAAGTACTCGTTGGCCACCGCCGAGGCCGGCTGCTCCAGCTTCCACAGGTACGCCGACAGACCCCGGCTGGTCGCCGACGGGTTGAACACCACCGTGGCGCCGGCCAGGCCGAGTGCCCGCCAGCCCTCGGGAAAGTGCCGGTCGTAGCAGATGTAGACGCCGATCCGGCCGACGGCGGTGTCGAAGACCGGATAACCCAGATTTCCGGGCCGGAAGTAGAACTTCTCCCAGAATCCCTTCACCTGTGGAATATGCGTCTTCCGATATTTACCGAGAAAGGTTCCGTCGGCGTCGATCACGGCGGCGGTGTTGTAGAGCACGCCCGGCTGTTCCTGTTCGTACATCGGCAGCACCATCACCATCCCGAGTTGGGCGGCGAGCGCGGCGAACCGTTCGGTGGTCGGCCCGGGGATCGACTCGGCGTACGCGTAGTAGCCCTGGTCCTGCACCTGACAGAAGTACGGGCCGTAGAAGAGCTCCTGGAAGCAGATGACCTTCGCACCCTGGGTCGCCGCCTGTCGGGCGTACTCCTCGTGTGCTTTGATCATCGATTCCTTGTCACCGGTCCAGTTCGTCTGCACCAGGGCCGCGCGAATGATCTCTGCCATGGTCGTACCTCCTCGGCACCGGGTTGGGCGGTGCCCGTCGGTGTGGAGCTTGCTGACCTTGTGATTTTCGGGCCGGATGGCGTAGGACTTTAGTGACACAGGTCGGGGCGGACAATGGCCAATTCGTTACTGATCTGTTCGGAGAAGTAACATGCTGCAACTCATCGCGGAGCGACCTGTTCGCGCCACCCGTCGCCCTGGATGGAATGATCCACGCGTGAGGATGCACGCGGATCAGGTCGACGTCGGTGCCGAGGTGGTGGCCGCGCTCGTCGCCGCCCAGTTTCCGCAGTGGCGTGGCCGCCCGGTGTCTCCGCTCCGCTCGCACGGCACCGTGAACGCGCTCTTCCGGCTCGGCGACGAGATCGTCCTGCGGTTTCCGCTGCAACCGAGCCTCGACGCCGACCTGCGGGCCGAACTGCTCGCCGAACAGGACAACGCACGCCGGATCGCCCCGCGGGTGCCGCTCGCGGTGCCGGAGCCACTCGGCTTCGGCGAGCCGGGCGACGGCTACCCCGGTCCGTGGACGGTGTACCGGTGGATTCCCGGGGAGACCGTGGACGCGCGGCGGATCGGCGACCTGGACGGGTTCGCCCGCGATCTCGCCGGATTCGTCAACGCCCTGCACGCGGTGGACACCGAGGGCCGGACGGGGCACGGGCGTGGTCGAGGCGGCCCGCTGCACGTACACGACGACTACGTACGCCGTTGCCTCGCCGAGAGCCACCACCTCACCGACACGACCCGGCTGGCCCGGATCTGGACCCGCTGTCTCGACGCGCCACCCCGGGACGCCGCCGACGCCTGGATCCACGCCGACCTCATGCCGGGCAACCTCCTGGTACGCCACGGCCGGCTCGCGGCGGTCATCGACCTCGAGACGGTCCGGATCGGTGATCCGGCGGTGGACCTCATGCCGGCGTGGAACCTGCTGACCCCCGGCCCACGGGCGACCTACCGCCGCGCGCTCGGCGTCGACGACGCGACCTGGGAACGCGGGCGCGGCTGGGCCCTGCTCCAGGCGATCGCGGCCCTGCCGTACTACGTCGACACCAATCCCGTGATGGCCGACACGGCCCGGCACACCCTCGACGCCCTCCTGCGGGACTGAGGTCCCGACCGAAGGGGGTCCCGGCCGACGACATAACCGGCATCGGACGCCGGACGCCGGCCGATTACGATCGGCGGGTGGTCGCGACCGCCCAGGTGGACGCGACGTACCGGTCGACGGGGAGGTCGGATGAGCGCGGCGGTGGTGACGGCGGTGGCCCGGGACGAGGGGCACCATTTCAGCAAACCGACCCGGGCCAGCATCCGGCTGCTGGCCGGGCTGGGCGTGGAGGGTGACGCGCATCTCGGCGTCACCGTCAAGCACCGCTCCCGGGTGGCCCGGGATCCGAACCTGCCCAACCTGCGTCAGGTGCACCTGATCCACTCCGAACTGCACGACGAACTCCGTGCGGCCGGTCACCAGGTCATGCCCGGTGAGATGGGCGAGAACGTCACCACCCGGGGCGTGGACCTGCTCGGCCTGCCCGTCGGCACCCTGCTCCGGCTCGGCGACGCGGCGGTGGTCGAGGTGACCGGGCTGCGCAACCCGTGCGCGCAGATCGACAACTTCCAGTCAGGGCTGCTGAAGCGGGTCGTCGGCCGGACCGAGGCGGGCGAGCTGGTCCGCCTGGCCGGCGTGATGGGCGTGGTACGCGAAGGCGGCGAGATCCGACCCGGCGACGAGATCCGGATCGAACTGCCGGCGGAGCCGCACCGCCCCCTCGACCAGGTCTGACCCGTCTGCCCTACCACGTGGCCGGCTCCCAGACCGCGCCGTCGTGGGCGAAGAGGACCCGGGCCGGGTCGAGGTCGACCAGCCGGGGCAGCCACTCCGGCACCGGCGGCAGTGGGTCGGCCACCCCGTCCCGCGCGGCCCGCAGCGCCAGCTCGTCCGAGCCGTACTGGGTGGCGAAGTCCCGGGCCTGTCCGGCGAGGATCACCGTACCGTCAGACTGGCGCAGGGCCAGGGACTGGTGTCCGGCGGTGTGCCCGGGGGTAGGAATGATCCAGACATCCGGCCAGATCTCGGCCTCGCCGTCCAGTTCCTCGTACCGGGCATCCGGAAAGTCGACAAGTTCGGGGATCGTGTGGCCCGGCGCGCGGGCGACGGCGAGTTCCGTACGCTGCACGACGATCGGGCGCCCGGCCAGCGCCGGGTTTCCTCCACAGTGGTCGAAGTGCAGGTGGCAGTTGACCACCATCGTGATCTCGTCCAGTCCCACCCCGGCGGCGTCCAGTGCGGTCATCAGCGGACGGCGGCGCGGCCGGTAGTGGGCCTCGGTGTCCGGGTCCACCGTACCGATGCCGGTGTCGAACAGGAGCAGTCCCTCGGGCCGCCGGACCAGATAGCCGTACGCCGGCTCGACCCTCGGTTCCGGCCCGCCCACCTCCACGGCCGGGCGGACGAAGTAACCAAGGTCCAGCCGGCGTACCGCCGCAGCTCGCTCAGACATCAACTCATCCTCGTCGGCGTCCTCACCGCGTCAAGACCGGTTCACCACGAGCGGAAGGCCGGCACCGGCCCGGCCAGCGTTCCGCCGACTTGACCGGTTGAGTTGAAGCACAGTTACCTGCTTCAATATCCCGGGAGCAAGGGCCGGGCAGGTAACACCCATCACCGTGACAGGAGACGATCATGCTCCGCAGGCCCCTGCTCAACGCCGTCCTCGCCGCGCTCGTCGTGGCCCTCGGGACGCTCGTCATCGCGCAGCCCGCACAACCGGCGGCACCCGCGCCCGTCCGCATCATGCCGCTCGGTGACTCGATCACCGGTTCCCCCGGCTGCTGGCGCTCCATGCTCTGGAACCGGTTGCAGAGCACCGGCTACACCAACGTCGACTTCGTCGGAACACTCGGACCACAGGGCTGCGGACAGCCGTACGACGGGGAGAACGAAGGCCACGGCGGCGCGCTGGTGACGAACGTGGCCGACCAGAACCAGTTGCCGCCCTGGCTGGCAGCCACCCGCCCGGACATCGTGCTGATGCACTTCGGCACCAATGACGTCTGGAGCAACCGGGCTCCGGCGACCATCCTGGCCGCGTACGGGAAACTGGTGGACCAGATGCGGGCCAGCAACGCCGGCATGAAGGTACTGGTCGCGAAGATCATTCCCATGGCGCCGAGCACCTGTGCCGAGTGTGCCCAGCGGGTGGTCGCGCTCAACGACGCCATACCCGGCTGGGCAGCCTCGAAGACCACCAGCGCGTCGCCGGTCGTGGTCGTGGACCAGTGGACGGGCTTCAGCACCGGCAGCGACACCTACGACGGCGTACACCCGAACGCCGCCGGGGATCAGAAGATGTCCGACCGGTGGTACCCGGCGCTGGTCGCGGCCCTGAACGGCGTCACCCCGACCGCGACTCCGACTCCGACCCGGACTCCCACCCCCACGCCCACCCCGACCCGGACTCCCACCCCTACCCCGACCCGCACCCCACCGGCGACGACCACTCCGCCCACGACCGGCGGCTGTACGGCCACCTACCGGTCCGCCGGCGAGTGGCAGGGCGGATTCCAGGGTGAGGTCACGGTCCGGAACAACGGCACCTCGGCCAGCCGGACCTGGACCGCGCAACTGGTCTTCGGCGCCGGCCAGCAGGTCAGCCAGGCCTGGAACGCCCAGCTCAGCCAGAGCGGGGCCACCGCCAGCGCCCGCGACGCGGGCTGGAACGGTGCGCTCGCCCCCGGCGGCTCGGCGACGTTCGGCTTCATCGGCAGTTGGAACGGCAGCAATCCGGCACCGACGGTCGGCTGCACCCTCGGCTGACCAGCGCCGTCCGCCCCGGTGCCCGGGGACCGGCCCGCCGCGCCGTCGGCACGGCGGTCGGCCCGGCCACCGGGGCAGTCCGGAGACACCCCACAAGAGATCAGCGTGGTACGACCTTGTAGCCGGCGACCGAGGGCCAGCGGACGGTCAACACCACCGCCTCCTCCGGCGCCAGCCACGAGTGGTCCACGCCGGGCCCCCAGATCACGTAGTCACCGGGCTTGGCCAGTACGACGGTACGGTCCCGCAGCTCGACGTGGAACCGGCCGGAGACCAGTACGAGCAGGGCGGTACGCCGTTCGCCGGTCACCCACTCCGCCCGGGTGTCACCGGGCGGGTGCACGCCCCACTTGACCTCGACATCGGCGCTGTGCCGGGGATCCAGGCCGGGCGGCATGAAGTGGCCGAGCAGCCAGCCTCCGTTGTCCGCGCCGTCCACACCCGCGTTGCCCACGTAGACACTCTCGTCCACGGCCCTCCCTTCACCGGTCGGGCAAGCTATCACGCGCCCCGTCGACACCCGCCGGCCGGCCCGGGAACGGGCTTCCGGACTCGGGGAGCCGCTGCTGATGCCGAACGCGAGGCGGCCCGGTTCCCCTGCCAGGGAAACCGGGCCGCTCGTCGGTGCGGGTCCGTCTACCAGTTGCTGCCCAGGTAGCCGGGCTGGCTCTGCACGTTGAGCTCCTTGACCTTGGTCAGGTGCGCCGTCCAGATCCGCCAGTCGTTCATCTCCAGCACGTCCAGACCCTTCTGGATGTCGCTGGAGTAGATGTTGCCGTTGTACCAGTACGCCGACCACGAGCCGCCGATGACCCGCCGGTCCGCCGAGAGCGGGCCGCGCTCCCAGTAGCCCAGCTCGACCGGTCGGGCCGAGTTGGTGAAGTCCCAGACCGAGATGCCGCCCTGGTACCACGCCTGGACCATGATGTCGCGACCGAGCACCGGGATCAGCGAGCCGTTGTGCGCCACGCAGTTCTCCAGCGTGGTGTTCAGGCGCGGGATCTTGTAGTAGCTCTTGAACACCAGGCTGCGGCTGTCGCCCCGGCCGGTGATGTCGTAGATGGCGTTGGCGCCCCGGGTGGGCGCCACCGTCTCGACACAGGTCGCACCGGAACCACCGCCGAGCTCGTCGGTGAAGACCACCTTCGAGCCGTCGTTGTTGAACGTCGCCGAGTGCCAGAACGAGAAGTTCACCGTGTCCCGGACCCGGTTGATCACCCGCGGCGCCTCCCGGTTGGCGATGTTGAGCAGGACGCCGTCGCCCATGCAGGCACCGGCGGCCAGGTCCTTGCTCGGGTAGACGGTGATGTCGTGGCAGCCGCTCGTGGTCGAGCTGCCGTTGCTACCCGGGTTACCGCCGTCCGGGAAGAGGTTCGGCACGGCCACCACGGCGGCCTGGGTCGGCTTCTTCAGCGGAACCTTGATGATGGAGATCGAGTCGTGCGGCGGCGCGCAGCCGGCGTAACTGGCCGACGGCCCGTACGACGACACGTAGACGTAGACCGAGTTGCGGTCCTTGGCCGGCACCAGGGTGTGGGTGTGCGAGCCACAGGCGGTCTTGACCGACTTGATGTACCTCGGGTTGGCCTTGTCCTTGATGTCGAAGATCTTCATGCCCTCCCAGACCGTCCCGCTGCTCGGCACGCCCGTGCTGGCGCACGAGTCGTCGCTGCGGGGAGAGTCGGTGGAGAGGAACAGCAGATCGCCGTAGACGGAGATGTCGTTCTGCGAGCCCGAGCAGAGCACCTGGGACACGATGGACGGCCGCGACGGGTTCTTGATGTCGTAGATGACGAACCCCTCGTAGTTTCCTACGAACGCGTAACGCCCCTGGAACGCCAGGTCGGAGCCGAGCGCACCCTCGTTGTCGAAAGGTCCCTGCTTGGGGACGTTGGCGATCTGGCGTAGGTTGCGACTGCTGGAGATCTCGTCCACGCCCGGCAACGCGGCAACGTCCGCTGTGGTCGGGTCCGTTGTGACCGGTGGTGTCTGGGCGCTGCTTGCCGGAGCTACGGCAACGGTCACCACCAGGAAAGCTGATGCGGCGAGCCCGACGATCCGGAGTCGCCGCGACCCTTGTGGGGAGTGTTTGAACATCTGGCGGCACCCTTCGAAAGGGGTTGACGGTTGTGCAGACCTTACCTAGGACTCAGCGGACGTCGATGTGACCCCGATCACATTTTGGGCTTCCTGGAACTGATCTTCAAGCGGCGGCGACGGGCCCGTCACCGACCGTCCCGCAACGGGGTTCCGAACAGCCGCACCCAGCGACGATGAGCAGACCTAGGCTGATTCGGTGGCCGAGGAACTGGACGAGGAGACCCTGGCGTTCGCGCACCGCATGTTCGACCTCGCGCGCGCCGGCCGTACCGAGGAACTGATCGGGTACGTCGACGCCGGACTTCCGGTCAACATGACCAACGACAAGGGCGACACGTTGCTGATCCTGGCCGCGTACCACGCGCGCCCGGCGACGGTGGCGGCCCTGCTCGACCGGGGCGCCGACCATGCGCGTACCAATGACCGGGGGCAGACCGCGCTCGCCGCCGCCGCGTTCCGCAGCTCGACCGACGCGGTGACCGCGTTGGTACGCGCCGGGGCGGACCCCGCCCACGGCAGCCCGTCGGCGATCGAGACGGCCGTCTTCTTCGACCTCTCCGACATGCTCGCCCTGCTCCGGCCCGGAGCCTAGCCGGTCGCGCTGGCTGGAACACCCGAAACCTCCGCGCCGGGGCCGGATCACCAGCCGGTATACAGGGAGGATGCGAAACACCACGCTGGCCGGGCAGATGCGGACCGCAGCCACCGCTCTGCTGGACGCGCTACCCGGCCCGGTCCGGGAACTCGCCGCACGCCCGTTCGCGGACGAGGCCGGCCGGCGCTGGATCGAATACCGCCCGCTGCCCCGTCCCGGCGCCTGCCTCGCCGACCTCGACCGGACCGCCCGGAAGGTGACACACCGGCTGTTGGCGACGGCGTTGAGCCCGCACGCCTACGCCCAGGCCGCCACGATCATGGCCCTGGAAGAGGTGCTCGACCGGCAGGAGAACTGGCAGCGGGGCCGGCACAGCGACGACTACCGGATCGTGGTCTTCGGCGACCCGGCCCGGGACGACGCCTGGTCGTGGCGGTTCGAGGGGCACCACCTCTCGGTGACCATGACGGTCGCCGGAGACCGGGTCTCCCCCGCGCCCGTCTTCCTCGGCGCGAACCCGGCCACGGTGAGCTACGCCGGCCGCGCGGTGAGCCGTCCACTCGCACCCGAGGAGGACCTGGCCCGGGCGCTGCTGGACGCGCTCGGCCCCGGCGGCCGCGCCGCCGCGATCGTCTCCGACCAGGCGCCCGCCGACATCCGCAGCGGCACCCGACCCCGATTCGCCAGTCGGATCGAGCCGGCCGGCCTGACCGCCGCGACGCTCGGACCGACACCGCGGGCGCTGCTCGACCAGCTCGTCGCGCTGTACCTCGACCGGTTTCCGCCGGAACTCGCCGCTCAGGAGGCCGCCCGAATCGGTACCGGCGAACTGCACTTCGCCTGGGAGGGCCCGACCGTGCCCGGACGACGCCACTACTACCGGATCCAGGGCGAGGACCTGCTGATCGAGTACGACAACACCAGCGAGGACGGCAACCACGCGCACTCCGTACTCCGCCGTCCGCACAGCGACTTCGGTGACGACGTGCTCGCCGCGCACCGGGCGAGCGCCCACTCCTGACACCGGAACGCCGACATCCACCGGTGGCGGGGGGCCACCGGCGCGACTGCGCCGGAACGGCTCAGCGGGACCGTCGCCGGCCGAATCCACCGGCGACCGAGGTGGCCGGTGGGCCGAAGCCGTCGAAGCTGGTCGGCTCGGTGTTCCGCGGGTCGAACTGGCGCACCAGGCTGGCGCCCAGGCGTACGCCCACCGCGCCGACCAGCAGGCCCAGCAACTCGACCAGCACCAGCGCGCCCGTCGCCCCGTGCTCGGGCACCCCGGACCTCATCAGGCAGCCGAAGACGAAGAGCACCGCGACCGAGGCATTCAGCAGGTTGAAGGTCACCGCCGTCCGACGGGTCCGGTCCTCCGGCACGTCCCACAGGTCGACCATCCCCGCCACCACGGCGAGTCCGGCCGCGAACAGTGCGGCCACCGCCGTCCAGTAGCCGACCAGGCCCAGCATCGCCGGTCCACCGAGGACGTCGGTCAGGTCGAAGACCGTCGCACAGACGAAGAGTCCGAAGGGGAAGGTGACGAGCATCGGCTGGATCGGATGTCCGTGCACCCGCAGGCGGCTCTGCATGGTGGCGCCTCCCCGGCTCGTTCCTCGACCAGCTCTCGCCTGCTACCCCCGGGCCGCCGCGCCGAAACGACGCGACGACGTACGGGCGCCGGACGGCGACGGCGGGTGGTCAGGTGTCCCGAGGGCGGGCCACCGAGGTGACCAGCCGCTCGGCCACGTCCCGGAGTGGGATGGCCAGAGCCGCCGAGGCGGAACGCAACACCCGCAGCGCCTCCGTGGCCGGACAGCCACGTTGGGTCATAATAACCCCGACGGCCTGGTCGATCACCTGCCCCGCGGAGAGCGTCTCGTCGGATTCGCCGGTCGGGTCGGCCCCGGCACGGTCCCGGACCGCGCCGAGCAGCAGTCCGGCGTGCTCGGCGAGGAGCATCGCCGTGAGCTGCTGGCTCGCGGTGAGCACGCCGGGCTCGCGGGCGTACAGGCTGATCGCGCCGACCACGTGTGCGTCGATGTCCACCGGCACCGCCAGCACCCCGCGTACCCCGAACTCCATCGCGCGGCCGGTCCACGGACGCCACCGGGTCTCGGTCCGCAGGTCCGCCGACCAGACCAGTTCCCGGGTACGGATCGCGACCATCGCCGGACCGTCGGCGCCGTACCGGACGTCGTCGAGGTCGCCGAGCCGCGGCTCGGAGGCGGCGACCGAGGCCGGCGCCCCGGCCCGCAGCACGGTCACCCCGCACCAGGTCACTCCCGGAATGGCGTCCCGGACGGTACCCACCAGCCGGTCCAACGCCGTATCGAAGTCACTGCTCGCGATGAGCCCCGCGGTCACCTCGCGGAGCAGGGCTGCGGTTTCCAGCACGCCCGGGGCCTCGGCCCTTACCTCCGTCGTCCCCAGTCTCACCACCGCGCCGGGACCCCCGCCACCACCGCGGCTGCCGCGGTACGTCCGGTTCGTGCCGTCGCCTGTGTCATGGTCGCCTCTCCCCCGCCGATACCGATCCCGTGCCGGTACGGACCTGCGCTACTACCCGAGCGCCGGGTGGACAAACCACCCGTTTCCAAGGAGAGAACGATCCCGAACGCCACGGGGTTGCCGTCAACTACCGGACGGCAACCCCGTGGTCGGAACGTGGTACTTGTCAGCGCGGAGCCGAACTGAGCCTCCGTCCGACCGCCGCGATCAACCGGTCGAGTTCGGAACCGAACGGGTTGTCGTGGACCAGATAGGTCCAGGTGGCACTCGGCCGCGCCAGCTCGGACGCGTCCGGCTCCCAGTCGTCGGTGAACTCGGCCTCGTCGAAGGTCTCCACCGTCCGGGTCTCGATCTCCGGTACCAGCGCGTTGAACGCCGGCACCGCGGACCGGTGGAACTCGTCCAGCGGATCGAGCCGGCCCAGCGCCCGCAGGTGTACGCCCTCACGTACCTCGGAGAGCTCGGCCAGGTGGTGCGCCCAGAGCTGGTCGAGGTGGTAGAGGGCGATCGAGCGGCCCACCCGGGAGAGGAGGTCCTCGTCCATCTCCTTGGCCCGGTCCGGGAACCGCTCGGTCAGCATCTGCGCGGCGACCTCGGTGGTGAGCAGACGCTCCCGGCGCTCGGCGAGCGCCTTGCGCTGCTGCTCGATCACCACGCTGTACCGCCAGGTGTTGCGGTGGATCTCGTGGTTGACGCCCTCCGCGATCCGCTGGGCGTGCTCGACGGCGAAGTCCACCTGCTCGTCGGTGACCAACCCGTCGGCGTTCATCCTCGGCGAGGCCGGGATGGCGTCCGGGGCGTGCCGGATGACCAGGTTGTCCTCCAGGCTTACGACGAAGACGGACCGGCCCGGGTCGCCCTGACGCCCGGCGCGACCACGCAACTGGTCGTCGACCCGCCGGCTGTCGTGCCGGCCGCTGCCGATCACGAACAGGCCACCGAGGTCGGCCACCTGGTCCCGATCGGTCCCCTCACTGCCGCCCAGCCGGATGTCGACGCCTCGGCCGGCCATCTGGGTGGAAACGGTGACCGCTCCGTGCGCGCCGGCCTCGGCGATGATCGCCGCCTCCTCGGCGTCGTTCTTCGCGTTCAGCACCGTGCACGGCACTCCGGCGTCCTGGAGGGCCTCGGCGAGGCGCTCCGACTCCTTCACGTCCAGCGTGCCGATCAGCACCGGCCGGCCGGTCTCATGCTGCTCCTGGATCTCCTGGATCAGCGCCTCTTCCTTCTCCGCCCGGGTGGCGTAGATCCGGTCGGGGTCGTCGACCCGTACACACGGGGTGTTCGGCGGGATCACCGCGACCTCGAGGGAGAAGAACTCGCGTAGTTGCTCACCGACCAGCACGGCCGTGGCGGTCATTCCGCACACCGTGCCGTAGAGCGCGACGTACGCCTGGACGGTGATGGTGCCGAGCACCTCGCCCTCGGCGGTGGCGTCCAGGCCCTCCTTCGCCTCCACGGCCGCCTGTAGGCCGTCGGGCCAGCGGCGGCGCTGCGCGACCCGGCCGCGCATCTCGTCGATCAGCTCGACCCCGTCGTTGCGGACGATGTAGTCGACGTCGCGGTGCAGCAGGGCGTGCGCGTGCAGGGCGACGTTGACCGCCGAGAGCTGCTCGACGTGCTCGTCGTCGTACAGGTCGACCCCGCCGAGCCGGGTCTCGACCTCGACCAGCCCGGCGTCGGTGAAGGCGACGCTGCGACCGTCGTCGGCCACCAGGTAGTGCCGCCCGGGGCGCAGCCCACGGACCACCGCCGCGGCGGCGTGCACCGGGTCCTGCTCGCCGGGGACCGCGCCGGCCAGCACCATCGGCACCCGCGCCTCGTCGATCAGGATGGAGTCGGCCTCGTCCACGATCGCCGTGGTCAGTGGCGGCTGCACCCGGTCGTCGATGTCGGTGACCAACTGGTCCCGGAGGAAGTCGAAGCCACCCTCGCTGACCGAGACGTAGGTGACGTCGCAGGCGTACGCCTCCTGCCGCTCGTCCCGGGTGGAGGCCTCGGTCACCCAGCCGACACTCAGGCCCAGCAACTGGTAGACCGGCTTCATCCACTCGGCGTCCCGGCGGGCCAGGTAGTCGTTGACGGTCAGTACGTGCACCGGCCCGTTGCCACGCCGGACGTGCCCGTACGCGGCGATCGCCGCGGTCAGCGTCTTGCCCTCACCGGTGGCCATCTCGGCGACCTTGCCGGCCAGCAGCGACATGACGCCCAGCAGCTGGACGTCGTACGGCCGCTGGTCGAGCCCGCGCCGGGCGGCCTCACGACCCACCGCGCAGATCTCCACGAATTCCTCGGCCCGGCCGGCCGCCTCGGTCAGCTCGGCGTCGTCGAGTTCGGTGAGTTCCTCCTCGCGCGCCTCGATCGTGGGCAGCAGCTTCTCCAGCGGCGCCAGATCAACTGTGGTGCCCGGCCGTTGGAGGAAACGCCGGACCCTTGTCTTCAACCGTTGCGACACACCCATGACGCGCAACGGTACGCGAACTCACCCACAAAGTGCTGCCCGCCCGGCCGGTGGGACGCCAGGTTAGGAAGGGCCCCTTCTTATACAGAAAGCGATAGGAAGGGGCCCTTCCTAACCATCTGTCCGGATGCTGGTACCGGTTAGACCGGGGCGGGCGGGGAAAGCCGTGGGACTGCACCGGAGACCGTCGAGGGCTCTGGGCGGAGGCATCCGGGGAGGTTGGTTCCATGCGGCGCTCGCGATCGGCCGTGTCACCTGCGCTGGAGGCGTGGTCCACCCACCGTAGCGGCGTGGCCGACCAGTGGACCGCCCGGCAGCTGGCCCACGCCAAGCGGGGCCGCAGAATCAGCGTCGTCATCCCGGCCCGGGACGAGGAGGCCACCGTCGGTGCGATCGTGGCGGCGATCCGGGCCTGCCTGGTCGAGCAGGTCGCCCTGGTCGACGAGCTGGTGGTCGTCGACTCGCGGTCCTCGGACCGGACCGCCTCGGTCGCGGCGGCGGCCGGCGCCCGGGTGATCAGTCAGGACGAGATGACCCGCGGACTCCCCCGGCTGGACGGCAAGGGTGACGCGCTCTGGGCGGGACTCGCCGGATCCGACGGGGACATCGTCGCCTTCATCGACGCCGACCTGCGGGAGTTCCAGCCGCATTTCGTCACCGGCCTGCTCGGGCCGCTGCTCACCGATCCGTCCATCGCCTTCGTCAAGGGCTTCTACCACCGGCCGTTGGTCGGTTCCACCGGCGTCGAGGTGGAGGGCGGTGGCCGGGTCACCGAACTGGTCGCCCGCCCCCTGTTCAACCTCTTCTGGCCCGAGCTGGCCGGCTTCGTCCAGCCCCTGGCCGGTGAGTACGCCGGCCGGCGGGACGTGCTGGAACGGGTCCCCTTCGTCTCCGGGTACGGGGTCGAGACGGCCATGCTGATCGACCTGCTGGAGATGTGCGGCCTGGACGCCCTGGCCCAGGTCGACCTGGGTGAGCGCCTGCACCGGCACCAGGACACCGAGGCGCTCGGCCGGATGTCGGGACAGATCCTGCACACGGTGTGGCAGCGGCTGTGCCGGCGGGGCCTGGTCGACGAGACCGAACCTCCGGGGAACCTGCTCGTACAGTTCCGCCGGGACGGCAACACCGCCCTGCCGAACCTCGACCGGGAGATCGTGGTCAGTGACGTCTCGGTCCGGGAGCGGCCGCCACTGGTCGAACTCCGCGAGTCGTTGCGCGGGGCGCCGGTATGACCGCCGTCGCGAGCGGACGGATCGCCGAGCGGGGCCGGAGGGACCGATGAGCCTCACCGTGCTGATGAACGCCGGCCCCTGGCTGCCGGTGCCGCCACCGGGCTACGGCGGGATCGAGAACGTCGTCGCCACGTTGGTGCCCGAACTGCGGCGACTCGGCGTACGGGTGGTGCTCGCCTCGACGGCCGACAGCACGCTCCCGGTCGACGAACTGCTGTCGGTCTTTCCCGACGGGCAGTTCGGCGCCCTGCAACGGCCGTACAACCAGGTGTGCGGGATCTCCCACGCGCACCTGAACGGAGTGGTCCGGGCGCTGCGGGAGCGCGACGACATCGATCTCGTGCACGACCACGTGGAGGCGGTCGGGCTGGCCGTGCTCACCGCGATGGGCCCGGGCGCCGGTCCGGCGTTGCACACCCTGCACTGGGACCTCGGCAAGCATCCCGATCTCTACGGATACGTCGACGGTGGCGACCGGGTCCGGGTCAACGGCGTGTCGGCCTCGCAGCTCGCCCGGGCACCACAGGCGCTCCGGGACCATTCGGTCGGGCACGTCCACCTCGCCACCCCGCTGGCCGTCGACGCGGACCTGCGACCGCCGGTCGAGAAGTCCGACCACCTGGTGATCATGGGACGGATCACGCCCGGCAAGGGCCAGCACCTCGGGGCCCGGCTCGCCCACCAGGCCGGGTTCGACCTGGTCCTGGCCGGGCCGGTCGGGCCGTACCGCCGTCCCGAGGACCTCGCGGCGGCCGGACCGGAGGCGGGGCAGAACCCGGACGTACGGTACTGGCGGGAGCAGGTGGCGCCGCTGGTGGACGGCGTACGGGTGCGCTGGGTCGGGATGGTGGCCGGAGCCGCCCGCGACGATCTGGTGGCGAGCGCCCGGGCGACGCTCTTTCCGCTCTGCTGGGAGGAGCCGGGCGGCACGGCGGTGATCGAGTCGCTGGCCGTCGGTACCCCGGTGGTGGCGATCGGCCGGGGCTGCCTGCCGGAGTTGATCGAGCACGGCCGTACCGGGCTGCTCTCCGACGACGAGGACGGGCTGGCCGACCTGGTGCCGGAGGCGTCCGGGCTGGACGAGCGGGAGTGCCGGCAGGAGGCCGCCCGGCGGTTCACTCCGGCGACCATGGCGCAGCGGTACGTGGACCTGTACGAGCAGGTACGCCGAGCGGCCGTCGCCAGCGCCAGCTGATCATCCGGCCAGCGCGAGCTGACCGTTCCCGTTCGTTCCGGCCGGAAGTCGGTGCGTTTGCCGGAGTGGTCGCCGGGTAGCCGCCCAGGTCCGTCCAGCGTCGTTGAGGTGGTGCCGCAGTGCACAGATCCAGTTCCACGGTCAGCCGGCCGGTAACCGGGCGGGGGCCGGTGAGCGGCGCCGCGGTCGCGGTCGCCGTCGTCTTCCTGGCGCTCGGCGTGCTGGGCTTCATCCCGGACGTCACCTCCCGATACGACGACCTGGGTCTGGCCGGGCAGCATTCCGGTGCCCGGCTGTTCGGCGTCTTCGAGGTGTCGGTGCTGCACAACCTCGTACACCTGGTGTCGGGGGTGGCCGGGCTGGCGCTGGCCCGTACGGCGACCGGGGCGCGGACCTTCCTGATCGGCGGCGGCGCGGTCTACCTGGTGCTCTGGGTGTACGGCCTGGCGATCGAGCAGGACAGCGCGGCGAACTTCCTTCCGGTCAACGATGCCGACAACTGGCTGCACCTCGGGCTCGGCATCGCCATGATCGGACTCGGCGTACTCGCCAGTCGACGCCGGTAGGCCGCCGATCGCCCGGTTTCACCTTTTCGGGGCAAGAAAACCGGATTTTCCGTAGCTGCCGTGTTTTGTCACTGAGATCCCGGGTAGCCACCCGCTCGTCCTAGTTGGGTCGTATGCGGGGTGAGTGGAATGCCGAAACGGGTGGTTACCGAACCGGGGCAGGAGCGCGGGCCGCTGATCCTCGCCCCCGCCCGCTCCGGTGGATATCCGGGACCGATCCGGCAGGCGATCCGGGGCAGCAGGCTGATCAAGATGCTCGGCACCACCGATGCCAAGCAGATCGGCCTGATGTACCTGAGCACCGCCTTCGGCTTCTTCCTCGTCGGCGGCGCGATGGCGATGCTGATGCGCGCCGAACTGGGCCGTCCGGGACTGCAGTTCCTCTCGAACGAGCAGTACAACCAGCTGTTCACGGCGCACGGCACGATCATGTTGCTGCTCTTCGCCACGCCGCTGGCGCTCGCCTTCGGCAACTTCGTGGTGCCGTTGCAGATCGGCGCTCCCGACGTCTCGTTCCCCCGGCTCAACGCGCTGGCGTACTGGCTGTACCTGCTCGGCGGCTCGCTGGTGCTGCTCGGATTCCTCACCCCCAACGGCTCCGCCGACTTCGGCTGGACGGCCTACGCGCCGCTGAGCCGGGACCAGCACTCCCCCGGCATCGGCCCGGACATGTGGGTGATCGGGCTGGTCCTCTCCGGGCTCGGCACGATCCTCGGCGCGGTCAACCTGATCACCACGATCCTGACCCTGCGGGCGCCCGGCATGACCATGTTCCGGATGCCGATCTTCACCTGGAACATGCTCTTCACCGCACTGTTGATAATCCTGGTCTTCCCGCTGCTGGCCGCCGCCCTGCTCGCGCTCTACGCCGACCGAAGACTCAACGCCCACGTCTACGATCCCGCGAACGGGGGACCGCTGCTCTGGCAGCACCTGTTCTGGTTCTTCGGCCATCCCGAGGTGTACATCGTCGCGCTGCCGTTCTTCGGCATCATCACCGAGATCATTCCGGTCTTCTCCCGAAAGCCGATCTTCGGTTACAAGGGGCTGGTCGCCGCGACGATCGCGATCACGATTCTCTCGATGACGGTCTGGGCGCACCACATGTTCGGCACCGGACAGGTGCTGCTGCCGTTCTTCAGTTGGCTCAGTTATCTGATCGCGGTGCCGACCGGGGTGAAGTTCTTCAACTGGATCGGCACGATGTGGAAGGGACAGCTGACCTTCGAGACCCCGATGCTGTTCTCCGTCGGCTTCCTGGTCACCTTCCTCTTCGGTGGCCTCACCGGCGTCCTGCTGGCCAGCCCGCCGGTCGACTTCCACACCACCGACACCTATTTCGTGGTCGCCCACTTCCACTACGTACTCTTCGGCACCATCGTCTTCGCCGCCTTCGGCGGGGTGTACTTCTGGTTTCCCAAGATGACCGGCCGACTGTTGGACGAACGACTCGGCAAGGTCCACTTCTGGACCATGTTCCTCGGCTTCCACACCACCTTTCTGGTCCAGCACTGGTTGGGCAACGAGGGATTCCCCCGCCGGTACGTCGACTACCTGCCCACGGACGGCTTCACCGTGCTGAACACCATCTCCACGATCGGCTCGTTCGTGCTCGGCGCGTCGACCCTGTTCTTCATCTACAACGTCTGGAAGTCCTGGCGATTCGGCCGGTCGGTGGAGGTCTACGACCCGTGGGGCTTCGGGAACTCGCTGGAGTGGTCGACGACCTGCCCGCCACCGCTACGCAACTTCGACCGGATGCCCCGGATCCGCTCCGAGCGGCCCGCCTTCGACGACAAGTACGGCCCACTCGTCGCCGACCTCGGCCGCGACCTGCCGCAGCGCTCCACCCTGCCGCCGCAGCTGATCCGCGACGAACTGCACCAGCCGGCCCCTTTCCACGAGGAGGTTCCCACCGCCGAGGGGGCACACGGTGCCGACGCGGCCGTCGCGCACCATCCACCGGCGCAGTCCGGTGCCCGCCCGATTGAGGTCCCGGAGCCGGACGACGTACTCCGGCCGCACTTCCCGCCGAGCCAGCCGGACGAGAACATCTCCAGCGAGGACCGGGGTGGACCGGAACGGAGCCGTCGCTGGCGGACCGGCCGGTCGTCCGGGGACGACGACGAGGAACAACGATGAGAACGACCGGACGCGGATGGCGACCGGCGGGTCAGTCCGCCGGCAGCGCCACCAGACCCGCGGAGCTGAGCGAATGCTGGACCTCCGGTTGAGCCCGGGCCAGCCGCCACCGTACGCCGGTGCGATGCGCCGCGTCCCGACCCGCGACCAGCGCGGCCAGGGCGGGGCCGTCGAGCCTCGCGACGTCGGTCAGGTCGATCGCCACCTCCGCCGGATGCCCGGAGGAGACCGCCTCCACGACCGCCTGGCGCAGCTGCTCGGCGGTGTCCCGGTCGACCTCCCCGGTCACCTCGACCACGACCCGGTCGCCCACCTCGCGCACCGAGAGCCGGGCCGGTTGACCCGCCGAGTCGGCGCCGCCGGTCTGCCACGGCGCGGGTGTGTCGGCGAGCATCGCCTGCCGCAGCCAGATGAGCGCCCGGGAGAGCAGCCGGGAGACGTGCATCTGCGAGATGCCGAACCTGGCGGCGATCTCGGCCTGGGTCTGGTTGCCGTAGAACCGCATCGCGAGGATCCGCCGTTCCCGCCACGGCAGCCGACCGAGCAGTCCGCTGACCGTCACCCGGTCGTCGACCGACTCCAGGTCCGAGTCGGACTCGCCGACGAGGTCACCGAACTCCGCCGAACTCTCCCCGCCGACCGGCGCGTTGAGCGACGCCGGGCTGTAGCCGGCCGCCGATTCGAGCGCCGCGAGGATCTCCTCCTCCGGCGTCTCCAGCCGGGCCGCGAGTTCCGCCACGCTGGGCGAGCGGGACAGCTCACTGGTCAGCGCCGCCGTGGCCTGCCCGACCTCCAGGATCAGGTCCCGCAGCCGGCGCGGCACGTGCACCCCCCAGGTGCGGTCCCGGAAGTGGCGCTTTATCTCCCCCACGATGGTGATCGCGGCGTACGCGGTGAACGAACCCCGTTCCGGGTCGTACCGGTCGACCGCGTTGACCAGGCCCAGTCGGGCGACCTGTTCGAGGTCCTCGAGGGGTTCACCACGGCCTCGGTAGCGCCGCGCCAGCCGGCCGGCGAACGGCAGCGCGAACCGTACGAGGTCGTCGCGCGCCTCCTGCCGACGCTCCGGTGGCAGGCCGGCGATCCTGGCCGCGTACGCCAGTGCGGCCGCGTCCAGGTCTTCCAGTCCACGTTCCGCCGGTGCTGTAGTGGTGGTCTGTCCGAACATCCGCGCCTCCCTCAGGAAGGTCCCCCGCCCGGAATGCGTATCCGGTCATCGGTGCCCATCGACGGCAACCAAGCCGGAAGCGAACACGTAGCCGAATGTTGGCGAGCGAACGCCCACCGCAGGTAATGCAGCGTTGTTGGCCAGTTGCAGTCAGCGTTTCTTCCCGCCCTGTAGGTACTCAACCACGGGACGTGACTTCTTCGAGGAGTTTTGGCGGCGCCCGGCTGGCCGGCCGGAGCTGCCGGCCCGGCCCGATTCCGGCACCGCGCCGCAATCGGCGATTCCGGAGCGATGGCTCAGCTCCGGAGCACCGATCAACAGACGAGCAGGCCCTGGGGCGTACCGCTGGCCCGCAGTCCGGCCAGTGCCTCGACCACCCGCAGCGGCGCGGGTGCCGGCAGGTCGTACGGCTGCCCGCGGAGCACCTCGGTGGCGTGTCGGGTGGCCACCGAGGTCACCGGATAGCCCCGGGCCGCCATCCGGTCCACCGCCCGCCGACGTCGACCGAACGAGGCGACCGCGAGCCACTGCGGCAGCCCGGCGAGCGCCGGTGACCGCAGCCCCGGAGGCTCGGGCAGGACGTCGAGCGAGCTGAACGGCGTACTGCCGGCGAGCCACCACTCGGCACCGGTCACGCTGCGCTCGGTCGCGCTCTCGCACCAGTACGGCACCAGACCGGCCCGGACCACCTGCCAGGGGTCGATCAGCCGGCCGCACTCCACCACGCACCGGTCCCCGGTCTTCCCGGCCGCCCGCAACCAGTTCCGGTACACGTCGGCGGCGGCGGCGCTGAGCGCGTGCGGCCCGGGAAACAGCACCCGGTGCACCGGACTGCCGGCGGCCTCGGCCCAGTCGAGCAGGCCCGCCTCGAAGCCCGGTTCGACGCCGTGTTCGGCGTACCCGGGCAGGCCGGGATCGGGGGCGTCCCAACTGGCCCCGTCCCCGCCGGCACCGCGCAGAACCTGTCCGAGGACCTCGCTGTCCGGCCGGAAGTCGGCCGGCTCCAACCCGCTGGTCGGCCCACCGACCTGGAAACTGTGCCCGTCGGCGTACTCCAGGACCGGCCAGCCCCGAACGTCACGAAGCAGCAGTACCGGCGCTCCGGGCTCGAGCCGGTTGCCGAGGAACTCCCGGTACGGGTCGGACAGCCGGTGCCAGCGCACCACCAGCGAGACGGTCGAACCGGCCAGTACGCCCCGTCCGGCCGGATCGTGCACCTGGCGTACCCGGACGGCCGGATTGGCGCCGAGCAGCCGCCCGGCCACCCGCGCGCCGTACGCCAACGCGCCGGCCGGGTCGGTCACGGCGCCGCCCGGCCACTGCACCGCCACGTCGAACGCGGTAGGTAGCCAGGGCACCCCCATCGCGGTGGCCAGGTGCACCGCCCCGCCGTGAGGTGAGCCGAGCACGATGCCGGGGTACCGGTCCGCCGGATAGTGCTCCACCATCCACCGGGCGACCTGGTCCGCGTCGAGCGTGCCGGCCTGCTCGGCGGTGACCGCGGCGCGGGCACCGGCTCGGGCCAGCGCGGTGCGTCGGACGGTCTCCGGGGCACCCCGGAACCTGGACAGCAGCGGGTGGTATCCGAGGTCGGCGCAGTCGCGACCCCGGACCGCTCGGGACGCCACCGCCAGCAGTACCCGACCGGCGCTCTCCGGTGACACGATCCGGTCCGGTCCGGGAAGTCCTGGCCCGCCCGCGGCCAGCCACTCCTGCATCTCCCGCACGGGGCCCACCTTCCCTCGATCGCTGCCCCGGCGTTCCCGTCCGAATCGGGTTCAAACGGGCGGTCAGCAACGTCGCAGGGCCAATCCGGGGTACCGACCACCAATCTCCCCACCGGGTGAAACGGTGCCGTTCCCGCTGGTCGTCGCAACACGGCGGGTATCCGCACCGGCGGAGCCGCGTCGAGCGGCCGGAGCGCACGGGCGGCCGGTAGCGCCAGGCCCCAGCCGTCGCTCTGGTTGCGGCCCTGGGCTGTCCATAGTGGCGCAGGAAGGCACCGAACTCGCCACCGAGATGCTCGGGGCGACGGCGGGAGCCGAGGGTAAGCGTCGAACGGCCCGGCCAGGAGGTCAGACCAGGTCGGCGCCCTGGGCGGCGTGTTCCCGCAGGGTCTGGGCCCGGCCGCGCACTGCCGCCGTGCCGGTGCCCGCCGCGACCCCGTCCGCCGAGAGCCCGCGCAGGTCGGCGAAGGGCTGCTCCGGCGGATCCAGCGGAATCGCCGGGTCGACCAGCGCCTCGATCAGGGTCGGCCGATCGGCGGCGATCGCCTCCTCCCAGGCCGCACCGACCTGCTCGGGCCGGTCGATCCGGATGCCGTGCATGCCGAGCAGCCGGGCCCAGCCGGCGTACGGGATGTTGCCGGCCCGGACCTCTTCCGGTGACGGCAGCCCCGAACCCGCCGGACGGTCCGGCTCGGCACCCACCGCCCGGACCGGCTCCGTGGCGGGCCCCCGTTCCGGCTCACCACCCCGGCCACCCCGGTCGGCGTTGTTGAGCACCAGCACCACGAAACGCGGATCCGGCCACTCCGGCCAGTGCTGAGCCACGGTGATCAGTTCGGCCAGTCCGCCGGCCTGCATCGCGCCGTCGCCGAGCAGGGCGAACACCGGCTCGCCCGGACGGGCCAGCTTGGCGGCGATGGCGTACGGCACCGCGGAGCCGGCCGAGGCCAGGGTTCCGCACAGATGGGCCCGTACGCCCGGCGGCAGTTGCAGGTGCCGGGCGTACCAGTAGGTCACCGAGCCGACGTCGACCGCCACCGAGGCGTACTGCGGCAGCCGGGACGAGAGTTCCCGCAGCACCAGCCGGGGGTTGAGCCGCTCGCCCGGCGCCTCGGCCCGGGCGTCGCACTCGATCCGGGCCCGGTCCACGGCCGCCTCGATCATGTCGCGCCAGTCCCGGTTGCGGCGCTGCGGCACCTGGGCCAGCAGGGCGCGCAGGGTCTCCCGGGCGTCGCCGATCAGCGGAATGTCGATCGGGTACCGGCTGGCCAGCCGGCTGCCGTCGATGTCGATCTGGACGGCGGTGGCCTGACCGGGCATCGGGTAGTAGCCGGTCCACGGGTCGTTGGTGCCGATCATCAGCAGCGTGTCGCAGCCGGCCATCAACTGCGCGCTCGCCGCCGTGCCGACCTGGCCCAGCACCCCCGTGTGGTAGGGCAGCCGCTCGTCCAGCACCGGCTTGCCCAGCAGCGACGTCGCCACTCCGGCGTCGAGCCGGTCGGCCAACTCCATGATCTCGTTCTCGGCGCCGTACCCGCCCTGGCCGACCAGGATCGCGACCCGCCGGCCGGCGCTGAGCAGCTGGGCCGCCGCGCCGAGGTCCTGGTCGTGCGGCACGACCCGGGCCGGCGGCAGTCCGGGCGCGGCCGCGATGACGGCACCGCCGTCGGGGTGCGGCAGGCCGTCGGGTACGGCCTGGTCGAGCAGGTCGTGCGGCACCACCAGGCAGGTCGGGCTCCGGGTCGACACGGCGGTACGGATCGCCTGGTCGACCAGGTACGGCACCTGCTCCGGCACCGCCGCCGTACGCAGGAACTGCGCGCACACGTCGCCGAACAGCCGGGGCAGTTCGATCTCCTGGTACGCGCTGCCCAGCGCGCTGAACGTCTGCTGCCCGATGATCGCGACCACCGGCTTGCCGTCGAGCTTGGCGTCGTACAGGCCGCCCAGCAGGTGCAGGGCGCCCGGTCCCTGGGTCGCCAGGCAGACCCCGACACCTCCGGTGTACCGGGCGTGCCCCGACGCCATGAACCCGGCCGCCTCCTCCTGCCGGGACGGTACGAAGGCGGGATCGCCGCCGGCTCGGCGCAGTGCCTCGACGATCAGCGCCACCCCCTCGCCGGGATGGCCGAAGACCCGGGGCACCCCCCAGGCCCGCAGCCGCTCGACCACGAGATCGGCGACCGTCCGGTCCGACCCGGCCCGCGCCATCCCGCCCGGTCCCGTCCCGGCCCGCCCCGGCTCAGCCATCGCCGCGTGCCGGGGTGCTGGCGTCGGTGTACCGCAGGACCGCGCCGACCCCGTCGGAAAGGTCCGGCGCCTGGTCGGAATCGAGTACGGTCAGCGCCGCGTCGGTGCCGACCAGCGCCCGGACCAGCGCGGCGTCGGCGCGTACCTGCTGTGGCCGCGTGACGGACATCGCGACGAGTTCCTCCGGCCCGGTGGCGATCTCGGTCGGCTCCGGGCCGATCCACAGCCGCTCGGTCGACGACGGATCGTCCACCAGAAGCATCGTGTCGACCTGACCGCGTTGCAGCGCCGTCACCACGGCGTCCAGTCCCTCACCGACCTGCTGCTGCGCGCCGAACCGGTCCAACGCCTCGTCGGTGTGCGCGGCGGCGACCTCGGCGATGGCCTGCACGGTGACGTCGTCGAAGGCGAACTGCTTGGCCCCGGCCGCGGGGAACCCGGCGTCGGTCTGGACCACCCGGTCCTGCCAGAACGCCGGCAACTGGGCGGCGAGCAACTGCCGGGCCCGGGTCTCGCCGGCCACCACGATCACCTCCGCGCCGACCCGGTCGGCCAGGTCTGCGGTGGCCGCCGCGGCGTCGCCCGCGTTACGCCGCCAGGACACCAGCGCGTCCCGCTGCCAGTGCGAGTGGGACCAGCCACCCGCCTGGACCCGCCGCAGCGGGTACTGGTTGCCGCCCTTGACGTGCGCGTGCCGGGGTACGCCTCCGGCGCTCACCCCGTCCACGTCGGCGCCGGTACGACTGGCCAGCACCCGTACCCAGGGCACCTGCTCACGGCGCTGGGCGACCAGCGGCATCGTGTGTGGCAGCGGCCCGTGCGCGGCGAGGTCCTTCATCGGCGGCGCGGAGAGGTACTCGGTCAGTACCACCTCGCCCCCGGTGGCGAACGCCGCGAGGCCGTAGTCGCCGGGCATCGGCTCGTGCCCGCGTACCACGTCGTCGAGGGCCGCCACGGTACGCGGATCGGCCCGCTGCTCCGCGAGGCGCTCCTGTAGGGCGCGCCAGCGCAACTCCAGCGCGGGATGGGCGTCGTGGGTGTCCCGGGAAGCGTCCAGGTAGACCGACGTCCACGGGCCGGAATGGGCACAGATCGGACGCAGGAAGGACAGCTGCATGGGTCGTCCCCTCTCCAAGTCGTCCCGGGCATACCCACGCCGATCGGCTTGTCACCTCGGCCTCCGGCGGTAGGCCGATCGTCACGCTGTGGTGAACCGATTCACTCACTCCGCTTTCATCAGCCATGATCGATACACTTCGTCACGGGGGGCCGACTCTCGGTGGTGAGCGCATGGATGGTGAACTGTTTCCCGAGCGGGTCGCCTGGCGGAGCGGCCCGATCATTACCGGTCACGTCGTACGACTGATGGAGGGCTACTCCCGGGAGGTGCGGATCGGGCAGCCGATCCTCGTCGCCGTTCTCAGTACGGCGGCACTGGTGAAGGTGGTGCTACTGCTGCTGGCATCGGTGCTCCGGGCCGGTGCCGCCGGCGGTGCCCGCAGGCGGTGGAGGGAACTGCGCAAGGGTCCCGAGTTCCTGGTGACCCCGCTGCGACTGCGCGACGGCGGCGGCCTGCTGTGTGAGATGGAGATCCACGGGCACCTGCCGCAGAGCGCCCTCGAGCCGGCCGACCACGTCCAGGTGACCGTACGGTCGCAGCAGGCCGAGGGCCTGGCGCCCCGGGTCGAGCGGATCGTCAACCTCACCACCGGGCAGCTGCTCACGCCGCGTACCCCGACCCTCTGGTCGCATCTCGGGCCCGCGCTGCTGCTCCAGGCCGGACTCGGGGTGCTGCTGCTCGGCGGGATCATCGCCTGGGTGCTGATCACGCGGTAGCGCCGCCGGGTGCCGGTGCGATCCGTCGGCGCCGGGCGTCAGCGCCGGACGGAGCCGGGCAGGACCGGATCGGCCTCGGCCTGGACCGCACCGGCATCCGCACCCGCCGGGACCGGTACACCGAACGGCCGGCCCAGCAGGCCGCGACGGTGGGCCCACCGCTCGAAGCCCACCGTGGCGAACGGCGGTACGGCGCAGACCAACGCGGCCAGGACGGTGAGCCAGCTCCAGCGGTACAACCGGGAGACCAGCAGGACCAGTACGACGTAGGCGACGAAAAGGCCGCCGTGCACCGGCCCGAAGATCTGCACCCCGATCTCGTTGCCGGGCGGGCCGTACTTGACCGCCATCCCGATCAGCAGCGCCAACCAGGAGATCGCCTCGGCGATCGCCGCCAGGACGAAGAGTCTCGCCGCCGTACGGTGCATCCGCGTCCCTTCCGCAGGTCCGGCTGGGTCGGCACTGGCCGTCCGGAACAGCCGGCATTCCGGCTGACAGCTTAGGCGACCCCGGTCCGCCGGCCGGACGGACCGGGGTCGATGGCCGGAGGGACTAACTCTTCCGGGGGAAGCGGAAGGGGCTGGTCTACGCCTGGAGGAGTACAGGTGATGCCGACCACCGGGTGACGTCAGAACGGCATTTGGGGCGGATCATGGATGTCATGACGGTTCATGGTCTCGGGGGCCGACCGTGATCGCGCTGGTACTGGCGATTGCCTTGTCGGTGGCCTCGGCCGCGGCCTACGCGGCCGCCGCGGTGCTACAGGAACGACTCGCCGCACAGGCGGGGTCGACGACGACCGCCGGACGGGGCTACCTCGCCACCGTTCTCGGTCGCGCCGGCTGGTGGGGTTCGGTGGCCCTGAACGGCACCGGTGCGGCCCTGCACGTGGCCGCGCTGGCCTACGGTCCGCTCTCCGTGGTGCAGCCGCTGGGCGTCCTCACCCTGGTCCTCGCACTGCCGATCGGGGCGGCGGCGATCGGCCGGCGGGCCACCGGCCGGCAGTGGCTCGGTGCCGGCGCGACCGTCGCCGGCCTGGCCCTGCTGCTGGCGTTGACCCTGCCCGGGGCCGGCGACCACGAACTCGCGACCGGCCATGGCTGGCTCCTGACCGGCGTGGCGACCGTCCTGGTCGCCGGGCTGGTGCTGGCCGGGCGGACGCGCCGGTCCGCACTGCCGCGCAGCCTGCTCACCGCGACTGCGGCCGGGATCGCCTTCGCGGTCGCCTCCGCGCTCACCCAGCTCGTGTCCCAGCTCGTCGGCGGGGCCGGGCCGCTCTGGTCGACCGCCGGTCTGATGGTGGCGCTGGCCGGCATGGCAACGGCCGGGCTGCTGCTGTCCCAGGTCGCCTACCGGGGCGCGGGTCTCGGCGCGCCGCTGGCCACGGTCACCCTGGCCAACCCGGTCGCCTCGGCGGCGATCGCGATGCTGCTGCTCGGCGAGCGGACCGCCGGCGGCGGCCTGGGCGCGCTCGCGGCGCTCGCCGGGGCCGGCCTCGCCGCCTGGGGCGTACTGCTGCTCGCCGCCGCCGACCGGGCGACCCCGACCGGCCGCCGAGGCCGGGCCCGGCGTCGGGCCGCCCGGGCCGGGGCACGGTTCAGGGGCGCAGTACGGCTTCCCTGGACGAGGAACCGGTCGGCACCCGCCATCCGGTCCTCGGTTTCCCCGACCCGTGCTGGGCGGATCGCCACAGCGCCACCAGCCAGACGACGCCGATCACGGCGACGATCGCCATGCCCAGCCCTTCCAACGCCGGCATCAAAGCCCCCTGGGTCGGGGTCGGCTCCCCCAGGGAACCGTCCAGGGTGACCCGGTTGTCCCGGGTCCCGGTCAGGAACAGGGTCAGGAACAGGGCGATGACGTGCATCGCGTCCCAGAGCGCGTGCAGCGCCGCCACCCCCAGATAGGCGAACAGGAGCCGGATCCCGACCACGAAGTGGTCCCGGCTGCTCGCGGAGAAGAGCACGCCGCCGAGGATCGCGGTCCACAGCCCGTGCCCGACCGGCGCCACCAGGCCCCGGAGAATCTCGGTCTGCACCACCTGCACCACCGAGAGCCCCTGCACGGTGAAGAGCGCGATGAAGGCGTACCCGGCCGACTCCAGCGCCGAGAAGCCGAAGCCGACGGCGGCGCCGAGGATCATGCCGTCCCGTACGGTCTTGGCTGCCAGGTGCCGGGTCAGCAGGGCCAGGGCGGCCAGTTTGGCGGCTTCCTCGATCAGGCCGACGCCCAGGAACAGCAGCACCGACGGGCGCAGCAGGTACGACTCCAGCACGGCGGAGGCGAGTACCCCGAGCACCCCGCCGGCGAGGAAGGTGCCGAAGACCAGCGAGACGGTGACCTCGCCGGTGTCCCGCCGCTGGAAGGCCCAGGCCACGAAGGTCACCGGAACCAGGAAGCTGCCCAGCAGTACCAGCGTGGGTAGCAGCGTCGGGTTCCCGGTCAGGAAGATGGCCCCGACCGTGGCGAGCCAGAGCCCCAGACCGCCGAGGAAGATCCGCAGCCACTGCCGGCGCGGAGTGACCGGGACCGCCGCCGTCCACTGCCTGCCGACGCCGTCCATCACACCTCCGCCGCATCGATCGGGGTCCGGGCTCCGCGCGTACCCGTTGCCGGTGCGGTCGAACGTGCCGCCGCCCGCCGCCGGCCGTCCGGGCCCGGCCACGAGTGCGGGTATCCGCCGCCGGAGCTACTTTCCTTGATGGAAAGCAGGTGCTACTTTCTTATCTGGAAAGTAGGTGCGGTCAACTGCCCGCACCGGTCGACGGACGAGGAGGACGAGACCGTGGAACCCGACGACGCCCGGATCGCGCTCGACGAGATCCGTGACCGCGACCGACAGGTCCGGGTCGAGTTGGCGCGGCAGCGCCCCGGCCGGTCGGCGACCCTGATGATGCTCGCCGGCTACTACCTCGCGATGGCCGGGTTGGACTTCCCGTTCCCCGTGCCCCTCACCTTCGCGGTCGGCGCCGCACTCTTCATCGCCGGCCACGTCGTCATCTCGAGGAGGTCGGTCGGCGACAACGTCCGGTACCGCCGGGAGTCCTGGCGGCCCGGCAACCTGCTGCGCACCGCCGCCTGGCTGGTCGCCCTGGCGGCCGTGTTCGCCGTGACCCGGCTGCTGCTCCGACCCGTGGTCGCGGAGGGGATGACCTCGGTCCTCGCCGCCGTTCCGTCCACCCTGGTCCTCGCCGCCATGATTCGCTGGCAGTACCGCACGGTCTACGGAGCGCCCCCGGCCGCCGGTGCGGTCTCGGCGCAGACCGGTCCGGGACCGGCTCCGGCCCGGACCGATACCGGCGGGACCATGCCCCCTCCGCAGACCGGGACCCGATGACCGAGCCCCGGTTCGACGAGTTGATCCACGCACCGACCCGGCTCTCCCTCGTCGCCCTGCTCGCACCCGCCGACGCCGTGGAGTTCGGTTACCTGCGCGAACAACTCGGGCTCAGCGACTCGGCCCTGTCCAAGCAGATCAGCGCCCTGGGCGCGGCGGGTTACGTCAACGTGCACAAGGAGAACCGGGGGCGGGGCATCCGGCGCACCTGGGTCGTGCTCACCGACGCCGGCCTGACCGCGTTCGACGGACACGTCGCCGCGCTGAACCAGATCGTGGCCCGGGCCCGCCCGGCCGGGCTCGGTGCCACCGCCGACCCGGTGCCGGCGCCCGGGGCGGACGGCCCGGACCCGCCGTCCCGGCGCCCCGGCTGAGGTCCGACAGGGCCGGACTCAGAGCTTCAGCACCACCTTGGTGCAGTCGTCCTGCTTCTGCCGGAACATCTCGTACCCGATCGGCGCGTCCTCGAGCCGCAGCCGGTGCGTGATGACGAAGCTCGGATCGATCTCGCCCCGGCGGATCCGGTCCAACAGCATCCGGCTGTAGCGCTGGACGTGGCACTGCCCGGCGCGCAGGGTCAGGGACCGGTTCATCAGCGACCCGATCGGAAACTTGTCCACGAACCCGCCGTACCCGCCGATGATCGAAACCGTTCCACCGTTGCGGCAACTCATGATCGCCTCGCGGAGCGCGTGCGGCCGGTCCGTCTCCAGCCGGAGGGACTGCTTGGCCCGGTCGTAGCCGTGCAGCACCGCCGACGAGTGGTGCCCCTCCATCCCGACCGCGTCGATGCAGGCGTCCGGCCCCCGACCGCCGGTCATCTCCCGGAGCGCCTCGATGACGTCGACCTCCTCGTAGTTCAACGGCTCCGCACCGGCCCGTTCCTGGGCCATCCGCAGCCGGTACGGGATCCGGTCGATCGCGATCACCCGCTCGGCACCGAGCAGGTACGCGCTGCGCATCGCCAACTGGCCCACCGCACCCGCGCCCCAGACCGCGATGATCTCGCCGCCGGAGATCCCGCACATCTCGGCGCCCATGTACCCGGTCGGGAAGATGTCGGAGAGGAGGAGCACCTTCTCGTCCGGCAGGTCGTCCTCGACCTTGATCGGGCCGATGTCGGCGAACGGCACCCGGGCGTACTCCGCCTGACCGCCGGCGTACCCGCCGAGCATGTGCGAGTAGCCGTAGATGCCGCCCGGCGCGTGCCCCAGCAGCCGCTCGGCGATCCCGGCATTGGGATTGGAGTTCTCGCAGACCGAGTAGAGGCCGGACTGGCAGGCGGCACAGTTGCCGCAGGCGATCGGGAACGGCACCACCACCCGGTCACCGATCCGCAGGTTGTGCACCTCCGGCCCGACCTCGACGACCTCGCCCATGAACTCGTGCCCGAGCACGTCGCCCTTCTTCATGGTGGGGATGTATCCGTGGAACAGGTGCAGGTCGGAGCCGCAGATGGCGGAGCTGGTGACCCGTACGACGGCGTCCCGGGCGTTCATGATCTTCGGATCGGGCACCTCCCGCACCGCGAGGCTCTCCCGGCCCTGCCAGCAGTTCGCCTTCATCGTCTCCTCCAGGGATGTCAGGCCCGGACCGCGAGGTCGCGCACGGTGAGGGTGGGATCAACGGAGCTGCCCCGCGGCCGGTGGGCGCGCCGGCTTCTGGAGCACCTGCCCTCGGGTGGAGATCCCCTCCGGGCTGCCGTCCGACCGGACCACCTCGCCCGTCTCCATCACCTGTTTGAACCGGCGCAGGTCGTCCCGGATCTGCTGCTCGGGCTCCTCGCCGAAGAGCTTCGCGATGACCCGGCCGACCGCGCCGCCCGGCGGGGCGTACACCAGTTCCACCCGGACCTCGGTTCCCCGGCCGCCCGCCGCGCGGGCGAACCGCACCCGTCCCGCGTTGGGCACCCGGGCGCCCCGGACCGAACGCCAGGTGATCATCTCGCTGAGGTGGTCCTCCAGGATCTCGGCGTCCCATTCGACCCGCCGGCCCCCCGGAGCCTTGACGGCCCAGTGCGATCGCCCGTCCCCGTCGGAGCGGACCGACTCCAGGTGGTACATGAATCGGGGCAGGTTCTCGAAGTCCCGCCAGAACCGGTAGACCTCGTCCGCCGGCCGGTTGATCGTCACCGTCGCACTGGCCCGTACGGCCCGGCGCCGCGCCCCGGCGGCCCGACTGCTCAGCACCCCTGCCAGTACGTCGATCGCCGTGATGCCGGCGACGACCGCCATGGTGGCCCCGATCCGTTGCCGCCGCTGCCCCCGCCCGTCCCGCAGAGCCCTGGCGAGCGCGGCCAGGTCCATGGCGTCCCCGGCGACCCGGGTCCAGACCCAGCCGGACGGATGGCGACTGGCCAGGAGCCCGACGGCGGAGAGCAGTTCGTGGGCGCCGACGGCGGGGAGTACGACGGTCCGGGCGGCCACCGAGTCGTCCATCCCGATCAGGCGGCTCAGCCGGGACGGCGCGCCGATCGCGGCGACACCGAGTCCGAGACTCAGCAGGCCGAGCGACCGTGGCAGAAGGCGACGACCATTCTCGTCGGGGATTTCCATCGGTGTTCCACGCATTGTCCTCACCGTCGCCCTCGCCTGGTCCCGTCGCGGACGCCATCCAGACTCACCGTATCGAGACGAACACAAGACGCATTCAAAGCGCCGGGGCCCGTGGTCCCGGATGCCACCGGCCGGGACGGGCCGGGCTCGGGCCGGGATGGCCCGGAACCCGTGCCGCCCACGGCCGGACCGGCTACTGGCCGACCTTGATGCCCGGCTCGCCGGCGGTGAACTGAATGACCTGGCGCGGTTCCCGGCCCGGCACGTTCGGGCCGCGCATCTTGCCGATCGGCAGGATGACCCGGCGGAAGGTGCCCTCCAGCATCATCGCCGTGGCGGTGTACCAGGCGATCACCGAGGAGGCGATGAAGATGTAGGCACCGGCCGTCCGCCAGGCGGAGATGTCGGCGATCTGGCCGACCGCCAGGCAGGTGGATCCGGCGGCGAGCGTCGCCAGCACAAGGGTCAGGCCGATGTTCTCCGCCAACGCGGCGAATGCCCCCGACCAGGTGATCGCGGCGAGCGCGGCGAACCAGAAGCCGAGCGCCACGAACGGCGTCGGTTGGACCAGTACGCCGATGGCGATCAGCAGGTAGAGCAGCCCGTAGGCGAGCCAGAACGCGCCCCAGATGCCGTGCATGGCCGTGGCCAGCCCGTCCCGGGCCCGGTACGCCCACATCCCGGCGAGGAACTGCGCGAGTCCGCCCAGCAGCGCGGCGAACGGAAACAGGAACGTCTGGGTGCCGACGTCGCCGTACCAGCCGGCGAGGTTCGTGGCGACGACGAAGGTGGCTCCCGCGTAGCCGAAGAGTCCCAGAATTGATGGCGCGGCCACCGGCTGGAGCGAAATCTGTGCGTGATTGCGCCAGAATTCGAACTCGCCGTCGTGGCTGGGTTGTGCCGATCGTGACATTTGGGTCATCACAGGCTCCTTCTACGCGGCGGTTTCCACCGCCTTCGCACCGCGTCGACGCGGTCTGACACGTAGCCGCCGACTACCCAAGGTGAGCGCCATTACACGGAAAGCGATTCATCGCCCACGTCGGCCCGTCCGACCCAGAGCGCGGCACCGGTCACCTGGCACAACAAAACCGCCGGCCGCCGACGCGCGATACGCGTCGACGGCCGGCGGACGGCCAGACCCGAACGGGCCCGGATCAGATCAGCGCTTCTCGACCGGTACGTAGTCCCGCTCGGCCGCGCCGGTGTAGATCTGCCGAGGGCGACCGATCTTCGTCTCCGGGTCGGAGATCATCTCGCGCCACTGGGCGATCCAGCCGGGCAGCCGGCCGAGCGCGAACAGGACGGTGAACATCTTGGTCGGGAACCCCATGGCCTTGTAGATCAGCCCGGTGTAGAAGTCGACGTTCGGGTAGAGCCGACGGGACACGAAGTAGTCGTCGGCGAGGGCGATCTCCTCCAACTGCATCGCGAGGTCCAGCAACGGGTCCGGCTTGTTCATCCGGGCCAGGACGTCCTGGGCGGCCTTCTTCACGATGGCGGCCCGGGGGTCGTAGTTCTTGTAGACCCGGTGTCCGAAGCCCATCAGCTTGACGCCCGGCTCCTTGGCCTTCACCCGCCGGACGAAGCCCGGCACGTCACCGCCGCCCACCCGGATCTCGTCCAGCATCTCCAGCACCGCCTGGTTGGCACCGCCGTGCAGCGGGCCGAACAGCGCGTTCACCCCGGCCGACACCGAGGCGAACAGGTTGGCCTGGCTCGAGCCGACCAGCCGGACCGTCGAGGTGGAGCAGTTCTGCTCGTGGTCGGCGTGCAGGACGAAGAGCATGTCCAGGACGCGGGCCACCACCGGGTCGACCTCGTACGGCTCCGCCGGAACCCCGAAGGTCATCCGGAGGAAGTTGTCCACGTAGCCGAGCGAGTTGTCCGGGTAGAGCATCGCCTGCCCGATCGACTTCTTGTACGCGTACGAGGCGATCGTCGGCACCTTGGCCATCAGCCGGACCGTGGAGATCTCCACGTGCTCCCGGTCGAACGGGTCGAGGCTGTCCTGGTAGAACGTCGAGATCGCGCTCACCGCCGAGGAGAGCACCGCCATCGGGTGCGCGTCACGGGGGAAACCGTCGAAGAACCGGCGCATCTCCTCGTGCAGCAGGGAGTGCCGGCGAATCCACTCGTCGAACTCGGCGAGTTGCTGCGCGGTCGGCAGCTCGCCGTAGATCAGCAGGTAGGAAACCTCCAGGAAGGAGGAGTTCGCGGCCAACTGCTCGATGGGGTAGCCACGGTAACGCAGGATGCCCGCGTCACCGTCGATGTAGGTGATCTCCGAGGAGCAGGCGGCTGTGTTGACGAAACCGGGGTCGTAGGTGACGAAACCCGTCTCCTTCAACAGATTGCCCGCTGCGATGCCGGACGGGCCATCGACCGCGGGCTTGACCGGTATCGACAGTTGCCCGCCCGGGTGGTCGAGTTTGACATCCGTCATGTGATCCTCGCTTCGCCGGCGAATCTACGCTGAATTGCCTTCACTTTTTACGGTAATCGTGCAGGGTAGCGGAGCACCCGGGGTGGTCGTCCGGTGAGTGATGCATCACGCCGGACACAGGTTTGCGACCTCGCCGCAACCTGCTAGTCGGGGCATCAACCAGCCGGGCGCGTACCCGAATCTGGTCTTCCCACGAACGGACCGGAAGCAACGGGCGCGGGCGGGCAGGGCCGGCACCCGGCACCCGGCACCGCCGGAACCTCCTGCGGTCCCGGCGGCTCGGCTCGTCGACGTCAGAAGCGCAGCGGGCGCAGCACGGATCCCTCGGCGGCCTGGAACACCTGCAGGGTGTTCCGGCCCGGGGTGAACAGCGACTCGTCCGGCAACAGGGCCGCGAACCGCTGCCCGCCCGGGTCCGGGGCGACCACCGGCGCGACCGCGCCGATCCGGCCGTTGACCGCGACCGCGAGCAGGGTGCCGTTGGGCACCGCGTCCGGCACCGTGCCGTAGACCAGCGCCGGCAACCGTCCGCCGCCCTGCTCGATCTGATCGAAATCGGTCCGGTTCCGCACCGTCACCGATCCGGCCGCCGGACCGACGGACAGTTCGGCGACGTTCCGACCGATCAGTTCGGGCAGCGGCTGTGCCGGCAGGACCGGTCGCGCCCGCCCGCCGACCACGTCCGCGAAGACGCCGCCGGGTACCAGCTGCGGATCGCCCGGCTGGTCGTAATAGTGCTTGTCGCCCGGCTCCCGGGTGGTCCGCAGCGCCGAGATCCCGTCGGTACGCCACGGCACCTCGACCCCGGCGATGTCGGCCACGGTCGGCAGCAGGTCGACGTGCTCCCAGCTCCGGTCGTCGACCGCACCGGCCCGCTGACCCGGCCGCTTGACGAACATGGGAACCCAGAGCACCTCGCCCGGCGCCCGGTTCACCGCGCCGAGACCGCGCCCCTGCGACCCCGGGGTGAAGCTGACACCGTGATCGGCGGTGAGCACCACCAGGGCGTCGTCGTACAGGCCGGTGTCGTCGAGTCGGCGCAGCGTCTCGCCGAGCAGCCGGTCGGTGTACTCCAGTTGGAGCAGGTGCCGCCGGTGGGCCAGTTCGACCCAGCCCTGACCGTCGTTGGGCATCCCGTCCGGGGACTCGTACCGGATTCCCGACGGCAGGTAGTTCCACGGCGAGTGCGGCAGCAGCAGGTGCAGGAAGTGCAGCGTCGGCCGCTGCGCGGGGCGGAGGGTGTCGAGGAAGTCGGCGAACCGGGCCGGCTGGTTCTCGTCCAGGGCGCCCCACCGGAACTGCGGGTCCGTCGGGGCGACCGGCCTGTCGTCCGCGCCGACCTCCCGTCGGGTGACCTCCCGGTACGAATCCTCCGGGTCACGTTGACCGACCTCGCTCGGCGAGACGATCTGTTCCAGCAGGGTGGCGCTCTCCCGGAGCAGCGTCGGCAGGCCGCCTCGGGCCGAGCCGTCCCGGTCCGGGCACTGCCTCGGCGGGCAGAGCTGGGTGATGCTCTCCTGCGCCTGGATCTCGTATGGGCCGCCGAAGGCGGTGAACAGGTTGTCCGGGTACCTCGAGTGGTGTGGCGCCTGCTTCTCCGCCGGGTACCGACCGGTCAACATCGCCGGCAGCGCGTACGGGGTGTAGCCGCTCACCCCGGTCGCGTTCCGGTACCAGGTCGACTCCCCGGCCAGCCTGGCGAAGTTCGGGTACCGGCGGGCGTCGATCGCACCGTCGGCGTCCAGCAATGAGACCAGTGGGAACTCGTCCAGGATTATCATCACCACCGGCGGGTGGGCGTTCGCGGCCCCGGCACCGCCCGGCCCGGCCGTCGAGCGGGCGCCCGGCAGCACCACCGCCGAGGCCGGCGAGGCGAAGACGAAGAGCAGTACGAAGACCAGCGGCCCGACCGCGGCGACCCGGAGCACCTGACCGGTCACCTGCCAGCGCCGGTAGACGTACGCCCCGGCGGCGCCGACCGCCACCGCGATCAGCACCAGTGGCAGTCCCCGCAGGCCGGACAGCTGCTTGCCCACCTGGATCGCCAACGCGGCGAGCAGCAGCGCCAGGGTCACCGTGTGCACCCCGGTTCGGACCACCCGGCCGGGTACCGCACCGGCGATCCGGCGGACCAGCAGCCCGGTCACCGCGCCGACGCCCCAGAGCAGCAGCGGCGGTACCAGGGTGTAGACCGCGACCAGCAGCAGGATGTCCACCCTGCCGGCACCGTGGAAGAGGAAGAAGTCGGGACTCTTTCCGGTGACGTCGAGCAGCGGTTGGGTGATGACGAGGCCGCAGAGCGCCAGCACCTCCACCAACGCCCGCAACTCCGTCCGTCCGTACGACGCAACGCCCGGCTCCGACGTACCCCCTTCGCCGGGTTGTGTCGACGCGGCACCGTCGGTCGAGGCGGGGTCGGTCGAGGCGCCGTCGGTCGAGGCGGGGTCGTCCGTCAGGGCTGCGCCGGGTTCAGCCTCAGCCACGCGGCGTCCCGACGTAGAGGGTCCGGGTACCCGACGGCAACTCCGTCCGCCGCACGATCGTGCACCGCTGCGCCAGCAGCCGCTCGAACTCGTCCCGGTGGTAGTCGGGGAAGAGACCGGCCGGCTTGTTGGCCAGCAGGCGTACCGCCATCGGGTCGTCGGGGTGGACGAACTCGACCACGAGCCGACCGTCCGGACCGGCCGTCGGCATCAGCCCGACCAGCCAGTCGATGATCTCCGGCAACGGCACGTTGCGCCCGATGGCGAGATGGTGGACGACCGCCAGCGCGAGCACCGCGTCCGCGTCGGCCCGGGCGGCGAAGGAGGCCCGCTCCACACCGCGCCAGCCGCCACCCGGCGAGGGATCCGCCAGGTCCATCACCAACGGCAGGATCCGCCGCTCCCCCTCGGCCGACAGCTGGCGGTAGAGCCGGTCGACCACGGCCGGGTCGCTCTCCACCGCCACCACGTAGTCGGCGTGCCGGGCGGCGAGCCGCGAGTACGTACCGTCGTTGGCCCCGAGGTCGAGCACCAGTTTCGGCCGTCCCGCCTCGTCGAGTGCCGTGGCGACGAACCGCTCCTTCTGCTCCCGGTCGGCGTCCGAGTAGGTACAGGTCTCCCGGTATCCCGACCAGTGGCTCTGCGGAGGCTGCCAGTCCAGCCGCCGGACCAGCTTGTCGATCGCCCGGAGGGTGGCCAGCACCAGCTCCCGGGAGAAGCCGGCGTCCCGGAGCTGCTCCCGCACCGCGCCGCTGCTGGCACCGGCGTACCTGTTCTGCATCGCGTCGTGCAGGTGGACGTGTTTGAGCACCCCGGCCCGGAAGCGTCGGGTCCCGCCGAACAGCTTGCGCAGCTGTCCCGCCTCCAGACCGTCGATCCGGGACCGCAGCCAGGGTTGGAAGTCCAGCTCGAGGTGTGCCTGCATCAGCAACGGATAGAGCATCGTCTGGCAGAACTGCCGATAGCCGGCCCAGGGCTCCCCGTCCCGGGCCGGCTCGAAGGAACCGATGTCGATGAAGACCGGCTCGGCGCCCCGCCACTGGAGGTTGTACGCCGAACCGTCCTTGGTGGTGAACCCCGCCGGTACGGCGGTACGGAGGATCTCCAGGTGCAGCAGTGCGGCGTCGCGCAACATCGCGAACGACCACTCGTACGGGTACGACACGAAGGGGATGCGCTCGTGCCGGAGCACCGTGCTCCACTGTCCGGTCTGGCTCGCCGGAACCGCCTGCGGGTCGAGTGCCTCGGTGCCGCAGACCTTGCCCTCGGCGATCAGCCGGGGGAAGAACTCGGTTCCGATGAGGGCCTGCCAGTCCTCGGCGGCCTGGGGGCCGAGCCCGCGCAGCACCTGTCCGTCGGCGTAGAGGACGCGGTTGGCCGGGTCACGGAAGGAGCCGGGATCGGCTCGGAGATCGGTGTCGGGGGTGGTGGACGGTGCCGGAACGGAAGACGGTGGAACCATCGGTTGTGGACCGCCCTCAGTCCTGCTCAGAGGGCTGCTTGCGGAAGCGGCTCGTCAGTCTGCGCCAGTAGAGCTTCGCGGCCACCGCGACGCCCGCCACGCCACCGACCACCGCCTGCACGATCAGGCTGCCAGATCCCGCATCCAGGTAGGCCAGGTCCTTCATCGCCGGCCTCCTCCCTTCTCTCTAGCCCCCGCGCCCGAAAAAAGAGCGCCGTGTCCAGCCGCACACACCGACCGCCGGACCGTACGCCACACGACACGCCAGAACTCCGTAGTCCGCTAGTCAATCGGCGGAAAGCGGAGGTTCAGCTGCCGTTAAGTACACCGTACGCCGATGATCGGCTAATCGCATGGGCACCTGCGACCCCGGCCGGACAGGTCCGATTCCTTCAAGACTCCCACCGGGCCCGCCACCTAGCCTGGCGCAATGACACCGAGATTGGACGTCTTCGGCATGGTCGTCGCCGACATGGCCCGCACGCTCGCCTTCTACCGACGGCTCGGGCTGGAGATCCCTGCAGAGGCGGACACGGAGCCGCATGTGGAGTGCACGCTGCCCGGCGGCCTCCGCCTGGCCTGGGACACGGTCGAGACGATCCGTTCGTTCGACCCGAGCTACACCCATCCCACCGGACCCGGCCGGACCGGCCTCGCGTTCCTCTGCGCCGACCCGGCGGAGGTGGACGCCACGTACGCGGCGCTGACCGAGGCCGGGTACGAGGGACATCTGGGGCCGTGGGACGCGTTCTGGGGCCAGCGGTACGCGGCGCTGCTCGATCCGGACGGCAACGGCGTGGACCTCTTCGCACCGCTGGGCGAGCAGCCCAGTTGACCCGAGCGGGCCAGCTACCCCGGTCAGCCGACCAGGCCGCGTAGCGGTACGCCGGCCAGGCTCTTGACCTCACGGGACAGGTGCGCCTGGTCGGCGTACCCGGTCCGGAAGGCCACCTCGGCGGCCGGCGTGCCGGCCCGGGCCAGCGCCAGCGCCTGGCGCATCCGCAGGATCCGGGCCAACGTCTTCGGGCCGTAGCCGAACAGCGCCAGGCTGCGCCGGTGCAGTTGCCGGGTGCCGAGGCCTACCGCGTCGGCGGTGTCCGCGACGTCCCGCCCGGCGACGAACCCGGCGACCACGTCCGCGGCGATCGGATCCGGGCCGCCCGAGAACGCGAGTCGGGCGGAGGCCAGCGACTCCAGCAGCCGGCCCGGATGTTCGTGCGACGCCATCCGCTCGGTCAGCTCGGTCACCGTCGCGCCGGGCCAGAGGTCCGCCAGCGGAACCCGCCGGTCCCGCAGCTCGTACGCCGGCAGGCCGAATACCGCCGGCCCGGTCCCCGGCGGGAACCGCAGGCCCACGTACCGCACCTCGTCCGGGTCGGCCGCGACCTGCGCCACCGTGTCCGGGCCGGCCACCAGCAGGCCGCTCCGGCTGGACCAGATCAGGTCCATGCAGCCGTCCGGCAGCACCCGGCCCGGCTTCGCGCCGGCCGCCCGGGTGACCGTCCAGACCGTGGCTCCGGTCAGCCCGGACATCCGCTCCCGATACACGGCTACCAGGGTGCCAGCCGAACGGGCACGACTGCCCGGGGGCCGGTCGGGATGTAGCCAAGCCGACACCCTGCCGGGCTGTGAGGTGCGAGCCTGTCCGGCATGGCGAGCTTCGCCGGCAACAAGATCGACGCCTTTGTCGGACCCCGGGAACTCGGTGCGTCCGACGATCTCGAACAGGTCGTGGTCGACTTCATCGGCGGCGCCCGGGAGAGCCTGGACATCGCCGTACAGGAACTCGACTCCGAGCCGATCGCCCAGGCCATCCTCGATGCCCGGTTCCGGGGCGTGGACGTACGGATGGTGCTGGAGCAGGACTACCTGCGGACCGCGAAGCTGCCCCGGGTGACCGCCCGCGCGGGCGAGCCGGAGGCGGACGCGCGGCACCGGGTCCAGTGGGAGCCCGAGCCCGGCACCCGGAGCCTGGAGCCCAACCGTCGGATCGTGGCCGCCCTGCTGCGCTGCAACGTCGACGTCAAGGCCGACTACAACCCGGCGATCTTCCACCAGAAGTTCGCGGTCCGCGACTACCGGCAGCGGGCCGGGGCCCGGGCGGCGGTGCTGTCCGGGTCGGCGAACTTCACCGACACCGACTGCCACCGCAACCTGAACCACGTCGTGGTCTTCCACGACGCCCGGATCTGCCAGGAGTACGCCGACGAGTTCGGCCGGATCCGGCAGGGCCGGTTCGGGCGCGGCGAGCACGGCCGGGTCCCGAACGCGTACAGCGTCGGGGGTGTGCCGGTGAAGGTGCTGTTCGCGCCGGACCACACCCCGGAGTTGGAGATCATGAAGCAGATGTTGAAGGCGACCGCCCGGGTCGACTTCGCCATCTTCACCTTCTCCGGCTCGTCCGGGATCGACGACGCGATGATCGCGCTGGCCGCCGCCGGACGTACCGTGACCGGGGCGGTGGATCCCGGACAGGGCGTGCAGAAGTGGGCCGCCACGCACGAACTCGACCGCGCCAACATCGCCCTGTACGTCCCGGTCCGCTCCCCCGCCTTCGGCAAGCTGCACCACAAGCTGATGGTGGTCGACGAGGCGGTGGTGATCGCCGGCTCGTTCAACTACACGGCGCCGGCCAACCAGTACAACGACGAGAACATCTTCGTGATCGGCAGCCCGTACGCCGATCTGTCGCGCCGGGAGGGCGGACCGACCAACCTCGGTCGGTGTGCCGAGATCAGCGCCTTCTTCCGGGCCGAGATCGAGCGGATCGAGGTCGCCGGCCAGCGGTTCAGCGGTCGGCGCTAGCACGGCGCGGCCCGGGGCGCCGGCCGATCGACAGATCTTGGAATGAAGCAGCGTCTCGCGATCCACGCCGACCAGACGGCCGGGCGTGGGATCAGACGGCGAAGGCGTCCCGCCGCTGATCGTCCGCCGGTGCCTGACCGGCCTCGTGGCCGAGCAAGCCGCCGCCAACTCGGGCAGGTGCTTCCGCTGGCGGCCGCACCTCGGCCAGCGCGGTCAACACCGCGGCGACCGCCGGATGGACCGGGCCGGCGCCGCGCGGGCGGGTCACCGCGAAGATCCGGCGACCGGTGACCGGCCGGACCAGCGGCTCGATGTGTACGCCGGGCGGTACGTTGCGCAGCGCCATCCCGGGTACCAGCGCGGCGCCGAGCCCGGCCGCCACCATGTCCAGGGTGAGGGCGAAGTCGATCGCCCGGTGCCGGATGTCGGGCTCGAAGCCGGCCAGATGGCAGGCGCGCAGGGTCGACCGCCCGCACGGGGTGTGCACGGCGCTGGTCACCCAGGGCACGTCGGCGAGGTCGGCGAGCCGTCCCGAGTGGCGCCCCCAGCCGACCGGGGTGATCAGGTGCATCGGGTCGGTGGTGATCGGATGCCGGTCCAGTTCGGCGGTGACGGTGCCGGGCACGTGGTCGTACTCCTGGAGCACCACGATGTCGAGCGTGGCGGACCGCAGGTCCAGCCGACTCTGCTCGTCCTCGGCCTCCACCACCCGGACGTCGAGGCCCGGATGGGCCGCCATCGCCCGGGCCGCCGCCGGCACCACCAGCGCGCCGGCCGCCGACGGGAAGGCGCCGATCCGGACGGTTCCGGCGACCTGCCGGTGCGCCACGGCCAGCCCGGTCACCGCCTGCTCGACGGCGCCGAGAATGCGCTCCGCGTGGGTGGCGAGAATCTGCCCGGCCGCGGTGAGCACCACGCCCCGGCCGGAGCGCTCGACCAACGGGTAGCCGGCCTCCTTGGCGAGCTGGCCGAGTTGCTGGGAGACGGCCGACGGGGTGACGTGCAGGGCTGCCGCCGCAGCGGTGACTCCGCCGCGCAGGGCCACCTCGTGCAGTACGCGTAGCCGCCGGACGTCCAGGTCCATGTAGCAACGCTACACGAGTACTTAAGAATCTTGAACTGGACCTTAAACCAACAGGTTGACACGGTTACCGGATGAGATTCCCGCACCGGATGCAGGCCGTCCTCGTCGCCGCCCTCTGGGGGCTCAACTTCGTCGTCATCGAGGTCGGCCTCCGCGATCTGCCCCCGCTGGTGCTGACCGCGCTCCGGTTCGTGGCCGCGGCGCTGCCGCTGGTCTTCCTGGTCCCCCGCCCGACCGCCCGGCTCCGGTACGTCCTCGGCTACGGGGTGATCCTCGGCGTGTTCAAGTTCGGCGTCCTGTTCGTCGCCATCGACGCCGGAATGCCGCCCGGACTCGCCTCGCTGGTGTTGCAGACCCAGGCGCTGGTCTCGGTCATCCTGGCCACCGCCCTCCTCGGCGAGCGGCCGAGCGGTACCCAACTCGCCGGCGTGCTCACCGGCTCGGCCGGAATCGCCCTGCTCGCGATCGGCGCCGGCGGGCACGCCACCGCCGTCGGCTTCGCGCTCACCCTCGCCGCCGCCGGCAGTTGGGCGGTGGCGAACGTGGTGGTCCGGGCCAGCGGCGAGACCCGGCCGCTCTCACTGCTGGTCTGGTCGAGCCTGGTACCGCCGATTCCGCTGCTGGGCCTGGCCGGTGTCGTGGACGGCCCCCGGGTGGTGCTCGACACGATCACCGGGATGTCCTGGACCGCCCTGCTGGCAGTGGGTTACGTCGGCTATCTCTCCACGCTGGTCGGTTGGGGCATCTGGAATCGGCTCATCGGCATCTACTCGGTGGCCCGGGTCGCCCCGTTCAGCCTGCTCGTGCCGATCTTCGGGCTGACCGCCGCCGCGCTGCTGCTGGGCGAGCCGATCACCGGTACGGAGATCGTGGCCGGCGCTGTCGTCCTGGTCGGGCTGGTGCTGGTGGTGCGTACCCCGGGTCGCCGGGACGCCGCCACGGCGCCGACGCCCGATCCGACCGGCAACGATGCCGTCACGGCATCGGTCTCCGCCGCTGCACGTCACTCATGAGCCGAACGCGGACCTCGCGGGATCGGCGGACCGGCGCTACCGGTGGCGCTCCAGCTCCACGGGATCGTGAGCTGAGAAGATATCGATCCGCTCGCCGTGCGCGGCGCGTAGCTGGAGCAGCCGTACCTGGTTGTGGCGGCGAGCCGAGCCGTCAACCTGTACCTTGCGCTGGAACAGCCGAAGGCCGAGCGTCGAGCGCGGTCCCTCTGGATCGGTCTCCCGATGGAAGAAGTACGCGTCGCCGGCGTGCAGGAGCCACCTCGCCCCGGTGTCCACCGCCACCCCGGTGTGCCCGGGGCTGTGCCCGGGCAGCGGCACCAGCAGGATCTCGGGTGGTAGCCCGTCGAGCTGGCGTACGGCGTCGAAGCCGAACCAACGCTCGCCGGTGTTGGCGTACGTCGCCCAGGTCGGCTGGTGTGCCCACTGACTCGGGCGGTACCGGAGGCGCTGCGCGGGGGTGCCCGGGTGCAGGGCTGCCTCGTGCTCGCTGGCGAGAACGTGCACCGTGGCCCACGGGAAGTCGCTGATTCCGCCGGCGTGGTCGCGGTGCAGGTGGGTCAGCACGATGTGCCGTACGTCCTGCGGCCGGTATCCGAGCCGCGCAACCTGCCGTACCGCTGTTTCGTCGAGTTCGAGTCGCGGCCTGGTACGGCGGAGCCACTGCTCGCCCAGGGCAGCGACCGGATCGCGGATGTCGGCCGATCCGATTCCGGAATCGATGAGCACCAGCCCCTGCTCGGTCTCGACGAGCAGGCAGTGGCATACCAGCAGGCCTGGCTCGAACAGCCCACCGGTACCGTTGATCAGTCGGCGGCTCGCCGGCCGCATGGTGGCGCAGTTGAGGTGGTGTACCCGCACGAGAGTCTCCCGATGGTTCAGGCCGGCACGGCTGACGAAACGAGGGGCTCCAGTTCGTCGGCGACGGCGTGCAGCGGGCGGGTGTCACGCCGCACCCGGGCAAGCAGCAGCGCGCCCTCCACTGCGGACAGCAACACCGTCGCCAAGACCCCGGACCGGGCGGCGGGAACACCCCATCGGCGCAGCGCAGCCTCGATCACACCCAACCACCCGTCGTACGCCTCGGTGCAGGCGACGCGGATCGCTTCGCTGCTGCCGGCCGCGTCCAGTGCGACAGAGGCGACCGGGCAGCCGTCGAGGTATCCGGAGGCGGCCAGCCGGGCGGCAAGTAACTCGACGACGCGGACGATCCCCTCGGCCGGATCCGCCGCCTCGTCCAGCGCGTCACGCAGGTCGGCGAGCAGGTTCACGCCGGACATGCCGATCGCCTCAACGGCCACCTGCTCCTTGCCACCGGGAAAGTGGAAGTACAGCGATCCCTTCGGCGCCCTGGCCTCACTGAGCAACTGGTTGAGCCCGGTCGCGTGGTAGCCCTGCCGCGGGAACAGCTCGGCCGCCGTACGCACCATCCGCTGCCGCGTCTCCTGTCCCTTCGCCATGAGCAAAGAATATGCAGACCGGTCTAGTGAATACAAGTCAGCCTCGGCAGCGCTGGTGCTGTGGGGTCGCCGACCGCAGCCAGCAGTTCTCCCCGCGCCCGACCTCAGGGCTGGAAGCGGTAGCCCATTCCCGGCTCGGTCAACAGGTGCCGGGGCCGGGCCGGGTCGTCCTCCAGCTTCCGGCGCAGTTGTGCCAGGTACTGCCGCAGGTAGTTCGTCTCCGACTGGTACTGCGGACCCCACACCTCCTGTAACAGTTGGCGCTGGCTGACCAGTCGACCCGGATTGCGTACCAGGATCTCCAGCAGGTGCCACTCGGTCGGGGTGAGCCGGACCTCGTCGCCGTCGCCGGTCCGGACGGCATGCGCGGCCAGGTCCACGGTGTGCCGACCGATCCCGACCGCCGGCACCTCCTCGCCGGCTCCGGCCGCCCGGCGGGTCACCGCCCGGACCCGGGCCAGCAACTCGTCCACCCCGAACGGCTTGGTCACGTAGTCGTCCGCGCCCGCGTCCAGCGCGGCGACCTTGTCCTGGCTGCCGGCCCGCCCGGAGAGCACGATGATCGGCACGTTGGTCCAGCCGCGCAGCCCCCGGATCACCTGCACTCCGTCCATGTCCGGCAGGCCGAGGTCGAGTACCACGATGTCGGGTCGGTGGCTGGCCGCCAGCCGCAGCGCGGCGGCGCCGTCCCCGGCGACCTCCACGTCGTACCGCCGGGCCCGCAGGTTGATCCGCAGCGCACGGAGGATCTGCGGCTCGTCGTCGACCACCAGCACCCGGGTCATCCGGCACCCCTCTCGTCCGCCACGGGGAGCCGCAGCACCATGGTCAGGCCGCCGCCCGGGGTCTCCTCCGGCTCCAGGTTGCCGCCCATCGCCTCGGCCAGCCCTCGGGACAGTGCCAGGCCGAGACCGACCCCGGCATGATTGTCCCGGTCGCCCTGCCGCTGGAACGGCAGAAACGCCCGCTCCCACTGGTCCCGGGGCAGGCCGGGGCCCCGGTCGGTGACCCGCAGCTCGACGAATCCGCCGTGCTCGCTGGCGCTGACCGTGGGTGGCTGGTCCGGTGGACTGAACCGCAGCGCGTTGGCGACGAGGTTCACCAGCACCCGCTCCAGCAGGCCCGGATCGGACCGGACCGCCGGCAGGTGCGCGGGCAGGCTGACCCGGACCCGCTCGGCCGGCTCGCCCAACTCGTCGAGGGCCGACGGCACCACGTCCTCCAGCCCGAGCGAGGCCGGTCGCAGGCCCAGCGCGCCGGCCTGGAGCCGGCTCATGTCCAGCAGGTTCGCCACCAGCCGACCGAGCCGGTCCAACGACTCCTCGGCGGTGGCCAGCAGCTCCTCCTGGTCCGCCTCGTCGAACTCCACGTCCGCACTGCGCAGGCTGGTCACCGCCGCCATCGCGGAGGCGAGCGGGGTACGCAGGTCGTGGCTGACCGCAGCCAACAACGCGGTACGCAGCCGGTCCGCCTCGGCGATCGGCTTGGCGGCGGCAGCCTCCTCGGAGAGCCGCTCCTGCCGCAGCGCGACGGCGGCCTGGGCGGCGAACGCCTCCACGATCCGCCGGTCGGCCGCCGGCAGCACCCGACCGCGCAGTACCAGCGTCAGGTCGTCGTCGAGGCGTACCTCCGCGTCTCCGGCGGCCGGGGTGGCACACGGTTCGGCACCGACGTTGGCGGCCACCCGCCAGGCGCGCGGATCACGCTGCTGGTCGGGCCGGTCCGGTGACCCCGGCAGGCGTTCCAGCAGGCTGACCGTGCTCAGCCCGAACGTCTCCAGCAGGCGTTCCAGCAGCGCCGTCAGCGGCCGGGCCCCGCGCAGCACACTGCCGGCGACCGCGGCGAGCAACTGGGCCTCCGCGCTCGCCCGGGCCGCCTCCCGGGTACGCCGGGCAGCCAGGTCCACCACTCCGCTGACCGCCGCCGCGACCAGTAGGAAGACCACCAGCGCCAACAGATTCTCGGTCTCGGCGATGGTGAACTGCCGCAGCGGCGGGGTGAAGAAGAAGTTGATCAGAACCGAGCTGAGTACGGCGGCGAGCAGGGCCGGCCACCACCCGCCGACCAGCGCCACCCCGACCACCGCGCCGAGAAAGAGCAGCAGGTCGCTGGTGAGCGACAGTTCGTCGGCGAGCAGCCAGAGCACGTACGTCAGCAGCGGAATACCGGCCACGCTCAGGCCGAGACCGATCAGCCGGCGCCGTGCCGAGAGTGCCGCCGGAGCGGTCCCGAGCCGACGGCCCAGTCCGGCCTGTTCGTGCGTCACCAGGTGTACGTCGATCGGGCCGGAGAGTGCGGCCGTGGTCGCACCGACCCCCCGGGACATGATCCGGGCGAACCGGCCCCGACGGCTGGCTCCGAGCACGATCTGGGTGGCGTTGACGCCCCGGGCGAAGTCGAGCAGCGCCGCCGGGATGTCGGCGCCGATCGCCTGGTGGTAGGTACCGCCCAGCCGCTCCACCAGTACCCGCTGCCGGGTCAGCGCCGCCGGGTCGGCGCCGACGAGCCCGTCGCTGCGGGCGACGTGTACGGCCATCAGCTCGGCGCCCTTGCTCCGGGCGGCGACCCGGGCGGCCCGGCGGATCAGGGTGTCGCCCTCCGGCCCGCCGGTGAGCCCGACCACCACCCGTTCCCGGGTCTCCCACACGGTGGCGATGCCCTGGTCGGCCCGGTAGCGGTCGAGCTGGTCCTCGACCTTGTCGGCGAGCCAGAGCAGGGCGAGTTCCCGCAGTGCGGTGAGGTTGCCGATCCGGAAGTAGTTGGCGAGGGCGGCGTCGACCTTGTCCGGATGGTAGATGTTGCCGTGCGCCATCCGCCGGCGCAGCGCCTCCGGCGTCATGTCGACGAGTTCGACCTGCTCGGCGGCGCGGACCACCCCGTCCGGCACGGTCTCCCGCTGGGTGACCCCGGTGATCTGTTCGACCACGTCGTTGAGCGACTCCAGGTGCTGGACGTTCACCGTCGACAGCACGTCGATCCCGGCGTCCAGCAGTTCCTGGATGTCCTGCCAGCGCTTGGCGTTGCGCGACCCCGGCACGTTGGTGTGGGCCAGTTCGTCCACCACCGCCACCTCGGGCCGGCGGGCGAGTACCGCGTCGGTGTCCATCTCGGTGAAGTCGGCGTCCCGGTAGCGCATCGTCCGGCGTGGTACCGCGGGCAGGTCGCCGAGCATGGCCGCGGTGTGCCGGCGGCCGTGGGTCTCGACGAGACCCACGACCACGTCCGTACCGCGCGCGGCCCGCCGGTGCGCCTCCTCCAACATCGCGTACGTCTTGCCGACACCGGGGGCGGCCCCGAGATAGATGCGCAGTTGACCGCGTGTCACCTGTTGATCCTGCCTCATCCTCTCGGGGCCGCCGTCCGCCTCAGCCGCTCGCCGGCAACGCGCGGTCCAGGGCGAGGTTGAGTTCCAGCACGTTGACCCGGGGCTCGCCGAGGAAGCCGAGGTCCCGCCCGCTGGTGTGCTCCGCCACGAGCCGCCTCACGTCGGCCGGGGACACGCTCCGCTCCCGGGCGATCCGGTTCACCTGCAACTCGGCGTACGCCGGGCTGATGTTCGGGTCGAGCCCGCTGCCGCTGGCGGTGACCGCGTCGGCCGGTACGGCCGGCTCGTCCGGCGCGTCGCCCCGGATCGGGGTGACCAGTCCGCCCGAGTAGTCCTCGCCCGGCTTGGCGCACTCCACCGGCACCCCGCCGAAGCTGGCGACGAACGGGGTGGCCGGGCAGGCCTGGTTGACGCTGACCGCCCGGGTCACCGGCCCGGTCAGGCCGTCGCGGTGGAAGACCCGGAGCACCGCGCCGAGGCCGTCCGGGGTGCAGAACGGGCGCCGCCCGTCGACGCCGTCGAGGGCGCCGACGTCCTTGCTGCGGGTGCAGACCTGGGTCAGCAGGCTCTGCGTACCCTCGTCGGGGTTGCCTTCGGGGTCGACCGCGCCGGGCACCGGCAGGGTGTCCTCGACGCTCTCCGGGCCGAGGTTGCTGGCCGAGGTGGAGGTCGGGTCGTAGCCGTCGCCGGCCGCCGACGGACGGGACTGGAAGTAGCGCGGGATGGGGTTGCCGTCCGTGTCGGTGAAGAGCTGGCCGATCAGCCGGCTGCCGACGACGGTGCCGCCGGCGTCGCGGACCAGCGAGCCTTCGGCCCGGCCGTCCAGGCCGGGTATCTGGCCGACCCCGACCAGAACCAGTGGGTAGGCCAGCCCGAGCAGCGCGGTGAAGACCAGTACGGCCCGCAGCGCGGCCAGGTGTTGGGCGAGCCAGGTAGGTAGGCGCATCACGAGATCCCTGGGATGAGCGAGATGATGAGATCGATGATTTTGATGCCGATGAACGGGGCGACGATGCCGCCGAGGCCGTAGACCCACAGGTTGCGGGTCAGCAGCTTGCTGGCGCTGCTGGGCCGGTACCGGACGCCACGCAGGGCGAGCGGGATCAGCACCACGATGATGATCGCGTTGAACACCACCGCCGAGAGGATCGCGGACTCCGGGCTGGACAGCCGCATGATGTTGAGGGTGTCCAGGCTGGGGTAGATCCCGGCGAACATGGCCGGGATGATCGCGAAGTACTTGGCGATGTCGTTGGCGATCGAGAAGGTCGTCAACGCGCCCCGGGTGATCAGCAACTGCTTGCCGATCTCGACGATCTCGATCAGCTTGGTCGGGTCGGAGTCGAGGTCGACCATGTTGCCGGCCTCTTTGGCCGCGGTGGTACCGGTGTTCATCGCCACCCCGACGTCGGCCTGGGCCAGCGCCGGCGCGTCGTTCGTGCCGTCTCCGGTCATCGCGACCAGTCGGCCGCCCTCCTGCTCGCGCTTGATCAGCGCGAGCTTGTCCTCCGGGGTGGCCTCGGCCAGGAAGTCGTCGACCCCGGCCTCGTCCGCGATCGCCTTGGCGGTACGCGGGTTGTCACCGGTGATCATCACGGTCCGGATGCCCATCCGGCGCATCTCGTCGAACCGCTCCCGCATGCCGGACTTGACCACGTCCTTGAGGTGGATCACCCCGAGCGTCCGGGCCGGTGCGCCGTCGACGTGCTCGGCCACCACCAGCGGGGTGCCGCCACCGCCGCTGATCCCGTCGACGATGTCCCCGACCTGCTCGGTCGGATGCCCACCGTTGTCCCGGACCCACTTCATCACCGCCGAGGCGGCGCCCTTGCGGATCCGTCGGGTCGGGCCGCTGGCTCCCCCGTCGACCGTGGCGTCCGGGGTCAGGTCGATCCCGCTCATCCGGGTCTGCGCGGTGAACGGTACGAAGGTGGCGTGCGGCATCAGGCCCGGCTCCCGCTCCCGCAGCCCGTACGCGTTCTTCGCCAGTACCACCACCGAGCGGCCCTCCGGGGTCTCGTCGGCCAGGCTGGAGAGCTGGGCGGCGTCGGCGACCTGTTCGGCGGTGACCCCGTCGACCGGTACGAACTCCGCCGCCTGCCGGTTGCCGAGGGTGATCGTGCCGGTCTTGTCCAGCAGCAGGGTGTTGACGTCCCCGGCGGCCTCGACCGCCCGGCCGCTCATCGCGAGCACGTTGCGCTGCACCAGCCGGTCCATCCCGGCGATGCCGATCGCGGAGAGCAGTGCCCCGATCGTGGTCGGGATCAGGCAGACCAGCAGGGAGACCAGCACGATCCCGGTGACCCCGTCGGAGTTGATCGCGGCGGTGTCCGGCGCCGCCGCCTGGAACGCCTTGCTGAAGATCGCCAGCGGCTGGAGCGTGACGACCGCCATCAGGAAGATGACGGTCAGCGCCGCGAGCAGGATGTTGAGGGCGATCTCGTTCGGGGTCTTCTGCCGGTTGGCGCCCTCCACCAGGGCGATCATCCGGTCGATGAAGCTCTGCCCCGGCTGTTGGGTGATCCGCACGACGATCCGGTCGGAGAGCACCTTGGTGCCGCCGGTCACCGCGCTGCGGTCACCGCCGGACTCCCGGATCACCGGCGCGGACTCACCGGTGATGGCCGACTCGTCCACGCTGGCGATCCCCTCGACGACGTCACCGTCGCCGGGGATGATCTGTCCGGCCTCGACCAGCACGACGTCGCCATGCCGCAGTTCGGTGGCGGCGACCGCCTCGTCGCGGTACGCGTTCGGTGCGGCACCGGGCGACCAGCCGGTCAGCCGGGTCGCGACGGTGTCCCGTTTGGCCTGCCGCAGCGTCGCCGCCTGCGCCTTTCCCCGGCCCTCGGCGACCGCCTCGGCCAGGTTGGCGAAGACCACCGTGAGCCACAGCCAGACGGTGATCGCCCAGGCGAAGCCGGACGGGTCGGCGATGGCCAGCACCGTGGTGAAGACCGCGCCGATCTCCACGATCAGCATCACCGGGTTGCGCCACAGGGTCACCGGATTCAACTTGCGGGCCGCGTCCGGCAGCGAGCGGAACAGTTGCCGGGGATCCAACAGCCCACCACCGACCCGGCCGCCACTGGCGGAGCCGGAGGACGGCAGCCCACCAGAGGGGGCGGGCACCACCGGGCTGACAGTCATTTTCCCTTTCCTCACCATGTCGTTCAGGACTCTCACCGCGCTCACAACCCTTCGGCCAGCGGGCCGAGCGCCAACGCGGGCAGGAAGGTCAGCGCCACCAGCACCACCGTCACGCCGACGAGCATTCCGACGAACAACGGCCGGTGCGTCGGCAGCGTCCCCTCGGAGGCCGGTACGGGTTTCTGCCGGGCCAACGAACCCGCCAGGCCGAGCACGAAGATGATCGGCAGGAACCGGCCGAGCAGCATGCACAGCCCGAGAGCCGTGTCCCACCAGGGCGTGTTCACCGTGATCCCGGCGAACGCCGATCCGTTGTTGTTGCTCGCCGAGGTGAAGGCGTACAGCACCTCGGTCAGGCCGTGTGGTCCGACGTTGAGCGCCGTGCCGTTGTTGCCGGTGGCGAACGCCGCCGCCGTGCCGATCAGCACCAGCATCGGGGTGATCAGGAAGTACAGCGAGGCAAACTTGATCTCCCTGGCACCGATCTTCTTGCCCAGGTACTCGGGGGTCCGCCCGACCATCAGCCCGGCCACGAAGACCGTGATCACGGCGAGGATCAGCAGGCCGTACAGGCCGGCGCCGACACCACCCGGCGCCACCTCGCCCAACATCATGTTGACCAGCGGCATCATCCCGCCGAGCGGGGTGAACGAGTCGTGGAACGAGTTCACCGCACCGGTCGAGGTGAGGGTGGTGACCGCGGCGAAGGTCGACGAGTTGGAGACCCCGAACCGGGCCTCCTTGCCCTCCATCGCCGCGCCGACCGCCTGCGGCACGGTGCCGTCGCCGGTCAGTTCGAAGACGTTGGTCAGGGTCACGCTGGCGATCGCCAGGATCGCCATCACCGCGACGATGGCGTAGCCCTGCCGGTTCTGCCCGACCATCCGGCCGAAGACCCGGGGCAGGCTGAACGGGATCAGCAGGATTAGGAACATCTCGATCCAGTTGGTCCAGGTGGTCGGGTTCTCGAACGGGTGCGCGCTGTTGACGTTGTAGAAGCCGCCGCCGTTGGTGCCGAGTTCCTTGATCACCTCCTGCGAGGCGACCGGGCCACCGGTGATCGTCTGGGCTCCACCGGCCACCGTGCCGACGTCGGTGCCGCCGGACAGGTTCTGCACCACCCCGCCGATCATCAGCACGATCGCGCCGAGCACCGCGATGGGCAGCAGGATCCGCAGCGTGATCCGGACCAGGTCGACCCAGAAGTTGCCCAGTTGCTCCGACCGGCTCCGGGCGAAGCCCCGGATCAGGGCCACCGCCACGGCGATGCCGACCGAGGCGGAGACGAAGTTCTGGACGGCCAGCCCGGCCATCTGCACCAGGTGGCCCATCGTCGACTCACCCGAGTACGCCTGCCAGTTCGTGTTGGTCACGAAGCTGACCGCGGTGTTCCAGGCGATGTGGTTGGTCACCGGGTCGAACCCGAGCGAGAGCCACAGCTTGTCCTGCAGGCGAAGGAAGCCGTACAGGAAGAGCAGTGAGAGCAGGGAGAACGCCAGGACGCTGCGCGCGTACGTGCCCCAGGACTGCTCGGCCCTGGTGTCCACGCCGATCAGTCGGAAGATGACGCGCTCGACCCGGGAGTGCCGGTCGCCGGACACCACCCGGTACATGTAGTTGCCGAACGGTTTGTACACCGCCACCAGCGCCACCACGAGGGAGACGATGAGGATGATGCCCGCGGTCGTCGTACTCATCTAGAAACGCTCCGGGAACAGGAGTGCGAACAGCAGGAAGACGGCCAGCCCAGCCGCGACGACCAGGCCGATCAGGTTGACTGGGTTCACAGCCGTTCCACCGCCCGGGCGACCAGGGCGAGGGCCGCGAAGAGCCCCAGCGTCAGCAGCACGAACACGACGTCGATCACCGAACGTCCTCTCCAGCACGCGCGTTCTTCACGACCGTCTTCGGCCGTCAGGACCATGAAAGCCCGGTTGCCGGACGGGCATGCAGCGTTCTGACGTTTCGGCTACGCCGGGCATCTCGTTCTTGACGTCGGCTTGACGGCTCCGGAAGGGACACACCGAGCGGGCGACATTGTGGGCTGTTTGTCGCGTTTGGGAGGCCGAACCGTCGTAACCTACCCGGTCGGGCGCCACTCCGGCGCGGTTTCCGGCGAGCCGATCGGCTCCGGGACGTCGTTCCGGGTTTCACGACCGGCCCGCCGGGTAGCCCGCCGCAGAGCCACACGGGGGGTAAGCAATGCCGGATTCGGATTCCTGGGTGCACGAGGCCACCGCTACCGCTGAAGGAGGTCACCTGCATACGGACGACGGGGAACTGTCGACCAGCCTGGCCTCGCCGCTGGCGCCGCACTGCACCGGGCTCGCCCCGGAACAGCTGCTCGCCGCCGCGTTCGCCTCCTGCCTGCACCACGCGGCGGTCGAGGCGGCCACCGGCATCACCGACGAGGCACACACCGTGCAGGTACGCGCCCAGGCCCGGCTCGCCCGGGACTCCGACGGTCTCTACCGGGCCGACGTACGCGCCAGCATCGCGTCGGTCGGCCTGAACCGGGACCAGCTGACCGACCTGGCCCGGTACGCCGACCAGCTCTGGCCGTTCTCCAGCGGCAGCGGCCGGCACACCCTCACCGTCGGTCCGGCCGAACCGCGCCGACGCTGATCACGGCGCGGCCACCCGCCGCCAGCCGTTAAGGACGTGGCCGGCACCGGAAGCCGACCGACGGCACGGTCCGGGACGCCGTACCTGACTGGCTGACGGTCCGGACGCCCGTACCCATCTAGCGGAAGCCTGCCGTCACCGCACGGTGGTCGCTGGCCGGCGTCCGGACGACCTTGGCGTACGCCGCCGTCAGCCCCCGGTACAGCACGTGGTCGGGGCGGGTCAGTGGCAACGCGGCCGGCCAGGTGAAACCCGGTCCCCGGCCCGCGTCGGCCTGGGCGTCGTTGAGCAGCTCGGTCAGCGGTTCGATCTTCCGGTCGGTGGTCGCGGTGTTGAGATCGCCGAGCACGATCAGCCGTTCGGCGGAGTCCTGACGGATCTGGTCGGCGAGCGCGGAGACCGTCCGGTCCCGGGTACCGGTGTCGCCGGCCCTGACCGAGCCGAGGTGCACGACGTAGACGACGACGTCGCCGCCGGGGGCGGCCACCACCGCCCGCAGGGCCCGGGTCCAGGCGAGCCCGGTGTCGACGCCGACGACGTCCCGGATCGGGAACCTGCTCCAGAGCCCGACCGTGGTGACGAGGGCCCGGTGCGGATACCGCTCCCGCAGCGTTCTGGTCACCGACCCGTCGGTGTCCCCGGACAGCTCCTGTAGGCCGATCAGGTCGGCCTCGGTGTCGGCCAGAGTGCGCACCGTGGCGGTCGGGTCGGGATTTCCCTCCCGCAGGTTCTGGCTGGCCACCCGCAACTGCACCGGGCCGCCGCTCCCGCCGGGTACCCACGCCGTGCCGAACAGCACCGCCCAGACGACCGCCGGCACCAGCACGGCGGCGAGCGCGATCCGGGTCCGGACCAGCAGGGCGGCGACCGCGAGCAGCGGCACGCCGAGACCGAGGAACGGGACGCCGCTGTCCAGCAGACTGCCCAGACCTCGGACGTTGGGGATCAGGCGGTGGCCGGCCATCAGCCCGGTCAGCAGGGCAGCCGTGATCAGGATCAGCGTGTCGCGGCGACGCCGCCTTCGACCCGCCGACCCGCCGCCCGCCGGCTCGATCTTGCTTTCGGCCACCGAAGGCATCCTATCGAAGCAGCCAACGACGGGTTCCAGGACCGGTGAGACCGCGACGCCGGTACCCGGGTCCGGAACGGGCCGGTTCCGACGACGGACCATTCGGACCAGGTCCGGGCATAGCCTTCCGGGCCAGTCGAGCTGGGCCGAACGACCCAACCGGATGATCTCCACCTTGGACCGGGACGAGCGGGGCGCGACGTCACCCGTCGCCACCACCTGCCAGACAAGACGGACATGTCGGCATTGCCGGGTCCCGGCAATGCCGCCCGCGACTGTCGACGACTGCCCGGTTGACCAGGCAAAAGTGTGGCGCAGGCCACCTGTTCGACCCGCCCCATTCGACTCGGCTTTACCTAACCTCGGCGGGTGCCTCACAAGGAACAAGCGGATCAGGAAGTGGACACCGGAACGCAGGCTGGCCATTCGGAGGATCCCGGATCGGTCGACCCGCCGGTCGGCCGTCACCGAGCTCGGGCCGTACCCCGGCCAGGGCGGATCCGATCGCTGCTCGCATCCGGCCCGGTCCGGTTCGGGTCGGTCGCCGCGCTCGCCTGCTGCCTCGGCGTCGCCGTCTTCGTCGAGTCGCGGGCGGCCACCACCCCGGCCGAGCCGGCCCCCTCGGCGAGCCTGCTGGCCGAGCGCGCCGCCGAGGTCGAGCGCGACCCGGCGTCCCGGGCGCACGAGCGGACGCCCGCTCCGACGCCCCCGGTCACCGCCACCCCGGCCCCCAGCCCGTCGACCGCCCGCCCCATCGTCGCCCGTACCCAGGTAACCCGGGCGACCAAGCGGCCGGTCCGGCCGAGTCCGGTCGCCGGCCTCACCCAGGCCCAGATGGACAACGCGCACACGATCGTCCAGGTCGGTGTGAAGATGGACGTCCCACGCCGGGGACTGGTGGTCGCGATCGCCACCTCGATGCAGGAGAGCAACCTCTACAACCTGGCCAGCGGCGTACTGCCGGAATCGCTGGACCTGCCGAACCAGGGCGTCGGGTACGACCACGACTCGGTCGGGCTCTTCCAGCAGCGGCCCAGCTCCGGCTGGGGCACCGTCGCCGACCTGATGCGACCGGCCTACGCGGCCGAGCGCTTCTACGAGGCGCTGCTCGCCGTCCCCGGCTGGCAGGAGATGAGCGTGACCGGGGCGGCACAGGCGGTGCAGATCTCCGCGTTCCCCGACGCCTACGCCCAGCACGAGGACCGGGCCACCACCGTGGTCGGCGCTCTCGTCTGAGCCGTCGGGCCGTCGAGCCGACCGGTCTCCCCGGCTCATTACCGGCGCCATTCGATCCCGTTGGGCGCCGACGGTAACAAGCAGGTGCACGCCGCCGATAGCTCGTGATCGGAAGTGGGACCGGCGGCGACGGACGATCACCTCCGATCGGTCGTCCGTCGCCGCCGCCGGAAGATCAGCTTCCGAGGAGGTTCGCTCGGAGGACGCTGGCTCGGAGGAGGTTCGCCCAGTCAGGAGGCTGAGGCCGGAACGACCTCGTCGACCGGGTCGGCATGGTCCTGTCGATCCGCGTCGGGACGCGGCATCCGACTGATCACGACGTCCCGGAGGATCTCGTCCACCTGCTCGGCCCGGATCCGACGCGCCTGCAGGGCCGCCTCGAATTCACGGCGGGCCTGCACCGCCTCGGCGTAGACCTGGTCGCGTACCTGCCGGGCCTCCTCGCGCGCCGCCGCCAGGTCGGCTCGGGCCCGGGCCAGGATCTCGGCCGCCTCACGCTCGGCCGTCAGCAACAACTGCCGGACCCGGTCCGACGTGTCGTGCGACGGTGGCGGCGCGGCCAGCAGGCCGCTCATTCGATCGATTTCCGCCCGGATCTGGGCGAGTTCGGGATCGTTCTTCGCGACGGCGTCCGTCCGCACCGCCAACCGGCCCAGTCGCTCACCCAGATGCTCCAGGCAGCGGTCGACCTGCTTCTGGTCATAGCCGATTTCCACGACGGAGAATTCCATGCTTCGCCCCCAGGCAGCCGTTGTCTCTTGCCACCTGAAATCCTCGTCAGTCGGTAGACCTACCAAGGGGCAAATCGGAAAAATTGTTCAGCATCCGGGCCCCTTGGTCGATCGGGCACCGGGGAACGGTCAGGCCCGCCGGGGCAGCACCACGATCTGACCGAAGAACTCGTCGATCCGCCGGATGACGTCGTTGAAGTCGTCGAGGCCGATGGGCTTGGTGACGTACGCGTTGGCGCGCAAGTTGTAGCTGCCGATGATGTCGGTGTCCGCGTTCGACGTGGTCAGCACGACGATCGGGATCGTACGCAGGCTGTCGTCACTCTTGACCTTGGTCAACACCTGCCGACCGTCCATCCGGGGCATGTTGAGATCCAACAGGATCATGTCCGGCCTGGGCGCGGTCTCGTGCCGACCCTCCTGGTACAGGAACTCCATCGCCTCCTGGCCGTCGCCGACCACGTCGATCGACTTCGGCACGCCAGAATGGGCCAACGCTTCCTCGATCATCAGCACGTCGCCCGGATCATCGTCGACGACCAGGATCCGCACGGGCTTCGACTCGGCTGCGTCCATCGGAGACCTGCCTCGGGTCGGTTGGGATGGGATGGCCGCCACCGGCGTCAGCAGGCGAGGGCAAGCTGGTTCGGGATCAGTCGACCGTCAACGGGCGAGGGAACTGTAGCCGATCAGCGGTCACTAAGGGGCGCGGGGTCATGTCGGTCGTGTTCCTGGTCGTACCGGAACAACTCGGCCAGTCCGCTGATCCGCAGCACCCGGTCGACCCGGCCGGTCGCGCCGGTCAGCCGCAGCCAGCCGCCCCGAGAACCGGCCTCGTCATCCCCCCGGACGAACGCGGCCAAACCACTGGAGTCGCAGAAGGTCAGCTCCGTCAGGTCTACCAGCAAACGTCGCTGACCGTCCTCGAGTAACCGGTCGAGAGCCGCGTGGAGGTCGGGCACCGTCACGATGTCCAGTTCACCATTCAGGTGCAGCCGTACGAAGTCGGCATGCTGCGTACAACTGACGGAGAACGCCACGTCCCGCCCCCTCCGCACCCCTGACCGGCCGATACTTGCAGTCAGGCAAGTATACGCAACCCCTAGATCGACATCGAGAGGCCGGCACCGAGGCTGCGGTTTGTCGGACAGGGGCACGGGAAGGTGCCCAGCACGGACCGGTCAGAAAGAGGTTGGCCATGACGAAACAGCAGGTTCCGGTGGTGACACTCCCATCCGGCGAGGCGATCCCGGCCCTCGGCCAGGGCACCTGGGGAATGGCGGAGGACCCTGGACGGCGGGACGCCGAGATCGCGGCACTTCGCGCGGGAGTGGACGTCGGGCTTACCGTCATCGACACCGCCGAGGTGTACGCCGACGGCGCAGCCGAGAAACTGGTCGGTGAGGCGCTCGGCGACCGACGCGAGGAGATCTTCCTGATCAGCAAGATCTCCTCGGAGCACGCGACCGGAACCGGCACCGCCGCGGCCTGCGAACGGAGCCTGGAACGGCTGGGCACCGATCGCATCGACCTGTACCTCCTGCACCAGCGGGGGTCCGCGCCGCTAGCGGAGACGGTCGAGGCGTTCACCAATCTGATGACCCAGGGGCTGATCCGGCACTGGGGCGTGAGCAACTTCGACGTCCCCGAGGTGGTCGAACTGACCGGCATCCCCGGCGGTACGGCGGTCGAGACCGATCAGATCCCGTACAACCTGACCCGGCGGGGCATCGAGTGGGACCTGCTCCCCCGCTGCCGCGCGGCGGGCCTGCCCGTGATGGCGTACTCGCCGCTGGAACGGGGCCGGATGCTCGACCATCCGGCGCTGGCCGCCGTGGCGCAGCGGCACGGCGCCACCCCCGGGCAGGTGGGGCTCGCCTGGCTGCTGGCTCAGCCGGGAGTCTGCACGGTGACCAAGGCGAGTTCCCCGGCCCGGGTGTTGGAGAACCGGGCCGCCATCGAGCTGACCCTCACCGACGACGATCTCGCCGAACTCGACCGGGCGTTCCCGCCGCCGAGCGGACCGAGGCCGCTGGAACTGCTCTGACCGCGTACGACCGCGCTCCCGGCGGATCAGGCCGGTTCGAGCCGCGCCGGCCGGTTCGTGGGTTCGGCACCCAGTTCCTCCGGTCGGGCCGCGTCCTCCGGAGTTCCGCTGTCCGGCGGCTGGAAGAGGTACCGGACGAAGTCCCCGCCCGCCTCGTTCTGCTCCGAACCCGGCCACTGGCCGACGGAATCGACCCCGATGACCTCTCGGCCGCCTTCGTCGGTCTCCTCCAGCAACGCCCACACCGAAACCGGGTACGAACGGGTGGTGTCCGGGTCGAGACGCCAGCGGGCGTACCAGCCGGGTCGGGCGGGGACGATCTCGACGATCCTCTTCATGGCGACGTCCCTTCCGAAAGCACGGAGGTCTCACCGGTCGAACTGATCGTGGACGGCGGTGGGGTGAGCGCTCCTCACCCCGCGGAGATGAGACCTGCCGCCGTCCGGGCCCCGACGGGACAGCGAGCCGGTCGATCTGGGCCGGCTCACCCGCGAGTTTCGGGGATCGCCGCACGGGAAGGCGGTTGATCTGGCTCTTGCCCGTGACGAGCGCAGCAAGGAAACGGCGTGAGCGAGCAGCGAGGAGACGGCGTAAGCGAGCGCAGCGAGTGAACCAGCAAGCCCAGGTTGAAACTCATGACGATGACGAGCGCAGCGAGGAGACGGCGTAAGCGAGCGCAGCGAGTGAACCAGCAAGCCCAGGTTGAAACTCATGACGATGACGAGCGCAGCGAGGAGACGGCATGAGCGGGAAGCAGATGGAGGGTGACAATCAACGACGTCGTGCGTTGGCCCGGCAGGCCCGCGAGCAGGGTCGGCGGCCGAGCGAGGTCGGGGCCACCCTCGGGGCCGACAAGCAGCTCGAAAGCCTGGACCGGGGCCGCCGGAACGGGCCGCCGCCGGCCGGCAGCCGCAAGCCGAACGCCGAGCGGGCCGGGCCGGTCACCCCGGCGCCCGCACCGGGCGGGCGTCCCATGCCGCTGCCCGACGACATCGGCGGCACCGTCGGCACGGACGTCGCCGTCATCGCGTACCGGGATCTCGTCTCCGATGTCGGGCGGCGGGCCGGCGTGGACTTCGAACAGGCCCGTGCCGCCGCCGGAGCCACGGTGACCGCGCTGGCCCGAGCGTTGGAGGAGGCCGACCGGCAGCGCCTGCTCGACGCCGTACCCGGTCAGCTGTGTGACGAACGGTCGCTGGCCTCCGCAGACCGGCGCCGGGACCTGGCGGGTTTCCTCGAGGAGGTCGCCCGGCTCAGCCACCGCAGCCCGGAGCAGGCCCGCTACCAGGCACAGGCGACCCTGAGCGCGCTCGCCGAGCAGGACCAGGGTCTGGTCGAGTCGCTCGACCTGCCGGAGTATCTCCGCGACCTGCTCGGGCCGCCACCGGCCGGCGGAGGTCTCGTCGATCCGACCGGCGGCGCCGCTGCGCTGACCGACGAGGAGCTGCGCGACGCGCTCGCCACGCTGCCGTACTGGTCCGCTGATCGAGGCCGGCTGACCCGCACCATCGAACTGCCGGCGGAGAACCTGGACCGGGTGCTGGGCCGGCTGGCCCGGCTGCGCCCGGACACCGGGCGGGGCCCGATGGTGGGCCGGGAGACGCCGGACACCGCCGTGCTCACCGTCCGGACCCGGTCCCTGGACGCGGTCAGCGCGCTCGACGTGGCACTCGCGCACCAGATCGACGACGCGATCGACGAGGTCGGCGGCGGCATGGCCACTGGAGCGGAACGATCACGCCGGCCACGACCGGGCCCGTGAGCACGGCTTCTAGTGTCGGGCCGGCAGCTCCGGGGACGCGCTCTCCAGGGGTACGGCGTTCGCCGGCACCAGACCGAGCTGTACGGCCTGCCGGGTCAGCGCCGCGTCGAGCAGCCAGTCGGCGCTGACCCGGGCCCGGTTGCCCGGCAACGCCAACAGGTGGTAGCCCCGGGTGACCGCCTTCGCCGGCAGCCCGGCCAGCGGCACGTGCAACGGGTTCGCGGCCGCGTCGGTGCCACCGAGATCCACCACGAACCCGAGGTCGTGGTGCCGGTACGGCCGGCGCCGGCCCTGCCCGTACGACGCGGCGACGTTGTGGGCGGCGAGTTTCCCCTGCCGCTGGGCGTGTTGTGCCGTCATCGCGGTCGCCTCCCCCGGCCGGGTCAGGTCGGGTACGGCGGCGGCGTCACCACACGCGAAGACGTCCGGGAACCCGGGCACCCCGAGGAACTCGTCGACCACGAGCCGCCCCCGCTCGGTACGCAGGCCGAGGTCGGCCACCAGTGGATCGGGGCGCACCCCGACGCACCAGATCAGGGACCGGGTCGCGACGTACTCGCCGTCGCTGAGCCGTACGCCGTCGGCCGTCGCCTCCTTGACCGTGGTGCCCATCCGGACGTCGACGCCCCGGCCGTCGAGCACCCGCTTGGCCGTCTCGGACATCCGCTGGTCCAGCTCGGGCAGGACCCGCTCGGCGAGATCGAGCAGCAGCCACTTCGGCCGTACGCCCAGTCGGGGATGCTGGGCGGCCAGCGCGTCGGTGAACAACTGGCCGTGTGCCGCCACCTCCGTACCGGTGTAGCCGGCGCCGACGACCACGAACGTCGTACGCGCGTCCCGCTCGGCCGGGTCGTCGGTCGCCTCGGCCAGCTCGATCTGGCAGACCACGTGGTCATGCAGGTACAGCGCCTCCGGCAGACCCCGGAACCCGTGCGCGTGTTCGGTGACCCCCGGGATCGGCATCAGCTTGTTGACGCTGCCGACGGCGACGATCAGCCGGTCGTAACCGATGCCGCCCGGCTCGCCCTCGGCGCCGGTGTAGTCGACCCGCTTGGCGTTCAGGTCGATGTGGCTCGCCTCGCCGATGACGATCCGTACCCCGTCCAGCGTGCCGGCGAGGGATACCGAGACCCGGCTGGGTTCCAGGATCCCGGCGGCCACCTCGGGCAGGAGCGGGAGGTACAGGAAGTAGTCGGTGGGGTTCAGTAGCACGATCTCCGCCTGATCACGGGCGATCCGGGACAGGTTCTTCGCCGCGTGATAGCCAGCGAACCCGGCCCCGACGATCACAACGCGCGGTTTCGTCATGGCCCCGCCGTTCCCGGACATCGGCTCGGCAAACCACGGTCCGGCCGTCAACCGGTGGGACGGGCGCGAAAGAGGCGGGGACCGGCAGGACGGGCCCGAGGATCGCAAACCGGGCGGCGGCGGTGATCCCGCCCCGTTGACAGCCGGAGCACACATTGATGACGATGCCTGGCATGACAGCCGATGAGCTCCGAGGCGATGGACCCACGAAGTCCAGCCGCCGCACGTTCCTGTCCGCCGCCACGGTCACCGCGGCCGCGACCGTCGCCGTACCGGTGGTCGTTGCCGGGTCCGCCGCGGCCAGCGCCCAGAGCGGGGGCTCGGGTCCGGGTCGACCGGTCCGGCCGCAGTCCCCAGATCGTGAACTGCGGGAACTGCTCCGCGAGGTCGACCAGCGCCGGATCGAGGCGATCGTCCGGCGGCTTGCCGCGTTCGGCACCCGGCACACCCTGTCCAGCCAGGACGACCCGGAGCGCGGGATCGGCGCCGCCCGGGACTGGATCCACCAGCAGATGCAGGGCTACGCCGCCGGCTCCGGTGGGCGGATGACGGTGGAACTCCAGTCGTACGTCCAGGAGCCGGCCTCCCGGATCCCGGTGCCGACCCGGATCACGAACGTGGTGGCCACCCTGCGCGGAGAGTCGTCGCCGGACCGGATCTACGTGGTGACCGGACACTACGACTCCCGGTGCACCGACGTGATGGACGCGACCAGCGACTCGCCCGGTGCGGACGACGACGCCTCCGGGGTGGCGGTGCTGATGGAACTGGCCCGGGTGATGGCGACCCGGCGCAGCGAGGCGACCATCGTCTTCGCCGCCGTGGCCGCCGAGGAACAGGGCCTGTACGGGTCGGGGTACATGGCCCGGCAGTACAAGGCGGCCGGGGCCGACGTGCAGGGGATGTTCAGCGACGACATCGTGGGCAGCAGCACGGCGGACGACGGTACCCGGGACCGGCGGACCGTCCGGCTCTTCGCCGAGGGGGTGCCGACGGCCGAGACCCCGGCGGAGGGGAACACCCGGCGTTCCGTGGGCGGCGAGAACGACTCGCCGAGCCGCCAGTTGGCCCGGTTCGTCTGTGACGTCGCGGAGAACGACAGCACCGGGATGCGAATCCGGGTGATCTACCGCCGGGACCGCTACCTGCGCGGCAGCGACCACATCTCGTTCCTGGAGCAGGGTTATCCGGCGGGTCGGTTCACCGAGCCGAACGAGGACTTCGCGCACCAGCACCAGGACGTCCGGGTGGTCGACGGCAAGCAGTACGGCGACCTGCCGGAGTTCTGCGACTTCGAGTACATCACCCGGGTGGCCAGGGTGAACGGCGCGGCACTGTGGTCCCTCGCCCAGGGCCCCGGTACGCCGAAGGGCGCCATCATCGTCACGAGCAACCTGACCAACGACACCGAACTGCGGTGGACCCGGGGCACCGAGCCCGACCTGGCCGGCTACGAGGTCGTCTGGCGGGAGACCACCTCGCCCGAGTGGACCCACGTGATCGAGGTCGGTGACGTCAGCACGGTCACCATCGACCTGTCCAAGGACAACGTCTTCTTCGGAGTACGGGCCGTCGACACGGCCGGGCACCGCAGCCCGGTGGCCTTCCCCCGCCCCGGTAGCTGAGCGGCTACCGGATCGCCACCCCGTCCCGCCCCGGGAGATGCCGCTCCCGGGCGGGACGGGGTGCGCCGGCTCAGCGCTCCTGGAGATTCCAGCGCTGGTGGAGCCGCCGGAGCGGGCCGGGTGCCCACCAGTTGGCGTTTCCGGCGAGGCGCATGACGGCCGGGACGAGCAGACCCCGGATGACGGTCGCGTCCATGATGATCGCCAGCGCCAGGCCGATCCCCATCAGTTTCAGAAAGCTCATGCCGCTCGTACCGAAGGCGACGAACGAGATCGCCAACACCAGGGCCGCGGCGGTGATGAGCCCGCCCGTCTTCTCGAGTCCGGCGGCGATCGACCGGGTGTTGTCGCCGGTACGGTCGTACTCCTCCTTGATCCGGGACAGCAGGAACACCTCGTAGTCCATCGACAGGCCGAAGGCGACGCAGAACATCAGGATGGGCATCGACACGTCGAGTTGCCCGGTGGCGGTGAAGCCGAGCAGCCCGGACAGATGGCCGTCCTGGAAGATCCAGACCATCGCCCCGAACGTCGCCGTGAGCGACAGCAGGTTCAGCACGATCGCCTTGACCGGTACGAGGATGCTGCCGAACACGAGGAACAGCAGTACCGAGGTGGCCACCGCGATGATGGCCAACGCCGGCAACAGTCGACTGTAGATGGCGGCCTTGGCGTCGACGAGTTCCGCCGCGTCACCCTCCACGCCGAACTCGAACGGCGGATTCAACGCCCGGATCTCCTTGACCAGCCGCTCGCCCTCGGCGGACCGCAGTACGACGGACGGCACGACGGTCAGCCACGAGCCCGCCGCCGCCGAGTGCACCGCCACGTCGGTGACCCCGTCGACCGCGCCGACCTGCCCCGCGAAGGTCGCCACCGCCTCGGCGTCCGCGCCCTGGGCTTCGACACCGGGCAGGACGACACCGAACTGCGCGGTCCGGTTCCCGGCGAATCCGGCGCTGATCGACTCGGCGACCTGCCGAGCCTCGTTGCCCGGCGGCAGCGCCTGGTACGACGGCAGTCCCGGGTTGACTCCGAGGAACGGGCTGCCCAGCGCCAGCAGGAAGACGATGACGCCGGTCGCGACCAGCACGGGCCGGCGCATGACCACGGTGGCGAGCCGGCGCCAGAACCCGGTCCCCGCCGGCCGGGCGGTACGCGGGAAGAGCCGGATCGACCAGGTGTTCACCCGGGGCCCCAGGGTCGCCAGCAGGGCCGGCAGGGTCAGCAGCGAGGCTGCCGCGGCACAGACGACCACCGCCACACCGGCGTAGGCGAAGGACCGCAGGAAGGACAGGGGGAAGACCAGGAGCGCCGACAGGGAGACAGCGACGGTGAGGGCCGAGAACGCGACCGTACGTCCGGCGGTCTCGACGGCGCGGACCACCGCCGCCTCCGTCGTACGGCCGGCGGCCAGCTCCTCCCGGAACCGGCTGAGGATGAAGAGGGAATAGTCGATCGCCAGCCCGAACCCGAGCCCGGTCATCAGGTTGATCGAGTACACCGAGACGTCGGTGACCTGCGCGATCCCGAACAGGGCGAGGAGTGCGCCGACGACCGCGACCAGCGCGATGATCAGCGGCAGCCCGGCCGCGACGATTCCGCCGAAGACGAGGAGCAGCAGGACCAACGTCGCGGGAACCGCCAAGATTTCGGCGTTGACCAGATCGTCGCTGAGCTGCTCGCCGATGGCGTTGTCGATCGCGTAGCCGCCACCCACTTCAACGGTGAGCGGGCCACGGCTGCCGACATAGCTCTCCTCGATGGCGGCGGCCGCGTCGTCGACCTGGTCCTCGGTGCCGGCGAGGTCGATCACCACCAGTGCCGATCGGCCGTCGGTCGACCGCAGCGCCCGCTCCCCGCCGGTCGACCAGTAGGACGTCACGGTGGCCACCGCGGGCTCGCCCGCGACGGATCTGGTCAGCTCGTCGCCGGCCGCGCGTACGGCCGGATCGTCGACGCCGTTGCCGCCGACAGCCTCCACGAGCAGGACCATCTCGGGATCGGGGGCGCCGATCTCGGCCAGGAAGGCGCCGGCCCGGGTCGACTCGGCGGCCGGATCGGCGAAACCGCCATCGCCGAGCTTGCTGAACAGGCCGGTGCCGGCCGCACCGGCGGCGACGACGAACAGGACGGTCAGGGCCAGCACCAGACGGCGCCACCGGATGGTGAAACGGCCGATTTCAGTGAACACGAGACGCTCCGATGTCCGCGCGAATGAGGTGACTGAATCCTCTGTGCGGAGCCCCACCGCCCACATCGGACCGCCGACCGCAATCCGTCAGGTCCAGGGCCGGGCCCGGGGCCGTACCGGAGGCCGGGGTGGACAGGTACCGGAGGACGGGTCGCCCGGCTCCGGGACGGCGGTACCCTGCGATCGTGGAAGCGACGGGGCTACGGGCATGGGGCGGTTCGTTCACCACCGGACTGGCCTTTCCGATCGCGGCCCTGGCGGCGGCCCTGCTCGTCTTCGCGACCACCGACATCACCATCGGTCTGGTCGGAACGCTCGTGCTCGCGCTCGTACCCTGGGCGCTGCTGGCGGGCCAGGTCCGGGTCGGGCCGTGGGTGATGGCCCTCGCGGGCGTCGGCATTCCGGCGGTCGTCAGCTTCTCCTACCGGGCGCCGGGTGCCACCTTCCTGGCCCTGCTCGCTGTGGCGTGGCTGGCCGCCATGGGCGAGTCGTGGCCGGCGGAGACGGCGGCGCTGGTCGGCGCGGTGGCCAGCCCGGCGGCGGACATCTTGCGTTTCGGACAGTGGCGGGAGGACTACGTCGGCGTCGTCTTCTTCGGTACGGGTGCGTTCTTCAGCTGGCTGATCGGCCGCATCCTCCGTCGGGAGCGCCAACTGGTCGCGGCACTGACCGAGGCACACGACCGGCTCGACGTCGCCGCCGCGGCGGCCGAGCGGCGACGGATCGCCCACGACGTCCACGACGCGGTCGGGCACGGCCTCACCGTCGTCCTGCTCAACCTGGTCGGTGCCCGACAGGTCCTCGACCGCGATCCGGCGGCGGCGGCCGAGGCACTCGACCGGGCCGAGCAGGTGGGACGGGACAGTCTGCAATCCGTACGGGCGATCGTCGGCCTGCTCAGGGATCCCGGCGAGACCGGGGCGCAGCCACCGATACCCGGCGCGTCGGACATCGTCGACCTGCTGGAATCGGTGGCGGCGGCGGGCCTGCCGGTGCGGAGCGAGGTGTCCGGCGATCTCGATGCCGTCGACACGTACACCGGGCTCGCCGCCTTTCGGGTGGTGCAGGAGGCGGTCAGCAACGTGGAGCACCACGCCCCGGGCGCCGAGGTCGTCGTGCGCATCGTCCACGACCCCGAACACCTCGTTCTCTCGGTACGCAACGGCGCCGCGCGTCGGGCCCCCGTGCGGCAGCGCGGTCGTGGCGGCGGAACCGGCCTCGACGGCATGCGCCAGCGGGTCTCCGCGCTCGGCGGAACATTGTCGGCCGGCCCCGACGGCGATGGCTGGCTGGTCGAGACGTCGCTCCCGCTGCGGCACGCCAGCGCGACGGTCGGCCGATGATCCGGCTCGTGCTGGTCGACGACCAGGAACTCGTCCGGGCGGGACTGCGACTGATCCTGTCGGCCCATGACGACCTCGTCATCGTCGGCGAGGCCGCCAACGGGCAGGCCGGAGTCGACGCCGCGCGGCTGCTGAAGCCAGATGTCGTACTCATGGACATCCGGATGCCGGTCCTCGACGGGATCGAGGCGACCCGTCGCCTGGTCCAGGCCAGCCCCGACGCGGGTACGCCGCAGCGCGTCCTGGCCCTCACCACGTTCGAGGACGACGAGGTGCTGTGGGGGGTCATCGAGGCCGGCGCGGCCGGTTTCGTCCTGAAGGACGCGCCCGCGGTCGATCTCGTCGGCGCCATCCGGGTAACCGCGCGCGGCGGCTCCTGGCTCGATCCTCAGGTCGCCCAGCGGGTCATGGGACTGGTCCGGCAGCGACGCGCGAACACGCCGACGCCGATGGTCGACGCGCTGACCGACCGTGAGCTGGAGGTGCTCCGCCTCGTCGCCTCGGGCGCGAACAACACCGAGATCGCCGGGTCGCTCCATCTCAGCGAACGGACCGTCAAGGGGCACATCTCGGCGATATTCCTCAAGTTGGGCGTCCGCGACCGGGCCGGCGCCATCATCCACGCCTACGACGCCGGCATCGTGCCGGGCCGGTACGCCTGATCCGAGCCCTGTCGGCGGGTTAAGCCACCCGGGCCGGGGTAAGCGGGCGCCCAGGCGATTCGGTGCGTCCCGGGTCACGCTGTTCGGGATCCGCCGCCTGGCTGCCCGTCGGCAAGCACCGAAAGGATGATCACCAGGTGGCTCGGCTGCTGAGAACTGACCGCCCTCGGATGGCGTGCCGTGTGCGCCTGCCGGATTGACGACTACGGCTACCTCGCCGATGGCCGGTCCGGGGCCCTGGTCAGCCGCGACGGCTCGGTGGACTGGGGAACCTGCCGCAGGCGTTCTCGCATATCGGGTTGATCTCGGCGGCCTGGCGCCTGACCGCGGCCGCCACGGGCCGGCCGACACCGGTCAGCACGACCATCTAGTGCCGTGACCGCATGGGTTCGCCGGGTTGCCGGTTGGGACGGGTGGCCCGGCCCGCTCTCGCCGCGGTAAGGGCACGATCATCGGCCTGGCCGTGGTCAAGCCGATCTCCTCCTATGACCGTGGTGTGCTGTCCGAGCGCCACGTGGTGAGACGAGGGTGCCCCGGCAGTTCGGCGCGGCCGGTGGCCCACAACAGGGTGAGCCAGGGATCCGCGCCGCCCGGAGCCTCTGGAAACAGGCGGGCGAGCACCCGCGAGCAGAGAGCGGAGGGCGGGGTCCAGGCAAGCCCGAAGCCTTCCGCCAGATCGTGCATGTGTACCAGCGTCTCTTGCATCCCCAGCGCCGCGAAGCCTTCGGGGTCCGACACCCCGGCGGCGTGGTGGGCGCGGACCCGGGGCGGAGTGGTACGCACCATGGCGACCAGCAGCGCGCCGCACGCCTCCAGCACCTGCACCAGGCCGGCCGGACCCGCAGCACGGTCCGCATAGAGGAACTTCGCGGGTGCGGCCGGCCTCTTCTGGCTCAACGCGAAAGGCACATGGGTGTCCAGCGGCGGGCTCTGCGGCCCCAGCTGCACGGCGTAGTAGAACAGGTCGTTGGCGAGGTGCTCGGCGGTCTCCCAGCAGTCCCACTCCAGCGAACCGGCCTTACCGCCCCACCCCTGCGGGGGTGCGTCCCGAAGGATGCCCACGGCGAGCCGCACGGCAAGGTCGACGTCGTCCGCGGTGACGGGAGACAAGACTGATCCGGGTTCGACTGATCGAGACATGGCAGCACCGTATCGCGAGGAAAGAGGGCAACCTGATTTTGTCCGCGAGAACCGGAGCCAGATGTTCGCCACTTCGGCGCCACCTCGCGCTCCCGGTCCCCGCGGATGTTCGTCAGAACGAGCGCCACTTTCTTGACTATCGGGAGTCAGCGGCCAGCTTGACAGAGAGGGCCGCTACGTCGCCCTGCGTAGACGCCGATCGTGATGCTGGACCAAACGTCGACGCGCGCTTCTAGCCGAGAGAAAGCATCGCCTACACCTCCACTGCGCCCCGAACTCATCGCAGCGCCGCTGTGAGGTCGGCAGCGATCTCGAAGGTCGGTGCCGCCCTTGCGGTCTCGTCTGGGTTCAGCGCGATGTGCTCGACGCGGGCCAGCATCTCCGTTGCGGTGTCCCGGTCATGGAGTGCCATCGCCAGTTCTGCGCGGTACACCAGAACCTCTACGTGTGTGACGGGGTCGTCGTCGGCCTGCGGGCGAGCCAACGCGCTGTCGAGAACGCGGACTGCCTGGCCGGCGTCACCCTTGGAGTCGGCTAGCACGACGGCGTTCGCCAGCGCTTTGGCGAGTCGTCCGGCGGGTGCGGGTGCTGGCGTGGGCATCGTGGCGGTGTTCTGGAAGACGCGGATCCAGTTGCCGCCCGGGTCGATGACGCTGAATCCGCCCACCCCGTCGGCGTTCTTTCGAGCCCTGGGCCGGGTCATCCGCGGTACTCCGGACACCAGGACTTTGCCGTATGCGGCCCGCATGCCGGTAGCGAAAGCCCGGTGCAGTTCCGCGATGTCCGAGGTGATCACGAGACAGGAGCCGTAGGACTGCTCTGGGTCGAACCCGGCAATCTCGAAGAAGTGCAGGTTCAGGTCTTCACGTTGCAGTCCCAGGCCGGGGTTGGGTTTGCGCTGCTTATACGTGGTGCTGAAGCCGAGAACCCCGTAGAAGGTTTCGATGTCGTCAATCGACGCGCAGGGCAGCAGGGGAACGGTCACCTCGTTGGTCATGGCTCTTTCCTAGTCGTCGCGGACAGTCCGTCGCACATGGAAATAGCCGATCAGCGCCTGGTCCCATCCGATCGGCCGATGCGACCGCAGTCGGCGTGCCGCTCGGCCAGGGGCCGCCGGGCCGATGCGGTCCGGCCGCTATGCCGTCGCGACGACGATCAGGGCCACACCGACCCCGAGGTCGACGACCGCGCAGAACTCCGACCACGGCCGGTTCACCACCCGGTTCACCCTGAAGTGGTACGCGTCCCAGGCACCGTGCGCGAGAAACCCGACCCCGGCCAGCACGATGCCCAGTCGGGGCGCGACCGCCGTGCAGAGCAGCGTGAGTACGCCGAAACCCACCATGCCGGCAGTCTGGATCGAGAACGTCCGGGCCTCGGTGAAACGACGCCGCGCCACCGTCCACAGCCACAACAGGACCAGCACGATCGTCATGCCGACCGCCGGATCGACCCCCGACACCTGCCGGCCGTCCAGGATGTGCAACACCGACACCACGGCGCTCAGCACGACAAAGGCCAGCCAGGCGGTCGACGGGCGGCCGAGCGCGTATGCCATCAGGTAGATGCCGGCCATCACGGCGATGGCCGGGCCGAACAGCTCCGCCTCGCCATCGAGCAGGACCATAACCGCGACCGCGACCGCTATCGCCACCATCGCAACGGCTGTCGGCCAACGATCGGCCAGTTCCCTCCGGGGTGGCAATGCCGTCTCCGTCATGGCGTCGATCGTGCCCGGAACGCGCGACCCCGACGCAGACCCGGAACCGATCACGTCCGGATTCCTGCCCGGCGGCGCCGGATTCCTGGGATCAACGAGTGTCGGACGGCTGATGCTCGAGCCGGTAGCGCGACGGCGGAACGGAGTAGTGGGCGAGGAACGCCTGTCTCAGTGACTCGGTGGTGCCGAATCCGGACCGCCGTGCCACCGCGGCCACCGGCAACGCGGTCGACGTCAACAGGTACGCCGCCGCCTCGGTCCGGGCCCGCCGCACGTACTGCGCGGGCGTCTCGTGTACGTAGGTCAGGAACAGTCGGGACAGGTGCCGCTCGCTGACCCCGGCGATCCTGGCCAGTGTGGCCGTACTCAGGTCGTCGCCGAGATGGCTCACGATGTGGTTGCTGGTCCGGCGTACTACGAGATCGTCGGAGGAGCAGCGGGTCAGGAACATGCTCAGTTGTGCCTGAGCGCCGGGCCGTTGCAGGTAGGCGACCGTGCCCAGCGCGACACCGCGGGCCAGTGCCATCCCGTGGTCCTCCTCGATGAAGGAGAGGGTCAGATCGAGCGCGCTGGTGACGCCGCCGGACGTCGCGAGGTCGCCGTCACGGATGTAGATCGGATCCGGATCGACCCGTACGGCGGGATAGCTACGGGCGAGCTGCTCGGCGTACATCCAGTGGGTGGTGGCGCGGCGGTTCTCCAGCAGACCAGCCTCGGCCAGTACGGTCGCCCCGGTGCAGACCGACGCGACCCGGCGGGCCAGCGTGGACAGCCGTCGGACGTGCGCGACCAGGAGTTGACCCGAGGCGGCCTCGGCATGACCCAGGCCGCCGGAGACCAGCAGCGTGTCGAGTGGGGCGTTGAACCGCTCCAGGGCCGCCTGGGCGTGCAACCGCAACCCCGAGTCGCAGGTGATGCTGTGCCCGCCGGGTGTGGCGAGCACCGTCCGGTACGGCGGGTTGGCGCCGATCCGGTTGGCGATGTCCAGGCTGGAGGTGACACAGGCGATGTCGAGCAGTTCCGCTCCGTCGTACCCCACGACGAGGATCACCTTCTCCGACATGCCTCCACGGTAGTGCCGTGGGGCAGGGGGTGGACATTAGGTTACTGTACCGGCTGGCCGGTACAGTAACTTCATGACGGACACCCGGAACAAGCTGCTGGACGCCACGGCGCTGGTGCTGCTGCGCGACGGCGCACAGGCGCTCACCCTCGAGGCGATAGCCAAGCAGGCCCAGGTCAGCAAGGGTGCCCTCTTCTACCACTTCGCCAGCAAGCAGGCGCTGATCGCCGGCCTGGTCGACCGGCTGGTCGCCCAGTACGACGCCGCCCTCGACGGTGCCGGCGACGAACCCGGGGCGGCCACCCGCGCCTACCTGGCCGCCAGCGTCACCCCGCCGACCCCCACGGCCACGAGCACCGCCGCCGACCGGACCACGGTCGCGCTGTTCGCCGCCGCTCTCGTCGATCCCGGCGCGCTCAGCCCGCTCCGTACCGCCTACCAGGCATGGCAACAGCGGCTGGAGAACGACGGCATCGATCCCGCCGTGGCCACCGTCGTCCGGCTGGCGGTCGACGGCTGGTGGCTCGCCCAGCTGGTCGACCTGGCACCGCCACCACCCGGACTTCACGAGCGGGTGTACGCGACCCTGACCGCCCTGATCGAGGAGGCACGATGATGGCCTGGTTCCTGGTCGCCGTGGCGATCGTCTCGGAGGTCGCCGCGACCCTCGCGTTACGGGGTACCGCCGGCGGAATCCGCCCCCTGAACATCGCGGCGGTCGTCATCGGATACGTCGCCTCGTTCACGCTGATGGCGTACGCACTGCGCACCCTCAACGTCGGCGTCGTGTACGCCGTCTGGTCCGGCGTCGGCACCGCCGGTGTCGCCGCCATCGCAGCCCTCGTCTACGGCGAACACCTCAACCTCACCGCCATCGGTGGGATCGTGCTGATCGTCATCGGCGTCGTCGTGCTCACTACCTCCGGAGCCACCACCCACGGCTGACCGACGGGTCCGGACCGGTGGGGTGTCGTGGTCGTCGACCCGGAACTACGCCTGATCGAGCACCGTCCAGACCTGTCCCTCGGCCGGTTCCTGCTGCGGTACATCGACCCGGGGCACGCGGCCGACCTGGTGACCAGCTGCGGCAAGGTACGCACGCCCCGCCTTCGACGAACGGCAGAGCACGCCGCACGGTCAGCGTTCGCCACTGCCCACAGCGTGACTACCCGTCCCCGGTCGAAGCTCGCGAGCACTCTCCCACATTGTCTCGAACTGTCCCCTGAACAGGGCGTACCACCAGGCGTCACGGTCCGCGCGCAGGCGGAACGTCGGATTGGGCTCAAGTGTCCGATGCTGATACATCTCCACGCGGATGCGCCCATGGACATCATCCGCGTCCACCAGGCACAACCCGAAGGTCGGTACGAACGGCAGGAGGCGGATCTGCAGGGCTGTCTCACTCGATCCCGAGGATGCGAGGACGCGCAGGAGGTCGAGAGTGGCCGACACCCGATGCCGGTAGAACTCGGGCGTGTCGGCCTTCCTGCTCCGAGCCACCGCCTCTACGTTGGCCGCGCTGTCCGCGTCGATCAGCATGACCCGTACGCGTGCGCCGGCCCGCAGCCGACGGTCCAGCACCGGAAGCATGTCACGCACGGTACGGGTCAGCGTCACGCCGACGATGGCGACGTCGGTCGCGGTCGCGATCTCCGTGTCGACGGCCGGCGGACGCGACGACAAGAAGCGCTCCGCTGCGACCTCGCCGGATTCGCCGGCTGCGATTCGGTTCAGTGCCGTCCGAACGCCATCGACCTCGTGCCGACTGCTGAGTCCGGAGATCGCCATGACGGCCAGGACCGCGAGCGTGGCGGCCGCCAGGACTTTCGCATCGACGACACCGAAGACACCCAGCGTGGCGATGACGACCGCGACCCCGACAGCGATGTAGAGATCAAGATTCCGGCCCTGCCGCAGATCCCGTCCCAGCCTGCTCGTGACGCTGGAGACGGCTGTTGCTCTCGAGCGCGAATCGATTCTGGGATCCGGCGAGGTCGACATGCATCGACTCTTACACATGGCGTCCAAGCTGCGACACGGACCAGTTGGTGTCGCTGACCGGCCGAGCCGCAGCCGTCAGCCGACCGGCCCGGTCCGCTTGGCGAGGTCGACGAACGCCTGCCAGCCCGCCGGGCCGAAGGCCAGGGTGCCGCCGTCGCGGTCCTTGGTATCGCGTACCAGGACGACGCCGGCCAGGTTGTCGGCGACCTCCACACACGCGCCACCGTTGGTGGACGAGCGGGCCGACTTCCGCCACTGTGCGCCGGTCATGTCCATGACTTGGTCACTTCCTTCAGAAGATCGAGGCTCGACACGCGCGGCAGCGCCTCGCCGTGCACGGCATCCCACGACAGCCCAAGGTTAGCAACGTCCTCGCCCCGAGTGACGACCTGCGCAGCGAGCTGATTGTCCACATAGCCGACCCGGTTGTGATCGGGAAGGTCCGCGATGATGAACGCGCCAGCCAGGCCCGAGTACAGGCCAAGGGTGGTCGGAATGACGTGCAGGTTGATGTTGGGACGCTCGGCCAGGTCCATCAGGTGCTCCAGCTGCGCGACGACCACCTCCCGGCTCCCGCAGAGCCGACGGATCACCATCTCGTCCACCACGACGAAGAACTGCGGTGGCTCGTCACGGTCGAGAACAGCTTGCCTCTCCATCCGGGAAGTAACCTTCTGTTCGATCGCGGCCGTTGACAGCCGGCCAAGCGAGAACAGCGCGCGGGCGTACGCCTCGGTTTGGAAGAGTCCTGGCACGAAGGCCGGCTCGTACCAGCGGAACGTGCGCGCCTCGCGCTCGTACTCCAGCCATTCGCGCAGCCAGACGGGCGCCGCATCGTCCTTGACCAGCTCGTTCCAGAGTGTTTCGAAGTAGCCGCCGGTTTCCAGCGCCTTGTCCACCAGGCGCAGGTGCTTCAGTGTGACCGGAGTCGAACCGGTCTCGATGGCGGAAACCTGCGAATCCGAGCAGAAACACTTGCCGCCCAACACTTCCTGCGAAACACCGGCGGCCTTGCGGCGCCGCCGCAGTTCCCGGAGCAGGTACTCCGAAGGTGAGATGCCCACGCCTCCACGCCTCCCCAAGGTCATCTCGCCGATTCCAGAACACCCAGAAGTTCCACCCATTGCTCCGGAATGCGGCTTATCCACTGTCGACCGTAATGATGCCACAGCAGAGTGTCACCAGCGGGACCGCTCAGGACCGGCCAGACCGCCAGGGCGGAACCGAGGGGGTCACCCCACTTCCCCCCGTAATGGGGTGACCCCCATCCAGCGAACGAACATCAGGAGGCGTGATGGGAACGACCGGCCGACAGACGCGATCACTCGTCGTACGTCACCGTCGATACTGGCGCCACTGGTGGCTCTGCTGCCGATGCGGGCTGTGGTGGCGCTCCTGTCCGGACCGTGGCCGCTCAGTGCTGGCGCACCGGGTTCCACCGAGGCCCGACATCCCGCCTCAACTCGCGAGAGCGGACGGCCTCACTCCTCGCCCCCGGCCGTACAACGGCAACCGCAGCAACCGCTTCGGTCGGAACACCCCGCCCCTGGTCAACGCCGAAGCCGCGTACCCGATGGGCCAACGGCGGCGCGGCGCGCGGGCCGAGACGACGGGCCGGTGAACGCGCCCGCGCCGCACACGCCGCTCCGGCCGCTCTGGTTGTGCCGGACCGACGGGCAGCCCTGGCCGTGCGGGTCCGCGCGCCTCACCCTCACCCGGGGGTACGCCGGTCAGCGCGCCGCGCTGACCATCTACCTCGGCACTTCGCTGGCCGAGGCGTTCCGGGACCTGCACACACTCAATCCCGACACGGCCCCCGAGGCACGCGATCTGAGCACGCGCTTCCTCGGCTGGGTCCGCACCTCCCCCTGACCCGACTCGGGTCACCGACGGACTCCGGCGACGCTGACGCCCACCGGCACCGGTGCCGGAGCTGTGCTCAGGTGGTGAGCGGGGCCAGTTCGCGCCACTGGGACAGCGGCATGCCTGGACCGGCGCCCACGACATGCAGGCAGACATGGTCGGCGCCGGCCTGCCGGTGTGCCTGGATGCGCGCGCCGATGGCCTCCACGTCCCCCCAGGCCACGACGCTGTCGATGAGCCGGTCGCTTCCTCCGGCGGTCAGGTCCTCCTCGGCGAACCCCTGGCGGCGCAGGCTTCGGGCGTAGTGGTCCATGCCGAGGAATGCGCCGAGGAAGTCGCGGGCCGCGGCACGGGCCGCAGCGGGGTCGCGTTCGAGTACGACGGCCTGGTAGGGAGCGATGAGCGGTCCCTCGCCCAGCTGTTTTCTCGCCCCGGCCGAGTACTCCGGCGTGACCATGAACGGGTGGACGCCGGCGGTGCGTCGTCCCGCCAGTTCGGTCATCCTGGGGCCGAGTGCCGCCAGAAGTCGCTCCGCCGGAGGCGTCGGTACGGGAGCCTGGTCGAGTTTGTCGAGGTAACTGCCCATGTCCGCCAGTGGCCGGTACGGGTGTCCCGCGTTCTGTGCGGCCGCAGGGTCGCTGACGCCCAGGCCCAGCAGGTGCCGGCGGCCGTGGGCGGCCTGGAGGCGGGCGTGCCCTGCCGCCATCTCGGCGGCCTGGTGTCGCCAGATGCTCGCGACGCCGACGGCCACCTTCGCCGTGCGGGTCGCCCGTAACAGCCGTTCCGAGTCGCCGAGGATGTCACCGCCGCCCAGACCCGGGATCCACAGGGTCCCCCAGCCCAGTTCGTCCAGCTCGGCGGCGGCGTCGGCGATCTCGTCCGGATCGGCCGTTCTCAGCTCGATACTCCAGATGCCGGTCGATCCCAGATCCATGGCTCGGTTCCCATCTGTGCAGGTGGATTCGTGGGTGAAGGTGGTGCGGTACGCGGACGCCGCCTTGCCTCCTGGCGACCCAGGAGGCAAGGCGCCCTTGCCGCGTCGGTCGGTCCGCGATGGCCGACGCCCAGCCGACGCTGGGGTACGGGCGACGGTCAGATCTGGTTCCGGCCGCCGTCGACGAAGAGCTCGATGCCGGTGATGAAGCTGCTCTGGTCCGAGGCGAGGAAGAGAACGGCGCTCGCCACCTCGTCGGGGCGCCCGACACGTCCCATCGGAATCGTGCTGGCCAGGTACGACTTGAGCTGGTCGGCCTGCTCCTGGTCGGGCATGAGGCCGTCGATGCCGGGAGTGTCGATCGTCCCGGGGCTGATGGCGTTGACCCGGATCGAACGGCCCCTGAGTTCTGCGGCCCAGGTACGGGCGAAGGAGCGTACGGCCGCCTTCGAGGCCGCGTACACGCCGAACGCCTCGTTGCCGAGGGTGCCGGCGTTCGAGGACTGCAAGATGATCGACGCACCGTCGTTCAGCAGCGGCAGCGCCTTCTGGACCGTGAACAGCAGTCCCTTGGTGTTGCGGCCGAACGTCTCGTCGAAATGCTTCTCGGTGACCTGCTCCAGGGTGGAGAACTCGCCGCCGCCCGCGTTGGCGTACAGCACGTCGATGCGCCGGTTCTGCTTGGCCACGGCCTCGTAGAGCCGGTCCAGGTCGGCCGGAACGGCGACGTCGCCGCGTACGCCGGTCGCGTTGTGACCGATCTTGGCCACCGCGGCGTCGAGCGCGGCCTGACCACGGCCGGTGACATAGACGTGTGCGCCCTCGGCCGCGAAACGCTCCGCGGTGGCCAGGCCGATTCCGCCGGTGCCTCCGGTCACGATCGCCGTCTTGCCGTCAAGCTGCCCCATAATGTGTGCTCCCTTTATCCCGTTGAGGGTAATTTGCACGGGCGGCCGGTGGGAAACTTGTGGCCTTTGTCCGGCCCCACTCACCCAACCCGCGCTGTTTTTTATCGATCACTAAAAAACTAGCTCGGCCGAGGTCACCTGTCAAATGGATGTCACGCGTATTGCTCTCTGACCGGGGCCTCAACGGCCGATCGCGGCCCAGCGGGCTGCCCGCATCACACAGGGAAGGGCAGAACCGACGTGAGGCGTCTCACCCGCACTCGACAGGGCACCAGACTCGGCGCGGCGGTCCATCGCGGGCCGGTTCCGGCCGGGGCCACCGGGAAGCCTCGTCACCTAGGGTGCAACTGCCCCCACCGAAGCCGGAGGTGGAGATTCGTGATCTCCGGTCAGGCGCCTGCCCGCTGCGGCCAGACGGTCATGGCCGTGTCCACGATCTGGTGCAGTTGCTCCCGGCTCGCGCCGCCGGCGGCCTGGACCGCGATGCCCTGGTAGATGGTGGCGAAGTAGCGGGCAAGCCCGTCAGCATCGGTGCCGGCCGGTAGCTCCCCCTCGCCATCGGCCCGCTGGAGCCGCTCGCGCAGGGCCGTTTCGCCGGCCGCCCGGCGTGCCACCAGTTCGTCGCGTACGGTCTCCGCACCCGGCGAGCACGCCAGCGCGCCCTGCACCGTGATGCATCCGCGCGGGTGGTCGGGATCCGTCGTCGCGTCGGCGGCGCCATGTAGGAGGGCCTCCACCGCCGCCCGTGCCGTCGGCTGGTCGAACGCCTCCCGGATGTACCGGGCGGGCCCGTCGGCGTAGCGGTCGAGGACCTTGCTGAACAGCTGCTCCTTGTTCCCGAAGGCGTTGTAGAGACTGGGCGCGTTGTTGATGCCCATCGCCTTGGTGAGGTCGGAGATTCCCGTGCCCTCGTAGCCCTGGCGCCAGAACACCTCCAGCGCCCGATCGAGAGCCGTGTCGCTGTCAAAGGTGCGGGGCCGTCCTCCTGCCATGATCGCCTTCCGGTTCGGTCGGATTTATAGCCATTACTAAAATACACGCCCGCCGGCCACCCGGGACCGAGCCGGATGTCGCACTTCATCCCGAGATAGCCCTAGTTCCCCAGGTACGCCCATACCCCTGTCGGGCGCAATGCTGTCCCGCTAGACAATAGTGTGTCTCACACAGTAAAGTACGACGCATGGTTAGCGATGACCTCCTGCGGACACACCTCCAGGAGCTACGACGAGGCACGGTCGTCGTGGCGAGCCTCGTGGCGCTACGACGACCCGACTACGGATACGCGCTGCTCCAACGCCTCACGAAGCACGGCTTTCCGGTGGACGCCAACACCCTCTACCCGCTGTTGCGCCGGCTCGAGGAGCAGGGCCTGGTGACGAGCGAGTGGAACACCGAAGAGAGCCGGCCGCGCAAGTTCTACCGCACCAGCGACGAGGGCGAGTCGATCCTGCGACTACTCCTCGACGACCTCGCCGCCATCCAGATTTCCGTGACCGGGCTGACCGAAGGAATGGACCGATGAACACCCTGACCGACCGCTACCTCGCCGCCACCCTGCCCTCGGTGCCTGCCGCCCGCCGCGAGGAGATCGCCGCCGAACTCCGCGGCTCGATCGAGGACATGATCGAAGACCGGACAGGCAACGGACAGGACCCCGTCACCGCCGAGCGAGAGGTGCTCACCGAACTCGGCAACCCCGAGCGGCTCGCCGCCCGGTACGCCGACCGCCGGTTGCAGCTCATCGGCCCCGCCTACTACCTGATCTGGCGACGGCTGCTGCGACTCCTGCTCTCCCTGGTCCCGGCGATCGTCGGCACCGTGGACGCCGTCTCCAGCGCGGCCGACGGGAGCGTCGGGGTGGGCGGCGCGATCGGGTCCGGGATCGGCACGGCGATCGAGGTGGCGGTGCACGTCGCCTTCTGGCTCACCCTGACCTTCGCCATCCTCGAACGCACCACACCGGTGCAGGGTCTCGCCGACTGGAACGTCGACGAGCTTCCCAACGCCCCGGTCGACCGCGAGATCTCGTTGGCGGGCACCGCCACGGCGGTCGCCTGGCTCCTCTTCGCCATCGCGTACCTCCCCCTCCAGCACTTCCGCTCGTGGGTGGAGACCGCCGACGGCACCAACATCCCGATCATCGACCCGGCGCTGTGGACCTCCTGGCTACCGGTCCTTATCGCCGCGCTGGTAGCCAGCGTGGTCTTCGAGATCGTCAAATACCGCGTCGGGCGCTGGACCTGGCCGCTGATCGGGGTCAACGTCGGGCTGCACCTGGCGTTCGCGGTGCCGGCCGCCTGGCTGATCCTCTCCGACCGGCTGTTCAACCCGGCGTTCGTCCAGCACTTCGAGTGGTTCCGCGAGGGCGACAACCTCGGAACGGTCGCCACCGTCAGCACCGTGGTCATGGCCGTGATCGTGATCTGGGACGTGATCGACGGCGTCCGCTCGATGGGCCAACAGCGCGGCTGACCACGCCTGACGACCGGCCGAGGCCCGGCACGCACCCCGCGTGCCGGGCCTCGACCGGTCCGGCGGCGGTCAGAGCCGGGTACGCAACTGCAGCAGAATCGACTCGTCGGTGATCCGGGTGTCCTCGGCGAGCAGGAACGCCTTGCTGAGGATCAGACCGAGCCGGTCCTCCTCGAAGGGCAGGAAGATGTCGCCGGGCGCCTTCCGCCGGGACGGCACGATGCACAGGTACGCGTCGTCCGGCTCCATCAGGATGTTCGCGCTACCCAGATGGATCTTGTACGTCCGCAGCTCCCCCCGGACCACGAGATACCGATCGGTCAACGTGCACCGGTCCGCGATCTTCGTACGGGGCAGGATCCGCTCCAGCGCGGTACGTCGTACCTGAGCCGTCATCCCGAGTTCCCGACGACTCTCGGCACGCCAGTAGTCGACGTACTCCGTCCGGCGGTCCGTCCAGTAAGGATCGGCGGCGATCGAGGTCACCGAGACGAACAGGTCCACGTCCCGCATCGCCTCGCTGAACACGACGATCGGCACCTCGGTCAGCGGCTCGGTCCGCCAGGCCCCCTCGATCGGCCGCTCGAACCACACCCGGCCGGTGCTGGCGCACTCCAGATCCTCCTCGCCGAGGTAGTCGTGGTGGAAGCCGATCCGCCACGTCCCCGCCGCCAGCACCCGGTACGCCTGCGCCTCGTCGCCGCCGTCCCACGGTCCGAGCATCCGGGTCGTCCAGCCACGCGAGCGCAGCAGCGGATACAGCTGGCGGTAGTGCACGACGTGCGCGGCGAACCGCAGCGAGTAGGTCCCGGTCGCCTCCTCGGCCGGGGTCAGCAGATACACCTCGCGGAACGCCTGGCGTACCGGCTGGCGCAGCTGCCGCTCGGTGAGCAGGTCCCGCCAGGCGCGGACCTCGTCGGCACTGGACCGGATCGGGTGCCACAGTCGAAGTGCGGCGTCCGGCTCCGGCCGGGCCACCGACACCCCGGACGCGTCCACGAACCGCTCGTCGTCGGCATCGCCGTCCGGCAGGACCGCCTGCCACTGTCCGCCGTCGGGGTGCTGGACCTCCCAGATCAGTCGCCGGGCGATCTGCCAGCCGAGGCCGTTCGTCGCCAACCCGGCACGCCAATCCGCGTACGGCCGCGCCGACGCCGCCGGATATCCCGCCTCCAGGGTCCGGACGAGTGCCGACACCTGGTCCCGGGCCTGTTTGACCCGACCGCGCAGCTCCTTGAGTTCGTCGGGGTGGTCCCGCCGTACCGCCGCCGGCACCGTCGCCGTCAGCGTTCCGTCCCCGCGCCGCCACCGCAGTACGACCTCGTCCGACGCGACCAGCACCGCCGGGTGGCCGCCGACCTCGACGGCACGCGTCCCGGCGGAGTCGAACCCGAGATCGGGCAGGGTCAGCACGGTGTCCTGCCGCTCCGCGAGCGCCCGCTCGATCCGCTTGCACAACCGGTCGAGATGCCTCGGCACGCCCTTGTGCCGAACCACGCCCCGGACGGCGACCAGCGCGGCCAGCGCCTCCGGGGTGGGAAAGTCCCCGGCCGCCCGGGCGACCTCGTAGAGCAGTGCCTGCGACGGCAGCGTCTTCGCGCTGGTCGGGGCGACCGCGATGCCGGGTAGCAGCGACCGGAGCAGCTCCGGCAGCCACGTCTCGTTGCGGGACAACGCGATCCGGACGGCCCGGGCCAGCACCTCGACCTCGTCCGGGGCGAACGCCTTGTCCGCGACGTACGGCAGCTCACCGGCCTGGATCGCGGCGACCCGGGCCTGCGCGGCGTCGAGCGCCCGACGGGCGAAGTCGGCGTACTCGGTGATGGCCGCCAGCCGCTGCCACGCGTCGGGAAGCTGCGGCATCGACGGGTACGGCCGGTCCCGGCAGACCTCGGCCACCAGCGCCTGGGCCGGCATCCCGAGCTTCACCAGCAGGTCCACCTCGTCCCGGGCGATCGGGCCGAGCGACCAACGGAACACCGTGTTCAGCGCCGCCCGGGTGAAGCCACCGGCGAGCCCGGTCAGCGCCGCCATCGCGTACGGCTGCTCGAACCGAGCCCGCGCGATCATCGCCCGGACGATGGCTCCCGCCGACCGCGCCGCGCTCGCCGGCCATTCACCGTCGCACCGGAGCAGTGCGCTGACGGCCAGCAGCGGATTGCCGGTGGCCCGGTCGGCCTGGGACTCCTTCACCAGCGCCGCCAGCACCGCGGCGCACGACTCGGGGGTGAAGCGGGTCTGCCGGTTCTCCAGTGCGGTCGTCAAGGCCCAGCGAAGCTCCCGGCTGGGATGCAGGGCGGGTAGTTCGTGGGCGGGTCGTTCGCGGGCGACCGCGAGCAGCACCCCGAGCTCCCGATTGTCGATCCGGGACAGGTCGACGCCCCGTCGGGCGGCCGGATCGGGCTCGTCCGCCGTACTGGTCAACACGCGCAGCAGTTCGGTCGCGTACGGCGACAGCGGCACCGACATCACCGTCGTCGATGGTGCCTCGGGCACTTCGGCGGTTACGTCCGTCATGCCGCCGGAGTGTAGGGCCGGCGTCCGACACCGCGCGGTCCGGCGTCGGGCTCGTTCCGTAGCAGCCGCGACACAGCCGATCAACCCCGCCGTCACAGCAAACCGGCCAGCTTGTAGAGAACCAGCGAACCGGCCACCGCGACGTTCAGGCTCAGCCCGGTGCCGACCATCGGGATCTCCACCGCCGCGTCGAGGGTGTCGAGGGCCTCCGCCGGAATGCCGGTGGCCTCGTGCCCGAGCACCACGATGGTGCGGTGCCGGGCCGGCGGCAGGTCGGCGAGTCGGACCGCTTCCTCGGCCAGTTCGACGCCGAGGATCCGCGCCCCGGCCGACCGCTGCGCGGCCAGCCAGCTCAGCGGGTTACCGACCCGGTGGACGCAACTCGGCCGGCGCAACGTGTTGCCACGTGCCACGGCCTCGTCGACCCAGCGCCAGGGCGGTACGGCCAGACACGCGCCCACCGCGTCGCAGGTCCGCAGCAACGTGCCGAGGTTGGCGCCGTGCATTGGCCACAGTGGAGCCGCGACGAGGTGGCCCCAGCAGCGGTGGGCCCGGGGACGACGTGCGGCGGTCAACTCACGACGGGGGCGGACCCGGATCGCCGGGCTCACCGGAGGACGGCGGCTCCGCCGCGACAGGTGTCAATCAGACAGGTTTCAATCATCTGAGATGTGCTTCGCGGCGCACACGGGCCATCGACGGGAAACCGTTGCGGCCCAGTCTAGCCGCCCGCCGCAGGCTTGCCGGTCGCGGTCGGCCGCGGGTAGCGTCCGACATTCATCGGCGACATCAGGAGGCTGATCATGAGCATTGCTCTCCTCGGCACGGTGCAGATCTCCGCTTCGACGCGGAAGTCCACCGCTCGCTGACGTCGCACCCGGTCCTGGTGACCGGGCAGCCGTCCTGGTGACCGGGCATCTCTACTGGTAACTGACCAGGCCGGCGCCATCCGTCCACCCCGGGCTTCCGCCTCGGAGCGATCCATCGACCGCCGATCCCGACGGTCCGATTTCCGGCGCCTCCATCCGGCGCCACCTCATCGCTTCCGAGGAGACTTCCTTGTTCCCGTACGTCAACTCCGCGTGCCCGCGCACGTGGAGAGAGTGTTCCTGCCCGGCCCACCGGCGGTGGTACCGATGACCGCCGCCGCCACGCCGAACCAGTCCGTACCCGAAGAATCCGCCCCTGACCGTCCTATCTCCGAGCGGCCGGTGCCCCGGCTCGGTCGGGAGTTCGGCAAGCTCTGGTCCGCCAGCGCGATCTCCAACATCGGCGACGGAGTCACGGCGGTGGCCGGCCCGCTCCTGGTCGCCTCGCTGACCGACGATCCGGCCCTGATCGCCGGGGCGGCGTTCGTCCAACAACTGCCCTGGCTGCTGTTCTCGCTGCCCGGCGGGGCGTTGGTGGACCGGCTCGACCGCCGCAGGGTGATGATCGCGGTCGACCTCGGCCGGGCCGTCGTGCTCGGCACCCTCGCCTGCCTCGCGCTGGCCGGGGTCGTCACCGTACCGACCGTGTACGTGGCCTTCTTCCTGCTCGGCGTCGCCGAGACCCTCGCCGACACCGCCGCCGTGTCGGTGCTGCCCAACATCGTGCCCGAGCAACGCCTGGAGCAGGCGTACGGCTGGTTGCAGGCGACCTTCGTGGTGGGCAACCAGTTCATCGCCAAACCCTTCGGCGCGTACCTCTTCGTGGTGGCGGTGGCGTCGCCGTTCGGGCTCAACGCGGTCACCTTCGTGGTCGCCGCGTTGCTGCTCACCGCGTTGCGTTGGCGGCCCACTCCGGCCGAGAAGCCGGACGCGGGCCGGCGGGCTGATCGAAGCCTGGCCGCGGAGATCGCTGTCGGCCTTCGGGCCATGTGGGAGTCGGCCGTGCTGCGGATGCTGGCCGTCTGCCTCTGTCTGATGAACGTGGTGTTCTGTGCCGCGTTCGCGGTCTTCGTCCTCTACTGCCGGCAGCGGCTCGGGCTGGACGAGATCGGTTTCGGCGTACTGCTGACCAGTTCCGCCGTCGGCGGACTGCTCGGCGCCTGGCTCAGTCCCCGACTACGGAGGAGATTCGGGACACCGGCACTGTTACGGGCGGGCCTGATCGTCGAGATCACCACCCACACGGTGCTGGCGGCGACCCGCGAACCGTGGCTGGCGGGCACGATCATGGCACTGTTCGGCGTGCACACCATGGTCTGGGGCGCGCTGGTGATGTCGTTGCGGGCCCGACTCGTACCCGATGAGCTGCGTGGCCGGGTGAACAGCGTCTACTCGCTGCTCGACCTCGGCGGCGCCGCGATCGGTACGCTGCTCGGTGGAATCCTGGCGGCCGGAACCGACAGCCTCACGGTGCCGTTCTGGACAGCGGCGGTGGCGACGACGCTACTGCTCCTGGGCTTCTGGCGGCGGCTCGGCGCGACCGGCAGATTCGACGGCACCGGGCCGGCGTTCGACGGCACCGGGCCGGCGGAGGCTACATCGTGACCGGCCCCGGTGTCGTGAACGACTCCGCCGGCATCGGGATCTGCAGGAAGGTCGCACCGCGCAGGTCCAACCATGCGCTGTTCGGCGTACGCACCAGCCGGAGCATGACCTCGGTGCAGGACGGGCAGCGGGCGACCACGCCAGGTGCGTTCGAGTAGACCCGCAACGCGGCCACCGGGCCGGTCTGTCCACATGAGGCACACCGGCCGGTGGCCGTGGTCAGGTCCACCGCGAACACCTCCTGCAACGGGCCGGCCAGCATGTTGCCGTCCACGTAGTCCATCCTCGGCTGCTCCGGATACAACTGCTCGGTCACGTCGTCTCCTCGCTGCGCTCGTCATCGCCATGACCCCGCCAACTGAGCTGCCCGGTTCCCTCGCTCCGCTCGGTCACGTCCACTCCTCGCTGCGCTCGTCGGCGCCGTCAGGCCCCGGTGGGACCGAACCGCTCGGTCTTGACCCGGCGGGGCTCGTGACCGAGCGCGACCAGGATGTCGGAGACGGCCTCCACGAACCCGGTCGGGCCGCAGACGAAGTTCGTCGGTTCGAGCTGGGGCGGCCAGCCGTGGGTGTTCAGGTCGGCGACCGCGATCCGGTGTGCCCGGGCGGGCGAACTCTCCGGCACCTCCCGGGTGTAGACGTAGGCCACGTCGAGCCCCTGGTCGTCCCGGACCCGGCGGCGCAGTTCGTCGGCGAAGTAGATGTCGCGCTCGCTCCGGACCGAGTAGATCAGCCGGAACGGCACCCGGCTCCCGGCGGCCCGCCGGGCCCGGATCATGGCCATCAGCGGCGCGATGCCCGAGCCGCCCCCGACCAGCAGCACCGGTGCGGGTTCGGTCATCCGCCAGATGAAATAGCCACCGACCGGACCCCGGACCTCGATCTGGTCGCCGACCGACAGGCCCTCGATCAGGTACGGCGAGACCTCTCCGTCGGGCACCCGCTGGACGGTCACCTCGATCCGCTCGCCGTCGGCCGGGGCGGAGACCGAGTAGCTGCGGGCCGCCTGGTAGCCGTCCTCGGCGGTCAGCCGCAGGTCGACGTGCTGGCCGGGCAGGTGCCCCGGCCAGTCGGGAACCTCCAGCACCAGCGTGCAGGCGGTGGCCGTCTCCTCCCGGCGCTCGACCAGGCGGGCGACCCACCAGCCGGCCCGCTTGGTCAGTCTCCCTGGTATCGCTGTTCGCGCCATGGGTCACCGTAGTCGTGATAGCCGGCGGTCTCCCAGAAACCGGGCTCGTCGGTCAGGCCGAGGCGGATGCCCCGCACCCACTTCGCGGATTTCCAGAAGTACAGGTGGGGCACCAGTAGCCGGGCCGGGCCGCCGTGTTCGGCCGGCAGGTCGGCGCCGTCGTACTGGTGGACGATCCAGGCCTGCCCGTCCCGCAGGTCGTCCAGGGGCAGGTTGGTGGTGTAGCCGCCGTACGAGTGCACCAGGGCGTAGTCGGCGGCGGTGTCGACACCGTCCAGCAGGGTGTCGATGGAGACGCCGCGCCAGTTCGTGCCCAGCTTCGACCAGTGGGTCACGCAATGGATGTCCACCATCGGCGTCTCGGTGGGCAGCGCCCACATCTCGTCCCAGGACCAGCGGGACTCGGCACCCGTCTCGGTGCTGAGCACGAACTCCCAGTCCGTCAGCGACACCCGTGGGGTGGGGCCGGCGGAGAGCACCGGAAAGTCCTCGGTGAGGTACTGCCCGGGCGGCAGGTTCGGCTCGGCCGCTCGACGCCGACCCTGGAAGCCTGGAGACACGATGCCCACCCGCTAGTCCTACCACCTCGCCGGGGATCGCAGGCGACAACCTCGAATCTCAGGGGGCGGTTTCGCCGAGCACCTCGGCCGGCAGACCGGTCCAGCGGGCGTACGCGCTGTCGAGGAAGTACGGCTGGCCGGGGTCCCAGGTGTGTCCGGCCGCCCGCCGGTGGTAGACGTAGCCGAGCGGATGCGTCCGGTAGATCACCCCGCCGTCCCGGCGTACCCGGTCGAGCAGTCCGAAGTCGACGGATCGGGGCACCGGACGCCAGCCGCCGACCGACTCGAGATCCCCCTTGGCGATCAACATCGTGCCGCCGGCCACCACCTCGCCGTCGCTCTCGGCCGCGCCCGACGGTCGACGGATGGTGATGCCCAGCGTTTCCAGGTGCACGAACTCGGACCCCTTGCCCACCAGGGTCGCGCCGGAGTAGTGCCGGGCCAGTACCAGGTCCCAGACGTGTTCGGTGCCGTAGCTGTCGTCGTCGTCGAACTTGGTGACCAGGCTCCCCCGGGCCCGTCCGGTCGCGGCGCCCAGCGCCTCACCGAAGCTGGCGGTGCCGGGCACCTGGACGATCTCGTACGGCCGCCCGCACCGGGCCAGCGTGGCGCGGAGTGGTTCCGGCAGTTCGACGCCGTGCAGGCAGAGGATGATCTCCAGCTCCGGATACGTCTGCTCGGCGATCATCCGGAGCGCCGCCGGCAGCCGCTCCGGACGCCGGGTGGCCAGCAGCACGCTCACCGACGGGAAGACGGGAAGCTGGGGAAAGACCGCCGAGGTGAGCCCCGGCAGCGCGAACGCGGTGGCGTGGCCGCGCAGGGCGGCCCGCCGCTGTCGTACGCTGCGCGCCTCCCGGGCCAGCGGCCCGGTCTCGGTCACCGTACCGGCCAGCAGGGTCCGCAGTTCCGGGACGATGAGGTCGGCCACCCGGTCCGGCAGGGTCGGGGCGGACACCAGTGCCCCGGTCATCGCCACCTGGACCAGCAGCGCCGCCACCTCCACCGCCGCGCTGTCGGGGACGTCCGGGCAGTCGACCACGCCGACCTGGCGCAGCATGGCCAGCACCGGGGCGGTCACCCCGGGCCCGTCGAGCGGCTGCGGCCGGGTTGCGGCCCCGGTCCGGCGCCACCCCGGCGCCGGGCCGAAGTCCAGCCGTACCCGGGGGGCGTCCGGCTGGTAGCAACCGGCCCGGCGGCCCCGCGGATTGATCCGCCGCGCGTCCACCAGCACGGCCGGGCCACCGGCCAGGCGCGGTCCGTGCCGGCTCGTCTCCCAGTTCACCGCGTACGCCGCCGCGCCGGACGCCGAGCCCGACGTGCCGGACGCCCGCAGCACCACGTCGTGGGCCCGGATCTCCGGGCTGTCCGGCAGCGCGCCCCGGGTCACCGAGGCGGCCGGCTGGGTCGGCAGGTACGCCGGCAGGGTGTCCTGGCCGGTCAGGTTCGGACCGGCCGGCGCGGGCAGCGGCCGACCCGGCGCCAGCGTGTGGAGCACCGCAGCCAGCACATCGCGGAACTGTGCCGGTCGGGAGAGCCGGACGGTGACCGTGGCGACGCCCCGCCCCCGACCGGGCAACGACACCCGGTGCCCGCGAAGGTGCTCCAGCGGCCCCATCCCGCCGGACCAGCCCCGCCGGGGCGCCCGCCAGTACGCCACCACGATCGTGGCCGAGCTGGTCGCCGCCAGCGACACGGGCAGGGCCAACAGGTCGCGTAGCCGGTCCAGCGAGCCGGCGACGACCAGCATCCGCCGTACGACGGGGATCCGGAGCACCCGCAGCCCGACCAGGCGGCCGAGCCGTTCGGCGCGGGTGGGCGGCGGGGCGCCGACCAGCCGCCAGTACCGCAGCCGCGCCGGCCGCCCGTCCTGGCCGGTACCGGTACGGCCTGCGGCATCGTGACCGGTGCTCCGGTGGCCCACCTCGCCCGTACGCATAGCGGTCGGTCCGTTCTCTCCCGCCACGACGAGCGGCGCCTGGGCCGACGATAAGCCCTGTTGACCGCCCTGGTCGGCAAGCGCGCGGACGACGCGCGCCAACCCCGCGAGGCAGGAAGATCACCGCTCGACCGGCGGCCGGCACTGTCCTATCGTGCACGGATGACCGCACCCCGACCGGCGGCCCCGGGGGGCCCACTGCACGGCGTCCGGATCGTCGAACTCGCCGGCATCGGGCCGGGCCCGTTCGCGGCGATGGTCCTGGCCGACCTGGGTGCCGACGTGGTCCGGGTCGACCGGGTCGCGGAGGTCCGACCGGAACGGTTCGGCACGCCCCATCCCGACCTGCTGAACCGGGGACGGCGGTCGCTGGCCGTCGACCTCAAGACGGCCGCCGGCCGGGAGGTGGTACGCGACCTGGTCCGCGCCGCCGACGTACTCGTCGAGGGGTTCCGGCCGGGCGTGACGGAGCGACTCGGCCTGGGACCGGAGGACTGCCTCGCGGTGAACCCCCGGCTGGTGTACGGCCGGATGACCGGCTGGGGGCAGGACGGCCCGAACGCCCCGTACGCCGGGCACGACATCGACTACCTGGCGCTGACCGGCGTGCTGCACGGCATCGGTCGGGCCGACGGGCCACCCGTACCGCCGATGAACCTGGTCGGCGACTTCGGTGGCGGTGGAATGCTGCTGGCACTCGGCGTGGTCTGCGCACTGTTCGACGTCCGGGGCGGCGGAACCGGGCAGGTGGTGGACGCCGCCATGGTGGACGGAGTGGCGCTGCTCTCCACGATGATCCACTCCCTGCGCGGGATGGGGATGTGGCAGGACTCCCGCGGCGTCAACATGTTCGACGGCGGCGCCCCGTTCTACGACACCTACGAGTGCGCCGACGGGAAGTACCTGGCGGTCGGCGCCGTGGAGCCGCAGTTCTACGCCGAACTGGTCCGACGCACCGGATTTCCGCTGGCCCCGGACGAGGCGCTCGACCGTACCGACCCCGCGAACTGGCCGGCGCTGCGCCAGGCGTGGGCGCGGCTGTTCCGGACCCGGAGCCGGGACGACTGGGCCGGCCTGCTGGAGCACACCGACGCCTGCGTGGTTCCGGTGCTCGACTGGCGGGAGGCACCCCGGCATCCGCACCTCGCCGCCCGGGGTGTGTTCGTCACCCACGCCGGGGCCGAGCAGCCGGCCCCGGCACCCCGGTTCAGCCGTACCCCCGGGGCGATCCGCCGGCCGCCGCCGCATCCCGGCGAGCACACCGACGAAGTGCTGGCCGAACTCGGTCTCGACGCCGACCGGATCGGGCGACTTCGGGGCGACGGCGCCGTCGCCTGATCCCCCGTCGCCCGACCCCCGCCGTTTGTCGAGGTCAGGACCGGAACGGGCCGCGCACCTCGTAGGTGATGCCGCCGGACGACGATCCACTGCTCCCCCGCTGCGAGGAGAAGTAGAGCCGGGTGCCGTCGGGCGAGAAGGCCGGCCCGGTGATCTCCGAACCACTGTGGCCGGCAATCCGCAGGAACGGCGCGACCACGTCGTCCGGCGTGATGATGTTGATCTCCAGGTTGCCGCCGTCCTCGGCGACGAAGAGGTCCCCGCCGCGCGAACCGGTGATGTTGTCCACCCCGGTCAGCGGCGGGGTGCCGGAGATCAGCGAGTCGTCGTACGCCAGCGCGATCCGTTGGTTCACCGCGTCGTACGCCCAGACCCGGTTGTCCCCCTTCGTGGTGAACCAGCAGACGCCGTCGGCGTAGTAACAGCCCTCGCCACCGTTGAAGCGCTTGGCGCCGGAGACCTGGTTTCGGGTGGGAGTCGGGCTGCCGTCCGGATCGGGCACCCGGGCCCAGCTCACCGGTCCGCTGGTCGCCGAGCCCGCGACCAGCACCTCCAACGTTCCACTGCCGAGCTCGCCCCAGGAGGTCGGCCGGAAGCGGTAGAGGCAGCCGTCGGTCTCGTCCTCGGTCAGGTAGACGACCCGCCGGACCGGATCCGCGGCGGCGGCCTCGTGCTTGAAACGCCCCATCGCCGGCCGCCGGACCGCCGTGGTGCCGCCCAGCGGGTACGTCTCGTAGACGTACCCACGGCTGGTCTCCTCGCAGGATAGCCAGGTACCCCACGGGGTGGCCCCGCCGGCACAGTTCACGTTGGTGTCACTGAGGATCCGGTACGCCGACGCGATGCTCCCGTCGGCGTTGAACCGCACCGCGGACGCGCCGCCGGTGCCGGAGATCTCCGAGTTCGAGACGTACACCCAGCCGCTGCCGGCGGTGAAACAGGCGCCGCCGTCCGGCGCGTCGTGCCAGAGGTAGGTCGTGCCGCCGACCCGCTGTCGGGACCGGGCGATCACCCGAGAGGTGAATCCGGAGGGCAGTTGCAGGCCGTTGCCGTCGGCCGCCCGCAGCGACCCGTACGGGCCACCGCCCGGCTGGGCCGGATCGGCGAAGGCCGCCGACCAGAGGCTACCGGCGAACGCGGTGCCGCCACCGCCCACCACCGCGACACGCAAAAGGGTACGTCGATCCATCGGAGACCTCCACGCCGTCGTGAATGTCGATGAACCTAATTCGGCCCGGTGACCAGCCGTATCGACGCAGATGAACGGTGGGCGTCCGCCGTCGGACCATCGTCGTGGTGCAGCCACCGCACCAGGTCCGGCGCTCCCAGCCCGGCCACCCGGCGTCGGTAGTGGGCCACCTCGTCGGCGTCGAGCACCTCCCGCCCGGCCCCCGAACTGCCCCGCCGGAAGAAGGCCGACCGGTCCTTGAGCACCCCGGTCCGGTCCGGCACCAGCCGGGTCGCCCTGGCCCGCATCCGCGCGAAGGTGGCCGCCTCGACCAGATCGGGCCAGCGCCGCTCCGGCACCCCGATCTCGAGCCGCTCCGCGATCCGGCGCATCTCGCCCGGCAGATCGGTGACCAGGTCGCCGTAGTGCACGAGCAGCACGTTCGGCTCGGCGCGTCGGGCCCAGGCATCGGAGAGGTGCCACAGCACCCCGGGCAGCGAGTCGAGCGCGTCGGCCGGCGCGACGTCCCGATCGATCCAGGAGAGCAGCCACTCGCGCAGCGGGGGCCGGGGCCGTACGGGCCCGTCGGAGGTGGTTCGGCCGGTCAGTTGCCGGATGCGTTCCCGGTCGAGGTTGTCGACCTGGTGGTAGAGCGACACCGCCATGTCCAGCGGGTCCCGGGCGACCACGATGTAGTCGACCCGGGTGTCGAGCGGGATCCCGTCGAGCGGGGTGTGCGTCTTGATGAACCGGCGGTGCGGCTGCGCGGCCAGCCGGGCGAACAGCTCGTCCCGGGGTTCGACGAGCCAGTCGAGCCACGGCGACAGGTCGGCCAGCGGCGCCGGCAGGTCCGGGTCCTGGAACACCAGCAGGGCGCAGATCATCTGCATCCAGGTGGTGCCGCTCTTGGAGCGGGTGCTGATCACCACGTCCCCCGGGCGGTGGGGGAACCCGGCCCAGCGGGCGCTGTCCTCGTCATCTGACCGGTAACGGACGGGATCGGAAGGCATCCGGACGAGGTTAGTCCCGCCGTCACGGCCCGGCGAGGCGATTATCCCGCGAGCCGGGCCGGAGCCACCGGGGATCCGGGTCCCGAGGCAGGCGTGAGTGTCCCCGCAACGGGTATCCGGCCGGCCGGTGGACTCAGACAACCGGCGAGGAGCGGGATCTCATGGTGACCAACGCGGACGTACTGCGGTACCTGGAGTCGATGGACTTCCCGGCCCCCAAGGAGGACATCGTCCGGGAGGCCGAACGCGCGGGAGCGCCGCGCGAGGTGCTCCAGGCGCTGCGCGGAATGCCGCCGGTGGACTATCACAACACCGAGGAGGTGGCCCGGTCGGCCGCGACCGACCTGGCCCCGGACGCCAGTCCCGCGGAGCTGGCGGCGAAGGCGCGCAACCGTACCCATCAGCGGGTCGCCCGGCACATGCGTCAGCTCTGACGGCAAGCCCTCGGACACGGCCCCGGTGATCCGGTGAGTTCCCAGGGCGGGCAGCCACGCCGGCCCCGGCGCGAGCCGCCCAGGGCCTCCGTCCAGGCGGCCGTCTTCACCACCATCGGGGTGCTGGTCGGTGTCCCGGTGACGCTGCTGCTCTCGCCGGTGCTGGGACCACTGATCGGCTGGGACGCGGCGGCAGTCACCTACCTGGTCTGGGCCTGGCGGGTGCTGTGGCCCCGGACCTGGCAGGAGACGGCGGCACTGGCCGTACGGGAGGACCCGAGCCGCCCCGTCCGGGACGCGGTGCTGCTGACCGCTGGCCTGGCCAGCCTGCTGGCGATCGGCATCCTGCTCGCCACCGACCAGTCGGTACGGGGTCTCGACCAGGACGTGCACATCGGACTGGGCATCGTCAGCGTGCTGCTGTCCTGGACGGTGGTGCACACGGTCTTCACCGCCCGGTACGCCGTGCTCTACTACACCGGCGACGACGGGGGCATCATGTTCCACGAGACGGAGCCGCCCCGGTACACCGACTTCGCGTACCTGTCGTTCACGATCGGGATGACCTTCCAGGTCGCCGACACCGCTCTCACCTCGAAGCCGATGCGGGCGGAGGTGCTGCGGCACGCGCTGCTGTCGTACCTCTTCGGCGCGGTCATCATCGCGGCGACCATCAACCTGTTGGCCGGACTGGCCGCGTAGTCACTGCCGGACGGAACCGAGGCACCGGACGAGGCGCCCCATTCGCGGTTGGACGCGAACCGGGCGCCACGTCCGACATTGCCCCGACCCGGTCGACGCGTCCGAACCGGACACGGACCGTTGCCGGGCAGCGGCTGCCAGCCCGAACCGGGCGAGCAAGCGCCGCTGACCTATCTTATGATCTGGGATTGGCCGACCGGTCAGAATTCGCGAAAACTGTGCGCGAAAGCACGCTGTTTCGCCACTCAACGGGCGATTTCGTCGTATGTGTTCTCCACTTCGATCCTGGCCAGGGCACCCACCAACCAGGCCAGTTTCTCGGATTCCCCACCACCGGCGAGTACCGCCAGGTCGGCTGCCGTCCGTCCGAGACCGAGCTTCCGCGCCGCGATCAGGGCGTCCCGGTCGGCGACCGGCGGTGTCTCCGACCACAACGCCTGGACCTCACGCAGGAACAGCTCGACGACCTCGGCGTCCACTCCGGGTAGTTCGCGGAGCATGGTCCGCTCCCGGGCCGGCGCGTACCGGGCCCCGGCCCGCAGGCGTCGCAGATCGCCCTGGTAACGCTCGACGAGCGCCACCGCGAGGTCACCCAGGGTGTCGGCGAGCCGGTCCGCGTCACCGCGCCGGCCGTGGTCGCGGAGCAACCCGGCCCGTGCCTCCGGTTGGGACCGGGCCATCCGGGCCGGACTTCCCCACCCCTGGCTCCGCAGCGCCAACACCGGCTCCACCGCCCGGCGGACGTCCGGGCTCCGCCGCAACAGGATCGACAGGCAGAGCACCTGGAAGAGGCTCGCCGGGTTGTTGGTCACCTGGAGTCCGTACTCCTCGGCGAAGCCCCGGCTCCGCCCCACCAGCCGGCGGACGAGCCGCTTGCGCTCCTCGACGCTCGTCGTCGCAGTAGTCGCCATGCCGGGCGACTACCCGCGACGGGTCGGACCAAAGCTGTCCGGCTCCGGAGGTTTCGCCGGGCCGACACTCAACCGACGGTGCGGCCGATGCTCAGCCGACGGTGCGGCCGTGCCGATCGCGACTCTTCAGCCGGGTCGTCGGCATCTCCGGCGCCGGCAGCGGATCCGCGTCGTCGCCCCGCACCCGGCCGAACCGGGCACCGCCGGCCATCCAGTCCGCCCGCGCCTCGGTGATCTCCTCGTGCGACCGTCCGACGAAGTTCCACCACATCACCAGCGACTCGTCGAACGGCTCGCCGCCGAGCAGCATCAGCCGGGTCGGACCGGCGGCCCGGACCGTCAGCTCCCGACGGCCGATCCCGAGGTAGAGCAGCGAGCCCGGGCTCAGCACGACGTCGGCGACCTCGGCGGCTCCGGACATCACCAGCACCCCGTGCTCGAATCCGGCTTCCAGCGGCAGCCGGGCCTCGCCGCCGTCCGGTAGCCAGAGCTGCGCGCCGAGCAGCGGCGAGTGCACCACCGCCGGGGACCGGACCCCACCGAACTCCCCGACCAGTACGGTCACCGAGTGGTTCGGCTCGGCCAGCACCGGCAGGTCCGGGTGGTGGGCGAAGCCCGGCGGGTCCGAACGGGCGGCGTCGGGCAGCGCCACCCAGAGCTGCAACCCGTGCAGAGTGGGCGGATGGTCGGGTGGCGAGTACTCCGAGTGCGCGATCCCGTGCCCGGACGTCATCACGTTGAGCTGACCGGGCCGGATGAGCTGGTCGCTACCGAGACTGTCCAGGTGCCGGATCTCGCCGTGCACCAGCCAGGTGACGGTCTGTAGTCCGGTGTGTGGATGAGGACCGATGCCCATTCCGGGACGGTTGGCGACGTTGTCCGGACCGAAGTGGTCGACGAAACACCAGGCGCCGACGGTACGGAGCTGTCGCTGCGGCAGCAGGCGACGCACCGTGGTGTACCGGCCCAGCGGTACGTCGTGGCCCGGCAGCAGCACGTTGGTCGGCTCGGCGACCGCCGCCGCCGTACCCGGTCGCAGGGTCTGTCCCGGCATCGGCTCCGCAGTACTCACCCGGCCGAGCCTACGCCGCCGTCCCGGGCGCCTGACCAGGACCGGCGACCGGCACCGGCCATCCCGGCGGCGGGGCGGAGAGCCCCGACCCCCGCAAGGATCCGGAGTTCACCGTGCCGAACGGTTGACCTCGACCGAGGTTCAGGTTGTTGACTTGCCCCGGACGTGCCACCGGGCCGGAAGGGGCTGACATGCACGCGGTGTGGTTGACGGAGTTCGGCGGGCCGGAGGTGCTCGTCGCGACCGAGCGCCCCGATCCGGTGGCCGGCCCGGGGCAGGTCGTGGTCGACGTCGAGTTCGCCAACATCACCTTCGTGGAGACCCAGCTCCGCGCCGGTGGCGGCATCCCGTACAGGCCGGAGCTGCCGGTGATCCCGGGCAACGGCGTCGGTGGTCGGATCGCCTCGGTCGGTCCGGGCGCCGATCCGACGTTGGTCGGCCGGCGGGTGATCAGCGGCACCGGGGGTTCGGGGGGCTATGCCGAGCGCGCGGTGGTGAACATTGAGGACCTGATCGAGGTGCCGGACGGGCTGCCGCTGGACAGCGCGGTGGCGCTGCTGGCCGACGGCCGTACCGCGATCCTGCTGATCGGGGCGGCCCGGATCCGCGAAGGTGAACGGATCCTGGTCGAGGCTGCGGCGGGCGGCGTGGGCAGTCTGCTGGTCCAGCTCGGCAAGGCGGCCGGCGCCACGGTTGTCGCGGCGACCGGGGGCGGCCGTAAGAGCGAACTGGCCCGCGAACTGGGCGCCGACGTGGCGGTCGACTACCGGGCTCCGGACTGGACGGACCGGGTACGCGACGCCGCCGGCACGGTCGACGTCGTGTTCGACGGTGTCGGCGGCGCGGTGGGGCGGTCGGCGTTCGAGTTGCTCGGCCGGAACGGCCGGATGGTCAGTTTCGGTCTGGCCAGTGGGGCGTGGACGGACATCCCGGAGGAGGTCGCGAGGCAACGGGGGGCGACCATCGTCCGGGTTCCCCGGGCCGACCCGGCCGAGCTACGGAAGTTCACCCGGGCCGCGCTGGCCGAGGCGCTGGCCGGTCGGCTACGCCCGGTCATCGGGCAGCGGGTTCCGCTGGCGCGGGCGGCGGAGGCGCACGCCGCCATCGAGTCGCGGGCCACGGTGGGCAAGACACTGCTCACGATCTGACCGCTCCGGGCCCACGAGCTGCGAGGTCTGGAAAAGCCGGACGCGCCTGCCGGACGAGCGAACTCGTCCGGCAGGCGCGTCGTCCACGAACCGGGTGACCGGCGACGTCGTCGACCGGTCGGAGGCGGAGGTCAGCCGACCGAGGTCAACTGCCGCGACCGTCCGGTACGACGGCTCCGGCTCCGCCAGACCACGGCCACCAGTACGAGCAGCGCACCGGCGATCAGCAGCATGGTGCCGACCGCGATCTGTGATCCGGTCTCGCTACCGGTGACCGGCAGCGGTGGCTGCGCCAAGACGATGGTGACCGTGGTGCTGGCCACCCGTCCGGTGGTGAGGCCGGTTCCGGTGATGGTCAGCGTGCCCGTACGGTTGAACCGGAGCCGGACCGAGAACTCACCGGTCACGTTGGCCCGTACCGTGAGTCCACTGCGCGGATCGGTGTGCACCGGCGCCGCCTGGCGCGCGACCGGCAGCATGGCGCCGACACCGCCGGTGTCCGCCGCCGGCTGGGCGCCCAGGGCGATCGGCCCGAACGCGAAGTCGAGCCGGACGAGTTCGTTTCCGCCGTAGCCGCGGCCGAACACGGTGAACGCCGTCCCGGCGACCACCGTCGGATCGCTGACGGTCAGCGACGGTGGCACCGGCGGGTAGGGCGGTTGCGGTAGTGGTTGGGCCGCCGCGGGCATCCCCGCGATGGCGAACGCGCCCACCGTGGCGAGCGTCGCCACGGCCGAGCCGATGATGCGGGATAGCCGCATGATGGTTCCTCTCTACTGTTCGCATGCCGTTCACATCGGAGCGGATGACGTTCTTCTGATGCGGCGATCTACTGATCACACGCGGGTGCGGGACTGATGCGGGTGGTCCATGGCGTCGGGCCCGGGGTCAGCCACAACTCCGCCGCGCCGCTGGCCTTCTCCTGGGTGAGCAGGCTGACCTCCAGCACGCGGGTACGTCCGGGTTTGATGTCGACGGCGAGTACGCCGACCCGGCGCCCCCGCTCCATGCCGCCGCCCACCGGTTCCGGCTTGCCGTCCAACCGGGCACCGAGCGGCGATCCGCGCAGCGGGCTGAACACGTAGACCAGGACCCTCATCGTGTAGGGATCACCGGACATCGCCAGGCCCCGGACCGACTCGCTGAGCCCGGAGGAGGGCGTGGTCGAGCGCAGGGTGAGGCGCAGATGGATCTCGCGGCGGCCGTCGGGTCGACAGTCGCCGACGGTCAGGTCGGCAGCGCCCTTGAGGTAGTAGCCGAGCTTGGCACCGCTGCCGTCGTTGAGGAACACGCCGACGTTGTTGACCGTCTCCCGGTCCGGGAGCACACCGGCCAGCCGGCTGTCGACGAGTTCCCGCTGCTCGGCCGCGTGGGCACTCCAGAACAGGATTCGGCGCTCGGCCACGGCCGTGCCGAGGGCCTCCGCCACGGCCCGCGGGTTGACCGCGCGGTTCAGCAACGCGTTGAAGACCGCCTTGGCCGACGCGGCGAAGTAGTCGTCCTGCTCGGCCGGCGCGTCGAGTCGGCGGTAGGTGTCCGAGAGGAGGGTCCGGACCACCGTGGGCGCGGTGAGGGTCGGATGCCCCGGCACCGGTACCGGGCCGACGGCTCGGAGCAGGTACGACAGCGCCACCGGATCGGTGGCGAGCACACCGTCGACGGCGCCGCCGCCGGCTCGCCGGTACATCTCCCGGAAGAGCGTGGCCGCCGTCGGGAAGTGCGGAGTGAGGTTCACGTCCGCGGGGTAGATCCCGAGCAGGTCGGTGTAGAGCGCCCGCTGTTCCCGGGACAGCGGCAGCACCGGCCGCTCGAAGCTCCTCAGTTCGCTGGCCGCTCCCTGCTTGACGATCTTCACCCGGCCGGCGCTGGCCTGGATGACGGCGTAGGCGCCGAAGATCCCACCGGTCGCGCGGGGCTCGGCGAGGTTCTGGAAGACCGCCAGATACGTCCTGGTCCCGCTGCCGCCGAGCAGCACCGGCAGCAGGGCGCCGCTGCGCCGTACGGCGGAGGTGAGGGTGACCAGCCGATCCAGTTCGGTACGCAGCAGCCGTACCGCCTCCTGGACCGCGGGCTGGAGCCCGTCGGTCGGTACGGTCCGGATCTGCTCCCGTACCTCCTGCGCGGCGGTGTCCGCCTGGCTGACGGCGGGCATCGCGGCCCGCAGTGCGGCCAGGTCCAGCCGCCCGGTGCTGGGCAGCAGCGTGCTCAGGTCGAGCTCCACCAGCGGCGGGAACGCCCGGCGGGCGAGTTCGTCGACGCCCACCGCGAGGGCCCGTACGGCGGACAGGGTCGAGCCGCCGTACGGGGTGTTTCCGGCCGCCCGCCAGCCCAGATCGCCGGTACGGGACCGGGCCGCCGCCGTCTGCTGTTGCAGCGCGGCGAGGGTCCGGCGGGCCTGGACGGTCTCGCCGTCGAGTACCTGCTGGCTCAGCTCGCGGGCCAGGCTCGCCGCGTTGTCCAGGTTCCCCCTCGCCTGCCAACCGCGCAGCCCCAGCCAACCACCGACGAGGCCGAGGAGGCAGACGACCACGAGTGCGGTGAGCAGGGCCCGACGCAGGTTGCGTCGGAACGCCCGACGGCTCGTCCGCCGTCGTGTCGGGGAAACATCCCCCACTGCCACCACCACTCTCGACTAATTGGAACGAATAAGACAGAATGTCGTTTGTGTCCTATATCTCTATAGCACGCCTAGCAGCCCGTTGTAGGGATTTCAAGGCCTCTTAGGGTTCTTTTATGCATTTACAGTGAGAAACACTCATAAAACGCCCGGATTGGCCCGGCAGTCGTTCCCGGCCGCCGGGCCCCGGTTACCGCCGGCGCCGGCTCGCCGCCGCCTCGGCCAACATCTGCTCCATCTGGTCGACCCCGGTCCGCAGCGACATCTGGGCCAGGTAGCTGTCCCTCGCCCGCTGCGCCATCTCCGCCCGCGCCGTACCGGGGATCACCGCGGCCAGAGCGAACCGGTCCGCCAGGGCCTGCCAGTCCTCGGCCGGACAGGAGAGGCCGGCACGGGCCCGTTCCACCAGGTCGACCGTGTCGCCTCCGGCGGACGCGACGACCGGCGCTCCGGCCGACAGCGCGGCCTGCAACTTGGCCGGCACGGCCCCGTGCAACGCCGGCAGATCCCGCAACAGCACGAGCTGGTACTCGGCGGCGGCGTACAGGTCGGCCATCTCGGCCGGCGGGTGCCAACCGAGGAACCGGACGTTGGTCGCGCCGAGTTCCTCGGCGAGCTGCCGGCTCTGCCGCTCCTCCGGGCCGGAACCGACCAGCACCAGGTCCAGGTCCACCCTCCCGTTGACCGCCGCCGCCGCCCGGACAGCCGTGTCGACCCGCTGGAACGGACCCATGGTGCCGGCGTGCATCACGGTGGTGTGACCACGGTGCCCGATCGCACGGCGGCCCGCCGGAGTGGTCCCGATCGGCCGGAACAGCCGCTCGTCGGTCCAGTTGAGCACCACCCGCACCTTGTCCGGATGGGCTCCCCGCTCGATCACCACGTCGCGCATCGACGGCGCGATGACCGCGATTCCGGCCGCCGATCGGTAGATGCCGCGCATCGTGCGGGTCAGCAGCCCGTGCATCATCCGCCCGCCCTCGGGTCGGCCCTCGACAGCCGGCTCGGTCACCGCCTCCGGCCAGACGTCCTGAACGTGCACCACGGCCGGAACCCGGCGCAGCAACCGGAGCAGCGCCGCCGCCGCGTAGGCGCCGGCCGGCGGGAAGTAGACGTAGAGCGCGTCGACCCCGGCCAGATAGCCGGGCGCGGCCAGCGCACTGGTCATCGCGTACGAGAGCTGCCGGGCTGCCCGCCGCGCCGGGCTGCCGTCGTGGCTGGCGTACATCGGCACCCGCCGGATGGTCACCCCGCCCTCGTCGGTCTGGTCCCGCCAGCGTTGCCGGTACCCCGGATAGATCCGTCCGGTCGGATAGTTCGGAAACCCGGTGAGTACCCGGACCTCGTGCCCACGGGCGGCCAGTTCCTCAGCCAGACACCCCGGTATGAAGGCCGGCTCCGGCGGAAACCAGTACGAGATAACTCCGATCTTCATGTCCCATCCCCCGATCACCCGACAGTCGGCGCCACGTCATCGCGGCACCCGGCTGAGTTCCGCGGTGTCCTCCGGTACCCGGACACCGTTGTTGCGCGGGGGGAGCCGCGTGGGGTCGGTGATCTCGATCTGCTCGCCGTGCGCCAGAGGAGGCTTCTCGACCGGCGTGCCCTTCTGGTACGCCCGGTACTGCTCGACGTCGATCTGGTTTTCCTTCGACATGTTCAGCACGCAGCCCAGCACCCGGGCCGCCACCGCGTGCAACGCCTGGGCGGCGGCGGCGGTCTGCGCGCTCGGGGTCTTCCCCTGGCGGGTGACCAGCAGTGCGCCGTCGGCCTGCACCGCGACCACCACCCCGTCGGTGAACGCCAGCAGAGGCGGGGTGTCGATGATGACGATGTCGGTCAGTTCGCGCAGCGAGAGCAGCAGGTCCGCCATGGCCTTCGAACCGAGCAGTTCGCTCGGATTCGGCGGAACCGAGCCGCCCGGCAGCACCAGCAGCGACCTGTCCCCCCACGGCTGCAACACGTCCTCCACCGCGACCTCGCCGATCAACACGTCGGTCAGACCGGCTCCGGAGCCGAGACCGAGATAGTTCGCCACCCGGGGGTGTCGCAGGTCGGCGTCGACCAGCAGCACCTGCCAGCCCGCCTCCGCCAGCGTGATCGCCAGGTTGCAGGCCAGCGTGGACTTGCCCTCCGCCTGGACGGCGCTGGTTACCGCGATGACCCGGGCCGGCTCCTGGGCGTCCACGAACCGGAGATTCGTCCGCAGTTTCCGCATCGCCTCGGCCCGGGCCGACTGCCCGGCGGCGCCGACGATCAAGGGACTCGACCGGGCCTGTCCGTCGTAGGGGATGGTGCCGAGCAACGGCGCCGAGGTCGCCTCCTGGAGCGCCTCGCCGTCCCGGAACGTGGTGTCGGTCAGCCCGCGCAGCACCGAGAGCCCGACACCGAGGACGAGCCCGAACACTCCGGCGAGGACGAGATTGCGGACCGGTCTGGGTGAGACGGGTTCGGCGTCGACCCGTGGACCGCCGACGACCTCGATCTTGATCGGCGCGTCCTTGGCGCCCGGCGGCGTCTCGATGGTGTGCACAAGCGTGACGAAATGCGCGGCGACCGCCTCGGTCAGGCGCAACGCCCGGGCCTGGTCGGTGTCGGTGACGGTGGCGGACAGCAGGACGGTGTCCGCCTCCACCCGCGCGGCGATCCGGGTCCGCACCTCATCTGCGGTCAGTCCGATCTGCTCCTCCCCCGCGATCGTCTGCGCCAACCGGTCACTGGTCAGCAGGTCGACGTACGACTTGACCCGCTGTTGGAGGAAGAGACCGCCCTGGTACGCATCGGACATTCCCTGGCCGGGTGAGGTGACGAAGAAGGTCACCGAGGAGGCGTACTGGGGCGTCGCCCGGACCGTGACGAGTCCGGTCACCCCCAGCGCGACCATGATGGTCGCGAGTACCACCCACCAGCGTTGGCGCAGCGCGCGCAGGTAGCTGTGCAGATCCATCAGGCCAGGCCTCCCGTCTCAGCACCAAACCGATCTCGGGGTGCTAAAGACCTCTAGTGATCACAAAAAATGCAACAGTATGAAAAGTGCACACTTGTCACTCGACAGTTCCTACCGAATGTAGATGATTGAGCGCCCTCAGTAGTCGCACTCGGCGCAACACGACGCGACAAGTACCAGAGGTGGCGGCCGGGTCGATAACTCTGCGCCCGGCAACAGTCGGTGGATCCCGGTAAGGTGATCACCAGGTGCGCCGGGAAGTCTGGTCGGCAGGTTGATCAACACTGCCCAGATCGAGGTGACCACGCCGGATGACCGATCACCAGCGCCCCGCTTCGCCGCCCGGTGCCGTACGGCGGTTCTTCCAGCGCGGCTCCTGGCCCGAGGCCAGATTCGTCGCCGACGTGCTGCGTGCCGAGACCGTCGGCGGGGGGCTGCTGCTGCTCGGCGCGGTGATCGCACTCGGCTGGGCCAACTCGCCCTGGGCCGACAGCTACCTCGCCCTCGGCCGGTACGTCCCCTGGGCGGCCGGCGAGGACCTGCACCTGGATCTCAGTCTCGCCGAATGGGCCGCCGACGGCCTGCTGGCGATCTTCTTCTTCGTGGTCGGCCTCGAACTCAAACGCGAATTCGTCGTCGGGGACCTGCGTGATCCGCGTCGCGCCGTGGTGCCGGTACTGGCCGCGCTGGGCGGAATGGCGCTGCCCGCGCTGGTCTACGTCTCGGTGACGGCGATCTCCGGAGGCGGGGCGTACGCCGGCTGGGCGATCCCGATGGCCACCGACATCGCGTTCGCGTTGGCCGTACTCGCCGTCATCGGCTCCCACCTACCGCACGGGCTGCGCGCCTTCCTGCTCACCCTGGCGGTGGTCGACGACCTGATCGCGATCCTGGTGATCGCGCTGTTCTACACGGACCAGTTCAGCCTGCCGCCGCTGCTCGGCGCGCTCGCCACGATCGGCGTCTTCGGGCTGCTGGTGCAGCGACGCCTGACCCGGTGGTGGGTTCTGCTGCCGCTCGGCGTACTGAGCTGGGTGCTGATGCACGCCTCCGGGGTGCACGCGACCGTCGCCGGTGTGCTGCTCGGCTTCACGGTTCCGGTGCTGACCCGTCCGGGCGAGCGCCGCCGGCTGGCCGAACACCTCGCGCACCGCTGGCGCCCGGTCTCGGCCGGGTTCGCGGTGCCGGTCTTCGCGTTCTTCGCCGCCGGGGTCGCGCTGCGCGGCACCGACCTGGGCGGTCTGATCCGCGAACCGATCGTGCTCGCCGTGGCCGCCGGGTTGATCGTCGGCAAGACGCTCGGCATCTTCGGTGCCACCTACCTGCTGTCCCGATTCACCCGGGCCGAGCTGGACGAGAACATCGGCTGGCCCGACCTGTTCGGCGTCGCGCTGCTCGCCGGAATCGGGTTCACGGTCTCGTTGCTGATCGGTGAACTCGCCTTCGGTGCCGGCGGCGAGCAGGACCGGTTCGTCAAGGCCGCCGTACTGGCCGGGTCGCTGACCTCGGCCGTACTGGCGTCGCTGGTGCTGACCCTGCGGAACGCGAAGTATCGGCGGCTCTCCGAGGAGGAGAGCCGGGACGAGGACGCCGACGGGGTGCCGGACGTCTACCAGCGGCCGGATCCCGACGACCGGCGCCCCGGGACGGCGAACTGAGCTCCCGCCGCCCCGGCCTAGCGGGGCCGGGGCGGCGCCGGGTCGTCGTCGTCCGCGTTCTCGTAGTGGTCCGAGTCGGCGAGTGCCTCCTGGAACTCGCGGGACAGATCCGAGCCCGGCACCGCGGTCTCCTCCGCCTCCTCCGCGACCGCGTCCCGCTTGTGCGGCGGCTCCGGCTCGGGGAGGGCGACCTCGCCGGCGAATCCGTACTCGTTCGGCTCATCGTGCCTGGTCATGCGGTGATCCTCCGTTCCAGCCACGAGCCGGGTCCGCCGACCCGTCGGCCACCGGAACGGCTACCCGCAAGCTGCCGTTGCACACCGGATCGGGTCAGGCCAGTTGCCGGATCCCGTCCAGCAGCAGCCACAGGCCGCAGATCGCGAACAGCGCGCTGGCGCCGTACCGGATGGCCTTTTCCGGCATTCGACGGCCGAGTGCCCGACCGACGCCGATGGCCAGCGCGTCCGCGGCGACCATGCCGAGGGTGGAGCCCAGCCAGGTGCCGAACCAGCCGTGCTGGGTGGCCAGGGTGATCGTGGCGAGCATCGTCTTGTCGCCGAGTTCGGCCAGGAAGAAGGCGATCGAGACGGCGATGATCGCGGACCTGGTGGTCCGCTCCGCCTTGCGTCGTTCCTCGTCGGTGAGTTTGTCCCCGCGCAGGGTCCAGGCTCCGAAGCCCAGGAACGCCAGCCCGGCGACCAGGGCGATCCAGCCCGTGGGCAGCGCCGCGCCCACTCCCACGCCGAGGGCCACCGAGGCCAGGTGCACCACCGAGGTCGCCACCGTGATGCCGATGATGACCGGTATCGCCTTGAACCGGGTGGCGAAGGTCAACGCCATCAGCTGCGATTTGTCGCCCAGTTCGGCGACGAAGATGACGCCGAAGCTGATCGCCAAGGCCGTGTTGAAATCCTCCATGACACCCTTCCCGGTCGTACCGGGCCGGGGGCATGGGCGACCTCGACCCGGCATCTCTGCCTGAGTCGAAGGTCTCGCCCGCCCCACCTGGGTGAGGCCGCGTGGCCGGGCGCGGAACGCGCCAGTGTGTCGACCACGACATTGGGAGCTACTCCCCTTCGCTGCGGACGACCCTACCTGATCAAGGTCGGGCCCGCCGGGACCTCCCCCGGACTGCGAGGGAGGTCACCGGACGCGCAGCGCCGTCAGCATCCGGTTCAGCGCGGCGAGGGTGTCCGCCATGTCCTGCGGGCGTCCCGACGCCGCCAGCCAGAGCGCCGCCTCGTTCATCGCCCCGGAGAGCAGCCTGGCCAGCGGCGCGCCCGGCTGCGGCGCGATGGCTCCGGCCTCGATCAGCGCGCCGAGCGCGTCGCTGAGGTGGCGGGCCGATCCGGCCTCGTCCAGGGCCCGCCACTGTGCCCAGCCCAGCACGGCGGGACCGTCGACGAGCATGATCCGCTGCACCTGGGGGTCGGTGCTGGCCGTGAGGAAGGCCTGGCAACCGGCGGTGAACTGGGTCCACGGATCGTCCTGGGCGTCGGCGGTCGCGGCGACGCGCCGGGCGACCTCCTCCTGCACCTGGGCCAGTACGGCGTGGAACAGCGCGGCCTTGCCGTCGAAGTGGTGGTAGAGGGCACCCTTGGTCACCCCGGCCGCCGCGACGATCTCCGAGAGCCCCACCGCGGCGTACCCCTGCGTCGCGAACAGGCGCCTGCCCTCGCGTACCAGCGTGCGTCGGGTCTGCTCCCGCTGCTGTTCCCGGCTCAGGTTCGGCATCGCACTCCGTCCGTTGACATACCCAGGGTACGTCAGTAGCTTACCTTTCACATACCGACGGTATGCGAAAGGAGCACTCATGGAGCTGACCAGCTTCTATCCGGTCATCTGCACCTCCCGACTGGCCGAGACCCGCGACTTCTACACCCGGCTACTGGGCTTCGAGACGACCTTCGAGGCCGACTGGTACGTCAGCCTGCGGCGCCCCGGCCCACCGACGTACGAACTCGCACTGCTCGACCACGAGCACCCGACACTGCCGGAGGCGTACCGCAGCCCGGTGCGGGGCCTGCTGCTCAACTTCGAGGTCGCCGACGTGGACGCGCAGTGGCGGCGCCTCGTCCTCGCCGAGGGGCTGCCGGCCGAGTTGGCGCTGCGCAGCGAGGACTTCGGGCAGCGCCACTTCATCGTCGCCGACCCCAACGGAGTGCTCATCGACGTGATCACCCCGATCCCGCCCACCGGCGCCTACGCGGAGCAGTACGTGACCGGATGACCGGAGGTCCCGGTGGCGGGCGCCGGGGTCCCCGTGGCCGGGATCCCGGTGACGGAACCTCGGCGACGGGGACCCTGTCAGACGGCCTGGCCGAGGGTCACCGCGAAGAGACCGTCGTCGTCGGTCCACCGGGCCTGGACGGCAAAGCCCGCTGCGGTCAGCTCCCGGTCCACGTCCGCCGGCCGGAACTTCGCCGAGACCTCGGTCCGCAGCTCCTCCCCTGCGGCGAAGGCGAGATCGAGGTCGAGCACGCGTACCCGCATCGGCCGCCGGGCCCGCAACCGCATCTCGATCCACCGCTGATCGGCGTCCCAGATCGCGACGTGATCGAACGCCGCCACGTCGAAGTTCGCGTCCAGCTCACGGTTGAGCACCCGCAACACGTTCCGGTTGAACTCGGCGGTCACCCCGGCCGCGTCGTCATAGGCCGGGACCAGCACCCCGGGATCCTTCACCAGGTCGGTGCCGAGCAGCAGCCAGTCGCCCCGTTCCAACGCCGCCCGCATCGCGGCCAGGAAGCTGGATCGCTCCGCCGGCAGGAGGTTGCCGATCGTGCCGCCGAGGAACGCCACCAGCCGCCGACCACCGGTGGGCAGCCGGTCCAGGTGCCGGGTGAAGTCGCCGACGATGCCCCGTACCCGCAGGCCCGGGTAGGCCGAGGCGATCTCGGCGGTCGACTGGCGCAGCGCGCTCACCGAGACGTCCAGCGGCACGAAGGTGCCCAGGCTGCCGTGCGCGGTCAGCGCGTCGAGCAGCAGGCGGGTCTTCTCCGACGAGCCCGAACCCAGCTCGATAAGGGTCTTCGCGTCGGTGAGCCGGGCGATCTCGGCGGCGTGCTCCGCCAGGACCGCCCGCTCGGCCCGGGTCGGGTAGTACTCGGGCAGCCGGGTGATCTGCTCGAACAACTCACTGCCCCGGGCGTCGTAGAACCACTTCGGCGGCAGCCATCTGGGTACGTCGGTGAGCCCGGCCCGGACGTCCGCCCGCAACGCTCGAGCCAGGTCCTCTTCCTCCAGGTAGATCTCCAACGGATCCGCGGTCACGCGTGCTCTCCCCTCCGGTCGACATCCGTCGCCGCTGCGATGGCGGCCCCTGCTCGGTGCGGTACGCGGGTGCGCTCAGGGGGCCGGCCCCGTCGATCCGGCGTCCCGGCTCCCCCGCCGCGTCGAACCGGTGCCCTCGATCGGGCGCAGGTCGACCCGACCGGCGGTGGCCAGCAGGAGAGTCCCGTCCGGAACGGGCCGCCAGCCGGGCTCGTCGTCCAACGGCTCGGAGCAGACCAGCACCGAACTGCCGGTGACCCGTGCCGACAACGCGTGCCCGGCCGCGGTGGCCACCAGCAGACGTCCGTCGGTGAGCAGCACGTTCAGCCGCGAGCCGGGCGCGGCGGCGGCGACCGTCCGGACGGTCTCGGCGACCGCCTCCGGCCCCGCCGCCCCGGTCCGCAGCCGGTGCCGCACCAGCGTCCAGAGCAGGGCCGCGTCGGTCGGGGCGTCCAGGGTGAGCAGGTCCCGGGTCGGCAACCGGGCGGCCAACTCCGCGACCGAGTCCGGCCAGCCACGGATCACCCCGTTCAGGCTGAACAGCCAGGGCCCCTCGGCGAAGGGCGCCGCCGCCGTCTCGACCACCGGCATCCCGACGGTCGCCGAGCGCACCGCCGCCAGGACCGCGCCGGAGACCGTCGACGCGGCCAGCGCCGGCAGGGTGAGGTCGGTCCAGATCGGATCGGCCCGGCGGTAGCGCACCGGTTCGGCGGCGGCGGCGTACCAGCCGACCCCGAACCCGTCGGCGTTGACCGTGCCCCCGCCGCGCATGTCGCGCGGTGCCCAGGACTGCCGGGCCAGCGAGTGCGGCGGGTCGAAGAGCAGTGCGCCGAGCGGCACGGGTGGGCCGAGGTAGGCCAGATGACGACACATCAGCCCTCCGCTGCCCGCTCGCGGCGGCCGGATCGGCTCACCCGACCTCGTCCGGTCGGGCGTACCGCGCGCAGCGGAAGCCACTGAAGATCTGCCGGCGGATCGGCAGGTCCCAGTTCCGGAAGGTGCTCCGGCAGGCCACCGGGTCGGTGCCGAAGGACCCGCCGCGCAGCACCCGGTGGTCCGGACCGAAGAAGACCTCGGAGTACTCCCGGTACGGAAACGCCGTGAACCCGGGGTAGCCCTGGAACGGACTCGACGTCCACTCCCAGACGTCACCGATCAACTGGTGTACGCCGAGCGGCGAGGCACCCGCCGGGTACGCCCCGACCGGCGCCGGCGCCAGGTGCCGCTGGCCGAGGTTGGCGTGCTCCGGCGTCGGGTCCTGGTCGCCCCAGGGGTACCGGCGGGACCGGCCGCTGACCGGGTCCCAGCGGGCCGCCTTCTCCCACTCGGCCTCGGTGGGCAGCCGCTTTCCGGCCCACGCCGCGTACGCCTCGGCCTCGTGGTAGCCGACGTGCACCACCGGTTCGTCCGGCACCAGCGGGGCAAACCGACCGAATCGCCGGTAGCCCCAGCCGGTACCGTCCCGGCGCCAGTGCATCGGCGCCGAGAGCCCCGCGGACGACCGGTGCCGCCACCCCGGCCCGCTCCACCAACGCGGCTCGGTGTAGCCACCGTCGGCGACGAAGGCCAGGTACTCCGCGTTGGTCACCGGTGCCGCGTCCAGCACGTACGCCGGCAGGTCCACCAGATGGCCGGGGCGCTCGTTGTCCAGCGCCCACGGATCGGTCGAGCTGCCCATCACGAACGGCCCGGCCGGGATCAGCACCTCCCCGGTCACCGGTACGGCGGCGGCCGGCGGCGGGGGCGCGGAGAGCACCGGCGGCCCGGTGCGGAGCTGGTGGGTGGCGAGCATCGTCTCGTCGTGCTGCTGCTCGTGCTGGGCGATCATGCCGAACGCGAATCCGTCGGCGACCAGCCGGCGCCCGTCGAACCGGATGCCGTCGAGCAGGTCGAACACCTTGTCCCGGACCGTCGCCACGTAGGTCCGGGCCTCCCCCGGGCCCAGCAGCGGCAGCGCCGGCCGGTCCTTGCGGGGGTGCTTGAACGCGTCGTACAGCTCGTCGATGTCGTGCCGTACGGGCTCCCGGCCACCGACGTCGCGGACCAGCCACAACTCCTCCTGGTTGCCGACGTGGGCGAGGTCCCAGACCAGTGGGGACATGATCGGCGAGTGCTGCCGCACCAGATCGTCGTCGTCGACGGCCTCGGTGAGCAGGATGCTGCGGTCGCGGGCCCGGCCGAGCACGGCGGCGATCCGGTCCCGCAACACCTCCGGCGGCTGACTCTGCTGGCGCAGGTCGGTCATGACGGTCCTCCCCGCGCGACGGCGAGCCGCCGCGCCACTATCCGGGCGATTTCCTCGCAGGTCGACGGCGGCAGGCCGGTCCGGTCCAGTGCCCGGAGAGCCAGGTCCAGCACGGTCCCGGCGGCCCGGGCCAGCTCCGGGTCACGCAGCCCGGACCGGGCCGCCTCGGTCCACCGGCCGGCCACCGGTTCAGATGCCTCCAGGGCCGCGGACCGGGTCCGGTGGGTGCCGAGTAGGGCGGTGAGCACCCCGACCGGGGCGATCCACTCCCCCGCCGGTTGGGCGTCGAGATAGCGGATCTCCAGATAGCCGCGCGGACGTACCGGTGGGAACAGGGTGCTGAGGTGGTAGTCGAGGTCGTCGGTGCTCGGCCGCTGGGGCAGGGCTCCGGCGATCCAGTCGGCGAAGGTGATCCCGGGTGGAACGCTCCAGTCGGTGCCGTCCCGGCGTACGCAGAGCAGCGGCGCCGCCAGCGCGTAACCGACCCAGGCGGCGACCGGATCGGCCGTACCGGCGTCCGGGATCCAGGCCGGCCGGGTCCGGGCCGGGTCGATCCGGTGCCAGGCGGCCATCCGGGCGGACGCCCGGCCGGTGTCCCGACCGGCGTGCCGCCGGGCGGTGGCGAAGACGGCGAGCAACGCGGGCCCGACCGCGTGGGCCGTGGCCCAGCGCTCCGGGTACTGGTCGGCCGTACCGGCGTCGAGGCAGACCTGGAGCCCGGCGGTGCTGTACATCATCGTCCGGCCGGCGTTCCCGAGCCGGTCGAAGGCGCAGCGCATCGCGCGGTATCTGGGGGTGTCGACCACCGGGGCCGGCGCGCGGTACGGATCGATGCCGGTGCCGCCGAGAACCAGCCCGGCGGCGCCGAGCAGGCTGTCGAGGTGGGCGATGTCCGAGGTGGTGCTCTCGTGCAGTTCGCCGAGCGAGCGACGCGGGGCGGTGGATATCTCCACCTGACCCCCGGGCTCGACGCTGACCGTGCCGGAACTGGGCAACGGTGCGGCGGGACTGTCCGGATCGAGGGTGGGCGGTGCGTGGGGTCCGAGGGCGTTCCGAAGCCGGTCCGGCTCGATCGGCCGGCTCGGCGAGGCTGCGTCGTGAACGGTCCATTCCAGCTCTACGCCGTGCAGCCGGGGTGGTCCGGTCTTGAAGCAGATCTTCGCGATGTATCCCGCGGCATCATCCACGGCGTGCAAAATCGTGCCGCTGTCCAGGTCCGACGACATCACCTGGGAAGCCTCCCTCCGCCACGATCGTTGTGCCTTACCCGGTTTTCCGACGGACAACCCTCACCAACCTCCCGGGAAACAGCAGTTACATAACTTGCTTGGCATATTACTGGGTTGGTATGTTCGCCTCCGTGGCCACCCCGTTCGAGGTACTCGCCGAGCCGACCCGACGCCGGATCCTGGACCTGCTGCGGGAGCGCCCACGCTCGGTGGGCGAACTGACCGAGCAGTTGGGTCTGACCCAGCCGGGCACCTCGAAGCACCTGCGGGTGCTGCGCGAAGCCGGGCTCGTCCGGGTGCGCCCGGACGCGCAACGTCGCTGGTACGAACTCTGTCCCGAACCACTCGCCGAACTCGACGCCTGGCTCGCACCGTATCGGTGGATGTGGGCCGGTCGGCTCGACGCGCTTGAACAACATCTGAACACCATGCCAAGTGGGTCCGACAGTTCCGCCGCCCGCGACGACCCGTCCGTCCCCGGCCCGCCGCGACCGGCGGACGGCGACGGCGCGGACCCGGGGCGGCGGGGACGCACGAGATCGGAGGACCGGTAATGAAGGAGAGCCTGGACAGCGTGGCGGGACGCCAACGGCTGCGCATCGAGCGGCGGCTGGCGCACCCGCCGGAGAAGGTCTGGCCGGCCGTCACCGAGCCCGAGCACCTGAGCCGGTGGTTCCCGGCCGAGGTGAGCCTGGAGCCCCGCGTCGACGGACGGATCACCTTCAGTTTCGGTCCGGGCGACGCCGCGTCCGCCGGCTCGATCAGCGCGTACGACCCGCCCCGGCTGTTCGCCTTCGACTGGGACGGCGACCTGTTCCGGATCGAGTTGCGCGCCGACGGCCCGGGTTGCCTGCTGGTGTTCAGCCACACCTTCGACGACCGCCCCGCGGCGGCGAGCTACGCCTCCGGCTGGCGCAACTGCCTGGACGGACTCGACCGGCTGCTGGACGGCCGGCCGGACGTACCGCCGGAACGCCCCTCGGGCCGGCTGCACGAGTCGTACGTCGAGGCGTTCGGGCTGGCCGACGGGACCGCCGACACCACCGCGGACGGCTGGCAGGTGCGCTTCGAGCGGCAACTGACCCGGCCGATCGAGGCGGTCTGGGCCGCACTCGCCGACCCGGACCACTGCCCGGCGGCCACGATCGGCGCGACCCCGCCGTCCGGGTTCACCACGGACGCGTTCCCGGCCGGGGTGATCACCGCGCTGGACGCACCGTCCCTGCTGGAGTACGCCTGGCAGTCCGCCGGGCAGCCGGCCGGACGGATCCGCTGGGAACTTTCCGCCGGGACCGGACACGGTGCCCGGCTCGTTCTCGTCCAGACCGGTCCGGCCGATACGACCGGGGCGCAGGTGACCGCGCTGACCGCCTGGCGGGACCGGATCGAGCCACTGGCCCGACGACTCGCCGAGGAGTCGGATCGGAACGCCGACTGAGAAGTCCCTCGACTTGACACCACGCTTGCGAATATGTGCACTTGTGACACTCCGCTCAAGCCGGCAACGGTGCCCGCAGCAGGTGACCCGGCCGGCCCGCCACCGCACGGGGAGGCACGATGGCACCATCCGCAGGCCCAGGCACCCCAGACCTCCGGCTCGACCGTCGCCGACTGCTCGGCCTCGGCCTCGCCGCCGGAGCCGCTCCGCTGCTCGCCGCGTGCGGCGGGGCCTCGACCACCGGCTCGGACGCCGAAGGTGCGATCACCTTCATCTCCACCCAGTTCACTCCGGTGGAGGAGCGGCAGCGGTTCGAGCAGATCCTCCGCGACCGGGTGAAGGCCGGCGCGGTCGCGTACAACACGGTCGAGCCGAACGTCTTCTCCTCCACCATCACCTCCCAGGTGGCGGCCGGCCGGGTCCAGGTGAGCCTCGCCGGTGGCCTGCACGGGGACTTCGCCCCGCACGCCGACAAGTTCGAGAACCTCGACGACCTGGCCGCGAAGCTCACCGACCGCCAGTTCCCGCCGGAGATCGCGAACCTCGGCAAGCTGGCTGGCGGCGCCACGACGTACCTGCCGTGGATGCAGGCGTCGTACGTGCTCGCGGTGCACAAGCGGGCCCTGCAGTGGCTGCCCGCCGGGGCCGACGTGCAGAACCTGACGTACGACCAGTTGCTGGACTGGGTCACCGCCGCCCGGCGGGGCAACGGCAACAAGCCGGTCTTCGGCCTGCCCTGCGGTCCGAAGGGCCTCTACCACCGGTTCTTCCAGGGCTACCTGCTGCCGAGCTTCACCGGCGGTCAGATGACCACTTTCCGCAGCCCGGAGGCGGCCGCCGCCTGGCAGTACATGTTGGAACTGTGGGCCCAGACCGCACCGGCGTCGACCAACTTCGACAACATGCAGGAGCCGCTGCAACGCGGTGAGGTGCTGATCGCCTGGGACCACGTCGCCCGCCTGGTCAACGCCCCGGCCGACAAGCCGGACGACTGGCTGATGGCACCCGCGCCCCGCGGCCCGAAGGGTCTCGGCTACATGCTGGTCGTCGCCGGTCTGGCGATCCCGCGCGGCGCGCCGGAGGCGGACCGGGCCCGCGAGGTGATCGAGGCGCTGACCACCCCGGACGTGCAGCTCGAGGTGCTGCGCCGGAACGCGTTCTTCCCGGTCGTCAACGCGACGCTGCCGACCGACCTGCCGCCCGCCGTCGCCCTCGAGGCCGAGGCGGTACGCCGGCAGCAGAGTGCCGAAGGGGCCGTCCTCGCACTGCCGCCGGTGGGGCTGGGCGCCAAGGACGGCGAGGTGTCGCAGCTCTTCAAGAACTGCTTCAAGGAGATCTGCCTGGACGGCCGGCCGGTGCAGCAGGTCCTGGACCGCCAGGCCCAGCAGTTGAACACCATTCTGGACGAGGCGAAGGTGCCGTGCTGGCGCCCGGACCCGGTCGTGGCGGGACAGACGTGCCGGGTGCAGTGACGACGGCGCCCGACCCGGCACCGTCGGAGCCGTCGCCGGCGGCGGTCCCGCCCCGGCCGGCCCGTCGGCGGCGGCGGTCCCGGGTGCCGACCGCCGCCCTGCTCGTCGCGCCCTCCGTGGTGTTCCTGGCCGCGCTGTTCCTCTGGCCGATCGCGGTCGGCGTCGGGCAGGCGTTCACCGGCGCCGACGGGCCCACGCTGGCCCACCTGCGCCGGATGGTCGACGACCCCTACTTCTGGACCGCAACCCGGAACACCGCCCTGCTGATCGTCGTGCTCATCCCGCTGCAGTTCGCCTTCGCGCTGACCATGGCGCTGCTGCTGCGGGAGCGCCCCCGGCTTTCCTCGTTCTACTTCTACGTCTGGTGCGTACCGCTGGCGATCAGCGATCTCGCGGCCGGACTGGTCTGGCTGTCGATCTTCGCCGATCGGGGGTACCTCAACTCGACGCTGGCCTGGCTCGGGCTCGGTGACGGCTTCGCCTGGCTGTCGTACGACAACCAGACCACCATGTTCGTCGCGGTGCTGCTGGCCGAGCTGTGGCGGGCCACCTCACTGGTCCTGGTGATCGTGGTCGCCGGGCTGCAGAACATCCCCCGCGACTACGACGAGGCGGCGGCGGTCTTCGGCGCGACGTACTGGCAGCGGCTGCGGTACGTCATCCTGCCCCAGTTGCGGCCGAGCCTGCAGGTCGCGCTCATCCTCCGGACGATCCTCGGACTCCAGACCTTCGCCGTCGCCCAGGCACTCACCGGCCGAAGCTTCCCGCTGCTGGTCGGCGAGACCTACCAGTGGTACGTGACGCTCCAGAACGAACACGTCTCGGCGGCGATCGCGCTGGTCATCCTGCTGATGTCGCTCGGCACCGCCGTCGTCTACCTGCGGGTGCTGCGCGACCCGTCGACCGGTGGCGTCCGGTGAGCCGCCGGAGCGCGGCGCGGCGCCGCACCGTCGGTATCCACCTCGCCTGTGTCGCCGTCACCCTCTTCATGGGGGTACCGATCTACCTGATCGCGCTGGCCGCACTCTCCAGTCGCGAGTCGCTGAACCGTTTCCCGCTCTCCCTGCTGCCCGGGGACCTGTCGACCGAGACGATGCGGGTCTTCCTGGACAGCACCGGGGTGATCGGCGGATTCCAGAACTCCGTCGAGGTTGGCCTGCTCAGTCTGGTCCTGTCGCTGGCACTCGGCGTGCCCGCCGGGTACGCCGTGGCCCGGTACGCGTTCCGCGGGCGGGAGCCGTACCAACTCTTCCTGCTGCTCACCCGGGCACTGCCGATCGTTGTGCTCTCGGTGCCGCTGGCCCGGGTCTTCCTGGCCAGCGGGCTGTACGACACGACGTACGCGGTGGCACTGTTGCACACCGCGCTGGCCCTGCCGACCACCGTACTGATCACGTCGGCGATCTTCGTCGCGGTGCCGGTCGAGCACGAGGAGGCGGCGATGATCTTCGGAGCGAGCGCACCGAAGGCATTCGCCCGGGTGGTGCTGCCGCAGGCGTTGCCCGGGATCGCCGCCGCCGCCATCTTCACCTTCGTCACCTCCTGGAACGAGGTGCTGGGTGCGGCGGTGCTCACCCTCAACCGGCGTACCCTGCCGGCCCAGGTGCTCTCGACGCTGGCCGACTCGCCACTGGCCTTCCGGTTCGCCGGCGGCTTCGCGCTCGTCGTACCGGCCCTGGTCTTCATCGCGTTCATGCGCCGATACCTGTTGAACATGTGGGGAACCACGATCCGCTGACGCCGCCGACGACGCGACATCGAGGCGGCGACATTCAGGAGCGGCACCGAGGAAGGGACGAGCGTTGGCCGAGATCGTGCTGCGGAATCTGGCGAAGACCTATCCGGGAACCAGGACGCCCGCCACCGACGACATCAGCCTGGAGGTACGCGACGGCGAGTTCCTGGTGCTCGTCGGCCCCAGCGGCTGCGGCAAGACGACCCTGCTCCGGATGATCGCCGGGTTGGAGTCACCGGACGAGGGCACCGTGCACATCGGTGGCCGGGACGTGACGGACCTGCCGGCCCGGCAGCGCGGGCTCTCCATGGTCTTCCAGTCGTACGCCATCTTTCCGCACCTGCGGGTCCGGCAGAACATCGCGTTCGGGCTGACCATGCGGAAGACCCCGAAGGCGGAGGTCGACCGGCGGGTCGGCGAGGCGGCCGAACTGCTGCACCTGACGGAGTACCTGGACCGCTATCCGGCCCAGCTCTCCGGCGGCCAGCGCCAACGGGTCGCGGTGGCCCGGGCCATCGTGGTGGACGCCGACGTGCTGTTGATGGACGAGCCGTTGTCCAATCTGGACGCCCTGCTCCGGATGGAGTTCCGGACCGAGCTGAAGCGGATCGTCGGCAAGCTCGGCACCACCACCGTCTACGTGACCCACGACCAGGCCGAGGCGCTCTCCCTCGGCGACCGGGTGGCGGTGCTCCGGGAGGGCCGGATAGCCCAGGTCGGGCCGCCGCTCGAGGTGTACGACGCACCCACCGACGAGTTCGTCGGCGGGTTCCTCGGTGCCCCGCCGATGAACTTCCTCCCGGCCCGGCTGGACCGCACGGGCGACCGGCCCGGGTTGCGGTTCGGCGACCAGCGGATCACGGCCCCGGCGGCGCTGGCCGGCCACGGGTCCGAGGAGCTGACGGTGGGCGTGCGGGCGGAGAACATCGAGGTCTTCGACGCCGACGGTCCGGACCGGCTCGCCGCCCGGGTGGAGGTGGTCGAGCCGACCGGGGCCGCGATCCTGCTGACCGTGGAGCTGGAGGGTCGACAGCTCAAGGTGCAGACCCCGCCGAGCTTCCGGATCGGTCCCGGTAGCCCGGTCTGGCTCTCGGTCGACCCGGGCCGGATGCGGTTCTACCGGGCCGAGGACTCGACGGCGATCCGACTCGCGGACTAGCTGGCGGCCGACGGTCGGACCCGGGGCGCCCGGCGGGCCGCGTCCCCCATCGGGTACCCGGGCGACGCCGGCCGGTAAGGTGGCCGACGCGCCCGTCGGGGAGGCCTCGCAGAAGAGACCGCCGCGATTGGGTACGAGATCCACCCGCTGGGTACGGTGAGCACGTGCTGGAATCCGGAGTCGTGCTGGGTGGGCGGTACCGCCTCGAGGACCGTGTCGCCACCGGTGGAATGGGTGACGTGTGGCGCGGTACCGACGTGGTGCTCGGTCGCCGGGTCGCGGTGAAGGTGCTGTTGCCGGCCCTGCTGGCCGATCCCGACTTCATCGCCAGGTTCCGTGCCGAGGCGCGGATGCTGGCCACTCTGCACCATCCCGGCATCGTCCAGGTCTACGACTTCGGTGAGGACGAACTGCCGACCGGTCGGACCGACTACCTGGTGATGGAGTACGCCGACGGCGAGCCGCTGTCGGCGCGGATCCGCGAGGCGGGCCGGCTCAGTGTCGCCGAGACCCTCCGGGTGGTGGCGCAGGTCGCACACGCCCTGCACGCCGCGCACCGGGGCGGGATCGTGCACCGGGACGTCAAGCCGAGCAACCTGTTGATCCAGACCGACGGCCGGGTACGGCTGCTGGACTTCGGTGTCGCCCGCTCGGTGAACATCACCAGCATCACCAGCGCCAACGCGGTGCCGGGTACGGCCCTCTACATGGCTCCCGAGCAGGCGGCCGGCCGGCCCGTCTCGGCGGCCACCGACATCTACGCGCTGGGTACGGTCGCGTACCAGTGCATCGTCGGCGAGCCGCCGTTCAGTGGGGACAACCCGCTCCAGGTGGCGGTGAAGCACCTGCACGAGGAGGCGCCGCCGCTGCCCGACGACGTACCCGCGTCGGTTGCCGCGTTGATCGAGCGGACCCTGGCCAAGGATCCGGCGGACCGTTATCCGGACGCCGCCGCGCTGGCGGCGGCGGCCCGGGCCGCCGCCCGCGATCCGGACGTCGCCGCCGCGGACGCGGCGGACGAGGCCGGGGAGCCCGGCACCCCCCGGCGGACGGCCGTGGGTGCGGGCGCGGCCCGGACCGGTTCGGCCCGCCGGGGAGGCGGTGGCGGGACCCTCGCCGACAATCCCGCCGTACGGTCGGACGACCGGTCCCGGGAGCCCGGCCTCGGCGTCCTGACCCTGGCCGGGATCGCCGCCGTCGTCGGGCTGGCCGCGGCGGCCGTGACGGCCCTGATCGCGTTCCGGGCGGACGACCGGTCACCGGCGACGGGGGCGACGCCCTCGCCGACCGTCAGCCAGAGCACGACCGTAGAACCGAGCGTGCCGGAGGCCACGGCCACCATCCCGAGCGGCGGTGGAAACGTCCCGCCACCCCGGCCGACCAACACTCGCCGGCCCACCCAGTCCGCTACGCCGAGTTCGGATCCGGAGCCGGACGACGAACCGTCGGGCGAGCCGACCGGCTCGGCGGAGCCCACCAATCCGGTGCCGACGACCCCTCCGGACGGACCCGAGGACCCGCCGAGCGGCGGCCCGGTCGATCCGGACGCGGGCTGACCGGCCCGGCAACCCCCGCTTCGCCATTCACTATTGGTAGTGTCTCCACTACCCATAGTCCTTCCTGGTGGAAAGACGACGAAATACTTACCTTTATCCCCGTTTCCACGGTGATCAATGATAAACCGCCCTAAGGTGTGCACCACGTCTTTTCTGTACGGTGGGAGCCCGCATGAGCAGGGAAAAGCTGGTTGTCGTTGGTCAGGGGTACGTCGGTCTCCCCCTCGCGGTCTCGGCGGTGGAGGCCGGCCTGGACGTCGTCGGGCTCGACCTCGACACCACCCGGGTCAAGCGGCTCGGCATCGGGGAGTCCTTTGTCGAGGACATCTCCGACGCCCGGCTCGGTCAGGCGCTGGCGACCGGGCGCTACCTGCCGACCAGCGACTACGCCGACGCCAGGGACTTCGACGTCTGCGTGATCAGCGTGCCCACCCCGCTGCGGGACGGCGTGCCGGACCTCAGCTACGTCGAGCAGGCCGGCACCGCGCTGGCCCCGCACCTGCGGCCCGGCGCCACGGTGATCCTGGAGTCGACGACCTATCCCGGCACCACCGAGGAACTGCTGCTGCCGCTGCTGGAGCAGGGCAGCGGACTGCGCAGCCCGGGTGACTTCCACCTCGGCTACAGCCCCGAACGGATCGACCCCGGCAACCCGACCTGGCGCCTGGACAACACCCCCAAGGTGGTTTCCGGGATGGACCCGGCGGCACTGGCCCGGGTCGACGCCTTCTACCGCCGGATCGTGCAGCGGACCGTACCGGTCGACTCGACCCGGGTCGCCGAACTCACCAAACTGATCGAGAACACGTTCCGCCAGGTCAACATCGCGCTGGTCAACGAGCTGGCGGTGTTCAGCCACCAGCTCGGCATCGACATCTGGCAGGCCATCGACGCGGCGGCCACCAAGCCGTTCGGCTTCATGTCGTTCACTCCCGGACCGGGCACCGGTGGGCACTGCCTGCCGATCGACCCCTGCTACCTCTCCTGGCAGGTCAAGCGGCGGTTGGGCCGACAGTTCCGGTTCATCGAGCTGGCCAGCGACATCAACCACACCATGCCCGAGTACGTGGCCCAACGGGTGATGGCCGGCCTCAACACCCGGGGCCGGCCGTTGAACGGCGCCACCCTGCTGATGATCGGTCTGGCGTACAAGAAGAACACCGGGGACCTCCGGGACTCGCCCGCGGTCGACCTGGCCAATCGGCTGCACGCCCTCGGCGCGCGGGTCAGGGCGGTCGAGCCGCACGCCGATCCGCAGCAGATCCCGGCCTGGGTGGCGGTGGTGGATCCGACCGAGCCGGAGGTCCGGGCCGCCGACGCGGTCGTGGTGGTCACCGATCACGACGACCTCGACTACGAGTCGATCACCCGCACCGCCGCCTACGTCTTCGACAGCCGTAACCGGTGCACCGGGCCGAACGTCGAACAGCTCTGAGCCGGCGGTTCCGGACGGCGCTCACCCCGATCCCGGCCGCGGCGCCCACCCGGGGAGCGACGCCGACGGCGCCGCGGCGCCCGACCCCTCCAACGGCGGTGCCGGGTCAGCGGGCCCGGGCGAGCGCGGCCACCGGTTCGACCTGCTCCGTCGGCCAACAGCCCCGGGCCATGGCGAGCCGGTGGTACAGGTCGCGGGTGGCCGCCACCAGCCGGGGCGTGCCGAACGCCTCCCGGGTCTCGGCCAGCGCCGCCCGGCCCATCGTGGCGCGCAGGTCGTCGTCACCGAGCAGTTGCAGCACCGCCCGGAAGAGTCCGTCGAGGTCCCGGCGATCGCAGAGCAGTCCGGTCCGACCGTGCCGGACCACCTCGGCGGTGCCGCCGACGTCGGTGGCGACCACGGGCCGACCGGCCTGCCCGGCCTCGATCAGCGCCAGTGGGGTTCCCTCCTGGTCCGAGGTCAGCAGGACCACGTCGGCCGCCGCGTAGACCGTCTCCACGTCCGGCCGCCAGGGCAGGAACATGACGTCGAGCCCGTCGGCCAACGCCAGGGCCGTCGTCTCGGCCAGCCGGTCACCGTCGCCGCAGACCACGAACCGGACGCCGGGCATCGTGCGCCGGACCGCCCGGGCCACCGTCAGGATCCGGTCGAGCCGCTTGACCGCGGTGACCGGGCCGACGTACGCCACCACCGGCCCGGTCCCGTCCAGCCCGAGCGCCCGCCGGGCCAGGTCCCGGTCCGGTACGGGCGACAGGCTCGTCCCCGGCGGCACCACGGTGTACTGGTGCGGTCGGCCGATCCGGGCGGCGAGCAGGTCGTCCCGTACCCGGGCACTCACCGCGACCAGGGCGTGGCTGGTCCAGGCCAGGGTCGCCTCGGCACCGCCGACGAGCCGGGCGAGCCCTCGCGGAGACAGCGGGCCGGGCAGCGGATGACCATGGAAGCTGTGCACCCGGATCGGCACCCGGCAGGACGCCGCCGCGAGTCGGCCCAGCACCCCACCGCGCAGGTCGTGGGTGTGCACGAGGTCCGGCTGGAACTGACGGATCGCCGCGACCAGGGCGGTCAGGGCCCGGAGGTTGTCCGCCGGTCGGGCCGAACGCCGGAGCGCGGGCAGCACCCGGACCGGCACGTCGGCGGCGCCCAGGCGCCGGTAGTCACCCTCACCCGTCTCGACCGGACCGGCGTAGAGCCGCTGCTCGAACCGGTCCGGATCCAGGCCGCGCATCAACGCGCTGACCTGCGGCGCAGCCTCACCGACGTTCATCCGCGAGATGATCCGCAGCACCCGAAGCGGTCGCATGGTCGAGCCTTTCGCGAGTCGCGGCACGCCGAGGACCGGCCACGCCGGAAATTCACTACTTGTCCCGTTATACCGCCATTCATCCGAGTGTGCCGACAGTCCGGAGAATCAGGAAGGTGAACCCGTCTAGAAGGGTGCGTCGGCCGGCAACCGGCGAACCTGGGTGAGATAGGCGTCGAGTTCACCGGTCTCGAACCGGCAGGTGCCGATCGTGTGCCAGAACTGGCCGGCGGCGTCACCTTCCAACTTGTACCGCCCGTCCGGGCTCAGCGCCGCCCAGCCGTCCGGCAGGCCGAGCAGGGTCAGCCGGGGCTGCGCGTGCTCCGGGTCGGCCACGTCCCACAGCCGTACGCTGCCGTCGTCCGCGGCGCTGGCCAGGAGCGTACTGTCCGGACTGAAAGCCACCGACCAGACCCGTCGACTGTGCCCGCCCAGCGAGCCGTGCCGACGCCCGGTACGCGGGTCCCAGAGCCGGATCGCCAGGTCGTCACCGGCGGTGGCCAGCAGTTTGCCGTCCGGACTGAACGCCGCTGACCAGAGCCGGCCGGTGTGCTCGGTGAACACCCGCACCCGGGCACCGGTGACGGTGTCCCAGAGCACGGCCGTGCCGTCGTTGCTCGCACTGACCAGCAGGCCACCGTCCGGACTGAACACCACCGCGTAGACCCGGTCGGTGTGCTGCTCCAGGCTGTGCCGGCAGGTACCGGTCGCGGCGTCCCAGAGTCGTACCAGCCGGTCGTCGCAGCCGGTCGCGATCGTCGTACCGTCCGGGCTGAACGCGACCGAGCGGACCCGGCCCCGGTGCGGGCTCAGCGTGCCGATCTGCCGGCCCGTGGTGCGGTACCACAGCCGTACCGTGTCGTCGTCGTTGGCGGTCGCCATCACGTCACCGTCCGGGCTGAACGCCTCGGCCCAGACGTGGTCGGTGTCCACGTCGAGTTCCCGCTCGTCGACGCCGGTCTCCACATTCCACAGGTGCACGCCACCGTCGCCGCTGGCGGCGGCGAGAATCGGCGTACCGGGGCAGAAGACGGCGGAGATCAGCCGGTCCGACGTACCCGCGATCTGCCGGACGCAGCGCCCGCCCCGCGGGTCCCACAACCGGACCACACCGTCGTTGCCGCAACTGGCCAGCGTCGAGCCGTCCTCCCGGAACGCCACCGAGGTGACCCGCCGGCCGTGTCCGCGCAGGGTGTGCTGGCACTGGCCGGAGCGGACGTCCCACAGCCGGGTGGTGCCGTCGTTGCTGCTGGTGACCAACTGGTCCTCGGTGGGATGGAACGCGACCGGCCACACCGAACCCCGGTGCCGGCTCAACTCGTGCCCGAGTTGTCCGGTCGGTACGTCCCACAGCCGCACCCCACCGTCGCTGGAGGCGGCGGCCAGCGTCTCACCGGCACCGTTGAACCGGACGCTGTAGATCGCCCCGGTCTGCCGGGCGAGGGTACGGACCGCCCGGCCGGTCGCCGGTTCCCAGAGCCGTACGGACCCCTGGATGTCCCCGGAGGCCAGCAGCGCCCCGGTCGGATCGAAGTCCAGCGCGTAGACGTCCGCCTCGTGCCCGCGCAGCACCAACCGCTCCTGCCCGCTACCGGTGTCGCTGAGCCGGATCCTGCCGCCCTGCCCGGCGACGGCGAGCAGGGCGCCGTCCGGGCTGATCTGGAGCCGGTAACCGACCTCCGGGTCGTGCCTGGCGTAGCGCAGCGCACCGGTGCCCAGGTCCCAACCCCGGATCACCCCGGCGCTGTCCCCGACCACCAGCAGCGTCCCGTCCGGACTGAACGAGGCGGTCCAGATCGGCGGGGCGTGACCGGTCAACTCGTAGCGGGGCTCGGCGGTGCCGGTGTCGAAGACCCGGACCGTGCCGGCCGCGTCGCCGACCGCCAGCGCCCCCCGGGACCGGTCCACCGTCACCGGCCAGACCCAGTCCCGGAAGCCCTCCAGCACGTGCCGCAGGTCACCGTGGTCCGCGTCCCAGAGCCGGACCGTCAGGTCGGCCGAGGCGGTCACCAACTGGTGCCCGGCGATGTCGTAGTCCACCAGGTACACCCGGCCACGGTGCCCCTGCAGGGTCCGGACCGGCAGCCCCGAGGCGGTGTCACAGATCAGCACCCCGCCGTCGTCGCTGCCCACCGCGAGCGTCGTACCGTCCGGGCCGTACCCGACCGGGTCCGGGATGCGTCCCACCTCGAAGCCGTAGGCGACGCCGACCGCCGGCGGGGCCAGCCCGGGCACCACCGGCCGGCCCGGCGCCAGCACCGCGCCGCGCAGTTCCGGGGCGACCAGCAGCGTCCGGTCGGCCTCCACGTCGATCAACGAGGCCCGGTGCCACCTGCTGCCCTGCACCGCGACCCCGCGCAGGTCGGCCCGGAGGAACCGGGCACCGGTCAGGTCCGCGCCGCGCAGGTCGGCGTCGACCAGGTTGGTCTGGTCCAGTCGGGCGCCGACCAGCCGGGCACCCCGCAGGTTGGCCCCGCGCAGGTTGGTGGCGACCAGCCGGGCGTCGCCCAGGTCCGCGTCGCTCAGGTCCGCGCCGGCCAGCTCCCGATGTGAGAGGTCCTCGCCGCGCAGCGACGCCCCGCGCAGGTCGGCCCGGGACGGCAGCCGCAGCCGGGCGCTGAGCCGGAGCGCGTTCGCCCGCGCCGTCTCGTTGGCGGTCTCGTCGCCGAGGATCCGGCCGGCCCACTGCTCGCAGCGCGCCGCGTTCGCCAGATCGGAGAGGAAGTCGACGGTGAGCTGGGACAGCGGCCGGCGGGTCAGGGCCTGCGGCGACTCGCCCCGATTCAGTCGCTCGGCCAGGTCGTTCGCGACGAGCCACTCCACCACCGAGGCGTGGATGAAGCCGAACAACCCCTCGTCGGTACGGACCAGCAGGCTGCCCGCGCCCACCGCGTGCGCCGCCTGCTGCCGGGACAGCCGGAACTCGGCCAGGTCGGTCAGGGTCTCGGCGACCTCCGCGATCTCCGCCAGCCGCAGGTAGGACTCACCGCTCTCCCAGAGCCGCAGGGCGAGCCGGGTCACCGCGATCCAGAGCTCCGTCTGACCGAGGCTGACCGGTGCACCCGGCACCCCCTGGGTCCGCCGTTCCTCGAAGTCGAGCCAGGACTGGAGGATCTCCCGGTACAGCGCCGCCGCGCTGAACGTGGCGCTCGTACCGGCCACCGCCGCGAGCCGGCGGTCGTCCAGGTTGGCGATGAAGCCGAGCATCCGGGGATTGCGGGAGAGCCCGAGCAGGTCCTGTACGCCGCGCAGCAGGTCCATCCGGTCCTGCGCGGCCTGCTCGTCGCCGCCGTACCGGTGCCGCAGGTAGGTACGGATCTGCCCCGGGGTGAAGTCCTCGATGTTGAGCACCCGGCGGTGCGGCAGCAGCCCGACCCGCTCGCCGAGAGCGGTGAGCACCTGCGAATTGGTCTTGAAGTGCTGGGTACGGCTGCTGACCACGACCTTGGCGTTGCCGTCGGCGGCCTGGAGCAGCGCCTCCAGATGGTCCGCCGCGCGATCGTAGGTGACCCGGGCGACCAGCTCGTCGAAGCCGTCGAAGAGCAGCACGATCCGCCCCTGCCGGAGCATGAACCGGAACGCCTTGAGGTCGATCACCTGCTCGCCGTGGTTGGCCAGGTGGGCGGCGACCAGCCCGTCGACCGAGTGCGCCTTGTCCAGGGCCCGCAGCTCCACCAGGATCGGGATCAGGTCCGGCGCGGCGGTCGGCAGCCGCCGGGCCAGCTCGCGCATGGCGAACGTCTTGCCCCGGCCGAAGTCGCCGAGCACCAGGGCGAACCGGCCGTCCGGGGCGGTCATCATCCGCAGCAGTTCCTCGACCACGTCCTCCTGGACGCCCTGCTCCCCGCCGACCAGGTGGCGGTAACGCTGCGGCACGTACAGGCCGGGTGGGTAGAGCTGGTCGGCCTGCAACCGCGCGGTCTGCGTCGCGACGTAGTCACGCAGGTCCAGCAGGCCCTGGAACTCGGTCAGGTTGAGCACCCGGACACCCCGGCGCAGCGCGTCGTCGTACTGGGCGCGGGGCAGCCGGGGGCCGTCGTAGACCAGCTCCGAACCGATCTCCGGGTTGGCGGCGTGCACCCGCCGGGCGAACGCGTCGACCTCGGCCGGGCTCGGCTGGCCGAGGCTCACCCCGACCCGCTGCTGCCGGACCACCCCGTCCTCGCGGTAGGTGAGGAACAGGTGCGGCAGCCCACCCGCGCCCTCGCCGTTCGGCTGTCCCCCGGTCCGCTGCCCGCCGACCCGCCGGATCAACACCCGGTCGTGCCGCGCCTCGCAGACCTCGGCCAGCCGGTCGAGCAGTTCCTCGACCGGGTCGGGCCGCTGGTCCGGGCCGTCGGTCCCGAACTCCACCCGGTCGTCGATGCCCTGACCCGGACCGGTCGACCCGGAACCCTGGGCCGGGCCCTCGTCGAGCCCCGACACCCGCTGGCCGGGCACCTGGGCCGGACCGGTGGTGCCGAAGGTCGCCTCGACCCGGGACCAGCGGCGCGGGATCTCCTCGCCGGCGTCGTACCGGTCGTGCCGGCCGAGCACCCAGCGGGTCAGGCCGGTCGGGCCGAGGCGGAGCACCTGGGCGCGTCCGTCGGTCACGGGCGGCGCGACCGGCCCCGCCGGGTCGGTCACCCCGCCGGACGGCGCGGCCCCGGACATCAGCAGGTTCAGCATCGGGGCGACCAGTCGGCCGAAGGTGCCGCCGTCACGCAGCGGCGACTCCGGGCCGGTGAGCAGGCCTCCGGCGTACGGGCCGGCTTCGCCGGGGTCGTGCGCCATCACCCCGAGCCGGAGCCAGCCGGTCTGCTGGTACGGCCGCAGCCACTGGGCGAACCAGCTCGCCTGGGCCTCGCCGAGGTGTCCGTAGTGGTCCTCGTCGCGGTGACTGTCCGCGATGGTGGAGTTGAGCCCCGCCACCACCACCTGCAGGTCCGGTACGGCGTACAGGGTCCAGGGTTGTTCGCTGTCGAAGATCGGTTCTTCCAGCCCCTGGTAGATCTCGTCGAACAGCCGGGCATAGTGCCGCCACTTCGGCCAGTACGGCGGCTGCGGGTCGATGTCGTCGGCCTCGCAGGTGGCGAAGTAGGCCCGACTCGCGGCCCGGGTGATGTCCCGGGCCCCGGGGACCACCACCAGCCGGTGCGGCTCCAGTCCGACCAGTACCCGCAGTCCGGTGAGGAAGCTCAGCGCATCCTCGAACTCCCGGGCGCTCCCCGACTCGGTGAGGTTGCCGGCCACCACGATCAGGTCGGGCCGGGGCACTCCGTCGTTCATCAGCAGGGTCAGTTCGCCCATGATGTTCTCTTGCAGCTCGCCGGGGGTGACCGGGGCCCCGGGCTCGATCACTCCCCGGCCGAAGCGGGGTCCGGCCACCTGGAGCACGGTCAGCGCGTTCCGGGTACCCGGTCCGGAGCCGGCGGCCGGCGGGAACTGCGGCGGGTTGATCGGCGTACGCCGGGACCGTGGTCGGCGGCCGAGGCCGGCCGCGACCGGCTCCGGCAGTTGGCCGGGCCCGGTGGTCGCCGACCGGGGCTGCGGGAAGACCGGCTGCTGGTCCGGCTTGGCCCGACCGTCGAGTGCCTGCCGGATCCGGTCCAGCACCCGGGACCGGGCCTGGGCGGGATCGGCGACACCGACGAGGTCCACGTAGGTGATGGTGGCCAGCAGCCCGTCCAGTGGACAGTCCTCGATCCGGACGGTCACCAGCTTGTTGCCGGTGCCGGTCGGGTCGGCCCGCAGCGCGGCCTGCCACTCCAGCTTGCCGTAGGTGGACCGCAGGTAGCGTTCGGAGAGGACGGCGACGACCACGGCCGCCTCCCGGACACCCCGGTCCATGAAGTCGATGAAGTTGGTGCCGGGCACGAAGTCCCAGGCCTGCAACATTGTCCGGTAGCCGGCCGCCTCGAACTCCCAGGCGAGCCAGGTCGCCCAGCGCTCGTCCGCCGGGGAGTAGCTGATGAAGAAATCGATGGACCGCTCGGCCCGGACTGGCTGCACGCGACCTACCACCCGGACAGTATGCCGGCCGAGGGCTCTCCTCCCGTACCGCCGCGACCGGCACATCGTGATCGGCCGTCGGTCCCCGGTGGCGCCGTGTGCGAAGATCCTGCCCTGTGGGCATCGATCCGGGCAGCCCGCCCCCCTCCGCCAGCCGCCGCCAGTCGAGACCGTCCGGCGGCCCGCCCGCGTCACCCGGAAGTGCCGGCTCCGCCGCCACGATGCCCGCGACGAACGGCGGCACACCGCTCGCCGCCGCCGAAACTCCGCCGACGAACGACGGTGGCCCGAGGTGGCGGCGGTGGCTGGGCCGGCTCGGCGTGCTCGACTGGATCTCGGTCGGGCTGCTGGCCGTCGGGCTGATCTGCGTCCTGACCGGTCTGCTGCCGGCGCCGGAGGCGGACGACACGATGGGCAGGATCATGCCGATCCTGCTCTTCCTCGGCACGATCGTGATCGTGGCCGAGCTGACCGCCACCGCCGGGGTGTTCGACGTGATCGCCGGTCGCCTGGCCAGCGTCGCCCGGGGCAGCTACCTGGCGCTCTTCCTGCTCTGCGTGCTCTTCGCGTCGGTCACCACGATCGCGCTGAACCTCGACACCACGGCCGTGCTGCTCACCCCGGTGATGCTGGCGTTGGCCGCCCGGCTGGGCATCCCGGCGCTGCCGCTGGCGATGACCACTGTCTGGCTGGCCAACACGGCGAGCCTGCTGCTCCCGGTGTCGAACCTGACGAACATTCTCGCCGCCGGGCGGGTCGATCTGGAGCCGGTACCGTTCGCCGGCCGGATGTGGCTGCCCCAACTCGTCGCGATCACGGTCACCATGGCCGCGCTGTGGATCTGGTACTGGCGGCGGGGGCAGCGCGGGGCCGACCGGTTCGAGCCGCCGACGCCACAGCCCCCGGCCGACCGGGTGCTCTACCGTACGGCCTTCGCGGCCTGTCTGCTCTTCGTCGCCGGCATCCTGTTCGGGGTGGAGATCGGGCTCGCCTCGGCGGTGGCCGCCGCCATCGTCATCGTGGGCTTCGCGGTACGCGCCCGCGAGCGGCTGACCCTGGCCCTGGTTCCGTGGCGGCTGCTGGTCTTCGTCACCGGCCTGTTCCTGGTGCTCCAGACGGTCGGCCGGTACGGGCTGGACGACCTGGTCGGCGCGCTGGTCGGTACGGACCCCGGCACGACCGGCGCCTTCCGGGCCGGTGCCACCGGTGCGGTCCTGTCCAACGTGGTGAACAACCTCCCCGCGTACCTCGCCGGTGAGGCCGTGGTGCCGGTGGCCAACCACACCCAGTTGCTCGCGCTGCTGATCGGCACCAACGTCGGTCCGCTGGCCACCCCGTGGGCCTCGCTGGCGACCCTGATCTGGTACGAGCGCTGCGCCGCCTACGGCGTACGGGTGCCGCTGGGCAGGTTCATGGCGACCGGGTTGGTGCTGGCGGTCTGCTGCACCTCCGCCACCGTCGGCGCCCTGCTGCTCGTCTCCTGATCGGCCCCGGCGTCGTCGGCCCGCCGCAGCGCAGTCACCTCGGCCCGCAGGTGTCGGATCTCCGTCAGCAGGGCCGCCACGTCGGCCTTGGTCGCCTCGGTCGAACTCTCGGTGGTGGAGATCCGCTCGACGATCCAGGTGGCCAGCGACCCGGTGACGAACCCGATCAGCCCGATCCCGCCGATCATCAGACTCATCGCGACCAGCCGACCCGAGCCCGTCGTCGGATAGAAGTCGCCGTACCCGACGGTGGTGATGGTGACGACGCCCCACCAGAGCGCGTCCGGGTAGCTCGAGATGTTGCCGTCCGGGCTGCCCCGCTCGGCGTCGAGGATCGCCAGGGCCCCGACGCCGACCAGCAGCACGGTGGTGGCGCCGACGTAGACGGCCAACCGGCCTCGGGTCCACACCTCCGTCCGACGGTTGAGCACCAGCAGCGCGGTCACCAGGCGCAGCATCCGCAGCGGTCGCAGCACGGGCAGGACCAGTACGGCGAGGTCGAAGAGGTGGGACCGGAGGAATCGCCAGCGGTCGACGCTGAGCCCGAGCCGGACGAGGTAGTCGACGCCGAACAGGGCCCAGATGGCCGCGTCGGCCACTTCGCAGGCCACCCGCCAGCCCCGGGGCAGGTCCGGCTGGAGGATGGGCACCGCGTACGCCACGATGAACAGCACGGCGAGCGTCGTCAGCAGGCCGGCCGTCCGGCGCTCCCACCGGTCCACCCCGGTCCCGGAAGTAGTAGCCATGACACCGAGCATGCCCGAGCGCTGCTACCCGGGCCCGAGCCTGTGACCGGGTACGCCATCAACACACGGCTCCCTGCCGCACCAGCCCGGTGCAGTCGAAACGCATCACCGGACCGACGGACCCGGCGGCCGGTGGAGCCGGGAGCGGGCCGTTCGATCCGGGGAGGATCGATGCGTCGGTGTCACGGTGGTGACGGCCAGGACAGCGCCTGTGCCACACAGCGCGGCGGTCCAGCCGAGGATGGCGCCAGCGGTGGTCTGGTCGGCCAGGGCCCCGGCGAGCCAGGGGCCGGCCATCTGCCCGACGGCGAAGATGACGGTGAAGGTCGACAATGTGCTGGTCAGCTTTTCCGGCGGCGTGGCGGCACGGACCAGCGCGGTGACCGCGGCCGGTACGGCCATGAAGGTCGCGCCGTAGGTGAGGGCGGAGACGATCACGACCGCGGGGACGGGTTGGAGCAGCACGAGCGCGGCGGCACCGGCGATAGTGCCCAGCAGCACAGCGAGGATCCGGCCGCCCGGCCAGTATCTGATCGGGCGCTGCCACAGACCTGGCGCGACCATGACGGCAAGTCCGAGCAGGACCCAGGTGAGGGTCGTCTGCGTCGTTGAGGCGTGCCGGTCGGCGAGGTACGCCGACAGGAACGTGATGTAGGCGATGTAGCCGGCCGCGAACAGCAGGTAGACGACCGCGACCGGCCACAGCCGACGGACCGAGCTGGCCGGCTGGCCGCCGCTGACTGCGGTCGTCGGTCGGGCGGCGGTCCAGCTCACCGCCGCCGCCACGCCGGCGGCGACGGCGAGACCCGCCCAGGCGAGCGGCCAGCGTTGCGGATGCTGGTCCAGCAGAGGCGGGATAACCGCACCACTGAGCACGATCCCGAGCCCGGTACCGGCGAAGTAGACCGTGGTCGGGGCAAGGACCGCTCCGGCGATGAACACCATGGCTCCGGCGAACCCGGCCACCGCCCTGGCGGCGAGAAGTGCGGGATAGTGGGCACTGATGGCGGTCGCGGCGAGGGCGACGGTGCAGAGCACCATGCCGAGTCGGAACGTCGCCGCGACGCCCAGCCGGCGGGCGAGCGCGGCGGTGGCCGTTGCCCCGACGAGGTAGCCGAGCCCGTTCGCGGTGGTCATCGCGCCGGCACGGGCCAGATCCCAACGCAGTTGCTCGGCCATGGCCGGCAGCACCAGCCCGTAGGCGAACCGGCCGAGGCCGAGCGCCGACGCGGTGCCCAGCGCGAGGCGCGCCGACCGCCACCGCCACGTGGTCACACCGGTGTCCGCAGGCGCCGGTCGAGGAAGTCCGCGATGGTGCGGGCCAGCGCCACCCGGTGGTCGGACAGCGCGTGGTCGGTCGGGAAGAGCCGGTGTTCCAGCCGATGCACCGGGTGCGCCTGGTACGCCTCTACCAACGGCCGGTGATGCACGTCGGCGGGAGTGACCGTGTCCCGGCCGGTCCCGACGAGCATCACCGGCCGGTCCGCCAGACGCGGTGCGAGTCGGGCCAGACTCCACGCCTGCCCGGCGGCTTCCATCTCGGCGACGAGCGCCTCGCCGCTGGTGCCCCGCAGCGGTAGCAGCTCGCCGTCCCACGCCTCCACGTACGCGGATCGGACCTCCGGGTCGGCCAGGCTCGCCACTGACGCGGGGCCGAAGTCGAATCCGGCCACCGAGACGACCGCGCCCACCCCCGGGTCAGCGGCGGCGGTCATCAGCGCCGCGAACCCGCCGAGGCTGTGCCCAACCACGGCCAAGCGCCGCGGGTCCAGCCGGTGGGCGATGGAGAAGGCGTCCTCGCGGACGGCGGCCACCACCCGGATGGCGTCGTCGAGCACGTTGCGCCACGACCAGGAACCACCCACGCCCCACGAGCCGCGGTAGTGGAACACCAGCGTCGCGTATCCAGCGCGTCGTAGCGCCTGGGCGAGGTCGAAGTTGCGTTCGTTGCCCGGGAACCCGTTCAGCAGCACCACGACCGGATGAGGTCCGGCACCTGCCGGTATGTGCAGCACACCCAGCAGCGCCTCGCCGCCGCTGGTGACCGTCACCGCTGGCGTGCTGGCCGGCGGGGCGGTACTCAAGGGGTCGGTCACCAGGAAGTCGGCCGTCATGATCACCTCGCAGATGGAACCGATCGGTTCGATTGGGCGAGAGGCTAGCAGATACTTCGAACCGATCGGTACTATCTTCGTCATGCCCGTTGCCAAAGGCGCGACACTCGATCCCGCCCAGACTCGCGCCGGCATCCTGCGCGCGGCCACCCGGCTGCTGTACCAGCGCGGCCTTGACGGCATCGGGGTGGCCGAGCTGTGTTCGACGATCGGCGTGTCCAAGGAAACTCTCTACCGCCACTTCGGCTCGAAGGACGGGCTGGTGCAGGCGGTTCTGGAGGCGCGCAGCGACAGCATCCTGCGCTGGCTGCACGACGCCGTCACAGCGGCTGGCGAGGAACCGATCGATCAGCTCGCCGCCGTCTTCGACGCGCTTGGACGGTGGCATGACGAACCCACCTTCCGGGGCTGTGCCATCCTCAACGCGGCCGCCCAACACCACGACGGCCCGGCAAACGCCGTGGCCCGACAGCACCTGGACCGCCAGCTCGACCTGCTGACCGGTATCGCTCGCCGTGCTGGTGCCGCCGACGCTGTCAGCGTCGCCAAGCAGATGCTGGCCCTCAGGGTGGGCGCCACGGTCCTCGCCGACCACCACGCCGACGCCGACGCCGCCCGCCTCGCCAAGCAGGCAGCGCTCGCCCTACTCCAGTCTGCCCGCGCGACCCCGGCGGCGTAGCACCGCGAACGACTCGCCCGCCTACCTGCCCTGGCCTGTAAGGAAGGGCCCCTTCTTATCGTTTCTTGTATAAGAAGGGGCCCTTCCTAACACCCCTGAGCCGGCGAGGTGGTTACTTTTCGTCGGTGCGGAGGTCCCCCGGACGGTTCGGCGGCCAGCCGGACCCGGAAGCCGGTTGCCAGCCGGATTCTGGGAGCGCCGAGATCTTCCTACCGTGATCGACGGCCCTGGTTCGCAGGGCGAGTCGACCTCGAAGGAAGACCATCAGATGAGTGCACACAGCCGCCGAGACGTCCTGCTGGGCGCGGCCGCGGTGACGGCCGCCGGACTGACCCTCCAGCGAGGACTCCGGCCCCGGCCCGCAGTCGCTGGCCCACCGATCACCGCTGGTCCGCCGATCAGCAGCAGCCCGCCGATCGCCGGCGGGCCGCCACCGCTGGGTCCGGTGCGGGTCGGTCCGGACGATCCGCGCTATCCGGACCTGACCCGACGTGGCAACCGACGGTTCGTGGGGACGCCGGACGAGATCCGGGTGGTGGGCTCCACCGAGCAGGTGGCCGCCGCCGTGCAGGACGCCGTACGGGCCGGGCGGCGGGTCGCCGTGCGGAGTGGCGGCCACTGCTTCGAGGACTTCGTGGACGGCCCGGCGGTCCGAATGGTGATCGATCTGTCCGGGATGACCGGGGTCTACTACGACCCGCTCCGCGCCGCGTTCGCAGTGGAGGCCGGCGCCACGCTGGGCGAGGTCTACCGCCGGTTGTATCTCGGCTGGGGCGTGACGCTCCCCGGCGGCTCATGCCCGGGAGTGGGCGCCGGCGGGCACGTCGCGGGCGGCGGCTACGGCCCGCTGTCCCGGTCGCACGGGCTCATCGTCGACCATCTGTACGCCGTCGAGGTGGTCACGGTGGACCCATCGGGTACCGCCCGTACGGTGTTCGCGAGCCGGGAACCGGCCGACCCGAACCGGGAACTGTGGTGGGCGCACACCGGTGGCGGCGGCGGGAACTTCGGCATCGTGACCCGGTACTGGTTCCGGTCGCCGGGAGCCCGGGGGAACGATCCCGGCGAGCTGCTGCCCCGGCCGCCCGGGTCGGTGCTCAGCTTCACCGTCCAGTGGCCGTGGGAGGGCATGGACGAGCGGGGTTTCCGCCGGCTGGCCCGGAACTTCGGCACCTGGTGCGAACGGTACGGCCGGCCCGGTACGCCCGAGGCCAGGCTGTACGGCGAACTGTTGCTGTCCCGTCGCCCCGCCGGCAGCCACTCGCTGATCGGCCAGGTCGCCGGGGGTGCCGATGCCGTACGGCTGCTCGACGCGCACGTCGCGGCACTGGCTGAGGGCGTCGGCGTCACGCCGGTCCGTACCCAGGAAGACCTGCCGTGGCTGGCCTCGGTGCTCCGGGGCAACGGCGACGACGGCAAGCGGTGGCGGCTGAAGACCAAGGCGGGGTACCTGCGCAGGGCCTTCACCGACCGGCAACTCGCCGCCGCCTACCACCACCTGACCCGGCCCGACTATGCCAACCCGGCCGGCTCTCTCAGCCTCAACACCTATGGCGGGCGGATCAACGCCGTCCCGTCGACGGCGACGGCCACCGCCCAACGCGACTCGGTGATCAAGCTCTTCTACCTCGCCGGCTGGGTCGATCCGGCCGAGGACGCCCAGCACCTGGCCTGGATCCGCGAGTTCTACCGGGACATGTACGCCGACACCGGCGGGGTACCGGTAGCGGACGACGCGAACGACGGTTCCTACATCAACTATCCGGACGTCGACCTGGCGGACCCGGCCTGGAACACCTCCGGGGTGCCCTGGTCCGACCTGTACTACCGGGCGAACTATCCCCGGCTGCAACGGGCGAAGTCCCGTTGGGATCCCCGGAACGTCTTCCGGCACGCGCTGTCCATCCAGCCCGCGTAACGCGGCACCCGCGCCATCACCGGCGTCGCCGGCTCCGGCTCCGGCTCCGGCTCCGGCTCCGGCAAGAGTTCACTCGGTTGGCAACCATCTGGTTGGATTGATATCCTGGCTGACGTGCCGTACGACTCCGCCGCCACCCGCGCCCGTCTGATGGACGCGGCGTTCCACGAGTTCGCCGAGCGCGGGCTGGCCGGGGCTCGGGTGGATCGGATCGCGGCCGCCGCCCAGGCGAACAAGCAGGCGATCTACGCCTACTTCGGCTCCAAGGACGAGCTGTTCGACGCGATGCTGAGCGACCGCCTGGGCATGCTGTTCGAGTCCGTACCGTTCACCGCCGACGACCTGCCCGGCTACGCGGGAGCGTTGTTCGACGCGCTGCACGCCACGCCCGAGCTGATGCGGTTGACCCGCTGGCGTGCGCTGGAGCGTGACGACTCGCTGCCCGGTGGGGTCGAGTCCCACCTGACGAAGGCGCGCGAGCTGCGGGCATCGATGGGCCTGTCCGACGACGCGACCGCGATCGACGTCCTGGAGATCACGATCGCGATCAGCGGCGCCTGGACCGACATCGTCCCCGAACTGAAGGCGGTCGGGGACGAGGACATCGCCAAGCGGCAGCGGGCCCACCGCGCCGTCGTGGTGGCCGCTGTCGCCGCCCTCGTCGATTCCCTCACCAGTCGCACCGCCGACAACTGATCATGTCGGCTCCCCCGTGCGGAAGCCGCGATCCGGAAACGCCGGAAACGACCGCCGGCACCGCTCCCCGCGTACTACGACGGGAGGCGGTGCCGGCGGTCGGCCGTACGGACCAGATCAGACGCTGGCCCGTACGCCGTTGATCACCGTGGCGCCCTGCTGTGCGGGTACGCCGAAGTTCCGCAGGAAGGCCGCCGGGAAGTTGAGCGTCGGGGCGGTCAGCCCGTCGAGTTCGGCGAGGTGCTCCGGTCCGAGATTCACGTCGAGCGAGGCGAGGTTGGCCTCGAACTGCGCCACCGTACGGGCACCGATGATCGTCGAGCTGACGAGCGGCTGCTGCCGTACCCAGGCCAGCGCGACCCCGGCCACGGTGACCCCGAGGGAGTCGGCGATGCGTCGTAGCGCGTCGAGGATCTGGAAGGTGCGCTCGTTGAGGTGCTGGCCGACGAAGATGCCCCGCCCGGATCCGGCCGGGGTCTGGTTGTCGCGGGTGTACTTGCCCGTCAGCATGCCGTTGGCGAGCGGACTCCACGGCAAAACGCCGAGGTCGAGTTCCCGGGCGGCACCGAACAGCTCGCCCTCGGAGGTGCGTTCCAGCAGCGAGTATTCGACCTGGATGGCGGCGATCGGGGTCCAGCCGCGCCACTGCGCGAGGGTGGCCATCCGGGCCACGGCCCAGGCCGGGGTGTCCGAGAGGCCGACGTAGCGGATCTTGCCCGCCCGGACCAGGTCGTCCAGGGTGGAGATGGTCTCCTCCAGCGGCGTGTGCTGGTCCCAGTTGTGCTGCCAGTAGAGATCGATGTAGTCGGTGCCGAGCCGGCTCAGCGACCCGTCGACGTGCCGCCGGATGGCCTTGCGGCCCGTGCCGCCGTTGTTCGGGTCGGTCGGGTCCATGCTCAGGGCGAACTTGGTCGCGATGACGAGACGGTCGCGCAGCCCCGGGTGCCGGCCGAGGTACGAGCCGATCACCTGCTCGGAACGGCCACCCATGTACGCGTTGGCGGTGTCGATGAAGTTCCCGCCGGCCTCGAGGTAGCGGGACATGATCTCGGTCGACGTCTGCTCGTCGGCGCCCCACGACGGGTCACCGAACGTCATCGTGCCCAGCGCCAGCGGGCTGACCCGCAGGCCGCTACGTCCGAGGGTGCGGAAGTCGGTCAGGTTCACGGTGGTGTTGCCTTCCAGGGTCGGGGTTCGGCGAAGCCGGTGGTGCCACGGGCGCCAATAAATCCAACCGGATGGTTGGGCTCCCAACTGTAGGTGCCCAGCGAGCAGTTGCCAACCAGACAGTTGGTTTCAACCTGTGGTGGTCGTCTCCTGTGACGCACGAGGAAATTGGGACCAGCGAGGTGCACGGGAGGTGCGGTGGCGTCGCCCAACCCGAGGACATCGCTGATTCAGGTGCCGATCGACCAGCCGTCTGAGCCGATTCGGTCGACCGATCAGGCCGCCGGTCCCGCAGTGGTCACCAGCCGACGCTGGAGAGGCTGATCGGGGTCAGCCGGCGTACCTCGGGCTCGATCCACTGCGCGGCGGTGACGAGTTTGACCAGTCGGTCGATGCTCTCCGGTGGGCCGGCCACGAAGCTGCGCCGGTCCGCCGGGTTGCCGATCCGGGGATCGAACTCGGTACCGTCGAGGCTGCGCACCACCATGCCGGACTCGGTCGCGAGCAGCACCCCGGCCGGCAGGTCCACCGCCTCCGGCCGGTAGCCGATGATCCCGTCGATGTCGCCCCGGGCCAGCATCACCCAGGAGAGCAGCGGCGCCCAGAGTTGCAGCACCCGCCGGGCGGTGCTGTCCAGTACCACCTTCAGCGCGCGCAGGGTGCTGTCGTCCCGGCGTACCTCGTGTCCCTGGGTCCAGGCCAGCACCGGGGCCGCCGGCACCGGACGGGGCGGCACCCGCAGTGGCACCGGACCGGCGCCCGGGGCGGAGTACACGGAGACACCGTGGCCGCGCACCGCCGACCAGGTCCGCCCGGAGACGGGGTCGTGCACCACGCCGAGCACCGGGACCCGGTCCGCGCAGAGTGCCAGCCCCACCACGTACGCGGGCAGGCCGATCGCGATGTTGTTGGTGCCGTCGAGCGGGTCGACCAGCCAGGTCCAGACGCCGTCCTCGGCGGCGTACCGGCCGCCCTCCTCGGCGAATATCTCGTGGTCGGGAAAGCGTCCCCGGATCCGGTCCACGATCAGCCGCTCGGCCGCGAGATCCAGATCGGTGACCAGGTCACCGGCGCTGCCCTTCACCCGGATGTTGAGGTCGCCCCGGGAGCCCTCCCAGAGCACCCGGCCCGCCGCCTCGGCCGCCTGCACGGCGAACCCCTGAGCCTCCCGGAGGTCGAGCGAGGTCCCCGCCACGGTCCACGTGCGCTCCATCGCCAGTCCTCCAGCTCTCCGCGGTAACTACCGATCGTCACCTGTCATGCGTGTGCCGCCACCCGTTCAGCGATCGCCCGGGCCGCCCGGGCGGTCTCGGCCGCGTCGCAGCGATCCCGCCGCGACTGCTCGGTGCACCCGCGCAGCGGCCCGAGACTGAGGTCCCAGGCGCCGGGCGCGGTCCGGCCGAGCGCGACGGTGACGGCCTCCCGCCCGTCGGGCACCTCGGAGGTGTGGAAGCTGCCGGCCCCGAGGGCGTAGGTGGCACCGGCGGCATGCCGCTCCACGGTGCCGACGCCGGCCCGGACCAGCCGGGCGGTCGGCCGGATCTCGTCCAGGTCACCCCGGCTGTGCACCTCGTGGATCCGGTGCGTCGGTTCGGCGGAGGAGTCGGTCACGTCGATGATCTCGTTGCGTACCTCGCCGTAGAGCACCTGACTGAGCAGATCCCAGCTGTGTGAGTGGATCGCCGAGGTGACCGGGTGCGCGGCCGGACGGTCGGCCGCCCACAGGTGTACGCAGATGCCGTCGTCGCCGCTGCGGTCCACCGGCAGGCAGGTGAAACCGAGCGGGTGGCGTACCGCCCTGAGCGGGCGTCGACCCTCGGCGATCTCGGTCAGTACGTCGATCACCCAGGTGTGCACCAGGGGGCTCCCGGTGCCGCGACCGATCTCCCGGTAGAGCTCGGGATAGTTCATCATTCGTACAGATTCCTCGCCTGGATCGCCTTGACGATGATGTCCGATACCTCCCGATCGCCATAGGCTCGCGGTAGGGGGACACCGAGCGCCGCGAAGAGTCTCCGGGTCTGCTCGACCGACGGCTCGTCATCCAGCGGCACCTGCTTCGCCTGCTCGATCGGGACCCGACGGCTCTGCTCGCGGCTGTACTGCAACTCGATGCTATAACGATGGTAGTAGATTTCGCGGCGATCTATCCGGAGTGCCGGAGTCTGCGGATTCTCCTGGGTGATGATGACGCAACTCGACGACAGGTCGAAGCGGAACGTACTCATCTGAGTGGAGAGTCGTACCTCGATGTTGAGCAGGCCGGACCGCTGCTGGTGCCAGCAGGCGGCGAGCACGGTCGCGAACGCCTCCTTCCGGGTCCGGTCCACCGTCCACCGCTCGCCGGCGACGTCGGACCGGGGCGACAGGCTGCGCCGGAACTGCGCGTAGCGCTCGCACACCTGCTCGTCGGTGGGGTCGATGATCTCGATGCCGAAATCGAGGGTGCCGTTGCGCCGCCGGGCGTGCTCGATGCACTCCGGCAGGGTGACCGCCCGGGTGAAGGTGCCGGTGCCGCCCTTGAACTGCCATCGGTCGGTCTGGGACCGGGCCTCGGCGTGTGCGTGGCCGACCTCGGCGCCGTTGAGCACCCGTACCATCGACACGCTGTCGATCGCGGTCCGGGCCCGGGCGAGTACGCCGTCTTCGGCGGAGATCGCGGCGAGGTGCGGCAGCAGCGCGTCCATCCGGGCGGCGCTCTCGTTCAGCATCTTCCGGGTCGCCTTCTCGGCGTTGTCCCGGCGCCACCGCTCGCGGAGCAGGGCCTGCGCCAGCAGTGCGAGGATCAACAGGATCGCGCTGTTGACCACGTCCTCACTGGCATCGTCGGTTATCCCGAGGATGCTGACGGTGATCGCGACGACCAGCCCGAAGACGGCATCGAGATTGCTGGCCACCCAGCTGAGAAGGCGTGCCATTTCAACTCCCCGCCGACGGCGATTCGCTCATAGTAGCCCTAAGTAGATATCAGACCCGCCAATGTGGATCGAGGACGACCTCACCGGGGTCGTGCCGCGATCACCAGCGAGCCACCCAGACCCGGCAACAGCCGGGCCAGGGTACGCGACTTCACCCACCGGCCCCCGCGCAGCCGCCAACCGACGTAGTTGGACCGCACCCGGACCGGCTCCAGGTCGGCCCGGCGCAACACCTCGCGGAGCAGCGAGACCGTGAAGGGTCTGATGTGCAGCCAGAGGTAGGGGTGCAACGGATCCACCTGCCGTGGCGCCCGGCCGACCAGGAACCCGACCCGGTCCTGCACGGCCGCGAGGTTCGGCGTGGTCAGCACCAGCAGGCCGGACGGCGCGAGCACCCGCCGGCACTCCCGCAGCAGCGCGACCGGATCGTAGACGTGCTCGATCAGTTCGCCCATCAGCACACCGCCGAGCGAGCGGTCCCGGAACGGCAGCGGCCGGGTCGCGTCCAGACAGAGGCTCCCGACCGACGGCCGCCGGGCCAGGTCCAACGCGTCGAGGGCCAGGTCCGCGACAACGGTCGGCCAGGGCGGATCGGGTACGTCCGCCAGCATGCTCTCCGAGCCACAACCCAGCTCCAGCAGCGGCGGGCAGCCCGGTGGCGTCCCCGATCCACCGACGCCGGACGGGTTCGCCCGGGAGGTCGGGGCGACCCCGTCGAGCAGCATCCGGACGGCGATCTGCCGGCGGATCCGGTGGTACGGATCGGCGACGTACCGGCGTACCTCGGCCCCGTCGCCGTAGCGGTGCCGATTGGCCGCCCGCCCGTACGCCTCCGCGGTCCGTGGGGCGGATCCGGAAGGTGAACCGTCCATCACACCTCCCCTGTCTCCGCCGGCCCGACAGCCCCGGCGTGCCCGCCTGGAATCATCGAAACACGGGGAGCGGCCGTGGCGGCGGATCGACTCAGGAGCGCTCCAGCACCACCACCGGAATCTGTCGGGGTGCCTTGGCGGCGTACGTCTGGTAGGTGGGGAAGATCCCGGCCATCAACTCCCAGAGCCGGGGGCGTTCGTCGGGGTCCGCGAGCCGGGCCCGGGCGGTGAACCGGTCCGCCCTGACCTGCACCCGCACCTCGGGATCCGCCGTCAGGTTCAGATACCACTGCGGGTTGTTTACGGCGGCGCCGTTCGAGGCCACCACGACGTACCGGTCGTCGTCGACCCGACCGTAGATCAGGGCGGTCCTGCGCGGCGTGCCGGACTTCCGGCCCCGCGTGGTGAGCAGTAGCGTCGGAAAGCCGTTGTAGTCGTGCCCGTCGCGCCCGTCGCTCTCCAGGTACCGACGGATGTGCGCCGAGACCCACGCGGTCGGACTGTCCCGTACCTCGTCCTCGATCACCTAGTCGCCCCTCCCCTGCTGTCCGAACATCCGCGGCGGGTCGAGGTAGTAGACCTCTTCCCGCCCGATCAGTCCGCCGCTCACCGTGTAGAGCGACATCTTGCTGGTCGTGCCGCGTACCCCGGTCGGCAGATGCGTCTCGTCGAAGGTGAACCGGACGGCGAACCGGTCGCCGCGCAGGTACGGACCGTCCACCTCGACGCGGTGGATCTCGGTGTCGGCGGTCAGTCGCCGGCTATTGTCCATGATCGACGTCATTCCGCGCAGTTCGACCGGCGCTCCCCCGGTCTCCATCGGCGCGACCCGCAGCACGTCCGGCGCCATCAACTGGCCGACGAGGTCGAACCGGCCCTTGCGGATCAGCGACACGTACCGGTCCGCGACCTGTGGGACGGAGAGCGGCCGGAACTCGTCGGCGTGGTCGACGGCCCAGTCCCGGAAGCTCCGCGCCGGCACTGCGGTGACCTCCTCGACCGTCCGGGTCACCGGCTCGGGATCGGTGACCAGCGTCGCCCAGTACCCGAACGCCCCGTCCACGAAGTCGGCATTTGCCCACACGTCGACGAGGATCTGTCGCGCCTGCGCCACCGGGATCTCCAGCCAACGCACCGGACGGCCGATCACCTCGCCGATGATCCGTACCTGTTCCTCCTGGGTCAGCACCTCCGGGCCGGTGAGGACGTACCGCATCCCGAGGTGTTCCGGCCCGGTCAGCGCCCGGACCGCCACCTCCGCGATGTCGCGCTCGTGGATCAACGACCGGCCGGCGCCGCCGTACACCCAGCGGACCGTCGCGTCGGCGCGGATCTGACCCGCCCACTCCAGGGTGTTGGTGGCGAAGCCGCCGGGGCGGAGAAAGGTCCAGGTCAGCCCCGACTTCTCGATCAGTTGCTCGATCTCGCCCCAGACGCCGTTCAGGGCCGGCTCCTGGTCGTCCCGAACGGACATCGAGGAGACGTAGACGACGTGTCCGGCGTGCGCGGCGATCACGTCCAGCACCGGCGCGGCGCCCTCGGCGGTGGGGAACGGCCAGAGCAGGAACACCGCGTCGACCCCGGCCAGCGCTGCGGCCAGTTCTGCCGGGCGGGTCAGGTCGCCGCGTACCAACTCGACGCCGTCGGGCAGCTCGGCAGCACCCGGATCCCGCACCAGCGCCCGTACGGCGACACCCGCCGTCAGCAGTCCGCGCACCACGTGTCGGCCGATGTTGCCGGTCGCCCCGGTGACCAGGATCGTGACTCGTTCGGTCGTCACTGTTTCCTCCCTTGTGGGAACGGTGCCGGCTCTTCCGTCGCCGGCTGGTTCCGACGGAACCAACCCCAAGGCTCGGACTTAAACAAAGGTTCAAGTCAAGCTAGCCTGGACCGGTGACGACAATTTCCTGGCGGGCGGAAGAGCTCACGATCGGCGAACTGGCCGAGCGCAGCGGCGTACCCGCGTCGGCCCTGCGGTTCTACGAACGGCAGGGGCTGATCGGCAGCCGGCGTACCTCCGGCAACCAGCGGCGCTACCACCGCACTACGCTGCGCAAGGTCGCCTTCATCCGGGCCTCGCAGAGCGTGGGCATCCCGCTCTCGGTCATCGGGGAGGTCCTCGGCTTCCTGCCCGACGACGTCGCACCCACCCGGGAGTTCTGGCTCCGCGCCTCCGAGTGCTGGAGCACCGAACTCAACGGCCGGATCGCCCGGCTGGAACGGATGCGCGACCTGTTCACCGAATGCATCGGCTGCGGCTGCCTCTCGTTCGAGCAGTGCGGACTGGTCAACCCCCGGGACGTCCTCGGCACGGAGGGGGCCGGGCCGCACCGGCTCGGCTGAGCCGGACCGGACGCCGCCGGCTACGGGCGTTTGCGCGTGATCCGGGAATGGGTATCAGGGTCCTCGAACCCGGTGGATCCCCACGCCGGGCTCGAACCCATTCCCTAGCTGGGAGGCTCTCATGCGGTACGGATCGGTAGGCGGCGTCATCGTATTGATCTGGCTGATCATCGGCGCGATCGCGGCCGGACAACGCGGATACTTCGATCGGGACAACGACAACTGCGCCGAGGTCGGCACCACCGTCGTGACGGTCATCGCGGGCCCGCTGAACTACGTCGGCCTGAACCCCGAACTCGAGTGTGACGTGCCCCAACCCTCGAAGTGACCCTGCCAGCGGAGGCCGGCTACGGCGCGTCGAGATCGAGCTGCACGGTGGCGATCTCCCAGGCCCGTAGCGGCAGTCGTACCGCGCCGTCGGCACCGATCGGCAGGATCGCGCCGGGTCGACCCAACAGGTCGGCCCGGCGCGCCGCCGACAGCCGGCGACCGGCGCCGACGATCGCCGTCGTGTCCCGGGGATGCTCCGCCACCACCCGTACCTCGACCCGGCCGTCCCGGTCCCGGACGCTGGTCAGCACCACGCCGTCGCCGTCCACCCACAGGCCGGCGCGGTCGGGCGGAAGCTCCCCACCCGCTGGTCCGGCACCGGCGAACGCCAGCACCTCGTGCCGGTACGCCTCGGCCGCCGCCGACACCCCCGCGGCGTGCCAGCCTCCCCGGAACGGCAGCAGGGCGAACTCGGCGGTCCGCTCCCCCCGGCACTGCGCCAACGGCGTCGGCAGTTGTGGCCCGGCCGGCTCGTCCCGCATCGCGTTCCGGTTCCGGGACAGCATGCCGATCGACCGCAGCAGGGTCAGCGCCAGTTCACGTCCGCCGTCGACCAACTCGTACTCGCTCGGCTGGGTCAACAGCACCGCCAGCGAGCCGTCCGGTCCGCCGGCCGCCACGAACCCGGCCGCCGGATAGGTCGGCAACGGCACCTCACCACCCCCGCCCTCGCTGGTCAGTCCCCGGGCGACGACCGCGAACTGCCCCTGGGCGTACGACGTGTCGGCCCGGGACGGCAGCGGCAGGTGCAGCCGTACCCGATGGTCCTCCGACCGGTTGTCGAAACTCGTCGCCACCCGCAGGAACGGCTCACCCGCCCGCAGTTCCAGCCGGGTGGCCACGGTGACCGACTCGGTACGCACCGACCGGGTCCCCGCCGCCGGCTCCGCGCCCACCGGCCACCGGTAGGTACGCAGCACGTCCAGCACCGCGACGATCGGCCCCTCGTGCAGGATCGCGGTCCGGACCGACTGTGGCTTGTCGATCAGCGCGTCCGTCGCCGGTGCCGCGTAGTTGTAGCTGTCTCCGACGTCGCCACCGTCCACGATCCGACCGATCCCGTCGACCCGCAGCCCGTCCGGCGTGCGCAGCAGCAGGGTGCCGTCGTCGGCCACGTCGACGCGGAGCAGGCCGTTGTCCAGCATCCGCCCCCGGGCGACCACCGACGACGGCGAAGCGATGATCGATGCGGGCACCGGCACCGGTCGTACGCTGGTCCAACCCAGCGCGGGCAGCTCGACCAGGGCGGCGACCGCCGCCCGTGGCTCGGCGAGGATCCGTACCCGCCAGCGCCGGTCCCGGCCGGGCACGCCGCGGTCCGGACCGGACACCTCGTCCCGGGCGGCACCGTCCGGGGCCGCCGTGGCGGCGGCCAGTGCGGCGCGCACCTGGGCGACGTCGAACTCCGGGTCGCCGTGGCTGGCGACGTGGAAGGTGAGCGTTCCGGACCGGGGAGGGCGGCCGCTCGACGAGGCCGGGTGCGGGGAAGCCGGGCTGCCGGCGTTCTCCTCCTCCGGCGACGACACCGACCACCTGGTGATCTCCTGTCCGTACAGCTCGACGCCGTGTACCCGGGCCAGCACCATCGGCAGGGCCGGCTCGTCGTACCAGTCGTCGGCGAGCACCGTGGGCGTCACCCCGAGCCGCTGGGTGGGTACGACCGCACCGGCCCCGGTCTCCAACGCCACCGGTGCCCCGACCGAGGGCAGCGCCACGTCCAGTCGGACCAGGGCGGTCCGGGGCCGGGGCGTCGGATTGAACACGAGGTGGCCGTCCCGGGGAGTTTGGGCCGCACGCCGGGCGCCGACCAGGTCGTGCACCGCCCGGCCGAGCTGTTCCGCCTCGGCGATCCGGGTGGCCACCTGCTCGGCCGTCTCGTCGCAACCGCAGCCGGTCACCGAGTCGTGGCAGCTCGCCTCGATCAGCCGTACCCAGGCCATGTCCAGGAAGCGCTGCGCGGAGGAGTCGTACCAGAGTGCGGCCATCGGCTCCGCGTACCGCTCGACACACCGCTCGGCCCGGCCCATCGCCTGCTTCAGGTGTGCCCGGACCGAGTAGACCCCGGGCAGGATGTTGGCCCGGGCGTGCGAGCGCAGTTCGCCGCGTACCTCCGGCAGGCCGGTCACCTCCGTCGGCTGGTCGGCGAAGTACTCGGCCAGGGTGCCGACCCGCAGGCGCAGGCCGGTCTGCTCGGCCGCCCCGGCGAGCAGGTCGGGGGTGTTCGCCGCCGGGGCGCCGTGGTCGGCGCCGTACATCGCCAGCATCGGGGTCGCCGAGCCGCCCTCGGGCCGCCAACCGGACAGCCGTTCGGCCAGTTCGGCGGCGCGTCGGGTCACCAGCGCCGGGTTGTCCACCAGGCCGGCGGCGTTGCCGTAGCCGCCGTGCAGGTACTCGGTCCGGATCGCCGTGCCGTCCGGCGAGATCCAGGCGAAGGCGGAGGTACGGACCCGCTCCGGAACGCCCCGCCAGACGCAGGCATGGGCCAGCCCGGCACCGGCCAGGATCTGCGGCATCTGGGCGACGTGACCGAACATGTCGGGCAGGTAGCCGACCGGCATGGCGCCGCCGAACCCGGCCGACCGGCGCAACCCGAGTTCCAGGTTGCGGACGATGTTCTCGCCGGAGCAGAGGAACTCGTCCAGCAGGATCTGCCACGGTCCGACCGCCAGCCGGCCGTCGGCGACCAGGGCGGCGACCTGGTCCCGCCGCTCCGGACGTACCTCCAGGTAGTCGTCGACCGCGGCCAGTTGCCCGTCCAGGGTGAACCGCTGGCGCGGGTCGCGTTCCATCCGCTCGAACACCTCGTCGAGCAGGGCGACCAGCCGAAGCCGGAAGCGCTGGAAGGGCTCGTACCACTCCCGGTCCCAGTGGGTGTGCGGCACCACCACGATGGTCAGCCGCTCGGCCGCCGTCGCCCGTCTCTCCGCCGTCATCCGCTCGCCGCCTCTCCGCCCACCGCCGCCGGAGTTCCTTCCCCGAACCGACGGACCACCTGCTGACTCGTCGCGATGTCGGCCGCGCCGCCGGCCACACCGGTCCGGGGCGGCGTGCCGGCCGTGACCATCGCGTGGAAGGCGACCAGTTCCCGCTCGAACCCCGAGGCCGTACCCGGGAATCCGGACCGTTGCCGCACGCCGTCGGTCCCGTCCCGCAGCGTCAGGGTGGTCGGCAGGTCGAACCGGTACGGCGTTCCGAAGACCAGTTCGGCCGAGCCCCCGGCGTGGTGCAGGGTGAACGTCTCCCGGTACTCCGGATGCTCCGGCAGGTACAACCAGCGGATGGCGTACCGCCCGCCGGCCGGCAGCCGACCACTGATCTCCACCGACGGCTCCCGCCCCGGCGCCGGCTCGGCCGGCCAGAGCGCCACGTGGTCCACCGTGGACGGGCCGCCGGTGAGCAGCCGGAGCAGTGACAGGTCGTGCGAGATGCTGTTGATCATGATCCGGTACAGCGCCTGGGCGGACGGATCCGACCCGACCGCGGCCCGCAACAGCCCGTCGGCGGCGTCGCGGAGCGCCCGGACCCGGTCCGGGTCCACGTCGGCCGGCGACGGTGGCAGCCGGCGGTAGTCGAGCTGCCGCTCCCCGCTCGGATGCAGCACCGTCACCTCGACCGAGTGCACCGCCGCCGCGCCGCCCAGATCGTCGAGCCGGCGTGCCAGTTCGGCGACGGCCGGGTCGTACTGCTTCATGTAGCCGACCATCAACCCGGGTCGTTCGGCGCTGCCGGCCGGACCGGCCGGCTCGGTCAGCGCCGCCAGCTCGACCGTCTCGGCCCGGGTGTACGCGAGCGGCTTCTCGCAGCACACCGGTACGCCCCGGCGCAGCGCCGCCGCGGCGAGCGCTCCGTGCGAGCCCGAGGTGAGCAGCAGCAGCCCGTCGAATCCACCGGCGTCGAGCAGTTCGGCGCCGTCCCGGAAGCGGCGCTCCGCCGGTACGCCGTAGCGCTGGCCCAGCTCCCGGGTGCGCTGCGCCGACAGGTCGGCGACGGCCACCAGGTCGAACAGGTCGCGGCGGCGTTCCAGCAGTGGCAGATGCACCGTCCGCGCGATCACGCCCAGCCCGGCCACCGCCACCCTGATCCGCTCCGCCGAGGTCATGGCAGGCCCAGCCCGCGCAGGTACGCCCGGTTGGCCCGCTGCTCGGCCAGCATCGCGGGCACGTCGGGGCGCCCCGCCGGAGCATCCTGCTCCACCACCAGCCAGCCGGTGTAGCCGACCTCGCGCAGCGCGGCGAGCACTCCGGCGACGTCCACCCCGCCCGCGCCCAGCCGGCAGAACCCGCCGGCCGCCACCACCTCGGCCAGTCCACCGCCGGCCGCCCGGACCCGGCCGTGCGTGGTCCGATCGGCGTCCTTGACGTGCACCTGGCGGATCCGTGCGCCCCAGCGACGTACCGCCGCCACCGGGTCGCCGCCGGCCAACCAGAGGTGACCGGTGTCCAGGCACACCGAGACGTCGGTCAGCTCCAGCAGCCGGTCCGCCTCCGCCCCGGTCTCCACGTCGGTGCCGAGGTGGTAGTGGAACACCGGCTCGAACCCGCGCTCCCGGCACCGGTCGGCGGCCCGTTGCACCCGGGTGGCGAAGTCCGGCCACATCCCGGCCGGCAGGGCCAGGGCCGGGTCGACCGGAAGGCCGGGCCGGGCGAACCGGGCCGGAGTGCCGGGGCAGGCCAGCGTCGGCCGGGGCGCGAACCGGTCGTCGTCGACGGGCACGGCGGCGAAGACGTCCAGCGCGGCGTCCAGGCCGGGCAGGTCGGCGGCGAACCCGTCCGGATCGGCGAACCGCAGGTCGACCCAGCCACCGGCCAGGCCGAGCCCGGCCCGGTCCAGCCGCCGGGCGAGCCGTACGCCGGTGCCGAGGTAGCCGATCGGTCCACTGTCGACGCCCCGGTATCCCGCCCCGGCGAGTCCGGCGAGCAGGTCTTCCGGGCCCAGCGGTGCCGAGTCCGCCCGGTAGATGCCGAAGCTGACCGGTGCGTTCGCGACCCGGACCCGCCAGTCGGAAGCCACCGGAACGGGCCTCGCCGAAGCCAGCGGAACCGGCATGTCGATCGCCGGTACGGCACCGGATCCGCGGGCGCCCGGGGTCGAGGCGCCGAAGGCCACCAGTCGGTCGCCGGGCTCCGGCACGTCCGTCGTCACGCGCACAGCGCGACCACCTCCGTCCGGTACGACTCGAGCAGGTGCAACCCGTCGGCCCCGGGCAGCAGCACCCGGTCACCGTGCACCACCCGGCGACCGCCGTCGGGGCGTACCAGGACGGTGCCGTCGGCGTCCAGCGCGAGAAACTCGTCGCCGACCCGCAGCAGCAGCGGTGCGTCCGGCCCGGCCGACACGGCGGTACGACCGGCCCGCACCCCGCCGAGCAGGTCGTCGGGCTCGGCCAGCAGCCAGGTGGTGGGCGAGCCGATCACCGGACCGTCCCCGGGACGGTGAAAGTCGCTGCCGCCCACCGGTACGACATCGGGCCGCCAGGACTGGGCCCAGGCCAACGGCGCACCCCAGGTCCGGTCCCACCAGCCGGAGTGCCAGACCTCGGCCAGCCGGGGCCGGTTCTGCAGCGGATGCCGCCACGCGCAGTCGGCGCCGAGCGGATGGTTGATGGAGATCGCCCCGCCGCCCCGCTCCGCCGCGACCACCCACTCGTCCGGCGGCTCCCGGAAGTCGATCCAGCCCACCGGCCCGAAGACGTTGGCGTGACCCCGGTCCGTGGTCACCTCCTGGCCGGGCAGCAGCGTGATGCCGTATCGGGCGCCGGCCGGAGGTAGTTCCGGATGGTGGCTCACCGTGTTGTGGTCGGTGACCGCCAGGAAGTCCAGTCCCCGGCCGGCGGCCAGCGCGGCGAGTTCGGGAACGGTGCTGGTCCCGTCGCTGTGCACGGTGTGCGCGTGCAGGTCGCCGGCGAGCCAGCGCAGCCCGTCGACGGTCGGAAGTGACCGGCCGGCCGGGCGATCGGGGACGGGCGGCACGGCGGGGACCTCGGGTGGCGCCGGGCGATCCGGATCGGTCGTCACGGTCAGCTCGTACGCCAGGCCCTCCGGCGGGATCCGGTGCAGCCGCAGCAGCACCTGCCACTGCCCAGGCTCCAGGGCGCCGGGCAGGTAGCCGGGGGTCGCCCAGTCCACGGCCACGGTGTAGCCGTCCCGGGCGCCGCCCGACCAGCCCCGGAAGCCCGCCGCTCCCTGGCAGCCGAGATCCAGGACTCCGGCGGTACGCGGATAGTCCAGCCGTACCGTCAGGGCAGCCGTACCGGCCGGGACCTCCACCGGCACCGACCGGAGCACCTCGGCCGCCCGGTCGTCGAGGGTCCACCGCCCTCGGTGCACCGTACGCCGGGCGCTCACGCCGGCACCCCGGCCACCGGAGCCGGTCGGGGCGCACCGAGGAGTTCCCCGTCCCGGTAGAGCAGCGAACGTCCCTCCCGGGGCAGCACCCAGCCGGTGGCCCCGAGCGACGGTTCCCGGCCCTCCGGCACCACGACCTGACAGCTGACGCCGGCCGATCCGTCGGCACCGGGAAGGTCCAGCGAGACCAGCGAGCTGCTGCCCAGGTTCTCCACCACTACGACCTGGCCGGCCAGGGCGCCGTCCACCGCCTCGGCGTGCAGGTCGAGGTACTCCGGGCGTACTCCGTAGACGACCTGGTCGCCGTCGGCGACCAGGCCACGGGCCGCCTCGGGCACGGCGAGCCGGACCCCGGCGACGGTGATCCCGTCGCCGGTCACCTCGGCGTCGAGCAGGTTCATCGGGGTGGAGCCGATGAACCCGGCCACGAAGGTGTTCGCCGGCCGCCGGAACACCTCGACCGGGGTGCCGACCTGACGGATCCGGCCGCCGTCCATCACCGCGATCCGGTCGGCCAAGGCCAGCGCCTCGGCCTGGTCGTGGGTGACGAAGACGCAGGTGACCCCGAGTTCCCGCTGCAACCGCTTGAGAAAGGTCCGGGCCTCCAGCCGGAGCCGGGCGTCCAGGTTGGACAACGGCTCGTCGAGCAGGAACACCTGCGGATGGCAGGCCATCGCCCGGGCCAGCGCGACCCGCTGCTGCTGACCGCCGGAGAGCTGGGCGGGACGCCGGTCGAGCAGTGCGGACAGGCCCAGTTCGGCGGCGGTCTCGGCGGCCTTGTCCTGCCGGGCGGCCCGGCCCACCTTCTTGATCCGCAGCGGGTAGGCGATGTTGTCCTGGACCGTCATGTGCGGGAACAGGGCGTAGTCCTGGAAGACCATGGCCACGTCGCGGACGCCCGGTTGGAGGTTGGTGACGTTCCGCCCGCCGATCTCGACGGTCCCGCCAGTGGCCACCTCCAGGCCGGCGATCGTCCGCAGCAACGTGGTCTTGCCACAGCCGGACGGCCCGAGCAACGCGAAGAACTCGCCGTCGGAGATGGACAGGTCCAGCGCGTCCAGGGCCCGGACGCCGCCCGGGTAGACCTTGGTCAGTCGACTCAGGGTGATCGCGGACATCAGCGCTTGATCCCTCCGTGGAACCGGAAGCCGTACCGACTGCTCACGAAGACGAACATGAGCACGACCGGCAGCGAGTAGAGCAGCGAGAAGGTGGAGAGCAGCGCGAGATTCGCCTGGCCCCCCTCGGTGTAGAGGGTGTACATGATCACCGCTGCCGGAGCCTTGTCCGGGCTACGCAGCAGCAGGAACGGCACCAGGAAGTTGCCCCAGACGCCGGCCACCGCCCAGACCGCCACCGTGGCCAGGCCGGGTCGGACCACCGGCAGCACGATGTGCCGGACGATCTGCAACGGGCTCGCCCCGAAGACCCGGGCCGACTCCTCGTACGACGTCGGGGTCGAGTCCATGAAGTCCTTCAGGATGAAGATGGCCGCCGGCAGCAGCCCGCCGCTGAGGATCAGGATCACGCCCAACTGGGAGTCGATCAGGTTCAGCCGGAACGCCAGCTCGAACAGCGGCACCATGGTCGCCGTACCGGTGACGATCGAGGAGAGCAGCAGCAGGCCGTACAGGAGTGCGTCCCGGCCCGGTATCCGGACCCGGCTCAGCGCGTACGCGGCCAGCGCCGCGAACGTCACCACCAGGATTGCCGTACCGCCGGCCAGCACGATCGAGTTCCACAGGGACCGGACCGCGTACGGGTTGTCCAGCAGGGCCCGGAAGTTGTCCAGGGTGAACTCGGGCAGCGAGGTGGTGATCGTCGGTGTCCGGTCGAACGGTGCGGTGGCCAGCCAGAGCAGCGGCAGGGCGAAGAAGCCGAGCACCACGGAGACGAAGGTGTAGCGGCCGATCAGGGCCAGCGCACCCCGCCAGCTGCCCGTCATGGTCGCTCCCTCCGCCGCCGGACCCGTCATCGCCGGGCCTTCCGCCGCTCGCCGAGGGTGCGCAGGTAGACCAGGGCGATGACCAAGTTGATCAACAGCATCAGGAACGAGATCGCGGCGCCGAAGCCGAGCTCACCGCCGGAGAGGGCGATCTTGTAGACGTACACCGGAAGGATCTCGGAGCGCTGCTCCGGGCCACCCGCCGTGATCAGGAACGGGGTGAAGTCGTTGAACGTCCAGAGGCTGATCAGCAGCAGGTTGGTCAGGATGTGGCCCCGGATGCGCGGAAAGACGACATCGCGGAGCTGCTGCCAGGTGGACGCCCCCGCCAGCCGGGCGGTCTCCAGGTGCGACGGCGGCACGTTCTGCAGTGCGGCGGCGTAGAGCATCATCGAGAACGCCGTACCCCGCCAGGTGTTGAACAGGATGACCGAGAGCATCGGATGATCGAGGAGCCAGGCCGTCCCGGGCAGCCCGAGCAGCGCGTTGAGGGTGCCGGCGTCGCGGTCGAGCAGCGCGATCCAGAGGAACGCGACCACCGAGCTGGGCAGGATCCAGGCCAGCAGCACCAGGGCCTCCACCACCCGGCGTACCGGCCCGCGCCGGTCCCGCAGCGACCAGGCGATGGCGAAACCCAGCCCGGCCTGGCCGAGCACCGCCGAACCGAGCACGAACTGGAGGGTCAGCCAGAGCGAGGTGTGGAACCGCTCGTCGCCGAGCGCGGCGACGTAGTTGTCCAACCCGACCACCTGCGGATCGGCCGCGGCAAGCCCGGTCAACCGGTAGTTGGTCACCCCGAGGTAGAGGGTCCACACCGCCGGTACGACCAGGAACAGCACGATGAGCACCAGGCTGGGCAGGACGAACCCGCCCGCCCGGGCCCGGCCGAGACCGGCGGCGTCGGACCGGCGGCCCAGCGGCGCGCCCGGGTCCGCCGGGCGCGCCGGCAGTTCGTCCGCCGCCGCCGTGCTCCGATCAGGAGGTGACGTTGTCCGCGCCACCGACCAGACCCTCCAACTTCTTCTGGTACGCGGCAGCCGCGGCGTCCGGCGCCGTGCCCCCGACCACCGCCGCGGTGGCCTCCTGAAGCGCCACCGACACCTGCGGATAGACCGCCAGCGGTGGCCGGGCGGCAGTGATCGGCAGGATCTTCTCGGCCACGAACCGGAGCATCGGATCGCCGGCCAGCATCTCGGTGTTGACGTCGGTCCGGGCGGTGAGCCGGGGTACGTCACCCAACTCGGCCTTCACCGCCTCGGCCGAGTGCATGAAGCTGAGCAGCTCGAACGCCTGATGCGGGAACTTGGAGTTCGGGTTCAGCGTCCGTACGCTGCCGCCGGACATGCTGACGAAGTCCTGGCCCCGGATGCCCGCGCCCGGTGTCCTGGCCGGAATCAGCGCGTACCCGACCGCGCTGTCCCGGTCGGCCATCTTGGCGATCCCGGCCTTCGGCTCGATCACGCTGCGCCAGAAGTAGTCACCCTCGCCGAGGATGCCGATCTTGCCTTCGGCGAACCGCTGGAACGACTTGTCCCGCCCCTTCGCCTCCTGTTGCAACAGCGGGTCGCCGAGCCCGCCGCCGTAGACCCTGGCGTAGAAGTCGAGCATGTCCCGGGTCGGCTGGCTGGCGCCGGTCCACTTGCCGTTGGCGAAGACCTCGCCGCCGGCCCCGGCCAGCAGGGGAAGCGCGCCCTGCATGCTGGTCGCCTCACCCATCGCCGTACCGGCGTTGATCTGGATCGGCGTGACGCCGGACAGTGTCTTGAGCTTCGCGCCCGCGTCGAGGATCTCCTGCCAACTGCGCGGTTGCCAGTCGGCGGGCAGGCCGGCCTGGGCGAAGAGCTTCTTGTTGTAGTACAGCAGCCGGCCGTCGGTGCCGATCGGGATGGCGTACCGCTTCTCCTCGAAGCTGCCCAGCCCCTGCACCGTCTCCGGGATCTGGGCCCAGCCCGCCCAGCCGTCGGTTTCGGCACCGGCCACCTCGGACAGTGGCTTCAGGTAGCCGGCCTGGGCGAACTCGCCCACCCAGATGCCGTCGATGGAGATCACGTCGCTGCCGGACCTGGCCCGCAGGTCCAGGGCGAGCTTGGTCTTGTACTGCTCGTCGTCGACCCCACTGGGCACGAAGGTCACCTTCGCGGTGACGCCCTTGGCCTTCTGTGCCTCGACGAACTTCGGGATCACCCAGTTCTGAATCCAGTCGGCACTGCGGGAGTTCTTGCCACCGGCGATCGCGTTGTCGCTGATGGTCAGGGTGATGTCCTTGGCGTCCCGGCCCGCCGGCTCCGCGGAGTCCCCGCAGGCGGTGGCGGCCAGCACCAGCGTGGCCACCGCGGCGAGCGCGCCTCCCGTGCGCGTGCGTCGAACTGACATGTCTGCTTCCCTTCGGAACGATCGATCTCGAAGAGACTCACCTTTGGCAGAATGTCATGACAGCCTGACGACGTAAATAGATCTTTACGAAATCCGCCGGTAACCGGGATCCGGCCTGGCTGGTGCCGTGCTCGGGTTCCGTGCCGGGGCGGCCCCGGTCGTCCCGTCCGGTCGGGGTCGGGGCTGTCGACGCTCGTCCGTCCGCGCGGTCACGGCCGGCCCGACCGTGCCGCGCGGGCCGGTCGGATCGCGGTTCTCAGCCCGGATCTGTCCGGGACAAACCTCGCCCGGACATCGGCCATTCGTACATCCGGATATAGCCATATAGATGGCTGTCAAGCGCCGTCCGGCCCTGACATTTGTCATAAGTACCCGTGCGCGACGCACCGTAGGGGATGACTTAACACACTAGTAACACCTCGGATCTGAAAGGAGACTCGGATGCATCGATGAGGCACGGTCGCTCAGGGACACCCGAGGAGCCGCGACGATGGACGAACGCTACGACGCGTACTGCGCAGTCGATCCGCTGTTCTACGATTCGCTCACCAACGTCTCCGCCCCCGCCACCGGGTTCACCGCAGCCGACCGTCCCCTGCCGACCGGCTGGGAACGCGAACCGAACGACGACTGGCTGATCTACGGCCCCGAGGACGGCAAGCTCCCGCAGCAGGGCTGGAAGATCCACATTTCGGCCTGTCTGGACAACGCGGAGCGGGTCCTGGGAACGGTGTGGGACTACTGCATACCGCGAGGGATCTCCTTCAAGTTCCTCCGCGGCCCCCGGATGCTGCTGATGCGCAACTCGAAGTACGCCCGCCGGGGTTCCAGCGGCAAGTTCGTCACCATCTACCCCCGGGACGAGGCCGAACTCGAGCTCGCCTGCAAGGAACTCTCGGACCGGCTGGAGGGCGAGGCGGGACCGTACATCCTGAGCGACCTGCGGTACGGCGCCGGCCCGGTCTACGTCCGCTACGGCGGCTTCGCGGCCCGCTACTGCGTCAGCGGTGACGGCCAGGTGGTGCCGGCCGTCGAGGACGACAACGGCACCCTGGTACCGGACCGGCGCGACCCGATCTTCCACGTACCGGACTGGGTGGCCCTGCCCGAGTTCCTCCGCCCGCATCTCGACGCCCGCAACGCCACCACCACCACCGACCTGCCGTACCGGATCGAACGGGTGATCCACTTCTCCAACGGCGGCGGACTCTACGTCGGCCGGGACACCCGTACCGACACCCAGGTCGTGCTCAAGGAGGCCCGCCCGCACGCCGGTCTGGACGCCACCGGCGCCGACGCGATCACCCGGCTGACCCGCGAGGCCGAGGTGCTGCGCCAGCTCGCCGACGTGCCGCAGGTGGCCCAGGTCCACGACCAGTTCGTCCTCGGCGACCACCACTTCCTCGCCCTGGAGTTCATCGAGGGCCAGGCGCTCAACAAGGTGCTGGTCGAGCGGTACCCGCTGATCGACGCCGACGCCACCCCCGCCGAGCTGTCCGGGTACACCGCCTGGGCGATGCGGATCCACGAGCAGGTGGAGCAGATCATCGGCGCGATCGCCGACCGTGGCATCGTCTACGGCGACCTGCACCTGTTCAACGTGATGGTCGGCCCCGACGACCGGGTCACCCTGGTCGACTTCGAGGTGGCCGCCCCGGTCGCCGACGCGAGCCGACCCGCGCTCCGCAACCAGGCGTTCGCCGCGCCGCGCGACCGGACCGGCCTCGCCGTGGACCGGTACGCCCTGGCCTGCCTGCGCCTGGCCCTGTTCCTGCCGCTGACCCAGATGGTCCGGCTGGCCCCGGCCAAGGCGGCCCACCTCGCCGACGTCATCGCCGCGCACTTCCCGGTGCCGCGCGACTTCCTCCTGCCCGCCGTCGCCGAGATCCGTGGCGACGCCCTGGCCGGCGGTGCCACCGCCGACCGTGCCGAGTCCGGCGCTACCGGACCCGCTGCCGCCGTTGCCGTGAGCACCGGGACCCGACGGGTCGCCAGTGCCGGCACCCGGCGCAGCGGCACGGCGGACCCGATCGCGGGCACGGCCGACTTCGCCGCCGGCCGGTCGGCCTGGCCACGGCTGCGGAACCAGCTCGCCGGCGCGATCCTCCGCACCGCCACGCCGGAGCGGGACGACCGGTTGTTCCCCGGCGACATCGACCAGTTCCGCACCGGCGGGCTCAACCTCGGGTACGGCGCCGCGGGGGTACTCCACGCGCTGCACGCCACCGGGGCGGGCCGGTTCCCGGACCACGAGGACTGGCTGGTGAAGCGGGCCCTCGACCCGCCGTCCGGAACCCGCTGCGGCTTCTACGACGGACTGCACGGCGTCGCCTTCGCGCTGGACTGCCTCGGCCGCCGGTCCGACGCCCTCGACGTACTCGACATCTGCCTCCGCGAACCCTGGGAGGATCTCGGCGAGGACCTGGTCAGTGGGCTGCCCGGGATCGCGCTCAACCTCGCCGAGCTGGCCGGCCGGACCGGCGAACCAACCCTGCGGCAGGCCGCCTGGCGGGCCGCGGAGCTGGTCGCCGACCGGCTGGCCGGCGACCGGACGCCGGCCGGAAACGGCGACGGCGGCCCCGCGACCCTTGGGTCCGGGTCGGAGATCAGCGGCGGGACGCACCCGTACGCCGGACTCACCCGTGGCCGCAGCGGTCCCGCCCTGATGTTCCTCCGGCTCTACGAGCTGACCGGCGACGGCGCGCTGCTCGACCGGGCCGCCGACGCGCTGCGGCAGGACCTGCGCCGCTGCGTACTGCGGCCGGACGGGGCGCTGGAGGTCAACGAGGGCTGGCGGACCATGCCGTACCTGGCACACGGCAGTGTCGGCATCGGACTCGTACTCGACCAGTATCTCCGGCACCGGCCGGACGCCGAACTCGCCGAGGCGGCGGCGGCGATCCGGCGCGGCGCCCGGGCACCCTTCTACGCGCAGTCCGGCCTCTTCGCCGGCCGGGCCGGCATCATCGCGTACCTCGCCGCGCGGGCGACCGACGGCTCCGACGGCCCGGCCGAGGACCCCGACGGGGCGTCCCGGGACGCCGACCGCGCCGAACTGGCCGTCCAGGTGTCGCGACTGGCCTGGCACGCGCTGCCGTACCGCGGCTTCCTCGCCTTCCCCGGCGAGCAGCTGCTGCGGCTGTCGATGGACCTGGCCACCGGTACGGCGGGCGTCCTGCTCGCCACGGGTGCGGCCCTGCACGACGAGCCGGTGACCCTGCCCTTCCTCGCGCCGCTCTCCGGCGCGACAAAGCTCCCCTCGCTGCCGCGTGGGGCTTATCGGACCAAGAACTAGGAGGAGGTGAACAACATGGCGCTTCTCGACCTTCAGGGGATGGAGCTGGCCGACCGCACCGGTGGTGGTGGCGGCGGTGGCAGCCGGGCGAGCCTGCTGCTCTGCGGCGACAGCTCGCTGTCCGTGACGACCTGTAACTGATCAGGTCAGTAATCCGGGGCCCTGGGTGGGCAGACGTCCTCACCCAGGGCAACCCCGTGTGATCAGGAGGGTGGTGCCCGTGCCCGCCGACGGCGACCGGCTACTCCGACAGGCGATCACCTACGGCGGCGGCTGGACCATCGTCCTCGGGGCCGCCGCGCTGCTCGGCGCGGTCGCCGAACTGCTCCTTCCGGCCGCGCTCGGACTCTCCGTGGACGCGGCCCTCGGCGGCGCCGACCCCTGGTGGCCGGTGGCCGCCTGCGGACTCGTGGTGGTGATCGTCGCCACCGACACCCTGGCCACCCTGGCCAGCGGGACCGGCACCGCCCGGACCACCGCCCGGCTCCGGCACCAACTGCTGCGGCACCTGCTCGCCCTCGACCCGCGGCACGCCGCCCGGCGTCCGGTGGGCGACCTGATCGGACGGCTGGTCGGGCAGGCCGCCGACGCGGGTCAGGCCGGCGCCACCGTCGTACTCGGGCTGACCGCCGTACTCCCCTCGGTGGGTAGTGTGCTCGCCCTCCTGCTGCTCGACTGGCGCCTCGCCGTCACCTTCGGCGTCGGGCTGCTGCTGCTCGCCGTCCTGATGCGCGCCTTCGTGACCGACGCCTCCGCCGCCGCCTCGGACTACCTCGGCGTACAGGGGCGGATCGCCGGACGGCTGGCCGAGGCGCTGCACGGGGCCCGGACCATCGCCGCCGCCGGTACCGTAGCCGCCGAGATCGGCCGGATCCTGGCCCCGCTGCCCCAGCTGCGTACGCACGGCACCCGCACCTGGACCACCCTGGCCCGCGCCTCGGCCCGGACCGCCGCCGTGGCACCCATGCTGCAACTGACGATCGTCGCGGTCGGCGGCTGGTCGGTGACCGAGGGACGGCTCACCCCGGGGCAGCTCTTCGCCGCCGTGCAGTACGCCGCGCTCGGCGCCGGTCTCGGCGCCGTGCTCGCGACGCTCAACCGGCTGGTCCGGACCCGGGCCGGTGCGCAACGGGTCGCCGCCGCGCTCGCCGAACCGGTCCGGACGTACGGCGGGGCGACGCTGCCCCCCGGTACCGGCCGGCTGGTGCTGTGCGGCGTGACCGTACGGGCCGACGACGGGCGGCCGGTCTTGGACGGAGTCGACCTGCGGGTACCCGCCGGCGCCACGATCGCCGTCGTCGGCCCGTCCGGATCCGGCAAGTCCTCCCTCGCGGCGGTCGCCGGCCGGCTCCGCGACCCGGACGCGGGCGAGGTGCTGCTCGACGGCGTCCCCCTGCGCCGGCTGAGCCGGACCGCCCTGCGGAACGCCGTCGGGTACGGCTTCGAGCGACCGATTCTGATCGGTGACACCATCGCAGAGGTGATCGCACTGGGCCGGTCCGCCGAGCCGGTAGCAGTCCCGCCGGACGTAGCGGATCCGCCGGACGTCGCAGTCCCACCGGACGTCGCGGTTCCGCGCGAACTCGTGACGGCGGCTCGGGCGGCGGCGATCGACGAGTTCGTCGAGCGGTTGCCGGACGGATACCGGACCCGGCTCGACGCCGCGCCGATGTCCGGCGGTGAGACGCAGCGGCTGGGCCTGGCCCGCGCGCTGCACGCCGGACGGCTGCTCATCCTCGACGACGCGACGTCCAGCGTGGACACCGCCACCGAACACCGGATCGCCGGAGCGATCGCGGCGCACGCGGACCGGCGTACCCGAATGATCGTGACCCACCGGGTGGCCACCGCCGCCGACGCCGACCTGGTCGCGTGGTTGGACGGCGGCCGGTTGCGCGGCGTGGGGCGGCACCGGGACCTGTGGCGGGACCCGGACTACCGGGCCGTCTTCCAGCCGTCGGCGGTGCCCGGGTACGCGCCGGCCGGCGACCCGGTCGAGGCGGTACGGTGAAGGCCGTCGTCCGGTTCACCGCTGCCGCACTGCGCCGCCGGGCCCGCCCACTCGGCCGGCTCGCCGGATGGTCCGCCGCCGAGGCGCTGCCGGCGCTGCTCGCCGGTCAACTGACCGCCCGCGCCCTGGACGACGGTTTCCTGGCCGGCCGGCCAGAGGTCGGGCTGGCCTGGCTCGGCGGGCTGGCCGGCGCGGTCGTGATCGGTGCGATCGGCACCGGTCGGGCGTACGCCCGGCTCGGCGACGTCGTCGAGCCCTTCCGCGACGAGTTGGCGGACCGGGTCGTGAGCGGGGCACTGCACCGCTCGACGGCCGCCGGGGCCCGGCCGGACACGGCCGCCGTGGCCCGGCTGACCCACCAGGTGGAGATCATCCGGGACACCTTCGCCGGCCTCGTCATGGTCGTCCGGGGATTCCTGTTCACCGCCGGGGCGGCGCTGCTCGGACTCTTCTCCCTGACCCCGGTCGTGGCCGGCGTGGTCGCGGTGCCGCTGGCCGCCGGGCTGATCCTGTTCGCCGCCGCGCTGCCGGCAATGGTCGACCGGCAGCGGAGCTACGTACGGGCCGACGAACGGCTGGGCGAGACGGCCAGCGCCGCGCTGACCGGACACCGGGACGTGGTGGCCTGCGGCGCGCAGGAGGTTGTCGCGGACCAGGTGGGCCGGCAGGTGGACCGGCAGGCCGCCGCCGAGCGGGCCCTGGCCAGGATGGCCGCGCTACGCAGCCTGAGTCTCGCCGTCGGTGGTTGGCTGCCGCTGGCCGTACTGCTGCTGACCGCCCCGTGGCTGGTCCGGCGCGGGCTCACCGCCGGTGCCGTGCTCGGCGCCCTGGTGTACGTCGCCACCGGGCTGCAACCTGCGCTGCACGCGCTGGTGCAGGGCGTGGCAGGTGGCGGCCTGCGCTTCGCGGTGACCCTGGACCGGATCCTGAGTTCCACCGCACTTCCGCCACCGCCCGGGGGTGTGTCCCCGCCCCGCGCGGTGGCGGCCCAGGCGGACCCGGCGCGCGCCCGGTTGCGTGGGGTCACCTTCCGGTACGGGCCCCAGGCCCGGCCGGTCCTCGACGACTTCGACCTCACCCTGTCCGACGGGACGCATCTGGCCGTGGTGGGGCCGAGCGGGGCCGGGAAGTCGACCCTCGCCGCGCTGCTGGCCGGACTGCTCCAGCCACAGGCGGGTACGGTCCGGCTCGGTGGCGTACCGGTCGACGGCGATCCCGCCGTACTGGCCGGGCACCGGGTGCTGATCCCGCAGGAGGCGTACGTCTTCACCGGCACGCTCCTGGACAACCTGCGCTACCTGTGTCCGGATGCCGACGAGCACCGGGTGGCGGCGGCGGTGGAGCGACTGGGCCTGGGCCCGTTGGCGTACCGGCTCGGCGGTCTTGCCGCGACGCTGGAGCCGGGCGCGCTCTCCGCCGGGGAACGGCAGCTCGTCGCGGCGGTCCGCGCCTACCTCTCCCCCGCCCCGCTGGCGATCCTGGACGAGGCGACCTGTCATCTGGACCCGACGGCCGAGGCGACCGTCGAACTCGCCTTCGCCGCCCGGCCGGGCTGCCTGGTGGTGGTCGCGCACCGGATCAGTTCGGCACTGCGCGCCCGGCAGGTGCTGATCCTCGCGGACGGTCGCCCGATGCTGGGCCGGCACGAGGAGCTGCTCGCCCGCTCGGCGACCTACCGGGAACTGGTCGGCCACTGGCGGGGCGAACCCGCGACCGCCCAGCCGGCCCGACCGTTGCCGTTGGGCGGATAACCCCCGCCGGACCGGCGACGGGTGGAGGTGAACCAGTGCGCCCGGCAACGCCGCGATTCGCGCCCCGTCACTCGCGCGGATCCGTCCGGGTCGCCGGCCTGGCGGTCAGGGACGGCGCGGGCACGGACTCGTGCTGCACCACCCGGCTGCGCGGTCCCGCCCCCGCCCGTCGCCCGCGACTGCGCGGGCGCGCCTCCGGCTGGGGGAAGACGAACCGCTTGAACGCCCAGAGCCGGAAACACATCGCGATCAATGTGCCGACGATGATGCCGCTGACGAAGTCGGCGACCTCCTGCACCGGCCGGCTCACGTCGGGGACCCGGAGCAGGAACACGTACCGGGAGGCGTAGAGCGGAATGAGGTTGAGCACGATGCCGACCGCGCTGACCGAGAAGAACAGGGCCGCCTCGTGATGTCGTTCCCGACCGCCCCGGGTCCGGAACGACCACTCGCGGTTGAGCACGTACGACAGGACCGTGCTGACGATCGTGGCCACAGCGAGCGCGGTGACCGGCTTCTGGTGCAGGACGGTCAACTTGAGCGTGTAGTTGACACCGGTTGTCGCCACAAAACAGACACCGCCCACCACGAGGAACTTCGCCGCTTCATGGTGTTTGCGCAACAAACCGGTGAGCCACATTCCAGCCAGCCTAGATCACGGCGGCGACAGAGCACATTTCCGCAGGTCGGAGCCGAAGAAAATGGCCCGCCGGTTGCCCCGCCCGGACGGCGAATAGATAGAGTGTCCTCGATGGTGGCCAGGCATGTTCTCGGACTCAGCGCGCTGTCGCACGACGCGTCCGCGTGCGTCGTACGGGGTGACGAGATCCTCTTCGCCGGGCACGCGGAACGGTACTCGCGACGGAAGAACGATCCCGAACTCAGCGGCGGCCTGCTCGCCGAGGCGCTCTCCTGGGGCCGGCCGGACCTGATCGCCTGGTACGAGCACCCGCTGCGCAAGAAACTCCGGCACCTCCGGGCCGGGCAGTACCGGCACGCGACGGCGATCGACGACCTGCCCCGGCGCTACCTGGCCCGGCTCGACCTGCCCGAGTTGCGGGGCGTACCGATCCGGTACGTCGGCCACCACCACTCGCACGCCGCAGCCGGCCACTTCACCAGCGGCGAGCGGACCACCGCCGTCCTCACCGCCGACGCGATCGGCGAGTTCGAGACGTTGACGCTCGGCGAGTTCCGGGACGGCCGCTACCGGGTCTTCGACCGCTGCCGCTATCCGCACAGTCTCGGGCTGCTCTACAGCGCGTTCACCCGGCGGTGCGGCTTCACCCCCAACGAGGAGGAGTACATCCTGATGGGGCTGGCCGCACTCGGCCGCCCCCGGTACGTCGACCAGATCAGGAGCGAACTGATCGAGTTCACCCCGCCCACCTTCCGGCTCCGCCGCAACGTCCATCGGGGCATCGGCGACTGGCAGCCCCACGCCGACCTCGCCGACCTGGCGGCCAGCATCCAGGTGGTGACGGAGGAGGTGCTGCTCGCGGCGGCGCGCTGGCTGCGCACCCGGGTCGGCGACACCTCGACCCTGACCGTGATGGGCGGGCTGGGCCTGAACTGTGTCGCCAACGAGCTGCTCGCCCGGCGCAGCGGCTTCGACCGGATCACCCTGCTGCCGAACCCCGGGGACGCCGGGTCGAGCCTCGGGGCGGCCGCGGCCGTACTCGGTCGTCAGCTCAACTGGACCGGGCCGTACCTGGGCACCCGAATCCGGGGTGACTACCCGGTCGCGGGCCTGGCCGAGGCGCTGGCGGCCGGCAGGGTGGTCGGGGTGGCCCGGGGACGGGCCGAGTTCGGTCCCCGCGCGCTGGGCAACCGGTCGCTGCTGGCCGACCCGCGCGGCCCGGACAGCCGGGACCGGGTCAACCGGGTGAAGGGGCGGGAACCGTTCCGGCCGTTCGCTCCGGTGGTCCGCCAGGAGGTCGCTGCCCGGTACTTCGACATGCCGGTCGGCGCGTCGCCCTACATGCAGTTCACCGCCCGGTGCCGGGATCCCCGTTCGTTCCCCGGCATCGTGCACGTGGACGAAACGAGTCGGGTCCAGACGGTGACCCGCGCCCAGCACCCGGGCCTGTACGACCTGCTCCGGGAGTACGAACGGCGTACCGGCTGTCCGATGCTGCTCAACACCAGCCTCAACCTCAAGGGTGAGCCACTGGTCAACGACCGGGACGACGCCGCCCGGTTCAGTGCCCGGACGGGTGTGCCCGTGCTCTGAACCCCCGGCGTTCGCCGGTGAGCTGGCAGCGCCCGCGCGGTCAACCGGTCGGAAGGTCCCGCCGGTACACCCCGTGCCACCAGATCGCCGCCAGTTCACGGGCGAACGCCGCGTCGCCGCTGGTGTCGTCGGGAAACGTCGCGACGTGGTCCGCGATGGCGACATCGCCGCCGATCACGATCACCCGACTGGCATGTACGACGTTCACGTCGGCCGGAGCGCGACCGGAGCGCTGCTCGGCGGTCAGTACCCGGGCCGTGTTCTCGATGAACCGGTTGAGCCCGTTCCGCCAGAATTCCCGTACGGCGGCGTCGTAGGCGGCGACCTCGTTGACCGCCGCGAGCACGGCGGCGTACTGCCGGTAGATCCCGACGACCTGTCCGAAGGCCTCCGTCAGGGCACCGGGCCCGGTGACCGGCTCCCAGGCGCTCGCGATGTCGAAGCCCGCCGTCCGCATCGTGCCGGCCAGCCGGATGAGCAGTTCGGACTTGTCCTTGAAGTGGGTGTAGAAGGTCGACCGGGCCACGCCGGCCTCGGCGGCGATCCGCTGCACCCCGAGGTCGGTGAAACTCGCCCCCTCGACCAGGAGCCGCTCGGTCGCGGCCAGCACCTGGGCCTCGACCGAGGCGCGATGATCAGGGTTCGGGGCACGACGCCGGGTTACCGATGGCATGCCAGGAAGTCTAGGTCGCGGACCAGGCGGCAGTTCCCCAGACACGGTGTCCGACCCGATGGTCGGACCTCGCCCGCCGGCCGCCCGGCGATCGGTCCGGAACAGCGACCAGCGGGGCCGCGAGAAGGGTCCACGGCCGGACCGGTCAGATCCAGCCGCGCTCGCGGGCGATCCGGACCGCCTCGATCCGGGTCCGGGCACCGGTCTTGCCCGCGATCCGGCAGAGGTGGTTCCGCACGGTTCCGGGCGACAGCGAGAGCTTGCTGGCGATGTCCACCACCGGCCATCCCTCGGCGGCGATCTCCAGCACATCCACCTCCCGTACGGTCAACGGGTTGTCGCGGTTGAGCGCCGCGACCACCAGGTCGGCGTCCACTACGGAGCCGCCGTGGGCGAGCCGGCGTACGGCCTCGACCACCCGCTCCGGTGCGACGTCGCTGCCCAGAAAGCCGAGCCGCTGGCACCGGGCCCGCAACGCGTCACCGAGCGCCTTCGGACGACGCGGGTCCACCAGCACGAGCACCGGGGGCGGGCCCGAGGGCGCGTCCCCGGCGGAGAGCACGCCGGCCCCGAAGAGCTTGGCGTCGGCAACGGCCACGTCGGGCCGCTGCGTCCGCAACGCCGTACCGATGTCCTCGGCCCGTTCGACCTCCGCCACGACCTCGATGTCCTCCTGAGTGGTCAGCACGAAGGCCAGAGCGCCACGGATGAGAGCGCCGTTCAGAGCGAGCAGCGTCCGAATCACGTTCCCCCCTGCTACACGTCATCGCTAGATCACCCCGCGTGAACATTCAAACACGAACCCGCCGAGTACGCCCGTTGAAGCGGCCGGTGCCGTCGGCGCGGCTAACGCGCCGACGGCACCGCGAGCGGGGCTCCGACCCCTGGTCGAACGGGGTGCCGAGGGGTGGGTTCGGCCATCTGGGAGCCGAACGAACGGTTGGCACTGTCAATGATTGGCAGTCACTCAGAGCCAACCGGCACGTTGGGCCTGCCGCACCGCCTCCAACCGGTTACGCGTTCCGGTCTTGCGCATGATCACCGACAGGTGGTTCCGCACGGTGCCGTGCGCCAGGAAGAGCCGCCGGGCGATCTCCTTCAGCGGAAGGCCCTCGGCGACGATCCGCAACACCTCCAGTTCACGGCCGGTCAACGGACTGTCCGGCGGGTTGAGCGCGGCGACGGCGGCCGTCGGGTCGAACACCCGCTCCCCGACCGCCACCGCGCGGACGAGCCGGGCCAGTTCCGCCGGCGGCAGGTTCTTGTCCACGAATCCCCGCGCCCCGGCTCTGATGGCCCGTTGCAGGGCCTCCGGCGTGAGCTGCGTGCTCAGCGCCAGTACCGCACTACGGGGTGCCACCTCGGCAAGCTGGGCGACCACGGCGAGCATGTCGACGCCCGGTAGTTCCAGGTCGACGACGACGACATCGGGTCGCCGCGCCCGGGCGACCGCCACGAGTTCGCCGGACTCGTGAAGGTCGGCCACCACGTCCAGGTCGTCCTCACTCGACAGCACCGCGCGCAGGGCCCCCCGTAACAAACCCATCTCCTCCACGATCACAATGCGGATCACGAAGTCACTCCGATCTCGGGTACACAACTCAACGACAACCTCGGCGTCCGGCCGGAAGTACCCGACCGAATCCGATCACGAGCACGATTGAGTACGGCACCGTCAGCCACCCGGGCGCCGTGTCTCGGCGAGCACGGCGACGGTGGAATGGACCGACGGGAGGCTTCCGTCGGCCGCCCAGGCAGGGAACGGACCCGACGGGAGCCGAGAATGGCCTGGAGAACAGGCCGACGGAGTGGGGTCAGCCGGGCAGAGCCGGCACGCCGGGCCAACGGCCGGCGCGGAGGACGTCCCCGGAGGAGAACGTCGGGTGGAACCGAGAAGGGGACTGCCAGGCGACCGCGGCCGGAATGGTGATCGACTGGCCGCTGTGCACGAGCACCGGGGTCGCCTGCTGACCCGCCGGCCCGGTGCCGTACGGCGGACTGGGCCCGAACGGCGGAGTGGGGTCGGCGACCCGGGCGGCACTTCGGCTCGTGGCCCTCGCCGCTCCGGTCTCGAAGATCCGATCGCCCTCCGGTGCCGGTGAGCCCGTCGGGCCGGACGCGGGAGTCAGGGCCGGTACGGCCGTCGCCGCCAGATCCGACCCTGGCAGTGGGGGCTGGGACGGCGCCGGATCGGTCAGCGGGAGCGGATGTACGGGCTGCGCCGTCCGCGCCGTCGACGGGAACACCGCACCGCCGCTCCTGCGCTCGGGCACGACGTTCATCACCGCCGGGACGGTCTCGACCACGCCGGGTACCGCACCCGCCAGCGGCGGCACCCGACCGATGATCTCGGGCACTGCCCCGGCCGCGGCCGGCAGCGCCTCGACCGCGGCCGGCAGCGCCTCGGGCAGCGCCCCGGCCAGGTCCGGCAACGCCGCCGCGGCGACGGGCGCCCGCTCCACGAGCGCCGGAGCCACACCCCGGGCCGTCGGCAGCTGGCCCACGACCGCCGGAACCACGTCCAGCAACCGTTCCGGCGTCGCCGGGTCCCGGGCGGACGTGCGCTGGTCCGGTAGTGCCCGAACGGCGGCCGCCCGGAGGGGAACGACCCGATCCGGTCCGCCCCGGGCCGGCACCGTCCGGACAGGAGTCTTCCGGTCCCGAACGTGCTGATCCGCGATGGACCGGACCTGGTCGACGGGGCTCGGAACGCTCCGGGTCCGGTCGGCCCCGCGCGCAGCGGTCCGGATCGGCTCGACCCGGCTCGGAGCGGTCCGATCCGGAGTGGTCCGGCCCCGTGCCGTCCGGTCCGGTCCGTTCGACGTTCGCTCGGGGCGGGTCGACGTTCGCTCGGGGCGGGTCGACGTTCGCTCGGGGCGGGTCGACGTTCGCTCGGGGCGGGCGGCCAGCCGGTCCCGTACCGGCGGCGCCTTCGCACCGGACGGAGTGTGATCGCCCAGGGGGCTGCGCGGCAGCGGTGACTCTGCTCCGGCCAGCGAGCCGAGCAGTCCCGGCCGGCTCTCCGGACCACTGCGGCCGTCCGCGAACGCCGGGCCGTCCAGCATGGTGAGCACGACGTATCCGACGAGCGCACCGCCGCCGAGCAGGGCCAGCCGGGCGAGCAGCCGGAGGAGGCGTACCGCCGGGCTCGGCCAGGCCGAACCCGGCACGCGCCGGACTGCTGTCACCGCGGCCATCTCGCGAAGGCGCTCCCTCGAATAGGCGGACAGGAACGAAATCGTAACGCAGTGTTTATCACGCCGCACGCGGTGCGGCGTCCTCCGGCTCGCGGGAGCACCGGTGAGCGCCCCGTTCACTCACGTGTCCTCGCCGACCGTCGGGGTTCGGCGGACCGGCTCCGTCCACCGACGTCTGGCTATGGTGGTCGGATGACGGCACCGGGCCCGACGACACTGCCCACTGTGCAGTTCCGGACCGGCGATGGCACGATCGACCTCGGCTGGGGGCATCCACATCCGGCCTCGTTGCCCGTCGACGCCTGGGGCGAGGCGACCGGGGCCGCGCTCCGCCGGTACGGCGCATCGGCGCTGACCTACGGCCATCCGACCGGGCCGGGGCCGTTGATCGAGTGGTTGTGCGGGCGGCTCGGCGAGGTGGACACCGCCGCACCCGATCCCACCCAGACGTTCGTCACCGCGGGCGCGTCGCACGCGCTCGACCTGATCGCGTCCATCCTCTGCCGACCGGGGGACGTCGTCCTGGTCGACTCGCCGACCTACCACCTCGCCCTGCGGGTCATCGCGGACCATCGGGTCGACATCGTGCCGGCCCCGGTCGACTCGGACGGCATCGATCCGGCCGCCACCGCCGAACTGGTCCGGGCCATCGGCCGGCAGGGACGGCGGGTGCCGATGCTCTACCTGGTGCCGACGTTCAACAACCCGACCGGGCGGTCGCTGCCGGCCGAACGCCGGTCCGCGCTGGTCACGGCGGCCCAACGGACCGGAATGACGCTGGTGGAGGACGACACCTACCGGGAGCTCGCGTACCCGGCGCCGGCGCCGGCCTCGCTGTTCGGCAGCGCCGAGATCGGCAGCGTGGTCCGGATCGGATCGTTCGCCAAGAGCGTCGCGCCCGGACTCCGGCTCGGCTGGCTGAACGCCGCCGCGCCGGTCGTCGACGCGCTCGCGGCCCGGGGTTATGTGCACAGCGGCGGCGGGGTCAACCACGCCAACGCGCTGACGCTGGCCGAGTTCGCGGCAGCCGGCTCGTACCGGCGACACGTCGAGGCGATCCGGTCCCGGTACCGTCGACAGCGCGACGAGCTGGTCACCGCCGTACGTCGGGACCTGCCGCAGGCCGAGTTCACCGTACCGGGCGGCGGATGGTTCCTCTGGCTACGGCTTCCCGCGCCGAGGGGCGGCACCGAACTGCTGCCCTACGCGGCGGCGGCCGGAGTCTCCTACCTGCCCGGACGGCAGTTCTTCGTGGCCGAGACCGGGCACCAGCACCTGCGGCTGTCCTTCTCACTGTTCGATCCGGAGACGCTGGCCGCCGGGGTGCGCCGGCTCGGCGAGGCGTACCAGGCCGCCGGGCTGCGGTCCGGGTCCGGCACGCCGCCCGACTGACCTCGCCGCCCGGGCTGACCTCCGCGCCGTCCGGCTCGACCAGCCGTACCGGTTGATCGGCCGGGAAGAAATTCGTCGCCACCGGTCAACCTTCGCCCCCTGGCCCGGGTCCTGATGGGTAGTCGACGGAAGCGGAGAACAGATGGCATCGGACGACGACGGATTCCGGGAGTTCGTCGACGCGCGCTACCCGGACCTGTTGCGGATGGCGTACCACCTGACCGGGTCGGCGGACGAGGCGGAGGACCTCGTGCAGGCCGCCCTGGTGAAGGTGATGCGCCGATGGCGGCGGGTCGACGAGCCGATGGCCTACCTGCGCCGGGTGATGGTCAATCAGCACATCAGCGTGTGGCGCCGGTACCGCGCCCGCGAGGTGGTCACCGCCGTACTGCCGGATCGGCCGGTACGGGACCTGGCGGACGGGGTCGCCGAGCGGCACGCGCTGCACCAGGCGATGCGGACGCTGGCGCCGCGTACCAGGGCGGTGATCGTGCTGCGTTACGTGGCCGACCTGCCGGAGGCGGAGGTCGCCGAGACGTTGGGCTGCTCCGTCGGCTCGGTCAAGAGCCGCGCGTCCCGGGGACTGGCCCGGTTGCGCGCGGCGTTGGAGACACCACCGCACGTGGTGCCGCACGGCGCGGCAATGCCGGCAAGGGGGAATCATGGTGCCTGACCAGCGGATCGGTCGGCTGTTGACCGAGATGACCGAGGACCTGACACCGCGACCGGATCCGTACGGCCGGGTGCTGGCCCGGCACCGCCGGGGCCGGCGGCGGGCGATCACCGGTACGTTCTGCGCGGTGGTCCTGGTCGCGGCCACCGGGGTGGCCATTGCCGGTACCGGGCCGGGCGGCTGGTCCGACGCACCGCCGGCCGCCACCCAGGAGCCCTGGGAGAACACGCTGGCCTGGGGAGATCGGCTGGCCCGGTCCGAACCGCGCGGTACGGTCGGCGCCGACGCCGGCTACGTCGCGACACTCGCCGACACCCTGATGGCAGAGCAGCGCGCCGGCCGGTTCGACCGGCTGACCGAACCGGTCCAGGAGGTACGGGTGCTGTTCGTCGACGACGTGGGCCCACACCGGGTCGCGCTCGCCGCGTTCGTCCGGGCCGAGCCCGTACCCCGCGGCGACTGGCCGAACGACCTGACCTGGATGGTGGCGGACCAGGGTGCCGGTGCGCAGGAGCTCGGCCGGACCGCCGCCGAGCGGGGTGCTGGCGACGGGTTGGCACCCTACGAGAGCCTCACGCTCGGCTTTCTCGACAAGCCGGACGAGTTGGGATACGTCGGCGTCGCACCCGAGGGCTGTGTCCTCGCCGCCGCCCCGATGACCTCGTTGGATACCTGGACACCGGAACCGACCGGCTCCTACCTGGTCCGACCTCCCGGTGCGGTGCGGCCGGAGTGGTTCCGGGTGAGTTGCGACGGCGTGATCCGACAGCAGTTTCCCAGTCCCGGCTCGACGGCGCCGGAGGGTGTCACCGACGAGCAGTTCGCGACCGCGATGTCCCGGGTCCGGGGAAAGATGGACGAGGCGAAGGCCCGGGGAGAGTTGAGCAGCGCCGTCGGCAGTTGGGGATACACCGTCACCGCACTGCCCACCGTGCTCTGGATCGGCCGGACGACCGGAGTCGGTGGTGCCGGCGAGGGCGACACCATGGTGCTGACCGCCCCGGCGGTCGGTGGCGGATGGCTGGGCCTGGTCGCGGTCGTCCACGACGCGCCGACGCCCGACGGCGTCATCACCAGTACGGTGCACTTCCACGCCCGGACCGACCCCGGCGGCGCGGGCCGGGTGCTCGGGGTCCACCTCGACCAGGAACCGGCACCCGGGCGGGACAGCACCAGACTGCTGGTCGTCGCCCCGTCCGGAGCCACCGAGGTACGCGCCATGCGCGACGGCCGCGAGGTGTCCCGGGTCCAGGTGCGGGACGGGGGCGTGCAGTTGACGGTGCCGGGCGCCGATGGGCTGGTCCTGGAGGCGGTGGACGGCACCGGGGCGATCCTCGGCACCGGCGAGATCGCCGACCCAGGGGCGCCCAGCGGCGAGATCGACAACTGGGACGAGGACTGAGCGGTCGGTCCTGTCGGGACGTACTCCGGCCGGTGGGGCGTCAGCTCTGCCGGCCGGAGCCGGTCAGCCGGCGCAGCGCCGGAGCGACGTTCCACTTTGCCGCTCCGGCCAGGTCCCGGGCGTGTTCGAACACCGTGTAGTCCGGCCGGGCGGCCCCCTCGGCGACGGCCCGGTCCAGGTCGTGGTCGCAGCGCATCAGTACGGTGTCGAAGTCCCGGCGTACCGGCTCCAGCAGTTCGTAGCCGAAGGAGCGGTACTGGCGGGCGAAGAGCGGCTTGTAGAGCCGGGCCCGCTCGTGCAGACCCGACGAGTACGACATCGGATTCTTCGGCCGATCGCGGATGTAGTCCGGCAGCATGTCGGCGAAGGCGTGCCGGAGGATCCACTTCTCCTGGCCGTCCCGCATCTTCAGGTCGACCGGCATCCGCATCGCCAACTCCACCAGCGCGGGGTCGAGGAACGGTACCCGGGTCTCCACCCCGTGCCCGAGGCTGGCCCGGTCGACCCGCTGCAACTCCGTACGACAGAGGTTGCGGATCTTGTGGAGGAAGAGCCGGCGGGCCGCCTCGGGGCCGACCTGGTGGTACATCGGATAGCCGCCGAAGAGTTCGTCCGAGCCGTCGCCGGTGAGCACCACCCGGACGCCGAGGTCCCGCACCCGCCGGAACAGCGGCACCGAGACCACCGCGTTGATGATGTCGCCGTATTCGGTGAGTTCGGAGATCCGGATGGCCTCCCGGACCTCTTCGAGCCGGATGGTCCGGGGGTTCAGCTCGATCACCTCGTGGTGCACCCCGAGGTCGGCGGTGAGCCGACGGGCGTAGCCCAGGTCCTCGCTGTCGGGGGTGCCGATGGTGAACGCCACGCAGTCGTGGTGCATCTGCCGGACGTGCAGCAGCGCGAGGGTGCTGTCCAGCCCGCCGGAGAGGATCACCCCGACGGTGAGGTCGGTGTCGACCCGGACCCGGATGCTCTCCGCCAGGGCCTCGCGGACCAGCCCGGCCGCCTCCTCGGGATCGCTGATCCGTGGTCCCGAGCCGAGCCGGGACAGGTCCACGTAGGGCACCAGGTCCGGCCCGGCGACGGCGTCGGCCCAGCCGTGGTGCCCCGGTGGCACCTCGGTGATCGGGGCGCCGACCGGCACCAGGGCCTTGACCTCGGAGGCGACGTGCAGCCGACGGAGGTGGCGTGACCAGTAGAGCGGTTTCACTCCCAGCGTGTCGCGGGCCAGGTAGACCCGTGCGGTCGCGGTGTCCGCGATCGCGAAGGCGAACTCGCCGCGCAACCGGGTGACCGCGTCCGGCCCCCAGGCCAGGAAGGCTTCCAGGACGACCTCGGTGTCGCTCGCGGTCCGCAGCGGGCGGCCGAGCCGGTCGAGTTCGGCGGCGAGTTCGCGGTGGTTGAAGATCTCGCCGTTGTAGCAGAGCAGCCAGCGGCCGTCCGCCGAGCGCCAGGGCTGCACCGCGTGCTCCCGGTCGACGATTCGCAACCGCTGGACCCCGGCCAGCAGATCGCTGTCGAGCCGGGTCTCCGCCAGGTCTCCGCGCGGCGCGAGCGCCGCCATCATCCGGTGGAAGGTGGGCCGGTCGGCGCCGGGGCCGAGGACGAGGGCGAGTCCACACATGACGATCAACCCCCCAGTGCGGTACGGAAGTCGCGCCGGAGCCGGCTGGCGGCGCGCGGGCTGACACAGACGTGCCAGGCCTGTCCCTCGTCGATCACGTTCACGTCGCCCCAGCCCTGCCGTTCCAGCAGTAGGGCGGCCAGCAGTCCGTGTGCGTCGAACCGGCGGAACCACGACATCTCGATGTCCACCGCGTAGCCAAGGCAGTGTCCACTCGGCAGCATCGCCGCGTACCCGAGTGCGCGGAGCCGGTGCTGGTGTTCGAGGCTGCGCGCGAGGCTGGTCACCCAGAGCGGCGGCGTACGGCCGGTACGTCGTCGGGCGAAGTCGACCGCGAGCTGGTTCAGCAGGGCGACCACCTCCGGACGGGTACGGGCGAACCGGAGTCCCGCCGTGTGTGGTGTCCGGTGCGGCCAGACCCGGCGTTCCACCGCCCGGGCAGCCCGGCTGACCAGTCCCTCGGCCTGCCGGCGGTACCGGAACCGGAGCAGTCCGCTGCGTCGCAGCGCGTCGAGGTCGACCAGGTCCGGCGAGTTCCAGAGCGTGGCGTCGGTCGGGTAGCCCGGCAGGTGTCCCCACCACATGATGTCGATCCGGGACAGCAGGTAGATCCTGATCAGGGCGGACAGGTCCCGGGCCGAGCTGCGGTTGTTCGGGCGGTAGTCGCGGACCTCGAGGCGCAGCCGCGCGGCGGCCTCGGCGGCACCGCCGGGCAGGGTGCCGAGCACGGTACCGAGTTCGGGACCGGTCATCCGGTCGGTCAGGATCGTCTCGAGCTTGGGCAGGTCGTCGGGGCCGGCGTGTCCCGCCACCTCGATCAGCAGATCCGCCACCGCCGCCCGGTACCTGACCAGATCCGGCACTGATACACCGGAGGTCGGATCGGGGCGCTTTCCTCTGGTCCGGGACGGAGATTTGACGTCTCGGGCGACCTCTTGGCTAGGCATGTCCGGCCTCTCCCCAGGTTCGACTCGATGCAGAGAGCGCTACTGAGTTGGACCGTAACACCCGATACATCAAGAAGATGGGGATTATTCCTATTAGAGCGTGATGAAACGATTCACGCCGAACGCTACGGGCTCAGGCTGAGTAGGCGTACTCGTGCCAGGACGGCCGGGTTGGGTAAGAGTCGACGACATGACCGACGTACGGCAGTCACGCCCGTCCGCGCCCCTCTGGACGGTGGCGCTCGCCGGTGCCACCGCGCTCGTCTACTGGGCGTTTCTCGGCTGGGACCAGCACAAGGACATCGATCCGGTGACGGGAGCGCAGACCGGGCCCTATCAGGCCTGGCAGGTCATCGGCCTCGGGCTGGTGCTGGCCCTGCTCGTCTTCGAGGCCGGTCGACGGGGCCGGCCCCTGCTGGCCAGCCTGGTGGTGTCGGTGGTACTCACCGTGTCGTTCGGAGTGGACGCCGCGACCGACGCGGACAGCGACGGGCTCTGGCCCATCGGCACCGCACTCGTCGCGATCGGTTCGCTGTTCGGTACCGGCGTGGTGGCCGGGATCGGCGCTCTCCTGGGGCGGCGACGCCGGGCACGCTGATGCCCGTACCGCCGCCCGACGACGCGCCGCTCAGCGCCTCCCGACGGTCTGGATGTTCGACTCGCCGTCGAGCAACGGGTCGGGGTCGGCCCGGCGGATCATGTACTGGGCGGTCAGCGTGTCGACGCCGGTTCCCCGGGCGCTGTTCGGTCGGTAGGTGACCGTGGCGGCGAGCGCCGACGCGGCCTCGACCACGCCGGCCCGCCAGGTGCCGGACCGGTAGACCCAGACCGGGTCGGTCGGTCGGTAACTGGCGGCGGAATCGATTTCGGCCGGGTCGCGTCGGTGCGGATCCACGGTGGGTACTGGCATATTCACTGCCCTCCTGACTCGGCGCCCGGTGTCGTCTCAATCAGTTCACGCGGCACGGTTGACGTACCCGGTAGCCGGCCGGCCAGGGTGCCCGGCAAGCTGAACGGCGCGGTGGCCGGCGCACAGCGGGATGGCAGCGGCCCGGCGGCCCGGACGGCGACCGAGCCGCTGTCGTCGACCCGGGACAGCCGGCCCCGGCCGGTCTTCACCCGGTACATCGCGGCGTCGGCCAGGTTCAGCGCCTCGGCCAGTTGGGCACAACCGTGCACCGGGGCGAGGCCGATCGAGGCCGTCACCCGCAGATCCCGTTCGGCGAGTTGGATCGGCGCCGACACGACCTCGGCCAACCGTCGCGCGGCCTGGTGCAGCCAGCGCCCGTCGCTCCGGACCCCGGTCAGCAGTCCGGCGAACTCGTCGCCGCCGAGCCGGGCGACCAGGTTGTCGTTGCCGGCGTACGCGGCGAATCGCCAGGCGACCGCGATCAGCACCTGGTCGCCGGCGGCGTGGCCGAAGCGGTCGTTGATCTGCTTGAAGTCGTCGAGGTCGAGGACCACCGCGACCAGTGGCGGCCGGCCGGGGTCGGCGACCAGGGCGGCACCGATCTGGTAGAAGGCCCGTCGGTTCGGCAGCCCGGTCAGCGGATCGTGGCTGGCCGCGTGCCGCTCCGCCTGGAGTTCCTCGCGGAGTCGCACCACCTCGGCCTCTGCCGTCCGGACCCGGCTGCGCATCCGCCAGGCCGCGCCGAATCCCGCTACCGCGGCAGCGCCGGCCGCGAGGGTGAAGGGGTCCACTGTGGTGTGTCCCTTCAGGAGGCCCGGGACGGGTCGCGGGACGGACCGCCACCCTGTCCGAAGGCTGGTAGCGGGGTCGCGTTCATGACTGTCCGTGATCGAAGTTCGCCTACCCCAGCACGGGCCGGAACCGCTTCGTTGCGATGTGTTGGCGACCATCTGCCCAGGCCGGCGGGCATAAAGGCGCTCCCACCTGCTCTCCAACACTGCCGCTGCGCTGGCAATGGCTCCCCGCCTCCGTCACGAAAAGTGAACAAACGGACACACCCTTACAAGCGCTATCATGCTCGCTGTCAGGTGCAGGCGCAAGAGCGAATGCACGTGCAGATGGTCATGCAGACGTGGCCTGACGACGGTGCCACCCACCGTCACGGCTGAGGACGCGTCCACGGGGAGGGATCTGCACAGCCGGGCCTACGCGACGCCCACCACCAGCCATCCGGGATCTCCAGAAAGACTCCGATGAATCAGACCTACAACGGCATGTCCACCGGCGAGCTACCCGCTGTCGCGTGGAAGAAGAGCCGGCGCAGCAACCCAAGCGGAAACTGCGTCGAGATGGCCGAGCTGCCCGGCGGCGCCGGCATCGCCATCCGGAACTCGCGCGACCCCGACGGACCGGCGCTGATCTACACGACCGACGAGATCGCCGCCTTCATCCTCGGCGCCCGGGACGGCGACTTCGATCACCTCATCCAGTAGCGCCGGTTCCTCGGCGTCCAGGGTGCCCCCGCACCCCGGCCGCCGACACCGGCCCCGTTCTACTCCACACCTTCAGGCCCACCGGCTGGACGACGGTCGAGAAAAATAGCGCGGTCGGTCTACCCTCCTCACCGTCATGCCATGGCATGCTTACCGACGGATTTGGGCCCAGCCCCCGGCGGGCTGCGTCGAGCATGCGGAGGCAACACGTGACAATGGCTCCATCCGGCCATGGTTCCGTCCCGGACGGCGAGGTGGCCGACACCGCGTCAGCCCTCGGCGACGGGCCGGTCTATGCGGGTGGGGCTGCCGCCGACGCCGCGATGGCCGGCGGCCCGACCGTGCTGCGCATCCTGCTCGGCAGCCAGCTACGCAAGTTGCGTGAGGCCCGAGGCGTCAGCCGCGACGACGCGGGCTGGGAAATCCGCTCGTCCGGTTCCAAGATCAGCCGGATGGAGCTGGGCCGCGTGGGATTCAAGGAGCGCGACGTCGCGGACCTGCTGACCCTCTACCAGGTCACCGACGAGGCCGAGCGGGCCTCGCTGCTCGCCCTCGCCCGCCAGGCCAACACCCCGGGATGGTGGCACCGGTACGGCGACGTCCTGCCGCACTGGTTCCAGTCGTACCTCGGGCTGGAGGCCTCGGCCGCCCTGATCCGGACGTACGAGGTCCAGTACATCCCCGGTCTGCTCCAGACCCGGGAGTACGCCCGTGCCGTGGTGCTGCTCGCCCACGACGGCGCCCCGGAAGAGGAGATCAACCGTCGGGTCGAGCTGCGGATGGACCGGCAGAAGGTGCTGATCCGACCCGGCGCCCCGCAACTGTGGGTCGTGGTGGACGAGGCGGCGCTGCGCCGACCGATCGGCGGCCTCGACGTGATGCGGGGCCAGATCGCGCACCTCATCGAGGTAGCCAAGCTGCCCAACGTCACCGTGCAGGTGATCCCCTTCCTGGCCGGTGGGCACGCCGCGGCCGGAGGCGCGTTCAGCCTGCTCCGGTTCCCCGACCAGGAACTGCCCGACGTGGTCTACATGGAACAGCTCACCAGCGCGCTCTACCTCGACAAGCGCGACGACGTGGACTACTACGCCGCGGCGATGGAGCGGCTGTGCGTCGAGGCCAACTCGCCGGCCGACACCCCGACGTTCCTCCGGGCCACCCAGCGCGCCCTGGAATCCACCGGCTCCTGACCAACGCCGTCTGCCGGCATAGCAACAACCGGATGCCGTCCGGGGCGCAGCAACACCCGGCTACCGCCCGGGCGCACCAAGCGGATGCCGTCCGAGCAAACCCCGAGGGTCCGGCGCGGCGGGATGCCGTCCGGCCCGATGCCGTCCGGGCGCATTCGGCGCTCCGAGGCGTACGCCGGCACCGGATGGGCCACACTACCGGTATGAAATCGCGCCGGCTCGACGGTGCCGTCGCCCTGGTCACCGGCGCCTCGTCCGGGATCGGCGCGGCGGCGGCCCGACGACTGGCCGATGCCGGCGCGCGGGTCTACCTCAGCGGCCGGGACGCCGAGCGCCTCGCGGAGGCCGCCGAACTCTCCGGCGGTACGGCGATCCCCTGCGACCTCACCGACCCGGACCGGACCGCCGACCTGGCCGCCCGGGTCCTCGACCTCGCCGGTCGGGTGGACATCCTGGTCAACAACGCGGGCCAGGGCTGGGCCGGTCCGATCACCGGGATGACCGACGCCGAGATCCAGTCCCTGGTCGCCGCGAACCTGACCGCCCCGATGCTGCTGTCCCGGGCCGTGCTGCCCGGCATGCTGTCCCGGGGCACCGGCCATCTCGGCTTCGTCGGCTCGATCGCCGGCCGACTCGGGGTACGCGAAGAGGCGGTGTACGCGGGCACGAAGGCGGGACTCAGCGTCTTCGCCGACAGCCTGCGCAAGGAGGTGACCGGTCGGGGAATCGTGGTCACCGAACTCGTTCCGGCGGTCGTGGACACCCCGTTCTTCCTTCGCCGGGGTCGCCCGTACCCACGTCGACGTCCCCGGCCCGTACCACCGGACCGTGCCGCCGCCGCCCTGGTCGGTGGGATGCTCAGCGGCCGGCACGAGGTGTGCCTACCGCGCTGGATGTACCTGCCGATCGCCGTCCGGGCCACCCTGCCGGCCACCTACCGGCGGCTCGCCGACCGGTTCGGCTGAGGGCGGATGTGTTAGGAAGGGGCCCTTCTTCTACTGAAAACGCTAATAGGGGGCCCTTCCTTACACCCCTCAGTTGGCGCGGACCGCGCGGAGTGACTCCCGGAGCGAGGACATCGTGGCCAGCACCGCCGTCGGCTCGTACCCGCAGTGGGCCATGCAGTTGGCGCAGCGCGGATCCTTGCCCCGGCCGTACGCCGACCACTCGGTGGTCTCGACCAACTCCTTGTACGACTGCGCGTACCCGTCCCCGAGCAGGTAGCAGGGACGCTGCCAGCCGAACAGGGAGTACGACGGGATGGCCCAGGCGGTGCACTTGAAGTCGATCCGGCCCTCGAGGAAGTCCAGGAACAGCGGCGAGTGGTTCAGCCGCCACTTCTTCCGGCGCCCCTCGGCGAACGCCTTCTTGAACATCGCCCGGGTCTCCGTCACCCCCAGGAAGTGCTCCTGGTCCGGCGCCTTGTCGTAGGCGTACGCCGGGGAGAGCATCATCTGGTCGACGCCGAGATCGTCGTTGAGGTAGTCGAGCACCTCGATCACGGTCTGCGGGGTGTCGGTGGAGAAGAAGGTCGTGTTGCTGGTGACCCGGAAGCCCTTCCGTTTCGCCTCGCGTACCGCCTCCACCGCCTCGTCGAAGACGCCGTCCTTGCAGACCGACGCGTCGTGCCGCTCCCGCAGGCCGTCGATGTGCACGGCGAAGGAGAAGTAGCGGGACGGGGTGAACTTGTGCAGCTTCTTGCGCAGCAGCGCCGCGTTCGTGCAGAGGAAGACGTACTTGCGACGCCGGACCAGTTCGGCGACCAGCTTGTCGATGTCCGGATGCATCAGCGGTTCGCCGCCGGCGATCGAGACCATCGGCGCCCCGCACTCCTCGATCGCCGCGAGCGCCTGCTCCACCGGCATCCGCCGCTTCAGTACGTCCGCCGGATGCTGGATCTTGCCGCAGCCGGCGCAGGCGAGGTTGCAGGCGAAGAGTGGTTCCAGTTCGACGAGCAACGGGAAGTGGGTCCGGCGGCGCAGCTTCTGCTCCAGCAGATAGCGGCCCACCCGAATGCTCTGCCGCAGTGGCATACCCATCTCAGCACCCCGTCCCGGTCGGTCCGGCCGCCCTGCCGCCGGTCATGCGATCTGATGAAATGCCCTGCCGAATGCTCCCCGTCATGGCGTTCGGATCTCCTTGGGAAGGGTGAAATGCACGTCCTCGGTACGGGTGGTGTGCTCCCGTACCGAGTCGGCGCCGAGCCCGGTCAACGCCGCGACGGTCTGGTCGACCAGTCGGGGCGGCGCCGAGGCACCGGCGGTCACGCCGATCGTCCGTACCCCGGCGAGCCAGCGGAGGTCGACCGCGTCGACGTCGTCGACCAGGTACGCCGGGGTCCCGCCGCGCTCGGTCACCTCCACCAGCCGCCGGGAGTTCGAGGAGTTCTCCGAGCCGAGTACCAGCACCACGTCGGCGACGGCGGCCACCTCGCGCAACGCCGCCTGCCGGTTCGTGGTGGCGTAGCAGATGTCGTCGGAGGACGGCCCGGTCAGCGCCGGGAAGCGGCGCCGGAGCACGTCCAGGACCCCGGCGACCTCATCGACCGCGAGGGTGGTCTGCACCAGGTACGAGACCCGGTCCGGGTCGGCGACCTCGATCCGTTCCGCGTCCCGGACGGTCTCGACCAGGGCGATCCGGCCCGGCGCCTCGCCGAGGGTGCCCTCGGTCTCCTCGTGGCCGGCGTGTCCGATCAGCAGCACGGTGTTGCCCCGCCCGGCGAACCGGCGGGCCTCGCTGTGCACCTTGCTCACCAGCGGGCAGGTGGCGTCGATGACCGGCAGTCCCCGCTCGGCGGCGGCGCCCCGGACCGCGGGTGCCACCCCGTGCGCGGAGAAGACCGTGAGCGCACCCTCGGGGATCTCGGTCAGCTCGTCGACGAAGACCGCGCCCCGGCGCTGGAGGTCGGCGATGACGTGCGCGTTGTGCACGATCTGCTTGCGCACGTAGACCGGTGGGCCGTGCCGGTCCAGCGCCTGCTCCACCGTGCTGATCGCCCGCTCCACTCCGGCGCAGAACGAGCGCGGCGAGGCCAGAACCACCTGCCGGGCGGTGGTCGCCTCGGCCCATTCGACGAGCGCCGGGGCGATTTCCGGAAGGACCCGGAGGGCGGCGGCGACCCGGCCCAGGGTCGCGGGCCGGTAGAGCGGATGCGGCGGCACGTCGGCGACCACCCGGACGCAGGCGGTGGGCCGGCCGGCCGCTCCGGCCAGCAACGCCGCCGACTCGGTGTCCACCGCCAAGGCGCCGGTGGCCGCCAACCGGTCCCGCATCCGGCCGTCGACCAGCCGCCGGCTGGTGACCACGGGTCCGGTGTGGACGGTCAGGCCGCGTCGGCGAAGGGCCTCGGCGATCATCGGGGCCGCCGGACAGAACACCGGGGCACCGCCCTGCACGCCGGCCCGACGTACCTCGGTGGCCACCACCACGTCCCCGGTGCGCAGCGTCGGCACCAGGCCGCCGGCGATCCCGGCCACCGCCAGCGCGGCGGTGTCGCGGTAGCCGGCGGCGACCCGGGTGGCCCGGGCCGGTCCCCGACCGGTACGCCGCAGCGGGGCGTCCGGCGGCAGGCCCCGGCGCAGCGCCCGGGCCTCGACTCGCATCGGTGCGAAGAGCACCCAGTCGGCGTCGTTCAACGGGACGCGTCCGAGTCTCGCAGCAGCCGACCGAGGGCGCTGATCGGGAACACCAGCCGGTACAGGTGGTAGTTGATGTAGAAGTCGCCGGGGAAGCCCGTGCCGGTGAACTGCGGCTCGTCCCAGCCCCCGTCCGGGCGTTGGGTCCGGGCCAGCCACCCGATCCCCCGCCCGACCGAGGCCGCGTCGTCGGACCGGGCCGCGTGCAGGGCCAGCAACGCCCAGGCGGTCTGGGATGCGGTGGAGACACCCTGCCCGCGCCAGGCCGGATCGCGGTACGAGCGCATGTCCTCGCCCCAGCCGCCGTCCGGGTTCTGCCGGCGGTGCAGCCAGCACACCGCCCGGACGATCGCCGGGTGCTCCGGCCGCATCCCGGCGGCGATCAGCGCCGGCACCGCCGCGCCGGTCCCGTAGACGTGGTTCGCACCCCACCGGCCGAACCAGGAGCCGTCCGCCTCCTGGTTGCGCAGCAGCCAGCCCACTCCCCGGCGCACCGTCGCCGAGCCGGTCAGCCCCTCGGCACAGAGCGCCTCCACGACGTGCGCGGTGACGTCCGCGCTCGGCGGGTCGATCACCTCGCCGAAGTCGCAGAACGGCAGGCTGCGGGCGATCGCCCGGGTGTTGTCCGCGTCGAAGGCGGCCCAGCCGCCGTCCCGCGACTGCATCCCGCGCAGCCAGGCGACGCCGCGTTCCATCGCCCCCCGGACCGCCGGATCCGCGCCGGTACGTCGCAGCGCCAGCAACACCTCCGCGGTGTCGTCGGTGTCCGGGTAGCCGTCGTTGTCGAACTCGAAGGCCCAACCGCCCGGTGGCAGGCCCGGTCGGCGTACCGCCCAGTCCCCGGGCACCCTGATCTCCTCGGTCAGCAGCCAATCGGCCGCGCTGGCCAGGGCCGGATGCTCGGCCGGCAGCCCCGCGTCGGCGAGGGCGACCATCGCGAGGGCGGTGTCCCAGACCGGGGACTGGCACGCCTCCAACCGGCGTACCGGGCCGTCCGGAGTCTCCTCGCGGACGGTGAACCGCTCCAGTCCGGCCAGTCCACTGCGCAGCACGGGATGGGACAGCGGATAACCGAGCAGGTGCAACGCGATCAGCGAGTAGACCCAGGGCGGCTGGATCCCGCCCCACGAGCCGTCGGCCTCCTGACGGGCCACGATCCACTCCGCGGCCCGACGCAGCGCGTTGCGCCGGAGGGGGCCGACCGGATGGCGCTCGTACCCGCGCAACGCTCCGTCGAGCCGGTGCATCCAACCGCCGCGCCGACGCAGCGACTGTGCCGGTGCCGGTGGCCGGCCGGTACGCAGTTCGCCGAGCGAGAAGCCGAGCGGACGTACCGGGCGCAGCGACCGGACGATGGAGAGCGGGACGATGGTCTGCCGGGCCCAGCAGGCGAAGTCGTAGACGTTGAGCGGAAACCACGAGGGCAGCAGCACCACCTCGGGCGGGATCGCCGGCAGCCGCTGCCACGGCCACTCGCCGAACAGCGCCAGCCAGAGTCGGGTGAAGACCCGGCTCCGCTCGATACCACCGTGGGCGAGCACGAACTTCCGGGCCCGGCACAGGTGTTCCGCCTCGGCCGGGTCGCCGGCCAGCCGCAGCGCCGCGTACGCCTCGATGGTGGTGGAGAGGTCGCCGGGACCGCCGTGGAAGTTCGCCCAGGCGCCGTCCGCGCCCTGCTTCGACCGGATCCACCGGGCCGTCGGCTCGGTCTCCACCGAGGTACGGATGCCCAGGAACTCCCGCATCAGCAGGTCCTCGGCCTCCATCGTGACGTTGGTCTCCAGCTCGCCCTGCCACCACCCCGCCGGATCCTGCCGCGACAGCAACAGGTCGCGCGCGCGGTCCAGCGCCGCCCGGGCCGCAAGGAAGGGCCCCTTGTTATCGCCTTCGGTAGATGAAGGGCCCCCGGCTAACCGATGCCCGTCGGTGGAGAGGAGGCGGGCCATCAGTGGTCCCGTCCCGTCATGAAGTGCGCGATCGCCACCAGGTCGGCGTGCACCTCGGACAGGTCGGTCCCGGTGGCCGTACCCGGCTCGCCCAGCTGGTCCAGTTCGGCCAGCGCCTCGGTGAGCAGCCGGTCGGCCTGCTTCTCGGTCCAGTCCCGGGCGCCGGTCTCCTCGATCAGGGTGGCGGCCAGGGCCAGGTCCGTGGGGGACAGTTCACCGGGGCTCGCGTACAGGTCGGCGAGCTGGTCACCGGCCGGGCCGCCCGAGGTGAGGGCCCGGACCACCGGCACCGACTTCTTCCGGGCCCGCAGGTCGGACAGCACCGGTTTGCCGGTCACCGCCGGCTCGCCCCAGATGCCGAGCAGGTCGTCGACGAGCTGGAAGGCCAGGCCGAGGCGTTCGCCGTACCGGGCCAGGCCGTCGACCACCGTCGGCGGGGCACCACAGAGCACCGCGCCGAGCGTCGCGGAGCAGGCCAGCAGCGCCGCCGTCTTGTCCCGCGCCATCGCCAGGCACTCGTCGAGGGTCACGTCGGCGCGGGCCTCGAACGCCACGTCGGCCGCCTGCCCGGCGATCAGCCGCCGGATCGCCGTGTGCAGGGTGGACAGTCCCGGGACCAGGTCCAGGTCGGATCCGGTCGACAGCACCTCGTCGGCGAGGCTGAGCATCGCGTCACCGGCCAGGATCGCCGGTCCGATCCCGAACGCGGCCCAGGCGGTCGGCCGGTGCCGGCGTTCCAGGTCACCGTCGATGACGTCGTCGTGCAGCAGTGAGAAGTTGTGCACCAGTTCCACCGCGACCGCGGCGGGCAGCCCACGCCGTACGTCCTGGCCGGCAGCCCGGGCCGAGAGCAGCGCCAGAGCCGGCCGCAGCCCCTTTCCGCTCCGGCCGGTGGGCTCGCCCGTCGCGTCCCAGTAGCCCAACTGGTATCCGGCGACCAGCCGGGTGCGCTCGTCGATCCGCTCGAGCGCCACCCGGATCTCGGGCTGGACGAGCTCGTCCACCTGGGAGAGGACGCTGGGCAGCATCGTGGTCATGTCGTCTCCTCGCTCCGCTCGTCGTCGCCGTGACCTGGTCGACCGAGCCTGCCGATGACCTCGCTCCGCTCCGTCATGTCGTCGCCTCCGTCGCGCTCGAAGTCGACCCGAGGTGGGCGAGTACGACGTCGGCGGCCCGCTGGCCGCTGCGTACCGCGCCCTCCATCGTGTCCGGCCACCCTGTGTCGGTCCATGCGCCGGCCAGGGCCAGCCCGGGTGACCGGGTCTGGGCCGGTGGCCGGGCCAGACGTGAGCCGGGACCCTGCCGGAACGTCGCCCGGGGCTCCCGGGTGACGAACGCGTCCCGGACCCGGGTCTGCCGGGCCGCCGGAAAGACCTCCGCCAGCGCGGCCAGGTAGGTCCGCAGCAGAGTGCCCGCCCGGACCGCCAGCACCTGCTCGGCGGCGGAGATGGACACCACCAGGTACTGGCCGGACGCGCCGGGCGGCGTGCGGTCGAACACCCACTGGACCGGCGTGTCCAGCCCCGCGGCGAACTCCAACTCGGTGATCCGCTGCTGGTAGTGGACGTGCACGTTGACGATCGGCGCCGCGCCCAGCCGCGCCCAGCGGGCCCGGTCCGGGGCGGCCTCCACGGGTACCAACCGGGCCGCCTGCGGATGTGGTACCGCCAGCACCACGGCATCGGCGGTCAGGTCGACGCCCTCGCCCACCACGCGGAACCGTCCCTGGTCGACCCGGATCCCCTGGACGCGTACCCCCGTGCGGACCGAGGCGCCGCGTTGCCGTAGCAGGGCGGCGGCCGGGGAGCCGTGCAGTTCGCCCAGGGGCGCGGTGGGCCGGCCGATGTCGGCGGCATCGGCCCGATCGAGCAGCCCGGTCCGGAACACCCGGGCGGCGAGCGCGAGCGAGGCCTGGTCCGGCGGTGCGTTGAGCGCCGCGATGCAGATCAGCTCCCACAGCCGTCGGATCGTCGGCGCGTCCTGACCGTGTGCGGCCAGCCAGGCACCGAAGCTGACCCGGTCGGCGGCCGGATCGTCCGGCTCGACACCACGCAGCGCGGCGGCGGCCCGGACCGCCGAGAGCCGCTGCCCGAAGCGCAGCGGGCGGTAGTTGAGCAGTGCCGGCAGCAGGTGGGCCGGGGCGGGCAGCCGGCGGTTCCGGGCGAGTACGTGCGGCGGCGCGCCGACCCGCAGGATCGGCACCGCGAAGCAGTCCTGGACGGCGGCCCGGTCGGCGCTGCCGAGCCGGACCAGCAGTTCCCGATACTGCTGGTAGCAGCGGAGGAAGACGTGCTGGCCGGTGTCGACCGTGAGCTCGCCGCGCCGGAACGAGTAGGTGGCGCCGCCGAGGGCCGGGCGGGCCTCGACCAGGGTCACCTGGTGTCCGGCGTCGAGCAGGCGTACCGCCGAGGCGATACCGGCCAGGCCACCACCGACGACGCAGACCCGTTCGGTGGTCATGGTGCGCTCCGGGTCATCGCCCGCGCGGCGACGTACGCCTTCTCCCAGCCGGGCAGGGACATCCGGCGCCGGGTGACCGCCATCGGGTCGGCGACCATCCTGGCCAGCAGCCGGTGGTAGATCCCGGCCATCGCCGCCACGCACGCCGCGCTGCGCCGGTCCAGCAGCGGCAGCAGCCGCAGCCCGCTCTGGTAGTACCGTTCGGCGCGCTGGGCCTGCCAGCGCACCAGCGCGGCCAGCCGGTCCGGCGGATCGGTGAACCCGCCGTCGGCGCCGACCTCCAGGCCGCACCCGAACCGGTCCAGGTCATGTCGGGGCAGGTAGATCCGCCCGATCCCGCGGTCCTCGACGATGTCGCGGAGGATGTTGGTCAGCTGCAACGCGATGCCGAGAGTGTCGGCGAGTTCGCCGGCCGTGCTCCGGTCCGCCGATGCCCGCAGGTCGAACACGCCGAGGGAGAGCCGGCCGATCGACCCCGCGACGCAGCGGCAGTAGCCGACGAGTTCGGAGAACGTGTCGTACCGGGTGCCCCGGACGTCGGCGACGCAGCCGTCCACCAGTTCGTCCAGGGCGGCCAGCGGAATCGGCAGCCGGGCCGCGGCGTCGGCCAGCGCCACCAGCACCGGATCGGTCCCGGCGTCCGGAAGCCGGTGCAGGGCGGCCCGGATCTGGTCCAGCCGGGCCAGCTTGGTGGCGGCCGGCAGGTCACCGTCGCCGATGTCGTCGATGCGCCGGGCGACCGCGTACACGGCGCAGAGGGCGGCGCGCCGGTCGGGGCGGAGCAGCCGGATGCCGTACGAGAAGTTGCGCGCCTGGCTGCGGGTGACCCGGGCACACTCCCGGTACGCGCGCCCCAGCTCGTCGTCGCCACTCATCGCCGTACTCCGCTCCGGGCCGGGGCGGCCGGTGGTGCCAGCCAGGTCCTGAGCCATGCCGTGGCGATTCCGGCACGGGTCGGCCGGGGTGGACCTGGCAGCGGGTCGTAGTCGGCACGGGCGAGGGCGGCGAGGGCGGCGCGGCCACCGGCGACGTACCCGCCGACCGCGAGCCGGGCCCAGCCGGAGAGTTCGCCGACCACCGCCGAGCCGGTGTCGAGCAGTTCCTCCGCCCGTACGGCCTGCCGGCGCACGACGGTGCGCAGCCCCGCACCGGCCCGGGGCGCGTCCAGGTCCTCCTCCGACACCTTCACGGCCACAAGGTCCTGGGTCGGCAGGTAGATCCGGCCCCGGCGCCGGTCCTCGGCCACGTCCTGGAGGTGCTCGATGATCTGTAGCGCCGTGCAGACCCGGTTGGACAGTTGGATCCGGGCCGGTGTCGGAGAGTCGAAGACATGCAGCACCAGTTCGCCGACCGGGTCGGCGGAGAAGTGGCAGTACTCGACCAGGGCGCCGAACGTCGGATAGCGGGTCACCGCCTGGTCGCGGCGGTTCGCCTCGATCAGCCGGAGCAGCGGGTCGATCGGCAGCCGCCGGTCGACCACGGTCGGCGCCAGTCGGACAAGTACCGGATGCCGTGGCGGATGGCCGGCGTAGAGCGCGCGTACCTGGCGTTCGAACCGGTCGAGTGCGGCGAGTCGGACGGCGGGGGGCTCGTCCCGACCGGTGTCGTCCGGCTCGTCGCCGAGGTCGTCGACGAACCGGGCGTAGCCGTAGAGGGCGAGCAGGTGCCGACGGATCCGCGCCGGTAGGACCCGGAGCGCGACCGGAAAGTTCTCCCCGGTCACCACGGTGTCCGGCTGGCGGCGTCCGCCCGGCCGATCCGCGGATGGACGGCCGGGAACATCGTCGGTCAGATCAAGCACCCTGCCGCCTCTCGCGAGGTCAATCTGTCAGCCCGAGCCCAGCCAGACCGCCGCGCCGGATTGGTAGTAACCCATCGCTCGCGCTAAGTAATCTTCACCGAGCGTACCCAACTTCCCACCCTCGGCGGTGCGGGCCGCCGAATTCCTCTCGGCGTGTTCGCCCCCTTGATGACCAGCGCCCCCGCCGGGTCGGGCCGGGCCGGGCGGCCACCCATGCCCGGCCGGCGTGTCAGCTTGACTGGGTACGCCGGGCCATCCAGATGCCGGTGCACATCGCCGCCACCGCGACCAGGCCGACGATCAGGCGTGGCCCCTGGAGCGAGAGGTCCTCCTCGAACGCGGTGACGCCGATCAGCACGCTGGTGAACGGGTCGAGCAGCGCGATCGCGGTCAGCGGAGCGGCGATCGGGCCGCCCTGGAAGGCGTTCTGGTTGAGGGTCAACGCCGCGCCGCCGACCACCACCAGGGCGTAGAGGTGCCAGTCCGTGAAGACCTCGGCCGGATGGTCCGGCAGCTTCTCGATGACGCTCTTGAGCAGGGCCGCGGCGGCGGCGTAGAGCAGGCCGGTGGCGATTCCCAGCATCAGTCCCCGGGTCGCCGCCTGGGTACGCCAGGCGACCAGCAGACAGATCGTCACCAGTACGCCGATGGCGACGCCGACGCCGATCCAGGCCAACGCCTTCGGCTCCTGCACGCCGCCCCGTGGGTTGGCGGCGACCAGGAAGCCGGTGAGGCCGATGACCCCGATGACCACCACCAGCATGTCCCGCCGGTGCGGCCGGCGGCGCTCGAGCGCCGCCTCCAGCGGGATCGCCATGAAGAGCCCGCTGACCAGGAGCGGTTCGACCAGGGCGAGCGCACCGAAGCGCAGTGCGAACGCCTGCAGGAGGGTGCCGAAGGCGTCCGGGATCCAGCCGAGCAGCCACAGCCGGCGGTGCAGCAGCCGGATCAGCAGTCGGGGGTCGATGGTCCGGGTCGGCCGCTCCCGCTTGGCGGCACGCTGCTCCAGCACCGAACTCACCGCGAAGCAGGCGGCCGAGGCCAACCCCAGGACGATGGCGAGGGTGTTCACCGCGCCACCTCCGGCACCGGGGACGGAACGCCGGACCGGCGGAACACCGCCCTGGTCCCGTCGCCGCCGGGGACGGGGTGTGCGCCCGCGACCCGCACCTCAGCCTTGCCGGTCCGGTCGGTTGGCCGGGCGGTTGCCACCATCGGCCCCTGGTTCGTCCGCGCCGATCCGTTTCTTCGCCATGCTCGCCCGCAGCCCCACCCAGCGGGTCAGCGTCCGGCGCGGCGGCGCGGCGGCGAGCCCCGTCGTGACCTCGGCCGGCACCGCCACCGGGTTCTCGACCAACGCCGGATCGTCGACCGGCACCGGCTTCCTGGCCGACGAGACTGCCTCGACGCCGTGGGCGACGTCGGCGACCACCGCCGCCGGGTCGGTGTCGAAGAGCGCGAGCCCGGCCGCCCGCTGCCGCTGGCCCTCGGCACCGTCGGCGAGTCGGACCAGGGCCGGGCCCAGGTCGGCGGAGCGCCGTACCCAGGTCGCCACCCCGGCCCGGGTCATGGTGCCGGCGTTCGCCCTGCCGTGGCCGGGAATGGGTCGATAGGTGACCACCGGCAGTCCGCAGGCCATCGCCTCCAGCGCGGTGAGTCCGCCGGCGTTCTCCACCAGCACGTCCGCCGCCCGGAGCAGCTCGGGCATGTCGTCGACCCAGCCGAAGACGGGCCCGATCCGCTTGCGCGTCAGCCGGCGGTACAGCGCGGTGTTCCGACCGCAGACCACCACCGGGACCGCGACCCCGGTCCGGGCGATCTCGGCTGCCGTCCGCGCCACCGCGCCGACTCCCCAGGAGCCGGCGACCAGCAGGGCCAGCCGCGCGTCCAGGGGCAGTCCGAGCCGTTCGCGGGCACGCCGCTTGTCCTCCTCGGCCCCGGGACGGAAGCCGGCGGAGACCAGCCGGCCGGCCACCCGGACCTCGCCCGCACCGAGCGCCCGCGCCTCGGCCCGGGTGGTGTCGTGCGCGGCGCAGTGCACGTCGATGCCCGGGGACACCCAGATCGGGTTGACCGCGAAGTCGGTCAGATAGGTGATCACCGGTACGGCGAGCCGGCCCTCGCGGCGCAGCGGCCCGACGATCTGGCTGACCACCGGGTACGTCGAGACCACCGCCCGGGTGTCCGGCGGCAGCATCCGGAGTACCCGTGGCCACACCGGTCGCAGCAACGCCCGGGTGATCGGCGCGGCCCGGCTGAAGTTGCCCCCGATGGAGAAGAGCAGCCCGTAGATCCAGGGCAGCCGGCTCAACATGCCGTGGTAGGTGCCCCGGAGCAGTCGTCCGAGTCCCCACGGGAAGATGTCGGCCAGGTCCACGCAGTCCGCCCGTAGCCCGCGCTCACGGAGCCGGCGGGCGAGTTCGCGGCTCGCACCGTCATGCCCGGCGCCCGCGCTGGCGTAGATGATCATCACGCGTGGACGTCGCCCTCCCGAACCGCCGCTCGGCGGCTCGGACGCCTCCTTACGGCTGACCTGGTACCGCCCGGGACTGAACGTCATCCGGCCATCTACCCGGAGAAAGTGCGAAGAATCCTCGGGGCACCGCCGTCCTGCCACTTTTCGACCCCCGAGCCCACCCGCCGACCCGCCCGGGGGCCACCCGCCGACCGGAGTGCTCTGCCCGCTGCCCCGGTTCGCGTCGACGCCGACCAACGGGGACGACCCGGCGTAGACTCCGGATACCCCGGGTTCACCAGCGGAATCGGACATTCTCCGGGCCACCAGCGAACACCTCTTCGGCCCGCCGGGAGGTCCGGATGCGGGTTCTGATCGTCACCGCCGGTTCCCTGGGGGACGTCGCCCCGTACACCGGCCTCGGTGCCCGGCTGCGGACCGCCGGCCACCGGGTGACGCTCGCCGCGCCGCCCCGGTACGCGGGTCTGGTGGCCGGAAGCGGGCTGGAGTTCCGGCCGATCCCCGGCGACCTTCCGGCGCTCCGGACCGCCGCCTCCGGGCGACGGCGACCGTCGTCCCTGCCCGGCGCACCGGGACTGGTCGAGTTCCTCCGGCTCGGCGGCCGGTTCGTCGGCGACCTCGGCACCGGCATCGCCACCGCCGCCGAGGACGGCACCGACCTGCTGCTGCTCTCCAGCACCACCGCGCCGCTGGGCTACTCCGTGGCGGAGCACCACGGCATTCCCAGCCTCGGCGTCTTCCTCCAGCCGCTCTCCCCGACCGGCGCGTTTCCGCCGATCCTGCTCGGCGTACGGTCGCTCGGCAACTGGGGCAACCGGGCCGCCGGCTGGCTCGGCCAACGGCTGGGTCGCCGGATCTACGCCGACGCCTCGCGACGGCTCCGCGCCCGCCTGGGCCTGCCGCCGGCCGACATCGCCGGCCTGGAGCGGCACGCCGAGACCACCGGCTGGCCGATCAGCCACGGCTTCAGCCCGGCCGTGCTGCCCCGGCCGCCGGACTGGCGCTCCGGCCTGGACGTGGTCGGCTACTGGTGGCCGCTGTCCGCGCCGGACTGGCGGCCACCCGCCGCGCTGCTCGATTTCCTCGCCGCCGGCCCGCCACCGGTATACGTCGGCTTCGGCAGCCTCGCCGACACCGGTGGGGAGCTGCACACCCTGGTCATCCGCGCGCTCCGCCGCGCCGGAGTACGCGGTGTCGTGCAGGGAATCGGCGCCGGGCCGGAGCCGGGCGGCGGTGCGGTGCCGGGCATCGGCACCGGACCGCTGGCCGACGGCGACCCGGCGGGTGTGGTCGGCCCGGAGTCGGGGACCGGATCGGATCAGGTGCTGACCGTCGGGGACGTGCCGCACGGCTGGCTCTTCCCCCGGATGGCCGCCCTGGTCCACCACGCCGGTTGCGGTACCGCCGCCGCCGGTCTCCGGGCCGGAGTACCGGCGGTGCCGGTGCCGATCCTGGCCGACCAGCCGTTCTGGGCCGCCCGGCTGGCCGCGCTCGGGGTCAGCCCGGAGGTGATCCCGTTCCACCGGCTCACCTCCGACCGGCTCGGTACCGCGATCCGGGCCGCGGTGACCGAGCCGGCCTTCCGGCACCGGGCCCGGCTCCTCGCCGACCGGTTGGCCGCCGAGGACGGTGCGGGTGCGGTGGTGACCGCGGTCGACCGGCTGGCCCGTTGACCGGTCGACCGCGGCCGGCTCATCCCGGCGGGTCGGCGACGGTGTACCGCGCCGCCGGGCCGGGTGATCGTGGCGGGAACCTCAGAGCTTCGCGTAGCACGGTCCGTCCAGGGCGTACGCCTTCGCGGTCGGGCCGGCGGACAACGGCCGTACCTGGCTCACCCCGGTCGGGGCGGCCCGGTCCGGGCGGTAGACGGCGGACACCCGTACCGCCCCGTCGTTCGGGCCGGCGGCGTAGTTGCCCGCCCCCGAGGGCAGCATCCCCTCGTAGTCCACCGAGGTCAGGGACTTGACCGCGGCGAGCAACCCGGCCCGGGTGAGATCACCGTCGGCCACCGCCTTGGTCAGCGCGGCCTTCATCGGGTACGACCACACCCAACCCGAGGTGTACCCGTCGTTCGGGGTCACCCCGCCCAGCGCCGCCCGCAGCGCCTGGTGACCGGGCGTGTCGGTGCCCCAGGAGTCCCACGGCGAGGTCTGCTCGTACCGGGAGAGCAGGGCGGGCGCGGCGGCGCTCTGCAACAGCGCGGGATTCCAGGTCGGGCTGGTACCGATGAACCGGCCGGCGAAGCCCCGGGCGGCGGCCTGTCCGACGATCGACGCCGCGTCGGCCGGCCCCATCGTGAGGACCACCAGATCGGGCCGACCGGACAGGATGGCCTGGATCGCGCCGGCCTGCTTGTCCGCACCCGAGTCGGTCTTCACCGCGTTGAAGGTCAACCCGAGGCTCTGCGCGGCGAGTTTCGCCCCGGCCGCGGCGTCGTCGCCGTAGTCTCCGGCGAGGTGCACCGCGAGCACCGATTTCACGCCGTGCGCCTCCTTGGCGTAGTCGAGCGCGTTCATCGACTCCAGGCAGTAGTTGGCGCCGGACTCGATGATGACGTCCTCGAAGGCGTACGCCGAGGTCCACGCCGCCGGGGCCGCGACCACGTTGCTGGCCTTCATGTCGGCCAGGATCGCGGCCGTGGTCGGTGAGCCGAGGGTCTGGGCCAGGGCGAGCACGTTCGGCTTCATCTCCTGGTACACCTGGTTGTGGGTCTGTGGGTTGTACTTGTTGTCCCGGATGTACCGGGTCACGTCGACCTCGTAGTCGCCGATTCCGCCGGCGGTGTTCACCCGCTTCCAGAACGCCTTCTGCGCATCGGTGATCGGCACCGCGAGCGCCCGGAACGGGCCCTCGGTGAGGTCGGAGATGATGCCCAGGTAGATGCAGCCCTTGTTCTTGTCCACCGCCTCCGGGCACGGCTCGGAGGCGACGCCGACGTCGGTCTTCAGTCCGGACTCGTCGGTCTCGGTGTCGCCGCCCCGGCAGGCGACGGCCGCGCCGCAGAGCAGCAGGGCGATGGTTCCGGAGGCGATCCGGCGTACGACGGCGGCGGACGATCTGTGCCTTCCCATGGCTACCTCACAGGGTCAGTAGGGAGCAGCTCAGTAGGAGAACGGCCATGCCTTCCAGTAGTTGCGGACCCGGACCCAGATCCCGAACAGGCCCCGGGGCTCGAAGATGAGGAAGACGATGATGAGTACGCCGTAGAGGATCGTCTCCACCTGGAAGACGTTGGGCACCTCGTTCGGCTGGGCGCTGAGGAACGGCACCCACGCCTGCATCTCCCGGGTCAGCCGGGGCAGCAGGGTGATGAAGAACGCCCCGGCGATCGCGCCGGAGATGGTGCCCGCACCACCGATCAGCACCATTGCGATGTACTGCACCGACAGCAGCAGGCTGAACGAACTCGGGTCGAAGAAGCCGGTCACGGTGTAGAGCAGGGCGCCCGCGCAGCCCGCGTACGCCGACGAGACGGCGAAGGCGATCGTCTTGTACCGGGCCAGGTTGACCCCGATCACCCCGGCCGCGATGTCCCGGTCCCGGATCGCGGTGAACGCCCGCCCGACCTTGGACCGGGCCAGGTTGGCCGCGGCCAGCGCGAAGACCAGCAGGAACAGCAGCATCAGCCAGTAGAGCTTCTGGTCGCGGGTGCCGAGCGCCCCGGTGGCGGCGAGCGGCTGGCCGAAGAACTCCAGGGTGGCCGCCGGCCGGCCGACGCCCGCCCCGCCGGTCAGCGCCGACCATTCGCTGAAGACGTGCTGGCCGATGAAGACCAGACCGAGGGTGACGATCGCCAGGTACAGCCCGCGCAGCCGGGTGGCGAGCGGGGCCACCAGCACCCCGGCCAGTCCGGCGAGCAGACCGGCGGCGGGCAGCCAGACCAGGATGTTGGTGACTCCGAGGCCGATCACCCGGCCGTCCGGGTCGCCGCTGATCGCCGCCGCCGTGTACGCGCCGATGGCCAGGAAGAACGCGTGGCCCAGGGACACCTGACCGGCGTACCCGGTGACCAGGCCGAGCCCGACCGCCCCGATCGCCGCCACACAGCAGACGGCGAGCAGTTGCAGCACCTCGTCGGGCAGCAGGAAGGGCAGGCCCACGGCGAGGACCAGCAGCGCCCCCACCGAGGTCCGCTTGGCCGGGGTGTCGAACAGGGCCAGGTCGCTGGCGTACGAGGTGTGCAGCAGTGGCCGCCCCCGCAGCCGGGTACGCCGTCCGGTGGCGCTCATACCCGTTCCACCTCCCTGGTGCCGAACAGCCCGTACGGCCGGACCAGCAGAACCAGCAGCATCAGCACGTACGGGGTGATCACCGAGACGTTGCCGCCGAGCCAGGGCGCGTGCTGCTGATAGGTGGCGGCGAGTTCCTGGATCATGCCGACGGCCAGCCCGCCGACCACCGCGCCGGGCAGCGAGTCCAGTCCACCCAGGATGATCACCGGCAGGGCGGTCAGCGCGATCAGCCACAACCCCGCGTCGACGCTCGCCCCGGCGGCGGCGAAGGTTCCGGCGACGGCGGCCAGCCCACCGGCCAGCCCCCAGGCGAGCGCGAAGACCGCGCCGACCGACACGCCCTGGGCCAGCGCCGCCTCCTGGTCGTAGGCTGCCGCCCGCATCGCCAGGCCCATCCGGGTGAACCGGAAGAAGGCGAACAGGGCCGCGATCAGCACCGTGGTGGCCAGCAGCGCGCCGAGGTGCCGCTGTTGCAGGTCGACGCCGGTGCCGGGGATGGCCACGGTACGCAGCCCCCACGGGTCGCCGACGTGCCGGACGTCCAGCCCGATGAACCCGTTGACCACGACCCGGACCGCGACGTCGACCCCGAGAGTGATGATGGCGACCACGAACGCCGGGCGGCCGACCATCGGGCGGACCGCGACCCGTTCCACCCCGAGCGCCAGCCCGGCGGTGAGCAGCGCGGCGACCGGCACCGCGAGCCAGAACCCGACCGGCCCGGCGAGGTAGGTGACCAGTACCGCGCCGGCCAGCATGAACGCGGGCTGGGCGAAGCTGATCACCCGGGTCGCCTTGTAGATGATGACGAAGCCGAGGGCCAGCAGGGCGTACACGCTGCCGGTGCCGAGCCCGCGCAACACGCTCTCCAGCAACTCGGTCATGCCACCTCCCCGCTGCGCTCGGTCATGCCGCTTCCCCGCCGGGCGCGGTCACGGCGCCGGGTCCCGACGCGCGTACAGCTCTTCGACCAGCTCGGCGAAGCGGTCGGCGACGGCGGACCGGCGTACCTTCTGGGTCGCGGTCAGTTCACCGTCGGTGTGGTCGAGTTCCTTGGGCAGCAGCGCGTACCGCCGGACCTGCTCGACCGGGGCGTGCCGGGCGTTCACCGCTTCGACCACCTCGTCGACCAGGGCCCGTACCTCCGGCTTCTCCGACAGGTCCCGATAGGTGGTGTACGGCAGGCCCCGGCGCTGCGCCCACTCCCCCACCGTCTCCAGCTCGATTCCGATCAGCGCGGTCAGGTAGGGCCGGCGGTCGCCGACCAGGATGGCCTCCTTCAGGTACGGCGACGCCTTCAGCGCGTTCTCGATCTCGGACGGAGCGACGTTCTTGCCACCCGCTGTGATCATGATGTCCTTGGCCCGGTCGGTGATCCTGACGTGTGTGCCGTCGATCCACTCGCCGATGTCACCGGTCCGCAGCCAGCCGTCCTGCGCGAACGCCGCCGCAGTGGCCGCCGGATCGCGGTAGTAGCCGGTGAAGACGCCGGGATGCCGGGTCAGGATCTCCCCGGTCGCCTCGTCGATCCGCAGCTCGATCCCGGGCTGCGGCTCGCCGACCGTACCGAGCCGGATCCGGCCGGGCCGGTTGCCGGTGGCCACGGCGGTGTTCTCGGTCATCCCGTACACCTCGTGCATCCGGATGCCGATCCCCATGAAGAACCGCAGCACGTCGGGGGCGATCGGGGCGGCACCGGAGGCGGCGTACCGGACCCGGCGCATCCCGATCCGTACCCGCAGCGCGCGGTAGCAGAACAGCCACCCGATCCCGTACGCCAGCCGGGTGCCGGCGGTGGGTCGGCCGCCGGTCCGGACCAGGGTCTCGGCGATCCGGTCGGCGACCCCGAGCCACAGCCGGGCGTTCCACCGCTTGACCGGGGACGCGTTGGCCAGCCGGATGGTCACCCCGGCGAGGATCTTCTCCCAGATCCGGGGCACCCCGAAGAGGATGGTCGGCTGCACCTCCCGCAGGTTGGCCTGCACCGTGTCGATCGACTCGGCGAACGCGATCTGCACTCCCGCACCGGCGTTGAACCAGGTGGTGAAGATCCGTTCCGCGACGTGGCACAGCGGCAGGTACGACAGCAGCACGTCGGACGGCCCCGGTGGCGGATCGGTGAACCCGCCGGCCTGGACCAGCGTCCGGATCGCGAAGTCCACGTTGGAGACGCTCAGCATCACGCCCTTGGGTGGGCCGGTGGTGCCGGAGGTGTAGATCAGCGTCGCGATGTCGTCGGAGGTCGCCTCCGCCATCCGCCCGTCGACCGCGTCGGGCTCGGCGGCCCGGTGCGCGGCGCCGATCCGGAGCAGTTCCGCCCAGTCGAGCAGCGCCGGATGCTGGTACCGGTGCCGGATGCCGCGCGGTTCGAGGTAGACGATCCGGTGCAGCTCCGGGCACTGGTCGAGGACCTCCAGCGCCTTGTCGACCTGCTCCTGGTCCTCGGCGACCAGCACCCGGGCGCCGGAGTGCGCCAGCAGGTACCCGACCTCGGCCGGCGGATTCGTCGGGTAGAGCCCGACGGTCATCGCCCGGAGCGCGACCGTCGCCAGGTCGGCGTAGAGCCACTCGCGGCGGTTCTCGGCGTGGATCGCGACCCGGTCCCCGGGCTGTACCCCGAGGGCGAGCAGCCCGTGCGCCACCGTCAGCGCGGTGTCCCAGTACCCGGCCCAGGTCACCTCCTGCCAGATCCCCCGGTCCTTCTCCCGCATCGCCACCGCGTCGGGGGTGGTCCGGGCACGTTCCCGGATCCGGGCCGCGATCGTGAGCGCCGGTGTCCCGACGGGCGGAACCGTGGCGGCCGGGGACGGGGTAGTACCGGCCTCGGTCATCTCGGACGCACCTCCCCGAGGTAGGCGCGGACCACGTCCGGATGGTGCGGGATCTCGGCCGGGTTGCCGGTCGCGACCACCTGCCCGAAGTCGACCACCAGTACCCGGTCGGCCAGGTCCATCACCAGGCCCATGTCGTGTTCCACCAGCACGATCGGGATGTCGAGTTCGTCGCGGATGTCGAGGATGAACCGGGCCATGTCCTCGGTCTCCTCCAGGTTCATCCCGGCGACCGGCTCGTCCAGGAGCAGCAACTTCGGTTCCATCGCCAGCGCCCGGCCCAGCTCGACCCGCTTCTGCACCCCGTACGGCAGCAGTCCGACCGGCATCCGCCGCCACCGTTCCAGTTCGAGGAAGTCCACGATCTCCTCGACCGCCGCCCGGTTCGCGATCTCGGCGCGGCGGGCCCGGCCGAGCCAGCCAAGCGCGGCGAGCGTGCCGTACCCGAGGTGGTGGTGCCGGCCGAGCAGCAGGTTGTCCAGCACGGTCAGGTTGGCGAACAGTTCGACGTTCTGGAAGGTCCGGGCCATGCCCAGCGCCGCGATCACGTGTGGCCGGCGGCCGACCAGATCCGCGCCGTCGAAGACCACCCGGCCGGTCTGCGGGCGGTAGACCCCGGAGAGCACGTTGAAGATGGACGTCTTGCCGGAGCCGTTGGGACCGATGATCGCGAAGAGTTCGTGCCGGCCGACGGTGAAGCTGACCCCGTCGATGGCGCGTACCCCGGCGAAGTGCAGCCGGACGTCCTCGAACCGCAGGATCGGGTCTGCGCCGACCGGATCGCCCTGCCGGTCCGGATCGGTGTCGACCGGATCGGTGCGCCGGTCCGGCGCGGTGCCGGTCCCGGGGTCCGGCTCGGTGAGCGTCACGACAACCACCGCTTGCGCCGCCGGTAGTGCTTCACGTCCCGGAACGACCGGCGGCCGGCACCGGCGGCGGCGCCCAGGCCGAGGTAGAACTCCCGGATGTCGTCGTCGGCCAGCAGCTGCTCGGCCGGCTTGTCGAGCACCACCTGTCCGGTCTCCAGGACGTAGCCGTGGGTGGCCAGCGACAGCGCCATGGTCGCGTTCTGCTCCACCAGCAGCACTCCGGCACCCCCGGAGTTGATCGTCGCGATCAGTTCCCGGACCTGTTCGACGAGCCGGGGCGCGAGGCCGAGGCTCGGTTCGTCCAGCAGCAGGTAGCGGGGCTCGGCCATCAGTGCCCGGCCCATCGCGAGCATCTGCTGCTCGCCGCCGGAGAGGTAGCCGGCGGTGTGCCGGCGGCGCTGGGCGAGCACCGGGAACAGCCCGAGGACGTGGTCGAGCCGGGCCGGGATCTGCCGGTGGGCGGTGTGCCCACCGATCCGCAGGTTCTCCTCGACGGTCAGTTCGGCGAAGATCCGGCGCCCCTCCATCACCTGGCAGACGCCCCGGCGTACGACGGCGGCCGGCCGGAGCCGGTGGATCGGGTCGCCGTCCAGCGTGACCGATCCCTTGGTCACCGCACCGTCGTGCACGTCGAGCAGGCCGCTGATCGCCCGGAGCAGAGTGGTCTTTCCGGCGCCGTTCGCACCCAGCAGCGCGACTATCCCACCCGGCGGTACGGCGAGGCTCACCCCGCGCAGTACCAGCATCACGTCGTCGTAGACGACCTCCAGATTGCGCACCTGCAGCATCCCGGGCACCCCCGGTCGTGGTTGTGGCGCGGATCACAAAGTTACCGGACATTAACCACGGCGCAACGTCCCGTCAAGAGCACCAGTGGTGGCGGCGGACAATTCCGCCGGATCGGTGGATGCCCGCCACCCCGAAGGAGTCGCTTGTGGACGGTACGGGTTTCGGGGCACCGCTCCTACGGCGGTGGCGGTAGGGGCGTACCTCGCCACCGCCGTCCTCGTGGATTGCACGATCGTCCGGTTGGTGCTCGTACCGGCGGCCATGCAACTGCTCGGAAACCGGAACTGGTGGCTACCCGGGACGTCAGTGGTAGTGGTGCCGGCCCACCTGGGCCCGGATCTCGCCGCCGGGATAGAGCGAGCTGTGCACGTTGACGTAGGTGGCGCCGACCCGGAGGGCGGCCAGCACCTCGTCGAACTGGCCCGCGGCGATCCCCTGGGCGGCGGGGCCGAGCACGTCGGCCGGCCGGATCGTGCCGGTCACCGTGGCCGGGTCGGCCGGGCAGGCCTGGGTGCCGGCCGGTCCGTTGCCGAGATTGGTGCAGAGGAAGACGCTGATCCCACCGCTCTGGGCCCGGCCACCGAAGTGGATGTGCGCCTGGGTGATGTCACCCTCCAGCGCGTCGTAGCTGAGCCGGTAGGTGATCTCCCGGGCGTCCTCGTCGATCGTCAGGGTGAACCGGCCGGTGCCGGTGGTGGACAACGTCAGCGGAGTCTCCTGGTAGCCGGACAACCGTTCGCGCTGAATGCTCCACCGGCGGTTCTCGTCGTCGTCGCCCTGCCGCTCGGCATGCCCGTACGCCAGTCTGGCGGTTCCGGCGGCGGCGGCCAGTACGGCGATCAGGGTGACCGCCAGTCCACGCCATCGTCCGATCATCATCGTCCCGGCCCCCCTCTGTCCGTGCCAGGCGGTGCTCGTCACCCTGGTCAACGGGATCGGCGCCGCACGGGGCACGACAGAACAGTGACGGATCGTGGACAAAGAGTAATGAATGACATTGTGGGGATCGAGGCCGCCGTCAGCGAGCCGGGTACGCGTCGCGGCCGGCGCGTGGTTCTGCTCCGGCTCGGCGTCGCGAACGGTGACGGGTGTGAAACGCGGCCTAGTCGCGCAGCCGGGCGATGTGCCGCATCTTGTTCATCGCGTCCAACGCGGCGACCTTGTACGCCTCAGCCAGGGTCGGATAGTTGAACACCGCGTCGACCAGGTAGTCGACGCTGCCGAGGCAGCCCATCACCGCCTGCCCGATGTGTACCAGTTCGGTGGCCCCGGTGCCGAAGATGTGCACCCCGAGCAGCCGACCGTTGTCCGGCGCGACCAGCAACTTGAGCATCCCGTACGAGTCGCCGCTGATCTGGCCCCGGGCGAGTTCACGGTACCGGGAGATGCCGACCTCGAACGGCACCTTGTCCCGGGTCAGCTCGTCCTCGGTCCGGCCGATGAAACTGATCTCCGGGATCGTGTAGATGCCGATCGGTTGCAGGTCCGGCATCGCCCGGACGGGTTCGCCGCACGCGTGGTGCGCGGCGAGCCGACCCTGCTCCATCGACGTCGACGCGAGCGCCGGGAAGCCAATCACGTCACCGACCGCGTAGATGTGCGGAACGGTGGTCCGGAACTGCGGATCGACCTGGATCCGGCCACGGTCGTCCGCCGCCAGCCCGGCGTTCTCCAGATCGAGTTCGGTGGCCATCCCGTGCCGGCCGGCCGAGTACATCACCGTGTCGGCGGCGATCCGCTTCCCGCTCTCCAGCACGGCGATGGCGCCCCGGGTGTGCCGCTCCACCGCGGCCACCGCCTCGCTGAACCGGAACGTCACCGCCAGGTCCCGCAGGTGGTACTTCAGCGCCTCGACGATCTCCAGGTCGCAGAACTCCAGCATCCGGTCGCGGCGCTCCACGACGGTGACCTTGGTGCCCAGCGCCGCGAACATCGAGGCGTACTCGATGCCGATCACCCCGGCGCCGACCACCACCATCGAGTTCGGCACCTTCTCCAGGTTGATGATGCCGTCCGAGTCGATGATCGTACGTTCGTCGAAGTCCACACTGGCCGGTCGGGCCGGTCGGGTGCCGGCGGCGATGATGATGTTCTCGGCGGTCACCTTCGACTCACGCCCGGCCGGATCGGTCACGGTCAGCGTGTTCGGATCGTGGAACCGGGCCGTCCCGGTGAGCAGCCGGACCCGGTTCCGGGCCAGCTGGCTGCGTACCACGTCGACCTCGCGCCCGATCACGTGCTGGGTCCGGGCGGTCAGGTCGGCGACGGTGATGTCGTCCTTGAGCCGGTAGCTCTGACCGTAGACCTCGCGCTGGCTCAGCCCGGTGAGATAGAGCACCGCCTCCCGCAGGGTCTTCGACGGCACGGTTCCGGTGTTGATGCAGACGCCACCGACCATGTGCTGCCGCTCGATCACCGCCGCCCGGCGGCCGAGTTTCGCCGTGGCGATCGCGGCCTTCTGACCACCCGGACCCGAGCCCACCACCAGCACGTCAAAATCATGCACCCCCACAGTCTGGCAGCACCCTGATCCGAACGCTCCGGTCCGAACGGCCGGTACCGCAGGGCTGCCACCGCCCGGCCGTACGCGGCGTAACCAGTTCAGCTCGCACGCGTCACCTCGGCACCGGGGTTCGTCGCCCGCCCTGCGGAGACCGGACCACACAGACCGGACCCCGGAGTCAGCGCGGCAGGTTGTGCAGGACCACGTCGTCGAGCCGACCGCCGGTTATCTCGGCGGTGAGGTACGTGGCGTGGGGCTGACGTCGCCGGTCGGTCGGCGAGCCGGGGTTGAGCAGTCGCAGGCCGCCCGGAGCCTCGCTGTCCCAGGGGATGTGCGAGTGGCCGAAGACGAGCAGGTCGTACCCGGAGAACCGCTCCGCGCAGCGGCGTTCCCGCCCGGCTGCCGGGCCGGTCTCGTGCACCACCGCGACCCGCAGGCCGGCCAGGTCCACCTGGGCGATCTCCGGCAACCGGGCCCGCAGCTCGGGTCCGTCGTTGTTGCCGTACACGCCGATCAGCCGGGGTCCGCGCGCCTCGAGGACGTCGAGCAGGGGTTCGTGCACCCAGTCCCCGGCGTGGATGACCACGTCGGCCTCGTCGACGGCGGCCCACAGCCGCGCCGGCAGGTCGCGTGCCCGCTTCGGTACATGGGTGTCCGCCATCATCAGCAGGCGCACATCCCCACCCTACCGGCCTGCCGGCGGGCGGCTCAGCTGGTTGTCAAGGCGTGTCGGTACGACCGGAAGCACCGGACTCGGCGAGGGCGAGCGCCCGGCTGGGGCAGATGTGGATCGCCTCGCGTACCCGGGTGATGGTCCTCTCGTCCTCCGGGGTGTCGTCGAGGATGACCACGGTGCCGTCCTCCTGGTCCTGGTCGAACACGCCCGGCTCGGTCAGTACGCACTGGCCGGCGCCGACACAGCGGTCCAGATCCGCAATCACCTGGAGCATCTCCGCTACCAGGTGACCGGGAGGGAATGCAGACCGTAGACGGTGGATTCGTCCTTGAACGACAGCTCGTCGGTCGTCGTGGCCAGTCTCAGGTCGGGGATGCGGGCGAACAGGGTGTCGAAGACGATCTGGAGTTCGACCCGGGCGAGGTTCTGACCCAGGCACTGGTGCGGGCCGAAGCCGAACGCGATGTGGTGGCGGGCGCCACGCCCGATGTCGAAGGTGTCGCCGTCGGCGAACGCGGCCGGGTCACGGTTCGCGACGTTGCCGAGCGTGATGACGCCGTCGCCGGCGGGAATCACCACGCCGCCGATCTCGACGTCCTCGCGGGCGACCCGGGACGTGACGTACTCGGCGATGGTGAAGTAGCGAAGCAGTTCCTCGACGACCTCCGGCGTGACGGCGGGGTCCTGCTTCAGCGCGGCCAGCGCCGAAGGCCGCTCCAGCAGCGTCATCACTCCGAGGGAGATCATGTTTCCGGTGGTCTCGTGCCCGGCGAGGAGCAGCAGGAAGCCGAGTCCCGCCAGGTCCTCCCGGTCGGCTCCCTTGGCGATCTGGCGGCCGATCAGGTCGTCGGTCGGCTGCTTCTCCTTCTGGATGATCAGCGTGGCCATGTATTCGCGGATCTCGTTGGCCGCCGCATAACGTTTCTCGGCCGGAATGGTCCGGTCCAGCAGGTTGGCGGAGCGGGTCTGGAAGAAGTCGTGGTCGGCGTAGGGCACGCCGAGCAACTCGCAGATGACCAGCGACGGCACCGGCAGCGCCAGCGCCGAGACGAGGTCGGCCGGGCGCGGCCCGGCGAGCAACCCGTCGACGTGCTCGTCCACGATCTGCTGGATGCGTGGGCGCAGCGCGTTCATCCGCCGGATGGTGAACTCGCCGAGGACCGCGCGCCGGGCCTCACCGTGTTCCGGCGGGTCGAGCCCGATCATGGGTTGCCTGGGGGGAGCGGGTCGCGGTCCGGGCGGTTGGAGAGGGAACCCCTCGCGTTGGCGGTCGGAGCTGAACCGGGGATCGGCCAGCATCGCCCGGATGTCTTCGAGTCGGCTCAGCGCCCATGCCTGCGAGCCATCGGGCAGGGTCACCCGGGCCACCGGCTCCTGCTGCAACTGGACGTGCTCGGCCGGCGGTGCGTACGGGCAGGTACGGGTCAGGGGAAGCACCGGAGACTCGGTCATCGCGTCATCTCCCAACTCAAACGTTACTCACGCGGACGGAAGGTTCCTCCGCCGACGAGCCTACCGCGAAATGGAAGGATTCCGTCCACTTAGGCGGTTACGCACCCACCCCGGCACGGCGTAGCAGCCCGCGTCCGCACCGATCCACCGATGCCGGTTGCCCACGACTGCGGCTGCGGCTGCGACTGCGGCTGCGGCTGCGGCTGCGGCTGCGGACACCCGAACCGCTCGACGCACCGGTCTCGGGTCTAGATCCGGGCACCCACGTCGGCGCCGTTGGCGGGCCGCAGGAAGTTCGACGGCGGGATGTCGCCGCCGGCCGTCCGTGGCCCGGTGATGATCGACGGATCCGTGTCGGCCAGCGTCCAGGTGCCGCCCAGGTCCCACGAGTTGCCGACACTGGTCGACGAGCCGAGCGCGACCTGCGTTCCGTTCTCCACCGCCAGGTTCTTGGTCAACTCTGCCTGCGCGTCGGCGACGTCGAATCCGGTGCCGCCGTTGCGCCACGCGGTGTTGTGGTCGAGCACGAGCTGGCCGGGATTGGCGTTGTCGATGAAGCCACCGACCGCGTTGTCGAAGGCGATCGAGTTGCGTACGACGTGGCCGGCCGGCAGGTCCTCGTCGCCGCCACCGAGCTTCCAGCCGTTCCCGTCGCCGGTGTGGCCGGGCAGGTTCCAGCGGTTGACTCCGTTCCCCCAGGCCACCGAGTCCTCGATGGTGATCGGGGAGAGGAATTCCCAGGCGTCGAAGCCGTCGTCGGAGTTGTTCCACAGCCGGGCGCCGCGTACGACGTTGCCCGAGCCGGAGCCCTCCTTGATGGCCAGGCCGTCGGCGCTCTCGCCGTTCTTGCGCGGGTCCCGGTTGCCGTAGCTGTCCAGATTGAGCACCTGGTTGTTGCTGGAGGCCGCCTGGATGTGCAGGCCGGACTCGTAGTTGTCCCGGGTGGTCAGCCGGTCGAAGACGTTGTTGCTGCAGTCGCGGCAGAAGATCGCGTACGGCCCGTTCGCGATCTCGATGTCGACGACGCGCCAGTAGTCCGCCTCGATGTGCAGCGCACCCCGTTCGAGGTTGGGAATGCTCCCGTCCAGCGGCGCCGGGGTGTGCGGCATGTTCTCGCCGTCCAGGACCACCTTCTCGCCCCGGTACGCCGTGATCGTGTACGGCGTCGCGGCGGTACCGTCCTTCATGATCCGGATATTGGTGGCCGGTGCGTAGGTGCCGGCACGCAGTTGGATCGTGGTGCCCGGGGTGGCCAGTTCGACCGCCCGGTGCAGGGTGCCCAATGGCTGGTCGATGCTGCCGGGGTTGGCGTCGTCGCCGGTCGGTGCGACGAAGAGCTCAGCCCCGCCCGTCGGCGGGTCACTGGGAGTCGGCGTCGGGGTCGGAGTCGGTGGTTCCGACGGTATCGGAGAGGGCGACGCGGTGGTCGGGGTCGGCTCCGGGGTGCCGCCGGTATCGACGGTGACGTCGTCGAAGGACGCCGTCGCCCGATAGGTTTGCAGACCCACCCGACCCTTCGTCGACGAACTCGGCCCGGTACCCACGACGGCGCCGTTGACCAGGCCGCGTACGGTGCCGCCGCTGGCCTCGATCCGCAGCGTGGCCCAGGTGCCCGGGGCCACCGCCAGCGGTGTGACGCCGAGGACGGCCGCGGCACCGCTGCGTACCGCCTGCAACTCGACCCGGTCGGCGTGCAGGACGAGCCGGTCGAAGCTGGTGGACGCGGTGGAGCGTACGGCGATGCCGGTGAAGCCCGTCGCGCCGTAGCCGACCGGTTTCACCCGTGCCTGCACCGCGTAGTCGGTCCAGCTCGTCTGACCGGCGAAGACCCGGGCGAGGTCCGTACCGGCGCTGGTCTGACGCAGCGCCCTCGATCCGTCCGTGCCGACCGACCAGGCGCCACCGGACTTGGACCACCCGTTGGAGTTGCCGTCCTCGAAGTCGTCGGCGAACAGCGTGGCCGCAGAGGCGCCGACCGCCACCGCCCCGATCGCGGTCAGCGCGGCGACGACGACGGCGCCGACCCGCCACGCGGTCCGAGGAATCCGTCCGGTGGTTGCCAGGAGGCGCCTCATCGTTGTCGTACCCCTTTCAGCGGGCCGCGTGGGACGCGGGCATGCCCACGGCCAGAGGCCGTCGGATCTGCTGGAAAGCGCTTTCTCGCAAGCTACGGTCTCCGGACGACGAAATCAAGGGACAGTCGTCGATGGCTCGTCCGCCCGGAATCTGACCCGGCGAATGTGAGGTGGCTAATGGGAACTCATCCCGACCGGCCGGACAGACAGAACATGTGGAGATGAGTATGCGTGCCCGCGTGCACGCCGGGGATCCGGACGCGTTCAGGGAACTCTTCGACGAACACGTCCGCTCGGTCTACAACCACGCCTTCCGGCTGGCCGGCACCTGGTCGGTGGCGGAAGACGTGGTGTCGCTGACCTTCCTTGAGGCATGGCGGTTGCGCGACCGGGTCGACGTCGATGCCGAGGGCGGCTCACTGCGCCCGTGGCTGCTGGGCATCGCCACCAACGTGGCCCGCAACGTACGCCGGGCCGCGCGACGGTACGACGGTGTGCTGGCCAGACTGCCGAGGGAGGAGGTGGTGCCGGACTTCGCCGACGAGGTCACCAACCGGATCAACGACCGTGAACGGCTCGCCCTGGTGCGTACCGCGTTGGAGGCGCTCCGCAAGCCCGAGCGCGAGGTACTGGCGCTCTGTGTGTGGTCCGGGCTCGACTACGCCGAGGCCGCCGAGGCGCTCGGCGTACCGGTCGGCACGGTGCGGTCCCGGCTGTCCAGGGCGCGGAAGAAGCTACAGAAGCTCGTCGCCACCGGAAAGCTCCGACCACCCGAAGAAAATCGGGAACCCGTTCCCGGACCCGGACAGGTAATAGGTGACCGCGAGATCGCGGTCCTGCTCGCTCAGGAGAACGCCCGATGAATCCCACCCCGATCCAGCCCGACGCGAACGACCGTGAAGAGCTGGCCCGGCTGCTGCCGGAGCCGGTGGAGCGGGATCTTCCGAGCGACCGTCACCAGCTACTCCAGGAGTTCGTGATGAGCCACATCGACCAGGACCTGCGGACGGCCGAGCAGGCCCCGCGCCACGCACCGAAGCGGCGCCGGATCTGGCTGACCTCGGCGCTGACCGGCGCCGCCGCAGCGACCGCCGCAGCGGTGGTGATCGGAGTGGGCGGCGTCGGCGGCGCAGTGGACGACGGCGCGGTGAACGACGGCGCGGCGCCGCCCGTCGTGACCGAGATGTCCGGGTCGCAGATCCTGCTCGCCGCCGCCACCGCCGCGGAAGAGGCCCCCGAGGGTTCCGGCACCTACTGGTACACCAAGACCGTGTCCACGTACGGCAAGAACGGGACACCGCAGCAGTACGAGAGCTGGCACGGCCGTGATGGCCAGAGCTGGTTCCGGGGTGTCAAGACGAACGGCAAGATGTTCAAGATCCCTCAGCCGGTCGCGCTCAGCCTGGGCGGCTCGGACATCAGCATCGACGAGCTTCAGAAGCTGCCGAGCCAGCCGGAGGCCTTGAAGAAGTGGCTCGAGGATGCCCTCCTGGACAGTGACGTGAGGACGAGCGACGGCAAGTTGACCCCCGGCCAGCAGCAGCAACTCACGTTCGAGGGGCTGATCTCCCTGGTCTCGCAGTTGCCGGCCCCGCCGAAGGTCCGCGCCGCCGCCTTCCGCGCGATCGCCTTGTACCCCAACGTGAAGAGCCTCGGCAAGGTCGACGGCGGCCAAGTCCTGGAGATCACGCTCGTCGCCCAGCAGACGCCGGCCCGCCTGGTTGTCGATCTGAAGAACTCGCAGATCCGCGAAACCAGCTGGTACGTCACGCCTGACGGCGGAAACGCCGGGTTCGCGGGCGACCACGCCGCCGACAGCTCCTACAAGCTGACGGCAGAGTGGACGAACAACCTACCCAAGTAACGCCCCTGAATGGGATCGCACAGATCTTGATGACTTCTGGTAGCGCACACGACAAGAAGTCGTCAAGGTCCACCCGGATCGGAATCCGACCGGGGTCGGCATTCCGGTAGTCATCCCAGCGGGTCATCGTTCGCGGAGCCTGCATGGTCACCCCGACCATGCAGGCTCCGGCCGTTACTCGGGTGGGTCCAGCGGTCAGCGGGACCGGGCCGCGTTGCGGACGAAGGCCCGCCAGGCGTACGGAGCGAAGGTGAGCACCGGACCGCTCGGATCCTTGCTGTCCCGTACCCCGACCACCCCGGAAAGGTTGTCGGCGACCTCCACGCAGTTGCCACCGTTTCCACTGCTCCGGCTGCTCTTGCGCCAGTTGGCGCCGCTCAGCTCCATGCCTGTGTCGCCTCCGTGATCAGCTCGATGCTGCGCTCGTGCGGCAGCGCTCGTGCGCGCACCGACTCCCAGGTCTCCCGCAGCGATAGTACGTCCGCCTGCCGCTGCACGATGTGACCCTGGAGCTGGTTGTCCAGATACGCCAGGTCATCCCCCTCCGATGGCGTGGCCAGCACGAAAGCGCCGTTCAGTCCGGGGTAGGCACCGGCGCCGGCCGGTACCACGTGCAGGTGCACCCGGGGGCGATGACCGACCTCCACCAGGTGCCGGAGTTGCGCCGTCATCACTTCAAGCCCTCCGACCGGGCGGCGCAGGATGTATTCGTCCAGTACCGCGACGAACAGCGGCGGCGGGTTCCGATCCAGCACGACCTGCCGCTCCAGTCGACTGGCGACCTGCTGCTCGATCTCTTCCTCGGTGAACCGGCTGGCACCCTCCAACAGCGACCGGGCGTACCCCTCGGTCTGTAACAGCCCCGGCACCACCAGAGCCTCGTACGAGCAGAGCATCGTGGCCTCGCGTTCGATCAGGATCCATTCGCGGAACCACGGCAGTACGACGTCCCGGCCCAGCTTGAGTCGGATTCTCTCCAGTCGGCCGCCGGTCTTGAGCACGCTGTCGCAGCGGGCGGTGAACTCGGGCTGCGGTATCCGGCGGCACTGCTCCACGCCGGCTACCAGGGACGCGGAGAAGCTGATCTCGGCGCCGAGGGCGTCCTGCGACATCCCGGCTGACGTCCGGGACAACCGCAGCTCCTCGGCGAACAGCTCCAACGTGGGCGGATGGGCCATCTGCACACCTCTACACAGGAAAGCCCCCGGCGCCGTACCGCCGGGCGGTCGGCGGATAAATCGTTCCGAGAGTAGCGGCATCGTCACCACACTGTCCGTAGCGGCACCGTCCGGATTTCTCCCCGATATCCCCCGGGCGCCGCCGCTGGGCCGTCCCGGAAGCAGCGTGCCGGGACGGCCCGCCCCGGACCCGAGCCAGGGAGGTCCCGACGATGCGATGGCCACGCCGGAAGCCCACACCCGTGCCGTACGCGCCCCGGCATTTCCGGGACTGGCGTCGACTGTGGCGGTACTGCCGCTGCGGTCACCGCTGGCGCTGTCCGGATCGGGCCGCCCCGCCGACGCCGCTGCCCTATCCCCCGCCGCTGTCGCCCCGACTCTGGCCGACGAACCAGCGCTGGGATCGCTGGGCGGGTCGACCGGGTCGGCCCGGACAGCGGGACTGCGGGGTGACGGCGGCCGGGCGGCACGACGTACCCCGATATCGGTCGTGACCAGCGACGGGCCGCACCTGCCGCGACGTCCGTCGTGGCGGTGCCGGGCCTGCGCCGCCGCCTGGCCGTGCCGGACCGCCCGGAAGATCCTGTTGACCGAGTACGCCGACGACCGCGTCGGCCTCTCCGTCTACCTCTGTACGACGTTGTACGACGCCACCGCCGATCTGCACCCGCTCCAGCCGGTCGATCGGCCCACACCACGCGACCTGTACCGCCGGTTCATCGGCTGGGTTCCGAGATGACCCGGCAACCCGACGGACGACAGTTTGTTGTCCTTCCAAACTATTGACAAGCACTATCCATCGGTGTGAATCTCTGTCCAGGGACACCGCCGCCGGAGCCGGGTGGTCGGTGTGGGAGCGCCGGGCAGCCTTCCGCGTACTCGCTCGTGCAATCGACGTCTGGGGATCCCATGTCTTCTTCCGCCCAATCTCTGAATCCGGCCCGACGCCGCGCCCCGATGGTCCTGCGGGTCCTCGCTCTCGCGGCGACCGTGGTCGTCCTCGTCGCCACGGTCCTGGCGGTCACCCGGGACAGCGCCAGCGCCCACGGCTCGACGATCAACCCGGCCTCGCGCAACTACGGCTGCTGGAAGCGCTGGGGCAACGACTTCCAGAACCCGAACATGGCCACCCAGGACCCGATGTGCTGGCAGGCCTGGCAGGCCGACCCGAGCGCGATGTGGAACTGGAACGGCCTGTACCGGGAGGGCGTGGCCGGCGACCACCAGGGACACGTCCCGAGTGGACAACTCTGCAGCGCCGGAGAGACCGGTGGCGTCCGGTACGCCGCGCTGGACAACCCGGGCAACTGGCAGGCCGCGAACATCAGCAACAACTTCAACGTCACCGTCCACGACCAGGCGCTGCACGGTGCGGACTACTTCCTGATCTACGTCACCCGACAGGGGTTCAACCCGCTCACCCAACGGCTGGGCTGGAGCAACCTCGAACTGCTCAAGGAGACCGGCCGGTACGCGCCGGGCGCGGGCACCCGGGAGAACGGCGATCCGGTGCTGAACGGCGTCTCCAACTCGATCGCGATCAGCGCGCCGGGACGTACCGGGCGGCACATCGTCTTCGTGATCTGGAAGGCCAGCCACTCGGACCAGAACTACTACTGGTGCAGTGACGTGAACTTCCCGGGCGGCGGGGGCGGCAACCCGACGCCGACCGCCACGCCGACGCGTACCCCGACCCCCACTCCGACGGCGACGCCGACCCGCACTCCGACGGCCACCCCGACGCGTACCCCGGTGCCGACGACTCCGCCCGGTGGCGCGCGGAGCTGTTCGGCGACGTACGCGGTCACCGGTACCTGGAACGGCGGCTTCCAGGCCGACGTACGGGTCACCGCCGGCAGTACGGCGATCAGCGGCTGGACGGTGAGTTGGACCTTCGCCAACGGTCAGGCGGTCAGTTCGACCTGGGGTGCGAACATCGCCTCAAGCGGATCGAGTATCACCGCCCGTAACGTCGACTACAACGGCAGCCTCGGCTCCGGCGGCAGCACCACCTTCGGGTTCGTCGGGTCGCAGTCCGGCAGTAATGCCGTACCGACCCTGAGCTGCGCCGCGGTCTGACCTTTCGGCGGAGGTCAGACACCTGGGCCGGGCCCGCGTCCGCGCGGGTCCGGCTCCAGGCTGTCCGGATCGCATCCCGGGCCGCCCGCCGGATCGGACTCGGGGCGGCCCGCCGCCCGCGCCGACGGTCAGTCGAACGAGACGTGGTCGAAGGCGTACGGATTCTCCAGCTCGTCCCGGCGTTGCCGGAGTACGTCGAGTTCGCCGGTCAGCCGCTCCCGGTCGACGAGCGGCGCCTCGGCACCGTCCCGCTGTCGCAGGCGCTCCCCCACCGCCAGGGTTGCGAGATCCTCGGCCAGCCGAGCCGGCTCGATGCCGCAGGTGAACCGGTGCTGCCAGATCCGGACCCGCTCGAAGAGGTACGCCCCGGACCGCACCTGGAGCCACGCCCAGCCCTCGGCCGGGCCGTTCTTCCACTCCAGTTGCAGGCTGCGCAGGATCGGGTCGACCAGTTCCCGGTTCACGTACGCGTCCACCGCCGCCGCCCGGGCCATCGCGCCGAGATCGTTGACGTGGCCGTCGCGCCCGTCCGGCAGCCGCCCGACGATGTCCCGGTAACTCATCGGTCCGCCCGGCGACAGCTCGGCGAACTCGGCCGGATCGCCGGTCGCCTCCAGGAAGGCCCGCGCGTCGATGACGTACTCGACGATCCGCCGGCCGTGTGTGCCGGGACGCAGCGTCGAGGACTCGATCCGGAACAGCTCCAGCCCGACCGCCTCGCAGACGGCGTGCTTCATCCGGTCGCCCCGCCGTGCCTGCACCGTCTGGTCGCCGGGGTCGACGAACTCGACGGCGTACGACGGCGCGCGGCCGGCAGGGTCCGACACCAGGAAGTCGAAGGCGCTTCGGCTGGCCGAGTTCCACTGGTTGCCGGTGATTCCCTCGGGACGACGCGGCACGACCTGGCCGAGCCGCTGGTTCGGCCGGGCGACCCGACCGGCCCGCTCGATGATCCCGCCGACCGGCGCAGCCCCGTGATCCGCCGCGCCACGGCCCGTCGCGCCGTGCTGATCGGGAAGTCGGATGGATCGCGCCGACGTACTCCCGTCGTTACCGGTCTTTGCCATCTGTCCCTTGGTCCGTAACGTCGCGCCGCTCGCCGCCCTCCACCGCCAGTCGGGCGGAGAGCCGTCACAATGCTAGGAACCTCTGTCGAACGGCGTGTCGCCGGTCCGGGTGTCGAGTATGAACGAGCCCGCTCAGGACGGCTGGGACAGGATGACGAGCCCGAGGCACATCTCGTCGCTGGTGCCCTCGCCCCAGACGACGTACCGGGGTGGCAGGGCACGTAGCTGCGGCACCCGTTGGCGCAGCGTGACGTCGTGGGTGCAGGTTACCCGGTAGACGTCGCCGGGTTTGACCGCCACCGGCGCCGCCAGCGGCCGGGTGGCCTGCTCGTCGAAGTTGTACGTCGGGATGTCGAGCAGGGTCCGCGCCTTCGGCGTACCGGGATTGAGTTCGATCTTGATCGAGCGGCCGAGCAGGTGCATGTGCCCGGCGAGCGCGTGGATCAGACCTGCTTCGCGGATCTCGTGGTCGCAGTGCTGGGTGTTGCCGGCGACCGGGCCCCGGCCCCGGTTGCAGTAGCTGTCGAGCTGTTCGGCCTGTGCGCCGGACTCGGCACCGAACCGGCGCCCCACGTCCCGTACCGCGGCGTCGCGCGCGCACAACTCACCGCGCTCGTTCTCCGCGCACGGCAGTTCGACCGGCGCCGGCAGTAGCTCGGTGACCAGCGGATCCACTTTGGCGGTGCCGGCGAGCATCCGCAGCCGGATGCCGGACTGGTCGCTGCCGACCGCGCCGCCCTCGCCGCCGAGCAGGTTGTAGTGCACCTGCATCACGAGTTGACTGCCGGGTGGCATCGAATAGCCGATTCCGGGCGCGAGCAGGGTCTCGTTCGCCCCCGGCGCCCAGTGCGCGACCCAGGCCGCGTCGCCGATGCCGGCGTCCCCGAAGCAGGTCCAGCCCGGTTCCGGGGTCTCCGCGTCGAGCTGGCGGGCCGGTGCCGCGTCGGTCGGGTCGAGCCGGAAGAAGATCGCGTGATGGACGATGTCCGTGTTCTGCGGCAGGAACTGACTGCCGGTCAGGAAGCCCTGCTCGGTCAGCTTCGGGTCGACCAGGAAGCACCGGTACTCGTCGGTGCCGCCGTTGGGCGCCACCGGCCGGTACGGCTGCGGCATGGTCAGGTTGACGAACCGTTCACCGCTGCGCAGTGGCGCCGCCGCCGGTATGTCGAGCGGGGCACCGTGTCCGCCATGTGAACTGGCGGAGGCGGAGACGGACGGTGCCGCTCCGGGCTCCGTCCCGCTCGCGCAGGACGTGGTCGAGACGACGACCGCCAGCGGGACGGCCGCGATGAGGAGTTTGCGTACGCGTCGATGCACGTTCTTCCTAACGCCGAGCCTTCAGGCAGGATCCGGGCTCATCGGGAACTGTCCGATGAAAGTCGGAACAATCCGAGGATATCTCGCGACCGGCCGCAAATGCCCGTCGAAAGCGACGGCGTAACATACCGGCCCGTCAGTTGAACCTTTTCCGCCCCGGGGCCGAACTACCTGGAGTGTCGGCCGGACGAAGGGACTTCTCAGTGGGTCACAGGGCATTGTGCTGGGTTCTCGGCGTCGTGACGTCAGCGATCGCGGCGGCGACCCTCGGTGCCGCGCCCGCGATGGCGGACGTGACGATGACACCGGGGCAGGCCGTACAGGGCGACTCGGCGAAGCTGACGTTCCGGGTGAGCGAGGACCGGGCATCGGCGTACACCACCAAGGTCGAACTGCTGATGCCGGAGTCGGCGCCGGTCGCGGAGACGTACCCGATGTCGGTTCCCGACTGGGCACCCCGGATAACCATGCGAAAGGTCGACCAGACGCTCGGCGCGATTCACCACGGTCAGGTGACCGAGGTGGTCGGCAGCATCGTCTGGACCCGGTCCGGCGCCCCGGCGGCCGGCAGCGGCGGAGCCGAACTGATCATCTCGCTGGGGCCGATGCCACAGACCGACCAGATGACCTTCGGCGTCGTGCAGACGTACTCCGACGGCCACGTGACGAACTGGAACCAGCCGCCGTCGGCCGAGGTCCCGCGACCGGAGTTCCCGGCCCCGGTGCTGACCCTGGCACCGCCGGCCACCCCGCCGGGTCAGACCGGCGCGGAGGGCACCGGAGCCAACGGAGCGCAGGCGCAGGACAGCGCCGCCCCGGCCGACGACGACAGCGGATTTGGTCCGTTGGCCGTCGGACTGGCCATCGGGCTGCTCTGCGGTTTGGCGGTCGCCGGCTGGCTGTACCTCCGCCGTCCGACGGTCGTCGCCGCGACCGCCGGGTCGAATCCGGGTACGCCAGACCCGGGTACGGACCCTGACCCGACGCCGGCACGGACTTCGGAACGGGGAAAGGGCTGGCGACTACGGGAGTGACCGACCAGTCACTCCTCGGTGGCGGTGTCCTCGTCCTCGGACCGGTCGACCTCGCCGGGCCGGAGTACCGCTTCGGGACCCGACAGCACGGTCACCCGGTAGCTCAGCCCGAGGTTGGAGAAGATCTGACCGCGCAGGCCCAGGCAGAGTCCCACCCCCGGCAGTCCCTCGGGGTGCTCGAAGAACTCGACGACCGGTTCGGCGACGGCACCGACCAGTCCCTGGGTCCGCAGCGCCGTACTGGCCACCTGGAGCAGACCAACGGTGACCTGCACCTCGACGTCGTCGAGCGCGTCCAGGTCGTACCAGTGGGTGTCGGGCAGGAACAACTGCGAGTCCACGTTCCGCTGCCGGTAGTCCGGGCCCAGCAGGCCACTCTCGGAATCCGGACGGTCGCCGAGCCAGGCCATCCCGGCATAGTCGCTGCGTAGCCGCCGCGTGTCGGTCTGGAACTCCGTCACGACGGTGTCGAGGCGCGGCTGGGCGACGAGGTGCACGTCTGCGTCGGTCACGCGCGGCACCCTAGCACCGCCCGACCCGGCCCGGGGACTGGCCACCCCCGGCGCCACCTGGGGCGTTCCGCTTCCGGCACGACCGCTTCGCCCCGTGGCGCTACCCTGAGGTCCCCGCTGGACGGACCCGTCACCTTGGGACGAAAATGTGCATGAGTCGTGGGACGACGGTTGACGTCAGGCCGGGGGCAGGAGCGTCAATTCGGGGGAAGGGATGCCACCGGTAACTCGCGGTAACCGGTGCTCGGACGGTGATCGGGGACGCACATGGGCATCATGGGGCAGATGCAGCGGGCGCACGCGCAGCAGGTGCACGCGCAGCAACGGGCGTCGACCACCCCGTACCAGCAGCACCAACAGATGCTCTGGGAGGCCGAACACGCGCGACGGGCCGCCGAGCGCGCGGCCGAGGCGGACGAGCGCGATCGCAAGCGGCTCTACGTCGAGGCCCGGTCGGCACGGGTGGCTGCCGCAAACGCGAATCTCCAGTCCCAGCTGGACGAGCTCGACACCCTGTTGCAGACGACGCTGGACATCGACGACCACATCGACCTCGAACGGCTGAAGAAGCGGGCCAACCATCCGCAGTTCCAGCCGGGTGATCTCGGCATGCCGCTGCGGGCGCCGGACTGGCGCCGGTTCGCGCCGCCCGAGCCGAAGGCCCTGGGCAAGATGTTCGGCGGCGAGACCAGGTACCAGCAGTTGCTGACCGAGGCGGAACAGGCGTTCGAGAAGGCCAAGGCGAAGTACAGCGCCGCCGAGAAGGCCCGGGAGCAGCGGCTCACCCAGGCCAGGCGGAAGTACGACCTGCACTGCCAGCAGCTCGACGCGCAGGTGGCCGGCCACAACACCGAGATCGACGAGTTCGGCGCGGCACTGGCCGCCGCCGAGCCGAACGCCGTGGTCAAGTACTTCGGGCTGGTACTCGGCAACTCGGTCTACCCGGACGACTTCCCGCAGCGCTACCGGCTCGCGTACGTTCCGGACTCCCGGCTGATCGTCGTCGAGTACCTGCTGCCGACCGTCGACGTCGTTCCGACGATCCAGGAGTACCGGTACGTCAAGGCGCGGGACGAGGTGCAGGTGACGGCCCGGCCGGCCGACGACATCCACCGCCGGTACGCCGACCTGATAACCCAGGTGGCGCTGCGTACGGTGCACGAGCTGTTCGAGGCCGACCGGACCCGACTGGTGGAGACGATCGTCTTCAACGGCATCGTCGACACCACCCATCCGGGCACCGGACAGTCGGTGCGCCCGTGCCTGGTGACGCTGCGGACCAGCCGGGACTCGTTCACCGCGATCAACCTCGGCAAGGTGCTTCCGGCGGCCTGCCTGCGGCACCTGCGGGCCACGATGTCGTCCCGGCCCGAGGATCTGGTGGAGGTCCGGCCGGTGCTGGAGTTCGACGTCGTCGACAAGCGCTTCGTCGACGAGGTCGACGTGCTGGCCGACCTGGACCAGCGGGCCAATCTGCTCACCATGAGCCGGGCCGAGTTCGAGAAGGTGATCCGGGACCTGTTCGGCAGGCTCGGTCTGGAGACCAGGACGACCCGGGCGGCGCCGGACGGCGGCGTCGACTTCGTGGCCTTCGATCCTCGGCCGATCTTCGGCGGCAAGGTGGTCATCCAGGCGCGACGGCACCGTGGCCCGATGGACGTCTCGGCGGTCCGGGATCTCTTCGGCACGGTGCTGGGCGAGGGGGCGACCAAGGGCATCCTCGTCACGACCAGTGGCTACGGTCCGGAGTCGTTCGAGTTCGCCTCGGGCAAGCCGTTGGAGCTGATCGACGGATCGAACCTGCTGCACCTGCTCGCCGAGCATGCCGAGGTCCGGGCCCGGATCGACACGCACGAGAGCTGATCTTCCAGACCGGGGCGGCGAGGGCCAGCCGGCGGCGGCGTCGGCCAGTGGGCCGAGGCCCGGTTCGATCCCGCCGTGCCGAGCCGGTCGTGCCGACCCGATCGGGGCGTAGAATAATTGCAGATCGGCCTTTCACACTGATCCGCCAGTCAGCGTCAACGCTGGCATTCCTTCGCCGCCCGGACCCCGCGGTCGCACCCAGCGACTTTCGGCGCCTCGATCACCAGGTGCCGTTTCCGCCGGCACGCTGCGGCGACATCCCAAAGGGCGTTGATCACCGTGAGCATTCTTCCCGGACCTGACCTGGGCACCGCCACGTCGGTTCGTCCCGCCGAATCGACGATGCCGGTCGCCGGCCGCCCTCGACAGCCCTTTCCGAGGGTCCACGCCGATGCCCCGGTCCTTGGCACCCGACCGGCCTACCCGCCGATGAACACCGAACAACTGTTACGCCAACGCGCCGACCTGCCCGCCCGGCATCCCGGCCGCACCAGACTGCGCACCCGGGCCATCGAGGAGAACCTGCCGATGGCCAACCGACTGGCCCGCCGCTACGCCGGACGCGGTGAACTCCTCGACGACCTGCGCCAGGTCGCCGCGCTCGCCCTGATCAAGGCCGTCGACGGCTACGATCCGGGCCGGCAGAGCCCCTTCGCCGCCTACGCCGTCCCGACCATTCTCGGCGCCCTCAAGCGGCACTTCCGGGACACCGCCTGGGGCATGCGGGTGCCGCGCTCGGCCCAGGAGCTGACCCGCGAGGTCGGCACCGCCACCGGCGAACTCAGCCAGCGGTGGGGCCGTGCCCCGACCCCCGAAGAGCTCGCCGATCACCTGCACGTCACCATCGATGCCCTACAGGCCGTCATCGGCGCGGGGCAGGTCTACCACCTGGCGTCCCTGAACACGCCGTCCTCCGCGAGAGGCGGCGTCGACCGCATCGACCTGCTCGGCGGCGTCGACCCGCACTACTCCCACGTGGACGACCGTCTGACCGTACGACTACTCCTGGCCGCGCTGCCCCTACGTGAACGCCGCATCCTCACCCTGCGGTACTACGGCCACCTGACGCAGATCCAGATCGCCGCCGAGGTGGGCGTGTCCCAGATGCACGTATCCCGACTGCTGAAACAGGCGCTCACCCGACTGAAGGTCGCTCCGGGGCGGGTGACGAACAATGCCGCACCGAATAGGCCGGCATAACCTGTTAAACAGGTGCAATTTAGAATGAAAATCAAGATTCATTCGAATATTGACCAAATCAACTCGTCCGTTGGCAGCCGGAGGGGTCATGGTTGGCCTATGACACAGACGATCCGGAGAAGCGACAAGGACCTGCAGACCAACGTCACCGACGAACTGCTCTTCGATTCCAGCGTCGACGCCGCACATCTCGTGGTGCTGGCAAACGCTGGCGTGGTGACGCTCTCCGGCGACGTCGGCAGCCTGCCCGAGCGGCACACGGCGAAACGGGCAGCCATGCGGGTGGCCGGCGTCCAGGCCGTCACGATCGACATCGTGGTGCGCGACCCGGACGCGGCCGGCACCAGGGACGGTGACATCGCCGACGCGGCGAACCAGATGCTCAGCTGGGCGGTCGACGTACCGTCCGAGACGATCACGGCCGACGTCCGCGATCACATCGTCACCCTGTCCGGTACCGCCACCCGTCAGTACCAACGGGAGGCCGCCGCGCGCGCCGTCATGTACCTCAAGGGTGTCACCGCGGTCACCAACGCCATCGTCCTGTCCCCGGCCACGCCGGCGTCCGACCTGAAGACCGCGATCGACGCGGCCATCCTGCGCAACGCGCAACTCGACTCCGCCCAGATCAGGACCGAGGTCAACGGCGCGGAGGTGACGCTGCGCGGGTCCGTCCGATCGTGGGCCGAGCGCCGTCAGTCCGAGAACGTGGCGTGGTCGGGCCTCGGAGTGACCGGCGTGCAGAACCACCTCACCGTCACCGCCTGAGCCCAGATCCCACCCGCCGTCCCTGACGGCTCCACCGCTCCACTCCCTGGCCGGAGCCGGCCGGTGCGGCAACGCGGCCGCACCGGCCGGCTCCGCTCTGCGACCGGCCCGGATCGTCGGTAACGATGAGAATGGCACAATTTCAGTCACGCGTACGAGCCGGTTGATGACATAGGGTAGGAACGTATCGCAACCGCCCCAGTCCCCGGCGGTGTCCTGGCCACAGGCGCATCACCGGGAGCACTGGTTGCCTACCTCAGAGAGCTATGCCGCGCTGGTCGTCGACCGCGCCACCACACCACGGCTGACCGGGATGCACGGTGTCCCGAAACAGTGAGTCGGGCTACTGTGCCGGGGTCCGACCAGATGATCGGTCTGTGGCCACCGATGGCACCGCTTCCCTTGAGGACCATCTCGTCGCCATCGCTTCGATCACCGTGAGCCTTGCCGAGCAGGTCAGCTACGCGTCGGTGACCGCACCGCGCGCTGGCTCGTTGACGACCGTGGCGACCAGCAGCGACGTCGCACTGGCCGTCGACCTGGCCCAGTACGCCGATGCCGCCGGCCCCTGCCTCGACGCCCTCACCTCGGGCAAGGCGGTGAACGTCCCGGACATCGCGGCAACCGCGACGTGGCCGGGATACCGCGACATGGCCCGACGCCTCGGCATACCCGCGTCACTGTCGATCCCGCTGTTCGCCGATGGCACCGTGGCGATCGCCGCCCTCAACCTCTACGGCCGCAGTCCCGACCCGATGGCATCTTTCACCAGTGGCGTACGGATCGCCTACGACGTCGACCCGACCCGGGCCGGACAGCCCGCCGCCGCGGATGCCGGCAGGGAACAACTCATCACCGGGCTCGTCGCGGCGCTCCAGGTTCGCGACCTCATCCGACAAGCTCTCGGCGTCGTCCTGGGGTGCCAGCACCAGCCGGCCAGAACCTCCTACCTGGTTCTCCGCAAACGGGCATCCGCGGCAGACGTGTCCTCGCCGTCATGGTGAGGAAGCATGGTTCAGCCGGCAAGGCCGCGCTCGCGGTCGTACGCGTCCCGGGCGGCGGCGATCGCCTCGCGATGGCGTTGCGCCCAGCCGGTGAGGCTGACCAGGGACTCGTAGAGTTCCCGGGCCATCTCGGTGGCGACGTACTCGACCCTCGGCGGCACGGTGGGAAAGACGGTACGGGTCAGCAGGCCGTCCCGTTCGAGGTGACGGAGGGTAAGGGTGAGCATCCGTCGGCTGATTCCCTCGATGGACCGCTCCAGTTCGGTGAACCGGACCGGACCGTCGCTGGCGGCGATGATGATCCCGATACTCCACTTACCGCCCACCCGGTCGAGAACCTCACGAACCGTACAGGCGCTGGTGTGCTCGGCCTGGCAGGACTCCTGCGTGTTCGGCTGGGACATGGCTGCGCCCTCCTTACCGGCCCCATGATCCCACCACGGGCCCGGTAGCGCCTGGTCACCCCTGAAGACCGGCGATAGGCCGGCATGTGTCCGTCCGGCCGGCGACAGTCGAGGGGGCTGCCGCCGGCCGGACGGGTTGCCGGGCCTATCGTCGGGTACGGCGGTCCGGGCCGCCGTACCCGACGGTCGGGGTCACGGGCTGTAGGCCTTGACCTCCAGCAGCCCGACCGAACCCGCTCCGCTGGTCAGCGCCACCCGCAGCCGGGAGGTGCCGAGGCTGGGGAAGGTGACCCGGTTGTACTGGTTCAACGCGGTCGGATAGCCACTGGCACCGGGCACGTCCGCGTACGCGCTGCCGGTCCAGTACTGGAGCTTCCAGGACGCCGGTACCCGTACTCCCCCGTTGTCGTCGAAGAAGTAGACCTCGGCCGAGGTCAGGGTCCGGGCCGCCGGCCAGGTCAGCTCGGCCCACTGGGCGCCGGTGTTCGGCCAGGTGCCCCAGCGCGGGTTGACGGTGTCGTTGGAGCTCGGCGGGTCGATCCCGTCGTTGAGCGCGGCCACGCTCTCCCAGGTCGAGGTGTACGACGCGGACGGCGTCGCCGCCCCCGCCACGTTGCCGCCGGGTTCCGGCTCGGGATCGGGATCGGGGTCCGGGTCGGGGTTCGTGCCGCCCCGGTTGTAGATCTTGATCTCGGTCAGCCCGGTCTTCGCCGCCCCGGAGGCGTGGGTGAACTGCACCCGGAGCCGGGCGGTGCTGGCCGGGGTGAATCCGACCCGGTTGTAGTTCGACTGCGGGGTGCCCGGGGACTTCGCCTGGGCCGCCGCGTCGACCCAGGCCGTACCGTTCCAGTACTGCACGTTGTACGACGCCGGTGGCCGGTACCGGTTGGTCGCCCGGTCGTTGCGGAACCACAGTCGTACCTCGTCGACGGCCCGGGACTGCCCGAAGTTCACCTCGTACGAGTCGACGGCGTTCGGCGAGCCGTAGCCGCCCCAGATCGGCTCGTTGATCGGGAAGCCGTCGATCGCCGCCCCGGTCGAGGTGCCGGAGGCGGTGTACGACGCGGTCGCCGTCGCCCCCTGGGCCAGGTTCGCGGTCGTGGACGTCAGGTCCGCGCCCGCCTTGGCGAACATGTCCACCATCCGGGCGCTGTTCTGCACCACCTGCTGCGGAAGTTGCAGCCCGGCGACGGCGGTGCTGAAGCTGGTCGTGCCACCGGCCGGCAGGGTGACCGCGCCGGTCGCCGGGTTGTAGAGCACCCGGGTGATCCGGTCCACGGTGAACGCCCGGGTGCCGTTCAGGTAGACCGAGTAGCCCTGCGGAACCCCGGAATACCGGGTCACCCCGTCGGCCGGGTCGTCCCAGACCACGCTGAGGTCCATGTTGCGGTACTTCAGGTTGTTCACCGCGAAGTGCGACCAGTTGATGTTGATCGGGGAGAGTTCGATCTGGTTGTCGTTGCGCGGGCGCAGCCCGGCGACGTCCTCGACCACGGTCCAGTTGCTGCTGCCCAGGATGTTGTGGTGGATCCAGGACCGGTAGTTGATGGTCCGGCTGGAACCGTTCCAGTCGGCCCAGAACTCGTTCGCGTCCGGCCACTGGGTGTTGCCACCGATGTACTGCGCCCAGGCGTTCCAGTAGAGGAGCTGCTTGTAGTTCTCGGCCGTCATCCACTGGTTCGGATAGTTGCGCAGCACCGAGGAGTAGAGCCGGAACTGCACCGTCGAGTTGATCGTGGAGAAGTTGTTGCTGCCCGGCTGGCCGGCGGCGGCAGCCGCCGCCTTGTCCCGCTGGTTCGCGGTGAAGAACGGGAAGATCGGATACTCCGCCGGGTCGTCGTAGAGCCGCAGCGCCTGCCGGTACTGGTCGGTGTTCGGCATCAGCCCGACCGAGTACGGGTAGTAGTTGTTGATCTCCTTCCACGGCACGTGCGTGTTGGTCGAGACGTGCTTGTGCTCCAGCAGTTGCCGGGACGGGTTCCACAGCACGTTGACGATGCCGTCCCGGATCCGGTTGGCGATCGTCTGCATCTCGTTCGCCTTGGCCGTGTTGCCGAGCAGCGTGTACGCCTGCACCGCCGCCATCGCGTTGCTCCAGACGTACGCCCCCTCGGCGCGGTCGAGGTTGCCGGACCGCCAGTGGAACGACACCGCGTCGGCGTCGTTGCCGGTCATCGCGCCCCAGTCGTACTCGATCACGCCGTTGTTGTTGGTGTCGTACGTCGCGAGCTGGCCCTTGACGTCCTGCTCGGCGTACCGGGCCAGGTTGGCCGCGATCGCCGGTTGCCCGCCGTGGATCTGGTAGCTGCGCCAGGCCGCCTCGGCGACGTACTGGGTGTAGGAGTTCGACCAGTTCTCCGGGTCCCCGGGGTTGTCCATGAACCGCCCGTTGCGCGACACCTGCCCGATCGAGGTCCACGGCCCGTACGAGTAGATCGGGTTCCGCAGGTACTTCAGGTCGTCGATGTGCATCGGCTGGGTCAGCACGATCGCGTTGTTGTAGCCGAGCGCCCCCTCGACCGAGGTCGGGAACTGGAAGTCCTGGCCGGGGATGTCGACGTCCAGGTAGTTGAAGCGCATCAACCACCAGCGGTAGTAGACGTTCTTCTTGATCGCCGCGTCCGGCACGTCGATGTACGGGATGTTCTCCGCCCACCACCGGTTGTACGCCCGGACGTGCGTGGCGAACGCGGTCGCCGGGGTGTAGCCCTGGTAGGCGTTGTACTCGGCCAGCGATTCCGGGATCTCGTTGGCCACGAACCCGAGCTGCACCTTGGTGCGCAGGCTCGCCCCGGCGGCGAGCGTCACCGACCGGTTCAGCCCGCCGGAGCTGACCGTGAAGCCGTCTCCGGACAGCCGGGGGTAGAGCGTGGTCAGCCCGTTCTTCACCGCCCGGGTACCGGTCAGCTCGCTGCCGCTGCCCGTGGTGGCGTACGGCGAGGTGGCCCGCAACTGCACGGTCGCCGAGCCGGAGCCGGTGTTCACAACGTTGAGGTTGGTCACCGCCACGTTCTGTCCGGTGATGAACTTCGACACCTCGACCCGGACCGAGCCGCTGGTGTAGACGCCGCGCCAGTGGCTGGGCGACTGCCACCGGCTGGACACCTGTTCGGTGAAGGTGCCGGGGGTGACCGCGACCGCGTACGCGTTCTGGCCGCTGATGTTGTCCCAGTACGCGGCGTTGCCGCCGAAGCCGATCACGGACGGGTTGTGGGTGTACATGAACATGCCTCGGCCCCGGCTCATCAGCCAGGTTCCGGCCGGGTCGTTGCCGGGCCGGCCCAGCAGCCGGTCCATCCAGAAGTCGGTGCCGCCGCTCTCGGCGTTGTAGATCGCCTGCATGGTGTTGCCGGTGTCGTAGCCGACCGGTGGCGCCGGAACGGCCGGTCCGGAGAACGTGGGAAAGCCGATGGTCTGCGCGGCCATGGCCGGCGTTCCGGGTGCCGCCAGGGCGCCGGTGGCAGCCAGTACGACCACCAGCCCGGCCGCCCGGAATCGCCGCTTTCTGCCCGGTGCGAACCGCATCGGGTCACCTCCAAGGGGGTTGTGGTGAGGTGGGCACGTCCGGCGTGGACGGGGGTGGGTCCGCTCCGGAACGACGGTCACAGGCCGGTCGCGTTGAGGTCGGCGACCTCGGCCGCGCTCAGGGCCCGGGCGTAGACCCGGAAGCCGTCCACCGCGCCGGCCAGGTACGGGTCGCCGGAGTACTGCGAGCGGCCGATCCAGTTCTGGGTGGTGCTGCCGAGCCCGGACGGCCGGGTGGTCAGCGCGGTGTTCCGGGCCACCTCGACACCATTGACGTAGAGCACGCCGAGGTTGCCGGTCTGGGTGACCACGACGTGCGTCCAGGCCCCGACCGGCAGCGCGGCCGGAGCGTTGATCTGCTGCTCGGCCCCGGCCCCGCCGCTGGTGATGGCGAACCGCGCGGTGCCGGTGCCGCTCTGCGGGGTGAGGAACAGGTATTGCCCGGTGCCCGAGCCGAAGTCGAAGACCCGGGCCCAGGCCGTCGCGGCGGTCCGCCGGACCCAGGTCGCGACCGTGAACGCGGTCGCGCCGGCGAGCAGCCCGGCCGGCAGCCCGACGTGCGCGCCGGTGCCGTTGAGGTTGACCGCGCTCCCGGTCCGGCCGGTCGTCCAGGTCGCGCCGCCGGTCAGGGTGCCGGTCCGGCCGTTGCCGGTGGCATCGGCGGCCGAGGTGCCGGCGGTCTCGTCGAGCCGGTAGTGCGCGACGAACGGCGCCGGCGGGGCGCCGGTCACCGTCCAGTAGACCGTGTACCGCTGCCCGTGCATCTTGTAGAACGGCAGCAGGGTCACCGAACCGGTGCTGGCGGTCCCGGTGTACTGCAACGGGGTCGACGTCGCCCGCAGGCTGGCCGGGTCGAGGGTGGGCAGCGCGGAGAGGTTGGTGCTGCCGTACGCCCCGGCGAGCACGATCGGTCCGTGCTTCACCGCCTGCACGGTGCTGTTGTCCGGGGTGGCCTCCCGGGTCAGCGCCATCGGCAGGCTGATCTCGACCACGTCACCGGAGGCCCACGTGCGGTTGATCCGGGCGAAGCTGCCGGCCGTCACGCCGGACTGCACGGTGCCGTTGAGTCGTACCTCGGCGCCGGTGGCCCAGCGGGGAATCCGGATCCGCAGGTCGATCGCGCCGGACCCGGTGACGGTGAGCCGGCTCGACGGCGCCTCCGGGAAGGTGGTGTCCTGCTGGACCGTGATGCCCCGGCCCGGCCAGACCAGACGGGAGGCGGCGAAGAGGTTGACGTACAGGATGTCGCCGTTGTGGAAGTAGATGCTGTCGGCGAGCTTGGTGTGCGTCTCCATCCCGGTGCCGTGGCAGCAGGAGAAGCTGTTGTAGTCGTTGCTGTACGTCTTGATCCCACCGGCCCGCAGCGGTATGTAGTAGCTGTGGAAGCCGTGCGACGAGCTCGGGTTCTGCGCGCCGATCAGGTGGTTCCAGAGCGCCGCCTCGTAGTAGTCGAGGTAGTCCAGCCGGGCCGGGTTGGTGAAGAAGAGCTGCCGGGACAGCTTCAACATGTTGTACGTGTTGCAGCACTCGCAGGTGCTGTCGGACAGCTCGCTGGCGATCCGGTTCGGCGCCTTGAAGTACTCGCCGTTGGAGTTGCCGCCGATCGCGTAGGTGTGCCGGCCGACGACGATGTCCCAGAAGTTGACGGCGATGTCGCGGTACCGGGTGGTGCCGGTGGCGTGGTACTCCCGGATCGCGCCGAGGGCCTTCGGGATCTGGGTGTTCGCGTGGTAGTTGTTCAGCGCGTCGGTGTTCGCCGCCAGCGGGTCGAAGATCTCGGCGTGGTCGAAGTAGCGGGCGGTGGCGAGATGGTCCGGGTTCTCGGTGAGCTGGTAGAGGTTGGTCAGCACCTCGTTCATCCCGCCGAACTCGGTGTCCAGCATGTTCTGCCGCTGGGTCTGGGTCAGCCGGTCGTTGCGGAACTTGACCCAGGCCGCCATCCGGACGAGGACGTCGAGCGCCTGGGCGTTGCCGGCGAGCTGGTGCATGTCGAGCAGCCCCGCCATGATCTTGTGCAGCGTGTAGTACGGCGCCCAGACCTGCTGCCGGGCCTCCACCCGGTCGATGAAGCTCTCCGGGTACGCCGAGAGGTAGCCGGTGTTGTAGCCGGCGGTGGTGGCCCGGTTCTGGCAGATCGCCAGCTGCGCGACGAGGTAGTCCCCCTTGGTCTTGAACGCGGCCGAACCGGTGTTCGCGTACGCCTGGGCCAGCGCGGTCAGCAGGTGTCCGGTGGAGTGTCCGCGCAGTTCGGTCGTTGGTGACTCCCAGCCCCCGCAGGCGGTCGCCGAGGACGACAGGCCGTAGTTGAGCCGGAAGGTGTGCAACAGCCGATCGGCGTCGACGAAGTTCAGGTAGGCCTGGGTACGGCCCGCGTTGGCCTGGAACGGGCCGGCCAGCAGGGTGACCGCGGACAGCGGAAAGGCGTACGCGGAGACGCCGACGTCGGGCCGGGCCGCGACGGCCGGCTGGCCCGGCAGCGCGCCGGCCACCGTCGCGCCCACCACGGCGGCGGCGCCGGTCTGCAACAGGGATCTACGGGACAGGGCGGGGTGGTGCATGGTGGTGGTCACCTCCGGGGGTGGGGGTCGCCCGGCGTGCGGACCGGGCGACCCCGGGTGAAGTCGAGCGGCCGGATCAGTAGCCGTAGCGGCTCTTCAGGTGCCGCCACCAGTCCCGGAACATCCAGCGATCGAACTCCGTGATCGAGCTGGCGCTGCCGGCCTTCATGATGAAACTGTTCACGCCGGTCGGGGTCCAGTCGTAGAAGTCGTCCAACCCGTAGGTATGGCCGATCTCGTGCAGCAGGATGGTCATGTTCTCGGCATTGATGTTGTTCATGAAGTACTCGCGGCCCATTCGCTGGCCCCAGTCGCCGCCGGCACCGCCGCCGAACCCGTCGGTCAACCAGAGCGACTGGTCGTAGTGTCGGGACGGGCCGCCGGGACAGTTCGGGTACTGGCCGCTCTGGTTGAAGAACCGGCCGCAGGGTGCCGCGCACTGCGGTGCGTTCTCCCGGATGTCATTGACGTAGATGTCGACCGAGGTGTCCGACCACTGCAACTGGGATCGGTTGCGGACCGCCCAGCCGACCACCCGGATCGGCACATTGGTGTACGGGAACGCGTTGTGTCCGACCATCACGTCCATCCACTTCTTGTGCTGCCGGGCCAGGGCCGCGTGGATCTGGTCGCGCTGAGCCGTCGTGACGTTGGCCGAGGAGTCCCAGCGGACGCAGTAGTTGACGTAGCCGCCGTTGGCGAAGAGCTGGTCCCAGCCGTAGTTGCGGAAGCCGTACAGGTTGCCGTTGTTGTAGGTCTGCTCCTGGTGTCGCCACACCTCGTCCAGCGGTGTCACCAGGTTCGACGGCGGGTTCCAGCCGGAGGCCGGCGGAGTGGTCGGTGGAGTGGTCGGGCCGCCGCCCGGTGCCTGGGCGTGTGCCTTGACCTCCAGCAGCCCGACCGAGCCCGCGCCGCTCTGTAGCACCACCCGCAGCTGGCTGGTGCTGACCGCGTTGAAGGTGACCAGGTTGTAGCGGTTGGCCGCGACCGGGTACCCGCTGGCCCCGGCGACGTCGGTGTAGGCGCTGCCGTTCCAGCTCTGCACCCGCCACGACGCCGGCAGCCGTACGCCGCCGTTGTCGTCGAAGAAGTAGACCTCGGCGGCCCGGATCGTCTGCGGCTGGCTCCAGGTCAGCTGCACCCACTGCTCACCGGTGTTGGGCCAGGTGCCCCAGCGGGGGTTCTGGGTGTCGTTCGACTGGGTCGGGTCGATCCCGTCGCGAATCGCTCCCACGTTCTCCCAGGCCGAGGTGTAGGACGCGGTCGCGGTCGCGGTCCAGGCCAGGTTGTCGCCGGGAGCGGCCTGTGCGACCCCTATCCCGGTCATCACCAGGCCCGCCGCCAGTAGCGGCACCATGGCCGGCCACCATCGCCTCATCGTCAGTTCCTCCTTCACTCAAGGGATTGATAAAGATCAATTTCTCGGCGCCGGGACCGCCAAGGGATCAGCGGCGTGGTGGGAGTCGGCGTTCAGCACACGATGGCGTACGAAAAGGTTTTCGGCAAGATGTTGCGTGCATTGCGGCGGTGTAACTTCGATCGACGGTCATGCCCGCCACCAGCTTTGATCACTGCCTTACATCCGAAAACGTTGACGAAACGTTTCGGCGCCGAGGCATAGACCGGCAGGAAGGAGTGGACCGGGCGGGTGGCGGGTAAGGCGACATACCGGCGCGACGGACGGTCGCGGGCGACGACGCGTGGGAAGGGGGCGGCGAATGTCGGCCGCGGCACCCGACCGACCAGCGGACCGGTCCCCGCAACTCCCGGTCGTGCTGACCGTCAACGCGGGTTCAGCCAGCCTCCGGCTCGACTACGTCCGGGACGGCGAGGTCGTCGACGGGCTCCAACGCTCCGAGCCGCCCGGCTCGGCCGGGGCCGACCGGGCCGTACAGGAGTTCATCGGCGCGCACGAACCGCCCGACGCGGTGGGCCACCGCCTGGTGCACGGCGGCGACCTGGTCCGGACCCCGACCCGGCTCGACGACGCGGTCCGCGCCGACCTGGACCGGCTGAACACCCTGGCCCCGCTGCACCTGCCGCCCGCGCTGCGGCTGCTCGACCGGATCCGGGACCAGCTTCCCGGCGTGCCGCAGGTGCTCTGCCCGGACACCGCCTTCCACGCGCACCTGCCGGACGCCGCCGCCACCTACCCGCTGCCCGCGCAGTGGCGCCGACGCTGGGGGCTGCGCCGCTACGGCTTCCACGGCCTCTCCTACGCGTACGCGCTGCGCCGGAGCGCCGAACTGCTCGGCCGCCCGGTCGACGGGCTCCAGCTCCTGCTGGCCCACCTCGGCGGCGGCGCCTCGGTCTGCGCCGTCCGGAACGGCCGCAGCGTCGACACCTCGATGGGATTCACCCCGCTGGACGGGATACCGATGTCGAAGCGCTCCGGCGCGGTCGACCCGGGAATGCTGCTCTGGCTGCTCGACGACGACCGGCTCGGTCTGGCCGAGCTGAGCGAGGGCCTGAACCACCGGGCCGGGCTGCTCGGCCTCTCCGACGGCCGGTCCTCGGACACCCGGGACCTGGTCGCCGCCGCGCCGCAGGACCCCGCCGCGGCGCTCGCGCTGGCGGTCTACGCCCACCGGGTACGCCGGGAGCTGGCCGCCGCCGCGACCAGCCTGGACCGGCTGGACGCCCTCGTCTTCACCGGTGAGATCGGCTGGGACCAGCCCGAGGTGCGCCACGACATCTGTGCCGGGCTCCGCCTGCTCGGCGTCGAACCACCCGACGGGGGCAACCGGGAGGTCGACTCGGTGGTCTCGGCCGAGGGGGCCGGCGTACCGGTGCTGGTCGTCGAGCCTCGGGAGGACCTCCAGGTGGCCGCCGAGACCGTCGCCGCGCTGCGCTGACTCCGCTCGGCAGACGGTCAGGCCATCAGAGCAGACCGTCAGGCCATCAGCCGGGTGAGGAAATCGCCGATTCCCTGGGCGATCGCCATCAGCAGTCCTCCGATCGTCTCGACCAGGTCGGCGGCACCGTCCGGCCGGAAGGCGATGAAGAAGACCAGGAACCCCACGAACAGCCAGGTCAGAATCTTCTTGGCAAGAACGGGCATCTTTCCTCCGCCGGGGCAATCCCCCGTCTCGTACGACCTGGATGACTTCGGTGTCACGAGAGCTGGCACGGCCGGATCCGCTCCGCCGGCGCGAGGAGCCCGTGCGGTCGGGTACCGCCCTCGATCGGCCCGACCTCCGCTCCGCCCACTCGTCCGGCGAACCGTCGGTCCCGGCCCGGTACGGGCCAACCGGCGATCGAGTGCTTCGCATCCCCGTCCTGACCGACCCGCAAACAGCTCCGGTGGAGCGGCCGGGCGGCCCCACGGAACGCCGGAGAGGCCGGTCGTACGCCTCGAACGACGGATCGCCCGATGTCCGTATCGTCCCGCATCCCCGCTACGTTGGATTATTTATACTAGAGCACGCCTTTAGCACGTATCACGGCTTATCGCCCAGTTGAGGTCCACGGGGAGCCGGACCGACCCGGGGTGGAGGCCAGGTTGACCAGGCGGGACAACCGGCGCAGCGTCCTGCGGCAGGGGGAGGCGACCCAGGTCACCCACATCGAGCTGTTCTTCGACGTGGTCTACGTCCTGGCCGTCACCCAGCTGACCGAACTGCTGCTGAGCCGGCTGACGCCCCTCGGCGCGGTCGAGGTCGCACTGCTCACGCTCGCGGTCTGGTGGGCCTGGGTCGACACCGCCTGGATCACCAACTGGTTCGATCCGGACCGCCCCCTGGTCCGGGGCATGCTGGTCACGCTGATGGGGATCAGCCTGGTGATGTCCTCGGCCATTCCCGAGGCGTACGGCGAACGGGGCCTCTGGTTCGCCGGGGCGTACGTCACGCTCGAGGTCGGCCGGTGCATCTTCGTCGTCGCGACCCTCGGCGAGGATCCGGGGCTACGCGACAACTTCCGGCGGATGCTGATCTGGCGGGTGACCTCCGCCCCGCTCTGGCTGGCCGGTGGGGTGGTGCACGGGTCGGCCCGGCTGGCCCTGTGGGCGACGGCGTTGGCCATCGACACCACGGCGGCGGTCGTCGGGTTCTACATACCGAAAGTGGGCCGGTCCAGGCCGGCCGACTGGTCCATCAGCGGTTCGCACCTGGCCGAACGGGCCCGACTCTTCATCATCATCGCGCTCGGCGAGTCCATCCTGGTCACCGGCTCGGTCTTCGCCGACCTGCCGCACGACCCGCCCACCCTCACCACGTTCGCCGCCGCCTTCCTCGGCACCGTGGCGCTGTGGTGGATCTACTTCGACCGCAGCGCCGACGCCGCCCAACGGGTCATCGACGAGTCCGACGAGCCGGGTCGGCTCGGTCGGTCGGCGTACACCTATTCGCACATTCCGATGGTCGCCGGCATCATTGTCACGGCGGTCGCCGACGACCTCACGCTGAAGCATCCGACCGGGGCCGCCGATCCCGCCGTCGTCGCCAGCGTGCTGGGCGGCCCGGTGCTGTTCCTGATCGGGTACGTGCTGTTCAAGAAGGCCATCTTCGGCAGCCGCCCGAAGACGCACCTCGTCGCGATCGTCGTACTCCTCGCGATGGCTCCGCTCGGCATGGTGGTCGATCCGATGACCCTGACCTGCCTCGCGACCCTGGTGGTGGCGGCAACCGCCGCCCACAGCACGTTCGTGGTGACGCACCGCGAACCGACCAACCGCTGACCGGAACGGCCGGAACACCGAAAGATTTCGCCGTACGTCGTCGACGTTCCGAGATCGTCATCGCCCGGCTTGCCGGGTCGGCTCACTCCGATGCTGCTCAACACCGAGATTCCGAAGAAACGGACCGAGGAACCAGCTCGGAACTTTTCCGGAGAAAGTTGACCTCTCCATCGAGCGATGCAAGACTTTCTATCCACTGCCATCGATCGCCGTACCGCCGCCCGCCGTACCGCCGTGCGGCGGGCCGCTGGCGCCTCGACTGGTCCCACACCGTGACGCCGGGACGGTTCCACCACCAATGATCCGTCCGGCCCTCGTAAGAAGGGGCACAAATGATCAGGACTTCCCTCGGTGGCGATGCCGGCCGGAGAGCACGACTCCGAGGCCGCTATGCGGTGGTCATCGGCGCGGTGGCCGTCCTCGCCGCCGCCGGTGCCATGGCCCTGCCCAACACCGCCAGCGCCGCGACGACGCTGGGCGCGTCGGCCGCCGAGCGTGGGCGTTACTTCGGCACGGCCGTCGCCGCGAGCAAGCTCAGCGACAGCGCGTACACGACGATCCTGAACCGCGAGTTCAACCAGGTCACGCCCGAGAACGAAATGAAGATCGACGCGACCGAACCGCAGCAGGGCCAGTTCTCGTACGGCAACGCGGACCGGATCGTCAGCCACGCCCGCAGCCAGGGCATGCAGGTACGCGGCCACACCCTCGCCTGGCACTCCCAGCAGCCCGGCTGGATGCAGAACATGAGCGGCAGCGCCCTGCGCCAGGCCATGCTCAACCACGTCACCCAGGTCGCCACCCACTTCCGGGGCCAGGTCACCTGGTGGGACGTGGTGAACGAGGCGTTCGCCGACGGCAGCAGCGGCGCCCGGCGCGACTCCAACCTGCAACGCACCGGCAACGACTGGATCGAGGCCGCGTTCCGGGCCGCGGACGCCGCGGACCCGAACGCCCAGCTCTGCTACAACGACTACAACACCGACAACTGGAACGACGCCAAGACCCAGGCTGTCTACCGGATGGTCCAGGACTTCAAGCAGCGCGGCGTACCGATCGACTGCGTCGGTCTCCAGTCGCACTTCACCGGTGGCTCGAACTACCCGAGCAACTACCGCACCACACTCTCCAGCTTCGCCGCGCTCGGCGTGGATGTGCACATCACCGAGCTGGACATCCGCAATGCGCCGGCCGACGCGTACCGCAATGTGACCAACGACTGCCTCGCCGTGGCCCGCTGCAAGGGCATCACCGTGTGGGGAATCCGCGACTCGGACTCGTGGCGCTCCGGCGAGAGCCCGTTGCTGTTCAACGGCAGCGGCGGAAAGAAGGCCGCGTACGACGCCGTACTGGCCGCCCTCAACAGCGGCACCGGACCGAACCCGACGACCACCCCGCCGGGTGGCGGCAACCCGACCACCCCGCCGCCGACCACGACCCCGCCGCCCGCCGGTAGCTGCACCACGTCGATCACCCCGGGCACGGTCTGGGGCGACCGGTACAACACCTCGGTGACGGTCAGCGGCGCCAGCAGCTGGACGGTGGTCGTGGCCGTCACCTCGCCGCAGCAGATCACCACCACCTGGAGCGGCAGCGCCAGTCTGGCCAGCAACGGCACCGTGCTGACGATGCGCTCCAACGGCAGCGGCAGCACGTTCGGCTTCACCACGATGACGAACGGCAACTCCGGCGCCCGACCGCAGATCAGGTCCTGCACCGCCGGGTGATTGCTCGGGCGGACCGATCCGACGACCCGCACCACCGCGATCGGACCATCGGCGCGGCGACCCTCGTGGTCGCCGCGCCGGCGCCCGAGCCGTACCGGCAACGGCCGGCCGGACCTGGCAGCCGGGCGACGGGCCGGCCGGCTCCCGCTTCGTCACCAGCTCAGCACCTTGCGACCATGGGATAGACACGATCACATGCGTAGATTCCTGATATCGGCCACCCTGGCCCTGGCGCTGGTGACGGGGGCGGCCGGGCAGGCGACGGCCGCTCCCCCCGCAAGCCCGTCACCGCAGTCGGCGACCGGCGGCTGGTCGGTGACCGACGGCAAGCTGACCTGGCGCTCGGACCAGCGGGTGCCGATGGGCGACGCCGCAGTGGAGTTCTGGTCGGGCGACAGGCGGCTCGGCCGGGCTCACCCCCATCCGGACGGCCGGACCTTCAGCCTCGGGCTGGGCGGCCCCGTCCGGTTCGACGAACTGACGGTGCGGGCCGGCGGCAGGCGGATCGACCAGCCCCCACCGCGCAGCACCCGCCGCTCCGCCCCGGTCGCCGCCGCGCCGGCAGCACAGCCACCCGGCGCCGTCGACCCCGGCGTCCCCGGGCCCTACCGGTCCGTCATCGGGGAGTACGACCTGCCCGCGGTCACGCTGCCCGACTTCCCGGAGAAGGTCGAGATGCGGGCCGTCGTGGTCGCGCCGCAGGGTGCATCCGGTACCCGGCCCCTCGCGCTCTTCCTGCACGGTCGCCACGCCTTCTGCTACCGGGGCGACGAGGACGTGCCCCTGGAGTGGCCCTGCCCGGCCGGCACCGACCCGATCCCGAGCCACCGTGGCTACCTCCAGGCCCAGCGGCTACTTGCCTCACAGGGCTATCTGACCGTGTCCATCTCGGCCAACGGTGTCAACGGCCAGGACTCGGACGTCGAGGACGCCGGCGCCCAGGCCCGCTCCTCGCTCGTCCGGCTGCACCTGGCGCAGTGGGCCGACTGGGCGGCGGGTGCCGGACGGGCCGCCGCGCCGGCGATCGTCCGCGCCGCGCCGCCCGCCGACCTGTCCCGAGTGTTCCTGATGGGCCACTCCCGGGGCGGCGAGGGCGTCAGCCGTGCCGCGATGGACTCGCTCACCCCGCCGCCGGCCGCCCGGGACGGCTACCACGGCCGGGTCCGCTGGACCATCCGTGGCCTGCTGCTGATCGGTCCCACCATCTTCGGCCACGACCCGGTGCCGAACGTTCCGTCGGCGACGATCCTGCCCGGCTGCGACGGTGACGTCCTCGACCTGCAAGGTCAGATGTTCGTGGACGAGACCCGGGATGTCAGCCGCAGCCGGGCGCTGCACAGCGCGCTGTACGTGGTCGGCGCCAACCACAACTTCTTCAACACCGAGTGGACACCCGGACAGTCGGTGGCACCGTCCATCGACGACTTCTCGATCAGTGACGACGCGGTCTGTTCACCCGGCGCCCCGACCCGGCTCACCGCGACACAGCAGCAGACCGTCGGTGCGACCTACATCGCCGCCGCCGCGCGGCTCTTCGTCGACGGCGACGACCGGGTCCGACCGCTGCTCGACGGCAGTGGCCTGCGGGCGCCCTCGGCCGACCCGGCCCGGGTGCTCAGCCACGCGCTCGGCGGCAACCGTACGCCGCTGATCACCCCGGACCCGTCGACCACGGTGTCCGGCGGAGCGCGGATCTGCGACCAGGTTACCTACGACGCGGAGCGGTCCTGTATCGACCCGGACGACCGGAACGCCGTGCTGGGGCACTTCACGCCGTTCGTCTGGACCATCCCCGAGCCCGACCGGTACGCGGCGGCGCTGGACTGGTCCACCGCCGGCCGCCCGATCCGGCTGGCCCCGGCCCGCCCCGTCACCGTCGCCGACGCTCGCGACCTGGCGCTGCGCGTCATCGTCCCGCCCAACACGACCGGTACCCGGTTCGACGTCGCCGTCGTCGGCACGGACGGCCGCCGCACCGCGCTGGGCGAGATCCGGGTCGACGGCCTGCCCGGCACCGGCAACACGACCTCGTACTGGGCTCAGGAGGTGCGGGTGCCGCTGCGGGGCGCGCCCGCGAGGCTGGCCGCCATCGAACTCACCCCACGCACGGAGACGGGCCGGGCCTGGCTGCTCGACGTGTGGGGCTGGAAGCCGGGCACACCCGACCCGGGCGCGACCGGCCTGCCACGACTCGACATCGGCAGCCTGCGGGTCTCCGAGGGCGACTCCGGCACGAAGACGTACGAGGTCCCGGTGACCGTCACCGGAAGCGGCGACGGACTGGTGCGGTTCTACCTCTCCGACGACGTGACGCACACGAGCCGTACCTGGCTGGCGACCGTCCGGCCCGGCCAGCAGACGGTCCGGGTACCGGTCGAGGTCACCGGTGACACGCTGTGGAACTACACCGAGAATCAGCGGCTGACCGCCAAGGCGGAACAGGGTTTCGTGATCGGCAGCTACGTCGGCGGAGTCGCCACCGTCAACGACGATCCGGAACCGACGCTCTCCGTCGAGTCCGCCACCGTCCGGGTCGCCGAGGGCGGAGCACTGACCTGGCGCGTCTCCTCGTCCGCGCTGACCGAGACGGGCATCTTCCTGCTCACCGAGCCACACGCGCCGAGCACCGGCGTGGAGTTGTCCAGCACGGACGTCGACCCGGACTGGCTCGCCGTCGACACCGGGGAGCCGGCGGAGCCGTCCCGGCCGCTGTCCCAGACCTGGCGGACGCCGTACCTCTTCATCGAGGCGGGCGCGACCATCGGTGAACTCACCGTACCCACGATCACCGACTCGCTGACCGAGCCGGACGAGGTGGTCGAGCTGCACTTCGTCGAGTTGCCGGAAGGGCCGGTGCCGAACGCGGCGCTGACCGGCGTGGTGACCGGCGGCTGAGCCGGCTCCGGTTCCGCCAGTCGTACCGGCGGACGCGGCCCCGGACCTCGCCGGCTCAGTACGAGGTCGACAACTGGCTCCGCCAGCGGTGCGTCGGATCGAGCAGCGCGAGCGAGTCATCGAGCCAGCGTCGGGCCGCCTCGTCCAGCAGCGGCAGCGCGGCGGCGAAGTCGGCCTGGTCCTTCTCCCTGACGGCCTTCGCCTTGAACAGCAACACCACCTCCGGCACCAGGTAGGGAATGCCGTCCGGGTCCCGGCGGATGATCTCGGCGTACGGCCGGCGGATCCGGGCGTCCCGGCGGCAGATCCAGACGTCTCCGTCGTGCGGCTCGCGGAACACGTCCAACCGCCAAAGGCCACTCGCCCGCTCGCAGGCCCAGGTCTGATGACCCGTCCGCATCGCCTCGGGCGAGAGCGGCAGCAGCCCGCCGTCGTGGGCGACGTGGAAGTCGCAGTCCGGGAAGCGCTCGGCAACCGCGCCGAACCGGTCGGCCGGAACGGCGATCTCCAGATCGGCGTGCGGGCGGCCCGGCACGCCGAGGAAGAGCTCGACGGCCCAACCGGCGGCCACGCACCACGGGACGTCGAGCCCGGCCAGCCGCTCGGCGACGACCCGTGGGGTCCAGGCGTCCCAGGCGTCGATATCCGGCGTCACGAGCCGACGGTAGCGGACCGCACCGACCGGATCCACGGGTCGCCCGAAGCGGTCGCCCGAAGCGGTCGCCGGGGGGCTCCGGCCGGCCTGGGCCGTGGTCGGCTCGGCCGGTGGTCAGGCGGACTGCCGGCGGACCAGGTGGGTGTCCAGGAAGATGGCGGGCGAGGGGATCTCGTCGCCACGGATCTGCGCGACCAGCAGCCGGGCCATCTCCCGACCCATCGTGATGACCGGCTGGTGTACGGAGGTCAACGGCGGATTGGCGTGCAACGCGAGGGACGAGTCCTCGTATCCGACCACCGCGACATCCTCCGGGACACGCCGGCCGGCGTCGTGCAGCGCCTTGATCGCCCCCAACGCCATCAGGTCCGAGGCCGCGAAGACCGCGTCCAGATCGGGACATCGGGCGAGCAGTTGACGCATCGCCTCGACCCCGCTGCTCGCACTGAAGTCGCCGTACGCGATCAGGTTCTCGTTGGTCGGCCGGCCCCGCGCGGCCAGTGCCTGCCGGTACCCGACCAGACGGTTCACTCCGGCGCCCATGTCCTGCGGGCCGGCGACGGTGGCCACCGCCCGCCGTCCGATGGAGAGCAGGTACTCGACCGCCTGCCGGGCACCCCCGGTGTTGTCCACGTCGACGAAATACGCCGGCTGGGCGTCCGGGCCGAGCATCTGGGCCGGCCGTCCACCGAGGACGGTCGGCAGTCCGCGCTCCATCAGCAGTCCCGGCAACGGGTCCGCGTCGTGCAGAGAGATCAGCATGACGCCGTCGACGTGCTGGTCGGTGAGCTGGTGCTCCATCTTCTCCCGGCCGCCGGGCGACTGGATCCAGGACAGCCAGAGTTGCAGCGGAGTGTCGGCCAGGCCGGCGCTGACCCCACGGGCGATGCCCGCGAAGAACGGCTCACCGAACGCCCGCTCACCGGACTCGGAGATGACCAGCGCGACCGAGTCGGTCCGCTGGGTCACCAGGGTCCGGGCGGCACGGTTCGGCACGTACCCGAGTTCCCGGACCGCCGCCCACACCGCGGCCCGGACCGTCGGGCTCACCTGGGACGAGTTGTTGACCACCCGGGAAGCGGTCCCCCGCCCGACACCGGCCCGGGCCGCGACCTCGCTCAGGGTGGGACGTCCGGGGTCGCGGCGGTGGGATCTCATGGTGTGCTCCCGGGAACTACGTCGGCACGCGGTGGGCTCCAGGGTAGGCGGTGTCGGCCGGACCCCCGTGTCCGGTCGATGGATCACGTCGCCGAGCCCGCTCACCAAGGCTTGTTACATCGATGATGATAGAGTTCCAACCCGCTCGCCGGTCCCGGCCGACCGGTCCGAAGTGTCGGGGACGGACCATGCGAAGGAGCCCGGTGACCCGGTTCGGTTGGTTCCTGGGCCACGAGGAGTGGCAGCCCGAGCTGTTGGTCGCACATGCCCGGCGGGCCGAGGAGGCGGGCTTCGACACACTGCTCGTCTCCGACCACCTGCAGCCGTGGGTCAACGACGTCGGCGCGGCCGGATTCGGCTGGTCCACCCTGGGCGCGATCGCGACGGCCACCCGTACCGTCGGGCTGATGTCGGCGGTCGCCTGCCCGCTGTTCCGCCAGCATCCGGTACTGGTCGCGCAGGCCGCCGCCACGCTCGACCGGCTCTCCGGGGGGAGGTTCGCGCTGGGCGTGGGTACCGGGGAGGGGATCAACGAGGCGCCGCTGGGCCGGTTTCCCGGGTACGACGAGCGGCTGGCCCGGATGACGGAGGCGCTCGGACTGCTCCGGCCCCTGCTCGCCGGCGCCACCGTCGAATGCCCCGAGGCCCCGTACTATCCGGTCTCCGCACTGCGACTGCACAGTCCGCCGCTGACCTCCGTTCCGGTGTACCTGGCCGCGGCCGGTCCCCGCTCGGCGGCCACGGCGGGACGGCTCGCCGACGGGGTGGTCACCTCGGTCAAGGATCCCGAGGAGGCCGGCCGCAAGGTGGTGGACGTGGCCCGCGCCGCCGCGACCGCCGCCGGGCGTACGCCGCCGGCCGTGGTGTTGACCAGCTTTGTCGTACTGGCCGACGGCGAGGACGAGGCGGTCCGGGCGCTACGGCCCTGGCGTGGGCTGCGTACGCCCGGCCGCCTGGTCGCGTCGAGCCCGGCCCGGCTGCAACGGAACGCCGACCGGTTGGGCCGGGACTGGGTGCTGGCCCGGTACCGACGGGTCGCGCAGCCGCGCCAGCTCCTCGACTTCTGCGAACTGGTCCTCGATCGGCTCCGGCCGGACGTGTTCGCGTTCCAGGTGGCGGCGCCCGACGGTGCCACCGCCGTCGACCGGTTCGGCGAGTTCGTGGAGCGGCTGCGCCGACGTTGACCAGCCGTGGCGAGCGGTCGAGGGTGTGCATACCGCGTCGACCACCGACAGGGTCGTCGCCCCGGACTTCAGGCGAGTAGTGCGCTGTCCAGCAGGGCCGGCAGCTTTCGCATGTCGTCGAAGATCACCGTATCGGGGCCTTCGAGCTGGCGGGCGGAGGTCAGTCCACCGGCATAACCGAAGCAGCGCATGCCGGCGGAGCGGGCCGCCTGAACACCGTACTGACTGTCCTCGACTACGACGCAGGCCGCAGGCGGGACACCCATGGTCGCCGCCGCGTGCAGGAACAGGTCGGGGGCGGGCTTGCCGTGGGCGACCTCGGTCGCGCTGAAGATACGGCCTTCGAAACGGTGGTACAGCCCGGTGCGGCCCAGGGTGTGTCGCATCTTCTCGTGCGTTCCGCTGGAGGCCACACACGTCTGCTGGCTGATCCCGTCGAGCGCGTCGGTGATCCCGTCGACCGGGGTCAGCCCGGTGTCCACCGCCTGGCGGTGCGCCAACTCGAACCGCTCCCCCCAGGTCGCGGCGACATCGGGCCCGAGGCGGGCGGCGATCAGCTCGCCGATCGAGGTCCTGGACCTGCCGACGAACCGATCGATCACCTCCGCCTCGGTAAGTGGCCAGCCCAGGTCGGCGCCCGCCGCGACGTGGACCCGGACCGCGATGCGTTCGCTGTCGACCAGCACTCCATCGCAGTCGAAGATGACAAGCTCGATCGGGTTGATCATCTGGAGAGAGTAGCGAGGACGAGTGGCGGACCTTGACGGTGCCGCCCAGATCCGGTGCCGCCGCCGTCGAGCGGTTCGGCGAGCTGGTGGAGCCGTGGCGACGGCGCTCGGAGGCGAGTCCCGACGATCCCGCCTATGATCCACCCGCAGCGCGACCGTGACGGAGGACCGCAGGTGATCGACGCGATCTTTTTCGATGTCGGTGGGACGATTCTCGACGAGTCCCGCGAGTTCGAGACCTGGGCGGACTGGCTCGGCGTTCCACGGCACACGTTCTCGGCCGTCTTCGGCTCGGTGATCGCCCGGGGTCTGGACTATCAGGAGACGTTCCGGGTCTTCCGGCCCGACTTCGACCTCGCGGCCGAGCGCGAGCGCAGGGCGGTTGCCGACAAGCCGGAGTCGTTCGGCGAAGAGGACCTCTACCCCGACGCGCGACCGTGCCTGACCTCCTTGCAGGATCAGGGCCTGTTCGTGGGCCTGGCCGGCAACCAGCCAGCTCATGCGGAGAGCATCCTCCGGGCTCTCGACCTTCCCGTGGACGTGATCGGCACGTCGCACGGTTGGGGCGTGGAGAAGCCGTCGCCGGCCTTTTTCCAACGGGTCATCCGCGAAGGCGGTGGCGATGCGTCCTCGATCCTGTACGTCGGCGATCGGCCCGACAACGACGTACGCCCGGCCGAGGAGGCCGGTATGAAGACGTGCCTGATCCGGCGCGGCCCCTGGGGTCACATCCTCGACATCCCGGTCGTGGCACAGCGATGCCTGTTCCGCATCGACTCGCTGGACGAACTCCCGACCCTGGTGGCGAAGCACAACGCGGGAAGTGGCTCCGACCCGGGCCTGTGACGCGCGGCCCGGCCGCGGTGCGCGGACTCCGCCTGATCCGCAGCAGCGTCGCCACGTAGGTGGCGCTCAGCAGCTGCGCGGTCGCGACGCTGGCAGCCACGCTACCCATGCAGATGTCGCGTCTGGATGAAGGTTGCGGATAGCGGACGCGCAGCCTCATCGTCGTCCGGCAAGACGAGCTGCGGGAAATCCCCCAGGGGCGGCCGGCTGCCCCTGGGGGCTGTTGCTTGCTAGTCGGCGAGGCTGTCCCAAAAGGAGAAGTTGTGGGCGGTGGCGCGGTCGTACGGGCCAACGTGGCGGCGGCCGATACCGAGCTCTTGCACATACGGGTCAATCGCGGTTGCCCGTACCGGTTGCCACGATGGGAGGTCGCGGCCGTTGGGTTTGCCGGTCGCCACGAAGCGTGACCAGTACCCGATCATCGTGTCGCCCAGCCGCCGCTGCTCCTCGGTCAGCGGGGGTACGTCATACGTGATGTCGAACAGGAACTGTAGCTCCGAGCCGTGCGAGGCCAGCGAATCGAGGCCGGGCGGGAAGGGGAACAGGGCGGGCGCGGAACGGTCGGTGAACTCGTACGCGAATGTCGGCATGTGAGCGGCGAAGAGCCGGTCGTTCGAGCGAGCCGCCCACGCCCAGTCGAGATCGCTGGTGATCGCCGCGGCGGCCTGTGCGGGCGAGCCGTGCGCCGATGACGGGTACTCGGCCAACACTTGAGGGGCCTGGTCGCCGAAGATCTGGGCGACCGTGTCACGGTACTGCTGCTCGGTCAGGCCGGGGAAGAGGAGCAGCCCGAAGTAGGTACCTTCGTCGCGCGTGATCCCGGTCAGCATCGGCATCCGTTGGAAGCGGCCCTGTGCCAGCACTACCGCGGGGTCTTCGGGCAGCACTGCGGTGCCGAAAGCCGGAATTGGTAACGGTTGCTGCGCGAGCAGGTCGGCAACTGGCTTGCGCCGCAAGCACTCCACTGCTGTCGCGGGGTCGGCGCAGCCCACCCCGGCCGCGACGGTCTGGCCGTGCGCGACGTGCCGTGCTCGCGGTACCCACGAAGGAGAATCGATGACCGGACGGAGGGCGCTTGCGGCAAAGGCGCCCTGCGAGCAGAAGGCGCTTTGCGTGATGGCTTGCTGGAACAGGCTGGCCGCTGGCGGCGAAACCAGCTGGGAACACACGGACTGCGAGCCCGCGGACTCGCCGGCAAGGGTGACCTTGCGTGGGTCGCCGCCGAACGCCGCCACGTTGCGTTGCACCCATCGCATGGCCGCCTGCTGGTCTTCAAGGCCAAGCGCCCCAGCGTCTTCCAGCCCGGGGTGGCCGAAGAAACCGAACACGCCAAGCCGGTAATTGACGGTCACCACGACCATGTCACCGCGTACGGCCAGCCTGCTCGGGTTGTACACGTCGCCGCCACCCGTGGTCAGACCACCGCCGTGCAGCCAGACCATGACCGGCTTGAGGTGACGGCTGGAAGCCGACCTTGGTGCGGTGACGTTGAGGTACAAGCAGTCTTCGCTTTCGCTGCGGGGCAGCCCGGCAAAGTCAGTTGATTGCGCGCAGCGGTCACCGGCTGCGGTCGCGTCACGGAAACCCTGCCATCGTGTAACCGGTTGCGGTGAGCGCCAACGCAATTCGCCGACCGGCGGGGCGGCGAACGGGATGCCTTGGAAAAGTCGATAGTCTTGGGCGGCAGTGCCTTTCACCCAACCGGCATCGGTGCGCGCGATGGGGTGGCGGGTCTCGGCCGCGGCCGCGTTGGGCCCGGCCACCAGCGCGGTACCCAGAACGAGCGCGGCGATCAACGCCTTGACCAAAGGTCTCATGACCTCGACGTTGTGCGCGTTCGGGTCAAGTCCCAGCACAGAGATCGAGCCCGAGTCGGGCGTTCGCAGGCCGGCGATGCTCTCGACGGTTGTCGTCTTGCCGGCGCCGTTGGGCCCGATGATGCCGAAGATCTCCCCCTCTCCAATGGTGAAAGAGACGTCGTCGACGGCAACGTGCTCCCCGTAGCGCTTGTGCGGATTTCGTACTTCTGGCGCGCTCATACTGCGAAGCTAGGGGCGGACCGCACCCCGCCACGTCGACCGTCGCGTCTGAGCTTGGGTTGATTCGCGCCTCCACCGTTCGGTGGATCTTCAGCACCGCAGCGTCCCACCGATTAGTACACATGTACGATAGAATATCGAGGTGTATGACAGCCGAGACCAGACGAGCGGCCCCGCCCGAATCGCCGCCTACCAGTCCGCCGACCGCCGCCTCATCCTCGCCCGGGTGCACCGGATCGCGACGGATTACGCCGGTGGCTACCGGGAGGGCCTGGTCCGGGCCGTAGCCCTTGCCGAACTTGCCGACCTCGCCGCCGATCCCGACCTGCTCGCCCAGGCAGCGGCGATACATGCCGTCGCCGACAACTGGTACGCGATCAACGCGGTCGACCTGCTCCTCGAAGCCGGCGCCTCGACACAGCTGATCGACTCCTACGTGGACGGAGGAGAGTTGGTCGACGAAACGTCGCTGTTCGACGTGGAGCAGTTCCCCGAGCGCCGAGCGAGCTGACCGGAGCGGATCCACCCGAGGATCGCCCGAGTCGGCTTCGGAAGCACGCCGCCCCCGTACCACGCAGCGCGTGGGTACGGGGGCGGTTCGCGTCGGGTCAGCGGGTCGTGACGTCCTGGACGAACGCGTGCCAGGCGGACGGGCCGAACACCAGCACCGGTCCAGCCTGGTCCTTGCTGTCCCGGACCAACACCCGGCCGGGAAGGCTATCGGCGACCTCTACGCAGTTCCCACCGGCCCCGTTACTGCGGCTCGACTTGCGCCAACGTGGTTCGGTACTCAGGTCCATGATTCGGCCACTTTCGCAATCAGGTCATGGGACTGCCCTGTGGGCAGAGCATAGCTCCGCACTCCTTCCCAGGCTTCCTCCAAGACCCGGATGGCGTCAGCCTGGTCGATCACCTGCCCGCCGAGATGGCTGTCCAGGAAGCCGAGCACCCGACCATTGACCGTGCCCAACACGAACGGCCCGTTGAGTCCGGCGTAGGCGCCGGAGTGCGCCGGCACCACATGCAACCAGACGTTCGGCAGCTCACACGCTGCGAGCACCGCTTGCAACTGCTCGGCCATCACCTCTGGGCTGCCGACCTGCCGACGCAGCGCGTCCTCGTCGACGACCGCCACCAGCCGAGCCGGGGCCGCCGAGCGGGTGATGACGTCCTGCCGGGCCAGCCGAGCCGCCAGGGTCCCATCAACGTCCGATACCGGTCCGACATCGGTGAGTAGCCGCCGGGCGTAGTCGGGTGTCTGCAACAGGCCGGGAATCACGTCCAGCTCAAAGCATCGCAGCATCGTTGCGCGTTCCTCGTGGTCTGTCCACGGTCGGAGCCATGGGGCGCGCGCCTCATCCCGGGCCACCTCCGCCGCGCGCTGGATCTCGTCGCCGGTGCCGAAGAGTTCGTCAAGCCGGGTGGCGGTATCCGGCTGCGGGATCAGCCGGCCGCTCTCGATCGCCGCGATCAGGCTGCCCGAAACCTGGATCGCCGATCCGGTCTGATCCTGCGTCATTCCCCTGTCGGCTCGTTGTTTTCTGAGAATTTCCCGGAGATCGCTCACTTAGTACTCCTGGATATTGATCGCAACCTGTTATCCGGTCACAGTGCCTTTCGCCTATCTTCCGCCGTATCTCACCCGCCGTCCAGAGTGGAAGTCAGGCGTACCCGCTCGGATCCAAACCACGGCAAGACATCCGAAAGGACGGGCGGGTGCTGCCAGCGGGGGCGGCGCGGGGTCTGGACGGAATATCGCGTCGCCCCCGTTCCAATTCAACCCAAGGGAGGTCGCAATGAAATGGCTACGCCGGATCAAGCCACGCCATCGTCGGGACTGGCGCCGGCTCTGGTTGCGCTGCCGATGCGGGTACCGCTGGCGCTGTCCGGACTCGATCGAACTCGTACCGATGCCTTATCCACCACCGCCGCCGGAGAGCCGCTCGGCCGCCGTGGTCGTACCAACCGACCAGCCACCCTCGCCGACCCGGCGGCCGGCCACGAACCAACGTCCGGCGGGAACCGCGCCGGCCAGGCGGAATGCCGGGCTTTGGCTGCCACCCGGGGTGGCGCAGCAGGCTGAGCGGTCTCCGGGCGTCCGGCGGTGACCGGGGTACGTCCCGCCGACGTGCGCGAACCGACGGTGGACCGCCCGGTCGCCACACCCGGTCAGGCCGCGCGGTGACCCGCCGGCCTCATGCCCGGTTCCGGGCGCACACCCCGACCCGACCGCTGTTCCGCTGTCGCGAGTGTGGCGCCAACTGGCCGTGCTCCCCCGCCCGGCTGGCACTGCTGGTCGCATACCGCAACGACCCGAAGGGCCTGATCGGCTATCTGTCCGACCGCCTATTCACCGCGATCGAAGACCAGCCCCGCCAGGACCGGTTCCGCCTTACGGCGCGGTTCCTCGGCTGGCTACCCCCGGATAGCCCGTCCGACCCCCATTAGGACCGTGCAAGCTACGTCTCCGCCGGGCGGCCGGGCTTCTGTACCCGATGGGCGGGACGTAGGGTTGTCGGATGAGTGGTGATGTGGTCCCGTCGAGGCCGGAGGTACGCATTTCCGACGCCGAGCGAGAGAGCGTTGTCGCCCGGTTGAACACGGCGGTCGCCGAGGGCCGGCTGACCCTGCCCGAGTTCGAGGAGCGCATTGGCGGCGTGCTGAGCGCCCGCACCTACGGCGAAACGGAGCCCTTCGTCGCCGACCTGCCCGCCGCCGCTCCAGCCGTCGCACCCGCCGACGTCGTCGAGCTACGCGGTCACGCCGGGAACATCGAGCGCACCGGCCGATGGGCTGTACCCCGGCGGCTCGTGGTGCGCAGCAAGGCCGGCTCGGTCAAGCTCGACCTGCGACACGCCGTCATCAGTCACCGGACGGTCGAGATCGAGCTGGCGACCCAGGCCGGCTCGACGACCATCGTGCTGCCGCCGGAAGCAACCGCCAACATTGACGCGGTCACCACGACCGCCGGCACCGCCACGATCAAGGTCCCGTCGATGCCGGAGCCGGGCTCGACCGCCCCGCACATCGTCATCACCGGCAGTACCGCCGCCGGCACGCTACTGGTGCGTTACGAACGCCGCTTCTGGCGCTGGCGCTGGTAGCGGGGCGACAACGGCTGCTCCGCGCGGTACCCGGTCGGGGTCAGCGCACGACGCGGTAGCCGATGTGCGTGACCAGCGAGGCGTACCGGGCGCTGAGGAGTTCGAGATTCAGCACCGGTGCGCCGTCGAAGAGGCGCTCCCCGGCCCCAAGGGTGAACGGGGCGACATGGGTACGGAGCTCGTCGATCAGCCCGGCGGCGAGGTACTGGTTGACGGTGGCGGCCCCGCCGGCGATGGCGACGTCCTGCTCTCCTGCCGCCGTGAGCGCCTGAGCGAGGGCGGAGTCGATGCCGTCGGTCACGAAGGTGAACGTGGTGCCACCCTTCATGGTCAGCGGCTCGCGCGGGTGGTGCGTGAGCACGAACACCGGGGCGTGGTACGGCGGATCCTCGCCCCACCACCCCGTCCAGTCGAGGTCCCACTCCCCTCGGACTGGCCCGTCCTCGTCGCTACCGGTCGCGTTCTGCGACTGGTGCGGACGTTAACGCATCCGGTTGCGTGGGTGCGGCGACACCTGCCGGTGGTGGCCAACGCGTCGGTCCCGGGCTCGTGGTCACCATCGCCGGTCCACATGATTACTATCCGGAAGATCTCCGAAACTCTCGGGAACATCTGACTGAGTCTTGATCCGTCGACCAAGGCTCCGATGTGATCGTTCCGGATCCAGCTCGGCCGGATAGTAGCGCTGGCTAGGACAAGTGGCTCCCGACAGGGCAGTCCGGCGACCATAGGCAGATTCCGAAATATTTCTGGAAGATGTTGACAAGGTTACGGCAGGTCCAATACCGTCGCCATCGACGGGGCTCAATGACCGTCAAAGCGGTCCACCGCGACCCACTCCTCCGGTCGTCGTGCAGGCGACCGGCACACCCCCACCGCGTGGTGCGACGCCGTGTCTGGCGGCCATGACCTGGTCACCGGCAGCTCGCCGGCCCGTACCGCACGACTGGCGTCCCGCCAGCCGTCCCGAGGAGGAAGTAAGTACATGAACGAGATCCCCACCAGACCGAGAAGGCGCAGCCGCATGCGGCTGCTCCTCGGCGCCTCCCTCGCCGCAGTGCTGGCCGTCGGCAGCACGGTGATGGCCACCAGCGCGTACGCCGAGGCGGACCGGACCGTCAGCTCGAACACCACCGGCACGCACAACGGGTTCTACTTCTCGTTCTGGAAAGACAGCGGCAACGCCAGCATGACGCTGCGCGAGAACGGCCGCTACTCCAGCCAGTGGAGCAACAGCACCAACAACTGGGTCGGCGGCAAGGGCTGGGCCACCGGCTCCCGACGGACGGTCAGCTACTCGGGCACCTACAACCCGGGCAACAACAACACCTACCTCGCCCTGTACGGATGGACGCGGAGCCCGCTCATCGAGTACTACGTGGTGGAGAACTTCGGCAGCTACAACCCGAGCAGCGGCGCCACCCGGATGGGATCCGTCACCACCGACGGCGGCACCTACGACATCCTCCGCAGTCAGCGAGTCAACCAGCCGTCGATCGACGGCACCGCCACGTTCTACCAGTTCTGGAGCGTCCGCCAGCAGAAGCGCAGCAGCGGCACCATCACCACCGCCAACCACTTCGACGCCTGGGCCCGCGCTGGTCTGAACCTCGGCACGAGCTGGGCCTACCAGGTCATGGCCACCGAGGGCTACCAGAGCAGCGGAAGCTCCGACATCACCGTCCGGGAGGGCAGTGGTGGCGGCGGCGGCAACCCCCAGCCCACCGCCAGCAACCCGGGCAACCCGGGCGGCGGCAACTGCACCGCGACACTCTCCGCCGGCCAGACTTGGAGCGACCGGTTCAACCTCAATGTCGCGGTCAGCGGCGTCAGCAACTGGGTCGTCACCCTCAACCTCAACGGCGGCCAGAGCGTGCAGAACAGCTGGAACGCCTCCGTCAGCGGCACGAGCGGAGCCGTCACCGCCAGACCGAACGGCAACGGCAACAACTTCGGGATAACGATCATGGCCAACGGCAACACGACCTGGCCGACGATCACCTGCCGAACAGGCTGACCCGAAGCAACTCCTGACACCGCACCTGTGGCGCGGCGGCCCTCGGCCGCCGCGCCACACTGCTGTCCGCGACACAGACGTCCCACACCCATCGAGGAAGAAGAGCAGCGGAGTTCCCCCGTGGCGCCCCTCCCCGGCGTCGAGGTGGTGTGCCGGGACTCCGCCGGCGCCTGTGCCGAAGCGATCCGCCGCGCCCGGCCCCATGTGTTGCAGGTCGCGGACCACTGGCATCTTCGTGCGGAACCTCCGACGTGGACACTACGAACTCGGACTCGATGTCCCACCCGCAGCCTGCGGGAACGCGTACCGCCCCGACACGCTCGACAGCGGGCAACGCATTGTCCGCGCCGACCCGTTACCTTCTTTCATCAGTCCCCGGCTGGGGACTGCGGTCGTCCGGCCCGGTATGACTTACTGCCCCTGTCGTACACACGATCCGGGGGGGTGTCGCCGGATCGGGTGGCGTCGGCGGACCGCTGATAGGGACCGGGCCGCCCCGTTTGGGGTAGGTCTCCTCGCAACGTGACTGCCGGGAGTCCGACGCCGAGACTGCGGCCGAGACCACGCACGAGGTACCGGAGGCGGCGGGTGCACGGTGATTACCAGGCCTTCCCGGGGCTGGACGTCGACAAAGGCGATCACCACGCGGTCGGTTTGGCCCCGGACGGCGGCAGGTTGCCCGACGCGCCGCTGCCCAACACCGAGTCCGGCTGCCTGTCCTGTTCGACAAACTCGAGGTTACCCGCGCGACAGGAGTGAGATGGAGTTCCGGATCTTGGGTCCGCTGACCGTGGTCGAGGGCGCCGGCGTCGTGCACGTCCGCGCCTTCCGGGTGCGGTCTCTGCTGGCGGCGCTGCTCTGCCAGACCAACCGGGCGGTGACCGCCGACGCGCTCGTCGAGGCCGTCTGGGGTGCGGTCCCGCCCCGGACAGCGGCCAAGAACCTGCAGGTCAACATCCACCAGCTGCGCCGCCTTCTGGGCGAGGAGCGCATCGTGCGCCACCCGCACGGCTACCGGCTGGCGGTCGGCGCGGGCGAGCTCGACGCCGACGTCTTCGACGACATGGTCGACCAGGCGCTGCGGGCGGGTGCCGCCTGCGAACCGGCTCGGGCGGCGGCGCTGCTCGCCCGCGCGCTGGAGCTGTGGCGAGGCGTGCCATTCGCCGACCTCGCCGACCTCGCCGTGGTCCGCGAGTTGTCGTCGCGGCTGGTCGAGCGCCGGTGGCTGGCGATCGAGGAGAAACTCGACGCGGAGCTGGCGATGGGCCTGCACGCCCAGGTCGCCGCCGAGGCCGGCGTGCTGGTGCGGGAGCATCCGCTGCTGGAACGGCTGCGCCGCATCCACATGCTGGCGCTGTACCGGTCCGGCCGGCAGGCGGAGGCGCTGCGCTCGTACCTCGACGCCCGCCGGCACCTGATCGACGAGCTGGGCATCGAGCCGTCGCCCACTCTCCAGCAGCTGCACCGGGCGATCCTCAACGGCGAGCCGGTGCCGCAACCGCCCGTCGGGACGATCGTCGCGCCGGCCGACCGGCCGGCTTCCGCACCGGTCTCCCAGCTGCCGATCGACGTCCGCGGGTTCGTCGGCCGCGATCCGGAGCTGGCGCGGTTGACCGGCGCGCTCGACCGGCACCTGGCCGGCGCGGTGGTGTGCGCGATCACCGGTGCGCCGGGCGTGGGCAAGACCGCGCTCGCCGTGCACTGGGCGCAGCGGGTCGCCGACGCGTTCGCCGACGGACAGGTGTACGTGGATCTGCGCGGGTTCGGCCCGGCCGCGTCTGTGGTACAGCCGCAGGACGCGCTCGACCGGATCCTGACCGCCTTCGGGGTGGCGTCCCGGGCGAAGCCCGCCGACCCGGAGGCCCGGGCGGCGCTGTACCGCACCGTCCTGGCCGGCCGGAAAGTTCTGATTGTGCTGGACAACGCGCGGGACAGCGCGCATGTGCGTCCCCTGCTGCCCGGTGCGCCGGACTGCGTCGTGGTGGTCACCAGCCGGAATCAGCTGACCGGGCTCGTCGCCACTTCGGGCGCCGAACACGTCGCGCTCGAGGTGCTCTCCAGCGGCCACGCACGGCATCTACTGGCCGCGCGCCTCGGAAGGGAACGGGTCGCGGCCGAGCCCGGTGCGGTCGACGACATCATCGCGGTGTCCGGCGGGCTGCCGCTGGCGCTCGCAGTACTCGCCGCCCGGGCCGGTGCCCGCCGCAGGCTGTCACTCTCCGAAGTCGCCAGCGAGCTGCGCGACGGGCCGGTGCTCGACGCCTTGACCACCGACGAGGACCACACGGACGTGCGGACGGTCTTCTCCTGGTCATACCGCAGCCTCGGCGCTGACGCGGCCCGGCTGTTCCGCCTGTTCGGCCTCGCCCCAGACGCGGCGTTGCCGGTGTCGGCGGCGGCCAGCCTGGCCGGCCTCCCGGCCGGTCGCACCCGGCCTCTGCTCGCCGAGCTGGCGGGCGCCCACCTCGTCACCGAGGAGAGCACGGGGCGGTACGCGGTGCACGATCTGCTCCGCCGGTACGCGCGGGAACAGTGCGCCGCCGACGACCCCGACGAGCAGCGGAAGGCGGCCGTGGTGCGGTTGCTGGACCACTACCTGTGCTCTGCCCACGCCGCCGACCTGCGGATCGACCCCAACCGCGACCAGGTGGCGCTGCTGCCCCCGGCACCGGACGTGACGGTCAGCACCCCAGCCGACTACGGCGAGGCGATCGCCTGGTTCGACACCGAACTCCCCGCCCTGAGCGCCGCTGTCGGCTTCGCCGACGGCGCCGGCCTCCACGGGCACGCGTGGCAGCTCGCCTGGGCGATGTCGCACTACCTCGACAGGCGGGGCCACCGGCACGCCTGGGTCAACACACAGCGTGCCGGGCTCGACGCGGCACGCCGGGCCGGGGACGTCCACGGACAGGCGGTCTGCCACCGGCTGCTGGGCGCCGCGCTGTGTCGCGGCGGCGACCTCGACGAGGCCGGCCGGCACCTCGGCGCGGCCCTGGAGCTGTACGGCACACTCGGCGACACGCGCCGCCTCGCCACCACGCACCTGAACTTGACGACCGTGCTCGAGCAGCAGGACCGGGTCCGCGACGCGTTGGAACACGCCACCGCCGCCCTGCACCTCTTGCGGGCTGACCGATCGTCGGCGCCGCAGGCGAGCGAGGCGGAAGCGCTCAACATCATCGGATGGGAGCACGCACTCCTCGGCGATCACCGGGCGGCCCTTGCGCATTGCCGGGAGGCGCTGGATGTCCTCGACGCGATCGGCGACCGTCTCAGGCAGGCCGCCACCTGGGACAGCGTGGGCTATGCGCACCACCACCTCGCTGAACACGCCGAGGCGCTCGCCGCCTACCAGCGTGCGCTTGAGCTCTACCGCGAGTTCGGCGACCGGTATTTCTACGCCGTCGTGCTGACCCACGTCGCCGACACCCACCACGCCACCGGCGACGCCGACGCGGGCGACCAGGCCCTGAAAGAGGCCCTGACCATCATGGAGGAGATGATGCACCCGACCGCCGACCGAATCCGCGAGCGGCTCCGGCGCTCCACCTAGGCCTCAGTCTCGCAAACTGTCGATCAACCCTTGTGGAAGGGCGCCGCCTGACGCGACGCCCTCCCCGTCCCTGGTGCACGCATCTGCCACGTTTTTCCGAATGTGGCCGGTGTTCGGCCTGCCCACCGGGCCGGCGCGACCAGCCACTTTGGAGCACCGTCGTGACCTACGGACTCACCCTGGGGCGATCGCTCCGATCCGGACCGGGCGGGCGGACCAGCCCCGGACTAACAGGTGACCGTCTTGTCGTACGAGCCGAGCGGGGCGCCGAACGCGTTGTAGGCGCGGGAAGAACCCGGGGAGATCGTGTAGCAGCCGGAGTCGGGCGCGGCACGCCAAACGATCCTGATGTTGAAGCTCGTCAGTCCACACCGGTTGTAGACGGTGACCGAGTTGTAGGCGTGCTTCACGGTCTGCATGCAGGTGGGGGGCGTTCCGGCGAGGGCCGGTGCTGCTGGCGCGATGGCAGCCATCGCACCGATGCTCGCCACAACCGAGGCGCGCACAATGGCCTTTTTGATTCTCATGGCTGGTTCCCTTTCAAATGACATCTATTGCGGCCAAAAGGTCAGCTGTAGGGACTGCGTCACTGCGATTTCGTCGTGCGCATGTGTGAGCTGGTGACAGCCTTCACCAGCGCCGGAAACCGCCGCGTACGACAGCCGAATGTCAGTTGCTCGCGATCTGGTGCTCCTTTCCTGACTGCGCGTTTGGGCTTCTGGGCGACGTACGCGGGTTGCCCCGCATGCCCCCGTTGCCCGACCGGTACGACAATGATGTCGATGAGTGGTTTCTTGCTGGTATGCCGGCGGTATGCCGGCGTTGTCGTACCGGTTCGACGGCTCGCAACATGATGGAACCGTTCGAGTAATGCAATTGCTTCTATGGAGGATTTAGTGGTTCGGTCCGCATGTGACCTGGCGACTGCTGCTCACGGGTTCAGCCCCTCGTCCCGCCGGACCGACGCGGCGAACACGGGCAGCGCCGCCGGCACCGAGCCGGCATGATCGACGGGCACTGGCCGAACTCGTCGGCCGGGCCGCACAGGAGGTGACCGGATGACCAGCCGGCTCAGCGAGGCGCCGCACGACCTCGCCGACGGCGTGCCGGCGGCCGCCGTACCCGAGGGGTCGTTCGACCGGGCGCGGGCCCGGCACCGGCGTCGCCGGGCCGCCGTGGCCGGGACGATCGCCGTCGGAGTTCTGCTGCTCGGCACGGGGTATGCGCTGCGCCCGACGGCCGTCCCGTGGTCCGCGGCAGCCGACTCCACCGCTCCCGGTCTGCCCACCCGGCTGGTCGACCCGCCGCTGCGCACCGCGACCGTGGCCGAGTCGGCGCCCGGTGCGGCGGCGATGCTCTTCGGCGGCCCGATGGTGCGCGACGGCTGGAACGAGAACCGGATGGGGGTGCTGGCCGCCGACGCCGACCGGTACCGCGCGCTCGCGCCTTCGGAGCGCCAGACGGCGGGGTTCGGGGCGCTGCTCTCCCCGGACGGGCGGTACGTCTGGGCCGGCGGGTCGCTGTACGACCTGACGTCCGGCCGGTCCACCCCGGCCGGCATGGACGGCTATCCGCTCGCCTTCGCGCCCGACGGCAAGCGTCTCGCCTACGCCGAGCCCGACACCTTCACCCCGCCGAACACCTACGCCACCCCGTACGTCGGGCTGTACGACCGGGAGCGCCGCGCCGACGTGCTGCGGGTACGGGTGGACACCGCCTGGGTACCCCCGGGGCAGGCGGCGGTGTCGCCGGACGGTGCCGAGTTGGCCGTGCAGGTACGCGACGAGGTGTGGTTGACCCGGGTCGCCGACGCCGACTCCGACGGCACCGCCGACCCGTACCGGCGGCTGCCGCTGAACGGTGGACGGCTGCCCGGGGCCGGGTCCTGGCTGCCGGACGGCCGGGCGGTGGCCACGCTGACCCGGTCGACCTGCACAGACTGCCCGATACCGTCGTACCCGCGAAGCTGGCGGCTGGAGACCCGCACCGTGGCCGACGGCACGGTCGTCCCCGGGTCCGCCTTCCCCGACGTGCGCTCCGCCAGCTACGTCCACCTCGTCGGATGGCGCTCGGCGGACGAGGCGGTCGCGCTGGTCGGCGTACCCGGCCCGACGGCGGTGGACCGCCCGCAGACCCACGACATCGCCAGCAGCCCGTACCAGGAGGACGGAACGGTGGCGGTGCACCTGGTGCTGCTGCGTCGGGGCGCGGCCACCCCCGAGGTGCTCTTCCGCACCCCGGCCGGGATCACCGAGCTGACGGTCGCCGCCAGCCTCGCCGTCGACGGCGCCGTACGCGAATCGGGGCGCCCCGACTTCGGTCCGGCACCGCTCTGGCTCGTCGCGGCGGGAGCGGTCCTCGTCGCGATCGTCGGTGCCACGGGGCAGTTCCTCCTGCGGTACCTGCGCCGGAGGCGCCACAGGGCAGTTCCGGCGCTGGACCGGACGTCGACGGGGCGGCGCCCGGGCCGGTGACGCACCGGGCGGACAGCCGTCCGGCGATCAGCCAGGCTGCCGGTCGAGTTCCTGGAGCAGGTCGACGATGTCCGCCCGGCTGCTGCCGTCCGGCGTCACCGGGGTCGTGCCGTAGGCAATCTCGGCCAGCGCCGATCTCGCGCTGCGGAACTCGTCCACGGTGGCGTCCAGCTCGTGCCAGGAGCCACTGGCGGCCGGAACGACGTCGTCGCGCAGCCGCTGCGCGAATGCCCGCGCCACCTCCGGATCCCTACCCGTCCGGGCCTGCCACTCCGGCTCGCCGAGATCGTCGAGGGCGATGTCGATGGCGCTCGCCAGCAGGCGGAACAGTTGCGGGTCTCCGGCGATCCGGAGACCGGTCGGCACCAGTTCCACGGCGGTCCGGTTGATCTGCACGTTGTCCAGTCCGACCCTCCGCTCGCCCAGCATGAACTGGACGGTCTGCCGCTGCCAGCCCTGGGCCAGCAGCAGGGCCGTCATGCCGTCCGGGCTCACCGCGTCGGTGGCGGCGCCGGCCAGCAGGAGGGCCGCGACCACCCGGCGCTCGTCGCGCTCCACCGCGTGCATCAGCGCCGTACGTCCCCGCGGGTCGCGGGCGTCCGGGTCCGCGCCGGCCTGAAGGAGTACGTCCACGGCAGCGTGATCGCCTCGGCGGGTGGCGAGCACGACCGCCGGTGTGTCGTCGGAGCGCCGCTGGTCCACGGGCGCACCGTGTTCGAGGAGGATGCGGAGCACCACCGGGGAGGCCGATCTCCTGATGGCGCTGATCAGCGGCGCCTCCTCGGTGGTGCCCGGGGTCGCTCCGGCCGCCAGCAGCAGCCGCAACGTCTGGAGGGTCGCCGGCCCCGGCTGGAACGAGGTCTGTGAGATCGCCTCCGTCAGCGCACTCGGTGTGCTGCCTGGCTGCGCCGCGAGCGCGCCATGGGCCAGCAACTCCCGTACCACGTCGGGGTGTCCACCGACCACGGCGGCACGCAACGCCGACGGGGTGTGCGGCCGGACCGTTCTCAGCTGGGCGCCGGCCTCCAGCAGCATCCGTACGACGCCCGACCGACCACTGCCGGCGGCCTCGCTCAGCACGGAACCACGGAGCTGGCCGGCCGAGGCATCGGGATCCGCCCCGGCGGCGAGCGCCTGCGCGACGGCCGCCTCGTCGCCGGCCGCTACCGCGGCTACCAGCCGCTGATCCTGGTGGTGATCCATCGTTCCTCCGTGCCGCGGTCGGTGGACGTCCGGTTCCGCCGGTCCGGTGTGAACCGACCGTCAATTCACGCGAAACAAAATGATCTTGAATTCGGCCGCCGGCCAAGGCTACATTCTCTGCACCGTGATCACGCTCACTCCACGGTGTCCGCCCCCCGCGGTCCACGCCGGCGATCTCGGCCCGGACCGGCGCAGCCAGGAGGAACCACATTGGATAGTCGTCCTGAGTCCCCGAACGCCGACCAGCCGTCGACCGGCGGCACGAAGTCCCCGCTGAGCCGACGGGGCGCCCTCGCGCTCGGCCTCGGCACCGCGGCCGCCGTCGCCGCCGCCACTCCGGCCTGGGCGGTGACGGACCAGCGCCCCGGCGCCGTACGCCCACCCGCGCTGACCCACAACGACCGGCTCGTCGCCAGCCGGGTCTCGGCCAAGCGGGCCCTCCCCCACCTGCGCCACCTCTCCGAGCGGATCGGTCCCCGCATCGGCGGCACCTCCTCGGAACGGTCCGCCGCCAACTACCTCGCCGAGGTGCTCGACGATCTCGGCTACCGGACGACGCTGCAACCGTTCCCGGTCGCGGACAAGTTCATCGGCCAGCTCAGCAGCTCCTGGCCCGGCCTGCCGGACGACCTGAACTGGCAGGTGGGCGCGTCGCCGCAGGCGGCCCTCGACACCAAGGTCACCGCACGGGTGGTGGACGTCGCCGCCGGAGCGGTGGAGAACTACCCGGCCGACGTCAGGGGCAAGATCGTCCTGGTCGACTACGTCGCGGCGCAGCGCGAGCAGCTCGTCGCCACCGCCGTGGCGCGCGGGGCGGCGGCGGTCGTCTTCCTGCCGGCCGACCTCGTGGAGCCGCGCCGGGCCTCGGCCTTCTCGCCCAGCCTGCCCGGCTCGGCCAGCACGCCGGTACCGATCCCGGTGGTCGGGGTGGCCCAGGCGCAGAAGCACCGGCTGCGTGAACGGCTCGCCCACCGCTCCCTCACGCTGACCGTCGCCACGAAAGCACACCGGGGACTCACCTCGCACAACGTGCTGGCCGAGCGGGCACCACGCCGCGACAGCCGGAACAGCCCGGTGGTCATGGTGAGCGCGCACTACGACACCGTGATCGGTGCCCCGGGCGCCAACGACGACGGCTCGGGCACCGTACTGTGCCTGGAGGTGGCGCGGGTGCTGCGCAGCCTGCCGCTCGACGCGACCATCCGGTTCGGACTCTGGGGCTCGGAGGAGCAGGGCCTGATCGGCTCCCGCTACTACGTCGCGCAACTGCCGCAGGCCGAGCGCGACCGCATCGTCGCCGTCTACCAGAACGACATGGTGGCGACGAGTTGGGACCCGGCGACCCGCTACTGGCTGCTCTCCTTCGACGGACTGGCGAACCGGGCCACCGACGAGGTCGCCGCCGCCGCGACCCGGCTCGGCTACCAGCCACGGATCTCACCGGTCACCCTGCGCGGCTCCAGCGACCACCAGTCGTTCCAGGAGGTCGGCATCGCCAGCGCCAACTTCTCCTGGCGTGGCGAGGAGTCCCCGGCGCTGCTCGAACCGCCGTACCACAGCCCCGAGGACACCATCGAGAAGAACATCAGCCTGTCCCGGCTCCAGGTGTCGATGGAGCTGATCGGCTCGGCGGCGTACGCGACGGCCCGCCGGCCGTGACCGCCGGCCGGTCCTGAGTCCGGCCCGGCCGGACATCGGGGCCGGCCGGGTGCACGGATCACTCGTGCGATCCGCATGGGTGATCCGTGCGTCGCGCGCCTGCCGGTTGAGCGGCGACGCCGACAGCCTGGAGCCATGAACGACACCACGCTGCCCACCACCGCCGTCCAGGCCGCCGGCCCCGACCACGAACCCTCCGGTACGCGCCGACGCCGCCTCCGCCACTTCCTCCGGCACCTCGCCGAGATGACCGTCGCGATGCTGCTCGGGATGCTGCTGCTCGGTCCGGTCTGGGAGGTGATCGCCACTGGGCTGGGCCGCGCCGACGTGCTCGGACGCCCCGACGTCGACGCGCTGGTGATGGCGACCAACATGACCCTGGGAATGTCCATCTGGATGCGTCACCGGGGGCACCGGTGGGGCCCGGTCGCGCAGATGGGCGCGGCGATGTACGTCCCGTTCCTGCTCTTCCTGCCGGCGTACTGGCTCGGGGCGGTCTCCGGGGAGATCCTGCTGATGGCCGGGCACCTGCTGATGCTCCCGGCCATGGTGCTGGCGATGCTCCTGCGCCGCGACGAGTACACCCGGCACCACACCACCGCCGCCGCGACCGGCACCTCCGAATGGGATGCGGCGTCCTCCGGCGACGGCGCGGTCGGCCGTACCGCCCGGCGGATCGTCGCGATCCTGAAACACCGCTGGCCGACCTGGTTGGCCCTGGTCGTCACCATCGACAACTGGATCGACCCGTTCGTCCTCGGCCCGTGGGTGATGCTGGTGCTGCCGATCGGCTACCTCCTGATCGGCGCCGTACGGCGGCAACTGGGCAACCCGTGGATGCTGGCACTGCAACTCGGTGGCCTGGTCGGGTACCTGGGGCTGGCGGTGGCCGCCGCGAACGCCTCCGACGACCTGGCCCGGTACCTGATCGGGGCCGGCTGGCTGGCCCACTCGTTCTGGGACCTCGCCCACCACCGCGCCAACCGGGTCGTGCCGCGCGGCTTCTCGGAGTGGTGCGCCGTGGTCGACGCGGTGATCGGGATCAGCATCATCTTCCTGGCCTAGCCGGACCCGGTACGGGACGGGCGGACTCGCCACCGCTTCCGGTTTAGGTTAGCCTAACCTGCACCCCAGCTAACGGAGGAGTACCGCGCGTGACCACCGGCAGTCCCTCGGCGCGTACGGTCCTGGTCGGGGCCATCACCGGCCAGACCCGGCACGTCGCCGCCAGCGCGGCGCTCAGCGCCGGACACCAGGCCGGCGAGGCGCTCATCCCGGTGCTGATCGGAGTGGTCATCGACCGGGCCGTCGGCCGGGGCGGCATCGCCGACCTGATCGGCTGGATCGGCGTACTGGCCGGGATGTTCGCGGTGCTCTCGGTCAGCTTCCGACTCAGCGCCCGGACCGGGGAACGCGCGGTCGAGCAGGCCGCACACCAGCTCCGAATCGCACTGACCCGACGGATCCTGGACCATCGTGGCGGCTCCGAGGCCGGTCAGCTACCCGGTGCGCTGGTCTCGATCGCCACCGGCGACGCCGACCGGGTCGGCACGGTCAACCGGGCGCTGCCGGTCGGGATCGGGGCGCTCACCGGTCTCCTGGTCGGTGGTGCGGCACTGCTGGTGGTCTCGGTGCCGCTCGGCCTGCTGGTGCTGATCGGCGCGCCGCTGCTGCTCTGGCTGGCCCACCTCCTCGGCCGTCCGCTGGAGCGACGCAGCCACGCCGAGCAGGAACGTGCGGCGTACGCCTCCGGAGTCGCCGCCGACCTGGTGGCCGGGCTGCGGGTACTCAAAGGGCTCGGCGCGGCCCCCGCCGCAGCCAACCGCTACCGACGGACCAGTCAGGACTCCCTCGCCGCCACCATCCGGGCGGCCCGGGCCCAGGCCTGGTACGACGGCACCATCCTCGCCGTCACCGGACTCTTCGTCGCGGCGGTCGGCCTGCTCGGTGGCCGGCTCGCCGCCCAGGGTGAGCTGACCGTCGGTCAACTCGTCGCGGCCGTGGGCCTGGCGCTGTTCCTGCTCGGCCCGCTCTCCACCTTCGGCTGGGTGAACGCGGAGTTCGCCCAGGGTCGCGCCTCGGCCGCCCGGATCGCCTCGGTGCTCGGCGCCCCGCAGGCGACCCCGGACGGCACCGGCCGACCGGCCACCCCGGTCCGCGGCCGGATCGACCTGCGCGACGTCCGGTCCGGCACGTTGCGCGGGGTCAGCCTGCACAGCGCGCCGGGCGAGCTGCTCGGAATCGTGGCGACGGATCCGGCCGTCGCGGCCGACCTGCTGCGCTGCCTCGGCCGCGACGTCGACCCGGACACCGGCACCGTGGAGTTGGACGGCGTCGCGCTGCACACCCTGGACCCCGCACACCTGCGGGCCGCGATCCTGGTCGCGCCGCACGACGCCGACCTGTTCGAGGGCAGCGTGCTCGACAACGTGGGCGCGGCCGCCCCGGCCGGGGGCGACGTGACCCGGCCGATGGCCGCGGCCGACGTGGACGAGCTGGTCCGGACCCTGCCCCAGGGTGTCGACACCCCACTGGCCGAGCGCGGACGGTCGCTGTCCGGCGGACAGCGCCAGCGGGTGGCGCTGGCCCGGGCCCTGGCCGCCGAGGCGCCGGTCCTGGTCCTGCACGACCCGACCACGGCGGTCGACGCGGCCACCGAGGCCCGGATCGCGGCCGGACTCCGCTCGCTGCGACAGGACCGGACCACCCTGCTGGTGACCACGAGCCCGGCGCTGCTCTCGATCACCGACCGGGTCGTCCTGGTCGACGAGGGCACGGTCCGCGCCGAGGGCAGCCATCCGGACCTGGTACGCGACCACGCCGACTACCGGGCCTCGGTGCTGACGTGACGACCCGTACCCCCGAAGACGTGATGACCGGTACCGCAGCACCAGCCCAACCGGACCGGTCCTCAGGAGGAGTTCCCCCGATGAGCCCCAGCGCCAACCCCGGCCAGCCGCAGCGCGAGTTGCTGCCGACGGCGACCGGACGGCAGGTCCGCGCCACGCTGGCCGAGCTGATGCGCGGGCGCCGGTTCCTGGCCGTACGCGCCTTCGGGCTGCTCGTCGCATCGACCGCGGTCGGCCTGCTCACCGCCCCGGTGCTGGGCCGGATCGTGGACCTGGTCGTCGACGGCCGACCGGCGAACGCGATCACCGGACCGGCGCTGCTGCTCGGACTGATCGCGCTCGTCCAGGGGGCGTCGCTGGCGCTCGGCCTCTCCCTCGTCGCCCGGCTCGGCGAGGGGATGCTCGCACAGCTGCGGGAACGGTTCATCGACCGGGTCCTGGACCTGCCCCTGGAGCAGGTGGAGCGGGCCGGGTCCGGCGACCTGACCGCACGGGTCACCGGGGACGTCACGGTGATCGCCGAGGCGGTCCGGAACGCGCTGCCCCAGCTCGCCCGGTCCCTGCTGACCATCGGCCTGACCCTGGTCGGGCTCGCCGTGCTGGACTGGCGGTTCATGCTCGCCGCCCTGCTCGCGGTGCCGGTGCAGCTGCACACCGTCCGGTGGTACGCCAAACACGCCACCCCGCTGTACGCCAGCCAGCGGGTCGCGCTCGGAGTCCAGCAGCAGCAGTTGCTCGACACGGTTGCCGGGGCCGGCACCGTACGCGCCTTCCGGCTCACCGAACCGCACCTGGAGCGGGTCGCCGGACGGTCCAACGCCGCCGTCGACCTCACCCTGCGCGGGATCCGGCTGATGACCCGGTTCTTCGGCCGGCTCAACATCGCCGAGTTCATCGGGCTGAGCGCCGTCCTCGTCACCGGTTTCCTACTGGTCCGCGCGGACGCGGTGAGCGTCGGCACGGCGTCCGCCGCCGCCCTGTATTTCCACAACCTGTTCGGTCCGCTCAACGCCGCGCTCAGTCTCGTCGACGACGCGCAGTCGGCCGCCGCGAGCCTGGTCCGGCTGGTCGGGGTCACCCGGCTGCCCGCCGCACGTCGGGAGGAGGGCCGGCCGGTGCCGGTGGACGGCACGATCGAGGCCAAGGACCTGCGGCACGCGTACACGCCGGGCCACGACGTGTTGCACGACGTGACGATCAGTGTCGCGGCGAACGAACGGGTCGCGCTGGTCGGAGCCAGTGGCGCCGGCAAGACCACCCTGGCGAAGCTGATCGCCGGCATCCACCAGGCGAGCGGCGGCACCATCCGGCTCGGCGGCGTACCGATCGACGACCTCGGCGCCGCCGTGGCCGGCCGGACCGTGGCGCTGATCAGCCAGGAGGTGCACGTCTTCGCCGGGCCGCTCGCCGAGGACCTGCGGCTGGCCGGGCCGGACGCCACCGACGACGATCTGCTCGCCGCCCTCGACCGGGTCGGCGCGCTCGGCTGGGTACGGGCCCTGCCGGACGGGCTGGCGACGGTGGTCGGCGACGGTGGACACCGGCTCACCGCGGCCCAGGCCCAGCAACTCGCGCTGGCCCGGCTCACCCTGGCCGCGCCGCCGGTGGCGATCCTCGACGAGGCCACCGCCGAGGCCGGCAGCGCGGGTGCACGCCTGCTGGAGACCGCCGCCGCCCGGGCCCTGGACGGGCGTACCGGGCTGGTGGTCGCGCACCGGCTGACCCAGGCGGTGAGCGCGGACCGGATCATCGTGCTCGACGCCGGACGGGTGGCGGAGACCGGTACCCATGACGAACTCGTCGCCGCCGGTGGCCGGTACGCCGAACTCTGGGCCGCCTGGGCCGGCACCCGTCAGAACGGGTCGACGCCGGAGCACGACGGTCGGTAGGGCGCACGATCGGCGACCTGCCGCGCGCACGCTCTCGCCCTGCCCCGTCGTACCCGGCTGGCATGCTGCACGGGTGACGCCGCCGCAGATCATCCGAGGGGACGCGACCAACCCGCAGGCCAAGGGGCCGAAGATAATCGCCCACCTCTGCAACGACATCGGCGGCTGGGGCAAGGGTTTCGTGCTGGCCCTGTCCCGACGCTGGCCGGAGCCGGAACGCGACTACCGGCAGTGGCACCGCCACCGCGCCGAGAACGACTTCGGGCTCGGCGCGGTCCGTCTGGTCCGGGTCCGTCCCGACATCTGGGTGGCGAACATGGTCGGGCAGCGCGGCACCCGGCACGGGTCGGCCGGGCCGCCGGTCCGGTACGACGCGGTCGAACGGTGCCTGACCATCCTGGCCGACCACGCCCGGGAACTCGGCGCCTCGGTCCACATGCCCCGGATCGGTTGCGGTCTGGCCGGCGGGCGTTGGGAACGGATCGAGCCGATCGTCGTCGCCACGCTGGGGCAACGCGACGTGCGCGTCACCGTCTACGACCACGACTGAACACCGTCAGCCGGTCACGTCCTCCATCCGCTCCCGCAGGCTGCGCGGTCGCAGGTCGGTCCAGTTCTTCTCCACGTACGCCAGGCAGTCGTCCCGGGACTGCGGCCCGTCGACACCGAACGCCACCGACCAGCCGGTTGGGATTTCCACAAAGGACGGCCACAGGGAGTGCTGCGCCTCGTCGTTGACGAGCACGACGTACTGCCCCTCGGGGTCCTCGAACGGATTGGTGGTCATGGTCTGTCTCGTTCCTCTCCTCGGTCGGCGTAATCGCCGCAGTGCAGGTCAGGTCAGGGATGGACGGGTGTCGCGTCGGCACCGGGTGACGGGGTTCGGGCGCCGAGCGCCGACAGGGGCGTGTCGGGCCGGGCCACCGCCGCCGCGAGCAGGTCGAGGAGGCCGTCGGTGAGCTGCCGCGCGGTCTCCGGGTCGAACAGCTCGATGGCGTAGTCCAGTTCGCCGTGCACCGGACCGTCGCCGAGCGGCTCGTAGAAGCTGACCGTCAACTCGGCCCGGGTCGCTCCGGTCGGCACCGGCTCGATCCGCAGCGCCGCGGCCCCGTCCGGGCCGGCCAGCCGCGCCTCCTCGTGGTGCACCAGCATCACCTGCGGCCCGCTCCAGCCGGCCGGCAGCACCTGCCGGACCGCGTCGAACGGCACCTCCTGACGGTCGAACGCGCTCAGGTCCGCCTCCCGGACCCGGGCCAGCAACTCGACGAAGGTCGGATCCCCGCCGGTGTCGGTCCGGAGCACGACCGGGTTGACGAAGCAGCCGACGAGATCGGCCAGCTCCTCCTCGGTCCGGCCGGCCACCAGCGTGCCGACCGGGATGTCCGGGCCGGCGCCCAGCCGGTGCAGCAGCGCCGCGATCGCCGCGTGGAACACCATGAACATGCTGGTGCCGGTCTGCCGGGCCAACTCGTCGACGGCCCGGTGCGACGCCGCGTCCAGCACGAACTCGACCCGGTCGCCCCGCCCGCCCGGCAACGCCGGTCGCGGCCGGTCGGTGGGCAGAACCAACCGCTCCGGTACGCCGGAGAGCGCCACCCGCCAGTAGTCGAGCTGCCGGGCGTACCGGCTGCCGGGGTCGCCCGGATCGCCGAGCAGTTCCCGGGACCAGTGCGCATAGTCCGGATAGCCGACCGGCAGCGGCACCCAGTCCGGGGCCCGTCCCGCCAGCCGGGCCGCGTACGCGGTGCCGAGATCCCGGACCAGCGGCACCACGGACCACTCGTCCACACCCAGGTAGTGCATCGTCAGCAGCAGCGCCTCGGCGTCGCCGGCCGGACCGGTCAGCAGCCAGGCCCGCAGCGGCGGCTCCCGGGTCAGGTCGACACCGGTCCGGACCAGTTCGCCGATCCGGACGTCGAGTGCTTCGCCGCTGTCGGGCAGCACCTCCAGGACCGGTCGGTCGGCGGCCGACACCGGCACCGGTTCCCCGGCGTCGCCGACCGCCAGGACGGTACGCAGCGGCTGGTGCCGGTCCCGCACGTCCCGCAGGGCCGCCGTCAGCGCCGGCACGTCCAAGGTGGGGTGCCCCTCGGCGGTGATCACCAGTGCCAGGTCCCACCGGGCCGGCTCCGCCGACGTCCGGTGCCGCTCCCACCAGCCGCGCTGCACCGGTGCGGCGAGCGGGGTCGTACCCGGTGCCGCCGGTCGGAGTGCCGGGCGGTCCACACCGGCCCCGGCGACCCGCTCCGCCAGTCCGGCCACCGTCGGCGCGTCGAAGATGTCCCGGACGGCCAGGTCCACCCCGAGCGCCGCCCGGATCCGGCCGAGCAGCCGCATCGCCGCCATCGAGTGGCCGCCGAGGGCGAAGAAGTCGTCCGAGATCCCCACTTCGGGCAGTCGGAGGACCTCGGCGACGAGTCCGGCCAGCGCCCGCTGGGTCGGGGTGACCGGGCGCTCCTCGCCGGCCAGTGTGGACCAGTCCGGGGCCGGCAGCGCCCGCCGGTCCAGTTTGCCGTTCGCGGTCAGCGGCAGCGGTCCGGGCAGGGCCAGCACCACGGCCGGGACCATGTAGTCCGGCAGCAGTCCGGCCGCGTGTGCCCGTACCTCGGCGGGGTCGACCGGGGCATCGGCCGGTACGACGTACCCGACGAGACGGGTCAGGTCGGCGCTCCGGTGCACCACCACCGCCGCCTGCCGAACCCCCGGGTGTCGGGCCAGCACGGCCTCGATCTCGCCCAGCTCGATCCGGAACCCCCGGATCTTCACCTGGTCGTCGACCCGGCCGAGGAAGTCCAGGATCCCGTCGGCGCGCCAACGGGCCCGGTCACCGGTGCGGTACATCCGGCCGCCGGCCGGGCCGTACGGGTCGGCGACGAAGCGCTGGGCGGTCAGCCCGCGGCGGCCGAGATAGCCCCGGGCCAGTCCCCGGCCGGCGACGTACAGCTCCCCCACCACACCGGGCGGCACCGGGCGCAGCCGCTCGTCCAGGACGTACGCCCGGGTGTTCGGATCCGGCTGCCCGATCGGCACCGGCCCGCGCCAGTCCGGTTCGGCGCGCCAGAGCGTGGAGTTCACCGTCGCCTCGGTCAGCCCGTAGGCGGCGAACAGCCGCAGCCGCTCCGCCCACCGGCCGATCACGTCCGGCGGCACGGTCTCGGTGCCGACCAGCACGGTCAGCCCGGCCGGCAGCGGACAGTCCGCCGGCAGCGCCGAGACCAGCGACGGGGGCAGGATGGCGTGACTGACCCGCTCCCGCTCCAGCAGGTCGATCAGCGGCCGGCCGGGCGAGCGGGTCTCGTCCGGCGCGATCACCAGTCGGCCTCCGGCACAGAGCGCCATGGCCAGTTCGAAGACGAAGACGTCGAACCCGGTCGAGGCGAACTGCAGCACCCGGGAGGTCGCGTCCACTCTCATCCGGTCCTCGGCGGTCGCGACCAGGCTGGCGATCCCCTCGTGCGGCACCACCACGCCCTTCGGCCGGCCGGTGGAGCCGGAGGTGTAGATGACGTAGGCCGCGTGGTCCAGCCCGACCGGCACCGCCGCCGGGACCGGTTCGTCCGTCGCCGGTCCGCCGGCTTGAACCGGTTCGGGGCGGATCGGGTACGCCAGCAGCCGGGACACGCCGGCCAGCTCCGGCAGCCGCTCGGTAGTCTCCGGGGTGGTCACCACCACGCCGGTGCCGGAGTCGGTGACCATGAACGCCAGCCGGTCGGCCGGGTGGCTCAGGTCCAGCGGCAGGAACGCGGCACCGAGCCGCAGTACGCCGAGCACCGCCGCCACCGTCTCCATCGAGCGCGGCACGGCGACGCCGACCACCGTCTCCGGACCGATCCCGTACGCCGCCAGCCGCCGCGCCATCCGGGCCGCCTCGGCGTCCAACTGGGCGTACGACATGGTCCGCTCGCGGTCGACCAGCGCGACCGCGTCCGGGGTCTGCGCGACCCGGCGGGCGAACAGGGCCGGCAGGGTCTCCTCCGGCACCTCCCGCCCGGTCGCGTTGAAGTCACCCAGCACCCGGGTCCGCTCGTCGCCGACGAAGACGTCGACCCCGCTCAGCGGCAGCACCGGATCGGCGGCGACCGCCGTGGCGAGCCGGCGCAGCCGGGCCCCGAGCAGCTCGACCGTGCTCCGGTCGAACAGGTCGGTACGGTACTTGAGCAGGCAGGTCAGCCGGTCATCGTCGTCCGGGCCGGCATCGGGGTGCCGGGCGCCCTCGGCGATGTCGAAGACCAGGTCGAACTTTGCGGCCGGCGTCTCGACCGGCTCGTCGACGACGGTCAGACCGGCCAGGCCGGACCAGTCGGCGGTGCGGTTCCGGTGCACCACCATCACCTGGAACAGCGGGTTGCGGGACACCGAACGGGCCGGGTTGACCGCCTCCACCACGGCCTCGAACGGCACCTCCTGATGGGAGAACGCGGCCAGGTCGGTCTCCCGGATCCGGGTGAGCAGTTCGGTGAAGGTCGGGTCGCCGGACACGTCCGCCCGGAGTACGAGCGTGTTGACGAAGAAGCCGACGAGGTCGTCGAGGGCCGCATCGCCCCGGCCGGCGATCGGCGCACCGAGCGGGATGTCCGTACCGGCGCCGAGGCGGTGCAGCAACGCCGCCACCAGGGCGTGCACCACCATGAACAGACTGGTTCCGGTGTTCCGGGCGAGCCGGCGCAGCGCCGCGCCGACCTCGGCGGGCAGCTCGACGGGAAGTTCCGCACCGGACGGGTCAGGCTGACCCGAGCGGGGCCGGTCGGTCGGCAGCACCAACTCCTCCGGCGCTCCGCTCAGGGCGGTACGCCAGAAGTCGAGCTGCCGGGCGGACAGGCTGCCCGGGTCCGCCGGATCGCCCAGCAGTCGACGCTGCCAGAGGGTGTAGTCGGCGTACTGGACCGGCAGGGGCGGCCAGTCCGGCGCCCGTCCCGCCGACCGGGCCGCGTACGCCGTGCCGAGGTCGCGCAGGAACGGCCGGTCCGACCACTCGTCGGTGGCGATGTGGTGCAGCAGCAGCACCAGCACGTGCTCGTCGACCCCGCCCGACGGGGCGTCACCGGGGGCGACCGCGATCAGCGTGGTCCGCAGTGGCAGCTCGGTGGTCAGGTCGAACGGGCGCCGTACGGCGTTCCGGACGATCCCGGCCACCTCGGCCGGAGCGGCGGGAACTGTCTCCAGCACCGGTCGGGCGTCGGCGACCGGAACCACCCGCTGGAACGGGCGACCGTCGCGTTCCCCGAAGACCGTCCGCAGGGTCTCGTGCCGGCCCGTCAGGTCGGCGAGCGCGGCACGCAGCGCCGGGACGTCCAGCGCCCCGCGCAGCCGTACCGTGATCGGGAAGTTGTAGGCCGCCGACTCGGTGGCCAACTGCTGGATCATCCAGAGCCGCTGCTGGGCGAAGGAGAGCGGCAACTCGGCGGGGCGCTCGGTACGCACCAGCTCGGCCCGGACGGCTTCGGTGCCGCTGTCCGGTCCGGCGCCGTCCGGTCCGGTGCCGGTCGGATCGGTCGGGTCGGACGCTCCTGGAAGCCGCTCGGCAAGTTCGGCGACGGTCGGGGCCTCGAACAGGTCCCGGATCGCCAACTCGGCGCCGAGCGCCACCCGGGCCCGACTGATCAGCCGGATGGCCAGCAGGGAGTGGCCGCCGAGGTCGAAGAAGTTGTCGTCGACACCGACCTGTGGCGCCCCGAGCAGTTCGGCGAAGAGGGCACAGAGCACCTCTTCCCGCCGTGAGCGGGGAGGCCGGCTGGTCGTACCGGTCCGGACGGTCGGCGTCGGCAACGCCGCCACGTCGAGCTTGCCGTTGACGGTCAGCGGCAGCCGGTCCAGCGGCACCAGCGCCGCCGGCACCATGTAGTCGGGCAGCCGCCGCTTCAGATCCGCCCGCACCGCGACCAGTACGTCGTCGTCGTCCGCTTCCGTCCACTGTGCACCGCGTACGACATAGCCGGCGAGCCGACGTACGCCGTTGCCGGCCGACGAGTCCACCAGCACGGCGGCGTGCGCCACCCGGGGGTGCTCGGCCAGCGCCGCCTCGATCTCGCCCAACTCGATCCGGTAGCCCCGGATCTTCACCTGGTCGTCGGTGCGCCCGAGGAAGTCCAGGTTCCCGTCCGGCCGGCGCCGGACCAGGTCACCGGTGCGGTACATCCGCTCCCCCGGTGCGCCGTACGGGTCGGCGACGAAGCGCTGCGCGGTCAACGCGTACCGGCGGTGGTAGCCACGGGCCAGCCCGATGCCGCCGATGTACAGCTCACCCGGCGCACCGGGCGGCGTCGGCCGCAGGTGGGCGTCCAGCACGTAGGCGCGGGTGTTCCAGATCGCCCGGCCGACGGTCGGGGTGGCGCTGTCGGTGGTGCCGCCGCCGAGCGTGTTGATGGTGTACTCGGTCGGCCCGTACAGGTTGTATCCGAGCGTTCCGTCGGTGTCCCGCAGCCGGCTCCAGACCGCCTCGGAGACCGCCTCGCCGCCGAGCAGCACCAGCACCGGCCGGTGCCGGCCGGCGTCCCCGATCTCGCCGGTGTCGCCTGCGCCCCCGGTTTCGTCGGTGTCGTCGTCCCGGTCGAGTAGTCCCTCCTCGATCAGGTGGTGGGCGTAGCTCGGGGTGACGTTGACGACATCGATCCGGTGCCGGTCACAGTAGGCGACCAGGGCCGGTGCGTCCCGGCGCAGCTCCTCGTCGCAGACGTGCACCTCGTGCCCCTCGACCAGCCAGAGCAGTTCCTCCCAGGACATGTCGAAGGCGAACGAGACGGTGTGCGCGATCCGCAGCCGTCGCCCACCGGCCGCTGCCACCGTCGGGTCGAAGATCGCCTCCCGGTGGTTGAGCTGCATGTTCGTCAGCCCCCTGTACGGCGTCACCACACCCTTCGGCCGGCCGGTGGAGCCGGAGGTGAAGATCAGGTAGGCGGGGTGCGACAACCGGTCCGGATCGGTCCGGGCGAACCCGGCCGGCAGTTCGGCGTCGCCGAGTTCGGCACCGGAGAGCTCGGCCAGCTCGGCGAGCACCGCCGATCCGTCCAGCGACACCACCGGGGCGGCCGTTCCCGGCAGCGTGGGCAGCACCGACGTCACCGACAGCAGGCACATCGGTTCGGTGTCGCCGAGCACGAAGGCCAGCCGCTCGGCCGGATGGTCCAGCTCCAGCGGCAGGTACGCGGCGCCGGTCCGCAACACGGCGAAGAGCGCCACCACCATCTCGATCGAGCGCGGCAACGCGAGCGCCACCACCTGCTCCGGGCCGGCACCCCGGGCGATCAGCAGCCGGGCCAGCCGGTTGATCCGGGCGTCGAACTCGGCGTACGTCAGGGTCCGGCAGGCGTTGACCAACGCCACCGCGTCCGGGGTACGGGCCGCCTGGGCTGCCAGCAGGTCCGCGACCGACTCGGTGCCGACCTCGTGCCGGGTACCGTCCCACTCCTGCGTCAGCTCGGCACGCTCGGCCTCGGTGAGCAGGTCGAGCCGGCCGACCGGGGTCTCCGGATCGGCGACCAGCCGCACCAGCAGGCCGACGAACCGATCGAGCAGGGCCTGCGCCACCGGGCCGGGAACCACGTCGGGACGGTGGTCGAGCGCGATCCGGATCCGTTCCGCCGGGGTGACCACCAGGGTCAGCGGGAAGTGGGTGGCGTCCACGCCGTCCACCGCCGCGATCCCGTGCCGGTCCCGGAGCCGGGCCGACTCGCCCTCGTCGACGAAGTTCTGCAACACGTAGAGCGTGTCGAAGAGCCGGGCGTGCCCGGTCGCCCGCTGCACCGCACCGAGCCCGAGGTGATCGTGCGGCATCAGCTCGATCCGCCGCTCCTGTAGCCGGCGCAGCAGGCCGAGCACCGACTCGGTGGGGTCCGCGGTGACGCGTACCGGCACGGTGTTCAGGAACAGCCCGATGATGTTCTCCACGTGCGGGATGTCGCCGTGCCGTCCGGCGACCGTCATCCCGTAGACCACGTCGGTCCGGCCGAGGTGTCCACCCAGCACCAGGCCCCAGGCCGCGCTGAGCACCGTGTTGAGGGTGAACCCGTGTCGGCGGGCCAGGCCGCGCAGCCGTTCCCCCAGCACCGCCGGCAGTTGGGTACGACGGCGTTCCGGAACCACCGGCGCCAGGGTCGCCTCGGGTGCGACCAGGGTCGGCTCGGCGAGCCCGGCGAGGGCGTCCCGCCAGGCCCGGCCGGCAAGCTCGGCGTCCTGGGCCGCGATCCAGTCGAGGTGGTCCCGGTACGACCCGGCCGGCGGCAGCTCCCGGTCGTCGCCGTCCCGCTCGTAGAGCGTGAACAACTGCTCGACGAAGAGTTCCTCGGACCAGCCGTCCCAGAGCACCAGGTGGTGGCTGACGATCAACCGGTCCCGGTCGTCGCCGAGCCGGATGATCAGCAGTCGGCACAGTGGCGGGCTGGTCAGGTCGAACCGGCGGCGGCGGTCGGCGGCCATCAGCTCGGTCATCCGGACCCGCTGGTGCTCCGGGTCGAGCCCGGAGAGGTCCACCTCGGTCACCGGCAACTCCGGAGCCACCCCGATGAACTGCACCGGCTGGGCCAGTCCCTCGCTGGTGAACCCGGCCCGCATGCTCGGGTTGCGGGCCAGTAGCGCGGCGCCGGCCCGGCGCAGCCGGGCCAGGTCCAGGCGGTAGTCCAGGTCGAAGGCGTCCTGAGCGGTGTAGACGTCGAGCGCGGCGGTGTCGTAGCTGGCGTGGAAGTACAGCCCCTCCTGCAACGGCGAGAGCGGCCAGATCTCCGCCACCGGAACCGGGCTGGTCCGCACGATCCGGTCGATCTCGGCCCGGCTCAGACTCAGCCCGGCGACCGCGCCGTCCAGTCCGGCGGTCCCCGTCTCCGGCCCGCCGGTTGCGGCGGTGAGCTGGCGCAGCGCCGCGATCCACTCGGCGCTCAGCTCGGTGACATCCGGCTCGGCGAGCAGCCCATCGGGCCAGGTCCAGGTGGCGGTCAACTCCGGCCCGGCCGGAGTCTCCGTGCTGACCGCGTCGACCTGGAGCAGATGCGCCAGGTCCAGCCCACCGTTGACGGTGGCGATGGCGTCGGACTCCGGAGCGGGCGTCCAGTCCGCACCCGATCCACCGGGGAACCGGCCGTAGTAGTGGAACAGCACCTGGGCCGAGGCGAGACCGGCGAGGATCGGCGCCGCCTGGGCGTTGAGGTACCGCAGCATGCCGTACCCGACCCCACGGTCCGGTACGGCCCGCAGCCGTGCCCCGACCGCCCGCAGTACGTCGGCCGGGTCGGCCCCGGCGGCCAGGCGTACCGGCTGCACGCTGGTGAACCAGCCGACCGTACGGGACAGGTCGAGGTCGGGTCGGATGTCCTCCCGGCCGTGCCGTTCAAGGTCGACGAGGAGTTCGACGTCGGCGTCCCGGCCGTGCCGTCGGTGCCACCGGGTCACGGCGAGCCGGAGGGCGGCGAGCAGTACGGCGGTCACGTCCCCGTCGACCGTCGCCGGTACGGCGGTGAGCAGCGGCGCCGTGTCCACCGGGTCGAGTCGTACGACGTGCTGACGGGCCGGTACGCCGCCGCTGGGCGACCCGGCCGGCAACGTGACCGGCGGCAGTAGTTCCGCACCCGGGGCCAGGGTCTCGGCCCAGTGCGCGAGTTCGGCCAACCGTTCCGGCTGGTGCGCCTGCTCGCCGAGTACCCGGGCGAACCGGCGCAGCGACGTACCCACCGGGGCGAGTTCCGGGGCACGGCCGGTCGTCACGGCTGTCCAGGCGGCGGCCAGGTCCTCGAAGAGGATCCGCCAGGAGACGCCGTCGACCACGAGATGGTGGGCGGTGAGCAGCAGCCGGCCCGGCCGGTCACCGGCATCGAACCAGACGACCTGGAGCATCGTGCCGGCGTCGGGGGCGAGCCGCTCGGTGGCGGCGACGGACTCGGCGGTGAGCAGTGCGCGTACGTCCGCGTCCGCCAGCCCGGTCACGTCCACCCGGCGTACCAGATCGGCGGCGCGGATCGTGCCGGCCGGGGTCGTCTCGAGCGACCAGAGCACCGACGCGATCCGGCGCAGCCGGAGCCGGAGCCCGTCGTGGTGGTCGAGTACCGCCTGCAACGCCTCGGTCAGCGAGTCGAGGTCCGCTCCCGCCGGCGCGACGAGCAGATTGGCGAGGGTGAACCGGTCGATCGGCAGACCGGTCTCCCGGAGCCAGTGCACGACCGGCAGCAGCGGTACGTCGCCCACCCCGTCCGAGGCGGTCACCACCTCGCCGGGAACGGCGGGCGGCGCCGGCATCGGCGCACCGGCCCCGGCGGGCCCGGTGCTCCCGGTGCCGATCGGCAGCGCGGCGGGTGCGGTGCCCGTCGACGGCGACGCGCCCCCGGTACGGACCCGCTTCGCGGCCTCGGCGGCCTCGGCCGCTTCGGCGAGCGCCCGAGGCGTCCGGTGCCGGAGTACGTCCCCGGGGGCAACCTCCAGACCCTGCCGGCGGGCCCGGCTGGACACCGCAATGGACAGGATGCTGTCACCGCCGAGCGCGAAGAAGTCCTGGTCGACGCCGGCCTCTGGCACCCCGAGCACCGCCGCGAAGACCTCGCACAGGATCCGCTCGGCGCCAGAGCGTGGTCCCGCCACGGCACCGTCCGGCCCGGCCGAGCCGCCAGCCGGGTCGGAGCCCGGCCCTGACCCGCGGCCCGAACCGTCGGCGATGCCGGCACCCGAGCCGGCCGGCCCAACGAAGACCGCAGGATCCGAACCATCCGGCCCACCGGAGACCGCAGGATCCGAACCGGCCGGCCGCCCCGAGACCGCACCAGCCGAACCGGCGCCGCCGCCGGCCACGTAGGACGGCGGGGCGTCCGGCGCCGGCAGGGCGGCACGGTCGAGTTTGCCGCTGAGGGTCAGCGGCAGCGCGTCGAGCAGCACGAATCCGCTCGGCACCATCGGCTCGGGCAGCGCGGCGAAGGCCGCCGTCCGGACCGCCCGCACGTCCAACCGGGTCCCGGCGGCCGGCACCAGGTAGCCGATCAGGCGGGACCGGCCCGGCCCGTCGGCGCGCGCGAGGACGACTGCCTGGGCGACTCCGGGTACGTCCCGCAGCACGCTCTCGACCTCGCCGAGGTCGATCCGGTGGCCACGGATCTTGACCTGGTGATCGGTCCGGCCGACGTACTCCAGTACGCCGTCGGCACGCCACCGTACGACGTCACCGGTGCGGTACATCCGCTGCCCGGCCGCACCGTACGGATCCGCGACGAAGCGCTCCGCGGTCAGCCCGGGGCGATGGTGGTACCCGTGCCCGAGTTGCGCCCCGGCGACGTACAACTCGCCGGGTACTCCGGCCGGCACCGGACGGAGGCAGTCGTCGAGGACGTACAGCCGGGTGTTCGCCACCGGCCGGCCGATCGGCACGGTACGGCTGGATCCGCCGTCGTTCGCCCACCAGGTGACCTGCACCGCCGCCTCGGTCGGCCCGTAGAAGTTGTCCAGCGCGGTGCCGGTCAGGGCGTGCCAGCGCCGGGCGAGTTCCGGGGTCAGCGCCTCGCCGCCGCTGGACACCCAGCGCAGCGTGGCCGCCCAGCCCGGATCGGCGGTGACCTCGTCGGCGAGCAGGAACGCCTCGACCATCGACGGTACGAAGGTAACCGTGGTGACCCGGTGCCGGCGGATCAGTCCGGCGAGCCGGGTCGGGTCTCCGGCGGCGTCCGGCTCGGGCAGTACGACGGCGGCGCCGGCGTACAGCGGCCAGAAGATCTCCCAGACCGAGGTGTCGAAGGCCGCCGGTGCCAGTTGCAGCATCCGGTCCCCGGTGCCGAGCCCGAACTGCCGCTGCGACCACTCCAGCTGGCTGACGATCGCCCGGTGGCTGACCAACACTCCCTTCGGCCGCCCCGTCGACCCTGAGGTGTAGATCAGGTACGCCGCCTGCTCGGGCGACAGGATGTTAGGAAGGGGCCCTTCTTCTACAGAATGCGATAAGAAGGGGCCCTTCCTTTCACCGACCAGCAGGAGGGTGACGCCGTCCGGGTGGGGCAGCCGGGTCATGGCGTCCACCGTGGACAGGATCGCCCGGGCGCCGGAGTCGGCCAGCACGGCGGAGAGCCGGTCCCGGGGGTGTCCGAGGTCCAGCGGGAGGTACGCCGCACCCGCGCGGAGCACGCCGAGCAGCGCCACCACCAGTTCCGCCGACCGGGGCACCGCCACCGCGACGATCTCGCCCGGCCGTATCCCGCGCTCGGTCAGGCGTCGGGCCAGGACGCCGGCCCGGCGGTCCAGCTCGGCGTAGGAGATCTGCCGCTCGCCGTCGATCAGCGCGATCGCGTCCGGGGTACGGGCGGCCTGCGCGGACACCGCCCCGCCGAGCGTCAGCGACGGCACCGCGACGGTCGGGCCGGCCAGCCGGACCAGCGCCGATGCCCGGTCGGCGGCCGACAACAGGTCGATCCGGCCGACCGGTCGGGTCGGCTCGGTGACGACGGTGCGGAGGATCTCGGTGAGGCCGGCCCGGAGTTGACCGATCGTCCCGGGGTCGATCCGGGCCGGGTCGTACTCGATGGTCAGGTCGAGCTGACCGGCCGGCGACACCAGCAGCGTGACGGGATAGTGGGTGGCCTCGCGGAACTCGACCCCGGCGAGTTCCAGGCCGCCGGCCCGGTTCCGCCCGGCGGCGTCGGCCGGGTAGTTCTCGACCACGACCAGGGTGTCGAACAGTTCGCCGCCGCCGGCCAGCCGCTGGATCGCCGGTAGCCCGAGGTACTGGTGGTCGAGCAGTTCGGACTGCTCGCGCTGAAGCCGGGCGACCAGGTCGACCAGGGGTTCGGACGGGGCCCAGCGCAGCCGTACCGGCAGGGTGTTGATGAACAGCCCGACCATCGACTCGATGCCGTCCAGTTCGGCCGGTCGGCCGGAGACGGTGCTGCCGAACACGACGTCCCGTCGGCCGGTACGCCGGCCCAGCACGATCGCCCAGGCGGCGTGCACGATGCTGCCGACAGTCAGCCCGGCGGCCCGGGCCCGGCCGGCGAGACCGGTGGCCACGGTCGCCGGCAGGACCACCTCGGCCCGCTCGGGCTGGAACAGGCCTTCGACTCCGGAATCGGAATCGACTCCGGGACCGGAATCGGACTCGACTTCGGGGCCGGGCTCGTCGCCGAGCCGGGTCGGGCCGTCCAGACCGGCCAGCGCGGTACGCCAGGCGTCCTGGGCCGCCGCCCGGTCGCGGCCGGCGAGCCACTCGAAATAGCGCCGGTACGGGGTGACCGGAGCGAGTCGGGCCGGCTCACCCGCCGGGGCGTACCGGTCGAGCAGGTCCCGCAGGGTCACCCCGGCCGACCAGCCGTCGGTGACGATGTGGTGGTGGGTGAGCAGCAGCGTGTGCCGGTCCCGCTCGCGGCGGACCAGTACGCAGCGCAGCAACGGCGGACGGGTGAGGTCGAACGGGGCGGCCCGTTCGGCCTCGGCGAGGCCCTCGAACTCGGCCGCCCGCGCCTCGTCGGCGTACCCGGTCAGGTCGACCTCGCGCCACGGCAGGGTGATCCGGTCGGCGACGAGTTGGATCGCCCGCCCGTCGGCGAGTTGCGGGAAGCCGGTCCGCAGTGGTGCGTGCCGGTCCAGGACGTCCTGAGCGGCCCGGCGCAACGCGTCGGCGTCGAGCGGGCCACGCAGGTCGAGCACCTGCTGGACCCGGTACGGATCCCGGTCCGGGCCGGCGGCGACGGCGTGGAAGAACAGCCCCTCCTGGAGCGGGGTCAGCGGCAGCAGGTCGGCGATCGCCGGCCCGTTCGCGGCCAACTCGTCGACGTCGTCCTGGTCCAGCTCCAGCAGCGGGAAGTCCGACGGGGTGGGGCCGCCGGCTCCGGGCTGTGCGGCGTGCCGGATGAGCGCGTCGAGGGCGGCGAACCAGCCCTGCGCCAGCTCGCGTACGTCGGCCTCCCGGAGCAGTGCGTCCGGCCAGGCCCAGGTCACACCGAGCCCCGGCCCGTCCGGATGGTCCTCGGTGAAGGCGTTGACCTCCAGGGTGTACGGCGCCACCGGCATTCCCGCGTCGAAGCCCCCGGCGAGCAGGCCCATCCCGGGCAACGCGGTCCAGCAGCCGTCCGCCGAGGAGTCCACCCCGAACCGGCCGAGGTAGTTGAAGCTGAGCTGCGGTCCGGGTAGCTCGGCCAGCACGGCGGCGGTGTCGGGGTTGAGGTGCCGGAGCAGCCCGTACCCGAGACCGTGGTCGGGAATCGCCCGCAGCCGCTCCTTGATCCGCTTCAGCGCCCGGCCGGCGTCCGGGCCACCGGCCAGCGCCCGGTCCAGGTCGATCGGTCCGGGGTCCAGCCGGACCGGGAAGATGCTGGTGAACCAGCCGACGGTGCGGGACAGGTCGACCCGGTCGGCGATCTGTTCCTCCCGACCGTGTCCCTCCAGCGCCACCAGCGCCGGCACCGGTTCCCCGGTTCCCCGGCGGCGCCGCCAGTGCGCCAGCGCCAGCGCGAGCGCGGTGAGCAGCACGTCGTTCACCCCGGCATGGAACGCCGACGGGATCGTGGTGAGCAGCGGCGCGGTCTGCTCGACCGGCAGCCGGAGGGTCAGCCGCCGGACGGTGCCGAGGTCACCGACCGGATCCAGCGGGCGGTCCGCCAGTGCCGGGTCGGGACCGCGCAGCATTTCCATCCACAGTGGAAGCTCGGTCAGCCGGTCCGACGACGCGTCGGCGTCGAGCAGTTCGGACCAGCGCCGCAGGGGCGTACCGATCGGGTCGAGCCGAGGTGGCCGGCCGGCGGACACGTCGGCCCAGGCCGCCGCGAGGTCCGGCAGCAGGATCCGCCAGGACACCCCGTCGACCACCGCGTGCTGCACGACCACGACCAGTCGGCCGGTCCGCTCCCGGCCCGCGTCGAGCCAGACCGCCTGGACCATCGCCCCGGCCTCGGGCGACAGCCGGGCACCGGCGGACTCGGCGGCAACCTCGATCCGGTCCCGCAGCGCCTCGTCGGTCAGCCCCGCCACGTCGAGCCGGTGCAGCCGGTCCGCCGCCGGCACCGTGCCCGGTGCCGACACCACCAGCCGGCCGGGTACCTCCGGCGTGGCCCGGACCAGCCGGGACCGCAGCACGTCGTGCCGGTCGATCACCGTCTGCAGGGCGGCGGTCAACCGCTCGGCGGTCGCGTCGGCGGGCACCCGGACCGCGAGCCACTGGCTGAACGCGTCGATCGGCCCGCCGCACTCGTCCAGCCAGCGCATGATCGGGGTCAGCGCGAACTCGCCGACCCCGGCCCGGGGGTCGTCCTCGCCCGCCCGGGGCAGCGGCTCGGCCGCCGGAGCCAGTTCGGCGACGGTACGCCGCTGGAAGACCTGGCGCGGAGTGATCACCAGGCCGGCCTGCCGGGCCCGGATCACCAGCTGGATCGAGACGATGCTGTCACCGCCGAGGGCGAAGAAGTCGTCGTCGACACCGACCTCGGGCAGCCCGAGCACCTCGGCGTAGAGCGCGCAGAGCACCTCCTCCCGGGCGTCCCGGGGTCGGGTGCCGGTGGTCAGGGCCGCGAAGTCGGGGGCGGGCAGGGCGGCCCGGTCCAGCTTGCCGCTCGGGGTGACCGGCAGCCGGTGCAGCGGCACGAACGCCGCCGGCACCATGTGGTCGGGCAACCAGCTCCGGGCGTACGTCCGCAGCGCCGCCATCAGCGCGGCCACGTCCCGGAACGGCGCCGGCCGGTTGGCGTACCGGGCCAGTTCTGCCGGCCGCACCGAGCCGGGGCGGTACGCCGGGCCGGACACCGCCGCTGCCGGGTGACGCAGGATCAGGTCGAGGCTGCCGTCGTCGGCCGTACCGGACCAGGTGACGGCGACGTCGTAGCCGAGCCGACCGGCCAGCTCGTACACCGCTTCCGGGTCAACCCCCGCCGGGTCCGGCGACCCGGCATCGCCGGACAGCTCCCGGTAGGCGGCGACGTCGGTGCCCAGCCGCGCGTTCGGTACCCCGGTGACCCGCAGCGCCACCGGCCGCTCCCGGTCCAGCCGCTCGGCCAACCCGGTCAGCCCGGCCGGCTCGGCGGTCCAGGGCAGCTCGACGACGTCCTCGCCGCCGCCCGGGGCTCCGGACGCCGGGTCGGTGCCGGTCCGCAACACGGCGTCGTACCGGTAGCGGGTCAGTTCGTTGTGGTCCCGGCCCCGCTTCACCCACAGGTCGACCCCGCCGACCGCCGGCAGCGCGCCGGCCAGGGCCGCGAAGAAGTCGGGATCGAGCAGCAGTTCACCCTCCCAGTGCAGGCCCTGCTCGACGGCGGCCAGCGCGGCGTCCGTGCCGTCGTTCCCGGACCGGCGGCGCCCCGCCTCGATCGCCCCGCGCAGCGGGCGGTGCAGTCGCAGGTTGCGCACGTCGCCGACGAAGACGGCACCGCCGGGCGCCAGCAGGCCGACCGCCCGGCGCAGCACGTCGACCAGGTAGTCGACGCTGGGAAAGTACTGCGCCACCGAGTTCAGCACGATGGTGTCGAAGAAGCCGGTGGGCAGCCCGTCGGTCACGTCCGCCGGCTGGGCCCGCAACTCGATCCGGCCGGCCAGTTCGGGGACCTCGGCCACCTGGCCGCGCAGCGCGTCGACCGCGGCCCGGGACAGGTCGGTGCCCCAGTACGACTCCACCTCCGGCGCCACCCGGGCCAGCAGCAGGCCACTGCCGACACCGAGCTCCAGCACCCGACGCGGGCGCAGCGCCAGGATCCGCCGTACCGTCTGGTCCCGCCAGTCACGCATCTGGTCCAGCGGAATCGGCTGGCCGTCGTAGCTGCTGTTCCAGCCGGTGAAGTTCTCCCCGAACCGTTCGGTACGCCCGGCCGTGTAGAGCAGTTCGTGCAGCCGCTCCCAGTCCCCCACCCGGTCGGACTCGGCGTCGGCGTCCCGGCTCGGCGTCCGCTCCCCGTCCAGCGCCGGTACGACGTACGCGGCGAGCCGCTGGTCACCCGCCCGCCCCTCCCGGGCCAGTACGGCGACCTGGCCGACCGCCGGATGCTGCGAAAGTACGGATTCGATCTCCCCCGGCTCGATCCGGTAACCACGGATCTTCACCTGGTCGTCCGCCCGGCCGAGGAACTCCAGTCGCCCGTCGGGCAGCCAGCGCACCAGGTCACCGGTCCGGTAGAGGCGCCCGCCGGCCGGGCCGTACGGGTCGGCGACGAACCGCTGGGCGGTCAGTCCCGGCTGACCGAGGTAGCCCCGGGCCAGGCCGGTTCCACCGAGGTACAGCTCGCCGCTCGCGCCCACCGGCACCGGTCGCAGGGCGGCGTCGAGCACGTAGCAGCGGGTACCCGGATCGGGGCGCCCGATCGGCACCACTCCGCCCGGAGACGTGTCGGGGTCACACTCGCCGAGGGTCGAGTTCACGGTCGCCTCGGTCGGCCCGTACGCGTTGAACATCGGCCGGTCCCGGGCCCACCGGGCGACCAGTTCCGGGGAGACCCGCTCGGTGCCGGCCAGCAGGGTCGCCCCGGCCGGCAGGGTCAGGTCCCTCGGCATCGCGGCCAGCAGCGCGGGCGGCAGGATCATGAAGGTCACGCCGTGCCGGTGGGCGTACTCGGTCAGCGCCGGGCCGGGCACCCGGCGCTCGGCCGGCACGATCACCAGCCGGCCGCCGGAGAGCAGGCCGAGGCAGAGGTCCCAGAACGCCACGTCGAAGCTGGGCGAGGCGAACTGCAGGACCCGGCTCTCGGGCCCGACGCCGAGCCGGGCCGCCTGGGTGGCCACCAGTTTGGCCACTCCGGCGTGCGAGACGACCACGCCCTTGGGCCGGCCGGTCGAGCCGGAGGTGTAGATGACGTACGCCGCGTTCTCCGGCGTCAACCAGGTACCCCGGTCGGCGTCGGTGGGCTCACGATCGGGCTGATCGCTGTCGGACAGCTCGTCGAGCGCAAGACCGTCGGACAGCTCGTCGAGCAGCAGTCGGGGCAGGTCCGGGGTGTCCGGCAGGCTTCCGGCCAGCGCGGCGGTGCTGACCAGGCAGACCGGCCTGGCGTCGGCCAGCATGAAGCCGATCCGCTCGGCCGGGTAGTCCTGGTCCACCGGCAGGTAGGCGCCGCCGGCCTTGAGGACCGCCACCTCGGCCACGATCATCTCCACCGAGCGGGGCAGGCAGAGCGCCACCACCCGTTCCGGGCCGACGCCCCGGGCGAGCAGGACCTGCGCCAGCCGGTCGGCCCGGGCGTCCAGTTCGGCGTACGTCAGCTCGACGTCCTCGCAGACCACCGCCACCGCTGCGGGTGCCCGCCGGACCTGCTGCGCGAACAGTTCCGGCCAGGTCGCCGGGGCCGCGGGGCGGACGGTGTCGTTCCACTCGACGAGGATCCGTTGCCGCTCCACCGTGTTCAGCTCGCCGTCCGCGCTGTTCAGGTCACTCTTGGGCACGACGAAATACCGCCTCTCGAAGCGGGTGGAAGGAGCGGGTGGCACGAGGTGGTCGGAAGTTGTCCCGGTGGCCGGGTGGTACCGGTGCGCAGGGGTCAGCCGTCGCCGAGCAGCGGAAGGATCTGGTCCAGGGCGTACGGGACGCTCAGCACGGTGCTGAACGAGAGTGCGCCACCCAGCGGCGGGTTCTCGTACGGCAGGAAGACCGCCCGGTTCTGCTTGGCCACGTCGAGGCTGGAGTACACCTTGTCCGCCTTCACCCGGGGCTCGGCGCTGCCGTCCGAGGTGAGGAACAGCAGCTTGTCCACGTTGACCAGATCGAGCCGTTCGGAGCCGATCTCGGCGGCGTACTCCTTGCCGACGGCCTGCACGATGGTGTCCGGCACGGTGAATCCGAGCTGGGTCATGAAGACCACCTTCGGGTCGCTCGGTGCGAACACCGCGTACTTGCCGGCCTCGTACGGGTCGACCACCGCGACGGTCCTGCCGGCGTACCCGGGGTGTTCCTGCCGAGCCTTGGCGAACCGCGCGTCGACGTCGGCGATCAGCTTGTCGGCCTGCTCGGGCCGGCCGAGCGCCCGACCGGCCAGCCGGGTCATGTCCTGCCAGGGCGCGGCGTAGTCCTCGAAGCCCTTGGGCTGCGCGACGGTCGGCGCGAGCTTGGACAACTGCCCGTACTGTTCCTGGGTCATCCCGGAGTAGAGCCCGATGATCAGATCCGGTCGGAGGGCGGCGATCTTCTCCATGTTGTAGTCGTCGCGTTCGCCGACGATCTCCGGCGGGGTGCTGCCCCACAGCGGTTGGACCCACGGCCACTTGCCGTACGGCCGCTCCAGGAACCAGTCGATGGCGCCCACCGGCACGGTCCCGAGGGCGAGCACCGGATCCTGGTCGCTGAGCCCGAGCGTGACTACCCGGGTGGGCTGCTTGGTGATCTCGGTGGCGCCGTACTTGTGGTCGATCCGCACCGGGAAGGCACCGGAGGTGGCCGCGGGCGCCGGGTCGTCGCCGCCGGTGTCACCGCAGCCGGCGAGGCCGAGTGCGAGGACGACCAGGGCTGCCGCCAGTCGGGCGACGGGCCCCAAGCGGGTCGCGCGGGCAGGTGTGCTGGACATCGGCTCCTCTTCGAATTCTCTCCGGGCCCCGTGCGGCGGATTCCGGGCGGTCGGCTGGGTTCGGTTCCGGCGGACCCCGGGTCCGCAGATCACGTCCGGGCGATCGGAAGGCGGTGCGAAGACGTCGGGTCGGCGTCGACCCCGATCGGCGCGGCACCGACATCGGCTCCGCTCCCCGGTGATAGTAAGGTAATCCTTACCTAACCTCAACCACCTCGGCGACGGAGACTCCCCAGCAACGAAGTTCTGAACTAAGGTATACCTATCCTAAGAAAGATCTTCGCTTCCCGGTACCCACCGGTCGGGAGCTGCCCTTACCGCCCAAACAGGAGAACGTGAGGACGCGTGTCAACGGAGCAGGCAACCCCGGCGCGCCGGGTCCAACCCCGGCCGGGCCGGGCAAGGCGGTTCCGACCCGGCAGGCCGGTCGGGCTGTTCCTGGTCGCCACGACCGTCCTGATCGTCCTGTCGCTGGTGTCGATCGCCGTCGGTAGCCGGCAGATCCCACTCGACCAGGTGGTGCAGGCCCTGCTCGACCGGGCCGGAATGCGCGGAACCGATCCGCAGGTCGAGGCGATCGTCTGGGGCGTACGCCTGCCCCGTACGCTGCTCGGCCTGCTCGTCGGAATGGCCCTGGGCCTCTCCGGCGCACTGATGCAGGGGCTGACCCGCAATCCGCTCGCCGACCCCGGTCTGCTCGGCGTCAGCGCCGGGGCCGCGCTCGGAATCGTCATCGCCATCGCCTGGTTCGGAATCGCCACGCTCTACGGCTACATCTGGTTCGCCTTCGTCGGCGCGCTGGTCGCCAGCATCGTGGTGTACCTGCTGGGCGGGCTCGGCCGGGGCGGCTCCACCCCGGTCAAGGTCGCGCTCGCCGGAGTGGCGATCACCTTCCTGCTCAACTCGGTGACCAGCGCCGTCGTGCTCCGTGACCCGGAGGCGCTGAACCGCTACCGGTTCTGGGCGGCCGGCTCGCTCTCCGGACCGGGCACCGAGACCGTGCTCCAGTTGCTGCCGTTCCTGGCCGTCGGCATCGTACTGGCCCTCGCCACCGCCCCGGCCCTGAACAGCCTCGCCCTCGGTGACGACGTCGCCGCCGCCCTGGGCCGGCGGGTCGGTCTGGTACGCCTACAGGGCACCCTGGCGGTGACCCTGCTCGCCGGCGCGGCGGTCGCGGTCGCCGGTTCCATCGTCTTCGTCGGCCTGATGGTTCCACACGTGGCCCGCCTGATCACCGGACCGAACCACCGCTGGCTGCTGCCGTTCACCATGGTGCTCGCGCCGAGCCTGCTGCTGCTGGCCGACGTCATCGGCCGGGTCATCGCCCGCCCCAGCGAGGTCGGGGTCGGCATCATCTCCGCCTTCATCGGCGGCCCGTTCTTCATCGCCCTGGTACGCCGACGCCGGCTCGCGGAGCTCTGAGCCGTGTCTCTGGTCGAACTGAACCGGACCGGCCGGCGGACCGCCTTCCGGATCGCCAAGCCACCGGTCTCCGGCGTGGTACGGCCCCGGCTGCTGCTCTGCTGCCTCGGGCTCACCGTCGCGCTGTTCGTGGTCTTCTGCGTCGGCATCGCGACCGGGGACTACCCGATGAACCCACTGCGGGTGGTGCCGGCGCTCTGGGGTTCCGGCGACGCCGGTCAGGTCTTCATCGTGCGGGAACTCCGGCTGCCCCGGGCGCTGACCGCCGTACTGGCCGGTGCGGCGTTCGCGGTCTCCGGAGCGGTGTTCCAGACCATCACCCGCAACCCACTGGCCAGCCCCGACATGATCGGCATCAACGCCGGCGCCACCACCGCCGTGGTGGCCGGGATCGTGATCGGCGGCACCGGGCTCAGCCTGCCGACGCTCGGGCTGGCCGGCGGGCTCGCCACCGCCGCCGTCATCTACCTGCTCGCCTGGCGCCGGGGCGCGACCGGGTACCGGATCGTGCTGGTCGGCATCGCGGTCTCCTGGATGTGCTCCAGCGCCACCGACTACCTGCTGACCCGGGCCCAACTGGTCGAGGCACAGGCAGCGGTCGGCTGGCTGGTCGGGAACCTGAATGGGCGCGGTTGGGAGGCGGTCGGACCGTTGGCCGCCGCGGTCGCCGTACTGCTTCCGGCGGCCCTGCTGCTCGGGCGCTGGACCCGTACCCTGCAACTCGGTGACGAGGTGGCCCGTGGCCTTGGCACCCCGGTCCAGACGGCCCGACTCAGCCTGGTGCTGGTGGGCGTCGCGTTCGTTGCGTTCGCCACCGCGGCCACCGGGCCGATCCTCTTCGTGGCGCTCGCCGCACCACAGATCGCCCAGCGGCTGGCCCGACTGCCCGCGCCGCCGGTACTGGCCTCCGCGCTGACCGGGGCGCTGATGGTCTCGGCCAGCGACCTGGTGGCCCGCTGGCTCATCCCGGACGTCGACCTGCCGGTCGGAGTGGTCACCGGGGCGCTCGGCGCGACGTTCCTGCTCTGGCTACTCATCCGGGCCAACCGCGCCGGTTCTGGAGGCTGACGTGACCGTGAATCCGACCCTGACCATCGCAGATTCCGAGATCGGAGTCCCGCCGCCCGCCCCGACCCCGGGCGCCGGCCACCCGGAACTGCGGGCCGAACGGCTCCGGCTGGCGTACGGCGACCGGGTCGTCGTCGACGACCTGGACCTGGTGGTTCCGCCCGGACGGATCAGCGTGATTGTCGGGGCGAACGCCTGCGGCAAGTCCACCCTGCTCCGGGCGCTGGCCCGGCTGCTCAACCCGGAGGCCGGCAGCGTCCAGCTCGACGGTAGGGCGATTCACTCCCTGCCCACCCGGCAGGTCGCCCGGCAGGTCGGCATCCTGCCGCAGGCACCGGTCGCACCCGACGGGCTGACCGTGATCGATCTGGTCGGCCGGGGCCGCTCCCCGCACCAGACCTGGTGGCGGCAGTGGTCGCCGGCCGACGAACGGGCGGTGGCCGAGGCGCTCGCCGCGACCGGCGTCACCGACCTGGCCGAACGCCCGGTCGACGAACTCTCCGGCGGGCAGCGGCAGCGGGCCTGGATCGCGATGGCGGTCGCCCAGCAGACCCCGGTGCTGCTGCTGGACGAGCCCACCACCTTCCTCGACCTGTCCCACCAGATCGACGTGCTGGACCTGGTCGTCGACCTGAACCGCCGGGACGGCCGGACCGTGGTGATGGTGCTGCACGACCTCAACCAGGCGTGCCGGTACGCCGACCACGTCATCGCGATGAAGGCCGGCCGGATCGTCGCCCAGGGTCAGCCGGCCAGTGTGATCACCACCGACCTCGTCGACGAGGTCTTCGATGTCCGGTGCGAGGTGACCGTCGACCCACTGACCAGTACCCCGCTGGTCATCCCCACCAGCCGGCACCATCCCCGGTCCGGGGTGACCGCCGCCGGTCCCCGCTGACCGGTCGGCGAGCGGTACGCGGACCGGTCCGTCCGGGGCGCTGGTCGGCGGTGCGGCTTAGGGACCGGCGGGTCAGCTCGTCGGGGCGCCGGTGTTCCGGATCATCTGCTGGAGCACCTTCAGGGTCGTGACGTAGTCCGCGTCGTCGATGCCGTGGTGGATGCGAGCGCCGATCGCCGGAGCGTGCTTCTTGAGGTCCACCCGCGCCTCCTCCCCCGCCTCGGTGATCCACCACCGTCCCTCGCCGTCCCGGGTGAGCCAGCCCCGCTCCAGCAGGACCTCCGCCTCCGCCGCCAGGTCGTCCTCGGCTCTGAGGTACGTGCTCATCGCCCGCTCAAGCTCGGGGATGGTCATGCCGTGCCCATCGGTCGAGATGTCGTTCCTCGACAGGTTTCGCAGCAGCCAGAACTGAGGCTGGGTGAACCCGAACTCGGCCTGCCTGGCACGGATGAAGGCGATCAGGGCCTCGTAGGCCACACCGGTCCAGTACGCAGCCGGCTGGGCTGCGAGCTGGGCATCGGAAAGTTGCTGCGTCGTCATGCCTGTTGTCCCCCGTCGTCTCGAAGATCGCCGACCGACTGAACATAGAACCTCGATTCTGGTTGAGGTCAAGGCCGCGGAACGGGACGCCCATTGCATGCTGATCCGGACCAGTTGTCCGGCCTGGTCCGATCTGGACGGACGGTCGCTACGCCGATGTCGGCGTGTGTGACACTCGTCGCGTGACGTCGCCTCCACCACCGGGCCCGGCTGGCTATCCGGGGATGCTCCCCCCGCGACCCGGCATGGTCGTGCCGCCGCCGGCACCACCGAAGAGCAACGGGCCACTCATCATCGGACTGGTCGCCGGGTTCCTGGCCCTGTGCCTGATCGGAGTCTGCGGCGTCGTGGCGGTGGGCATGGCGATCGAAAACCGGAAGGACAACACCCGGACCACTGCCGGAAGCACCTACGCACCGCCCGAGCCGCTCCCGACGACCACGCCGGCACCCCCACCGGCGCCGGCCCGGATCGGGCAGTGCATCGGCGTCGACGCGGGCGGAGGCTTCCTCGGGGTCGGCAACTGCAACGGCAGCAGCGGCACCTACCGGGTGGTGTCGGTCGACTACGACCGGCGCGGCTGCGCCGAACCTGGCATGCCGTACATCACCGAGAATGGGTACCGGCTCTGTCTGGAGCACCATCTGGTGCGCTTCTTCTGTTACAAGTTCCCGAAGGACGAGGGCTGGGTCGTACACGCGCCGAAGTGCAAGGCGAAGGGGACGGTCCATCTCATCGACATAGTCCCGGGCGCCTCCAACGGCAACAAGTGCACGCGGGACCGCAAGTGGAACCGCTGGTACCGGTTCACGTACCCGACCGTCGTCTACTGCGTCATGCAGTACTGACCGGGGAGCCCGACGCCGTCACGGCATCGGGTGCAGTCCCTCGTGGCGGACCGTCCAGGTCCCGTCGTCGGGGAAGCCCGGCGTCGGGCGGCCGGCGTCGGTGTCCGAGCCCCTGGCCATCAGCGCGACGGCGGCCAGCAGGCCACCGTTGCCCGGCAGGTAGACCGGCAGCGACCGGGTCTGCCGATTGTGCCCGTTCGGCAGGTACCCGTTCTTCGGCGAGGGCAGCAGCAGCGCGTCGATCGCGGTCTGCCGTTCGCCCAGCCGGGTCGCGGTCATCGCGATGGCCGGATAGTCCCAGCCCCAGGTGGAGTCCCAGTCCCAGGTTCCCAGCACCTCGCCCAGGGTCGCCCGCATCACGTCCGGATCGATCAGGTCGGTCGGCGGGACGAATCCCCATGCGTACAGCATCGACGGATGGTCCTCGGCCAGCGTGTACGGCGGAACGTCGATCGCCGGGTAGACCCCGTCCCGGACGGGCGGGCGGACCAGGTTGGCGGCCACCTCCGCCCAGGACGGCTCGACGGGCAGGCCGAGCCGGGCCCGCCAGCGTTGCGCGACGCGTAGTCCCCAGGACCAGTAGGCCAGCTCGAAGGTGGGGTTGGTGACCGTCTCCCGCATCGAGGCGTACGACTCCTGCGCCGGCACCAGCGGCGGACCGAGCCGGTAGCCGCCGTCGCCGCCGGAGACGAAGTCGGCCATGAACGCGGCCGAGGCGAGTACCACGTCCGCGTACCGGTGCAGCGCGGCGTCGGAGTCCGTGCTGCGCCGGACCAGCTCGGCCAGGAAGATCGGATGCGGCTGCTGCCACACCAGGAACGGTCCGATCGGGCTGGGACTCTCCCGTCCGTCCGGGCCGACCTGCTTGGGCCACCGGGCGCCGGCGTAACCCTGCTGGCGGGCGGTCTCCCGGGCCCTCGGCAGGATGCCGGCGTACCAGCCGAGGCTCCGTTCCAGCAGTTCGGCCCGGCCCCAGAGCGGGAAGTGCGCCCCGTGCCACCAGTGCATCTCCAGATGGAACCGGCCCCGCCAGCTGTTCGCCATCAGGCCGGTCTCCTGCGGCGGAAGCGACCCGGCGCAGTGCACCGCCGTGAGGTACTGGGAGAGCACGACCCGACGTTCCAGTTCCACCGCCCGGCCGTCCCGGCTGTCGGCCAGTTCCACGGCGGCGCCGGCCTCCCAGAACCGGGGCCAGTGCCGGCCCGACGCCGCCGCGACGTCGGCGAACGACGGCAGCTCGGCCACGCTCGGCGGGCCGGTCCGGTCGGCGACGGGCAGCCCGAGCCCGCTGGACCGGCCGAGCGGCACGTCGCCGGGCGCGAATCCGACGACCACCTCGACCACGGCCCGCTCGCTGGTGACGATGATCTCGTGCCGTCCGATGTGGAGTATCCGGGCGCCGTCCGTGACCCCGATCCCGACCGAGTACGTCGTGTCGTCGAGCACCCGCAGCACGGTGCAGCCGCGAACGGCCGGCCGTATGGTCGAGGAGTGGGCCTGCGGTCGTGACCAGTCCGCCGCGTTGCTCCACGCCTCCGACCCGTACGGAAACGCGACCCGTACGGCGAGGCCCTCGGTCAGCAGCGCCGACTCGACCCGTACGGCGAGAACGTCCCGCTCCGGATGACACACGGTGCTGACCCGCACGGGCGTACCGGAGAGCCGGAAGCGACTGGAGATGGTGCCGGTCCACAGGTCCAGCCGCTGGTGCGCGTCGCCCAGCTCGGCCGGGTCCGGTGGCCGGGCGACGATTCCGGCGCTGGCCGTCCGGGTCGACCGCACCAGTCCGATCCGCCCGAGGTCGAGCCGGTGCGGGTTGTTCCGCAGCCAGGACTCGGCGGCCGACTCCGGCGCCTCCCCGGTGCCGGAGAGTTCGCCGCGCATGTCGACGTACTCGACCGGGCCCCGAGGGGTCCGGTACGTCCGGCTCGTGGCGGACAGGTCGTACGGCCGCTCGCCCGGCACGCTGTGCCAGCCCCACTGTGACTGGGTGCCCAGCAGCGTGCCGGGCGTTCCGGCGCCCCCGGGGTTCTCGACCGGGTAGCGGTCCGGAAAGGTCTGCAACCCGGTGACGTCGACGGTGTAGCAGAACTCGCCGTTGCCCACGGAGAGTGGGGACTCCGGCAGGATCCCGGCGAGTTCGACCGTGTGCCGGTCGACGAGGCTACGGCGGTCGATCCCGGATGAGTTTCCGTTCCGGTCCGGGACCGGACCGCCGCCCGCCACCGTCACTTCCCGATCGCCGCCTCGACCTGCTTGATGAACTCGGCCGCGCTGTCGGCCGGGGACTTGCGGTTGAACAGCACCTCGGCGTTGAGCCGCTGCACGATGAGCCGGGTGTCGGTGGAGCCGGTCGGCCCGATCACCAGCGGCGGGCCGGCCTGCGGCGTCGCCCGCTCGATGAACTTCGCCTGGGCGGACTGGTCCGGGTTGAGCGCCGGCACCACGGCGGTCAGGACCTCCGAGTTCGCCGGGATGCCCCGGTCGGTCAGGATGATCTTCCCCGCCTCCGGGCTGTTCACCAGGAAGGCGACGAACTTCGCCGCCTCCTTGGGGTGCTCGGACCGGGCGTTGATGGTGTAGATCTGCGAGGCCTGGAGCCACATGCCGGGCTTCTGGGTGCTCTCCCCCGGCGCGCGCAGCAGTTCCAGCGGCTGCCCGGACGCCTTGCGCAGCGCACCGAGCTGGTTGCTCCAGTCGAACTGCATCCCGGCCAGGCCGCGACCCATCAGAGTCTGCTCCGGCGCCGGCTGGCCCTCCAGCTCCGTGGTCACCGAGGCGGGCGGGGTGGCACCGGAGTCCCGCAGTCCGGTGGTCATCGTCCACCAGTCCGTGACGGTCTGCCGGCTGATCGCGACCTTGCCCTCGGGGGTGTAGAGCGCCTCGCCGCGCTGCCGCGAGTACAGGTCGAACATGTCGGCACTGGTCGGGTCGGCCACCCCGTAGGTGCCCTTCGGGGATTTCGCCGAGATCTCCCGGGCGATCCGGCTGAAGTCGTCCCAGGTCCACTTGCTGTCGTCGGGCAGCGGCACGCCGGCCTTGGAGAACACGGTCGGGTTGACCACCATCGCGAAGGTGTTGACCCCGGTCGGGACCCCGAACTGCTTGTCCTCGAAACGCCCGTTGCCCAGCGCCGCCGGATCGATCTTGTCGGTCTTCAGCTCGGCGGAGACCCGGGCCAGGTCGAGCAGCGCACCCCGGTCGCCGTACTCCCGGGGGTAGGCCCCGCCCAGGGTGATCACGTCCGGTGCGTCGCCCGCCGCGACCTCGGTGGCGAGTCGGTCGAAGTAGGCGTTGAAGTCGGCCGACGAACCGGTCACCTTGATGTCCGGATTCGCGGTCTGGAACGCGTCGATGACCCGTTGGGTGGCCGCCGCCCGGTCGTTATTTCCCCACCAGGAGAAACGCAACTGGACGGGGCCGTCGTCGCCCCCGGAGTCTCCGCAGGCGGAGACGGCCAGCAGCGCGACGGCCGAGACAGCGACCGCCGTCAGGCGGTGTCGGGTGGATCTGGCTCGCATCGGAACTCCTTGTCGGACGGTGGGTGTCGGCAGGAGGTGTGAAACGGTTCACTGACCGATCTCGATGGTGCGGGTACCGCAGGTGGAACTACTTCAGGCCGGTGGTGGCGAGGCCCTGGGTCAGGTAGCGCTGGCCGGCCAGGAAGAAGCCGAAGATCGGCGCCAACCCGACGATGGACATCGCGAACAACTGGCCCCAGGCCGTCTCACCCTGTCCGTCCATGAACGACCGCAGAGCGACCGGCACGGTGTAGAGGTCGGGGTTGGTCAGGAAGATGAGCTGGCTGAAGAAATCGTTCCAGGTCCAGATGAAAGTGAACAGCGCCGAGGTCGCGAGCGCCGGTACGGAGAGCGGCATGATGATCCGCCAGTAGATCCGTAGGTGTCCGCAGCCGTCCATCCGGGCGGCCTCGTCCAGTTCCCGGGGCAGCGACCGGATGAACTGCACCATCAGGAAGATGAAGAAGGCGTCCGTGGCGAGGAACTTCGGGACGATCAGCGGCAGGCTGGTGTTGATCCAGTCGAGCTGCGAGAAGAGCACGTACTGCGGCACGATCAGCACGTGGATCGGCAGCATCATCGTGGCGAGCATCGCGGCGAAGAGCGTACGGCGACCCCGGAACTCCAGCCGCGCGAACGCGTACGCCGCCAGTGAGCAGGAGAGCAGGTTGCCGACGATCGAGGCGGCCGCGATCACCGCGGAGTTCCACAGGTAGTGGTGGAACGGCTGGGCCAGCGCCGTCCAGCCGTCGGTGTAGTTGCCCAGATCGAACTGGCGCGGCCAGATCGACGGGTCCCGGAAGATGACCTCGGTCGGCTTTACCGAACTCGACACCATCCAGAGCAACGGGTAGATCATCACCACGCCGAAGATGATCAGCAGGGCGTGTTTGGAGATCCGTCGGGCCGGCGGATCGGCTCGGGACGCCGGGCGGACCCCGGCCGTGGTCGTCGGCTCAGTCACCGTAGAACACCCATCGCTTGGCGAAGAGGAAGTTGACGCCGGTCAGGCCGGCGATGATGACCAGCAGCGTCCAGGCCATCGCGGACGCGTACCCCATCTCGAACGAGCCGAAGCCCCGCTCGTAGAGGTAGAGCGTGTACAGCAGCGTGGAGTCCGCCGGGCCACCCGAACCGCCGCTGACCACGAAGGCCTGGGTGAAGCTCTGGAAGGCACCGATCATCTGGAGGATCAGGTTGAAGAAGATGATCGGCGTCAGCAGCGGGATCGTGATCCGGAAGAACTGCGACATCCGGCCGGCGCCGTCGACCGAGGCCGCCTCGTAGTAGGTGGCGGGTATCTGGCGCAGGCCGGCCAGGAAGATGACCATCGGCGCCCCGAACGTCCAGGCGTTCAGCACGACCAGCGTGCCGAGCGCGAAGTCGGGGTGGGACACCCAGCTCACACCCTCGATGCCGACCCGGGCGAGCAGTTGGTTGATCAGTCCCTCGCTGCCGAAGATCTGGCGCCACAGGATCGCGATGGAGACGCTTCCGGCCAGCAGTGACGGCAGGTAGTACACCGACCGGTAGATGCTCAGCCCGCGTACCCCACGGTTGAGCAGCAGCGCCAGCCCGAGGGCCAGGACCAGTTGGAGAGGAACCGAGACGAAGACGTACTGGAAGGTGACCAGCAGTGACTTGTGCAGCCGGGAGTCCTCCAGCATCCGCTGGTAGTTCTCCAGCCCCAACCACTGCGGTGGACTGAGCAGCGTGTAGTCGGTGAAGGAGAGATACAGCGACGCCAGGATCGGCCCGATGGTGAAGACCAGCATCCCGACGATCCACGGCGCCAGGAAGCCGTACGCCACCCGGTTGTCGCGGCGTCGAGGACCCGACCGTCGTGCAGGTGTGCCCGTGCGATCGCTCATCAGAGCACCCTTCGCCGGAGATGTCGCGAGTGGAGCGTCGACCATGCCCGTCATGCCCATCATGCCCGCAGGGCCCGGTTCTGGGCCGAGTAACCAGTTTCTAACAAAGCCAACATCAACTGTCAACGAGACAAATGTAGGCCGTCCACCTGTGGAAACATTCCGGCGCAGGTCGAAGCGAAGATCAAAGAAACCGGTTGCTATCAAGATCGGGTAACCGGTATCTTCGAGGCCCGCCAGGCAGTCAGCAGGACGTCAACGAGCGGTTACCGTGCGCTCCCACGCCTTCGCGGCGGCCACCGAGGTGCCACTCGGGGGTTCCCTGCGGACGTGGCCGCGCCGCCCGCGAGTTCGTCCGTCCTGATCGGACGGAAAGCACGGTCGGCCGCGCAGGGGAGACACGAGATGAGCCCGACCGGTGAGCACCGCAGCGCAGCACCGTCCCCCGCCGACCACCGGACCGGCGCGGAGCCGGACGGGCAGCCCGGCCGCCGCACTCGGCGCGCCCGGAGCCGCCCGGACCGCCCCGCCGCCACGATCGGCCGGGTCGCCGAGGCGGCCGGAGTGTCCCGGGCGACCGTGTCGCGGGTGATGAACGGCAGTCCCACCGTCGCGCCCGAACTCGCCGCCCGGGTCCGCGCCGCCGCCGAGGCCCTGAACTACGAGCCCAGCCTGGTCGCCCGCAGCCTCGCGCTCGGCCGGACCAGCACGGTCTCGCTGATCGTGCCGGACCTGGCCAACCCGATGTTCCAGGACGTGCTCCGGGGACTCAGCCACGCCGCCGGCACCCACGGGCACCGACTGCTGGTCGCCGAGTCCAACGAGAACGCCGCCGAGGAGGCGATCCTGGCGGTGGAGGCCCGACGCCGCTCCGACGGCCTGGTACTCGCCGCGCCCCGGGTGCCCGAGGCCGAGCTGCGGGCCCTCAGCGAACGGCTCGCGCCGCTCGTACTGCTCAACCGGGACCTGCCGGGCAGCAGCGTGCCGTCGCTGTCGGTCGACTACTCCGCCGGAATCGCCGCGATCGTGGCCCATCTGCGATCCCTCGGCCATCGGCGGCTGCTCTACCTCGCCGGCCCGGCGGCCAGTACGTCGAACCGGGACCGCCGGGCCGCATTGCGCGCGGCCTGCGCCAGCGAACCGGCCTGTACGTTCGTCGAACTCGCCTGCGGCGCCACCTTCGACGACGGACACGCGGCAGCCCGGGCGGTACGCGACGCCGACGCGACCGCGGTGGTGGCGTTCAACGACATGGTGGCCTTCGGCGCGCTGAGCGGGCTGCACGAGCTGGGGGTCGCGGTGCCGCAGGACATCTCCGTCACCGGCTTCGACGACATCCCCTTCGCCCGCTACACCACCCCGCCGCTGACCACGGCATCGATTCCCCGCAACGAACTGGGCCGGCAGGCCTGGGACCGGCTCTGGACGCTGATGAACGGCGGACCGGCCGGGCACAACGTCGCATTCCAGCCCCGCCTGCTGGTCCGGGAGAGCACCGGTCCGGTTCCGGCGGGACGGAGTGCGCAACGCAGTTAGGAGGCGACATGAAGAAGCTGCCCTGGATCCGGGTCGACGGCGACCGGCTCGTCGACGCCACCGGAACGGTCGTGACCCTCGCCGGAGTCGGCCTCGGCGGCTGGCTCAACATGGAGAACTTCATCACCGGCTACCCGGGGACCGAGTCCCAGCAGCGCCAGGCCCTGCGCGCGGCCCTCGGCGACGAGGGCTACCAGCGCTTCTTCGCGCGGTTCCTGACCGACTTCTTCGCCGCCGAGGACGCCGGCTACCTCGCCTCGTTGGGCTTCAACTCGGTACGGGTGCCGTTCAACTACCGGCACTTCGAGGACGACGACCGTCCGTTCGTACTCAAGCCGGAGGGATTCCACTGGCTGGACCGGGTCGTCGAGCAGTGCGCCGACGCCGGCCTCTACACCATCCTCGACCTGCACGCGGTGCCCGGACACCAGAACCAGAACTGGCACAGTGACAACCCCACCCACTGGGCGCACTTCTGGACCCACCGGCACTTCCAGGACCGGGTCGTGCACCTGTGGGAGGCGATCGCCGACCGGTACCGGGACAACCCGGCGGTGGCCGGTTACAACCCGGTCAACGAACCCGCCGATCCGTCCGGCGAGGTCATCGGGCCCTTCTACGAACGCCTCGTCGGGGCGATCCGTCAGGTCGACCCCCGGCACGTGCTGTTCCTGGACGGCAACCGCTACTCCACCGACTTCTCGATGTTCACCGAACCGTTTCCCGACACGGTCTACACGGCGCACGACTACGCGCTCCCGGGGATCGCCGCCGGCAGCGAGTATCCGGGGATCACCCGGGGCGAGTACTTCGACAGGTCGGCGGTCGAGCGATCGTTCCTGCGGCGCACCGAGTTCATGCGGCGCACCGGTACGCCGATCTGGATCGGCGAGTTCGGTCCGGTCTACACCGGTGAGCCGGAACGGGACGCCTCCCGGCTGCGGCTGCTCGGCGACCAGCTCGACATCTACCGGTCCCACGGCGCGAGCTGGGCACTGTGGACGTACAAGGACGTCGGGTTGCAGGGGCTGGTGTACGCGGCCGAGCAGAGCCCGTACCGGCAGCGGATCGCACCGGTGGTGGCGAAGAAGGCCCGGCTCGGCGTGGACTCCTGGGGCGGTACCGATCGGCAGGTCCGACAGATCCTCGACCCGATCGAGGAACTCTTCGATCGGGAGTACCCGGACTTCGAGCCGTACCCGTGGGGTCGCCGGGCCTGGATCCACCTGCTGGTCCGGCACATCCTGCTCGCCGAGCCGATGGTCCGGGACTTCGGCCGGTGCTTCGAGGGGGTGACTCCCGACCAGGCCGAAGAACTGGCCGCCTCGTTCGCGCTGCGGGACTGCACCCGGCGGGACGCCCTGGTCGAGACGCTGCGCGCGCACCTGGCGGCGGAGCGACGACCTCAGTAGCGGCCGATGGCCGCCGGCGCCGAGCCGGTGTAGGCCCAGACTGCCAGGGCCGACCGGTCGACCAGGCCGATGTCCAGTTCCCGGGCGAGCCGGAGCCCGTCGCCGGCCGCGAACAACCCGTTGGTCACGATCACGCAGATCTCGCCACCGTGGATGCTGCGGCAGGTTCCGGCGAACTTCTGGATCGCCGCGCTACCCACCCGGTTCGTCGGGCCGTGTCGCTTGCACTGCACGACGACCCGGCGGCCGTCCGGCGCGGTCGCCGTGATGTCCGCGCCGCGATCGGCCGAGCCCCCGCACACCCGCACCCCGGAGAAGCCGGACCGGACCAGCACCCCGGCGACCCAGTCCTCGAACTCCGGCCCGGTCATCGCGTCCGTCGCCTCGACGTGGCGGGCCCGCGCCCGGTCCTGTGCCGCCCGCCGGGCGCGGGCCTTGAGCACGAGGGTCAGCACGGCGATTCCGCCGGCCACCAGCCCGATCGCGATGAGGGTCGACCAGACCGGATGCCGCTGGACGAACTCGGTGATCACCCAGGCGGCGGCCAGCGCGCCGCCGACTCCGGCGAGCCACCAGCCGGACCGGTCCGGCGCGGCCGGTCGGGACGAGCGCCGTCGGGCGTACGGCCGCCGGGACCGGCCACCGCCGGGACGCCGGGACCGGTAGTGGCCCCTGACCCGGGTACCGTCCCGGCGTCGGTACGAACTGACTCGCGGCATCGACACTCCTGTGACGAGGGGTAGCCCCAGTGTGACTATCGGGTGCGACACTTCCCGGTCGGTCGGCTCGACGCCGTCGCTCAACTCCGGAAAATCGGATCCCCGAACGGATACCTCGGGCCCCCGCCGACGGCGGACTCGATCCGGCCGAGCTGGGCCTTGATCTCCTCGAGCTGGGCGAGCACCACGCCCTGCTGGTCGAGTGGTGCGGTGATCGCCGATGGTGGAGTGCCGGTGGGACCCGACTGCGCGCGCAGCGTCGCGATCTCCTCGGTCATGGCGGCGATGGTGCTCTCGACCTCCTCCAGAAACTCGTCGACCTCCTGCTCGTCGTACCCGCGCCGGCCCAGCGCCGGCTTCTTGAAGGCGATGTTCCGCACGTCCGACGGAGTCAGGTTGGACATCGGCCGGGCCTCCCGTTCCACGATGGAGCCCGATGGTATCGGCGCCTGACAAGATCCCGGACCGGACGCGTTCCGGGCTCGGGCCGTCGCCACCTGCCCCGCCGCCGGCAGGTATCCCGGTGAACGCCACCTCGCGGGCGCACACGTGACCGGGCGCACGTTGCCTTGACGCTGGCGACAAGGTTTACCGTTGCCACGAACGAACCGGGTGCGGGGAGGGCGAATGCTGATCGGCGAGCTGGCGGAACGCGCTGCCACGACCACCCGCACGCTGCGGTACTACGAGGCCAACGGCCTGGTACGCGCCGAGCGTTCCCCGAACGGCTATCGCCAGTACAACGAGGCGGAGCTGCGGGTCGTACACGAGATCCGGGCCCGGCTCGCCGTGGGGTTCAACCTCGACGACATCCGCCCGTTCGTCGCCTGCCTACGCGCGGGCAACACGTCCGGAGACGTCTGCCCGGATTCGGTGATCGTGCTGCGCCGCAAGTTGGCCGAGGTCGACGCCCGGATCGACCGGCTCGGCACGGTACGGCGGCAGTTGCAGACCCAGCTCACCCAGGCGATCGCGAGGCGGTCACCGCACTGACCACGCTGACCGACGCACTGGGCCGACCGAGAGAATGAACATGAAGTTCGCGATCAGTTACAGCACGCCCTTCTACGGCGTCGACCCGGACAAAATTGTTGCCTATGCCCGACACGCCGAGGACCACGGCTTCGAGGCGCTGTACCTGCCGGAGCACATCGCGCTGTACCCCGGCGCGACATTGGGAAGCTGGGAGATCCCACCGTCGCTGCCCTACGCCGATCCGCTCGACACCCTGAGCTTCGTCGCCGCGGCCACCCGACGGATCCTGCTCGGCACGGGGGTTCTGCTGCTGCCGTACCACCATCCGGTGGTCCTCGCGAAGCGGCTGGCCACCATCGACGTGCTGTCCAAGGGGCGGATGCGACTGCTGACCGTGGGACTCGGCACCCTGCCGGGCGAGGCCCGCGCGGTCGGAGTGGACTTCAGCACCCGGGGCCGGCGTACCGACGAGGCGATCGACGTACTGCGACTGCTCTGGGCGGGCGGTGAGGAGGGCGTCAGCTTCGACGGGGAGTTCTTCAGCTTCGACAACCTGTGCAGCTTCCCGAAGCCCCACGACAGCACCCAGCTCCCGATCCACGTCGGCGGATCGAGTCGGGCTGCCGCCCGGCGCGCCGGACGGCGGGGTGACGGCTACTTTCCCGGCGGTGCCCTCGGTCCCGCCGAACGCGCCGCCCAGCTCGACCTGGCCAGGTCGACCGCCGTCGCGGCCGGCCGCAGTCCCGAAGCCCTGGAGTACACCCGCTGGGGATCGATCGACATAACCAGCGAACGGGTCGAGGCGCTCGCTGCGGAGGGCGTGACCCGAATCGTCGTGAGCACCAGCGCCACCGACCCCGACGAGCAACGCGACGAGATGTCCGCCTTCGCCAAGCGGTTCGGACTGGTCGACCGGCAACCCGGGTAGCCCGGCCGTCAGCAGCCCGACCCGAGTGGCTCCGCCACCGTGCGCGACCGCGAAAACTCCTCGTTCGGGTACACCGCCGATGGCAACACATTGTTACCGTTCAGGCACTCGAACGCTGGGGGTCGCCATGACGGAGTCGGTACGGGTCGAACCCGATGCACTGCGGGTGGCCGGCCAGGTGCCGTGTGAACTCGCCACCGAACTGTGCGGAGTGCGGGACCGGTGGGACGGCGTCACCGCCGATCCGGGTGACGCGCTCGGCGTCGCCGAGGTGACCACCGCCTTCACCAGACTTCAGGAGCGGTGGCACGGCGAACTCTCCGTCCACGTCCGACTGCTGGCGGAACTGTGCGATGGCGTGGTGCTGTCCGCCGACGGGTACGCGACCAGCGACGCGACGGCGGCCACCCGACTCGGCGGTGACGGACCGGTGAAGGCGGGCTGACCACTCATGACCTCCACCGACTACGCCCAGCTCAGCACGCTGATCAACCGGCTACGCCAGCTCCTGTCGGCGCTCAACCCGGCCAACGCGGTCGGCACCGTCAGCACGGTGCTGCAGATGATCTCCGAACCGCCGCCCGGCGACCCGGACCGGATCGAGGAGCTGGCCGTGGCGTTCGGGGTGGCCGCCGGCGACGTCGGGCCGATCGCCGCCGACGTACGACGGCTCGGCACCGGGCGGTTGCCGGAGATCTGGCAGGGGGTCGCCGGAGCGAGCGCCGCCGAGCTGGTCACCGCGACCGGTGGCCTGATCGAGGCGACCGGCCCACAGTTCATCCGGGTACGCGCGGCCCTCGACAGCTACGCGACCGAGGTCCGGGCACTGCGCGGCCGACACGAGGAACTGCACGGGGCGCTCCGCGACGCCTGGCACGACGCGACGCACGTCGCCGGGCTCCCGTTTCCCGACCCGACCGCCCTGGACGACCTGGTCCGCGGCCTGACCCGGCTCGTCACCGGATGCATCGAGGTGTACGACCGGAGCATCGTCGCCGCCGACGCCCTCGCCATCGTGCTCGGCGACGTCACCGGAAAGGCCCGGGCCGGGGCGATGGCCGACTCGACCCTTCCGCCGGCCGGAATCGTCCTCACCACCGGGATCGGCATCGACGGGAACCTGGCCGGCGACAACGCCGTCCTCGCCGGAGCCCAGGCCAGCCGGGCCGCCGACCGGTACGACCAGCTCGGTCCGGAGGACCGCCGACGCGTCGACGAACTGCTCGCCCAGGCACCCAGCCAGGCCCACCGGGCGTACCTGCTCAAGGCGCTGGCCGCCGGACATCCACTCGACGACGTGGTCGCGTTCGGCCGGACCATCAACGGTCGGGACGAGGCCTGGCTGCACCGGCACCTCAGCCTGGTCGACCCGGGCCAGACCGGTTCGGCGACGTACGACGGCGGACGGCTGCGCCAGTTCAACGACGTGACCTGTGGCTCGATGACCACGGTCGTGCTCCGTTCGATCGCCGACCCGCTGTACGCGCTCTACCTGACCACCGGCGGCGAGCCGGACGACCCGAAGGCCGTCGACCGGGACGCGGTGCTGCAACGGCTCGCCGACGAGCAGCAGGCCACCTACGAACGGTCCAGTCGCAACTGGCCGGACCAGCTCGGCACCCCGCCCTGGGGGCTGGTCGGGGAACTCAACGACCACGCCGGCACCCTCGGCACCGAGTACGAGTTCCGGCTCGTCGACGACACCGACGCCGGCAGCGTCAATCCGGCCCTGCGCGACGCGGTGGCCGCCGTCGACGCCGGGCACACCGTGCCAGTGCTGGCCGGCGACTCGTACCCGGCCCACTATGTGTTGCTCGTCGGGCACGAGGGCTCGGACCTGGTCGTTTACAACCCGGGGAGCGGTGTCGTCGGCCGGGTCGACGAGGACGACTTCCGCAACGGCAACCTGGGTGCGGCGGCCGGCTTCGCCCACGCCAACGGGGTGGCCCTGCCCGGCTGACCGTGGGTCCGGACCGGACTCAGCGGTGCGACGGATCGGAAGTCGCACCCTCGGTGTACGACGAGGCCAGCTCCAGGTAGACACCGTCCTCCTCGGCGGGTGCCACCACCCCGGGCCGCTCGACGCAGGACTGCCCGGCCGGCAGCCCGGCCGGTGCGTCGGCGAACGGATTGACGTCGTCACGCCGGTTCGGTGCCCGCAGCAGGATCGAGGAACTGCCCTTGCCGTCGGGCCAGATCTCGGCGACGAGATGGAACCAGATCCCCACCCCGGCCGCCACCTTGTAGCCGACGACGGCCCACCGCCAACCATCCGATCCGGTCACGCAGCGGGCGTGCAGTACCGTCCAACCGCTGTCCCGTACCGTCGCCAGGATCTCGGCGATCCGGCCCTCGGCCTCGGTGGCCGCGATGCCGCCCGGCACCGGCGAGCGCCACAGCCCCAGCGGCGCGCTCACCTCGGAACGGTTCCAGCTACCGTCGTTGATCTCCCAGCCGGGGTACGCGTCGGGCGGTTCGAGCGCGTCGGCGAGGACCGGATCGGCGCGCAGCAGGTCGACCCGCTCCTGCTCGACCTGGCTCTCCCCCGGTCGTCCCGGACAGCCGGCGAGCGCCGTGACGAGCAGGACCGCCCCGGCGATCCGGGCGGCCCGGTTGGCCACGTCGACAAGCACCGGCCCATCGTGCCGCATCCGGCCAAGCCGAACGGGCCCGCCGGGCCACGACTACCCCCACAGCCGCTCCGGCGGCTCCAGTGATGGTCATATCCGCAGCGCAGCCGAGCGTGCACCCTCTGGGCCGCGTCGGCTGCTCCCACAGATCTTGCTCGCCCGACTCCCGGGTCAGGGCTCCCGCATCCAGAGAGCTGGATCGTTGACGAAGATTCCCTTGCCCTGGTGCCGCCATATGACTCGCAGCGCTTCCAAGCGCACGTAGGTCTGCTTGATCGTTGACGGGCTGACCTTGTACTTCGCCGCAAGCGCGGTGATCGGTGGCAGCTTGTCTCCTGCCTTGAGCTTCCCACCTCTCACTTCGGCGGTGATCTCGTCAGCAATGCGAATGTAGTCAGCGGCGATTGGCATGGCTCTCCCTGCGTGGCACGCCAATTCGATCACGCAACGGCATCCGGCAACAACTCTTTGTTTGATGACTGGGACAGCTAAGTTGCAGGAAGCCTCCTCCCTGCGTGGCACCGGGGATCGAGGTGACCCGGTCGGGGCGGGTGCACCGCCCCGACCTGCCAAGTTGCCCTGCCGGCGTACCGCCGATTGAGGCTGCGGTGGCAGGTGCGGGCGGATCGTCCGCGGCCGGCAGGTGGACGGTCCGCCCATCCAGGCGTACCGGAGACGCTTCCACGCTCTGGAAAGGATTGACGTGGCCGAGGTGTATCGCGGTGGCCGGGCTTTCAGCGGAGGCTCGCCGGACTGGTTGACCCCGCACGAGGTACGCACCCGGCGATTCGCGCCTCGACGACTGGGCGTTGACGGCGAGCAGGTACGCGCGTTCCAACTCCGCCTGGCCGACGAGTTGTCCGTCCTGGTGCGAGAGCTGACGATGGCCAGGACGGAGAACGCCCGCCTCCGGCGAGTACTACGCGACTGGCAGACCACGCACGCCCGCACCTGCAACCGGCCACAGCCGCCACGAGGCAATTCAGGCCACTGGTAACCGTGTAGCGGAAGCCCGGCGACGAGCTCCTGGTGGTTGGCCGGGCTTGGTGCAGTTCGCCCGCCCACCGCGCGTTGCTGTTTCGAGAACGGTCTCAGCGCCGATTCCTCAAATGGAATCGGCCAGAATCCTCGGGGTCGGGGTCCACTCGTCAGCGCCGGCCGAACGACGCGGATCGGCCGACGAGGTCCGCCGCCGTCCGGCCGCCTGACTGGGACCAGTGCGAGCTGGCCCGACGGGCCCCGGCGACCCGCCAGGCGATCACCCAACAGACCAGGAGTACGTCGAACAGTGCCCCGGGAACCTTCGTCTTCGTCACCAGGCCGAGGCTGTCCGGCAGGGTGAGGAAGACCAGCGCGGCGGCACCGGCATGGAGCAGTGTCGCCGCCCGGCCCCGGGGTGCGGTGGCCGCCAGCACGGCGACTCCGGCGAGGGCGTACCAGGCGTAGAACACCGGACCGAGCAGCGCGGTGGCGAGCAGTGCCACGCCTGCGGCGGAGACGCCCTGCGCTACTCCCCCGTGCAGTGCCCGCCGCCACACCGCCACCAGGACGGCGGCCAGCACGCACAGTCCGGCCAGCCGGGCGACCTCGACGGCGGTGGCGTACGCCTCCGGCCGGCCCGCTATCCGCAGCCCGTATCCGACCGCCATGCCGACGCCGGTCAGGATCGACGACCACTGGACGTTGCCGGCGGTCGCCGGCCAACTCTGCACGAAGCCGAAGCCGTGCCCGGTCAGGCCGGCGAGCAGCACGACGGTGCCGACGGTCGCGACGGCCAGGACCCCGCCGGCCGCGATCCGACGTCGACCGGTCCGGGCCCACGGCACGACGGCGACCGCGAACGGCACGACCACCAATGCGGTGGCCTTGATCGAGGCGGCCGCCCCGAACGCGGCCCCGGCCAGGACGAGCCGGGCGACGGCGATCCGCCGGTCCGTGCCGGCCGGTGGTCCGGCGACAGCCAGCCGTTCCACGACGGCCAACGGACCGGCGGCAGCCAACTGTCCGGCACGGGCCAACGGACCGGCGGCAGCCAGCCGTCCCGCACGGGCCGACGAATCGGCGACAGCCAGTGGAGCAACGACAGGCAGTGGACCGACTGCGGCCAGCAGGCCGGCCACGATCAGCCCGGCGAGCAGGGCGTCGTTGTGCGCGCCGGAGACGGCGTGCACCAGGGTCAGTGGGCCCAGCGCCCCGAGCCAGACCACCCGGGCCGGTTCCGCGCCGCAGTGGCGGGCCAGTCGGGCCCCGGCGATGGTGGCCAGCAGGACGCCGCCGATCGCCGCCAGCCGGAGCACCGTCACCGCGAACGGCAGACTCCCGTACGCGACGGCGCCGGCGAACCGCTCGACCACCAGCCAGAGCGCACCGTACGGCGCCGGTGTGCCCTGCCAGGTCGGCGAGACCCGGTCCAGCCATTGACACGGCAGCGCGTCCGGCCCGGCGACGTACGGGTCGAGTCCGGCCGCGACGAGTTCACCCTGGCAGGCGTACGCGTAGACGTCGTGGCTGCCCAGCGGTGGTGCCAGTAGCAGCGGCAGGGCCCAGAGCGCCCCGGTGACCAGCAGCCATCCCGGCGCGGCGACGTTGCGCAGTCGCCACCAGACGGCTGCCAGCCCGGCGGCGCCGACCGCCCAGAGTGCGACGCCGACGCCCCACCCGGGGCCGCGCTGCGACGGCTCCCCGGCGAGGTAGGCGCTCGCCGCCATGGCCACCGAGCAGGCGAGGCCCAGCCACCGGAGCCGGTTCGGCGAGTACGAGCCCTGCATGCGGGCATCGTGGCCAGCACAGGTGAATGTCGACCGCGCTCCGCGCTACCTGCGGACGAACATCGGCGAACCGTCCGAGGCGGCCGGCAGCCGTCACGCCGGGCCGGGGGCGCAGGCGTACTCGGGCTGCCGGTCGGGCGACGGGTCCGAGGCGACGGCCCGGGCGGAGATCGAGGCGAGGATCTCGGCGGCCCGTACGGCGGTGTTGGACAGCAGCGACGAGGAGATGCCGTGGGTGTGTTCGGTGCCGCCCTGGAGGTAGATCCCGGCCCGTACCTCCGGCCCGGTACGCAGCCGGTAGTCGCGGTCCACCAACGCCCGCCCGGCCTCGTCCCGCTGGCACACCTGCGCCACCTCGCCGAGCAGCTCGAAGGGGTCGACCGGCCGGTAGCCGGTGGCGAAGACCACCACGTCGGCGTCGAGCACCGTCTTCTCGTTGGTCACCAGCGACTCCACCACCGTCCGGACCCCCTCCGGGGTACGGACCGTCTCCACCACCCGGGACAGGTTGAACATCCGCAGTCGCTCGATGCCGCGTACCTTCTCCTGATAGACGCGCCGGTACAGGGCGTCGATCAGCTCCTGGTCGACCACCGAGTAGTTGGTGTTGCCGTGGTAGGCGAGCATCATCTCCTTGACCCCGCGCGGCGCCTCGAAGTACTCCTCGACGGCCGCCGGGTCGAAGATCCGGTTGGCGAACGCGCTGTCGTCGGCCGGGCTGTAGCCGTACCGGGAGAAGACGGCACAGACCTCGGCCTGGGGGAACTCGCGGTGCAGGTGGTCGACGGCCTCGGCCGCGCTCTGCCCGGCACCGACCACGACGAAGCGGGCCGGTGCCGCCGGCACCAGGTTCCGGAGGTTCGGCAGCAGGTCACGGTTGTGCCAGATCCGGGTGTCGAGGGTGACGCCCTCGGGCAGGTGGGGCCGCAGGCCGGCGCCCAGCACCAGGTTGCGGGCCCGGTGCACGACCGGCGGGGTGGCACAGGCACCGGTTCGGGCCGCCACGTCGAAGCCGACCAGTTGGCCGTCCTGCCACACCGGCCGCACGTCGACGACCTCGTGGCCGTACCGGACCAGGTCGTCGACCTGGGCCGCCGCCCACTCCAGGTAGTCGTGGAACTCGACCCGGGACGGGAAGAGGTTCTTGTGGTTGATGAAGTCGATCAACCGGCCCCGGCTCTGCAGGTAGCAGAGGAAGCTGAACTCGCTGGCCGGATTGCGCAGCGTCACCAGATCCTTCAGGAACGACACCTGCATGGTGGTGTCGTCGAGCAGCATCCCCCGGTGCCACCCGAAGCGGGGCTGGCGTTCCAGGAAGACCGCGCTGCCGACGTGTCCCGTGCGGGACTCCGCGTTCGCCTCGCGGATGGCGATGGCCAGGGCGAGGTTCGACGGGCCGAATCCGATGCCGAGGAGGTCGTGGACCTGGGGATCATCGCTGCGATTGCTTGGTGACATACCTGTCCCATCAGTCTGCCGGGCCGGTCGGCCGGCTTGGTGGAGGACTGGATCCGTACGGACCCGGTGCGGCTGGCGCGGACGGTCGACCATCCGTGGCATTTAGGTTAGGCTAACCTACACCCTGGTCAAGGACAATATGGACCGCTTGGCAGTTGCTCTCGCGGCGAACGGAAGCGACCGCGGGCGAGGCGAAGAGGAGAGGCGTCGATGCGCGTTGTCATGTTCGGCTATCAGACCTGGGGGCATCGCACCCTGGAGGCGCTGCTGAACTCCGAGCACGAGGTCAGCCTCGTCGTCACCCATCCGAAGAGCGAGAACGCGTACGAGAAGATCTGGGACGACTCGGTGGCCGACCTGGCCGAGAAGCACGACGTACCCGTGCTGATCCGCAAGCGTCCGGGCGACGCCGAGCTGATGGAGCGGCTCCGGCAGGCCGAGCCCGACGTCATCGTCGCCACCAACTGGCGTACCTGGATCCCGCCGGAGATCTTCAACCTGCCGCCGCGCGGGACGCTGAACGTGCACGACTCGCTGCTGCCCGCGTACGCCGGCTTCTCGCCGCTGATCTGGGCCCTGCTCAACGGCGAGCGCGAGGTCGGGGTCACCGCCCATCTGATGGACGACACCCTCGACGCGGGCGACATCGTGCTGCAACGCGCCGTACCGGTCGGCCCGACCGACACCGCCACCGACCTGTTCCACCGGACGCTGGAGCTGTTCGGCCCGATCACCGTGGACGGGCTGGCCCTGATCGCGTCCGGCCGGACGGACTGGCCGAAGCAGGACCGGGCCAAGGCGAGCTTCTTCCACAAGCGGTCGGTCGAGGACATCCGGATCGACTGGACCCGGCCGGTCGACGAGATCGAGCGGCTGGTCCGGGCGCAGTCCGACCCGTACCCGAACGCCTTCACCCACCACGACGGCCGGCGGCTGCGGATCCTGGCCGCCCGGGTCTCGCAGAACCGGTACGGCGGCACCCCAGGCCGGATCTTCTACCGGGAGGGCGACGGCGTGGTGATCGTGGCCGGGCCCGACGCGCGCACCGGCCGCGAACACGGCCTGGCCATCACCCGGGTACGCACCGACGACGGTCAGGACCACGCCGCGACCGACTACTTCCGGACCATGGGCGGCTACCTGACCCGCCACCCCGACGGTCGCCTGTAGGCCGCATCCGAGAAGCACCGCCATCCGCACGGAAAGTCACCAGCCCGGGAGGCTGCCCTCACCGTGTCGGCGAGAGCAGCCCCCTGCTTTCTCCCGGGTCGGTTACCTGTGCTCCGGCGTCAGTTCGGTGCGATGCCAGCGTAGGTGTCGGTCAGCTGACGCCGGGCTCCACGGTCAGGGTCCCGGCCTGGGCGTCGATCGTGGCCCGGGCGCCGAGCGGAACGGTGAGCTGCCCGTTGCCGTGCCCGAGTCGAAGCCCACCCAGCACCGGTACGCCAAGGTCGTAGAGACGGTCCTTCAGCACCGCCGCCGCGTCCCACTCGCCGGGCTCGCCGACGCTGTTGGTGATCTGACCGATGGCCACACCGGCGACCCGGCGCAGCACGCCCACCCGGCGCAACTCGGTCAGCATCATGTCGATGCTGTACGGCGCCTCGTCCACGTCCTCGAAGAACAGGATCGCGTCGTCGAAGTCCGGGGCGTCACCCGCGCCCAGCGACGTGGACAGCAGCGTCAGGCAGCCGCCCAGCAGCCGGCCGCTGGCCCGACCCGGCACCATGACCGGAGCCGCGGTCTCGGCCGGATCCCGCTGAACGACGACCGGGGCGGTGGTCATGACCGCCCGGCGCAGCGCCTCGGCCGAGTCCGGCCCGGTCCGGCTGTCGGTCCAGTTGACCATCGGGCCGTAGAACGTCACCAGTCCGGTGTCGCGCCACAGCTTGCCGTGGATACTGGTGATGTCGCTGAATCCGACCACCACCTTCGGGCTGCGGCGGATACCGGCGACCTTGATCTGGTCGACGATCCGCTGGGTGCCGTACCCGCCACGGGCCGCGAAGACCGCCTGGACATCCGGGTCGTTCAGCGCGTCGTTCAGGTCGGCCAGCCGCTGGGCGTCGGTGCCGGCGAGGTAGCCGTACCTGGTGAAGACGTGCTGCCCGAGTTCCACCTCCAGGCCCCAGCTCCGCAGGATCTCCATTCCCCGGTTCATCAGGACCGGATCCGGAGTGCTGCCGGGCGACACGACGCGGACCCGGTCGCCGGGGACCAACGCCCGGGCACGCAGCGGCGTTCCGCCACGACGCGGCGCCGCCTCCGCCGCCGTACCGGCCGCGCCGACCAGCAGCGCACCGCCGGCCGCCACCGCTCCGGTACGCAGCATGTGCCGCCGGGACAGCGCTCCACCGCCGGCTCTCGGGGCCGGGATGGGATCTACTCTGGAATTTTCCACGGACGTCCTTCCGTCGACGACTCTGTCACCGGCGTCTCGAGCCGGTAACGACATCGTGGATCATCGACGCAAGGCGTCCACAGAGGAGGCTCGTCCCGAGCGACCTGCGGTCAGGTCCGGGCGGTCCCGGTCAGCAATGCCACCCCGGTCTCCGGATCGACCCGTTTGGCCAGCGCCGCCGCGACCTCGGTGACGACCACCTCCAGGGTGGGCCACACCTCGCCACGGCGCAGGTGACCGCCGACCGTGCTGCCGTCCCGACGACCGAGTACGGCGTGCACGTGCAGCGCCGGCTCCCCGTCCACCTCGGCGATGTCGCCGACCAGGGAGAGGACCTCGACCTGTTCCGACACCGGGATGGGAACGTACTCCCGGGCCTCCCGGTCGAAGTAGCCGACCTCTGCGTCCTGGAAGCCGCCCACGGCGGTGACCTCCGCCGCGCGGATCCCCCGGCGCCGGGCCACCTCGTTCACGGCGGCGACCGCCTCCTCGCCCCGCTCCACCGCGATCACCACGACCCGTCGGCCGCTGTCGGCCAGTTCGACGTCCCGCATCCCGTCCTCCTCGCCTACTGCTCCACCCCCTCCTGCCCGCCGCCGCCCCCACCATGCCTGTCCGGGCCGAGGAAACCGCATCCCGCTCCGACCTGCGCCTTTCGGGGCCCGGGTTCCCGGATTCAGCACCGCCGCCGGGCCGGAACTGCCTAGGCTGGCGAGCGACAGGATGGCCATGCTTCTCGTCCGGTAAAGGGGCTGCCGTGACGAATGTTGTCCGGCGTCCCACCCCGGCCGACCCGACTCCGGGTCTCGCGGTCAGCGCCGACACTCCGAGTTCGGTCCAACGTACCCAGCCGCCCGAACTGGGCCCGGACGCCGTCGCGGTGGTGGAGGGCCGATCGTTCATGGTCAGCAACGCCACCGGAGACGTGCCGGTCGGCACGATCGGTGGCCTGGTGCACGACGACACCCGACTGCTCAGCCAGTGGGAGCTGACCCTCGGCGGTGCCTCGTTGCTCCTGCTCAGCTCCGGCACCATCGACGACGACTCGGCGGCCTTCTTCCTCACCAACGCGGACCTGCCACACGTTCCCACGAACAGTGTCGGGGTCCGCCGGCAGCGCTTCATCAGCGAGGCCATGCAGGAGCGCATCGAGCTGGAGTGCTTCGCGAACGAGGTGCAGTCGGTGCAGCTGCGCCTGCGGGTGGGTACCGACTTCGCGGACCTTTTCGAGATCAAGCAGTGCGTACGGGACCGCTCAACCAACATCACCCGCAACCACTCCACGGACGGCTCGGGCCTCACCTTCACCTACCGAAACGACGATTTCGAGGCCGTCACCGACATCAAGGCATCGCCTCCGGCGGACCGGGTGGAGGAGAACGACCTGATCTGGGACCTCCGGCTGGAGCCCGGACTCAAGTGGCGGGCCGAGCTGACCGTCGCACTGCCCCGCAGGCCCAACGAGATGCCATCGCTGCATCGCCAGTTCGGCAAGGGGTTCGACCTGGTCGGCCAGGATCCCACGGTGGCCTGGCACAGCGACTGCCCCATCCAGGCCGTCGAATCCGATCTGATCAACCGGGTGCTGGAGAAGTCCAAGTTGGACCTGGTCGCCCTCCGGATCGCGCAGCGGGTGGGCAACGAGACGATCGTGCTGCCGGCCGCCGGGCTGCCCTGGTTCCTCACCATCTTCGGCCGCGACTCGTTGCTGACCGCGTACCAGACGGTCTGCTTCGGACCGCGCCTGGCCCGCGGCACCATCCGGATGCTCGCCAACTACCAGGGCACGAAGCTGGACGACTTCCGGGACGAGGAGCCCGGCAAGATCCTCCACGAGATACGCAGCGGCGAGCTGACCCGGACCGGCGAGAAGCCGCACAACCCGTACTACGGCACCTCCGACGCGACCCAGCTGTGGCTGATCCTGCTCTCCGAGTACTGGCGCTGGACGCGCGACGACGACTTCGTCCGGCAGTACCGCGACAACGTGTACGCCGCGGTGCGCTGGATCGACCACTACGGTGACCTGGACAACGACGGATACGTCGAGTACGCCACCCGCTCCCCGCAGGGGCTCGGCAACCACTGCTGGCGGGACTCGGCCGACGGGATCGCCTACTCCGACGGCACGATCCCGGTGTTGCCGATCGCGACCTGCGAGGTCCAGGGCTATACCTACGACGCGAAGCTGCGGGTCGCCGAACTCGCCGACGGGCCGCTGGCGGATCCGGAACTCGCCGAGCGGCTGCGCGCCGAGGCAGACCGGCTCCAGCAGCGCTTCAACCAGGACTTCTGGATCGACAAGCGGGGCGGCTACTACGCCGTCGGCCTCGACGGCGACAAGCGCCCGATCGACTCGATGACCTCCAACATGGGGCAGCTGCTCTGGAGCGGGATCGTGCCGCCGGAACGCGCCAGGATCCTCGCCGACCAGTTGCTGTCCGATCACATGTTCTCCGGCTGGGGCGTCCGGACCACGTCCACCGGCGACATCTGCTACAATCCGATCGGCTATCACAGCGGCACGGTCTGGCCGCACGACAACTCGCTGATCGCGCACGGGTTGAGCCGGTACGGATTCCAGGCGGAAGCCACCCGGATCATCGTCGGGATGATGGAGGCCGCCGACTTCTCCGAACACCGGCTGCCCGAGGCGTTCGCCGGATACGACCGGTCGTACGGACGCAAGCCGGTGCCGTACCCGACCGCCTGTACGCCGCAGGCGTGGGCGAGCGCCGCACCGATGCTCTTCCTGCGGACCCTGCTCGGTCTGGACGCCCGGGACGGTCGGCTCGTCCTGAACCCCTGCCTGCCCCCGGAATTCGGCCGGGTCGGACTCCTCCACCTGCAGGCCTTCGGCCAGCGTTGGGACCTGGAGGCCAGCGGTACCCGGGGAGACGTATGGCTCTCGGACTGACCGGAACCCCCCGGGGGCACTCGTCGTACCCCGGGTCGTCGTCGCGTGATGAGGATGAAGTCCATGACAGGTTCGAAGGCCGTCGGCGCCCGACCCGGCTTGCTCAGTGACAAGGTCGCGTTCATCACCGGCGCGGGCCGGGGCATCGGCGCCACGGCGGCCCGGCTGTTCGCCCGGGAGGGCGCCGCGGTGGTGCTGGCCGCGCGGACGGAGTCCCAACTCGCCGACGTGGTCGACGAGATCCGGAGCGCCGGCGGTACGGCCGACTACGTGCTCACCGACCTCACCGACGCGGCCAGCATCCAGGCTGCCGTCGACACCGTCATCCGGCTGCACAACCGGATTGACGTGGCCTTCAACAACGCGGGTGTGTCGGTGCCGCACAGCCCGTTGGTGAGTGGGACGGAGCAGAACTTCGACCTGGTCACCACCGTCAACTACAAGGGTGTCTTCCTCTCCATGACCGCCGAGATCCGGGCCATCCGGGCGACCGCCGGAACCGGGGCGATCGTCAACAACAGCAGCGTCGGCAGTTTCCGGGGCTCGCCGGGACTGGGGCCGTACGCCGCGGCGAAGCGGGCGGTCAACAGCCTCACCGAGACGGCGGCGGTCGAGCACGGCCCGGAGGGCATCCGGGTGAACGCGATCGCGCCCGGCACCACGATGACCGGTGTGATCCGCACCTGGGCGGAGGAGGAGCCCGCCGCCGTCGACCGGCTCAACTCGCTCACCCCGCTACGCCGGGCCGCCGAACCGGACGAGATCGCCGAGGCTGCCGCCTGGCTGCTCAGCGACCGTGCCTCCTTCGTCACCGGCGTCTGCCTGCCGGTCGACGGTGGTCTACGCGCCTGACGAGAAGGGGGCTCAGCGCAGCTGCGGCAGCACCGAGAAGGGGGGCTCAGCGCGGCTGCGGCAGCACCGAGAAGGGGGGCTCAGCGCAGCTGCGGCAGCACCGAGTCGGTGAGCCGGCCGCGCGGACGGTAGACGACGCACATCACCATCCGGTCGCCGTCGGCCCAGGTCTGCTCGGTCGGCAGGATCGGATAGAAGTCCAGTCTGCCGCCGGACCGGTCCGGCCAGCGCCGTTCGAAGAAGTCCCCACAGCCCTGCCAGGCGAACGATGCCAGCTCCGGGCGTTGCCACGGCCCGTCGGCGGCACGCAGGAAGCCGTACGACTGGTTGTCCGCGCCCTCCTCGCAGGGCTCGTACCGGACGACCACCTCGGCCGCCTGCCGCGAGTACGCCGGATCGGCGAAGCACTCGCCGCCCTCGATGTTGAGGATTCCGCCCGTCTGCGCACTGATGAAGGTGTCGTCCTTGGCCTGCGGCGGCGAGACCGTCGGGTCGATCGCGGATATCGCCGCGAGGGTGCCGACGGTGGCGGCCACCGCCCAGCGGCGGGACGGCAGGTTCATCATGCTCCGAACTCTCGGCGGACGGCGACCGGCGTGGACGCGACGTCGGCATGCTAGGTCGGCCGGGGTGAACGAGCGGGCACCACCGGATGGCCGGCCGACCGCCACGCGGTGAAGGCTCGGCGGATGACCCGAGCGGGGCCAGCAGTTCACCTCCTGGTCAGTCAACCGCCGATCACTCTTTGATCATCTCTGGGTGAATGCGCTTGGCTCACCGGTCGGCCGACGACCGGGGGCACAGTTCACTATCACCTGAAAGGTGACTCTCGTTGAGTAACGTCAAGAGACCCTGGATCGTGGGTTCCCGGCGGGCGAAGCTGACGGCGATCGGTGCCGCGGCGATGCTCGTCGGTGGCTTCGCCTTGAGCCCGGTGGCGTTCGGTGACGCCGCGCCGGGCAAGTACCCCGCGGCCGAGATCCACCGGCCGTCGCCGATGCCGGACCGCATCATCCTGACCCCCACCACCACGCCGGCCACCTCGCAGCGGGTGACCTGGCGCGCCGAGGCCACCCCGGAGTGGGCCCAGGCGGAGATCCTCGAGGCCCCCGCCGCGCTCGGCGGCGTGGCGCCGCCCGAGGGCGCCGTCTCGGCGGTCAAGGCGAAGTCGACCACCTCGGTCAACACCTCCCTCGGGTACGCCTCGACCTACCACACCGCGGAGTTCGTCGGCCTCAAGCCCGGGACCCGCTACTCCTACCGGGTCGGCGACGGCACCAACTGGAGTGCCTGGACCGACTTCACCACGGCCACCGCCGACGCCGAGCCGTTCTCGTTCATCTACTACGGCGACGCCCAGAACTACATCGACTCCGCCGTGCCCCGGGTGTTCCGGCAGGCATTCGCGGACCGGCCGCAGGCCAAGATGATCGTCAACGCCGGTGACCTCATCGACTCGGCGAACAGCGAGGAGCAGTGGGGCCAGTGGTACCAGGCCGGCGGCTTCATCGACGGCCAGATCAACAACATCTCGATCCCCGGTAACCACGAGTACAGCGGCAGTTCGCTCTCCTCGTTCTGGGCACCGCAGTTCCCGTACCCGGACAACGGTCCGGCGGACTGGCCGGCGGAGCTGGACCGGACCGCGTACACGGTCGACTACCAGGGCGTCCGGTTCATCGGCCTGAACACCAACGTGCAGGGCATCCCCGACATCATGGCCGCGCAGACCGCGTGGCTGGAGGGCCTGCTGAAGAACAACCCGAACAAGTGGACGGTGGTGACCTTCCACCACCCGGTCTACTCGACCGCCGAGGGCCGGGACAACCCGCTGATCCGGGCGCAGTGGGGACCGCTGCTCGAGAAGTACGGTGTCGACCTGGTCCTCCAGGGCCACGACCACAGCTACGGCCGGGGTAGCGTCGGCACCTCCCGCAAGTCGCTCTCCGTGCACGACAGCACCGTCTACGCGGTGTCGGTGTCCGGCGGCAAGATGTACGAGGTCGACGGCTCGGTCTGGACCGACAACGGCGCGGACATCATGAGCAAGGCCGAGGACAAGCAGCTCTACCAGCTGATCGACGTCACCGGCGACAGCATCCGCTACGAGGCCCGCTACGCCAACGGCCAGCACCACGACGGCGTCGTCATCCGGAAGAACGCGGCCGGCGAGCGTACCGTCAACGAACTCCGTACCCCGGAGAACACCGTCGGCGAGCAGGCCAAGGTCAACAAGGCGATCGTCGAGGCCAAGGGCAAGGTCAAGGTCTCCGCGTACGGCTACGACCCGGGTGAGGAAGTCACCGTCTACCTGCGCGGCACCAAGGACGGCGCCGGCAAGAACGGCGTCTTCATCGGCTACAAGAAGGCCGACGAACTGGGCCGGCTCGAATACACCTTCGCGCTGCCACCTTCGGCGAAGAAGAACACCACCCACGTGGTGTACCTGACCAGCGAGAACCAGAAGATCACCAGTCCGGTCATCACCGTGACGAAGTAGTTCCCGCCGGGCGCGGAGCAGCCGCAGCCGTGGCTGGTCCGCGCCCGGTCCGTACCTCAGGAGACTTCCCCAGTGCCCCTCCGCATTCCGCCGCCGGTCGCGGCCCACGCTGCCCGCGCGGCCCGCGTCACCGCCACCGCCGCGCTGGCCGCCGTCGTGGTGGCCCTGGCGGCTCCGGCGACTCCGGCCGCCGCACATCCGTTCGGCCCACCGTCCACCGCGCGGATCAGCGTCGACGGCTCCGGGGTCGCGATCACCTGGCTCGCCGCCGAGGACGACTGGGTGGCCCTCGGCCAGTCCCTCGGCGCCTTCGAGAATCCGGCGTCCGGTGCGGTGGCGACCGAACTGACCGGGGAGCAGAAGCTCCAGCGGTCCACCCGGGTACACGACTACCTGCTGGAGCGGATCACGGTGCGGCAGGACGGCGCCCCGTGTCCCGGACGGCTCGCCACCCTGGACCGGCTGGTCAGCCAGGGCGCCCGACTCGACTTCGACTGCCCGGTCAACGTGGTCGATCTCGACGTCACCGTGGGCGCGCTGACCGACCTGAACGAGGCGTACCGGACCATGCTCACCAGCGAGACCCCGGCGACGCCGGGCCGGACTCTGTTCACCGCCGCCGAGACGACCCATCGGGTACGGTTCGCGCCGGGCGCGGGTGGCCTTTCCGGTACGACGCTTCGGACCCTGGCCGGCACCGGTACGGCCCTGGTCGCGGCCGTGGCAGTGCTGGTCGCGGTCCGGCGGCGTCGCCGCGGTCGGAGCCGGTCGTGAACGGCCTCGACAGCCGGCTGGTGTCGCTCTTCGACGGCCGAGCGGTCTTCTGGCTGGCCCTGCTGGTCGCGCTGGGGGTCGGGGCCGCCCATGCGGTGGCGCCCGGCCACGGCAAGGCCATCACCGCGGCCTACCTGCTCGGCACCCGGGGTCGGTACCGCGACGCGATCCGACTCGGAGTGATCGTGGCGGTGATGCACACCTTCTCGGTCCTGGTGCTGGCGCTCGCCTGGGTCGGACTCAGCGGTGCGGCGAGCCTCGGCACCCGGACGGTGACCGCGTGGATGCAGGTGGCGGCCGGGTTGCTCGTGATCGGTGTGGGTGCCCAGCTGACCTGGCGGCACCTGCGCGGCGGCCATCGACACCACCACGACCACGGACACAGCCACGACCACGGACACAGCCACGACCACGGTCCCGGCCCCGACGGCGGGCACGAGCATGAGCAGGGTCACGACCACGACCACGAGCACGGACACGGAGGCATCCGTGCGGGCGTACGCAAACACACCCACCAGGTCGCGGCGCCGACGGATCCGTGGTCCCGGCGCGGGCTGACCGTACTCGCGGTCTCCGGTGGCCTGTTGCCCTCGCCGTCCGCGTTCCTGGTGCTGGTCAGCGGTCTGCTGACCGGCCGGGCGGCCGACGCGTTGCTCCTCGTCCTCGCCTTCGGGGTCGGCATGGCGGCCACGCTCACCGCCGTCGGCCTGGTCACCATCCGCGGATTCGCGCTGCTGAGCGGCGGTACCCGACGCTGGCCGATCGCGGCGGTCGCCACGGCCTGGGCCCCGGTGATCGCCGGGGTGGCGGTCAGCCTCGGCGGCTGCCTCTATCTGGCCGCGGCGATCTCGGTGCTGTCCGGCTGACCGTCGGCCATGACGTCCAATGTTTTCCACGACAGGCACGGCGTCAGGCACCGAGCGGGATGCCGGAAGCACGGCCACGACCAGCGCCGCTGCCCTCGGCCGCGCTCGCGACGATCCGTCCTGGCGACCGTCCTTCGGCCATCGGGCAGCGATGACCTCGGATGTTTCCTATTGATTACCGTCGCCGTCTGTGGTTAATTCTCTAGCACGTCGGACAATTCTCTCGTAGGCATCGGTACCAGTACCGAGACGTCCGAACGCCACCGGGCACGGCACCTGGTGACCACCGCACACCGGCCTCAAGCGCGGCGGCGCGCGCCTTGCCTGGCTGCCCCTCTCCAGCTCAGGAAGAAGGAGCCCGCATGTCACCGTCCCCGCGCAGCATCCGTCTGCTCGCGACCCCACTGCTGTTACTCGGGCTGTTCGCCGCCACCATCGGTCCGGCGCCCGACCGGGCCAGCGCCGGAACCGGCTCGTCCGGCGCGCCGGCCACGAACGGCGCCACCGGGTCCGCTCCGGCCGTCGCGGCGGCCGAGCTGTCGAACAAGGTCCACCTGTTCTACTACTCCTGGTACGGCAACCCGGCCACCTCCGGCCAGTGGCGACACTGGCAGCAGGGCGGGCACACCCCGCCGGACGACATCGGCGCCGACCTCTACCCCTCGCTCGGCGCGTACGACTCGGGCGACTACGCCGGCGCCGTGGCCCAGCACATGGCCTGGGTACGACAGTCCGGCGCGGGCGTCATCGTCTACAGCTGGTGGGGTCAGGGCTCCTTCGAGGACAACCTCGCGGCCGGGGTACTCGACGCCGCCGCCCGGCAGGGCGTGAAGGTCGCCTGGCATCTGGAGCCCTACCAGGGGCGTACCGCCGCCTCGACCGTGGCCGACGTGAACTACATCAACCAGCGGTACGGCAGCAGTCCCGCCTTCTTCCGCGACCCGGAGCACGGCAACCGCCCGGCGTTCTACGTCTTCGAGAGCGTCCGGATCACCGACTGGTCGCCGATCGCGCCGTTGAAGGCGAACAACATCATCCTGGCGCAGACCACCAACACGTCGCTGGTCGGCGACTTCGGTGGCATCTACACCTATGACGGCATCGCCGGCGCCACGGCACCGGGCTGGCAGCAGGCCGCCGCGTACGCCAAGGCGAACGGGCTGGTCTGGGCCCCGTCCGTCGCCCCCGGGTACATCGACGACCGGGCGGTTGTCGGGAACACCACGCCGACCGTGGACCGGGCCAACGGTGCGATGTACGACCAGCAGTGGAACAACGCCCTCAACCCGGCCACCGGGGGTACGCCCAGTTGGGTCTCGGTCACCTCGTTCAACGAGTGGCACGAGGGGTCCAGCATCGAACCGGCCCGGGCCAACCCGCCGGCCGGGCACGGCTACCTGACCTACACCGGCGCCTACGGCCGTACCGGCGCCGCCGCCGAGACCGCGTACCTCGACCGGACCGCCTACTGGGTGAACCGGTTCGACCCGGGCACCGGCGTTCCGGAGGGCAACCTGGCGCTGAACCGCCCGGCGACCGCCAGTGGCCAGTGCGCCGTCGGCGAGGCGGCCGGCAAGGCAGTCAACGGCACCTGGTCCGGTGGGCTGTCCGACAAGTGGTGCGTGCTCGGCAACACCCGCTGGCTCCGCGTCGACCTCCAGTCGAACACCCAGGTCGGCCGGTTCGTGCTGCGGCACTCGGGTGCGGGTGGGGAGAACCCGGCCTGGAACACCCGGGACTTCGACCTGCAGACCAGTATCGACGGGACGACCTGGACGACGGTCGCGGCCGTACGCGGCAACACCGCCGACGTCAGCACCCATCCCGTCGCCCCGGTCACCGCCCGGTACGTCCGGCTGAACGTGCTGGCGCCGGCCAGCGACGGCAACACCGCGACCCGGGTGTACGAGTTGGAGGTCTACCGCGCCTGACCGGTAACGGTACCGGCGCGGTCCGCCGGGACGACCCCGCGCCGCCGTGTCGGCGGAAACGGCGGCGCGGGGAGCCCGGCATCGCAGTTAACATTGGATGTATCCCCCTCGTCAACACCATCGTCGATCGAACGCTGTGGGCCGCAACGACGGAGCAGCGTTGCCAAATGGTGATCCGAGGTGGTCCCCACGGGCCTTGCTGCGCACCCGATGGCTCTGGTAAACATCCGATGTATAAGGTTTCCCCGACGCAAAGGACCGACCCGGTGCGCCACAGCGGCAGCGCGATACAACCGATCCTCGACCTGGCGGTCCCGATTCGCCGGCTCGTGCCGGATCCCCGCGTACCGGGGTGGCGGCAGCGGGGGGTCGTGGCATGAGCAGCCGTTTCATCGCCGTCGACACCTACGACATCCGGTTCCCCACCTCCCGTGAACTCGACGGCTCGGACGCGATGAATCCCGACCCGGACTACTCGGCGGCGTACCTGGTGCTCCGGACCGACTCACCGGACGGTCAGGAGGGGCACGGCTTCGCCTTCACCATCGGCCGGGGCAACGAGGTGCAGTCGGCGGCGATCGACGCGCTGCGGCCGTACCTGCTCGGCCGGCTGGTCAAGGACGTCCTGGACGACCTCGGCGGGATGTGGCGGGAGCTGGTGCACGACTCGCAGCTGCGCTGGCTCGGCCCGGAGAAGGGGGTCATGCACATGGCCATCTCCGCCGTCGTCAACGCGTTGTGGGATCTGAAGGCCAAGCGGGCCGGACTTCCGCTGTGGCAGCTGCTCGCCTCGATGCCGCCGGAGGATCTGGTGGCCCTGGTCGACTTCCGGTACCTGACCGACGCGCTCACCCCGGACGAGGCCCTGGCGATCCTGCGCTCCCGCGCCGAGGGCCGGGAGGAACGGGTCGCGCGCCTGCTGGCCGAGGGCTACCCCGGTTACACGACCTCGCCGGGCTGGTTGGGCTACGACGACGACAAGCTGCGCCGGCTCTGCCGGGAGGCGGTGGCCGACGGCTTCCGACAGATCAAGCTCAAGGTCGGCGGCAACCTCGACGACGACATCCGGCGACTGCGGATCGCCCGCGAGACGTGCGGTCCCGACATCCGGATCGCGGTCGACGCCAACCAACGCTGGGACGTCGACCCGGCGGTGGAGTGGATCACCGCCCTGGCCCCGTTCGATCCGTGGTGGGTCGAGGAGCCGACCAGCCCGGACGACGTACTCGGGCACGCGGCGATCGCCCGGCGGATCGCGCCGGTCCGGGTCGCCACCGGCGAGCACGTGCAGAACCGGGTGGTGTTCAAGCAGCTGCTCCAACTCGACGCGGTGTCGTTCGTGCAGATCGACGCGGCCCGGGTCGCCGGGGTCAACGAGAACATCGCGATCATGCTGCTGGCCGCCAAGTTCGGCGTACCGGTCTGCCCGCACGCCGGTGGGGTCGGGCTCTGCGAGCTGGTCCAGCACCTGGCGATGTTCGACTACGTGGCCGTCTCAGGCTCCATCGAGGACCGGGTCATCGAGTACGTCGACCACCTGCACGAGCACTTCACCGATCCGGTACGGATCCGCGACGGCAATTACCTCGCTCCCACCGCCCCCGGGTTCAGTTCCACCATGCGCCGGGCCAGCCTGGTCAACTACTCGTTCCCCGACGGTCCGGTGTGGCGCGACGCCACGCCGTGACCCCCGCACGACCACCCGACTCCCCCGTTCCACCCGGTAACGCACCACCCCCCACCTGAACCGTTCACAGTGAGGATCAGCATGGAACTCACCAGACGCGCCACCCTCGGTGCGGCGATCGTCGCCGCTCTCGTCGCCACCACCGCCGCCTGCAACTCCGCCGAGTCCCCGTCGGGCGGCGAGGGCAGTTCCGCCAACTCACAGATCGCGGTCGACCTGCCCCGGGCCGACTCCGACTTCTGGAACTCCTACGCGAAGTACATTCCGCAGTTCGCGCAGGAGCAGGGCATCAACCTGATGACCCCGACCAACTCGCAGAACGACATCGCCAAGCTCGTCGCCAACGCGCAGGCGCTGAGCAGCCAGGGTGCGAAGGCCATCGTGATGGCGCCGCAGGACACCGGGGCGATCGCCACCACCCTCGCCCAGCTGGGGCAGAAGAAGATCCCGGTGGTCTCGGTGGACACCCGCCCCGACAAGGGCAAGGTGTTCATGGTGGTCCGGGCGGACAACCGGGCGTACGGGCAGAAGGCGTGCGAGTTCCTCGGCGAGAAGCTCGGCGGCAAGGGCAAGGTCGTCGAGTTCCAGGGCTCGCTCTCCTCGGTCAACGGCCGGGACCGCTCGGAGGCGTTCGCCGAGTGCATGAAGTCGAAGTTCCCCGGCATCACGGTGTTCGAGGAGCCGACCGAGTGGGAGGGCGCCAAGGCGTCGGCCGCGTTGCAGACCCGGTTGGCCCAGCACCCGGACATCAAGGGGATCTACATGCAGGCGGGTGGGGTGTTCCTGGCCCCGACCCTGCAACTGCTGCGCTCCCGTAACCTGCTGGTGCCGGCGGCCGACCCCAAGCACGTCTTCATCGTCTCCAACGACGGCATCCCGCAGGAGTTCGAGGCGATCCGCAAGGGCGAGATCGACGCCACCGTCTCCCAGCCGGCCGACCTGTACGCGAAGTACGCGCTGTTCTACGCGAAGGCGGCGGTCGACGGCAAGACCTTCCAGCCCGGCCCGACCGACCACGGCAGCAACATCGTCGACGTCGGCAACGGGATCCTGGAGGACCAGCTGCCGGCCCCGCTCGTCACCGCCGCCAACGTCGATGACAAGACGTTGTGGGGCAACCAGATCGGCGGATGATGAGCATCGACTCGATCGCCGTGCCCGGGGCACCCGCCCCGGGCACGGCGCCCGGTACGACGGTCGAGGCGACCGCCGTCACCAAGCGGTTCGGCGCCACCACGGCGCTCGCCGACGCCGGCATCTCGATCGCCGCCGGCAGCACGCACGCACTCGTCGGGCGGAACGGGGCCGGCAAGTCCACCCTGGTGTCGATCCTGACCGGGCTGCACCGCCCGGACAGCGGCACGGTCCGGTTCGACGGCGAACCCGCCCCCGCGTTGGCCGACCGGGACGCCTGGCGCCGCCGGGTGGCCTGCGTCTACCAGCGCTCGACCATCATCCCCACCCTGACGGTGGCGGAGAACCTGTTCCTCAACCGCCAGGCCGGGCGGGGGCCGATCGGCTGGGCCCGGCTGCGTCGGCGGGCCGGCGAGTTGCTCGACGACTACGGCGTGGCGGTGGATCCCGGCGCGCCGGCCGGTGAGCTGAACGTGGAACAGCGGCAACTCGTGGAGATCGCCCGAGCGCTCTCCCTGGGCAGCCGGTTCATCATCCTCGACGAGCCGACCGCCCGGCTCGACGCCACCGCCATCGACCGGTTGTTCACCCGGCTGCGCGCGCTCGCGGCGTCCGGGGTGACGCTGCTGTTCATCTCGCACCACCTGCACGAGGTCTACGAGGTGTGCGACACGGTGACCGTGCTCCGGGACGCCCGGTGGATCCTCACCCGGCCGGTCGCCGAGGTCGGGCACGCCGCCCTGGTCGAGGCGATGACCGGCGAGGCGGTCGGGCTGACCGAGTGGCCGGCCCGGCCTCCGGTCACCGCCGAGACGCCGGTCGCGCTGCGGACCACCGGACTCCGGCTGGCCGACGCCTACACGGACGTCGATCTGGAGGTACGGGCCGGGGAAATCGTCGGAGTGACCGGTTCGGGCAGCAGCGGCAAGGTGTCGCTGGCGGAGACGCTCAGTGGGCTGCGCCGGCCCGACGGTGGCGAGATCCGGGTCGGCGCGAAACCGGTGTCGCCGGGCAGCGTGCCGGCGGCGCTGGCCGCCGGGATCGGCTTCGTGCCGCAGGACCGGCACCGGGAGGGCCTGGTGCCGCTGCTCTCGGTGGAGGAGAACGCCACGTTGCCCATCGCCGACCGGTTCGGTCCGGCCGGGGCGATCGTGCCGAAGCGGCGGACCGCCGTCGCCGAGGAGATGATCGCGCGGTACGACATCAAGACGTCCAGCCCGTACGCCCCGGTGAACAGCCTCTCCGGCGGCAACGCCCAGAAGGTGGTGCTGGCCCGGGCGCTGTCCACCGGTCCCCGGGTACTGGTGCTGATCGGCCCGACCGCCGGGGTGGACGTACGGTCCAAGGAGTCGCTGCTCGGCGCGGTCCGGGCGGCGGCCGACGACGGCACCGCGGTGCTGCTCGTCTCGGACGAACTCGACGACCTACGCGCCTGTGACCGGGTGCTGGTGATGTTCCACGGGCGGGTCACCGCCGAACTGGGACGGGACTGGGAGGACGCCGAGGTGGTAGCCGCGGTGGAGGGAGTGGCCGCCGAGCGGATCGGGGCCACGCGGGATTCGGCCACCGACGGTATCGGGGCCCCGGAAGGAGCCGGAAAATGACCGGAACGAGCACCGCCAGCCCGGCCGGCGTGGCGAAGACGCCGTTACCGCCGGGTGGGCCGTTCCGGCCCCGGCTGCGGTTGGCCGGGCTGCGTGACCTGGCGCTGGTGCCGGCGATCCTGGTGCTGGTGGTGGTCGGCGCGCTGGTCGACCCGGTGTTCCTCAGCACCGCCAACATCATCAACGTGCTCCAGCAGCAGACCGAGCTGTCGTTGCTGGTGCTGGCCGAGGCCATCATCCTGATCGGCGGAAAGTTCGACCTGTCGCTGGAGTCGACCGTGGGGCTGGCCCCGGCGCTCGCGGTCGCGCTGGTGATCCCGGCGGCCAGCAACGGGCTCGGCACCGACTGGCCGACGACGCTGGCGATCCCGATCTGCCTGCTCATCGGCCTCGCCATCGGCGCGTTCAACGGGATGTTGATCCTGCGTCTCGGGCTCTCGGCGTTCATCGTCACGCTCGGCATGCTGATCGTGCTGCGGGGCGTACAGATCGGCATCACCGGTGGGCAGAACCTCTTCGAGCTGCCGCCGTCGGTGCTCTACCTGGGCAACGCGCTCTGGTTCGGGCTGCCCGCGTCGATCTGGTTGTGCGCGGCACTCTTCGCGGTGGCGATCGTCGTACTCGGGTTCTTCCGGCACGGCCGGTCGATCTACGCGATCGGTGGGAACGCCGACGCGGCCCGGGCCGCCGGCATCCGGACCGACCGGGTCGTCTGGATCGTCTTCATGGTCGCCGGGGTGCTCGCCGCACTCGCCGGGCTGCTGATGACCGGCCGGCTCGGCTCGGTCGCCGCCGCCCAGGGCCAGGGCATGATCTTCACGGTCTTCGCCGCGGCGGTGATCGGTGGGGTGAGCATGGACGGCGGCAAGGGAACGCTGTTCGGCGCGCTCTGCGGGGTGGTCGTGCTCGGCCTGATCAACAACATCCTGACCCTGGCCGGCGTCTCCGCGCAGTGGATCCAGGCGATCTACGGCGTGATCATCCTGGTCGCCCTGATGCTCGCCCGGATCACCACCGGCAAGGCACAGGATTGACCCTCGGCGACTCCTCGGCGCGGCCCGGGTACCGGCGGACACGGCCGGTACCCGGGTCGTCCGGCGTCTCGGCGACACGGCCGGCACCCGGGTCGTTCGGCCCCGGGGCGGACACCCCGGTCGGGGCCACCGGTCCGGACCGGGACCGACGGCGGACAATGAACCCCTGCGGAGGTGGACATGGCATTGACTGACGAGGCCATCGACAAGATCAAAGGGATGATCACGTCGGGTGAGCTGGGTCCCGGCGACCGGCTGCCCAAGGAGGCCGACCTCGCCGAACGGCTGGGGCTGTCCCGCAACTCGCTGCGGGAGGCCGTCAAGGCGCTGTCCATCATCCGGGTGCTGGACGTACGGCAGGGCGACGGCACGTACGTCACCAGCCTCGAACCGCCACTGCTGCTCGACGCGCTCAGTTTCGTGGTCGACTTCCACCGCGACGACACCGTGCTCCAGTTCCTGGAGGTACGCCGGATCCTCGAACCGGCCGCGACCGCGCTCGCCGCGCAGCGGATGCCGGAGGAGGGGATCGTGAAACTCCAGGCGACGCTCGACGGCCTCGGCAGCAGCCCGAGCATCGAGGCACTGGTCAGCAACGATCTGGATTTCCATCGACAGATCGCGGCGGGCGCCGGCAACACGGTGCTCTGTTCGCTGATCGACGGCCTCTCCGGGCCGACCACCCGGGCCCGGATCTGGCGCGGCCTGACCCAGCAGGGCGCGGTCACCAAGACCCGTGAGCAGCACCAGTCCATTGTCGACGCGATCGTCGCCCGGGAGCCCGAGCTGGCCCGGTCCTGGGCGACCGTGCACGTCGCCGGGGTGGAGGACTGGCTCCGGCGCGCGCTCTGAGCCCGGCCGCCGAGCGAACATTGGATGTTTCTTGCCCCCAGGCCGATGACATGGGCTTGTCGGGCGGTAGAACGCGTTGAGGCGGCACAATAGATAGGATGTCTAAAGATCCAAATGTATTGACGCCTTCGGTCCGGCGTGGCAAAGTGCGGTCAAGCGGTGGGCGCGGGCAGGCGTCCACCGAAGGCTTTGGAAGGTGCGTCGGCGCGCTCCTCTCCTTACCGGTCCGTCCCCCGGAGGAGTAGATCGTGCGAATGCTGACCCGCGCCGTGCTGGCCGTGGCCATGACCGTGGTGGCAACCGTCGCGGTGCCCCCGAGCACAGTCGTGGCGGCGCCGGACGCCGCCTCGGCCGCGCCACCGCCGAACGCCGTCTCGGCCGCGCCACTCTCCAGGATCCTGGTCTTCTCCAAGACCGCCGGATTCCGGCACTCGGCCATCCCGACCGGGATCGCGGCGATCCGGCAGCTCGGCACCGCCAACGGGTTCACCGTGGACGCCACCGAGGACGCCAGCGCGTTCACCAGCGCGAATCTCGCCCGGTACCAGGCGGTGGTCTGGCTCTCGACCACCGGCGACGTACTCGACGACGCGCAGCAGGCGGCGTTCCAGGCGTACGTCGGGGCCGGCGGGGGCTACGTCGGCGTACACGCGGCGGCGGACACCGAGTACGGCTGGTCCTGGTACGGCGGACTGGTCGGGGCATGGTTCGACTCGCATCCGGCCACCCAGTCGGCCACGATCCGGGTCGAGGACCGGGGCAACGCCTCCACCGCACACCTGCCGCCGACCTGGACCCGGACCGACGAGTGGTACAACTACCGGACCAACCCGCGTGGTGCGGTGAAGGTGCTGGCCAGCCTGGACGAGTCGTCATACAGCGGCGGGAACATGGGCGACCACCCGATCACCTGGTGCCAGAACTACGCCGGTGGCCGGTCCTGGTACACCGGACTCGGGCACACCGAGCAGACGTACGCCGATCCGAACTTCACCCGGATGCTGCTCGGCGGAATCCGGATCGCCGCCGGGGCCACCGCCGCCGACTGCCGGACCGAGTCCGGCTACGCCGCACTGTTCGACGGCTCCCAGGCCAGCCTGGACCAGTGGCGGCAGGCCGGACCCGGCGGGTTCACCCTGGCCGACGGGACGCTCAGCTCGGTCGGCGGGATGGGCCTGCTCTGGTATCCGGTCCGCACCTTCGGCAACTACTCGCTCAAGCTCGACTGGATGATGCCCGGCGACGACAACGGCGGGGTGTTCATCGGGTTCCCCGATCCGCAGGGCGACCCGTGGCGGCCGGTCGACACCGGCCACGAGATCCAGATCGACGCAACCGACGCCGACCCGTCCCGGACCACCGGCAGCGTCTACAGCTTCAAGGCACCGGACGCCGCGCTCCGCGACGCCGCGCTGAACCCGCCGGGCGCGTGGAACAGCTACGAGATCGCGGTGACCGGGCAGCGGGTCGAAATCTGGCTCAACGGCGTGAAGATCAACGAGTACGTCAGTGGCCGGGCCATCGCCGACGGCTACCTCGGGGTGCAGAACGACGGCGCCGGGCTCGACATCAACTACCGGAACATCCGGATCCGGGCGGCCGGCAACCCGGGTCCCGTCGACCGGGCCCGGAACCGACCGGTCACCGCGTCCAGCACCGAGCCGGACAGCACCCACCTGCCGGCCAACGCCGTCGACGGCAACTCCGGCACCCGTTGGGGAAGCGCGCACGCCGATCCGCAGTGGCTCGCCGTCGACCTCGGCACGACGTACGCGGTGAACCGGGTCCGGCTGAGCTGGGAGGCGGCGTACGCGCGGGCGTACCAGATCCAGACCTCGACCGACGGCAGCACCTGGACCACCGTGCACAACACCACCACCGGCGACGGCGGCACCGACGACATCACCCTCACCGGCACCGGCCGCCACCTGCGGATGTACGCCACCACGCGCGCCACCACCTGGGGTTACTCGCTGTGGGACCTGAACGTCTACGGCGACCCGGCCGGTACCGGCGGCACGCTGCTGTCCCGGGGTCGGCCGGTCAGCGCGTCCAGTGTGGAGGGCGGCAGCGCACACGTCGCCGCGAACGCCGTCGACGGCAACGGCGGAACCCGCTGGGGCAGCCTGTACGCCGATCCACAGTGGATCACCGTCGACCTGGGCGCGGTCCGGACCGTCGACCGGGTACGGCTGAGCTGGGAGGCGGCGTACGCGCGGGCGTACCAGATCCAGACCTCGACCGACGGCAGCACCTGGACCACCGTGCACAACACCACCACCGGCGACGGCGGCACCGACGACATCACCCTCACCGGCACCGGCCGCTACCTGCGGATGTACGCCACCGCGCGCGCCACCACCTGGGGCTGCTCGCTCTGGGAGTTCGACGTCTACGGCAGCTGATCCCGGCGCGCCCGACACCTGGCCGGTACCCACCCCGGCATCCCCCACCACCACCTGCACTGGAGGACCCGTGTCACACACCTCCCGTCGGCGTCTCGCTGTCACCGCCGCACTGGCCACCGTCGTGGCCGTCGCGGGGTGGATACCGCAGGCCGGCGCCGCCACCAGCACCACCGCGCAGGACAGCAGCGCACGACCCGCCGGAGCCGCCGCCGCTCCCCCGGCCACCGGACTGTTCGAGAAGGTCAAGCTCGACGGCGGCCTGTCGATGGGCGAGCCGATCGAACTGGCCGTACTGCCGGACCAGAAGGTGCTCTACATCAACCGGGGCACCACCAACGGCGGCGGTCAGGTCCGGCTCTACCATCCGGGTACCCAGACCACCACCGTGGCGCTCACCCTGGCCCTGGACGCCCGGCACGAGGACGGGCTGATCGGGATCACCATCCATCCGCAGTTCGCCACGAACCGCTGGGTGTACCTGTTCTACTCGCCCAAGGTGTCCCCGCTGGTCAACCGGATCTCCCGGTTCACCTTCAACCCCGGCACCAACCTGCTCGACCCGGCGTCGGAGGACATGGTCATCGAGTGGCCCACCGAGCGGGAGCTGTGCTGCCACTCGGCCGGTTCGATGACCTGGGACAGCAACAACAACCTCTACTTCGCGGTCGGCGACAACACCAACTCCGGTGGCGACTCGGCCGGAATGGCGCCGATCGACGAGCGGACCGGCCGGAACCCGCAGTACGACGCGCAACGGACCTCCGGCAACACCAACGACCTGCGCGGCAAGATCAACCGGATCCGTCCCGAGGACAACGGCACCTACACGATCCCGGCCGGCAACCTCTTCCCGGCCGGCACCTCGGGGACCCGGGGCGAGATCTACGTGATGGGGCTGCGCAACCCGTACCGGATCTGGGTCGACAAGCAGGCCGGCAACACCCTGTACTGGGGCGAGGTCGGCCCGGATGCGGGTACGACGCTCGCCAATCGGGGTCCGGCCGCGTACGACGAGTTCAACCGGGCCACCGCGCCGGGCAACTACGGCTGGCCGTACTGCGGCGGGCCGAACGTCGCGTACAACGACTGGGACTTCGCGGCGAACGCGCCCCGGGGCTGGTTCCCCTGCGGCGGCAGCACCGGTCCGGTGAACAACTCGCCCCGGAACACCGGCCTCCAGCAGTTGCCGCCGACGAAACCGGCGACGGTGTGGGAGCAGCACGGCGGCAGCAAGGAGTGGCCGGCCCTGGACAACCCGGGCGGCTGCGGCTCACCCGCGCACACCGAGGTCTACCACTACAACGCGAACCTGGTCTCGGACGTGAAGTGGCCGCAGTACTACGACAACACGTGGATCATCTCGGAGTACTGCCGGAACTGGCTCAAGGAGGTCCAGTTCAACAACGGCAACCCGGCCACCGGTACGCCCACGGTCATCGAGCCGGTGCTCGGCGGGATGAGTTTCGTCCATCCGATCGACTTCCAGTTCGGCCCGGACGGCTCGCTCTACCTGCTGGAGTACGGCAGCGGCTACTTCTCCGGCGCCCCGGACGCCGGGCTGTACAAAATCAACTACATCCAGGGCGGACGCTCACCCCTGGCCAGGGCGACGCCCAACGTCGACAACGGCCTCGCCCCGTTGACCGTGAACTTCTCCTCGGCCGGCAGCACCGACCCGGACGGCGATCCGCTCAGCTACGCCTGGGACTTCGACAACAACGGCAGTGTCGACTCGACGGCGGCGAACCCGTCGTACACGTACACCACCGTCGGCGACAAGCGGGCCCGACTCACCGTCCACGACGGCACCGGGAGGTCCGGCACCACGGTCGTGCCGATCGTGGTCGGCAACAACCGGCCCACCGTCACCGTCGGCGGGCTGCCGAACGGCGGCCTGTTCAGCTGGGACGAGAACCTGACCGCGACCGCGTCGGCGACGGACCCGCAGGACGGCACGATCCCCTGCGCCAGCGTGGTGGTCCGGGCCGCGCTCGGGCACCAGGAACACGCCCACGAGGAGGGGCAGGGCACCGGCTGCGGGGCCACCTTCGACACCGGCCCGGTGCACGCCGGCCCGGACTCGGTGCTCTTCTTCGTGATCCGGGGCGGCTACACCGACCGGGGCGCCACCGGCGCGGTGCCGCTGACCGGGGAGCGGGAGATCACGCTCTGGCCGAAGCAGTGGCAGGCCGAGCACTACGTACAGCTGAGCGGGCCGCAGGTGATCAACGCGGCCGGCGCCGAGGGCGGCTTCCGGCTCGGTGACATCCAGAACGGCGAGTGGGTACGCCACCACGGCGTCAGCCTGAAGGGCATCACCGGGGTACGGGCCCGAGTGTCGTCCGACAAGGCCGGCAACGTGGTCTCGTTCCGGTACGACTCGCCGACCGGCCCCGAGGTCGCCCGGGTGACCGTGCCGAACACCGGCGGTTGGGACAACTACACCGAGGTCAGCGCACCGGTCAGCAGGCCGGACGACGGCACCCACGACCTCTACGTCGTCTTCACCGGCGGCAACGGGGCACTGCTCGACCTCGACAGCTACACCTTCACCGGAGCCGGCGTCAGCACTCCGGACTCCGGCGGCCCCGGCCGGACCGGGCCCATCCGGGCGCTGGGCAAGTGCGCCGACATCAACGCGGCCGGCACCGCCGACGGCACCAGGGTGCAGGTCTGGGACTGCGGCGGCCAGCCGCAGCAGACCTGGACGCTGCCCGGCGACGGTACGGTCCGAGGGCTCGGCAAGTGTCTCGACGTGGCGGCCAGCGGGCTGGCCAACGGAACCAAGGTGCAGTTGTGGACCTGCAACGGCAGCGGCGCGCAGCAGTGGGTCGGTGCGGCGAACGGCGGGCTGCGCAACCCGCAGTCCGGCCGCTGCCTGGACATCCCCGGCTCCAACACCGCCAACGGCACCCAGTTGCAGATCTACGACTGCAACGGCACCGGGGCACAGAACTGGACCCTGCCCTAGGGGGACGGCCCCGGGGTCCCCGCTTAATGTGGCAGGGCGGGGACCCCGGCCCGGGTGAGTGGGCCGCATTCCGAGTCGGCGCTGCCCGCTACTGACCTACGCTGCCGGACAGGGACAGTGTGCTACGGGGGGAAGTTCCGATGGCGGAAGCGCGACGGGTCGCCGTACTCGGGCTCGGCGGGATGGGGCAGCCGATGGCCGCCAACATCGTCCGGGCCGGCCTGCCCACGGTCGTCTGGAACCGCCGCCCGGGGCCGGCCCGGCAGCTCGCCGAGCAGGGCGCCGAGGTGGCCGACAGCCCGGCGGACGCGGCGCGCCGGGCGGACGTCGTGATCACGATGGTCACCGACGCCGAGGCGGTCCGCGCCATCGCCGTCGACCAGGGCATGCTGGCCGCGATGCCGGAGGGCGCGATCTGGGCCCAGATGAGCACCATCGGCGTCTCCGAGACGGAACGGATCGCCGGGCTGGTCCAAGCGCAGCGGCCCGACGTCGTCCTGCTCGACGCGCCGGTGGCCGGCAGCCGGGGTCCGGCGCAGCAGCGTCAACTTGTCATCCTCGCCTCCGGCCCGGAGCAGGCCCGCACCCGGATCGCGCCAGTCTTCGACGCGATCGGGCAGCGGACCGTCTGGGCCGGACCGGCCGGCGCGGGTTCCCGGCTCAAGCTGGTGAACAACATGCTGCTGGCCTTCGTGGCGGAGGGAATCGCCGAGTCGATCGCCCTCGGTCACTCGCTGGGCCTGGACCGCGACGCGGTGCTCGGCGCGCTCCAGGGCAGTCCCCTGGTCTCCCCCTGGGCGCAGGAGAAGCTACAGCGGATCGGCCAGGACGAGTACTCGGCGCAGTATCCGCTCTCCCTCGCGCTCAAGGACGTCAACCTGGCGCTCCGCGAGGTCGACATCGACCGGTTCGCGGTCGCCAACAGCCTGGCCGCGCAGTGGCAACGGGCGGTGGAGCGGGGCCTCGGGGACGAGGACCTCACCGTGATCACCCGGGCACTCCAGCACTGATCCCGCCGACCGGCCAGGGCTGGCGGCACCGGTTCCGAAGCCGTACCGTTCGGCGGGCCGGGCGCGACGGCGCAGATCTTTCGGGCGGCTTCCAGAGGGCCAATTGTCCGGCGGGCTGCCGGACCGAGCCATTAACCCTCGTCTTGACGCCATTCAAGATCGAACATAAGTTTACCTCCACCTAACGGAGAACTTCCGGAATTTTCGCGATCCATCGTGTTCAAATGCCCGCGCGTCGCACGTACTGTTCGCGCGGACGGAAGTTCGCACCCGGCCGAACAGAATGGGGTGAGCCGGTTGACGTGGTGGGATCGGGTACGGCGGGACCGGATCCTGCTGCTGGCCGCAGTGCCCGGCGTGGCACTCCTACTGATATTCCACTACCTGCCCTGGCTGGGCAATGTCATCGCCTTCAAGGACTACCAGCCGTACATCGGGATCTTCGACAGCCCCTGGACCGGCTTCGCCAACTTCCGGGTCATCGTCAACGGAGATCCCGCGTTCCTCAACGCACTGACCAACACGCTGATCATCACCCTGCTCCAGGTGCTGATCGTCTTTCCCGCCCCGATCGCCCTGGCCCTGCTGCTGGACAGTCTGATGTCCGAACGGCTCAAGCGGGCCGTACAGAGCATCCTCTACCTGCCGCACTTCCTGTCCTGGGTGATCGTGGTCGCGATCTTCATGCAGTTGCTCGGCGACGGCGGCCTGCTCAACAACTTCCTCCGGGAGCACGACCTCGGCACCGTCAGCATCATCAGCAACCCCGACGCCTTCCTCGCGCTGGTCACCGGGCAGGTGCTGTGGAAGGACGCCGGTTGGGCGACCATTCTCTTCCTGGCCGCGCTCTCCCGGATCGATCCGACCCTCTACGAGGCCTCGGCGGTCGACGGGGCCAGCCGCTGGCGGCAACTGTGGCACATCACCCTGCCCGGACTGCGCAGCCTGATCGTGCTGCTGCTGATCCTGCGGCTCGGCGACGCGCTGACCGTCGGGTTCGAACAGATCGTGCTCCAGCAGCAGGCGGTCGGCGCCGACGCGAGCGAGGTGCTCGACACGTACGTCTACAACAACGGCATCCTCGCCGGTGACTGGGGAGTCAGCGCCGCCGTCGGACTGGTCAAGGGCGTCATCGGGCTGCTGCTCGTGCTCGGCGCCAACAAACTGGCGCACCGGTTCGGAGAGCAGGGGGTCTACCAGAGATGAGCAGCCGAACCACCATCGCCGGGGTCACGGTCGCCTCGAAACCGGTACGCGCGCTGAAGGGCGTCATCCTCGCCGCCTGCTGTGCCGCCGTGATCGTGCCGTTCGTCGGGATCGTCTCCACCAGCCTCTCGACCCGGGAGCAGATCACCCGCGACGGCGGCTTCGTGCTTCTGCCCGACCAGGTCAGCTTCGCCGCGTACCAGGCGATTCTCTCCGGTGGCGTGGTGACCCGGGCGACGTTGGTCAGCCTCTTCATCACCATCGCCGGTACGACGTTGAGCATGGCCACCACCATCCTGCTGGCGTACGGGCTCAGTCGACCCAGGTCGGTCGCGCACCGGCCGGTGCTGATGATCGTCCTGTTCGCACTGCTCTTCACGCCGGGCATCATCCCCAGCTATCTCGTGGTGAAGAATCTCGGCCTGCTCGACACGTACTGGGCGCTGATTCTGCCGGTCGCGGTCAACGCATTCAACGTGATCATCCTGCGCGCGTTCTTCATGGAGCTGCCGAGGGAGTTGATCGAGAGTGCCCGGATCGACGGCGCCGGAGATGTCGCTATCCTGTTCCGGATCATCCTGCCGCTGAGCAAGGCCGTCCTCGCGGTCATCGGCCTGTTCTACGCGGTGGCGTACTGGAACGCGTTCTTCAGCGCCCTGCTCTACCTCAACGACACGGCCAAGTGGCCGTTGCAACTTGTGTTACGCACGTACGTGATCAACCAGACGCAGATCGGTGTCGACCAGCTCGGTGCCGCCGGCGTCGCACTGCCGCCCCAGGAGGCGATCCAGATGGCCATCCTGGTGCTCTCCATCGTCCCGATCCTCGTCGTCTACCCCTTCGTACAACGGCACTTCACGAAGGGCGTGCTGATCGGCGCGGTCAAGGGCTGAACCCCGCTCATCCCCCATCCGATGCCTTCCGGCGCTACGCCAAGGAGCAACGATGACCAGTTCTTCGTCGATCGGCCGCCGGCAATTCCTCACCGGTGCGCTCGGCACCGCCGCCGCGGTCGCCACCCCGGGCCTGCTCGCCGGCTGCGGTGGCGGCGGCGGTCCCACCGGCGGCGGAAACAACCAGGCCAGCGGCTCGGTCCGGCTGCCGAACTACACCCCGTACACCGGGGTCACCCCGGACCTGCGGGGCAACCCGCAGGGCCTGTTGGACGCCTTCCTCAAATACCCCGAGCCGGCCGTCCGCGCGACCAACGCCGCGCCCGGCGACGGTGGTCCGGTCTCCGCCTTCGTGCTCACCAACTCCCCGGTACCGCCCGCGCTCGGGCAGAACCCGTTCTGGCAGGAGTTGAACAAGCGGCTCGGTGCCGACCTGCGACTGACCATCGTGCCCAGCGCCGACATGCCGACCAAGTTCGCCACCCTGGTCGCCGGGGACGACCTGCCCGACCTCATCGTGCCGGCGCTGTTCACCCCCAACGGCCTGCCGGCCGGCACCGCCAACCTGCCGGCCTGGCTCGCCGCCAAGTGCCAGGACCTCACCCCGTACCTGTCCGGCGACGCGGTCAACGACTACCCGTTCCTGGCCAACCTCCCGGCCGACGCCTGGCGGGACTGCCGCTACAACGGCGGCATCTACGGCCTGCCGGTCCCGCGTGGCGTCGGCGGCACCCTGATGATGCGCCGCGACGACGTCTTCAAGCAGCTCGGCGTCGATCCTCAACCAGGCAGCTTCGCGGAGTTCCGGGAGCTCTGCCGGAAGGTCACCGACGCCCGGGCGAACCGCTGGGCGCTCGCCTCGTCGCCGCTGGACTTCATCCGGCAGATGCTCGGCAACCCGTGGCGGTGGAGGCTCGAGGGCGGCCAACTGGTCAGCGCGTACGAGGGCGAGGAGTACAAGCAGGCACTCGCCGACGCGACCCAGTTGGTCAAGGACGGCGTGGTCCATCCGGACAGCTTCAGCAACAACGCGCCGCTCAAGAAGTGGTTCAACTCCGGCAGCGCCCTGCTGATCACCGACCGGTACACCGCCTGGCCGCAGTTCTTCGCCGAGAACGTCGCCGGGCCGACGTTCGAGATCGGCGGCATGCGTCCGCCGGTGCACGGCGGTGGAGGCTTCGCCGCCACCTGGCAGGCCCAGGCGACCAACAACTTCACCGCCTTCAAGAAGGCCGACGAGGGTCGGATCCGGGCGCTGCTCAAGGTCTGCAACTGGCTGGCGGCTCCGTTCGGCACCGAGGAGTGGCTGCTGCGCCGGTACGGCGTCGCCGGGAAGCACTACAACATGCGCGGTGGCGGACCCACGTTGACCCAGGCCGGGGTCAGCCAGACGGTGCTCGGCGTCCGGTACATCGTGGACGCGCCCGACGTGATCTTCGTACCGGGCGAGGCCGAGGCGACCCGGAAGTCGTACGAGTACCAGGCGTCGATCATCCCGACAGCGATCAAGGACCCCACCCTCGGCGTCTTCTCCGACACCTGGTCCCGCAAGTCCGGCCAGCTCGGCACGATCGTCAACGACGCGAACCACGACATCCTCAGTGGCCGCAAACCCGTCTCGGCCTGGGACGACATCGTCAAGCAGTGGCGGAACACCGGCGGCGACCAGTGCCGTACCGAGTTCGAGGACGGGATCAAGAACAGCGGCGACTAGGCAGTGTGTCGAAGTCGGATGTGTGGTCTGACCTGGCCTGACGTGATTGGGTGCGGGTCGGAGATCGACAACGAGTGAGGTCTCCGGTAGTTGGTTCATCGACCAAGAAGAACCTGCACCGGAGACCTCGTGGACACCATTGCGGTGACACGGCGGCATGACCTGACCGACGCGCAGTGGGCAGCGCTGGAACCGTTGCTGCCCAAGCCGAAACGGTCGGGTCGGCCGTCGTTGTTCAGTAAGCGGCAGTTGATCGATGGGATCCGGTGGCGGGTCCGTGTTGGCGCCCCGTGGCGGGACGTACGACCTGTTACGGGTCGTGGTCTGCAGGCCGAGCCGCCCGGCGGTGTGCGGGACGAGCCGGCCGACCATGCCCTCGGCAGGTCCCGTGGCGGGCTGACCACCAAGGTCCACCTGGGGTGTGAGCAGGGCCAGAAACCGTTGTCGCTGGTGCTGACCGCTGGCCAGCGGGGCGACAGCAAACAGTTCACGGTGGTCCTGAACGGTATCCGGGTACCCCGGCTGCACGGTGGGAGGCCCCGGACCCGACCGGACCGGGTCCTGGCCGACAAGGCGTACACGTCCCGCGCCAACCGGCGGTATCTCCGCCGTCGTGGGATCAAAGCCTGCATCCCGTCCAAGACAGACCAGGACGCCAACCGCCGCAAACTCGGGTCGAAGGGCGGCCCGCCCACCGGCCTTCGACCCCGAGACCTACCAACAGCGTCACGCCGTGGAGTGCGGCATCAACCGGCTCAAACGCAACCGCGGCGTCGCCACCAGGTTCGACAAGCTCGCCGTGCGCTACGAAGCCACACTGCACATCGCCGCGATCAACGGCTGGCTGTGACCGACTTCGTCACACTGCCTAGGACCGACGAAGCCGGTACCAGCGCGGAGAGGTCCTGTTCATCGGCCAGCCGAGCCCCCCGGTCGGCGCCGGGTCGACAGCGAGCAGCGTCCAGCCCGGGAAGGCCGCTGTCACCTCGTCCTGCGAGACACCACCCGCCAGCGCTCGGAACCAGGTCGGGCCGAAGGCCAACATCAGCAGCGTGGCCCCGGGGTTGGCGATCGCCGTGATGCCCCGTCCCACCGCCTGTCGCTGATTGGCGTCGAAGCCCTGGAAGCAGCCGACGTCGAAGAAGAAGTCAAACGTCCCTAGACCGGCCCCGCCCAGGTTGGTCGCGTCCGCCACGACGTAGGTCACGCCGTCGACGTCCTTGCTGCGGGCCGCTTCGATCGCGGCCGGTACGTAGTCGATGCCCGTGGCCTCCCAGCCCCGGCGAGCGAGCTCGGGAGTGTACTGGCCCCGGCCGCAACCGACGTCGAGCGCCCGACCCAGCGGGCGCGAGCGCTCGACCTCCTCCCGGTCCAGCAGCGTGGCGATGCTGCCGGCGGTGGCCCTTTCGTAACCCTCCCAAGGGGTGATTCCCCAGCGGTACATGCGGGCGTAGTTCGTCATATAGTTCCCACCTCCCCCGGTCGCCATTGAAGCACGCCGACGCGGCCGGCCTTCCCGGCCCGGCACAGCAGTGAGGTAGCCCGCGCAGTCGAGCGGCCCGAAGCAGCTATCCCGGTCGTCACGGGCAGCGAACCGGGGCAAGTACTTCGAGACACGACCTAGGGCCGACGATCAGGCACCGGCCGGAACCCGGGTCAGGAGATCGCAGACGGCTTCCTGACCCCGGTGTCGCCGACCCGGCACGTCGACCGATGCCGGGTCTTCGGACAGCTGCTGGAACCGTGTCGGGCCGCAGGCGTACTCCTGTCGGTACTTCGCGGCGCGACCTTGCGGGGTGAACCGGTTGGCGGCCATGGTGTGATTCTCCGTCCGGGATTGCCGACCCGGCGGTGAAAGGTCTCGCATGTCCGACAGCGCCCCCGCCACCAGTAGTCACGATCTGCCGGTGCCGCCGGCTCTCGCGGAGTTCATGCTCGACGGCTGGGCCCCGGTGGAGGCGCCGGTCCGGGTGCATCCCGAGGTCGCGAGCTGGGCGGCCAAGCGCCGTGCCCGGCTGACCGGCATGTTCCCCGGCGAGCATCTCGTCGTGCCGGCCGGCGCGCCACCGGTACGCAGCAACGACCAGTACTTCCGGTTCCGGCCCGGCTCGGACTACACCTGGTTGACCGGTGACGGGGACCGGGGCGGCGTGCTGGTGCTGGATCCGTCCGGCGACGCCACGCTCTACTCGGACGAGCCGCCCCGGCCGGGTACGGCGCCGTACTGGACCGACCGCGCGGCAGGCATCGTCTGGAACGGTCCCCGGGCCGACCTGGCCGCGCTGGGCGAGGCGTTGCAGCTCCGTTGCCGCTCGCTCGCCGAGTTGCCCGGTGCACTCGACGCGGCCGGCCGGGCCCGGCTGCTGCGTACGGTCGACGCCGGGGTGGACGCCCTGGTGCCGCGTACCGATCCGATCGCCGACACGGATCTGGTGGTAGCACTGGCCGACCTGCGATTGATCAAGGACGAGTGGGAGGTCGGACAGCTCCAGCACGCCGTCGACGTCACCGTGCGGGGCTTCGAGGACGTGGTGCGGGCGATCCCCGAGGCGCTCGCCGGCGGTGGCGAACGCTGGCTGGAGGGCAGCTTCTCGCGACGGGCCCGTACCGACGGTGAGGAGGTCGGCTACCAGCCGATCGTCGCGTCCGGAGCCCGCGCGGCGATCCTGCACTGGAACCGCAACACCGGTCCGGTACGTCCCGGCGAGTTGCTGCTGCTGGACGCCGGGGTCGAGGTCGGGTCCCGTTACACCGCCGACATCACCCGGGTGCTGCCGGTGGACGGCCGGTTCAGCCCGCTGCAACGGGACGTCTACGAACTGGTCCGGCGGGCCAACGACGCGGCGATCGGGCAGCTTCGTCCGGGCGCGATGTTCCGGGACTACCACTGGGCCGCGATGGCGGTGTTCGCCGCCGGCCTGGTCGACCTCGGGTTGCTGCGTTGCTCGGTCGACGAGGCGCTGGACCCGGAGCGGCAGCTCTACCGCCGTTGGACGCTCTGCGGCTCGGGGCACATGCTCGGGCTGGACGTGCACGACTGCGGCCGGGCCACCTCCGCCCGGTACGTCGAGGGCGAGTTGCAGGCCGGCATGGTGCTCACGGTCGAGCCGGGGTTGTACTTCCAACCCAACGACGAACTGGTCCCGGTCGAGCTGCGGGGACTCGGGATGCGGATCGAGGAGGATCTGCTGATCACCGAGGACGGCAGTCGGAACCTGTCCGCCGCGTTGCCCCGGACCGCCGACGACATCGAGGGGTGGATGTCCGCCCTGGCCGGTTAGCCGGCGGTGGTCAGGGCTCGACGAGACGGCGGACGGCGGCGGTGACGGTGGCGCGACGCCGGTCCGGGTCGGCGGCGGCGGCCAGTTCGACGGCCTCGATCGACAGGGACGACCACATCGACGCGAGGGTGAGCACCAGGGCGAGCAGTTGCTCGGCGTCGAACCGGCCCGAGACCGTGCCGGCCCGTTGGGCGATCCGGATCGCGTCCGCCTTGGCCTTGCTGGCCGCCGTGATGGCCGGGATGGTCCGCCCGGACCCGGTCCGTTCGAGCCGGTACCAGGTGGCGATCCGGGCGACGTCCGGGTAGGCCTCCATGGCGTCGAAGAGCCGTCCGGCATAACCGGCCAGGTCCTCGGGAGTGATCGGGGTCTCCGCGAGTGCCTGCTCGACGATGGCGTCGAAGACCGCGTCGAAGAGGTCGTCCTTGCCGCCGAAGTAGGTGTAGACCTGGCGCGGCTGACCGACGCCGCCTCGGCGATCCAGGCCGAGTCGCCGGATGCCGTCATCGAAACCCGGCGACTCGACCTGGCCGACCTCGAATCGATCAACGCGGCGGCGGACGGCGTACTGACCGCCGACCGCCCGCTCGACCTGCTGATCAACAACGCCGGGGTGATGGCCATCCCGGAGCGGCGCACCACCGCGGACGGCTTCGAACTCACCTTCGGCACCAACCACCTCGGGCACTTCGCGCTGACCGGACGGCTGCTGCCGGCCCTGCTTCGGGCAAAGGCCGCCCGGGTGGTGACGGTGAGCGCGATCGCCTCGCGCTGGCGGTCGGGCGAACTGGTGGACGTGGCCAGCGAGCAGACGTACCGACCGATGCGCGCCTATGCGATGTCGAAGTTCGCCAACGTCGTCTTCACCCAGGAACTGGCCCGGCGCGGCGGGGACACCGGCCTCGTCGCCGTGGCGGCACATCCGGGAGTCAGCCAGACCAACCTCACCCGCGAGGTCCCGCGCGCGCTGGCGGCGATCAACCTGCTACTCCGACCGATCCTGTTCCAGAGCACCGACCGGGCGGCGCTGCCGTCGCTGTACGCCGCCACCCACCCCGGTCTCACCGGCGGAGAGTTCATCGGGCCGACCGGGCGGGGCGAGGGGCGTGGCGCACCCGGACCGGTACGGCTGCCGAGCACCGCCACCGACCCGGAGATCGGTCGCCGGCTGTGGGAGCTCTCGGAAGGACTGACCCGGGTCGAATACCAGTTCCTCGGTGACCTATGGCCGGGCGGGAATCGCAGCAACCCAGAACGCTGATGAAAATTTCCGGAGACGGGTCCAAAATGTTTCACCGCCCGTAGATTGGATGACCAAGGCAACCACGGGCTGAGCGGAATTCGCTGGTCAGGGACAGCCGTCGGCTCGTCGTATTCCGTACCGCTCCGGGCGCGCTGCGTATCGACGACCGCCTTGACCTTCACTAGGGATGCGCTTAGATTTCCTTTCCGGAACACTTCCGAGAAGTTTCGCACCGCGCACCTTCCCCCACCTCCTCCTAGGCCCGGAGCGCGAGATGAGAAGGTCCACCCCTGCCGGCCTGCCGGCTTTCCTCCGCAGCAGACCCACCGGCGCGAAACTCTGCCGGGCCCTGCTCTCCCTGACCGTCGCCGTCACGGCGGCGCCCGCCCTGGCCGCGTCCTCGGCCGGGGCCTCCGGACCCGACGACAGGTCCGATCCCGCCGGCTTCATCTCGACCCGGTCCAAGCCGGGCAGCCTGCCGCTTGTCGAGCGCGGCCGGGCCGCGACGCTGGTGGTGAGCGCCAGCGACCACCCCGGCGTGGTCCGGGTGGTGAGCGACCTGCAGGCCGACATCGAGCGGGTCACCGAGGTACGCCCCACGGTCTCGGTGGACCGGGTGCCCCGGCAGGGCGAGGTCGTGCTCGTCGGCACCATCGGCAAGAGCCCGCTGATCGACCAACTCGTCGCCAGTCGCAAGCTCAACGTCACTGGGATCGCCGGCAAGTGGGAGACCTCGCTGCAACAGATCGTCCAGAACCCGCTGCCCGGCGTCCGTCGCGCCCTCGTGATCGCCGGCAGCGACCAGCGGGGCACCATCTTCGGGACGTACGAGGTGTCCAAACAGGCGGGCGTCTCCCCCTGGTACTGGTGGGACGACGTCCCGGCCCGGTCCAGCGACGCGCTGCACGTCCTGCCCGGCCGGCACACCCAGGGCACGCCCGCGGTGCAGTACCGCGGCTTCTTCATCAACGACGAGAACCCGGCCCTGGGCACCTGGGCACCGAACTTCTTCGGCCCCGGCCTCGCGCCGGGCTTCGAGGGCGGCTTCAACCGGCACTTCTTCGCCAAGGTCTTCGAGACCATGCTGCGGCTGAAGGCCAACTACCTCTGGCCGGCGGTCTGGGGCCGGGCGTTCGCCGAGGACGACCCGGCCAACCATGCCACCGCCAAGGAGTACGGCGTGGTGATGGGCACCTCGCACGAGGCGCCGATGATGCGGGGCATCGAGGAGTGGAACCGGCACGCCAGAGGCGGCACCGACCCGTACGGCGGCACCGGTGAGTGGAGCTTCCGGCGTAACTCCGATGCGCTCAAGGGGTACTGGCGGGACGGCATCGAACGGATGGAGGAGCAGGACTTCGAGGGCGTGGTCACCCTCGGCATGCGCGGCAACGGCGACGTCAGCCTGCCCGACGGGGACGGCATCGAGCTGATGGAGAGCATCATCGCCAGCCAGCGCCAGATCCTCGACGAGGTCAGCGACCGTGAACTGCCGGACATCCCGCAGGTCTTCACCCTCTACAAGGAGGTCCAGCGCTACTGGGACCGGGGCATGCGCCCGCCGGACGACGTCACGGTGGTGTTCTGTGACGACAACTGGGGCAACATGCGGAAGCTGCCGGACCAGAGCCTGCCGGCCCGCGGCGGCGGGTACGGGATGTACTACCACTTCGACTACGTCGGTGGCGGCCGGAACTACAAGTGGGTCGACACGATCAACCTGGCCAGCACCTGGGAGCAGTTGAACCTGACGTACACGTACGGCGTCGACAAGCTCTGGGTGGTCAACGTCGGTGACATGAAGAACGAGGAGCTGCCGCTCCAGCTCTTCCTCGACTACGCCTGGGATCCGGGAAGCATCCCGATCGAGAAGCTCGACGAATGGCAGCAGGCGTACGCGGCGCAGAACTTCCCCGACCGGTACGCCGGGGAGATCGGCGAGATCCTGCACGAGTACGGCCAGCTCCAGGCCCGGCGCAAGCCGGAACTACTGAACCGGAGGATCACCCTCGACCCGGCCAAGGACCCGGCGACCGACTCCTCGGCGGTGGTCTACACCGACACCAGCCCGTACAGCCTGACCGACTACCAGGAGACGCGCCGGGTCGTACAGGAGTGGCGGCAGCTCGCCGCGCGGGCCGAACAGGTCCGCGGCCGGCTTCCGGACGGCTACGACGACGCCTACTACCAGCTCGTCCACTACCAGGTGGCGGCGACGGCGAACCTCTACGCCCTGCGGGAGGCGCAGTTCACCAACCTGCTCTACGCCGCCCAGGGCCGGGCCGCCACCAACGCCGTGGCCGAGGAGGCCGAGGAGCGGTTCGCCGAGGACCAGGCGATGTCCGACTACTACAACAACACCCTGGCCGGCGGGAAGTGGCGCGGCTTCCAGACCCAACCCAAGATCGGGTACGGCGACATCGCCCGGTACGGCCCGAACGCGCCCTGGCAGCAGCCGGAACTGAACTACCAGGCGCTGCCCGACGCCTTCTACCCGCACCTGAAGCGGATCGAGGTGCCGGCAACGGCCGAACTGGGTGTCGCGATCGACGGCTCCGACAGGTGGTGGCCGGCCGAGACCGGGCCGGCGGTGCTGCCGACGTTCAGCCCGTACCAGAGCCAGCCGGGGCAGTACCTCGAGGTGTTCAACCGGGGCAGCGTCCCGTTCGACTACACGGTCCGCGCCGACGCGCCCTGGCTGAAGCTCGACCGGCGCGGCGGCCGGGTCGACGACCAGGTCCGGATCGAGGTCCGGGTCGACTGGCGGCGCGCCCCGAAGGGCAGCACCACGGTGCCCATCACGGTCACCGGCCCGGACGGCGCCAGCGTCGTGGTGCAGGCAAAGGTTGATAACCCGCAGGGGCTGCGCCCGAAGGGGCACGTCGAGGCGAACGGCTACGTCTCGATTCCGGCCGCGCACTACACCCGGGCGGTGAACACCGGCGGGGTGTACTGGAAGCGGATCCCCGACCTCGGCCGGACCGGTGACGGCCTGACGCCGTTCCCGGTCACCGCCGCCAGCCGTACGCCGGGCGGCAACACCCCGCGCCTGGAGTACGAGATGACCCTGACCACGCCCGGTCCGGTGAAGGTGTCGGCGTACCTGTCCCCCCGGAACAACGTGCTGCCGACCGAGGGACTCCGGTACGCGGTCTCGATCGACGGCGGGGCTCCACAGATCGTCAACGCCACCACCAGCACCGGCGCGAACGACACGACGATGAACCGGCAGTGGGAGCGGAACACCTCCGACAACGTCAACGTCACGACCACTCTGCACACCGTCGACCGGCCGGGCGTACACACGCTCAAGTTCTGGATGGTCGACCCGACAGTGGTGGTGCAGCAGCTCGTCGTCGACACCGGCGGACTGCGACCGAGCTATCTGGGGCCACCGGAGAGCACCAGGATCGGTCACTGATCCCCGACATCCTCCAACCGGTGGCGGTCCGCGTCAGCCCTTCCCGGGGGCCGGCGCGGACCGCCACCGCATAGAGAGACATCATGTAGCAGCATAGAGAGAGGGGAATGCCATGCGTCGAAGCCAACGCCGACTGTTCGCCGCCACGGCCCTGACCGCGCTGAGCCTGGTCGCCGCCTGCGGTGCGCCCGAGGCCGCGCAACCCGGGCCGAGCGGAGGCGCGGTCCCCGACAAGCCCGGTTCACCGGTCGTGCTGAACATTCTCGACGTCGCGGGCAACCTGCAACTCACCCAGACGATGATCGACGACTTCGTCTCGAAGAACTCGGACACGGTGTCGAAGGTGACGTACTCGAAGTCGCCCTCGCCGGAGCTGGTCGGCAAGGTCAAGGCCCAGCAGGACGCCAACCGGGTCGAGATCGACCTGGTGCTGACCGGTGTGGACGGGCTGGCGGCCGGCATCGAGCAGAACCTGTGGACGCCGCTGCTGCCCACCCATGCCGACCGGCTGTCCGGGATGGCGAACTACCTGCCCGGCGCGGCGGCGATGCAGAAGCTGGCCCGCGACCACGGCGTGACGGTCACCTACTACCCGTCCGGGCCGCTGATCGAGTACCTGCCGGCGAAGGTGCCGAACCCGCCGACCAGTGCCCAGGCGCTGCTCGACTACGCCAAGGCCAACCCGGGTGCGGTGCAGTACGCCCGGCCGTCCAACTCCGGACCGGGCCGGACCTTCCTGATGGGCCTGCCGTACCTGCTGGGCGACACGGACCCGAAGGACCCGGTGAACGGCTGGGCCAAGACCTGGGCGTACCTCGCCGAACTGAACAAGTACGTCACCCTCTACCCGTCCGGTACCGGCGAGACGATGAAGAACCTGGCCAACGGATCCGCGAAGATCATCGTCAGCACCACCGGCTGGGACATCAACCCACGGGTGCTCGGCACCGTGCCGGAGGAGGCGAAGGTCGGCACGCTGGAGGGCTTCCACTGGGTCACCGACGCGCACTACGCGGTCGTCCCCAAGGGAGTGTCGACGGACAAGCAGGCCGCCATCCTGGCCCTGCTGAACCACATGCTGACCCCCGAGCAGCAGGCCAAGGCGTACGACCAGGGCTACTTCTACCCCGGGCCGGCGATCAAGGACGTGCCGCTGTCGATGGCGCCGGAGGCCAGCCGCAAGGCGATCGAGCAGTTCGGCCGGCCCGAGTACGAGCAACTCATCGCCAACAACCCCCTCGAGGTGCCGCTCGACGCCAAGGCGCTGGTCGAGGCGTTCAGCAAATGGGACCGCGAGATCGGCGGCGCAAAGGTGAGCAAGTGAGGGCGAGGAGTGAGCCGGGTTTGCGAGCCCCGCAGTCACGAACAGAGGACAGGAACAAGTGAAGTTCGCGCAACTGCGGCTGGACGGTGTGACGCGGAGCTTCGCCGGCCACGACGCGCTGACCGACCTCGACCTGACGGTCCGCAGCGGGGAGTTCATCGCCCTGCTCGGACCGTCGGGCTGCGGTAAGTCCACCGCGTTGAACTGCCTGGCCGGCCTGCTCCCACTGACCCGGGGCAGCATCTGGTCCGACGACACCCGGCTCGACACGGTGCCGGCGGAACGACGCGGTTTCGGGATGGTCTTCCAGAACTACGCGCTCTTCCCGCACATGTCGGTACGTCGCAACATCGCCTTCGGGTTGCAGATGCGTCGGCTGCCCCGGGCCGAGGTCCGGCGCCGGACCGAGGAGGCCATCCGGCTGGTCCGGCTGGAGGAACACGCGACCAAGCTGCCCGGACAGCTCTCCGGCGGGCAGCAGCAGCGGGTCGCCATCGCCCGCGCGGTGGTGCTGGAACCCTCGCTCGTACTGATGGACGAGCCGCTGTCCAATCTAGACGCAAAGTTGCGGCTGGAGATGCGTACCGAGATCCGGCGGCTGCACCAGTCGCTGGGGCTGACCACGGTGTACGTCACGCACGACCAGGAGGAGGCGCTGTCTCTGGCGGATCGGCTGGTGGTGCTCCGCGCCGGCCGGGTGCAGCAGATCGGCACCCCGGAGGAGTTGCACACCCGGCCGGTGAACTGGCACGTCGCCGACTTCATGGGATACCGCAACCTGCTGCGGTTGCGGGCGGACGAGCGTACCGGCTCGGAGGTGGTGGTGACCGGTCACGGGCTGCGGCTGGTCGGCACCCCGGTCGGGCCGGTGTCCGCCGGGGCCGAGGTGGTCGCCGGAGTCCGCCCCGAGGACCTGCGGATCACCGGTCCGGAGGAGGGCGTACCGGCCGTCGTCGAGGTGGTCGAGTACCAGGGCCGCGAGGTGGCGGTCGAGGCCCGCACCGCCGAGGGGGTGCAGTTCAACCTGCGTACCGAGGTGCGTCCGACCCTCGGTGACCGGATCGGGATCGCGGTGGATCCCGTACGACTGCTGGTCTTTCCGACGGACGAGGCCGACGCCGGCCTGCTGGACGAGCCCGTCGACACGGTGTCTCCGGGACCGGCCGTCGAGGGTGCCCGGTGAGCGCCACGGCGACGCCACCACGCACCGACGACCCTGCACCGGACGGCCGGTCGCGGGTCGGGACGCGGGTGGCGCTCCGGCACCGGCTGGCCGAGCGGGGCATCGACCGGCAACTCCTGCTGCTGGTCCCGGCCGCGGTCTTCATCCTGGTGCTCTTCATCTACCCGTTCGGGTACGGCGTCGGGCTGTCGTTCCAGCCGGCCGAGGGCGGCCCGTTCGCCGCGTACCAGGAGTTCTTCTCCGACGCGTACCTCCGGGACACCATCTGGACGACCCTGAAGCTGTCGCTGCCGGCGGCCCTGCTCAACGTCGCGGCCTCGGTGCCGATCGCCTACCGGATGCGCGGCCGGTTCCGGGGCAAGCGGCTGCTCACCACGGTGCTGGTGGTGCCGATCACCCTCGGCACCGTGCTGACCGCACAGGGGCTGCTCAACTTCCTCGGCCCGACCGGCTGGTTCAACCGGACCCTGCTGGCCGTCGGCCTGACCGATGATCCGATCCGGCTCACCAACAACTACTGGGGCGTGTTCTTCTCCATCGTCATCACCGGCTTCCCGTTCGCGTTCCTGCTGGTGCTGTCGTACCTGTCGGGGATCGACCCGACGTTGGAGCGGGCCGCCGCCACCCTCGGGGCGAACTGGTGGCAGCGGTTCCGCCGGATCACGCTGCCGCTGCTGGCGCCCGGGCTCGCCACCACGTTCTGCCTGACCTTCGTGTTGGCGTTCAGCGTCTTCCCGTCGGCCATCCTGGTCGGTGACCCGGCCGGTACGACCCGGGTCATCTCGATCGCGGCGTACGACGCGGCGTACGTGCAGTACGACTATCCGATGGCGGCCACCATCGCGGTGTTGATGGGGCTGGTCGAACTGCTGGTGATCGCCGCCGTACTCGGCTGGCGGGCGCTGCTCTACACCGGTGCGACGGCGGGAGGAAAGGGCTGATGACGTCGTCCGGAACGACTCTGGCGCGCCGCCGTCGACGTCTGGTCGCCAGGCCGGCCGCCTGGCTGATCTGGGGCGTGGTGGCGTTCTTCTTCGTCAACCTGGCCGGCGTGATCGGTTCGGTGCTGGTCAGCTCCTTCGGCAACCGCTGGTTCGACACCTGGTTCCCGCAGGAGTTCACCACGAAGTGGTACGGCCAGTCCTGGCAGGAGTTCGGCCTGTTCCAGGTGCTGGTGGTGACCCTGGAGGTGTCGCTGCTGGTGGTCGGCATCTCGGTGCTGGTCGGGGTGCCGGCGGCGTACGTGCTGGCCCGTCGCTCGTTCCCCGGCCGGCGGCTGCTCTACCTGCTGTTCCTGCTTCCGATCCTGATGCCGCCGATCACCTACGGCATTCCGCTGGCGACGGTGCTCTACAAGTACGGCTTCGCCGGCCACCTGTCCGGGGTGGTGCTGGCGAACCTGGTGCCCTCGGTGCCGTTCGTGATCCTCACCATGACGCCGTTCATCGAGCAAATCGACCCGGCGGTGGAGCGGGCGGCCCGGATGTGTGGGGCCGGTACCCGGCAGATCTTCGTCCGGATCCTCGCCCCCCTGTTGACCCCGGGGATCCTGGCCGCCTCGATCCTGGTCCTGGTGCGTACGGTCGGGATGTTCGAGTTGACCTTCCTCACGGCCGGGCCGGATTCGCAGACCCTGGTCGTGGCGCTGTACTACTCGATGTCGGCGGCCGGTATCCGGGCCCAACAGTCCATCGACGCGATGGCGGTCATGTACACCGCCATGATGCTGGTGCTCCTGGTGATCGCGTTGCGGTTCGTCAATCCGACCCAACTGGTCGCCCGGGTCCGGGAGGACGTCGACTGACGCGGTACGGGACCCGGGGCACCGTCGGCTGCCCCGGGTTCCGTACCGCCCCCGCCGGATCCGTCGAGCCGGCGAAACCACCAATGGTGATCGGTATGTTGAGGCGGTGCAGCACCAGCAGTCGGACAAGGGGGGTGACCTGGGAAGAGCTCTTCTTCGACCTGACCTTCCTCTTCGCGGTGATCCAGTTGACCGCGCTGTTCCTCAGCACGTTCGCGTACACCCACTGGCGGATCCACCGGCAGGTGGCCTGGCGACGGCTGGGTGGGGCAAATCACCTAGTAAACGGAAGATCTGTCCCGCTCTCCACGCCAGGAGTATCCGTGTCGCATCACCTCGATGGCGCCCCGCCCGGAACGCCACCGCCCGCGGCGAGCAGTTCCCGCACGTCGTCAAGGCGAAGTGACCGCCGCCGAGGCGGGGCGTCAGTCCTGGAACATCCCGGCCAGCACTTCGGCGGTCTGCACCGGATTGGTGGTGACGAAGTAGTGGTCGCCGGTGATCAGGTGCAGGCTGGCTATCCGGTCGACGGGGATCCGGGCGGCCAGCGCCTCCCGGGTACAGAGTCCGTCGTCGGTACCGAGCAGCACGTGCACCGCCCGGGTCCGTACGCCCTCGAACCCGTTCGGCGCGAGCGCGATGTCCCGACGGAACCGGGGCAGCAGCAGCCGGATGATCTCCTCCGAGGTCAGCCCGCTGGTCGGCAGCAGCCCGGTGCTGCGCAACCCGGCCAGCAGCGTCTCGTCGTCGTCGGAGACCAGCGCCGGGCGCTCCGCTCCGGGCAGCAGCGGCGGGGCGGAGAGTACGACCTGCGTACCGGCCAGCCCCTCCCCGGCCGCGTCGGCGACCGCGGCGGCAAGCACGGCGCCCAGGCTGTGTCCGAACAGGACCGCCCCGTCGGACAGGTACGGCGTACCCGCCTGCCACCAGGCACGGGCCGCGTCGGCGATGGTGACGCCGTCCCGGTACGTCGCCTCGCCCGCCACCACCCGCCAGGAGCCGGGCAGGTGCCGGGCCAACCGGGTGAACGCCCCGGACGAGCCGCCCGCGTACGGGATGCAGACCAGGGTCCGTCCCGGACCGTCGCGTAGTACCCGCATCCGGACCACCGCCGGCGCCGTACCCGCCGCCCGGAGCTTGTACCGGGCGAGCTTGCCGGTGGAGGTGGTCGGCAGGTGCTCGACGACCTCGACGACGGCGGGGCGCTTGAACGGTGGCAGCCCGGCCCGGAAGGCGGCCCGGGCGCTCTGGCGCAGCGGAACCGGATCGGCCCCGGGTGCCGGTACCAGGTAGGCGACCGCCTGCTCCAGTCCGTTCTGGTCCCGTGACCCGACCACCACACACTGGGCCAGCCCGGCCAGGTCCCGCACCGCCGCCTCCACGTCGAGGGGTGACACCTTGTACCCGCCGATGTTGATCAGGTCGTCGTGCCGACACAGGTACCGGAGTTCGCCGTCCGGCTGCTGCGCGACGATGTCACCGGTGTACGCCCCGCCGTCGGCGAAGGTACGGGCCTGCGACTCGGGACGGTCCAGATAGCCGGCGGCGACGGACGGGCCCGCCACGTGCAGCCGCCCCTCCGATCCGACCGGCAGCGGGTGACCGGCGTCGTCCCGGACGCTGACCGTCATGCCGGGCACGGCGGTCCCGGTCGACCCGGGTCGGCTGCCCCGGGTGGCGACCACGATGTGCAGCACCTCGGTCGCGCCGAGGCCGTTGACCAGTGGCACCCCGAAGGTTCGGGTGAACCCGTCGCAGAGCGCCCCGGGCAGGTGCTCGCCGGCCGATACGGCGAGCCGCACGGAGCGAAGGTCGGGCGGGCCGGCCCCGTCCGCCTGCCCCACCGTCGGGCTCGCGGCGGCCGTCGAAGTCCCGGCTGTCGTCGAAGTCCCGGCGGCCGTCGGAGTCGCGGCGGCCGTCGGAGTCGTCGCGGCGCGGGCCCGGTCGAGCAGCGCGGCGTAGATCCGGGGCACCGCGCAGAGCACGGTCGGCCGGTGCCGGGCGATCGTCGCGGCGAGCCGGTAGACGTCCGGCGGACCCTGGTTGAGGATCACCGCCGCCCCGGTGGCGAGCGGGAAGAGCAGCGAGTTGCCGAAGCCGTACCCGAAGGGAAGTTTGGCGGTGGAGAGCACGGTGTCCTCGGGCCGGAGGTCGAGGACCCGGCCGAAGCCCGCGAGTACGGCCTCCACTCCGGATCCGTTGTGCAGCACGCCCTTCGGCTTGCCGGTACTGCCCGAGGTGTACTGGATCAGCAGCACCTCGGACGGGTCCTGGTTGACCGGCGGCGGCGCCGGCGGACTGCCGTGCTCCGACCAACCCGCGTCGCCCCGGGGCAGCCCGGCGAGGCCGGCCCGGGTGGCCAGCTCGCCGCCGCGCTCGTCGGCGTGCAGGAAGCCGGCCTGACAGTCCTCGGCGATGAACGCCAGCTCCGCCTCGGTCAGCATCGGGCTCACCGGAACCGCGACCGCGCCCCGCCACCACAGTGCCAGGATCGCGACCACGGTCGGAATGGCGTCGTCGGCGACGATCAACCCACGGACTCCGGGTCGGATCCCGGCTCCGGCCAGCCGCGCCGCGTACCAGCGCACCGCGCGGTACAACTCCGCGTAGCTGAGTTGCCCGTCCGGGTCCAGGTAGGCGACCCGCTCACCCCGGCCGAGCGCGAGTTGCCGCCCTACCAGCCGCTCGACGAGGTTGGCGCTTCCCATGTGAAGACCTCCATGATGGCGGTGTTTCCGGACGGTTCGATCGCCAGCGCGAGCATGCTCGTCGGCGCCGGAACGCTGGCGCAGTACGCGACGGCACAGGCCACCGCCATGAAGCCGCCGGCCGCACCGAAGTCGCCGAGCGACCGTTCCAGGTGCCACACCGGCCCGGGGTACTCCTGGGTCAGCGCGTCGACCAGGTCGACGTCGAGCGCTGAGACGATCAACGGTGCCAGGCCGCCGCCTCCCCCGTCGGCCGTCGCTCCGGCGCCGGGCGCTCCGTCCCGGACACCGCCGGTGAGCAGCGCGGTGCGGACCAGGTCGTGGCATTCGGCCGCCAGCCGGGACCGGTCCAGGCCCACCCGGCGGAACCGCCCGAGGCGGACGCCAGGGTCGCCGTCGCGCCACGGCTGGACCGCGAGACATCCGGCGCCCTCGGCCGCGACGAAGTTCTCGGCCAGGCCGGCCAGGCTCCACCGGCTCACCGTCGCCGAGGCGCCGACCAGGGCCCGCGTCGCCGCGCCGTCGGCCACGAACCGACCCGCCTCGATCAGGGCGGTCAGCCCGGCCGTCGTACCGCCGGTGACCGTCTCGTTCGGTCCGTCAAGTCCGAGCCGGATGGACACCGTCGCCGCCGGTCCGTTGAACGCCGACGCGGGACCGATGATCGGGCTGCTCAGGCCCGGGTCCAGCACGGCGGCCTCGACGCAGATGGTGGCGTACTCGGCCAGCCCGGCACTCGAACTGGCCCAGAGCACTGCGACCGGACCGACATCGGCGGCGAAGACCGGCGTACCGCCCGGCGGTGTGCCGACCGACGCCGCGCCGACCGACGGTGTGCCGACCCCGGTCACCGGCGCACCGGTCACCGGCGTGCCGATCGTCGAGGCGGCGTCCTCCGCCGTGACCGCCGCGGCGAGCGCGAGCAGCGATTCGCGGGGCACCGCCCGCAGCCCTCGGACGGCGACGCCCGGGGGCATCCGGGGTTCGACCGGACCGGCGGCCAGCCGGTCCACCGGATCCAGATCGGTGTACGGGGCCTCGAACCGCCGTACCTCCGACGGTGCCACCGACGCCCCGCCGACCAGGCGGGCCAGGTCTTCCGGCCCGGTCATGCCCGGCAGCCGGAGCCCCAGGCCACGAACGGACAGACACTCGCTAACCGGCAGCACTCTCGCCCTTTCCCAGCAGTATGGTCGACACGCCGCCACCGAATCCGAAGGCCTGGCTGAGCACGGACCGCACCGGTGTCCGGCGGCCCGCGGGCTCGACCAGATCGATGCCCCCGCACACGGGATCCGGCTCGATCAGCGTCACGTTGCCCGGCACGAAGTCCTCCGCGAGGGCCCGGACCGCGACCACCGCCTCCAGGGCAGCCGCGGCGCCCTCGGCGTGCCCGAACTGTCCCTTGAGGGACGAGACCACCGGTCGGCGCCGCCCGGCCAACGCCTTCGCCACCGCCCGCGCCTCGATCCCGTCGCTGGCCGGCGTGCCGGTACCGTGCGCGCAGACCCAGTCGACGTCGTCGGCGGTCAGTCCGGCCTGGTCCAGGCAGCCGTGCACCGTCGACACCAGACCGTTGCCGTCCGGATGCGGCTGGGTCGGATTGTGCGCGTCGGCGGCGGCTGCACAGGCCAGCACCCGGGCCAACGGGCGTCGCCCCCGGGCCACGACCCGGTCGGCCGGCTCCAGCACCAGCACCCCGGCCCCCTCCCCCGGAATGGTGCCCCGGCGGTTGACGTCGAACGGCCGGACCATGTCCACCGCGAGGGCCCGCAGCGAGGTGAACATCGCGAGGATCTCCAGGGACAGTTCGGAGACCCCGCCGCAGACGGCCACGTCGACCTCACCGGCGGCGATCGCCCGGCAGCCGGCGGCGATCGCGCTGTTCCCGGCGGCGCAGCCGGGTGCGAGCAGCACCGTCGGTCCGGTGACCTGGACCGTCTCCCGCAGCGTGTCCAGCACACCGTCGGGCCGGGCCCACCCGAGCCCGGGAACGGCGAGCCGGCCCGGCCCGATGCCCCGGTCCAGGATCGGCCGGGTGGCCATCACCGTGCCGACGAACGCGCCCAGCCGCTGCTTGGGTCCGTGCGCCGGCAGGCCGGCGTGCCGGAGTCCCTCCAGCGCGGCGGCCGCGAGGTAGCGGGCGGCGAGGGATTCGTGCCCGGGTACCACCGAGTCGAGCGCGGCGACGGCGGCGGACGGCACCTCGACGCCGCAGCGCGCCGGGTACCGGGACATGTCGAACCGGGTCACCGGGCCGGTCAGGACCCGCCGGTCGGTCACCGCCGTCCAGAGTGCCTCGCTGCCGAGTCCGGCCCCGGACACCGCGCCGACGCCCGAGATCGCCACGGCTCGGCGCCGGTCGCTGATCCGGTCACGGCTCAATGGAGATACCCCGATCCCGGAGTACGGCGAGAGCGTCACCGAAGTCCTGGAGTCCCGCCGCCTCCTCGTTCGTCAGCCGTACGCCCAGCTGCCGCTCGATCCGGACCACGAATTCGACCTTCTGCACCGAGTCGATCCCGAGGTCCTCGTAGAACGCCGCCGCATCGGTGACCTCGTCCGGGCTGACCTCGAAAATCTCGGCCGCCAGGTCGCGCAGCCCTGCGGCCGACACCGCCTCCGTCTGTGCCAAGTCCGGCTCCTCTCCCGATCCCCGCGCGCCACGTTTCCGTGGAAGTTGCGGGTGGGCTCCCAGTGAAGTTTTCCAGGAAGGAAACGAGGCGGGAATCGTTCAAGATGCGACCAAAGAGCTCGATCGCGCCGACCGAATAGGTCGTTACCGCAGCCCGATCAGGTTGATTCAGTGCCAAGAAACCGATATCGCCGCCGAACGATCAGCCGGTGTCAGACGATGACCTGTTCTGATGTTGATATTGGCGCTAATGATTCGGTTCAATTGATCTCAGCGACGTCAGGGCACGAGTGAAACCGGGCCGGCGTCGATGGCGAACCGGAAGAGGGCGTACGGGCGGCGCCGTCGGTCGATCCCGCCGGAGTAGTCCGGCTGGCGGTGGAGTTGGTTCGCCGTGACGTAGAGGTACCGGTCGGCGCCGATCGACATGGTGTCCGGCCAGAGCAGCCGTGGATCGCGGACCACCGTCTCGTACGCCCCGTCCGGGTTCCGGCGCAGGATGGCGTTCTGCTCGTACGCGGTGACGTAGATCCGGCCGGCGTCGTCGGTCTCCAGACCATCGGCGCCGCTGCCCTTGTCCCCCTCGTCACAGACCGTGGCGGCCACCTCGGCGTCGTCCATCGACCGGTCGACGAGCGCGTCGATGTCGACGCTGTAGAGCCGGCGGGACATCAACGGGCAGTAGTAGAGGCGGCTGCCGTCTGCCGAGATCGCGATGCCGTCCGAGCCGAAGCTGACCGGGCTGGGCGGGGCGTCGGGCGGCCGCATCAGGAAGGGGCGCCCTTCGACGAGTGGCCGGAAGTCGACCAGGGACTCGGCCTTGGTGGACGGATGGTCGTGCAGGCGTCGCCAGGACGTACCGCTGGCCAGGTCCACCACGATGATCCCGTTCGGTCCCGAGTTGGTCGAGTCGGTGACGAACGCGACCCCGGCCGAGCGCCGACGCAGGTCGAACCGGACGTCGTTGAGGTACGACGTCGGCAGCGCCACCTCGGCGGGGAACAGGATGGTCTGGGTGACCCGGTCGGTGTCGAGGTCGACGCAGACGAGCTTCGGTCCGCCGGGGCGGGTCGGCTGGAGCATCGGGCTGCCGGTGTCCACCACCCAGAGCCGGTCCGACGGGTCGACGACCACGCTCTGCACCGAGACGAACGACTCGGCGTCGTCGTTTCCGCTCGGGTCGTTCCAGGCCTGGTCGGGATAGGGCTGGCAGGTGCCGTCGCGCAGCTCGACGACGGTGGCGCCGACCTCGTCGCCCCACTTCGGGAAGGTCACGAAGATCCGACCGCGCCGGGAGACGCCGACCCCGGTCGGCATGGCCCCGGTGAAGGCGCAGACCAGTTCGAGCGCGCCGCAGGGCTCGTCGCTGGTCAGCTGGTCAGTCATTCCGGACCCCTCCGTGGTACGTCGGGGCGACCGGCACCGCTGGCGGTCAGCTCGTCCGACCAGGTCACTCTAAATCGGGGCTGAGCCCCCTAATACTCGAATAGCCGGATTAGCCCGGCAAACCGCTCGTCACGTCGATTCGAACCATCCAGCCGGACCTATGTAGAAGTCTTTCCAAACTTAGCGCTGGTTGGTTAAATACCTTCACATTGTGCCCCGCCCGAGTCGCGAAGGGTCCTCCATGAAGATCGGTTACGCACGTAGCTGGACCGTCCTCGTCGCAGCCACACTCGCCACCACGGTCCTGCTGCCGAGCGCCCCGGCCGCCGCCGCGACGGTGACCGTCGACAACGCCACCGCCGACCGGTTCACCGGCAGCGCGAGCTGGGGTACCTCCAGCTACTCCAGCCAGAAGCAGGGCGCCGACTACCGGTTCGCCGACCCCGACACCACCGCCAGCGACGCCGCCTGGTTCAAGGTCAACGTGCCGAGCGCCGGCAGCTATCTCGTCGAGGTCTGGTACCCCGCCGATCCCGGGTACAACAACGCCACCCCGTTCATGGTGGTCACCACCAGCGGCACCCAGAGCATCCCGGTCAACCAGCGGGCCAACGGTGGCCGGTGGGTCGCGTTGGGCACCTTCTCCCTCGCCGCCGGTGACTACAACGCGGTCGGGGTCAGCCGGTGGACCAGCGGCACCGGCTACGTGATCGCCGACGCCGTACGGGTCACCACCGCCACCGGTGGCGGTACCACGTACTCGATGCCACTGCCCCGGACCGCCCTGCCGCGCAGCGAGTACGACGACCCGCACCACGACTACGCCGCCATCGACCTGCCGGTACCGAGCGGCACCGCCGCGTACGCCGTCCGGGCCGGCACCGTGGCCCGGGTCAACGACAGCAGTTGCGGCCAGGGCATCAACCTGACCGGCACCGACGGCGCGGTCTACACCTACTGCCACTTCTCCGCGTGGTCGGTCGCCAGTGGCGCCACCGTCACCGCCGGTCAGCGGATCGGCTCGACCGGCAACACCGGCAACTCCACCGGTCCACACCTGCACTTCGGCATCCGGACCAGCGGCACTCTCCGGTGCCCGCAGAACTTCCTGCTGGCCCTCTACGACGGCGTCACCCCGCCGGCGGCAACCAGCCTCCCCACCTCCGGCTGCAGCTACTGACGTGCAAGGAAGGGCCCCTTCCTATCGTTTTCTGTAGAAGAAGGGGCCCTTCCTAACCGAAATACCTAGCGGGGGCGGCGGGCGACCAGGACGTCCCGGACGATCGACTGGTCGACCCGGTGCGCGAACTCCAGGTACGGGCCGGTCGTCAGCACCTCCAGGCCGGAGTCGGCGAGCAGTTGTGCCGCCTCCTCGCGGCGGGCGACGTGGGTGTTCCAGGCAATGCCGATCGCCCCACCGGGACGCAGCAGTTCGGCCCAGACGGGTACCGCCTCGTCGAGCAGGGCGAGCGGGCTACGCGCCAGCCCCTTCTCGGCGGTCCGGCTGCCGTGCTGTACGCCGTACGGGGCGTCCGCGACGAGCAGGTCCACGGTGCCGGGCCGGAAGAACTCCAGACTCCGGGTGGTGTCCGCGTTCACCACGTCCAGCCGCTGTGTCTCCCCCGCCTTGTACGCCTCCTTGTCGGCCGCCAGGGTGACCTGTAGCCGCCGACCCACCACCTTCCGCTCCCGGCGTACCAGCCCCGACGACTCCACCCGGTGCTTGACCCGCTTCCGTTTCAACCAGGTCTGGATGTACGTCGAGTACGCCTCGAAGTCCTTCTGGTCCCGGTCGATCCCCGCGGCGTCGAAGCCGTACGTCAGCGCCTGGTTCAGGGTGGTGCCCCGGCCGCAGAGCGGATCCAGCACGGTGAACTTCCGGCGGAGCATCTCCGGCGCGAAGTCCGAGGCGAGCAGCGTCACGTTGAGCAGCAGCTTGGTGAACTGCTCGTTGGTCTTCCCCGGATACTTGGGAATGGTCAGCAGGTCGTCGTCGAACCGGTCGAGCCGGTGCAGTTCGACCGGGCGGAGCAGTTCGCCGGTGACCTCGAACAACGCGTAGATCGACGACAGGTTGGCCAGGTACGCCGTGTCCCGCTCGTCGAGCCGGTCGGCCGCGAAGGTGACGTACCGGACGCCGCCGATGGTCGTCTCCGAGACGTCGGACAGCCGACCGCCGAGTACGGCCCGGTCGAAGACCGCCAGCTCGGCCCGGGTCAGGGCGACCGAGGCCTCCGCGTAGACGCGGTTCGACGACGGCAGAATCAACAACGCGTACTCGCTCATATATCCTTCCGGGGCCAACGATGACAATTCGGTTCAGGCAACCGGCTAGATCGTAGATGGCCCTCCGGCGCCTGTAGGGCGAGCCCGGCGGAGAGTTACGGCAGTTGATGGGTATCCCGACCGGCCGGCCCGGGTTAGCCTCGGCCGATGATCGATGCCGACCACTGGATCGCCGGGCGTCCTGCCGGCGACGACCACCCCCGATCGGGTCCGGGAAGGTCGATCCGGCGCCCCCTCGCCGCCCTCGGCTCCCTGGCCCTCGTCGCCGCGCTGCTCGCCGTGGCCCAGCCCACCCAGGCCGCCGGCCCCGAGGTCGGCAGCGCGCGACTCGTACCGCTCCAGGTCACCGGCCCGGCCAGCGAGCGACTCAATCTCGTGGTCCTCGGCGACGGCTACACGGCGGCCGAACTCGGAAAGTTCCACGCGGACGTGGACCGGCACATGAACGTGCAGTGGAGCATCGAGCCGTACCGCAGCTACCGCAACTACTTCAACGTGTACGTCATCGAGATCGTCTCCGGCGAGTCCGGCATCCGCTGCGATCCCGACGACGATCCGCCGAACCCGGACCGGATCACGCCGCTCGGCCTGCACTACGCGGACGGCTGCACGAACCCGCTCGCCCGGGGCATCACCTTCCAGAGCTACGGCACCCAGGCGCTCAACGGCTATCTGCGGGACCTGGTGGCACCGCTGGGCGTCACCGCCAGTAACCGGCAGGTGTTGGCGATCGCCAACACCGACACCTACGGCGGGATCGGCGGCACCAACGCGACCACCTCGGGCGGCGCCCCGCAGGGACCACTGATCAGCCCGCACGAGCTGGGGCACTCGCTCGGCCAACTCCAGGACGAGTACCCGTACTCGGACCGGCCCGTGCCCGGCGGCCCGTACTGCACCAGCAACTGCACCGAGCCGACGTCGCGGCACCACACCCGGCTGACCGAGCAGCAGATGATCGCCCAGCAGGCCAAGTGGTGGCGCTGGCTCGGCGAGGAGAGCGAGTCCGGCGGCGTCATCGGCCGGTACGAGAGCGGGATGTACTCGACGTCGAACGTCTGGCGGCCCAGCGAGCATTCGATCATGCGCTGGATCGGTTTCCACTACGACCAGGTCAGCCGCGAGATCATGACGCAACGGATCTCCGGTCGCCGGGACACCAACGCGATGGCCCTCTCCGCCCGCCCCACCGACCGGCCCGTCGGCCGGACGGACGTGCTCTGGGTGGAGACCCAGCATCCCGGGTACCACGAACTCGACGTGAGCTGGACGGTGAACGGTGCACCGGTCCCCGACACGGCGAACAGCCGCAACCTCGACCTCGCCACCCTCGACGTCCGCCCCGGCGACGTCGTACGGGTGACGGTCCAGGATCCGACCGGGTTCGTCCGGGACCCGGCGATCCGCACCGGCCCCGCCCTGACCCAGAGCCGGCAGTGGACGGTGGGCGCCGAGCCGACCGTTCCGGCACCGGTGCAGGTGGCGATCACCGCGTCGACCCAGACCGACGGGCGTGCGGTGGGCGGCCAGGACGTCGTCTACGTCGAGACCACCCACCCGACCGACCGGGTGCTGGAGGTGACCTGGCGACTCGACGGCGCGGTCGTGCCCAACCCGCACAACAGCCGCAACCTCGACCTGGGCGCCCTACGTCTGCCCGCCGGCAGCCACCAGCTGACCGCGACGGTGACCGACCCGGCCGACCCGGGCGGGGACTCCGACAGCCGTACCTGGACGGTCGACAACGTCGAGGCGGGTACCACCGCCACCCTCTCCCCGCCGCTCACCACGCTGGCCGGCAACGTGCCGCACAACGTGTACTTCGAGCGGTTCACCATGGGCCTCGACCCGGTCGACGACCGTCCGGGGTTCACGGTGGGCGAGTTCCGCCTCGACCGGGACGGTTGGTTCAACTACTTCGGCTGGCCGGACGCGCCGGCCGGCACGCCGTTCCTGTTCACCCCGACCGGAACGGTGATCAAGTCCCTGGTCTACGGGAACCTGGGCTCGGGTGGGCTCTCGAAGGCGGTGTTCGAGGAGACCGAGCCCGGCTACGGTACGCACACCGTCGAGCACCGGGGCATCGACGCCGCCGGGAACATCGGCAGCCCCGACGAGTTCCGGGCGACCGTACTGCCCGGGGCGTCACCGTCCTGCACCCGTACGCTCTCGGGGCCGTACGCCGGCAACCTGGTCGTCGCCGCCGGGGTGACCTGCCTGCGTGACGCCCGGGTGGCCGGCCTGGTCACGGTGCGACCCGGCGCCTCGCTGGTCGTCTCCGGCGGCGCGATCGCGGGCGGGGTCCGGGCCGACCGGGCCGCCGTGGTGCAGTTGCTCGGCGCCACGGTCAGTGGCTCCGTCCAGATCTCCGGCACGACCGGCACCGTGACGAGTGTCGGCAGCACCTTCAGCGGCGCGGTCCGGCTCGCCGGCAACGCCTCCGGCGAGCACGGGCTGGCACTGGTCGGCAACCGGATCAGTGGTCTGCTCAGCTGTACCGGAGGTCCGGTCTCCGACTTCGGGGTCCGCAACGAGCTGCGCGGCCAGCGCAGTGGCGAGTGCGCGGCGCTCTGACCTGTGGTGTTGGGCCTCGGTGGTGGGACGGTGTCGTCAGCCGTTCCACCACCGGCCACTCGCGGATGACGCGTTGGTGTCAGGGACGGCGCAGCACGCCGCCGTACTCGTAGAACCGGGTCTCCTCCGCGCCCCTGCCGAGGTACGGGCGCAGCGCCTCGTCGACCGGCGACAACGGCGGCTGGGTGGGGTCGGGACGCCAGGTCTTCACGTCGACCATTCCCGGCTCCACCGGCTCGAAGCCGCGCACGAACTCCGCCACCTCCGCCAGGGTGCGGTTCTTCCAGGGAATGCCCATCTTCTTCACCATCGCGTTGCCCTCGTCCACACCCTCCTGGGTGGTCCCGGCCAACTGCGAGTACGCCAGGTAGCTGTCCGGAACGAGTGCCTCCCGGACCGCGCCGAGCAGATGGTGCACGGCCGCGTCGTCGACAATGGAGTGGGTCACCGAGAGCAGCAGTACGCCCACCGGTCGCGAGAAGTCGATCATCCGACGTACCTGCTCGTCGGCGAGGATCTTCTCCGGCACGGTGACGTCGGCGGCGATCACCGTGGTCGTCTCGTCGTCGGCCAGCAGGGCCCGCCCGTGCGCCAGCACGATCGGGTCGAAGTCGACGTAGACCACCGGGGCGCCCGGCTGGAACTCCTGCGCCACCTGGTGCACGTTCGCCTGGGTCGGCAGGCCGCTGCCCAGGTCGATGAACTGTCGGATTCCGAGGTCGCGGGCCATGAACCGGACCGCCCGGTAGAGGAAGAGGCGATTCTCCCGGGTGACGTCCAAACTGGCCGGTTGCTGCGAACACACGTGCAGCACGGCCTTCCGGTCGACCGGGAAGTTGTCCTTCCCGCCGAGCGAGTAGTCGTACATCCGGGCCGAGGTCGGGACGTCGATCGGAAAGGCGGGATACCCTCCGTCGTTGGGCGCGGTCACGAGATCAGCTCCGTACTGTCGTGGGGAACGGACTACCAGGGTAGCGGTTTCCGCCCGACGCCCCCTTCCCGAGTACCGCCGAAAACGGGCCGAAAAACCGACCCGTCGCGGGCCCGATCCGGCGGCCTCTTCCAGGACCGCTGACCGGTTCCCGGACCTGGTACGGCCTCAGCGACCGCAACCGATCCGGTTCGGGGCGAGCGCGATGTCGTCCAGCCACAGGTCGAAGTGGTCCGGCGTCGGGCCGCCCTGGTAGAGCTGCCAGCCGATCTTCACCGTGTCGGCCCGGGGCAGGACGAAGTCGACCGGGTTGCCGCCGTGCTCGGTGGTCGTGACGGTCATGTCCGGCTGGGCCACGCCGTCGATCCACACCGCGATGCGGTTGTCCGACGCGTCCCACCGCCACTCGAAGCACTGCCACCGGTCCTCGACCGTGGGTGCGGACTCGCGCCAGTTGGTCCAGTCACCGGTCGGACCACCGTCGGCCCCGACACCCCAGTACGACGCGCCCAACGGCGGTGCCCACTGCCCACCGATCGGCCGGACGACCTCGGAGCTGCCCGAGCCGGTCGCCTCGACCAGGGTGAAGTGCGCCCAGTCGGGCGCGGTCGGGAAGGCGTCGACCTTCAGCCGCATCCGGCCGTGGAAACTGTTCTCCGGAGCGGCGAAGTCGTCGACCCGGAGGAACGCCCGGCCGTTGCCCTCGGTGTGCACCCGCAGCACCTTGTCCGACCGCTGCCGCTCGACGGTCAGGGTGCCGTCCTTGGTGTCGATTCCCCAGGCCAGCGAGGCGGCCCCGCCGACGGGCAACCGTTCGAAGTCCTCACAGAACAGCAGGGCCCGGTTGCCGCAGGCGGCGCCGTGACCGGAGCCGTGCCGGGCCTCGGCCCCGCCGTCGCCGGCCTGCGCGGCACCGCCGCTCGCCAGCACCGCGGCGACGGTCAGCAGGATGAGGGGGAACCGTTTCGGAAGCCGGGCCATGGCGCAAGAGCATGACAGATGTCGATGGATGGCGCCAGTCACCGACTGCCGACCACCACCGCACGGAGGGTCGACATAGAGGATCTTCTTTGGTTTACTGGGCGTCCCGGCCGTGCTCCGGTGCCCACCGCACCGCGCGTCCTCGGACTCGCCCCGTACCGGCCGGCGGCCACGCCCGGAGGTGTGCCATGACCCGTGAGTCCGAACCGGACTCGCCCCCGACCGTGCTTCCACCACCCGGGCTGTCCCGGCGTGGTGTCCTGCGCGGGACCGCCGCCGCGTCGGCCGGGCTGGCCGTCGGTGCGACCGCCGGCCCGACGGTCGGCGCCGAACCGGCAATGGCGGCGCCCGCACCGGAGGCGGTCGGAACTTCACTGGTCGAGGTCCGATTGGTGGTGAACGGCGACACCGAGCGGCTCCGGATCGATCCCCGGGTGACCCTGCTGGACGCGCTGCGCGAGCGACTGGCGCTGACCGGGTCGAAGAAGGGCTGCGACCGTGGCCAGTGTGGGGCCTGCACCGTGCACGTCGACGGCCGCCGGGTGCTGTCCTGCCTGACCCTGGCCGTGGCCACCGCCGGCCGGCAGGTCACCACGGTCGAGGGACTGGCCGACGGCGACCGGCTGCATCCGATGCAGCAGGCGTTCATCGACTGCGACGCGTTCCAGTGTGGATTCTGCACCTCCGGCCAGATCATGTCGGCGGTGGCGCTGGTCGAGGAGGGGCACATCCACTCCGACGACGAGATCCGCGAGAACATGTCGGGCAACATCTGCCGCTGTGGGGCGTACGACAACATCGTGGCCGCGGTCCGGACGGCCCGGCGGGACGGGGCGGACCGATGAGAGCGTTCGATTTCGCGGTCGCGGAGACCCTCGACCAGGCGCTGAGCCGGTCCGGCGGCGGTACCGGTTCCGCCTACCTGGCCGGCGGCACCACGCTGGTGGACCTGATGAAGCTCGAGGTGATGAGCCCGCGCCAGGTGGTGGACATCAACCGCCTGCCGCTGCGCGGCGTCTCGGCCGACCGGAGCGGCCTGCACATCGGCGCGCTGGAGCGGATGAGCGACGTGGCCGTCCATCCGCTGGTCACCTCGCGCTACCCGGTGATCGCGCAGGCGCTGGCCCGCAGCGCGTCGCCGCAACTGCGCAACATGGCGAGCATCGGCGGCAACCTGCTGCAACGGGTCCGCTGCGGCTACTTCCGGGACACCAGTACGCCGTGCAACAAGCGGGAACCCGGTTCCGGCTGCCCGGCGATCGAGGGCGAGAACCGGGGCCACGCCATCCTCGGCACCAGCGACTCCTGCGTCGCCACCCATCCCAGCGACCTCGCGGTGGCGCTGGTCGCGCTGGACGCCTCGGTCCGGCTGGTCGGCCGGGGCGGAACCCGGGACGTCCGGCTCGCCGACTTCTACCGGCTGCCCGGCGACACACCGCAGCTCGAACACGACCTACGCCCGGGGGAACTGGTCACCCGGGTCACGGTGCCGGCACTGGAGTGGGCCCGCCGGTCGGCGTACCTGAAGATCCGGGACCGGCAGTCGTACGAGTTCGCCCTCGCCTCCGCCGCCGTGGCCCTGGACCTGCGCGACGGCGTCATCCGCGACGTACGGCTGGCGGTCGGCGGTGTGGGTACCCGACCCTGGCGGCTGCCGGAGGTGGAGGAGGCACTGCGTGGAAAGTCGCCGCGTCCGGACGTCATCGAGGCGGCCGCCGACCGGGCCGTTGCGCAGGCCCGGCCGCTGGCACACAACCGGTTCAAGATGACGCTGCTCCGGCGCACCATCGTGCGCGCCCTGACGAGCCTGGCGGGTTGACCATGCAGAACGCAGCACCGGGCGCGGCCCGGACGGTGTCGGTGAGCCGGGTCGACGGCCGACTCAAGGTCACCGGCGGGGCCCGGTACGCCGCCGACCATCTCGCCGAACGGGCCGCGCACGGCTACCTGCTGCTCAGCACGGTGGCCCGGGGCACGATCCGGTCGATGGACGTCGCCGCCGCCGAACGCGCCCCCGGGGTACTGGCGGTGTACACCCCGTTCCGGAAGCTGGAGCTACAGGGCGGCGGCAACCCGTTCAGCGTGGGCCACAGTTGGCTGCCGTTGCAGGACGCCGAGGTGCGCTACCACGGGCAGGCCATCGGACTGGTCGTGGCGGAGAGCTTCGAGCAGGCCCGGGATGCCGCCGCGTTGGTCAGTGCGGACTACGACGTACGCCCACCGGCGGCGTCGCTTCCGGACGGGATCGCGCAGGCCACCGACCCGGGCCGGGTCAACGGCGAGCCGTCGGTGCTGGACCTGCTCGCCGAGGGCGTCGGCACGATCGACGAGGCGCTGGCCGCCAGCGAGGTGACCGTCTCCGGCACCTACACCCAGCCGCTCAAGCACCACAGCGCGATGGAGCCGCACGCCACGGTGGCGGTCTGGCAGGACGACCAACTCACCCTCCACAACGGCACCCAGAGCGCGTCGTTGACCCTCGGCACCATCGCCGCCGCGCTCGGCGTCGAACCGGCCCGGGTACGGGTGATCAGCCCGCACGTCGGGGGCGGCTTCGGCAACAAGATCGCGACCTGGGCACATCCGCTGCTCGCGGCGGCCGCCGCCCGTACGCTCGGTCGGCCGGTCAAGATCGTGCTGACCCGGGAGCAGACCTTCACGATCACCGGAAACCGCTCGGCGGTGCAGCAGACCGTCACGCTCGGCGCCCGCCGCGACGGCACCCTGGTCGCCGTCAAACACCAGGCGTACTCCAGCCAGTCGACCTCGGGCGGAACGTTCGAGGCCTCGCCGCACACCACCTCGCGCTATCTCTACCGGTCGGAGAACATCCACCTCGACCAGAAGATCGTGACGCTGGACATACCGCCACCGACCTGGATGCGGGCTCCGGGTCAGGAGTCCGGCTCGTTCGCCCTGGAGACCGCCCTGGACGAACTCGCCGTCAAGCTGCGGATGGATCCGGTCGCCCTGCGGTTGCGGAACAACGCGACGGTGTACCCCGGGCGGAACGTGCCCTGGTCCAGCAAACACCTCGACGAGTGCTACCGGGTCGGGGCGCAGCGGTTCGGCTGGGACCGACGCGATCCGGCACCCCGGTCCGTCGTACGCGGCGAATGGCTGGTCGGGATGGGGATGGCCACCGCCGTGTATCCGGCGGAACGCTTTCCGGCGTCGGTGAAGGTGCGGTTCCAGGCCGACGGGGACGTCGCGGTGTCCAGTGCCACCGCCGACCTCGGTACCGGGATGTGGACGGTGCTGGCCGTACTCGGCTCCGAAGCGCTCGGCCTGCCGGTCGCCCGGATCCGTACCGACCTCGGCGACTCGACCCTGGCCACCAACATCGGGGCGTTCGGCTCGGGCGCCACCGCCAGTACCGGGCCGGCCGTCGCCGTCGCCGCCGAGGCGGCCCGGACGGAGCTGATCACCCTCGCCGTCACGCACGAGCGCTCACCGCTGCACGGCGTACCCGCCGCCGACGTCCGGTACGACCGCGGCGACCTCGTCGCCCCGGAACGGCGGATCGGATTCGCCGCCCTCCTCCAGGCGGTCGGCGTGACCGGCGTCGAGGCGACCGGCTCGGCGGCGCCCGGCCCGGAACACGGGCAGCACGCCTTCACCTCGTTCGGGGCACACTTCTGCGAGGTCCGGGTCAACCGGTGGACCGGTGAGCCCCGGCTCACCCGGATCACCACCGTCATCGACGGCGGCGCCATCGTCAACGCCAAGACCGCCCGCAGCCAGATCAGCGGTGGCGTGATCTTCGGCATCGGGCAGGCGCTGCTGGAGGGGGCCCAGGTGGAGCCGGCGACCGGGCGGATCGCCAACGCCAACCTCGCCGAGTACCTGCTGCCGGTGAACGCGGACGTACCGCCGATCGACGTCCACTTCCTGGACCACCCGGACACCCTGTTCAACCCGCTCGGTGCGCGCGGGATCGGCGAAGTCGGCACGGTCGGCGTCGCCGCCGCGATCGGCAACGCGATCCACCACGCCACCGGACGCCGGATCCGCGACCTGCCGATCACCCTGGACAAGCTCCTCGACTGACGCCGGTGCCGGACGACGCGCCCGGACTGTCACCGGCCGGCCGGGGAGTTCGACCCGGCGCGGCCGGAGGGTCTGGCAGGGTGTTCCCCGAAGCACCCACCGATCCGGAAGGAGCCGTCGGTGACCTGGGAGGACATGCTCGCCCACTGCCTGGCAAAGCCCGGCGCGTGGCAGGACGAGCCGTGGGAGGGCGACGTCGTGGTGAAGGTCGGCGGCAAGATCTTCGCCTTCCTCGGCCAGGAGTCGGAAGCCGGCGTCGGCGTCAAGTGCGGCCAGAACCGGGAGGCGGCCGACGAGTGGCTGCTGCGGTTCCCCGAGGACGCCTCGGTGATGGCCTACATCGGGCGGTCGGGCTGGAACAGGCTGCGGATCGGCGGTGCGATCCCCGACGACGAACTACTGGAGGCCGTGGACGCCTCCTACGACACCGTGGTCAGCAAACTGCCGAAGCGGGAACGGCCGACGGCCCCACCGCAGTGACCAGCGGCGGGACCGTCGACGGCGGGTGGGCGCGACTCAGCCCGACTCCTCCTCGGCGTAGAGCCGGGAGACAGTCTCGGCCACGCAGCAGGGCTTGCCGCCCCGGTCCGGCTCGACGGTGACCCGGGCGACCAGTTGCACCCCACCGGGGACCGGATCGACCGCGACGATCTCCGCGCTCACCCGGATCGAGTCGCCGGTACGCAGCGGCGCGGGAAACCGCACCCGGTTCAGCCCGTAGTTGATGCCCATCCGTACACCCTCGACCTGGTAGACGTCGCGCATCAGGGCCGGGAGCAGGGAGAGCGTCAGGTAGCCGTGCGCCACCGTGGTCCCGTACGGGCCGGTGGCCGCGCGCTCGGGGTCGATGTGGATCCACTGGTGGTCACCGGTCGCGTCGGCGAAGGCGTTGACCCGGTCCTGCTCGACCCGGTGCCACGGGCCGGGCCCGATGACCTCGCCGACCGCCCCGGCCAGTTCCGCGATGGAGGCGAACGTCCTCATTCCAGGTGCCCTCCGAGCTTCGTGTAACCGCGGAGCAGGTCCCGCGAGATGATGAGTCGTTGCATCTCGTCGGTGCCCTCGAAGATGCGCAGCAGCCGGACCTGCCGGTACCAGCGTTCGATCGGCAGCTCCCGGGTGTAGCCCATGCCGCCGTGGATCTGGAGCACCCGGTCGACGACTCGGTTGATCATGCCCGCGCCGTACAGCTTGGCCATCGAGGAGGCGTGCCGGGGATCGAGCCCGGCGTCGACCGTCCACGCCGCCCGGAGCACGAGCCAGCGGGCCGCCTCCAACTCGGTCTCGGAGTCGGCGATCATCCACTGGATCGCCTGGTTGGTGCCGATCGGCTTGCCGAACGTCTCCCGGGTGTTGGCGTACTCGATCGCCATTGACAGGGCCCGCTCGGCGATGCCCAGCGCGTGTGACGGGATGAGGTACCGGCCCTTGCCGATCCACTTCATCCCGAGGGTGAAGCCCTGGCCGAGTTCGCCGAGGATGTTGCGGCTCGGTACCCGTACGTCGGTGAAGACCAGCGCCGCCGGTCCGCCCTCGCCCATCGTCTGGATCGGCTCCGACCGCCAGCCCATCGACCGGTCGACCAGGAACGCGGTCGCGCCTCCGTCGTGCACCTTCCGGTCCGGGTCGGTGATCGCGACGACGATGGCGAAGTCCGCGTCGTTGCCGTTGGTGATGAACGTCTTCTCACCATTGAGCACCCAGTCGTCGCCGTCGCGCCGGGCCCGCAGCCTGATGTTGGCCACGTCCGATCCCGCGCCGGGCTCGGTGATGGCGAAGCAGGAGATCCGGTCGCCGGCGATCGTCGGCAGCAGGAACTCCTTCCGCTGCGCCTCGTCGGCGTGGAACAGGATGTTGTCCGCCTCGCCGCCGAACCGGAACGGCACGAAGCTGCGGCCGATCTCGGTCCAGATCAGCGACTGCGTCACGGCGGGCAGGCTCATTCCGCCGTACTCCTCCGGGGTGTCCAGGCCCCAGAAGCCGAACGCCTTCGCCTTGAGTTGCAGCTCCCGCAGTTCGTCGCGGCGCAGCCCCGGCTCGTGGGCCCGCTCCCGGCGCAGCACCTCCGACTCCAGCGTCATGACCTCGTTACGGATGAAGGCACGGGCGGTGTCCCGGATCGCCCGCTCCTCCTCGCTGATCGAGAAGTCCATCGTGTTCCCTCCCCCGCCTAGCGCGCACCACCGTTGACATAGAGCGTCTGACCGCTGACGTACGACGCGTCGTCGCTGGCCAGGAACGCGACGACCGAGGCGATCTCCTCGGGCTGGCCGACCCGGCGCAGTGGTGTCTGCTCGGCGGCGTACTTCTGGTGGTCGGCCGGGCTGGCGCCCATCCGCTCGGCGGTGGCCGCGGTCATCGCGGTGGCGATGTAGCCGGGCGCGACGGCGTTGACGTTGATGTTGAAGGGGCCGAGTTCGATCGCGAGAGTGGCGGTCAGGCCCTGCACCCCGGCCTTCGCCGCCGCGTAGTTGACCTGGCCCCGGTTGCCCAGCGCGGACCGGCTGCTGAGGTTGACGATCTTGCCGTACCGGGCCGCCACCATGTGCCGCTGCGCCGCCTGGCAGCAGTGGAACATGCTGGTCAGATTCGTGGTGATCACCGAGTCCCACTCGGCGGCCGGCATCTTGAACAGCAGGTTGTCCCGGGTGATCCCGGCGTTGTTCACCAGGATGTCGAGCTTCCCGTACGCCTCGACGACCTGGTCGATCGTCGCGGACACCGCCGCGCCGTCGGTGACGTCGCAGCCGAACCCGCTCGCGCGCCCCCCGGCCGCCACGATCTCGTCGGCCGTCCCCTGGGCCCGCTGCGCATCCAGGTCGACCACCGCCACGCTGGCTCCCTCGGCGGCCAGCCGGCGTGCGGTGGCCGAGCCGATCCCCTGGGCCCCGCCGGTGACGACGGCGACCCGGTCGGCGAATCTACCCACGTGCATCTCCTCGCTCGTCATGCCTGGCCGCTGGTGCAAGGAAGGGCCCCTTCCTATCGCTTTTTGTAGAACAAGGGCCCCTTCCTAACACCCGGACGGGCTTCGGGCCGCCGGCCGTGGAACCAGGTCACTGCCCGCTAAACTAGCGCTGGAAGTTTTCTGGCGCCAGTCCTGGTGCACCGAGAAGGCGGGAGCCCGAGAAGGCGGCGCACCGAGCCCGGAAGGGCGCCGGCGCACCGGGAGCCCGAGTAGAGAGGCGAGTGAGCATGCCCCGACCCCGCCAGGCCCTGTTGAGCCGGCAGCGCATCGTCGACGCCGCCGCCGCGCTCATCGACGCCGAGGGGCTGGACGCGCTCTCCACCCGCCGCCTCGCCACCGAACTGGGAGTACGTGGCCCGTCGCTCTACAACCACTTCGCCAACAAGGACGAGATCCTCGACGCGGTCGCCGACGCCATCACCGCAAAGGTCGACGTCTCGTTCTTCGCCACCCACGACTGGCGGGACGCCCTGCGGATGTGGGGACTGTCGTACCGGCAGGCGCTCGCGACCCACGCCAACATCGTGCCGTACCTCGCACAGGGGCCCGGCCGCCGGCCGGCGGCGCTGGCGATGGCGGATGCGGTGTACGGCGGCCTGGTCAAGGCCGGCTGGCCACCGGCCCGGGCCACCCACATCGGCGCGCTGATGCGCTACTTCGTGGCCGGTTCGGCGCTCGGGTCGTTCGCCCGGGGCTTCGTCGAGGACCCGCAGCTGTACGCCGCGCACTATCCACACCTGCGCCAGGCGCACCGGCTCGCGGAGCATCAGCAGAGCGTCGACGAGGGGGCGTTCGCGCTCGGCTTGGACGCGCTCATCGATGGCCTGGCGCAGACCTACGAGCGGATCGTCGGCCCGCTGCCGTAACCCTGGACGGCGAACGGGGTACGCCGACCCGGGTCACCGAGGCTTCCGAATTTGTCCGGCTTGACGCCGATATCCGGGTTGACGCTGATATCCGGCTTGGTGTCGATATCCGGCATGGTGCCGATATCCTGCCTGTGCCGCCTGGACCGTCCACCTCCGCCATCGCCAGCAACGACACCACCAGCACCCACGACCAGACAGGAGATGGCCGGTGACCACCGTAGAACTGACGCGCTTCCGCGTGTCGCCCGCCCTGGGCGAGGCGCTGGTCGCCACGCGATCGGCGATGCTGCGCGACTTCCGGCTCGATCGCGACGGATTTCTCGACGCCCAGCTGGTTCGGCTGGCCGACGACGAGTGGCTGGACATCGTCTCCTGGCGGTCCTCGGCCGACCTCGCCGCGTCCCGGGCCAAGGGCGGCAACCGGCCCGGCATCCAGGCCTTCTTCGAGCTGATCGGCGAGATCATCAGCTCCGAGGAGGGCACCCTGGTCGACGAGCCCGCCTGGCCCGGCAATGCCCCCGGCTAGCCCGGCAACGCCCCCGGCACCGCGACCGTGGCGTGGACCCCGCTCGATGGCGTGTACTGCTCGACGCGGCGCTCAAGCCTACCGATACTCGGCCGGACGACGCGTTTACCGGACACCCCGACGACGGGAGCAGTGAGATGGGCAAGGTCATCACCGGTGGGTCGATGTCGCTCGACGGCTACATCGCCGGGCCCGACGAGAGCGGATTCGACCTGCTGTTCCAGTGGTACGGCAACGGCGATGTCGAGATTCCGACCGCGAGCCCGGACGTGCCGCCGATGCGGATGTCGGCCGTGAGCGCGAAGCTCCTCAAGGAGGAGTGGGGGAACACCGGTGCCCTGGTCGTCGGCCGGCACCTCTACGACATGACCAACGCGTGGGGCGGCCGGCATCCCATGGATGTCACGACGGTCGTGCTGACCCACCGCCCGCCGCAGGACCGGCCGGCCGCCGACGAGAACTTCGTCTTCGTCACCGAGGGCGTCGCCGCCGCTGTCGCGCGGGCGAAGGCGATCGCCGGTGACCGGGACGTCGTCGTCAACGGGGGCCAGATCGCCCGGCAGTGCCTCGAAGCCGGCCTGCTCGACGAGATCGGCATCGAACTCGTACCCGTGGTGCTCGGCGGCGGTACTCCGCTCTTCGCCGGCCTGGGCGGCACACCCGCGCAGTTCGAAGGCCCGATCAGGCTGATCCAGGGCACGGGCGTCACCCATATCCGCTACCGCGTCAAGAGGTGACCGACGAGGTCGGCGTCAACCGGGAGACTCGGTGTCGCACGTCCCGTCGTGCCCGGCCCGCAGGGCGCAGCGGCGGCGTCCGGGCAACAACCGGTCACAGCAAACCCGATGATGTACGTACTGCGCGTCCTCCTCGGACACCGTCGTCTCCCCGGCGTCGATCTCCGGCAGGAAGTCGAGCGACCGGACCAGCGCGTACGCGAGTTCCACCGCCCCGGCCAGGTCGGCGCTGCTGGCGGGAAGGTGAATGACGTACCGGGGCACCGGGCTGTCCCGCCCGGCGATCGCCTCCACGGCGGCCCGGGGCAGCGCGTCGAACACCCGATCGGCGATCTGATTAGGCGTTGTCCGCCGCCGTTCCGGAGCGAAGCTTCCGACTGTTCTCGTTCGGGGAACTGGGTCCACGGCTGATTCCTCTCACATGATCTGCCCGTCTTCTGGATGGGGCGACCCGGCCCGATTGCCGGATCCGGGCCGGATCGCCCCGCCCTGACACCGCAGCCTCCCTCGGCGAGTACGGCACCAGAGCAGTTTCGGGGCGGAAACCGGTGGGTTGAGTAAAGCGCAGGGTCGCGCGATGGCGCCTTTCCGTGATAAGTATTCGACAAGTCGGTTCGGAGCCGGGGTCCACGAGGATCCCGATGCTCCAGTTGAGACCCGACGAGGTCCGGTAGTGCGGCTGCCACCCGCGACGCCCGTCCTCGTCACCTTCTCGGCTGTTGGCCCAGCCGCGGTTGCCGTGCTTGCACCGGATTTTCCCGGGGGCCGGTGATCACCCTTCATCCGGAGACCACGTTTCCAGTGGCTCCGGTCTTGGTGCAAGAGACACCAATTCCCTGGCTGGGATCCAACGCGTCCGAGAGGTGGAGTATGCCGACGAAAAGTGAATCCTTTGTGCAGACGTTGCGCGCCCAGTGGCTCGGTCAGCAGATGCGGGAACTGCGCGAGCAGCGCGGGTTCACCCTGAAGCGGGCCGCCGAGTTCCTGGAACGCGATTTCTCTTCGGTCGCCCGTTGGGAGCGCGCCGAATGGCCGTTCCGGCGCGGGGTCGTCGTCTCCCTGCTCGACCTCTACGGCGAGCACGATCCGCGTACCCGGGCGCACTTCATCCAGCTTGCCGAGGACGCCTGGCGGACCGACCGGTGGGACGACGACTACGACGAGATCGTCGACTCCTCGTTCATCGACTTCCCATGGCTGGAGACCCGGGCGGAGCAGATCTGCTCGTTCGACGCGATGCTGATGCCGGGACTGATGCAGATCCCGGAGTACGCCGAGGCGGTGATCCGCAACGCCGAGGGTAGGCGGGCCACCCCGTTCTCGGTCGGCAAGTGGATGCAGTTGCGACTGGATCGGCAGCGGGTGCTGGAGCCGGAGTTCGGCGTCACAATCTCGGCGGTGCTGGACGAGAGCGTGCTGCGCCGCCCGGTCGGTGGCCCGGCCCTGATGCGCGGCCAACTGAAGCACCTCGGCGAGTTGCTCCGCCGCCCCAACGTGGACGTCCGGATCCTGCCCGCCACCGTCGGCCTGCACCCCGGCCTGGACGGCTCGTTCGTCGTGTTCAGAATGCCGAAGCCCAATCCCGAGGTCGCCTACGCCGAGACCCTCGGCGGCCGGCTCTTCATGGAATCGCCGAAGTCCAAGCGGTACGCGGAGGCGTACGCTCAGTTGCAGCACATCGCACTCGACCCGTCCGGGTCGGCAAAGCTGATCGCGACGATCGCGGAGGAGCTGTGATGGACGAGTTTCTGCCGGCGGTGGCCTGGCACATCAGCACCAGAAGCAACAGCAACGGCGGAAGCTGTGTCGAGGCCGGTCCGGTGCTGGACGGCTCCGGCCGAGTCGCCGTACGGCACAGCAAGGCCCCGGACGCGGCGACGATCGTCTACACCCGCGCGGAGTGGGACGCGTTCCTGGCCGGTGCCAAGGACGGCGAGTTCGACTTCACCCCGCCCGCCTGACCGCCCGCTCCCGGGCGAGGTCTGCGGTCGGCCATCTGATCCCCAAGGAGACGGCCGTGGCGTACCGCGCCGACCCGGAGGTCGTCGGGGCACAGGCGTCGGCTCGGGTGCCACAATTGCGCGAGCCGACGCTCGCGGCCGGCGAGACCCTGGCCGACATCCGCGCGGAGGAGATCGAGATGGACAGCCTGACGGCCACCGGCACAACGTTCGAGCGCCTCGACCAACTGGCCATGCAACACCTGCTGGGCGTGCGATGACTCTGGTTGCCGGGGTCGACACGTCCACCCAGTCGACCAAGGTCGTGGTGTGCGACGCGGACACCGGCGAGGTGCTCCGCGAGGGCCGCGCCGCACACCCCGACGGTACCGAGGTCGATCCGCGGCTGTGGTGGGCCGCGTACGAGCAGGCCAGCGCCGGGCTGCTGGACGGTGTCGCCGCGATCGGCGTCGGCGGGCAGCAGCAGGGCATGGTGTGCCTCGACGAGGCCGGCGAGGTGGTGCGTCCCGCCCTGCTGTGGAACGACACCCGCTCGGCGCGCGCCGCGGTCGACCTCGCCGGCGAGTTCGGCGGCCCGCAGGCGTGGGCCGACGCGGTCGGGCTGGTGCCGGTGGCCAGCTTCACGGTCACCAAGCTGCGCTGGTTCGCCCGCGCCGAGCCGGAACTCGCGGCCCGGACCAGCACCGTGCTGCTGCCGCACGACTGGCTCACCCATCGGCTGCGCGCGGACGGGGGAGAGCCGACGACCGACCGTGGCGAAGCCTCCGGTACCGGGTACTGGTCGCCGGCGACCGGGGAGTACCGCCGGGACCTGCTGAAGCTCGCCTTCGGCCGGGACCTGGCGGTGCCCCGGGTCGCCGGGCCCGCCGAGACGGTCGGCGAGACCGCGTCCGGTGCGCTTCTCGCGGCCGGCACCGGTGACACCATGGGCGCGGCGCTCGGCGTCGGCCTGCGGCCCGGCGACGTGGTGGTGTCGCTGGGTACCTCGGGGTGTGCGTTCGGGGTGAGTGAGGTCCCGATCGCCGACGCGAGCGGGCTGGTGGCCGGCTACGCCGACGCGACCGGCCGGTTCCTGCCGCTGGTGTGCACGCTCAACGCGGCCCGGGTGCTGGGCACGGTCGCCGACCTGCTGGGACGGTCGCTGGCCGAGTTCGACGAGTTGGCGCTCTCGGCTCCGCCGGGCGCGGGCGGGTTGACGCTCCTGCCGTACCTGGACGGGGAACGTACCCCCAACCTGCCCGACGCGCGCGGTCTGCTCGCCGGGCTGACCCGGGCGAACGCGTCGGCGGCGAACCTGGCGCGGGCCGCGGTGGAGGGCATGCTCGGCGGCCTCGCCGACGCCCTCGACGCGCTCCGCGCCCAGGGCACCCCGGTCAACCGGGTGCTGCTGATCGGCGGCGCGGCCAAGTCCCGCGCGGTACGGGCGGTCGCGCCGGCGCTGTTCGACGCGCCGGTGAGCGTGCCGAGCCCCGTCGAGTACGTCGCGCTCGGCGCGGCGCGTCAGGCGGCCTGGGCGCTCTCCGGCGGTGCCGAGCCGCCACAGTGGCCGGTCGCGGCCGAGGAGGTCGCCGCCGCCGGTACCCCGGAGGTGCACGAGCGCTACGTCGACGTCCGCCAACGGGCGCTACGGCTGCTGACGTAACGCCGACGGAGCGCGGCGGGTCGAACGCGGCGGCGGGTCCCCACCCAGTACCCGGCGCCGCACCCCCACCACCCGCGTAACGCTTCTTCGTCCCCGCCGCTGGGCCAGCCAGTCTCCGGTCAGCTGGTGCACACCTTCCGCGCCGCCGCGGTGGCTACGGCGGCGGTGGCCGGTCAGCCGTCCACCAGCGCGATGTCGAGTTCGCCCAACTGTTCGGGGTCGGCAACCACGTCGAGACCGATGATCCGGCCCTCGGTGACGATGAAGCTGACGGCGATCCGGGTCTGGCCGCCCCGCACCACCACGGCACCCGGAGCGCCGTCGATGAGGGCCAGCCGTGCGGATGGAGCCCGGCCGGCGAAGAAGCCGGCGACGGCCTCCGAGCCCCGTACCCCGGCGGTGGCGCCCATCCGGACGGCGGCGCCGTCGGCCCGTACGACAACGTCCGGGTCGAGCAGGGTGAGCAGGGTACTGAACTCGCCGCCCCGGGCGGCGGTCAGGAACGCGTCGACGATCGCCCGCTGGCGCGACACGTCGGCCTCCGGGGTCGCGGCGTCGGCCTGGATCCGGCGGCGCGCCCGGCTGGCGAGCTGCCGCGCCGCGGCGGGGCTGCGCCCCACGATCGGGGCGATCTCGTCGAAGGAGACGGCGAACATGTCGTGCAGTACGAAGGCGAGCCGCTCGATCGGGTTCAGGGTCTCCAGGACGACGAGCAGCGCGAGACCGACCGAGTCGGCCAGCAGCGCCTGCTGCTCCGGGTCGGTCCGATCGGCGGTCGCGACCGGTTCGACCGTACGGGCGTCGAGCGATTCCTCGTGCCGCGACCCGCGTGACCGGAGCATGTCCAGGCAGATCCGGCCGACGACGGTGGTCAACCAGGCGGCGAGATTGTCGACCCCGGTCGTGTCGGTACGGCTCAGCCGCAGCCACGCCTCCTGGACCGCGTCGTCGGCCTCGGCGGTCGAGCCGAGCATCCGGTAGGCCACCGCCCGCAGCTTCGACCGGTTCGCCTCGAACCGCTCGGCCAGCACGTCCTTCTCACTCACCCAGCACCCTCGCTTCGCATCTTCATCCGCATTTGTGAGCCATACCACTTTTGTCACAAGCCCCCGCCCCGGTCCGTCACAGCAGCGACGAACACAACGGCGCGGATGTGACGGCGACACACCGGCCCTCACCAGGATCCAGAAGGAGACAGTCATGCAGGCACGGATCAACAACCCGGCAGCGCTCCTGCCCGAGGCGGTCAAGGCCGTCAACATCCTCTACAAGGAGAGCCACTCGGCCGGGGTGCCCGCCTCGACGCTGGAACTCGTACACCTGCGAGCCAGCCAGATCAACGGGTGCAGCGCGTGCGTGGACGGTGGCGCCCGGAGCGCCAAGAAGAACGGCGAGACCGACGAGCGGCTGTTCGCGGTGGCGGTCTGGCGGGAGACGCCGTACTTCACCGACGCCGAACGGGCCGCACTCGCCCTCGCCGAGGCGGCCACCCGGCTGGCCGACCGGCCGGACCCGGTACCGGACGAGATCTGGGCCGACGCGGCCCGGCACTTCAACGAGAAGGAACTCGCGGCGCTGGTGCTATGGATCGCCACCACCAACCTCTTCAACCGGATCAACGCCACGACCCGGCAACTCGCTCCGCAGAACTGGGGCTGACCGCAGCACCCCTGCGCCCGGTAGCCGAACGCTTCTCAGGTGGCGGCGACCTCGTCGTCACCTGAGAAGCACCGCCATCCGACATCGACGGCTGAACCCGAAAAGGAACGCGGTCATCTCGAAATTGTTTCAGTATTTCCGGCCATAAGCCGACTGCCAGCTCAGTCCCTTTGGCGACAGCCCCCCACCCGATTTCTGGCTACCGTCGTCGACATTCGACAGTGCATGCACGGCACGGAACCAGCAACAGATCGGGGAACGAATATGAAACCGTTGTCACACCATTCGGAGGCTGGTGCCAGACGCCGCCTCGGCCGCCGGCTCACTGTAACGCTCACGGCGATCGGCGTGGTACTGGCCATGACCGCCGGCACCGCGTACGCCGCACCGGGTCGATCGGGAGCCGAGGTGACGGATCCGGCGTCGACCAGCGCGGTCACCCTGACGCTGACCGACCTGTCCCAGCTTCCCAAGGCCGGCGCGACCGAATCCAGGTCCGGGATCCAGGCCAGCTACTTCTTCCAGTACGTCCGCAACGGCCATTACGGCCAGTGCCTCGACGGTGACCGCACCACCATTCCGGCCAACGGCTCGAAGGTCCAGTTGTGGGCCTGCAACCGCTGGACCAACCAGGGCTGGATTCTCACGTCGGCGAGTGGATATCCGGTCGGCTACTACCGGATTCAGAACTACTATGGCGGCCAGTGCCTCGACGGTGACCGGAACACCATTCCGGCCAACGGCTCGCGGGTGCAGTTGTGGGCCTGCAACGGCTGGACCAACCAGGTCTGGATCTGGAACGGCGCGCAGTTCCGGAACTACTACGGCCGCCAGTGCCTCGACGGCGATCGGACCACCATCCCCGCCAACGGCTCGCGGGTGCAGTTGTGGGCCTGCAACGGCTGGACCAACCAGAACTGGTCCCTGGCCAACTGAACCCGTTGCCGAACCGAACAAAACTGCTGTCCCGGGTCACTGGCAGAAGCCGGGACCCGGGACAGCGGAAATTACGATCGACAACTACTGTCGCCCGCCATGGGCGCTATCAGACCGTGGCATCTGTTCGTAGCTGTCCTCTGCTTGCTGCTGCCGCTCGCGGCTGCCGGGGCCGGCACGATCTGGGCTCTCCTGCACCGACGGGGCACCAGGAAGTGACCCGCCAGGAACGCCCCTCGTCCCGACGCCCGGGTTCTTCCGCGCGGTAGGACAGCGGTTAGACGACTCAGCCGGCCGGCGTACGCGCCTCGCCGTGCGCCGTACGCAGCGCGGACAGGAACGCCTCGGCCGGCTGTGCTCCGGAGATGCCGTACTTCCGGTCGAGCACGAAGAACGGGACACCGGTCACACCGAGCGCCCGCGCCTCCCGGACATCCTCGGCGAACTCCCCGGCGTACTCGTCACCGGCCAGTACCCGGCGGGCCTCGTCGGCCGGCACCCCTACCTCGGCGCCGAGTCGGACGAGCGTCTCGGCGTCGTCGAGCGTCTCGCCCTCCACCAACTGCGCCCGGAGCAGCCGCTCGTGCATCTCCCCACCCAACCCGTGCGCCTTCGCCAGGTGGGTGACCCGATGGGCGTCAACGGTGTTGACCATGATCGACCGCCCGAGGTCGTACGTCAGACCCTCCTCGGCGGCCAGCGCCGTCACATGGTCGGTCATCGCGCGGACCTGGCCGAGCGACCCGCCGAACTTCTTCTGCAACTGCTCGTGCACCGGCTGCGGGTCGCCCTTCGGGTACGTCGGGTCCAGTTGGAAGCTGCGCCAGACCACCTCTACCTCGTCGGCGTGCTCGAACTGCGCGAGCGCCGTCTCCAGCCGCCGCTTGCCGATGTAGCACCACGGGCAGACGACGTCGGACCAGACTTCGACTCTCACCGCTATCTCCTCGCTCACAGAACCACTCATCGAACCACTCACCGAACGCTCACCGGACGCGCTCACAGGCAGGTGCCGTCCGCGCACACCTGCGCGTCCTCGGCGCCCAGGAACACCAGGCCGGAGACCGCCGGAAGCGGCGTCGCAGCCGGCGACACGGCGGCCGGCGACAGATCGACCGGCGAACTCTCGACCGGAATGTCCCGTTGCTCCGCCGTCAACTCCCCTTCCGGACTGGACGCACTCATCAGGTCTCCTTAGTTACTAATTGTTCGTAGCCCAATTATGCGTCAGCATGGAAACGACCGTCAGGAGGCACATACATGTCAGCTACGAACACCCGTGTTCCCTTCACCCCGGACGCGGACGGCGACTGCCCGGTTCGTGAGGTGCTGGACCGGGTGGGCGACAAGTGGAGCGTGTCGATCGTGGTGCTCCTCGGTCGGCGTACGCACCGCTTCACCGAACTGCACCGCGCCATCGACGGGATCAGCCAACGCATGTTGACGCTGACCCTTCGTGCCCTGGTCCGCGACGGCCTGGTCAGCCGTACGGCGCACGCGAGCGTGCCACCCCGGGTCGACTACGAGCTGACCGACCTCGGCCGGACCCTGCTCGTCCCCCTCATCGCCCTGGACGAGTGGGCCAGCACACACCGAGACGACATCCGGGCGGCGCGCCAGCGGCACGACCAGGACGCCGCCGCCGGCTGAACCGGACCGGGCCATACCGGGCGGGCAACGGCTGCGTCAGTTCCGGATGTCGACCGGCACGGCAACCCGGTTACGAAGCGTGACGACTACGGCTGGGGCAGCGCGCACGGACGGCGGCTACCAGATCCGGATGGCGGTGGGGACGTTTTGGCCAGGGAAGAATAAGGGTCATGGGGCGCGCATCTGCCAAGTGGTCATGGTCAAAGGTCAGCACGATTCACGGGGTCCATGATGGTGGTGCCGCCGCGTGTGCCGGTGAAACCTACTCCCACAGGTACCGCTTCCACGCGTCCTCCGGCGACAGCCTCAACGAGCGCTGCATTGGACTGGTGTGGTGCTCGAACTGCCGCGATTACTCTGGTTCCCTGGTGTTTGTACCGCAGCATGAACACTTTCCGGACCTGCTTGCCGATCTGCCGAGGCCCGAGCGTGAGAGGCTCGTTCGCAGCGAGGTCAGGCTGCTCGACTACCTTGATCGCCTCGTTCGCCGAGGATTGTGGCCGACAAGCCAGCCGTAATCGGCGGAACTAGCGGCGCATTCAACTCGGCGATCGAGACTTGTAGCACCTTCGCTATGTCACCCAGGACAGGCTCGATGCTCGGGTGCGCGTCAGTGGCTGATGGGACGGCGGCAAGACTCGTCCGGCTGGATGACGCTGCGCTTCTTCCGACGGGCCGAGACAACCCAGTCGGCCACGACCACCGGCAGCATGGCGATCACGCCAATCAGGATGAGCCCCCACCAGGGCAGAACCTCCAGGAAGAACCCGGCCACCGCCAAGCCGACGATGACCAACAGATAGCCGATCTGCGCTCGTCTATTCATAGCGTGCAACCTAAGCCTTGGAAGCAAAGCTTGCCGGACATCACCCAACGATGCACTCACCACAACCCGCCTGCCTCGAGAGCCCGGATGACAGGTGGCGGCCATCGACTCCGTCTTGCTCCCGTTTCTGGTCGTACGGGCCGCAGACTGGGCCGCTCCGGCACGCGATCGCACCCTCTTCGGCTTGGCCGCGCTGCTCGCCGGTCAGTCGGCGAGCTACCTGCCGGCCGTGTTGCCGGCTGCAGTCACCACTCGCAGGTCGCAACGCGGAGGATTCCCCTACACGCAAGTACTGGCGCGTTGTCGCTCGCCGAACTCCAACTCCGCTTCCAGTTGTTGGCCACCGCCGGACCCGAGCGACCGCCGCACCCGCCCTGTCGTCCACGTTCTACCTGGTCCACGCCACCGCCGTACCACATGCGATCAGCACAACTCGACACCCCTGCCGAGACGATCACCCGAAAGCTTCAAGGTGGACCAGACACAGACCCCAACCCGAAAGGTCTCTAGACGGGGCTGCGCGTTGTGAGGGCGATTTTTAGAGTGCACTCATCTCGGCTGTTCAGTCCCGTGGGCAGATCAGCAGGCAACCGCCGCTCGGCAGCACCGGAAGCCCCGAGGGCAGCAACGACGGCAGCACCGGTACGGGCAACGGCAGCAACTGCCGGGGTGACGGATTGACCGGCGGATCCGAGGCAGCGGGTGGCCGCCCGGCCGAGGACTCGACTCCGGCCGGCGTACGCGTCGGCGTCGGACGGCCACCCGGAGGTGAGGTCGCCGGCACGGGTACGGCCGGGACAGCGCCCGACGTCGTACTCCCGTCCGGCTCCACCTCGTCCGGCCCCGTACCGGGCAGCCCGCGCCGGATCCGTTCGATGTCGGCCCGCAGGCGTTCCGCCGGTGCCGGATGACGTACCTCCGCGACCTGGGCGAGAGCCTGGTCCAGCCGCTGACGTGCGTCGTCGTACCGGCCTGCGGCCACGGCGTCCTCGGCGAGCGTGAGCGTGTGCTCGACGACGCGGACGGCCGACCGGTCGGGATAGACCGCTGACGCGATCGGCCACAACGGACTCGTCGGCCCCGCCCGGTTGACGCCGAGCCCCAGCAGGGCGGTGGCGACGATCACGACCACGGCGGCGAGCGCCAGTCGCCGGAACAGCCCTTTCCGCCGAGGTCGGAGCCCCGGCACGGGTCGCGGCGGATCGGGGCGGAGTCGACCGGGCCGGCCGGGACCCTCGGGCGGCCCCGGTCGAGGTGGGCGTACCCGGGTCGGCGTCCTGTCCGCCGCGGAGGCTCGGCCGGAAGGGGCTCCGGTCGGCGTTCCCGGACGGCGGGAGGCCACCGAGGACGGCATCGTCCGGACCACCGCGGGATCGTCGACCGGGCCGGCCGGCTGCTCGGCGTCGAGGTCCGTCTGCCAGGCCGCCAGCAGCGCGGCGAGCGGGTCGTCGGCCGGCGCCGCCTCGCCCCGGCCCAGGGCGTCGAGCAGCAGGTCGTCGGCGACGAGTACGGCCAAATCCGGCTCGATCAACGCGATTCCGACCAGGTCCCCGGCACTGCCGTCCGGGCCCACCGACTCGTCCGGCAGCCGCTCCCCGGGCCCGGCCAGATCCGACAACGGCTCGACCAGATCCGGGTCTTCCGGCAACGGCTCGACCAGCTCCGGGTTCTCCGGCAACAGCTCGGCCGGGGTGCGGCCCGGCCGGGCCAGGTCACCGTCCCGTCCGGTCACGTCACCGCTCCGCTCCCCCACGCCGTCGCCTCGTTCTGCACCGTCCCGCAGGTTACTCATGCGGCGACCTCGTCCAGGGCGGTGCCGGCGAGCGCGCGCAGCCGGGCGAGGGCACGCGACTGGGTCACCCGGACGGCGGCGGCCGACATCCCCACGATGACGCCCACCTCGTCGGCGGTCAGCCCGACCGCCACCCGGAGCAGGACGATCTCCCGCTGCACCTCGGTCAGCCGGGCCAGCAACGCGGAGAGCCGGCGCGCGAGATCGGTCGCGACGGCCCGCTGCTCGGGGCCGGGATCGGCGTCCGGGCCGTCGGGCAGTGCGGCAGGTGCCGTGACGGCGGAGTCCCGGATGGCGGCCCGCTGGGCGTCGGCGACCTTGTGCGCGGCGATCCCGTACAGGAAGGCGGAGAACGGGCGGCCCTCGTCGCGGTAGCGCGGCAACGCGCGCAGCACGGCCAGGCACACCTCCTGGGCCACGTCGTCGGCGGTGGCGTACGCGCCGCCGATGCGGCCCAGCCGGGCCCGACAGTATCGGACCAGACCGGGGCGGACCTCGGCGAGCAGCGTCGCCGTCGCCTCGGGGTCGCGACGGGCGGCCCGAGCGACGAGATCTGTCTCGGGTGCTGCGGTCATCTATGCGGCTGCACCTTCGTTACCGGTGGGTTGACCGCACCGTATCGGCACCCTGGAGTTCACACCACCGCTGGGGTCCGGACCACCGACCACAGAACACAAAGTAATCGAAGAATTACCCGCTATCGCTGTTACGCCGGACGGGGTTGGCGCGATGTCCACCACAGACGGCGGTGGACGGAGACGTCCAGCGGAGTGCGGCGGGCGGGAGCACGGATGGGCGTCGAGGTGCGCGTCGAAGGGCTGACCAAGTCCTTCGGCGGTCAGCCGGTCTGGTCCGACGTGAGTCTGACCCTGCCGGCCGGCGAGATCTCGGTGTTGCTCGGCCCGTCCGGCACCGGCAAGTCGGTGTTCCTCAAGACGCTCGTCGGACTGCTGAAGCCCGACCGGGGCGCGATCTGGATCGAGGACCAGAATCTCCCCCGGCTCTCCGAACGCGCCCTGTACGAGGTCCGCAAGCTCTTCGGCGTGCTGTTCCAGGACGGCGCACTGTTCGGCTCGATGAGCATCTACGACAACGTCGCCTTTCCGCTGCGTGAGCACACCCGCAAGTCGGAGTCCCAGATCAGGGCCTTGGTGCACGAGAAACTGGAGATGGTCGGGCTGCTCGGCGCGGAGCGGAAACTGCCGGGTCAGATTTCCGGCGGCATGCGTAAACGGGCCGGGCTGGCCCGGGCCCTGGTGCTGGACCCCCGGATCATCCTCTTCGACGAGCCCGACTCCGGACTCGACCCGGTCCGCACCGCGTACCTCAACCAACTCATCATCGACCTCAACCAGCAGACCGGGGCGACCTTCCTGATCGTCACGCACGACATCAACACCGCGCGTACGGTGCCGGACAACATCGGGCTGATCTACCACGGCCACCTGGCCATGTTCGGGCCGCGCGAGATGCTGCTCTCCAGCACCGAGCCGGTGGTCCGGCAGTTTCTCAACGCACAGCGGATCGGTCCGATCGGGATGGCCGAGGAGAAGGACTCCGACGAGTTGCGGGCCGAGGCCGAGGCCGGGGTGGAACTCCCACCACTGCCGCCGATCCCGCTGCAACTCCGCCCCTCCGACGGGCGTCCCCGACGGGCGGAGCAACCACCCGGGCAGTGGTGCGCGGAGCACGGCGTCGACCCGCCGACCGGATCGTTCCGGAACGCGGACGGCAGCGCCTGGCAACCCGGCGGGTGGCAACCCGACGAGGTGCTGCGGTGAGCGGCGAGCCGAGGGCGGACGAGCCCACCACGGCCGGGCCGGCGGCGGACGGGCCGACGATGGCCGGGCCGGCGGCGGGCGGAGAGTGGGCGGGCGGCCGGTTCGCCGCCGGGCTGCGCGGCCCCGGGCACTTCTTCGCGTTCTGCCTGGACGCGCTGCGCAGCATGTTCCGGCGTCCCTTCCAGGTCCGGGAGTTCGTGCAGCAGGCCTGGTTCATCAGCTCGGTGTCGATCCTGCCGGCGGCGCTGGTGGCGATCCCGTTCGGCGCGGTGATCGCGCTGCAACTCGGTTCCCTGGTACGTCAGCTCGGCGCCCAGTCGTTCACCGGTGCCGCCTCCGTGCTCGCGGTGGTACGCGAGGCCAGCCCGATCGTGACAGCGCTGATCATCGCCGGTGCCGGTGGTTCGGCGATCTGCGCCGACCTGGGCGCCCGGAAGATCCGCGAGGAACTGGACGCGATGGAGGTACTCGGGATCGATCCGGTGCACCGGCTGGTCGTACCCCGGATCGTGGCCTCGATGCTGGTCGCCGTACTGCTCAACGGGCTGGTCAGCGTCGTCGGCGTGGCCGGCGGCTACTTCTTCAACGTGGTCCTCCAGGGCGGCACCCCGGGCGCGTACCTGGCCAGTTTCGAGGCCCTGGGCCAGTTTCCGGACCTGATCGTCGGGGAGGTGAAGGCGCTGCTGTTCGGTGCGGTCGCGGCGCTGGTGGCGTCGTACCACGGGATGACCGCGAAGGGCGGGCCGAAGGGGGTCGGCGACGCGGTCAACCAGAGCGTGGTGATCACATTCATGCTGCTCTTCGCGCTGAACTTCGTCATCACCGCGGTCTACTTCCAACTCGTACCGCAGCGGGGGATGTGAGATGCCGGTACTGCGTACCCTCGACGACCTGGGCGGGCAACTCGCCTTCTACCTGCGCGCGTTCGCCTGGGCGCCGCGCACGCTGCGCCGGTACAAGCGCGAGGTGGTCCGCCTGCTGGCCGAGATCAGCTTCGGTCGGGGCGCGCTGGCGGTGACCGGTGGCACGGTCGGGGTGATCTGCTTCCTGACCTTCTTCACCGGCACGGAGGTCGGGCTACAGGGCTACCAGGCGCTCAACCAGCTCGGCAGCAGCGCCTTCACCGGTTTCGTCTCGGCGTACTTCAACACCCGGGAGATCGCGCCACTGGTCGCCGCGCTGGCGCTGTCGGCGACGGTGGGGTGCGGGTTCACCGCCCAGCTCGGGGCGATGCGGATCTCCGAGGAGGTCGACGCCCTGGAGGTGATGGGCGTACCGTCGCTGCCGTTCCTGGTCACCACCCGCATGATCGCCGGCTTCGTCGCGGTCATCCCGCTGTACGTGCTCGGCCTGCTCTCCAGCTACCTCGCCACCCGGACCATCGCAATCTTCTACTTCGGACAGTCGGCGGGCACCTACGACTACTACTTCCACCTCTTCCTGCCTCCGGTGGACGTGCTCTGGTCGTTCGGCAAGGTGATGGTGTTCAGCCTGATAGTCGTCCTGGTGCACTGCTACTACGGCTACACCGCCAGCGGCGGACCGGCCGGCGTCGGAGTGGCCGTCGGCCGCGCCGTACGCACGGCGATCGTCTCGGTCAACATCGTCGACTTCTTCCTGTCGCTGGCCATCTGGGGCGCGACCACGACCGTCCGGATCGCGGGGTGAACGGATGAGCATGGAACATCGTGGATCGGTCGCCGGTCGGCGGGTACTCGGCGTCGTCTTCGTGGTGGTACTGGCCGCGGCGCTGTCGCTCGCCGTCCTCCAGTACCGCAAGGTGTTCACCCCGGTCGCTTGGGTGACCCTCTACACCGGAGCGACCGGAATGCAGCTCAGCCCCGGCGCGGACGTGAAACTGCGTGGTGTGCCGGTCGGCGAGGTACGCGAGATCGACAGCGACGGCGACCAGGCCCGGCTCCGGCTCGCGCTCGACCCGGCGCTGATCGGACGGATTCCGGCCGACGTCAGCGCCCGACTGCTGCCGAAGACCCTCTTCGGCGAGCGGTACGTCGCACTGCTCGCCCCACCCGACTCCACCGCCGGACCGATCCGGGCCGGGGCGGTGATCAGCCAGGACCGCAGCCGCAACGGGGTCGAGCTGGAACGGGTGCTCGACGCGGCACTGCCGCTGCTCCAGTCGATCCGACCCGACAAGCTGGCCAGCACCCTGGCCGCGCTGGCCACCGCGCTCGACGGCCGGGGCGAGCAACTCGGAAAGAACCTGGAGGCGCTGGACGGCTACCTCAGGGAACTGAACCGCGAACTGCCGACGATCACCGAGGACGTACGCCGGCTCGCCGCCGTCCTCGACGCGTACGACGCGGCACTGCCGGACCTGCTGGACATCCTGCGGGACGTCGTGCCCACGGCGACCACCATCGCCGACCAGCGCACCCAGCTCGCCGCGTTCCTCGCCGACACCACCGACGCCGCCGACGTGACCCGGATCTTCCTCGACCGGCACGACGACCAGCTCATCCGGTTCGGCGAGGTGACCCGGCCGGTGCTGGAACTGCTGGCCACCTACGCCCCGGAGTATCCGTGCCTGATGCGTGGGCTGGTGGCGCTGCAACCCCGGGTCGAGGAGGTGTTCCGGAACGGCAGGATGCACATCACCCTGGAGGTCACCCGGGACAACGGGGCGTACCAGCCCGGCCGGGACGACCCGGTGTACGGCGCGCGGACCGGTCCGCAGTGCCGGGAACTGCCCAACCCGTCGCCGCCGGCCCCGGAGGTCCAGGTCAATGACGGCTACGACCACGGCGGCTCCCGGCCCGGTCCGGTGAAGCTGCCGGTCGGAATCCCACCGGCAGCCGGGTCGGGCCCCGCCACCGGCTCCGCGCCCGCGATGGGGTACGCCGGCACGGCCGAGGAACAGGACCTGATCAAACCGATCATCGGCGCCGCCACCAACACCCTGCCGGTGGAGGTCCCCGACATCGCGGTGCTGCTCTGGGGCCCGCTGCTACGCGGAGCGGTGGTGAACCTCCCTTGACCGAGCGGAGCGAGGGCATCAGCCAGCTCAGCCAATCGGGTCATGACGCCGACGAGCGAAGCGAGGAGACGGCATGACCATGAAGAGTCTTACCCGGGTTCCGGTCGCGTCGTTGGTCAAGCTCGTCGCCTTCGCCGTGGTGACGCTGCTGCTCACCGCGCTGCTCGGCCAGGCCCTCGGCTCGGTCTCGTTCGGCGGCACCGACTACCGGGCCAGGTTCACCGACGTCACCGGCCTGCTTCCCGGCGACGACGTCCGGATCGCCGGAGTACGGGTGGGCCGGGTCGACAAGATCCGAGTCGTCGACAACAGCGTCGCCGAGGTATCGCTGACGATCACCGAGGAGGTGCCGTTGACCTCGACCGTCCTCGCGAAGATCCGGTACCGCAACCTGATCGGCCAGCGCTACGTCGCGCTCGCCGAGGGAGCCGGCGCCGGCCCGCCACTGCGCCCGGACGGGCTGATCCCGCTCACCCAGACCACCCCGGCGCTCGACCTGACCACCCTCTTCAACGGATTCCGGCCACTGTTCACCGCGCTGACTCCGGACGACGTCAACAAGCTGGCGTACGAGATCATCCAGGTCCTCCAGGGCGAGGGCGGTACGGTCTCCAGCCTGCTGGCGCACACCGCCTCGCTGACCAACACCCTGGCCGACCGGGACGCGGTGATCGGCCGGGTGGTGACGAACCTGAACTCGGTGCTGGCCACCCTGGCCGACCGGGACGACGAACTCGACCAGACGATCCGCTCGTTGCAGCAGTTCGTCTCCGGCCTGGCCGGTGACCGGGAGGCGATCGGCGAGGCACTGGTCAACCTGGGCAAACTCACCGGCACGACCGCCGGACTGCTCGCCGACGCCCGGCCGGCGATCGCCGCCGACGTGACCGCGCTCGGCGAACTGGCCGGCACCCTGAACCGCAACTCGGCGGTGCTCGACGGGACGCTCGGCCGGCTGCCCGGCCGGTACGAGGCGTTGACCAGGACCGCCTCGCACGGATCCTGGCTCAACTTCTTCGTGTGCGACTTCGACGGTCGGGTCGCCCTGGCCGGTCAGGGCGGTATCAACCCGGCCACGTTCAGCTCCACGGCAGCCCGGTGCGCCGGACCGGCAGGTGCCCGATGAAGCCGTTCCGGGAACGCAACCCCGCCGTCGTCGGCGCGGTCGGGCTGGCCGTACTGGCCGGAGTGCTGCTGGCGGCGTTCCGGCTCGACGACCTGGTGGCGCTGCGCGACCGGCCGTACCAGGCGGCGTTCCGGGACGCCAGCGGCCTGGCCGTCGGCAACGAGGTCCGGGTCGCCGGGGTACGGGTCGGCAAGGTGACCGAGGTGGACCTGGCGCGGGGCGACACCGGCCCGTACGTCCGGGTGCGGTTCCGGCTCGACGACGACGGCGTACGGCTCGGCCGGGACACCGGGGCGACGATCCGGATCAAGACGGTGCTCGGGCAGAAGTACCTCGCGCTGGCTCCAGCGGGATCGGGCCGGCTGCCCGAGAACGCCGAGATCCCGTTGACCCGCACCGCCTCACCGTTCGACGTGATGCAGGCGGTCACCGGCCTCGCCGGCACCTTCGACGAGATCGACACCGAGCAGTTGGCGACGGCGTTCACCGCCCTGTCGGAAACCTTCGCGGACACCCCGGCGAACGTACGGTCCTCGCTGGACGGGCTCTCCCGGCTGTCCCGGACGGTCGCCAGCCGGGACACCGAGCTGCGTGAACTGCTCAGCCGGGCCCGGGACGTCACCGACGTACTGGCCGCCCGGGACGAGGAGTTCCGGCGACTGGTCGCGGACGGGACCCTGCTGCTGGCCGAGGTGAGCCGGCGGCGCGACGCGATCCACGATCTGCTGGTCGGCACCCGGGACCTGGCGAGCCAGCTCTCCGGACTGGTCGCCGACAACCGGAGCACGCTGGAGCCGACGCTGCGGCAGTTGCGCGGGGTGGTGGCCACGCTGCAACGCAACCGGGACAACCTGGAGCGCACGTTGCAGCGGATGGGGCCGTTCCTCGACTCGTTCACCAACGTGCTCGGCAACGGGCGGTGGTTCGACTCATACCTGCGCGGACTGCTCCAGCCGTACGTGCCGACGACGGGAGAGCGACGCTGATGTCGCCGACGACGGGAGAGCGACGCTGATGTCGCCGACGACGGGAGGACGCTGATGCGCCGGCCGACCCTGCCCAGCTCGGCGAAACGGCGGAGGGCGCTGCTCGCCGCCGTACTGGCGGTGCTGGTTGTCGCGGCGGCGGCGGTCGCCGTGCCGTACCCGGGTACGCCGCAGCGGCGCCTCGTCGCCCACTTCACCCGGGCGGTCGGGGTGTACGTCGGCTCGGACGTACGGGTGCTCGGGGTCCGGATCGGCGAGGTCGTCGCGGTCGTACCCGAGGGACGGACGGTCCGGATCGAGCTGCGGTACGACGCGAAGCACGACATCCCGGCGGACGCGTCGGCGGTGATCGTCCCCCCGAGCCTGGTCAGCGACCGGTACGTGCAGCTCACCCCGGCCTACTCCGGCGGCGACCGGCTGCCCGACGGGGCGGACCTGCCGGTGCGGCGGACGGCGGCGCCGATGGAGATCGACGACATCTACCGCGCGCTGGACGACTTCAACCGGGCGCTCGGCCCGACGGGCGCGAACGCCGACGGCGCCCTATCCGACCTGCTCGAGACCGGCCGGGCCAACCTGGCCGGCAGCGGCGCGGAGCTGCACGACACCCTCGACGGGCTGTCCCGGGCCCTGGCCACCCTCGCCGAGGGGCGGCAGGACCTCTTCGGCACGGTGGCGAACCTGCAACAGTTCACCACCGCGCTGGCCCGCAGCGACCAGCAGGTACGCAGCTTCAATCAGCAGCTCGCCGACGTCGCCGGCCAGCTCGCCGCCGAACGGGACGACCTCGCCGCCGCGCTGCGGAACCTGGCCGCCGCGCTGGCCGACGTCACCGGGTTCATCCGGCAGAACCGGAGCCTGCTGAAGTCCAACGTGGACGCGCTGGCCGACGTCACGGGCGTGCTGGCCCGGCAGCAGAAGGCGATCATCAAGATCCTGGACGTGGCGCCGCTGGCGCTGTCCAACATGAACCTGGGCTACAACGCCCGGTCCGGCACCCTGGACACCCGGGACAACATCCTGGGGCCGTACGACCCGGCCGCCTACGTCTGCGCCGTGCTGGCCGACCTGCTGCCGGCGCCGAAGGTGCCCCGGCGCTGCTTCGAACTGGCCCAGACCCTCAACCTGAAACGGCTTCCGCTGCCGGAGGAGCTGCGCAAGCTGCTCAACCTGCCGCCCACGACGAAGCGCGGACCGGCGACCCCGAAACCGGCGACGCCCGGCCCGTCGGGGGCGAACCCACCGGCCCCCGCTCCCAGCCAGGGGGCGCCGGGCCCGGAGGTGTCGCTCGACCGCACCCTCGGCGGAATCCTGCGAGGCATCCGATGAGCGCTCCCAGGTCCGGGGTACGTCGATCGGCGCCGGCCGCGCTGGCGGCGGTGCTGACGGCGACGGCGGTCGCGGTCGGCGGCTGTGGCATGCCGGAACTGGCCGACCTGCCGCTGCCCGGCGGCGCGCCGTCCGGTCCGGCGTACCGGGTGACGGTGGAGTTCACCGACGTGCTCGACCTGGTGCCGCAGGCCGCCGTCAAGGTCAACGACGTGACCGTGGGTTCGGTCGAGGAGATCTCCCTGTCCGGGTGGACCGCCCGGGCCCGGCTACGGATCGACCGCGCGGTACGGCTGCCCGCCAACGCCACCGCGGCGGTCCGGCAGACCAGCCTGCTCGGCGAGAAGTACGTCGCGGTCGCCGCCCCGGTCACCGAGTCCGCCAGCGGGCAGCTCGGCGAGGGCGCCGTCATCCCGCTGTCCCGGACCAAGCGGTCCGCCGAGGTCGAAGAGGTGCTGGCGGCGCTCGGGCTGCTGCTCAACGGCGGTGGCCTGGCCCAGCTCAAGACGATCAACGAGGAGCTGTCGAAGGCGTTGGAAGGGCGGGAGTCGACCGCCAAGGACGCGCTGCGCCAGTTGGACGCCTTCGTCGGCGGACTCGACCGGCAGCGGGCCGACCTGGTCCGGGCGGTGGACGCGCTCGACCGGCTGACCGGCCGGTTGTCCCGGCAACGTGCGGTGCTCGGCGACGCGCTGGCGGCACTCGACCCCGGTCTCGGGGTACTGGCCGCGGAGCGGGACCAGCTCAGCGACGCGGTGACCGCGCTCGGTGAGTTGGGCCGGGTCGGCAGCCGGGTCGTCGTCGAGAGCCGCGAGGACACCGTCGCCAGCCTCCGGGCCCTGCAACCGATCCTGGACCAGTTGGTCCGGGCCGGTGACGCCCTGCCGAAGTCGCTGGACTTCATGCTGTCGTACCCGTTCCCGCCCAACGTGACCGGTGCGATCGTCGGGGACTTCATCAACATGTCGCTGACCGCCGACCTGGACGCCGCGACCATCCTGGCCAACCTGTTCTCGGCGAAACCGGTCGCGAAGCCGCCGCCGAGATCCCGGTCCGGCAGCTCCGGCCGGAACCCGTCCAACCCGTCGGGCGGTGGCCAGCGTCCCGGCGGGACCGATGATCGGCCGGACGGGATCGGGCCGCTGCTGCCCGGCGTACTGCCCGCGATCTGTCTGCCGGTCGGCGGCCTGCTTCCGCTGGACTGGCTGCCGCCGCTGCTGCCGGAGTGCAAACTGCCGCCCGAGTGCAAGCTGCTGGGACCGGGATCCCTGCTGCCACTGGGCGGGTTGCTGCCACCGGGCGGTGTGGTGCCGCCGGGGACCGTCTTCCCACCCGGTACCCGGCTGCCGCTGGGCACCATCCTGACCCCCGGCTGCCTGCTGCCGCCACCGGACGGGGCGACGAACGGGCGGACCGGCGGGCTGCTCGACGTACTCGGCGGGGGGCTGCTCGAATGATCGGACGTACGGCGCGACTACAGGTCCTGGTCTTCCTCGTGGTGAGCCTGCTCGCGGTCGGCTACGTGGCGGTGCGCTACGTCGGGCTCGGCGACCGGCTGTTCGGCGCCGGTTACCTGGTGCACGCCGACTTCGCCGAGGCCGGCGGCATCTTCCCGAACGCGTCGGTCAGCTATCGGGGCGTACCGGTCGGACGGGTCGAGCAGGTGACCCTGCGCGCCGGTGCGGTCCGGGTGGACCTGCGCCTGGACGGAAAGGTCCGGGTGCCCGCCGGCCTGCGGGCGGTGGTGTCGCAGCGCTCCGCCGTCGGCGAGCAGTACGTCGACCTGCGCCCCGAGCGCGACGACGGCCCGTACCTGCGGAACGGCTCGGTGATCCCGCCGGACCGGACCGGGGTACCGCTGGCCCCGGAGACCCTGCTGGCCAACCTGGACGCGCTGGTCCGGTCGATCGACCCGGACGACCTGGCGGTGGTCATCGACGAGCTGGGAGTGGCGTTCGAGGGCAACGAGGAGGCGCTGCGCCGGATCCTCGACGCCGGCGGCGACCTGTTGGCCGAGGCGACCGCCCGGCTGCCCGAGACGGTGGCGCTGATCCGGGACGGCCGGACGGTGCTGCGTACCCAGGAGGAGTCCGCCGCCGCGTTGCGGCGCTGGGCGGACGGGCTGGCCCGGCTCGCCGCGACGCTCCGGGCGGCCAACCCCGACCTGCGCCGGATCCTCGCCGACGGACCGCCCGCCGCGACCGAGCTGGTCAGACTGGTACGCGACCTGGACCCGTCGATCGGCACCCTGCTCGGCAACCTGGTCTCGGTGAACGGGGTGGCCGCCCGGCGGCTGCCCGGCATCGAACACCTCCTCGTGGTCTACCCGCTGGTGGTCGACGGCGGCTTCACCGTCGCCCCGGGGGACGGCACGGCGCATTTCGGGCTGGTGGTGAACATCGGCGATCCCCCGTCGTGCGTGTACGCCGGGTCGAACGCCCGCTGCACCGGCGCGGAGACCGCTCGCGGCTCGAACGTGCGGGGCATCGGGAACGTTCCCCGACCCGGTGGCGGCGATCCCGCTCCCCCAGACCCGGCACGGCCGCCGGCACCGGAGTCGGACGACAACGCCGACACCGGCGCCACCGACGACGAGTCGGTGCTGCCGGTCCTGGGTGGCCCGGTCGCCGGCTACGACCCCGCGACCGGCGTGGTCCTCGGGCCGGGTGGCGCCCCGCTGACCTTCGGCTCGACCGGCGGGCAGTACCAGCTCGCCGGTGACCAGTCCTGGAAGCAACTCCTGCTCGCCGGCCTAGCGCCCTGATCATCCGAGGAGCCGACCCATGCCAACCGGCGAGGAACGCAGGTTGAAACTGGTCAAGGCCGCACCGATCGTCGAGCCGACCTCCGGCGGCGACGACCTGGAGCCTCTGCGCGTCGAGGCACGACCGCCGGCCGACAGGGTACGGGCGCCGGCCGACGAGATACGGGCGCCGGCCCGCCGTCGGCGACAGCCCGCTCGCCGTACCGTGACCCGTCGGGTCCCGGAGCCCAGGGATCCGGTGGAATCGATCCTGAAACGGCTCGACCAGGAGCCGGCCGATCCCGACCAGGAGCCGATCGATTCCGAGGCGCGGATCGTCCCTGAGGAGCCGGCCGGTCCCGACCCGACATCGTCGGCCCGGTCCGCCAAGGTGGCAACCGCCGAAACTCCCACCACCGAAACTCCCACCACCGAGACCCCTGCCGCCGACGCTTTGGGTACCGACGCCGCTTCCGACTCCGACTCCGTGGACGAGACGTTGACGGCCGGCCCGGACGCGCCGCGACGCCGTCTTCGACGGTGGATCCGACTCGGCGGGCGTCTTCGGCGGCCGGCTGCTCGGCCCGGACCGCAGGAGCGACGGCCGGGAACCACGGTCGCACTCGCCGCCGCGCTCTGTGTGGCGCTGGCCCTGGCCGGTCTGCTCGGCTACCAGTGGTATCAGGACCGGGCGGTGGAACAGGCACGGGCGCACGCCCTGGCCGCCGCGAGGCAGACGACGGTCAACTTCGTCTCGGTCAGTGCGTCCAGCGTGGACAGTGACCTCCAGCGGATCACGGCCGGCGCTGCCGGAGACTTCAAGGAGGAGTTCACCCGGGGCCAGGCCCAGGTCCGTGCGGCGGTCATCGAGAACAAGGTCGAGTCCACGGGTACGGTGCTGCGCGCCGGCCTGGTCTCCGGGAACCTGCGTTCGGCGGTGGCGCTGGTGGCGGTGGACGCGACCGTGAAGAACGTGCACGCCCCCGACGGGCGACCCGCGCACTACCGCATCCAGGTCGACCTGACCCGGGACCGTGACTCCGGCGCCTGGCTGGTGTCCCGCCTACAGTTCGTCGGCTGAGAGGAGCCCTCATGCGATCGTCCGCCGCCGCACTGGCCCGACGACTGCGCCTACGGCGCCGTACCGGAGAAGGCCCGGCCGGGACCTCGGAGAACCCGGCCGGGACCTCGGAGAACCCGGCCGGGACCGGAGAAAGCCCGACCGAGGCCGGCGAGAGCCCGACCGGGGATGCTGCCGGCGGCCCGGAGCCGGACGGTACCGGGCCGCGCCGGCGCCGGTACGCCGGCAACCGCCTGCACCTCGTCCTCGTGGTGGCCACCGTGCTGGCCACCGGTGTCGCCGGCACCGCCGGGTACGCCCACCACCGCACCGGCGAGCGGGACTCGGCGGTACGTCAGGCGTTGGCCACCGCCGGCCCGGCCGCCAAGGCGATCTTCTCCTACGACTACCGCAGCTTCGACGCCAGCGTGGCGAACGGTCGGGCGTTCGTGACCGGCCCGTTCGCCGACGAGTACGCGGAGACGACGTCCGCGCTGAAGTCGACCGCCGTCACCGAGCAGGCGGTGGTGCTCGCCGAGGTGTCCGCCAGCGGAGTGGTCCGGGCCGATCCGGAGCGGGTCGAGTTGCTGGTCTACCTGAACCAGTACCGGCGCAACGTCAACACCGACGGCGAGAAGGTCGACCAGAACCGGGTCGTCCTCGAACTGCGCCGGGTCGGCGAGGAGTGGAAGGTCTTCCGGGCCACCGCCATCTGACCCACCCCGCCCGGTCAGGGTGCCGGGTCGGGGCAGATCTCGGGCCGGGGACGGTGCCGACACCGCCCGGGTGCCGCCGCGACATCCGGCGCTGGTTGACTCTCCTGCCATGACGCAAGATCCCGAATCCGGAACCGCCGACCGGACGGGGGGCCGTCCCCTGCTCTGCGAGCCCTATCTGCTCGATCCCGGCCCGTCGAGCGCGTACGTCGTGTGGCACACCGAGGAGCCCGGCATGGGCCAGTACGTGCTGCTCGGTGCCGGGGTGACCGCGATGACCGAACGGCAGGCGGTGGACGCCGCGACCGGAGACCAGGAGTCCGGGCCGGACTGGCGGCGGTTCACGGCCGACACCCACCGGCTGACCCGTACCCGGGAGGACGCCGACTCACGGGTGCCCGGACAGAACTTCCCGGCGGTGGCGCCCCGGCCGGTGTACCGGCACCTCGTCCAGGTCACCGAGCTGCCCGCCGGGCGTACGCCGTACCGGGTGGTGTCGGTCGACGATCGTGGCCGGGGCACGGTCACGGCGGCGTACTCGGTCGCCGCGGCGGCACCCGGCGAGGCGGGCGTACGGCTGCTGCTGACCAGTGACCACCAACTGAAGGGGATGACGCCGGCCAATCTGGAGAAGGTCGCCGAGACGGTGGGGTTCCGGCTCGACGGGGTGCTGATGGCCGGCGACATGGTCAACGTCTCGGACCGGGCGAGCGACTGGTTCGACTGCGACAGCGGGCTCGCCTTCTTCGCCAGCATGTCCGGGCGGGCGGAGCACACGATCGCCGGCCGCACCTACCGGGGTACCCCGTTGCTCCAGCACACGCCGATCTATCCGGCGATCGGCAACCACGAGGTGATGGGCCGGTGGTCCGAGACGGAGAGCCTGGAGAGTCAGTTCACCGACCCGCAACCCCGGAGAGTGGCCGAGGAGCGCTGGTCCGAGGGGGACGGATCCGGGCAGGACGCACCCGGGGATGCCTGGCTGGCGGATCGGTCCTGGGACGTCACGACGTACGAGGAACTGTTCCCGTACCCGCGCAGTGCGGCGGGCGGGCCGCGCTGGTGGTCCCGGACCATCGGCGACGTACACCTGATCACGCTCTTCGTGGCGACGATCTGGCGGCCGGGCGTGACGCCGGGGCGGGGCATGTTCTCCGAGGGCGCCGCCACGCGGGCGGATCCGACCCGGTGGGGACACGGCCAGTTCATCTTCGAGCCGGTCCACCGGGACTCGGCGCAGTACCGCTGGCTGGAGCGGGAACTGACCTCCGCACAGGCGCGTCGGGCCCGGTTCCGGGTGGTGATGTTCCACCAGCCCGGTCACGGGCTCGGCGACAACTCGACACCGCCGTTCACCGATCCGGTCCCGACCGTACGCCGCGACCCGGACAGCGGCGCGGTCCGCTCCGTCGAGTACGCCTATCCGCTCGCCGAGGACCACATCCTGCGCGATCTCGAACCACTCTTCTCCGCCACCGGCGTGCACCTGGTGCACAACGGGCACGCCCACCTGTGGAACCGGTTCCGGAACCCGGCCGGGGTCAACTGGCTGGAGACCTCGAACGTGGGCAACAGCTACGGCGCGTACGACACGTCGTCCGGGGTCTCGCGCACCCTGCCGGACGGTCCGGACTACGTCCGGCAGGGTGATCCGGGCGGACTGGTACCGATCGTGCCGACCATCGCACCGCTGACCGGACCGGCCGGCGCACCGCTGCCGTACGTGGCCAGTAACGACATCACGGTTTTCACGATTCTGGACTCGGCGGCCGGGGTGGTCCGGTCGTACCGGTTCGACACCCGGGATCCCGATTCGCCGGTGGTGCTGTTCGACGAGTTCCCGCTCGCCTGAGCTCTCGTCCGCTTCCTCGCCGCAGCCTGAACCGCAGCGTGAACCGCAGCCTGAACCGCACACCACCGGCGCGGTTCGGCGGCGGGGCGGCCGGAGTCAGTCCGGCGGCTCCTGCGCGGTCACCGTCTGCTCCGAGGTGCGCCGTTCCAGAAACGAGTCGGGGGCGGCCTCGTCGGCCGTCGCCGAGTCGACGGAGTGCCGCTCGGACTCGGCGACCGCGACGCCGCCCGCCTCCCGTCGGTCGGAGTCGGCGAGGATGGCCGCCGCCTGCTCCCTGGGGTCGTCGCTGCCCGCCGCCCGCTCCTCCGGCAGCAGGTGGGCGGCCCGGTTCTCGACCCGATCACTGGTGTCTTCGCTCATGGCATGGGTCCATACCCGCCGCCGACGCCCGCTACGCGTCGGCGGCCACCTGGAACCGCCGTGGTACCAGAGGATCGATGACGAGACCGATCAGCCGTCTCGCCTCGGCATGCCCTTGAGGTGGCGGCCCATCTCCCGGGCGATCTCGCGGTTCGCGTCCCGTTCGGCGAGGGCCTGCCGCTTGTCGTACGACCGCCGGCCACGGGCGATGCCGAGCTCGACCTTCGCCCAGCCGTTCTCGAAGTACATCGACAGCGGCACGAGTGTCAGCCCCGGATCGCGTACCCGGTCCAGGATCTTGTTGATCTCGACGCGGCGGAGCAGCAGCTTCCGCAGCCGCCGGGGCTGGTGGTTCGTCCAGGTGCCGTACGCGTACTCGGCGATGTGCAGCCCGTACAACCAGAGTTCCCCGTCCCGCTCCTGGGCGAAGGAGTCCACCAGCGAAGCCTGGCCGGCCCGCAGGGACTTGACCTCTGTCCCGCGCAGCGCGAGGCCCGCCTCGTACGTCTTCAGGATCGCGAAATCGTGTCGCGCCTTCTTGTTCGAGGCGATGAGCTTACGACCGACTTCCCTGGACGCGGCTGCCTCCCGATCACGTCGCCTTCGCCGTCACACCATGCTACGACGAAGGGCCGGTGGCACCGGCCACCGACCCTTCACGTGCGCTCGCCGGTCAGCGAGTGCAGATCACCATGTCGATGGTGAACGGACCGGTTTCCGGCAGCGCGAACACCGCCGGCTCGGTGCCGGAGCACGGGACGTACGGGCCGCTGAGATACCGTCCGCCGTCGGAGATGCCGTAGCTGAGCTGGACCGACTGGTTCGGCAGCACCGGCAGGCTGAACGCGCCGTTCCCGATCGACGTGAAACTGATGATGTCGCCGGTGCCGGTGTTGTGCACCATCAGGTGCCCGCCGCCCAGCGGCCGGCCGTCCTGGCTCCGCACCGTGCCCCGCAGCTCGATCCCGGGCCGGAGAGCGAGGTCGTAGCCGCTGGTGCCGCCGGCCGTGACCGTGACCGGAGTCGCGTCGTGGCGGTTGGCGACGCCGCCGGACCACTGCCCGAACCCGTCCTGCTGGAAGAGCAACGGCCAGGCGTACGGGCCGAGCCCGGTCACCTCGTACCGGCCGTCGGAGTCGGTGACGATGTCGTCCGGCGGACCGCTGCCCGGTTGGTAGCCCAGCAGGTTGACCCGGACGTCGGCGACCGGAGCACCGGTCTCGTTCGTCACCCGGCCACCGATCGCACCGGCCCGGTCGAGTAGCACGGTGGGACCGGCCACGGTGGTTCCGGCGACAGCCACCACGGTCGCCGCCGAGCGCTGGTCACCGGTGCCGCCCGACGGTCCCACCCACTGCCGGCCGTACGAGCGGTCGTCGATGGGGTCGGCGAACAGGTGGTACGAACCGGCCTTGAGTGCGCCGAGCGTCATCACGCCGGCACTGTTCGAGCAGTCTCCGTGCCCGTCGGGGAGCCGGGGGTCCCGCACCGACAGCGCGGTGACGCAGACGCCACGCAGCGGCAGCCGGGTCTCCCGGTCCAGCACCGTGGCGGTGACCCGGGCTGCCCGGTGGAGCGCGACGGTGATGTTCACCGTCTGGTTCGGCACCGGCGTGATCCACTCGGTGTCGGTCATCAGGTAGGTAGGGCTGTCGGTATAGACGCGAAACTGCTGCGGCACCGTCGGACGGTTGGGGATGGTTACCCGGCCGGTGCCGTTGCTGCACCAGTCCTCGACGCAGAACCTGCCGATGATGCTGCCGGTTACGGCGTCCACGGCCGTGATCCGGACCGAGCCGGTGGCCAACAGACTGTCGCTGACCCGGGTCTCCTCGCCCGCGGTCACGACGACCGGATCGGCCTGTTCCGGGGCGAGCTTGCCCTTGTAGTACTGGCTGAGGCCGCCGTGGTAGTACGACAACTGGTAGGAGCCGGCCAGCAACCCCGTGATGTTGAAGTCACCGGCGCTGTCGGTGCTCGCGTTGCCGGCAGGATTTCCCCGGAAGCTGTAGAGGCTGACGTCGGCGCCGACCGCCGGTGTGCCCGCGGCGGTGCTGAGCCGGCCGGCGAGGCTGCCGGTGCCGAGCACGGTGTCGTCGGCGACAACCTCGCCATCCGCCGGCACCTCGAACCGCTTCGCCTCCTCCTCGTCGAGCCTGCCCGGGACGAACTGCTGCTGGTTCGAGTCGGCCAGCGGCCGGAAGGAGACGGTGTAGGTGCCGGGCAGGACGGCGACGGTATACCGGCCGTCGGCGTCGGTCAGGCGGTAGCTGAAGCCGGACTCGTCGTGCCGGGTGAAGGAGAGCAGGAGATCGGGGACCCCGGTGCCCGCCGCGTCGCGGATCTGCCCGGTGATGGTGCCGCTGGCGAGCAGTTGCTCGTCCACCGTCGTGGCCACCCCGTCGGTCACGGCGATGTCGTCTGCCGCCCCGAGGTCGCTCTTGCGGTGGTAGAACTGCTCCGGCCCGCCGGATGGCGTGAAGCTCAGGACGTAGGGCGCGGTCTTCAACCCGCCGAACCGGTAACTACCGTCGGGTTCGGTGACGGTGGTGCCGATGAAGTCCCGCAGGTTCTCACCGCCGGAGTAGAGCGCCACGGTGGTGTCGGCGGCGGGCTGACCGGCGGCCGTCGTGACCTGGCCGGTGATCGATCCGGTGGGGGCGGCGGCCAGCGCAGGTGGTGCGGCCGACAGGACAAGAGCCCCGAGGACCGCACCGCTCAGGGCGGCGCGTCTCAGGCGTACGAAAGTCATGGCGGTTCCTCAGTGGTGGTGGAAGGCGGGACGCCCCGATTTCGGTGGATGACCGCGCCGGTCCGCGTCCCGCGGCCAGACCGACGCCGGGATAGTAGATCATCGCTACGACGGTTTCCCGGATATTCGCCCGGACCGTCCAATGTCGTCGGTCGGGGCGCCGCCGAGGGCGATGGCGACGGGAAATCACTGGGCGGTGCCGGAGCGGGGCACTAGCGTGACGTGGTGCCAACTGATGCTCGGGCCGACGAGAGCCTCGCCCCGGACTGGCGTGCCGAGAGCGACTCGTGGATGGCGGAACGGCTGGCGGCGCTCGGCGGCAGGAGCACCGGGCCGGTGCGGACCGTCCGGGTCCGGGCCTGGTCGATTCTGCGCCAGGTGCCGACCAGCACCGGCGTGGTGTGGTTCAAGGCGAACGTACCGGGCAACGGGTTCGAGGCGGCCGTGGTCGAGGCGCTCGCGGGCTGGGCGCCGGACTTCGTCGTACCTCCGTTGGCGGTCGACCCGGACCGGGGCTGGCTGCTCTCCCCCGATGGTGGGCCGACGCTGCGGGCGGCGATGGCCGACCGGCCCGACCCGGACCGCTGGGCGGAACTGCTCTCCAGGTACGCCGAATTGCAGCGCCTCGTGGCCCCGCACGGTGACCGGCTGGTCGGTCTCGGCCTACCGGACCTGCGGCCCGGCCGGATGCCGGCGGCCCTGGCCGACCTGCTGGCCGACCCGACGGTCATCCTGGCCGCGCCGGTCCGGGCCGCGCTGGTCGCGCTGATCCCCGAGTACGACCGTTGGTGTGCCGAACTCGCCGCCGACGGACTGCCGCCGTCGATCCAGCACGACGACCTGCACGACGACAACGTCTTCGTCGGCGGCGAGAGACTGCGGTTCTTCGACTGGGGCGACGCCTGTCTCGCCCATCCGTTCGGCACCCTGCTGGTGACGCTGAACGCCGCCGCCAACCGGTTCGGGTTCGATCCGACCGGACCGGAGCTGGCCCGGCTCCGGGACGCCTACCTGGAGCCGTGGACCGGACCGTGTGGCCGGGCCGGACTGCTCCGGTCGGTTCGGCTCGCGCTGCGGGTGGCGAAGGTGGGCCGGGCCCTCTCCTGGCGGCGGGCGCTGGCGGGCGCGACTGACCCGGGGTGGCAGGCTGCCCTCGGCGGTCCGCCCCGGATCGCGCCCGAGCACGCGAGCGCGGTCGGCGCCTGGCTGGAGAGGCTCACCGAGCCCGAACCCGAGCCCGGCTAGCCTTCTCGTGAGGCGTACGGACAGCTGCCGACGAGGTCGTCGCCGACGGCGGCGACTAGCCGACGGGCGTGGGCTTGCCCTGCTCGACGCAGAACTCGTTGCCCTCCGGGTCGAGCAGGGTGACCCAGCCACGCCCCTCGGCGGTGCGGTGGTCCTCGTGCAGCTTGGCACCGAGGGCGACGATGCGCTCCACCTCCTCGTCCCGGGTCAGCTCGGTCGGCACCCAGTCGAAGTGGACCCGGTTCTTCACCGTCTTGGCCTCCGGAACCCGGATGAACAGGAGGCCCGGCACGGGTGCGGGTGCCTCGACGAGCACCTCGTCGTCACCCGGCTTGTCCACATCGGACACCGGCCAACCGGTCACCTTGCTCCAGAATCCCGCCAGCTCGTACGGATCGGCACAGTCAATGGTCACGTGGCGCAGCAACATGCCGCCAACCATAGGGGACCGGGGGCACGTCACGGGCTCGGTGGCGTCCCGTCGGCAGTACCGCTCTGATCGGCTCCGGCATCGTCCGGCTCGCCCGAGACCGGCTGTCGGTCAAACTCGCTCATCAGCTTCAACACCCGCGCGACGGTCTCCTCCCGCTGCCAGTCCGCCTTCTCGTCGACAGCCTTGCCGAGTCGCCGGAGTGTGCAGGCCCGGATGATTCCAGGGATCCGGTCGAGCACCCGCGGAACGATCATGATGAGGAGCGCGATCAGGAAGGGCCAGGACAACGCCTGCGGCAGGTGGGCGACGAAGTCTGTCACCATCGGTGCGATCACCGCCCTGAGTCACAGGCACTGCGCGGGAAGGAGGTCACCCCGTTCGGTAACGGGGCCATCTCCAACTGTGCGAAGAGGTGTGCACGTTCATGTCAAGTGTGCGCGGCGTTGCACATGCGGTCAACAGTCACGGAAAATCACTCACGTCGTCACCGATCCTGCCGCGCGTTGTCGATCTCGAATCACAAGATCCCGCAGCTGCCGTCCATGACCTGCGCTACCGTCGCCAGCTCCCGTTATGCCGTCCGTAAGTCGTCGTCAAGTGGACCGTCCACCGAGAACATCTGGGCTAGCATGTGTACGCGTGCACACCCTGCCGCACATACCAGCCGCGTCAGCCGAGGTGGTCGAGGTGTCCGAGATGCTAACGGCGGACGTTCCGTCCCCCAGGGATGGCCGCGCCAACGAACTCCGGTTACAGATCCGGGAACTGATCAGGGAAGCCCGGCAGCAGCGGAAGATCAGCCAGGCCGATCTGGGCAGCGCCATCGGCAAGAACCGCTTCCTGATCATCCGGATCGAGAAGGGCGAGCAGGACCTCACGCTCGACCAGGCCGAACAGCTCGACCAGGTGCTGGGGACGACCGAACTGGCGGCGTTGGTCCGCCGGCTCGGTGACACCGCCGGAACCACGGCGGACAACCAGCGAGACCCGGTGGTCCGAAGGCTGCTGCGCGAAACGCCAGCCCTGGAGTCGGTCACGATCGTCGTCGCGGACGACCTGGACGTCTTCGGAACGATCTACGACAGCAGCAGCGACTCGCCCCGGTTGGACGCCCGCGAGGTCAACATCATCTTTCCGAGTGTGGAACGGGAACGCCAGCTCTTCGGCGGCCAACCGTTGTACGGGCACATCGAATACCAGATCAAGCACCTGGCAGACCTGCAGGGCTCGGAGTACCGCCCGTTCGGCAGCTTGCGGGTGTTCGAGTCGGACGATGTCCTCACCTCCTGTGTGATCGCCAGTACGAGGACCGGTACCCAGTGCGCGTACTGGCCGCCGCTGCCGATCGCGACCAAGGTGCAGGGCGGCAAGTTGCCGGTCATGTCGACCGTCGACACCTACACCAACGGACGACTTGAGGCTCATGTCGCACACCTACTGGCCGGTCGTGAGCCCCTGCGCACCAACGAGGCACTGTGCCGGGTCGACGAGGCCACGACCAAGCCGCGATTCACCCGCTACTTCGCGGTGGGTACGGACCAGGAGGAGGACGTCGCGGAGGACGAAGGATTCGCCGTGGCGCTCGTCCTGGCCGTCGCGCTCTGCCCGCGCAAGCACTACGGCGTGGCGCCGAGGGTGATCATGTACAAGCGGCCGAGTGCCAGACACGACCGGGGCCGCCTGTCGTTGTTCAGTAACAACGTCGACGATGCCGACATCCGGGCCGCCCGGTCGATCGAGGCGGGCACCGACCCGGAGGTGGCTCGCTCGACGCGTGGCGCCCTGGCGGCGACCCTCGACATCAACGACTATCTGAGGGGCAAGGATGGCGTGATACCCGACCTCGCCTTTCAGATCGCGGCTGCCCGCGAGTTCGCGATGTTCGGCCTGGACGTGGCGCCGGAGCGCCTGCGGCCGATACAACTCCCCACCGACCTGCGATTGATCCATAAACCGGCGGCGGGTGGACGGCCCCGCGCGGCCGTGGCTCCGCACGTCTTCGCCCTCGAACTCGATCCCACTGGCGCGGAGCCGGAGTTGGACGTCCTCTCCGCGACCGCCGACAGCGAGGTCATCGGCATCGACGACATCGCCGAGAGTTCACGCCTGAACAGCTTCCTCGTGATGGCCCGGGACGGTGGCTTCCTCCTCCCACTGATGGAGAGTCTGGGAGTGGCGGGGCGATGATGGTCGGCGAAGGCATCCGTTCCCGGCTCAGGTTCGCCGCCACCCGGCCCGGTGCGCAGACCTGGGGCGGAAGCAAGCTCCTGCCCGGGCTCCACCGGCCCCTCGGCAGCTATCCGCCGGTTCTCGCGCTGACCGTGCTGCGTGAGTCGAAGAGTCGCCCCGAGATCCTGGTCGGGGTTCGGGACCCGAAGGCCAACCGGACACACCAGAACGTGGCGAGCGTGCCGACGCGGCGGGTACAACCGGCGATCGCGAGAAGCTGGCTGTGGCACCTCCGGACCTACCGAAGCTCGTCCACCCCCGGACGACACGATCTTCGGGATGAGGTGGCGAACATCTTCAGCCGCAAGTTGGGCCTTTCCGACGCCCAGGAGCGCGGTGAGGTCCACTTCGACGTGGAGGCACTCACCGCTTTCCAGGGCATCAGCGTGATCGGCGAGCAGACCGACGGAAGCGCGGTCACCGAGAGCCTGACCATGTTCAACGCCCTGGTACGGCTGAGAAAGGGCGACGACCACGTCCCGGCGTTGACCGCGTCGTACAACCCACTCGTGTGGGCCGACATCGACGACTTCGTCGCGATGACCCGTACCCGGGACACGGGTCGGTTGAACGCGGGCCTGGAGGACTCGTTCTTCTGCGCGTACGGCCTCTGCCTCCAGACGAGCGCCAAGATGCTGGCGGCGAGCGCCGAGGTCAGACGGCTGTAGCCGGCGGGCGGCGGATCAGGGACGCCGCTCGGGTACGCAGAGGGTCAACCCCGCCGGTACGACCCGGGCCTTCAGCCGCTTCACCCGGTCCCGCGCTCCCCCGTCCAGCTCGTACGTCATCGGTTCGGCGAACCTGACGTCGATCTTGCGCCCCCGGGTGATCCGGACGAACGGCGACTCGTCGGACCGGCCCACGGCCATCTGGCCGAGCGTGCGGGCCCACTCCAGCACCCCGCTGGCGGTCGCCACACCCACCTCCAGGCAGCCGTCGTCGGGACGGGCGTCGTCGAACGCGGGAATCCCACCGGTGACCGTGCCGACGTTGCCGAACAGCACGCAGCTCGCCTCGCCGTCGAACCACTCGTCTCCGTCCACCGTTATCCGCAGCCGCGTGGTCTCGCTCCGGACGTGCCGCAGCCCGGTCCAGACGTACGCCAGCCGGCCGAGCTTGTCCTTGAGTTCACGGTCCGCGTCCCGGATCATTTCGCCGTCGAAGCCGGCGCCGGCCATCACCGCGAAGTGCTCGCCGTTCAGCCGGCCGAGGTCGATCGCCCGACGCGGCCCGGTCAGCCCGATCTGGAGTGCTTCGGGCAGATCGGCCGGAATGCCCAGGTTAGTGGCGAGCAGGTTCGCCGTACCGGCGGGCAGGATCGCCAGGGTGGTATCCGAGCCGGCCAGCGCGTCGGCGCAGCGCTGCACCATCCCGTCCCCGCCCCACACGAAGATCAGCTCGGCGCCCTCCTTGAGCGCCTTACGGACCTTCTTCGGCGCCTTGCGACTCTTCGGCACCTCGTACCAGAGCAGATCCTCGACCCCGGCGCCGCGCAACCGGGAACGCAGCTCGTCCAGGCCCCCGCCGAGGACCTTCTTGCGATGGGCGACGACCGCGACCCGGCCGACCGGCACGGGTGTCGGTTCGGGTCCCGGGGTCGCAGCGGTGGCGGAGGAGTCGGTCAGCAGGGTGCTCATGGCTGGGATCTATACCCAGCGGTCGGGCCTTCCACGCCGGGACCGGGCCGACCGCCGCGACGGACCGGCCCCGGTGTGCGGGGCCGACCCGTCGGCGAAGATCAGAGGGTACGGGCCAGCCGGTCGGCGAGCAGCCGGGTGAACCGGGCCGGATCGCTCAGTTCGCCGCCCTCGGCCAGCAGCGCCATCCCGTAGAGCAGCTCCGCGGTCTCGGCCACCGAGGCGTCCTCCTTGCGCTGCCCGTGTGCCTCCCGCAGCCCGGTCACCAGCGGATGTGTGGGGTTCAGCTCCAGGATCCGCTTGACGGTCGGCATCTCCTGCCCCATCGCCCGGTACATCTTCTCCAGGGTCGGAGTCATGTCCTGGGCATCGCCGACGATGCAGGCCGGCGAGGTGGTCAGCCGGGACGAGAGCCGTACCTCCTTGACGTTCTCGCCGAGTTGGTCCGTCATCCAGGAGAGCAGCTCGGCGAAGTCCTTCTCCTGCTGCTCGCGCTCCGGACCGGCGTTGGCCTTCTCCTCCTCGGTGTCGAGGTCGACCTGGCCCTTCGCGATCGACTGGAACCGCTTGCCGTCGTAGTCCTGGACCGACTGGACCCACATCTCGTCGACCGGGTCGGTGAGCAGCAGCACCTCGTAGCCCTTGGCCCGGAACGCCTCCAGGTGCGGCGAGTTCTCGATCGTCGAGCGCGATTCGCCGGTCGAGTAGTAGATCTCGGTCTGGCCGTCCTTCATCCGCTCGACGTACTGCGCGAGGGTGGTCAACTCGTCCTGGTCGCGGGTCGAGGCGAAGGAGCTGATGTCGAGGATCGTCTTCTGGTTGTCGTGGTCGTCGAGCAGCCCTTCCTTGACCGCACGACCGAACTCGGACCAGAACGTCTGATAACGCTCGGCGTCACTGGCCATGATGCCCTTGACCGTCGACAACACCTTCTTGACCAGGCGGCGGCGCATCAGCTGGATGTGCCGGTCCTGCTGGAGGATCTCCCGGGAGATGTTGAGCGACAGGTCCTGGGCGTCCACCACACCCTTGACGAAGCGCAGGTACTCCGGCATGAGTTCCTGGCAGTCGTCCATGATGAACACCCGCTTGACGTACAACTGGACGCCGCGCTTGGCCGAGCGCGTGAACAGGTCGAACGGGGCGCGGGACGGAATGAAGAGCAGGCTCTCGTATTCGAACGTCCCCTCGGCCCGCATATGGATGATCTCCAGCGGGTCGGACCAGTCATGGCTCAGGTGCCGGTAGAACTCCTTGTACTCGTCTTCCTTGACGTCGTCCTTCGACCGCGCCCAGAGCGCCTTCATCGAGTTGAGCGTCTGGATCTCGGACGTCGTGTTGCCGTCGTTGTCGGTCCGCTCGACGGCCATCCTGATCGGCCAGGCGATGAAGTCGGAGTAGCGCTTGACGATCTCCCTGACCTTCCAGCCGGCCGTGTAGTCGAACAGCTGGTCGTCCTTGTCCTCCGGCCGGAGGTGCAGGGTGACGGCGGTGCCCTGCGGGGCGTCGTCCACCGTCTCGATCACATAGGTGGCCCCGCCGTCGGACTCCCACCGGGTCGCGGTGTCCTCACCCGCACGCCGGGTCAGCAGGGTGACCTTGTCGGCGACCATGAAGCTGGAGTAGAAGCCGACGCCGAACTGCCCGATCAGTTCCTGCGAGCCGGCCGCGTCCTTCGACTCCCTGATCTTCTGCATCAGTTCCGCCGTACCGGACTTGGCGATGGTGCCGATGAGGATGATCACCTCGTCCCGGGACATGCCGACCCCGTTGTCCCGGACGGTGAGCGTACGCGCCTCGGAGTCGATCTCCAGGTCGATGTGCAGGTCGGAGGTGTCGACCGCCAGATCCTTGTCGGCGAAGGCGGCCAGCCGCACTTTGTCCAGCGCGTCGGAGGCGTTCGAAATGAGTTCCCGCAGGAAGATGTCCTTGTTCGAATAGATCGAATGAACCATCAGCTGCAGAAGCTGACGCGCCTCGGCCTGGAACTCGAAAGTCTCAGTCCCGGTGCTCATGTGACTCCTCCACAAAGTGCCCTCGTCGCCGACAACGGCCCGACGCCCCGATCAGGACCCGTACCGGACCTGCGCTGGCGCCTTAGCCGGCGCCATAGTAATTGACCGGGTGCGACAACCACGAACACCGGTACTCGGTTGATCGGACGGTGATCCGACGCTCCGGCGTCGATGTGCCACGATTGCCATGTGGGACGACCCGCCCCGTCGATCTTCCGCCCGCTGGCATTGTGTGATCCTGGAATCCGCTCGCCGAGCGACTAGAGGGCAGGTTCGCCCTGACCGGGTGGAGGTTCGCAGACGGTGCTGGAGTTTCGGCTGCTCGGCGATGTCGACGTCCAGGTCGACGGAGTCCGGGTCGAGTCGGGGCCCGCCCGGCAGCGGTGTGTCCTGGTGGCCCTCCTCGTCGACGCGAACGAAATCGTCTCGGTGGAGCAGCTCCTGGACCGGGTCTGGGCCGACCGTCGACCGCAGAGGGCCCGGGAGAGCCTCTACAGCTACCTGTCCCGGCTGCGGCAGCGCCTCTCCCCCGCCGCCGGGGTGACGGTTACCCGACGCTCGGGCGGGTACCTGCTCACCGTTCCGCCGGACGCCGTCGACCTGCACCGCTTCCGCCGGCTGGTCCGGCAGGCCCGGAACACCGAGGACGACGCCGCGGCGCTGCCGCTGTTCGACGAGGCGCTGGGGCTGTGGCGGGGCGAGGCGTTCGCGCATCTGGAGACCCCCTGGCTCAGTGCGCTGCGGGAGGCGCTCGGCCAGGAGCGGTTCGCGGTCGAACTCGACCGGTGCGACATCGCGCTCCGGCGGGGCCTGCACGGAGAACTGCTCCCGGAGCTGACCCGGCGGGCAGCCGAACAGCCGCTCGACGAACGCCTGGCCGGGCAGCTCCTGCTCGCCCTCTACCGCAGCGGACGGCAGGCCGACGCGCTGGACCACTATGCCCGACTGCGACACCGCCTGGCCGACACCCTGGGCGTCGATCCCGGCCCCGAACTACAACAGCTACACCTGCGGATGCTGCACAACGATCCCGGGCTGACCAGCCCGGCCGGCACCGGCCGGGGGACGGCGGGCCCGGCCGAACCGCAGCCGCAGCGGCCCCACCAACTGCCGCCGACGGTCGCCGACTTCACCGGCCGGCGCCGGGCCGTCGGATGGCTGGAGAGCAGCCTCACCGGGCCGTCCGAGCGGCTCCGGGTCATCGCGCTCTCCGGCCCGGCCGGAGTGGGCAAGTCCAGCCTGGCCTGGTACGTGGCACACCGGCTGCGGCAGCGGTACCCGGACGGCCAGCTCTACGCCGACCTGCGGGGCAGTTGGCCGGACCCGGTCGACCCGCTCGCCGTGCTGGGGCGCTTCCTGCGGGTGCTCGGGGTGCCCGACAACCTGCACTACGACACCGTTGAGGAGCGCGCGGGCCAGTTCCGCGACGCGGTCCACGACCGGGAGCTGCTCGTCGTGGTCGACGACGCCAGATCGGCTGCCCAGGTCCGCCCGCTGTTGCCTGGGGGTGCGGCGGGTGCGGTCATCGTCACCAGCCGGCAGCGACTGACCGGGCTGGAGGGTGCGGCCCAGCTGGGACTGGCGACGTTCGAGCCGGCCGAGGCCGTCGGGCTGCTCGACCGGATCGTCGGCTCCGGACGTGTCGCCACCGAGCCGGAGGCGGTGGCCGAGATCGCCCGGCTGTGCGGGTACCTGCCGCTCGCCGTACGCATCGCGGCGGCCCGGCTCGCCGCGCGGCCGCACTGGCGCCTCGCCCAGCTCGCCGAACGACTGCGTGACGAACTGAACCGGCTCGACGAACTCGCCACCGACGACCTGGAGGTACGGGCCAGCCTCGGCCTCAGCTACCGGGCCCTGGCCGAGCCGGCCCGGCGGATGCTCCGGCTGTTGAGCCTGCTCGACGCCCCCGACGTACCGGCCTGGATAGGTGCGGCGATGCTCGACGTGCCGCCGCCTGAGGCCGAGAGACTGTTGGAGTCGCTGGTCGACGCGTCCCTGCTGGAACTGCTGCCGGGGACACCCACGGACTTCCCGTCGGTGGCCGATCCAGCCGCCGACGGGCCCCGGTACGGCATGCACGACCTCGTCCGGCTCTTCGCCCGGGAACGCGCCGCCGAGGAGGAGCCGGAGGAGGTCCGGCTTGCCGCCTTGGAACGGGCGTTCGGCGCCTGGCTGGCCGAGGCGGAGGCGGCCGACGCCCTGCTGCCGACCCGGACGCTGGCGCCGATCCGTGGCCCCGCCCGGCGCTGGCGACCGACGCCCGAGGTGGGGTCGGTCGGCGACCCGGTCTCCTGGTTCGAGCGCGAGCGGGTCGCGTTGGTCGCCTCGATCTACCAGGCGGCCGATCTGGAGCTGACCGGCATAGCCTGGAACCTCGCCGCGTCGGCGCAGGTGTTCTACGAGCTGCGGGGAATGCACGACGAGGCGCGGCAGGCGCACGAGGCGGCGCTCCGCGCGTGCCGGCGCGCCGGGGAACGCCGGGGCGAGGCGGTGCTGCTCCGCAACCTCGCCGACCTGTGGACCTCGCGGCGCGGTGCCGAACTGCGGGAGAAGCTCGACGCCGCCGAGGCGGCCCTACGGATCTTCCGGCTGGTCGACGAGCCGCGCGGGGTGGCCGACTCGCTGTGGCTGTGCGCCGACGTGTACCGGATCACCGGTCGGCACCGGGAGGCGGCGCCGCTGCTCGCCGAGGCGCTGTCCATCTCCGCCGCCGCCGGTTACCGGCTCGGCGAGTGCCACGCCCTGGCACAGCGCGCAATCATCAGCCGGGAACAGGGACTCGACGATGTCACCCGGGACCTGGGCCACCGCTATCTCGACCTGGCCCGCAGCATGGGCGCCCGCCGCGACGAGAGCACCGCGCTCACCCTGCTCGGCCTGACCTACCGTGAGCTGGGGCGGCCCGAGCCCGGCCGGACGTACCTGCGGCAGGCGGTCGCCGTCGCCCGGGAGACCGGTGACCAGGTCCAGGAGACGTACGCGCTGGCCCGGCTCGGCCACGTCTACGCCCTGGACGGCCACCCGTCCGCCCGGCACACCCTGGAGACGGCCCTGGCCCGCAGTCAGGTCGACGGTCTGGCATTCGGTGAGGCGGTGTCCCTGGCCGGGCTCGGCGAACTGGAGTTGATCGACGGCCGGGCGGCGCGGGCCGTGGCGCTGCTCCGCCGGGTTCTCCAACTGCTCGGGGACCTACGGTTCCACTTCCTCCGGGCCCGGGCGCTGACCGTGCTCGGGCACGCCTACGCCAGCGTCGGCGACCACGCTGCCGCCGGGACGGCGTGGTCCGGCGCGTACGCGCTGTTCCGCCAGCTCGACAACGAACCGGCCGCGGCCCGGGTCGCCGTGCTGCTGCCCAAGCTGCCGGCCCAGCCTGCCCCCACCTGAGCGCGGAACGCGGACACGTCCGGGCGGGAGCGGCGGTGGCTGGCTGGGCCGGAGGGTCCGGGCGCCCCGAGGCGGATCGCCGGGCGGGCTGGTCCGGTCAGGCGGGATGGGCGGCGCGGGCGGCGGCGTGGCTGGCCAGGCCTTCGGCGGTCTGCCTGATGAAGCGGCCCAGCGCCCGCCGGTAGATCCAGCCGGTGCCGGGCACCGTGGCCGAGAACGAGGAGCGCCAACGGATCAGGGTGCCGCCGTCGTCCGGGGTGAGGTCGACGTCGGCCCGGTAGTCGCGGATCGGCAGTCCGGAGAGGAGTTCGTAACTGAACCGGCGGTCCGGCACCCGCTCGACCACGCGTTCCCGGCTGGTCGTCCGGCCGGTGCGGAAGATCCGGATCGCACCCACCCCCTCCGGCTCGTCCGGGCCCGGCCGCTCCAGTTCGAAGGAATCGATCGGTGACCAGGTGGGCCAGCCCGCCCCGTCCCGCAGCAACGCGTGGACCGCGGCCGGGCTGGCCGCACTGCGCACCCGTACGTCGATCTGTTGACGCCCCACCTCAGCACCTCTTCCCGCTCCTGTACCAGGTGGTACATGTACCGTATGGTACATGGCTGGAGAGCTTCGAGGACACCTGCTGTCCCGCGCCGTCGACCACATCGCGGAGCACGGCGTCGGCGCGCTGACCCTGCGCGGACTGGCCGCCGGCATCGGTACCAGCCACCGGATGCTGATCTACCACTTCGGCTCGAAGGAGGGACTCCTCGTCGAGGTGGTCCGCGAGGTGGAGGCCCGACAGCGGGCCGCCCTGGCCACCCTGGACCTCGATCCGGCCACCTCGCTGGCCGACACCATCCGGGCGATGTGGCACCGGCTGGCCGACCCGGCGCTGTGGCCGTACGAGCGGCTGTTCTTCGAGATGTACGGCCAGGCGGTGCAGGGCCACCCCGGCACGGCGCCACTGCTCGAGGGCCTGGTGGACAACTGGCTCGACCTCAACGTCGAGCTGGCCGCGCGCTGGCAGGTACCCGCCGAGGTGGCCCGGACCCACGCCCGGCTCGGCCTCGCGGTGATCCGTGGACTGCTCCTCGACCTGCTCGCCACCGGCGACCGGGCCGGCACCGACGCGGCGCTGGAGACGTTCGCCGTCGGATACGAGGCCGGGCTGCCGATCCCGACCCGGGTACGTCCGGTCGCCGACGACTCACCGCCGACGACCGGACGCGCCCGGTCCTGACCGTCCGGATCCGGATCGCCCGGTCCGGACGGGTTACGGCCGGACGAAGGTGATGTCGGGGTGTCGCGGCGACGGGTTCTGGAGCAGGTGCTGCGGCCGACCCCGCAGGTGCTGGTCGAAGAACGCGGTGAGGTACGCCCGCAGCGATCCGACCAGGCGGTCCGGGTCGACCGTGCCGATCGCACCGGTCACGACCTCCTGCGGCAGGTCGAACACCGCACCGAGCTGCGGCACCAGGTGCTGGTAGTCGGTGAAACTGAAGTGCTCGCCGTCGGCTACGTACAGGTCCCGCTGCCAGCCGGTGGAGTTCGCCCAGAAGCCCGCCCAGTCCCGGGAGTGCTGGTGGGTGTGCGGAACGCCGCTGCTCAGCCCCGCGCCCATCAACAGGAACGGTCGGTCGAGCCCGCGTTCGACCACGTCGCCGAAGTCGTTCGCGGAGAAGCTGTACGCCATGCTGCCGTCCAGATCGGCTCCGGCGTCGAGCCGCCGGTCGACGAGCATCGTCTCGGCCGAGGTGAAGCCGCCGGCAGAGTGGCCGAACATCCCGACCCGGGACAGGTCGAGCCCGGCACCGAGACCGCGCGGTAGGTGCCGCCCTCCGGCGTCGGGATTGCCGCCACCGGCGAGGACCGCGAGTTGGTCGAGAACGAACCGGGTGTCCAGCACCCGGGTTCCCAACACCCGGTGGTTGAGTTCGGTCGGATCGATCTCGGGCAACTGCTGCGTCTCGACCCGACCTCCCGGAAACTCGACCGCCGGCGTCTCGTACGTGTGGTCCACGGTCACCACGACGTACCCCTGGCTGGCCAGCTCCTCGACCAGGATCGTGCCGCCCGCCCGGGGCTCCTCCCCGCCGGGCGAGAAGAGGACGACCGGATGCCCACCCGGACGCGGCCGTACCGGCACTCCGGACCGGGCGTGCGTGCTGACCCCCGCCCAGTCGACCTGGTCGGCGGGGAGTCCGAGCAGCCCGGCGATCCGCTCCCCGAGCCGAGGTGCCGCCGACGGCGACAGGTACGGCGCCAGCCTCCCGCCGGTGGAGGACGAGGCCGGGTACCAGACGGTCAGCATCAGTTCCCTGGGCCGGCCGTCGACCCAGGGATCGGGCCGGTCGGTGTCGACCACGTGCAGTTCGGTGGTGCCGATCGGGTACCGGCCGGTCGGCTCGGGCAGGCTCAGCCGCAGCGGCGGGATGCGGTCGGGCGCCGACGAGCCGGTCGGGCCGGAGGCCGACGGCCCGGTACGGGCGAGCGCGGCCGGTGCGGCGGACGTCGCCGACACCGCCACCAGCGCCGCGAGCCCGCCCAGTAGCCATCGTCGAGAAAGTGTTCGCATACCCGGAAGCCTGTCGCGGCGGCCCGACCGGCCACATCTGTCGAAGGTGGCCGGTCGGACCCGGAGAAATCTCAGGGGCGTGGAGCGCGAGCCCGCCAGGTGGCGCCGAGAAACGGTCATCGAGCCACCCGACCAACAGCTCAACCGCCCCGTAGGGGAGGTCCTCGTGCCCGCCGTGCGGCACCCGTACAGTGCGGCGGCCCGGCCAGGCAGCGGTGACAGCAGCGCGCACCCCAACCCTGGCCCTCCTTCGCTCCCGACGCGAGCTTTTCGGGTCACCGTGATCAGCACGCAATTGCCTGACCAGCCGCAACGCGGCTTTTGCAAATAAATATGGGACCAACCTGTTTACCTGACCACTTTCCAATACCCACTCATCCGAAAATCGCAGGTTGACCTTTTTATGAAGGAACGGTAGGGTCGACATATTGTCATCCCAGACCTCGATGGCGGAAGAATGTCCGCCTTGATCGACGAGTCGGGAGTACTTCGCGATACTGATGGAAAGCTGGCATCGCGGCATGTTCTTCCGGGCGCACCGCATTGTTCGCGGGCCGCTCCTATCCTGTATCAGGAGAGAAGGCGTCATCAGACGCACACGTATCATCAGCCAGGCCCTGCTCGGCGTCGCCGTTGTGGCCGGGAGCCTGGCCACCCTCACCCCCGCGGCGTGGGCTGCCACGATTCCCGTGGCATGCAGCCAGAACGCCCTCGTCACGGCGATCAACCTGGCCAATTCCACCCCGACCAGCGACACCCTCGTCCTGGCGTCCGGCTGTACCTACCGGATGACCTCCAGCCATGGCGGGCTCACCAACGCGTTGCCGGTGATCACCACTCCGATCGAGATGATCGGGCCCGCGACCGTTGCCCGCGTATCACTGCTGCCATTCCGCATCGCGGAGGTGGCTACCACTGGAAATCTCACGCTCACGACGGCGGTGACATTTACCAACGGCAGTGCGGTCGGTAATGGCGGCGCAATCCTGAACCGCGGTGCGGTAACCCTCACCGGAAGCAGTCTGTATGGCAACAGCGCGACGCTCAACGGCGGCGGGTTGGCCAACGTCGACACCCCCTCCGGCACCGCGCCCGCTGCGACCTTTACCAGGTCTCCGGTATCCAACAACAGCGCCCTACTCAACGGCGGCGGCATCTACAACGGCCGCAGAGGCACCCTGACCACGACCGGCGTCTCCGGCAGTCCGATGTTCATCACCGGCAACACCGCGGCGGTCAGCGGCGGCGGCATTGCCGCGCTCAACTCCACCGCGACCACCCTCACCCAGACCGCCGTGACCACCAACCATGCGGTGCTCGGTGCCGGGGGCGTCAGCCGCCAGAACGGCACCATGACCACCACCAGTTCACCGATCAGCGCCAACACCCTGAGCAACTGTGTCGGCAGCGCTCCAGCAGTACCCAACTGCACCGGCTGACCCCGTCCGATCCCGTAGTCCGCTACGCCCGCCGACCGATCCTGGTCCGCGGGCGTAGCCGTCCGGATAGCACGGAACGGTGTACGCGGTGAAGTACGAGTGGAGCTCGTCACCGACGACGCGCCGTTCGTCGAGGTCTGCCCATGACCGAGGGGCGTTCGTAACGCCGGTCAAAGGTGGCTCGCCACCACACCCTGACCCCGCAGACACCCTGACACCTGCGGCTGGTGCCCGCCCCGCCGCCGACGGGCACCCGCGCATGGGTCAGGAGACGCCGCAGGAACTGGCCGACCAGGTACGGCTGGACTTGTGCGCGACGTGCGTGTGGTCGCTGTGCCCGGGGTAGCCGGGGCCGAGGATCTCCCGCCAGCCGTGGTTGCGGGCCTGCTGGGCGAGCCGGCACAGGCTGTGCGGGCTGGCGCCGAGGTCGACCGCGTCGCCGTAGAGGTGCCGGCTGCTGGCCGAGCCGCCGACGGCGTTGTTGCAGGCGTGGCTACGGAACGCGCTGGTGACCCGGATCTGCTGGTCGCCGAGGGCGTGCCGCATGGCCTGGAGCTTCCACATGTTGACCAGGGCGTTGAACCGGGCGGTCGAGGCCGAGACCGCGCCGCCGGACCAGTCCGAGTTGCAGTCGTTGAACTCGGCGTAGTTGAAGTTGATCGGCGTGCAGTCGTCGTCCTGGAGAGCGTAGATCCGGTTGAACGTCAGCGGCCCGGCGATGCCGTCCGCGCCGAGACCGTAGGCCTGCTGGAAGCGGATGACGGCGGAGCGCGTGGCCGGTCCGAAGGCGCCGTCGATGCCCAGTACGGCGTTGTTGCCGGGGTAACCGGCGACCCGGATCTGCAACTGCCGGACGTCTTCGCCGGTCATGCCCTCGGAGAGCTGCCGGCCCCAGGTGTAGCAGCCGTCGGCCTGCGCGGGGGCGGCGGTCGTCACGGTCGCGACGAGCGTTGCGGCGGCGGCGAGGGTGAGCGCCGCGACGAATCTGACGGTACGTCTGAACAAGGGGTCCTCCATACCGAGCGGGGGTGAATATCGACGAGGATGGCTGTCCCTCGATCGCGTGTCAATATTTACCAGCGTCCTTTTCAGTGACGGCGGTTTTCTTCACCTGTTCGGCGGACGACGTTCACCGCCCCGCCGCCCGGTATGAGGGACGACGGGACGGGGAACGACGGGACGGGGAACGACGGGACGGTGAACGACGGGACGGTGAACGTCGGGCGGGCGTGGGCCGCCGGCTAACGGACGGGCACCGGGGCCGGCCGGGGCGCCGCCGGTTCGTCCTCCCGCGTGCCGAACCGCTGGTGCAACCGGCGCAGCGGGGCCGGCGCGGACCAGTTGTACCGGCCCAGCAGCGTCATCGTCGCCGGCACCAGCAGCATCCGGACGATGGTGGCGTCCAGGGCGATCGCCAGCACCAGTCCCAGACCGATCGCCTTGATCGGCGCGAACCCGCCGATCAGGAATCCGGCGAAGACCACCACCAGCAACAGCGCCGCCGAGGTGACGATCGCGCCGGTCCGCTGGAGGCCCTCCGCCACCGCCTGCTGCGGATCGGCCCCGGCCAGCCAGCGCTCCCGGATCCGGGACAGCAGGAAGACCTCGTAGTCGACGGAGAGCCCGAAGGCGATGGCGCCGACCAGTACGGGGATGGTCAGGTGGGTCGCGTCGAGACGTACCGTGCCGAACAGGCCGGCCAGATGGCCCTGCTGGAAGACCCAGACCACCACCCCGAGGGCGGCGCCGAGGCTCAGCACGTTGGTGAGCACCGCCTTGACCGGCAGCAGCACCGAGCCGGTGAGCGCGAACAGCAGCACCAGGGTGGCGAGCACGACCACCAGGATCGCCCAGGGCAGCCGCTCGGCGAGCATCTGTCGGTAGTCGACCAGCCGGGCGGCCTCACCGGTGACCACGACCTCGAACGGCGCCGGCAGGGCCCGGATCGCGGCCACCGTCTCCGCCGCCGCGTCCTGCTCCGGTCGCGCCCCCGGGGCCGCCCGCAGCACGGTCAGCTCCGGCCCCGCCGACACCACCTCGACCCCGGTGACCCCCGCGACGGCCGCGACCCGGTCCCGCAGGCTGGCCAGTTCCGGGTCGTCCGACGGCGTGGACGCCACCACCACGATGTCGTTCGGCGCGGTGTGTTCCGGGAAGTGGACGGTGGACGCGTCCCACATCCGGCGGGTCTCGGTGCTGGTGGGCAGCAGTCGCGCGTCCCCGGGGGACAGTCGCAGGTCCAGGACCGGGATGGCCAGCGTGGCCAGCACCCCGACGGTGGCGACCAGGGTCAGCACCGGCCGGCGCTGCACCACCCGGGCCACGGCGGCGAACACCCCGGCCCTGGTACGCGGCTTCGCGGCCGGAATCCGCCGGCCCAGCAGCACCAGCAGGGCGGGCAGCAGGGTGAGCGCCGCGACCATGTCGACCGCGACCACCGCCGCCCCGGCGAGTCCCATCGAGCGGAGGAACGGGTCCGGAAAGACCAGCAGGCCGGTGAGGGCGACCGTCACGGTCAGCCCGGCGAACAACACGGTACGGCCGGCGGTGGCGACGGTCCGGGCGACCGCCGTCGGTACGTCCGGAGCGGTCGCCCGCTCCTCCCGGAACCGACTCACCATCAGCAGTGCGTAGTCCACCGCCAACCCGACCGAGAGCATCGTGGTGACCTGTACGGCGTAGACCGAGACGTCCGAGACCAGGCTGAAGGCGTACAGGATGCCGAAGGTCGAGCCGATCCCGACGACGGCGATCACCAGCGGCAGGCCGGCCGCGACGAGCCCGCCGAAGACGAGCAGCAGCAACACCAGCACCACCGGCAGGCTCACCATCTCCGCCCGCGCGACGTCCCGCTGCGCCTGCACGTTGAACTCGGCGTCGGTGATCGGCCCACCGGAGACCACCACCTCGGGCGCCTCGATCCGGTGCAGCCGCTCGGCCGCGGCCTCGGCCGCCTCGTCCGCGTCCCGCTCGGGCCGGAGGGTGACCACGATCAGCAGGGCCTTCCCGGTCTCCGTCGACGGAACAGGATCGGCGACCGCGGCTATCCCCGGCATCGCCCGTACGTCGGCGACGGCCGCCGCGACGCTGTCGCGTACCGCCGGATCGGTGGCCGGCATGCCGTGGACGAGGGCGGTCAGCCGGGCCGGCTCGTCCGGGGCGTCGGCCAACCGGTGCAGGGCGGTGTCCGACTCACTGCCCGGAACGGCGCCGACGTCCGCCGAGAGCCGTTGGAAGATCCCCGCTCCGGCGCCGAATCCACCGGCCAGGACGATCAGCCAGAGCGTGAGGACGACGACGGGTCGCCGGATGGCGTACCCGGTGATGGCACGTAACATGGCACTCTCCGATGTGGATAGCCCGCCCGATCGCGAGCTGCCATGATGGTCGTCCGCCGGGGCCGCTGCGCGGATCGCCGCCGAGAGGGGACCCTGACTCCGTCGACCGGAGGTGTCCGGCGGCCTCCGGGGTCACTCTCAGGACTGAGTCGACCGCCCGGCCTCACCCGGTACGCCGGCCTCGCCGGGCGCCACCAGGCCGGACTCGTACGCCAGCACCACCGCCTGGACCCGGTCCCGCAGGCCGAGTTTCGCCAGGACGTTGCTGACGTGGGTCTTCACGGTGTGCTCGCTGACGAAGAGCGCGCCGGCGATCTCGGCGTTGGACAGCCCCCGGGCGACCTGGCGCAACGTCTCCGACTCCCGGGCGGTCAGGGTGGCGAGCCGGGGCGATCCCGGACCGGGCCGGACCGGCCGGTCCCGGGACACCACGTCGGCGATCAGTCGACGGGTGACGGTGGGTGCCAGCAGGGCCTCCCCGGCGGCCACCACCCGGACGGCGTTGACCAGTTCGTCCCGGCGCATGTCCTTGAGCAGGAAGCCACTCGCGCCGGCCCGCAACGCGTCGTAGACGTACTCGTCGAGGTCGAACGTGGTCAGCACCAGCACCCGGGCGGAGGTCTCCGCGCAGATCCGGGCGGTCGCCGCGATGCCGTCCACGTTCGGCATCCGGATGTCCATCAGCACCACGTCCGGGGTCAGCTCGCGGGCCCACCGGACCGCCTCGGCTCCGTCGGCGGCCTCGCCGACCACGGTGATGTCGGGCTGGGCGGCCAGGATCATGCCGAACCCGTCCCGGACCAGTGCCTGGTCGTCGGCGATGAGCACCCGGAGCGCGGTCTTTCCGGCCATCTGCCCCTCCCCGCCGCGCCGACCTCCCCGTCCTGTCGGGACGGCCGCTCCTACCGTAGTGGCAGGGTCGCCGCGACCCGGAAACCGGTGCCGTCCGGCCCCGGACCGGTGGTCAGCACGCCGCCGACCGCCGAGACCCGCTCGCGCATGCCGACCAGTCCGTGTCCGTCCGGCCGGCCGGCACCGGGCCGCCCGCGTCCATCGTCGCTCACCTCCAGGCGCAGCACCGCGTCCGCCCAGTCCAGCCGGACCCGGACCTGCCCCGCTCCGGCGTGCCGCAGCGTGTTCGTCAACGACTCCTGCACGATCCGGTACGCCGTCACGCCCAGATCCGCCGGCACCGGACGGCGTTCGCCGTGCTCCTCCAGGGTGGCGACCAGGCCGGCCCTGCGGGCCCCCTCGACCAGCGGGGGCACCGCGTCGAGGTCGGGCAACGGCGCCCGCACCGGGCCCTCCGCGCGGAGCACCCCGAGCGTCCGACGCAGTTGCGTGAGAGCTTCCCGGGCGGTCGCCGAGATGGTGTCGAAGACCTCCTCGGCCTTGCCCGGATCGGTCCGCACCACCACCGGCCCGGCCTCGGCCTGCACCACCACCAGGCTCATCGAGTGGGCGAGGATGTCGTGCACCTCCCGGGCGATCCGCTCCCGCTCCCGGGCCGCCGACGCGTCCTGTTCCTCGGCCAACCGGTGGGCCCGCTCCTCCAGCATCGCGATCCGGTCCCGGCGCGCCCGCGCGCTGACCCCCATCGCGTACGCGACCAGGAACGCGATCCCGGACGGGCCGAATTCGAGCAGCTTCTCCGGCGGCACCGAGACGATCACCCCGACGAGGGTGCCGAGCATCAGGATGACCCGCTGCACCGGCGGGCAGAGCGCGGCGAACGTGTAGGTGGCGACGAGTTGCGCGGTCGGGATCTCGCCCAGCGTCCCCTCCAGGGCCAGCCAGGTGGTGCCGACGCCGACCAGCGCGGTGACCCGGAACGGGTACCTGCGCCGCCAGACCAGCGGGGTCGCGTTCAGGCCGGCGAGGAGGAAGACCCACCACTCGGTCCGCTGGTGCGTGAACGCGTTGACGACGATGAACACGTAGCAGACGATCGCGATCAGCGCGTCCACCACCAGGGGCGGCCTCGTACGCCCCCAGTCGATGAGCCGGTTCCGGCGCTCGCGCATCGCCCCAGTATCCGAGGCGGACCCGTGCGGCGCCTCCCTCCGGGGAGCGAGTTCCGGGCGCCCCGGGCACGGCGGGCGGATATCCGCCGTCCCCCGGCCGGGTCCTCGGCGACCGGGGCGGACCGGAATAGTGTGGGGTCACGCCGAAAGCCATCTAGAACGACCTGGTCGTCGCCGAGAGCACCGACACCGTCGTCCGGGTCGTCGACTGACTATCGGGCGGCGGGTGCGACGCCGTCCCGTCCGCCGGACGCGGCGTGGTGATCGGACGGCCGGCCGGCCACGGTGAGCAGGTGACCGCTCGCGCCGAGCAGGCTCGGCTCGGCCTCGACCCGGCGGAACAGCTCCAGCATCAGATCGGTCTGCCCCGGATCGGCCAGGATCTCGGCCAGCCGCCCGCCGGCGAACCCGAGCGGGCCCTCCACCGCGACCACCCGGCGCACCGCGAGACCCGCCTCGGTCGCCTCGCTCGCCGGCTCTGTCGGGTGGTGGAAGTACGCGCTGGTGAACCAGGTCTGCTCGGTCCGGGTGTTCAGGTGCTGCCCGTCGGTAAGGGCCCGTTCCACCAGCGGCCGGAAGTCGGGATCGTCGAACAGTCCCTTCGCGAACCCGTCGAACAGCGAGGCGTACCGGCTGATCGTCGCGGCCACCACCGCCCCACCGGGGCGGACGGCCCGGGCCGCCTCCCGCCAGGCGGTGACCCGGTCGGCCCGGTCGAGCAGGTGGTAGAGCGGTCCGAGCATCAGCACCGCGTCGAACCGCCCGTCGGGCACCGGCAGGGCCCGGGCGTCCCCGGCCAGGGCGGTCACCCCGGCGCGGCCGGCGGCCGCCGCCGCGTGCTCCGGCAGCAGGTCCAGCAGGGTACACCCGGTAGCCGGCCGCGGCCAGCGGCTCCGCGTACACCCCGGTGGCCCCGCCTACGTCCAGTACGGCGGCCGGGGCCGGCGGCAGCATCCTGGTCAGTACGTCCAGCGTGCGCAGGTACTCCAGCCGTCCGACTCCCCTGGTCAGCCGGGCGTGCTCGCCGCCCCGCCGGTAGTAGTCCAGAATGTCGATCGATGTCGCCACCCGGCCGATCCTGCCGAGCCCGCCACCGGAACCGCAACCGGTTAACCGGCGCCGCAGCCGGGCAACTCCGCGCCGGGACCCGCCGACCGGGCGCATCGTGCCCGGGCAACCACACCGGGCACTGCCGCACCACCGGCCCCTACTTGTCGCGTTGACCTGCGGAGGCGACCTTTCCGGTCCGATTCTTGAGCCGTGGCGACGTACGAGTACCGGTGTCCGCGCGACGGCGCCTTCGATGCGACGTACCCGATCGGGCAGGCCCCGACGCGGGCGCGCTGCGCGACCTGCTCCGCGGAGGCCGACCGGGTCTTCTCCGCGCCGCTGCTGAATGCCATGCCACACCCGCTGACCGCGGCACTCGACCAGGCCGGCCGCAGTGCCGAGGCGCCGGAGGTGGTGTCCCGGATTCCCGGCCGGCGCCGTACGCCGCCGACCGGGCCGAACCGGCCGTCCCATCCCGGCCATGCCCGGCTGCCACGACCCTGACCGGTGAAGGGAAAGCGCGATGCCCGAGGTGTTGTTTCCGCTCGACTCGACGAAGAAGTTCACCGAGCAGGTGTTGGTGGGCCACAACAGGTGGCACCCCGACATCCCGGCGGTCGCCACCGTCCGGCCCGGCCAGTCGTTCCGGGTGGACTGCCGGGAGTGGTTCGACGGCGCCATCCACAACGACGACTCGGCCGACGACGTCCGCGACGCGCCACTGCCGATCGTGCACGCGCTCAGCGGGCCGTTCTCGGTGAGCGGCGCCGAGCCCGGTGACCTGCTGGTCGTCGACATCCTGGACGTCGGGCCGATTCCGCAGGAGACCGGCCCGCTGGCCGGCCAGGGCTGGGGCTACACCGGGATCTTCCCGAAGCAGAACGGCGGAGGCTTCCTGACCGACTACTTCCCGGACGCCTACAAGGCGATCTGGGACTTCAGCGGGCAGCAGGCGACCTCGCGGCACATCCCCGGAGTGACCTTCACCGGAATGATCCATCCCGGTCTGATGGGCACCGCCCCGTCGGCGGCGCTGTTGGCGAAGTGGAACCAGCGGGAGGGAGCGCTGCGGGCCACCGATCCGGACCGGGTACCGCCACTGTCGCTGCCGCCGCTGCCGGACGGGGCGATCCTCGGATCGTTGACCGGTGCCGACTTCGACCGGGTCGCCGCCGAGGCGGCCCGGACGGCCCCGCCCCGGGAGAACGGCGGGAACCAGGACATCAAGAACATGACCAAGGGGACCCGGGTCTTCTATCCGGTGTACGTCCCCGGCGCGAACCTGTCCCTGGGCGACCTGCACTTCTCCCAGGGCGATGGGGAGATCACCTTCTGCGGCGCGATCGAGATGGGCGGCTTCATCGACCTGCACGTGGATGTGATCAAGGGCGGGATGACGACGTACGGGGTGTCGGAGAACGCGATCTTCCTGCCCGGGAACGTCGCGCCGCAGTACAGCCAGTGGCTGGCCTTCTCCGGAATCTCCGTCACCACGGACGGGGAACAGCGTTACCTGGACTCGCAGTTGGCGTTCCAGCGCGCCTGCCTGCACGCGATCGACTACCTGACCAAGTTCGGGTACAGCCCCGAGCAGGCGTACCTGATCCTCGGCGCGGCACCGATCGAGGGGCGCTTCTCCGGGGTGGTGGACATTCCGAACTCGTGCGCCACGGTCTACCTGCCGACCGCGATCTTCGACGTCGACGTACGCCCGTCGGCGGCCGGGCCGACCAGGATCAAGCCGGGCGCGAGCGCCCCGAAGTCGACCTTCTGACCCACCCGGGTCGACCCGCTGATCGGCATCGGTCGGCCCGTCCCTGATCGGTGCCCGGTCGGTCCGCTGCCGATCGGCCCGCGAATCGGCCCGTTCCTGATCGGCGCCGGTCGGCCCGCTCTAGTCGGCACCGGCCGGCTCGACCAGGCGCAGGCGCCGGGTGGCCGGGCCGATCGTCAACCGCTGTCCCCAGGCCATCGCCAGGTGGTCCGCCTCCAGACCGTCGGCGAAGACCACCAGCCGCTCCCGTTCCGCCACGATCTCCAGGGTCTCGTCCGTGCCGAGCCGGCCGGCCGTCAACGACGCGCCGGTCGACGGGGACGGCCACGCCTCCCGGACGAACCAGCAGAGCGCCCGCTCCCCCGGCGCCGGCAACGGTGGGGCGCCGGACCGTTCCCGGGCGATCGAGGCGCACCAGCCGGTGGCGCCGGTACCGGTGCCGACCACCAGTCCGGAGGACGACTGCCGTTCCCGACGGCCGTCGACGGTCGACAGCACGTACCGGGCCGACTGGTGCCCGGGATGGCCGGCGTAGATCTCGTTGAGCCCGAGCAGTTCCTGCCCGTCGTCCAGCCTGGCCCGGACCATCGTGCGTTCGCGGATCGGCGCGCGGCCGGCGACCACCTCGGGTAGCAGCCGGGCGATCTCCAATGGCGCGAACGGCACCAGCACCCCGGCGTTGCGGTCCGGCTCCGGGTCGATACCGATCACCGGCTGCCCGTCGAGGTACTTCGCGGCGTTGGCGACCAGGCCGTCCTGACCGACCGCGACCACGATGTCCTCCGGGGCGAACGGAAACCGGGCCAGGTCCTCCCGGTCCGCCTGCCCGCGCCGCCAGTCGGCCGGGATGGCCGCCCCGACGATCGTCAGCGCCGCCTGGAGCGCGTCGTGCCGGGCCACGACCTCGGCCAGGTCCCGGCCCCGTTGGCGCAGGTAGTAGCCGGCGGCACCCCGAGTGCCGTGATGGGCCAGCAGCTCGTCGAGTTCGCTGCGCCGACTCACCAGGACGACCCGGGGCGCGAGGGTGGCACTCACCGTGGCCGCCTCGCCGCCGCGACGCTCATCGCGACAGCCGGCCGAGCAGGCCGGTCAGCACGTCCGGGGTGACGGTGAGCTGGCCGATCTCGGGAAGCTGGCCGGCCACCTCCCGCAGCGCCAGCGCATGGAGCACCGCCGGCGGCAGGTCCCGGTACGCCGCGAGCTTGGCGGTCTCCGCCTCGGCCTCGGCGAGGCCGACCACGCGTACGCCGTCGGCCTTGGCCCCGGCGAGGACGCGTTCCTTCTCTGCCTCGGCGGCGGCCAGCACCCGGGCCCGGTCGGCCGCCGCCGCGTTGGCCACCTTCTCCCGCCCGGCCTTGCCCTGCGCCACCGCGAGTTCGGCCTCGGCCTCCAGCTCGACCTTGCGGCGGGCGTTGGCGCCGCGCTGCTCGACCAGTTGCTGCTCCCGACGGGCCAGCTCGATCTTGTTCTGCAACTCGTTCTCGGCGATGCCCCGCTCCTGCTCGACGGCCTGGGCCCGCCGGGCGTAGGTGGCCCGGTCGGCCTCGACCTGCACCGCCTCCCGGGTGGGAGTCTGGAGCGCCCGTTCGAGTTCGGGCTCGGGGCGCACCGCCACGACCCGGGCGCTGCCCACCGAGACTCCGATGTCGGCCAACCGGGCCTCGTCGCGCAACGCGGCCGACACCGCCTCCCGGACCCCGGCGATGTCGGTCAGCGCCTCGGCCAGCGGCACCCGGGCCAGCAGGTCGAGGGCCGGCTGCTGGGCCAGCTCGGCGAGGAGCGTGGCGACCTGGTCGAGCGGCCTGGCCCGGGCGACGCCCCGGTGCGGGTCGATCGAGAAGTCCAACCGGCTCGCGGCGAGCGCCGGGTCGGCGATCCGGTACGTCACGGTCGCCTGCACCGTGACGTCGGCGAAGTCGCTGGTCCGGGCGTGGAAGAGCAGCGGCAGTTCGCGGTCGTCGATCGGCACCTCGCTCAGTACGGCGACCAGCGGGCGGTACCAGAACGACTGCCCGATCCCCTCGTGTCGAACCCGGCCCCGGGCCTGGTGTCGCACCCAGGTCGTCGGCGCTCCCCGCAGGTGTCGCAGGAACAGCCTTCTGGTCACGTCGGTCATGACGCGCCACCTCCCCTATTTTCGTCGCGATGACGATAAAGGCTGAAGCAGTTTCGCGTCAAGCTGCCGATAAACGCTGGAGGGGCGGCCGACGCCCACCGGGCACCGACCTCGGCGATGTCCCGTGGACCTCGGCCACCCCTCCGGCGAGGCGGATCAGGCGGCGGCGAGCTGCGGATACATCGCGGCCACCTCAGCCGACAGGCTGGCCCGCACCTGCCGGGCGATCCCGTCCGCCAGCACCTCGAAGGCGCCCGCCTCGATACCGTCGATCGCCTGCCGGGCCACGTCCTCCGGGGCGATCTTCGGCGCGTCGACGTGCGCCGACATGTCGGTGTCGATGTAGCCGACGTGCAGCCCCGTCACACCCACACCCTTGGGCAGCAGTTGCAGGCGGACCGAGTTCGTCATCGACCAGAGCGCCGCCTTCGACGCGCTGTAGGAATCGGTGAGCCCGATCCAGGAGAGAACGGAGTTGATGTTGAGGATGTGACCGCCGCCGTTGGCCACGATGCCCGGCACGAACGCCTGGGTGAGCAGGAGCGGGCCGTAGAAGTTCGTCTCGAACTCCCGACGGATCCCCTCGACGTCCGAATCGAGGAAGTTCGCGTTCACCGAGCTCGCGGCGTTGTTGACCAGGATGGTGACGTCGGAGGCCACCCGGGCAGCCGCCGCCACCGACTCCGGGTCGGTCACGTCGAGTGCCAGCGGCACGACGCCCGGATCCGTGACCGTACGGGGGTCGCGGGCGGCGGCGTAGACCTTCCGGGCACCCCGGGCGACCGCCTCGGCGGCGATGGCGCGGCCCAGGCCACGGTTGCCACCGGTCACCAGTACGACAGCGTCTTCGATCTGCATGTGGGCTCTCCAGGAGGGTTGGAAACCGATCGGTTTCGGCAACCGTAAACCGATCGGTTTCCAACCGCAAGACCAGCAGGTACGCTGATCGTCATGACCTCGACCACCCGGACGTCACCGCGGGAACGCCTGCTGCGTGCCGCCGCCGAGCTGTTCGGTCGGGAGGGCATCGCGACGACCGGTGTCGAGAAGCTCTGCCAGACGGCCGGCGTCTCGAAGCGGACGATGTACCAGCTCTTCGAGACCAAGGACGCACTGGTGGCGGAGAGCCTCGCCGAGTACGGCCCGGCGACGATCGCCTCTCACATTCCGGACGAAACCTCCGAAATGCCCCCTCGGCAGCGAATTCTGCGTGTATTCGAGCGCCTGGAGGAACTCACGGCCGAGCCGGAGTTCCACGGCTGCCCGTTCGTCAATACCGCCACCGAACTGCGCGACCCGAGCCATCCGGCGAGCGTGGTCGCCCGGGACCACAAGCAACAGCTGACCGACTACTTCGCCCGGCAGGCGGCCCTGGCCGGTGCCCGCGATCCCGAGACGCTGGCGAACCAGCTCACCATCGTGTTCGACGGCTCGGCCGCCCGGTCGGTGATGCTGCACACCGGTCTCGACGGGCTCAGCCTGCTGACCGCCACGGCGCTGCTCGACGCCCACCAGGCCGCCGGCTGAGCCACCGCCACGGGTGGCCCAGCCAACGGTGACCGCCGTCTCCTCCCGGTTCAGCCGACGGTGACCGCCACCGGTGTCTTAGCGGCCCAGCCGACGGTGACCGCCACCGGTGTCCCAGCGGTCCAGTGGCTCAGCGGCTCAACCGCTGGTAGCGACGGACGGCCAGCGGCGCGAAGACCGCGATGAGGATCACCGGCCAGGCGATCGCCAACACCATCGGATGTTGGGCCGGCCACGAGTCCCCACCCGCCCCCGGGTTACCGAACAGGTCGCGAGCCGCCGCCACCGTCGCGGAGAGCGGATTCCACGCCGCGATCGCGCCGAGCCACTGCGGCATCAGGTCGGGCGCGACGAACACGTTGGAGAGCGCGGTGAGCGGAAACGCGAGCGGGAACACGATCACGCCGACGGTGTCCGGATTCGGTACGACCAGTCCGAAGAAGATGCCCACCCAGGTGAGCGCGATCCGCAGCAGCAGGATCAGCCCCACTGCGGCGAGCGCGGACCCCAGGCCGTTGCGCCACTGCCAGCCGACCAGCAGCCCGCAGACGACCAGGGTGGCCATCTCCAGCAGGGCGCGGAGCAGGTCTGCGCCGGTCCGGCCGACCACCAGCGCGGACCGGGCCATCGGCATCGAACGGAACCGGTCGACGACGCCCCGGCTCACGTCCATGGCGATGCCGCTCGCGGTCGCGCCGAGGCCGTACAGCATCGTCATCACGAAGACCCCGGGCAGGAGGTACTCCCGGTAGCCGGCGCCCGACACCGTCATTCCGCTGCCGAACACGTAGCCGAAGACCAGCACGAACACGATCGGAAGACTGAAATAGATCATGATTTCCTCGGGCGACCGGATCACGTGTGCCATGTTGCGACCGGTCATCACCCCGCCGTCGACCAGGGCCCGGCGGAACCGGGCCAGCGCGCCGACCGGAACGGGATCGGGTCGTACGGCGGAACGGGCGTCGGGCGTCCGGAACTGCGGCTGGAGGGTGCTGGTCACGCCGCCACCCCCGCTCCGGCCGGGCGGCCCGCCGACCGCGTACCGGGCGGTTGCTCCCCGGTCAGGTGCAGGAACGCCTCGTCCAGGGTCGGTCTACGCAGACCGACGTCCTCGACCGCGATGGCGGCGTCGCTCAGCGCCCGCATGATGTCGGCGAGCGCGGCGACCCGGTCCACGACCGGCGCGCCGAGCTGTCGGATCTCGACGTCCACCGCGACCGGCCCGGCGGCGAGCCGTTCGACGATCGCGGCGGCGGCGGCCAGCTCCGCCGCGTCCCGGACCACCACCTCGATCCGGTCTGCGCCGATCCGCGACTTCAACTCGGCCGAGGTGCCCTCGGCGACCACCCGCCCCGCGTCGACCACCAGGATCCGGTCGGCGAGTTGGTCCGCCTCCTCCAGGTACTGGGTGCTGAGCAGCACGGTGGTGCCGTCGGCGACCAGACCGCGTACGGCCGCCCAGAGCTGGTTGCGGCTGCGCGGGTCGAGGCCGGTGGTCGGCTCGTCGAGAAAGAGCACCCGGGGCGTCATGATCAGGCTGGCAGCCAGGTCCAGCCGGCGGCGCATCCCACCGGAGTACTCCCCCGCCGACTTGCCCGCCGCCTCGGTGAGCCCGAACTGCTCCAGCAGCTCGTCCGCGCGCCGCCGGGCAGCCCGGGCCGGAAGGTGGTGCAGGCGACCGAAGAGGATCAGGTTTTGCCGGCCGCTGAGGATCTCGTCGACGGCGGCGTACTGCCCGGTCAGCCCGATCACGCCGCGGACCTGCTCCGGCTGGCGGACCACGTCGTGCCCGGCGACCCAGGCCCGGCCGGCGTCGAACCGGAGCAGGGTGGAGAGAATCCGGACCGCCGTGGTCTTGCCGGCCCCGTTCGGTCCCAGCAGTCCGCATACCGTGCCGGCCGGCACGGTGAGGTCGAACCCGTCGAGGGCTCTGGTCGCGCCGTACCGCTTGTGCAGTCCCTCGGCGACGACGGCTGGTGTTTCGGTTGTCATGCCCCGACGGTCGCCGACGGCCCTGACGACGCACGCACCGCGCGCTGACGGCGCCAGGTCAACGCCCGGCTTCCGGCACCGCGCGCTGACGGCCCCAGGTCAACGCCGGGTCCGTCGATGCCCGCCGTCAGCCCCCGGCACCGCGCGCTGACGGCCCTGGGCAAGCGTCCGGTCCGCCGGGGCACTCATGCCGGGTCGAACACCGCCAGCGCCTGGTCGCGGGTCATCCCCGAACCCTGGGCGAGGATCCGCTCGTACGCCGCATCGCCGAGCCGGGCCCGGGTGGCGTCCGCCACCGGGGCGGCCGCGGCGGCGGCCGAGACACCGGTCTGGAGCGCCGCCACCGCGCCCAGCAGCAGGGCGGCCCGCTCGGCGTCGCCGTCCCGCAGCACCGGTCCGACCAGCCCCTCGACGGCGGCGGAGATGGTCGCCGGTTCCCAGATTCCCTGGGTGGCGACGAGCACCTCGCGGTAGCGGCGGCGGGCCGTCGCGATGTCGCCGGTCGCCTCGGCGATCCCGCCCAGCGTGACGAGTACGCCGAGCCGAACCCCCTCGGCACCGAACCAGCCGGTCGGGCACTCCGCCAGCGCCTGCTCGCACAGCTCGCGGGCCCGGTCCGGGTCGCCCCGGAGCCGGGCGATCTCGCCGAGCCCGAAGTGGGCGGCGGCGAGCAGTTCCGGCGCCCCGGCCGGCAGGGCGAGTTCCACCACCCGCTGGTAGTCGGCGCTCGCCCCGACCAGATCGCCGACGCTGATCCGCCCGTCCGCCCGGGTACGCAGCAGCTCCGCCATGTCCAGCGTCGAGTCGAGTTCGTCGGCCAGCCGCAGCGCCTCGTCCACCGCCTCGGTCGAGGTGTGGTCGCCATCGCGGTAGCTGAGTTCCATGAGGTTCGTCAGGATCAGGATGGTGCCCCAGCGCTCACCGAGGGTACGGAAGCCGGCCAGCGCGATCTCGAACTGCGTCCGGGCCTGGTCGTACCGGCGGTCGAGCATCCACATCATCCCGACGCCGAGCGCCGCCAGCGCCCGACTCCACGGATCGGCACCCAGCACGCCGGCCCAGCCCTCGGTCGTCATCAGCGACAGCGGCATGTCCGGCGGTGGACCGTTGGCGATCCCCGACAGGTAGAGCAGGAACGGCTGCCGGGGCGGCTGGCGCAGGTTCCACAGGATCGAACTGGCGACGCCGACGTCGGGAGCCGCCCGGTACCCGCCGAGGGAGGCGTGCAGGAGGCAGAGCGCGTACTCCTCCTCCAGACCGGGCGGCGGCCCGGCGTCGAGCCGCTCGATGAGCTGGGCGGCCAGCGCGGCACCCTCGCCCCGCAGTCCGCGCAGCCACCAGTAGAACGACAGGGCCGCGACCAGCCGCAGTGCCGTACCGGTGTCGGGGCCGGCCACCGCCCGACGCAGCGCGGCGTGCAGGTCGTCGCGGTCGGCGTCCAACCGGCGTAGCCAGTCCAATTGCTCCGCGCCGCGCAGCCGCTCGTCGCCGGTCCGGGCCAGATCGAGGAAGTACGCCGCGTGCGCCGCGCGCAGCCGCTCGGCCTCACCGGCCTCGACCAGCCGTTCGGCGCCGAACGCGCGCACGGTCTCCAACATCCGGAACCGCCCGCCGCCGGCCTCGACCAGGGACTTGTCCACCAGAGATGGCAACACGTCCAGAACGTCCGCCCCGAGCGGGCCACAGACCCGCTCGACGGCATCCAGGTCGGCACCTCCGGCGAACACGGTGAGCCGGCGGGCCAACCGCTGTTCGACCTCGTCCAGCAGGTCCCAGCTCCACTGCACCACCGCACGCAGCGTCTGGTGCCGGGGCTGGGCCAGCCGGCTGCCCCGGGTCAGCAGCCGGAACCGGTCGTCGAGCCGGGCCGCGATCTGCCCGACCGGCAGGGCGCGGAGCCGGGCGGCGGCCAGCTCGATGGCGAGCGGCAGGCCGTCGAGGGTACGGCAGATCCGCAGTACATCGGCCACGTTGCCGGAGTCGAGATCGAAGTCCGGCGACACGTCGGCGGCCCGTTCGACGAAGAGCCGCACCGAGGCGTACTGCCGGGCCGTCGCCGGGCTCGCGTCGACCGGCGGCAGGGTCAGTCCGGACACCGGGCACAGCGCCTCGCCGGTGAGCCCGAGCGGTTCCCGGCTGGTGGTGAGGACGCGGACCTTCGGACAGGAGCCGAGCAGCCGGGCGGTGAGCCGGGCGGCGTCGGCCACCACGTGTTCGCAGTTGTCGAGCACCAGCAGCAGGCGCCGGTCCGCGAGCGCCGTGACCAGCCGTTCGGCGGCGTCCCGGGGTCCGCCAGGGGCCCGCAGCACGGCCTCACGCAGGTGGAGTGCGGCGAGCACCGTCTGGGTCACGTCCGCGCCGGCGGCCACCGACGCCAGTTCGACCAGGCAGACCTCGCCGTCCTGCCGGCCGGCAGCCTCGATCGCCAGCCGGGTCTTGCCGGCGCCTCCCGGGCCGTGCAGGGTGACCAACCGGGCCTCGCCGAGCAGCTTGCCGACCCGGCGCAGCTCCTCCTCCCGGCCCACGAAGCTGCTGAGTTGTCCCGGCAACCCGGTCAACTGGCCGGTGCCGACCGGGCCGGCGACGACCGGAGCGGAATCCCCTCGACCGGATCGGCGGCCCTCGGCGGGGCCGGCCGTACCCGCGGCCGGCCGGTCCGGCGCTCCGGGTCCGGGGGTCCGGTCCGGGGTCAGCGCCGGATCGTCCCGCAGCACGGCCACGTGCAGCGCGGCCAGCTCCGGGGACGGGTCGGTGCCGAGTTCGTCGGCGAGCAGGCGCCGGACGTCGGCGAAGGTGGCCAACGCCTCGGCCCGCCGGCCGTCGGCATGCAGCGCGCGGATCAGCTGGCCGCGCGGTCGCTCCCGCAGCGGGTACGCCGCCACCAGCTCACGCAGCTCGGCCAGGAGCGTTCCGGCCGCCCCGAGCCGGAGCTCCGCCTCGATCCGGTCCTCGACGGCGGAGAGCCGCAGTTCGTCGAGGCGTACCGCCTGGGGCGGCGCGAACGACGCGTCGCGGACGTCCGCCAACGGCTCGCCACGCCACAGGTCCAGCGCCTCGCCCAGCAGGTCGGCGGCGCGCCGCCGGTCGTCGGCGGCCAGCGCCCGGTGTCCCTCCCCGACCAGCCGGGTGAACCGGTGCACGTCCACGGCCTCCGGATCGACCGTCAGCCGGTACCCCGCCGGATGGAACTCCAGCAGCGGCTCCGGCCCGTTCCCGGCCGACAGAACCTGACGCAGCCGGGACACCTGGGACTGCAGGGCGTTCGCGGCGCGGCTCGGCGGGGTGTCGCCGTACAGGCCGTGGATCAGCCGGTCGGTGGAGACCAGTCGTCCCGCGTCGAGGAGCAGCAGTACCAGCAGGGCGCGCAGGCGCGGTCCGCCGACGACGAGCCGGCGCCCGTCGGTCGCGTACACCTCCGTCGTGCCCAGGATGCCGAACCGCATGCCGTTGATTGTCGCCCAGCCGGACTCGGCCGCCCGCCACCGGCACCCGGCGGTACGCACCTGCGGCGACGGATCCGGCGGCGGGATGCCATACGGCATCGACGCGGGCTTTGCCCATTTCGACCCTTTGTCGTCCTGCTATGGCTAGCTTTGTGGGTATTCGTAGCGACCCGATCGCACAGGAGGGCCGGAACCATGGACGTCGAGACCACGGATGTCGAGGTCAGCATCCGGGTGGACGGCACCGCGCACCGGGTCACCGTCGACATCCGGACCACCCTGCTCGACGCCCTGCGGGAACGACTCGGCAACACCAGCCCGAAGAAGGGCTGCGACCACGGGCAGTGCGGGGCCTGCACGATCCTGCTGGACGGTCGGCGGGTGAACAGCTGCCTGGCCCTCGCCGTCGCGTACGACGGGGCCGAGATCGTCACCGCCGCCGGGCTCGGATCCGACGGCGAACTGCACCCGATGCAGCGCTGCTTCATCCAGCACGACGCGTTCCAGTGTGGCTACTGCACCCCGGGCCAGATCGTCTCGGCGGTCGCGATGCTCCGCGAGGCCGAGGCGGGGTGGCCGAGCGCGGTGACGCCGGACGGCGACGGAGGCGACGGAGGCGACGGAGGCGACGGAGACGGAGGCGGTGCCGACGGCCGGAGCCGGATGATCCTCGACGCGGACGAGATCCGCGAGCGGATGAGCGGCAATCTGTGCCGCTGTGCCGCCTACGCCAACATCGTCCCGGCGATCCAGGAACTGGCCCGCCGATGAGGCCGTTCCGGTACGCCCGCGTCGACGACGTCCCCGGGGCGGTCGCGCTGCTCGCCCGGACGCCGGGCGGTGCCTTCCTCGGCGGTGGCACCAACCTGGTCGACCTGATGAAGCTCGACGTCGTCACCCCGGACCTGCTGGTCGACGTCCGGCGCCTGACCTCCGACCGGGTCGAGGAACTGCCGGGCGGCGGGATCCGGATCGGTGCGGCCACCCCGAACAGCGATCTCGCGGCGGATCCACTGGTCCGCCGCCGCTATCCGGTGCTGTCCCAGGCGCTGCTCTCCGGCGCCTCCGGGCAACTGCGCAATCTCGCGACGGCCGGCGGGAACCTGCTGCAACGCACCCGGTGCGTGTACTTCCAGAACGTCACCACGCCGTGCAACAAACGGCAGCCCGGCACCGGCTGCTCGGCGATCGACGGGCATCACCGGGAACTCGCGATCCTGGGCACCTCGCCGGAGTGCGTCGCGACCCATCCGTCGGACTTCGCGGTGGCGCTTACCGCTCTGGGGGCCGTGGTGCACACCGAGGGCCCGGACGGCGGCCGGAGCATCCCGATGGGCGACCTGCACCGGCTGCCGGGCAACGAGCCGCAGCGGGACACCATCCTCCAGCACGGGGAGCTGATCACCGCCATCGAGGTGCCACCGCTGCCGTTCGCCACCTGCTCGCACTACCGGAAGGTACGCGACCGCGCGTCGTACGCGTTCGCGCTGGTCTCGGTGGCGGCGGCGATCGACGTGGTGGACGGGGTGGTCCGGGACGTCCGGATCGCGCTCGGCGGGGTGGCGCACAAACCGTGGCGGGCCACCCGGGCCGAGGAGTTTCTGCGCGGCGGCCCGGTAGAGGAGGATCGGTTCCGGGCGGCGGCCGAGGCGGAACTGGCCGAGGCGCGGCCGTTGCCGGACAACGCCTTCAAGGTTCCCCTGGCCCGCAACACCCTGGCCCGTACGCTGCTGGATCTGGCCCGACCGCCGGCCTGACCACGAGCCCGCCCAGCGTCCCGGTGCAAACGCCGGGTGTGCCGCGAAGACCTCGGGAAGCGTGGCGGCCGTCCGGTACGCCGCCTCCTGCCGCCGGCCGAAGATCGGTACGGGTGCCGGGCCGTTCGCGCCGTACCTGAGCCGCCGGATAGGGTTTGACCTCGGCGAACCTGGCGCGCCGCCGTGCCGCCTGGTGACCCGACGTCAGGCCGTCCCGGATCCCAGGAGATCAGCCGAATGAGCGAGCAGCCGACCGTACCGACGCAACCGCTGGCCAACGGGGCCCAGATCCCGCGACTGGGGCTCGGCACCTGGCCGATGTCGGACGCCGAGGCCGAGCGGGCCGTCGCCGAGGCCATCACCATCGGCTACCGGCTCGTCGACACCGCCTATAAGTACGGCAACGAGAAGGGCGTCGGTCGCGGGCTGCGCGCCTCCGGGGTCTCCCGGGAGGATCTCTTCGTCACCAGCAAGCTGAACGGCGAGTGGCACGGTCGGGAGGCGGTACGGGAGGCGTTCCAGGACAGCATCGAGCGGCTCGGCCTGGACTACCTCGACCTCTACCTCATCCACTGGCCGATGCCGTGGCAGGACCGGTACGTCGACGCCTTCCTCGGCCTCACCGACCTGCTGCGGGAGGGACGGGTCCGGGCGATCGGGCTGTCCAACTTCAAGCCGGCGCACATCGACCGGATTCTCGCCGCGACCGACGTGACGCCGGACGTCAACCAGATCCAGCTCGACCCGACGCTGGGTCGGGAGGCGGCCCGCGCGTACCACCAGGCGCACGGCATCGTGACCCAGTCCTGGGGACCGATCGGCCACGGCGGCGAACTCCTCGCCCAGCCGGTGGTGACCGAGATCGCGGACCGGTACGGCCGCACGCCCGCACAGATCGTCCTCCGCTGGCACCTCGAACTCGGGCTCATCCCGATCCCGAAGACCTCCTCGCCCGAGCGGATGAAGAGCAACATCGACGTCTTCGACTTCACCCTCGCCCCGGCGGAGGTCGCCGCGCTCTCCGCGCTCGACCGGGGTGAGGACGCCGCCACCGACTCCGACACGACCGGACACTGATCCGCTGACGTACCGCCCCGGGCCGGCCGCCGCTGCCGGGGACCCGCCGGGCCGGCCGGCCGCTGCCGGGGACCGTCTCACCGCCGTTGCGGCGTGAGAGCGTCCGCGCCGGCGGCCGTACCGTAGCGGCCCACCCGGTCGGCGACGACCCGCTCGACCAATGCGAGCGCGGTGACGACCTGGCCCTGCACACCGGCCACCCCGTCCACCGTCGAGAGTCGCGCGGCGAGCGCGTCGTCGCCGCGTACCGCCCCGATGACGCTGCCGTCACCGGCGCCGGTGCCCGCCACCACGGTCCGGCCCGTGGCGCCGAGCTGTACGGCCATGGTCAGGATCGCGGCGTTGCGCTCGGCCGAGCCCTGCTCCACGTATGGTGCCCCGGTCACCAGCAGCGCGGCGTCGGCTGGGCCGTCGAGTCGCTCGGGTGCGGTGAGATATCCGGCCCTGGCGTACCCGGAGAGCACCGCCGAACGGCGGTCGCCGGTCGGGGCTCCGGGCGGATCGGGGCTGAGTAGGACCGTGGCCAGCAGTGCGCCGGCGGTCTCGACCGCGTCGGCGTTGGCCGGCAGCGTATCGGTCGACACGGTACGGGTCAGGGCGAGCAGATCCAGGTTGTTCCTCGGGTCGAAGAAGGTCCCCCGCATCTCGACGGGCCCCGTCACGGCCGCTCCGGCCAGTCCGAGTTTCTCGATCACGCCGTCTGCGTGCTCGCGGCCGGACGGCGTCGTCAGCACCACGATCCGGCGGCCGGTCAACGTCCCGCGCAACAGGGCCGGCGCGGTCTCGTTGATGTAGTCGTCCTTCCGACCCGCCTCTTCCTGGAACTCGTTGGCCGTCTGACGAAGCTGCCTGTTGGACTTGTGTGCCGCGCTGACCGAGTCGCTGAGCGCGTCCGACGCGACACCATTCGCCGCCGTGGTGCCGAATACCGCGCCGACCGCAAGGGCGAGGAACACCGCGGCGAGCGAGACCATGTGATAGCGGAAATTGATCATTGCCGTATTTTATGGACAACTCCGGGCTGCGTCGGCGCAGCCGTCACGGCAGCTCCATGGTCTCCGAGACGGCGATCTCGGTCAGCGCGGCGTCCAGGTAGTCGCCGACCGGGCGGCCGGTGACGGCGAGCAGGTCGGCGACGAGCAGCGGGGCGTGCCGGGCCACCGCCGCCGGATCGGCCGGCGGCATCTCCTCCGCCATCTGGTGTACGCCGAGCGCGCCGGTGAGCAGCAGCGCCAGCACCGAGACGTCCAGGTCGGCGAACCAGCCGATATTGGTCCGGGCGCACCGCTCCAGCACGGCCTGGACGTCCTCGCCGGCCAGGCCGTCCGGATGTGTCTCCTCCAGCAGCATCCGCAGTACCGCCCCGAGCACCAGCCCGACCTGTTCGGGGCTGTTTCCGACCAGCTCTGCGGCGGCCCGGTCGAGCGCGGGCAGATCCTGGGCCCGGGCCGCCTCGACGGCACCGGTCGTGGCCTGGCTGATGGCCCGGGCCACCCGTGCGGAATTCATCCGGACATTCAACCGGACGACCACGGACCCGGATGCGCTGGCATCCGGGTCCGGGCGGTCCGGCCCCGCACCGACGGGCCCTGGCGCCGGGCGCCGTGGCCCGACACCCATCCGCCGGAAGCCGCTCGACGCCGAGCGGTCAGTCTCCGGTCAGCAGCTGGTCGAAGCTCGCGGTCAGGGCGAACGGATCGGCGGTGGTGGTCGCCTCGCGCCGGCTCACCTGCTCGGCGAGTTCCCCGGCCGCCCGGTCGATCCGGCCGCGTAACGTGCCCTGGGCGTTGCCGCCGGCCCAGTCTTCCGGTGCGGCGAAGACCGAGGTCGGCAGCACGACCGCCCGCAGGTAGCTGAACATCGGCCGCAGCGCGTGGTCGAGCGCCAGCGAGTGTCGGGCGGTACCGCCGGTGGCCCCGATCAGGATCGGCCGGTCGACCAGGGCGTCGTCGCCGAGCACGTCGAAGAACGACTTGAAGAGTCCGCTGTACGAGGCGTTGAAGATCGGCGAGACCACGATCAGTCCGTCCGCGCCGGAGACCGTGTCGATGGCCTGCTTCAGTGCCGCCGACGGAAAGCCCGCCAGCAGGTGGTTGACCACGTCGTGCCCGTGGTCCCGCAGTTCCACCACCTCGGTCCGGACCTGTACGCCGCGCCGCTCCAGTTCGTCGCCGGTCGCCGTGGCGAGCTGGTCGGCCAGCAACCGGGTCGAGGAGGGCTGCCGGAGCCCGGCCGAGACCACGGCGAGGGTGCGCTGCTTCATCGTCCGCCCCCCGCCTCGCTGACCGCCCCCGCACCGCTGTTCGCCTCTGCACCGCTGTTCGCCCCGGGACCGCTGCTCGCCCCGGGACCGCTGTTCGCCCCGGGACCGCTGGTCGCCTCCGTAGTGGCGGGTGCCGGGGCCGCGTTCCGCTCGGCCAGCAGCGACGCGTGCGTCGGCGCCGCCGGGACGTGCGCGGGGCGGAGCGCGGCGAACTCCCTGCGTAGCACCGGTACGACCTCCTCGCCGAGGATGTCCAACTGTTCCAGTACGGTCTTCAGCGGCAGCCCGGCATGGTCCAGCAGGAAGAGCTGCCGCTGGTAGTCGCCGACGTACTCCCGGAAGGCCAGGGTCCGGTCGATCACCTGCTGCGGGCTGCCCACGGTCAGCGGCGTCTGCTCGGTGAACTCCTCAAGGGACGGCCCGTGACCGTAGACCGGGGCGTTGTCGAAGTACGGCCGGAACTCGCGTACCGCGTCCTGGGAGTTCCGCCGCATGAACACCTGGCCGCCGAGGCCCACGATGGCCTGGTCGGCGGAGCCGTGGCCGTAGTGCGCGAACCGCTGGCGGTACAGCCCGACCATCCGCTCGGTGTGCTCCTTGGGCCAGAAGATGTGGTTGGCGAAGAACCCGTCGCCGTAGTACGCGGCCTGCTCGGCGATCTCCGGACTGCGGATGGAGCCGTGCCAGACGAACGGCGGTATCCCGTCCAGCGGCCGGGGCGTCGAGGTGAACGACTGCAACGGGGTCCGGAACTTGCCCTGCCAGTCGACGACGTCCTCCCGCCACAGCCGGCGCAACAGGTCGTAGTTGTTGATCGCCAGCGGGATGCCGGTCCGGATGTCCTGGCCGAACCACGGGTACACCGGTCCGGTGTTGCCCCGGCCCATCATCAGGTCGACCCGGCCGTCCGCCAGATGTTGCAGCATCGCGTAGTCCTCGGCGATCTTCACCGGGTCGTTGGTGGTGATCAACGTCGTCGCGGTCGACAGCAGCAGCCTGCTGGTCCGCGCCGCGATGAAGCCCAGCATGGTGGTGGGCGAAGAGGGCACGAACGGCGGGTTGTGGTGCTCACCGGTGGCGAAGACGTCGAGACCGACCTCCTCCGCCTTCAGGGCGATGGTCACCATCGCCTTGATCCGCTCGGCCTCGGACGGCTCCCGCCCGGTGGTCGGATCCGTGGTCACATCACCGACGGTGAAGACCCCGAACTGCATGACAGCTCCTCACGTCAAACCGGGTGTACGCCCGATACCCGGAACGCCCCGCACAACATACTTGCCGAGTCAACTATTCCGCCCGGAACGATGTCATGTGCACGGGTACCCGCTGGGGCCGGGGCACCAACTACCGTGCGTGATCTCCGCCATGCCGGCGCGCCGAGGATGCGCACCGGGCGGCGGATACGTTATCCATGTCAGGTGACGGCAGCCCGAGCACCGGACGACGACGTACCGCGCACGCCCGCGCCCGGCGACGACTGCCCGGATCCGTGGGTCCGCGCCGAGCCGACGCCGCGGCAGCGCCGCCGGGACCTGTACCTGGGTCTGTCGATGGCCGCCGCCGCCCTGCTCAGCGTCATCCTGTCGAACAGCATGGGAAGCTTTCCGCTCGGGCCACCGCCGTCCTGGCCCGAACAGCTCGGCTGGGCGGTCGCGGTCGGCTTGCCACTGGTCTGGCGACGCAGCCGACCGGAGCTGTGCACCCTGGTGATCGCCGTGGTCTTCATCGCCGCCCAGGCGCGATCCAGCCCGGAGACGCTGGCCTCCTCGGCCGCCTTGTTCGTCGCCATCTACAGCCTCGGGGCCTGGGGGCGCAACCGCCGGCTGGCGGCCCAGATCCGGATCGGGGTCATCGCCGCGATGTTCGGCTGGCTGGCCCTCTCGGCCACGATCTCCGTGCTGTCGAGCGAGCCGGAGTTCGTGGGCGCGGCCGGACCGCTGCCGCCGTTCCTGGCGGTCGCCATCACCAGCATCCTGTTCAACCTCGCCTTCTTCCTGCTCGCGTACCTGCTGGGCAACAGCACCTGGACCTCGGCCCGCCGCCAGCATCTCCTGGAGGTGCAGGCCGAGGCGCTGCGGCAGTCCCGGGCCGAGAACGCCGAACGGGCGGTGACGCAGGAACGGGTCCGGATCGCCCGCGAACTGCACGACGTCGTCGCCCACCACGTCTCGGTGATGGGTGTCCAGGCGAGCGCGTCCCGGCGGGTCATGGACAAGGACCCGGCCAAGGCCAAGACCGCGCTCGCCGCCGTGGAGCAGAGCGCCCGGACCGCCGTCGACGAGCTACGCCGGATGCTCGGAGTACTCCGCGACGCGGGCGCGACCGACCAGGCCCTCGGGTACGGCCTCGATCAGGTCGACAGCCTCCTTCAGGGCGCTCGGGACGCCGGGCTCACCGTCGAATACAAGATCTTCGGCGAGCCGTTGCCGATGCCGGAGTCGGTGTCCCTCGCCGGGTACCGGGTCGTCCAGGAAGCCGTGACGAACACCATCAAGCACGCCCGGGCCAGCGCCGTCGACGTACGGGTCCGGTACCTGCGGCGCGAGGTCGAGGTGGAGGTCACCGACGACGGCCGGACCGGGGCCGTCGCCGTACCGGCCCAGCGCCCCAGCGCGGGTGGACTCGGCCTGATCGGCATGCGGGAACGGGTCGCCGCCCACGACGGCAGCCTGGAGGTGGGTGCCCGGACCGGCGGCGGTTTCCGGGTACGCGCCCGCTTCCCGATCGCCCCCGCTGACCTCGGTACCGTCAGCACCTCCGCTGCGACGGCGTCGGCATGACCGAGCCGAACTCCCGCCCCATCCGGGTCCTCCTCGCCGACGACCAGCAACTGGTCCGGGCCGGCCTGCGGATCATCCTCGAGACGGAGGACGACGTCGAGGTGGTCGGCGAGGCGGCGGACGGGCGGCAGGCCGTCGAGCTGACCCTGGCCCACCGGCCCGACGTCGTACTGCTGGACGTCGAGATGCCGCACGTGGACGGGCTGGAGGCGACCCGACAGATCGTGGCGGCCTCCGAGACCGGCGGCCCCGCCGTGCTGATCCTGACCACCTTCGACCGCGACGACTACCTGTTCGCCGCGCTACAGGCCGGGGCCAGTGGATTTCTGCTCAAGAACGGCTCTCCCGAGGACCTCATCGACGCGGTGCGGGTACTCGCCCGGGGGGACGCGCTGCTGGCTCCGCAGATCACCCGACGGGTGATCGCGACATTCGCCGCCGTACCGGGTGCTGCCCGGCCGGGCGGGGGGCCGGGCGTCGGCAGCGGGCGGCCGGACCATGACCGGCGCCGGCTGGCGGAACTCACCGAACGAGAGCGGGAGGTCCTGGTGCAGCTCGCCGGGGGCGCATCCAATGCGGAGATCGCCGGACGGCTGCTGCTCGGCGAGGCGACCGTGAAGACCCACGTCTCCCGGGTGCTGATGAAGCTGGGGCTGCGGGACCGGACCCAGGCGGTGGTCTTCGCGTACGAGCACGGCGTGGTCACCCCACGGGGTGCGGGCGGCTGAGCCCGGCGGGAACCGGGGACCGTCCGCATCGGGGCGGCGACCCGTCGCCGGGCAATGAGTGGATCATCCTTGCGGTTCCATCGCACGGCGGACGTCAGCAGCGGGCGCCAGCACTAGCGTCTACGGCGCTGGAGCAGCGTGCCCCAGAGCAGGACTGGCTGAGGAGGCTGGATGCTGCGCGTCTCGTCCGTGAACCGGACATTCGGCGACCGCAAGGTGCTCGACGACATTTCCTTCGAGGTGAGCGCCGGCCGGATGACCGGGTTCGTCGGCGCCAACGGGGCTGGCAAGACCACCTCGATGCGTATCATCCTCGGCCTGCTCTCGGCGGACTCCGGCGCGGTGACGTGGAACGGTGAGCCGGTCACCCGGCCCGTCCGGCAACGCTTCGGGTACATGCCCGAGGAGCGTGGCCTCTACCCGAAGATGAAGGTCCGGGAGCAGCTGACCTACCTCGGCCGGCTGCACGGGATGACCACCTCGGCCGCCCAACGCAACGTCGACGACCTGCTCGAACGGATCGGCCTGGCCGAGCGGGCGAACGACCCCCTGGAGAAGCTGTCGCTCGGCAACCAGCAGCGGGCACAGATCGCCGCCGCCCTGGTGCACGACCCGGAGCTGCTGATCCTCGACGAGCCGTTCTCCGGGCTGGACCCGATCGCCGTCGAGGTGATCGCCGGGGTGCTGCGGGAGCGGGCCTCGAACGGCGTACCGGTGCTCTTCTCCAGCCACCAGCTCGACGTGGTCGAACGGCTCTGCGACGACCTGGTCATCATCGCCGCCGGTGCGGTACGCGCCTCCGGCAGCCGAACCGAGTTGCGGACCAAGTTCGCGACGCCGCGCTTCGAACTCGTCCTCGACGGCGACGCCGGCTGGGTCCGTGACCTGCCGGGGGTGACCATCGTGGACCTCGACGACACCCGGGTCGTGATCCAACTCGCCAACCCCGACGACGACCAGACGGTGCTCCGGGCGGCCCTGGCCCGGGGTCCCGTCCGCACCTTCGGTCCGATCGTCCCCACGCTCTCCGAGATCTTCCGGGAGGTCACCCAGTGACGACGCTCGCCCCACCCACCACCCGGCCGACCCACGACGACGCGGCGACCGCCCCCTCGCTGTGGGGAGCGACCAAGCTGGTCGCCGGCCGGGAGATCACGGTACGGCTCCGGGACAAGACGTTCCTGATCAGCACCGTCGTCTTCCTGCTGGTCGCCATGGCCGGTGTGATCCTGCCGGCGCTCTTCGCGACCAGCAGTTCCACCGTGGCCGTCGTGCAGGCCGACGCCGCCGCCCAGTTGGAGCAGGCCGGGATGGAGGTGGTGTCGGTCCCCGACGTCCAGAGTGCGGAGCAACTCGTCCGGGACGGCGAGGTCGACGCCGCGGTGGTACCGGGAGACGGACCCGGCGGACTCACGGTGCTCGCGATGGACCGTACGCCGGATTCCGTCGTCAGGTCGCTGAGCAGCCCACCCCCGGTCCAACTGCTCGATCCCGACGCGGTCAGCCCGGTCCTGGCCTTCATGGTGCCGATGGCGTTCGGGATGATCTTCTTCTTCGCCTCGTTGACCTTCGGCATCCAGATCGCGCAGAGCGTCACCGAGGAGAAGCAGACCCGGATCGTGGAGATCCTGGTGGCCGCCGTACCGGTCCGGGCGCTGCTGGCCGGGAAGGTGATCGGCAACGGGGCGCTCGCGCTCGGCCAGGTGGCCCTGATCGCGCTGGTGTCGGTGGTCTCCATGCAGGTGGTGGACAGCGCCGACGGGCTGCTCGGCCAACTCGGCCCGGCGATCGCCTGGTTCCTTCCGTTCTTCGTCGTCGGCTTCGTGCTGCTGGCCTCGATGTGGGCGGTCACCGGCGCGCTGGTCAGCCGGCAGGAGGACATCAGCGGGGCGTCCGGCCCGGCCCAGATCGTCATCATGCTGCCGTTCTTCGGGGTGCTCTTCCTCAACGACAACCCGATGGCCATGACGATCCTGTCCTATGTGCCGTTCTCGGCACCGACGGCGATGCCGCTGCGGTTGTTCTTCGGCGACGCCGCCCCCTGGGAGCCGATCCTGGCGCTGCTGATCCTGCTCGTCGCCGCCGGGCTGTTCCTGATGTTCGCCGCCCGGCTCTACGAGGGTTCGCTGCTGCGTACCAACGGAAAGACCTCGCTGGCCGCGGCCTGGCGGGAGCGGGAGACCCGGGTCTCCTGAGCGGGGACTGGGGTCACGGTCGTTTCGCGGCGAGGCCGGTACAGCGCCTCGCCGCACCGATCTTGTCCTGGATCCGCTCCCTGGCTCCACCGGTGACGAGCACCGGCTGCCCGGTACGGGAGACCGTGCCGGGCAGGAACTCGTTGCGGACCACCGTCCGGCCCTGCACGGTCAGCCGGAGCACCCCGGAGTCGGTGCTCTTCGAGTCGCCGTACCAGAGGAAGTTGCCGAGTCCGTAGTGCACGTACGTCCGGCCCAGCCAACCGTCGGCGAGCAGCGTGTGTGCGTGCGTACCGAGCACGATGTCGGCGCCGGCCCGGGACATCCGCGAGGCGAAGGTCTTCATCTCGCCGCTCGGGCAGGAGCTGCCCTCGATCCCCCAGTGCATGAACACGATCACCAGATCGGCCTGGCTCCGGGCCGCCCGGACGGCGGCGGTGGCCCGGGTCGCGTCGAACGCCATCGCCACCCCGGGACGGGTCGCGGTCGGCTTCCACTGTGCGGACAGTTCGTGCACCTGCGACATGCCGAGTACGGCGATCCGGACCCCGCGTACGGTGGTCAGCCACGGCGCGTACGCCGCGTCGGCGTTCGGCCCCGCGCCGAACACCGGGAACTTCGCCGCCGCCGCCGAGTCGAGGGTGTCGCGCAGTCCCACCGGTCCGTAGTCGAGGACGTGGTTGTTGGCGACCGAGGCGGCGTCGACCCCGGCGGCGCGCAGGGCCGCGTACGTGCTCTTCGGTGCCCGGAAGTGGAAACGCTTCGGTTGCGGCGTGCCCCGACCGGTCACCGCCGTCTCCAGGTTCAGCAGCGTGAGGTCGGCGTCCCGCAGCACCGGTGCGATCCGGCCGAACGCGCTCTCCGGCTCGTCCAGCAGCCGCAGGGTACGACCGGTGAAGTGCACGTCACCGGCGAACGCCAACCGCAGCAGGGCCGGCGCCGCGGGGCTCGGTGAGGCCGTACCGACCGGGCTGGCCGACGCACTCGGTCCCGCCGTACCCGGTTGCGCCGTCGGGCTCGACGGATCGGCCGCCGGCTCCGCCGTACATCCGAGCAGTACGACCACCGCCAGGACGCCCGCCAGTACCGCCCGCCCGACCCGCACCACGCCGCCACCCATCCGGCAGAGCGTACGCATCAAGATGCAAGGAAGGGCCCCCGCATATCGTTTTCTGTAGAAGAAGGGCCCCTTCCTAACACCCCTGCCCGCTATCGGGCGGCGGTCAGCCCGGCGAGCAGGTCGAGTTGCCGGGGATCCTGCAACGCGGAGCCGACAGCCACCACCCGGCAGCCGGCGGCGAGGAAGTCGGCCGCGTTGTCGGCGTCGATACCGCCGGTCGCGACGAACCTCACCGTCGGAAAGGGAGCGAGCTGGGCACGGATCCAGCCGGTGCCCAGTTCGCTGGCCGGAAACGCCTTCAGCCAGGTGTGACCGGTCCGCAGCGCCTGGCCGATCTCCGACGAGGTGGCGACACCCGGCAGGTGGGCCAGGCCGAGAGCCGCGCACTCGGCCGCGACGTCCGGGGCGTACCCGGGCGCGACGGTGAAGACCGCGCCGGCCTCGTACACCGCTCTGGCCTGTTCGGGGGTGACGACCGTGCCGGCGCCGACCGGCCGGGCGCGTTCCCGGCCGGCGGCGATCGCCGCATGCAGGGACGGCAGCGCGTCCGCGCTCTGCACCGGCACCTCCACCACGTCGATGCCGGTGTCCCAGGCCCGCTGGCACAGTGCGACGGTCTGTGCGGGCGGCAGGCCGCGCAGGATCGCCATCACCGGCTGGTCGACGAAGAGGTTGTTGAAGAAGGTCGTCGAGTGGCTGTCCACCGTCGCTCCGTTCATGGTCGTTGATCTCCGGTCCAGCCGAGGTCCCGGGAGATCGCGGCACAGGTTTCGGTAAGTTGCGGTAGGAGCTCGCGGAGCTGGTCCAGCGGGGCGACGGCCCGCAGCGCGGTGATCGACACCGCCGCGACGACGCGGCCCCGGGCGTCGCGGACCGGGGCCGCGACGCAGTTGACGAAGTCCTCGAACTCGCCGTCGTCCTCGGCCCAGCCGCGCTCGGCGATCCGCGCCAGCTCCGCCCGGAACGCCGCCGGGCTGGTGATGGACGTCGCGGTGTGCCGCTGGTACGTGAGCCGCGCCAGGAACCGCTCCCGGGACGACTCGTCGAGGTGCGCCAGGATCGCCTTGCCGACTCCCGAGGTGTGCGGGTTGACCGCCCGGCCGACCCGGGACCGCATCTTCAGGGCCCCTCGGCCGTCGACCTTGGCCAGGTAGACGATCTCGTCGTCGACCAGCTGGGCGAGATGGACGGTGTGGCCGTACCGGTCACCGAGGCGGACGAGGTGCGGCTGGGCGACGGGGTGCAGTTCGAGGTGTTCCACGGCCTGGTGGGCGATCGCCACCATCCGGAAGCCGACGGTGTACCGGCCGTCGACCGACCGGGCGAAACCAGCACGTTCCAGGGTCTGCAACAGTCGCAGCGCGGTGGACTTGTGTACGCCGAGATGCTCGGCGACCTCGCCGAGTGAGCGCGGCCGCTCGGCGAAGAACTCGATGATGCTCAGTGCGCGTTCAACGGTCTGTGACATCGCCGGGAACTCCGTCAGGCCGCTTCGGAGGGGCTGTACCAGAAGTCCGGTTCGATGCCGAGTACCGCGCAGATGGTGTCGACGGGCGGCAGGGCGGCGAAGTCCCCGACGGAGCCGAGTGCGGCACCGGCAACCAGGTGGCCCAGCTTCAGCCGGGCAGTCTGGTCGAGGCCACGCAGCGCGGCGGAGAGCCATCCCGCGGCGAAGGCGTCACCGGCGCCGACCGGTTCCACCACGTCGACCCGGCGGGCCGGCTCGACGGTGACGCCGTCGCCGTGGAACGCGACGGCGTCCACGGAGCCGTTCTTCACCACCAGGGTGCCGGGCAGGTCGATCAGCTTCCGGACGTCCTGCGGGGTCCGGACGTCCCAGAGTTGCGCCGCCTCGTCCAGGCCGACGAAGACCACGTCGGCGGCCTGGGCCAGTCGGAGCAGGTCGGTGCCGGCCCGCCCGTCCCAGAGCGCGAGGCGGTAGTTGACGTCGAACGAGATCAGCCGGCGACCGTCCGGGCCGGCGAGGAGCAGTTGGTCGACGAGTTGCCGGCAGCTCCCCGACAACGCGGCGGTGATGCCGCTCAGGTGCAGTACGGCCGACGGCACGGCACTGATCCGCGCCGCGTACGCCGGATCCATGCTGGCCGCCGCCGATTCGCGCCGGTAGTAGTAGACCTTGGTGCCGGCCGGCCCGGGGTCCTTCAGGTAGACGCCGGTGGGGCGGGCCGGGTGGATTTCGACCAGCGAGGTGTCCACGCCCGTCGCGGCGACCTGCTCGACGACGAGGTCGCCCAGTGGATCGGCACCGACCCGGCTGGCCCAGGCCGCCCGGTGGCCCAGCGCAGCCAGGAACATCGCGACGTTGGACTCGGCACCGCCGGCCCGCAGTACGAAGGTCGACGCCGCGTCCAGCCGCCCGCCCGGGGTCGGGGTAACCATCACCATCGTCTCGCCGACGCAGATCGCGTCGAGCGGCGTCGAGGACCGCCCAGCGGCCGTCGCCACCGATGTCACGGCGCTCCCATCCGTTGCATATGCTGCAACCGCTGCTCAAGATGTGCATCCCCTGGTCGGGGGCACAACCCTAGATCAGCGGTCCCGGTAGCGCGACATCTCGACCCGCCCCAAGAGCGGTTAAGTGGCGATGGCCACGCCCAGGGCCGGTCACAGCGGCGCATTTGGCTCGCCCCGATCCCGGTTCCGGGCTCACGGCTCACGGCTCAGTCGTGATCAGGAGCGCCGGTGAGATGGTGTTCGGCGGCGTGCAGTGCCTCGGTGACCAGCCGGCGCACGTGCCCGCCCCGGGCCCGGTAGAGCGCGCGCCGCCCGTCGCGCCGTACCTTCACCAGGCCTGCGAGCAGCAGTTTGGCCAGGTGTTGCGAGACCGCCGGCCGGGCTGCGCCGACCTCCGCGGCCAGGCTGCCGACGTCGTACTCACCGTCGCGCAGGAGCCACAGCAGGCGCAGTCGGGTGGGGTCGGCCAGCATCCGCAGAGCCGTCACCGCCGCCTCGATCTGAGCGCTGCCGGGTAGCTGTTGCCCATCATCGGCAGTTGCCGCGTTGTCGCGTGCGTACATGAGCACATATTGTGGCGGTGTTCCGCCCGGGTGCAAGGCGGGGTCCCCCACTCATCGCCTCCGGTGGATGGAGCGGCCCTCCGCACACCCCGGCTGCCGACGAGCACCCCGGAGCACACGCATGGCGTCCTCGGCACCCGACCATCAGCATGCCCACCAGCACGAGCATGCCCACCAGCACGAGCAGGACCACCAGCACGAGCACGGGCCCGAGCACGAGCACGGGCCGGGCTCCGGGAACTGGTGGGGGCGGGTACGGCACCTCCTCACCCCGCACTCGCACGACAGCGCGGACCGGGTCGACGCCCCGTTGGAGAGCAGCCGGGCCGGCCTCCGGGCGTTGTGGATCTCCCTGGCCGCGTTGGGCGCCACCGCGCTGCTCCAGGCGGTCGTGGTGGCGTTCACCGGATCGGTGGCCCTGCTCGGCGACACCCTGCACAACCTCGCCGACGCGTTCACGGCGGTCCCGCTCGGCCTCGCGTTCCTGCTCGGGCGCCGGCCCGCGACCCGCCGCTACACCTACGGCTACGGCCGGGCCGAGGACCTGGCCGGAATCGTGATCGTGGCGTTCATCGCGGTCTCGGCGGCGCTGGCCGGCTACCAGGCGGTGAACCGGCTACTGGACCCGGCACCGGTGCACAACCTGTGGGCGGTCGCCGGTGCCGGGCTGGTCGGCTTCGTCGGCAACGAACTGGTGGCCCGGTACCGCATCACCGTCGGCCGGCGGATCGGCTCCGCCGCGCTGGTCGCCGACGGGCTGCACGCCCGTACGGACGGGTTCACCTCGCTCGCCGTACTGCTGGGCGCCGGTGGGGTGGCGATCGGCTGGGGCTGGGCGGATCCGGTCGTCGGGCTGCTGATCACCGTGGCGGTGCTGGTCGTGCTCAGGAGCGCCGCCCGGGAGGTCTACCGGAGGCTGATGGACGCCGTCGACCCCGAACTGGTCGGCACGGCCGAACAGGCGTTGGCGACCACTCCCGGAGTCCGCTCCGTGACCGGGCTGCGGGTGCGATGGGTCGGGCACCAACTCCACGCCGAGACCAACCTCGGGGTCGACGCCACCCTGTCGGTCCTCGACGCCCACGCCATCGCCGTCGAGGCGGAGCACCGGTTGCGGCACGCCGTACCCCGGTTGGTTGCCGCGACGATCCACACCGACCCCGCGGACGTCGACTCGCACGCGGCGCTGGCCCACCACGCTGACCGGCGCCGCCACAGCCACGGGACGCATCCGGTGTCCCGGGCCGCGGCCCCGGCCTGACGTAGCCTGGCTGCGGTGAGGTCGGACCAGGAAGCGGCGGTACGGAAGTCCGGGGTGGGGTGGACGGAAGAGTCCGACGTGGCGGAACTGCTGGTCGCGGCCCACGCCGGTGACGACGGGGCCTTCGGTCGCCTGGTCGGGCCGCTGCGGGACGAACTGCGGGCACACTGCTACCGGATGCCGGGTTCGGTCCACGACGCGGAGGACGCCGTCCAGGACACCCTGGACCGAGCCTGGCGCGGTATGGAACGGTTCGAGGACCGTGGCACGGTACGACCGTGGCCGGCCCTGGCCCTGGCCGGCGTCGTCATAGCCGTCCTCGGCGCGTTGGGCTCCGCCTGGTCTGCCGCGCGTCTGCCGATCGCCCGGGTGCTGCATCACGAGTAGATCCGGTCGGGTTCTTCAACCACGAGGCCGAGCCGTCCGCCGCCGAACCAGCGGCGCCAGCCGTACCTGGCCCGGTCAGCAGGCGCCACACCCCGCAGTGGCACGACTGGTAGCTCACGACCCCGTCACTGGTCCAGTGCCGCGATCGGGTCTGCCAGTCGTGCCCGTTCTCGTTGGTCATGGACCAAGCCTGCTGTAATGGCATTGTGCATCTCAACCCTTACGGCCAGGACGCGGTCCGGCTGATCACCGAGCTGGCCAACGACCGTCCCCGGTCCCTGCCCGAACTGGTACGCCGGTGCGCCGCCGCCGGTCTGGTCATCGACATGCCGGTCGAGGAGCAGGACCTGGCCGTGGCGCTCGAACTCGTCGACCGGTGGTGCGAGGTCGCCGACACCACCGACCCGGCGCAGCGGGCCGCCCTGGTCAACCGGCTGCTGGCGGCGGCGTCCGCGTACCCCCGGCTCACCGACCACGGCGGCACCGGCTGGCACCTGCACTACCGCGACGACGGCGTCCCGCTGGGCTCGGTACTGCGTGCCCTGGTCGGCGTCGGCACCGCCCTGCACCTCGCGGGACGCGGGATGGATCGCCTGGGCCGCTGCGCCGGAAGCGACTGCGAGATCGTCTACGTCGACACCTCACGGGGCGGTAGGCAGCGCTACTGCTCGCCCCGCTGCGCCAACCGCGACGCGGTCCGCCGGCACCGCGCCACGGCCCGCCGCCGATAGGGCACCGGGCCCTCGCCTTACGATCTTCCGGCTCGGCGTCGTGTCCCGCATCCCGCGCGATGTCCGAACCTGCCCGGCCGGTACGCGCGCAGCGGATGTGAACTCGGTTACCTCTCGATCCTCGGGGAATGTGCGGGAGCGCCGGTGGTTGCTGGCTGGTGTGATCTTCGCAGTTCCCGCCCAGACGTACGACGACCGACCGTCCACCGGAAGGACCCCATGACCGTCACCGCTGAGCCCGTCGAGACGCGCGCGTCGGCACCGACGCCGGGCGACCTGATGGACGGCCGGCAGCGGCTACGGCTCGTCCTCGTGCTCGGCTCGCTGATCGCGATCGGGCCCCTGACGATCGACATGTACCTGCCGGCGCTGCCCGCCATCGCCGCCGGCTTCCAGACCGGAAGCGCAGCGGTCCAGCTGACCCTGACCGGAACCCTCGCCGGACTCGCCCTCGGCCAACTGCTGATCGGGCCGGTCTCCGACGCGGTCGGCCGGCGTACGCCACTCCTCGCCGGCCTGGTGCTGCACGTGGTGGCATCGGCGCTGTGCGTCGTCGCACCGAACATCGGAACCCTCGGCGTGCTGCGGGTGCTCCAGGGACTGGGTGCCGCCGCAGCCTCGGTCGTCGCGATGGCGGTCGTACGCGACCTGTTCAGCGGCAGCGCGTTCGCCCGGATCTTCTCCCGGCTGATGCTGGTGATGGGCGCGGCACCCGTGCTCGCCCCGACGCTGGGCAGCGCGGTGCTGGGCTGGACGGACTGGCGTGGCGTCTTCGTCGCGCTGGGCGTGTTCGGGATCGTGCTGGTCGTCCTCGCGGTGTTCAAGCTTCCCGAGACGCTGCCGGTGCACCGGCGCCGCAGTGGGGGCGTACTCGGCACCGGCCGGATCTACCGCTCGCTGCTGCGGGACCGTACCTTCATCGGCCTGGTCCTGGTCGCCGGGCTGGCGATGGCCGCGCTGTTCGCGTACGTCTCCGGCTCCTCCTTCGTCTTCCAGGAGCAGTACGGCCTCGACGAGCAGCAGTTCGGGATCGTCTTCGGGGCGGGCGCGGTCGGCCTGATCGCCGCCTCCCAACTGAACGTCCGACTGCTGCGCCGGTACTCGCCGCAGCGGATCCTGATCACCGCGCTGGCCGTCGGCGCCGGGGCGGGGTTCGCGCTGCTCGCCTTCGCCGCCACCGGGTTCGGCGGCCTGCCGACCATCCTGGTGTCGCTCTGGGTGGTCCTCGCGGCCTCCGGCCTCGCCATGCCGAACGCACCCGCCCTGGCGCTGAGCCGGCACGGGGAGGCGGCCGGTACCGCCGCCGCCCTGCTCGGTGCGGTGCAGTTCGGAATCGGCGCCGTGACGGCACCGATGGTCGGGGTGCTCGGCAACGGCAGCGTCGCGATGGGCACGGTGGTCTCCGGCGGGATGGTGGCGGCGCTGACCGTCCTGTTCCTGGTCGTCCGGCCCGCCCGCCTCGCCGGGATCACCCCGGAGGTGGCCCCGGTCGCCGCGCACTGACCACTGGTCCGGTCGCCGCGCACTGACCGCAGGTCCGGTCGCCGCGCGGTGACCGGTCACGGTCGCCGGACAGTGGAAGCCCCCGAACTTGTCGACCTGTTGCGGTCGGAACGACAACAGGTCGACAAGTTCGGGGGCCGACGGTGGTCCGGCCTACCGGCGCCGGGGCTTGCGGGTGGGCTTGCCGGCCGGGCGCCGGGTCGGGGCGATCGAGAGCTGCCAGTGCGCGGGGTGACGCAGCGCGGGCGCCAGTCCGGTGGTGACGTCGCCCCTGGCCGCGTCGACCTGGGCTTGGGTGAGGAAGATGCTGCCGCGTAGGTCGGCGCCGCGCAGGTTCGCACCGCGCAGGTCGGCCCCGGTGAGGTCCGCCATCGTCAGGTCGACGCCGCGCAGGTCGGCCCCGATCAGGTACGCCCCCCGGAGGTTGGCGCCGGTCAGGTCTGTTCTCCGCAGATCGGCGCCGACGAGGTCCGCACCCCGGTGATCGTTCCCGCTGAGGCCGGCCCGACTCCGCACCGATTCGCTGGCCCGTAGCAGGAGGGCGTTGACGTCCCGGCGATGGGTCGCGACGTCCAGCCGGACGAGGGTCTCCGGATCGGCACCGTTGAGCCGTTCGGTCTCGTCCCGGGCGGCGGCCAGCTCGGCCGGCAGCGGATCCGCCGGTCGCAGTGCCAGTGCCTCGGTCAGGTACCAGAGCAGCTCGTGCAGCTGCCGCATCACCGGGAACACCTCGAACATCCGGGCCGCGATCTCCGGGCTGGTTCGCCAGTCCCGCCCGCCGAAGGTGACCTGGGACACCTGCTGTCCGGCGCCGAAGCAGTCGAAGACCGTACAACCGGCAAAGCCCCGTTCCCGCAGGTTGCGGTGGATGCCACAGCGGAAGTCCGGTTGCAGGTTCCGGCAGGCCTGCCCGGCGGGCTTGTCGAGCGCGAAGTCCGACGAGGCGGAGAAGGCGGGCACCACGCAGCAGAGCCCGAAGCAGCGTTCACAGTCGGCGCGCAGGGCGGCCGGTCCGCCGCTCGGCACGGCACCCGGGTCCGGCGGCGGACGCGTGGGCAGCGGTGCCCCGGCTTCGGAATTTCCGGACAAGTGATCGGTCTCCTGGTGGTTGAGCTGGGTAGAAGGGTACCGACCCCCGCCGGGCGAAACGGTACGAGCGGGAGAGTTGGCCAACCTCATAGAGTTGACCGGTGGCCACGGGCGAATACTGGTTGGGCATCGACTTCGGCACGTCCACCACAGTCGCCGCGTTGGCCTGGCCGGACGGTCGGATCAAACCACTGCTGTTCGACGCCTCTCCCCTGCTGGCCTCGGCGGTGTTCATCGGACCGGGATCACCCGGGATGCTCACCGGTGCCGACGCCGAGCGTGCCGCGCTGGGTCATCCCGCCGGTTTCGAGGCGAACCCGAAACGGCGGATCGACGACGGAACCGTCTGGTTGGCAGACCAGGAAATCCGCGTCGTCGACCTGATCGCGGCGGTACTGGCCCGGGTCGCGGCCGAGGCGTACCGGGTCGCCGGCCAGCGACCGGCGGTGGTGGTGCTGACCCATCCGGCGGACTGGAGTCGTCTCCGACTCGGCATCCTCGCCGAGGCCGCCGCCCAGGCCGGGTTCCCGAATGTCGAGTTCGTCGCCGAACCGGTCGCCGCGGCGGCGTACTTCTGCACCGCCCTGGGACGGCGGATCGCACCAGGGCGCTGTGTCATCGTCTACGACCTGGGAGCGGGCACCTTCGACGTGAGCGCGGTGCGGGTGTCGGCGACGGGGTTCGAGGTGGTCGCCTCCGCCGGGCTGGACGACGTCGGCGGTCTGGAATTCGACGCCGCCGTCGTCGCGCACGTACGGGCGCTGACCGCGACCGCGGCCGAGGCGTGGCAGCGGTTGGACTGGCCGCAGACGGCGGATGACGGGTTCGCCAGACACACGTTGTGGTGGGGCGCCCGGTCGGCCAAGGAGCAGTTGTCCCGGCACCCCACGTCCGACCTACGGCTGCCGGTGGTCGGCACCGACGTACATCTCACCCGGGGCGAATTCGAGAGAGCGGCACGGCCGCATCTGGACCGCACCACCAACGTCACGTTCGAACTGTTGCGCGATGCCGCGATCCCCCGTGAGTCGATCGGCGCTGTGTTCCTCGTCGGCGGCTCGTCCCGGATCCCGCTGGCCGCCACGCTGCTGCACAAGACCCTGGGAATCGCCCCGGTCGCCATCGAGCAGCCCGAACTCGTGGTGGCCGAGGGGAGCCTGCTGATCCGTCGTACGATCCCACCGGCGCCCTCGTCGGGGCCGGACGTCGGGCCGTTGCCCGTACCGACCATCGCGACCGGCGCCCCGGGCAGCGCGTGGCGGGGGCGTCTGAGCCGGCGTACGGTGATCGTCGGCGCCGCGACGGTGACCGCCCTGGGCACTGCGGCCAGTGCCGCCGCGGTGCTCCGCCGAGATCCGCCCAAGGGTTCACCGACTCCCACTCCCCGCCCCGTCACCGGCGCCCGCTTCGTCGCCGAGCTGACCGGGCACACCGACACCGTTTTCGACGTGGCCTTCGACGCGCACGGTGGCGATCTGATCGCCACCGCAGGTGGCGACGGCACCATCCGACTGTGGAGCACCACGAGTCGCGGACCGATCGACAAGCCGATCCCGTTCGAGGCCGGAGACGGCGTCCCCAACTACGTCCGCGGCGTCCGGTTCAGCCCGGACGGCAGCGTCCTCGCCGCCTGCGGCAACAACTTCGGCATCGGGCTGTGGGACGTGGTCACCCGCGGTCGACTCGGTTACCCGTTGAGGGGGCACACCTCGGTGAACTACGTCGTGGACTTCAGTCCGGACGGGCGGACGCTGGCCAGTTCCAGTGCTGACCACACCATCCGGCTGTGGGACGTGCTCCGGCGGCAGGCGCTCGGTGCCCCGCTGCTCGGCCACACCGACAACGTGTACGCGCTGGCGTTCCACCCCCACGACGGGAACATCGTGGCCTCGGGCGGTGCGGACCGGACGGTGCGGCTGTGGGACCTGCGCACTCGCCGACAGATCGGCGCGTCGCTGAGCGCCCACGACGAAATCGTCAACGACGTGAAGTTCAGCCCGGACGGACTCCTGCTGGCCAGCAACGGCAACGACGCCACCGTGCGGGTGTGGGACCTGGCCAGCCGGCAACAGGTCGGCGAGCCGATCGACCTGCTGCTTCCGGCCGGAAGCGTGTCGTTCAGCCCGGACGGCTCGGTCCTGGCCACCGGTGGACGGCACGTCCGGCTGTGGGACCTGGCCAGCCGCGAGATGATCGGTACGCCGCTCACGGACGGGACCTCGGAGGCCGCCGCCGTGGCGTTCAACCCGGACGGCACGATCCTGGCCGGCGCGGTCGGCAACTCGCTGTTCCTCTGGGAGATTCTCCGCTGATTCGCCCCTGGCCCCGCCTGCGCCGACCGGGCGGGCGGAAGGTTCCGATGATCACTGCCTGGTGGACAGCCCCAGTTCACCGGCCGCCCCTAACCTCCCAGCGAGTTCCAGCTACGAAATGAGGATCGATGGGAGTAATCAAGCGGGTCGGCGTGGGAGTCGCGGTGGCGGCCCTGGCGATGACCATGCCCGGGGTGGCGTCCGCCGCCGACCGGGGCACCTGGGACCGCGCGGAGTTGCTGAAGTTCGCCGCGCTGCCCGCGCAGACGTACGTCCCGGGCAGCGAGCCGGCCGGTTCCCTGCTGGGTACGGCGCCGGTCAACGGGATCACTCCGCCCTTCGCCGACCAGCCCGTCCAGGGCTTCAGCGGCGTACTGCGCAACAGCGACGGCACCTTCGACGTACTGTCCGACAACGGTTTCGGCAACAAGGCCAACAGCGCGGACTTCCTGCTCCGGATCCAGCGGGTCGGCCCGAACTTCGGCCCCGGCACCGTGGACCTGCTCGGCGGGATCAACCTCACCGACCCGGACGGCAAGGTGCCGTTCCCGCTCACCCGCCCCGACCGGGTGCTCACCGGCAGCGATTTCGACGTCGAGTCGATCACCCGGACCGCCGACGGGACGTACTGGATCGGTGACGAGTTCGGCCCGTACCTGCTGCACTTCGACCGGGCCGGTCGGCTGTTGCAGGCACCGGTGCCGCTGCCGGGAGTCTTCGCACCGGAGAACCCGGGTCGGGGCGACACCCCGGCCAACCTGAACAGCAGCAAGGGTTTCGAGGGCATGGCACAGTCTCCCGACGGCCGTACCCTCTACCCGCTGCTGGAGGGGACGGTCGCCGGTGACCCGGCCGGCGCGCTGCGGTTCAACGAGTTCGACATCGCCGCGAACGCGTACACCGGTCGGCGCTGGACGTACCTGCTCGACGCCCCGGCGAACGCGATCGGCGACGCGATCGCGGTCGACAAGGACCGCTTCCTGGTCATCGAGCGGGACAACGGCGAGGGCGCCACGGCGCAGACCAAGAAGATCTACCTCGCCGACCGGCGGGACCGGAACCGGGACGGTCAGCTCGACAAGACGCTGGTCGCCGACCTGATGGACATCGCCAACCCGAAGCGGGTGGGCGGCTTCGGATCCCGGTTCACCTTCCCGTTCCAGACGATCGAGGACGTGGTCATCCTCGACGACCGCACCCTGGCCGTGCTCAACGACAACAACTTCCCGTCGTCGGCCGGCCGGACTCCGGGGCGGCCCGACAACAACGAGTTCATCGTGATCAAGCTGGACCACGACCTGGACGCGGACAAGCGGGTGCTGCGGCGCTACTGACCGCCGCACGATCCGTCGGCCGGCCGGCTCGGACCCTCTCGTACGCGTCAGGCGTGGGAGTCCGGCGCCGGCCGGCGCCCTGTGGTCACCCGCCTGCCGGCAACGTGGTCATCCGCCCGCCGGCGACGCCTCGGCCGGCTCCGCCTGCGGCAGCGGCTCGCCGGTCTCCAGCAGCGTCTTGAGGCTGGAGAGCAACTCGGGCCAGCCGCCGCTGACGCTGTCGCGCAACCCGCTCCCGGGCGCGAAACCGTCGTGTACGACGGTCAGCTTGACCACCTCTCCCCGTGGCTCGAGCTCGAAGCTCACCTTGGTACGCGGTTCCCCGGCCAGCTTGGCGATCTCCGCCGGATCCATCTCGTACGCCTTGGCGAACTCCGGCGTGAGGCTGTGCCAGGTGTACGCCAACCGGCGGTACGGCTCGGCTACCAGTACGACCTGAGCCGGGTCGACGACCCGTACGCCCTTCGGCATCACCCAGACGACCTCGGAGCCGACCTGCCAGTCGGACTCGAAGCTGACACCCCAGTAGCGGCTGGTGAACGCGGGGTCGGTCAGCCCCTGCCAGAGGCGTTCCGGGGTGGTGTTGATGAACGTGGTGTAGACGAATTCGTGCTCGCTCATGGGCTCCTGCTCCAATGCTCGCTTGAGATCGGCGAGTGCGTGCACCCGGCCGAGGTCGTACTGGTTGATCCAGCGGTCCGCGATGGCGTTGATCGGCTCGGCGTTGAGGTAGTGCCACTTCTCCCGGCCGCGCCACAGCGTGGTGACCAGGTTGGCCGCCTCCAGCACCGCGAGGTGCTTGCTCACGGACTGCCGGGTCATCTCCAGCCCGGCGCAGAGCTCGCGCAGGGTCTGCCCGTTGCGGGTGTTGAGGCTGTCGAGCAGCCGACGGCGGCTGCCGTCGGCCAGCGCCTTGAACACCTCGTCCATTCCTCGCCTTCCGGACATGCAACCATCTGGCTGCCCATCTACCATAGGCAGCCAGATGGTTGCATGTCAATCGCCCCGCGCCCGCCCACCAGGTTCCACAGTGGCCGGCAGCCCCGCAGCGTTCCGCCGACACCAACACCGACACCAGTCGCGATCGCGGACGCCACTGCCACTGCCGCTGGCGCTGGCGCTGGTGTGAAGTGCCAACCATCGGGCGAGGTGTTTCCGATCGCCTGCCCCGGGTAGTTCCTCCACATCCGACAATCGACCAGGAGGAGCACCATGACGGCACGGACCGAGTACCACGTTGTTCCCGAAGCCGCTGGCTGGAAGGTGGAGCACGGGTCGACGGTGGTCGGACACTACGACACCAAGGAGAACGCGGTCGGCGCCGGCCGGGACGCCGCCAAGGCCAACCAGCCGAGCCAGCTCGTCGTACACAAGCAGGACGGGCAGATCGAGGCCGAGCACACCTACCGCGACGATCCGTTCCCGCCCGCCGGCTGACCGCCGCACACCGGGTGTATTGCCCGGTCACCTGCCCCGACCCGAGGACGGTCCCGCCGATCCGGCGGGACCGCCGGATCGGGGCAACGGCGCACAGCGGCCCACGCCGGACGGTCCACGGCGTGGGCCGATTCCTGTTCCGGGCAGGGCGGTCAGGCGGCGGCGGTCAGGCGGCGGCGGTCAGGCGGCGGCGGTCAGGCGGCGGCGGTCAGGCGGCGGCGGTCAGGCGGCGGCGGTCAGGCGGCGGCGGTCAGGCGGCGGCGGTCAGGCGGCGGCGGTCAGGCGGCGGCGGTCAGGCGGCGGCGGTCAGGCGGCGGCGGTCAGGCGGTGGCGGTCAGTCCAACGGCCGTCAAGCGACGGCCTTGCGGGCCTGCTCCGGGTCGTCGGCGTCCAGCGCGAGCCGCGCCACCCGCTCGCAGTCGGGGTAGGTACGCCCCGCCAGCGCCGCCCGTACCCGGGGCAGCGCCCGGCCCGACATGGACAGGCTGGTCATCCCGAGACCGGTCAGCACCGGGGCGAGCAGCGGATCCGCCGCCGCCTCCCCGCAGATCCCGACCGGCTTGCCCGCCGCCCGCCCGGCCGCGCCGACCTCGGCGACCAGCCGGAGCAACGCCGGCTGCCACGGGTCGAGCAGTTCGGCCAGTACGCCGCTCTGCCGGTCAGCCGCGAATGTGTACTGGCTCAGGTCGTTGGTGCCGATGCTCAGGAAGTCGACGACCTGGAGCAGTTGTCCCGCGCGCAGGGCCGCCGCCGGCACCTCGACCATGACGCCGGCCTTCGGCAGCCCCACCGCGTACACGGCGTCGGCGAACTCGGCCGCCTCGGCCCGGGTCGAGACCATCGGCGCCATCACCCAGACGTCGGCTCCGGTCTGCTCCGCCGCCCGGGCGATGGCCGCCAACTGGGTGTGCAGCAGTTCCGGCCGCTGCCGGACCAGGCGCAGCCCCCGTACGCCGAGCGCCGGGTTCGGCTCGTCGGTCTGGTGCAGGAACGGCAACGGCTTGTCCGCGCCCGCGTCGAGGGTACGGATCACCACGCGGCGACCGGACATGGCCGCGAAGACCGCCCGGTACGCCTCGGCCTGCTCCGCCAGGTCCGGTTCCCGGGTGCGGTCCAGGAAGAGCAGTTCGGTGCGGAACAGTCCGACCCCCTCGGCCCCGTCGGCGGCACCGAGGTCCCGGGCCGAGCCGATGTTGGCGAGCAGGGCGACGGCGTGGCCGTCGGCCGTACGACCGGGCCCGGATGTCGCCGCCACGGCCGTCAGCCGATCCCGGTCGACCGCCTCGGCGGCGGCCACCTCCGCCGGGTCCACGTCCACGCCGACCGCGCCGGTATCGCCGTCGACCAGCACCGTCGTACCCTCGGCGAGGTCCCGGACGCCGGGGCAGGCGACCACCGCCGGCAGCCCGAGCGCGCGGGCCAGGATCGCGGTGTGGCTGGTCGGCCCGCCGTCCTCGGTGACCAGGGCGACGACCTGCTCCGGATCCAGGTCCACCGTGTCGGCCGGGGCCAGGTCCCGGGCGGTGAGCACGTACCGGTGGCCCGGGGACGGCACCCCGGGCATCGGCCGGCCGAGGCAGACCGCGACGGCCCGGTTCCGCAGGTCGTCCAGGTCGGCGACCCGCTCGGCGAGGTATCCACCGGCGGCCTCGAACGCCGCCCGGTGGGTGGCGAAGGCCGCGTCGACGGCGTGCGGCCCGTCCATCCCCGCCGCGACGTTCTCCCGTACGGCGTCGGACAGCACCGGGTCGTCGGCCATCATCGCCTGGGCCCGGAGCACGTCGACCAGGGTCTTCTCCCCGCTCCGGTCGGCTCGTCGGGTCAACTCGGCGACCACCTCGTGCAGCGCCGCCACCGCCCGGTCGGCCTCGCTGGCGGGATCGGCCACCGCAACCGGTGCGGGCAGCGCCGGCACCTCGGCGACCCGGAGCAGCGGGCCACCGGCCACCCCCGGGCTCACCCCGATCCCGCGCAGCGGTGCCGGCCCGTCAGGCATCGGCCGACTCCTCGGCGTCGAGGTCCCGGGCGAGCAGCTCGGCCAGGGCGTCCAGGGCGGCGTCGGCGCCCTCCCCCTCGGCCTCGATCACCACCTCGGTGCCGCGCCGCGCGCCCAGCGAGAGCACCGAGAGCATGCTGTTGGCCGGGACCGGCCGCTTCTCGCCGGTCCGGATGGTCACCCGGACCGGCTGTGCCGCCGCCGCCGCGACGAAGAGCGCCGCCGGGCGGGCGTGCAGGCCGCTGGCCGAACCGACGGTCACCGTACGCGTAGCCATGATGGCCTTCCTCTCCCAGTTCAGGGTTCGATCGTGACCTTGATGGCCTCGCCCCGGGCGACCACGCCGAAGGCGTCGATCGCCTGGTCCAGCGGAAGCCGGTGGGTGATCAGATCGGACACCGGCACCGCGCCGGTGGCGATCAGTCGGAGTGCCTCGGCGTTGTGCGCCGGGCTGGAGCCGTTGGCGCCGACGATGGTCAGCTCGCGGTAGTGCACCAGGTTCGAGTCGACCGAGATGATCGGGTTGTCCTTGGGCAGGCCACCGAAGAAGCTGATCCGGCCCTGCCGGGCGGCCATCTGCAACGCCTGCTCCTGGGCCGCACCCGAGGCCGCCGCCGTGATGATCACGTCGGCCCCGCGCCCGTCGGTCAGCTTGAGCACCTCGTCGACCGGGTCGACCTCGGCGCCGCAGATCGCCGCGTCCGAGTTGACGAGTCCGGCGGCCAGGTCCAGCCGGGCCCGGTTGAGTTCGACCAGGAAGACCCGGGCGGCGCCCCGGGACCGGGCCAGCCGGACGTGCAGGCAACCGATCGGACCCGAGCCGACCACCACGACGTCGTCGCCGGGCCCGACCCGCGCCAGCTCCTGCCCGTTGAGTACGCAGGCCAGCGGCTCGGCCACCGACGCCTCGGCGAACCCGACCCCGTCCGGGATCCGGTTCAGCCCGTCCACCGCCAGCACCTTCGCCGGGACCACCAGGTACTGCGCGAAGCCGCCCTCGTAGTGGTACCCCATCGACTCCTGGTTGGGGCAGACGGTCATCCGGCCGCGCCGGCACTCGGCGCAGGTTCCACAGGGGATGGCGGCGATCACCTGCACCCGGTCGCCGGCCGCCCAGCCGGTGACCTCGGCCCCGGTCTCGACCACCTCACCGGCGATCTCGTGGCCCATCACCCGGGGCGGGTGGATGTGGTGGTGCCCGAACTTGGAGATCTTGACGTCGGTACCGCAGGTGGAGCAGTTGCGTACCCGGATCTTGACGTCACCCGGGCCCGGGGTGGGCTCGGGTACGTCCTCGATGCGTACGTCGCCGGGAGCGTGGAAACGAACGGCCTTCATGAGTTGCTGTCCTCCCGTGCCGGCTTGAGCAGCTCCAGCACGTCTTCGGGGTCGGTGGCCTCGCGCAGCGCACGGGCCTTGTCGGGATCGAGCAGGACTTCGGCGAGGCTGGCCAGCAGTTCGATGTGGCCGTCACCCTGGGCGGCGATCGCCACGCAGACGGTGACCGGCTGACCGCCCCAGTCCACGCCGGCCGGGAACCGGAGTACGGCGAGCGCGTCGCGGTGCACCAGGTCCTTGCCGGCGAGCGTGCCGTGCGGGATGGCCACGCCCTCCCCGATGTACGTCGAGACCGACTGCTCGCGGGCGAGCATCGTCGGTACGTACTCCGGGCTGGCCGCGCCTATCTCGACCAGCACCTGACCGCAGCGACGGATCGCGTCGTCGCGGTCGGCGGCCACCTCGGTCAGCTGGATCGCCCGGCGGTCGAGCAGTGCGCCCGGTTGGTCAGCCACGGATCTCATCGCCGGACTCGATGGCCTTGACCACGGCGGTCACCGCCGGGTCGCCGATGAACACCTGGAACGGCACGATGATCTTGTCGGGCGCGGCGGCCCTGGCCCGGGCGGCCAGGCCGCTGTGCGTGATCACCACGTCGGCGTCGCCCGGAATCGAGTTGACCGGGGTGTGCTCCACCGTGACCGAGAACTTCTTGAGCTGCTTGCGAAGTTGGCTGGCGAGCATGACGCTGCTGCCCATCCCGGCGTCGCAGGCAACGACGACCTTGTGGATGTCCTTACCGTTGATGCTGCCCATGGCAGTACTCCTTGTCGTTCGTACGGTGGTCTGGGTCAGCCCTCGGCGGTCGCGGACCGGGCCACGGGCGCACGCTCCGGGCTGGTCTCGCGCTCCGGGCTGGTCTCGCGCTCGCGGGCCGGCGTGCCGGCGTCCGCCGTCGCGGGGTCGGTGTCGGTGTCCGGATCGGCCGGCACGGCGTCCTGTCGTTCCCCGTTCAGCCGGCCGAAGCCGAGCAGTGCCGCAGCGACCACGAAGGTGACCGCGGTGGCGATCAGGATGCCGAGGACCATCCCGAACCAGCTGCCCCTCGGGGTGACCGCCGCATACGCGAAGATACTGCCAGGCGAGGGGCTGGCGACCAGTCCGGCACCGGTGACCATGAAGGTGCCGACACCGGCCGCCCCACCGGCGATCATCGCGAGGATCAGTCGCGGCTTCATCAGCACGTACGGGAAGTAGATCTCGTGGATGCCGCCGAGGAAGTGGATGATGCCCGCCGCCGGCACGCTCGGCCGCAGCGAGCGCGGCCCGAACAGGAAGTACGCGAGCAGCAGACCGAGGCCCGGTCCGGGGTTCGACTCGATCATGAACAGGATCGACTTGCCGGTCTCCTGGGCCTGCGCCACCGCGAGCGGCGAGAGCACGCCGTGGTTGATGGCGTTGTTCAGGAAGAGCACCTTGGCCGGCTCGACCAGGACCGAGGCGACCGGTAGCAGGTTGTGCCCGATCAGCCAGTCGACCCCGCTGCCGGCCCAGTCGCTGAGCCTCGCGACCACCGGGCCGACCACCCAGACGCCGATCAGCGCCATCCCGCCGCCGATGATGCCGGCGGAGAAGTTGTCCACCAGCATCTCGAAGCCGGGTTTGATCCGGTCCTCGATCAGGCCGTCGAAGAGCTTCAGCAGGTAGGCCGCGAGCGGGCCGATCATCATCGCGCCGAGGAACATCGGGATGTCCGCGCCGACGATGATGCCCACGGTAGCCACTGCGCCGACCACCGCACCGCGCTGGCCGTGCACGATCCGGCCGCCGGTGTAGCCGATCAGGATCGGCAGCAGTGTGAAGATCATCGGGTCGACCAGCTTGGCCAGGTGCTCGTTGGGCAGCCAGCCGGTCGGGATGAAGAGCGCCGTGATCAGGCCCCAGGCGATGAACGCCCCGATGTTGGGCATGACCATTCCGGCGAGGTGTCCGCCGATCCGCTGGACCCGGGCCTTGAAACCGGTGCCCTGGACCTCCGGTGTGTACGACACGGCCATGAGGGAAACTCCTTCGCAGAGTATGGCCCGCGTTACCGAACGCGGCCGGGTTGGAATGTCATCGGCGTTGCCTCCGGGTGTCGTCCGACATCCGGGGGTTTCTGTTGTCGGCTGCCGTACACGATCGGGTCATCCCTGCGGCAGCAGCGGCCGGACCAGGTCCGGTCGGGGGTGTAGTCGGACGGTGTTCCGGATCAGGTCGTCGGGGCCGGGCATCCGGCTGCCGGGCAGGCTGACCGCGGCGGCACCCCAGGCCAGGCCCTCGGCGAGGGCGTCGGGGCCACGGGCGCCGGCGGCCAGGAAGCCGGCCAGCAGCGCGTCGCCGGCCCCGACCGTGCTCTTCGGCTGGGCCACCGGCGACTCGCCGACGACCACACCGTCGGCGTCGACCAGCACCGCGCCGTCGGCGCCGAGGCTGGCCAGCACCGCCCCGGCACCCCAGTCCCGCAGCCGGGTGGCGGCGTCGACCACGTCACCGAGCGAGCGCAGCGGGGCACCGACGGCCTCCGCCAACTCCTCCCGGTTCGGCTTCAGCAGTGCCGCGCCGGCCTCGGCGGCGGCCCGCAGCGCCGGCCCGCTGGTATCCACCGCGAGCCGGACCCCGGCGGCGACCAGGCGGGCGCAGAGTTCGCCGAACGCGGATCCCGACAGGCCCGGCGGAAGGCTGCCGCAGGCCACCACCCAGTGCGCCGAGCCGGCCGCCGTCAACACCGCCTCGGTGACGGCGGTGAACTCGGCCGTGGTGAGGACCGGACCGGATTCGTTGATCTTCGTTACCGTGCCGTCCGGCTCCGCGAGAGTGATGTTCGAGCGGGTACGGCCGGCGATCGGCACCGCGACGAGGTCGACTCCCGCCGCCTGGAGCAGGTGGACGAGTTGGGCACCCTCGTCGCCACCGCTGAGCAGCACGGCCCGGGAGGGTACGCCGTTGGCCAGCAGGGCCCGCGAGACGTTGACGCCCTTGCCGCCGGGGTCGATGCGGGCGGAGGCGGCCCGGATCACCGCGCCCCGGGCCAGCGAGTCGATCTCCATTGCCCGGTCCAGGCTCGGGTTGAGCGTGACAGTGAGGATCATGCCCGCACCACCCGTACGCCGGTGGCCTCCACGTCGTCGGCCAGTTCCTCGTCGAGCCCGCTGTCCGTGATCAGGAGGTCGAGGTCGGCGAGGGTGCCGAACCGGGCCAGGTAGTCGTTGCCGATCTTGGTGTGGTCGGCGAGCAGCACCACCCGGCGGGCCGCGCCGATCATCGCCCGCTTGACGGCCGCCTCGGCCGGGTCCGGCGTGGTCATCCCCCGCTCGACCGAACAGCCGTTGGTGCCCATGAAGGCCACGTCCACGTACATCTCGGCGAGCGGGCGCAGTGCCCAGTCGTCCACCGTGGCGAGGGTCTTGCCGCGCAGTCGGCCGCCGAGCAGCAGTACCGTCAGGTTGGGTTTCACTCCGAGCGAGGCGGCGAGCACCGGGGAGTTGACCACCACGGTCAACTCCCGTTCGGACGGCAGCAGCTGCGCCAGCCGGGCGGTGGTGGTGCCGGCGTCGAGGATGACGGCGCCCTCGTCCGGCAACTCGGCCAGTGCCGCCTTGGCGATCCGCTCCTTCTCGTTGATCAGTACGGCGTCCCGGGCGGCGAGCGCCGGCTCGAACCCGATCCGCTCCACCGGGATCGCCCCGCCGTGCACCCGTCGGAGCACGCCGGCCCGCTCCAGCACGGTCAGGTCCCGGCGGATCGTCTCCGCGGTCACGTTCATGCCCTCGGCCAGCGCCATGACGTCGACCCGGCCCTCTGCGCGGGCCAGACGCAGGATCTCCTGCTGACGTTCCTCGGCGTACATGTTGTGGATCTCCCGCCCGATCGTTTTTGCTTGCCTTCTGTTTACGCCCGTTTCTGTGGTCAGTCAACATCCAGCCGTAACAGTTTGGCCATCTGCCGGACGCAGCGGCAGTGATCCAGGACATATCACCCGAGGATGCGCAACTCCCCACCTGCGATTGGTCCCGACCTGGTCAAGCAGGTGGCCGGGCAGGCCAAGCAGGTGACCGAGCAGGCCGATCCGGAACCAAACCGACAGCGACCCCCGGTTCTGTGGTTTTCGTCCGACCGTGCCGGCGACACCCCGGGCGGGCGGGCGGCGGGCCCGAGCCGGGCAGCGACCGCCGGTCGATCCGGCGAGAACGCACGATGACGCATCGATTAACTTCACCCCGGCCCCCTATCGGCACGGACCCCGACTGTCGAGAATTGATCCACCCGCACACCCCCGCGGGCTCCGTCCGATCTGGAGGACACTGTGGCCGTACTCGCCGCTCCCCGACCGACCGTCCGTCCCCGCCCGGCCATCCCGGCACGGGCACGCCGGTTCCTGACCAGCTTCGCCCTGCTCGCCACGCTCGTCGCCGGGGTGCTGGTCGGCCCGGCGGTGGTCACACCGACCCGGACCCCGTCCGCCTCGGCGGCCGTCTACAGTTCCTGCACCATCGCCCGCTGCGCCGACGCGCGGACGGCCCGCAGCGGCTGGGCCAGCCGGGGCTTCCCGACCTCCCGGACCTGGTACTCGTGGAGCGGCGGGCTCTACAACTTCGCCGGCGGCCAGCACATGAACCGCGAGGGCCAGTTGCCGTTGAACGCCACCTACTACGAGTACGACGTCTACCCCCGCAACCGGGGAGCGGCCCGGGACGCCTACCGCATCGTGGTCAACAAGGCCACCGGGGCGACCTGGTTCACCCCGAACCACTACACGGACTTCTACCGGCTCTGACCCGGGTACCTTCGGCTGGCACACACAGCTCCGGCCGGCAGGCCCGGCGGAGGCGATCCTCAGGGGACACCGATGCCGGAACAGTCCGAACCCGCTCCGCCGTCCTGGTTGACGGTGTCGACCGATCCCGCACCGCCCGGCGCGACGCCGGTCAGCGGGGCGGTCAGCCGTACCCGGGCCGGGCTGTTCACCGAGTGGGCGGCCCGGTTGCGGTTTCCGGAGCACTTCGGTCGGAACTGGGACGCGTTCGAGGACTGCCTGACCGACGTCGTCACCGAGCGACCCCGCACGCTGGTCGTGACGGACGCGGCCGAGCTGCTCGCCGACGAGCCGGTCGGGCAGCTCGGCATCCTGCTCGCCGTACTCGGCACGATCGCCGGACGGACGACCACCGGCCCGGCCGGCCCGGCGCTGCGGGTGATCCTGCACGCCGGTCCGGCCGGCGACGCCGAGCTGCGGCGACGACTGGCGGCGGCGTCCACCTGACAGCGGCCGCCCGGCGTCGACAGCGCCGGATGCGCTCAGTCGGACCCAGCCGCGATCACCCGCCGGAGTTCCCGTTTGAGCACCTTGTGGCTGGGGCCGAGCGGCAGCGCGTCGACGTACCGGACCTGGCGCGGGTACTTGTGCCGGCCCAGCCGCTCCCGCGACCAGTCGATCAGGTGCCGTTCCTCGGGTACGCCGGGCCCGGCCGGATCGGCGACCACCACCGCGCAGATCTCCTCGCCGTGCAGTGGGTCGGGTACGCCGATCACCGCCACCTGCCCGACGCCCGGATGCCGGACGAGGACCTCCTCGACCTCGCGCGGATAGACGTTGAAGCCGCCCCGGATGATCACGTCTTTCTTCCGGTCCACGATGGTGACGAAGCCGTCGTCGTCCTTGCGCCCGAGGTCTCCACTGCGGAACCAGCCGTCCACCAGTGCCTCCGCCGTGGCCTCCGGCCGACCGAGGTAACCGGCGAAGACGTTGTGCCCCCGGATGACGATCTCGCCGAGTTCCCCCGGCGGCAGGAGTTCGATCCGGTCGTCGAGGTCGGCGCGGGCGATCTCCACCTCCACGCCCCAGACCGGATGTCCGATGGTGCCGGCCCGGATGCCGAAGTGCGGCTGGTTGGTGGTGGCCGTCGGGGAGGTCTCGGAGAGGCCGTACCCCTCGAAGACGTCCGCGCCGAAGACGGCGGTGAAGCGTTCGAGGACGGCGACCGGCAGCGACGCCCCGCCGGAGACGCAGAGCCGGAGCCGGGGTGGCCGGTCGTACCCGCCGATCGCCTCCAGCAGCGCGACGTACATGGTCGGCACCCCGTGGAAGACGTTGACGTCCTCCCGGAGCATCAGTTCGATCGCCGCCGCCCCGGTGAACCGGGCGAGCAGGACCAGGGTGCCGCCGATCCGGAAGGTGCCGTTCATCGCCACCGTCTGGCCGAAGGTGTGGAACAGCGGCAGGCAGCCGAGCACGATGTCACCGCTGCGGGCGTCGTTGGCGTCGAAGACGTTGACCATGGTGTTCATGACCAGGTTGAGCTGGGTCAGCATCGCGCCCTTGGGCACCCCGGTCGTGCCGCTGGTGTAGAAGACCACCGCGACGTCCTCGGCGGACCGGGTGACGTACGACGGCAGTGGTGCCGGCGGAGCCGCCCCGTCCACCCCCTCCAGCCGCTGCACCGCACCGTTGCCCCGGGCGCCGACGCTGACCACCGGAACCCCCGCCCGCGCCGCCGCCGGAACGCCCAGTTCGAGGAAACTGGCGTGGCAGACCAGGAGCGTGGCGCCGCTGTCGGTGAGCACGTAGGCCGCCTCCTGCGCGGTGAGCAGCAGGTGCACCGGCACCACCACCGCACCGACGGCGAGGATTCCGTAGTAGGCCCGGGGGAAGTCGACGACGTTCGGCGCGACCAGGGCCACGTGGTCGCCGGGGCGTACGCCGAGTTCGCGCAGCCGGGCCGCGTAGCAGCGGGCCTCCAGCCACAGTTCGGCGTACGTCACCCGGGAGTCGCCGTCGATCACGGCGACGGTGTCCGGGTACCGGCGGGCGGCTTCGGCCAGCACCATGGCCAGGGACAGCGCGGTCATCGGATACTCCCGTCCGGCGGGGCTGCTCGGCGGAGGACCACCGGTCCACCGTCATCAAACTAACGCTGCAAGTTTTAGCCGTCCAGAGCAGAATGCGATCGTGGCCGCCCCGGACCGCGACCTTTGATACCAGGCGGAGGATCGGACTAGGGTGCAAACTTGCGACGCTAGTTTTCGGGCACGGCCAGCGGACGGCTCCGGCGCGGCGAGGTGAGGGACGCGATGGATCGAAGGATCGACCTGTACGTCGACGGGCAGTGGGTCAGCCCGTCGACCCGGGACACCCTGCCGGTGGAGAATCCCGCCACCGAGGAGGTCATCGGAGCCGTGCCGGCCGGCACACCCGCCGACGTCGACCGGGCGGTCGCGGCGGCCCGGTCCGCCTTCGCCGGCTGGGCGGCCACCGCACCGGTGGACCGGGCCGCCGCCCTGGACCGGCTGCACGCCGCGCTGACCGCCCGCACGGACGCGATCGCGCACTGCGTCGCACGCGAACTCGGTACGCCACTGCGGGTGGCCACCCGGGTCCAGGCCGGGCTGCCGCTCACCGTCCTGCGCGGCTTCGTCGACCTCGCCCGGCAACCGCCACCGGAGGAGACCGTCGGGCACTCGCTGGTCGTCCGGGAGCCGGTCGGGGTGGTCGGCGCGATCACCCCGTGGAACTACCCGCTGCACCAGGTGGTGGCGAAGGTGGCGCCGGCCCTGGCCGCCGGCTGCACGGTGGTACTGAAGCCGAGCGAGTTGACCCCGCTGGTGGCGTACCTGCTCTTCGACGCGATCGACGAGGCCGGCTTCCCGCCGGGGGTGGTCAACCTGGTCAGCGGCACCGGACCGGTGGCCGGCGAGGCGCTCGCCGCGCATCCGGACGTCGATCTGGTCTCGTTCACCGGCTCCACCGCCACCGGCCGGCGAATCTCGCACCTGGCCGCGGACCGGATAGCCCGGGTCACCCTGGAACTCGGCGGCAAGTCGGCGAACGTGATCCTCGACGACGCCGACCTGCGCACGGCGGTCAAGGTGGGAATCGGAAACGCCTTCCTCAACTCCGGGCAGACCTGCACCGCGTGGACCCGGATGCTGGTGCACCGCTCGCGGTACGCCGAGGCCCTGGCGCTCGCCGCCGAACTCGCCGAGGGCTATCGAACAGGCGACCCGTTCGACCCGGCCACCCGGCTCGGCCCGCTCGTCTCGGCAGCCCAGCGGGACCGGGTCCGGGACCACGTCGCGCGAGGGCTGGCCGACGGCGGGCGGCTGGTCACCGGCGGTACCGGGACGACACTGCCGGCGCGCGGCCACTTCGTCGCGCCGACCGTGATCGCCGACGTCGACCCGGACAGCGCGCTGGCCCAGGAGGAGGTCTTCGGGCCGGTGCTGTCGGTGATCCCGTTCGACGACGACGACCACGCGGTCGCGGTGGCCAACAACTCCCGGTACGGCCTGGCCGGCGCGGTCTGGTCCGGCGACGAGGACCGGGCGCTGGGCGTGGCCCGGCGCATGCGTACCGGCGCGGTCGACGTCAACGGGGCCGCCTTCAACCCGCTCGCCCCGTTCGGCGGGTACAAGCAGTCCGGGCTCGGCCGGGAGCTGGGCAGCTACGGCCTGGAGGAGTTCCTACAGGTCAAGGCGATCCAGCGATGAGGGCCCTGGTGGTACGCGCCGCGGGCGAGCCGCCCCGGGTCACCGACGTCGAACTTCCCGGCCCCGCCGAGAGCGAGGTGCGGGTCGGCGTACGGGCGGCCGGGGTCTGCCACTCCGACCTGTCGATGGTCGACGGCACCCTCGCCCCGCCCTATCCACTGGTGCTCGGGCACGAGGCCGCCGGGATCGTGGTGGAGGTCGGCGGCGGCGTCTCCCGGACGGCCGTCGGCGACCACGTCGTACTGAACTGGGCGCCGCCGTGCCGGCGATGCTGGTTCTGCCAGCGTGCCGAGCCGTGGCTCTGTGCGAGCACCGGAACGCCGGCCAGCCCCCGGGGCCGTACGGCCGACGGCGAGCCGCTGCACGTCACCCTCGGGCTCGGCGCGCTGGCCGAGGAGGTGGTGGTGCCGCAGTCGGCCGTCGTACCGGTGCCGGCCGAGCTGCCGTTCGAGACCGCCGCGCTGCTCGGCTGCGCCGTACTCACCGGTTCGGGTGCGATCCGCCGGACCGCCGCCGTCGCGTCCGGGGACTCCGTTGCCGTGATCGGGCTCGGCGGGGTGGGCCTGGCGGCGGTGTACGCCGCCCGGGCGGCCGGTGCCGATCCGGTGATCGCGGTCGACCTCTCCCCCGCCAAACGGGAGCTGGCACACGCCGCCGGCGCCACCGCCTTCCTGGTCTCCGACTCCTCGACCGTCCGGGCGGTACGGGCGCAGACCGGAGGACGGGGCGTGGACCACGCGCTGGAGTGCGTCGGCCGGAGCGCCACGATCGGCCTCGCCTGGCGGGCCGCCCGACGTGGTGGCCAGGTCGTCGTGGTGGGCATGGGTGCCAAGGACGACATCGTCGGGCTCGGCGCGCTGGACGTGTTCCACTCGGCGCGTACGCTGCGGTCGTCGGTCTACGGGTCCTCGGATCCGGACCGGGACCTACCGGAACTGGCCGCCGACGTGCTGGCCGGAGTCCTGGACCTCGGTTTCCTGGTCAGCGATCGGACCACTCTGGACGGTGCGGCGGCGGCGTTCGACCGGATGGCCCGGGGCGAGGGCGCCCGGACGCTGGTGTGTCCCTAGCCGAGACGGGCGGCGATCGCCCGCGCGCACTCCATCGCCTCGGTACGGGTGGTGTCCACCTCCAGGTCGTACGAGACACCCCGGTGCACCACCTCCGCCTGTGCCGCCGCCATTCCGGTGACCCGGTCGCCCCGGGCAACCTCCCGGGCGGTGGCGACCGCGCCGTCACACCTGACGCCGACCCACAGCACCGGCAACCCGTCCAGGGCCTTCCGCCACTCCTGCTGGGACCCCGCTCCGCCGAGGAAGACCTCGTCGAGGATGACCCGACCGCCGGCCCGCACCATCGCGACGACCCCCTCGATCCAGGCCGCCTGGAGGAGCCGGAACTGCGGGCCGACGTTCACGCCGCCGTCCGGGGTGAACTCGACTCCCGCGTCCGACGTCCGCAGCGACGAGGGCATCGCCTCGATCAGCGTGTCGACCCCGAGGAGCAGCCAGGAATCGGGCAGCACCGCCTGTAGGCAGCGACCGATGCCGGACTTCCCCGAGCTGGAGCCACCGTTGAGGACGATCATCCGAGTCGGCACCACACCACCATAGACGTGCAGCGCGCCGGTCAGCGGGCCATCGGGTCGGCCAGCAGGGCGGCGATGGTACGGGTCATCACCGAACGCGCCTGGTCCACGCCCAGCCCGAGGCCGTCCCGCAGCATCGACCAGGTCGGCCACATGCTGCTGGCGACCAGGGCGTCGACCAACTGGTCCCGGCCCGGTCCGGCCTGTTCCAGCTCGTCCGCGAACAACTGCTCGACCTCGGCGCGTACCAGGGCGATGTGCTTGAGGCGGTTGCGGTGCAGCTGCGCGGAGACCGGTTCACGCATCTGCGCGGCGCGGGCGGCGGGGGCGATCAGCTGGAGCAGTCGGGCCCGCTGCCGGCAGTACGCGTCGACCCGCTTGGCCAGCGGCAGGGTGCTGGAGATCGGTCGGTACGCGGCGTCCTGCTGGCGCAGTACCTGCTCCCCGCTGGCCTCGAACAGCGTCTCCATGTCCTTGAAGTTGGTCCAGAGGGTACGCAGGGACACCCCGGCCCGTTCCGCGATCCGTTCGCCCGTCGGCCGGAGGTCCCCCTCGCCGATCAGCGCGAGATGCGCCTCGACGATCGCCGCCCGGGTGCGTTCGGCCCGGGCGTTGCGTCCGTCGATTCGAATCGGCGCCTCGGCCCCGCCCATCCCTGCCCCCTCCGTCAGCACCTGGCATCCGTACCGGTACCCCCGGCCGCGCCCGGCATGTCGAGTGTAGACACGCGGTGGAGATGTTCCGAAATGTCGAAACCGGACGGCTCCGGCTCAGTCCTCCGCCGGCCGTTCCAGGTCCTGCTGGGCCCGGTTCATCGCGTGCAGCCAGCGGTCCGGGTCGCCGGCCCGCCGGGTGTAGTAGGTGGCCACCTCCGGGTGTGGCAGCACCAGGAACCGGTCGTCGGCCAGTGCCGCCACCACCTGGTCGGCGACCTGCTCCGGGCTGACCGCGCTCTGGGCGAGCAGGGCCGCACCCGGTCCCTCGCCCCGGGCCAGCATGTCGGTGCGGACGCCCTGCGGGCAGAGCGCCTGCACGACGATTCCCCGGTGGGCGTAGCTGGCCCGCAGCCACTCGGCGAAGGCCAGCGCCGCGTGCTTGCTGACCGAGTACGGTGCGTTGCCGAGCAGGGTGAGCAGTCCGGCGGCGGAGGCGGTGACCAGCAGCCGGCCGCGACCGGCGGCGAGCCAGTCGGGCAGCAGTTCCCGGGCCGCGTGGACGTGGGACATCACGTTCACCGCCCAGGTCCGCTCCCAGGTCTCGTCGGACGCCTCGGCGCCGCCGCCGCCGATCACTCCGGCGTTGCCGCAGAACAGGTCGATCCGGCCGAACCGGTCCCGCGCGAACCGGACCAGCTCGGCCATCCCGGCCGGATCGGCGACGTCGGCCGGGAAGGCGAGCCCGTCGATCCGGGCCGCGACCGTCCGGGCGGCGTCGGCGTCGAGGTCGTTCACCACCACCCGGGCCCCGTCGGCGGCGAACCTCGTGGCCAGTGCCGCACCGATGCCGGCCCCGGCACCGGTGACGACCACCGCCGCACCGGCCAGCACGAAGCGGGAACTATCTGCATTCACAATGCATGTAGTATCCCAGGCCGGCACCCGCAGGTCAACGAGCGCCCGGACGACCCGGGCGGACGACCGGTCAGTTCGCCGTCGGGATGCCGTTCGCCGGTGGCGGCACCGGGGCGCCGGTGTACTCCCGTACCGGCCCCTCCCCCTCGTCCGTCTCGTACGTCGGGCCGAAGTACTGCTGCACGCCCCCGCTCACCCGGGTCAGCCGCTCCCCGCCGTACCCGGAGTGGTCGGTCGCGGAGAACCGCAGCGGTGCCAGGCCCGGCCCCTGGTAGCCGCCCTTCTCCACGGCGGCGGTCACCGCCTCCCGGGTGAGGTCCCGGCCGGCGGCGAGCAGCACCTGCACGAAGAGATAGCCGACCGACATGCCGTACACGGTGTTCCCGTCGAACGGTGCGGCGCCGTTGTGCTCCTGATTGATCTTCGTGAAGAGCTGGATCCACGGGTTGGCGGTGTCGTTGTTCATCGGCAGGTAGTTGACGCCGATCACCCCTTCGAGCAGTGGCGCGGCGGCGCCGAGCTGCTTGGCCAGGGTCGGATAGTCGGCGCCGACGTTCGACACCAGCCACTGCGGCTTGAAGCCCAGTCTGGCCCCGGTGCCGATCGACAGCGCGGTGAACCCGGGGACGGTGGCCAGGATGACGACCTGGCAACCGGCCGCCTTGAACGCGCCGATCTGTGGGGCGACGTTGGTGTTGCTGGTGACGTACGTCTGCTTGGCCCCGATCGCGGCGGCCCCGAGAATCCGCTCCACCCCGGCCAGGCTGTCCCGGCCGAAGTCGTCGTCCTGGCCGAAGTGGCAGACCTTCCGACCGGCCAGGTTCTCCCGCACGTAGCTGGCCAGGATCTTGCCCTCCACCGTGTAGTCGACGTTGAAGCCGAAGGTACCGGGGTACTTGTCGGGCTGGTCCCAGCTCCGGCTGCCCGAGGCGACGAAGAGGTCCGGCACCCGGTTGCTCTTCAGGAAGTCGAGCACGCCGGTGTGGGTGGGGGTGCCGAGGCCGTTCAGGATGGCGAAGACCCGGTCCTGGAGCACCAGTTGCCGGACCACCTGCTGGGTGTTGGCCGGGTTGTAGCCGTCGTCCATGATCTTGTACGTGATCTTCCGGCCGTGTACGCCGCCGTTCGCGTTGACGTAGTCGAAGTACGCCTTCGTCGCCGGCGCGATCGTCGAGTAGCCGGCCGAGGCCGGTCCGGTCAGTGGCATGTGGGTTCCGACCACGATCTCGGTGTCGGTGATCCCGGGCACGGCGTCCCCGGATCCGGAACCCGAGCCGTCACCCCCGCAGCCGGCGGTGGCGGCGAACAGGGCGAGCGAAGTGGCGATCGCGAGACCGCCTCTTATGGAGCGTCGCATGAGCGGTACCGACCTTTCTCAGTACGGAACGGTGCGGATACGGAACTGGTGCGGGTGCGGGTGTCGGATGCGGGTGTTGGATGCGGGCGCGGGTCGGGTGCGACTGCGGGTGCGGGTGCGTGTCTCAGGTGCCGGTGTGGAAGTCGACTGCCGGTGCGGGGTGCGTGGGTCAGGTGCGGGTCTGCCGGGATCGGCGGGTGGGCCGCCGCAGGGACCGGAGTCCGGCCCGGACCGGCCGGGTCCGGGCGAGCCGGGACAGCAGTCCCTGCACGCCCCCGGGCGCCGCGATCATGACGACGATCAGGGTGATCCCGAAGATCGCCAGCGGAAGGTTGCCGGCCAACCGCTGCGCCACGGCCGGCGACAACGACAGCTGCTCGGTCAGGTGGTGACTCAGCTCGGGCAGGAGCACCAGCACGGCGGCGCCCCAGACCGCACCGGCGAGGCTGCCGAGGCCGCCCAGCACGACCGCCATCAGCAGGAAGAGCGAGAGGGTCAGCGAGAACGCCCCCGGCGACACGCTCTGGGCGAGCACGGCGAGCAGACCGCCACCGAGTCCGGCGGTGGCGGCGCTGAGCACGAAGGCGATCACCTGGGTACGGGCCACGTGGATCCCGGCGAGCCGGGCGGCGATCTCGTCGTCGCGTACCGCCCGGAAATTCCGGCCGTACCGACTGCGTACCAGATTCGCCACCAGCAGCAGGGCCAGCAGGGTGGCCGTACCGGCGATCCAGAGCTGCCACCGTTCGTACGGGAAGTACGGGCCGAGCGCCGCCGGTGGTGGCTCGAGGTAGACCGAGAGGCCCTGCTCCCCGTTGAAGATCCCGTCGAAGGTGACCGTCAGGGCCGGTACGACGACCGCGACCGCGAGGGTGACCCCGGCCAGATAGGGCCCGCGCAGCCGGGCCGCGGCCACCCCGATCACCGCACCGACGGCAATGGTGGTCAGCACCGCCGCGCCCAGGGAGAGCGGCAGCAGCCAGCTTCCGGTCATGCCCCGGTCGGCGAGCGCGTTCTGGCTCAGTGCCACGGTGTAGGCGCCGGTCGCCATCAGCGCGCCGTGCCCGAGGGAGAGTTGCCCGTTGAGTCCGATCAGGACGGTCAGCCCCGCCGTCGCGCAGAGGTAGGCGGCGACGGTGGCGAGTTGGAAGTTGCGGAAGGGATCCAGCAGGTAGCTCGCCGCGAGCAGCGCCGCCGCCGCGACCAGCACGACGACGAGATGGCGCAGCAGCGTCGAGCCACGCGGCCCGGTCGGCCGGTCGGCACCGCCACGCTCCGACGTCCGCGCCGGCCCGCCGTCCGACTCCGGCGGCGCGACCGGCAGTGCCCCGGCCCTCATGCCCGCCTCGCGACGGTCGCGGCGAACAGGCCGCCGGGTCGGACGAGCAGCACCGCGAGCAACAGCACGAGTACGGCCAGCCCGGTGGTGTCACTACCTAGGTACCCGCCGACGTACGACAGGATCAGCCCGACCGCCAGCCCACCGACCACCGCCCCGGGTGGACTGTCCAATCCGCCGACCACGGCGGCGGTGAATGCCGAGACGAAGACCAGATCCATCGCGTTGGGGTGCAGGCCGAGCCCGGTCGGGATGATCAGCATGCCGGCGAGCGCGCCCACCCCGGCGGCCAGCGCCCAGCCGAGGGTGAGCATGCCGCCGACGTTCACCCCGAGCAGTCGGGACACCTCGGGCGCGAACGCGGCGGCGCGCATCCGCAGCCCCACGGCGGTACGGGTGAAGATCCAGGCCAGCCCGACCACCACCACCGCGACCGCGCCGAAGACGAACAGGTCGTACGGGGAGAGCACCGCCAGCCCGCCGATCTCGTACCCGGTCCGGCTGAACGCGGTGGTGGCGGGCAGGAACTCGTTCCCGTACACCATCCCGAGCACCGCCTGGATCAGCAGTACCAGCCCGAGGGCGACGATCACCGCGTTGAGCGGGGAGTCGTGTCCGACGAAACGGATCACGGCGACCTCGACCAGTGCGCCGAGGAGCAGCCCGGCGACCAGTGCGGCGAGGAAGCCGAGCCAGTACGAGCCGGTCCAGGCCGAGACGCTGTAGGCGACGTATGCGGTCGCGACCGCCATCGCCCCCTGGGCGAAGTTGACGACGCGGGCGGCCCGCCAGATGAGCACGAGGGCCAGCGCGAAGGCCGCGTAGACGGCCCCCCTCGACAGCCCGTCGAGGGTGAGGAAGACGAACCGGTCCACTAATCATCCTCCGAGCGGGACGGGTGGTCAGAAGCCGAGGTAGGCGTGCCGCAGCTGGTCGTCGTCGCGCAGTTCGGCGGCGGCGGTGTCGATCACGACGCGGCCGAGCGACATCACGACGCCCTGGTCGGCGACGGAGAGCGCGCTGCGGACGTTCTGCTCGACGAGCAGTACGGTCAGGCCGGCGTTGTTCCGCAGTTGCCGCAGCAGGGCCATGATCTGGGCGGTCACCCGGGGCGCCAGCCCGAGCGACGGCTCGTCGAGCAGGAGCAACCGGGGCCGGGCGACCAGGGCGCGGCCGAGGGCGAGCATCTGGCGCTCGCCGCCGGAGAGCTGGTGACCGGCGTGCCGCCGTCGCCGGGCCAACGGCTCGAACAGCTGGTAGACCTCGTCGAGCGCCCGGCGTACGTCGGCCCGGTCCCGCCGCCACAGGCCGCCGAGGCGGAGATTCTCCTCGACGGTGAGTTCCGCGATCACGCCCCGGCCCTCCGGAACGTGCGCCATTCCGCGTCGGACCCGGTGTTCGACGGGCAGCCGCCCCAGCTCCTCGCCGTCCAGGCGGATCTGCCCCGCGCTGGGCCGGACCAGCCCGGAGAGGGTACGCAGCAGTGTCGTCTTGCCGGCGCCGTTCGCCCCCACGACCGCGGTGATGGTGCCGACCGGGATCGAGAGGTCGATGGTCCGCAGTACCGGCGCCGCGCCGTAACCGGCTACCAGCCCGCGTACGCTCAGCAGCTCCGTACCGGTCACGACGTCACCCCGTCCACCCTCGGCCCGGCCTCGACGGCGTCGGAGTGCGCGACGACGGCATCAGAGTGCGAAGCGGCGGCGTCCGACCGCGCGTCGACGGCGTCGGAGTGCGCAGTGGCGGTGTGGGAACCGACGTCGCCGGTACCGGAGTCCGGGTCCGGACCAGGGGTGTCCGCGCCGGTGTCGGCGGCTCCGAGGTAGGCGTCGGCGACCGCCGGATCGTCGCGGATCTCGGCCGGGCTGCCGGTCGCGATGACCCGACCGAAGTCAAGGACCACGATCTCGTCGCAGACCGACATCACCAGGTCCATGTGGTGCTCGACCAGCAGTACGGCGCACGGGTCGGTGGCCTGCCGGGGCAGTTGCCGGATCAGCGCGGCCAACTCGTCGACGTCGTCGGCGGCCAGCCCTCCGGCGGGTTCGTCGAGCAGCAGCAGGCGTGGGCGGGCGGCGAGCGCCCGGGCCAGTCCCACCCGCTTCTGCACGGCGAACGGCAGCGTTCCCGGCGCCGCGTGGGCATGGCCGGCGATGCCGAGTCCGTCCAGGACCTCGTACGCCCAGGTCCGCAGCCGCCGCTCGTCGCGGTCGCTGCGGGGCAGGCCGAACAGCGCGGCGCCGAACCCGGACCGGGCCAGTCGCCCCGCCCCGGCCATCACGTTCTCCAGCACGGTGAGTCCGGCGAAAAGCCCGATTCCCTGCAAAGTCCGGGCGATGCCGATTCCGGCGAGCCGGTGGGGTCGTGGACGCAGGGCCCGGCCATCGAGGGTGAGCGAGCCCGCCACCGGCGCGACGATTCCGCAGACCACGTTGAACAGGGTGGTCTTGCCGGCCCCGTTCGGGCCGATCACGCCGACGACCCGGCCGGCGGGCACCCGCAGCGAGACGTCGTCGAGCGCGGTCAGGCCGCCGAACCGCACTCCGATGTGGTGCAGCGCCAGCCCCTCTTCCGGCATGACACACCCTTCGGTTCGCGGGCCGCTATTTACACCGCCAGTGTATGTTTCAATTTCGTGTCGTCAATACCATCGGGCTATCCCGAAACGCTCGGCGTCGGTGCGGGCAGGTCCACCAGCCGCGCCACCGTGCTCCGGTGCCGGTCCGCGGAGCCGAAGGCGAGCGCGGCGCTCTTGGCCCGCTTGAGATACAGGTGCGCCGGATGTTCCCAGGTGAAGCCGATGCCGCCGTGCAACTGGACGCACTCCTGCGCCGCGTGCACCGCGACGGCCGCACAGTGCGCCTGGGCCAGTGCCGCCGCCAGCTCGGTGTCCGGATCGCCGGTGGCCAGACAGTCGGCGGCGTACCGGGCGACGGCCCGAGCCTCGGTGATCTCCACCCAGACGTCGGCGAGCCGGTGCTTCAGCGCCTGGAACGAGCCGACCGGGCGACCGAACTGCCGCCGCTCCCGCAGGTAGCCGACCGTTGTGTCCAGACACCACTGCGCCACCCCGACCTGCTCGGAGGCGAGCAACGCGGCACCGGCGGTCAGCGCGTCGGTCAGCGCCCTCGCGGTGGCGTCCGGACCGGCGATCCGCCTGGCGGGGGCATGGGCGAACACGATGTCGCAGAGCGGTCTGGTGGCGTCCAGCGAGACCACCGGGGCCACCGCGACACCAGGAGCGCGGGCCTGCGCGACGTACAGCCCGTCGGTCGCCGGGACCAGCAGCAGGTCGGCCGCGAGGGCATCGGCGACGGTGGTCACCGTGCCGTACAGCGCCGAGCCGTCCCACACCGCCACCGGATGCACGGGTACGCCCGGTGCGGCGGAGAACGGCACCGCCAGCGCGATCCCCCGGTTCTCGGTGGCGAGTTGACCGAGCAGATCCGGGTCGTCGCAGGAGAGCAGTGCCCGGGTGGCCAGCACACTGCCGAGGTACGGCACCGGCGCCACCGCCCGACCGAGTTCCTCCAGCACCACCGCCACCTCCCGGAACCCCGCTCCGGCCCCGCCCAGTTCCGCCGGCACCGCCAGGGCACCGAGCCCGAGTTCGCCGGTCAACCGGTCCCAGAGGTCGCGGTCGTACGGCTCCTCGGTCCCGGCGACCCGGGCCAGTACGGCGGTCCACGGGCTGTGCGTGGCGAGCATCGCCCGGAGGTTGGCCCGGAGCGCCTCCTCGGTGTCGTCGTAACGGAGGTTGGTCATCGGTCGCTCCGGGGCTCGACCGGCAGGCCGAGCACCCGTTCGGCGATGATGTTGCGCAGGATCTCCGAACTGCCGCCCTCGATCGAGTTTCCCCGGGCCCGCAGGTAGCGATGGGTGGCGGTCCGGGTGAGCAGGTCGGTCTCGGCCGGCCGGCGCATCGTCCAGTCGTCGTGCCGCAGTCCGGCCTCGCCCAGCAGTTCCACCTCGAATCCACTGATCCGCTGGGCGAGTTCGGCGAAGGCCAGCTTGACCGCCGAGCCCTCCGGACCCGGTTCACCGGTGGCGAGTTGCTGCCGCAGTCGCAGTGCGGCCAACCGGGCCGCCTCGGCCCGTACCCACAACCGGACCAGTTCGTCGTGCCGGCCGGCGGTACGCAGCTCGGGGCGGTCCCGCCAGGTCCGAGCCACCAGCCCGATCAGCCCGCCCTCCCGGGGCGCCGGAGCACCGCCGATCGCGACCCGCTCGTTCATCAGCGTCGTACGGGCGACCCGCCAGCCCTCGCCCACCCCGCCCAGCCGCAGGTCGTCCGGCAGCCGTACGTCGGTCAGGAACACCTCGTTGAACTCCGCCTCGCCGGTGAGCTGGCGCAGCGGTCGTACCTGCACCCCGGGAGCGGTCATGTCGCAGACGAAACAGGTGATGCCCTGGTGCTTGCCGACGTCGGTGGCGGTACGGGCGAGCAGGATCCCCCAGCGGGCCCGATGCGCCAGCGAGGTCCACACCTTCTGGCCGTTGACCACCCAGTCGCCGCCGTCGCGGACCGCCCGGGTCGTCAGGCCGGCCAGGTCGGAGCCCGCGTCCGGCTCGCTGAACAACTGGCACCAGATGTCCTCGCCGGTCCAGAGTGGCCGGAGCAGGCGGTCGCGTTGGGCGGTGGTGCCGTGCCGCAAAAGGGTCGGTGCCACCATGCCGAGCCCGATACCGTTGCGTCGGGGTCGGTTGTCGGGTGCCCCGACCCGGGCGAACTCGTCGTCGACCAACGGTTGCAGGTGCCGGGGCGCGGCCAGTCCACCCGATCCGACCGGATAGTGCACCCAGGCCAGTCCGGCGTCGAACCGGGCCCGGAGGAACCCGAGGCGGTCCCCGGCCGGATCGTGCCGGCGGAGGAACTCGGCGACCAGACCGGGAAGCCGGTCGCCGGGGTCTGTGGACATCCGGGTCCTCCGGGGCGTTGACGGCGAAGCGACGGCGTTGACGGCGAAGCGACGCAATAATTGCAGTCTGAGTGCAATATAAGGCACCGTCCGACTGGACGGAAGCCAACAATCGACGACAGCGGCGTCGATGGACCCTCGACAGCCCGTCGAGCGAAGAGCACAATGCACAGTCAGTGCAAGTTCAGGCTCTCCGCTGCTCCCGGAGGATCCGCATGATTCGCCGAACCGCCGCACTCGGGATCGCCGCCGCCCTGGTCCTGACCCTCGGTCCCGTACCGGCCCAGGCCGCCGATCGCACACCCCGTCCGGTGATCTTCGTCCACGGCTCCGCCGGCTCGGCCCAGCAGTTCCAGACCCAGGCCAAGCGGTTCGCCAGCAACGGCTACCCGACTGTCCGCATCGAGGCCCACGAGTACGACTCGACGTTCACCCTCAACACGATGGAGCAGGTGTGGGCCGGACTCGACGCCCGGATCGCACGACTGTCGCAGGAGTCCGGTACGCAGCAGGTCGACCTGGTGGCGCACTCGCTCGGCACGTTCGTGGTGCAGGGTTACCTGACCAGTTCACCAGCGCGTGCCGCCCGGGTCGCGCACTATGTCAACCTCGACGGCCGTACCGCCACCGCGCCGCCGGGAGGCGTACCGACGCTGGCGATCTGGGCCGAGGGCGATCCGGCCCGGACCGTCACCGGGGCCACCAACGTCTCGCTGCCCGACCAGTCGCACACCCAGAGCGTCACCTCGGCGGAGAGCTTCGTCCACGTCCACCGGTTCCTCACCGGCCGGTCTCCCCGGACGACCGGAATCCAGGCCGAACACCGGATCACCCTGTCCGGCCGGGCGGTCCTCTTTCCGCTCAACGCCGGGGTTCCGGACGGCACCCTCCAGGTGTACGAGCTGAACCTGCTCGGCCTGCGCCAGCGACACGTGGCGACGGTGCCGCTGTCCGGCGACGGATCCTGGGGCCCGCTGCGCGCCGACGGCGGGCGCCGGTACGAGTTCGCCGTGGTCCGCGACGGCCCACCCACGCACCACTTCTACTTCCAGCCGTTCCGCCGCAGCGACCGGCTGGTCCGGCTGCTCACCAGCACCCCCGGCCAGGGGTTGGGTGCCCTGGTCGAGGCCGGCGACCGGCACGCCGCGATCGTGGTCAACCGGAACAAGGAGTGGTGGGCCGGCGAGGACCGGCTCTGGGTCAACGGCCGGGACATCCTCAACCCGGCGAACAGCCCCCGGGCCAAGCGGGTGATCGGGATCTTCGCGTTCGACCGGGGCAGCGACCGGACCACCGACCTGACCGCGCCGATCCCGGCCTTCTACGCGCAGACCTTCATCACCGGCATGGACGTGTTCATCCCGGCCGCTGGGCTGACCGTGGTCGGCGCCCGGCAACGCGGTGCCGACGGGCTGGACGTCCTGACGATCCCGGCCTGGCCGTCCAGCGGGCACCGCAGCACGCTGAACTTCGACGATTTCGGCTGAGCGCGGCGTACTTCCCGGTCAGAGCCGGAGTTGGGTGGCCCGGGTCAGGGTCGAGTCCCGGTCGTCGTCTCCGGTCAGGTCGAGGTCCTCGGCGATCCGGCCGTCCCGGAGTCGGATCAGCCGGTCACACCGGGCGGCGATGTGCTGTTCGTGGGTGGCGAGCAGGACGGTCATGCCCCGCTCCCCCCGCAGGCGCAACAGCAGGTCGAGGATCTCGCCGCCGGTGGCAGAGTCGAGGTTGCCGGTCGGCTCGTCGGCCAGCAGCAGTGCCGGCTCGCCGATGAGGGCCCGGGCCACCGCCACCCGCTGTTGCTGGCCGCCGGAGAGCTGCGCCGGCAGGGCCTGCTCCCGGCCCGCCAGGCCGACGGCGGAGAGCAGTTCCCGGGCCCGGGCGGCCCGGTCGAAGTCGACCCGGTACGGCAGGACCGGCGCGATCACGTTGTCCAGCGCGTTGAGCGCGGGCAGCAGGTGGTAACGCTGGAACACGAAGCCGATCGTGCGCCGGTACCCGGCGAGCGCGGCGCGGCGAAGCTTCGTGACGTCCTGGCCGCCGACGACGATCGTGCCGGAGTCGGCGGATTCGATCGCCCCGATCAGGTGCAGCAGGGTGGACTTGCCGGAGCCGCTGGGGCCGGTCAACGCCACCATCGAGCCCGCGGAGACGTCGAGCGACAGGTCGGCGACGGCGGTCAGCGGCTCCCCGCCGGTCCGGAACTGTCTGGTCAGTCCGTTGACGGCGACCGCGACCGGGGTGTTCGGCATCGGCTAACTCCTCGGCTGGCAGGCGTACGGTGGGCAGGCGGCGCGGTGCCGCCGGAGCGAGCGCGACCGGGCCGGCGAGCCGCATTCCGGCGGCGGCGGTGACCCCGACGGTGGCGTAGCCGACCCGCCCGGCCAGCGCGGCGATCTCCATCCCCGGGTACGCGGCCGGGTCTCGCGGCCCACCCGCTCACCACCGTGGCTTTCGCCCGCTGGTTAGAGGACACTCTGCGCCATACATTGTGACAATGCAAGGCACCGACAACGCGAAGATGGAGGAGGCGTGGCGATCCAGCACGCGGTCCTGGCACTGCTCGCCGACCGGCCCAGCTACGGCTACGAACTGAAGGGCGCGTTCGAGACCGCCGTCGGTCCACAGTGGGGGCAGCTGAACATCGGCCACCTCTACCAGATCCTCGACCGACTCGGCCGGGACGGTCTGGTCGTCACCGAGCGACATCCCCAGCCGGTGAAACCCGACCGCAGGATGCACGCCATCACCCCCGCCGGTCAGGCCGAACTGGCCCGCTGGCTGGACGAACCGAGCCCGCGCGGCGGAGGATTCCGGGACGACTTCTTCCTGAAGGTCACCGCCGCCGCCCGGTCCGGCTCGGCGCAGGTGCTTCGGACCGTCCTCGCCAACCAACGCGGCTACCTGCTACGCGAGCTACGCAACCTCGGCGCCCTGCGGCGCGACGCGGACGACCCTGTGGTCGGACTGCTGCTCTCCGCCGCGAGCCGGCACGTCGAGGCCGACCTCGCCTTCCTCGAGGACGCCGAGGCCGCGCTGCTCGACGGCGACCGGGTACGCATTCCGGCCCGACGAGCCGTTCCGGCCGAACCGCTCGGCGCCCCGGTGGCCGCCCCGGTCGAGGACAGCCCCGGTCCGGGCCTCGCGCAGGGCGCCTGAGGAGACCGATCGAGCCGGGCAGCGCCGCCGGCGACGGCGCGCCCGGAGAGCGGGCGGGCCGTCAGCCCAGCCGGGTGTCGAGTTCGCCGAGGTCGGCGACGAACCAGACCTGGCTGCCCCGGTTGGACTCGAACACCAGGTCGCGCAGGGCCGTACTGGCCGCGACGTGCCCGGAGATGTCACCGACGACCACCAGGCGCACCCGGTAGTTGACGAACTTCTGCATGATCTCCCCGGCCAGGCCGGTACGCAGCGCGAAGAACCGCTCGTCGAGCCGGCCGACGGGGACGGCCACGACGTCCGCCCGGGAGAAGGCGGCACCGATCACGTCGAGCGCGTCCCGGGTACTCGCGATCGGGGCGCCCTCGTCGCCGCAGACAAGTACCGGCACGCCGCTGCGCTCGGTCACGAGGTCAGCCACGGTGTACCGCCGGGCCGCCCGGGTCGGTCAGGAACATGCCGTTCTCCGTTCCGAGGATTCCGTCGAGGGTCCGCAGGACGTCGGCCGTCGGAGCGACGCCGCCCAGGATGATCACCTTGAGCCGGGCGCGCGCTTCGTCGTACACCGTCTGGATGCGCAGCGGCTCGCCGGCGTCCCGGGGCAGTTGGGCACCGGCGACGAGCAGGGTGCTCAGCCGGTCGGCCGCCAGGGCCCCGAGGTCGTCGATGTCCACGATGGTGGAGACCTCCACCCGGGGTCGGACGGCGTCGGCCGGTCGACCGGTGAACGCGTCGAGGTCGGCCTGGGCGATGCGGTACTGCTTGCCGATCCGGACGGCCTTCAGCCGGCCGGCGCGGATGTAGCCGCGAACCGTCCGCACGTGCAGGCCGAGCCGCTCGGCGACCTGCTCCACCGAATGCCATCCGTGTTCCATGATTCCCTATCCTACCCGCAAGGAGTACCGATAGGGAGTGTTGGGTGCCCAGACCAGCCGACCCGTACTGGTGAATCAAAACGGGTTGCGGGCGGGGCACCTGCGGAGGAAGGTGCCCGAGTGGATGTCGAGCAGCAGGCGATCGCGGCGAACCGGGCAAACTGGGATGAGCGGGTAGCGCCGCACCTCCGGGCGTACGGCGTGGACGAATTCGTCGCCGCGCCCTCGGCCATCACGGACGTGGTCCGGGACGACCTGGCGCTGATGGCCCCGCACCTGCCGGCGGGGTCGCCCGCCGGTCTGTCCCTGCTCCACCTGCAGTGCCACATCGGTCTGGACACGCTGTCCTGGGCCCGGCTGGGCGCCACCGTGACCGGGGTCGACTTCTCGGCGCAGTCGACGGCGGCGGCCAGGGTGCTCGCCCGGCGCGCCGGGCTCACCGCGACCTTCCTCGACAGCGAGGTCACCCACGCCGCCGAGGTGTGTCAGGAGCGGTACGACATCGTCTACACCGGCATCGGCGCGCTCCCGTGGCTGCCCGACCTGGCCCGCTGGGGACAGACCATCGCCGCACTTCTGCGTCCGGGCGGGCTGTTCTACGTCCGGGACTCGCACCCGATGCTGAACACCGTGGCGCACGACCGGACGGACGGTGAACTCGTGCTCCGCGAGCCGTACTTCGCCACCGGTGCACCGCTGCGCTACGAGCACGGCACCACCTATGCCGACGACACCGTACGACTCGCCAACGCGACGACCTTCGAGTGGCCGCACTCGCTCGCCGAGATCGTGCAGTCGCTCCTGACCGCCGGGCTGACGCTGACCTCGCTCGCCGAGCACCGTTCGATCCCGTGGCAGGCGCTGCCGCAACTGGTCCACACGTCACACGGGTGGGCGCTGCCCGATCGGGACGAGCGCCTGCCACTGACGTTCTCCCTCACCGCCACGTCGGGCGGCTCCGGCGGCGGGCCGTACGGGTTCGGGGCTGGCGCCGGTCCGCGCGGCGGTGCCGGTGGCGGCCTTGTCCAGCCACCCGCGTCGTAGCGGCACGGCCGGCACTCCCCCCGACCCGGTCAGCCGATCTCGTACCACCAGTCGATCCCCCGGCCACCGCCGAGACAGGCCACGGTCGAGGTGGCACCGATGCCGACCCAGGGGCCGTAGTGGTCGTTCTCGAACTCGCCCTTGACGACGCAGAGGATGCCGGCCCGAACCACTCCGGTGCCGCCGGTGCACCGCGCCCGGCTGATGTTGCCCGACGCCGTCGCGGTGCAGTTGGTCGGCTCGGCCTGCGCGGCAGTCGCGCCGACCGCGACGAGCGGCGCCGTGAGCACGGCGGTCACCAGCAGGCGGGTGAACAGGATCTTCATTGAGATTCCCCCATTTCGGTATGGGACCCGTCGGCGGGGATCGCCGGACCGGTCCACTCGGGAGCAACGCTCGCATCGGAACCTGGACAGCAACCTTGCGGTGAACTTGCAATCCGACAAGCATCGATATGGGTAACTTCCGTCGCGTATTGAACCGGGGGCGGGCGCATGGACGTGCGGCTGTTCGGTGAGGTGCAGCTACACGCGGCGGGGCAACCACTCGACGTGGGGGCTCCGCGGCAGCAGGCGGTACTCGTGGTGCTGGTCGCCGACGCGCCCCGCCCCGTCGCGATCGAGACCCTCATCGACCGGCTCTGGGACGAGAGCCCGCCGGTCGAGGCCCGCAACGTGCTGTACTCACACCTGAGTCGGATCCGGCAGTTGCTCAGCCGGGCGGCCGCCCTGGACGGGCCGGCGGCGCCCCGGCTCGAGCGCCGGCACGCCGGCTACGTCCTGATGATCGATCCGGATCGGGTGGACCTGCACCGGTTCCGCCACCTGGTGGACCAGGGACGGGATACCCTGCTCGGCGATCCCGATCGGGCCCGCGCACTCGCCGAGGCCCTGAGTCTCTGGACCGGGACACCGCTGGCCGGCATTCCCGGCGAGTGGGCCGGGCAGATCCGCGACAGCATGCACCGACTCCGCTGCGAGGCGGCGGTACGGTGGGCGCGAATCGAGCTGCGGCTCGGTAACCCGGACGCGGTGATCGGCGTACTGCCGGACCTCATCGCCGAATACCCGCTGGTCGAGCCGCTCGAAGTGCTCCTGATGCGAGCGCTGCACGCCGCCGGGCGGAACGCCGAGGCCGTCGAGCGGTACGCGGACGCCCGGCGGCGGCTGGCCGACTCCCTCGGCACCGATCCCGGCGCGGAACTGCGCGACGTGCACCGGACGATCCTGCGGGGTGAGCCGCTGCCAGCCGCCCCGCCGGACTCCGGTGTCCCGGCGAGGCGGATCGCGACACCGGCACAACTGCCGCCGGACACGGCGGGCTTCACCGGACGCGAGGACGAACTGCGTCACCTCGACCAACTTCTGGTGGCCGCGACCGGGCCGGCCAGGACGGCGGTCATCTCCGCGATCGGCGGCACGGCCGGGATCGGCAAGACCACGCTGGCCCTGCACTGGGCGCACCAGGTCGCCAACCGGTTCGACGACGGGCAGCTGTACGTGAACCTGCGCGGCTTCGACCCCACCGGCTCGCCGGTCACCCCGGTCGAGGCGGTGCGGGGTTTCCTGGACGCGTTCGAGGTGCCGCCGGAGCGGATTCCGGGCGGCCTGGATGCCCAGGTCGGCCTGTACCGCAGCCTTTTGGCGGGCCGGCGGGTCCTGCTGGTGCTCGACAACGCGCGCGACGCGGAGCAGGTGCGTCCGCTGCTGCCCGGCGCGCCCGGTTGCGTGGCCGTGGTGACCAGCCGCAACCAGCTTGCCGGCCTGGTCGTCGGTGCGGGCGCCCACCCGCTGACGGTGGGGCTGCCGAGCGTCGCCGAGGCCCGCGACCTGCTGGCCCGCCGGGTCGGGGCAGCGCGGGTGACAGCCGCGCCGAAGGCGGTCGACGAGATCATCACGCTCTGCGCCCGACTGCCGCTCGCGCTCTCCATCGTGGCCGCCCGGGCCGCCGCCAACCCCCGGTTCGGACTCGGCGTGCTCGCCGGCGAGTTGGCCGGGGCACCGGGCCGGCTGGACGAGTTCACCGGCGCGGACCCCGCCACCAACGCGCGGACCGTCTTCTCCTGGTCCTACCACCAGCTGAGTCCGGCGGCGGCGCGACTGTTCCGGCTGATCGGCCTGCATCCCGGCCCCGATCTCGCCGCGCCGGCCGCGGCCAGCCTGGCGGGCCTGACTCCGGCTGCCGCGCGGCCGGTGCTGGACGAGCTGACCCGCGCTCATCTGGTCAGCCAGCACACGCCCGGCCGGTACGTCTTCCACGACCTGCTGCGCGCGTATGCCAGAGAGCAGGCGGAGGGCACCGATTCCGAGGACGAGCGTCGAGCCGCCGTACACCGGCTGCTGGACCACTATCTGCGCAGCGCCGCCACCGCCGTTCTGGTGCTGGACCCGCCCCGGGACCCGATCACCCTCGCCGTACCCCACCCCGACGTGACACCCGAGCGTGTCACCGAGCACGGGCAGGCCCTCGCCTGGTTCACCGCCGAACACGCCGTCCTGCTGGCCGCCATCGACCAGGCGGCGTCCAGCGGCTTCGACGTCCACACCTGGCAACTCGCCTGGACCCTCACGACGTTCCTCACCCGCCGGGGACACTGGCGCGACAACGTGGCCGTACAACGCGTCGCGCTGGCCGCCGCCGAGCGGCTGGCCGAGCCCGGCACCCGGGCGCTCGTGCACTACCACCTGGCCCGCGCCTACTACCAGCAGGATCGCCTCGACGACGCGCACACCCACCTGCTGCGCGCCCTCGACCTGGCGGCCCAGGCCGGCGACCTCCTCGTGGAGGCGCACAGCCACGTGCGTCTCGCGATGGTGTGGGAGCAGCGCGAGCGCCTGGCCGAGGCGCTCGACCACGCCCGGCACGCGGCGACGCTCTTCCACGCGGCGGGTCACGGCGCCGGTCAGGCCGCCGCGCTCAACGACATCGGCTGGTACCACGCCCACCTCGGCGACCACCGGCGCGCCCTGACGTTCTGCGAGCGCGCACTCGCCCAGCACGAGGCGTTGGGCAACTGGCTGGGGCAGGGCATCACCTGCGACAGCCTCGGCTACGCCCATCACCACCTCGGCCATCACCGGCAGGCCATCGGGTACTACCGCCAGGCGCTCGACCAGTTCCGGGACCTCGGCGACCGTCACGAGGAGGCCAAGACGCTCACCCGGCTCGGCGAGACGCATCTGGCCGACGACGACACCGATGCCGCCCGCACCGTCTGGCGGCAGGCGGTGGCGATCCTCGACGACCTGAACCCGTCGGAGGCCGAGCGGCTCCGGACCAGACTGTACGAGCTGGACCGCTACAACGACCCGCCGTGAGTGTTCAGGACGACGTTGATGGCGTTCCTGATCTCGACCCGTTCCTCGTCGGCGACCCGCCGGTTGAACAGGAACGCGAAATCCAGCCCGTCGCGGCGGCTGGTCGCTCCGCTGGACGTGCCGTCGAACGCGCCGAACCGGGTGGTCACCTCACGCCCGGTGAGATGGGTGTCGTCGGCGTTCCACACCGGGTAGCGGGCGATCACCCGGGCGATCGACGGCGCGGACGTGATCAGGCCGCCGGAGCCCAGGGCGGTTTCCAGCACCATCTCCCCGCCGTAGGCGTTCGGGGCGAGGGCGTCCGGAGCGAAGTCCAGCTGCGAGGCACGCACGTCGGCGTGGTCGTAGCCGACGACCTCCCCCGGCTGGCGCGCCCGTACCGCTGTCCTGGCTACCGCCACGTCCCGGATGCCCAGCTCGGCCAGCACGTACCGGTCCAGCGCGCCGACGAACGGCAGTCCGGACGCCCGTTCCACGACCTCGGTCAACAGATGGAAGGCGGCGTTCGAGTAGAGACCACCGGGGGGAACCTCGCCGGCCAGCGGAAGCCCGTACAGGTACCGGAGGAGGACGTCCGTGGGTACGGGCGCGACCGGAACGCCCAACTGGGTGGCGAGTTCCCGCTGCTGCCGGCCGAAGTCCCGGGGCAGCCGACTGGTACGCAGCACGAGCTGCCCGACGGTGATCGCGTCCGCCGCGGGGTCGACCGGGGTGCCGGCGGGCAGCGGCGAGGTGATTCCGACGAACGGAAAGGCCGGCGTGCTCCAGGCCAGCCGACCCGCCTCGACCAGGCGACTGAGTGCCGCGGCGGTGAATATCTTGCTGAGGCTCGCGATCCGGAAGGTCGTACCGGGTGCGGTGATCGGATAGTCCGGCTCGGCCCAGGTGTACCCACGGGAGGCCACGATCGTTCCGTCGCGGCCGATCGCCACGCTTCCCGATCGGATCCCGCGATGAACCATGAACCGGCGTAGCGCGGCGTCGAGGTCGTCCGCACCGGCGAAATCCCCACCGGTCACGTTCCAGCTCCGCAACGGCGCCACGTCGTCCGCCGCGAACACGCCCGCGTACTGTGCCCAGTCACCCACTCCGCCGGCCGCCAGCACGACCGGTCGCCGCCCCTCGGCATTCTGGGCGTCGAACACCTGCTGGTACGCGGACGCCGACATCTCGTGCCGCGCGTGCCACTCGCCCAGCCCGTCGTCGTGGAAGACCGACAGCAGCCGCCCGTCTCCGGCCACCGAGAGTACGGCGGGTCGCTGGCCACTGTCGACGAGAGCGGCGAAGAAGCGTCGGTACGCACCGGAGTCCGTCCACCACCAGGACCACGGCACGGCGTGGGAGTTCCGTACCCACACCCCGGCGAAGCGGCGGTCGGAGGCGTCCCCGTACACCGCCAGGCAGCGCGGGAGGTATCCCTCGTCGTAGGCCCGCCGCTGCTGGAAGGCGAGCGAGTCAGGGTTGCTGGCCAGGTCCCACCCGAGCCCCTGCCGGGCGAACCACTGCTCCTCCGTGCGCTGCTCGAACACCGCCGCGAAGACCTCGGCACCAAGCGGCCCGACCACACTCAGCACCGTCGGCGCGAAACCCTGGTCGGAGAGCTCGTCGAGGCACGCCTGGTAGTCCGGGGCCGACAGACCGTGCACGCCCCGCCAGTCCGGCCCCGGGCGCCGTACCCATACGGCGGCGTAGCGGGGGTCGTCCGGGTCGCCGGAGACGTTCAGCACGACCGGGCGGAAACCGGACCCGGCCAACTCGTCGAACCGGCGTTGGTGGGTGACGCCATCGACCTGGTGGTAGGCGGCGAACTCCGACATTGGTTCCCTCCCGGTGGAGGTGATCGATCCGTCCATGGTCGTCGAACCCTGACCCGTCGACCTTGCGGCAACCTTGCAGACCAGCTCCCCGGGGACGTACCCGCGTTCGGATCGGGATCGGTCCGAACCCGAACCCGCCGGTGACCGGCCGGCCCGCAAGGGCTCCACAAGGTTCGCACCCAGGCCGGACCCGCACGGTAGACGCAACGCCAACCCCAGGAGATCCCAATGACAGCCAGCGCTACCGTCCTGAACATCTGGTGCCTGCGCCACTCCACCGGTACCGACTTCGGCGTGAACCAGGCTCTCGCCGGCCTCGCGCCATCGATCGCGGTCGCGGAGCTCGGCGGTACCCCGCTCCAGGACTTCCTGAAGAGCCTGCCCGGCGTGATCGGGGCGATCGACAGCGCCCGATCCGACCCGGACAACCTCTACCTCACCATGGACACGGCCGGCGGGTTGGGGAACTCGATCTGGCCGACCGACCGGTCGACGCTCGACATCCAGGCCGACCAGTCGGTCTCACCGGGGATCCAGGTCCCGGTGGCCTTCTCCCAGAGCCTTTCCCTGTGGGACTTCGACGCCGTCTCCGCCGACGACCTCCTTGGCTCGATCACGGTCTTCGAGTCCGAGCAGGGCGCCGGCGAGCTTGCGAAACTAGCGAAGTCCGACGTGGAGAGCTCGTACTACTTCGTCACCTACCGGGTCGACTGACATGTCGGCGATCGATGACAAGTGGCGGCAGCTTCCCTGGCTGGGCCCGCCGGTCGACACCGGCGCGGGCAGCGCGGAGATGGCCCTGCCGGACGGTCGCGGCAGGGTACGCGACTTCGCGAACGGCTCCATCTACTGGACGCCGGAGCTGGGCGCTCACGAGGTGCACGGGCTCATCCGGGTGAGGTGGGCGCAGCTCGGCGGGATCCGGAGCGTGTTGCGGTACCCGGTGTCCGACGAGTCCCCCTGCGGGCCTGGGGACGGCCGGTTCAACCACTTCGAGGGCGGCTCCATCTACTGGCGGGCCGACATCGGCGCGCACGAGGTGCACGGCCCGATCCGGGATCTCTGGGCACAGCTCGGCTGGCAGGCCGGTCGGCTTGGCTACCCGGTCAGCGGCGTGGGGAATTTTCCGGGCGGGAGCACGAGCCGGTTCCAGCGCGGCACCGTCACCTGGACGCCGTCCGGTGGCGCGGTGGTGGGAACGAACATCGACTGATCCCGCCTTGTAGAAAGGACAGGGGACATGAGTACCCAGAACGATTTTCGGCAGCTCGCGACCATCGAGCTGCGGCGGGTCTTCACCTCGCTGGGGATGCCGGTCACGGCGTTCCACCAGACGGGCACGCCGGGGCCATTGTTCGACACCGTCCTGAACACCGATCCCAGCCGGCCCAACGGGCTGTGGTTGTTCAAGGGCGCCGAGTATTTTCTCTACGACCTGGAGACCGGGAGCATCGAGGAAGGGCCCCGGTTGATCGCCGGCAACTTCGCCGGGGACAGCCTGCCCCAGATGTTCAGGTCCGGCATCCACTCCACCGTCTGGGGTGGTCCCGCCTTCCCCCACCTCTGGTACGCCTTCAAGGACGAGATGTTCGTCCGGATCAACTCCAGCACTGCCGTACCCGGTACCGCCGGTGAGTCGGCGTGGCGGGTCGACTTCGGGCCGCGTGGGGTTCTCGGCGAGTGGGCGACGGGGGCGTGGACCAATCCCGACGGAAGTTGGCGCACCTCCGGGGTGCCCGTGGCCCTGCACGGTGTGGGGTCACGGTTCCACGGCATGATCCACTTCTTCAAGGACGGCCAGTACGTCCGGCACAACCTCAACACCGGTGGGACGGACGCCGGGCCGATGCCCATCAGGCAGGCGTGGAACCTGCCGGAGGACTTCCCGACCAGCATCGATGTCGCCTTCTACGGCACCGGACAGAACGAGGAGAACATCTTCTTCATCGCCGGTCTGCGGTACGTCCTCTACGACTTCCGGCAGAACCGGGTGCTCGACCAGGGCTCGGTCGAGAACAGGTTTCCCGCGTTCGCCCAGTTCCTCGGCCGGCCGCAACTGTTCCTGGTCGAGGACTATGCCCTGGAGACCCTGGTCGGGGCGCCACACCTCGGACGGCTGATCGACACGAGATCGATCGGCGCGGGCTCCACCATCAAGCGGATCCTGGTGACCGAGACCCTCGACACCTCCAAGACGTCCCTGGGTCAGAGCCTGCTGACGAGCCAGGAGTCCAGCGTCGTGTCGAACTTCTACGACCGGGTCGACAAGAACACGTCCAGCGGCGGGTCCACCGAGAGTTACAAGTACCAACTGAATGCCCAGGCGCACGCGGACGCCAATGCGACCAGCCTCTGGGGCGGCGAGGCCAACGCCACCCTCAACGTCCAGGGCGGCACCAACACCACCCGGGCGGGATTCAACAAGGCGACCTTCAACTCCATGCAGACCCAGGTGGACGAGGCCAAGAAGCAGACCGAGCAGAAGACGTACAACTCCGAGGACGAGTTCACCCAGTCGGCGAAGATCCTGAAGAAGGAGATCTTCGAGGAGAAGAACTCCACCGACAAGGTCAGGGTCTACGAGTTCTACGAGCAGCTCCAGCCGTACCTGACCCTGCTCGTCCTGCGGCACGTACGGGTCGGCTACTCGGACGGCACCACCCGCCCCGAGGTGGTCGAACTGTCGGCGCTTCGGGGTCTGCTCGACCGCGTGCTCGTCGAGCCGGCCCGGCAGACACAGCTGACCGGCTACCTCGGCAGGGAACTCGCGAACGTCACCGACCAGGAGGGGAAGCCCCGGTCACTGCTGATGGACTCCTCGGATCTGGTCCTGCTCCGGAACGTGACCTCGACCTACCAGGTCCAGCGGGCGGACGGGACGGCGCAGACCATCACCGTACGGGGAATCATCACCGGCGACCGGACCTGGGTGGAGCCGACGTACACGATCACCTGTGTGCAGGTCTGACTCGCGGGCGGGTTCCGTGCGGCGGTAGCTCGACGCCGCCGCACGGAACCACCCCGACCGGAAGTCAGGCAGCGGTGCGGGGGCCGGTCCGGTCAACGCTCAACTGTGGCCGGGGCCAGCGGGATCACCTCCTCCCGGGAGGACTCGCTGAGATCGACCCGTTCGTGCAGCCGGCGCAGCAGCCGGGGCGCGTACCAGATCCGGGGTCCGAAGGCACGCATCAGGGCCGGCACCAGCACACCGCGTACCAGGGTCGCGTCGATCAGGATCGCCAGCCCGGTGCCGAGGCCGAACATCTGGAGGAAGCTCACCGAACTGGTACCGAAGGCGAAGAAGCTGATCGCGAGCAGCGCGGCCGCCGCCGAGACGATCCGGCCGGTCCGGGCCAGGCCCTCGATCACCGCCGTCCGGGTGTCGTGGCCGGCGAGATGCAGTTCGTGTATCCGACTGATCAGGAAGACCTCGTAGTCCATCGACAACCCGAAGGCGACACAGAGCAGCAGTACGGTCATCGCGGTGTCCAGCGGGCGTGGGGTGAAGCCGAGCCAGTCCGCCAGGTGTCCCTGCTGGAACACCCAGACCATCACCCCGAGGGTCGCGGAGAGGCTGAGTACGTTCAACAGCAGCGCCCGGACCGGCTGGATCACGCTGCCGGTGAACAGGAACAGCGCGATGAAGGTGGTGAGTCCGACGAGCAGCCCGGCCAGCGGAAGCCGGTCGCCGATGGCCTTCTTGGTGTCCGCCAGCCGCGCCTCGGAGCTGCTGACCAGGGTCGACGCGTTCCCTGGTCCGGGAACAGCCCGGATCGCCCGGATGAGTTTCTGCGCGGTGTCGGACTTCGGCGGGACGGTGGTGAACACCGACAGCCGTTGCGCGTCCGGGCTGCCCAGGCCGGGGTCGCCGGGGCCGGCGCCGTCCCGGCTGAACGCGCCGACACTGGTGATGGTGCCGGCCACCCCGGGCAGCGCGACGAGCCGGCCGGCGTACCCGGCCAGCTCGTCCGGCTCGACCTGGCCGGGTACGACGATGTCGGTCGCGGTCCAGACGTTCGCGTCGAAGTGGTCCCGGATGGTGTCGGCCACCTGTCGACTGGCGACCCGCTGCGGCAACGCGCCCTGGTCCGGGCTGCCGAAGTGCACCGCCGACAGCGGCGCGGCGGCGAGCAGCAGCAGTACGACCACCGGCGTCGCGGTGAGCAGCGGGCGTCGCATCACGACGGCGGCCAGACCGCCCCAGACCGGTGAGTCGGCCCCACGGGCGGCCCGGGACCAGGGCAGCCGACCTCCGTTGATCCGGTGGCCGAGCAGGGCGAGCAGGGCCGGGGTCACCACCAGCGCGGTGGCGGCGGCGATCAGCACCACGCCGATCCCGGCGTAGGCGAAGGAGCGGAGGAAGAACTGCGGAAACACCAGCAGGGCGGCCAGAGCCGCGGCGACGGTGGCGGCGGAGAAGACGATGGTCCGGCCCGCGGTGCCCATCGTCGTGGCCACCGCCTCCGGTACCGGGTCACCGGCGGCGAGCCGTTCCCGGAACCGGCTCACCATCAGCAGGGCGTAGTCGACGCTGAGCCCGAGGGCGAGCGCCGTGGCCAGGTTGATCGCGAACTCCGAGACGTCGGTGACCGAGCCCAGCAGGTACAGCTCGGCGAGGGTGCCGGCGGTGGCGGCGGCGGCGATGACCAGTGGCACCATCGTCGACATCACACTGCCGAAGACCAGCACGAGCAGCAGCAGGATCGCGGGTACGGCGATCGCCTCGGCCAGCACCAGGCTCCGGTTGACCTCGTCGCGTACGTCCTGGTTGGCCACCACCTCGCCGCCGGGTGTGACGGTCACCGGCCCCTCGTCGGCGGGGAACCGGGCCAGCAACGCCTCGGTACGGTCGCTCACCTGCTCGTCGTCCCCGGCGACGTGCCCGAGCACCAGCGCCATCGTGCCGTCGGCCGAGCGGAGGTCAGGCACGTTGTTCTGCCAGTACGATCCGACGTTCTCGACCCCGGACTCGCCGGCCAGCCGGGTCGTCAGCGCGGCCCCGGCCTCGCGGACGGCGGGGCTGTCCACGGTCCCCTCCTTCGCCCGGACCAGCAGGACGAGGTTTGTCTGCCCGCCGAACTCGGACTCGATCAGGTCCCTGGCCCGGGTCGACTCGGCGGCGGGGTCCTCGAACCCGCCGCTGCGCAGGACGTCGAACGCGCCCATCCCGAGATAGACGGCACCGGCGAGCAGCAGCGCCGCGACGCCGAGGATCTTCTTCGGATGGCGGGACACGAACCTACCGTGGTTGCGGAGCACTTCGGACTGCCTCCCTGCGGGACCACGTCCGCCCCGGGTTGCCGACTGCCGGCGGCCGGGTGCGGACGTGGTCACCTACTCGGACGTGTACGCCACTCAGACGTAGACGACGATCTCGTCGGCTTCGACCGCCACCCGGTAGGTGGCGGTGCGGGCGGTACCCAACCGGGCCACCGGGCAGCCGGTGGCGGCGTCGATCTCGAAGTTGTGGTACGGGCAGATCAGCACCCAGCGGTCCGGGTCCTGGATCCGCTCGCCCACCTTCTCCGCCGTCCACATCGCCTCGAACGAGCCGGCGGAGAGCGGACCTCCCTGGTGCGCGCAGTAGTTCGACAGCGCGACGTACCCGTGCCCGGGTACGTGCCCGACCACGATCTGCCGGTGGCCGACCGCGTGCAGCCGGGTGCTGCCGGGCGCGAGTTCGTCGACTCCGCACACGACGTGGCGTTGGCGCCGCCGGGTCGACGTCTGCTCGGTCGTGCTCATCGCGCCGCCCCGAGCTGGTAGAACTTCGCCGCGTTGTCGTGCAGCACCTTCCGGCGGATGTCGGGTGGAAAGGAACTCGGCAGCGAGCGGTCCGGGGCGTCGAAGTCCCAGTGCGGGTAGTCCGAGGAGAACATCAGGAACTCGTCGTTACCCACCATCTCGAACATCTGGTACAGGTGGTCGGGGTTCTCCGCGAACTCCATCGGCTGGGTGGTGAACCTGACCTGGTCCCGGATGTACTCGCTGGGCAGCCGCTTCACCCACGGAACCTCCCGGCGCAGGCTCCGGTAGTTGTGGTCGAAGCGCCACATCAGGTGGGGCAGCCAGGTCCAACTGGACTCGATCATCACCACCCGCAGGTCGGGGAACTTCTCGAAGACCCCGTGTACGACCAGGCTGATGAGCTGGCACTGCCAGGCCTGGGAGATCGCGGTGTGCCACTCCAGGAAGTAGGTGGGCAGTCCGACCGCGGTCTCCACGTTCGCGCCCTGGTGGAAGCCGACGACCAGGTTGTTCCGGACCGCCGCCTCGTAGATCGGGTGGTAGTAGTCCCGGCCCATCGTGTCGTGCGAGATCACCGGGAGCAGCACCTGCACCATCTGCGGATGCGAGGCCCACTTCTCGATCTCGGCCACCGCGTCGTCCGGCCGTTGTGCCGCCACGCAGATCGAGCCGAGGAAGCGGGAGTCCTTGGCCAGCCACTCGTTGACGACCCACCGGTTGTACGCCTGGGACAGCCCGACCGCGAAGTCCGGCTGCACCTTGAACTCGCTCGGGTACAGCAGCCCGGTCAGTACGGCGTGCTTGATGTTGAAGGCGTCAAGGTGCTGGGTGCGCATCAACTGGTAGTCGGAGCCGGCCCGCAGCCCGTTGGTCGGCCGGGCGTCCGGCCGGGCCAGCCCGCCGGTGGTGGGCCAGGAGTACGGGATGGAGATGCCCATCCAGTTGTCCGGGTGGATCCGCCCCCGCCAGGGCTCCTCGACGTACTGGAGGAACTCCAGTGGGTTGCCGATCATCTCGTGTACGTCCGTGTCGATCACCGACAGCGCGCTGGGCGTGCCGTCCGGTACGGCGGACCGGTCCAGGGTCTGGGTCATTGTTCTCCTTCGCGGAGCTGTTCTCCTCAGGGATGTGCGTGGTGTCCTCGCCGGATGTGTCTGGTCTCCTCGCCGGACGGGGATGGTGCTCGCCGCAGGTGCGTGGACTCGTTGCCGGAGGTGCGTGGTCAGAGGCCGTACCGGCGGGCGACCAGCCGCTCGGCGACGCGGTCGGGCAGGAAGCGCCGGACGAGACGCAGGGTGGCGCCGTTGCCGCCGATCATGGAGACGACCGGCAACCGGGCGGCCCGGCTCAGTCGCCAGATCCGCTCGGCCACCTCCGCCGGGTCCGCCGCGCTCTGGTGCTGGGCCCGGACCCGCGCGCTGACCACGCCCACCCGGTCCCGGTACGGCGAGTCCGGCGTCGTGTGCCAGGCGCGGTGCCGGTCGATGGCCGACCGGTAGTAGGCCGGCTGAACCAGGGTGGCCTGGATGCCGAACGGCGCGACCTCGGTGCGCAGCGCCGTGACGAAACCGCGCAGGGCCAGTTTGGAGGCCGCGTAGCTGCCCTGGAACGGCACCGGGAACTCGGCCATCAGTGAACCCACGAAGATCAACCGGCCGTGCCCGGCGGCCCGCATGGCCGGCAGTACCGCGCGGGCCAACCCGACCGGTCCCAGCACGTTGATCCGGAACAGTTGCTCCAGCTGTTCCTCCGGCAGGTCCTCCAGGGCGCCGCCCTGGCTGTGCCCGGCGTTGTTGACCAGTACGTCGACCGGACCGGCCGCCTTCGCGCAGGCCCGTACGCTCGCCGGATCCGACTGGTCCAGGGCCAGGTAGGTCACGCCGGGGATCCGGTCCGGCGCGGGAATGTCGTCGGGATTCCGGGAGGTGCCCAGCACCCGCACCCCCCGGTCGACGAAGAGCCGGCTGACGGCGAGCCCGATTCCCGAGGTCGCCCCGGTGACCAGGACCGTCCCGGCCGGCCCGGTGCCGGTCGACGGCCCGCCCGAGGCCGCACCTCCCGGCTCCGTCGCGTCGTACGCCGTGCCGCCCGGCACCGGTTGTCCAGTCGGCACCGGTTGTCCGCCCGGCACCGGTTGTTCGGTCGGCGTCGGATCGATCGGCGGTTCAGCCGAGTAGTTCGACGAGTCGGGCATACGCGTTCACCACCCGGTCACTGTCGGCCCGGGTGTGCCCGCAGGAGAGCATGTCCCGACCCATCCGGGACAGCACCCCGGCGTTGACCACCGGAATCATGTAGTCGGCGAGCAGCGCCCGCCGGGCGATGATCTCCGGCAGCCGCTCGGCGTCCACGGGCAGCGCGTGCGGCGCGGTCAGCTCGATCCGCAGGATCGTGCCGAAGTGGTACGCGAAGAACGGCACACCGCCGGCGGAGAAGAGCGCGTTGAGCCGGAGCACCAGGTCGGCGGTGACCGCGATGGCACCGTCGAGTACGCCGGGCCGGGTCAGTTCGCCGAGGGTGTGGTAACAGGCCGCCGCCGACAGCACGTTGCCGGACATGGTGCCGCCGATGTAGGTGAACGGCCGGCCGTCCGGTAGCCCGGTCCCGGCCGCCTCGATGACCTCCCGCCGCCCGGCGACCGCCCCGCAGGACGGGTAGCCGTTCATCAGTCCCTTGCCGAGGGTGATCAGGTCGGGGCGGACGCCCAGCACCGCGTGCGCGCCACCGATCCCGGCCCGGGTGCCGGTGACGACCTCGTCGAACACGTACAGCGCGCCGTGCCGGTGGGCCAGTGCGATGGCCTGTTGATGGAAGTCGTCGGCGAACGGCACCAGGCCGGACTCGCCGCCGAACGGTTCACTGATCACCGCCGCGACGTCGCCGGCGGCCAGTGCCGCCGCCAGGTCGTCGAGCCGGTGCGGGTGCACCAGCACGGTGTGCGCGTAGTGCTCCGGCGGCACCCCGCCGGCCATGAAGTCGCCGGACCCCGGCACCTCCAGGTCCACCATGAACTGGTCGCCCCAGCCGTGGTAGTGGCCCCGGAATTTGATGATCTTGCGTCGTCCGGTGTACGCCCGCGCGATCCGCGCCGCCGCGAGGTCGGCCTCGGCGCCGGAGCCGACGAACCGGACCGCCTCGGCCGCCGGAAAGACCTCGATGATCCGTTCGGCGGCGAGCACCTCGAACTCGTCGAGGTGGCCGTGGAAGCCGGTACGCTCCCGGAGCAGGTCGACGACCGCGGCGTTCAACCCGGGATGGTTGTGCCCGAGGCTGAGCGCGCCACCGGCCAGGATGCAGTCGACGTACCGGTTGCCGTCGACGTCCACGACCTCGCCCCCGGCACCGTGGTCCAGGAACAGCGGGTACGGCGAGGAGAGCGGGTCGACGTGCTCGCTCCCCCGGGCCAGCACTCTCTGGGCCCGCCCGAAGAGCGTCGCCGAGCCCGGCGTACGGCGCCGGAACTCGGCCAGCTCCGACTCCAACCGCTCGGGCGCGATCTCCCGCATCGGCTGGGCGGCGATCGCCGACGCCCGGGCCAGGATCTCCGCCGCCGGGGCGCTGCCCGGCCGGCGGACCAGCCCGGTGCCGGTCGCCGGTTCGGCGCTCCGGGCCAGGTCGGTGCTCACCGGAGCGCGGACAGCGCCATCTCGCTCCGCCCGGTCACCTCCTCGTACACCCGGCGCAGCGCGTCCACCGTGTACGTGACGTCGCTGTGCTCGTGCGTGGCGGTGGCGATCAGCCGGAGCTGGACCACCCCCGGCGGCACCACCGGATAGGTGACGGCGGAGCAGAAGATCCCGTACCGGTGCCGGAGCAGCTCCAGGAAGACGGCGGTCTGCGGGGCCTCCAGCCCCAGGAACACCGGGGTCACCGCGCTGGACGGATCGCCGATCTCCAGCCCGACCCCACGCAGGTCGGCACGCAGGTGCGCGGCGATCTCCAGACACTTGCGCCGCAGCTCGGGGCGGTTGCGCATCATGTCGAGCCGGACCCGGTTGCCGGCCACCACCGGCCACGGCAGACCCTTGGAGAAGATCTGCGACCGCATCCCGTACCGCAGCCGCCAGACGATCTCGGCGTCCGAGGCGACGAAGGCACCGATGCTGGCGCCGGCCTTGGCGAAGGTGCCGAAGTACAGGTCGATGCCGTCCTGGCAGCCCTGCTCCTCGCCGGTGCCGCCGCCGTCCGGACCGAGTACCCCGAAGCCGTGCGCGTCGTCGACCAGGAGCCGGAAGTTGAACCGCTGCTTGAGCGCGACGATGTCCCGCAGCCGCCCCTGCACCCCGGACATCCCGAAGACGCCCTCGGTGACGACCAGCACCGCCTCGTCGTCGCCGCGCTCCGCCTCGATCCGGGTCAGCACCGCCTCGAGGCGTTCGATGTTGTTGTGCGGAAAGGACTTTGCCTTGCCCCGGTGCAGCCGGATGCCGTCGATGATGCAGGCGTGGCACTCCGCGTCGTAGACCAGCCAGTCACGCCGGCTGAGCAGCGAGTCCAGCAACGAGATCATGCCCTGGTAGCCGAAGTTCAGGAACAGCGCGGCCGGCTTGTCCGCGTACGCCGCCAGTTCCGACTCCAGCAGTTCCAGGTCCTCGGTCTCGCCGGACATCATCCGCGAGCCCATCGGCGCGGCCAGGCCGTACCGGGCGGCGAACCGCGCGTCGGCGGCCCGGACCTCCGGGTGGTTGGCCAGCCCGAGATAGTTGTTCAGGCTCCAGACGAGCTGGTCCGTGTCGCCGTACCGCATCCGGCTGCCGATCTCACCGGTCAGCCTCGGAAACGCGTACCTGCCGTGGATGTCCCGCGACATCTGCGCGATCGGACTGCCCGGACTGTTGATCACCTTTTCGAACAGGTCCACTTGCGTCCTCCCCTGTTGATGCTGCTAGACCGGCCAGCCGTAAGGCACGGTGACCGTCTTCGTGGTGCTCATCTCGCGGATCGCGTAACGGATGCCCTCCCGCCCGAGTCCGCTCGCCTTCACTCCGCCGAAGGGGATGTGCGGGGAGTCGAACTGCGGCCCCTCGAGCAGGTTGACCGCCCCCACCCGCAGTCGCGCGGCGAGTTGCCAGAAGGCGGCGCTGTCATTGGTGACCACGCCCGCCTGGAGGCCGTACGCCGTGCCGTTGGCGACCTCGACCGCCTCGTCCAGTCCCCCCACCCGGAGCACCGGCGCCACCGGACCGAACGTCTCCTCGCGGACCAGTTCGGCACCGGGTGGCACCCGATCGAGAACCGTCGGCGCGACGAGCGCACCGTCCCGGTCGCCTCCGGAACACAGCAGCGCTCCGGCGGAGATCGCCGAGGCCACCCGCCGCTGCACCAGTTCCGCCGCCGCCTCGTCGATCAGCGGCCCCACCTCGGTCTCGGGCCGGCGCGGGTCGCCGTACCGCCTGGCCCGGCTGAGGCCGACGAGCCGTTCGACGAACTGGTCCGCGACCCCGGCCCAGACGATGATCCGTTTCACCCCCCGGCAGGACTGCCCGGCGGTGGCGTACGCCCCGTCGGCGGCCAGCCGGGCCGCCAGGTCGAGGTCGGCGTCGGGCAGTACCAGCAGCGGATCGTTGCCGCCCAGTTCCAGCAGCAGTTTCTTTCCGGCCGCGGCGGCGGCCACCGCCCGGCCCGTCGCCACGCTGCCGGTGAAGGTCACCATGTCGACGGCCGGATGCCGGGCCAGCGCGCCGCCCACGCGCGCCGGATCACCGGTGAGGAGCGCGAGCATCTCCTTCGGATAGCCGGCCCCGGTGAGCAGCTCCGCGAAGGCGAGTGCGGTCAGCGGGGTCCGCTCGGACGGCTTGAGCACCAGTGCGCAGCCGGCGGCGATCGCCGGCGCGGCCTTGACCACGACCTGGTTGAGCGGCCGGTTGAACGGGGTGATCCCGGCGACCACGCCGACCGGTTCCGGCACGGTGACGGCCAGCCGGGCCGCGCCGGGGACCGGGATGGACTCGCCGCGCAGCCGCTCCGCCTCCGCCGCGGCGACCCGCAGGTTCGCGACCGCCCGGCCCACCTCCCGGGTCGTCTCCCGGACGCAGACACCCGACTCGGCGGTGATCAGTTGGGCGAACTCCCCGGCGCGGGCCTGCAACGCGGTCGCCGCGCCGGTCAGCACCGACACCCGCTCGTCGATCGGCATCGGTCGGCGCCGACCCGCGACCGCGCTGACCGCGGTGTCCACCTCGGCCGGGCCGTCCCGGGGCACCCGGCCGAGTTCCGCACCGGTCCAGCGGTCGTGCACCGGTACGTCGTCCCCGGCGCTGGGCAGCAGCTGCCCGTCGAGGAACACCGGTCAGCCCTCTTCGTCCCGGACGACGAACCGCCGCTCCAGCTCGGAGATCTTCGAGTACTCGAAGACCTCGAACAGCTCGTCGAAGGTCATCTTCAGGCCGTGCCGCTCCCAGAAGTTCTGCGTCGTACCCTCGTCGCGCAGCGCGGCGAAGGTCTTGCGGAGGATCGCGGTGGCGGCGTACCAGCCGGAGAGCGGGTAGATGGCAAGGTTGTAGCCGATCGCCTCCAGCTCCTTGGTGGTGAGCCACGGCGTCTTGCCGCCCTCCACCATGTTCGCCAGCAGCGGGGCGTCGATCTCGTCCCGGACCCGCTTCATCTCGTCGACGGTGAGCATCGCCTCCAGGAAGATGCAGTCCGCCCCGGCGGCGACGTACTCCCGGGATCGGCGGATCGCCTCGTCGAGGCCGAGCTTCTCCCGGGCGTCGGTACGGGCGATCAGCACCCAGTCGGGGTCCTCCCGTGCCTCGACCGCAGCCGCGATCTTGCCGACCATCTCCTTCGAGCTGATCAGCCGCTTGCCCTCCAGGTGACCGCAGCGCTTCGGCACGACCTGGTCCTCCAGGTGGCCGCCGACGATGCCGGCCCGCTCGAACTCCCGTACGCAGCGCCAGGTGTTCATCGCGTTGCCGTACCCGGCGTCGATGTCCATGATCACCGGGAGGTCGACGGCCAGGGTGATGTTCTTGGCGTTCCACGCCATCTCGGTGATCGTGGCGAAGCCGAGGTCGGGCAGGCCGAGCATGCTGGCCGAGGTGCCGGAGCCGGTCATGTGAACGGCGTTGAAGCCGGCCTGCTCGATCACCTTCGCCGACAGCGCGTCGTACGCGCTGGGTACGACGAGCAGCTCGGGCGCGTTCATCAGGTCCTTGAACTGCTTTGCACGGGACACGGTGCACTCCTTCGTTCAGCGGACGGCAACGGGGGATTCGGCCGGCACGGTCTCGGCCAGCCGGAGCAGTTGGTTGTACTTGGCGAGCCGGTCACCGCGACGCGGCCCACCGACCTTGATCAGTTCCGCGCCGACCGCCACCGCGAGATCGCACATCGCGGTGTCCTCGGTCTCGCCGGACCGGTGCGACACGGCGCAGACCAGTCCCGCCTCCCGGGCCGCCCGGGACGCCTCGAGGGTGGCGGTCAACGTGCCGGCCTGGCTCAGCTTCAGCAGGATCCCGTCGGCCAGGGAGGAGTCCACCCGGGCGGCGTCGGTGGCGAACAGGTCGTCGCCGATCACCGTCGTCATCGGCGGCAGGTTCCGGCGCAGCGCCCGCCAGGCGGGCTCGTCGGCCGGGTCGAAGGGGTCCTCCAGGTAGCTCAGCGGATACCGTTCGACCAGCGCCGACAGCCGTCCCGCCAGTTCGGCGGAGGTCAGCACGTCGGGGCCGAGCCGGTACCCGCCGGACCGCTCGACGAGATGTTCCGCGGCGACGTCCACCCCGTACGACACCGCGCCCGCACAGCCGGCCGCCGCGACCACGTCGTGCAGCAGTGCCAACTGCCGTTCGCTGTCCAGCGGCACCAGCAGCCCGCTCGACGGCGAGACCCGGGCCGGGCCGAACCGCTGCTGGACCTGCCGCTCCGCCTCGTCGAAGACGGTACGGGCCAGTTCGATGTCCCGGGTGAGGTCGCCGGTGTCCGGGATGACCATGATCTGCTGGAAGCCGGCCGGCGGACCGGCACCGTGGATGCCGCCGGAGAAGACGTTCACCAGCAGCCGGGGCACCCCGGGTGTGGTGCCGGCGAGCCGGGCCAGGTAGTGGTGCAGGGCCAGCGGGTGGGCCGAGGCGGCGGCCCGGGCGAAGGCCAGCGACACGGCGAGGGTCTCGGCGGCGCCGATGTCCAGCCGGGTCACCCGCCGGTCGAGGTCGGCCTGGTCGTCGACGTCCTGGCCGAGCAGCGCCCGGTGCAGTTCGCCGGGGGCGAGCGGGCCCAGCACGGTCGGCTCGCCGAGCGGACGTTCCCGCCGGCCCGGTGCGATGGCACGCGGGCTCGACCCCCGACCGTGGTGGCGGCCGTCCAGGACGACGTCGGCCTCCACCGTGGCCCTGGCCCGGGAGTCGAGGATGCCGCGCAGCCGCAGACCGGTGATCCGCATCCTCAGCGCCCCTTACGCAGCCGGAGCAGCCAGGGCAGCAGTTCGCTGGCCCGAGCGGCCGGAAGACCACCACCGGCGGCGGCCCGCTCGCCGAACCCGGTCACCCCGTCCGGTCGTACGCCGGGGCCGGTGACCACCGTCGGCACCCGGTCCGGCGCGTGGATGCCCAGCTCGCACGGGGTGGCGTGGTCACAGGTGACGACGAGGGTGTCCAGCGGGCCGAGCCGGGCGCGCAGCGGACCGACGAAGCCGCCGTCGATGTCGCCGATCGCCGTCACCTTGTCGTGCGGCCGGCCGTCGTGTCCCGGCTCGTCGGGCCCCTTGAGGTGTACGAAGACGACATCGGCGGGATCGTCCAGCAACGCCGGCAGCAGCGTGCGGTAGAACGACCGGTCGTCCTCCCCCGGCCCGGCCCGGGCGACGGTGAACCTCGCCCCGATCAGTCGGGCGAGCCCACGCTCGGCCGGCACCTGCCCGTACATCGACAGCCGCAGGCCGCGCTCGGCGGCGAAGGAGGGCAGGACCGGCAGGGTGTCGCCGCCGTCGCGGACCAGGATCAGGTTCGCCGGCCGTCGGCCGGCCGCCCGGCGGGCCAGGTTCACCGGATGGTTCTCCAGCACGGCGGCACTGCGTTCGACGAACTGGTTCACCAGCCGCGCGGTGCCCTCGGCGTTCAGGCCGGACGGCGTACCGTCGAGGCCCGGTGCCGGCCGGCAGCGCAGCGGTGTCGTGGGAGGATCGGCGACCGGTACCCCGAACGGGCCGAGTGCGACAAACCCGGGGTCGGTGTTGGTGACCCGGCCGGAGAGCGGCACCGTCCGGCTGGTCAGGGCCAGGATTCCCCGGTGCCGGCCGAAGCCGGTCAGCCGGACCGCCACGTCGTCGGTCAGGCGTACCTCGGCCCGGACGCTCGTCACCAGGGCCTCGAGTTCGTCGTCCGACAGATCACGGGACGTACGTCGGTCCAGCCGACCGGTGTCCGGCTGCCAGCTGGCGAAGTTGATCCGGAACGCCACCGAGAAGCCGTCGGCGTCCCAGAAGTCCATCCCCAGCCCCTCCAGCGGCCCCCGGCCGGTGTAGTAGCGCACCGGGTCGTACCCGAGCAGGGCCATCGCGCCGGAGTCCGACTCCGGCGGCACGTCGGCCCGGATCACCTCCAGCAGGCCGCTGCATCCGTCCCGGGCCAGCTCGTCCAGGTGCGGGGTGGCCGCCGCCTCGAACGGGGTCCGGTCGGCCAACTCCGCGATCGGCCGGTCACCGCCCCCGCAGAGCGCGACCACGAAGACCCGGCCGGCGCCCGCACCGGAGTCCGCCGGGTCCGCCCGGTCAACCACGGATTCGCGCATCGATCCCACACTCCTTGATCACGGTGGCCACGGCGGGCGGCACCAACTGCTCCCAGTCGTCGTCCGCGGCGATGGCCCGGCGTACCCGGCCGCCGCTGATCGGCTTCTCGACCCGGCGCCACATCACCTCGGTGGTCAGGCCGAGCGCGCCCAGTCGGGTGAGCTTCTCCGCGCCCCAGTCGTCGTAGATGGTCAGCAGGTAGACGGCTTCCGGCGGCGCGTAGTAACGCAGCCGCTCCGGGAAGCTGTGCGGGAACGGCACGATCCGCAGCCGGTGGTCCGGAACGCCCGCCTGCGTGAGCGCGGCCTCCACCATCAGGTACCGCTCGTAGTACGTACACGGGTTCGCCTCCACCGATCCGCGTACCGGGTCGGTGGCTTCCTCGGCGGTCTGCCACGGGTCCGGGTTGGTGATGCCCACGACGAGGGTGTCGCAGCGGTCGGCACCGGCGAGCAGGTATTCCAGGTGTCCGAGGTGCAGGGGTTGGAACCTGCCGTGGATGACGCCAAGTGGGTAGGGGTGGTCCACCGGATCCTCCAGATCGTCTATATGTCGATGACGCGGTCGTCGTCGGCCAGTTCGAGGTGCGCTTCGAGGTCGAGTTCGCCGGCCCGGGCGAGGACGTCGGGCCCGGCGTGGGTGAGGACAATCCGCCGGCAGGTGAGCCGGGGAAGGTTGTCCCGGAGCATCGGCAGGTGCAGGTGGAACGGCACCGCCCGGGTGGACGTGTACGCCTCGCAGATGAACAGGTCCGCCCCGTCGGCAACGGTGATCAGGGTGTCGGTCCAGGCGGTGTCGCCGCTGTAGGCGATGACCCGGCCGCCGAGCCCGATCCGCAGGGAGAGCGCGGGCGCACCGGCGAAGTGCTCCGCCGGGTACGCCTGCACCGACAGCCCCGCGAGATCGAGCCGACCGTGCGGCTCGATCTCGTGGACCGTCACCTCGAACCGTCGGGTGATCCGGGTCGAGCCGGGAAAGAGCAGCTCCATGACCTGCCGCAGCCGTTCCTCCGTGCCCGGTGGCCCGATCACCTCCAGCGGGCCGGTCCGGCGCCGGAACTGACCGTCGAGGATCAGGTACGGCAGCCCGGCGAAATGGTCGCCGTGCAGGTGCGAGAGCACCACCGTGCCGACGTCGTTCGGCTCGATGCCGTGCCGCTTCAGCCCGACCAGGGCGGTCGCCCCGCAGTCGAGCAGGATCGGCGGTCCGTCCACCGGACTCAGGTGTACGCAGGCCTGCAACCGCCCGCCGCTGCCGAACGCGTCACCCGAACCGGCGAAGGTCACCCGGACACCGCTCACGCCACGACTCCCAGCACCTCGTCCGCGCCCACCCGTCCGCCGGTCGGGGCGGTGGTGACGAACCGGCGGAACCGCCGGGCGACCTGCGCCGGAGTCACCGCCGGCCGGCCCAGCCCACTGCGCGAGCCCGGTCTGGTGCGGAGCCGGACCAGGCTCGGCCCGGGGCCGGCCAGTGCGGCCCCGATCGCCACCCGGAACGCCTCGGGCCGGGTGCAGTCGTGTAGCTGCCGGTAGCCGCAGGCGGCAGCGGCGGCGACGAAGTCCACGGTGGACGCCAGCGTCCGCTGGCCGCCGGTCGAGTCGTGCACGCCGTTGTCCAGTACGACGTGCACGAGATTGTCACCCCCGTACGCCCCGATCGTGGCCAGCCCGCCGAGCCGCATCAGCAGGGCGCCGTCGCCGTCCACGACCACCACCGGTCGGGTGGTGTGCGCGGCCACCCCGAGTCCCACCGCCCCGGCCGAACCCATCGCGCCGACCAGGTAGAAGTGCTGTTCCCGGTCGGCGATCTCGTACAGCTCCCGACTGGTCATCCCGGTGGTCGAGACGACGGCGGCACTCTCCGGCAACTCGGACAGCAGGCACTCCAGCGCCGCCCACCGGCTCGGTGCCGGCCCGTCGGGCAGGTGCCGGACGATCCGGCCGGTACGCCGGGACAGCGCGGACTCGTTCAGCGGCTCCGCCGCGACCGTCCCCTTCGGAATCACGAAGGCGTACGGCCGGCCGGCCCGGAGCAGCTCGCCGGTGGCCACCGCGAACGCGCCGGACAACGCCTCCGGGTCGGCCGGCAGCGTCGCGTGCGGCACCTCCATCAGGTCGAGCAGCCCCGGAGTGATCCGCCCCATCAGCCCGTGCTGCGGCTCGTCGGGACGGCCGGGTTCGCCCCGCCAGGTGACCAGCAGCAGCGCCGGGATGCCGGCCGGGTGCAGCAGCGAGGTCAACGGGTTGACCATGTTGCCGAGACCGGAGTTCTGACTGATGACACAGCCGAGCCCGCCGCCCAGCCAGGCACCGGCCGCGATGGCCGCCGCCTCGCCCTCCTGGGTGGCGGCGAGGTAGCGCACCCTCGGATCGCCGATGGCCCGGTTGATGACCGGGGTGAGGAAGGAGCACGGCACCCCGGTCACCATCGTCACCGCGTGGTCGACCAGTGCCCCCATCAGCTCTTCGGCACGGATCATGGAGCGTTCCCCCCGGTCACCGTGGACAGCACCGGCGGGTCGAAGGAGGCGTACCGCCGCTCCTCCCGCTCCAGGTCCTCGTAGCCCAGCAGCGCGAAGATCTCCTTCAGCGAGGCGATCTCCTCCTCGACGCCGCTGATCACCCCGCTCGACCGCATGTCCCGGCAGGCCTTGCGCATGGCGCTGAACGCGGCCCGCATGCTCTGGTTCGCCCAGATGACCCCGCCGACCCCGAGCTGGTGGAACTCGTCCAGCGTGGTCCGGTGGTACGTCGTCGGTGCGATCACGATCGGCACCCGGCCGTGCCATCGGGCGGAGAAGGCGGCGATCTCCACCGCCGTCGGTTGCCGGGAGTGCACGAAGATGGCGTCCGCTCCGGCTGCCGCGTACGCCTCGGCCCTGGCCACCGCCTCGTCGACCGGCTGCCCGGCGATGAACGCCTCGGTACGCGCGACGACGACGAAGCCCGGGTCCTGCTGCCCGTCCTTGCAGGCCTTGATTTTTCCGCAGAACTCGGCCACCGGCACCAGTTCATGGCCCGCCCCGAAGAAGGAGTTCATCTTGGGGAAGGTCTTGTCCTCGAAGCAGACTCCGGCGGCACCGATCCGCTCGGCACGGCTGGCGAACCGGCGTGCGGTGTTGAAGTTGCCGTGGCCGGTGTCGCCGTCGACGAGCACCGGTACCCGGGTGTTGTCCACCATGCTCTCGACGCTGTTCAGCAGCTGCGTCCAGGACGCCTCGTCGCTGTCGCGTACCCCGAGGGCGGTGGAGATGCAGAGCCCGGACGCCCAGAGCGCGCGGAAACCCTCCTCGACCGCGATCCGGGCACTGAGCCCGTCGTGCACCCCCATCAGGACGCAGGGCGCCTCGTCGACGAGCAGCCGGCGGAGTTGGTCGCCGGGCGAGCCGGCGCCGCCGCGCTGGTCGGTGGTCGGGCCCGGACCGGTGTCTTCCGATGTGGTCAACGTTCCTCCAAAGAAGTGTCGAGCTGGCTGCGGGTGGCGACCGGTGGTGTTCACGCCAGCCGTCCCTCGGGCGGCGGCGCGTCGTCGACGAGCACCGCACGGACGCCCGCGGCGATGCGGCGGCGCAGGCTCAACTCGGATTCGGCGGACAGGAACGCGCGATGGGAGCTGACGATCACGTCGTTCCGGGCGAGCAACTTGCGGGCGGTGGGTGAGGCGTTCGGGTCCTCCGGCGCGAAGACGTCGGAGGCGAAGCCGGCGAGTTGGCCCGTGTCGAGCGCGTCGAGCACGGCCTTGGTGTCGACGAGTCGTCCCCGGGCCGTGTTGACCAGCAGGCTTCCCGGGCCGGCGGCCCCGAGCGCCGCCGCGCCGACCAGCCCGTCCGTTTCCGGGGTCAGCGCCGCGTGGATCACCACGGCGTCCGACCGGGCGAACAACTCGCGGAGGCTCGGAACCGGGGCGACGCCGTGGCTGGCCATCAGGTCGGCCGCCACGTACGGGTCGTGGGCCAGGACCCGGTGGTAGAACGGCTGGAGCTTGCGGGCGCTGGCCCGGCCGATCCGGCCGAAACCGACGATCCCGACCGTACGCTCCGCGGTGCGGCGCGGTATGCCACCCCGGTGGATCCCCCACCGGTTGTCCCGGACCAGCCGGTCCTGTACGCAGATCTGCCGCTCCAGGCCGAGCAGCAGCGCCACGGTGTGGGTGCTCACCTCGTCACCGCAGTAGTCCGGCACGTTGAATCCGTAGATGCCGGCCGTGGCCAGCAGGTCGGGACGGAGGTTGTCGAAGCCGACGCCGCTGCGGGCGACCACCCGGCAGCTGGGTCGGAGTGCCTCGACGAGTTCCGAGGTGACCTGGCACCGGTAGATGACCAGTGCGTCGGCCCCCCGGGCGGCCTCGAACAGCTGGTCGCCGCAGGTCACGAAGCCGCCGTCGGCACTCGGTCCGACCTGGGCACCATCGGCCGGACCGGGGTCGGTTCCGCTCTCGAACGGACCGAACTCGACGCTGACCTCCGGTCCGAGGATGCCGCGTTCCAGGTCGGCGCGGCTCGGATCGGGTCGGCCGCGGGCGTCGAGCGCCCAGGCCGGGTCGGTGTAGACCACTCGCATCGTTGCCTCCTAACCCTCGTCGTAGCCCCAGCTGGACAGGTCGCGGCGGCCCCGCCGGGCGGTGGCCGCCGGTGCGTACGTGTTGGTCAGTTCGACCAGGTCGAGATAGCCGACGTGCGACCCGGAGCCGAACTTCAGCAGTGCGCCGTCGCCGGACCAGCGGTGCCGGACGAACGGGCCGACCCACGCCGAGCCGTCGGCGGTGAGGGTGGTGCGCTGGCGCTGCCCCTGCGCGTCGTCCCAGTCAAGGGTGAGGACACCGGAGGCGACGAAGTAGTGCGACTCCGCCGATTCCACCAGGTCGGCACCGGGCGACTCGGACCCGTCGGAGTCGACCAGCAGGTAGAGCCCGGTGAGGTCGGGCAGGTGCGGGGCGCTCGCCATCGACGCCACCTCGTACGGGCCGAGCCGTCGGCGCGACGCGCGGGCGCCCGGCACGTCCCGGTACGACTTGCCGACCTCGTCGTGGCTCCGCTCGGCCGGCAGCAGCAGCCGGTAGTCCAGTCCCACGGTCCGGGCCAGGGCCCGGAGCACGGGGATCCCGGCCACCGGATCGCTGATCGCCTTGTCCAGCGCCGCCGGGTCGAGGCCGATCGCGGCCGCGGCGGAGGACCGTTGGTGACCGCGCCGGGCCAGCAGCAGGTCCAGCAGGTCACCCGGGGGCAGCCCGCCGTCGAGCAGTTCGAGGTACCGGGCGTAGGCGCTGTCGGACCAGGCGTTCGCCTCCTCGATCACCGGCGCCATGTTCGACTGTCCGGTGTAGGAGACGATCCGGGCCGGGGCGGTGCCGGCGAGCGAGTAGCTGTGCGGGCAGTACGACGGTTCGACGTACGAGTCGCCGACGATCCACGGGTCGTCGCCGGGGTTGGCGTGCAGCACCTGCCAGGTCTGCGGGGTGAGTTCCCGGCCCCAGCGGCCGTGGATGTCGCCGGGTCCCAGGTTGACGGTGATGGCCGGCTCCAGGTGCCCGTTGTTGAGCGCGGGCAGCCGGTCGGCCGGGCAGAGGATGTCGAGGATGACCGGTGCCACCCGGCCGGGCGGCGCCGCCATCGAGTAGTAGTTGTAGAAGTGGATGCCGTCGCGCTGGATCGGCCGGCAGGTCGCGGCCAGCCCGTCCGCCGACTGGTGCACCACGGTGAGGTCCCGGGCGCCCTGGGCGCAGAGTTGGGCCGGGTCGACGCGCAGCGCCAGCGCGATGCGGCCCAGCAGCGCGTCGTCGACCTCGGCGACGCCGCCGCCGAGCAGGTCGGTCAACGCTCCCCCGGGCATCCCGGCCAGCTCGGCGACCTGCGCCGAGGTGTGCTTGCGGGCGTTCATCCAGTGCGCGACCTTGAACGGGTCTACGAGCATGACTCCTCCAGTCCCAGCGGAGTGCCGAGGAGCCGGCGGAGGACGGGGACGTCCAGCCGGCGCGGATTGTCGTGGCATCGGGGGTAGTTGAGGGCCTCGACGGCCAGATCGTGGGCGTCGACCGGCAACTCGTCGAGGGGGGCCAGGCCGGCCCCGGCGAGCAACCGCTCGACCCGGGCGGCGGCGGCACCGGCCCGGGCGGCGACGGTTCCGGCCCGGGCGGCGACGGTTCCGCCCGTCCCGGGCACCGCGTCGGCGGCCAGGGCCACCGCGATCCGGTCGACGACCGCGCGGACGTGCCGGACGCCCCGGGGGTCCGCGCAGTCCGCCGTGGTCACATCGGCGTTGTGACGCAGCAGCCTCGGCAGGCTCACCCCGCACGCGTGCCCGTGCGCCAGCCCCAGCCAGAGGGTCAGCGGGTACGAGATGGCATGGCAGGACGAGGTCGGCGCGGCGGCGATGGCCCGACCGGAGTGGTGACCGGCCAAGAGCAGGGCGAGCCGCCCGGCGTCGTCCAGCCGCCCGGCGACGAGTCGGTCCAGTACCCCTGCGGCGGTGCCGAGTGCGGTCAGGCCGAAGGCGGTCGACGCCGGGGTGGAGCGGATCGACCAGGCCGCCTCGGCGCCCTGGCAGATCGTGTCCAGCACGGCGCCGACCAGGACGGTCCGGTCCAGCCCCACCAGCAGGTCCGGATCGAGGATCACCGCCCCGGGCAGCAACTCGGGACCGGTCAGGGAGAGCTTCCGACCACCGGCGGTGTCCCAGAGCGTGGCGAACGGGGTCGCCTCGGCTCCGGTGCCCGGGGTGCTGGGCACCGCGACCACCGCCGGCCGGGTGCACACCCCGGTCCGCCAGCGCCGCCGCGGCTCGGGGTCGTCGCAACCGCGCGCCACGTCGCGCTCGTCGAGGTCGGGGTACGGCTGTAGCGCCACCGCCGCCTTCACGGTGTCGAGTACGGTGCCGCCGCCGACCGCCAGCACGATCCCGGGCCGGTCGTCCCGGAGCAGCCGTGCCAGGCGCAGCACGCCAGCGGGAGTGGCCGGGCCTGGTTGGACGTACCGCCGGATCGGCAGCGGGCGCAGCGCGGCGACCAGTCGCTCGGCCCACGGGCGGGTGTCGAACCCGGGCCCGACGACCAGGAGGGTGTCCAGTTCCGACGCCGGAATCCCGCAGATCGCCTCGGCCTCGGCCGGTACGGCGGCGACGGCGCCCGGCCCGACGACCGCGCGTTGGACCGGGGCCGGGGCAGCGGGCACGGGGGCGGTGCTAAACGGAGATTGCGGTGCAAGTCGCATGTGGCCCCCAAACAAGCAACTTGATCAGTCAAGCCGATGCGGCCAATCAGCCGGGAATCTAAAGCCTTGACAGCGTCGAAGCGTACAAACTACGACTACATGAAGTCAACAATATGAGCAGCAACCTCAAAGCGGTGAGTAGTCACAACGTCCGTATTGAGGGCCCTCAGGCGAGTTGTGAAACTTAGCGATTTACCCGCTGGGGGATGCGTACCTACGCAGACTGGAGGCACGGTGCGGTCACAGAATGGTACCCGGTCGAGCGCCCAGAGTAATGTAGCCCGTTCTTCATCGAAGCTGAACTCGTCCATTACCGGCAAGATGCCCCTCGGACACCTGGTCATTCGGTTGGGTCCGGCGTTCGTGGCGGCGATCGCGTACGTCGACCCCGGCAATGTGGCGACGAACGTCTCGGCGGGCTCGCAGTACGCGTACCAGCTGGTCTGGGTCGTGGTGCTCGCGAACCTGCTCGCCGTCCTGACCCAGTACCTGTCGGCGAAGCTCGGCCTCGCCACCGGTCGTACCCTGCCGGAACTCTGCCGCGAGCGGTTCCCCCGGCCGGTGGTCTACCTGCTCTGGGGGCAGGCCGAGGTGGTGGCCGTCGCCACCGACGTCGCCGAGGTGCTCGGCGGTGCCGTCGCCCTCTACCTGCTCTTCGGCGTGCCCCTGCTGGCCGGCGGTTTCCTGACCGGAGCCGTGGCGTTCGTCCTGCTGCTGGTGCAGACCCGGCGTGGCCAACGGAGCTTCGAACGGCTCACCGCGGCGATGCTGGCGCTGATCTTCGTCGGCTTCGGGTACGCGGCCGTCACCGCCGAGCCCTCAGCCCGGGGGCTGGCCGGTGGCCTGCTTCCCGGCCTGCCGGACCGGGGCAGCATCCTGCTCGCCTCGGCGATCCTCGGCGCCACGATCATGCCGCACGCGATCTACCTGCACTCCGCACTGATCCGGGACCGCTTCGGCGTCGTACGCACCGTTCCGGCCCGCCGCCGGCTGCTCACCGCGACCCGGATCGACGTGGTGGCGGCGATGCTGGTGGCCGGTGCCACCAATGTTCTGCTGATCGCGATCGCGGCGGGCAGCCTGGCCGGCAGCGGAGTCACCGAACTCGAGGCGGCGTACCACCTCTTCGACGAGCGGTCCGGTGCGCTCGCGGCGGCCTGCTTCGGGTTGGCCCTGCTCGTCTCGGGGCTGGTCTCCTCCTCGGTCGGCACGTACGCCGGCTCGGTCATCCTGGCCGGCTTCCTCCGCCGCTCCATCCCGGTGACCGTACGTCGGCTGGTCACCATCGTGCCCGCGCTCGGCATCCTGGCCCTGGGCATGGAACCGACCAGGGCGCTGGTGCTCAGCCAGGTCACGCTGAGCATCGGCATCCCGTTCGCCCTCTGGCCCCTGGTCTTCTTCACCCGGGACGCGTCGCTGATGGGCGAGCTGGTCAACCGCCGGATCACCACGGTGGCGGCGGGTTGTGCGGCGGTCTTCATCTCGGTACTGGCCGCGCTGACCCTGCTGGTCGGCGCCTGAGGTCACCGCCGCCGGGCCAGGTCCCGGGTCGGGTCGGGTCGGGTCGGATCACTTCGGGTCGGGTCGGGTCGGATCAGGTCGGGTCGGGTCGGGTCGGGTCGGGTCGGGTCGGGTCGGATCAGGTCGGGTCGGGTCGGGTCGGGTCGGGTCGGGTCGGATGAGGTTGGATCGGGTTGGCGGCGGGCTCAGCCGACCCGGTCCTGCGCGGTGGGCGCGGGCAGCGGTGGGCCCGCTACGACCGGCAGCACGGCCGACCGTCCACGCAGGGCCAGCACCGCGAACAGCGCCAGTCCGGACGCCACGCCCGTGCACCAGAAGCCGCGCAGCAGGGCGTCCCGACTCTCCAGTCCACCGAGCGGTCCCAGGATGGCCACCACGACCGCGACCCCGAGCGCGGCCCCGACCTGCCGGGCCGTGGCGTTGACCGCGCTGCCGGTGGCGAACCGGGAGATCGGGAGCGACGCAACGGCAACTCCGGTCAATACGGGAAAAGCCATCGCGTTCCCGATACCCGTGAAAAACGAGCCTGGCAACCATTCAGTCAGATAATTGGGCTCAACTCCCGGAACTGTGGCAAACCATACGCAGCCAAGCCCGTAGACCACCACGCCGATACCGGCGATCCGTTTTCCCCCGAATCGGTCGGCCAGCATGCCGGCGAACGGCGCACAGGCGGCGGTTATCAGCGGACCGGGCGCGAGTGCCAGTCCCGTCAACACCGGCCGCAAATGCCACACATCACTGAGATAGAGCACATCTACCAGAATTTTGCCGTAGATCCCGATGGAGAACAGGACCAGGGCGGCGTTGCCGGCCGCGACCGGACGGAGCCGGAGCAGACCGAGTTCCAGCACCGGCGCCGGATGTCGCGCGGATCTCCAGAGCGCCAGGCCGATCAGGGCCAGCGCCCCGGCGAAGGGGCCGACCGTACGGGGGCTGGCCCAGCCCCAGTCGTTGCCCTTGGTGATCGTCAGCGCCAGCCCGCCGAGCCCCAGCGCGAGGGCGGCGGCACCGAGCAGGTCGGGCATCCGGCCCCGGCGCTGGTCCGCCGACTCCCGCAGCACGCGGGCGCCCCAGAGCATCGTGGCCACCCCGATCGGCACGTTGACCAGGAAGACCAGCCGCCAGTCGAGCACCTCGATCAGCACGCCGCCGACGGTGGGGCCGAAGGCCGCCGCCGCGGCGGCGCAGGCGCCCAGCATGGAGGTGGCGGCGAGCCGGCGCTCCGCCGGGTACTCGTGCAGCAGCAGGGCGATCGAACTCGGGATCACCGCCGCCGCGCCGATCGCCTGCACGACGCGGGCCGCGATCAGCCACCAGACGGACGGCGCCGCGGCGCAGCCCGCAGACGCGACCGTGAACAGGAGCAGCCCGATCAGGAACAGCCGCCGCCGGCCCACCATGTCGGCGAGCCGACCGGCCGGGACCAGCGCCGCGGAGAAGACCACGTTGTAGCCGTTGAGCACCCAGGACAGCTCGTCCTCGCGTACGTCGGGGAAGTATCGCTGGAGGTCCGGGAAGGCGACGTTGACGATGGTGACGTCCAGGAAGGCCATGAAGGCGGCGAGGGAACAGACGGCGAGTACCCGCCGGGCACGGGACCTGGCGTCAGGTGTCTCGGGCATGGGAGGAGTCCTCTCCCCCGGCGCTCCTGGGCTGGTCCGGACGCGGAAAGCCGTTGCGGCCGTATGTGCTGTCCCGGGCGGCGTCGAGGCCGAAGTGCTGGGCGATGGCGATGCACACCTCGACCCAGGTGGCAAGGAACCGCTCGTCGTCGATGTCGAGCGGTTTACGGCCGTAGATCGATTCGAGCGTGCGGTAGTGCCCCATCGAGCCGGCGACGATGAGGGCCAGCGCTTCGGCGTCCACCCGCGTGGAGCCGGCGGCCTCGGCGCTGCGGCTGATCCACTCCGCGATCCGCCGGTGCGGATTGTCGTGTACGGCCTCCCGGAGCTGGTCGAGGAGCCCGGGTACGACCTCCCCCTCCTGCCGGACCAGCCGGTACAGCGGTTCCCGGCGGTTCAGGTCCTGGAGGTTCCACCGCCCGAGCAGGATGATCTCGGACCGGAGGTCGGCCAGCGGCAGCAGGTCGAGCGCGGAGGTGAGCACGCTCAGCTGTTCGATGTGCCGCTCGATGCCGGCCCGGAGCACCTCCTCCTTGCTGGCGAAGTACTGGTAGAGCGCCCCGGACCTCGGTGCCAGCCCGGCCCGCGCCTCGATCTCCCCGATGGTGGTCTTCCGGTAGCCCTGTTCGGCGAAGAGATCCATCGCCGCGCGAAGCAGCCGGTCCCGGGTTCCCAGTGCCCGGGCGGATCCGCCCGACTCGGTCCCGGACCTGTCACTCTGGTCCTTACGGCGATCACTCATACACCAGCACCTGACCAATACGGCGTTGTATTCCATGACTACGGGCGACTTGGTTCTGCCGGCAGCATAGTCCACGAGGCGGGGTGAAGGCCCGTCAAGGGACGGTGAAGTTACGGTGAAGTTACCGATTTCAGCAGCCCCGAACGGAGCGGCAGCCGGACACAGGGCGCGCGGCCAGCGCCGATCCGCCGGTCACACCGGCCGTTTGGTCGGGTCGGGCCGGCCGGCGCGGGCCCCGGACCACCCTCCGGTAAGGCCCGGATGGCCGGTCGCTGAGCCGCGCGGTTCGGCGTGGTGAAAGGCTGGCGGTATGAGTTCCGAAAGTGCACAACCCGATCCGGTGGACACCACGAGCCCCGACGGCACCGACGACGACACCGGCACCTTCGCCGACCTTGGGCTACGGGCCGAACTCCTCGACGCGCTGAGCACCCTGGGCTACGAGGAGCCGACCGCGATCCAGCGGGAGGCGATCCCGCCGCTGCTGGCCGGGCGTGACCTGCTCGGGCAGGCGGCCACCGGAACCGGAAAGACCGCCGCTTTCGCGTTACCACTGCTGCAGCGGATGCCGGCGGACCGCCGTTCCGGAGAGCCGAACGCGCTGATCCTGGTGCCGACCCGCGAGCTGGCCGTCCAGGTCTCCGAGGCGATCCACCGGTACGGCCGGGATCTCGGCGTACGGGTGCTGCCGATCTACGGCGGACAGCCGATCGCCCGGCAGCTGCGGGTACTGGACAGCGGCGTCGACGTCGTCGTGGCCACCCCGGGGCGGGCGCTGGACCACATCTCCCGGGGCACGCTCCGACTCGGCAGCCTCGCCACGGTGGTGCTCGACGAGGCGGACGAGATGCTCGACATGGGCTTCGCCGAGGACATCGAGGCGATCCTGCAGCACGTGCCCGAAGAGCGGCAGACGGTGCTGTTCTCCGCGACGATGCCGAGCCGGATCGACGGGATGGCCCGACAGCACCTGCGTGACCCGGCCCGGATCGAGATCGGCCGGCAGCCCGCTCCCTCCGGTACGGCACCCCTGGTCCGGCAGACCGCGTACGTCGTCGCGCGGTCGCACAAGGCGGCGGCGCTCGGCCGGGTCCTCGACGTCGAGGCGCCGACCGCCGCCATCGTCTTCTGCCGGAGCCGGGAGGAGGTCGACCGGCTCACCGAGACCATGAACGGCCGGGGTTACCGGGCCGAGGCTCTGCACGGCGGGATGACCCAGGAACAGCGCGACCGGGTGATGGGACGGCTCCGGGCGGGCACCGCAGACCTGCTGGTGGCGACCGACGTGGCCGCCCGGGGGCTGGACATCGAGCAGCTCACCCACGTGGTCAACTACGACGTGCCGTCCGCCCCGGAGTCGTACGTGCACCGGATCGGCCGGGTCGGTCGGGCCGGCCGGCAGGGGATCGCGATCACCCTGGCGGAGCCCCGGGAGCACCGGATGCTCAAGACCATCGAGCGGACCACGGGTCAACGGATCTCGATCGACAAGATTCCGACCGTGGCCGACCTGCGGACCCGGCGGTTGGAGATGACCCGGGCCGCGCTGCACGAGAGCCTCCTGGAGGACGACCTGGAGCCGTTCCGGGTGATCGTGGAGACCCTCACCGACGAGTTCGATGTGATGGAGGTGGCCCTCGCCGCGGTGCGGCTGGCGCACGAGTCGACGGGCGGAACGGTCGACGAGGAGGACATCCCGCAGGTGGCGTTCCGGGGCGACCGGGACGGCCGGCCCCGCCGAGACGGCGGTCGGGACGGTGGCCGCGACGAACGACGTACCGGTGCCGGTCGGAGTCGTCCGGGCGACATGGCCTGCCTCTTCATCGGCGTGGGACGACGGGCCGGAATCCGGCCGCAGGATCTGGTCGGCGCGATCACCGGTGAGACCCGGGTCAGCGGCCGGGAGATCGGTTCGATCGAGATCGCCGACCGGTTCTCACTGGTCGAGGTGCCACGGTCGGCCGCCGACGAGGTGATCGCCCGGCTGCGCCAGAGCACCATCAAGGGCCGCAAGACGACGGTACGCCGGGATCGGGAGGGCGACCGGGAGTGACCGGGCCGCCCGCGGTGGTCAGGGCTGCGGGCGGAGCAGGTTGCGCAGCTCGCGGGCGAACTCGGCGATGGAGAGCGCGGCGGTGAACGGCGGCAGCACGATCACCGCGATGTTCCGGGCGTCGAGCGACTGGTCGGTCAGCACCAGTCCGAAGAGGATCTGGGTGACCGTGCCGATGCCGACCAGCAGCCAGGGGTACACCCGGGAGGTCCGCTGTGGATCGATCGTGGCCGCCACCAGGCCGAGACTGCCGACGATCACCAGACCGACCACCACGACGGGGTAGAGCCAGGCCGGCGACTCGGAGACCTCCACGTCGAGGCCACCCGCAGCCCGGTAGGAGACCGCGAGCCCGGCGAGGTAGATGACGAACACGCCGATCGCGCTGAGCACCCCGAGGAACCGGGCCACCGCGATCACCCGGGGCGGCTGCGAGCCTTCCCACTGCTTCGTCATCGTTTCCACCATGGAGGGAGGAGGAGCTGTCGGCCTGTCGGCGTCAATGATTTCCCGCCCGGGCCCGCCGCTTCGTCGTACGGTCGGATGGTCCTGACTACTTTCCGTGTCCGTGTCGTGGCCGCTCGACAGCGGCGGACGCCGACCGTTCGCGGGCGGATATCCGGGCGCCCAGCGGATTCGGGCCGGCCGGTCCCCGGCGCGACCGCCGGTACGTCCGCCGGCTGGCCAGATCGCCGAGGTCCGGTACCACCCACGCCGGTCAGCGTGGACGCTGGGTAATCCAGACACGTTCCAGAAATCGTGGTAGGTCGATTGTTAGCGTGTGCCCGCCGGCCACGGAGGGAGATCGGCGATGGCGTCCGCTACCGCAACGAACGCGCCGCTGCGACCCCGGATCGGCGCGGCTTCCGGCAATGTCCTCGTGGCACTGCTCGCGACACTGGTCGCCGCCGGCGCCGTCGCGGTGCACCGGATCACCGGCCGGTACTGGGGCGACCTCGCGGTCTACCGGGCGGGCGGGTCCGCCGCCGCCGATGGCGACGGCAGCCTCTACCAGTTGACCGTGCGCGGTGCGGACGGGATCGAGCTGGGTTTCACGTACCCGCCGTTCGCGGCGCTGCTGTTCCAGCCCTTCGCGGTCGTCGGGCCGGAGGTCGCGATCGGGATCTGGACGCTGGGCTCGATGCTCGCGCTGGCGGCGGTACTCCGGCTGGTGCTGCGGGCGACCGGGGTGCCGCAACCGCGTCTCGGAACGCTGACCCTGGTCGGCACGGTCGCCGCCCTGCCGATGTTCGCCGTGTCGGGGCATCTCCAGGTCGGCCAGGTCGGCCTGTTCCTGATGCTGATCGTGCTGGTCGACCTCACCGGTGACCCACGCCGCCGGTGGTACGGCCTCGGGGTCGGTCTCGCCGCCGGAATCAAGCTCACCCCGCTCGTCTTCGTGGTGTACCTGCTCGCCACCGGCCGGGTACGGGCCGCGGCGACGGCGCTCGGCGGGTTCCTCGGCACCATCGCCGTCGGGTACCTCTGGCGGCCGGCGGACTCGTCGGCGTACTGGTCCGGCGCACTCGTCGACACCTCCCGGGTCACCGCCGACCTACGGACGATCCTGAACCAGTCCCTGCCCGGCGCGCTGGCCCGGCTGACCGACTCCGGCGACCTGCGCCTCGGGTGGCTGCCGGTGGCGCTGGTCGGCGCGGCGGGACTCGCCCTCGCGGTCTGGTGTGCCCGGGCCGGCGAGGAACTGCTCGGCGTGCTGGCCTGCGCGACGACCGGTCTGCTGATCTCCCCGATCTCGTGGCACCACCACTGGGTCTGGGCGGTACCCGCCCTGGTCCTGCTCGCCGGGCGGGCCTGGCGGCTGGGCAGCCGGATCGGCTTCGTCGCCGTGGGACTGGCCTGGCTCGTCTTCGTGGCGGGCACCGGCTGGGTGCTGGTGGGGCTGCGGGGCCAGGATCTCCACTTCGACGACTGGGGCCTGCTGCACAGCAACCTGTACGTGCTGACCGGACTCGCCCTGCTCGGCTGGCTCCCGTTCCCCCTGCTCCGCGCGGCCCACAGCAGCGGAGGAACCGGCACTGCGGCGTACGACCCTCCGATGTACGCCGCCGCGGAGCGGGACCCGACGTGCCGACCCGACCACGATGACGAACCGCCGCCACCTGCCGTACGGGTCTCGGTGGTGATCCCGAACTTCAACAAGGAGAAGACACTCCAGGCCTGCCTGACGGCGGTGTACGCGCAGAGCTTCCCGCCGGCCGAGGTGATAGTCGTCGACGACGCCAGCACCGACCGGTCCCGACAGATCGTGGCCGGTTTTCCCTGCACCCTGCTCGCGTTTCCGGCCAACCGGGGCGTCTCGGCAGCCCGCAACGCCGGGGCGACCCGGGCGACCGGAGAGGTGCTGTTCTTCGTCGACTCGGACATCGCCCTTGCCCCGGACGCGCTGGCCGGTGCGCTCCGGGTACTGCGGGAGCATCCCCGCTGCGGCGTCGTGCAGGGGATCTACGACCTGCACCCGCTGTTCGCGGACGGACCGGTCGAGTCCTACAAGACGCTGTTCGAGCACTTCTGGCGGCGCCAGGCCGTCGGCGTGACCTCCAGCACCATGTTCGCACTCACCGCGGTTCCCCGGCCCGTCTTCGACGCCGTCGGTGGCTTCGACGAACGGCTCCGCGACGCCGAGGACGTGGAGTTCGGCACCCGCCTGCCGGCGTCGTACGAGATCCGGACGAGTGACCGGGTGGTCGGCCGGCACGACGACGTGGACCGGCTCTGGCCGTACCTCTCCGAGCTCTTCCGCCGGGCACGGACCTATGCCGGTGCGGTCGTGGTGGCCCGGTGGACACCACCGCCGACGCCCGGCCCGCGCCCGGCGGCGGAGCCGCCTCCGACATCCGGGCCGCTTCCGGGACCGCTTCCCGCGTCCGGGCCGGAGCGGCGGGAGCCGCACCGGATCGACCTCGGGTCCGTCGCCGGCATGCTCGGCAGCGCGTCGGCGGTCGCCGCCCTGCCCCTCGTCATCGCCTCGCTCTGGCTGCTGGCCGTGCCGCTGACCCTGCTCGCCGGGTTCCTCGCCGCCGATCGGGAGTTGCTGACGTTCGCGCTCCGCCAGCGCGGACCGGGGTTCCTGCTCTACGCGGCAATGCTGCGGTTCCTGACCCACCTCACGGAGTTCGCCGGACTCGCGCTCGGAGTGACACAGGCGGTGGCGCGACGGATCCGGTACGCCCGGACCCGGCCGGTGGCGCTGGGACCGCGCCGATGAGCGAGCGCAGCGAGCGAACCGACCGGCTCAGGACAGCGCATCGCAACGCCGAGCGAAGCGAGGTGGGTCGATGAGCGAGCGCAGCGAGCGAACCAGTCGGCTCAGGACAGCGCATCGCAACGCCGAGCGAAGCGAGGTGGGTCGATGAGCGAGCGCAGCGAGCGAACCAGCTGGTTCAGGGCAGCGCATCGCAACGCCGAGCGAAGCGAGGTGAGGTGATGAGCACGCTCGCACCCGCCGAGCCGGGCCGGCGGGCCACCGGGACCGCCGGGCGCGGCTGGTGGCGGCTGGCCAACCGGGCGCTGACCGTGGTCTTCGTGCTGGCGCTGGCGGCCGGCCTGGTGCTGTTCCTGCGGAGCCAGGACTGGACCCCGGTCAGGTCGTTGGCGCAGCGGCTGGATCCGGTACAGGTCATCGTGGTCCTGTCCGGCGCGCTGCTGATCAACGCGGTCGGGCTGCTCCTCGGGCTGGTCTCCTGGCAGGCCCTCTTCGCCGACCTGGGTGCGGCGGTGGACCGGTGGACCGCAGCCCGGCTGTTCTTCGTCGGATTCCTCGCCAAGTTCGTTCCAGGTCGCTTCGTCGCCCTGCCGGTGCTGTTGCGGATGGGCAAGGAGATCGATGTCGGCCCGGTCCGGCTGGCCGGCGTCTTCCTGCTCAGTTGGACGGTCGTCGCGCTGACCGGGATGACCGTCGCGCTCGCCGCCGGGCCGGGCATACTCCCCGGCGCGACCGGCTGGCTGCTGCTGGCCGTACTGCCACTGGTCGCCTTGTTCGCCCGGCCCGATCTGCTCAACCGCGGGCTGGTCGCGCTGGCCCGGCTGCTGCGGCGCCGGCCTCCGCAGGTCGCCGCGTCCCGGGCCGGCATCCGTCGGGCGATCGCCACGCAGTCGCTGTCCTGGGTGCTCTCGGGGCACCATCTCTGGCTGCTCGCGGTCACCGCCGGCGCGCCACCGGTCCGGTCCTACCTGGTCTGTGTCGCGGGCTTCGCCGCCGCCACCGTGGCCGGTCTGCTGGTCGTGGTCGCCCCGGACGGTCTCGGTGTCCGGGAGGCCGTCCTGATGGTCGGCCTGGTCACCGTGATGCCGGCGGCGGTCGCCACCCCGGTGGTACTGGCCAGCCGGTTGGTCTGCGCCCTCAGCGAGGTCGTGGTCGGTGCGGGCGGCCTGCTGCTGGCGCAGTACCTGCATCGGCGGCGGCTCGATCGGGAGAAGGCGGAAGAGGTGGCGAGCTGATGACGAACCCGCTGGTCCGGGCGGTGGCCCGGCTGACGATGAGGCCCCTGCGGATGCTGGTCCGGCCGAACCGGAGGATGAACGCGGCGCTGTGGAACGCCCAGTACGCACTGGGTCTCTGGCGCTATCTCGACGGCATGTCCGATGGCGGCATGCCGCTGTCGCTCATCGAGCGGTGGGCCCCCGACCCGGCGATCCTGGACCTCGGCTGCGGGACGAGCGCCAACCTGCCGCTCGCCCCGGGACGGTACCGGCGCTACCACGGGGTCGACATCAGCCGCCGGGCGATCGACCAGGCCCGGGCGATCGGCCGGCCGGACACCTCGTTCGAGGTCGCCGACATCCGTACCTTCGACACCACGGACCGGTTCGACGCGATCCTGCTGCGCGAGGTCATCTACTACCTGTCCGAGACCGAGTCGGCCACCCTGCTGCGTCGACTGCCCGGAATGCTCACCGCCCGGGGCAGGATCCTGGTGCAGGTCTACGACGTGGCCCAGGCCGAGGAGCTGCTGCGGCTGGTCCGTGGCTCCGGTCTCGCGGTCGCCGAGGAACTGTCGACCCGGCTCGGCTCCGGACCGTCCGGGATCTTCCTCGTCCTCACCGCCACGGCCGAGCCGGCCGGCCGGGGCAGCGGCGACGCGGGCGACGACAGCGCCCGGCCCTGACGTCCGGATCACCGGCCCGACGTCCGGGCAACCGCCTTGACGTCCGGGCGACCCGACCCGGTGACCGGGCGCCCATCGTCGGGGCCGCCGGCGCCGGCCCGGGGTGCCGGAGCGCCCGGCCGGTAGCGAGCCGGGCGTCGACGGCGCCGGGCGTCGGCCGGAGCCGGAGGGCCGGTCAGACCGGGACCCGCCGCTCCCACCACGGCCGTACGCTGACCGGCTCGCTACGCAGCAGCCGGCGGTGCAGGTCCTGCAACCGGTGACCGGGCTCGACGCCGAGCCGGTCGGCCAGGGTGACCCGGGCGTCCTCGAACGCAGTCAACGCCTCCGCCCGGCGCGAGGTCTGGCCGAGTACGATCAGCAGCAGTTCCCAGAGCCGCTCCCGCATCGGCTGCTCGGCGAGCATGCACCGCAGCTCCGAGACGAGGTTCTCGACGTCGCCGAGGAGCAGCCGTACTCCGGTGCTCTCCTCGACCGCGTCCTGGCGCAGCTCGGTGAGGCGGATCCGTTCCGCCTCCGCCAGCGGACCGGCCGCCTCCTGGAGCGCCAGCCCGGACCAGCGGGCCAGCCCCTGCTGGAAGAGGCAGAGCGCCCCGGACAGGTCGCCCTGGGTCCGGGCCGCCCGGGCCACCTTGACGTCGCGTTCGAACAGCGTGATGTCGACCGCGCCCGCCGGCAACTCCAGGGTGTACCCGGGCCGGGTGGAACGCAGCACCCGGGCCAGCGCGGGCGGCCGTCCGGGGTGTTCCAGAACCCGGCGCAGCCGGCCGATGTAGGTGTGCACCATGTTCTCCACCGAGTCGGGCCGGCGCTCGCTCCAGATCGCGTCCACGATCTGCGGCACCGACAGCACCATGCCGCTGCGCAGCGCCAGCACCGCCAGCACCTCACGCTGGCGTGGTGTGCCCAGGTAGAGCGCGGTGCCACCCCGGGCGGCCCTGATCGGACCCAGCAGCAGAATCGACAGGTCATCCTCTGGCATGGCCGTACTCCCCCCAGACCGTCGGGCCGCGCTGCCCGGTTTCGCATTTTTCGGTGCCCCGCCGACGTGGCGGCCGCGACGGGGCCGGGCGGATCCGCATGGGCGCCACCTACCGACCGCCGCCCGGGATGACGAACCGCAGTCCCCGGTCGAGCAGCCGCGGCAGGGCCGTCTCCAGGGCCGCCACGGTCTGCGACCGGTCGCCGCCGCCGTCGTGACAGAGCAGGACGTGTCCGGCGCGGCCCCGGCACAGCGACCGGGTGATCCGGTCGACGCCGGGACTCCGCCAGTCGCTCGGGTTGACCGTCCAGTCCACCGGAGTCAGGCCGGACTCCGCGGTCGCCCGCAGGACGTCCCGCGACCAGTTGCCGCCAGGTGCCCGGAACAGCCGTGGCCGCAGCCCGGTGGCCTCCTCGATCTCTCGCTGGCCGGCGGCGATCTCGACGCGTACCCGGGGTGCGGGCAGCGCCGCGAACGGCTGCGGGTGGGACATCGAGTGGTTGCCGAGCACGTGTCCGGCCGCCAGGACGTCCCGGGCCAGGTCGGGGCGCTCGCGTACCCGGGCTCCGATGAGGAAGAACGTGGCCCGGATCCGGTGCCGGCCGAGCAGGTCCAGCATCCGGGGCGTCCACTCGGGATGCGGGCCGTCGTCGATGGTCAGCGCCACGCTCTGGCCCGGCACCCCGAACACCGGCCCGCGCCGGGCGCCGAGGCCCGGCCGGGCCCGCCGGAACTGGAGCGCCCGGACGCCGAACAGCAGATAGTGCAGCGCCTGGGCGTACCCGACCCGCACAGGATGGCCGCTCATCGGCCCGGTTTCGCGGTGGCCACCCGGGCCGGGCCGAAGTTCCGGTCGACCAGGTGGCGCAGTCCGCCGACCACGGCACCGGCGAGCACGGCGAGCTGGACCAGCAGATGGACTCCGTAGAAGAACACCGCGAAGCCGGGGCCGCGCTGGCGGGTCACGAACCGGAGCAGACCCGGGTCGGCGACGACGAACAGGACGAGCAGGCAGAGCGGTACGCCCAGCAGCGCCGGATCGAGCAGCCCGAGCGGTACGGTCGGCGGCACCAGGCCGGCGGCGAGCAGCCCGACCGGACCGTTGGCGCGGATCCCGGCCGGCCCGCGTTCGGCCAGCGCGACCGGGATCAGCAGTTGCGAGCGCCCGAACTGCTTGCGCAGCAGCCGGCCGAGGTGGCTGTCGTCGTCGTGCCGGCACACCACGGTGTCGGTCAGCACGATCCCGTGCTCCTCGGTCATCCGGTCGCCGAGTTCGACGTCCTCCGAGGCCCGCAGGTTCTCGTCGAAGAGCCCCACCTCGGCGAAGACGGCCCGGCGGATCACGCAGACCGCGAAGAGGGTGGTCCGGACCCGTCCCACGTTGCGCAGCCGCCAATAGTGCCCGTGCAGCAACCGGTACGCCTCGACCGGCCCGTCGTCGAAGAGTGGCCGCACCGCGTAGATGCCGTGTACGCAGGCGACGTCGGGCTGCTCGCGCAGGATCGCCAGTGCGTTGCCCAACGCGTCCGGCTCCGGCGCGCAGTCGGAGTCGAGGAAGAACAGCAGCCCGCCGGTACTGGCCCGGATGCCCCGGTTGCGGGCGGCGGCCGGCCCGGTGTTGCGGTCGGCCGCCAGCAGCCGGCACGGGAACTCGGCGGCTATCTCCCGGGTGTCGTCGGTGCTCGCGTCGTCGACCACGATCACCTCGGTGACCGGATGTCGCTGTGCGTAGACCGCCGCCAGGCACGCGCGCAGGGTCTTGGAGCCGTTGTGCACGGGGATGATGACCGACACCGTCGGCGGCATGTTCAGCACCTCTTGCCCAGAACGCGGAGAATCAGTTAGGGACATTGACCAGTGGAGATTAACTGTGTCGCGACCCAAGTTATCTAGCGGGTTGTCGGCTGGCAAGCGTTGCCTTACGTAATCCAGGTCGCGTCCAGTGCCGGTCCAGTCAAAAACCAACGCCAATCGATAGCGTCGCGGCATGTCCAATCTGGTCAGCCTCCAGGATTGCGAGCGGCTCACCGTTCGCGAGGTGCACGACCTCTATCGCCGGTACGTCAACTCCAGCCAGGTCAGCCTGATGACCTCGTTCGGGTTCGGCCGGGAATTGGTCGAAAGTGCCGAAGGCGCATATCTGGTGCTCCGCGACGGCCGACGCATCCTCGACCTCACCGGGGGCGTGGGCGTACTCAACCACGGGCACAACCATCCACGCATCCTGGCCGCCCGGGAGCGGTTCGCGCGGGATCGGCGGATGGAGGTGCACAAGACGTACTTCTCCCCCTATCTCGCGGCGCTCGGGCACAACCTGGCGCAGCTGCTCCCGGGCGACCTGCGGATGTCGTTCCTGCCCAACTCGGGTGCGGAGGCGGTCGAGGGCGCCGTGAAGCTGGCCTACAAGTACCACGGTGGCCGGCGCGGAACCATCCTCCGGGCGGACTGCGGCTTTCACGGAAAGCTCCTGGGTTCGGGTGGGCTGACCGGGCAGCCACAGTTCGATTTTCCCACCATTCCGGGCATTGCAACATTCACCTATGGCGATCTGGATTCCGTCCGTTCGGCCGTAGCGGCGCACGCCGGTGACGTCTACGCGCTCGTCGTCGAGCCGTTCAGCGCCTCCACCATTCAGTGGTGCGACGAAGATTTCCTCCGTGGCGTCCGTGAGCTGTGCGACCGGCAGAACATCGTGCTCATATTCGACGAGATCTACACCGGTTGGGGTAAGACCGGCAGCCTGTTCTACTTCATGCGATATCCGGGTCTCGTACCGGATGTTCTTACCACATCAAAGTCCTTCGGCGGCGGAAAGTCATCGATCTCTGCATTCGTCGCCCGGGAAAAGGTTTTCCGGAAGGCGTACGACAACCTGACCGACGCGCTCCTGCAGAGCACCAGCACCACGTACTACGGCATGGGCGAGGAATGTGTCACCGCGATCGAGGCGATCAACATCGTGGTGGAGGACGACTACCCGGCCCGGGCCCGCGAGCTGGAGCTGGTGCTGGAACCGGCGCTGGCCCGACTGGCCAAGGAGTTTCCGGACGCGGTGGGGCGGGTCGCCGGCGCCGGCGCGCTCTGGGGCGTACAGATCGACGGCGGGCCGAAGATCCTCGACCTGGTGTCCCGGCTCGCCCCCGCCGGGATGGCCAGGGACCCGAGGTTCAAGGCGAAGCTGGTCACCTGCGCGGTGATCAACGCGCTCTACCAGGACCACGACATCTTCACCTACTACACCCTCAACGGCCGCAACCCGCTGATCATCGGACCGTCACTGGTCACCGATCCCGCCGACGTACAGCGCGGCGCCGACGCGCTCGGCGAGGTGCTCGACCAGGGCCTGAGTCGACTCGTCACCCGGTTCGTCGCCCAGAAGGTGGGGTCCACGCTGTGGTGATCACCATCACCGGTGCCGCCGGGATGCTCGGCTCCCGGCTGGTCCAGCGGCTGACCGCCGACGGGCACGAGGTGCGCGGCGTGGACCTCCGTCCCGAGCCGGGCGTCACGGTACGCGGTGACATCCGCGATCCCGACCTGATGTCCCGGGCCACCGCCGGCGCGAACGTCGTGATCCACTGCGCGGCGGCGCTGCCCAGCTACCCCGCCGCGCAGATCCGGTCCATCGTGGTGGACGGCACGGACGCGGTGTTCGGGGCGGCGCGCCGGGCCCGGGTGGACCGCGTCGTCCACATCTCGTCGACCGCCGTGTACGGGCTGCCCCGGCAGGTACCGACGCCGGAGACGCATCCTCGGGAACCGGTCGACACGTACAGCGCGGCCAAGGCGACCGCCGAGGAGATCGCCGAGCGGCACCGGGGCAGCGGACTGCCGGTGGCCATCCTGCGACCGAAGACCTTCCTCGGGCCGGGCCGGATGGGCCTGTTCGCGATGCTCTTCGAGTGGGCCGAGGAGGGCCGGAACTTTCCGGTCCTGGGCCGGGGCGACGTACGGATCCAGATGTTCGCCGTCGACGACCTGGTGGACGCGGTGGTCGCCGTACTGGCCGCGCCGGACGAGCTGGCCGACGACACGTACAACCTAGCCGCGCGGCGGTTCCGTACCCTGCGCGAGGACTTCCAGGCGGTGCTGGACGCCGCCGGACACGGCAAGCGGGTCGTCGGCGTACCCGCCGGCCCGGCCCTGGCCGCGCTCGGCCTGCTGGAGCGGGCCCGGCTCTCCCCGGTGTACGGCCGGCTGCTGCACAAGCTCCGGCACGACTCGTACGTGAGCGTCGACAAGGCCCGGGACCGGCTCGGCTTCACCCCGAAACTGTCCAATCAGGACGCGATCCTGCGCACCTACGAGTGGTGGCGCACGCAGCGGCACCGGACGGCGCCGGTCCGGGGTGGCCGGACCAGCCGTGACCCGTGGCGGCAGGGCGCCCTGTCCCTCGCCAAGATCTTCTTCTGACTGGAGCCGATGGTGTCCTGGAGTCGATGGTGACCGCCGTCGAGGCTGCGGTCGAACGGGGCGTGGAGAGCGCGGTCGACCGGAGCGTGGTGGCCATGGTCGACGAGGGCGTGGTGGCCGTGGTCGACCGGGCCGTCGGGCCGGTGAGCGGGGCACCGGGCCGGGTGCTCGCCGCGATCGGCCAACTCGGTGCCCTGGCCCGGTACCTCCGCGCACTGGTCGGGCACCTGATCGCGCTGGCCCGCCCCGGTCACGCGGTCAAGAACCTGCTGGCCGTGCCGCTGGCACTGGTCGACGTGCCGCGGTGGACCGGAGCGGCGCTGCTGCGTACCGGCTGGGCCGTGCTGGCGTTCTCGGTGGCCGCGTCGCTGATCTACGTCCTCAACGACATCGCCGACCGCCGGCTTGACCGGACGCATCCGGTCAAGCGGCACCGGCCGATCGCCGCCGGGCGGATCACGGTGCCGGTGGCCGGACTCTTCGCGGCCGGGCTGGCCGGGCTGCTGACGACGATGGTGATCGCCGGACCCGACCTGCCGTGGTGGCCGCTCTTCGGCTACCTCGGGCTCAGCGTCGCGTACAGCCGGTGGTGGAAACACCTGCCGCTGTTGGACATCTGCGTGATCGCCGCCGGCTTCGTGCTGCGGGTCCTCCAGGGGTACGCGGCCAGCGGCGCGGCCCCGTCCGGACTGCTGCTCACCGCCGTCTTCAGCGGCTGCCTGATCCTCATCCTCGGCAAGCGGCGGCACGAACTCACCGTCGCCGGCGTGACGCACCGGCCCGCGCTGGCCGGATACAACATCCTGCTGGCCGACCACCTGATCGGGCTCAACGCCGCACTGACCAGCACCACGTTCCTGCTCTACCTGAACACCGACGCGCCGCTCGGCGCCTGGCGCCCGGTCACCCTCGCCGTGGTGGTTCCGCTCGGCCTGCTCGCCGCGTTCCGCTATCTCCAGACGGTGCTGGTCCGCGAGGCCGGCGGCGATCCCATCCGGGCCCTGCTCCAGGACCGGATGATCGTGGCCATCGCCGTCCTGATCGGCACCACCTTGACCGTGGCGGAGATCGGTGCCCGCTACCCGAACCTGCTGAACTGGATGGACACATGAACAGACCGCTCGTCTCGGTGATCGTGCCGAACTACAACTACGCTGGCGCCCTCGGCCTGTGCCTCGGCTCGCTCCGCGAACAGACCTATCCGGACCTGGAGATCATCGTGGTGGACGACTGCAGCACCGACGACTCGGTCGGGGTCGCGCGGTCGTACGGCGCCCGGGTGCTGCGTACCCCTCGGAACTCCGGACCGGCGGCGGCCCGCAACCTCGGCGCGGCGAACGCGACCGGAGAGATCCTGTTCTTCATCGACTCCGACGTGGCCGCGAAGCCGGACGCGGTGGCCAACGCCGTGGAACTGCTCGGCGCCGACCCGGAGATCGGCGCGATCTGCGGCAACTACGATCCGGTACCGCTGGTCCGGGACAGCCTGCTGGAGGAGTACCGCTGCCTCCAGCAGTCCTACTGGCTGATCGCCGACGAGGGCCGGATCATGACCCTGTACACCGCTCTGCTGGCGATTCCGGCCCGGGTCTTCGCCGAGGTCGGGCCCTTCAATCCGCGACTGCGGGAGACCGAGAACGCGGACTACGGCATGCGGCTGGCTCAGCGGTACCAGATCTGGCTCTCGCCCCGGGTGCGCGGCGTGCACGACCACGACCACGATCTGGGCGTTTTGATCCGCAAGGTGTTCACCCGGACCGCGCTGCACATCCCGATGTACGCCCGCAAGCCGGAGTTCCCCGGCGGGCTCAGCAGTGGTCCCCGGGCCTGGGTGAGCGTCGCCGCCCTGCTGACCGTGCTGACCGTGGCCCTGCCGCTCCTGCTCGGGCCGGCGTACCTCGCGGTGCCGCTGGTCGCCCTCGCCGCCTGCCTCGCCGGTGACCTGCCGATGTACCGGTTCGTCTTCCGGGAGCGGGGGACGCTGTTCCTGACGTACTTCGCCGCGATGCACTTCCTGCTGAACCTGGTGATCGCCGTCGCCGCGCTGTCCGGGGCGGTCGCCTGGCTCGCCTCACGCCGGTTCCGTGGACTCTACGACCGGCCGGAGGTGGCTACCCGATGACCCCGGAGAACTTCCCGGCGGGCGGAGGACCGCTGGTCTCGGTGATCGTGCCGAACTACAACTACGCCGAGTCGCTGGACCTGTGTCTGCGGTCCATCCTGGACCAGACGTACCCGGACATCGAGATCCTGATGGTGGACGACTGCAGCACGGACCAGTCGGTGGTGGTCGCCGAGGCGCTCGGCGTACCGGTGGTGAGCACCGGGGTCAACGGCGGGTGCGGCCGGGCCCGCAACATCGGCGCCGCACACACCCGGGGCGAGCTTCTCTGCTACGTCGACTCCGACCTCGTCCTGGCCCCGGACGCGGTGGCCAACGCGGTACGGCTGATCCAGGACGACTCCCGGATCGGCGCGGTCTGCGGCATCGAGGATCCCGAGCCGCTGCTGCACGACACGGCGGTGGCCCGATACCGTGGTCTGCAGTACCACTACTGGTCGATCAGCTCTGAAGGTGACGTGTCGTTCCTCTTCCCGGCCGTGTGCGTGATCCGGCGTGACGTCTTCGACGAGATCGGCCCGTTCAACCCGGCACTGCGGCACACCGAGGAGGTCGACTACGGCTATCGGCTGACCCGGCGCTACCGGCTGGTGCTCACCTCCGGGGTACGCGGCCGACACGACCACGACCACCAGCTACGCGGACTGCTCCGCAAGCTGTTCCACCGGGGTCGGCTCCGTATCCCGCTCTACGCCCGGGCCCGCCGGTTCGGGCAGGGCTTCGAGACCGCCGCCCGGGCCTGGGGCAGCCTGGCCGCGTTCGCCGTACTGCCCGCGCTGGCGGTGCCGGTCCTGTTCGGGGCGTGGGGGGCGGTCGTTCCGATCGCGCTGCTCGCCGCCTCGCTCGGCTTCGACGCCGGCATGTACGGCTTCGTCCGGCGCCGGCACGGCCTGCCCTTCCTGCTCTACTTCGCGGTACTGCACTTCCTGGTCAACGTCACCATCACGGCCGGGGTCGCCACCGGCGCGGTGCAGTGGCTGGTATCCCGGACCTTCCGGCAGCTCTACGACGCCTCCTTCCCGGTCGAGGGAACCGCGTTGCGGGGGACAGCGTGACGGTCTCCGCGCCGCAGGCCCGGGCTCCGGTCGACGTCGCGCCCCGGGCCGCTCCGCCGGCACGGCGGCGCGGCTGGCGGTGGTGGCTCTACACCGCGCTGGTCGGCGCGGCGGCGGCCTGGCTGGCGTTCACCGTGGCACACCTGGTGCTCAGCGGTCAGTGGTGGTTCTGGCTCGTGGTCGACGCGGTACCGCCACCGGCCTTCCTGGTCCTGCCGGTGCTGCTGGGCGTGGCCGCCGCACCCTGTCGGCGCTCGCGGTGGCCGGTGGCCCTGCTCGCCGCCGCCGCGCTGCTGCTGGGTGGGCCGCTGTCCGGGGTGAACGTCGCCGGGCTGCGCGGAGCGGACGGTCCCGCGCCCCCGGACGCGATCCGGGTCTTCAGCTGGAACACCGGGTACTGGGACGAGGGCGGGCAGACCGCCGCCATGCACGAACTGCTGCGGACCGCCGACGCCGACGTCTACCTGCTACAGGAGTACTGGTACGCGTACTCGTCGGGACCGGCCGAGTCCGCACTCGACCAGTTGCGGGCCGAGTTCCCCGGCTTCCACCTCGCGGTGGTCGGCGAACTGGTCACCCTGTCCCGTTTCCCGATCCTGCGGCGCATTCCGCTGGAGGCTCCGGACATGCCACCAGCGACGGCGGGCTCGGCCGAACACTGGCGGTACAAGGTGCTGCGTACCGACCTGGATCTGGGGCAGGGGCGGGTGCTGTCGACGTACAACCTGCACCTGCCGGTGCAGTTGTCGCCGGACCACAGTCCGCTGGACGGGGAGTTCTACCGGATCGTCCGGGAGCAGCACGCCCAGCGTGAACCGCAGTGGCGGGCCCTGGCCCGGGACGTGGCGGCCAACCCGAACCCCCGGCTGGTCGCCGGCGACCTCAACACCAGCCCGGCAATGGGTGATCTGGCCAAGATGCCGGACGGGTTACGCAGCGCCAACCACGCGACGTCGTCGCCCTTCCCCGCGACCTGGTCCGACACCTCGGGCTGGCCTCGCTGGTGGCAGTTGGACTGGGCCTTCGTCTCGGCGACGGTGCGGGTGCACTCCTATCGGATCGGCGGCGGGACCGGCGGTCTGTCCGACCACCGGTCCCAGCAGCTCGTCATCTCGACCCGGTAGTCGAGGCCCGGACGTCGAGGCCCGGACGTCGTCGGTTACTGCTTGGCGATGGAGTCGTGCCAGGGGATGACGAACCGCTTCGCGGTCGTCACGCACAGATAGAGAACCGAACCGAGAACCGACAGGACCACGATCACCGCGAACAGGGTCGGCGCGTCCAGAGCATTCAGACTCGACACCACCAGATAACCCAACCCCTTACTACCACCGAGATACTCACCCACGATCGCGCCGATCACCGCGAACACGATCCCGACCTCAGCACCAGCAAAAATGTACGGCAACGTAGACGGCAACTCCAGATTCCGGAACGTCGCCCACCGCGACGCCCCCAACCCCCGCATCACATCCCGATGACCACGATCCACCGACCGCACCCCCAACAACACATTCAACATGATCGGGAAAAACGCCAGAATCGCCGCCATCACAATCTTCGACTGCATCCCGAACCCGAACCAGATCACAAAGATCGGCACGAACGCCACCTTCGGCACCACCTGGAACGCCACCATCGCCGGCTGCAACGCCCGCTCCAACCACTGCATCCGACCCAGGACCGCCCCCAACGCCGTACCCACCACCAACGCGACCCCGAACCCGATCAACACCTCAAGCAACGTCACCCGAATATGCACCCACTGCGAACCATCGCTCAACATCGTCACCAACGCCCGCCCCGTCTGCGCCGGCGTCGGCAAAATAAACTCCGAAACCCCGACCACCGACACCGCGAACTGCCACCCACCCAGGAACAACGCCAACAAAATCGGCGAACTGATCCACGGCAGCAACCTGTTCAACCGCTCCCGATCCCCCATCAGGACTCCTCATCCAGTTCCACCCGCAACCCACGAACAATCCGCCCGAACTCCACACCCGTCTCAGTCTCCACCGACCTCGGCCGCACCAACGGCACCGACGTCACCGACCGGATCCGCCCCGGCCGAGGCGTCAACAACACCACCCGATCAGCCAGGAACACCGCCTCCGAAATCGAATGCGTCACAAACACCACCGTCGCCCCCGTCGCCGCATGAATCGACTGCAACTCAAGATTCATCTTGTCCCGCGTCAACGCGTCCAACGCACCGAACGGCTCATCCATCAACAAAATCGACGGCCGCGCACTCAACGCCCGAGCGATCGCCGCCCGCTGCCGCATACCACCGGACAACTCCCGCGGATACGCACCCTCGAACCCCCGCAACCCGACCAGCTCACACAACTCCTCCGCCCGAGCCACCCGAGCCTTCCTATCCACCCCCCGCAACTTCAACGGCAACGAGATGTTCTCCACGATCGTGAACCACGGAAACAGATTCGCCTCCTGGAACACCAACCCAACCTGCTTCAACGCCTCATCGTCCCGGCTCGCACCCTTCCAGATGCTCTGCCCGTTCGCCCGCACCGAACCCGCCGACGGCGGCAACAGACCCGACAGGATCCGCAACAACGTCGTCTTCCCACACCCCGACCGACCCACCAACGAAATGAACTCACCCCGCCGAATCGACAGGTTCACATCACTGAGCGCCTCCACCAGACCCAACCGCGCCTGATAAACCTTGCTCACCCCCGCCAACTCAAGCTCCACCGGCCCCAACTCCGGCCGCGGCGGGGAGTCCGCCGCGGCCGTACCGTCCTGCTGCACCGCTGCCCCTTGCCTCACGTCGTTGTAACCCGGAATCGCCTCAGGAGGCCTTCGGCGCGTAGTCGGCGTTCAGCCACTGCGACGGGTCCTTGCCGGCGGGAACGAGCCCGGACTTGACCATCACGTCGTACGTCGACCGCCAGGTGTCGGGATTGGTCTGCACGACCTTGTCGACCCCGTCCACGGTCCACGACTTCACGAAGAGCTTCAGCGCCTCCACCGCGACCCCCGGGTCCTTGAAGGACGGCACCTGGTGCTTCGTGCCGATCAGCCGGATCGTCTCCTTGAAGTCGTTCTTCTCGTCGTCGACCATGAACCGGATCGAGTCGGCGATCGCCTGGAGGAACCGACGGATCTGGTCCTGGTTCCCGGCCCGCGCCAACTGCTCCTTCGAGGTGGCGTACGCCTGGCTGCCGGCGGAGACCACCGAACTGGGCGCGAACGCCACGGCGTCCGGCTCCTGGGCCAGGACCGAGAGCGAGGTGTCCAGCGACACGATGTAGCCATCGATCCGGCCCGACTTCACCAACTCGAAGATGCCCGGCGCCAGCCCCACCACCTGTCGCTTGACCGACTCCCTCGGGATCCCGGCCGACGCGAGAACGAGGTCCAGGGTCTTCTCGCTGGTGCCACCCGTCGACGGCAGGCCCATCGTCACCCCACGGAAGTCCTCCGCCTTCGTCAACGGCTTCCGCTTGCTGGACATGAACCGCAGCAGGCCCTGCTTCTCCACCCCACCGAGGTTCACCAGCGGAGCGTTCTTGTCGGAGATCGCGGTGATCGTCTCGATGTCACCGAGCTTGGTCAGCAGCGCCGAACCGGCGATGACCGTCTGGATCGCCGGCGGGGAGCCCTGGGTCGCCTCGAACTGGACGTTCAGTCCGTGCTTGGTGAAGTGTCCGCCGGTGTCGGCGAGCAGTTCGGGTGCGTTGGAGATGCTCGGCAGCGGAATGACACTGAGGAACGTCAGGTCCTTCGATCCACCGCCGGAACCGTCGCCGCCGGAGTCGGAATCGTCGCCGCACGCGGCCAGCAACGGCACGCTGACCCCGAGGGCGACGGCGCCGAGGAATGCGCGTCGACTTTGCTGGAGCGGCAGGAGCCCACGGTTGCGGGGAGCCGAACTGGCCATTCGCTGTCTCCTATTTTTCTGGTGCCCAGGAAGGGGCGGCCAGGCCACCGGATCCGGTCACGGTCACCGGACGCCACCGGTATCGTGGCGGAAGATCCGGGCAGCCCTGCTGGTTTCGCGGCAGGTTACGGCCGTCGACTGCGGCACCGGCCACCGTCAACGGTGGTGCTGAGCGTCTTCCACACGCAGTTCAGGTTCATACGCGACGCGTTCACGGTTGTATCTGGTGTTGCCGCCGTCCCTGATCGTGTCGATAACTGTTGCGAATTCCCCGACACCCCAGGTCGACCTGGACACTGACGCCGCCGTAAGACGTTACGTCCAGGTAAAAATATGGAACCGTCCCCGACAGGTCGATACGCAAATGACGGGCCGACATCGCCACGCCGGGTCGGTCCCGCTACGTCATTTGACTCGTACCCGGAAAGCCGTCCCGCAGTGCCGTGCCCCGCCGACGGGCCGAAAGCCGACGGGAGGCCGGGACCCGGCCAGGCCCCGACCTCCCGTACCCGGTACGGGTCGGCTCACCCCAGGTCGCGGACCTCGATCACGGCTCGGCCGACGATCTCGCCACGATCGAGCGCCGCGTACGCCTCCGCGGCGTCCGCGAGCCCGTACCGGCGGGTGATGACCTGTCCGGGGCGGACCAGTCCCTGTGCCACCAGCCGCAACAGCGCCGGCATGTCGGTGCGAGCCCGGGCCCCGTAGGAACCGAGCACCCGCAGCTTGCGGCGCACCAGCCGGGTGATGTCGATCCGCCCGGTCACCCCGGCCGGGGCGATGCCCACCATCACCGCCCGACCGCCGTCGCCGAGCAGGTTCAGGGCCAGTTCGAAGGTCTCCGGCCGGCCGAGCACCTCGAACGCGACGTCGACGCCCCGGCCGCCGGTGATCTCGGCGATCCTCGCCGCGACGTCCTCGGTCTCGGCGTCGACCAGATGGGTCGCGCCGAGTTCCGCCGCCGCCGCCAGCTTCTCCGGGCTGCGGTCCACCGCGACCACGGTGGTCGCCCCGGTGGCGCGGGCGAGCTGCACGATGTTGGAGCCGACCCCGCCGACCGCCACCACCGCCACGGTCTCGCCGAGCCGCAGCTCGGCCACGTTGTGCACCGCGCCGTACGCGGTGAAGACGCTGCATCCGAGCACGGCCGCGTCCACCAGGGACAGGTTGTCCGGCACCCGGAAGACGTCGGTGGCGGGCACGACGACGTACTCGGCGAGGCCGGCCATCGAGTACATCCAGATCGGCGTTCCGTCGGCGCGGGCCAGCCTGGTCCGGCCGTCGTAGAGTGTGCCGTTGAGCCGGTTGTGCGCGAAAAAGGTCTCGCAGAGGTCCTCGTGCCCGCGCACGCAGTGCCGGCAGGTGCCGCACGGCATGATGAAGCTGCTGGCGACCCGGTCCCCCGGGGCGAAGCCGAGGACGCCGGTCCCGGTACCCCGGACGATCCCGGAGACCTCGTGCCCCAGCACGCAGGGCGTCGGGAACGCCACCTCCCCCTTCATCACGTGCAGGTCCGTGTGGCAGACGCCGCACGCGGCGACCTCGACCAGCACCTCTCCCGGTCCCGGTTCCGGTCGGGGCAGCTCCTCCAGGCGCAACTCCCCCGACGGGCCGTTCAGCACCACGGCTTTCACAGGTAACCCTTCATCTGGACGTCGGGAAGCTCAGCGGCGCGGCCTCGGTGGCGCCGGAACGCGGCCAGCGCGTCGTCACCGCCTTGGCCCGGGTGTAGAAGCCGACCCCCTCCGGGCCGTGCACGTGCCGATCCCCGAACAGCGAGTCCTTCCATCCGCCGAACGAGTGGTACGCCATCGGCACCGGGATCGGCACGTTGACCCCGACCATCCCGACCTGGACCCGGCGGTGGAACGTCCGGGCCGCCTCTCCGCTCGCGGTGAACAGCGCGGCCCCGTTGCCGTACGGGTTGGCGTTGACCAACCGCAACGCCTCGTCGAGGGTGTCGACCCGCAGTACGCAGAGCACCGGGCCGAAGATCTCCTCCCGGTAGGCGGCCATCTCCGGGGTGACCCGGTCCAGTACGCAGGGCCCGACGAAGAAGCCCTCCTCGTGTCCGGGTACCCGCAGCCCGGTTCCGTCCAGGACCAGTTCGGCGCCGGCCTCGACGGCGGTACCGACGGCACCGAGGATCCGCTGCCGCGCCTGCGCCGAGATGACCGGCCCCAGTTGGGAACGCTCGTCCCGGCCGGGGCCGACCGGCAACTGTCCGGCGAGCGCGCTGATCCGCTTCAGCAACGGCTCGGCGGCGGTTCCCACGGCGACGACCGCCGAGATCGCCATGCAGCGCTGGCCGGCCGACCCGAAGCCCGCCGCGACCAGTTGCTCGGCCGCGAAGTCGAGATCGGCGTCCGGCAGCACCACCGCGTGGTTCTTCGCGCCGCCCAGGGCCTGGACGCGTTTCCCGGCCCGGGCGGCCCGCTCGTGGATGTACCGGGCGATCGGCGTCGATCCGACGAACGAGACGGCGGCCACGTCCGGATGGTCGAGGATCGCGTCGACGGCGACCCGGTCGCCGTGGACCACGTTGAAGACCCCGCTCGGCAGTCCGGCCTCGGCGTACAGCTCGGCGACGAGTCCGGACGCCGACGGGACCCGTTCGCTCGGTTTGAGTACGAAGGTGTTCCCGGTGGCGATGGCGACCGGATGCATCCACATCGGCACCATGGCCGGGAAGTTGAACGGGGTGATCCCGGCGACGACGCCGAGCTGCTGGCGGAAGGTGAACGCGTCGACGTCGCTGGACACCTGGTCCGAGTAGACGCCCTTGAGCAGTTCACCGATTCCGCAGGCGAACTCGACCACCTCCAACCCGCGCTGCACCTCGCCCCGGGCGTCGGAGAGGACCTTGCCGTGCTCGTCGGTGATCAGCCGGGCCAGATCTCCGGCGTGCCGGTCCACCAGGTCGCGGAACCGGAACAGCACCCGGGTCCGGGCCGCGACCGAGGTCTCGGCCCAGCTTTCGGCCGCCACCGCGGCGGCCCGGACGGCGGCGTCCACCTCCGCCGGCCCGGCCAGGGACACCTCGGCGCGCTGCTGGCCGGTCGCCGGATCCCATACCGGTGTGGTCCGGTCGGAGGAGCCGGCCGACCAGGCCCCGCCGATCCAGTGCCGGATCGTGGCCATCACCGGCTCCCGGCGCCGGATGCCGGGGCGGTGCCCGGGGCTGGTGCGGCGTTCTGCTGTTCCAGCGCCACGACCTGCCGGGCGGAGAGCGCGAGGAGTGGATGCGCGCCGACCGCCACGAGTTCGTCGAAGCCCTCCGCCAGCAGCGCCCGGCGTTCCGGGTCGGTCAGCGCGGCGGCCCCGACGACGGCGGCCCGGTCCCGGACGAACTCCGCCCGGAAGCCGGGATTCACGATGATCTGGTGCAGCAGCTTGTTCAGCGCGAAGCTGCTCGGTTCGGGAAACTTGTACCAGCGGTAGTCGTCCTGGGTGAAGACGTGCCCGCCGTAGCGCGGAACCGTCGGCTCCGGCGCCGCGACCGCCGGAGCGAGCGGCGGGATGAGCTGTACGACGCCGTGCCCGTGATGGGACAGCGCCTGGTACGACAGCATCGAGGCGGGCATCTCACCGGTGATCCCGAGCATCACGAACCAGGTCAGCAGCTCCCCCTCCCCCACCTCGTCGAGCTGCACCGGGGTCAGGTCGAGGAGTTCCTGCCAGCGGCCGGCGCCGACCTCCTGCAACACCCATTCGTCGAACGACAACTGCGGGTCGTGGTAGCGCGCGGTGCCGGGGAAGTGGGACATTCCGCCGCTGGCCAGCACGGCGACCCGTTCCGGCCGGGACGCGAGGACGTCGGCGATCGCCCGGCCCAGCGCGTAGCAGCGGCGTGGGCTCGGCAGCGGCGGCAGGTAGACGTTGACCAGCAACGGCACCACCGGGATCTGCCGGTCCTGCAGGACGTACTGCAACGGGGTGAGGAAGGCGTGCCCCAGCGTGCCCTCCTGGGAGAAGGTCATGTCGAAGTCCCGGGCCACCAGCCCCTTGAGCAGGTCCACGGCGATCTCGGTGTGCACCGGCACCTTCCGGTGCACCCGCCCGGCGTAGTCCGCCTCGGCGTGCTCCCCGACGAAGACGGTGAAGGTCGGCGCCGCGCCGAGCCAGAACGTCTCCAGGTGGTCGAGGCCGATCACCAGCAGGACGTCGGGGGACGTCTCGTCGAGTACCCGCCCCAGCCGGTGCAGCGCGTCCGTACCCCGGTCGAGCTTCTCCAACTCCTCGTTCTGCGGCCGGCTGATCAACTGCGGCGCGTGTACGGCGGCCGCCGCCGCGACGATCTCAGCCATGGTCCCTCCCGGATCTGCCCCTCATGTCACAGTCCTCCTGTCGGTCGTCGTGCCCCACCGGATGGGCGTCGAGCCAGTCCCACATCGCCACCGGATCCGAGTCGTGGTGCCGTGCCCCGCAGAAACAGGTTCCGGTGAGCGTGGTCGACCCGGGGGTCCAGGTGGCGGAGAAGATTTCCGTTGCCGTCGCGACGGGCTCCCGGAACCGCGTGCCGTCGTCCTGCCGGGTGGTCAACGAAGCAGCCCTCCACCGTCGTACACCAATGTCTGGCCGGTCATCAACGCGGCGTCGTCGGAGGCCAGGTACGCGACCAGCCCGGCGAACCGCTCCGGCGTCACGTACTCCTGGATCGCCTGCTGCCGCATCGTCGCCTCGAACACCTCGGCGGTGGAGTGCTGCGCGGTGCCGGGCGTCTCCACCTGGGCCGGTACGGCCGCGTTGACCGTGATCCGGTCCGCACCGAGTTCCCGGGCCAGCACCCGGGTCATCCCCACCAGCGCGCCCTTGCTGGCGACGTAGGCGAGCTGCCCGGGGCTGCCGGTGAAGAAGGTCCGGGACGCCACGTTGACGACACGTCCCCGGTGCGGGCTCGCCCGGAGGTGGTCGAGGCAGGCCTGCACCATCAGCAGTGGCCCGACCGCGTTGACCTCGAAGTACCGCAGCATCTGCGCGCTGGTCGTACCGGCCATGCCGGCCCGGCCGGAGAGCAGGCCCGCGTTGTTCACCAGCACGTCGACCGGACCCAGCCCGGCGGCGACCGCCGCGACCACCTCCGCCACGGCGTCCGGGTCGGTGACGTCGCAGCGCCAGGCCCGGAAGGCCGGTGCCGTGGCGTCGGCGGCGGCCGGCTCCCCGGCCCCGACCGCCCGGGTCGTCTCCTCGACCGGCAACACGTCCAGCCCGGCCACCAGGGCGCCCTCGTCGAGCAGCCGCCGCGCGATCGCCCGGCCGAGGCCGCCGGCCGCACCGGTCACCACCGCGACCCGGCCGCACAGCCGGTCCGCTACCCCGTTTCCGCGCCCGCCCCGCTCCGCCTCGTCCCGGCCGACCCCGGACCCGTCCCGGCTGGCTCCGGACACGGCTTAGCCGACCAGCCGCAGGAGCGCCTCGGCGAGCGCCTTCGGCGCGGTCACCATGGCCTCGTGCCCGGTCGGCAGGTCGAGCACCCGCCAGCCGCGGTCCCGGGCCCGCTGCGCGTACGGGGTGAAGACCCGCATCCAGTCCACGCACTCGACGAACGCCCCGGGTACGTCGTCGACGGCCGCGCCGATCCGCAGCGGCTCGGCGTAGCTCCGCCAGGGGTGCGGGGTCAGCCGTGGGGTGAGCCAGTCCAGGTCGTCCGGCTCGGTGACCCCGAGGACCTGCAACGAGCGCGGCGGGATGAGCCAGCCGTGTCCGGGTCCCGCGACCGACTCCCGGTAGTGCCCGGCGACGTGTGCGGGCAGCAGGTCGATGGCGGCCTCGCCGTCGGTCGGCAGGAACGCGTCCAGGTACACCCGCTGGCGTACCCGGGCCGGCCGCCGGTCGGCGACGCCGGTGATCACCATGCCGGCGTAGCTGTGCCCGACCAGCACCACGTCGCCGTCGCCGTCGGTCTCGGCGTCGATCAGCCGGACCACGTCCTCGACGTGTGTTTCCAGGCCGACCAGTGGACTGATCAGGTGGGCCCGGTCACCGACCCCGGTCAGCGTCGGGGTCAGCACCTCGTGGCCGGCCGCGCGCAGCGCCGGGGTGACCCGGCGCCAGCACCAGCCGCCGTGCCAGGCGCCGTGCACCAGCACGAACGTGCTCATCCGGCGGCCACCGCCGAGGTCGCGCCGACCATGCCGTGCGGATCGATCACGTACTTGCGGGCGGCACCGCCGTCGAAGTCCGCGTAACCCTGCGGCGCGTCGTCGAGCGAGATCACGGTGGCCCCCACGACGTCGGCGATCGAGACCCGGTCGTGCAGGATCGCCATCATCAGGCTGCGGTTGTAGCGCATCACCGGGCACTGGCCGGTGGTGAAGGAGAGTGACTTGGCCCAGCCCGTGCCGAGGCCGAGGCTGAGCGATCCGCGTCGGGCGGGCTCGTCGACCGCGCCCGGGTCGGCGGTGACGTAGAGGCCCGGGATGCCGATGGCGCCGCCCGCCGAGGTCAGCTCCATCAGCGAGTTCAGCACGGTGGCCGGCGCCTCCTGCGCGGCTCCGGCGCCGTGCCCGCGCGCCTCGAAGCCGACCGCGTCGACGGCGGCGTCCACCTCGGGTACGCCGAGGATCTGCTCGACCTGGTCCGCCGGGTCGCCGAGCGAGACGTCGACCGCCTCGAATCCGGCACGCCGAGCCCGGTCGAGCCGCTCCGGGATCAGGTCGCCGACGATCACCACGGCCGCGCCGAGCAGCCGGGCGCCGGCCGCGGCGGCGAGTCCGACCGGGCCGGCTCCGGCGACGTACACGGTGGAGCCCGGCCGGACCCCGGCGGTGACCGCACCGTGGAAGCCGGTCGGGAAGATGTCCGACAGCATCGTCAGGTCCAGGATCTTCGCCATCGCCTGGTCCCGGTCCGGGAACCGGAGCAGGTTCCAGTCCGCGTACGGCACCATGACGTACTCGGCCTGGCCACCGACCCAGCCGCCCATGTCGACGTAGCCGTACGCCGAGCCGGGGCGGTCCGGGTTGACGGTCAGGCAGATCCCGGTCTTGCCCTCCTTGCAGTTGCGGCAGCGGCCGCAGGCGATGTTGAACGGCACCGAGCAGAGGTCGCCGACCTTGACGAACTCGACGTCGCGACCGACCTCGACGACCTCACCGAGGATTTCGTGGCCGAGCACCAGGTCCCGGGGGGCGCTGGTCCGTCCCCGCACCATGTGCTGGTCGCTGCCGCAGATGTTGGTCGTGACGACCTTCAGGATGACGCCGTGCTGGCACTGCCGGCCGACGTTCGCCGGATGTACGCCCGGCCCGTCCCGAAGCTCCAGCGTCGGGTACGGAATCTCCTGCACCTCGACCTTGCCCGGCTCGACGTACGCGACCGCCCGGTTGCCTGCCATCGGTTTCCCTCTCCCCTGCCTCGCTGGTCGTCTGCTGGTCCGTCGTCGCCCGCCGGGCGCCACCGCGCCAGGTGGAACTACCGCCCGGCCGGTACGGCGCCGGAGTTCTCCTCGGCCGCCTCGGCGGCCAGCATCTTCTGTAGTACCCGGCGCCCCCGCAGCGCGGCCAGGTCGGACCGGATGCTCGACTCCACGGTCCGGCGCCGCTCGGTGGCGTACATCAGTTCCTGCACCTCGAGGGCGTCCACGTCCTCGCCCATCACGGAGAGCTGCTGCTGGTGCTGGAACGCGGTCAGCTCCGCGTCGTCGACCGCGTAGTCCCGGGCGAGCGCGTAGAAGTCGTGGCACTCGTTCTCGGTCGACGGGGTCATTCCGTACAGCACCTTCATGTGGAAGCCCTCGGGCTCCTCGGTACCGGTGGCGGCCAGCCGGATGTTGAGCAGGAACACCCCCGGCGGATGGAACTCGCCGTCCTGCCAGCGGTCGACCAGACCGGTCAGCCCCATCGACTTCTCGTAGAACGGCGGCGCCTGCACCCCGATCATCCGGCGTTGGAAGAAGACCCTCGGACCGGAGGTGGTCACCTCGATCGGGGTGGCGGCGACCGCCGCGTTGCCGATCGTCGACGGGTGCAGGAACGTCTCGTGCGACAGGTCGAGCAGGTTCTCCACCAGCAGCAGGTGCCGGGCCTTCAGCGGCAGTACGCCCTTGACGTGTGTCCAGTTCGGATCGGTCAGCCACGAGGTGTCGGGCAGTTGGGATTCGTCGGCCCGGTCCGGGTCGCCGGGCCAGATCCAGACGATGCCGTCGCGTTCGAGCAGCCGGAACCGGCGGGTGGCGGCCCGGGGCTTGTCCTGCTGCTCGGCTACCCCGACGCAGCTGCCCGTCGCGTCGAACCGGTAGCCGTGGTAGTTGCACTCCAGCACGTCGCCGTCGAGCCGGCCCAGCGAGAGCGGGAACTTGCGGTGTGGGCAGCGGTCCTCGAGGGCGACCGGGGTGCCGTCGCCCAGCCGGTAGAAGCAGACCGGATTGCCGGCGATCCACCGCTGGGTCAAGGTACGTCCCACCTCGTCCGACCACGCGGCGAGGTACCAACCGTTCTGGACGTGTGGCATCAGATCTCCTTGGCAGTCGTCATGGTGCGGCGGGCGCACGTCACAGGTCGAGTACCAGCCGGTCGCCGAGGGCCCGGGAAACGCAGATCATCATGGTGTCGCCGGCCTCCTGCTCGTCCTCGGTCAGCAGCGAGTCCCGGTGCGCCGGCACGCCGTCGAGCACGGTCGTCTCGCAGGTTCCACAGATTCCCTCCGTGCACGAGGAGAGGACGTCCACCCCGGCCTGCCGTACCGCGTCGAGGATGCTCAGCCCGGGCGGCACCGCCACGGTCAGGCCGGACCGCTGGCAGATCACCTCGATGCCGCCGTCGGGTTCGTCGGCGGCCGGCTGCGGCACCGCGCTGAACCGTTCGACCCGCAGGTTCCCGGCCGGCATCGACTGGCACCGGGAGCGCATCGCGTCGATCAGTCCGGGAGGACCGCAGCAGTAGAACAGGGTGCCCGGGTCCCGGTCGGCGAGCACCGTGGCCAGGTCGAGCTGGCCGGACTCGTCCTCCGGGCGCAGGCGCACCCGGTCGCCGTACCCGGTCAGTTCGTCGAGGAAGGCCATCGAGGAGCGGCGGCGTCCGCCGTACCACAGCACCCAGGGTCGGCCGGCGCGTTCCGCCGCGTGCACCATGGTCAGTACGGGGGTGATCCCGACCCCGCCGGCGACGAAGACGTACCGGTCGGCGTCGTCGAGCGGGAAGTTGTTCCGGGGTCCACGAAGGACGAGTTCGGTTCCCTCGACGGCGTGGTCGTGCAGCCACGCGGATCCGCCGCGTCCCGCCGGCTCGCGCAGTACGCCGATCCGCCAGCTTCCGGTCTGTGCCGGGTCGCCGCAGAGCGAGTACTGCCGGACCATGCCGCCCGGCAGGAGTACGTCGACGTGCGCCCCCGGCGTCCATTGTGGAAGTGCCTGCCCCGTCGGGCGGGCCAGGGCCAGTTCGAGGACGTCGTCGGCAACCAGCCGGCGCCGGACGACGCTGACCGCGATCTCCTGGTCGGCGCCGGGCGCTCCGACCCGTGGTCCGGAGTCGCCGGAGACGCGTGACGCGGGTGCCACCTGTGGAGGTGCTGCTGGTCCCACCACCGACGAAGTCCCTCTCCCGCCCCGGCGGGGGAGCCTTCCTCCCCCGGCCCTGCGAGACTAGGTCGGCCGGACGGGAGCGGGCCTCACGCGAATGACGGCACCCGGCGGACACTCTGTAGCAGTGCGGCTACGTCATCCGTCGCATTCCGGTCACCGCCGCCCACCGCGCCCCGGGGGCGTACCGGAGGACTCAGTCCGATCCGGGCGGCGGGACCAGGCCCTCCCGGATCGCGACCAGGGCGGCCTGGGTCCGCGAGGTCAGGTTGAGCTTGCTGAGCACGTGGCTCACGTGGGTACGCGCGGTCCGCTCGCTGATCACCAACTGCTCGGCGATCTGCTGGTTGGACCGCCCCTCGGCCACCAACGCCAGGATGTCCCGCTCGCGTGGGGTGAGGGCGGAGAGCCCGACGTCCCGGGAGACCATCTGCCGGGTCAGCCGTCGGGTCACCGCGGCGTCGAGGTGCACCTCGCCCCGGGCCGCCGCGAAGATGGCCTGCATGACCTCCTCCGGCTCGGCGTCCTTGAGCAGGTAGCCGGCGGCGCCCGCCTGCAACGCCGTCTGCACCCGCTCGACCTCGCCGAAACTGGTCAGCACCACGACCCGGACGTCCGGATGGCGGCGGGCGATCTCCCGGATCGCCGCGATCCCGTCCATCCGGGGCATGACCAGGTCCATCAGCACCACCTCGGGCAGCCGGTGCTCGGTCGCCAGCCGGGCGAGCCGGTCGATCGCCTCCTGGCCGTCGCTGGCCTCGGCGACCACGTCGACCCCGTCGACCACCTCGAGGTAGGCCCGCAGACCTCGGCGGACCACGGTGTGGTCGTCCACCACGAGTACCCCGATCCGGGCGTCACGCTCGCTCAAACCTGCTCCTCGGATCGTGCTGCACGGCGCCGGGGGTGCCGGCGGCCAGTAGTCGGGGGAAGACGGCCCGGACCTGGAAGCCTCCGCTGGGCAGGCGGCCCGCCTCGAGGGAGCCGCCCCAGCGTTCGGCGCGTTCCTTCATCGACACCAGTCCCAGTCCCAGCGTGGGGTTGCCGTGCCGACCGGCCCCGGATCCGTCGTCGCGTACCTCGATGTCGAGGCGGTCGTGCAGCGGTCCGGTCACCTGGAGGCGGACCCACGCCGTACTCGCCTGCGCGTGCTTGACCACGTTGTGCAGGGCCTCCTGCACGATCCGGTACAGGTCCTCCTGCGCCTCCGTCGGCACCTCCTCCAGCGACTCCGGAAGTTCGATCATGATCCGCATGCCGGTACGGGCCTCGGTCGAGGTCACGTGCACCCGGAGCACCTCCAGCAGGCCGACGTCGACCAGTTCGGCGGGGCGCAGTTCGAAGATCAGGTCACGGAGGTCCGCCAGGGCCGTCTTGGACAGGGTGATCAGCTCGTCGGCGATCGGGCCGAGATCGGTGACCACCGCCGGGGCGCGCTGGTTGATCCTGGCCCGGAGCGCGCTGGACTGCATCCGCATGGAGAAGACCCGTTGCACCACCGAGTCGTGCAGGTCCCGGGCGAGCCGCTGGCGCTCCTCCCGCCGTACCTCGTCGCGGGAGGCGGCGAGCAGCCCGGCGTAGTCGACCGCCATCGCGGCCTGGTCGGCGATCGCGGCCAGGAACTCCAGTTCGGCCGGCCCGGGATCCTCGCCGGGGGTGAAGAAGGCGTTCAGCACCCCGACGCAGAGGTCACGTGCCGACAGCGGCATGCTGACGAAACTGTCCCAGTCGACCGCGCCCATGATCCCGTGCAACGGCTCCCAGGCGGGGTCCCGCATGATGTCGGGCTTGCGGTGCAGTACGACGATCGGTGCGCACCGGACGGCGGCCTCGAGCATCTTCAGCTCGGCGCCCCGGCGGCGGCACTCGGCGAGTTTCTCGCTGAAGTTCTCGACGTCGAAGAATCCGGCCTCGCCCATCATCCGCAGTTCCCGCTCCTCGCCGTGCAGGGTGAGAATCTGCACGGCGGCCAGACCGGTGGACTCGAACACCGCCCGGGCCAGCGCGTCCAGGGTGGCGCTGAGCCGTCCCGCGTCCGCGACGCTCGACGCGGCGCGGGCCACCGCCGCCAGCCGCCGCTGCTGGCGACGCGCCTGCGTCACATCGGTGATCGAGACGACCACGCGCCTCGCGCCACCCAGGTCCACCCAGGCGGCCCGGTACTGCAACAGGCGTCGCCCGCCCGGACCGTCCAGGCTCACCGACGCGTCGTCCGGTACGCCCTCCGGCCGTCCCGGATTGCCGTCCTCGATCGTGGTCAACTGCCACGGCCAGGGCCGGTCCAGCAGGGTCGACGCCGCCTCGCCGAACATCTCGGCGGCGGTGGGGTTGAGCCACCGCACCCGGTGTCGCTCGTCGAGCACCGCCAGCCCGCCGGACGCGACCTGCCCGATCGCCTGGAGCAGCGCGAACTCCTGCCCCGCGACCACGGCTGCGGTGCCTTCCGCCGGTGACGTCGTCGTCATGATCCTTTCCCGCTGCGCTGAGCGGCCATTGCCGCCTTGACCAGCGGCAATTCCGTTCGATCAGAATATGGGGACCGTCAAGGGCCCGGCCGTGACCGAGTTCGGCCGCAGCGGACCGCCCGCACCACGGTCACGTCGAGTCATCACGCGACTACTCTGTCGCGACACTTCGGGGCAGTCGACCGCCCAGCGTGGCCCCCTCGGTCAGCGGGCCCACCTCCCGGGCGTAGACGGAGAGCCAGCCACAACCGACCGCCGGTACGGGCGCCGGCAGCCGGTCCCGGCGCGCGGCCAGGGTCGCGTCGTCCACCAGCAGGTCGACGGTGCGTTCCCGGACGTCCACGGTGATGACGTCGCCGTCGCGGACCAGGCCGAGCGGCCCACCGGTGGCCGCCTCGGGAGCCACCTCGCCGACGACCAGACCCTTGTTCACCAGGCCGGAGAGCTGGCCGTCGGTGATCACCGCGACGTGCTCGCCCAGGCCGGCACCGTCGAGCGCGAAGACGAACGCGGAGGTCAGGCCCATTCCCGGCGAACCGCGCAGGCCGAGACCGCTGAGCACCAGCACCTCGCCCCGCTGGACCTCGCCCCGCTTGATCGCGGCCAGCCCCTCCTCGCGGGAGGTGAAGACCCGCGCCGGTCCCCGGAACCGCAACGGCGCGTCGTCGGCCACCGTACGCTTGATGATCGCTCCGTCCGGGGCCAGCGAGCCGCGTACCACCACGATGGCCGGATGCCGGGCCAGCGGGTTCTCCAGCGGTCGGATGACGTCGGCGTCGGCCACCTCGACCCCGGCCAGCAGTTCGCCGAGCCGGGGGCCGGTGACCGTGGCCGCGTCGAGCCGCAGCAACGGCGCCAACTGCTTCAGCAGCGCCGGCGTACCCCCCGCGTCCTCGAACTCGTCGACGTGCCGGTCGCCGTTCGGCTTCACCCCGGTCAGCAGCGGCACCTGCGCGGCGAGTTCCTCGAACAGGCCCGCGATGTCGACGGCGCACTCCGCCTCCACCGCGACCGCCTGGAGGTGCTTGAGCGTGTTGACCGAGCCACTCACCGCGAGAATCGTGGTAACCGCGTTGCGGAAGGCGTCCGCCGTCAGGATCTGCCTCGGCCGGACGTCCTCGGTCACGAGTTCCACGATCCGTTCACCGGCCCGCCGGACCGCCCGCCACATCCGGTCGCCGTTGGCGCGTACCGGAGTGCTGCCGGCCATCGACATGCCCAGCGCCTCACAGGCGATGTGCATCGAGTTGGCCGTACCCATCCCGGCGCATACCCCGGGCCCGCCGATCGCGCACTCGCTCATCTCGCTGAGCTCGTCGACGGTGAGCCGCCCGCTGGCGACGTGCCCCGCCCGCAGGAAGATGTCCTCGAAGTCGATGTGCTCGCCCCGGTACCGCCCGGTCGCCTGGTACCCGCAGGCCACCACGATGGTCGGAAGGTCGAGCCGGGCCGCGGCCATCAGGTGCGCGGGTGCCGTCTTGTCGCAGGACGCCAGACAGACCATGCCGTCGAGCTGGGCGCCCTCGACCGCCACCTCGATGTCGTGCACGATCAGGTCCCGGCTGGGCAGGATGTACTGCCCCGCGCGGCCGGCACTGGTGATCGCGTCGCTCGGCGCGGCGGTCCGTACCTCGAAGGGCACCCCGCCGGCGGACCTGATCGCGGCCTTGAGCGGCCCCACGATGTCGTCGAGGTGGCTGAAGCAGCTCGCCAGGGCCGACGAGCTGTTCACGATGGCGATCTTCGGTTTGACCTCGTCCTCGGCGGTCAGGCCCATCGCCCGCCACTGGGCCCGGCGCATCGCCCACCGGGTGGTGCCGGGTTCGAAGTTGCTGCGCAGCTGGCGGGTCATCGGTGCTCCCCGGTGCCGGCGCCCGCGCTGTCCGTGGCAGCGGTGTCCGTGGCAGCGGTGTCCGGCGCGAGGTCGGTGCCGAGGTAGGCGCCGTCGCCGGTCAACCGTTTCTGCAAGGTGGCGATGTCGACGTCCCGGAGCGCGACGCCGGCCGACAGCGCGAGGTCGGCGGCGGTACCGGCGGCCTGCCCCATCACGAAGCACGGCCCGGTGACCCGGGCGGAGGACTGCCCGCGTTGGGTCATCGACGCGCACCGGCCGGCGACGAAGAGGTTCTCCACCACCTGCGGCAGCATCATCCGGTACGGCAACTGGTTGAATCCCCGGGACGCCGCGTCGGCACGCGGGAACCGGAACTCGACGTCCCCGGCGACGTGCGCCTCGACCGGCCAGCCGTTCACCCCGATGGTGTCCGGGAAGTCGACACAGTCGAGGATGTCGTCCTCGGTGAGCTGGTACGGGCCGACGATCCGACGGGTCTCCCGGATGCCGATCTGCGGTGAGAGGTCGACGACGTACGAGTCCTCGAAGCCCGGCGTGTGCTCCCGGATGAAGGCGAAGGCGTCGCGTACCTGCCGGCGGCCCTGGATCTCGCCGTGGGTCAGCCCGTCGACGTCGGTGCCGTCCACCGCACTGCCGTCCGGATTGCTCAACTGGGTCAGGTTGGCCCGCCACTCGAGCGGGTTGCGCTGGGGCCGGACGATCGGCTTCTTCCGGGGGAACGTGTGCGTGCCGGCCCGCTCCGCCTCGTCCATCAGCCGGGCGACGGTCTTCCACGCCTGCCCGGCGCGGGCGGCGTCGACGCCGTTGATCCGGAACATCAGGGACGGGTAGAGCAGTTTCTCCGACACCTCGTACGGCGCACCGGACCAGGCGGCGAGGTCCCCGTCCCCGGAGGCGTCGACGAACACCCGGCCCCGGATCGCGCTCCGGCCGGACTTCGACTCGACGATCACGGCGTCGATCTCGGTCGGACCGGCCATCGACACCCCGACCGCCGTCGCGTGGAACAGCAGCTTCCCGCCACCGGCCAGGACCAGGTCGTCGGCGGCCATCTTGTACGCCGAGATGTCGAACGCCTGCGCCATGATCCGGTCGGCGACCGAGAGGTGCGGCGCGTTCAGCCCGTCCATCCGCTCCAGCCGGTCCAGCAGTTCGTCGGTGAGTCCCCGGATCACCCGCTGGTGCTCGCCGTGCACCCGGGCGTGCAGGCCGCAGAACGTACTCAGCCCGCCCATCGTGCCGGCGCCGCCGAGGAAGCCGTACCGCTCCAGCAGGATGGTCGACCGGCCGGTACGCGCCGCCGCCGCCGCGGCCATCAGGCCCGCCGGTCCGCCGCCGACCACGACCACGTCGTACTCGCCGCGTACCGGGGTGGCCCGTTCCGGTTCACGGATGTGGGTGTCTCCGACTGCCATGGATCGCCTTTCGCACGGGTGGTGGTCGCCGGTGAGCTGCCGGCGGTCGGTGGTCGGCGTACCGGTGCAATGACCGCGCGGCCGTCGGCGCGTCAGTGGTCGGCGGGAAGTTCCACCCGGCCGATCCGGTAGCCGGTCCCCTCCAGGGCGCTGTCGAGGATGGCCTGCATCACCGGGGCCGGCACGAGGCAGTCCGCGCAGGCGTCGGCGGTCGCGGCGACCCGGAAGGTGACCGCGCCCTCGCCGTCCAGTTCCCACGTCGCGGCGTAGCCGTCCCGGGCCAGCACCGTCACGGTGTCGGCGAACGCGGTCTCCAGGGCCGGATCCGTGGTCTTCTGCTCAGTGGTCATCGCACATCCTTCACTCGGGCGGTGGCCGGGGGGCCACCTCTGGGTCCGAACGTCTCGGCGACCGCCGAGACGCCAGCGTTGGAGGCACCGGCGACGACGACCACGACCGCCTCCGGTGAGTTGAGCACCCGGACCTGGTCGGTCTCGCCGTCCAGCACGGCGTCCGGATGTTCCCGGGGGATCCGCCACCGGGTGTTGCGGGACACCGCGCCCTTGCCGACCGCGTCCAGCGTCGCCCGGCTCTGCACCGCCTTGTCGAAGAGCGCCTGTCGTACGTCCGCCTTGGACATTCCCGCCCGGGCCAGCAGGTTCGCGTGCTCCGGCCCCAGCACGACACACGCGCTGATGGTCTCGTGCACCAGCGCACCGGTCCGGGCGACGGTGTTGGCGAGGTCATTCAGAAGCTGGTCCGACTCGATCGTGTGCCGGGCCTCGATGTGCACCACCGACCGGGTCATCATCGCCGTCACCGCGCTCTGCCCGGCCTCGAAGCCGAGGTCGGTGTGCAGCGCTGGCCAGGGACTCTCCTCCTCGTTCTCGGCGATGCAGCAGGTGTACTTCGCCGGTGTTCCCTGGGTCGCCTGGTCGAGGACGTGCGGACGCAGCCCGAACGCGTTGATCGCGGTCAGCCGGATCGCCCGGCCGATCGTCGCGTTGGCCCGGAAGCCGGAGCCGAAGATGTTGCCCCGGCTGTTGATCTCCAGTCGGTCCCGGGCCGGCCCGTTCACGATCAGGAAGGTGCCGTTTCCGGTCGTGCTCTGCCAGATGCCCTTGCCGGCGTACCCCTCCTCGGCGAGCGCCGCCCAGGCGGCGAGCACCACCGGGAAGTACTCGGGGCGGCAGCCGGCCATGGCCGCGTTGACGGCGGCGAGACGTACCGAGCAGGTCCGGTTGAGGTGCGGCATGGCGAAAATGATCTCGTCGGGATCCTGGTCCACCTCGGCGAGGAACTCGGCGAGCAGGCTCTCCGAGCACGGCACCACGGGCAGGCCGTCGGTCCAGCCCTGCGCGTAGTAGTGCTCGATCACCTCGCGCGCCGCCACCGGGTCCAACGCCGACGGCGCTGCCGGTGGCGACTGGTCCGGGCCGCCGCCGACCCCGGACGGGGCAGCGGTGGTCGTCACTGCTCCACCCCCAGGATCCTCAGCAACCGGGGCAACATCGTCCGTACCCTCTCCTTGACCTCGGGCAGCGTCAGACTCGCCACCGGATGCGGGACCGTCACGTACTCGAACCCGGGGAAGCCCAGCGCCTTCGCCATCGCGTCGGCGGGCACCCGGAAGGCGTCGGTGCAGATGCTCACCGTCGGGATCCCGGCACGTTCGAGCAGAACTCCGTCGGCCAGACTGGCCGCGCTGCAGGAGCCTCAATCACCGACCGCCGCGACGGCGAAGTCACACTCCTGGACGATCCGCTCGATCTGGGTCTGCTCCACCGGGGTGCCGAAGTAGGGCTTGGTGTAGATGACGAATTCGCGGAGGCCGTATCCACGCTGGAGCTGCTCGCCGAGTTCCTGTAGCAGGACGGCGGCATTCGGCTTGGTATTGTTCAGCAGACCGAGGGTTCGGCCACGCAACGTACCCGGTCGCGGCGCGAGGGTGGTATTCGAGGTAAGGTCGCCGTTACCGGTGGGATCGATCAGTGGTTCCACTGCCATTGTGGTGACGTCCTCCCGGATCTCGCTGAATCGATCCCCGCCCGAGCGTTCCCCCCGTTGTCGGGCAGGCCGGAATGGCACACCTCGACGAATGCTTCGAACTGTGCGACACCATCGCCATCCGTCGGCGTCAAGATAGAAAATATGGAATACGGCGGGCCGGGTCGATACGCAAATGACGGGCCACCGTGGCCGATCGGGGCGGGTCCGGGTACGTCATTTGACGCACCCGGAAGACCCCCGACGACCACGGACGACGGCCCGGAACCTCTGCTACCCGGGTACCGGACCGGACGCCGGTGCGGTCGGAGCCACCGGCGGCGTTCCCCGTTCCTGCGGGTGGACCGCGAGCGGCTGGATCTCGATCTCCAGCCACGGGAACATCGGCAGCGACGACAGCGCGTCGTGCAGCGCGGTGGCGTCGTCGGCCTCGTACAGGCCGATCGCGTGCTGGGTGCCCGGCACCCGCCACAGCCTGCGCAGAATGCCCGCGTCCCGCAGTTCCTGGGCGACGCGACGTTCCTTCGGGCGTAGCTCCTCACGGAGCCGACGGGACTCCTCGTCGGCCGGCATCCGGTTCAGTTGTCGTACCAGAAACTCCATCAGGCAGGTTCCTCGATCATGCTGGTGCCGACCGGCGTGGCGGCATGCCCGGAGGTCGGTCGATCGGGTGTGGTGACGACCAGGTGCTGGTCGGTGAGCGGCGTCAGGAGGCTGCCGGGCCGGTCGATCCGCGCCCGGACCCGTCACCACCCGACGCGTCGCCGTCGGTCCCGTCGTGGTCGCTTCCGTCGCCGTTGGTTCCGTCGCCGTTGGTTCCGTCGCCGTCCGGGGCGTCGACGTACTGGACGCCGAGCCGGTCCAACAGCGGCCGGAGGTTGTACATGTCCAGGCCGAGTACGCCGTCGGCCAGTTGCCGACGCTTCTCCTCTTCCTTGTCCTGCCGTTCGGTGCCCGCCGCGGCGACCGCCTGGGCCCGCTCGCGCGGCACCACCACGACCCCGTCGTCGTCGGCCACGATCACGTCGCCGGGCCGTACGTATCCGCCGCCGACGACCACCGGGACGTTCACCGAGCCGGGACTCGCCTTGACCGTCCCCTGCGAGGAGACCGCCCGTGACCACACCGGAAACCGCATCTCGGTCAGCTCGGCCACGTCCCGGCAGCCCGCCTCGATGACCAGGCCGAGCACCCCACGGGCGCGCAACGAGGTGGCGAGCAGTTCACCGAAGGCGCCGTCGGTGCTCGGCGAGGTGAAGGCCACCACGAGGACGTCACCGGGCCGGGTCTGTTCGACCGCCGCGTGGATCATCAGGTTGTCGCCCGGCTGGGCCGAGACCGTGACCGCCCGACCGGCGATTCGGGCGCCGGGGTAGATCGGCCGGAGCAGGTGGCCGAGCAGCCCGGTCCGCCCCTGCGCCTCGTGCACCGTCGACACGCCGAGTTCGCCGAGGCGCTTGACGGCATCGGCCGGCGGCGCGACGGTGGTCCGGACGATGACGTGGCCGCTCACAGGAGTTCGCTCCCGACTACCGGGAACACCCGCTGGAAGGCCTCGGCGTGGGTGATCGAGCGGGGACCGCCGTTGCGGACCGCCTGCACACCGCGCCGGACGCCGAGATCGGTGTAGTACGCGACCAGGTGACCCTGCGCCCCCATGATCCGCATCGCCTCGACCTTCCGCTCGAAGACCTCGGAGATGTCGAGCAGCAGGTTCGGTACGAAGTCGCACTGTTCCGGCTGGTGCGGCTCGAACTGCAGCACCTGGGTGGCCCCGATCGGCTGGCTGGAGCGGTCGTGTCCGGCCGCCTGGGCGACCATCCGGGACCGCAGCACGATCTCGTGGGTGAGCGAGTGGTCGAGGTTGTAGGGGTCCTTGACCGGGTGGGTGATGATCGTGGCGGGGTTGATCCGCCGGATGGTCGCGGTGACGCTGTCGTAGAGCGCGTCGGTCGCGCGCAGCGGGTAGTCTCCCACGTCGAGGAACTCGATTTCGGCGCCGAGGACCTTCGCCGCCCGGCTCGCCTCGTCCCGTCTCGCCTCCTTGACGCGTTCGAGGGTCATCCCGGGCTGCTTCCACAACCCTTGCGATTCTCCCTTTTCGCCGAAGGTAAGGCAGAGCACGTGCACCTGCTGACCCCGGGAGGCGCTCAGTGCGACGGCACCACCGGCGCGCCAGACGAAATCGGCGGCGTGCGCGCTTACCACAAGGACCGGTCCTCGACCGGTTGCGGACGCTGTCATCGACAATCCTTTCCGAGCGGTTCCGCGAACGCGTCCGTCAGGTCACGCCGGAACCCGCCATGCATGTCGGAGGCAGACCGATCATAGGTGTGGACAACACCATTGCCAATAACATTGTCAACAATCTCCCCTCGTTCCCGCGCCCCGGACGAGGACGGCGAGCAGTTCACAATGCCGACGAGCGAGCGGGTATGCTGCGGGCCGCCGTACTGGAATAGCCAGAATCCGCGGTACGGCCGGCGCGGCGACCCGCAGGACCCGCGCGACCGGATAGACAAGTCGACGTCTATCGATACTGAGACCGGCGACACCACATCGGACGATCGGGCCACCCCCGCCACGCGGACGATTCGCGTGACGGGCGGCGGACCGGGGTAGCGGGGCCGTCTCGGCCGGATTGCCGTGCCCTGCGGGATGCGACGGACGAACTACCGGGTGGCGGCGCGAGCCGGCGTCGACGGAGCTACGTCCGTCGCCAGTTGCCCCGCAGCGGCCCGGACACCGTCCCCAGTCGACCCACCGTCCCCGGCGGGGCTCGTGGAACCCTCGGCGCCGGCCGGAGCACCGGATCCTCCGTTGGTCACCGCGATCGGGCCGTCGGCGGCCGGTCCTCTGTTAGTCGCCGCGAACGGGACGTCGGCGACCGGGGCGGCCGGCTCGCCGTCCGGGTGCCGCCACAGTCCGCGACGACGCAGAATCGGCAGCACCCCTTCGCCGAACCAGTACGCCTCCTCCACGTGCGGATGTCCGGAGAGGATGAACTCGGTGATCCCGAGAGCGTGGTACTCCGCGATCCGGTCGGCCACCTCGGCGTGGCTACCGACCAGCGCCGTACCCGCGCCGCCCCGGACCAGGCCCACCCCGGCCCACAGGTTCGGCGACACCTCCAGTCCGTCCCGGGATCCGCCGTGCAGGGCGAGCATCCGGCGCTGCCCCTCCGACTCGCTGCGCCCGAGCCCGGCCTGAACGGCCCTGATGTCCGACTCGGCGATCCCGGCGAGGAGCCGCTGCGCCTGCGCCCAGGCCGCCTCCGAGGTGTCCCGGGAGATGACGTGCAGCCGGATCCCGAACCGCAGTTCCCGCCCGGCCTCGGCGGCCAGCCCTCGAATCCAGGCCAGTTTCTCCGCCACCTGTGCCGGCGGCTCGCCCCAGGTGAGGTAGACGTCGCTGTGGCGTACGGCCACCGGGCCGGCGGCGGCCGACGAGCCACCGAAGTAGATCGGCGGGGCGGGCTCGGGTACCCGACTCAACCGGGCCTGCTCGACCCGCAGGTGCGTACCGGTGTGCGTCACCGTCTCGCCCCGCCACAGTCCCCGTACGACGTGCAGGAACTCGTCTGCGCGGGCGTACCGGGCGTCCTTGTCGAGGAAGTCGCCGTAGCCGCGCTGCTCCTGCGACTCACCGCCGGTGACGACGTTGAGCAGCAGCCGTCCTCGGGACAGTCGCTGGAAGGTCGAGGCCATCTGGGCGGCCAGCGTCGGCGAGGTCAGTCCGGGCCGGAACGCCACCAGGAACTTCAGCCGCTCGGTGACCTCGGTGAGCATCGCGGTGCTCAGCCAGGCATCCTCGCACCAGGCGCCGGTCGGGGTGAGCGCGCCGACGAACCCGAGTTGCTCGGCGGTCCGGGCGATCTGGCCGAGGTACGCGACGGTGGCCGGCCGGGCACCCCCGGCGGTTCCCGCCGGCAGGCCGTGGCCACCGCCGACGATGTCCCGACTGTCGCCGTAGGTGGGCAGGAACCAATGGAAGGTGAGCGTCATGGTGTCTCTCCAGTCACGGGTGGGCACGCGGGCGTGAACGGCGAGGTTCGACGGCCGGTGGACGGCTGACGGCTGGCAACTGGCGGGACGGACGGCGGTGCCATCCGATCTCCGACCTCGACACTCTATCCACAAATCCTATCGGTTTAGTAGGCTGCAATCCGGAGCCGACCACCGGCCCCGGCACGCGGTCCGGCGTGCCCGAACGCAGTCCACCGGCTGCCCGAACGCAGTCCACCGGCTACCTGAACGCGGTCCTCCGCTCGCACGCGATCCCCCGCTCGCACGCGGTCCTCCGCGCCACGCGGTCCGCCGTCCAATGTGGCCGGCTGCTGGCCGTACACCGGTCGGCCGTTTGTCCCACCCGGCCCGCGTCCGGCCGGACCCGGTCCGCCGCCGTGCCCGGTCCGCCGCCGTACCGGTCATCCCCGCCGCATTCGAGACCAGCCGGCCCCGCCGGACGGATTCCTTCCCTTCAGGAGCATCCCCATGTCCCACCCCGTCAGGACCGTTGCCGACCGTCCCCGAGCCCTGTTCCGTGCCCCGCGAGGGCGTCGCCCCTTCCTCGTGGGCCTGCTCGCCGTGGCCCTGGTGACCACCGGGGCGACCAGCGGATGCGGGCAGGAGAGCGCCGACGCGGACGCCGGGAAACTGCGCGTCGGTTACCAGCGGTTCGGCGGGCTCAGCCTGGTGAAGGCCCGCGGCGAGGCGCCGGACGCCGACTGGTCGCTGTTCGAGAGCGGGCCGGCGCTGACCGAGGCGCTCAAGGCCGGCGCGATCGACATCGGCCAGGTCGGCGAGGCGCCACCGATCTTCGCCGCCGCCGGCAAAATCAAGTTCCGGATCATCGGTACGTCGGAACCGGTGCCACAGGGCGAGGCGGTCCTGGTCAAGGAGTCGAAGGGCTTCCGCACGTTCGCCGACCTGAAGGGCAGGACGGTCGCCCTGAACAAGGGATCGAACGTCAACTGGCTACTGGTCCGGCTACTCGAGGCGCATCGGATGACCCTCGCGGACATCAACGTCAAGTACCTCAAGCCGGCGGAGGCACGTCCGGCGTTCGACAACGACCAGGTTGACGCCTGGATCATCTGGGACCCGTACTTCGCCCTCGCCGAGCAGCCCGGAGTGAAGATCCTCGCCGACGCCACGGGACTGGCCAGCAATCGCGAGTACATCCTGGTATCGCCGGAGGCGCTGGAGCAGAAGCCGGACCAGATCCGGACGTTCCTGGAGACGTACCGGAGCACCACCGACTGGGGCATCGCCAACCCGCAGGAGCGGACCAGCATCCTGGCGCCGGAGCTGAAGATCGACGAGTCGACGACCGCCCGCGCCCTGGCCCGCAGCGCGAAGCCGCTCGCACCGGTGGGCCCGGAGATCGGCGCCGAACTACAGTCCATCGCCGACGGCTTCACCGAACTCAAGCTGATCCCGGGTACGGTCGACATGGTCTCCCTGGTGGACGACCAGTTCAGCGGGGTGTTCCGATGACGAGCACCCTCGTCGGTACGGTCGACGGCTCCCCGGCCTCCCCCACGCCGGCCCGCAGCGACGTACGCCGGAGTGTCCGTCCGGGTCGACGCTGGCGCCGCGCACTCACCCCGGTCGGCCTGCTCCTGGTCTGGCAGGCGGCGGCGCAGACCGGCCTGCTGCCACCGGAGAAGCTCTCCGCGCCCAGCGAGGTGGCGCGGACCGGTTGGCGGCTCGCCCGCGACGGCACCCTCGGCATCCACCTGCTGGACTCACTCACCCGGGCCGGGATCGGACTGGCCATCGGCGGGGTCCTGGCCCTGCTGCTCGGCGCCACAGCGGGACTGCTCCGGCTCGGGGACGACCTGGTCGATCCGCCGGTACAGATGGCCCGGATGCTGCCGCATCTCGGGCTGGTACCACTTCTGATCATCTGGGTCGGCATCGGCGAGTCACTGAAGATCACACTGGTCGCCCTCGGGGCGTTCTTCCCGATCTACTTCAACACGTACGCCGGGATCCGAGACATCGACGAACGCCTGGTCGAGGCGGCCCGGGCCTGTGGCCTCGGTCAGCTGGCCCGGCTCCGCCACGTCGTGCTGCCCGGCGCGCTGCCGTCGCTCTTCCTCGGCCTCCGGCTGGCCCTCGGCGCCGCCTGGCTGAGTCTCGTGGTGGGCGAGCAGGTGAACGCGCAGACCGGGATCGGCTTCCTGATGATGGAGGCCCGGGAGTTCAGCCAGACCGACGTCGTCCTCCTCGGCCTGCTCGTCTACGCACTCCTCGGGCTGCTGTCGGACCTCGCGCTGCGTACGGCGGAAAGGAGAACCCTGACATGGCGACGCGGACTCCAGGCGAGCTGAGCACCGCCACCCGGCCGGTCATCACCGCGCACGAGGTACGCCGGTCCTTCGGCGGGACCGTCGTGCTCGACGGCGTCGACCTGGCCATCGCTCCGGGCGAGGTGGTGGCACTCTTGGGCGGCAGCGGCTCCGGCAAGAGCACCCTGCTACGTATCCTGGCCGGTCTCGACCCGGATGCCAGTGGCGAGATCTCCCGGACCGGCAGTCAGGCCGTCGTCTTCCAGGAACACCGGCTGCTGCCCTGGAAGCGGGTGGTCGACAACGTCTCGCTCGGGGTGACGGGCGGCGACGTACGCCAGCGGGTGAGCGCCGCGCTCGCCGAGGTCGGGCTCGCCGACCGCGGGCGGGCCTGGCCGGCCGAACTCTCCGGCGGGCAGGCACAACGGGTCGCCGTCGCCAGGGCGCTGGTCCGGGAGCCGGCGCTGCTGCTCCTCGACGAGCCGTTCGGCGCACTCGACGCGCTCACCCGGCTCCGGATGCAGACCCTCTTCGGCCGGCTGCACGCCGAGCACGGTTTCGCCGCCCTGCTGGTCACGCACGACGTGGACGAGGCACTGCTGCTGGCCGACCGCACCCTCGTACTCGACGGCGGACAGATCGTGGAGAACGCACCGGTCCCGCTGACCCGGCCGCGCGCCCCCGACGATCCCGGCTTCGGCCCGGTTCGTCGCCACCTGCTCGACCGGCTCGGTGTGCGACCCGGCTCCGATGGTGGCTCCGCCCTGCACTGAGTGAGCCCTGCTGCACCCACAGTGCGTCCATCCGCCGCCGGTTGGTTGCGCCGCAGCGCAGCCGTCGTACCGCTTGGGGCTCCCGCTCACACCGCCGTACGTCCTCGGCCCTCCGGCGGTTGGCGACGTGGATCACGGGCTCTCTCAGATGATCAAGGGCAGCGCAGCCATGAGGTGGGGGTTCCCGGCGGCCAAGTGATCAACCGGCGCGGTTCGCAGGTTCGGGTCGCGGGGCGTAGGTCCGCATCCCTGCGTACGGCCGGGTCCGACCCGGCGTGATCGGGGGCGCTCCTGGAGGTTGCTCGGCCACGCTCGACTCAGGCCGCCAGGGGTCGTCATCGGGGGGCGTCGAGCCCCGATCCAACGGTGCGACGCGGGAGATCATCATGGCTCGGAACTGCCGCCGGAGTGCCCGGACGCCCCGCGGACCAGCCGCTGTGCATGATCCATGAGTGCCGTGTACAGTAGTGCCCCGTGCGGCCCTACGGGCGGCCGATGGGCGATGTAAGCGCTCAAGGGGCCAAAGGTAGGGTTGACGAGTAGGTCCGGGTGGCGGAATGGCAGACGCGCTAGCTTGAGGTGCTAGTGCCCGTAAAGGGCGTGGGGGTTCAAGTCCCCCCTCGGACACAGATTTTACGCATCGGTGCGCAGTCCATCATGATGCTGGTCAGCTCGGGGATGTCCACCCGGCCGACGTCCCGGAAGATCCGGCTGACCTGCGCGTTGACCTGGTCCAGCGCCTGGTTGCCGAAGCTCGCCAGCGCCTCGGTGTTGGACAGCATCGTCGGGTAGAGCTGCCGGGCGGCCTGTCGCGCCTGGTCCAGCTGCCCCGGGGTGAGCAGGTCCCGGCAGGAGAAGGTGGCCGGCTCGGCGCCGGTGGCCAGCGCGGTGGTGATGGCGGAGTCGGCGACCGCCGGGCCGGCAGAGGGAAGAACGGCCTCAAGATGCCGTGGACCGTCGGGCGAGAGGTACGCCGGCGGCGCCTTCATCTCGTGGCGGCTGGCATGATGTCGGCCATGATTGGTACATCGCGTCGCATGTTCGAGCTCATGGAGCCGATCTGCCTGGTCACCTTCTTCGCTGACGAGTGCAAGGAAGAGCTGGCCGCGCTCGGCCACCGCACCTATTGGGACGGCTACTTCGCCAGCCGCGCCGCCCCGCTGGGGCGGGTCCCGGCGCAGGTGGTGCACGCGGCCTTTTACAGCTTCGCCGAAGCGGAGGCCGCGCGGCACATCCCGAGCGCGTGGGAGATTATCGCGCCCGAGGCATCGGTCGCCGCGCGGGAGCGGGGCAGCGCGGCCTCCGTACGGCGGATTCTCGGTGATGAGCTGGCCAACTCCCCGGGCCTGGTACGCGCCGCCGACCTGACCACCAAAGCGGCGACGAACGCGCCCACAGCAGGTCGGGTGATGTACGCTGCGATGCGCACTCTTGCGGTGCCCAGCGACCCGGTCGCCCGGCTGTGGCACTCCGCGACCATGCTGCGCGAGCACCGCGGTGACGGGCACGTCGCCGCTCTCGTCGGCGCGCGCATCGGCGGCACGGAGGCCCACGTGCTCAACGCGCTGGCAATGGGCATCCATCCGCCGGAGTCGTTCGGGCGTATCCATCACCTGCCGAAACAGCGGCTGGCCGCGGTCATGGACGGCTTACGCGAGCGGGGGCTCGTCGACACCGACGGCCGGTTCACCGACGCCGGCCGCGAGACCTACCAGCGCATCGAAGCACTTACCGACGAGCTCGCCGCCCCGCCGTACGAAGCACTCTCCACCGCCGAGCTCGACGAACTGGTCGCCGAGCTCGAACCCATCACCGCGACGCTGGTGGCCGCGAAATCGCGGTGACGAGCAGCGACTGCCAGGAGGCAGTCAAGGCCCACCACGCCAAGACGAAGTACCCTTCTGCCGCGTGACCGTGGAGGAGCCCCGGCGACCGGTCCGACCCGGCGGGGCGCTCCCGGCCATGCCCGCCCACCGCCGGACGCCCGAGCACCCGGCGATCGCCGGCTGAGTCGCCCCGCCGCCGGCCTGAAAGAGCGAAGGCCGCATTCCCAAAGACGTCAGCCGCCGAGCGTCCGTGTGATCCTCGAGGTCGAGCAACATTCGCCGAAGGGATGACACGACATGACTGCCGCCACGAGCGTGTCCGCAGACAGCTTTCCCGCTCCGCCGGAGCCGCGGCTGACCGCTGACGAAATCGTGGCCCGCGCGGAGCGGATCGCGGCCGGTCTCGTCGAGCGGCAGCACGAGACCGAACAGCGCGGGTATTACGCGCTGGATACACACAAAGAGTTCCTCGCTGCGGGTTTCTACCGGCTTCTCGTGCCGCGGCGCTACGGCGGCTACGAATTCGGCGTCGACACCCATTTGAGGGTGGTGACCGCGCTCGCCAGGGGTTGTCCCTCCACCGCGTGGATGTTCACCTTCGGGGCCTCCCACGCCCATGCGGTTGCCACCCTGTTCGGCCCGGAGGCGCAGGACGAGGTGTTCGCGGGCGGGGACTTCATCTGCCCGGGCACCATCGGGCCGGTCGGCTTCGCGGAGCGTGCCGAGGGCGGCTGGATCGTCGACGGAGTCCATCGCTACAGCTCGGGATCACCCTACGCGACCCACTTCATCGGCCACTCTCTCGTCGCCGGCGCGGACGGCGGGCCGCCCGCGCCGATGATGTTCATCGTGCGCCGCGACCAGTGGGAGCGGCTCGACGACTGGGGCGACCAGCTCGGTCTCAAGGGCAGCGGGTCGCACAGCGTCAAGATCGACAGGGCCTTCGTTCCCGAGTACCGCGTGCTGAACACCCATATCGGCACGGCGACGGTCGAGAACGGCACGCCGGGACTCGCCCTGCACGGCAACACCCTGTACGGCGGCGGCGTGCTGAGCATGATCCAGTTCCAGAACGGTGCGCTCGCGATCGGCATGGCCACCGGCGCCCTCGACGCTTACGGCGAGCTGATGCGCGACCGCACGACCATCTACCCGCCGATCAGGCCGCGCGCCGAGGACCCCGACTTCCAGTTCGACTACGGCGAGGCGACTGCCCGCATCTCCACCGCGCGGGCCGCGCTGTTCGATGCAGTGCGGCAGTGGCAGGAGACCGCGAACCGCGGGTCGGCCGAGTTCACCCGCGAGGTGGACCTGCGGTTGTCGCTGATCAGCCGCGAGACCGTCCGCCTGTCGTGGAGTGCGATGTCGGAGAACCTGTTCCCGACCGCTGGATCGAGCGCGGTGCGGACGGGCGAACGCATCGAACGCATCTGGCGGGACATGTCCACCCAGCAGAGCCACGCCGGCGTGAGCATCTTCCTGGCCAAGGTGGCCAACCGGCAGTTGGCCGAGCTGGTCTTCGACGTGGCAGGTGACCGATGAGCGAACAGGCGCCCAACACCGCAACCACTCGCCCGCTGACCGGCGAGGAGTACCTCGAAACCGTGCGCGACGACCGGGAGATCTACATCTACGGCGAGCGGGTCAAGGACGTCACCGAGCACCCCGCGTTCCGCAACCCGGCCCGGATGACCGCACGCCTCTACGACGCACTGCACGACCCCGAGCACCACGACGTCCTCACCACCGCCACCGACCACGACGGCCCCCGGGGCTACACCCACCGCTTCTACACGACACCGCACACCGTCGACGACCTCGTCGCCGACCAGAAAGCCATCGCCGCGTGGGGACGGCTGAGCTACAGCTGGCTCGGGCGCAGCCCGGAACACTCGGCGGCGATCCTCGGCACGCTGAAGGTGAACGCCGACTTCTACAACCCGTTCGCCGACAACGCCCGCCGCTGGTATCGAGAGGCCCAGGAAAAGGTCCTCTTCTGGAACCACGCGATCGTGCATCCGCCGGTCGACCGCGATCGGCCTCCGCACGAGGTCGCCGACGTATACATGCACGTCGAACGCGAGACCGACAGCGGGGTGATCGTGTCCGGGGCGAAGGTGGTGGCCACCGGATCGGCACTGACCCACCACAATTTCGTGGCCCAGGCCGGGCTGCCCATCAAGGACCGCAAGTTCGCACTGATCGCCGCCATACCGACGAACGCACCCGGCCTCAAACTGATCTGCCGGCAGTCCTACGCGGCGGCGTCGACGCTCACCGGCAGTCCGTTCGACTACCCCCTGTCCTCCCGGATGGACGAGAACGACGCCATCCTCATCCTGGACAAGGTGCTCATCCCCTGGGAGAACGTCTTCATCTACGGCGACGCGATGAAGGTCGGCATGTTCACCGGGCACTCGGGTTTCAACGCACGCGCCTGGTTCCACGGCTGCACCCGGCTGGCGGTGAAATTCGAGTTCCTCGCCGGCCTGCTCGCCAAGGCCTTCGAGATCACCGGCGTCAACAACTTCCGCGGCGTGCAGACCCGCCTCGGTGAGGTACTCGCGTGGCGCAACCTCTTCTGGGGACTCTCCGACGCCGCCGCCCGCAACCCCGTACCCTGGCGCAACGGATCAGTGCTACCCAACCCGGACTACGGGTCGGCGTTCCGCTGGTTCTCCCAGCTCGGCTACGCACGCCTACGAGAGATCGTGCTACAGGACGTGGCCAGCGGGCTGATCTACCTCAACTCCAGCGCACAGGACTTCGGCAACGACAACGTCCGGCCGTACCTGGACAAATACCTCCGCGGCTCACACGGCATCGACTCCGTCGAACGCGTCAAAGTCATGAAACTGCTCTGGGACGCCGTCGGCTCCGAATTCGGTGGCCGCCACGAACTCTACGAACGCAACTACACCGGCAACCACGAGAACACCCGCGTGGAACTGCTCCTCGGACAGATGGCCGACGGCCAACTCGACGGCTACAAAAGCTTCGTCGACCAATGCCTCGCCGAATACGACCTCGACGGCTGGACCGTCCCCGACCTCTCCTCCTTCGAGAACATCGGCCGACAGGCACGCACCCTGCTGAGCTGACGAGGGAACCGGGCCATGACATCCGCCGCACGGTCGACAGCCGATTTCGCGGATCGTCGGGGCTGTCTCGCCAACGGTGTTTCCGGCGATCTTAGTTAGTAGGTTTCAGTGGTCGGGAAGCGGTCGTTGAAGGTGATGGCGAAGGCGTTCAACGCGGGTTTCCACCGCATCGCCCACCGGGTTCGGCCGGTCCCGGTCGGGTCCAGGGACCGGGTGACCAGGTACAGACACTTCAACGCGGCCTGTTCGTTCGGGAAGTGGCCACGGGCCTTGATCGCGCGCCGGTAGCGGGCGTTCAGTGACTCGATCGCGTTCGTCGAGCAGATGACCTTCCGGATCTCGAGGTCGTAGTCGAGGAACGGGATGAACTCGGACCAGGCGTTGTCCCAGAGGCGGATTACGGCTGGGTAGCGGCCGCCCCACTTCTCGGCCAGGTCGTCGAACGCGGCCCGGGCCGCGGTGGCGTTCACCGCGGTGTAGATCGGTTTGACGTCTCGTTTCAGTTCGTCCCAGTACCTGCGGGACGTCAACCGGAACGTGTTGCGGATCAAGTGGATGATGCATGTCTGCACGATGGCGCGGGGCCAGACGTTCGTGACCACCTCCGGTAGGCCCTTCAACCCATCGCAGACCAGGAAGAACACGTCCTTGACCCCCCGGTTGCGCAGGTCGGTCAGCACGCTCATCCAGAACTTCGCGCCCTCACCACCGGTGCCGGCCCACAGGCCGAGAATGTCCTTCTCCCCGTCGAGGGTGACCCCGATCGCGGCGTAGAACGGCCGGTTGCTCACCTGCCCATCCCGCACCTTGACCACGATCGCGTCGATGAACACCGCCGCGTAGACCTCGTCCAAGGGCCGGTGAGACCAGTCGGTCATCTCCTCGATCACCTTGTCGGTGATCCGGGAAATAGTCTCCTTCGACACCGACGCCCCGTAGATCTCGGCGAAGTGCGCGCAGATCTCCCCGGTCGTCAGTCCCTTGGCATACAACGACAGCACGACCTCGTCGACCCCGGACAACCGCCGCTGACGCTTACGCACGATCTGCGGATCGAACGTTCCCGCCCGATCGCGTGGCACGTCGATCTCGACCGGTCCGGTGGTATCGGTCAGCACCGTCTTCGACCGGGAGCCGTTACGGACATTGCCCGACCCCGCGCCGCTCGGTTCGTGTTTCTCGTAGCCGAGGTGCCCGGTCATCTCCTCGTTGAGCGCAGTCTCCAGAACCGTCTTCGTCAGCTGTTTGAGTAACCCGTCCGGGCCGGTCAGCGACAGCCCCTGTTCCTTGGCCAGCCGCACCAACTCGGCGGCGGCCTTCGCCTCCGCCGACGGTTCGGCCTTGATCTTCCTCGCGTTCACATCGTTCCGCGTCGCGGTCATCACGGCACCCTCCTCACCAGGCACAACGCCCGGTAGGTCAGGCCGGAAACACCGTTAGATCCACAGACCCCATCAAGGAACCCGAGGTCGATCGACCCCGGGGTAGGCAGGGCCCGCACGTGGGCGTTCGTGCCCCCGTGCGGGCCTTCTGTGATCTGTGATCTGTGGTCAGCTCAGCAGGGTGCGTGCCTGTCGGCCGATGTTCTCGAAGGAGGAGAGGTCGGGGACGGTCCAGCCGTCGAGGTCGTATTCGGCGAGGCATTGGTCGACGAAGCTTTTGTAGCCGTCGAGTTGGCCGTCGGCCATCTGCCCCATCAGAATCCCGATCCGGGTGTTCTCGTGGTTGCCGGTGTAGTTGCGTTCGTAGAGTTCGTGGCGGCCACCGAATTCGGAGCCGACGGCGTCCCAGAGCAGTTTCATGACTTTGACGCGTTCGACGGAGTCGATGCCGTGTGAGCCGCGGAGGTATTTGTCCAGGTACGGCCGGACGTTGTCGTTGCCGAAGTCCTGTGCGCTGGAGTTGAGGTAGATCAGCCCGCTGGCCACGTCCTGTAGCACGATCTCTCGTAGGCGTGCGTAGCCGAGCTGGGAGAACCAGCGGAACGCCGACCCGTAGTCCGGGTTGGGTAGCACTGATCCGTTGCGCCAGGGTACGGGGTTGCGGGCGGCGGCGTCGGAGAGTCCCCAGAAGAGGTTGCGCCACGCGAGTACCTCACCGAGGCGGGTCTGCACGCCGCGGAAGTTGTTGACGCCGGTGATCTCGAAGGCCTTGGCGAGCAGGCCGGCGAGGAACTCGAATTTCACCGCCAGCCGGGTGCAGCCCTGGAAGGTGAATCGCTCGTTGAAACCCGACTGTCCGGTGAACATGCCGACCTTCATCGCGTCGCCGTAGATGAAGACGTTCTCCCAGGGGATGAGCACCTTGTCCAGGATGAGGATGGCGTCGTTCTCGTCCATCCGGGAGGACAGGGGGTAGTCGAACGGACTGCCGGTGAGCGTCGACGCCGCCGCGTAGGACTGCCGGCAGATCAGTTTGAGGCCGGGTGCGTTCATCGGCACGGTGGCTACGATGTTGAACTTGCGGTCCTTGACCGGCAGCCCGGCGTGGGCGATGAAGTTGTGGTGGGTCAGTGCCGATCCGGTGGCCACCACCTTCGCCCCGGACACGATCACCCCGCTGTCGGTCTCGCGTTCGACGTGGATGAACACGTCGGCGACCTCGTGTGCTGGTTTGTCGCGGTCCACGGGTGGGTGGACGAAGGCGTGGTTCCAGTAGAGGACCTTTTCCTGGGCCTCTCGATACCAGCGGCGGGCGTTGTCGGCGAAGGGGTTGTAGAAGTCGGCGTTGACGCCGAGCGTGCCGAGAAACGCTCCCTTGTAGTCGGGGCTGCGGCCCATCCAGCCGTAGCTGAGCCGGGCCCAGGTGGCGATGGCTTTCTGGTCGGCGACGAGGTCGTCGACGGTGTGCGGTGTCGTGTAGAAGCGGTGGGTGTAGCCCCGGGGGCCGTCGTGGTCGGTGGCGGTGGTGAGGACGTCGTGGTGCTCGGGGTCGTGCAGTGCGTCGTAGAGGCGTGCGGTCATCCGGGCCGGGTTGCGGAACGCGGGGTGCTCGGTGACGTCCTTGACCCGCTCGCCGTAGATGTAGATCTCCCGGTCGTCGCGCACGGTTTCGAGGTACTCCTCGCCGGTCAGCGGGCGAGTGGATGCGCTACTGGCGTCTGTCATGTCGTCGCCGTCCCGGCCACCTCGGCCGGCCGCGCGGTGCGGTAGAGCCACCACTGCACCAGCATCAGGTTGCCGACCCAGGGGATCCAAGCAGCGCCACCAGCACGATCAGGGCGAACGCGGCCCAGATGTTGTTCATCGCGATCGCGAAGCTGTACAGCATGAACTGGCGGTGCTTGGCGAAGTTCCGGCGGCGGGCGGCGTGGTACCCGATCGCGCTCGTAGCGCCCCAGACCAGCAGCAAGCACAGCGCGCCGGTCTTGCCGGGCTTCGGAGCCCACCAGACGACCACGAGTCCCGTGGCGACCGCCACGAGGGTGCCGACGAGGTAGATCCGCCCGAATGTCCGGTGCACCTTCGGGTGGTGCGTGCGCAACCACGGCCAGACCTGCGGGACGACCGCCAGCATGGCGATCGTGCCGCCGATCATGTGAACGATGAGCACCGGGTAGTAGAGCGGGAAGTTGTCGTGCGGCTGCAGTGGCGCCTTGCTCTCCGGCACCCCGAGGAACGGCTTCGACGTCGTGTACAGGTACAGGACGGCCAGGACGGCCAGCGGCCCGACTCACGGGCGCCGCCAGAACGGCGTGCCGGAGCGCGCCGGATCCCCCGTCGGCGCTGGCGCTGCCGGGTCACTCATGCTCTTCACGTGCAGCGTCACGACTGCTCCTCCTGGGATCTGGCGTCCTCGAAGCTGCGGGCTGCCTCAGCTGCCCGGCGAGGTGGGTTCAGCTCGGTGAACGACGTGGTCGGCTTGACGGCCGTGTACGGAGCCGGGTTCGGGCGGTCGGTGAAGGAGCTGAACATCGGCGTGGCGTACGCGTCGAACTGTGTGAGCGGGGCGACGCCGACGATCAGTTCGATCGTGCGCAGCATCGATGCCGTGCTGTACAACGTGGAGTCCACGGTGCCGGTCCGCGTGTACGGGCTGATCACCAACGACGTGGTGCGATGCGCTTCCACGTGGTCGGCGCCGGCCTGGGCGTTGCTCTCGGTGACAAAGATGGCGGTGTCGGCCCAGTACTTCGAGTGCGAGACCGCGTCCACCAGCTGGCCGAGGGCCCAGTCGTTGTCCCCGACATACGCCGAGGGGGTCGGCTTGCCCGCGAAGTTTCCGTAGGTGAAGTCGTTGGGCAGCGCGACGAACTGGACCGTGGGCAGGGTGCCGGTCGCCACGTAGCCGGCGAACTCCCGCTTCCATTCCTCGATGCGCGGCAACCCGCATCCGGTGCCCTGAACGGTGAACGTACCGGCCGAGTCGGCGCAGTCGGGGTGGAAGCCCATGTAGTTCGGGTCGGTGTTCGCGTCCAGCCGCGGATCGGCGGCCCTCATCATGCCCGCGGCGTCCGGTGCCACGGCGAAGCCGTAGTTGCGGAAGGAGATGCGCTTGTCGGCCAGCCGGTCCCAGAGGTACGCGCCTGCCGGGTCGCGGTTCGGCGCGACGGCCGGATCACCGGTCGCGGCCGGGGGCGTGGTGCCACCGGTGTGCCGGCCGGGCGGGGCGCCCCATGTCTGCTCGGTATAGGTGTTGGAGTTGGCCGCCGTGGCCCAGCTCCAGCCCTGCGCGCTCACCTCGGCGTTGGCGTAGAAGTTGTCCAGCGTGACGAACGTGTTCGACAGCGCGCGCAGATTCGGCGTACTGTCTGCCCGGAACTCGGTGATCTCCGGGTCGCCGTTGCCCTTGCCCAGGTCGCCGAGCATCTGGTCGTAGGTACGGCCCTCCTTGACCACGTAGATCACGTGCTTGATGGGCGTCGGTCCACCGACGCGGCCAGGCACGACGGAGGTGGCCGGGACGCCGCGTACGCGGTCGGCGTCGGCGAAGCCGTTGTTGCTGGCGACCTGCTTGGTCCACCTGGCCAGCTGAGCGGCGTCGTGGGTCAGCGGGATGGTGGACAGCGTGCCGGTCATCATCGTGCCGATGAACTGGGCCCGCCATGCGGGGTCCGCGGTCAGCTCGAGGGTGTCGAGGTAGGGGCTGGGGCCGTCGGGGTTGGGGCCGGCGCCGAGACCCTTGGCGTTGAGGACGAACAGCCTGTCGGCCGACGCGAGCACCGCCGACGGGTACCACCCGCTCGGGATCAGACCGGCAACCCGGCCGCGGCGCAGGTCGATCACCGCGACGTCGTTGTTGCCCGCGTTGGTGACGTAAAGGGTGTGGCCGTCCGGCGAGAGGCTCAGGCCGGTCGGGTTCGAGCCGACGGGTGCGTTCGGGTACGGTGCCAGACTGATCCTCTGCACCACGCGGTTTGTTGCCGTGTCGACCACGCTGATCTGGTCGGAGTCGCCGTCGGCCACGTAGAGCCTGCGTCCGGTGGCGTCGAGGACCGACTGGTTGGGGTGCGTGCCGACGGTGATCGTGGTGACCAGGACCGGTACGGCCGTGCGCGTGTCCACCGCACTGACCGTGTTACCGCCCCGGTTGGTGACGTAGGCGATGCCGTTCTCCGACAGCGTGACGCCGTATGGGGCGTTGCCGATGCCGATGCTGCTCGTGAGGCGGGTGGCCAGGTCCACGACGGACACGGAGTCGGCTAGCTGGTTGGCGACGACCAGCCGCGCGCCGTCGGGTGTGACGGCGAGACCGGAGGGGAAGACATCGATGGGTCGTCCGCCCGCGTTCGCGGTCAGCGGGATCGGCGCCTGCTCGGTCAGCGTCGCGCCGGACACGCTGAACACGTGAATCTTGTCGGTGCCGCCGCCGCTGACGTACACGCGCGACCCGTCCGGGCTGAACGCCATGCCCGTGAACACGGCCTCCGGTGGGTCGTACGTGATCGTCTGCGTCACCGTGCTGGTGGCGGCATCCACGACCTGCAGCGACTGCGGGCCGTTGCCGGCGTTCGCGACGAGGAAGTGCGCGCGGTCGGGGAAGAACACCGCACCGAACGGCCGGTCACCCAGGTCGGTCTGGGTGCCCGCGGGCGTCACCCGGGTACCGAGCGGGGTGATGGCCGTGCCGTCGCCGCGCGGACCGGCCACCTGAGCCGGGGCCGGAGCCCGAGCCGGAGCCGGAGCCGGAGCCGGAGCCGGAGCCGGAGCCGGAGCCGGGGCTGCCGCACCTCCGACCGCCACCGCCGTGGCGGCCGCAACGGCGACCACCGAGACCTTGGGCAATCCGTTCGAACGAATGCGAAACCTCATCGGGCCACTCCCCAGCCGGTCACGGGGCCGACAACGCGGCGGCCCGGAAACGCTGCGGTAGTCTTTCAGGCTGCCGCTCGGACGAGCGTCTCCTGAATTGCTGGAAAGATCAGGTGGAACAGGGGCGATGTCCAGCTGACCCATCATGCCTCTTGCCGAATGCTCGGCGAAGCGGCGAGGGAAGACGTATTTCCCGAGGTCGTCGCCGCACGTCGCCCGATTGTTCAGGCCGTGACGGTCAATGCTTCGGGGGTCACGGGCGGGTAGGCGAGCGCTGACGCGTTGTAACGGTCGAGCAGCGCCTGGGCCGCCCTGCTCGCCTCGCGGAACCGGGCGGCCGGCTCCGCCCCCCGCTTGAGCACGTCATCCATCGCCGCGATCATGATGCCGTTGATGCCGTTGAGGTTGCCGAGCAGCGGCCCGGCTGCTGCCGGAGTCCGGTTCGGTGAGGCGAGCTGCTCGGTCGCCACGAGGTAGCCGGGAAACGGCTCGGTCCACTGCTCCGCGGTGGCCTGCTCGTGGGCGGGCTGGGTCAACGGGAGTGAACGGCTGTGCATGCGGGCGATCGCGTGCTGCGGGTTGAGCTGGTGCTGGAGGAAGGCGAGCGCGCCGTCCTCGACCGCCGTAGGCAGGCCGGCGGTCAGGAAGAACGACTGGCCGCCGAGGGGCCCGCTGGAGTAGGGCTCGGCGCCGGACCGCGGCAGGTGACCCGCGAGTAGTTCGAAGCCCGCGGCGGTGGCTATGTCCAGCATCTCCTGGCCGACCGCCGACGAGGTGACCGCGAAGGCGACGTCCTGCCGGCCGAACGCGACCATGGCGCCGAAGTAGTCGTTCACCTCGCCGGTGTAGTGGTAGTAGGCGCGGTCGTGCATGTGCTTCCACCACTGGACGTAGGCGAGCATCTCGGGGGAGTCCAGGAAGACCCGGGTGGCCCGGCCGGCGCGGCCGTTGTCGCCGTTGCAGAACAGCCCGCCCTGCCCGACGACCTCCCGGTGGAACAGCCAGCCGTAGTTGGGCCAGGTCACGCCGTGCGCCGGTCCGTCGGGCAGCGCGGCGACCGCGGCGCACGCGGCCTCCAGGTCCTGCCACGTCGCCGGCATCCGGTCGATTCCGGCGCGCTCGAGAATGGCCCTGTTGGCGAACAGGACGTTGCACGTCACGGTCGTCGGCACCGAGACCAGCTCGCCCCCGCGGCTCCAGTACTCGCGCGCGGAGGCCACGATGTCGTCGAGGATCACGGGCTCGCCGAGGATCTCGGTGCGATCCCTGACCGCCCGCTCCACCGGCACGAACAGCGGACCGCCCGCGCGGGCGCGTGTGTCGAGCGCGACCTGGGTCGCCGTGTACACGTACTCCGCCAGCGCGGGTGGATTGCCCTGCGCGACCGCCTCGGCGACCGCCTTTGGCAGCTCCCGATAGTCGATCTTGCGGATACGTACCTCGTACTCCGGATGAGCCACGTTGAACGAATGCGCCGCGTCGACGATCGGGTTTCCGGTCCCCGGAAGCATGTCCTCGTCGGTGCCCTCGATCTTTGCGCTGTCTCCGAGCCATGCCTCGATGATGATCGGCAGACCGGCTTGAATCGAATCCGGCATCGCGTCCTCCGACGTTCGGATGATCATTTCCCCACATATTTTCTGGCGCTGAGAGTATCGGTCGTCCGGCGTGTGGACGTCTCCAAGTCTGCGATTCTGCGCACCTTTCGAGAAGGCCGCGCCGACCCCAGGTGCGACTATCTGTTCACGCACGCCGAGTTGATCCTCGTCGGGCGGAATCTGTGTTGATCACGACTGGGAGGAATGCTGATGGCGACCGGGGAACTCGGAGTGATCGAGCAGTACGTGGTGGACGTGTCGCTTCGCGAGGACGACATCGCGCACGGGCTGCGGATGGCCACCATGGAGCTGCTCGCGCACGGCATGTGCGCCCCACCCGCGGAGGGGCAGCTGCTCGGCTTCCTGGTCGGGCTGATCTCCGCGAAGAACATCGTCGAGATTGGGACGTTCACCGGGTACAGCACGCTCCTGATGGCCCGCGCGCTTCCGGCGGACGGGCGGATCGTCACGTGCGACGTCAGCTCCGAATGGGCTGAGATCGGTCGCCCGTACTGGGACCGGGCAGGTGTCACCGATCGTATCCGGCTCGAGCTGCGGCCCGCACTCGAGACCTTGGACGCGCTGCTGGCCGGCGGTGCGGCGGGCACCTTCGACCTCGCCTTCATCGACGCCAACAAGAACAACTACGCCGACTACTACGAGCGCTGCCTCGAACTGCTCCGCCCCGGCGGACTGGTGGTGCTGGACAACACCCTCTGGTCGGGCCGGGTGGCGCGCAGCGACGTCAGCGACTCGGACACGGACGCGTTGCGCGCGCTGAACCTCGCGCTGCGCGACGACGAGCGGGTCGAGCTGAGCATGCTCCCCGTCTTCGATGGCGTGACCCTGGCGTACAAGCGGGCCGGCGGTGAACCCCGCGTGCCCTGACCTTCGCGCACCGCGCCCGGTGAGAACCGGGCGACGGCCTTCGACAACCGCTCAGGAGAGGAGGTTGCGGGCCTGTCGGCCGATGTTCTCGAAGGAGGAGAGGTCGGGGACGGTCCAGCCGTCGAGGTCGTATTCGGCGAGGCATTGGTCGACGAAGCTTTTGTAGCCGTCCAGCTGCCCGTCGGCCATCTGCCCCATCAGAATCCCGATCCGGGTGTTCTCGTGGTTGCCGGTGTAGTTGCGTTCGTAGAGTTCGTGGCGGCCACCGAATTCGGAGCCGACGGCGTCCCAGAGCAGTTTCATGACTTTGACGCGTTCGACGGAGTCGATGCCGTGTGAGCCGCGGAGGTATTTGTCCAGGTACGGCCGGACGTTGTCGTTGCCGAAGTCCTGTGCGCTGGAGTTGAGGTAGATCAGCCCGCTGGCCACGTCCTGTAGCACGATCTCTCGTAGGCGTGCGTAGCCGAGCTGGGAGAACCAGCGGAACGCCGACCCGTAGTCCGGGTTGGGTAGCACTGATCCGTTGCGCCAGGGTACGGGGTTGCGGGCGGCGGCGTCGGAGAGTCCCCAGAAGAGGTTGCGCCACGCGAGTACCTCACCGAGGCGGGTCTGCACGCCGCGGAAGTTGTTGACGCCGGTGATCTCGAAGGCCTTGGCGAGCAGGCCGGCGAGGAACTCGAATTTCACCGCCAGCCGGGTGGCTCCGTGGAGCTGGGCGCGCTCGTTGAAACCCGACTGTCCGGTGAACATGCCGACCTTCATCGCGTCGCCGTAGATGAAGACGTTCTCCCAGGGGATGAGCACCTTGTCCAGGATGAGGATGGCGTCGTTCTCGTCCATCCGGGAGGACAGGGGGTAGTCGAACGGACTGCCGGTGAGCGTCGACGCCGCCGCGTAGGACTGCCGGCAGATCAGTTTGAGGCCGGGTGCGTTCATCGGCACGGTGGCTACGATGTTGAACTTGCGGTCCTTGACCGGCAACCGGTCGTGGGCGATGAAGTTGTGGTGGGTCAGTGCCGATCCGGTGGCCACCACCTTCGCCCCGGACACGATCACCCCGCTGTCGGTCTCGCGTTCGACGTGGATGAACACGTCGGCGACCTCGTGTGCTGGTTTGTCGCGGTCCACGGGTGGGTGGACGAAGGCGTGGTTCCAGTAGAGGACCTTTTCCTGGGCCTCTCGATACCAGCGGCGGGCGTTGTCGGCGAAGGGGTTGTAGAAGTCGGCGTTGACGCCGAGCGTGCCGAAGAACGCTCCCTTGTAGTCGGGGCTGCGGCCCATCCAGCCGTAGCTGAGCCGGGCCCAGGTGGCGATGGCTTTCTGGTCGGCGACGAGGTCGTCGACGGTGTGCGGTGTCGTGTAGAAGCGGTGGGTGTAGCCCCGGGGGCCGTCGTGGTCGGTGGCGGTGGTGAGGACGTCGTGGTGCTCGGGGTCGTGCAGTGCGTCGTAGAGGCGTGCGGTCATCCGGGCCGGGTTGCGGAACGCGGGGTGCTCGGTGACGTCCTTGACCCGCTCGCCGTAGATGTAGATCTCCCGGTCGTCGCGCACGGTTTCGAGGTACTCCTCGCCGGTCAGCGGGCGAGTGGATTCGATCGCCTCGGGCAGTTCGGCCATCTGCCGCATCTCCTTGGTCGGGTGGGGTCACGCCGCCAGGAGCCGGTAGGCATCGAGGCGCGTAGCCGGTTCGGCGCGGCCGAGGACCGGGCGTCTCCTGTTCACGATGCCGGAGATTCCCGGTCACCGCGTCTCACAGGTGGCGGAGCGTCCGGGTACGCCGGATCAGGCATCGGCCCTGGCGTATCGGGGGCGGCCCTTGGGGCGGAAGACCTGGAGCGTCATGCCGGTGCGGGTCGCCCGCGACTCCACCTGTTCGAGCAACGTGTCCAGGCCGGTGTCGGGAAACAGTCGCGTTCCCTGGCCGAGGACAACCGGACTGATCATCAGGTTGATCTCGTCGACGAACTCGTGGTCGAGCAGCCAGCGGATCAGCGCGCCGCTGCCGTGCACCTGAAGCTCTCCTCCCGGCTTCGAGGTGAGCTCCTCGATAGCGGCCGCGAGATCACCGGAGAGGACGGTCGTATCGGCCCACGACGGTTCGGTGATCGAGTTCGACACGACGTACTTGGGCTTCGTGTTGAGGGCCTTCCAGATGGCGTTGTCGCCGGGATCAGCCATCTGTCCCCAGGAACCGGCGAAGATCTCGTACGTGCGCCTGCCGAACAGGAAGGCGTCAGCCCTGGCGTAGATGTCGTTCATGAAAGCGCCGGCCTCGTCGTCCCAGAGCGGACCTTGCCAGCCACCACGCTCGAACCCACCGCGCCGATCCTCGTCCGGGTCACCGAGGCCCTGCATCACGCCGTCGACGGTGACGCACGTGGTCGTTGTGAGTTTCACGTTCTCCCGTGTTCCTTTCTCCCAGCTTGTGGACGGTCCGGGCCCCAGCTTGTGGATGCTTTCCTGGTCCGCCTATCGACCGTCACTCTAGCTTCTGACGGCTCGGGCACACGGGTTCAACGAAACAGCGCTCGAATGGAGAAGCCCGTATCTCTCGGCAGCATACGGTCGGACGCGAGGGGTCGGGTCGGCGGCGCACCAATCGAGAAGCCCGCGGCGCAGCGGCAGGCACAGTGGATCGGCAACCCGACTGCCCGGCAGACCCGCCAGAGCGACGGTGCCGCCGGCCGACGAGAGGAACCGCAGCCCGATGACCATCGAGACAGAACGCCCGCGTACCGGTGCCGCGACCGGCCGGCGAGACCTCTCGGCCAGCCAGGCGTTCATGTGCGCCTTCGACCAGGGCGATGACACCTTCGGCGCATTCGGCCCGCGGAACATCGTCACCGCGGGCTGGCGGCTGCGCGGTGAGCTCGACCTGACGACGCTGCAGGCGGCGTTGGACGACGTCGCAGCGCGGCACGAGGGTCTGCGCACCCTCATCGTCCGGGACGAGGGCGAGCCCTACGGCCGGGTCCACCCGCCGAGCCCCGTGGACCTCACGGTCAGCGAGCTCACCCCGGCGGGGGACGCGGCGGACCGGGAGCGTCGCGCGCACGAGTTCCTCAACGAGGTCGAGGGCGACAGCAGGTGCGACATCACGCGCATGCCGTTGCTGCGCGCCTCGCTGGGGCGATTCGGTGCCGATGACGCCGTGCTCGTGCTCGTCACCCACCACACGGTCAGCGACGCCTGGTCCATTCACGTGGTGCTCCGCGACATCGCTATCTGCTACGCGAATCGCCGGGGCTTCGCCGAGCCTACCCTGCCGGCGATGCGCCAGTACGGCGAGCACGCGAGCTGGGAGCAGCGGGCGCTGGGCGACAAGTCCGCGGTCGCCGCCCGCGAGTACTGGAAGGCCAAGCTCGACGGCGCTAAGTTCGTCACCGTCCCCACCGATCGGGTCCGGCGGCCGGACACCCGACCGAGCTACGCGGTGCATCGGTTCGCGTTCGACAAGGAGCTCTTCACCGCCACGAACGCGCTGGCGAAATCGATGCGCTGCTCGTCGTTCATGGTCCTTTACGCGTGCTACCTGCTGTTCCTGCACCGGCGGACGGGTGTGCGCGACATCCTGGCCACGACGTTCATGTCCGGCCGTGCGGCGCCGGAGTTCCACGAGACCGTCGGGCTGTTCTTCAACCTCGTTCCGATCCGGGTCGACGTGTCCGGCTGCGTGACCTTCCGCGACCTGGTTAGCAAGACCCGTGCCACGTTGTTCGAGGCCATGTCCTACGAACTGCCGTTCCGTGAGGTACTGGCCCAAGCCGCACCCGATCTGATGAGCCCGTACGGGGATCCGCACGGCGTCGTCATAACGTTCGAGGTCAACCACTACCCGCAGACGCTGGACGAGGAGCTTGTCGGTGACCTCCGCTACTCCGGCCTACGCCGGCGGCTGATCTCGGACACCGACACCTCCGAGATTCCGAGCGGCAGTCTGTGGGACTTCGACCTGGACCCGGCCGGCGAGATGCTGGGCGTGGTGAAGTTCAACAGTCTCGAGTTCGACGAGTCGAGCATCCTCTCGATGCTCGCCGAATACCGAGACCTGCTGCGCGCCGGCCTTGCGTCGCCGGATTCGGAATTGTTTGGTTCAGGAACCGGTGCGGTCTCGCCCGCTACGTGATCGTCGGGCCGGCCGGGCCACGTTGTACCGCGCAGTCGGGAAGATGCCTGGGCCGGTGGCACGACGAAATCATGACGTCACACCCGACGCCAGAGGGAATACTCCGTGAGCGAACTGAATGCGAATCCGGCCGACATCGCTAAGTTCTACGACGGTGCCAGCGCACTGGCCGACAAGTACTTCGGTGGCTATCAACGCCAGGGCTACTGGTACGACGACAGCGACGACGCCACGCTGGAGGAAGGCGCCGGGCGCCTCACCCGCAAGGTCGTGGACACCCTCGGCCTGCATCGCGGTGAGCGCCTGCTCGAGGCGGGCTGCGGCACCGGCACCGCGTCGATCGACATCGCCGGGGCGTACGGCGTCCGGGTCACCGGCATCACGATCAGCCCTGTCGAGGCCGCGAGGAGCCGGGCTCGCGCGCAGCAGAGCGGAGCGGCCGAGCAGACCCAGTTCGAGGTCGCCGACTACCACTCGTTGCCCTTCGCGGACGCCGAGTTCGACGCCGTCGTCGCGTTCGAGTCGCTGTTCAACGCCTACGACCTGGAACATGCGCTGAGGGAGTTCCACCGGGTCCTACGTCCCGGCGGTCGGGTCGCCATGTCCGAGATCTCGAAGACCACCGACGCCTCGCCGCTGAAGAGGCCCTTCCCGCTGGCCCGTGAACCCATGACCGCGGAGAGTTGGACCAAGGCGTTCGAGTCCGTGGGTTTCGTGGTCGAGGAGCGGATCCAGAGCCGACGCGTGTACGTCAACACCGGCAAGCGCCACCTCATGCACTTCGAGTCGGTCAGGGATCAGATCACCGAGGAGTTCGGTGCAGAGATGACCGAGGGCATCCGCCACGGGATGCGGGAAGCATTTCATCTGGGCCCGGAGGACGTGACCTACCTGATCCTGTGCGCCCGGAAGCAGTAGCACCGGACTCGGTGTGAGCACGAATGTCGGTCGCCCTTCGGCGGTCGGCAGCCCAACCAGACGTGACATCGCTGGAGGAATTATGAGCGACACTCTCGACAACATCGGCCAAGGTTCCCGATCCGGGAACCCTTTTGCACCGGCAAGAAAGTCGCTCGTCAAGGGGGGACTGGTCGCGATCGTGGTGGCTGCGGTGGCCACGGCGCTGATCGCGTTCATCGCCGATCTGGCCGGCATCAGCCTGGTCGTCATGGGAGCGCCGCTCCAGCTGTCCGGGTTCGCGATGCTCACCGTGATCTTCGCCGGGCTGGGCCTGATCCTGGCGGTGATCCTCGCTCGCACCGTCCGCCGGCCCCGCACGGTCTTCGTGCGCACGACGATCGCGTTGACCGTGCTGTCGTTGGTCCCTGATCTGCTGGTGCCCGCGGGTACGTTGACCCGGCTGCTGCTGATGTTCACGCACCTGGTCGCGGCCGCGATCGTGATCCCGACCATCGCCCGTCGACTGGCCGACTGATCCGTGACCACCGCCGACATGAGTACAGACACGAAGCCCGCACCGGGGCGGCGGGAATGGGCCGGCCTGGCTCTGCTCTGCCTGCCCACGTTTCTCGTCTCGATGGACTTCTCCGTGCTGTACTTGGCCGTTCCACGGCTGACTGCCGACCTCGCACCGAGCGGGATCCAGCAGCTGTGGATCGTGGACATCTACGGTTTCGTGATCGCGGGCTTCCTGGTCACCATGGGGACTCTCGGTGACAGGATCGGCAGGAAGAGGCTACTGCTGGCCGGGGCGGCGGTGTTCGGGGTGGCCTCGGTGGTGGCGGCATTCTCCGTCAGCCCGGAGATGCTCATCACCAGCCGTGCGCTGCTCGGCGTGGCCGGCGCCGCGGTGCTGCCGTCGGTGATGGCACTGATCATGGGGATGTTCACCCGGCTGAAGGACCGTGGCCGCGCTCTCGCAATCTGGACGGCCTGCTTCATGACCGGATCGACGCTGGGCCCGCTGGTCGGCGGTGTGCTGCTCGAGTTCTTCTGGTGGGGTTCGGTGCTCCTGGTGTCCGTACCGGGAATCGTGCTGCTGTTGGTATTCGGTCCCGCGCTGCTTTCCGAACAGAGGTCGCCGCAGGCGGGCAAGCTCGACCCGCTCAGCGTCGTGCTGTCCCTCGCGGCGATCTTGCCGTTCGCCTACGGGATCAAGTCGTTGGCCCGCGACGGCTGGACGTGGTTCCCCGCGGTGTCGCTGATGTTCGGCGTCGCGATCGGGATGGCGTTCGTCCAGCGGCAGCGTCGCCTTGAGCACCCGCTGCTGGACCTGCGCCTGTTCGGCAACCGGATCTTCCGCTCCACGGTGATCATGTTCTTCATCTCCGCACTCGTGGGCGCGGGCAGCCTTCTGATCGTCACCTTGTACCTGCAGAACGTCATTGGCCGCACCCCGTTGGCGGCCGGCCTGCTCCTGCTGGTGCCGCAAACACTGATGATCATTGCCAGCCTGACCGCCCCGCGGGTGGCCGACCGCATCCGTCCGGCCTACCTGATCGCGGGCGGCATGGTCGTCGCCAGCCTCGGCTACCTGACGTTCACGCTCACCGACGCGACGTCCGGTGCCACGACGATCTTCATCGCGATGTGTGTCGTCATGCTCGGTACCGCGCCACTGGCCGCGCTGGCCAACCACCTCGCCATGGGAGCCGTGCCGCCGGACAAGGCGGGTTCGGGGGCGTCGATCGTGCAGACAGCCACCGAGTTCGCCATCGGGCTCGGCATCGCCACGATCGCTACGATCGGGACCGCGGTGTACCGGTACACCGTGGAGGGCGCGCTGGGCGGGCTGCCGCCCGCCGCCGCGAACGCCGCCGCTGAGAGCATCGACCGAGCGGTCGACGCGGCCACCCAGCTTCCCGCCCAGCAGCGCGACGACCTGCTGAGCGCGTCCCGCGAGGCGTTCACATCCGGGCTGCACGTGGTGGGCGTCATCTGCGCCGTCCTGTGTGCCGGCCTCTGCGTGCTGGTCCTGACGGCGTTCCGGCACGCGAAGAACGCGCACGGCGGCGTCGAAGACCGCATCGGAGAACCGGATCGGGCCGAGGTCGTCGGTGGGCGTTGACGACAGGAGATCAACGGTTGAGGACCTGCTGGCCGTGCTGCCCGCGGATCGGGTGTCGACCGACCCGGATCTGCTCGCTGCCCACTGCCGCGACGAGGCCGACCTGTGCGCAGCGGGCGCACCGCTCGCCGTGGTCCGCCCGCAGGACACCGCCGAGGTCGCCGCGATCGTCCGGGTCGCCGCGGCCCACGGGGTGCCGGTCGTCCCGCAGGGCGCGCGGACCGGGCTCGCCGGCGCGGCCAACGCGGTCGACGGCGCCCTGCTCGTCTCGCTGGCCGGGATGAGCCGGATCCTCGAGATCGACCCCGGGGAGCGGATCGCGGTCGTGCAGCCCGGCGTGGTCAACGCCCAGCTGCGCAGGGCCGTCGCCGAGAAGGGTCTCGCCTTCCCGCCCGACCCCGGGTCGTGGGAGTCGTCGACGATCGGCGGCAACGTCTCGACCGACGCCGGCGGGATGTGCTGCGTCAAGTACGGCGTCACCGGCGAGTACGTCCTCGGCCTGGAGGTCGTGCTCGCCGACGGCGAGATCCTGCGCTGTGGCCGGCGCACGGTGAAGGGCGTCGCCGGGTACGACCTTCCCAGCCTGTTCGTCGGCGCGGAGGGCACCCTCGGGATCATCACCGAGATCACCGTCCGGCTCCGGCCCGCGGCCCAGGAGGCCCGGACGCTCGTGGCGATGTTCCCGACGGTGGCGGCCGCGGGGCAGGCCGTGTCCGCGGTGATCGCCGCCGGGTACGTGCCGAGCATGCTGGAACTGCTCGACCGGACGCACCTGCGGGCGATCGAGGCTTACCGGCCGATGGGCCTCGACACCGAGGCCGCGGCGATGCTGCTGATCGCGGCTGACACCGGCGACCGCGCGGGTGCCGACCTCGAGCGGATCACCGAGTGCTGCCGCGCGGCCGGGGCGAGCGAGCTGTACCTCGCGGGTGACGCGACCGAGGCCGAGGCCCTCACCGCGGCTCGCAGGCTCGCCCACCCGGCCATGGAACAGGCCGCGATGCAGGCCTTCCCCGGCGGCCGGGGTGGTCTCGTCGTGGACGATGTCGCCGTGCCTCGATCGCGGATCGTCGACCTCGTGACCGGCGTCGAGGAGATCTCCATGCGGCGCGGCGTGCTGGTGGGTGTGGTGGGCCACGCCGGCGACGGGAACCTGCATCCGGTCATCGTGGTGGACCGCGCCGATCCGGCCTGCGTCGAGCGCGGGCGGGTGGTGTTCGACGAGATCATGCGGCTGGGCCTGGCACTGGGCGGTACCTGTACCGGCGAGCACGGCGTCGGCCTGCTCAAGCGCGAGTGGCTCGCCCGCGAGCTGGGACCGGTCGGCCTGCGGGTGCACCGGGCGCTGAAGGCCGCGCTCGACCCCGCCGGGATCCTCAATCCTGGCAAGGTCATCGCGCCGGACTGACCGCACCGGAGGAGACGACTGCCAGCCACCGCGCTGCGACGATCGATGCACAGGTTGTCCCCACCCGGACGGGAGACGCGATGCCGGAGAAGAGCGACGGCCCCGCCGTGGCCGTCATCGCCGGAACCCCGTACGACTCTGGACTGGGAGCCGAGCTGCTGCGGGCCGCGGGGCTGCCCGCACAGCCGCACGCCATGGCGGCGTCGCCGGACGAACAGGACGCGCTGCAGTACCAGGACCCCGCCGGCCTCGCGGCCACGTTCCATCGATGCCTGGCCGAGCTGCGCGCCGCGGGCACGGATCTCGCGATGCTGTTCTGCAACTCGATGTCCGCGGTGGTCGACCACGACCACACCGCGCTGCCGGTGGTGTCCCCGGTCACCGTGTACCGGGAACTGCTGCCGCAGCTGCGCTCCTCTCTGGTAGTCACAGGGAACACGCAGGGCCTGCTCGGGGTTGAGCGCACAGCGTGGCGGGTCGCCCCCGGCCACCGGGTGCTCGGGGTTTCGGACCCCGCGTTGGTGCGCGCCATCGAGGCAAGCGGCACCGAGGCAGGCGACGCCGAAGCGGCCTTCACCGCATCGCACCTGCCGACCACGCTGCGCATGGCCGAACGGCTCGGCATCGAAGCCGTCGTCCTCGCGTGCACGCACTTCACGACCCTCCTGCCGTTCATCACCGCCGTTTGCGACCTGCGCGTCGTCGACGTCTCCTCCCGGCTCGTCGAGCTCACCTCGCTGGCCGCCACCGGATCGGAGCACCATGGTTGAGATCGCCCGCGCCGAGCTGCACGTCTCGGTATCCGATCCGGTGGCGTCGTCGATGAACTTCCTCAACGAGGTCGCGGGCCGCCACCCGCGCGCGATCTCGCTCGCCGCGGGCCGTCCCTACGACGGATTCTACTCGGTCGACGACATCGCGGGGTACCAGCAGTCCTATGTAGATTATTTGCTCGCCGGTGGACTCAGCTGGGACCGCGTGCCCGGCATGCTGTTGCAGTACGGGCGCACCAACGGTCAGCTCGGCGAGCTGATCTCGCGGATGCTCGAGATCGACGAGAACATCGTGGTATCCCCGGAGTCGGTGATGGTCACCGCGGGCTGCCAGGAGGCCATGATCATCGTGCTTCGCGCGCTGTGCTCGGACCCGGACGACGTTGTCCTCGCCGTCGAGCCCTGCTACGTCGGGCTGACCGGTGCGGCTCGGATCCTCGGCGTGGACGCGGTGCCCGTGCCGGAGAGCATCGGCGGGGTTGATCCGGAGACCGTCGCCGAGGTCGCGCGCCGGGTCCGTGCGGCGGGCAAGCGGCCACGCGCGCTCTACTTGGTGCCGAACTTCTCGAACCCGTCGGGCGCCTCGCTGCCCACGGCGACCCGCCGGAGGTTGCTCGACGTCGCCGCGGAACAGGACCTGCTGCTGCTGGAGGACGACCCCTACGGCCTGTTCGGAACCGACGACGAACCGCGCCCGACGCTGAAGTCGCTGGACACCGGAGGTCGTGTGATCTACCTCGGCTCGTTCGCGAAGTCCTGCTTTCCCGGTGCCCGCGTAGGATTTCTTGTCGCCGACCAGATCGTGGTCGACCGGGCCGGCCGGCGCACCCTGCTCGCCGACGAGATGTCGGCCATCAAGAGCATGCTGACCGTGAACACCTCGCCGATCGCGCAGGCCGTCATCGGCGGCATTCTCGTCGAATCGGACTGCAGCCTGCGCACCGCGAACCGCGACAAGATCGCGTTCTACCGGAACAACCTGCGCGTCCTGCTCGCGTCGCTGGACGAGCACTTCCCACAGCCGGATCGCGACGAACGCGGGGTGCGGTGGAATGTGCCCGGTGGCGGGTTCTTCGTGGTCGTGGACGTGCCGTTTCGGGCCGACGAGAAGCTGCTCGAGCGCTCCGCCGAGCAGTTCGGCGTCCTGTGGACCCCGATGAGCTTCTTCTACGCCGACGGCGGTCACCAATCGATCCGCCTGTCCTGCAGTTACCTGGAAGCGGACCGGCTTGCCGAGGGCGTGCGCCGGTTGTCACAGCTGGTTGCCGCAACCGTCTGAGGCGGTCGGCCCCAATCAGTCCAGCTCACCGCCCGGTCCCACACCACCGACCACTGCTGACGGAGATCGGTCGAACCGCTCCCGGCGCCGGCTCAGCCGCACCGGTAACCGGCAGCTCAATGCCGCTCTGCACCGTATCGCCATGACTCAGGCGCGCTGCCACCAGCCCGCCAAGAACCTCATCACCCGACGCAAGGCCGACGGCGACGGGTGGCCTCGAAGCGCTGTGCGTGCTCAAGCGACGCCTGTCCGACGTCGTCTTCGAAGCACTCCACCCCGATTGCACCCCCACTGGTCGACGGAGGAGCTGTCGACAGTCCCGAACCGGCGGACGATCCGGGTCTGTGGATCTAACGGTGTTTCCGGCCTGACCTACCGGGCGTTGTGCCTGGTGAGGAGGGTGCCGTGATGACCGCGACGCGGAACGATGTGAACGCGAGGAAGATCAAGGCCGAACCGTCGGCGGAGGCGAAGGCCGCCGCCGAGTTGGTGCGGCTGGCCAAGGAACAGGGGCTGTCGCTGACCGGCCCGGACGGGTTACTCAAACAGCTGACGAAGACGGTTCTGGAGACTGCGCTCAACGAGGAGATGACCGGGCACCTCGGCTACGAGAAACACGAACCGAGCGGCGCGGGGTCGGGCAATGTCCGTAACGGCTCCCGGTCGAAGACGGTGCTGACCGATACCACCGGACCGGTCGAGATCGACGTGCCACGCGATCGGGCGGGAACGTTCGATCCGCAGATCGTGCGTAAGCGTCAGCGGCGGTTGTCCGGGGTCGACGAGGTCGTGCTGTCGTTGTATGCCAAGGGACTGACGACCGGGGAGATCTGCGCGCACTTCGCCGAGATCTACGGGGCGTCGGTGTCGAAGGAGACTATTTCCCGGATCACCGACAAGGTGATCGAGGAGATGACCGACTGGTCTCACCGGCCCTTGGACGAGGTCTACGCGGCGGTGTTCATCGACGCGATCGTGGTCAAGGTGCGGGATGGGCAGGTGAGCAACCGGCCGTTCTACGCCGCGATCGGGGTCACCCTCGACGGGGAGAAGGACATTCTCGGCCTGTGGGCCGGCACCGGTGGTGAGGGCGCGAAGTTCTGGATGAGCGTGCTGACCGACCTGCGCAACCGGGGGGTCAAGGACGTGTTCTTCCTGGTCTGCGATGGGTTGAAGGGCCTACCGGAGGTGGTCACGAACGTCTGGCCCCGCGCCATCGTGCAGACATGCATCATCCACTTGATCCGCAACACGTTCCGGTTGACGTCCCGCAGGTACTGGGACGAACTGAAACGAGACGTCAAACCGATCTACACCGCGGTGAACGCCACCGCGGCCCGGGCCGCGTTCGACGACCTGGCCGAGAAGTGGGGCGGCCGCTACCCAGCCGTAATCCGCCTCTGGGACAACGCCTGGTCCGAGTTCATCCCGTTCCTCGACTACGACCTCGAGATCCGGAAGGTCATCTGCTCGACGAACGCGATCGAGTCACTGAACGCCCGCTACCGGCGCGCGATCAAGGCCCGTGGCCACTTCCCGAACGAACAGGCCGCGTTGAAGTGTCTGTACCTGGTCACCCGGTCCCTGGACCCGACCGGGACCGGCCGAACCCGGTGGGCGATGCGGTGGAAACCCGCGTTGAACGCCTTCGCCATCACCTTCAACGACCGCTTCCCGACCACTGAAACCTACTAAGGGCGTGTCTCATTTGGGTGGTCGCCTGCCTGGGGCATGATCTGTGTCCGTGTACGAGGTGATGATCCGTACCTGGGCGCCGGACGATCTGTGGGAGATCGCGGAGCCGTTGATTCCGCCCGCGCCGGTTCGGCGGCAAGGTGGTGGTCGGCGGCGGGTGGATGACCGGGCGGTGCTGGCGGCGATCGTGTACGTGACGCAGGCGGGTTGTTCCTGGTGGAAGCTGCCAGAGGCGTTGTTCGGGGTCACCCGGGCCACCGCCCACCGACGGTTCAGCCAGTGGACCGCGGCCGGGTTCTGGCTTCGGCTACACGAGGCGACCCTGGACCGGCTCGGCAGTGACCGCCGGATCGACTGGTCGCGGGCGGTGGTCGACTCGATCAGCGTGCGGGCGGAAAAGGGGGCGATCTGACCGGCCCAAATCCGGTCGACCGTGGCAAGCCGGGCAGCAAGATCCATGTCATCTGTGACCGTGCCGGACTGCCCCTGGCCGTCATGGTCACCGCGGCCAACACCCACGACAGCCAACTACTCCTTCCCATGCTCGACTGCGTACCGGCGATCCGCACACCGAGCGGGCGCCGCCGGTGGCGGCCGGACAAGCTGCACGCGGACAAGGCCTACGACACCCGTGACCTGCGCGCCGAGGTCCGGCGGCGAGGGATCGGGGTCAGGATCGCCCGCAAGGGCATCGAGTCCTCCAAACGCCTGGGTCGCCATCGCTGGGTCGTCGAATCGTGCCTGTCCTGGCTGATGCGCTACCGGCGTCTGGTCCGCCGCTATGACCGCAAAGGCGACCACTGCGAAGCCTTCGCCACTATCGCCAGCACCCTGATCTGCTACCGCCGCCTCACCAAATGAGACACGCCCTAATACTGCAACGGCACTGACCGAGTCGAGTTGTGTTCACGTTCGTTGGGTATCGCGTGACGGATGTCGATGTTGTTCGGTGGCATGCTGAGTTGGACCAGCTCCACGGTCGGATAGCGGCCCGGTTTCGTCGGGCGGAGCCGAGACGGCGGGCTCGTCAGTACATGTGTGGGCTGGTCACAAGCCTGGACCGGAAGAACGGGTGGACCCTTGCGGAGCTGGCCGGGGATGTGTCGCCGGACGGGATGCAGCGGTTGTTGCGGTGGGCGGACTGGGACGTCGACGCGGTCCGTGACGACGTTCGGGACTACGTGGTCGAGCATCTCGGTGACCCGCGGGGTGTGCTGATTGTGGATGACACCGGGTTCCTGAAGAAGGGCGTCCGGTCGGCCGGAGTTCAACGGCAGTATTCCGGGACCGCGGGGCGGAGGGAGAACTGCCAGGTCGGGGTGTTCCTGGCCTACCGGTCAGCTCGTGGGCACGCGTTGATCGACCGGCAGTTGTACCTGCCGGTGTCGTGGACCGATGACCGGGACCGGTGCCGGGCCGCCGGTATCCCGGACGAGGTGGAATTTGCCACGAAGGTGGAGATGGCCCGCACGATGCTCGGCCGGGCGTTGGACGCGGGGGTGCCGGTCGGGTGGGTGACGATGGACGAGGCCTACGGCCAGTGCAAGTCGCTGCGGGTCTGGCTGGAACAGCGGGACGTGGCGTATGTGGTCGCGACCCGCCGCAACGACGACATGGTCACCACCGGCATGGGTCGAGCCCGCGCGGACGAGTTGATCGCGGGCCTGCCGGACCGGGCATGGTGCCGCCTGTCCGCCGGCGCTGGAGCGCACGGCCCCAGGGAGTACTGGTGGGCGCGGGTGCCGGTCCGCGTGTTCTGGAAACCGGGACGCGGGTACTGGCTCCTCGCCCGCCGCAGTATCACCACCGGGGAGATCGCCTACTACGTCTGTTACGGACCCCGGCGGACCCGTCTGGTCGACCTGGCCCGGGTCGCCGGCAGTAGGTGGGCGATCGAGGAATGCTTCCAACAGGCGAAAAACGAAGCGGGTCTGGATGAGTACCAGGTACGGGACTGGCGGGCCTGGTACGCCCACATCACCCTGTCGATGGCCGCCCACGCCTGGCTGTCCGTGGCCCGATCCCTTGCCGTAAAAGGGGAACCGACAGCAGCACCGGCATGATGATCGGCTACACCGTACCGGAGATCCGCAGGCTCCTCACCGCACTGGCCGTGCGACAAACCCACCCACCAGAACACGTCTGGTCCTGGTCGAGATGGCGACGACGACGCCAACACCAAGCCCGAACCTGCCACTACCGACAACACGGCTACCCCTGACAACTGCCGTTGCAGTACTAACTAAGATCGCCGGAAACACCGTTGGCGAGACAGCCCCCCTTGATGTCAGGAGAGGGTGGTGGTGTCGATGACGAAGCGGTAGCGGACGTCGGAATCCAATACACGCTCGTATGCGGTGTTGACGGTGTCGGGAGCGATGACCTCGATGTCGGCGGTGATGTGGTGGGCGGCGCAGAAGTCGAGCATCTCCTGGGTCTCGGCAATGCCCCCGAACAGGGACCCGGCGAGGGTCTTGCGTCCCATGATCAGGGAAAAGGCGGGCAGGGCGAGCGGCTCGGGGGGAATGCCGACGTTGACCATGGTGCCGCCGGGGGCCAGCAGCGAGAGCAGGGTGGGCAGATCCGGGGGCGCGCTGAGGGTACTGATCATGAGGTCGAACTGACCGGCGAGACCGGCGAGGACGCGGGGGTCGGAGGTTGCGTGGTAATGGGCGGCGCCCATCCGCAGGCCGTCCTCGGACTTCTTCAGGGTCCGCGACAGCACGGTCACCTCGGCGCCCATCGCCACGGCGAGCTTGACACCGATGTGACCGAGTCCACCCAGCCCGACCACAGCGACCTTTGTGCCCGGACCGGCACCATAACGGCGCAACGGCGAGTACACGGTGATGCCGGCACACAGCAGCGGCGCCGCCCCGGCCGGGTCAAGAGCGTCCGGGATGCGCAGCACGAAATCCTCGCCGACCACGATCTTCCCAGCGTAGCCGCCCTGGGTGACGCTGCCGTCGGCGTCGATTCCGCCGTAGGTGCCGACCATGGCCGGGCAGTCCTGCTCCTGCCCGGCGCGGCAACTCCCGCACTCCCCGCAGGACCTGACCATGCAGCCGACCCCGACCCGCTCTCCCGGCGAGAACCGCGACACGTCCGCCCCGACCGCAGCTACGGTCCCGATGATCTCGTGGCCGGGTACCAGCGGGAAGGGCCGCGGCCCCCACTCGCCGCGCACGGTGTGGATGTCGGTATGGCAGATCCCGCAGTACGCCACGTCGATCAGCACGTCCTGCGGCCCGACCTCGCGGCGGGTGATCGTCGTTGCCCCTAGCGGAGCGCCCTCGGCGGGCGCGGCAAACGCGTTGGTGGTGAACAAGGCTCAGCACTCCTCACGTATTTCTTGAATCAACGGCACCATCGAGTCAACCAGCCCCCACCCCCACCCGCGTATTCTGAATTGCCACATTGCCGGGAACGCAGGGCGACCTCGCAGGGCTCGAGCAACATAAAGGATGTCAGCGACCCGGACAGCGCGGGAGGATGGAGAGAGTTTCTTGAAATCGCACTCCAGGAGAACCGAACCGTTCGGGAACACTGAATAATAAGATGATGACAGTAAGCATCGGGCAGGAGTTTCTATTCGAAGTGGGTCAGGTACAGGGCGGCGACGATCACGCCGATCCGGCGTGGGCCGGTAGTGGTGTGGCGTAACGTTTCCCACCGTCCGACGAGGATCGCGAAGCCGCCTTCGCCCTGCCGGCGCAGTTCGCGCTGCAGCCTGTCGTAAGTGCGGTCGCCGATGGCGAGCCGGCTGTCGCCAGTCGGCTGTTTGATCGGAGTTTTGATGCCGTGACCTGTGCTTTCGTACCCAGGGTTGGCCGGCGCGGGCAGATCGAGGTCGGCCGCGGACCAGTTCAGCGCCGTGGTGACACCGAGCTCGTGGGCGCGGCTGGTGTCGTGCTGACGCCCGGGCATCGCGATCGAGGTCCACATCGGCAACCCGTCGGGGCGCATGATCGCTTGGCCGTTCGCGCCGAAGTCGCGATGCCTGCCGAGCTACCACGCGTCGATCAGGTCGGCTTCGACGCTCGAGACGGCCCTGATCCGACGGGCGAGTCGAACAGTTTCCCGTCGAGGATCACGTGCGACCACTCGTCAGCCGCAGCGGGACACAATGCGGTGTGCAGGTCGTGCGCGCGGGCGGCAAGCACGGTTACACCTTCGTCGCGGCACCGGTACGCGTTGCCCGGGAGATCCCGAACCCGGCAACCAGCAGCATGCGGTCGTCGCCCTCAAGGTACCAGACCAGGACCAGCCATGCCTGGTAGAAGCAGTTCAACGCGGGGGTGCCCGTGCGGGTCCCACGCGTTCGGCGTTTCGTCGCACCAATCAGCCCTTTTGCGGTGCTGAGATCACCTCAGTACCGCTCTCAACGTCGCCGACAGTGTGGAGCAGAACATGGCCGAGTGCCCATACGTACTGGACCGGAGCGGCAGTGACCTGCACGGGGAGGCGGAGAACCTGCGCGCCCGAGGCCCGGTCACCCGTGTGGAACTGCACGGCGGATACACCGCCTGGTCCGTGACCGGTTACGAGATCGCGAAGCAGCTGCTCGTCGATCCACGGATCGCGAAGAACACCAAGGACAACTGGCCCGAGTTCCGCGAGGGCAAGGTGCCGCAGGACTGGGAGCTCTACACCTGGGTTGCCATGGACAACATGCAGACCAGGGACGGCAAGGAACACGAACGCCTGCGCAAGCTGGTCGCGCAGGCGTTCACCGGCCGCCAGGTGGCGAAGTCCCGGCCGGTCATCGAGGGCATCGTGCGCGGTCTCCTCGACGACCTGGCGGCGATTCCTGCCGACGAGGTGGTGGACATCAAGGCCAGGTTCTTCTACCCGCTGTCGACCATCCTCGTCTGTGACCTGCTGGGCATCCCGGAGGCGGATCAGGAGGCCATGCTGCACGGCGCCGTCGTGAACGCCAAGACGACGAACACCGCCGAGGAGTCCGAGGCCAACCTCCATCAGTGGCAGTCCGCGATCGGCCGGCTGGTAGAGACCAAGCGCCGGGAACCCGGCGACGACCTCACCACCATCATCATCAAGGCGACAGAGGACGACCAGGCGCCCCTCACCGACGACGAGGTCATCGGCTCGCTGCACTTGCTCATCGGTGGCGGCACGGAGACCACGGCCAACGTCCTGTGCTACACGGTCGTCGACCTGCTCACGCACCCCGAACAACTGGCCATGGTCCGCTCCGGCGCCGTCGGCTGGGAAGCGGCGTGGGACGAGGAGATCAGGAAGGACGGTGCCGTCGGATCGATGCCGTTCCGCTGCGCGATCGAGGACATCGAGATCGGGGGTGTCACCATCGCGAAGGGCGACCTCGTACTCATCAACTATCTGGCGGCCGGCAGGGATCCCGAGAAGTACGGGGACACGGCCGCGGAGTTCGACATCACCCGTGCGGACAAGAGCAACCTCAGCTTCGGTCACGGCCGGCATCGCTGCCTCGGCCCGGCGCTGGCCACCATGGAGGCGATGGTCGCGCTGCCGGCACTGTTCGAGCGATTTCCCGACCTCAAGCTGGCCGTTCCGGCCGCCGAGTTGAAGCCCGCGCCGACGTTCATCTTCAACGGTTACGCGGAGGTCCCGCTGCTGCTGAGGGGCTGAAGCGAAGACAGCCTCCACCGACAGTTCTGCCGAGGTCCAGCACGGACCTCGGCAGAACTGTCGGTGGAGGCGTCGGATCAGGGAGTGAGTATCGTGACCTCGTCCGCCGCGTGCGTGCCCTCGGCCAGGCTCTGGAACACAGCCGCGACCGCCTCGGGACCGATGCCGGCGGTGACGGTCAGCCAGGACTCGGTGAACTCGATGAATTCGTCCTCCGCCGCGTGATAGCGGGCGAAGAACGCGTCCGCACCCTCCGCGGCGATCGTCGCGCTCTCGACCGCGGGGGTGAAGAACAGTTCCTGCGTGGGGGCGGTGAGCTGCGGAGGGTCGACCGCCGCCGGCTCATCCGTCGGCACGCCGTGGGTCCAGCCCAGCAGTGTGGTGTGCATCAGACCGGACCCGAAGGTGCCGTGAACGGCGGCCAGCACCTGGGCATCACCGGTGAGGTCGACGCACAGGACCGGACCGGCGGGCACCGCCGGCAGCTCGTCATAGGTGGCCACCTCGTCGAACAGCTTGAGGCCGATGAGGAGCTCGGCGTGGTTTCCGGCGGTGAGCCCAATGGTGCGCACGTTCGCGTTGCTGCGCAGCCGATGCGCGATCCCGATGCCCACCTTGCTCGACGCGGAGGTGATGAGCACGGTGAGCCCGTCGCCGCCGGCCCGGCCGACAACGAAATCGGCGACGTGGAACGACGCGGGGAAGATGGGCCGCAACAGGGCCCGGCGGTCGTCGCGGTGGTCGACCGCACCCGCCGGCTGGAACGTCTGATACCAGGGGTGGGCGAAGTACCGGCCCGGCGTGGCGTCCAGGAACCCTTGGGGGGCCGGCGCCGGGCGCACCACATGGTGGCTCGACGACGGCAGGTAACCGAAGAACCGGTCGCCGGCCGAGTAATCGGGATGGCTCGACCGCGCGACCCGGACGAAGCCCCACACCGGAAGCCGGCCCAGAAGCGGATCCGCCGCGGGGAACGCGCTCCAGAAGTTCATCGGCGGGACGGCGCCCCACCGCGCGTAGGTCACGTTGTTCATGGTCAGCGCCAGCCGCTCGACCGCGAGCTCGATCTCACCCGGCCGGAGCTCCGCCGCCGCGACCTCGCGCACCTCACTGACCGCGAGATCATCGCGCTTGAACAGCAGTTCCCATCGTGCCGCTTCGTTCATCCGTGCTCTCCTTGCCGGTTGCCGAGCAGTATCGGTCGAATCATGTCCCGGCCTGGGCCGTGACGAACTCGGTCACCGAACGCGGGCGCAGTTCCACCCAGTTCTCCCGGATGTAGGTCATGCACTCCTCGCGGTGGCCCGGCCCGTGCACGACGGTCCAACCGTCGGGCGCCGGCGCGAACGCCGGCCACAGCGAGTGCTGGTTCTCCTCGTTGCGCAGGACGGTATACTGGGCGTCCGGCTCTTCGAACGGATTTGCCATCGGTCCCTTCCTCCGGCTCAGGCCGCCGCGGTCGCGACGTCGTCGATATGGTTGGCCAACCCGGCCACGGTCGGGATGTCAAAAAGCACGTTGATCAGCAGATCGGGACCGATCTCGGCCCGGATCCGGCTGAGCAGCCGCATCGCCTCCAGCGACTGACCACCGAGGTCGAAGAAGCTGTCGTCGATACCGACCGTGGGCACCGCGAGTACCGACGCGAAGATCGCGCACAGCGACTCCTGCAGCGGCGTCTCCGGCGCCCGGTAAGCCGCCGCGGCCTCGAAGTCGGGCTCCGGCATCGCCTTGCGGTCCAGCTTCCCGTTCGCGGTCAGCGGGAGGGAGGCCAGCTGGACGAACGCCGCTGGGATCATGTAGTCCGGCAGCGATTCCCGGACGTGCGCGCGTAGCGCCCCCAGATCGACGTCGCCCGACTCCGGCACGACGTAGCCGACCAACCGTTTCTCCCCCGACTCGAGCTCGCGCACCACGACGACGACCTGTGCGAGCCCGGGGAAGGAAGCCATCGCGGCCTCCACCTCGGCCAGCTCGACCCGGAAGCCGAGGATCTTCACCTGGCTGCTCGCCCGGCCGACCAACTCGATCAGGCCGTCGTCGTTGCGACGAGCCAGATCACCGGTGCGGTACATGCGAGTACCCGGCGCACCGAACGGGTCCGCGACGAACACCTCCGCGGTCAGGTCCGGACGGCCGAGGTAGCCACGAGACACACCCCGGCCGGCGATGTAGATCTCCCCTTCGATCCCGTTCGGGACGGCGGTGAGCCGGTCGTCGAGGATGTGGATGGTCGCGTCGTCGAACGCGTTCCCGATCGGCACCAGCATGCCGGGCACGAAGGAGGCGGTCAGCGGGTTGTGCGCGGAGAACAGGGAACACTCCGTGACGCCGTACATCGCCCGGACCACGATGTCCGGACAAGCGTCGAGCACCCTGCGCACCGCGTTGGGGGCGATCACGTCCCCGCCGGTGAGAATCTCGGACAAACCAGTGAACGTCTCCGGCGACTCCTCCGCGAGCACCCGGAACAGCCCCGCTGTCAGGTGGATTCCGGTGATCCCCTCGCTCCGGATCAGGTCGCGCAGCGCGCCGGCTCCGAGGTACCCCGGCGGCGCGACGACGAGCCGGCCGCCGTGGAGCAGCGGCATCCAGATCTCGTAGGTGGACACGTTGAACGCGTACGGCGCCACCATCAGCACCCGCGCGTGCCGCGCCACCGTCCACTCGGTGTTGAAGATCAGCCGTACGACGTCCCGCTGGGTCACCGCGACACCCTTGGGGTGCCCGGTGGAGCCGGACGTGTGGATCACGTACGCCAGCTGGTCGGGGTGGATCGGCACAGCCGGATCGGTGACGGGCTGCTCGGCGGTGGCCGGGTCGTCGTCGACGACCACGACGGGCACACCGGTCGGCAGACCGCCCGCGAGCTTGGCCGTGTCGGCGAGGAGCACCGTGACCTCGGCGTGGTCCACGACCCACTGCCGGCGGTCGGCCGGGTAGTCGTCGTGCACCGGGACGTAGACGCCGCCCGCCTTGACGGTCGCGAGGATCGCCACCACCAGGTCGATCGACCGCTCGAGCAGTACCGCCACCCGGTCGTCCTGACGGACACCGAGCCCGATGAGCCGGTGCGCGAGCTGGTTGGCCCGCGCGTCCAGCTCCTGGTAGGTCAGGCCGACCGCGCCTGCGGTCACCGCGACCTCCTCCGGCGTGCGCGCGACCTGCTCGGCGAACCGCTCGGAGATGACGAATGATTCCATGTCCGAACTCCCGTTGTCTAGCCCGCGCGAGTGTCGAGCAGATCCTGTGTATCGCTGTCCCTGAACGCCTTGAGTGCAAGTGGCCCGTCGAAGATGTCGCGCATGCCGGACACCCCGGACAGCATCCGAGCAAAGTCGATCTTGCGCGGCCGCAAGCGCCGCAAGTCGATGGCCTGCTGCGCCGCATCCCAGTAGTCCTCCTTGGACTTGGTGCGGTCGTAGAAGAACCGGATGAACTCCAGCAGCGAGCCGAGGAACTCACGGTAGTTGGTCTCGTAGCGCTCGTAGAGCGCCACCTCCTGGTCCGGGTCACTCAGCGCGAGATGAGCGGTCTCGGACAGGCCGAGGGCGCCGCGCAGGGTCAGGCCGACGCCGGTGGAGAGCAGCGGGTCGATGAACGCCGCGGCGTCGCCGACCAGCGCCCAGCCCGGGCCGTAGAACTTCTTGCAGGTGTAGGACCAGTCCTTGATCGTGCGATACCCACTGACCCGGGTGGCGGGTCCGACCAGCGAGGTGATCTCGTCCGCCGCGGCCAGCTCGCTAGCGTGCAGTTCCTCCAGCGACCGGCCGGTCTTCTTGTACTCGTCGATGGGCGTGACGTACCCGATGCTCACCGTCGAGTCCGAGAGCGGGATGAACCAGAACCAGCCCTTCGGGCGGTTCTCGGTGAGCGTGTCGCCCCAGCGCGTGCCGCTGTACCGGTTGCAGTTCTGGAAATAGGCCCAGACCGCGATGTTGCGCAGGTCCTGGTGGTATTCGATCAGGTCGAGCTTGCGCGCGAGCAGGTGCTGCTGGCCCGAGGCGTCGACGACCAGCTTCGAGTTGACGGTCGTCACCTCGGCGTCACCCTTGCGCTGGAACCGCACGCCGACGGCACGCTCACCCTCGAAGAGCACGTCCTGGACGGCGGCCTCCTCGATGACCAGCGCGCCGAGCTCACGCGCCCGCGCCATGAGCACCGAGTCGAAGTCGGCCCGGCGGACCTGGAACGTGTACTCGTACTCTGAGGCCTCGGTGAACCGGAAGTCCCACGCGCCTTGGTTGCGCCCCCACATCAGGGTGCCGCCGTACTTGCGGACATAGCCCATCTTGTCGAGCCTGTCGCGCAGGCCGAGTGCCTCGATCGTGGGCATCGACCCGGTGATGAGCGACTCCCCGATGTGATAGCGAGGGAACTTCTCCTTTTCCAGCACGAGCACATTGTGGCCCTGCTGAGCCAGCAGACCGGCGGTGGCCGAACCACCGGGGCCGCCGCCGATGACGACGACGTCGAAGTCTTGGTTGTGGAGCATCCTCGTGATTCCTCCCGTCAGCTCACTACGCTGCTCAGTTGGTGTCCCGGTAGCGCTGGCCTTCGACCGCTTCGTACAACGACTTGATGTTCGAGCTGCCGAAGGTGGTGGCGCCCGCCCGTTCGATGAGCTCTAGGAAGATCGTGTTCCTCGGGTGCACCGACTTCGCGAAGATCTGGTACAGCTGCCCGTCGTGATCCTCATCGAACAGGATGTTCAGCTCGCGAAGCGATGCGACGCTGTGCCGGGCGGGCTGCATCCGCTCGGCCAGCAGCGCGTAGTAGGCGTCCGGGGAGGACAGCAACTCGATGCCGTTGTCCATGATCTGCCGCACCGATGAGCGGATGTCCGCGCAGGACAGGGCCATGTGTTGCACGCCCGCCCCGCCGTGGTCCTTCAGGAACGCGTCGACGTGGCTCGGCTCCGTCGAGGCGTCCGACTCGATCAGGGTCAGAGTGACCGCCCTCGAACGGCTCTGCACGACCTTGATGAACATGGCTTGGTCTCCGGTCGCGATCCGTTCGGCCAGCGTGAGCTCGAAGTCGAGCACCTGCCGGTAGAACTCGACGGTGTCGTCGATCTGGCCCGGCTCCACGACCACCGCGAAATGGTCCACCTTCAGCAACCCGGTGCCCGCGTGAACGGGCTCGTCGAACGGGACCGAGCCGGCCGGACGTTGGACGAACGTGTGCGCGACGTCGCCGAATCCGATGATCGACGCGGTCACCACGCCGTTCCGCTCGAGCGGCGGTGCGACGGGGCGGGCGCCACGGCGAACCGCCCATGCGAACGCCTCGGCCGCATCCGGCACCCGCAGGCCGATGTTGGCGATCCCGTCGCCGTGTCGCCTGACGTACGCGGCGACCGGGTGGTCGGGCTCGACCGGCTCGGTCAGCACCAGATCGATGTCACCCTGGCCGACCACGACCGACCGGACATCGCCCGGCCCGGCCGCGGACGTCGAGCGGACCGAGCAGCCGTAACCGTTCACAAGCCACTCGATGTTGTTCTCGATGGACTCGACGTAGAACTCGACATGGTCGATGGTCATGTCTTCAGATGCTCGCGTTGGCGACATCGTCACAGACCTCCAGAAGCTGCCACAGATGGGGGGACAGGGATGGCCGTCAATCACCGAGAATGCCATCCGCCACCCGGTCGTGCTTCCTCTCGATTGCCGGGTCAATCAAGTCGGTCGTGGTGCGGCATCCACGGACTCGTCTGGTGTTTGCGCACCATGTCCACAGTCGACCGTCGCCGGAGTTGCGGCAGCCGTAGGCATGCTTGGCGTCAGGCTTGCCGACCCGGTTGCAGCCCTCACTCACGGCGTTCGTGAGATTTGTCTCGATAAATGTCTGGACGCCGGGCCACCAGGACCGGATCCCGGTGGCGAGACACTCGAGTCGGGGACGCCGGAGTCGGCACACCAGGCGTAGAAGATCCGGTCCCGCCGGCGAGGATGGGCATGGCCAGCCAGTACGCGACGTCGTCGCCGGTGCGGCCCTCGACCTGCACGAGCATTCCCCGGCAGGACATCGTGGTCACCCGGCCGGCGGCGGCCGCCGGGCACAGACCCTGCCCGGGTGGCCTGACCGTGGTTCGGGCCGCAGGGAGCCGCAGGTCAGCGGTCAGTCACCGCGTCGTGCTCCTCTGCACCGGCAGGCGTGGCCCGGGACATGGCCACCGCGGGCTGCTGCTGCACGGACGCGAGCGCAGCCTTGTGCCGGCTTGCGCGCTTGTCGAGGACGACCGCGAGGGGTGCGGTCATGGCCGTGGAGATCAGGGCCATGAGCACCAGCATGGTGAATATGGTCGGCGACAGCACCCCGAGATCGAGACCCACGTTCAGCACGATCAGCTCCGTGAGGCCCCGGCAATTCATCAGTACGCCGATCTGCAGCGCCCGGGGGAGGCTCTCGCCGACGCTGCGGGCAGCGACCGCAGCGCTGACCAGCTTGCCGACGACTGCCACCACGAGGATCACCGCACACCACAGCCACTGCGACGCGTCGGCGAGCAGCGTGAGGTTCGTCCGGAGGCCGCTGTAGGCGAAGAACAGGGGCAGCATCAGTACGGTGGTGAGGCCACTGGCGTTCTGGTGCAGCCACCTCTCGACCACGTTGCCGCGCGGGAAGACCAGGCCGAACATGAAGGCACCGAACATCGCGTGCACGCCGATCCACTCGGTGGCCATGGCGCACAGCAGCACCCCGACGAGCGCCAGCGGAGCGAGGCGGCGCAACGTCGGGTCGGGGGTCCTGGCGAAGTACAAGGTCATCAGTGGGCGGATCGCATAGAGCAGCAGGGCGGCGAAGGCCACCGCCGACCCGAGCGTCAGGAGCACGCCGACGAGAGACGACGCCGTGACGACCGCCACCACCAGCGCCAGCAGCGACCACGCGGTCACGTCGTCGATCACCGCGCAGGTCAGCACGACGACACCGACCCGGCTGTGGAACATCCCGGTGTCCTTGAGGATCCGGGCGAGCACCGGCAGCGCCGTGATGCTCATCGACACCCCGATGAACAGCGCGAAGGCCAGTGGCCCGACTCCCTCGGGCGCGAACTTGGCGTACGCGACGATGGCGAGCAGCACGCCGAGCACGAAGGGCACCGCGATGCTGACGTGGCTGACCACTACGGCCAGGTGCCCCCGGCCGCGGATCAGCCGGGTGTTCAGCTCGAGCCCGGTCAGGAAGACGAACAGGACGACGCCCACCTGGGCGAGAACGTTGAGCTGCGGCAGGATCGCGTCCGGCAGCAGCGCCGCGGCGCCCGCCGGCCAGACCGCTCCGAGCAGCGACGGGCCGAGCACGACGCCCGCGATGATCTCGCCGACCACCGCGGGCTGGCCGATCCGCCGCATCAGCCAGCCCGCCAGCCGGCACGCGGCGATGACGACCGCGATGGCCAGCAGCAGCTGCGCAAGGGGATGCCCGGCTGCGGCCGCCTTCGTCGCCCCGCCCCCTGCGCCGCCCTCGCGGGTAAGCAGAACGACGCTGATCAGCACCGGCAGGACGACCAGAAGCCCGTAGACACCCACCGCACGCAGGCCGAGCCGCTGCTTGGTTCGCACCATTGATCTGCTCCTGTCATATGTGGAAGGCGGAATTCGCCTGGTGGCGCCCAGCGAGCATCACCGTCCGGGTCGGCGAGCGTCGCCGTCCGAGCCGGCTCGGACGGTGACCTGTCGTGTACGTGACATGTCGATGACCAGGCCGCACGGACACAGCGTCCGGCCGGCCCAGCCGTACCCGCCGCCGAGCACGGACAGCGTCAGGTGGTGGTCCCGGCAGTGTGCACCGAGGGCCTGCATCTCGACGGGTATACGCCGCGGCTGACGATCGCCTCGCCGCCGGCCGCTACTGCGTGCCGCGGCTCCTCGATAGTCCCGCCCCGGGGATGTTCGAAGCGTCCTCCGCAGTGCGCATGGGCTCTGCCCCGAACTTGGGCCCAGCGCGGGGACCCTCCTGGACTGGTGGCATCGGTGCGGCCCGCCCGAACCCGACTTCTCCTTCGCTGCTGTCCGGGTCCTGACCAGCAACCGGGAGGACGCGCGGGATCGCCGTCCGGAGGAGCGTCACGACAACCGGCGAAGCGCGCCGAGCCGACACGAAGGAGCTGTGGACCATGAAACCTGGCAACTCTGGGCGCTGCCCTATCGCCCTCGACACGAGTGGCAGCGACATCCACACCGAGGCTGCCAGCCTGCGCAAGCAGGGCGCGGCCGTGCAGGTGCAGCTCCCCGGCGGGGTCGTTGCATGGTCAGTGAACAGCCACGACGTGATCAAGGCCATCCTCGCCGACTCGCGTGTGACCAAGAGCGCCCGCAACCACTGGCCCGATTTCTACGAGGGCCGCATCCGCCCCGACTGGGAGATGATCAGCTGGGTGGCGATGGACAACATGGTCACCGCGTTCGGAGCCGACCGCGTCAGGTTGCGGCGCTTGGTCGGCAGCGCGTTCACCCGCAAGCGCCTCGAGGCGATCAAGCCGCACATCCAGTCCCTCACCGACATGCTGATTGGCGAGCTCGGCAGGATTCCGGCAGGCGAGACCGTCGACCTGCGGGAGACGTTCTGCTACCCGCTGCCCGCCATGCTCGTCGCCGACCTCATCGGCATGGGTGAGGAGCAGCGCCGCGCCACCGCCAAGGTGATCGACATGATGGTCGACACCACCGTCACCCCGCAGCAGGCGCAGGAGACCCTCGCCGGCTGGCGCGGCGCCATGGTCAAGCTGATCGCCGAGAAGCGCGCCACCCCGGGCGAGGACATCACCTCCGACCTCATCGCCGCCCGCGACGAGGACGGCTCTCACCTCTCCGAGGACGAGCTGGCCGACTCGATCTTCGCAATCCTCGGCGCCGGCTCCGAGACCACCATCAACTTCTTCGACAACGCCATCTCGTCGCTGCTCGCGCACCCCGACCAGCTGCGTTCGGTGCTGGCGGGCGACGTCTCCTGGGACGCCGTGATCGATGAAACCCTGCGCGTCGAGTCCCCGCTCGCGAACCTGCCCCTGCGCTACGCCGTGACCGACATCGAGCTCGAGGGCGTGACCATCCCACAAGGCGACCCGATCCTCGTCAACTACGCCGCCATCGGCCGCGACCCGGCCCTGCACGGCGACACCGCCGACGTCTTCGACGTGGCGCGGGAGGACAAGCGCCACCTCTCGTTCGGCTACGGCGCGCACTACTGCCTCGGCGCCGGCGTTGCCTATGCCGTCGCCCAGATCGGCCTTTCCACGCTGTTCGCGACGTTCCCGGAGATGGCGTTGGCGGTCGAGCCGGAGGAGTTGCAGCCGCTTCCGACCTTCATCATGAACGGCCACCGTGCCCTGCCCGTCCGGCTCACGACCTGAGTGCATATTCGGAAAAGGTCACCGGGCGGGCGGGACCCTGACGGGGCGCCGTGGCCGCCCGCCGGCGGCTTCACTCGTTCTGCATCGCGTACGGGCGGCACGGCCCCGCACCCGATTATTCCGCGCAATCGAGAAGACCACGGCAGGCTCTCCTTATGACACCATTGAGATCCGCCGAAAAGCCGGCATTGCCATTCGCCTTAGGAGTAAATGGTGCCATCAACCGAGAAGCCGGCACGCGAACTGGTCATCGACCGAGTACGCGACATCCTGCCGGCACTGGCCAAAAATGCCGAGTGGGCGGACGAGAATCGTCGCGTCCACGACGAGTCGATCGAGGCGCTCACCGATGCGGGCGTGTTCAAGCTGCGCATCCCGAAACGATACGGCGGCTACGAAGCCTCCACCCGCACACTCGTCGACGTCGCCGCCGAGATCGCTACGGCCGACGGGTCCACCGCGTGGATCTCCTCGGTCTACACCATCCCCACGTGGATGGCCGCACAGTTCCCCGAGGCCGCGCAGGACGAGATCTTCTCCACACCGAACGTGCGCATCTGCGGCACGCTGAGCCCGGGCGGCATGGCCGCGCCGGTCGACGGCGGCATCGTCGTCAACGGCAAGTGGAGCTTCATAAGCGGCGCCCACCACGCACACTGGCAGGAGATCATCGCGATCCTCGTCAGCCCCGACGCTCCGCCGATGCCCGTCATCGCGATGGTGCCGATGACTCAACTGAAGATCGTCGACGACTGGCACACGGCGGGCCTTCGTGGCTCCGGCAGCGTCACCACCGTGGCGCAGGACCTGTTCATCCCGGCCGAGCGGGTACTCCCGCTACCCGCCGTGCTGGAGGGTCCCTGCTCGTCGCAGGTCAACGCGGCGTCGGCCATCTACAACGCGCCGCTGCTGCCCGTGGCGTCGGCGTCGTCGGTGGGCGCCACGCTGGGCCTCGCGCGCGCCGCGCTCAGCACCTTCCTGAGCCGCCTCGGCGGCCGCAAGATCACCTACACCGGCTATGAGAGCCAGGCGGACGCCCCGCTTACGCACCTGCAGGTGGCTGACGCCGCCATGTTCGTCGAGGAGGCCGAGTTCCACGCCTGCACCCTCGCCGAGCTCGTGGACACCACCGCCGCGAGCGGCGAAGAATGGAAGATGGAGACCCGTGTTCGCGCACGTGCCGAGATGGGCGCCGTCGTGCGCCTGGCCAAGCAGGTCGGTGACCTCCTCGGCAACGCCAGCGGCGGTTCGTCGATCTACACGCACGTGCCGATCGGGCGCATCACCCGCGACATCAGCGCCATCAACCAGCACGCGCTCATGCATCCCGACACCAACGCGGAGCTGTACGGCCGGGTCCTCTGCGGGCTCCACCCCAACACGATGTACTTCTGACGGAGGTAATCGCCATGACCGCCCCCACTGCCGCCACGATCGGCGTCTCCTCGCTTGCCCCGAAGCTCGTCTCGTCCTGGGCGGCCAACGACGCCGACGCATTCGGTGAGCTCTTCACCGAGAACGGCTCGATGATCCTGCCCGGCGTGTTCTGCAAGGGCCGCGCCGAGATCGTCGCCTTCATGAGGGAGGCGTTCACCAAGCAGTACCGAGGCACACAGGTCACCGGCATGCCGCTGTCGATGGAATTCTTCGGCGATTCGCTCGCCGTCATGATCACCAGCGGTGGCGTCATGCAGGCCGGCGAGAACAAGGTCGCGCCGAAGGCGCAGATCCGGGCCTCTTGGATCGCGGTGCCCGACGTCGGCGGCGTCTGGCGGCTCGCGAGTTACCAGAACAGCCCCTTCTACGCCTGACGGTGAGAGGTCAGCGCCACAGAAACGGACCGGTGGCAGAGGCCACCGGCCGTTTCGGCGTGCCCCAGCGCAAGAGGATCCCACCGCGGGCGAGGTCGTGGCCGGGGAGCTGGTCGCCGGCCCCCGGCTTGATGCAGCCCGACTGGGCTGGCTTCCGCGTCGACGGCCTCGACCGGCTCCGCGCGCTCGCCACCCGATCGGCCCGACAACGAGGATCCCGACCTGACTTCGTGGAACCGGCGCCCGCCGAGCGACCTCGGCCGAACTGTCACATCCGACGGGAAACACTTTCACGCACAGGTCGACCGAGCCCACGCCCGCATCCGCGCCATCGGCGAACGCGCCGATGCATTCTCAAGACCTGGACATTCCTGAGCAAACTGCGCTGCCCCATCCTTGCTCCACACCACCACGCCGAAACCCGGCCTCCGCAGGGTGAGAAGGGCTCACTGACCAAGAACGGGGGCAGTTGCTGGCGTGGTCGCGGCCGGTTGGGGTTCGACGCGTGAACACGGTCATGAAGTGGCGTGACCAAACCTCTGAGTTCCCCCCCGTCTGGTGGAGCTTCTGATCTTCTCCCTGTGCTGCCGCGTGCTCGACGTTTCGGTGTCCGGCTACTACGCCTGGCGCAACCGGCCACCGTCGGCTCGCTCCCTGCGCCACGCCTGCTGACCGAAAGGATCCGCGCGGTCCACACGGCTTCGCGTGGCACCTACGGCGCGGCGCCACGCCGAGCTGCGCCTCGGCCACGGCATCATCGTCGGGCAACACGGTCGAAATGCTGATGCGCCGAGCCGGCATCAAAGGCCTGCGAATATGAAGGCTTCACAACGCGGCACCCACCGCAGCGTCCGCGCACTGAACAGCGACATCCGTGACTGGATCGGGATCTGGAACGACAACCCCCGGCCCTACGCCTGGACCGAGGCCGCCGACCGGACCCTCGACTTCATCAAGCGCTACCGCGCACATCAACGACTCACGACACTAGTACTCCAGCAGGAGATCCGTTCTGAGCTGCGGGGACGGTGTGGTTTTGTCCGTGGACGGCAAGCAGCCACCGTCGAGTCTCAGCGGTTGTGTGGACTACTGAAGACGCGGCGGTGACTGCCGCTTACAGAGTAGATGCTCAGCGATGGTCTGAGATGTTCGGCGAGTTGATGGACACGATCGAGGCACGCTTCACCCGGCCCGAACCACGGCGCCGGGTCCGGGACTTCGTGGCTGGGTTGCTCGCGCCGCTGCCGGTGAAGAACTGCTGGACGATCGCGGAACACGCCGGCGATGCCGGGCCGGGCGGGATGCAGGATCTCATCGGCCGGGCCAGCTGGGACGACGCTCTGGTGCGCGCCGACGTCCGTGATTTCGTCGCGGCCCGGCTCGGGCGCCCCGAGGGGATCCTGTTGATCGACGAGACTGGAGACCTCAAGAAGGGAACCAAGACGGTCGGTGTCGTGAGGTGGGGCGCTGGTGAGGTGCCTGCCTGGGCAGGTCCTTTTCCGGCGCCCTCCTCCCGAACCGGACAGGCCCGTTTCCGGGCATCCGGCTCTCCAGTGACTACTGCGTGATTGCGGCGTTGCCGGAGTGGATCTGGGTGTGGCAGTCAGCGCAGACGATGAGCGTCTTGCGTCGTCGCTTGACCATGATCTTCGTCCAGGTGTTCTTGCGTGACTGCTTGTCCCGATCGAGGTCGGCGAGTTTGCGGACGTGGTGAACTTGGATGTCCACCGTGCCGTCGCAGACCTCGCACCGCCCGGCGAGGAGCCGGTTGATCAGCTCTTTGCGGGCGGCGATTGGGACGGGGCGGCGGTCGAGGACGACCGCTGTCTTCTGCCGCCTGAGTGGTATGCCGCCGAACCGGGCGACCAGTGCTGGCCTGCCTGCGCGCTCGACCCGGGCTTCGAAACACCGCCGTTTGCCGTGCGGGGTGTCGATGGTGGTCCGGTGCTTGCGGGCCATTCTCGACACCGCCGAGCGGTGCTTGAGTGCCAGGGTCTTGAGCATGGAGGTTTCCATGATCCAGCGAAGCCGGCTCAGTCGCCAGACGTCGCCGGCGGGCAGGTAGTACTGGACGATGCCTCGGTACTCGGCCCCGTAGGTCGCGATGATGGTGTGGTCATCGTGGTTGACCAGTCGGGTCCGATGCGCGGGTTTGCCGCGTTGTAGGTACCGGGCGCATTTGGCCGTGATCACCGTTTTGGGCACGCGTAACGCGATCGTGCCGTTGACCGTCCGGTTCCCACGATGGTGCATGTGGTCGCCGTGCTGGACGGTGATCTCGTAGCCAAGGAACCTCGCCGCGCTGGTGCGGGCGTGCGTGATCAGCGTCTTGTCCTCGGACAGTTCCAGCTTGAGATCGTCACGAAGGAACTGAGCGAGGCGCTGTCTGATCTCCTCGGCCTCGGCTCGTGGTCCGACAAACCCGAGCAGGGTGTCATCGGCGTAACGCACGTAGCGCAACCGCCGGTAGCCGGGATCGTTCGGGTCTCGGCTGGGTAGGCGGTGCAGCTGCTGGCGCAGCTTCCTTGCCGTGGTGCGGTCACCACGAACACGAGCCCGTGCGGCCGCGTCTTGCACCCGGCAGTACGCGCGGTTCTTGGCCCGGCGTTCGCCTCGGGTGTACTCGGGGATGAGTACGTTCTCAACAAACGTGTCCAACCGATGCAGATAGATGTTCGACAGGATCGGTGAGATCACCCCGCCCTGCGGCGCGCCGCTGAGCGTGGCGTTCCAGATCCAGTCCTCCAGGTATCCGGCTGTGAGCATGTTACGCAGTAACCGCAGAAACCGGTTGTCGTGGATGCGCTCCGCCAGCGTCGACAGCATGACCTGGTGGTCCAGCGTGCCGAAGCAGTCGGAGATGTCACCCTCGATGAACCAGGCCGTCGCCGTCCAGGTCGTCGCCACCTCGCGTAACGCGGTGTGGCAGCCCCGAGCGGGACGGAACCCGTGGGACCGGGCGGAGAACTCCGGCTCGTAGTACGCCTCCAACAGCAGACGCATCACCTCGCCGACGAGCTTGTCCGACCAGGTAGGCAAGCCCAGCGGCCGTCGCGTCCCGTTCTTCTTCGGGATCCAGGTCCGCTTGACCGGGCTAAACCGGTAGCGCTCATGGCGCAACGCATCGATGATGCGACCGATCTTCATCAACGACATGCCGTCCACGGTTTCCGCGCTGGCACCCGGTGTCATCGCGCCGCGGTTGGCGTAGATGCGCCCGTAGGCCAGCAGATACAGCTGCGGGTTGAACAACTGTCGATACAACTCATCCAGCGGCAGGCCACGCCTGCCGCGCTCACGCAGGACACCCAGCACCGTCTCGGCGCTCTGCATTTCGCATACCTCCCGATACCTGTGGTGTCCGATCACCTGCGCTCCTTCGCCCTGCGGACGGCTTTCCCGTCCTCCTCGGCCGGACGTGACCCCGGCGACTACTACGAGCGCTCCGTCGCCATAGGGCTCGCACCCCGTAGGCGATCCCGCGTTCGTCTCTGTTGCACGTCAGCACGACGTAGGCGACCCACTCATCTCCTTCAATGCCCTCGCTGGGCATCGCCCTGCGTCCGGAGGATGCCCCGACCACGCTGCAAAGCCGAGGCAGGACGCGGCACCGGTTCCAGGCGTCATTTCCGGCGGATGGTACTTTTCATCGTCTGGAGATTGGGTTTCAAGCAATCCAGCCTTCGCCATATCGCACGGGTCCCACGACGCGTCACGTCAACGCCTGACCATGACCGCCGGTTTCCTGGCATGCTCTTGTCCCCGATCACCTTTCAGCTACGGGTAAGCCATTAGACCCAGGAACCTCCCTCCAGTTCCTCCCAGCTGAGCTGGGGATACAACAGAGCGCCTCGCGGCGCACCAGCGGCAGTACTCCGGCACCGCCGGGAAGATCGAGAACTGCCAGCTCGCCGTGCACCTGTCCTACGCCTCTCCGCTCGGGCACACCCTGGTCGATGTCGACCTATACCTGCCGAAATCCTGGACCGGCGACACCGCACAACGCGCTGAGGCGGGCGTGCCCGACACCGTCACCTTCGCCACGAAACCGCAGCTGGCACGTCGATTGATCGAGACGGCGGTGACCGGCGGGCTGCCCTGCCGGTGGGTCGCCGGCGACGAAGCCTACGGCGGCGACCCCCACCTGGCCGCAGCGTTACGCGGCCTGCGACTCGGCTCCGTCCTTGCCGTCGCCTACTCGCACCGAGTCCCTACCGGCCTCGGTGTCCTGCGCGCCGACCGGATTGCCGCCGACCTGCCGAAACACGCATGGCAACGGATTTCCGCCGGCGCAGGAGCAAAGGGGCACCGCTACTACGACTGGGCGTTCATCACACTGCCCCTGGCCGCCGACCAGCACGCCGGTCACCACTGGCTGCTGATCCGCCGCAACCGCACCACCGGCGAGTTGGCCTTCTACCGCTGCTGGAGCCCCGAACCCGTTGCTCTGCACCACCTCGTCACGGTTGCCGGCCGCCGCTGGAGCATCGAGGAATCTTTGTGCGCCACGAGGCGCCTTGTCGCATCCCCAACGCAGTTGGGAGGAATTCGGAAGGAGGTTTCTGGGTCTGAATGGCTTACCCGCAGCCGAAAGGTGGGCGGGGACAAGAGCATGCCAGGAAACCAGCGGCTGGGCCCAGACGTCAGGGGCGGTGCGCTGGGAGACCCGCGTGATATGGCGAAAGCTGGATTGCCTGAAGCCTAATCTCCAGTCGATGCAACTTCCCATCCACCGGAAAGACGTCTGAAACCGGTGCCGTGTTCTGCGGCGGTGATGAAGCATAACCGCGGCAACTTCCGGAACACGAAGCGATGCCCAGCGAGGGTATTCAAGGAGATGAGTGGGCCGCCTACGTCACGCTCGGACGTGCGACAAGGACGAACGTGGGATCGCCTACGGGACGCGAGTCCTATGGCGACGCAGGTCCCGTAGTAGTCGCAGGAGTCACGCCCTGCCGGGGAGGACGGGAAAGCCGTCCACATAGGCGAAGGGGACCAGGTGATCGGATACCAAAGGTCGGGAGGTATGCGAAATGTAGAACGCCGAAACGGTACTGGGTGTCCTCCGTGAGCGCGGCAGGAAGGGTCTGCCGCTGACAGAACTGTATCGACAGTTGTTCAATCCGCAGTTGTATCTGCTGGCCTACGGACGCATTTACGCCAACCAGGGCGCGATGACTCCGGGGGTCACGCAGGAGACCGTGGACGGCATGTCGCTAAACAAGATCGGTCGCATCATCGAAGCGATACGCCACGAGCGTTACCGATTCAGCCCAGCCAGACGGGTATACATCCCGAAGAAGAACGGCAAACTACGCCCACTCGGCCTGCCGACCTGGTCGGACAAACTCGTGGGCGAGGTAGTTAGGCTGCTGTTGGGGTCGTACTACGAGCCGTCATTCTCCGACCGTTCCCACGGATTCCGCCCCGGCCGGGGCTGCCATACCGCGTTGCGGGAGGTGGCGAACACCTGGCCGGGGACGGCATGGTTCGTCGAGGGTGACATCTCCGACTGCTTCGGGTCGCTCGACAATCAGGTCATGCTCGACACGCTGGCGGAGCAAATCCACGACAACCGGTTCCTGCGGCTGCTGCGTAACATGCTGCAAGCCGGATACCTGGAGGACTGGACCTGGAACGCCACGCTCAGCGGTGCACCGCAGGGCGGGGTCGCTTCCCCGATCTTGTCCAACATCTATCTGCACCGGCTGGACCGCTACGTCGAGACAGTTCTGATGCCGCACTACAACCGAGGGGAACGACGGGCCCGCAACCCGGCCTACCTTCAGGTGGCCAACGAACTGGCCAAGGCACGCAGACGCGGCGACCGCGTCCAAGCCAGGGCGCTACGCAAAGCAATGCTGGCCCTGCCCAGCTCAGACCCGAACGACCCGAGCTACCGCCGGCTGCGCTATATCCGCTATGCCGACGACCACCTGCTCGGGTTCGCCGGACCCAAGGCCGAAGCCGAGGAGATCAAACAGCGGCTGACCCAGTTCCTGCGTGACGACCTCAAGCTGGAACTGAACCACGCCAAGACGCTGATCACCCACGCCCGCACCGGCGCGGCGAGATTCCTCGGCTACGACATCACCGTCCAGCACAACGACCGCAAGCTGACCCGAGGCAAACGCAACGTCAACGGTCAGATCGCTCTGCGGGTGCCACGGTCGGTGGTGCAAGCCAAATGCGCCCGATATCTCAAGCGCGGCCAACCCGCGCGCCGCACCCCCATCATGAACCGCGACGACTACACCATCGTCGCGACCTACGGGGCCGAATATCGAGGCATCGTCCAGTACTACCTACTCGCCAGCAACATCCGGCGACTTCACCGGCTGCGATGGGTCATGCTGTCCTCGCTGCTACGAACCCTGGCCTCCAAGCACCACTCGACGCCGACGAAAATGGCCCGCAAACACCAGGCCAAAATCATCACGCCGAACGGGCCACGGGTCTGCTTCGAGGCGACCCTGCACCGCGAAGACAGGAAGCCACTGGTCGCCAGGTTCGGCGGCTTCCCCCTGCAACGGCAGAAAACAGCGGTCATCGACGACCGCCGACCGGACGGGCTGCATCACCCTCCAAAAGAGCTGATCACCCGCCTACTCAAACGGCGCTGCGAACTCTGCGAGCAGACCGGACACATGAACACGCACCACGTCCGCAACCTCGCCGAGCTCGGCCCGCCCGGACCCGCCCAACCCGCATGGGCAGCCGTCATGGCCCGCCGCAAACGCAAAGCCCTTGTCGTCTGCGACACCTGCCACGACCACATCCACGCGAGGCAACCCACCACACTCACGGCATAGTCACTGGAGAGCCGGATGCGGGGAAACTCGCACGTCCGCTTCGGCGGGAGGCCGCGCGGAAAAGGACCCCACCAGGGCACCTCGCTGCGCGGCCCACCCAACCCAAGCCACCAAGACCGGCCTCGGCCTGGACCAGCACCAGCACCGCCGCTGGAAAGCCTGGCACCGCTGGACCACCCTGGTCCTCGCCGCGCACGCATTCCTCGCCGCCGCAGCCACCGCCTCCACCACCAGCCCGGACGGCCTGATCGACATCATCGTCAACGAACTCCGCCGCCTGTTTCACGCCCTGATCCTCGAACCCGCCCGACGCATCACCGACGTCATCGCCTGGTCAATCTTCCGACGCCGACACCAAGACGCGGCCAAGACCAGCCATTACGCCCGGCAAGCCCTCACAGAACCCTGAAACGGATCTCCTGCTGGAGTACTAGGCGACCAAGTGCAGATCTCTCGAGTCGCCCATGGCGTGGCGGTTTGATGACGACGACCGGCAGGAGGCGAGTGTGAACGCGATGGGGATGTCGGTCGACCGCGGAGACTGCATACGGACGTGCGCCGAGGCAGCCCCACCGAGGCCGACCGTGATCGGCCGGCGCGCAGTTCCCCACAGGATCGAGGGCGTCGCGGAATCGTCGGAGCCACATTCCGCGGCAGCCACCACGTTCCATGTACCCGCCGGGACGTCCGGCAGTTCAATCTTGGACGACTGTGGCGACGCCACCCCGGCGAATGCGACCGGACCGCACTGCGGAACCCGCTCGGCGAACGCTGCCACCAGCACGTTTCCCGGCTTCGTCCCGGGTGGCATCTCGATGCTGGTCGTGATCGAGTTGCCGCCCCGCGCGGTGCAGCCGCGCCGCTGGACCGCCCGATGCATGGCGTCCGGGGCCGGCAACCGCCGATAGTGCGGAGCGATCGCCATCAGCAGATCGCGCACCTCGGCGTCCCGGTACTGCGACGGGGTTCGTCCGACCGCTCTGGTGAATCGGCTGGTGAAGGTGCCGACGCTGCTGTAGCCCACGCTGCACACGATTTCCGACACCGTCAACGAGCTGGTCAGCAGCAGTCGCTTGACCTCGAACATGCGCACCGCCGTCAGGTAGCGACCCGGGCTGACCCCGACCTCCTTCGCGAAGATTCGCGAGAAATGGAACGGGCTGACGAACACCTCGGTCGCGATATCGTTCAGTGTGAGTGGTTCGAAATATCTTTCCTGCATGGTCGAGATCGCCTGCCGGACTGCGGGTTGCATCACGGTCGCTCCTCTACTGAATCTGGTCGGCACGTGTGACCCGCGCCCCCGGTGTCGCGATCCTCCAGCGCGAACTGAAAACCATCCAGGAAATCCGCGCCAACCGCCTCCAGCCGAGCCCGTGCCGCTTCGTCTGCGACATGGAATCCGCGGATTTCCCTCCCTCTTGTCATAGCGCGATTCGGCGTGAACAGGCGCGCACGTGATTTACGCTGGGAATTTGACATCGAGCAGTCCTACTGTGATGCCATGCATCGCACAATGAACTCCTGCCGACGTCTTGCTGCTTGCCACCGCACCCATGTATAGGCACGACGGTCGACCATTTAATCAACCGCATCGGCCCGTTACACCCGAACGGTCCGCATGCATGACGTTAGGCGAGGTGGGTTTCCGCGTCATCTTTGAGGCTGCTGTCGGCGTACGGCTATGAGTGCAGAGCTGCGTACGGGTAAACGTGCAGAGGGTGTGCACGGGTGCCGGGTGTCAGGCCGCTCGGGTCGTTGCCTGGCAGACGTTCGGCGGCTGGCGATGGGGGGCGTTGGATGAGCAGCGGTGGTGGGACGTTCGCCGGTTCTGGACCCTGTATGAGGCTGGAGCCGGGTCTCGGAGATTGCCCGCGAGACCGGCCTGAACTGGCGCACGGTCAAGAAGTACCTCGCTGCCGATGGTGGCGAGGCGCCGTCGCGGCGCACAGGCCGGCCGGCCCGAGGGCAGGTGATCGACGCGTTCACGCACGTGGTGGACGCGTGGCAGCACGCTGCTGGCCCCCCGCCAGCGGGCCGCCGGCTGCGGCACCCGCATCGTCGAGGAAACGCAGGGGGACGGCCTGCCCGGCGGACACACCCGGGCCGTCACCCCAGCAAACCCGCCCGCCCTCTCTGCCCGTGTCACGACGCCGGCCCGGTGGCGGCCCCGGGCCGCTGCAAGACCTGCTCACCCGGGCCCCGGCCGCTCAGGTCACCGTCGAGGCCTGCCCGCTGTCGGTCTATGACCAGATCGCCCAGGCCAGCCCGTTCACCAACCGCCCCCACCTCAAGGACGTGCCGAAGTGACTGAGCTGGTCACCAACCGCATCCACGCCGGCGCCACCGAACGCGGTCTGCCGTACCTGGCCAAGACGCTGCAGGAGTTCACCGCCCGCGCCGGGCCGCCGAGGCGTTCACCGTGCACGCGAACAGGGTGTTGCCCGCCGGGCCGGACCCGGTTGCGGGCTCGGCATCGACGAGGTCCGCCGCGGCAACCCGCATCGGAGATGGGACGAACAGGCCGGCTCGTGGACCGTCACCGCGGACCGATGGCACGTCGGCTTCTGCGACCTGTCCGGTGGTCAAGGGCTACTGGCCCGGGTCGAAGGCCGTACCACCGCGGCGGTCACCGGCTGGCTGACCGAGCGCCCACCGGCCTGGCGCGAGCAGGTGACGGCAGTCGTTGCGATCGACATGTGCACCATGTTCCGGGCTGCGATCCGGCAGGTACTGCCGCACGCGCTGCTGGTCGTCGACCACTTCCCCGTCGTGCAGCTGGCGAATCGCGCGGTCACCGAGGTCCGCCGACGCATGACGCTCACCCAGCGCGGACGTCGCGGGCGCGGCACCGACCCCGAGTGGCGCATCCGCAACCGGCTGCCCCGCTCGGCGGTGCGTATGAGCGGCAAACACCGCTGCCGGCCAAGATCGGCGCCCCGATCGTGACCACCGGCATCACCGACGCCGGCTTCGAAGGCACCAACCGCGTCAGCAAAACCGTCGCCCGCGACGCCTACGGATGCCGAAATCCCGGGAATCAGCGGCTACGCATCCGCACCGCGACCACCCGATGCCACCGCGGACACCTCAACCCCGCTCAACTTCGAAGGACTACTATTCCCGCGGCTTGACAGCGGGGTCCGCGTTCACCATGACAGGACCGCCGTCACAGGGGGCCGCGGCCGGCCCGCAGGAGCAACAAGGCAACCTGTACGCCTTCGTCGCCCAGGCCCTCGCGGAAGCGCCGCAGAATCTCGCTTTCCCTGCTGAGCACCACTCGGGTGCCGCCGGCGGCGACGCGGGCGGCGCCGATCTGGCGGGAGAGCCGGGTACGCTGAAGCCACAGCTGAATGAGCGATTCGTCGATCTGGTCGATCCGCTCGCGCAGCCCAGCGATCGCGGACGCGGTCTCGGTGGTCGCGATGTCGCTGAAGTCGTTCACGGTCGTTCCTCTCCCACCGCCATGCTCTCGAGAGCACCGGCGCCGGTCAGTTGTACGGCGCCGTCGGGAACCAGCCGTAGCCGAAGTTCGCCGGCGGCCGGATGTCCCAGTAGGCGATGTTGAAGACGCCCAGCGCGATGTGCAGTGCGGCAGTGACCACGGCGGCCCGCACCGGGTTCGAGAGCCAGCGCATCGCCCGGCCCCGGGTCACCGTCGCGATGACGACGAACAGCACGCCGACGAGCAGCATGTTGCCGATCGATTGCAGGATGAAGGCAGCGGCCCGATAGAAGGGGTTGCCGCTGTCCACCGCCCAGTGCAACAACTTCCGTACCCCGACGAATCCGTAAGTGGCCGAGACGCACACCATGCCGAGTGTCAGCAGCGCCAAAGGGCGCACCAGGGCCCGCAGCGACATCCGTCCGGTCTCACGCACCGGTCCGACGGCCTGCCCGAGCGGTCCCAGCGCGGCGGCCATGGCGATGTTGCAGGCGGTCAGTGTCCCGGCCATGCCTGAGACGGGCGCGAAGACCAGGGAAGCCACCGTGCCGGACAGAGTCGCTTCCTGGGCGGAGTGGCCCAGCAGGGAGTCGGCGACGTTCTCACCGATGACCGTGTCCACGAAGTGGAAGGACCACAGCGCCGCGAGCAGCAGGCCGGCGGCAGCGCTGAGCAGCACGACTTGGGTCCGATGGGCCGGTCCGGCGGGAGCAACGGTTGTCAGCTCACGGTGTCGGGTGGTCACCCGGGCCTCCGGATAGGTGAGCGGAGTGCGCGTGCCGTGTCGCGCTCATGCGACGCTGGCCAGTTCACTTCCCGCCCTGTTCCGCGATTGTGCCCGCCCGGTGAGCGCGTAGGTGCGGACATCGAGCAGCGCGAGCAGGACCGGCGGGTCGAGGACCCGGCCTGGGCGGAGGATCAGCTTGGTGGAGGCGGTGGTACCCGGGCGCAGGAGGATCGGCCCGGCGCTCGCCACGGCGACCGGCCGGTCAGCCCGGTCGGCGTACAGGCCCCAGCTGGCGCCCGACGGACCCAGCTTCGAGACGGCCGGCGCGTCGCCGACGGAGATGGACTGGGCGTGCAGATACCAGCTGCCCGGTGGCGGATTGTCGAACCGGACTCGTGCCGACGCGCGCAGCACGGCGCAACGGGCCGGGCGGCCCTCGGGAATCCGGCCGGCGAAGAGGCCGACGAAGATCATCGCGTCGTGGTCCTGCTCGGCGAGCACGACGTCGCAGGAGAGTCCCGCATCGGCGAGCCGGGGGCGGAGGCCGTCGGCCTGGTCGCGGATCTCCATGGCGTAACCGGCGCAGCGCCGGTAGATGGTGGGTGACATGCCGACGCTGCGGCTGAACCGGGAGCTGAAGGTGCCGACGCTGTTGTAGCCGACGCTGACGCTGATGTCCGCCACCCTCATCGGGGTGGACGCCAGGAGTTCTTTGGCGCGTTGCAGCCGCAGCGCGGAGAGGAACCGGCCGGGTGACACTCCGGTCACCCGCTGGAACATGCGGGTGAAGTGGAACTTGCTGAACATGGCCGCACGCGCCAGGTCATCGACCGTGAGCTGCTCGCCGAGCCGGGCATGCATTTCGTCAATGGCACGCAGAACAGCTGCCTCAGAGACGTCGTCCATCAATTTCCCCTTAGCGAGATTCGCAGGAAGAAAAGCTCGGCAGGCCTTCCCCAGTTGCTGCGGCAAACCTTGGAAATGGAGAAAAAGGGGGTTGGCAACAGAGCTCGACGAGCGCTCCTCGACCACCATTTCCTTCGCCAGGCTAACCGATGATATTTCATGCAGCAAGCAGCCAGTCACCACCAAATTGCGGACCGCAATCGCGAAGTAGCAATGGATATCAGCGCTATTCAAATATGGTCGCGAGCCGCCGGCAGGTCGCGGTACAGGCGGATGCCCACCCGGCGGGCGACCGCGAGTGAGGCCCAGGACGCGGCTGCTATCAACGAGTCATTTTCATCCTGCGTTGTGGTCGGCTTCGACGTGGTGCAGGACGAGGATGGCTTGGACGATCGCGGTGGCTCGGCGTGGGCAGCAGCGCAGCTTGACCAGGATTTTCCAGGTCTTGAGGGTGGCGATCGCTCGTTCTCCGCGGGCGCGGATCTTCGCGTGGGCCCGGTTGACGGTTTTTTGCCGGCGTGACAGCTTCAGCCGGAAGCGGCGCCGCTTGAACGGGGTGCGCACGCTGACGCGGGCGCCTTGATAGCCCTTGTCCGCGAAGGTCATCACGTCGGCGCTGGTCAGGGCGTCGATAATGCCGTGGGTGCGGGCGGCGGTCAGGTCGTGCGTCGAGCCGGGCAGCGCGGCCGAGGCCCAGACGAGACGCCCGGCCGCGTCGGCGATGACCTGCACGTTCACTCCGTGACGCTTGTGCTTTCCGGAGTAGTACGGCTTCTGGTTAGCGACCCGGTCGATCGGGATCAGGGTGCCGTCGAGGATTGCGTAGGCGAGCAGCCGGATCCTGGTCATGGCCGTGGCCACGTCGTCGGCGGTCGCGGCGAGCAGGTCGATGGCCTCGCGGACATAACGCCAGGCCGTCGGGACGCCGATCTCGAATCCGGCGGCCAGGCGGGTCAGGGTGTCGCCGTTGCGCAGGTGGGCCAGGGCGAGCAGGGCTGGGGATACCTGCCATCGTCATGACCGAACGCTACTGCTGGGAAGGCAGCATCCTCGACTGCTCCCTATCTGCCACCCTTAACGTCCACATCCTCACCTCCGCGCCCGCCGGCCTGTTTTCCGGACTGCACCACGACGACGGCGCCGGCATCACCGGCGACAACCAACTCCTGCACCTCGATCCCGAGCCCTGGCCCGGCACCGACGGGGGACTGCTCATCGACGAAGCCTTCCTCGCCAACGTGCTCGACCGCGAGGGACTCGTCCTGCTCCAGATCATCCAGCAGTCCAAACATGTCAACCCGCCCGACCACGATTACCGCTTCGCCGGGCTCGTGACACAGACCCGGCTCATCGCCTCTGTCGGCACAGAGCAGCTGTGCGACGTTACCCGGACACATCTTCATCCGGCCCGCCTCGACGACGGACCCCTCGCCGACCAAGCAGTCCCAGATCGGCGTGGAGGCCGCGTCAGCTAATCACCTACTCCGCGTGCGCAGATTGCATCTGCCCATCGCTATCGACCGAAGATGATCCCAGAATCGGCGGGACCCGCATGTGGGGTTGCGGTATCGATCACCCCTCGGACACGTTAACCCCCACCAAGCCGTTCATGTTTCGAGCGGTTCGGGTGGGGGTCGTTGCTTCTGACGTGGAAATCGTGCCGGCGGTGGCTGCCGACCGAGTGTGATGGTGTCGGCGTCGCAGGTGATGGTGATCTGGTTCGCCCGCAGGTACGCGGCGGTAGCTCGCGCGTCGTCGCGGGCTTCGGTCGTGCGGCCGTCGAGTTGCCGTGCGATGTGAGCGAGGAGCAGGTCTTCGCGTAGGTACAGCGGCTTGGGCCGGCCGGGTAGGGGCGGGCTGGCGCTGGTGCGGCCATGTCGGCACCGGTATCCGGGCCTCCGTGTACCCAGTGCGCGTCGGCTCGTCGGCCGCAGGCTCGGCAAATGACCAGTCCGGTGAGCAGGTACCGGCGCGGCTGGCCGTCCTCCGGCGCGGGGACCGCGTTCACCGTTTGAGCCTTGACAAAGTCCGCCTCGCTAACCAGCGGCGCGTGCACGAACCGGGCGGACAGTATCCACTGGTCTCGTGGATTCCAGCGGCGTACCGATCCTCGGCTGGTGCGCCGGTCCCCCGGCTCGGTTTCCTGGTGGTCGGTGTACTGCCGGTTCCATACCTGCCGTCCGGTGTAGCGGGGGTTGGCAAGGATCTCCGCGACCGTCCGCACCGTCCATCCTTCTGCTGCCCGCTGCCGGTTGCGCTTGCGATCGCACTGCGATGGTGACGGCACGCCCAAGTGGTTGAGGGTACGGGCGATGCCATGTGTTGCGGGCGTTGCGGGGCAGGGCGGGCGACGAGTCCGGACGGGTGTCATTTGCGCAGATGGCGACGTTCGTCGCCGAGCAGGGTATGGATCCGCCACCAGTGCACACGGCGCACGTTTACGGGGCCACCACGGTGCTGACCCAACCGCCCATGTCCCGGCACGACCGCCAAGCACTCAACAGCCCGGCGAACCCCGGCATCACACGCCCCTGCCTCAACCCACTCGAGGACCAGACGAGCTCGATCCGGCAGCTACTGGGTCGGATGTTCCGTGCGGACATGCGTTCAGCGCACCAGTCTCATCAGGGCGAACACGACGGACGCGTCGAACTCATCCGGCACGCGCTCGACGCGGAATCGGCCGCGGTCGTGGAGTTCGCTGGCAGCAGCTTCGGCGTAGTGAACAGAACGGCCCGGTTCGACAAGGACGCACTGTCGCCGATGCTCGAACTCGCAGCCGTCGACGCGGCGAAGCATCCGAGGGCGACACCGGGATACGTTGTGTCGCACGCGGTCAGCCGCCAGATGCTCTGCGTGCCTCTCTCGTTCGCGGGTGACCGTACTCTCACTCTTGCCGTGGTCGACCCAGCACTTGCCCAGCTGGATATGGGTGAACCGCTTGCCGTCATGCTTCGAGCCGTCTGGGAATCCGACCCGGCGGCCGATCCCATGCAGTCGGAGATGACCGTCCTGACCGCCCTGCGCACCTCCTTCGGCCGACTACCACTCAAGCTGTACGACGACGCCTTCAGTCTCTACCAACAGCTGATCGGCTCGATGATCATGGTGTTTCAACCGGTCGTCGAGCTGGACCAGCGCGCGACCGGCGTGAGCGTCCAGAGCTTCGAGGCGTTGGCCCGCCGCAACGACGGTGAACTGCGCGCTCCCTGGTCCGCGCTACGGATGGCCCACGACTGGGGCGACCGTTTCGTCGTCGAACGCGATGCCATCCTCGTAGCCAAAGCAATTCACTCCTACGCCGAAGCGGACGCAGCCTCCGGATGGCAGGGAACCAAGCCGTTGTCGGTCAACGTGGCGGTCCGCTCACTGCTCAGCGACGCGTACCTCGGTCAGGTGAGCAAGGCGCTTGCCGAGGCAGGGTTGCATCCTCGAACCCTGACACTGGAGATCTCGGAGCAGGACCCGATCACACCTGAGCCGGGCGAGCGATGGCCGCAGGAGCCCCTGGTCTACTTCCACAACCGGCTCACCACGCTCGCGAGAGAGCTGCGTATCAGCTTCGCGGTCGACGACTTCGGAGTTGGCTACGCATCGCTGGCACGTATGGCCGAGTTGCCGCTCACCCAGATCAAGGTCGATCGGGCGATCCTGCACCATCCCATGGCGTTGGAGGAACTCGCGCTCGTGGCGCGCGTCGCTCGCTACGCGAGCGACCAGGGTCAGACCGGGCAACCAAGGACGGTCATCGTCGAGGGTTTCGACGATGACGCGCCGGTCAGTCTGTACGAGATTTTCCAGTTGGGCATTCATCACATGCAGGGCTACTTCAGCGGTGCGGTCGCCTCGACCACGCTGCGCGAACTTGAGCCAGCGGTCCAGGAGCGGATCGCATCACTCGTGAGAGGGACAAAGTGACGAGCGTCAAGCTACTGCTACCACCGGAAGTGATCGAGGAACTCGACCTGCCCTATGAGGGGGTTCGCGACGGCGGTGGCATCACCGTGGCGATCGAGGGGATCGCCGTGCTGGCGAACCTCGCCACCCTGGCCACCCTGCAGCCGCAGGCGGGGGCGCTGGCCTCCTCGATACGCAACTGGCGCCTTCGCAACCATCAGAAGCCGGCGGTGCTGACGGTCGAGGGGGCAAACATCAGCCTGCGGATCGAGCTACCGCCCAACGTCAACCGAGCCACCCTGCTTCGGCAACTTGAACCACTGCTCGATGAGGAGAGCCAGTAGACGCGGCACATCCCAGAGTCGGTGCACCACTCGAGCCGCAGCGGGCCGCTCTCCTAGACCACATCTGCGCCGGTCCGAAGCGCCACTACTCCAGTGCATCGAAGTGGAGGAGGTACGCGTGCAACTGTTCTCTCTTCGCGTACCGGCGTAATTCGTCGAAAGTGGGTACGGTCACCTCAAGTTGTTCGGCCACTGCCCTCATTCGGTTAGTGAGGTCGGCTCGGGTACGGACCTCGCGGAGTTGCGTCATGGCCAAAGCCCGTTGCATGGCGGCTTGCCGCCGTAGTTTCGTATCGTCGGTCCAGACTTGTATGAAGTGCCGCTTGCGCAACTGGTATGACCCGATTCGGTTGAGCGGCAGCTTTGGGGTGCCACCGAAACTCTCCGCGACGAGCGTTGCCCGCCAGACGCCGCTGGGGAGGTACCGCAGAGTGCCCTTTCGTTTGCCGTCGGCGAGCCAACTGGTCCAGATTTCTCGCGGATCCTGCGACGGCTCGGCGGCGATCAGTTGCTTGATCATTGGCACCCGATCACACACGGACTCCAGAAAAGTGTCTCGCTCCCCGGCCACCCCGCTGTACGCCAGCAACCGGCCATCGGCGCTTTCGATGAGGTACGCCGGCAGGTAGGCGTCCTGTTCCCCGAGCACGCGCAGATCCCGCAGTTGCTTGGGCAGATTGAAGTCGAATCGATCGGGACGCTCCCCAAGCTGCGTGACGATCTCAGGCCGGAAGGCCCAGGGAGAGAAGAGCGGGACGAAGCGCGATCCGTCGCTGACCTGCTCGGCCGGCACGTCTGGGGTCGGGAGCAAAGTCAGCGAACCCCGGTAGTGGCTGCGTGGAAGTGGCCGGGCGGTGAAGCGTTCGACGAGAAGCTGCTGACGGCTTTCCTTCGGAACGTAGCGGATGCCGGCTCGGGCGGAACTCTCCCCGAGCGGGGTAAGCGTGACCAACCCCTCGCCTTGGCGGACGTGTCCGATGAGGGTGAGAAACGTCAGGCAGCGTTCCACCAGCGAATGCGGCAGGCCGTAGAACGCGGTCAAGTCCACCGACCGGGTCAGCCCAGCCTCCAGAACGCCCCGCACCAAGAAGCGATCCAGCAACTCGTACGGCTGCTCGTCGTAGACCTGTGCGGTCGTCTCGACCTGCCACAGTGGCCACAGCACCGGGAAGAGCCGCAACGGACGCACACCTGGCACGGTGACCGCGTGCTCGACGGCTCGCCGGGCGGGATAGATGATCCGGCTCATGGCAACAACCTGCTCTCCGGGCTGATCAGCACTGCAGACGCCGTTCCGTCAGGCACCGAGCACCGACTCAATTTCCCGGGAGGGCCGGCGGTCGCCCACCGCGTCGAGGTGGTCGGTCAACGATTGGATCAACGCGGCGAAACCCGGATCGCGCGCGGTACGCAATGTCGCCGTGTCGCCCACCAGAACCAGTTGACGCCGGGGCCGGGTGATCGCCACGTTGAGGCGTCGGAGTTCGCTGAGGAACCCGATCTCGCCCCGGTGGTTGCTGCGGGTGAACCCGTAGACGATCAGGTCCCGCTCACCGCCCTGAAACGAATCGACGGTGCCCACGTTGTCGACCACCCCGGTATCACCCAGTTCCTTCGTGAGCAGCTGGGTGATCAACTCGGCCTGTGCCCGGTACGGGACGATGACCGCCCAGTCGGCGTACCGAGTGGCGTACCGGCCCAGAAACTGGACGATCAATCTGGCCTCCAGCTCGTTCACGTAGCCGGGCCGCCCCAACCCATCCGCCGAGCGATCGGGTTGTTCCCGCCGCCGCGTCGCCGGCTGGTCCGACGTGTCGATCATCGCCAGCGGCGCGCGGAACACCGGATCCGGTGGACCTCCGGGATGCTCGGTTTCCAGTAGTCCCTGATAGAAGGCTGCCGACACGAACTGGGCCAGCTCCGCCGGCATACGCCGCTGCACCCGCAACATGACCCGGTTGGTGTCGCCCAAGCTGGGATAGAGCCTCTCGAAGGCGCTGCGTCGCAGCACGTCACCGATTAGTGTCGCGACTGCGGGAGGCACATCGGTGGCGAGGTTGTCGGCCCAGTCGCGTACCTCGTCGTCGAGGAAGGGCGGCAGCTGATTGTGGTCGCCGACCAACACCGCTCGGCGTGCCCGAACCAACGGCACCAACAAATTCGGCGTGGAGATCTGCCCGGCCTCGTCGACGATCGCCACATCGAATTCCAGCTCGGCCAGGAGGGCGGTGGTGGCGGTACCGATACAGGTGGCGGCCACCACATCGGCGTACCGCACCAGTTCTCGATGCAAATCCTGCTCGGCTACAGCCACCTGGTCACGCCATTGAGTGAGCAGCCCGGCCCGGAGGCGGGCCAGGGTCGCCGCCGAGGTCAGCTCCTGCTCCAGCCGTGTCCAGCCGGCTAGGTCGTCCGGCACCCCGACTGGCACGGTGACCGCCGGACGGAGCACCTCGCGCGTCTTCTCCACCGCCCGCGCGGCCTCGCCCAGCACCTTTTCACGGACCTGGCAAGCACTGTCGCGAGCGCTGGTGACCGCTCTGACTGCAGGGTCGGCCGCGATCAGGGCGTCGGCTCGGGCACGAACAGCACCGTACGACTCCTCGGCCAGTCGCATCGCCGTCTGCGCTGCGCTGAGCTGCTGAAAGCTCGCGGCGAGACGCCGTTCCCGGCGGTCGGCGAGCCAACGGAAGAAGAACGCCAGCATCCCCGAGGCGGCCCGCCGCCTCGCCGCCTCGGCGCGCACCTCGTGGTTGCGGTGATTCTCGGCGAGCGGCGCCAGACTCGCGCGTGATTCCCGTACCCCCCGGTCGGCGGCGGCGAGCTGTGCGGCGACCGGTGCGGCGGCCCGCTCGACCGCAGCGGCCAACTCGGTCGCGCGGGCCCGGACGTCCCCGTCCGCGAGTCGGGCCTCGGCGAGTCGGGCAGCCAGGTAATCCAGCCACCGCCCAGCCTGGTCCTCGACACCGACGAAGGGAGCCAGCCGGGACGCCGCGCCCTCGGTCGCGGCCAGGATCTCCTGCCGCAGGGCCTCGACCTGCGTCTCCACCATGAACCCGCGCGCGTGCGCGGTCATCGCATCCTCGTTGCCGACCCGGACCGCCCGGACGTCCGGCGGTAGTCGTTCGAGTACGTTGTCCACCGCACGGTTGGTGTGCGAGGTGACCAGTACTCGCTGCCCACGTCCGGCGCTGGCGGCGGCGATCTCGGTGATGGCACGGGTCTTTCCGGTACCGGGCGGGCCAAGTACCAACAGCAGGTCGGGCACGGTCAGGGCGGCGCGGAAGGCGTGTAACTGCGCCGGGTCGAGCATCTCGCGCGGCTGGGCGCCGGTGTCCGGCCGGTACGGCGCCACACGGTGGTCGACCAACTGGGTGAGCAGGTGGGGCTGGGCGGCACACCGTTCCCGAAGAACCTCCACCGCGTCAAGTTGCGCGCGGTAGACCCGGTCGCTGGGCAGCACCTGCAACGCACCCTGCTTAGGTATCCGGGCGTAGTCCACCGTGTTGTCGAACCGCACGGTTACCTCGTGGTCCTCGACCCGTAGCACCCTCCCCCGCAGGTCAGGCTGATCGGTCAGGAAGACCTGCGCACCTCTGCCCACCGTGGCGTTACGAAGCAGTTGGAAGGTGTAGACGCCACGGGCGGAGTGCCGCTCCTCACGGGTGCTGTCGAGCCTGCGGTACGGCAGGGCCGGGGCTTGGCGTTGTCGGGCGATCTCGATGTCCCGGGTCGCCTCGACGACATCGGTGAGCAGATCGAGGTACTCGATGTGGTGCACGGGCATCGTGGGCGTCACCTCCGAACGCGTGACGCCGAGATTCGCCCAGGCACGACAGAGCAGGGGCCAGTGTGACGACAACCGCTGGGGAACGTCACGGACGTGGTGATAGGCCCACCAGCCGGCCGTACCCCCAAGCACCAGCGCCCCCTTGAGGAGCCGTTCCTGGTCCTTGAAGGAAAGCGGTGAGACGTGACCGAGTCGATACGCGTCACCGTGGTCGCTGGGATAGAGCCAGGCCGCCCAACGTTTGCCGTAGACGACCAGCCTGGACCGGTCCGGCTCGACCCGAGCCGGCAGCGCGTTGAACGAGGCCAGGCTGCCGAACTCGTTGATCAGCGCGGACGGATCACGGAGGCCGGCCTGTGCGAGTTGGTCGATGGCCTTCCCGGACGGTACGACCGCGACCGGGCCGGGCAGAAGCAGATACGCGATGGTCAACGGGTATCTCCCTGGGAGAGCAGTCGACGTCCCTCGCGGAACGCGGCGGCGAGCGCGCGTGGCCCGACGGGGCGGCGGGACGGGTCCGGGTCAAGGCAGCGCAGCAGGAGGTCGTCGAGGTGTTCGGACCACTCGGGCAGGCTGGCCCGGATCGGTGGCGTCGCGTACGGCGACGGCGGATGACCAGTCATCGAGTGATAGACCAGTGCCGCCACCTGGTAGATGTCGACCGGAGTCGCGCATCCGCCACCCCGGTGCTGCTCCGGGGCACGGTAACCGGGAATTCCCTCGCCCGGCTGCGGCGTGAGGACGGCCAGACCGCCGTCGACCAGCGCCGCGCGCCGGGTGCGTCCGGTGAGCACGATGCTGTCGGGACCGAGCGCCCGGTGACTCGTCCCTGCTCCGTGCAGCACCGCTAAGGTGGCGCAGACCTCGGCCGCCGCGCCGAGTACGCCAGCGGCGGCAAATCGGGCCAGCCGCGTATCGGTGGGGCCGAACGCCTGTCGCCAGCTAGGCCCGGAAGGCAGCACCGTGACCAGCGTGGTGGCGGCGGCCTCCTCGGTGAGATCGTCAAGCGACGGCAGCCCGCCCCTACCGCCGAGTTTGCGCAACAGGTGGCCCTGCGCGCGTACCTCGTCGCGGCGCCGCTGCGCCGTCGACGTATCCCGGACGACTTGGAGTTGGCGGAGCCGGACTCGAAGTGGATCGTGCTGGACGCGGTCGGCGGTCGCCTCCCGCCAGTTCCACGAGTGGTCGATGCTGACCTGCTCAACGGAGTCCGCGTGCAGCAGGTAGCGGTGCGCGCCGATCCGGCGTTCGTCACCACCGACCCAGGGGGTCGCGGTGTGGTCGAAGGGTTGGCGCGGCAACGCGGAGGTGACCGTGACTGACTCCGGGCTTTTTGGATGGTCGGAGTCCTCGTCGCCAGCGTCCTGGTAGGGGTGGTAGTAGGCGCGCCGAACATACCGCGCGGCTGGCCGCATCAACTGACTACGCAGGCCCGTCTCGTCCCACAGGACCAGCCGTATGCCGGTGAGCCGCGCCTGTGTCTGCCGCCAACTGTCCCACCATTGGCTCATTTGGGGGTCGAGGCTGGACGGGACGCAGAGCACCCACTCCTGAACCCGGTAACCGTGCTCGGACGCATTGCGCACTGCCGAGGCGAACGAACCTTCGATCTGCCCCCGGTGCCTGTTAGTCACCCCGTGCGGGAAGTACTTCGCCTGCCAGATCATGACCCGACCGTTGAGGTCGCCGACCAAGGCGTCGATGCCCCAGTCGCCACCGTTGGCAAAGACAAGCCGGGCGTCGCCCCGTACTGCCTCGACCAGGAGCGCGATCATCTGCTCGAAATCCTCACGGGCACCGGCCTCACCCGCTCGCGCCTGATGTGCGTAGAAGTGGATCGGCGGCTCCCCCGACGCCGCACGTGTCACCGCGTCATCACGTCCCTGCCGTCACCCGGGTGTCGATCCGTACGACAGCGAGCATCCCAAATGACCGGTGTCGACGGCAAGGTGAACACCCGCAGAAGGCTCTACCGGTCTTCCGTCACCCTTCTCGGGATATCCGGGATCGTCACCGTCGCATTCACGCTGTCCGCTGGCGTACACCGCTCCAGCGATGACGAGCGCCACGACCGGCAAAGATTGCCGCCGGCGACTGCTACACCGTTTCCGCCTTCGTCTATCGGGCCAAAAGACCGAGGTCCGCTGTGGGGACGGCATACGTCAGTAATGGCGCTGGTGGACCCCCGGTGGGGTTGAGGCCTGGGCCTCGTCGGGATGGACGAATCGGAACGCCCCTCTCGCCGCAGAGCGGGCTCCTGGAGGCGCTGGAGATCTTCGGTCGTTGGGCCCGGGACCAAGGATTGCAGCCGGACGAGGTCGCCTACCTCGCCGCGACCCGCGACCGCCGCCCGCTGCGCTTCACCACCGACGGCGATCCCGATATCGAGCGGACACACTGGGCCTCGAGCACGCTCTCCGAAACCGCCCGGGCGCAACTGGTACAGCGGCAGAGCACGCCGCCCGACCTGGTGGTGCACTCGGCGGCCACCCCGTGGAACTGCGCCGAGTGCGGGGAGACAGGGGAACTACTCGTCTCCGAGGACGCGCATACCCTCTGCCTGACCTGCACAGACCTCGATCATCTGGTCTTCCTGCCCGCCGGGGACGCGGCCATGACCCGACGAGCGAAGAAGGCCAGCACCCTGTCCGCCGTGGTGCTGCGCTTCAACCGCGCCCGGAAACGGTACGACCGGCTGGGATTGTTGGTGGAACCGGCCGGGCTGGACAGCGCCGAACGGCAGTGCCTGGGTGACGAGGCCGCGCGGCTACGCCGCCGCGAACGGGACCGGGAGCACCGGGCTGATCAGGACGTGGCGTTAATGGCCCGGATGACCAAGGAGATCCTTCAACTCTTCCCGGGTTGTCCAGCGTCCCGAGCCGAGGCGATCGCCGGACACACCGGGCTGCGAGGTAGTGGCCGGGTGGGGCGCTCCGCGGCCGGCCGCGCCGTAGACCAGGACGCGATGACCCGCGCGGTGATCGCCTCGATCCGGCACGAGGACACCGAGTACGACCAGCTGCTGATGGCCGGCGTCCCGCGTGCCGACGCACGGGAGCGGATCCGGACCGACATCGACTGCGTACTCACCGCCTGGCGCTCCAACGCCTGACGGTCGCCGGGCTGTCCCAGTGCCGCAGCCACCCCTCGCGAAGTTGAACTCGGACCCTGCACGTTTCCCAGCCCGGTACTGGCTGCTGGTGCTGTTTCTTGTATTGCAGGGGTCGACGTCCATGAGGGGACGAGCTCAGACTGCAGGCATCGAGTTTTGGCACGGCACAGGACGACAGGCGGCCCACAGCGCCGGACAACTCATCGTCTTCCAGGACCACGACATCCTCGGCGCCAGCCTTCCTGGCGCCTGACGCGCCCGAGCCCAGAGCACCTGGATCGGCTGCCAGCGCCAGTGGGAAGCCGTGCTCGGCGGAACGCCGGCCGTCGCCGACGCGGTCGAGTCCGCGCGGTCGTCTACACCAAACATGTCACAGACAAAGCGCCGCGGTACGGGACGATTCGACAACTGCAACCGCTGCTGCCCGGCAGGGCCGGCGCGAACGCCCGCGACCGCATTCCACCGGGCATCCGGTGCCACCGACCGGCGAGACGGTCCTGGAAACCTCTTTAGATATCCCGCCGGTAGAACGCAAACCGCAGCCGTCGGGCAGGTTGAGTCGGGCGGCGGCGGGTCCGTCAGGCAGCAGCGCCAGGCAGGCCAATCCTCAGGGTCCGACGTCCTCCGTGCCGTTATCGCCATTGGCGTCGAGGCCGACCTCTCGCGCGAGCTCGCTAGCAGTCATCCGTTGCTCCGCCGCCGCGCGGCCCGTGTCGTCGAAGCGCACGCCTTCTGCTTCCAGCACCATCCTCGGGTCGTCGTGACGCGCGGGGTCGGGCCAACGGAACTCAGCAGAGACCGAACCGTCTATTTTTAAGACCCGGTGGGCGTTGGGCCGTTGCACACTCGCAAGGCGACCAGCGACGCTGCGGTGGAACACCCCTACCACCTCGGCGATGTCAGAGTAACTGGTCCAACGGCCAGCAGGAATGCACGCAAGCGCCTGGTTCATCAACGACCAGCGAGGGGTTGCCGGTGTGACAGCGGCTGATTCGTCGGGGCCGGGCCAGATAGTGATAATGCGGTCGGCGAGAGTTCGACCCCGAGCAAGGATCTCTTCGCGACCCCACCTCGGCGCGTCGGCGATCTCACGGTTCATCGCCAGCCCGCTATCGCGGAGGATTTTCTGCTTGGCCTGGAATTCGTCGTTGGCGAGCTTGGGGTTGTACGCGGTCAAGCTCAGATTTCCGAGTGTGTGCACCAGAGAGCTGTGTAGCTCCTGGATGGTTTCACCGTCCTCCAGGTCGGGACGCAGCATCTCTCGCCACTCGTCAGTCATGGACTGCGGAAGCACGTGCTCGATAGTCAGCTTCGCGGTATCGAAGTCGACTGGCTCCTTATGGTCGTAGTCCTCCTCGATACAACGCAACACGTAGCTGCGCTGGGGGCCGCGACCCAACCAGTAGAAGCTGCTGACTAGCACGGCATCGCGAATGTGCTGATCAGTAGGAAATTTCTTCCGCACGCCTGACAGCGCCCGGGTGATTGCCTTGGCCGAGGGGACCTCCTCACCCAGGTCCTTCACCAGGGACATTAGGACCCGATTTGTGTTGGCACTGGCGATGCCGGCGATCATGCGACGGACCAGGTAGCTCTCAACGACGCGGAGCGCGCCGGCCGCCTCGCTGGAGTTGAGGCGGCCGCCCTCGTGCGCGAGGAGGATATGCAGCGCAATGGGGTGAACGACCGCCGCACCCCAGCGGTCAAGCCGGCCCAGCGCCTGACGCAGGTCCGGATCCGGAGTATTCCTCGGCATGAGGACCTTATGGAACAGCCGCGCCTTGTGATGCAGGTCGACAATCCACTGTTCGATCGCTGCCTCGTCCGGCAGCTGGCTGAGCCGTTGCTGCTGCGACTGGTAGATCGCCTCCTGGGTGGCGCGGTCGTCGCCACGCAGCACCAGATCTAGCCAGACCAGTTCCTCAAGCTGTTTGTCGGTGAGCAACTCCTGTAGCGGCAGCCACTGCCATTCGTACACATGATCTCCGCGGGCGGGCAGCCGCATGAACAAGTAGTTGCGCAGCAGGTCGGCCTGGGTCAGTGGCTGACCCGTATAGTTGAGGGATTCGAAGATGCGGTGAACGTTGTCGTCCGGATGCGCAGCGATTTCCACCAGGCTCAGACGCGCCGCCACGGTCTGCTCGACCTGGATCAGGTCGTGATCGTCATCTGGATCGTCAGCCTGGACAAGCGCCGACCGGAAATAGCGGTACGCCTATCCAATACGATCTTCACCGCCAGCGCCTGGATCCCGCTCCACCAATGCTAGCCACGCCGCCCGGTCAGCCTTGGTGGGCAGCAAAGTGTACCGGTCTATCCCGGCGGCGTACTTGTTGAACAGGTACATGTCGTCGATCTTCGCGGCCAGCTGGGCATCGGCCTCGCGAACATGGTCGCGAATCGCACACAGCAGGATACTCAAGGTGGTCAGCCGCTGCTGACCGTCCACAACCAACCAGCTCTGCACCCCAGTCGGTGTGTTGGCCGGGCTGGGTGCCAATACCACCGAGCCGAGGAAGTGAGCGGCGTTGTTGCCAACCTCTGCAACCCGCATCACGTCGGACCACAACTGGGCAAGGTCCCGCCGCTTCCAGCTGTAACGGCGCTGGTAGAGCGGAACGACGTACTGCTTCTCACCCTGCAACAGGTTGCGGACAGTAGTCTCGTTTGCCTTCACAAACTCTCCTCGGGACAACACGGCGTTCATGTGGACACCCACGACCTCGGCCATACTGCGGGCTGCCCTCTGTGATCGCCATCAGCCGATCGGCGCGGTTCGCATCTCGGGTAGGCCCCATTGTCTGAGCTTCCGTGTAGTCGATCGACCAGCTTGACCGACGGAGTCAGCTGGGTCGGTGGGCATTGCCTTCTGATCTTGGACTCTGAATCTGGGATCGTAACGGTCCCGACGGACAGGAGCCCCGGAGCCCGATGGTGGGTGAAGCACGCTGGCGGGCTGATGGGTGGCCAGCCAGGCAACCGCGTCGGCGGCGGCGCCTGACGCCCACAGGAATTGCGTCGGGACACGGTTCGTGACGTATCGGGAGTCGAAACGCTCGGCCTCGTAGCCGTCAGGAACCCCGCGATACAGAATCCATCGGGTGGTTGGATCCTCATAGGCGGTGAGGTTCTCCGCCCGTGTGAACTCCTGTGAGGCCGGGGTCATGCGAGTTCAGAGCGGCTGACCACTGAAGATTCGCGCGAGAAGAACGTCATGTTCCTGGTAGATCGTGGCCGTTTCGGCACTGAGCGTGTGGAGCGACTCACCTTCGCGCAGCCTGAGGCAGCGTGTAACCGGCGGGTGATGTGAAGCCTCGGAAGCGGTGTCGTCGTCCATCGCGATCAATTCGGCGCCGTAGGTCGATGCGACGACCGCCGCGATCTGTTTGCCCGCGGTGTCGATGTCACCGGCATACCGCAGACGCACGCCGTGCGCGACAGCGAGTTGGAATAGCACATGATCGATCGCGCGCAACTGGCCGCTGGTGCAGGCAATCGGTTGTCGCGCCCCGGCAGTGAAAGCGATCTCCATGACCGACGGGTTCTCCACGACCGTCAGGGTTTGTGGCGCGAGAACGGGCGGATGTTGTACGAGGTCGAGCAGGGTGAGCGCCACCGGTGCCGGTGAATCACGCAATCGCCGGTCGATCGGTCCGTCGCCGACCACCTCGACGTTGAAGAGCAGGACGGTCGCGGAGAGCCGGTCGGCGATGACACCGACGGTGGCCAGCAGTGCGCGCACAAGATCCGGCCGGGCCGGCTCGGTATGGCCGGCGCGTTCGGCGACCGCAGCCACGAGGCGAATGCCGTTGAGGGTGGTCAGGTCGAAGTAGTGCGGGTCGCCGGTGATGTCGTGGGCGAGCTTCGCCAGAGGTATCGGTGGCCGGGCCGGAATGTGTCGCAGGGCTGCGGCGAGCGCGGCGATGCTGTGCCGAATCTCGGTGTCGTCCTCGCCGACGCCGGTGGCCCGCATCCGGGCGACGAGCTGCGGCAGGTCGGGAAGCTCCTCGGTCGCGTACTGCCACAGCTGTGCACGGCGGTCTGCCGCGGCCAGCGTGGCGGCGCTACGGTCGACGACCGGCTCCCCCACCGCTTTCTCAACCAGTGCGATGAGCGTTCCCCGATCGATGCCGAGAACGGCGAGAAGTTCCCGCAGCGGAACCGTGGCGGTATTGCCGGACACGGTGACGGCGGATGTGCCGCGGCGCCGGCGTGTGGAGGTGTCGAGCCAGGTCCGCAGTTGCGCGATGCCGGCTGTGCTCAGTGCCGGGACCCGAACCGTGTTGATCGCCTCGGGGCTGGTGCCGGTGCAAAGACGTCCGTGGACGGCGCGCCACAGAGGATGCAGGTCGGCGTCTTCCGCCAGGTAGGTGAGGTCAGCCGGCATCGATCAGTGACCGTCCGGGGTCGTGGCTGCGGTGGGCGCGGCGAGCGGTAGGGGTGTCGGCTCGCCGCTGCCGTTCCACAGCCACGGGACGGTGACGCGGTGCCGGCCGTCGGTGATGACTTCGTGGACGACGACGTGTTGAGCTTCGCGTTTGATCAGCGGGGCGATGGTGGGTGTGGTCGCGAGGATGTCGAAATTCCAGGTTCGCAGCAGGGCGAGGATCTGGCGCAGGTTGCGGTCGTCGAAGGCGGCGTCGATCTCGTCGATGGACAGCAGACGAGGTCCCCGGTAGGTGTCGCCCGAGTACATCGACCATGCGGCGGCCAGCAGCGGGAGCATGGTGGCGAGCCGGGATTCGCCGGTGGACAGGCCCTTGAGCGGGTTGGACCGGGCGTTGACCGGCTTGAACTGATCGGTGCCGAAGCTGCTGTGCGTGACGCTGATCTCCCAGTGGTGCCAGGAGCGGTAGTCGAAGGTGTGGGCGACCCGGTCGGTCCAGGTTTCCTCGCCAGCGTCCTCCATCCGCTCCCGCAGGATCTCGTACATCTGATCGAAGACCTCGTCGGAGGGTGACGCTTTGAGCAGGGCTACCATTTGCTGGGAGTTGCCGTCGTCGCGGACCCTCCAGTCGACCTGCACCCCGACGCGGGCCACGCCGGTCCGGACGTTCTCGAGGGTGGCCCGGATCTGCCGGACAAGTTCCCTTGCCGCCTCGCGGCGGGTCTGGATGTCACGCCGCAGCTGGGTGAACATCGACGTCTTGAGAGTCGCCTTGACGTCCTGGCGCAGATCTCGTTCGAGGCCTTCGGCTGTGGCGCGAAGTGTCTCGGCGGCTTGCCGCAGATCCTCGCCGACGGCGGCGTTGGGTGCGGCGAGCGTGATGCGCCGCCATTCGGTGCCGTCGAGGGTCGTGCTGTCGAGCTGCTGATCGAACTCTGCGAGGGCCTGGTTGACGGACCGCATCGTGCTCTCGAGCTGCTTCTGCACCCGTTCCCGAGCGATCCTCAGGGTGTCGAGCCGGGCGCCGGTGGTGGGTTTGCCGGCGAGCAGCTGACGCGACCAGGTGAGGGCGGCGGTCAGGTTGGCCGGCCGGTTGTCACTGTCGCGTGCCAGGGTTTCCGGGACTTCGGCGAAGCCGTGGGTGACCAGCAGGCACATCCGATCGAAGCAGTCAGCGCGGTGCTGGTCGGCCTCTCGGCGACGCGGCGCGATCTTCTCCAGCGTGGTGGTGGCGGCGACCGCGGCATTGTCGTGCGTGCGGAACTCGCTCTCGCGTCGCTCGCCCTCGGCCAGTTTGTCGGTCAGTTCATCGGCGAGACTGTCTTTTGCCTGGCGTAGCTCGGCGTATTCCGCCCCGTACAGCGCTCGGGTTTGCTCCACCCGGGCGTCCAGTTCCTCGGCGGCGAGCCGGACCTGGTCTGCGGCGGCGATCGCTTTTTGGAACCGGTTGGTGACCCAGTCCGCCGTCCGCTGTTCACGCTGGGCTGTTGTGAGCAGGTCGAGGGCTCGCTGTCCGGCGCTCTGCCAGGCCTCGATCTGCTGCAGCAGGGTGGTGACCATCTCCCGGTGCCGTCGTAGCGCTTCTCGGTCGGTCGGCAGGATGGCGCCGTCGGGCAGCGTCGCGGCGGTATGCAGTGCGCGCAGCGCTGTGCGGACGCGGTCGCTTGCCTGCTGGTGCCGGCGGCGGTGCTCGTCGACCAGGGCACGGGCGGCGGCCGCGTCCCGCTCGGCGGCGTCCTCGTCACGGGTCGTGCGGCGCAGCTGCTCCACGTCAGGGAATCGCTGTTCCTCGGCGGCGCACAGTTGCTGAGCCGCTCGGGCCTCGTTCCGCCGCTCGGTGGCTTCCGCCAGCTCCTCCTGTGCGCTGATCAGGGCGTCGCCGGCGTCGGACTCGGTCTGTAGGGATCTTTTAAGTGTGCCGGCCGCTTCCTCAAGCCGCCGGCGGGCATTCTCGACCGTCCGGTCTATGGCGTTGCGGACAGCTTTGACCTCGGCGAGCAGCTCGATGAGCTGCGCTGCGGCGGTGGCCAGTGCCTGCGTGGTTTGCTGCTGAGCTTTCGCGACGCTGAGCTGCAGTTGGGTGACCTGATCGCGTGCTCCGGCAACCGCGTCGGCAGGCGGGAAGTCATCCCGCTCCCGGCCGGACGCGCGGACATCGGCTTCGAGCTGTTCAACGCGTTGCTCCTCGGCCTGGAGGTCCTGGTGCGCGGCGGCCAGTCGCTGTTCGAGGTCGGCGACGAGTGCGAGCCGGGCGCTTTCGCGGGCGGTCCGGCCGATGAACGTGGCTCGGTAGTCACGCGGAGCCGATGCGATCACGTTGCCGGTGCGCAGGTACCCGATGCTGAGGTCGCTGCCGGTCAGGTCGATGGCGACGGCCCGCAGCAGCCACTCGACGAGCCGCGGGTCGACGCCCGAGCCGTTCTCCGCAACGAGAACGTCGGCGAGACTGCGCCCGGCCGCGGGACGGTCGCCGGCCAGCACCAGATCACCGTCGCCGACCAGGCGGTCGCCGGTGATCAGCGCATCGAGCAGGCCCGCGGTCAGCAGGGCACCTTCGATGCGGTCGGCCTGCTCGGCGCTGACGTGGTCGGCGAACGCAACGGCGGCCCACAACGGCACGCCACGGCCCGGATCACGCGGCGACCGCCACGGCGGCGCCTGCGGCACCGGCAGCTGTCGTCGGGCCTGTTCGAGCTCGTCCTCGATCCCGGCGACTCGTTGCCGCGCATCCTCGACCGCACGCCCCGTCCCGGCGATCGCGCGTTGCAGACCGCTGACGGCCGCCGAGTGGGCCCGTTCCAGATCGAGGAACGGCTGCCGCAGATCGATGGCAACCGGATCGTCGGGCAGGTTCACCGTACTTCCGTCGAGGTGGACGAGCCTGGCGCGCCACCCAGCCACCTGGCGGCCCCACTCGGTTGCTGCCTGGATGGCGTCCACGCGGCCGTCCACCAGAGCTTGTTCAGCTGTGGCGGTGATGGCGTGGGCAGCGTCCACGGCGGCGTCATGGTCGGCTCGGGCCTGCCGGGCTTGTTCGTCGACGGCCGTACGGTCGATTTCGGCTTGCGCCTGCGCGTTCTCCAGGTGACGTTGCGCCTGATCCGCGAATTGTTCGGCGCTCTTTCGAGCTTGCGCGGCCCGGTGTGCTGCACCTTCGGCAGCCTGCACGACGCGGGTGCCGTGCACGACGTCCTGTTCGCGGGCTCCCAGGGCGATCCGTTCCCGGGTGGCGGTTCCGGCCCCATGCAGCCAGGCGACCAACCGGTCGGGGTCGATCCGGTCCTCGGCATCAGTCGTCAGGTCCGCCGGAACGGACGGAAGCTGGGCTCGGCGGCTGTCCCATCGGCTCAACTCGTCGAGTAGGTCCTGCTCCACGGTACGGCGTTCGGCGCTGGCATCGCCGGCACGGTCGGCGGCACGGTCCTGGGTCTCCTCCGCGGTGCGGAGATGCCCTGCCTCGGTTCGTTGTTCGATCTGTGCCATGTCGTGCTCGTGCAGCGCCGTCTCGATGCCGTTGAGGGTTGTTGTGCGCGTCTCGATCCAGCCGCGTGGTGTTTCGGCGATCTGGGCGAGGTCAGCCTTGGGTGGGTCCTGGTTGAGGCTGTTGGCGGCCGTGACCTGTTCGGTGACCTCGGCGAGACGATCGACGAATGCGTGCGCCCCGACGTTGGCGGCTGTTGCGCGTAGCCGCGAGCCGATCCCGGTCATATGCCGCTGACTGTTGCGGGCCTGATCTGCCGACTCCGCTGCCTGCTGCGCGGCGCGCTGCGACTCGTCCTGCAACTCCAGGCCGGCTGCCTCCAGCTCGGACTGCTGCTTGCGTAGATCACTGAGGCGTTCTTCGAGATGCGGAAGCTCAGCGCCGGCATGGTCACGCAGCGCATCCTCGGCGGCCTGTAGCCGGCCGCGGACACCAGCGATTTCGCCACGCAGTTCCTCGCGCCGGGCCTGCACCCGCGCAGCCTGTGCCTGCGCGTCCGCCAACTGCTGCTCGGCGGCGCGCGCTTCACGGGCATGGTCGTCGAAGACCGTCTGGGCATTCGCCAGGCGGGCGGCCTCCTCCGCGATGACCGCGTCGATGTAGCGCTGGTACTGCTGCTCCGATTGTTCCAGCTGCCGAATCTCGGCACGGGCTTGCTTCAGTTGTGCCTCGAGGTCGGCGATGCGTTCCATGGTGTCGGCGATGAACTGCAACGCGCGAGGATCCAGGGCCGGAAGCGCCTCGGTCAGCACCGCGCGCATCTGGTTCGGAGAGATCGCCTCGGCGGTGCGGACGCTGCGCAGGCTACGCAACACTCCGACCAGAGCGTCGAACTGCACCGAGTCCAACGGCGCGAACAACGTCGTACGGATCGCGTCGCGGTACTGGTTCTCCTCGGCAGGGTTCACATAGTCCCGGACCTTGGAGGTGAGGCGGTCGTGGGAGGTGAACAGTCGGCCGTCCACGGCGGCGACCTGTTCGGCGAGCCCTTCGATCGATACCGGCTCCCGCTGCTGGGCGAGGACCAGGTCGGTGCCGACGCGGCCCGGCATGATGAAGAACGCCTTCTGCAAGCCGCTGCTCTGCGAGCGCAGCCACAATCCGGTCGTCAGGTAGCGAACCTCGCCGGTGCCGCAATCGCGGTAGCCGTACTCCAGCCACCACGCTCCGGTGCGGTCCTCCTTCGCGTTGCGGTCGGTGTGCCGGTCGATCAGCGTGCCGACGGCCTCACCAGACACCGACAGCGCCTTCTGCGACACCTCGCCGTCGAGCAGGACGGTGACCAGCATCGAGGCGGTCAAGGACTTACCGGATCCGTTCGGCCCGGCCAGTGCCAGCCAGCCGTCGGCGAAGATGAGCGTCTCGTCGGTCCACGCCCATGAGTTCACCGCACCAGCCCGGGTTGGCTGCCACCTGTCGGCAGCGACCGGTCCGTCGTTCCAATCCGACACCGGGCCGGCGGTGTCGTGGCTTCCCGTTGGCCGTCGGCCCGGGTGCGCGATGAGGCTCACGCCGGCCCCTCCCTCGTGTGCGAGTCAGCTTCCGTGCGGTGCCGGCCCGGACGAGCGGGCTGGCCATGGCGTGCCCGCACGCGCCACAGGTGCACGCCCGGTGTGATCTGCCACCGGTCGTCGTCGCTGGTGACCTGAAGCAGGCCGGCGGTGACCAGTTCCGCGGCAGCGGCCCGGGCCAGGACGGGCAGCCGTTCGGCATAGCCGGCTGCCCACCGTGGCATGTCCCGGCGGATTTCTTCGAACGACGTCGTGATCTCATCGGCGGTTACCTCAGACGCGCCGTGGTGCGGCAGGTGCGACAGCAGGGCCAGCGCAGCCTGCCGCTCTGTCTTGCGGCCCTGCGGGAAGTCGAAGTCGGAGGCGGTTCCCGTCGGGTCGGTGATCTCCCACCAGTCGCGGCGCACGCTGGCGACCAGCCCTAACGCGGCTGCGATGTTCAACGCGCGTTCCCGGCCGGTCGAGGTGGCGAGGTAGCCGACCGGGTTCGGGTCGTCCTCCGGGTCAGCGGCCGGGTCGTCCACCACCCGCCGCAGCGCGGTCAGCCGGCGCCCCTCCACGCTGGCCTGCCGCTGCGCGACAGCGTCCGGCTCGGCGTCCGGAAGCGAAATCGCTGTCAGCGTGGCGACTTGCTGATCGGGGGACCGGCTGCTCAACGACAACAGCGTCGGCGACAGTGAGGCGAACTTGTTGGCGAGGCTGTCGCGGTCAGCGGTGATGAACACCTCCGCGTTCTCGTCTGTCACCGCCCGGTCCAGATCCGCGTCGACACTGATCTCCCCGTCCGCCTGCAGCAGCTTGATCGCATCAACGATGTTCTCCCGCGCGGCCTGTGCTTCACGCTTGCTGACCCCGTCCGTGGCCACGATCCGGAAAGCCGGTAGCCGGCCCGTGCCCGCCTCGGCGGCGCACACCTGAGCCACCGACTGCAGCAGCTCGCGCAGGCTGATCCGTGGACGTCGCCACAGCTGTTCACAGACCAGCGCGGTCAGCACCAGCACCTGGGCGGGAGCCAACTCGCCTCGTCCGCTGCGGCGCTGCAGCCGCGGTCCGCGATCCCCGGGAACATCGTCACGGCGCTTGTGCAGGCGAACCACCCCACCGACGTCGTGAATGTGCAGGGTCCACCCCAGTTCCGTGCGAAAGAAGTCGGTAATCTCCCGCCGGCCGCGCAGCACCGCACGGTAGCGAACCGGATCCTCGGCCGAAGAGATCCGGCAGTTGAGGGTCAGGTGGCGTGCCGCGTCGGCGAGATCCGGGTCGAGAAGCCGCTGGGTCATGCGGCGCCCTCCGTAATGACGACCTGCGGAACCTGGCCGGCTTCGGTCGGGGTCACGGTGATCAAGATTTCCGGCGCCACCAGAGTCCCCTCGGCGAACCGGACCGGCAGGTGGGTGTCGGGGCGGCCCGACCGGACCCGGACGACCACGCTGGCGCCCTCGGCATGGACTTCGCCGTATCCGGTAGCGGCATCGATCGCGTTGCGCGCTACTTCGATCGCGCCGAGCAGGATCACCAACGCCGGTGTCTCCAGACCGGCGAAATGACTCAGCGGCACTTCGCCGTCGGTGGCCAGCAACGCGGTGAAGCGCCGCCGGTTCTCCGCAGTGGCGGCGGCCTTCTCCAGAGCGGAAGCCCGCGCAGCGCCGGCGTCCGGGACCTTGCGAGGACGGCCGCTGGAGCGACCGACGCGTTCGTGCTCGCGCAGGATCACATCCACCTGGTGTCGGCTGATCCCACCGGCTGCCAGGGTGGCGTGGGCGACGTCCTCTTCGGTCGTGCCCACGACCGCATGCACGGCTGGCCATTGGCCGAACGCGGCCGCGTACACCTGGCGGGCAGCATCGTCGTCCGGCTGGGCGTACAAGCTGTAGGCGAGTTCCCGGAAGTCGGCGGCCAGGTCCGAACCGCGCCGCAGGGCTGTGTAGCGCCGATCGATGGCCACCAGGAGGGTGTGGACGGCGCCAGCCGCCGAGGAGATCAGCCGCTGCACCGAACCCAGAGGGGCGAACCAGGCGGCCAGGTCGGACAGCCGACGCAGCCGCTCGTCGATCCAGTCTTGCTGATCGCGGGCGTCGAGGAGGCCGGCGTGCATGGCGGCGGTCTCGACCAGCGGCCGGTGCCCGGCCGACTCCAAGTCGGTCAGGGCCGCCTCGACCCGGCGTAGCGCTCGCCCGTACTCGCGCGGGAACTGCCGCAGTGCCTCGATGACGCGATCACGGTTCTCTCCGAACAGCAGATCGTCGGTGACGTCGGACTGCACCATCTGCGCCAGCGCAGCGTAGAAATCGGCGGTGACCCGCTGCATCTCATCCAGCCTCGTCCGGACGTCATCCAAGTCGGTCGGCAGCAGCCCGGCGTCGGAAGAAAGGTGCTCGATCAGATCACGGACCGTGCGTTCGACGCTGTCGAGAAGACGGCTCGGCAGCTGCAGCGCCCGCCGCGAGTCGACGACGGCCGTACGCACCGCAGCCACCACGGCCCGGCCGATCTTGGTCAGCGCCCAGGCCTCCTGCCGGCGGACCACCGCATCCAGGCCCGCGTTGAGCGCCGCGTAGTCCCGGAACGGTTCGACGAGATGCGCGCTGGTCAGGTAGTCGAGCACCGTACGCAGCTCGAATTCGGTCACCTGGTCGCGGAAACCGACGTCACGCATCTGCGCCCCAATGTCGGCCAGCGTCGACATCGGAGCCCGCGTCGCCAACTCCTCCAACGCCGCCAACACCGCCGTGTTCCGCTCTCGCGCCAGGTCCTCGGGTTGGCCGAAGCATCGCCACACAACCGGATCGATGTCCTGCCACCACAGACGTGGCGGGTTCGGCACGCAATACCTCCCGACGACCGCTACCTACCGCGCATCGCGGCACCCACCAACACTTCCTCGCTACTATCCGAGTAGCAATCAGTGACAGGCACTGCCAGATTACGGTCTTCAGGGCACGAAACGCAGTCTCCGGGCACAGGAATCGACAGCCGGGCCACCGCTACCGAGCCGTCCCATCATCCAACGTCATCCGAACGATCGATGGACAGTGAACCGCCCGGGTTCTGCAGAGACCTCAGCTGCTAACTCCAACCGCCTCGCTGGGCCGCGCTGGTTGTTGTACCAGTCGACCCACTCGGCCGGTGGCCAGTTCGACCTGGGCAAGGCTGCGCCGCGGGCCAGAACACTGCCCGATGGTGTCCGGACTCACCCTCGCTGATCCAGCCGTGGCGATCCTCGACCAGACCACCGTCGAGGCGGGCCGTGGGTGCCCGGAGACTTGACCATGCGGCCGTAGCGGCCACCGTGGCCCCTGACTGCTACGCCCGCACCCCCGATCCGGGAATTATGAAAATTCCGATTCTGGTTTCGTGTGGGGTTACGGTATTCGGACACGTTAACCCCCACACAAGCTCTTCACATTTGGTGAGGGCGGGCGGCGAGGGTTTCTGTGGTTGATCCTGGTCGTGGGATCGATGTGGTCTGGCGCGCTGCTGCGGCGGGGCCGTGCTCCGAGGTGATGTGTCCGCCAGCGGCGCAGGTGACGATGAGATCGTGCCCGCGTAGGTAGTCGGCGACCACCGGCGGGCTGCTGGGAGGCATCCGCAGCTAGACAGCGATGCGAGCGATGGCTCTGGCCTCGTGGATGTAGACGTTGCGGGGGCGGCCAGGCCCGGTGGGTGTGCTGCTGCGGTTGCCGTGCCGGCATCGGTAGCTGGCGTGGTTGTTGACCCAGTGCGAGTCCATCATCCGTCCACACAGCCGGCAGCGAATCAGCCCCCACGAGCAGGTAGCGGCGAGTCCGACAGTCGTCGGGGCCGGGGACGGCGTTGACCTGCTGCGCGACGACGAAGTCTGCCTCACTGACCAACGCCGGGTGAGCGGGCGCCGTGGAGATCACCCACTGTTGGGTCGCGTTCCAGCGGCGGGCGTCCGCCCGGGCGAACAGGTCACCTGCCGTATCAATGGGTTGTGGTCGCGTAGCCGGTTCCACACCTGCCGACCGGTATAGCGGGGGTTTCCGAGGATCGCCGCGACGGTGCGTAGCGTCCCACGGTGGCCGGTGCGGCGTGGGTTGCGGTCAGGGTCGGCGCGGGACGGGCAGGGCGCCTGCCGCTGGTTGAGGTCGCGGGTGATCACGGCGACGCTGCGGCCGGTCAGGCGCTGGGCGAACATCAACTCCACGTGCGGGGCGGTATGCGGGTCTGGCTCGAGTCGGTGCGCCCTGCGGCCCCAGCGGGCGTGTGCCCGATTCGGATGTGGGCCGGCGTCGGCGAGCCGGTAGCCGTAGGGTGGGCGACCACCGAGGTGACGGCCTCGCTGCGTCACCTGGGCCTGCATCGCAGCTTTGGTGCGGAACCGCGCCCGTTGCACCTCGCGGCGTGAGTGCACTCCCAGCAGCGTCAGCAACCTCCCTGGGCAGTACATCTGGCCGTGGCTGGTGTCAACAACAAGACGCAGATGTCTTAGCCGTAGCGGCAGTAACCGTCCGCCATCCAGTTGTGATACCTCCTGCTCGGGCAACTGCCCCGGCCCAGCTGGCCGGACCGAGCGCTGCTGGCCACCCTCGCCCGCCTGCTCCCCCGAGCCCTGCGCGGGTACCGAATCGTCTCCCCGCGCACCCTCCTGGCCTGGCACCGGCGCCTGGTCACCATGAGGTGGACGCATCCGCCGTCACCGGGACGCCCACCGCTACCGGAGGAAGTCCGCGACCTGATCCTGCGACTCGCCGCGGAGAACTCCCGCTGGGGAATCCGCCGCGTGCACGGCGAGCTGCGACGCCTCGGCCACAAGGTCAGCGCGGCAACCGTACGCAGTGCTCCGCGCCGCAGGACTCGGCCCCGCACCCCGCTCCCGCCATGCGCGGCACGAGTGGGCAGCCTTTCTCAAAGCGCAGGCCAATGGCTTGCTGGCCACGGACTTCTTCCATCTCGACACCATCGGCTTGCACCGCCTGTACGCGCTGGTCGTCATAGAGGTGCGTACCCACCGGGTCCACATCCTCGGCGTCACCGCCCACCCGACCGCAGGCTGGGCCACCCAGCAGCGCGCCAGCTCCTGTGGGAGATCGGCGACCGCGCCAGCCGATTCCTCTACCTGATCAGGGATCGTGACGCCAAGTTCACCGCGGCGTTCGACGCCGTCTTCACTAGCGAGGGCGTCACTGTAGTCGAGATCCCGCGCGCAGCCCGAACTGCAACCCGCACGCGGAGCGCTTCGTGCCCTCCGTACGAGAGGAGTGCACCGACCGGGTCCTGCTGCTCAACCGCGACCACGCCGAGAAATCCTTCGCGACTACGCGCGCCACTTCAATGAGCATCGGCCCCACCAGGGCCGAAGCCAACTCGCCCCGAACGACGACCCACCGTCATCCCCCTGCCAGCGACTCGGATCGAACGCCGTCAGGCCGTCGGCGGCCCCATCAACGAGTACCGCATAGCAAGCTGACCGGACCCAAAGCCCAAGCTCAGAGCCAGTGAAGCCATTCTGGAGCACTACGCGGGCCTTTCGCGGCGGCTCAGCGGTAGTTCCAGTCCACTGCGGGTGACGCGCGCCGAAGGACCCGGATGTCATCGAGCACCCGGGCCCTTCGGCGTGGCGGCGTGGTCAGCGGTCGCAGCCGCCCTCCTTGTCGGGCCGCACGTAGGCCCGGGTGACGTCGGTGATGCCCTTGTACGCGTACGGATCCTCGCCCGCCACCAGCACGACGTCGCGGAAGTCCCAGTGCGCCGGAGAGGTGTCCGGGGGCACCTTCCAGCCCAGTGGCGACTCCGCGCTCATGTAGTGGTGGGCCAGCGCCCGGCGGTAGCCGTGCCGGCCCGAGTTCGGCAGCGACCGGTGCAGCAGGTAACCACTGAAGATCACAGCGGCGCCTGCGGGGATCTCGACCGGTACCGCGTCGGCGTCGGTGTACGGGAAGTCGTACGCCTCGATCGAGCAGTCGAAGCGCGGGTCGTCCTGCTCCCGGTCCGGATAGAGCACACCCCGGCGGTGCGAGCCGGGCAGCACCCAGAGGCAGCCGTTCTCCACCGTCGCGTCGTCCAGGGCGATCCAGACTGCGGTCAGCGATCGGTCCCGGGTCGGAATGAAGTACTCGTCCTGGTGCCAGGGCTGGCCGGGCCGGCCTTCGGCCTTGATGAACAGCATCGACTGCATGGACTTGACGTTCGGTCCGATCACGCTGGTCAGCGCGTCGACAATCCGCGGGGACGACAGCGACCGGACGACGACGTCCGACAGCTTGTGCGGGTGGTGGATGCAAAGGTAGCGGCGCAGTACGTCGGCGTCGGACTCGTCGACCGAGGTCTGCGGCCCCTGGCCGATCTCGCCCAGCTCGCCGCGGCAGAGCCGGACGGCCTCCGCGTTGATCTCGGCCACCTCGGCCGCCGACAGCGCGTTGCGCAGGACGCCGTAGCCGTCCTCGCGAACCTGTTCAATCAGCGCCTCGGAAACGGTGTCGTGTAGGACGACCGACCGCGTCGAGGGCGCGGCCAACTGGCTGGTGGGCATCGGTTCTCCCCGGCTTTGAAGGGCTGATTTGCCTTGTCCAGTATCGGCGGGGGCGGGCTGCCGGGCCATGTCCGAGGCTCCCCAGTAACCTGTCTGTTCATGACATCGCCGCCGGTCCGGGTACGGATCCGCAACGGACCTGCGGTCGCGCACTATCCACCCGGAGCGACACTCGGTCCCCGGGTGCTGCCCTGCTTCGAGTTCGTCTGGATGCTGGCCGGACGCGCCTCGTGGCAGTACTCCGAGGCCGGCGGTGACCCTTCGGCCGCCCACGAGCACATCCTGACGCCCGGAATGTTGCTGCTCTCCCGCCCCGGCCTGCGGGAGCGCTACGCCTGGGATCTCGACCAGGCCTGCGTCCACGCGTATGTCACGTTCTATCTCGACGAGTCCGGGTCGCTGGGTGCGCCCGCGCGGTGGCCGCTGATCCGACCGCTCTCGGCGGCCGATCCGCTCCCCGCGCTGTGTCGCTACCTGCTCTGGCTCGGCGGCACGGAGGTCGAGGGCGCACCGGCACGTACGCCGGAGGTCCTGGGCTGGCTCCTCGATCTGTTCGTCAACGGCCCGGTCGCCGACGCGGCCGAGGCGGCGCTGCCCGAGCACCTCGTCCGGCTGGCCGACCACCTCCGCGCGACCTGGCGCGGCGGGCCGGCCCTGGCGCTGCGGCTCGACGAGATGGCGTCGGCGGCCCGGGTGTCCCCCGGCCACCTCGCCCGGATCTTCCGGCAGAGGTTCGGCCTCGGTCCGGTCGGCGCCGTCGAACTGATCCGGCTGGCCCGGGCCGCCATCCTGTTGGAGCGCAGCAACCTCAGCGTCGGCGCGATTTCCGAGGCGTGCGGGTTCATCAACCCGTTCCACTTCTCCCGCCGCTTCCGGGCGGCCTACGGGACCTCGCCGCGCGGCTACCGAACCATCCGCCCCCTCGACCCGCTCGACCCGGTACGGCGGGCCGGCCTGCTCGCCCTGGCGCAGCGGCTCCTGGTCGAGGACCTCTGAGCGACCGCGTTCCGAGGTCCCCCAGGGGCCTGCGTCGAGCCACTTGCCGGCCTGCGCGGCCCGCGCGGCGACCGGGATTGCCGGATCGCCGCCCGGACTCCGCCTCTGCCCGACCGCGACCGTGACGCAGGCCCTACCTCGGTGCCGTCGCGGGGGTACCGATCAGCGGCGCGGCGAGGTCGCCGGCCAGTGGTTCGAGGACCGCGCGCAGCGCCGCCACCTCGGCCGGTTCGTACGGCAGGAACGGGGCGCCCGCGGTGGGTGGGCAGAGGCCGATCAGGCTCAACGCCGTCTTCATCGCGACCACCCCCGGTCGTATGGTGTGGATGCGACCGATCGCGTCCAGCCGGGCCTGCCGGTCGCGGGCACCGGCCTCGTCACCGGCCCGCCAGCGGTCGACGAGGCTGACGCAGAGCGCCGGGGCGAGGTTGCCGAGGCCCGGCGTGATGCCGGCGGCGCCCTGGCGGAGTCCGTCGACGAGCGCCGTCTCGGCGCCCTGGCTCACCGCGAACCCGGGCCGTTCCCGGGCCAGCGCGCAGAGCCGCGCGAGGTGTCCGGCGTCGCCGGAGCTGTCCTTGATGCCGATCACGCCGATTTCGTCGGCGAGGACGGCCACGAGGTCCGGGTCCAGCGGGTTGCCGGTGTAGCGCGGGATGTTGTAGGCGACGGTCGGCACACCGAGCGCGGCCACGGCGGCGAAGTGGGCGCGCAGTTCGGTCGCGGTGTGCCGGAAGTAGTAGGGGGCGGTGACGACGAACGCGTCCGGCTCGGCGGGCAGCGCCGCGCGGGCCCGGTCGAGGGTCTCGGCGGTGCCGGCGCCGGACGCGACGACCAGCACCCGCGCCGCCGGGCCCACCCGCTCCCGCCAGTCCCGGGCGACCGGGACGACGTAGCGGCCGACCGCTGTCGCCGGGACCGACGGGCCCTCGCCGTTGCTGCCCAGCAGCATCACCGTGGTGACGCCGGCACCGGCCAGCGCGTCCAGCAGCGGGCGGGCGGCGGGCGGGTCCGGTCGCCGGTCCGGGTCCAGCGGGGTGACCAGGGGAACGGTTACGCCATCAAGCAGATGGGGCGGCATCGGTGCGGTCCTCCGAACGGGACGGGGTGGTTTCGAGCGGCTCGGCGGCGAGGGCCGTCGGTGGGGTGGCGTCCGGGTCGAGTTCGAGTGCCGACGCGAGTAGCGCCTGGGTGTACGGGTGCTCGGGTGAGGTGTACAACTGCTCGGCCGGCCCGGTTTCGACGATCTTTCCGAGATACATCACGGCGACCCGGTCGGAGAGCTGACGCACCACCCCGAGGTCGTGGGAGATGAACAGCATCGCCAGGCCCAGCTCCTCGCGCAGGCGGGCGAGCAGGGCGAGGATCTGTGCCTGGACCGACACGTCAAGCGCCGAGACGGCTTCGTCGCAGACCAGCAGGCGGGGGCGGAGTGCGAGGGCCCGGGCGATGGCGACCCGCTGGCACTGCCCGCCGGAGAGTTCGGCGGGGCGCCGGCCGGCCAGGGTCGGGTCGACGCCCACCTGCTCGAGCAGGTGGGCGACCTCCGCGTCGTGGCCGCCGGGCCGGACCAGTCCGGGGTGCGCCCGCCAGCCCTCGGCGACGATGTCCCGCACGGTCATCCGGGGGTTGAGCGAGGAGCGCGGGTCCTGGAACACCATCTGGACATCGCGGCGCAGCCGCCGAGACCACCCGGTGGTGACGTCGGTGCCGGCGAAGGTCACCGTGCCGCTGCGGGCCCGCTCCAGGCCGACGATCGTTCGGGCCAGCGTGGACTTACCGGAGCCCGATTCGCCGACGAGCCCGACTGTCTCGCCCTCGCCGACGGTCAGGTCGACGCCGGCAACCGCCTGGATCTCCTGGCGCCGGCCACCCTTGCCGCGCGGGGCCTTGAACGTCGTCCACACCTCCCGCACCGACAGCAGCGGCTCGGTCATGCCCGTTCCTCGCTTCGCTCGTCGCGGCCATGACGTGTCGGACCGAGCTTGCTGATGCCCTCGCTCCGCTCGGTCATGGCAGCACCTCCTCGGCGCGGTGGCAGGCCGCGACCCGGCCGGGTCCGACCTCTCTGGCCACCGGCTCCTCCACCCGGCACCGTTCGACGGCGAGCGGGCAGCGGGGGTGGAACCGGCATCCGGTCGGTAGCGCCGCCAGTCGTGGCGGGTTCCCGGGGATCGGCGCGACCGGCGCCGACCGGCTGTGCACCGCGGGCACCGAGCGGACCAGCGCCGCCGTGTACGGGTGCCGCGGCCTGTGGAGCACTTCGCGGGTGGCCCCGCGCTCCACGACCTTCCCCGCATACATCACCGCAACCTGCTGCGCGGCGTGCGACATCACCCGCAGGTCGTGACTGATCAGCAGCACCGATACGCCGTCCTCGGCCTGGATCTTCGTCAGTAGGGCGAGGATGCGGCCCTGCACCGAGACGTCCAGCGCGGTTGTCGGCTCGTCGGCGAGGATCAGCCTCGGCTGGCCGGCCAACGCCATCGCGATCACCGCGCGCTGGCGCAGTCCGCCGGAGAGCTGGTGCGGGTAGGCCCGCGCCCGTCCGGCCGGATCGGGCACGCCGACCCGTTCGAGGAGGTCGACGGCGAGCCGTCCGGCGGCGGCCCGGGACAGCCCGTCGCGCCGGCGGGCAATCTCGCCGATCTGCTGGCCGACCGGCTGCACTGGGTTCAGCGCCGCCAGCGGGTCCTGGAAGACCATCGCGATGCCCTTGCCGCGCAACTCCCGGCGCTGCGACTCGCGCAGGCCGACCAGTTCCCGGTCGGCGAACCGGATCCCGCCGGAGGTGACCGACACCCCCGGCGGCAGCAGGCCCAGCACCGCCGTCGCGGTCATCGTCTTGCCGCTTCCCGACTCGCCGACCACGCCCAGCGTCTGCCCGGCCGCCACGTCGAACCCGACGCCGTCGAGGATGCGCAGTGGCGCACCGTCCGGCCGGCGGGCCTCGACGACGAGGTCCCGCACGGTCAGTACGGGTGTGGCCGAGGTCGCGGTGCTGGTCCCGTCCATCGTGGTCATCAATATCCGCCTATCCGGGGCCAGCCCAGCTCGACACCGTCGGCGGCCAGTTCCGCGCGGAAGTCCTCGAGCCGGCGTGCGTCGGCGCGGACCTGCCGGGGGCTCAGGCCGTTGGCCTGGCAGTGTGCCGCGAGCGCTCCGGCGACCTCGCCGATGTTCCACTCGGTGGGGTGCATCCGGTAGCAGCCGTTGGTGATGTGCGTGGTGCCGATGTTCTTCGACGCCGCCAGCAGGTTCTCCGTGCGGACCGGCAGCAGCGCGCCCAGCGGCACGTGGAACGGGGTCGAGCCCACGTCGATGTAGTTGTCCATGCCGGTGGACGGGTGCAGGTCGATCCGGTAGGCGCCGACGCCGATGCTGTCCGGGTAGACCACGGATCCCCGCTCGCCCCGGATGTCGAGGGACAGGTCCTGCTCGACGACTGTGTACTCGGCGCGGATCCGCCGCGACTCCCGGATGTAGGGGGCCTTGGCGAACCCGTCGGCGGTGCCGAGCACGTCGCCGCGCAGGCGCAGGCCGGGCCAGCCGGTGCCGCCGTCCGGCCGGGGCGCCTCGGTCTGCAGCCAGTAGAGCATGCTCAGGCTGAGCTGTCGCGACGACGCCAGGTGCTTGGCCTTCTCCTCCTCGCCGACCCCGATCAGCGGCCCGAGGAAGTAGTCGATCATCGGCCAGTTGACCAGGGTGACGTCGCTGTCGACCAGGCCGGGGGCGAAGGTGCCGCGCGAGACGATCCGCCGGAAGATCCAGAGGTCGCTGTCGCCGGCACTCACGCTCTGATCGGCCACGATCTCGCCGTCGGCGGCGGGATTGGGGACGAACGTCCGGGTGTACGGCGCCAGCGTGCGCGGATCAGGGGCGGTCAGGGACACCAGTTCCGAGCCCCAGAAGTCGGGCCGGAACGTACTCCAGAAGTGGTACTCGTCGGGCTGGTCGATGGTGTGGTTCTCGCCGGCACGGTGCTCCAGCGCGAAGCACCAGGAGAACGCCTGCATGTTGGCGGGCTGCGCCTGCGCGGGGGCGTGCGGCTCGCCGGTCTCCGCCTGCGACTCGAAGCCGGTGACGTGCTCGGTGCCGGTCAACGGCAGCAGGTCGCCGAGTTCGGTGGCGTCGAGCACGTACGGCGCGCCGAGTTCGACCCGGTTGCCCGCCGGGTCTTCCACGACGACCGCGCGGACCTGGTCGCCGTCGACCTCCGCCGCGACCGGCCGGTGCCCGAGCAGCACCCGCAGCCGGCCGGTGGCGATCCAGGGCGCGAGCATCGCGTCGATCACGGCGACCGCCACCCGCGGTTCGTGGCACAGCGGGCTGACCGTGCCCTCGCCCGGGTTGAGAAACCGTGCCGTCCGCGCCCGCTCGCTCAACGGATACCACCGCCGGTGGTACTCGCGGATGCCGTCGCGCAGCTCACGGTAGCTCGCCGTGCAGCCGAACCGCTCGATCCACGGATGCTCGTCGGGCGGCACCGCCTGGGTGGTGAGCTGACCGCCCAACCAGTCGGTCTCCTCGGTCAGCAGCACCGTCCGGCCGCGCCGCAGCACCGCGAGGGCTGCCGCCACACCGCCCAGACCGCCGCCGACGACGAGCACGTCCGCCCGGTTGTGCGCAAGTTTCACTGATACTCCTCCTCAGGAACACGGAAATAGGGCTCGGCGCCGCTCTCGATGAGCGCGACCAGACTGAGCAGTGCGCCCCACGAGTGGAACGGCTCGCTGTTGGCCTTGTCGCACCCCTCGCCGGTGTGCGCCGAGTAGTTCTCGTGCACGTGGCGGTGCGCGTGCCATTCCTGCAACGCCAGCTCGCCGCTGCGTTCGGCCAGCCACCGCTGGTCGTCCGCCAGGCCGAGCCGGCGCAGCCCCAGGTAGACCAGGAAGTTCATCGGCGGCCAGACCCGACCGTGCCAGTAGTAGCTGCGGGAGGCGGAGTCGACGTCGCTGCGCGGCGTCGACGGCACCGCCCACCGGCCGCCGAAGTACGTCTCGTCGCGCAGGTAGTGGTCGACCATCCGCTTGCCCCGGCCGTCCGCGCCGATCCCGGCCAGGAGTGGATAGAAGCTCATCGGCGAGATGTCGGCGGTGAACCCGTCGGTGTCGGTACGGCGACTGCGGTAGGACGCCGTCTCGTCGGACCAGAGGCGGTCCTCGATGGCGGCGGCGACCGCCCGTCCCCGCTTGCGGACCTCGTCCCGTTCGGCGTCGTGCCCCAGCGCGTCGGCGATGTTCGCCAGGGCTTCGCAGTCCATGGCGTACTCGCTGTTGAGGCTGACGTCGTGGGCCAGCATCAGGCCGACCGAGCGGTCGTACGGGATGTCGGCGAAGATCGGGTGGTCGTCGCAGCCGCTCTCGCAGGTGGCCCCGAAGTGCTGGTCGATGCGGGGAATGTCCTGCGGCGACGGCCATTCCGGCTGGAACGCGGTAGAGCCGAGGCAGAGCAGGTCGCCGTGCCGGCGGACCCGCCACCACCACCGGTTCCAGCTCAGCAGGCCGTCGAAGACCTCCTCGAGGAACCACCGGTCGCCGAAGCGCAGATAGAGCTGCCACGACGCCATCGACCCGACCGGGGGTTGGGAGCCGTCGAGCGTACGCCGGCCGGTGCCCTGGGCCACGTTGGGCACGAAGCCGTCCGGCGTGAGTTCCCGGGTCATCTCCACCGCGTTGGCGTATGCCAGGTCCTTGCTGAACGTGCCGGCGAGCAGCGCGTTGAAGTAGTTGTCCCAGCAGAACAGGGCGTACCCGCCGCGCTTGCCGACGTTCCACAGCCGGCTGACCGTGGTCACCACCCGGTCGTGTGCCGGCTCGTAGATGGTGTTCCAGGCGATCGCGTCGCGCACGAGTTCTCGATGCATGGCGTCGGCGTCGTCGCGCGCGGCCGGCGGTACCCGGGCGAGGTCGACCAGCCGCCGGATCTCGTCGAGTTCCCGCGGCGTGCCGGTCGACACGCCGACCGGGCCGTCCAGCCGCATCGCGAGGTACGGCCCGGTCAGGTCGACGTGCGGGTCGTCGACCTGCGGGGCGGTGCCGTGGACGCCGATCGGTCCGGGGCGGTCTGGCAGGTCGGCGACGACGTTGGCGCCAACCCGCCAGACCGTGCCCGGACGGTTCCACAGCAGTGCCACGGAGACGGTCAGCGTCGCCGGCTGGGCCTGGTTGGCCTGCGGCGTGGCGAGGACGACGAGGTCGGCGCCGGCGTGTGCGCTCTCCACCAGCACCTCGATGTCGCGCCAGCGCACGGTCACCGCGGTGTAGCCGCCGTCGACCGCGTGCGGGCCGAGGGTCACCTCTTCCGCGTCGGGTTCCCGCCGCCCGATCTGGACGCGCTGCAGGTCGTTGCCCCGGTAGTACTCCTTGAGGCCGAGCGTGACCGCGAGCCCTTCGGGTAGCAGCGCCTGGGTGAGCAGGCTGCGGGTGTCCCAGGTGTTCCAGCCCCGGGCCAGGCGCCGCTGCGCCGCCCGGTAGGAATCCGCGCCCTGTGTCACGACTGGCTCACCGTGGCCTTGGCGAAGTCGGGGTAACCGCCGGCGTCCAGGGTGAAGTCCTGGAGGCGCTTGTTCCAGACGTACGCGGTCCGCACGGTCATCGGGTACATGCCGACCGCGTCATCCCAAATGATCTTGCTGGCCGCCGCGTACGCCGTCTTCCGCTCGCCCTCGTCGCCGGTGCTCCCCGCCTTGGCGAGCAGTTCGTCGAGCTGCGGGTTGCAGTAGCCGTTGCGCTTGGCCGCGCAGGTGTAGAGCCGGCCCAGGTTCGACGCGGCGTCGAAGCCGGCCGTGCCGAGCATCTGGAAGTTGACGTCCCAGTCGAGGGCGATCAGATCCTTGATGAAGACGGCCTGTTCCTTCTCCAGCAGCTCGATTTTGACGCCGATCTTCGACAGGTCGGAGACGACCGCCTGGTTGAACGGGCGGAACTCGGGGTTGGCGAACTGTAGGCGCAGCGGTTTGCTGAAGTCGAAATTGGCCGACGTGAGCTCGGCCTTGGCCGCCGCCGGGTCGTACGTCTTGGGCTGCTGCGGGCTGTAGCCGAACACGGTCGGCGCGACCGGGGCGTCGGCGAGCGCGCCGGTCTCCGGGTAGAGGCTCTTGATGATCGTGTTGAAGTCGACCGCCTTCCACAGCGCGTTGCGCACGGCCGCGGTTTTCAGCGCCGGGATCGAGGAGTTGAACCACATCGTGTAGACCTGGTTGGTGGCGACCGCCTCGGTCTTGAGGTCGCTGTCCGCCTTCAGGTCCGCCAACTGATCGTTCGGTACTCCCCAGACGAGGTCGACCTCGCCGGTGCGCAGGGCGGTCAACCGGGCCGCGATCTCCGGGATCGAGCGGATGGTGATCGTTTCGAGCTTCGGCTTGCCGCCCCAGTACTTGTCATTGGCGGCCAGCACGATCGTCTCGCCCGGGGTGAACGACTTGACGGTGAACGGACCCGAGCCCACCGGGGCCTTGAAGAAGGCAACGTCCTTCTGGGCGACCGTCTTCGGCAGGACGAAGAACGTGACCAGCTTGCTCGGCAGCGCGGCGTCGGGCTTGGCCGTCTTGATGACGACCTTGTCCGGCCCGGATGATTCGATGCTGGCACCGGTGAAGTTCGAGGCGGCCGGGCTGTCGCCGCCCAGCATCCGGCGGAACGAGGCCACCACGTCGTCGGTGGTGAGCGCGGAGCCGTCGGAGAAGGTCACCCCGCTGCGCAGCGTGAACGTCCAGGAGGTGGCGGTGGCGTCGGCGGACCACTCGGTCGCCAGGTCAGCGATGATCTTGCCCTGCGGGTCGGGCCGGGTGAGCCGGCCGAATATCTCCTGGCCGATCAGGTCCTTGCCGGACGCGCCGCCCTCCGCGCTGTGCGGGTCGATCGACTCGATCGGATACGTGCCGCTGACGACGATCGACCCGGCCGCCTCCGGGTCCGTGTCGCCGCTCGTGGTGGTGCAGGCGGACAGGGTGGCGGCGACGGCGACGGCCGCCAGCGCGCTTCGTACGAAGGCTTTCATGGCAACTCCAATCCGTGCTGGTGGGGTGGGGTTCATGAAGTGGTCGACCGCCCGGTCCGGCCGAGCCGCGCGGACAGTTGGTCACCGAGGAGCCCGACGCTGACGACGAGCACGAACAATGCGATTCCGGGGGACGCGGAAATCCACCAGGCGGTGTCGAGGTACTCCTTGCCGTTGGCCACCGTCTGTCCCCAGGAGGGCACGGAGGCCGGCAGCCCGATGCCGAGGAAGCTCAGGCCCGCCTCGGCGAGGACGACGAGCGCGAACTCCACCGTCGCCATCGCCACCATCGGCGGGACGACGAACGGCAGGATGTGCCGGACCAGCATGGCCGGCCGGCGGATGCCCATCAGCCGGGCCGCGCTGACCCACTCACGCTCCTTGACGCTGAGCGTGACGTTGCGGGCGACCCGTGCGAATGGTGTCCAGGCCGTGACCGACAGCGCGATGACGACCGTCAGCAGGCCGCGGGAGAAGAGACCAGCGATGACAATCGCCAGCAGCACACCGGGGAACGTGAGCAGGACGTCGATCAGCCGGGACAGCACCACGTCGAGCCAGCCCCCGATCAGGCCGGCCACGGCGCCGACGATCATCCCGACGACCGCCGAGAGCGTCACCGCCACGGTCGCGACGAGAAGGGACGTCCGTGCGCCATACACGATCTGCGCGGCGATGTCGCGGCCCAGGCCGTCGGTGCCCAGCCAGGCGGTAGTCCCACTCGACGTGCTCGCGCCGGGCGGCAGCAGGCGGTCCACGACGGACGTCGCCACGTGGTCGTACCCGATCAGGACGGGCGCCACCAGCGCGACCAGCACGTAGACCAGCACGATGCTCAGCGGAATCCACACTCCGCCGCGCCGGACCCGGCCGCGCCGCCGCCGCGCCGGGGCGACCGTCGCCGTCTCCGCCGCGGCGGATACCGGCGGCGCGTTCATGCCATCACTCCGCTTCGCCACGTGCCGTCATGAGGATCGTCCGCGCCGACTCGACTGATTCGCCCGCTGCGGCCGGTCATGCGGCACCGAGCCGGATGCGCGGGTCGAGGCGTGCGGTGACAAGGTCGGCCAGCAGGTTGAGCAGGACGATGATTCCCGCGATCGTCAGGGTCGCCGCCTGCACCACCGCGTAGTCGCGGTTGTTGACCGCCGACACGATCAGGGATCCGAGTCCGGGCCAGGCGAAGACGTTCTCCACCACCACGGCGCCGCCGATCAGCGCGCCGAGTTGGAGGGCGACCACCGTCAGGACCGGGGTGAGCGAGTTACGGAGGGCGTGCCCGATCAGCACCTGCCGGTCGGTGAGCCCTTTGGCGCGGGCCGTCGTGGCGTACGGCTCGTCCATCTCCTCGACCAGGCTGCTGCGGGTCAGCCGCGCCACGATCGCGGTGAACGGCAGGGACAGCGTCACCGCGGGGAGCACGAGGTGGGCCGGGGTGCCGACACCGGAACTCGGCAGTACCCGCAACACCAGCGCGAAGAGCAGAATCAGCATGATCCCGACCCAGAACGTTGGGAACGCCTGGAGGCCGATCGTCAACGCCGAGGTCACCCTGTCAACGACGCCGCCCCGGCGGTATCCGGCGATGAGGCCGAGCACCAGCCCGACGCAGACGGCGATCACCGCCGCGGCGGCGGCGAGTTCCAGGCTCGCCGGCAGCCGGCCGAGGACCGCCTCCATCGCCGGCTGGCCCAGCCGGTAGGAGTCGCCGAAGTCCAGCCTTGACACGTCCCGCAGGTAGGCCAGGTACTGCTCCGGCAGCGACCGGTCGAGGCCCAGTCGTGCGCTCAGCTCGGCCACGTCTTCGGGCTGCGCGTCCGGACCCAGCAGCACCAGTGCGGGTCCGCCGGGCGCTAGCCGGATGATCAGGAAGATCAGGCTGGCGGCACCCCACATCACGATCACTGCGCTGACGAGCCGCCGCAGCACCACCTGAGTCATTTCCGTGTCACCTCCCTGAACACATTTTCGTTTATGCGCATTAGTAACCGCCTATACCGCGCGTGCGGGTACCGCTGGGCGGCACCGTCGCGCTTCGAAGCTGACTGTCTCGGTCTGGCTGTCGGGTCAGTCTGCGCCGGGTCGACTAGCTGCTGGGTCGGTCCGCTGGCTGGTCGGTCGGCGCGGGCCTGCGCCGGGGTGGGCGAACCGCCGGACGCCCGCGCGGGGTCGCCGTCGGTCGGGGGTCGCGCCGGACGCCCACGGTGTCGCCCGGGATCGCGACGCACGGCACCGTCACCCGGCTCACCTCGGACGGATCCTTCGCTTCAAGCTTGTCGATCAGCAGCCGGACGGCACGTCGACCCATTTCCTCGCGCTGGACCGCGAACCGGGTGCACCGCTGCGCCACGCCGTCCTTGTCGACGTCGCCGAGCACCACCAGCGACACGTCGTCCGGTACGGCGAGATTCGCCTGCGCGGCGGCTGCCAGGAAGGCGCCCACAAGCTCGCCGTCGGCGGCGCCCTCCACCGCGTACGCGGTGACGCCCTGGTCACGGCGGGAGAGTAGTTCCGCCGGCCCGATCCCGGCCGGTTCGACCTCCCACACCGACCGGGGCCGTACGGTCCGGCCGGCGAGTTCGTGGGCGCGGACGAATCCGGTCTTGCGGTCGACCGTCGGCTCGAGGTCGACGGTGCCGGTGACCAGGCAGATGTTCTCGTGGCCGAGCGCGATCAGCTCGCCGACCAGGTTCGCGGTCGCCCCGACGTAGTCGGCGGCCACATAGGACAGTCCGGCGCCGTGCACGTCCCGGCGGCCGATGAAGACGAACGGGAACTGCTCCCGGACGAGGCGGGCCAACTCCTCGCGATCGGGTGCCAGTCCGAGCAGCAGTCCCCCGTCGGCGAGCCGGAGCCGGTTGGTGCCGGAGCCGTAGATCGATCGCCGGCCGGCGCCGTCGGTCGCGCTGGTGAACAGGACTAGGTCGTAGCGCTGGGCTTCCGCCTCCTGCTCGATGCCGAGGAGGAACGGGTGGTAGAAGTCGCGCTGCCCGACGGGGAACACCGGTTCGAAGGTGAAGACGCCGAGCAGGTGATTGCGGCCTCCGGCGAGGCTGCGGGCCACCGGGTCGGCGTGGTAGCCCATGTCCTGTGCGGTCCGCAGCACCAGGTCGCGCAGTTCGGGGCTGATCGCGATGTCCCGGCCGGCTCGGCCGGAGAGCACGACCGACACCGTCGCCTGGGAGATGCCGAGCTTCAGAGCGATGTCGGCCTGCCGGATCCGTCGACCCATCTGGCACCTCCCTTCGGTTACTAATGCGCATGAGTTGCGAGGACGTTACAACGGTGAAATCGGCCCGTCAATACCATGCGGATCCGATTCGCCAACCCGCCCGACCTAGGCTGACCAGGTGACGGACTCACGCGTACGGACGGAACCGCTGCTTTACGGCGCGATGCGACTCGGCGGGACGAAGACCGCCGAATCCGCTCGTGCGGCGGACGTCGACGAGGCCGAGGCGGCCGTCAACGCCGCGTTGGACTGCGGCATCACGATGTTCGACCTCGCCGACATCTATCGGCAGGGCAGGTCCGAGGCGGTGTTCGGTGCGGTGCTCGACCGTACGCCGGGGCTGCGCGAGCGCATCGTCATCCAGACCAAGTGCGGCATCCGCCTCGCCGACCAGGACCGGCCCGGCCGGTACGACCTGCGCGGACCGGTCATCCGGCAGCGCGTCGAGGAGAGCCTCACCCGGCTGCGTACCGACGTCATCGACGTACTGCTCCTGCACCGGCCCGATCCGCTGGCCGACCCGGCCGAGATCGCCGAGGCGCTCAGCGCCCTGCACCGCCAGGGCCTCGTCCGCCAGTTCGGGGTCTCCAACATGGGAGCCGCGCAGATCGCCCACCTCCAACGGCACCTCGACGTGCCGCTCGTCGCCAACCAGTTGGAGATGAGCCTGGGCCGGCGCGGCTGGGTCGAGGCGGGCGTGCTGGTCAACACCCCCGCCGCGGCGACGAACGGCTTCCCGCTGGGCACCCTCGAGCACTGCGTGGCCAACGGCATCCACCTCCAGTCGTGGGGTTCGCTCGCTCAGGGGCGCTACACCGGCCGGCAGGAGACCCCGGCGGAGCATGCCACCGCGCAACTGGTCAGCACGCTGGCCCGGCAGAAGGACACCACGCCGGAGACGATCGTGCTGTGGTGGTTGCAGCGCCACCCGGCCCGCATCGCCCCGGTCATCGGCAGCACCCGGCCGGACCGCATCCTGGCCTGCCGGGACGCCGTACGGCGTAAGCCCGAGCTCAGCCACGACGAGTGGTACGCGCTCTGGGTCGCCGCCCGGGGCGCTGCCCTGCCCTGACGGGCGGCACCGCGCCGGTCCCCCGTCGGACGAGTTCGACGCGAGCGCCCACTGTCCCGCCGAGCCGGCAACTGGCCCGGTCGACCCCACCAGGCGCGGCGTCCGCGCGCCCCGCAGGTGGCTGCTAATAGCTATTAGTGCACTGGGCCCATGGCGCCGACCTGCGGTTCCGCAGATGAGCTGTGAGCACTATTGACACGGCTCTGGCACACAACCGAAACTTTGCCTCCACATGTCGAAGCGCGTATTAAGCGCATTAGCAGGAGGCGCGGATGGTGCATGGCGTTCCGAGACGGCCGACCCAGGCCGACATAGCGCGCCTTGCCGGGGTCAGCCAGGCGACCGTGTCGCTCGTGCTCAACGAGCGCGACACCGGGGCACGGATCAGCCCGGAGACCCGGGACCGGGTGCTGGCCGTGATGCGCGAATGGGGTTACGTCGCCAACGCCTCGGCCCGCTCACTCGCCGGCGGCCGGAACCGGATCATCGGCGTCTACACCTTCGAGCCGGTCTTCCCGACGACCAGCGTCGACTTCTACTTCCCGTTCCTGCTGGGGATGGAGCAGGAGGCGGCCGAGTTGGGGCACGACCTGCTGCTGTTCACCAGCGTGGGCGGCGAGCGGCGAATGTACCGCGACGGCGCGACCCGGCTGACGGTGGCCGACGGCGCGCTGCTACTCGGCCGCAATCCCAATGTCGACGAGATCGAACGGCTCCGCGACTCCGGCTACCCGTTCGTGTACGTGGGACACCGCGAGGTGTCCGGTGCCTCGGTCTCCTATGTGGCCGCCGACTACACCAGGGCCACCCGGGAGCTCACCGAGCGGCTGTTCGAGCGGGGCCACGAGCGGGTGGCGTACGCCCGCCTCGGCGAAGGCGAAGCGCAGCCCAGCACCGACCGGGAGAAGGGCTTCCGGCAGGCGCTGCGGGCCGGCGCACCCCGGCGACCCATCGGTCCGGTGTGGACGCTGGCGTCGCCCGAGGAGGTGGATGGCCTGGTCGAGGAGGTCGTCGGCGCCGGCATCACCGCCGTCGTCGCGGAACAGCAACTGCTCGCCGAGGAGGTTCGGCGCGCCACCGGCCGCCGTGGGCTCTCGATTCCGGCGGACCTGAGCATCGTGGTCCTCGGCGACCCGACCGGTGCCCACGGCGACGAGGTGGCGTGGACCGGTCTGGAGGTACCACGGCAGGAGATGGGCCGGGTGGCCACCCGCCTGCTGGTCCGCTCGCTCGACGACGCGGAACGGACCGTGGTGCGCGAGAGCGTCAGCTGCCCGATCGTCCCCGGCAGCACGGTCGGGCCGGCCCGCCGCAGCGTGAGCCCACGGTGAGCGGCCCCCGACATGTGAAATTCCCCGACTGATCCGGCGCGGTACGCCGCCCGCTCCCGGATCACCGTCGTGTCCCGTTGACGCACCACGCCTAATTCCCCTCATCAGGCAAGGAGCAGTATGTCGCGCGAACGGATCGGACGTAGAGAGTTCACCCTCGGGCTGGCGGCCGGGGCCGCCGCGGTCGGTGGCCTGCCCGCGTTGGCCGCCACCCCGGCCAGCGCCGCTCCGCCGGCCACGGCCGCCGGCACTGGCAAAGAGAAGCGCCCGCATCCTGCGGCCCCGTTCTTCACCGAGACCACATTGTGGGACTCCGAACTCGACCCGCTGGAGAACTACCACGTGCACGGCCTGGCCGTGCTGCCGAACGACACGATCCTGGCCGCCACCGAGGGCCGGCACGAGGTCTGCGACGCCGGCCCGCGCGACCTGCTGCTGCGACGCAGCACCGACGGGGGCGAGACGTGGAGCCCGACCCAGACCGTGGTGCCATCGGTCGACGGTCAGTCGTGGGGCAACCCGGCACTGGTCGTCGACCGGACCACCGGTGAGGTGTTCCTGTTCTACATGCTCTCGCTGCGGCTGCCGGAGAACACCTCGTGCTCAGGCGACAGCGGCGACCTCTTCGTCGTGTCGAGCCGCGACGACGGGGTCACCTGGAGTACGCCGCGCAGCCTCTCCGGCCTGTTCGACCACTTCCCGTACGAGTGGGCGCTGCACGGGCCCGGCCCGGGACACGGCATCCAACTGGACAACGGCAGACTGCTGCTCAACGTGCTGCACCGGCGGGTCATCGTCGGCAACACCGTGGCGCAGCGGTTCTACGGCGTCGCCCCGGTCTACAGCGACGACCACGGTCGTACCTGGCAGGCGACCGGTGAGGTGCCGGTGTCGGTGGACTACCCGATCAACGAGGCGCGGGTGGTGCAGCGCAGCGACGGTACGGTCCTGATCAACGGGCGGGCCGCCGCTGGCGGTAACCGGCAACGGATCGTCTCGGTCAGCGAGGACCGGGGTCTGACCTGGTCACCGGCGAAACTCGACGGCTCCACCGGGGTGTTCAACGCGGTCGACGCCGGGCTGTCCCGGTACACCGGCGGCCCGGGTAGCCGGGAGGTCGACCGGATCCTGTTCAGTCGGCCGGACTCGCCGATGCGTTGGAACCTGACCGTGTCGGTGAGCTACGACGAGGGCTACTCGTTCCGGTACAGCCGGGTGGTGAACCCGAAGCGGTCCTACTACTCCGACCTCGCCCGGCTCTCCGACGGCACCATCGTGCTGCTGTACGGGTGTGACGGCGACATTCCCAGCGCGCCCCGCCGGGTGGCGGTGGCCCGGTTCAACCTGGAGTGGCTGACCCAGGGGCGGGACAGCCTGGCGACCGGCCCGGGACTCGACGAGCGGACCTACGACCTCGGCGGCACCGTCAAGGGCGCCCGCCGGTCCGGCGGTACCGTCGCGGTGGTCCGGGAGCCCACCGCCCGGGGTGGCAGCCGGGCCGCCCGATCCGTCTGGACCCCGACGGCGATCGGCGACTTCATCGAGTACCCGATCACGGTCGGTCGGGGCGGCGAGCGGGAGGCCGTGCTGCGGTACTACCGACCGGTCGACGGTGGCGTGGTCGCGGTGACCATCGACGGGGTACGGCCACGCCGGTCGACGGTCGACACGACGGCGGAGAGTTCCGAGGGCTACGACGTGGTCAACCTCGGGACGGTCCGACTGCGCCCGGGCCGGTCCCGGGTCCGTTTCACGCTCGTCGGCGCCGGTCGGGGCGGCGGTACCCGGGTCAGCCTCGACGAGCTGAGCCTGATCGAGGGCCCGGGGGCGGACGTCCGCGAGGAGGTGACCGTCGACAACGGCGAGCAGGGGTTCAGCACCGTCTCCGGCGGCACCTGGACGGCGGGCACCGGAGTCGCCGGCTACCACGGGTCGAACTATCTCTCCCGGCCGGCCGGTATCGGCGGCAACGTCGTAGGCTGGCGGCCCGCCCTGCCAGGCGACGGCCGGTACGAGGTGCTGGTCTCCTATCCTGCGGCGTCGAACCGGGCCACGAACGCCCCCTACACGGTGCACCACGCCGAGGGCACGGACGTCGTACCCGTCGACCAGAAGGTGCGAGGGGTCCCGGAGCCGCGCGGCGGCGAGTGGGTCTCGCTCGGCGTCTTCACCTTCGCCGCCGGGATCGACGGCTCGGTGGAACTCAGTGACGACGCCGACGGGTTCGTCATCGCCGACGCGGTGCGGTTCCTCCGGCGCTGACCCCACACCCGGGCGCCGCCCTGCCATTGCGACCGGACGGCGCCCGGGATCACCGCGTCAGAATCGCCGCAGCCGTACGGCGTCCGCGACGACGTAACCGTTGGCGTTGCCGTTCAGCTCCACCTTCGCGCCGGCTCCGGAATCGAACGCGAAGACGCCGAGGCGGGCCCAGTTGCCGCCGCGTGGATCCGGTGTTCCCGCCGCCCGCTGGTCGACCCGTACGGTTGTCGTGCCGAACGCGTGGGTGACCCGGAACGGCACGTCGGACGCCCGGTTCTCGTGCGCCGCGTAGGCACCTCGACCAGGTAGTAGCCGGCGTCGAAAACTCACGCAACACCTGGCCCACGCCTCGCCCCGGGATGCCTAGACGATGGCTCCGACCGCCTGGAGCCGGTCCCGCAACCGCTCGACCGCGAGCCCTGCGACGGTGCCGTCCGCAGCGATCGCCGCCGCAGTGCCGGCGGCCTGGCCGAGCGCCATGCACTGCGCCATCGACCGGACCGAGGCGTGCGCGTCGTGGGTGGCCGACAGGCAGCGCCCGGCGACCGCGAGATTGTCTAACTCCACCGGCAGCAGGCAGCGGAACGGAACCCCGTAGGTCTGCCCCGACGGGCGCCCGCCGACGTACGCCCAGATCGTCGACTCGCCACCGTCGTGGTCCTCGACCGGCGCCCCGCAGCGGGCGACCGCGTCGGGGAAGTCGCGGGCCGCCAGGACGTCGTCGCGGGTGAGCACGTACCGCCCGACCAGCCGACGGGTCTCGCGCACGCCGATGCGCACCGAGGTGGAGAGCAGGTAGGCAGCCTCGTAGCCGGGGACCTCGTTGACCAGGAAGCGAACATATTCGGCGACCTGGGCGCGCCCCTGCGACTCGGCCCGGGCGAGCTGCCACGGGTCGGTCGGGTCGACGCCGCTGACCCGGGTGAGGTTGGTGTGCACCACGCCGGGCAGGACGGTGCGGTGCACCGAGCCCTCCCGGCGGGGCAGCCGATACCGGCCGGAGTCCGCCGCCTCGGCCATCCGCCGGTGCAACTCTTTGGTGGAGAGCGCCGAGGTGTCGACGCCACCGAGCCGGAAGGTGGCGGTGAGCGGCTGGACGCGCTGCTCGGCCGACGGTCGCTCGACTGCGGCGCCGGTCCGCCAGGCGACCTCCGCGTCGCCGCTCGCGTCGACCACGGCGCTCGCGCGGACCAGCCGGTTGCCCGCCTTGGTCGCGACCACCAGCCCGGTGACCCGCCGGCCCTCGCCGACGACGCCGGTGAGCGTGGCGTGCAGCAGCACGGCGACCCCGGCCGCCTCGGTCAGGTCGTCCCAGACGAGTTTGAGCGCCTCGGGCTCGTAGGTGACCCCGGTCCCGGCGCCGTAGGTGTTCGGGCGTTCAAAGGCGTCGCCGGAGTCGAGGAGGCGCCGCGCGACTTCCCAGCCGACGCCCCCAACGACCCGCTCGCCGGCCGCGCCTGGGGCGTAGAAGCCGTAGAACGTATCCAGCACCGCGGCGCCGGTGCCGCCCAGGAACCCGGCGGCCTCGATCAGCAGGGTGCGGGCGCCTGCCCGCGCCGCGGCGACCGCCGCCGCGCAACCGGCCGAGCCGCCCCCGACGACGGCGACGTCGCCGCTCCAGATCTCCGGCAGCCCGTCCGTCGACTCGATCGGCGTCATCGCAGCGTCCACCCGCCGTCGACCGGGACGACGGCACCGGTCACCCGCGCGGACTCCGGGGCGAGCAGCCAGCCGACCGCCTCGGCGACGTCACGCGGGGCCACCACGGTGCCGCCCAGCGGCATCAGCGAGCCGAGCCGGGCGCTGATCCGCGGGTCGGCCACCGCCCGGCTCGCCATCGGCGTGTCGACCAGGCCAGGCGCCACGACGTTCACCCGTACGCCCGCGGACGCGCCTTCGAATGCGGCCACCCGGACCAGTGCCTCGACCGCGCTCTTGCTCGCCGCGTACGCCGCGGTGAGGAAGTCGGCGTCGAGGGCGCGGGCGAGCGCCGAGCCCACCACGGCCACCGAGCCGCCGCCGTTCGCCGACAGCACGGGCAGGCATGCGCGCAGTAGCCAGAAGACCGAGTCGAGGTTGACCCGCGAAACCTCCCGCCACCCGTCGTCGGTGCACACGCTGACCGGCCCGTCACCGAGGCGCCGTCCCGACATGCCGATCGCGTGCACCACGCCGTCGAGCCCGCCCAGCGTCTCGAGCGCGTACGCGACGGCCCGCTCGGCGCCACCCGGGACCGTGATGTCGATGGAGTCGCGGTCGACGCCGACCACCTGGTCACCCCGCCCCGCCAGCAGGTCGACGCAGGCCGACCCGATGCCGCCGGTCGCGCCGCACACCAGCACCCTCACCGTGCACCCCGCAGCACCGCAGCGGCTCGGGTGCCGTGGTCGAGATAGGCGGCCTCGAACCGTCGCTGGCTCTCCTCGGCCCCGATCAGCGCCGCGCTGGTGAGCACCGGCGGTAGGGTGCCGGCCGGCGCGAGCAGTTCGGCGACCCGGACCTTGATCTCGTTGACGATCGCCACTGCGGCCAGGGTGCTGCCGGGGCCGACCGGGACGTCGCTGCCGTCGACGTCGCACAGGGCGTCGCCGGCCGGCGTGCAGAGGTCGATGACGACGTCGGCGTGGTCGGCGAGCCGGGTCCCCGAGCTGTGCCTCGCCGGTGCCGCGTGCGTCGACGCCAGGGAGGTGACGGCGATGACCGGCACTGCCGCCTTGCGGGCCTGGATGGCCATCTCGATCGGCACCGCGTTCAGGCCGGTCGCGCTGAACACCATCAGCGCGTCGCTGGACCGCAGCGTGAAGTTGGCCAGGATCTGCTCGGCGAGGCCCTCCATCCGTTCGATGAACATGGCCTGCCGCTGGCCGTTGGCGCCGACGATCTGGGTGTGGAACGTCATCGAGAGTTCGACGATGGGGTGGTAGCCCGGGTACGAGCCGTACCGGGGGAAGAGTTCCTCCACCGGAATCCGCGAGTGTCCGCTGCCGAAGGTGTGCACCACACCGCCGCCGCCGATCGCCGCGGCGCAGAGCCGGCTCGCCGCCTCGATGGCGTCGCCCTGCGTCCGCGTTATCGCGTCGAGCACCTCGCTCGCTCGCCGTATCCAGTTCACGTCGTCTCCATTCAGGTTGATCGGCGTTCCGGTTCATCGGCACGGTGTGACCGCCCAGTCGCGGCCCGTCCCGAGGGCTCGTCTGGGTGGCTCGAGGCGGCGAGGGCGGCCCCCAGCGCGCCGGCCATCGGCCCGAGCGCGGCCGCGACGACCGCGACGGGTCCGATGAATTCGGCCCGCTCGGCCAGCGCCCGCTCGATGTGCGGGCGCAGCGCGGGCAGCCCGGCCGCCACGCCACCACCGATGACGGCCACCTCCGCCGGCAGCACGGCGCAGAGGCTGGCGAGCGTCTCGCCGATGGCGCGGCCCGCCCGGGCCAGCACCTCGGCGGCCGGCCCATCGCCCGCGTCGGCGGCGGCGACCACGGCCCGGGGGCTGTCCGGCCGGCGTCCCGTGCGCTCCCGCAGGCCACGCACCAGCGCCGGCCCGCTCGCGTACAGTTCGAGGCAGCCGCGGTTGCCGCAGCCGCAGCGCGGCCCACTCCGGTCGTAGGTCAGGTGCCCGATCTCGCCGAGCCGGTCGTCCGAGCCAACCAGCAACCGGCCGCCGACGGCCACGCCGCCGCCGACGCCGGTGCCCAGGGTGAGGAAGAGCGCGTCGCGGCGTCCCCGCGCCGCGCCCATGGTCAGCTCGGCGAGGCAGAAGGCCCGCGCGTCGTTGAGGACGGTGATCGGCCGGCCGGTGTCCCGGCGCAGCGCGGCGCCGAGCGGGAACCCGCCCCAGTCGCCGGATACGTTGGGCAGGAACCGGACGACACCGGTGGCGCGGTCGACGTGGCCCGGGACGCCGACCCCGACCGCGTGGACCCGTCCGTGCTCGACGTCGACCCGGTGGACGAGGTCGGTCATGGCGGCGACGATGGCGGTGCGGTCGGCGCCGGTGGGCATGCTGCCGTGGGCGATCAGGTCGCGGGCCGTGGCATCGGGCGGGCGGACGGCCCATTTGAGGGCGGTGCCGCCGAGATCGATGCCGAGAACCACGCTCATGCCGGCGCTCCGCTTCGCTTCGCGCCGTGATAAAGCACCGACCCGCTGAGCATGGTGATTCGCTCGCTCATGTCGTCGCTCCCCAGGGCTGACTATCTGTCTAGACAGCTGCGAACATACCCTTGACCGCGAGATAGTCAAGGTCCAACCGTCGCGTCCGGGAGCAACCCATGGCAGCCACCACCCCCGCCTACCAGGTAATCGAGCGGGAACTCCGGCAGATGATCGCCGAGGCGAAGCCCGGCGATCATCTGCCCTCCGACGCGGAACTGTGCGAACGGTTCGGGGTGAGCCGGATGACGGCCCGCCAGGCGGTGCAGCGACTGGCCGCCGACGGGCTGCTCTACCGGGTCTCCGGCAGCGGCACGTTCGTCGCCCAGGTGCCGGTGCACCGGCGGATGAATACGCTGCTCTCGTTCACCGACGAGATGCGCCGCCGGGGGCTCACCGCGAGCTCGGTCGTGCTCGACGCCCGGGTCCGCACCGGGGTCGGCAACGAGGTCCTCGCGCTGCGACTGCCGCCGCGCAGCGCAGTGGTGGCGATCCGCCGGCTGCGCCTGGCCGACAACGTGCCGATGGCGGTGGAGCAGGTCCGGCTGCCGGCGGTCTGCGCCGGCGTCCTCACCGCCGACCTGGCCAGCACGTCGCTGTTCACCGCGCTGGAACGGATCGGGCGGGTGCCGACGCTGGCCTACGGGACGCTCACCGCGGCGGCAGCGGACGCCGACGAGGCGGACCTGCTCGGCGTGGCGGTCGGCGCGCCGCTCCTGGTCGAGCAGCGCACGATCCACGACCAGTCGGAGGCCCCGCTCGAGTTCACCGAGTCACGGTACGTCGGCGGTCGCTACCTCTTCGACGTCGAACTCCTGCGGCAGCCGCCGGCCGGTTGACCGGGCCGGCTCACCCGCCGCCGGCTCAGTTGCCGCGCCGGGTGAGCACGCGCGCGGGATTGTCGTGCATGATCCGGTCCACCACCGGCTGGCCCAGCGCGCCGACGAGCCGGGGCAGGAAGGTGGTGCCCAGCACGTCCATGCCGGGCCCGCCGCCGTACGCCCGCAGCATCCCCCGGCGGCCGACATCGGTGCCGAGCAGGATCCGGTCGCCGTGCCCGGCCGCCACCAGGTCGGCGATCAACGCGATCAACGCGGACTCGGGCCGGTACTTCACCCGGCCCACCGTGTCGTAGAGCAGATAGGCGCCACGGGTGGCCAGCGCTGCGTGCAGCGCCGGGTCGGGATTGCGGTCGAGGTGCGCCAGCATCACCCGGTCGGACGGCAGGCCCGCGTCGGCCAACCGGTCCAGGGCCTCGTGCCCCGTCGTGCCGACCTCACAGTGCACGGCGACCGCGACTCCCGTGCGTGCCGCCGCCTGCCCGCCGGCCGTGAACCGCCGCGCCTCGGCCGCGCTGATCTGCTGGTACGACCCGCCGACCTTCACCACCCCCGCGCGGTACGGCGTCGGATCGGGTACGGGTCCCTGCCAGTCGCGCGCGTCCATGCCGTCGACCAGGTCGGTCGTCAGGACCTCCACCAGCGTCTCGACCGGCTCCCGGTAGACCCAGTGGCCGGCCGGGTAGTGGGCGTCGCGATGGAAGCCGGTCGACGCCACCACGTGGACGCCGGTGCGCCGGCTCAACTCCGCCAGCTTCCGCGGGTCGCGGCCCAGCCCGACCGGGGTTAGTTCGACGATGGTCGCTATGCCGGACCGCCGTACGTCCGCTGCCTCGGCCGCCATCTGGTCGAGGTCGTGAAAGTCGTCCCCGGGCAGCGCGGGGGTACGCAGGAACAAATGCTCGTGGGCGTCGACCGCGCCGAGTGCGGTGGGGTCGACCGGCCCCAGCACGGTCTCGACGGTGCCGATCGGGTCGGTGGAAGTCATCGGCCGCCAGTATCCGCCGATCATGCCTAGCTGTCTAGACTACCTCGCCGCGCACTGTATGCGGCACCAGAGGCAGTGCCCCATCGCGCCGACGCATCCTTGCTCGCGTCGCACGCGATGCTCGGTGCCATGTAGCGCTGAGCACATCCCCTAAGCATCCTAGGAGGATAGGCGTCCGGTTGTACCCTCGCGGCCACCTCACTCGACGGAGGCACAGGGGCTGTACTTCGAGCCGTACCTGGCTCGGGACGACGTAGATTTCCGTGTTTGGCTCGGGTGTGGTCCGTCGGACAGGACGTTGATCCTGTCCGGGAAGTACCACGTCATGGCAGAGAAGAAGACGACTGCTACTCAGTCTCCGCAGCTGACGCCGGCGGGGTACCGGCCGACCACAACAGCGTCATACAGTGAGGCATGCGTGACCTCGTGGACGAACTCTTCTCGCCAGGGGCGTGCCGGACGTATACGTAGGGTAACGGAAGTTCATGCCTTCCAGTGCGCCCGCGCGGCGCCAGATGAGGTCGGGCTCCCCGAGCCAGGCGAGGCGGCTCGCACCCTGCGGTTGCGGACGACGCCGTCGGCTTGACGATCGGTTCGTGAACCGAGTGGACCGGTCTCGTTCGCGCTCGGCGTAGAATTCCCGGATCCAAGGTGGTGAGGTGCGGGTGGGCAGTCGCGGAAGGCTCGGTGTCGGAGAGCGTGCCGCCGACTTTGTTCTGATCGGCCAGTCTGGCGTGCGTGCGCGGTTCTATGCGCACGCTGGCGGCCGCCCCACTGCGGTGGTCTTCGACAGCGACGGCGATGATCCGCGTTTGGTCGATCTCATCGGCCGGCTGGCGGCCCGTGACGACGTGGCACTGTGCTGTGTCACGTCGAAAGGGCCCGCGGGCGATTCCGGCATGCCGATGTGGTCCGACCGCGACGGCGCGGTTGCCGAGGTCTACGGGGTGGCGGCCGGAGAACTGACCGCGATCGTGCTTGACCCGAATCTGCGCGTGGTCGGTGTCGTTGTCGGAGACGGCCTGGCGGGCCGGGTCGTCGAGCTGCTCGACGCCGCAGTGCACCGCGATCGCACGGTGCAGGTGGTGGCGCAGGCTCCGGTGCTGTTGCTACCCCGCGCCCTCGATACGGCGCACCGGGATCGGCTGATGCAGGTGTGGGAGCGCGACGGCGGAACCGACACGGGCGTGGCACGGGCCGGCGGCGATGTCCTCGACTCGAGCGTTAAGCGGCGTCGCGATCACACCGTCGACGACCGTGACCTGCTGCGGGAGTTGACCTCGGTGGTGGGCCGCCGGGTACTGCCTGAGGTCGGCAAGGCGTTCGCGTTCCAGGCGACCCGTTTCGAGGGGTTCAAGATCGCCTGCTACGACGCCGCCACCGGCGGCTTCTTCCGGCCACACCGTGACAACCTGACGCCGTCTACGCGGCACCGGGTGTTCGCGCTCACGCTGAACCTCAACGACGACTACGACGGAGGACAGCTGCGCTTCCCGGAGTACGGCAACCACCTCTACCGGCCCGACGCGGGCACGGCGCTCGTCTTCTCTTGTGCCCATCTGCACGAGGTGCTCGATGTGACCGCGGGCCGGCGCTTCGTGCTGTTGTCCTTCCTCTACGGCGAACCTAGGTCAGATGCGGCGCCAACTCTGCGACGAAAGCTATGAGCTTTCTACCTGACGTTGCTGAAAGACCGGGGTCACGCGGCGCTTCAGCGCCGTTTGCGCCCGCCGGACGAATCGGATGGGCGGCGCGAACCGCTGTGGAGATCACCCACTGTTGGGTCGCGTTCCAGCGGCGGGCGTCCGCCCGGCGAGCAGGTCACCTGCCGTATCCAATGGGTTGTGGTCGGCGCGTAGCCGGTTCCACACCTGCCGACCGGTATAGCGGGGGTTTCCGATGATCGCCGCCACGGTGCGTAGCGTCCATCGGTGGCCGGTGCGGTGTGTGCGGTCAGGGTCGGCGCGGCGGTCCACCTCGGAATGTGGGCAGCCGACGTCGCCCGATCGACAGCCTCGGACGACCTCGTCGCGGCCTACGCGGGCCTGTTTTTAAGTCACCACTTCGTTATCACGGGCGCGCGTCCGACCACGGACTCGTGTCATCGACGTCGCGTGGGTCAGCCCATCTCGTACCACCGGTCCAGCAGCGACTCCACGTATGCCTGATCGCCGGCGAGGTCGCCTCGGTGCTTCGCATCGACGGCACCGCGAGCAACCCGTGATCAGCGCATCTACTCCCACGCCTGGGCAAGAGGCTCAAAGGTCTCCGGATCGATGTGGCACGGGATGACGCATACGAGGTGACCGCCCGGGGCCTGTAAGGTTATGCACTCTAGCCAGCGGCCGACCTCGACGGCGCCGAGGGCGATCAGCCGGCGGGCTTCTGCCTCAACGTCGTCGGTCTCGATGTCGACGTGGTACCGAGCCTGGTCATCCACGGCTTGTACTGCCAGAACCAGCCCGGGCAGTGCGCCGTGTAGAGAGGTGAACTGCTGCTCATCGGGAACTGTACGTGCAGGCACACCGAGGGCTTTCGACCAGAAGGCGGCAGCTGCAGGCACCTCACCGCGTGGTACGTCAATCAAGATCGTCGAGAGTCTGCTGCGATGTGCCACGATCAACCATTATCCACATCCACCCGGAGATTTCGCCGACCACACCATGACGTCAACTGGGACAAAGAAGGGCGTTCACGTCCATTCCGGCCAGGTCACTCTGCGAGCGAGCCACCACGACACCGTCCATTGAGGATTCAGCGAGCCCAGCAACCGGCTGCCACCACTGACTACCCGTTGGTACAGCCGATCCGCGGCGGCACTGTCGCACGAGGCGGCGCCCCAGTGCGAGACCGCTTTCACTGACGACTATTCGTTGATCTTGTCCAACGGACTGAGACGGCGCTTGATCTCACCCTCTCGCTTGCCACCTGGCTCAAGCTACCTGGAAGGCAGCACGGGCGCAGTGGCTGGGAGGATCCGATAACAGAAGTGGACTGGACTCGCGCTGCGGATCCGGCGTAGCATCCTGCTCCAGAGAGATCGTCAAGCGATCGCCGCTGATGGATGTAAACAGCGGAACGGGGGATCAATGATCTATGCGCTGCCACCGCAACGCCACTTTTCCTGCGCTGCTATAGCGCCGCATCCCTGGGTTCTTACCTTGGTTCCCGAGGAGCGCTACGGAACAAGCCGACAAGACTAGCGTCGATCTTCACGAGCCTATTGGCCTGATGTCGGCTGGTGTGCGTCAGCCTTGAACCGAACTGCAGGCCGCGGTGGCCCGGCTTGCCTCCTCAACTCCAGAGTGGTCAGACGGCGATGCCAGCAAGACCGCCGGCATCGCACCCGGCGGCGTGTCCAAGGCCGGGAGCCGCGTCGGTGCCGTCGCTCGTCGGGCGGGACGGCCGGGCCAGGCGCATCAATAGCACCTCCGGCCGTCTTCTGCGACCAAGCCGCCACCACTCTGCCGGGGACGAGGATCGCCCTCGCGCTGCGGTTCACCGAGTCGAGCCGCGGCGTCCTGTGCTGGCTCAGCCTGCAAGCTGGTGGCGCCAGCGGGTGGGAGAGACGACCGCCTACCTCCCTCCGCACGGCGGCTACGTGTTGGCCGATTTCTATCGCCGGTGCGCCACTGTCTAGAGCGGTTTTGCCGACTACTGGAGCAGCAGGTCCGCCGAACGGCCCGATGCACACGAGGCACCAGATGAGAGGGGTTTCGCGAACCGTGGTGACAGTGGATATCTTCGGTCGCTGCCAGTCATACACCCAGAGCCAGGAGGCTCGCGCAGCCAAGCTTTACCCGTACTTCATTCCCTTCGAGGGGCACGACGCGACCGTCGCGCAGACAATCGACGGCGACATCCTCATGTGTGGCTCGAACAACTACCTCGGGCTGACCTCTGACCCGCGCGTGAAAGCGGCGGCGCAGGCGGCGATCGAAGAGTACGGCACGTCGCGGACGGGCTCGCGGCTGCTCAACGGCAATACGCCACTACACGAAGAGCTGGAGCACGAGCTGGCCGACTTCCTCGGCATGCCGGCGGCACTGGTGTTTCCGACCGGCTACCAGGCAAACGTCGGCGTGATCGCATCGCTGCTGTCGCGTCACGACGTGGTCATCCTCGACCGCGAAGCGCACGCATCGGTCTACGACGGCTGCGGCATGAGCCTGGCCAAGACCCGACGGTTCGCCCACAACGACATGGACGACCTGGAGCGACAGTTGGCAGCCAGCCCCTCGGACGCCGGCCGGTTGGTCGTCGTGGACGGGGTGTACTCGATGGCCGGCGATCTGTGCCCGCTGACCGAGGTGGTACGGCTGTGCCGGCAGTACGGTGCCCGCCTGCTCGTCGATGACGCACACGGCATCGGCGTGCTAGCCGATGGCCGGGGCACCAGCGCGCACTTCGGCGTCACCGATCAGGTCGACCTCGTCACGGTCACCTTCAGCAAGTCGCTGGCGTCGATCGGCGGTGCCGTGCTCGGCCCAGAGAATGTTATCGAATACCTGCGCCACCACGCGCGCAGCCTCATCTTCAGCGCATCCGCCCCACCGGCCAGCCTAGCCGCCGCGTACGCTGCATTGCGCATCCTGCAGGCGGAGCCGTGGCTGTGCCGGCAGGCGGTAGAGAACGCGTCGTACGTGCGTCGCGAGCTCACGGCCCTGGGCTACGACCCGATCCCGAGTGAAACGCCGATCGTGTCTGTACGGCTCGACGGCATGCAGCAGACCCTGCTTACGTGGCGCAACCTGCTGGACCGCGGCGTGTATGTCAATGCGGTCATCCCCCCGGCGGCTTCGCCTCGGCTGCGAGCGAGCTTCTCCACCACGCACACACCGGAGCAGCTTAAGCGCGTCGTCGCCGCGTTCGCCGAGGTCGGCGACCTGATGCCCCTGGAGGACCAATGACCGTCAACCAGCTCGAACCCGCAGTCAGGACCCGGGATCTGGTGGTCGCATGGGCGCGGATGTGGCGGTTCCACTTCGTGCCCTTCTCGCTGTCGGCAGGTCTGGTCGGCATGACAGCGCCGCCGGTCGGGGCCAGCGCCGCGAGTATCGTGATCGGGCTGCTGTTCTGCACGCTGGGATACGGCGTCGGCGTGGTCATCAACGACTGGTTCGACCGCGAGGCCGACGCGGTCAATGCCCCGGACCGCCCGTTCGTTACTGGGCTGATAAACCCCCACATCGGCTTGGCGCTGACGCTCACGCTGTCCGCAGCCCTGATGGTGGTAGCCATCGTGGTCGCACCGACGCTGGCGCTATGGAGTGTCATCGCGATCGGTGGGCACCTGGTCTACTCCTGGACCAAGCGCATCCCCATGCTGGGCAATCTCGTCAATGGCGTCGACATGGCGCTGTTCACGGTACTCGGCGCCGTGGCCGTCCGACCCGACGCAGGATGGCTCGACATCCCGGCGGTGACCTGGTTCCAGACCGCGCTCGTCGCGGTCGCGTTCAGCGGCTTCTGCCTCGTCGGGTACTTCAAGGACATCGAGGGCGACCGGGTCGCGGGCTATCGCACGCTGCCGGTGGCCATCGGCACCAGGGCCTCCAGCCGGATTGCGGTGATATTTCCGGTTGTGGCGGTGATAGCGGCGGGCATAGCCGCCGTGGCGGACGCCGGTCGTGCGGGTGCCTACGCCGAGATTGCCTGCTGGGTGCTGCTCGTCGCATCCGCGCTCGGGTTCACGCAGAGCCTCGTGACACTCAACCGGGCGCCAGAGACCCGGGCGTACGAGGCGCTGGTCTGGTTCATCCGGGCGACCACACTGTTCTTCCTGTCGCTCGGCGCGCTGCACCGACCGACGCTCTTCCTCCTCGCCACCGTTCCGATAATGGCCTACCTGGAGCTGACGCTGCGTACGACCCAGTCCTCCCGGCAGGCATGACATGACCTCTACCGCCGGGAACCGGCAGTCCCTGAACGCGGCCGAGGCCAGCCTGATCATCGCGATGCGCGAGTGCATGGCCCGGTCGCCACAGCAACTCAACAACGCCTTCGAGGCCGATGCCGAACTACTCGATCTGGGTACCGCCGGGCTCCTGGCGGTTACGGTCGACACGCTGAACGAGGGAGCCGAACTGGCTACCGCCACCACGCCGTACGCGAAGGGATGGTTGACCACCACCGTCAGCGTGAGCGACCTCGCCGCGGTGGCCGCCGACCCGGTCGCCGTGCTGGTCTCCTGCTCGCTGCGCCCAGACAGTTGGACCCTCGAGGATGCCCGCGAATTCGGGCGCGGCGCATCCGAGGCCGCCGAGCGGTACGGCTGCCACATCGTGGGCGGCGACACCAACTGGGCCAACGAGGAGAGCTTCACCTCGTGCGCCCTGGGAACCGTCCCACGCGGATCCGTCCTGAGCCGGATGGGTGCTCGGCCCGGCGACGCGCTGTATGTGACCGGCCCGATCGGAGCCGGCAACGCGGTCGGATTCCGTGCCTTGGCACTGGACGGTACGGGGGCAGGCCAGCCGTGGCTGCCTGAGGCGCGGGTGGCCGCGTGCGAGCCACTGCGCCGCTACGCCCGGGCGTGCATCGATACCAGCGACGGTCTGTTGAGCGCGGCGGTCAGCCTCGCCGAGCTCAACGGCCTGGGGGCCGAGGTGGTGCTGCGCGACGAGGTGTACGCGCCGATCGTCTCCGCCGTCGCCGAATCGGCGCGCCTGCCTCGGTGGTGTTCGGCTGCCGCCGAGTGGGGCGAATTCGAGCTGCTGTACGCGATCGATCCAGCGGACGCGGAGCCGTGCTCTCGGGCGCTGTCCCAACGCGGACTGCATCCCCTCCGCGTTGGACACCTCGCCGCCGGTCCGGAGCTGCTGCTGATCGACGAGTCAGGCAAGCGCCAGGAACTGCGGAACCTGCTGACGCACATGCGGGCACTCGACCCGGCCGGGTCGTTGCTCGCGGACCTGCGTGCCCTGCTGGCGGGGAATTCGTGATGGGTTCTGGTCTCGCGCTGGTGACCGGTGTCACCGGCTGCGTCGGCCGCGCGGTCGCCGCCGCCCTGCGGGAAGAGGGCTGGTCGGTACGCGGGCTGGTGCGGGCACCCGCGCCGGACCACGCGACGTACGCGGCGCACCTCGGTGACCTGACCGACCCGGAGTCGCTGCGCGGCTCCTGCGCGGACGTCGAACTCGTGGTGCACGCGGCCGCCGATCTGAGCGACTGGCGACCTGGCCCTCGCATCTGGCAGGTGAACCGGGACGGCACCCGGGCGGTGCTGGACGAGGCGCGGCGCTGCGGCGTCTCCCGATTCGTCTATCTGAGCACCGTCGACGTCTTCGGTTTCAACGCCAGAAGGGTCATCGACGAGGCGTCGACGCGGCGCGTGCCGCGATACCCATACCCGCTGTCGAAAGCCGCCGGCGAAGACCTGGCGTGGTCGTACCACGGGAACGGTCTTGATGTCACTGTGGTGTACCCCGCCTGGGTCTTCGGCCCCGGCGACCGCAACTTCCTGCCCGAGCTCGTGCGCGGGCTGCGCGCCAACAAGCTCGTCCAGTTCGACCGCGGCGTACCCCCGATCGAGTTGACGTACAGCGCGAACCTGGCCGACGCGATCGTGCTGGCCGGCACCACTCCCAGCTGCGCCGGTGGCCGGTTCATCGTCGGTGACTCGTACGGCCTGACCCTGGGGCAACTGTTCGCCTCGGTGGCCGAACGGATCGGGGCAAGGCCGCCGACCTCCTCGATCCCCTTCAGCGCGGCCCTGGCCGCGGGAGCCCTGTCCGAACTCGCCGGGATGGCCGGCATCGGCATCAGATCCGGCCGACCGCTGCTCACCCGCTACGCGGTTCGGTCCGTCGCCGGGGGAATGCGGTACGACGTCGGCCGGATCCGGTCGATCGGCTATTCACCCCGGTACGGCTTCGCGGAGGCCCTGAGCCACGCCATGGTGGAACTGGAAATGGAGCAGGCGCATGGCAGCCGATGAGAACGACCCGGTCGTCTGCATCATCAACCCCACGTCCGGAGTCCAGCGCAGGGGCACGATCGTGCAGCGGATCGCCGCGGAACTACCCGAGGCGGAGTGCTGGTCCACCCGCTATGCCGGGCACGGCATCGCCCTCGGGCGCCAGGCAGTCGAGGACGGGTACGGCACCGTGGTGGCGATCGGTGGCGACGGCACGCTGTCCGAGGTTGCCAACGGGGTGTTGGAGGGGGGCGGGGAAAAGGTACGGCTGGCGTACGTGCCGGCTGGTACCTGCAACGACTTCGCTCGTGGCCTGCGGCCGGTCACCGACCTCGGTGGCCTGCTCGACCGCACCCGCGACCGGGAGACCGACGTCGGTACGGTGACCTTCACCCGACCCGACGGCACGCGGGACCACCGGTACTTCCTCGTCAGCTGTACGGTCGGGCTGATCAGCGTGATCGGACAGCGGTTCACCGAGAAGACACCGGCCAACCGGGTGCTCAAGCGGCTCAACCTCCAACTCGCCGAGATGGCGTCGAGCATCCGGACGCTGGCTCGCTGGCGGCCCGTCGCGGTGCGGTTGGAACTCGACGGCGAACCGTCCAACCAGAGCATCACCAATCTCGCCGTACTCAAAGTGCCGTACTTCGCCGGTGGGCTGACCTTCGGCCGCACACAGCCCCCACGGGCAGGATACCTGGACGCGGTGCGGGTGGCGGGTGTCGGCCGCGTCGGCGTGGCCGGGCTGATGTGGCAGGTGTTCCGCGGTGCCGCTGCGGGACATCCGGCGATCCACCGACAGGAGGTCCGCACCGTGGGCGTCGACGCGGACAGCCCGCTGCCGGTAGAGGTCGACGGCGAGATCGTCGGATACACCCCGGCCGAGTTTTCGATACATCCGTCGTGCCTGATGACGGTGGTATGAACCCAGCAAGGGAGCGACACGTGCCTGCCCCGAACATGCTCCACATCGGACTCGTGGTTCCCGACTACACCGGCCAACTCAGCCCGATGGCCACGCTCGGCAGAGAACTACTTCGGCGGGGCCACCGGGTCACCCTGGTTTCCCTGCCGGACGCCGGAACGAAGTCGTTCACGGCCGGGTTCGCCTTCGCACCGATCGGCGAGCGTGAGTTTCCGGTTGGCTCACTTGCGCGCTTCTCCGAGGAGCAGGGCCGGCTGACCGGCCTGGCCGCGATACGTTTCATAGTCCGCGGGTACGTGCGCGAGGTCGAGGTTCTCCTGCGGGATCTGCCGGTCCTGGCGCAGAGGCACGGCATGGACGCGCTGCTGGTGGACCAGGTCTACGGCGCTGGCAACTCCGTCGCGGAACACCTCGACATTCCGGTCGTGAACGTGTGCAACGCGCTCGCGCTGAACACCGAGCCCGGTGTGCCGCCGTTCATGACGGCGTGGCCGTACCATCCTTCGCTGCTCGCGCGGGTGCGCAACATGCTGGGCGACCAGGTGATCGCCTGGGTCATCCGGCCGGTGCTGCAACGGATCAACGAACGTCGCGCCGCGTGGGGCCTGCCGCCCGTCAACGGCGTGAACGACGGCTCGGATCTTGCCCAGATCACCCAGCAGCCGCCGTTCTTCGACTTCCCACGCACCCGCCTGCCGGACTCGTTCCACTACACCGGGCCGTTCCATGACGAGGACAGCACCGAGCCGGTGTCATTCCCGTGGGAGCAGCTCGACGACCGTCCGTTGATCTACGCGTCGATGGGTACCCTCCAGAACCGCCTCCCGCGCATATTCCAGGCGATCGCCAGGGCTTGTGCGGGACTCGACGCACAACTGGTCATCTCCCTCGGCAGCACGGACGTCGAGCCGCCGACGGGCCTTGCCGGAAACCCGATCGTGGTCCGGTACGCGCCACAGCTCGATCTGCTGGCGCGGGCGTCTCTCGTGATCACGCACGCCGGAATCAACACCGCACTGGAAGCGCTTGCGCATGGCGTGCCGATGGTCGCGCTGCCCGTGGGGAACGACCAGCCGGGCGTGGCCGCCCGGCTCAAGTACCTCGGCGCGGGCGAGTTCATCCCGGTGCACAAGGTGACTCCGGCGCGGCTGCGGGCGGCCATCGACAAGGTGAGCGGCGACCCTTCCTACCGAGTGAAGGCGCAGCACTACAAACGCCGGATCGCGGAGTTGGACGGCGTGCGGCGCGCGGCCGACATCGCGGAGGAGGCGTTCCGGACGCGCCGGCCGGTACGCAGACAGGAAATGTCTGAAACGACGGAGGGTGGCTGCCGATGACACAGCAGGCGGGACGTATGGCCCGGCAGCTGCCGACGCTTAACGGTTTGCGGGGGATCGCCGCGGTCACGGTCTTCTTCTCCCACACGACGTTGTTCGGCTTTTTCGCCGACGAGCGCGTTGACGACTGGTGGTACGCCGTTCTCAGCCGTACCGGATCTGCCGCGCTCGGCTTCTTCTTCATCCTCAGCGGTTTCGTCCTGACCTGGTCGGCTCCCGACCACGAGCCGAATCGCCGGTTCTGGCGCCGTCGGGCCGCCCGGATCCTGCCGAACCACCTGGTCGTCTGTGCCGTGTTCATCGTTCTTCTGGTCCTGGTACGAGGGGGCGCGCCGCTGTGGCCGACGCTGGCGAACGTCACGCTGGTGCAGAGCTGGATTCCGGATGAGTTCATCTTCAACGGAGTCAATCCGCCGAGCTGGTCGCTGAGCTGTGAGATCTTCTTCTACGCATCGTTCCCGTGGCTGCTCGCCGGCGTCCGAAGGCTCTCCGCTGCCTGGCTCTGGTCGATCGTGGGTGGCATTGTCGCCGCGATGCTTGTCGCACCCCTCGTCTCCACGGCGTTCCTTCCGGACGAGCCGACGTACACCTACGCGGACGCGGCATTTCCGCAGTTCTGGTTCGTACAACAGTTCCCGTTGATCCGGATGCTGGACTTCGTCCTCGGGATCGTCATCGCCCAGCTCGTCATGCGGGGGCTGTGGATCAGGCTGAGCCTGCCCGCCGCCGCACTTGTCACGCTGGCCTTCTACGGCGTTTCCGAGGTCGTGCCGCTGCTCTACTCGGTGGTCGCGGCGATGGTCATCCCGCTCGCGTTGCTGGTGGCTGCCGCGGCCCGGGCGGACGTCGAGGGGCACCGCTCACCGCTGCGCGGGCGGGTCGCCGGCTGGCTGGGCGACACGTCCTTCGCCTTCTACCTCATTCACATCCTGGTTTTGTACGGTGCCGGGAACATGTCTCCGAGCGGCTTCGGTGTCGCCGCTGCGCTGGCCGTGATGGTCGGCGCCTACCTGGCGACGCTCGGCTTTGCATCGTTGCTTCACATCGGCGTGGAACGGCCGATGATGCGCCGGTTCGCCAGATCCCGGAAACCTGCCGCCGGCCCTCAGCCCGCCGCAGTGGCTGCCGCTTCGCCTGCCACTGAGCCGATGCCCGTCGCGACGGATGACGGGACGCGAGTCAAGTAGCGACAGCCGGACGCCGGGCCGAACCGGTGCCCTGGCTGATCCTGTCCGGATCAGCCAGGGCATCAGTTCACCGGACGGTCAGCGTGGCCCGGACCGCGCCAGCCGGACGCAGAGTGACCATCGGTACGACCTCCAGCCGCTCGTCGCGTGTGTCGACACGGTAACGGGCGAGCAACGCGCTCAGCAGTACGGTCATCTCCAGCAGCGCGAAGTGTTCCCCGATGCAACTGCGCGGCCCGCCACCGAATGGAAAGTAGGCGTAGCGCGGCCGCTCCTGCTTCCCGAGGAACCGGTCGGGCTCGAAGCGCTCCGGGTCGGGCCAGAATTCCGGATGCCGGTGCGTGACCCAGGGAGCAACTACCACCTTGGTATTGGCCGGAATTCGGTAACCGGAGACGACGACGTCAGACTCGGTCATCCGCTCCATGCTGTACACGGGCGGGTACAGCCGCATGCCTTCCATGGCCGCAGCTCGCACCAATTCTTCGTCGCCCGTGCCGATCCCGGCCGCGACCCGTTCCTGCACCTCGGGATGCCGACCCAGCAGGTGCATGGTGAAGGCCAGCCCGGCCGAGGTTGTCTCATGCCCGGCGAGCAGGAACACCAGCATCTGATCCCGGATCTCCTCCATGGACAGCGCCTGCCCGGTCTCCGGATCCTCGGCCGCGAACAACCGGCCGAGCATATCCTCGTTTTCCTCGCCGCCCATTCGCTGGCGAGCGGCAATGATGCGGTCGATGATCTCGTACAGGGTCGCGCGTATCTGCGTGATCCGGCGGGACCGCGGAGTCGGCCAGCTCAGCGGCAGCTTGACAACCTGTAGGGCGCGCGCCAGCGCGAGGTCGCCCAGAATGGGCATGAGCTCCTGCAGACGGGGGACGACCTCGTCGATGTCGTCGCCGAACAGTGCCCGGCCGACCACCCGCATCGTGTAGCGCTGCATGACTTGGTACAGGTCCACGACGGATCCCGTGGTGACCGCCATGTCGTCGACGACACGGGCAGCTTCGTCGGCCATCAGCTCCGTATAGCGGGCCACCCGGCGCGGCGTGAACAGCGGTTGCAGCGTCCGCCGCTGTTGCAGCCAACGGTCTCCGTCGCTGGTCAGCAGGCCCTCACCGATGAACTCCCGAAGGATTTCGTACGCGCTCGCGCGGCGGCTGAAGACCTGGGGCGTGGTAAGGACCTGATGGATGCCGTCGGGGTGGTGCACGTTCACCACGTCGACGCTGACGGCGCGTGGCCCCCGAGGCAGTCCGACGTGGTAAGCCACCACGTCGCCGTACGTGTGGAAGCCGTCCAGGATCGATCCCAGCAGGTCGTGGCGGAGCGCCGGCAGCATGCCGAGAAGCGGATGCCCGGCCGGACCCGGTACGGCGGCGGCCTTGGACAACTGTGTCGTCACGGTGATTCCCCGTTCAGTCGATCGACGGACGTCGACTATATTTCCACGCGCCGTACCCCTTCTCAGTTCCTGGCTCCCCGCAGTGCGCAACGATCATCATCATCATCGCTTTCGCCGGCAGTCAAGAGTTCAGCACCAGCTCGGCCTCACTGGCCGGCGTGCGCTGCACGACCGCACCGCGTCCAGGACCGGCAGGATCGCGATCCGGCCGGCTCGCTTCGGCCGGCGCCGACCCCGACCGGACTCGCTGGCCGGGCCGCTGCTCCGACGTCACCGGCACCCCCGCCGATCGGCCGGGGAACGGCAGCCGGGCGTGGCACCGCTGGACGGCGGGCACGCCCGGTTGCGCGGGCAGGCGCGGCTGCTGCGCGCGTGCCGGCGGCTGCTCACCAGGGGCGGTACGAGGCCCAGTCGAAGTCCGCGTATCCACCCTCGGCGCCCAGGTCCTGGACCCACAGGCCGACGAACGCGCCGGTGAAGCCCCAGCCCTCAGGCTCACCATCCACGAGGGTCGCGGCGTACTCGTCGGACAAGATGGTGGCGTCGAGCTCCGCCGGCAGGTCGACCCAGCGCGCCGCGCCGGCCAGCTGACAGGCGAACGTGACACGTGGACCGTCGAAGGTGACCCGCAGCGTGATGTCGTCCGCGCCCGGTAGATCGACGCGGCACGCGTCGTGCATAACACGCCGACCGTTCTCGGACGACATCACCTCAAGTACCCGCTGGCCGTCGTCGTCGGCGGTGACGTAGGCGTAGTGCCAGTTGCGGGAGTTGTAGTAGGCGGTGACGCCGGCGAGCTGGCGGTAGTTGGCCGGCTCGAAGTGCATGTGGGCGGTCAGCTCGCACTGCTTCGAGGTCACGCGACGCGCGACCAGGCTCGGACTCCGCCGGCCGACCGGCGACTGGCCGCCGTGAATCCGCAGGAACGAGGGCCGCGAAGTGACATCCACCCAGTCCGCAGTGGCGGGACGGCGCAGCGTCGACCACTCGGGGCCGAGCACCGGCTCGGTGAAGTCGTCCCGCTCCTCCACCAGATCCTCTGTCGGCTCAGCGTCGCCCGGCACGGGTACGACCACCGCCGGTATCCCGTCCTCGATGCGCGGCCACTCCCCCTCCGGCCATTCCACCGCCTGGATTGCGGTCTCCCGGCCGAGCACGCACCGGCCGAGGGGGGTGTACGGCCGGGCCGTCAGGTGCGCCAGGTACCAACGCCCGTCCGGCGTCGACACGAGGCTGCCGTGACCGGCCTTCTGCAGCTCCAGCTCGGGACGGCCGACCGAGGTGAGCATCGGGCCGCCCGGATGGACCTCGTACGGCCCGAACAGGCTACGGGAGCGGGCCACTGTCACCTGGTGCGTCCAGGAGGTGCCGCCTTCCGCGGTCACCAGGTAGTACCAGCCGTCCTTCTGGTACACATGCGGAGCCTCGGTGACGCCGACCGTGGTTCCGTAGAAAATTGTCCGCTCGGTGCCGACGAGGCGACGGGCCTCGCGGTCGTACTGCTGGACTTCAATACCCGCGAACCGATCACGCCCCGGCCGCCAGTCGGCGGTCATCGACAGCATCCAGGTTGTGCCGTCCTCGTCGTGGAACAGCGCCGGGTCGAACCCGCGCCCATGCAGTACCACCGGATCCGACCAGGGCCCGGCAAGGTCGGGGGCGGTCACCAGATAGTTCTGCGGATCCCAGTACCCGCTGGCGAAGCTTGCCACGTCGGCGTACACGAGATAAAACTCGCCGTCCACATAGGACAGATCGGGCGCCCACACGCCATTTGAGTCACCTGCTCCGGTGAGGTCGAGAAGCCGCCGCTCGGTGAGGACGCCACCGAGCGGGCGCCAGCGCACCAGGTCGGTCGAGTGGTGCAGCCGGACGCCGGGGTACCACTCGAAGGTCGACGTGGCGATGTAGTAATCGGTGCCGACGCGCAAGATCGACGGGTCGGGGTTGAAGCCGGGAAGGACCGGGTTTCGGATCAGCCGGCCGGGCACTTCGCCGCCGTGGGGCCCGGCCACTGCCGGACTCTTTGTTGCGGTCGTCATTTCGGTTCTCCGTAACGGTAGCCTCGTCGGAAGTTTCGGCGAAGTTTGATCGCCGGATCGGCCCAGACTAGCCGTTCGAACACCCTAGTGACAATGTCGACGACCTGTACAGCTGTGTCTTTTCAACGCTCCTTGTCTCCGGAAGTTCTCCGATATTTCGCCCCCACAACCCTCTTGGTGGCCTCGAAATGAGGGCCTGACCTCCGGGTCCGGTACGGCTGCTCCCGAGCGCCCGCGCGTGGTGCAGATCGCCGATGATCCCGGGGCCAATCCGGAGACGATGCGCAGTCGGGTCCGCACCGATGAGGCTGGACTCCGCGTACGCCCGCAGGACGCCGGTCACGTCCTTGAGCGGGTCCCACCGGGGGGCCAGGAGCAGGACGGGATCGGTGCCGATCGCCGACCCGGAGACCACGGACGCGGTCGACGCACCGCCCTCGGCCGCCGTGGCGGCGCCGGTCAGGCCGATGCCGGCGAGCACCTCGTCGACGTCGGCGGCGCTCAGCGGCTGGTATTTCGGCGCGGCGGGGTCGATCGAGGGCGCGATCGTGACGGTCCGGTAGCCGGTCGCGTGTGGCGGGACGGTCTCCGGCACACTGAACACGAGGACTACCTCGGGACGCTAGAACTGCGCCAGGCAGTCTCCGGTAAAGATGCTGGTCTGATCGGCGGCCGACGTGCCGATGTGGCACCGCCAGGCCACCGGTACGCCGGCGGCGACCAGACGCGGGATCATCGCGACCGTCTGCGGGTCGTGCAGCACCTCGATGTCAGCGGGTGCGACGACCGCGAGCAGCCGATCAGCGTTCTCCTGGGCGAATGCCAGCAGGCCCGCGTGCTCGCCCTCGTCCGGCAGCGCCCCGCGGTCGACGCCACGTAGTCGGTGATGAATACGCTTTGTGACATTGAAGACGGCCGGGTCACTAAGGGTCTGTCTCGTTTGGATGATCGTTGGGCTGGGGCAGGATTTGTCTTCGTGTACGAGGTGATGGTCCGTACCTGGGCGCCGGACGGTCTGTGGGAGATCGCGGCCGTTGATTCCGCCCGCGCCGGTTCGTCGGCAGGGTGGTGGCCGTCGCCGGGTGGATGACCGGGCGGTGCTGGCGGCGATCGCGTACGTGACGCAGGCGGGTCGACCGCGCCGGTCTGCCCTGGCCGTCATGGTCACCGCCGCGAACGTTCACGACAGCCAACTACTGCTTCCCATGCTTGACTGCGTACCGGCGATCCGCACACCGAGCGGACGCCGTCGGTGGCGACCGGACAAGTTGCACGCGGACAAGGCTTACGACACCCGTGACCTGCGCGCCGAGGTCCGACGGCGAGGGATCGCGGTCAGGATCGCCCGCAAGGGCATCGAGTCCTCCAAACGCCTGGGCCGTCACCGCTGGATTGTCGAATCGTGCCTGTCCTTGGCTGATGCGCTACCGGCGTCTGGTCCGCCGCTACGACCGTAAAGGCGACCACTACGAAGCCTTCGCCACCATCGGCAGCACCCTGATCTGCTACCGCCGCCTCACCAAATGAGACGCGCCCTCAGCTTTTCTGCGCAGGTAGGTCTCGGCCAACTGGCGAAGGCGTTTCCTGTCGAAGCTGTGCCCGTGGCCGGGATGGACGACGGACACGTCGAGGTCGGCGAGGAACTCCATGCTTCGCCGATAGGCAGCCGTGTCGGAGTTCGGCAGGTTGTCGATCAAGGCACCGTCGTAGACGATATCGCCGGAATACAGGGTCCCGGCGCGCTCCTCCAGCAGGGCGATGCTTCCCGGTGTGTGGCCGGGAAGGTGCAGCACGGTCAGTACGCGTCCGCCCAGGTCGATCCGGTCGCCGTCGTCGAGCATGCGGTTCAGGGTCATGGGTTCGACGCGGTAGGTAGCCGGGTCGTAGCCGGGAGCGGGCAGGACGTCGATCATGAGCTCCGGGACAGGTTCTCCCGCTGTGTCGATCTCGAGTCTGTCGTAGAGCTCCGCGCCGTACAGGCTCGCCGGCACACCCGCCGCCAAGAGCCCCGCCTCGGCTGGATGGGCGGCCCGGTCATCGAACTCAGGTGCCCCACCGACATGATCCAGGTGCGCGTGGGTGAGCAGGACCATCGGATCGCGCTCGAACATGCCCGGAATCGCCTTCCGCAGGGCGACGACACCGAGCCCGGCGTCGACCACGATGTCACGATCGTTGCCGCGCAGCCACCAGAAGTTCGCCGACACCAACTCGTTGACGTGCGGTTCCGAGATCCGGACGACGTCACCACCCACTTCGACCTGCGTATACCAGTCGACCATGTCCGCAAGCGTGCCAGCGCGGCGATGCCGTGTCGATCGTGTCGGACCCCGGCCCACCGTCGCATAGGGCAGACGATCGACATCCGTGATTCGACTGCGCGCCTACGCCCCGGACCTGAGCCCGACCGGGGGCCTCCGGTCGCATCTCAACCGCAGCACCGGCAACCTCGCGGTCCGCGGCGTAACCGATCTCCAGGCCGATTGGCACGTGCTTCTGCTGCGTTGGCGTGATCCAGTTGACAGGACGTGGCTGCGGGAGCCGCTCGGTGGTCTCATCGACCCCGGTGAGGCGCCGCCGGCGGCAGCACGGCGCGAGCTGGCTGAGGAGACCGCACTGGACCCGGGGCGGTCCTCGACCGGTCAGTGCCGGCCCAGCGGGACGCGCAGTGGAAGGGCATCCGGTACGTCGGTTCGGGGGTCCTCTTCGTGGCGCGTTCCGCGTTCGTCGTGTCCCTGCTCCGCAACCAGCCGGAGAACGTGTACATCGAGCCGACCCTCGCGTCATTCACAGTGGGTGGCGTCGTCCTGACCTCGGGGCTGCTGTGTCGGTGGGGCAGGTTGTTCCCACGCCGGATCCCCGGGTTGCGTGGCCGGGTCGTACCGATGTGGTTCCCGCTGCTGCTCGGCGGGTCGGCCGTCATCGGTATCTTCGTGTTCGGCCGCGGACTGCTGCTGGGCAGTTGGGCGTGCAACTGCCTGGCCAACTCGACACATTCCAGTTGTGGGGAGATCCTGGAAGTATCGGAACCATCAACGCGCTGGTCATAATGCTCCAACCCCTACGGTCTCGGTGTCATCCCAGCGAGAAGGACGTTGAGTACGCGCTCGACGTACTCGTGGGTCAGCGGCTCTTGCGTGATAAGAAGTTTGAAGTACAGCGGGCCGGACAGAATGGCCATCGCCACGTCCAGGTCGAACTCGGGTGAAAGTTGTCCCTGCTGCTGGGCTTTCCTCAGCCGGGCGACGGTTCTGTCCGCCTGGGGGCGGATGAAGCGTTCGTTGAGCGCGGCAGCGACCAAGGGATCGTGCTGAGCCTCGCCCACCAGGGCCTGGTAGAGGGGGCCCAGTGGCGGCTGGCCCAGGAGGTCGACGGCGGCGTGGATCTGTTGGCGCAGGTCGACGACGATGTCCCCGGTGTCGGGGTAGTCGAGTCCGGGTTCGTTGGATGTGAGCACCGCGTCGAGAAATAGGGCGCCCTTGGATGGCCAGCGGCGGTAGATCGTGTGCTTGCCGACGCCGGTGCGGGCCGCGACCCCCTCGATGCTGAGTTTGGCGTAGCCGACTTCCTGTGCCAGTTCCAGGGTGCTGCGCATGATCGCTTGGGTCCGGTCGGCGGCTCTGGTGAGGCGGTCGTCACTCATGCCACCACCCTACCGGCACGGCACGTGCCGTTGACAACTCGCCGACCGTTCGACCAGAATCAGCGACGTTCCAAAGCGGCACGACACGTGCCGTGCCGAGAGACATAGAAGGGGCTGTCGCTCTGGGAACGGGTGAGTGATTGGAGGGTCAGATGCGCCCTCGTTCGCTTCCTCACACGTCATCCAGCGCGTCTTGAGGCGCGACCCTCAGCCCGCTCCGGCGGGCTACCGGCGGGGTCCCAACGTCCGCATCCAGTAAGTAAGAGTCATCCGCAGGGAGCTTCGCTGATCATGAAACACGCACACCGCTGGCTGATCCTCATCGTGCTGTGTCTGAGCACGGTGGTGCTGGTCATCGACAACATGGCGCTGGCGGTCGCGGTGCCCGCCCTGGCCGAGGATCTGGACGCGAGTCCCCAGGACATGCAATGGATTCTCGACTCCTACATCCTGGTCTTCGCCGGGCTGCTGCTGACCGCGGGCAGCCTGTCGGACCGGTACGGTCGCCGCCGCGTCATGGTCATCGGCCTGACGCTGTTCGGCGGAGCCTCCCTCGCGGCCGCCAGCGCCGCCGATCCGCTCCAGCTGATCGCCGCCCGCACCGTGATGGGCGTCGGCGGCGCGCTGGTCATGCCCAGCACACTGTCAATCCTGATCACCGTCTTCGATGCCGCCGAACGGCGCCGAGCGATGGCGTGCTGGAGCGCGGTCGCCATGCTCGGCCTGGTCGGCGGGCCGGTGCTGGGCGGTGTGTTGATCGCCCACTTCCACTGGGGCGCGGTCTTCCTGATCAACGTCCCCATCGCCGCTCTGGCCATCCTCGCCGCGTTCGTCCTGATGCCCGAGTCCAGGGGCCCCGCGAGCAGGCTGGACCCGCTGGGGGCGGTGCTGTCGACGGTCGGCATGACCGCGCTGATCTGGACGATCATCGAACTGGCGCACGGCGTCTCCTGGCCGGCATTGACGACGGCGGTCCTTGCGCTGGGCGGCTTCGTGGCGTGGGAACTGCACACACCGCATCCGATGGTGCCGCTCGGCCTCTTCCGGCACCGCGCGTTCAGCGGCGGCAGTCTCTCGCTGGCCCTGGTGCAGATCGGCAACGGCGGGCTGCTGCTCATCCTCACCCAGTACCTGCAGTACGTCCTCGGTCTCACGCCCACGCAGGCCGGCCTGGCCCTCATCCCGATGGCGGTCGCCTCGCTCGCCTTCAACACCCTCGGCGCCACCGTCGCCGCCGGGATCGGCCACCGGACACTGATCGCCTCCGGCCTGACCACCATGGCCGCGGGGTTCGGCGTGCTGGCCGCCCTGTCGCCCGGCGCGGGGTCCGTCCAGCCGGCCGTCGGCCTGTTCCTGCTCGGCGCTGGCGGTGGACTGGCCATGCCCGCGGCCGTCTCCGCCCTCATGGGCACCATCCCGGCCGAGCACGCCGGCGTCGGCTCGGCACTGAACGACACCGTCCAGCAGGCCGGCGCCGCGCTCGGCGTGGCCGTCCTGGGCAGCATCGTCTCCAGCATGTTCACCGGCACCATGTCCGCATCGGCCCCCACCGAGGCCGCCCGGTCCATCGGCGACGCGCTGGCGGTGGCCGAACGCACCGGTGACACCGCCCTCGCCGACGCCGCCCGCCACGCCTTCACCACCGCCATGTCGTCCGCCTTCGTGATCAGCGCCGCCGGGGTTCTGGCGGCAGCCGCAGTGGCCCTGATCGTCCTGCCCCAGCGGACCGGCACGCCGCGCCCGGCACCCCGCCCCGAGGCGGCGCCGGAACTCGCGACGGCCGCCCGCCCTCTCTAGAACCTCTACCTCCCCACAGCTCCGATCACCTGACTGACCGAAGGGAAACACGATGTCCGAGACAATGACCTCGAACGCCGAGAGTGACTGGAAGGCCCGGGGCGACTTGGGCGTACGGGACTTGACCGGCCGGTACTTCGACGTCGACCGCTGGCAGCACCGGCTCGACGAGCTGCGCGCCGCCCACCACGTCCCCGGTGCGAGCCTGGCCGTAGTGATCGACAAACAGGTTCACGAGCTGGCCAGCGGGGTACTGCACCGCGGCACCGGCGTGGCGGTGACCCCGGACTCGGTATTCCTGTCCGGCTCGATCGCCAAGGTCTACACCGCCACTCTCATCATGCGGCTGGCCGACGAGGGCAAGCTGGACCTGCAAGCACCGGTCGTGGACGTGCTGCCGGAGTTCGCCACCCCCGACCCCGAGGCCACCAAGACGATCACCGTCCGGCAGCTGTTGTCCCACACCGGCGGCGTGACCAACGACTTCAACTTCGACGGCGGCCGGGGCGACGACTGCCTCGCCCAGTACGTCGAAGCCGCCCGGCGGGTGGCACTGGACTGCCCGCCCGGCACGGCGATCTCGTACGGCGGCCTCGGCTACATCGTGCTGGGCCGCGTCATCGAAAGGCTCACCGGCCTGACCTGGGACCAGGCCCTGAAGAACCTCCTGTTCGAGCCGCTCGGCCTGGAACGCTCGATGACGCTGCCGGAGGATGCTCTGCGCTTCCGCGTCGCCATGAGCCACCTGGGCCAGTCCGGTGCCGATCCCGACCCGGCCCCGTCCTGGGACCTGATGCCCCGCTGCGCCGGACCAGCGGGCAGGGTCATCGTCTCCGCCGGTGACATGGCCCGTTTCGCCCAGCTGCACCTCGCCGGCGGCCTCGCGCCCGACGGCACCCGCGTCCTCTCCCCCGACGCCGTCGCCGCCATGCGACACCGCGAGGTTGACGTACCGGACAAGTGGACGGTCAGCGCCGACGGGTGGGGACTGGGCTGGACGCTCTACGACTGGGACGGCATCACCGGCTACGGCCACGACGGCGCCGCCATCGGCCAGTACGCCTACCTCCGCGTCGTCCCGCACGCGAACGTCGCCCTGGCCCTGATGACCAACGGCGGCGCAGCCCGCCTGCTGTACGCCGACCTGTTCCGTGACCTGCTCGCCGAACTCGCTGGCGTCACCATGCCCGCACCGTTCGCCCCGGCTCCCGTACCACCCGCGATCGACCTCACGCCGCTGCTCGGCACCTACAAGCGCGAGGGCGTCGTCATCACCGTCTCCCGCGACGACGACGGCTCACCCCACATGCGGTACGAATTCGTCGACGACATGAAGGACATGTCACCGCCCCTGGAGATGGACCTGGAACCGGTCACCGAGACGGTCTTCGCCGCCTCCGGCGCAGGCCCGTCATTCAGCGAGGACTACATGCCGGTGGTCTTCTCGACCCTCACCAACGGCACCCAGGTCTGCTACGTCGGCATGCGTGCCACCCCCAAGACCGCCTGACCGAACACTCCTACCGGCCATCCGACAAAGCGGGGCGCTGGCACTGCCCGGCGCCCCGCTCCGCCGCCCCTCATCGGCGGGATCGAGCAGCACAGGCCCCCTCGGCGGGCCGCCGCACCACACGTAGACCGAGTTGCCCTCGATGGTCTTCGGGCTGGTGAACAGGCGCGGGGTGCGTTGGAGGCTTTGCGGTGCGTACAGTTCCGGGTCGGGCTTGGGGTGGGCCGGCCAGATCCGGCACAGGACAACGGGACGAGACAGCGACGGCATGACGGCAGACAATATTACCGAAACCGGTCATCGGGGCATTGATCGGAGCCAGCTCGAGACCTGCCTCAGCGTGTTTGAGGCGTTGGAGGACCTGCCTCCCGATCACCCCGACGTGGTGCGGGTGCAGCGGGCCACCGCGAAGCTCTACAAGGTGATCAAGCAGCGGCGACGCGAGGAACGGCGGGATGCCATCGCGGCGGCCGACCGCGCGGTGACGTCGGCCACCGCAACCGGCGCCCCGGGCCGGATCGACGACGAGACCCAGGGCATCCCGCTCGCCTCCCCCACCGAGGGCGCCACGGCCGGCGTCCTGCACAATCCGCGCGGCTGCTACGTCTGCAAGCAGCGCTACCGCGAGGTCGACGCCTTCTACCATCAGCTCTGCCCGTCCTGCGCCGCGCTCAACCGGGAACGCCGGGATGCCCGCACCGACCTGACCGGCCGGCGCGCGTTGCTCACCGGTGGCCGGGCAAAGATCGGCATGTACATCGCGCTGCGGCTGCTGCGTGATGGCGCGCACACCACCGTGACCACGCGGTTTCCCCACGACGCGGTCCGCCGCTTCGCCGCGATGCCGGACAGCGGGGAGTGGCTGCACCGCCTCCGGGTCGTCGGGATCGATCTGCGCGACCCCGCCCAGGTGATCGCTCTCGCTGACTCGGTCCGCGCCCAGGGACCACTCGACATCCTGATCAACAACGCGGCGCAGACCGTCCGCCGGACGCCCGGTGCGTACGCGCACCTCGTCGCCGCGGAGGCCGCGGCCCTGCCGGACAGCCCGCTGCCGGAGATAGTCAGGTTCGCCAAGCCGACCGGCCGGGGCGTCCCGGCGGGCAGCCTGACCGGCTCGCCGTCGGGGCCCGCGATCACCCCGCAGGCGCTCACCGCGCTGGCGCTGACCAGCGGCTCCGCCTCGCCGGAACGGATCGCGGCAGCCACCGCCATCGACGCCGGCGGGCTGGTGCCGGACCTCGACCCGGTCAACAGTTGGGTGCAGCGGGTGCACGAGGTGGACCCGGTCGAACTGCTCGAAGTGCAGCTGTGCAACGTGACCGCGCCGTTCGTACTGGTCAGCCGGTTGCGACCGGCGATGGCCGCGGCGACCGCCCGCCGCAAGTACGTGGTGAACGTGTCGGCGATGGAGGGCCAGTTCGGCCGCGGCTACAAGGGGCCGGGGCACCCGCACACCAACATGGCCAAGGCCGCGCTGAACATGCTGACCCGGACCAGTGCTCAGGAGATGCTGGCTGACGGCATCCTCATGACCAGCGTCGACACCGGCTGGATCACCGACGAGCGGCCCCACCCGACGAAGACCCGGCTGGCGGACGCCGGCTTCCACGCCCCGCTGGACCTGGTCGACGGCGCGGCCCGGGTGTACGACCCGATCGTCCGCGGCGAACAGGGCGAAGATCTTTACGGCTGCTTCCTGAAGGACTACGCACCCTGCGCCTGGTGATCGGGACGCCCGCTCCGCCCTCGGCGACCCATGCTCACCTGCCCGGCAGGTGACTGGACGTGGATTGCGGCTCAGAATGTTAGGGACTAACATTCTGGGTGTGGACGTTGGCGAGAAGGTGCTCGGCAAGCGGGAACGTACCCGGGCGCAGTTGCTGGAGCGGGCGCTCGAACTGTTTGAGCGGCAGGGCTTCGAGCAGACCACGGTCGCGCAGATCGCCGCCGCGGCCAGGGTCACCGAGATGACGCTCTACCGGCACTTCCCCGCCAAGGAACTACTCGTCCTGGACGACCCGTACGACCCGGTCATCGTCACTGCCGTCGCCGACCAACCACCCTCGCTCGCCCCGTTGGTACGAGTGGTGAACGGTCTTCGCGCCGCCTGGGGGATGCTGCCCGAGCCGGCCGGGGAGGTCGTTCGCCGGCGGGTCCGGATCGTGGCCGCCTCTCCTGCGCTGCGGGCCGCCGCCATCCGCAACAACGAGGGCACCGAACGGCTCATCACGCAGCAACTCGTCGCCGACGGCGCCACTCCGCTGCCAGCCCGGGTGGCCGCCGTGGCGGTACTCGCCGCGATCACCGCCGCACTCTTCGAGTGGTCGGAGCGGCACGACGGCCGTCTCGGTGAGGCGATCACCACCGCTCTGGACACGCTCGGCGGAGACCGTGACTGAGCCACGCATCCAGGCCCGCGGCCTGGTCCGCGAGTTCGGCGCGGAAGCCGGTGTCCGCGGTATCGACCTCGACGTCGAAGCGGGCGAGATCCACGCACTCGTCGGGCTCAACGGCGCGGGCAAGTCCACCCTCATGCGCCTCCTGTTGGGAATGCTGAGACCCGACTCCGGCACGGTGCATCTGGACGGGCACGGCCTGGACTCGGCGCCGTGGTCACGCGTCGGGCACTTGATCGAGAACCCGCTGGCGTACGGCGAACTCACCGGGCACGCCAACCTGGTGCTGGCCGCCCGCCTGCACGGCGTACCCGCCCCGGCAACGGCGACGATGGTGGAACGGGTCCTGAGCGAGCTCAACCTGCACGGGTACGCAGCCATCCGAGCGGGCAGGATGTCGCTGGGTAACCGCCAACGCCTCGGCCTCGCCGCCGCGCTCCAGCACGACCCGGACGTCATCGTGCTCGACGAGCCGACGAACGCGCTCGACCCGGCCGGCGTCATCCTGCTCCGCGAGGCGCTCCTGCGGCGCGCCGCGTCCGGCGCCGGTGTACTCGTGTCGAGCCACCACCTTGACGAGGTCGCGCGGGTCGCCGACCGCATCACCGTCATCAACGCCGGCCACACCATCGGCGCCCTCGATCCGAGCGGCACCGACATCGAACGTGAGTTCTTCGCCCTGGTGCACGCCGACGACGAACGGACAGCGGCATGACACCAACCCTGCTCGGCGCCGCGTTGGTGGTCGAGGCGCGCAAGGCCGCGTCCGCACGAGTCGTGACGGGTACGACGATCCTCCTGATCGTGGGCGTCGCCGTCCTCGGCGGCGCGTCGACCACGGCCGCTGCCAGCGGAAACGAACAGCTCCTGGCCAAACTTGGTCCACTGGCCGCCCAGGGCGGTTGGCCCAGCCTGCTCAGTACGGTCAGCCAGGTCACGGCGGCCGGCGGGCTGCTCGCCTTCGGGGTGGCACTCAGCTGGCTGGTTGGTCGCGAGTTCGCCGACGGGACTGTCACCGGTCTGTTCGCGCTCCCGGTGAGTCGACCCACGATCGCGCTGGCCAAGTTGATCGTCTATCTGCTGTGGTCGGTCGTGGTCGCCACGCTGCTCGTTCTGCTGGTCGCCGGGCTCGGCTTCGCGGTCGCCACGGGCGCCTTCGACGGCGCCGCGTCGACCGCGCTCCTGCGGCTCTGGGCACTGACCGTGCTGACCGCGCTGCTGGCCGTCCCGGCCGGCTGGGCGGCAACCATCGGTCGCGGCCTGCTACCCGGCATCGCGACCACCATCGCCATCCTGGCGGCCACCCAGGTCATGGTGGTCGCCGGCACCGGCGGCTGGATCCCCCTGGCCGCGCCCGCGCTGTGGGCCATCGTCCCCGGCTCCGTTTCCGGCGCTCAGATGTCCCTGGTGCCGCTCGTCCCACTGACCTTCGGACTGCTGACCCTCTCCGCCTGGCGTCGTCTCCAACTCGACCGCTGATCGGAAACCGGATACCGATCCACCGCGCCGCTGTCGTCGATCACGACCGGACCCGGGCCACGGCCCCATCCCTGCTGACGCGCACCCCCACACAAACCGGGTGCTCGGGCTGATCCACTTGGTGCTCATCGTCGCCGGCCCGTTCCTGGTCGGTACGGCCGTCACCCCCGTCGCACCGAACGAGGCCGACGACCTGCCCACCTCGGGATGGGCCTGATCCTCACCACGATCGGGTTCGGAGCGGACCGCACGCCCCGATGAGTTCGGATCCGCACCAATCCGGACCCCGGTCGGCGACGAATCACCAGTAAGCCGCAAGAACGATATGAAGGGACTCTTCATCATGCGTACCAGAATTCTCGCCTCGCTGGCCGTGGCCACCGTCTGCACCCTGGCGCTCGGCGCCTGTGCCGGTGATTCGGCGGACGAGGCGGGCGGCGCCCCGGCGACCAGTTCGCCGCCCATGGCCACCACCGGACCGGCGATGATGGACGGCGAGTTCGGCCCCGGCTGTGCTGCGGTGCCGACCGACACGGCCGACCCGGGCAGTTTCGCGGCGATGGCGAAGGTGCCGGTGGCCACCGCCGCCAGCGGCAATCCGATGCTGTCGACGCTGGTCAGCGCCGTCAAGCAGGCAGACCTGGTTGATTCGTTGAACAGCGCCGACGGGGTCACCGTCTTCGCGCCGACCAACGACGCGTTCGCGAAGATCCCCAAGGCCGACCTGGACAAGGTGCTGGCCGACAAGAAGATGTTGAGCGGGGTGCTGACTTACCACGTGGTCCCCGGCAAGCTCGCCCCCGGACAGCTCGCCGGCCCACACAAGACCCTCCAGGGCGGCATGGTCACGGTGACCGGCTCGGGGACCGATTTCAAGGTCGGCCCGGCGGCGACCGTGGTCTGCGGCAACGTGCAGACCGCCAACGCGGTGGTGTACCTGGTCGACTCCGTCCTGATGCCCCCGTCCTGACCTGACCGCCCAGGGTCCGCGTGCTCGGGGTTCGGCCCGTCGCGCCATCGGCGCGCAGCGGTCGAGTACCCCGGTCACGCGGACCCGTGGCTGCCAGCAGGTTCGGTGGGTTCCGTTCTCGTGGGAGGAGACAGTCCATGCCAGCGCCGCGCGGGGCCGTACCGGTCCAGGATCGTGGACGTTTCAGGCGGCGGCTCGGTGCAGGATTCGCGGGACTGCTCGGCGGGGCCGCCGGGGTGGCGGTGGCACAACTCGTCGCCGCCGCCGCCCGACCCCAGGCGGCTCCACTGGTCGCGGTCGGTGCCACCGTCATCGACGCGGCACCTACCCCGGTCAAGGAATTCGCGGTCCGGACCTTCGACACGTACGACAAGCCGGTGTTGCTCGGCGGGATCGGTCTCGTACTGGCCGCGGTCGCCGTACTCGCCGGAGTGCTGGCCCGGCGGCGGCCGGTGGCCGGAGTCCTCGGCGCCGCCCTATTCGGGCTGGTCGGTGCCGCCGCCGCGCTGACCCGACCGGCGGCCGAGCCCGGCGACCTGCTGCCGTCCGTCGCCGGGGCGGTCGTCGCCGCGATCGTGCTGCACCAGTTGCCGCGCCGAGCCGACGGGCCGACGCGGAACGGCTCGGCGCCGCTTGCGGCGGTCCGGACGACCGACCGGGTGCCCGTTGCGGACTTCGAGGCAGAGCCAGCTGCTGCCGAGGACCCGGGCCGAACGGGCGGGACCCGGCGGGACTTCGTCCGGGTCGCGACGGTCGTGGCGGCCGGTACCGCGCTCAGCGGCGCGGCCGGGTACCTCCTGACCCAGATCCGGGCCCGGGACGCCTCCCGGTCGCGACAGACCGTACGCCTCCCGGCGGCGGCCCGACCGGCCGGCCCACTGCCGACCGGCGTCCAGCCCGGCTTTCACACCCCGAACGCCGAGTTCTACCGCGTCGACACCGCCCTGACGGTGCCACGCCTCGACGTCGACGACTGGCGGCTCCGGATCCGAGGCAGGGTCGACCGGCCGGTCGAACTGCGCTTCACCGACCTGCTCCGACGAGAGCTGGTCGAGCGTGACATCACCCTGAACTGCGTCTCCAGCGAGGTCGGCGGCCCGTACGTCGGCACCGCCCGCTGGCTCGGTGTGCCGCTCGCCCCGTTGTTACGGGAGGCCGGGATCCAGGCCGGCGCGGACCAGGTGGTGGCCCGCTCCGCCGAGGGGATGACGATCGGTACCCCGGTCGAGACGGTGCTGGACGGTCGCGACGCGATGCTCGTCGTCGGGATGAACGGCGAGCCGTTGCCGCACGAGCACGGCTTCCCGGTCCGGATGCTGACCCCGGGCCTGTACGGCTACGCCGGTGCCTGCAAGTGGCTGACCGAGTTGGAACTGTCGACGTTCGACGACTTCGACGCGTACTGGGTACGGCGGGGCTGGGCGGCCAGGGCGCCGGTGAAGACCGCGTCCCGGATCGACCGGCCCGCTCCGTTCGCCCGGATGTCGGCCGGGACGGTGCCGGTGGCCGGAGTGGCCTGGGCGCAGCGGCGTGGGATCCGGGCGGTCGAGGTGCAGGTCGACGACGGCCGGTGGCAGGTGGCAGCCCTGGCACCGGCCCCCTCTGCCGACACCTGGGTCCAGTGGCGGTACGACTGGCACGCGTCCCCAGGCACGCACACGCTGCGGGTACGGGCGGTCGACGGCCGCGGCGAGGTACAGACCGGGCAAAGGGTGGCACCGTTCCCGTCCGGCGCCACCGGCTGGCACACCGTCTCGGTCACCGTCGCCTGAAGGCGCTGTTGGCCTGGCGAAGCGGCGGGGTCGGCCCAGCACCGGCCGCAGGCGGGCGCCGCCATCCCTGATCAGCTCGATGGCGACGGCGGCGACGGGCGTTGGATGTCGTGGCGGCGTGTTCTCCGGACCGAACGGAGATTCTTCGTCGATCGGACCAAGCCGGAGGGCGTCTGGCGCCGAATCTCTTCTGACAGCACCCGTGATCGACGCCATCGTGGCGGAAGTGGAGAAACTGTTGTGAGACTGTCCCAAGCCCTGCTCGCCGTGCCAGCGGCTGCGCTCGTGCTCGTGTTCCCGGGAGTGGCGTACGCGGACGAGAGCGTTCAGGTCCAGTTGAAGGATCTGAACGAGACCGGCGCGACCGGCACCGCGACGATGACCGCGACGAGCGCCGGCGACCTGAAGATCATGATCCGGTCGAAGGGGATGACGCCGAACTCGCCGCATGCCCAGCACGTCCACGGCGCGGTCAACGGCATGGACTTCCACTGCCCGGACAAATCCGCCGACGCCAACGGCAACGGCTTCGTCAGCACGGAGGAGGGGCTGAAGATGTACGGGGACATCTTCATCTCGCTGACAACGACGGGAGACACGACCAAGGCCAGCGGGCTGGCGGTCGACCGGATGCCGAAGGCCGACGCGCAGGGCAACCTCAGCTACGAGCGCACCATCCCGGCCGCCGACCTGCCGAAGGGCACGATCGAGCACCTGAAGGACCTGCACCTCGTGCAGCACGGCATCGACGCCAACGACAATGGCAAGTACGACATGGAAGCCCTCGGCGAGTCGACATTCGCCAAGTCCATCGGTGTCAACGGCATCCCCGCCGAGGCCACTGACCCGGCGACGTGTGGCATGGTCAGCGGCGCGGCCGCCGGTTCCGTTCCCGCCGGTGGAGTCGCGACCGGCGATGGCAGCACCTCCGACGCTCCGTCCCCGGTCCTGTTCGCCGTAGGTGGTCTCGCGCTGCTCGGGGCCGCTGGTGCGGTTACGGCCCGTCGCCGGCTCGCCGGCCAGCGCTGAGAGAACGGGGCAGCTGCCATGGATACCGGTGACACCGCTGTGCCGGCCGGCCACCGCCGAGGGCGTTTCACGCTCTTGGCGGTGGCCGGCGTTCTGACCGTGACCGCGGTCGTCGTGATCGGCACGGCGGTCGCAGGTCACCAACCCGAACCGCCGCAAGCCGGCAGGAACACCGTCACCGTCACCCCGACCACGCCCGGAGCGACCGGGTCGGCCACCCGGCCCGGCGAGCTGACCGCGGGACCGCTGATGGGCGACTCACCGCCGGTACGGGTGTCGATTCCATCGCTGAAGGTCACCGCCTCGACGATCCCGCTCGATCTGCAAGCGGACGGGACGATGCAGGTGCCCGACAACGCCATGGACATCGGCTGGTTCACCAGGGCGCCGACGCCCGGAGCGCTCGGCCCGGCCGTCCTGGCCGGGCACGTCAACTGGAAGGGCCAGCGCGGGACGTTCTTCAACCTGGGCAAGCTGACCGCAGGGGACGACATCACCGTCGAGCGGAAGGACGGCAGCACCGCGATGTTCACCGTCGCCAAGGTCGAGCAGTATCCGAAGGACCGCTTCCCCAGCGACGCCGTCTACGGCGCCACCGACCACGCCGCGCTACGCCTGATCACCTGCGGCGGCGAGTTCGACGACTCCACCCAGCACTACCGCGACAACCTCATCGTCTACGCCCGCCTCGCTCACGCCCACCCCGCATGAGACCATCGCTGTCCGCTCCGCGGCTCGGGGTAGCGCCGATGCCGCTGTCGGGCGGCCGCGCCCACCCCGGACGGCGGCCGGTGACCCGGGGTCGCACACTCCTACCCCGTCGGCACCGTCTTCCCGCACCGCACCCGGGCCGCACCGCACCCGGGCCGCAGCGCCACCGGGCCGTACGAACCGATCAGCTCGGCAGCGCGCCCGGCCGAGCCGACGATCTGCGGTGGCCGGTCGTCACGGCCACAATCACGTCAAGGATGTGGTGGAAATGAGCGGTGACCCGGAACGGGCACGGCGATTACGGTCGGTCCCGGTGAGCGTCGGACGCCCACCGGATGCCGAAGAGCTGCTGCATCAGGTGGCGCGGGGTGACGAGGCAGCATTCGCGGCCCTGTACGACACGATGGTGGGCAGGGTCCTCGGACTGATCCGCCGGGTGCTGCGGGACCCGGAGCAGGCCGAGGAAGTGACCCAGGAGGTGATGGTCGAGGTGTGGCGCACCGCCGCTCGCTTCGACGCCGGCCGTGGCTCAGCGTCAGCCTGGATCCTGACCATGGCCCACCGGAGAGCGGTGGACCGGGTGCGCTCCGAGCAGGCCCACACCGATCGCACGCACCGGGTCGCCGCGACCGAGACACACGTCCCCTACGACGAGGTGGTCGAGGACGTGACCGCCCGGCTGGAACGGGAGCAGGTCCGTCGCTGCCTGGGCCAGTTGACGTCGGTACAGCGGGAGGCGGTGACGCTCGCGTACTACGGCGGCCACACCTACCGCGAGGTAGCGGAAGCGCTGGCGACGCCGCTGCCGACGGTAAAGACCCGGATGCGCGACGGGCTGATCCGGATGCGGGACTGCCTGGGCATCGACCTGGAGGGACGGGCATGAGCAGCGACATCCACGCCCTCGCCGGCGCATACGCCCTGGCTGCGGTCGACGACCTGGAGCGGACCGCGTTCGAGCGGCACCTGGCCGACTGCGAGCCGTGCCGCCTGGAGGTGGCGGAGCTGCGGGAGACCGTGGCACGACTCGCCGAGGCTACCGCCGTCGGGACCCCCCCACCCGGGTTGCGGGAGCGGACCCTGGCGCAGGCCGCCAGCACCCCCCAACTGCGGGTCGGTACCGGGCCGACCGGTGTCACGCGGGGGACGCCGCAGTGGCGTCGATGGGCCGCCGCCGCAGCCGTCGTCGGCATCGCTGCGGCCGGTGCGAGCGCGGCCACGTGGTCGGTCGCGGGCGACCGGGTCCGACAGGAGCAGGCGAGCAGCGACCAGGCCCGTCAGGTCGCCGACGTGCTGAGCGCCCCGGACGCCCGCGTCCACGACCAGCCGCTGCAGGCCGGCGGCGCCGCGACCGTGGTCGTGTCGCGCGACCGTGACCGGGGCGTCGTGCTGCTGCGCGACCTGCCCGAGCCCGGCATCGGGCGGGCCTACCAGCTATGGCTCATCCGCGACACTGAGAAGGCCCGTCCGGTCGGGTTGCTCACCGCCGGCGCCACCGAGACGACCATGGTCATCGGCCCGGTCGCCGCTTCGGACACGTTCGGGCTGTCCAACGAGCCCGCCGGCGGTTCCACCGCCCCCACCCGAATCGTGGGTGTCGTCGCGCTGAGCTGACAGACGAGGCGAGCCGGGCGCACCGGGGCCCTCCCCCGGTCCACCAACTGCCGGCTTCGGCGAGCCGGTCGTCACGATCGCAACGTAGACCCCGCGGGGTATCTCCGAACTTCGTCAACCCATCCGTGACCTCGTCCGCTCCGAATCCCTTGTATGAAGGACGACTTGCTCGCCGGGCGGTACCGTCCGCTGCGGTTGATCGCCGACACCGCACACCCGGGGCGCGTCTGGCTGGCTCGCGACGAGGTGCTTGGCCGGCACGTCGCGGTAAAGAAGGTCGTCGTACCGGAACGGTTGAGCGCCGCCGAGCGGTCGAGGTTGCACGACCGCACGCTCGGCGAGGTCCGCGGACTGGCCGGGATCGACAATCCGGGCGTGGTGAGCATGTGGGACGTGCTGAGCGCCGACGACCACCTCTGGCTCGTCATGGAGCACGTGCCCGCCCGCTCCCTGTCCGACGTGATCGCGGCCAACGGCCCCCTTACGGCCGCCGAGGTGGTACGGGTCGGCCTGCATCTGCTCGGCGCCCTGGATGTTGTCCACGCGGCTGGGGTGGTGCATCGGGACGTCCGCCCACGGAATGTTCTGCTCGCCGACGACGGACGGGTCGTGCTCGGCGGGTTCGGGCTGCCAATCTTCGACAGCGGCGCTCCCGCGGCCGTCGCCGGTCGGAATCTGTCAACGACCCAGTACATCGCGCCGGAGCGGGCCCACGACGCCACGTCGACTCCCGCCACCGACCTGTGGGGCCTCGGCGCGACCCTCTACGTGGCCGCGGAGGGCCGCCTGCCATGGGCGCGGCCGACAATCCTGGCCACCCTCGCGGCCCTCGCCACCGAGCCACCCGACCCCATGTACGCCCACATCCTGGAACCTACGGTCACCGGTCTGTTACGCCGCAACCCCCGCCAACGATTGACCACCGAGGAGGCGCGGAGCCACCTCGAAACGCTGACCGTGTCGACCGTTGCCACCGCGCCGTCGGCGGCGCTGTCCCGAACCCACGGACGGTGGCCCGTGACCGCGACCCCCACCAAGCGCGGCACGGTGTATGCCCCAGGCTCTGCACCGGTCACGAGCGGCAATGACGCCGGCAACACCAAGGTCCTGACGGTCGCGATGCCGCCTGCCCGCGGCCGCACGGGGTGGGCGTTCGCCGCCGCGATGCTGGGACTACTGGCGGTCGGGGCCGTCGTGGTCGCAGCGGCCGGCACACTGGTCGCCGGCCTGGGCGACCAGACCGGCGAGACCGCCCGTACGCCGGCCGCCGCTGCGGCCGGCCCGGCAGAAACGGCGGAACCGGCGGAACCGGCGCAGCCTGCCCACCCGTGCCTCGACGACACCGCGGCCACCGAGGGCGAACCGGTGCTACCGGCCACCTCGCCCCCGCCGCAGGCGCTGCCCGACGGATGGCTGTGGCACCAGGACCCGAACGGGTTCAGCATCGCGGTGCCCGCGGACTGGACCCGCAGCACCAACGGCAAAACGGTCTGCTTCCGTGATCCCGACGAGCTTCGCCTGATCGCCGTCGACCCCACCGCCAAGGCTGCCGCGACGCCCCAGACACGATGGCAGGCCGAAGAACGGGAACTGCTGCGGGCTGGTGCGCTGCCCGGCTACAAGAAGATCAGCATCGGGCCCGTCATCCGCCCGGGCGGCGCCGCCGAGTGGGAGTACACCTGGAACCACGGCGACGGACAACCACTACACGCCCTACGGCTGCTCGGTAACCAAAGCCCCACCCGCGCCTACAGCCTGTCCTGGATCACCCCCGACAGCCAGTGGGCACTCAACGAGCCGAACCAGCGACTCCTCTCCGCGAGCTTCCGCCTCGAGTGACTGCGAGCATGACGAGGTCGGTTCAGCAGTGGTGAGCGGCGTCTCTAATGATCGAGGCCCGGTCGGAACGTCAGTGCGGCGAGGGTCACCAGCCTGGGGGTCGGGGAACGCCTGGAGGCCGGGTAGCATTTTGCCGGACACTGTGTCCGACAACGTGACCGATAGACGTCGCGGCCGGATGACCGGTTGACGCAGCGGGGATCCGCAGGTCGCCCACCTCGTTGATTCCGAGCGACGCGCCCTTGAGGAGAACGGAAATGAGTACGGAACCCTCGGCCTATCTGCTGGTGCCGGGTGCCTGGCACGGCGGGTGGTCCTGGTGGCCGGTGGCAAAGCGGCTCCGCGCCGCCGGACATCGTGCGGTGACCGTCACGCTGCCCGGGCTCGCGGACGGCGATGACCGTGCGGGGCTACGGTTCCAGGACGCCGTGGACCACCTGGTCAGCGAGGTGGAACGGCGGGCCCTCACCGACGTGACCCTGGTGGGTCACAGCTGGGCGGGCTACCCGATCGCCGCGGCCGTGCACCGGCTGGCGGGCCGGGTGTCCCGGCTGGTCTATTACAACGCGCAGGTCCCGATGCCGGGCCGGTCGATGGCGGACGACAATCCTCCGGAGGTCGCGGCGTTCCTGCGTGGGCTGATCGAGTCCTCGCCGGACCGCGCCATCCCGCCCACCCTGGAGTTCGTCCAGCAGATCTTCATGCAGGACGTCGCGGAGGATGCCCAGCGCCTGCTCGCGGAACTGCTGGTCCCGCACCCCGGCGCCTATTTCCTGGATGCGCTCGACGTCCCGGATGTGACCACCCTCGGCATCCCCACCCGGTATCTCCTCGGCGAACACGATCACGCGCTGCCGCGGCCCGGGGCCGAGTTCGCCGCCCGGCTCGGAGTCGAACCCGTGCTGGTCCCCGGAACCCACGAGGGCCTGTTGACCCACCCGGACGCCGTGGCCGACGCGATACTGGCCGCCTGAGGTCGACCGTTCGGCGATCAGAGTGGATCTTTCCGCTGAGTCGTCAGTGCCGCTGGGCGTCCTCGGGTCGAGGTTGACGGCCGAGGGCGGAGTCGTGCAACTGCGCGCGTAGGGCCTGGTTGTCCGCGCGGAGGCGGGCGAGTTCGTCGCGTACCGGGGCGAGGGCGTCGGCGAGTTCGGCTTCGCTGTAGCGAGGTGTGATGTGTTGCGGGCAGTTCCAGTCGTAGCTGTGCACGTCGACGGTGATCAGCCTCTCGACCTTGCCGGCCTGCCCCGGCGTACTCAGCCTCTCCAGCAGCTCGTCCGGCGCGTCGCCACGCACGTCGGTAACGCGGGCGGTGCCGATGATCTTTAGGCGCTGTCGGTGCGCGTAGTCCATGACCAGGAGTGATACCCGCGGTGAGCCGCCGAGGTTGCCGACCGACAGGTACTGCCGGTTGCCGCGCAGGTCGGCCCAGCCGAGGACGCTGTGCCCGTCGACGGGCTCGAGGACGTGCAGGAAGCCGGGTGGGCCGCCGCGGTACTGCTGGTAGGGCCAGCCGTTCTCGCTGACGGTGGCGAGATAGAAGCCGTCGCGTTCGGCGATGAAGGCGGCCTCGTCGGCGTCGAGCAGCCCGTCGGTATCCCGGCCGACGACCATGCGTTCGACGGCGGCTCGGCTGCCGTAGCGCTGTTGCGCGGCGACAACCGATCCGGTGGTCAGTTCCTGCAGGTAACGGTATGGCATGGCGGACGCTTTCCGAGGCGTGGACCGAGGCGGAATCGCCGTCCCGGCGCTGGGTGGGCGGTCTGGACCCGTCGCCGTCCCCCACCGTCTCGCGGCGGGGAACCGAACGGGGTCGCTACCCACTCCAGAGTTTTCTAACCACCGTAACTCTAATGAGAGGTAATACTGTACGAGGCCGCATCTTACCTGTCAAGCGCCCTGAGGGGGTAAGGTTGGCGGCATGGCGCAGCGACCGTTGGTGGGCGAACCGCTCGCCCTGGACCTGGTGAACACGCAGTGGGTCGACCGGGGCCACACCGTCGAGCTGTTCGACGAACCGGACGGACTGCGGGGGTGGCTCACCGAACACCGGCTCCCCGGCGACCCCGGATCGGTCGAGGTGCCGCTGCGCCAGGCGCGTACGGCCCTGCGCCGCATCCTGGAACAGCCTGGCGAGCAGGCCGAGCGCGACGTCAACACGATCCTGGCCCACGGGGCACTGCGCTATCGGGTGCACGGGTCGGCGGTGCTTGAGCACCACGACGTCGACCCCGCCTGGCTACCCGCCTGGCGGGCGGTCCAGAACTACCTCGACCTGCTGCGCCAGCAACCCAGCCGGATCCGACGATGTGGCCACCCCGCCTGCGTCCTGTATTTCTACGACACCTCGCGAAACGGCACCCGACGCTGGTGTTCCATGGACGGCTGCGGCAGCCGCGCCAAAGCCGCCCGCCACTACCGACGTCAACGCACGCCCACCGCATAGCTCCGGAATGGACGGAGATGGGTCAGATCGCCGCGATCGCGTCGGGTATTACCGCCGCGACACCCGTTGTCACAACTCGACCACTTCGGTGAGCGCGAAAGCCAACATGCCTTCGCGGACCAATGGCAGGCGCCCGAGTTGCCGGCGTGCCTCGTCCGGCGTCGCCGCCTCGACAATGGTGTAGACCCCGCCGCCGGCAACCCGCTTGAAGACCGATTTCACCGTACCCTCGGCGCGCAACTCCGCCAGCACAGCCGCTTCCTCAGCCATGAACGGACCGAATTCCTCCGGACGTACATCCGTTCCAACCGCAATGAAATACATGATTCTCCCTACTTGATTCCCACGCCACCCGTCCACTCCGCGCGGGTTCGTCCTCAGACGGTTGCGGAGTCGCCGGGGCGGAGGGCGACGAGTACGTCGGTCAGGCCGGCTGCCCGGAAGGCTCGTCTGACGTCGTCGCCATTCTCGGTGTAGTGCCCCCAGCCGTCCTGGTGAACCGGGACCACCGCGCGTACCCCGAGCAGGGCCGCCGCGCGGACCGCCAGTTCCGCCGTCAAGGTGAGGAACCCGTCGCCGCGTAGCGCAATCCGGGCCGCGCCTAGGTTGAGGATGGCGATCTCTATCGCGGGAAATCGCTCGGCGATAACGGCCACGACGTCGACCGAGGCGTTGTCGCCACTGGCATACACCGTCGGCCAACCGTCGGCTTGCAGTACGAATCCGATGACCGGACCGTTGCCCACACCGATCTCCGGTGTGCCGTGCAGCGCCGGAACGGCGGTGACCCGTACGGCACCATCCTCGGCGTGCTCGAAGGGTCGCAGCCCGATGGCCTGCGGGCCGAGGTTCTCCGCTCCCGTCACGGTGGTGAACACCCGTCGCGCTGCGCGGGCGTACTCCCGGCCGGATTTGTCGAGGTTGTCGACGTGGTGCTCATGGGACACCAGCACCACGTCGACGGCGCCGAGATCCTCGGGTCGGATGCTCGGGCCGGTGAGTTTCGTCGCGGTGACCGGTCCGCTCTGGTACGTCCCCGGCTCGTCGAAGGTCGGGTCCAGCACGAACCGCGAGCCGGCGTAGTCCAGGACAGCGGTCGGCCCGCCGACGAGGTGCACGGTCGGCCTGCCCATGTCTGCTCCTTAGCTGCCGTGGCGGCGGTCGCGGTTGTCGCGGTCGCTGCGCCGCACCCAAACCTTACCCCCTTAGCGTATTTGAAGAGTAAGAATCGACCTGTGACGCCCGCCTCGGCCGACGCCGGGCAGGATCGGCACTCTGCTCGCCCTGCCCACCGGCAATACATCAGATTCGGCAACCCATGACAATTATCGACGACGGACGCATCGATAAAGCGTGGGTACCATGTCGCTAATAAATTCACGCTTCGAAGCATGGGAGATCATTATGCGGCTGCGAATCATGGTCCGAACTGTCGCTGTCCTCCTGGCCGCCACCGGCGTGGCGACCTTCCTCCTTCTGGGTCAGGCTCAGGGCACCGTGAATTTGGCCGGATTCACCTGGTCCAACTGACACACTCGGCACTTACCCGCTCGGACGAGGACACGCTCGGCCCGAGCGGGTGCCCAGCCGAGGATTACTGTTAGGCCGGTTGCCGGATGCTCGGCTGCCAGCCGTACAGCCGGGCGGTCAGATCGGCGGGGACCGTCCAGTGCGGGTACGGCAGCACGGCGCTGCCGCCGGTGTAGATCAGGCACAGGAGTGGCCCGTCCTCGGTGCTCTCGAGCGCGACCTTCGGTTTGCGGGCCGCGCCGACACCGCCCAGCCCGAACAGGACGACCGGGTCGTGGATCGGCAGGCCCCGGGCCTGTCGACCCTCGCGCCAACCACGGTGCGCCGCAGCCAGCCGCCAGGGTGCGAGGTCGGCGAGACCGCGGTACAGGTTCGTCACCCAGGTCGGGGTGAGTTCGGCGTCGCCGAGTTGGTACGGCACCCCGGCCAACAACCCGAACCGGTCACCGGCGGCCGGGGTCGTCGTCGGCTGGCGGTACCCCCGGACCACTGTGATCAGTGCCGACCAGGATTTGTCCGGGGCGGCACACCGCAACGTCCGTACCGGCAGCCCGGGGCGTACCCAGAGGACACCACTTCTGACCCGCGGCGATCGTCGTCTCCGCCAGCCAACCGCTCGCCGGCGCCGCCGGCCGTTAGAGTGGGTCAGCACCGACGGGGAGGAATCGATGCAGCAGATCCTGGTCCAGGTCACCGCCGACGACGCGACCGATCCACGGCGGCTGGAGCGGCTCACCACCCAGCTGGCACAGGACCTGCGTGCCATCCGGGAGATCTCGGTCCGTCCCGCGGTCGCACCGCCGCAGCAGGGAGCCAAGTCGGCGACCATCAGCCAGGTCGGCAGCCTCGTCGTGTCGGGGCTGCTCTCCGCGGCCGGGCTGAACGCCCTGCGCGACATCATCGTGGCGTACCTCCAGCGCAGCAGCGCCCGCTCGATCACCCTCCGGGTGGGCGAGCGCGAGGTGATCCTGACCGGCGGAGCCGGCGCCAAGGATCTCGCCGCCGTCTCGAAGCAACTCCAGGCGCTGGTGTCCGAGCCGGAGGGACCGGAAGGCAGCGCGTGAGCCGGCGACTGGCGCTCGTCGTCGCCAACGACAACTACCAGGACAGTGGACTCACCTCGCTGTTCGCGCCCCGCAACGACGCGCAGAGCCTGCGTGAGCTGCTGCGCGATCCGGAGATTGGCAACTTCGAACCGGCCGACATTCTGATCAACGAGTCCAAGTCGGAGATTGAACGCGCCATCGAGCGGATCTTCCGCGCCGCCCGCCCCACCGACCTGGTCACCCTGTACTTCTCCGGGCACGGGGTACGCAGCCTGGGCGGCCGGTTGCACCTCGCCGTCGCCAACACCGACCTGTCACTGATCTCGGCGACCTCGATCTCGGCCTCGTTCATCAAGGAACTCGTCGACGAGTCGGACGCGGCCAGCACCATCATCCTGCTCGACTGCTGTTACAGCGGCGCGTTCGGCGACAGCGGGGTGAAGGCCGACCCGAGCATCGACGTCGGCCAGGAACTGCGGGCCGGACGCGGCACCTATGTGCTCACCGCCTCGACCTCGGTGGAGAGCGCCGAGGACGGCGGGCGAACCGTACCGGGGAGTCCGCCCAGCCTCTCCGCGTTCACCGAGGCCGTGGTGCGCGGCCTCGCCACCGGCGCGGCGGACATCCGCGGCGTCGGCCGGATCAGCCCGAACGACCTCTGGGAGTACGTACGCCAGGAGGTGCCGCGCCGGACGACCCGGCAGACCCCCACCCAGTACGGGTACGTCGAGGACGAGATACACCTCGCGAACGTCCGACGGTCCCGCTTCGGCCTCACCACGGGTTCCAGTCACCGGGTACACCTCGGCGACCTGCTCGGCGCGCTCACCCAGACGGCCGAGCACGGGCTGCGCGCCGAGGAGTGGAACGGCACCGGGCACCTGGTGGTGCCGATCGGACAGGCGTTCCGGGGTGCGGATCGCGCCGAAACCGTCTCGCTGGAACTGGCACACAACGACGGGCACGTGCTCGTCGTCGGCCGGATCGGCTTCGGCAAGAGCACCCTGCTGCGTACTCTGGTCGGCGCCCTCGCCCTGACCGCCTCTCCGTCGGAGGTCCGGTTCTACTTCCTGGAGTCCGGCGGGAACAAGCTCGGCTCGCTACGGCGACTGCCGCACGTCGCGAAGATAGCCCGGGACGACCAGGAGGCGATGACCCGCGAGCTGTTGCAGGAGATCGCCGCCGTCATCACCTACCGCAAGCGCCTCTACAGCGAACGTTTCATCGACTCCGCGCAGCGGTTCCGGGCGGTACGGCAGGATCTGCCCGGCCATCCGCACCCGGACATCTTCCTGTTCATCGACCGGTGGTCGGATTTCACGCCACACAGCCAGCAACTCCACCGCCTGGCCAGCGTCGGCCTCGACTACGGCGTCCACCTGGTGGTCGCCACCCGGAGCTGGCGCGACATCCCGGACGAGTTGCAGGAGCTGATCCACTGTCAGATCGAGTTCAACCTGGGCCACGCCGACGAGTCGCGGGTCAATCCACGACTGTCCGCGCAGGTGGCCAGTGACCATCCGGGCTGGGCGGTACGCCGCGAGGGCCGGTTCCGGGTTGCGCTGCCCCGCCTCGACACCGCCATCGGCACGCCGGTCGACCTGCTCGCCAGCGACACGTTCGACGGCGCGCTGGAACTGGTCGAACGGGTGGTGACCGCCTGGTCGCGTACCGGGAACAGCGCGGTCGACGCCCGGACCCGCTCGGTACGCGCCATCGCCGCCACGCCGTCCGTACTGGAGTTGTTGGGCGTGCCCGCGCTGAGCGTGGACGGGGTGCGGTCGCTGCGCGCGGACCGCTCCTGGGTGAGTCGGCTGGTCGTCCCGATCGGGGTGGCCAGCGACGGCCGGACGATCGAGCTGGATCTCAAGGAGTCGGCGCAGGAGGGCATGGGTCCGCACGGTCTGCTGATCGGCGCCACCGGCTCCGGCAAGTCGGAGCTGCTGCGTACCCTCGTCACCGCCCTCGCCCTGACCCACGACTCGACGATGCTCAACTTCGTCCTCGTCGACTTCAAGGGCGGGTCGACGTTCGCCCCCCTCGCCAGGCTGCCGCACGTCGCCGCGATGGTCACTAATGTGGCCCATGACGTGGCGCTGGTGGACCGGCTGGTCGACGCCGTCAACGGCGAGCTCGTCCGCCGGCAGGAACTGCTCCGCAAAGCCGGCAACTTTCCCAACCGGCACGACTACGAGCGGGCGCGTACCGACGGCATCGCGGCCCCGTCGCTGCCGCCGCTGCCGTCGCTGCTGATCATCTGTGACGAGTTCTCGGAGCTGCTCGCCGCCCGGCCCGACACCATCGACCTGTTCGTCCAGATCGGACGGCTCGGTCGCTCGCTCGGGGTGCACCTGCTGCTCGCCTCGCAACGCCTGGAGGAGGGCCGGCTGCGCGGGCTGGAACCCCACCTGTCGTACCGGATCGGCCTGCGCACGTTCTCCGCGTTGGAGTCCCGTGCGGTGCTCGGCGTACCTGACGCGTACGAGCTGCCACGCTCGCCCGGCCACGGATACCTGAGGGTGGGCAGCGAGCCACCACTCCGGCTACTCGCGGCGACCTCGTTCGAGGAGTCGCCGTCCGCCGAGCCCGGCGAGACCGTGTCGCTCGCGGAGGCGGCGAGTGCGCTGCTGGCGGGGGTCGACCCGACGGCCCAACAGGTGTGGCTGCCACCGCTGTCCGTGGCGCCGACCCTCGACGAACTGCTCGGCCCGGTGGCCGCGACACCCGCACGCGGGTTGACCTGTGGCAACCCCGAACTACAGGGCGCGCTCAAGGTGCCGGTGGCCTTGGTCGACAAACCGTTCGAGCATGGCCGGGAGGTGCTCTGGTTGGCGCTCGACGGCGCCGCCGGGCACGTCGCCGTCGCCGGTGGTCCACAGAGCGGCAAGTCTTCCCTGCTGCGCACGCTCATCTGTGGACTCGCGCTCACCCACACCCCCGCCGAGGTCCAGGTCTACTGTCTCGACTTCGGCGGCGGCGGGCTGGCCTCGCTGCGCGAGCTGCCACACGTCGGCGGCGTCGCCGGACGCCGCGAGAGCGGGGCCGTGCACCGTACCGTCGGCGAGATCTCCACCCTGCTCGCCGACCGCGAACGCCGCTTCGCCGAACTCGGCGTCGAATCGATCAGCGCGTACCGCCGGCGACGGGACGCCGAGGGGAGCGGCGCCGACCCGTTCGGCGACGTGTTCCTCGTCGTCGACGGCTGGTCCACCCTGCGCGACGAGTTCGAGGATCTGGAAGCGACGATCACCGACATCGCCGCCCAGGGGCTCTCCTACGGGGTGCACGTGGTCGCCGCCGTAACCCGTTGGACGGAGCTCCGCTCCGCGATCCGTGAACTGTTCGGCTCCCAGCTCGAACTTCGGCTCAGCGACCCGAGTGACTCGACCATCTCCCGCCGCGCCGCCGTCAACGTGCCGGCCAGGATCCCCGGCCGAGGGCTGACCGCCGGCAGCCTCCAGTTCCTCGCCGCCCTGCCCGCGCTGTCCAGCCACGGCGGCGAGACCAGCGACCTGGTCAAGGCCGTCACCAACGCCTGGACCGGCGCCCCCGCACCCCGGGTACGTCTCCTCCCGCTGGTTCTCCCCTACACCGACCTCGATCTCGCCGGCACCGGACTACGGCTGCCCATCGGAATCGCCGAGGCCGATCTGCGCCCGGTCTCCGTCGACTTCGCCAGTGAGCCGCACTTCCTCCTCTTCGGTGACATCGAGAGCGGAAAATCGGGGTTTCTGCGCGCGCTCGCCACCACCATCGTCGCCCGGTTCAGTCCCGAACAGGCCCGGGTGATCCTGGTCGACTACCGCCGCAGCCTGCTCGGCGTCATCTCGACCGAACACCTCATCGGGTACCCCACCTCGGCGACGGCGACGGCGGAGGTCATCGAGTCGGTCGCCGCAAAGATGCAGCAGCGGCTGCCCGGTCCCGACGTCACCCCGCAACAGCTCCGGGACCGATCCTGGTGGACCGGACCCGAACTCTTCGTACTGGTCGACGACTACGACCTGGTCGCCACCGCCGCCAGCAACCCGATCCTCCCGCTGCTCGACTACCTGCCGCAGGCCCGTGACGTCGGCCTGCACCTGGTAATCGCCCGACGCTCCGGTGGCGCCGCCCGTGCCCTCTACGAGCCCGTCATCCAACGGCTGCGCGAACTCTCCTCACCCGGACTCGTCCTGTCCGGCGACCGGGCGGAGGGCGCACTCGTCGGCGACGTACGACCGGCGCCGATGCCGCCCGGACGCGGACGGCTCGTCACCCGACGGGAGGGCGTACGGCTGATACAGCTCGCACACCTTCCGCCCGCCGACTGAATCGGTAGTTCCCACTCGAACGCCGCGCGACCAAGCGCTCGTGACGATCAGCGGCTGAACCTCCGCCGAGAGATCCTGCCAGTACCCCTTCCCGCAGAAACTCCCTGAAATCGGTACAGCGGACTTTGCTGGTACTGGCCGGCCGCACCCCGCCACCATCCACCTGCTCCCCCGAGACCTGAAAGGAAACGAAGCCACCTTCGGCCGGCCGATCCCCGAAGCCTGATCCGCCCGGCCTCGACGAACGACACTGCGGGATGCCGTGATCCGGCAGGCCGGATCACGGAGTACTGGCGATCAAGACAGTTCCGGCCGACGGCGTGGACGGGCCGATGGTGGTGGGATCGAGGCTGTGCTCGGCCGCGATGGTCGTCGCCCAGCAGTCCCCCCACGTCGCCACCCAGGACGACGCCAGATCGTCATCCGGGTCGAGATCTTCGGGCTTGCCGACGATCCCGAACGCATCGAGCAGGGTCCGCTCGACACCGAACGGCTCGCCGATCGCCGCTTCCGGGTACTCGGCGATCCACCGCCGGAGCACGGTGCCATGCTCGGCGATCAGCCATGCCTCGCCGTCGTTCTGTTCGCTGTGGAAATACGCCTGAGCCTTGCCGAACTGCGCGCTGAGCTCCTCGCACAGCTGAGTGACCCGATCAGTGCGAGCAAGGTACGGAAGGCCGAGCCACGCGCCGAACACCAGGATCCATCCGTCCAGGGGCGGAGTTACGACGACGGTCGAGAAACGGCCGTCGCCGCTGTGCGCGACGTCGTCGACCAGATCCATCCCGTCGGACCAGGTGCTCGGTCGCACACCTGTCAAGCCGAGCAGCCGCACCACGTCGCCCTGATCCGATGTGGCCACTGCGAGCCATGACAACCAGCAGGCACGGACCGGCACCGGCTTGTCAGCAACGTCCACGGATGTCACCGTACGGCCGGCCGCTCTAGCTTGTTTTTAACCTGTGCGGCGTGGTCTTGGGTTGGTCGATTTCTTGGTTTTCTTCGGTGCGTTGGCCGGCTTTGTGCTGGTGACGATGTGGACGTCGTGGCGGGTGGTGGGGTGGTGGTTGCGTCGGCCCGGTGGCCGGCCTGGGCCTGGCCGGGAGGGTTTCGGCGCACTGGCGGGGTTACCGGCTTTGCCGCGTAGGTTCCGAAAGCCTCGCCGGACGCGGGCGGGGGTGAGCCGTTCGGGTGGGGCGGGGCGTTCCCAGGGGCGGCGTAGGTCGGCGGCGGCGCCGCGGGCGAGGCGTAGCTGGGTGTAGGCGGCCAGCACTAGCCAGGTCCAGCGGTCGGCGGCGTGCGGGTCGCGTAGCTTCGGGCTGGTCCAGCTGAGGGTCTGTTTGAGCATGCGGAAGGTGTGCTCGATGTCGAATCGGCGTAGGAACGCCTGCCAGAGCAGGTCGACCTCGTTGCGGCTGGCCTCGGGGTCGCCCCAGCTGGCCGGGTCGCCGAAGATGAACTCGTCGCCGTGGCGTGGCGGCCGGCCGTTACCGGTCCGCTCCAGCGGGGCGCGGCGTCGCAGGACCCGGTCGGAGCGCATCCTGACCAGCACCCGCACCGGCAGGTCAGCGAGGAGGAACGCCAGTCGGGGGCCGTCGTAGCCGGCGTCCGCGACGATCCAGATGTCCGGATCCCCGGGCTGCCACTGCCCGGCCGTGATCAGCCGCCGTACCACGTCGCGTAGTTGTCCGGCGGTGACCGTGGCGGCGGCGGCGCCCGGGGCCAGGTGGCGCACGTCCAGCGGTGCCGTCCACGAGCTGCGGCCGGTCTCCAACGCGGTGACCAGGGAGTACGGCCAGCCCGGGATCATGATGTGCGTGTCCTTGCCACGGCCGTAGGTGTGACACAGCACCCGGTGCGGGCAGGTGTGGGCCTCCGGCCGCAGCCAGCACGTCACGTCCACCGCGAGCACGATCCGACCGTCGCCGGCCCGGGGCACCGGCACCGCGGCCAACGCCGTCCGCAGCCGGTCTACGTCGACACGACCACGGTTCAACGCCGCGTACAACGACCCGTGACCACGCCGGTGCTCACCAACCAGCGACAGCCCGACCAGCGAACCCACCGGCCCGTCCGCGCACAACGCCGCGTCGACCAGCTCGAACAACGCATCCGCCCGACGGGTCAGACACCGGTAGAACTCCCGCCGGAACGCCGCCAACCCCGCCGCCGGATCGTCCACCGGCCGCTCCACCGCCGTCGTGGCGGCACTGGGCGTGTCAGACGGCAGCAGCCCAGCCAAATAGTTGAGAATAGTGGCCACGGCCACCGTCCTTCTTCGCGTCCTTGCAGGGAACGCGAGGATCATCAGACGGTGGCCGCCCCACGTCCCGACGACACGCCGCATCCACACGGGACTCCGCAGCCAGACCGGCAGCCGAGGTTAAAGAACAAGCTAGCGTTTGGGCGGAGATCGGCCCCCGGCCGCTGCCATTGCGGCGGTCCCCAACCCAGCGCGAATCAGTGTGTGTCGTGTGCGTTACATCGTCGCGGTCATTTCAGGTGCGATCGCTGTAGTCGGGCGTGTGTGCTGACGGCGGGCCGAACCACCCCGCGAGCGCCTCCCGCAGCGAGGACACTGAGGTGTCGGTGGATTCGTCGATCGCCGCGGCCCAGGCGACATGGGCATCCGGGCGGATCAGCAAGGCGTCGGCCGGCCGGGCGTGGGTCTTCGCCGTGTGGATCTCGACTCGGTCCTCCCAATCCCGGGCGGCCGAGCGGACGTCGTCGCGGTCGGCCAGGTCGAGCAGGACGGGCCGGGCGGCCGCCATGAGGTTGGCGACGCTGGTCATCCCCTCGTCGGTGTGCAGGGTGAGGTCAGGAGCGAAGGCGCCGACGAGATCGTGTCGCACCGCGCCAGGCAGCGGGTATCGGATATCGGCTCCGGCTACCAAAGCTCCCATGCGACGCAACGCCGGCTCATCGGCGAGCAGTTCCTGAAAGACCTGCCGCAGCGCCTCGGCCGCCGAGTCTTGTCCACGCCGGAGCGCGACCTGAGCCCGGGTGTGCAGGAGCGTACGCACACCGGCGTAGTGGCGTTCGGCGTGATAGGTGTCCAACAGGCCGACCGGCGCCCAGCCGTGCAGGTCGGCGGCCAGCTTCCAGGCGAGGTTGACCGTGTCCAGCAGACCGGCGTTGAGCGCCACACCAGTCGCCGGGAACAGGTGAGCCGCATCGCCCGCCAGCAGAATCCGCCCGGCGCGATAGCGTTCGGCCTGTTGGGCCTGGAAAACGAAGCGCGAAAGCCGAAGCGGTTTGCCCAGCGGCAGATCCGCTCCGAGCACCCGGCGGATGCTGTCCAGCAACTCGTCCACGCTCATCGGCCCATCGTCGGAGGCGTCGGGCTCTTCTTCCACAGTGGACAGGAGCAAAACATCTGCGGAAAGCCACCCGAACCCGAACACCCCGTGTTCGGTCCGGGTGTACCCCGCGCTGAGCCTGCCCAGCCCAGGGACGTCGAGATCCCCGTTGTCCAGCCGCATCACGGAATCGTGAACCGCGACCTGGCCGAGCCGGTTGACGTCGGGATACGTGGTTCCCGAGAACGGGATGTCTGCCAGGTCGCGAACCCGGCTGTACGCACCGTCGCAGCCCACCAGATAGCGCGCCCGCACCTGCAACAATCCGTCCGGTCCGCGAACCTCCACCGTGACGGCAGCGTCGTCCTGGTCGACGGCGATCACGTCGTGCCCACGGCGTACGTCTGCGCCGAGTTCGCGCGCACGTTCGTCGAGCAGCCGCTCCAGGCGCGGCTGCGGCAACTGCACCGCGTGCAGCGGCGGATCGGCCAGGCCGGTGAAGTCCAGGTGGACTCCGCCGAACGGGTACCGGGGCGCCGGGTGGGGATCGGTGCTGGCGGCCTCAAACCGCTCCAGCAGACCCCGGTAGCGCAACAGTTGCAGAATTTGCCCGCCCAGGCCGTTTGCCTTCGGGATGTCCCGCAGCCGCGACTGCCGCTCCAGCACCAGCGGCCGTACGCCAGCCAGGCGTAGCTCGCTCGCCAGCATCAGGCCGGTCGGCCCGGCGCCGACAATGATCACGTCGGCGTCGTGTCCCAGCGGGATCCGGTCGGCGGCGACACGCATTCGTAACTCCATTCCGGATGTTTGCGGCCCGCCAGCGGAATCGGCTTCCTTCTGGGGCCGGCCCGGCGGGTCAGCTGCAGCCTTGCGCGACTGTGACGTGGGGATCAACGAGAGCTTGAGCAACATGGCATAACGCCAGGCTTATCGTCGGAGGTCAGGAATGGCTGGCTAGAATCCCGCTGGACCGCGTCGAGGTTCCGGGCGACCTCGCGGCGTAGCAACGCCGGATAGTTGCCCGCCTTCATGGGTACGTCGGCAAGGTGCACGGCGAGTTGGTGCGCCGCAATGGCCGACCATGGCGGGTGGTCAACCTGTCCCGCTGCGGGGCGGTCGCCTCCGACGTGCTCACCCGCCAACTGCCCCGTGAAGGTTTCGTGGCGGTTCAGCGGCCGCTTGTCGCGGGACGTCAGACGACCGCCGCCATGTGCGGTCGGCCCATCCGACCTGATGGGGAGGGGTCGATGGTCGAGTGCCAGTTGGGCGAAGGCGAGGATGAGTGGCGTCTCGCGGCCGGTGCGCCAGACGAGGGCACGCAGTGCCGAGAACGTATTGCTGAAGTGGAACTCGGTGCGTCGTGTAAAGGTCAGACCGCGCTATGTGGTCTTCTGCGCGTCTCCGGCGGCTTGGACGAAGGCGCGGACCAGCGTATTTTCACTGGCGCTGCGCCACACCGGCGCGTACCGCAGGATCGGTCCATCGGCGATGGGCACGAAGGTGATGTCACGGCGCAGCCGGGAGGCGGCCACGTATCCCCCGATGGGGGATACGACGCTGCCGGTGCCGATCGCTGTGAAGGCCTCCTCGAGGGTGGCCACGGCGATTCCACGCCGGATGGGCCGCCCGGCCGGTGTCACGGACGGCGTGTGCGCCTCCCACACATAGTCCGGAATAGGCCCCTCCAGATCCACCACTGGGTGATCGCCGAGATCCTCTATCTTGACCCGGTCCCGACTGGCCAGCGGATGATCGGAGGCGACAGCCAGCACCAGGTGCTCGGTGTACAGCTCCGGGCCGACGGTGAGGTCGGGCTCGCGGGCAGGTAGCCAGAGCAGCCCGACGTCGACCCGGCCGGTGCGCAGCCCGCCGAACGGATCGGCGGGGAGAATTTCGCGTATGCGCAGCTCACATTGCGGATGCCGCTGTCGGAACAGATCGAGGACGGCCGCGATCTTCTGGTGGTGGGGGCCGAACGTGCCGATGGTCAGGGTACCGACCTGCCCGCGAGCGGTGGCGGCAGCCTCGTCAATGCCTGCCATGATCTCGCCGTAGCCCGTGTGAAGCCGGTCGCGGAGCCGCTCGCCGAGTGGGGTGAGCCGCACGTTGCGGCTGGTCCGCTCGAACAGGGCACCGCCGATCCGGCGCTCCTGCTGTTTGATCGACTGGCTGACCCGCGCCTGGGACACTCGGAGACGTTCTGCCGTACGTCCGAAATGGAGCTCTTCGGCCAGCGCCAGGAAGATCTCGATGTCGCGCAGTTCCACCAGGCTGCCTCTCCCTCCGGTCAGGCGCGTCCGAATCCCGTTCCTGATTTGCGCGATCTGGAAGTTTACGGCGGTGGCGACGGCCCGTCCCTCGATCGTGACCCGGGCCACCCTCGACCGTGGGGCCGCGCATGGCGTCGAACGATAACCGATGGCTTATGCGGCGGTTCGATCTTTCGCGTTGTTCCGCCCCGTTGGTGGGGGCAATCGTGGGTTCCATGAGCGAAGCCTTGATCGACATCGTGGCGGTGTCGGATTACTCCGGGTTCTCGCGGTGGCAGGCTGTGGCGCCACCCGGTCGTGTAGTCGGGGTGGCCAGCCTGCGGCCGATCATCCCGTTCGGGCACGACGTTCTGCCGCCTCCGACCCCGGCCGTGAACCCGGGCGCTCCCGAGCTGAGCCTGTACGTGGAGCCGCAGTGGCGGCGTCGCGGAATCGGTTCCCGGCTGCTGACCACCGTCCGGGAACAGATCGCCGAGCCACGCCTGGTCACGGACGTGGCCGCAGGCTCGCCGGGGGAGGCATTCTGTCTGCGGCACGGCTTCCAGCACACCCGATCCAGGCGACATGACCTGCTCACCTACTGCGATGTTCACCAGGCCTGGCTGGGTGAGCTGGTCGACGCCGAGCGCCCCGGATATCGCCTGACCCACTGGACAGGCAGCCTGCCCGACACGCCCGGTGCCGAAGAACTGCTTCGAAGCCCGAGCCGCCCCGGTAACGCCGTGCTGACCGCCGCGGACACGGACGGGGACCTGGCGGCCTACGCCGTTGCGATCGTCGGTGCAGTCTCCCAACCGCGCGCCCGCCAGTACGGATCGGTCGTGCTCCCCCACCATCGCGGACGGCGGCTGGGCCTCTGGGTCAACGCCGCCCTGATCCAGCGAATGCGCGAGTTCCACCCACACATCAACGAGATCGAGACCTTCACCGCCGAGGACGACCTCCACCTAAGCGCCACACGCAAGCACCTCGGCTTCCATCCCCTCGGGCGAACTCACCTCTACGAGCTCGCCCTGCCATAAACCTGCCCCCAGCCCAAGACCAAGCGATACGCGGAGCCAACGCGCGCTGCCGGAGAGAGGTTGTCACGAATAGTCAGGAAACGTACAACGCGTCAACATCGCCATCCGTCCGATTGGCGTTCGTAACGATTTAATGGAGGACACCACCATGTCCGTCGCCTCTTCCGATCAGGACAACCTCACTCTACGAGCCGCTGCGGCGTCCCGGGTATGGTTCATCACCGGGGCCAGCCGTGGCCTCGGCCGCGCCTTCACCGAGGCCGCGCTCGCCGTCGGCGACCGGGTAGTCGGCGCGGCCCGCGACGTCTCGCCGCTGGACGAGCTCGCCGCCCAGCACCCGGGCCGGCTGCTGGCGTTGCGATTGGACGTCACGGACCGCGCCGCGGTCGTCGACGTCGTCGACCAGACGGTCCGGCACTTCGGCCGGCTTGACATCGTCGTGAACAACGCCGGTGCGCTGTTCGCCGGGATGATCGAGGAGTTCACCGAAGCCGAGGCACGCGCCCAACTAGAACTCAACTTCTTCGGCGCGCTCTGGGTCAGCCAGGCCGTCCTGCCGCCCCTGCGGGCCCAGAGCCGTGGACACCTCGTGCAAATGTCCAGCATCGGCGCGCTCGGCGGCTTCCCCAGCACCGGGCTCTACAGCGCGAGCAAGTTCGCCCTGGAGGGGATGAGCGAGGCGCTGGCCGCCGAAGCCGCCCGGTTCGGCGTGAAGGTCACCATCGTCCAGCCGGGCGGCTACTGGACGGACCTCTACACCAGCAGCAAGGCGACCACGCCGAACCCGGTATACGACACACTTCGCACAGAGTTGGCGAAGCAGTGGGCGGAAGGGTCGATCGACAGCGAACCGCGGCTGGCCGCCGAGGCGCTGATGACGCTGGTCAACAGTGACGACCCGCCGCTGCGGCTGCTGCTCGGCAGTATGGTCTACGACCTCGCCTTCGACATCTCCCAGCGACGCTTGGACACGTGGGCCGACTGGGAACAGGTCAGCCGCGCCGCCGAGCAGGCGATCCCGGCGCCTGCCACCGAACCGGCCTGACCGCCGCGACGACGTACCCGCGATCGCCCGATGCCACAACCGCGCAGTTCCGTTCCGGAAGCTGTTGACAGCATGGCGGATCCATATCGATACTTGTCCATCGACAGGCGTCTACCTCTTGTGGCTCGGGTCGATCCCAGGACTCGCCGCATGGTCGTCGACCATGACAAGCAGCCAGGGCCAGCCGCAGGCCAGCCACACCGGCGACAGCGCCGCGCCAACCGGGTTCAGCCTCAACGGCGCCACCTGCCACTGAACACCCTGCCGCGTCCGGCACCTGCCGGCTCCGGCATGAGCATCAATCACCTGATGCTGACCTGTAAGGAGATCCCCCGTGAGCAGCATCCCGAGCCAGCGTAAGAGACGTACGAGAATTGCTCTGCTGCCGGCGACGGCGCTACTTCTGGTCGGCGGCGCGGTGATCGTTCAGTCGACCACGCCGGCCGTCGCGGCCGAGACGACGCTGCGGGCCGCGGCCGCCAATGCCGGCCTGTTCTTCGGCGTCGCCGCCTCACCCGGCCGGCTCAGCTCGATCGTCGGTCAGGAATTCAACCAGCTCACCCCAGAGAACGACATGAAGCCGTCGACGATCGCCACGTCCACCGGAGCCCTGCAGAACACCGGCAACGCGGACACGCTGGTGAACTACGCGCAGTCCAACAACATGGTGGTCCGCGGTCACACCATGGTGTGGCACTCGCAGGCAGGCTCGTTGCAGGGCGCCAGCCAGGCGACGCTGAACACCTTCATCGGCAACGCGTTGACCCGCTGGGGCAACAGGATCGCGTACTGGGACGTCGTCAACGAGGCGTTGGCCGACAACAACACCGGCGCGCGCCGTACCCAGTGGCCGCACACCCTGAACCGGGACGCGAACGGTGACGGTGACTTCTTCGACGCGACCGACACCGACGTCATCCGGGACTCGTTCATCCGGGCCAAGCAGGTCGTGCAGCAGAACAACCTGAGCACCAAGCTCTGCATCAACGATTACGACATCGAGGGCCTCACGGTCCAGGGTGGCACCGCCAACCGCAAGGCCAACGCGATGTACGACATCGTCAGGACCTACCGGCAGTACATCGACTGCGTCGGCTTCCAGGCACACTTCAACGACAACCCGAACAGCATCATCACGGGCGATCTCCAGGCCAACATCCAGCGGTTCGCCGACCTGGGCGTCGAGGTGCACCTCACCGAACTCGACATCGACGACGACCTGAGCAACAACGACATCGGCCAAGGCCAGGCGGACAACTACCGCAAGGTCGTCCGGGCCTGCCTGAACGTCGCCAGATGCACCGGCATCACGGTCTGGGGCATCGCCGACAGCGAATCGTGGCGCTCCTCCGAGCGCGGGCTGCTCTTCACCGGCGGCAACGGCAGCTACCAGCGGAAGGCCGCGTACACTGCGGTGCTCGACGAGTTGAACAAGGGCCGCAACGTCTCGCCGACCAGTCCACCCGGGTCGCCGACCAGCCCGCCGGTGTCGCCCTCGGTACCCCCGTCGCCGACTGTGTCGCCCACCCCGCCGCAACCGCCCGCCGGGTGCTCGGCTTCGGTGTCGCTGAACTCGTGGAACGGTGGATTCGTCGCCACGGTCCGGGTCACCGCCGGCTCCGCGCCGATCAACGGCTGGTCCGTCGGGCTGACCCTGCCCAGCGGCGCCACCGTGTCGAACTCGTGGAACACCACCGCCAGCGGCACCAGCGGCGCTGTGCGGTTCACCAACGTGAGCCACAACGGCCGGGTCGCCGCCGGGCAGTCCACCGAATTCGGGTTCCAGGGTACGGGGACCGCCACCGGGATCACCCCCACCTGCACCGCGTCCTGACCTGCCCGGTCCGGGACGGGCGTCGACTGCCCGCCCCGGACCGGTCGAACTCGCGTTCGGCGCCATCGCCGCCTACAACATCGCCCGTTCCAGCGCGAGACGCTGCTCGGCTGTCCACTGATAGGCCGCCCGCACCTCGTTCACCACGCCGAGCGCACATAGCCGCACCATGGCCGGCTCGCCAGCTGCCGCAGCGGTCGCAATTCCTCGCCAACAACGATCCTGCCACCACAGGATCGTTCGAATCAGCTCTCCCCGGGCCAGCAAGCCGTACGCGTCCGCGATCAGTCGTACCAGCCTCGCAGCCTCGGCGATGTCCACCCCCGGTCCCAGGCCGACATACTGCCAGCACACGTGGGCCACGTCGTGCACCCGAGATCCCGGCGCCGCCAGGTCCCAGTCGATGAAGGCCACCGGATGCAGGCCATCTCCGAGGTCGCGATAGACGGTGTTCCTCGGGGACAGGTCATTGTGACAAACGACCTCCTGATCACCGGCGAGGTCACTCCCTGCGGTCAGATCATGCAACTGGCGCACCAGACGGCTCACCGCCACCAGACCCTGGTCGGATCGCACCTCGGCCGGCTGCGCTTTCTCCCAGGCCACGTGACCGGCCAGGAAGGTGAGGACTTCCCGACCCTGATCATCGAAGCCGAGGTGACGCGGCGCGCCCGGCCACTGGCAGTGCTCAAGAAACCCCAGGACATCCCGAACGAACCCACTGGACGGCGAGACGGGTCGCCGCACCGTGTCGCCCACCCGAACGACAACATTGACGAAACCGCCGGACAGCAGCTCCGGCTCATCACCGCTCATGTCATCAGCCCCTCCGCCTGCCCGCGTGAACCGTACTAATCTGGCGCCGATCGTGCGGGCCGACAGCCTGCGAGGCGTCTGGGCCTGGTGCGGACGAGTGCGGACGCGGTGGCCAGACGTCGGCCGAGCCGGCGGGCCGTCGGCCGCCGAAGCTGCGGGTTCGGCGACCGGGGCCAGCTCGGGCCGCGGCCAACGCACGGTCAGCCCGGAGGTGAGAGCAGGTGCCTTTTCGTGGCCGTTCACGTTTAGGGGGTAGTTGTCATGGCGCGAACGAGCACAGGCCGGGATAGTCTTAGCGCATATGGCTACCTATCGCAGCGCCTCAGTGCTTCTCGCCTCGGACGGCACCAGGACCCCCGGCACCGCCGCGCTCTTCGCCGAGCCCGCCCGCAAGGGTGGGACCCCGCCGTGGGCAGGCGACTTCCGACCCGCCAACAGCGCCGGCAATGGCCCCAAGAACGCGGTCGGGAAGACCTTTACGTTGGAGCTGCCCGACGGCAGCACCGGCAAGGTCGTGGTCCAGAGCCTCAAGAGCGGGAAGGGCGGCGTCGTGCTGGCGCTGATGGGCGAGGACGCACCCCCCTTCTGATCATCAGGCAACTGATCGCCGCCGACACCACCGGCTGGAGACGGCCGGTATACGATCCTGCCGATGTCAATGCGTTCGGATAGCTGCCGGACGCATTGCCTCACCCCCGGCTGGGCCTCGACGAGGGTCAGGTCCACTGATCTGTCGCTGAGAACGCTCGAGCCGCTCGCTGCCGTCGACGCAATGCGAGCGGCGGGGAGTCGCGGGTGATGCGGCAGCGCTGGTAGTGGCCCGGTCCGGGCTGCCCTGGTCGGCAGCGGCCCACCGGTCAGGGCCACCGGTCAGCGGCGGCCGGCGGCCAGGGTGACGAGGTACTGTCCGCCGCCGGCGTCGACGCTCGCGGTCACCGGCAGTCCGGGCACCAGCCGGGAGAACCGGTCGACCAGCCAGTCCGCCGCCTCCTGGGCATCCTTCTTGCTCGGACAGCGTGCGACCAACTCGCGGCCGCCCTTGCGTTCGAGTCGCTCGGCGACGGTGATCAGCGGCGCGGGCTCCACCACGTGCAGACGGTCCGGCCAGGCGATGACCACCTTGACCGCGCCCTTGCGGGTGTTGCAGGCACGGTGCGCCAGTCGCTCGGCGACCTTGGCCTTCTTGTCGGCGGTGCGGCTGTCGACGCTGGGGCCACGCGGGTCGTTCACCGATTTGTCGGCGTCGACCCGCTCGTCGCACACCCAGCATCGCCAACTGTCACGCCTCGCGACGTCATCGAGGAGACTCATCCGAGCAAACTAGCCTGCCGGCCCCCGGCCAACGACAGCCCCCGGCAGGTCGAGGCACTCACGGGGAGACAGTGCGAACCCACCGCTCCGGGTGCGCGTTCGCCCGAGGCGGGATAGGCAGGAGCGACGAGACGGGCGAGGCTGCCGGCCCGGACAAAGGAGACGATGTGTTCATCGGCGCTTCACAGGGTTGTTGAGCGGCCAGCGCTCCGGTGTTCGGTCCGGCCGGCAAAGTATGACGATCTTGGCGCAACAGCGTGCCCGCGTGCGCCCCGATCTGATGGAATGGCGACCAATCCTCTATGGAAACACCCCGATTCTTGACCACACTTGCCGGTGCAGCAGTGCTGGCGGTCGTTCTCACCCCGGCACTCGCGACCCCGTCCGCCCAGGCGGAACCCAGGACGCCGACCCCGAGCAGCGACACCGCAGGCTTCCTCGACAACGGCATCACCGCCCACCGCGGCTACTCGGGCGCGTATCCGGAGAACACGATGACGTCGATGCGGCAAGGCATCCGGGTCGGCGCTGACTGGATCGAGCTTGACGTCTTCCTCTCCAAGGACGGTCAGGTCGTCGTCTCCCATGACCGCACAACCGCGCGCGTCGGAGACAAGAACCTGGTCATCGCCGACAGTACCTACAAGCAGCTGAGAACCGTCGACGTCGCCTGGGCCTTCCGCGACAGCAACGGACTGACCGCCAAGCAGGTCCCGGTCGAGCGGATGCCGCTGCTTTCCGACGTACTGAGGATGGTCAAGCAGCAGCATCGGACCCGGGTTTCGATCCAGCCCAAGGAGTCGGCTGTGGTCGAGGCGTCGGTGGACGTCGTCCATCAGCTCGGGATGCAGGACTGGGTCGGTTTCAACGACGGCAGCCTGCCGCTCATGACACAGGTCAAGCAGCTCGACCCGAGCCTGCACGTCTTCTGGGACACCAACACTTCGGACATCGACGGCTCGATCGCGACAGCGGTGGATCGCGGCTTCGAGACCATCGTCATGAACCAGGCGCACGTGAGCCCGGAGTCGATCCAGAAGATCCGGGCCGCCGGCATGGAGGCCGGAGCCTGGACGATCAACGACTTCGCCGTCATGCAGCGGTTCTTCGACTGGGGCATCGACCGCGTCTACACCGACCACGCTGCCGAGGCGCTTCAGCTTCGCGGGCACGATGACCGGACCGGCATTCGCCGCGGTCTGCTCGGGCACTGGTCGTTCGACGACCACAACGGGGACTTCGCCGACGACGACGGCTCGGTCAATCAGTTGCGTCAGGGTCGACTGGTGGCGAACGCGGCCTTCGCCGGGCGCGGCCGCCTGCGTGGTGGCGTCACGTTCCAGGGCCACCGTGACTATGTCGACGTGCCGATCGAGGTTCTTCCGGATGCGGCGGACCGGTACACGACCGCCGCGTGGTTCAAGCCGGCGCGGGCCGGCGTTCCGTGGCGTCAGTCCATCCTCGAGACGTCCGGTGCCGGGGCGATCTCGGTGGAGCTCTCGGAGGTAACCGGGCAGCTGAAGTACAGCGTTCAGACCACCGGCACGTCGGTGATCGCGGAGTCCGACAGAGTTCCGGCCCCGGGTGCCTGGCACCACGTCGCCGTCTCGTACGATCAGGCCACCGGCATGACCCGCCTCTACCTGGACGGCGGCGAGGTCACAAGTTTCGTGGACGCCAGAGAGACCGCGACCGGCGCCCTCGTCGCAACCGACGGCCTGCACATCGGGGCCTACCGCGACGCTAACGACCGCTTCTTCGAGGGCACGTTGGACGACGTCGCCGTCTGGGACCGCGTGCTTACCACAACGGAACTCGGCTGGCTCTGGAACGCCGGTCGCGGCAACGCTGTTCCGTCGACCTGACGTGATCGAGTCGCGCTTCGCCGGGCATCAGAACTCCCGGCGAAGCGCGACTACTAGGCGCTCTGGCCCTTCCCATCGTTGACACGGCCCATGCAGCAGGGCGACGCCCGGTTGCCGGCCGGGGCCCAGGGCCCCGGCAAAGTCCTGATGGTGTACGGCTTGACCGGGTTGGAGTAGACGCGCCCGTGCCGGCGGTAACCGGCGCGTACGACCGGCATCGCGTCGTGGCAGGAGAACTCGCACGACTCGAATACGCATTACTGCCAGCCCTCGCCGCCGCCCCTTCGAACACGCCCGTGACCAGCTGATACAAGAGTTGCCCAGAGATCCCTCAATACCAGCCTGTCAGTGTGAGTCAGACCAGGCCGGCACGGATCAGATCCGGCGGTGGAGGCAATTGAGGCACGGGAGGAACCATGCGACAGGTGGTAAGACGAGCCCTGATGGTGGCCGGAGGGGCAACACTCGCGTTCGGGATCATGGCGCCGGGAGCGGCTCACGCGGCCGTGGGAACGGCGTCCACCAGTTATGGGTACGCCTCGTTCAACAGCTCGACCCGGGTCCTCAGGGTCACTGACACCTATGGGGACAGCCGTCGTGTGACGGCTTGGGTGCTGGCCTCGGCCGGGCGCGTCGTGGTGTCGACAACAGACGCCAACGGCGCCAACAACGGCACAGTGTCGACCACCGCACGCGCCGGGAGCTACGCCAGCGGCGAACTCCTGGAACTCAAGGTGTGCAGGCAGAACGGCTCGGGCGGAACTCCGACCGACTGCGGCTACGCCTACCTCGAGGGATAGCCCTCGAGAGCCGGTCCCGCTGGCCTCCCCTTCCCACAAACCCTGTAATTGACGGAGCCGGACGGGCAGGCTGATGGCCTGACTGACCGCTGATGGTCTCGCCCGGACCGGGGCGGCGTGAGCGGGTTCGGACGTGACCGGACGCGGGTCGCTGTTGTGACCCCCGTCCACCGGTGACGTGGTCGCCCGTCTTGAATGACCCCGTCCGGTCACGGTCGCCGATCACCACACTCGCCGCGCGATGACCTGACACTTGACGGCATGAAGCAAGATCGGAAAACATTGCTGTATGCCGATGCTTGGAGGCGCCCTCAGTAAGGTCGTTGCCGTCGCGGGAGTGCTCGCCGCCACCGCGGCGGCCGCTCCGATGTCGGCCGCGCTGCCGGAGTACACCACCGCCGAGGCGGGCAACCCGATCGTGGCCGGGTGGTACGCCGATCCCGACGTGGCGATCTACAACAACCGCTTCTACGTGTTCCCGACCGCTTCCCGCCCGTACGCGGAACAGACCTATCTCGACGCCTTCTCCTCGACCGACCTGATCACCTGGACCAAGCACCCGAACATCCTCACCACCGCGAACGTGAGCTGGGCGCGGTACGCCGTCTGGGCGCCCGCCCCGATCGCCCGCAACGGCAGGTACTACCTGTACTTCGGGGCCAACGACATCCAGAGCAACAGCGAGCTCGGCGGTATCGGGGTGGCGGTGGCCGACCGGCCCGAGGGGCCCTACACCGACGCGATCGGGCGGCCGTTGATCTCGCAGTTCGTCAACGGCGCCCAGCCGATCGACCAGGACGTCTTCGTCGACGACGACGGGCAGGCGTACATCTACTACGGCGGCTGGCGGCACGCCAACGTCGCCAAGCTGAACGCCGACATGACGAGCCTGGGCACGTTCGCCGACGGCACGACGTACAAGGAGATCACTCCGAGCGGTTACGTCGAGGGCTCGCAGATGTTCAAACGGAACGGCAAGTACTACCTGATGTGGTCCGAGGGCGGCTGGACCGGGCCCGACTACTCCGTGGCGTACGCGATGGCCGACTCACCCACCGGCCCGTTCATCCGCCTCGACAAGGTCCTGGCGCAGGACCCCGCGGTGGCGCGCGGCGCCGGGCACAATTCGGTGCTGAACATCCCGGGCACCGACACCTGGTACATCTTCTACCACCGCCGCCCGCTGTCGGAGACCAATGGCAACGCGCGGCAGGTCGCGTACGACCGGATGAACTTCAACGCCGACGGCACGATCCAGCGGGTGAAGATGCTCGTGAAGGACAACTTCGCCGACGGAGACGCGCTCGGCTGGAAGACGTACGGCGGGGCCTGGTCGGTCAGCTCCGGCCAGTACCGGACGACCGCCTCCTACGGCGGCAAGTCACTACTCGACGACAACCACGTGAACGCGACCTACGACCTCGACGTCACGGTCACCTCGGGCATCGGCGACGCCGGGCTGGTGTTCCGGGCCGCCAACGTGGGGACCGGAACCGACGCCTACCGCGGCTACTACGCCGGCATCACCCCGGCCGGGCGCGTGATCCTCGGCCGGGCCGACAACAACTGGACGCTGCTCGGCTCGGCGCCGCTGCCGGTCGTCGCCGGCCAGCGGTACCACCTGCGCGTGGTGGCCGGCGGCTCGTCGATCAGGGTGTACGTCGGTGACCTGACCGCTCCCAAGATCTCGGTCATCGACGCCACCTACGCGTCCGGCAAGTCGGGCGTTCGCGTCTACAACGCGGCCGCGGCCTTCGACAACGTCGCTATCACCAACCAGTAGGTGCCGGGCGGGAGCGGGCTAAAGTCGGACGCTCCCGTACGAGCACCCAGACGTCGACCGGGGGCGGTGAATAATCGACGGCATTAGCGAACGCTGTACAGGGTCCCGCACCTGCCACACCCTTGGCGGGTAGGTGCGGGACCGGCGGTTACATCCCTAAGGTGATCCCATGCCTGCCATCGTGAGTTCCACGAAGACCCGAGCCGCGCTGCGTACCTCGGCGCACGTCTCGCTGCAGATGTTGCTGGTCTTGCTGATGACGTGGGTGGCCCTGTGGCTGCTTGGCCGGGCATGGTCGGTGGTCTGGCCGTTGGTGGTCGCCCTGCTCCTCACAACGTTGACCTGGCCGATGGCCCGCTTCCTACGACGGCACGGATGGCGTCCCGCCCTGGCCGCGTCGGCCGTGACCGTCCTGTTCCTGCTGGTCGCCGCGGGTACCGTGGTGCTGATCGCGGTGCCGGTGGCTTCACAGTCCGGCGAACTGGTCACCGGCGTGACAGATGGTATCCAGCAGATTCGGGAGTGGGCCGCCGGCCCGCCACTGAACATCGGTGACGACCAGGTCACCCAGGCCTTCGACACCGCGATCGCCCGCATCCAGGACAGCGTCGGCGGCATCATCACCGCCACCCTTTCCGGGGTGGGAACCCTGGTCAACGGAGTCGTCACCACCATCCTGGCGTTGTTTCTCATGTTCTTCTTCCTCAAGGACGGTCCGAGGTTCCTGCCGTGGCTGACCCGGCAACTGCCCGGCCGACTCGCTGTCGACGTACCGGTGGTTGCCGAGCGTGGTTGGGCCGCACTCGGCGCGTTCGTACGGTCCCAGGCGCTCGTCGGCCTGTTGGACGCGGTCTTCATCGGCCTCGGCCTGTGGATCGTCGGCGTGCCGCTGGTGCTGCCACTGGCGGTGCTGACCTTCGTATCGGCGTTCGTGCCGATCGTGGGTGCCCTGTTCGCCGGCTTCGTCGCGGTACTCATCACACTGGTGTCGAACGGCCCGACGGATGCGCTGATCGTGCTGGCCATCATCGTCGCGGTCCAACAGCTCGAGGGAAACGTGTTCCAGCCCATCGTGCAGAGCCGCGGCCTCGGCCTGCACGCGGCGGTTGTCCTACTGGCGGTGACACTCGGCGGTAGCCTGGCCGGGATCGTGGGAAGCCTGCTCGCCGTCCCGGTCGCCGCACTCGTCGCGGTGCTGTGGAACTACGTGCGGGAGCAGCTCACCGATCCGCCCCAGGAGCCGGACATCGAGGAAGCCGAGGCGCCGGCTACGAACAGCGGGGACGAGAAGACGCCGTAGCGCGTCGGACCGGGCAGGATCGCCAGTGCCTCCGGGACACCGACTCGACTGGTCCGGCCACCACCGTCTACCTCAAATGCCGTAAGCCCGGCGCCCGAGCGGCGAGCGGGCAGAATCCTCGAGACGTCCAACTCGTTTCGTCCCGAGTGTCGATCGGGTAGGTGAGGGCATGGATCGCAACGTGGTCAAGGTGCTGCTCGCCGCTTGGGAACGACCCGACTTCCGGGCTGGCCTGCGGCACCTGATCGACCTTGACGAGGTGACGTCTCTGCTCGCCGCGCTGGCCGTCGACGATCACGACGACGAGGTGCGGCGCCGGGCGATGGAACTCCTGCGGTCGGCGCTGGAAACAGCGGAGATCCGCGGCGCGGTCCTGCTGCTGATAGAGACCGACGACATCCGGCACAGCCTTGCCGCCGCGATCTCGGACAATCTCGCCGACCGCTCGGGGCTCGCGTCGTCGATCCGGTCCGCTCTGGACGATCCCGCCGTCCGCGCCGAGATCCGCGACGCCCTCGAGTCGCAGGGGATGCGGACCCTGGTATGGAAGACGGCGGAGGATGAGTTCCGCGGCCGTCGACTGACACTGGTCAGGGAGGCGACGTTGCTGCTCCTGCGGCACCGCCCCGCCCGCCGCCTGGTCTGGGCGCTGAAGCGGCACGGCGTCATCCGAGAGTTGCGCCGCAGGCCGGCACTTACCTGATCGCGCGGGGCAACCGTCATCCGCCACGGCTGTCCGATCCTGTTCCTCGCCGTTTGTCGGGTGGCGGCGAGATGTCGAAGGCTCACCAGGAGTGCGGGTGTCGTTACCGAGGCCAGATGGCACCAACTGCGGGTGCTGAGAGAGCTCAACACCCGCAGTGTGGTGTGCGGTTCAGGCTGCGGCGAGGAAGCGGATGAGACTGTCGAGCAGCGTGTTGCCGCGTACTCGGCCTGAGGGCGGGTTCCTCGCGGCCGGGCACGTCCGCCAGTCGCTTGGTCGGTACGACCTCGGCGTAGGTGCCGGAGATCGGAGGGCCGCCGCCTGGACTCGCGGCGCCAGGACCAGACCCTGCACGGCATACGCCCTGGCGGCTACAGGGCGGTCGCGGTCTTTCCCAGGATGCTGGCGAGTGCGTCGTAGTCGACGGTTTGCCCATCCTTGATGTCAACGGCTTTGCGTTCGCCGTTGCCCAGTGCCCGAAGGTACCCCTTGACCTCCGGAATGTCCGTGGCGTTGAACACCATGAACGAGACCTTGTCCTTGGCCACCGCGATCACGGCCGCGTAGTGCCCGTTCTTGAGGTAGTGCGGCTTGCCGTACTGGAGCCGCTCCTCGACATCTGGAATGGTCTGGCCGACCATCGCACGTAGTTTCTCGCACACATCGATCTGCCACGGCTGTGCCTTGTTGATATACTGGGTTACATCGTCACTCATGGTCTTCTCTTTCATCATCGTCGCCAAAATAGCGGTTTGTATCTAGACCGCATGCACATCGACTGGCTGATCGTCTCGGCCCCATTCTCGCTGATCACGGTAGTGTTGTTCCACTCGCCCCGTCTCAGCGTCGTCGAGACGACGTATCTGGACGTTGCCGGTCATCTTGCCGACGAACCCGGCTCCGTCGGTCATACTCGGCCAAGAGGCAGCGAACCCCTCACAGGTGACCCGGTCGAGCAGCAGTGCGTCGGCGGCCGGGAGCTACTCCGGCCGGTCCGCATGGAGCCCTCGCTGACGGACTGGGAGGTGAGCCGCCGCGGGTCGTCGACGGCCCCGTCGGCGGTCGTGAAGATGGACAGGACGACGCACCCCATATCTGCCTCCCAACGTGGCTTCGGCGACCTCGGGTAGAGCCTCCAGCACGGGAACGGGCGCTGGCATCCGTGGCGGCCACCGATTCCACCACCCATTGGCCCACCCAGTACTGATCCCAGGGTCAGGGATGATGGTGCGACGACCGTCGGGTATCCCGCCGGAGCGTCGAAGCGGGAGATCGAGGTACGGCGTGGCCGACGAAGGCCGCTCGCCGACCGCACTTGCTTGTGGACGCAGAGATTGCGGCGGGCGACCACCTGCTCGGCTCGCCACGCGATCTCCGGTCGAGTCACCGGATTTTCCGATCGGGTGTCGGTCGCCGGGTCCTGGACGGCAGCTCGGAGCCCACGACGACGGCGACCCCGAGCACCACGACCGCACCGCCGACGATGGTCGACATCGTCACGGGCTCGGCGACGATCAGCCAGCCCAGTACGACGGCGACCAGCGGGTTGACGTAGGCGTACGTCGCGACCAGCGAGACCGCGGTCGACTGGAGCAGCCAGACGTACGCGGAGAAGGCCAGGACCGACCCGGCCAACACCAGGTAGGCCCACGCCGCCCAGGAGCGAGCAGAGTAGGTCGACGGGTCGAACTGCTCCCCGGTGGCCAGCCCGAAAATCACGAGCAGCACGCCACCGATGAGCATCTCGTAGACCACGACGACGAACGGATCGCGCGGCAGCCGGAGCCGGGGTTGCCACCACGACCCGAGCGCCCAGGACGCGCTGGCGAGGACGATGACCGCTATGGTCCACGGCGGGAACGATCCGCCGAGGCCGTTGGCTGTGATCAGCACAGCGACGCCACCGAACCCAACGGCCCCACCGACCAGCATCCGACCGGCTGGCCGTTCGCCTGACACGATGCGGCAGCAGATCACCCACAGTGGCACCGCCGCGATCAGCAGGGCCGTGATCCCCGACGGGGCACCGCCGCTCTCGCCGATGGTCACCATGCCCTGGCCGAGTGCGGGCAGCAGCAACCCGACCAGGGCACAGCCCAACAACTGTGGGCGTGTCACGGCGAGTCGGCGCAGACCGCTGCGCGCCGTCAACGCCCCGGCCACCAGGAGTCCGGCCGTCAGGAAACGAGTTCCGGCAGCCATCAGTGGCGGCATCTCCTCGACCATGATCCGGATCGCCAGGTACGTCGAGCCCCAGACGACATACACGATCCCCAACGCGATAGCGATGGATATCGGCCTGGCCCGAACACGTGCGAGTGTGAGGCTCGGCCGGTCGGTCGTGTTTGGCTGTTGCAGTTGGGCCGTCATGCCCACGACGCTATGGCCAGCCAGTACATCGAGAAAAGCGATAGCTTCCGATAAAGTCGATCGCTATCAGCGATGATCGGGCGTACGCTCGGGCTTGTGACCAACATCGAGCTGCGACACCTCGCCACCATGGCCGCGATCGCCGACGAGGGCTCGTTCGGCCGGGCGGCCACCCGGCTCGGCTACACCCAGTCGACCGTGAGTCAGCAGATCGCCGTACTGGAGAAGGCCGTCGGCGGCCCGTTGTTCGACCGGCCCGGCGGCCCCAAGCCGGTACGGATCACACCGCTCGGCGCCGTCGTGCTCGAACACGGCCGCGACCTGCTGACCAGGGTGGCCGCGCTGACCAACGCAGTCGACCGGTTCCAGGCCGGGGACGGCCGGATCGACATCGGCACCTTCCAGAGCATGTCCAACGTGATGCTGCCGACGGTCGTGCGCCGGCTCCGCGACGAGCACCCCGACTGCGACATCAGGCTGACCGAGGAGGTGCCAGGCCAGCAGCCACGAATCGACGACCTCGACCTGCTGTTCTACGACGGCAGGCTCGATGGCGATGTCGAGCATTTCAAGCTGCTCGACGACCGGTACGTGCTGGTGGCCCGCCCGGGCACCTTTCCCGAGGGCCCGGTCCGGATTGAGCAGCTCGACGGCGAGCCGCTGGTGGCCTATCCCCCGGTCTGCGACCAGCCCAGGATGGAACTCGCCCTCGCGCGTGGCGGCGCCCGCCCGCGGATTGTCTTTCGCAGCGCTGGCGACGACACGATCCTGTCGATGGTGCGGGCCGGGATGGGATCGGCGGTGCTGCCCTGGCTGGCCGTCCACGGGTCCGACGTCCTGCCCGACGATCGACTCAGTGTCCACGAACTGCGGCCAGCGCTACCGCCACGCGAGGTGTTCCTGCTCTGGCAGGCCGGCCGCAGCCACTCTCCACTCGCGGCGCGGACGATCGAGATAGCTGTCGAGGCCGCCGCCGACATGGTCAAGCAGATGTGAGGCGGCGCAGCCATCGTCGCGACGTGCCGCAGTTCCATAGCGACCGCAGCCTAATATCGTCGATAACGATCGACGTGATCGGAAACAATCGCTTTTCCCAATGCGAATCCGGATCTAGCGTCGATGACATCCTGTTGGGCGGCTGGCTGGGCGACCGGATCGGTCGACGCGCAACCTCGAAACGAAGGGAACACCCCGATGACAACGATGACCGACAACGAATGGCGAACCTTCGTCACAGGGGGAACAAAGCTCGCCCACGTCGCCCTCACCCGCCGCGACGGGCGGCCCCACGTCACTCCAGTCTGCTTCATCCTCGACGGCGACGAACTCGCCTTCGCGCTGTCCCCGGGAAGCATCAAGGGCAAGAGCCTGGCCCACGATCGGCGCATCGCACTCTGCGTCAGCTATGAGCGGCAACCCTACAGCTTCGTCACCGTCGAAGGAGAGGCGCAGGTCTCCGCCGAGCCAGACCAGATCAAACACATCGCCACCCGCATCGCCAACCGCTACTACCCCTCCCAAGCCGCAGAGGACATCGCTGAATCGTTCGTACAGGAAGGTTTCACCGCAGTTCGGATCACCATCACCAACGTCATCGCACGAACCGGCCTCGGCTGACACGCCCACGTGGCCCGGACTCGGTGTCGCTGGAGTCGGCCAACACCGGGAGCGTTATTCAGAACGCCTGGCTGGTCCGCTGCGATCAGACACACCGTGTCACTACGTGTGACGGCGACCGGGCGGCCCTGCCCCGGCGCCCGCGTGACAGCATGGCCCTGCATGAGTCCCGCATCGCCGGACCGCTGGGCCAGCCATCCGCAACCGGACGGGCCCGACATGCTCGCCGACCTGGGTTACCTGTTTCCGGACCCGGCGTCCGCTGGTCAGGTAGCACCGGAGCGGGTGAAGCAACCGCACGCGGTGACCGCGTTCGGGGGCCGCACCGCCGGCGAGCCCCCTCCGGTCCGCACTCTCGGAGAGCCTCGCGACTGCGCGACACCGACGTCGATAACAAAGAATTGCTGTTTGATTTCTTGGGGATCGACCCGACCCTCTTCGGTGAAAAGTGTTATCCGTCGCCGCTGAACGGGTCGGGTCATCTGGAGCGCGTCCTCATCGGTAGGTTGGCGCTCGCGACGGTTCACACATTGATGCCTACCCCTTGAATACCTCGAAACAGTCTGGCAATATGCCGTACATCCGCCTGAGCGGCTCACCCATGTCTCACTTGTTGCTCGTGAGGCATTAGGGCCGATCATGTTAGCGGTAACACGTTCGGTTCCTGCACCCCGAGAGGACAGTTCGGAGCATCGCCGGTACGTTGGCGGCGAACCTGGCCGGCAATCCAGCCGTCCATGCCGTCACGTCGAAATGACGGACGGCGTCGCCGGCCACGCCGCGCTTCTACTGTGTCGTCCCGGGAATGCGAGGAACGCCACCATTGCCACGCGTGTCGCACAGCGCCCCGGGTGGTTCGGGCAAGGAGAAAGACTATGGATGTCGTGGCGCAGGCGCCACCAGTCACGCCGGCTCCAAGACCGGCTCGCCAGCGTACGGTCCGCGGCCCACGACGCCGTTGGCGGTCCGGGCTGGTCGTCACCGTGGTGGCCGCGCTCGTCGCTACCGCTGCGGTCGCGTTCGGTCCGGCCCCGGCATCGGCGGCGACGGTCGACACGAGCGCGTGGTACGTGTTGATCAACCGCAACAGTGGCAAGGCCCTGGACGTGTACAACCTGGCCACGAATGACGGTGGGCGGATCGTGCAGTGGGCCCGGAACAACGGCAACCAGCAGCAGTGGCAGTTCGTCGACTCGGGCGGCGGCTACTACCGGTTGCGGTCGCGGCTGTCCGGCAAGGTGCTGGATGTCCAGAACTGGTCGACCGCCAACGGTGCCGGCATCGTGCAGTGGACCGACGGCAACGGGACCAACCAGCAGTTCCGGTTGGCCGACTCCGACAGCGGCTACGTCCGGTTGATCAATCGGAACAGTAGCAAGGTGGTGGAGGTGCAGGGCGCCTCGACCGCTGACGGCGGAAGCATCGTGCAGTACGACGACTGGAACGGCAGCAACCAGCAGTGGCAACTCGTCCGCGTCGACGGCGGCGGCACCCCCACCACACCGCCGACGACGCCGCCGACGGGCACGTGCGACCTTCCGTCGACGTACCGCTGGACCTCGACGGGTCCGCTGGCGCAGCCGAGGTCGGGGTGGGTCTCACTCAAGGACTTCACCTATGCGCCCTACAACGGCAGGCATCTGGTCTATGCGACGACGCACGACACGGGAACCTCGTGGGGTTCGATGAACTTCGGCCTCTTCTCGAACTGGTCCGACATGGGCTCGGCCAGCCAGAACGCGATGTCGTCCTCCACCGTTGCGCCTACGCTGTTCTACTTTGCCCCGAGGAACGTCTGGGTGCTTGCCTACCAGTGGGGTGGGACCGCTTTCTCCTACCGGACGTCGAGCGACCCCACCAATCCGAATGGCTGGTCCGCACAGCAGACGCTCTTCACGGGGAGCATCTCCGGCTCCGGTACGGGACCCATCGACCAGACGCTCATCGGTGACGGTACGAACATGTATCTGTTCTTCGCCGGCGACAATGGCAGGGTCTACCGGGCTAGCATGCCCATCGGCAACTTCCCGGGCAGCTTCGGCTCGTCATCGACAGTGATCATGACTGACTCGACGAACAACCTGTTCGAAGGGGTCCAGGTCTACAAGCTCCAGGGCCAGAACCGGTACCTCATGCTCGTCGAGGCGATCGGGTCGCAGGGTCGCTACTTCCGCTCGTTCACGGCCACCAGTCTGGGCGGTTCGTGGACACCACAGGCCGCCACCGAGAGCAACCCGTTCGCCGGCAAGGCCAACAGCGGCGCCACCTGGACCAACGACATCAGCCACGGCGAACTGATTCGCGGCAACGCCGATCAGACCATGACCGTTGATCCGTGCAATCTACAGTTGCTCTACCAGGGCCGTTCACCCAACTCCGGCGGCGACTACGGCCTGCTGCCCTACCGTCCGGGTCTGCTGACACTGCAGCGTTGACGGCGTGACGCAGGTCCGGCTCCGGCGTTCCTGACGCCCACGGGCAACGGCGCGTCCCGAACAGGGTGAGCGCAGTCACGGCTCGCGATCAGGGTCGGGTGGAACTGGAGCGGCGGGCTCGGTGCAGGCCGAGCCCGCCCGCCTCACGCAGAGAGCCCCACGGTGGGCCACCCGGTGTTCGCCGCGGCAGGCACGAGCGCAGGCCGCGGCGGACACCGCACCGTGGGGTCAGGAGTGACCGTGCCCTCGGTCTTCGGCGGTGATACTGGTGAAGGTGTAGGTGTCGTCACCGATCTTCAGGGTGGTGACTACCGGCGCTCCGTCCAGGCGGGAGCTGGTGTGCCGAACCCGGATCTGCTGCCCGTTCTCGATCACGCCCGGCCTACTGCTCCAGCCCCCTCGGGTCTGGTACTCCCCGTTGACGACACTGACCCGTGCCCGACCGGTCAGGCCCTCGACCTTCCACTTCCGGCTGCTCACCTTCTTGCCCGCCTTGACGTCGGTCGCATCGGGGAACGGCGCGCGTTCGAAGACCTTCTTGCACATCTCGACGAACGCGGGCCACCCCGGGGAGTCGACATGTCCGGCGTTCTGCCGCCGGTAGCCGACGTACCCGTCGATGAACGCCTCGTCGAACGGCGGAGTCCCACCGATCGGCTCGCCGGGGCCCGAGGTGAATTCCGTGCCTTGCGGCACGACCAGACCGTCGACGCCGACCAGGTTGTAGACCTCCGTGGCGTGGGCACCGGCCAGGTACATGCCCCGCGGGTCGGCCCACGAGTCATTGTTGTTGCCACCGGTGATGTACACCACGCGCGGCGCGGCCAGTGCCACCATCGAGTGCCCGTCCACGCTCATCAGCTCGAGCCTGCGCGGCTTGTAGGTACCGTTCTTCGCCAGGCCGACCCCGGGGTTCTCCGGGTCGTCGACCAGCGGGCCCATCCACTTGAAGTAGTTGCCCGCCATCCAGTGGTACTCCAGGCTCTCGCCGGCATTGTTGGCGTAGTCGCCGTCGTTCTCGAGGTCCTGTCCCCAGTGGCGGCGGTTCATTCTCGCCCCGAGCGATCCGGACGAACTCGCGTAGGCCGCCTTGATCCGGGGATCGTAGGCGGCGGCGACGATCGTGGCCTTGCCGTACCGCGAGTGGCCCTGCACCCCGATCCGGTTGGCATCGGCACCGACGTACTCGCCCGGCGCGTCGAAGAAGTCGATCAGTCGGCTGATGCCCCAGCTCCAGGCGGCCAGCGCGCCCCAGTCACCGGGTTTCCTCCAGTTGCCCTTGTTGATCAAGCCGATGATGTAGCTGGACATGTTGGCCCCGCCGCTGTCGGGCTGCAACTGGGCGTTGGCGAATCCGAAGATCCCCCACCCCTGGGGACCCAGCAGCGACCATCTCGCCGTTCCGCCGAACACCACCACCACCGGGACCTCGGTCCGGGCGTCGTACGCCACCCGCGGAATCCGTAGCGTGCCGAAGATCCGCGGCGCGTTCCGCACCTCCGGGTACCTCGACGTGTCGATGATCCCGGTCACCGTACGCTCGGCGTAGTCGACACCGTCCGCCGTGCCGAACGAGACCGCTCCGAGCTCCCAGGTGATCTTCGGCCACAGTTTGCGGTCCGGGATCGTGCCGTACAGCTCTTCCTGGACCGCCTTGAAGATCTCCGGGCGGCGCTTGTTCCACCAGTCGTCGGGCGTCCGCACCGGCCGCCCGTTCTTCATCTCCAGCAGCTCGATCGGGGTGTACCCCCAACCATCGACCTCCGGGTTGTCCCCGGTGCCGTACCCGATCGCACCGGAACTGGTCGCGTCGTCATAGCTCGCCCAGAGTCCACCCAGCGCTCCCCTTCGTACCGGATGGCCGAAGGCATCGAACCAGAGCCGGGCCGCGGGGTCTCCCGCCAGGTTCGGCGGACGGTTCGGGTCGTCGAGCCATGAGCCCAGGTTCGGCAGCTTGATGCCGAGCTGGCAGAGCATCTGGTCGCGATCCTGGATGGTGCTGAGCGGCAGCGTCGGAAACGCCCCGAACTTCTGCACGCATTCGTGCACCGCGACCCTGGTCCGCGCGGCGGGGCTCGTCGCGGCGAGTGCCGAGCCAGGTGCGGCGGCGACCGCCAGGCCCAGGGGCGAGACACCTACGACACGGAGCAGAGTCCGCCTCGATGTGCCCCGCCCTCCACCGGCACCCGTGTCGGTACCGCGTTCCGGGGCTGGCAGTTCCGGGTTTTCCATAGGTTTCTCCTGCTGAATCGGCGTTTGTCTGTCAAGCGACAGCGACAAGAATCGGCACCCGGAGCGACTACCGGGAGGGTGACCGGCACGATGGTCAGCGTCCGGTGAACACGGCTCGGGCCCGTCCGCCGTTCGCGCTGACCCGGACCTCGAACTTGCTTCGGTGCAGGTTCGGGGCACGGGTGAAGTCGACCCGTACCTCGAACGTCGCGGTCCCGCCGGGCGGAATGCTGGCCGCGACGGGCACCGGGAACCGCTCCGGGTCCCGGCTCGTGATGACGTGGCCGGACTTGCCGGACCTGCCCGACCCGGTCGGTGCGAAGCCGTCCAGCCGCACGTCGTTGGCGGCGCCGCGGCCGGTGTTGGTCACCTCGACGGTCCAGACCGTCGCGCCCGGCCGGCCGCGCTGGACGCGCTCCACCCCGGTCACCCGGCCTTTCAGCCGCGCCAGGCCGGGCGCCGGCTCCTCGTCCACCTCCAGCAGCAGGGTGTCCCACCCCAGTCCGGTGCCCTCGGCGGTGCCGGCGCCTCGGGTGAACGTGATCGTGTTGGTGCCGACCACCAGCATCGACGCCGGGAACGACAGCGCGGCGAGCCGGGGGTATCCGCTGCGGTCGGCCTGGCGGGCGATCGTCGAGTCGTTGTTGTTCGGCAGCGAGCCGGTGATGTCCGTGGTGGAACCGTTGACGGCCACGGTGGGTCGGCCGCTGCGCTGCATCGAGCTGGAGACCGTGAGGTACGCGGTGCCGGTGTACGCACGGTCCAGCTCGAACGTGATCGTCCAGGTGCCCGCGTTCGTCTGGGCGTAGTACCAGTCCTGCGGTTCCCAGCTCTGCCCGATCGTGTACGTCAGATCCCCCGGTATCCGGGCCGGCTTGCCGAAGTTGCGCGGGTTGGCGAAGGTCTCCGGGTCGGTGGCGAGCGCGAACTCGCCGCCCATCCGGTCGGCGGAGCCGACCTGCCAGAGGAACGTGCCGTGGTCGGTCGGCGTCCACTCGAGCTCGCCGAGATCCTGCTTCGCCCCGCCGACGGTGATCCCGGTCAGCTTGAGTTGGTCGGTCACCGACCCCGTGGCGGCGAAGACGTAGAGGTTGTAGGTGCCCGGCGTGCGGGTGCCCGGCTGCCAGGCCGGCGGGATTCCGGGCAGGCTGAAGGTGCCGTCCTCGGCCGTCTTCACGAAGTAGGTCGGCTCGTGGATGGTGTAGACGTCGGTGACGTCCTGAGTGGACAACAGGACCCAGTGCCCGCCGGCGGGCCGGTCGTCGGCGATGCGCAGCCGGCCGGTGACCGTGGTGCGCTGGGCGGGCGGCGGATAGAAGGGGTCGACGATCCAGTCCGAGCCGCGCCGGTTCTCCCTGATCTCCGCCATGGCGATCCTGGCTGCCTCGGCGATCATCGCGTCCGGCTCGTCGGGGTCGCCGGTGTTGACGAACGTGTACCACGGCCCGTACAGCCGCTGGTAGCCGGCGGACAGCGGGTACGCCGGCAGCCCGTAGTGGTTGGCGCCGAAGTAGTTGCAGATCAGCGCGTCCTGGTGGATGGCCAGGTCCTGGTGGTTGGGGCCGACGCCGTAGAACGCGCACAACGTCTGGTCGCTGACCCCGCCGAGCGGGGTGAACCAGGCGCCGAAACCGTGTCCGTAGTGACCGAACATCGGGTTCTCGTGGTGGTACAGGCTCCAGTCGTACTTGGTGTAGAGGCTGCCCGGCGGCAGGTTCCCGGAGTTGCTCTCCGGCGACGGCAGGTCCGGGTTGTTGATGCCGTCGATCGGCCGGGTCTCGCCGCCCTGGGTGGCCAGATAGGCGTACGTCGGCTGCTGGCCCTTGCCACGCTCCCAGTTGAACGCGTGGTCCAGGATGGCCCGATCCCAGCGCGCGTTCATCCGGAGCTCGTTGATGGACTGCGCGACCACCGCGGTGAGGATGTCGTACCCGTAGAGGCCCCGCTTGCCGCGTCGCATGATCAGGTGGTGCTCGTGGCGCAGCCGCGGGCTGGTGTCGTCCACGAACGCCACCTCGACCAGATCCGCGCTGGCGCGCAGCACCCGTACCTCGGTGCAGACCAGCCGGCTGCTCCCGCCGCCCGCGTCGACATAGAACGAGTGCTGGCGGTCCGGGTCGAACGGCGCCGTGCCGTTGAGGTTGTGCGCCAGTTCGACGCCGTCCACCACGATGGAGGTGGCGGTGATGGAGACGTCGCTCCAGCCGGTGAGGATGCCGCCGGCCGCGTCGTCCCGGCCGAAGGCGAACCGGATCAGCCCGTTGTCAAGCACCAGGTCGTCGATGTCACCCGGGAACGGGTAGCTGCCGGGGGCCGCCGGCACGCCGTTGATCATTATCTGTACGCCACCCGGCTTGGGCGCCGCGACGGCGGAGCCCTGGCCCAGCAGCACGGGTGTCGCCGCGGCGGCACCCACCAGTCCGAGGGCGGTTCGTCGGGACACTTCTGCGGCCATACGACTGGTCCTCCTGTCGCAATGCCGGCTGACGGTGGTACGGGACCAGCCGCCGTCGGCGCTGAACGAGATCCTGGTGTCGGGTTCGGAGAAGTACGGTGCGTCGGTGAGGTCCACGGTCACCCGCGGGTGACCGTGGCTCCGGATGGAAGGCGTGGCACGACCGGTGGCGGCAACCGGCGGGCACCCCGGCCGGGGACGACCGACGGCGTCCGGCAGGTGAACCGAGCCTGGTTGTTGCCCATGGGACCGCTCCCGTCATGCGAACGATTCAGCTACGGCCGCCGCGGCGACCAATGTCCGCCCCATGGAGTGGAACGGCCGTGGCGGGCCGGAAAACCAGCGGCAGGTGGATGCGCCGACGGTGGGTAACCGTCGACCAGGAAAGCGCTTGCTTGAATCGATTCAGGATTCAAGAGTCTTGCGTTAGCAGGAGCGGCTTGTCAAGGGGCCCGACGACCCGGGAGCAGCGGTCGGTCCCGGTCGCCGTGGTCGACGGCCGGTGTGCCGCGGACCACCGATCCCGGCGAGAAGGCCACCTTCCGGTGCCGGTACCGGCCTACCGACCCCGGTCGCGGGGACTGCGCCGGTGAGCGCGGCCCGGTGCTGCCGTACGGTGCCGAGCGGCAGCGCGGCGGCTGCGGCCGACAACCCGCGTCTGGCGGTCGAATTGAAACATTTCAGTACGTCGACGCATTGTTGTTGACCATCGCCGATCCCACGACCGACCCTCGGCAGATTTCAGGACGGCCCTGAGGCCGGTGCGGGGCGGCGAGCGGTCCGGCGAAACGGCGAATGATCACGATGTCAGGCTGGCGCGATCCGCACGTCATGCGGTGCCTGATCGGGTGCGGCGAGCCGAAGTACCCGGTGGCCCTCGGCGGTGACCGCGTCGGTGTGGTCGGCCCGCAGCCGAGTGAACGGCTGGACGGTGACCAGCCCCGCACGTCGGTCCAGGTGCCAGGTGCCGGACACGGTTCCGTCGATCAGGACGGTGGGCTTGATCAGGTCGTCCACACATACCCGGCGTCGGGTCTCATTGGTCATGATCCGGGTCCGGTCGGCGTGGGCGAGCAGAAGGTTGTCGAATCCGGCGAGCAGTCGTACGGGTGCCGGCGTGTCAGGGTCGGGTCGGCACGCGTCGGGAAGGTCGTACACCGGGCGGCCCGATTCGTCGCGGAACGCTCGCAGCTCGCCGCTCATCTCGGCGACGATGTCCGGTAGCCCGCTGACCCCCGACCATGCCCGGATGTCCGCGGTGGTGGCAGGCCCGAATGCGGCCAGGTACCAGGAGACCAGTCGGCGCGGGTCCGGTGCTTCCAACGGACCGAGCTGTTCCTCCGCGAGGGCGACCGGGGTGCTGCCGAGCGTGTCCCAGGTGCCGCTCGGCGCGGGGTGCAGCAGCGGGAGCAGGTACTGCGCGGACCAGGCGAGCGCGCTGGCGTCGGCACCCGGTCGACGCTGGGCAAGTATCCGGCCGAGTTCGGGACGAGTCAGGGTACGCCCGGCCAGGATCGCCCGGGTGTCGGCGACCAGCTCGGTCAGGTCGACGCCGGCGGTACGCCTGCCGAACACGTTGCGTTGCACCCGAGTCAGCAGTGGGTCGAGCACCGGGCGCAACCAGCGGAAGTCGGTGGCGCTCGCCAGGTGCTGGGTTGCCCGCATCAGACAGGAGCGCACCAGGCGGCGGTCCTCGATCGCGGCGGTCAGTTCAGCCAGCGTGAAGCCAGCCAGTCGCGAGTGGAGGGCGAGGTAGGGGTCGTTGGGTTGCTGGGCGTTCAGGCCGCCGATCCTCTCGACCACCTCGACCCCTCCTGCACCGCCGCGCCGCAGTAGCAGCTGGCGGTGCAGGGTGGCCCGGTTCAGCGCCCGCCGACAGAGCACGTCGGTCGACGCGACGGAACGCTGTCGGCGGGCGCCCATCTCAGCGGACCTTCCGGAAGAAGGCGCGTACGTCGTTGGCGAACAGGTGCGGCTGCTCCGTGGCGAAGAAGTGACCGCCCTGGTCGTACTCCGACCAGTGCACCACGTTGTGCTCGCGCTCGGCGAACCGACGGATGGTGATGTCCCGCGTCGACACCAGCACACCGGTGGGGACGGCTCCGAGTTCGGCCGTCGTCCAGTCGTCGGAGCCTGCCGCATCGTCCGAGGCGGCCTCACCCCACTCGCCCGCCCCGCTGCTCCAGGCGTTCGCGGTGATGTCCTCGTAGTAGACCTGCGCGGCGGAACCACCGGTGCCGGTCAGCCAGTACAGGGTGACGGCGCTGAGCATCCGGTCGATGCCTATGGCGTCCTCGGGCATCCCGTCGGCGGGGTGGTCGGTCAGGCGCTGGAACATCTCGACCATCCAGGCGAGCTGCCCGGCCGGCGAGTCGTGCAGCCCGTACGCCAGGGTGTGCGGCGACTTGGCCTGGATCTGCAGGTAGCCGTCGTTGTAGCTGCCCATCGCCGCCAGGCGTTGCTGCTCGGTCTCGGTGAGCCCGTCCAGCTCCCCCTCGGCGCCGACCGGGTACGTGACCAGCGCGTTGACGTGGACACCGATCACATGGTCCGGGTCCTGCCGACCCATCGCGGGGGCGACGTAGGAGCCGGTGTCGCCGCCCTGCGCACCGTAGCGCGAGTAGCCGAGCCGGTCCATGAGCTGAACCAGCGCGGCGGCCATCTTCTCGCTGCCCCAGCCCGGCCCGGTCAGTGGCGCGGAGAACCCGAATCCGGGCAGCGACGGGATGACGAGGTGGAAGGCGTCGGCCGGGTCGCCGCCGTGCGCCCGTGGGTCGGTCAGCGGGTCGATCACATCGAGAAACTCCAGGAAGGAGCTCGGCCACCCGTGCAGCAGGATCAGTGGGGTCGCCTCCGGCTCGGGTGAGCGTACGTGCAGGAAGTGAATGGTCTGCCCGTCGATCTCGGTGACGTACTGCGGGATCTTGTTCAGCACTGCCTCGTACGCGCGCCAGTCGTAGCCGGTGCGCCAGTATTCGGTGAGACCTTTCAGGTATTCCACCGGTACACCGCGGCTCCAGCCGGCCTCGGGGAGCGTCGGCCAGCGGGTGTTGGCCAGCCGGGTGATCAGGTCGTCCAGGTGCTCCTGCGGTATGTCGATGCGAAAGGGGCGGATGTCCGAGTTCGAGTCCGTCATGCCGCCCACGTTATGCACCGGTTAGGTCAGAAACGCTCCTAACCGGGTGGCACACTGGGTGGCATGTTAGGCACCTCGGCCAGGCTGCTGAAGCTCCTGTCGCTGCTGCAGACGTACCGGCACTGGTCGGGTGCCGAACTCGCCGACCGGCTCAGCGTGACCGCCCGCACGGTGCGCCGGGATGTCGACCGGCTGCGCGAACTCGGCTACCCGGTGCACGCCACCCAGGGCACCCCGGGCTACCGGCTGGGCGCCGGCGCGGCCCTGCCGCCACTGCTGCTCGACGACGACGAGGCGGTGGCGGTCGCGATCGGGCTGCGCACCGCCACGGCCAGTTCGGTGGCCGGCATCGAGCAGACCGCGCTGCGCGCGCTGACCAAGCTGGAACAGGTGCTCCCGTCCCGGCTACGGCACCGGGTCAAGACGCTGCAGCAGGCAACCGTCCGGGTCGGCGCCGACGGGCCCCACGTCGACGCGGACGTCCTGCTCACGATCTCGGAGGCCAGCGGCCGGCGTGAGCGCCTGCGGTTCGATTACACCAGCCACGACGGCACCGGGACGCTACGCGAGGTTGAGCCGCTCACCCTGGTCAACTGGGGTCGGCACTGGTATCTCGTCGCCTGGGACAACGGTCGGGACGACTGGCGGACGTTCCGCGTCGATCGGTTGCGGCCCCGGACCCCGACCGGGCCGCGGTTCACCCCCAGGGACCCACCCGACGGCGACGTGATCGCGTACCTGTCGCGGCAGCTGTCCACCGGGCCATGGGCCGTGCGGGCGACCGTCGTCATGCACCAGCCGGCCGCCACCGTGGCCGACCTGGTCTGGCCGGGGATGGGTGCCGTGGAGGCCGTCGACGACAGCAGCTGCCTGCTGCACCTCGGGGCCGAGTCGCCCGCGGATCTGGCCTGGATGGTCACCTCGGTCGGCGTCGACTTCACCGTGCACGAACCCCCCGAACTCGTGGACGCGATCCGCACGCTCGGTGAACGCTGCCGCCGCGCCATCTGATCCGGCCAGGTGTGGCAGGGGCGGTACGCCCGGGTGGCCGCGCGGTCTTCCTGGCGAGTCGGGCTTCCTGGCGGGCCCGGCTTCCTGGCGGGTCGGGTAGCGCACCTGACACACCGGCGGCCCCGCGACGGCCTGGAAGCGGGCCGCCGCGCGGAGCGGTCGGCTCCGGAGGCGCGACGGCGGCGGTTCAACAGATCCGGGGTACGCCCCAGGTGGGTGAGATGTACGGGAAGTTCGGCCCGCTTTTCGGCATGTTGATAGCGTCGAGCCGCGTGAGTGAGAGCGGCGTTCCTCCTGCGACGGTTGGAGCGCTCTCCGCCGCTCAATCTGACCTGCGCGGCTGGGGCGGTGGCGGTAAGTCGCCGAGCATGAGCCAACAGCATGCGCGTGATCGCGAGGAATCGGCTCGAGTTGATGCGGGCCCTGGGACACGACCGATTCAATGCTGTCGGTCAGGAGCGTGGGGCGCGCTGCACCTACCGGCTCGCGCTCGACGACCTGACGCTGTCGTCCGGTCAGCCGTTGACGACATCGTCCCCATCGGCGCCTGCTCCCACCTATCGCACGAGAAAGGAAGACCAATGCCCATCACGCGTATCGCGATCCGCGAGGGTAAGCCCGAGACGTACAAGAAGACACTGCTCAGCCAGATCTACGAGGCCATGCGGGAGACCGTCAAGATCAAGGACGGCGACCGCTTCATGGCCATCACGGAGCACAGTGACAATGCATTTGCCTACGGCGATTTTCTCGGCATCCAGCGGTCAGCCGACCTGGTGCAGATTCAGATCTTCTGGACACCGGGCAAGCCCACCGAGGCCAAGATGGCGATGTATCGCGCGATCGTCGAGCGGCTCGGCCGCGACCCGGGGGTACGTCCCGAGGATGTGCTGATTTCGGTGGTCGAGGCCGGCGCGGAGAACTGGTCCTTCGGTAACGGGGAAGCCCAACTCTTCAAGGCGCAGTGAGCGCGTGTCATGACGATTGCCGACACCGTTGGGCGGTAATACCTCAACGATTCAAGCAGCGGAGGCCGCACCGGGCAAGATGCCCGATGCGGCCTCCAGTGCTCGTGCTGAGCAGCCGGCGCTGGGTCATCCCCGCTTTGACACGCGCAGCGGGAACGTCGGGGCGCCGACGGTGTCGAGCGTGATGGTGTTCGCCGCCACGTACCGGTCCAGGTACGGCGACCGGTCACCCTGGGTGGGCGAGTCGAACCGCGGTTCCTGCACCTCCAGGCCGAGCCGTGCGTCGGTGACGGTGATCGTCTGACCCGAGGGAACAGGGCGCCAGCCCCGTGAGGTGATGGTTCCGATCTGGACCCCCAACTGGTGCCCTCGCTCGAAGGTCCAGTCCGTCGCCTTCAGGGCGAACGAGGTCGACCTGTCGTGGTCCAGCGCTGCGACGTTCTCGTCGAACATCGTCGACCTGCCGTCCGGGGCGACGTCCCACAGCCGTACCCAGACGTTGCCCTGTCCCCTGGTCTTCAGCGTGACCTCCGGCGTGCCCGTGATCCGCACCTGCTTCGACGCGGGCGTGGAGAAGGTCCAGTAGCTGTTGCCAGGCACGTCGGAGCTGAGCGCACTCGTCTGGTCAGCCGTCGGCGAGCCGGCCTCCGGCGCGTACTCGATGTCCCAGCCGTCGGCCTGCGGCGCCGTCATCGGCTCGGCGGTCCGCTGCGCCTGGCCGCCGTCGTCGACGTACCGCCCGGGCGACAGCCGCGCCGTGTACGAGTCGTCGATCACCGGCCAGGTCGGCTGGGCGCGCCAGTTGCCGAGGCTGTCCTCGATGGAGAACGCCGGGTCGGTCACCGACGGTTTGATGCCCCGCAGGTGCTGGTCGTAGAAGCGCATCACCTCGTCGAACCAGCCGGCCCGGCCCATCTTGAGCTGGCCGTTGCTGTCGGTCTCGTTGCCGCGGACGTGTTCCCACTGGCCAAGCCAACCGCGTTCCGGGCCGTGGTGGTTGGCCAGGTACTTCTGCATGTCCTCGGGCTTGGTGTTGTCCTCGATGAAGCCCGACGTGACGAACAGCGGCGTCCGGGAGCCGGCGGCGCGGGAGGCGAAGTCACGGGCCCGCCAGAACGCCGACTTCGGGTCGGGATCCTGGGTGTTGGTGCTGTTGTCGATCTCGCACTCGGGGTGGCTCTTCTCGTACTCCGCGTTCGCCCGGTAGCGGTCGCTGTCGTCACCCAGCGGCGGCATCGTGGCGATCGAGTAGTAGCTCCGCGGGCTGCTGGTCGCGTTGGAACGCGGCACTCCGTTGCTGAACAGGTAGTTGTACCTGTCCCACGTCGGTTCCTGGGCAACGATCGCCCGCAGAGGCTTGAGCTTGAGGACGTTGGCCGCCAGCCCGGTGTTGGCGTCGTACGACTTGCCGTACATGCCCACCTTGCCAGTCGACCACGGCTGGCGCGCGGCCCACTCGACGGCCGCCTTGATATCGGCCTGCTCGCCCGGGCCGAGGAAGTCCAGGCAACCTGTGCTGCCGCCGAAGCCGCGCAGGTCGACCATCACGAAGGTGTATCCACGCTCCATCAGCCGCGCACCGTCGATCAGGTCCTGAAAGCGCGCCGACGGCCCGACCTGGTCCCACCCCCCGGGAGAAGTCTCCCCCGCGTGCGAGAAATACGGGCCCACCGACAGGATCACCGGCGTCTTCGCACGCGCCGGCAGGTGTGCCGGGCGCAGCACGTCGGCGTGCAGCTCGACCCCACTGCCGTCGGAGGACGGGAAGTACGTCTCCGTCCACGCTGCCCCTTCGGGAACCCGTGGGTTCTCCTCATGGGTGATCGGTGCGCCAACTGCCGCAGATGCCGGAGCGGCCTGTGCCACCGAGGGTAGGCCGCCCGTGGTGAGGCTTGTGATGATGGCCAGTGCCCCCGCCGCCGCGACAGGCAGGGCCACCCTCCTCCGAAGGTTCATCCAACCTCCACCTAACTCCAGACGAGGTCGCCTGGTCAGCCACTGATGCTAATGATCTTTGCCGACTATGGATCCCACAGTTATCTCCCCGTGACCTCCGCTCCGGTCGGCGCCGCGCAGGTCGTCGTTCAGTCATCCGCTGGCTCGACCGGCCTGTGCTGACGGCGCAACTTGGTTGTGCTGTCGAACCATCTGGTTGTATGGTCGAACCATGGACGATGCCGACGAGGTGGGGACGGCGCAGGACGCCCTCATGCGGTTCGTCCGCAACTTCGGCCTTCACCAGCCGGACCGCACTCCGTGCGGGCAGCCGTTGCCGGTCTCCGAGGCCCACGCGATGGTCGAGATCGCTCGGGAGGGTCGCCTGCGGCAGGCCGAGTTGACCCGGCGGTTACGGCTGGAGAAAAGCACGGTCAGCCGCCTGGTCTCCAACCTGGAACGGCGCGGCTGGGTACGGCGGCAGGCGGCCCTCGACGACGGCCGGGGAGTACTGCTCGAACTTACCGAGGCCGGCGCGACCGCTGCGGCCCGGCAGGCCGAGGCCCGTCGGAACCGGTTCACCGCGCTCTTGGCCCGGGTCCCTGACGACCAGCGCGCGGCGATGGTGCGAGCGCTGCAGACCCTGGCGGAGGCCGCTGATGAGAACGAATGACCGTGCCCGGGCCCGCTCCTGGATCGGTGCGATCGTCGCGGCCACCGGCATCGCGCTGGTAAGCGCGGGCTGCGCCGACGGCGGCGCGCCAGGGACACCGACCGCGACCGCCGACCGGCAGTCGCAGGTCGCCGAGCGGGGCGAGTCGGTGATGCCGTTCGACCTCGACCGCACGACGCACCACTTCGTCAAGACCGACGGTGGGGGCGTGCAGACCGTCGTCGCCGACAATCCCCGGGACGCCGGTCAGGTCGACCTGGTCCGGGAGCACCTGCGGCAGGAGGCCGACAGTTTCCGTCGCGGCGACTTCTCCGACCCGGCGAACATCCATGGTGGCCAGATGCCGGGGCTCGCCGTCCTTCGCGACAGCGCCGGCAAGATCACCATCGGGTACGAGACGACCGCTGACGGCGCGCGGATCACCTACACCGCGAGCGACCCCGCGATCGTCACCGCCCTGCACGCCTGGTTCGACGCTCAGGTCGGCGACCACGGTGTGCACGCGACACCCGGTGCACCCTCCTCGGCGACGCCTGCGGCCGGGTCGACGGCTACCTCCCGGTAGCCGTACCGGCGTCGGTGGACGTCGCGCTATCTGCCGGTCGGCGCGTAGGCGGCCAGGATGGTCTCGGTGATGAAGACCGGGGCATCGGTACGGTCGAGGCGGCCCGCCGCCACGTCGTTGGCCGCGCCGTGCATGACATGGTGCAGGACGCTGGTCAGCCAGTCGGGGGGCAGGTCGACGCGGAAGGCCCCCGTGGCCTGGCCCCGGTGGATGAGTTCGTCGACGCGCTGCGCGGGTTTCAGGTGGAGTTGCTGTACGCGTTCGGGCGGCAGCGCTGTCTGAGCGGCTTCGAGCACGGCGCTTGACTGGGCGATCAGCAGCCAGCTCGACCTGATCAGAACGCTGAGCGCGTGGCGCGGATCGCCCGTGAGATCGAGGCTCTCCAGGACCTTCTCTCCCTCGGCCAGTACCCGCTGCAGCGCGGCCTCGACCAGGACCTCTCGCGACGGGAAGTGCCCGTACAGGGTCACCCGGCCCACCCCTGCGGACTGGGCGATCTCGCTCACGCTCGCGTCGGCATTGCGGCTCAGGCAGGCAACCGCCGCGTCCAGGATCTTGTCGGCGTTGTGGCGGGCATCGGCGCGGCGGGGCGGCCTGGCCGGTGGGTGAGACATGTAACTCCCTCAACTCAAACAGCGGTGTACGAGTTATCGTATCCCCCGTACAACTCGTACACACCTGTTCGACTTAGTGACGGGAGTTTGATCGTCATGACGGGACCGACAACCACAACCGGCCTGCCCCGCAGCCCCCATCCACAGCGGTGGAGGATCCTCGGGCTCGTCGGCATCGCCCAACTGATGCTCATCCTGGACGTCACCGTCGTCGCGATCGCCCTACCGCAGATGGGCGCCGACCTCGGCCTACAGCGGGAGACCCTGACCTGGGTGGTGAGCGGCTACACGCTCACCTTCGGCGGCCTGCTCCTACTCGGTGGTCGCGCCACCGACATCTTCGGCGCGCGGCGCCTCGTACTCGCAGGGCTACTGTTGTTCGCTGCGGCATCCCTGACCGCCGGCCTGGCAACCAACGGCCCCATGCTGCTGACCGGCCGCGTCGCACAGGGACTCGCCGCCGCGATTCTCTCGCCCGCCGCGCTCTCACTGGTCGTCACCATCTTCGACGGCGACGAGCGGAACAGGGCCCTCGGGATCTGGTCGGCGCTCGGCGGCACCGGGGCGGCCCTGGGCGTTCTGTTGGGCGGGGTGTTGACCGCTGGTCCGGGATGGCCCTGGGTGTTCTACATAAACGTCCCGGTGGGCGTGTTGTTGCTGCTCCTGCTCCGGACGCAACTGCCCCCGCAGCCGAACCCGGGCGCGCGGGCGCGCCTCGACGTGCCAGGCGCGATGCTGGTGACCGCGGCCACCGGCTCCCTACTCTTCGCCCTGATCGGCGCCGGAGACCGGGGCTGGGGCAGCCCGACCACACTCCTGCTCGTCACCGCGGCGGTGCTCCTCTACGCCGCCTTCGTCACCCGTCAACGGCTTGCCGCCAGTCCGCTCATGGACGTGCGGCTCCTGCTGCGCCGGCCGGTCGCGGCCGGAACGATGCTGATCCTCGTCGCGACCGCCCTCATGATCACCGTCTTCTTCCTCGGCACGTTCTACCTCCAGGACCACCGCGGCTACGGCGCGCTCCGTACCGGACTGCTCTTCCTCCCGGTGGCGCTGGCGACCATGGCCGGCGCGCACACCGCCGGCCGCCTCCTGGGCCGTACCGGCCCCCGTGCTCTCGGCGTCCTCGGGCTTCTCGTCGCGGCCGTGGGCATGGCCATGCCCGCCATCTGGGACGGCAGCGCGGCGATGGTGGCAGGTGTCAGCGTCGCCGCCGCCGGAACCGGCGCCGCCTTCGTCGTCGCCTCCGCCACCGCGCTGGGACAGGTCGACCCGGCCGAAGCCGGCCTCGCCGCCGGAATCGTCAGCACCTTCCACGAATTCGGCGCCTCGCTCGGCGCCGCCCTGGTCTCCAGCATCGCCGCGGCGAGCATCGCCGGAACAAGCAGCGCCGGTTTCACCAACGGCTTCACCACCGGCGCGGTCATGGCCGCCGTCGCCGCCGTCGCGGCCTTCATCCTCATTCCCCACTCTCGCCCGCGCACCTGACCCACGGCCGACGGTGCGGGATGTGTACGGGTTTCGGGACGGTCGGCGGCACAGGATGCCGAGAAGACGGCGATGACCCGCGGCAACCCGCACCGGCGCCCGTGACACCGGTCCTCCTGGAAGGAAACGACGGTATGACCGGTCAGCCACCCGCTATCCGGACGGCGCGTACCCCATCGCCGGCCAGGACACTCGTCGCCGGCTCCGCCATCATGAGCCTCGCCAACTCGGTCACCATCCCTTTCCTGGCGGTGTTCCTCCGCAACGAACTCGGCCTGTCGGTCACCACCGTCGGCCTCGTCATCGGCTCGTCGGTCCTGTTCGGCATCTGCGGAGGCTTCCTCGGCGGCGCCCTGTCCGACATCGTGGGCCGACGAAGAATCCTGCTCATCGCCCTGACCATCGTGACCGGCAGCTTCGTCGGCTTCTACTTCACCCACCATGTCGTCGCGGCGTTCCTGTTCAACGCGGCCATGGCCTTCGCGACGAGCTCCTTCAACCCGGTCGCGAAGGCGCTCCTGAGCGACCTACTATCGCCCCACCTACGCGTGAGGTGGTTCTCGCACCAGTACCTGGCCATCAACGCTGGATACGCCGTCGGGCCGCTGATCGGCGTGGCGCTCGGCCTCACCGGCGTACGGATCTCGTTTCTGGTCGCCGCCGTGGCGTACCTGCTGTACCTCACGCTGCTGTGGCGTGGTACCCGTACATTGCCACTCCCGCCGCCCGCCACCGTCGAACCCGCCACCGTCCAGGGCACAGCGAGCGCGATCGCACGCGGCATCGGCGACTCCGTCCGGGTGATGGCCTCCGACCGGCGACTGCTCGTCCTACTGATCGCGGCGATCCTGTTGGAGGCCGTCCACAGCCGGATCTCGCTCCTGCTCGCACAGAACTTCGTCATCGACTTCGCCGACAGCGCCCGGATCCTGGCCACCGTCATGACGACAAACGCGGTCGGCGTGATCCTGCTCCAGCCCGTCGCCGCCCGCTACGTCCAGCGGCGCAGTCCGGTCAACGCCATCACCATCGGCGGCCTGCTCACCTTCCTCGGCATGGCGGGCTTCGCGTTCTCCCAGCAGACCTGGCACTACATCGTCGCGATGCTCGTACTCACCCTCGGCGAAACCCTCATCGTTCCCTCCGAGTTCGTCCTCATCGACCGAATCGCCCCACCGGACCTACGCGGCAGCTACTTCGGCACCCACACCTTCGCGCAGGTCGGCGGATTCGCCGGACCCGTGCTCGGCAGCCTCGTCCTCGCCAGCCTCGGCGGCACCGCCATGTTTCTCACCGTCGGGTCGCTGGCGCTGGTCAGCGTCGGCATCTATCTGCTCGTCGGCCGCCGCATACCCGACCTCAACCGCCTCGCCAAACAACTCGACACCGCAACAGCGCCATGATCGGCCTCATCACGCGCCCCCGCCGCCCAGGGTCGGCGGCGACGCCGGCCCATTCTCGCCAGGAGCCGGTTCGGCCGTGCGTACAGTGGGGCCGGCCGGGTCGCCGGAAGAACCGCAGCGCCGAATGCTCCGGGCGACGCGGGCGACTCCGCCACCGCCGGTGTCATCTCCGCCGCCGCGTCCGGCACTCCTGGCCGGCTGCCAGAGGCCAACCCGCAGAGGGGGGAAGTCGTGAGAATCCATGAGGACCCGACCGCGAAGGCCCGTCGGGTCTGGGAGGCGATGGCGCCCCGCTACGACCGGGAGATCAGTCTCCTGGAGAGGATCTGGTTCGCCGGCGGCCGTGAGTGGGTCTGTTCCCGTGCCACCGGCCGGGTGTTGGAGGTCGCCGTCGGCACCGGCCGCAACCTGCCGTTCTACCCCTTGGAAGTGAGGGTCACCGGGGTCGAGCTCAGCCCGGCCATGCTGGAGATCGCCCGCCACCGCGCCGCCGAACTCGGCCGCGACGTCGACCTTCGCGAGGCCGACGCTCAGGCCCTACCGTTCGCCGACGCCGCCTTCGACACGGTGGTGTGCACGCTGTCGCTGTGCGCGATCCCTGACCATGCCCGTGCGATCGGCGAGATGACCCGGGTGCTGCGCCCCGGCGGGAAACTGCTCCTGCTGGACCATGTCGCCAGCCGCTGGTGGCCGATCCGGGCCGGGCAGCGGGTCCTCGAGGCGTTCACCATCCGCAGCGCTGGCGAACACATGACCCGCCGCCCGTCGCCGATGCTCGCCGAGGCGGGGCTGTGGGTGACCGAGTCGCAGCGGCTGAAGGCGGGCACCGTGGAGCGGGTGCTGGCGATCAAGCCCAGCTGAGCCGTTGCCGTAGCAGCGACTGTTCCGCCGGGTTGGTGGCCAACGCCAACGACCCCGCTTCCTGTCCCTCGAATGCCCGGCTGTTCCTGCCGACGTCGTGCGACGAGCAGGACGTCGACAGGCCCACCAACCGGCCGCGTTCCTCCGCTACTTGCCGCCGATGCCGGCTACGGCGACTGCCGGTGCCGGACAGCTCAAGATGCAGGTCACTGCCGATTCCCCGCGCCGAATTGACCCATAGATTTGTCATGGGATTGCACCCCACCAGCGGTCTTTTCCGCTCCTAGATTTGTCCTCATGACAAGCAGCGACGTACGCCGGGCCAGCGTCGCACAGGCCGCGCCGACGGCGTTCCGGCCCCTGATCGACGCCCCTGCCCGCGCCCGCGTACCAACGTTCTCGTCGCCGCCGCTGTGATCGCCGACACGGCGGTCATTGCCGCCGACTTCACCCCCGTTCGCGGCCGACGGACAACCACCACGATCGCGACCAGCACCGGCGAACGCGCCACCGCCTGACCGACCAGAAAGTGCAGCCCTGATGAACATGCTTAAAAACGCCCTGAAGTCCGCCGTTCGCGGTGAGGTCTGGGTGCCCGGAGAGCCCGACTTCGACACCGTCCGCCGGCCGTGGAACCTCGCCGTCGAGCAACCGGTCGCCGCCGTGGTCGAGGCCGACGACGCCGACGACGTCGCCGCCCTCGTGCGCTACGCCCGCTCCGCCGGCCTCGGCGTGGCCACGCAGCCGAACGGGCACGGCGCCACCGGCCGTACCGACGGAACGATCCTGCTGCGCACCCGCCGCCTGGACACCCTCCGCGTCGACCCGGTCACCCGCCGGGCCTGGGTCGGCGCGGGCGTGTCGTCGGGCCGGGTACAGGCGGCTGCCGCGCCGCATGGGCTGACCGGCCTGCCCGGTAGCTCCCCGGTTGTCAGCCTCACCGGTGTCGCACTCGGCGGCGGGCTGAGCTGGTTCGGCCGCGTACACGGCTGGGTCGCCGACAGCGTCACCGCGTACGAGATCGTCGACGCCGGCGGCCACCAGCGGCGGGTGACCGCCGAAACCGACCCCGACCTGTTCTGGGCGCTACGCGGCGCGGGCGGCGACTTCGCTGTCGTCACCGCCCTGAAACTCGCCCTGCACCCCGCCCCCCGCCTCTACGGCGGTCGGACACTGTGGACTGTCGAACACGCTCCCGCCGTACTGGCGGCCTACCGGCAGATCACCGCCACGGCACCGGACGCGCTGACCACCTGGCTCGACCTACTGCACTTCCCCGGTGCCGAACCCATGGTCGCGGTGGACGCCACCTACCTCGGCGAGCAGGACGAGGCACGTGACCTGCTCGCCCCGCTCGACCGCCTGCCCCGGCCGCTGGCGGACAGTCGGCGGATGATGTCGGTGGCCGAGTTGGGGTCGATCACCGCCGAGCCGACCGCCCCCAGCCCCGGCCTGTCCCGCGCGGAGTTGCTGACCGACCTGGAAGCCGTCGAGGCGCTCTTGGCCGACCCGATCGCGCCGCTGCTCAGCGTGCAGATCCGGCACCTCGGCGGCGCGTTCACCCGTCCGTCCGACAGCCCGCACGGGCCGCTGACCGAGCCGTACCTCCTGTATTTGTTCGGCATCCCCGGCGAGCCCACGACGACCGGAGCGGTCACCGCCAAGCAACGAGCGCTCGCCAGCGCCCTGCCCGTCACCGGCCGCAAACCCTTCACCTTTCTCAACCCCGACGAGACCGTCGCCGACGCCTTCAGCCCGAACGTCGTGCAACGGCTACGCGGCATCAAGCGCCGCCACGACCCGGGCAACGTGTTCCGCGCCAACTTCCCGATGGCGGGCTGAGCCGGACGCATCACTACGCCCGGCCGATCGAGGAGAGCGGGCGGCTCATCGAAAGGTCACAGTCAGAGCAGCCAGGTCCAGATGGTGCCGTCCCAGTGACCGGAGACCACAAACGTCCTGCCGCCGATGTCGCCCATCGCGATCGACATGGCGCCCTTGTCGGGGCCGGTGAGTCCCTCGCCGTAGGGTTGCCCGGTCGCCAGGTCCCAGATGCGGATCTGGTTGTCGTCGCTGCCGCTGATCGCCACGGTCCGGCCGTTGAGGACACCCACGGCGGCGGACTTCACCGCGACCCGGAATCGGTTGAGCGTGTGGCCGCCGGGTTTGGGCGCGGTGAGGTCCCAGCTGCGGAACTCGCCGTCGTCGCTGCCGGAGACCGCTACGGTCCTGTCCCCGATCGCGCCGACGGCCATCGCCCACACCGCCGCCTCATGTGTGCCGAGCACCTGGACGGCGCGTTCGGCTTCCACGTCCCAGAGCCGGACGGCGCCGTCGGCACCGCCGGTGACGGCGATCGTCGTACCGTGCAACGTGCTGGTGGCGACGCTGGTGATCTCGGTGTCGAGCCGCTCACCGAGCACCGTGCCCGTTGTCGAGGGGGAGGCCGGGTGCCAGACGCGCACCGTATGGTCGTCGCTGCTGGACACAGCCACGGTCGCACCCCGCACCCTGCCGAGCGCGACGCCGTTGATACCTCCGCCGAGCCGGTCGCCCAACTGCGTACTCGCGGGCGGGTCGGCGGTGAGATCCCACACCCGCAGCGTGCCGTCGACGCTGGCGGACACCGCGATAGGAGAGCTGAGCCCGACGGAGAAAACGGGTTTGTCATGATGTTTGAGCGGGATGCCGCGCGCGGTTCGGGTCAGCGGGTCCCACAGTTGCACCGTGCCGTCCCCCCGGCCGACGATGACGACGGGCTCGCCATGCAGCGCGCCGAAGGCGACGGACCACGTCGGGTTGTCAGGGCTGATCGGAGGGCAGAGGAGACTCCCCGCCGGGTCGTAGCCCTGATCGCCGGAGGCGTTGTCCGGGCTCGCCTCCGCTCCCGACTTCGCCGGTCCACCGAACTGACGGATCAGCAGCGGAACCGCCACACCGGCCAGCGCCAACGGCGTCGCCAGGATGATCCGTCGCCGCGTGACCAGGGGCCCGCGGGGCGCGGCCTCCGCCCCGGCCGGCACGGCCCCAGCTGGCGCCGGCGCCGACACCGACACCTGCGCGGGCTCGTACTCGGACCCGGGCGGCTCCACCGGCGGACAGGATCGGGTCGGCGCGGGCGGGCGTGGATGACGGTCAGTGTGGTCGCGGAGCCGCCGGTACGCCTCGTCCCACGCCTGGCGGTCCCCGAGCCCGACCGGCAGCGGGACGTCCTGCTCGGCCGCGATCCGCAGACAGGTGTCGACGAAGACCTCGAAGTTGGCCGGCTCCGGCCGAACGGGACGACTCTGGCTGACCATGTCGGCGATCGTGCTGCGTTTGAGCCGGATGCGTTCTTCGTCGCGCCGTCTTGGCGTCCGAGAACTCTCGATCTCCAGTCGCCGAATGGAAAGACCTGCCAATTCCCGCAGCGTCTGTAGTCGGCGGGCGAACTCCGCACGGGGATCGGCGGGCTCGTCCACTCGCCCTCCCCGGCGCTTCGGACGCGGAGGTGTCCGATGCCGCCGGACACCTTGGACATCCGCCATCGTACACGTCTACCAGGGACTTCTCGGCAGGCCGCAGGAAAGCGTCCGCTCTGCTTGCCGGACATGGCGGGTGCACCGAATCGTCGATTCCGCACACTTCGCCGCGCCATGCGGATCGCGGTACCTGTCCGTTGCCAAAGGAGAAGCCTCACATGATCCATCGGATTCTGTCGCCACTGGTCACGAGGAAGGGACGCAGCCTGAAACGACTCCTGGTCACGGCCATCAGCCTCCTGGTCGTCGCTACGCCGGTCGTCGTCGCCACCAGCACGCCCGCACAGGCCGATTATCCGCCGATCGCGACCAAGTTCGAGCTACGCAGCGCGTACAACGGGAAGTGTTTGGAGATTCTGGGTTTGACCAACAGCAACGGCGCCGGCGTCGGCGTCTGGGACTGCTGGGGTGGCGCCAATCAGTTCTGGTATTGGGACAGCGACCTGCAGGCGATCCGCAGCTACATGAACCACAAGTGCCTGGAGATCCTGAGCTTCGACAACAACAACGGCGCCCAGGTCGGCACGTGGGACTGCTGGGGCGGCGCCAATCAGCGGTGGAGCTACCCGGGGATCGACGGCTCCACCGTGATCAGCAGCTACTTCAACGGAAAGTTCCTCGACCTGCTCTACCACGACGGGCGAAACGGCGCCTGGGCGGGAATGTGGCAACCGACCTGGCAGAGCAACCAGTACTGGCAGGTAAGAACCTATAACTGGTGACTGCGCCGACCTGACGGTGCCGGGCCGATCGGTCCGGCACCGTTCATCTGCGGATGGAACCCGAACATGGCGACCGACCCGAAGGCTCTTCCCGCAGGTCAAGGAACTGCCGGTCCGGAGGGCGACGGTGAATCACCTGCCAGCACCGCCCGCCAGGCTCGACTCTGCCGGGCGAAGTCACCACCGGCGGCAGCCAGCGCAGCCACGGATCCCTGCTCCAGCACCGTGCCGTCATCGAGGACGACCACCCGGTCGGCGAGCCGGAGCGCGGTGAACCGGTGCGCGATGAGCAGGGCCGTACGACCGGTCAGGAGCTTTCGCAGCGCGTCCTGGACCGTCCTCTCACTTTCGGCGTCGAGAGCCGCGGTCGCCTCGTCCAGCACGACGAGTACCGGGTCGGCCAGGCATACCCGGGCGAGCGCGACCAGCTGGTCCTGGCCGGCAGAGAGCCGGTAGCCGCGCCGCCCGATCCGGGTCTGGTAGCCGTCGGGCAGGCGGGCGATGAACCGGTCCGCTCCGACGAGCCGGCACGCCCGTACCACCTCCTCCTCGCCTGCACCGGGCCGGGCCAGGGCCACGTTCTCCATGACGGTGGCCGTGAAGACGAAGCTTTCCTGGAGCACCGGCACCACCGCCCGGCGGAGCTCATCCTCCGGAACCCGGGCCAGGTCGGTGCCGCCCAGCAGTACTGTCCCCCGGGTCGGGTGGTAGGCCCGGATGAGCAGCTTTGCGATCGTCGACTTGCCCGCACCGGTTGCCCCTACCAGGGCCACCGTCTCTCCCGCGGCGATCCGGAAGGAGACGCCACGCAGGGCGGGACGGGACCGCCCGGCGTAACTGAACCAGATGTCGCGCAGTTCGACCTCACCCGGTGCCGCCGCAGGGTGGCGAGCCGGTCCGGGTGGCCGAGGCACATCCTCGGGTTCCCGGCCTACGAGGTCGCCGAGCCGCTCCAGCGCCGCCACGGCTGCCTGGCAGGTCTCCAGGAACGAGGCGAGGTCCTGCAGCGGGTCGACCAGGCGGCGCAGGAACAGCAGGAATGCCGTCACCTCGCCGACGCTGGCCTGGCCGCGCGCGATCCGGTACGCCCCGACGACGAGGACGGCGGCCACCGCCGTGTTGCCGGCCAGCCGGACCGCCGGCGGAAAGAGCCCGGCCAGCAGAAGTGCCCGCTGGTGAGCACGGCGGTACCGCCGGGACGACCGGTGCAGGGCGGCGGCGGCCCGCTCCTGCGCGCCGAACGCCTGCAGTACCCGGACGACCCGGGTGGCCTCGAGCAGGCCGGTGGTGAGATCGGCGGTGGCCCGCTGGGCCGCACGGTGTGCCCGACCACCACGGCGGCGTACCCAGCCCAGCAGCAGGGCGACCGGCGCGAGCGCGGCGGCGGTGAGGCAGGCCAGTGGGCCATCCACGAACGGGAGCACCGCGCCGATCACGATCACCGTCAGCAACCGGGTGACCAGGCCGTCGGGGCCGGCGTCGAAGAGCCGGCCGACCGTCTGCACATCGCCGCCGGCACGGCTGAACGCCTCGCCCGAATGGTGCTGGTCGTGGAACGTGCTGGACTGGCCGAGAGCGGCGCCGGCCACCCGGCAGCGCAGCTCGAAGAGCATCTCCTGGCCCAGCATGCTGACCTGGTAGAGGACCCGGTGTGTCAGGGTCAGCTCGGCGGCCGCGGCGGTCAGCAGCAGGCCGGCGAGCAGGGCCGCCTCCACCCAGCGCCGCTCGACGAGCGCGGGGATCCCGCGATCCAGCATCCGGCCCACGAGCAGCGGCACAGCGATCGTGGCGAGCAGCTTCGCCGGCAGCACGACGGCTATCCGCAGCAGCTCCCGGCGGCGCGGGCGGGCCAGCAGGGCGACCAGCCGGCGGGCCGACCCGGGCCCGCCGGCCGGCGGCGGCGACGACGTCACGGCAACCTGCCGTCGATCCGCCCGCCCTGCAGCCGGACCACCCGGCCGGGAAACGCCGCGAGCGGCCGGTGCCGGGTCAGCCACAGCACGGTGGTGCCGCCGAGCCGCTCGGTGACCGCCGCAGCGACCTGCTGCGCCGTGCGCGGGTCCAATCCCACCAGCGGGTCGTCGAGCACGAGTAGTCGCGGACGGCACAGGAACGCCCGGGCCAGGGCGAGGCGCCGGCGCTGTCCTCCGGACAACGACAGGCCGGCCTCGGTCAACGGTTCGTCGAGGCCGTACCGGAGGTCATGGACGAACGACGCCTGGGCGGTCCGGAGTGCCTCGGCCACCTCGGCGTCGTCCGCCTCCGGACGGCCGAGCCGGACGTTGTCGCCGATGGTGCCGGCAAACAGGCCCGGATGCTCCGGCACCGGAGCGACGACCTCGGCCCGGCGGTCGGCCGGCAGGTGGCGCAGGTCGGTACCGTCGATCAGGATCCGGCCCCGGCTGGGCTCGTACAGGCCGGTGAGCAGGGCGGCCAGCGTGCTCTTTCCGCTGCCGGCGGCACCGACCACGGTGACCTGCTCACCCGCCGCGACCCTCAGGTCCAGCCCGGTCAGCACCGCCGGACCGGCCCGCCGATCCGGACCGGGCTGCGGATAACGGAACCAGACCTGGTCGAGGAGCAGCTCGGCACCGCGCGACCCGACCTTCGCCGGACGGAAGGAGGGCGGCGTTGCCGGTACGGGCGGCCGGTGCAGCAGCTCCGACACCCGTTCGGCCGCCGCCTCGGCCTGCTGAAGCTGGTTCATCAGCCCGCTGAGCGACTGGACCGGCCAGAGCAGGAAGAGCCAGAGGGTGAGAAAGGCGATCAGGGTACCTACGGTGACCGCGCCGGCCCAGACGGCGGCACCGCCGGCACCGATGACCATCACCAGAACCGCCGAGGGATACCCCTCGACCAGGGTGCTGAGTGCCGTCCACCGCCGGGCCCGTTCCCGCTGGCTGCGGCGTAGCCGGTCGGCGGCCTCCTCGAGGCGCGCGGTGAACTCGTCGCGGCGCCCGAACGCCTGGATCGTGTCGACCCCCTGGATGGATTCGTCGAGCAGGTCGGCGAACGTCTCGCCGTCCTGCTGCACCTGCCGGGTCACCTCGCGGGAGGAGTGCTCCCACCGTCGCGCCAGAACGGCCAGCGGCACCGTGGCGGCCCCGACCAGCAGCCCCAGCGGCCAGCTCAGCCACAGCAGCAGTGCGACCACCACGACCACGGTGAGCGAGTTGATGATCAGAAATGGCAGGCCGAAGCTGACGAACCGGCGCAGCACCGCGAGATCGGCCACGATCCGGGTGGCCAGCACCGCGGGAGTATGCCGGTCGTGGAACGCGGCGGGCTGCGTCAGCACCCGGCCCACCAGGCGATGCCGCATGGTCTCCTCGACCGCCAGGGCCGTGGTCGATCCGGCGAGGCGGCGCAGCGCGATCAGGACCGCCTCCCCGCCCGCGCAGAGGACCGTCAGGACGGCGATCAGCGGCAGGCCGTCGGTGTCGCCGCGCAGCGCGTGGTCGTCGAGAAGCCGCCTGGCCAGCAGCGGCAGGAGGATACCGGCCAGCATCGATGCGGCGGCGAGTACGGCGTTGAGCACCAGCGCGCGCCGATGCGGACGCAGCGCCCCGCGAAGCCGCCAGAGCGCGCCGGCCGGCCGGTGCACCGCTGTCGCCGCTCAGATCGGAGAACGGAAGTTGGCCAACGGGTACAGCCGGGCCACCGGTCGCGCCATGCCGATGTCGCAGACGTGTGCCGTGGTCTCCTCCAGGTTAGCCACGTCGCGGGCGAAGGTCGCAGGGGCGAAGGCGGAGTTGCGGACCGCCGCGCGGGCGTGCGGCAGGCAGTCGTCGATCTGGTCCCGGAACCGGCCGACGGGCTGCCACTCGGGGATGCCGTGACCGCACAGGTTCGCGTACCGGTCCGGATCGGTGGTGGTGACGAGATAGCTGGAGCCGAACTCGCCACCGGCCACATAGGAGAGCGGGTCCCTCCGGTCCGGCAGCCATTCCCCACCCGCGTCGGCGTCCAGCCGCTGGATGCCCCGGCGCGCCGTGACAGTCTGGTCGGCGGCAATGCTCAGCTCGGTGTGATGCCGGTGTTGCAGCAGCGGCGCCTGCCCGGTGAGGTCGCCCCACCGTGGTGCCAGTGCGGCCAGGACATTGAGCCGGACCAGGTGACGGTTGAAGTATCCGAAGTTGGCACTGGCCGCCGCGCAGTCCAGGTACGCCTCGCCATACGGGCTGTCGCTGCGTACCGCGAAGATTCCGGTGCGCAGCTGCTCCGGAAGCGCGGTGCCGTCGTGAAGGCTGTGTTCGGCTGCCGGGAGGCCGTACCGCCGGTAGATGTACTCCCGCATCGGTCTGGCACCGATGTGGATGATCAGGACGAGTTGTCCGGTACGCAGCCCGTGTCGCTGCGCCGTTTCGGGATCCAGGAGCTGCTGAATCCACTGCACCGCGACGTAGTGTCCGTCGGCCCCGCCGAGCGAACGCCGCAGGGTTGCCTTGAGGTCGTCGTCGAAGCGGGCGACGACGCCGGCCCGGTGCCACCCTCGGTCGGCGGGCTCCGCCGCGGGGCCACCCAGGTCCGGGTGCAGCTGGGCGGCGTAGTCCAGCCCGTCGGCCAGTACCCGGTCGAGGTCGACCTTGGGATACTCGTACCGCAGGTCGCGGTGGTTGACCGAGCTCGCGACGGCGTCGTAGAGGGCCCGGACCTCATCCGGGCCGAGCTGGTCGCGGTGCATCGGCAGGGCACTCACGTGGTATCCGCTGCCCGGGTCCGGCACGGCCAAGGGGTACAGGTACCCGCGTGACCGGATCGCCAGGCCGGAGGGAAACCCCCAGTCCTTGACCGTGACATCGGGGAAGACGTCCACCGTCTCGATGCCCGGCAGTCGGCGGATCTCGTCGAGGCTCCGGCGCAGCCCGGCGGCGTCGAGCAGCCGGCGGGCCGCCGGCAGGTAGTGCTCGTGGAGGGTCATCTCAGGACCCCCGTCGAGACGAGCTGGGTCAGGGCCTCGGGCGAGGCCGTCCGCAGTCGGCAGACAACGGGCTCCCGGCCCGGTACGCCGAGGATCGCCCGGCCGTCGGACAGGTCCAGCCGCCATGTCTCGCCGGGCACCGTGCGCACCGCCCGCCACACCTCGCCGCCGCCGGCCAGCGGGGTGCCCGCCCAGCCGCCGGCCGAGAGCCGGGTACGGAGCAGCCGGTGGGTCTCGGCCCCGTCCGAGGCGGCAGGCGGGTCCGGAAGCAGGACGCCGAGCCAGCTCCACGAGCCGATGTCGACCGGTGCTGCCAATCCCCCCTCGCCGCTGTGCCGGGTCACCACGATCAGTAGTGCGTCCGGGAGCGCCCGATCCGCTGGGGGCGTGCCGGGCATCGGTGGCGGGTCGCCGGCCGGGCCCTGGCCCGACTCCCCGAGGAGCCGGACGGTGCCCCGATCGCCGTCGAGGTGCACCAGATCGCCGTTCTTCAGCCGGCCCGAACCGATCGGGATATCGATCACGCACGGCTTGCCCAGCTCGCGGGCGACGATCGCGGTGTGGGCCAGGACACCGGCCTCGCCACTGATCACACCTGCGGCCCGGAGCAGCGCGGGCATCAGGTCCGTGGAGAGCCCGGAGCAGACCAGCACCGCGCCGTCCGGCATCTGCTCGGCGGCCACACCGGGCTGAGAGCCCAGCCAGACCGGGCCCTCGGCGTGCCCTGCCGCGGCCGGACGGCCGTGCAGGAGTGTCGACCCGATCAACGGGTCGCTTCCACCGGTGCCGCTCGCCCGGGGCTCCAGCGGCACCGGGGCGGTGAGCGGACGGACCTGTAGGAGGTGCAGGCCGCTCGCGTCGCGGGCCCACTCCACGTCCAGTCCGGCACCACCCGGGTCCGGCAGCCGCCGGACCAGGTCACGAAAGATGGCTTCGTCGCCCGCCGTGAGCGCGGGCGTCTGCTGGACCCGCTCCGGCGGTTGGAGATAGACCAGGACACCGGCCGGCTCGCGCCACACCACCTTCCACGGCTGCTCGGTCCCGGCGCCGTCCGGCAGCGGAAAGCCGTCCGGCGCCGGGAAGAGGTCGCCGGGCAGCACCTCGGGGGCACCGGGACCGCCGGCAGTGACGACCCAGACGTGGCGATCCCCGTCGTGCAGGTCGCTGTGGCCGGGTTGGCGCGACACCAGCACCTCCGGGCGGATCAACCCCTGCACCACCGGTACCGGCAGTCCGGGACAGCTCTCCACGAGAAGCCTGCCGCGGCCACCGGCGTCGGCCGCGAGAACACCGGAACACCAGGGATTCACGGCCTGTTGGACGATCACCGCCATCGCCGGGGCGCGCTCGGACCGGTCCGGGCGGTTCTGCTCGTACTGCCGGATCGTGGTGCCGAACGCGCTGGCCCAGACGCGGCGGACCGCCGTCTGCACCGCGTTGGGGCGGCTGGGGCAGAAGAACGATCCGAACTGGCCGGCAAAGGAGAGGTCCTCGCCGTCCTCGCCGGGTGCCGAGGAGCGGACGACAACCCCGTGCTGGGCGGTACGGAAGTGCTCCGCGGCGGAGTGCACGGCGTGCGCCACGCGCTCGGGCAGGTGACCTTCGAGGATCGCGGTCACCGCATCCACCGGGCCGCCATGGTAGTCAAGATGGGCGCGCAGGGCATCGGCGTCGAGCACGAGTGCCGGGGGTACGGGCAGACCCGCAACCGAGGCGAGGCGCAGGCCCACGGCCTTGCGCCCCATCAGTGCCGGGTCGTCGGCGGCGGCGAGGGGATGCAGGAAGGACGGGCGCGGCACCGGGTCACCGCCCGTCCGTGCCGGGTACCCCGGCCAGCGGTGTCCGGACGCTGCCGGCCGCGGTACTCAGCAGCCGCACGAAGCTGGTTCGGGTGAGGTCGGTGCCGGCGAGCCGGGCGACGACGCGTAGGTTGCGCAGCCCGCGCAACTGGTGCACGCGGCGGTCCTCCTCCTCGTCACAGGCAAGTTGACACATGATCGCCAGGGCCTCCACCCGGTCGAACCGCGCCGGGTCGGCGTGGGCGGCCGCCAGCGCCTCGGCCAGGGCCTCGTCGCGGCGCCGCCGGGCATCGGTCCGGGCCGCCCGCATGAGCGCAAGGCCGTCGGCCGCATGGCCGGCGTCGAGCCCGCTCAGGTGCTGGCTCATCGCGGCCGGGCTCTCCAGGACGGAGGCCGCCGCACCCCAGGTCTGTAGGTAACCGACCTGCCTGGCGAGTCGTTCGGCGGCAGCCGGCGCCGACCGGTCCGCGGCCAGGATCTCCTCGTGGAACGAGATCATGTGGGGCTGCCGGCTCGGTGTCAGCAACCGGAACAGCACGTCGCGGCCCCGCTCGGGACCGAGGAGCCCGGCGAGGAGCCGTTCGTAGTCGTCCACCGGCAGCCACCAGTTGAGCACGTGGTACGCCATCAGCCGGACCAGGGTGCCGTGGTAGGCGCGCAGCAGATCGCCGTCGATCCGGTCGGCCAGGAGCCGGGCTTCGACGTCCCCGGCGAGCGTGTCCGCCCGGCGTACGAGGTCGTCGAGGTGTCGGCGGGTCGCCGCCGCCGTACCGGCCGACCAGACACGTTCGGTGAACCGGTCGCGGACCCGGACGAACTCGGCCAGCGGGATGTCGAGCACTCCCTGGCGCCGGAGGCTGCCGAGCGTCAGCGGCTCGCCGAGCAGCACTTCCGGTACCGCCTGCACGCCCGACGTGTACAGCTCCAACTCGATCGGTGACAGCGTGGCGCCCAGCTCGTAGTCGCAGATGACCAGGTCGCCGAAGACGATCTGCATGGCGTCCTTTCTCCTCGGGCGGAAACCACCGCCGGCCTCCGGGAAGACGGTTCGCCGGCTTACCGGAGGCCGGCGGCGTCCCCGGGACGGGCGTGACCCCTCCGCCCGCCCCGGGCCCGGCGATGGCCGGAACTGCCGGTACTACTGCTCCGGCGTGTGACGCTGCGCGGGCTCGACGGCCTGCGCGGCATGGGCGCCGGCCGTTCCGAGGTTCAGACCCGGGACCGGGCCGAGCAGCGACTCGCGCTGCTCCCGGCCCTGGCTCGCGATCTTGTTGAGCATCTGCCGCATCTTCACCATCGGGGCGAAGAGTTCTGCCATGTTGCACACCTCCTTCCATGGCCTTGCTCCGAACACAGCCGGGCGGATCGCCGGCTGCGGCCTGGTCACGACACGGCGCAGGGCGGTGTCGCGTACTCGGAGAAGCGTTGCCGCAGCATGCGGTCCACCTCACCGACCACCGGGCGCACCTCGGTGTCGAGAGCCTCGCTCCACCGCTCCGGATCGACGCTCGGGATCGGTGCGAACTCCACCCGCCCACCCGTGCGGGTGGCGACCGTGCGTCGCTGGTCGTCCCATCCGCCGGCATAGCTGCGGAGGAAGACCCGGTCGTCCAGTCCGGCAGGGTCGACACCGATCCGGGCCAGCGCCGACCGCCAGCGCGCGATGGTGCCGTCCGGGTCGGCGCACAGCTCGTCGTAGCTGAACACCGTGGTGCGGTCGGCCGGCAGGGCGGCGGCCCGCTCGTACACGGCGGCCCATACGGAGGCACGGTCGACCGGGGTGGCGCCGGCCCACAGGTACCTCCGGCGGTAGGAACGCTCCAGCGACTGGATCACCCCCGCGTAGTGGCGCAGGGTGAGCACGAAGCGGGCGGACGGGTACAGCTCGGCGAGGGTGTCCGCGACCAGGAGGTTCCAGGGCGTGGAGTCACAGAAGAACCGCGCGCCCCGCTCCGTGGCGAGTCGGCCGGCGAACTCGGCGGCGTGGTTCTGCAGCTCCCGCAGGTAGCGCTCGGCATAGGGCGGCCGGGTCCGGGTGTACCCGGCAGGTGCGGTCGCGTACGCGAAGACGAACGCCGAGTACTCGCCCATGGCGTACACCGACGGGTGTGAACCGAGCCAGGCACCGGCCAGGGTGGTCCCGGAGCGGGGTGAACCGAGGACGAAGATCGGCTCGGGGGGCATGCCGTCCTCCACGTCGTTCAGGACTGCGGGGCTCGCATGCTCGCTCCTCGCGCTCACCACGTCTCCTTTCGAGTCGGTCGTACGGACGGCGGAACTAGGCCGGGGTACGCCGGTACCGGCGGATGAGCCGACGCTGCAGGAACCACGCCCGAACCCGGACCCGCGCCAGGTTGACGACCATGGCGGGCCCCATGAACACCAGGCCGAGCACGACGGTCTCCAGGGTCGTTTCGGTTCCGGTGGTCGACCAGTGGACCGGGTAGGGCCGGATCCGGTAGCCGAAACGGCGCACCCACCAGAGCAGCTCGACGTCGAACTCCCAGCCCCGGAATGCGCACGAACCCAGGACCGCCCGCCCGACCTCTGCCGTCATGAACTTCAGCGGTGCCTGCGAGTCCACCAGGTGGTGCCGGAACACCCACCGGCCGACCCACCGGAAGACGTTGGTCTTCCACCGCCGAATTGGAGTCCACTGTGACTGGTCGCGCTCCGCGGCCACCAGGTCGCACGCGCCGGAGAGCACCAGCGACAGCATCTCGCCGGTCTCGTCCACCCGGGCCTGCCAGCCCAGGTCGCCGTCGGAGTACCCCCACACCCGGCCGCGGGCGCGCTCGAACCCGTACCGGATCGCGGCCGCCTTGTCCCCGCCGGGCAACTGGTGCAGTTCCACCCGCGGGTCGGTGTTCACCCGGTAGAGCCGTACGTCCGAGACCACCGGGCCGGGAATCGCGTCGTTGACCACGACGAGGATCTCGAAACTGGCCTGCGGTGCCAGGCTGGCGATCAGGAAATCCAGCGTACGGCCGATGTTGGGCCTCGCGTTCGAGGCGGGTACCACGACGGTGACATCCGGCCGATCTCCGGTCTCGACATCGTCCAGACGTTCCGACATCCACGTCTCCGAGTTCTATCGGCGGGTGCGCGCCGGGGACCGACGAATCGCCTCGTCTCCATCCGTCAATTCCCGGATGTACACGTGCAATTGTGGTTTCCGGCACTGACCGGCCACCTCCACGAACGGTGACCGCCCGGACTCCGCGTACAGACGGTGATCAGTCTTTGTCCACTCAGCGGTCACGCCGCACCGGCACTGTGCACAATGTCGTAGGCTGCCGGGAATGATCACGTTCGGGATCCTTGGAGCGATTCGGGCCTGGCGCGACGGGGTCGAGATCGAGCTCGGGCCACCACAGCAGCGGGCGTTGCTGGGTCTGTTGCTGGCCGAGGCGGGTCAGCCGGTCGGCACCGGGACGATCACCGAGATGCTCTGGGGAGACAACCCGCCGTCGACCGCCGCGAACCTCATTCACCGCTACGTCAGCGGCCTGCGCCGGATCCTGGAGCCGGACCTGCCGGCACGCGTCAACGGCACGATCCTTGCGCGGCAGGTCGGCGGGTACCGGATTGTCGTCAGCGTCGACGCCCTCGACCTGGCGTCGTTCCGGCAGCTGCGCGAGCAGGCCGGGCGGCACGTGGAGGCGGGCGAGCCCGGGGCGGCCGTCGAGGCGTACGTGGCGGCGCTGCGCCTGTGGCGCGGGCCGTGCGCCGCCGACGTCCGGACGGTCGACCGGGTACCCCTCGCGTTCACCGCCGCCGATCACGAGTACCTCGCGGCCGCGCAGGAGGCCGCCCAGTTCGGCCTGCGCTCGGACCTGGGCCACGAGTGCCTGGGCGAGGTGCGGCGGGCCGCCGCCTTCGACCCGCTGAACGAGTCGATCCAGGCGTGCCTGGTCCGGCTGCTGGCGGCGACCGGGCGGCGGGCCGAGGCGCTCGCCGCGTACCGGAACACCCGCCGCCGCCTGACCGACGAGCTCGGCATCGATCCGGGACCCGATCTCCAGGAGGCGCAGCGCCTCGTCCTCCAGGAGGTGCCGGCGGACGAGGTCCGGCCCGCCGAGCCGCCCGGCCCGCACGCCGACCCGGGCGTACCCGCCGGCCCGGACCCGGCTAAGCACGCCACGGCGGATACGGCGAGGCCGTTGACCCGGCTGGCCCAGCTCCCCGCCGACCTGCCGGTCTTTGTCGGCCGGCGGACGGAACTCGCCCAGGCGTCGCTGCTGCTGGCTGATCTGGAGCGCAGCGGCGGTGTGACGGTGGTCGCGGTTGACGGCATGCCTGGGGTGGGGAAGACCGCGCTGGCGGTTCATCTGGCGCACTGTTTCGCAAGCCGGTTCCCGGACGGGCAGCTCTACGTGAACCTGCGGGGGTTCGACCCGGACGGGCGTACCGTGGGTCCGGCCGGGGCGTTGGCCGGCCTCCTCCAGGCGCTGGGCGTACCCGCCAAGGATCTGCCCGCGGAGCTGGACGACCGGGCGGCGCTGTACCGCAGCGTGCTGGCCCAACGGCGGGTGCTGGTGGTGATCGACAACGCCCGGGATGCGGCGCAGGTCCGGCCGCTGTTGCCCGGTTCGACCACGTGTCTGGCCATTGTCACCAGCCGGGATCGGTTGACCGGGCTGACCGTCACCCATGGCGCCCGGCCGATGCGGGTGCCGTTGTTCGAGCTGGACCAGGCCCGTGAGTATCTGATTCGGCGGCTGGACCGGGCCGCGGTGGCGGCGGCGCCGGCGGTCCTGGACGAGATCGCCGAGCGGTGCGGGCGGTTGCCGCTGGCGCTGGCCGTGGTCGCGGCGCGGGCCGCCCATGACGTGGATCTGCCGCTGACCTCGGTTGTCGCGGAGTTGCGCGCGGCCGAGGGCAGTCTGGACGCGTTCGCCGGCGCGGACGCCGCCACCAACGCCCGGGTCGTCTTCTCCTGGTCCTACCGGGCGCTTGAGCCCGGCGTGGCCCGGCTGTTCCGGCTGCTGTCCCTGCATCCGGGCAGCCCGCTGACGCTGCCCGCGGCGGCAAGCCTGCTCGGGGTGAGCGCCCGCGAGGCCCGCGGGTTGCTGGCCGCGCTGGCCCAGGCCCACCTGGCCGGCGAGGCCGCCGCCGGCGAGTACACCTGCCACGACCTGCTCCGGGCCTACGCCGGCGAGCTGAGCGCGGAACACGACAGCGACGCCGCCCGCGACCAGGCCCGGCACCGGCTGCTCGACCACTACGTGCACACCGCCGTCGCGGCGGCGGTGTGCTATTCGGCGTCCCGACCACCGATCGCACTGCCCACACCGGCGCCCGGGGTGAACGTCACCGAACTGACCACGCCCGAGCAGGCGTCGGCCTGGTTGGACAGCCGCTACCGGCTCCTGCTGGACCTGGTGACCAGCGTGGCCACCGACCGGCGATTCGACCCGCACGTGTGGCAGCTGACCTGGGCGCTGAACCAGTTCCTCTACGGCCGGGGCCTGTGGCACGAACAGCTGGCGCTCAGCCGGACCGCGCTGGCCGCCGCGCAGCGCCTGGCCGATCCGGTCGCGCTGGGACACATGCACAGCGTGCTGGCCCGGGCCCTGGCCAACCTCGGCCAGCTCACCGAGGCCGGCGATCACATGCGGCAGGCCCTGGACCTGTTCACCGACACGGTCGACGACGACACCCGCGCCGAGCAGCACCGGGCCTTCAGCTGGGTACTCGAACAGCAGGGCCGCTACGACCTCGCACTCAGCCACGCCGAACAGGCGCTGGGGCTGCTGAAGACCGCCGGCACCCCCGCCCGCCGGGCCATGGCGCTCAACGCCGTCGGCTGGTACCACGCACTACTCGGCCAGCACCAGTCCGCCCTCTGCTACTGCCAGCAGGCGTTGGCGCTGCTGGAGGAGGCGGGCGAACAGCGCAGCCAGGCCGACGTGTGGGACAGCATCGGGTACGCCCACCACCACAGTGGCGAACCCGGTGCGGCGGTCGAGGCGTACCAGCGGGCGATCCAGGTCTGGCGAGAACTGGGAGTCCGCTACGCCGAGGCCGACACCCTCGTACGCCTCGGCGAGGCGTACCGCGCGGCCGGGGACGACACCGCCGCGGTCGGCGCATGGCGGCAGGCGCTGACCGTGCTGGAAGAGCTGAACCATCCCGACGTGGTCGCGGTCCAGGCCCGGCTGGGCGTCGGATGAGGTTCGGCCCCCACCCGGCCCGGAAGCTCTCCGCCGGCGGTACCTGCCGGCTGACCCGGGCTCAGCGCGTCGGCGTACCGCCGACCGATCGCAGCGCGAGCTGCCGGGGTGCCTGCGCCGGATCGAAGACCGGGCGGCCATCGATCCGGGCTCGGACCTGGTCCGAGCCGAACCGGTAGTCGATCCGGCGCACCGCCTCGGCCCAGTCCCTTCTGGTACGGATGCCGCGCAGACACTCCAGCACGAAGGGGTCGTGCCACCGGCTCCGGGCGCGTTCCCACAGCACGAACGGATCCTCGGTCAGCAGGCTGCCGACGGTGCCCTCGTAGATCGGCATCGCGCGCACCTCGCCGTCCGGTTCGATCTCCAGTGGCCGGAAGTCGGGGTGGCTGGCGACGTAGTCGGGGTGCATCTGCACGCCGAAGTTGTCCGTGGTGGTGACGGTGACGGACGCCGGCGCGGCCTGCTGGAGCCGCTGCCTCGTCCCCTCGTCGACCAGTGCCGTGACCTGCTCGTCGGTCAACATCTCGTGGTCGCCGTACGACACCCGACTGGCCAGGCCGGTGGGTACCACCGCACCGAACGCCACGTCACTCAGGTGCGGGAACCGTGGCGCGACGGAGGCGCACATCTCGTCGAGCTGGTGGTAGTTGCTGCGGACCACCACGTTGTCGATGCCGAACCGCAGCGGCGACTCCCCCGCCGCGGCACGTCGCGCGCTCTCCGCGTCGAGCAGGGCCAGCGCCGCCATCGCCCGGTCGAAGGAACCGGCTCGGCCACGGATCCGGTCGTGCACCTGCGCCGTCGCGCCGTCGACACTGACCACCAGCTTGGCGACCATGCCGGCCAGGTCGCGTACGGTCTGCTCCGGCAGTGACCAGCCACTGGTGTAGAGGAAGACCCGCACACCCGCCGTGGCGAACCGTTCCACCACCTCCACGATGCGCGGCACGGTGAGCGGTTCACCTCCGCAGAGCGTGATCATGGCCGGTCGGAAGGTGATGAGCGCGTCCGCCACCCGCAGCATCTCCTCGTGGCTCAGATTCTGCGGGCGCCGCCGGCCCGACTCCGTGTAGCAGTGCGAGCAGCGCAGCGGACAGGCGAAGGTGACGTCCCAGATGAGGACGTTCGGACCTGCGACGGCGTTCATGGGACGTCGACATTCATGAGACGGGTCTCCCGAGCGTTCGGCAGTGCGGTCGCCGGAACCGTACGGGCGCCGAACCGCCTGGGACATCGGCGATGGATACGCAAGAGTCCCGACCGGATACGCAGGCCGGCACCTCCGACGACCCAGCGTGCCGGTCGACCCTCGGTGGTTGCGGCGGGGCGGTTGCGTACCCGACTACCGATTCCCCGGTGCGCGGTGGCACCTAGCGTTCTGGCGTGGCGGCCACCACGGTCAGCTGCCCGTCGCCAGCGAAGGAGGTGGATCATGCGCGCATACCCGCCGGTCGACGCCTCGTAAGGGGCAGGTGCCTGATGGCGGTGGTCACTCCGAGTGGGTGGCCACCGCGGCGCTGGGGGACCGAACCGTCGACGTCGCAAGGAGAGTGCCCATCGTGTCGACCTCACCGACAGCCACCGTGACCCGCCGCCCTGGCAGTGTGTCGGCACTCGTCCGTGAGCTGCCGCGCGTCGACACCCCGCTGACCGTGCTGCTCGTCGCGCTCGTCGCCGGACAGGTGGCGGGCGTCGCGCTGCTGCCACTGGCGATCGGGCGACTGGTCACGGCGCTGACCGCCGGCGGTGGCCCGACGGCGTCCCGACAGGCATGGTCGGGGCTCACCCTCCTGGCGCTGGCGCTCGTCCTGGACATCGCGCTGGACCCGATCCGCGCCATGGTCACCGCGAAGCTGAGTACCGCGGTCGACGGCAGCCTGGCCCAACGCACCGTCGAGGGCGCACTTCGCCCCGGCGGGATCGACCACCTGGACGACCCGGACGTCGCCGACCAGCTCGAGCAGGCACGCGGGGTCGAGATCGGCGGCCACTCCCCCGGGCAGGCCGTCGACGCGCTGGCCGCCCTGGTCCCGCTCCGACTCACCGGGTTGGCCTCCGCGGTCCTGCTGGGCTGGGCCGGGCAGTGGTGGATGCCCGTCGTACTCGGTGCCGGCTGGATCGTCGCCGGCCGCTGGCAGGAGAAGGAGATGGCCCGCGCCGTCGTCGCCAACACCGCGAGGACCGTCCAGCTACGACACGCGGTGTACCTGCGCGACATCACGGCGACCGCGCCGTCGGCCAAGGAGGTACGCCTGTTCGGCCTGCACCAGTGGCTCGTCGAACGCTTCACCCGGGAGTGGTGGGACGGCATCGTCGAGATGCGGCGCAGGACCACCGACGGCCGTCGACACCTGGCGGCGAGCGCGCTGCTGCTGGCGGCACACGTCATCGTGGTGGTGCCGCTGGCGTACGGGGCCAGCAGCGGCGACCCGTCGATCGGACACCTGACCATCGCCCTCCAGTCGCTGCTGGGTCTCTACGCCCTGGGATTCACCGGCGACCTGCAACGGCGGCTACGGCTGGCCAGTGCCGCCGTACCGCCGGCGCTCGCCGTGAGTGCGCTGGGCACTCCGGCGCTCGCGGTCACCGGGCGGGCCGCCACCCGGCTGCCCCAACGCGAGATCCGCTTCGAGCGGGTGCGCTTCGGATACCCCGGCGACCGCCGCCCGGTCGTCGACAACCTGGACCTCGTCATCCCGGCCGGATCCTCGCTCGCGATCGTCGGCGACAACGGCGCCGGCAAGAGCACCATCACCAAGTTGCTGGCCGGCCTGTACCGGCCGGACGCCGGGCGGATCCGCGTCGACGGGCGGGACCTGCACGAATACGACCTCGCCAGTTGGCGGCGGCAGCTGGCCGTGGTGTTCCAGGACTTCGGACGGTACCCGTTCTCCGTCCGCGACAACATCGCCTTCGGCGCGATCGAGACGGCCGCCACCAGGGACGCGGTGGTCGAGGCCGCCCGCCTCGGTGGCTTCCTCGGCGTGGAGTTGGGGCTGGCGGACGGCTGGGACACCCTGCTCACCAGCGCCCACCTGGGCGGGACCGAGTTGTCCGGCGGACAGTGGCAGCGGCTGGCGCTCAGCCGGGCGCTCTACTCGGTGCGGCAGGGTGCCAGGGTTCTCGTCCTGGACGAACCCACCGCGCACCTGGACATCGAGGCGGAGTACGAGCTCTACACCCGGTTCCTGGAGATCACCGCCGGCATCACCACGATCCTGGTGTCACACCGGTTCGCCACCGTCCGGCTCGCCGAGCGGATCGCCGTGCTGCGGGACGGCCGGGTGAGCGAGTACGGCAGTCACGACGAGTTGCTCGCGGCCGACGGCCGGTACGCCCAGATGTTCCGGGTGCAGTCCGCGCCCTTCACCGATTCCGCAGGGGGCCGTCGTGCGTAACTGGCTGAGCGCCGCCCGTCTGGTGGTGGGCGTCGCGGTCCGGGCGGACCCGCGACGCGCGGTGTTGGTCATGGTGTTCGTCCCGCTGTTCAACATCGTCGCGGCGGCGCAGGCGCTGGGACTGCGCGGCATGGTCGACGGCGCGGTCGCCCGGCAGGTCACCGAGGCGCTGACCGGCGGACTGGTCCTCGTCCTCGTCACCGTCTTCGTGCACCAGGCGAGCGCGGTCGCGACCGATCTCCGGCAGGTGCTCCAGCAGCGGGTCGGGCTGGAGTTCGACCGCCGCCTGATGACGCTGTGCTCCGGTCCCACCCACATCAGCCACTACCACGACCCCGAGTTCCTCGACACGGCCGAGCTGGTACGGCAGCGCCGGACCGAGTTCGGCGGGGCATTCGCGGCGCTGGTCGAGAACGCCGGCCTGTTGGCCCGGTTCGCCGGTGCGGTGGCGCTGATGGCGATCGTCAGTCCGGTGCTGGCCCTGCTGCCGCTGTTCATCGTGCCGCTGGCCCTCGCCGTCCGCTGGCAGGCGACCGCCGTTGCCGCGGCCGAGGTGGCCGGTGCCGAGGCGGACCGCCAACGCCGCGCCCTGTTGACCCTGGCCACCGATCCGGCCGCCGCCCCCGAGGTCCGGTTGTACCGGCTGGGCGACGAGATCGCCGCCCGGCACCGGGCGGCGTTCGCCGTCTCGGCACGCCGTCGGGAGTCGGCCAGGACCCGCGGCGCCGTCGCGGTGGCGGCGGGTTGGCTGCTGTTCTGTATCGCGCTCGTGGCCGGGCTGTACCTCGTCACCCGATCTGTGCTCGCCGGCACCGCGTCGGCCGGCGAGGCCGTCCTGGTCCTGCTGCTCGGCACCCGGCTGGTCGGCGCCACCATCGGACTGAGCTGGCTGATCGGATGGCTGCGTCGTGCGCTGCACACCGTCGCGCTCTACCAGCGCCTGGCCGGATATCCGCACCCCGGCGCCGTCGAGGGGCGGAGTCGGGACCTGCCGGAGCAGGGCGACCTCGTCCTCGACGGGGTGAGTTTCCGGTACCCCGGCGAGGCGACGCCGGCGCTGGGACCGATCGACCTCCGGCTGCCCGCCGGCGCCACCGTCGCCATCGTCGGTGACAACGGTGCCGGCAAGTCCACCCTGGTCGCGCTGCTGGCGGGTCTCTACCCGCCGTCGACCGGACGGATCACCTTCGGCGGGCAGGACCTGGCGCAGGTGGATCCGGACGTGTGGCGGACCCGGGTCACCGCGGTCTTTCAGGACTTCTGCCGGTTCGAACTGCTGGCCAGGGAGTCGGTCGGGGTCGGCCGGCTCAGCGCGATCGACGACCGGGAGGCGGTGGGCAGGGCGCTGGAATCGGCGGGCGCCGCCACCGTGGTGGGCGAACTTCCCGCCGGGCTCGACAGTCGGCTCGGCCGGACCTTCCCGGACGGCACCGACCTGTCGTCCGGCCAGTGGCAGAAGCTCGCCCTCGCCCGGGGCCGGATGCGGACCACGCCCACGGTGGTGCTGCTCGACGAGCCTGCGGCGAGCCTCGACCCGGACAGCGAAGCCGAACTGCTGCGCAGGTATCGCACGCCGACCCGGTCAGCCGCCGACGCACCGCTCACCGTGGTCGTGTCGCACCGGCTGACCACGGTACGTGACGCGGATCTGATCGTGGTCCTGCACGAGGGCCGGATAATCGAGTACGGCCCGCACGCCGAGCTGATCGACCGGGCCGGCCGGTACGCGGAGATGTACGCGCTGCACGCCGCCGCGTACGGCGCCGGGCCGACGGTCCTGGCTGCGGCGGCGACCCGGGACGGGGTCCGGTCGGGCTCGACTCAGACCGGGTAGCTGCCCAGGATGGTCGGCGACCCCGGGCCGCCCTCGATCGCCCGGCTGAACCACTCCGCCCGCAGCTCACGACGGGAACCGACGCCCAGTTTCCGGTACACCCGGGCCAGATGGCTCTCGACGGTCCTGGCCGACACGACCAGCCGGGTCGCGATCTCCCGATTGGGTAGACCGGTGGCGGCCAGGGCCGCGACCTCGTTCTCCCGGGCCGTCAGGGTCGGCGATGCCAGGTTCGGGGTGTGCAGGCCGAGGGCGCTGCGGAGCCGACCGGCCAGCGCGACGGCCCCGGCGTAGTCCTGATCGCGTCCGGTCAACACCTTCGTGGCGGCCTCGGCCAGCCGCCATGCCCGCCGGTGCAGCCCCATCTCGGCGAGCCGGATCGCCTGTTCGAGCAGGCCCGCGCGGTCGCGGTTGAGCAGTGCCAGTTCGCCGCGCGCCTCGGTCACCAGCCGCCTCGCCTCGACGTACCGGAGGCAGCGGGTGACCTGGTCGGCCAGCGCGGCCGGCTGGTCGGCGGGCGGCAGGCGCGCCGCCCAGGTCAGATACTGCAACTCGACGCTCCAGCAACTCGCCGCGTGTGCCGCCGCCACCGCCTCCTCGAGCCGCCACCCGGCGGATCGGGTGTCACCGCGGGCGGCGGCGACCACGCCGTCGGCCCACGGCCGCAGGCCCGGCAGCACCGCCAGCCGGTCCGGGGGATCCAGGTCCAGCACCCGCTGCGCGTCGTCCGGCCGACCGGCCGCGGCGAACGACACGGCGAGCCACGCCGACGCCTCCGACCGGAACGGCCGGAACCCGCTCGCCTGTTGCGCCAGCGCCTCACGCAGCGGCGCGATCGCGGCGGCGTACTCGCCCTGGAGCAGCCGTGCGTACCCGACCAGCAGCGGCCAGTCGACGGCACGTAGTCGGGTTCCGGGCACCGCCCCCGGTAACCTCGGCCAGCGCCCGCTGATCGGATCGGTGACCGGCGGGGGCGCGCTGCCGTCCCGCCACAGCCCGACCAGGGACACGGTCGCCGCGGCCATACCCGCGATGTCCGGGGTCCGGACACCGCCACCGGCAGCCGCCAGCGCCGCCGCGCCCTCGACCGCCGCCTCGTCGGTGCGGCCGACCAGGGCCAGCGCCATCGTACGGACGATCCGGCACCGTAGTACGGACGAGCCGCCGACGGACAGCCGGCGCAGCAAGCTGTCGGCAACCCGCATGGCGTCGGCCGGACGCTGACCGAGCAGTAGAACCAGCGCGTCGGCGCCGTCGACGACGTGCGACGCGGCGAGCGACGCGACGGCGCGGAGCGCCCGCAGGTCGGCGTGGGCCGACGCCGGATCACGCTCCGCCGCACAGCGGTGCAGGGCGAGAGCCGCCGAAAGCACGACACGTCCGGTGACGCAGTGGTCGGACGCGGTCGCCTGGTGAAGCATCGACTGCGCCTCACGGCCGTTACCGAGTTCCGCGAGCGCGTCGGCCAGCGCGACGCTGGTGCGCGCGGACCGGTCCCGGTCGAACGCGGCCCGGGCCAGCCGGAGCGCCTGCTCCGGATCGTGCGGCCGGACCCGGCGGGCGGCGTCCGTCAACACCATTGTGGTGGCCGGCACGCCCGCGGCCACCTGCCAGCGGGCAACCGTGACCGGATCCGGTGTCGTAGGACCGGTGTCGCGGGCCGCCTCGATGAGCGCCGACGCCACCCGACGCCGCCGGGCCGGTGACACCTGCGCCCAGACGATCGCCTGGAGCAAGGGATGGCCGAATCCCACCGACACTCCGTCCTCCGTGTCCGTGGTACGCAACAGGTCCAGGTCCTCCAGTTCCTCGACGGCGTCCGGGGCGACCCGGTCGATCAGCTCGATCGGTAGCTCATCACTGACGGCGACCGCCGCCAGCGCGTCCCGGTGGGTCGGGGTGAGCCGGTTGGGTTCGGGCAGGAACAACTCGACCAGATGCGGTGGCACGCTGAGCGGACCACGCCACCACCACAGACCCCGGTCGCGGACCAGCCGACCGCTGGCGGTGCCGTGCCGGAGCAGTTCGGTCGCCAGCCGCGGGTTGCCACCGGTCCACTGGTGGATCAGGTGCAACGTGGTCGAGGCGACCGTGTGACCGAGCATCGTGTGCATCAGGGTCGCGGTCTCCATCAGGTCCAGCGGTGGCAGGTCGACCCGACGCAGATGCCGGTCCTTCCACAGCGCCACGACGGCGTCGGGCGGCGCCACGTCCGCCCGGGTGGTGACCATCAACCGGATGTGACCGTCGTGTGCGAGGCCGAGCAGCGTGGTCGCCGACCGGTCGTCCATCCAGTGCGCGTCCTCGACGACCAGCAGCGGCGTACGCAACTGTCCACGTCGGACCAGCTCGGCGCGGATCCGGCCCGGCACGAGGGCCGGGTCACCGGTGACCGGAAACAGTTGGCTGAACGGCCCGAACGGGATCGGCCGTCCCGCCTCGGTGGCGGTGGTACGGGTCACGGCATAACGCTCGGCCGACAGTTGCCGGGTCACGAGTTCGACTAGCGTCGTACGGCCGGTCCCCCGTCGCCCGACCAGCACGGCCCCACGGTCGGTGGTCACCGCGGTGAGGATCTGCTGGACCAGGCCGGATCGTGCGATCAGCGGTGTCCGGATGCGGTCCACGGATTGCCCCCTCCCTGCCGCGAACACCCGACATCCCGCCAGATGTCGACTTGCCGCTCCCGGACTGCGGCTCGACCACGCCGCGTCCGAATACCTCATGATCGTTCCGAGAACCTCCCGGCGCCCATCCAAATGGCGGTCAGTTCGGTAGCCGATGTGGCGAATGCCCCACGTACCGCGCCTACGAGCGATCGATTCGGCCTGCCGGATCGCGCCCGTGCACAGATGTCACATCCGGGTACCTCAGCATCACGCGCATTAACTCAATGTCAATTTCCTTGGATCAGCCGACAATGCCGGGCGCGACTGGATCGCGACTGGACGCAGCCTGGATTACCGTCCGCAGTGATCCGACGGACCATGCCGACAATCCGCGTGTCATGCGCACGACTCCTCCCTCGAGCAGGTCGATGATCGACGGCGGCTGGGCGGCCCTACAGGAACCGACGGCTCCGCAAATGCGTCGTGCGCGCACCAACTGACCGTTCCGATCACACGAAGTAGGGCCGCAACCGACATCCACACGCATTCCACGCTCGCTGTACTATTCAGATGCCCACTCACGAATATCCGTACGGTTACGCCCGGCGTCGGGAAAATCGTAGCCGTCATCCTGATGGCGGGGATCCTGTCTGTCGGATACCCAGCGTGCAGGGGCTGCCCGCCGGACAGCATCGGCGACGGTCTCGGCCGGCCCGGCGGACAGCTGACCACCGACGTGGCGCTCGCGCGTTCGAGACCGTCGACGTAATGCCTATCACTGGCTGGGTGCTTCGGGTCGGTGATACGCGATCATGACCGAATGCACGCTCGTTTCCTCGGAGGGCCACCGGCGCTGGGACGGATTCGGCCGAGTTTCTCCGCCGCGCTGGCGCGTCGCGCGCCGCCGCCGAACTGGCGGGGGGTGTACGTCAAGGAGTCCATCCTGATGACGTCGCACTCTGTCTTTGAACTCGACCGGAGTCGCTGCTGCACCACGCGCAGAACCGCAGCTTTTGGTCATGCTCCTGGTTATAGGCCCGCATCCAGCGCACGAGGTCGCGGTTGCCGGGTGCCGTGCCGAAGTTATTGCTGAAGCCGCGTTCCAAGACGCCATCGAGCGTGCCCGCGCCGGTTGTGATGTTGTCGTCCACCACGAGGCCCATCAAACAGTCGCTCTCGATGGCGAACGACCGGTAGCCCTCGTGCTCGACCAGATGCCGGAAGATCTCGTTGCGCAACTCGCCCAGTTCTCCCACGAAGTGCCTGGCCTCGCCCAAGCCGAGCAGGACGGGGCGGGCGGGAAGCGACCGTAGGAATGCTGAGATGCCCGCCCCTGGTCACGCCCACCTCAACGTCCTGGGCCGCTACGCCACCGCCTCCTCCGCGCCGGCCGAAGGGCTGCGGCAGCTCGGCGAGACACCCGACGTGCCTGAGGGCGACGGCGGCGTGGATGAGGAGGGGGTGTACCGGCCAGGATCGCGGCCACGGCCGGCGTCCTTGTCCTGAGGCTTTCCTTGAGCTGGACGGCGAATCGCCCGTCGTGCCCGGCCTGGCCGCGCGATCCTGTCCGTTGGCCGCTCCTTCGAAGCACGCGTGGATGGCTGAGGCGATGCACCTAGCGTGGGACGAGCCGCTCCAGCGGTGTCTGCCGGCAGATCCCGGCCGGTCAGCGGGTGTCTGGTCTGGGGATATGGACGCCCGCGGCGCGGAGCTTGGCCTCGACGAGCGCGACCCCCCGGGCCGTGGCCGATCCCTGCTCTTCGCCGTAGTGGGCGATCAGGTGGTACCGGGCCGCGGCGTCGGTGCGGGCTTGCAGGCCGGTCACGATCTTCAGGTGTGCGGGGTTGGCGAGGAAGTGGTCGGCAATGGCAGTGGCGAGTTCGGCCAGGCGCGGGTCGTCCGGCTCCCATGCCGTGGCTTCGGTGGCGCGCTTGATCAACGTGACGAAGCGGGGGTCGTCGAGAGCGTTCTCGACATGGGTGAGGTAGTCGTCGAAGCCCTCGGGGACCAGGGCCCTGGCCAGCACCCAGCCCTCCCTGGTGGCCGCCACCTCGTCCGCGGGGAGGCCGACGCCGGACAGCCGCTCCAGCAGCGCCACGGCGCGGTCGGGCAGCAGGGCCCGGTCTCCGTCGGCGAGCCGGCGCAGCATGTCACGGCGCGCGATCAGCTCCTCGATCCGTTCGGCGAGCTGCCGCTCGACGTCGGTGAGCGCGGCGGCGAACAGCGCGGCGTCGGCGTCGAGCAGGGGCCCGACTTCGGCCAGCGGCACCCCGGCGGCGGCCAGCGTCCGGACCCGCACCAGCCGCAACAGCTCGGCCGATCCGTACCTGCGGTAGCCGGAGCTGTCGCGTTCCGGCTCCTTCACCAGGCCGAGCTTGTGGTAGTGCCGCACCGTCTTCACTGTGACGCCGACGAATGCCGCCGCCTGCCCGATCGTGACTCCGTTCATCGGCAAAATCCTGCCTTGTGCTCGAGCTCGGCGACTAGGCAGACCGCAGCCGAGCATGCGGCCCCAGTTTGCGTTCTACCTGATCCACGACCGGAAGGGGTCGCCTCTCAAGGCGTACGGGTCACAGGTGTTCAGTCCGCTGGCTGAGCCGGATCGGCCTGCTCGCCGCAGAACACCTCGTTGACGAGCCTTTGCTGGGCGTTCTGGAACGCTGTCGCTATGGACATGTCGGCGTCGCCCACACAGTTCAGTACGGCGGTCAGGGTCTTGCTGCCGTCGGGCGTGCTGTACATCAGCGTCGCGGAGCCGACGTTGCCGCCGTTGTGGGTGATGACGGTGCCGCCGCAGTCCGTTTTCTGTACGAACACTCCCAGCCCGTAGTCCATGTTCGGGATGCCCGTGGCGTGTGGGGTGCACATCTCGGCCAGCAGTGGGGCCGGCAGGAGCTTGCCGCCTATCAGCGCGGAGATGAACGTGTGGAGGTCCTGGCTGGTCGAGATCATGTCACCGCCGGTGGAGACCCAGGAGGGGTTGTAACGGGTGACGTCGATCGTCTTCTGCTGGCCGGCTTCCTCGTAGCGGTAGTAGACGTGGGCGTGCGGCTCAGAAATCTCCGGCGAGGCGTCCGGCACCACCGTGCCCGACAGCCCGAGCGGCCCCAGGATCCGTCGCTGCATCTCCTCGGCCAGCGAGCGGCCGGTGACCTTCTCGATCAGCAGCCGGGCCAGCACGTAGTTGGTGTTGGAGTAGCTCCAGCCCGTCCCCGGCTCGAACCGGGCCGGCTTGGACAGCGCCAGACGTACCAGCTCCTCGGGCCGGTAGGTGTGGAACCGCTTGTCCACCCACTCCTTGCCCGTGGTGCCGTAGGGCACGGGGATCCCGTGCACGATCGTCCCGTCGTCGTATACCTCACCGGTGAAGTTGAACAGCCCGCTGGTGTGCTGCAACAGCATCCGCACCGTGATCCGCCGGTCCAGCCCGAACTCGGGCAGGTAGTCGGCCGCCGGGGTGTCCAGCTCGATCTTGCCCTCAGCCACCAGCTGCAGCACCAGGGTCGCGGTGAAGGTCTTGGTGTTGCTGCCGATCCGGGCATGCCCGTTGACCGGCGGCTTCGCGGTCCCGCCCAGCTCGGCCACCCCGGCGCTGCGGACCCACTCGCCCCGCTCATCGTGCACGCGCAGCGACACCCCGACGAAACCGGAATCGACGATCTCCTCGATCGCCTTCTGTAGCTCCGGGCGATCCTGCCCGGTTGCAGCTTCCGGCACGGCCCCGCTGTCCGCAACGGCCACCCTGGCGGCGTCGAGAGCTTCGGTGATCTTGCGGACCATCTCGGGCGTGGCGGGGCTCGGCCGGCCCTGGCGCATCTGGACGGTCTCGACAGCGACGAGGACGGTGCGGCGGAAGTTGTCGGCCTCGGCCGGATCCTGCTGCTTCAGGAGGTTCATGGCCGCAGTCAGGGCCGGCAGCACGCGGTCGGTGATCTCGGCCACGGACTTGCCGGTCAGGTCCTTGCCCTCCTGGTGGTCGGCGAGCACATGCCCGATCAGGCCGGTGGCCGAGCCCAGCGCGATGCTGCCGGAGGTGGCGATCTTGTGAGGCTCGCCGGCGGCACCGGCGGCGGCCATCAACGCCACGGCGCCGTACGCGGCAATCCGCAGGGTGCTCTTGTCCTGATCGGAAAGGGTGATCGTCATGGTGGTTGCCCTTCGAAGTTCTTATGTCCGGGTCGGCGTCGCGCCGCTGCGCCGAGCTTCCACCCTGACCCAAGGTCAACCTCAACCATGATCTAGCTCACAGCTGCACCGGGGTTTGAGACAGCTTTGGGAGCAGGACGCCGTCCCCCGGCCGGGTGACAGTCGCATCCCGCGCGGGAGTCCAGTGGTGTTCCGTTAGCCGATCGGTAAGCGAGACGGGTCCGGTGCGCGCCCTCCCGAGAGGCCGACCTACGGCAACGCTGTCTCATATGGGTCGGCCTCCGCGAGGGTCTGGTACATGCGCTGGTCCGCAGCCTCCCGCACCGTCGAAACCAGCCGAGCCAGAGCACACTGACCCCGGGCAGCAGCACCCGCTCCCGACGCAGCCACGCCTTGGCCTGCTCGAACAACGCCACCGCGCCCTCGGCATGAATCAACGCCCGGGCACTCACGAACTCCAGCACCCCCCGAGTCGGCGAAGTCCCGGTACCCGTACGCGGCGCTGATCTCCCACACGTGCTCATACACCGTCTTCGACCGCTCGGTGTACCTGCTTGATCACCGACGGGTCCGCGACGTCCAACTGCCCGGCCACGTGCTCCACCGCCGACCAGGGAACCTCCAGGGGATCCTCGGTCAGGAAGTGGCCCAGATACCGCACCGTCCCGATCTGCACCGCCACCCCGAGCCGGTTGTGCTCACCGCGCTTGTTCGCGATCAGGTCCGATGCGGTGCTGTCGAGCAGGAAGAAGCCCCCCAACTCCGACCGGCTCAGATCGCCGACGAACCGCTCGTACGCGGCCGCGCCTGGTCATCAGACAGGAACTCAACAGGCACAGCCGCACAACAGCCCTACGCAGCGCAAGCGTTCAACCGATCGGGTGAAGTGCAGATAAGGTCCTCCGTCCGTGCGCCGTGCCTTGACTGAGCCACCGATGGCTACCGTTGACGATGGACGCGTTCACGCTCTGCCTTCGTGGTTCGTCGGGCTGCGACTGCCAGCCGGACGGCCACGCCCACGCAGGTCGTGGCCAGCAGGAGCAGGAGCACCAGGGCCGGGTTGATCCATACCGGGACCAGGTCGTAGGTGGCGTTACACCTGTTGTGCAGGGGGAAGAGTCGCGAAGGTTCCTGCCAATTGGCGGAGCGGTAGGCGCTGTCGTAGACAACGCCGGCCGTGTGGCAGGACTCTTCCGGGTCCAGCGAGGTACCCGCGAAGGCGCCGATGAACCACGTGACGGCGGCGGCGACGACGCAGAACCCGGCTGTTCCGATGAACCAGCCTGGGGTCTTCCACCGGCCGATGAGCAGCGGTCTGACCCAGAGCCACAGCACGAGTAGGGCGGGTACGGCGATCAGAAGAGAGCTCGCGACGATGCCCATCTCGGTTGGATCTTCCTTTCCTGCCGGGGCCGAGGCAGACGCGTTGCGGGGCTGCGTCGCCGCCGGGTAGGCGTCAGCCGGCAGCCGGCCCTGCCTGTTCCATGAGGCTGGCCACTACATATGCGGCGGCCTCGGCGAGGAGGGCCTGATCGTACCTGGCGTCCTTGGTGGCCTTACTGGACATGATCGCGATCACGAGTGGCGCGGCATTCGGAGGCCACACCACTGCTATGTCGTTGACGGTGCCGTAGTCGCCGGTCCCGGTCTTGTCCGCGACGGTCCATCCCCGTGGCACGCCAGCCCGAATACGCTGCGCGCCAGCAGCGGTGGCGTTGCGTTCCAGCAGGTCGCGGAGGAGGGCACGCTTGTCCGCCGGCAGGGCGTCCCCCAGCAGGATCTGCTGGTAATTCGTACCGAATGCCCGAGGCGAGGTGGTGTCGCGGGGATCTCCCGGGGTGGCTTCCGTGATCGTCGGCTCGATCCGGTCCATCCTCGTGACCGTGTCGCCGAGGCTACGCACGTACGCCGTGAACTGGGCAGGCCCGCCGAGATCGCGGAGCAGGAGGTTGCCGGCCGTTCCGTCGCTGTAACGGACCGCGGCATCGCAGAGTTGTCGGATCGTCATTCCGGTGGCCACATGCCGCCTGGTGATGGCGGCGCTCTTCATCAGGTCGCCTTCGGCGTACCTGACGACCTTGTCCAGGCGCGTGAGCGGATTGCGGTGCAGGACCGCCGCTGCCGCCAGTCCTTTGAACGTCGAGCAGAAGGCGAACCGTTCGTCCGCCCGGTGGGCGATGGTGGCCCCGGTGCCGGTGGCGAGGGCATACACCCCCAGGCGTGCGTCGAACTTCCGTTCCAGCTCGACCAGTTGACCGTGGTGGGCAGGCACGGTGGTGGAAGGGGAAGGTGAAGGGGACGCTCCAGCCGACGGTCGTGTCGCTGTCCGCCCGCCCTCCGCGCATCCGGCCAACGGCACGAGTGCCATAGCCCCGAGAAGAGCGCGGCGGGTGACGGCCGGTTGTCGTGACGTCATGGTCTTCCCTCCACTGGAACGAGTACTGAAAGCCCCATTACTGGCAAACCGCTATCTACCCGAAGAGTTGGGCTAGGTCGGGCAGAAGGCAGTCTGGCATCCGGCACTACATGCTGTCCAAGACAGATTCGACCGGTCGTCGCGAAACGTCACACTGACCCCGTTCGGCCGGGACATGCTGTCCTCGGCCCGGCGGCTGGTCGAACTCGTCGAGGCGATGGAGCACGACGCCGAGCGTGCCAAGCAACGCCCGTTCCGACTGGCCGTGGCCCAGTTCGCGGTGGTGCCCTGACCGGTCCGGCGGGAAGCGAAGGGACGGCGGGCAACGCCTGCCGTCCCCTTTCGGCGTCGTCAGGAACGGCCCACCGGCTCCGCCGGTGTCAACGGCGCCGGGGCGGACCGGCGGCGATGCAGCAGCGGCGCGACCAGCAGCACGGTGGCCGCGGCCATGGCCGTCATGCCCCAGAGCGTGATGTCGAGCCCGCGCGTGTAACCAGGCTTCGGGTGGTCTTCGGCGAACTGCACACCGTGACCGTCCGCGAGACGGTCAGCTTCCCAATGCGCCACGGCAAGTTCGACGATCGGGGCGAGCCGTTGGACAGCGGCCGGTCAACCAGGCGGCGAAGGCGCTGCTGGACCAGATCACCTGGTGGGCGCGGGTGCTGCGCGACGCCCGGGCAGCGCACCCCTACCGGGCCTGAGGCCACCGCCGCCGATCGGCGCCCTGCCTCGCGGCTCCTTCGGGACCTCTCGTGGCCACGCCGGGCGGCTACGCCGATCCGACGCCGACGGCCGCCCGGCGAACCGCCCCGAACCCGCGCCCGCCCGCCGCCGGGTGGTGCGTGACGTCCGGGGCCGGCTGGCCCCGGACGGCGGTTACCCGATCAACGTTCAAAGGCGAGGCACCAGGCAGATTTCCGTGCGCAGGGCCGGGGCGCCGTCGACCGGGGCCGGATCCTCGGCCGTCGGCGCCACGCCGCCCGCGGCGATCCGGTCGAGGGTACGCAGACCGAGTGGCCGCACGCTGCCGAAGATCGTGTAGTCCGGTCGCAGTGCCGAGTCGGCGAAGACCAGGAAGAACTGACTGCCGTTGGTGTCCGGCCCGGCGTTGGCCATCGCGAGCACCCCGCGCGCGTAGACCTTCCGCGCGCCGGTCGGGTCGGTGGGCGCGGGCGGCAGGTCCGTCGGCAGTTCGTCCTTGTACCGGTACCCAGGGCCACCCTCACCCGTACCCGTCGGGTCGCCGCACTGCAGCACCTTCAGCGTCGGGTACGTGGTGAGCCGGTGGCAGATGGTCCGGTTGTAGAACCTGTGCCCCGCCAGGTGCAGGAAACTCTGCACGGTGCAGGGCGCCTGTGCGCGGTCGAGGGTAAGCGGAATGAGGCCGAGGTTGGTGACCAGGGTGGTCGCCACCGTGCCACGGTCCGGGGTGTGCCGGGGATCGCGCGGCAGCGGTACCGGTCGCGCCGCCGGATCGTCCGGAGTCTCGGTGTACCGGCAGGGCCCCTTCGTCACCTCCGCCGGCGCGGCGGCGGCAGGTGCCGGAGTGGCGCCAGCGCCGAGGAGCAAGCCGGCGGCGAGCACCGTGACGGTGATGCGGCGTGGGATCACGTTGTCCTCCATCGACCGGTAAGAGTCTTCCCGCACGGTCTAACGGACATCGATGCGTTCGTCAAGCTTCCACGGAAGCACGGTTTCTCCAGACTCCGGCGGCTCGGCCACCAACTCCCGCAGCCGGGCCTCGGCCTTGATGAAGGCCGCCTGCCCGCGATCAAACTCCGTCTCCAGCTCGTCGAACCGTCGGTCGTCGAACCCAGCGCCGAAGTGGTATTCCAGTGATCCGACGACAGCGACCCGACAGGCCAGGAAGAGCGTCGCCACGACGATCAACGTGACGAGCAGGACCCGCCTGGCGAGTGCCACCATCTGCGCCGCTGGAAGCCGAACGTGGAACTGTTGTTGACCGTTGATTCCTTCGCCGTGAGGTGTCGGCTGGGATCGGGCCAGGACTGGCGGGAGCCTGCCGGATCGCCGGGACAGTGTTACAGGACGATGGACGCCTTGCCAGCGCAGGCCGCGCCGTAGCCGGTCACAGGCACGGTTGTCGACGTGGAGTCGGTGGCCGCCAGGGGTCGCCTGACCAGATCTCGATGCCGTGACCTGCTCTTTCATAGCCGGCGTCGGATGTCGCCGGCGACCCGACGCAAGCAGGTCAAGGCGCGGCTGCCGTTGCGGGTACCGGCGTCGCTGAGATCCACTCATTGACCGAGAGCACTACCCCCGCCTCGCCATCGGCGCGTCTGCGCATTCTGGTCCGCCACCGGATAATCTCGGCGGTGATCGATGTCTCCGTCGGGGTGCGGGACAACGGGGACCGCAACGGGGTATCGATCGGGGAGGCAGTCGATGCGGTATCCGCATGCCAATCTGCACCGGTACAACATCTCGCGTCTGGTCGGCGCGATGTCGATGGCCGTCGTGGTCGGAACGGCGTCGCTCGTCAGCGCCGCGCCACCGGCGGCAGCCGCGCCGGGTGCGATCCTCGGTGCCGGCGAGCCAGCCGCCGTGCTGGGCAGCTACATCGTCGTACTGAAGGACAGCGTCGTACTCAAGGGCAGCGGCGTGCTGACGGAAGGTGACCGGGTGCCGGGCGGCACGCCGTCCACATCGGATCAGCGGGTGGCCCGAGCCGCGGTGGAACGTACGGCGCGGTCGCTCACCGACCGGCACGGAGGAACGGTGGGGCACCGATATTCCGCCGCACTGCGCGGGTTCACGATCGAGGCCAGCGAGGCGGCGGCCCAGCGGATCGCCGCCGACGAGTCGGTGGCCTTCGTGGAGCAGAACCGTCGGGTGCGCTTGGAAGGCAGCGCCGCATCCGTCACACCGCTCGGCACGCAGCCAAATCCGCCGTCGTGGGGGCTGGACCGGGTGGATCAGCGCAACCTGCCGCTGAACAACTCGTTCAGTTACCCGTCCTCGGGCGGTTCGGGCGTGCGCGCCTACGTCCTGGACTCCGGCATCCGTTTCACCCATCAGGACTTCGGCGGCCGGGTCGTCAACGGCATCGACGTGGTGGACGGCGGGACCGCCGACGACTGCTACGGGCACGGCAGCCACGTCGCCGGCTCGTTGGGCGGCACGACGTACGGAGTGGCAAAGAACGTCACCCTGGTCGCGGTACGCATCTTTGCCTGCGACGCCACCGGTGACATCGCCTCGACCACCCAGGCGATCGACTGGGTCACCGCGAACGCGCAACGTCCCGCCGTGGCGAACATGAGCTTCGGCCGATCGGTTTCGCTCACCCCTGGCGCGTACGAGGCCGCGACCAACGGGCTGATCAACTCCGGGGTGACCGTCGTCGCCTCCGCTGGCAACGATGGCAGGGACGCCTGTGAGAAGACGCCCGCCTTCATCCCGGCGGTGCTCACCGTCGGGTACACCTGGCCGGACGACGGCGCCGCCTGGCTGAGCAACCACGGCCCGTGCGTGGACCTGTTCGCCCCCGGGCAGGACATCCTCTCCGCCGGTCACCTCAACGACACTGCGGTGGCCAGCAAGACCGGTACCTCGATGGCCGCCCCGCACGTGGCCGGCGCCGCCGCGTTGATCCTGGCCGGGAATCCGACCTGGAGTCCGGCGCAGGTGCACGCCCAGGTGCTCGCCAACGCCACCTCAGGCGTGGTCTTCAACACCCGGCCGAACACGACCAGCCGGATGCTCTACGTGCCCTCCTCCTGAACCCACAGCGGTCCCGCCCGGTGCCATACCGGGCGGGACCGCACTCAGGAGACGGCGTTGGCCATCACAGCGGGTGCCGCGCCCGCCGGTCAGTGCGGGCACGTCATCACTTCGCCGTGACCTGCCTGCGGTTAGAACCATGACGCAGTGTCACTGGTGGCCGTCACGGAGCGGGACGAATACTGGGGAGCAGACTCCGCAGTTCAACCCCGAGAGAGCCGTACATGGACGCCCGACCGCTGCGCATTCCGCTGACCGTTGACAGGTCCGGCCTCTACCCTCGCGTTTTGAGATCCTGGCCGGCGAACGACCGGTGAGCCCGACATCCACGACGTCCGAGAGCCCCGATTCGACACCGGACCGGCTGCGCAGGCTCAACCTCACCATGTTGCTTCCGCCGCTCGTCGTCGGCGGGGCCCTGGTGGTGGCGGTCGACGCCCGGACCTGGTGGGAGGCGACCCTCCTGACCCTGGGCGTGGCGGCGGCCCTGGTGGCCTTCGTCCGGTGGGCAGCGAACGACATCGCCCGGGTGGCACTCCCCTGCCTGATTGTCACGGCGGCCGTGTGGCCCTCCGGAGCCCTGCTGACCGGCAGCCCCAATGCCTCCTATGGCCTTGCCGTCGTGGGCTCTCTCACCATCCCCCTGCTAACGCGCTACCGAGGTACGGCAGCCATCGCACTGCCTGCCTACATCGCCGTGGTGGGCGCGTCGCGGCTGCTGGTGTCACACGACGACGTACGCGGCGTCCTCCTGCACTACGTCCTCATCCCCACGGGCGTCGCCGTGGTGATAACGGGCCTCATGTTTCCCAACAAGCGGTTCTACGACGTCGTCAAGGATCTGGAGGAGTCCCGCGCACGCGAGGCGGAACTGGCAGTCATCCGGGAACGTGTCCGGTTCGCCAGCGACCTGCACGACATCCAGGGCCACACACTGCATGTGGTGAAGCTGAAGACCGCCCTGGCGCAGAGGCTGGTGCGCAGCGACGCCGACCGAGCGGAGGAGGAACTGCGGGAGATCTACGCCCTGGTCAGCGACACCATCACCGCGACCAAGGAACTCGCCTACGCCCAGCGACGGCTCAACCTGTCCGCGGAGCTGGAGAACGCGAAGAATCTCTATCAGGCCGCCGGCATCCGCGTGCGCATTCACCGCGCGGGCGAGGTCGACACCCACACCAGCGAACTGCTCGGCCAGGTCCTGCGCGAGACGACGACCAACATCCTGCGACACGCACAAGCCACGCAGGTACGGATCACCCTGTCCGGGTCCGGCATCACCATCGTCAACGACGGCGTACCGGAGGGCCCACTTCCCGAACTTCGGGGACTCTCCGCCCTCAGACAACGGGTGGCAGGCGACGGAGGCGAGTTGACCGTGGAACAGAGGGACGGGCAGTTCCTGACGGCCGCGGTGTTCCGGCGCGCCCGTGCCGACGCAGGCGCGGTGACAACCCGGGAGGTGCACCAGTGACGACCGTGGTGCTCGCTGACGACGAGGTCCTGCTCCGCAAGGCCCTGGCAGCGCTGCTGCCCCTGGAGGGACAGATCACCGTCCTCGCCGAGGCGGAGGACGGCGAAGCCGCCGTGCAGGCCGTTCTGCGACACCGGCCCGACGTCCTCGTCATCGATCTGGAGATGCCGGGCGTGGACGGGCTCGGTGCGGTCGCCCAGATCCGCCGGAGGTGGCCGGGGCAGGTGATCCTCATGCTGACCCGGCACGCCAGGCCCGGCGTGCTCCGCAAGGCCCTGAAACTCGGGGTCCAGGGCTTCGTCAGCAAGTCGGCCGAACCCGCCCACATCGCGTCGGTCATCGCAGCGCTGCACCAAGGCAGGCGATGGATCGACTCGGACGTCTCCGCACTCGCCCTCATCGACGACTGCCCCCTCACCGACCGTGAGATCGACGTGTTGCGGGCCACCGGTGACGGGTACTCGGTCGCCGACATCGCCACCCGGCTCCACCTCGCCGAAGGCACCGTGCGCAATTACCTCTCCAACGCGATGCAGAAGACCCAGACACGAACCCGGCACGAGGCGGCACGTTATGCACGCGAACACGACTGGCTCTGATGAGAGGGTGACCCTTCATCGCCGCGAACGCCACAGGTGAAAAGAATCGCTCAAGAGCATCGAAACGTCGCCGCGCCCGCGTCGTCTGCAATCCATTGAAAGACCAGCAACCAGCCGCGCCGGACCTCTATCCTGTGGCGACTGGACATAGGAGCCACGCATGACGACAGTCATCTTCTACTTCGATCCCGGCTGTCCGTTCGCCTGGATCTCGTCGCGCTGGATCCTCGAGGTCCAGCGGCAGCGCGAAATAGACCTGCATTTCAAAATCATGAGCCTGTACGTCCTCAACGAGAACCGCGAGCTGCCACCGTGGTACCGCGAGTTGGTCGACGCGTCGCTGGCCGCCGTCCGGGTGGTCACGGCCGCCGCCGCACAGCACGGCGAGGAGGTCGTCGAGCCGCTCTACACGGCCCTCGGCACCCGCATCCATCAGCAGGACAACAAGGACTTCGAGGCCGTCATCCGTGACTCGCTGGCCGAGGCGGGCCTACCGGCCGAACTGGCCGAGGTGGCACAGAGCACCGACTACGACGAGGCACTGCGCAGGAGCCATCAGGAGGGCATGGACCCGGTCGGCGAGGACGTCGGCACGCCGACCATCCATGTCGATGGCGTGGCCTTCTTCGGTCCGGTGCTGAGCAGCATCCCCCGCGGCAAGGACGCTCTGCGCATCTTCGATGGCGTGCTGGCGCTCGCGAGCTACCCGGACTTCTTCGAGCTCAAGCGCTCCCGTACCGGTGGCCTGAACTTCACCTGAACCGCCAATCAAGATCTGTCCGACCCGATCATCGATAAGAGTGGATCGGCGTACACCTGCGGCTGCCGGCGCAGCCTCCGGAAAGCAGCGCGAATGCGAGGCGCAGTGGGCGCACTCCGCTGGGTGGTCCTACCGGCCGGGTATCGGTATCGGCGTCGTTACGGCCAGTGTGGTGATGCGGGATGACGCCATCGGCGAGCGTGGTCCGCGGGGCGTCGTGAAGCGCCAAGAAGCCCCGAATCACCCACGCGATCCCGCCCGCCGCTTTGTCTCCACATAGGCCATCCACTCCGCGTATCCCCAGGTCAGGGCCCCTATTGGCCGTCTACACAATCGTTTTGCTTGCGCAACGGAGCGGGACGCGGCAGGATGCCGGAAAGCGCTTACCCAACGGTGGGTAATGCGAGATGGAGAACAAAAAGTGCGAAAGACGCTGCGTAAACTCGTACCCTTGCCCCTGTCGCTGGCCGTGAGCCTGTCCCTGTTCGGCGTCGTCCCACCGGCCGCGAGCGCTGCCCCTGCGTCCGGTCCGCGCCAGCTGGAGTATCTGACGCGTGGGTTGGTCGCCGCCCAGACCCCGACCGGAACGTTCCTGAGCTGGCGCTTCCTGGGCAACGAACCTGACGGCATCTCCTGGAACGTCTACCGCAAAGACGGTGACGCGGAGTTCGTGAAGATCACCACCATCGCGCCGAGGGACGTTCAGCCCGAGAGCGACTACGACACGAACCCCGGCGTCGTGAAGAAGAACGTCACCCCGTCCAACTACACCGACCCGGACGGCGTCCTGACCTCCGTCTACGAGGTCGCCCCGGTCATCGCCGGCGTCGAGGGCCAGCGGCAGGGCATGAGCGTGCCCATGCTGTCGACCCTGGCGGGCCAGGCGGGGCAGGCCAACAGGGGCGCGGTGGATTACATCCCGCTCAAGCCTGCCCCGGCCCCCGTACCGCTCGCGCACTTCACCTACCGTGGCAACAGGTTCGGCCCCGGCACCAATCTGAGCGCGGCAAACATGGTCGTCCCGGATACCGGAAACCAGAACTGGTACGTCGTCGACATGGACCTGCTCAGAGGGTTCCGGGTGGCGCACGAGGACCAGACGACCGTGACCCAGGAGCAGCTCGACGGTTGGGTCGCCAAGCTCAACGAGCACAACACGACCCCCAACGCTCTCGGCGTCGCGACCTACGCCAGTGCCCGGCCGCTGACCAACTCCCTCGTGGACGGCAAGATCACGGAGGTGCTGTTCAACGAGCTCGAAGGCGAGTTCATCAAGTACGTAGAGAATCTGGACGCCGGCACGTCGCTCCCCTACGCGAAGACCAGCACCGGCGCGATCCACACGTCGCAGAGCAGCGCCTACTCCACGCACGACATGACGGTGGGCGATTTTGACGGCGACGGCGAGTACGAGATCGTCGTCAAGTGGCGCAGCACCCAGCAGGATCCGATGTATTCCGAGCCGATCTTCGGCGGCAGTAACACCACGACCGCTCCCGAGTACATCGACGTGTACAAGCTGGACGGCAGCCTGCTGTTCCGCGTGGACATGGGCTACAACGTACGAGCGGGCAACGACCATGAGACCACGCTGTTCAGCGAGGACTTCGACGGTGACGGCAAGGCCGAGCTGATGCTCAAGACCGGCCTGGGCAGCCGGATCGGCAACTGGGACGAAGAGTCGCAGTCCGTCAAGTATTCGGACACCCTCAACACCGTCGTGGGCGGCGAGGACGGTCTGAAGGCGACCACGGACAAGTTCAAGGACTATTTCGCCACCGGCAACACCGATGCTCTCGACACCTTCTGGTCGCTCCTCAACAGCTTCGCCATCAGCTACCGCAGCCCGGTTGCCGGCGGCGGCAACGACGGAGTCAACGATCCGGCCGTCAAGCGGTGGATCAAGACCTACCATGTCGGCCCGATCGGCCCTGCCAAGGACGACGAGGAGTTCTTCTCGGCCTTCAAGTGGGACGCCGACGCCGGCAAGGGCGTACTCATGGACAGCGCCAAGTACCCGCACCCCTACGAGGGCAGCGTCGACGGCGACAACTGGGCCATGACGCCCGCCACCCAGCGCGGCAATTTCTCCTACCTGGCCTACCCCGGCCCCGGCGCCGGTAGCGGCCCCGGTGATTACAAGTCGCAGATGATGGCCCCCTCGGAGGCCTACTGGCTCGAGCACCCCTGGAAAGCGGCCGTGTGGGGCGACGCGCAGGGCAACCGCGCCAACCGCTACGTCGGCGTCGTGGCTGCCCTGGACGGCAAGCACCAGTACGCGGTCTCCCAGCGCGGCTATTACGCCAGAACGACCATGGCCGCCTTCAACATCGTGGACGGCAAGGTCAACCTCCAGGCCAGCTTCGACTCGGCCGACCCGCAGTACTGGTCGCTGGGCGGCACCGCCTACGACTACCAGAACCGCGGTAACCATCAGACCCAGTCCGGCGACCTCGACGGCGACGGCCGGGATGAGATCGTGATGAAGGCCATGGTCCTCGACCTGAGCGCCGACGGGACCAAGATCCTGCCCGAGGTGATCAACGGCGACACCATGCCCACGATCGAGGGGCAGAACAGTGTCCCTCCGGTTGCCGGCAGCTTCGAGTTCGCCACGGACGCGGTCCGGAACAACCCGCTGAACACGTGGGCTCCGCTCCGCCACGGCGACCGCAGCGCGCTGCTTCCGGTCGACAAGAACAACAACATGCGCATGTGGTCCGGCAGCGAGGAGAACCTGCTGGACGACATCCGTACCGGCAGGCAGTTGGGCTGGATGCCCGGTCCGGAGGCCCACGACCCGATGGCGGGCAAGCGGCGCAACGACAAGGGCGAGATCGTCCAGGAAAACTCGATGGTCTTCGGCGTGTACGCCGGTACCGACGCCGAGGGCGCGGTCGCCGGCAACTTCTCCAACCGCTGGCCCGGCGCGCAGGGATACTCGCAGAACGGCGCCAGGAGTATGGTCACCGGCGAACTCCTGAACGGCGACCGTAACGTGAGCAGCGGCCAGTACGCCATCTGGTTCGGCGGCGGCCTGACGGCCATGGCCGCCAGTAACGCGACCATCAGTACGGTCGACGATCTGACCTTCGCGACCTCCCCGTATCTGGCGACCGGCCTCACCTCGACCGGCAACAAGAGCACTCCCACGCTCAAGGCCGACCTGTTGGGCGACTGGCGTGAGGAACTCGTGCTTCGCGCCTCCGACAACCGCCTGGCCATCGTCACCACCCTGTCGCCGACGGCGTACGGCATCCGTACGCTGATGCACGACCCGATGTACCGGCTCGGTGTGGCGAACAAAAACACCGGCTACGACCAGTTCGGATTCGCCAGCTTCTATCTTGGTGACGAGGCTGAGCTGCCCCGGATGAGGACCGACATCTCTGTCCCGGCTGCGCCCGACACGACAGCTCCGACGGTCACGGTCAAGCCGGACTCGAAGGGTAGGGACGGGGTCTACAGCAATGTCTCCTTCAAGCTGTTCGACGCCGGCAAGGTCGACAAGCTCACCCTGAACGGGGTCGAGAGGGACCTGACCGACAACACCTACTCCGATCTCAACGGGGTCAAGCCGGGTACGTTCGGCGGCAAGGCCGGTGGCAACGAGCTGAAGGTGTACGACGTGGCGGGCAACGTCACGACGCTGACCTTCATCCTGGATGTCACGGGCCCGACGGTGACGGTGAAGGACGGCGCGACCGAGACGGTCGGCACGGCTGCGGCCGGGTACGAGCGGGTGTCGTTCAAGCTGTTCGACGAGAACAAGGTCGACAAGCTCACCCTGAACGGGGTGGAGAAGGACCTGACCGACGACACCTACTCCGACGCCAACGGGGTGCAGCCCGGTGTGTCCGGCGCGGTGCTCGGGGCGAACGAGCTGAGGGTGTACGACGTGGCCGGCAACGCCACGACCGTGACCTTCACGCTGGTCGCGCCGAAGCCAGCGGCTCCGGCCTGGGATCCGAAGAAGCCGTACAACGGCGGCGACCAGGTGTCCTACAACGGGGCGAGTTACATCGCGCAGTGGTGGACGCAGAACGAGAAGCCCGGCAGCACCACGACTGGCTCGTGGATGGAGCAGGGCGCCCTCGTCCTGGCGGCCGGGGCCGATGTCCGGGCCTGGACCGCCTCCTGGGTCTACCCCAGTGGCGGGACGGTCGCGCACAGCGGTCACACCTGGAAGGCCAAGTGGTGGACCCGGAACCAGCAGCCGGGCGACCCTAACGGCCCGTGGCAGGACCTCGGCACGTACTGACAACCGAGGTCGGGCAGGGCCGGTCCGCAAGGGCCGGCCCTGCCTGCTGCCCGGGGAGCCACGACTGGCACCGGGCCGGACACACCAGTTGCCACTCCCCGCGACCCACGAATGGCCGGCGCCGGTCCGGCTCACGGTGGAGGCGTACCGGCGTGGCCGGCGGGTGTCTACGAGTCGCCGGAGGGGCCGACGATCGAGGTCCCGGTGCGGACCGGGACGCCGGGGTTGGGGGTGCCGTCGGAGTTCCAGCCGATCTTCTGCGCCCGCGTCGTACGGGTGGTGCCGCAGCCCTGGCCGGTGGACGAATTGGCGTGGTAGACAATCCACGTCTCCGCGCCGTCCGGTGATCTGACGAAGGAGGCGTGGCCCGGGCCGTACACGCCATTGGCGTCGCTGCGCTGGAAGATGGGCGTCGACCTCTTCGTCCACGAGCTGGCTGACATCGGGTCGCCACCGGTCCAGGTCAACGTGCCGAGCTTGTAGTCAGGCGTGTTGCAGGAACTCGCCGAGTACGTCAGGAACGTTCTCCCACCGTTGTACACGGCGTACGGGCCCTCGTTGACCGCGCCGCCCTGCCGCTCCCACGACAGCGTCGGGGACGAGATCCGCACGCCGTTGCGCGAGACCTGGGTCGGCGACGACATCGGGGCGATGAACAGCCCCTGTTCCCCGCCTCGGAACGCGGAGTAGACGAAGTGGTTCGCGAAGCCGTTGAACCGGACCACGCTGCCGTCGATCGCCCATCCGTTGTTGGGTTCCAGGTTGAGGATGCCCCGATAGGTGTACGGTCCGAGCGGGTCGGTGCCGTTGCTCTCGAGCACGCCGGTCCGGCGCTCGCCCTGGCCCGGGGAGGCCTCTGCCGAGAAGTAGATGTACCACCGGTTGTTGATCCATTGGATGTCCGGTGCCCACATCGTGCAGCAGCCGGGCCCCGCGCCCAGGGTGAACACCGTCCGCTCCCCCGCGCTCTTCAAGCCGGCCATGGTTGACGACGTGCGCATGACGATTCTCGAGGACCACGTCGTGGCCAGGTAGTACCAGTTGCCGTTGGTGTACACGATTGACGGGTCCGCGCTGTTGGGCGTGCCGACGAGAGGGTTGGTGAACGACGGTCCGGGTGCGGCGAGCGCCGGAGCGGCGGGGATGGTTGCACCCAGGGCCGACACGAGCACAGCGACGACAGCGGTGGTCAGCAGCCGTCGCGCCGCTTTCAGTCCGTGGATCGTGATCATCGCGGTTCCTTCCTTGGGGGCCTGCGTCCGGGACTAGGTGGGCTGCCGCCTGAGACCGATCCGTGCACGCGCTGACGGTCTCCTCGACAACCGGCGGCATGCTGGACAGCCACCGTCGTGACCGCTGGTCGGGCGAGGGTCAGGCGTCATCGGGCCGCACACGTGGCTCGGCCGGCCCGAGGGCTGGTAGGCCACTGTCCATCGGGGATGCACCGGTATCGACCTGCCGGCGACATCGATGATGATGATTCATATGTTAGCTAACTGTGAGCGCTAACATGAAAGATGTCAAGGTTTTGAAGTGCCGTCGATCGGCCTGCTCAGCGGTCAATAGCAGGGCTAATCCGGCTCGGCTCCATCGGCGGCATTCGAGGCGTCAATGGTCCTGCCAGCAGACTTGTTACCGCTCACATCTACGACCGCCACCTGCAACGCGGCGATCCGGCCGAGCGGAACGAGTGGCGGCTGGTCAGGGTGACATTCCGTAGCGCGTGGCGATCGCGGCGGCGCGGTTGCGCAGGGAGGTACGCAGCCATTGCGGGGCCAGGGCTTCCGCGTCCGTGGCGAGTTGCCACAGCGCCCATTCGGCGTGCCTCGAATCCTGGAAGGTCACCTCCAGCCGCAGCCAGCCGTCTGGGTCGGCCTCTTCGGCGAGGACGGCCAGCGCGGTGCCCAGTAGGCCTTCCCGCCGCGCCGGGTGCACCCGTACCAGCACGGCTACCTGGTCACCCCCGGTCCGAAACTGCGTGCTGCGTTCCTGCCAGGCCCGATCCAGATCGACCCGGTCTGGTCGCTGTGCGGGTTCGGCGAGTTCCTCGGCGTCCAGGATCCGGGACAGCCGGTAGGTACGGTCCGCGCCAGACCGCGTGGCCAGCAGGTAGCCCTGGTCGCGTACGGTGACCAGGCCGATCGGGTCCACCGTGCGCCACCTCGGGGCCTGGTCCCCAGCCGCGTAGTGGATGCGCAGCTGGTGTCCGACGAGCACCGCGCGCCGGACCTCGGCGACTATCGCGTCGGGCAGTTCCTCAGCGCTCAGCCGGCGCGAGAGCAGGTCGGTCTCCGGGTCGATGAGCAGTCGCTGGGCCGCGCCGGCCGCGGTGACCCGATGGCCTTCGGGTAGCGCGTCGACCACCTTGAGCATGGCCGAGGCGAGCGCCGAGCCGAGACCGAATGCCTGCGCGCCGCGCCGCGATCCGGCGACCAGCAGGGCAAGTGCCTCGTCGTGATTCAGCCCGGCGAACTCGGTCCGGAAACCGGGCAGCAACGCGAAGCCGCCGTGGCGACCGCGTTCGGCGTAGACCGGAACGCCGGCTGCGGACAGCGCCTCGATGTCGCGCAGCACGGTCCGGGTGGACACCTCCAGCTCGCGGGCCAGCGCGGCCGCGGAGAGCCGACCGTGCTGCCGCAGCAGCAGCACCAGCGAGACCAACCGGTCGGCGCGCATCCGAAAACCTTACCGGAATACGCGACAAAGGATGTCGTGTATTCCGGGAGAGGGTTACCCCGACGTCGAAGAAAGTCGGCTACCGCGCCGATGGACGTACGCACTTCCGATGAATCGAACGGAGCTGATGTGGCAGTGGAACGAACGGCAGTCAACCCGGTCACGTGGTCGGCACAGCTGGGATTCAACCAGGGTGAGATCGTCTCCGGGCACACCCGGACCCTGTACTGCTCCGGGCAGACCGCGATGGGCGGCGACGGCAAGCCCCAGCATGCCGGCGACATGGCGGCGCAGTTGGCGTTGAGCCTCGACAATCTGGAGGCCGTACTCGGCGAGGCCGGCATGTCCCTCGCCAACCTCGTCCGGCTCAACGTCTACACGACCGACGTCGATCGGCTCTTCGCGCACTACGGCGTATTGGCGTCGCGGTTGGGCGCCGCCAGGGTGGCACCGACCACCACGATGCTCGGGGTGACCCGGCTGGCGGTCCTCGACCTGATGGTCGAACTCGAGGGGACCGCCGTCGGGTGATGCCACTCCGCCGCCTCCGGTAGGGCGTACCCGGGCGTCACCGCGTCGCGCTGGCACCCGGGTACGCTCAGCGGGATTCCAGCTTGGCGCGGACCTGGTCGGCGTCGGGGTGGCCGAGTTCGTCGAGGATCGCGACGGCCCGCCGCCAGGCGGCGCGTGCGGCCTCGGCGGCACCCGCGGCGTCGTGGGCGTCGCCGAGCCGGGCAGTGGTGTCGGCCTCACCCCACCGGTGGCCGAGGTCCCGGTAGAGGTCTGCGGCCCGCTGGTAGCACCCGATGCTCTCCTCGTGGTGACGCAGACCGTGGTGGGCGTGACCCAGCACGTCCCAGGTGTCCGCCTCGCCGAACCGGTCGCCGGTCGCCTGATGCAGACGCAGGGCCTGCTCGGCAGCGGCGAGAGCCCGCTCGTGGTCACCGAGGGAGTTGTGCTCCCAGGAGACGTTGCTCAGCGCCCTGGCCTGACCGGACCGGTGCCCCATGGCGCGGAACAACTCGAGCGCCCGCTGGGCGTGATCGAGCGACCGCCGGTACCGGCCCTGGCGATGGTGGATCCAGCACAGGTCGAAGTGGACCCGGGCCTGACCGGCGGAATCGTCGACCGCCTGGTAGTCGCGACCGGCCTGCCGCAGGTGGCGCAGGGCCTCCTCGGCCCGGCCGAGGTGGACGTGGACGCGGCCGAGACTGCGGTGGGCGTGCGCCTGTCCGCTGTGGTCGTCGAGCCGTCGCGCCGCGGCTAGCGCGGTGTGCTGGGCGGCGGCCCAGGGCTCCCAGTGACCCCGCCGCTCCAGGAAATACGCCAACGCCCAGGCCAGCTGCCAGGCGTACGGGTCGAAGCCCGATTCCGCCGCGCGGTCGATGGCGGCCAGCAGGCCGGGCAGTTCGACCGTGAACCAGCGCATCGCGTGTTCGTGGTCGGCGTGCTGTTCGACGATCACCCTCGGCCGGGCCGCCGCAATGGAGATCGGGTCCCGGTACGGGTCGAGTAGCCGGTCGGCGGCGCAGGCGCTGTGCAGGTGGTGATCGAGCAGCCGGTGCAGGGCCGCGTGCCGCTCCGGAGCCGTGTCGCAGGTCTGTGCCAGTTCGGTGGCGTACGCGCGCAGGAGGTCGTGGCACGCGTACCGGCCCGGGGTCTGTTCGGCGGCCAACCGCGCACCGGCCAGTTCGGCCAGCAGCGGGCGTACCTCTTCGGCCGGGATGCCGGCCAGGCTGCCGGCCGCCGGCACCGAGACGTCCGGGCCGGGGTGTGTGCCGAGCAGCCGGAACAGCCGCCGCGCGGGCTCACTGAGCTGTCGATAGGACCAGGAGAAGACGGCCCGGACGTCGGTGACCGGGTCCTCACCGCTGAAGGCGTCCAGACCGCCGCGGGCGGTGCGTAGTTCGGCGGCGAGCGTGCCGAGCGGGAAGTCGGGATGGATGGCCGCACGGGCCGCCGCCACCGCCAGGGCCAGCGGCAACCGGGCGCACCGGGCGACGATCTCGCCGACGGCCGCCGGGTCGGCCGCCACCCGCTCCCGGCCGAGCCGCAGTGCCAACATCTGCTGTGCCTCGGCCGCGTCGAACAGGTCGAGCAGGACCGGCCGGGCGCCCTCGGCGGCGACCAGCCCGGACAGCACGTTGCGGCTGGTGATCACGACCAGGCAGGTCCGGCTGCCGGGCAACAGCGGACGGACCTGGTCGGCGTCGCGGGCGTTGTCCAGCACGACCAGCATCCGCCGGTCCGTCAGCAGGCTGCGGTACAGGGCGGACCGGGCCGCCAGATCGACCGGAATCCGTCCCGGCGGTACGTCCAGCGCGTCCAGGAACCCGCGCAGCGCCTCGGACGGGTGCACCGGCGGGGGTCAGGATGGAAGCCGCGCAGGTTGACGTAGAGCTGTCCGTCGGGGAAGTGCTGCCGGACCCGCTGCCCCCAGTGGACGGCCAGCGCCGTCTTCCCCACCCCCGCCGTGCCGGCGATCGCGGAGATCACCACGGCGGTGGCATCGCCGGACAGTAGTTGGTCCAGCTCCTTGAGGTGGTTTGCCCGGCCGGTGAAGCCGGCTGTGTCGGTGGGGAGCTGGGCCGGGACCGCCCGCGTGGTCCGGGCGAGGTCGGCCGGCGTGCCCGACACCGCGCCGTCGTCCTCGTCCCGCAGGATCGCGGTGTGCAGCTCCCGCAGCATGGCGCTGGGTTCGAGGCCCAGTCCGTCGGCGAGCCCTTCCCGGAGCCGGCGGTACGCATCGAGCGCGTCGGCCTGCCGGCCTGATCGGTGCAGCGCCACCATCAGCTGTCCCACCAGCCGCTCACGGAGCGGATACGTCGCGACCAGCTCGGTCAGTTCGCTGATCAGCTCGGCGTGCCGGCCGAGCCTGAGCTCCAGCGTCAGGCACTCCTCGACGGCCGCGCGCCACTGTTCGTCCAGGCGCGCCGCCGCCGCGAACACTCCGCCGCCCAGGTTGGCGAGGGCGGGACCGCGCCACAGCCGCAGCGCCGTCCGCAGCTCGGCCGTGGCCTCGCCGACCTGGCCGGCGGCACTGTGCCGCTGTGCCGTCTCGACCCGGGTCTGGAAGACCCGCGCGTCGAGTTCGGCGGTGCCGAGCCGGAGCCGGTACGCGTTGCCCTCGGCGGCGATCGTCGGCGCCTGGCCCGGACCGGGTGATCCGGTGTCCAGCAGCCGGCGGAGCGCGGAGATGCTGTTCTGGACCTGGCGTTTCGCGGTCGTCGGCGGGTGCTCCCCCCACACCGCGTCGATCAGGATGTCGAGCGGAACGGCCCGGTCCGCGTTGACCAGCAGCATCGCGAGCAGGGTGCGCTGGCGCTGGCCGGTCAGGCGTACCGGGCCGTCGTTCGCCGACACCTCGAGCGAGCCCAGGACACGGAACTCCACCTACGCCTCCGCGGTGACCTGAGGAACCTCCGGCGACGCTCATCGTAGCCGCAGGTGCATCGATCACCCCGAATGCCGTCCTAGATCAGGTTGTGACAGTCGAACTGGAGGTTGGTGGCGTTGTTGAGATCGTCCCGGTTGATGAAGCCCGCGGTGAGCGGACCGGTCGTGGTACTGAGCGCGACCGTGAGGTGCCAGATGTTGCCGATCTCGTCGTCGACCGAGCAGAACTCCCGCAACTGCTGTCCGCTGGTGGCCGTGGCGACGCCGCCGCAGTTCGGATGTGGGCACAACCGCTGTGGCGTGTTCCCCGGCACGTTGTTGAACGAACCTCCGCTGACGCACGAGTCCTGCTGGAGGTTGGGCGACTGGAGGTTCGACCGGTAGAGGAACCCGGTTCGCAGTGAGGCGCCGGCCCGAGCCGTCCGGTTGTAGATCAGATTCTTGGCTACCCCGGCGATCGTGACCCGGCACACGTCCGTCATCGGGTCGGCCGTCCGCACATCCCCGACCCGGGTCTGTACCGCCGAACATCCGGGTGTTCCGGTGGGACAGTTCCAGATGAAGGCCGTCTGGGTGACCCGATTGTTGAGCGGTCTGGCGGACGCGGCGGATCCGGTCAGCGTCACCATGCCGACCACCGCCATGAGCAGCGTGACTGCGAAGACCGAGCTTCGCCGTACGGTTCGACGCACGATTGCCTCCACTTGGTAGGTGACATCGGCGCCACGCTAAGCGCCGCCGTTCATCGATTCGGCACCGAACCGTTCATCACCCCGGCCCACCTCCCTCTATCGCGTCCTTCTCGGTCGGGTACCGCTGGTGCACGCGCAGCTGACGTGGGCATCATTAAGGCATGAACACATTGACGAGTATCTTTGTCATGGGTGTCGTGGCGGCCGGCACCGCCGCAGTGGTGCCGGGCGCCGCCGACTGTCTCGAGGACCGTGCGTTCGAGTCGGTGGCGGTGACCCAGGACGGCCAGCCCCGCCCGCTGCTACCCGGTACGGTGATCCGACTGCGGATCGCCGGCGGCGGCCTGCACGCGCATGCCGGCGGAAACCTGATCGCCGCCCAGGTCAGCGTGGAGGGCACCCACCTGGTCGTGACCGACCTGCACACCGCGGACGCCTCGTACGGCGCCGAGCAACGGGCCCAGGACAGCTGGCTGGCCGAGTTCCTCGGCGCCGGTCCGGCGTGGACCCGGCACGACGACGAGTTGCTGCTCCGGGTCGACGGCACGGAGATTCGGATGGCCGGCCGACCCGAGTCCGACCGGCCGCTGACGGAGACGTACTGGCTCCTGGAGTCGAGTTCGCAGCCGGGCAGCACGCCGGTCCCCGCCCGGGTACCCGCACACCTGGTGTTCCAGGACGACGAGTTGTACGGCACGCTCTCCTGCAACTGGCTCAGCGGCCGGGCCGTGGTGGCCGACTCCACCGTCGCGGTCGACGGCCTGGGCACCACGAAGCGCGCCTGTCAGCAGGAGGACATCATGCTGGAGATCGCCATCTTCGGCGTCCTTCGCGGCGAGGTGGCCTTCGACCTCGACGGTGACCGGCTCGACCTGACCGGGCCGGACGGCCGCCGCCTGCATCTGCGGGCGCCGTTCTGAACCGTTGCCGGTCAGCCGGACACCGCTCGGAAGGAGCCAGGTCGATGCCCTACGTCAACCCGTTGAGTTCGCCGGAGGACCTGGAGGCGTTTCGATTGGAGGGCGACGGCGCCGTGTCGTTCCCGCGAGGGCGGCTGCGGCTGGAGAGCCTGCGGCCGGCAGAGGACGATCAGGACGCCAACGTCGTGCTGTGGTGTCCGCAGGACTTCGGTGCCGACGTCACGATCGAGTGGGACTTCTGGCCGATCCGGGAGCCCGGCCTCTGCATCCTCTTCTTCCACGCCCGTGGCCGGCAGGGCGAAGATCTCTTCGAGCTGACCGCTCGCACCGGGCGGTACGAGCAGTACCACCACGGCGACCTGGACGCGTACCACGTGTCGTACTTCCGCCGGAGGTGGCCGTCGGAACGCAAGCTCCACACCTGCAACCTCCGAAAGAGCTACGGCTTCCATCTGGTCGCGCAGGGGCCCGATCCGCTACCTGCGGTGCTCGACGCGCAGGGTCCGTACCCGCTGCGCCTGCGCCTCCGCGGTGGCACCGTCACCTTCGAGGTGGCGGACCTGGTGTCGTTCCGATGGCAGGATGACAACCCGCTCCCCGGCGGCAAGATCGGTTTCCGGCAGATGGCGCCGATGATCGGCGAATACGCCAACCTCCGGGTGACCGAGCACTGAGGTCTGCTCGCGAGCCGCGCGGTGTGAACGTCGCCGCGACGCCGCGCCACGGGGTGCGGTGGGCAGCCACGCTGCGCCGGAAGGCGGTCCGCGACAGGCCGTGAGGTAAAGCCTTTCCCAGCGTTGACATTGAAGCGATTCAAAGCTACGGTCGCTCACACATTTACATCGGTAACCGCTCGCCACGAGGCAGGCCAGCGTGCAGCAACGATTTCCGACCCCCAGGTTTGCGCCATCCGACCGACCACCCGCACCGAGCACGACTGGCTGGGCGACAAGGCTCTATGAGGCGGCCGACGAGGTCTTCTGGGCGGCCAGGCTCAACCTGCTCTGGCTGGTTTTCACGCTCGTCGGCGGCGTGGTCCTGGGGATCGGTCCGGCCACCCTGGCGGCCTACACACTTGCCCGGCGGCGGGCACTGGGTGAAACATTTCATCCCTGGCGGGCATTCGTCACCGTCTACCGGCGAGAGTTCGGACGCGGATCTCTCCTGGTCCTCCCCCTGGCCGCGACGACCGTCCTTCTTGTCGTGAACTACTTTTATTTCACCGCACTCGGATCGGCAGCCACGCACTTCCGGCTGGTCACCATCGCGGCGATCGTCGCCCTGGTGGTGATCGGGGCGTATCTGCTTCCCATGTCCGTGCACTACGACCTGCGGACGTCCAGCAGCTTCGCCAAGGCCTCGCTGTTCGCCCTCACTCGCCCGGCCGCCTCCGTCCTGCTGCTGTTCGTCTTCACCGCGATCGTGTACGCGACCGCGACGTACCCGCTTCTGGCGCTCGTGGTCGCCGTCGGCGGGTGGATCCAGCTGGACACCTGGCTATGTCTGCGCTTCTTCGCAGAGAACGAGGCGCGCCTACACGCGAAAGGACTCTCATGAAGATGGTGTCCCGGTCACGGCGGTTGTTGGCCGCCGCACTCGGCCTGACCACCGCCCTGACCGTCACCGCCTGCGGCGGCGACGAGAAGCAGGCCTCGCTCGACACGATCACCGTGATGACCAAGCTGTTCGGCACCGCGCCCGATCCGGGCGGTGAGCTGCAACAGGCCGTCCAGAAGTTGATCGGCAAGAAGCTCGACATCACCTGGGTGCCCAACGCGGACTACAACGACAAGCTCAACGTCACGCTCGCCTCCAACAGCATTCCCGACCTGGTGGTCACGAACGAGAAGAGCCCGTCGTTCATCCGGGCCGCCGACGCCGGTGCCTTCTGGGACCTGACCGGCAAGCTGGACAGTTACCCGAACCTCAAGCCCGCGAACGCACAGACCGCGCGCAACGTCATGGTCAACGGCAAGACCTACGGCATCTACCGCACCCGGCCACTGCTGCGGTCGGCCGTGGTGTACCGCAAGGACTGGCTGGCGAAGGTCGGTCTGCCGGAGCCGCAGACGGTCGACGACCTGTACCGGATCGCCAAGGCGTTCACCGAGCAGGACCCGGACGGCAACGGCAAAAAGGACACGTACGGGCTGGTCATCCCGAAGTGGCCCGGCAACTACGCCAGCAGCAGCCCGTACGACACGATGGAGACCTGGTTCGGCGCGCCCAACGGCTGGGGTCAGCGCGGCGGCAAGCTCGTGCCGGGCTTCGACACCGAGGAGTTCTACCAGGCCAACCGGTTCATGAAGAAGTGGGTCGACGAGGGCCTGGTCAACCCGGACTTCGCCACGCTCGACGCCGGCAGCTGGAACGACCCGTTCGTCCAGGGCAAGGGCGGCATGATCATCGATGTCAACGTCCGCGGCACCGACCTGGCCGGCCGGTTCAGGCAGAAGGACCCGAAGGACTTCGACAAGGTCTCCATGGTCGGCAACATGAAGCGGTCCGACGGCCAGAAGTTCTCCCTCCCGTTCACCGGATACCTCGATGTCCTGGCCATCTCCAAGCAGCGGATCCGGACCGACGAGCAGTTGGAACAGGTGCTGCAGACGCTGGACAAGTTGCAGTCCCAGGAGGGCTCGTCCCTGCTGACCAACGGCATCGAAGGCCGCAACTTCCGGCTTGAGGACGGAAAGGCCGTACTGATCAACCAGGACGACGCCCAGGTCAAGGTCATCCAGAACGACGTCGACAAGGCCTTCATCCAGCTGGGTACCCGGGCCAGCGTCGGCCTCGGCCAGTACCCGTTCAAGTACTCCAACGACATCGAGCAGAAGCTGTTCGACCAGCGGGAGACGCTGATGCAGGAGGACCTGAAAACGGCGGTGCACAACCCGGCGCTTCCGGTCGTCGCGCCGACGGCCGTCGAGAAGGGTCAGACGCTGGACCTGATCATCCCCGACGCCCGGATCAAGTTCCTCTCCGGCGCGATCAGCGAGGAACAGCTACGGGCCCAGGTCAAGCGCTGGTACGACAGCGGCGGCACCCAGGTGGCACAGGAGGTCAACGACCTGGTCTCCAAGCTTCCCAAGTGACGGTCTCGAAGGGTCCGGTCCCCGGGCCGGACCCCGCTCACCCCGGACGGGAGGCCGCCGTGGCCACCGATCTCGTCGCCGACAGGGCGCCGGACCCGCCGAAGAGTACCCGGGGACGCGTTCCGCGTGCCGCTCCGAAGACGCCGGGTCGTCGCCTCGCCCTGCTGCTGCGAAACCGCTGGCTCTACCTGATGCTGCTGCCGGGCGTCCTGTACTTCCTGGTCTTCAAGTACTGGCCGATGTACGGCCTACATATCGCCTTCAAGGACTACGTGCCGTTCCTGGGCTACTCGGGTAGTCCGTGGGTCGGCCTCGAGCACTTCGAGGAGCTGTTCACCGGCCCGGACTTCGGCCGTCTGATGGCCAACACGCTGATCCTGGCCCTGCTCACCGTGGTCTTCGTCTTTCCGGCACCGATCGTGGTCGCGCTGCTGCTCAACGAGTTGCGGGTCCGGATCGTGAAGCGCTCGGTCCAGTCACTGATCTACATCCCGCACTTCCTGTCCTGGACGATCGTGGCGTCGCTGACGTATCTGCTCTTCTCGGCGGACTTCGGCGTGCTGGCCGGCTTCATCCACGACGTCGTTGGCGGGCAGCGGGTGGACTACGTGGCCCAGGAGGAGTGGTTCCGACCGATCATCATCCTGCAGCTGCTCTGGAAGCAGACCGGCTGGGGAACGATCATCTATCTGGCCGCCCTGGCGAACGTGGACACGCAGCTCTACGAGGCGGCCCGCGTCGACGGCGCCGGGCGGTGGCGCCAGCTCTGGCACATCACCGTCCCGGCCATCCGGCCGGCGATCGTGGTGATGGCCATCCTGACGTCGGGCAATCTGATGGACTCCGGGTTCGAGCAGATCTGGCTGATGACAACGTCCCTGAACCGCTCGACGTCGGAGGTCTTCGACACGTACGTGTACTACATCGGTATCACCCAGGGTGCCTTCAGCTACTCCACCGCCGTCGGCCTCTTCAAGGGCGTGGTCGGGGTGTTCCTGATCGTCGGCTCGAACTGGCTGGCAAAGCGCCTCGGCCAGCGTGGCCTGTACTGAGGAGGCGCAATTATGGTTCTCACGAATGTCACCAGGCGCCGCAGGCCGTCGATCCGACACTACGACTCGTTCGGCAGCCGGGTATTCGACGCCCTGAACATCGTCGTCCTGGTGTCGCTCGCGGCCATCACCGTTCTTCCGCTGCTCTACGTCCTCGCCGGATCGTTCGCCAGCGAGGCCGAGATCGACTCGCGGCCGTTCTTCCTGTGGCCGGAGAAGTTCGTGACGGACGCGTACGACTACATGTTCGCCACCGACGTGTTCATCCGCGCGATGCTCACCACCATCGGGGTCACCCTCGTCGGCACGGCGATCCAGGTGACGCTCACCCTCACCATGGCGTACCCGCTGGCGAAGCGGCACCTGCCCGGCCGCACCCTGATCATCAACCTGGTCCTCTTCACCCTGGTCTTCACCGGCGGAATGATCCCGACCTACCTGGTGGTGCGCGAGCTCAGCCTGCTCGACAGCTACTGGGCGCTGATCCTGCCGTTGGCCATCAATCCCTTCTACCTGCTCATCGTCAAGGCCTTCTTCCAGGAGCTGCCGGAGGCGCTCGAGGAGGCGGCGCGGATCGACGGCTGCAACGAGCTCGCGGTCTTCTGGCGGATCGTGCTGCCGCTGTCCAAGCCCGTCATCGCGACGTTCGCCCTGTTCTACGCGGTCGCCATCTGCAACGACTACATGTCGCCGCTGCTCTACATCAACGACGAAAACAAGTGGACACTGCAGGTGCTGGTCCGCCAGCTCACCGCGCCGAACTCGGACTCGGAAAACGTGTTGAACCAGCAGGGTTCGGCACTGTTTCCGCTACAGGGCCTGAAGTTCGCCGTCATCGTGCTCGCGACGGCGCCGATCCTCCTGGTGTACCCGTTCCTGCAGAAGCACTTCGCGAAGGGCGTCCTGATCGGATCGGTGAAGGAATGACGGTACGGTGGCTGGACGGGCCCAGAAGGCAGGGCATCACCTGGGGACTTCCCTGGGCCCGTGGCACGGTCGACACAGCTACACCGTTCGCGCTGGCCGACGGCACACCGCTACAGAGCTGGATCACCGCCAGCTGGCCGGACGGCTCGGTCAAGTGGTCGGCCCACGCGATCGGCCCGCAGCACGACCCAGCCGCGTCGTACGAGGTGGTGGCGGGCCAGGAGCCGAGCCTCCCGGCCGAGCCCGTCACCGTGACGGGATCGGAGAACGATCTCCGGGTCAGCACCGGACCGGTGACCTGGACGCTGCGCCGCCCGCACCTCGTCGCCTCGATCGAGTACGACGGTCGGCAGATCGTCCGGGCGGTGCGACTGGTCAGCCTGCGGCAGCACCTGCCCGACGACGACGGTTCACGCGACCGCCATCAGGCCAGCGGCGAGGTCGAACAGATCACGGTCGAGCAGGACGGGCCCGTGCGGGCCGTCGTACGGCTGGACGGGCGGCACGGCGACTGGCTGCCCTTCCGGGTCCGGTTGTACTTCTACGCCGGCGCGCCCGACGTACGCGTCGTGCACACCTTCGTCTGGGACGGCGATCCCGATCGGGACTTCCTGGCCGGGCTCGGGCTGAGCGCCGACGTGGTGATGCGGGACGAGCCGCACGACCGGCATGTCCGGCTCGCCGGACCGGAGGGCTTCCTCACCGAGGCGGTCCGTGGCCTGACCGGCCTGCGCCGCGACCCGGGCGCGGCGGTACGACGGGCACAGGTCGCCGGCCGTCCCGTCGGCGAGATCCGCGACGACGGGGTAGCAAGCCGGCTGCATCTCGTTCCCACCTGGAACGACTACACGCTCGACCAGACCAGCGCCGACGGCTTCCTGCTGCGCAAGCGGACGGCGTCCGGCCACGCCTGGGTCAGCATCCCGTCCGGTACCCGGTCAGCCGGATACGGATACCTCGGCGGTGCGACCGGGGGCGGTCTCGGGTTCGGCCTGCGGGACTTCTGGAAGCTGCATCCGACCCGGCTCGACATCCGCGGGGCGGCGACCGACGTCGCGACGGCGACGGTGTGGATGTGGTCGCCGAGCGCTCCGGCGATGGATCTGCGGTACTGGCACGATGGCCTGGGCCAGGACACCTTCGCCGAGCAGCTCGAGGGTCTCGAGATCACCTACGAGGACTACGAACCCGGCTACGGAACGCCGCACGGGATAGCGCGGACGCACGAGCTGAGTCTGCACGTTCACGACGCGACACCGTCGAACGACGAGCTTGCCGAGCACGCCGCGATGCTCAGCTCCCCCGGACTGCTGGCCGCCGCCCCGGAAGGGCTGGCGGCGGCGAACGTCTTCGGCAGCTGGAGCGTTCCCGACCCTCGGCACCAGGACATCGAGGAACGTCTCGACTTCCTCTTCGACCACTACGTACGCCAACGCGAACAGCGTCGCTGGTACGGGTTCTGGGACTACGGGGACGTCATGCACGCGTACGACCCCGACCGGCACACCTGGCGTTACGACGTCGGCGGGTACGCCTGGGACAACTCGGAGCTCTCCCCCGACCTCTGGTTGTGGTACCAGTACCTGCGCACCGGCCGGGCCGACGTCTTCCGCTTCGCCGAGGCGATGACCCGGCACACCGGCGAGGTCGACGTCTACCACCTCGGCCGCTGGAAGGGCCTCGGCTCGCGGCACAACGTGCAGCACTGGGGATGCAGTTGCAAGCAGCTGCGCATCTCCAACGCGGCCTACCGGCGGTTCTACTACTACCTGACCGCCGACGAACGCACCGGTGACCTGCTCGACGAGCTCGCCACGGCGGAGGAGACGTTCCTCGTCATCGACCCGCTCCGCAAGATTCGCACGGACGCGTACGTGCCCGACCCGCACGCCCTGTCGGTCAGTCTCGGTACCGACTGGGGCGCCCTGGCCGCCGCCTGGCTCACCCGGTGGGAACGCCATGGCGACACCCGGGCGCGTGACCGGTTGCTCGGCACCATGGCGGACATCGGCGGGCTGCCGCATGGCTTCCTCACGGGTCAGGCGCGGATCGACCTGTCGACCGGCCGCTTCGACACCACGCTCGACGACATCAGCGTCTCGCACCTCTCCGCCGTCTTCGGCCTTCCGGAGATCATCACCGAGCTCATCGACCTCGATCTCGGCCTGCCGGAGTTCGAACGGGCCTGGCTGGACTACTGCCGGCTCTATCTGGCACCGCCGGAGCAGCAGGAGTCCGAGGTCGGGCAACCGCTCCAGGGCATCTCACTCGTCCAGGCGCACAGCCGGCTCACCGCGTACGCCGCGGCCCGAACGGGCGACCCGGGCCTGGCCGAACTCGCCTGGCGCAAGTTCACCCTGGACGAGAACGACCAGCTCAACCGCAACCCATTGCAGCGCGAGGCCCGATGGCAGCTCACCCGGATCGACGGCACACGGGTCCTGATGCCCATCGACGAAGCGGTGTTCGTCTCCACCAACAACGCCGCACAGTACGGACTCGCCGCGATCCAGCTGCTCGCACTCATCCCCCACGCACGCCCGCGAACGGCATTCGCCCAGCCCCGGTAAGGGTCGCGCGGAGAGGTCGGCGTGGCACGGGCCGGCCTCCACCGGCCCGTGCCACGTCCCGCCCGCCGCCGTCGAGATGCGGCGGACCGGAAAGGTTCTTCGTCGACTTCGGACAGAGCCGCCCGTCAGGCGTCGGGGACCCAGCTGCCGTGGAAGCCGAGCGGTACCCGCGCCGGCAGGTGGACCCGGGCGAGCGGCTTGCCGGTGAAGTCCTGGGCGGCCAGAATCACCAGGTCCGACGCGTTGCGCTCCGGATTGTGCACGTAGGCGACCGCGTAACCGTCGTCCTCGGCCGCCGAGTGGTCCGACGCCGCCGCGTCGCGGCCGGAGTCGGTGGCCGGGACGAACACGGCCTCGCTGGCGGCGGCGTGCCGGGGTAGGCGGTGCACCTCCGACGTGCCCCGGACCAGGTCGTGCTTGATCAGCGCGTTGCTGAACGCCCGGTCCGGTGGGACACCGTCCACCGTCTCGAAGGCCTGGAACATCTCGGCAGCCGCCGCCGAGTATCCGTACCGGTGCCGCCGGGACACCAGCGCCTCGTTCACCCGGGGGAACTCCTGCGGGCGGTCGTCCAGCCGGCTCGTGCGGACCCGGCCGCGCGCCAGGTCGATCGTCCAACGGTCCAGCGACGGCGTACCGGCGGAGCCCGGACCGCCGGAGCCCCGACCACCCGGGTAGAAGGGGGCCGGCATCGTGGTGAGGTCCACTACCACCGAGTCCCCGTCGTCGTAGGCGTTGAGGGTGTGGGAGTACAGGATCGGCGCAACCTCGAACCAGCGGATCTGGCCGCCGGCCCGCGGCAGCACCCCGACCCGCGCGGGGTGCCGGTCGTTCCAGGTGTACGGCACCGGCGCCCCGGCCGCTGCCGCCTCGGGATCGAACGTGACCGGCACGTCGAAGAGCACCACGTACCGCTTGGTGAGCGCGAAGTCGTGCATGAACGGGCTGGCGGTCATCGGAATCTGCGTCGTCCGGATGACCCGGCCCGTCTGGTCCACGACGAGATGTCGGACGTACTCCCACATCGGGCTGTAGGTGACGGCGTGCAGCTCACCAGCCTCGGCGTCGAGTTTGGTGTGCGCGGTGAAGGTGTTGTCCAACGTCCCGCCGAAGTCGTACGGGCCGACGGTGTTCAGGTCGCCGTCAAGCTCGTACGGCAGCGGCCCGCTCTCCTGCAGCGTCAGGATCCGGCCGTTGTGCGCGATCACGTGCGTGTTGCAGGCGTAGTCCTGCTCCGGCACCGGACCGGGGTACGGCTCGCCCAGTTTGCCGGCGACCACGGCCGACCGGACCCAGCGGTTGCGGTACCACTCGGCGCGTCCGTCCCGGAGCCGGACGCCGTGCACCATCCCCTCGCCGTGCATCCAGTGATGCGCCCGAGGGTCCTCCAGCCCGAGGACGTTGGGGCCGATCCGCAGATACCGCCCGTTCAGTTCGCGAGGAATCCGGCCGGTGACGGGCAGGTCGAACGCCGTCACCTCCTTGCGGACCGGGGCGAAGGCGCCCTCGAGGAACGGGTACCTTCCGGGCCGGCCGCCGGAGGTGGCAGCCAGGGCCGGCCCGCCGGTTGCGCCGGAGAGCAGCAGTCCGCCGTACCCGGCGGCAGCGGCTCCCGCCGCGGCCGCCGAGCGCAGTACGTACCGTCGGCTGTAACTGGTCATCTCAGGACTCCCTGTTCTGGTTGACGTGGACTGATGTCCATCACTACGGGTGCTGGTCGTACGGTTGTCGTGCCGGGTTGTTCCTGCCGGATCCTGGCCGGGGCCCGCTGCCAGACCGGTCGCGTGACCTGCGGCTCTCCCCCGCGACCCCGCCCACCGGCGGTCTCGTCGCGGTCAGGTGCGCGCGACACCTGCCGCATCGATCATCGGGGCGGCCAGTGACCTGCGGGCGGCCGTCAGGCTCGCGGTGATGGCCAGGACGACGACGGTGCCGACGATCGCGAGGTAGGGAACGGCGTCGAGGTCGAGACGCAACGAGCCGGTGCGCCCGTACTGGAAACCCGCGATGCCGATCGCGGCGGAGATGGTGCCCAGGGCGAGTCCGGAGGCGGCGGCGAACATCGTCTCGAATGCGACGGCGCGCAGGATCTGCCCCGGGGTCGCGCCGAGCTTGCGGGTCAGGCCGAACTCCTGCCGTCGGGCCAGCAGGCTCGCGACGCAGTTGTTGATCAGCACTATGGCGGCGAAGAGCGCGATCATGCCCACGATGATGAAGTTGAGAGTCTCGACTCCCTTGTCGTCGGCACTGACGGTGATGCCGTCAGCGGCGTTGGCCGCATTCTGGATCTTCTGGATGTACAGGGTTCCGGCGGCCAGGCCGGTCAGGATGATCACCGGCATGGTGATGGCCGTGGCTTGTCCGGTGCGTTGGCGGATGGCCGTCGTCGCCAGATATCCCGCCGCCCCGGTGAGCGGCCGGGTCACCAGCTCGACGGACCGGATCAGTCCACGCAGCACCAAGGGAGACAGGAGTGCCAGGCCGATCGCGGAGGCGATGCAGGCCTGGCCGGCGACGCTCAGGGTGGTGAAGCCCTCGTCCTTCAGTACGGTGGCGGTCGTCAGGGCGCAGGAGATGCCGACGACGAGCAGAAGACCGCCCGCGATGATCCGGCCCCGGCCGATCGATCGGCCGTCGGTGGCGGCCTGGCTCAACGCCTCCCGGGCGGTGACCCGTCCTGCCGCGCGGGCGCTGATCGTGGTCGCGCCGGCGGTGGCGAGCAGGGTCGTCGACAGTCCCGCGATCAGGGCGAGGGGCCCGAAGCGGTAGGAGACGTCGTCGGCGATCTGGTCGGTGGAGGTCAGTGCGTCGAGCACCACCCGTCCGATCAGCCAGGCTGGGACGATGCCCAGGAGGGCAGCCATGATCGAGATGGCCGCCCCCTCACCGACGATAATGCGTCCGATCTGGGACGGCATGGCGCCGGTGGCCTTGAGCAGCGCGAGTTCGGCCTGGCGTTGCCGGACCGACAGGTTCATCGTCGAGGCGACGCCGAAACCCACGATGACGAGGCCCCATCCGCCGACGGCGGCGGCGATCGTCGTCAGCGACGATGCGTCGGCCGAGGAGACGCCGACCCCACCGGCGGTGTCGAACAGCGAGGCGAAGGACATCAACACGACCGCGCCGAGGAACACGTTGATGAACGTCGCGGCGAAGCTGCCCCGGCGGAACCGCAGCGAGTTGAACGCGAGCCCGAGCAGCGTCATCGCTGTCCGCCATTTCGACGGGCGAGATCGAGCCGCAGCATCTGCTCGGACACCGCGGCCGCGCTGGGATCTTTCATGGTGCCGACGATCCGCCCGTCGGTGAGGAAGACGACCGAGTCGGCGAAGGCGGCGGCGATGGGGTCGTGGGTCACCATCACTATCGTCTGGTGGTGCTCGTCGACGGCCTGGCGCAGGAGCGCGAGGACCGCGGCCGCGCTGGTGCCGTCGAGCGCACCGGTGGGTTCGTCGGCGAACACGATCGACGGCCTGGACGCCAACCCCCGGGCGATCGCGACGCGTTGCTGCTGACCGCCGGAGAGTTCGGTGGGCCGACGGTCGGCGTAGCCAGCCAGCCCGACCTGGTCGAGGAGGGCGAGGCACTGCTTGCGAGAGACCTTCCTGCCCGCGAGCCGCATCGGCAGGGTGACGTTCTGCAACGCCGTCAGCGTCGGCAGGAGGTTGTACTGCTGGAAGACGAACCCGATCCGGGTACGCCGGAAGCGGGTGATCGCCGCCTCGCTACCCTGCACGAACTCGCGCCCATCGACATAAACCGTGCCCGTGGTGGGTCGGTCAAGACCGGAGGCGCACTGAAGAAGAGTGGTCTTGCCCGAACCCGAGGGGCCCATGACGGCGGTGAACGTTCCGGCGGCGAACGAGGTCGTCACGCCGGCGAGAGCGGTCACCTCGTTGCTCGACGGTCCGTAGGTCTTCGTGAGACCCACCACCCGTAAGGGGTCCTGCCTGGCATGACGTGTGGGATCCGAGCTGGTCAAGGTGTCCATCCGATCGGTCTACGGGCGGGTCACCCCAAGCGTCGGCGCGGCGGACCGATCGCAACACCACCCCGGGAAGGGCGAACCTGCCCGACCAAAGAAGGGTGTGGGCGAGCGACCAAGGACGGTGCGGCGGAGCACTTCCACCTCGTTAAGGTGCATCAACATGACGCACCCCGCAGCCGCACACCCGACGCGACGACCGCGTCGCCGTTGGCATGCGCTGATCTACTCCTCCGCCCCCGCCGCCGGGCAGCGGTCGAGGACCATCAGCCGCCAGGTACTGGTCGACGTCGTCCTCGTCGTCGTCGCGGTCGGCTTCGGCCTGTTCATACTGGTCCCGACCATCGACGCGCACAGCCCCGCCGGCCTGGTCCTCGACGTGCTGCTCGGTACGGCCGCGTGCGCGGCGTTGGCCGGCCGCAAGAACTTCCCCACCGCAGTAGCGGCATTTGCCGTCGCCGCCTCGGCCGTGTCCGCGTTCGCCGCGGGCGCGTCGCTGGTCGCACTCTTCACCGCGGCGATCCGGGTGCGCGCTCCGGCGATCGCCGCGCTGACCGCGGCCGAGCTGATCGCGACGTGCTGCTTTCCATTGATGTATCCCGGGTCGGCTGGTTTCAGCTACCGCACCCAGATCATCATGGGCAGCCTGATGAACCTGGCCGTGGTCGGCTGGGGCCTGATGATCCGTGCCCAGCGCAACTACCTGCGGGAGGTCCTGGAACGTGCACACGATCTCGAGGTCGGCCAGGAGCTGCTCGCGGCGACGATTCGGGACCAGGAACGTCGCCGGATAGCCCGGGAGATGCACGACGCGCTAGCCCATCGCCTGTCCCTGCTGAGCGTTCACGCGGGTGCGCTCGAGTTCCGAGCCGACCTGTCGCCGGCCCAGACCCGCAGCATGGCCGCCATAATCCGGCAGACCAGCCACGATGCGCTGGGTGACCTCCAGGACGTCATCGGAATCCTGCGCGACGGATCGACCAGCGAGGCAGGCCTGCTCGAGCCCCGCGTCGGGCTGGACGACCTGTCCGCCCTCATCGACGAGTCCCGGCTCAGCGGCACGGAGGTGGAGGTGGACCAGCGCGTCGACGGTACCGGCGGCGGCGCGTCAAGGAATGCCGCCGCGGCGGCGACCGCGTACCGGATCGTCCAGGAGGGCCTGACCAACGCCCGCAAGCACGCACCCGGGTCGCCGGTCCGTATCGTGGTCCGATCCTACGAGGCGGGGGAGATCGCCGTGACAGTCAGTACGTTCCTCGACCCGGGGCCGGGCCGGGCGTCGGTCATCCCCGGCAGCGGAACCGGGTTGAGCGGGCTCGGCGAGCGGGTTTCGCTCCTGGGCGGCACCTTCGACTCGGGACGGGTCGAGGACCAGTTCGTCGTCACCGCGAGGCTTCCGTGGGGGACCTAGCCGAGACGACACGCGTCGTCCTGGTCGACGACGACGCGCTGGTGCGGATGGGGCTACGGGCGATGCTCGACGGAGTCCAGGGGATCCGAGTGGTGGCGGAAGCATCGGATGGCGCCGACGTGCCGGCCGTCGTCGACGCACACCACCCCCAGGTCGTCCTGATGGACCTGCGGATGAAGAAGGTCGACGGGATCACCGCGACCCAGCGACTACACGATCGCGGGAACGGTCCCGCGGTGATCGTCCTGACCACGTTCGACGAGCACGAGCTGGTGGTCAAGGCGCTCCGGGCCGGAGCCGTCGGCTTCCTGCTCAAACACGCCCCGCCGGAGGACATCGTCCGCGCCATCCGGGCGGCCCGCCAAGGGAACAGCCTGCTGTCGCCGGAGATCGCCCGACGCCTCATCACCATGGTCGCCGACGGCACCGGCCACGACACCGACCGGCTGGCCGCACGGGAACGCCTCCGATCTCTCAGCGCCCGGGAGGTCCAGGTCGCCACGGCCGTCGGTGACGGCAAGTCGAACGCCGAGATCGCCGCCGCTCTCAGCCTCACCGTCCCCACCGTGAAGGGCTACATCAGCACCATTCTCGGCAAGACCGCCTGCAACAACCGGGTCCAACTGGCCCTGATCGTCCAGGCCGCGGCTACCCGGTAGCACTCGGTCACCGCGACCTGTTCGACCGGCTCCTCACCCGCGTCGACCGACCCGGATCGCGATCAGCTTGAGGTGGCTGGCCTGCTGGTCACCGCCGCCTCGAACGCCGACTCGAGATTGCCGGTACGCATCGACGGCACGAGCCGTCGCAGGGCGTCGACGGTCATCGGCGTCGGGTTGTTGGCGCGGGGGTACTCCGTGGCGCACCGCTGGGCGATCCGCTCGTCGGCGTCCTCGCCGATGCCCAGCTCCGCGAGCGTGGTCGGAAGTTCCAGCCGACCGAGCAGTGCCTGTACCCCGTTCGCCGCCTCCACGAGGTCGTCGCCGCGTCCCGAGGTGAGGGCCCGGGCCAGGGTCCGGGCGCAGTCCGGCTCCAGCCCGCTCGCATTGAAGGCGATGCAGTACGGCAGCGCCAGCCCCGACGACACGCCGTGCGGTACGGACCGCTCGTGCGCGACGCAGTAGGCGAGCGAGTGCCCCAGCAGCACACCCGCGTTGAGCGCCTGGCCCGACAGGTGCGACGCCCAGAGGCAGGCGGCGCGGGCCTCGATGTCACCACGGCAGGCCGCCTCGAGGTTGCCGACCAGCAGGGCGATCGCCGTCCTGGCATGGTGCACGCTCATCGGCGAGCGGTCGGTGGACATCAGCGACTCGGCGGCATGTGACAGCGCGTCCATTCCGGTGATCGCGACGATCCGTCCGGGCAGCCCGTCGAGCAGGGCCGGGTCGAGCACGACCGCCGTGCCGACGTACCCGGCGGTGGCCGAGATGCGTTTCGCCCCGGCCACCGTCACCATCGCCGCCCGGGTCGCCTCGGAGCCTGTGCCGCAGGTCGTGGGCACCATGACGAGCGGGGCGACGCCGCCGGGCGGTGCGACCGGGCCGAGCCAGTCGGCGGCGCCGCCGGCGTTCTCCAGCAGCAGCGCGATCATCTTGGCGGCGTCCATCACGGACCCGCCGCCGGCCGCCACGACGACATCCGCCCGGACCTCCCGGGCGCGCGCCGCCGCCCGGTCGATGCGGTCGTCGTCCGGTTCCGCGCCGAACCCGCCGACGACCGTCACCCGGTACGCCGCACCCAGCGCGTCGAGCATCGGCGCGAGTAGTCCGGCGCCCGCGACGGCGTCGTCGACCGCGACGAACACCGAGGCGCCGCCCGGCAGGCGCAGCCGGGACGACAGCACCCGGGCGACCAGCCCGGCACTGCCCCGGCCGCTGACGACCGTGGCCGGCGAGATGAACTCGGCGGTCGAGCCGCTCGGCGGTAAGAACACCGTCTCCATCAGGTCCCCTCCGGTTCCCCGGACCCGGCCGGCACGGCCCGGTCCACCGTCGTCCGTACGCGGGGTTCCCCCACCGGATCCGGCGCCCTGGGAGCCGGCGGCCGCGTCCGACGGGCTCCCGAGTACAGGTCGCCGATGCTGTCCCGGTCGATCCCGGTGGTCGGCCCGTGCCAGACGATCCGCCCGCCGTTCAACACGTGGATGTACGAGCAGGTCCGCTCGACGACCGAGAAGTTCTGTTCGACGAGGAGGACGGTGATGCCGCGCTCGTTCAGGGTGCGGATCGCCTGCACCAGCTCGGAGATCAGTTTCGGCGACAGGCCGGCCGTGGGTTCGTCGAGCAGGAGCACGTCGCAGGTCGCCATGAGGCCACGGGACACGGCGAGCATCTGGCGTTGACCGCCGGAGAGGTTTCCCGCCGGATCGCCGAGCCGGCCGGCCAGTGCCGGGAAGATCTCCAGCACCGACTCCCGCGCCTGTTCGTACGGGGTGGCCCGCCGGCCGGTGAGCCAGGACAGGCGCAGGTTCTCGGCGACCGACAGCTCCAGCACGGCGGCCCGCTCCTGCGGCACCATCGCCAGGCCGAGCCGGCGTCGCCGGGCCGGGGACAGCCGGTCGGCGACCTGCCCGGCGATCGACAGCCCGCCCGTGGTCCGGACGAAGCCGGCCGCGGCCAGCAGCAGCGTCGACTTGCCCGCGCCGTTCGGGCCCAGCACACCCACCGCGCTGCCCCGCTCGACCCGGAACGAGACGTCATTCGCCGCGGCCACGGAACCGTGGTAGGCGGAGAACCCGGTCAACTCCAGTGCCGCCGGCAGCCGGGTCGAATCGTCACTCATCACGCCACCTCACCCAGATACCGTTCGCGGACCTCGTGCGAGTCCAGGACCGTGGCCGCGTCCCCCCGGGCGAACTCCGCCCCCTGGTCCAACGCCACCACGGTGTCGGCCAGCGACCGGACCAGTTCGAGGTTGTGCTCCACCAGCAGCGCGGCGACCGAGGCCGACCTCAGTTTGTCGATCTCGGCCGCCAGCCGCTGCTGCTCGACCGACGACAGCCCGGCGAACGGCTCGTCGAGCAGCAGCACCCGGGCGCCGGACACCATCGACCGGGCGATCTCGACCAGGCGCTGCTCCCCCAGACTGAGTTCGCCCGGATTGTCCTGGGCGAGTCCGTCGAGCCCGAGCGCCGCGAGTGCGGTGACCGCGCGGTCGCGCCGGTCCCGCGCCCCCCGCGACAGCGCCGGTCCGCCGAAGACCTCGAACCACCGGCGGCGTACGTCGCCGGCCACCGAGCCCATCGCCACGTTCTGCCACACCGTCAGCTCCGGAATCAGCCGCGGCGTCTGGAAGGTGCGCACGATGCCGAGCCGGCTACGCTGCTGGGGCGACAGCGGGGTGAGGTCGACGACGACGTCGTCGAACTGTAGGGACATCGTCGCCACCCGGACCGGTACGAACCCGGAGAGCCCGTTGATCGCGGTGCTCTTGCCCGCGCCGTTCGGCCCGATCAGCGCCACGATCTCGCCGCCGGTCACGTCGAGACTGAGCTGTGCGACCGCGACGACGCCGCCGAACTGCACGGTCATGTCGCGTACGGAGAGTCGAACGGTGCTCATCCGGTGCTTCCTCTCAGCGCATGGATCCGCCCGCCGGCCCAGGTCACGATCTGGTTGAGCCCGCGCGGCATGAACAGCGCGACGAAGGCGAGGGCCACACCGTAGAACACCAGCCGGTACTCGGCGAGTGGCCGGAGCAGTTCGGGCAGGGTCACCACGACCACCGCACCGAGCACCGGCGCCCAGCGCCAACCCCGGCCGCCGATGATGGCGATGGCGATCAGCCGGATGGAGGTCTCCATCGACATCTGGTCCGGCCCGATGTAGTGGACGAGTTGGGCGAGGAAGGCTCCCGCGATGGTGACCGGCACCGAGCTGATCATGAAGGCGAGCAGCCGTACCCGGGCCACCGAGACGCCGAGCGACTGGGACGCGGGGACGTCGAACCGGGTCGCGAGCATCGCGGCCCCGAGTGGTGACTCCCGCAGGCTGCTCTGCAGGTAGTACGCCACGGCGAGGACCAGGCCGGCCATCACCAGTACCTGCCCCGGTCCGACGAATCCCGGCACGGCGATCTGTTGGATCCCGCTGATTCCGGCGTACCCGCCGGTGATCGGGGTCGCGTTCTGCACCACGACGACCGAGAGGAGACCGATGGCCAGAGTCGTGATGCCGAAGTAGTAGCCGACGACCCGCAGCGTGACCAGCACGATGACTCCCGCGACCAGCAGGGAGACGAGGATCGGCAGCAGCAGCGCCAATCCGACCGAGCTGGACTCGGTCAGCCTCGCCCAGCCGTACGCGCCGATGGCGAAGAAGACGACGTGGCCGAGCGAGACCAGTCCGGTGTACCCGACGAGGATGTTCAGCCCGACGCCGGCCAGCGCGAATATCGCCGTCATCGCCGCGATCTGGGCCTCGTGCGGTCCCAGCACCGCGGCGAGCGCGATCGCCCCGGCGGCGATGGCCGCCGCCTCGACGAGGTGGACGCCCTGCCGGGTTGCCGGGGAAGCACCGCGTGCCGTCGCCATCAGACCACCCTTGCCTTGATGCCGCGACCGGCCAGGATGCCCTGCGGCAACACCAGCAGCACGGCCATGATGATCAGCGGCGCGATCGCCTGCCGGGTGGCGGTGTTGAGGTACCCCGCCGCGTAGTTTTCGGCGAGACCGATGATCACGCCGCCAACGACGGCGCCATACGGGTGCCGCAGGCCACCGATCATCGCGGCGGCGAACCCGCTGATGGTCAACGCCACGCCCATGCTGGCGCTGACCAGGAGCACGGTGCCCAGCAGTACGCCCGCGAACACCCCGACGATGCCCGCGAACACCCAGCCGACCACCGTCAGCCGGGCGATCTGTACGCCCGACAGCCGCGCGGCGTCCACGTCGGCGGACATCGCCCGCATCTGCAACCCGATGTCGGTCCTCTTGTAGAAGACGAAGAAGGCGGCCATCAGCAGCCCGGCGGCCAGCAGGATCGCGATGTAGTCGAACGAGATGCTGAACGACTCCAGTCTGATCGCCTGCGCGGTGACCGGACTCGTCAGCCGGTACGTCTCGGAGCCCAGCACGTTGTTCGCGAGGTTCGCGAGCACCGTCGAGACGCCGATCGTACCGACGATGATCAGGTCGATGTCCCGTCGCCGGGCGATCGCCGGCCGGACGAAGAGCAGTCCCAGCAGCACGCTGGCCACCAGGACGACCGCGGTCGCCTCCAGGAACCCGGCGAGGTACCCGCCGCCCCCGGTGGTGCGGACGGCCACGAACAGCGCCGCGACCATGACGATGTCGCCCTGCGCGAAGTTGAGGACGCCGGTACCGTTGAACAGCGTCGAGATGCCGAGTGCCACCAGCGCGTAGCCGCCGCCGATGCAGAGCCCGATGATCGTGAAATAAAGTAGCTCAGTCATCTCCGGGTGCGGTCAGACAGCGACCGTCTCTCCTGTCTTCCAGAGCCGGAACGCCAGGTCGTCCGCCTTGATCGGCGCGCGTTCGGTCAGGTTCCACGGCGACTTGCCGCAGGCGAGACCCTCGATCGCGGTGGCCTTCGACAGCCACTCCTGTACCGCCTGTCGGCTGGTGCCGCCCTCGGAGAGCGCGCGGATCAGCACCGTCATCGCGTCGTACGAGGTGGCACCCTCGAAGGTCAGCGGATCCTCCGGGTACGCCTTCGCCCAGGACTCGGCGAGCGCGCGGCTGGCCGGGGTGTCGTCGCCCAGCGGCGTCATGAAGTAGAGCCCGTCGGCGTCCTTGCCGGCGATCTCACCGACGGCGATGTCACCGGCGGCCACGTTGCCGACGATCGGCACGTTCCATCCGATCTCCGCCTTCCCCTTGACCACGGCCGCGTACGGGGTGCCGAAGCTGAACATCGCGACGAAGTCGGGGTTCTTGCGCCGCAGCGAGACGAGTTGGGGGGCGAGGTTCGAGGCGGTCGGCTCGAACGTCTCGGAGCCGACGATCTCCAGGTCGGATTCGCCGAGAATGGCGTCGAGCTGCTGCTTGGCCGACGTGCCGTACGCCCCGGTGTCGGTGAACAGGCCGACCCGGCGGAAGTTGTTCCGGGCGGCGAAGTTGATGACGTTCCTGATCTGTTCCGAGTCCCGGGCGTTCACCTGGTACTGGAACGGATTCTTGATCGAGTTGCTCGCCCCGAACACGAACTCGGGCAGTCCGGCCGCCTGGACGGCGTTCGCCTGGGCCAGCGCGACCGGGGACGAGTGGGCACCGAACATGGCGACCGCGCCGGCCTGGGCGAAGCGGGTCACCAGCGGTACGGCCTCACTGGGATTGTTCGCGTCGTCCTGGTAGTCGACCTTCACGGAGATGTCGCCGAGTTCGCCCGCCTCCTCGGCCTGCTTCAGGCGCAGCTCGATGCCCTTGCGGTACAGGTTGCCGGTCCGCGACACCGCGCCGGAGAACGGCAGCGCGACGCCGACGAGGACCTCGCCGGACTCCGACGCCTCGCCGGAGGCGGTGACGCTGCCGGAGTCGAGGGTGCAGGCCGACAGGGCGGTGACGGCGAGCACGAGGGCCAGGGTGGTACGTGTTGTCGCGGGAATCCATCGTGCGGGTCGCCTGCTGTGGAACATCAGGTCTCCTATTCCGGCCGGCCGTTGGTGGCGGACCTGTACGCCCGGACCCGGGCGGTTGGTGGAATGTCGCAGTTCCGTGCGGCACCGTTGCGCGGTGCCGGCGCTCATCCCCAGGAGCCGGACGTCGTCATCGCCGGATCGCGATGGCCTTCGTCTCGACGTAGTCCTCGATGCCCTCGGTGCCGCCCTCGCGGCCCTGGCCGCTGTTCTTGAAGCCCCCAAACGGCAGCTCCGGGCGGTTGGGGAAGGCGTCGTTGACTCCGATGACGCCGAACTCGAGACGTTCCATCGCGTCCCAGAGCCGGTTGAAGTCCGCGCCGAACACGTACGCGGCGAGGCCGTACGTGGTGTCGTTCGCGCGGGCGATCACGTCCTCGCCATCGTCGAACGGGTAGACGGGAAGCACCGGCCCGAAGGTCTCCTCGGAGGCGATCTCCATCCCCTCGTGCACGTCGGTCAGCAGGGTCGGCTCGTGGAAGGCGCCCCTGAGCCGAGGGTCGTCCGGCGTCCAACGGTTGCCGCCGACGAGCACGGTCGCCCCCTTCGCGACCGCGTCCGCGACGTGCCGTTCCACCTTGGCGAGGCCGGCGAAGTCGATCAGCGGCCCGGTCGTCACCCCGGCGGTGAGCCCGCGCCCGAGGCGCAGCGCGGCGATCCGCTCGGCGAGCCGGCCGGTCAGTTCGGCCACCAGGGAGCGGTGCACGAACAGCCGGTTGACCGAGATGCAGCTCTGGCCCGCGTTGGGGAACTTCGCGAACATGAGGTTGTCGACCGTGCTGTGCAGGTCGGCGTCGGGAAAGACGATGGCCGGCGAGTGGCCGCCCATCTCCAGCGAGACGCGCCGCAGCACGGCGCCCGGCCGGCGGGCCAGGCTCAGCCCCACCTCGGTGGAGCCGGTGAAGCTCACCTTGCGGATCCGGGGATCGTCCATCACCGCGTTGACGACCTCGGCGGGCCGCGAGGTGGTGAGCACGTTCAGCACGCCGGGCGGAAGCTGCTCGTTGATCAGCCTGGTCACGGCGACCGCGACGAGCGGGGTCTGCTCCGCCGGCTTGGCCACCACCGGCGAACCGGCGGCGAGCGACAGCCCGATCTTGCGCAGAAGCATGCTCGCCGGGAAGTTCCACGGAGTGATCAGCAGCGCCGGACCGACCGGGGAGGTGAGGACGAGGCCGCGTCCGTTGGCCGAGGACGGGGTGATCCGACCGTACGCGCGACGGCCCTCCTCGACACCCCACTCGAGCATGGCGGCGCCCCGGAGGATCTCGCCGTACGCCTCGGCGTACGGCTTGCCGTTCTCGACCGACAGCAGCCGGGCGAGTCCCTCGGCGTGGGCGCGGATGGCGTCCACGGCGGCCCGCAGCCGTGTGGCCCGTGCCTCGGCGGCCTCGGCGCGCCAGCCGTCGTACGCGGCCACCGCCGCCTCGACCGCGGCTCGGGCCTCCGACTCCCCCGCGTCGGCGGCCCGCCCGACGACCTCGAGCGTCGCCGGGTCGAGTACGTCGAACGTCGTCTCGGCCGTCGTCCACTTCCCGGCGACGAGCAGGGTCCGACCGGGCTCGCCGGGCAGCAGGTCGGCGTCGAATTCTGCGGTGGCGGGTTGACCCACGACACTCACTCCTCTTCCTGCGTCTGAAATCGAGTCTGGGTACGCGCGCGGTCCGGGCTCGCCCCGGCCGCGCTGGATATCGACGAGGTCGGCACCGGTTCGACAACGGCGGTGCCGACGGTGGAGATCGCGCCACCCCGGGACTGCCCGAACAGGTGCAACCTTGTTCCGGTGGCCCCGGTTCCGGCCGGTTCGGGCGCGACCCAGACCGTGAAGTCGTCCTTGACCAGGTCCATTCCCCGGTACGAGGCCGACAGCTCCCGCAGCACGCTGCCGGTGCCGCCGTACTCCAGTGCGCCCCGGGCCAGCCAGGCCAGCTTCAACAGCCCGTGCACGATGGTCCCGGGCAGACCACTGGCCCGTGCGGCGGACTCGTCGTAGTGCGCCTCGTAGAGGTCCTCGGTGGCGACCGCGTACCGGACGACGTCCCGGGGAGACACGGTGGCGGTGAAGACCCGGGTCGCGCCCTCGGGCAGCTCCGCCCCGGTCGGCCGGCCATTCCCGGTCGGCCGCGGACCGGGTGAAGCTGACGGGGCTGTCGGTGACTGCGGGAACCGCCGGATCGCGGTGTACCGGAGCTTCGCCACCTCCGCCCGGGAGTCGGCGGTCCGGCGGTACACCGTCTCGATGGTGTAGAGCTCCAGCCGGCCGGTCCGGCCACGCTTGACCTCGACGTCGACCACCGTCGAGTTGCGTTCGAGCGCCTCGCCGACCCGTACGTCCGCCAGCCAGCGGCACGCGTTCCCGCCGTTGAGCCGGGCGGGCGCGTCCGGGATGCCCAGGTCGAAGGCGTCCACGTACTGCGCGCTCAGGAAGGACGGCGGAACCAGCTCGGCCCGGCCGTCCACCGGCAGGTAGGGGTGCTGGACGAGCCCGGACACCTCCCGGACCCGCTCGGCCCGCCAGCGCTCGCAGACGAACGGCGCCCAGCCGGTGCTGTTGCCGACGATCGCCGACGGGTCATGCATCGGGTCCTCCCGTCGGGCCGTGCTCCTCGGTCAGCCAGCTGGCCTCGCGCAGCGCGTTGCGTACCTGTGGGGCGATCGGCTGGTCGAGTTCCTCGCCGATGTGCGCGAGCAGCCCGGCGGTGCGGCTGATGATCGCCAGTCCCCGGTGCAGGTGCCAGGGGATGCCGACGCCGAGCAGGATCGTCGCGGCCGCGCCGGTGGCGTTCACGACGAGTCGACGACCGGTCCGTTCCTCGATCGCGGCGCCGACCGCGGCGAGCCAACCGGTCTCCTCGACCGCGACGCCCAGCTCGCTCGCGACCTCCAGCAGGCGGATCGCCCGAGGATCACCGTCGCGGTGCAGCCCGTGCCCGAACCCGGGCACCCGCCGGCCGTCGTCGAGGATCCGGTTGACCGCGCGCTCGGCGGCGCCCCGGGGACCGGTGCCGGCGCGTACCTCGGCTCCGATGTCGGCCAACAGCTTGCCGGCCTGCTCCATCGAGCCGAGCAGCGAGCTGCCCGCACCCAGCACACCGGCGGCCAGCGCGCCCTGGAGCGCGTCCGGCGCCGCCGAGTAGGTCAGGCGGGCGGCCAGGGCGCTCGGCTGCATCCCGTGGTCGACCAGGCTGACCAGCACGGCGTCCACCGCTCCGACCTGCGCGGCGGAGGGCCGCCGACCGGTCACGGTGAGCAGCAGCGTCTCGGTGTACGAGGTGTGCCCGATCAGGTCGTCGACCAGGTCGTAGCGGCGCAGTTCGATCCGCTGGGCGTTCGCGTGCCCGACGTTCGTGGAGATGCCGAAACCGGGGCGGTGCAGCGCCGGCTCGGATGCCGTACCGCTCATCGGCCGGCCTCACCGGTGGTGAAGGCCAGCGCGTCGAGCACCACTGTCCCGCCGTCGACCACCCGGATCGGATTGCACTCGATCTCCCCGATCCCGACCGCCTCGTCCCGGACGACGGCGTCCAGCCTGGCCAGCACGGCGCCGAGATCCTTGGCCAGCCCCGGTACGTCGACCGCCGCCTGCCCCTCGAACTGCGCCGCGAGCTTGAGCCGCCGCAACTCGTGCTCGACGTACGCCGGGTCGTACGGCGGTACCAGGGTGCGTACGTCGTCGATCTCGTTCGCCCAGATCCCACCGCTGCCGAGTACGGCGCGACTGCCGAAGGTCGCGTCGGCGAGTACCCCGACGATCAGCTCCGGTCCGGCCGGTACCTGCTCGACGACCAGCGCCTTCGTCATCCCGAACTGCCCGGTCATCCGCTCGTACGCCGCGGCGAGCCGGTCCGGGCCGTCGAGCCCGACCTCGACCGCGCCCTGCCGCGCGCGATGCGCCAGGAAGGGCTCGACGAGCTTGAGTACGCAGGGGTAGCCGACCTTCTCGGCCGCCGCCAGCGCGCCCGGCCCGGTGGTGACCTCGACCCGTCGCGGCGTGCGGACACCCAGCCGGTCCAGCAGCTCCATCGCCCGCGCCTCGTCGAGGCCCTGCCGCTGGCCGTTCCCGAACCGGGGCAGATCGTCGCCGACCGTCCCGCCGAGGTCGACCGCCGTCGTCGATCCGGACCTGCCCGGCGCCTGCCGCTGGCCGCGTCGAGCGGCCCGGACGAGTCCCATCCCGCGCAGTGCCCGGGCCGGGTCGGCGCCGACCACCAGGCCGGCCTGGGCGGCGGCGAGGCGGATCCGGTCACTCACGCCGAGCCAGGACAGCACGAGGGGATTGCGCAGCTCGGCACGCGTCCGGACGAGGATGTCGATCAGGTCCTCGCCGAGGTACTCCATGCTGCCGAGGAAGACCAGCAACGTGTCGACCGAGGGGTCGCGGTCGAGGATCCGCAGGGTGTTCGCCATCAGGTCGACGTCGTTGATCACCTGGGCGGTGAAGTCGATCGGATTGGTCAGCCCGGCGAACGCCGGCAGCGCCGCCCGCAGTGCCCGCATCGTGTCGTCGGTCAAATCCGTCAGCGGTACGCCGAACCGGTCGCACGCGTCCGACAGGTACGCCGCGGCGCCGCCGGAGTTGGTCGCCACCGCCAGCCCGTCGACCGGGGTGTCGATGGTCAGGGCGCGGGCGACGTCGACCGCGTCGTCCATGCCCCGCAGCCGGACCGCGCCGAACCGGTCGAAGACGGCGTCGAAAGCACTGTCCACACCGGAGAACTGCGCGGTGTGCGAGGCCACCGATCTGCTTCCCCGCTCGGACGCGCCGGACTTCAGCAGGAAGACCGGCTTGCCGGCGGACTGCAACTCGCCGAGCGCGACCGCCAGCTGTTCACCGCTCGCCACGCCCTCGACGTACCCGATCACGGCCGAGGTGGCGGGATCGGTGGCGAGGTAGCGGAGGTAGTCGGGGAAGGTCACACCCGCCTCGTTGCCGGTGGCGATGACGTGCGAGAAGCGCCCGCCCGCCCAGTACGCCTCGGTCAGCAGGTTGAAGGCGGTGCCACCGCTCTGCGAGACGAGAGCCACCCCGCCCGCCTCGATCGCCGGCATGGTTTCGAGGGTCGTCGCGAACGTCGCGAAGGAGCGGTGTGCGAACGACGCGAGCCCCAGGCTGTTCGGTCCGGCGAGCGCGATTCCGGCCGATTCGGCGATCTGCGACAGCCGATCCTGTAGCGCCTTTCCGTCGGCGCCGCTCTCGGCGAATCCGCCGCCGAACACCACCGCCGCCCGCGCCCCACGCTCGGCCGCCTCCTCCAGCGCGGCCACCGCCGCCTCGGCGGGAATGCAGATGACGAACAGCTCGACATCCGCCGGCAGCGAGGCGATGTCCGGATAGCAGCGCATGCCCTGCACCGATTCGTACTTGGGGTTGACCGGGTAGATCGACCCGCGGTAGCCACGCTCGGCGAGGATGCGCAGCGGGCGGCCCCCGATCCGGTCCGGACGGTCCGACGCGCCGACGACGGCGATGCTCGCCGGCCGCAACAGGTAGCGGATCGACTCGTACCGCAGAGTCTGCATGGGTTCTCCGTTCCGAGGGCCGACCGCCCGCAGCCAGGACGAACGGGGCCAGGGCCGGTGGTGATGATCGCAGAGTATGTGTACCGGGTGTTGTGATTGTCAACAGTCTCGTGCGACGTCGGTCGTCGGCGGGTCGGCCACGGCGGCGGCGCGAAGCAGGTCCGATCGGCGGGACATCGACACGGCTACCCGCCTCGGTACCGCGCACCATCGACCCGGGGCCACCGCCGGGGCCGGCGCCGGGGCACGGCCGGCCCGGGGCGGTCCGAATCCGGCGTGGCAAACTTGCCCGCATGGTGGAAGCGACCGCAGGCGGGGAGACGCTAGCGACGGATATGGTGATAACCGAGCTGCTCTCATTTCGACTGCACCGGGTGGTCAATGCATTCGAGCGCAGCGCGGCGCTGCTCTTCCGTCGGGAATTCGACGTCAGCCTGGGTGAATGGCGGGCCCTGGCACTGCTCGGCGGCGGCGTGGCGAGCACCACGAATCGCATTGCCCGACTCGCCGGCATCGACCCCGCTCAAATGAGCCGTATCGTCACGAAGCTCGTCGACCGCGGTTTTGTCGTCCGCTCCAGCGGACCCGGCAACAGTTCACCGATCTCCCTGACACCGGCCGGCCGGCGGACGTACCGGGGGCTGATCGCCGCGGCGCGGGCCCGGAACACCGCTTTCCTCGCCGCCCTCACCGAGACGGAGATCGTCCACCTCAACAGCGCGCTGGAGAAGCTGGCGACCCTCGCGATCGCCATGGAACGGACCGGGCCCGACTGCGAAGGCGGCGCGGCCGGGGACATCACCCGCTGATCCCGGGTACGTCCTCCTGGAATTAGCGCCGGGTCAGGCGGCTGACCGGCGTTGCGCGCGCGAGTGGCCGTACGCGGCAAGGGCGTGGAAGGCGGCCTTCGGCGTCCACGAGCCGTCCGGCAGCACCCGCACGATCCCGCGTGCGGCCAGGTCGAAGTCGCGCTCGGGGTCGTCGGTGGTCGGCAGGTGCCGGTTCGCGAAGGTGTACACGAACGCCGCCTCCACCCCACCGGCCTCGTAGTCGCGCAGCAGGTCCACGATGTAGCGGGCCTGGCCCTCCTCGTCGCGCTCCAACTCCGCGGTGAGCTTCGCGGCGCGGCCGTGTTCGTCGTACGCCACCGGCTCCGCGCTGCCCGCGTTGTCGGCCGCGCCACGGAACGTGCAGCAGCCGAACTCGGTCGCGGCATACGGCTTGCCCTGCCCCACCGCAGCCGCCAGGGTCTGCGGGAACGCCGCCGCGTTGGTCGCGTCGCGGTACCCGGCGTCGCTGGCGATGATGTCGAACGGCGCCCAGTCCACGGCCTCCAGCGGGATCGAGGCGTAGCCGACCGGCCCGCCGAACCGCTCCCGCACCTTGGGCACCGCCTCGACGAGGAAGTCGTGCACCGCCGCGCGCGCGGCCGGAACCGCCTCCCGCATCCGCATCGGGTCGGTGAACAGCGCCATGCGCTCGGCCAGGTCGCGGCCGGGCAGGAAGCCGTCGGTGAACATCGCGATCTCGGAGCCGGTGAGGTACACGACCGATGCCCCGCTCCGCCGCAGCCGCTCGGCCCGCTCCGCGCCGTCGAGCACGAACGCCATCAGCCCGTCGCGGTCGAGGCCGTTGGTGAACGGGCAGTACCACACCTCGAGCCCGACCTCGGCGGCGAGCCTCGCGGTCAGCTCGAGCCGGTCCTGGATCCCGCCGGTGATGCGCACCGCGTCGCAGTGCAGCTCGTCGCGGATGACGCGCAGGTCGCGCCGCACGGTCTCGTGGTCGAACGGCTCGTGGGTCGTGGACCCCGCACTCACGAAACCGGTGTCGTAGTTCATGCCGAAGACGCGCATTGGACGGCTCTCTTTCCTCGCTCCTAAGGTACCGGGCGTACCCTATAGAGTACGCCCGGTACCCTGCAAGATCTGGGCACCCCGGCGCCGGGTCGAGGCGCCGGAGCGGGTGATCCCGCACGTGCAGGACGAGGAGGTGCCCGAGTGGGCAGCGCGGCAGAGAGGTCACTCGGCACGCCGGACGGTCAATCGAGAATGGCGTACGCCTCGACCTCGACGAGCACATCGGGTTCGAAGAGATAGTCGACACCGATCGCGGACAGCGGCGGCAGTGGCCGGGGCAGTCCGAGTTCGTCGGCGACCTCTTCGATACCGGCGACGAAGTCGTCGTACTTCTCGGGGCTCCAGTTCGTGACGAAGAACCGCAGGCGCACCACGTCGGAGAAGGTGGCGCCGGCGCCCGCGAGTCCCCTCGCGGTGTTGCGCATGGCGTGGGCGAGCTGGCCGGCGAGGTCGCCGGTGGCAACGGGGTTCCCGTCGGCGTCCCGTGCGATCTGGCCCGCGACGTGGACGTGTCGGGTGCCCGTGCTGACCGACACGTGGTGGTACGGGACCGGCTGGAACATGCCGTCGGGGGTGAGTAGCTCGACTGTCATGGAGGCTCCTCCGCTCGTTCTACTAGGTATCTAAGGTCTACCTTGTATCTGAAGGAAACTTCAACGAGACTAGGTAGCGTGGAAGAAACCTCGGCTTCCGTTCCGGCTCAGGCCCAGCTCAGCGCTGAGCACCGTGAGCTGCTCGACCAGGTGCTCGACAAGTGGTCCCTGCAGGTGCTCGACAAGCTGTGCGAGCGGCCACGGCGCTTCAACGAACTCCGCCGCGCCATCCCTGTCGTGACGCAGAAGTCGCTGACGGCTACCCTGCGCCGCCTCGAGCGCAACGGGATGATCGAACGCGACATCGTGAACAGCCGACCAATTGCCGTCGAGTACCGCATCTCCGCGCTCGGCAAGACGCTTCAGGACCTCATCGACGCGCTTCTGCGGTGGGCTTCCGTCACCATGCCCGACGTTCAACATGCCCGCGAACGGTTCGACCGGTGACCAACCACGGTGAGGCGGCGGCCGTCCGGGCGTTGACACTGGCCTGGGTGAGCCGGCACCTGGAGGCCGGCGAGCGGATCGTCAGGACCGAGGCGCTGCACGGCGGTATCACTGCCGAAATGCGGAGACTGACCATCGGCACGCGGGACGGAAGCACCCGTGAACGACCCCAGCCGTGGAGGAGCGGCTGGATGCCTATGTCACCGCCGTGATGGACGCGCTGGGCTGAGCCAAGCCCGGCCGTCGTCGTTCATTCCGTTCCAATGTCCTTCCCCCGATAGAGCGGGAAAATTGCCCGATTCAGACGTTGGACGCGAAGCTCATAGTCCGTCGCGCTTCATCGCCACGACGATCCACACGTGGCGGTCGGCGTTAGTCTGGCTGAACTCGTTGTCGTAGTTGAGGCCGTAGGGCCAGAAGTGTCCCCCACCAGTACGAAGGACCGCGTTCGCGCCATCGTATTGTCGTACGAGGGCTGTCGCCTGGGCGCCGGTCCAGCTACCGCTGCCGCCGAGGGTACGCCAACCGCCACTCAGACCGACGCCCAGTGTATGGGCCGTCTCGTGCAACGCGGTCCGCTCATTCATATAACTGCGGTTGCTACCGAACCGAATGCTGCCGTTGATATTGCCGTCGGCTGTCGGGACGCCAGGTACATAGTGCACGGTGATCGACTTGCCCAGGTCGCTCAGTGCGTTGTACCGCGCGACGGCAGCGTTCATCGCCGACGTGATGCGCGCATACGCGTCCTGTTGGTCGGCAGTGGGGTTCTGTGCCCGGGCAAGAGTCCAGGTGATCGTCGCCGCCGCCGTGACCTGATTCTCGGCCGTCCGCGTGGCAGCCGGGGCGGCGTGGACCGCGCTGGGCGAAGCTATGACGCCGATGACAAGCACGGAGAGAGCTATCTGCCTGAGGCGAAGTACGATCATTGCGGTGTTCTCCTTCAACGGCGTCGCCCACGCGCCACGGCAGAGGCGAACGGTTGGCTGTCTCGTGGAATCAAGAGCGTCCGCATGATCTGATACTTCGTCGGCTGACTGGCCTTGCGCGGTCGTCACCTGACCGCGCTTGGCCTTTCTGGAGGCTCAGGTCTGCGGTGGGGCATTCTCGGCCCCAAAGGACCCACCACCTCCTCTCCGGACCGTCGCTCTGACCGGAACATCGGGCACGCGGAGTTTCAGCCGCCATGGTGGCCTGCTGTCACGAGCGGGAGTCCCCAGGCATCAGCAGGTACCGCTTGCAATGACGTTCATCAAACCCTCTTGGGTCCGAAAAGGCTCCTTCGCGGACAAGTGTTAGCGATCACACCAGACGTGTCAAGCAATCGAAGAGAGTCTCTCAGTAAAGGTCTCGGCGCCCACGACCCTACGCATGGCACAACGGGTCCAGCCGTGCGAGGCGGCGCCGAGGCCCCGCGCCCCGGCCACCGACACCACGCACGGCTCCAGCACCGACTGGCCGATCGGCGACTTACCGCCGGCCCTGCCCCGACGGCCGACGGGCGGGCCGGACGCCGCGGCGGCGCTCGCCGAATCCAGCAGGAGGTGGCCCAAGCGCGGTGCACGCCCTTCCGGAGAGCTTCCGGAAAACTTCAGGTCCGGCCAACCAGGGAGAGATCCAGATTCCACCAGCCGCACCGGGCGCCAGCAGCGGAGCTACATGTCAGAACCACTGATCGTCCTCCTGGCGGTGCTGGCCGATCCGGAACACTTCCGGAAGTTGTTGACGTCCCGGAATCATCGCTGTAATACTTTGATCCATTGGGGTCGATGCGATCCGACATGGTCGGGCTGTCCGTCGGCCTCGCCGCTCACCCCCACATGTCCGGACCGGACAACTGGCACCGCCCGCGTTCCGCCCCGCGCGGTCGGCCACGCATTTCCAAGGAGGACCTCGGTATGTTCGGCACCTTCGGCACCCCTCGCCCCCCGAGCACCCCACGCCGATTCGGCCGTACCGCCCGGCTGGTCGTCCTCGCCATCGCCGTGGCGACGGGTGGTACCGCCATCGCGGTCAACGCGACCCCGTCCAGCGCCGCCGCCTGCAACGGTTACGTCGGACTGACCTTCGACGACGGACCGACCGGCAGCACCAGCGCGCTGCTGTCCGTACTGCGCAACAACGGCGTTCGGGCCACCATGTTCAACGTCGGGCAGAACGTCCAGAACAACCGCTCGGCGGCGCAGGCGCAGGTCTCTGCCGGCATGTGGGTCGCCAATCACAGCTGGAACCACTCGCACATGACCTCGATGAGCCAGTCTCAGATGCAGTCCGACCTGTCCCAGACGAGCTCGGCGATCCAGTCGGCCACCGGCAGCCGGCCGCAACTGTTCCGGCCGCCGTACGGGGAGACCAACGCCACCCTCCAGTCCGTCGCCTCGTCGCTGGGCATGCGGCAGGTCACCTGGGATGTGGACTCCCAGGATTGGAACGGCGCCAGCGTCAGCCAGATCGTGTCCAACGCCGGCCGCCTCCAGGCCGGCCAGGTAATCCTGATGCACGACGGACTCCAGAACACCCGCGACGCGATCCCGCAGATCATGTCCAACCTCACCAGCCGCAACCTGTGCCCCGGCATGATCTCGTCGTCCACCGGTCGCGCGGTCGCACCCGACGGCAGCACCCCGCCGACCGGCGGCACCACCACTCCCCCGCCGAGCGGCGGCAACTGCACCGCGACGGCGACGACCCCCAACGTCTGGGGTGACAGGTACAACACCTCGGTGACGGTCAGCGGCGCCAGCAACTGGAGCGTGGTCGTGGCGGTAACCGCACCGCAGAGGATCACCACCACCTGGAACGGCACGGCCAGCCTGGACAGCAGCGGCACCGTGCTGACCATGCGGTCGAACGGCAGCGGCAGCACCTTCGGCCTCACCACCATGTTCAACGGAAACAGCAGCGCCCGCGCACAGATCCGCTCCTGCACCACCGGCTGACCGGCCCGCACGCCCAACCGGGGCGACCAGCTGCACTCGTACCGGCATCGCAGAGCGACCCGCCCAGGTCGCCCCGCGGTGCCGGTACGCCGTTTGGACGCCGTACCGGATCGCCGCCCTGATCCTCGACGAACCTCGGCCACACCGGGGTCGGAGGTGGGCAAGGGTGATCACCAACCGGTCGGGCCGGCTCCGGCCGGCTGTCGGCCGCAGGACGCCCGGCCGGGCGCGGAAGCGGCTCGGCGACCGGCCCGACGAGTGGAACGGCTCCGTGGGTGAACTGTCATCTCCCCGACATGGGCGAACCGATGGCGTTGGTCGTAGGACCAACGGGTTGACAGCTCATCCAGGTACCGAGGAAGCGGAGTCCCTCATGCGTCAACCATCAACCTCCCGCAGCCGTCAGCGCCGCGGAGCCGTACGCGTCGCCGCCGCCATGTTGCTCGCCGGAGCGCTGGCGACCACGGGAGCGCCGCCGGCCAACGCCGGCCAGTCGACCACGAGTCACGCCGGCAGGACCGCCGACCGGTGCGTGTCGATCCGACCCGAGACCGGCTTCTACGCGGGCGGCCGGATCGGCAGCGAGGAGCTGACGACGCCGAACTCCAGCTGCACGACGATCAGCGTCTCCCACGTCCAGGATCCCGCCAATCCGACCGACCGCTGCCAGACCTTCCTGCTCGGCTTCTGGCCACTCGTCGACGGCTCCCTCGTCTACACCGAACCGGTAACCGCCTGTGGCCGACACCGGACGGTGTTGGCCCGCAACGTGCCCAATAACGCCCAGTACATCGTCATCTACGCCATCGACTACATCGACCCCGTCATGCAGACGGTGGAGTTCCGCGTCTGGCACTGAGCTAGCGATGCCGGACCGGTGACGTAGTTCCGATCCGGAGCGCCGGTCGTCAACCGAGCCGCTCGGAAGATCCAACGACGCCCGGTCCTCGGCAGACTGATCGACGAATATCCGCAGGCAGCGTAGCCCGAGCCGGCTTTCGATCCCCAGAGTTCGACGCCGGCTCGGGCTCGCCCCCGTCTTGTCCCGGGACCCGCTGCCACTGTCGGCGCCGGTCGGAGCGGTGGGCCCGCCGGACAGGGCACGTCGACTTCCGATGATCGGGAGATTTCGCTATCATCGCCGAGTGGCGATGATAAGTGATGCCGTACCCGTCCGGCCCGGCGAAGACCTGCTACCCGCGGCGGCGCTGTTCCGTGGGCTGGCAGACCCCACCCGACTGGCGATCCTGCGTCGGCTCGCCGACGGCGAAGCCCGCGTCGTGGACCTCACCGCGGAGCTGGGGCTGGCCCAGTCCACGGTGTCCGCACACCTGGCGTGCCTACGCGGCTGCGGCCTGATCTCCGGCCGACCGCAGGGCCGGCAGATGTTCTACGCCCTGGCTCGGCCCGAGCTACTCGACCTGCTCACCGCCGCCGAAGGGTTCCTCGCCGCGACCGGCCACCAGGTCGCGCTGTGCCCGAACTACGGCACTCCCGCCCCCGGCTGTACGGAGAGCTGCGGATGACTGCGACCATCCCGCCCGACATCAGGTCATCCGCCCACTACGCCTGGTTCAGCATCGGTGCCAACCCTGGCGAAGGCATCGCGGTCGCCGCAGCCAAGGACGGTGGCTGCTGGTGACCGCCCATCTTCCGATGGTGTCGGTTGGGCCACCGCCGGCGCGGCGGGCGGTACTCACCCGACGGGTGCGGCTGTTCGTCGCCGCGACGATCACCTACAACATCATCGAGGCGGTCGTGGCGATCACCGCCGGGACCCTCGCCTCGTCGACCGCCTTGATCGGCTTTGGCCTCGACTCGGTTATCGAGGTGTCCTCGGCGGCGGCGATCGCGTGGCAGTTCGCCAGCAGCGACCCCGAGCGCCGGGAACGCACCGCCTTGCGGATCATCGCGATCTCCTTCTTCGCGCTCGCCGGCTACGTTGCCATCGAGTCGACGAGGGCGCTGCTTGTTGGAGACCGGGCCGAGCACTCCAGCGTCGGCCTTGTCCTCGCCGCCGTGTCGTTGCTGGTGATGCCGGTGCTGTCGATCGCACAGCGGCGCGCCGGCCGTGAACTCGGGTCGGCGTCGGCCGTGGCCGACTCCAAGCAGACCCTGCTCTGTACCTATCTGTCCGCAGTGCTGCTTGTCGGCCTCGCGGTGAATTCGCTGTTCGGATGGGGGTGGGCCGATCCGGTCGCCGCGCTGGTCATCGCCGCTGTCGCGGTCAAGGAGGGGCGCGAGGCATGGCGCGGCGACGCGTGTTGCTCCCCCACCGCCGCGCTACGCCCCGCGTCAGTCGGCACTGCTGGCTGCTCGGACGGCTGTTGCAGCACGGGCGAGACACGCTCATGAGCGTGCCGGCCCTCGTTCTCTACCTGCTGGGTCTCGGTCTGGCGTTCGGGTGCCGCAGCTTCGCACAGTGGCGCGCCACCGGCGACACGGGACTGCGCCTGGACGCCGGCCCGGTCGGATCGATCGGCTGGTGGGCGAGGCTTCTCTTCGTCGCCGCCCTGCTGCTCGGCCTGGCCGGTCCGCTCGCCGGACTCGCCGGACTGGCGCCGATCACGCTTGTCGATCACGGCTGGATTCAGCTGGTCGGATTGCTACTGGCCGTCGCCGGGGTCCTCGCCACCCTTGCCGCCCAGTTGCAGATGGGCGCCTCCTGGCGGGTCGGCGTCGATCCGGGCGAGCGCACCGCACTCGTCACCGGGGGCGCGTTCGCCCTGGCCCGCAATCCGATCTTCACCGCGATGACCGCGACGACCCTCGGCCTGGCCATGATGGTGCCCACCCCGGTCGCGGTTGCCGCCGTCGTGCTCCTCGTCGTGTCGATTCAGGTACAGGTCCGCGCGGTCGAAGAGCCGTACCTGACCCGCACGCACGGCGTTGCCTATGCCGGGTACGCCGCTCGCGTCGGCCGGTTCTGGCCTGGTGTGGGCAGACGGACCGTGTCGGGCCGGAACGGTGTGACGTAGCGCAGACGAGGTTCGGCCGCCTGGCCCGCCTGGGTCAGCTTCCCGTTCCGCCGATGTCGCGGCGGGGCCCGGGGCTGTTGTTCCGGGAGCCGGGTGGGCGGCCGGGCCGGGCCTGTCGGGTTGAGGTGGGAGCCGGAGATCGAGGCGGTGGGTGGCGGCGTGACCGCCACCCCGGGCCGGTGCGTTGACGGTCAGCGCCGTAGCTGCTGGGTGATCGTGGGATCGGTGATCTGGGTGTCCTTGGCCAGCATCAGTGCCTTGCTGAGAATGACGGCGAGCACCCGGTCGCCGTCGAACGGAAGGAAGACATTGCCGGTCGAGGAGCCGGTCGACTGCTTCGGCACGATGCAGAGGTACTGGTCGTTCGGGCTCATCAGGATGTTGCCCGAACCGAGATGGATCTTGTAAGTGCGCAGGTCGCCCCGGACCACGAGGAACCGACCATCGACCGTCGCCCGCTCCGCGATGGCCAGCCGGGGAACGAGGCGTTCGAGCATCTCCCGGCGGGTCTGCGCGGTACCGCTCAACTCGCCGAAGCTGTAGGAGGCCCAGTACTCGCGGAACCGTCCATCGGGACCGCCGTCCTGCCACGTCGGGTCGTTGCCGACGCTGGCCACGCCGACGAACAGGTCCACGTCGCGGAGCACCTCGCTGAGCACCAGCGGCGGCACCTCGGCCAGCGGCACCGGCTCGGTCGGCTCCGCCTCCTGGTGCACCCACTGCTCGTAGCCGCCGCCACCGGCGTGCGCGTAGTGCTCGGGCGCGTTGATCGGATAGAACCGGACCTGGTCGGTGGCGAGCCGCAGGTACGCCCCCGACTCGGTGGTGTCGGCCCCCCAGTCGTCGCCGATTCCCTCAATCCAGAACTCCGCCCGCAGCCCCCACTGCGGCAGCTCGCGGGTGGCCGGCTCGTACTCGTCGTCGACCATCAGCCGCAGCCTGTTGCGCCAGCCCCGGGCCGCGGCCAGGGCGTGGAACTGGTGCTGGCGCAGGATGTGCGCGGCATACCGGTTGGAGTAGAGCCGGGTGTTCTCCTCCGCCGCGGTCAGCAGGTAGAGCTCACGGTGCGCCTGCTTGAACGGCTGGGTCACCCGCCGGTCCTCCAGCCACCCGCGCCACGCGAGCACCTCGGCCACCTCACGGCCGATCGGGTGCCACAGCCGTACGCTCTCGCCGGCCGCGATCTCCTTGTCCTCGTGGGTACGCAGGACGCCGTCCCCATACGCGCAGGGCACGTCGTCAACCAGCCAGATCAGCCGGCGAGCCAGCGTACCGACCAGGGGATGGTCGAGATAGCGGCTACGCCACGCCTCGAACTGCCAGACCCGCTGGCCGAGGAACTGGCGGTCGAGGCGTTCCGCCTGGGCCGAGAGCATCTTCTCGACGTCCTTGACGGCGGCCTTGAACTCGGCGAGCTGCTCCGGGTGCTCGGACCGCACCGAGGCGGGTACCGACTTGACGACCTTTCCGGCACTGTTCTGCCAGGTGACCGTGACCGTTCCGGAGGTGGCGTCCAGGGTCGCCGAGGCGGCGCCGAAGTGCTCGACGCGCCGGCCCGCCTCGGTCAGCCCGTACGCCGGGACGGCGAGTTCCTCGACCTCGTCCCGGGACAGGCCCAGCGCCGCCGCCCGGGCGTCGAGGGCAGCGTTCAGCTCCTTCAGCGTGCCCTTGAAGGTGACCCGCGCGGCGAGCCGGGCGATCTGGGCGAGGGCATTCTCGGACGGAATCCGCGACAACGCGTACACCCCGGCGTTGGCGATCTTGGGGCTGCGCGGGCCGATCCCGGCGACCTTGCGCAGGGACGTCTCCACGAGCGCGCCGAGCACCCGTGGCGTCTCCGGATGCTCGGGGAGGAACGACGCCAACCAGACGAGCCCGCGCAGCGGCGTCGCGTTGTACGGGTCCAGGGACTCGTTGATGTCCTGCTCCCACTGGGTGCGGTTGAGCCGGACCGTACGAGGCCGACCGACCAGCGTGAGCCAGCTCCGCAGCCGGTCACCGGGCTCGGTCAGCCCGTCGAGCAGCCCGCGACCGGCCGTCTCCCACTTCTGCGACGGCTTGGCGCTCGTCGCGGTCGCCGCGTGCCGGAACAGCGCGTGCCACCGGGTGGTCTCGGCCGGATCGAGCGACCCGACGTCGGTCAGGGCGCGGTCGGCCCACGCCTCGCCCGGGTTCAGCGCCGGTGCGTCGAGCCTGGCCAGGAACGGCTTGAGGGCCGCGACCGAGCCCCAGTAGCCGTGCGCGACGGCGCGGCGCATCATCGCGACGACCTCCAGCGGGACCGGCCGACCGGCCTCGAGCAGAAGCTCGGCCATGTGCCGCTGCTCCGCGCCGCCGAAGTAGGCGGTGTGCCGGGCGGCGAAGGCGAGCGCGACCTCGGCCGCGTCGGGTGTCCCGGTCGTGCTGTACGGCTTGACCAGGGTCTCCAGCAGCTGGTTGATGACCTGACGCTGCTCGGCGTCGGTGACCAGGCAGCAACGCTCCAGCAGCGCCATCAGCAGCTCGGGCCCGCGCCCGGCCGGGACGAGCCGGAGGGCGTTGGCCACGCGGCTTCCCCGGCGCCCGCGATCGTTGTCGGCGGCGGCGTACGCCACGACCTCGTCGGCGAGGCTCTCGATGTCACCGCGTCGGGCCAGCTCCGCCATCGCCTTGGCACGGTCGTCCAGCGGCGTCGGCATCAGCCACCCACCAGCGGTACGAGCTTGAGGAAGGTGATCTCCGTCCCGCGGCTCAGCTCCAGCACCGTGTCCAGCTCCTCGACCTGCCGGTCGTCGACGAGTACGACGTACCCGTTGTGGGAGAAGGCTTCCAGGGCCCGGTCGGCCTGCTCCGCCGGATCCACCCGGCGGGGCTGCCTGAGCTTGAACCCACCCCGCGTCCGTTCGGTGTCGGTCGGCTGCACCAGACCGCGGAAGACGTCGCCGCCCTTCGCGTTGTGCTCGGCGACCTCCTGGAAGACGCGCCGACGGATCACCTCCCGCAGCGGTAGCCGCTCCTCGAAGATTTCCAGGTGCCACGCGGCACTGCGCTCGCCCGAGGTCGTCTCGTCGACGAAACTCACCATCGTCATGGCGCCGGAGTCTAGGGCGCCCGCCCGACAAAAGTCCGGGCCGGCGAAGCCCGCCGGGCGCGCACCGCAGGCCGGCGCGACGAGCCTGCGCTCCGGACCGCGCGGGAGAACGCCGCAGCTCACCGCTACGTCAGATGTCTCTACCCGACCTTCCAGATCGCACCGGGCAGGTCAGGTCCAACGCCCCTGGGAATCGCCCGACGTTCGATCTATCGTGGCCTCGCGCAGAGTGCGAGCCGTTCTGCGGCCCCTGCGAGCCTCGGAGGAACAGACGATGGTGTCCTTGGACCAGCTGCCCGAGATCAGGACCGAGCTCTTCATCGGCGGCGAGACCCACACTGCCGACGACACGCTGCAGGTGATCGACCCCGCCGACGGCGTGTCGGTGGTGGGCCACGCCGCAGCGGCCAGCGCCAAGCAGGCCACGTCCGCGGTCGCCGCGGCCCATCGGGCGTTCCCGGCGTGGGCGGCCCGTAGCCCACAGGAGCGGGCCGCGCTGCTGACAGCGGCACTTGCCCCGTTGGAGGCCGACCGCCCGGCAACGGCGGAGGTACTCACCCGCGAGAACGGCAAGATCCGGATGGAGTCGTTCATCGATTCCGTCGTGTTCGCGCACCGCTTCAACCTGGCCACGGGCCTGACCGACGAGCTCGAGCGCGTGACGTACCTGCCGGCTCCGCCGTACCGCACCGAGGTCTCGTACCTGCCCCTGGGCGTGGTGACGATCATCGTGCCGTTCAACTGGCCGCTGGCGATCCTGGCCGCCTCGCTGCCGCAGGCCCTGCTGGCCGGTAACACCGTCGTGGTGAAGCCGCCGCCCACCGCGCCACTGGCCACCGTACGCACCGTGCGACTGGTGGCGCAGTCACTGCCCCCGGGTGTGCTGAACGTCGTCACCGGCGCCGACGCCGAAATCGGTGCGGCGCTGATCCAGGACGATCGCGTCAAGAAGGTCTGTTTCACCGGCAGTCCGACCGGCGGCAAGCGGATCATGTCCATGGCCGCCGAGTCACTGACCCGGGTGGCACTGGAACTGGGCGGCAACGACCCCGCGATCGTGCTCGCCGACGCCGACCTCGGTACCGACGCGATGCAACGCCTCTTCGCGGGCACCTTCGACTCCACCGGCCAGATCTGCATGGCGACCAAGCGCCTCTACGTACATCGGTCGCGCTACGACGAGGTGGTCGAGGGTCTCTCCGGGCTCCTCTCCGCGACCCGGTTGGGCCACGGCCTCGACGAGGGCGTGACCATGGGCCCGCTGCACAGCCGGCGACAACTGGAGTACGTACGGGAGCTCACCGCACAGGCGCACGAGTCCGGCGCCGAGGTCCGCGAGTTCGGGCAGGCTGCCCCGGGGGCGGACATCTCCCGGGGCAACTTCCTCCGGCCGTCCCTGGTGCTCGACCCCTCCGACGACGCCCGCGTCGTGGTCGAGGAGCAGTTCGGTCCGACCCTGCCGATCCTGCCGTTCGACGACGAGGACGACGCCGTGGCCCGCGCCAACCACACGTGGTCAGGGCTCTGCTCCTCCGTCTGGACCGCGGACCTCGACCGCGCCGCGGCACTCGCGTCCCGGCTGCGGACCGGCTACACCTTCGTCAACGCCCACGGCGCCGCCCACCTCGACGAGCGCGCCCCGTTCGGCGGCTTCAACCACAGTGGAATGGGCCGCGAGATGGGCATCGAGGGCGTCCGCGAATTCATGGACACCCACTCCGTCGGCTTCCCCGCCTGACCCACGCCGCATCGACGGGAGCATGTGCCGAGGTACGGCCGACGCATGCCGTCGACGACTGTCAGGTCGGTACCGACTGGAGCGTGTCCCCGACCGGGTGGCGTGCGGCGGCCAGGGCGGGGATGGCGGTGAGCGCGGCGATGGCGAGCAGGACTCCGAGGGCCAGGGCGAGTATCCAGGAGACGGGCGCGTATCGAAGATCACCGTTGGTGAAGAACAGATACAGTCCGATGCCAATGGGGATTCCGGCGGCGATCCCGGGTACGGCGGGTAGCAGTTGTGCCACCGCCAGGCCCGTACCGGCCTGTCCGGGCGTCGCGCCGAGCGCGCGGGCGATGACCAGCGGTTGCCGGGCGTCGAGGACCGCGGTCCAGGTGCTCACGATGGCGTTGATCAGCGCGAGGACGCACGCCACGAGGGCGACGAGGAGGATCGCCTGGATGATTCGCTCGTCGCGGCGGTCGGGAAGCGTCGAGTAGCCGAGTGGTACCGGGGTGTGATCCTGCGCCTTGGCCATCAGTACGGCGGCGAGTATGGCTGTGGTGACCAGGGTGTTCACCGTGACGAGCCGGGCGCGACGGGGCCGGCGTGCGTTGATGCGTACCCCGATCAGCAGGGCGGTGGGCAGCCGGCGGGACAGCCAGATGATCCACCGTCGGCGGCGCGGCGGCGCGGCGGCGTCGGCCAGCATGTGGATGGTGTCGGTGGCGGCGGCGCGTACCACCGGTACCAGGGTCGCCGCGATGGCGATCCCGAGGGCGAGAGTGGTGGCGGCGGCCACCACGCGCAGCGGTGGTTGGACGCCGACGGAGCCGATGAGTCCGGCGGTCGGGCGGAACAGCGGTGGCGCGGCGAGCCAACCGGCGGCCAGGCCGGTGCCGGCGGCGGCGAGCCCGATCACGAGGTACTCGGCGAGGTGGACGGCGGCGATCATGACGGGCCCGGCGCCGGCGGCCTTGAGTAGCCCCACCCGGCGGCGCTGGCCGATGACCCGACCCGCGACGATGCCGGCGACGCCGGCCAGCGCGAGAACGGTCAGCAGCCAACTGCCGACCAGCAGGGCCTCCTGCGCCTTGTGGTTCAGCCGGCCGTTGACCTCCGCGATCTGCTGCCAGGTGTTGAAGTGCCAGCCGCGGAACCTGGGATCGCCGTGCGACGGGTCGACGACCGAGATGCCGGCCTGCGGGTCGGCCAGTTTCAGGTTCAGGGTGAACGTCAGTGGCGCGGTGCCGGCGAGCGTGGCGATGTCGCTGCGGTCGACCCAGACCAGGCCGCCGGCCTCGCTCAGGATGCTGCCCGGTAGGTGCCACCCGGCGTACGGGTAGGCGGGCCTGGCCGCGGTGACCGCGGTCCCGGCCACCCGCAGCGGATGGCCGTCGATGCTGACCGTGTCGCCCCTGTGCACGCCGAGGGCGTCGGCGAAGGCACGCTCGACGACCACGCCGCCGGGGCGTACCCAGGTGCCGTCGGTCACCGCCGGACGGTCGAGCGCGGCCGGGGCGGCGTCCCGGCCCTCGACGACGACCCGGACGTTCAGGTCGCGGGCGGTCAGCGCCTTGAACAGCAGGGGGTACGGTCCGCTGTGGCCGGTGACGCCGGGCGCCGTCGTCAGCGGTGCGAGGGCGGCCAGCGCCTCCGGGCCGGTGCGTGCCGGCTCCACCACCAGGTCCGGGCCCGCGGTGGCGGCTCTGGTCTGCTCGTACGGACGGCTGAGAAGCTCGTTGAGGGCGAGGCCGAGGGTAAGCGTCGCGGTCGCGGCGGTGATCGCGACCAGCAGCAGTACGGTCTCGGTCCGGCGCCGGCGCAGGTCCCGGACCAGCAGTCGGCAGACGAGCAGTAGGCGGCCGTTCACGTCAGCGCCGCCCGTCGTAGACGGTACCGCTGGCGGCGCCGGCGAGCATGCTGTCGTCGGCGAAGGCCCCGTCGCGCATGGCGATCACCCGGTCGGCGACCGCCGCGATGCGGGCGTCGTGGGTGACCACCACCAGCGTCTGTCCCGTGGTGCGCAGCTCTTCGAACAGCCGCAGCACGTCCAGGGTGGCGGCGCTGTCCAGGTTGCCGGTGGGTTCGTCGGCCAGCACGACCAGCGGCTCGTTGCTCAGCGCGCGGGCGATGGCGACCCGTTGACGCTGGCCGCCGGACAACGCCGACGGTAGGTGCGCGGCGCGGTCGGCGAGCCCGATCCGGTCGAGCAGGTGCAGGGCCCGCCTGCGGGCCCTGCGGGGAGGCTGCCCGGCCAGCAGCGCGGCCAGTTCGACGTTCTCCACCGCGGTGAGCTCCTCCATCAGGTGGAACGACTGGAAGACGAACCCGACGCTGTCGCGCCGCAGCCGGGCCAGGGCCCGTTCGCTCATCGCGTCGATCCGGCGCCCGGCCAGCCACACCTCCCCGTCGGTGGGGCGTTGCAGCCCGCCGAGCAGCTGCAGCAGGGTGGACTTGCCGCAGCCGCTGGGCCCCATGATCGCCAACGCCTGCCCGTCGGGCACGTCCAGATCGACCTCGTCGACCGCGCGCACCAGCGCGTTGCTCCAGCCGTACCGCTTGGTCAGCCCACGCGCCTGCAACGCCATCGAGCCGGTCACGCCTCCGCCTTCCGTTCAGTCCGATCACGCTCGGTCCACATGCGCTCGCACACCTCCAGCCACTCCAGGTCGGCCCGCAGCCGCAGCACCACGCCCTCCAGCAGCACCCCGGCCACCGGATCCACCGACCGGTCCAGCGCCGCGCGCTGGGTGTCGCGCAACCGGCGCAGCACCTCGCGCCGCTGCGCGTCGACCAGCGCCACGGGATCGGCGAGCCGGCCGGCCGCGGCGGCCACGAGCTTCAGGTGGAACTCCGTGAGGTCCGGCTTCGGCCAGCTCACCTCGGTCAGCCAGCCGGCGACCCGCTGCTGTCCGGCCGGCGTCAGCGCGTGGACCCGCCGATCAGGCCGATCCGGCAGGCCCTCGACCCGCTCCGAGGTCACCAGCCCGGCCTTCGCCAGCCGGGCCAGCACCACGTAGATCTGCCCGGCGTTCATCGCATCACCGACCGGACCGAGGGCGTCCCGCATCCGGCTGCGCAGCTCGTACCCGTACGCCGGCTCCTTCGCCAGCATGGCCAGCACCACATCCTGCACCCGGGCACACCCCTTCGGACCGACAGACCGCTATTAGATAACCGGTAGCTATAGCGCTGTCAAATCCACCAGCGGGTGCGGCGGGCCGAGCGTTACGGAACCCGCAGCGTGGCCAGGCTGACCAGCTCGACGCCCTGCTCGGCGCAGGTGGTCGCGAAAGCCCGATCGGTCAGAGCCATCAGATCGGTCACCCGGACCTCGCGGGCCCAGCGCCATCGGCGTGAATCCGGCCGGCACAAGGTCTGCAGCTCGGGACCGTCCACCGCCGGATGCGCCACGATCATGTGCAGCCCGTCCGGCAGGGACCGGACATGGGCCAGCAGGTCGGCCAGCTTGGACGACGGCGGACGGGTGGACAGGTGCCAGAGGGTGGTCAGCGGCGGATCGACCGGTGGGGACAGCTCGTCACGGCACCACACGCCCCACCGCGCGGCCAGCCGGGCCAGCACCGTCGGGTCGTAGACGCGCACATGGGACTCGACATGCGTCGGTTCGATTCCGGCGAGCCGGACCGCGGCGACCTGTGCCTCCAACTCGGCCACGACCTCCGCCGGGTCGGCCTGCTGCCGCAGCTCCGCGATCCCGGGCGGAAACGCGCCATCGTCCACCCGCAGGCTGCTCGCCGCCGTCAACGGGTAGTAGCGCCAGTACTCCCACTCGCAGGCCAGTACGAGGTGGACGCCGAGCGGCAGGCCCTGCCGGCCGGCCAACCACATCGCCCGGCGGGCGTCCGGGGCCGGCACCATGATCGAAGCCTGGGTCACACTCCCCGACAGGTGGGCGGCCAGGATGCCGTCGGTGACCGATGCGCACATGCCGTAGTCGTCGGCCTGCACGATGAGTTGGATCGACACAGGGCATCCACCTTTCCAAATCAGTAGAAGCGGCCCGAGTCAGTGACCAGCGCCTCCGTGCCCGGTCGTTGGCAGGTCGTGCAGGCCACCGGTCGGCTGGGCCGGATCCAGCCGTACACCCGGGCGCCCTGCTCGCCGGCGCAGGCCGGACAGATTCCCCGGATCAGCCCGGTCGCCCGCAGACCCCGGCGGAACCGTTCCCCGGCCAGTTCCGCCTGACGTCGATCGTGCGCCTCCAGCAACTGCGCGAGCCGCTCGGCGGTGGGGAGGTCATCCACGCACTCCCTGGTCAAGGGGCGTCGCGTCGTCACCCGTACGTCGGGCCGGTTCTCTCGCAGACCGACCACGACCGGGACGCCCAGCCGGAGCAGACGTCGCTCGGCACGCGCCCGCCGTCCCGCCGTGTCGGAGGCGACGGGCAGGCTGACGACCTCGACCCGTAGTCCGGCCCGACCCAGCGAGTCCAGCCATCGCGCCGCCAGCGGACCACTGCTCACCACCCCGACCTGCACCGGGGCCAACCGTGACGGCAGTTGCAGGCCGATCCGATCCCGATGGTGCATGGCGAGGAGCGCGATGACCTTGCCGGTGAAGCCGACATCGATGACGTCGCCCGGTACGGCGAGCGCCTCGCGGTACCGGTCAGCCATGACGTAGGCGGTCGCGACGATGGTGGGGCGGCCGTCCGGCAACGAGGCGACCGTCAGGTACGTCAGCCGTCCGTAGCCGCCGATCGGCCCGGTCTCGATGGTGATCGCCGGCAGGCCGGCACGGGCGAGGGTCCGTTCCAGCGCGCCCGCGTAGTGCGCGAGCCGGCTCACCGCGACCGAGCGGGGCACGACATCGTTGAGCTGGATCGCCGGCCAGATGTGCCGTTCACGGAACAGCGGCGCCGGGCCGCCACGCAGGCTACGGATCAATCCGTTCGCCGAGACGACCGGTCCCTGGCCGGACGCCCGGATGTGCGCCACGTTGGTGTGCATGTTGTCCGCCCGCAGGACGTGCTCGCCGGCGGTGAACACGTTGGTGTAGGTGGGGAACACCCGCCGGTAGTCGGCCAGGCTCTGCAGGAACCCGTGGTGGACCGGAACCGCCGGGGTGACGCTGGCGACCTCGGCCCGGAACTGTTCGACCAGGGCCGCTACCAGCCGGAGCCCACGTGAGCGCCACACCGTGATGCCACCCGGGTAGGCGGTGGCCGCGATCAGTTCGGCCTCGACGAGGGCCCTGTGGTACGGCGCGCTCACCCCGGCACCGTCCCCGTCGACCCGGTGACCACGGCCGGCCCGACGGCCAGTTCGGCCGCGACGACGAGGCTCCAGCGCCGCCGATCGGGCCGCACCTCGTGAGCCAGCCGCGGCGCGATCGATGCCAGGTCCGCGACGATCGCCCGACCGAGCCCCGCTGCCTCGGCCTCGGTGTCGAGGACCGCCTGGGCGAGCAGCAGCGGGCCGTCGAGTGAGTAGACCCGGGTCAATCCGCCGCGGAGCCACTGCGGCGGCAGAATGCTGAACCCGGTGCCGAAGGCACGGACGTACCAGGTCTGGCCGCCGGGCTCGACCGTGACTGCCCGGTCGTAGCGGACCGGTGATCCGGGTACGTCCGGTACGGCCGGCACGGCCAGGATCTCCTCGAATCCGTGTCTACACAGCACGGACTGCAGGTCACCGGATGGCTGCATCGAGGATCTCCACCTGCTGGGCGCCCGGGTCGATCCGGGCCCGTACCCCGATCGGCAGCGTGAGCATCGGGTCGGTGTGTCCGATGTCCATGCCGGTGACAACGGGAATGTCCGGGTCGGCGAACCGCTCGGCCACCAGGCGCCGAACGTCAGCCTCCAGGCCCGGGTTGCCACGGAAGGTACGACCGACGAGCAGGCCGACCACGTCGTCGAGGACACCACTGCGGACCAACTGGTGCAGGAGCCGGTCGATCTCGCCTAGATCGGTCGTCAGCGTCTCCCAGAACAGGACCGCTCCGGCGAGGTCCGGGAAGTACGGCGTGCCGAGCAGGGCGGCCATCGTGTCGAGGTTGCCCCCGATCAGGCGACCTGTCACGACCCTGCTCCCCCGGTACGCCCAACCGTCCGATGTCCTCGTGACCCGGGGTCGGTGGTCGTCGCGGTCCCAGGCCAGGAACTCCTCGGTCCACTCCCGCGCGGGCCGGAGCTCGCCGACCGGATCGCCGCACCGCACCGCCGCGACGAGTCCCGCCGAGGTGCCCGACAACGGCCGTGGATACTCGCCCAGCTCGGCCAGTGCGGTCGGGCCGTGAAATGTCACCAGACCGGTCCGGGCATAGACGCCGAGCAGGATGGCGGTGATGTCGCTGTAGCCGATGATGACCTTCGGATCGGCCAGCAGCGCGTCATAGTCGAGCAGGGGTAGCAGTTCGCTGCTTGTGTGGCCACCGATGGTGGCGATCACCGCCCTGATATCGGCGTCGCCGAGAAACGCGTTGAGTTCACCGGCTCGCTCGGCCGGGCCGGCCCCGGTCCGGCCGGTCGCGCCGATCTCCCCGATAACGGGGCGTAGTCCGAGGTCGGCCAGCGCGTCGGCCGCCCGGGCGAGCCGAGCCGGCGTACGGACCGGGCCGGACGGGCTGATCAGCCCTACCGCGTCACCGGGGCGGAGTCCGGGTGGAAGTATCATGGCTCGAGTCATCGATCGATCACTACGATTCGTGACGGTATGGTGGCGTGTGATCCGGGTCCGACCGAGGAGCCGGAATTGAGTAGACTGCAGTCCGCACACCGCGCCCTCAGCCAGCTAGCCGCGAGGTGCGATGCCGATAACGGCCGCGAAGAGGGGTCATGCCAGCCACCGCTTACGTTTCCACCACGATCCCCTATGTGAACGCGCGTCCGCATCTCGGGCACGCGTTCGAGTACGTCCAGGCGGACTCGATCTCCCGGCATCTGACCATGACGGGCCGTGAGGTCTACTTCCTCACCGGCTCGGACGAGAACAGCCTGAAGAACGTGCTGGCCGCCGAGAAGGCCGGCATGACCACGCAGGCCCTGGTCGACCGCAACGTGAGCTACTTCGAGGAGCTGTTGGCCTCGCTCGGCGTCGTAACGACCGCGTTCATCCGCACCAGCATCGACCCGCACCACCTGGCCGGGGCGGCGGAGGTCTGGCGTCGGCTCGATGCCAACGACGACATCTACGCCAAGGATTACGCTGGCCTGTACTGCGTCGGCTGCGAGCAGTTCTACGAGCCGTCCGACCTCGTCGACGGGAAGTGCCCGGAGCACCTCGTCGAGCCGGAGCTGGTGAGCGAGCGCAACTACTTCTTCCGACTGTCCCGCTACGGCGACCAACTCGCCGAGGCCATCGAGTCGGGCCGACTCCAGGTCCACCCGCACACCCGGCTCAACGAAACGCTCAGCTTCATCCGCAGCGGCCTGGCCGACATCAGCATCTCCCGGTCGGCGACCCGGGCGCGCGGCTGGGGCATCCCGGTTCCCGGGGATCCGAGCCAGGTCATGTACGTCTGGATCGACGCGCTCACCAACTACATCAACACGTTCGACTGGATCCAGGACGACCCGGGCTATCACCGCTACTGGGCCGACGCCGAGCGGCGCATCCATGTCCTGGGCAAGGGTGTGCTGCGATTCCACGCCGTCTACTGGCCGGCCATGCTGCTCGCGGCCAAGCTGCCGCTGCCGACCGACGTCATGGTGCACGGATACATCACCAACGCCGGCCAGAAACTGAGCAAGTCTCTCGGTAACGCGGTCGACCCGGAGGAACTGGTCGCCGCCTTCGGGCAGGATGCCGTCCGGTACTACCTGCTGGCCGAGCTCTCCCCGTTCGGTGATGGCGACTTTGCCGAGGAGCGCCTGGTCGCCCGGTACAACAACGATCTCGCCAACGGCATCGGCAATCTCGCCAGCCGGCTGACCTCGATGGTGGAACGGTACCGGGGCGGGACAGTGCCGGCGCGAGGCGAGGCCGGCGACCTCGAGGTTGAACTGGAGTCCCGGACAGCCGACGCCGTCCGCGACAGTGTGGCCGCGATGGACCGGTTCGACCATCGGGAGGCGCTGGCCCGGATCGGCGAGTTGGTCCGGCGCAGCAACGCCTACGTCGGCGAGCGGGCACCCTGGCACCTGGCCAAGGCGGCCGACGCCGGTGACGAGGACGCGGCCCGTACGCTGGACGCCGTGCTGTACTGCGGCATCGACGTCGTACGACGCATCGCGATCCTGCTGCGGCCGTTCATTCCGGCCGGCAGCGGTCGGCTGCTCGGCGCGGTCGGCGAGGACCCGGCCGCGAGCCTCGACTCGCTGACCGAACTGGCCGGCCGTAAGGTGGTCAAGGCGGGTCCGATCTTCCCGAGGATCGAGCTGTGAGGTGACCGGAGCGCCCGGCCTGAGTTCGCTCCTGTCGAACGGGAGCCATCGGACGGCCTGGGCGGATCTGCCGGACGAGGTCCGGCACTGGGCTGAGGGACTTCTTGGTGGGCCGGTCGTCGAGGCGGTGACCACGGCCGGTGGTTTCTCGCCGGGTGCGGTCTGCCGGCTTCGCACGTCCGGTGGTCGCCGTGCGTTCGTCAAAGCGGTCTCCTCACGGGTGAACGAGCGCTCAGCCGAGCTGCACCGGCGCGAACTGCGGGTGGCGGCCGGTCTGCACACGGATCCGGCGGTACCGACCCTGTGGGGCGGCTACGACGACGGGGTCTGGGTCGCGCTCATGTCCGACGATGTCGGCGGTACGACCCCGCGCCTGCCGTGGCGGAACGATGACGTACTGCGGGTGCTGACCGCGCTGGCCGAATTCCAGCGGCGCAACACGCCGGCGCGGGTCGACGGCCTCGAGCAGGCTGCCGTGGCCAACGCGACGGCGCTGCGGGCCTGGCAGCGACTCGCCGAAGCACCGCCGGCCGATCTCGACGACTGGTCGCGCCGGAATCTCGAACGGTTGGCCGCGGTCGAGGCGACCTGGCCCAGCCTCACCCACGGGGACGGCCTGCTGCACGGCGACCTCCGCGCTGACAACATCGTGCTGGCCGGGGCGGAGGTCATGTTGGTGGACTGGCCGTGGGCGAGTCTCGGCCCCGGCTGGCTCGACGTGGTCAACTTCGCCCCGACCGTGACGACGATGGGCGGCCCCGAACCCGAGTGGGTTCTCGCGCACTCCCCCAGCATGCGCGACGCACCTTCGGAGGGCGTGACCGCGGCGGCGGTCGCGGCCGCTGGCTTCTACACCGAACAGGAACATCTGCCACCGCCACCGGGCCTGTGGGACCCCCGGCCCTGGCAGCGGGCGCAGGCGCGTACCTGCCGCGACTGGATCCGGCACCGGACGGGCTGGCGGTAGCCCGCGGCTGTCGGTCATCGACCGAGCAATCGAGAACGCGGAACGGACAGCTCAGCCAGGTACTCCGCGTACGACACCCCGACCGGCATCGGACGCAGTACGACGTCTGGCGGCGCGGTCACCCACGACCGGTCCCGCCACCCTGCGGTCAGGCTCTCCCACCCGGGTGTCTCGGGCCAGCCGTGCGGCTGAGCGTGCTCGGGGCGCATCGGCGCGTCCCGGCGCTGGTAACGGACGTCGGTCGACAACCGGAGTTCACTCGTCCGGTTGGGTCCGCCACCGTGGACGGTCAGGCTGTGGAACACCACCACGTCACCGACCGCGAAGTCGGCGGTCAACCACCGTGGATCGTCGGCCGCCACCGGAAGGTAGACCGGCAGGGACCGGCCCAGCTCCGGTTCCACCGCGAGGAAGCCGCGCCGGTGTGAGCCGGCCAGCACCCGCAGGCCCTGACGGTCCGGCGAGCACGGGGTCAGGGCCGTCCAGACCGTCAGCACGTCCGGCTCGACATGCAGCTTCACGAAGTCCTGATGAGCATCGGTACTGTACGCCCGGTCGACGGTGGTCGGCGGGGTCAGCCGGGCGACCTTCGCCGGATGGCAGAACACCTCACCGCCCAGAATCGCCCGGGCCACCTGCCGTACCCGGGTCCCGTGGGCGAACCGGTGCAGGCTCTCCAGCGCCTGCACGGCCGGGTAGACGGTCCAGAACGAGTTGGCGGTCAGCCCGGCCTCGGCAGCGACCCGCCATTCGACGGGATCGGCCAGCCAACCGGCGTCGGCCAGTACGCGCCGGAGGTCGGCCAGGAGCGGACCCGTCTCCTCGTCCGTACGCAGGCCGGGCAGGTACACGTAACCATCCCGGCGGAGTCTTTCCCGCAGGTGGTCGTCCAACGTGGATTCGAGCAACGGTCCCATGATCTCGCTCCTCCAGTAGCTGCTGCTCAGCCGGAGCCTGGGGCGGGTAGCGCATGGAGAGTCCACGTCCGCCGGCCGGTCCGGACAACCTCGGCCGGAGGCATGTCCGGGAACCGGACGAGCAGCCCCGCAGCCAACGCGTCGATGTACCGCGCCCACTCGGGATGCCGGTCGACCGTCGGTCGGTACAGCGTGATCAGCAGGACGCCGTGGTCGGTCAGGGATGCGTGCAGCCGGTCGACCACGTCCATCGGCCGGTCGAGGTAGTAGAGGACCTCGCTCAGCACGATCACGTCGGAGCGACCGCGGACCGGCGGGTCGTTGACGTCACCGCAGACGACCCCGTGACCGGGGCCCCAGCCGCCCGACCGCAGCGCGGCCAGCGACCAGTCGACGCCCAGGTAGGCGCCGGGACGCCGCGGCCCGCCGAGCACGTCATAGAGAACGGAGGCGCCGCAGCCGACGTCGAGCACCAGGGCGGTCGGCCCGATGTGGGCCGCGATCGCCGCGTACCGGGCCGATTCGACCGCGTCGGCCAGGTAGCCCCAGCGCCCTCGACGGTACTCGTCCTCCCAGCCGAGTCGGGCCGCCACGACCGGACGCGTCGGTCCCGTCATCGCGACGTCACCGCAATCTGCCCGAGGACCTTCCCGGCCGCCTCGACGGCATGGTCCACCTGGGCCTCGGTGTGCGCGGCGTTGATGAAGTTGACGTCGCGGCGCAGGAGTACGCCCCGGCGCGCCATCGCGCCGACGAATCTGGCGGCAACCCGTTGATGTGTCGGTGGATCGGGGCTGAATCGCAGGCACGGCATCGGGTCGTAACCGACGACCACGGGATCCAGGCCGCGCTCGGCGGCACAGCCGTTGAATCCGTCCCGGAGCCGACGTCCGAGTCGCGCGATCCGCTGGTAGTAGTCGCCGGCCGCGTACTCCCCGAGCACGGCTTTCAACACCTCGAGGGAGAGGGTCTCGCCGCCGAACGTGGTCGACACGACGAGGTCGGCCAAGGGGCGCATCCGGTGGGCCGGCCCGGCCAGGGCGGAGATCGGCAGGCCGGCCGCGATGCCCTTGGAGAAGCAGAGCAGATCGGCCGGTACGTCGAGGAACTGGCCCAGACCGCCCGGTGCGAGTCGGAACCCGGTGACGACCTCGTCGAGTACGAGTAGTGCCCCCGTCGCGTCGCAGGCGGCCCGCAGGCGCAGCAGGAACTCCCGGGTCAGCCGCCGATGGTAGGGGGTGGAGAGGAGGACCGCCGCAAGCCGGTTACCGGACCGCTCCACTGTGGAAACGAGTCGTTCGTCGTCATCCTCGGTGGCCAGGGCGACCCGCGTGCACATCCGCGCGATGCCCTCCGGTATCCCGGGCCCGACACACATGAGCTGGTCGTGCCAACCGTGGTAGCCGGCGCCGATGATGTCGTCCCGTCCGGTCACATACCGGGCCAGTCGGATCGCCGCCGAGCACGCGTCCGCGCCGGTCTTGAGAAACCGGACCATCTCCACGCCGGGGATCGCGGCGACCATTCGCTCGGCCGCGGTCACCTCGGACGGAGACGGAAGTGACGGCAGCACCCCGCGGCCGACCCGCTCCCGGATGGTGTTGGTGACGACCGGGTGGCTGTGACCGAGCGTGGCCGCGCCGAGGGCGCAGACGAAGTCCACGTACGCGTTGCCGTCGACGTCGTGGACGATGGCGCCGGAACCCCGCTCCAGGTAGACCGGGTACTCACCCTCACAGAAGTTCAGCGGGCGTTTCAGGTAGGTCTGGGTCATCCCCGGGATCAACGCCTCGGCCCGCTGTCGCCACTGGTCCGACCGGGTCAGCTCGAGCGCCTCACCACTGCCCAGCCGGGGTAGCGAGGTCGCGGCGGTGGCAGTACTTTCCGGGGTTATCGCCCGGTACCGGCCTCGGGCGGCCAGCCAGGCCCGGCCGATGTCGTGTGCGACCACTGCCTCGGTCCACAAGACGTTGTGGACGGAAGCGGCGCGTTCCGCCGCGACGAGTTCTCGGACACGTTCGTCCGGGCAGGCGTCGTCATCGCTGAGGGCGAGGGCCCGGGCGACGGCTGGCATCCAACGACGCCCGCGGTGCAGGTGCGGACACAGCGGCAGGTAGTTGGCCGCCCAGCTCGCCGAGGTCAGCCGGAGCAGGGCCGATTTCGACCCGACGACCCGCTCGACCTCACCGGTACGGGTGAACGTCCCACCTCGGGCCACGTGTGAGTTGGTCAGCACGATCTCCGTGCTGTCGAACCGGTCCAGGTCGTCGATCAGCGCGTCCAGGTCGATGTCGTCGGTGAACCGCCAGTCGTCCTCGAGGTGGACGCCGAACTCCGTCGTGGACATCGCGAACAGCACCCGCAGCGCGGCGGAGAGGCCGACCTGGTGCGTGAAGCGCTCCGTGTCGACGGACTCGACGATCGGGTGCCGGCCCGGCAGGTCCGCCAGGTAGTCCATCACCCGGGCCAGCTCGTCGGCCTGCACGCCGTACGCGGGGTCGATCGTCACCACCACCCGAAACCGCCCGCTGAACCGTACCCGGGCGAAAAAGCTCTCGTACGTGTCGATCAGGGTGGCGCGGCCGACCGAGGTCGTGGTGATGTCAACAAGCTGGGACCCGGACACGGTGCCTCCAGTTCCCCAGCGGCTGGATTTCGGCTGGGGCGCCGCGACGGCGGGCTCCCAGGAACCGCCGGAGCACGAGGTCGGTCTCGGGTTGTGGCTCGACCGCCAGGTCCTCGCGCAACCGCCGCACGCAGATGGCATGCCAACTGCGGACCTGACCCAGCTCGCCGAGTTGGCCATGGGTCAGCATGAGCATCCGGTAGGTGGCCTCGTGGTAGGGATCGATGCGCAGGATCCGCCGGCACCAGAGGATGACCTCGGCCAGGTCAGACCGAGCGTGCGCGTCGTCGCGGAGACTGGTCAGCCCCCGCAACGCCTTCGCCTGGATCCAGCCGCGATGCTCGACCACCCAGTCCGCGGCCTCACCCTCCAGGAAGTCGCCCTGGTGCAGTTCGGCTGCGCGCCGGTAGAGCCGTAGTGCGCCGTCGCGGTCACCGCCCGCGGCCCGGACCGCGGCCAGGTCCATCGCAGACTCGAACTCCTCGACGTCGACCCAGATGTCGTCCGCCTGGAACCGATAGCCACGGTCGTCGAAACGAATCTCGGCGGTCGATGCCGAGTCGGCGCCCGTACCGGCCAGGATCTGCCGGACGCCGTGGACCGCGACCTTGAGCGAGCTCGAGCCGGGTGACCACGGCGCCTGAGGCCAGAGGACATCGTGCAGCTTGTCCCGCGGCACCGGCCGGCCCCGGTTGACCAACAGGAACTGGAACAGCCCGCGTGCCTTGCCGGCACGCCAGGGCCCGATCTCCCTCTTCCCGAGGGTCGCCGTGAACGGACCGAGACAACGGACGGAGATCATCGCCGTGGTGGTAGACATCCACCCTCCACTCGGTTGGCTTGATGACTGTGGACGCTATGTCGACCATTTATGCGCGACAAGGTGGACCCTCGTCGGCGTGGAAGGAGCACAACCGAGCGGGGACGCCCATTACCCCGAAGGTCGTAGTGGCGGATGTGCCGTTCAGGGCATGTCTTTCGGATAACCGCGGGCGGGTCGGTCGTTGAGATCAACTCCTGCTCGGGATGATCGGGACCGTACACACGGGCATCCCGTCACCGCCTGAGCATCCGGGCTCCACGCACGGTTACACCCGGGTATGCCGGCTATCTAAGGCGATCCAGCTCAAGATCCAGTTGACTGCCATGGCGATGCCGTTACGATGATCTTATTGGCGATCGTGGATATATCTAACTTCTGTGCTGACCAACGGGGGAAGATAAACCATGCTGGATCAAGCGGCGACACAGCCACCGGATCAGGTCCACCTAGCCGATGCGGCTCGTACCAGAATTCTCGAGAGCCTGCTGACCGCACTCGAGCGGACCCGGAATCCGATCGTCGTCGACGCGCGAGCGCGGGTCACGCTGTTGACCCAGGCATCGCACGTTCTCGACGACGTGGTCGAGGTGGCCAATTCCTCGAACGCCTTCCTGAAACAGACACCGGTGGACTGGCAGGAGACGGTCGAGGTCGATTCGGCCCGGCCGACCCAGGGCATCCACCCCAGCGCCTCGTTGCAGGCCGCCACCCTGCTGTTCGAAGCGGCCCTTCCGGTGATCCTGGACGAGCTCTGCCCGGCCGATGCCCCCAGTACGACCGGAGCCGCGATCGGCGTCGCCCTGAACCAGGCCATCATGCGCCGGGTCGCCGTGGCCGCCGTCCCGTACGTCAGCTTCCTTCTCAAGAACCTGCGCAGCTCCCATCAGCACGAGCGGCAGCGGGTCGCCCGCGAGTTGCACGACCGGGCTGCCCACGGCATCGGAATCGCGCTACAGAGCCTGGAACTGTCCCGACGCTACGCCGACGATCCGGAGCGCTCGGCGAGCCGGTTCGCCAACGCCGAGGAGGCACTGCGGGAAGCGGTCGGCATCATCCGCTCCCTCTCGGCCCAGCTACGCCAGACGGTCGGTGACGCCACCCTCGCCGAGGCTGTCCGCAGTTATCTGACCAGTACCGTCCCCGGTTCGGTCCGGCACGAGGTGACCTCGGCCGGTGACATCACCACGCTGCCGGCCGAAATCGGCGAGGAGCTCTACCTCATCGCGCGGGAGGCGATCCGCAACGCGGTACTGCACGCCGACATGACCGAGCTTCGCGCCCATGTCGCGGTCGACGCGGGCGCGGTGACGATCACCGTGGTCGACAACGGTCGCGGATTCGATCCACAGCGGACGCTGACCGACCCGGCCAGTGGCGGTCTCCTGTCGATGAGCGAACGGGCCGGGCTGCTCGGCGGTGTCGTCGACGTCAGCAGCGACGGCCATCTCGGCACGTCGGTGACCATCACCGTTCCGACCGCACAGGCATGGATGTGAGCCAACCCGACGAGCGGTCGATCCGGCTGGTCATCGCAGACGACCACACACTGTTCCGACAGGGAATCCGGGAACTGCTCGGCGGCGTACCGGGACTCGACGTACTCGCCGAGGGGGCGACTGGCGACGAGGCGATCGCACTGACCGCGCAGTTCCGCCCCGACCTGCTCCTGCTCGACGTGGAGATGCCCGGTCCCGGCCCACGGGCCGTACTGCGTAGGGTCGCCCAGATCAATCCGCATACCCGGATCGTCATCCTCACCATGCACGAGGAGTCGGTCCTCGTGCACGAGCTGCTCAAGCGGGGCGCGGCGGCGTACCTGGTGAAGACGATCGCCTGCGACGAGCTGGTCGCCGCGCTCCGCTCGGTCTGCCGGGACCAGTCGAGCGTGCTGCTGCGAATCTCCCGTGGGACCTTCGAGGGTCTCGACCAGGCACGGCCGGAAACCAACCCGCTCTCGGCCCGAGAGCACGAAGTCCTCTGCCTGGCCGCGGAGGCGTTGAGCAACACGGAGATCGCCCATCGGTTGTTCATCGCGGAGGGAACAGTCAAGCGGCACCTCACGAACATCTACGCGAAGCTCGGCGCGGTCTCCCGCATCGACGCGATCCGCAAGGCCGCCGCCGCCCGTCTCCTGCCGGCGATCGACGATGACGACCAGCCGTCCCGACACCCGCCACCGGCCGTGTTGACCTGAGCCACCGCCGTACCCGATAGAGCCGGCCACCGGGGCCGGCCAGCCCGTCGCCGCGGGCTGGCCCGGTTCCACGCATAACCGCCGACTAACCACGCCGACCTACTCTCCCCCGGGATGGTCGCCCCTGGGCGCGACCACGTCCGGACCGCCCCCGGAGGAAGGTACAGGCCGGTGGAACCCCACGAGGAGTTCTTTCGTGTGGTGGTCGACGACGAAGGCCGCTACACGATCTGGCCCCTCGACCTGGCCCTGCTGGCGGGCTGGCGGGCCGGCGGGTTCCACGGCGACCACGAGCTGTGCCTCGCCTACCTCGCCCGTCTTCGGGCCACCCGAACCGATCCGCGCGATGGCACGCACATAACCATGCTCTAACTGGCGGTCCCTACGGTCACGGCAGTCCCTGGAAACCGGGGGCGAACGGGGAGGTGGACGATCGGCCACCGACGCCGGGCCGCCACTGCGCTCCGCGCATCGGTGCCCGCCCGTCGGCCGACAGACCGGCTCCTGCCTGAGCGTCGACCGCAGACAGTGAGGACTCCATGACCACCGCACTGCACATCGAACCGACCCGCAGTTGGACCGCGCCGCAGACCCACTACCTGACGGCGATGACGTCGAGTTGGTACCGCATGCTGGTCGAGCTTCAGGACACGCTCACCTCGTCCACCGTGGCGTTCTGGTCGGAACGAGGGCTGCGCTTCGGGCACCTTCCGATCACCACCGGATCGATCTCGTCCCCGATGGGGCGGGGCAGTGACTCCCGGCCGGTCGAGGTGTCGATGTTCGGGGTGCAGACCTATCTGGCCGACTCGATGCAGTTCGGGCTGGAGTACCTGTGCCGGCTCAGCCCGAGGGGTGCCTACTACCTGATGCCGTCGTTCCGCGGCGAGGCCACCGACGGTACCCATCTGGCCCAGTTCTTCCACAGCGAGGCCGAGGTACCCGGCGGGCTGGACGTCGTACTGCCCCTCGTCGAGGCGTACGTCCGGCGACTCACCACCGACCTGCTGGCGGCGCACGAGTCCCAGCTCGCCTCGGCCGTCGGCGGCGAACCCGCCCACCTGTACCGGCTGCTGGACCGGACCGAGTCCTTCGGCCGGTTCACCTTCGACGAGGCCGCCGAGCTGCTCGGTCACGACCCTCGGTACATCCGGAGCGAGGCTGGTTGGCGCACGATGACCCGCGCCGGCGAGGCGGAGCTGATGAGGCGCGCGGGTGACTTCGTCTGGGTCACCCACTGGGATCACCAGGCGACGCCGTTCTATCAGGCGGTCGACGACCGGGGCAGGGCCCTGAACGGCGACCTGCTCTTCGGGCCCGGTGAGGTCGTCGGCTGCGGCGAACGCCACGCCACCGCGGCCGCTGTCCGGGCCGCGCTCGCCAGCCACGGCGTCTCGGCCGACACGTACGACTGGTACCTCCAGATGAAGGAGACGGCGCCACTCCAGACGGCCGGATTCGGCTTGGGAGTCGAACGGTTTCTCATGTGGCTGACCGGCAACGCCGACATCCGCGACTTCGCCATCTTCCTCCGCGAGAACGGGAGCAACATCGTTCCCTGACCTTGCCGGGCTCCGTCCGTACTTCCCCACCGACACGCAGATAGGGACGAGCATCGATGACGCTGATGACCGACAACCAGTTCAACGACTTCTTCGAGACCTACGCCGGCAACGTCGAGGGCTTCTACGAAGCGAGCTACTGGCGCCTGGCCGACGAGCTGATCAAAGAGCTGATCAGAAGACACATCGGGCCGGCGTCGGGTGACCGCGTGCTGGACGCGGGCGGCGGGACCGGTCGATGGGGCGCGTGGCTCGCCGACGAGTTCCACGCCAAGGTCACCGTGGCCGACAAGTCGGCAGCCATGCTGGCCGAGGCCCAGCGGCAGGTCCCCGACGGCGTCCGGCTGGTGCACTGCGATCTGGAGGACGCCCCGGAACTCGCCGACGCCGAGTTCGACGCCGTGATCAGCACCTACGGGGTGCTCAGCTTCCTCGACGATCCGACCGCCGCGTTCGCGACCCTGGCCCGGGTACTCCGGCCCGGCGCAACCGGTCTGCTGATGAGCCACTCGTTGTCCAACGCGCTGTCGTCGAAGGCCTGTCGGGACGGCGCCGGTGCGGCGGAGCTGCGGGCCCTCCTGGAGACCCACGTGGTGCAGTGGTCCCCGACGGTGCCGCCGCTGCGGGTGTACAGTTCGGCCGAGCTGACCGATCTCGCCACCGGGGCGGGCTTCGAGGTGCAGGCGATGTTCGGGGTGACCTCGATCGTGCATCCCGGGCCGGAGGACTTCGGCTACCCCTATCACGGCATCAGTGCCGTCTCCCGGGCACTTGCCGACGAGACGTACTTCCGAACCGCCCTCGACCTCGAACTGGCGGCCTCCGAGCAGGGATGTTGGGCCGAGCGGGGAACGAACCTCATGATCAAGGTTCGGAAACCGACATGACCGGGCTAGCCGCTCTCGGCGAGCCGTACACGGCGCTGGCCGGCGTCTACGACCGGTGGACCGATCCGAACCCGTACGACCGCTGGGTCGACTTCATCACCGCTCGGCTGGCGCAGGCCGGGATCGGCAGCGGTGCCCGGGTGCTCGACGTCTGCTGCGGAACCGGCAGCATGGCCGTCCGACTACGGGACCGTGGGTACCAGGTCGCCGGCATCGACGGGTCGGCCGCGATGCTCGGGGTCGCCCGTGACCGCCTCGGTCCGCTGGTCGAACTGCACCAGGTGATCCTGCCCGCCGAGTTGCCGTTCACCCCGGCCGTCTTCGACGCCGCGATCTGCTGCTTCGACAGTGTCAACTACCTGCCCCCATCCGCGTTGCAGGGGTTCTTCGCGACGGTGGCGTCGGCGCTGCGGCCCGGCGGGCTGTTCGTCTTCGACGTCAACAGCCGCTACAAGCTCGAGGAGGTCTTCGGCTCGAGCCAGTACGGGGACGACCAGGGCGACTTCGCGTACGTGTGGCGCAATCGGTACGACCCCACCCGGGGCGCCACCGACTTCCTCATAACGCTGTTCACCCGGGCCGACGACGGGTTCCGCCGCGAGGAGGAGCAGCATCGACAATGGTGGTTCGACCACGACACCATTCGGAACTCCGCGAACCGGTCCGGCTTCACCACGGTCGGGGCAACGGCCGACTACACCTCGTCCGAGCCCGAGCCGGACACGCTCCGGGAGACCTGGGTGCTGCGCCGGGAAGAGCCTGCGGGTCGGAACCATCACTGACCACCGGCCGACGCCCAGTCAACCCAGCCATCGTGCGCTGGTTGGCCCACCTGCGGCTGCCCCCGGCCACCGGCCCGGACCCGCCCGAGAGGCCCGAGGCGCCGCGCTCGCAGAGCCTTCGACAGTCATCCGCGCGACGCCTACCGAGAAGGGCCCGCACCATGACCGAGCGGCTGGGTGCGCACCGCCCGACATTCGCACCGGGCCTTTCCCACCCGTCCCCGGTGCTCGACCAGGACGGACGCTCGCAGTGCCCGGGCCACGGCGAACGGCGACTGCCTTGACCGCTGGCGGCTTCCTGCTGATGCGTCACGGCGAGACCAACTGGCCGCTGGTGAACGTGCGTCGGCTGCCCGGGCACGCCAACGACCTCGCCCCGCTGACCTCGGCCGGAGTGGAGGAGGTGCGCCGACGGTGCGGGGAACTACGGGGCATCCCATTGCGCTACGTGGTGTCGTCGCCGATGACCCGGGCAGTTCAGTCGGCCGCCATCGCCGCCGGCTGCCTCAACCTTCCGCTCCACGTCGAACTCGACCTACACGAGTGGGTACCGGACCTCACCTTCAACTGGACCGATCCGAGCCAGGTCGACCGACCGCTCACCGCGCTCTGGGCCGGCATCGAGCCGGTCGACTTCGACGGTCCGCCGTACGAGAGCCGGCACGACCTGGCCGCCCGGATCCGCCAGGTCCTCGGTCGCCATGCCGGGGACGACCCGGTGCTGGTGCTCACCCACGCCGTTGCCATCTGGAGCGTCACCGGCCGCCGACTCGACACCGCGGCGGTGACATGGCTGACCTGACCACCGCACCGACCCGGCACCACTGCCACCGCCGTCGTCCGAACGGAATGGAGAACGAGGATGGGTGTGCTGCTTGCCAACCCGCCGACCCTGGCCGCGCTGGAGGCCAGGGGCCTCGGCGGCCAGATGTCCTACTTCGAGTACGAGAGGAGCTTCACCGACCAGTACTGGTACAAGTCCTACCCGGGTGAGCATCTCGGGCTGATGGCCCTCGTCGCGGTCCTGCGTGCGGCCGACGTACCCGTCCGCAGCGTGAACGGGCAGACCGAGTGCCACCGGTTCCTCGACCAGACCTGGGCGGCGATGCGTGCTGCCGGCGATACGATCGACGTCAGTCTTGTCGGCCTCTCGGGGCCGTGCCAGGTGTTCGAGGAGAACCTGGAACTCGCTCGCCGGGCGCGGCGGCAATGGCCGGACGCGTTGATCGTCCTCGGCAACCAGTTCGCAACCCTCAACTACCGACGCATCCTCGCCGACTATCCCGAATTCGACGTGGTGACCCTCGGCGAGGGCGAGACCACGATCGTCGCGCTGGCCGGGGTGACCGCAACCGCCGACCTGGAACGGATCGAGGGCATCGCCTACCGGGACGCCAACGGAACCACCCAGGTACGCCCACCGAAGGTCGAGCCGCTCGACCTCGACACCCTGCCCGAGATCGCCCGGGATGAGCTGCCGAAGATCCTGGAGATCGGAGTCAGCGCAACCGTCTACACCACCCGTGGCTGCCCGTACCGGTGCAACTACTGCACTACCGGGCAGACCGCTGGCCAGCTACACAAGAAGCTGGCCTACCGGGAGCGTTCGGTCGGCCCGGTCGTCGACGAGATCGAGCGTCTCGTCCGGGACTACCAGATCCCGCACATCACCATCGTGGACGATCTGTTCGTGGCCAAGACGCCTCACTCGCTGGCCCGGGCGGTCGAATTCGCCCACACGATGATCGAGCGCGACGTACGGATCCCGTTCATGCTCGACTGTCGGCTCGACTCGGCCGATCCGGACGTCTTCCGCGAGTTGCGCCGAGCCGGCCTCTACCGGGTGTTCGTCGGAATCGAGACGGGTAGCGGCGACCAACTGACCTTCTACAACAAGCGCTACGGTGTCCCGTACGACGTCGAGTTCGTCCGCTCCCGCGTCGGCGGACTGCAGGAGTTGGGTATCGAGGTCATCCCGGGGATCCTCACTTACCACCCGGCCTCCACGCCGGAGGAGTTACGTGAGTCACTGCGGGTGATCGATGCCTGCGGTTACGTGAGCACCTGGCAGTTCCTGTGCGAGATCTTCGCGCATCCCGGCACTACCCTCTGGCACCAGTACCGTCGGGCCGGCTGGCTCGCCCAGGAGTGGCCGGTACCGTCCTGGGAGTTCCAGGACTCACGCGTCCGGCTCATCCGGGACAGCGTGATCGAGGCGATCGAGAACGGTGGAGGGCACACCGAAGCGCGGAACGCATTCGCCGATGCGATCGGCCTTGTTTCCGACTCGGAAGTCCGCTTATAGTCGGCAAATGACCCGGTCCGCAGAACCAGTAAGGCCCGGTACGGCATTCCGAGTCCGCAGTCGCTCGGGAAAACAGCAGGAAAGCAAAGACGTCACGCGGGAGGTGGTCCTGTCTGCGGCGATAATGACACACGACGCTCGGATCGATCTCGCCACGCGGTTTACCGGAAAGCACCCGGATATCCCATTCCAAATCGTAAAAGATCCGCTTCCCGGGGTCCCGAGAGGCACACTCCGCACCGCCCGCCTGGCCTGGTCCAGCGTTCCACCGGGAGCAACGCACCACCTCGTCGTGCAGGACGACATCATCCTGGGGCCGGATTTCCTGGAGAAGGTCCTCGGCGCGATCCAGCGGCTGCCCGATCATGCCATCGCCCTGTTCACCGAATGGGGATCAAGGACGTCACACGCGGCCCGAGTGGCGAGCCTGGTGGGCGCGAACTGGGTCGAGGCGGTGGACGAGTACGTCCCGACGCAGGCACTTGTCATGCCGGCTCAGGCATGCCTGGCATTCGACGAGTTTGTGACACACGAACTCGGGCCCGAAATCGAAGATGACGACGCCCTCCTCGCCTTCATCCGGGCCTCGCGTATCCCCGCGGTGGTGGCGGTCCCCAACCTGGTGGAACATCGAGACCTACCGAGTGTCGCCGGAAATGAGAGCCATGGCGCACGTAGGTCTGTGAGCTGGTCGCGGGACACCCCGGCCTCACTTCTCGGACCGGTGCTGGCGAACATGCCGATCCTGCCCTATTTCTCGTGGGCGACCGGGCGAGCATACTGCCTGTTCCGTGCGGCACCGCCGTACGGATGGAAAAGGATTCCGGCACGAGACCTGGCACTTGGCTGGGCCTTCGACGAGGAGGGTCTGACCGCGACATTGGATACGGCGACGGGCCTCATATCAGGAGCCTCGGTCTTCGACTGCATCTCGGTCGACACCGTCAAACGGCTCCTACTGACCGCCGTCGTGCTCGGCCTCGCCGCTCAGGACACCTCCCGAGGGCCGCGCTTCTCCGAATGCCGAATGACGTCGGAGGCCGAGCAGGCACTGAACACGTTTGCCCCCGGCGCGCTCCGCTGTTTCGTCGCTCCGTCCGTCCTGGCGGACCTGGCGGATGATCTCAGACCGGCGATCGACTATGCGGTACGTGCGGGCTTGTCTCAGGCACTGGCCCCAGCACCGGACCGTTTCACGCCCACCGTAATGGATTCCGGCGAAGATGAAGGGAATTTCCTGGACATCTTCCATCCGGCCCCGGTCGTGTTCGAGGGCGAGGTCTATCCGAGTGTCGGACACGCCTATTATGCTGCCAGGATAATCGAGCAGGCGCTGCGCGTCCGGATCCGTGCGGCGCCGACGGCATTCCATGTGCGAAGCCTGAGCGGTATCGGCTCACATCGAGAGAATTGGGCGGACGTCAAGCTACCACTGATGCGACGGCTACATCGTGAGAAATTCCGTGACCCACAGCTCCGTGCCGAACTGATCGACACGGGAGATCGGGTCATCGTCAACGGATCGCCCGGGGGCGGAGGTTTTTGGGGCGCATCCGAAGGCGACGGAGAAAATCAGGTTGGCCGGCTTCTCATGGCACTCCGCAGAACACTACGCACGCGGTCGGGCGCCTGAGCCCACGAACGGGCCCGGGCACTGCGGGATGCCCGCGCCCGGACACTTCGGTGGTGGCACGAGCATCGACTCGGGGTCAGTTCCGACCGGACGGAGAGGCACCCTCATTGTCTGGCCAGGACCCAATGCCACGTAGCTTAAGTTGATCTCGGCTGGGTGATGATCTTGTTTGACGCGGCGTGGCCTGTGGCCGGCCCGGGTGGTTCTACCGCGGCCGGATGGTGGACGGGGCTGGGGCATCGGTTGGTGGGGCTGGTTTGGTCGGCCGGCTGGACCAGGTGTCGGTGGGGGTGCTGGTCGCGGCGGTTCCTCGGTTCAAGGTCGAGGAGGCGGTTGCGGCTTGCGGTGTTGCGGAGCTGCGTCGGGGTGGGAAGTTACCGCCGCATGTCACTGCGTATCTGACGATGGCGTTGTGCCTGTTCGCGCAGGACAGCGCGGAAGAGGTCGCGGAGAAGGTGACCGGTTCGTTGTCGGCTTTCGGGGTGTGGGACGCCGGGTGGACGCCGCCGACGTCGTCGGGGATCACGCAGGCTCGTAGACGTCTGGGCCGTGACGTGTTGCGTGAGACGTTCTACCGGGTCGCGGAGCCGGTTGCGCAGCCGGCGACGCGTGGTGCGTGGCTGCGGGATCGACGGTTGGTAGCCATCGACGGGTTCGACGTCGATGTGCCCGACACCGCCGACAACGCCGCCGAGTTCGGCTACGCCGGCAACGACCGGACCCGTTCGGCGTTTCCGAAGGTACGGGTGGTCGCGGTCGCCGAATGCGGCTCGCGGGCGTTCATCGATGCCGAGGTCGGCCCGTGGCCGCGCAGCGAGAAGGCGATGGCCGCCACACTGCTCGCCGCACTGTCGCCGGACTGGCTGCTGATGGCTGACCGGGGCTTCTACAGCTTCCAGGCGTTCGGCGCCGCCGCGGGCACCGGCGCGGCATTGTGTTGGCGGGCGCCGACACAACTGGGGCTCCCGGTCGTTGAAGTCCTGTCCGACGGCACGTATCTGTCGGTCCTGATCGACCCGAGCATTCGAGGCCACCACCGCGAGCAGCCCGTCGGACGTCAGCCGAACAGTGTCCGTCCCCAGTGGTCGGCGCCGTCGCGTACCCCGGGCGGGCAGGCGAACAGCCCGCTGGAGATGTACCGCAGGTACTCGTTCAGCAGGTCGTGCCGGGCGAGCTGGGTCTGGATCGGCACGAACTGCCGGCGCGGATCCCGCTGGTACGCGATGAAGAACAGCCCGGCGTCGAGCCGGCCCAGCCCGTCGGAGCCGTCGACGAAGTTGTATCCGCGCCGGAGCAGCCGCGCGCCGTTGTGCTGACTCGGGTGGGCCAGCCGGACATGCGCCTGCTCGGCGATCGCCGGCTCGCCGTCCGGGCCCGTCAGCTCCAGGTCCAACTCGTCGAACTCGTCACCTCGGCCCAGCGGCGCGCCGCTGCCCTTGGTCCGGCCGATCAGCGCCTCCTGCTCGCCCAGCGAGGTCCGGTCCCAGGTCTCGACCACCATCCGGATCTTGCGGGTCACCAGGTACGACCCGCCGGTCATCCACTCCGGACCGTCGCCCGGCTGCACCCAGAGCTGCTCCGCCAGGTCGTCGTCCTCCGCCTTCACGTTCGCGGTGCCGTCCTTGAAGCCGAACAGGTTGCGCGGGGTCGCCTGGTCCCGCGATGTCGACGAGGTACGCCCGAAGCCCAGTTGCGACCAGCGCACGCTGACCACTCCCATGCCGAGCCGGGCCAGATTCCGGATCGCGTGCACGGCCACCTGGGGATCGTTGGCGCACGCCTGTACGCACAGGTCGCCGCCGGAGATCTCCGGGCGCAGCGCGTCGCCGGGGAACCGGGGCAGCGCGGCCAGGGCGGCGGGCCGGCGGTCGGCGAGGCCGAACCGGTCCCGCCCGTGGGCGTCGCGGAACAGCGACGGGCCGAAGCCGATGGTCAGGGTGAGCTGGGACGGTGGCAGCCCGAGCGCTTCGCCGGTGTCGTCCGGCGGCGCCTGGGGTACGCCGCCGACCGCACCGAGCTCCCCGGCGTCCCGACCGGCGGTCATCCGGGCGGCAGCCGCGCTCCAGTCCTGGAGGAGCGCGACCAGCCTGGCCCGATCCTTGGTGATGACGTCGAACGCCACGAAGTGCAGCCGGTCCTGCGCCGGGGTGGTGATGCCGGCCTGGTGCTCACCGTGGAACGGCACCGCCGCGGCGGCGTGGTCCTCGGTGCCGGGGCGGTCCCATGACCGACTGCCGCCCAGCGCTGCCGCGCCGACCGCCCCGGCCACTCCCGTCCCGGCCAGGGTCATCGCCCGCCGCCGGCTGAGCCGACTGGTCCGCTCGCCCATTGGGCTCCCCCTCGAGTGGTACGACCTACGTTGCCGACCTACGTCCGCGACCTACTTGGCGACGACCGCGGCGACCTTGCTGATCGGCTCGGCGAGCGCGTTGATGCCGTCGGAGAGTTCCTTCAGCTCGGGCTGGCTCAGCGCGGTGTGCAGCTTCCAGCCGTCCCCGGCGCGGTGCTTGCCGAGCAACGTCTCGACGTTGGTGAACTCCGTGTCGAGCTGGCTGACCAGGTCGGGAGCGCGGTCCTGCAACACCGGACGGAGCGCGGCGATGGCAGCCTTGGAGCCTTCCAGGTTGGCGCTGAAGTCCCACAGGTCGGTGTGCGAGTAGCGGTCCTCCTCGCCGGTGATTTTGCCGGTGGCGACCTCGTCGAGCAGTTCCTTCGCGCCGTTCGCGAGTTGCAGCGGGGAGAGCTTCTCCGCGTTGGCCTTGGCCACGATCTCCTGGATGTCGGTCATCAGCCGGTCGGCGAGCGGGCCGTCCTTGCTGATGTCGCCGGTGGTCCAGAGGTCCTTCTCGATCCGGTGGAAGCCGGTGAACTCCATGCCCTCCTCGATGACTTCCTCCCGACCATCGATCTTGGGGTCGAGGTCGCCGAAGATCTCCGCCACCGGTTCGATCCGCTCCCAATAGGTGCGGGCCACCGGGAAGAGCGCCTTGGCCTTGGCCACGTCGCCGGCCTTGACGGCGGCGACGAACTCTCCGGTCTTCTCCAGCAGCGCGGTGGTCTGGCTCTTGACGTACCGCTGGTAACTGTCGGTCGCGTCGGCCAGCGCGGCGTCGGCGGTGAGCGGCTCGGCCGAGCCGCTGACCGTGAGCGCGTTCCGGATGCCCTTGCCGCTCATTCCCGGCTTGCAGGCCGTCTGGTAGGTGCCCGCCGGCAGTTCCACCCGCAGTTCCCGGCTCAGTCCGGGAGCGATGTTCTCGACCTCGCCCATCACCCGGTCGCCGTCGGCGTAGACGTAGAACTCGGTCACCTTGGCACCCGAGTTGGTGATTTTGAAGGTGGCCGTACCGGCCGCGATGTCGGTGCTGGCGACCGCACAGGTGCTGTCGTCGGCCTTGACGGCGATCGGGCCGCCGGCCGCAGTGTTCGCGTCGTCGTCTCCGTCGCCGCCACACCCGGCCAGCCCGGCGGTGGCGAGGACACCTGCGGCGACGGCCACCAGGAATCGGGAGGTACGCATCGGGTCGGGTCTCCTTGTGGGAATCAGGCGGGCTGCGAGGCAGCTGTGTCGGAAGTCGGGCTGGTGACGGAAGTCGGGTCGGTGGCGGCCGGGGTCACCGGGGCGGGAGCTGACGTCCGTCGTCCGGGCCGTAGGAAGAGCAGGAGTACGGGCACCGCGTACCCGATCCAGGCGATCGTCTCGATCACCGTCGGGGCGGGGGTGATGTTGAACATCCCGGCGAGCAGGGTGGCGTACCAGGTGTTCGGGTCGAGCACGGTGGTGATGTCGAAGGCCAGGTTGTTCAGGCCGGGCAGTACACCAGCCTCTTGGAAGTCGTGCACGCCGTACTTGAGGATGCCGGCGGCGACCAGGATCAGCAGCGCACCGGTCCAGGTGAAGAACCTGCCGAGGTTGATCCGCATCGCGCTGGCATAGATCAGTACGCCGAGCACCACCGCGGTGGCGATCCCACCGATCAGCGCGAGCAGCGGCCCGGTGTCGCCCGCCGCTCCCTGCGCGGCCGAGTAGAAGATCAGCGCGGTCTCCAGTCCCTCCCGGACCACCGCCAAGAAGGCCATCGTGGCCACCGCGATCGACCCGACGGCGAGCGCCTCGGTCAGCCGGTTACGCAGTTCGCCCGCGATCGACCGGGCGGCCCGGCGCATCCAGAAGATCATCCAGGTGACGAAGACAACGGCCGCCACCGAGGTGATCGCCTCGAAGAGTTCCCGCTGAGCGCTGGTGGCCAGCAGCGTGGTCGAGGTGTACTCGATCAGCCAGCCGAAGAACACCGAGACGGCGACGGCGAGGCCGACCCCGAGCCAGACCTGCGGCAGCCGTTCCCGCCGCTGCGACTTGACCAGGAACGCCACCAGGATGCTGACGACCAGGGTGGCCTCGAGACCTTCGCGTAGCCCGATCAGGTAGGTGGCGAACATCGGACCGATCCTTCTCCGGCACCCCCTGAACGAACCGCCTCCCAGGTGGGCCTTGCTCTGGTTTCCGGGTACGACGTCAGGTCGTCCTCGACCCGGAGCCGAACCCGCTCCTCTACTGGATGTAGAAGTTAGCAGAGCCTAACCTATCCTCGCTAGCGTTGGTCGGCCGCCCGCACCCACCTGTCCTGCGGTTGATCCGCCAGCACAGGTGTGTGCGGCGCGGTCCGGGCTCAGCCGAGGGCCTGCCGGGCGATGGCCGGCGGTTCACGTCCGGCCAGCAGCCAACCGCAGGCGGCGGCCACCAACGGAAGACCGACGACCAGGGCGAGCAGATGGACCACGGGTACGTGACTCAGGTTGTCGAGCTCCCTCCAGTACCCGCCGACCAGTCCGAGGTACGCGGCGGTCGTACCCAGCAGCACGCCAAGCAGGGCCAGCGAACCCGCCGTGGCCGCGGTCAGCACCCGCCGGACCCGGCTGGTGGCCCCGGCGGCGGTCAGGGTACGCAGATCGCGCGCCCCCTCCCCCCGGATCAACCCCACCGTCATCGCCAGTACGCCCAGCGCGAGGAGCATGCCGCCGGCGGTAACGCCGTTCTGGAGCGCCGCCAGACTCAGCGGCGCCTCCCGGGACTCGATGTGCAGTCCCGCGTCCGCCGCGACCTGCCGGGCCTGGCTGAGTTGCTCGTCGCGCAGTGACTCGGCCGCCTCGACGAACCAGCCGACCCGGCCCTGCTGCCATCCCAGCCTTCGGATGGCGTCCTCGGTGATCAGTGTGGTCGGCGCCGAGCTGTAGCCGGGCACGTCGATCCGCTGCACCTTCAGCGGCTCCCCCCGCCCCCTGACCCCGGAGAACTGGAGGTCCTGCTCGCCCCGCACCGTCAGCACGTCGATGTCGGGGCTGATGGAAGCGGGGTCGATCCCGTAGTGCCGTAGTTGGGCCGGCGTACCGACGAAGAGCGGGACAGCCCGCAGCCGCCCGTCACCGAGCGGCCAGCCCAGATCGATGGCCGGCCGCCCCGACCCGTTGCCGTCCTGACCACTTTCCACTCTGGAGTCCGGGCGCAGCGGCAGGTCCATCGGGATGACGGCCGCGCCGCCGAGCGTTCCCGCGAGCCGGTCGACCTGGGTCTGGAGACTCGCCAGCTGCTCCGGAGTCCGGACCGGAACGATCGGTTCGGCTTGTCGGTCGATCCGGACCACCAGTTGCCGGTCGGAGAGGTTACCGAACGCGGCGGCGGAGTTGGCCACCGAGGCCGAGGCCACCACCACCGTTCCCACCGGGATGGCCAGGCCGAGGCTGATCGCGGCCAGTGCCGCCGCGGAACGGGCCTGGTATCGACCCAGATCGCGCAGGGCCAGCCTGGGCGCGATCGGCAGCCAACCACCCACCAGCGGCAGCAACCTGATCGCCAACGGACTGGCGAGCAGCAGGCCGGCAGCCGTGGCGAGGGTGCCGCCGATGATCAGCCACGGATTGCTCTGCCCGGCGCTGGCCAGGCATCCGACGCCGATGCCGACAAACCCGATGGCGGCGATCGCGGATCGCCGGGCCGGCTTCGGTCGGGGTGGCCGGGCGGACAGGGCCAGCACGATCGGCACCCGCGCCACCACCCGTGCTGGCCACCACGCCGCCCCGGTGGCGGCCACCACGGCCAGCAGCGCGGCCACGCCGATCAGCGGCCAGGGCAGGTCGAACCGGCTGACCCGGTGCCCGACCGCCGACTCGAACGCCGGTGCGACGGCGATCCAACCGGCCAGCCCCACGCCGGCTCCGACGAGCGCGGCGATCACCCCCACCACGGCCCCGTTGACCACCATCACCAGGCGCAGGTGCCGCTCGGTCGCCCCCAACGCGGCGAGCATGCCGAGTTCACGCAGCCGGCGCTGGGCCACGACGGCGAACCCGGCGGCGGCCACCAGACAGACCAGCAGCAGGCCGACCGTGGTCAACGCGAGTACGCCCGCCGTGGCCAGGTTCCTCGGATCGACTCCCCGGTCCTCGGCGGCCGGCCGCCGGCCGCTGGGGTCCCGGAACTCGTGCACCCGGTCGGCGCTGGCCCGCACCAGCACGGCCACGCTCTGCGGCTGGTCAGCGTGCTGCGGGGAGACGAGGGCGAACTCTTCGTTCAGGTCGCTCGGGTTCTCCACCAGGCCCACCACGGAGCGGCTACGACCGTCGAGGGTCAGCCGATCCCCGACCCGGACCTCAAAGACCATCGCCGTCCCGTCCGTCACGGCGATCTCGTCCGCGCCGGTCGGGTACCGGCCCTGTCGCAGGCCCAGCATCGGTCCACTGAACGCACCGTCCGGGTCCTGCGCCCGGATCTGCACATCGTCGGCCGAGCCGGGAATCGGCGCGGCTCGCCGTCCGACGACGTCGACAGTGCCGAAGAACTCCCGGGTGGCGGCCAAGGCAGCCTGCAACGCAGCCGGATCCGACCCGTCGTACGACAGAATGTGGTCGGCCGTGCCGAACCGCGCGTCCCGGGACGGCGTCAGGTGGAACGCGGCCGCCACGCCGGAGATCGCGGCCAGCACCGCGACGGTGAGCAGGGCCAGCAGGAGCATCTGCTGTCGCCACTGACGACGGAAGATCCGCCACGCCCAGCGGCCAATCGCCCGCCGGGCCGGCAACCCGCCAGCCGAGCGTCCCCGGGCACCGGTGCGCGGCGGCGCGGCCGGGTCGACCTCGTTGACCGACGACAACCGGGTCACCGGCCGGTCTCCGCCGTGAGCAGCGACTCCGGGCCGGCGGGCGGCATGGTCTGATCGACGATCCGGCCATCCCGAAGGAACACCACCCGGTCGGCCCAGGACGCGAGTTGAGCGTCGTGGGTGACCATGACTCCGGCGATCCCGCCCTGGCAGGTGGCGCGCAGCAGGCGCATCACCGCCTCGCCGGTGGCCGAGTCCAGCGCGCCGGTCGGCTCGTCGGCGAGCAACAGTTGACGATCGCCGACCACGGCCCGGGCGATCGCCACCCGCTGCCGCTCACCACCGGAGAGCTCGTCGGGATACCGTCCCGCCCGCGCCGAGAGTCCCAACTCCTCCAGCGCCCGCAGAGCGATCCCCCGGGCGGCCCTGGCCCGTACCCCGTCCAGCTCCAACGGCAGGGCGACGTTCTCGGCGGCGGTCAGCCCGGCGAGCAGGTTGAAGTCCTGGAAGACGTACCCGATCGCGCGGCGACGCATCCGCGCCCGATCATTGCCCGACATCCGGGACAGGTCGGTGCCGGCCACCAGAACCTGACCGCTGGTCGCCTGCTCCAGGCTGCCCGCGATCGTCAGCAGGGTGCTCTTGCCGGAGCCGCTGGGCCCCATGATGGCCACCAGTTCGCCACCCTCGACGACCAGATCGGCCTGTTCGAGTGCCCGTACCTCGGTAGGGCCCGACCCGTACACCTTGGTCACCTGTCGCAGCTCGAGCCGCGCGGTCATCGGCGGGCCTCCGCCGGACGGGCTGCCTGCGGCGCGGCGGCGGGCGGTGCCGGGGTACGGGCGGGACCGGGCGCCGGCCGTCGCCGCAGCCGGGTGTCGGCCGCGTCGAGCCACCGGACGACCGCCTCCAGCCGGAACAGCTCGGCATCGACGACGAGTCCGACCCCGACGTCGTGCTCGGGTGCGTCCGCCTTCAACCGGGTGTACCGCTGCATCGCCTCGACCAGGTGCCGCCGGTGCACCTGCACGACCTCGTGCACGTCCACATCGGGCACCGTCAGCGCCACCAGCACCTTGATCACCAACTCGTCGCGCGGCGGGAGCTTGGCGTCCGGCGGGGTACGCAGCCAGCTGACGAGTTCACGGTCGCCGCCGGATGTGATCCGGAATCCCTTCTGCGAGCCCTCCGCCTGGGCGTCGTCGGACTCCACCAGGCCGTCACGTTCGAGTCGCTGCAGGGTCGTGTACACCTGACCGACGTTGAGCGGCCACACCTCCCCGGTCCGCTCCTCGAACTCCTGCCGTAGCTGCAACCCGAACTTCGGGCCCTCCGCGAGCAGGGCCAACAACGCGTGCCGAACGCTCATGACTGCCTCCACGAGTGACTATACTGAGTAGAGTACTGGGTATAGTCACTCGTCGCCGCCTCGGGCTCGGTTCCGATCAGGCTGCTACCGGCCGGGTCGGGCCGCGTTCAGCAGTTCGCAGAGGTCGTAGATCGCCTCACCGGTCCAGATCACCGAAGCCAGCGCCAGTGACACCGGCAGGACACGCAGTAGACGCGACCGAACGGTGGCCTGCGGATTCAGCAGCTGGGCCACCCGACGCGGGACGACTCCACCGGAGGACACGGCGTGCAGCCCGTACGGGGTGTCCGGCCTCCCGCTCGCGGCCAGTGCGGCCACCCCGATGGCCTGGGCGACCGACCGACGACTGCCGACCTCGACCGCAGCCTGCTCGTCGGCGGCCCGCTCCACCAGGTAGTCGACCTGCCGGGCCACCCACCACAGGGCCGGATGCATCGCGGCGGCGAGTTCGGCCAGCCGGATCAGCCGGTGATGACGGGCCGCCAGATGCGCGTGCTCGTGGGCGAGCAGCGCGTCGAACTGACGATCGGTGAGCAGTTGCCGCATACCGGTGGTCACCACGATGTGCCCTGGCCGACCCGGCACGGCGAAAGCCTGCGCTGTCGGGTCGGACACCACCAGGAGCTGGCTACCGTCAGGCAGCGCGACCTGGCCGAGGCGGAGCGCTTCGCGATGTTGACGCCACCGCCGGACGACCGACACGAGTGCGGCCCCGAGCAGCGCCGCACTCAGCCATGGCACCCAGGACACATAGGCGGTGTCGTCCGCAACCACCCGCCCCGACCAGCCGAACGTGCGGCCGACCGCCGGTATCTCGGCGATCGCCTTGAGTGCGAACACCGTGAGGTTGGTCATGCTGGCCACGCCCACGGCAACGGCCGACCAGGCCATGGTGACAGCGGCGCCCGAAGGCGGAAGCCGGTCGGCCAGCAGCCGCATCGCCAGCACGATCAGCGGCGGGACCACCACCACCGACCATACGAAATGATCGAACATGCCCCTCCGTCCGCGACCGATCGAGTGTGCCACGTCGTAACGCGGGCGGGCATGACGAATGCACCGCACCAGCCCGATACAGTGATCGGCGATGAGCACTACTCCGTCCGCCGCCGAGGGTGATCCGGCCGAAGGTGGACGCCGCCGTCCCGGCCAGCTCGAAGCTCAGGTAGTCACCGTTCTCGTCGATGCCGTCGGCCCGTTGACCCCCGGTGAGGTCCGCGAGCGGCTCGACCCCGACGGCACCCTCTCCTACAGCACCGTGGTGACCACCCTGACCCGACTGTTCGACAAGGGTGCCGTTACCCGGGAGCGAGACGGTCGGGCATACCGCTACGGAGCGATACGCGATGCCGCCGGCCTGGTCGCCGAGCGGATGAGCCGGCTGCTGGCCGCAGAACCGGACCGCACCACCGTGCTGCGGCGGTTTGTCAGCACCCTCGACAACCGGGACGAACAGATCCTGCGGGCGCTCCTCGAAGAGGACTCCGACCCGTGAGGCCGACCCGCCTGGCCCACCAGACTAGGGCGCCGGCTCAAGCGGTGCCGTTCACGAGACAGGCCCGTCTCAGTGCCTCGGCGGCGCCTGAAGGCACCGGGATGGGTGAGCGGAGTTCAGGCGCGGGTGAACACGGCGTCCACGTTGATCGGGGCGGCGAGCACGCCCCACGTCCTACCGCGTCAGGAGCACCTCTGAACTGGACATACGCCACGCCGAGCCACCCGTCCCCAGGTTCTGCCCACTGCAACCAAACCCCCCCGGGCAACATGATCGACTTAAGCTACGTGGCATTGGGCCAGGACCCCACGTGTACGACCTCCGTCGCAGGGCGATCCGAACCCGTGGCTCCGCGAAACCCGCCCAGCCAGTCAGGTAATCTGCCCTCGTCGAACAGGTCGAGCGCCACTGCCTTCGTTATGATGCTCGCGAAATGGACCTGGGCGGCGTCGCTGGGCGACTGTAGCCGCGCCACGAGCCGCTCGCGCTCACGTTGATAGCTCGCAGCCTCCTTACCTCGGGCAAAGAAGTCCTTGATTCCTATTTTTATGTTCGGGTCCCAGACATCCCCTACCGCAGGGCCAAGATATTCGAAGAGCCTGGCGGTATTGTCGAGCCCGACCGTCTCGGCCTCAAGGAGTCGAACCAGCGTCCAATAATACTGGTCACTGAAGCCGAACCGCTTGTCCGTATCGTAGTCGTGCCCCCGCAGGTGCCGCAGTAGTGGGAACCGGTCGCTAGGGGGCTTGGGATACTTGGCACAGAGAGCAAGAATATCGCCGACGGACCCTATGAAGCCGCCGCTGTTCAGATAGGGATAGGGGCGGGCAGGCGGGCTCTCTTGCAGCGCGAAGCCGATGGCCCCCAAGGGCCAACTGTTCGGCTCGGCGCTGAACACCACCTTCTGCGCGAAGCCTTCGTACGCGGTGCGGATGTACTGCTCACCACGGAGGAAGAGCGTGTCATAGGCATCGGTGAAGACGATCAGCTCGTCAGACCTGGGACATTGCGCGAGGTAACGGGTAAGGGCCGTCCGCTTGTCCTTGAACTTGAACGCCTCCTTGTCTACGTGGAGGATGACCAGATCGAGACCGACAGCCTCGCACGATGTCGTCAACAACCGCTTGAGGAAGGCGTTCTCGAGATCCGTCGCTATGGTGACTACCTTCATCCCTAACCTCCGAACCGGACACGCCGAGGTGGCGCGTCAAACGGTGTATGCGGGCCGGGGGCGACCGATTCCGATCCCGCCATCGACGATGCGGCGCTCGAACGTCAGCTCGAACTGCTCCTCCCAACACCGCATGATTTCCTGCTCACCGGGCCTGTTGATGTCGTCAAGGACGATGGCGTAGTCGTCGGCGAGCGTTGGAGACAGAAGAGGAACGGCGGGATACCGAGAATGTTCCTGGCCGGTCTGGTAGGCGGGAGGCCCGTCGATGACGAGCAGGTCGACAGGTACCTGCGCGAGCGCACCCATGAGCCTCTCACGTTCGTACCAGACGGCATCCTCGCCCGGCCATCCGCAAGGGATCGGTGTCAGCGGAGCCCGGATGACCGTGACCACACCATCCAGACCCTCGCCCACCAGATCCTGTTCCAGCAGATCCGCCCAGCGCTCGTCGTGCTCCACCGTCCAGAGATGCCCGCCCCGGTTCCGCAGTAGGCGGCCGAGGTAGAAGCTTGAGACGCCACCGCCCAACTCGAGAACTGCACGACGCCGGTTGACGACAATCTCGTTCAGCACCGCGACGACCCCACTGGGCCGCATCGCACTCACGGTCCACGGTAGATAGGTCGACGACAACGGAGCCAGCGCCTGCATCGCGATAATGTCCCTGCGGTCGCTCGCGGCACGACGGTCGTCGTGGTGGCACGCTTGCCCGCTCGCCACCGCGGGCGCCCCCTCTCCGCCAGTCAAGCCGACAATTCCGATCCCGCGCGAAAACTCGCACCCGAGGCGACCGACAGGGCCGCCTGGCCGCATGCCTGGGCGGACACCCAGCGGCGACGTACTGATCGTTGCGGCGCGCCAGGTAGACGATGGACGGCGCTTCTTCTTCGCGCAGACATCGGGACTTCTCTCCTTGGTCCGGGACTCGGCCAGCGATCGGCATGAGCCGGTTCAGGACAGCTACAGTCGCGGGTGCCATAGGCATCTGCTGATCTTTCGAGACGAGTATTGCATGACCTTGATCGATACGCCACCCGGCGGAGACGAGAAGTTCCGGTAGCTATTCATCACGAGATCCCGCGAGGGAGGGTGACCGGGCAGAAGGTCCAACGCACGCAGGGCGGCTATGGGCGGGCGACCGTCGACGGCCGGCCCGAATCGACAGGCGACCTCACGTCCAGCGCGGCGTCAATCCACTCGAAAGACCGCCGTCCCGTAACCATTCGCTATCACCAGCTCGCCGTCCGCAACCCGCCTCGCGGAAATGCGCGGTCCAGGTGGACGTCTGTCGATCTATGACGTACCGTCGCAGGTGTCGAGTGACACGGAGGATGGGGGCCGTGGTGCTGGAATACATCGTGTGTGCCAATCCACGCAGCGGGAGCAGCCTGCTGTGCAGCACCCTGGCCAGCGTTCCGGGAGCCGGGGCGCCGAGAGAGGTCTTTTTCCGTGGCTCAGTGCACGTAAACCTCACTGCCTGGGGCGGTGCGGCGCCGGGATCGACCCGCCAGCAGCCGAAACCGAGTGCCGGATTCGACTACCTCCGGCATGCGCGCCAGTTCGCTGTCCAGAATGGCGCCCGGGCCGCCAAGGTGCATTGGGACCAGGTTTCGTGGTGTCGCGAGAGGCTCGGGATCGACCCGTTCGAGTTGTTCGAGCGTCGCGGCCCTGAACTGATGCACATCTACGTCTGGCGGGACGACATGGTTGCCCAGGCGGTGTCGGCGATGATTGCGGAGGCCACCAGGATCTACCACCGACGGACCAGCGAACCCACCGTCGATATCGAGAACTCGGCGGGACCCGCCAGCAAGCCACCGGAGTACGAGTTTTCCTTCTTGGTCAACTATCTCGGGGTGATCCAGGAAGACGAGAAGAGTTGGCGCCGCTACTTCGACGAGCGGGGCATCGCACCGTACCTGGTCAGATACGAGGATCTCGCGGCCGACCCGGCGGGCGCGGCGACGGAGGCCCTGGCATATCTTCGGGTACGGCACACGGTCGTACCCAATTCCGACCTCGAGGTGCTGCGTACCAGCCTGAACAAGGAATTTGCCGAACGCTTTCGAACGGAGCTGGTCGGCAGCGGAATCGCAGCCGGCCTTCCACCGGAAGTGCGGAAACGGTGCGGCCTCCGGTGAAACCCCTTCGCCGCCGACGGTCGACCGGTCACTGCTCGCAGAGACGGAGTCACGCGGGAGACGCGCACCACCGCCGGTTGGAGAGCTGAGAGCCCACTACCTACAAAGGCGATGACCGCAGGCAGGCTGCGGCCTTCCGTACACCTCTCTGGACCTGGAGGTAGTGGTGGCACACGTGCTCTCGTCCCTGTCCGAACTGTTCATCTGGCCACACGCGGGCTGCAACCAGCGCTGCGTGTCGTGTGACATCTGGCAAGACACGTCTCGTCGGGAGATCGACGCCACAGACGTGAAACGCTGGGCCGACCAGTGGGCGGCGCTGGGTGTGCGGAAGGTCGTCCTCGTCGGCGGCGAGCCACTGATGCACCGAAATCTGTTCGGCATCGCCGCTCCGCTACGCGAGCGCGGGATGAAGCTGGAACTGCTCTCCACCGGACCGCTGCTGAGCAGGTACGCCGAACAGGTGACCACGTGGTTCGATGCCGTTCTCGTCAGCCTGGACGGCCCGCCGACGATCCACGACGAGGTCCGCCGGGTACGGCATGCGTTCCGGTTGCTGGAGGCCGGCATCGCGGCGGTGCGGAAGGTGAACCCGGACTTCACCCTCTTCGCCAGGTGTACCGTGCACCGCTACAACTACCGGCACCTGCCGGAGACCGTGCGTACGGCGCAGCGGCTCGGCATAGACCGGATCAGCTTCATCCCCGCCGATCTGACCACCGAGGCGTTCAACCGGAGCGGCGGATGGGACGAGGCTCGACAGCACGACCTGGCCGTACCGGCCGCCGAACTGCCCCGGCTGGCAGCGGAGATCGACCGTCTCTCCGAGGAGTGCGCCGACTCGTACGCCAGTGGTCTCGTTGAAGAGTCGCCCAGCCACCTACGGACGTACCTGTACGGGCACTACCGAGCCTTCCACGGATTGGCGGAGCATGCCGACCGGACCTGCAGCCGCCCGTGGGACTCCGCAGTCGTCGAGGTGGACGGCACCGTCCGGCCCTGTTTCTTCCTGGAGCCCTACGGAAACCTGCACGAGGCGGGAGACCTGCACGCCGTCGTCAATTCGCCGGCTGCGGTGCACTGGCGCGCCGAGCTCGACGTGGCCACGAACGAGGTGTGCCAGCGCTGTCCGTGTTTCCGATCCGTCCGTCCACGGTCGAGCCCCGGCGGCGACCGGCCGTGATGTCGGTCGGTGCCGCCCCAGCAGTCTGACGGCGGGGTACCGCACATGATCAGCCCGATGCCCCTGCTCCGGGGGCGGCTGATGCTGCTCGGTGCGCTGCGCCACGCCGGTGCCGGCTCGGTAGGCGCGTTGAGCGTCGCGTACGCGGTGTCCGCCCTGATCCCGGCGGCCTCGGCGGCGGCAATGGGCCTGTTGATCGGACACGTGCAGCTGGCCGTCGGCGGCCTCTCCTCGGCGGCCCTACCATTGGCGCTGTTCGTCGTGGTCCTGCTGCTGGGCCATCTGGTTGACGCCGCCATCGAACCGCTGCGTTACCTGGTGAGGACGCGGATCGATGGTGCGCACCGGGCCGAGGTGGCGAGTCTGGCGGCTGCGGTCCCCAGCCTCGACCGCCTGGAGGACCCGCAAGTCCGGGACCGGATCCGCCTCGTCGCGGCGGATCCCGGCAACTGGACCGAGAAGACTCCCGGTGACGGCGCCCTCGCCCAGCTCCACCTTCTCGCCCGCTACGTCGGCGCGGCCGGCGCCGCCGCGGTGCTGGCCGCGTACGCCTGGTGGTTGATCCCCCTCCTGGCCGTGCCCGCGCTCGTCGGGCGTGCGGTGCGCAGCCGCGACTTCGTCAAGCTGGCCCGGCTGTGGGCCCAGGGGGTACGGCAGGGTCGACGTGCCGACTACTGGAAGCACCTGGTCATGTCCCCGGCCGTGGGCAAGGAGCAGCGGGTGTACGGCTTCGGTGAGTGGGCCGTGGACCGAGTGGCACAGGGCATCCACGCCTCGCTGGATCCGGTGTGGGCGTTCAATCGGCGCCTCTGGCGAAGAAGTACCGCGACCGCGGCGATCATGTTCGTGCCGCTCGCCATCGGCTACGCGGCCGTGGCCCACGCGGTCACGCAGGGGAACACGACAGCCGCGGTGCAGACCGCCGTGTTCGCCGCCGGCCTGGGTGTGTACCTCGCCGTCGGCGGCACCTTCGACGAGTCGGGGGACATCGAGGGCGCGCTGCCGGTGCTACAGGCCATGGCGCGACTGCGCGAGGAGTTCGGCACCTCCCATTTCCCGGGCGGCCTGACCCGGGTGCTGCCGCCGATGTCGAACGGCAGGGCTGGAACGCGGTCGGACGGAGCGGTGCCGACCCGGACACCGCTGGTGGAACTGTCGGGGATCCGCTTCGCCTACCCGGGCACCGGGCGTCCGGTACTCGACGGCCTGAACCTGACCATTCACCCGCATGAGCTACTGGCCGTCGTCGGGCTGAACGGCACCGGGAAGTCGACGCTGATCAAGCTGTTGGCCGGACTGTACGAGCCGGACGCGGGCCGGATCACCGCCGACGGTGTCGATATCCGCCAGCTCGGTATCGGTGCCTGGCAACAGCGCCTCTCCGTCGTCTTCCAGGACTTCGTCCGATACGAGATGTCTGTCGCCGACAACGTGACGCTCGGGAACGGTGTCGTGCCGCCCAACTCGTCCGCACGGAAGAGGGCTGCCGCCGAGGCCGGCCTGGAGCACCTCCTCGCCCGGCTACCGGACGGCTGGCGGACACCGCTGGCCAGGGGTCGCTCCGGCGGCGTCGACCTGTCCGGCGGACAGTGGCAGCAGGTGGTGCTCGCCAGAGCGCTCTACGCCGTACACACCGGTGCCCGCGTGCTGGTCCTGGACGAACCGACCGCACACCTGGACGTGCGCAGCGAGTTCGAGCTGTTCGGCCGGCTGTTGGCCCGGCCGGGCCGGGCCAGTGTCGTGCTCATCTCGCACCGGCTCTCCACCGTACGCCGGGCCGACCGGATCGTGCTGCTCGACGGTGGGCGAGTCGCCGAATGCGGCACACACGAGGAACTGATCCGCCTCGACGGGTCGTACGCCGCCATGTTCCGCATCCAGGCTCAGCGATTCACCCACGGCTACGACGACCGTATCGACAGCGAGCCGATGTGACCCGATACCCGCGACTGTGGTGGCGGCTGCTGCGGCTCTGCTTCGTGCACTATCCGGGGCTGACCGCGGCGGCGTTCGCCTGCCGGCTGCTGAGCCTGGTGACGGTTCCCGCCACCGGGCTGGCGCTGCGGTCGGCGCTGGACTCCAGCACCGCGGGTGTGCTGCACGCTGCCATTCTCGGAGCGGTCGGTGCCGCGGCCGCGCACACCGTCAACGTGACGGTCGAGTATCTCGGCAACTCCGTAAAGATCAACCTGGTGGACCGGGCCGGGCTCCTGGTACTGGACGCCGAGATCCTCCGAGATGTCTGTGGCATCGAGACCATGGACCATCTGGAGCGCGGTGACTTCCTGGACCGGGTGGATCTACTGCGTGGCGCCTCCTGGGGAGTGCTGGCCTCGGCCTGGAACGCCCTCGACGCGATGGTCAACGTCGTCCGGCTGGCGATCATCTTCATTCTGCTGAGTACGGTCAGCCCGCTGCTGTTGCTGCTGTTGGCCTTCGCCGTGATCCCGCTGTGGTTCGACACCCGGGGCCGGCGGGCGGTGATCCGGACGGAGACGGAGACGGCTGAGGACATGCGGTTTCAGCGTCACCTGTTCGACCTCGCCACCGACGCCGCTTCCGGCAAGGAGATCCGGGTCACCGGGGCCGGGCCGGAACTGATTCGCCGCCAGGCGGCCGCGTTCCGCGCCGCCCACGAGGCCCGGTTCCGAGCCCAACTGGTGGGCGCCGCGTGGACGGCCGGCGGGTGGACGATCTTCACCCTCGGCTTCGCGGGGGCCCTCGCGCTGGTCGTCCACGACGCTGCGGGTGGGGCCGGCAGCATCGGTGACGTCGTGCTCGCCATCGCGATTGCGACCAGCCTGCGCGGCCTGGTGCAGCAGGCGGTGACCCGGTCGGTGCTGACGGCGAGTTCCGCGGTTCTGCTCGAGCCGTACCTGTGGCTGCGGGACTACGCGGCCCGGGAGCGAGGGCACGGCGACGATCGGGCCGCCGGTGCTGCGGTACCCCGGACACTGCGGGACGGCATCCGGCTGGAGCACCTGACCTATCGCTACCCGGGCAGCGATCGGGCCGCGCTCGACGACGTCACCGCCCACTTTCCCGCAGGCAGCGTCGTCGCGATCGTCGGCGAGTACGGCTCGGGCAAGAGCACCCTGGTGAAGGTGCTGTGCAAGTTCCATCGTCCGAGCAGCGGCCGGATCCTGTTGGACGGCACGGACCTCGCCGACCTGGACGGCACCTCCTGGTGGGCGCGCCTGGCTGTGACGTTCCAGGACTTCGGCCGGTACCACACCCTGTTGGGCGAGGCGGTCGGCCTCGGTGACCTGCCACACCTCGGGTCTCGGAGCCGCATCCTCGAAGCGGTGTCCGCCGCCGACGCCGACGGCCTGATCGAGCGGCTTCCGAATGGCCTGGCGACACCCTTGGGACGCGAGTTCGGCGGTTGGGAACTGTCCGAGGGGCAGTGGCAGAAGATCGGGCTGGCGCGTGCCTGCATGCGACACGAGCCACTGCTGTTCGTGTTGGACGAGCCGACCGCGTCGCTGGACGCGCCCAGCGAGCGGGCCATCTTCGAGCATTACGTCCGTCGGGCCCGCCATCTCGCCGCCCGGACCGGCGCTGTCACCGTCATCGTCTCTCATCGGTTCTCGACGGTCTCGGGCGCCGATCTGATCCTGGTGATGCAGGGCGGTCGCCTGGTGGAGACCGGGCGGCACGAAAGCCTGCTCGCCGCGGGCGGGGTGTACGCCGAACTCTACGAAATCAGCAGCCGCGCATACACCCTCGACTGACTCCACCCCGGCACGAACCCTCACAGTTGAGCCGGGGTCAGAAGTCGCCCACATCGTTGCGCCACCTACGGCCGCTGCGGCCGATCAGGCGCTCGGCGTCGGTCGGACCCCACGAGGCGGCCTCGTACGTAGGGATCGGAGACGAGTCCTTGGCCCAGTGTTCGATGATCGGGTCCACGATCCGCCAGCACTGCTCGACCTCGTCGGTACGGATGAACAACGTCGGGTCGCCCAGCAGCGCGTCGAGCAGCAGCCGCTCGTACGCCTCCGGGGACTCCTCGCGGAACGTCTTGTCGTACGAGAAGTCCATACTCGCCGTGCGTACCCGGAACGAGTGGCCGGGCACCTTCGCGCCGAAGCGCAGCGAGATGCCCTCGTTGGGCTGGATACGCAGGATCAGCGCGTCGGCGTCCAACTCGGTGAGCTGGTCGGTCGGGATCGGCAGGTGCGGGGGCCGCTGGAACTGCAACGCGACCTCGGTGACCCGCGCCGGCAGCCGCTTACCGGTACGCACGTAGAACGGCACCCCGGCCCAGCGCCAGTTGTCGACGTTGAGCCGCATCGCCGCGTACGTCTCCGTCCGCGACAACGGGTCGACACCGGGCTCGTCACGGTAGCCGGCCATCAGATCGTCGCGGGTACCGCCGCGGGTGTACTGGCCACGAACGGCCAGGTCGGCGATGTCCCGGTCGGTGGGCAGCCGGATCGCCTGGAGCAGCTTGACCTTCTCGTTGCGCAGCCCCTCCGCGTCGAACGAGGCCGGTGGCTCCATCAGCGAGAGCGCGAGCACCTGGAGCACGTGGTTCTGCACGATGTCGCGCATCGCCCCGGCGCTCTCGTAGAAGCCGCCGCGGGTGCCGACCCCCAGCGTCTCCGCAACGGTGATCTGTACGTGGTCGACCCAGCTACGGTCCCAGATCGGCTGGAAGATCGAGTTGGCGAAGCGCAGCGCGATCACGTTCTGGACGGTGTCCTTGCCCAGGTAGTGGTCGATCCGGAAGACCTGCGGCTCGTCGAAGCTGGAGTGCACGATCGCGTCCAGTTCACGGGCGGTGGCGAGGTCGCGACCGTACGGCTTCTCGATCACCAGTCGGGCGAACGAGCCCTCCCGGGCGCGGTTCAGGCCCGCACCGGCGAGACCGTTGATGACCGGCTCGAACGCCTCGGCGGGAGTCGACAGGTAGAACAGGCGGTTGCCCGCGGTTCCGCGCTCGGCGTCGAGCTGGTCGAGCGTCTCGGCGAGGCGCTTGTAGGTCTCCGGATCGTCGTAACCACCGGACACGTACCTGATCCCGCCCTCAAGTTGCGGATAGTCACGCAGGCCGTGGCGGTTGAGGGCGGAGTCGGCGAACTGCTCGTCGCTCATCGCCGTACGCGCGACCCCGACCAGCGCGAACTCGCGGGGCAGCCGGTGGTGGCGGGCGAGGCTGGCCACCGCGGGGATCAGCTTGCGGCGGGTGAGGTCACCCGACGCGCCGAAGATCACCAAGGTGGCTGGTGGGGCGTTGCGCTCAGACGTGATCTGAGGGGCGCTGTCCATGGTCCTGGGTCCTCCAATCGCGCGGTGCCGATCGACCCACGCGAGTGTCTGAGTATCGCTGAGAGGCGCTGCCGAACACGCCGTCGACGGCTGTGGCGACGGTCACCGGCGTAGGGGCGATGCCAGTCGTACCACTTCCGCCGTCCCCCACACAGCAAGCTTGCCAGCCTCTTCCCGGTGCCGGCCGGACAGGGGTCGGTCCGGCACCGGGAATACGCTGGCAGGGTGGCATTCGGCTCACCGTGGCGACGGCAGAGCCCCTACCGCCAGTGTCGGAGCTCACCTTCCACGACATTCGACCCCTCGCCGTACGCGTCGACGGGCCTTCCCTGTCTGGTCGGTCAGGACAGGATCTCGACGTACCCGTCGGTTCCGTGTACGCGGATCCGCTGACCGTCCCGGATCAGCCGGGTGGCCTGCTGCACGCTCACGACGGCCGGCAGGCCGTACTCCCGGGCGATCACCGCGCCATGGGTCATCAGGCCTCCCACCTCCGTCACCAGGCCCGCGATCGCGACGAACAGGGGCGACCAACTGGGGTCGGTGTAGGCCGTGACCAGGATGTCGCCCGCCTCGAGATCGGCCTCCGCCATGTCGAGGATGACCCGCGCCCTCCCCTCGACGGTCCCGGCGGAGACTGGTAGGCCGATCAGGGCACCGGCCGGCACGTCGTCGCGCCGGTACGCCCCGGTGAGGGCCTCGCCATCCGAGGTGAGCACCCGGGGCACCGTGAGCCCGTGGTACGACCGGAACGCTTCCCTGCGCCGCTGGACGAGCCGGTCATCCACCTGGTTCGCGCGCACGACGTCGTGCAGTTCCTGGAACGTGAGGTAGAAGATGTCCTCCTTGTCCGGGAGCACGTTGGCCCGCACGAGGCGCTCGGCCTCTGCCAGCAGGGCCTGCTTGTAGACGAAATAGCGGCTGACGATGCCGTACTTCGGGTACTCCCGGTACCCGATGAAGGTCCGGACCCGATCGATCATCCGCTTGGTCTCGTCGGCTTTCCGCTCCCCGTCCGGCAGGACCCGCAGGCGTGACAGCACGTCCTGTTCCATCCGCTGCGCCTCCTGCCGCCCCTGCGCGAAGCGCCGCTGCGCGGCGCCCGGCTCGAAGTTCCGGACGTTGTCGAGGATCAGGGGCACCAGCGTGCTGGGGCGTTCGCTCCAGCGCGGCCTCGTGATGTCGATCTCGCCGGCGCAGCGCATGCCGTACTGGTCGAGGTATGCCTCGATGGCGTCGCGCGCCTCGGTCCCGCCCGCGACCTTCGGCAGTTCGTCCAGGAAGCTCTCGTCCGCGACGCCCCGCAGGAACGCCACCACCTCCGGATGCGGGCGGATCACGTCCGCGACGTCGAGCAGCGCCAGTCCCATCTCCGAGGTGACGTTGTCGGGGGCGGACAGCGTGAGCGTGTCGGCCGCGTTCTTCTCGCCCAGCCACTCCTGCAACTGGTCGTTGAGCCACCAGGTGGCCTCCATCCCCGCCATGATCGCCTGCGAGTTCAGCGGCTCACCGAGGATTCGTTTCTGCTCCTGGAACGCCTCCAGCAGGAAGTCGAACAGCGCCGGTCCGGTCAACGTCGCGATGTCCCGCCGGAGGGCGGCGATGGACGCCTCGCTGCGCGCGATCAGCTCGGTGACGATGGCCGGGTCGGTCTCGATCGGGGTGGACGCGCCGCTGGTCGGCGGCCTGCCGGGACCCGCGTCCGGAAGCGACGGTACGAAGTCGCCGCGCTCGAGTACGGTCTCCAGCGCGTCCCGGGTCAGCGGATCGGATCTTCCCACCATCTCCAGGAAGCCGGCGCGGCCGGCCGGCGAGGCCAGGGCCCGGATGGCGTCGACGAAGAGCCGCCCACCCGCCTCGTGCATCGGCGCCATGGCCGTCAGCTGCCACATGGAGATGCCCAGGGGCTTCATGGGGTCGGTCATCATCTGTTGGTGGCCGACGGAGACGTAGAGGTGATTCTCCGCGTCACCGGTCTCGGGGATGGGGAACAGCGTGGTGATCGGCCGGCTCTGGACGATCTGGAAGTCCTCGTCGACCCGGCACCATTCGATGTCCTGCGGGCGGCCGAAGTGCGCTTCGATCCGCCGCCCGAGCCGCACGAGCCGTACGACCTGCGCGTCCGTCAACGCCGGCTGCTCCTGCCGCCGCGGGTCGATCGCCACCTCCTGCGTACCGCCGGCCGGCAGGGCGTGGATGGCGAGGTGTTTGGCGGCGAGCTGTTTGGCGAGGATTCCGTCGTCGCGCACCTTGAAGACGTCCGGGTTCACCAGGCCGGAGACCAGGGCCTCGCCGAGGCCGAAGCCGGCGTCCACGGTGGACACCTTCCGGTTGCCGGTGACGGGGTCGGCCGTGAACAGGATGCCGGCCGCGTCCGGGAAGACCATCTGCTGCACGACCACGGCCATCTGGACCGTACGGTGGTCGATGCCGTTGCGCTGGCGGTAGGTCACGGCCCGCTCGGTGAACAGCGAGGCCCAGCACCGGCTGACGTGCTGGAGGATCGCTGCCGGCCCGATGACGTTCAGGTAGGTGTCCTGCTGGCCGGCGAAGGAGGCCGTCGGCAGGTCCTCCGCCGTCGCGCTGGATCGGACGGCGTAGCCGGCCTGCTCGCCGGACCGGGCGAGCGCATGGGTGATCGCCGCCGCGAGATTGCCCGGGATGGCGATCCCTTCGATGGTCCGGCGGATCTCCGCGCTGAGCCCGTGGATCGCCTCCCGGTCGTCCGGGTTCAGCCGCGACAGCTGATCGAGCCGATCGTCGATCCCCGGCGCTTCCGCCATGATCCGCCGGAAGGCGTCCGTCGTCACGCAGAAGCCGGCCGGCACCCGGACGCCTTCGATCCGCGACAGCCCGCCCAGGTGCGCGCCCTTGCCGCCGACGACCGCGATCTGCGTCGGGTCGACCTCTTGGAGATCCAGGACGTACTGCTCGATCATCGCGACACCTCCGGGGCGGCCGTGCTCCTTCGCGACCCCGCCGCCAGCCCCATCGCTGGCTCGACGGCACCCCGTCCCCCGTACGTCGACAACAACACAGGCACGTCGTGACCCCATTTCTGCAGGTTGTAGCCTCGGTCGACGATTCTGCGCCCCAACCCGGGCCTTGCCGCAAGCCCCCTGGTGGGCTATACCTTAGAAGTGGCAGGGAGAGAGATCTCCCTGCCTTTGTCGTTGTCGCCGGATTTGTCGTTGCCGCCGGATGTGTCGTTGCCGCCGGAGGCGTCGCGCCAGTCCTCCTCCGGAGAACACGGCCCCTCGGGGCCGATTGCGCTCCACCTGCCGGCGAAATCGGGCAAACTGACAATATCGGGTCAGTGGGAGATGCCTGCGCGAGGGCTCCAGGGGGCAGCCGGAGCGTCGCCAGCCCGAGCATGTCGATCAATCCGCCACGGGGAGTGTCATGGGTTTCATCACCGCCAAGGACGGCACCGGGATCTACTACAAGGACTGGGGCTCGGGCCCGGTTGTCACGTTCTCGCACGGGTGGCCGTTGAGCGCGGACGCCTGGGACGGTCAACTGCTCTACCTGGTGCAGAACGGGTTCCGGGTCGTCGCCCACGACCGACGGGGTCACGGCCGGTCGGATCAGGCCTCGGCCGGCAATGACATGGACGGCTACGCCGACGACCTGGCCGCCGTGATCGAGGCGCTGGATCTCACCGAAGCCACGCTGGTCGGCCACTCCACCGGCGGCGGTGAGGTCGCCCGGTACATCGGCAGATACGGGACCGGTCGGGTCGCCAAGGCGGTGCTCATCTCCGCCGTACCGCCGATCATGGTCCAGACCCCGGACAACCCCGAGGGCCTGCCGGTGCAGGTCTTCGACGAGCTGCGGGCCAACCTGTTCAAGGACCGCTCGCAGTTCTACCAGGATCTGGCGCAGATGTTCTACGGGGCGAACCGGCCCGGGGCGAAGGTGTCCAAGGGCGTCCTCGACCAATTCTGGCTCTGGAGCATGCAGTCCGGCATGAAGAACGCCTACGAGAGCATCAAGGCCTTCTCGGAGACCGACTTCCGGGACGACCTCGCCAAATTCGACGTACCCACCCTGGTGATGCACGGCGAGGACGACCAGATCGTGCCGGTCAAGGACTCGGCGCGCAAGACCGCGCAGATGATCTCGAATGCCCAGGAGATCTACTACCCGGGCGCCCCGCACGGCATGACCGCCACCCTCCAGGACCAGATCAACAACGACCTGCTCGCCTTCCTGAGAAACTGACCCACCGCGCCGCCATCGCCCGGAACCGTGCGCGCTCACGACGGGCGCGCGATCCGGACGCTGGCGGCGGCTCTCCTGCGCGGTCCGGCACCGGCGTGCTACGTCGACAGGCAGGCACCATCGGGAAGACGACCCACGACCCGGGGCGGCGCGGCGATTTCCGGCTGGACGTGGCCGACCAGACAGGCGTAGCCGGCCCGCGCAGCGTAGAGGACCGCGCCCGACGGGGCCGGGTCGGTGATCCGGGCCGCCCGCACAACCGGGTCGACAAAACCGGCGGCGACCAGCGCCCGCCGGACCGCCTCCGGTGGCGTGGCCCGGACCGCCTCCGGTGGCGTGGCCTGGGGCAACAGGCATGGCTCCGTCGGTCCGGGACAGTCCGCACCGAGCTCACGGACGAAGCCCTCCATCAGCGCCTGCTGTAGTGGCCGCGCCGCCGCACGGTCGCCGTCCGCCAGCGGCGCACGCCGGCCGAGATCCGCCGCTATGCGCCGGCAGTAGTCATCGACGCTGGACGCCACCTGGGCGCAGGCGAACCGTTCGACGGCCGCCGTGGGCCGAGGATCTGGTGCACCGGCTGACCCGCCACCCCGCACCAGCGGTACGGCCACCGCTGCCGCGCTGGCGAGCAGGAACAGCACGGCGACGGGTAGCCAGATCCGGGCACCCCGCATCGACCCACCGTACCGGCGATCGGAGCCGGGACGGCGGCGATGACCGGCCGGCCGGAATCCGCGGCGGTGGCACCATCAGACTGGGATGACGCCGGGCCGTCCGTTCTCCACCAGAAAGGACGCCGAGGTCCGCACCGGCGACTCGCGCCGCTCGATGGTCTCCACCACCCGCACGTCCGTACGCCAGGAGTCCGGCCGGACGTCGCAACGCAGGTAGCCGCGATCAAGGCCGTCGAAGTAGCGCACGTGCGGGTTCAGGATCGGGTTGGCCTGCTTGATCGGCGCGTCGAACGCGGCCGGGAAGTCGGAGCTGATCGACGTACCGACGAACTCCGTGGCGACGGTCGGCGACGCCGGGTCGTCGAAGTCGAGTTTCAGGTCGCTGATCCAGGTGGAGTGGATGTCACCGGCCAACACCACCGGATTGGCGACCCGCGCATCGGCCAGCAGCCGCAGCAGCCGGTCACGCTGCGGCATGTAGCCGTCCCACTGGTCGAGGTTGACCACGGACGGCGGCACCGGCCCGGCCGGGTTCGGGAATCGGACCCGGCTCATCATCACCTGCTGCGCGATCACGTTCCACCGGGCGTACGAGTGCACCAGGCCCTGTGCCAGCCACCGCTCCTGGGCGTCGCCGGTCAGCGTACCGGTGAGATTGTCGCGGCCCGACTGCTCCGGGCCCAGATCGCCCGGGCCGGGCTGGTCGGTGCGGTACTGGCGGGTGTCGAGCACGTTGACCCGGGCGAGCCGGCCGAAGTCGAACCGGCGGTAGATGCGCAGGCCGTCGCTGCCGGGGCGCAGGTGTGCCCGGATCGGCATGTGCTCGTAGTACGCCTGGTACGCGACGGCCCGCTGCCGGGCGAACTCGCCCTGGTTCTGGTGGGCGGGGCCCTCGTCCAACTCGTCGACCAGATCGGCGTAGTTGTTCTCGGTCTCGTGGTCGTCCCAGGTCACCACGAACGCGGCGGCGGCGTGTGCGGCGCGCAGCGCGGGGTCGCTCTTGTACTGGGCGTAACGGCTCCGGTAGTCGTCGAGGGTGCGCAACTGGTCGAGGCCAGGGGTGTGCGGCGCGACGTGGGCCCGGTCGGGAAACCGGCTGTCCGGGTCGTACTCGTAGATGTAGTCGCCGAGGTGGAACACCACATCGAGGTCCTCGTCGGCCAGTGCCCAGTACGCCGGCCAGTAGCCGTTCTGGAGGTCCTGGCAACTCACCACCCCGAAGCGCAACCGGTCCGGCCGGGACAGCGGATGCGGCGCGGTCCGGGTCCGACCGACCGGGCTGACCTGCCCGGACACGCGGAACCGATAGAAGTATTCCCGCCCCGGCTCCAGCCCCCGCACGTCCACGTGCACGGAGTGGCCGAGCCGCGGGTCGGCCACCGCGACACCGGAACGCTCCACCCGGCGGAACCGCTCATCCCGGGCGACCTGCCAGCCGACCTGTACCGGGCGGCCGGACCAGGGCGCGGAGCGGTCCCCGACCAGCCGGGTCCAGAGGACCACACCGTCCGGCAGCGGGTCACCGCTGGCCACACCCAACAGGAACGGTGCCGCGGTGTCGACGGCGCGCGCGGGCACCGCCCGGTCCCCGGCCACCGCGAGCACGGCCGCGCCGGCGGCCGTGCCCGCCCCGGTCAACACCTGTCGACGGTTCAGCAGAAAATCCACGGCGTGGAGTGTGGCAGTCCGATCCGACCGGCACGACAATGTGGACCGGAATCTCCGTTGACCGCGAATTGCCACGGGACACGCACCGGCAATCCACCACACTTCCGGCCCACTCCCCGCGCGGCCGTGATTCGGTCACCCGCCCGCCCCGACCAGCCACCAGAATCCCGCGCTGGCCCCAGCCGGACGGCCGGCAACTGCCGCTCGCCGGGGGGGACTGCTGGTCTTCCACGACGTCGTTCCCAACACGGTCGGCCGGCTCGGCGTCAGGGACGGTCGATCAGTTCGCCGACGTACCGGGTCGCGGCGAGCAGCTCGGGGTCGCCGGTGCGGTCGTACGACTCGACGGCCGTGTCGGCGAACTTGAGGACGTGCTCGTCGCCGTGCTCGGCCGCTCGCTGGAGCGCGTCCTCGCGGGTCAGCTCCGGATGGCGCCGGACGATCTCCGCGCACGGGGCCGGCCGGGGCGGGGCGTACGTCGCGACGACCGCCACCACGGCCGCCCAGGCCGCCGCGAAGCTCGGCAGCCACTGCTCGGTCGGCAGGACCGGAAGCACGTGCCGCACGGCGTTGGGCGCGGTGGCGGCGTGCACCAGCAGGACCGGCGAGCCGTGGCCGAGCCCGAGGTAGGCCCTGGCGGCACTGTCCACGAGCGACTCCAGCCGCGCCGGGACCTCCTCGGCCGACGCGACGGGTTCCAGCGCCCGTAGGTTCGCGGTCCAGCCAGGGCTGCGTTCGAGCCGGTCGAGTCGGTGGGCGATGAAGCCGCTCTGGTCCTCGATCCGGGTGACGGCCGACAGGACCTGTCCCGGTGTGCGGGTGCCCGCCGGCGCGACCGTCCCGGCGAGCCTGCGGTAGCGCGCCGCCCAGAACGCCAGCCCGTGGGCCAGTTCGTCGAGGGTCTGCCGGGCCGGGGCACCGGCGGTGCCGCGAAGCGTACGCACCGCGTGACCGACCCGGATCACGCCGTGGGTCGAGCCGGCCACGATCCCCGGCAGCAGCCGTGGCCACCACTGGCCGAGCACCTCGGACCACGGTCGCCCGGTCAGCTCGTGCCGGAAGTAGGCCGCCCAGTCGGGCAGCCGTCGCGCCTGGCCCAGCGCCGCACCCCAGTCGTCGGGCTGGATCGCCCGGCTCGTCCCGGGCAGCCCCGCCAGCCGGCGTACGTAGCGGTCGAGCCAGCCGTCGACGTCGATGTCGAGCCCCCGCCGGACCATCACCTCCACCGCCATCGGCCCGTGGTTGGTCATCCCGTGGTTGCCCTCCTCGTCGCCGCCGAACTCGGGCCCGTACGCGTGCAGCCGCTCGTACGCCGCGGGCAGGGCCTCCACCATCGATCCGCAGGTCATGACGGCCATCTCAGCGGACCACGTCGTAGACGAGCTTGGTGATGCCGTTGGCGTACGTCTCGGACTCGACGACCCTGAGCATCTGCTTGGCCTTGTCGGTGTCGCTGAACATCCGCTTGCCGGCTCCGAGCAGCACCGGGAAGACCAGCAGGTGGTAGCGGTCGATCAGCCCGGCGTCGCCGAGGTTGCGGGCGAGGGTGGCACTGCCGTGGATGATGATCGGGCCACCGTCGGTCTCCTTCGCCTCCGCGACATCCTCGAGGGAGCGCAGGATCGTGATGTCGCCCCAGTTGTCGACGAGGGCGTCCTGGCCGAGGGTGGTCGAGACGACGTACTTCGGCAGGTCCTTGAGGGCGGCGAACTCCTCGATGTCCGGCCACGACGGCGAGAACACCTGGTAGCTGGTCCGGCCGAACATCAGGGCGGCGGCCTCCTCGGTCTCCCGGCCCTTGATCTCGTACGCCTCGGGCAGGAAGTCGATGTCCCGGTAGGTCCAGCCGCCACTGCGGTGGGGCTCGACGGGGGTACCGCCGCCGGGAGAGTCGACGACGCCGTCCAACGAGACAAAGGCGGTGTAGATCAGCGTGCGCATCTTCGATGTCCAATCCGTGGGGCTGGGGTGATGTCATCAGTCTCCGGTGGCGCCACATCCGTCGCCACGATTAGGCTCAGCCCTAATCGGAAGGGCGGCCGCGTGATCCACCTGCACTTCACGGCGGCCGACCTGACCCGGGTACGCTTCGCCGCCTCGCCGCTGACCGAGACCGTGACCAGCCTGCGGGCGCTGGCCGCCGGCGGGCGGGGACCTCACCTGCACCGTCCCTGGATCGACCGGTTCGCCGAGCGCGCGGGCCAGCTGCGCGAGCGCGACCTCGACCTGCTGCGGGCGCTGGTGCGTCCGGAGGGCTATGTCCCCGACTTCCTGGTGCCGCCGCCGGGTCGCCGGTCCTCGACCTTTTCGGACGCGCTCGGCCAGGTCGCCGACGCCGATCCGGAGACCGTGGCGCGGGAGTTGGCGCACCTGGCGGCACACCGGGTCGCCCAGCAGGGGCCCGGCCGCGAAGCGCGGCGAGCCCTGCTCCAGGCGTTGGTCGGCCGGCCCGACGCGGGCATCGGCCCGGTCACCGAGGCGCTCGAGGCATACCACCGGGTCGCGATCGCCCCGGACTGGCCGCGGATCGACGCGCTACTTCACGACGACATCGCCTACCGACTCGACGCCCTGGCCGACGGCGGCGTCGACCGGATGATGAGCAACCTGCACCCGTCGGTCACGTTCGCCGGCCAGACGCTGACGATCGTCAAGTACTACGAGGGCCACGCCGACTGCGCCGGGCGCGGTCTGCTCCTCGTACCGTGCGCCTTCGCCTGGCCGGACGTCCTGGTCCGGACCGCGCAGCCGGAGTCCCCCAGCGTCTCCTACTCGCCGCGCGGCCTCGGCCGGCTCTGGGAGGAACACCCCGAACAGGCCGGCTCGGCGCTGGCCGGCGTGCTCGGGCAGACCCGCGCCGCCCTGCTGGCCCAGCTCGACCTGCCGATGTCGACCAGCCAGGCCGCCACCCAGATGGCGCTCTCCGCGCCGACGCTGAGCGTGCACCTCCAGGCGCTGCGCGCCGCCGGACTGCTCAGCTCACGCCGGGCGGGCCGGCAGGTGCTCTACTCCCGCAGCGAACTCGGCGACCGGCTGCTCAGCGGGGCAGGCCGACAGCCCGATGCCTGAGCTGCAGGTGTGTTGAGCCGGGCGGCCTGACGCGTCAGGTGTTCGCACTCGGCGAGGTTGGTCGCCTTCCGGGCCGCCTCGACGTACAGCCGTGCCGCCGTCGCCAGGTCGCCGTCGCGCTCGTGGAGGTACGCCGCCACCGCGGTGTGCCGGGGCAGTGAGTCGTCCAGCGCCGCGAGCGCCGCCAGCCCGGCGCGCGGTCCGTCGGCCTCTCCGACGGCCACCGCACGGTTGAGCCGAACGACCGGGCTGTCGGTCAGGCGCGCGAGTTCGTCGTACCACTCGACGATCTGCACCCAGTCGGTCTCCTCGGCGGTGGGCGCGTCGGCGTGGAGTGCCGCGATGGCGGCCTGGGCCTGGAACTCGCCCAGCCGGTCGCGGGCGAGGGCCGCCTGGAGGATCTCGACGCCCTCGGCGATCGACTCGGTGTCCCACCGGCCCCGGTCCTGCTCGGCGAGCGGCACCAGGCTGCCGTCGGGCCTGGTCCGGCTGGCCCGGCGGGCACGGTGAAGCAGCATCAGGGCGAGCAGCCCCGCCACCTCGGGGTGGTCGATCGCGGCCGCGAGCTGCCGGGTGAGCCGGATCGCCTCGGCGAGGAGGTCGACGTCGCCGGAGTAGCCCTCGTTGAAGACCAGGTAGAGGACGCGCAACACGGTGGCGACATCGCCGGGCTGATCGAACCGCACGCCGGAGACGGTGCGCTTGGCCCGGCTGATCCGCTGCGCCATGGTCGCCTCGGGCACCAGGTAGGCCTGGGCGATCTGGCGGGTGGTCAGCCCGCCGACGGCGCGCAGCGTGAGCGCGACCGCGGACGACGGGGTCAGCGACGGGTGGGCGCACAGGAAGTAGAGCTGGAGCGTGTCGTCCGCCACGGGCGCGGGCCCGGGCGCCGGCTCCTCGTCGAGGAGGTCCTCCCGTCGGCGGCGGGCGACGTCCGCCCGGGTCGCGTCGAGGAACCGGCGCCAGGCGACGGTGATCAGCCAGCCCTTCGGGTCGCGCGGCGGGTCGGCCGGCCAGACCCGGACCGCCTCGACCAGCGCGTCCTGAACGGCATCCTCGGCCGCCGCGAAGTCGGCTCCGCGACGGACGAGGATGCCGAGCACGCCCGGCGTAAGGCTCCGGAGCAGTGCCTCGTTCATCTAACGGATCACTCCGTGACGGTGGGCGGCTCGGTCAGGAACGGGCGCAGCTCGAGCCACTCGTGGATCGGCTTCCCGCCCGCCCCGGGAGCGGCCGACAGCTCCCCGGCCAGCTCGACGGCGCGCTCGTAGCTGTCGACGTCGATCACCATCCAGCCGGCGATGAGGTCCTTGGTCTCGGCGAACGGGCCGTCGGTGACCGGCGGGCGCCCCTCACCGTCGTACCGGACGAACGTTCCCTCGGGGGCGAGTGCCTGGCCGTCGACGAACTCGCCGCTCCCCTCGAGCCGGACCGCGAAGTCGTGCATGTACCGCACGTGCGCCGAGACCTCCTCCGGCGTCCAGCGGTCCATCGGCACGTCGTTGACCGCTGCCGGGGCGCCGCGGTAGTGCTTGAGCAGCAGGTACTTGGCCATCGTGTTTCTCCTCGGTGCTGGTGCGACCCATTCTGGTCACGTTCCACGGCGGGGACGGAGCCGGCCCCGGGTTCTCGACATCGCCGTCGGAATTTCTTTGGCGGCTCGTGGATGCTCCTGGTGAGCCGTCCCGTGGGGGCCGGGCCGCTCGGCCAGCCGTCCGGCCGCATGCATAAGACCAGGGCGCACGGGTACGCGTCGGTGGTGCCGGCGTGAACCGCCGGGGCAGGCGGTGGCAGGGGTACCCGAGTGCCCTGACGGGACCCAGGACCGGAGCGCCGTACCAGCAAGGCGAGGGTGACCTGCGGCGGGGGCGACCTTCCGCCCTGACATCGAGGGTGTCGAGGTTATGCGCTTCATCCCCAGCATCAAGAGCGGATCCCATACCAGCGCCACGCCAGCACGGCCACACCCCGGCTCTACGACGACCGACCCGGACCCCGGCCGATTCGTGCTCCGGCGCGCGACGGACGAAGACCTCCCCGCGATGTCCCGGGCCCACGTGGTTCTCCTACCGTTTGGGCTGTTCCCATCGCTCGGTGCCCGTTTTGTCCGCCGCTGGCAGCGCACCTTCCTCGACTCGCGGCACGGCATCGGCTTTGTCGTCGTCGACCCGACGGCCGCACCGGAGGAGCTCGTCGGCTTCCTGGTGGGCACCAGCGACCAGGCCGCGTACGCCACCGCGCTGATGGCGGACCGGCGTACGGTGGCGTCCCTCGCGGTCACCGGGTTTGCCGCGCTGTGTGTCCGGCCACGGGTGGCTGCCCGCCTGCTGCGATCGCGGATCCGTCCGTGGACACGCCGGTTGCTCCACCTCCAGACAGAGCCGGGACAGACCCGGTCGATCACCTCTGCCCAGGTGGCCGTCATGACCGCGCTGGCGGTGCAACCGGAGTGGCGCAAGAGCGGAGTCGGTGAGCGGCTGGTGGCGCATTTCGTCGAGTACGTCCGGGCCGCCGGCGCGACGTGGGTCGAGTTGCAGACCTCGATCGGGCCGTTGGGAGCGGCCGGATTCTACGAGCGGTTGGGATGGGAAGCCGGAGCGCAGCGATTCACCCCCGACGGGGACGTCATACGCACCTATCACCGCGTCCTCTACTGAGCCGTACAGTCCCACGCCGGAGGGGCGGGACGTCCAGCGGGAGATGCGGTGACAGGGCGTGGCGGAATACCGGGCCACCCGACTACAAAGTGTGGTTGTCACGCGAGCCCGTTTAATCGATACTTATCGATGACAGAGCTGGACGTCGAGGCGGAGGGCAACCTTGACGCGATCCCGCCCGTGGGTGGCGGCACGTCACTCGCCCGGGCACACCGCGCGCGACCTGGCAGGATCACGCAGCTCCGCCGGAGTAACCCACCGACTCCGCCTGGAGGAATCCATGCATATCGATCGATACCGATCGCGGCTGTTGTCGGCCGCCGGGGTCACCGTGCTCGCCGTCACCGGCGGCATGGTCGTCTCACTCACCCCCGCACACGCCGCCACCGGTTGCGGCGTCACCTACTCGATCGCCTCCCAGTGGCAGGGCGGCTTCACCGGGAACGTGACGCTGACCAATCTCGGAGATCCGGTCAGCTCATGGACGCTGATCTGGTCCTTCGGCGGCGGGCAGCAGGTGAGCCAGGCCTGGAGCTCGACCGTCTCGCAGAGCGGCAGCCAGGTCACCGCCCGCAACGCCAGCTACAACGGAAGCCTCGCCACCCGGGCGACCGTCTCGTTCGGCTTCAACGGGTCCTGGACCGGCAGCAACCCGGTGCCGGCCAGCTTCGCCATGAACGGCACGGCCTGCACCGGCGCGCCGTCGACCGGCAGTCCGACCCCACCGGGCAACCCGACCACGCCGCCGGGCAACCCGACCACACCGCCGGGCAACCCGCCGACCAGCAGCCCCCCGGGTAACCCGACCTGGGGACAGGGGCTGCCACCGGCGACGGCGTCGACGAGCCGGGCGTACGACAGGATCCGCAACGGAAGTGACTACCTGCCGCGCAGCGGCGAGTGCCTGGTGGACGTCCACGCCCGCTACTGGGCCTACGGACCCGACGGCAAGGTCTACCCCACCTGGCACCCGGCCCGGGACCCGAGCGGGTGCAGCTTCGGGCACGAGCACGGTGACGACCCGCGTCCCTCGGACCTGTTCTCCACCGCCGGGTGGCCGGCCTTCGGCTACACCAGCGAGGTGATGGCGGCGACCCTCCCCGAGAGCAGTCAGCGGCACGAGGACCACGTCGGGCACAAGGTGCTGACGGTCAACAACGTCAACGTCATCCAGGGTGACAACGGCAGCAGCTTCTTCCCGCCGCAGGGCACCACGATCGCGACCTGCGACGTACTGCTCAAGTTCCACCAGGGCACCCACTCCAAGGACGCCTTCACCAACAACAACCACGAGCTGATCTACAACAGCCGGTGCCAGCAGAGCAGCGGCGGGGCGGTTACCGAGGCCAGGTTCAGCATGATGATCCCGCTCGGCCGGGCCGGGGGCTTCAGCCCCAGCGAGTGCCCGGGCTTCGGCGGCCAGTTCATCAACGTCGGGCCTGCGGTGCCGGCGGACTCACCCTCGGAGACCCGGTCGCTGGGCCGGCTGATCACCGAGCCGGGTTGCGTGCAGGCGATCCGGGAAGGCCGTACCCACAACGACCCGCTCTACCCCAACCCGGTGCCGTTCACCGTCTCCGACATGGACGACTTCTGGTTCTCCGACGTCCAGGTGACGGGTTCCGGGCTGAACTTCCGGCTCGCGCCACTGTTCTACGTGGTCAACCCGTCGCGCTACTACGACCCGACCAAGCCCGACCGGCTGGGCCGGATCGTGGACCTGTGCTACACGGAACTCGCCGGTGGCAGCTACTGCGACCCGGTCCGCCGGATCACCCAGCAGACCGGGCAGCAGGTCGCCTGGGACGATCCGCGATCGCCGTTCAAGGGCACCCTGCGGGAGTTCCGGCCGGGCACCTTCTCGGTCCGGAACAGCGGCCCGACCACGGTCTACACCGACGCGTACGGCCGCAACGCCGCCACCACCCCGTTCAGCGGCTCGATCCAGCAGTACTTCTCGGGCAACTCCTCGACGCAGCTCTACGTCCGGGGTGCGACGAGGGACTACGCCGCCGACCACATTCACGCGCCGAACTGATCGACCCCTGCTGACAGGAGGGCCCGCGGCGATGTCTGCGCCGCGGGCCCTCCGCCGCGTACGGCCACTCGTCCGGCCCGGCGCGGATGAGCGCGGACACACCCCGTAGAGCATCCTAGGACACTAGTGTCATGCCCCTGTCGAGTCACTGACCCGGTGACATCGCCCGGCACCCCGCCCGCCGCCGCAGTGCACTGTGGATACATTCGGCACAGGACCGCCTGGCACCACCCGTGGACGTACGATCACATCGACGCGGATGGCGACAGTGGATCGGCGGAGGTTCGATGACCGAGCGACCCGTACCCCGAGTGTTTGCCGTACCTGGACAGCCGTCGGCGGACGCCGGACCCGCCCCTGACGACGGGCCGGGGCCAGCACCGGCCGGCGGGCCGACACCGGCCCGGATCACCGAGGCCGCGGCCGGCTTCATGCTGTCGAAGCTGTTGTTCGTCGCCACCGAGGTGGACCTGTTCGCCGCCATCCCGCCGGAGGGCGCGACGCCGCAGACGATCGCCGAGCGCTGCCAGCTCCCGGAGCGCAGCGCGTCGACCCTGTCCTACCTGCTCGCGGCCGCCGGTCTGCTCGAGCGCGACGGCGACCGCTACCGCAACGCTCCCGACACCGAGGCCTTCCTCAGCGGTCGGGGCCCACTCGACCTGCGCCCGATCCTGCGCTACTGGGACACGGTGAGCTACGCCAGTTGGGGCCGGGCGGGCACGGCATTCCGCACCCGCCAGGCCGTACGCGGCGAACTGTCCCCCGAACAGACCCAGGCGTACGAGTCGGCGGTCGCGGCGGTCACCGCCGAGACCGCGGCCGACCTCGCCCGGACGTACGACTTCAGCCGGCACCGCCGGCTGCTCGACGTGGGGGGCGGGATCGGCACCTTCACCCGGCCGATCCTGCGCGACCACCCCCGGCTGACCGGCACCCTGCTGGAGCTGCCCGAGGTGGCCTCGATGGTCGGCCCGGACATCTCGTCCAGCGAGTTCGCCCAGCGGCTCGACGTGCGCGGCGCCGACGTCTTCACCGATCCGCTGCCGAACGGCCACGACGCGATCGTGGTGGCCAACTTTCTGCACCTGTTCTCGCCGGAACACAACATCGCCCTGCTGACCCGGCTGCGCGAGGTCGCCCCGCCGGACGGCCGGCTGCTGCTGGTCGACTGGTGGCGGGACGGTCCGACGCCCCATCCATCGGCCCGGTTCGCCGCCGGGGAGTTCCTGATGATCAGTGGCGGCGACACGTATCGGCCGGACGAGGTCGCGGACTGGCTGGCCGCCAGCGGCTGGCGGTTCGTCAGCCACCAGCCGCTGCCGCCGCCGGCCGGGCTCATCGTCGCCGAGCCCGCCGAGCCGGGCGCCGCCAGCCGCTGACTGGGCAGCACGCCCGGTGGATCCTTCCGCACCGCGTGCGTTTCGAAGAACCGCCGGGCTGCTGCGGTGGCGCTTCCGGGCGGAACGAGCACGTCGACGACCTGCCCGTACGGGTCGACGGCTCGGGTCTCGCGGGCGTGTGCGTACCGGATCAGGCGCGGCCCGCCCCGGCGGTGGCGGGCTCGTCCGCCGCCTGCGGGTGGACCGGCGGGCGCAGCAGCATCAGAACCGCGGCCCCGGCGACGGCGGCCAGGATGGCGCTGACCAGGAAGATCCGGTCGAGACCCGCGGCGTAGCCGGTGCGCAGCAGCGCGGCGGGCGCCTGCCCGAGCAACTCGGCGTACCCGCCGCCGGTGAGCTGCTTGGCCGCCGCCTCGGGCGCGGCAACGGCACCGACTCCGGCCAGGACGTGTCCGGCCTGGCCGGCCACCATGGTGGCGAAGACGGGTACGGCCAGGGCGTAGCCGAGCTGCCGGAAGGTGTTCGACGCGCCGTTGGCCATACCGGTGCGTTCGGTCGGCACCACGGCCAGCACGGCGGAGGCCAGCACCGGCGTGCTCAGGCCCACACCAAGGCCGGTCACGCAGAGTCCGGGCACCAGCGCGCCCCAGCCGGAGTCCGGGCCGACCAGCATGCACAGCGCGGTACCGACGGCGACAAGCAGCAGACCCCACCCGATGCTGTACCGGGGGTGGACGGCGTGCAGCAGCCGGCCGCCGACGCCGGCGACCACGAACGCGACGACGGCCATCGGTGCCAGCACCAGGCCGGCGGTCATCGCGCCGAGGCCGAGCACCGACTGCGCCCATATCGAGACGAACACCAGGTTGGCGAAGGCGGCCGCGGTCAGCGCCGCCGCACCGAGCATCAGCACGGAGAAAGCCGGCCGCCGGAACAGCGCCAGGTCCAGCATGGGGTTGGCCCGGCCCCGCTCCAGCAGGAGGAACAGCGTGGCCGCCACCGCACCGGCGGCCAGCGCACCGATCGTGACCGGGTCGCCCCAGCCCGCGTCGCCGGCCCGGATGAGGCCGTAGACCACCAGCGTCACGGCGACGGTGAAGCTCGCCACGCCGGGTACGTCGACGCGCCCGGCGGCCGTGCCTCGACCGGCGGGCAGGGCCATTCGGGCGAGCACCACGGCCGCCACGGCGACCGGCAGGTTGACCAGGAAGATCGATCTCCAGCCGACGTGCTCGGTCAGCACCCCGCCGAGGATCGGCCCGGCCGCGGCCGCCGCGCCGTTGGCGGCGCCCCAGACGCCGAACGCCAGCGAGCGATCCCGGCCGCTGTAGGTGACGCCGAGCAGTGCGGCGTTGGTGGCGTACATCGCCGCGGCGCCGAGGCCCTGCACACCCCGGGCGGCGATGAGTACGCCGGTGTTGGGCGCCAGCCCGCAGGCGAGTGAGGCGACCGCGAAGACGACCAGGCCGGTGATGAAGACACGCCGCTGGCCGAGCCGGTCGGACAGCGAGCCGGCAGCCATCAGGAGGGCGGCCAGTACCAGCACGTAGAGATCGACGGTCCATTGCAGCGCGGCGAACGACGAGTGCAGTTCCCGGACCAGGTCCGGTGCCGCGATGCTGACGATCGTGAGGTCGACCAGCAGCATGAATGTGCTCAACGAGACGGCGAGCAGGGGTAACCATTTGCGCATGACTCGGAACGGTGCCCGATCGTCCGGCCATCCGGCGTCTATCCGAGCATAGGTGGCGGAATCCGACCCGTTGCTACCTTTGATTGGTGGATCCACTCACCCTCGACGGGCTCGACCGCCAACTCGCCCACGCGTTACAGATCGACGGTCGCGCCTCGTTCAGCCAGATCGCCGCGGTGCTCGGCACCTCCGACCGGACGATCGCCCGGCGCTACCGGCGGCTGCGCTCGGCCGGCCTCCTCCGCGTGGTCGGCCTGCCCTACGCCGCAGCCCTCGGCCACGTGGAATGGCTGGTACGGATGCGGTGCCCGCCCGATGCCGCCGTGCCGGTGGCCAGCGCGCTGGCCCAGCGCGCCGACACCTCCTGGGTCACGCTCCTGTCCGGCGGCACGGAGATCACCTGCATCACCCGGACCCGGGCGCAGAGCGTCGAGGGCGAACTGCTGCTGCAGAAGTTGCCCCGTACGTCGCGGATCACGGCCGTCACCGCGCACTGCATCCTGCGGGCGGTGGCCGGCACCAACGGCTGGCCGGGCCGCACCGCCGCGCTCGAGCCGGACCAGGTCGCCGCACTGCGCCCGGCACCGGAGGTGGCCGCGCCCGGCGAGCGGATCAGCCTCAGCACCGCCGACAACCACCTGCTGACCGTGCTGGCCAAGGACGGCCGCGCCAGCGCTCCGGCCCTCACGGCCGCCACCGGTTGGTCGGAGACAACGGTCCGGCGCCGCATCGAGCACCTGCGCCGCATCGACGTGCTGTACTTCGACGTGGAGATCGAGCCCGCCCTGTTCGGCCATACCGCCGAGGCGATGCTGTGGCTCACCGTCGCCCCGGCCGCGCTGACCACCGTCACCCGGGCCCTCGCCGGCCATCCACAGGTCGGCTACGCCGCGGCCGTCACCGGACCGGCCAACGTCGCGGCATCGGTGGTCTGCCACGACCTCGACGACCTGTACCAGTATCTCGCGCACGGCATCGGCACACTCGACGGCGTGTCACGGGCCGAGACCGCACCGGTCGTACGGCGGGTGAAGGGCGCCGGCACCCTGCTGGTCCCGTGATCGCCGAGCCACCCCGGCGACACGGGGCAACGGTGCCACCCGCGCTACGACGTACGGCGAGCGAGCAGCGTGGAGTCGTGCACGTCGACCGTCACCCCGTCGCGGGTCATCGTCCTGGGCCGCTGCTCGACCACCAGGACCTCGAAGTCGTCCGGCAGGCCGGGCAGCAGTTCCTCGGCGACGAACATCGCCCTGCGCTGGCTCGCGGTCAGCTGGGCGAACACCTCGGACGGGGCGTGGCCGACGACGAGCAGGTGCCCGCCGGGGGCGACGGCCTCGGCCAGTCGGCGGGTCACCTCCACCATCTGACCGTCCGGCGCGTGCAGGAAGTGGCTGGTGACCAGGTCGTAGGAGCGCCCGTCCGCCGCGAAGGTCCGTGCGTCGACCTGCCACCAGTGCGTGCGGTCGCCGACTCCGGCCTGCTCGGCGTGCCGGGCGGCCCGCGCCAGGCCGTTGGCGGAGAAGTCGGCACCGGTGGCCGTCCAACCCTGGCCGGCCAGCCAGATCACGTCGCCGCCCTCACCGCAGCCGACGTCGAGCGCGGTGCCCGGCGTCAGTGTGGCCACCTCCGCGACGAGCTGCGCGTTGGGTTTCCCGCTCCAGATCGTTTCCGACCCGGAGTACCGCTCGTCCCAGCTCGGCGGCTCGAACATCGCGGCCGCTTCGTCCTCGGTGAGCTGGTGTCCGTGTCCACTCATCAGACGGTTTCCCTTCCGGTGCTCCACAGCGGGCGCCGCGACGATCGCGGCGTAGGACTCGTGAGGTCCGTGCCCACCAGCATCCGGAACGCCTGCGACTCCGACAACCTTTCTTGCTACTTTGGCAAACCGAAGCACTCGCGGCACGCGCGGCCGAGCCGGCGGTACGCGGACGGCACCATTGCCGCCCGCGTACCGGTACCTGTCAGTTGCCGCCGATCACCACGACGGCGTCGGTGGCCGACTCCACCCGGTGGATCGGCACGAACCACGAGGTGTCGACGGCGTTGCCGCAGGAATGGCTGCCCACCGCCGCGAGATCGTCGGTGGCCGAGGTGGCGGTGTTCCACCGGGTGACCGGCGCTCCGGAGTCGCCGCCCAGGGTGGCGCCGTCGTTGGTGTGCCCGTTGGTGGTGTCGACGACGACCATGCGTTCGCCGCCGCAGGTGCCGCGGTCCGACGTCACCCGGCCGTAGACCAGCCCGCCGTTCGACCCGGAGATGTAGAGCGCCGAACCGACCGCGGGCCAGTCGGTGTCCTTTCCACTGACCGGGTGCGCGGTCGCGGCGTTTCTTCCGCCGAACCACGAGTTACGGCTGAAGTAGGCGTCGCCGAGTGGCGCCAGCATCGCGACGTCCGTGCCCAGGCTCTCGTAGTCCGAACTGATCCGGACCGCCCAACCGCCCGGGTGCCAGTACTGGTCTCCGTTCGTACCGCAGTGCCCCGCGATGGTCACCCAGTTGCTGTTCGTCCCGCCGCGCGTCATCCGGAAGCCGGTCGTGCAGGCCGCGTTTTCCGTGAGCGGGTTCCCGACAACGCGCCGCCAGAGCGCCAGGCCGCCGTAGAACGGTGCCGTGTCCGACCGGCGGCTCTGCTGGACCGGCCCGGCCTTGGAGACGGTGACCCGGGGTGGAAGTCCGGTGGCCCGCTCCGCCGCCGCGGCAAGCTTCTCCGCCTCGCCGGCGGCCTCGATGACAATCTCATCGGCGAGCTCGTCGAGGCGTACCTGATGCACCAGGCCGGCCAGTGAACCCGCCCAGCCGCGGGAGTCGTCCAGGCTCTTGGTTGCCTCCTCCAGACGCCGCAACGAGACGTCGGTCGCCTCGTACCGGACCGGCACGTCACCGGCCTGGGCGGCCAGTCCTCTCCCCCTCGCCTGCCACCGGGCGCCGTCCTCGTTCTTCACGTACCTGACGACGAGCTGGCCGGTGGCCTCGTCGAAGTAGGTGCTCCCGGCACCCTCGGGGTCGGCGGCCGCCATGGCCCTGAGACGGTGGTACTGCCGGGTCATCGCCGCAGTGTCGACGTCCGCGGCGAAGCCGGCGGTAGACCATTGTTCGGCCGCTTTCGCTGTCGACACGTCCGCCTGGGCGGCTGACGTCGTGCCCGCGACCGCGACGAGTAGGCAGCCCACGAACACCATGCGTCTACGCACGGAACCTCCTGTTGACACGTTCGGATGGTCGGACCGTTTCCCACCCACGGATACGCCTTCGGCAGATCCGATGTGGTGGGTGGACGCGGCCACCCTCGCGTGACCCGCTTGCACAAGCCTTGCAGCCCGCTCAGCCGCCGGCTCGCGGCGACCACTCCGGCCGACCGGGCGAGGCGAACATCACGGCGGGGCCGTCAGCCGCCCCGACCAGGGGTCCGGGCCCCTCGATCGAGGGGGCCCGGACCCTTTCCCGCCTCCTCAGACTCGTCCTCGCGCGGCGGGAACGAGCGGTGGTCAGAAGATGTTCATCGCGATGCCGTTCGTCAACGAGGTCGTGCTCTGCTCCCCGTCGATTTTGATCGGGTTGCCGGAGACGTGCTTGACGAAGATCCGCATGAGAAAGGTCCGGGTCCCACAGGTCGGATCGATCGGAATACCTGAGAGGGCGAAGTTCGCGACGTAGTGGTGCGCGTCGTCGCGGATCGTCTTCCGGGAGGTCGCGGTGCTCGTCGTCCGACAGGTGTGTGCGGTCGGGTCCAGCTGGATGAACTCGAAACGTACGTCGACCACCGCGTTCGTACCGCGCGGCTGCTCGTACGCGTCGATGCTGCTCTTACACGACGCGGTACCGGTGTAACACGTCGTCAGCTCCAGTGTGGCCAGAGCCTGCACGGAGCTGGCGTTGGCGGCGGCGTTCCACTTGTGGACCGGCGTACCGTCGTCGTAGAACACCCAGGCCGTGGACGTACCGGCGCCGACGTAGGTACAGGTGCTCGAGGTACCGGTGCTGCTACAGGCCGGGTTCTGCCACCAACGCGCGCCCACCTGGTTGGTGTCGCTGACCTCGAGCCAGGTGTCGGTGGCGACGGCGGTCAGGTGGTAACCGCTGAGCGAGGTGGAGGCCGTGTACCCGTACAGGCCACAGGTGTAGGTGCCCGCCGAGGGCGCGGTGAACAGGAGGTCGGCGTCGATCGGCAGATGCCCGGGCCTGGCGTAGTAGGTGGTGTCCGAGCCTTCGTGGTTGCGCGACGACGTCGAGGTGGTGCCGACCACGGCACCGGCCGAGTTGACGCACTTGAGCGTGTTGTTCATCGACACGATCTGCGGCACGCTGCTGGTCGCCTGGAGGCGTCCCCGCACGTGCCGGGACTCCCCGGCGGCGAGGGTGACGGTCCTGCTCAACAGGCGCTCCTCGACCCTCGACTGGAAGCTGTTCGCACTCGTCAGCGTCACCCTGGTCACCGACCCCTCGTCGGCGTGCGCGACGCTCGCGGACGTGACGACGAACAGCATGGCCACGACCACACTGAAGGCTCTTCGCATGTTTTGACTCCTACCGATGGATGTTCGGGCGACGGGTACGGATGGCGCAGTACCCTTGCGTACCGCGCTTGCAAGGCCCTTGCAATCCGACCTTCCCCGGCCACCCGTTGGCCGAGAACCGGCCGCGCCGTTGGTTCGCCGACCTCCTCGCGGGCGGTCCGCCGGCCGGGCCCCGAACGGCGTCGCCGCCCCGGCCGCGAGTCGCAGATCGACGGAGAGGTGAACGAGATCGAGTTCCGCATCCTGGGCCCCGTCGAGGCATGGGTGGGCAGGGAACGAGTCAGCCTCGGTTCGCGCAAGCAGCGTTTCGTACTGGCGGTCCTGCTACTGGAGGCCAACCGCCTGGTGCCGCTGAACCGCCTGGTCGACCTCGTCTGGGAGGACCAGGACGTGCCGGCGTCCGCACGAGCCTCGATCCAGACGCTGATATCCCGGCTGCGAACGTCGTTCCGGCAGTTCGGCGACGACGCGCCCGAGATAGTCGGTCGGGGGGCCGGATACGTCCTACGGGTGGACCCGCTCTCGGTGGACGCACACCGGTTCACCGACCTGGTCGCCCGGGCGGCCTCCTGCGCCGACGAGCCCGCCGTCGAACTGTTCGACCAGGCGCTCGCGCTGTGGCGCGGCGACGCCCTCGGCGAGGTGGTGTCCAGGGACGTCGCGGATCGGCTCTGCGGCCACCTGCACGAAGGCCGGTGGGCGGCGTTGGAGAGCCGGGTGGACGCCCTACTGCGGTTGGGCCGCAGCCGGCAACTGCTCGCCGAACTCACCGGCCTCGTGGCCGAACACGCCCTGCGGCAGCGGTTGGTGGGCCAGCTCATGCTCGCGCTGTACCGGGAGGGCCGTACCGCCGACGCGCTCGCGACGTACCACACCCTGCGGACGAGACTGACCGACGAACTCGGCCTCGATCCGGTACCGGAACTGCGGCGGCTCGAGTCCGCGATCCTGCGCGCGGATCCGGCCCTCGACCATGCTCCCGGGCAGTCGCGGCGGAGAACGTCGCCCGAACCGGTACGGCCGGCCCAACTGCCACACGACGCCCTCGGGTTCGTCGGGCGTACCGGCGAACTGAACCGGCTCGATGCCGGGCTGACGTCGCCGTCGGGCACGAAGCTCTGGGTGATCAGCGGCATCGCGGGGGTCGGCAAGACCGCGCTCGCCGTCCACTGGGCCCACCGCAACCGGGGTCGGTTTCCGGGCGGACAGCTCTACCTCGACCTGCGCGGCTTCGACGCCGAGCACGAACCGCTGACCCCGGCCGCCGCGCTCATCCAGATGCTGACCGGCCTGGGTGCCGACCCCCGGTTGATCCCGGCGGACGTGGACGGCCGGGCAGCCCTGTTCCGCTCCATGCTCGCCGACGAACACGTCCTGTTGGTGCTGGACAACGTACGCGACACCGGCCAGGTGATCACGCTGATCCCGCCGGTGGGCACGGTCGTCGTCACCAGCAGACAGCGGCTCGGTGACCTGATCGCCCGCACCGGCGCACAGGCGCTGCCGCTGTCGGTGCTTCCGGCCGCGGACTCCCGCCGGCTGCTGGAGGTCGCACTCGGTGTCGACCAGGTCGCCGCCGAGGCGATGGCCGCCGAGAGGCTGGCCCAACTCTGCGGTCACCTGCCGCTCGCCCTGCGGATCGCGGTGGCCAACGTCGGTGCGGACCCCGAGTCCGAGATCGCCGGACTGGTGCAGGACCTCGCCGAGGGTGACCCGTTGGCGGGTCTGACCGTGGACGGTGCCGAAGAGAGTGCCATCACCAAGGCCTTTGCCCTGTCCTACAAGGCATTGCCGACCGAGCACCGACTCCTGTTCCGCCGTCTCGGGCTGTTGCCGGGACAGACCTTCACCGCACTGCCGGCAAGTGTCGTCTCCGGGCTGCCGCCGGCTCGTACGGAACGGCTGATGAAGGCGCTGGTCGCGGCACACCTGGTCGAGCAGTACGCACGCGGACGCTTTCGGTTCCACGACCTGCTCCGCCAGTACGCGGTCGACCGGGCGCTGACCGAAGACACGACGGCCGAGCGCGAGCAGGCCCGCAGACTGGTACTCGACCACTACCTGCACACGGCCGACGCGGCGGGCCGGCGGCTCGTTCCACAGTTCCTCCGACTGCCGAGGGAGCTGCCCGACGGGATCGCCTTCACGGACAACCCGAGCGCCCTCTCCTGGCTCGACGCCGAATGGCCGAACCTGGCCGCGGCCGTCGACCAGGTCGCGGAACGAGGCCCCCGGCCGCTGGCCTGGCACATCGCCGACGCCCTGCGCGCCTTCTTCCACTACCGGGGCCACCACACGGAGTGGGCCAACATGGCGACGGCGGCGCTGGACGTGGCGCGTGCCGAGGGCGACGAGCGCGCACAGGCCGCGATGCACCAGAGCATCTCGCTCGCCTACGTCAACACGGGCCGGTACGAGGAGGCCCGGGCGCATCTCGTCAGCGCACTGCGGCGGAACGTCGCCGACGGCTGGCACGAGGGCCGGGCCGCCGTGCTGAACAATCTCAGTGCGGTGCACCAGCGTCTGGGCAACCCGCGGGCGTCGATCGACTGCGGGTTGCAGTCGCTGCGGCTGAGTCGGCAACTGGGCCAGAGCGGCGGAACGGTCATGGCGCTGGCCAACCTCGGCTTCGCGTACTGGCAGCTCGGCGTGCTGGACCAGTCGCTCGGACACTTCGGCCCGGCGCTGGAGACAGCCGAGCGGGAGGGCATCCGGTACAGCGTCGCGGTCCTGCTCGTCGACCTCGGCAACGTGCACCGGGACCTCGGCCACCGGGACACGGCCGAGGAGTTCTACACCCGGGCGCTGGTCGCCAACCGGGAGCTCGGCTACTCGTACGGCGAGGCGACCGCGCTCTCCGGCCGCGCGCTGCTGCACTGCCAGACCGGCCCGTCGGCGCAGACACGCTCGGATGCCCGGTCGGCAGTCGAGCTGACCCGTCAGATCGGCGACCACGGCACCGAGGCGTGGGCGCTCATCTCGCTCGGCGACGTCTGCCTGCGGCTGGGACTGGCCGCGGAGGCCAGCGAGCATCACGGCCAGGCATTGGAGATCGCGCGGGCGACCAGCTTCCGCTGGTGCGAGGCGGACGCGCTGCGCGGATCGGCCGAGGCCCTACTGGACCTCGGCGATCTCGCCGGGGCCAGGGCACAGGGCGGCAAGGCCGTCGAACTCGCTCGCCGATCCGGGTACCGGCTGATCGAGGCCCGGGCACTGCGCACGCTCGCCGAGGCCCGCCCGGGATGACCGGTCGCCTCGACGGTCTCGCCGGCTCCGGTCAGGCGGTGCGGCCCGCCTTGAGCGCCGCCGCGATGTCGACGACGCGCCGGGCCTGGTAGCGGGCGGCTTCCAGAACCACGTTTCCGGGTGGGCCATCGGCGGTCACGTGCGAGGTGCCGTAGGGATTGCCGGTCTGGAACTGGACCGGATCGGTGTAGCCGGGGGGCACGATGATGCCGCCCCAGTGGTAGAAGACGTTCGCCAGCGCCAGGATGGTGGACTCCTGTCCGCCGTGCGCGGTGTTGGACGCGGTGAATGCCGAGTACACCTTGTCGGCGAGTTTGCCCTGGTACCAGAGGCCACCGGTGGTGTCGATGAACGCCTTGAGCTGGCCGGCCACGTTGCCGAACCGGGTCGGGGTGCCGAACAGCACCGCGTCGGCCCAGGCCAGGTCGGCGAGGCTGGCCTCGGTGACGTCGGCGGTGTCCCGGACGTGCTGGGCCCAGGCCGGCCTGGCGTTGATCGCGTCCGGCGGGGCCAGTTCGGCGACCTTGCGCAGTCGGACGTGTGCGCCGGCCTTCTCCGCGCCGTCGGCGGCGGCTCGCGCCAGGGTGTGCACGGTGCCGGTGGCGCTGTAGTAGACGATCGCGACCTGCACGGGTTCCATGATCGGTTTCCTTCCTTCGCGGCGTTCTGTCCGGCGTTGCCGGTGGGTGCCCAGTCCAGCCGGGCCGCGGGGGCTGGTGCGCCGGCTGGACACGAGTGCCAGCAGGATGGTCAGCGCCGACGCGGTGGTTGACTGGCCGGGGTGTTCGTCCGACCAGTACGACGACCCGACCGCTCGGAATGTGAGGCGACGCGTCGACCTCACAGTCCGGTGCGTTGTTTCGTCGAACCGGTGAGGCAGATGCGATCAAGGGAGTCGGCGACACCATGAGCACCCAGTCCGGGCCCGGCAGAGACCAGCTCGATCCGATCCTGAACGCGGTCGTACGCGAGCGGCATCGACTGATCAATCTCGCGTACCGGCTGCTCGGCTCGCTGGCCGACGCCGAGGACGTCGTACAGGAGACGTACGCCCGCTGGTACGCCATGTCCACGCAGCGCCAGCAGGCCATCGAGTCCCCCGGCGCCTGGCTGACGACCGTGGCCAGCCGCATCTGCCTCGACCTGCTGGGCTCGGCGCGGGCCCGACGGGAACGCTACGTCGGCGAATGGATCCCCGAGCCGCTACCCGAACCCACCGAGTGGATCAACACACGCTCGGACGGGATCACGACCGACCCGGCCGACCGGGTCACCCTCGACGAGTCGGTCAACATGGCCTTCCTCGTCGTACTCGAATCGATGACCCCCGCCGAACGCGTCGCGTTCATCCTGCACGACGTCTTCCGCTACCCCTTCGCCGAAATCGCCGAGATCGTCGGCCGTACCCCGGCGGCATGCCGCCAACTCGCCTCGTCGGCCCGCCGCCGCATCCGCGCCTCGCAGGCTCCGGCGACGCCGACGGCCCGGCGCGCCGCCATCGTCCGGGACTTCAAGCAGGCGTGGGAAGCCAAGGACATCGAGGCCCTCATCGGCCTCCTCGATCCCGATGTCACGGCGATCGGTGACGGCGGTGGACTGGTAAACGCCGAACTCCGGCCGATCGAGGGCAGCGAGCGGGTCGCACGCGTGCTCGTGGACGTCGCCGGCAGGGCACCCGGCCTGACGATCCTGGAGCGTACGGTCAACGGTCAGCCGGGCCTGGTGGTTCAGGCGGCCGGCGTCAGCCTGACGGTGATCGCGTTCGACATCGCCGATGATCGGATCACCCGCGTCTGGTCGGTCCGCAACCCCGAGAAGCTCCGGCCCTGGACGATCGACTGACGGGCGTACCTCTTCGGCACCGTCCGGTCCGGCTCGGGATGACGCCGGACGAGGCACGGGCGGCGCTCGGGACGTACGGTCCGTTGGGCCGGCTACTCGGACGGCCGAAGCTTGGGTGCGATACGGATGTGCGCGCGTTCGCCCTGCCTTCCGATCAGGCTGAGGTACTCGACGGGGCCGGCGCTGGTGGCGCCGAACCAGTGCGGGGTACGGGTGTCGAACTCGGCGGCGTCACCGGGTCGAAGGAGAAGGTCATGCTCGCCCAGGACGAGCCGGAGCGTGCCGTTGAGGACGTAGACCCAGTCGTAGCCCTCATGGATGCGTAGGTCGGGCTCGGTGTCGTCGTGTCCCGCCGGTAGGACGAACTTGTAGGCCTGGATACCGCCCGGCCTGCGGGTGAGGGGCAGGATGGTCGATCCGTCGCTGCCGGCGATCGGACGCAGATTGATCCGGGGGTCGCCGGTGGGCGGCGCGTCGACGAGCTCGTCGAGGGTCACCCCGTAGGCGCGGGCCAGTGGCAGGAGCTGCTCGAGCGTGGGGCGCCGCAGGCCGGCCTCGAGTCGGGACAGGGTGCTGATCGAGATGCCCGTCTCCTCGGCGAGCTCGGCGAGCGTGACCTCGCGACGCTGCCGAAGCTGCTTCAGCCTGGGCCCGACGGCATCGAGAGTGCGGTCCACCAACTCGTCCATGATCGCATTTTGCCATTCGGCAACAACATTTGCGGGTTCACCGCCGCCGTCGTCACCCTGGGGGACGTAACGGAACGAACGTGGAGGGCGACCGATGACGCACGGGTTCGACAAGGAGTACTGGGAGCAGCACTGGCACCGGCGAAGCACCGACAGCCCCGGAGCCATCGCCGGAAACCCGCCGAACCCCTACCTCGGCCGGGAGACCCGCGGCCTGGTGCCGGGAACCGCGCTGGATGCGGGGTGCGGTACGGGCGCCGAGGCGATCTGGCTCGCCTCGCACGGCTGGCAGGTCACCGCCGCCGACATCTCGTCCGAGGCGCTGGCCGGCGCTGCCCGGCGCGCGAGCACAAGCGGCGTTTCCGATCGGGTGGAGTGGGTCGAGGCGGACCTGAGCGCCTGGCAGCCGGGAACCCGGTTCGACCTGGTCACGACCCACTACGCCCACCCGGCGACACCGCAACTGGAGTTCTACGACCGCATCGCCGGCTGGGTCGCACCCGGTGGCACCCTGCTGATCGTCGGTCACCTGCACGCTCATGGCGCCAACGGTGACGCCGACGGTCACCGCCACGGGCATGGCCCCTCCCCCGGGCACCTGCCGCCTGCCGAGGCATCGGTCACCGCCGCGGCCATCACCGCGCGGCTGGACGACGCAGCCTGGGAGATCGTCGTCGCCGACGAGGTCCACCGCACGATCACCGGCCATGGCGGCCGGGTGGTCCCGCTGGACGACGTCGTCGTACGCGCCGTCCGGCGAGTTGGCGGGACGGCGGCGCAGAGGTGAGGCGGCGCTCGGCCACTCGTACACAAGGGCCGGCTGGCCAGGTCACGCGCCGGCCGGCCGGCGCGCCCGACCCCGACAGAACGCGCTGGTGAGCTGCCGGTGATCCCGCCACCGGCCGCCACGAGTGGGCCGTGTCGGCGGCAATGCGCCAGCACAGCCCACTCGTGATCCGCCAGATCACCGTGATCGGTCGCTACACCTCCTACCACGGCGGGTTCGCCGAGCGAGCTTCATGATCAGCGGAAGGAGCTAGAGCGCCGGGGCGTCGGTATCGACCGAGACGTCGTCGAAGGAAGCGATGGTCCAGGTCGTGACCAGACCGGCCGGCCCGCTGAGGATGAAACCGTCGGAGGCGGTCAGCCGAACTCCGCCAACCAATCCGGTCAGGGTCTGGCCGGCCGTCCGCAGCACCAGCGTGTACGAGCGATCCGCCGCGACGGTCATGGACGCGGCCGCGAGCGTCGTCGACCTGCCCCCGACGGTCCGGATCAACGCGACGGTGTTGTTCGGGCGCAGTACCAGCGCGTAGAAGGTCGAGCTGGACTGCGCCCGGGCCACGACGCCGACGGAGCCGGGCATTCCGTTGAACGAGTCGGGCCGAACCTCGGCCACGATGGTGTAGTCCCGCCAGCCGGGCTGACCGGTCCTGGCCAGCGCGTTGCCTGCGAGGCTGGATTGGCGCAGCACTCTGGATTCTTCGCGCGTGACGATCCACGTGCCACCGGTGGTGACCCAGCCTGCGGCGTTGCCGTCCTCGAAGTCGTCGCTGGCCAGGGTCGCCGCCGAGGCGGTGCCGACCCCGGTGACCGCGAGGAGCAGTGCGACCAGCACGGCGAGCCATCCACCGTGGCGCCTACCGCTCCTGCCAAGATAATCCGACATCCAATTCTTGTGCTGCATAGCACTCCATCCCTGAAACAGTCCGTCCTGCACAGTATGTCTATATCTATTGTCCTCCATCAATAGCAGGAACTTGCGTCAAACGAATTCGCCAACCGGTCGGTCGAGCTGATCGTGATCGGCTCCAGGCCGCTGCGCCGGGGGTGGGAGTGGAGGAGCCGCCGATTTCCTGGCGGTCCTCACGGATCAACCCCACCGTTGCGCGAGGCTGTCGTACTCGGCCTGACTCAGCGGGAGGACGGTGCCGTGCCGGGGCCGGCCGGGCATGGTGTAGCTGGACACCATGCTCCACTGCCCGGTGGTCAGATCGGTCGTGGTGAACGGGATGTAGCCACGGCCGCCGTACTCGTCGATGTAGAGGTACCAACGGTTCTCGGTGTTCGACTTGAACACGAGCGGTCCCTCACCCTGGTTGAGCGAGCCCTGGCCGATGCATTCCCGGAGGAAGGAGTAGTTACTGTTGAGCACCGTGGTGGACCGCTCGGCCAGGATGAACTTTCCGCACGTCGACTGCGAGGAACTACGCTCGTCCTTGGTGTAGCGGTAGTAGGTGCCGTTGTGCTTGATCAGCGTGGAGTCGATGGTGGAGTAGCCCTTGTCCACCCAGATCTGCGCGGTGCTGAAGGTACGGAAGTCGCGGGTGGTCGCGTACATCATCCGGTTGTAGCTGCTGCCGGTGTGGTTCGGATCGTTGGCGGCGTATAGCTTCGAGGCCCAGAACACCACGTACTGGCCGATGCTCTCGTCGTAGTAGGCCTCCGGCGCCCAGGTGTTGCCGGCGGTGTCCGGCGAGACCCGCACCAGCCGGGGAGCACTCCAGGTCACCAGGTCGGTGGATTCCCAGACCACAATGGACTTGCTGCCGGTACGCTGGACGGTGTCCCAGTTGCCGCCGCCGTAGATGCGCAGGTCGGTCGCGATCTGGAAGAACCGGTCGCCCTGCGGAGAGCGGATGATGAACGGGTCGCGTACGCCCCTGGTGCCGACATTGGAGAGCAGGACCGGCTGGCCGCCGTTGAGCTGGCGCCACCGGACCGGGTCGTTGCCCTGGCTCAGCCCGAAGTAGATCTGTTCACCGTTGGCGCTGCCCTCACCGGTCATGTAGCTGAACAGGTAGCCCCCGGCGCCGGGTACGGACACGTCGGTGCGGATCAGTTGCCACTGCTGGTTCGCACCGCCGGTGTCGGTGTACTGCGAGATACGGCCGCCGTCCGCGGTCGACCAGTCCCACACCTCCAGGGCCTTGCCGCTGTTCCGGTTGAGCAGCTTGACGTACCCGCTGTCGGTGTCCACGACCCGGAACTGCTGGTTGGCGCCACCGTTGTCGGGCCACTGCACGACGTTGGCGCCGTCGGTGCTGGCGGCGCCCGAGACGTCGATCAGGCTGCCGCTGTGCCGGGCACGCAGCTTGAAGTACCCGCCGCCGACGTCAACGAACTGGAACTGCTGGTTGCTCTGACTGGCCCGGGTCCGCTGTTGGACGGCCGCGCCGTCGGCGGTGGACTGGCCGGCGACCTCGATCGCCTTTCCGCTGTGCCGGGACACGATCTGGTAGTACGCCGACGGATCGATCGTGGCGGCGTCGGCCTGCGGAGTGGGGAGAAGCGCGGTGACCCCGACGACGAGCGCCGCGCTGGCCAGCGCGGCGCCGTAGCGACGGAGACGCCGACGGTCCGTGCCGGGGGACGGTTCACCAACGAACATGTCTGACTCCTGGGGGCGGGACGTGTTGGCCGCCGGATGACCGGAGGGCGGCACTTTCGGACGGGGCGCCGGGACGGGCCCGAGAGGACGTCGTGACGCTTCCGTGTTTGCGCTAACACGGGGATCGACGGGTCGTGGACGGTGGGTTCGCGGATGTGGTGGCCAGCGCAGCGAGCTTGTCAGGAACCATGCAGGAACCGCAGGGAACACCCTCGACGTACGGCTCCAATATCACCGGCACAGCCGGTAGCCACCCGGCCCCGGGACCACCGCGTGCCCTCAGCGACGGCCCGTCACAGGATGTTCGCGCTAACAGGAGTCGATGTCAATGGTGACCAGCCCTGGAACAGCGATGCTGGTCCGATTTCTTCAATCCTGGTGCGACCCCGCGCTGCTACGTTGACCTGCATGAACGGGATGACCGGACCGGTTGCCAGGCCAGGTGAGCAGGGATATGACGACGAACGGCTGGGACTGAACCGAGCGGTCGAGTCGCGACCGGCATACGTCGTGGGGGCGGCCGGCGACCAGGACGTGGTGGCCGCTGTCCGGCTGGCCGCGGCGCAGCAGCGGGCGGTCGCGGTGCTGGCCACCGGGCATGGTCCCGCCGTACCGGCGGACGACGCGGTGTTGATCAACACCCGGCGGATGGACGGTGTCGACGTCGACCCGGGCCGGAGAACCGCCTGGATCGAGGCCGGAACGCGTTGGCGGCAGGTCCTGGAGCAGACCACCCCACACGGGCTGGCCCCGTTGAACGGCTCCAGCCCTGACGTGGGCGCCGTCGGCTATCTGGTGGGCGGCGGCGCCGGACTCCTCGGCCGCCGGTACGGCTTCGCCGCCGATCACGTACGGCAACTGCGCGTCGTCACCGCCGACGGACGCCTGCGCGAGGTGTCGGTCGACAGCGACCCGGACCTGTTCTGGGCGGTACGCGGCGGTAAGGACAACTTCGGCGTCGTGGTGGGGATGGAAGTGGACCTGTTCCCGGTACCGCGACTCTTCGGCGGTGGGCTCTACTTTCCGGGCGATGCCACGGCAGAGGTGCTGCACGCCTACGCCGACTGGACCTCCCGGGCGCCCGAGGAGATGGCCTCCTCCGTGCTCCTGGTCCAGTATCCGGACGATTCCGCCGTCCCCGACCCGCTGCGCGGAAAGTTCGTCATCCATGTCCGCATCGCCCACAGCGGCGAAACGGCGGACGGCGAACGCCTCGTGAAGCCGCTGCGCGATCTCGGCCCGACTCTGCTCGACACCGTCCGGGACATGCCCTATGCCGAGGTCGGCACCATCCACCACGAGCCCACCGCCGTGCCGTACGTCGCCCACGACCGCAACGTGCTGCTGAGCGAACTCAACCGCGACGCCGTACATGCCATCGTCTCGAACGCGGGACCGAAAGCGGCGCCGCCGTTCGTCACCGAGCTACGGCACTTCGGTGGCGCCTACGGCCGATCACCGAAGGTCCCCAACTGCGTCGGCGGACGGGACGCGGCCTTCTCGGTCTTCACCGGCACCGTCCCCTCGGCACAGAGCCTCCGGCGACGCGACGAACTGCTCCGCCAGCTGGGTCCTTGGCGCACCGGCGGAACGAACCTCAACTTCGCCGGTGTCGAGGACGCCGAACCTGACCTGGTCCGCGCCGCCTACACACCGGCCGACTTCGACCGCCTCACCGACCTCAAGACCGCGTACGACCCCGACAACATGTTCCGGCTGAACTTCAACATCCCGCCGAGGGGACCTTCGCGCTGACCGTGTCCACGGATTGGTGGACCTGCCCCGTACGTGTTTCCTCACACCCACACCGGTCCGGACACCGCCGGGAGGGGTTCCGAAATGGTCAGTGGCGCGCTCCGACGACCTGATCCGTCGGCGATTCTGTCGACTGGTCCCCCTGCTGGTAGTCGGTGAGATCGCGCAGCTGCCGGACCGGTGAGGCCAGTAGGACCAGTGGCACGCAGGCGGCCGCGACAACGAAGATCATCAGGGTGACCCGGCCGCCGAGCACTCCGGCGACGGCTCCGGCGATCAGGCCGCCGATCGGGATCGCGCCCCAGGAGACGAAGCGGACCGTTGCCATCACCCGGGGCAGCAGGTCGGGTGGGCTGGCGATCTGCCGATAGGTCCGGGTCAGCACACTGAGCACCACCACGCCGACGGAGAAGACCACGTTGCCGACCGCGAAGGCCACGAACGCCTGCCAGCCGGCGCCGAGGGGGACGATGAGCGCCCCGGCGACCGAGACGAATCCGGCGACGATCAGCGTACGGGCCGTTCCGAATCGGGCCGCGATCCGGTTCGTCAGCGCCGCGCCGATCAGGGTGCCAACCCCGTCCGCTGCCAACAGGAGGCCGACGAGGCCGGGCTTGGCGTGCAACTCACGCACGAGATAGAGCGCGTAGAGGGCGTGCTGGGCTCCGCAGACCGTGTTCGCGGCGGTGGCGGCCCACATGCAGGGACCCATCACGGGGTGCCGTACGACGAACCGCCAGCCTTCGCGGATCATCGCGCGGATCGGTGGCCAGCGGTCGGGGGCCTCGGTACGGCGTTCGGGCAGGGTCCGGAGCAGCAGGGCGGAGACAAGGTAACTGCCGGCGTCGAAGAGCAGAGTGGGTACCGCGCCGATCGACTGGACAATGAGGCCGCCGATGGATGGTCCGCCGAGTTGGGTGGTGGCGTGCGTTCCGGAGGTCAGGCTGTTACGGGACTGCAGCTGCTCCTTGCTGACGATCGACGGCAGGAATGTCGAGTTGGCGACGTCGAACATGACGTCCGCGAAGCTGATCACCAGGGCGACGATCACCAATTGTGCGATGGTCAGACGCTCCGCCCACCAGGCCAGCGGGATGGAGATGACCGCCGCCGCACGAGCGAGGTCCGCCCCGATCTGCACCCTCCGCATCGGCATCCGCTGCACCATCACTCCGGCTGGCAGGCCGACCACGATCCAGGCGACGTAGCTGGCCGCGACGATCATGCCCATCTCGAAGGCGGTGGCGTGCAGCACCGTCACCGCCGTCAACGGCAGCGCCACCGCGCCCACCGCCGAACCGAGCGCGCTACTGGTGCCCGCCGTCCACCACCGCCAGAAGATGCTCACCCCGCGTGCGTCGTCAACTACCATCCGGCATCCTCCCGTCAGTGAGTTTCAGAATGGAACGCACTATACTGGAGCCCGTGAAGCGTGCGGATCTTGCCGATGCCGACTGCGGGGTGGCGCAGGCGCTCGGTGTGATCGGCGACTGGTGGACGTTCCTGGTGGTACGCGACATAGCCGGCGGTACCACCCGCTTCGACAGCCTTCAGCGGGAACTCGGCGTCAGCCGCCGCGCACTGGCCGAGCGCCTGGCCAGCCTCGTCGCACACGGAGTGCTGGAGAAGCGGGCGTACTCCAATCGCCCGCCACGCTACGACTACCTGCTGACCGCGAAGGGTGAGGGCCTGCTCCCGGCGCTCATCGCGCTGCAGGACTGGGGCACCAGGCATGTGATGGGCAACGGCACGTTGACCGGGACCAGCGAGGACGGCGGTGCCGAGGCCCGCCGGGTGCATGAGCTGGTCGGGCGCAAATTGCCGGATGTCGTGCTGGAACGGCAGGACGGTGAACGGGTCGCCCCCAGCGCGTCCGGCGCCCTCTGGACCGTGCTGTACCTCTTCCCGGGCGCCTTCGCCCCCGGCACGCAGGGGCACCCACCCGGCTGGGGCGACATCCCGGGCGCCGGGGGTTGCACCCTGGAGTCCCTCACCTACGCGTCGCGGCACAACGACTTCGAGATGTCCGGTGCCACGGTCCGAGGCATCAGCACGCAGCGACCCGACCAGTTGGCCGCCTTTGCCGACCACGCGAGGTTGCCCTACCCCCTGCTGTCCGACCAGGACATGAAGCTCGCGGCCGGGCTGCGGCTGCCGACCTTCCGGGCGTCCGGGGTCGACCGCCTGAAGCGCCTCACCCTGCTGGCCGACGCCGACGCCGTCATCCGCGCGGTGCAGTTTCCGATCAGCGATCCTGCCGGCTCGGTGGAGGAGATGCTCACCCTCGTCCGCGGTCGCTGACGAAGACCCGGAGCCGGCTCCCGCCAAGGCACCGATCGGACGTCCGCCCGTCCCACACCACGGCAGGTCGACCGCCGGCCGACCGGCGTACTCGACCAGCGCCGGGCCGGGTCCACGCGTGTCGCGGACCCGGCCCGTGCCCGACCGTCACCGGCTGGTCATTCCCGCAGCCCACCTCGGGGTCGGTACCCCGGTTGGCGGGGACCGGTCGGCTACGGGTTCCCGAGTCAGAAGTTGACGTCGGCGCACCAGTAGTAGGTCTGGTCGGAGTGGCTGGCCTTCCAGATGGTGTAGACGATGTGTCGGCCGCTACGTCCCGACGAGCTGACGTTGATCGTGTTGGAGACGCCGTTCAGCACCGGGTCGCCGGTCTCCCGGGTGCCCGCGCCCGGCGCGTACCGGCCGGTTTCCTTGAGGAGTTCGAGGTTGCTCCAGTTCAGCCGCTGGGTGAGCGGGTTGAACCCCTGCCGGGTGAGGTAGATCCGGAAGTAGTCCGCGCCGTGCAGCGCCTGGTCGTGGAGCTTGACACCGAAGTTGGCGCTGACCTTCGTGGACTGCCAGTTGCCCGGGTTGTCCAACGCGGCGTACCGGACGCCACCGGTCTGCCCGGCGCTGCACAGTTGCCCGTTCGGCACGGCGGCCTGGTGGTTGCCCGCGACACCGTCGCGGTACAGACCGTTCCAGTTCCACATGGCGTTCGGGTCGGCCTGCCACGCCTGCCAGCACATCGGGTCCTGGCTGGCCATGTTCGGGTTCTGGAAGTCGCTGCCCCAGCGCTTCCAGCAGCCGTAGTTGCGCGAGGCCGGGTTGATCGTCGAGCCGTGCGCACTCGCGGTGTCCTGCGTGACCACCAGGGACACAGTGAGCGCGACGGCCCCGGTCACCGCGAGAGCGAGGATCCGCAGGAGCATCGTGGCGCGGTACCGGGACGGGTTGACTTGTTGGGCGAGTGAAGACATGGGGATCCCCAGACATCGATTGCACGAACGGGTAGGCGGGAGGCTGCCCGGCGCTCCCGCACCAATCACCCGGCTCCGGGCGGGGTGCCGCTAAACAAAGATTTACGCGGATGAATGTGGCTTGTCAATAGTTTGGTGCCCAAACAAAGTGGATGCCCGACCAGGGCGACGACCGGGGAGATCATCGCGCACGTCGCGGAGATGGATCCACGCGGCGGCGTCCGTCGATGGGGCCGTGCGCGGCGAGGCGCCGTCGGACCGGGTGGCAACCGTCGACCTTGACGCCCGGCCGGCCACCGCGGGCGGTTGACAGGCTCCAGTCGATCGAATAACACTTATGTACGTCGATTGACTACCCTCGTTGGCCCTGGAACAAGCGCTTTCCACGAGTCGACGAAGGCACATCGGGGCAGCCCGGTCCCGATGGCACGACGCTCGCATCCCCCGCGAGCAGCACCGGCCCGCCTCGAGCACCACCACCAACCCCGAGGCGACCGCACCCCCGCTGGCGTACGTTCACGTGCGCCCTAACCTGGACGGTCAAATGAAACGTATCAATCACCCTCCGCTCGATCCACCCCGGACCCACCGGCCCGGGCCACGGCTCCTGCTCGCCACCGCGACGTCCCTCGCCGTGGCAGCCGCCAGCATCGTCACCGCAGGCGCCGCGCACGCCACGACCGACCCGGCCACGGCCACCGCCGGAGCCGCCCCCGCGCCCGCCGAGGCCGGTACGACGACAGAGAAGTTGAACCGTGGGTTGATCAGCATCCGCACCGGCAAGGGCAACTTCGTGTCCTGGCGGTTGCTGAACACCGACCCGGCCGGCACGGGCTTCAACGTCTACCGCGACTCGGTGAAGGTCAACCCCGCACCGGTGACCACCGCCACCAGCTACCTGGACGCCGGCGCGCCCGCCGACGCGAGGTACTCGGTGCGCCCGGTCGCCGACGGGATGGAACTGCGGTCCGCCACCGCCGAGGAGGTCGTACCGTTCGCCACCTCACGGGACGTACCGCTGCAGATCCCGCCCGGCGGAACGACGCCCAGCGGTGAGTCGTACAGCTACGCGGCGAACGACGCGAGCGTCGGTGACCTGGACGGCGACGGCGAGTACGAGATCGTACTCAAGTGGGACCCGTCCAACGCCAAGGACAACTCACAGTCCGGCTACACCGGCAACGTCTACGTCGACGCGTACAAACTAAACGGCACCCGGCTGTGGCGCATCGACCTCGGCCGCAACATCCGGGCCGGTGCCCACTACACCCAGTTCCAGGTCTTCGACTACGACGGCGACGGCCGGGCCGAAGTGGCGATGAAGACCGCCGACGGTACCCGCTCGGGCACCGGGCAGGTCATCGGCAACGCCAGCGCCGACCACCGCAACTCCAGCGGCTACGTCCTCGCCGGCTCCGAGTTCCTCACCATGTTCAACGGGCAGAACGGTGCGGTGCTGTCCACGGTCAACTACGAACCGGCCCGGGGCAACGTCTCCTCCTGGGGGGACAACTACGGCAACCGGGTCGACCGGTTCCTCGCCGCGACCGCGTACGTGGACGGTTCGCGCCCCTCGCTGATCATGGCGCGGGGCTACTACACCCGGGCCGTGATCGTCGCCTGGGACTTCCGCAACGGCAGCCTGACCCGCCGCTGGACCTACGACTCCGGCAGTGGCGGCGCGTACGGGCAGGGCAACCACAACCTGTCCGTCGCCGATGTCGACGCCGACGGCCGCGACGAGATCATCTACGGCGCGGCCACCATCAACGACAACGGCACCCTGATGTACTCCACCGGCTTCGGACACGGCGACGCGTTACACGTCGGCGACCTCATCCCCAGCCGGGCCGGCATCGAGGTGTTCACCATCCACGAGTCCGGCAGCCAGCCGGCCGCCGACGTACACGCCGGCAGCAACGGCCAGGTCATCTGGCGGCGCCCCGGCAACGGCGGAGCCGAAGGACCCGGTCGTGGCGTGGCCGCCGACATCTACGCCGGCAGCCCCGGCGCCGAGTTCTGGGGCTCCGGAACGAACATGGGCAACCTGTACAACGCCTCCGGCACCTCGATCGGCCGCAACCCGTCCTCGGCGAACTTCGTCATCTGGTGGGACGGCGACGCGCAACGCGAGCTGCTCGACGGCACCCACATCGACAAGTACGGCACCGGCGGCGACACGCGGCTGCTGACCGGTTCCGGCGTCGCCTCGAACAACGGCACCAAGTCCACCCCCGCGCTCTCCGCCGACATCCTCGGCGACTGGCGCGAGGAGGTCATCTGGCGAACGTCGAACAACTCGGCGCTGCGCATCTACTCCACCACGGACTCGACCAGCATCGCCCGGCCCTCCCTCATGCAGGACCGGCAGTACCGGGTCGCCGTCGCGTGGCAGAACACCGCCTACAACCAACCGCCGCACCCCAGCTTCGCCATCGGATAGCGAACCGGGACAGACCCGCCGGTGGCCGGATCCGAACCCGGCCACCGGCGGTCCGTACCCGCGCAGCCCGTCCGGACCGACCGGGTTCAGCGGGGCGTGACCGTCACCCGGTACGTGCGGCGCTGCGACCCGTCCTCGCTGGTCGTGCTGATCGTCCAGGTGGTTCGCCGGGTGGACGTGTCCCGGACGATCCGGGTCGTGGCGTAGGGGTCGCTCGCGGTCGCGGTGACGGTGCTGCGCCCCGGCCGGGCCGCGGACACCCGGTAGTCGGTGCGGTCGGGGTCGAAGCCGGTGATCGGCACGCCGTCCACGGCGATCGACGCGAGCGTGGCGTCGGACGAGACACCCGGGGCCTTGGCCATGACCTCGATCTCGCCGAGCGTCAGGTAGCCGCCGGGGCGGGGTGTGAGCAGCACGCAGACGCCATCGGTGACCGGAGCCGTCACCGGAACGTCGACCGCCGGTGCGCCCTCGGTGCCGACGGCCACCTCGCCGCTCGCGTCGACGCACGTGCCGCCGGCGTCACGGACCTGTACGCGCAGGCTCGCGGCGAGGCCGCCACCGCCGATGCTGTCCCGGTGGAAGTGGGTCACCACCCGGAGCAGGTCCGCCGGTCGGGGCAGGGTGACGCTGATGGTCTCGGACGGGTTCTGGGTGCCGGACCTCCAGTTGGACCAGGCCTTCTCGGCGGTGACGCCGTTACGGAGCCCGGCCGGCGAGTACCCGCCCTCGGTGAAGGTCGCGGCCACCGTGGCCCCGTCCGCGAGCGCGACGTTGGTCTGCGCGGGCCCGGTGACCTGCACCCGTACGGATGCGGGCAGTTCGGTCCCGTCCACCACCCGGGCCACGCCGGTCAGGGTCACCACGCCGGGGCGGTCGAACGCGCCCACCGGCGGCGGCTCCCAGCTGACCGGCAGGGTGGCCGTGCCGTCGTGCGCGCCGAGGCCCGTCACGGTGGCCGGCAGGTCGGGTTGTCCGCCGGCGTACGCCTTGGCCCGGGCCGGCTCGGTCGCGGTGAAGGTGTCGACGGTGACCCGCGTGGTGGCCGGAACCCGCCGGTCGAGCACGTCGGTCGCGACGCCCCGCACGGTGACGACGCCGGGCCGGCGCCACGCCCCGTCCGGCGGCGGGTGCCAGGTCACCGGGAGGCTGCGGCGCTCCCCGCTGTACAGCACCGCCGTCACGGTCTGCGGCAGCGCCGGAACGCGGCCGGGAACGGTGTGCAGTCGCGCGGCCTCGGTGCTGGCCACGGTCTCGTCCAGTGCCGCCCAGCGCTGGTTGCCCGACCCGGTCGGCTGCCAGACCGAGACCGGGCTGCCGTCCTCGGTGGCGCCGCCGGAGACGTCGAGCACGCGCCGGGCGGCGACGTTGACGAACGTGTAGGTGCCGTCGCCGGTCGTGGACAGGATCCACTGTGCACCCTGGTCGGCGGCGGTGTCGGCGCCCTCCAGCACGGTGGCCCCGCCGCGCACGGCGAGCCGCCGGCCCGTACCGGCGTTCCCGATGGTGTAGCGGTCCCGATTGCCGGCGCCGTGGCCCAGCTTGCGGACGTACCAGAGCTGCTCGGGGCGGCTGGTGTCGGTGGTGCCGAGCACCGGACGGGCGCCGTCCGTGGACGGGGCGAGCGAGCGACCGCTCTGCACCCCCTGGAGCCGGTAGGCGTGGCCGGGCTGGATGTGCTGTGGCCGGCCGGCCCCGGCCCGGACACCATCGATCAGGAACGTGCTGACCGACTCGCCGGGCACCGTGAGCGTGGCCGAGCGCCGTTCGACCCGGACCGGGCGACCTCGGACGAGCTTGCCCTCGGCACTGGTCAACACCGGCGTGACCGTGGCGTGGGCACCGACCTCGGCGAAGCGCGACAGGTCGAGCGTCACGGCGCGCGGGCTGGTGTCGGCGTTGGCGTGGACCACCACGGCACCACGGCCGGACTCCTTGACCGCCGCGACGCTGGCGGTGTCGTCGACCTTGACCAGTCGGTCGCCGGGACGGATGTGGTGGGTGAAGTTACGGATCGTGTCGAACTTGGTGTTCGTCCGGATCGGGCAGCTGGCGAGCGTGTCGGTGGAGGTGCAGGTGAACGGGACGTGGATGCTCCCCCACTGCAGGTTGCCCTCGGCCACCATGTTCTCGGCGTCCTCGACCGGCTGCCACAGCACCCACGCCGCCGGCTCCAGCTCGCGCAGGTCGTCGATGATCCGGCGGGCCATGCCCAGGCCGGAGTCCATGCTGGTGAAGTCGTTGCCCCAGCTGCCCTCGACCTCGCTCATCCAGAGCGGGCGCCCCTCGGCCTTGGCCACGTCCCGGGCGGCGGTGCGCTGCCCCGTGCCGTAGGTGTGCACGTTGAGCTGGCTGACCGCCGCCTGCGCCTCGGCCGGGTAGCCGTACCAGTCCTGGAGGAAGATGCCGGGATTGGTCTCGTCCGGCGCCGAGATGGCCGCGTCGGTGCTCGCCGTGTCGAGCCGGCGCCGCAGGGCCAGTACGACCTGCGCCTGGAGCGCGGGCCCGACGTGTGCGCCCTCCTGCCGCCCGCCCGTGGGCCGGCCGTCCGGCCCCAGCGTGGTACGCCAGTACGGCGTGTTCGGCTCGTTCAACGGGTCGATGGTGTCGAACGCGATGCCGTGCTCCCGCTCGATGTGCTCGGTGACCCGGACGAGGTAGTCGGCGAACTCGTCCACCCGGTCCGCCCGGATCTGCTCGGCGTTGGGGTCGAAGCCGCCGGAGACGTACCCGCTGACGGTCTGGAACCACGGCGGCGAGTTACTGAAGGCCTCCCAGGTGTCGACCCTGTCCTTGATCTGGTCGATCCACCAGCGCTGGTTGGCGTCGGCGTCCCAGTTCCAGTGGTCCGGGTTGTCGGGGTCCCACCACTCCTTCTCCCCCGGCCCGTAGGGCTGCGGCGCCCGCCAGAACCCCGGCACCGCGCCGCCCCGCCGCAGGTAGTCGTCGACGGTGGGCGCGTTGCCACCGCCGATGTTGTACCGGGCGATGTTGAGCCGCAGGCCGTCCTCGCCGAAGAGCAGGTCGACGAGCCTGTTCCGGACCTCGTCCGGGTAGCCGCCGGTGGCGTTGGCGAACCAGACGAGGCTGGTGCCCCAGCCCTGGAACGGCTGCTGCTGGTACGAGGGATCGATCCGGATCGTGACCCCGGCCGCGCCCGCCGCGGACGCCGCTCCGGCGACCGCGTGCGGCACGGCGACGCCCGCCACGCCCAGTGTCGCGGCCAGCGTCGCGCTCGCCACCCGGGTCATTCCACGTCGAGCCGCCATTGCACGCCTCCGAACACCCCTTGCGACAGCCCTTCTTAAAAGGGTTGTCGGAACCGGTCGTAACGCACGCTACGAGAGCCGACGCCACGACACAAGGGCATCGATGGTTCGAGATGGTCCGATCGACCGGCGCCATCGGGGTGGCGGTCGACCGTCACGGCGCCGACCCCGATCGGGTCGGCGCCGCGCTGTCGTGCCGGCGTGTCAGGAGACGTGTTCCGGTACGGGGCCGGATCGCTCGTCGACCACCGGCGCGCCGGGCGGTTCGGTGGACAGGGTGCCGCCGGTCTCGTCCAGTCCCACCCGTGCGTGCAGGCGCCGGGCCCATCCCGGTGCCCACCAGTTCGCCGCCCCGGCGAGCTTCATCAGCGCCGGCACCAGGGTCGCCCGAACGAGGAAGGCGTCGATCAGCACGGCGATGCCCAGGCCCAGACCGAACATCTTCATGAAGGTGATCCCGCTGGCGGCGAAGGCGAAGAAGGTGATGGAGAGCACCAGCGCCGCGGCGGTGACGATCCGTCCGGTCCTGGCGATTCCGGTGACGATCGCGACGTGGTTGTCGCCGGTGCGGTCGTACTCCTCCTTCATCCGCGCGAGCAGGAAGACCTCGTAGTCCATCGACAGCCCGAAGGCCACCGCGAACATCAGCAGCGGCATCGAGGTGTCGGTCATACCCGTCGCGGTGAATTCCAGGACGCCGGAGAGGTTTCCGTCCTGGAAGATCCACACCATCACGCCGAGCATGGCCGTCAGGTTGACGGTGTTGAGCACGATCGCCTTCAACGGCACGAGGAAGCTGCCGAACATCGCGAACAGCAGGGCGAACGTCGCCAGGGAGATCCAGAGCGCGGCCCACGGAGCGACGGAGAAGATCGCCGCCTTGGTGTCGACGAGTTGGGCGGTGCTGCCGCCGACGAGGGCCTCGAAGGGCGGAGCCAGGTCCCGCAGGCCGTGCACGAGTTCCTCGGCCTGGGACGAGATCGGCAGCACCGAGGGCACCACCTCGAACCACTCCCCGGCGTCCGCGACGTACCGTGCCGAGTCCGGAGCGGGGCCGCTGACCCGCTGCCCGTCGGCCCAGGTGCCACGCGCGGTGACGACCTCGGCGACGTGCGCGACCCGGGACACGGCCACGACGTACGCCTCCATCTCGGCCGGGTTCGCCGACCCGTTCGTCACCACCGGGAACGCCTCGGCGGCGAAGCCGAAGTCGCGCTGCACCTTCTCGGTCGCCTGCCGCGCGGGCACGTCGGCCGGCAGTACCCGGGCGTCGGGATTGCCGAGCCGGGTGCCGAGGATGGGGAGGCTGAGCAGCACCAGCAGCGCCACCACCGCGCCGGTGACCAGGCCGGGCCGGCGGAGCACCCGTTCGGCGAGGGCCGCCCACCGGAGGGACCCGGTCTCCCCGCCCCGCCGCATCCCCGGCAACCGCCACGCGTTGACCCGGTGGCCGAGCACCATCAGCAGCGCGGGCAGGGTGATCACCGCGGCGAGTACGGCGACCAGCACGACACCGACACCGGCGTAGGCGAACGAGCGCAGGAAGTAGAGCGGGAAGGCGGCGAGCGCCAGCAGCGCCACGGCCACCGTCACCCCGGAGAACACGACCGTCCGGCCGGCGGACTCCACGGTGCGGATCGTGGCCAGGCCGACCCCGTGCCCGGCGTCCAGTTCCTCGCGGAACCGGGAGACCATGAGCAGCGAGTAGTCGATGGCCAGGCCGAGACCCAGCGCCATGACGAGGTTGATCGAGAAGACCGAGACGTCGGTGAACTGGGCGATCGCCCACAGTACGAAGAACGTGCCGAATGTCGCCGCGCCACCGACGACGAGCGGCAGCAGCGCCGCGACGACGCCCCGGAAGACCAACAGCAGCAGGAGCAACGTCAGCGGGATCGCGATCAGCTCGGCGCGTACCAGGTCCTGCTCCAGGCCGTGGCCGAGCGCTTCGCCGATGGCCGCGGCACCGCCGATCTCGACGGTGACCGCATCCCGGTCTCCGTCGAGCCGGTCCCGTACGCGTTGGACCGTCGCCTCCGCGTCCGTGTCCTCGCCGCCCGCGCGGGCGAGGATCAGCGCCGACGAACCGTCGCCCGAGCGTAGCGACGGCGGTGCGCCGAGTTTCCAGTACGACGTCACCTCGTCGACGCCCTCCACGGCGGCCAGTTCGGTGCCGAGGGCCAGGCCGGCGGTTGCCGCGTCCGGGGCGTCGACGTCGGCACCGTCGGCCGTGACGACGAGCAGGATGTTCGGCGTGCCTGCGCCGAACTCGTCTTCGAGGAGCTCGCCCGCCCGCGCGGAATCCGAACCCGGATCCTCGAAGCCGCCCGTTGACAGAAGGCTGAAGACTCCACCGCCGAGGATCGCGGTCAGCGCGATGACGACCAGCGAGCCGAACAGGGTCAGCCGGGCGCGTCGGACGACCAGCCTCCCGAGCGCAGTGAACATGACGACCTCCTCCAGGCTCCGGTCGGTCCGGACACCTGCTGATGAAGTCTGGAGTGGGCGGACCCCGGTGTCCTCGGAGTGTGGTGCCGTTGCCAATCCCTCCCCGGGCCGGGAAAGGCCCGCCCGCTCCTACCCCGGGAGGAGGCGCCACGGCACCGTGGTCGGAGTCGACGGTGCCGAGGCTGACCTATATTCCTGACATGCCCGCACTGCTGCGTGACCGCGACGAGTTCGTGATCGGGGCGGCCGTTCTCGGCACCGGCCTGGGGGTGCTCAACCTCGCCTACACGTCGGACTGGGGCTGGATCCTGGCGGTCCTGATGCTTCCGGCGCTGATCGTGCGAGCGCTCTGGCGGTCGATGCCGGGCTGGCTGCTGCTGTCCTGGGTCACGATTCCGACGCTCGTCGGCGACGCGGCGGTGGTCACCCAGAGCGCCTACCTCGTGGTCGTCACCGCGCTGGCAGTGGTCGCGGCCGGGCGTACCCGACGGCTCGACACCGTCGTCATGATGCTCTGCCTGGTGTCGCCGTTCCTGATCTGGCTGCTCGAGACGAACAACTGGCACCGGGGGATCGGCGCGTGGCTCTGGTTCGGCGGCCTGCTGATCGGCTGGGGCTTCGGGCATGTCGTCGGCCGGCAGTTCGCGCTGATCGACGAGTTGGAACGTACCCGCACCAGGCTGGCCGAGACCGCCGTGACCGAGGACCGGCAACGCATCGCCCGGGACCTGCACGACCTGGTGGGGCACAGCTTCAGCGTCGTCCTGCTCCACCTCTCCGGGGCGCGGATGCTCCTCACCTCCTCGCCGACGGAGGTCGCCGAGGCCGCGGCGGCCCTGCGGCAGGCGGAACTCGTGGGCCGCAAGGGCATGGACGAGCTGCGCCAGGCCCTGATGCTCATGCACCAGGGCTCCTCCTCGCTCGCCCCACTCGATCCGGACGAACTCGAACATCTGCTGGGCACGTACCGCGACGCCGGGATGCGGATCGATCTCGACGTCGCCGGGGACATGGAGGGCGTGTCGGCGGCACCCCGCATCGTCCTGCACGACGTGCTCCGGGAGGCCCTCACCAACGTCGCCAAACACGCCCGCTCCCCGGAGGCGACGATCCGGATCGGCGTCGACCGTGACCGGGTCGACGTACGGGTGGAGAGCGCGCTCGGGCCGGGTTCCGGGCGCGCCGGCAGCGGCATGGGACTGGCCGGACTCGAGCACCGGGTGGCCGCCATCGAGGGAACCTTCCAGGCCCGGCCGGACCGGGAACACTGGGTGGTCCAGGCCCGCCTGCCCCGCCGGCTCGCCGGAGCGTCCGCGTGATCCGGGTGCTGCTGGTCGACGACCAGCCGATGGTCCGTGCCGGTCTCGGCCTGATCCTGCGCACTCAGCCGGACATCAAGGTCGTCGGCGAGTGCGACGACGGCGGCGACGTCGTCCACGCCGTGACGCGGTGCTCCCCCGACCTCGTCTGCATGGACGTGCGGATGCCCGGCGTGGACGGGGTCGAGGCGACCCGCCGGCTACGGGCCGCCGGCGGGCCACCGGTCTGCATCCTCACCACCTTCGATGACGAGGACGTGCTCTGGTCCGCGGTCGACGCCGGCGCGGCAGGATTCGAGCTGAAGTCCGCCACCCCCGAGAACCTGATCGAGGCGGTCCGCACGGTCGCGGCCGGCGGCACCTGGATCGACGGCACCCTCCTCGGCCCGATCCTCGCCTCCTACCGGCAGTTCGCCCGGCCGACGAGCCGCCGCGACAACCGGCTCGACGCGCTCACCGAACGCGAACTCGACGTCCTCCGCCTGATGGCACGCGGCGCCTCCAACCGTGAGGTCGCCGAACAACTGTTCCTCGCGGAGACCACGGTGAAGACCCACATTGGATCGCTCTTCAACAAACTCGGCGCGCGCGACCGGGCCGCGGCCATCGTCTTCGCCTACGACGCGGGACTCGTCCGACCACGCGAGTGAGTGGACGCCGCCGAGCCGCCGCCACAGCCGGACGGCCGGGTGCGCCGCACCGGATCCCGCATGGCGGCCGGACCACGGAGACCGGGTCAGAGCGGTTGACCGCGATGAGCCGCGCCGAGCGTACGGGCGATGTGCGCGTGCTGGTCGTGGGGCAGGGTCGTGCCGATCCGGACATGCGATCGCCCGTCCCCGTGCGTGACGAACGGCGCCCCGGAGGCGATGCCGATGCCGTCACCGGCCAACGAGCGGATCGCGGTCCCGGCGTTGTGCACGTGCACCCAGACGGAGAGCCCCGCGACACCGGTGGGCGCGAGGCCGTGGTCGTGCAGGGCCCGGACCATCCGGTGCCGGCGCTGGCGGTAGCAGCACCGGGCCAGCCGGATCGTCTCCTGCGTCTGCGGGTCGGTGAGCATCTGTGCGAGGGCCCGCTGGGTCAGCACCGAGGGCCAGCTTCCGGTGGACTTCTGCCGGGCCCGCACCCGGGCCACCACCCGCCTGATCCCGGCCAGCGCCCCGACCCGCAGGTGGGGTCCGTGCGACTTGTTCCAGCTCCGGACGAGAAGGGTCTGCTCCGGCAGGAACTCTCCGAGCGACACGTCCGGCGTCGGGGCGAGTTCGTGGGCGGTGTCCTGTTCGACGATCACGACGTCGCTCGCGGCCAGCATCGGCACCAGGGCACGGGCGCGTCGGCGGGACAGTGCGTGGCCGTGCGGGCTGGCCATCCGGGACTGGAGGAGCAGCATCCTGGGCTGGCTGGCCAGCGCCGGTTCGAGTGCCTCGGGCAGCGGGCCCTCGTCGTCGCACCTGATCGGCGTCGCCTGGGCCTGGTGGTCCTCGACGATGTCGAGCAGTGACGCGGCGGCGACCTCCTCGACGAGTACCCGGTCATGCGGGTGCAGGACGACGTCGGCGACCCGGTGGACGGCGTCGTGGGCACCGCTGGTGACGACGAAGTCCTCGGCCTCGAACGGCCACGTCCCGTGCAGCACCGCCGCCAGGTGCACGTCCATGGCGTCGTCGGGGTAGCTCCGCCAGTGCGTACCGCTGACGGCCTCGGCCATCGGGACGGCCAGGTCGGGGAGCAGGGCAGGGTCGGGCAACGCCGTGGAGAGGTCCAGTCGTACGGCCGACCGGAGCGGAAGGCTCGCGTACCGGCGGCCGGCCAACCTGCCGGGACCGCGGATGACGCTGCCGTGGCGCCGGTCGCAGTGGATCAGTCCACGCTGCCGCAGTTGGGCCCACGCGGACGCGATCGTCGTGGGGCCGACGTGCAGGGCCGCCGCCAGCGCGCGCACGGTCGGCAGGTGCAGTCCCTGGGCGAGTTCGCCGGAGTAGATCAGATGACCGAGCCGGTCGGCGATCCCCCGGGCGGACTGGTCGGTGAGCATCAATGCGAGTGCGCGGGCGTGCAGTCGTTCGGGCCGTGGCGTGGGTACCGCGTCGGCAACGGTGTGTTGCTGATCGGCCATCGGTGACTGAGGCGCCTGCGCGATCATGGCTCTTGATACATCGCGGGCCGCTGCCGGGGCAACCATGTTGAGGCATTCTTGAGCTTTTCCGGGCCACCACAAGAGCGAACAAACGCGAACAGCGGCGCGAGCGAGGACAAGCACACCCGCCGTTACGGTTCAGCAACAGTCGATCTTCAGCGGCTGAGCTCGAGTCGAAAGGTCCCGCCATGCTCAAGACCCGTCCGCCGTTGTTATACGGCGCCTGTGTGGCCCTGGTAGCTCTGGTCGGATCCACCGCGGTCGCACCGAGCGCCACCGCCGGCGCCGGCTCCACACTCTCCGTCGCGGCCGCTCGCGCCGCGGACATCCCCACCCCGGAGCAGCACTTCGGCTTCAAGATGGGCACCGAAGGAAAACTGGCCTCCTATCCCGACGTACTCAGGTACATGAAACTGATCGCGGAACGGTCCGATCGCGTCGACTACGAGACCATCGGGTCGACGACAATGGGCAACGAATACGCGACCGTCATCATCAGTTCACCGGCGAATCTCCGCCGTCTCGACCGGCTGGTCGAAATCAACCAGAAACTCTCCGACCCCCGCAACACGACTCCGGAAGAGGCCCGGAAGCTCGCCGAGGAAGGGGTGCCGTTCTACCACCTCGAGGCGACGGTCCACTCCAGCGAGGTGGGCAACGGACAGGCGATCAACGACATCGTCCACCGCCTCGCCTCGGAGGACTCGGACTTCACCAAGAACGTGCTGAACAACTCGGTAATCGTTCTGGTGCCGTCACAGAACCCGGACGGACAGCATCTCATCATCGACCATTTCAACCGGACCGCCGGCACGGACCGGGCCCGGACATACCCGGACCTGTACCACAAGTACACCGGTCACGACGACAACCGGGACTGGACGATGTTCACCCAGGTGGAGGCGCAGTACCGACTCGCCCTGGAGAAGAAGTACCGCCCGGCGATCGTGCACATCATGCACCAGAAGGGGAACTCCGGCAGCCGGATCTTCGTCCCGCCCTACGGCGGCATCACCAGCGAGAACGTGCCGGCGAACATGAGTTCCTCGGTCTCGGCGATCGGTCAGCACGCGGCCCGGGAACTCGCCGCGGCCGGCAAGACCGGCGTCGGCAGCCTCGACTACCACATCTACTGGACCCTCGAACAACCCGTCGGGTTCTTCCCGTTCACCGGCTCCGGCGTCTACCTGACCGAGATCGCCTCGGTGACGGACTACGCCTATCCGCAGGTCTCCTCGGACGGCAAGCCGCTGGGTCCGCAGCAGGCCCGGATGAGCCTGATCGAGCCCTATCGCTCCAACACCTGGACCCTGGCCGACATCGTGGACTACGCGAAGATCGCCACCTATGCCGGCATGGAGTACACCGCCGACAACGGCAAGAAGCTGCTCTACGACAACCTGTACGCCGTGCCGTACGAGTACATGACCCAGGGCGTACCGTCGGGCACCTTCGCGTTCGTCGTCGACGCCAACCAGCGTGACCCGTACGCCACCTTCGAGATGCTCCAGCGTCTCGAGTGGACCCAGGTCGAGATCGATCGCGCCACGTCGGAGTTCTCGGCCGGCGGAAAGCGCTACGGCGCCGGCTCGTACGTCATCAAGATGCACCAGCCACGCGGTAACTGGGCACATCAGGTGCTCGGCGTCGACGCCTATCCGGAGGTCCGGGACTGCGGCGAGTGCCCGGCGCTGTTGCCGTACGCGGAGGCGACGACGAGCCTGCCGCTCCAACTCGGTGTCGACGTCGCCGAGATCCGCGCCCCGTTCCAGGCGAGCCTGGAACGGGTGACGTCGGTCAAGGTGCCCCAGGTGACGATGCCGGCCGCCCCCCGCGACAAGGGTGCCTACCTGGTTCGCCCCGAGTCCTACGGGACGGTCCAGATCGTCTCGGCGCTCCAGGACGCCAACATCCCGACGTTCCGCAGCAGCAAGAGCTTCACCCAGCAGGGCGTCAGCTACCCCGCCGGGACCTACGTCGTGCCGGCCACCCCGCAGGCCCGCAACGTCCTGGCGACCGCCTCGGCCAAGGTTGGCCTCCAGGTCACCGCGGTCGACCGGGCTCCCCGTACCCCCGGGGTCCAGCTCAAGCCACAGACCAAGGTCGGCCTGCTGCGGGGCATCGGGAACATGCCCGGCGGCTGGGACATGTGGCAGTTCGACCAGTACGGCGTCAACTACGACGTCGTGTCCGCCCAGGACTTCCAGCGGAAGTCCCTCAACGAGTTGTACGACACGATCGTCGTCTCGCACGGTGTGTCCCGGGACGACATCGTCGAGGGCCTGGACCCGAAGGAGTACGGCGAGGAGTACTCCTGGGCCTACGGGGTGGGCGACAAGGGCTGGCGGAAGTTGCAGCAGTTCGTCCGCAACGGCGGCACGCTGCTGGCCATCGGCAGCTCGGTGGAGACCACCCAGGAACTGCTCAACCTTCCGATGAAGCCGGCGCTGCCCGACGACGAGGACCAGTTCACCACCGGCGGAAGCCTTCTGCACCAGGAGTTCGACCCGAACAACCCGGTGGCCTGGGGCATGCCCAAGTCCTGGCCGGTGTGGCTGTACGACACCCAGGCGTGGGAGCTGACCGGCGAGGGCGGGCAGGTGGTGTCGAAGTACCCGACCGAAGGTGACGTACTGGCCAGCGGCTATCTGCGCGGTGCCGAGCACATCCGGGGCGCCACCAACATCGCCTCCTTCGAGGTCGGTAAGGGGCAGGTCGTGACGTACGGCAGCGAGATCACCTTCCGTACGCTGCCCCGGTCACAGTTCAACCTGCTGTACAACGCGATCTACCACGGCCCGGCCGCCGCGGTGGACGCGAACTCGGTCCAGCAACTGCGCCCGCAGTTCGGCCCGGACGGCGCGCTCGCCCAGCGGTAACGCGCTGGGTACACCGCCCGAGTTCGGGTGGCCGCCGTCCAGGTGGCCACCCGAACACCGTCCCGGCACGGTCTGCGGTTCAGCCGCGAGGGTCGGCGACGGCGCCGAGGAAGAGGATGGCTCCGGTCCGCTGGTCGGAGATGCTGAAGGCGAAGGGCCGGTCGACGCGGAACACCGTCCGGCCCAGCCCAGCCGAGGTGCTCATCACCCCGCCGGAGACGGCGGCGGCCTCGGTGCCGCGCTCGTCCACCCGGAGGTAGGTCTTGTGCACCACCGTCTCCAGCACGGGGCGGCCGGGGACATCGGCCGGAAGTTGGCGTCGCCGGGGGTGAACGCGGTGGAGATGCCGAGCCGGCGCAGCGGGTCGGTCAGCTCGCCCTTCCAGCGCAGCTCGAAGCGCGGCAGGGCGAGTTCGTCGATGGTCTGCGTGGTGAGGCTGTCGACGGCGGCACGCCACTGCGCCGCGTCCAGCGAGGCGACCAGGTCGGCCAGGGTACCGCCGTCGTCGGGCAGCATGATCTCCATGCCGTACCGCCCGTGTTCGCCGTAGGGCAGTCGCAGCATCCGGTAGCCGTCGCGCTGCGCGTAACCGAACCGCCCACCCGTCAGGTGCATCATCGGTACGTCGGCCGTCCCCGCGTCGGCCAGCGTGAACGGTTCCGGCCGGGTGTCGCCGGGGTCGAACCGGGTCGTCCACTCCCCCAGGAAGTAGACCGCGTTGAGCAGCACCAGGATCGCGGCCGAGTCGGGCAACCCGAGGTCCCTGGCGATCCGGTCGATGAGCCCGTTGGTGTTCCTGCTGGCCCAGGCGTCGATCTTCTCGGCGGTGCCGGGCGAACCGAGGTCGCCCTGTTCCACGGTGGCGCCGAAGACACGACGCAGGAACGTCAGGTAGTCCGCCTCGAACGGCCTGCCCGGATCCGCCCAGAGCGAGTTGGCCACGGAGAGGGTCACCTCGTCGGTGTCGGCCAGCTTCCCCAGCAGCGCACCGACCCGTACGTCGCGTCGGTCGCCCAGGTGCAGCACCCTGGCCAGCTCCGTGGCGGTGTCGCCGTCGGCACCGGCCAGGATCATCGCCAACAGCACGGTCATCGACAGCGGCGCGGTGACGGTGTTCTGCCGGCCGTCGGCCACCTCGTCGAAGAGGTCGAAGGCGAAGGCGTTGACCGCCTGGCTCACCGTGCGGGCGTCGTTCGGCGCGAGGTCGGCGACCAGTTGCGCGTCGATCCGCGCCGCGTCGCCCGGCGGGGTGGGTCCGGCGCAGCCGGCCAGCAGCATCGCGCCGGTGACCAGAACCGCGCCCATCCGGACGGACGGCCGCGCGGGACCTCGGGATGTCTGCACAGTCGAACCTCCTGTCCGGGGTTCGACGCCGGTCGCGGCACGGCGGTTCCGTTCCGAACCCGGCGCGCGGGCCCGTGCCGGAACTCCGCCCGGTGCGCGGATCGCGTCGCGCCGGTCACCCGGTCCGGGAAACCCGTCACGGGTACGCCCGGATCGGCCGCTGCGGCTAGTCGGCGGTCGGCACCTGGCCCTTGACCTCGTCGTAGCCGACCTTGCCGGGCGCCTCGGCCGGCGCGTAGACCACCCGGATCACACCCGTCGGGTACGTCTCGGTCGCCGTCACCCTCAGGTGGTACGGCGCGTCGCCGTCGTCGAAGAGCCGGCGTCCCTTGCGCGCCGCCACCGGGTGCACCAGCAGGCGCAACTCGTCGATCAGCCCCGCCGCGAGCAACTGCTGCACCACCGAGATCGAACCGGGGATGAGGATGCCCCTGATGCCGGCGTCGGCCTTGAGCGAGGTGACGGCGTCAAGGAGATCGCCCTTGATCAGCTCGGAGTTGCGCCAGCTGAACTCCAGCGGCTGGCGCGAGGCGACCACCTTGCGTACGTCCCCGATCTGCTTGGCGAACGGTGCGTCGTCCCCACCCGCCGCCTCCCGGTCGGGCCACGCTCCGGCGAAGCTGTCGTACGTCTCCCGCCCGATCAGCAGCACGTCGGCGGTGTCGTAGTCCTCGCTGACGGCACGGCCCATGTTCTCGTCGAAGTACGGAAAGTGCCAATCCGGGTCGATCTCGGCAACACCGTCGGCCGAGATGAACAGCGTAGAGATGACCTTTGCCATCGTGGTGGTCCCTTCGCGCAGCTGGTGTCGGCGGGTAGCCCGGCGCAGCATCCCAAACTCCTCGACCGGTCACAAACCTGTCCGGCGGAGAGTCGCCATTTCGCCGGACCACCCGACCTAGTCCAGCAGGGCCCTGGTGACGTCGGCCCGGTTTAGCGCCGCCACGCACCAGGCGAAGTGGCCGTCCCGGCCCAGGGGGTCGAAGGCGTTCGCCGAGATCAGCGAGTACGCGGCCCGGTAGACGAGCAGCGCGACACGGTCATAGCCCATCCGCTCGGTGATCCGGTCGAGGAGATCCTGCTCGACCTGCCGCGCCTCGGGCCCGTACATGTCGAAGATCGCCGCGGCGACCGCCGCCTCGAAGGCCGGATCACCCTCGGTGGTCAGAAAGCCCCAGTCCAGGACGGCGCTCGGTCTGCCCGCGACGTCGACCAGGATGTTCCCCGGGATCAGGTCACCGTGGACCACGGCTCGCCGGCCACTGTCGACCTCGCGCAGCCGGCCGACGAGTGCCGCGGCCTTCGCCTCGAAGCCCTCGACGGCCCGGCTCAACACGGGCCGGAAACGCTCGACCCGGCGTCCCGCGAGCCGGGCGAGCGCCAGCGGAAAGTCCTCCCCGGGCACGAACAGCGGGGACTCCTCACCCAGTACGGACAGCTCCCGGGCCGCCGCGAGCTCGCCACCGGCGGCGAGTTCGACGAGGATGTCGACGAAGACCGCGTACCCGTCGTCGGGCCGGATCGTGCCCGCCGCGAGGGCGGCCGACAACGTGCTGCCGGTCAACCGCCGCTCGATGGTGACCACCCGCCCCTCGACGGCTGCCACCTGCACGATCCTCGGTACGGAGAACGCGAACGACTTCGCGTTCAGGACGTCGTAGAACGTCGCCATCCGGCGCGAGAGGTCGACGGAACCGGAGAACCAGAGCTTCGCCACCCGCGACTCGTCGATCTCGTAGACCGAGCCTTCCATCCCTTCGCCCAGCAGCGTGGGAGTGGTCGTGCCGATCCACCGCCCGAGCGCCCTGGTCGCCTGGTCGTCCGGGATACGGCTCATCACGGAATCCTTCCCAGCGCGGTTCCGGTCCGCAGCCTCAGTGCAGGCCGAGCCGGAACACCTCGAAGCCGGCTCCGTACCTGACGCCGAGGCGGTTGCCGGTCTGCCGGGAGATGCCCTCCAGGAACTCCTCCGGGTCGAAGTCCCCGGAGCCGAGACCGCGCAGATAGGCGGCGTGCGCCTCGAGTGACCGGACGCCGAGGTCGAACGTCTCGGTGATGTCGACGCCGTGTTTCGCCATCGGCGAGCCGGCCGCCCAGACCTCCCGGACGCCGCCCCACTTCTCCAGCCCCGCGTCGATCTGGTCGCGGAAGACCCAGCGGTTGGCCGCGTCCCGGACGGCATCGAGCACGGTTCGACCGGTGACGATGTGGTCGGACATGTTCAGCGCGTCGCCGGCCGTGTCCCAGCTGTCCCGGAAGTTGTTGGTGAACACGATGTCCGGCTTGTACGTCCGGATCACCCGGCTCAGGTCGCGACGCAACGCGACGCCGTACTCCAGGACGCCGTCGGGCAGCCCGAGGAAGTCGACCTGGGACACCCCGACGATCGCCGCGGAGGCGCGCTGCTCCTCCTCCCGGACCGGACCGGCCTCGGCCGGGTCCAGTCCGTCGATGCCGGCCTCACCGCTGGTGAGCAGCACGTAGGTGATCTGCTTGCCCTGCCGCGTCCAGCGGGCGACGGCCGCGGCGGCGCCGAACTCCAGGTCGTCCGGGTGGGCGACGATGGCGAGCCCGCGCTGCCAGCTCTCGTCGACGGGCTGGAGCGGGTGGGAAGCGGAAGGTGCGTCAGCGGTCATGGGACCCATCTTCCTCGACGCCGCCGCGGTCGCGATCGCGCCCCGGTCACCGTCGTGCCCGCCCCACCCCCGTGACCCGCGCCGGCCGGCCGGGGTCGCCGTGCCGGGCACACCGACGGAAAGAGATTCCGGTACGACGCCGGGCCGGTACGGACGCCGAGGCCGGGCCGGCACGACGTCAAGGGACGCCTTTCATCGACTTTCGTCGAAGCCTTGCCGAAAAGGTTTCGGCCGGCACAGTAGGTGGCGAGACCCAGTCACCACCGAGGCGCCGGAGCGCGCAACATGAACCGCTGGTACGTCGGCATGGTGCACGAGCTGGGCCACGCCCTGGGCCTGCCGGACTCCTCCTACACCGACGGCACCCCGATGTCGGCGTCCTTCTACAACTACCCGAACACGCACTTCAGCCAGGCGCAGAAGGACAGGATCCTGAACGGCCGCTACGGCGCATTCCTGTCCTGAGCGAGACCGCTCGCCCCCACGCCAGCGGCCCCGCGACCGGTGGAGACGGTCGCGGGGCCGGTCGCGCATGTCGGGCCCTGGCCGCCCGCATCGTCGCGGCGACGGATGCCGGAGCCCGGGGCGTGGGTCAGCAGCTCAGGTTGGCTCCGGCCGGCACACCGAGGATGCCCACGAACTGCTGGTACCTGGTGACGCGACTCTGCACCTGGGCGGGATTCCCACCGTTGCACTCGATCGAGCCGTTGATGCTGCGGATGGTCTGCCCGAATCCGGCGCCGGTGACCATCGCGTTGTGCGCGGTCATGGTGCCCGGCCCGTTCTGGGTCATCCAGTACCAGATGGCGGTCTTCCAGGCCACCGAGGCATCGTTCTGGACGAGCCAGGGGTTGGTCAGCAGGGGCAGCCCGAGGGCGTTCCCGGCCGCGTTGTAGTTGAAGTTCCAGCTGAGCTGGATCGGCCCGCGCCCGTAGTAGGCGGACTGCCCGGCGGGGCAGCCGTAGGGCTGGCCGGGATCGCAGTAGTGCGGGTAGTTCGCGGTGTTCTGCTCCACGATGTGGACCAGCCCGCCGGTCTCGTGGTACGTGTTGGCCAGGAACGCCGCCGCCTCCTGGCGCTGGACCGTGACACTGCCGGTCCTGGCGAACGCCGGGTAGGCGCCGAGGGCGGCGACGAGGCCGGAGTACGTGTAGAAGGAATTGCGGCCCGGGAACATCTGGTTGAACTGCGCCTCGCTGACCACGAAGCCGCCGGGGTTGGTCGGTGGCGGCGTGGTGCCGCCGCCGCAGGCACCGAGGTCCTGCCAGACGCCGGTGCTGCCCGGGGGCGCCTCGCCCTGGGTCCACCACTTCGCCTGGTAGTTACGCCCGCCGCGGGAGGCCTGGTCACCTCCCCAGTAGACCGTCGAGGCCTGCCACGACGCCGTGCAGGCCGCCGCCGATGCCGGGGTTCCCGGGATGATCGCCACGAGTCCAACGGCGACAACCAGTGCCGCGAGCGCCGCCAGGGCGCGCAGTCTCGACATGAGGTCACTCCCTCCTGAGATACATCGGGCCGATGGCCGGCCACGCATCGATGGAGGTGACCGTAACACGTTCTGTTCGTAAACCTTACTAATAATTTAAAACGCGGTGGTACGCCCGCGCATCCCATCCGCAACGCCGCCTCGTCGCGCCGGCCCTGACCCGGCCGTAACGCCTTCCACCAGGGCATCTTCCGCGACTCCGGCGCGCGGTCCGGCGGAGTGAATCATGGCTTAACCTATGGGGAACGTACGTATTGCTCGGCTGGGGAGGATGCGCGGATGGCAAAGCTTCGAGGTGCCCGGGGTGGTACGGCGCTGGCCATGGGTACGGTGCTGGCAGTCACCGGTCTGGTCGGCTGTGCGAAGGAGGACACCGGCGGCACCACCGCCGACGGTGTGAAACTGGTCCGGGCCGGTGTGTTGACCACCTGCACCCACCTGCCGTACTCGCCGTTCCAGTCCAAGGACGACAGTGGCAAGGTGGTCGGGTTCGACGTCGACATCGTCGACCTCGCCGCAAGAAAGCTCGGCGTGACACAGGAGATCGTCGACACCCCGTTCGAGGGCATCAAGTCCGGTGCGGACCTCAACTCCGGCAAGTGCGACGTGGCCGCCGCCGGGATGACCATCACCGATGCCCGCAAGGAGGTGCTGGACTTCAGCGCGCCGTACTTCGACGCCACCCAGGCGCTCGTGGTGCCGGTCGGCAAGACGTACCGGGCGCTCGCGGACCTGGCCGGCAAGCGGCTCGGCGTGCAGGGCGCCACCACCGGCGAGGACTACGTCAAGCAGCAGGTCCAGCAGCAGGGTCTCAAGGTCGAGGTGGTCTCCTACAAGGATCTGGCCGCCGTGCAGCAGGCCCTGGTCACCGGGCAGATCGAGGCGGCCGTCGGCGACCTGCCGGTCTGGAACGAGTACATCGAGGCCAGCCCCGGCAAGGCGGTCGTCGCTGGCGGCTTCGACACGGGCGAGCAGTACGGCCTCGCGGTCAAGAAGGGCGGCGACCCGAAGCTGCTGGAGACGATCAACCAGGCACTCGCGGAGGCACGGGCCGACGGCGGCTATGACAAGATCTACGAAAAGTGGATCGGCGCCAAGCCGACCGTCTGACCGGATCTGGCGTGACGACATCGCGCGGTGCTTCCCGCCGCGCGACCTGGGGGAGGCATGGCAGATCCGAAGACGCTGACGACCGGGGCCGAGATCCGACCGGCCCCGGTCCCGCCACCTCCTCGGCGACGGCTGGGCCGCCGGCAGCGACAACGGTTGTGGCGACTGGCCGGCTACCTGGTCTTCGCCCTCGTGCTGCTCGGTGTGGTGGGGTCGGCCGACTGGGGCCGCCTCGCCGACTCGTTCTTCCGACTGGACATCGCCGGGGGCATGTTCCCCGAGGCGATCACGGTCGCGCTGCGCAACACCATCGTCTACACGCTGCTGGCGTTCGCCTTCGGGTTGGCGCTCGGGCTGGTACTGGCCCTGATGCGACTGTCGTCCGTCGGGCCGTACCGCTGGTTCGCGACCGGCTACATCGAACTCTTCCGAGGGCTGCCCTCCCTGCTGGTGCTCTTCATGGTCGGCTACGGCGTCCCGCTCGCCTTCCCCGACCGGGAGATCCCCGGCGGGGTGTACGGCGCGGTCACCGTCGGCCTCGGCGCGACCGCCGCCGCGTACATGGCCGAGACGATCCGGGCCGGGATCCAGGCCGTACCGAAGGGACAGCTGGAGGCGGCCCGGACGCTCGGCATGTCGCACGCCCGCGCGATGGTCTCGATCGTGCTGCCGCAGGCGTTCCGGATCGTCATCCCGCCGCTGACCAACGAGATAATCCTGCTCACCAAGGACACCTCGCTGGCCTACGTGCTGGGCGTGACCGTGAGCACCATCGAGCTGACGAAGTTCGCCGGCGACGCCCTCAACACCCGGGTCAACCCGACCCCACTCGTGGTCGCCGGCCTGCTCTACCTGGCGATAACGCTGCCGCTGTCACAACTGGTCCGGTGGCTCGAACGCCGGGCCGCGAAGGAGAGGTGACCGGCGGTGCCCGCGATCGAGATCCGTGACCTGCGTAAGTCCTTCGGCAAACTGGAGGTGCTGCGCGGTATCGACCTGTCGGTGGAGACCGGTGAGGTCGTCTGCGTGATCGGGCCCTCCGGGTCGGGCAAGTCCACCCTGCTGCGCTGCGTCAACCTGCTCGAGGAGCCGTCCAGCGGATCGGTGCACGTCGACGGCGTGGAGGTCACCGACCCGGACTGCGACATCGATGCCGTACGGCGGCGGATCGGCATGGTCTTCCAGCAGTTCAACCTCTTCGGCCACCTGCGGGTACGGGAGAACCTGACCATCGCCCAGCGTCGGGTGCTCGGCCGGTCCCGGGCCGAGGCGGAGCGGATCGCGGCGGAGAACCTCCAGCGGGTGGGCCTGGCCGAGAAGGCCGACGCCTACCCCGCGCAGCTCTCCGGCGGCCAGCAGCAGCGGGTGGCGATCGCCCGTGCGCTGGCGATGGACCCCCGACTCATGCTCTTCGACGAGCCGACCAGTGCGCTCGACCCGGAGCTGGTCGGCGAGGTGCTGGCGGTGATGCGCTCACTCGCCGCGGAGGGCATGACCATGCTGGTCGTCACCCACGAGATGAGCTTCGCCCGCGAGGTCGCGTCGCGGGTGGTCTTCATGGACGGCGGGATGGTCATCGAGTCCGGCCCGCCCGAGGAGCTGCTCGGCTCGCCGCGCGAGGCCCGCACCCGCGAGTTCCTGCACCGGGTACTCGAACCGACCCGGGTGAGCGAGGCCGAGATCGGCGCGCGCGTCCCCGCGGCGCAGGGGTAGCGAACGCGGGCGCACGTCCCCCCAGGCCGGGGTAGCGGGCGCGGACGCACTCCCTGCGGGCAGGAGTAGCGGGTGGGGACGCCGGATGCCACCGGACTGGACTGCGGCGCTACCCCCGGGACGCGGTGTCGCGGCCGGGCAGGGCGGCGTGGTCGGCGGCCTCCCGGCCGGAGTCCCAACCCTCGCGGCTGTCCACCCGGCTGCCCCGGGCCCGGACCGTACGCGGGAACACCCGCTGCATCGTCTCCCGGACCTGCTCGTCCCGGGAGGCGAGCACCGGCAGCAGGCCGGCCGGATCGGTCACCCCGTTCCCGTTCCCCGTACCGGTGGCGTCCGCCACGGCGGCCTGGGCGGCGCCGGTCAGCCGTTCGCCGATCCGTACCGCGAACGCCACCAGGAAGGACTGCCGGAACGACTTCAACCGGGCCCGACCGGCCTTGCCGCCCGGCGGCTCGGTCCGCGCCATCGCCCGGTGGGCCTGCACCAACAGGGAGGTGTAGATCAGGTCGACCGCGTCGAGGTCGGCGTCGAAGCCGAAGACGGTGCTGAACCCGAACTCCGGTGACCAGACCGTGTGGCAGCGGTTGGCCCCGGCGACGGCGTCCAGCAGGGAGGCCTTCTCCCCCTCGTACGCGTGGTCCACGCCGATCCGGCGCGCGAACGGCACCACCCGCGCCGTGTCGCCGCTCCGGGCGACCAGCAACGCCACGTCCAGGCTGTGCCGGGTGACGAGTTCCTGGGCCTTGGCCGTGTACGCCTCCGCCTCGGCCGGGAAGCTGGTCGACTCCGCCTTGGCCAGCAGGGCGCGTACCCGGTCCAGCAGCCGGGTGTCGATCCGGGACGACCCGGCGGCGCCCGGGCGGTCGACCGGCGCGGCGGTCCCCGGCGGCGGGACGAGCACCTCGATCCGCGGCAGCGTGGCCAGGACGGCGAGCAGACCCAACACCAGATCGAGTACGGCCACCCGGTCGAGCCGCCAGCGGGTGGCGACCTCGTCGAGGTAGGTCGCGTCGCTGGCCCACCAGACCTGTACGCCGAGCGTCTCCGCCTGTGCCAGCCAGCGCTCGTCGACCGTGGCCCGGGGAAACTGCCGCAGGTGTGCGGCGATCGCGTCGGTCACCAGGGCGGCCTGCTGTGGCTGGCCCCGCCGGGCGACCACCCGGTGCAACTCGGCCGGCTGCCACCCGCCCCTGCACAGCCTCGCGTACGCCTCGCGCAGCGCGGCGACGAGTTCCGGGTCGACCTCGGCCGACGGTGTGACGGTCAGCGCGTCCAGCCCGGATTCGTAGTCCGCCGCGCCGGCGAGAACCGCCCTGATCCGTTCCCGCACAGATGTCACCGCTACAAGGCTACGGAGGTCGGGCCGGCCGTTTCACGCCGGTGGCACGATCAGTGGCGGTTCGCACCGGTACGGGGCCGGGCGGACAGCACCGGTGTCCGGACTCTGCCCGTTCATCCCCTCTGTCGGCTGGATACGACGTCGTGTACGGACCCACGGGCCCAGCCGGCCTACTCCTGGCCGGGCCGGCCTACTCCGGGCCGACCGTCCGGGCGGGCGACCGCAGGTGCCAGACGGTCGTCGCCACCGTGCGGAACCCCAGGGACTCGTACAGCGGTCGCCCCGCGTCCGTCGACACCAGCGTGAACGGCCGGTCGGGACGGGCCCGGACCGCCCGGGTCAGCAGCGCTCGGCCGAGCCCGGCCGACCGGTGTTCCGGCGACGTGGCCAGCCAGTAGAGGCCCACCACCCGCCCATCGTCATAGGTGTACGCGGCGGCGGCGGCCTCACCGTGCCGGTACGCCAGCCAGACGCTCCAGCCCGGCACCCCCAGCACCCCGACGGGCAGCGCCTCTCCCCTGCGCCACGGCAGCAACGCGGGCAGCGGAAACCCCTCCACCATGGTCCGCTCCGCCACGGCCAGCTCGTCGGGTTCGGCGACACGTACGATCCGCACGTCCCGGTCGGCGACGGTCGGTACGGTCGACGCGGGGCGCACCATCACCGGCATGCGCAGCACCCGCGCGATCGGAACGGACGACTCGGGCGGCCCGGCGCCGAACACGTCCTCCACGACCGCGCTCTTGTCCGGGGACGCGGTTTCGAGGAGGCGCGACACACCGTCCGCCGGCATCGGGGCGCGCAGGATCAGCCGTGTCATTCGGGGCAGCTCCGCGCGGAAACAGGTCTGGTCCCGGTGTGCGTCGACGGCGACCGCCGTCCACATCGCGGCGGCGTTCTCGACGTAGGCGTCCGGTCCGATCACCTGCCGAAGCCTAACAACCGGTCGCCCCGGTCGAGTTCTGCCGCCATCGGCGCCCTCTCGTCTGTGGGACGGCGGGACGCTACCGTGACCCAGTGACCCGGAACCGCCTGTTCTCCGCCGCCGCCGCCCTCCTCGCCGGGACGCTCGTCGCCGTCTCGCCGGCCAGCCCCGCCCGCGCGCACACCGAGTTGAGCCGTACCTCGCCGGCGGCCCGGAGCACGGTCGCGAAGCCGGTGAGCGCGGTGACGCTGACCTTCAGCGGACTGATCAAGAAGTCCGGCACCACGGTCGTGGTGACCGGCCCGGACAAGGTCTCCTACAGCGACGCCGCCGCGCAGGTCCTGGACAAGACCATCACGCAGAGGGTGAAGCCGCTTCCGGTCGGCGCCGTCACGGTCGCCTGGAGCACGGTCTCCGCCGACGGCCACCCGATCCGGGGCACCTTCACCTTCACCAACAAGGCCGCGCCGCCCACCCCCACCGCCGAGCCCACGCCGACGGCCGCCCCGACACCGACCCCGGCCGCCACGACGCCGCCGGCACAGTCGCCTGCCGCAGGGGCCGACTCCGGCGACGACGGAACGTCCCCGGCCCTGTGGTGGATCCTGATCGCGGCCGCGGTACTCGGGCTCGCCCTCCTCGCAGGTCTGCTGCTGCGCCGCCGGAGACCGGCCGGTAGCTGACCCGGGAAGCAGCCGTAGCCGGTGGGCGACCCGGCGTCGAGCCCGGCAGGAATGTGGCGACGCCTACCGACTCGTCAACCTGCCACCGTGGTGGCGGAGGTGCGCCAGAAATCGGCGTAGCGGCCACCCCGGCGCAGCAGCTCGTCGTGGCCGCCCTCCTCCACCACCCGGCCGCCGTCCAGCAGGACGACGCGGTCGGCGCGGCGGACGGTCCGCGGCCGGTGCGCCACCATCACCACCGTCCGGCCCGCCATCAGTCGCTCGACACTCTCGTGGACGGCCGCCTCGTTCACCGGGTCCAGTGCCGAGGTCACCTCGTCCAACAGCACGATGGGCGCGTTCTTCAGCAGCGCTCGCGCGATCGAGACACGCTGGCGTTCACCAGCGGACAGCAGTGCGCCACCCTCACCGACATTCGACGCCCATCCGGCGGGCAGTCGCTCGATCACCTCGTCCAACCGGGCAGCGGTCGCCGCCGCCCACACCTCGGTCTCGTCGGCGTCCGGACGACCGAGCCGCACGTTCTCCTCGATAGTGCCGTCGAAGAGATAGACATCCTGGAAGACGATGGCGATCCGCGCCATCAGCACCTCGGTGTCGATGGCGCGCACGTCCACGCCTCCCACGCGTACCACGCCCGCGTCCACGTCGTGGAACCGTGCGAGCAACTGCAACAACGTGCTCTTTCCCGCGCCGGACGGTCCGACGACGGCAAGCCGCTCTCCCTCCGGCACGGACAACGACAGGTTCTCGATCACCGTACGGCCGCCATGCCGGAAGGCGACGGACTCGAACGTCAGGTCGTGGCGTACCGGCCGGATCGGCTCGGGCGCTTGCGGCAGTGGCTCGGTACGCAGCACCGTGTCGAGCCGCGCCAGTTCGGCACGCGCCCCGCGGAGCTTGCCGCCGATGTCCGACAGCGACAGCAGCGGATCCGCGCAGCGGGCGGCCAGTACCAGGATCGTCAACGTCTCGACCGCACCGATCCGCCCGCCGAGCGCGAGGTGGGCGCCCAGGGCCAGCAGCACGGTGAACATCGCCTGCACCGCGAGCGTCAGGCCCACCGCGCCGGGCAGGGTGGAGATCGTGGTACGGCGGGACGCGCGCTGAACCTCCTGGAGCGAGTCGTCCAGCAACTGGAAGCGTTCGACGGTCCGGCCGCCGGTCCGCAGCACCGGCTGGGCCTGGAGGTACTCGATGACCCGCCCGGTGGCTTCGTGACCGCGTTCGGCGCTGTCGACATCGCTCGCGGCCATCGAGCGTCCGGTCCAGATCTGGATCGCCGCCACGACCGGAACGGCGACCAGCGCGGCCAGTCCCATCTGCCAGTTGAAGGCAAGCATCACCACGACGATCGTCAGGGGAGTCACCCCGGCGGAGATGAACGGCGCCAGCAGATGTGCCGCCACGCCCATCGCCTGTAGCAGGCCACGGCTGGCCAGGACGGACACCTCCCCGACCCGACCGGCGTCGTACCAGCCGATCGGCAGTCGGGCCAGGTGGTGGCCGAGCCGGCGGTACATGCCCCGCAACAGCACGGTTCCGACCCGGAAGCCGGACAGATCACTGCGGTAACGCAGCACCGCATAGAGCGCGACCACCACCCCGAACGCGATCAGCCAGGGCCGGGTGTCCGCGGGTCTGCTCCCGAACAGCGCCCGCAGCACCGGTACCAGCAGTGCGTAGGACAGGCCCTCGACCATCGCGGTCGTCGTCAGAAGGGCGACGGTGCGACGCATCGGCTGGGCGTACTCGTGTCCCAGCACGCGCAGCAGCATTCGGATCATCGCGGCTCGCCTCCCTGCGGTACGCCACCAATGGTTCCGGTCTCGTCGGCGATCGCCGATTCGTGGGATCGCCAGAGCGCGGCGAACCTGCCGCCCTGGGCCAGCAACTCGGCGGGACGGCCGCGCTCGACGATCGCCCCGTCCTCCAGCACCGCGACGACGTCGGCGTCGGCGATCGTCTCCAGGCGGTGGGCGATGACCAGGATCGTCCGATCGCCCGCCAGCGTCGCCAGGGCTCGGCGTACCGCCTGTTCGGTCTGCGGATCGGCGAAGGCGGTCGCCTCGTCGAGCACCAGTACGGGGGTGTCGGCGAGCAGGGCGCGGGCGATCGCGACCCGCTGTGCCTCGCCACCCGAGAGTCCGACATCCGCGCCGATCACCGTCTCGTACCCGTGCGGCAGCTCAAGAATCCGATCGTGGATGTTCGCCAGGCGGGCGGCGCGCACCACGTCATCGAGGTTGGCATGCGGTACCGCCAACGCGATGTTGTCCCGGACCGACGCGCGCAGCAGACGGACGTCCTGGAAGACGAAGGAGACCAACTGGTAGAGCTGCCGACTGCCGAGTTCGCGCAGATCGACCCCGCCCAGCGCGACCGAACCGTGGGTCGGGTCGAAGAACCGGGGCAACAGCCGCACCAGCGTGGACTTGCCACCCCCGGACGGCCCGACGATCGCGGTGACCGTCCCCGGCTCGAGCACCAGGTCTATCCCGCGCAGCACCTCGTGGCCGGCGACGTAACCGAACCGGACGTCACGCAGTTCCACCCGGTACCCCTCGGGCGCGACCGGATGTGCGGGCTCCGGTAGCGGCCGCACCTCGAGCACCTCCCGGATCCGGCCGACCGCGCGCCCGGCGGCCTGCATCTCGTCGAAGCCGTGACCGAGGGCCGCCACCGGAGCGGTCAGGCCCAGCCCGAGCAGCAGGAAGGGCAGCAGGTCGGCCGGGGCCATCCGACCGGTCGTGATCAGAGCCGTCCCGCCGATCAGCACCACCAGCAGCACGAACGGCGGCGACAGCGCCAGCTGCATCCCGGCGGCGATCGCGGAGATGCCGCGTACCCACCGGAAGAAGACGTGCACGAAGTCGTCGGCGGCGGTGAGGAACCTACGGTGGGCCCGCTCGGCCCCGCCGAACGCCTTGACCACCGCGATTCCCTGGACGAACTCGACGACGGAACTCGCGATCCGTCCCATGGCGGCGTCGAACTCCGCCTGTTCGCGCAGGCGGGTCGGGGTCATCATCAGCGGTACCAGCGCCACCGCCAGCAGCACCGGTACCAGCGTGACCAACGTGAGCCGCCAGTCGATGGTGAACAGGTAGACCAGCGAGACCAGCGGCACCACGAACGCGGAGACGAGTTCGCCGGGAGAGTGGGCGATGAACGGGTGCACGGCACTCACGTCCTCCCCCACCACCTTCGCCAGCTCGCCCGTCCGGCGTTGGGAGAACCAGCCGATCGGTACCCGCCCCAGCCGCGCCGCGAGTTGCCGGCGGAACGCCAGTTGCACCTGGTCGTCGAGAAGATGTCCGAGTCCGGCCGATGCGGCGGTGAAGAGCAGTCGGACGAACATGCCGACCGCACCGGTGAGCACGACGATCCAGACATGACCGTGATCGATCGGGCCGGGCGACAACAGGGTACGACCCAGTTCGACGACCGCCAACAGCGGCGCCAGACCCGCGACAGCGCCGATGACCTGCAGGATCACCACAGCGGCGAAACTCCGTCGATGCGGGCGCAGCAGCCCCGCCATGCTCTGTCCCGCCGTGATCCCGGCAACCGGTCCGGGCTGCTCCCTCGCCTGGGCAAGGTCGGTAGTGGTCATCACTCCCCCGTCGTTTGGCAATCTGGTCGCGGCTGGCCGGGTTCGACCCGACGGTCGGCTTTCCTGGACTCAGTTGGCCAGGGCACGGTGCAGGACGGCGCCGAGTTCGGCGATCTGCCGCTGCGACACCTCGGCGGACAGGATCGCGTGCGACCCGTGGAACGTGCCGGGCCACTGGTGCAGCTCGACCGACACGCCCGACTGGAGCAGGCGGACCGCGTACTCGATGTCTTCGTCGCGGTTCGGGCAGAACTCCGCGGTGGCGACGTAGGCGGGTGGCAGGCCGGACAGCTCGGCGGCCCGCGCCGGAGCGGCGTACGGCGAGGCGGGCGCGGAGCCCAGGTAGTGTCGCCACGCTTCGGCGATCTTGCTCCGGTTCGCCCACGGCGTCTCGGTGAAATGCCGCGCCGACCACGTCTGCTGCCGGTCGTCGAGCGAAGCCTGGTTGAGCAACTGGAAGCAGATCTGCGGCCCCTGCTGGTCCCGCGCCCGCAACGCCAGCCCGGCCGCGAGCCCCGCACCGGCGCTGTGGCCGCCGACCGCGATCCGGCCCGGGTCGACCCCGAGCTCGGCCGCGTGCTCGACCGCCCAGCTCAGCACGGCAGAGGCGTCGTCCAGCGCGGCCGGGAACCGGTCCTCGGGGGCCAGGCGGTAACCGACCGAGATCACCACCTGGCCGGAGGCGGCCGCGAGCCGGGCGGCCCACGGGTGCTCGGTGTCCAGGTCACCCATGATCCATCCGCCGCCGTGCAGCCAGACGACGGCGCCCTGCGCTCCGTGCGGACGATAGATCCGCACCGCCACGTCCGGATCGGCCGGCACCGTACGATCCTCGATCTCCATGTCCGCGGTGTCCGGTGCCGGCACCGCGGTGGCCAACTCGGCGAACTTCTTCCGGTCGGCGACCGGATCGGTCAGGTCGGCCCGGGGGAACAACGGGACGAATGCTTCCAGCTCGGGATCCATGACGGCCATCCTCACAGTCGTCACCGGCCAAATCATCCGCCACCCGTCGGGCATCCCAGGCAGATCACGCACCGGTCGGCGCACCGATCTGCCTCTATCCTTTCGCCATGGAGGCACTGGCCCAACGGCTGTCGCAACTGGACTCGCACGTCGAGGGAGCGATCCGCGTCGTCATGTTCTACGACACGCTGATGCGCCGACGGGTGGATCTCGCTGCGCTCGCCCGGGCCTCCGCGGGCCTGGCCGAGTGTGTGACGGGGATCCGGCTGCACGGCACGGGGCGGACGATCCGCTTCTCGCCCGACGGCCGGCCGGCATCCGCCACGCCGCCGCCCCCGTCCAGCACGGCGCCGATCAGCCTGGACGAGGAGGAGATCGGCGCGGTGTGGCTGGAGCGTCCCGGCCCGCCCGGCCCGCTCGACGACGTGCTGCTGGACCGGCTCGCCATCGCCGCGGCGGCGGTCGTCGAACGGTACGGCCCGGCCCGCACCACCATGGCCGACCCCGCCCTGGTCGAACTGGTGATCAGCTCCGACAGCGACGAGGCGGCCAGAACCCGCGCGCTCCGGCTCCTGGGCTTCGCCGCCGACCTGCCGATCAGGGTCGTCGCCGTACGGTCGCAGCTGCCACTCGACCAGGTTGCCCGCCTGGTCTGTCCGGACCGCCCGGTGAAGGCGGCGCCCCTCGCCGACGTGGGCGTCATCCTGGCCACCACGATGGACCGGGCCCGGATCCCGGTGGGCGTACGCGCCGGCATCGGCGCCGCCGCCGGCCCCGACCGATCCTGGCGGGAAGCCCGCACCGCCCTCCGGTTCAGCACCGCGCGCCAGCCGATCGTCCACTACGACGGTCTGGGGGCGTTGGCACTGCTCGCCCAGGTGCCCAGCGAGGCCGCACGGGACAACGCCGACGTGGCCGCCATCGCCCGGTTGGCCGGCAACCCGGACGACCTGGAGACTTTGGACATCTATTGCGACGCCGGCTCGCTACGCCGGGCCGCCGAACTGCTCCACCTGCACCACAGCAGCGTCGCCCGCCGAATCGAACAGATCGCGGGGATCCTGGACATCGAACTCACCGAGCCGGCCGGACTGATCCGGGCCCGGCTCGCCCTGACCGCGTGGCGGCTACTCGACGACTGACGGGATCCGGGAAACGCCCGCCACGACGTCCGGTGCACCACCGGCCAGGAACGACGGGTGGTGCACCGGACGTACGGCTAGCTGATCGGCTCCACCCAGATGTTGCGGTAGAAGAGGTTGGGGCCGGGGTCGCCGTGGTCCTGGAGCCGGATCGGCCCCACCGAGGGACCCTCCGCCGCTCCGTTGCCGGTCGGCCCGTTGATCTCGGCGTTCTCGTGCACGGTGACCCCGTTCCACACCACGGTGACGCGGGCGTTCTCCGTCTTGGCCCCGGCGGCGTTGAACCGGGCGGCGCGGAACGTCACGTCGTACGTCTGCCAGGTCTGCGGCGCGGTCGCGGCGTTCACCCTCGGCGCCAGTTTCTCGTAGATCGCGGCGCACTCGTTGGTGGCGGGAGTGGTGTCGCCGTACGAGTCGAGCACCTGCAACTCGTACCGGTCCTGGAGGTAGATGCCGCTGTTCGCCCGGGCCTGCCCGGTGACGTCCGCCGGCAGGTTCGGCAGCCAGAACTCGACGTGCAGCTTGAAGTCACCGAAGCTCTGCCGGCTCCGGATGTCGCCGCCGAGCACCTCCACCCCGCCGTTGCCCAGCGGCCAGGTCGGGTTGGCCCCGTTGGCCTGCTGGAAGTTGTTCATGTTCGACCCGTCGAAGAGCGTGATCCGGCCGGGGGTGCCGCCGGGGCCGTACGCCTCGAACTCGTAGATCCGCGCCGCGTTGTCGGTGTTGCTGGTCGGCGCGCTGATGTTCAGTCGCGCGTACCTGGCCTGGGTGGCCGGGATGTCGTGGGTGGTGACGTTCGCCGTGTTGCCGGTGACGTTCGCGACCGTGCTCCAGGCGGTGCCGTTGGTGCTGACCTGGACGGCGAAGTCGCGGGTGTTCCAGGCGGCGACCTCACCACCGGCACCCGCGTGCCGGACCACGAACCGGTTCAGGCTCTGGGTGGTGCCGAGGTCGACCTGCAACCACTTGGTGGCGCCGAGCGAGCACCACTTGTCGCCGTTGCCGCCGGTAACGCTGCCGTTGACCGCCTGCGACGGTCCCTCGGCCGTGGAGCAGGAACTGTCCGCCGTCGCCGGCCGCCCCACCGCGAGGTTGGCCGATGGCGGGGCGGCACCGCCGTACACCTCGAACTCGTAGATCCGGGCCGCGTTGCCGCCGTCGTTGCTCGGCGTGGTGATGGCGAGGCGGACGTACCGGGCCTGGGTCGCCGCGAAGGTGTGCGTGGTGGTGCTCGCGGTGTTCGCGGTGACGTTCGCGACCGTGCTCCAGGTGGTGCCGTTGGTGCTGACCTGGACGGCGAAGTCGCGGGTGTTCCAGGAGGCGACCTCACCACCGGCGCCCGCGTGCGCGACGACGGCCCGGTTCACGCTCTGGGTCGAGCCCAGATCGACCTGCAACCACCTGTTGGTTCCCGTCGAGCACCACTTGTCGAGGTTCCCCGAGGTGGTGGTCCCGTTGACCGCCTTCGCCGGGCCCTCGGTCGCCGAGCAGGAACTGTCGGCCGTGGCCGGCCTGCCCAGGGCCAGGTTGACCGCCGGCACCTGGCCCGGGATGGCGTTGAGGGTGTACCAGACCTCGGTGCTCCAGAGCGCCTGGCCGTCGCTCGCGCTGAACGGCCGGGGCGAGCGGACGTGTACGACCCGGCCGGCCTTGAGCCCGTTGACGACCAGGGTGACCTTCTTGCCGTCGGCCGAGAGCGTCGCCGAGGAGACCGAGAGCGTCTCCTCGTCGATCTTCGGTCCGCCGTAGGCGGCGGTCGCGACGTACCGCCACTGCTTGACCCGGTACTTCGAGGCCAGCGCGGTCGCGGTCGCCGCCGAGAGCGGCTTGGTGTACTCGATCTCGAACCCGTTCGACCGGGCCCGCATCGCCAGCATGTCGAAGTTGCCGCTGCCGTTCGGGGCGATCTTCTGCAGGCCGAAGCTGAGCTTGCCCTCCTGGCCCCAGTTTCCGCCGCCGTGCAGGCCGCCGGTGTAGAGGGCGCCGTCCGGGCCGAGGCTGACCTCGGAGACGCCGGCCTCGAGCCCCTGCGTCATCCGGAACAGCGCACCCTGGTACTCACCGTTGACCTTCTCCAGGTACGCGCGCTGGAGGCCACCGTACGTCACGTCGCCGATCGCCATCTGCCCGGCGAAGACGCCCTGGGTCATCATCACCGGCGTACTCGGCGAGTTGCCGATCTCGTTCTGCGGGAACCAGATGACCGGCTGGGTCACCGGGTTGTTGTCGAACGGCCCGGCCGGGTTGAGGTAGTGGTTGAAGAACCGGTCCTGCTTGATGTGCAGCAGTTTGGACGCCGGCTGGTAACCGCCCTGGTTGTCGGTGACGAAGAGCCCGTTCTCCGGCCCCCAGCCGATCCCGTGCGGGGTACGCAGTCCGCCCGCCACGTACGACACCGCGCCGGTCGTCCGGTTCACCTTGATGGTGGTACCCCGGTTCCCCGCCGGTTGCGGGTTGGTGGTGTTGCCGCCGTAGTTGATCGACACCGAGAGGTTGAGGTAGAAGAACCCGTCGGCGTAGAGCAGCCCGAAGCCGAACTCGTGGAAGTTGGCGCCGAACGGCCAGGTGGCCACGGTCCGGTAGTTGTCGGTCACCCCGTCGCCGTTGGTGTCGTTGAGCTCCGTCAGCCGGTGCTTCTCCGAGACGTACATTTTGCCGTCGACGACCTTGATGCCCATCGGCTCCTGGAGCCCGCTGGCCACCCTCGTCCGGGTCACCTGGGCCGGGCTGGTGTTGCCGGTGACGTTGCCCAGCAGCCAGACCTCGCCGGCGGTGGTCAGCGTGCCGCCCCAGGTGAGCACCGCGAGGCGCCCGTCCGGAAGCCAGTCGAAGCCGGTGACCTGTGGCTCGAAGCCGCTGGGCCGCAGGTTCGTCAGCGTGTAGTTGGGATGTACGGCGGTCAGCGGCAGCCCGTCACCGGGCGAGTCACCGCTGGCCTCGCACTCCTTGCGGCCGGGCGCCGTCACCCGGACCACCCCGGCGTCGGTGCTCAGCACCGAGTTGGGGACGGTCACGAACGACGTCGAGCCGGGCGTGCGCCACTGCAACGTCAACTGCTGGCCGCCGTCGCGCTCGAAGTGCTCGATCCGCAGCGAGTGGTAGCCGGTGGTGAGGTCGACCGTGCCGTCCTTCGGGTCCGGTCCGTGCAGCCCGTCGTGGTCGACGACGACGGCGTCGTCGATCAGCAGTCGGGATCCGTCATCACTGAGCAACCGGAAGGTGTAGCTGCCGGCCTGGGCAATGTTGATGTTGCCGAGGACCTGGGCCATGAAGTAGTTCTCGAAGCCGAAGTCCGCCGCGCTCGTCCAGTTGACCGTCGACATGAGTTTGTCGACGTTGGGTGTCTGGGCGGCCTTGAGGGTGCAGAGGTTGTTCAGCGGCACCTGCAGGTCGAAGACCCGCAACGTGACGCCGGGCTCCTGTGGCGGCGGCGCGGCCGTCGCGCTGGCGGCCGGCAGGCACACGGCCGCGATGGCGAGCGCGGTGGCGACCACGCCCAGAATCGGCGTACGCGCTCGTCGGGACGGTAGGAACACGTTTCCTCCCAGGGGTGAGCGGGACGACGCCGCACCGACACGGGCACGGCAGACCGCTCGAGGGCGCACCGTGATGGCCGATCGGACGACGTCGTTGCGTCCTGTAGCTGACCGGGCACGCCGCTGCCTGGCGAGGCAAACCCTACGATCGTTACGTTTGGATGTCTAGATGTTTCGTCGCGAACGCTCTAACTTTTGTAGCACTCAGCAAAAGCGCGATATCCGCCACCGATGTCGGGCAGCGCGTCGACCCGCCGTACGGGTCCGGGGCCACGGTGTCGGCAGGCCGACAAGACGGCCAGATCACCACCGACGCCGTCCTAACCACACAAAGCGCTTCCGGTCACGGTCGAGATCCTCGCGGCCGAGGCGGTTCCGGACCGCGTCACCTTGACCTATGGTGGTGATGATCATGAAGCCCTGCCGCTCGCCGTGGCGCTCCTCCCCCTCGACGCGCCGGACTGCCCCGGCGCCGGGTACGGCCGCCCTCGACGCCCCGGCACGATCTCACGACCCCCGAGAAAGGTGGGCCCACCCATGGACCACACGCACGACGAAGGGCTGAGCCGGCGCCGCATTCTGGGCGGAGCCGTCGGACTGACCGCTGGAGCCGCGGCCGCCGTGGCGGGACTGCCGCCGGGCGTCGCCGCCGCCGCACCCGCGCACACCGCACCCGGGCACACCGCGCCCGACCTGGTCCGCTGGCGCAAGCAGGCGGCCCATGTGGTGATCACCCGCGATGACTGGGGCGTCGGGCACGTGATGGGCAAGACCGACGCCGACGCGGTGTTCGGGATGATGTACGCCCAGGCCGAGGACGACTTCAACCGGATCGAACGCAACTACCTGGTCAGCCTCGGCCGCCTCGCCGAGGCCGAGGGCGAGAGTGCGATCTGGCAGGACCTGCGGCAACGGTTGTTCGTCGATCCCGAGGTGCTGAAGCGGGACTACGCGAAGACCCCGACCTGGCTGCGCCGGCTGATGCAGGCCTGGGCGGACGGGCTGAACTACTACCTCGCGACGCATCCCGAGGTACGTCCGCGCGTGATCACGCGGTTCGAGCCGTGGATGCCGCTGAGCTTCTCCGAGGGCAGCATCGGCGGCGACATCGAGCGGGTGCCCCTCACCCAGCTCGAGGCCTTCTACGCCCAGCGCACGGTGCCGATGACCGACGAGGAGCAGGGGCTGCTGTTCCGCGAGCCGAAGGGCTCCAACGGGATGGCCATCGCGCCGAGCCACACCCGGGACGGACACGCGCTGCTGCTGATCAACCCGCACACCAGCTTCTTCTTCCGGGCCGAGCAGCACGTGACGAGCGGCGAGGGGCTCAACGCGTACGGGGCGGCCACCTGGGGACAGTTCTTCATCTACCAGGGCTTCAACGCCAACACGGGCTGGATGCACACCTCCAGCGGCGTCGACAACGTCGACGAGTTCGCCGAGACGATCGTGACCAGGCCGAACGGCAGCCGCGCGTACCGGTACGGCAAGGCGTTGCGGCCGGTGACGACGAAGGCGATCACGCTGTCCTACCGCACCACGGATGGCGGACGGGCACAGCGCACCTTCACCACCTACGCCACGCACCACGGCCCGATCGTGCGCGAGGCGGACGGCAAGTGGATCGCGTTCGCGTTGATGAACAAGCCCGTCGAGGCGTTGCAGCAGAGCTTCCTACGTACCAAGACGCGGGACTATGCGGACTTCATCCAGGTGGCCGACTTCAAGGCCAACAGCTCGAACAACACCCTCTTCGCGGACTCCAGGGGTGGGACCGCCTTCCTGATGCCGCAGTTCATGCCGATCCGGGACGATCGCTTCGACTATCGCAAGCCCGTCGACGGCAGCGATCCGGCGACCGACTGGCGCGGACTGCACAGTCTCCGGAGCCTGCCCCAGGCGGTGAATCCGAGAAACGGCTGGGCGTTCAACACGAACAACTGGCCCTGGACGGCGGCCGGCGCGGACAGCCCGAAGGCGGCCGACTATCCCCGCTACTTCGACCAGGCCGGCGAGAACCCACGCGGGCCGCAGGCGATCCGGGTGCTGACCGAGCGGCGGAAGTTCACCCCGCAGACCCTGATCGAGGCCGCCTTCGACCGCTACCTCACCGCGTTCGCCCGGCTGGTGCCCGGGCTGGTCGCGGCCTGGGACAAGCTGCCCGAGGGTGACCCCCGGCGTACGGCGCTCGCCGACCCGATCGGCCTGCTGCGCGGCTGGGACTATCAGTGGAGCGCGGAATCGACCGCGACGTCGCTGGCCGTGTTCTGGGGCGAGGCACTCTGGGCGCCCCTGTCCCAGGCGGCGAGGGACGCGGGCATGTCGATGTGGGACTACCTGGCCGAGCGCGCCACCGATCCGGAGCGGCTCACGGCGCTCGAGGCCGCCGCCGAGCGACTGACGCAGGACTTCGGCAGTTGGCAGGTGCCCTGGGGCGAGATCAACCGCTTCCAGCGCAACGACGGCGCGGTCGTCCAGACGTTCGACGACGCCAAACCGAGCATCCCGGTGCCCTTCACCTCCGCGCAATGGGGCTCCCTCGCCTCGTTCGGGGCCCGGCGCTACCCGGGCACGAAGCGCTACTACGGCACCAGCGGCAACAGCTTCGTGGCGGTGGTGGAGTTCGGGCCGAGGCTGCGTGCCTGGGCGGTCACGGCCGGGGGCGTGAGCGGGAATCCCGACTCGCCGCACTTCAACGACCAGGCCGAGCGCTACGCGAGCGGCAACCTCCGGCCCGTCTACTTCTATCCGGAGGACCTCCGGGGCCATGTCGAGCGGCGCTACATGCCGGGCCGTTGACGGGTCGGCAGGGAAGGGCCCATCGGCGACCCGCTTTCGGACACCGGGAGCGATGACCACGATGGCGTAGGACAGACCGTGGGCCGGGCCGGAGGGCCCGGCCCACCGTCTGCACACCTACCCGACGACGCCGGATCAACTGGTCCGCACCGAGCGGTAGGCCCGGACGGCGGGAGCCAACCCGGTGAGCAGTCCGATGAGCAGGGTGAGCGCGATCGTCTGCGCGTACAGCCCGATCGGCACGGCGAGCTGGGTCAGCCGTACCTGCGGGATCTGGTTGAAGCTGTTCGGATCGAGTCCGGTGGCGGCCAGCCCGAGCAGAACCGCCGCGGATCCCACCAGCGCCGAGGTGAACAGGTTCTCCAGCAGCGCGATCGCGGCTATCCCGGAACGCGAGGCACCCAGCGCGCGCAGCGTCGCGAACTGGGGCGCCCGCACCTCGACGAAAGCGGACGACACGATCGCCACCGCGAGCGCACCGAGCACCAGGACGACGAGGGCGAACCGTTGCCCGTCCCGGTCCTGCTGGCGGAGCACCGGTCCGAACTGGTCGAGCTGGTCGATCCGCTGCTCCCGCCCCGGCCGGGCACCGACGGTGGCGGCGGCGAGTTCGACCAGGCGGTAGGTGTCGCGGCACTCGCGCTCGACGCAGCGCCAGTACACCTGGACGGTCTGCGGGCCCAGTCCGCCCAGGGCCAGCACGTTCTGGCTCACCAGCGCGTCGACCGCCAGCGACTTGTTCGGTTCGGCGTACGAACCGAAGACCGGCACGTCGGGCAGCGTGGTGCGGTGCCCGACGGGTCCGGCGGCCTCCGCCGGCGGCGCGTTCGGCGCCGGGCCTCCGCCGTCCGGGCCACCGCCGTCCGTGGCTTCGGTCGCGCTCGGGGTCGGCAACCCACTTCCGGGTACGTCCGAGCCGGGCTCGCCGTCGCCGCCCGCCGAGTCCCCGCGCTCGGCGTCCAGCAGCACGGTGACCGCCATCGGGCCGGTGACGCCCAGCCGCTGCGCCGTGCCCTGCTCCACCAGCACGGCCGCGCTCAGCCGTCGATCGCTGGTGACCGTCCGCCACACGTCGTCGTCCGGGATGGCCGCCGTCAACCGCCGCCAGCCGGACGTGACCGCGCGGATGGTGACCGGCGTCGCGGCGTCCGCGGCGCTGTCGGGCGAGACCCGCAGGAATCCGGAGAGATCCACGGCGGTCGCCGGACGGAACCACGGATAGCTCTGCCCCATCAGCGCCAGCTCGTCGTTGAACGCCGCCAGCCGCTCGGGGGTGAGCGGATCCGCCAGCGACATCGTGTACGTCTCGGCGTACCCGAAGACGGCCGTCCCGTAGGTCTCGACAGCCGTCCGGGACGCGGTCGACGCCAGCGCGGTGAAGAGCTGCACCACCACGGAGATCAGCAGGATCGCACCGAAGATCGTGTTCCGTCGCCAGTTGGACCGGAACTCGCGCAGTGCGATCGGAAGTACCCGCATCAGCCGCCGCCCGGCACCGGCGTCGGGGTGGCGTCGACCTGGAGCGTACCGTCGGCGAGCCGGACCCGCCGATCGCAGCGCTCCGCCACCGCGTCGTCATGGGTGACGACGACGAGCGCGGTACGCAGTTCGGTCACCGCGTCGAGCAGCAACTCGATGACGTCGTCCGCGGTGTCCCCGTCGAGCGCACCGGTCGGTTCGTCCGCCAGCACCAGCGCCGGCCGCTTCACCAGCGCCCGGGCGATGGCCACCCGCTGCTGCTCACCGCCGGACAGGTGGGCCGGCCGGGAGTGCAGCCGATCGGACAGCCCCACCCGACCCAGCGCGGCCCGTGCCGCCCGGCTCCGCCGCTGCCGGGACATCCCGGCCAGGATGCCGGCGTACTCGACGTTCTGCAGGGCGGTGAGGTTGGGCAGCAGCCGGAAGTCCTGGAAGACGAAGCCGATCGAGTGTGCCCGCAGCGCGGAACAGCGCCGGTCGCCGGCCGACCGTACGTCGACACCGAGCAGCCGGTGCTCGCCCGCGTCGAACGGAAGGAACAGCCCCAGCGACCGCAGCAGAGTGGTCTTGCCGGATCCGGAGCGGCCACGCACGGCGAGCGATTCACCCCTACCCACGGTGAGGTCGACGTCGCTGAGCAGGAGGAGTTCCGCACCGTTCGGCTGCCGGAAGCTCTTGCGGGCACCGCGCAGGATGATGACAGCCTCGTCAGGCACCGAAATCCGACTCCAGCGGATAGCGCAGGACCTCGACCGAGGACTCGATGCCCGACACCTCCACGTAGGCGTCGTCGGCTTCCCCGAGGGTCACCTCGACCCGCCTCGTCTTCCCGACCTCGTCGATGGTGACCACCTCGCCCTGCCCGGACCTGCCCCGTACCGCGGACAACGGCAGCGTGAGCACGTCATCCTTGACGCTGGTGACGAAGACGACCACGGCCCGCAGCCCAGGGAAGAGCGGCACGTCGCCCGGTGCCGAGACGTAGACGCTGACCTGGCCGCTGTCCCGGTCGTAGACCCGCTTCTCGTACCGCACGGTGAGCCCGGACGGCCCGCCGAGGATCTCCGCCTTGCCGGACTCGGGTGGTTCGGTGAAGTGGAACAGCACCGCCGGATCCTCGACCGAGAGCCGGATGTGATGTCCCGGAGGCTGGATCGCGGCCACCGCGGCCCCGACCGCCACGTCCTGTTCCCGCAGGCCCGAGATCACTCCTGCGGCCGGCGACCGCACGTTTCTACGCCGGCCCTCGCACTCGGGTTCGGCGGTCGGTTCCGGCGACGGACCGCCGGTCGGGCCGGGCCCGGTGCTCGCGGGGTCCGGGCAGGGGTCCACGGTCCCGATCACCGCTTCTCTGCGGACCGACTGCCCATTGCGGACCCGCGACGAGGGTAGGAACCGGCCGGCGACCGGCGACTTGGCCTCCACCGGCTCGTAGGTCTCCACCACGCCCGTCAGCCGTACGGTCTGGTAGATGTCCCGGGCCTCCACCCGGGCCGTGGCCGGCCGGGGCATCGGGCTGACCCGGACGTCCGGGGCGGTGGCCGTCGGCTTCGAGCTGCCGGGAAGGCACCCGATCAGGAGCACGACCGTGCCGGCCAGGACCCCGGCGGTCGTCAGCCGATGGCGCACCGATCCAGTCAATCCCCGAAGCCCTTCTCACACCCGTTCGCCGTCACGAACTGACGTGCCGTGCCGAGTTCACCGAGCTTGGCGTCGGAGACGATCCGGCCGACGAAGCTGGCGGCGGGCCCCTCACCGAGCTTGGTCAACTGTGCCACGTCCTTGTCGATCGACCGTCCGGCCTTCGTGTCGTCGATGAGCTGGAGGATCCAGGCGCAGGTGTTCCAGATCGTCACCATGTCGGTGGCGTCGGATTGCGAATACGACGTGTCCGCCGCGCCGGACGCCATGAAGCCCCAGAGATCGTCGGGAGTCATCGTGTACGCCGATGGCCAGGAGACCCCGGCATGGGCCTGGGTGAGGACCGGCAGGAACTTCTCCCGGGTGGTCGCCGGGCCCGCCCCCTCCGGCCGCTCGCCCTCCTTGTTCTGCGCGTCGGCGGAGCTGCCCGTCGCCGGCTCGTCACGACCCGGGACGGAGCCGTCGCCGGATTCCGACGGATTCTGGGAACAGCCGGCAAGGGCCACCAGGACAAAGATCAGAACGGCAGCCAGCCGTGGTCGAGAGATCATTCCTATCCTTCCGAGTGCCCGTCGCGCCCGGCCTGCGACGGGATCCTATATCTGATGTCGGTTCCGGTGGGGGACGGCAACCTGGCAAGGACCTCGTCGAGTCGAGAGATCCTTGCCAGGCCCGCCGCTCTAGGAACCGGGGCGACGTCCACCCCGGACCCTAGGGATTAGGCGAAGTTGTAATTCCAGTACGTGTAACCGTTGAACGCACCGGTCGAGGTGTAGCCCCGGAACTGGATGCGCAGGCAGGTGCCGGCAAGGAAGTTCGTTCCCAGCACGCGGTAGCCGCCGGATGGCGTGATGTTGTACATGATGCTACCGATGACACTCGAATCCGAGCACTTCTGCCACCGCATGTCGGTCGCGATACCCGAAGTGACATCGAATGCGAAGTCGTCACCACCGTGGTTCTGGTAGTAGGTGGTGCTGCCGATCGTGAAGTTCCAGATGCTGTTCGCCGTTCCCCCGGTGTAGAAGGAGTCGGCGGATGCCGGTGCGCCCGTCACCGTCAGCATCGCCAGAACTGCCCCAATGGCGGCGAGAGTCGTACCGATTGTTCGTCTTAACATGTAATCCCCGCTTCCCGTTCAACCAACATGGCCCCGTTCGAACGGTTATTACTCCCCGGTTGCGCCGACGCTAACATTCACAGCAGTTAATCAGCAAGGGAAATGTGGACGATGGAGTCGCCAGTCCGTGATCCGACAGCTATCAATAGCCGGAAGAATGGCCGGCGATTCCGGTGCGGCGCCCCGGCCACAGCGGATGGACGGCCCGGCGCGTGGTGTGGGTACGAGAGGGGCTCCGACGTGCGGCCACCCTGTTGATCCGACATCCACCAACCGGTGGATGGAGGCCACCCACCAGGGTCCGGAGAAGTCCCGGCCACGCGGTCGATTCGGCGCATCTGGTGTCGACGGCAGGCTTTCGTCATGGCAATCATCGAGGTAGACGGCCTCGTCAAGCGCTACGGCGAGCACACCGTGGTGGACGGGATCAGCTTCGCCGTCGAGCAGGGCGAGATCTTCGGCATCCTGGGTCCCAACGGGGCCGGCAAGACCACGACGGTCGAGTGCGTCGAGGGGTTGCGTACCCCGGACGGCGGCGCCATCCGGGTCTGCGGGATCGACCCGCAACGCGACACCGGTGAGCTGCGGCAACTGCTCGGCGCACAACTCCAGGAGAGCGAGCTGCCCGACAAGCTCACGGTCGGCGAGGCGATGGCGCTGTACAGCTCCTTCTACCGCGAGCCGGCCGACTGGCGGGATCTGGTCGACACGCTGCGGCTCACCGGCAAGCTCGACACGCAGTTCCGGCGGTTGTCCGGCGGGCAGAAACAGCGGCTGTCGATCGCGCTCGCGCTGGTCGGCAACCCGACGGTGGCGGTGCTCGACGAACTCACCACCGGCCTGGACCCGCAGGCGCGACGCGACACCTGGGACCTGATCGAGGACATCCGCGACCGGGGCGTGACGATCCTGCTGGTCACGCACTTCATGGAGGAGGCGGAACGGCTCTGTGACCGGCTCGCCGTGATCGACTCGGGGCGGCTCGTCGCGCTCGACTCCCCGGCCGGGCTGGTCGCGAAGGTCGACGACCGGCAGCGGGTCCGGTTCCGGCCGTCGGTGCCGCTGGACCACGCCGTACTGACCGTGCTGCCCGAGGTGACGTCGGTCGAGCGGGCCGGCGGCCAGCTCGTGGTGACCGGTACCGGAAACCTGCTGCTCGCGGTGACCACCGTGCTCGCCCGCAACCAGGTCGTCGCCGCCGACCTGCGGATCGAGCAGACCTCGCTGGAGGACGCCTTCGTCGCGCTCACCGGCCGATCCTTCGAAGCCTGAGGAGAACATCGTGTCCGCCCTGTCCCGGCTCACCGTCACCGAAACCAGACTCTTCTTCCGCGAGCCGATGATCGTGTTCTTCGCGCTGGCGTTTCCCGCACTCCTGCTCGTCATCCTCGGGGCGATCCCGGCGTTTCGGGAACCCGACGAGTCCATCGGCGGCCTGCGGACGATCGACCTGTACGTGCCGATCATCGTCGCGATGGGCCTGGCCATGTTCGCCCTCAACAGCCTCTCCCAGCTCCTCGCCAGCTACCGGGAGCGGGGCGTGCTGCGCCGGATGCGGACCACCCCGGTGAAGCCGGAGCTGATGCTCGGTGCGCAGCTGCTGATGTCCACGATCCTGTCCGTGGCGACGATGACGGTCGTACTCGCCATCGGCCGGCTGGTGTTCGACGTGAGCCTGCCCCGGCAGCTACCGGCGTACCTGCTGGGCTACGTGTTGGCGGCGCTGGCGATGTTCGCGATCGGTCTGCTCGTCGCCGCGCTCGCGCCGACCGGCAAGAGCGCCGGAGCGATCGGAACCGTGCTCTTCTTCCCGATCGTCTTCTTCGCCGGCCTCTGGGTACCGCGCGACGGCATGAACGACCTGCTGCGGACGATCAGTGACTTCACCCCGCTGGGCGCCGCCGTGCAGGCGATGCAGGACGCCACGGCCGGGCACTGGCCGCAGCCGCTGCACCTGGCTGTCATGCTGGGATGGACGATCGTGGCCGGTGGACTGGCCGCGCGGTACTTCCGCTGGGAGTGAGGTCATGAGCATCGAGGCGGAGCTGCGCGAGGAGTTCGACCGCTGGGAGCGCAAGGAGATCGCGCTTTTCAAGGTCCTGCCGTACCTCCTCCTGGCGGCCAGTACCCTCCTCACGCTGCTCCAGCCGACCTGGGACATGCCGGTGCACGTCCCGACCGTGCTCGGGCTGGCGCCCGCGGCCACGCTCTGGCTGCTCTGGTTCCACACCCTCCATCCGCAGTGGCACCAGAACCGCCCGCTGATGGGGCTGTACTACACGGGCCTGATGGTGCTGGCCGCCGGGCTGGTCGCGGTCGCACCGATCTACGCGCTCTTCACCTTCGTCGGCTACCCCCAGGCGATCGTGTATTTGCAGGGCCGCTGGCGCTATGCCGGCGTCACCGCCACGGCGACGATCTCGGCGGTGGGGTACCTGGGTGGGGCCGCCGAGATCATCGCGGGAGCGTGGGGAGAGTGGATCGCGGTCAGCCTGGTCAGCATCCTGCTGGCCGGGGCGTTCTTCCACTTCGCCGAGCTGGCCGACCAGCGCAACCACAAGCAGAAGCGGGCGCTGGTCGAGTTGCACGAGGCCAACGTCAAGCTGGAGGCGGCGCTGGCGGAGAACGCCGGCCTGCACGCGCAACTGCTGGTCCAGGCCCGCGAGGCCGGGGTGCTCGACGAGCGGCAGCGGATGGCACGGGAGATCCACGACACCCTCGCCCAGGGCCTCGCCGGAATCCTCACCCAGCTACAGGCGGCCGAGCAGACCCTGGGCGATCCGTCGACGTCACGCCGGCACGTGACGAACGCGATGAACCTGGCCCGGGAGAGCCTCACCGAGGCCCGCCGGACGGTCCACGCGGTGGAGCCGTCCATGCTCGCCGAGGCCCGGCTGCCGGACGCGATCAACGAGGTGGCCCGGCGCTGGGCCGAGGTGCACCAGATCGACATGGTGCTGACCACCACCGGCGACGCCCGGCCGATGCACACCGACGTCGAGGTGGCGCTGCTGCGGACCGCGCAGGAGGCACTCGCCAACGTGGCCAAACACGCCCGGGCCAGCCGGGTCGGCCTGACCCTGTCATACATGGAGGACCTGGTGACTCTCGACGTACGGGACGACGGGATCGGCTTCGAGCCGGGTGCCAAGCGCACCAACGGGTCCGCGAACGGCGGGTTCGGGCTCGCCGGCATGCGGCAGCGGGCGCAGCGCCTCGCGGGCCGGTTGGAAATCGAGTCCGAGCCCGGTGGCGGAACGGCGATCTCGGCGATCGTGCCGGCAATCCCCGCAGGAGGTACGGATTGATCTCAGTACTGATCGTCGACGACCACCCGGTGGTCCGGGACGGGTTGCGGGGCATGTTCAGCGCCGATCCGCGCTTCGACGTGCTCGGCGAGGCCGGCGACGGCGCCGAGGCCATCGCTGCCGGAGAAAGGCTCCAACCCGACGTGATCCTGATGGACCTGCGGATGCCGAGGACCGACGGGGTCACCGCGATCAAGGAACTGGCCAGACGCGGTGTGCCGGCCCGGATCCTGGTGCTCACCACGTACGACACCGACAGCGACGTCCTGCCCGCCATCGAGGCCGGCGCCACCGGCTACCTGCTCAAGGACGCGCCGAGGGACGAACTGTTCCGCGCGGTCGAGGCGGCCGCCCGGGGACAGGCGGTACTCTCCCCCGCCGTCGCCACCCGGCTCATGGGCCAGATACGACAGCCGGCCTCGGAACCGCTGTCACAGCGTGAACTGGAGGTACTGGCGCTGATCGCCCGGGGCTCGACCAACCGCGAGGCGGCGAAACAGCTGTTCATCAGCGAGGCGACGGTCAAGACCCACCTGCTGCACGTGTACGCCAAGCTCGGCGTCAACGACCGGGCGGCAGCCGTGGCCACCGCGTTCTCCCGTGGCTACCTCTCGGCACAGCACTGACGGCTGCGGAAGGTCGCGCCAGACGGTGCAGGTGCCGGATACGGGAGTCGCTCCCGTATCCGGCACCCCTCGCTCAGAGCTGGCGCACCCTGATGTTGCGGAACTCGATCAGGTCGTTGGTGCCGTGGTTCTGCAACCCGACGAAACCGCTCAGGAACTGCCGCAGATCGGTGGACGGGTCGCCCTGGCGGGACGACTGCTTGCCCGGTGTGTTGTCGAACTCGCTGATCACCACACCGTTACGGATCATCGTGTAGTGCTGGCCGACCACGCGGACCTCGTAGTCGTTCCACTGGTTCTTCGGCGTCGCCCCGGCCTTGTCCAGGGTGTTCGGCGCGAAGTTGTAGACCGAGCCGGTCTTCTGCGGCTCACCTGTCTCGCCGTCGTAGATCTGGATCTCGTGACCGCAGTAGATCGCGACCCAGGCCTGGGAACTACGGGCCGACCCCAGCGTGCCGCAACTGCCCGCCGGACGCTGGTTCAGCGGGGTCCTCGGATCCGGGAACCGGACGAAGATTCCGCTGTTGGCCCGGACGTTCTCCGGCGAGATGTCGCGGAACTGCACCTTGATCGAGTAGTCGGCGAGCTGCTGGTCCGCGTACCACAGCATGCCGAGGCCACCGGCGCTGCGGATGGAGCCGTCGGGCCGAAGTGAGAACGACCCGCTGGGTGCCTGGCGCCAGCCGGCGAGCGACTTCGCCGAACCGTCGAAGATCGGCTGGTAGCCGTTGGTGGCGCCGATCGGAGACTGCTTCCCGGCCCGACGCAGCGTCGTCGCCTCGCGGTTGTCGATGACGTGCGCCGCGCTCAGCTCGGCGAGCACCCCGTCGAGGTGGGTGACGAACGAGGCCCTGTTCGGCCAGGTCGTCTCGTCGTCGATCAGGTCGTTGATCGTGCAGCCGCCACCGGCCTGCCGGTTGGCCACCCCGGTGTCGCTGTCCAGCATCCAGACCGTCGGCCGCGCGTCGGCGGCACCACAGCCGGCGTTGACGTCGACCTTCCCGGTGACCACCTCACCACCTGCGTACGTCACCTTCAGCGTCGCGGCGAAGGTGCCGTACCGCTTGTAGGTGTGCGTCGGGTGGGCCGCGGTCGACACCTTGCTGCCGTCGCCGAAGTCCCACTCCCAGGCCACACCGCCGACCTTGGCCGCGGAGAACCCGATGGTCCGGGGCTGGCTCGGCGTGACCGACTGCGCCGTCGCCAGACCCGGGTTCGGAGTGGCCTGGCCACCCTGGTACGTGATCCGGACCAGCTTCTGGTTCGCATGGAGGCTGAAGAAGCCGCTGGCGTAGTCGAGCATGTAGAGCGCGCCGTCCGGCCCGAACTTCGCGTCCATCCAGGACTGGAGCTGGCTCGCACCGTTGCCGCCCTGAATGATGCTGCGCAGGTCCTCGGCGAAGGCGGGCGCCCCGGCCTCCCGGGCCGTACCCGGGTCGACGGTGACGGCGATCCGGTTGTTGGCGTTGGACTGGTCGCCGATGAACCACTTGTTGTCCCAGTACGCCGGCCAGGCCACGCCGCTGTTCACGTCGACCTTCGAGCGCTGGTACGTCGGGCCGTCCATGATGGCCTGGCCGCCGCCGCTCACGTACGGCTGGGTGAAGGTGGCGTCCTCGGCCTTGTAGGTCGGCAGGCCACTGCCGTCGGCACGCTTCGGGAAGATCGGCCCGCCACCCTGCGGCGAGTACCAGATCATGTTGTCCCGCACCGGCGGGAGGTTGACCAGACCGGTGTTGCGCGGCGACTCGTTCTTCGGGTTGTCGCAGTCGTACCAGCCGGTCAGCACGGTGGCGTCGGTGCTGCTGCGGTCCCGGTACGGCTGCCGGTTACCCATGCAGTACGGCCAGCCGTGGTTGCCCGCCGAGGTGATGACCGTGGCGGTCTCGTACTTCGCCGGACCGAGTTCCGGGCTCGGGGCGCCGGCGTCCGGGCCGACCCAGGCTGCGGTGAGCCAGTCGTTGACCGGGTCCCAGGCGATCCGGGCGATGTTCCGGACGCCCATCACGTAGATCTCCGGCCGGGTCTTGCCGCCGCCCTGCTCCTGGCCGGTGAAGAGGTTGTCGCCGGGAACCGTGTACGTACCGTCCGGCTCGGGGTGGATGCGGAGGATCTTGCCGTTCAGGTCGTTGGTGTTGCCGGAGGTACGACGGGCGTCCTGGAACGAGATGCCCGCGTACTCCTGGGTCCAGTTGTTCCCGGAGTAGCCGTTCGACCCGCCGGAGGAGTTGCTGTCACCGCTGCCGATGTAGAGGTTGCCGGACTCGTCGAAGGTCATTCCGCCGCCGGCGTGGCAGCAGCTGTGGATCTGGGTGTCCCAGTGCAGCAGGTCCTTGCGGGTGCCCTGGTCGATCGACTGCTGCCCGTGGTCGTAGGTGAACCGGGAGACCGTACGCTGGCCGACCCGCCGCTCCCGGTCGATCGACTCGTGCGGCATCCAGTAGACGTAGAACCAGCCGTTCTCCGCGAACTTCGGGTCGAGTGTGATCCCGACCAGGCCCTCCTCGTTCTTCACCAGCTCGCTGCCGCTGCCCCGGTTGCCCATGACCTTGAGCGTGGTCAGCAGTTTGACCTGCTTGTTCTTCGGGTCCCACTGGTGGATCGTGCCGCAGCCCAGACCCACGTTCGGGTTGGCCCAGTCGGCGACCGGCCCGGTCGGGCAGGCGGCCTTGCCGATGTAGAAGACCTTGCCGTCCGGCGCGATGGTCAGGCCGTGCGGTTCACCGATCTGGTCGAGCTGACCGGACTGGTTGGTGGCGGTCAACCGCTCGATCTTGTAGTTGGCCGCGATGGTCGCCTGGCAGTCGCCGCGGACCATGCCCGTCGTCCACTGGAGGGCGCCGAGCAGGTGGCCCCGGAACTGGGTGTCGGTGGTGTAGCTGGCCTCGGTGCGTCCCATGCCGGTGTAGAACGACCGACCGCCGTCGTAGTCCCGGCACCAGGAGATCGGGTGGAACGCGCCGTTGCCACCCAGCCCCGCCTGGTAGGTGTTCTCCTTGACCTGGGCGATCGTGTGCACCCGGCCGACCGGGCTCGGGTCCCAGTTCATCCACTGGTCGGACCGGGTCCAGTTCAGCGGCAGGCCCTTGTTCGCCGGGTGCTGCCGGTCGACCACGGCGACCACGGCCTCCTGCACCTTGCTCTCCGGTGCGGGTCCGGCGTCCGGGCCGATCAGCCACAGCTCGGCGAGCTGGATCAGCGGCTCACCACTGTTCGCGGTGATGTTCAGCCGGTAGTGCTGGTACGCCTGGGTGTTGGTGAACGTGTACTGCTTCGTCTGGAACGGCTGGGAGAACGTCTCCCCGGTCCGGCGGTCCAGGTCCGTCCAGGTGGTGCCGTCGGCCGACCCCTGCAGGGTCCAGTCCCTCGGGTCGCGGCCCCGGAAGTCGTTCGCCGACGTCAGCGCGTACTGCGCGATGGCCTTCGGCTCGGCGAGCTTGGCAACCACCCAGCCGGTCGGCGTACGGGTCAGCCACTTGGTTCCGGTCGCCCCGTCGATCAGGTTCTCGACGACCTCGTTCGGCGGGTTGCCGCCGCTGGCCGTGACGCTCGCGATCTTCTCCGCGTTCGGCAGGGTCGCCGCCGGACGGGTGCCGATCAGACCGGTGAACCACTCGGAGCCGGGCTGCGCGCGGGCGGCGTCGTGGATTCCGACGAAGCCGCCGCCACCCTTGACGTACGCCTGGAACGCCGCCTCCTGGGTGTCGTTCAGCGTCACCCCGTTGGCCGACAGGAACACCACGCTGCGGTAGCGGTCCAGGTTGTCAGGAGTGAAGACCGACGGGTCGTCGGAGTCGTGGACGGTGAAGCCGTTCTCGTTGCCCAGCTTGCGGATGCTGCTGACGGCCTTGGCGACCGGGTCGTCCTGGGACGCGGCCGGGCCGTGGAAGACCAGGACGTTCACGGCCCGACCGGTCCAGGCCGGTGCGACCGCGCCGACGCTCTGGTCCGGGGCGGCGGCGACCGGCGCGCTCAACAGACCGAGCGTGAGTACGGCGCCCGAGGCCAGCGCGACCGCACGGCGGAACGGTCCGGCGACGCGACGCCGGGGTACGGGGCCGAGCGCGGGGGACGGTAGGTCGACGGGGCCGGGACGTTGCCGCCCGACCGATCGGGACAGCTGGAAAAAATGGCGTCGGTGAGCCATTTCTCCTCCTCAGAGGGGGTACGAAGAGTCCTTCGGGCGATGGCAGAGGTGTCGGGGTCGAGGTGTGGGTGCTCCGGATCAGCGGTGGTTCGGGTGCGCTGCGCCCTGTGCCGGTGCCTTCTGCGCCGGCGCGTTCTGGGCCGGTGCGGACGGGGTGTGGCTACCGGCGTGCGGCATCATCTGCCCGTTCTCGTCGAGGACGTGCAACGTCGTCGACATGCCCAGGTCGGAGTGGAACTGCATGTGGCAGTGCAGCATCCAGTGCCCCGGCCCCACCGAGTCGCCCGCGACGAACTGCACGCCGAAGGTGTCACCCGGGCCGAGAGTCTTGTTGTCGATGACCGGAATCGAGTCGATCAGCGCCTTGTTGGCGCCCTCCACCATGCCGGTCCGGGTGTCCGCCCAGGAGTGCCCGTGCACGTGGAACGTGTGCATGTCGTCGCCGATGCCGATCACGATGAACTCGACCCGCTCGCCGACCTTGGCGACCAGGCAGGTCGGGCCGGGCTGCGGATTCACCGGATCACAGGTGTCCGCCTCCGCGCTGCGCCGCAGGTTGATGGTCTGCCGGTCGCCGAAGGCCGTCACGTAGGTCCGGTCGGGCCGGGTATCTCCCTGCCGGCGTACCACGAGACCGCCGAACAGCCCGGAGCGGAGCCCCTGGGTGCCGTGCGGCCCGCCGACGACGTGGTCGTGGTACCACCAGTAGCCGGCCGTACCCGGCGACGTCGCCGTACGCGGCTTGGCGAACCAGACGTACGTCCGCGACCCGCCCGGCGGCACGAAGGAGTTGCTGTGCACGGTGCCGTCGGACATCTGGGTGTACTTGACGCCGTGCACGTGCAGCGAGACGCCGATCGGATGCGCGGCATCGGTGCGCAGCTGCTCCAGGGTCGCGGCCGGCACCTGGTTGTGCAGGGTGATCGCCAGGCACTCCCCCTCGATCATCTCCATCGTCGGCCCCGGATAGGAGGCCGTCTGCGGGGTGAGGCCGTAGCCGAGGCGTACCTGGTTGGTCACCGGGTCCTTGGGTAGCTCGACCGCGTACAGCTGCAACCGGCGGTCCGGCGTCACACAGCCCTCCGGCCGCTCCGCCGAGCGGGCCGCCGGAGCGGCCTCGACCGCCCGCTCGGCCGGCCGGGCGGTGGTGCCGCCGGCCAGGGCCAGCCCGCCCGCGCCGACGAGCGTCACCAACATAACGGCCGCCACCAGGACGGCCCGGCCGGCGCCGGTGCCGAGCAGCCGGCCCGGCGACGCCGGGCGGGGATCCGACCCGCCGGCGGGCGGCGGGAGCACGACCCCGCCGATGTCGTTCGTTTCCTTGTCCAACGTTCTATCCAATCGCTCGGCTAGCACCGATGGCGCTGGTGGGCGGGATCAGACGGCGTGCGGTGCCGGCGTCACGGGGTCAGCGGGGCGATCCTGATGTTGCGGAAGCTGACGATGTCCCCGACGCCGTGGTTCTGCAGGCCGACGAAGCCACTCGGGTGCTGGCGGCCGGCGCCGCCGGGATCGTCGGCGCGGGGCGGGGTGAAGACGGCTCCGGGAACGTTGACGTACTCGTTGAGCAGCTTGCCGTTGCGGAACACCGAGTAGTGCTGGCCGACGACGCGGATCTCGTAGTCGTTCCAGGTGCCCTTCGGGGCGACCTGTGCGCCGTCGAGGTCGACCCGGTCGAATCCGTACACCGACCCGCTCTTGTACGGGTCGCCGTCGGTGCGGTCGTAGATCTGCAGCTCGTGGCCGTACTTGATGGCCACCCACTCGGGGCGGGACTCCTGCGGGTGCTGGTGCACCTGGGGGAAGCGGACGAAGACCCCGCTGTTGGCGCGGCCGTCACCGGGGGCGTCGTCGCGCCACTGGAGCTTGAGGGAGAAGTCGCCGTAGGTGCGGACCGGGAACCAGAGCATGCCGAGGCCGTCGACGGCCCGACTGGTGACCGAACCGTCGGCGTTGCGCCGGAAGCCGCCGGCACCGACCTGCTCCCACAGCTTGAACGAGGCGGCGGAGCGGTCGAGCAGCGGCAGGTAGCCCTGCTTCTGCTCGGACTTGCCGACAGCGGACTCACGGGCCGTGCGTACCAGGGCGTTCTGCTCCCTGAGCAGGATCTGGCCCCGGTGGTGCAGGCGTTCGGCGATCGCCCGGACGTGCTCCACGAACTCGCTGTGGCTCGGCCAGGCCCGCTCGTCGTCGATCAGATCGTTGATCGAGCAGCGGCCCTCGACCACCCGGCTGGGCACACCGCTGTTGAGCGTGCCGAGCCAGACCGTCGGCCGGGTGTCGGTCACCTGGCAGGTCGGCGCCGGCGGCCTGCTCTCCACCACCGTGAACGTCGCCGAGGCGGTCCCCGAGACGTTGCCGGCCTTGTCGGTGGCCCGGTAGCTGAACGTGTGCGCACCGGGGGTGTTGACGGTGACCGGTCCGGAGTAGACGGTGTAGCCCCGCCCGTCCAGGGCGTACTCGACGCGGTGGACACCGGATCCGGTGTCGGCGGCGGTGAGCACGATGGTGGCGCTGCCGACGTACGCCCAGCTTCCGTCCTGCTGCCCGGTCAGCGCGGCGTTCACGGTCGGGGCGGTGGTGTCGGCGTTGGGCGGGGCGGCCACGGTGAACGAGACCGAGCCGGGGGTGGAGGTGTTGCCGGCGACGTCCGTGGCCCGGTACGAGACGGTGTGCTGACCGGGCTGGTTGACCGTCACCGGAGCGGTGTACTCGGCGTACGGCTGGCCGTCGAGGGAGTACTCGACCCGGCCGACGCCCGATCCGGCGTCGGTGGCGGAGACCGTGACGGTGGCCGCACCGAGGTAGGCCCCGGTGCCGTCCCGGTTGCCGGCGACGGTCGCGGTCGCGGTCGGCGCGGTGGTGTCCGGGTTCGGCCGCTCGACCACCTGGAACGCGAGGGACTGCGGGGCGGAGGTGTTGCCCGCCTCGTCGGTGGCCCGGTAGTCGACGGTGTGCTGGCCGGGCGTGTTGACGGTCACCGGGGCGGTGTACGCCGCGTACGGCTGCCCGTCGAGGGAGTACTCGACCCGCTCGACACCCGATTCGGTGTCGGTGGCGGAGATGGTCACCGTGGCGGCACCGAGGTACCCGCCGTTGTCGTCGCGGTCGCCGGTGACCCCGCCGGTCACGGTCGGCGGGGTGGTGTCCGGAGTCGACGTGTCGGCCACCTCGAACGCGACGGACTGCGGGGCGGAGGTGTTGCCCGCCTCGTCGGTGGCGCGGTAGCTGACCGTGTGCCGGCCCGGCTGGTGCACCATCACCGGAGCGGTGTAAGCGGCGTACGCCTGCCCGTCGAGGGAGTACTCGACCCGCTCCACCCCGGATCCGGCGTCGGTGGCCGACAGGGTCACCGTCGCCATCCCGAGGTACGCCTCGTCCTCGTTCTGCTCACCGGTCACCGCGGCGGTCACCGTCGGCGCGGTGGTGTCCGGATCCGACGGCGCCACCACCTCGAAGGCCGCCGACTGCACCGCAGAGGTGTTACCCGCCACGTCCGTGGCCCGGTACGTCACCGTGTGCTGCCCGGCCGCGCTCACCGTCACCGGAGCGGAGTAAGCGGCGTACGCCTGACCGTCGAGCGAGTACTCGACCCGCTCCACCCCGGATCCGGCGTCGGTGGCCGACAGGGTCACCGTCGCCATCCCGACGTACGCCTCGTCCTCGTTCTGCTCACCGGTCACCGCGGCGGTCACCGTCGGCGCGGTGGTGTCCGGATCCGACGGCGCCACCACCTCGAAGGCCGCCGACTGCACCGCAGAGGTGTTACCCGCCACGTCCGTGGCCCGGTACGTCACCGTGTGCTGCCCCGGCGCGCTCACCGTCACCGGAGCGGAGTAGGTGCCGTACGGGCCGCCGTCCACCGCGTACTCGACCCGGCCGACGCCCGATCCGGTGTCGGTGGCGGAGAGGGTCACCGTGGCGGCGCCGACGTACGCGCCGTCGTCGTTCTGCTCACCGGTGACCGCCGCGGTCACCGTCGGCGGGGTCGTGTCCTGGTCACCGCCGCTGACGACGAGCAGCCCGGTCATCGTGCCGTGTCCGGGGATCGCGCAGAAGTAGCGGTAGGTGCCGGCGGTGAGCACCACGTCGAGGGTCCACCGGCCCTGGTTGGCGTCGAACGGGTCGGCCAGGATGTCGACGACCACGTCGCGGTTGTACTCGGTGCTGCCCGTGTCGAACGTGAGGGTGTGCTGCATGCCGCTGGTGTTGCCGGTTGCGGCGCTGTTCTCGAAGACGAGGGTGGTCGGCCCCGCGACGGCGGTGGTGGGCGCGGAGACGTACGACTGGACGCTGTCGCCGGCCGTCCAGGTGAGCACCTGGGCCTGGAGTTGCCCGGCCGACGCGCCGCCGGACGTCGTCGACCCGGAGTCGGCAGGGCGGGCGCCGGCCGGTACGGCGAGGAGCGCGGAGCCGGCGAGCAGGACGGCCATTGCCGCGAGCATCCTCATCGGTCGGCTGCGCCGGCCCGTGCTGAGCCGGGTGAGCAGCCGCGGGCGCCGTGCCGGGCCACATCGCGCGGAAAGAGCTGGCATGTCGAACACACCTTTCGCGAGTCGTGCGGGAACGTCGCCGACCCGTAGGGGGCTTCGCGTGGATCGACGGATGACATGGCGACAGACCGCACACCGGCTCGGTCCGCGATGGGTGGGTCCGGGGTTGCGGCTGCCCGCCCGTCGGGGCTGGCGTGTGGACAGAGTGTGTCGATTCGGAGGTACGCGGATGATCGGCGCGGGGGCCGCGCCGGGGCGGGTCTGCGGGCACCGCCGACCCGGGGAGCGTTCTCCCCCGGTCCTGCCGGAACTCTCAGACGGTGAGCTAACCGCGCCGCCGGTTACCTCGATGAAACCTGCTGATGTTGTCCGACCCTAACCGTCTTGCCGTCGACATGTCTAGATCTTTCGACGGAACAACCCACACTTTTGTCCGTAGCAACAAAAGGCTTGGACGGCAATGACGATCGACCGCCGGCGCCACCGTGGACGGTGCGAATAACGCTCCTGATCTTCGATCCCTCGTTCCAGGCTCCCGGGACCGGGCCGCTGGAACGGAGTCTCGACGAGCGCCGCGAGCACCCGGGCCGCGATCAGGCAGATCGGCACCGTCACCACGAGCGTGGCCCAGAACGCCGGCAGTCCGGGCACAACGTACGGCGCCACGAGGCGACGGCCGACCAGCGCGACGATCGGCAGGTGGATCAGGTAGAGGCTGAAGGAGAACCCGCCGAGCGCCCGCAGCGGCCGACTGTCCAGCAGCCGGACCAGCAGGGCCGGCCGGCGGGTGGCCACGGCGGCCAGGAGCAGGGCGATCGCCGGACCGGCCGCGAGGTCCACCCAGTAGTAGTGCCGCACCGTCCAGACCGAACCCTGGCCGGCCACCAGCAGCAGCACCGGCGCGGCCGCCAGCGCGGCCAGCCCGGGCCACGGCAGGCGACGGATCCACCCGGGGGCGGCGACCACCCCGGCGGCCAGCACGCCGAGCGTGAACAGCGGGGCGAGCTCCAGTGTGTACCCGGTGGCCTTGGCCGTAGTGGAGACCGACGGCCAGAGCAGGCCGATCACGACCACCGACACGGTGACCACGGCGAGGGTCGCCACCGCGCCGGCCCGCCGACGGATCAGGAGCAGGACCGGGAACGTCAGGTACAGGCCCGCCTCCACCGCGATCGACCAGAACGCGCCGTTGGGGGCCGGTGCCGCGACGACGTCCTGGAGCAGCAACCCGTAGACGACGACCGATCCCAGGGACGGTGGCGCACTGAGTGGCAACGACGGCACGGCGCTCGCGATCACGCAGCTGAGCACCAGCGCCAGCCAGTACGGCGGCAGAATTCGCCGAGCGCGCCGCCGGGCGAACCGCAGCACGCCGCCCAGCCGCCATCCGTCGCGGGCCGGCGAGATCGCGAGCGAGAAGCCCGACAGGACGATGAAGGCGACGACGGCGAGGCGGCCGTGCACCAGCCAGCCGAGCCAGTCCGGGCCGGTGTTGGCCGGGTACCCCGGAAAGGTCAGCAACCAGCAGTGGTGGACCAGCACGTACAGGGCGGCCAGGCCACGAAGCCCGTCCAGGCCCGCCACCCGGCGGTCACCGGTCCGCCCTCTACTGCCGCCGGCGGTCGGCGCCCAGGCGTGATCGACTGCCAAGACACGCTCCTCGGTCAGAAGTCGGTACGGGCAGCCCGAGCGGACCGGGTTACGGCATGTCCACCTGCCGCCAGGTCCAGCCGTCGTCCGAGAGGTAGAGATAGGACTCCGACCAGACCAGGTAGCGTTTGGCCGCCTGCGGCACGGGGACCTCGCCCGCGGTCGGCTGCAGCAGATCGGCCGGGTAGCCGGGCAGCGTCGCCGGTTGGTACCGGCCACCGTCGCGACTGACCTGAAACCCCTGGCTCGACCTGACGACGTGGGCACCGTCGGTGGTGACCAGCCCCCGCGCCGGGATGTCGGTCAGCGCGCCGCCCCGCACCGGTCGCCACGTGGCGCCGCCGTCGGTGGTCCGGTAGGGGTCCCGGCTGTGGTCGTCGCGGTAGACCAGCGCGTACGCCGTGTCGCCCGTGCCGGCGGTCACCGTCGACAATGCGGGGTTCCGCTCCTGCTCCCCGCCGCCGAACACGGTCGTGTTCCAGGTCCGGCCACCGTCGGCGCTGGACGCGACGGCCGGTCTGCCGCTGGCGGGGTCCAGTCCGGGTACCCACAGTTGGGCGCCGAGCGGAACGACCACCCGGTCCGTCCAGCGTGCCTCGACGGTGATCCCGGGCTGACGGACCAGCGGCGCGAACCGGCCGCTGACCGGGTCGACCGCGTAGATCTTGCACGGCGACGGCCGCCCGACGAGCTGACAGTCGACCGGCCGGGTACCCGGGGGCACGGCGGTCACCGGCTTCGGGTCGACCACGGGCCGGCGCCAGGTCCGGCCCCCGTCGACGGTGATCCAGAGCCGGTCGGGCGCCGGCGGACTCGGCGGGACGGTCGGTGACTGCGTGGTGGACGGCAGCCGTCCGACCTCGACCTCCTCCAGCAGGAGGACCCTCCTGGACTCCCGCCAGGCGAGCGCGTTCCCGCCCAACGAGACGAGCATGCCGCCGACGTCGTCGGCCGAACGGGGCGGCGCGGCGCGGCGCTGCCAGCTGGCGCCGGCATCGTCCGAGGCGTACAGCTGCGCGGCACAGTCCCGGCAGGGCTCGAACACCGCGTAGAGATCAGTGGATCCGGTGGCCACGACACTGGTGACGCGGGGCCAGCCGACGTCCGGAACGGCGCTGACGGACGGCGTCGGATCCGGTGCCTGCGGGCCGCCCGCGGTCGCGTACCCGAGACTGGTCGCGAACAGGGCGGCGACCACGGCCGCGGCGCTGGACGCGGTGGCACGACGCCGACGGCGTACCCGGACCGCCCGCTGACGGATGACGGCGAAGTCGGGCTGCCGGGCGGCATCGTCAACGTAGGCGCGCAGGTTGTCGAAGTGCGGTTCACGCATGACGTACCTCCTCGGTTAGCACAGTGGGGTCCTCGTCGGCGAGGTAGCGGGCGAGCGCGGCCCGGCCCCGGGCCAGCCGCGCCTTGACCGTGCCCACCGGCACCCCGAGCGTGGCGGCGACCTCGCCGACCGGCAGGTCGGCCAGGTGGTGCAGGACCACCGCCTCGCGGGTCGGCGGTGCCAGTCGGCGAAGCGCGGCCAGCAGCGCCACCCGGTCCGCGGACAGCGGTGGCGCCGCGGCCGGAGTTGCTTCCACCCGGCCCGTGCGGACCAGCCGCTCGAAGAGCCACCGGCGGCGGTAGCGGGTCCGGGCGACGTTGAGCGCCACCACCCGCAGCCACCGCTCGGAGTCGTCGGCCTCGATGAAAGCCCTCGGCGAGGTCAGCACCCGGGCGAACGCCTCCTGCACCGCGTCCTCCGCCTCGGCCAGATCGCCGACCAGGCCGAACACCTGCCCCACCAGCCGCCGGTAGGAGACCTGGTACGCCTGGCGCACCTTGTCCTCGGCTTCCACACGCTCTCCCCGGATCGACGACGTTTCAGAAAGGACCAGCGGCGGAGCGTTCCGGTTGCACTGCCTGGACCTCGGATCGGCCGGGTCCGGCAGTACTGGCGGCGTGCCTGGGTATTCGCGCGGGGTGTCCGCCGCCATGATCGCCGACTACGGCCTGCTCTCCGACTGCGCCTCCGCGGCGTTGGTCAGCCGGGACGGCGCGGCGTGTGCCGAAAACTTCCGCGATGTTCGTTGCCGTGGCCGCTAACGTGGGGCGATGAATCCTGATCCGGTGGCGCACAACCGGGCCGCCTGGGACCGGCAGGTCGACGAGGGCAACGAGTGGTCACGTCCGGTCTCCTCGGAGACGATCGCCCGGGCCCGGGCCGGTGACTGGTCGGTCGTACTCATCGGCTACCGGCCCGTCGACCGGTCCTGGTTCCCGCCCGATCTCGCCGACGCGGACGTGCTCTGCCTGGCCTCCGGTGGCGGGCAGCAGGGTCCGACGCTCGCCGCCGTGGGCGCCCGGGTCACCGTCTTCGACAACTCGCCGCGCCAGCTCGAACAGGACGAGATGGTCGCCCGCCGGGACGGCCTGCAACTGCGGACCGTCCTCGGTGACATGCGCGACCTGTCGGTCTTCGCCGACTCCTCCTTCGACGTGGTCTTCAACCCCGTCTCGAACCTCTTCGTACCCGAACTCGCTCCGGTGTGGCGGGAGTGTTTCCGGGTGCTGCGCCCGGACGGGGTGCTGCTGTGCGGTTTCCTCAACCCCGACGTCTACCTGTTCGACCACGAGGTGATGGAGAAGCGCGGCGAGCTGGTGGTCAGCCACCGGCTGCCGTACAGCGACCTCACCCACGTCCCCGCCGAGACGCGCGAACGCCTGTGGGGCGCGGACGCACCGCTGGAGTACAGCCACACCCTGGCCCGGCAGATCGGCGGACAGCTCGCCGCGGGCTTCGTGATCGACGGGTTCGACGAGGCGCCGCACCAGTCCGACGCCACCGCCGGCTGGCTGCCCGGCTACTTCGCCACCCGGGCGGTCAAGGCTCGACCACGGCGGTGAGCCGTCGTGGTCGGTCACCGGCGGTGAGCCGTCGTGGTCGGTCACCGGCGGTGAGCCGTCGTGGTCGGTCACCGGCGGTGAGCCGTCGTGGTCGGTCACCGGCGGTGAGCCGTCGTGGTCGGTCACCGGTGGTCGCGCCGGGTGTCGGGCCGGGTCGTCGCCCGCGCCCGACATCCGACGTACCGGATCAGGCTCGGTTGCTGGCCGGGATCCGGCCCGGGCCGAACGCCTCCTGGATCCAGTTCGGGTAGGCGACCGGCGGCCGGCTCACCTCGTCGAGGTCGGCGAGGTCCTGTTCGCTCAGGGTCAGGCCGCTGGCGGCGATGTTGTCCGTGAGCTGGTCCAGCTTCCGAGCACCGACGATGACGCTGGTGACGGCGCGCTGGGCGAGCAGCCAGGCGATCGCGACCCGGGCGGGGCTCACCTCGTGCCGCGCGGCGACGGTCCGCAGCACGTTGACCACCTCGTAGCCGTTCTCCTCGTCGAACTGGACGAAGTCGACGCCGACCTGGGCCCGGCGGGAGTTCTGCTCGGTGGTGGCCCCGCCCCGGTCGAACTTGCCCGAGAGGAATCCGCCGGCGAGCGGGCTCCAGACCGTCAGGCTCAGCCCCGCGTCCAGGGCCATCGGCACCAGGTCGCGTTCGGCGTCGCGCGACACCAGCGAGTAGTGGATCTGGTTCGCGACGAACCTCGCCTGGTTGTGCAGCGCGGAGACGCCCAGCGCCTTGCTGATCTGCCAGGCGGCGAGATTGGAGCAGCCGATGTAGCGGACCTTGCCCTGCCGTACCGCGTCGTCGAGTGCGCTCAGCGTCTCCTCGATCGGCGTCACGTGGTCGTGGTTGTGGATCTGGTAGAGGTCGATGTAGTCGGTCCGCAGCCGGCGCAGGCTGTCGTCCAGGGCCCGCATCACATGCATCCGGGACAGCCCCTGGTCGTTGGGCCCCGGCCCGACCGGTGCGAGCAGCTTGGTGCCGAGCACCACGTCCCGGCGCCGCTGCCCGATCGCCCGGCCGAGCAGCTCCTCGCTCTCGCCGTCGGCGTAGACGTCGGCGGTGTCGATGAAGTTGACCCCGGCGTCGAGTGCCGTGCCGACGACCCGGTCCACCTCCTCCTGCCCGAGTGCACCCATCTTGCTGAACACCGGGTGGTCCTTGCCACCGAAGGTCATCGTGCCCAGGGAGATCTCGGAGACCCACACCCCGGTACGCCCCAACAGGCGATATTTCACCAGTAACTCCTCTTGTACCTGTACGTCCCGCTCGGCAGAACGACTACTGTGCGTACCGGCATCGAGCCGGTCACTCCGTCGGACATGGTGTCCGGACTTGACACTACACGGTGTCGGACAACGTGTAGTGTTGGTTCGGCAAGGGCGAACCGAACGTGCGGCGACGCACGGGCACCGCCGGGCCGCGACACCAAGGATCCGCGCATGCCCTCGATTACCCGAAGACGCGCACCGAATCCCGGCCGGCGTGCCTTCGTCGAGACGGAGATCCTGGCCGCGACCCGGCGCCTCCTGATCAACGGCGCGAACTTCACCGAACTCGGCGTACAACAGATCTCCACCGAGGCCGGGGTCGCCCGCTCGACCTTCTACAGCCACTTCCGCGACAAGACCGACCTGCTGCTGCGGCTCGCCACCACGGTGGTGGACAGGTCGTTCGACATCGCCTCGGCCTGGGAGCCGTCCGACGGCCTCGAACGTCTCGCCGACGGCTTCCGTCAGGTGGTGGGGATCTACCGGGAACACGCCGTGGTACTGCGGGCGATCGCCGAGGTCGCCAGCTACGACGCCACCGTGCGCGACTTCTGGTACGAGGGACTCAGCCGGTTCACGGACCGGACGATCGCGGTGCTCCGCGACGAACAGGATTCCGGTCGCAGCCCCGCCGACCTCGACCTGGTCAGCGCCGGCCGGGTGATCGTCATGGGCGGCAAGCAGGCCATCCTCGACCACATCACCGTCGGGAACTCCCAGCACGATGCCGCGTTCGCCCGGGAGCTGGCCCTGATCTGGTGGTACGGCGCCTACCGCCGGCCGGCGGAGCCAGCACCGGGTAGGCCGTAGCGGCACCCGGGCGCCGGCTGGCTCGGGTCGGCCGGACACCCACCACCGCCAACGAACCCGCTGTCTCGGACCTGCTTGCCTACGGCAGCGGGTTGACGTAGGAGCAACGGGTGACGACATCCTCCGGGTCACCGCCGTCGGCGATGAGCCGCCGCCGGACGTTCCTGTTCGCGGTGGCGGCGGGCGCGGCAATCGGCAACCTGTACTGGGCGCAGCCGCTGCTCAGCTTCATCGCGGACGACCTGCGCGCGTCGACCGCGACGGCCGGATGGCTCGTCACCACGACCCAGGTCGGGTACGCGCTCGGCGTACTGCTGCTCGTACCGCTCGGTGACGTCCTCGACCGTCGGCGGTTCGTCCCGGTGATGGTGCTGACCTCGGCCGTCGTACTGCTGCTCTGCGCGCTGGCGCCGTCGATCGGCGTACTCCTGCTCGCGGTCGGCATGCTCGGCGTGACGACGATTTCCGGGCAGGTCCTCACCCCGCTCGCCGGAGACCTGGCGGGCGACGCCCAGCGCGGTCGGGTAGTCGGTGTCATCGGGTCCGGGACCCTCACCGGCATCCTGGCCTCCCGTACGCTCAGCGGTTTCGTCGCCGACGCCGCCGGCTGGCGTACGGTCTTCGCGCTCGCCTCGGTCGTCGCCGTCCTGCTGGCGATCCTGTTGCACCGCGCCATCCCGCCGCTGGCCCCGCGGACCCGGCTGCGGTACCCGGCGCTCCTCGCCTCGGTCGGCGCGGTGGTCGCCCGCGAGCGGACGGTCCGCTGGACGCTGGTCCTCGCCGCCACCGGATTCGCCGCGTTCACGCTGCTCTGGACCGCGTTGACGTTCCTGCTCAGCGGCCCGCCGTTCGGGTACCCGGTACGGGTGATCGGGCTGTTCGGGCTGGTCGGCCTCGCCGGCGCCCTCGCCGTACAGCACGCCGGTCGCCTGCACGACTTGGGTTGGTCGCTTCCCGCCACCGGTACGGCATGGCTACTGGCCCTCGGCGCCTTCGCCCTCGCGACCTTCGCCGGCCGGTCCGTCGTACTCGTCATCGTCGTGATCATCGTGTGCGATGTCGCCCTTCAGGGGCAGGGCATCCTCAACCGGGCACGGCTGTTCGCCGTCTCCGACGAGGCGCGCAGCCGGCTCAACACGGCGCTCGGCGTCGGCAACTTCATCGGCGGTGCGATCGGCTCCGCCGCCGCGACCGCGCTCTGGTCCGTGGGCGGCTGGACGGCGGTCACGATCACGGGAGCCGGGCTCTGCTGCTTCGCGCTCTGCGTCTGGGCGCTGGGAAGCCGGGGTCCACTCGTGGTCCGCACCACCGGGACGGGCCGGGGTATGACGGCCGTCGATCCGACCGGAGCAGGGCGATAGGCGTCCGGTAGCGCTACTCCGCGACCCGGTACGGCCGGCCGACTCCGACGGCCGACTTCCCGGAGAGAGTCGTTTTCGGACCCGTCGGCATCCGATCCGCGACCGTCGGGGCCAGCGGGGTCGGACAGTTGCCGGGACACCGCGCGGGCCGTACGCGGGATCGACCGCCGTAAATCAGGTTAGGTCACCTAACCCGACGGGATGACTACATTGTGGAGGCTCGGCACCGTCGGACTCGCCGCCATCCTGGTCGGGCCGCTCGTCGCGTCCCATCCGACCGCCTCCGCGGCCGCCGCCGCAGACACCCGGTTCCTCGTCACCTACTTCGCCACACCACACAAGTCCCAGCTCACCGGGCAGCGCTGGTCGGGCTGCGGGGAGCCCGACGGCGGCTGGGGCAACACCTCGGCCCACTTCACCATCTCGCATCCGCCGTGCGCCTGATCGGACCGGGACCACCGCACAAGCCGTCCACTCAACAAGCGCCGCCGGGGCCGTCAAACTGTGCACGCCGGTGCCGTGAAGGATGGTGCGTCATACCGCGGTATCACGAGGTACCGCCCGTGGACGCGAACCGGAAGTGATCAACTCCGGGACGGTTCACGACGGCGGCGGCCACACTTGTCGCCCGCGGCAAGCCTTCTGATGGCGATACCAGGGCTGGAGATTCCCGCGCTGCCGCACGCGCCGACCGGATGCCCGACCGGCCTGCTCGCCACGCTCCAACTCGACACCACCCGGAACACACTCGACGCGAGCATCCGGCCCGGAGCCGACCCCGCCCCGGCCACCGCTCAACATCGAACTGTTCACGGCCGGCCTGCGGAAGGCCTGACCCCGGCACCGCCGCCCCTTGCGGCTAGGCGGGGCCCTCCACTGTGACCGACGATTGACAGATCGATCACGGCGCCTCCAAGATTTAGCCAGCCCGGGCAGTAGCAAGGACCGCCGCCGATCCAGGCGGCATTGCATCCTGCGTGTCATCCAGCGGTCGTCGTACCCCGACGGCCGACCCCGCGTAGGAGAACTGCGCAGAAAGGGTTGCAACGCCATGTCTGATCTTCCTGCCCCTCGATGGCGACGCCGCGTCTACCTCGCGGCATCGGTCGCCCTCGTCGGTGCGCTACTGGTCACCCCGGCCCCAGCGGTCGCGACAGGCCCGGACCCGTCGAGTTCCGGTTCCGGATCCGACGGGCATGTCGATCTCGGACGGCTCGCGGGCGAGGAGACGAGCGTCGTAGAGATCCTGCTCGCCGACAGCGCCGAGCTGGACAAGCTGGTCGCCACCGGCGTCGACCTCGACCACCACGTGAGTCGTACCGAGAGCGCCATCGTGGTGCACGCCGTCGTCACGCCGAACGAGGTCGCCGCGTTGCGGGCGAGCGGCTACCGGCTGGGCAAGGTGCTCTTCACGCCCAGCGACTCGGCACAGCGGATCGCGGAGCGCGACGCGACCATCGCGGCCCACATCGCGGAGAACGAGGCGCTCAGCGGGAACCAGGCCCGCAGGGGTACCCAGCCGACCTCCGACGTCAAGATCATTCGGGCCGACTACTACACCTCCGGCACCGACCAGGTCCTCTCCGTCGAGGCGAAGTGGGCGCAGGGGCAGACCGCCACCGACGCCCTCACCGTCAGCCGGGACAGCGGCCCCGGCACGGCGATGGGGTCCGGGGGCACCCAGACCATCTCCCGCTTCGTCGACGCCGGGGTGTACCTCTACCACCGTGGCGCCTCGACGGTGACGGCCCGCCCGAACTACATCCAGATCACGAGCCCGACCGGGGGCGTGACCGTGGTCAAGGTGAACCAGTGGCTGCCCATCCCGAAGGACAACCCGGAGGGACCCGGCTACCAGAAGGACTTCATCGCCAGCTACCTGACCCCGACCGAGCTGTACGACCGGATCCACCAGCTCGCCAAGCAGTACCCGAAGCTGGCCGAGGTCGTCACGCTGCCGTACAAGACGAACGGCTACCGGCGTAAGGCGCAGACCGTTCTCGGCGCCGCGAACGCGGACCGGGTCGCGGTCGACTCCAAGGCCTGGGGGCACGAGGGCGGCAACGACATCGCCGTCGAACTCGCCAACCCCGGCGCCGCCGACCAGGCGCTGTCGGTGAGCGTGACCGGCACCGCGATCCGGGTCAGCCTGGCCACCGACGCCGCCGGGGCGGTGACCAGCACCGCCGCCCAGGTCGTCGCGGCGCTGAACGCCACCGCCGGGTCGCTCGTCGTCGCGTACACCTACCGGGGCAGCGTCGGCGACGGCGTGGTGGCGCCGGCCGCACCGACACCGCTGACCGACGGGCTGAGCGCCCCGGCCAGCGTGTCGCGTGACCCGCATCCGGTGTACGCGATCCGGCTCGGCAAGCACCGCAACAGCTCGAAGATGGGTGTCCTCGCGTACGCCCAGGAACACGCCCGCGAGTGGGTACCGCCGCTGGTCACGCTGGAGACCGCCGAGCGGCTGCTGCGCAACTACGGCCACGACCGGAAGACCCGGGATCTCCTGGACAACCTCGACATCTGGATCGCTCCGTCGATCAACCCCGACGGTGGCCACTACTCGTTCTACGACTTCAACTCGCAGCGCAAGAACATGACCAACCACTGCCCGCAGACCGGGTCGGCGGACGCCCTCGGCCGCGACTCGTGGGGCGTGGACAACAACCGTAACTACACCGAGTACAGCCTCTTCGACGGCTACTCGGGCGCGTCGTCGAGCTGCACCAGCGGCACGTACGCCGGGCCCAGCGAGCTGTCGGAGCCGGAGAACCGGAACCTCAACTGGCTGGCCTCCCGGCCGAACATCAAGTTCTCGATGAACCTGCACTCCTCCGGCAACTACTTCATGTGGTCGCCGGGCGCGTACTCGACGCCGGACCGGATCTCGGCGCCCCGGCCGACCCTCGGCGAGGAGTCCTTCTTCTGGGGTGCCTCGTCACGGATCCTGACCTCGATCAAGCGGCACCGGAACATGGCGGTCACCCCGGCGCGTACCGGCCCGATCTCCGACGTGCTCTACTCGGCGGCGGGGAACTCCGGCGACATGCTCTGGTACAAGTACGGCATCTACGCCTGGAACTTCGAGGTCGGCACCTCGTTCCAGCCGGAGTGGGCCGAGGCGCACGACGAGACGATGGAGTTCGCCAACGGGCTCGTCGAGATGATGCGGGTGGCGCGTGACTTCGACACCGATCGCCGACGGCCGGAGAGCGACCTTTCGGTGAGCCGCAGTGCCACACCAGGGATGGTGGACGTCAAGTTCGAGGTGAGCGAGCCGGCGGCGGTCTTCTACACGCTGAACGGCCGCAGGCCGACGTACTCGTCGACGCTCTACGGCTCGGCGGGCATCCGCGAGGGCGCGGAGACCCTGACCGTGCCCTACGGGACCAGGATCAACTGGTTCTCGGTCGACGCGGCCGGCAACGTCGAGAACAAGTACCGTCCCGACGGTCGGGACACGAACTACCGCAAGGGCATCGCGATCCCGCCGAGGCGGTAGCGACCGCCACGACACGAACGCGGAGCGGCCGCGGCACCCTCGGGTGTCGCGGCCGCTCCGTTCGCGCGTCAGGTGTGCGCGGGGTCCAGGCGGTACCCGTCGCGGTGGGTGTGGGGCGCGGCCCTGGCGGAAATTGTCGGTCCGCCAGGGCCGCGCCACCGGTTGGCGGGCCGCCGATCGGCGACGCACCATCTGGCGGAGCCTCTTGGGCTCAGCGTCGGGTTCGCGGTACCGGCGGTCCGCCGCCGCCCGCAGTGGTGTCCCGGCGGCGCCGGTAGGGGGCCAGCAGCAGGGCGCCGGTCGTGCCCGCCAGGGCAAGCATGTGGTACCCCGTTTCGGATGACCGGCCGGATGACGACGGCCCGGTAACCGGGCGCCGGCGGGGCGAGTTGCCTCGAGTTCTCCGCGCACCTCAACGGGGGGACCGCCCGTCGCCTGCGACGGGCTTCCGGTCCACACCGATATGAGGGACATTCAGGGAAGTCTTGTGCCACTCATCGCATACAACATACTCTCCCATGATCACTCACCCGAGGAGTTCCCATGACGAAGCTCCCCATCGGCGGGACGAGCTCGCGGAAGCTTGATCCACTACGGACCGCCGTGGCCGCGGTCGCTGTGCTCTGCACCGTCGTCGCCTGCTCACCGGTGGACAGTGGGGACGGCGGCAACCAGACCGACAACAGCCAGCCGGCCGGCCAGGACTCCTTCGGCACCCCGGCGGACCCCGCCGCGGTGAAGCAGGGTGGCAACCTGGTCATCGCCCTCTCCGCGGAGCCCGACGCACTGGACCCGACCCTGTCCCGGAGCCTCTACTCGCGCTACGTCTTCCAGGCGATGTGCCAGAAGCTCTACGACGTGGACGAAAAGGCGCAGGTCGTGCCGCAACTGGCGACCGCCCTGCCGGTCACGAGTGGCGACGGTAAGACGGTGACCATCTCCCTGCGCCAGGGCGCGCGCTTCGCGGACGGGACGCAGTTCGACTCCGCCGCAGTCAAGGCAACCCTGGAGCGGCACCTGACCAACGCCCGCTCGGCGCGCAAGAGCGAGCTCGGTCCCATCGACGGCGTCGACACCCCCGATCCGCAGACCGTCGTCCTTCGCCTGAAGCAGCCGTTCGCGCCCCTGCTCGGCGCGCTCGCGGACCGGGCCGGCATGATCATGAGCCCGAAGGCGCTGCAGAGCCTGGGCGACGAATTCGCCTCCGCCCCGGTCTGCGTCGGGCCGTTCAAGTTCGCCAAACGGGTGCCGCAGAACTCCATCGACGTCGTGAAGGACCCGAACTACTACGAGGCCGACAAGGTCCACCTCGACACCATCTCCTGGCGCATCCTCACCGACGCGAGCATCCGCGCCGCCAACCTGCGCTCCGGGGATGCCCAGGTCGCCGACAGCGTCTCCACCCAGGACGTCGCCTCGCTGCGGCAGGACGCCTCGCTCTCCGTCCTGCAGTCGCAGTCCCTCGGCTACCAGGGCCTCACCCTCAACATCGGCAACGTCGACGGGGTGCGCACCACCCCCAAGCCGATCAACCGGCCGATCGCGCAGAACGCCAAGGTCCGGCAGGCGTTCGAGCACGCGATCGACCGGAAGGTGCTGGTCGAGGCCGTCTTCAACGGACTCCACGCCACCGCCTGCTCCCCCATCTCCCCCGCGAGCCCGTTCTCCTCGCCGGAGGCGCAGGCCTGTCCGGCGCACGACCCGGCCAAGGCGAAGCAACTGCTCGCCGAGGCGGGCGTGCCGACGCCGTACCCGGTGACGCTGCTCGCCTCGAACACGCCCGACACGCTGCGCCTGGCGCAGGCGCTCCAGTCCATGGTCAAGGACGGCGGGTTCGACCTGAAGATCAACCCCGTCGAGTACTCCTCCCTCCTCGACGAGCAGGACCGGGGCAACTTCGAGCTGCTCCAGCTGGGCTGGAGCGGGCGGATCGACCCGGACGCCAACATCACGAACTTCGTCGGCACCCTCGCGAGCCAGAACGTCGCCGGCTACAGCAACCCCCAGCTCGACGCCATCCTGACCCAGGCCCGCCAGGCCAGCGACGTCGAGGAGCGCAAGAAGCTGTACGGGCAGGCGGTCACGCTCCTCCAGCAGGACGACGCGCTGATCTACCTCTACCGGCAGCGGAACCTGACCGCCGTCACCAAGCAGGTCCAGGGCCTCCAGGTCTTCCCGGACGGCGTGATCCGCGCTGCCTTCGCCGGGTTCGCCAAGTAGCTCACCGTGGCCCGATATCTACTCACCCGCGCCTGGCAGTCAGCGCTGACCCTGCTGCTGTCGACGATCGTGGTGTTCTTCGGTGTCCGGGCCCTCCCCGGCGATCCGGCCCTCGCGCTGGCCGGGGAGGACCGGTCACCGGAGGCGCTGGAGGCCATCCGGCACCACTACGGGCTCGACCAGCCGGTGCCAGTGCAGTTCGCGCAGTACGTCGAACGCACGGTGCAGGGCGACTTCGGGGTGTCGATCCGCACCGGAGTTCCGGTCTCGTCGATGCTCACGACCGCCCTGCCGGTGACCGCCGAACTCGCCGTACTGGCGATCCTCATCGCCGCGCTGCTCGGCGTCGGCGCCGGGGTGCTCGCGGCGGTACGCCGCGGGCGCCCGGCCGAGTGGCTGGCCAACGGAATGGCACTGATCGGCCTGTCGGTGCCGCACTTCTGGCTCGGACTGCTGGCGATCCTCTACCTCTCCGTGGCGACCGGGCTCTTTCCCGCCTCCGGCTTCGTGCCGCTGCTCGAAGATCCCGTGGACAACCTGCACCACATCGTCCTGCCGGCGGTGATCCTCGGAACCGGCCTCGCCGCGATCATCATGCGACAGACCCGTTCGGCGATGCTGGACTCGCTCTCCTCCGACTACGTGCGTACGGCGAAGGCGAAGGGACTGCCGCCCCGGGCCGTCATCACCCGGCACGCGCTGCGGAACAGCCTCATCGTGGTGGTGACGATCGTGGGTCTCCAACTCGGGGGCCTGATCTCGGGTGCGGTCGTCACCGAGCAGATCTTCGGGCTTCCGGGTTTCGGCAAGATGACCATCGATGCGGTGTTCCAGCGGGACTACCCGGTGATCCAGGCGGTCGTCCTGCTCACCGCGACGGCGTACATCGTGATCAACTTCTTCGTTGACCTGCTCTACTCGGTCATCGATCCACGAATCCGGGTAACGGGGGATCCGGCATGACCGTCCTCACCGTCCCCATGGCCGAGACCGGTCCCGTCGGGCTGACCCGGCGTACCCGGGTCCTCAGACGGCTGCGGAGGAACCCGCTCGCCGTCGCCAGCTTCGTCGTGCTCGCGCTCGCGGCCGTCGTCGCCGTACTCTCGCCCTGGATCGCTCCCTACTCCGTCGAACAGACCGATTTTGCCCACACGTTCGCACCTCCGGGCAGCCCCGGACACGTGTTGGGCACCGATGACCTGGGCCGTGACGTGCTGTCCCGCATCATGCTGGGCGCACGGGCGTCGCTCCAGGTAGGACTCCTGGCGGTGGCCACCTCCCTGGTCGTCGGCGTGCCGCTCGGGCTCGCGGCGGGTTACTTCCGGGCCTGGGACGCCGTGATCTCCCGGTTCACCGACCTGCTCCTCGCGTTCCCGTTTCTGATCATGGCGGTCGGGCTGGCCGCGATCCGGGGCGCCAGCCTCGCGAACGCCGCGGTGGCCATCGGGATCGCCCAGATCCCGGGGGTGATCCGGGTGGTCCGCTCGGACACCCTGCGGCTCAAGTCCCTGGACTTCGTCGCCGCGGCCATCGTGGACGGCGCCAGCGACCTGTGGGTGCTCGCCCGGCACATCATGCCCAACGCGACATCGGTGATCCTGGTGCAGGCCACGGTCGCGATTCCGGCGGCGATCCTGGGTGAGGCGGTGCTCTCCTTCCTCGGCCTCGGCATCCAGCCCCCGGCACCCAGCCTGGGCACCATGCTGGCCACCGCCCAGCAGTTCGCCGCCCAGGCGCCGTGGGCGGCCGTGCTTCCCGGCGTCGTGATCATGGTGCTGGCCCTGGCGTTCAACGTCTTCGGCGACGCCCTCCGGGACGCCCTCGATCCGAAGGGGGACCGGCGATGAGCACGGGCGAACGCGCGGACACCGTCTCCGCCGTGGTCGGGACACCCGTCCTGGAGGTGCGCGACCTGTCGGTCTCGTTCACCACCGAGAGCGGCACGGTCTCGGCGGTCGACGGGGTGAACCTGGATCTCGCCGCCGGAGAGATCGTCGGAATGGTGGGCGAATCGGGCTGCGGCAAGAGCGTCACGGGGATGAGCATCGGAGGCCTGCTCCCCGGCAGCGCCCGGATCTCCGGTTCGATCCGGCTGCGCGGGACCGAGCTTGTCGGCACCCGTGAGTCCGTGCTGCGCCGCGTGCGCGGCAAGGACATCGCGTACGTCTTCCAGGAGCCGATGACGTCCCTGAACCCCGTGCTCACCGTCGGCCGGCAGATCGGGGAGGTGCTACAGGTCCACGAACGGATGTCGCGGCGGGCCGCCCGCGCACGTGCCGTCGAACTGCTGTCCCTCGTCGGCATTCCGTCCGCCCCGAAACGTGTCGACAACTACCCGCACCAGCTCTCCGGCGGGATGCGCCAACGGGTGATGATCGCGATGGCGGTGGCCTGCGGCCCGAAGGTGCTGGTGGCCGACGAACCGACCACGGCACTGGACGTCACGGTCCAGGCCGGCATCCTCCAGGTGCTCCGGGACCTGCGCGACAGGTTGGGTACGAGCATCCTCATCATCACGCACGACCTCGGCGTGATCGCCGACATCGCGGACCGCGTCGTCGTGATGTACGCCGGCCGGGTGGTGGAACGGGCCCACGTCACCGACCTGTTCGCACATCCGGGTCACCGGTACACCGCCGGACTCCTCGCGGCCTCGCCGACACCGGGTACGCACGCCGGCACCCAGCGGTTACAGGAGATCCCCGGTCTGGTGCCCGTCCTGTCGGTCCAGCCCGACGCCTGCACGTTCGCGGACCGCTGCCCGGCCGCCGACGAGCAGTGTCGCGAGTCCGCGCCGCCGCTGGAGGTCCTCGGAACGGAAGCGGCACCGGCGGAGGACCATCTCGTGGCGTGTTGGCACCCCTGCCCGACGCCCCGGGTGCGGCAGCCCCAGGAGACGAGCCCATGACAGCGCAGCCGAACGCCCTCGAACTCGAAGACCTGGTGATGCACTTCGGGCCCGTACGGGCCGTGGACGGGGTCTCCCTCACCATCGCCAGGGGCCGCGTCACGGCTCTGGTCGGCGAGAGCGGCTCCGGTAAGTCGACGGTGGGCCGGTGCGTGGTACGACTCCTGGAGCCCAGCGCGGGCGTGGTCAGGCTGGCCGGAACGGACGTGACGCACCTGTCCCGGCGGCGGCTACGTGAGCACCGGAAGAAGGTCTCGATCGTCTTCCAGGACCCTGCCGGCTCGCTCGACCCGCGCATGCTCGTGGGCGACGTGGTGGCCGAGCCGTTGCGGCTGTCCGGCCAGCGGATGTCGCGACGCGACCGGGAGGCCCGGGTCGCCGCGGAACTCGGCCGGGTGGGGCTGCGGGCCGAGGTGGCCCGCCGATATCCGCATGAGCTCTCCGGCGGGCAACGTCAGCGGGTCAGCATCGCGCGCGCACTGATCTCCGAACCCATGCTGCTCATCGCGGACGAGCCCACCAGCGCGCTCGACGTCTCCGTGCAGGCGTCGGTGCTCAACCTCCTCGCCGACCTGCAGGGGGACCTCGGGTTCGCCTGCCTGTTCATCACCCACGACCTGTCCGCGGTGGAGTACCTGGCGGACGACATCGCCGTCATGTACCTTGGCCAACTCGTCGAGAAGGGCTCGCGCGAGCAGGTCTTCGCGCGGCCCGCCCACCCCTACACGCAGGCGTTGCTGGCCGCCGCGCCGTTGGCCGATCCGGTCCGGCAACGGCAACGGCAGCCGGTACTGCTCGGCGACGACCTGCCGTCCGCGCTCGATCCTCCGTCCGGCTGCCGCTTCCGTACCCGGTGCCCGCTCGCGTTCGACAGGTGCGCGACGGAGGTGCCCGCCCAGGTGGAGATCGCCGGCGGGATGGCCGCGTGCCACCTGGTCCAGCCCGACGGCACCCGACCCGACGTCCGAGCCACCCAGCCGAGTGAGTTGTCGTCATGACCTTCACCACCAGGCCGACGCTGCAGGGGACATTCGGAATGGTCTCCTCGACCCACTGGCTCGCGAGCCAGGCGGCAATGGGGATCCTCGAACGCGGCGGGAACGCCTTCGACGCGGCGGTCACCGCCGGGTTCGTCCTACACGTCGTCGAACCCCACCTGAACGGGCCCGGCGGCGAGGTGCCCGCCATCGTGGCGACGGCCCAGGACCCGGCTCCGAAGGTGCTGTGTGGGCAGGGGCCCGCGCCGGCTGGTGCCACCATCGCGCACTTCCGGTCCCTCGGGATGGAACTCGTTCCCGGATCCGGTCCGCTCGCTGCGGCCGTGCCCGGCGCCGTGGACGCCTGGCTCCTCCTGCTGCGGGACCACGGCACGCTCCGCGTCGAGGAGGTGCTCGACCCGGCGATCGGGTACGCCCGCGCCGGCCACCCGCTGATCGGCAGGGTCGGCGACACCGTGGCGGCCGTACAGGCGCTGTTCGAGGAGCACTGGGACACCTCGGCGGAACTCTGGCTCCGCGACGGCAGAGCACCGGTCGCGGGTGAGATGTTCGCCAACCCGGCCTACGCCCGGACCCTGGAGAGGCTGGTCGAGGCAGGTCGGGCGGCCGGCTCCGACCGCGAGGCGCAGATCGAGGCCACCCGTCGTGCCTGGAGCGAGGGCTTCGTCGCAGAGGCGGTCGACCGGTTCGGTCGCAAGCCGTTCCAGGACTCCAGCGGGCGCCGCAACGCCGGCCTCGTCACCGGCGAGGACATGGCTGCCTACACCGCGACCTGGGAGGAGCCGGTCACCCTCGACTGGCACGGCTACTCGGTCGCGAAGACCGGTTTCTGGGGACAGGGACCGGTGCTGCTGGAGACGCTGTCGGTCCTCGACGCGCTCGACGACCCCCGGGCGTACGACCCGGCGACCGCGGCCGGCATCCACGCCCAGGCCGAGGCGCTCAAGCTCGCCTTCGCCGACCGCGAGGCGTGGTACGGCGACGGCGAGGTGCCCGCGAAGGCGCTCCTGTCCCCGAGGTACGCGCGGGAGCGGGCAGCCCTGATCGGCGAACGCGCCTCGACGGAGCTGCGACCGGGGCGGCCCGACGGCGCGGAGCCACACCTTCCCGCCCATCTCGGACGCGATGCCGGGCGGCGCGCCGACCTGGTCGACCCCACCACCGGGGAGCCGACGGTGCAGGCGGACGGGGTGACCCGCGGCGACACCTGTCACGTCGACGTGGTCGACCGCTGGGGCAACATGATCTCCGCTACCCCGAGCGGCGGCTGGCTGCAGAGCTCGCCCGCAATTCCGGACCTCGGCTTTCCGCTGGGCAGCCGGCTCCAGATGTTCTGGCTGGAGGAGGGTCTCGCCTCGTCGCTGGCCCCCGGCCGCCGACCGCGAACCACGCTGAGCCCGACCATGGTCCATCGGAACGGGGAGCCCGTACTCGCCTGCGGCACGCCCGGCGGCGACCAGCAGGAGCAGTGGCAGTTGCCGTTCCTGCTCCGCCATCTCCTCGGCGGCCAGTCCCTGCAGGAGGCCATCGACGCGCCCGCGTGGCACACGCTGAGCCTGCTCGGGTCCTTCTATCCGCGCGAGATGGAGCCCGGTGTGCTGGTGGTGGAGGACCGCCTCGACTCCGATGTCCTGGCGGCCCTGCGGAAGTACGGGCACGAGGTCCGGCTCTCCGGCCCGTGGAGTCTCGGCCGACTCTGTGCCGTGGCCCGCGACCCGGGCACGGGTCTGCTCACGGCCGGGGCGAATCCGCGTGGCATGCAGGGCTACGCCGCCGGCCGGTAGCGCGTCAGCCCCGGACCGACGGCGAGCTTCGCGATCCAGGCGTCGGCCCCGAAGAGGTACGGATCTCCGCCGTACCCACGGTCGAATGCGCCGGCGGTGGTCGGGAAGTTCGCCGATCGGGTGATACCGGTGAGGAAGACGTTGCCGACCGGGTCGAGCGCGAGGTCGGCGGCCCGCTCCGAATCGCCTCCGCCGATGAAGGTCGCATAATCGAGCGCCGTGCCGACCGGGTCCAGCCTGGCCAGATAGGCGTCGGACACGCCCCCGCCGAACTGACGGTTCCAGGCGTCCGGGCTGACGAACGCGGACGGGTCCGCGCTGCCGGCCAGCCAGACGCTGCCGTCCGCGACGACCGCCCCCACTCCCGCGTTGGCGCCACCGAGGAACGTCGAGTAGAGCAACGCCGAGCCGGTGGGGTCCAGTTTTGCGGCGAACGACTCGCTGGTCCCGCTGAACGTGGTGTCGAACGTGCCGGGCGTGGTCGGGAACTCCGGCGACATCGTCGTCCCGCTCAGGTAGGTGTTGCCGGTCGCGTCCACGAGGACGTCGCCGACGCTCTCCTGCCTGGTCCCGCCCAGGAACGTGGAGTACACCAGGGCCGAGCCCGCGGGATTCACCTTGGTGACGAACCCGTCGAACAGACCGGCGACGTCCCCGCCGCTGTGCGTCGCCTGTAGCGCCCCGGGGGTCGTCGGGAAGCCCACCGACCTGGTCGCACCGGCGACCACCACGTTGCCGTACGCGTCGACGGCGAGCCCACCGGGCGCCTCGTTGTCCGCACCACCGAGGAACGTCGAGTAGAGCAGTTGAGAGCCCTGCGCGTTGACCTTCGCGACGAACATGTCGTTCTCACCGTTGGCCGTGGTGTCGAACGCGCCCGAGGTCGCCGGGAAGTCACCCGACGACGTCAGCCCGGACACGTACGCCTGGCCGGCACCGTCCAGCGCCACGGCGAGGCCGTCGTCGATGCTGGTCCCCCCGAGGTACGTCGAGTAGACGAGCCGGGAACCGCTCGGGTTCAGCTTGGCCACGAACGCGTCGTACGGGTCGATGCCGCACCGTGGGCAGTTCCCGACGTTTATCGTCCGGTCGAACGCCCCGCTGGTGGTCGGGAAGTTCGACGAGCTCGTCTGTCCGGTCACGTACACGTTGCCGTCGGCGTCGATCGCCAGGTCCCGGCCCGAGTCGGAGTTGCTTCCGCCGAGGAAGGTGGAGTAGACGAGCCCGGTGCCGGCCGGATTGAGCTTGGCCACGAAGGCGTCCGAGTCGTTGCTCGCCGACCCGCTCCGGTCGAACGCGCCGACCGTCGTCGGGAAGGTCGGGGACTGGGTGAAGCCGGTGACGTAGGCACTTCCCGTCGCATCGACCGTGATCGCCGCACCGGCCTGGTTGCCGAACCCGCCGAGGAACGTGGAGTACTCCAGGCCCGGGTCGATGACCAGCTCTCGTGCCGGGTCGTAGCCGCCCACCGCGAAACCGTAGGACTGCTCGGGGCCACCCACGCCGCCGAGCAGGTAGTGGCTCTCGACCGGCACCCGCTTCCCGTCGACCACCTGGTACGACACCGGCGGCGTGTCCCGCAGCGTGCCGACCGCCGTGTCGACCAGCAGGCTGCCTGCCTGGTCGGTGGCCAGCCCCTCCGCTCCGCGATAGGCCAGCCGGATGTCGTCGACCCGCGCGCCGGGCGCTACCCGGAACTCGTACTTGAGCACGCCGTCGCGCCCGTTGATGGCCATGTCCACCCCGGGCCACAACGTCCGGTAGACGACCTCGGCATAGCTCGGTAGGCCGGCCCGGGACTCGGTCGACCCAGCTGTGCGCAGATAGCTGACCCGGCCGGGTGCCTGCTCTGCCACGTCTACCGATACGTCCGGGTTGGCGCCGACATAGTCCAGGAAGAGGTTGACGCCGGTTGCACCACCCCGCTCCAACAACGACATCACCAACGAGTCGGGGGTGAAGAAGAACCCGTATCGGGTGCCGTGGGCGAGGTATCGCACCCGCCCATCGGCCTGCCCCCGGTTCTCGACGAACGTGAGCGGCAGACCCGCGTACGCGTCCGCCGCCTGCTCACGCTCCTGGCCAGAGCCGGTCCGCCTGGCAGTTCGCTCCGATTGTCCAGAGTCCGACTGGACGCCGACCCGCACCAGACCTGCGACGCCGACCAGTGCTACGAGTACGCCCACCGCGATGGTCAACCGACCTCGCTCCACGCCCGACAGATGTCTCATGTGTTCTGACACGACCGGGACATCGGGCTGGTTCAATACCGACCGCTCCCGATTCCGCGGCGCTGGAGATTCGCGCGCGTTCTTCCTCGCGCCGGTTGTGCGTCCGCGCGCATTGCCTCGCCAGTGCGGAAAACCACACTGGCGAGGCAATGGTCAGAAAACGCGCACTACCTCTTGATCGTGATCGTCGCCGTACGGTACTTCTCGCGCCTGTCGTTCTTCGTCGGGTCGTAGTTGTTCTCGACGTTGCCGGCGGCGTCGACCGAGAACCAGCGGAACGTCGTGGTCCTGGTCACGTGGAACACCTCCCCCGGCTCACGGAACTCGGTCGCCTCGTAACGGGGCGACTTGAGCGTGGGCCGGCTGCCATCGGTCGTGTAGTAGATGGTGGCCGGCTCGTTCGTCTCGAACCGCACGTCGACGGGCTTGGAGTACTTCCCGCCGCCGGGGAGGAGCCGGGACGTGGGGTCTTTCTTGTCCTTGCCCCAATCGGCCGCGACCCGGAACATCTCCATGATCCCGTTGGAGTACTCCATCGTCTCGGCATGGCCGCTGACGAGGTTGGGATCTCCGACCCACTCCGGCTGGAACGAGCCACCCTGCCAGTCGCCGGTCTCGGCGTTGTAGACCGAGCCGCCGACCTCCCAACCGAAGGCGTAGATCCCGTAGGTGTGGTACAGGTCCTCGCGCACGTTGCCCGCCGAGGAGTAGAGGACGTCGGACGAACCGCCGACGTTCTCCGGCGTGACGACGGTCTCCCGGTGCGCCTTTACCTGCGACAGGATCCGGGCGGCCGACTGCCAGTAGAACGCCTCGTCACCCAGCGGCGGACGCGGCGTGGTGATCCGCCCGTCCGCGATGTAGGCGCCGGGCTGCCAGAACAGCTGGCCGCCGTTGGAGTGCACCGACATCATAAACTTGATGTTCCGGTACTTCTCGACCAGCCAGATGATGTTCTTCGACTCGGGCTCGGAGAGCTCCTCCGGCCCCTGGTAGTTGTTGCTGACGCAGTTGGTCGACCCACCCGCGTAACCGTCGTGCCCCGAACCGACCCGGTAGTTCCGATTCAGGTCGACGCCCCAGGCGTTCCGCTGGGCCGGATCGGCGTTCGCGTCCGGGCAGTGGTTCGTCATGTTCCGGCGCTGTGAGGCGAAGTTGTAGAAGCTGTAGTTCGCCCCGTCGGGGTTGTTCGACAGGATGAGGAAGACGTCGGTGTTGTCGACGATGTTCTTCGTCTCCCGGTCGGACGTGTAGTTGTGCACCAGACGCTCGGCCGTTTCCAGCGTGGTCGTGGCGGGCACCCACTCCCGGGCGTGGTCCTGCGCCTGGATCAGCACGCCGGGCTTCTTGCCGTCGCGGTGCTTGCCGATCCGCAGCACGGGGATCGTGGCCGGGCCCCGCGGCACCTCGCCCTCGGGCGCCCCGACGCGCTTCTCGTCGAGGAAGTCGGTCAGCGCGACCGGACTCGACGTCGGCGCGACGATGCCGGTGCCCGCGTTGGTGCGGTACGGGTGCGACCGGTCGACGAGTCCCCCGGACTGGCCCTCCAGCGCCGCAGCCACCTGGGCGGCCGTGCTCGCGAGCGCACCGGATGCGTCCTTCGCCAGGAGGACGCGGATCGCCTTGCCCGTCACCTCGACGCCGAGCGGGAGGTTCGCCCCCGGGCGGTCCGCGAACTCGACGGTAATGTCGTTGCCGCCCTGGTGGCCCCACGCCGCCGAACTGACGACGACCGCGGCCTCCCCGGTACCGCCGATCGTGGCCTGCGCCTTGCGCTGGTAGCCGTTCGTCTTGTTCGGCAGGTAGACGATCTCGGCGATGTGCGGGTACTGCCGGGCGATCTCCTTGGCGCGGTTGAAGAGCTGCTGCGGGTGCTTGTACCCGTCGACGAAGTCCCACTTGTAGCGCGGGTTCGCCGTCAGCGGCGGCGGAGCGTCCTCCAGCCAGTTGGAGACGTCGCCGGTGGTGACACCGCCGGTCGAGCTGGTGACCCGGATCTGCTTCGGGCGCTTGTCGAGCTTGAACAGGTTCCGGTGGAACATGTACTGCCCGGAGTCGACGAACCGGCTCATGGTCCGGGCGAAGCCGAACGACGTACCCCGGCCCGAGTCGTTCTCGAGCTGCATCCCGACGACCGGTTCCGCCTGCTGCCCCTCGGTGGTCCGGGCCTCGACGTAGAGGAAGCCCTGGCCCTTCGTGGTGAACCAGTCGGCGCGGACGACCCGTACCGTCGCCTCGTGGCCGTGCGGCTGGTCCGACCGGGTACCGGAGGACTGGAAGCCGCCGTCGGCCTTCTCGCTCCAGGCGAAGCTCTCGCCGTCGCCGAGGATCTTGACGCCCATCGCCTTGAGCTCGGCGATCTGCTTGGCGGTGACCACCGCCTCGCCCTCGATACCGGTCGGTACCCGCCGGACGCCGTGCTCGAGGTCGAAGCCGGCGGCGACCACCTTGTCCAGCATGTCGGCGCCGGTCAACTGAATGTTTACGAGGCGTATCGCCTCCCGATCCTCGAGGTGGGATCGGCCCGCGCCAGCCGGGGCGGCGGACTCCGTGGGGACCGCGCCGGCGGGCGTGGTCGCCATGAGGACGCTACCCGCCAGGGCGGGCAGCGCGAGAAGCGCGATGCGCAGTCGTCTGCGTCGCATGCTCCCCTCCTTCTGTTTGCGGCCTGTGGTTGATGCCGTGGCCGGCCCCCGCGTGCGAGCCGGGCCGAGCTATCCGGGACTGTCGTGCTGAGCCCGCCACGGTGAGCCTGGTGACGACGACGGTTGCCGTCGCGAGAGGATCGTGCGGCTGTGAGCGAGCTGGGTGCGGTGAGCGTATGTCCATTTTTCGCATCGACGGGTCGCCCGAACCGGATCTTGAGCATTACTTGAGCTTGCGGTTCAACCCCGGAACCAGCATCTACCGCTGACCGGCCTGGCCGATGCCGCTGTCCACATCGGTGTGCCGGGGTACCGCGCCGGCCGGTGGGGTCGAGCCGCGCGGAGAGGTGCCGGCGGCCCGGGGCGGCCGGCATCGTGGATGAGCAGTACCGCCCCGGCCTCAACACAGGGTCGGAGATGGGTGTGCCGTGCCCTTGGGCACGGCCACCGAGAGAAGGGCCACGGACCGCCCCGACCACCGGGATGGCCGAGCCGTCGGCGCTCGTCAGCCCGAGAACGCCCGGGCAACCAGGTGGGTGTCCTCGTACAGGTGCAGCCGCACGATCTTTCCGCCGTCGACGGTCAGGTGCATGATCATCGGAGTGGTGAACCGCGTACCGCTGCCGGCGAACGTGTGTGTGGCGGTGGCGATGATGACGGCGTCGTTGCCCTCCACCACGATCCGGTCAACCGCGTACCGGCTCTGCCCGGGGACGAACGCCGAGCCCATCGTTCGAAAGAACTCCGGTACGTCGGAGCCCCGGGTACGTGCTCCGGTCCAGGGCAGATCGACGAGGCCCGGTACGTACCAGTCGATGGTGTCGGCGAAGACGTCCGCGATGCGACCGGGGTCGTTCCCGGTGACGAGTTGGAGGAATGCCTCGGCTGTCCCTCGGGTGTCGGTGGACGAGTTGTCGGTCATGGTGTTCCTATCCCCGTCGTTGCCATTCATTTTTCGGGCCCGCGCGCACCGGGCTCGCGGGACGTCAGAGCCGCAGCCGTGCCGCGAGTTCGGCGATCGACCCCATCGCGTACCGCTGCATGCCCGGCCCGAAGGTGATCCGCGTCGCGCCCAGCCGGGCCAGCTCGGCCACGGACCCCTCGTCCGGTCCGGCAGCCATGTTGAGCGGGGCGTCGATGCCCGCCCGCAGCAGCGGAAACACCTCGGCCGGCGCCATCAGCGGGTAGACGCAGTCGGCGCCGGCCGCCACGTACAGCCGGGCGCGGGCCAGGGCGTCGGCCGGGTCACCGGTGCCGAACAGGAAGGTGTCGACGCGCGCGTTGACGAAGAGCGCCTCACCCGCTTCCGCCCGTACCTCGGCCAGCCAGTCCGCGTGCCGCGCGGGGTCCTTGACCCCGGTGTGCCCCTCGGAGTCCTCCAGGTTGCAGCCGACGGCGCCCGTCTCCAGGATCCGCCCGACCAGTTCCCGGGGCGTGAGGCCGTAGCCGCCCTCGACGTCGGCGGACACCGGTACGGAGACCGCTCGGACGATCCTCGCCACCGCGGCGAACATCTCCTCGGGCGGGGTCGCGCCGTCCTGGTAACCGAGCGACGCGGCGATCCCGGCACTCGGCGTGGCGAGCGCGGGGAAGCCGGCATCGGCGAAGACCCGGGCGCTGGCCGCATCCCACGGCCCCGGCAGGACCAGCGGATCGCCGACGGTGCGGCCCTGGTGCAGGGCGCGGAAGGTGGAGGCTGTCATCTTTTCACGTGTCCCGAAGTGGTCGCGGAGGGGCGGTGGTACGGACGCAGGGGTCCGGCCGGGCGCTAGGGCTTGTAGTGCCCGGGGACCATCCGGGTGGAGACCCCGAAGCGGTTCCACGCGTTGATCGTCGTGATCGCGACGATCAGGCGGGCCAATTCGGTCTCGTCGAACTCGTTCGCGGCCCTCGCATACACCTCGTCCGAAACGAACCCGTCCGTGAGCACGGTGATCGCCTCGGTCAGCTCGATCGCCGCGATCTCCTTCGCCGTGTAGAAGTGCCTCGACTCCGCCCACGCGCCGAGCTGGATGATCCGCTCCACCGACTCGCCGGCCGCCAGCGCGTCCTTGCTGTGCATGTCCAGGCAGTAGGCGCAGTGGTTGAGCTGCGATGCCCGGATCTTCACCAGGTTGAACAAGGTCGGCTCGACACCCTGCCGGGCGGCCGTGTCAAGGCGGATCATGGCCTTGTAGGCGTCGGGGGCAAGCTTCGCCAAGTCCAGGCGTGGGGAGTGTTCCGGGACACGACCCCTGGTGTCGTGTGCATGGTCGATCGTCATCCCGGCAAGGCTACGCCCCAGGTGGCACTGAGGTATGGTCCACTTCTATGACGGATTCGTGGGCCAATTCGACGCCCGACCCGCCTTCCGGGTCCGGTTCCGACCTGCATCTGGAACTGGATCTGGACGCGCCCGGGCTGCGCGCCGGGCTGATGGACGCCCTGCGGGACGCCGTCCGCACCGGGCGTCTTGTGCCCGGCACCCGACTGCCGTCGTCCCGCTCGCTCGCCACCGATCTTGGCATCGCCCGGAACACCGTGGCCGACGCCTACGCCGAACTGATCGCCGAGGGCTGGCTCACCGCCCAACAGGGCTCCGGGACCCGGGTGGCCAGGCGGGCCGAGCCGCGTACGGCCGCGCCCGCCGCTCCCCCGACCGAGCCGACCCGGCGCCCTCCCAGGTACGGCCTGCTGCCGGGTACACCGGACCTGGCGGAGTTTCCCCGCGCGCAGTGGCTCAGCGCCGCCCGCCGCGCGCTGACCTCCGCACCGCACGACGCCTTCGGCTACGGCGATCCCGTCGGCCGGATGGAACTCCGTACCGCCCTCGCGGACTATCTGGCACGGGCCCGTGGGGTGTACGCGACACCGGAGCGGGTCGTCATCTGCTCCGGCTTCCACCACGGCCTGACGCTGATGGCACAGGTACTGCGGGCCCGTCGGGTACGGACGGTGGCTGTCGAGTCGTACGGCTTCGCCGTCTACCGCGAACTGCTGAACGGCGCCGGCCTGAGCACCCCGCCCCTCTACGTGGACGAGTGTGGCGCGCGCACCGACGAACTGGCGCGATTGCGCGGGACCTGTGCGGTGCTGATGACACCGGCGCACCAGTACCCGACCGGGGTCGCACTGCACCCGGACCGGCGCGCGGCGGCCGTCGACTGGGCCCGCGCCACCGGCGGCCTGATCCTGGAGGACGACTACGACGGGGAGTTCCGGTACGACCGTCAGCCGGTGGGCGCTCTGCAGGGACTCGACCCGGAGCGGGTGGTCTACTTCGGCACCGTGAGCAAGTCGCTGGCACCGGGGCTGCGGCTCGCCTGGATGGTGCTGCCGGCGGAACTGGTTCCGGAGATCGTGGCGGCCAAGGGGCCCGTCGACTGGTCGAGCGCGTTGGAGCAACTGACGCTCGCGGAGTTCATCACGTCGGGCGCGTACGAGCGTCATCTGCGCGCGATGCGGCTGCGCTACCGGCGCCGCCGCGACCAACTGGTCACGGCCCTGGCAGAGCGGGCCCCCGGCATCCGGGTGACCGGCCTGGCCGCCGGATTGCAGGTGGTCCTCGAACTTCCACCCGGGACCGAGCGCCCGGTCGTCGAGGCGGCGGCCCGGCAAGGCCTGGCGGTGCGCGGGATGGCGCAGTTCCGCTACGAGGTGCCGGACGCCGGCTGGCGGTTGCCGGAGCAGGATGCGCTGGTGGTCAACTACGCCGCTCCCCCGGACAGCGCGTGGGCGGGCGCGCTCGACGCACTGTGCCGGGTGATGCCGTAGTCGACGGCCCGTCCCGCAGACCTCACCGGAAAAGCGGATTCGCGCGTGTCTATGTAACTGAGTAGCATCATCGCGGGAGCCACCAAGCCACCGCGGGCGACACAGCCGTGTCACCTGCGCTTCCGGGGTCCTTCATGTTGATCGGCGCGTCTCCTCGCGGGCTCGGGCATCCTGTCGAGCGACACACGCGTCGGCGAAACGCTGGAGCTTTGATGAAAGTCTCACGAACAGCCCGTCGTCTGGTGATCGGTGCGGTCGCCGTCCTCGTCAGCGGACTCACGATGGTGGTCGTCAACCAGCCCGAGCCGGCCTCGGCACACGGCTCCGTCACCAACCCGCCGTCCCGGAACTACGGTTGCTGGGACCGCTGGGGTGACGACCACCTCAACCCCAACATGGCGCAGACCGACCCGATGTGTGCCCAGGCCTGGCAGGCCAACCCGAACACGATGTGGAACTGGAACGGCCTGTACCGGGAGAACGTCGGCGGGAACCACCAGGCCGCCGTGCCGGACGGCCAGCTCTGCAGCGGTGGTCGTACCCAGGGCGGGCTGTACGCCTCGCTCGACACGGTCGGGGCATGGGTCGCGAAGCCGATGCCGAACAACTTCACCCTCACGCTGACCGACGGTGCCCGGCACGGTGCCGACTACATGCTGATCTACATCACCAAGCAGGGCTTCAATCCGGCCACCCAGCCGCTCACCTGGGGCAGTCTGGACCTGGTGCTGCGCACCGGCAGCTACCCGACCACCGGGCTGTACGAGGCCCAGGTGAACGCGGGCAGCCGCACCGGACGGCACGTCGTTTACACGATCTGGCAGGCGAGCCACCTCGACCAGCCGTACTACCTGTGCAGTGACGTGACCTTCGGCGGCGGTGGCACCGACCCGACCAACCCGCCGACCACCCCGCCGACGACCCCGCCGCCAACCGTTCCGCCGACCACCCCGCCGACCACCCCACCCACCGGCAACGGCGGCTGTAGCGCGACCTACGCCAAGACGAGCGAGTGGACCGGCGGCTTCGGCGCCACGGTCACGGTCCGGGCCGGCACCGCCGCCATCGCCGGCTGGACGGTGCGCTGGACCTGGGCGAACGGCCAGAGCATCACCAGTTCGTGGAACGCGACGGTAACCTCGAGCGGGTCGTCGATAACCGCCGCGAACGTCAGTCACAACGGGGCGTTGAGCGCCAACGGCAGCACCAGCTTCGGGTTCAACGGTTCCTGGACCGGCACGAACACCGCGCCGACCCTGACCTGTACGGCCAGGTAGCAGCAGCTGCGACGGGGGTGGCGCCGATCGGCGCCACCCCCGTTCCGCGTCCCCGCGCCAGGCCGTACGGCAGAACGGGCCCGCCGCTCACCGGTGACCAACCCACCGGACAGCCATCCATGGTGGACTCGGGCCCGGTCCGGATCGACGGCCGCAGCCGCCCGTGGCGGTATTAGGATCCCAGGCTATGGCCGAGAACTCCGACATCGACCAGACCTCCGCGACACTGCGGGAGAACGGCTTCGTCGTGCTGCCCGCGCTGCTGTCCGACCAGCAACTGGCTGCCGTCGTCCAGCACGCGGACAACCTTCTGGACGGTGTCGGCTGGAGCGACAACGACTTCGACGGACGCCGGACCAGGCGGGTGTACTCCCTGCTCGGCCGCCTCGGTGCCTTCGAATCCCTGCTGACCCACCCCCAGGTACGTCGCCTCGTCACGGCGCGCCTGGGCGAGGTCCACCAGTTCGGCATGCTCTTCCTCTCCGCGGTCGATCCGGGCCAGGGAGCCCAGGCGCTGCACTTCGACGCGGGTGTCTACCCCCTCCCCCAGGACGTCGAGGCAGAGACCAACGTCATCTGGGCCCTCGACGACTTCACCGCGGAGAACGGCGCAACCATGATCGCTCCCGGCAGTCACCGGTGGCCCGCCGGCCGGCGCCCACAGCCACCCGAACTGGTACCCGTCGTGATGTCCGCCGGAAGCGCCGTGGTCTACAGCGGCCGGCTGTGGCATGCCGCCGGCCACAATCGCAGCCGGGCAACCCGCCGCGCACTTATCTGCGAACACGTCCTGCCGTGGCTACGACCCGCCGACAACCACACCCTCGCCACCGGAGTCGAACAGCTCCTGAGCCTCACCCCGGAACTGCGCCGCCTCGCCGGGGTCGCGCCCGCGAGCAAGTACCTCGGTGTCGTCGGCGGTCAGGACCCCGAGCAATGGCTGCTGCGGTCGGCCCGCTCCCGCTAGTGTCGTAACCGACTATCGGAGGGCCTCGGCGAGCTTGCGGGCGGCGGTGGCGAGTTGGCTGCGGCCCGGCTTGCCGGTGAGCGCGGCGAGCCCCGGCGGCTCTGCGGTGTGCCGGCCGGTCCGAGCGGCGTCAGCGGCGAGCGTGAGCAGCTCGGGCAGCCCCGGGCGGGGTTTGGCGGCCAGCAGGCCGGGCAGCGCCGCCGAGGCGATCTGCCAGACCGCGTGGTGGGCGCCGGCCCTGAGCGCCTCGGTCAGGGGCTGGAGGGTGCGTTGCAGGACGATGCGGTCGGAGCCGGCCAGGATGCCGAGTTCCACGCCGATGCCGCTGCCGTCCCAGCCGGGGCGGGCGGCGAACCGGGTGAGCGCGTCGCCGGCCGCCAGCCGGACGCTCTCCCGGCGGTTCGCCAGGGCGTACACCATGGTCAGCGCCGTCGCGGGTCCGACCGGGCCGTCTGCGGCGGCGAGGCCGGTCAGGAAGCCGGTACCGGGGTCCTGACGGTCCACCGCAGCGGCGACGAACGGTTGCAGGTGCGCGGCGGCGACCTCCCGGTGCGCCGGGGTGATCATCGGCCAGAGCGCCAGCGCGGGCATCTGCCAGGTGGACGCCGAACGGTCGGCAGCGGTCCGGGCGTCGCCGACTTCGGCCGGCAGCCCCGCCGGATCGACCATCGCGACCCGCCGGCCGGGGCGGGAGGTGGTCCCCTCGACCTCCTCGATCCAGGTACGCGGTTCGGTGACGCCGTCGGCCAGCCAGGCGGCGAACCGGCGGCCGGCCGGTGAGCCCAGGCGCGCGGCGGCGGTGTGCACGGCCGGGTCGACCTCGCGGGGAAGCCGCAGGAGGGCCTGGGTCAGGTCACCGGCGGCAGGCTGCCAGCGGTCGCGGTCGGCCTGCTGTAGGAGACCCAGCACCCGCGCCGGATCGACGTGACCGGCGAGGGTGGCCGGGGTGGCCAGCAACCCGGGCGGCGGCTGGTAGATCAGACGGGGGATCAGTTCGAGGGATCGACCCCTGACGAACAGGCTCAGCGGCGTGTCCGCGCGGGTGACCTGCCGGCCGGGGTGGCCCGCGGACCCGCCGAAGGTGGCGGCGATCAACGCCGGCCAGTACCCGAACTCGTGGGTGATCAGTGGCTCCAGCACGCGAGCGGCGAGTTCCCGGTCGCCGCGCGCGGCCCGGACCAGCCCGTCGAGGGCGGCCTCGTGCCGGATCGGGTCGGTGTCGCCGTTGCGGAGCAGGACGCTCAGCTCACCGGCGAGCGCGCCGAGGTCGAGCGGCGGTGGCATCTCCGTGGGCAGCTCCACGGCGGCCAGGACCGGTACGGGTGCCGCCGCCGGCGCGGCCGTACCGAGCGCCGCCGCGAGTCGCTGCCCCACCGCGCCGTCGAGGGACGGCACCTCGGCCGCCAGCCTTTTCCGGGTCGTCCCGGACAGCTCCGCCAGCCGTGATTCGACGAGGTCGAGGGTGCGTTCGGCGAGCTCGGGCACCGGGTGGTGCAGTCCGACGACGAGCCCTTCGACCAGTTCGTCGAGCGGCATCGCCCGTAGCCAGCCGAGGTGCGCGCGCACCAGCTTCTTCTCCGGCCGGCAGAGCATGTTCCCGGTCATCTCGGCCAGGGACACCGGACCGAGTTCCGCCCTCCGGTGCACCGTTTGCAGGCAGCTGTAGGCGAACCCGGCGACGGTGGACATCGGCGCCGTCAGCAGACCGATCAGTTCCTGCGCGTACCCGGCCAGCTCCTCCGCCGTCGCCGCGAGCTCAACGGCCAGTGCGAGGTAGGACTGCACGACACGTTGACGTCCGCCCGTACGCAGCCGGCGCAGGCAGCCCGCGAGAAGCAGGTGACGGTCGACGCGGCCCGTACCGGCCAACTCCAGCAGCGCCGTCGACCAGTCCCGGGACGCCACACCGGTGGCGAACGCGTTCGCTACGCCGTCGTCGTCGAACACGTACGTCAGCAGCATGTGGTCGAACCACGGATCGGCAGCGAGCACCGGTGCGAGCGGTCGCCCACGGTAGAGCGCCACGTACTGCGCGGCGGCGGCGGGCGTGTCCGGCACGTCCGCCCGTACCGCCCGCAGCAGCGCCTCGGTGAACGCCCACGGAACGACCTGGGTACGTGGCCGGGTGCGGCGCAGCAGTCCCCGGGCGAGTGTGCTGCACCAGGCGGTCCCGCGCACCCGCAGCAGGGCGGACACCATCTCGGGCGACACCCGCGGCGCCGGTCCCGCGCTCCACGGGCGGTGCAGCAGTTTGACCGCGTCGGGTGCCTTCGCCGTGCAGGCGACGAGGGCGAACCCGGCAGCGGCCCACCGCGAGGCGTTCAGCGCCCGGGCGGCCTGCCGCGCCTCGTCCTCCAGCCGCCGCAGCTCCCACCTGCGCTGGTTCTCCCGTTGCCGGGTGCGCTGCCGCGCGGCATGCTCGCGGATGCCCTGCAGATCGGTGGGAAGCTCTTCGTTGCCGTACGCCACGAAGCCCACGGCGAAGAACCCGGACGTCGGGAGGTCGGGCAGCGGTTCCGGCTCCAGCGGCGGCAGGACCACGGGTTCCGGTTCGGCGTGCGCCGGGGCGTACCCGTCGAGGTGCGCCACCAGGGCGGTCCGGTCTCCGTCGGCCAGCCCGGCGAGCACGTCGGCGATCGCCTCGACGGCGGCGGCGTCGATCCTCGCGCGGACCTCGGTCCACAGGTCATCCATCCGAGCGCCCCGGCTGCTCGATGATGACGGCGGCCACGACGTGCTTGCACGGCCCGCGCCGGCCCTGATGGTCGGCCCACCAGGCGCAGGTGCAGGCGAACTCGCCGCCGCGTCGGTGTACCAGGTAGGTGTTGTCCCCCGAGGTGACCTCGATCCCGGCGGCCGTTCGCACCAGCCGGCCGGCGTCGGCGAGCACCCGTGCCGCCGCCAGCCGGGGATGCAGCGCCGCGACGACGTCGGCCCGGTAGGGCAGCGGGCGGTGGAACGGCGAGGCCTCGGCGACGTCGTAGCCGACCTGCCCGGCCGTGGCCAGCGCGGCGAGCGCCGAGGTGACCCGGGCGGGATCCCAGCCGGTACGGGCCGCGACCGACGCACGCTCGACGACCGGGTCCGTGGCGAGCAGCGCGCTCAGCGCCTCGGCGTCCGCGTCGGCGGTCTCCGCCGCGAGGTCGGTCAGCAGTTGGCCGTCACCGGCGAAGCCGTCGCGGGCGCCGGTCGAGACCAGCAGCGTGAACCGGGCCGTGCCGAGGTCGAGCACCCAGCCGCTGACCTGGGCGGGTGCGCCGGAGACCGGCGGCGCGTAGAGCGCCACGGTGCGGGCCAGGGGCAGCAGTGGCCGCAGTACCGCCAACCGGAAGCCGTCGGCCACGCAGACGGCGCCGGGTGCCGGACCGGCGGTGGCCCGTACCGCCGAGCCGGCGGGGAGCAGCCAGCGGACCCGTCGGCCCGAGCGCGCCGACATCTCCGCGAGCAGCGCCACGGCCCGGCCCGCCGGGATCTCCAGCCGCGGATCCAGCGGCAGCGCCCGCGCCGCCACCTCGGCCAGCCCGCGCAGCCAGGCGGTGGGCAGCGGCACCTTCTTCTCGACGATGCCGCCGTCGAGCGTCGCGACCGTGAGGCCGTCGGCACCGACGGAGAGTCGCAGCGGGTCGGCACCACCGACTCTGGTCAGCGCCTGGTACAGCGGCGGGTTGATGTCGACGTTCGTCGTACCCCGGCCGGTAACGGCACTTTCCAGTTCGGCGGCGGCCAGGTCGAGCCGACCGTACAGCCCACCGCACATCGAGAGGGCCTCGAACCGCAGCCGCTCGCCGTCGCCGGTCACCACCGGGTCACGGCCGCGCCACGGGTCGGTCCGGGCCTGGCGGAAGTCGGCGGCGGCGATGTCGGCCAACGCGAGGAGCCCACCGGCGACCACCCGGGGCGTACGCACGAAGCCGGAGTAGAACGTCTGCTCCCGGACCTGGTCAGGCGTGGAGGTGGCCAGCGCGAGATGGTCGCCGGCCAGGCCGGACGGCCGGTGGTAGATCCGGGTGTCCACAGCCGACGCGGTGGCGCTCAATCGCCGATACCTCCCCGTCCCCCCGAATGCTCCACGCATCCTGCCACCCGGCGCCGCCAGTCCGCAGTCCCGTCGCCGGCTGGCGCGGAGCACTCCTCGGACGGGCGGTCAGTCGGCGGCTGAGCCGTTGACGGCACCGAGCGTGTCCAGGTCCAGGATGGCGTTGGAGGCGCGCTCCAGCATGCCGAGGCTGATCGAGTCCGGCTGGAACTTGGGTTGGATCGCGCTGCGTCCGATGGAGAGCAGCCAGCCGAAGTAGGCCCACAACGTCTGTTGCCGGTAGGCGAGCCAGGCGGCGTCGAAGTCCGGTGGCGTACCGCCGGCGGCGGCGAGCCGCTCCAGGTAGAAGGCCAGCAGGTCGCGTTCCCACTCGCGCCGGTCGGCCACCGCCAGCGCGGTCACGATGGTGTACGTCAGGTCGTACGCCCAGCTGCCGCGCATGACGACCTGCCAGTCGCAGAATCCCAACCGGCCGGCCTGGGTCTTGTAGACGTTGCCGATGTGCGAGTCGCCGTGCAGGAAGGTCAGTGGTCCCTGGCCGGCCAGCTCCAGCGACCGCCACAGCGCCCGGTAGAGATCGTCGTGTCGCGGCAGGATCGCCTCGGGCATCACCGACCTGGCCCGCTGCACCCCGACCCTGGCCCGCTTCTCCAGGCCGGCGAACCTGGCGAGGTTGCCGACGAAGGTACCCGGCAGCTTGCGCAGGAACGGGTGCCTGTCCAGCTCAGGGCTCTGCCAGTACCTGCCGTGCCAGGTGGCCATGCCGGTGAGCAGGTCCTCTATCTCGGCGCGCGAGATCGGGGTCTGTGGCGTGCAGAAGGTCACCTGCCTGGTGGTCGCGATGTCCTCCATCAGCGCGATCGACCGCCCCGACGCCGCGTCGACCGCGCCGTGGTAGCCGTGCGGCGCCTCGATGTCCAGGTGGGGCCGGATGTGCTGGTAGAAACCCGGCTCGCCGGTGAGTACGTCGGCCATGCCCAGCAGGAGGCGCTGGGTCCAGCTCAGACTCGTCTTCGCGAAGAGTTCCGTGGGCAGACCGGCGGCGTGACCGGCGTCGTTGTACGCGACCGTGGCCCGCCACCGGGTCGACGTGCCACTGCTGACGTCCTCCAGCTCGTACGCCTCGACCACCGCCCCGGGGTGCCCCTCGCACAGGACGGCGGTCAGCCATTCCTGGCTGACCTCCCGGGTCCGCACCGGCACGTCGGCCGGGCCGGTGGCCCGCTGCCGGACGATCTGTTCCCGGAGCGCGTGGCCGCTGTACCGGACGATTCCCTTGGCCACCACAAGCCCGGCGTTCTCGGTACGCACGCCAGTGTCCATTGACCGATCTCCCTTGATCGTGGGCCCACCAAAGCTGATCATCGATCCCTGCCGCAGGCGGATGGCGAACCGGTCAGCCGGCGTCCGGTGAACCCCGACCAATCGGCGTTCTGCCCCATAGCGGCGCATGGCGCATCAACCTCGACATAGCCCGCGAATCCTAACAGGACACCGACGATCCAATCGACGCCGCTTTCTGCCCGGCCGGTCGAACGGCGTTCAGCGCTACCGTCCGCGCAACCAGGAGGTGACCCGGGTGAACCAGGCGCGGGCCTTGCCGTTCTCGCTCGCGACGGCGAGCGGCGCGGTCGGCTCCGGCATCTCCGACGGCAGCCGGGGCTCGCCCGGAGGAAACTCGATCGGCAGCTCGTTCAGCCCACGCAGGTACATGACCGGACGCCAGTTCAGCTCGCTGGTCGGTACGGCCAGTCGCATGGTGGGGATCCGGTGCAGTAGTTGTCCGATGCCGATGTACGCGATCTGCCGGGCGAGTCGCTCGGCGGGACAACGGTGCGGGCCGGCACCCCAGGCCAGGTGCGCCCGGTTCACATAGCTGCTCTGGGACGCCCCGGTGACGTCGCCCAGCACCGGGTCGCCGTGTGCCGCGGCGAGGCCCAGCAGCAGCGCGTCCCCGGCCTTGACCGGTACGCCGCGCAGTTGCGTGTCGGTCCGCGCGAAGCGGGCCGGCAGCACCGGCACCGGCGGATCCTGCCAGAGCACCCGGTTCACCGCCTCCTCGACCTGCAACTCGGAACGCGCGTACTGCGCCCAGAAGGTGCGATCGGTCAGCAACGCCGCCAGAGTGTTGCTGATCAGGTGGGCGGTGGGATCGCAGTTGCCGAGCATCATCTGGGCGAGCTGATGCACCATCTCCTCGTCGTTGAGCTCGGCGTCGTGCTCCATCAGCCACGACGGAACGTCGGCACCGGGCCGCTCCCGCTTGACCGCCACCACCGCGCCGAAGTACTCGATGAGCTGCTGGTTGGCCTGCCCGGCCGCGTCCGGATCCGCGTCGAAGACGGCCCGGGACACCTCGGCCAGCAGGTAGCCGTGCCGGTCGTCCATGCCGTAGATCCGGTTCATCACCAGGATCGGCAACCAGCGCGCGTACTGCTGGAGGGCATCGGTGCGGCCGTCGGCGATGAACCGGTCGATCAGCTGGTCGGCGAGATTGCGGATGTCGGTCTCCAGCCGCTGCTTCGGCACCCGGGCCAACGAGTCCACGATGGTGGACCGCAACCGCTCGTGCTCCGGGCCGTCGGCGTAGAGCACGTTCGGCCGGTAACCGAAGATCGGCATCAGCGGCGAGTCCGGCAACATCCGGCCTTCGCTGATCTCCCGCCAGATCCGCGAGTCGTGCGTGAAGACGCCCGGATTGCGCAGCACCTCGACACACTCGTCGTATCCGAGCACCAGCCAGGCCGCGACCCCGGGCTCGATCTGGATCGGCGCGACCGGGCCGAACCGGTCCCGCAGGCGATCCCAGGTCTGACCGGCGAGCACCTTGCCGTACAACGGCACCGCCCGGTCGTGCAGCGGGCAACCTATCGGCACGTCACGACTGATCATTCGACACCGGCAGTGGTCGATCGGTTCTGTTCCGCCATGAGTCCTTCTTCCGGAATGCCCCACCCTGGTCCGGGTGACGATTCTAGAGGACGTCCGGTCGTGATTGGGTCGTTCCACCATAGTGGACATCGATTTGTTCAGTTGGCGGACTCCTTGGCCGGGCTGCCGACGAGCGCGGACTCCCGACCTTCCTCCCGCCCCTCGTCGCGGGCGCGCGCGAGGAGTTTCGCGAGCCGCTGCCGGCGTCGCCGGACGACGGTCCGGACGGCGAGGACCAGGGCCACCAGGATGGTCACCAGGGCCAACTGCGGCCAGGGCAGGGCCCACACCGTCACGGCCGCCGAGCCTGGCCGCGTCTCGACGCCGGCCGGACCGCCACCGAGGACGGCAGGGGTGACCTCCACAGTGGTGTGCAGCCGTCCCAGCGCCCAGATCCCGGTGACCCGGGTGTCGACCTCCCGGCCACCGTCCGGAAGCGTCTCCGCGACCTCGACCCGGGCGTCGCGGGTGGCCAGGCCGAACGGCCCGGCGACCGTCGCCTGCCCGGTGCCGGTCACCGCGACGTTGCCGGCGTTCGTGCTGCCGTACCGCAGCCGGAGGGTGCCGGGCGAGAAGGGGTTCCACGACTGCCGGTACGTGGCGGTGAGGTCGCTGACGGCCAGGGCGGCGGTGACCGTACCGGTGACCCGCGTCATGACCCGGAATCCGACCCGGCTCTCCACCGCCACCGTGCCCCCGGTGCTGGTGACCGTCGCCGCGATGCCGGCCGGATGGTCTCCCGGGGTGGCACCGGAGGGCGCGGTGATGGTGAACGGCACCACCTTCGTCGCCTTGGCCCCGACGGTGACCTTCTGCTGCACCTTGATCCAGGTGCCGCCGTCCACCGATGTCTGGTGGGACGGGAGCATGTTGAAGCGGCCCTTGTCGGTCAGGTAGCCGTCGGCCGCCTTCAGCGAGAAGACCACGATGCCGTCACTGAAGTTCCGCACCGCCAGGTGCTCGGTCACCACCTGCCCCGGGTCGAGCGTGGGCTCGATCCACCGGCGGCCGTCCGGGCCGTTCTGGTTCGCCGGCTGGACCGCCCAGGTCAGCGTCGGCGTGGTCGGCTCCGCGACCGCGCCGACGGGCGCGATCGGCACCGTGACGAGCACCGCGGCCAGCACGGCGAGCAGCCGCAGCGGGGCCCGCGGCGAGGTTCGGATCATGGCGGAGTCCTTCGCGGCAGGGGTGTGGTGGGGGCCGCGACACCGCGGCCCCCACCCGTGCGTCATTCGAACAGGGACAGGGTCAGGGTCGAGGCGTACGAGCCGGCGGCGACATCCGCCGGGGTACGCAGGTACAGGTCGGCGTTGACAGAGTACGAGTTCCCGGCGACGGCCTCGGAGTCGAAGGTCGACACCAGCAGCTCCTGGTCGACCAGACCGACGTTGTTGCCGGGCTGGGTCGGCTCGTCGACGACGGTGACGACCTCCTCGCCCTCGGTGACCTGACCGGTCTCGCCGCCGTCGAGCAACTTCGGCTTCCAGCCGAGGTGACCCGCGCTGATCGGTGCCTGACCGGCGGCGCCGACGAAGTCGGTGGCGCTACCCAGTACGGCCCACGCCGCACCGTCGGGCACCTCCTCGGGGGTACGGGTGTCGGAGACCGTAACCGTCGGCAGGGTACCGACGAACTGGCGTACCAGCAGGGTCGAGCCGTCCTCGGACAGCGCGACGGAGTCGGCGGCGATCGACAGGGCCAGCACGCCCGGTTCCCTGATCTCCTCGATGTCGACGGTCACCTCCACGTCGGTGCTGTCGCCGGGGTCGGCCACAGCCGGCGACTGCAGCGCCAACGTCCCGGCCAGGACGGCACTGGCCGCACCCGCGACCAGTCGCTTGCGATTCGGTGTGCTCATGCGATGCTCCGTTGTCATTCGTGGTGGGTGGAGTTGGTGCGACTCAGTTGGTGCAGGCGATGCCGGCGTGTTCGGCGGAGTGGACAGTGGTGACCTCCATACCGTCCACGGTCCCGGTGGCGCGGACGGTGACCGAGCCCGCCCGGGCCGAGGCCGTCCGGGTGGCGAACGACTGGTAGGCGTTGGCGCCCACCGCGACGGTCGCGAAGGAACGCTCGCCGTACGCGGTCTCCAGGGCGATCCGTACCGGCGCGTCGTGGTCGTTGCGGGCCTGCACGGCGACGTACGCCCTGCCGGCGACGCACCGGGGCTGGACGGTGACGGTGACGGGTACCTCGGCCGGCTCGGCGCCCGGGTCGTCGGCGGTGACCCGCCACTCCGTGACCGCGACCGCGGAGTAGGTGCTGCCGTTGCCGTTGGCCCGGATCGTGGCCCGGACCCGGGGCGTGGTGACCGGGTCGAAGGTGACCGTGTTGAACGCGGTGGTGCTGGTGCCGTAGGCGGACGCGCCGGAAACGTCGCGCCAGGCCGAGGTGGCCTCGTCCCAGTACTGCAGCACCCATCCGTCGGGTGCGGCGACGCCGTCGCCGGTGCCGGGCTCGGAGTCCCGCCAGAACTTCAGCTCGGTACCGGTGATCCGCACCGGGCGGGCCCAGTCGTACTGGATCCACTGGGTCGCCGGGCGGGTGCCGGACCAGGTGCCCCAGAGTTGCGCCTGGGACGGGTTCTGCGGGTCGGCGCCGTCGTTCAGCGCGGTGACGCTGTTCCAGCCCGCCGTGTAGGCGGCGGTCGGGGTCGCGACCGGCCCGATGTTGCCGGTGAGTGGTCCGGACAGGTCCGCCGGGATGGTGACGTTCCTGGCGGTCTCCGGGTTTCCCGCCACGTCGAGCGCCCGGAACGAGACGGTGTGCCGGTTGCCGTCGGGCGCCGCGACCGGGCCGGTGTAGGCGGTCCACGGTCCGGTGTCGATGGAGTACTCGACCCGGGCGACCCCGGAGGTGGCGTCGCTCGCGGTCACGGTGACCTTCCGGGTGGCGCTGTCCACGGTGGCCGTGCTGGCCGGCGCCGTGGCGTCGATGCGTACGGCGAGGGTCGCCGGCGTGGAGACGTTGCCGGCGCGGTCGGTCGCGGTCGCCGTGACGCTGTGCTGGCCGTCCCCGGCGACCGTAACGTCGACGTACCGCACGTCGCTGACGACGGTCGGCTGCCCGTCGTCGACCCGCGACTCGATGGTCATCCGGCCGCCCCGGTCGTCGACACCGGCGGCCCGCACCCCCACCGCGGACCGGAACCAGCCGGCGGTGCCGGCGCTGCCGCTCGGCGTGAGCGTCAGGGTCGGCCGGGTTTCGTCACCCTCGGTGTCGCCCGGCGAGATGACGGTGACCTGTGCGGTGACCCGGCCGGCGGCATAGCCGAGCACGCTGCCCGCGATGCTGAACGTGCCGGGCCGCGCGACCTGTTCCGGCGTCACCGGATCCCAGAAGACCGGCACCCGCAGCGTTTCGCCGTCGAACGACACCCCGACGGTGCCGGGCAGTTCCGTCTCCCCCACCTCGACCGTCATCGGCGGTGCGGCGACGGACTGCGGCGGGGCGGCGAGGACCTTCCACTCCTCGACCGCCACCGCGGAGTAGGTGCTGCCGCCCGTCGACGCGTCGAAGGTCGCCCGGACCTGTGTGGTGGTCACCGCGTCGAACGTGGTGTTCTGCGGGCCCTGCGTGCCGGTCGGATAGCCGCTCGGGTTCGGTACGTCGAGCCACCGTCCGCCCGCGAGGTCCCAGTACTGGATGCGCCAGCGGGCCGGTGCGGCGACGCCGACGCCGGTGCCCTGCGGCTGGTCGTTCCAGAAGTCGATCTGCGAACCGGAGATCCGCATCGGCTGGTCCCAGGTGTACTGCACCCACTGCTGGGGCGGGTTGTTGCCGGTCCAGGTCCCCCACATGTCCGGCGGCAGCGGGTTCGACCGGACGATCTCGTCGTTGAGCGCCTTCACCCAGTACTGGGTGGGCACGGGCTGGTTGGAGACGGTGACCTTCGCCTCCTGGGCGATGTTGGCCCGGGGGGTGAGGTCGCGTCCTCGGACCGGGGTCGGCGTGACGGGCTTCATCCGGGGTGGGGTCTGCGTGTCGTCCCACTCGAGCCGGTCGATCGCCACCGACCGGCGGAAGTGGCCGCCGCCGACGGCGTCGGCGGTGTGGTAGGCGAGATACCACTGGCCGTCGAACTCCAGGATGCCCGGATGGCTCGTCGTCGAGGAGACCGGCCGGAGAACGGTTCCCCGGTAGGTCCACGGTCCCTCGGGCGACGACGCGGTCGCGTACGCGATGCAGGCGTGGTAGTTCGCCGGGGTGCAGGCCGAGGACGGGCCGGCGTTGTTCCCGGCGTACGCGAAGTAGTAGGTGCCGTTGCGCTTGAAGGCCCACGGCGCCTCGAAGAACCCGGTCAGGCCGGTGACGGTGCGCGGGGTGCCGATCGGGGTCTTCATGTCCTGCTGGAACTCGAGCATCCGGAGCTGGCTGAAGGAACCCCACCAGACGTACACCCGTTGGTTCGGTGCCTCGCCGTCGATCAGGATCGTCGGGTCGATGTTGTGGATGGTGTTGGCCGTCGGCACCCGCTGGGAGATGATCGGCCCGCCCGCGTGGTCGGTCCACGGCCCGGTCGGGCTCGCCGAGACGGCCACGCCGATCGCGAACTTGTCGGACGCCGGGCTGTCCCGCTCGTGGATCGGGACGTACCAGTAGTAGCGCCCGTCAACGCCCCGGATCACCTGGCCGGCGTACGCACGGCCCGGCGTCGCCCAGGCGAAGACCTGTTCCGGCCGCATCAGCGACGGATGGTGGGTCCACTGGCCGGCGTCGACGTCCGTGGTCCGGAACGCGCCCCACTCGTTCATGATGAAGTCGTTGGTGGACGGCCCGGCCTCGTCGTGGCCGGTGTAGATGTACAACTCGTCGCGGTCGCCGGGGTTGCCGGGGGCGCCGGCCGGGACCACCAGCGGCGCCGGATCGGCCGAGTAGTAGCTGCCGTCGCCGAGGATCGGGTTCCGGGTGTTGGTGAAGGTGTACGAGTCGGCGGCGGCGGCCGGCTGGGCGACCCCGACCAGGCCGCCGGCGAGGAGCCCGGCGACCACCGCTGCTGCTGTCGCGCGGAGCCGGCCCAGGAAGACCGTCCTACCGGTACGGGCCTCTCGCGGCGGCCTCGGCCGGACCGGTCTTCCTAAGCGCCGAGGGCGTGGTGGAGCGGCGCCGCGCCCCACGGTGGTGTTCACGGTGTCGATCTCCTCAATCTTGGCGGGGGTGGTGGCGGCGCCGGGAACGGCGCCGCCACCGCTGAGGGACTAGCCGCAGTTGATCGCGCCGAACGGCGCCGCGACCTGCGCGGTCACCGGTTGACCGTTGACATCTCCGGTGACCTTCACCGTCGCGGTGCCGGCCGGCACCGTCTTCGCCCGGGTGTTGAACGCCTGGTAGGCGGCCTTCCCCGGCGCGACACCGGACACCGCGCGCGAGCCGTACGGCGTGACCAGCTCGATCGTGAGCGGTACGTCGTCGGCGTTGCGGACGTTGACCGAGACGTACGCGTTGGCGCCGGTGCACTGGGTGCGGGCCTGCACCTCGACGTCCCAGGCCGGTTCCTCCGGCGGGTCGCCCACCGTGAGGGTCAGCGTGGTCCGGGTGGTGCCGGCCTCGCTGACGTAGTCGGGCAGGATCAAATTACCGATGACGGTGTACCGACCGGGAGTGTTGACGAGATTCTCGTCGAAGTCCCAGTCGACGCCGATCGCCTGGTTGTCCCGGGATCCGTCGTTGTAGGAGACCTCCACCTTCCCCGGCAGGTACGGCTGCTCGCCCACCTCGACGGTCTGCTGGAACGACTCGGCGCCCTGGATCGAGATGCCGCCCTGGGACGTCTCGGGACGCACGTAGACCCGGGCCTCGGCGATCAGGCCGTAGGCGTCGTTCGTGCCGTAGACCACGAACGGCTCGACGTTGGTCTCGGCGACCATCGCCGGGGTGATCTCCTGCCAGGTGAAACCGATGCTGCCCCGGGCACCGCTGGAGTAGACCCCGTCGAGCGCACTCGGCAGGGTGGGCAGCTGGCCCACGGTGGTCCGGAGAAGCACCGGCGAACGCACCGAGTCGACGGTCTCGCCGTTGGCCCGCCACCGCAGCACACCGGTGCCCGCGCCGGCACCCTGGACGCCCCAGATCCTGATCCGCAACTGGCTGGCCGTGATCGGGGCGAATTCGAGGCGGTTGTAGGCGTTGGTGGCCAGGGCGTCGGCGTACGTCGATCCGCCGGTGAGGGTCACCGGAGTCCAGGTCGTGCCGTCGCTGGAGGACTCGACGGCGTACGTCGTGGCCGTGGGGCGGCGGGTGCCACCGTTGTCGTCGTACCAGTAGATGTCGGTCGAGGAGAGCCGGACCGGTGAGGTCCACCGGTAGGAGATCCACGCCTCCCGCTCGGTGCTGGTGCCGTTCTGTGGCTGGCCCCAGTTGCCCCAGCCGGTCCCGGCACCCGCGTTCGAGCTGGTCGGGGTGGTGGCCTCGTTGACCCGCTGGTGGTTCTCCCACGACGAGGTACCGCTGGTGGTGATCGCCGCCGACGAGCCGAACTCCGCGACGACGTCCCGCTTGGCGAGGGTCACCGCCACGGTCGCCTCCGACCGCTTCTCGCCGTCGCTGGCGAAGAACCGGAACACGTAGTCACCGGCAACCGTGCCGGTCACCCGGGTCGCCGATGCCTTCGGGTCGGCGAAGATGACGCCCGCGCCCTGCGGCGCGGAGACGGTCTCCCAGCCGAAGGTGAGTTCGCTGTCGTACGGGATGCCGTCGTCGGATGCCGTGCCGACCAGCCTGGTGGACAGGTTCCCGTCCGCCGAGCCGTCGCGGGTGGCGGTGACGACCGGCCCCTGGTTGGAGACCTCCGGTACGTCCCGGCCCGAGTCGAACACCTGGATCTCCGAGATCGCGGTGAAGAACGTCGGGTTGTTCGTGAACGCGATGCGCAGCTTGTTCGACGTCACCTTCTCGAAGAGCGCCTCGTTGAACTTCGCCGAGGGTACGGTCGGGTTCTTGAACTGGCCCGGCACCTCCTTCCAGCCGCCGTCGCCGTCGGGCACCTGGATCCACCAGCGAGCGGGTTCCCGGTAGCCACCGGCCTGCCGGTCGCTGACGAAGAACGCCTTGACGTTGTCGAACGACCTGGCCGACCCCAGATCGAGCTCGACATAGCCGTTCTTGTCCGTGCTGCCGTAGTTGCCCCAGTACGGCTCATTGGCGGTGACGCCGTCGGTCACGGCGGCCAGCGACACCGGCCGCTCGGTTTCCTTGATCGCCCCGGGAGTGTGGTTCATCGAGGTGCTGCTCCAGCCGGGCGTGTGGAACTGCCGCCACGGCGCCGGCCGCACGCCCTGCTGGGTGTACGACGAGCTGAGCTCGGCCCCCGCCGCCAGGTTCGGCGCGTTCTCGGTGAGGTCGATGCCGGCCGTCTTGAGGTAGTTGACGACCCGGTCGTCGGCGACCGGGGTGTCCACCGCGCTCGGGAAGTCGGTCCCGGTCGTGGCGGTGAAGGTGACGGCCACGCCCTCCTCGGCCTGCACCTGGTTGGTGTTCGGGTCGTAGGTGAGCTTGCCGAGCTTGTCGGTGCTGACCTTCTTCTCGCCGTTCAGGAACAGGCTGTAGCCGGCGCCCAGGCCGTACTTGCTGCCGTCGGGGTCCCAGACGACCGTGACGTCCTGCCCGTGGTAGCGCAGGTTGTTGACCATGAAGTGGTCGTAGCCGAACTTGATCGGCCACAACTCGATCTTGTCGTCGGAGCGCGGCTGGAGGCCGGCCATGTCCTCGACGAAGATGTAGCTCATGTTCCCGAGCATCACGTGGTTCGGGTTGTTCCGGTTGTAGGTCTTAGCGGTCGGGTTCCAGTTCGAGTAGTACTCGGCCTGGTTCGGCACCCGGACATCCGCGTTCGGGTAGATGCTCCAGGCCATCCAGTCCAGCAGGCGCTTGGCGTACTCCGGAGTGATGTACTTCTGCGCCGGGTCGTAGTGGCGCAGCGCCGACCGGACACCCCGGTACTGCACCGTAAAGTTGATGTTGGAGAAGTTGTTCGAGCCGCCGACCCCGTAGGCCGTCTTGTCGTACTGGTTGGCGGTGTAGAACGGGAAGATCGGGAAGTTGTCGCCGTAGGTGAGGAAGCGGAACCCGTCGACGTACTTCTGTGCCTGGTCGAACGGGATGAGGTTCTCGGCGTAGACGTCGTAGAGGTTCGACTCCTTGGCCGGGATCAGGTCGCGGGCCGATTCGGGCAGCGGGTTGGCCCTGCCGTTGGAGCTGGCCGCACTGGTGGCCCCGTGCGACGTACCGGCCAGGAACATCCGCATGTCCGGGCTCCACAGCCGGTCGAGGACCGCGGCGCGGACGCCGTCGGCGCCGGCCGCCAACTGGTCGACCTTGGCCTGGTCGGCGCCGGCGATCTGGTAGAGCTGCCGGGCCGCGTCCAACGCGCCCCAGACGTACGCCGACTCGGGACGTTCGATCGTCCGCGCCCCGGGTGCCCCGGCGTTGGTCTTCGGAAAACCGAAGGAAATCGCGTCGGAGTCGTTGCCCGGCATGTAGTTGGTGTCGTAGGCGATCAGCTTGTCGTCGTTGCCGTCGTAGTGCTCGAGCTGCCCGACGCCGTCGCCCTCGAAGTAGCCGGCGAACTTCCGGGCGATCTCCTTACCACCGCCGTGCACGTTGTATGCCTCGAGTCCGGCCGTGCCGAGGTACTGCGAGTAGTGGTTGTTCCAACTCGTGTGACCGGGGCTGTCGAGGAAGGCCGAGGAGCCGGAGAGCTCGCCGATGTTGAGGATCTGCCCGTACGGCAGGTACGGCGTACGCAGCCACTTGGTGTCCTGGAGATGCATCGGCTGGGTCAGCGCCACGGAGTTCTGGTAGAGGTTCACCCCCTCGATCGTCGTCGGGTACTGGTACACGTGACCCGGCGCGTTGGCGTCGAGGCTGTTGTACCGCTCGCCCCACCACCGGTAGACGATGGCCTTCTCCAGGGCGGGATCGGGGACGTCGATGTACGGGACGTCCTGCGCCCAGCGCCGGTTGAACTCGGTGATGCCGGTCCGGACCGCCTCGCCCGGCGCCTGGCCGGTGTACTGCTGGTAGCTCTGCACGGTCTCCGGCAGGGTGGCCGAGGAGACGGCACCGACGACGGAGAGCGACACCGTGCCGCCGGCCGGCACGGTGACCTCCCGGTCGAGGTTGCTGCCGCTGCGGGTGAAACCGGAGCCGGTGAGGCCGACCCTGATCGTGTTCCACGCCGTGTCGACGAGCCCGTTGTTGGAGCCGCTGGTGATGGTGCGGGTACCGGTGAGCTCGGCGGCGCCCTCGCCGGCCTGCGTCGCCAGCGGCGACGCGGCGCGGACGGTGAAGGTCGCCGCCTCCCCGCCCGGGTTGCGCAGGTCGACGGCGGTGACCGCGACGTTGTCGTAGGTGATGAACTTCGTCAGGTCGGCGGTGACACCGGTGCTGCCGATCGTGTACCGGCCCTTGGCGTGACTCGGTGCGTTGAACCGGTTCGCGCCGACCTCCGTGACCGTCTGGCCGGGCACCGTCACGGTGTAGAGGTTGCCGAGGTTGTTGGGCCCGCCGACGAAGGTGCTGCCGGCGAAGCCCATGACGGCGAAGTTGTTGTTGCTGGCGCCGCGCATGTACAGCGACCGGCCCCTGGTCATCAGCACCGCCGCGCCGAGGGTGCCGCGAACGCCCAGGACGCGGTCGAGGTAGTAGTCCGTGCCGCCGGCCGCGAGATCCTTGTCGAAAATGGACTGGTGCATGCTCGACGCGGTGAACGGCACGCCGGGCTTGAGCTGTTCGGCCACCTCCGCGACGTTGCCGTAGGCAGGATCCCCGATCTCCATGACGTGGCTCTGCCCGTCGGTGTAGACACCCACGTCGCCCTCGTTGCCCGGAAGGACCGGGCTGGCGGCGTGGGCGGGCGACGGCAGGCCGACCACCCCGCCCGCCACGAGGGCGGCGAGAGCCGCCCACGTGGACGCTCTCCTGACGCGTCTAATACTCATCTTGTTCCTCCTGGTGGCGGTGGGGGTGAAGGTCAGACTTCGGTCGGATGGCGCACTCGGGGCATGACGGGGTCGCGGCCGAGGCGGTGGTCTGCCTCGGTCACCTGGTTGGCGCCGCCCTCGCGGCCCGGGATGTCCGGCTTCCGGTGGCTCAGATCGTCGGGAGCCAGACCCGCATCGTGGATGGACCCCGGTTGGCCCAGGCGTGGTACGCGATCAACGGAACCTCGAGCAGGTCCCCCCGGGGCGTGGTCGTCGACGCCGCCTCGCCCCCGCCGTACGGCCAGTGGTGGTCGGCCGGGTCGAGGCGCCGGCAACACACCACCACCCGGCCACCGGCCAACATCGGCGGCTGGCTGGTGTCGACGAGGAGTTCGTCGACGTTCTCGCCCCCCGACAGGTCCACGGACTCCACCGCGAACACCAGCGGGCCCCGCTCCACGGCGACGCAGCCGCGGACCGCGTCGATGCGCGCGTCCGGGTGGGTGAACCGGGGCGCCATGGGCAGGCTCAGGACGACCTCGTCGCCGCGTCGCCACGTCCGTCGCTCGGTGACGTAACCGGCGCGCACCGGCCGGACCTCCCCGTCGACGGTCAGCGTCGCACCCCGGTCCGCCCAGCCCGGCACCCGCAGCGACAGCGTCCAGGGGCGGTCGTCGTCGCTGTCGATCCGGACCCGGATCTGCCCGTCGGCCGGGTAGCCGGTGGTGAGGGTCAGTCGGCGATCGGTGCCGTCCACCGGGCGGTGCGCGATCGTCCCGGGCACGTACTGGTGGATCTGGAGGCCCTCGTCGTCGGTGGTGGCGACGTAGGCCGCGAGGCTGGCCAGCGTGCGCGCCACGTTGGTCGGGCAGCACGACACCTCGTACCACGGCGCCCGCTGGGCGGCGGCGGCGCGGATGCTGGGTCGGTCGCCGTCCGGTACGGTGCCGAGTTCCCGGCGGTGCAGGGTGTTGGTGTAGAAGAACTGCCTTCCGTCGGCCCCGGGCGACGTCGACACCACGTTGAAGAGGGTCCGCTCGATGAGGTCGGCGTAGCCGGAGTCACCGGAGGCGAGCAGCAGCCGCCAGGCCAGCATCACTGATCCCACTCCGGCGCAGGTCTCGGAGTAGGCGCGATCGGGCGGCAGCCCCCAGTCCTCGCCGAACGCCTCGTCCTGGTGCCGGGAGCCCTGCCCGCCGGTGACGTACGTGCGTCGCGCCACCGTGTTCCGCCACTGGTCACGGACCGCTTTCATCAGGTCGGGGTCGTCCGTCTCGGCGGCGACGTCGACCGCCCCGGCGGCGAGGTAGTTCGCCCGTACCGCGTGCCCCCGCAGCACCGTCGCCTCACGTACCGGCGTCTCGTCCTGGAAGTACTCCCTCCCCCACTCCACGTCGCCCAGCCGGCCCGTGCCGCGCCGCTCGACGAAGAGCGCCCCCTGGTGCAGGTAGCGGTCGTCACCGGTGGCGCGGGCGAACTCCACGAGCGCGGTCTCGATCTCCGGATGGCCGCAGAGCCCGTCGATACCGTCCGGTCCGAAGGTCGCGCAGACGTTGTCGGCGGCCCGCCGGGCGATCGCCACCAGCCCGTCGTCCGCCTCCGGTCGGGTACGGGCGCGGGCGACGGCCGCCTGGAGGAGATGGCCGACGCAGTACAACTCGTGGCCCCACTGGAGATCGGACCAGCGCGGTGGCTGCCCGGAATGACCGAACTTGGTGTTGAGGTAGCCATCGGCGTCCTGGGCCCGGGCCACCCTGGTCACGACGGCACGAAACCGCGACTCCAGCTCCGGGTCACCGGTCCGGCCGATCTCCCACGCCATCGCCTCGAGATACTTGTACACCTCCGAGTCGGAGAACTCGCGCCCCCGGCGCTCGCGGGTCAGGTCGCCGGTGTCCACCAGGTCGAAGTTGCGAATCCAGCCCTCCCGCTCGAGCCAGTGCCCGATGTGCTCGAGAGTGGCCTCCGCGTTGACGGACTGACGTTCGGCCCAGAAGCCGCCGGTGATCCGTACCTCGTCCAGTCCGAGCGGCTGGAGCCGGCCTCGGCTCGGCAGGACGGGTGCCGCCGTGGGCGCGCTGGGTGCCATGGTCATCCCTTCAGTGCGCCGGACATGAAGCCGCGCACGTAGTGTCGTTGGAGCAGCAGGAACAGCACGATGCACGGCAGCGCGAGGACGACGACGCCCGCTTCGGTCGCGCCGTAGTCGACCACCCCCTGGACCTGGCCACGCAGGTTGGACACGGCCAGCGGCAGCGTCATGCGCTCGGAGTCGTTGATGAGGATCAGCGGCGCCATGAAGTCGTTCCACGCGGCGAGGAACGCGAACAGCCCCACGGTGATCAGACCCGGCTTGACCGCGGGGACGAGTACCCGCCACAGCGCGCTGAACGACGAGCAGCCGTCGACCATCGCCGCCTCGTCGAGTTCGCGCGGCACCGCCTCGAAGGAGATGCGCATCAGGAAGGTCGAGAACGGCAGCTGGAACATGGTGAGCACCAGGGCGACACCGACCAGCGAGTTCTGCAGACCCACCTCGTTGAGCAGGACATAGAGCGGGATGAGCAGCGTCGCGTACGGCACCATGAGGATGGCCAGGGTGAGCAGGAACAGCAGGTTCCTGCCGGGGAAGCGGAACCGCGCGAACGCGTAGCCACCGAGAAAGGAGATCAGCAGCGTGAGCGCGACCGTCAGGAGTGAGACGAAGGCCGAGTTGGCGAGGTACCGCCAGATGCCGGCCTGGTAGTCGGCGAGGGTGGCGTAGTTGCCGAACCCCCAACCGGTCACCTGGTTGGTGCCCGCCTGCGGGGAGACCGAGGCGACGGCGGTCCACACCAGTGGAAAGAGGAACACCACTGCCACCGCTCCGGTGAAGACCCAGTACGGCGTACGGAACGCGACACCGGCGATGGTGAGGCCGCGTTGCCTCCCCGGTCCGCTCGGCATCCTCGGTGGGCGCCGGGGCGACCCGGCGACAGCCGCACTGGTGGGGCTGGAGTCCACGGTCATGGATCAGTTCTCCTCGGACCGGAAGGCGCGCAGTTGCAGCGCGTTGATGAGGACCAGAGCCGCCAGCACGATGACCGAGAGCGCCGCGGCGACGCCGAGGTCGTTCTGGCCCTGGAACGCGATCATGTAGATGAGCTGCACCACGGTGATGGTGCTGTTGTCCGGGCCGCCCTTGGTGAGGATGTAGAACTGCTCGAAGGCGAGCAGGGATCCGGTCACGCAGAGCACGGTCGTCAGCGCCAGCGTCGGACGGAGCAGCGGCAGGGTGATGCTCCGGAAGGTCTGCCAGCGGGTCGCGCCGTCCGAGCGCGCCGCCTCGAACACGTCCGCCGGGATGCTCTGCAGCCCGACCAGCATGAGCACCATGTAGAAGCCGGCGTAGCGCCAGACGATGAGGAACACGGTCGAGAAGAGCGCCGCGTTCGGCGAGCCGAGGAAGGTGATGCCGAGGCTCTCCATCACCGGCGCGAACGGGCTCGCATAGGGCGAGTAGAGCACGTAGAACAGCAGGGACGCCGAGGCCAACCCGAGTGCGCTGGGAACCAGGAACGACGCCCGGAGCAGGTTGTTCCACCGGCTGGACTCCTGGACGAGCAGCGCCATCCCCAGGCCGAGGAGCAGCAGCAGCACGGTCGCGATCACCGTGTACTTGATCGTGAAGACCACCGAGTCGGTGAAGAAGCGGTGGTCGATCGCCTTGGTGAAGTTGTCCGGCGCGTTGGGTCCCTGGTCGCCGCTGAGAAGCGGCCATCTCGACAGCGACATCTTGATGACGAGTAGCAGGGGCACCAGGAACAGCGCCACCACGAACACCGCGGTCGGCGTGGCGTAGATCCAGCCGAGCAGGGCCTGGCGGCGGCTGGGACGGAAGCCGCCCCGCGTCGTCGCACTGGATGTGCGCGACGGTGCGTCGACATTCATGACAACTCCTCGTTCCATCGGCGATGGGCCGGACCGGTCACCCGTTCCGGTGCCGCGAGGCGGGCGCATGCCGGTCCGACGGGTCCGGCTGCCGGCATACGCCCGCGACGATCAGGGCTACTGCTTGAGTACGGCGGTGATCTCGCTGTTGTCCTTCTGGGTGTCGCCGCTGGCGTTGAGCACCTGGTTGCGCACGAGGGTCAGCCAGGGACTGTTCGGTGCGTTGAACGCCTGCTGGAAGTTCATCGCGACCGGGGTGTCACCCTTGCCGGCCACCTCGTTGATGGTGACCAGGCGCGGGTCCGCGGTGGCGTACTTGTTCTTCGCCAGGTCGGAGCGGGACACCACGTCCTTGTTCTTCGCCAGCACCTCCACCTGGGCCTCCTCGGACATCATCCAGCTGAGGAAGTTCCAGGCCTGGGTGGCCTTCTTCGAGTCCTTCGACACGCCGATGCCGTCGCCGCCGACGAAGGTCGACGCACCACCGTCGGGGCCGGGGATACCGGCGACGCCGGCATCGAACGGCGTGGAAGAGAGCAGCGTCGCGGGGTAGAGCATCAGGCCGACCTTGCCCTCGGTGAACGCCGCCGTCCAGGTCGGTCCCGTCTCTCCGGACGAGGCCGGCAGGACGGCACCCGACCGCCACAGGTCGGCCCAGATGTCGTACACCTTCTTGGCGGTGTCGTCGGCCAGCTTGGACTCCCTGCCATCCTCACTGAGCACCTCGTTGCCGGCGGCCCAGATGGAGGGGAACCACGTGAAGACCAGGCAACCGCCGCAGTTCAGACCGGCCGCCGTGCCGTAGACGCCGTCCTTCTTCATCGCCTGGACCGCCTTGGCCGCCGCGGCGTACTCCACCATGCTCGCGGGCGCCTTCTCCGGGTCCAGCCCGGCATCCTTGAACAGCTGCTTGTTCCAGAACAGCATCGACAGGTCGAGTACGAACGGCAGCACGTGCTTCCTGCCGTCCTGCGTACCGGCCGCGAGGTGGCCCTTGTTGACGGAGTCCTTGAAGCTGAGTCCGTCGATGTTCGAGCTGAGATCCTGGAACAGTCCCTGGTTGACCCAGTTCGGCACGTAGACGATGTCCGCGGCGAAGAGGTCCGGCAGGCTGTCGGAGCCCGCCGCCGCGCCCACCTTCGCGACGTAGTCGTCGTTGGGGACGACGGTCAGCTTGACCTTGTTCTTGTGGCCTGCGTTGTACGCCTCGACGAGAAGCTTCGCCTGCTTCTCCAGCGGGGCCCGGGTCCACAGCGTCAGCTCGCTGCCGTCGTCCACTCCGTTGGGGCCGGCCTGAGCCGCGCCGCCCTGGTCCCCCGGGCTGTCGTCACCGCAGGCCGCCACGCTGAGCACCAGCGTCACCGCAAGGACTCCGGCCAACGACCGCAGAGCGGTCCGTCGGCCCGATGTTCTTCTCATGATTCTCCTCGGGTCTGTCTGAGATAAGAGCCGTTCTCCCTGTTGTTGCAGTACGAGGTGCGACTACAGCCCGTGGTAGCCGTTGTCCCAACGCAGCTGGTTGGCGAACGACCGGTGGTCGGTCGCGGCGTCGACCATGAGCAGCTCCACACCCGACATGTCGGGAAGCCCGCGAGAGCTTTTCCGACCAACCGCGATGTTGAAAGTACCGAAAACCTTTTCGGAGGATTCTGGCCGCCCGTTACGGCCCTGTCAACAGTTGGTTTCGACGTCCGTCCGTGGTTCATCGAACAGCATCATCGGTGCCCGGCGGCCACGGCGGCGTCGCCGAAATCTTTCGGCCGCGGGAAGGGGCACCGGCGCGACCGGTGGGTCTTCGGCCGAGGGGTGCGGTGGGGGTTGGCCATGGTGCACCGGCCACCCGCCAGCAGGTGTGCGATCGCGAGTCGCCCGCCACCACGCCGTCGACGGTGATCGAGATGTCGGCCGGGTTCGCGGAGGGCGTAGACGTACCCGACTGGCGCCGGGACGGGGGCCGCATTCCTCCGAAAGCCTTTTCGGCGAGCCGCGGCCCCGCCCCGGCTCAGGCGAGCGGCTGCAGGAACTCCAGTCGGTTGCCATGGCAGTCGTTGCTGTAGAAGCGGCGCATGCCGGGGAAGTCATCGTCGAACTCGACGCCGTATCCGGCCGTCCGCAGTCGAGTCGCCCAGGCATCGAGATCGTCGACCAGTAGGCCCGGGTGCGCCTTGCGGGCCGGCCGGAAGTCCTGCTCGACGCCGAGGTGCAGCTCGAGGCCGTGACCACGGAACCAGCACCCACCACGGGCGGCCAGCACCGGAGGCTTCGGAATCTCCGCCAGGCCCAGCACGCCGACGTAGAAGGCACGCAGGGCGTCTTCGCTGTCGGGTGGGCAGGCGAGCTGCACGTGGTGAATCACGGTCGGACCTCCCATTCGCGATCACCATAGTTCACCGTCGATGGTGCCTCGTCCGGTGCACCGGGCCGCCGCCCACGGGAATGGACTCGACGCGCCGGACCACGGACGCGAGAATCGTCGGTCATGGTCTGGGCAACGGTCGGACGGGGCGAGGCGTCGCGCCCCGATGTCGCCCCTTGTCCGCCGAGGGGTTCCCGGTGGTGACCGGCGACGCGATTCCGGTGCTGTGGTTGTGCGGCCCTCCGGGGGTCGGGAAGACCGCGGTGGGCTGGGAGATCTACTCGGAGCTGGTCCGGTCCGGGGTCCAGACCGGCTACGTCGACATCGACCAGCTCGGCATGTGCTACCCGGAGGCGGCCGGCGATCCCGCTCGACACCGGATGAAGGCACGCAATCTCGATGGCGTCGTCGCCGGCTACCGCGCGGCCGGGGCCCGGTGTGTCGTGGTCTCCGGCGTTGTCGACGCCGACCATGGCGTGCACCGCGACGAACTGACCCACCTGACGTTGACGGTCTGCCGGTTACGCGCTGGCGAGGAGGAGCTGAAGCGGCGGTTCGTCGGCCGGCAGGGACACGAGAAGGGACTGACGAACGCGTTGCTGGAGGCCGCACGGCTGGATGCCGGGGCCGTCGCCGAGGTCTGCGTGGACACCAGCGGACTGACGGTGCCGGAGGTGGCGCGCCGGGTACGCGACCGCGTCGATGGCTGGCCGGTGCGCAGCGACCCACCCGGACCTCCGTCCGCGCCCGAACCAGCCGCCCACGGCCACACTGTCCCGAAAGGCGCGGGAGCCGACGCGGACCCCGCCGGGTACGTCCTGTGGCTCTGTGGCGCGACCGGTGTCGGCAAGTCCACCGTGGGCTTCCAGGTCTACCTGAAGGTCCTCGGCGCCGGGCTGACCGCCGCGTACGTCGACCTGGACCAGCTCGGCTTCTGCGGCCCCACGCCGGCCGGTCATCGCGTGAAGGCGCAGAACCTCGCGGCCGTGTGGCGGGTCTACCGTGATGCCGGAGCACAGGCGCTGGTCATGGTCGGCCCTGCCGAAGACGGATCCGCCCTCGCCGGGTACGCCGACGCGCTGGCCGCATCGACGGTGACCGTGTGCCGCCTGCACGCCGGACGGGACCAGCTGACCAGCCGGATCATGCTTCGTGGCCAGGGTCGTGGCAACTGGTCACAACCCGGCGATCCGCTGCTGGGCAGGCCCGTCCCGTACCTGCGCCAGGTCGCCGACCGGGCGGCGCGCGAGGCCGAGACCCTGGAACGGGCCGGGATCGGCCACCGGATCGACACCGATGGCCAGGCGGTCGAGGACATCACCGACGCGGTGGTCGCCCGGATCGGATGGCCGGACCGGCAACGACAGGCGACGGGGCCGCACTCCCCCGTCCGATCCGGCATCTCCGGCGACCTGATCTGGCCGAGCACGACGTAGGTGGGACCGCGTCGGGTCGAGCCGGGGTGGTGCGGCACAGCCGAGGCAGCGACCGACTCCGATGGCGGGATACGGTGTCACCGTGCCGATCGATCCCTGTCCGGGGCAGCGCGGGCCGAATCATCGCAGTCCCGGCGGAGTTACCGCCGGGCCTGACCGCCGCCGGGCCGCGTCGCCGGTCTGGTCGGCCCGCCGGGCGAGGTCCAGGGCACGATGCTGACCGCCATGGGGGTCCGGCTCGGAATCGACTTCGGCACCACGAGCACGGTGGCGGTACTCCGGAACGGGGCCGGGGCGGTGACCCCGCTGTTGTTCGACGCCTCGCCGTTGCTGGGTTCCGGGGTGTTCGCCGGGCCGGACACCGAGGTGCTGACCGGTGCGGACGCCTACCGGGCGGGGTTGGCGCATCCGGGCGGGTTCGAGCCGCACCCGAAGCGGCGCATCGACGAGGGCACCGTGTGGCTGGGCGAGCGGGAGATCCCGGTGCTGGATCTGATCGCGGCGGTGCTGGCCCGGGTGGAGCGGGAGGCGCGCCGGGTCGTCGGCGCGGCCCCGGCGACGGTGGTGCTGACGCACCCGGCGACGTGGGGCCGGGCCCGGACGGATGTGCTGGGCGACGCGGCGCGGCGGGCCGGGCTGGGCGAGGTGACGCTGGTGCCCGAGCCGATCGCGGCGGCCGCGTACTTCAGCACCGTGCTCGGTCGTGAACTGCCGGAAGGTCATGCGGTGTCGGTCTACGACCTGGGCGCCGGCACCTTCGACACCAGTGTGCTGCGCCGCCACGGCACCGGGTTCGACACGCTCGCCGCCGCCGGCCTGGCCGATCTCGGCGGGGTCGACCTGGATCACCTCGTGGTAGCACACGCCCGGCAACTGACCAGGGACGCGGCCGTCGACGCGTGGGGGCGGTTGGACTGGCCCCGGGCGCCCGACGACCAGCGGGCCCGCAGAACCCTCTGGGACGGCGCCCGGGCGGTCAAGGAGCAGCTGTCCCGCCATGCCGCCGCGGACCTCTACGTCCCGCTCGTCGACGTGACAGTGCGACTGACCCGGGAGGAGTTCGAACGGGCGGCCCACCCGCTACTGGAACGCAGCGTCGAGGTCGCGCTGACGACCCTGCGCCGGGCCGGCGTGACCCGCGAGGCACTGGCCGGGCTGTTCCTCGTCGGCGGCTCCAGCCGCGTTCCGCTCGTGGCGAGCCTGCTGCACCGTACCCTCGGGCTGGCGCCGACCGTGATCGAACAACCGGAGCTGGCGGTGGCCACCGGCAGTCTCCACCTCGGTCCGGCCGGGGGCACCGCGCCGGATCCGGTAGCGGCGGCGGAGCCCGGACCCCGACCCGCCGCCACCGGAGCCGGGCCGGCGGAGCCGCCCGAGCGCACCGACCCGGACCCGCCCGCCTTCCGCGTCCACCGGAGAAGTCCGGCGGTCGCCGCCGCCGCGGCGGCCCTGGTGCTGCTGATGCCGACCGACATCGCGCTCGGCGGCGTGCTCCTGGTGAAGCAGGGGCCGGCGGGCATGGTCTTCCTGCTCGGCGTACAGATGGTCACGACCATCGGATGGGCGTCGCTCCGAACCCGCCGGATTCCCCGACCGGGCTGGGGACACGTCGTCCTGATCGTCTCGACCACCCTGGTGGCGGTACCCGCCGTCGTGCTGTTGTTCCGGCACATGGGCCGCAGCACGATCCCCCCGGCGACCGCGGTCACGGTCGCCATCATGCTCGCCGTCGGCGCGCTGCTGCCCGCCCGACCCCGCGAATAGGACCGCGGCGCCAGGTCCCGGCTCTCAACTCGCTCCTCACTCGATGTTCGTCCGGCCGGGCTGCTCCTACCCCGTCGCCGGAGGCCGGCCCGTCGGCCCGAAGGGCTGGGATGCCACGCACCCACCGGCACTCCAATACATCGGATGTCTAGTGGCCCAACACCGCCGTCAGCAGAGATTCGATCGGTTCACCATGGCTCACCACCCTTGTTTCTCAACGGTGTCCTTTGTAACCTCGTGGCCAAACATCGGAGGCGTGTCGAACCCGCGATCGGCGGTGCGGTCGTCCGGCTCGCCAGAGCCCTGCCCGCCCCACATCCGACGACCGGAGATACTGATGGATGACCCTGTCCGGCGCCGCACGCTGCGCCGGTGGACGGCCGCCGGCCTGGCGACCGCGCTGACCGCCCTGCTGCCCACCTGGTCCACCACCATGCCCGCCTCGGCGGCCCCGGGCGCCGTACCGGCCGCCTCGGCCGATGACGCCCTGACCCTCTGGTACGACGAACCCGCCGCCGACTGGGAGACCCAGGCGCTGCCGATCGGCAACGGCGCACTGGGCGGGATGGTCTTCGGCCGGGTCGGCGCCGAAACCGTGCAGTTCAACGAGAAGAGCCTCTGGACCGGCGGGCCCGGCTCGGCCGGTGGCTACAACTTCGGCAACTGGACCTCGCCGCGCCCGAACGCGATCGCCGAGGTCCAACAACTGATCAACGAGCGGGGGCGGCTGAGTCCACAGGAGGTGGCGAACCGGCTCGGCCAGCCGAAGAGCGGGTTCGGGTCGTACAACACCTTCGGTGACCTGACGCTGCGGCTCTCCGAGGATCCCGGCACCGTCCAGGACTACCGCCGTGAACTGAACATCGGCCGGGCCATCGCCCGGGTCAGCTACTCCGACGACGGTGTGCGCTACACCCGGGAGTACTTCGCCAGCAACCCCGACAACGTGCTCGTGGTCCGGCTCAGCGCCGACCAGCCCGGCCGGGTCGGGTTCACCACCGGGGTGACCGCGCCGAACAACCGGTCGAAGAGCACCACCGCCAGCGGCGGCCGGATCACCTTCGCCGGCACGCTCAACGACAACAAACTGAAGTACGAGTCACAGATCCAGGTGACCGCCGAGGGCGGTACGGTCGCCGACGGCACCGACGGCACGGTCACCGTGGCCGGCGCCGACTCGGCCACCGTCGTCCTCGGCGCCGGCACGAACTACGCCGACACCTATCCGACGTACCGGGGACCGGACCCGCATCCGGCGGTCACCGCCGCCGTCGACCGGGCCGCCGCGAAGTCGTACGCCGATCTGGTCGCGGCGCACACCGCCGACCACCGGGCCCTCTTCGACCGGGTACGGCTGAACATCGGCCAGGCGATGCCGAACATCCCGACCGACGACCTGCTCCGCGCCTACCGGGGCGGCGACTCGGCGGCGGACCGCGCGCTGGAGGCGCTCTTCTTCCAGTACGGCCGCTATCTGCTGGTCGCGTCGTCCCGGGCCGGCTCGCTGCCGGCGAACCTCCAGGGCGTGTGGAACAACGTCACCAACCCGCCCTGGGACGCCGACTACCACGTCAACATCAACCTCCAGATGAACTACTGGCCGGCCGAGATCACCAACCTGTCCGAGACCACCGCGCCGCTGTTCGACTACGTGGACTCGATGGTGCCGCCCGGGCAGGTGACGGCGGAGCAGGTCTACGGCAACCGGGGCTGGGTGGTCAACAACGAGACCAACATCTACGGCTTCACCGGCCTGCACAGCTACCCGCAGTCGTTCTGGTTCCCCGAGGCCGGCGCCTGGCTGGCGCAGCACTACTACGAGCACTACCGGTTCACCCGGGACGAGAGGTTCCTGCGGGACCGGGCGTACCCGGTCATGAAGCAGTTGGCGCTCTTCTGGCTCGACGAACTGGTCGTCGATCCGCGCGACGGCAAGCTGGTGGTCTCCCCCAGCTACTCGCCGGAGAACGGCGACTTCACCGCCGGCGCGTCGATGTCCCAGCAGATCGTCTGGGAGCTCTTCACCAACACGGTCGAGGCGGCCGGGATCGTCGGCGGCGACGCCGCGTTCCGTCAGGAGGTCCGGGCCGCGCTGGACAAGCTGGACCCCGGCATCCGGGTCGGCTCCTGGGGGCAGCTCCAGGAGTGGAAGGAGGACCTGGACAACCCGGGCGACCAGCACCGGCACGTGTCGCACCTGTTCGCGCTGCATCCGGGGGCGCAGATCTCCGCGCTGAAGGACCCGGAGCTGGCGGCCGCCGCGAAGGTCTCGCTGAACGCACGTGGCGACGGCGGTACCGGCTGGAGCAAGGCCTGGAAGATCAATTTCTGGTCCCGGCTGCTGGACGGCGACCACGCGCACAAGATGCTGACCGAGCAGCTCCGGCAGAGCACCCTGGCCAACCTCTGGGACACCCACCCGCCGTTCCAGATCGACGGCAACTTCGGCGCCACCTCCGGAATCGCCGAGATGCTGCTACAGAGCCAGACCGGCGAGGTGCAGATCCTGCCGGCGTTGCCGAGCGCCTGGCCCACCGGCTCGGTCTCCGGGCTGCGCGCCCGGGGTGACCTGACCGTCGACACCAGTTGGTCCGGCGGCGCCGCCACCGAGGTCGCCGTCACCGCCGGCCGGGACGGCCCGGTCACGCTGCGCAGCCCGCTCTTCGCCGGCCCGTACCGGCTGGTCGACGCGACGACCGGCAAGCGGGTCAACCCGGACGGCAACGGCGACCGGGCCACCTTCACCGCCCGCAAGGGCCACCGGTACGTCGCCACCGCCGGCGTGAGCTTCGAGATCGACGCACCGGCGACGCTGGAGGCCGGCCAGTCCGGCACGGTCTCGGTGACGGTCCGGGCCTCCGGCGGGGCCACCGTGCCGGCCTCCCGGGTGAAGCTGGTCCTGCCGACCGGCTGGACCGGCCGGCCGGGACAGTTGCAGGTACCCCGACTGCGGCCCGGCGACTCCCAGGTCTACCGGTTCACCGTCACGCCCAGCCGGGAGGCCGCGCCGGGCCGGAACCGGATCGAGGCGCGGCTGGTCCACGACGACTGGCGGGCCTCCGGCAGCACCGCGATCCAGTTGCCGATCCCGCCGCCGTGTGACCGGCCGGACCCGGCGAACCCGCTCGTCGCCTGGGATCCGACGTCCGGGGACACCGTGGCCGACCGGTCGCCGTACGGGCGCACGGCCACGGTGCAGAGCGGTGCCGGGTACGTCGCCGACGGGCCGAGCGGCAGCGCGCTGGTGCTGGACGGCACGCGGTTCCTGCGTACCGCCCCGACCACGCTGGGCTTCCTGGAGACCGCCACCTTCGCCGCCGAGGTCAAGGTGACCACCAGCGGCAGCTATCGGCGGCTGTTCGATTTCCAGCCCGGCGGTGACCCCGGAACGGACGGCGTCCTGATCGACCTCACCCCGGGCAACCAGGTGCGGTTCATCGGCTCCGGCACCGGGGTGACCAGCACCGCGACCCTGCCGGTCAACCGCTGGATCGACCTGGTGATCACGATGGACGACAACGGCGACATCGTCGTCTACGTCGACGGTCAGCGGGCCGGTACGGCGAAGGTGCCGGACGGTGGCATCGTCGGCTGTGCCACGAGGGAACTGCGGTTCGCCGCGGACCAGGACGGCGGCCAGCGGCTCACCGGTGAGGTCGACCGGATGGCCATCCTGCCCGAGGCGCTCCCCGCCGACCAGGTCGGCACCTGGCAGGCCCGCGCCTTCGGCTGAGCACCCATCCCGAACGGGTGGGTACGCGGCGACGCACGCCGGGTACCCACCCGTTCGGCTGTTGCGGTTGCGGTACTAACCCTGGTCGAAGTGGAACTCGTTGTCCGCCGTCTTGGCGTCCGGTACGGGGTCCCGCTGCCGGTCCAGGCGCATCACGTGGGCCCTGGCCGAAACCTGGCTCAGTTCCGCGCCGCTACTGGCCACCCCGAGCACGAGTGTTCGGGTCTCGCCGGCCGGCAACCGGCCCAGCAGGCAGCCGAGGTTCGGGGGCGAGGATCCCGCGTTGGTGTTCGCCTCCGCACAGCCCGACCAGCCCTTGCCCTCGTGCCGCACGTTGTCGCCGAGTTCCAACGACAGGAAGACGTAGTCCGCGTCGGCCGGCCCCGCGTTGTGGATCCGGACGGTGGTGGTCCCGTGCCGGGACCCGTCCTGCGGCGCACCGTAGGCGATATCGGTGGCGGTCACCCGCAGGTCGGCCAGGTTCGGCTTGGCGGGGAAGCTCCTCGGGCCGGCGGTCTGCGCGAACTTCTGGCCGGTCCAGCCGTACGTCCGCCACTGCCGGACCACCAGGTTCTCGTCGCGTTCGCCCACCGGCTCCCGGTCGCCGACCTCGATCCGGATCGAGCCGTCCGGCCGCGCGTCGACCTGGAAGATCCAGCCGATCGGCCGGCTCGTCAGCACCTGACCCGCGACGATGATCTTACCGGTCGGGTCCCGTTCGAAGACCGCCACCTGGGTCTGGATGACCTTGTGGTTGAACTTGCAGCCGAGCATGGCCACCGTCTCTTCGGCGCCGTCCCGGTCCACGTCCGCGTAGTCGACGCTCTCCAGCCAGTTGCCCTCCTCCGAGGGCTTGTCGCCGGCCAGCCGGCCCTCCCCCTGGCAGGGCGCGTCGCCCCACCACGGCGGCAGATCGAGTCGGGCGCCGAGCAGGTCCGTCCGGGCGATGTGGCCATCCGCCGTGGCGGGTGCCCTGGGGGCCGTCCCGGTCGGTGACGGGCTCACCGGCGCCGGAGAAGTCGGCTCCGGCGTCGGCTCGGTCGAGATGACCGGCCCGGGAGGCGCCGGCCCTCGCTCGAGCGCGGCGTACCCGGCCGCCGGACCGGCGATGAGTGCCACCGCGGCCGCCGCGCCGGCCGTCATCGCGACCCGGCGGCGGTGTCCGACCGTGGCGCGTACCGCCGCCGAGCCGGCCGGCCTGACCTCGGCCAACCGCTCGTTGCGGTAGGCGGCGAACTGGATGTCCAGGAAGTTGTCCCCGTTAGTCACGGCGGGTCTCCTCGTTGCGTTCGGTCAGGTGTGCGGCCAGCGCGGCGCGACCGCGGTGGAGCCAGGACTTGACGGTTCCCTCGGCCACGCCTTCCTGACGGGCGATCTCCGAGATGGGCATGTCGGCCAGGTGATGCAGGACCACGGCCCGGCGTTGTTTGGGAGGCAGGAGCGCGAGGGCGGCCTCCAGGGCGACCCGATCCGGGCCGGGTCCCGGCACGTGCTCCTCCCGCTGCCTGCGCAGGAAGAGCTGGGCGGTACGCAGTCGCCGCCACCGGCTGGTGGCCAGATTCCAGGCGACCCTGCGGACCCACGCCACCGGATCCTCGTACCGGACGATCTTCTGCCAGCGGGCGAACGCCCGGCAGAAGGCCTCCTGCACCAGGTCCTGTGCGTGTCCCATGTCACCGGTGTATGCGCAGAGCTGCACTGTCAACGTTCGGAAGTGGATCTGGTAGAACTCGTCGAAGTTGATCTCCGGTACCTCACGGCCCGAGCTCGGCGGTGGCGACTCGTCCAGCCGTGGCGGCGTTGACAATTGCACGATCCCTCCCCCAGGAGATCCCGGTCGTCGGCCGGGAAGTGCCTCTAACACGTGTCGTGATCGCGATCGGTTGCGGCCGGAGCCGCTGGGCTTGCCTTCTGTCGCGCAGCCGTCAGGGATGCGCGCCGACCCGATCCGGTTCGCGGGAGATCAGGGGCTTCTCGACCGCCTTGCGGGGGTTCTGTCGCACCTGTCGGCGCGGCGGTGCGGTCCGGTCGCGCTGGTCAGGCTCGCACCGCCCCGATCGGCGCATGACATGATTGCGCCCATGGGGAAGCAGCAGGACGTCGGCGGGTCCGACCGTCACACCGGGTCGAGTGCCACCGCCCAGCGTGCGACGGAGACGAGTTCCGACGCACGGCTCGCCCTCGCGCAGGATCCCGCAACGCCACAAATGACCCTCTTCGACCTGGCGTCCGACCCGTCGGCCGCGGTCCGCAAGGCGGTCGCGGCCCGGACCGACGCCCCCGCGCAGGCACTGCGACCACTGACCCGGGACCATGATCGTCAGGTTCGGGAGGCGGTGGCGAGGAATCCCTCGACGTCCGTCGGCAACCTGCTGCGTCTGGTTAAGGACGCCGACCGGTGGATCCGCTGGGCGGTCGCCGGCAACCCGGGTTGCGACGAGTCGGTTCGCCGGGTGATGTCCGAGGCACCCGACAAGGAACTTCGTGGTCTCCTCGCCGAGCGGCGCGACCTGGAGCCCGACCTGGCCGCCCGGCTGATCGACGACGTCTCCCCGGAGGTACGGGAACGCCTCGCCACCCACACCCACGATCCCGACGTGATCACCGCCCTGATGGCCGACCGCACCGCCCGGGTACGCAAGGGGGTCGCCCGGAACCCCCGGACCACCGCCGAACAGCGGAGCGCGCTCGCCCAGGATCCCGTGGTCGACGTCCGGGCCGCACTCGTCCGCACCGTCGAGTTGGCCGAGGCGGACCTGGAACGCCTGGTCGACGACCGGTCGGTGCAGGTCCGACTGGCGATGGCGACCTCCGACCTCGTTCCGCCGCACATCCGGCAGGCCCTCGGACGCGATTCCGACGAAACCGTGGCCGACGCGGCGCGCGACTACCGCCCGGCATCCGGTAACTCCCCCGTGGTACGGGCACCTCGCGTCGGCCACCGGCGCTCCGCGACCAGCCAGGGTCGACCCGGCCGCGCCGCACGCTGACGCCGGATCCGCCCCCTGTTCGGCCACTCGGGTCTCGTCATGTCCACGTTCGTAGACCTCCTGCGACCGGGCTGTCTACGATCGTAGACATGACCGGGGGCGCGGCGGATGACGTCGGCGGTCCACCTCCGCGACGGCGGAACGCCAGCGCCACCCGGGAGGCGATCCTGAACTCGGCGGTGGCCGCGTTCACCCGGGCCGGATACGACGGCGCCGGAGTACGCGAGGTTGCCGGGGGCGCGGGAGTGACCGCGATGCTGGTCAACCGCTACTTCGGGTCGAAGGAGCAACTCTTCGCCGAGGCCGTCGACCGGGCCTTCGCGCCCCGTACGGTGGTCGGCGACGATCCTGCCACGCTGAGCGAGCAGCTGGCGGCCACGCTGGTCGCCCGCACCGCTCCGGAAGCCGACGACCCGGACCCGTTCCTGCTGGTGCTGCGATCGGCGGCCAATCCGCGGGCCGCCGAGATCATCCGGGCCGGAGTCCGGAACCGTCTCGGCCGACACCTGACCGACCTGCTACCCGGTCCGGACGCCGCCCAACGTGCCGAGCTGCTGCTGTCCCTGCTCGCCGGGGTGTGGCTGATGCGCAAGGTCATCGGCACGGACGGGCTGAGCGCGGCGGACCCGGCCCCGCTCGGCCGGCACCTGCGGGACCTCGTGCAGGTCATCGTCGCCCGACCGGAGGATCCCGGTGCCGACGCCGATGGTGGCCCGGCCTGAGCAGACCCGGTCCGCGGATCGGCCGGTGACACCAGGGCGCCGTTGCCCAGGACCTCTCCTGCAGCAGCGCTTGTGGACGGTCGAGAACATGGCGGCGCTGGCCACACCCCCCCCGAGTCGACGCCGCACCGTAGCGGCCGTCATACCGAGGGCGTCGCTGGTCAGCATTCGCAGGGATCTCCGCTAGCATTGCCGAGTTCTGAGGCAGCTGCTGAGACGAGGCGACATGCGGTGGTTCCGGCTCCTGCTGGGTAAGAGGCAGGTCCAGCACGATCCGGGGCGGCAGGAGGAACTGCTCCAGGACGTACGGCAGCGGTTCGGTGCCCGCGTACAGGTCCAGTTCCCCGAGCAGGTCGATGCGATCGTCCGGTTGCTGGACGGCGACGACGGCCTGTCCGTGGCGGCCAGGGTCCTGCGCGAGGTCGCCGACGAGGCTCACACGGATTTCCTCGGCCAGGCCTTCGATCTGCACCGGCGGACCGGCCGCCGGCTCGTGGTGGACCGCCGGAACTATCGGCCGCTGTGGCGGTCGGCCGCACCGGAGTTGCGCTGGCCACTCTTCGCGTTGCCGTGCGGCTTCCATCCGTACGTGCAGGTGGCCGCAGCCGCCACGGTCGTCGGCAGCCGGGCGACCCGGGTCGTCCGGGCGATCGACCCGAACCCGCTGCTGACCCACGTCTTCGAGGTGTTCGACCTCACCACCGCCGGTTGGGAGTACGGCCGGGTCCGGGTGGACACCGACGCCGCCTCCCTGGCCAATCGGCTGATCGCCAGCGCCCGACAGATCCGCGCGGCCATGGACGATCCTCCACCGCTGCCGCCCCCGGCCCGGGAGCTGATGCGGACCAACAACAGCATCGACGTCTACGACCCGACCGGTCACCGGGTGGTCAGCGCGATCAATCTCGGCGCGGAGATGAGACCGGCCCTGCTCGGCTGAGCCCGCGCCGGCTGCTGTCTTCCAAGGGCCGTACGGCTGCCACGGGTCCGGCCGCACGAGGGCCGTACGGCTGCCACGCAGGGCGGTCAGCGCGTGGCGTCGGGCGTGGACCGGAGGATCTCGTCGATCACCGTGGCGAACCGGTGCGGTGCCGCCAGATAGGGCGAATGTCCTCCGGCGATCCAGCGACTGGCCGTGGCTCGGGTGGCCATCCTCTCCTGCATCGCGAGGGGTATTGCCCGGTCGTCCTCGCAGAGGACGTACGTCGACGGGATGTCGCGCCAGGCGGCACTCGTCAGCCTGTCCGTGAACGACCGCCGACTCTGGTTGACGAGCTCGTCGAGGGCCCGGCCCGCCGGCTCGTCGGCGATGTCGTTGTAGAGCGCCACCCGTGGGTTCTTCAGCAGTCGGAGGATGCCGCCGGTGTCGCTCGGCGTACTCCGGCCGTGGAAGCTGAACACGGACTCGCCCTCGTCCAACAGGTAGGCGGTCACGTAGACGAGGTGGGAGACCTGGGTCAGGCCCGTGGCCCCCTGGGTGGCCGGCATGCCGCCGTACGAGTGCGCGAGTACGACGACCGGCCCGTCGATCTCGGTCACCGCCCGCGCGATGACGTCGGCGTCGTCGTACATCGACCCGGTCGGGGTGGGGTTTCCGGCACTCGGCAGAGCGGGCACCCGCGTCTGGTAACCGCGCTCGGCGAGCGCGGCACAGGTAGCGGCCCAACTCGATGGCTGGTGCCACGCCCCGTGGCTGATCACCAGCGTGGGCCGACGTTCCGAGCGGTTCACGCCGTCCAGTCTGGCCCGAGCACCTCGGCGAGGTTCGCGCGGGTGAACAGCCGGCCACCCCCGCCCCGCGGAACCAGCGGTCAGCGCGGAGTGCGGTACGCCGGCCACTCCTCGTCGAGCATCGCGAAGTCGAGTTCCGTGCTCCACTCCCCCTTGAAAAGCTCGTTGCGCACCAGTCGGGCTTCCTGTCGCATTCCCAGCCGTCGCGCGACCTTCGCCGAGGGCTCGTTGCGTTCGTCGATCCGCGCGACGATGCGGTGCAGGCCGAGATCGTCGAAGCCCAGCTGGAGCAGCGCGCGGGCCGCCTCGGTGGCGTACCCGTCTCCGCTGAAGTCGGGATTCACGACGTAGCCGATCTCGCCGCCACCATGCTCCCGGCTGTGCCAGAACAGCACCACGTCACCGACCAGTCGACCCGTCCCGGCGACTTCGATGCCGAGGGTCAGGGCCTGACCCTCGTCCGTGAGGTCGGTGTTCGCCCAGGACGAGGCGAGCCGTTCGTGCAGAACCTCACGGGTCATCGGCTCGAAGGGTACGTATCGGCAGACATCGGGCCGGCTTCGGTAGGCGAACAGTGCGTCGACATCGCTGACGGTGAGCGGACGCAGCAGCAGGCGCTCGGTCCGGACCGGGTAGCCGGGACGCAGGCCGGACTTCTGGAGGACTGACACCCCACCATCCTGCCAGCCGCCCCGGCATGCCGACCTCCGGATCCGCCACCCCGCGGCAGACCACGACGAGGGCGACCACCACCCCTCGGGTCCGGGCAGCGGTGTCTAGACCTGGCCCGACTCGACGTACCGAGTCACACCGTCGGCACGGGCGGCCAGCACCTCGGTCAGCAGGATCCACTGCGGCTCGGACAGCAGCCGCCGGGCCCGCTCGACCGGAACGAACGCATACTCGGCGAGTTCCCCGGGCGCCGGTACGATCGCCGCCCGCCGGTCCGGCGGAAGCACCCCGCCGTCGAAGACGAAGAAGAGCTTCCCGTCCGGACCGTTCGCCGTCCAGGCGACCACGAGCAGCGGCCCGATCGACGGGTCGAGGCCCAGTTCCTCCCGCACCTCTCTGACACAGGCCGCCCGAGGTGTCTCGCCGACGTCGACGGCACCGCCCGGCAGGTTCCAGAACTTCTTGTAGGTCGGGTCCACCAGCAGCACCCGGTCGTCGTCGTCGAAGAAGACCGCCCCGGCCGACACCTGCGGCCGGGCGGGCGCCGCCTCGTGTGTGCCCACGTTCCCCCGCCCCCATCCCCGGCCCTCGCCAGTCGTGCGAACCCCTCGGGAGGCTCGGCACCGAGGAAGAGCAGGACCACCACGAACCTCATGGCCGGGTGGGGCACAAGAGTCCGGAAAGCGATGTAGCCGGCTCCCACGGGGGAAGGAGTCGGCTACATCGATTAAGAACCATAAGTCATTGCCGCGCATTGAGCAAAACGGCGGGCGGTGCGACCGGAGAAACGCGAGTTCGGTTATGCGGAGTCGCCGGGGTCGCGGTGCGCCGCTACACCTGGCCGCGCCGCCACTGCTGGTTGGTACCCGAGCCGCAGGTCCACTGCACCAACTGGGCGCCGTCGGTCGACGCGGCGTCCAACACGTCGAGGCACCTGCCGCTGTGCCGGGCGACGAGCTGGAGGTAGCCCGTACCGAGGTCCTGGATCCGCCACTGCTGGTTGGTACCCGTGCCACAGGTCCACTGCGTGACCCGGACACCGTCCGCCGTGGCACCGGCTCCGCCGTACACGTCGAGGCACTTGCCGCTGTTCGCGCTGACGATCTGGGAGTAGCCGCCGCCCGCGTCCCGGAACCGCCACTGCTGGTTCGTCTGCCCGTTGGCCGTCCACTGCACGACGTCGGCGCCGTCGGCGGTCGAGCCGTTGAAGACGTCGGCGACCTTGCCGCTGTGCCGGACGGCCAGGGTGTACGCCGGGGGCACCGGCACCGTCGACTGCGGAACCAGCCGGTAGAGCCCGGAGCCGTGCGCGGGCAGCGAGCGGGTGAGAACCTCGGTGGCGGTGCCGAGGTTCGCCCCGGACCACAGGTCGGTGACGCTGGCCGAGCCGATGCCCAGGTCCGCCAGCGTGACCGAGACGTTGCCCGTCGCGGTACCCCGGTTGAACAGGGCGACGTATCTGTGGTCGGTGCCCGGAACGTCCGCGGTCCACACCCGGTTGGTTCCGCCGTACAGCTCACGGTTCGCCGTGCTGTTCTGGTCGACGGCGAGCACGGCCGGGTTGGTCATCAGGGCCAGCTCCGACGCGCGGTTCTCGACCAGGTTGCCGCCCCACATCAGTGGTGACCGGGTGATGGACCAGAGCGTCATCAGGGTGCGCTGTTCGTCCGGGGTCAGGTTGGAGTAGCGGGGCGAGCCGACGGGCCCCTGCTTCGACAGTCGCCCGATGGGGATCATGTCGGGGTCCGGCCAGGCGCCGCTCGCCCGGTACGGTGTCCAGTCCCGCAGCTTGTCGAACAGGGCGTCCACGCTGGCCCAGTTGTCCCACAGGTCGTTGACCACCCGCCACATGTGGGCGTTGGCGGCCACGTGGCTGCCGCTCGCCGTCGGTGTCGGGCCCGGAGACAGGCTCAGGACCATCGGACGGCCACTGCGCTCGATGGCCAGCCGGTACCCCTCCACCTCCGCCTGCCGGTACGTCGGAGCCGCGATGTCGTCGACCTTCACGTAGTCCACCCCCCAGCTCGCGTAGAGCTGGAACAGCGAGTCCAGGTACGCCTGGGCCCCGGGGTGGCCCATCTCCAGCCCCCACATGAGGTTGAGCCAGGCCGCGGTGGTGGTGTTGTCGATCTGGTTCGCCCGATAGCTCGTGCCAAGGACGGGGGTGTTCTCGGCGACCGCCTGGCGTGGGATTCCCCGCATCAGGTGGATGCCGAACTTCAGGCCGGCGGCGTGGATGTGGTCGGCCAGGGGCTTGAAGCCGTTCGTCCCGGTCGCGGACGGGAACCGGGTGGTGTCCGGCAACAGCCGTCCGTTGGCGTCCATCCGCAGCCGTGGCTGGAGGTTGGCGTCCTGGTTCGGGCTTCCGGTGCCGCTGCCCGGGTAGTACCAGGCCCAGTCGACGACGACGTACTGCCAACCGTGCTGTCTCAGGTTGGTGCTCATGTAGTCGGCGTTGGCCTTGACCTGCGCCTCGGTGACATTCCAGTTGTACGAGTCGTAGCTGTTCCAGCCCATCGGCGGCGTGGTCGCGACGCCGTTGGGCAGTGCGCTGGCCGCCGACGCCCGCTCCATCGGAACCTCCCCCAGGGGTGCCGACAGCATGCCGAGCACCAACACCGCGCCTGTGTACCGCCGGACGTGCAGCCGCATGGGTTCGCCCTTCCAGACGTGCCTTCGGGAGCGGCAGCGCGTCGACCCGGTGGTCGGCGCAGGCCGGACCCGCTGAGCAGCCATTTACGGTGGTAACTCGCCAAAAGCGAGTGTTAGCGCTAACATCTTCCTTGTCAAGAGGGGCGGACATCGCATCGACAACCGCTCCGCAACGGGCGCACGGGCAACACTTCGGGCAGGTTGCATCCGGGCCAGACATTGATCTACGGTAATTGCCGCTGGAAGCCGGGCAAAGGAACAGCGGGTCCACGAGGTGGACTCACCCTGCCCCGGCTCCGGGGCCTTCCATCTGAGGTAGGTCATGAAGAGACAACTCACCGTCCTCGGCGTCACCCTGCTCGTCGCCGTGGCATCCATCCTGACGTTCGTACGCCCCGCCGACGCCGCCGTCGGCCTACGGGTCAGCGGCACGAACATCGTCGAGGCCAACGGGCAACGGTTCGTGATGCGGGGGGTCAACCACCCGCACGTCTGGTACACCGGTCAGACCAGCGCGTTCGCCGACATCAAGGCGCTGGGCGCCAACACGGTGCGGGTGGTGCTGGGCAGCGGCAAGCGGTGGGGCCCGTCCACCGACGTCGCCAACGTCATCTCGCTGTGCAAGCAGAACCGGCTGATCTGCGTCCTGGAGGTGCACGACACCACCGGGTACGGCGAGGAGGGCGCGGCCGCCAGCCTCGACGAGGCGGTCAACTACTGGGTCAGCCAGAAGAGCGCACTGGTCGGCCAGGAGAACTACGTCGTCATCAACATCGGCAACGAGCCGATCGGGAACACCAACGCCAGCCAATGGATCAACGCCACCACCAGCGCAATCGGAAAGATGCGCAGCAACGGCTTCGAACATCTGCTCATGGTCGACGCGCCGAACTGGGGTCAGGACTGGCAGTACGTCATGCGGGACAACGCGCAGACGATCCTGAACGCCGACACCAACCGCAACACCGTGCTGTCGATCCACATGTACGCCGTGTTCAACACCGCCGCCAGCATCACCGACTACCTCAACCGCTTCCGGACCAACGGCTGGCCGCTCGTGATCGGCGAGTTCGGCTGGCGGTTCAACGCCAACGAGGTGGACCACGAGACGATCCTGGCCGAGGCGAACGCGCGCGGCCTCGGCTATCTCGCCTGGTCCTGGAGCGGCAACACCGACCCGATCCTCGACATGACGGTCAACTTCGACCCCGACCAGCTCACCACCTGGGGTGAGCGGATCTTCAACGGCGCCAACGGGATCAGGCCCACCGCCCGGGAGGCCACGATCTACGGCGGCGGGACGCCCACCACGGGGCCGACCAGCACGCCGACCAGCACGCCACGGCCGACAACACCGCCGGCGACGCCCACGACCACGCCACCCGGCGGCAACCGGGCCTGCACCGCCACGTACTCGGCCGTGGGCCAGTGGTCCGGCGGCTTCCAGGGCGACGTACGGGTCACCGCCGGCGGCACCGCCATCAGCGGCTGGACGGTCACACTGACCTTCCCCAACGGCCAGACCGTCAGCCAGGCCTGGAACGCCACCGTGACCTCCAGTGGATCCACCGTCACCGCCCGCAACGTGAGCTACAACGGCAGCCTCGGCGCCGGAGCCGGCACCACGTTCGGCTTCATCGGCTCGTGGAACGGCAGCAACGGCGCACCGAGCCTGTCCTGCACCGCCAGCTGAGCCACCGGTGACCACCGGGGCCGGGCGCCCACCTCGCCCGGCCCTCGAACACCGGACCCGGCGCACGGTCCCGCCCGGGGGCCTCGGCGTACGCCTCGGTGCCGGCGCCGTTCCACCGTCCGGGCACCCTCGGCGGATCAACCTGACCGACAGTAGCGACATCATCGCCGGACGGCGATCACGATCGCGTCGGCGAGCCATCCGGCACCGCCCGCCGGCCGGCGACAAGATCCCAGGTCAACCGCGACCCAACGGGTACGGCGTGGGAACGGGCCACCGATGGCGTCGGCACGGGTGGCCGGCGCGATACGGTCACGAAGGCACGATGCCAAACGGTGCTGCCGAGGAAAGGTGGACGGTCAGGATGACCGAAGAAGCAACCGCGCCGCGGACGGGCGCTCAGATCGGGGTGACCGGGCTGGCGGTCATGGGCCGAAACCTGGCCCGCAACCTGGCCCGGCACGGGTTCTCCGTGGCCGTGCACAACCGTTCGCCCGAGCGCACCCGCCGGCTGGTCGCCGAGCATGGCGACGAGGGGACCTTCGTGCCCGGCGAGTCCCTGGCCGACTTCGTCAACTCGCTGGAGCGGCCGCGTGCGGTCATCGTGATGGTCAAGGCGGGCGGACCGACGGACGCGGTGATCGAGGAGTTGGTGCCGCTGCTGGACGCCGGCGACATCGTCGTCGACTGCGGCAACGCCCACTTCGCCGACACCCGCCGACGCGAGGAGGCGCTGCGCGAGCACGGCCTGCACTTCGTCGGCACCGGTGTCTCCGGCGGCGAGGAGGGCGCGCTGCTCGGCCCGAGCATCATGCCGGGCGGGTCGGCCGAGTCGTACGCCAAGCTCGGGCCGATGTTCGAGTCGATCGCCGCGCAGGTCGACGGGGTGCCGTGCTGCATACACGTCGGCCCGGACGGTGCCGGGCACTTCGTCAAGATGGTGCACAACGGCATCGAGTACGCCGACATGCAGCTCATCGCCGAGGCGTACGACCTGCTGCGGGCCGGCCTGTCCATCAGCCCGGCCGAGATCGCCGAGATCTTCCGCGGCTGGAACTCGGGCGAGCTGGAGTCGTTCCTGATCGAGATCACCGCCGACGTACTGGCCCACACCGACGCCACCGGTCAGCCGTTCGTCGACGTGGTGCTGGACCAGGCCGAGCAGAAGGGCACCGGCCGTTGGACGGTGCAGAGCGCGCTCGACCTGGGCATCCCGATCACCGGCATCGCCGAGGCCACCTTCGCCCGGTCGCTGTCCGGGCACGCCGATCAACGGGCCGCCGCCGCCCGCGCCTTCCCCGACACCCCGGTCTGGCAGGTGGAGGATCGGGACGCGTTCATCGAGGACGTCCGCAAGGCACTCCTCGCCTCGAAGATCGTCGCCTACGCGCAGGGCTTCGACCACATCCAGGCCGGCAGCCAGGAGTACGGCTGGCAGATCGACCGGGGTGCGGTGGCCAGCATCTTCCGGGGCGGCTGCATCATCCGGGCCCGCTTCCTGGACCGGATCCGCGAGGCGTACGACGACCAGCCGGACCTGCCGACGCTGCTGGTGGCGCCGTACTTCGCCAAGGCGATCGGTGACGGCGTACCGAGTTGGCGGAGGGTGGTGGCCGACGCCGCCCGGGCCGGGGTGCCCACCCCGGCGTTCTCCTCGTCGCTGGCCTACTTCGACGCGCTGCGCCGGGACCGACTGCCCGCCGCGTTGATCCAGGGGCTCCGGGACAACTTCGGGGCGCACACCTACCAGCGGGTCGACCGGCCGGGATCCTTCCACACCCTGTGGGCCGGCGACCGGTCCGAAGTGGCTGACTGACCGCAGCACTGCCGCGACGCCGGAGTCCGTCCACCGTTGCCGCGCCCGGGAGACCTTCAGGGCCCGGCCGCTGGTGGCGGACTCCGGCGCCGCGGCCCTCGACCGCAGCGGCGCCAGGGGGCGGGGTCGATGTCAGTCCGACACGTGTGCCACCCCGGGCCGCCCGCTCTGCACGTAGACGCTGGCCCGGGTCGCGACCGGGGCGCCGGGGGCGTTGACGAACGGCACCACGCGGTAGTCGGTACGCATCTCGCCCCGGCCGAGGTGGCACAGCTGGTACCCGCGCTGGGAGTTGTGGAACCTCATGTGCGGGTTCTCGGCCAGCCAGGTCACGCCGAGCGGATCCATGTCGGTTCCGTTGCCGCCCGAGCTGATCGACGTGCCGAGGAACTCGGTACCTACCGTGCGCGAGCCCGGGTCGGCGAAGTCCAGCTTGAGGTCGGCGGCCACGCTGCGGTGGGCGTCGCCGGTGATGATGACGAAGTTCTCGACGCGTCGCGCCGCCACGCCCTCGAAGAGCCGCTGGCGGGCGGCCGCGTACCCGTCCCAGGTGTCCATGCCGAACGTCTCCGGCGCGCCGTCGGTGTGGTCGGCCTCCATCGCGAAGATCTGGTTGCCGAGCACGTTCCACCGTGCGGTGGAGGCGCGGAGCCCGGCCAGCAGCCAGGCCTCCTGCTTGGCGCCGAGCATCTGCCGGTTCGGGTCCCAGCGCAGTGACGGGTCGGTGAGCTGCTGGTCCCGGAACCGCCGGGTGTCGAGCACGTCGAGTTGGAGCAGATCGCCGAACCGCAGCCGTCGGTACACCTGCATCTCCGGACCACGGGGCATCGACGACGCCCGCAGCGGCAGGTTCTCGTAGTACGCCTGGTAGGCGGCGGCCCTGCGGAGCCGGAAGACGGCGGGGTCCTGGTCCGGCTCGGTGTCCGGCTGCGAGTGGTCACCGGCCCAGTTGTTCTCCACGTCGTGGTCGTCGGGGGCGACCACCCAGGGCGCGGCCGCGTGCGCCGCCCGCAGCGCCGGGTCGAGCTTGTACTGGGCGTACCGGATCCGGTAGTCCGTCAGGGAGAACGTCTCCACGGCCGGAAGGTGCGGGCGCCCGATCGAGCCGGCGCCGCCGCCCTCGTAGATGTAGTCGCCGAGGTGGACGACCAGGTCCAGGTCCTCGCGGGCCATGTGCTCGAACGCGGTGAAGTAGCCGTCGGTGTAGGCCTGGCAGCTCGCGAACGCGAAGGTCAGCGACTTCAGGCTGGTCCCGGGGCGCGGTGCCGTGCGGGTACGCCCCACCGGGCTGACCTGGTCCCCGACCCGGAACCGGTACCAGTACCCGCGGTCCGGCCGCAGGCCGTGCACCTCGGCGTGCACCGAGTGCCCCCACCTCGCCGTGGCCCGTTGGACGCCACGGCGCACCACCCGGCGGAACCGCTCGTCCTCCGCCACCTCCCACCGCACGTCGACGGCGCGGTCGGGCATGCCGCCGAGCCCGTCGAGGGCGAGCGGGTCCGGTGCCAGGCGGGTCCAGAGCACGACGCCGTCGGGCGCCGGGTCGCCGGACGCGACGCCGAGCGTGAACGCGTAGCCGGGCAGGGTGACCCGGTCGTTCGAGACGGCGGACGTCGCCGAGGCGGGTTCGGCGGCGAGGATCGAGGCGCCCGCGGCGATACCGCCCAGGGCGAGGAAATGACGACGGGGCAACGTCGACGGAGACTGCGACATGGCGGGGTGCCTTCCGGACTGCGGTCGGATTTTGCCGTTGTTCTCGATCATCCCAACCGGCCGACATGACACCCACCGCAACACGTGATGAACAGAGTCGCCCGTGACCTGCGGTCCGGTCCGTCCGCACGCCGGCTGACCCCGCCACCGTCTCAAGTAGGCAGTCGAACACGCATTGATCACGGTCGTCCGGCCGATCTAGGATGGCGACGCATCGGACATGGGAGCGCTCCCGGAATGGTGGCGCTTCCGCCGACAACGGAACAAACGGGGAGTACGTCTATGCGCGTCGGCAGAGCCGTGATGACGGCTGCGGTAACACTCACCTTGGCGATCGGCGGCGGTGGTGCGGCCTGGGCGGATCCCGGTGACCCGGACCCGAACTCCCCGGCCACGTTGCCGGACGGTTGGGACCTGAAGAGGACGGCGTCCGGGTACGAACTCAGCTGGCATCCGGAGCAGCTGGTCCGGACCGGCGACGCGGCGGTCGAGTTCTACGTCGGAGACCGGATGATCGGCCGGCCCGGGGCAACGCCGGACCAACGCGGCTTCCACCTCGCCATCGACGGCGTCACCGCCCAGGGCCTGACCGACCTGCAGGTGCGGGCCAGCGGGCGGCGCCTCGACGCGGTGGATCCGACCGTCCCCCGCCCGGCCGCCGCACCACCGACGCTCGCGGCAGCCCCACTGCCGCCCAACCCGGTCGACCCGGGCCTGCCCGGTCCATACTCGACGATCTCCGGCGAGTACGCGCTGCCCGACGTGCAGTTGCCCGGCTTCGCGGTGCCGGTGGAGATGCGCGGCTACGTCGTCGCACCGCAGGGTACGTCCGGCCAGCGCCCCCTGGTGCTGATCCTGCACGGCCGGCACCCCACCTGCTACCAGGGCACGGCCGAGCCGACCACGGCCTGGCCCTGCCCGAGCGGCTGGACGGCGCTGCCGAGCCACCGTGGGTACGAGCGGATCCAGCAGGTGCTGGCCTCGCAGGGGTACGTGACCGTGTCCGTCTCCGCCAACGGCATCAACGCGCAGGACGGCGCCGGCCTCCCGCCCCGGGACGCCGGTGCGCAGGCCCGGTCGTCACTGGTCCGGCTGCACCTGGGCCGCTGGGCGGACTGGGCCGGCACGGCCCGCCCCACCGCCCCCGACGTGGTGCGCAACGCACCGGTACCGAACATGTCCAACGTCCTGCTGGTCGGCCACTCCCGAGGTGGTGAGGGCGTCAGCCGGGCTGCCCTCGACAGCCTCAACCGGCCGCCCGCCGGTCAGGACGGATATCCGGGTACGGTGCGCTGGCAGATCCGTGGGCTGGCGCTGATCGCCCCGTCGATCTACAGCCACAACCCCCTTCCCGACGTACCGTCGGTGACCATCCTGCCGAGCTGTGACGGTGACCTGTCCGACCTGGAAGGCGAGTTGTACCTGGACGCGACCCGTGGCGTCGGCCGTGGCTTCGCCCTGCACGGCGCCGTCTACGTGCTCGGCGCCAACCACAACTACTTCAACACCGAGTGGACTCCCGGCCTGTCCGCCGCGAAGTCCTGGGACGACTACCCCAGCCCGCACGACCCGGTCTGCCGGTCGGTCGCACCCACCCGGCTGACCCCGGTCCAGCAACAGAACGTCGGTGCCACCTACGTGGCCGCGGCCGCCGCCACCTTCGTGGCCGGCAACGACCAGGTACGCCCGTTGCTGGACGGCTCGGGCTTCCGGGCACCCTCGGCGGACCCGGCGACGGTGTTCAGCCACGCGGTGGGCGGCAACCGGACGCGGCTGATCGTGCCCGACGCCTCGACCGTGGTGAGCGGCACCAACGGCCGGCTCTGCGAGCAGATCGGCGCCCCCGGCTCACCCACCGCCTGCGGCAACCCGAACTCGCCGCACTTCGCCGCGTTCGATCCGGTCAGCCCCGAGGCCGGCCGGTACGCGGTCCTGGTCACCTGGACGGCGCCGGGTACGCCGGCAGGTCTCCGGCCGCCGGCACCGGTCTCGCTCTCCGGCGCGCAGTCGGTGGCGCTGCGGGCCGTCGTACCGCCGGGCTCACCGGGGACCCAGTTCGACGTCGCGATCACGGACTCCGCAGGCCGTCGGGCCACCCTCGGCACGACCACCCTCGACCCGTGGCCCGGCCCGACCCAGACGTCGTCCGAGTGGGCCCAGGAGGTGCGGATGCCGCTGACCAACGCCACCTCGGCCGGGCTGAATCTCAACCAGATCGCGACGCTGGAGGTGGTGCCGCGCGCCGGTGAGACCTGGGCCAGGATCTGGCTGATCGACGCCTGGGGCTGGCGGCCCGGCACCCCGGCGCCGCAGCCGGTGGCGCGGCCCCGGCTCGACCTCGGCGAGCGGACGGTCTCCGAGGGCAACTCCGGAACCGTCACCTACCAGGTGCCGGCCCAGGTCTCCGGCACCGGCACCGGCCAGGTACGGGTGTTCGTCGTGGACCCCGTCACCGGGGTGGCCACGGCCAGCGTCGTGACCGTCCCGTCCGGCAGCACCAGCATCGCCATCCCGATCGCGGTGACCGGCAACACCCAGCCCGGAGACGGCCGGACGTACCTCGTGGCGGTCAAGTCGGTCCAGGGTGTGTCCGTGGGTGACGCCTACGGCCAGTTGACCGTCCAGGACGACGACGCCTGAGCTGAACCGCCGTACCGCCGCACGACGTTGAGGGCGTCCCCCGTGTTCCGGGGGACGCCCTCGGCAGCAGGGGGACGGGTACCGGCCGCCGAGCCGGGTGGCCGGTGTGGTCAGGGCCGCGCGGGTTTGCGGGCCACGCCGACGAGATTGTCCAGCGGGCGCGCCGGGCCGGCGGGATCGGGATCGGGTCGCCACCGGGTGACGTCCACCAGGCCGGGCTCGACCAGTTCCAGACCATCGAAATAGCTGGCGATCTCGTCGGGACTGCGCATCGCGTACGGCGGGTTGGCCGACTCGTTCCAGATCCTCATCACGTCGTTGAGTTCCTGGTTGGTGTTGGTGCCGTCGACGACCACCAGATGGCTACCGACGGCCAGGGAGTCCATCAGCCGTCGTACGACCGATCGGGCCTCGTCGACGGTCGGCAGGTGGGCCAGGATCCCGGAGAGCATGAGCGCGACCGGCCGGGTGAGATCCAGCGTGCGTCCCGCCTCCCGCAGGATCGTCCCGGTGTCCCGCAGGTCGGCGTCGACGTAGTCCGTGGCGCCCTCGGGTCCACTGCTCAGCAGGGCCCGGGCGTGCACGAGGACGAGTGGGTCGTAGTCGACGTAGACGATGCGGGCCGTCGGAGCCACCGCCTGGACCACCTCGTGGGTGTTGTTGGTGGTGGGCAGGCCGGCGCCGACGTCCAGGAACTGCGTGACGCCGGCCTCACCGGCCAGGTATCGCACGGCCCGGTTGAGCACGGCGCGGTCGGCACGGGCGATGTCCACGATGATCGGATAGGCCTGCGCGATCTCGTCGCCGAGGGCGCGGTCCACGGCGTAGTTGTCCCTGCCACCGAGCCAGTAGTTCCAGACCCGGGCCGTCTGCGGAACGCTGCTGTCGATCCCGGGTCCGGCCGCCGGGTCCTTCGTGGACTGAAACGTCTCCTCGGTCACCAGCAACACCCTCCGGTCCGCCACCGTCCATTGACGAGCTCAGGGTACCGTCGGTCAGCGGGTCGCCGTCCCGTCGAGGTCGTGGATGATCCGCTCCAGGATCCCGACCGTGTCCTCCAACGGCGCGGCCTCGACGAACAGGCGGTTCACCGCCTCGAAGTAGCAGTCGACGTCCTCACGCTTGTCCAGATACAGCGCGCTGGTGAGCTGTTCGATGTAGACCAGGTCGGGCAGATCCTGTTGGGGGAAGCGCAGGATGCTGAAGGCGCCACCGGCGGCGGCATGTCCACCGGCGACGAGCGGAACCACCTGGAGCCGTACGTGGGGCATCTTCGTGACGATGCAGATCAGCGCCTCGAGCTGGTCCCGCATCACCCGCTGGCCGCCGACCGGACGCCGTAGCGCGGCTTCGTCGACCACCGCCCAGAGCCTCGGCGGATCCGGCCGGTTGAGCACCTGTTGCCGCTCCAGTCGCAGCCCGACCCGGCGCGCGACCTCGTCCTCCCGCGCCGCGCCGTGGCCGAGGCGTACGACCGCCCGCGCGTAGTCCTCGGTCTGCAGCAGCCCGGGGACGAACTGGACCTCGTAGCTCCGGATCAGGGTCGCGGTCGCCTCCAGCCCCAGGTAGCGCTGGAACCAGTTCGGCGTGACGTCGCTGTACGGATGCCACCAGCCCGGGGCGTTGGCTTCCCGTACCCGCGCCATCAACGCCGCCCGGTCCCGTTCGTCCTGTACGCCGTAGAGCGACAGCAGGTCCAGTACGTCGCGCTCCTTGAAGCCGACCCGTCCCAGCTCCATCCGACTGATCTTCGACTCCGAGGCGCGGATCGGCTCACCGGCCTCCGCCCTGGTCAAGCCCCGTTCCTCGCGCAACCGCCGTAGCTGGGCACCCAACAGTGTCCGTACGGCTGTGGGCCCGTCGCCGGGCCCGTCCTGCTGCGGTGATCCGCTCATCCCGCACCTCCGGGTTCTGCCCGACGCCAAGCATGCCACCGGGACCGCCCAAGGGCCACCACTCGGCGCCGCCCCGGCCGACATCGGCTGGTCCGGTGGAGTACAGCCGGCCGAACGGTCGGTTCGGACAGAAGTGGCGGTGGCCCGTCGCCGCCAGCGCGGGAACGGGCCACCGTCCTCAGCTGAGCGTCGGTCAGCGGTAGGTGATGTCGGAGCTGCTGTAGATGCAGTTGACGCCGTCCGCGCCCTCACCGATCAGTTCCGGCTCGTTTCCGCTGGACACGCCACGGTACTTCTGGCAGACCGTGGCGTCGCCGTAGATGGTGATCCGGGTGAAGCGGGCCGTGTCGCCCCAGTTGGTGTTGATGCCGGCGATGGCATCGGCGTTGCGGACGGTCACGTTGTCCATCACGACGTGCCGCTGGTACGAGCTGGAGCAGTTGCCGCAGGCCCGGTAGAGCTTGCCGATGTTCTCGGCGTAGAAGCCGGAGATGTGCACCGTGCCGGAACCGTTGTGCTGGAACACCTTGTCCGAGGCGGATCGGGCGCCGCCGCCGATGACGTTGTAGGTGGTGCCGCCCCGGAAGGTCGCGGCATCCTCGCCCACGTCCTCCCACCAGACGTTGCGGATGGTGCAGTTGCCCTCGCAGTGGATGCCGTCACCGGCGGGCGCACCGAGGATGACGTTCTGGATGGTGGCTCCGGCGGCGAGTTCGAAGACCGGGTCCTGGCTCTCGCCCTGCCCGCCGTCGCCGATGCAGCAGTAGCGGCGCATCCCACCGTCGAAGGTGCCGGTGACCTGGATCGTGCCGTTGTTGACCGGCGCGTTGCCGGTCGGGGTCGGCCAGGTCGTCGAGGGCGGAGTGGTCGTGGGCGGCGGCGTGGTGGTGGGCGGGTTGTTCGGTGTCGTCGGACTCGCCGTCGGCGGGGTGGTTCCCGACGTCGTCACGGAGACGTCGTCGAACGCGGCGGACGCGTACACCGTCTGTAGGCCGATCCGGCCGGTGCCGGAGACCGAACTGGTGCCCTGCGCGGCCTGGGAACCGTCCACGGTTCCGCGTACCGTCGAGCCGTTGACCTCGATCGCGAGCGTGTACCAGCTGCCGGTGGCGACCGTACGGGAGGCGCCGCCGAGAACGGTGACGGTGCTGCCCTTGACGGCCTGTAGCTGCACCTGGTTGCCGGGGAGCAGGGCCAGCCGGTAGAAGGTCGTGGACCCGGCCGCCCGGGCCAGCAGTCCGACCTGGCCGCCTGAGCCGAAGCTCAGCGGCTTGACCCGGGCCTGGACGGCGTAGGAGGTCCAACTGGTCGTACCGGCGAACAGGCGGGCGTTCTCACTGCCGGCGTTGGACTGCCGCACCGTCTGGGAACCGTCGGCGGTGACCGCCCAGGTACCGCCGGACTTGGACCAGCCGCCGGTGTCGCCGTCCTCGAAGTCGTCACCGAACAGTGCTGCGGCCTGTGCGGTGTGGCTGAAGCCGATGGCACCGACGACCAGCACCGCGACGGCACCGGTGACCGTTGACCACCGACGCCATCGTCGGCGGTCCAGGAGCGCAGAGATCATGGGGAACCTCCAGGGGCGGGACGGAGTGGGGTCCACGCACATGCGGCGCACGGCGTACGGCGCCCGGGAGCAGTCGCCACCGGGGTCGGCAGCGTCGGGAGCCTGGGTCAGGAAAGCGCGTTCCCGTACCCCTTGCAAGATCGGGTCTGGAATCTTGCCGCCCCGTGCGGCCGGGCTTCGATTGCTGTTATCCGGCGACCCGGTCCCGCGTCAACGAAGGTGGGCCACGCCCGGGTCACCACCGACCGGGAGGTCGAACCATGCAAATATGACGATCACGGACGGAGAGGGGGTCAACGTGCGGACAGCGGTCGACCCCGCGCTCGTCATCGCGGCTCGCGGCGGGGACGAGCAGGCCATGGCGACCCTGGTGGCCGAGGCCATGCCGCTGGTGTACAACGTGGTGGGCAAGGCCCTGCACGGCAGCTCCGACGTCGACGACGTGGTCCAGGAAACCATGCTCCGGGTCGTACGAGGGATTGCCGGGCTCAAGGATCCGGACCGCTTCCGGGCCTGGGTGATCTCGATCGCCTACCGTCAGATGCAGGATCGCGGCCGCTCGATCCGAGTCGCGACCGCACTGGGGCCGCTCGTCGGCGACGTGTCGCAATGGCCCGACCCGGCCGGCGACTTCGTCGACTCGACCATGTTCCGGCTCCACCTCTCCGGCGAACGCCGGGAGACCTACGAGGCCAGCCGCTGGCTGAGCGTCGAGGACCAGCGCGTGCTGAGGCTGTGGTGGCAGGAGTCGGCTGGTCTGCTCACCCGCGCCGACCTCGCCACCGGGCTCGGGCTCACCCCCGCGCACGCGGCGGTCCGGGTGCAGCGGGTGAAGGCGCAGCTCGCGCTCGCCCGGACGCTGCTGCGAGCCTGGCACGCGATCCCGCGCTGTGCCGAACTGACCGAGGCGGCCCAGAAACTCAGCGGGCCGTCGGATCCTCGCTGGTTGAAGCGGCTCGGTCGGCACGTCCGGCGCTGCGAGGTCTGTCTCGCCCACGAGCGGGAGCTCATCCCGGCGGAACACCTGATCGCGGGCGCCAACCTCGCGCCCGTCCTCGCCGGGTTGGCCGGCGCGGCGGCCACCGCCGGCGGGGTTGCCGCACCCGTCTGGGGCCTGTGGGATCCGCTCCAGCGGGCCGCCAGGTACCTGATGGCGAAGTTCCTGCCGGTCGGCGGACTCGTCGCGGTCGGTACGGCCGGCGCGTTCGTCCTCGCGGTGCACTACCCGGCGTACCAGGACGGCGGTCCGGAACTCGCGGAACCGTCGGTGGCGGCGACCGCCGAGGCGCCATCCGCCGCGCCGACGGCCGGCCCGGGGAGTACGCCCGCTCCGGCCCCGCGACCGGCGGGCGGCGTCAACGGCGTCACCACCGCCTCCTACTACGTCGCCCCCGACGGCAGCGACACCAACCCCGGAAGTCTCGACCTCCCCTTCGCCACCCTCGACCGGGCGACATCGGTGGTCCGGCCGGGTCAGAACATCGCCCTGCGCGGCGGGGTCTACCGGCCCACCCGACCGGTGGAGATCACCACCAGCGGTACGGCGGACCGGCGCATCGTGCTGAGCAACTACCGGAACGAGATTCCGACCATCGACGCCTCGCAGATCCCGGCCGACGCGCCGTACGTCAGCCAGCGGGCGAGCTACTGGACCGTGCAGGGTCTTCAGGTCCACGGCGCCCCCGGGAGCGCGTACGTCTGCCGGTCATGCGCGTACAGCGTCTTCCGGGGACTGTCGTTCCACGACAACGGGCAGACCGGACTGCTGCTCCGGGACCCGAACACCACCGGCAACCTGGTCGTCGACAGCGACTTCTTCCGCAACCACGACACCGCCACCAACGGGGAGTACGCCGACGGCCTGGGCATCGAGTACGGCTCCGGCACCGGAAACGTCGTCCGGAACTGCCGGCTGTACGAGAACGCCGACGACGGCCTGGGCCTGCACGAGTTCACCGGTCCGGTCACCATCGAACGCACCTGGTCGTTCGGCAACGGTGTGAACCGTTGGGGCATCGCTCCCTTCGACGGCGACGGCTACGGCTTCAAGCTCGGCGGCGGTACCCGACCCGCTTCCGTGGATCACGTGGTCACCGGCAGCGCGGCGTGGGACAACGCCGGGTACGGGTTCACCGAGAGCGGGAACGCCGGCACGCTGACGGTGCGCAGCAACACGGCGTTCCGCAACGGCAAGACCGGCTTCGCCTTCGAGCGATCAACATCGCTGCTGCGCCAGAACCTGTCGATCGGCAACGCCCGCGAGTGGCAGCTCGGTGCCGGCGTGGACGCGGCGGACAACTCCTGGAACCAGGACGGCTGGAGCGGCGCGGAGCTGCACACCACCGATCCGGGCTCCACACTGGCGCCGAGACCACCGGGCGGTGGTCTGCCGCCGACCACCTTTCTGACCAACACCAGGGACGATCGCATCGGCGCTGCCATGGGCCGGTAGCCGACGTGACGGAGTCGGCTCGGTCCTACTCGACGTAGCGGCGCAACGCGGTCCGGATCTGCGCCTCGGTCGGCACGCTTACCTGCTGCTCGTCGGGCTCCCGTGCGCCGTAGAGCAGGAACAGGCAGTCGGCGTCGGCACCGTCGATCCGGGTCCGTCCGATGATCTTCGCCGTACGCGCCTCCCGGATGACGAGCGTGTACCGCCCGAGGACCATGTTCTGGACGACGTCCTTGCCGCCGCCGAAGTAGCGGCACTTCTTGAGTACCCGGCCCTTCTGCAACTGGACGCAGGCGACGATCTGGATCTTCGCCGGGTTGTCCGAGTACCACCGCCCGGGTCCACGGACGAAGTTCTCGTCGACATGGACCGGGTGCGGCGCGCGGCCGCCGTACCGCGCGGCTCCGGCGAAACCCTGGCCGTCGCAGACCGGCGAGTACCCGTAGATGGTCTCCGGCAACCGCGGCAGCGGCGGTGGGACGAGTGAGGGGGTGGGGGTGGGGGTGGGGCTCGGCCGGGTGGGCGACGGCGTCGGCGCCACCCGGAGCACGGGTTTCGTGGCGGCCGGCCGGGCCTGGTCGTCCGGCTGGTCGATCGCCGCGTAGGCGACGCCGGGAAGCAACGCGAGCACCACCAGCCCGGCGACCGAGACGAGGTACCGGCGGCGGCGGTCCCGGGCGCGTCCGGCGGCCGAGACGGCGGCGGGGACGAAGATCGCGGTATCCGGCTGCCCGGGTGCCGTCGCAGGTCGGAGCGCGGCGATCAGCCCGATCGCGACCGCCGCCTCCGGCACCTGCCCGCTGAACCAGGCCCGCACCTCGCCGGCCCGGCCGAGAACGATCCGCTCTCCCGCCACGAGCCGGACCGAGTCGACCAGTTCCCACGGCAGGCGGTCCCCATCGGCCACCCGCTCCACCCCGTCGGCCGTCACGGCGAGCGGGCCGAACTCCACCCGCTCGCCGGCACGCGCCGCCGCCAGGGCACGGGACACGATGACGGGCCCGACGCCCAGCTCGACCGCCGCCACCAGGTCGGCCAGCGGCGCCAGGCCGTCGAGGACGACCCGCGTGGGCTCGGCCGCCCCGACCGGGTGGACGCTGATCGCCCGGCTCCCGTCCGGTCCGGGCCGCACCGGGCCACTCACCCATTCCCACCTGGCCACCAGCGGCGGGACGCCGTCGACGGCGTCGACGAATCCCCGCTCGTGGACCACCAGCCAGCGGCGGCCCCCGGCCGGTGGAAGAAGTCCCGCGTACGCCGCCGCACCGAGCGCGGCCACGGGAACGAGCGCGACGCCGACCGCCGGCAGTCCGACCAGGAACGACAGCACCGCGAGTACGACCGCGGCGCCGACCGCGATCCAGACCGCCGTGAACGGATCGGTACGCCAGGCCCGGTACGTCGCCAGCCGCGGACCGAGATCCTGCCCGGCCGCCCCGGTGGCGACAGTCCCAGGAGGACGAAACAGCATGGACACCTCCGGTACGACTAGACGACGTCCGACACCGTCGTACGACGATTTTCGCCCATCCCGTCGGCGACGCGTGGTGGTCGTTCGTCACCCACCCGTGCGGTCGGGACGCTGCCCGCCGCTGGTGATTTCGCCGATGCGTACCCGCCCGGGGCGGCAAACACTGGTCCACGTCGATGTCCCGACGGACCAGGGAGCCCCCGACGTGAAGACCGCCATCCGCCTCAGCACCGCAGCCACCGCCGTCCTGCTCGCCCTGGTGGGCGCGAGCCCGCCCGCCCAGGCTGCCGACAGCCCGTACGAGCGCGGCCCCGACCCGACCTCCGCGATCCTCGACGCCAGCCGTGGCCCGTTCGCCACCGCACAGGTGAGCGTCTCGTCGCTCGTCTCCGGCTTCGGCGGCGGCGTCATCTACTACCCGACGAGCACCAGCGAGGGTACGTTCGGCGCGATCGCGATCTCGCCGGGTTACACCGCAGCCTGGTCGAGCATCAGCTGGCTCGGCCCACGGATCGCCTCGCACGGCTTCGTGGTGATCGGCATCGAGACCAACAGCCGGCTGGACCAGCCCGACAGCCGTGGCCGTCAACTCCTCGCGGCGCTCGACTACCTCGTCGAGGGAAGTTCCGTCCGCAGCCGCGTCGATGCCGGTCGGTTGGCGGTTGCCGGTCACTCCATGGGCGGCGGCGGAAGCCTGGAGGCGTCGCGCGACCGGCCGTCCCTGCAGGCCGCCATCCCGATCGCGCCGTGGAACTCGACCAAGACCTGGTCCGGGATCCGGGTGCCGACGCTGATCATCGGTGGCGAGAACGACTCGGTCGCCCCGGTCTCCTCCCACGCGGTTCCGTTCTACTCCACGATTCCGGCCTCGTCCGAGAAGGCGTACCTGGAACTCAACGGGGCCAGCCACTTCTTCCCGCAGAGCGTCAACACGCCGACCGGCCGGCAGATGGTCGCCTGGCTCAAGCGCTTCGTCGACGACGACACCCGCTACGAGCAGTTCCTCTGCCCGGGCCCGAGCGGCAGCGCGGTCGAGGAGTACCGCAACACCTGCCCGAGCGCCTGATCACCGCACCGGCCAGCACAAAGGCGCCCGTCCGATCGATGGGCGCCTTTGTTGCGGGGATCTTTCGAATAGGCGACACTGGCAACATGGTTGTTGCACCAGCAGTGCAGATTCCTGTACTGCGCGGTCGCGCCCGGCAACAGGCCGCGATCACCGGACTGCTCCGGCGCACCGCCGAGGGTGCCGGCGGCGCGCTGATGATCGAGGGCGCACCGGGGACCGGTCGGAGCGCGCTGCTCGGCTACGCCGCACGGCAGGCGGCGACGTTCACCCGACTCTCCACTGACGGCCTGCTCGGCGAGGACGACCTGCCCCTGGCCGCGCTGCACCGCCTCGGCATCGGGCCACGGGGCCGGCGGCCACGCACCACCGACCAGCGGCTGGCGCTCTGCGCGTCGGTGCTCGACGCGGTCGTGGCGATGAGCCGGGAACGGCCGGTGCTCTGCACCGTCGACGACGTCGAGTGGGTCGATCCGCCGTCGCTCGAGGCCCTCACGTTCGTCGCCCGCCGGGCCCGGCACCACCGGGTCGCGATGCTCTTCGCCGGCGGCTCCGGACCGCCGGTCGGCGGCTCCGTCCTCCGGCTCGCCCCGCTGGAGCCGACGGCGGCGCGCGAGGTGCTCGCCGACCACGGGATCACGGGCGACATTGCCGCGCCGCTGGTCGAACTGGCCGCCGGCAACCCGGCCGCGCTGCTCGACCTGGTCCGGGCCGCGCCGGGGCAGCCGCCGCCCACGCGCCTGCCGGTGGACGGCGCCCTGCACCGGGCGTACCACGTGCGGCTGCGGACCCTGCCGCCGGCCACCCGGCGGGTCCTGCTGATGGCCGCGCTCGACGCGAGCCTGGATCCGGGTGTCCTGGCGCGGCTGGGCGCCGACGCGCTCGCGCCGGCCGAGCGGATCGGGCTGGTACGGATCGGCGTCGGGTTCCCGCATCCCGTGGTGCGCGAGGTGATCCGCGACGACGCCACGCTCGCCGACCGGCAGCACGCGCATCGCACGCTGGCGCGGGTGTTGACCGGGATGCACCGCCTGGTCCACCTCGCCGCCGTGACGGCGCCGCCGAACGCCCGGCTGGCCGACGAGATCGCGCACGCGGTCGACGCGGCCGGGGACTGCGCACTCGCCTCGGCGGCGTTGGCCCGCGCCGCGGAGCTGACACCCGAGCCGGCCCGCGCGGCCGAGCGGCGCGTCGCGGCGGCGCGGTACGCCTGGCTTGCCGGCGACCCCCAGCGCGCCTGCCGGCTGGCGACCGACCAGCCGGCCGACGCGGCGAGCGGCGAGCGTCACCTTCTCCGGGGCGAGATGTCCCTGCACGCGGGTACCGCCTCCGCCGCCCTCGACCACTTCGTCGCCGCTGCCGACGCGCTCGCCGGCAGCCGTCCCGACCTGGCCTGGCGGGCCCTGGTCCGGGCGGGCGAGGCGGTCTGCCTCGACGGCAACCACGTCCGGTACGGCGAGGTGGTCCGCCGCGCCGCCCGACTGCGCCGGTCGGCGGGGACCGCCCCGCTGCCGTCGGCGCAGGTCGCCGGCCTGGCGGCGGTGCTGCGTGGCGACCACGTGCGGGCCCGGCCGGCGCTGCGCTCGGTGCTGGCCCAGGCCGAGCGCGTCGACGATCCCGAGTCGCTGGTCTCGGCGGCAACGGCCGGCCTGCTGCTCGGCGACGACGCGGCGACGCACCGGGCGCTGGAGCGGGGCATCGGGGCGGCGCACTCCGCCGGCGCGGTCGCGCTGCTTCCCCGGGCGCTGGAGCTGCGCACGTTCGTGGAGTACTGGACCGGCTCCTACGAGACCGCCACGGCGAGCGCCCGGGAAGGGCTGGTGGTCGCCCGGTCCTGCGGACAGGCGGCCGGAGCCGGCAACCTCGTCGGACTGCTGGCGCTGCTGGCGGCGGTACGCGGCGACCGGGCCGGCTGCCTGTGCTGGATGCGCGAACTGCACGCGGGTTCACACGCCAGCCGTCCCCGGGCGCTGGTCCAGTGGGCCCTCGCCGTGCTCGACCTGATCGCCGGCCGCCACGGCGACGCTCTCCGTCGACTGTCCACGATGGCCGATCCGTCGACCGGCAGCGGGAACGTGCTGATCCAGATGACCGCCGCCCCGTTCCTGGTCGAGGCGGCAGCGGGTGCCGGCGACCCGTCGGTCGCGGCGACCGCGGCGTCGGTGTTCGAGCGCTGGGCGGCCGCGACCGGCGACGGCACCCGGCAGGCGCTGGCCGCCCGGTGCCGCGCCCTGCTGCTGCCCCGGGGGAGCCCGGCGGCGCTCGCGGAGTTCGGAGCCGCCCTCGACCTGCATCCACCGGACGGCAGCGAGTTCGAGCGTGCCCGCACCGCATTGCTGCTCGGCCGCGAGCTGCGCCGCAGCCGCCGCCCCCGGGACGCGCGTCCGCACCTGCACCGCGCGGCGGAGGGCTTCGCCCTGGTCGACATGCCGGTGTGGGTGGCGGCGGCGACCGCCGAACTCCGGGCGGCCGGAGAAGCCGGCGACCTGCCCGCGCCGACCGGACCCGCGCTAACGGCGCAGCAGCGGCGCATCGCGGAGCTGGTCGCGGCCGGCGCCACCAACCGCGAGGTGGCCGCCCAGCTGAACCTGTCGACCCGCACCGTCGACCACCATCTCCGCAACATCTTCAGCCGGCTGGGCGTCCGGTCCCGCACCGAACTGGCCCGCAGCCTCTGACCGGGAGCCCTCCGACTGGGGCCCGGATACGCCGCGCCCCTCGTCCGGCGCCGGATCGCCGCCGGAAACCCCTGGTCAGAGACGTGGCAGACTGTTCTGATCGGGTGGGGTGGCGGCGGGGAGTGGCTCGGGATGATCGAAATTCGTAGCTTCGCGGAGACTGACCGCACCGAGCTGCGTGGGCTGTTCCGCCGGGCCGGCGCGGGCTCGCCGTCCTCGTCGCTGTGGGGGCACGAGGAGTCGGAAGCGGCCATGTACCTGGAGCCGTACATGGGGCAGGAACCGGACTCGTTCTTCGTCGCCGTGGTCCGGGGTGATGTCGTCGGCTACCTCGCGGGGTGCCTCGACAGCTCGACGTTTCCCAGCGAGAGAGAGCGGATGGAGAGGGCGATCGCGAAGTATCGGCTGATTCTCCGGCCCAGGCCGGCGGCCTTTCTCGCCCGTGGGATGGTCGACCTGGCGTCGGCGGCGATCCGGCGAGTGCCTACCGCCGGAGCCTTCGACGATGCCCGCTGGCCGGCGCACCTGCACATCAACGTGGCACCCCTGGCCCGGGGAACCGGCGCCGCCGACGGCCTGATGAGCCGGTGGTTCGATCGGCTCGTCAAGACCGGCTCACCCGGGTGCTACCTGCAGACCGTGGCCGAGAACACCCGTGCGGTGCGGTTCTTCGAACGCGTGGGTTTCGCCCGGCACGGTCGGACCGCGCTGGTTCCCGGCGCTCGGCAGGGCGGCCGGCAGCTCCACCAGCAGACGATGGTCTGGCGGCCGTAACCGCCCCGGTTCGGTGGCAGCCGCCTGCTGTGCGGGCTGGCGATGGGCGTACTGGTCGTCGTCTCGCTGCGCCTGCCGGTGCTGGCCCACTTCGACCGGGACGTGCCGGACGCCAAGCCCGACGACCTCGTCGGCCTGGCCGGCCGCCGGACGCCTCCCTGACCCGGGATCCGCCGTCTTGCCGGTGTCTGACATCCTCGGGACGGTGACGACCGGCCAGCCGACCAGACCCCGCGCCCACCGCCGCATCCGGAGCCGCACCACCAGGGTCCTTCTCGTGCTCGCCGCCGTCGCGGCCACCGGCGTTCTCGCGGTGGTCGCCGTCGTCGCCGTGCCGCTACTGCGGGGAGCCGGTCCACGTCCGGCATTCCAACTTCCCGTCGCCTGCGGCGAGACCTGGCAGCTCGGCACCTATCCCGGCCACGACGACTACGACGTCGACCTGTTCCCGGCCGAGGGCGAGGCGTGGGGGCGCCCGGTGCTCGCGTCCTGGGGTGGTGAGGTCACCGTGGCCGGGATCAACGGCTCGCTGGGCGGCCGTACCCCGGACAACCCGGACGGCCCACGCGGCCGTGGCGGCGGGTACTGGGTGAAGATCGACCACGGCGGCAGCTGGGAGACGCAGTACCTCCACATGCTGGAACCGCCACTGGTCCGGGTCGGTCAGCGGGTGGAACAGGGCGACCAGATCGGCCGGGTCGGCAGCACCGGCAACTCCGGCGCTCCGCACCTGCACTACGAGCAGCGCCAGGGCTGGCAGAAGGTCGAGGCCCACTTCGACGGCGCACCGTCGGGCATCACCCACGACGACCGCGAGTACACCGTCAAGCGGACCAGCAACAACTGCGCCGCCTGACCCACCCGTGAGGGTCGGGCCGGGTTGGACGGCTTCCGGCCGGACCATCCGCACCCTTTCGCGGTTGGTCCGGCCGGAAGCAGGTCAGCCCCGGTGGCGACGCTGCTGTCACGCTCAGGAGGCGGCGATGCCCTCCATGCCGATCCCGTTCTCGAAGACGGGCAGTCCGTCCACCGTGGTGACGAGAGTCAGCGATCCGTCCTCCCCCACCGCGTAGCCCTGCACGTTGCCGGCGGCGGCGTTCTGCACGTAGAGGAATCCGCCGCTCGCGGTCATGTCGATCGAACCGCCCCCGGTGTTCACCGCGACGGCCGCGACCAGGACCAGGTGCCCGTCGTCGCCGATCCGGTAGGCGCTGATGGTGGAACTTCCCGCGTTGGCGACGTAGAAGTAGTCCCCCACCCGCTGGACCCAGCACGGCGCCATCTGACCGTTCGGCACCGCCGGACCCACCTGGCTCAGTTTGCCGTGCTGGTCGAGCCGGTACCGGGCCAACGCGTTGGTTCCGGACTCGGTGACCAGGACGCCCCGGTTGTCGTCGAAGGTGAACCCGAACGGTGCGCCCTCGGCGGGGTTGCTGACCGGCTCCGCGAGCTGGCCGTCGTCCTCGATCTCGTACGCCTCGACCGTGTTGTGGCTCTTCGTGCTCACCAGCACGAACCGGCCGTCCGGGGTGACGCTCAGCTGGGCCGGCGCGTCGCCGAACGCCGGCGGATTGGCGTTGCCCAGGTCCAGCGACCGGTGGGCCCCCCGGATCGGTTCGAGCCGTCCATGATCCAGTCGGTAGCCCTGGACGGAACCGTCGCCGCCGGCGTTCAGCACGTAGACCAGGTCGTCGTGTACCCCGATGCTGACCGGCAGCAGCCCACCGGACCAGATCACGTCGGTCCGCTCCAGTCCGTCGTCGTGGACCCGGAAGACGGTCACCGTGTTGCTTCCGGCATTCACCGCGAAGAGCAGTCCGTCCTCGTACCGCAGCGAGTCCTGGGACGCCAGGGCGTCGACCGGCGGTCCGACCGTGGCACCCCCGAGACCGCCCGTCTCGAACTCGCCGGCCGCCGTGAGATGGCCGTTCCGGCCGCGCTCGTACACCTTGATCGTGTTGCCGAGCGGCTTGTTGGTCTGGACGAAGACCAGACCCTCGCGTTCGCTCCCGCCGCCGTGGTCCCACCGGTCGTCGTCGGCGACGACCGGTCCCGAGGCGATGGTCGCCCCGACCAGGGAGGCGAGGAAAACCGCTGTTGCGAGCCTTTTCCGACGCATGGTTCACCCTTACGCTGCTTGAAGCACTAATAAGAGGAATTTTCCTGTTCGAGGGTATGGCGGCCGGTGACCGCATCGAGGGTGCTTCACCGAAAGAGAGCGGGATGACCCGAAGCCGGCCCTTCACCCCCCGGAGGCCCCCGCGTCCGAACAGCACGACCGAGGGGTCCGGAAGGACAGCGGGGGCCGGAACCTCAGCGGGCCGACGGATCGGCGTATCCGCTCCCGGCACGGTCCGGGCGAAGTAGTCTCAGGTTGGACCGGCTACCGCTTCACCAGGGGATCTGAGGCGGAGGCGACGGCGGGGGGACAGAGTATGTCGAGCGAGCGGGCGATGCCACCACCGGCCACACAGGACGGACGGCACGGCGGACATCTGTACATGCAGACGAACGAGCCGGTCAACTCCGTCGTCCACTACCTCCGGTCGCCGGACGGCATGATCACCGAACTCGGACGCATCCCCACCGGCGGCGCCGGATCCGGGACCTTCAAGCCGATCAGCGGGCAGCCCAGCGCGCCGAACGCCTTCGAGGGAGCGGCCAGCGTGATCCTCTCGCCGGATCGGCGGTTCCTGTTCGCCACGAACGGCGGCGACAACTCGGTCTCCAGTTTCAGGGTGTCCGAGGACGGAGGCCTCGCGCTGCTGGACGTCAAGCCGACCGGAAACGCCGTCACCGGACGCAGCGGCACCGCGAAGTCGCTGGCCTACGCCCCCGCCAGTGAGACGCTCTTCGTGCTGCACTCGTTCGGTCCCGACCACGTCCGCCTGATGTCGGTCGACGGCGAGGGCCGGCTCTCGCTGCGCCTGGAACGCTACTCGGTGAACACGCCCGACAAGCCCCACCGAGTCGCCACCATGGTGGCCCTCTCCCCCGACGGAAGGTTCCTCTTCGTCGGCACCACGTTCGACGAGCCGCCCACCGCGAACCCGGACGGCTCGGCGATCCTCTGGGTCGAACGGGACGGCCAGCCGAAGTCGATCGCGTCGAACGAGCCGGATCCGGACGGTCTCATCGTCTTCCCGGTGGCCGCCGACGGGACCCTCGGCGCTCCCTCGTTCCACGATGCCGGCGGCGGTTCGCCGTTCTACATCGCCTTCCTGCACGGTCGTCCGGACACCTTCGTCGTCGGGTACGCCGTCGGCGACGGGATCGTCATGGGTCGGATCGACGCCGACGGGATGGTCAGCTTCGGCCCACTCACCCCGATCAACACCAGTGCGGGCAAGCCCTCCGAACTCTGCTGGCTCTCCGTCTCGCCGGACGACCGGACGGTGTTCGCCACGAACTTCGGGTACAGCAACATCAGCAGCTTCCAACTCGACGGCGGCGCGCCGGTCGTCGCGAAGGATCCGGCCTGCCCGAGGGTCCCGGGCGATGGCAGCTTCCGGGCGCTCAACGGGACCGTGAGCAGCGGTCCGAGCGACAACTGGGTCTCACCGGACGGCGCCTATCTCTACCAGATCTACGGGAACGCCTCGAAGCTCGTGGGCTACGAGATCCAGCCGGACGGTTCGCTCGAGGAGATCACCAGCGTGAGCATCCCGTACAACAGCCCGCAGGGGCTGGCCGGTGTCTGACCGGGCTTCTGGGTGATTTGCCGGCTATAGAGCGGTTCGTTCGTTTATCGTGGAGCCACGCCGTCCGAACGGCGGATCAACGGATCTCCACTGGCCGCTGACCGGTCGCAGTTCGCCTTCACGCTCGTCGAATCCCGCCGTGGGGTCCGTCGTCTGCCTGCCGGCAGCGATCGACCACGGAAGGACGAGCTGTGCACCTCACTCCAAGGGAGTTCGACAAGCTGGTCATCCTCTCGATGGCCCAGATCGCCTCGGCGCGCCGGGGCAGAGGGCTCAAGCTCAACCATCCCGAAGCGGTCGCCGTGGTCGCGGCGGCGGCGCTGGAGGGAGCCCGCGAGGGGAAAACCGTCGAGGAGGTGATGCACGCGGCGCGCTCCGTACTCACCAGGGACGACGTCATGGAGGGCGTCGCCGACATGGTGCCGATGATCCAGGTCGAGGCGGTGTTCACCGACGGCAGCCGGCTGGTCACCGTACACACGCCGATCCAGTAGCCGCCAGCGGCCCGCAGAGCGCCGCCGAACGAACGCGAGGCAACGATGGCCGATTCCGAGCCCCCGACACCGGTGGGCGGATACGTCCTGCGCGGCGACCCGCTGGAACTCAACGCCGGGCGCCCCGTCGTCCGGATCGAGGTCCACAACACCGGGGACCGGCCGATCCAGGTGGGGTCACACTTCCACTTCTACGAGACGAACCGGAGCCTGGAGTTCGACCGGGAGGCGTCCTTCGGCTGCCGACTCGACATACCCGCCGCCACCTCGATCCGCTTCGAGCCGGGCGACCGGAAGACGGTCGCCCTCGTCCCGTACGCGGGCCGACAACGGGTGTACGGGTTCAACGGCCTGGTGAACGGCTGGACCGGCGGCGAGCCACTCGGGTACCAGCCGGATCGCGCCGAAGCCGCCCGCCGCTCCCGGATCAGGGGTTTCAAGTCCACATCCGGCCGGAACGATGGCGGGCAGTGACGCCGGACGGCTGGCCCGACGGGTGCCGACGGCGGCCCCAGGAGCGCAGCGATGAGTCAGATCTCCCGGCAGGAGTACGCCGGACTGTACGGCCCGACCACCGGTGACAAGATCCGGCTGGGCGATTCGGATCTCTACATCGAGATCGAACAGGACCTGCGCACCCTTGGCGACGAAGCCGTCTACGGCGGTGGCAAGACCCTGCGCGACGGCATGGGCGCCAACGTCGACCTCACCAACTCCAGCGGAGTCCTGGACCTGGTCATCACGAACGTGACAATCCTCGACGCCCAACTCGGCGTGCTGAAGGCCGACGTGGGGATCAAGGAGGGCAGGATCGTCGGGATCGGCAAGGCCGGCAACCCGGACGTCATGGCCGGGGTCACCCCCGGGCTGGTGGTCGGTCCGGGCAGCGACGCCATCGCCGGTGAGCATCTCATCCTGACCGCCGGCGGGATCGACTCGCACGTACACCTCATCGCGCCGCAGCAGGCGTACGCGGCGCTGAGCAACGGCGTGACCACCATCTGGGGCGGCGGCACCGGGCCGAGCGACAGCTCGAACGGGGTGAACGCCACACCCGGGCCATGGAACCTGCACGCGATGATGCGCGCCATCGAGGGCATTCCGGTCAACGTCGGCCTGATCGCCAAGGGCAACAGTTCCGGCCTGGAGCCACTCGCGGAGCAGGCGCGCGCCGGTGCCGCCGGCTACAAGCTCCACGAGGACTGGGGTGCGACGCCGCAGGCGATCCGGTCGGTGCTGACCGCCGCCGAACGCTTCGACATCCAGGTGGCCGTCCACACCGACACGTTCAACGAGAGCGGCTACGTGGAGGACAGCATCGCCGCGTTCGAGGGCCGGACCATCCACACCTATCACACCGAGGGAGCCGGCGGCGGCCACGCGCCGGACATCATCAAGGTGGCCGGCCAGATGAACTGCCTGCCCAGCTCCACCACGCCGACCAACCCGTACGGCATCAACAGCCAGGCTGAGCTGTTCGACATGACCATGGTCACCCACAACTTCAACCCGAAGGTCCCCTCCGACGTGGCGCTCGTGGAGAGCCGGGTACGCCCGGAGACGATCGCCGCCGAGGACGTGCTGCACGACCTGGGCGCCATCTCGATGATGTCCAGCGACTCGCAGGCGATGGGTCGGATCGGGGAGAACTGGCTGCGCAGCGTACAGCTCGCCAGCGCGATGAAGGTGGCCCGGGGCAGGCTGCCGGAGGACGCACCGGCGAACGACAACTTCCGGGTGCTGCGGTACGTGGCCAAGATGACCATCAACCCGGCGATCACCCTGGGCATCGCCCACGTGCTCGGCTCGATCGCGCCCGGCAAGATGGCCGACCTGGTGCTGTGGGAGCCGGCGTTCTTCGGCGCCAAACCCAAGATGGTGATCAAGAACGGAATGATCCTCTGGTCCATCATGGGCGATCCGAACGCCTCGGTGCCCACTCCGCAGCCGGTCACGTACCGACCGATGTTCGGCGCGTACGGGGCGGCCCTGAGCGCGAACTGCGTGACGTTCATGTCCCAGGCGGGCTACGAGGCCGGGGTCGGCGAGAAACTCGGCCTGCGCCGGCAGATCCTTCCGGTCCGCGGGACCCGGGGTCTGACCAAGCGGGACATGGTCCGCAACGACGCCCTGCCGGACATCCAGGTGGATCCGGAGACCTTCGCGGTACGGGTCGACGGCGTGCACGCGACGGTTTCGCCGGCCCGGCACCTCCCGCTGAGCCAGCTCTACTTCTTCAGCTAGAACTTCCGGCGGCCGGAGCGGCACAGGTCCGTGGCCGGTCGGATCCGTTGCCGCGACGGGGTGTCCGGCAAGCCAGACAGAGGCCAAGGAGACGCAATGCTGGTGGAATCGGTACTGGGCAACGAGACCGAGCCCGGCTGGGACGCCCGGCTCAGGACGGCACGGGTGGACAGTCTCGCGCTGGACCAGTGGGAGGCGCAGAAGAACCGGCTGCGTAAACGAACCCTTGGCGGTGTCGAGGTGGCGCTGTCCCTGGGCCGAGGAACGCGGCTGCGCGACGGGGACGTCCTCTGCTGGGACGAGCGGGCGGCCACCGCGATCGTGGCCCGGGTCCAACTCGGCGAGGTGATGGTCGTGGACCTGCGGGAGCTGGAGAACGAGCCGGCGGGGCTGGGCCTGCGCTCGGCGGTCGAACTGGGGCACGCGATCGGCAATCAGCACTGGCCCGCGGTGGTGAAGGGGACCCGGCTGTACGTGCCGCTCACCGTCGACCGCCGGGTGATGGACTCGGTGATGCGGACCCACGACTTCGCCGGCATCTCGTACGACTTCGTGCCCGGCACCGAGATCATCGCGTACCTCGCACCGCACGAGGCCCGCCGCCTGTTCGGCGGTGCCGACCAGACGCCGCACTCACACGTGTCCGACCTCGTCGGCCGATGACGCCGACCAGGCCGACCATTCCGGCGACCCTGAAGCTCCTGCAGTTCGGCGACTCGCTGTTCCCCGTCGGCGCCTTCACCTTCTCCGGAGGGCTGGAGACGGCGGTACAACAGGGGGTGGTCCGGGATCGGGCGACCCTGGAGGAGTTCACCCGTACCGTGAGCCATCTGGCCGCCACCGGCGACGGCGTGGCGCTGCTGGCCGGGCATCGCGGCGCCGTCGCGGGCGACCTGGACCTGATCCGTCGGGCCGACGAGGCGGTCCACCTCCGCAAGCTGTCGGAGGAGGCCCGGACGATGACCGTCCGGATGGGGCGCAAACTGGCCGAGGCGGCGACGCACATCCTCGGTGACTCCATGCTCGACAAACGGTTCCGGGACGCCGCCGCAGACCCTGTCCCGGTCACCTATCCGGTCGCGTTCGGTGCGCTCTTCGCCGGTCTGGGGCTGTCCGAGGAGGACGCCTTCGCCGCCCACCAGTACGGCGTCGCGGTGATGGTGCTCAGCGCGGCCATCCGGCTGATGCGGGTGGACCACCTCGACACCCAGGCGATCCTGTACGCGGTGAACGCGACCGCCGCCGAGGAGTACCGGCGGGCGGCGGGCGCGGGCCTCGATGACATGGCCACCTTCGGGCCGGTGATCGACGTACTGGCGGCGACCCACGTCCACGCGCACGTCCGCATGTTCATGAATTGACGGCAGAGTTCTGGGAGAGATCATGAAGACAGTCAGCCGGATCGGTGTCGGGGGCCCGGTCGGCAGCGGCAAGACGGCGATCATCGAGGCGATCGTGCCCAAGCTGGTCGAGAGCGGGTTGCGGGTGCTCGTGGTCACCAACGACGTGGTCACCACCGAGGACGCCGCGCACGTCCGGCGGGCCCTGACCGGCGTGCTGCTGGCCGAGCGGATCATCGGGGTGGAGACCGGCGCCTGCCCACACACCGCGGTCCGGGAGGACCCGAGCATGAACCTGGCCGCGGTGGAGGACATGGAGGCACGCTTCCCGGACAGCGACCTGCTGCTCATCGAGAGCGGCGGGGACAACCTGACCCTCACCTTCAGCCCGGCCCTGGTCGACTACTTCATCTACGTGATCGACGTGGCCGCCGGGGACAAGATCCCACGGAAGAACGGCCCGGGTATCTCCCGGTCGGACATCCTCGTGATCAACAAAACGGATCTCGCACCGCACGTCGGCGCCGACCTGGACGTCATGGCCCACGATGCGACACGGATGCGCGACGGCAAACCGTTCGTCTTCACCAACTGCAAGTCCGGCGCGGGAATCGACGAACTGATCGCGCTCGTCCGGCACAACGCACTGTTCGACCTGAGCCCGCCGGCCGATCTCCAACCCCCGGCCGATCTCGAAACTTCGGTCGATCTCGGGGCTTCGGCCGACCTCGGGGCTCCGGCCGGCCCGCGACGAGAGGACGCGCTGGACGTACCCGCATGAGCTGGCTGGGAAGCGCGCCCGAGCTGGCGCCCTACCAGGACGAGCCGGCCCAGCTGGCCAGTGCCGCGCCGGGGAAGGTCGGCCTGCTGCGACTCGCGTTCGAGCACCGGGTCGACCGGACGGTGCTGACCGACCTGTTCCGGCAGGCACCGCTGCTGGTGCAGCAGGCGCTCTACTGGGACGTGGAGATGCCCGAGATGGCCTGCGTGTTCATCATCTCCACCTCGGGCGGAATGCTGCAGGGCGACCGGCACCGGATCGACGTGTCCCTCGGCGCCCGCGCCCGGGTCCACCTGACCACCCAGGCGGCCAACAAGATCCAGGAGATGGACGCGAACTACGCCGTCCAGGTCCAGCGGATCACCCTCGGCGAGGATGCCTATCTGGAGTATCTTCCGGAGCCGGTCATCCCGTACCGACGAAGCCGGTTCCTCACCCACACCGCCGTCACGCTGCCGGAGACGGCCACCATGGTCGCCGCGGAGATTCTGCTGCCGGGACGGAAGCACCATCGGGCCGGGGAGATCTTCCAGTACGACGTGTACTCCGCCACCGTGCGCGCCGCGCGACCGCACGGGCCCGACCTGTTCGTGGAGAAGTTCGTCATCGAACCCGCACGGTTCGGCGTCGGCCGGCGCGGCGTCCTCGACGACTTCCACGTCCTCGGCACCGTGCTACTGCTGACCTCACCCGAGCGCGCCCGCCGGGTGGCCGAGCGGATGCCGCCCAGCTGGGACGACGAGCTGCCACTGGCCGCCGGAGCCAACAGGTTGCCGAACGACGCGGGCCTGGTCTACCGGGTACTCGGCCGGGAGACCGAGCCGGTCCGGGCGAAGGTGCGGCAGTTCTGTGCGGTGGCCCGGTCCGAGGCGGTGGGCCGCCCCACCCCGCCGGCATTCAGTTGGCGTTGACCGGCTTATCCCCACTCCCGGCGCACCAGGGGCTGCTCCACCTCGTCGCGCGGAGCGTCCGTCTCCGCCGTCTCGATCAGGTCCGCCGGCATGACCCTGGCGGGCAGTCGACCGAACCTCATCCGCCGTACGGAAGCGAAATCCTCGTCCGTCAGCCGCTCGATGTTCCGACGATCACCGCTCATGACGACCTCCCTCGCTCCTTCCCATTGTCCCCACCGGGGCAATCCCCGCACCGCCCTTCCCAGCGACCCGTTCGCCACCGCTTAATTGACAGCTTTCTATATTGATGCGTGCGACATATGCTCTCGAATGGCCCGCCACCAGAAGACCGTCGGACAACGGCCCACGGAGGAGCGCAATGCCACACCGATCCGGAGCGCCGAACTGGTTCCCGTTGGCCATCGTGCTGCTGCTCGCCTTCCCCGCACCGCCCGCCTCCGCCGCCCCGACCGCACCCGGGATGAAGGACGACCGGACCGGCGCCCGCGCCGACCAGGTCGCCGCCGGGCACGTCCCGCAGGTACGCAACCGGACGGCCGCAACCGTCGACCGGCCCCGGGCGACGGACTTCACGGTCTTCGGCTTCAGCCAGTCCGACGTCGACCAGGAGGATCCACAGGTTTACGAACTGGTCCCCGACGTCACCATCCGGGCGATCGGGAAATGGTCCACCAACGGCGACGAGGCGGCCGACTACGACTTCGCCCAGATCCGGCGCTACCACGACAGGGGCATCACGTTCATGGGCAGCGGGACGGCCAGCGTCATCTTCCCGCACGACTTCCCCAGCACCGAGATCTTCGACGACATGTCGACGCGCGACGCGGACAACAGCCCGGTACCGCATGACGAGTTCGGGTTCCCCGATCCCGCGCGCCGGGGCAACATGTTCAACCCGAGATACCGTGAATACCTGCTCGACTGGGCCAAAATCCAGATCGACGGCGGCGTGGACGGGATCAACCTCGACGAGGTGAACGCCGGGTTCAGTGGCGGGCAGAAGTACGGCTTCAACGGCAACGAGGGATTCGACGACTACGCCATCGCCGACTTCAACCGGTACCTGCTGACGAAGTACCCGGACTTCACGGCCGCCGACTGGAAGTCCCGGTTCGGCATGACCGACGACAACCTCGTCCGGAGCGACGTTCCCGCCGACGACCTCGCCCGCAACTTCCACTACCGGCGGTACCTGCGGACCAACGGTTGGAACCTCGACCCGCTCACCTCCGGCAACCCGCTGGCCGCCGAGTGGGGCCGGGTGACCGCCAACCGGATGTACGCCGACGACACCTCGTTCACCGTCAGCTACCTGCGGCGATACTGGAGGGAGATGGTCGACGAACTGCGGGCGTACGCCCGGAGCACGGCCGGCCGCCACCTGCTGATCAGTTCGAACGGGTTGCTGCCGTACGTGGACTTCAACAGTGTCGGGATGTACCCGTGGAACCCCGACGAGCAGACGCCCGACTTCCGGGGCGCCGACTACGTGCCGGTGCGCGACGGCCACCTCAACGGCGCCAAGTCGTTGCAGGCCAACTACCGGTACCTCAAGGAGCAGAGCCGACGGATCGCCGGGGACGTACCGGTGGCGGTCTTCATCGACTGGCCGAACGACATGATGACCAACTACCTGAACCTGCCGCTGGCCGAGAAGAAGGACTACTGGCAGATCTTCGGCGCCGAGGCGTACGCCAACGGCATCTTCCCGGCCTTCCACCTCAAGGACACGATCGGCAGCCCGACCGCGGAACAGTCCGGCATGCTGGGCTTCTTCCGGACGTACAGCCAGTTCTACAAGGAGCACCGATCGCTCTACCGGAACAACGACCACGGGACCCAGGCCGTACGGGTCGGCACCGGCAACGTCGCGGCGAGTCTGCTCGTACAGCGCGGCAGCGGAGCGCGCACGCTGCACCTGGTCAACCACAACTACGACCTGGCGATCGTTCCGCAGACCGGCTTCGGCGTGGAGGTCGACCTGCCGTCCTGCCCCCGACGAGTGATCAAGATCTCTCCCGACTTCGCGGGGTCGGAGGTGCCGGCCTCCTCCTGCCGCCAGGGCCGGCTGCGGGTGACCATCGACCGGCTCGACTACTACAACATCCTGGTGCTGACCTGACCGTAGGCGTGGCGGGACTCGATCGGCGCCGCGTCACGCTCGGGCAGGTACCGGGTCGGGCGGCCCCGACTACTCGGTGACGACGAGACACTTGGCAGTTGTCAGCGCGACAACCGGGCGGCAACATGGCGGTGCTGGAGTTGGCCGAGCCCGGGGAGGGCGCTTTGAAGTACCAGGATTCCTTGGACCGGATCGTCAAGGAGATCGTCGTACCCGGGGCGGAATCCGTCGATCGGTCCGGCTCGTTCCCCCGCGAGGCCGTCGCCGCGCTGGCCGAGACGGGCCTGCTCGCCCTTACCGTGCCCACTGAGTACGGCGGGGGTGGCGAGGGGCTCCGGGCCGCCACCGACGTGGTACGGCAGCTCTCGGCGGCCTGCGGCTCGACCGCGATGGTGACGATGATGCACTACAGCGCGGTTGCCGCGCTGGCCGCGACCGGCCGCGCCGACGAGTTGCGGGAGGTCGCCGCCGGGCGCCACCTGAGCACCCTCGCCTTCTCCGAGACGGGCTCACGCAGCCACTTCTGGGCGCCGGTGAGCACCGCGACGGACGACGGCGACGAGGTGCGGCTGGACGCCCGGAAGAGCTGGGTCACCTCGGCCGGTCACGCCGACAGCTACGTCTGGTCGAGCCGGCCGCTGGCCGCGGCGGGGCCGATGTCGCTCTGGCTGGTCCGCACCGGCACAGAAGGGCTGTCGGTCGGTCCCGAGTTCGACGGGTTGGGACTGCGCGGCAACGACTCCCGACCGGTCACCGGCAGCGACGTACGGGTGTCCCGGACGGCGCTGCTCGGTGCGGACGGCACCGGCCTGGATCTGGCGCTCACCGCCGTACTGCCGTGGTTCCTCCTGCTCAACGCCGCCGCGAGCGTCGGCCTCATGCAGGCGGTGACCCGCGAGGCGACGGGACACCTGACCCGGACCCGCCTCGGGCACCTGGACCGGTCGTTGGCACAGCAGCCCGAGTCCCGGGCGGTGCTGGCGCGGATGCGGATCGAGACGGACCGCACCCGGGCGCTCCTCGACAGCACGCTGACCGCCCTCGAGCAGGGAGACGACGAGGCGCAACTGCTGGTGCTGGAGGTCAAGGCGGCGGCGGACGGCAGCGCCGCCGAGGTCGCCGACCTGGCGATGACGGTGTGTGGCGGCGCCGCGTTCCGCAAGGAGCTGGGGATCGAACGCCGGTTCCGGGACTCCCGGGCGGCCCGGGTGATGGCGCCGACGACGCCAGCGTTGCTGGACTTCGTGGGCCGGGCCCTGACCGGCCTGCCGCTGCTGGACGGGCCGGCCCAGTGAGCCGCCCGCTGCTGCTCGGCGCCGTCGCCTACGACCCGAAGGTCGTGACCATCTGGGACGGCTTCCGGGCCTGGTTCCGGGCGCGTGGCCTGGACCTGGACTACGTGCTCTACTCGCACTACGAACGGCAGGTCGAGGACCTGCTCGCCGGCCGGATCGACCTGGCCTGGAACTCACCGCTGGCCTGGATCCGCGCCGAGCGGCTGGCCCGGGCCCGCGGCCTTCCCCTGCGCACCGTCGCGATGCGCGACACGGACCGCGACCTCACCTCGGTGATCGTGGTACGGGCGGACTCCGACCTGCACTCCCCCGGCGACCTGCGGGGCCGGACCGTCGCGACCGGTGCGGTCGACTCGCCGCAGGCGACCCTGCTGCCGTTGGCGCTGCTGCGCGGCCTCGGTGTCGATCCGGAGGCCGACGGCACTCTGCTCCGCTTCGACGTGGGCGTCGGCCTGCACGGCGACCACATCGGCGGCGAACGTGACGCCGCGACCGCGCTGCTCGCCGGCCGTGCCGACGCGGCCTGCCTGATCGACGCGAATCTGCTGCTGTTCGGCCGGGACGGGACCCTGCCGTCCGCCTCGGTCCGGGTGCTCGCCCAGACGGAGCCGTACGACCACTGCAACATGTCAGTCGCGCCGCAGGCCGATCCGGCGCTCGTGGACCAGTTCGGCGAGCTGCTGCTGAGCATGTCGTACGCCGACGACTCCGCCCGGCCACTGCTCGACCTGGAGGGACTCAAGGAGTGGCTGCCGGGCCGGACGGACCGGTACGCCGCCCTGGACCAAGCGGTCAGCGACACCGGTTTCTACGACCCCGACGGGGCACTCGGTGCCGACGACTATCGACCTTGAGGGTCTCGGTTTCGACAACGGTGGCCACCTGCTCGTCAACCGGGCCCTGGCCGGGCTGGAGCCGGGAGATCGCCTGGTGGTGCGCGGTCGTCATCCGGCGCTCGGCGTACACCTCGCGGCCTGGTGCCGGGCGGAGGGGCACCGGTTGGACCCCGAGGCGGCCTCGCCGACCATCGTGCGGGGCAGGGCCGACCGGGACCGGTGGCGGGGAGCGCAGCGGGCCGGGCGGACGGCCGCCGACGTCGTACCGCACGCGAGTCGGGAGTGGGGGCTGGCCGCCCGGGGCGCGCTGGTCGAGCCGGGTGGTCCGGCGCTCTCCGTCGACTGGGTCGACCGCGATCTGGTCTGGGCCGACATCGCACCGCAGCTGTACGCGCAGGCCACGGCCAACCAGTGGGATCCGGCGACCGCGGTGGACTGGACGGCGGCCGGATCCGTGCCGGACGACGTCGAGGACGCCGTCGTCCAGGTGATGACCTTCCTGGTGGAGAACGAGCAGGCCGCGCTGATGATCCCGGCCCGGTTGCTCTCCCGGCTGCATCCGCACTACCGCGAGGTGATGCAGCTCCTGGCGGCGCAGGCCGCCGACGAGGCCCGGCACATGGAGATCTTCACCCGCCGTGGGCTGATGCACCGCGACCGGCTCGGGCTCTCCGGAGCCGGCGGCCGGGCGTCCCTGCAGACCCTCCTCGAGGAACCGGACTTCACCCTCGCCTCGTTCCTGCTCTCCGTCCTGGGTGAGGGCAGCTTCCTGGACCTGCTGCACTTCCTGCACCGGCACGCCCCGGACCAGGTCACCGCCGACGTCACCCGGCTCGCCGCCCGGGACGAGGCCCGGCACGTCGCCTTCGGGGTCGCCCACACCGCGCACGTGGTCCGGACGGATCCGGGCTTCCTGCACCGGCTGCGTACGGCGGTCGAGCGACGCCACGCGGCGCTGGCCGACACGGCCGGCCTGAACAAGCAGGTCTTCGACTCGCTGGTCGTCCTGGCCGCCGGCTCCTGGGAACCCGCGGCGATCGCCCGGGGCTGGCAGGACGTGCTCCGGCTCCAGCAGGCGATGGATTCCGGCCGCCGACGACGGCTGGAGTACATCGGCTTCCCGGACGACGAGGCGGCCGCCCTGTCGGCGTTGCACACCCGCAACTTCATGTGATCCGCGAATCCGACCGACCGGACCGGCACGCAACCGGCGTACCCGGCCGGGCGTCGCGGGTCGGGTCAGGGCTGGCGGATCGCCTCGCCCGCGATCTCGATCCGGACAGTCCTTCCGACCAGGACACCGCCGCTCTCCAGGGCCACGTTCCAGAGCAGCCCGTACGCCTCCCGCTCGATCTCCGCCGTCGCGCTGAAGCCGAAGATGTCCTGCCCGTAGGGGTCGCGCCGGGCGCCGCCGAACTCCACCTGGAGGTCGACCGGCCGGGTGATCCCCTTGACGGTCAACTCACCGGTGAGGACGAACCGTCCGGTCGTCCGGCGGGCCTGCTCGGGTACGACCACCTCGCTGCGTCGACCGGGACGCTGGCTGCGCAGGCGGGCCCAGAAGAAGATCGAGTCGTCCCGCTCCGGCTGGTGCCTGATCCCGGTGCTGCGGTACTCGAGTGTCGGGTACCGCTCCACGTCGAGGAAATCCGCGCTGCTCAGGTGCGCGTCCCGGTCGGCGCTTCCGGTGCCGATGCTCGCCGCCCGGATGGTCGCGGTCACCGAGGAACCCAGCGGATCCGGATCGACGAGGATCTGCGCGGACGCCTCGCCGAACTCACCCCGTACCGGGCTCACCATCATGTGCCGGGCCAGGAACCCGATCCGCTTGTGTGCGGGATCGAGCAGGTAGGTGCCGGGGGCCGGGATCGTCATGCCGTGCCAGGACCGTGTGGTGGAACCGGTCATCGTCGTACGTCCCCCGAATCCTTGCCCGCGCGGTGCGGATGTCCTGCCGTTCGCCGATTCCACAGAGTAGTCAGGCGACCGGAACGACACCTCTGACCTGGGCAGCTCCCGTGAGGATGATCACTTTGTGTGGTCGACGGGCCGAACCCGGCCGATCAGAGGGACTTGTGGTAGATCACGAAGTCGCATGGCGTCGCCAGGTACGGCCACAGCGCCGGGTACGCCTCGTCGAGCCGGGCGCGGCGGATCTCCCGGTAGCCGATCCGGGTGTACCAGCCGCGCAGGAATTCCTTCACCGGATGCGTCCAGGTCTGCGGAACGAGCAGTTCGAGTTGCATCCGGGCGAGTTGCCGCTCGCGCGCCCAACGCTCGGCGAAGGCGACGAGTTCCCGGCCGATCCCGATGCCGCGTTCGTGCGGACTGGCGACGAGCATCCCGAACTCGCCCTCGCCGCCCGCGAGCCGCTGGACCCGGACCGTGCCGACGAGCCGGCCGTCCATCCTGGCCACGACGAGTTGACCGGTACGGATCAGGGAGGTCACCTCGGCCGGGCTGGTCCGATCGGTGCCGTCCTGCCACAGCCCCTGCTCCGCGCCGGCGTACACCCGGTTGATCAGGTCGACGATCTCGGCCACGAATCCGCCGTCGTCGGCCTCGGCGGGGCGGGCGATCGAGACGTCCAGCGGCGACGCCGGATCGGTTTTCCGCATTGTCCCTTGTCTCCATCCGACTGCCGGTACGGATTCGAACGGTAACAGATCAGTTCGATTATTCGCATTCTGTCGTACGATCGAAGAATGCGTACCCTGACCCACCCGACCCGGGACCAGCTGCGGCTCGACGCCGTCCTCGACGCCCTGGCCAGTCCGGTCCGGCTGCGGATCGTGCGACGCCTCGCCCACGACGCGGAACTCACCTGCGGCACCGTGCTGCCCGACGTGCCCCCGTCCTCCGCCAGCCACCACTGGCGGGTGCTCCGCGAGGGCGGCGTGCTCCTCGCCCGCCGGGACGGCCGGATCATCCGCCACACGCTGCGCCGGGACGACCTCGACATCCGGTTCCCCGGCCTGCTCGACGCGGTCCTGGCGGCCGTACCGCCCGGCGACGAGGACGACGGCGGCGGCTCCGGACGCACCGCCTGAGCTTAGCGGCGGCTCCCGACCCGACCCTACCTGCGCGCATGTACGGACTAGTTCGTTCGTTATCCTTGGCAACGAGACGGCGGTGGCGGGAGCTGGTCGATCGCCCGGGACACCGGGTCCGACGGATCCGAGGCGAGAAGAGGTGGCATGACGGGCCAGGCGCCACCGGAACCCCGGGTCGACCGCAGGCGTGACGCCGAGCGTACCCGCGCCGACATCCTCGACGTCGCGACCGAGGAGTTCGCGAACCGGGGATACAGCGGCGCGCGGGTCGACGAGATCGCGGCGCGTACCCGCACCACCAAGCGGATGATCTACTACTACTTCGAGGGCAAGGAACAGCTCTACCTGGCCGTGCTGGAACGCGCGTACGCCGAGATCCGGGCGGCCGAACGGGCCGTCGACGTCGACCACCTCGACCCGGTCGCCGCCGTCCGCCGCATCGCGGAGGTCACCTTCGACCACCACGAGGCGCATCCCGCCTTCATCAAGCTGGTCGGCGTCGAGAACGCCCAACAGGCCGAGCACATGACCCACGTCGCCCGGCTGGTCGACCTCAACAGTTCGGCGGTCGACGTCCTGCGCGGCGTACTGGACCGGGGCCAGCGGGACGATGTGTTCCGCACCGACGTCGACGCGCTCGACATCCACATGATGATCAGTGCGTACTGCTGCTTCCGGGTCGCCAACCGGCACACCTTCAACGCGCTGTTCGGCCGGGACCTGCTCGACCCGACGACGCGCCAGCACTACCGCACCATGCTCGCCGAGATGGTCGTCGGCTATCTCGGCCAACGTTGAACCGTACGGTCGGAGGGTGAGCCATGAGCAGCAGCCGGGCCTCGGTCGGAACCGGACGTCCTCCCCGCCCTGCGTCCACCGGGCTGCGCCGGTCGATGGCGACCGTCTGCGTCTCCGGGACCCTGGACGACAAGATCGCGGCAGCGGCCGGCGCCGGGTTCGACGGCATCGAACTGTTCGAGAACGACCTGGTGGTGACGCCCTGGACCCCGGCCGAGGTCCGGGCCCGGTGCGCCGACGTCGGTCTCACGATTGACCTGTACCAGCCGTTCCGCGACTTCGAGGCGGTACCGCCGGCGGCACTGACCGCCAACCTGGCCCGCGCGGAGCACAAGTTCGACGTGATGGCCGAGCTGGGCGTCGACACGATGCTGGTCTGCTCGTCGGTCGCCCCGACCGCGATCGACGACGACGAACTGGCCGCCGAACAGCTCGCCCTGCTGGCCGACCGGGCGCACGCCCGGGGCATCCGGATCGCGTACGAGGCGCTGGCGTGGGGACGGCACGTCTCCACCTGGGACCACTCCTGGCGGATCGTCGCGCGGGCCGACCATCCGGCGCTGGGACTCTGCCTCGACTCCTTCCACGTGCTGTCCCGGGAGGTCGGTCCGGCCGGCATCGCCGAGATCACCCCGGGCAAGATCTTCTTCCTCCAGCTCGCCGACGCGCCCCGGCTCAGCATGGACGTTCTACAGTGGAGCCGTCACCACCGGCTCTTTCCCGGCCAGGGCTCGTTCGACCTGACCGACTTCGTCCACCGGGTACTCGCCACCGGATACACCGGCCCGTTGTCGCTCGAGGTGTTCAACGATGTGTTCCGGCAGGCCGATCCGGCGCGGGCCGCCGTCGACGCGATGCGGTCGCTGGTCACGCTCGAGGACAGCCTGCGACCCTCGGAGGTGCCGGCAACCGGCGTACGCCGGTTGCCGGCGGCGCCGCCGCTGTCCGGACACGCCTTCAGTGAGTTCGCGGTGGACGGGGAGTCGGGTCCGGCGCTACGGGCCGCGTTGCGCGGTCTCGGGTTCGCCCACACCGGTCAGCACCGCTCCAAGCCGGTGGAGCTGTGGGAGCAGGCCGCCTGCCGGGTGGTCCTGAACAGCGCCGTCACCCGCCCCCAGACCCCGGGTACGGCCGCGGTCAGCGCGTTCGCGCTCACCACCGCGGACCCGCACCGGTCCCGGGTCCGCGCCGAGGCGCTGCTCGCACCGGTGCTGCCCCGCGTCCGTGGTGCCCGCGAGTCCGACCTCGCCGCCGTCGCCGCCCCGGACGGCACGTCGGTGTTCTTCAGCCGCGACGACGACTGGCGGGCCGACTTCCTGCCCACCGGCGAGGAGTTCTCCGGTGCCGCCGGACTCACCGTCACCGACCATCTCGGGCTGGCGCAACCCTTCGACCACTTCGACGAGGCGGGACTCTTCTACCGCTCGGTGCTCGGGCTCGCCCGGCTGACCACGGAGGAGTACGCCGCCCCGTTCGGGCTCATGCGCTCGCGGGCCTTCACCACGCCGGACCGGACCGTACGGCTCGCGCTCACCGCGGCGCTGCTCCGCCGGGGCGAGTGGGCGCCCGCCGTCGTCGACCCGCAGCACGTCGCCTTCGCCACCGCCGACATCTTCGGTACCGCGTCGGCCGTCGACCGGCTCGGCGGCACGACGCTGCCGGTGCCGGACAACTACTACGCCGATCTCGTCGCCCGGTTCGCGCTGCCCACCGATCTCGTCGAGCGGCTGCGCCGGTACGGCATACTCTACGACCGCGACCAGCACGGTGGCGAACTGCTCCACCTGTACACCCCGGTCTACGGCGGCCGGGTCTTCTTCGAGATCGTGCAACGCATCGGTGGCTACGACGGATGCGGCGAGGCCAACGCACCGGTACGGATGGCCGCGCACCGCCATCTCCGGCTCTCCACGAGCTGACCGGCCGGGACGATGTCGTCGCCCCGGCCGGTCGCCGCACGGTTCAGAGCTTCTGGATCTGGGTGACCACCATGGCGATGGCGAAGAAGCCGTAGAAGCCGATGGCCACGATCATGCCGCCGAGCCGCCAGCCACGCATCCGGATGGCGGCCGGCAGGTCCTTGACGTTGAGGCGTACGAGCAGGATGGAATAGAGCAGGGTGACGACCGAGGCGGCGCAGGTGGACACCAGCAGCAGTCCGATCGGCTGACTGAAGCCCGCGAGCAGGATGCCGGAGCCGAGGACGATCTCGCCCCAGACGACCGCCAGGTAGAGCCGGGCCTCGGTCCACCGGGTCGAGGTGGCGAGGTAGTTACGGCGCAGGAAGTCGCTCGCCACCCGGCCGATGACGTCGAGCAGGCCCATCGCGGCGGCCCAGAGGGAGACCGCGGCGATCGCGAAGAAGAGCAGCTTGAGCCAGGTGCCGACCTCGGCCGCGAGGACGTCGCCCTCGATCCGCAGGAAGGAGGTGTCGGACTTGAGGTCGTCGCGGCCGAAGAGGGTGTCGTAGGCGAGCAGGCTCATGACCGTGATGGTCACGAAGCAGACCAGCAGGAAGGCGAAGAGGTGCTCGATGTTGGCGCGCTTCCACCAGGTACGCCACCGGTCGAGGTTCCGCTCGTCCTGCGGGAACGCGTACCGGTCGGCGCCCGACGCCTCCTCCTGTCCGGTGATCGGGGAGATCAGGCGCGGGACGTGCGCGCCCATGCCGTACCGCTTGTCCCGGATCCAGTTGCTCAGCACGAGGTTGTGTACGCCGCCCGCACCGGCGGCGCCGATCGCGCTGAGCAGCAGGGTGAAGGTGATGCCCTCGGGGATCTGCCCGAAGCCGACGACGGTCTCCTTGGCGCCCTCGCCCCAACTCGCGGCGGAGATGACGAAGACCACGACGACGGCGAGGAAGAAGAGGGTGAGCGCGACCTTGACGATCTCGACCCGCTCGACGGTCCGGTAGATGACCTTCGAGACCGAGAGCAGCACGCCGATCAGGACGAGTACCGCGACGGTGATCCAGACCGCGTCACCGCCGCCGACGAGGTACGTGAAGACGGTCGATCCGCCGGTCGCCCAGCCCGGCCAGACGTACTGGAACGCGCCGGCCAGGCAGATGATGATGCCCCAGCCCTTCCACCAGCGGGAGAAGCCGGCGACGGCGGTCTGACCGGTGGCGAGGGTGTAGCGCTCGATCTCCATGTTGATGACGAACTGGACGGCGAGGGTGGCGAAGGCGAGCCACAGCAGGCCCAGCCCACCGATCGCGGTGAGGTACGGCCAGAGGACGATCTCCCCGGCCGCCAGGCCGATACCGACGGCCACCACGCCGGGACCGACCATCCGGCGTAGCGACATCGGCTCCGGCAGGTCCTGGGTGACGATGCCGCTGGGCGGCACGGTTGTCTCTGGTCTCGTTGCTGGTTGGCTCATCGGTACTCCAGGGGGATGGTGGTTGGGCGGTTCCAGCGCCGGCCGGTGGTTCGGGGGTGGCCGGAGTGGTCGGGTGGCGGCGGCACCGGGTCAGGCCCGGACGGCGGGTCCGCCGGCATCGAGCAGGCGGTCGAGGTGGTCGAGCATCCGTTCGGTGTCCGGGGTCCGACCGGTGAGCAGCTCGAACGCCGCCGCGGCCTGGAACACGCACATCGCCGCACCGCCGATGGCGCGCAGCCCCTTGGCGCGGGCGGCCCGCAGCAGCGGCGTCTCGACCGGCATGTAGATGACGTCGACCACCCACAGGTCGGGGTGCAGTAGCCCGACCGGCAGCGGCAGCCCGGGATGGGCGCGCATGCCGACCGGACTGGTGTTGACCAGACCGTCGGCGGACCCGATCGCCGCCGGCAACTCCTCGGGAGCCGCCACCGCGATCCGGTCGGTCTCGAACCGGACGCTCAGGGCCTCCGCCAGCACGCCGCGCCGGTCGGCGTCGGGGTCGACCACGGTGAGATGCCCGACGCCGGCGTGCAGTTGGGCGTACGCGCAGGCCGCGCCCGCGCCACCGGCACCGAGTTGCACGACCCGGTCGACCGCCGCACCGGGCAGGCCCCGCCGGAACGACTCGGTGAAGCCGTACGCGTCGGTGTTGAAGCCGAGCCGTTGCCCGTCGCGGAAGACGACGGTGTTCACCGCGCCGATGTCCCGGGCCTGCGGGGAGAGCCCGTCGAGCAGGTCGACCACCCGCTGCTTGAACGGATGGGTGATGTTGAGCCCGGCCAGCCCGTCGGCTTCGGCGTCGTCCAGCAACCGGCGCAGGTCGGCCGGTGTTCCCGGTGCGTCGACGTCGAACAGCCGGTACGTCAGGTCGAGCCCGTGCTGACGCCCCTCGGTCTCGTGCAGCACCGGTGACAGCGACGTCCCGATCCCCGCACCGATCAGGCCGTACCGGCAGAGTGGCATTGGTGTGACGCTCCCGTCCTCGATCGCCCCGTGCTTGACCGTTCGATGGGACCGATCGTCGATGGGATCGGTCCGGGCCGGCTAATGTACGAACTGGTACGTTAGTAAGCAACGATCCGGCAGACCTGTCAAGGAGCTGCGCTGGTGCGTACCGCTGAGCGGAACATTCCCGATCTGGCCGTCGCCCGGGTGTCGGCGGTACTCGGCGCGTTCGACCTGCGACACCGCGAACTTCGGGTCTCCGAGATCAGTCGCCGTACCGGCCTGCCGAAGTCGACGACGTCCCGACTGGTGGCCGACCTGGTGGCGTACGGCCTGCTGGACCGCACCGGATCGGCCCTGCGGATCGGCGTACGGCTCTTCGAATTCGGGGCACTCGCCGCCCGGCGACGCGACCTGCGGACGATCGCCCTGCCCTACCTGACCGACCTGCGCGAGGCGACGGGGCAGAGTGTGCAGCTGGCGGTCCTGGCCGGCACCGACGTCGTCCACGTCGAGATGCTGCCGGGCCGGGACGCGCCCCGGATGCCGTCCGAGGTGGGAGGCCGGCTACCCGCGCACGCCTGCGCGGCCGGCAAGGCGCTGCTCGCGTTCAGCGTCGACGCGGCGGTCTCGCTCGTCTGCGACCGGCCGCTGCGGACGGCCGGTCCACGAACCGTCACCGCCCCCGCCCTGTTGCGGCGACAGTTGGCGCGGGTCCGGGAATCCGGCCTGGCCTACGAGAACGAGGAATCCTGGGCCGGGGTGGCGTCGGTCGCCAGCGCCGTCCTGCGCGCCGACGGGCGTCCGGCCGGGGCGGTCTCGGTCTCCGGTGCCAGCGGTGGGCTGAGCCTACGCTCGGTGGGCCCGGCGGTCCGGGCCGTGGCGTTGGGCATCAGCCGGGAACTGTGAAGGCCGGCCGCGGGGGCGCGTCGTCCTCCCCCGCAGCCGGCCGATGGTGTCTGCCATCCAGATCGGCGTCAGTACACCGACAACCTCAGTGGATCAACACCGGCGTAGCCGTGCGGTCCTCGCCGCCGTCACCGCTCGGGTCCGCCGACAACCGCGATGCCGCGCGCCTGCGGGGCAGGAACGCGATCGGGATGAACGTCAGCAGCACCAGTGCGAAGCCGACCCAGAACGTCGTGGCGAAGGAGTCGGCCACGAACTCCAGACCGCGCTGCAGGATCGACGGCTCCAGCGGCAACTGCGCGCCGTGCTGGTTGGCGATCGCCGCGCCGGCCTCGGTGATCGGCTCCCCGGTCTGCGGGTCGGTCAGGCCCGGGATCGGGTTCGACCCGTTCAGCTGGCTGGTGAGGATCACCGACATGATGGCGGCGCCGATCGAGCTGCCGATCTGCTGGAGGATGTTCACCAGCGTGGAGCCGCGGGCCACCTCGTGGTTGGTCAGCGTACGCAGTGCCGACGTCATGATCGGCATCATCGTGCCACCCATGCCGAGACCCATCACGAACAGCGAGCCGCACAGCAGCCAGTACGAGGTGTCCGTACCGACCTGGGTAAAGGTGAAGAACCCGGCGGCGATGAGCGCCATCGCGAACGGCACGGTCCGGCCGACCGGGATCTTGTCGGCCAGCATGCCGGCGATCGGCATCGTGAGCATCGCGCCGATGCCCTGCGGCGCCATCAGCAGACCGGCGTGCAGGGTCGACTCGCCACCGACCTGCAGGAAGTAGCTCGGGAACAGCAGGCCGGCACCCATGAACGCGATGATGAAGACGAACAGCGAGATCGACGCCACCGTCAGGTTGCGGTTGCGGAACAGCCGGAGGTCGAGCAGCGGGTGCTTCGGTTTGAACGAGTACAGGACGAAACCGACCACCAGGAGTGCGCCGACCAGCATCGTCGACCAGACCTTGGTGGTGGCGATCGTGCCGGTCTCCGGCAGCGACGAGACACCGAAGAGGAACAGCGCGAGGCCCGGCGACAGCATCAGCATGCCGACGAAGTCGAACGACTGGGACGGTTCGGCATTGTCCTTCGGCAGCACGACGGCCGCGTACACGAGCGCGGCCGCGCCGATCGGGAGGTTGATCAGGAAGATCCAGTGCCAGCTCTCCGCTTCGATCAGCCAGCCGCCGAGGATCGGCCCGCCGATCGGGCCGAGCAGCATCGGGATACCGAGGACCGCCATCAGCCGGCCGATCCGCTCCGGACCGGCGGCACGGGTCATGATCGTCATACCGAGTGGCATGAGCATGCCACCGCCCAGGCCCTGCAACACCCGGTAGGCGATGAGTTGACCGATCGAGTCGGCGGTCGCGCAGAGCACCGAGCCGAGCGTGAACAGCAGCAGGGCGAGCATGTAGAGCCGCTTGGTACCGAACCGGTCGGCGGCCCAGCCGCTGAGCGGGATCACCGTGGCGAGCGCCAGGGTGTAGCCCGTCATGGTCCAGGCAACCTCGGCGTACGTGGCGTCGAACTCGCTCTGGAAGGTCGGCAGCGCGACGCTGACGACGGTGATGTCAAGGATCGACATGATCGCGCCGAGCACGACCACTCCGGCTATCTTGAGGACGGCGCCGTCGAGTTTGTCGGGCGCCCCAGCGGCTTGATTGGTCACATGACTCTCCAGGTCCAGCTGTCCGGTTGCGGCGATGTCAACGCAGCGGCGTGCCAGGCTACGTAGGCCGTACGGAATCCGATGACCCTGGTGTCCCCCGGTCGCCAGTTTCCGGCTCCAGAATCACAGGTCCCACCGGTCGTCCGATCGGCCCCCCGCACAGACGTGCGCTGGCTCACCTGTTCGAATCCCATCGGCCGGAACGGCGCACCCTGACGACGTCGCGCAGGGCCCCGCGTGGCACCGATGGTGTCCGCCGCGCCGTGTTGACGCTTTTGCGAGGATGGGCGGGTGGATCTGGAATCGGGAGCCGGGCTGCTGCACCGGCTGACGTCGTACACGCTGGACCGGTCCTGGGACGTACCCCTCGACGATCCCCGGGTACGCCACGATCTGGCCCCGAACGACCCCGTCACTCGGCCCCCGGCCATGAAGGCGTACCACGGTCTGCCCGTCGTGCCGCTGCCGCGCCGGCTGCCGGACCCGGGGGTCTCCGCGACCGAGACGCTCGCCGGGCGTGCCGGCACGCCCCGGCCGCTGGACGCCGCGCAACTGGGACGCGTGCTCTTCCTGGGAGCCGGGGTCGTCCGCGTTGCCGAGCGCGACGGGCAGACGGTGCCCTTCCGCGCGTCCGGCTCCGCCGGTGCGCGCTTCCCGCTCGAGGTCTACGCCAGTGTGCGCGGCGTCACCGGAGTTCCGGACGGTGTCCACTGGTACGACGCCCAGGAGCACGCCCTGGTGCAGGTCGGGCCCGCCGCCGGCGGCAACGCGACGACGCTGGTCGTGACCGGCGTGCCGTGGCGCACTGGGTGGCGCTACGCCGAGCGCGGCTGGCGGCACCTCTACTGGGACGCCGGTACGCTGCTCTCCCAGCTCTGCGCGGCAGCCACGAGCGCCGGGCTGCGGCCACGGCTGCGCACCCTGTTCCCGGACGGGCAGCTACGGACGCTGGTCGGCGCCGACGGCGTCCACGAGTACCCGCTGGCGCTGCTGTCCCTCGGCGACGGCGAGCCGGCGGTAGCGCCCGGTGGGCCGGCCGCGACGGGTGAGCTGCCGCCGGTCGAGTTCCCGTTGTGCACCGCCGCACAACGCGCGGGCGAGCGCGACGAACTCGGGCCCGCCTGGTCGGACGGGCCCGCGCTGCCGGACGTCCCTGCGGCGGAGCCCGTGGACGAGGTCGTCCTACGCCGTGGCTCGCAGCGTCGGATGGACCGGAGCCGGACCCTTCCGCGTCGCCTCCTTGAGTGGCCGCTGCGGGCGGCGCTGCGCGGCGTCGACGTGCCGCACTGGGTGGTGGTGCACGGCGTCGACGACGTCCCGCCAGGCGTCTACCGGTGGCCGGACATCCAGCGGCCGGTGCGCGCCGGCGACCACCGCGACGAACTGCTGCGGGTCTGCCTCGACCAGAGCCTCGCCGGCGACGCGGCGTACGTCGTCGTCGCGGCGGCGCCGCTCGCCGGCCTCGACGACCGTGGCTACCGCGACGCGCAGCTCACCGCCGGCCTGGTGGAGGGACGGCTGCACCTCGCCGCGTACGCCCTCGGCGCGAGCGCCTCCGGCATGACCTTCGTCGACCGGGAGGTGCCGGCGCTCCTCGACGCGCCGGACGATCTCGCGACGCTGCTCTTCACCTGCGTGGGAGTTCCCGGGTACGCCTCGCGGCGCGGCGGTACGCCCGGCGCGCCGACCACGTTCCGGCCGGTCACGCCCCGACACGCGGCACAGTCCTGACCCGCCGTGCTCACCGTCAGCCGACGTCCATCGTGTACTCGGCGGTATGCACCTGCCCCGCCACCTGGAAGTCGAAGAAGGCCCGGTAGCGCCCCGCGCTCGGCGTGGTCAGCCAGAACTTCACCGCCCCGTCGACCAGTTCGAGTTCCGGATGCACGTGCACGTACCCCAGGTCGCCCTCGCGCACCACGACCAGGTGGCCGTACGCACCCAGGTAGCGCTCCAGCTGTGCCGGCGCGGTGCCGTCGGTGCGGTTCACCCGGAAGGTCATCGGCGCGGTCACGCCCACCGTGGGTGTGCCCGCCATCGCCACCGTGAACGGCCCCGCCGTTGTCTGCGGCTGCGCCGCCGGCACCGCGACCGGGGTGTGCGCGCCCGGAACGACGTGGTCCACGCCCAGGACCAGCGGCACCTGGGTGCCATCGCCTCCGGTGACGGTGAAGTCGGCGTACACGCGGTAGCCGCCCGCCCGGGCCAGCCGGAGCGGAACGGTCCAGGTGCCGTCGGGCGCCATCGTGGGGTGCAGATGCTGGTACCCGGCGAGGTCACGACCGACGACGATCATGTGCAGCGGCTTATCGTGCATCACCGCGAACCGGGTCGCCGGCCTGCGATCGGTCCCGACGATCCGGAACGAGTAGTCGGCGCTCGCCCCGGCCGGCTGGGAACGCCGGGCCGGCTGGAGCGTGTACCCGCCCGCGCTGACCGCCGTACCGGTGGCCAGCGTCGCCCCGGTGTCGCCCCGATGGCTGTGCGGCCCGGTGCCGGGCGCGTGCTGGTGCCCGTCCGTCGCCGAGAGCGGGCCGTCGCCCTGCGCGGAGGCCGCACCGGCGGGCGCGCTCGCCGGCGTGCCCGCCGTCCTTCCGTCACCGGCGCCCAGCCGGCCCAGCCCGAAGCCAGCCAGCAGAGCCACCACCAACCCGCCGGCCAGCAGCGCCAGCCGGGTGTTGCTCAGCCCGGGCCCGACCCGTGGCAACCCGGGTGCGTCGACGTCGGATTCGGCCGGCGCGGGCGGCGTCGGGTCGTCCACCGGATCTGCCGGTGCCCGAGCCGTGAGGACCGCGCCGCCCTTGCCCACGGCCGGGACCACGGCCCGTTTCCGGCCTGCGGCGGCACCCTTGGCTCTCGGGCCGGCTCCGCTTGCGACGGCCGGGCCGGCCGACTTCGCATCTCCGGTGACCGTGGCGCGCCTCGAGCCGCTACCGGCGCGACCGGCCCCTCCGCGTCGGGGCTCCGGCAGCCTGGCGCCCCGGACCGGGACCGGGCGTGACCGCCCGGAGCGGGTCGACCGGCTCCCGGGGATCCGCCCGGAGCGCCACAGCCCGAGACCGGCGACGACGACGGCGATCGCCACCGCCCAGCCGGTCCAGCCCAGCCAGCCCGGACCGCCCTCGTCGGCCTGCGTCGCGGGCGGGGCGGCGGCGGGCGGAACCGACGCTCCGGCAGCTGTGGCGGTGGGCAGGGCGGACGCCCCGGCAGGTGCGGCGGAAGCGGTGGACGAGGCTGTGCCCTGGCCGGAGGTACCGTGCCGCTCGGCGGCGGCCAGCAGCGCCGGGTCCGGCTGGTTGGTCGGCGGGCGCCAGTCCTTCGGCGCCGGTGTCGGGCGGCCGCTGTACCGGAACGTCAGGGTGCCCCGGACCGGATCCCCGTCGGAGGCCACCGAGAGGTAGCTGACCGAGTACTGGCCGGCGGCCGGCAGGTGCGCCACCGTCACCAGCGCGGGAAAGCCCGTCGTGTACTCCCGTGGCTCGAACTTCCCCTCCACCAGGAAGTACTCCCGCACCGGCTTGGCCAGGGTCGTCGGTGCCCCGTACGTCCAGCCGTTGTCGACCCGCCCGCCGCCCGGCGCGGTGATGGTGAAGTACGCGTTCGACGCCACCTTCTCCGTGAAGTGGAGTTCCACGGCGGTCAGCGGCCCGTTGACCGTTGCCCCCTCGGCCGGTGTGGACATCGCCAGCGTTCCGTGTGCCACGGCGGGCGGGGCGGCGGCGAGTACGGCGACCGCGGTGGCGAGGACGGCGATCGTCGCGGCGGAGGCGAGCGTACGCAGACCGGCGGATGTCCGGCGCGGGATCCCGGGGAGTTGACCCATCGGAACATCCTCACGACTGGAACGCTTTGATCAAGAGCCGGCTAACTTTTTGTGCAAATGGCAAAAGTTCAGTACACGTTGACGGCAATTACGGTGCCAGCCGTACGAAACTTCGTGCCCTCGCCGTCAGATCGACCGGCCCCGCCCCACCGTGTTGGCCACGCCGGTGACCCCACCACCCGCCCTCCCCTACCCGCGTCACCCGTCGCCGTCCGGCCTCTCCTCGCCGCGTCGCCACCGCACCCGCCATCGCCATCGCCATCGCCGGCAGCGGGAGCGCGATCGGGAGCGGAATCAGGGTCGACCGGAACCAGCCAGCGGATCGGGACGACCAATGGGCCGAGCACAACCAAGCGGAGGAACCAGATGAACATCTCGGCATCGACCGGCGTACGACGACGTCCGGCGGTCCTGGCCGTGGCCCTGGCGGTGGCCATCACGGCGACGGCCGCCACCGTCGGCTGTGGCGGAGCGGGGGCGACGCCGGAGGCCACCCCGAGCCCGATCCCGTCGGCGAGCGCCGCCACGAGTCCGTTCACCGTCCGGGACCCGTGGGTGAAGGCCGCGGACAAGGGCATGACCGCCGCCTTCGGCACCCTGGTCAATGACGGTGACACCGACCTCACGATCGTCGGCGTGAGTACGCCGGTGTCGCCGATGGAGATACACGAGATGGCCATGAAGGACGGCATGATGGTCATGCAGCCCAAGGCCGGCGGGCTCACGATCAGGGCAAAGAGCAGCCACGTGCTGGAGCCGGGCGGCGACCATCTGATGATGTTGGACCTGGGCGGGCCGGTCCGGGCCGGTGACGAACTCACCTTCACGCTCAGCTTCAGCGACGGGAAGACCGCCCAGTTCAGCGCGGTCGCCAAGCCGTTCACCGGCGCCGAGGAGAGCTACGACCCCGGTTCGGGCATGCCGATGGCTCCCACCCCGGGGATGAGCATGAGCCCGGCCGCATGACCGGCCAGTCGAAGACCCGGCCGGTGAGCCGACGACGCCTGCTCACCGGCGGCGCCCTCACCGTCGGCGGGGCGGTCGCCGGGGCCGCCGCCGTGATCGCGGCGACCGGCTCCGGCGACCAGTCCGGAGAGCCGGCACCGGTCGCCGCGACCGCCGCCGGAACCGGTACGGGCACGGCCGCCGGAACCGGTACCACGATCGAGGCGTTCCACGGTCCCCGGCAGGCCGGTGTCGCCACCGAACCGCAGGCGCATGCCGCCTTCGTCGCCTTCACCCTGCACCGGGGTGCGGACCGGGCGGCCCTGGGCCGGCTGATGCGGCTGCTCACCGACGACGCCGCCCGGCTGACCCAGGGCCGTCCGGCGCTCGCCGACACCGAACCCGAACTCGCCGTGCTTCCGGCCCGGCTCACCGTCACCTTCGGATTCGGCCCCGGCCTGTACGCGGCGGCCGGGCGCGACGACCGGCGGCCGCCCTCGGTCGCCGAACTGCCCGCCTTCGCCATCGACCGGCTGCAACCGGCCTGGTCCGGGGGTGACCTGCTGCTGCAGATCTGCGCCGACGACCCGCTCACCGTCACCCACGCCCAGCGAATGCTGGTCAAGGATGCCCGACCGTTCGCGGCCGTCCGCTGGGTCCAGTCGGGGTTCCGCCGCAGCCGGGGGACGCAGTCTCCGGCGCACACCCAACGCAACGTCCTCGGCCAACTCGACGGCACCGCCAACCCCCGGCCGGGTACGCCCGCGTTCGAGCAGGCCGTCTGGACCGCCGACGGGCCCGACTGGCTGCGCGACGGCACCACCCTGGTGGTACGGCGGATCCGGGCCGAGTTGGAGACCTGGGACAAGCTCGGCCGGGCCGACAAGGAACTCGCGGTCGGGCGGCGACTCGACACCGGGGCGCCGCTGAGCGGGCAGCACGAGCACGACGAGCCCGACTTCTCGGCCCTGAACGAGGGCGGGCTGCCCGTCATCCCGGACTTCGCGCACATGACCCGGGCCCGGGTCACCGACGACCGGCTGAAGATTCTGCGCCGGCCGTACAACTACGACGGGGTTCCGGATGCCGACGGGCGGGCGGACAGCGGGCTGATCTTCGCCGCGTACCAGGCCGACATCGACCGGCAGTACCTGCCGATCCAGCGCCGCCTCGCCGAACGGGACCTGCTCAACGACTGGATCACCCCGATCGGCTCCGCGGTCTTCGCCGTTCCGCCCGGCTGCGAGGCCGGCGGCTGGATCGGCGAGCGGCTGCTCGGATGACCCGTACCAGCCGTACCGGCGCGAACCGGGGCGACGTCGGCCCCGAGGACGAGCGGACGGGAACGATGCCGGCCGGCCGGACGACCAGCTCCACCGATGGTGACGAACGACGCGAGGGAGTTGGGCCGGTGTCCGGTCGGAGGATGCGGTGCAGGGTGGTCGCGCTGGCCGTACTCGGCTTGGCCACCATGGTGGTCGGTCTGCTGACCGCCGCCCCGGCGTCGGCGCACGCCCAACTGCTCGGCAGCGACCCGAAGGCGGACTCCACCGTCGGCGCGCCGCTCACCGAGATCACTCTTCTCTTCAACGACCTGGTCCGGGGCGACTACAGCACCGTGGTGCTCACCGGTCCGGACGGGAGGCGACACGGAGCCGGCCAACCTCGGGCGGTGGACAAGCGGGTTCACCTGCCCATCTCCCCGCTGCGGTCCGGCGGCTACCGGGTGGCGTACCGGGTGGTCTCCGCCGACGGGCATCCGATCGAGGGCCAGTTCCGGTTCACCGTCGCGCTCGCGCCGGGCCAGGAGCCCACCCCGTCGGCGACCGCGACCACCCCACCGGCATCCCCGGCCGCCGCAGCGACGGGCACCACCGGGAAGGCCGGCTCCGTTACCCCACTGTGGTGGGCCGGCGCCGTCGTCGTCGGCACCGCGCTGGTCGCGGCCGGGGTTGCCCTGGTACGCCGACAGCGCCGCAGACCGATCCGCTGAGTACCGGTCTGCCCGACCCGGCCGCTCCCTGGCCGAAGCGCTGCGGTTGCTCATCCGAGCAGCTCGCCGGGACCGGCACCTTTGGGTGAGCCGGATCATGTCGACTAGCCAAGAGCCAGGCGTGTGCTTAGCCTAACCTAACCGTCGAGCCAGGAAGGCTCAGTCGACCCCGAGAGAACGGAACCACCACCATGCGCGCATGGCGTCCGGTCCTGGCCGTGGCCGCGTTGAGCGTCGTGCTCGCCGGCTGCGGCAGCAGCGGTTCCAGTACCGACGACACTCCCGCCGCCGACGGTCCCTGGGAGTTCACCGGTGGCTCCGGCCAGGTCGTGAAGGCGGACAAGACCCCCACCCGGATCATCGCGCACGCGGGCGAGGCGGCCGCGCTGATGTCCTTCGGTATCAAGCCGGTCGGCATCTTCGCGGACGAGTCGGTCAAGACCGACCTCAACCTGAAGAACCTCGACCTGTCCGGGATCGAGATCCTCGGCGAGGAGTGGGGGAAGATCGACGTCGAGAAGGCCGCCGCCCTGCGACCGGACCTCATCGTCGGCGACTGGTGGCCGGCCGAGAAGGCGCACAGCGGCATGGAGGAAGGCGTCGACGAGAAGAGCAAGAAGCTCGCCGAGTTGGCCCCCGTCACCGGAGTCACCCAGGGTAAGTCGATCGTCGCGCTGGCCGAGGGGTACGAGGATCTCGCCGAGAGCCTCGGCGCCGACGTGAACAAGCCGGAGATCGCGGCGAACAAGAAGCGCTTCGAGGAGGCGGTCACCGCCTTCAAGGCGGCGACCGCGACCAAGCCCAGCCTGACCGTCGCGGCGATGGCGCCCGCCGACGACAAGGTGTACGTGGCCAACCCCGAGTACGCGCCCGAACTGCTGGACCTGCAGAGCTGGGGCCTGAAGGTGATGAACCCGGCCAGCCCGGACCCCGGCTTCCCGTACTGGGAGAACCTCAGCTGGGAGAACGCGGACAAGTACCAGCCGGACCTGATCCTGTGGGACGGCCGTACCTTCACCCCCACGGTCAACACCGAGTGGAGCAAGAAGCAGCCGACCTGGTTCAAGGTCAAGGCGGCCAAGGCCGGAGCGGTGGTCGCCTGGCCGGCGTTCTGGCTGCACACGTACGGCGACTTCGCCACCGAGCTGACCAAGCTGACCGAGGCGGTCAAGGCCGCGGATCCGAATGTCGGCAACTAGCCGGTACGCGACGCGCACCTCGGGCCGCGGCGGGCGGCGGGCCACCGCTCTGGGCCCCGGGCTCGCCGCGCTCTGCGTGGTCCTCGCCGTCGTCGCGTTCCTGAGCGTGACAATGGGTTCCCGTTCCATCGGGCTGTCCGAGGTGCTGCGCGCCCTCGGCAACCTGGACAGCGACGGGTCGATCACCAGTACGGTCACGCTGGAGCTGCGGGTACCCCGTACCCTGCTCGGCATCCTGGTCGGCGCCGCGCTCGGCGTCGCCGGGGCGATCCTGCAGGGCGTCACCCGCAACCCGCTCGCCGACGCCGGGATGATGGGCATCAACTCCGGTGCCGCCGTCCTCGTCGTCTTCGCCGTCACGGTGCTCGGCGTACAGGGCGTCGGCGTCTACATCTGGTTCGCCTTCGCCGGAGCGATCGGGGCGCTCGTGCTGGTCTACGCGATCGCGTCGCTGGGCCGGGAGGGCGCCACGCCGGTCAAGCTGGCCCTGGCCGGAGCCGCGGTCACCGCCGGTCTCGTCTCGGTGACCACCGGGATCGTGATGACGAACGTGGACGCGCTCAACGAACTGCGCTTCTGGCAGGTCGGCTCCCTCGCCGGCCGCTACACCCCGATCCTGACCGGAGTCGCGCCGTTCCTGCTGATCGGGTTGGCCGCCTCGCTCGGATTCGGGCGTGTCCTCAATGGTCTCGCGCTCGGCGAGGACACGGCCCGTGGGCTCGGCCAGAACGTCACCCGGACCCGCACGGCGGCCTTCGCGGTGGTCGCGGTGCTCGCCGGGGCGGCCACCGCCGCCTGTGGGCCGATCGTCTTCATCGGACTCGTCGTACCGCACGTGGCCCGGCTGCTCTGCGGTCCCGACTACCGGTGGATCCTGCCGTACTCGATGGTGCTGGCGCCGATCGTGCTGCTCCTGGCCGACGTACTCGGTCGGGTCGTGGCCGCCCCCGACGAACTCCAGGTCGGTGTGGTGCTCGGGGTGATGGGCGCGCCCGCGTTCGTGGCGATCGTGCGCTACGGCCGGCTCTCGGAGGTATGAGCGGATGACGGCAGTGACCCACCCGACCATCGCCCCGACCGGCACGGCGGCGTCGGCGCTGCGGGACAACCGACGGCGTCGGCGGGCCCGTTCCGTCCTGGTGACCTGTGCCCTGGTCGTGGCCGTGGCCGCGCTCTTCGTCTTCACCATGATGGTGGGGAGCTTCCGGATCGGCGCCGGAGAGGTCGTCGCCTCGGTGCTGCACCTACGCGACAACCCCAGCGTCGACTTCGTCGTGCGCGGCCTGCGGCTGCCGACCGCCGCCTCCGCGCTGACGGTCGGTCTCGCCCTGGGCGCCTCCGGGACGATCTTCCAGCAGCTGCTGCGCAATCCTCTCGCCTCCCCGGACTTCGTCGGCATCACCTCCGGGGCCGGGCTCGCCGCCGTCACCGGAATCGTGCTGCTCGAGGCCGGCGGGCTCGTCATCAGCGGGTTCGCCCTCGGCGGGGCCATCCTCGCCGGCCTGGCGATGTACCTGTTGGCCTGGCGCGACGGTGTCACCGGCTACCGGTTCATCCTCATCGGAATCGGCGTGGCGATCTTCTTCGACGGTCTCATCGGCTACGTGCTCAGCCGGGCCCGGCTCTTCGAGGCCCGCCAGGCGATGCACTGGCTGACCGGCTCCGTCGGGCAGGCGAGCCCCGAGGAACTGCGCCTGCTCGTCGGCGCCCTGCTCGTCCTGCTACCCGTCGCGGTGCTGCTCCAACGGCCGCTGCGGGCCCTCGAACTCGGCGACGACGCCGCCCGTACCCTGGGCACCCGACCCGACCTCAGCCGCGCCGGCCTCCTCGCGACCGGCATCGTGCTGGTCGCCCTCGCGGTCGCCGTGGCCGGCCCCATCGTCTTCGTGGCCCTCGTGGCCGGGCCGATCGCCAACCGACTGCTCGGCCCGGCCACCGGGGGGATCCTGCCCGCCGCGCTGGTCGGCGCGGCGCTGCTGCTCGTCGCCGATCTCGTCGCCGTGCACCTGCTGCCCACACCGCTGCCCACCGGCGTGGTGACCGGCGCGGTCGGTGCTCCCTATCTGCTGTGGCTGCTGGCCACCACGAACCGGCAAGGAGCGGGTGGATGACCCGACTGCGCGCCGAGGGCCTGACCCTCGGATACGACGACCGGACCGTCGTCGCCAACCTCGACGTCTCCGTGCTCGACGGCAGGATCACCGCCATCGTCGGTGCCAACGCCTGTGGCAAGTCCACCCTGCTGCGCGGGCTGGCCCGACTGCTGCCGGCGCGCGGCGGCGCCGTCTACCTCGACGACCGGGCCGTCGCCGACCTGCGTACCCTCGACGTGGCGAAGGTGCTCGGGCTGCTTCCGCAGACCCCGGTCGCCCCCGACGGCATCACCGTCGCCGACCTCGTCTCCCGCGGCCGTTATCCGCACCAGGGCTGGTTCCGGCGCTGGACCGACCGCGACCACGACGCGGTCACCCGGGCACTCGACGCCACCGGCACCGCAGACCTGATCGACCGTCCGATCCGGGACCTGTCCGGCGGCCAACGGCAGCGTGTCTGGGTCGCCATGGCCCTGGCCCAGGAGACCGACCTGCTGCTGCTCGACGAGCCCACCACCTACCTGGACATCAACCACCAGGTCGAACTGCTGCGACTGCTCCGCAAGTTGAACGCCGAGTCCGGCAAGACCATCGTCGTCGTCCTGCACGATCTCAACCTCGCCTGCCGGTTCTGCGACCACGTCATCGCGATGTCGGACGGCGCGATCGTCGCCGAGGGCGCCCCGACCGACGTGGTCAGCGCCGAACTGGTCGAGAAGGTCTTCGGGCTCAGCTGCCTCGTCGTACCCGATCCCGTCGCCGGCACACCGATGGTGGTCCCCGCCTAGGCTCGGGGCCCGTTCCGATCGGCGACCGGGGCCGCCAGTACTTCCCCGGAGGTAGTTTCCGACGGTCTACGTCACCGGCGGCAGCGGCAAGTGTCTTCCTCCGCCCGACGACGATCGCCCGCCTCGGGCGGCATCGTGGCTGCACACGGCCGGCACCTGCGCCACGCTCGCGAGCTGTGAGCGGACAGGTGCGGCCCGGCACGTCCGGTCAGCCATCGGAGACCCAGGAGACGCGATGCAGACACCTGCGGATATCGACCAGACCGTGGCCTGGAACGGCTACCGGGGCCCGGACCGGAGCGGCCGTCAACACCGCCACCACGGCGGGACGTACGCCCCCTCGTTGGCGCCGACGGTACGGGCCACTCTCCCGGTGGCGGCATGATCCGCTTCTCGCACTTCGTCCTGCGGCACAGGCTCGCGGTGACCCTGTCCTGGCTCGTCCTCTTCCTCGCCGGAGGTGTGGCCGCCGGCCAGTTGTCGGACCAGTTGACCCGTGACTTCTCGTTCCCGAGCACAGCGGCCGACGAGGCGAACGAGGCGATCCTGACCACCTACGGCAACGGCGCCCGGACCTATCCGCTGGTTCCGGTGGTCGTGCTGCCCGAGGGAACCAGCGTCGACGCTCCCGTGGTCGGGCAGGCGTTCGAGGCGGCGGCGGTCGCCCCGCGACTGCGGGTGGTGTCGTATTCCTCCACAGGGGACCGTCGCTTCATCGGCACCGACGGGCGTACCGTCTTCGGGCTTGTCTTCCTGCCGCCGGCCGGCCCGGCGCCGGCATCCGACCGCGGGTCGGAGATCACCCAGGCGATGTCGCGGGTGCTGCCGGCCGGCGCGACGGTACACGTCACCGGGCTCGACGAACTTTCCACGGTGGACGACACCGGCTCGGGCAGTAGCGTGCTGACCGAGACCCTGATCGGCGCGCTCGGCGCCCTCGTCGTGCTGGCGTTCGTCTTCAGTTCGCTGCTGGCCCTGGTGCCACTGCTGGTGGCGGCCGTGTCGATCCTCACCACCTTCCTCATCGTGCTCGGGCTGACCGCCTTCTCCGAGGTCAGCTTCATCGTGCAGTTCCTCGTCGCGCTGATCGGGCTCGGCGTGGCGATCGACTACTCGCTGCTGCTGGTCACCCGGTGGCGGGAGGAACGGGCCCACGGCCACTCCGGCGACGACGCGGTGCACCGGGCGATGGCGAGCGCGGGACAGTCCGTGCTGTTCAGCGGTGTCACCGTGGCCATCGGGCTGATCGCGCTGGTCGTGCTACCCGTACCGTTCATGCGCAGCGTCGGGTACGCCGGCATGCTCGTACCGCTGGTCAGCGTACTGGTGACCCTGACCCTGCTGCCGGTGCTGCTGGCCACCGTCGGGCGTCGGGTGGACTGGCCCCGGCTGCGCCGGGAGGACAACGCGAGCCGCTTCTGGTGCCGCTGGGCCAGCGGTGTGGTTCGGTTCCGCTGGCTCGCCGCCGCCGTCGGCGTACTGATCCTCGGCGGCCTCGCGGTCTCGGCGACCGGCCTCAAGCTCGGCGACGCCGATTCCGCGGCACTGGCCCGCTCGGCCAGGCCGGCCGCGGCTGCTGGTCTGGCGGACCTGACCCGGGCCGGTGTCCCCAGCGGCGTGCTGACACCTATCGAGGTGCTCATCCCCGACGGCGCGGCGGGACCCGCCGAGCTGGACAGGCTGCCCGGCAGCTACGCGGCCGTCGCACCTCCCGGCGCCGCCTGGCAACGGGACGGGACGCGGCTGCTGGTCGTGCTGCCCCACGACGAGGCGAGCAGCGACGGCGGCAAGGCCACCATCACCCGGGTACGCGACAGCGTGGACGCCATCGGCGGGGCTCAGGTGGGCGGGTTCGGGGTGCTCGAAAAGGACGCCCAACAGGCCCTCTACGGACCGCTCCCGTTCCTCCTGGCCGTGATCGGACTGATCACGTTCATCCTGCTGGCCCGGGCCTTCCGCTCGTTGCTGCTGGCGCTCAAGGCGGTGCTGCTCAACCTGCTCTCCCTGGCCGCCAGTTACGGCGTGCTGGTCCTCGTCTGGCAGCACGGTTACGGATCAGAGCTGGTCTGGGGCATACCGGCGACCGGTACGGTGACCTTCTGGGTACCGCTGATGTGCTTCGCGTTCCTCTACGGGCTCTCCATGGACTACGAGGTCTTCATCCTCGCCCGGATGCGTGAGGAGTACGACCGCACCGGGCAGACCCGTACCGCGATCGTCGAGGGCATCGGCCGCACCGGAAGACTGGTCACCAGCGCCGGACTGATCCTGTTCCTCGCCTTCCTCTCGCTCTCCACGGCGCCGAGTACCGAGATCAAGATTCTGGCGACCGGTCTGGGCGCGGGCATCCTGCTCGACGCGACGGTGGTGCGTTGCCTGCTGGTACCTGCCACGGTGTCGCTGTTCGGCCGCTGGAACTGGTGGCTGCCCAACTGGGCCGCCCGCCTGTTACGCCTTCCCGTGCCGGCACCCGATACCCCGGCCGGTACGCCTGCGCCAACCCCTCTGACCAGGGTGGGCTGAACGTCTGGATGTACGCCCCGACCGGGGACCGCCACCTCGCCCCGATCCCCTGGTTGCCCGCCGTCCTCCACCCGGCAGCCCTGGCCAGCGTTCCCGCCGGTCAGGGCTGCTGCTTGCGGTAGCCGTACAGGAAGGTGCGGACGCCCGCGGTGACCGCCTCGGTGATCTCCTGCTGAGTGGGCGCCGCGCCGGGCTGGGTGGGTAACCCGGCCGACACCAGCAGCATGAGGTGCAGAGCCGCGCGATCGGGATCATCGACGGTCAGGATTCCCTGGTCGGTCAGCTCGCCGAGGCGGCCGGCCAGTTCGCCGCGGACGCGTACCGGTCCGGCTCGCCGCCAGGCGCTGGTCGCGCTCTCCACCGCGGGCCCGGACTCGGCCCCCAGCCGCTGGACCAGCGTGAAGTGGTCGGCGTGCGTGGGCATCGGGGTGACCCAGGCGCGGCCGAAGTCGACCAGGTCGGCCTCGAGATCGGTGACCTTGCGCAGGTACCGGTCGATGATCGCGATCTGCGCCTCGGCGGCGTTCGTCGAGCTGTGCTCCAGCACCTGCTGGAAGAGGTCCGCCTTGTCGGTGAAGTGGTTGTAGATGGTGCGGGTGGAGACCCCCGCCCTGGCGGAGATCGCGTCGATGCTCGCGCCCGCGTACCCGTCGCGGGCGAAGACGCTGAGCGCGCCGGCGAGGATCGCCTGACGCTTGCCGCTGCCCCTGCCGGGCGACTGCTCCCTGCCGGAACCTCTGCTGGTCATCGGTACCTCCAGTGAAAGTGCAATGTGCGTTGTACTTTTTACAATGCACGTTGTACTTTACATGAGTGCCGGGGAGATCCGCCCCTCGGCTTCCAAGGAGGAACCATGTCCACCGCGTACGTCGTCGCCGCGATCATCACGGCAGTTGTCCTCGCCTTCTCCGCCCGCAATATCCTGGTCCGCGATCCGGACGTGGTCGCCGTCCTGACCCGTGTCGGAGTCACGCCGGCGCTGATCCCGGCCCTGGCCCTACCCAAGATCGCCGGAGCGGTTGGTCTGCTCGCCGGCATCGTCTACCGCCCGCTCGGCCTCGCGGCCGGAATCGGCGTCGTGCTCTTCTTCACCGGCGCCGTCCTGGCCCACCTGCGCGTGCGGGATGCCAAGGGCGCGCTCGGCCCGGCCGTGCTGGCACTCATCGGCGCCGCCGCTCCCTGCCTCGCCATCGCCACTGTCTGAACCCCACACGCCTGGAACGAGAAGGAGCACTTCATGCGGTACCGAACGCTGGGCCCCACCGGACTCCGAGTGTCAGAGCTGTTCCTGGGCGCCACGTCCTTCACCGCCCGCTGGGGACCGGGCGATCCCGACGAGTACCAGCGCATGCTCGGCACCTACGCCGACGTCGGCGGCAACGTCATCGACACCGCGCTGGCCTACGAGGAGAGCGAAGAGGTGGTGGGCGCCCTGCTGACAGGTCAACGCGACCGCTTCGTCCTGTCCACCAAGTACACGGCCGCACGTGACCCCGCCGACCCGAACGCGGCCGGCAACCACCGCAAGAACCTGCGGCTGTCTCTCGAAACGAGCCTACGACGGCTGCGCACCGACCACATCGACCTGTACTGGGTGCAGGTCTGGGACCGTCACACGCCCGTCGAGGAGACCATGCGGGCCCTCGACGACGCCGTGCGCGCCGGCAAGATCCTCTACACCGGGTTCTCCAACGCCCCAGCCTGGCTCGTCGCCCGGGCCAACACGCTCAGCGAATGGCGCGGCTGGACCCCGTTCGCCGGCATTCAGGTGCCCTACAACCTCTTGGACCGCGACATCGAGCGGGAGCTACTGCCCATGGCACACGCCCTCGGCCTCTCCGTCGCGGCCTGGCGCCCGATCGCCCAAGGCGCCCTGGCCGGCCTGGCGACCCGCCCGCTCAGCCCCCGCGAGCAGACCGTCGTCAGCACGGTGCAGGCCGTCGCCGTCGAACTGAACGCCACCCCGGCACAGGTAGCGATCGCCTGGATCCTGGCCCGTTCGCGGGCCATCCACCCCATCATCGCCGCAACGAGCGCGGACCAGCTCGCCGAAAGCCTCGGCTCGACCGAGGTACGGCTACCCGAGGAGGCGGTCACCCGGCTCACCGCAGCCACCGACTTCACGGCCGGCTATCCGGCAGACTTCATCGCCGTCGGCGAACACGACCCGTGGCTGTACGGCGACACCGCTCCGCTGGTAGATCCGCCGCGTGCCGCCTGGCCAGCCTGAGGTGGAGCTGTGTCTCCGCACTGGAATCCACCGTCCGGATGGCCCCGATCCCGGTGTGAACCGCTCAGCTGCTGGTCGGGCCCGATATCCGGGCTGCCCGACCGGCCCTGCCGGCGTGCGCGGCCGACCCTCGCCGTTCCGCCGGTCCGGCCGATCCTCGCGTCCGTCGGTGCGGCGCCGGCTGTCCGCAACGTGGGACGGAATTCATCCAACGTATTGACGAACCTCGCGAGGGCCTGTGAACATTCGACCAACGATCCGAAACTTTGTGACGGCTGACGGAAAGTCCTCGGCGGCTGGCAGAAAGCTCTTGCATGCTGCGACGATTCGTTTGGAGCGAGCGGATGTCCGCATCGGACCTGGTCATCACCGTCCACAATCCCGGCACCGGCGAGCCGATCGGTGAGATCGCCGCCACCAGCCCGGAAGGGCTCCTCGATGCGGTCGGGGCGGCCCAACTCGGCCAGGCGGCCATGGCGGCGATGCCGGCCCACGAGCGGGCCGGCCTGCTGCAGCGGATCGCCGAGCTGATCGAGGGAGAGCAGTCGGAACTGGCCCGGCTGCTCGCGGCCGAGAACGGCAAGCCACTGCTCCAGACCCGGGCCGAGGTAGCAGCGGCGATCCGGATCTTCCGGGGCTTCGCCGCCGAGGCGACCAGGATCTTCGGCCGGCAGACCCCGCTGGACGCCGTACCGGGACTGGAGCGGCACCTCGCGGTGACCGTACGCGAACCGCTCGGCGTCGTCGCGGCGCTCGTGCCGTTCAACTATCCGGTCGAGTTGTACGCGCACAAGGCCGCCGCCGCGCTCGCGGCCGGCAACGCCGTACTGGTCCAGCCACCGGCGCGCTGCCCGCTGGCACTGGTCCGGATCGCCGAGCTGGTGGAGCTGGCCGGCGCACCCCCGTACGCCCACCAGTTGGTGCCCGGCGGCGTGCAGGTCTCGCAGGCACTGGCGGAGCTGCCCGGTATCGCCGCCGTCAGCCTGACCGGCAGCACGGAGGCGGGCCGGGAGATCGCCCGCCGAGGCGCCCGGACGTTGAAGAAGGTCCTGCTCGAACTCGGCGGCAACGACGCGCTGATCGTCTGCGCCGACGCCGACATCGAGGCGGCGGCCCGGGCGGTCGTGCTGGGCCGGCTGGCCCGGGGTAACGGACAGATCTGCTGCGCGGTCAAGCGGGTCTACGTACAGGACCCCGTGTACGACGACTTCGTCTCCGCGCTGCTCGCCCAGACCGGGAAGCTCTCCGTCGGAGACCAGTTGCTGGAGTCGACCGACGTCGGGCCGCTGATCGCCGAGTCCGCGGCCGAGCGGGTCGAGGCGGCCGTCGGCCGGCTGGTCGCCGACGGTGCCCGGCTGGTGGCCGGTGGCGAACGCCGGGGCGCCTTCGTCGACCCGGTGGTGCTGGTGGACGTACCGGCCCGGAGCGGGGCGTTCGCCGAGGAGATCTTCGGACCGGTCGCCCCGGTCGCCAGGTTCGCCGACCCCGCCGAAGCGGTCCGGATGGCCAACGAGTCGCCGTACGGGCTCCAGGCCGCGGTCTTCACCCGGGACATCTCCCGGGCGTTCCGGATCGCCCGCCAACTCGACGTCGGCACAGTGGTGATCAACGGCTCGACCGCGCTGCGTGCCGAGAACCTGCCGTTCGGCGGTACCAAGGACACCGGCGGCAATCGCGAGGGGCTGCACGAAACGCTGCTCGACCTCACCCGGCAGAAGACCATCGTGGTGATGGAGGCGTTCTAGTGACGCTGGAGCTGCGCGGCGTACGCAAGGACTTCGGCGGCGTACGGGTGCTGCACGGGGTGGACATCACCGGGCGGCCGGGTGAGGTGCTCGCCATCGTCGGCGCCAACGGGGCGGGCAAGTCCACACTGATCAAGATTCTGGCCGGGGCGCTGCCGATGAGCGGCGGCGAGCTGCGGCTGGACGGCGTACCGGTGGAACCGCGCTCGCCACACGACGCGCACGACCTGGGCATCCGTACCGTCTATCAGGAGCTGACGCTGATCGGCGAGCTGTCGGTGACCGAGAACCTGTTGCTGGGCAACTTCCCCCGCCGCCGTACCGGCCTGATCGACTGGCCGGCCGCACACGCCCGGGCCGGAAAGCTGCTGGCGGAGATCGGCTTCGGCGCGGTCGACCCCCGGTCGATCGCCGGCCGACTGTCGGTGGCCCGGCAGCAGATGGTCGAGATCGCGAAGGCGCTGGTCAGCGAACCCCGGGTACTGGTGCTTGACGAGCCGTCGGCCGTGCTCGCCGGCAGTGACCTGGACTCTCTGTTCGGCCTGATCCGGCGGCTGCGGGAGCGTGGCGTGCTGGTCATCTACGTCTCGCACCGGTTGGCCGAGGTGCTGGACCTGGCCACCTCGATCGTGGTGATGAAGGACGGCCGGGTGATCGAGACGACCGAACCCGGGCGGACCAGCGAGGACGAGCTGATCCGGCTGATGGCGGGCCGGCGGTTGGAACAGATCTATCCGGACCGGCGGACCGGGTTCGGCGAGCCACGGCTGCGGGTTGCCGGGCTTTCCCGGCCGGGTGAGTTCACCGACGTCTCGTTCACGATCCATGCCGGGGAGATCGTCGGGATGTTCGGCCTGGTCGGGTCGGGGCGCAGCGAGCTGGCCCGGTGCGTGTTCGGCGCCGAGCCGTCCTCGGCGGGCGAGGTGCGGGTCGCCGAGCCAGGAAGCGCGGACGCAGCGGCGGCGGACGAGCGGTCCGCCGGTACCGACGGACCGGACGGCGGCCCGGCACCGGAGGCGGCGGCCGGGGCCGGACCGGCGCAGCGCCACCGGTCCGGTGCGGCCACCTTCCGGACCCCGGCCGAGGCCATCGCCGCCGGGCTCGCGCTGGTCACCGAGGACCGCAAGCGCACCGGTCTGGTTCCCGAGCTGACGGTACGGGCCAACATCGCGTTGACCACGCTGTACTCGATGACCCGGGCCGGCCTGGTCGACGCGGCTCGGCAACGCCGGGCGGTCGACGACCTGATCGACCGGTTGGACATCCGGCCGGCGCACTGCGGCTCGATGCCGGTGGTACGGCTCAGTGGCGGCAACCAGCAGAAGGCCGTACTGGCGAAGTGGCTGCTGGCCGGCCCCCGGGTGCTGATCCTGGACGAGCCGACCCGGGGTGTGGACATGGCGACCCGGATGAGCATCTACCGGATGGTCGACGACCTCGCCCGGGACGGACTCGCGGTGCTGCTGATCTCCTCCGACCTGACCGAGGTGCTCGGGGCGACCGACCGGGTGCTGGTGATGCGCGAGGGTCGGATCACCGCCGAACTGGACGCCGACCGGACCACCGAGGACGAGATCCTCGGATACGCGATTGGACGGACCGGATGACGTCGACTGCGACGAGCCAGATGACGTCGACTGCGACGTGCCGGATGACGTCGACTGCGACGAGCCGGATGACGTCGACTGCGACGAGCCGGATGACCTCGATTGGACGGGCCGGATGACCGGACAGCTCACCAGAACGACGCCGGACCCGGCGACCGAGCCCATCCGACGGTCCCGGCTGACCATCGCGGGCCGGCCGGTGACGGTCGAGACCGCGTTCATCGCGCTGGTCGTGGTGGTTCTGGCGGTGGCGGCGCTGACCTCGGACGCCTTCCTGACCCAGACCAATCTCACCAACCTGCTCAAGCAGATGGTCACCACCGGGCTGCTGGCCTTCGGCATGCTGGTGGTGATCCTGACCGGCGGCATCGACCTGTCGGTCGGCTCGGTCGTCGCCTTCGCGGGCATCGTCTCCGCGGGCCTCGTCTCGGGCCTGCCACTGCCGTTGGCGATGGCGGTCGGGATCGCCAGTGGTATCGCGTTCGGACTGGTCAACGGCATCCTGGTCGCCCGGTTCGAGTTGGCGCCCTTCGTGGTCACCCTGGCGGCGCTGACCACCATCCGGGGGCTGGCCTTCGTCTACTCCGAGGTGCCCATCGCACCGGAGAATCCGGACTTCTTCTGGCTCGGCTCGGCGATGCTCGGCCCGATCCCACTCACCACCGTGATCATGGCGGCGGTGTTCCTGGCCGGCGGGGTGTTCCTGAGCCGTACGCCGGCCGGCCGGGCGATCATCGCGATCGGCGGCAACGCCGAGACCGTACGCCTGGCCGGCATCAACGTACGCCGGCACGTGATCGGGGCGTACGCGATCAGCGGAGCGTGCGCCGGCCTGGCCGGGGTGATCCTGGCCAGCCGGGTCGGCATCGCCCAGCCGAGTGTCGGGGTGGCGTTCGAACTCGACGCCATCGCCGCCTGTGTGATCGGTGGGGCGAGCCTGGCCGGTGGCCGGGGATCGGCCCGGGCCACTCTCGGCGGCGTGCTGGTACTGGTCCTGATCAACAACCTGCTCAACCTCTACGACGTGCAGAGCTTCTGGCAGCAGGTGCTCAAGGGCATCGTCATCGTCGTGGTCATCGGAGTGCAACGTGCGAGCCGGCCCCGGGCCTGAACGGTCCGGCGCCGGGACCGTCCCACCGACCGGCGCCTGATCCGGCCTGGTCGGTTCCACACCCCACCACAGGATGGAGAACCGGCAGATGAACGCGAAGCGGCTCAGAGGTCTGTTACTCGTCGGCGTGCTCGCCGCCGGCCTGGCGGCCTGCTCGGACGGCGACGGCGGGTCCGGCGGCGACAACTCGTACACGATCGGTGTCGCCAACTTCACCCTCGGCGGCCCCTACTTCAGCGGCATGGACAAGGCCATCGCGGCCCAGGCCGAGAAGAAGGGAAACGTCGAGATCCTCAGCACCGACGCCAACGGCGACGCGGCGAAGCTGGCGTCCAACGTCGAGGACCTGCTCAGCAAGAACGTGGACGCGGTCATCATCTCGGGCGGTCCGCTGGAGTCCGCGCCGGCGGTGCTGAACGCGATCAAGGCGGCCGGCAAGCCGGTGGTGCTGGTGGACCGGAAGTTCGCCACCGGCGAGTACACGAGTTGGATCGGCCCGGACAACGAGGCGATCGGCCGACAGAACGGCGAGTTCCTGGCCCAGCGGCTGGCCGGCGGCGGCAAGGTCGGCATCATCAAGGGCGGCCCGGCGGACAACAGCATCGGGCTCGCCCGTACCAACGGGGTGAAGGCTGCCTTGCAGGGCAAGCCCGGGATCGCGCTGGTCGAGGCGCCGGACTTCGGCAACTGGAGTTCCGACGGCGGGCTGACCGTGATGGAGAGCCTGCTCGCCACCAACGCCGATCTGACGGCGGTGTTCTGCGAGAACGACGCGATGTGCCTGGGCGCGCAGCGCGCGGTGGCCGACGCCGGTAAGGCGTCCCAGATCGTCATCGCCGGTGTCGACGGGCAGGCCGAGGCCCTGAAAGCGATCATGGACGGCACCAACTACCTGGTCACCGGCCTGAACGACGCCGACATCATCGGCAGCATGGGCCTGGACCGGGCGGTCGAGATCCTGGGCGGCGCCACGGTGCAGAAGGACACCGTGGTCGACTCGCCCCGGGTCACCAAGGAGAACGCAGCGCAGTTCCTGAAGGACGGCAAGTTCTGACCGTCCGCAAGGACAACGGAACCCCGCGACCCCGGGCCGGTCACCCCGGCCCGGTGTCCGGCGGGTCCGGGCCGGTCCAGGTGGCGAATCGGCGGCGCCACCCGGAATCGAGGGCACGGGAATCGGAGGTGCATCTGTCTGCCGGTCCGCGTACGGACCGAGGTCGGCGACGCTCAACTCTTTACCCCGTCGAGTGAAGGGTGCCAACCATGCACGGACAGCTCAACAGCAGGACCCGCCGGTCACTGTGGACCGTGGCCACCGCGACCCTGGTCGCGCTCGCCATGGCGACACCGGGCGCGGCCGGGTCCCCCACCACCAGAACCACGACGGCGACGGGCACCAACGCCATCGCCGGCAGCGCGGACGATCCGACCCGGGCGGGTTGGACCCTACGGTACGAGGAGAACTTCAGCGCCCCGCTGGGCGGGGCCAACACGCCCTGGGTACGGGAAACCTACGCCCAGCCGTTCGACACGATCATGGATGACGCCGGGCAGTGGTACCGCAACGACTACGGGCCGGCCTGGAACACGGCGTTCAACTCGTTCTCGACGTACCGCAAGGAGTTCCCGGTCGGTCAGGACGGCTGGCTGACGGCCTCCCTCTCGGCCCGGGACTGGAACAACGACGGTGTGATCGAGGCACCGCCGTCGATCAGCACCCAGGCGCTCGGCGCCGAGCACGTGGCCCGGCTCAACGTGCCGGACCACACCGGCGGGGCGATCTTCCGGCCCAGCCGGCAACTGCCGAACCAGTACCGGATCGAGTACAAGCTGAAGACCCTCGATTTCGGCGGCAAGCGCAACGGCAGCATCTCGTACGACGGCCGGGAGAACGGCTACAGCACCTCCGGCTGCAAGACCCAGCACCCGTGGGGTGAGGGTTCGGACAGTCCGGGCTGGTCCGGTGACGCCTCAGTACCGTACTGCGAGTGGCAGGACGTCCGCCGTGGGGCGTACGGCTACAACGGGTTCCACTTCCTGTCGATCGTCGACTTCGCCAACCCGGCGCCCCGGAACAACCACTTCTGGCACTACCGCCGCAAGGTTCTGATGGACTCGTTCTCCCAGCACCCGGACCGGGTCGGCTCGGGCACCGGCGGCCGGGTCTGCAACTCGAACACGAACACGTACTACAACTACCGGGACAGCAGCTTCAACACGGTGAACATGTGGATCAGCGGAATGCCGAACTGGAACCCCGGCCGGGGCGGGCTGGCCGGCAACTCGCAGTGGTTCATGTCCAACTGCTCCGGCGGGGTGGCCGAGCAACAGCTCTCGTCGGCGGCCGAACTCCAGCCCGAACTGATGCCGAACGAGTTCTACACCTTCGCGATCGAGCGGGACGCCACCGGCTACGTGCTGGAGGCGAGCGGCAACTTCGCCCGGGTCGGCCAGAAGACGATCCGATTCCACCGCCCGTTCGTGGTCGGCAACGCGCCGATCTGGCACTACAACACCCAGCCGGCCGAGTACGACGGCCGGTTCAACGGCAACCTGGTGCAGAACGACTACAACGGCAGCACCACCTGGCCGAACCAGTGGCCGGCCGGCTCGGCGTACCCGGACTGGTTCGTGATCGGTGACCTCTACACCAACGTGTACGAGGGCAGCGCCAGCCTGACCGACATCCGGCTGTACGAACCGGCGCAGCCACCGACGGGCGGCAACCTGGCGTTGAACCGTCCCACCACCGCCGACAGCCAGTGCGCGGCGGCCGAGGCGCCGGCCAAGGCGGTCAACGGCAGCTGGTCCGGCGGCACCACCGACAAGTGGTGCTCGCTCGGCGCCAACAAGTGGCTGCGGGTCGACCTCCAGGCCGACCGGCAGGTCGGGCGGCTCGTGGTCCGGCATTCCGGGGCGGGTGGTGAGAAGCCGAGCTGGAACACCCGGGACTTCGACCTTCAGGTCAGTACCGACGGCACGGTCTGGACCACCGTCGCCTCGGCCCGGGGCAACACCGCCGACGTCACCACGCACTCGGTGACCCCGAGAACCGGCCGGTACGTCCGGCTGAACGTGCTGAACCCGACGAGCGACAGCGACCGGGCGGCCCGGATCTTCGAACTGGAGGTGTATCCGAACTGACCCGATCCGGGTACGACGAAGGGCCGGCCCCGGCGAGGGCCGGCCCTTTCTGCTATTGCGGGCGATCCCGACCCCGATCCCTCGCCGCCGGACCCAAGCGCGCAGGTCACGGCCGCCCATCGACAAAGGTGTTGGTAACTTTCTTCCACGTCTGGCGACGATCCTGTAGGTTCTTACCACCCTTGGAGATCAATACGAAGAACGGAGCTCGTCATGAACCTGCCCGTCACGCAAACCGGCCGGTCGAGGCGATGGTTGCTGTCGCGCGGTGCGGCCGTCGCGGCGGCGGCGGTCGGCGCGGACACGGTGTTCGCCATGGACGCCTCGGCGCTCGCGCTCCCGGTCGTCGACATGGAGATGGTCCTCCTCGCCGCCCAGGTCGACCCACCCAAGAGCGGCACCGGGCTCACTGCCGGGGCGGCGCCGCACGCCCTGGAGGTGGAGCGGGCCCTGCAGGCCAAGGGTCTGTTGGCTTCGGGCGTCGTCGATGGACACTACGGAACCTCGACCGTCGCCGCCTACGCTGCCTGGCAGCGGTCTCTCGGATACTCGGGTCTCGACGCGAACGGCTTTCCGGGACCCACCTCGTTGACCAGCCTCGGGGCCAACAGATTTACGGTTACCAGGGCCGTCTCCAGCGGCTCGCGGAGCAGCACGTACGGTGGCGCGCGGGTCAACACCCGCACCCGCGACATGCTCACGGCCGCCGATGCCATGCTGTCGTGGAGCCTGGTCCTCAGCCAGGGCTCGTACACCTCGACGAACCCCAGCTCCGCCGGCACGCATGACGGCGGTGGAGTGGTCGACATTTCGGTGACGAATCTGACCACCACCCAGCGCTGGCAGACGGTGCTGGCGCTGCGCACGGTCGGCTTCGCCGCCTGGTTGCGCAATCCGTCCCAGGGATCGTGGCCCTACCACATTCACGCCGTCGCGATCTCCGACCCCGACCTTGCCACAGCCGCCGCCAACCAGGTCCACGACCACTACTTCGGCCGAAACGGCCTGGCCAATCACGCCGCCGACGACACCCCGACGGCGTACCGGACGGCGTTCACCTGGTGGGAGAAGTACCGCCGAGGCTAGCCCGGCCAGGGCAGGCGGCCACCTGGTGCAGGCCAGGAGTGCCGGTGATGCCCAGCAGACTGCCGACGTCCACTGTGGCCTGGCTTCATGGTCATGGCGAGGTCACCGTGGACGCGGATCAGGTTGAAGGTGAAGGCGGGTATCCGACGACCTACGGTTTGCGGACGATCCCGCACCACTGGTCCACCTCGACCGGCAGGCTGCCGTCGTCCTGCACCTCGGGGCGCCACCGTGAGCACGAGACCCAGCCCGGCTCGACGACCTCAAGGCCGGTGAAGAACTCGGCGATCCGCTCAGGGGTCCGCAGTTTCAGCTTTGGCTGGGCATCGATGTTCCACACGCGGACCGCTTCGGCGGTGGCCTCGCCGTTGACCGCCGTGGTGGTGTTGGCCACGGCCACATAGCTTCCGGACGGCACTGCGGCCAGCAGCCGGTCGATGATCTGCTGCAACTCGTCGTCGTCGTTGATGAAGTGCATGACACCGAGCAGCATGATCGCCACCGGCTCGGAGAGGGTCAGCGTGTTGGCCGCCGTCCGCAGGATCGTGTCCGGGTCGTGCAGGTCGGCGTCGATGTAGTCAGTGGCGCCTCGTGCGGAACTGGTCAGCAGGGCACGCGCGTGCACCAGTACCAGCGGATCGTTGTCGACGTAGACGATCCGTGCTTCGGGGGCCACCCGCTGCGCGACCTCATGGGTGTTGTCCTGAGTGGGCAGCCCGGTGCCGATGTCGAGGAACTGGCGGATCCCCGCCTCGGCGACCAGGTAGTGGACGGCCCGCCCCAGGAACAGCCGGTCGGCGCGCGCCAGCTCGATGACGACGGGAAAGATGCCCTTGACCCGCTCCCCGACCTGCCGATCCACGGCAAAGTTGTCCTTGCCGCCGAGCCAGTAATTCCAGATCCGTGCCGTGTGCGGCACCGTGGTGTCGAGCCTGGAGTTCACCGGCTCTTGGTCGACTGGGGGCGAGTCGGACATATACGCTCCGTTGGACCTAGTCGGGCACGGGTACGGACAAATGCATGGGCAGCATAGTAGAAGTACGGCTCCTCGGCCGCCCCAGCCTGATTCGGCGGTCAGCCACAGGCCCGCGCCTGCACCTTGCGATCGGTCGACATCGACTTCACTACCCCGTGATACTGTGTACTGGTACTCGGTGCCGCAGAGTACTAAGGTAGCCAGGAGGGCCGCGATGGATGACCTGACGGAGATGCTGAAGGGCACTCTCGAGGGCTGTGTGCTTCAGATCATCGGCAACGAGGAGACCTACGGGTACGCCATCACGCGTCGACTGAACGAACTCGGCTTCGTCGACGTCGTCGAGGGAACGGTGTACACGATCCTGCTGCGTCTGGAGAAGAACAGGCTCGTCCAGGTCACGAAACGACCGTCCGGGCTGGGCCCGCCGCGAAGGTTCTATGCGCTCAATGACGCGGGACGCGACGAACTCGCGACGTTCTGGGCGAAATGGGCGTACGTCTCATCACGCATCGACAAGCTCAAGGAGGGTGGGGAATGAACTTCTGGGAGACCATCACAGGCAGCGATCTCACCAGGGAGTGGAAGACGTTCGAAGCCCGGGCCGCGGCATTGCCCCCCGACTACCGGGCGGCGTGGGAAAAGATCAAGGCTCACACCTGGCCCTACTCGGACTTCACTGGCCGCAACCTGATGCCGATTCTCGACGGTGCTCTGGGGCTGCTCGAAGAGACGGCGGCCGAGGGGCAGAGCGTCCACGAGGTGCTGGGTGACGACATCGGGGGCTTCTGTGCGGCGCTGGCCGGCGGCGAGGGGGCCCGAGGCTATCGCGACCGGTGGCGCGAGCAGTTGAACAGGAACGTCGCTAGGAAATTGGGCCAGCCAGGAGGTTGACGTGGGTATTCAGGACATCATCGAGGGCAAGAAGCAGTGGCGGGCGCACGTGGCCCGGGTCAAGGCGCTGCCACGGGACTACCAGATCGTCTACAAGGAGATTCAGAGGTACTTCTTCAAGGTCGGGCCGGTCGGGCTGGCTGACGGGACTCTGCTCTCGGGGATCGTCGATTTCTTCGAGGAGGGCGTTGCGGACGGCAAGGGAGTCCTGGAGCTCATCGGCAACGACGTCGCGGCCTTCTGCGACGACCTGGTGAAGGACTCGCGCACCTACGCGGACATCTATCAGGAATCCATCAGCGGGAAACCCGGAACGGCCGCGAAGTAGCACCCGTCGACCTCTCCCGTATCCCGGCCAGCCCGTTGATCGGGTGCCCGCTCATCAGCGTATGACGCTTGAGTCAAACTTCGGGTCGGTGCCTCGTCCGTCGTCTGCTCCTGCCAAAGCCGCAGTGGGGTTGACCCCAGCAGCGGGTGATCGGGTCGGTGAGACGACGGGCGGGGCTGGGTGGACATCGGCACGGCTGGCGCTGGCCTCGGGTGCCATACCGCTCATGACGAGAGCGAGACCGCGATAGTAGTTGTCGGTCCAGACGCAGATGTTGTGCGCCTTGCAGACCGACTCGCTCGCCAGGGCACGGAGCTCGTAGTGCGGCCCTGCGGCCACGGTCGCGGTGATGACCCGCTCACCGCCCTCCCCCGCCAGGCCGGTACCCGTGTCACCGCCGCTGGCACGGACTCGGGTGCTCACGCCAGCAGAGCCGCGGTGAGTGCCAGGACCAATGCCAGGGACGAGCCCAATCGTCGCCGATGGTGCATCGCTTCCTCCGATTCACGGGGCCGAGAAACACATCGCGAGGCATCACACCAGAGCCCGGCTTCAGATCGGCTTCGCCCAGCCGGACCCTTTGGCGTTCGAAGCTCAGCGTCGGCTACGCGACCTGCTCCTACTCGTTGGCTGCTCGTCAGCGGCGCCGGCAGCGCTGGGGCGCGAGGTCGCATCCAGGCGCGGGTCAGGGGTCGGTGACCCAGTCCATGTGGCCGACCCAGTGGTCGAGCAGTGCCCGATCCCCGTGCAGTTCCAGGGTAGAAGCCGCCTCCAGCGGGCGACGGCGGCTGAGCACGAGCAGCAGTTCGGCGGCTGGGCCACGGACCGCGACGTCCGCCTTGGTGTGCGTGCGTTCCAGGACGACCATGTCCGGTTCCCGGCGTGCCAGCCACTCCCCGGGCGCGTCGGTCGCGTGGAAATGCAGCGTCTGGCCGGTCCCGCGCATCGCATCGGCGAAGTCTGGCTTGTTCTCCCAGTAGCCGCGGGAAGTCATCGTGTCCAGCCAGTCCTCGATGGCCGCAACGGCAGGCTCCGGTGCCAGCTCATACCGCATCCCGAGCGCCGCGGCCGCGTCCGCGCGATGGACGCAAACCTCGCCGAACAGCCGACGTGACCAGAACGGCACGCCCGCAGCCGCGCCGGACGGATCCCACACCGGCGTGTCATCGGCGACCGATTCGAACGCCTGTTTCGCCTCGGCCGCGCCCTCGGTCAGCCAGGCGCGCCACTGGTCCGAGTCGGTCGGGGCCGGAACGTAGCCGGCGAACGCCCTGCTCGGCTCGGTCATCCGCTCACCCACGAGCATTGCCACCATGCGCTGTGTCGCGGCGACATGGTCGACAAGATCAGCCAGCGTCCACTTCGGACACGTTGGCACCCGGGCCGCCGCATCCCTGCCGTGCACCCAATCGGCGAACGTGTTCGTCTGTTCGACAACGGCGCTCAAATACGCGGACGTGTCCATCGCTGCACCTCCAGGTGCTCCGTCGATACTTGCTGAAAATTCGTCATGGAACCGGACCCCGGGCGGTCGGCCGATTCGACGGCGTACATGATCGTATTTCCCCTGGTCCTTTTCCTCAGGCCCGGGCCGGCCGGTAGCGCAGCCAGACGACTCCGGATCGATAGGGCGTGGCCACGACCAGCTGCAGGCGGATCGGGCCGACACCATCGAGGATCCTCGGCCCGGCCGGCCAGAGGTGCGGATTCACCCAGCACCAGAACTCGTCGACCAGACCCTGCTGGGCGAGGGTGTGCGCCAGCTCCCCGCATCCGGAGACGATCAGGGTGCCGGCGTGCTTCTCCTTGAGTGCGGGGACGGCCTGGACGACCTTGCCCTCGATGAGGGTGGCGTTCCACTCCAGTGGCCCGGCGAGGGTCCGCGAGGCGACGTACTTCGGCATGCCGTTGATCCGCTCCGCGTAGTGGCCCATCGCCGGGTCCTCGCGCAGGTGTGGCCATGTTCCGCCGAACGTCCAATATCACAGCCGGCACGCTACGCCATCGTAACCAGTTCCTCCCCGCGCCGGGAAATGGCCTCGCGAAAAGGCCGATGTTCCGTGCTACCACCGGACGTGGGCCAGAGCCCTTCGTCTGACATCTCCTGAGTGCGTTCTCGCAAACTGGGTACCGGAACTGCAGCTCGCGGTATTGGCGCAGGAATGACGGACGACGGGCCGGTCGCACACCCCGAGGCTCCACAGCCCTCAGCGGCAACTGCCGAATTTTTAACGTCACGCCGAGGGACCGGCATTGGATATCGTAAATGTTATGCGGGATGTGTTGCAGTTAGCGAGGAATGTCGAGATTCGTGTGCTGGGACCGGTGGAGGTCGTCGCGGCTGGTCAGCTGATCGCGATGGGCCGGGTTCAGCTGCGGACCGTGTTCGCCGCCCTCGCGGTCGACGTGGGTCGGCCGGTGGCTGCCGAGACGCTGGCCGATCGGGTGTGGAGCGGAGCGCCGCCGAAGACCTGGCGGGAGGTGCTGTACTCACACGTCACCAGGATCCGGCATTCCCTGACGGCCGTAGAGGCGGGTGGCGAGCCGGCAGTGTTGCTGCGTCGGCCGGCCGGCTATCTGCTTGATCTCGACCCTGATCTGGTCGACCTGCATCGATTCCGGCGGCTCGTCGGCGCGGCCTCCGTGGCCCAGCGGACGGATCCGGAGCGGGTGGAACTCCTACGATCGGCGCTTACGCTGTGGCGAGGCACACCCCTGGCGGGCGTACCCGGGCCGTGGGCCGATCGCAGCCGCACCGGGTGGTATCAGCATCGGCTGGAGGCCGCCGTGGCGTGGGCGGACGCCGAACTCCGCCTCGGTGACGCGGAGCAGGTCGTCGTCGAATTGCGCGACCTGCTCACGGAGCATCCGCTGGCCGAACAGCTCGCCGGAGTGCTCATGCGGGCGCTGGCCCAGGACGGCCGGTCCGCCGAGGCGCTGGAGTGCTTCGTCGCGCTACGCGCCCGGCTGGCCGACGAGTTGGGCGCAGAGCCGGCGGCCGAGCTGCAGGCCGTACATCAGGCGATCCTGCGTGGTGGGCAGCCCCGGCCATCGGCCGCCGCCCCTGCGCGGCCGGCGCGGCCAGGCTGTCCGCAGCCCGCGCAGCTACCCGCGGCGGTTCCAGGATTCACCGGCCGGCGCAATGCTCTCGCGGAGCTCGACTCGCTGCTCGAGGGGCGGGGCGGGCAGTACATCGCGACGGTCTCGGGGACCGCCGGGGTGGGCAAGACCGCCCTCGCCGTGCACTGGGCGCGCCGGGTGGCCGAGCGGTTCCCGGACGGGCAGCTCTATGCGAACCTGCGCGGTTTCGACGGCTCCACCCGGGCTGTGCGGCCGGCTGCGGTGGTGCGCCGGTTTCTGCTGGCCCTCGGGGTGCCCGCCGAGCGGGTGCCGGAGGACCCGGAGGCACAGGCGGCGCTCTACCGGAGCCTCCTGGCGGGCAGGCGGATGCTGGTACTGCTGGACAATGCCCGCGACTGCACGCAGGTACGGTCGCTGCTGCCCGGTGGTGCTCCCGCGTTCTGCCTGGTCACGAGCCGCAACCAGCTGACCCCGCTCGTTGCGGTCGAGGGAGCCCACCCGCTCTCCCTTGACCTGCTGTCCGCTGCGGAGGCGCGCGAACTGCTGGTGTCGCGGCTCGGTGCCGATCGAGTCGATGTGGAGCCGGCTGCCGCCGAGCAGATCGTTGCCTGCTGCGCCCGGCTGCCGTTGGCGCTGAGCATCACCGCAGCCCGGATCCGCCAATCGGGTTTCCCGCTCGGCGCGCTGGCCCAGGACCTGACCGACGTACGCGGACGACTGGGCGCACTCGACGCAGGCGATCCCGGTTCCCGGGTACGAGCGGTGTTCTCCTGGTCCTACCGGACGTTGACCCCGGCTGCGGCGCGGCTGTTCCGCCTGCTCGGACTGCATCCGGGGCCGGACATCGGCGTGGCCGCCGCCAGCGGCCTCGCCGGGGTCCCCGAGCCCGGCGCGACGGCGTTGCTGGCCGAACTGACCGGCGCGAACCTGGTCGGTGAACACTCCCCCGGCAGGTACGCCTGCCACGACCTCCTCACCGCCTACGCCGCTGACCAGTGCCGGGAGGTAGAGACGGAGGCCGATCGTGCCGCCGCCACCGGCCGGCTCATCGACCATTACCTGCACACCGCGTACGCGGCCGACCTGCTGCTGAATCCGGCCCGAGACCCGATACCCCTGCCGCTGGCCGAGGCGACGCCGGGCAGCGCTGTCCGCCGACCGGTCGACGACCAGGAAGCGCGGGCCTGGCTGACGGCCGAGCATCAGGTGCTGCTCGGCGTGGCGCGGCTCGCCGCCGACACCGGCCACGACCTTCGGGCCTGGCAACTGGCCTGGGTCCTGGACATGTTCCTGCACTGGCGCGGCTTCTGGCACGACCGGTCCCGGATGTGGCAGCTGGCGGTAGTCTCCGCCGAGCGCCTCGCCGCCCCGGTCGCCGCCGCTCACGCGTACCGAGATCTGGCTCGGGCCAACAATCGCCTGCGCCGTTACGCGGACAGCGGCGAGCATCTGAGTCGCGCACTCGAGCTGTTCGGCCGGGCCGGCGACCGGACGGGGCAGGCGCACACCCACCGGGCATTGGCCTCCCTGTGCGAGCGGCAGGGCCAGCCGCGACAGGCACTGCACCATGACGAGCACGCCCTGGCGCTGTTCGCGGCCGTCGGCCATCCGCAGGGCCAGGCCGACGCGCTCAACTCCATCGGGTGGGACCGTTGTCTGCTCGGTGACTACGTCCAGGCACTGCGGTGCTGCCGGCAGGCCCTGGAGCTGCACCAGCAGACCGGGGACAGGTGGGGCGAGGCCACCACCTGGGACAGCCTGGGGTACACCCACCATCACCTCGGCAGCCACGCGGAGGCCGTCCACTGCTATCAGCGGGCGCTCGCCCTGGTACGAGCGCTGGGTGATCGCTGTTTCGAGGCCGACACCCTCACCCGGCTCGCGGACACCCAGGAGGCCGCCGAGGACGTCCGGGCGGCCCGCGAGTCGCTGCGGGCCGCCCTGGACATCCTCCTCGACCTCGGTCATTCGGACGCGGAGGATGTGCGCATCAGGCTGAAGCAATTGCAGTAGTCGATCGTCAGGCCGGGCTGGTCCCGGCGGCCAGGATGAAACCCAGTTCCCGGACGCTGTCGTTCTCGCTGATCGTGTAGAGGCGGCCGTTGCTCCCGTGGAAGGCGACCTCAGCGGCGTCGGAGGAGACGCCCGGGTTGGTGCCGGGCATCATCTGGTAACCCCAGTCCTTGCCCAAGCGGTCCACGGAGGCCCTGGTCGTCCAGAGGTTGCCGTTGGCTCCCTGGAAGGCGATCCGGGTGAGATCCCAGTTGGTCGACATCGTCGACATGGTCGGACTCGTGCCCGGCGCCATGGCGTATCCGGTGTCGTCGGTCCCGCCGCCGACCCGGATGATCCACAGGTTGCCGTTGGCACCCTGGAAGGCGATCACACCGTCCCGCGAGGAGGCCGGGCTGGTGCCAGGCATCATGGCGAGATTGGTACGGCCGCCCAGGGTGGTCCAGAGGTAGCCATCGGCTCCCTGGAACGCGACCTGGTTGTTCGCGGCGATGCTCGGACTGGTTCCAGGCGCCATCCCCAGGCCGGTGTCCGCGGGGCGCCTACCGTCGGTGGTCCACAGGCGGCCGTTGCTGCCCTGGAAGGCGACCCGAGTGCCGTCGGTCGAGATGGTCGGGCCAGTGCCCGGGGCCATGGGCAGGCCGTGGTCCCCGCCCGAGGTGCTGCCGGCCGCGGCGGCCCACAGGTTGCCGTTGCTGCCCTGGAACACCACCGTGCCGGTCAGTACGGTGGTCTGGCCGGTCCCCGCCGAGATGGCCGGGCTGGTTCCCGGCATCACGGAAAAGTTCAGTTCCTTGCCGTTCCCGGTGATTCCGGTGACCCACAGACGTGAATTCGTCGCCTGGAACGCCACGGTTCCCTTGGAAGACATCCTGAGATCAACCGTACGGGCGTGGCCGGGTGTTCCGGCGCCTGCGACCAGCAGCAGGCCGAGGCCGACGCTGAGCGTCCTGGCATGGATGCGCGCGATCCTGCTCCAAGAAAACGACATGTGCGCTCCCGTGTCGTGCGAAAGCCCGGTGCCCCCGCGACATCGACAATGGTCGTACGCCGGACTGGGCATCCGTCTTGACAATTCCTTGACGTCGATGGCGCCGGCTGTCCCGTCGTCCTGGACACCTGAACTTGACCCCGCTGGGACGCAGCGCGGGCTCAGGAGCCGGCGGCCCGCGTCAGGGTCCCGTTGAGGTAGAGCCCCTCCTGGCAGCTCTGCGGCGCGGGAGCGCCGACCGGGGCACCGGGTCGGCGGCAGGCGACGGTGAGGGTCACCCTGGCCCCGGCGGGCACCCGGATCGGCGTCACCGAGTGGTAGTCCTGGTTGCGGAAGTTCTCCAGACCGTAGGTGACCACCCGTACGTCGTCGGCAGTGACGGTCAGGGTTCCGGTGTCCCCCTGCGGGTTGTCGACCAGAAAATCGGTGATCAGGAGCACCCGGTTGCGGGGCACGGTGTAGCTGCGCGACGCCGTACCCCTGGGATTGGTCCGCAACACCAACGCGGTGGCGAACTGCCCGCCCTGGCCGATGCCGCCGCTGCCACCGGCGGGCGCCGGCGACGGCGTCGGGCCGGCGGGGGGCGCGGCGCGCTCCTGCTCGACGGCGTCCCGCGCCGCCTCGTCGGCGGCCTCGTTCGCCGCCTCCTCCGCCTCGGTCGCGACCTGCGCCACCTTCCCGTCGACGGCCTCCCGGGCCGCCGACCGCACCGCCGGGCGCAGCAGGCCGAACCAGATGGCGAGCAGGAGCAGCAGCAGCGCCAACAGCAACGCCAACAGTTTGAACAGCCAGGCGGAGAGAACGGGTTGCTGCACCAGCGTCCCGTCCAGGGTGACGGCCCGGCCCGCCGCATCGGTCAGCAATGCCCGGAACGGCAGGTGTCGCGGGGAGCCGCGCCAGAGCAGCCGCCGGGCCCGTACGCCGAGGACTGCCGCGTACTGCTCGCCTGCCGCCAGGTTCGTCGTGCTGGGCCGGGGTGCGAAGCGCAGCTGTTCGTTGCCGTCGACCGTGGTGACGGTCAGCGTCTCCCCGACGTTGCCGCCGTTGACCCCGGCGAGGCGGTAGCGAGCACCGAGCCGGGCCCGGCGCACCTGCGGCCGCAGCTCCGCGGTCACCTCGTTGAAGGGCGCGATGGTCAGTACGCCCTCCTCGACCGTCGCGGTCTCCGGTGCCTCGGACGGAACCACCCGGACGCCGTACGGCAGCTCCCCGGCCCGGACCTCCGAGGACCGGGGCGGCCGGACGGTGAGCGCGACGGTCTGGCTGGCGCCGGGATAGAGGGAGACCCTCGGCGGGTCGAACGTCGCCCACGTGCCGGGTATGCCGACGATGTCGAGGTCGTACGCCTCGACGACGTCACCCGGGTTCCGGACCGTCACCGGTATGTCGACGCTCTCTCCCGGCACGACCACCGCAGGCGTGTCCACCAGACCCAACGAGATGCTCATGTCCCCGACGGTAGGGACGGTGGCACCGCCTGCGGACCGACCACCGGGGTACCGGCACGGGCAGAGCCGTTGCCCGTTAGGTCCACGTTAGGTGCACGCGAAGTCCCGTCCGGCACCCTTTGCCGTACTGCTGCGCGCACCGGCACCTGCCGTACACGCGGTGGCACCACGCCCACGACGGGGCGTCGACCTGTGGGGAGGCTGGAGATGAACCGTGTCACGGTGAGCGTCCACGCGGAGGACCCGATCTCGCGGCTGGGGGTGGAGAGCCAGCTCCGCTCCCGGCCGGACCTGTGGGTGGTCGAGCCGGGCCAGGAGACGTCCGGAAGTGTCCCCCTGGTGGTCGTCGACGCCCTCGACGAGTCGGCGACCCGGCTGTTGCGTCGGCTGCACCGGGCTGGCCTGACCAGACTGGTGCTGGTGCCGGCGAGGATCGACGATGCCGGACTGGCCCTGGCGGTGGAGCACGGCGTGGTCGGGCTGGTCCGCCGCACCGAGGCGAGCGCGGAACGGCTCAGCCACATCGTGCTGGCCGTCGCCCGTGGTGAAGGGGCGCTCCCCGCCGACCTGTTGGGTCGGCTGATGGCCCAGATGGGCCGGCTCCAGCGGCAGGTACTCGAACCGCGCGGCCTCACCCTGCTCGGACTGAGCACCCGGGAGGTGGACGTGCTACGGCTGGTCGCGGACGGGTTCGACACCCGGGAGATCGCCAGCAAGCTCTCCTACTCGGAGCGAACCGTGAAGAACGTCCTGCACGACGTCACCAGCCGGCTCCAGCTGCGGAACCGGGCGCACGCCGTGGCGTACGCCCTCCGCAACGGGTTGATCTGAACAACCGGGGCGACGGCCACCGTACGCGGATTGCCTGAACGTGCCGGCACCGCTGCCCCCGCCGGTGCCCTCCGGTCCGGAGCGGCCGGCCGACGACCGCCGGAGGATGGCGGTGACCCACCGACCGCCGTCCACGTCCACCGCGACTCCGCCGAGGTCCACTTGCGACGCAGGATCAAGTTTTCCGCCGTACTGGCCGTGCTGGCTGTGCTGCTCGTCGCCGCGCCGCTGCCCACCGCCGGCCTCGTCGACCAGAGCCGGGCCGCAGCGAACGCGCCGGCCCCGACGGCGGCGCCCGTACCGGCCCCGAATTCCGACCTGAGCCAGCGGATCGCGTACGCCGGCACCGGGCACCGCAGCCTCGGCGTGATCCGCGGCGAGGGGTCCACGGCGACCGCGGCACCGTTCTTCGACGCCGGACCCGACCACTTCGACGACGAGGTCTCGGCCCGTGGGTCGGCGGCGACCTGGGTGAGCCGACGCGACGAGCGCAGCACCGAGGTGTACCTGCGCCGGGGCGCCGGTCCGGTGCTCCGGGTCACCCGGAACTCGACCGACGAGTCCCGGCCGGTGCTCTCCCCCGGCGGCAGCCGGATCGCGTACAGCTCCGCCGCCGGCCGCGACGACGGCGGGCACGACGTCTTCGTGATCGACGCCGACGGGGGCGGTACCCGCCGGGTGACCGACGGAACCGGCGACAGCAGATGGCCGACCTGGTCGCCGGACGGCAGCACGCTGGCCTTCGCCGGTCGACGCGGCGGCGACAGCGTCGCCCAGATCTACCGGCTGCCCGCCGCTGGCGGCCCGGTCACCCGGGTCACCGCCGAGCCCACCGGGGCCGCCGAGCCGGCCTGGGACCCGAACCCGACGCACCGGCGCATCGCCTACACGATCGGGCCGGCCGGCCCGCGTCCCGAAGTGTGGCTGACCGCCCCGGACGGCACCGGCCGGGTCCGGATGCTGCCGCCCGGCTGGCAGGCCCGGCAGCCGGCCTGGACGGCCGATGGGGCGACCGTGGCGTTCGTCAGCCGTACCCTGCCGGACGGCGAGGCGACCGGGAACGTCGACCGGGTCTACTCGGTACTGGTCCAGGAGGACCTGTGCGAGTGCGTGGTGGTGCCACGGCTCGCCGAGAACCGCGACGTCAGCCATCCCACCTGGTACGCCGGCTCCGGCACCACCACCGGTTCCCTCCTGGTCGCCCGGACCAGCGCCGTTGATCGGACCACCGCCACCTTGCAGGACATCCGGCCCGACGGGGTGGATCCCCGCGACCTGCGCCTGTCGGTCCTGCGCGAGGACCCCGGGGCGACCGCCGACTCACGGCTGCTCTGGGAGCCGGTCGACGGCGATCCGTGGTTCGAACGGCAGGCGTACTCGCCGGACGGGCAGCGGATCGCGGTCAGCCGGTACGAGACGGTCGACGGCGTCCGGACCGAACGGATCTGGATCGTGGACGCCAGCGGAGGCCGGCCACGGCTGCTGCCGATCGCCGGACGGGGTCGCGGCGACCGGGAGACGGATCCCGCCTGGTCGCCGGACGGTACCCGGCTCGCCCTGGTCCGCGACTCGCCGGGAAACGGATCCGGGGCGCCGCGTACCCGGTCCCGGATCGAGGTCGTCGACGCCGTCACCGGACGCCACCTGCTGGACCTGCCGGTCCCGGACGCCCTGTCCGGGCTCGACGACACCCAGCCGGCCTGGTCGCCCGACGGCGCCCGACTCGCCTTCACCCGGGGCACCTACCGGGGCGACGTGTCGACCCACATCTGGACCGCCAACGCCGGCGACGGGCTCGACCAGACCGACCTGACCGCGACGATCTGCGGCAACGAATGTCCGGTCGTCGACGACAGCGCGGCGTACTCGCCGGACGGCACCCGGCTGGTCTTCAACCGCGAGGCTGACGGCCTGGTCCTGGTCGACCTGGACGACAACCGGTGCCGGCTGCTGCTGCCCGCCGGCGGCGGATCCTGCGCCCGGCCGGTGCCGGACCGCGACGACGGCCCGCACCAGCCGCGCGACGTGGCCTGGTCGCCGGACGGCGGGCGGCTCGCCTTCTCGGCCAGGCGGGCGGCGGGCAACAACTCGCCCGAGGCGCTGTGGAGCTACGACCTCGCGGGCGGCGAGGTCCGGCCGCTCACCGGACACCTGCCGGGGCGGCAGAAGGAGCCGACCTGGCAACGCCGCGTCGACATCGCCACCGCCGTGTCGGCCCGGTCGCCCGGCACCACCGTGGGCGGCCGGACCTCGGTCCGGCTCGCCGTCACCGACCAGGGGCCGACCGCCGCCGACGACGTCCGGGGCAGCCTCCGCGTCCCGGCCGGGCTGTCGGTGACCGGTCTCGACACGCCGGTCGGCGACTGCGTGCTCGCCACCCTCCGCTGCACGCTGGGCCGCCTCGGGGTGGGACGTACCGTCGAGATCAGGGTCGACCTGGTGGGCACCGCCCGGGGCAGCTTCGAACTCGACTGGTCGGTCGAGGCCAGCCCGACCGACGCGGACCCGTCGGACAACCGCGCCGTGACCATGGTGCGGGTCGCCCCCGCACCACCGGGCAGCCCGGCCGATCCGGCGCTGACCGTCTCGGCCGACCCGCAACCGGGGTACGTCGGCGGCACCGTCACCGTCACCTACACGGTCCGCAACGCCGGCGGTACGACCGCGACCGGCCTGCGGCTCCGGCCCAACCTGCCCGGCGGCGTACCGGCCGGCGGGGCTGTCGCGGGCTGCCCGGCCGACGGCTGCCCGGTGCCGGATCTCGCCCCGGGCGCCGCCGCCACCGTCGCCGGCACGCTCTCCCCGGGCGCGGCGCTCAGCACGACCGTCCGGGGCACCGTCGGCACCACCGGCGGCAACGCCGACCCCGACAACGACACCGCGAGCACTCCGCTCCGGGTGGTCGCACCCCGGATCGTGGCGGTACCGCCGATCGGGCCGCCCGGGTTCGTCGCCGCGATCCGGGGGGTGGACTTCCCACCCGGCCGGCCGGTACGGCTCTCCTGGGACGTCGGCATCACCGCGGCCGCCCTGCCGGTGCGACCGGCGGCCGACGGCAGCTTCACCGCCCAACTGCTGGTGCTGCCGAAGGACCGGCTGGGCGGCCGGTCGGCGGTGGCCAGCGGTACCGGGTTCAGTGCGGTGAGCACACCGTTCCTGGTGGTGCTGCCGGCCCAGCAACCACCCGGGCTCCTGCACCGGGGCTGGTGACGAGGGATGAGGGCGGACGCGTGATACACGAGGTCGACGAGGGACTGCGCGGGCTGGTCGCGGAGGAGGCGCTGGCGGGTACCGGAGTGGACGTGTCGTTCGAGGCGCCCACCCGGGACTGGGCGGCCCGCCGCAACGCGCCGACGGTGAACCTGTTCCTCTACGACATCCGGGAGGACCGGTCCCGGCACTTCCAGGGCCGGATCGCCGAACTCGACGCGGCGGGCCGGACGGTGGCCTGGCACGACGCGCCGCACTTCTTCGCACTGTCCTATCTGGTCACCGCGTGGACCAATCGGCCCACCGACGAGCATCGACTGCTCTCCGCCCTGCTCGCCGAGCTGGTCCGGTACGACGAGCTGCCGACCGAACGGATGACCGGCTCGCTGGCCGCGCTGCGCCTGGCGGTGCCGATGGCGGTCGCCGCACCGCCCGGCGAGGGACGGGCCCTCGCCGACGTGTGGACCGCGCTCGGCGGGGAGCTCAAGCCGTCGTTGGACCTGGTGGTCGTCGCGCCGGTCGCGACGCGCCGGACGGTGGCCGCTCCCCCGGTGCTGGAGCGGACCGTCCGGGTCAGCGACACCGCCGGGGTCCTGGCGAGCCACCGGACCCGGACCGGAAGAGGGAACCGCCGGGACGGCGCGCCGGACGGGGCGGCGCGGGCCGGATCCGACCGGCGACCCGGACCGGACGACCGGGAGCGGCGGTCGGCCACGCCGGACCAGCCCCGATGAGCGGCCAGCCAGCAGCCGTCCACCTGCTGGGCCGACTCGGTCTGGTCGCCGCGCGGGTACGTCGGCTGGTCGCCGACCGCCGCCGGGACGATCCCGATCCGGACGACGCCTTCCGGGGGCTGTACGTGTCGGCGGCCGATGCCGAACGCCTGGCAGCCCCACCAGCCGGAACAGCCGGAACAGCAGGGCCAGCCGGAACAGCCGGAACAGCCGGAACAGCCGAACCGGATCTGGCCGACGCCCAGGCGCTGGCCGTGCTGGAGGCGGCTGCGGACCGGGCCGCCACGGACGGGGCCGACCTGCGGCTGCGCCGGCTGGCGCACGACTTCGGGCTGACCGGGCTGGACCTGGAGTTCCTGCTCGTCGCGCTGCTGCCCGACGTCGAGGCCCGGTACGAGCGGCTCTACGGCTATCTCAACGACGACGTCAGCCGGCGCCGGGCGACCATCGGGTTGGCCCTGGAGCTGTGCGGGATCCCCGCCTCGGCAATCACCGGACGGTCCCGGTTCGCCGGCTCCGGGCCCCTGGTCGGCGGCGGTCTGCTGCTGGTCGAGCAGCCGGACCAGCCGTACCTGTCCCGGTCGTTGCGGGTGCCCGATCGGGTGGCCGCGCACCTGCTCGGCGACGACACGGTCGACGCCCGGCTGGCCGAGGTGGCCTGGCCGGCGGAGGACGGCGCGGCCGTACAGGGCGACGCGTCGGCGCGGGACGAGCTGGCGGGCCGGCTCGGCTCCGCGCTGCGCGCCGGGGTACGCCTGGGCTACCTGCGGGAGCGCCCCGGCGCCGCCGCCGCCGACCTGGCCGTCGCGGCGCTGGTCCGGGCCGGCCGGTCGGTGCTCCGGCTCGACCTGGACACACTGGCCGCCGACCCGGCCCCCGGCGACCTGCTCGCCGCGACGGTCCGGGAGGCGCGGCTGCGCGGTGCCGGGCTGGTCGCCGGCCCGGTCCAGGCACTCGACCCGGCCGCGCAGCCGACACACGCCCGGCTGCTGCGCCGGGTCGCCGACCAGCCGGTGCCGGTGCTGCTGACCGGGACGGTCGAGTGGGATCCACACTGGAGCCGGCAGGCGCCGCTGCTGGTCACCGCCGCGCCACTGGACGAACAGGGCCGGGCCCGGCTGTGGCGTACGGCCGGCGGGGCACGGACCGCGGACCGGCCGGCCGGCTGGACCGACGGGGTGGACTCGGCGCGCGAGCTGGCGCCGTACCTGCTCGGCCCGGACCAGGTACGGCGGGCCGCGCAGGCCGCCGACCAGCTGGCGCTCTTCGCTGGCGCGGACCGGGTCGACGCCGACCATCTGCGCGCCGGGGTACGCGGGCAGAACGCCGCCGGCCTCGCCCGGCTGGCCCGACGGATCGAACCCGCCGTCGGCTGGGCCGACCTGGTGCTCGTCGACCCGATCCTCGACCAGTTGCGGGAACTGGCCCTGCGGGTGCGGTACCGGGACCGGGTGCTGGGCCGGTGGCGGATGCGTCCCGGTGGCGGCCGGGGCCGGGGCGTGCTGGCGCTCTTCGCCGGCGACTCGGGTACCGGCAAGACCATGTCGGCGGAGGTGATCGCCACCGACCTCGGCCTGGACCTGTACGTCGTGGACCTCTCCACCGTGGTGGACAAGTACGTCGGCCAGACGGAGAAGAACCTGGAACGGATCTTCACCGAGGCGGCCGACGTCAACGGCCTGCTGCTCTTCGACGAGGCGGACGCGATCTTCGGCAAACGGTCGGAGGTGAAGGACGCCCACGACCGCTACGCCAACCTGGAGAGCGCCTACCTGCTGCAACGGATGGAGTCCTTCGACGGGGTCGCGGTGCTCACCACGAACCTGCGGGCCAACCTGGACGAGGCGTTCACCCGGCGGCTCGACCTGATCGTCGACTTCGCGATGCCGGACGTGGCGCAGCGGCGCGCGCTCTGGGACCGCTGCCTCGGCACCGAACTGCCCCGGGACGAGGACCTGGACCTCGACTTCTGCGCCCGCAGCTTCGAGCTGACCGGCGGCAGTATCCGGGCCTGCGTGGTCACCGCCGCGTACCTGGCGGCGGGGGCCGGCCGGCCGGTACGGATGTCCGACCTGGTCGGCGCGGTGCAACGGGAGTACCGCAAGCTCGGCCGACTGCTCCTGGAGAGCGAGTTCGGCGAGCACCGACCGCGCGGGGAGCCCGCGCGGGTCCACTGACGGCAGGAGGACAGCCATGCGCGCGCACGATCCGCCGGACCGCGACGTCCCGACCCGCTCTACCCAGCCGACCCGGCCGGGGGTCGGCTCCGCACCGCCGACCGGCTCGGTGGCCGCGATCCTGGCCCTGCAACGCCGGGCCGGCAACGCCGCGGTGACCCGGGCGATCCAGCGGCTGTGCTCCGAACACGACACCGACCAGCGGCAGACCCACGAACACGGCGACGGGCAGCGGTCCGGGCCGGAACCGGTGCAACGATCGGCGGTGCACGAGGTACTGCGCGCCGCCGGGCGACCGCTCGATGAGCCGACCCGGACCGACATGGAGGCCCGGCTGGGTGCCGACTTCTCCGACGTACGACTCCACACCGACGCCCTCGCCCAACGTTCGGCGGCGGAGGTGGGCGCCCGCGCCTACACCTCGGGATCCCACGTCGTCATCGGCCAGAGCGGGGCCGACCGGCACACCCTGGCCCACGAACTCACCCACGTCATCCAGCAGCGCTCCGGCCCGGTCGCCGACGCCGACGACGGCCACGGTCTGCGGATCTCCGACCCGGGCGACGCGTTCGAACGGGCGGCGGAGGCGAACGCGCACCGCGCCCTCAGTGAGCGGCCCACGCAGGCCCACACCGCACCCGTACCGGCCGGGCCGCCGTCGGGCACCCCTGCGGTCCAGCGGGTGACCGAGGACGACCTGCACAGGGAGCCGCCTGGCCCGTCGCTCCGGCTCCGCGGCCCACGCCGGTCGCTCTCCGGCCGACGCATAACCCAGGTGGAGGACCAGCTGAACTGGCGGGCGTTGAGCGAGAGTCATCAGCAGGCCACCGGACAGAGGCCGGACGGGAAGGAACGGATCAGCCTCGACACCGACCTCACCTCGCTGATCGAGTTGAGTCCGGACGAGACTGGGCGCAACCTCGGCTTCGCCCTGAGCACCGTGGCGGAGCAGGAGGCGAATATCCCGCGGTGGGTCGGCAGCCACCGCCGCGGCCCCGCCGAGATGATGGAGCAACTCGGCCGCCTGGATCCGGTGTCCCGCCCGTACTGGCAGGCCCAGGCCGCGCGGGACCAGCAGCTCGCCAACGACGCGGTGGCCCGGGCCGGGCGGTACCAGCATGAGTCCGGTGCCGAGAATGCGCAGGCCCTGAAGGAGGCGACGGCCGGCAGGCTGCGCGGAATTCCGATGCCCGCGATCGACGCCACGGACATGCTCCTGCTGGCCGGCGACGGTCTGGTCATCGGCGGGTCGCACGACGAGGAACCGTTCTTCGCCTGGGCCACCACCCACATGGCGCAGTTGTACAAGAACGGGGTGCGGACCCTCTACCTGGAGGTGATCCGGGAGGACGGGCACCAGCGCCTGGTCGATGCGTACCTGAGCAGCGGCGAGATGAGCCCGGAGCTGACCAACTTCTGCAACACCTACCGGCGGAAAAAGTCGGTGGACCTCGCCGCGTTCCTGGCGGCGGCCCGCGGCACGGGTATGCGGGTCAAGGGTACCGGCGGGCGGCCGGCACGCCTCTTCGGAGAAAACCTCCACAGCCGCGCGGTCATGCTGAACACCTACGGCGAGCAGGTGGTCCGGCGGGACCGGGCGCAGTCGGTCGGCCAGGGTGCGGACCCTGGCAAGTACCTGATGCAGGTCGGTACGGCGCACGCCAGCACGCACACCAACACCGAGCCGAACCCGGCCGTCGCGGGTGGAGTACCCCTGCCCAACCAGTTCCCGGGCATCAACGAGTTGCTCGACGTCCCCGCCGTACGCCTCGAAGACAGCCTCAACGACAACAAGATGCTCCGCCCCATCTGACCCCTCTCCCCACGGCTACCCCGGTCGCTGTCCCCCGGGCGGGACAGCGACCGGGGTGGGCCGGCACATATCCGGGGCGGCGACACCGGCACCCGAGTCCCGCCCGGCCGGCCGGCCACGACAGCTCGGCCCGGCCGGCCACGACAGCTCGGCCGGCCACGACGCGGATCAGGCGACCCGTAGCGCCCGCTTGAGGAAGACGACGGCCTGGTTGATGGCCGCCTCCGCCGCCTCGGTGCCGCGCAGCGCGTCGAGCATCACGAAGTCGTGAATGGTCCCCTGGTAGCGGGTCGCCGACACCGGGACCCCGGCCGCCCGCAGCCGGGCCGCGTACGCCTCGCCCTCGTCCCGCAGCACGTCGGCCTCGGCCGTGACGACCAGTGCCGGCGGCAGCCCGGCGAGCTGTTCGACGCTCGCCCGCAGTGGCGAGGCGGTCACCTCGGCCCGCACCGCCTCGTCCGGCGCGTACTGGTCCCAGAACCACCGCATCGCGTCGCGGCGGAGATGGAAGCCCTCGGCGAACAACCGGTACGACGCGGTGTCGAACCGGGCGTCGGTCACCGGATAGAAGAGCACCTGCCCGACCGGTCCCGGCCCGGAACGCCGCTTCGCCAGCAGCGCCACCGCCGTGGCCAGGTTGCCGCCCACCGAATCGCCGGCCACCGCGATCCGCTCCCCGTCCAGGTCGACCGCACCCTGTCCGGCGAGCCAGCGCAGCACCACGTAGCACTCCTCGACCGCCACCGGATAGCGCGCCTCGGGCGAGAGACTGTAGTGCGGGAAGACCACCGCGCTGCCGGTGCCGACGGCCAACTCCCGGATCAGCCGGTCGTGGGTCTGGCAGTTTCCGAAGACCCAGCCGGCGCCGTGCAGGTAGAGGATCACCGGCAGCCGGCCGATGGCACCCGCCGGCCGGACCACCCGGACCCGAATCGCACCGACCGGCCCACCGGGCACCATCCGATCGTCGAGGTCGACGTCGGGCCTGGCGATGTTCCCGGACTGGAGTTCGTCGAGGACACGCCGACCCCGCTCCGGCCCGAGCTGGTGCAGATAGGGCGGGTCCGCGCTCGCCTCGGCGAACCGTCGGGCGGCGGGTTCCAGCACGATCCCGATGGCCCCGCTCGTCGCGCTCACCGCCGCGACCCGCAGGCGGGCGGCGCCGGCGCCGCCCGGAGCAACTCCACGTCGAGAAGACAGCCACCGACGACGAGCCCGAGAAGGGTACGCCGGCGGGCTGCCGAATTCTGCTGCCTGGGCATGGGCATCCGACCACTCCGGGAATCCGGGCCGCGAGCGCGGCGGAGACGGTTGAGGTGTCCCTCGGGTACGCGGAGCCTGCCGGCACCCGGCCCGGCAGACATCCGCCATTTGACGGCACCTGAGCGGAACTGCCCCATCGGGTACCGGCCGCTTCCCCGGTGCCCGCCCGTCGGGTCATGTCTGCCGGCCCGGCTTCGGCCCAGACTTCTCCCCACGGATCGCCGTTGCGCCCGAGGGAGTCTGTTATGCCGTCGTACCTGTCACCCGGCGTGTATGTCGAGGAGGTGCCGAGCGGCTCACGCCCGATCGAGGGGGTGGGCACCGCCGTCGCCGCCTTCGTGGGCTTCGCCGCAAGGGGACCGTTCAACACCCCGAGCCTGGTGACCAACTGGAGCCAGTTCGTCCAGACGTTCGGGGAGATGGTCGAGGACGCCTACCTGGCCCAGGCGGTGTACGGCTACTTCGCCAACGGCGGCGGCGTCTGCTACGTCGTCCGGGTCGGTGCCCCGGCGGCGCCGGCCGGCGGGAACACGGCGGATCGGGCCGTCACCGGGCCACCGGTACCGCTCGGCACCTACACCGTCATGGCGCTGCCCGGCTCCGGCGACGCCGGTGAGATCACCGTGGAGGTGGCCGACGTGCCGGGCGAGGCCGTACCGGAGGACCGGTTCCGGCTGGTGGTCCGGCAGGACGGCGTGGAACGGGAGACGTTCGAGGTCTCCGCGAAGCGGAACACCAAGGCGTACGTGGTCAACCAGGTGCGCGAGCGGTCGAAGCTGATCTCGGTCGAGGAGGCGGCGTCGGCGAACGCGCTGGCCCGTCCGCCGAAGCAGTCGGTGAGCGTACCGCCGGTGCCGGCCGACCCCGCCGGCCTGCCCGCCCGGATCTCCGCCGACGACTACGTCGGGGACGCGGACGCCCGGACCGGCTTCGGCGGCCTGGAGGCGATCGACGAGATCACCATGGTCGCGGTGCCCGATCTGATGAGCGCGTACCAGCAGGGGCGGCTCGGCCTCGACGACGTCAAGGCGGTCCAACTGGCGGTCATCTCGCACTGCGAGCAGATGGCGGACCGGATGGCGATCCTCGACCCGCCGCCGGAGCTGACCGCCCGGCAGGTACTGAGCTGGCGGCAGGACGCGACGGGGTACGACTCCCGGTTCGCCGCCCTCTACTACCCCTGGATCAGGGTCTTCGACCCGGCGAGCGGGCAGCACCGGTTCATGCCGCCCAGCGGACACGTCGCCGGGCTGTGGTCGCGTACCGACACCGAACGCGGTGTCCACAAGGCACCGGCGAACGACGTACTCCGGGGCGTGATCGAGGTGCAGAACAGCGTGACAAAGGGCGAGCAGGACCTACTCAACCCGGTCGGGGTGAACTGCATCCGCACCTTCCCTGGCCGGGGGATCCGGGTGTGGGGGGCCAGGACCCTCTCATCGGACCCCTCGTGGCGTTACATCAACGTCCGCCGGCTGTTCAACTACATCGAGGAGTCGATCCTGCTCGGCACCCAGTGGTCGGTCTTCGAGCCGAACGACGAACGGCTCTGGGGCACGATCCGGCGCAACATCGCCGCGTTCCTCACCGAGGAGTGGCGCGGCGGGGCGCTGTTCGGCAGCACCGCCGCCGAGGCCTTCTACGTCAAGTGCGACCGGGAGACCAACCCGCCGGAGTCCGTCGACCGCGGCCGGGTGGTCTGCGAGGTCGGGGTCTGCCCGGTGAAGCCGGCCGAGTTCGTGATCTTCCGGCTGTCCCAGTACTCCGACAGCACCAGTCTCGTCTCGGAATGACCCGGAGCGAATCCAGAGTGGACGTTGACATGCCGACAGGAAGAGGACGGTAACCAGCGATGGCGGAGAACGGCGACACCTTCGCGACCCACCGGTTCCAGGTGGAACTGGGCAAGGCCCGGGTCGAGTCGATCCAGGAGGTGAGCGGCCTCGTCGTGGAACTGGACGCGATCGAGGTCACCCAGGTCACCCCGACCGGGGAGTACATCATCCGCAAGCTGCCCGGGGCGCCCAAGGGCGGCGAGGTGACCATCACCCGTGGGCTGGACAAGAGCAGCGCGTTCACCGAATGGATCAAGGACACCTTCGAGAAGGGCGCGATCGACACCGCCCGGCAGAACATCAGCGTCATCATCGTCGACGCGAAGAACGAGGCGCAGCGCCGGTTCGACCTGACCAACGCCTGGGTGAGCCGGTGGGAGGGGCCCACCCTGAAGGCCGGCGACGCGAGCCCGGCCACCGAGAAGGTCACCATCGTCTTCGAGGACATCACCAGTTCCTGACCTCCCGGCGGCCGTCGCCGCGGGCGAGAACCCCAACCGATTTCCCGAGGGGAGGTAGCGGTGTCGTCGTCCGGCCCTGACCGGCCGGACACGCCGCGACTTTTATGAGACGCCGCACCGTTTCGCACACCGCCCTGGACGAGCCGCCGGACGGCGCGGAGCCCGTACCGGGCGCCGATCCGGCGGGACCGGCCGGCCCGCCGAGGCTGCAGACCGAGTTCTCCTTCGAACTCCCCCGGGGGTACGTCGACACGGCCGGCACCGTCCACCGGTACGGCACCATGCGGCTGGCCACCGCCCGGGACGAACTCGCCCCACTGGTCGACCTGCGGGTCAAGGACAACCCGGCCTACCTGTCGGTGGTGCTGCTCAGCATGGTCATCACCCGGCTGGGCACCGTCACCGACGTACGGGCCGAGCACGTGGAGCGGTTCTTCGCCTCGGATCTCGCCTTCCTGCAGGACTTCTACCGGCAGGTCAACGCCGAGGGGCACAGTCGCGCCGCGGTGACCTGCCCGCACTGCGAGTCGGGCTTCGAGGTGGACCTCGCCGGTGGTCGCCCGGGGGAATCGTGACGTACGCGGCCGACCGGCTCTACGAGGAGGTCGCGTACGTCGCCTACCACTTCCACTGGTCCCGGGACGAGATCCTCGACCTGCGCCACGACGAACGACGGCGCTTCGTCGCGGAGATAGCCGCCATCAACACCCGCGTCAACGAAGGCCGGTGATCGGCGATGGGCGTACGCGATCTGCTCCGGCGGTGGCGCCGACCGGCCGACGAGGTCGGTCTTCCGGCGGACCCCGGTCCGGCGCCGGCCGCCACGGATCCCGGTTGGCGCTCGGTACCGCCGATGACCGGTCTGGCCACCCGTGCCGAGGCGCCGCTCAGTGATCCGCAGGGCTTCCGGCGGCGGCTTGCCACCTGGCGGGATCCCGCGTTCCACCGGCCGCTCGAACATCTGGTCAGCCCGGACGCGCCAGGCGGGCTGGGACACGGCCTGCTCCGGCCGGTGCCTCCTGCGCCAGCCGAGTCGACGCGGCGGGCCCGCCCGGTGCAGCGGCGGACCCTACCGACGCCACTTCCGGTCGGTGCCGACCCGGTGACCGGTGCCCACCTGACGACCGGTGCTGACCCGACGACTGGTGCCCACCCGACGACGGGTGCCGACCCGAGCGCACCGGCCGGTGTCCCGGCGGCCCCGGCCAAGGCCGGACCGACCACCGCGCCGACGCCCCGGAGCGGGAAACCGCTTCCGGCGGACCGGTCCAGCGTGGCACCGCCCCGCCCGGTCCGGCCCTCCCCCGCCCGGCGCCCCGGCGGACCGCTCACGGTGGCCCGGGTCGCCGCGTCGCCGCGCCGACTTCCCGCCATCGCGTCCCTCCCCGCTCCGGCCGGCCGGCCTTCCGCAGCGCCAGACTCCGCAGGTCCGGTCGTGGTGAAGCCGGTCTCCGAGGGTTCCCGGACCGGCCGCCCGGTCGACCGGGCCTCGGCTGCGGTATCCGGGCCGGTCGTCGGGATATCCGCCCCGGTCGTCGCCGCACCGGAGCCGCCGACCGGGCACGGCCCGGCATCCGGCGCACCTGTCCCACCCACCGGTCCGCAGCCCCCGCCGGCAGTGCGGCCATCGGCCCGCCGGACGAACCATCCGACGCCGCGGCTCGGCCTCGGCGAGCCGATCCAGCTGCCGCCCCCGGACCCGGCCGCTCCGGCGGCGGTGCTCTCCCGGCGCCCACCGGCCGCCGGTCGACCGACCGCTCCGACCACCGGCACCGGCACCGGCACCGGCACCGGCACCGGTCCGATCGTCAGCGGTCGGACCAGCGGTGTGCCGGCACCGGTGCAGCGGTCCAGCACGGCGGTTCCGGCCGTCCGGTCGGCGCCGGACGGCACGAAGTCGCCACCACCCGCCGGAAATCAGCCGTCGCAGACCTCCGGTCCGCCGGACGGCACGGGTTCGCCTCCACCCGCCGGGAATCTCCCGCCGCAGACCTCCGGTCCGCCGGTCGCCGGCCGGACCACCTCGACCGCCCCGATCACCGACACCCACACCGCCCCCGTCACCCCGGCCGCCCCCATCGCTCCGATCGCCCCGGCCACCACCATCCGGGCCCGACCGGTCACGGCCGAGCATCCGGCGTCGACGGCCGCGGTCGGCCGCTCCGACCGGGCAGCCGATCACTCCGTCCAGCGAACGGGTCCGGCCGACCGAGGAGGCCGATCCAGCCGACCGCCGACGGGTGCCGCGCCGGCCTCGGCTCCGACGTCGGGCGTACCCGGATCGGCCGGGCCCGGCCGCACACCACCCGGCGTCCCCGCAGCCCCGGGCGGTCCTCCAGCGCACCGGTCCGGCCCTCCGGCCGTCCCGTCGGTCGGTCTCGGGTCTCCACTCGCCCCGAGCGCCCTGCCCCGGGTCGCGGCTCGGCCCCCGTCGCCGGCCGGACCGCCTGGCGGGGTGCCCCACGTCGTGCAGCGCTCCGCCGAACCACACCTCCCGGGGCCGACGCCCCAGCCACACTCCCCGGTGCCGAAGGCCGCCGGTACCCCTCCGGCAGCCACCGGCGCCCGTGGCGCGACCGCCACCGGCCCGGCAGCGGATTCCCGGTCGACCTCCGGGAAGCCACACAGCCCCGCCGACCGGTCCGGGCTCCCGGTCACGCAGCCGGCCGGGCGGCGGACGGGGCGGCAGGCCGTCCCACTGCTCGGCGGACGGCCCGCGAGCCCGACCCTGCAACGCCGCGCCGTACCCGGTCCGTACCCCGGGTACGGCGCGGGCTCCGAGACGACCGGGTCGGTCCGCCGCCGTACCCCGGCCGGCCCGGTGGTACCGATCCGCTGGTCCCGACCAGCCGGCAACACCCCGGCCGGCGCACCGGCGACCACGACGACACCCCGCGTGCCGGCAACAGACCAGGAGGCACCGACCATGGCGGATCCGACACGACCGCGCGGCGGCTCGGGTGGCGCCGCCACCCGGACCCTGACCTCGCCGCCCGCACCCCTTCGGCCAGGGTCCGGCGGTCCGCCGTACGTCCGGTTGGCCGGCACCCCGGCCCGGCCGGTCCCGATCCAGCGGACACCCGCCGGCGCCGCGCCGGTGGCGATCCCCCGCCCGGTGCCCCGGACGCAACCCCCGGCCGGGCGACGGGCGGGCGTCACGGCCGGCGGGCGACGCCCGCCCGTCGCCCGGCCGGGCGGGCCGGCGATGCCGGTACAACGCGACGCGGTCGGCTCCACCACCGGCCCGGCGGCGGACCCGTCCGAACGCCCCACGCCGGCCCGCCCGACGGCGGCGGTCAACTCCGCGCCGACCCTGCACCGGACCGCCGGCTCGGCCAGCCGCAGAGAATCCGGCCGGGACGGCGCCGGAGCCGGCTCGACCGCCGGCGGAGGAAGCGCCGGCGCCGATCGACTCGGGTCGGCTCGGGAGGACCGGGCCGCCGCCGAGCGCTTCCACCACCTAGACCGCCGCGCCCTGGACGAACTGGCGCACCGGCTCGTCGAGCCGATCAGCCGGCTGCTGCGGGCCGAACTACGACTGGGCCGCGAACGTGCCGGCCGGTGGCTGGACGGTGGACGTTGACCAGCACCGACCCGGGCACCAGCGTCCACTTCCGGCTCCGCATCGACGGCATGGACCTCGGGGACTGGAACTCGTGCGACGGACTCGGCTGCGAGATCGAGGTCGAACAGCATCAGGAGGGCGGCAACAACGGCTTCGTCTGGCAACTGCCGTCCCGGGTGCGCTACACCAACGTCACCCTCAGCCGGCCGCTCATGCCGGACACGGCCAAGGTGGCCCAACTGCTCACCACGCTTCCGCAGGGGGTCACCCGGGGCACCGCCCAGATCGCCGCGCTGCGGCCCGACCGGGCGCTGCTGGTGCAGTGGGGCCTGAACGACGTCGTACTGGTCCGGTGGACCGGCCCGTCCTTCGACCCCACCCGCTCCGAGGTGGCGACCGAGAGCATCGAACTCGCCTACCACGGCTTCCTGGAGGTGGGTTAGATGCGGGACCGCCAGCGAACGCTTTCCACCGGCGGAGCGGCGTCATGAAGAAGCCGACCGGCAAGGTCTCCGCGTTCATCCAGCGCTACAACCCGCCGCTCGGCGGCGGCAACCGGCCCGGTGGCCCGCTCGGCGGACCGGTGACCTTCATGTTCAACCCCAACCAGCTGACCCTGACCAAGTCGGCCTCCTGGATTCCGCACGTGGTACGCGGGGCGGAACAGGTCGGCATCCCGGAGTTCAGCGGCTCGGAGCCGCGCACCCTGGCCCTGACGGTGTTCCTCGACGTGACCGACAGCCACGACCGTACGGTGCAGCAGCGGGTCGAGACCCTGCTGACCTGCTGCACGCCGACCAGGGCCAGCATCGCGGCCAAGGCCCCGTCACCACCGTGGGTGAAGTTCACCTGGGGTCAGTTCCAGACCGTCTCGTTCTACTCGTACGTCAGCCAGGTGACCGCGACGTACACCCTGTTCGACAGCTCGGGAACCCCGTTGCGGGCGACCTGCGAGCTGAACCTGACCGAGATCAGCGGCAGCAAGCCCGGCCAGAACCCCACCTCGGGTGGGCGCTCCGCCCGCCGGGTGCACCGGGTGGTGGACGGCGACTCGCTGCCGTTGCTGGCGCACCGGGAGTACGGCGACCCCACGGTGTGGCGGGTGATCGCCGAGGCGAACGACATCGACGACCCGACCCGGCTGGCTCCCGGCACCGAACTGCTGCTGCCCGCCCCGGACGAGTTTCCGGCCGAGCCGGCGAGGGGCCACGAACCGACCGCCGGGGCCACGGCCCTTCCGTGGCGAAGGTAGGTGCACAGCGTGCCCGAGGGAAATCTCACCAATCTGCTGGTGGTCGGCGCTCCGAACACGTTGCCCGGCGAGTGGCCCGAGCGGCTGGTGTACGGCTGCGTCGAGGACAGCAGCAACCTGCCCGCGTCGGCCACCCTGCGCTACCACGACCAGGGGTCCCGGCTGCTGCAGGAGTCCCGCATCACGATCGGCCGGAAACTGACCGTGGCGGTACGTGCCGGCGACAGCAACCGGGAGGTGCCGCTGTTCACCGGCGAGGTGGTGACCGTCGAGACGGATTTCGACGGCACCGGCACCTACACCAGCATCCGGGGCCTGGACCTCTCGCACCGACTGATGCGGGGCCGGCGGGTCGCCAGTTACCAGAACCGGACGGCTTCCGACATCGCCCGGGAGCTGGCCCGGTTCGCCGGCCTGCCGCTCGGCCGGATCGACCCGACCTCGGTGGTCTACGACATGGTGTCCCAGCCCAACGTCAGCGACTGGGAGTTCCTCAAGATGCTCGCCGCCGACAACGACGCCGAGGTGGCGGTGGTCGACGGCCGGTTCGTGTTCCGCCGACCGGTCCGAGCCGCCTCCGCGCCCGGCCCGGCGGCGACCGCCGAGCGCAGCGACTTCGTGGTGGAGATGGACGGCAACCTGCTCGCCCTGCGCTCCACGGTCACCTCGGTCGGTCAGTACACCGACGTGGAGGTGCGGGGTTGGAACCGCCGTACCCGGGAGCCGGTGATCGGCCGGGCCAAGGTGACCGGCAGCGACGAGGTGCGGCTCTCGGTGACTGCCGGAGAGCTGTCGGCGGAGTTCGGCACCTCCGAGATGCTGGTCGCCGACGTGCCGTACGAGACGCCGGCCGAGGTGGGCACGGTGGCCCGGGCCCTGGCCGCCCAGGTGGCGGCCGGCTTCGCCGAACTCGAGGTGGGCATCCGGGGCAACCCGGAACTGCGGGCCGGGGTACCGCTCGCGCTCAACGGCGTGGGGCGGCCGTTCGAGGGGAAGTACACCGTCACCGCCAGCCGGCACGTCTTCGGTCCGGCCCGGTTCTACGAGACCTGGCTGACCGTCAGCGGCGGCCAGGACCGTTCACTGGTCGGGCTGACCTCCGGCGCCCTCGCCCCGGCCCGGTCGGTCCGGATGCCGGGCCTGGCCATCGGTGTGGTCACCAACGTCAACGCCGGAATGGATCGGCAGCATCCGGAGCGGCGCGACCAGGGCTGGGTCAAGCTCAGGTTCCCCTGGCTCGACGACCAGTACGAGACCGACTGGGTCCGTACGGTGCAACTGGGCGGGGTCGGCGGTGGTGGGGTCGTCTGCCCCGAGGTCGGCGACGAGGTGCTGGTCGGGTTCGAGCAGGGGCTGCTGGACCGGCCGTACGTGCTCGGCGGGCTCTACAACGGTGTCGACCGGCCGTCCCCGCACGACGGACCGCTCGTCGACCCGGCGAGCGGTTCGGTGAACCGGCTCTCGCTGGCCACCCGTCAGGGCCGGGCGGCCGGCCGTCGGCGTACCGGGAACTGGGTGGAGCTGCTCGACGGGCCGACCGTCGCCGCCGCCCAGGGAATCCGGCTGCGCACCGAGAACGGCACCGACAACCTGCTGCTGCACCTGGACCGGGCCGGCACCTCGGTGGTGGTACGCAGCGACGGCAGCGTGGTGATCGAGGCCAGTACCGAGGTCACCATCAGCGGGACCGGAAGCGTCTCGGTCGAGTCGCGCGGACCGGTCGCGGTCACCGGGCGAGGAGTGTCGTTGGATGCCGGGCTCGGCGACCTGACCCTCTCCGGCGCCAACGTGTCGGTGTCCGGCCGGGTCGTACGGATCAACTGAGTGCGGTGCCGCCGGCATGCCGGCGGAGTCGTGCGCCGGATGCGCAGTGGGCGTACCCGGCGAGAGGGAGGAGATGCGCGATGCCACCAGCAGCCCGGATCGGGGACAGGGTCGGCCACGGCGCGCCGACCGGTACCGTCGGCCTACCCGGCGTCGCCGCGGCCGGGCCGGGTCCGGCGGGTGGCGTGGGCAGGGTCCTGATCGGTGGTCTGCCGGCCGCGGTGGTCGGCACGGTCTGCGGCTGCCCGGTCCCGCCACCGCACCAGGCGCTCGGTCCGGGCAACGTGGTGCTGCCCGGTCCCCCGCCGCCCCGTGGGCAGGTGCTGATCGGCGGCTTTCCGGCCGCCCGGGTCGGCGACCGGACCAGCTGCTCGGCCGTGATCATGACCGGCGCCCTGAACGTGATCATCGGAGGCTGAGCGGCCGTGGCGGAACAGTTCATCGGCGCCGGCTGGGCGTTCCCGCTGCGGGTCAACGCCAGCGGCGGCATCGCACTGGTCACCCGGGAGCGGGAGATCGTCGAGGCGGTACGGCTGATCCTGGGTACGGCCCCCGGCGAGCGGCCGATGCGTCCCGAGTTCGGCTGTGGGGTGCACGACTACGTCTTCGCGCCGGCGGACGAGAACACCGCCGGGCAGATCGCCTTCGAGGTCCGGGCGGCGCTCGACCGCTGGGAGCCGCGGATCGAGGTCACCGACGTACTCGTGGGCTTCGACGAGATGGCGGCCGGAACGCTCTACATCGACATCCGGTACCTGATCCGCGGTACCAACGACCCGCGGAACCTGGTCTTCCCGTTCTACGTCATCCCGTCCCACGACGGGCCCGACGCCGAGGTGGAGGACTGATGGCCCTGCCCACGCCCAACCTCGACGACCGGCGTTTCCAGCAGCTCGTCGACGACGCGAAACGCTTCATCCAGCAACGCTGTCCTGAGTGGACGGACCACAATGTCTCCGATCCCGGTGTCACCCTGATCGAGGCGTTCGCCCAGATGACCGACGAGCTGCTGTACCGGCTGAACCGGGTCCCGGAGAAGAACTACCTCGCCTTCCTCGACCTGATCGGCGTCCGGCTCTTCCCACCGACACCGGCCCGGACCGACCTCACGTTCTGGCTCGCCGCGCCGCAGGCCGAGCCGGTGCTGCTGCGGGCCGGCACCGAGGCAGGCACGATCCGTACCGAGACCGAGGAGGCGATCGTCTTCGCCACCTCCGCCGACCTGACGATCGTCTCCTGCGAACTGACCCACCTACGGACCCATCCCGCCGACGGGCCGGCGGCCGACCGTACCGACCGGGTACTGGACGGCCGGGACGTGGCCTGCTTCGCCGCCACCCCGACCGTGGGTGACGCCCTGCTCCTCGGCCTGACCTCGGCGGTCCCGTCCTGCGCCGTGGTACTCCGGCTGGACAGCCGGGTGGAGGGAATCGGGGTTGATCCCCGCCAGCCACCACTGCTCTGGGAGGCGTGGGACGGCGCCGGCTGGGTGGCGTGCGAGGTGGACAGCGACTCCACCGGCGGACTCAACCGCCCCGGCGACGTGGTGCTGCACGTGCCGGCCGGACACACCGCCTCCGCCGTCGCGGACCAGCGGGCCGGCTGGCTGCGGTGCCGGCTGGTGGCCGCCGAGCCCGGCCAGCCCTTCTACGCGGCGTCGCCGACGATCCGGGCCGCGTCGGCGTTCACCATCGGCGGCACGGTCGACGCGGTGCACGCCGAGACGGTCGTCGGTGAGTTCCTCGGCGAGTCCGAGGGGGTGCCGGGGCAGCGGTTCCGGGTGGCCCGCCCGCCGGTGATCCCCGACGACCAACCGTTTGTCGTCGAGGTCTCCGACGGCACCGGCTGGCAGGAGTGGCCCGAAGTGGACGCGTTCGGCGCCACCGGCCCGGACGACCGGTGCGTGACGCTGGACCGGACCATCGGCGAGGTGGCGTTCGGTCCGGCGGTCCGCGAGCCCGACGGATCACTGCGCCGGTACGGCGCGGTCCCGCCGAACGGCGCCCGGTTGCGGGTCCGCCGATACCGCACCGGAGGTGGACGACGCGGAAACGTGGCCCGGGGCGCGATCTCGATGCTCCGCAGCTCGGTGCCGTACGTGAGCCGGGTGGAGAACCGGGAGGCCGCCGCCGGCGGGGTGGACGGCGAGTCGGTGCAGAGCGCCCGGCAGCGCGGCCCGGTGCAGCTCCGGGCACAGGACCGGGCCGTCACCGCGCGCGACTACGAGCTGATCGCCGGGCAGGCGGTGCCGGCGGCGGCCCGGATCCGCTGCCTGGCCGCCGGGGACGGTGCCGACCCCGGCGGTGTACGCGTCCTCGTCGTACCCGAGGCGGTCGCGGACGCGGACGAACGACTGCGCTTCGAGCAGCTGATCCCGCCCGACGACATGCTGGCGACCATCGCCGGGCACCTGGACGCCCGCCGACCCATCGGGGTACGCCTGGTCGTGGAACCGCCGTTCTACCGGGGTGTCACCGTGGCGGCCCGGCTGACCGCCCGGCCCGACTCGGCCGCCGAGCGGCTCCGGACCGCCGCACTCGACGCGTTGTACGGCTACCTCAACCCGCTGCGTGGCGGGCCGGACGGGTCGGGCTGGCCGTTCGGCCGGCCGGTGCAGTCCGGCGAACTCTTCGGGGTGCTCCAGCGACTGACCGGCGTCGCGCTGGTGGAGGAGGTGCTGCTCTTCCCCGCCGACCCGATCACCGGCCGGCGCGGTGCGGCGACGGCCCGGGTCGAACTCGACCGGCATGCGCTGGTCTTCTCCCACGAGCACCAGGTCCGGGTGGAAGAACGTTGAGACCGGCACGGCCGGGAAGGGAAGGCTCCCATGCGTGGCGCAGTGCCGGGCCTCGGCACACCGCATTCGTTCGGCCGGCGGCTGCCGGCGATCTACGGCACCGACGAGTTGGCCGGACGGCTGCTCGCCGCCTTCGACGAGGTGCTGGCTCCGGTGCACTCGACACTGGACAACCTCGCCGCCTATCTGGATCCCCGGCTGGCCCCGGTCGACTTCGTCGACTGGCTCGCCGGCTGGGTGGCGGCCGAGACGGCACCGGGATGGACGCTGCGGCAGCGCCGTGAGGCGGTCGCCAGCGCGGTGGCGCTGCACCGGGTCCGGGGCACCGCACGGGGGCTGGCGGAGCAGGTACGGACGGTCTTCGGCGTATGGCCGGAGATCACCGAGAACGGCGGTACGGCCTGGTCGTCGAGCACGGGCGGGCCGCTTCCGGGCACGGCGGCCCCCACCCTGACGGTGACGGTACGGGTGCCCGAGCCCGAACTGGTTCCGCTGGCCCGGCTGCGGGCCCTGGTGGAGGCGAACCGGCCGGCGCACGTGCCGTACACGGTCCGGGTCCTCGTCTCCGGTGCCGAGGAGACGGGAGGCGACCACGATGGAACGCTGTGAGCGGTGTGTCCCGGCCGAACCCGGCGGCGTCTTCTGTGCGGTCTGCGGATCGTTCCTCGGCTGGGAACAGGCCGAGGACGTTCCACCGCCGGCCCGACCGTCGACTCCGAGCCGTTCCGTCCAGCCCTCGGCCACGGAAGCGGACCCTCCGGTGGGCGTACGGGCGCCCGGGGCGGCCCATCCGGCGTCAACGGCCTCGCCCGGAACCGGCGACCCGACCGACGCGACAACGGCCCGCCCGCAGGACGTGCTGACGGCCGCCACCGACGCCGCCCGTCCGGCGGGCACGGAAACGGCGACGGACCGGCCGGCGGGGTCGGTGGAGGCGGTCCAGCCGGCTCGACCGCGGGCCCGCCGACCCGTCGTACGGCAACGCCCGCTCCGGACGGAGGAGGGTTCCGACGATGTCGTCTGCCCGGCCTGTGCGACCGGCAACCCCCCGGAGCGGAAGTTCTGCCGTCGGTGCGGCACCGCCCTCGGGGCCCAGGCCGGACCGGTGATCCGGTACCCGTGGTGGCGCCGACTCGGCCGGGCCCTGTTCCGTGGGGCGCGCTGGCTGGTCCGGCCCCGCTCGGGCGGCTGGGGTCTGGTGCACCGGGTCGGCACCCTGCTGCTCGTCGCCGCGCTGCTCGCCGGTCTCGGCTACGGCGTGGTCCGGCTCGGTTCCCGGGCCAGTGACGCCGTACGGGACAGGATCGCCGATCCGGAGCCGGTGAGCCCGGTCTCGGTACGCGCGTCGAGTCAGGCGGGGAACCACCCGGCGGGCGCGATCGTGGACGGGCTCAGCAACAGCTACTGGGCTCCGGCCCCGGTCGGCGCCGGGCACGGGGAGTACGTCGAACTCACCTTCGCCACCCCGTTCCGGCTGCTCGACCTGATCGTCCATCCCGGCGTGGCGGCGCAGCGGGACCTGTTCCTGCGGCAGGCCCGGCCGGCGGAGCTGGAACTGACCGTCTGGACCAGCCAGCGCGGGTCGGAGACCAGGACGCTGCGGCTCGCCGACCGGGCCGGGCCACAGACCTTCCGCCGGGTCGTCGGCGACGTGGTGCGGGTGCGGTTGACCGTCCGGGAGAGCTACGGCAGCGCGGCCGGCCGCCGTACGGCGATCGGCGAGGTGGAGTTCTTCCGCCGCCCCTGACCGCGCTCACGCCGCCCAGGCCGGCCCGGACACCCCGAGCGTCCGCAGCACCCGGTCGTACCCACTGCGCGCCCGCGCGGCGGCGGCCGGGTCGCCGGAGCGCTGATGTGCCTCGGCCAGCACCCGCCAGGCGTCGTCACGGAACCCGTCGATCTCAAGTCCGCGCCGCGCCGCCGCGACCGCCGCCGCGAAATGCCCCGCCTCCAGCTCGAGCGCGGCGAGTGTCGCCGCCGACTCCGCCGCCAGGGTGCGGTAGCGGTCGCGTTCGGCCACGACCCATTCGGCCGGGCCCTCCTCGGGCAGCAGATCGCCGCCGTACTGGGCGAGGGCTTCCCGCAGGACGGACGCCGCGGCGCCCCGCGCTCCGGTGCCGACGGCCCGGCGCCAGCCCGCGACCGCCACCTCGAACGAACGCACGTCGCAGCGCGCGGTGGACGGCAGGGCCAGCAGGTACGACTCGGCGTCGCGCCGCACGAACCGGGATCCACCGCGCCGCACGCCGGGTTCGAGGAACGCCCGAAGCGTGGAGACGCCGACGTGCAGGTTACGGATCCCGGTCCGGACCGGCAGTTCCGGCCAGAGCGCGGTCAGGATGATCTCGCGGTGCACCGGCCGGCCACCGTGGGCGGCCAGGAAGCGCAGCAGGGCGCGGACCCGCGGCCGTACCGTCGCCCAATCCAACTGCCGTCCCGGGATCTCCAGGTGGAACCCGCCGAAACAGCGCAACACGAGCGGCGGGCCGGCGTGCGCCGGCAGTGGCCCGGCCTCCGGTCCCACCTCACCAGCCGTCCGTCCCCGAATCGGCTGGTGCCTCGAATATCCCATCTCCGGAACTCCTCCGTCCCCCATCGGTCGGCGTCCAGATACATGCTGGGCCAGCGGCGCCGTGCGGACATCGGCCAGTTGACGCGAACCGATCCGGGCACCGGCCGGTGGTCGGATCCGGCGACCCCGACCGGTGCCGCCGGACGGCTGCGGGCCGGGACGCCGGGCGGCCACGGCGCACGCCCGGGCCAGAACCGCCGGGTGGGCCACTCCCGGGGCACCGGCCGGACCGCCCGTTCCGACTCCGCCGCCGACTCCGCAACGTCAGATGACGGATGTCTCCGGAGGTAGAAGCCGGTCGGGCCGGCGGTGTCCGCGGGTCAGGATCCCGCGCCGGACACCGTCTCGCGGCGCAACGCCTCCCGGGCGATCTCCACCCGGCTTCGTACGCCGAGTTTGCCGAGGACGTGCGAGATGTGGGTCTGCACGGTACGCCGGGAGAGGTACAGCTCCCTGGCGATGTCCGGCGTGGACCGTCCCTCGGCCACCAGGGCGGCCACCCGGGTCTCGGTCGGGGTCAGCGCCTCCCAGCCGACCTGTGCCCGGGCCGGCCGGGGGCCACGGACGCCCCGACGGACGCCGTGGCGCCGGAGCCGCCCCTCGGCCCGGCGGATGTCCCAGACCGCGCCGAGGGCGTCGTACCGGTCGACGGCCTCGCCCAGCAGCGTCCGCGCCTCCGCCTGCTGGCCGCGCAGGGCGAGCACCGCGGCCAGATCCTCCAGCGTGCCGGTCAGCTCCACCGGCGAGCCGACCGACCGGTAGTACGCGACCGCCTCGTGCAGCGGCGCCGGATCGTCGTCGAACAGGCCCTGACACCGGCGCACCGCCGCGGCGGCCCGACCTGGCCGGGACTCCGCCGCGGCCTCGGCCCGGCAGGCGCGCAGAGCCACCCGCGCCGCCGGCCGGTCGTCGACTGTCACCGCGAGTCGAACCAGTTCGGGCACCCACTGGTGGAGCAGGGTCATTTCGCCGGGTCCACGTTCCAGGACCGCCGACAGCAGCGACAGCGCCCGCGCCGGCTCCCCCTCCTGCTCGGCGGCGAGCGCCCCGGCGGCGAGCAGGAAGTCGCGGTTCTCCCGGTCGGCGACGGTCCGGACGGGAAGCGCGAGTCCGGCCCGGAGGTGCTCGGCCGCGCCGCCGCTGTCACAGCGGTGTACGGCGATCAACGCGGCGACACCGTGCCAGAGCAACGCCGGCCCCCGCTCACGGAGCCCGGAGTACGTGATTCCGGTGCCGTCCCCGTCGACGGCGTCGAGTTCGGCCAGGGCGTCGTCCCAGCGGCCGAGCCAGTACAGCAGCACGGCCGCGGTGACCGCCGAGATGCCCTGGCCGGACCCACCGACCCGTTGGCCCAGGTCGCGCGCCCGGCGCAGGGTCGCCTCCGCCTCCGGCCACCGATCGAGGTTCTGCAGGGTGAAGATCCGGCTGTCGAAGGCGAGGGTCCTCAGGTCGGTGTGCTCGGGTGCGTCACCCAGAACCGTCAGTGCCCGGTCGACGTAGCCGAGGGCGGCGTCGTGGCTGCGGCGGACCGAGTGGGTCAGCCACAGGTCGGTCAACGCATAGGCGGTGGCGAAGGCGTCCCCGGCCTCCTCCCCGACCCGCAGCGCCTGGCGTGCCGTGCCGTCGGCGGTGTCCAGGTCGCCGGTGCTGGCACGCTCGAACATCGACAGCGAGGCCAGCAGGCGGGCCCGCCACGTCGCGGTCACATCCGGACGGCCGAGTGCACCGCGTACGACGTCCACCGCTTCCTCGTTGCGGCCCTGGCTGAACAGCGTCCGGGCCAGTACCGAGGACATCTCGGCCCGGTGATCCGCCCGGGCCACCACGGTGAGCGCCTGCCGGGCCCGGTCGGCGGCCTCCGGATGACGCCTCGCGTCGAGCAGTACCCGGGCGAGTTCGACGGTCAGGGCGGCCTGGTCGGCCCGGTCGAGTTGGCTCGCCTCCAGCTCCCGTTGCAGGAGTTCCGTCGCGATGTCCGGGGCTCGGGCGGCCAGTGCCGGTGCCGCCTCGACAACCCAGGTGCGGGTCCACTCGTCACCCGGACGGCCGGCCGCCAGGAGCTGCTGGGCCACCCGCAGCGGTTCGGCGCCGGCCGCCGCCAGCGCTCTCGCCGCCTCGCAGTGCAGCGCCGCGCGCAGCGCGACCGGCACACTGTCGTAGAGGGCCTGGCGGATCAGCGGGTGCCGGAAGGTGAGCTGGTCGCCGACGCCGACGACGATGCCGGCGGCTACCGCGTCCTGCAGGCCGTCGGCGAGGTCCGAGGCCGTCCGACGCAGCAGCGCGGCGAGGTCGGTGACGGCGAATTCGCCGCCGAGCAGTGACGCGGTGCGCAACATCTGGGCGGTGGCCGCCGACACCACGCTGAGCCGGTCACTCAGCGCGGCCGCGAAGGAGGCCGGGACCCGTTCGAAGGCGTCGTCGGTGAGCTCGCCGTCGGTCAGCGCGGCGCCGGCCGTCTGCTCCCGGGCCATGGCGTCGAGCAGTTCACGCAGATACAGCGGGTTGCCCATGGCCCGCCCCAGCATTCGGTTGAGCGCGGGCCCCGGCGGCACGCCGAGCATTCCGGTGACCACGGTACGGACGTCGTCCGCACTGAGCGCGCCAAGTGGAAGCAGGGTGCCGCCGCGGCGGAGTGTGGCCGCTCGCAACGTCTGTACGTCCTGGCGGGACGGTACCGGGCGAGTGGCGCTGACCAGCAGCAGCGGAAGCTCCTCGGCGGCCAGGGCGAGCCGGTGCCACAGCATCAGCGACGCCTCGTCGGCCCACTGGAGGTCGTCGAGGACCAGCACGGTGGGGGTGTCGGTGCACAACTCGTCGACCAGCGACACGAGCATCTCCGTGGCGGTGTAGGCGACATCGTCCGCGGCGAACAGCCCTGGCCGCCGGTCCCGCAGGAACTCGGCGATCCGGGCCCGGCGGGGATCCGAGGAGCGCGGCCGTATCTGGAGGCAGTCCAGCATCACCCGCAGCGGAAAGCGGTGGGACAACTGATCGGCGGTGCCCCACAACACCTCAGGCGTCCCGGTCCCGCTGCCCAGTCCGGTGGCGATCAGGGAAGACTTGCCGATGCCGGCCTCGCCCTCCACCCAGAGCACCGAACCCCGGCCCTGGCTGGTGGCCTCGACGGCCGCGTGCAGCACGGCCAGCTCCTTCTCCCGTCCGGCCCAGACAGTTGGCAGCTCAACGGGAAACATGACGACGACACAGGACCAGAATGGAAGGAGGAGCGGCATTCACCGATGCATATTAGCCGACACGCACCGGGGCAGACCGGCGGCGGCATCGAAGTTCAAGAATGTAAACAGTTTGTCGAAAAGAGTGCCCCGACGGGCGCGTCAGGCGAAGAACCGGGTCGCCGACCGGTCCGGGACGCCCGTCGGCCGGCGCGAGCGTCCCGGAGTGGTCGGCCTAGTAGACGAACGGCCAGCCGGCGGAGTCGTAGCCGATCAGGTTGATCCCGAGGAATGAGGCGCCATTGTTGGCGTAGTAGTGGTAGGCGAGCACCTCACTGTCGGTGTCGGCGAACACCGCCTGGTGGCCGGGCCCATGGATGCTGCCGTGGCTGGCCAGCATCTGAGTGCCGCCACCGGCCGTCATGGCGGTGCCGTTGCGATCCACGAACGGACCCGTCGGGCTCGCCGACCGGCCGACCATGATCCGGTACGTGCTCGACGCGCCCTGGCAGCAGCGGTCGAACGACACCCACAGGTAGTAGTAGGAGCCGTGCTTGAACATGTACGGCGCCTCGATCGCTCCGCCGTTGCGGCCGGCGATGCTGCGTACCGTCGTGTCGGACCGCTTGCCGGTGGAGGGGTTCAGCGCGACCAGCTTGATCCCGGACCAGAACGAGCCGAAGCTCAGCCACCACCGTCCGGAGTCGTCCACGATCAGGTTCGGGTCGATCGCGTTGAAGTTGTCCGAGGTGTTCGACTGGATGACCAGGCCCTGGTTGGTCCAGCTGCCCGAGGCGCCGGTGCCGCTGGTGGCCAGGAAAATCGCGGAATAGTTGGACCCGAACGTCGATGCCGAGTAGTACAGGTAGTACTGGCCGTTGTGGTACGAGATATCGGGGGCCCACAGGCTTCGCCCGCCCCCCGTGTACGGCGTCGTCCACGAGGCGCCGTTGGGGAAGACGGCGCCGGCGCCGCGGAACGCCGTCCGGTCCGTGGACGTCGTCAGTGGAATGTTGTTGCCGGTCTGGGCCACGATGTATCCGCCACTCGGCGTCTTGACCATCGTCGGGTCGTGCGTGCCCGTGGCACCCGACACCGCACCCGGAATGGGATACGAGGACGGCGGCGTGGTCGGCGTCGCCGCAGGCATCGGCCGCGGCACGCCGGCCGCGGGGCTCGACGAGGTCGTACCGGCCTGCGCGCTCAGCGTGGTGATGTTGGCGGCCAGCAGTGCGACGGCCAGGGCACCCGCCGACATGGTGCGCCAGCCGAGTCCGCTCACCCGAGGTCTGGACATGGTCCCTCCGTAAGGGCGTGGGCCTCGTGTTCCGGACGCCGGGAAGGGGCACGGTCGCTCCGGCTGCGCGGCTCGACATGTGCGGTGAGCACAGCAGCGGAAACGTCGTCACACAAAGCCATGATATTTATATGAGTATCGATGTTAGCGCTCACTTAGTTCTAGTTCAAGGCTTCTGACCCGAAGCAACACATCGAGGTGGAGCGCACGTCCATGCCCCTCAGAGAGAGTGGACGAAAGCTGTTAGCGATCACACTGGCCGAGCACCAGGCGGAGGTGAGGGATCTTCCACACGATCCCGGTGACCGGGGCGGGCCGGCGGGGCGCCAGGCCGCCCCTCGTCAAGACCTCGTCGGTGCCCGCAGTATCGGGACGGCGTACTTGACGAGAATGTCCCGCACGGCGGCCCAGGCCTGCCCGATCGGGGAGTCGCCTTCCTCGTCCAGCACCCTCCGCAGGTGGACCGCTATGTCGCCCATGGCTGTCTGCATGAAGACCTCCGCCAGGAACTCAATGAACGTGTCCGCCTGATAAATCCGGCGCTCCCCCTCCGAGGCGAAGCCGACCAGCGCGATCGCCAGCAGACCGGCTCCGCCGGATTCGCGCAGCACCAGCCACGCGCGGTACATCCGCTGGGCGTCGGCGGAGAGCTGCTCGAACGCCGCCACCGGGGCCTGGTCCTCGAGGGTCTCCTGGATCGTCGTCAGTTCCTCCTGCAGGTGCTCGAGTTGGGGCCGCCCCAGCAGGGACTGGGCCGGTCCGGACGGATCCGCCATCGTCCGTCCGACGTTCTCCAGCCGGATCAGCAGGTTCAGACCATCCGCCTTGTCGAGGATCGCCGGCAGCTCCTGCCCGCGCAGCAGGGCTCGTTGAAAGGTGGCGTGCCCGGCCTCGTGCAGGAAGAGCCGGAGGAACACCTCGGGTGCGAGTCCGGGCAGCTCTTCCATGTGAATGGTCTTGTCACCATGCGTGTACAGCCCACCAATCTTCCTCGCCAGATCAGCGTTGAACTTGAAACTCAGCCCGTTGCGCCGGAAGGCGGCGACCAGCTGCGGGTGGTCGCTCAGGAACCGGTTCAATCTTTCGATCTGGGCGCGGGGAATGGCCGGTGGGGCATGCATGCCGAGTGTCTGCTGAAGTTGCCCGGGTTGCTCGACGGCGCCGGCGATCTCCCGAGCGAGCCGGGCGTACGGGGAGTCGTCGGTGAGATCCTCCCCCATCGCGAGGGCATACAGTCGGGTGCCAACCTCCTCGACGACCTCGATCAGTCGGGGAGTGGACAGCTCAGTACTCCCGATCCTGGCCAGGTGTCTGAGGATGAACGCCGTGAAGGGACCCGCGTTGTCACTTACTTCCTGCGCAATGGCGGCGACCTGCTCGGCGAAGGGGTCCACCGGCTTCTCGGTCGGCACGGGACCGGGCGCGGTCACCGGCTGTTGCCCCAGGTTTGCGCCGGTCCTGACGCCGCCGGTCAACCGTTGGACGTCCCTGCGCGCCAGGACCGCCTGGACAGCGGCCAGCTCCCGCTCGCTCAGCTCGGCATCGGCATCCCTGGCCAGGACATCCTCCAACGCCGCCCGTAGGGCGACGGTTATCGACGCCGAGCCCTCGGGATGCTGCGCCAGGAACGTCTCCAGCGCGGTCCGGTCCTCGCGACGCAGTACCCGGCGCGGAGTGGTTCGGAAGCCGCCGCCGGTGGGCTGCGGTCCGGGCTGTACGACCGGGGGGACACCCCCGACCGACCCCTGGGTACGCCTGGTCAGCGGTTGCAGCGGGACGGACGTACCGGTCCGGTCCGTCGGGGCCTGTGGTGGTGTCCTGGTGAGCGCCGGGAACGGCCCGGTGGGAAGGACCCGAACCGCGCCGCTCGGGAGCCGTGCCACCGATGGCGGAGCTGGCCTGCCCGGTGGCACCACTTCTGGGTCGAGGTCCGGGCGGGGTGGTCGCGGTGGTGGCTTCTTCTGTGGTGCCAGTTGTGGATTGATGTCCAGCCGGGGTGGTGTGGTCGACGCGTTGCTCGGTGGCCGGTCCGTCCTCCGCTGCAGGGGCGGTGGCGGATTGATGCCCGGGCGGAGTGGTTGGGGCTGTGGGTTGCCCGGTCGTGCCAGCGGCTGACCGAGGTCCGGGCGGGGCGGGCGCGGCGGCGCATTGCCCGGTGGCGGGTCCACATTGCGCTGGGGGGCTGGCCTGCCGGGGGTGGGCGGCCCGCCCTGCCGGTTGGGCTTCGGGGGTGACCCGCTCCGTTTCGGTCCTGACATCAGGTTGCTTCCTCCGCATCGGATCTGGTGTTCAGCCGGGAATCAGCGGCCGCTCGGCGGTCCCGCACAACCGCGCCTGGTACGTGGTCCCGCACAGCCGCGCCTGGTAGGTGGTCCATCACACCTGCGCCTGGTAGGTCAGGACCAGTCCGACGTTGCGGACGGCCTGCCGGTCGCCCCGCGCGGTGAGGACCAGCGGCGACCCCGGATCGGTGCCGATGGTCAGTCCCGGGGTCGGCAGCAGCCGTCCGGGCGGCAGCTCCAGGTTCTGTTGCCCGGCGAGCAGCAGGGCGAAGGCGACGCCGCCGGCCACGTCGTAGCTGGCGTGCACCGAACCGATCTGCCGGCTGCCCATGTCGGGGAAGAACTCCGGGGTCAGTGGCAGCACGAGTTCCCCGCTGTCGCCCTCGAGGAACGCCGCCCACTCGGTGGGGAACTCGCGGGCCAGGTCGAAGAACCGGGCCGCCGGGTGCGGCTTCAGCATGCCGCGTACCGCGTTCGCGAAGACCTGCCCGCCGTTCTCCGCCTGGTACCGGACGGTGAGCACGACGTCGTACGGGGGCGTCACCATCCGTCCGGAGCGTTCCAACCGCCAGGTCGAGACCGCCCCGGTCCGCTCGAACGGCAGGTACCGGTCGTCGTCGTAGCGCAGCTCGAACAGGCCGTTGTTGTCGCCGTTGACCTCGGACAGCGCGATCTGCTGACTCGGCCGCCAGTCGGCCCGGATCGTCGCCGGGACCGGGCCCACCGGGTCGAGCAGGTACTTGACCGCCTTCGGGTCCGGCTCCAGCACCGTCTTGTGACTCACCTGGGTCAGCATCGCGTTGATCCACAACGTCTGTCCGTCGGCGTCGACGAAGCTGACCGTCAGGGTACGGAGCTGCCGCCGGTAGTGGCCGGGGAAGTCCTGGTCGAACTCCGCCTCGGTCAGGGCGAACTCACAACTGCCGGTCTCCCGCAGCCGCAGCAGTGCCAGCGGGTCCAGGGCCAGCAGGGAGACCTGCTTGGTGATCTCCAGCCCCCGGTTGTCGGTGTCGGCGTACGCCTTGCCCAACCGCTCCAGGTCCAACGCCAGGCTCTCCCCGGCGAGCAGTCCGGCCCGCCGGCTCTCCCAGTACGTCGACCGGATGTGGCTGACCGTCGCCTCCGGTACCCCGCGCTCGAACTGGTACGCCCGCTCGGCCGAGCGCGCCACCTCGTGCGCCAGGTGGTACGCCTGGAAGTACAGCGCCCCGAGTTGTCCCGCCATCCAGCCGTGCAGCTCGGCGGTGCCGAACCTGTCCCGCAGGAACGCGTCGACCTCCTCGCCGTGCGCGATCTCCCGGGCGAGCAGTTCGGCCTCGCGCCGGGCGATCGCGAGCTGGTGGTTGGCGGTGGTCAGCTGGTGGCCGATCTGCACCAGGTCGCTCTGCGCGGTCCGCAGTTGCAGGTCCCAGTCGCTCGCGGTCCGCTCGTGCTGGGCCCGCATGCCCAGCGCCTCGCCGACCACACTGAGTCCTTCGCCGAGCGACTCGCTGACCTCGGACGCCTTGTCGATGGAGTCGCCGAGCTGCCGCCCGCCGGATTCCACGCCGATGATGAACGGACCGGCCTTGACCTGCGGTACGGCGTACACGATGCCGGCCGCGACCTTGAGCACGCTGGACGCGAAGTGCGCGGCGGCGGCCGAGGTCATCAGGTCGAGCTGGGTCCGCTCCAGCGCGGACATCCCCTCCTCGATCAGCTTCTGGTAGTGGCCGGCGCGTTCCTGCGCGGCGACCTGCCCGGAGGTCAGCTCGGCGAGCTGCTCGCCGGCGATCCGGATCTGTGCCTCCCTGACGTCCCGGGTCAGTTCGAGGATGGCTCCCTCCTGCCGGGCGCGCAGCATGCCGAGTTCCTCGGTGTCCCGCCGGTCCAGGGCGGCCAGCAGCTCGCCGCCGAACTGCCGGAGTCTGTCCACCAGGTCCTGCGCCCTGCGGAACATCACGGCGAACCGGTACGGCGGCGGTGCCACCGACGCGCCGGCCGCCACGGTGTCCAGGCCGGCGCCGGAGGCGACGCTGCGGACCAGTGCCATCGGGTCGATCGGCGGGGCGAACAGCGGAAGCGGCTGGGCGATGCCGAGCATGTTCAGCGAGTCCCGGATCTTCCGCAGCCGGTCCTGGACCCGGGTCCGGTACTCGGCGAAAACGGTGTTGGCCGGGATGTGGAAGTACCCGCTCGTCACGCTGGCGTGCATGGCCCCGCTGCCCTCCAGCAACGCGCCATCGCTGGTCAGATAGCCGATCAGGTCGAGCGCTCCGCAATCGGCGTCCAGCTCGCCGAAGCTCTGCGTCTCCGACGGCAACCGGGTGCCGAGCCGTACGGATGGCTCGCCCAGCAGGTCGTACGCGAGCACGTAGAGCATCCGCGCCTCGTCGACGCTCTCCGGGGTGTACTGCCCGAACAGCAGGTCGCCCCAGTCGAGCAGGTTGTCGATGTAGCCGAGCACGACCGCCCGGCGGTGCGCGACCGGGCGCAGGTCGGCGATGGCGTGCGGGTCGAACGGGTTGTCCCGGTACGCCTTCAGCAGCCCCTCCCGGTCGCCGAGCACGTCGAACTGCTTCTTCAGCCCGGCGAGGACGGCGACCCGCTCGCCCAGGCTCGCCAGCACAGCCTGCTGCGCGTCGGTCAGTTCCCTGCCGGGCAGATCCCCGCCGGGCAGATCGCGCAGGGCGGTGGCGACGGCGTCCACGGTCGAGGTGATCCTCAACAGGGCCTTCTCCTCCTGCTCGCTGGCGGGTTTGCGGTTCTCCGTCACCGACGGGGCCAGCGTGTGCAGCGCGGCCAGCACCGGGCTCAGGACCTTCGCCAGGTCGGCCGGGTCCAGGCGCAGCGCGCGTAGCTCGGCCAGGTCGCCGGCGATGCTGTCGGCGAGCACCGCCAGGTCGGCGGCGAGGAAGGGCAGGAAACGCCAGTACGAGTCCGGGTTGGTGGGGTCGAAGATGTACTCGTACCACTGGCGGGCATCGGCGAATCGCTGGGCGCCGTTGAGCGTCTGCGCGATCAGCAACGGTGCGTGGAAGAAGATCTCGGCGTAGTAGAGGCCGTTCGCGCTGCCGAAGTCCAGGTGCGAACCGGTGGGCAGCCGGTCGGTGTCGACGTGGTCACGGTGTACCCGGACCGCTCCGACCGCCTCCAGATCGACGCTCAGGGCCAGTTCGTCGGTCTCCTGGGTGCTGAGGTCGAGCAGTGCCGGCACCCCGCCGGAGAGCAGCTTGCGGTTCAGGTCCGAGGCGGTGCCGGTGGTGAGCCGGATCAGCTCGAACGGCAGTTCCGCCTGCTCGTACGGGCGCGGCACCTTCACCGTCTTCGAGTGCACCACGTAGTGCCCGTCAATGAAGAGGTACAGCCCGGAGCCGCTGTCCAGGGCGGCGTCGAACGGCGGGGACGCGGCCCGGGGCAGTTCACCCCAGTTCCCGGCGATCGGCCGCCACCTGGTCGCCGCGCCGGGCTCATGGCCCGCCCCGATCCGCACGTACTGGTCGCCGCTGAACAGGTAGACGTCGTCGTCGCGGGTGAAGGCGGCCTCGATCGGCCGGGGCATCGTCCTCGGGTACGAGTCGTCCGCCAGCTCGGCGGCCGAGCCGTTCCCGTCGAGGGTGTACCGGAGGTACTCCGTGCCACGGGTGAGGAAGAGCCGCCCGTCCGTCACCCAGGCCGCGTCCACCTGGCCGTCGGCGCTCACCGCGCTGGGTGCCGCGTAGGTCGAACGGTTCAGCCACTGGTCGCCGACCTGCTCGTGGTATATCCCGTAGCGGTTCTCGAACCAGTAGTTGACACCCCCGTGCCGCAGCGCCGCATCGATCACCAGGCCGCTCGGCAGTTCGTCCGGATTGAGATAGAGCGGTCGCGGGTACCCGGAGTCCTGCCAGGGGCCGGTCGCTGGCTCCGGCTGCGGCCGTACCGGGGGTTTGCGGGACCGGCTCGCCCGGGTGGCCCGGCGCGCGGGTGCGGGCGGGAACGTGTGCCGGGCGTAGCGGTCGCCGAAGATCACGAAGACGGCGTTCTCGGTGACCAGGAACGCGCCGGGCTTGCCGAGATCCGTGCCGCCCCGGCTGGTCCAGAAGTGCGCCGTCGGGTGGGGCTCGTCCAGCGCGTCCGAACTGACGTACTCGTTGCGGTCGTGCGAGAAGAAGTACTCGACCCCGTCCCGGTCGGTGAACGTGGCGTCCACCGAGGACCAGCGCGGAAATCCCTCGTCGTTGTCGGCGATGCCGCGCGGGTAGCCGGTGTCGGCCAGCACGAACGGGGTGCCGGTGAACCGGAGGTACCGCTCGCCGGAGAAGACGAAGGTGTGCTCGCCGCGAGACAGCACCGCGTTCACGTCGCCGGCCTCGGTCAGTACGCTCCGCAGGCGCCCCCACCCGGCCCCGGTCGACTCGACGGGGCCGGGCGGGTTGCCCGAGGTGGCGGTGGCGAAGGCCTGCGCGGCGTTGTCGAAGAAGTACCGGGTGCCGTTCGGCAGCTCGACCGCGGCGTCGACCCGGGACCAGTCCGGCAGCCGGATCTCGTTGTCGGCCAGCGATCCCCGGGTCCCCTCGGTTCCGCTGACCACGGTCGGTCGGCAGAGGAAGCTGCCGCCCTTGTGGTCGACGCTGAACCAGGAGAGCGCGTCGGATCCGGTGGGGTAGTCGAACGGGATCACACCGGCCGGATCGACCGGGTCGACGAAGATCTGCGCCACCCGGGCGGCGACGGTGACGGCCGAGGTCGACCCGATGTCGCCGAGTGCGGCGGAGGCCTCCGGGGTCCACCACTCGGTGCCGAGCAGGTCGTCGGCGTACAGCTCGGGGTTGAGCTCGAAGAGCAGGGCGCCCCGCCGGCCCTTGGCCGGCTTCTCGCCGTCGGCGGGATCCGCGCTGTCGACCGGCTCCTCGCCCTTGCCCGGATCGACCACGAAGTACGAGCCCGAGACCACGATCGAGGTACGGCCGCTCCCCTCCTTGACCCGGGGCCGGACCAGCAGGGTGACGTCGGTGAGAACGCCCTCCTCCCGCCGCCCGGCGCCGAGGGTCTGCGCCGGCACCCACTCCCCGGTCAGGTTGTAGAACGAGTAGTAGATCTTGACCTGTTGGGTGGCCGCCTGGCCGGAGACCCGCTGCTCCTCGTCCTTCTCGGTGACCACCACCGTGGTGCTGCCCAGGTCGGTGTCGGGCGACACCCTCTCGGTGCTGGCCCAGAAGACGAAGACCCGGCCGAACGCGTGCACCGGATGCACCTGGTCGGCGTCGATCTGCACCTCCACCCGCTGCCAGGGCTCCCAGTTCGCGGAGAGCGTCTCCCGGCTGCCGAACTCCGCCCGCCGGTAGTAGTAGCGCCGGGGGTCGGTCTTGGTGCGGCCGAACAGGACCAGCCGGCGCCGTCCGTCCGGATCCCGGTCCTGGTTGTAGACGTAGCCGCCGGCGATGGTGAGCCGGGAGACCTCGCTGTACTCGTCCAGGTAACGCTTGTACGCCCGCTCGACCGACGCGGCCGTGATCTCGCCGGAGAGCAGGTCGTTCTCAAGCGCCCGGAACGCCGGTGTCTTGCTCGCCCGCAGCTCCGGACGGAGGTAGTTCTCCGGGTGCAGGAAGACCTTCCGGTTCGCCTCCCAGACCCGGTAGCTGCGCATCCAGGCCCACCAGCCCTTCAGCCGCTGCCGGGTCAGCGCGGCGCCCGGGTCGTTCGCGCGGCCGGTCTCCAGGCCCAGCAGGTAGCGGTGCACGTAGAGCTGGGTGGCGGCGATCGCCTCCCGGACCCGCGAGGTCCGGCCCTGCCCGCCCATCTCGACGTCGAGCAGGAAATACTCGTAGAGGTCCCGGGAAGTGCGAAACTCCGGGGTGCGATCGCTGCTCTGCGCGTCCGGGGTACGACCCGTGCTCTGCCCGTCCGGTGTGCGATCGGTGCTCTCCGCGTCCGGGGTGCGATCGGTGCTCTCCTCGTCCGGGGTGCGATCGATGCTCTGCGCGATCACCACCGGCACCAGTGCGTCCCGCCGCCGCACGTTCAGCTCGTCGTGGATCCGCGGGGCGAGCACGGCCCACTCCGCGGCGCCGTGCCGGCGGGCGAGCAGGCCGTACAGCGCGGTCGCGGCGCCGTCCACCGCGGTGTCGGTCCCGTCCTCGTAGAGCCGGGCCCAGACGTCGGCGCGGATCCGGGACGGCCCGGTCCCGAGGCGGTCGGCGAAGGCGAACAGGTCGGCCAACCCGACCAGGAACTCGATCTCGAACCGGTCCTCGTCGGCCGGGGCGCCGGTGAGGAACCGGCTGTGCCGCCGGCACCACTTCAGCTCCTCGACGTCCCAGCCGAACACCTCGCCGAGGTGGCGGTACGGATCGGCGACGGTCTCCGGACCGGGCAGCAGGAAGGTGGCGAGCCCGCCGTCGCCGGGGTACGCCCGGGCCAGTCCGGCGAACCGGGTGATCGTCCGAAGGTCGGCCAGCTGGTAGTCGACGGCGCCGGTCCAGCGGTGCCGGAACGGCTGCGGCAGCGTACGGTCCACCGCCTCGAAGCGGTCGTCGGAGTACCGGACGTAGTCCTCGCCCCGGCACAGGTAGGTGCGGCCGGCGAGCACGAACGCGCCGTCCACCCCCTGCTCGAAGGCGGCTGGCAGGTCGCCCCAGTTGTCCCGGATCGGCCGGGGATGCCCCTCCTGCACCGCGTCGAGCTTTCCCGGCTGGTAGCGGACGTACTGGTCGTCGGCGAAGACGTACAGCTCGCCCGCCGGCCCGACGAACGCGGCGTCGACCGGGGTCGCGGCGCCGAACCCGGTGCGGACCGCGCCCCAGGCCCCGGCGACCGGCGCGGCCACCGCCGCCGTCCCCTCGACGCGCAGGTACTGCCGACCGGCGAAGAGGTACGTCCGGCCCGCCGCGTCCCGGAACGCCGCGTCGATGCCGTCGCAGAACTCGGCCGGCAGGTCGGCGATGCCGAGTTCGGCGGGAAGCCCGGCGGCGATCGTCCGGGGGTACCCGTCGTCCACCTCGGCATGGTCACGCCCGGAGTACCGGACGTACTGGTCGCCGGAGAAGACGAAGGTGTGCAGGTCGGTGACGAGGGCGGCGTCGACCCGCTGCCGCTCGGCGACGGTGTTGCGGACCTGGCCGAGTCGGGCCGTTTCGTAGCTGGCGACCAGCTTCCGGGAGACCACGTGCAGCGCGCCACCGGCGAAGAGGTAGCAGTTCCGCTCGTTGGCGAGCACCGCGTCGACCAGCGGGCGGGCCCCGTCGAGCGCCCGCTCGGCGAGCTCGTCGTCGAAGCCGGACGGCAGGTTGCCGAACGGTTCCTCCGTACGCAGGTTCCCGACGATCGGGCGTGGGTAACCGGTGTCGGCGTACCGGTAGTCAGTGCCGGAGTAACGGGCGTACTGGTCGCCGGAGAAGAGGTAGCTGACCCCGTCGATGACCACCGCCGCGTCGACCCGGCCGCCGTCGGTCAGGAAGTTGTTCCTCGACCGGCCCCACCGCTCCCGGATCGGCTCCCGGGTGGTGAACGTCCGGTCGTGGTACCGGGTGAACGTGTCGGCGAAGAAGAAGTAGGTCGCCCCGTCCCGACCGGTGAACGCGGCGGTCAACCCGTCGGCGGAGCCGATACCCGGCCAGATCCGCTCCAGCGGCCGGGGGTACGACCAGGTGCCGCTGGTCCCGTCGCGTTGCAGGCACACCGCCCCGGCCAGGAGCAGCATGCCGTCCCCCTCGACCAGCACCGCGTCCGGCAGCACGAAGCCGGCCGGGCGGTACGGCTCGGGGATACCCCAGAAGTCCCCGTCGAGCACGGCCGGGTACCCGTCGTCGGGCTGGCCGTAGGTCTCGCCGGAGTAGGCGAGGTAGTGGACGGTGCCATCCTCCTCCGGCGGCGCGAAGAGGTACGTGACCTCGTCGTGCACGAAGGCGAGGGCCACGGCGGGCAGCCCTGCCCAGTGTTCGGCGACCGGCTGCGGTTCGGCCTCGACCGGCGCGTCCAGGTACGCCGTCCCCGGGTACGCCACGAACTGGTCGCCGCTGAACAGGTAGGTCTTCCCGTCCCGGCCGACGAACGCGGCGTCCACCCGGTTGTGGTGGTAGATGTTGTTCCGGGGTCGGCCCCACTCCTGGGCGAGCGGGTAGCCGCGACCGAGCCGGACGTTGAAGCAGGACGTCCCCTTGAACAGGTAGGTGTTCCCGTCCGCCCCGGACAGCACGGCGTCCAGACCGGTGCGGAACTCCGCCGGCACCGTCCGCAGTCCGCGCGGCCGGACCGGCGTCGTGTCGACCGCCGTACCCTCCAGGGCGCCGTACCGGTGCCAGCCGTCGGCCCGCTCCACCAGGGCGGCGCCGTCTTCCAGGTACGCGCAGCGCACCCCGGCCAGCTCGGCCCGGGACGACTCGGATCCGGGCAGCTCGGATCCGGGCAGCTCGGCGTAGCGGCGGTATGCGGTCGCCGAGACGACCGCCAGCTCCGGGCCGCTGAACAGGTAGACGTTGCGCCGGTCGGCGAAGGCCGCGTCCACCCGGTCCGGCGGCACGACGAGGTTCCGCAGCACCGGCTCGTCGGAGAGCTCGGCCAGGCTCCTCGGGTACCCGTCGTCGACGGTCCCGTACCCGGTGCCGGTGTAGCGGACGAACTGCTCACCGGAGAAGAGATAGGTGTACGTCGGGCCGACGTCCTCCGGAACGGGCTTCGTGCCCGGCGGGAAGAGCGCCGCGGAGTCCACCACCAGCGCGGCGTCGACCCGGCCGGTCCGGGCGATGTCGTTGACGACGTTGCCCCAGTACGGCGTGATCCGGGCCGGGTACCGGTCGTCGACCCGGTTCAGGTTGCCGTCGGTGTACCGGACGTAGCGGTCCCCGGCGAAGACGTACGTGTGTCCGTCCGCGCCGACGAACGCCGCGTCGACCCGGTCGAACGGCAGGCTGTCCCACTCCGTCCGCAGCGACTTCGGCGCGGACCACCAGCGCCGCTTGTTGTCGAAGACCACGAAGCGGTCGCCGGAGAAGAGGTAGCTGCGGTTGTCCCGGGCGGTGAGGACCGCGTCGATCCGAGCGAACGCCGCCTCTGTGCCGACCAGCTCCTCCGGCAGGTTCCAGAAGTTGTCCGCCAGCGGTCGGGGGTAGCCGGCGTCCGGGGTGGCGTAGTTCGGGGTCGAGTAGCGCAGGTGGAACGGCGTCCCGGTCGCCGGATCGCAGTGCACCTCGATCGCGGTCCCGGTCCGGCGCAGCGTCAGGTCGATCCGGTGCCCGGCGGTGAGCCGCCACTGGGGGGCCGCGCCGCTCACCGCCGCGTCGTCGGCGACCGGCACGCCGTGCTCGGCGAGCCGCTGGCGTACCGACCGGGGCAGCCGGCCGGCGTCCAACTCGGTTGCGTGGGCGAGCCCGACCTCGAAGATCAGCCCGGCCGCGCCGAACAGGTGCGTCGCGCCGTCCAGCACGAACGCGGCGCCGACCGTCCGCAGGCCGCCCCAGTTCCCGGCGATGCCGCGCGGGTACCCGAGGTCGACCGCCGAGTAGTCCGCGCCGGAATAGCGCAGGTACTGGTCCCCGCTGAACAGGTAGGTCCGGCCGTCCAGCCCGACCATCGCCGCGTCCACGGTGCCGCTGGACAGCACCGGCCCGAGCACACCCCACCGCCGGGCGGTCGGCACGACCTCGCCGGCCGACCCGTCGCGGACCGTCACCGTCCGGCCGTTCCGGAACAGGTGCAGCGCGCCGGTGGGGTCGGCGAAGGCCGCCTCCAGGCCACCTTCGAACTCCGCCGGTACGCCGGGCAGCTGCGCCCCGAGCCGCAGCGGGTAACCGGGGTCCACCCGTACGCCGTCGTTCTCCAGACCGTCGCTGTAGCGGACGACCTGGTCGCCGGCGACGAGGTACTGGGCCGCCCCGGCGACGTAACCGGCGTCGACCCGGCCCCTCGCGGCCAGGTTGTTCCGCACCCTGCCCCAGCTCTCGGCGATCGGCTGGTCGCCGTCGCTCGCCCCGCCCGCGCCGACCGCCACGAACCGGTCGCCGGCGAACAGGTACGTCCGGCCGTCCCGACCCTGGAACGCCGCGTCCAGCGACCGCCGGAACGGCGCGGGCAGCCCGACCCGGTGCTGCTCGCTCTCCCACCACTGCCCGATCCGGCGGGGGTAACCCTGGTCCGCGTGGCTGTGATCGGATCCGGAGTAGCGGACGTACTGGTCCCCGCAGAACAGGTAGATCCGCCCCTCGTCGTCGACGTACCCCGCGTCGATCCGGGCCGGGTCGGTGAAGTTGTTCCCCACCGTCCCCCAGGTCTGCGCCCGGGGTGCCCAGCGGGTGCCGCCGCGCTCCCGGACGAAGGCCAGCGCCGTTCCGCCGTCGTTCCGCCCGACGATCCACTCCGCACCGGTGCCGTCGACGAAGGCGGCGTCGACGCCGGCCAGGTCGGCGAACCGGGACGAGAGCGCCTCCAGCGGCTTCGGATTCGGCTCCACCGGGACGTACGTGGCGGCCGAGTAGGTCCAGTAGGACCGGTTCCGGAACAGGTAGACGTGTCCGTCGGCGCTCTCCAGCAGGGCGTCGATCCGGTCCACCTCGGCCGGCAGCACCAGCGGCTCCGGGAACTTGTCGACCAGGTTCTGGTCCCGGAACGCGCACGTCACCTCGGCGGCGGCCAGGCCGAGCTTTCCAGCCAGCCGGGCGAAGCCCAGAATCCGGCGGAACGCACCGTGCAGCCCGGCGTCCGGCGCGGCCGGGTCGGCACCGGCGAGCGCGGGTACGACCAGCAGCTCCAGGGCGTCGGCGATGCTGCCGGTCACCGCGACGCAGATCGCCTCGACGGTCGGCGCGGGTACGCCGAGCACGTCCTGCCCGACCGTGCCGAGCACCGCCCGCTGCGCGGTCTCACCGGCCGACAGCGCGTCGGTGATCTCGGCGGTCGCGCCGGTCAGCTCGGTGGCGATCGCGTAGAGCAGGAAGAAGATGTCCCGGCTGAAGTCCTCCAACCCGGGGATGACGAAGTCGAGCCCGTGCTGCACGGTGCCGAAGTACTCGAGCCGGTCCTCCGGAACCGTCAGCGACTCGGTGAGGTGTCCGGCGCCGACCAGGTACCCGACGAGCTGATCCTGCTGTTCGGGGCCGAACCCGAGGTCGGTGAGGGCGGCGGGGTCGAGGTGGTACGGCTGCTGCTCGGCGACGATCGCGGCGATCCGGTCGAAGATCGTGGCGTTCTCGCTCCCGGTGAACCCGGCCAGGTCCAGGCTGTTTCCGGGGCCGGCGAAGTCCGCCAGCCGCTCGACCGGTACCCGGCTCTCGACCAGGTAGTTCCCCACCAGCTCTGCCATCACCCGGCGGGCCACTCCGGCGTCCGCGACGTTCCGGAAGTCCTCCTCGGTCATCCGGTACGCCGCCGCCCGGGCCCGCCGCACCTGCTCCTGCATGGCGGCGAGGACGCGCCGCCGGTGCGGATGGAGTTCCAGGGCCAGGTGGAAATCGCTGATCGCGAGGTCGAGCAGCGCCACCGGGTCGAGGTAGCCGTCGCCGGCGTCGAGGTAGCCGTTGAACCGCAGGCTGTGCAGCAGCGCGCCCTGCTGCGGCCCGGTCAGCCGGAGCCCCGCGAAGACCGCCGGGTCGAGCGACAGCCGCTCCCGGCCGAACCGGTCGGCCCGGTCCCGCAGCAGGGCGAAGAGATCCTCCGTGACCCCGCCGAGGTGGGCGTTGAGGCCGAACGTCTCGACGTTGCCGGGCTCGGCGAAGAACTCCGGCCGCGCCACGTTGCCGTCCGGGTCGAGATAGCCGTTGAAGACCAGGTTGTCGTAGAGCTCGGTGCGCTCCCCGGTGGTCAGCTCGTCGAGGGTGACCAGGTCGGAGGGGAAGAACGCGGCCGGCGCCGCCGGCAGCTCCCCGTCCGCGCCGCCGGCACCGGCGGTGGCGGCGGCGATCAGTTCGAACACCGGTTCCCGGTACTCCGAGAAGTCGGCGGAGAGAACCAGCTCGTCCGGGGTCGCCGGAAGCCGCTCCGGCACCAGCCCGCCATCCGGTTCGAGGTAGCCGGAGGCGCGGAGGTTGGCGAAGATCTTGGCCGCGCCGCGTTCGTCGAGCCCGAGTCCCACGAAGTCGGCCTCGACGATCACCGGCAGCGCGGTGACGGCCCGGTAGGCGACCGACGCCACGGCGTCGGGCTCGACCCGGAGCAGCCGGTTGTCCCGGGCCGAGACCACCGCGCCTGCCTCGCCGGCCAGCGCGGCGTGCACCACCTGGGCACCCCGCTCCCCGAACCGGTCGGAGCGGAACAGGTCGGGACCGAACGCGACCGCCTCGAACTCCTGCCGGAGCCGCTCGAAGAGCACGGGCAGCTCGTCCGGAACCCGGGTCGGCCCGGCCGGAGCGCCGACGCTTCCGCCCAGCACACCGATCAGCTCGCGGCCGGAGAGCCCGGTCTCGCGCAGCCACTTCACGGCGCCGCGCAACGTCTGCACCAGCCACAGCCCGGCCGCCACGTCGCCGCCGGCCAGCACCGCGTCGAGCCGCCCGATCGACGCGCCCGAATCGAGCAGCACCGGGAACGCCGGGTACCGCCGGGCCGAGGGGTCGGCGTCCAGGGCGTCGAGTACGTCGAGCAGTTCGCCGACCGGTACGCCGAGAGCGGTCGCCAGCCGGCCGACCCGGTGCAGCAGGGAGAGCGCGGACAGGCCGATCTCCCCGTCGAACGGGCCGGACGCGTCGGTGCGCCGGAACCGGTTGACGACCGCGGTCAGGTCCGCCTCCGTCAGGGACAGTGCGGCAGCGACCCGGCGGCGGTAGTCGGCGTTGCGCGGAGCCAGGATGTCGCCCGTGCAGGACAGCTCAGCGAGCCCCACGTAGCTCGCCGGCAGGTACGCCGAGGCGCGCAGGACGGACCGCTCCGCGCCGACGAAGGGTACGTTGAAGATCCGGTTGAACAGGTCCTGCGGAATCGGCCCGTCCCCGAACCCGAGGGTGTCGATCGGCGCGACCAGGCTGACGGCGACGTCCACCGGCAGGTCGAAGCCGCGCCGGAGATGCTGGAGCACCGCGATCGTCCGGAGCGCGGCGAGGTTGATCCGGTTGCCGCAGCAGGTCCGGAGCACGAGGTCCAGTTCGGACAGAGCCAGTCCGGTCCGACGGGCCAGCCTGACGAAGCGGTTGACCCGGTCGAACCACTCGACCGGCACCGGACCCTCGGCATCGTGCCGGAGGCATTGCGTCTCATCGTCCAGGGTCACCAGGCCGGCCTGGTGCACGAAGAACGCCGAGGCCGCCTCCTGCTCCGCCGGCCGGTCGCCGACCGGGGTCGCGGAAAGATTCTGGTGCAGCAGTTCCAGCACCTCCGCGTCGGTCAGTGCGGTGGTCTGACGGAACCGGTCGACCGCCTCCAGCACATCGAACGGCTCCTCGGCGTCGAGCTGCCAGCAGCCGCGCAGCTCGGGCCCGTCCGCCAGCTCGGTGGTCAGCAGCGTGACCTCGGCCGGAGTCAACCCGAGGTATTCCCGGACCACCGTGTCCGGGTCGACGTCGATGGCGAACTGCCGGTACAGCTCCGCCGGGTCGACGTCGAGGTGCGCCAGGTGCCGCCGTACCCGCTCGTGGGGGAGGGAGAACGGCATCGTGAACGGGTACCGCAGCTCGGCGAGGATCCCGTACGCGTCCGTACCGCCGTCCCCGGCCCCGCTTTCGTCCTGGTCGTCGCCGCAGTCCTCGTTCTCGCCGGCCACCTCGCTTCCGGCACCGCTCTCGCCGGCAGCCTGCCCGTTCCGGACCGCCCCTTTCAGGACCGCCCGTTCCAGGACCTCGTTGACGATGTCCAGGTAGGGCAGCTCGGTCTGGGTGTGCTCCGCGTCGAGCGGGACCTTCAGGATGTCCGGGCGGCGGGTGACGATCTCCGCTGGTGCGCCGCCCTGGCCGTTCCCCAGCAGCTGAAGCAGGTCGGCAAGGTACGCGGCCGGTGAGTGGACGGTCCGCGCCTCGTCGCCGGGGCGGTACGGCAGATCTCCGAAGAGTTCGTCGTAACTCGGCAGCGAGCCATCCTGGAGCATTCGACCTCCCAAGGTCGGATCGACGGGATGCGGGCATGGCGAAGCCGCCGAACCGAGGTCCGACCAGACACACGTTGACGGAGTGGGGCCGGACGGGTGCGTACGGCGACGGGCCACAGCATCTCCCGATCGTTCCCGCCCGGACAAGAGGGTCGATACGATTCGACAGTCGTACCGCCGATCGATCCGGTGTCTCCGGTCCGGCGCCGGCATTGTCCGGTGGCGACGGAATTCGTCCCCGACCGACCGCCGGACCGACCGATATCCTGCTCGGACGGCGTGCCGTCGGTGTCCCGGACCGGTCGACGCCGACGTTCCGGAGGCGCACCCGGCACCTTGATCCAGAGCGGAATCACGCTGTCAACACTGATATCCGACAGAGCCGGGCCGGCCCGGACGCGTCGGCCGGCGGGGCGGACGCCGCGGGTCATCCCGTGCGGTCCGCGCTGCATCCGTCCCTTCGAATTGCGCGGAGTCGCCCGGGGCCGCTGACCCGGCCTACCGTTGGCGGCCCGGCATCAGGGCAACGAGGCCGTTCGAGGTCGGTCTGGCAAGGCGCTGGCTGTAGCGCCCCACCAGCGGCGCGACGCCAGCCCGGCGCCGGCGGCGTTGAGCAGCAGGACGTCCACGAAGGACATCTGGTCCGGCCAGCCCTTCGACCAGCAATCACGCGAGGGCCGGGGACCAGGACCGGGAACGAGACGGTGACCTCACCGGGCACCAGCCAACGACCCAGAAGCGCCACGGTGCCCCTGACCGCGTGGTCGAGTCGCCGATGATCCAACGGTCAGCCGCGCGGCGTCCCCTCCGCAGGAGCGTCGCCACGCGGAGCCGCAGGGTTCGGCGTCGCGGACATGACGCCGTCAGTGCCAGTCGTGCCAGCCTCAGCCTCGGGCTTTCGACGGTGGATCGTGAGTGTCATGACCAACACAACCAGCGCGCCGACGATCAGCCCGAGGATCGCGCTGGCCACCGTGTTGACGAGCCAGCCGACGAGCCCGCCGAGAACACCGGCAGCATCGTGTGCGGCTTCCTCCACGTGGTGCACGGCCTCGTACAGGAAGTGCAGGCCCAGCTCGTCCGTGCCGATCAGCAGGATGTGTCCGCCGACCCACAGCATCGCGGCGGTGCCGACCACCGTCAGCACAGTGAGAACCACCGGCATCGCCCGCACCAGACCGCGGCCGAACGCGGCGGCCGCGCCGGAGAGTTGCGACAGGCGCAGTCCGGCATCGTCCATCCGCACAATCAGGGCCACGACGCCGTACACCAAGACGGTTATGACGACGGCGACGAGAGCCAGGATCGCCAACCGGGACCAGAACGCCTCGTTGATCACTTCGTTGAGGGTGATGACCATGATCTCCGCCGAGAGGATCAGGTCGGTTCGTACGGCTCCGGACACCAGCGTCTTCTCGTCCTGCAGCTTCTCCTCGCCCGCGCCGTGGGCATCGTGATGGGCGATCCTGGCCCACACCTTCTCCGCGCCCTCGTAACACAGGTAGGCGCCGCCGAGCATCAGGATCGGAGTGAGCAGCCAGGGCACGAACTGACTGAGCAGCAGCACCGCCGGCAGGATGATGAAGAACTTGTTGCGTAACGACCCCAGGGCAATGCGCTTGATGATCGGCAACTCGCGGTCGGACGCCAGGCTCCGCACGTACTGCGGCGTGACGGCGGCATCGTCGATGACGACGCCCGCGGCCTTGGCACCGGCCTTCGCCGCGGCCGCCCCGATGTCATCGACCGACGCGGCAGCGGCGCGAGCCAGCACCGCCACGTCATCCAGCAGGGCTACGAGTCCACCGGCCAAGGCATGGTCCTTCCAGGGTTGAGCAGAGTCAAGACTGGCCCATTGTCGCTCAGGTCTCTGCCCGAGGCATGTCAGGGCCCGGTCATAGTCGCGGCCCGCTCCGATGAACGCGCCCGGCTCCCCGGCGGTCCCGCATGATCGAAAAGCTGCTGCCGGCCTGCGCCGTGGCGGTGGAGGCGTTCGAGGACGTCCCCGGCGGAGCTGCCCTTCCCCCGCGAGGAAGCCTACGTCGCGAAGGCCGTGGCTTCACGGCGCGGCGGGTTCATCACGGCCCGGCGCTGCCCCCGGCCGGCGCTGACAGTGCTGGGCCACGACGGGTTCCACGCCGTCGCACCGATCGCCGGGATCGGACGCCGCCGACCCGCCGCCTCGGCCAAGCGAGGCCGAGTTCGCCGCCGGGCGGTACTTTGCCCTCAACGGCACCGACCCCCGCAGCCATGCCGAGCAGGACACCGCGATCGGCGACTACATCCGATGGCGCAGCCGCCGAGCCCGACCCAAGTCCGGATTCGCTATCAACTCCAAGATCCGTCACCCGGATTACTTGGTCAAGGTTGCATGACGCGCACTAGTCAGCGACGTGGATGACGATCTTACCGTGACGTTTGGCCATCTCCAGCGCCTCGTAACCTGAGCGCGTCTCGCTGAGGGGCAGCACGCGGTCCAGCACTGGCCTCAACCGGCCGTTATCGACGAACTCGGCGATGGAACGCAACGCGTTCTGGTTGGGCTCGACGACGAAGTACACCCCACGAACGCCATACCGTTCTGCTTCCTGCTGGTCGGGTGGGGTGACGAGGGAGACCAGGACCCCACCCGGCCTCAGGACCGACCAGGACCGCGACTGCGTGGCCCCTCCGACAAGATCAACGACCACGTCCACGTCGCGAACGTGGTCCTCGAAGCGGTCGTGCGCGTAGTCGATGACCTGCTCGGCACCCAACCCCTTGACGAACCCCAGGTCGGCCGCCGCCGCCGTGGCGCTCACACGAGCACCGAGACCGGCCGCGAGCTGCACCACGAAGATCCCCACACCGCCGGCACCGCCCTGCACCAGCACGTGCTGCCCGGCCTGCAGGTCGGCGTGATCCACCAGGGCCTGCCAGGCACTCAACGCAGCCAACGGGAGCGCTGCGGCGTGGTCGTGATCAACGACGGCGGGTTTGGCCGCCAGGACGGCTGCGGGCAGGACGACGTACTCGGCCGCCGCGCCATCGCGGGTGAAAGGGATCAAGCCATAGACCGCCTCCCCCTCAGCGGGCCTTTCCACCCCCGCCCCGGACGCCGCGACGACTCCAGAGAACTCGTGCGACGGAATGATCGGCGTGCGCTCAGGTCCAGTCCCGTCCGAGCTGTGCGTCCAGGTTGCCGGCCAGGTGAGCTCGTGGGGTGTCATAGAGGCGGCCTTCACGGCCACCAACACCTCACCAGGCCCCGGCTCCGGCCGCGGCGCCTCTTCCTCGTACACAAGTTGCTCAGGCCCGCCCCTGGTGTGAGCTCTCACGGCGCGCATCGTGCTCATCCGACGACTGCTCCTTCCGACCGCATCCGATTAGCCCGCCGGCCGCTCCCGGCGGATGAACCACAGGTCAACCCCCGCATTATCTGACGGTTCGGCAGCCGCCTGCCGGACTTCCGCAACCCCTGCGCTTCGGCGCAGAAGTGCTGGATCAGGGGCACACTCCCGGGCAGTAGCACGCGGCGCTGACCTGCCGGGGCTGGCGAATCGGTGCGGACGAGTTCGGGCTGTTCATCACCTTGCTCCGACCCGCTGGTTCTGACCGTGCGGCGGGCAGCGTCAGCCGGAGCCGGAGAGGATGCTGTCCGAGTCACATGGTCAGATCCGGTATCCGGCGCGGGGCACCGTCTCGATGATCGGCGGGTCGCCGAGCTTGGTCCGCAGCCGGTTCACCGTGGCCTTCACCGTGGTGGTGAACGGGTCGGTCGCCTCGTCCCAGACCCGCTCGAGCAGCTCCTCGGCCGACACCACCCGGCTGCCACAAGTCATCAGATACTCCAGCACGGCAAACTCCTTCGGGCTCAGCGGGAGGCTCCGGCCCGGGTGGCGGTCCGCTGTGCCGGGTCGAGGCGCAGGTCACCGTGCGCGAGCACGGGCGGCGCGGCCGGCTGCGAGCGCCGGGCCACCGCCCTGATCCGCGCGATCAGCTCGGCGTAGGCGAAGGGTTTGGGAAGGTAGTCGTCGGCGCCCAGACCCAACCCCTCGACCCGGCTCGCGACCGTACCCGAGGCGGTCAGCATCAGCACCCGGCTCGTAGATCCGCTGCTCACGAGCGTGCGGCAGACCTCGTCACCGTGCACGACGGGCAGATCCCGGTCGAGGACGATGACGTCGTACTCGACCACCGTGGCCCGCTCCAGCGCCGATCCACCGTCGTAGGCGACGTCCACGGCCATGCCCTCCCGCCGCAGCACCCGTGCCACCGAATCGGCAAGGTCCGGCTGATCTTCGACCACGAGTACCCGCATCCCACGCCTTCCCGATCCGCCAGCGCGGGCTGGACTTCAAGCAGAAGGCCGGCTCGCTTTCCGGTGGCCAGCGCGCTCAGCTCGCGCTGACGGTGGCCGCGGCCAAGCGAGGTGACCTGCTCGTCCTCGACGAGCCGGTGGCCGCGCTGGACCCGCTGGCCCGGCGCGGGTTCATGCGAGACCTGCTCGACTTCGTCGACGAGCTCGAGGTCAGCGTCGTCCTCTCCTCGCACCTGCTCGGCGACCTGGAGCAGGTCTGCGATCACCTGATCGTGCTCGCCAACGGCCGGGTGCAGATCGCCGGGGACGTCTCCGACCTGCTCGCCGTCCACTACCGGATCACGGGCCGCCCGGGCGAGGGGAACCGGCTGCCGGCCGGGGCCGAGGTGATCCACGCCGAACACGGCCGCGGCGGGTCGTCCACGATCGTGCGTTCCGCCCAGCCGGTTCCCGGGGCGGAGGCCGTCGACCTCGAGGACATGACCCTGGCCTACCTGACCCGGGCCACGACCGCGGAGCCGATCGGGCCGTCCGCGGCTATGACGGGAGCGAACCGATGACCTGGCTGACCTGGCGGCAGTTCCGGGTCCAGACGCTGGTGACCGCGGGGGCACTAGCGTCGCTCGCGATCTACCTCATCTACCTGGGCAGTGAGATCCGCTCCTTCTACGACGAGAGGATCGCCAACTGTACGGCCCAGGCGTGCTACCTCGCGCGCATGGACCTCCGGGCCAGCTTCGACGACACGGTGCAGCTCATGACGGTGCTGCTCATCGCCGTACCCGGGCTGATCGGGGTCTTCTGGGGCGCCCCGCTGGTGAGCCAGGAGCTGGAGCAGCGCACCGACCGGCTGGTGTGGAACCAGAGCGTCACCCGCACCCGCTGGCTGGCGGTCAAGCTCGCCATCCTCGGTCTGTTCAGCGCCGCAGTGGCCGGTCTGTTCAGCCTGCTGCTGACGTGGAGCGTGAGCCGGTACGACGAGGTGGTCGGCGAGCGCTTCGCGGCCCTGAGCTTCGACTCGCGCAACATCGTCCCGATCGGCTACGCGCTGTTCGCCTTCGTCCTCGGCACCATCGTCGGCATGGTCGTACGGCGCACCCTACCGGCCATGGCGATCACCCTCGCCGCCTTCGCGGCCCTACAGCTGCTGATTCCGACGGTCATACGGCAGAACCTGATGCCCCCGGTCACCGACACCGTCGCCGTGGACGCCGCCGTCCTGAACAGTGGCGTCGGTCTCCACCTGAAGCAGGACAACACCTTCGACATCCAGGGGTACAACGCCGTCGGCAGCTGGTCGCTGGCGTTCTCGGCCCCGCTGTACAAGGCGGACGGCTCGCCGTACCGCAGCGAGGATTCGAAGGCCTGCAGCGTCCTGGATGACAGGGCGGCCAGCGACGCCTGCACCGTCGCGCAGAACCTGCACTTCGAGTACGTGAACCAGCCGGGCAACCGGTACTGGACGTTCCAGTGGATCGAACTGTCCATGTTCCTGGGACTCTCGCTGCTGCTGACCGGCTTCGGCTTCTTCTGGCTCCGGCGCCGCTCCTAGCGGTGACCCGGCCCGGCCATGGCTACGGCACCGCGTCCCCGCGGTGCCGTAGCCATGAATCCGGTCAGGACTCGACCCGACCGTGGAAGACGGCGACGTCCGACATGAACACCCTCGCGGAGGTGTGGTCTGTCCCGATGGCGACGTACGGCGCCGGGGACAGCAGTCTGGACCATTCCGCCGACGAGCGCATCCTGCTCGACGAGTACCGGCGCGGCATCGACGTCAGTACACGTCCGGCAGGGGCGAGTTCCGGAAGAACTCCTGTACCTCCTCAGCGGCCTGCTCGGACCGCCATCGTCGGTCTCCAACTCGCCGAGCACGGTCGCGGCTCCCGCTCATTCGGTGCTCGTTCCGGGGCAGTGGTCCCGACCCGCGTCGGTGTCCGGGCCCGGATAGGGTCGGCGCGTGTCAGTCGACCTGAGCACCGCTGCCCACCGCGCCGATCTCGCCGATTTCGCCGATCGGGCCCGATCCGCGCTCGCACGCCTCGGCGCGGTGTCGTCCGAGTGCAGGGTGGACCCGGCCGATCGGATCGGGTGGGCGGTGGCCCGGTTCGACGGCGGCGACCACGTCGGTGCGGCCGAGGATCTGACGGCCTGTTTGGACGGCTGGCTACCGAGGGAGTTCGCCGAGGCGGCGCCTCGGATCCTTACCGACGAGCAGGCCACGCGGGTCGCGGTCACCGCGCTCGGGGGCGAGCATCCGTACCGTCCGTTCAAGAGTGGGTGTACCGACCCCGAGGACGCGGTCGCCGGTACGCTCGCCCGTCTGGTGGCCGGCAACCCCGACGCGGAGGCGGCTCTGCTCCGGGCCGTGCTGGTGATCCGGCCGAACGAGGACCGGATGTGGGCCTACTTCCGGAGCGCGCGTATCTCGGCGGTGTTCGCGGCACTGGCCGAGGCGTACGTCGGTGAGCCCGAGCAGCTCGACCGCTGGTCGGCGCTGCTGGACGGGGACGACCAGCCCTGTCTCGCCGCGGCAGCCGCCCTGTGGGGGCCGCTCGGCCTCGCCGAGGTTGACCGGCGCTGCGGAACCGTCAGGGAGATCGACGGTGCGCGGCTCGTCGCCGCGTTCGTCGCGGCGGACCGGTTCGACGACGCGCTCACGCTGGCGACCCGGCTCGAGCCGCGTCAGCAACAGCGCGCACTGCTGACGCTGGCGACACCCGGACTCGCACTGGCGCGGGCAAAGGTGCTCGTGGCCGCGTTCCGTAAGTGCCCGAAGGGGGGCCGCGAACGCGACGTCCAGATGATCTACCAGCACCGTTTCGCCCGGCTGTTCCTGGCGCTGGGCCGGGTCGACGACGCGCTTGCCGTCCTGGGCCGGATGCGGGACTGCCGCGTGTCGGGGTACGGGCCGGGCCCGCTCGTGCTCGAGGTGTTGCGTTGGCTCGACGGCCGGCGCGAGGCGGCGACCCCGGAGCGGCTGGGCGCCGTGCTGGACGTACTGGCCGGCCCGGGGCTCATCCCCCAGGAGCTCGCCGCCGTGGTCGCGGACGTCGTACCGCTCGCGCACGGCCTGGCCGACGAGCGGTTGCGCACCGAGATCGTCGACGTGCACGTGCCTCGGCTGCGGGCGCGCCTGCGGAACACGCGGTCCGGGCTGCTGGTCGATGCCGGCCTCGGTGCCGCGCTTGTCGGAACGGGCGACGCCACCGCGCTCGATCCGGTGTTCACGCAGGCTGCCGGCGGGCGAACCGACGCGCGGCTGAGCCTGGTGCTGGCCCGGCTGGCCAGCGGCACCGGACTGTTGGCACGGGACCGCGAGCTGTTCACCCGGCTGGTGACCGGCGCGTTGTCGGAGGGTTACTGGTGGTTCGCCGAGGAGCTGCTGCCGACCCTAGACGCCGAGGCTCGCCCGGTCCTGCCGGAAGCGGTGGCGGCGGTGCCCGCAGACAGCCGCCGCCAGGTCGTCGTCATCGCGCGCTTCGCCGAGCGGATCGGCGACCCCGCGCTGCTCGCCGCCATGCTCGATCTGGCGCCGGACGCCGAGAGTACGCGCCGGGTGGCCGGCCGCGCCGCGATGATGGTGGCCCGGCACGGCGAGTTGTCCGACGCGGTGGACGTCGCGCGCCGCTGCGGCCTGGTCGGGGAAGAGCGGAGATAGACCAGCCCAGGTGTACCCAGGTGTTCGCGGCCGGCTGTGGCCGCCTAGCGGCATTGCCGAGAGTCGATGTATTGTGGGAACGCTCCCAGATCGCCTCCCCCACTCCACCTGCTCGAGGAGCTCAAACATGTCGCGACGGCGTCGTCGCCCGGCCACCACGCTGGCCGGGTTGCTCGTTCTGGCCCTGTCTGCACTCCTGTTACCACCGGGGTCGGTGGCCAGCACCGCCGCCGCCGGCACCGCCGCGGCCGGCACATCCCACAGCCGCGCGGTGCCACTCACGGAGCTGACCGTGGTAACCGAACAGGTGGCTTCCGGTCTGCAGCGTCCGATCGCGATCACCGGTCTGCCGGATGGCCGGATGCTGATCGCGGAGAAGAACGGCACCGTCCGCGCCTACCACCCCGACACCGGCTTGGCGGCTGAGCCGGTGCTCGACCTGACCGCCCGGATCGACACGTCGGACAACGAGCGCGGCCTCCTCGGCATCACGCCCGCGCCGAACTTCGCGCGGACCGGGATCCTCTACGTGGCGTACACGAGTCTGCCGGCCGGCGCGCTGACCCTGGCGCGGGTGCCCATCGGCGCTCCCGAGCGGGTGCAGGTGCTGCTCACCCAGGAGCACGCCGAGTACGGCAACCACAACGGCGGACAGGTGGCGTTCGGCCGCGACGGGTACCTCTACTGGTCCCTCGGCGACGGCGGCCACGCGAACGACCCGTTCAAGTCCGGTCAGAACCTCGGCACCCTGCTCGGCAAGATCGTGCGGATCGACGTCAACCGCACCTGCGGGGCGAAGGCCTACTGCGTGCCCTCCGACAACCCGTTCGTCCGGATGAGCGGCGCGCGGCCGGAGATCTGGCTCTACGGGCTGCGCAACGCGTGGCGGTTCTCCGTCGACCCGGTGGACGGCTCGCTGTGGATCGGTGACGTCGGCCAGGGCCTGGTCGAGGAGATCAACCACATCCGCCCGTGGCAGCGTGGGGCGAACCTCGGCTGGTCCTGCCGGGAGGGCACCCCGGTGTTCGACCCGGAGCAATGCCGGCCGGGTGGGCGGTACACCGACCCGGTCTTCGAGTACGAACATTTCCTTACGGAGAACTGCTCGGTGACCGGTGGCGTGGTGTACCGAGGGTCCGCCACTCCGGAGGCCTGGGGGACCTACATCGCGAGCGACTACTGCTCGACCCTCGCCTTCGCCGTGCGTCCCAAACCCACGGGCGGCTACGAGACCGCCACGATCGGCAACTTCCCCACCCAGCCGACCGCGATCGACACCGACGTGCACGGCGAGCTGTACGTGCTCAGTGACCTCCCGGGATGGCTGAGCCGGGTACGGTTCGAGCGGGTCCAGCCAGCCTCTGGCGGCGGGGTGGCGAACCGCTGAACCCCCGGGACAATCCCTCCGCATCCGCAAGACCCCTCGGGGACGGCCGCCCAGGCGGCCGTCCCCGACGCGTTCCGGTGCAGGGCGCTGTTGCACTGAACGATCGTCGAGATCACCTGCCGTAAATCTCCCGCAAGGTCGACGTCGATCACTTCACCTGGCCGCGATTGCCAGGACAGAAGTGGCATATATCCGACCTATGGGCTGCCGCCAGCCGAGCTGACGTAAGAGTGGAATTCCTCCGATGCGGACAGTGCGTCGGACGGTCGGGGGAATGGTTGGCAGGACGGTGACGGGAGGTGAGTCGGATGCCGCCGCCCGCAGGTCGTCAGCTTGACCACGGGGCGCCGGCCGATGTCGGGACGCCGCGCGCGGAACGTGGTGAGGGGCCCGAAGAGCTGCTTCGGGAGTTCGGCCCCCGTTACGCGACGGCCGTCCGGTCCGCAGTGCTGATTCTGGTGAGTGTCATCGCGTTGGTCCGGGCCGCCGAGTACCTCCCGCAGACCTGCGTGGCCGTCCTGATCGCCAACGCGTGGAACGCCCTCTACTGCTGGCGGATCCTGCGGGCGCCCACGCGCCGACTCATCGTTCTCGACATCCTGGTGATCTGCGGGCTCTGTCTGGCGATCCCCGCTATCGGCGCCGTCGAACAGGCCAACTCCGGCTGGATCCGACTCTTCGCCAGCTTCTCGTGCATCGCCTACCAGTGGTACACCGACCTGCCGACGGGGACCGTGGCCACCCTCGCCACAGTTGGCACGCTGACCGCGGTGGTCCTCGCCACCGGCCTCGCGGACAGCGCGGTCAACGCCGCGAGCGTGATCGTCGCGTACACGGCGGCTTCCCGGGCCGCCTGGGAGATGGTCCGCCGCGCGGCCCGGACCGCCGACCGGCTCGCTGCGGAGGCGGGCGCCCGCCGACGGGCGTACCTCGTCGCGGTCGCCGTCGGACAGGAGGAACGCGCGCTGGTGAACTCGCTGCACGACACCGCCGCCGCGACCCTGCTCATGGTCGCCAGCGGGCAGGTCCGCCCCGACGCAACCTGGCTCCCGGACCGGGCCCAGCGCGATCTCGACATCCTGCGGCCGTGCGGAAGCGTCCCCGCCGAGGACGTCGACCTGGTGCACCTCCTCGACGCGGAGGCCGCCCGGTGCGACGTACCCGTGACGCTGTACCTGCCCACCCGGCTCACCCTGCCGCATCGCGTCGCGCACGGGCTGGTCGGCGCGGTACGGGAGGCGCTGAACAACATCACCCTGCACGCGACGGCGGACACCGCCTCCGTCCGACTGATCGGGGACCGGAGCGGGCTCGTCCTTGAGGTGGCGGACGACGGCGTCGGGTTCACTCCCTCCGCGATCCCCGCGACCGCGCGCGGGGTGCGCGAGTCGATCGAGGCACGGATGGTCGGCATCCAGGGAGAGGCCACCATCGTCACCGCACCCGGCCACGGCACCGTCGTCCGGCTGAGTTGGGCCCGACGGTGACGGCGCCGTCGACCGGCGACCGGACCATCACAGACGACGACACCTACCAACGGATGACGGCCCGACTGCGAATCTGTCTCTGTGGCATCGCCGCCGGCTCGCTCCTGCTGGCCGGGGAGTACGTGCGGAGCGGGTGGCACTCCTACGACCGGCCCGCCCGGCAACTGGTCGCCCTCGGCATCCTCGCCGCGGTGCTCGCAGCCGAGGTGGCGCTCCTGACCCGCCGCCACCCGTGGACACACCCGGCACGGGTGGCCGCCGTGGCGGCGATCGTGCTGGCCCAGCTGATCTCGCTGACGGGACTTCCGGACCACAGGATCGCGACCCAGACCGACTGGGTCTTCGGCACCGGCAACTGGCTGGGCCTGATGGTTCTCTTCGGCACCCCGCTCCGGGTCCAGGGCAGCTTCCTCGCCGTGCACTGGTCGATCGCCGCCGCCAACCTGCTGAGTGGACCGCTGGTCGACACCGGAATGCTCCGCTTCGCCACCGGCTCGGTGGGAACGGTGGGCTATCCGCTCTGCCTGGCGATCACCACGGTCGCCCTCCGCCGGATCTGCCGGATGGCCGCGACCGCCCGGCGGGAGATGGAACGGGTGGCGGTCGCCGACATCACCGCCGCGGAACTCCGCAACCTACGTCGCCAGCGCTTCGCCGACCTCGACGAGACCATCATCCCGCTGCTGGAAGGGCTGCGGACCCGGTGGCTCTCCCCGGACGAGGTCGGTGTCCGCCGGGCGTGCGCGATCGCGGCCGGCCGGTTGCGCCGGCTCTTCGCCGAGAGCGACACCGTCGACCAGCAACTCCTGCACGAACTGCGGCACTGCGCGGGGATCGCCGACCGACGCGGGGTGCTGGTCGAGCTGGACGCCTACGGCCGGCTGCCGGTCCTGCCACTGGCGGTGCGCCGGGACATCACCGAGGCGCCGCTGCGGGTCCTCGCCACGGCGAAGAGCTGGGCCCGGGTCACCGTCGTCGGTGAGCCACACCTCGTCTCGGTCAGCGTCGTCGCCGATTCGACCGACGTGGAGATCCCGCCCCCGGCCACCCCGCAGGTGGCGGTCGAGCTGTTCCACGGCTCCGGACGAACCTGGGTCGAGGTGAGATGGACCCCCACACCGAACTGAGTGCCGTCATCATCGACGACCACGTAGCGACGGTCGCCGGGGTGCAGGCCTGGTGCGCCCGGGCCGACCCGCCCATCCGGTGCATCGACGCCCATGCCCGGCTCGCGGACGTGTGGACCGGCCCGGGGGCCACTGCGGACGTCATCATCTTCGACCTGGAACTGCAGCCCGGAAACCCAGCCTTCGGCGACCTCCGACGCCTGGTCGACGCCGGCCGCCGGGTCGTCGTCTACTCGCAGCACGCCGACCAGGCCACGGTCCTCAAATGCGTGCACATCGGCGCGCTCGCCTACCTCACCAAGTACGAGGGGGAGGAACACCTCGTGCCCGCCATCCGCGCCGTGGCGTCGGGACGCGGCTACACACCGCCTTCGCTGGGCGGGGCGATCGTCGCCGACCGCGATCCGGGACGCCCGCGGATCAGCCCACGCGAGGCAGAGGTCCTCCGTGCCTGGTTCGCCAGTGCCTCCAAGGACCTGGTCGCGGCGCGCCTGCACATCACCGTCAAGACGGTGGAGACACACATCGAACGGGTACGCGCCAAGTACGCCGATGTCGGGCGACCGGCGCGCACCAAGAGCGAACTGGTGGCCCGCGCCCTCGATGACGGTGTCATCTCGCTGACTGAGCTGCGGGACGGGGGCGGACGGCGGGGGCGGTGATGTGGGGTGTTCACCCGACAACCACCGCCGGCCCGCACTCCTACCGTCGACAGCAGATCCTCACTACTGGTGATGAAGAAACTACCCACCGGTACCGGATCGGCCATCAGTCACCGCGAGGAGAGAAGAGACCCGCGATGTCCCATGTCGTCACCACCCCATCCGGCCGGCAAACGGCCCACCGGTCGTTCGCCGTCCTGCTGGCGCTGCTCGCCACGATCACCGTGTCGCTCGTCGTCCTGCCCGCCGCGCCGGCCGCGGCTGCCACCCGCGCCGGGATCGTCGCCGTCGCCCGCGCCGAGGTCGGCGTCGCCGAGCCGACCGGCTGCGACAAGTACGACATCGACTGCAGTGCCACGCCCTGGTGCGCGTACTTCGCCGCCTGGGTCTGGCGCCGCGCCGGCGTCTCCCCGGTCTTCACCACCGGGGTCGCCCGCGGCGTCGGTCAGTGGGGTGTCGAACGCGGCCTCTTCACCTACCGGTCCTCCGGTACGAGGCCCTCGCCCGGGGACATCGTCGTCTACGGTCCTCCGGGCAACTTCACCGGCGGACACGTCGGCATCGTGGAGTCGGTCGCCAGCAACGGCTACCTCACCACCATCGAGGGCAACTACGACAACAAGGTGACCCGCCGGACGAACCTGAACCCGGCCACCGCCACCGGCAGCGGGCACTCCATCTCCGGTTACGTCCGGCCGCCCAACGTCAGCAACGCCCAGCGGGAACTCAACGGCGACCGACACTCGGACCTGGTCGGGGTCACCGTCGCGGACCAGTCCCTCCTCCGGTACGACGGCCGCGGGAACGGGACCTTCGGCGCCTCCGTACGACTGGGGGCAGGCTGGTCGAGCACCCGCATGATCACGGTCGGCGATGTCAACGGAGACGGCAGCGGAGATCTGCTGACCGTCCGCAGTGACGGCAGCCTCTACTGGTACCGCGGCAGCGGCGGCGGCTTCGCGGTAGGGGCGAAGATCTGGTCGGGCGGCTGGGGCAACTTCCGATTGATCACCTCCGCCGACGTCAACCGGGACGGCCGGACGGACCTGCTCGCCCTCAACAACAACCACAGCCTCTACCTCTACCGCGGCCAGGCCGACGGCACCGTCGCCAGCGCCGGTGTCGTCGCCACGGGGCTGTCCGCGACGCGGCTGATGTCGGCGACCGACGTGAACGGGGACGGGGCGTCCGATCTCCTCATGGTCAACAACGACGGGAACCTCTACATCCGGTTGGGTACAGCAACCGGCAGCTTCGCCGCCGGGGTCTCTATCGGAGTCTCCTGGGGCGCGATGCGGCTCATCACCGCCACCGATTACACCGGCGACGGCCGAGGTGACCTCCTCGCCGCCCGTACCGACGGCACCCTGCACCTTTACACCGGCACCGCGAACGGCCGGGTGAACTCCGCTGTCCAGGTCGGGAACGGCTGGAACGGGATCCGCATCATCGGCACCTGACCCGCAACAACCGCGCCTCCCGCCGGTCCGGGATATCCCGGACCGGCGGGAGGTCGACTCCGGGACCAACAGGTCGGCAGGCCGCCGGGAAGTCGACCCAGAGATCGTTGTGCCGACCACCGCGTCATCCAACGTGGACGACGGCCGTAAGGATTAGTCAACGTTAGATGTCCTCTAAGGCTCCAGTAGCTGCTCGAAATCTGTCACCGCTGTCCCGTGACGTCCGTTCGAGCCTTCCAGAACGGCCGCCTTGAGGACATGCAGTTTCACGTCGGCGACCTTACGTGGCGATGTGATGCCGGGTGTTTCCTCGTAGTTCGAGACGATGACATCGAGGAAGACCGGCGACTTGAAATGCCAGCCCTGAAGCAGAAGCACTTGCGAAATCGCGGGGTAGGGCGTGAAGACCGGGTTGGCGAGCCAGGTGCGCAACGCCTCCTCGGCGACGCTGAAGTCGATGCTGGCTCTGCCCAGCGCCCGGATGATCGAGGGGGCGAGAAGCGGCGCGTTCTGATCTGCGTTCCGCTCGAGAAGTTCGTCGTAGAGTCGTACCGCATCAACGACTGTTGCCTGCGCGTCTGTTGCTCTGCCGTCCTGGTCGAGCTCCTGGGCGGAGGCGAAGAGCGCTTGCGCGCGTTCGACCGACGACGAGACCGATGGTGGATCGCTCTCCTCGTCGCGATGGAAGATGACCATCGACCCGATCGTCACGAGCAGGATGACCGCGAACAGGGCTGCCAGCGCGGCGTGTGACCGGGTCAGCCTCACCCGGCTCGGTCTCGGTGGTGGGTCGGTCGTGACCACGTCGATGCGTACGGACGACGCTTCGAAAGGCTGCGGATCGTCGGTGCGATCGGGATCAAGGGCAGCGCGATCCGGGGTGGCCTGATCCGGGATGGCGGGGCCCTCGTCGGCCGCCAGGGTCGGTGCCTGACTGCCCCCCTCAGCCGCGAGAACGGGCCCATGTCGGGGCACCTCGGCAGCCGAGGTTGCGGGTTGCGGTTGTGGGGGTGTCGGCTGAACTGTCCGGACCGAGGCGACCACAGTGTCCGGTCGTGGTGGCGGCAAGGCGCCGTGTAGGACGGCCTGATGCAGGGCACGTAGCTCGGGACCAGGGTCGGTGCCCAGCTCACTGGCGAGCCTTTGCCGGATGATCGAGTAGCGGTCGAGGGCTTCCGCTCCTCGTCCAACGTCGTACAGCGCCCGCATGAGCAGAGTCTCGAGGGGCTCGACCAGCGGATTCTCGGAGGCAAGATCAGGCAACACGGCGATCACCGCGGCGGGACGGCCGAGTCGAAGCTCGAGCTGTGCCCACTGCACCACCGTGTCGAGCCGTCGCCGATCCCAACTGTCCCGAACCTGCCCGGCCCATTTGCCCGGAAGACCGGCCAGGGCTGGCCCCCGCCACAGATCCAGAGCCTCGGCGAGCGCATTGGCCCGCACGTCGTCGCCGCGTTGCCGATCGCCGCCCTGCTCGACCAGGCGTCGGAATCTGTACAGATCCACCAGATTCGCATCGACGTTCAGCACGTAGCCGGCGTGCCGGCGCTCGATTCGCGCTGCCGTTCCGGGCGTGAGAGTGGCAGCCTGCCTCAGTAGCCGACGGGTCCGGCTCAGGTACGAGTACAGCACATTGCGGACCTCGGCCGGCGGGCTGTCGCCCCAGACCCGATCGATGAGTGTCTCGATGGCAACCGGGCGACCCGCGTCCACGACCAGCGCTGCCAGCACCGCCTGTAGCCGCGGCGCCCCGACGTCCAACACCTGACCAGCCGCCCGTAGCTCGACCTCGCCCAACAGCCGGAACTCCACGGCCCGCCCCCGTAATCGATCAGCCACTGACAGCTATCCCGGTCAATGCTGTCCCGTTCTCAAGGTTGGCGCAAGGTGCGCGAGCAGGCGAAGGGGCGACGGTTAATACCTGCTACCGATGTTGGGCGCCACTGCTCAATTAGCAGAGATGGGAGTGAATCATGAGAGGTCATTTCGCCCGAGCCCTGATGGCTGCGGCGAGCCTCACGGGAATTGCTATCGCGGCCGTTCCGCCTGGCGCTCACGCGGCACCCGACGGTGGGCAGCGGACCTCGTCGCTCAATGAGGTGATCCAACACGGCGTGCCCTCAGTACCGCTCACGATCGACGGCAAGTCCGTGAGCCCGGAGACGATTACCAGGTACAACGGACAACCGCTCTACTCGGCGGTGCTTCCGGAAGGGCCACACGGCCGACTCGTCACCTTCACTCGGCGCGCCGATTTCGAGCGCTTCGTGAGCCAGAACGGCGGCCCGACGAACGCGCTGACACCGCCGCCAGTGTCCACCCCGGACCGAACCGCGGCCATCGGCCCGGCCCAGCCCGGGGCCGGGAGGTTCTCGGCGGGATCTGCCAATCGCTCGGCCGCGGCGAACAGCTCTGGTGCCTCGCTCTGGGAGGACGCGGGGGGATTCGGTGCCTGGATCTGGGTCGAGTCCGGTTACGGATGGCCGGACCTAACCCAGATCGACTTGCGCTGCGTGCTGTGGTTCTGCACGTCCTGGAACGACGAGGCGTCTTCGGCCCTGGGTAGCGCCGGCGGCTTGACGATCTGGGATGACATCTGGTTCAGCGGCTCGTCCCTTTGGCTGCCGGGCGGAAACTGGGACGACCTGGGCATCTTCGGTTGGAACGACCGGGTCTCGTCCTTCGGATCCCATTGATGATCCACGCTCGTCAACCTGGCGCCAATTGGAGCATGGCGTAACGAGGTGCGGTCCGGTAAACCGCTGCGGTTGACGACAGTTCCATCCATCGAACATCAACTGCCGAACAGGGGAACAGATTATGAGGAAACTCTTGCCAGCCGCCTTCGCGGTGGCGACACTTCTGCTCGTAACCGGCGCGACCACCGCGGACGCCGCGACCGACCAACCAGCAAGGTCATCGGCCAGTTCCACCTTCGTCAACTACACGTGGGCGGACGTCGACATGTACAACTGCGCGGACTCCGGCTGCACGCCTCGGATCAGGCTACGTGCCTGGCAGCCGTTGGATGACTTCTGCTATGTGGTCGGCAGGTACGTCGGCACGTCGTCCTACTGGGACTATGTCTACGACCGTGCAACCGGCCACTACGGTTATGTCCCTGAGTACTACCTGGCTAGCAGCGCGCAGGGCACCCCCTGCTAGCCTCCACCCTTCCGTGGCCACCCGTCAGCTCTGCTGGCGGGTGGCCACCTCTGCGAACTGTGAACAATCCGGCAGCCGCGTGTCTCACTCATGACGTGTACTCCCTCCCCTCGCCCGCTCGTTCAAACTCGCGCAGCCATGCACCCACTATCGTCCACGCCTCGCCCGGGTCACCCCGGCTACAACGTTCAGTGCCCGCCCCCTCCCGGCCGGCCGGTTGCCGACTCGTCTAGGTTCTAGCCTCGGCGACGGGACCCGTCACGGGACTCTGGCTAAACAACGGAAAGGGACCGCGTTGTCGCTACCCACCTACCCACCTTCGCGCTACGACGGGGAACACGGTCACAGCCGCACGCATCTCAGAAGAGCGGACCAGCTGCCGGACATCACCTACCCAAACGGGGTGAAGGTCACCTACCTCGCGCGCGGGACGGAGACGTACGGCGACTTCGGCCTCTACCGGTGGGACTTCAGCCCGGAGCCAAGCGGACCCGGCCCGCACTTCCATCGCGGCCTTTCCGAGTCGTTCTTCGTCCTTGACGGAAACATCCGGCTGTACTCCGGCGACCGATGGGTCGACGCCAGCGCCGGAGACTTCCTGCACGTACCACCTGGCGGGATGCACGGGTTCCGCAACGAGTCCGGTGAGCCAGCGTCGATGCTGTTGCTGTTCGCGCCGGGTGCGCCCCGAGAGGAGTACTTCGAAACCCTCCTCAAGCTGCGCAACGGTTCGCTGGAAATTACCGATTCCGAGCGAGACGCCTTCAGCATCCGGCACGACAACTGGGACTGACCGGTTGTTCGGCGGAATGAGTGCTGGTGTCAGCACGCTGGCAGCGCCGGCCCTTAATCTTTAGCACCGCAGGTCACGAAGTGTGCTCCCCGCGCAGGCGGGGGTGGTCCCCGGCGCCCGTGCTGTGCCATCCGCATCGCCTCGCGCTCCCCGCGCATCCGGGGATGGTCCCTCGGGGACTGTTGGTTTCTCGAGTTGGCAAGACATGTCGAACCTCGGAGGCCGGTCGAGATTCAGATCGCTCGGGCGAGCTCGGTGAACGCTGAGGCGACGCGGAGCGCCAGTGGCGCTTCGTGTCCGAGTTCGGAAATCGCCGAACCCGATGAAGTGGCCGGGCGCGCCGGTGGCGTCCAGCCGATCTCCGGGTGAGTCTGACGTGGTCCTGGCTGTGCCTCGCGTTCGACTTCCCGAGCCGGTGCTGTCGGCGCAGCTCGGGAAGTCGAACGCGAACGGCGCTGTCAGCTGCCGAGCTGTCGCTGCACTGCCTGGGCGTCGATCAGGTAGTTCATCTCGTAGAAGCGCCCGTCACGGACCTTGTGGAAGGAGTATTCGGCAAACTCCAAGATGGCGCCGGTGGGGGCCACGCCGAGCCACTCCTTCGTGTGCGTGCCCTTGTTGAACAGACGGGCTGCCACGCGGTCACCGTCGATGGCGATGTCCTGGACCCGCCAGGTGAAGTCCGGCACGGCATCGCCGTGCGCCTTCAGTTCCGCGATGATGTCGTCCCGGGTGACCGGCTTGCCGTTCTCGATGAGCTCGTCGTGAACGAACTCGGTCATGCGGTCGAAGTCATGGGCGTTGAGTGCGTCGATGTAGCGCTCGAAGACCTCGCGCACTGCAGACTCAGACATGTTGGTCTCCCTTTCCTGGGTTGGTGTCTTGTACTGGGATGGTGATGACGTGCGACGCCCGATCTCGCCGTGGTGGCCGTCGCTGAAGGGCACAACCTCGGGCTCACCACTTCTATTCCGGTCGGTACAGAACTCGACCGAGGTACCCGTTCGCGCGGCCGATGAAGTTGTTGCCGAGGCACCGGTCGGTACCGGCCTGCGGGCGGCATCGCCGGACCCCAGGCCACCAGTCCGGTCACAGCTGGGCGACCACCACAGTGTCGGACCGGCCGGCCGCCGATGTCGGTACGGGTGTCGGAGACGTCGTCGTAACTCAGCCGCTCGGGCCGGTGATGACATGCTCGGTGTTGTGGGGCGCCGGGTCCGGTGAGTGCGCGGGCCGCCACCTCGGCGATTTCGGCCGGTCGGCGAACCCGATGCGGGCGTCGCGGTGGCGCTGATGAGCTCGTCCCGTTACCGGACACTCGTCGCGTGCGGATGGTCACCCATGAGTAGATTCCCAGGGACGAGGTAGCCGCCGCCGGAGTGGGGCAAGGGCACTGTTTCGCCACGTCGGCGACCGGGTGGGACTTGTCCGCGCCCTCTACGGCAGACGCGGCGAGCACCTGCCGGCGGCACTCGCGACAGTGTGCTTGCCGGAAACCTCTTCCGGGCAGGTTAAGCATGCGATCAGTAGAAACCGTGTGCCGACGACACAGTCAAACCGAGCCCGCCTCTTGCCGACTCCCCCTGCCGGTCATGAACCGGTTTCTCGTCCGGGTCGTTCCAAGGCCAAGCCCCCGCGACTGCGGGTTGCCGCCTGGAGGAAGCCGTGTACCAAGTTGCGATCGTCTCAGATCAGCCGATCTCGCGAGCCGGCTTGGAGAAGCTGGCCGCCGACGACGCGCGGATGCGGGGTCGTGTCGGCGTCGCCACGGTGGAGGAGCTGCATCAGCAGCCCACCGCGTTTCGACATGGTGGTGCTCGACCTGCCACGGCCGGGCCGGCGGCCTGTCGGACTCGAGGACTCCACGACTGGACCGTGTGGTGACCACTACGTTTCTACTTGAGGTATGTCGATGTCCCAAGAAACCTCGTCAAGCGCGGCGATGGCGACCCTGCCGTTGCCGCAGCGGCTCTTCCTCCTGAGTCTGCGGCTCGAGAAGGCCAAGCTCGAGGACGACAGCGCCGCCGTCCGCGGGTCGCTGCTGTCCGCCGCCGCGGTCGCCGAGCTGTGCATCACCGGCTGGCTGCGCGACCGTGACGGCAAGGCCGAGCGGACGAACGCGACGACGGCGACGCTCGACCCGTTCCTCGCCCAGATGCTCGGCGCCGTCCCGGCGGACCGTCCCCGACGCTGGTTCGACGTGCTGGAGAGCGGATGGCTCGAGGCCGAGGAGACCGTCCGCGACCAGCTCGTCGAGGCGGGAGCCATCGCGATCGAGCATCGCCGGATCCTGGGCCCCATCGGGACAAAGCGGATTCACGTCGCGGACCCTGGGGCGGTGGAAACCCTGCGCGCCCGGGTACGCGATGCGGTGCAGCGAGATCCCGGTTCCGCGCCGACGCCGATCGGAGAGGCCGTGCTGGCCGCGCTCGCGATCGACGGGAATGTGAGCACCGTATTCCGCTGGCGTGATCTGAGAGGACGGAGACCTGCCGTGCGTGCTCTGACCGGGCGGGTCGACCGCGATCTGCCGGGTCTGCGCTCGGCCCTGTCCGGGTCGCTCGCGCTGCGGGGAACCGCCTCATCGTGAGCGGTCAGTAGACCAGTCCTTGATAGTCCATCCAGAAGTCGACAGCCGCCGCTCGTGGCCGTGGCACGAACGCGACGTTGGCACCGAGCTCCATGACGTGCTAGGCCTCGGGATCGGCGTCTCGATCGGTGAGAGCATCACGCAGGGCGGCCCGGGAGCTGATGCCGAGCTTGGGAAAGACCCGGTACAGATGTGCGGAGACGGTGCGGGGCGAGATCATCAGGCGGGCCGCCACCTCCTTCGTCGAGAGACCGGTGGCGGCGAGTTCCGCGACCTCGCGCTCCTGCGGTGTCAGGGCATCCCCGGCGAGCGCTCCCGCCGATCGGGTCATCCCGGTGGCACGCAGTTCGGAGGCCGCCCGCGCCACCCAGGGGGCAGCTCCGAGCCACTCGAAACGCTCGTGCGCCGCGAAGAGGTGCACCCGCGCCTCGGCTCTGAGCGACCGCCGGCGAAGCTGTTCACCGTAGGCCAGGTGGGTCCGCGCGACCTCGAACGGCCACTGCTCGATGCCCGGGAGAGCCAAGGCTTCGTCGAACTGCCGCGCCATCCACGACGGAGCCGATGTCATGGCGGTCGCCGTGGCGGTCATCAGCGCGTAACGCGGCGAGACACGGCCGACTCGGGCGGCCCGGAGCGCCGCCGCGTGCTTCTGCGCCTCGCTGGTGCGCCCGGAGTGGACTGCGGCCTCCACCAGGTCCAGGGCCGTCCACAGCGCCTCGATGGTGAAGGGCGGCAGCTCGCCCGGCGCGGTGATCGCCGAGGCGTGGCGAAAGGCCGTGTCGAAGTCCGACGAGCCGAGGGCCGCCCGGGCCTGCGCCTGATGAGCCCAGTTCGCCAGTCGGCCGAGGTCGCGGCCGGCCGCCCAGTCGAGGAGCACCTGGCAGTGGGTCATGCAAGTGTCCACGTCGCCACGGTGGGCGGCGACCAGTGCGGCGATGTAGCGGCCGATCTGGCTGAAGAGGCGGTACCTCGTGTACCGGCCGCTGTCGATGATCTCGCGGGCGGCCGCATCGGCCCGGCCCCACCGACCGGTGTACAGGTCGTCCAGAGCGCTCACGATCAGCAGGGGATGTCCACTGACCGTGCCACTGTCACGAGCGTGGCGAAGGGTCAGGGCCACCTGCCGGCGGCAGCCGGAGAGGCGATCGAGGTACGAGGCCGCCAGCGCCGTCCGGATGATGATGCCGGCGTCGGTCACCTGGTCCAGTCTGGCCAGCTGCTCATCGAGGTCGTGAAGCAGCTCGCCGGGCACGGCGCCAGGATCCTCCAGGATGCGTATGAGGGAGATCGGCGAGCTGACCGGGACGGTGGGCAGTTTCCCGACCAGTTCCCGCAACGGCGCCCATCGTTCCGGCCGGCCGGAGTACTGACAGGTGACCATGAGGGTGAACAGGGCCGGCGTGAGATCCTCCAGGCCGACGCCGGCCGTGTGGGTGTGTTGATCGAGCGCCTCGACCAGCACCCGGTGGGCGGTTGCGGCATCGCCGTCGGTCATCAGGGCCAGATATCCGGCCGCGGCGACCGCCGGCAGGGATCGGCTCGTTGCCGTGTGATCGTCCAGCTCACGCATGAGTTCATGCGACAGGTCGAGGTGGCCGGCCACCGAGGCTCCGACGTAGGCGGCGTCGGCGAGCCGGCGGCGGCCCTTCTCACGGTCGGGGCTGAGTTCGGCGGCCCGCCTCAGTCTGGTCAGGGCTCCCAGGACGTCGCCGCGGCGCAGGCTCTGCCATGCGCCTGCCTCGACGATCTGAGCGACCGGCTCGTCGGGGGCCGCAGTGGCCATCGACAGGTGGTCCGCGCGGCGTTCCGGCTGTCCGGTCAGCGCCTCGGCCAGCCGGCGGTGAGCGCTCCGGCGCTGTTCGAGGGTTGCCTCTCCGACCACGGCCGATCTGGTCAAGGGATGCCGGAACCGCACCGTACGTCCGTCCGGCGTGACGTGGATCATCTGGTCCCGCTCCGCCGCGTCGAGAGCGCCGATGGCCACGTCGCCGGCGGCTGCCTCCAGGACGCCGATGTCCCCGGTGCCTTCCAAGGCAGCGAGCAGCAGCAACTCACGGGTCCCGCCCGGCAGCCGGGCGACCCGGGCGGCATAGAGCGCACGGACCTCCTCGGCCGGGCCCGTACCGATCGAGGTGTGCCCGCGCAGGCGGGTCCCGGGCCCGTCGGCGAGGGCTCCGAACTCCAGCAGGGCCAACGGATTCCCCTGCGCCTGGTGCGCGACGTCCACGATCAGCCGCCGAGGGAGACCCGCGAACCGGGACGACAGCAGCCGGATCGCGTCCGCGTCGAGCAGCGGCCCGACCGGCATCTCCGGCAGACGGAGGGGCTCCGGCGAATCCACGACTCCGGTCCGGACCGCGGCCAGCACGCCGATGCGACGGCCGGCCGTGCGCCGGGCGACGAAGCTGATCACGGACCGGCTGGCCCGGTCCAGCGCGTGCAGGTCGTCGACGACCAGCAGCAGCGGCCTCTCGCGGGCGGCCTCGACGAACAGCGCATAGGCGGCGTGCAGGACAGCCATCTCGGCCGGCGCGGGCCCCGTTCCGAAGCCGAGCGCGACCTCGAGCGCGGAACGTGAAGAGTCCGGCAGCCGGGCAAGTTCGGCCGAGAGCGCGCCGACCAGCTGGTGCAGCCCCGCGAAGCTGATCTCCGTCTCGTATTCGACGCCGCTTCCGCGGATCACCCGCACTCCCCGGGCGGCGGCGGGCTCGGCCGTCGCCGCCAGAAGAGCCGTCTTGCCGGCACCCGGATCACCCGTGAGCAGCAGCGCGGCACCGTCTCGGGCGGCCTCGGCCAGAAACTCCGCCAGCCCGGCCAGCTCACCCGCCCGCCCCACCAGAACGGGCGAGCCGGCGTCCGGGCCGGCGTTCACTGCAGCTCACCTCGCGTCGGGATGTCTCCGATCTCGGCCGTGACCACGGCCAGGCACTCGAGGACGCCGACGAGCCGGGTACACCACCGCACTCTCCGCCATGATCGGAAACAGCGCAACCGGCCTAACTGCGCAAACGATCACGAAACAGCCAGTGTGAATCCCGCCTCAGCCCGATCGTCCCACGTGGCGCTGCCGAATGACTTCGGCGGCAAGGTACGCGAGGACAGCGGCGCCGACCCGCCGGGGCCGGCCGCCGGCTCCTCGGACGCCGACCTCGTACGCCCCTCTGCCGACGGCGACCTCGGCGGTGCCACACCCGGTTCGGGTGCTCGGCCGGTCGGCGCGGGCGACGTCTTGGGACACCAGCGACGAGCCGGTGCCGGACGCCTCACGGATCAGCTCGACGAGGGCGGCGGCCTCCGGGACGGCCACCGTGTGGGAGCCACCCTTCAGCTCGACCGTACGGCGCGAGCCGGCCCGTTCGGCCATGAACCGGTGCGCGGCGACCGGGATGGTGCGGTCCTCGCTGCCGAACAGGAACCAGGACGGTATCGACCTCCAGGCCGGCTCGCCGGACGCCTCATTGAGCGCGGCGTCGGTGATCGGCCGCTGGGTCACCGCCATCACCGCTGCGGAGTCCGCGGAGGAATCGGCGGCGAACTGCTCGTGGTAGCGGGCCTGCCGGATGTAGAGGTCGAAGCGGCCATCGGGCAGCCGCACCGGGACGAGCGTCTCGTCCAGCGAGCTACCGGGGAACCGGGCGGAGAGCCGGGCGGCGCTCTCCCCCGCCTCCGGGGCGAAAGCGCCGGCATAGACCAGCGCCTTCACCGCCGGATTGCCGACGGCGCCGTTCGAGATCACCATGCCGCCGTACGAGTGGCCGACCAGAACGACGTCACCCTCGATGGAGGCGAGCGCGGCGCGCAGGTAGCCGGCGTCGAAGCGTACGCCTCGCAAGGGGTTGGCCAGGGCAACGGCGGGAAAGCCGTCGGCGCGCAGGCCCCGGATGACCCCGCCCCAGCCGGCCGCATCGGCGAACGCACCGTGCACGAGGACGACCGTCGGTCTCATGACTCTCCCAGGTCCGATGAGCTGTCCCCTGAGGCTGTCCCGTTCCCGCCGCTGTTGAATCGGTCAAATTACTGATCTGGAGAAGTGGGGCTCAGTTCGCGAGACCGGCCCAGAACTCCTGCAACACCTCGGCGCCACGCCGTCCCAGATCGCCGGGATCTCGGACACCATGCACAAATACCACCGGCACGGCGCCCAATTGGCGGCCATGCCGTCACGACACAGTCAATGCTGACCGGTGCCGAGGACGCAGTCGGCGGCCATGTACCACGATTGGACGGCCGCCACTCCGAACGCGAGACAGCAGGTGACCGGCCCGCAAGCCGCGGTGCTCGAATGCTGATGCTGCGGCACGGTGACCCGTCGTTCGATCCGGGGTCTGAGTCAGCCCTCGTCGAGCCACGCGCGGTAGCGCAGGCGCATTGCCCGCTCCGTGCTGGCGATTCCCGCGCTGACCGCCAGCACGATGGTGGACCACAACGGCAGGTCGAGAGGCGAGGTGAAGGTGCCCCAGCGCTCGGCCACCGGCGGGATGCGGGACAGCGACTCGGCCAGCTGCGGGAGGGTGAGCAGCAGCGCGCCCAGCAGCACGATCAGCGAGAACGCGCTGATCCAGCGGCTGAGCACGGGATGCTCTCGGTCGAGGCGGGCGCGGCGGCCCTCGCCCGAGCGGGGGTCCGGAACGAGTTGCTGCTCGGCCCCCTCGTCGGTGACGTAGTGGCAGCGCCGGAGGCCGAAGGTGGTGGCGATCACCTCGATCGTGCCGCCTTCGACGGTGAAGATGGTGGGCAGCTCCGCTCGGGCCTGCCGGCGGCCGTCGCGATAGAGGTGCGCCCCGATGTTGCCGTTCTCGGTCTCGGAACGCAGATGATGCACGTCGACGGCGTAGACCGCCGACCGGCCCGCGCCCTCGTCGGACGGAAGGTAGAACAAGGACCGGATCAACGGTTGCCACCAGCGGAAGCGCTTCAGGGGAAGCCCGTCGCCGGGCCTGACCCGCTGGATCGCCCGGCGCCTCCGCCACTGCTTGAACATCTGATGCTCCCCGACCGGATCACGCCGTCACGACCATGGGAAACCCTGTTCCCAGAACACGGTCAACCGGAAGCGCGGCAGTTGACTTCCGTACCGGTTGGATCTGATGTGCTAACGTCTGCGGGGAGACCGGTCAGGACAGAAGTCTTTCGACTCTCCCATGGTCTTGACTCGGTGGTGGGGACACAGTGTTCAGTCCCGGGTGACCCGGGATTGAAGATCGTCTCCTAGACCTCCGACCGCGATCCTGGAAGGAGCCGAGGTGGCCTGGAGCACCCGGGAGCTCGCCGAGCTTGCCGGCACCACGGTGAACACCGTCCGGCACTACCACCGGCTCGGCCTGCTCGAGGAGCCGGAACGCCGGTACAACGGGTACAAGCAGTACGGCGTACAGGATCTCGTGGGCCTGCTGCGTATCCGGCGGCTCGTGGAGCTCGGGGTGCCCCTGTCCCAGATCGGTGCCGTCGGATCGGACGGCGACATCGCCCCGGAAGTGTTGCGCCAGGTCGACGCCGATCTCTCGGCCGAGGTGCAGCGCCTGCGGCGGGCCCGCTCCGACATCGCCCTCATCCTGCGCGACGGCGCCCCGGCCAACGCCCCGGCGGGCTTCGAGTCCGTCGCACAACGCCTGTCCGCGTCCGACAGCTCGCTCATCCACGTCTTCACCCGGCTGTACGACGACGACGCGATGAAGGACCTCCAGCGCATGGTCGAGGCCGACACCGACCCCATCAACGCGGACATCGACGCCCTGCCGGCCGACGCGGACGAGGCCACCCGGCAGAACCTCGCCGAAAAACTCGCACCGATCCTCGCGCAGCACCTCATCGACTACCCGTGGCTGAGCGACCCCGCCGGGCATCTGTCCAAGAGCGAGCACGTCACCCAGCAGACCTTCGTCGACGCCGTGGTCGCCCTCTACAACACCGCACAGCTCGATGTGCTCGGCCGGGCCAGCGTCCTCGCCCAGCAGCAACTGCGCCTCACGCGTGCGGCAGAGGACGATCCCCACCCGGTCGTTGGCGGCATGCACGGGGATACCAACGCCAGCGCCACGACCTGACGGGCTGACCGCCCCGGGTCCGTGCCTCTCGACGCCGGTGTCACAGGTCCCACTTCGGTACCGATCGGTCTTGATGCACCGCAGTTCTCTGCCGCGGGGAGCATGAAGCGGCCCTATCGAGAGGGATCCACGATGAGAACCACTTCACTCGGCGGCCTCGAGGTCCCGCGCATCGGCCTGGGCGCCATGGGAATCCGCCTTCTACACCAGCGCCGTCGCCTCGGCGACCAGTCGATCCGCACGATCCACCGCGCCCTTGATCTCGGTGTCACGCACATCGACACCTCCGACCTGTACGGGCCCACCGACGAGGAGCTGGTCGGCCGGGCCATCGAGGGACGCCGGGACGAGGTGGTGCTGGCCACCAAGTCCCCGCTCGGCCACGGCTTCCTCACCGGCGCCATCCGAACCCTGGACGGCCTCGACGCCGACGACTGGCGGCGCACCAACCCGCGCGTCACCGGCGGCAACCTCGAACGCAACCTGCACATCGTCGACGAGGTCCACGCCATCGCCCGCCGAGATCGGGGCCACGCCCGCCCAGGTCGCCCTCGCCTGACTGCTCGCCCAGGGCGACGACATGGCCCCGATCCCCGGCACCACCCGCATCGACCGGCTGAAGGAGAACACGGCCGCCGACGGCGTCGAGCTCACCCCCCGGCCACATCGCCCGCCTGAACGACCTGACGCCCGCCTCCGGCGATCGCCACGACGAAGCGAACATGGCCGCCCCGGACCGCTGAGCCACGCCTCACCCCGATCGGCTGAGACGAATCACTTCCCCGGCGCGGCCGCGCAGGCGACGTCGCGGTGCGGGCGCTGCCCGGTGGTCAGGAAGGTCGTCACCGTGTCGTTCACGCACGTGTTCCGGGCGAAGAGCCCGTAGGCGCCGTGGCCACCCTGGTCGGCCGTGACCATCCGTGCCCGGTCACCGAACGCCTTTCGAAGCTCGCGGGCGCCGGCCAGCGGGGTTCCGGGGTCGCGGAGGTTCTGCACCATGAGAACGTTCGACGGGCCCCGGTCGCCGATCCGAACCGGGCGCTCGATCGGCGCCGGCCAGAAGGCACACGGCCCGATGTTGGCCGCGGCCGCACCGATCAACGGGTACTTCATCCGGTAGAGCGCGACGTCACGCTGGTAGCCCCGGACCGACCGAGGCCAGCTCGAGTCACCGCAGAGCACGTGGAGGCGACTGGACAACGAGTTGTCCGGGTTGCCGGGCGGCGGCGCGGGTGGCACCGGCCGGCCGGTGTCGAGCGCCTGCCAGATCGCGGCCAGCGTGGTGAAGCCCACGTCGGTGTAGAGCAGGTCGAACGTGGCCCCGCGGAACAGCGAGCCGTCGATGCCCTGCACCGGCGTCTTCTCCAGCCGAGCGGCGAGTTCGAAGTACTTCGCGCGCACCTGCTCCGGAGTGACCCCCAGCCCGTACTGCGGGTTGGCCGCGGCGAACTTCGCGAAGTCCGGGAACCGTTGCTCCATGCCGAGGGCCAGCCGCTGGAAGGCCGTGTGGTCGTATCCGCCCGGACCCAGGTTGCTGTCGAGCACGATCCGGTCGCTGCGGCTCGGGAACAACGTCGTGTAGACGGCGCCGAGGTAGGTGCCGTACGAGGCGCCGAGGTAGGAAATCTTCGGCTCGCCCAGCGCCTCCCGAATCCGGTCCATGTCCCGGGCGGTGTTCGCGGTGGTGATGTACGGCAGCATTCCGGCCGTCTCCGACGACGCGCACTGCCGGGCGATCGTCTCCGCGATCTCGGCGTCCTTCAGCACGTCGGCCGGGTTGCCCGGGTACGGCAGGTTGAGCCGCGCGATCTGCTCCGGCGTGTAGTCACAGGTCACCGGCGCGCTGTGGCCCACGCCGCGGGGATCGAACCCGATCACGTCGTACCGATCGCGGACGCTCTGGGGCAGCGGCTCGGGGAACACGGGGTTCACGAGGAGGCCCGGGTAACTCAGGCCCCCGCCGCCGGGGCCGCCGGGATTGGTCAGCAGCACACCGCGGCGCTGCGACGGATCCTTGCTCGGCAGGCGGGAGACGGCGATGTCGATCTGCCGCCCCTCCGGGCTCCGGTAGTCCAGCGGGACACGGACCGTCGTGCACTCCAGGTCGGGCGAGGCGACGTCCGCCGGACACGCCTCCCACCGCAACGCGCTTGACGTTCCCGCCTCCGACACCCCGCGGACCGAGCCCAATGTAACCGCGGAGACGGCGATGACGAGAACACCGGACAATATTTTCCGCATTTTTCCTCCGTTCCGATCGCGTCAGTGGAAACCATGTGGCCGGGACACGGTCAAATAACGTCGCCCGTCAGGTCTCAGCCCAGCGGCCGGAGCACCACGGTGTCGGTTCGCCCAACAGGTATGGGGTGACCGTCTCGGCGACTGGTCGGGGTCTGCCGACCGGCTGGGGGCAGTACGAGGCGAATACCGCCACCGCCGTCGACCACAGCCTCACCTCGGGGCAACGACGCACCCGACCGGGACCCGCGGGACTGGACGCTCACCGGCTCCGTGGACGGCGTGAACTGGGCCACGCTCGACACCCGCTCCGGCGAGACCTTCACCGGACGGGCAGCCACCCGCGGGTTCATGGCAACCGCCGCCCCGGCCGCGTACCGCTTCTACCGCCTCACCGTCACCGCGAACAACGGCTCACCGGCCTGCAGATGGCCGAGTGGCGCCTGTGGCCGGTCGGTGACGGCGTGCACGCGGCGCGGCAGGAGTTGCCCGGCGTTCGGTACTGACGTCGGCAAGGAGATCGCCGGGCCGGCGCTGCCGGCTCGGCGTACCCAAGGATCTCGGCGTACCCAAGGATGTTGACTCTGTTCCGGCAACACGGTGTCGGCTCGGGGGGAAACGCCTGACCATCGAGCCGGGCCGGGTGGAGGAGTTCCGGCGCGCGACGGCGAGGGCTGGGCAGAGTGAAGCGGCTGGCGCGGTACCTTGCGGCCGTCGATCACCTGGCGGGGGTCGTGGCGGCGGGCCGACGAGGCGATCACCGCACTGCGCGACGGAACCCTGCACGGCAAGGCCGTCGTCGAGGTCGACTGAGCAATGTGTGACCGCGGGCCGGTCAGCGGGCTCCCGGCCAGCAGAGCATCGCCCGGTCGACGATCTCGTCGAGCTCGGCGCGACCGAGACCGTTGGCGGCGTGCACCGGAATGCCGAACGCCAGCGCCACGACGTAACGGGCCAACCGCCCCGGGTCCACTTCACCCGGCAGGTCACCCTCGTCGACGGCGCGGCGGAACCGCTGCTCGAGGCTTTCACCGGCTTCGGTGCGGTACTGGACGAGCACGTCGTGCGCGGGACGGTTCTCGTCACACACCGGCAGCGCACCCTGGATGGTCAGGCACCCGGCGAAGCCCTCGGGAAGGGTGGACGTGCGGACCGAACCGCGCAACAGGGCCTCGGTGGCCGCCCGTGCGGTTGGCTGCTCCAGGGCATCGTCGAAGTAGCCGGCCGGGCCGTCCGCGTACCGCTGCAGCACCTTGCGGAACAGCTGTTCCTTGTTACCGAAGGCCGCGTACATGCTGGTCCTGGTGATGCCCATGGCACCGGTCAGATCGGCCAGGCTGGAACCCTCGTACCCCTGCTGCCAGAACACCCGCATCGCGCGCTCCAGCGCCTCGTCGGTGTCGAACCCCCGAGGCCGGCCCATCACTGTGCTGCGGGAGCCACTCATGGCACGAGTGTACTCCTCGGTACAGAATTCTTCCGTACCGAGGAGTACTTAAATAGTCGTGTCCTGAGCCGTCAGCGCGCATCCTCGGCGAACGCGGTCAGCCGCCGGACGAACCAGCCGGGATCGGCCAGGTGGGGGTAGTGGGTGGTGGCCGGCGCGGCCTCCACGGCCGCGCCGGGGATGCGGGCATGCAGCCACTCCCGGTAAGCGTCGTCGACGGGCGAGCCGTGCAACGCCAGGTACGGCGTCGGCCGCCCGGTCGGCGTCAAGTTCGCGATGTACGCCGTCAGCTCCTCTGAGCCGAGGTCGAGCAGCGGAGCCCACACCTCGACCAGGACATCCTGGCGCACCCGGCGATTCCGGCCGAGCTCCTCGGTGAGCGCCGGGTCCAGCTGCCCGTACATCCGGGCGAAGCCCGCCGTGAGAAAGTCCTGGTATCCCGGGCCGCGCACGGCTGCGGCCGCCTCGCCGGGCAGGGGTGTCACGTTGAGCGTCTGGTCGATGTTGACCACGCCTCGCACCGGGAAGCGGGAGGCGTAGGCCGTGGCCACCATCCCGCCGTACGAGTGACCCATGACCAGGGGACGCTGCTCGATGCCCAATGACATCAGAACCGCATGCACATCACCGGCCATGGTCAGCGGGTCGTACGGCGTCGCATGCGGCGAATCGCCGTGGCCGCGCAGGTCGACGCGCAGGGTGCGGAAGTGCTCGGCGAGCGGCACCCGGTCCCAGAAGTGGCGGTTCTCGGTCATCCCGTGGATGGCCACGAGAAGCGGCCCGGACCCGTCGATGTCGTACGCGAGGGAGACGGTTTCGGTCACCCGCCCGACGGTAGCACCGCGGCGACCGTCGCATGAGGATGGTCACGAAAGGCGTTTGACCCTGTCCTGACAACAGGGTCTTCATTTGCAGGACAACGCATCTCACCAGAGCGCCCTGGCCGCCCGAGCAGGCCGAGCCCATCAAGTACTGGCCGTCGAACCTGCCCGCCGCCACAGCACGACGCGCCCTCGTGCGATGGGCGAAACTACGCTGGCGGATCGAACACGACTACCGCGAACTGAAAACCAGCCTCGGCCTGGACCACTACGAAGGCCGCACCTGGCAAGGCTGGCACCATCACGTCACCCTCGTCTCCGCCGCCCACGCCTTCCTCACCCCGCACCGCCTCGCCCGGCCAAAAGCGACAGCGCCGGCCTGACCCTGTACGCGGTACTCCGCGAACTGCAACACCTACTCATCCGCCTCGCCGGCGCCTGCCCAGCCTGTAAAACCCACTTCGCCACACGAAAACCACGAGACCAACTCCGATCATGACAAAGGGGGCTGTCTCGCCAACGGTGTTTCCGGCGATCTTAGTTAGTAGGTTTCAGTGGTCGGGAAGCGGTCGTTGAAGGTGATGGCGAAGGCGTTCAACGCGGGTTTCCACCGCATCGCCCACCGGGTTCGGCCGGTCCCGGTCGGGTCCAGGGACCGGGTGACCAGGTACAGACACTTCAACGCGGCCTGTTCGTTCGGGAAGTGGCCACGGGCCTTGATCGCGCGCCGGTAGCGGGCGTTCAGTGACTCGATCGCGTTCGTCGAGCAGATGACCTTCCGGATCTCGAGGTCGTAGTCGAGGAACGGGATGAACTCGGACCAGGCGTTGTCCCAGAGGCGGATTACGGCTGGGTAGCGGCCGCCCCACTTCTCGGCCAGGTCGTCGAACGCGGCCCGGGCCGCGGTGGCGTTCACCGCGGTGTAGATCGGTTTGACGTCTCGTTTCAGTTCGTCCCAGTACCTGCGGGACGTCAACCGGAACGTGTTGCGGATCAAGTGGATGATGCATGTCTGCACGATGGCGCGGGGCCAGACGTTCGTGACCACCTCCGGTAGGCCCTTCAACCCATCGCAGACCAGGAAGAACACGTCCTTGACCCCCCGGTTGCGCAGGTCGGTCAGCACGCTCATCCAGAACTTCGCGCCCTCACCACCGGTGCCGGCCCACAGGCCGAGAATGTCCTTCTCCCCGTCGAGGGTGACCCCGATCGCGGCGTAGAACGGCCGGTTGCTCACCTGCCCATCCCGCACCTTGACCACGATCGCGTCGATGAACACCGCCGCGTAGACCTCGTCCAAGGGCCGGTGAGACCAGTCGGTCATCTCCTCGATCACCTTGTCGGTGATCCGGGAAATAGTCTCCTTCGACACCGACGCCCCGTAGATCTCGGCGAAGTGCGCGCAGATCTCCCCGGTCGTCAGTCCCTTGGCATACAACGACAGCACGACCTCGTCGACCCCGGACAACCGCCGCTGACGCTTACGCACGATCTGCGGATCGAACGTTCCCGCCCGATCGCGTGGCACGTCGATCTCGACCGGTCCGGTGGTATCGGTCAGCACCGTCTTCGACCGGGAGCCGTTACGGACATTGCCCGACCCCGCGCCGCTCGGTTCGTGTTTCTCGTAGCCGAGGTGCCCGGTCATCTCCTCGTTGAGCGCAGTCTCCAGAACCGTCTTCGTCAGCTGTTTGAGTAACCCGTCCGGGCCGGTCAGCGACAGCCCCTGTTCCTTGGCCAGCCGCACCAACTCGGCGGCGGCCTTCGCCTCCGCCGACGGTTCGGCCTTGATCTTCCTCGCGTTCACATCGTTCCGCGTCGCGGTCATCACGGCACCCTCCTCACCAGGCACAACGCCCGGTAGGTCAGGCCGGAAACACCGTTAGATCCACAGACCCTGACAAAGCACTACTAGTGCTGTGGCCGCATAGGTTCACCGGATTGGATGATCTACAGGTTGTTCAAGTAAAAGTTGACGAGCCGATCGACTGCGGTGTCGACGTACTCGGGCTCGTCGTACATCTCGTAGTGTCCGGCGCCGTCGATCACCATGAGGTCGACCGGGTTGGGTGCCAGCTTCCACAACTGCATGCCGGACTCGTAGGAGCCGGTGTTGCCGATGCGTCCGGCGAGGATGACCTGCAGCGGCTGGGTCATGAGCTGGTCGACCAGGTGATATGCGTCGTAGCCCAGCAGCAGCGAGTCGCCGAGCGAGAGGCGGCGGTTCGTGGAGTGTTCGTTCCTGCCCCGCTCGGTGCGGTAATAGGTGATTGCCTGGGTCGTGTCAATATCGGTCAGCCCGACTGCTGTGGCTTCCTCCAAGGTGTCGGGCAGCCAGTTCACGCGGGTCAGCTCGCCGGAGCGGGTCTCTTTGATGCGCGCGTCGGCCATGGTGTCGAGTGCGGCCGCCGCGCCATCTGGCTGGAAGCTGCGGAACGACGTGCCCATGTTGCCTGGGACGACCGCGCCGACCGCCTTGATGCGATGGTCCGTGCGGGCGGTGTGCACTGCGTAGCCTCCGCCGGCGCAGATACCGAGGACGCCGATGCGCTCCGGGTCGATGCCGGGGATCGTGCTGAGCGCGTCGATCGCGTAGGAGATGTCCTCACCGCGGCGGTAGGGGTCTTCGAGGTCGCGGGGCTCTCCGCCGCTCTGACCTTGATGGGCGGGGTCGAAACTGAGTGCCGGGACGCCGCGGGCGGCGAGACGGGATGCGTAGTTCGCGCCGATCTGCTCCTTCACGCTGCTGCCGGGCGTGGAGAGCACCACGGCGCGCAGCGGCGCCGCATCGTCGATGCTGTCGGGCAGGTAGAGGTGGGCCGCGAGATCGATCGGTCCGCGCGGGATCGTGATGTGCTGAAGCATCTGATGGTGCCTTTCGTGTCGGCGTTTGTTCAGGCCGCTTCGGCGCGGCGAAACCGGATGCCTCCGTGTCGACTGGTTGGCAACTCGGCGGCGACATGGAACGCCCGCCCGGCGACGACCAGGCTTCCCGCCTCTCACCGACGTTGGCGTCGGCCGCATGTGGTCAGGTAGTCCCGAGAAATCGGCCGAGGAAGTCTCGGGTGAGCTCGGTGACTCCTTCGAGGTCGCTCTCCAACAGAAAGTGCCCACCGTCCAGAAGGTGGACTTCGGCGTCCGGCAGGTCTTCGCCAAAGGCCTTCGCGCCTTCCGGCGAGAAGATCTGGTCGTTGCGGCCCCAGACCGCCAGCACGGGAACTCGACTGGCCCGCAGGTGCTCCTGGAGCCGGGGGTAGAGCGCGCGGTTCGTCGAGTAGTCGCGGAACAGGCCCAGTTGCACCTCGGCGTTGCCCGGCCGTTGGAGCAGTGCGTGGTCCAGGGTCCAGGTGTCGGGGCTGACCACGCTGGGATCCGGTACGCCGTGGGTGTACTGCCAGACGATCGCGTCGCGATCCAGGGCGGTACGCATGGCCGCCTCGGTCTGGGCGTTCGGGTTCTCGCCGTACGCCCAGACCGGTTCCCAGAAGTCAGGGACGAAGCCAGCCTCGTAGCCGTTGCCGTTCTGGGTGATGACGGCGGTGACCGGGGCGCCCGGCTGGAGGGCGAGCCGCCACCCGATCGGCGCGCCGTAGTCCTGGACGTAGATGGCGTACCGCTTCAGGCCGAGTTGCCCGAGCAGTCCGGCGGTGAGTCGGGCGAGCGAGTCGAAGCTGTAGTCGAACTCGTCGACCGTGGGGCTGTCCGACTGGCCGAAGCCGAGGTGATCGGGTGCGATCACGTGATACCGGTCGGCCAGCCTCGGGATCAGGTCACGGAACATGAACGAACTTGTGGGGTAGCCGTGCAGCAGTACCACGGCAGGGGTGTCGGGTTCCCCTGCCTCGCGGTAGAAGAGCCGCTTCCCCTCGACGGTGACGTGCCGGTGAAACACTCGCATTTCTAACCTCCAAAACCTGTTCATGCCCTACAGCACCCGCCTGATCGACGGCGAGCCGCAGGATCTCCTTACTGACCCTGTCGAGGCCCGTTTGAGACTGCGAGAGCTCGGCGAGACAGGCATCCACCGGGAGTTGGACGCCGTACGTTCCGCCCTTTGCTGCAAGGGCGTGGCTCGCGGTGAGGGGACGGCCGACCCCTCGCGCCACCCCTGACTGGCGTGCATCACGCCCCCGCCTGGCGGCGACGCGACTGGGTGGTGTGCTAGTTGAGGGTTTCCTATGTGGGTTGGCTAGGTGAAGCCTGGGCCCAGCCGTCCGAACCGTCCACGCTGGCAACGTAGTTGCGAGGCACGCCAACAGAGCGGGGGTGCCCCGGGCCATCCTGGCCGGGGGCACCCGCTCGCGTCGGGCGTCGAGCCTGGCTGGGTCAGCCTGCGAGCTGCTTCTGCAGGGCCTCGGCGTCGTGGAGGGCCGACATGTGCAGGAACTTCCCGTCGCGAATTCGGTACAGAAGGCCGCCGAGGCTCCTCCATGACCAGGCAGCTCGACGACTACATCAGCGCGTAGCCGCGCATGGCGCCGCACACGATCCGGCTCGGTCGGTTCGCACCCGGACGCACGGCCGGTTTCTCGGCACCACTCTTGGACAGGTCAGCTGCCGGGTCGCTGAGCCTGGGGTGGTCGACGAGATGCCGCGCCAGGATCGGCGCGAGCCTCTCGGCGAGGTTCCCCCGCCGAGTCGCCTCGTCCGCGTCGGGTTGCACGACGTCGATGTCGTGGCCGACGGGATCGGTGTCGACCTGGCTCAACGCGTCCGCGGCGATGTTCCCGCCCACCTCGCCGATCCGGAAGAGCGGCACCCCCGGATCGGCGAGCCGTCCGATGCACCGAAGGCGTACGAGATCCCCCGCCCCGTACTGCTTGTATCCGTTGTACCGGCGCTCCGGCTCTTCGAGCAGACCGAGACGGTAGTGCCGAATGGTGTTCATCGTCGTGCCGACGAGTGCCGCGAGCGCACGTGTGCTCCAGGCCATGTCGTCTCCTTCCCGCGCTCATCTCGAACGCCGTACCGCCGGGTTCAGATGGAACAGGTGGGCATGCTGGCCGGCAGCTTGAGGTCGATGAGGTAGTCCGCGGCGATGGTGTCGACACACTCGCTCTTCCCCGAGGAGACGATGGTGTGTCCCTCCCCCTCGACGGTCAGCAGGGCGCTGCCCAGGGTCTCGGCGAGGCTGACGGCACCCTGGTGCGGAGTGGTGGCGTCACCGGTGATCGAAACGACCAGCGTGGCCGGCAGACCCGTGACATTCTGCGCGTACGGGATACCGAGCGTCGGTGGGACCGGCCAGAACTCGCATCCATCGCGGGCACCCGCCGCAGGATCTCCGCCCGGGTTCATGAAGGGCGCCGTCTCATAGGTCTTCACCCGCAGCCGGGTGGCGTCCTGCGGGGTGAGCCGTTGCTCATCCATGCAGTTGATCGCGAACATCGCCTCGATCGCGTTACCGTTGACCACGGAATCGGGCTCACCACCTTCGAAGTCGAACGTCAGCTCCAGCAGCGTGTCGCCACGCCCCTGCCGCACCTCCGCAAGACCACTCATGATCGCCGGCCACTTGTCCGGGCTGTACAGGCCCGCCATCACCCCACCGAGCGCCTCGTCGAAGTCGAGCTCCTGGTCGAGTGCGGGCACCGGCCTGTCCCGCAGCGGCGCGACGATCGTCTGGAACGTCGACGTCCACGCCTTCGGATCAGTCCCCAATGGACAGGATGCCTTCTGCGCACACGCGGCGGCCATCGCCTCGAAAGCTCGCTGGAAGCCCCCATACGCCGAAAGCCGCCGCTCGATCGTCCCCAGCCGGGAGTCGAAGGCACCGTCGAGGACCATCGCCCGCACCCGCTGCGGGAACTGCTCCGCGTAAACCGCCCCCAGCCGGGTACCGTAACTCTGACCGAGGAACGTCAACTTCTCCTCACCGAGCGCCGCCCGCAACACATCCATGTCACGAGCGGTCGTCCGCGAACCCATCTGCGTAAGCGCCTCCACACCCCCGGATCCCTTGGCACAGCGGTCGAACACCGCCCGGGTATCCTCCTCCGTCAGCGAGACTGTCAAGGTCATCAGCGGGAACACCTTGTCACCCCGGCTCGTGCCGCCCTCGGTGTAGCAGTCCGCCGCAGGCTTCGTAGCACCAACACCACGCGGGTCGAACCCGACCACATCGAACCGCTCCGTGATGCGACTCTTCGTCATCTGAGCCACCACACCCAGACCACCCAGAATGCCGGAGCCACCCGGACCACCAGGGTTGAACAGCAACGAACCCCGCGACTCCCCCCGAGCCGCGACACGCAACACCGCGACGGTGGTGACCGCGCCCTGAGGATCGTCGTAGTCCAGCGGCACACTCAGCCACGCGCACTCACCCGGAGCCTTCCCCAGGATCTCCGCCTCACGCGGACTCGTCGCGAAGTCCGTACACCCCTTCCACTCCAACTTCTGGGTGTAGTACTGCTCCAACGCACCGCCAACCACGCTCTCACCCGGACCCGGATCCTCTTCCCCGCCGGACGTACACCCCACGACCGAAACCACACAGACCACCAAGGCGACACCCGCGAAACCAAGTCGCCGCACCGGCGGACCACCCCCAACGGGGCGAGACGTACTGCTCATCCTTCTACTCACGCTACGGACTCCCCTCCTACGCTTCCGCCAACTCGACACTGTCCGCACCGCACCCGGCGTTCACGACCAGCGTCAGCGTGTGCGTCGCAGCCAGCCGAAAGAGCCAACCCGCCGCCGCACCCCACCGCTTAGACCAGCGCCACCACGAACGCGGCAAGCCCGACAACCACGGTCAACGCCACTCTCCGACGTCGTCCCATACCTGCCCCCCAGCCAACTGCTCACGGTCCTTCCTCAACCCCCAGCCCGATGCCCCCCCATGCCACCAGCCGCCGCAACCACCCAACAGTGCCGCCACGTCACACCCCACACGTGACGTGCCGTCACTGTTCACACCACCGGACCACGCGAAGAATGAGGTGGTGGGCTTCCCCCTGAGATGTGGACACCCTGAGACTGGATGTTGGTCCAGAGGAAGGGGTGTCCCCGTTGGGACGTCCATCGAAGTACAAGGAAGAGTTTCAGCGTGATGCGGTTGACCTGGTCCGCTCGTCGCGTCGGCCGATCAACCACGTCGCACGTGAGCTGGGGATGAGCCACGAGACGTTGCGGAACTGGGTCCGCAAGCAGGGGCCTCGACCGTTCCGCCGGCGCCGCGAACGCCGCGACCATCGCCGGGCCGTGCCTTGTCGCCCTGGCCGCAGCGGCGGTCGTCTGGTTGCGGACCCGGCGTTCCGGTCCGGCGCTGACTCCATCGGTCCCGATCGAGCGGGGTGAGGGCGAGGGCGACCGAGCCCGCCGCGCGTAACGCCTCGACACGTTCGAGGCTCGAGGCTCGACGCAACCTGCTGACACGGTTCGTGACGAAGTTGTCCCTCCCCCAGGCCCGTCTGACACGCGAAAAGAGACCGTTGCAGTACCCATCGATGCCCACGGTTGCATCCCAGAGCCCGTCCATCTGCCGACGCAAGGCCCGCGGCCTACGGCCGCGGGCCTTGCGTCGGCAGTAACGGTTTCAACAACGCCCACGCCTCATCGGTCAGGTCATGTCGCCTCGCGTCACTCACGACCCCGCATCATGCCGAAACACCAGGTCAGGATCACAATCCAAAACACGTCCTAGTACTGCAACGGCAGTTGTCAGGGGTAGCCGTGTTGTCGGTAGTGGCAGGTTCGGGCTTGGTGTTGGCGTCGTCGTCGCCATCTCGACCAGGACCAGACGTGTTCTGGTGGGTGGGTTTGTCGCACGGCCAGTGCGGTGAGGAGCCTGCGGATCTCCGGTACGGTGTAGCCGATCATCATGCCGGTGCTGCTGTCGGTTCCCCTTTTACGGCAAGGGATCGGGCCACGGACAGCCAGGCGTGGGCGGCCATCGACAGGGTGATGTGGGCGTACCAGGCCCGCCAGTCCCGTACCTGGTACTCATCCAGACCCGCTTCGTTTTTCGCCTGTTGGAAGCATTCCTCGATCGCCCACCTACTGCCGGCGACCCGGGCCAGGTCGACCAGACGGGTCCGCCGGGGTCCGTAACAGACGTAGTAGGCGATCTCCCCGGTGGTGATACTGCGGCGGGCGAGGAGCCAGTACCCGCGTCCCGGTTTCCAGAACACGCGGACCGGCACCCGCGCCCACCAGTACTCCCTGGGGCCGTGCGCTCCAGCGCCGGCGGACAGGCGGCACCATGCCCGGTCCGGCAGGCCCGCGATCAACTCGTCCGCGCGGGCTCGACCCATGCCGGTGGTGACCATGTCGTCGTTGCGGCGGGTCGCGACCACATACGCCACGTCCCGCTGTTCCAGCCAGACCCGCAGCGACTTGCACTGGCCGTAGGCCTCGTCCATCGTCACCCACCCGACCGGCACCCCCGCGTCCAACGCCCGGCCGAGCATCGTGCGGGCCATCTCCACCTTCGTGGCAAATTCCACCTCGTCCGGGATACCGGCGGCCCGGCACCGGTCCCGGTCATCGGTCCACGACACCGGCAGGTACAACTGCCGGTCGATCAACGCGTGCCCACGAGCTGACCGGTAGGCCAGGAACACCCCGACCTGGCAGTTCTCCCTCCGCCCCGCGGTCCCGGAATACTGCCGTTGAACTCCGGCCGACCGGACGCCCTTCTTCAGGAACCCGGTGTCATCCACAATCAGCACACCCCGCGGGTCACCGAGATGCTCGACCACGTAGTCCCGAACGTCGTCACGGACCGCGTCGACGTCCCAGTCCGCCCACCGCAACAACCGCTGCATCCCGTCCGGCGACACATCCCCGGCCAGCTCCGCAAGGGTCCACCCGTTCTTCCGGTCCAGGCTGGTGACCAGCCCACACATGTACTGACGAGCCCGCCGTCTCGGCTCCGCCCGACGAAACCGGGCCGCTATCCGACCGTGGAGCTGGTCCAACTCAGCATGCCACCGAACAACATCGACATCCGTCACGCGATACCCAACGAACGTGAACACAACTCGACTCGGTCAGTGCCGTTGCAGTACTAGGCGGTTATCACATGCGTTTTTGTCATGTTCGGCGCGGCGATTGTCGACGGATGCGAGGGAGGGGGAAGCGGCGATCTGCGCCAGCGATGGCACCAGGGCCTGCCGCGGCGGGCTCGTTGGAGTCGGGCGGGTTAGAGACTGCAGCGGGCGTCGGCCGGCGGGGATTCGAGGTCGAGGAGATACGCATTGACGACGTCGTCGACGCACTCGCTGCCGCCGAGGAGGTAGGCACCGTGCTGCTTTCCGTCGACGGTGAGCAGGCTTCCGCCCAGAGCGTCAGCCAACGCGACGCCGCCCTCGTACGGCGTCGCGGGATCGCCGGTGACTGACACCACGAGAGTCGCGGGAAGGTCCTTGACATCGGCGAGCCAGGGATCGCCGCCCGTGGGCGGCGCGGGCCACGCCTCGCACTCGCTGTGGTAGTCGGCTGCCGTGAAGACGTCGAGGTCGAACATCGGCGCCACCTCTCCGACCTTGCGCGCCAGCGCGGTGGTTTCCTCGGGCGTCGGGCGGGGCCAGTCCATGCAGCGCACGGCGATGTTCGTGTCGAGGTCGAGCGTGTAGGCGCCGTCCCCGGTGCGGCCGTAGAACGTGTCCCGCAGAGCGAGCATCTCGTCGGCCTGACCTGCCTCGAGGGCAGTGAGCGCTGCGATGACGTTGGGCCACCTCGCCTGCGAGTACAGCCCTCCGGTGATACCGAGGTAGACGTCCCAGACACTCACCTCTCTGCCGTCGGCGGTCGGCGGCGTCTCGATGAGCGGTCGGACGATCTCGTGCAGACGATCGTTCGCTGCTGTGGGATCGGTGCCGAGTACGCAGTCGGGTGATTCGGCGCAGAACGCGGCGAGGTCGTCGAACCGAGCCTGCAGGCCGGTGAACTGGGAGACGCGGAGTTCTTGTGCCGTCAGGTCGGGCGCGATGGCCCCGTCGAGCACGATCGCGCGGACCTTCTCGGGGTAGGTCGCGGCATACATGGCGCCGAGCTGGGAGCCGTAGCTGTAGCCGAGATAGGTGAGCTTCTTGTCGCCGAGCACCTCTCGCATGATGTCCATGTCCCGCACGACGTTCGTCGACCCGGCGTTCACCAGGTTCGCGGCCCCGCCAGAGCCCTTGGCGCAACGTTCTGCGAGCTCGGCCGTCTGCTCGGCGCTGGTGATGTCGTACACGACGCCGAACCGTAGCGCCGCGCCTGCGTCGTACTCATCGTCGGTGTAGCAGTCGAGGGCCGGGGTGGACGACCCGATCCCCCGAGGATCGAAGCCGACGATGTCGAAGCGCTCGGCGACGGGGCTGGCCTGCCACAGGGGCAGGGTCAACGCGACGAGGTTGGTGCCGGAGCCTCCGGGGCCGCCCGGGTCGACCAGCAAGGAGCCCTCGGCCTCGCCCGTGGCGGGCAGGCGCAGGAGCGCGATGTGCGCCCTCTCGCCCTTCGGCTCGTCGTAGTCGATCGGCACCTCGACCGAGGCGCACTCGAGCGCCGGGTTCGCGAACAGTTTGGCGTCCGCTGCGTTCGTCGCGGTGTCCTCGCACCCGCCCCAGTCGAGCTCTTGCGTGAGGTAGGAGCCGAGGTCCGCATCCGCGCCGGAGTCCGGTGGGGGAGATGCGGATGTGCAGCCGGCGAGCACTAGGAGTGCCGACGTGGCGGCGGCGAGCACGGTCGTGGAGCGCCGAGATCGATTCGAGGGTCGAGGATGTGATCGCACGTGTTCTTCCTTTGTTGAGCCGCAGTTGGGTACGAGGCGGCGGCGGTGTGTGACGGGGTGTTCTTGGCTGAGTGCGCTGAGACGCTCGATGACCGAGCGCCCTTGTCCGCTGGGGCCGTGACGTCAGCTCTCGATCCCATCCGTCTCGGCGTCCAGGAGGCGGTGGTGTCGGAAGGTGAGTGCTCGCTCGATCCCCGCGAGGGCCGCGGCGATGGTCAGCGCCGTGTTCGCCCGTGCCGGCAGGTTGATGGGCGAGATGAACGGCGTGAAGCGATCCGCCCAGAGCGGCAGATGGGTGACCACCTCGAGCAGCTGCGGCGCGAGCAGGATCAGGTTGACCGCCAGCACGATCACGGCACCGGCGGCCAAGGCTCGCCCAGCTCCCGGGTGCCGCCGGGAGAGTTGAGCTCGCCAGTGCTCGGGCGTCCCGGGCGCGGGATCGAGACGTCGTTGGCTGCCGTTCGCGCTGACCAGGTGAATCCGCTGCATGCCGTACCTGCTCGCGGCGACCTCGATGCTGTCCGACCCGAGCGGGAACCGGACCAGCATGTCGGCGGTCTGCACGTGGCGGTCGTCCCGGTAGAGCGACGCCCGGCCCGACATGTGATCGACATCGACCGTCACCGTCGACGCATCGGGCAGGTCGACTGCAAATCGTGTGCGCTCGAGCGAGAGGGAGGGGCGGAACGGTGGCAACGGTGAATCAAGCCCTGGAGCGGGCGTCGACCACGCCCCCGCATCGCCGTCGAAGCCGTGAGGATCCTCGCCCGTCGAGCCGGTCCGGGGGTTGTACCAGCCCTTCATGTCTCGCCCTGTCCGGGGCCGTAACGGGAAGGGGGACCGTCACGAAGCGCTTCTAGCATGTCCATGCTAGAGAATTTAGCATGCCAATGCTAGAGATTGCTATGATGGGATCATGTCCAAACGAGTCGACCCGGATGTCCGCCGGGAGCAGGTCGCCGAGGCCGTGATCGATGAAGTCGCCGCGCACGGGCTGCGCTCGGTGACCCTCGCCCGGATCGCCGCTCGCACCGGCTTGGCCATCGGGAGCATCCGGTATTACTTCGGAGACACCGTCCGCGAAGTCATGCGCTTCACGCTGAGCGTGCTCATGCAGCGCATCGTGCGACGCGCGGTGACGATGTCCGACGACCCGGTGGCACGGATCACTGACGTCATCGCCTTTGCCGCGCCGACCAGCGATCAGGAGCGCCGGGAGCACATCGCCTTCGTCGAGTACCGCGTCATGGCGCGCACGGAACCGGAGCTTGCGGCCGACATCGCTGCGATATCGCTTGAGGGCGCAGAAGTGATCCGCTCGCTGCTGCGCGACGCGCTGGCCGACCGCATGATCGACGAGGAGGCGCTAGATCGCGAAGCGCTCCTGCTGCTCGCCCTGGTTGAGGGCTTCTCGTTCAGCTCGGCGCTGCTCTCTGCCCCACTGCGCGAGACGGACGTCCGTGCCGTCGCGATCGCCACCCTGCGCCGAATGATCGACGCCTATCCACCCTCCGGAGAGACTGCTGAGCAAACGGCTGACTATCCCATGGTTGCCCGGAGAACACGGGACTAGTGTCCTGAGTCCGTAGTTTGGGTTAGTGATGGTCGTGGGCCGTAGTTGGCTCTGCTGGATTTGACGGGTGCGGAGCGGGACGCGTTGGAGGCGTTGACGCGTAGGCGTTCGGCCGCGCAGGCCCTCGCGACGCGGGCGCGGATCGTCCTGGTCTGTGCCAGGGGTCTGTCGAACAGTGAGGTATCGCGGCTGCTTGGTGTGTCGTTGCCGGCGGTCGGTACCTGGCGGTCGCGGTTCGTCGTCCATCGGGTTGATGGGTTGCATGACGAGCCGCGTCCGAGTCGTCCGCGCCAGGTTAGTGACGCGGACGTGGGTGTGACGAGCCTGTTCGCGGCGTTGGACCGGGCCACCGGGACGATGATCGGGTCGGTCCACCGCCGGCACGAGCTGGGCGTTGTGGATCTCGTTCACGGCCTCGATCGACGACGTGGATGAGCGAGGTGTCGTACGCCCCCTCACGCAGGATGGTGGCGAGGGCCAGTCGCTGACCGCGCACATCCGCGACCGCCGTCTGCACGAGGCTCGTGCCGCCTTGGCCGACGGCCGCCTGAGCGTTTCGGAGATCGCCGCCCACTGGCAGTTCGCGGACGGCAGTCACCTGAGCCGCCTCTTCAAACGCCGCTACGGCATGTCGCCCACCGAATTCATCCGGGCTGGCGCCGGCCGATTCGAACCCCGGGCTGAGCGGGCGGCCTGAGCCGGGTCGGCCGCTCGACAGCAATGGGGAAGGTCCGGGGGCTCTGTTGCGTCCGGTTGCGTGCCCGGGGCAGTGTTGGCGTATGGAGCGATCGTGCCAGCGTCCTGAGTGCCTCGCCCGCCTACTGCCCCGCCGGATACGAGCACATCGGGGCCGGCACAATCCGACGAATCCTGGCCCGCCGACGTGTCGGCCCGCCGCCGCACCAGCAGGACACCATCTGGCGGACCTTCCTACGCAACCAGGCCGCTGGCCTTCTGGCCGCCGACTGACCAGAGACGATACCCACAGATCAGGCCGTTGAGCGCGGTTCAGCGCCGTCGGGAGCAGGCTACTGCTCCCAACCTGCTCCCCCACATCACGTCAGCGACCACCCACACCACCACCGCGCACTCTGACCCGAGCAGCAAAAGAGCAGGTCACCGCGCATGCGCGAATATTGGCACGGTACACCGCCCGTCCTGCCGTCACCGCACGGTACGACCGAAGGCTCGCACGTCGTCGACGAACAGGTCCGGCTCCTCCATCGCGGCGAAGTGGCCACCCCGGTCGGGCTCGCTCCACCGCACGATGTCGGCCAGGTAGTGGTGCGCCAGCCCGCGCAACGGCTGGAAGGGATCGTGCGGGTACACCGTGACGCCGGCCGGGACCCGTACCGGTTCCGGCCGCCAGCCGGAGGCCATCGCGCGCATGCCCTCCGCGCCCTCGTAGTAGAGCGCGGCCGACGTGCCGGCGGTGGCGGTGAACCAGTAGATGGTCACGATGGTCAGCAACCGGTCCCTCGACACCGCGTCCTCGGGCACCTTTGCCGCGTCGGCCCACTCCCGGAACCGCTCCACGATCCAGGCCAGCTGGCCCACGGGCGAGTCCGTCAACGCGTACGCCAAGGTCTGCGGCCGGGTCGACTGCAGCTTCATGTATCCGGACAGCTCCGCGTCGAAGCGGCCCATGAGTGCGAGACGCGCCTGGTCGACCTCGCTGAGCCCGGCCAGTTCCTCCGGGTCGCCGGACGGAAAGGTCATCAGCATGTTGACGTGCAACCCGATGACATGATCTGGTGCCACGGCGGCGACCTGCTGCGAGATGACCGAGCCGGCGTCGCCGCCCTGGACCACATACCGGTCGTAGCCCAGCTGATTCATCAGCTCGGCCCAGACCGGCGCGATGGTGCCCGCGTGCCACCCCGGGCGGGCCGGGCCGGAGAAGCCGAACCCGGGCGGACTGGCAATGACGAGGTGGAACGCGTCGGCCCGGTCGCCGCCGTGCGCGGCAGGGTCGGTCAGCGGACCGATCACGTCGAGGAACTCGGCCACGGAACCCGGCCAACCGTGGGTGACGAGCATCGGCACCGCGTCCGGCTCCGGGGAGCGCACGTGCAGGAAGTGCACCGTGGCACCGTCGATCTCGGCGATGAACTGCGGGTACCGGTTCAGCTCGACCTCGGCGGCCCGCCAGTCGTACTGGGTGCGCCAGTATCCGGCGAGCTCGCGCAGGTACCCGACCGGCACACCGCGGCTCCAGTCGTCGTCGCCCAACGGCGCGGGCCACCGGACGTCGTCCAGCCGGCGGTTCAGATCGTCGATGTCGGCCTGCGGGATCTCGATTCGGAACGGTCTCACGGTACGGCCCCCTCTACCTTCTCGATGCGGTCGGATGCGGTGACGGGTCTAGCGGCTGGCGCGGCCGTGCGGTCGCGCGAGAGCCGCAGCACGCGCCGGACAATGCCGGGGCGCATCAGCGCGGTCGGTGGGTCGATCAGTCCGGCCACCCGCATGAACGACGCGGTGATCGACGGGTCCTTGGTCGCCGCGTACTGCACCCGGGCCATGTACGCGTTGCCGAACCGCACCATCGCCGGCCGCTTGCCCGGCACGCCCGGGAAGTCGAGGTCGCCGCTGGTGGAGATTTGCCACGGCACGTCCACGACGCGGGCGATGTCGCGCAGGAACCCGCGCGGCTCGGGCGGCGCGCCGCGGAGCAGCCACTTGCGCAGCGTCATGGCCTCGATGGCGGCGACCGTCATGCCCTGGCCGTAGACCGGGTTGAAGCTGCAGACCGCGTCGCCGAGCACGAGTAGGCGCTCCGGGAAGCGGGACAGCCGCTCGTACCGGCGGCGCAGGCTCGCCGGGAAGGTGAACGTCACGGGCTCGGTCAGCGGCTCGGCGTCGCGCAGCCCGTCGTACACGTCCGGCACCGGTAGCGACCGGGCGAAGTCCAGGAAGCCGTCGGGGTCCGTCGGCGGGTGATCGCCCAGAATCCCGGTCAGCGACACGATGCACTCGTCGTCGCCGACCTGCCCGAAGAACGCGCCGCGCGGGTGCGCCGGCGACGCGACCGGGTTGATGGACTGGGTGCCGTCGAACATCTCCGGCCGCTTGCGGTACAGCCGGGTGGTGTACGCCAAGCCGATCTTCATGCGCTCCTCGTCCGGCCGCTGGTACCCCAGCTGATCCAGCCACGCCGGCAGGCGGGAGCCGCGCCCGGTGGCGTCGATAACGAGGTCCGCATCGAGTGCGCTTTCCGTCCCGGTCACCACGTCGCGCAGCGCCACCGCGGTGACGCGCCGGTTGTCGGCGGTGGCCCGCAGGCCGGTCAGCTCGGTGCCCTGCCGGTACGTCACGTTGGGCAGCGCCGCGACCCGGGACCGCAGGTAGTCCTCCAGGATCGGCCGTTGCGCGGTCACGGACAGCAGGCCGGTGCGCGCCGACTGCAACCGCCGGCCGTCGAAGTACCAGCGCATCTGCCCCAGGTCGCCCACCGGCACGCCGCGGCTCTGCAGGTCCGACCGCAGGCCTGGGAAGAGCTCGGTCAGGATCAGGTAACCACGCGCGTGCAGTCCGTGCGCGTGCGCGGTGTGCGGCGTTCCGCGCCGGGGAACGTCGACGCCGAGCACCTCGTCGCGGTCGACGACGACCACCTCTTTGTAATGGTCGGACAGCACCCGCGCCGCGAGGGTTCCCGCCATGCTGCCGCCCACGACGACGGCGCGCCGACCGACGGTGGCATCGGGCCGCGTGGCCGGGACAGCCTCGGCGTCGACCTTGCGGGCGGTGCGCATCACGCGGGCTATCAGGCCGGGCTTCATCAGCGCGGTCGGCGGGTCGACCAGGCCGGCCACCCGGAAGAACGCGGCGGTGAGCGCGCCGTCGCGCTGCGCCGCGGTGTGCAGCCGGGCGATGTACTTGCTGCCCATCTTGTCCTTGGCCGTCCGCTTCCCCTCGACCCCGGGCAGGGCCAGGTCGCCACCGACGGAGGTCTCCCAGGGCCCGTCGACGATGCGCCCCACGGCCTGGAAGAACTCCCGCGGGCGTACGGCGCCGCGGCGCAGGTGCTCGGCTAGCGCGGTCGCCTCCATCGCGGCCACCGTCATGCCCTGCCCGTAGACCGGGTTGAAGGCGCACACCCCGTCGCCAACGACCAGCAGGCCGTCGGGGAAGCGGGTCAGCTTCTCGTACCGGCGCCGAACGCTGGCCGGCACCCGGAACATCGCAGGCTCGGTGAGCGGCTCCGCGGTGCGGACCGCCTCGTAGATCTCCGGCGCGTCCAGCGAGCGGGCGAACTCAAGGAAACCCTCGCGGTCGCGCGGTGGGTGGTCGCCGAGGATGCCGGTCAGTGACAGCAGGGCCACGCCGTCGGGGAACTTGCCAAAGAAGGCGCCGCGCAGGTTGCCCGGGTGCGGCACGGAGTTGATCGCCAGGTCGTCGCCAAACGGGTCGCTGCGCAACCGGAAGTACTGCGACACGTACGCCAGGTCGATGCGGACCTTGTCCTCCGCGGGCCGTTCGTAGCCGAGCTGTTCCAGCCAGGCCGGGGTGCGGCTGCCGCGTCCCGTCGCGTCGACCACCAGGTCGGCCTCGATCGTCTCGGGTGTCGCCTCCGGGTCGTCGCCCACGACCCGCACCCCGTTGACCCGGGCGCGGTCGCTGGTCGTCACCAGGGCCTGCACCACGGTGCGCTCGCGCATCACCACATTGGGCAGTTCGACCACCCGCCGGCGCACATACGCCTCCAGCGTCGGCCGGTTCGCCGAGACGCTGATCAGGCCCGAGTGCCCCTGCTGCAGCGCGCGACCGCGGAAGTACCAGCGCAACTCCCCGGACAGGTCTCCGCTGAGCACGCCGTCCGCAGTCAGGTCGGCCTGCATACCGGGGAAGAGCTGCTCCATCGCCTCGTGTCCGCGGGCCAGCAGCGCGTGCGCGTGGTGGCCCTGCGGAACACCGGGACGCGGGTCGGTCACGCCGACCACGGTGTTGCGTTCGACGACCGCGACCTGGGCGTACCGGTCGGCCAGCACCCGGGCCGTCACGAGGCCCGCTATTCCAGCACCGAGCACGACCGCCCGCATGCCGAGGTTCTCACTCATCGGTGTGCCTCCATCAAGCTGGTGCGGGCCCGGGTCGCGTCGGTGCGGCCACAGATCAGGTCGGCCGCCCGCTCGGCGATCGCGACTGTCGGAGCGTTGGTGTTGCCCCGGGGCACGAGCGGCATCACGGATGCGTCCACCACGCGCAGGCCGTCCACGCCGTACACCCTCAGGTCCTCGTCCACCACGGTCCCGATCGCGCAGGTGCCGGCCGGGTGGAAGATCGATTGGGTGTGTGCCCGCAGGAAGGCGTGCAGGTCGGCCTCGGTGGTGGAGGCCGGCATCGCGAACGGGCGCACCGTGTACGGCCGAAGCGCCGGCTGCCGGGCGAGCTCCAGGGCGATGCGCAGCCCGGCCGTCATCGTCCGCAAGTCCGACGCCTGCTCGTAGTACCGGTGCCGGATGCGTGGCTTGGCGGTCGGGTCGTCGGAGGCGAGGGTAACCTCGCCGCGGCTGGCCGGCCGCAGCACGCACGGGCCGAACGAGATGCCGTGCTCGGTGGACTCGCCGAGGGCGCACTCGACGAACGCCACCGGCAACACGTGGTACTGCACGTCGGGGGCGTCGAGGCCGTCACGGGTGCGGACGAAGCCACCAGCCTCCGGCACGTTGGACGACAGCGGCCCGCTGCCGTCCGCCTCGAACTGGCGCACGTGCCGTTCCTCACCGGCGGACAGCAGGCTGACCGGCTCGTCGTGGGTGAAGACCAGATAGGTGGCGGGATGGTCCTGCAGGTTGCGGCCGACCTCGGGCAGGTCAGCAACGACCGGCAGGTCCAGCGCCGCGATACGGTCGGCCGGGCCGACCCCGGAGAGCATCAGCAGCTGCGGCGAGTTGTACGCCCCGGCGGCCACGATGACCTCACGCCGCGCCCGGATGTCGACGACCTCGTCGAACCGCTGTACCCGGACCCCGCACGCCCGGCCACCCTCGACGAGGACCCGGTGCGCGTGGGCGCGGGTGCGCACGGTCAGGTTGGGCCGGGTGGCCGCCGGGTGCAGGTATGCCGCCGCGGCGCTGCACCGCCGCCCGTTGCGCTGGTTCACCTGATAAAGGCCGAAGCCGTCCTGGCTGGGACCGTTGAAGTCGTCGTTGCTCGGGAACCCGGCCTCTACCGCGGCACGCACGAAGGCCGCCGCCATCGGGTTGCGCGACCGCCCCTCGGCGACCGGCAGCGGGCCGCCGCTCCCGTGGTACGCCGAGGCGCCGCGCTCGTTGTCCTCGCTACGGACGAAGTAAGGCAGCATCGTCTCGTACGTCCAGCCGGGCTGGTGCCACTCGTCGAAGTCGCGGGCGTTGCCGCGGATGTGCACCATGCCGTTCAGCGCGCTGGTGCCGCCGAGGACCCGCCCGCGCGGCAGGTAGAGCCGGCGCCCGCCCAGCTGCGGCTCCTCGTTGCTGTTGTAGTCCCAGTCGTACTGCGAGCGCAGCAGTTTTCCGCCGGCCGCCGGGACGCGGATGTTGTCCGAGTCGTCGCCGGGCCCGGCCTCGAGCAGGCACACCGTCACGTCGGGGTCCTCGCTCAGCCGCGCCGCGAGCACGCAACCCGCGGTGCCGGCGCCGACGACGACGTAGTCATAGGACTCCATCACGAGCGGCCGGCCGGCCGGCGGCGCAGCACGTCGGCCAGCGCCTGCGCGGCGCGGTCGATCTCGGGCCGGGAGATCACCAGCGGCGGGGCCATGACCAGGGTGTTGCCGTACTCCCGCGCCGCCACCCGGTGGTCGTTGCGCAGGGCGACGGTCACCCAGTCGGCCATCAGCGGCTCCCGGGTCTCCCGGTCGGCCACCAGCTCCACACCGACGGTGGCGCCGGCCACCCGCACCTCGCCGACGATCGGCAGGTCGGCCAGCAGCGCCAGGGCCTCGCTGAGCCACGTGCCGATCGTGCGGGACCGCTCCACGAGCCCCTCCTGCTCGAGCAGGTCGAGGTTGGCGTGCGCGACCGCGCACGCGGTGGCGTGGCCGGAGTAGGTGTGTCCGTGGAACAGGTATGTGTCGCGGCCCGCGATGGTCTCGGCAATCGCGTCGCTCACCAGGACCGCGCCCAGCGGGGCGTAGCCGCTGGTGAGGCCCTTCGCCACGACCACCACGTCGGCTCGCATCCCGCGGTCGGCCGAGTCGTACCAGGCGCCGGTCCGGCCAAAGCCGGTGACCACCTCGTCGGCGATGAGCAGGATCCCGTGGCGCGACAGCAGCTCACGGACGCGCGGCCAGTAGTCGGCGGGCGGTATGAGAATCCCCGCGCCGCCCATCACCGGCTCGCCGATCATCGCCGCCACGTTGCCCGGGCCGATCCGTTCGATGGTGGCGGTCAACTCCTCGATGAGGAAGTCGGTGAGATCCCGGCCGGGACACAGGTCCGGCGCCCGGTAGGGGTGCGGGGTCGAGACCCGGGCCACGTTCGGGAATTCCGGCCCGATGCCCTCGTGGATGCCGGGGAACCCGGTGGCGGTGCCGCTGGCGAAGGTGCAGCCGTGGTAGGCGAGGTTCCGCGAGATGAACCAGGTGCGGTCGGGCTCGCCGCGGTGGTGGTGGTAGAGCCGTGCGAACTTGAAGGCGGTCTCCACGCTCTCGGACCCGCCGTTGGTGAAGAACACCCGGTCCAGGCCGTCGGGCGCCAGGTCGACCAGCCGCTGCGCGAGCGTGATGGACTGGTCGTTGGCGAAGATGTCGAAGCTGGTGTAGTACTCCAGCGTGCTCATCTGGCGCGCCGCCGCGTCGGCCAGTTCGCGGCGGCCGTGCCCGACCTGCGCGACCCAGTTGCCGGCGCCCATGACGTCGAGCAGCTCCACACCCTTCGCGTCCCACACCGAGCAACCGTCACCGCGGACGATGGTGATGCGCTCCTGCCGGCTGCCGTGGTGGTGCGGGTGCACCAGCACCCGCCGGTCGATTTCGGCGAGTTCCTCCGCGGTCCGCACCGTACGCGGCATCTCGTTGACGACAGACATGAATCCTCTCCCCTTACCGAAATGAGCCGATGTGCAGCAGGTCCGCACGCGCGGACCAGGCGCGTCCGGGTGTCGTGTCCAGACCGAGCGCCTCGATGACGTCGTTGATGTTGAAGGGGTTGATCGTCGGCAGCGCCATGAGCAACGGGACGACCGGCGAGTCGTACTTCGGGATCAACAGCCGGTGGTTGGTCCGCGACATCTCCAGGCCGGCCTCGAAGTGGCCGTCCAGAGCATCACCCAGCGCGCGGGCAGGTCGGCGAAGTCGTCGTGGTACCGCAGGTAGAACTCGTTGCGGGAGCGGCTCGCGCCGAAGCCATCGTGTTCGTGGAAGAGCCGGGTGATGTCCAGCCGGTCCTGGAACCGGTCGACGACGGCGGCCGTGTCGTCGGTGGACCCGTCGTCGCACATCAGGACCTCGAAGCGGTCGACCGGCAGGGTCTGCCTGGTCACCGAGGCGAGGGTGTATCCGAGCAGCTCGGCCCGGTTGTATGTCGTGACGATCACGGAACCGCGTGACGCGCTCACGGTGTCTCCTCCAGGCCTTGGCGACACCATGCAGCGTCACTCGGCCGCCGTCACGGGCGCACCTTCGTGAATGCGACGCGGAGGGCACTCTGGGAGATGAGTACGGAGATCGCCGCCCGCAGACTGGCAAGGTGATCACTACCAGGACAGCAGGCCCAGTTCCGCGGGTGACGGTGGTCATCCCGACCTACAACCGGCGGGACATGTTGCGTGAGACGCTGCGCAACCTCGCCCGGCAGCGGATGCCGGCCGACGAATTCGAGGTCGTCGTCGCTGACGACGGTTCGTCCGACGGCAGCCGCGCGGTGGTCGAAGAGGCGTCACAGCAGCTGCGGATCAAGTACCACTTCCAGCCGGACGAGGGCAACCGGGTGTGCCTGGTCCGCAACGCCGGCGCCCGGCTGGCCGCCGCGCCGCTGCTGGTCTTCCTCGACAGCGGGGTATACGTCGGGCCGGACTTCTTGCACGAGCACGTCGCGGCCCACGCCGAAGGCGAACGGCTGGTCGTGGCGGGCTACACCTGGGGCTACGACTTCGAAAAGGCACCTCCCCCCGGTCTGGCCGAGGCACTGGCCGAGTCGCTGCCGGAGGAGGTCGTCGCTCGGTTCCACGACTCGGAGCCCTTCTTCGATGCCCGGCACGCGGCGTTCGTCAAGACCGACTTCGACCTCGGCCGGATGGTCGCACCGTGGGCCCTGCTCTGGGGGCTTAACTTCTCCATATCCGCCGACGACTACTGGCGGGTGGACGGCTTCGACGAGGGCATAGTCCGCTGGGGTCTGGACGACCTGGAACTGGGGTTCCGATTGTTCAAGGCCGGCCTCGAATTCCGGCTCAGCCGCACCGCCTGGGCGGTGCACGCACCGCACGAGCGGGCCCCTCTGGCCGACGCCCTGGCCGACGTCATGGTGAACATGCGCCGGATGATGGCCAGGTTCCCGGAGCCGGCGACCGAGCTGGCCTGGAACCTGCTGAACAATGACGATGACCTGCTGGACGTCGACGAGAACTACCGGTTCCTGATCGGCTGTATCGATCAGGTCCGGTCAGTCGACGTGGCGGCGGAGGTGGCCGATCTGCTGCCGCAGCTGCCACCCGGCCGACTCGCGGTGTTCGGCGCGGGCCGCCGCCTGCCGGCGGAACTGGCCGGCGCGGTGACCCTGGACTTCGACGCCGACGCGGTGGTCGAGCTCGGTGCCACGTACCACGCCATCGGCATCCGCACCCCGCTGCCCGACCACGCCGTGGATGTCGTGGTCCTGACGTCGCGCCTGGCCGGACTCTGGCCGCGCTGGTCGGCCGAGATCCTGGCGGAGGCCGCCCGAGTCGGCGGATCGGTACAACTCACGCCCGCGTTGATGCAAAAGACGGCCGCCATTTCTCGATAGGCTGAAGATTAGAGGTCATCTATCGGCACATGGAGGATCTTAAATGCCAACGCCACGACTCGGCAGCATTCTGCTCGGTTCGGCCGATCCGGAACGGCTGCGCACCTGGTACATCGACGCGTTCGACCCGCTGCAGCAACCGTCCGGCTTTCTCGACTTCGACGGGTTCGACGTGCTCGTGGACAGTCGCGACGACGTCGCCGCGACGACGGTAGAACCCGGGCGGGTCATCCTCAATTTCGAGGTCACGGATGCCCGCGGGGTGGCCGCACACCTCGACGGCATGGGCGTGACCTGGGTCGCGCCGCTGGAGGAGCGCAAGGACGGCCTGTTCGGCACGCTGCTGGACCCGGACGGCAACTACGTGCAGATCATCGAGCTCAACGCGGAGTACCTCGCCGCCGCCCGCGGTGGCTCCGGGATGCTCGCGGGTTCGGTGGCGTTCAACGGGTTCTCGGTGGACGACATCCCCCGCGCGCAGGAGTTCTACCGCGACACGCTCGGGATCCCGGTGACCGAGGAGTACGGCATGCTGCACCTGCATGTGGGCGGCAACCGGGAGATCCTGGTATACCCCAAGCCGGACCACCAGGCGGCCACCTACACGATGCTCAACTTCCCGGTCGATGACATCGACGCGGCGGTGGCGTGGCTGCGCGAGCGCGGCGTGGAGATGGAGAAATTCGACGGCGTCGACGACGACGGCGTGTTCCGCAAGGGCGGTCCGCTGATCGCCTGGTTCCGCGACCCGGCCGGCAACATCATGTCGGTCATCAAGGAGTGACACCCGCCCGTGGGTGAGTGACGCGGCACAGTGCGGCTGAGCCGCACGGACGAAGATGAAGCACCGCTCCGGCCGGCCCGACAATTCGGGTACCGGCCGGTTTGCGTTTCCGGACGGCGCATTGTCCGAAGGGACTCGCCCGCGACGTCCCTGGACCGAAGCCCCGAGGAGGACGCAGTGGAGGCCATCGCGTTACCGACGCACATCGAACTGGTTCACCGGGCGTCGAAACTGGCGCCCGTGCTGACCGAGTACGCCGACTGGAACGAGGAGAACCGCCGGGTCCACGACACGGTGATCGAGGCGCTGACCGAGGCCGGGCTTTTCCGGCTGCGGGTGCCCGTGGCCAACGGCGGCTACGAGAGTGACGCAGCCACCATGGTCGCGGTGGCCACCGAGCTGGCGCGGGCCGACGCCTCCGCGGCCTGGACCGTGTCGGTCGGCTGGATCACCTCGTGGATGGCCTCACTGTTCCCACCGGAGGTGCGCGACGAGGTCCTCGCCAGCGCGGACCTGCGCACGTGCGGCACCCTGAGCCCGTCGGCGACGGCCACGCCGACCGACGGCGGTTACGTCATGAACGGGAAGTGGGGCTTCGTCAGCGGCGCGCCGCACAGCCAGTGGCAAGTCCTGGTGGCCATGGCCCCAGGCCCGGGTGGCGACCCGTGGCCGGTGATGGCCCTCGCCCCGCTCTCGGACCTGGTGGTCATCGACGACTGGCACACCTCGGGCCTGCGCGGGTCGGGCAGCGTCACGACGGTGGCGGACAACGTGTTCGTCCCGGCCGCGAGGGTCATGCCGCTGGTGTCCGCGCTGTCCGAGGGATACGACTCGGGCCGCACCGGCATCTACGGCGCTCCGCTCGTGGCGGCTGCGGCCGCCTCCGTATCCGGCCTCGCAGTCGGCATGGCCCGGGCCGCCACCGACCAGTTCCGGCAGCGGATGTCGCAGCGGGGCATCACGTACACCTCGTACACCTCGCAGGCGGCCGCCCCGGTGACCCACCTCAAGCTCGCCGAGGCCGTCCTGCTCGCTGACGAGGCCGAGTTCCACGCGCAGCGGCTCGCCGGGCAACTGGACGCCAAGGACGCCGCCGCGGATGCCTGGACGATCGAGGACCGTGCCCGGGCCCGGGCCGACATGGGACGTGCCTGCCGCCTGGCCCAGGAGTCCGTGGACCTCCTGCGCCGGGCCAGCGGCGGCTCCTCCATCTACACCAGCGTGCCGATCCAGCGCATCGCCCGCGACATCGAGGCGATGAACATGCACGCCCTAATGCAGCCTGAGACCAACCTCGAGCTGTACGGCCGCGTGCTGAGCGGCCTTGCGCCGGACACGCTGTACCTGTAGGCGGCATACAACTCGGGCTCCCTGTCCGGCGGCCAGGGAGCCCGAGTTATATGGATCCGGGTTACTTGATGGCGAGCGGGTTGATCGGCGACGCCACCGCCCGGCTCACCTTCAGCGGGGGCGCCACGAAGAAGAACTCCCAGACACCGTCGCTCTCGCAGTCGGCCGCGAGTTCCTCGAAGTCCAGGATCTCCCCGAGCGTCATGCCCATGTCGCGGATGAGAACCATGTGGACGGTCAACAGCGCGTCCGGGGTCTCACCCGGAAGCACCTCGATGGCCCAGTTGTCCGAGCAGACCGCGGCGACGTCCCGGTCGCGCAGCCAAGCGCAGCACGCCTGGCCGAGGCCGGGCTCGCCAGCCATGAACGCGGTCCGGTCGCCGTCGCGCAGGAACTTGCGGCGCCAGCCGGTGCGGAACAGCAGGATGTCACCCGGGCCGACCTCGACGCCGCCCTGCCGCTTGGCCGCCTCGTCGAGGTCCTCCGGGGTGATGACAGTGCCGGCCTCCAGCCAGTCGACGCCCTTGAGCGCCGCGATGTCCAGCAGCACCCCACGACCGGCGATCCCCGCGCTCTGCTGGTCGATCGCGCAATGCGCGGCCCCTCTGACGGTCACGCCGCCGGCCGGGAAGCCGTTGTACATCCGGTCGTCGTAGTACACGTGCGACAGCGCGTCCCACTGCGACGAGCCCTGCAGCGCCATGAAAATGTAGTCGTCGGCGAACCGGAACCCGCCCGGGAACACCTGCTCGGCGCCGGTCTCCGACATCAGGTGTACGGGGTTGATCCGCCCACCACCCGGCTGCGGCCCATTCTCGTCGAGCGGGATGCCGAGGTCGAAAACCCGGCCCCGCCGGACCAGCCCGGCCGCTGCCACCAGCCGCTCCGGTGTGATCAAATTCGTGGTGCCGCGCTGGTCGTCGGGTCCCCAGCGGCCCCAGTTGCTCAGCCGCGCGCCGAGCGCCCGGAAGTCCTCGATCGTGGTCGGCTGCTGGGTCATGTCATTCCTTGATCAGCCGGCGGAACGTCCGGACGTCCTCGACGAACAGGTCCGGCTCCTCCAGGGCCGCGAAGTTGCCGCCCCGGTCGAACTCGCTCCAGTGCACGATCGACGGGAAGTCCCGGTCGGCGAAGCGCCGGATCGGCACGAACGGCGCGTGCGGGAACACTGCCACGCCGAGCGGCGCCTTGATCGCCGGGTACCGGCCGGTGGACACGTTGATCGGCAGGTTCTCGGCGATCTCGTAGTAGAACTGGGCCGAGGAGCCGGCCGTGCCGGTGAACCAGTAAACGCTCGCGATGGCGAGGATGCGGTCGCGGTCCACCGCGTCCTCGGGAACGCTCGCCGAGTCCGTCCAGTCCTTGTACTTCTCGACGATCCAGGCGAGTTGCCCAACCGGCGAGTCGGTCAGCGCGTACGCCACCGTGTGTGGCCGGGTGGCCTGCAGTTTCATCGATCCCGCGAGCTCCCGGACGAACCGGGCCGACCGCGCCAGCCGCGCCTGGTCCTCGTCGTCGAGGTTGTCGAGCTCGCCCGGGTCACCACTGGGCGGGGTAGGCAGCGTGTTGAGGTGCACCCCGGCCACATGCTCCTCGTCGATGCCGGCGAGCGTCAGCGAAACACCGGTGCCGAAGTCGGCGGCCTGGACCAGGTAGCGGTCGTATCCGAGCTGGCGCATCAACCCCGCCCACGCCTGGGCCGTGCGCAGGTTGTTCCAGCCGGTGTTCGGGTTGGGCCCGGAGAAGCCGAACCCCGGCAGCGACGGGATCACCAGATGGAATGCGTCGGCCGGGTCGCCGCCGTGTGCCCGCGGATCGGTCAGCGGCCCGATGACGTCGAGGAACTCCACGACCGAGCCGGGCCAGCCGTGGGTCATGATCATCGGCATGGCGTCCGGCTCGGGCGACCGCACATGCATGAAGTAGATGGTCGTGTCGTCGAAGTCCACGGTGAACTGGGGGTGCTCGTTCAGGCGAGCCTCGACGGCGCGCCAGTCGAACTCGGTGCGCCACGACTCGACCAGGTCCTTGAGGTAACTCGTCGGCACGCCGCGCTCCCAACCGACATCCGGTAGCTTCTCCGGCAAGCGGACGTCAGCTAGGCGGCGACTGAGATCGTTAACGTGCGACTCGGATATCTCGACACGAAACGGCTGCATGCAGCAATGATCGGCGCGACGCCCGGCTGGGCGCATCTCCTCCCTTGCCGTTGCCGCCGGCGCCCGCATCCGGCGTGACCCGAACTCGCCGTCGCTGTCCATCCGCGAGCTCGCCGGTCGTCGTACGGTGGGAGGTGCGTCCTTCACGAGGGGCCGATGAAATATCTCATGCTGGTCTGCGTCGACGAGTCGCTGGTCCTACCGCCCGGGGACGCGGCAGTGGCGGGCACCCCGTCACCCGGTACGGCGTGCTGGAGCTGCGGTCGCCCCGCCTAGGTTCTGTCTCACGGATCATCAACATCGTTCGTCGGACGCGGTACGCGAAGCGATCCGACGAGTCACGAGTCGGCCGTGCCGGCACCGATGCTGCCCGGCGCGGCCCGCTCGCAAATCGTGATCTTGATCGCTCGTGCAGCGGGGAGCGGTGGCGACGATGGCACCATTTCTGCATGACTGCTCCGACCTTCGTTTTCGTCCACGGTGCCGCCAGTAACTCGTTCACCTGGGCACCCATGCAGCGGGAGTTGGCCCTGCGCGGGCATCGTTCGCTCGCCGTCGACCTGCCCGGACATGGGTTCGGCGCAACGTTTCCGGCGGCATATCAGGCGCCGCAGGATCTCGCTGGCCTTGCGACCGCGCCGAGCGCGATCGCCGGCATCGGGCACGCGGACAACGTGGCCCACGTCCTGGACGTGGTGAAGCGGGTACGCGAGCACGGGCCGGTGATCCTGGTCGGGCACAGCCGAGGTGGGGTCACCCTGACCGGGGTCGGCAACGCCGCGCCGGAACTGGTGGACCGGTTGGTCTATATCTCGGCGTGGTGCTGTGTCGACGACACCCCGGCCGGATATCAGACCTCGGCGGAGAACGCGTCGTCTGCGTTGTCCGGCATCGGTGGCCTGATCGCCGCGAATCCGGCGGAACTCGGCGCGTTGCGCTTCAACTGGCGTACCGCCGACGCCGAACTGCTCGCAACGCTTCGGGAGGCGATGCTGGCCGACGGCACCGACGACGAGTTCCACGGATATCTGAACACCCTGGAGCCGGACGAGAGTCTGGACGCCGGCGAGGAGCGGGTCAACGCCAAGACCTGGGGCCGGATCCCGCGCACATACGTGCGGCTCACCGCCGACCGATCGATTCCGGTCGCGCTCCAGGACCGGTTCATCGCCGAGGCTGACGCGCTGACCCCCGGCAACCGGTTCGACGTCCGGTCGCTCGATATCAGCCACGCCGGTGTACTGGTCCGCCCAGGCGAGGCTGCGGCCCTGCTCTCATCACTGGTCCAGGCGTGACCCTCCGGCCAACCTGAAGGGACCAACATCTTTGTCGAGTTGAGGTCCATACAGGACCATCGACACCGTGGTGATGCCCTTGTCCCGCAGAGCGGTCCGGTTGGCGCGTGAGGAGTACGCCTTGTCGCCGGTGAGTAAGTCGGGCCGTTTACGTGGCCGGCCGGTACCGCCTGGTCGGGGTACGCGGATCTGGTCCAGCAGCGGTATCAGTTCGCTACCGCGAACGGGCTGTGCCGGCAGCAACGGTGCCAGCACAGCCCACTCGTGATTCGTCAGATCGCCTCGCGCCACAACGGGTCTAACGAGCGACCTTCATAATCCGCGAGACAGAACCTAGCGGTAAGCCTCGGCCTGGAGGCTGAACAGGTCGGCGTAGAGCCCGCCGCGTCGCATCAGTTCGTCATGGCTGCCGCTCTCGACCACCCGGCCATCGCGCAATACGATGATCAGGTCCGCCATGCGCACCGTCGAGAAGCGGTGCGATACGAACAGGGTGATCGCGCCGGTGCTCGACCGCAACTGCGAAGCCTGCTGGGCGTACGACTCGAACAACCGGTGCTCGGCCTGCGGATCCAGCGCCGACGTCGGCTCGTCGAGCACCAGCAACAACGGCGCCTCGCGCATGAGGGCCCGGCCTAGCGCGAGCTTCTGCCACTGTCCACCCGAGAGCTCGGTGCCCTCGGTGTAGCTCGTGCCGAGCTGGGTGTCCAGGCCGTGTTCCAGCCTGGCCAGGACGTCGCCGCCCTGTGCCCGGCTCAGCGCGCCGAGGATCGCGCCGTCGTCCCCCATCCGGCTCACGTCGCCGAGACCGACCACCTCGCCAGCGCGCAGCTCGAAACGGACGAAGTCCTGGAAGCCCGCCGACAGATGCCTGCGCCACGACTCGGCCGGGATTCGGCGCAGGTCGGTGCCGTCTACCAGGATCTGTCCCGTGGTCGGCCTGTACAGGCCGCAGAGCAGCTTGACCAGGGTGGTCTTGCCAGCGCCGTTCTCGCCGACGATGGCCACGCTGGACCCGGCCGGCAGGCTCAGCGACACGTCGCTCAGCACCGGATCACCGGTGCCGGGATAGGTGAAGTCCACGTCCTGCAGCTCGATCCCGCTGGTCAGCCGGGCCGGTGGCTCTTGGTCGACCGGCACTGGGTAGTCGACCTTGACCAGCTCCCGCACGAAGTCCAGGCGGCGCAGCATGCTGCCCATCCGCTGCAGGGTGGCCAGGAGCGTGACCGCCGCGGTGACCTGCTGGTTAACCTGCGTGGCGAGGACGATGACTAGGACCACGTCGCCGATGGTGCGGCGGCCGGTGATGGCCTCCCGTACGACCAGCAGGACCGCGCCGACGTAGGCCAGGCCGAAGATCACCTGTCCGAGGGTCCGGACGGCGGCGGCCATCCCGTATGACCGGACCAGGCCCCGGCTCGCCCGCTGCCATTCCCGCATGTGCCGCCGGCGCAGCTCGTCGCTGAGCTGGAAGACCCGCAGCTCACCGGCGAACCGGGCCGAGGTGGACAGCCGGAACAGGTTGAGGGCGGCCCGGGTCGGCTCGGCGGTGTCGGTCTTGGCTCGGTCGATCCGCGACTCGGCCCAGCGTCCGCAGATCAGCGGCGGCACCGCCGCGAGCGGCAGGAGAAGCAGAACCGGGTTCAGGCCAGCCAGCAGGATGGCGGTGAACACCGCGGCCAGGCTCAGGCCCAGCACCCCGAACATCGACTCCAGCGCGCCGATCAGCCCGCGGCTCTCCCGCTGCAGCACGGTCAGCTCGTCGGCATACTCGGCTCGCTCCTGGTGTTCGATCCCATCGGAGCCGTTGCTGAGCAGGATCAGATCCCGCACCACGGGGATCTCGGCCAGCTCGGCCAGCTCTGTGTAGAAGATCTGCGAGAAGTGCGCGAAGGTCAGGCTCACGATGGTCAGGACCGCGGCCGCGACGCCGTACCAGACAGCCGCGCCGACCTGCCCGGAGACGACAGCGTCGGTCATCACGCCCATCACCAGCGCCAGCAGCGGGTTGCCCACGGTGCCGGCCACCATCAGAACCGTCGCCGCGACGGTCTTGCGGCGATTCGCCCGCCAGGCGATCACCAGCAATCGCCAGGCTCCGCTCACCGTCGTCCTCATGCCGTCCTCGCCGTCTGGCCGGTGAACCGGTCGGCCTGCAACCGGAACAGTCGTGCGTACTCGCCCTCCTGGGCCATCAGCTCGTCGTGGCTGCCACTCTCGGCCACCCGGCCGCCGTCGAGCACCACGATCCGGTCCGCCTGTCTCACCGTGGAGAATCGGTGAGAGATCAACAGCGTCGTTGCACCTTCAGTGAGCTGGGCGAACTCCCGAAAGAATCCGGCCTCGGCACGGACGTCCAGACTGGCCGTGGGCTCGTCGAGCACCAGGATCGACGCGCCGTGGCGCAGGCCGAACAGGGCCCGGGCGAGCGCCACCCGCTGCCACTGGCCGCCGGACAGGTCGGCGCCGTCCTCCAGGTGCCGGGCCAACGGGGTCTGGATGCCGCGCGGCAGGTTGTCGAGCAGTTCGTGCAGGTTCACCGCCTCAATCGCGGACCGGATCCCGGCCCGATCGTCGAGGTGCTCCACCGCGCCGAAGCCGACATTGTCGGCGGCCGCCACCTCGAACCGGGCGAACTCCTGGAAGGTGACACCGAGCCGGGCACGCCACTCGTCCAGCCCGTACGAGCGGATGTCAACCCCGTCCAGCCAGATCGTGCCCGACGTGGGCTCGTACAGCCGGGCAAGCAGCTTGACCAGGGTGGTCTTGCCGGCGCCGTTGACGCCGACCAGGGCCGTGCACTGACCGATCGGGATGGTGAGGTCCAGCTCCTGAAAGATCATCCGCTTGTCGCCCGGGTAGTGGAAGCTCACCCGGTCGAACTGGATCATCCCGGTCGCCGGCGTGGGCGGCGCGACCTCCCCGGCGGTCTGTCCGGCGTACCCGGCGACCCCCTCGCGGAAGCTCTTGACCTTCTGATAGGCATGCATACCGAGGGCGGTCTGCAGGTCCGACTCCGGGTAGTACTCGCCCAGCCGCAGCGCGCCGAGCGCCGCCTGCATGACCATGGCGAACCCGGTGAGGGTGAGCCCGGCCGTCACATCCGTCGCGACGCGGCCGGTGAAGGCCAACACCGCAGCGGTGATGACCAGGCTGAAAGACGTAATCCCGAGGAACCGCCACAGGTAGATCCGCCGGCGCGCCTTCCACACCGGCACCAGCCATTCGAGGTAGCTCTGGCGCCAGAAGTCCACGAAGAAGTGGTGGAGCCCGAAGACGCGCATCTCCTTGGCCGAACCCGCCGCGCTGGCCACCTCACGCAGGTAGTCGTTTCTGAGCTCCTGCGGGTCGAGCAGGAACCGCTCCTCGGCGAACATCCGCAGGCCACCGCGCTGCCCGTACCGCTGCAGCACCACGGCGGCGGTCATCGCCGCCGCCGCGGGCCACGACAGCAGCACGCCGACCACCACGGCATAGCCGGCCAGCTGCGTGTAGCGCCCGACCAGAGCGACCAGGCCGGCACACGCCTCGCCCGGGCTGAACAGCCAGTTCTCCAGCTCCCGGGCGGCCACCCGGAGGTGCTCCACCAGGCCCGGGTCTTCCAGGGGGCCAATCCCGTCGGTGCTGGTTGCGATGGCCATCAGCTCATCGCTGACCAGGCCGTCGATACGCCGGGCCACGAGCTTGCCGAACAACTCCTGCACTGGCGCGACGATCTGCTGCCCGACGAAGGCCGCTGCGGCTAGCAGGAAGGCGATCACGAGGTCGTCCCACTCTGGCGAGCCCAGGCCCGCGACGACTGCGGCCGGCACCTTGCCGAGCAGAATCGAGGAGGCCACCACGAACGCCGGCGGCAACAACCCGACGACCAGATTGACCAGCACCGCGGCGACGATCATCGGCGAGCCCGCGCGCCCGGTCAGCCGGGCGATCTCCAGCCGGTCCCGGGTCAGCCGGATCAGGGTCTGCCGGCGCGTCTCCGGCGTCATCGTGACTCTCCAGCATCGAGAGTGCAGCTGAGCAGGGTTCTGCGGCAGCCGGCCGAGATGGTGGCGCCGCACATGTTCTGGCCTGTCACCGGTCCTCCAGTTCGGAGATTCTGTCGATTCGAAAGAACGACGAACGCGGTACTAGCGTATGGACCATCGCGTATTTCTCCGACCGGTGGGTCAGACACGGCCCCGGGCGGCCGCCTCGATGCTGTCGCGGATCTGGGACACCAGGTCCCGGGCCTCGGTGGCGGTGGACGCCGCCGCGACCACCGCCATGATCGGACCCGGCCACCCCAGGGCGCGGAGGCTGGTCGGGTACGCCCGGACTCCGCCGTCCCAGAGCCGCTGGAAGACAGGGCGGATGTGGTCCTCGTACGTGATGCCCTCGGGGACCGGCACGACGAAGTGCGTCGACACGGTGAGGTCCTTCTCGGCGCCCCAGTGCCGCAGGAGCCCGTTGGCGTGCAGCGATCCGCTGCGCCGAGCGTTGATCTCGGTGATGTAGAGCTCGTCGTCCACGCCAGCCACGGCGTTGATGCACATCCAGCCGTAGTAGCCGAGCGCCCGGGCCGCCTCGCCGATCTCGTACGCGGCCCGAGTCATGCGCTCACCCCAGACCTCGGGCAGCGACCCGAGCCCGACGTCCACGCTGCTGAACTTGTATCCGCGCTCAACAGTCAGCGCGCAGAGCGTCAGGTCCTCGACGCCGTCCTCTCCGACCCAGAGGTCCGCGGCCGGACAGCCGACGCCCTCGGCGTGCCCGACGAACCGCTGGATCACGACGGGGAAGGCGAAGAACGAGTCGCGGCTGGCATCCTCCAGGACGCGCTCGACGCGCCCCGGCTCGCCGGTGACCACCGCTGTCCCGTCGCCGGCCACCCCGAACAGGGTCCGGACGATCACCCGGCCGTGCTCGGCCAACATCTTCGGCAGCGCGCCCCTGAGCTCCACCAGGTTGCCGACGACCATGCTGGGCGCAACCCGCATCAGCGGCACCTCACGGGCCAGGTCCAGGCAGCTCATCTTGGAGTCCAGGTAGAGGCTGGTCCAGTAGGCGTCCTCGCCAGCCGAGTCCAGCTCCACCGTGTGCCCCCAACCGCGGATCAGGGCGGCCAGGGCGTACGTCTCCGGGGTAGGCCCCACCATGACCAGCCGGATGGTGTGCCGGCCGGCGACCAGCTCCCGCAGCTCGTTCTGCGCCGCGCCGTCGAGCAGCAGATCGCTGACGAGCAGGCTGGACCGCATCGCGGGCGACACCACCGGCGGGGGCGCCAGCTCCAGCACCCGGTGGATGTCGTCGAACCACTGCCGGTTCCAGCCCTCGGAGAGAACCAGAACCCGGGGTTCCGAACTCCAGAATACCGAGTGCTCGGACTCGTAGGTGCCGCTGAAACTGATCAGGCGCGCGCGGTCCTCGCCGGACAGCCGCAGGGCGGGGTTGCGCAGGTGACACTCGGCGTGATTGGGCAGGACGATCTCAATGGTGTCAGACATCAGCACGGTCCTCTGATCTCGCGTGGCGTGTCGCCGCCCATAGTGCGCTGGGCCGTGCCGGCGCTTCATCTTCGGAACTGCGGAGAACAAATGCTAAGCGCGGACGCCAGTCATCCCGTGTACGGTGCCAGAACTCGTCGCACATATTGGGAGCTGCGTTTCTCGGCTCGGGCTGATGATCGCCGGTATGGTCGTCGTACGGTTGCTGTACCTGGGGATGATCCGCCTGTTCACCGGATTGGCGCTACTGGTCCGGGGCGACAGAGCGCTGCTGGTCGAGGTCCTCACGCTACGGCATGAGGTGGCGGTACTACGCCGTCAGGTTCCGGTCCGGCCACGACTGTCCTGGCGGGACCGGACGCGGCGGTACTTGCCGTCCTTGATAGAGCGCCAGTTCGCCGGTAGCGATCCTCATCTTGACCCTGGAGATGCCGAAGCCGAGCAGGACGGCGACCTCGGCGGGCGAGTACCAGCGCGGGGTGGGATCACGGCTCATGCGGCGGCCCCGGTGAGCCGGGCTGCGTGGGCAAGTTCTTCCCGACCGATGCGTCTGGCCTGCTCGCGTTGCGCGGCGGCGGTGTTGGCCTGGCCTGGGCAATCGGGCGACGTACGCTCGGGCGATGAGCAAGCTGTCCGTCGAGTCGGCGTCGGCCGTCCCGGTCTATCGGCAGATCGTGGAGCAGATCCGGTTCCTGGTCGAGAGCGGCGGGCTGCGGCCGGGCGAGCGCCTGCCACCGGTCCGGCGGCTCGCAGACAATCTCGGCGTCAACCGGAACACCGTGGTGAAGGCGTACGCCACGTTGCGCGAGATGGGGATGATCGAAACCCGCGGTGCGTCCGGGACGGTGATCGCCACGCCGCCGGTCGCAGTGCAGCAGGCGCCGGCGTTGCGGGACGCCGTGCTGGCGGCGCTGCACGGCGGGATGTCTCCGGAGCAGGTGCGCGACGCTGCGTACTCGATCGCCCGTCAGGGCGCGAGCGGGGTGCGGGCGGCGTTCGTGGAGTGCAACGAGGAACGCGCGCAGGCGTTCTCGAAGGAGCTGTCCGCCCGGCTGCACATCGACGTGCGGCCGGGGCTGCTCACCGAGTTGGACACCATCACGACCGACGTGGACCTGGTCATCACCACGTTCTTCCACCTGGCGAAGGTCCGTCAGTGGGCGCGGACCAGGCAGCGCGACATCGAAACGGCCGCCATCGTGGTGGCCCCGCACATCCGCACGCTGATGAAGGTCGCCGAGTTGCCCGCCGGCGCCCGGGTCGGTGTCCGTTACTCCACGGAGCACCAGAGCGCGCAGGTCCGCGACTGGCTGGCCACCGCCGGAAGCGCGGAAGTCGTGCTCATCGCGTCCGCCGCGCCGGTCCCCGCGGACCTGGCGGTGCTGGTCGTGCCGAGCGAGGATCCGCGGCTCGGCGAGGGCGTGGGTCCGGGCACCGAGGTGGTCGAGTTCGGCAACGTCCTCGACGAGGGATCGATCCACATGGTCGCGACGGTCGTCGATGAGATCCGGGCCAGGCGATGGGTTTGACATAGGACGAGAGCGGTCAATGGGAGTCTTGGCATAGGCCAAGACGTACTCTTGAAGGAGCCGTTCATGTCCTCTACCGAAGTCCTGACGGGAAGCGAGACACGCCGTTCGATCACACCGGGCTGGCCGGAGATCGTGGTCGGCCTGGTCGTGCTGGTGGCCGTCGCGTTCGGCTTTCCGGCGCTGCTCAAGGCCACCGGGGTCGCCGAGCAGCTCTCATCGTTGGTCTCCGGTCTGATCCTCGCCGCGCTGTCCGGCGTGGCCGGACTCATCGCCTTCTTCGCCGCCAATCAGGTACGCATCCGCGACTGGTCCGCTTTCGGCGTACGCCGTACCTCCGTACGGTGGCTGCTGATCGGCGTCGCCGGCGGAATCGTCGCGGCGACCGTGTGGCGGGTGGTGGCCGGAATCGTCTTCGTCCTCGCCGGACCGAGTGAGAACATCCAGGAGCCGTATCGCGACGCGGCCCAGGGCAGCGTGTTCTTTATCGTGCTGTCCATCCTGTTCCTTGCCGTGCTCACCCCGCTCGGCGAGGAGTTCCTGTTCCGCGGTGTCATCACCACAGCGCTGCTGCGTTACGGCGCGCTGATCGGCGTCATCGGCAGCACGCTGATCTTCGCCTTGGCCCACTGGAACCTCTCGATCTCCGTCATCGCGCTCGTCGTCGGCCTGATCGCCGCCGAGCTGCGTCGGCGTAGCGGTTCGGTGTGGCCCGGCTTTGTCGTCCACCTGGTCAACAACCTGATCGGCCAATTGATCATCGTGGTGTGGCTGTGAAGCTGACTGCGAAAGGCCAGGGATTGTTCAAGAACGACTACGAGTTGAGCGCCGACGGGAAACCGCTGACCTACTGGAACGCGAAGAGCCTGCGCAGTGGCGGATCGTTCCCGCTCGACGGCCGGACCTACGAGGTGAAGGCCAACATACTGGCCACCCAGTGGGAGCTGACCGACGAGACCGGGATGCTGGTCGCGGTCGCGGAACGCGTCGGGCGCAAGAACTGGACGATCACCTCGGGTGGACGAACGTACGCGTTCGAGCGCGCCTCGATCTTCCGGCTGGAGGAACGGCTCATCGTCGACGGCAAACCGGCCGGTTCCATCCGCCGCAAATACCTGCACAGCGATGTCTCCCACGCCGACCTGCCCGGGCTGCCGGCGCCGATCCAGGTGTTCGCGTTCATAGTGTCGTTGAGCGGATGGGACCTCGCCGACGCCGCCGGGTAAAGCGCCGAGCGCGGGCCCGCTTCAGTGAAGGAGAAATCGGCAGGGTGTGGGGCTCGTAATCAGAGTCGGCTACGCTGCCTGCGAGTATTCGTTGATCAGTCCGCCCAGGATCGGCGTCGTTCGACGTGGGCGGCGTTGAGGTCAACGACCTGCGGTGGTGGGTTCGGTGGTCGCTGTCCAAGTGATCCGTGTGGCCGGTGGCCGTTGTAATGCTCCGGGTACTCGGTCAGGACGCCCGCCAGGTGCCGCTCGCCGACGATGAGCCTCCGATCGGTGCACTCGCGCCGTACCGTGCCGACCCAGCGCTGCGCGAAGGCGTTCGCTTGCGGGGCCTGTGGCGGCGAGGCGAGAACGTCGATACCGGCGGCGGTGAAGACCGTGTCGAAGGCAGACACCGGTGCTGCAGGCTGTTCGGGTTGTGGTGGTGACCGTTCATCAGCACGTCGATGGTGGGCGTCATAGTCCGGCGGAAGACGTGGCGCAGTGACACGACGAACGGGATGGCGGGTCCGATCCGCTGCTGGAGGCGGCCGGAAGTTTGCGGACGGCCGTGCGCACAGCTGAGCACATCGACAACCCGGACATCGCCGCGCAGCTCGATGCGATCTTCGACGCGGCGCGGGAGCCGCTCGCACCCGAGGACATCGCGGACCTGGTCGCGTACGTGACGAGCCGGCCCCGGCACATCAACCTACGGCAGGCGATTGTGGTACCGACCCGTCGGTTGTGCCTGCTTCGTGCCTGCCGTGGGCGGAACGACGGTCTCGATGAGTCCGGTCTCGACGTGGTAGACGAGACCTGACACCTGAACTCCGGCTGGAAGCGTATGCTTCATGGCTTCGACGTCAATCCTGACGGAGACGTGCGGATTGGTAACCGCCTTCGTGTCCAGGCCGGCGGCCGGGATCTCGAAGTAATCAGCCAGCAGATCGGGGAACGGCACCAGGTCCCTGATTCCACAGTCGGTGTGATGCAAAATCACCATGTGCGCGTCGCCTTGTGGCCGGCCGTTGCTGCGGGCTTCGGCGACCTTCGCCAGCATCGCCCACGAGCGTAGGGCCGGAGGCGTCACGCGGCCGCCGATGTTGCGCATGATCACGGCTTCGCCCGCGCTGAGGCCCAGAACGTGGCTCGGGTCGACACGAGGATCGACGCAGCCGATAACGCGTAGGTTGCCGCTGGACAGGATCGGAAGGTCAGCGAAGGCCCCGCTCGCGGCGAACTCGGCGTTGCGCCGGACCAGTTCGTCGATGTCGATCACCATGGACTCCTGCCTACCAAGAGATCGCATAGCGGACTGCGCCCCGGAGCGGGCCGAAATTGGTCTCCTCAAACGAGCGGGCGGGTCTTGACGCGCGTACGACTGACTACTCGGCGGGGCCGACACGCTGATGGTACGGGGGGTGGGCGTTGGGCCTCGCCGTTATGACGATCTCCTCGCCGCAACGCCGCGCCGGCGACGTACGCGCGAGCCCGCTGGCCGAGCCCGAGCGCGCCCGACGACACGACGTGCTGCGTCGAAGTGCGCATCTGAGACTCGGGGTTCACGTTGTGATCAGAGACGTATCGGATTGAGAAGTCGGTGCGGGTCCCGCGTGCGGGTTCGGGTGCGTTCAGCTTCGAGTTCAACCGGCCGCGGTTGCGCGACGACATCACGAGCGGGCGGAACGATCTTGCAATGTTCGCACATGCCGGCGTCGCCCAGAGGTGTCCCGCACTGGTGGTGGGTGAGGGTCCGGCGCGCCTCGGGCTCTGTGTAGTGCTCGTCTCCCCACTGGCCGAGCCCGTAGAGCACCGGCCAGAGGCGTTCGCCCTTGGGGGTCAGTTCGTACTCGTCATGGGCCCCGGGTCCCGGGACGCGGGCCACGACGCCTTCCTCGATGAGCCGGTTGAGGCGTTGGGTCAGGACCGCAGGGGAGACGCCGATATGCTTACGTAACTCGCTGTAACGACGCAGCCCGTAGAAAAGCTCGCAAATGATCAGCAGCGTCCACCGCTCGCCCACGACGTCCAACGCCCGCGCGATCGCGCAGTCGAGTTCGTAGCGGCCGCCGAGAGACATGCCCGAAGGATATCCCAACAGGTTCTGTCACCGTAGCAGTCTTGTTCTGTAGTCGAAGCGGTGACCTTCGCCTTTCACCAGCCACCGCTACCGCCACAGAAGAAACGTCGACTTGCCGCGCGGTTCCCGCTGAAGGCGTGCCGCAGTCGAGGCAGCGCCTGCCCGGGTAGTGGCTGCCCGCTCCCCGTGCGCTGAGCTTACGGCTCTCGGTGAATCGGCGCTGTTGTGATCGAAGCCAGCAGCGGGTCGAGCGGTCGGTTCGGGTCTCGTGCCCGCGAGCGCACAGGTTCCACTGGGCGAGCCCGTTCAGGACCGGCCAGAGGCCTTGGCCCTTGGGCGTCAACTCGAACTCGTCGCGCGCCCCGGCCGGGGACACGGGCAACGACTCCTTCGCCGATGAGTCGAATGAGGCGCTGCGTGAGGGTCGCGGGCCCGACCCGCAGGTGCGCTTGCGGAGATCGCCGTAACGGCGCGGTCCGATGATCAGCAGGGTCGCCGCTCGCCCACGGCATCCAAAGCCCGCGCGGCTGGCAGTCCATCTGATGGCGGCTGCTTGAAGGCAGGACCAGCTGATCGCACAGGTACGGCCACGTAGCGGTCTGGTTCCGTGACGGTGGCAGTGTGCGCTGTCACAGCTCAGGATGGTTCGATCACCGATGCAATCCGATACGGTGGCCGATGTGAAATATGGTTTTGTCACTGATGCATTCCGAGCCGAGTTGCCACCCAAGAGCGGCCGGCGGCCGGTCAACACCGCACGCTGGCCATACGTGCCGCACACTGTCGGTTTCGTGGGCATTTCGGCGGCGATGGTGTCCATCCTCGTCGCGGCCGGCGCGCCGACGCCGCTGCTCCCGATCTACGAGCGGGAGTGGGGCTTCCCCTCGTGGAAGCTGACCCTCGCGTTCGGCGTCTACGCCATCGCGCTCTTGGTCGCGATCCTCGTGATCGGATCGTTGTCCGACCATATCGGCCGCCGTCGGCTCATGATCGCAGCGCTCGCGCTGAACTTGGTGGCGATGCTGATGTTTCTGTTCGCCTCCTCGATCGACGGGCTCATCGCTGCTCGCATCGTTCAAGGAGTCGCCACGGGAGCGGCCTCCAGCGCCCTCAGTGCTGCCGTGGTGGAACTCGCCCCCGAGCGGCACAAGAAGCTCGGCGCTCTCATGGCCGGCATGGCGCCGTTGGCGGGACTGGGCATCGGAGCGCTCTTCGCGGGCATCCTCGCGCAGATCGTCTCCGACGCCGCGTTCACGGTATGGCTCGTTCTCGTCGTGCTCATGGCAGTCGCAACCGTCTTCACCGTGTTCACCCCCGAGACGGGGTCCCGGAAGGCGGGCGCGTTGGCGTCGCTGATCCCACGTGTCTCGGTGCCGTCGCAGGTACGCGGTCTGTTCGCGTCAACCTTGCCGGGGACGATCAGCGCGTTCATGACGATGGCGCTGTTCCTGGGCCTGGTCCCGATCGTGCTCCGCGCCGCGTTCGACGTGGAGAGTCCTGTTATTGCGGCATTGGCTGCATTCGTCACGTTCGGAGTGGGTACTGTGGTCTCGGCGGTCACGACTGGCGTGCAACCGCACCGGTTGAGGCTTTTTGGGGCCAGTGCGATGACGATCGGTGCGATCCTGTTCATCGGATGCGTCGGTGCCGAAGCGCTGCCTCTCCTTTGGGCCGCCGCGGTGTTCTGCGGTGCGGGGCTCGGTGCGTCATTCGCCGGCACCACTCGTGGACTCGTGCCTCAGGTGCAAGCTCACGAGCGGGCGGGACTATTCGCTGCGATCTTCCTCGTGGCCTATCTCGCCATGGGTATCTCCTCGATCGTCGCGGGCATGTCCGTCGGAAGCGTCGGCGTGGCCGCCATGGCGGTCGACTTCGGGATCGCCATCGCGGTCGTGGCCGTGGTCGGCGTCGTCGTCACCGGCACGTACGGGGCTCGGCGCGGGAAGGTTCACGCGGCGTAGCGCCAGTTTTTCCTCCCCTGGTAGATCTGGTCCTAAACGGAAGGAACAAGAAAGATGGCATCGCTCAACGGCGCGACTGTCTTCGTCACGGGCGCGAACGGCGGACTCGGTACCGCCTTCGTCGAGGCGGCTCTCGAACGAGGTGCCGACCGCGTATACGCCGGCGCACGGACCGAGAAGAAGTGGGGCGACGCCCGCGTCGTGTCGCTGCAGCTGGACATGGCCGACCCCGCGTCGATCGATCGGGCCGCGGGCCAGGCGGGTGACACCACCATCCTGGTCAACAACGCAGCTATCTTCCCGCGCGGTGACCTGCTGAGCGCCCCGATCGACGACATCACGACGACCATCGAGACCAACCTGACCGGGCCGATCCGCCTGACCCGCGCCCTGGCGCCCGCCCTGCGGTCAGCCAACGGTGCGCTCGTCAACGTGAACTCCGTGCTCAGCTGGTTCGCGGTCGGAAAGGCCCACAGCGTCTCGAAGGCCGGCCTGTGGATGGCCACGAACGCCTTCCGGCTCGAATTCGCCTCGGACGGCGTGCAGGTGCTCGGCGTCTACCCCGGCCCGACCGACACACCGATGCAACCGGGCGAGGACCGGTCAGGAATGAGCAAGCCGTCCGACGTCGTCGCGTCGGTGTTCGACGCGCTCGAGGCGGGCGAATACGAGGTGCTCCTCGACGAAATGACCAAGAAGGTGCAAGCCGCGCTCTCCCAGCCCATCTCCGCCCTGTACCCAACTCTCGCATCGCGGTAGCAGAGCAACTCGCGCTGGTGTGGTCGTCTGCCTCCAGGCGACCACATCAGGCCAGCGTATCGGCCTCATTTAGTGCCTGACATATCTCCCAGCGCGCAGGGCGTCGTTCCGTACAACCTGGGCGTCGGGCGGGTCCTCGTCGACGTGTTCCTGGTCCTCACCCTCATCTTCGGCGGTTGGATCACCGGGCAGTGGATTTACGGCGGATCGACATCGACCAGATCCACCCCGGCTACTTCCTACCCACCGTGGCCGGCGGGCTCATCGCCTCGGCCGCCGCGTCCGACGTCGGACAACACACCCTGGCGAACATCATGCTCGGGCTCGGGCTCATCTGCTGGCTCGTCCTCGGCTCGCGGATCCTCAACCGGCTCTTCATCCGGCCACCGCTGCCCACGCCGCTCGTACCGACCCTCGCGATCGAGGTGGCCCCCTCCGCCGTGGCCGGCCTCGCGCTCTTCGCCCGCGACGGCGGCCGGATCGACATCTGGGTAATGCTGGTTTCCGGGTACGGACTGCTGCTGGTCATCGCGCAGATCCGCCTGCTCTCGCTCTACCTGCGACTCAGCTTCGCCCCGAGCTTCTGGGCGTTCACGTTCTCCTGGTCAGCGGTAGCGACGATCGCCCTCCACTGGATCACCAATGACCAGCCCCGGGTCACCGCGTCGACACCTACTTAAGTGCTGGCAGTCGTCTCGGCGCTGATCGGCGGCATCGCCGTACGGTCGATCGTGGCCGCGGCCCGCGGACGGTTCCTCCCTCCGCCCGCCCCACCGGCGGCCTCCTGACCGACAAAGGCGCCGGCTGGGGTGGGTCACCGCCGCCCGGACCCCCGCTCAAGACGGTCCAGTGCGGCGACCGCGACCAGGCTGTAGGCAACGTAGGGTGGCCCGTCCTCGAACCAGCCCTGCATCCCCCAACTCTGCGGGGTGGCCACCCCGAGCGCCGCCATCGGAGCGTCGGCGACCAGCATGCCGCCAGCCCCGACCAGTACCGCCGACACCGGCGGCAAGGGGCGACGCCGCCGGGTGAGGAGCGCGAAGAGCGTCACGGTCAGCACCCCGTTGGCGAAGCCGAGTACAGGACCGAGGCCAGCCAGGCGGTTCGTCGCACGCTCCCCCGTCCCAAGGCTCACGTGGCTTCCGTGGGCGATCCGCCGCACCATCCGCTCGTGGGTGTCGCTGGACGGTCGGGCTCGAACCGCCATGTCCAGTGAGCTGACCAGCTCCCGGGCGAGCGTGGCGGCGGCACCGGCCAGCAGACCATTCGTCAAAGTGGTCCGCCAGCCTGCGCCACGACCGGCTCCGGCAGAACCGGCACCGTCGGCACGCAACATGCAATCACCTCGAGTGGAACTCGTTCGCCGGTTACGTCGTCCCAACGTTTACCCGCCCCGCCCCCGGCGAACCTCAGCGAACAGCACCCGGGAAGTACGCGCGACGGCGACAATCACCGCAGACCCCGCACACGCCTGCTCGAACTATCGGCACAGCGGCCAATCCATAAGCCGAGCGGTACGAAGTATTCGGGACTCCCGTCAGGCGCGTCTTCGTCCAGTCGCGACGCGACTTCTCCCGCAACCGATCTCGTATGCCCGGCGCACCAGGAGCCGACCCAGCCACCACGCCTCCGCGTCGAGACTGAGTCCCAAGCCCTTCGGCTTGCCAAACACAGTTTCGCGTCCGTCCGACCATTGTTTGCAACATACTCGATGCATGACGCAGATCAACATCACGAAGGAGTCGCCCTCCTTCTGGCGTGCCTCGCTCAACAACCCGCCGGTCAACGTTTTCGGTGCACAGATGATCATCGAAATGCGCGCTCTCCTCGACGCAGCCGAAAAAGATCCCGAGCTCACCGTCATCGTGTTCGAGAGCGCGAATCCCGACTACTTCATCGCGCACTGGGATCTCGCCGACGACCTCTCAAGTCTGGCCGACCAGCCGCCGCCGGTCACCGGGCAGCAGCCCTTCGTCGACGTCGTGGTGCGCCTGAGCAAGCTCCCCGTCGTCACGATCAGCAAGATCCGCGGTCGGGCGCGCGGGGCCGGCAGCGAGTTCCTCCTGGCGACTGACATCCGTTTCGCCAGCCGGGAGCGCACTCTGATCGGCCAGTTCGAGATGGGCGCAGGCAGCGTCCCACCAGGCGGCGGAAGCCCAGCCCGCCTGCCGCGCCTTGTCGGTCGCGGCCGCGCCCTGGAAATCCTCGTCGGCGCCAAAGACTTCGACGGCGACCTCGCCGAACGGTACGGCTACGTCAACCGGGCCGTCCCGGACGCGGAGCTCGACGAGTTCGTCACCGCGTTCGCCAGTCGTGTCGCGTCGTTCGACCGCGGCGCCCTAGCCGAGATAAAGGGCTGGGTAAACGCCATCACCCTACCCGACGACAACGAATTCCCACCCCAGTCCGCCACCTTCGCGGCACGACTCGGCATGCCGCGCTACGAAAGCTGGTCAGCAGGTGCCTTCGCAGCCGGACTGCAGCAGTCAGGAGACCTGGAGGAGCGCCTCGGAACCCGCTCCGTCGAGTTCTGACCGCAACGCTCAGGCCACCCGCAACGCTCACTCGAACTGCCCCGCGCTGCCCATCGGCAGGACCCACCATATCCATTCGATCGCCGGACTCGCCTCGGGCGTCCCTGATCGCTAGCGTGACCGGCTTCAACGCCGTGTTCGAACCCCGCCGTGCCGCTGCCCGCCGAGCTGAACGCTTCCCGAACTCTCGCCGCCGCCTCGGACTGACACCACCGATCCGGGCTGACGCGACATGTGAGATCAAGCGCCTCGTCATGTATCGAAACCTGGCACGCGGATCGCCAGCCGCAGATCGTTGTGACCTGCCGGCTCCTCACGTACGCGGCCAGGTACCCAATGGTCTCGGATAGAGCGGCTCCCGCGCTGTAGCGAAGATCGCGTCGAGCTGCGCGGCCAAGACGGATTGTCGATGGAAGCGGTGGGCGAGTTCGCTGCAGGTCGGATCAGGCTTGACGTTAGTTACTACCGCAACCGCCCCGAGGGACGAGATCTCCATTCGGGGTATCAGGAGACCTGGGAGGGATCCACCCGTTGGCCCATCACCGTCTCAAGTACTCGCACTGCTTCATCATGGGTCTCGGCCGCAAAGTAGGCGCGCGCTTTCTCGAAGTCCGGAACCAGGCCATCCATGCCCCACTGCCCTTGAGGAATAACGTAGAGTTGGACCCAGGGCCCACGCCCGGGGAGTAGGCCATCACCTATCACGTCTCGGATCGCAGCCGTGACCTTCTCGATCGCGATTCGGGCGTCCTCCTTGGATTTCACGTAATCCTGCGGCGCGATCATGTCCGCCTGCAGAAAGGCTTTCGTGTCACCGACGGTAAAGGGTGCGTACCAGTTCTCAGGGTCCAGTTCGAAATATTGGATCCAGGAAGTCTGCTGGTGGCGTTCCGAGTTGTAGAGACCCTCCGCATCCGCTACGGCTGCAATCAGCCTGTCGCCCATCTCGCGCTTCTGTTCGGCACTCAGATAACCCTTGACAGAATGTACGCGCACGAAAACCATGTCGTTCTCCTTCGGGGAGCGAGCCTCACGGAAGACGGGATAACCCACGGCAAGCAGCGAGCCGCAGCCGGCAGCCACACCCTTTGGCTTCGACTTCGGGCTATGGTCCGGTCGGAACTGCTTGCCGCCTCCACTATCACAGCGGGGGCGACGTCGTAGGGAGCAGGCCGGCCCGGTTTGGGCGCGTTATGCAGATGATAGATCAGGACGACCGACAGAGAGGTGAATGTCGGAAAGATGGAACGGTACCGTCTGTGTCGTCGTGCGCTCGATGGCGTGCATCCCGCGAGGGACGACTGCGGCCAGCAGTTCGGCGTCCACCGTCGCTCGCCAGTCCACGCAAGGGTTTCGGGACGGCGAATCGACTGGATGCGCGGGGACCCGGAACGGGGCACCCAAGTCCTGGGTCGTCAGCCTCGCGCGGCACCACCGTCCGTCCAGCGGCGAGCAGGGGCGAACGTCTCGTAGTCCGTGCGGCAGAGAGCCGCCGGCGGGCCCCTCAGCTCGTTGCCGACTCCTTGGGTCGACACTGGGCCGAGCCCGGCGGCGATTCTCTTACCGATCAAATGATTCCCTGGTTGGAACTCAGCTGAACACCGGGTTTTGATATGGCGCACCGCCTCGTCAGCGAGAATCTCACTATGCCCGGCAGCGAAGCCCTCCATGGCGTCCGCACGAGGACCGCGGACCGGAACCATCTGTTCGGGATGTACACCGACAAGTCGGCATCGATGAAGGCGGGATGCCGCTGGTCGGGCTCGTGCCGTCGCAATCCGGCCCGTAGGGCCCGTTGACCGAGTAGCTTGGATGAGAATGATCGGTGCCGCCGGCACGAATCAACGACCGTTCAGCGCCCGCCATCCTCCCCCGTGCCGGGTGATCCTGCGCCCTGCCCCGTGGACGGGTGGTGAGCCATTATGTTCGGCGCCCACGACCTGCGGCCGAGCACAGTGGGCGCCTGGTCTGCTGGCAAAATGGTGAGGCTGCCGAAATGATGAGAAAAGGTCCACTGGCTGGCCGTTACCCCGCGGTGGCGGCGATGGTCGTCGCCGCGCTCGCTCCGTACCTGGTGCTCTCGTCGACGCTGGATCCACTCCTGCCGATCATCAGCAAGGAACTCGGCATGAGCCCGGGAGAGGCGAGTCTGGCGGAGGGACTGGCCAACGCCGGGTACGCGCTGGGCACCGTGCTGTCGGTCCAGCTCGCCCAGCATCTGCCTCAGCGCCGGATGCTGATCATCTACGCCTCGATCCTGGTGATCGGTTCGGTGCTGGCGGCGACAGCGACCGGGCCGGTGCAGTTCATCCTCGGGCACGTACTCCAGGGCCTGTGCACCAGTCTGTTGTTGATCGCCGCCGTACCGCCGCTCGTCACCGGATTCCCGCCGACGAAGCTCCTCCCGACCGCGGCCGTCCTCAACCTGTCGATCTTCGGGGCGGTCGCGCTGGGTCCGCTGATCGCCGGCATCCAAGCCGACCACAACGGTTGGCGGCCGCTGTTCTGGGTGGTTACGGGAATCGCCGTCTTGGCGTTGCTGCTGGCGCTGCTGACCTTCGAGGACGTGCCGCCGGCCGATCCCACGGCCACGCGTTCCCCGGTCGCCGTCGCACTGGCCACCGCAGGCTGTGTGGCCGCGTTCTACGGAGCATCCCAGCTCCTCCCCCACCAGTCCCTCGACGCGACCGCGCTGGCACCGCTGATCGTGGGCGTGGCGCTGATCCTCATCCTTCTGATCCAGCAGTACCGCGCCAAGCGGCCGCTGCTGATCGTGCGCCCACTCACGAGCACGCTACCGGTGGCCGGGATCGTGGTGGCCATGTCCGCGGCGGCATCCTCCCTACCCGCGATCGTGTTGACGGGTGTCGTGCTCCGGGACCGGCACTCGCCCCTGGACCTGGGACTCCTCTTCCTGCCCGAGTTCGGCGGCGCGGTGATCGCCGCGATCGTGTTCGCGAACCTGTTCACCACGCGGGCACTTCACTATTTCGCGCTGGCCGGGATGCTCTCGCTCATCGCGGGCATCGCGCTCATCGCCGTCAGCATCCCGCCCGGCACCATCGCCACGCTGGTCGGAACGGGGCTGATCGGGATCGGCGTCGGCGCCACGGTCACCCCAGCGCTGTTCATCGCCGGCTTCTCGCTGCGCAACGCCGCTCTCCAGCGGGTGTTCGCGATCATCGAACTGCTGCGGGCGGTGGCCGCGTTCATGATCACGCCAATCCTGCTGTACGTCGCCATGACCGTTGGGGACAGCCCCGCAGCAGGCGCCCAAACGGCCCTCTGGGTCTGCCTCGGTCTGGCCGTCGGCGGAACGCTGCTCGCGGTCGCGCTCTACGCGCTGGGCGGCGTACGTCGTCCACCGTCCCCGGCGGTACAACGCTGGTTCACCGGCGAACCAGCGTGGACCTCCCCACCGCTGCTCGCCGCGATCCGCCCCAACGCCACCCGGGGAGGACCGCCGAGCGCCGGGGCGACCCCATCGGCATGACGCGAACGGCCGGGGTGCGTTCCCGCCGGTCACGACACGCCGGCCAAGACCTGTGGAGCTCGAATACTCGACAATAGGGCCTCAACTGGCGTTATGTGGTCAGCGATGATCAACACTCCTCGTCAACTTGAACGCGTTTGAGAAACGCCTGCGTTTGATTGAACGCGTTTATCTCTCGGCCGAACGAAAGGCGTTCCTCGAAAAGGCGCCCAGCTCACAGGCCGTGACCGAATTTTCGAGCCCCACGGGCGTGGGCCGGTCACGCGGACGGCGGCACTCTGGCCGAACGCATCTACGTGAAGCCCGACCTGACCCGCTTGCAGGACGCTGCGAAGAAGCTCGATTCGGGCCTGTTCGGCGGTAGCAGTACGCCCGTACGTGAGAAGGTGTGAGATGAGGTATGCCAAAGGCCCTGACCCACCGAAGTGAATCAAGGCCCTGACCTGTTGTAACTCTGTCGGGACGGCCGGATTCGAACCGACGACCCCTTGACCCCCAGGACGATTCGCTAAGCGTTCCCGCACGTCACGCACGCTATGCCCACGATCGAGTCGTGCAACTGACCGCGCATCGTCCACCATCACGCACCACGTGTGGTCCCCAAGTGGTCCCCGCGTACCGGGCCGAGGAGCCGTGCGGGCGCGTGCTCTCAGGCTCGTCCGGCCCGATGGCCTCCAGAAGCATTCGCCGCAGCATCATGACCTGTGACGGCGCGCTGTTGTCGGCGCTCGTTGCCACCGTGCGTACGCTGCCGGGGTGAACGGGAATCTGGCACAACCTTCGGCCGCTCCGTTGGGACGCCTGCTTGCCCACCGTGGGATCGAGGCGTCCGCCCTGGCGCGGATGGCCGAAGTGTCCGTACTGGAATTGGATGCCGTTCTTGCCGGTAGCGAGGTACGGCCGGCGCTAGTGTGGCGTCTGGCACCCGCGCTTGGTCTGCACGCCGCGGACTTGTTCGTGATCGCCCAACTCGACTTGCCGGACGAACTGGCCGCGGCGACCGGGACCGTCTCCTGGAACGCCGGACAGCTGATGTCTGACGCGTCCCGCCTGCTGCCGGAGCTTCGGGAGCGGCTGCACGATTTCATCCGGTCGCTGCCCCTCGTCCCCCCGGCTGGCCCGAGCCGGCCGGCCAGCAGCTATCCGCCCGGGCCTGCCACCACGCTGCTGCGCCTGCTGGAGAACCGCAACATCCATCCATGGAACGCGCGCCTGCTATGTGTCGTCGGCGATGGCCCGTACGTGTCCAACTCCACCGTTAAGGGAGTCTGCCACGGCCGGTTTGCGTTGACTCCGCATTACGTGACCGCGTTCGCGAACGTCTTGGGCATCCGAACCGGTGACCTGGCCGCCCTGACCGGGGTCGGTCCACCAGTCGAAACCGGCCACCCACCGCACCCACAACGGGCCAAGCTCGCCGCCTTGGGCTGGGACGCTCGACGGCTAACCAGCGACCAACTCCGGCAGGCTATGAACTTTGCCCATGACCTGTGGCAGGCAGATCCACGCACCTGGTGCTATATGTGCCGGTCGTATCACGGACCCGAACGCGTGCCGACCGAGGCGCCGCCGGACGTGACCTGGCAGCGGGTCGCGGCGCGGATGGTACCGGTCAGCGCGTCGGCCGGGCCGCACACTGTCGTCGGGGGGACCGCATCTGGGTACGAGCACAGCATGGTCGGTGCGCTAGTCGCCGCAGCACACCTCAGCGCGCGGGCCAGCGCCTCGGCCGGGCATGCGTCGTGGGAGCCGACGCTGTCCCGTCAGTTCGTACCAAGCAGCGATCGCGACGCGTTGTTGGAGACCCTACAGACCGGATCGGACGGCCTGCGCGAGCCGGACAACTTCTCGATCCCGGCCGGGGGGCTGTTGCGTTCTCGACTCGGTGGACATGTCGAACCTCGGATGCAGGTCGGGATTCAGATCGCTCGGGCGAGTTCGGTGAACGCCGCGGCGACGCGGAGCGCCGGTGGCGCTTCGTGTCCGAGTTCGTAGTGTCCGAGTTCGTAGTGTCCGCGTCGCAGGTTCTGCATGAAGGCGTGTCCGGCGATGATCACTTGCGCGGTCCGGTCTGTCCGTAACCCGCGCATCGGTCGTAGTCGGTGCTTGAGCTGGCTGTGGTCGGCCTCGATCGGGTTGTTGGCGTACCGCTCGACGTGGTGCCAGGCTGACGGGACGAGGTCGTCGAGGACCGCGGGGTAGACCGGGGCAGCGTCGGTGACCACCTCGGCGGGTGTCACCTTCAGGATTCGCAGCGCCCGTTGGAAGAACCGTCGCGCCGCGGCGGCGTCCCGGCGGGTCGACACGAGGACGTCGATGACCTGCCCATGCTGGTCGACGGCCCGGTACACGTACCGCCACACACCATTGACTTGGACGTAGGTCTCGTCGACGAACCACCGGTCACCAGGCGAGTGGCGGGCGAACCGGGCGGCGTCGGCCAGCAGCGGCATGAACCGCTGTACCCACCGGTATACGGTGACGTGGTCGACGGCGACACTCCGCTCGACCAGCAGTTCCTCCACATCCCGGTAGGACAGGTTGAAGCGCAGGTACCAGCGGACCGCGACGACGATCACCTCAGCCGGAAACCGGAACCCGGCGAACGCCGACCCTGGCGGCGACCACGCAGGACGCTGGCCCGATTGCTTCATGCGTCAACACTGCCCCGGCCCGCAACCGGCGACGCAACAGAGCCACCAGGTGCTCCCGACGGAGCAGGTCCGTGATCGGTCGATTGCGCAGCCGGACGAGTACGGTCGCTATCCAGCAGAGGTAAGCCGCCGTGGTGGCGCGTAGCAACACGAGCGCCGCATAATGGCCGGTGACGGTGCCGTGGTCCGTCCGGGCCCGGCGGCCATGTGGGAAGTAGCCGTCAACTCGCCGTGTTGATGCATCAGCACGGCGAACGCCATGAGCACGGCCCTGGCCATACGGTGCCACTCCACCTCCGGGCCGTGCTCGGTCGGACCGCCGACGACGATTGCCACCGCCAAGGCCAGGAGCAGCAGCGTGCCCGCGTACTACACAACTGATGCGGCGTCGAGGGTCACCGCGACCATGACAGCCACCACCGCACCCGCAAGCATTCGGGCGCTGCGTGAAGCGCCCGCCCGCGGCACGACGCAGCAGCAGGCTGACATCGTGGCCCGACCCGAGCATGATCACCTCGATCATCAGGACGTCATCGCGGTGCGGCGCCGGGGCGTGACCATTGCGCGGTGGGGCGGCCGTTGAGACGCCACGGGTGCCCGGTGACCCGCGGCCAGTCTTCAGGCGAGTTCTCCCAGTTCTCTTGCCGGCCGTACACCGTGAGGTCCAGGGCGTGGTAGGTGGTCATCAAGGCCTCCACGCCCCGCCCGGTGGTCCAGTAGGTCTCGTAGACCTCGTCGCCGTCGCGCAGGTAGCACGCGACGAACCCGAAGCCGCGACCGTCGGCCAGAACCGGGTCGGAGTCTTTCGCCGAATACCAGGGGAACCTATAGCCCATGAACTCCGCGAACGGGGCGCTTTCGTCGTAGGGACCCTCGCAGAACACGGCGTAAGTAACGTCCCGAGCGTGCAGGTAGTCCAGCATCTGCATGTGACAGGTCGAGAAGGTGCACCCCTCACACTGATGCTCGTACGGTTTGCCGTCGTGCCACATGTGGAAGTAGGCGATGAGCATCCGGCGGCCCTCGAACACCTCCACCAACGGGGTGTTCCCGCCAGGGCCCCGCACCGTCACCGTCGGTATGAAGGTCATCGGCAGCTGACGACGAGCGGCTGCGATCGCGTCTCCTTCGCGGGTATGGGCCTTCTCCCGGACCAGCAGTTCGTTGCGTTCGCGCAGCCAGGTCTCCCGGTCGACGACCGGGGGCGCGGCGGCGCTGGGCGCGGGGGTTGCCGTCATGGCTATCTCCTTCGTGGAGTGGGGATCGGTCACAGGTACAGACGACCGAGTCGGCGATCGTCATCGGTGACCGATGACGGATGGGGTGCGCGGTCGTCAGTACGGTGGTGAGGACCACCGAACCGCAGGGAGATCACATGTCCGACTCGCCTGATGAGCAGGCGGTCTGGCTGCAGCGCGCCTTCGACGAGCACCGGCGTGAGCTACACGTGCACTGCTACCGCCTCGCCGGGAACGTCACCGACGCGGACGACCTGGTGCAGGAGACCTTCCTGCGTGCCTGGCGGGCGCGCGACCGCTTCGAGGGTCGGGCGTCGGCGCGCACTTGGTTCTACCGGATCGCCACGAACGTCTTTCTCGACAGCCGCAAGGCGGCCGGTCACCGGACGGTACCGTATGGTGACCCACTGGAGTGGTCCATTGAGCTCGGTCCCTATCCCGACGCCCTGCTGGCCGACGATCCGCAGACCGGTCTCGCCGCCCGGGAGACCGTCGAGCTGGCCGTGATCGCAGCGCTCATGTACCTGCCGCCGCGGCAGCGGGTGGCCTTCGTGCTGCGCGACGTCTACGGCTGGACGCCGCAGGAGATCGCCGCCGCGCTCGACACCGCCGTAGCGGCCGTCAACAGCCTCCTCCAGCGGGCCCGCCACACCCTCCGGCGGCGCGCTCCGTCGGACCCGAAGGACTGGCGCCGCCCGCAGCTCACCAGTGAGGACGAAGAGATCCTGCGCCGCTACGCCAACGCGAAGGACCCGGAGACGATTCGGGCACTGCTCGCCGAGGACGTACGGATCACGATGCCGCCCGAGCCGCCGGTCGTCGGGATCGACGCGGCCGCGGAGTTCCTCAGTCGACCGCTCGACTGGCGTACTTTCCCCACCTCGGCCAACGGGCGCCCGGCACTGATCAACTATCTCCGCCTGCCCGGCAGCCCGTACTACGAGGCGTTGGTCGTCGACGTACTCCGGATCGAGAACGGGAAGATCGTAGAGAGCAACGCCTTCATCGGCGCTCGTCAGGTCGCCGCCTTCAGCATGCCCGCCACGCTCGAGCCCTAGACGCCCACGGCCACCGCACGATCTTCGATTGTCCGCACGAACTATCGATGATCAACGCGGTGGCCGTCGTCATGCCGACGCCACGCCCAACGCCGAAACCCAGTGACGTTGGAGTACTAAGGCTCCAGTAGCTGCGCGAAATCTGTCACCGCTGTCCCGTGACGCCCGTTCGAGCCTTCCAACACCCGGGTGTCGGCGTCATGGTGTCGGACCGGACGCGGGATTGGTGTCGCGGGAGGGCTGGGTACCCGGAATGCCGCGCCAGGCCTCCTGCTCGATCTCGCGGAGCCGCTCGTCGTCGCCCTGCTCCAGGCGGCTGACGGCGTACCGGAGAATCGGTGGTGCCATCAGGGAGGTGACGATGGCGACCAGCACGACGATGGTGTAGGTGACGGTGTTGAGTACACCGAGCCGCAGGCCGGTCAGGGCGATGATGACCTCGACCACGCCCCGGGCGTTCATACCGGCGCCGATCGCCAGGCCCTCCCAGCGGCTGAGCCGGCTGAGCCGGGCGCCGATGTACGCGCCGGCGAACTTGCCGAGGATGGCGATGACGAGCACTGCCAGCGCGGCGAGTGCGACGGTCGGGTCCACGAGTGCGGTGAGGTCCATCCGCAGTCCGGCGGTGGCCAGGAAGATCGGGGCGAGCACCGCCGTGACGAGCGTACGCAGAGATGCCAGCTTGATCTGGTTGGCCGCGCCCGGCAGGCCGATCAGGATGCCGGCGACGAACGCGCCGAAGACCGGCTCCATGCCCAGGGCGTGGGTGCAGACCGCGCCGAGCAGGATGACGACGACGGCCGTGGCCACGCTCGGGCCGCCGTCCTCCGACCGGTCCGCGATCCTCATGACCCGGCGCACCACCGGTCGGCCGGCCAGGACGGCGAAGACGATGAAGCCGACCAGGTACAGCAGGGACAGCGAGACCTGTCCGGCGCTGACGCCCTTGACCGCGGCCGCCGAGACCACCGACAGCAGGAACCATCCGACGACGTCGTCGAGCGTGCCGGCCAGCAGGATGAGCTGCCCCACGTTGCGATGCAGCAACCGCATGTCGGACAGCGTCTTGGCGATGACCGGAATCGCCGAGACGCACATCGCCACCCCGAGGAACACCGCGAACAGGAGCCGACCGCCGTCACCGGTCTCCATCAACGAGGGCAGCAACGCGCCCAGCGCGATGCCGAAGCTCAACGGGATCAGCAGCCCGCCGAGGCTCACCCGGACGACGGTACCGGCTCGCCGTCGCAACAGGCCGATGTCGAGATGCGCTCCGGTCACGCCGACGAGCAGCAGTACGCCGAACTGGCCGATCGCGTCGAGCAGGTGCATCTGGGTCGCTTCGGCGGGCAGCAGCCAACCGCTGAGGTCCGGGGCGACCCAGCCGAGCAGCGAAGGTCCCAGAAACACGCCGGTGAGGAGTTCGCCGACCAGCGCGGGCATCCCCACCCGCTGTGCCAGCCACCCCAGGCACCGCGCGAGCAGCAGCAGGGTCGCCACCGCGAGCAGGAAGATCAGCAGCTGATGCGCTCCGAGCGGCGGCGCCAGCGTCATCGTGTCACCCCTTCCGACGGGCCAGAGGGATCCTGACCCAGGGCGACCACTGTGTGCGAGTGTGTGGACCGGACGAGTACTCAGCGCCCGTCCCAGACCGGGTCGCGGTTCTCCGCGAACGCCTGCGGACCCTCGACCGCGTCCCGGCTGTACATCCGTCGCTGTTCCCATTCGAAGCGGGTCGCGAACGCCTGCTCCATCGGCATGTCCACCGACCGCAGCACCGCCTCCTTGATGGCCCGCATGGCCAGCGGTGCGCCGCGCAGCAGCGCGTCGACCCAGTCGGCGACGCACCGGTCGAGCCGGTCGGCCGGCACCACCTCGTTGACGAGTCCGAAGTGGAACGCGACATGTGCGGTCATCCGGCGCCCGGTCAGCAGGTATCCCATCGCGGCTTTCAAAGGGAGCTGCCGGGACAGCCGGAATGCGCCGCCGGCGCCCGGCACGAGACCGAGCAGCACCTCCGGCAGCGCGAACACCGCGTGGTCCGCGGCGACGATGATGTCGCAGGCGAGCGCCAGTTCGAACCCGCCGCCCAAGGCGTAGCCGTTGACCCGGGCCACCACGGGCTTGGAGAAGTTGAACCGCTCGGTGAGTCGTGGCGAGCCGGGCTGACCTCGGCTGCCGAAGGTGGTCGGCTGCGCGCCGAGCCGGTTGAGCTCGGCACGCTCGCGCAGATCCTGCCCGGCCGAGAACGCCCGGTCACCGGCGCCGGTCAGCACGACGATCCGGACGTCGTCGTCGGCTTCGACCTCGTCCCAGATGACCCCGAGTTCCTCGTGCATCCGCAGGTCCATCGCGTTGAGCACCTCAGGGCGGTCCAGCGTCACGTACGCGACGTGGGCCCGCTTCTCGAACCGCACACGCGACCGCCCGGCACCCGGCCTGACATCCACCCCAGTCACGTCCGCACCGCTCACTCGCGCACGGTAAAGCGGCCGACCTTGCCGACCACGTCCCCGCCGTACAGGCGCAACGCCTGCTGCACCGCGAACTCGGCGAGGTAGCCGCGCACCGCGTCGACCGGTTCCTCGGCGGCGAGCAGCATCCGCCGGTTCGCGACCACCGCCTCGCCGCGCAGGCGCTCGGCGGCCGGCCGCACCGCCGCGTCGAGTGCCTCGCCGGGTTCGTGGACCTCGTCGACGAAGAGCCGAGCCTCGGGTTCGGTGACCCGCAGCCGGCGGCCGAGCAGGATCACCTGTCGGGCGAGGCGGGCACCGGCGTACCTGGTGAGCCGCAGGTTCGCCGCACCGGGCACGATGCCCTCCTGGGCGGCCGGCAGGCTCAGGTACGCGTCGGACGCGGCGATCACCTGGTCGGCGACGAGGAGCAGCTGCGCGCCGCCGCCGATGGCGAACCCGTCGACGACGGCGAGCCACGGCTTGCCCCCACCCGACGACCAGCCGTCCGCCTCGCGCAGCCCGCGCGCGAGTTTGTGCACGTACCCCAGCTCGCGTCGCAGCAGGAAGTCCACCAGCCCGATCTCGCCGGCGTGCAGCGCCTTGAGGTTGATACCGGCGCTGAACACCCGCCGGCCACGGTGGCGCGGGTGGGTCATCGGGCCGCCGCGCAGCACGCACACCTCTACCGCGGGGTCGAGCAGCGCCAGGTCGACGGCGGTCTCCATGTCGTCGACCTGGCGGTTGTCTTCGGCGTTGAGGCAGTCGTCGCGGCACATGGTCAGGTGTGCGGTGCCGTCGTGCCGCCGCAGCCGGACGGAGCCGAGGTCGATCTCGCCGCCGTCCAGGTAACCGTCGAGCAACCGGAGGGCACGTGGTGTCGGCCGGAGCATCGCGTCGAGCAGGTGCACGCCCTCCTCCGGCAGCCGCAGCACGCCGCTGACGAAGATGCCCTGATCGATCTCCCAGCCTTCCTTGTCCGCCTGCGGCCGGGCGCGTTCGACGGCCATCGTCGGCTCGTCGGGTACCAGCCCGGGGAATGCCGTGGCGGCGGCGGTGCAGAGCTCGGCGAGGCGCGGCTGCCGCGCGAGCCCGTCGGTGAGCTCGGCGTAGACCGCCGGGCCGTGCCGGCGCATGAACCTGACCCGGATCGCGCGCACGTCAGCGTGGGCCGCGGCGCCGGCCGCACGCTGCTCCGGCGAGCGGTCCGACGGTTGCGGCAGCCGCCGCAGCACGGCGGCGGCGCGTTGCGCCGCGTCGGCGAGAGCGTGCCGGGCGGTCGCGAGGTCCGCGTCCGCCGTCAGCAGAGCATTCCCCGGGGCGGTACTCATGGCGCCGCCACGGCGGCGATCCGGCGCAGCGCCCGGTCGCAGGCGGCCAGGTGCGGGCCGAGCGCCTCTTCGAAGCCGACGCTCTGCGCGTCGTGGGCCAGCTGCCGGCGCACCGCCAGTTCGGTGCCGGACAGCAGCGATGCCCGGGCGACCGCCCCGGCCAGCGCGGTGGGCAGGTCGTCGACCACCTCGTGCACGAGGTGCAGCGTCAGCGCGTCCCGGACGTCGAGGACGCTGCCGAAGAGGGCCGCGTGCCGAACGGCCGCCGCGTTCGGCGCCTGCCTCGCCAGGCGGTACAGCGCCATGCCGGGCCAGACCAGACCCGCCTGCACCGGCAGGATCAGCCGGACCGACGCGGTGGCCATCCGGTGATCCGTCGCCAGCAGGGCGTCCAGCGCCGGCCCGCCGCAGTCGCCGACGGCCCCCGCGATGGTGGTCGCCGGAAGCCGCTCCAGGCGGCGTAGCACCTGTTCCCAGCGGTTCACCAGCTTCACCGTCAGGGCACCGGCCCAGTCGCCGGACGGACTGCCCGACACGTGCAACACCACGACGGCGGAACCCTCGAGGTCCTCCGCCCGGTCGCAGACCGCCGCGACGGCCGCCACCGTCTCGGCGCTGAGTGGCCGAGCACCGTCGATCCGCAGCTCCAGCCGATCGTCGCCGGCCGCCGCGCCGGAATCCACCGGCGTCTGCCCCCGGGTCACCACTGCACCAGCGCTGTCTCGATCGTCGAACCCGGTCCCATCGTCATCAGCACCCCGTAGTCACCGCGCGCCGCGACGCCTTCCTGCAGCAGCCGCTGGTAGGAGAAGAGAAATGATCCGCTCGACAGGTTGCCGTAGCCCCGCAGGACACCGACGGTGTGCCGTACGTCGTGGCGGGTGAGACCCAGATTGACCCGGACGGCGTCGATCACCTTCTTGCCGCCGGAATGCACCAGCCAGTGCCTGATGTCGCTGCGGCGCAGGCCCGCCCGGGTGAGCAACCCGTCGACCAGCGGGCCGGCGTGGGCACCGACGACGTAGGGGATGTCCGGGTCGAGGAAGAAGCTGAACTTGTGCTGCGCGTCGTCCCAGTCGTAGCGCATGGCGTCGAAGGCGTCGGTGATGATGGCGCTGGCGAAGGAGAGGATCCGCGGTCCCCTCGACCGGCGGGGCGACGACTCGCCCACGCCGTTCGGTCCGGCCGAGGGCGCGGTCAGCACGATGGCACCGGCGCCGTCGCCAAAGAGGCTGTTGACCACCGCCGTACGCATGGTGCTGTCGATGACGTAGGCGGCCGAGCAGGCCTCCGTGCACACCATCACCGCCACCCGGCCGGGGTTGGCCTTCGCCCAGCTCGCCGTCGCGTTGAGGGCGTTGAGGCCGGCGTTGCAGCCCATGCCGACGACGTCGAGCCGGTGACAGCCCGGGTCGATGGCGAGTTCGCGGATGAGCAGTGCGCTGACGCCGGGGGTGGCGAAGCCGGTCGACGTCACGCAGCAAAGATAGTCCACATCGACCAGCGTCAGTGCGGCGTCGGCGAGCGCGGCCCGCACGGCGCGCGCGGCCATGTCGACGGCGACCGACTTGTGCTTGCGCAGCAGTGCGCCCTGGGGTTCGTCGACGAACGCGCCGTCGACGCGTTCCGGGACGGTCAGGTAACGCCGCTGGATGGCGCTGTTGGCGAAGACCGACCGCACCTTGGCATCGGTGATGCCGTAGAGGTCCAGCAACTCCCGCTGGGAGTAGGGACGGCCGGAGACGGCGGTGCCGATGCCGGCGATGTACGGGTCGGCGGTGGCCGGCCTGACCGGCCTGGGGCGCGGCAGTGCGATGGTGGCGGACACCTCGGTGCTGACGGCAGGCGTCATCGGAAGGTCCACCCCCACATGCGAGGCTTGCTCCGCAGGCGGGTCGCCACAGTGATCACGGTCGGTCACCCCTATCGGTTGTCGGGAACCATGATGGGAAACCATTACGCCACAGCAGCCGTACAACCGCGCCAGGTGCGCAGTCGCACGTGCCGCGCCCCGGTGAACAGATGGCGGTCAGGCAGTGTCGCTGATGCTGCGTTGCTCGAGCTCGTCCGCCAGTTGCGTCCACTCGTCGGCGCAGGCCCGGGCGACGTTGGCGATGATGTAGGTGCAGTGTGGCGGCACCTGCTCGGCGACGTGCAACCGCTCGTTGGAACGGATCGCACGGGTGTAGATCCAGCGCAACAGGTTGCGTCCGGAGTCGGTGAGGCGCAGCGTAGGGTCCTTCTTCAGACCCTGCAACATCCAGGCGAGCCCGGCGCCCTGGGCCAACTGCTCGACGCCCGGCTCGACGGCCTTCGCGTCGTTGCGGCGCCCGCCGACCTGCGGCACCGGATCCTCACCCCGCTGGATTCTCCTGCGCACGTCCCGCACGGTGCTCGGCGACACATGCGCCTCCCGGCCGATCTCGCGCAGCGAGGCTCCCGGCCGCTCTTTGATCAGCGCGGCGGCACGCAGCCGGCCCTCCGCATTGTTCAGTGGACGCACCCGGCCGTCCCGGCCGGTCCTCGCGCGGATGTCACTCGCGTCCGTGCCAAGGTCCATCCGGCGGCGGACATTGCCCACCGTCCGCGCGCCCAATCCCGCCACCGCCGCGATCGCCCGGTCCGACCAGTTCGGATGCGATCCGATGATCCGCTCCGCGGCCCGGGTCCGGTCCGCCAGCGACAGGGGCAGACCGTGGGCGATGTTCGCCTGCACCGCCAACACGAACGCTTCCTGCTCGCTCCCGTCGAACAGCAGTGCCTCGATCATCTCATCGCCGCGTAGCAGGGCCGCGCCCAGACGATGAGTTCCGTCGATTACGCGCATCGTCGGCCGATGCACAATGATAGGTGGAAGTCGATCCTCGACCTTTGCCAGGACTCGCGTATGTTCCAAATCCTCGCCGACCGCTCGCGGCGAATCTCCCGGCAGTAGCGATCGAATTGGCAACCATTGCACTTCCGAATGAACTCCCGGCAATCCCTGCCGCACTACAGAGGAATGTATCGAATTAGATACTTCCACTCTTCTTTCTACGGCCACGTTGACGACACGACTCTGCTCCAAGACAGCCCCCGAAACGGTTGATCCATGGCCCATCGTCGCGCGTGTACCTTCGGAGGACACGCGCGCGTAGCGTTGATCCTTACCCGTCCCGAAACATCCTAGTCACACAAAACTGATGCGGGCAACAGGCAAGACGCCCATCCATACGAAAGGCATGGCGACGTGCGACACGGGGAAACTTCCACAGACCCCGGGGCCGCCGGGCCGTTAACACACCGTTGCCAGGTCACCCTCGAATTGCCGGGTGGTTCGCTCCGGCGGACTCGTCGACCTCCGCTTCGACGAATCGGGCCAACCGGGCTATCCCCTCTTCAATGTCCGCGGCAGTGAGGTAACTGGTGGACAAACGTATGCCGCGCTCTCCACCGACATCGCCAGGGTAGAAGTACGACATCGGTGTCCATAGCACGCCGAAATGCTCCGCCGAGCGGCCGAGGGCAGCGTTATCGGCCCGGAACGGCACCGACATGGTCAGGAAGAAGCCGCCACTCGGACTGTTCCAGGTCACGCCCAGTTCGGCGCGGCGCGCAGCCGGCAGTTCCCGGTCAAGATGATCCAGAATGAGCCGCATCGACTCACCGTAGTGCCCGGCGGGACCGGCGTTGAGTGCCGCGAGAGAGCCGTCGACGCTGAGCAGCGCACCGGCGACGACCGCCTGGCTGAGCGAGGAGGTATTGACCGTGACCATACTCTTGATCTTGGTAAGCTCCCCGGCGAGCAGCCCGGTACGGCCGGCTGCGTCGCGTACGGGCTGATCGGCGACGACGAATCCGACGCGGGCACCAGGAAAGATCGTTTTCGCGAAGGACCCGATATGGACGACCCGATGCTCGGTGTCGAGCGACTTCAGTGTCGGCAGCTGGTTTCCCGGGCTCACCAGCCGGTAGGGGCTGTCCTCGACCAGCAGGATGTCGTGCCGGGCGGCGAGGTCCAGCAGCGCCCGGCGGGTCGGCAGCGGCATGGTGGTGCCCGCCGGGTTCGAGTGGTCGGGAATGACGTACAGCGCCTTCGGCCGGCGCCCCCGGGCGAGCTGCGCGCGGATCGCCTCGACGACGTCCTCCGCCGCGAGCCCGTCCGGCCGCTCGACCACGGGCACCACTTCGACGTCCAGCAGCCGCGCCACCCCGGTGATGCCGACATAGCAGGGACTGGCGACCAGCAGGACGTCGGCCGGACCCGACGCCAGCGCGCGCAGGACGAGCAGCATCGCCTCCTGCGCCCCGACCGTGACCACGATGGACTCGGCCGGAACGTCGATGTTCTCGTCGATGCGAAGCGCGTCGCCGACCAGCTCCCGGATCTGACCCGCCGTGGGACCGTACTGGTACAGCAGACTGCGGATCTGGTCCGGCGTACGCCCCTCGTCCTCCAGATGCTTGAGATAACGGCCGAGGTAGTCGAAGATCTGCTCGGTCGAGAAGAACCCGTCGTACGGACGGCCGGCGGCGAACGAGATCGCCTGCGGGTGGCGCATCGTGATCTCGTTGAGGAAGTTCATGGTGTCCAGCAGCGGGTCGGAGAGGCTCCCGTGCAGGTGCTCCCGTTGCAGCACGGCGCGGCGGCGATCCGGTCCGGCGACCGCGACCAGCTCCGGACCCGTCTGGTCGGCCGCCGTGACCCCGGCGAGCGACATCGCGTCGGTCAGCTCGTCGCGCAGGATCCCCAGCACCCGCGCCACGCCCGCCTGCTCCCCGGCGGCCAGGCCGTGCAGCACCGGGCGTCCCACCAGCACGCCGTCCGCGCCGAGCGCGAGCGCGACCAGCACGTCGGTGCCGCGACGCACACCGCCGTCCACCAGCACCACGCACCCGCCGGCCACCTCGGCGACAATCTCGGGCAGCACGTCGAGGGTCGGTGGCGCGCCGTCGAGCTGGCGACCACCGTGGTTGGACACCACGAGACCGTCGGCTCCGGCGTCGACCGCCCGGCGGGCGTCCACCGCCGTCAGGATGCCCTTGAGCAGGATCGGCAGGCGACTGACGGAGCGCAGCCAGTCGATGGCCGACCAGTCCAGCGCCGGGTCGAACTGCGCGCGGGCGTGTTCCCCGGGTGAGGCGTACTCACCCTCCGGAAGGTTCACCGGTCGGATGTGCGGCGGCAGCCTGAACCCGTTGCGGTCGTCACGCAGCCGCCGACCGAGGTGCGGGGTGTCCACGGTCACCACGAGTGCCTCGAACCCGGCACGTTCGGCCCGCAGCACGAGGTCCCGGGTGATCGCCCGGTCCCGGAAGCAGTACACCTGTGCCCACAGCGGTGCGGTCGCGGCGCCGGCCAGCTCCTCGAAGGTACGCCCGGCGAAGGTGCTCACCACCACGGGTACGCCGGCCTCGCCGGCCGCCCGCACCGTCGCGAGCTCGCCGTCGGGGTGGACCAGGGTGTGGTAGGCCAGTGGTGCCACCGCGAAGGGTGCCGCCCAGCGACGGCCGAGAATCGTCCTCGCCAGCTGCGGCGTGCCTGCGGCGGCGAGCATCGTCGGGCGTATCCAGGCCCGGTCGAAGGCGGCCCGGTTGCCCGCGAGGGTACGCTCGTCGCCGGCACCGCCCTCGATGAAATCCCAGACCGCCGGGGGCAGCCGCGTCTGCGCCAGTCGCGCGGCGTCCGCGAGGGTCAGGATGTCCATCAGCGAGCCGTCAGCCGGTCCCGCTCGACGGCCTCGTAGAGAGCCCGGATGTTGGCGCTGCCGAAGCCGCGTGCGCCACGACGCTGGATCAGCTCGTAGAACAGTGTGTTCCTGGGGTACGGGGATCGGGTGAACAGCTGCAGCAGGTATCCCCACTCGTCCCGGTCGGCCAGCACGTTCGTCGTACGCAGGCCGGCGATCCGTTCCGGCATGTCGGGAAAGCGCTCGGCGAGCAGGTCGTAGTAGGACGCCGGCGTCCGCAGGAAGTCGACGCCCCGCTGCCCGGCCTCGGACACCGCCGAGACGATGTCATCGACCAGCAGCGCCAGGTGCTGCACGCCGGGGCCGCCGTTGCGGTCGAGGAACGCGTTCAGCTGTCCCGTCCCGGTCGCCGAGCCCGGTGCCACGAACGTGAACGTCACGTCGTCCGACCCGCCGCGTACCACGACCGAGTCCATCGAGCTGCCGCCGACGTCGACGAACTCGGACGAGTACCGGCCGAGGCCGAACCCGGCGGCGTAGAAGTCGGCGTATTGGTCCAGCGAACCGTGCTCGACGCAGATCGCAACGTGGTCGAGCAGGCGGATCCGGGGCGCCGGGGCGAGATCGGCGGACACCGGCCGCCACGCGTGGCCGGCAGGCGGCGACACGTCCGCGCTCGCCGGGACGAGCGTGTGCCGGACCGATCCGAAGCCGGAGACGATCGGGTTGCCGCGCGAGGTGCCGAGATCCGTGGCACCCGCGGCGATCGCCGTGGCGTGACTGGCGGCGACGTCGTCGCAGCCCAGCGCGAGGTCGGCGACGCCGTCGCCATGTGCTTCGATGAACCGCTCGGTGCACGGCCCGGTGGTGACGACGAGCTGCACCCGCCCCTGCCGCAGCAGGACCGACTGCGACGCCTCGTCCTCCGATTCCGCCACTTCGGTGAAACCCAGGGCCGAGGCGAGGTAGTCGACGGCGGCCTTCTGTTCGCTCGCGTACAGTTCGACGAACGCGATCTGCTGCGCCGTCATCTGGCCTCCCAAGCGGAGCATCGTCGGACTCGAATACCGCGGCAAGACTGACAGAAGCGTTCCGGTGGGTGCAATGGCGTCGGTGACCGGCGCCGAGCGTGCGACTCGCCGGACAGAGCGGCCGAACACGCCACAGTGGATACGTCTCAGCCGGTGGTGGCCGGAGCCGTCTGCGCCCACTGACCGTACTGGCGGAACCCGTACAGCAGTGCGCTGCCGGCACGGAACTGCTCGATGGCCCGCACGACGCCCACGACGATCACGTGGTCGCCGGCCGGATAGCTGCGCTCGACGGTGCAGTCGCCGACGACATGCGCCGCCTCGACCAGCGCAGGGCTGCGCGTGTGCCCGGTCGGGCGCCACAGCACCCGCTCGAACCGGTCCGGCGCGCCCGAGGCGAACAACGACGCGACCCCTTCGGCCTCCCCGTGCAGCAGGTTCACCGCGAACCCACCACTGCCCAGCACGGCACGCAGCGTCGGGCTCTCCGTACGCAGGCACACCAGTAAGGTCGACGGGTTCACGCTGAGGCTGCACAGTGCGGAACAGGTCATCCCCCAGGGTGCGGCGCCGCCGTGCTGAGCCGTGATCACCGATACACCCGTCGGGAACGACGCCATCATGTCGCGGAAGTCGGCATCCATCGATCTTGTCCTTCCCCGCTCGTCGACGCTCAGCGGCGCCGGTGCGCTGCTCGAACTGCGTTCACTCGCCGACTCGGGCGAGCGCGATGGTGGTGCTGAGGTAGCTGTGGTGTGGCGGTAGCCCGTCCGTGGTCGTCGGCCGTTCCTCCGACCGGATCGCGCGCGGACACGTCGAGCGTTCGCGCCCGCCCCGGCAGGGACAGTTGTACAACTGAGCGCCTTGCGCAGTCGTACATCAGGCCGGTTCCCGCCGCATCGGGCGCAACGCCGGCCGCACCGACTTCTTGGTACCGAGCTGACCGGAGAGCATCGCGACGGTCGGCGCCTCGAAGAGCACCTGGATGTCGACCTCCACCCCGAGGGCGGCCCTGATCCGGGAGATGAGTCGCACCGCGAGCAGCGAGTGCCCGCCCAGATCGAAGAAGTTGTCGTCCAGCCCCACCGTCTCCACGCCCAGGACCTGGGCGAACGACTCGCAGAGCAGTTCCTCCGCCCGCGTCGTCGGTGCCCGCCGCGCGTCCGCGCCTCCGGCGGCGGTGGGCGCGGGGAGCGCGTGACGGTCGAGCTTGCCGCTGGCGGTCAACGGCAGGCTGGCGAGGACGACGACCGTCGCCGGGACCAGGTAGTCCGGGAGGCGCTGTGCGAGGAACTTCCGCACGGAGCCGCCCAGTTCGCCACCGGCATCCTCCGCGTCGCCGTCGGCGGGAACGAGGTAGGCGACCAGCCGCCGGTCGCCGGGGACGTCCTCGCGGGCGACGACCGCCGCCCGCGCCACGGCGGGATGACCGCGCAACGCGGTCTCCACCTCCCCCGGCTCGACCCGGAAGCCGCGGATCTTCACCTGGTCGTCGGCCCGGCCCGCGAAGACCAGCTGCCCGGCCGCCGTCCACTTCGCCAGATCGCCGGTACGGTACATCCGCAGCCCGGTGCCGAACGGGCAGGCCACGAAGCGCTCCCCGGTCAACCCGGCCCGGCCCACGTAACCCCGTGCCAGGCCGGCACCGGCCACGTAGAGCTCGCCGACCACACCGACCGGGACCGGGTTCAGGCCGCCGTCCAGGACGTACAGCCGGGTGTTCGCGATCGGCGTACCGATCGGCACGACGCCGTCCGCCACCAGCCCGCGAGTCAGCTCGGTGGTGGCCACTCCGATGGTCGCCTCGGTCGGCCCGTAGTGGTTGAACACCTTCCGGCCGCCGGCTGCCGCGGCGTCCAGGAACTCGCCCAGCCACTCCACCGGCGCGGCCTCGCCGCCGAGCACCAGCGACCGCGCCGGCAACAGCCGCTCCGCCGGCTCCGCCGCCGACAGCGCCATCAGATGCGACGGTACCGCCTTGACGCAGTCGATGTCGTGCTCGGCCAGGTAGCCGGCCACCGCGCCGGGATTCACCACCGCCGCCTCGTCCAGCACGTGGAGCTGCCCACCGGTCGCCAGGCTGACGAACACCACCGTGTTGCCCAGATCCGTCACCTGCGGTTGGAGCAGGCCGTACCGTAGGCCCTCATCCGACCAGCCGAGCCGCACCGCAGCACTCCCTACATAGTTGCCCAGCGAGCCATGGGTCACCGCCACACCCTTCGGCACGCCGGTCGACCCCGACGTGTACATCACGTACGCCAGCCCCTGCTCGGGCACCGTCACCTCGGGCGGCGAGTCCGGGCAGTCGGCCAGTCCGGCCGCGACGACCGGCTCGTCGAGTGCCACCATCCGCACCCGCCCGGCCGGCAGGTCGTCCAGGACCTCCTCGACGCCCACCAGCAACGTCGCCCGGCTGTCGGTCAACATGAACGCGATCCGCTCCACCGGCAGCCCCGGATCGACCGGCAGGTACGCCGCTCCCGCCTTCCACACCCCGAGCATGCCGACGATCATTTCCGCGCCGCGCGGCAGGCAGAGCCCCACCACCGACTCGGCACCCACCCCCAGCCGCCACAGGTACCACGCCAGCCGGTTCGCCCGCGCGTCCAGTTCGCCGTACGTGAGGCTCGTACCGTCGGCCACCACCGCGACCGCGTCCGGCGTCGCCGCCACCCGCTGCCGGAGCAGCTCGCCCACCGTCGACACGGGTGCCGTTCCGGCGGTGTCGTTCCAGCGGTGCAGCACCAGGTCGCGCTCCTGCGGATCCAGCAGTTGCACCGCGTGCAGTCGGGTTTCCGGCGCCGTGGTCACCATCTCCAGGACGTGCCCGAACCAACGGACGATCCGCTCGACGGTCGCCACGTCGAACAGGTCCGCCGAGGCGGTCACCGCACCCCGCAGTCCCGCCGGCCGGCCGTCGGCGTCGAAGGTCTCCCCCACCAACACGTCCAGGTCGAACTTCGCCGCCTGCTTGCCGGCGAACACCGCCGACGATTCGAGGCCGGTCAGCCTCGGCGTGTAGTCGTCGCTCCGCGTCGCCGACACCGGGTTGACAATCGTGAGGATGACCTGGAACAGGGGGTGGCGGGCCAGCGAACGGGACGGCGCCACCTCCTCCACCAGCCGCTCGAACGGTACGTCCTGATGCGCCAGAGCCTTCAGCGTGGTGTCCCGTACCCGGGCCAGTACCTGCCGGAACTCGGGATCGCCGGAAAGGTCGGTGCGGATCACCAGCGAGTTGACGAAGCACCCGACCAGGTCGTCCAACGCCTCGTCGGTACGCCCGGCCACCGCCGATCCGATCGGGATGTCGGTACCCGCACCGAGACGGGAGAACAACACCGCCAGCGCCGACTGCAGCACCATGAACGCGGTCACACCCTCGGCGCGGACCAGTTCCGCCAGCCGCTGGTGCACCTCCGCCGGTACCCACACCGGCACACTGTGCCCCCGGTGCCCGGCCACCGCCGGACGCGGCCGGTCCACCGGCAGCGCCAGTTCCTCCGGCAGCCCCGACAGCGCCTGCCGCCAATGGTCCAACTGCGCCGACAGGAGGCTGTCCGGATCCTCCGGGTCGCCCAGCAACTCCCGCTGCCACAGCGCATAGTCGGCGTACTGCACCGGCAGTGGCTCCCGGACCGGCGCCTCGCCCCGCACCCGTGCCGCGTACGCCGCCGACAGGTCACGCGACAGTGGCGCCATCGACAGGCCGTCGTCGGCGATGTGGTGCAACACCAGCACGAGCAGCTGGTCGTCGGGCCCGACCTCGAACAGCCAGGCGCGGATCGGCATCTCGGTCGACACGTCGAAGGCGTACCGCGTCACGCCGACCACCGCACCGGCCAGGTCCGCCGATGCGAGCGCGTCGACCCCGAGGTCGGTCACCGGATCCACCACCGCCATCGCCGCCGACGGTAGGTCCGACATCTCGCTGAAGACCGGGAACGGCAGCTCCGCATGGTGGCCTCGGCCGTTCGGGACGATCGTCATCGCCCAGGTCAACTCGGCCGGATCGAGAATCTGCTGGTAGGGCTCGCCGTCGACGGCCGGGAACACGGTCCGCAACGACTCGTGGCGCCTGATGACATCCCGCAGTGCCGCGTCCAACGCCGCCACGTCCAGTTCACCGGTCAGCCGCACCACCATCGGCACGTTGTAGGTCGGGTTGGGACCCTCCAGCTGACCCAGGAACCACAGTCGCCGCTGTGCGAACGACAACTCCACCCGCTGGGGACGTACCCGCGCCCGCAGCGCGACCCGGGTTCGGCCCACGCCCGGCCCGCTCAGCCTGCCGGCCAGTCCTGCCGGCGTCGGCGCCTCGAACACCGCCGTCAGCGGCAACTCCACTCCCAGGAGGGTCCGCACCCGCGACACCAGCCGCACCGCCAGGAGTGAATGCCCACCAAGGCGGAAGAAGTTGTCGTCAACCCCGACGGCGTCAACCGCGAGAACGTCGGCGAAGGCGGCGCAGAGGGTTTCCTCCTGCACGGTCACCGGAGCCCGACCACCACCGGCGTCGGCGCCGTAGTCCGGAGCCGGCAACGCCCGACGATCCAACTTCCCGTTCACCGTCAACGGCAACTCATCGAGTACGACCACCGCCGCCGGCACCATGTACTCCGGCAACCGCTGCGCCACATACCCGACCACGTCATCCGGATCGGCGTCGGTGACCGTGTAGGCAACAAGACGGCGATCGCCCGCAGTGTCCTCCCGCACCACCACGGCCGCACGGTCAACCTGAGGATGACTGGTCAAGACCGCTTCGATCTCACCCGGCTCGATCCGGAACCCACGAACCTTCACCTGCTCATCGACCCGGCCCAGGAACACCAACTGCCCACCCGGAACCCACTTGGCCAGATCACCGGTCCGATACATCCGCCGACCCGACTCGAACGGACACGCCACGAACCGCTCCGCCGTCAACCCCGCCCGACCCACATACCCCCGGGCAAGCTGAACACCGGCAATATAGAGCTCACCAGCCACCCCCGGCGGCAACGGAGCAAGACCATCATCAAGGACATACAACCGCATGTTCGCGATCGGCCGGCCGATCGGCACCACCTCACCCGACCAGCCACCCGAGACCTCGAACACACAACACCCCACGACCGCTTCCGTCGGCCCGTACTCATTGACCACCACCGACCCCGCAGACACCCCCAACAACCCACGAACCAACGAACCCGACAACGCCTCACCACCAACAACCCACGACCCGACATCCACCCCCACCCCCTCACCCACCAACAACGCCGCATGCGCCGGCACCACCTTCACCAACCCGAACCCACGACCACCCACCAACAGACCGCTCAACCCAGCAACCCCACCAACCCTGTCCACCACCACCACCGACCCGGACACCAACGGCACCAACACACTCGTCACCGTCAGATCAAACGCCAACGACGAATGCAACGGCGCCCCACCAACGGTCACATAGGCGCCAGCCGCCCACACCACATAATTCGCCAGACCACCATGCGTCACCCCCACCCCCTTCGGCACCCCCGTCGACCCCGACGTATACATCACATACGCCAACGCATCCGGACCCACCACCGGCAACACAACATCAACACCGCCGTCGACGTCGCCGTCGACATCGCCGGGCAGTGGATCGTCCAGCCACACCACCGACAGGCCCGTCAGCACACCCACCAGATCCACCGAATCCACCGCAACGTCCCGGCAGGCAAGCACCACCTCGACACCGGCATCGGCCAACATGAACTCCACCCGCCGCGCCGGAAGTTGCAGGTCGACCGGCAGATACGCCGCCCCCGCCTTCCACACCGCCACAATCGCGGTAATCATCTCCACACCACGCGGCAGGCACAGCCCGACCACCGACTCCACACCCACACCCCGACCCACCAACTCCCGGGCCAACCGGGTCGACGCCGCATCCAACTCCCGATACGACACCTCCGAACCCTCGACCACCACCGCCACAGCGTCCGGACACGCCACCACCTGCCGCGCGAACAACTCCACCACCGTGGCGTCGACACCCCCCACCGCAGTGTCGTTCCACTCCACCAACACCTGCTCCCGCTGCCCGGCATCAAGCAGGTCGATCTCGCGCAACCGCAGCTCCGCCGCACCGCAGACCGTGTCCAACACCCGCACGAACCAGGTCGCCAACCGCTGCACGGTCGACTCGTCGAACAGGTCGGCTGCCGCGACCACCAGGCCCCGCAGCCCCACCGGGCGGCCGTGCTCGTCGAGCACCTCCTCGACCAGCACGTCGAGATCCAGCGTCGCCGGCAGCGCGGCCGGGATGTCCACCAGCGGGTTTTCGCTCTCGGCGCGGGTACCGGGCAGTTCCAGGGTGCGGCGTTCCGTGTTCTGCACCGTCAGCCGTACCTGGAACAGCGGGTGCCGGGCCAGCGACCGGGTGGGGGTCAACTCCTCGACCAGCCGCTCGAACGGTACGTCCTGATGCTCCAACGCACCCAGACTCGCCTGCCGCACCCGGCCCAACACCTCGACGAACGTCGGATCCCCGGACAGGTCGGTACGGACCACCAACGTATTGACGAAGAACCCGACCAAATCGTCCAACGCGGCGTCGGTGCGCCCGGCCACCGACGACCCGATCGGAATGTCGGTGCCGGCGCCCAGCCGGGACAGCAGTACCGCCAACGCCGACTGCAGCACCATGAACGTGGTGACACCCTCGGCACGCGCCAACTCCACCAACCGCTGGTGCAGCTCGCCCGACACCCGCAGCGGCACCACGCAGCCGCGATGGCTCGCCACCGCCGGGCGCGGCCGGTCGTACGGCAACGCCAACTCCTCCGGCGCCCCGGCCAACACCTGCTGCCAGTACGCCAACTGCGTCGCCAAGACACTGTCCGGATCGGACCGGTCGCCGAGCAACTCCCGTTGCCACAACGCATAGTCGGCGTACTGCACCGGCAACGCGTCCCATCGCGGCGCTCCACCGTCGAGGCGGGCTGTGTACGCCACCGACAGGTCCCGGCCCAACGGCGCCATCGACCAACCGTCACTGGCGATGTGATGCGTCACCAGCACCAGCACGTACTCGTCCGCAGCACTCTGGAACAGCCACGCCCGGATCGGCACCTCGACGGCCAGGTCGAACGCGTACCGGGTCGCCTCCGACACCGCCTCGGACAACTCGTTCCGGCCCACCCGCCGCACCGGCAACTGCCAGTCGAGGTCCTGCGGGTCCAGGATGCGCTGATGTGGCTCGCCGTCCACGGCCGGGAAGACCGTCCGTAGCGACTCGTGCCGACCGATCACGTCCCGCAACGCCGCAGCCAGCGCCGGCACGTCCACGGAACCGCTCAGCCGGATCGTCAGAGGCATGTTGTAGGTCGGGCTGGGGCCCTCCAGCCGGTTCAGGAACCAGAGCCGACGCTGCGCGAACGACTGCTCGACCTGTGCCGGGCGCACCGCGGCCCGCAACGCCGTCCGCGCGGAACCGACACCCGGCCCGGCGAGCCAGTCGGCCAGCCCCTTGACGGTGGGCCGCTCGAACAGCACCGGCAGCGGCAACTCGACTCCGAGCACCGTCCGTACCCGTGACACCAGCCGCACCGCGAGAAGGGAGTGGCCCCCGGACCGGAAGAAGTCGTCATCCACCCCGACCTGGTCCAGCTCCAGCACCTGCGCGAACGCGCCACGCAGCAGCTCCTCCTGCGCCGTGGCCGGCGCCCGGCCCGTACCCGCACCCGTGGCGTACGCCGGTGCCGGCAACGCCCGACGGTCCAGCTTCCCGCTCGCGGTCAACGGCAGCCGCTCCAGCACCACCACCGACGCCGGCACCATGTACTCCGGCAGCCGCTGCCCGGCGAACTCCCGTACGAGTTCCGGCAACCCGTCCTCGGCGACGTCGTCGTCGGCCGGCACCACGTAGGCCACCAGCCGCCGGTCGCCGGGCGCGTCCTGCCGCGCCAGCACCACCGCCCGGGCGATCCGCGGATGGCTCTGCAGGACGACCTCGATCTCGCCGGGTTCGATCCGGAAGCCACGGATCTGCACCTGCTCGTCGGCCCGGCCGGCGAACACCAACCGCGCGTCCGGGGTCCACCGTGCCAGGTCTCCGGTCCGGTACATCCGCTCGCCGGGACCGAACGGGCAGGCGACGAACCGCTGCGCGGTCAACCCGGCCCGGCCCACGTACCCACGGCCCAGTTGGGCACCGGCGACGTACAGCTCGCCGACGACACCCGGTGGTACCGGCCGCAGGACGCCGTCCAGCACGAACGCCCGGGTGTTGCACAGGGGTACGCCGATCACCGGCGCGTCGTCCACCGCCAGTGCCGGCGAGATCGCCGATCCGACGGTCGTCTCCGTCGGACCGTACCCGTTGTGGAAGCGCCGGCCGACCGCCCACCGCCGGACCAGTTCCCCATCCAGGGCCTCGCCCGCCGAGACGAGCGTGGTCACCGAAGGCAGCTCCTCGGGCCGCACCGTGGCCAGCACGGCCGGCGGCAGCCCCGCGTAGTTCACCCGGTGCCGCGCGACCACCTCGGTCAGCCCCGCACCGGGCAGCAACTCGTCGGCGGCGGCCACCACGAGCGCACCACCCGAACACAGCGCGCAGACCAGCTCCCACGTTGCCGCGTCGAACCCGATCGAGGCGAACTGCAACACCCGGGTCCCGGCCCCCACCCCCAGGCGCTGCTGGAACGTCGACACCAGATTGGCCACCCCCGCGTGGGTCAGCGCCACGCCCTTGGGAGTGCCGGTCGAACCCGACGTGTAGATGACGTACGCCAGCCCCTGCGGCGCCACCTGCACCGGCGGCGCGGTCGGCACGCACTCCGCGAGTTGTGCGCGTACGCCGGGGTGGTCCAACAGCACCGTCGGGATTCCGTGTACCCCCAGGTCGGCAAGGCCGGACGAGGTCACCAGGACGGTCGTCGCGCTGTCCTGCAGCATGAAGGCCACCCGGTCCACCGGAAGCCGCGGCTCCACCGGCAGGTACGCCGCGCCGGCCTTCCAGACCGCGAGCACCGACACCACGACGTCGACGCCGCGTTCCAGCAGCAGCGCCACCACGGACTCCGGGCCGGCGCCGAGCCCACGCAGGTGCCGGGCGAGCCGGTTCGCCCGCGCATCCAGCTCCGCATAGGTCAGCTCGACACCGTCACCCGTCACCGCCACCGCATCCGGCGTCCGGGCGACCTGCGCCTCGAACAGCGCGTGCGCCGTGCCGCCCATCCCGGCCAGCCCGGTGTCGTTCCACTCGGCCAGCACCTGCTCCAGTTGCCCGGCGTCGAGCAGGTCGATCGCGTGCAACGGACTGTCGGGATGGTCGTGCAGGGCGTCGACGAGATGCTCCACCGTGGTGCGGAACATCCGCGCCACCGCCACCGGATCGACCGGGTCGGCCGCCTGGACGCGCAGGGTCAGCCCGCCGACGCCGAGGTCGTTGGCCTCGACCGCCAGCGGATAGTTGGTCCGGTCCTGGACGTGCAGGGTCCGGACCCCGTCGATCGCCTGCTCCCAGACACCCTTCTCCAGGCGGCCCGCGTCGCCGCGCACGCTGTGGCGGTAGTTGAACAGGGAGGTGAACAACGGGGTGTTCTCCGGGACGCCGCTGACCTGTTGCGCGACCGCCAGCGGCGCGTGCTCGTGGTCCAGCAGCGCGGCCAGTTGGGTCCGCATCTGCTCCACCGCGACGCGGACGCCGAGCCGGCCGGTCCGGACCCGCACCGGCAGCGTGTTGATGAACGGACCCACCACCCGGTCGGCGCTGGCACCGGCGTTCATCCGGCCCAGCAGCACCGTGCCGAACACCACGTCGTCACGGCCCGAGACCACCGACAGCACCCGCGCCCAGGCGACGTGCAACAGGGTGGCGACACTCACGCCCAGTCGCTGCGCCACCTCGCGCAGCCGGTCGACGGCCTCCCGCCGTACCGGCAGCTCCGCCGTCACCGACGCCGTGCCGTCGCCGCGCACGTCCAGCAGCCCGTACGGCGCGGTCGGCTCGGTCACGTCGCCCAGCAGGTCGGCGAAGAACTGCTCGTGCTCCTCCCGGGGCACACTGCGGGCCTGTGCGACGAAGTTCCGAAGCGGCAGCGCCGCCGCCAGGTGGTTGCCCCGCCCGGTCAGAATCGCCCGCAGCTCCTGCACGAGCACGTCCGTGCCCTCATGGTCCTGCACCATGTGGTGCGTACGCAGCAGCCCGAGCCAACGGCCTTCTCCGGCCTCGGCCACGTGCAGGTCCATCAACGGCGGCCTGCCCAGATCCATCCCCGACCCGACCCGCCCGACCAGTGCGGCCACCGGATCGGGGTACGCCTCGTCCAGGACGTGGGTCACCACCGGCAGTTCCGCCTGCCGCCACACCACCTGGACCGGCTCGGGCAGGCCCTCCCACACCACCGAGGTGCGGTAGATGTCGTGGCGGTCCACCACCTGCTGCAACGCCTGGGCGAACCGGTCCAGGCGGGTCCGTGAGTCGAACTCCAGCACCCAGACCGTCACGTACGGGTCCCGGCCCCCGTCGGCGGCCATCAGGTGGTGGAACAGCAGACCCTCCTGCAACGGTGCCAGTGGGTAGATGTCGGCCACGTTCTGCGCGCCGCCGTCCACCTCGGCAACGACCCGCTGAACCTCCGTGTCGGACAGCTCCACCAACGGCAACATGTCCGGCGTGATCCGCTGCGCCATCGACGGAATCAGGTTCTCCGGGACCACCACCGGCCCGGCCACCGCCGCCTGCGCCAGCCCGGCCGGCGTCGGCGACTCGAACAACGTCCGGATCTTGACTTCCACGCCGAGCCCGGCCCGGATCCGGGACAGCAGCTCGACCGCGAGCAGCGAGTGCCCGCCCAGCCGGAAGAAGTCGTCGTCCACCCCGACCGAGTCCAGCCCGAGCACCTGGGCGAACACCCCGCAGAGGATCTTCTCCTGTACCGTGGCCGGGCCCCGGCCCACACCCGCGCCGGCCGCGTAGTCCGGCGCCGGCAGGGCCCGGCGGTCCAGCTTCCCGTTCACCGTCAGCGGCAGCCGCTCCAGCACCATGACCGACGCCGGCACCATGTACTCCGGCAAGCGCCGCCCGGCGAACTCCCGCACCCGGTCCGGCAGCCCGTCGTCGGCGTCATCGGTGTCGTCCGGGTCGGCCGGTACGTCGTCGGTGGGCACGACGTAGGCCACCAGTCGCCGGTCACCCGGCGCGTCCTCCCGCACGACCACCGTCGCCTGGCCCACCTGCGGATGAGTCTTCAGGACGGCCTCGATCTCGCCGGGTTCGACCCGGTACCCACGAATCTTCACCTGGTCGTCGGCCCGGCCCAGGAACAGCAGCCGCCCGTCCGGCGTCCACTTGACGAGGTCCCCGGTCCGGTACATCCGCTCGCCCGAGCCGAACGGACACGCCACGAACCGCTGCGCGGTCAGCCCCGGCCGGCCCAGGTAGCCGCGGGCCACCCCGACACCGGCCGCGTACAACTCGCCGGCCACCCCCGGCGGTACCGGACCGAGACCGTCGTCGAGCACGAACAGGCGCGTGTCCGCGAGCGGCCCACCGATCGTCGGCTGGTCCCCCACCTTCAGCGGCGCCGACATCGACGCCACCACGGACGTCTCCGTCGGGCCGTACGCGTTCACCAGTCGTCGCCCCGGTGCCCAGCGATCGACCAGCCCGGAGTCCAGGGCCTCGCCGCCCGACACCAACGCCTCGACCGAACGCAGGTCGTCGGTCCCGAGTACGCCGAGCACCGTCGGCGGCAGCAGGACCTGGGTCACCCGGTGCCGAGCGATCACGTCCACCAGCCCCGGACCCGGCAACAGTTCCGCCGCCGGTGCCACCACCAGGGCGCCGCCGCAGCACAACGCCATCAGCAGTTCCCAGGTGGCCGCGTCGAACCCGATCGACGCGAACTGCAGCACCCGGGCGCCGGGGCCGGCGCGCATCCCGGGCGCCAGCGCCAGATTCACCACTCCGGCATGCGGCACCGCCACGCCCTTCGGCGTACCGGTCGACCCGGACGTGTAGATCACGTACGCCAACCCGGCCGGCTCCACCGTCGTCCCGGGGCTGGAGTCCGGCTGGCCGGCGATCGCCGCGCGTACCGCCGGCTCGTCGACCGCGACCATCCGCACCCGCCCGGCCGGCAGGTCGTCCAGTACCTCCTCCGTGCCGAGCAGCAGCGCCGCCCCGCTGTCGGCGAGCATGAACGCGATGCGGTCCACCGGAGACTGCGGGTCGATCGGCAGGTAGGCCGCCCCGGCCTTGAGTACCCCGAGCAGCGCCGTCACCACGTCGGCGCCGCGCCCCATCACGACCGCCACCACGGACTCCGGACCCAGTCCGAGACCACCCAGGTACCGGGCCAACCGGTTCGCCCGCGCGTCCAGCTCCGCGTACGTCAGCTCGACACCGTCACCCAGCACGGCCACCGCATCCGGTGCCCGCACCACCTCCGCCTCGAACAGCGCGGTCACGGTCGCCGGCCGGTCGGCGGTCGGCCGGGTCATGGCGTTCCAGTCGACCAGTACCCGGCGGCGTTCGTCCCCGTCGAGCAGGTTGCTGCGGCCGACCGGCTCGTCCGGCGCCGCGTCCACGAAGGTCCGCAGCGCGCTCAGGTAACGGCGTGCCACGGTCTCGGCGACCGCCTCCTCGTGCAGATCGCGGTTGACCTCCACGCCGATCTCCACGACTCCGGACCGGTCGTAGATGTTGACCTGCTGGTCGTAGGTCGGTCCCGAGCTGACGGTCCGGGCGGTCGCGGAGCAGTTTCCGAAGCGGACCGGATACTCGAAGGACATCACGTTGACGCTCAGCTGGAACAGCGACGGGCCGTCGACGGCCTTCAGGTCCCGGAGCACGTCCTCGTACCGGTAGCGCTGGTGCCGCGCCGCCGCGTACACCGTCCGGGCGGTACGCCGCACGAAGTCGCCGCGCGACTCCCGCGGGTCGATCCCGAGCCGGACCGGCAGCTCGTTGGCGGCCATGCCCACGGCAGCCAGCTCGCTCTCGTTCTCCCTGCCGAGCGCGGCGACCCCGAGCACGAGGTCCCGTTCCCCGGTGGTGCGGTACTGGTACAGGCCCGCGGCGGCGATCGCCAGGCCGCCGACGCTGGTGCCGAAGCGGGCCGCGGTCGCCCGTACCTCGGCCGCCACCCGGGTGTCGACCGGCCGCAGGTGCCGCCCCACCGCGCTCGGCAGCCGCTGGTGGTGCCGGCCGTGCGGTCGACCGGCATCCGGCAGATCCGCCAGCATCGCCGACCAGAACTCGCGATCCTGCCGCTGTCGCGCCGAGCCCCGGTAGTCACGGTCCGCGTCCAGCAGCACCGACACCGGCTCGAGCGCACCGCCGGTCGCCGACCGGCCCGCCGACAGCGCGTCGTAGTTGCCGGCCACCGCCGACGCGAACAGCGCGAAGCTGTATCCGTCGACGACAAGATGGTGCAGCCGTTGGTACCAGAGGAAGTGCCGCTGCCCGAGTACGAACAGGGTGTGCCGGAACATCGGGGCGTCGATCAGCGCGATCCGGCGACCGATGTCGGCACGCATCGCCGCCTGCGCCGCGGCCTGCGGATCCGGCTCGGCACTGAGGTCGACCACCTGGAGCGCCGGATCGGCGGCGGCGGCGACGTACTGCCGGGGCACTCCGCCCACCAGCCTGAACCGCAGCCGGTACGCGTCGGCCTCGTCCAGCGCACGCCGTAAGGCTTCCGCGAAGAGGTCGACGTCCAGGTCGCCGCGGAGGTCGAGATACTCGCCGACGTTGAAGACGGCGCTCTCCGGCTCGAGCTGGAGCGCGTTCCACACCCCCAGCTGACCAGCCATCAGCTCATGCAGCTCGCCCTCGGACACCACCGTTACCCACTCCCCGAGTCTTTTGACGTTCACGTGGTCACCGGCGCGGGCAGAGTAACAGCGCCGGTGCGGTGTGCAGCCTGCCGCGCGACTGGCGCATCACCTCGGATCTGGTACCGGCAGGCGGTGCGTGACCAGGTACTCCCGGCCGGCGCGGTCGAGTTCCGGCGTGACGAAACCGGAGTCCCGCAGTTTCTGCGCCAGCGCGGCGATGGTGGGGTGCTCGAGCAACAGGACGTAGTCCACCGGTACCCCGAAGGTCTTCCGAAGCCGGTGCGCGATCCTCATCGCGACCAGCGAGTGACCGCCGATGGCGAAGAAGTTGTCGTGCGGCCCGATCGGCTGCTGGCGCAGCGCCGACTCCCAGCAGTGCACGAGCACCGACTCCAGCACATCGCCGTGCGCGCCGTTCTGTGGTACGGACACGAGACGCTCCTTCCTGCGGCAACCGCGACAGTGTCGCTCGACGCCCGCCGACTTGCCGGATGTGCAACTGCAGGAGCGCAACAGTTGCACGGCTGCCGTGACCATTCGCGGCGCTCTACCCTCGCCTATCGGGAAGATATCGATGGGGACTCGATGGAAGGGATCCGATGTCCACGGATCACTACACGCACGTGCTGGAAGTCCTGACCAAATACGTCTCCGTCCGGCTGCTCGGCGAGGACGACGCCGCCGATCTCACCGAGCAGACCCCGCTGCTGGAACTCGGGGTTCTCAACTCGATCGAGACGTCCCGCCTGGTCGCCTACATTCGCGAGACGTTCGGCGTGCGGCTGCCGCCGACGTCGATGACCGCCGGCAACTTCCGGGACCTGCGGACCATCGCCGGCCTCGTGGTCAGCCACCAGCCGAACACCTCCGACACCGTCGGCGCCGTCGCTCCTGCCAGTACGAATGGAGGCCCCCGTGGCTGAGGACGTCCAGTACGACGTCGGCGTGATCGGCGGTGGTCCGGCCGGTTCGACGGTCGCCTCCTACCTGGCCCGAGCCGGCCTCGACGTCGCGGTCTTCGAATCGGCGGTCTTTCCGCGCGAGCACGTCGGCGAATCGCTCGTGCCGGCGGTGATCCCGGTCATGAACGACATCGGGGTGACGCCGAAGATCGAGGCCGCCGGATTCCCGCGCAAGTACGGCGCGGCTTGGACCTCGGCGGACACCAGGCCGACGAGCACCCTGGACTTCGACGCCGCCTCACACGGTTTCGGCGTTGCCGAGATCGCGTACGAGGAGCGCGACCAGGCCGGTGTGGACCGCATCTACACCTGGCACGTCGACCGGGCCCAGTTCGACCAGATCCTGCTCAAGCACGCCGAGAGCCTCGGCGCGAAGGTCTTCCAGGGCGTCCGGGTGAACCGGGTCGACTTCGACGACCCGGACCGGCCGGTGCTGCAGGCGGGTATCGGCCGGACGACGACACCCATCCCGGTACGGATGGTGGTCGACGCCAGCGGCCGGCACACCCAGCTCGGCAGCCAGCTCAAACTGAAGGTGCCGGACCCGGTCTTCAACCAGTACGCCATCCACACCTGGTTCGAGGGGCTGGACCGGGCGAGCCTGGCCCGCGACCCCGCCCAGGCCGACTACATCCACGTGCACTTCCTGCCCCTCGAGGCCACCTGGGTCTGGCAGATCCCGATCACCGACACCATCACCTCGATCGGGGTGGTCACCCAGAAGGCCCGGTTCAAGGCCGCGAAGGACGACCTGGAGACGTTCTTCTGGGACTCCGTCGGCAGCCGGCCCGACCTGCTCAAGGGTCTCCAGGAAGCCGAGCGGGTGCGGCCGTTCAAGTCGGAGGGCGACTACAGCTACGGCATGCGCCAGATCGCCGGCGACGGCATGGTGCTCATCGGCGACGCGGCCCGGTTCGTCGACCCGATCTTCTCCAGCGGTGTCAGCGTCGCGATGAACAGCGCCCGGTTCGCCGCCGCGGACATCATCGCCGCCGCCGGGGCCGGTGACTTCCGCCGGGAACGCTTCGACACCTACGTGAACATCCTCCGGCGCGGCGTGAACAGCTGGTACGACTTCATCTCAGTCTATTACCGGCTCAACATCCTCTTCACCGCGTTCATCGACGACCCCCGGTACCGCCGGGATGTCATCCGGATGCTGCAGGGCGACGTGTACGACGGTCCGGAGCCACCGGCGCTCGGCGTGATGCGGGAGTTCGTCGCCGCCGTCGAGGCGGATCCCGACCACCTGTGGCACCACCGTCTCGGCGACCTCAAGGCGCCCGCGGCGGCGGCCCTGTTCTAGACCGCGTCGCCACCGCTGTACGCGTCGGCGGGCCGCTCGTCGCCCACCGCTCCGCGCCGCCCGGCTCGGCCACCGAGTCGGGCGGTGTCGGTTCGATCCCCGCGCTACAGTCCCAGCTCGCGGGCGACGATCTGGCGCTGGATGTCGGACGTGCCGGAGAAGATGGTGCCGCCCAGGGCGTCGCGCAGCGCGGCTTCGACGCCCTGGCCGGTCCGGTAGCCACGGCCGGCGAGCAGCTGCACGGCGTCGACGGCGCTCGCCACCGCCGCCTCCGAGACCGCCAGCTTGGACAGCGCGGAACACAACGGGTCGGGCTCCGCCCGATCGAGCGACCAGCAGGCGCGGTAGAGCAGGAGGCGGCTGCTCTCCAGCCGCAGTTTCATCTCCACGATCCGGTTGGAGACCGACTGGAACTCGCGCAACGGACGCCCGAACTGGCGACGCTCCTTCGCGTGCGCCACGACCTGGTCGACCAGCCGGTCCTGCAGCCCGACGTACAGCGCGAAGAGGCAGGTGCGCTCCCACAGCATCGACTGCTGGAACACCACCGAGCCCTGTCCGCGTTCCCCGAGCACGCTGTCGTGCGGCACGAAACAGTCCGCGAACTCGACCTGGCCCGCCGGGCACGACGCCATGCCGAGCTTGCCGAACGGCTCACCGACGTGCAGGCCGGTCGCACCGCGCTCGACGACAAACGCGGTGAGCGCGAAGTGCCCGGCCCCCGGGTCGGTGGTGGCGTAGGTGACGAAGACGTCGGCGTCGGGACCGTTGCTCACGAAGCTCTTGGTGCCGGTCAGGAGGTATCCGCCGTCGACCGGGGTGGCCGTGGTGGCCAGCGTCGACACGTCGGAACCGGCGTCCGGCTCGGTCATCGCGTTCGCGGCGACGGACTCGCCGGCGCACAGGCCGGGCAGCAGCCGCTCCCGCAGCGCCGGCGGACCGAACTCGGCGATCGGCATCGCGCAGGCGAACAGGTGCGCGGCGGCGGCGAACACCAGGCCGGTGTCCGGGCAGCCCCGGCCGAACGCCTCGAACAGCAGCGCGGTGTCGAGGGCGCCGAGCCCGCCGCCGCCGTACTTCGGCTCGACGGCGGCGCCGAGCAGCCCGTGCTCACCCAGGGTCCGCCAGTCCTCGGGCGCGATGCCCGGGGTACCGGATTCGGGCGCGAACCGCTGCCGGGCCGTCGCTAGCGCCGCGTCGTACCGCGCACGCTGCGGCGGCGTCCAACTGAACTCCATGCAGCCTCCAGAGGTCGGTTACGACAGCCAGGGCGGGGTGGCGAGAACGCGGACGACCGCGCCGACGATGTTGACGCCGGGGCCGACACCGAGGAACAGCAGATGCGACCCGGGCCCGATCTCGCCGCTCTCCAGCAGGTGGTCGAAGGCGAGGACCTGGTCGGCCGCGCCGACATGGCCTAGCGTGCTGCCGTACTCCCAGGTGGTGCGCTTCAGCGGTACGTCCAGCGGCCCCAGCCGGTCCTCCACCAACTCTCGGCCCGCGTGGTTGAACGCGACGCGGGTGATCTGGTCCAGTTCGACGTCGGCCTCCGCCAGCAACCGGTCGACGAGCCCGGCGAACCGCTGGACGAACTCCAGCCCGCTGCCCGGGGCGAAGCCGCCGGAGCCGGCGAACTCGGCGAACCGCGCGCCGAAGTCCAGCCGTCGCCCGAGGGTGACGTCGGGTGGATGCAGCGGTGTGGCGCCACGGTGCAGGGCCTCCAACTCGGTCAGGGTCACCGACGCGACGGAGAGAATCTCCGCGAAGCCGGGCTCGCGGCTGAGCACCAGCGCCGCCGCGCCGTCCCCCATGACCACGCCGGGGTTGCAGCGCCACCGGTCGAGCAGCGGCGAGCCGCCGAAGTTGTCGGCGGCGGCGAGCAGCGCGGCGTGGCCCTCAGGCGCGGCGCGCAGGGCGGCGTCGGCCAGCAGCAGCGCGCCGAACATCCCGTTGCAGCCCTGCCGGATGCCGGTGCCGAAGGCGTCCACCGTCCCCAGCCGCCGCTGCAGGTACGCGTACGGGCACCAGCCCTCCGGACCGGAATGGTAGACGTCTACGTGGAACAGGTGGCTCAGCGAGGTGGCCGGCAGCCGGGCGCGGTCGAGCGCCTGTCGTGCCGCGGCCAGCGCGAGGTCGGGTGCCGGGACGTCGCCGGCGATGGTGACGCTGACGTACCCGGTCGCCTCGGCCTCGTCGGCCTCGTACCACCCGGCGGCCACCGCGTCCGTGACGGCGACCCTGTCCGGCACGCACACACCCGTACCCTGGACGAACAATCCCGGCGTCCGCATGCGGGAACACTATGTATTCGGTTCGGCGCGGACAACCACCGATCGAACGGGGCGACACGGATGAGCAACGAGCCGCACGCGGTCCTCCTCCCCGACCTGGTACGCGACGCGGCGCGACGCACGCCGCACGCCGCCAGCGTGCGTGCCGGGGACACGACGTTGTCCTATCTGGAGCTGGACCTGCTCGCCGACCGCTACGCGTGCGCGTTGGCCGCCTCGGGGGTCGGCCCGGGTGACCGGGTGGTGCTGTGGACCGCCAAGAGTGTCGACACGGTGGCGGTCATGCAGGCGACGCTCCGGCTCGGCGCCGTCTACGTGCCGGTGACCTCGTCGAATCCGGCGCCAAGGGTACGGCGGATCGCGGACGGCTGCGCCGCGGCCGTCGTCCTCGGCGAGGAAGCCCTCGACGGCGATCCCCGGTCCGTCAGCCTCGCCGAACTCCGGGCGATGCCACGGCGGCCGGACAGTCCCGATCCCACTGTCGAGGTGCGGGCGACGCCGGAGGACTGCGCATTCATCCTCTACACCTCGGGTTCGACCGGGGCGCCGAAGGGCGTTTGCATCAGTCACCGCAACGCACTCGCGTTCGTGCACTGGGCGGTGGCGGAGACCGGGCTGACGGCCGACGACCGGCTCGCCAACCACGCGCCCTTCAACTTCGACCTGTCGGTCTTCGACCTGTACGGCGCGTTCCACGCCGGGGCCTGCGTCGACCTGGTGCCGGCGGCGCTCGCGTACGCGCCGAAGGCCCTCACCCGGTTCCTGGTCGAACACGACATCACCGTCTGGTACTCGGTGCCGTCCGCACTGCAGTTGATGGCCGGCGACGGCGGGCTGCTCGACCACGGGCCACCGCCGTCGCTGCGGGTCTGCGTCTTCGCCGGCGAGCCCTTCCCGATCGCCGACGTCCTGCGCCTGCGCGCCGCCTGGCCGGCGGTACGGATGTTCAACTGGTACGGCCCGACCGAGACCAACGTCTGCACCTCGTACGAGGTGACGTCGCTGGACCTGGACCGGACCCGTCCGTTGCCGATCGGCACGGCGTGCAGCTCCGACCGGGTGTGGCTGGATCCCGCCGGCGCCGAGCTCGCCGAGATCGTGGTGGACGGGCCGACCGTGATGCTGGGCTACTGGGGACACCCCCGCCAGGACGGGCCGTACCGCACCGGAGACCTCGGCCGGGTCGACGCCGACGGCAACCTGGAGTACGTGGGCCGGCTCGATCAGATGGTCAAGGTTCGCGGGCACCGGGTGGAGCCGGGCGAGATCGAGGCCGTGCTGAGCACCCATCCGGCGGTGGAGACGGTGGCCGTCGTCGTGGCCGGCACGGGTTTCGCCGCGAAGATCTACGCGGTCGTCGTCCCGGTGGACGGCCACCGGCCCACCACGCTCGGGCTGAAGGCGCACTGCGCCGCGCAGCTGCCGACGTACATGGTGATCGACGCGATGCGGCTGGTCCCCGAGCTGCCCCGGACCCCGAACGGAAAGGTCGACCGGGCAGCGCTCACGACGATGTGCGACAGCGCGAGCGGCGTACCCGCCTAGCTGTCTCGCGGATCTCGGTGGAGCGAGGCGGAGTCCGGACGGCGCCCGCCAGAAGATCCGCGAGGCAGCCCCTAGCTGTTCATCGCGGCGAGGTAGTCGTAGCAGCTCGGCAGGCGCGACACGCAGCGCGCCGCGTCGACGCGGATCCGGTCGAACTCCTCGGTCGCCCGCTGCCCGTCGCTCATCGCCAGCGCCGGTCGCGGGTGACTCGGCTCGTGGCCCAGCCCCAGGAGCATCGTGTTCCACGAGTACGTCTCGAACCCGTGGTAGTGGGGGTAGATGGTCTCCTCGTCGAGCAGGAACGAGGAGGCCGTCGTCAGGCGCTCCTGGAGCCCGTCCGGAAGCGCACGCACCTTCGCCTCTTTCCAGTAGAGGCTGTCGTCACGTCCCGCCGCACGGTAGTGCAGGGCCAGGAACTCCTTGACGCCGTCGATAGCCCGGTTGATCCGCTCGTTGTACGCCAGCGGCAGCGCCGGATCCCACCGCGCATCGGGGAAGTGCCGCACCAACTGCTCGAGCCCGTGCTGGATGAAGAAGATGCCGGTGGACTCCAGGGGCTCCACGAACCCGCTCGACAGGCCGATGGCGACGCAGTTGCGTACCCAGGAACGCTCGTTGCGGCCGATCCGCATCTGGATGTGGTTGGCGGACAGGTCGTCCCGTCCCGGGGCGGCGAACTTGCGCAGCGCCGCCTCGGCCTCGTCCGGGCCGCAGAACTGGTCCGAGTAGACGTACCCGGTGCCGTGCCGACCGAACAGCGGGATCGTCCAGATCCAGCCCGCCGGCATCGCCGTCGCGGTCGTGTACGGGTCGATGCCCTCGCGTTCCTGCTCCCGCGGCACCTGCAGGGCCACCGCCCGGTTGTTGGGCAGCACGTCCTGGAACGACTGGAACCGCTCACCGAGCGCCTGGTTGATCAGCAGCCCGCGGAAGCCGGTGCAGTCGATGAACAGGTCGCCCGCCACGTCACCGTGCTCGCGGGTGGTCACGTGGGTGATCCAGCCCCGCTCGTCCTGGCCCACCTGGAGCACGTCGTCCCGGACGTGCCGGACGCCGCGTTCGACACCGAACCCGGTGAGGAACAACGCGAGCCGGGCCGCGTCGAAGTGGTACGCGTAGGGGAACTGGGCGCGCTGCTCGGCCAGTGTCGAGCGGCCGAGCGACTGGTCCGCGTTGACGACGAAAAGCTCTCCGTCGAGGGTCCGGGGCGCGCGTCGCGCCTCACACAGTGCCGGGGTGATGAAGCACTGGCGGTCGAAGCCCTGGTCGCGCTCGCCGAGCTGCAACCACCAGTCCGCCATGTGGAACCCGTCCACCACCCGGAGGCGCTCGAACGGGTGATAGAAGTGCCGGCCGGGTCCGGCCCAGTCCTGGAACCGGATACCCAGCTTGAAGCTGCCGCCACAGTGCGGCATCCAGGTCCGCTCGTCCAGACCCAGATACTCGAAGAAGTGGCGGACCGTGCTGAAGGTCGCCTCGCCCACTCCGATGGTGGGAATGCGGTCGGATTCGACGACGGTGACCCGAATCCTGTCCCCGAACGCCGCCTTCAGATAGGTGGCGCTCATCCAGCCCGCCGTCCCACCGCCGACGACGACTACTGATTTCATCACCAGGCACTCCCCGCGATCGGTCGGTACGTTCCGGCGGACAAAGCCCGTCCGTCAGTTCTTCTCCATCGCGGCGATGAGGCTCTTGGGCCGCAGGTCGGTCCAGGACTTCTCGATGTGGTCCAGGCACTCCTGGCGGCCCGCCTCGCCGAACACCGTGGTCCAGCCGTCCGGCACGTCGATGAAGCTCGGCCAGAGCGAGTGCTGGCCCTCGTCGTTCACCAGGACCAGGTACATAGCGTCGGGATCCTCGAAGGGATTCATCACCGCACCACCTCTCGTAACTGTTTCGCGACTCAGCACCGATCCGCGGCATCCGAAGACGGCGCGGCATCCGAGAAGCGCTGCGATGCATCGTCGCCGACGACGCCGCCGTGCGCCACGCCGACCCGTCGGCGCCGTACAACCGGCGCCGAGGCCACAGTTGGACGGTCCCGTCCCGGGTCCGCCGCCGGCTTGGGTGAAACGCCGGCATGGGAGAAACTGCCGAGACGGGAGGAGCCGCCGCGGAAGGCGTCGCCGGGATGTGGAGGACACGATGGACAGCACCGTGGAAACCGGCCGGACCTGGCGCCCGCACGAGATCACCAGCGAGTCCGTCGGCGGCCGGGACCTGACGGGCTGGCTCGACGGGCTGGGCGCGGACCGCCTCGGCGAGCTGCTCGTCGCGCATCGGGCGCTCGTCCTCCGGGGCTTCGGCGTCACACCGGACTCCGTCGAGCAGGTCTTCGACCGGCTGGTGCCCGGCCGGCTGCCCTACGTCCACGGCAACTCGCCGCGTACCCGGGTCGGGCGCAACGTCTACACCTCCACCGAGTACCCCCAGCAGTTCACCATCTCCATGCACAACGAGCTCAGCTACGCCCACCGCTGGCCGGCCCGGCTCGCCTTCTACTGCGAGACCGCCGCGCGGCAGGGCGGGGCGACGCCCGTCCTCGACGCCGGGCTCTGGCTCGACTCGCTCGACGCCGAGGTCCGCGCGGCGTTCGCCGGCGGCCTCCGCTACGTGCAGAACCTGCATGACGGGTACGGCTTCGGAAAGAGCTGGCAGGACACCTTCGAGACGGACGACCGTACCGCGGTCGAGGAGTTCCTCCGGGACGCCGAGGCCGAGTGGGTGTGGGGCCCGGACGGCATCCGCGTCACGCAGCGGCGCGCCGCGACGACGAGGCACCCGGTCACCGGCGCCGAGGTGTGGTTCAACCAGGCGGACCAGTGGCACCCGGCCGGCCTCGGCGACAAGACCTCCTCCGAGCTGTACGAGATCCTCGAGTCGGACGAGTTCCCGCAGTACGTGACGTTCGCCGACGGCACCCCGATCCCGGACGCGTACATCGAGCAGATCCAGCGTCACGGGCTGGACAACGCCGTCGACGTGGACTGGCGGACCGGCGACGTGTTGCTGATCGACAACGTCCTCACCGCGCACGGCCGGCGCCCGTTCGAGGGGCCGCGCCGGGTCCTGGTGGCGATGGCCTAGGGGCTGTCCCGCGGATCTCGGTGGAGCGGGGCGGAGTCCAGACCGCCCCTAGACCGCCGCACGCCCCTGCGCGGGAGCGGAGTCGACCGGCACGGCATCGGCTGCCTGGTAGGAGAACTGGATGTTGTACAGCTCCGCGTACAGTCCCCCGGCGGCGAGCAGGTCCTCGTGGGTTCCGCGCTCCCTGATCCGGCCGCCGTCGACCACCAGGATCTGGTCGGCCCGGCGCACCGTCGACAACCGGTGCGCGACCACCAACGAGGTCCGGCCGGCCAGGGCCGTGTCGAGTACCCGCTGGATCGCCCGCTCGGACTCCGAGTCCAGATGCGCGGTCGCCTCGTCCAGGACGACCACCGGCGGGGACTTGAGAAGCAGCCTGGCCAGCGCGACCCGCTGCTTCTCCCCGCCGGACAGCCGGTAGCCCCGCTCGCCGACCCGCGTGTCCAGGCCGTCGGGGAGCGACGAGATCACCTCCCAGATCCGGGCGGCGTCGCACACCTCGATCAGCTCCCGCTCGGTCGCGTCCGGCCGCGCGTACAGCAGGTTGGCCCGGATCGTGTCGTGGAACAGGTGCGCGTCCTGTGTCACCACGCCGACGGTGTCGGCCAGGGACCGCAGGGTCACGTCCCGGATGTCCTCGCCGTCGATCCGGACCGCGCCCGAGTCGGGGTCGTAGAGGCGGGCGACCAGGTGGGTGATCGTCGTCTTCCCCGCCCCGGACGGACCGACCAACGCGGTCAACCGCCCGCCGGGTGCGCGGAAACTCACGTCCCGCAACGTCCACGCGTCGTTCGGCCGCTCCGGCGCACGGGTCGAACTCGACTCCAGCGAGGCGAGCGAGACGTCCTCCGCCTTCGGGAAGCGGAACGACACCGCGTCGAACTCGATCTCCGGGGCCACCCCGTCGGCGGCCCCGGCGACCCGGATCGGGCCGGCGTCGGCCCGGTCCTCGACGAGCGGCCGGCGGTCGAGCACCTCGAAGATGCGGTCGAAGCTGACCAGTGCCGCCATGACCTGGACGTGCATGTTCGACAGCTGGTTGATCGGGCCGAACAACCGCACCAGCAGGGCCGCCAGTGCCACCAGGGTGCCGACCTCGAGCACACCGTCGATGGCGAGTTTGCCGCCGAGCCCGTACACCATGGCGGTGGTGGTCGCGCTGAGCACCGTGACGATCATGACGAGCATCTGGCCCCAGACCATGCCCGCGGTGGCCACGTCCCGCACGTTGGCCGCCCGCCCGGCGAACGCCTCGGCGTCGCGCTCCGGCTTGCCGTAGAGCTTGGCGAGCATGGCCCCGGAGACGTTGAACTGTTCGTTCATCAACGAGGCCATCTCCGCGTCGAGCTCCATCCGCCGTCGGGTGAGCCGCTGCAGCTTCCGCCCGATCACCTTGGTCGGCAGCAGGAACAGCGGGATCATCGCCAGCGCGACGAGCGTGACCTGCCAGGACAGGTAGGCCATCGTGAGGATCACGAGGACGAGCGTCAGGATGGTGGACGTCGCCTGGGACAGCAGTGTCGTGATCGCCTGCTGGGCGCCGATGACGTCCGTGTTCAGGCGGCTGACCAGAGCGCCGGTCTGGGTCCGGCTGAAGAACGCGATCGCCTGCCGCTGCACGTGGGCGAACACCTCGGTACGCAGGTCGTAAAGCAGCCCCTGGCCCACCCTCGCCGACAGCCAGGTCTGGCAGTAGATCGCCGCGACGTCCACCAGCGCCAGCCCGACGAGGACCAGTGACAGCGTCACTATGACGTCGAACCGTTTGGGTATCAGGCCGTCGTCGATGATGAACTTGAGGATGATCGGGCCGACGGCGACGATGCCGGCGTGCAGCGCCGTGCTGATGAGCAGCAGCGCGAGCAGACCTCGGTACCGGCCGGCGTACGGCACGGCGCGTCGTAACGTTCCGGGGCGGAGCTTGTGTCGCTTGACCGCGTCCGGGTCCAAGAGCATCCGCATCGGGCCCCGGCCACCTGCCATCGTCATGTGCCGAGGCCCTCCGATCGGCTCAGTGTTTGTCCAGGAACTCGATGATCGCCGTATTGACCTCGTGCGGACGTTCGAGGTAACCGAGGTGCCCGCAGCGGGAAATCTCCACGAAGTCGCAGTCCGGAATCGCTTCGGCGACGCCGGCACAAAGGTGCGGTGGCGCTACCAGGTCATCGGTGAACGCGATGACCCGGCACGGCGCGGCGACGCCGCGGAGCACCTCCCGTCGGTCCGCCAACGTGTCGACCCACGCCTGACCGTCCGCGGCCCCGTCGCCGTGCCCGGCCAGTTCGAGTATCTCCAGCCACGAGGAGACCGCCGCGTCGTCGTCGAGCGTCGCCGGCGACAGCATCTGGAGCGCGGTGACGAAGGCGTCGTACGCGGGCGGGACCCGGACGCCGCTTTCCAACAGCGCCCGCTCCGCCGCCACCTGTGCCCGCCGGATGGCGTCCGAGCTGGCCCGGGTGGCGATCAGGACCGCGCACCGCACCAGCCCCGGCCAGCCGATCGCCAGTTCCTGTGCGACGAGCGCGCCCATTGAGGTACCGACGATCCGGCACGGGGCCAGGTCCAGCGCCTCGATCAGTCCCCTGGTGTCGGCGACCATGTCGGCAAGCGAGTATCTGCCCGCAGGGGCGTCCGAGGGCGGGATGCCACGGTTGTTGAACGTGACCGTCTGGTATCCCGCCCGGTGCAGCGCGGGCGTCTGGTGCAGGCTCCAGACATGACCGGCCGCCCCCGTGCCCATGATCAGGAGAACGGGATCCCCCTGACCGGAGCGTTGGTAGGCGAGCCGGATGCCGTTCGTGTGCAGGTAGGACATCTCGGTGCGCTACCAGGTCCACTCTCGCTTGTTGAACAGATGCTCGGCGGTGACGCCGTTCTCCGAGCACCAGCCCAGGAACTCGTCGATCTGCTTCAGCTGGTAGGTGTCCTCGTTGTACGTGGTCGCCATCACGTGGCCCTGCCAGCTCTCCTCGCCCATGGCGTACACGTGGCCCTCGTCCGCGCCCAGCTCCCGCATGATCGCGGCGGCCTGTTGCGCGTTCGACCCCGACAGCCTGCGCGAGTCACTCATCTTCTTCGTCACCGGCTTGGTCAGCAGGCCCTTGTAGAGCCAGGTCAGCGGCGCGCCGTCGCACTCCATGCCGAGGAACGCCATGTCGACCTTGCCGAGCTGGTTGCGGATGTACCGGTAGAGCACCGGGTCGATGCCGGAGGAGTCCGCGCCGATGAAAACCGACGAACCGGCCAGCTGGACCACGTACGTCGACTTCGCGCGGATGTCGAGGTCGCAGTGCTCGCCGAGGAACGGCGTCGCCACCAGTCGTCCGCCGGGCACCGGCACCTCGTCGAAGTCGTCCACCTCGATGACCGTGAAGCCCAGGTGGCGCAGGTACAGCGCGATCGAGGGGTCGCACAGGTTGCCCCGGGACGAGCGGGGCACCACGACCGCGTCGAGCCGGGGACGCAGCTGCAGCAGGGTCTCGAGCACGATGTGGTCCTGGTGCCCGTGGGTGATGACGGCCAGGTCGATGTGGTCCGGCAGGTCGTCGAGGGTGTACCGGTCGCCGGCCCGGTTGTCGGTGCTGATGAACGGGTCGGTGACGATGGCCGCCTCGGGCGTCTGGATGACCAGGCAGGCGTGCCCGAAGTAGCGGATGCGGCCACCGCGTTCGACGTGCCGGTCCGGAGCCAGGCTGGGCTGCGGCGCCAGCAGCAGGTCCAGCTTCGCCGCCTGGGAGTCGTCCAGTTCGAGCGCCTCACGGAGGTGGCCGAGGGTGGTGCCCCGGGTGCGGGCCTTGAACAGCTCGTCCAGTCCCGGATGGTCGAAGGCGTAGGGCAGCTCGAGTACGTCCGGAGACGGCATCCGGGGCGTGGCCAGAATGAACGGGCGTTCGACGCCGGTGTCGAGCGACAGTTGCACCGACTGGCGCCGTACGTCGTACAGCGGGCTGTGGTAGAGCAGCGGCTCGATATAGCGCATCGACGGCTGGTTGTTGGTGTCGTACGCCAACTCCACGAGGCCGTTGAGCGCCGACGGCAGCTTCGGATAGAGCGGGGTGAGGTCGAATCCGGTGGCGGTCTGGCGCAGCAGTTCCTCCGCTTCGGCGACGGCCGCGGCGAAGGTCAGCATGTCCGCCCGGTCCCGCTTGATGGCGTCGAGCAGCGCGCTGACCTCCATGCTGCGCTCTTCCTCGATGCCGACGAAGTATCCGCCGCGCAGTTCCGGGTTGTTGGTGGCCGCGACGTGCACCTTCGGAGAATGTAGATAGGACTCGAGCAGCGGCACCTGGACATTCGCCAGGTTCATTGCCGCCTGCACCGGGGCGACTATGTGCAGCCACGCGTAGAACCGGTCGACAAGAGGCTCGATGATCGCATTCGAGCGAAGAAATCTCGGCTCGCTGCTGTCGCCCATCCGCTTCCCTCCGTTGCAACAACGATGACGTCATCGCTCGGGCAGGTCCCGCATTAATCGGGTCCGTGCGCCGGCGAGGCCCACCATCACATGGCCCAGGAAACCCGTCAACGCCGGCGCACGGCCCGCACACGTTCAACTGACGTGACTGCGCATTTGTACGGCGGAACCCCTCACAGCGTGTCGGTCACCGGCCTGCGGCCACCGAGCCGGGCGGGAACGGCGGTGAGTGCCGTCATCACCAGCAGAGTCGCCAGGATCAGGACGGCCAACTGCCAGAGCGAGGGAAGCGTGGCCCTGTCGCTGTCGCCGCCGGTGATCCCGTTGATGGCGGCGAACAGCGCGAAGCCGCCTGGGAAGACGCCCAGCACGGCACCGACGAACGCGGGCAGCACCTGCGCGGCGGCCAGTGCACCGGTCACCTCGCCGGGGGTGGCGCCGAGGGCACGCGCCAGCGCCGACGAGTGCCGGTTGTCGAGCACCGTCGCCCAGGTGATGACGATCGCGTTGACCGCCGCCAGGGTGAGCAGGATGACCGTCCAGGTGAGCAGCACGTGCCGCAGTACCCGGACCTGGCTGTCGCCGTAACCGCCGGTGAGGGGCTGGGTGGACAGGAAGGAGTTGAGGACCAGCAGGACGTAGATGCCGCTGACGGTGACCGCGATGCTGGCCACCCCCAGCACGACCCGGCGCGGCCGGCGGGCGGCCACCCGCAGGGCGAGGAGCAGCGGAACGGGCAGTCGTGCCGAGATCGCGATGAGCCAGCCCATGCGCTGGGGCGGGCGGGCGGCGTCGGCCAGCGCGTTGACGGTGCTGGAGCGGGCGGCGCGTACGGCGGGTACGGCGGTCGCGATCACCGCGACGCCGAGCGCCACGGCGATCACCACCAGGATCCTGGTCATGGTTATCGCCGGTGTGCCCGCGCTGCCGAGGAGGCCGGCGCTGGACTCGGTCAGCAACGGCGCGGTCAGCGTGCCGATCGCCAGCCCGCCGGCAGCCGCGACGAGGGCCACGAGGACGTACTCGGCGAGCAGGACGGCGGCGACCAGGCCCGGTGTGCCGCCGACCGCCTTCAGGAGCCCGACGCGTCTGGTCTGGTCGGCCATCCGACCGCCGACCAGTACCGAGAGACTCGCCACGGCGAGCAGACCGAGCAGCCAGGTACCGATCAGCAGCAGGATCTGGGAGTCTCTGGCCAGCTCGATGGCATCCGTGAGGATGTCCTGCCAGCTCTGCATCCCGGCGCTGCGGCCCGGCCCGCCGGTGTTCGCGTCGATGAACGCCTGGGTCCCCTCGGGATCGGCGAGTTTCAGGTTCAACACGTAGGAGAGGGAGTTCGGATCCGCGGCGAGGCTCCGGACGTCCGCCTGGGTGAGCCAGACCAGCCCGGGATTGTGCAGCAGCCCCGGCGGCAACGTCTGGCCCTCGGTGACCACACCGTTGACGCAGCCGGGTCTCACGACGATGCAGGACGATCCCGGATAGGGCGGCATGGCGGCGGTGACCGCGAACCCGACGACCTCGAACGACCGGTCGGCCAGGGTGATCGAGTCACCGACGCGCAACTCGAGCGCGTTCGCGAAGGCGGCCTCGATCACCGCGCCGCCGTCGCTGACCCAGCTGCCCTGGGTCACCTCGGGCCGGTCGACCGACGCGACCCCCGTGTCGCGGCCCACGATCTGCGCGTCCGAGGTACGGTCGCCGGCCTGGAGCTTTCCGGAGGCGACCGGGAACGGCCCGCTGTGGTCGGTGACCCCGGCCGCGGTGGCCAGACTTTCGAGCCGGGGCAACCCGGCGGCCTGGCCGTTGGCGACCACGTCGGGTCCGTTGGTCGCTTCCCGGGTGCTCTCGTACGGGTCGCGGGCCGCGTCGCCCAGGACGAGCGCGAGCGTCAACGTCGTGGTGGCGGCCAGGATGGCGAGCAGCAGCAGCGCGGCCTCGGTGCGGCGCCGGCGGAGGTCACGCACGGCGAGGCGGACCACGAGCAGGATACGGCCCATCGGCTTAGTCCTCCAGCCCGGCGAAGGCGCGGAGCTCGCCGGTGGTACCACCGGTCAACCTGGTCTCGTCCACCAACTCGCCGTCGCGCATCGAGATCATCCGGTCGGCGGTGGCCGCGATCCGCGCGTCGTGCGTGACGATCACCAGCGTCTGGCCGGAGCCGTGCAGTCCCTCGAAGAGTTGCAGGACGTCCAGGGTGGCGGCGCTGTCCAGGTTGCCGGTCGGTTCGTCGGCGAGCACGACCTGCGGTTCGTTGCTCAACGCCCGGGCCACCGCGACCCGCTGCCGCTGGCCGCCGGAGAGCTGGGAGGGCAGGAACCGCGCCCGGCCGGCGAGCCCGACCTGCTCCAGCAGTTCCTCCGCGCGCCGTCGGGCGGCCCGCGGCGAGCGCCCGGCCAGCAGCGCCGACAGCTCGACGTTCTCCACGGCGGTGAGTTCCTCCATCAGATGGAAGGACTGGAAGACGAAGCCGATGTCGGTCCGTCGCATCCGGGCCAGGGCCTTCTCGCTGATGTTGTCGATGCGACGGCCGCTGAGCAGCACCTCGCCGGCCGAGGGCCGGTCCAGCCCGCCGAGCAGGTGCAGCAGCGTGGACTTCCCGCAGCCGCTCGGCCCCATGATCGCCACCGTCTCTCCGGCGGCGATGTCGAGGTCGACCCCATCGACGGCGCGTACCAGTCCATCCCCCTTGCCGTACTCCTTCTGCACTCCGCGGGCGCGAAGTACAGGCGTGTCGGCGGCGTCGCTCACGATCCACTCCTTCGGTGGGTCCAGTTTTTCTCGCATGCCTCGAGCCAGCGCAGGTCCGCCTGTAGCCGGAGCACGACGCCTTCGAGCAACAGCGCGGCGTTCGAGTAATCCGGCTCGGCCATGACGGCGCGCTGGGCGTCACGCAGCCGGCGTAGCAACTCGCGGCGCTGGGCGTCGACGATTGTGATCGGGTCGGCCAGTCCGGCCGAGGCGGCCGCGACCAGCTTGAGGTGGAACTCGGCGAGATTGGGTTTCGGCCAGCTGACCTCGGTGATCCACTCGGCGACCCGCTGCTGACCGTCGGGGGTGAGCGCATACACCTTGCGCTCCACCCGGTCTCCGACGGGCCGCTCGACCTCCAGCAGGCCGGCCTTCTCCAGCCGGGTCAGCGTGACGTAGACCTGCCCGGCGTTCATCGCCTCGCCGAGCGGACCGAGCGCGTCACGCAGCCGTGCCCCCAACTGGTAGGCATACGAGGGCTCCTTGGCCAGCATGGCCAGCACTACTTCCTGCTGCATCGGGCCCTCCTATAACCGTTATATCGCATGTCTAACGGTCAAATCCCGGGTCGTCAAGCTTGTCGCCAGGCGGCGACGGCGGCCCAGACCCGGCCCAGCATGTCGGGCTGCACCATGTTGGTGTGGGTACAGGGCAGATCGACCTCGGTGATCTTTCCGCGCGCGTACGATTCCCAGAGGTGGCCGCCAAAGTCGCGCGCCCGGGCGTCCTCCGCGACGAAGAGCAGAAGGTCCTGCTCGAACACCCCGAGCCGGTGCTGACGCTTGATCTCGATGTTGTTCCTGCCGACCCGGACACCGCGCCGCAACTCCTCGTCCGACATCCCACCGAGGAGGGCACCGTTCTCCGCCCGGAGCTTCGCGGCCAGGTCGTCCAGTTCGGCGTCCGTGTCCTCGTGCGGCACCGCCGGAACTTCCCGGGCGAACGAATCCCGCGGAACGGAGGGATAGGTGTCCATGACGACCAGCGCCGCGACGACCTCCCCGGCGTCCTGGAGCTGCACGGCGATCTCGTGCGCCGCGATCCCACCGAAGGAGAAGCCAATCAGATGGTACGGACCCGTCGGCTGCAGTACGCGGATCTGCTCGATGTAGCTCGCCGCCATCTCCTTCACGGAGCCGAAGAGCGGGCTGTCACCGTCGAGCCCGGGAGCTTGCAGCCCGTACAGCGGCTGGTCGTCCGGGACGAACCGGGCCAGCGGCATGTAGCACCAGCTGAGGCCGCCACCGGGATGGACGCAGAAGAACGGCGGCCGGCTGCCCTGCGGGCGGATCGGCAGAACGGTGTCCAGGGAGTCGCGGACCGACGACAGGCTCATCCGCGAGATCAGGCCGGCAACCGTCGGCGCGGCGAAGACCTCGCGGGCGGCGAGGGAGACACCTCGCCTCCGCAACCGCGCGATCAACGTGACCACCAGCAGCGAGTGACCACCGAGCCGGAAGAAATTGTCGTCGACCCGGACCTCCGGCACACCGAGCACGTCGGCGAACACCTCGCAGAGCACGAGTTCGAGGGCGGTGGTGGGGCCGAGCCGGGCGGCCAGCACGGGCTCCTCGGCACGGCCGTACTCGGGGGTTGGTAGTGCGCGGCGGTCGAGTTTTCCGGCGGTGGTCAGGGGAAGTTGGTCGAGGGTGACGATGGTGGCGGGGACCATGTATTCCGGTAGCCGCCGCGCGGTGTACTCCCGGACCGTGCCCGGTGTCCAGTCCTCGACGTCCTCGGGCACCACGTACGCGATCAGCCTGCGGTCGCCGGGAACGTCCTCCCGGACCACCACGACGGCCTGGCCCACCTGCGGATGACCGCGTAGTACCGCCTCGACCTCACCGGGCTCGATCCGGAACCCGCGAACCTTCACCTGCTCATCAGCCCGCCCGACGAACACCACCTGCCCATCAGCAGCCCACCTGGCCAGGTCACCGGTGCGATACATCCGCCGGCCCGACTCGAACGGACACGCCACGAACCGCTCGGCGGTCATCGCCGCCCGACCCACATAGCCGCGAGCGAGCTGGACACCGGCGACATACAACTCGCCGACCACACCCGGCGGCACCGGGGAAAGAGCGACGTCGAGTACGAACAGTCGGGTATTGGCGATCGGGGTACCGATCGGCACCACCGGACCGGTCGACAACCTCGCGGTCGCGACACCGATCGTCGTCTCCGTCGGACCGTAGTGGTTGAACACCGGCCGGTTCCCGGCCGCTTCCACCAGAGCGGTCACCCAGCCGGCCGGGGCCGCCTCACCACCAAGAACCAACGAACCCGACGGCAGCACCCGCTCCGCTCCGGCAACCGCCGACAACGCCATCAGATGCGACGGCACCACCTTCACATGATCAATCCGATGCTCCGCCAGATAACCCGCGACCGCCTCCGGATCAATCACCACCTCCGGATCCAACACATGCAGAACACCGCCGGAGACGAGACTGGTGAACACAACCGTGTTACCAAGATCCGTCACCTGCGGCTGCAACAACCCGTACCGCACCCCGACACCGCCCCAACCCAACCGGGACGACACCGACCGCACATAGTTCGCCAACGAACCGTGCGTGACCGCCACACCCTTGGGCGAACCCGTCGACCCCGACGTGTAGATCACATACGCCAGACCCGCCGGATCGGCTGGTGGCAGTGCGACATCGTCGGGCAACGGTTGCGGATCGTCCAGCCAGGCCACCGCCACGCCGGCGAACGCATCCGCCATGCGTTCGGCCGCCTCACCCAGTTCGTCCCGGCAGGCCAGCACGACGTGGACCCCGGCGTCGGCCAGCATGAACGCCACTCTCTCGGCCGGCATCTGCGGGTCGACCGGCAGGTACGCCGCGCCCGCCCGCCACACCGCCAGGATCGCGGTGATCATCTGGACCCCGCGCGGCAGGCACAGCCCGACCACCGACTCCACGCCCACACCCCGGCCAGCCAGGTACCGGGCCAGCCGGGTCGACGCCGCGTCCAGCTCCCGGTACGACACCTCGGTGCCGTCGGCCACCACCGCGACCGCATCCGGGTGCTGCGCCACCTGCCGCAGGAACTGCTCGGGCAGCAGCCCGCCGGGCGATTCCGCCGCCGTGTCGTTCCACTCGACCAGCAGTTGGTGTCGTTGCGGGGCATCGAGCACCTCGACCGTGCGCAGCGGGATGCCAGGCTCGTCGTACAGCGCGTCGACGAGGTGCTCCAGGGTGGTGCACAACAGCCGCCCCACCGCGTACGGATCGACCGGGTCGACGGCCAGGGTCGTCAGGCTCAACTCGCCGGTGTCCACGTCGTTGACGGACATGGTCAGCGGGTAGTTGTTCCGGACCTCGCCGAAGAGGGTCCGGATCCCGCCGATCGCCTGGTCGGGCTGACGATCGGATTCGCGGGCGATGAAGCGGTAGTTGAACAGGGAGGTGAACAGTGGCACGTTATCCGCGATGCCGCTGGCCTGTTGTGCCACGGCCAGGGGTGCGTGTTCGTGTTCCAGCAGGGCTGCGAGTTGGGCTCGCATCTCCTCGATCGCTGTGCGGACTCCGACCTGGCCGGTCTGGACCCGCACCGGCAGGGTGTTGATGAAGGGGCCCACGACCCGGTCGGCTCCGGCGCCGGCGTTCATCCGGCCGAAGAGCACCGTGCCGAAGACCACGTCGTCGCGACCGGAGAGCACGGCCAACACCCGCGCCCAGGCCACGTGCAGCACCGTCGCCGTACTGACCCCGAGCCGACGGCCGACCTCCCGCAGCCGGTCGACCACCTCCTGCGGCACCGGGACGTCCCCCGACACTGTCTGTGCGCCGTCTCCGCGCACGTCCATCAGCCCGTAGGGTGCGGTCGGCTCGGTCACGTCACCCAGCAACCCGGCGAAGAACCGCTCGTGTGCCTCCCGCGCGACGCTCCGAGCCTGTGCGACGAAGTTGCGGAACGGTAGCGCCGTCGCCAGTTCGTCGCCCCGGCCGGTCAGGATCGCCCCCAGTTCGTGCATGAGCACGTCCAGCCCCTGGTGGTCGAGGACCATGTGGTGCATCCGCAGCAGGCCCAGCCAACGACCGTCGCCGGTTTCGGCGACGTGCAGGTCCATCAACGGCGGCCGACCCAGATCCATCACCGACCCGACCCGCTGCACCAGCCCCGCCACCGGATCAACCAGTTCGTCGTCGAGCACGACAGTTATCACCGGCAGCACCGCCCGCCGCCACACCACCTGCACCGGCTCCGGCAAGCCCTCCCACACCACCGCCGTCCGATAAATATCGTGCCGATCGATCACCCGCTGCAACGCCCCAGCAAACCCATCGAACCGACCACGAGAATCAAACTCCAACACCAACACATTCACGTACGGATCCTTGCCCCCATCCGCAGCCATCAGATGGTGGAACAGCAAACCCTCCTGCAACGGCGCCAACGGATACACATCCGCCACATTCCCCGCACCACCCCCGACACCGCCGACAATCACCTCCACCTCGGCATCGGACAACTCGACCAGCGGCAGCATGTCCGCGGTGATCCGCTCGGCATCCTGTGGAATCAGGTTCTCCGGCACCACAACCTGATCCACCACCACCGCCCCCGCCAACCCCGCCGGCGTCGGCGCCTCAAACAACGCCCGCACCGACACCGACACACCCCGCCGACGCAACCGCTCCACCAACCGCACCGCCAGAAGTGAATGCCCACCCAACCGGAAGAAGTCGTCATCAACCCCGACCAGATCGACACCCAACACCTCAGCGAAAACGGCACACAGGATCTCCTCCCGCACCGACGCCGGAGCCCGACCACCACCAGCACCGACACCAAAATCCGGAGCCGGCAACGCCCGACGATCCAACTTCCCGTTCACCGTCAACGGCAACTCATCGAGTACGACCACCGCCGCCGGCACCATGTACTCCGGCAACCGCTGCGCCACATACCCGACCACGTCATCCGGATCGGCGTCGGTGACCGTGTAGGCAACAAGACGGCGATCGCCCGCAGTGTCCTCCCGCACCACCACGGCCGCACGGTCAACCTGAGGATGACTGGTCAAGACCGCTTCGATCTCACCCGGCTCGATCCGGAACCCACGAACCTTCACCTGCTCATCGACCCGGCCCAGGAACACCAACTGCCCACCCGGAACCCACTTGGCCAGATCACCGGTCCGATACATCCGCCGACCCGACTCGAACGGACACGCCACGAACCGCTCCGCCGTCAACCCCGCCCGACCCACATACCCCCGGGCAAGCTGAACACCGGCAATATAGAGCTCACCGGCCACCCCCGGCGGCAGCGGAGACAGAGCGTCGTCGAGGACGTACAGACGCATGTTCGCGATCGGCCGGCCGATCGGCACCACCTCACCCGACCAGTCACCCGACACCTCGAACACACAACACCCCACGACCGCTTCCGTCGGCCCGTACTCATTGACCACCACCGACCCCGCGGACACCGCCAACAACCCACGGACCAACGAACCCGGCAACGCCTCACCACCGACGACCCACGACCCGACATCCACCCCCACCCGCTCACCCACCAACAACGCCGCATGCGCCGGTACCACCTTCACCAACCCGAACCCACGACCACCCACCAACAGACCAGTCAACCCAGCAACCCCACCAACCCTGTCCACCACCACCACCGACCCGGACACCAACGGCACCAACACACTCGTCACCGTCAGATCAAACGCCAACGACGAATGCAACGGCGCCCCACCCACCGTCACATAGGCGCCAGCCGCCCACACCACATAATTCGCCAAACCCGCATGCGTCACCCCCACACCCTTCGGCACCCCCGTCGACCCCGACGTATACATCACATACGCCAACGCATCCGGCAACAACCCGCCCGACCGCACCTCACCATCCAGCCCGGACAGCCGTGCCGCCATGCCAGGCTCGTCAACCACCGTCACCGGGACACCAGCGGGCACCACCCCGGCAACCAACGACTCACACGCCGCCGACGTCAGCACCGCAGCCGCACCGCTGTCAGCCAACACGAACCCCACCCGCTGCGCCGGATACTCCGGATCCAACGGCACGTACGCCGCCCCCGCCTTCCACACCCCCAACAACGCCACCACCACATCAATCCCACGCCCCATCACCACCGCCACCAACGACCCCGCGCCCACCCCGAGCCCACGCAGATGCTCAGCCACCCGACTGGCACGCACAGCCAACTCCGCATACGTCAACCGGACGTCGCCGTCCACCACCGCAACCGCATCCGGAACCGCCGCCACCTGCCGCTCGAACAACTCCAGCGCCGTGGCCTCGACACCACCGACCGCAGTGTCGTTCCACTCCACCAACACCTGATCCCGCTGCCCGGCGTCGAGCAGGTCGACCTCGCGCAACCGCAGTTGCGCCGCACCGCAGACCGCGTCCAACACCCGCACGAACCAGGTCGCCAACCGCTGCACGGTCGACTCGTCGAACAGGTCCGCCGCCACGGTCACCGACCCGAGCAGGCCGGCCGGACGGCCGTGCTCGTCGAACGACTCGGACGCGGCGACCTCCAGGTCGAACCTCGCGACGGCGGTGGAGGAGGAGCCGGCCGGCAGCACGGACCGGTTCCGGTCGCGCGCCTCGGGGAGATCGACCACGCCGCGCTCGACGTTCTGCAGGGTCAGCATCACCTGGAACAGCGGGTGCCGGGCCAGCGACCGGGTGGGGGTCAACTCCTCGACCAGCCGCTCGAACGGTACGTCCTGATGCTCCAACGCACCCAGACTCGCCTGCCGCACCCGGCCCAACACCTCGACGAACGTCGGATCCCCGGACAGGTCGGTACGGACCACCAACGTATTGACGAAGAACCCGACCAAATCGTCCAACGCCGGATCGGTACGCCCCGCCACCGGAAAACCGATCGGAATGTCGGTGCCGGCGCCCAGCCGGGACAGCAGTACCGCCAACGCCGACTGCAACACCATGAACGCGGTCACCCGCTCGGCACGCGCCAGCTGCACGAGTCGCTGGTGCACCTCGGCCGGCACCCGCAACGGCACCAGATGCCCACGATGACTCGCCACCGCCGGACGAGGCCGGTCGTACGGCAACGCCAACTCCTCCGGCGCCCCGGCCAACACCTGTCGCCAGTACGCCAACTGCGTCGACAACACGCTGTCCGGATCGGACTCCTGCCCCAGAAGTTCCCGCTGCCACAACGCGAAATCGGCGTACTGCACCGGCAACGCGCCCCACCGTGGTGCCACACCGCGTAGCCGCGCCGCGTACGCGATCGACACGTCCCGGCCCAACGGCGCCATCGACCAACCGTCACTGGCGATGTGATGCGTCACCAGCACCAGCACGTACTCGTCCGCAGCACTCTGGAACAGCCACGCCCGGATCGGCACCTCGACGGCCAGGTCGAACGCGTACCGGGTCGCCTCCGACACCGCCTCGGACAACTCGTCCGGGCCCACCCGCCGCAGCGGCAGCTCCCAGTCGACCTCGTGCGGCTCCAGGATCCGTTGGTACGGCTCACCGTCGGCCACCGGGAAGACCGTCCGCAGCGACTCGTGCCGACCGATCACGTCCCGCAACGCCGCCCGCAACGCCGGCACGTCCAGCGCGCCGCCGAGCCGGCCGACCATCGGGATGTTGTAGGTCGGGCTGGGCCCCTCCAACCGATCCAGGAACCACAACCGCTGCTGCGCGAAGGACAGCGCCACCCGCTGCGGGCGTACGCCCGCCCGCACGGCCAGCCGGGCACGGCCCACCCCCGACGCGGCCAGCCGGCCGGCCAGGCGCGCCGGCGTCGGCACGTCGAACAGCACCCGCAGCGGCACCTCGACGTCCAGCACCACCCGCACCCGCGACACCAGCCGCACGGCCAGCAACGAGTGCCCACCCAGCGCGAAGAAGTCGTCGTCGACCCCGACCGAGTCGAGCCCGAGCACCTGGGCGAAGACCGCGCAGAGGATCTCCTCCCGCACCGACGAAGGCCCCCGCCCGACACCCGCGCTGTAGTCCGGGGCCGGCAACGCGCGACGGTCCAGCTTCCCGTTGACCGTCAACGGCAGCCGGTCCAGCAGCACGACCGCACTGGGCACCATGTAGTCCGGCAGCCGTTGCCCGGCATAGCCGCGCAGGTCGTCCGGGGACTCGCCCTCGGCGGGCACCACGTAGGCGGTCAGCCGCTTGTCCCCCGGCACGTCCTCCCGGGGGATGACGGCCGCCTGGACGACCTGCGGGTGGGCCCGCAGGACCGCCTCGACCTCACCGGGCTCGACCCGGAACCCGCGGATCTTGAGCTGCTCGTCCGCGCGGCCCTGGAACACCAGTTGTCCATCGGACGTCCACGTGACGAGGTCTCCGGTCCGGTACATCCGCCGGCCGGACCCGAACGGAGACGCCACGAACCGCTGCGCGGTCAGCCCGACCCGGCCGGCGTAGCCACGCGCCACTCCGGCCCCGGCCAGGTACAGCTCGCCGGTCACGCCGACCGGCACCGGCCGCAGGGACCGGTCCAGCACGTACAGGTCGGTGTTCGAGACCGGGCGCCCGATCGGCACCGGGCCGCTCCGTTGCGCGGGATCCAGCCGGTGGGCGACCGCATCGACGGCGCACTCGGTCGGGCCGTAGACGTTCCACACCGGTACCGGGCCGGCCCGTCGCAGATCCCACGAACGGTGACACAGCTCCGCGTGCAACGGCTCGCCGCCGCAGAAGAGCAGCCGCAGGGTGTCGCAGTCGGACCAGCCGGGCTCGTCGGCGAGCAACTGCAGCAGGGTGGGCACCACCTGCAGCACGGTGATGTCGTGCTCGGCCACCAGCCGGACCAGCGCGGCCGGGTCACGGTCGGCGCCCGCCGGCGCCAGTACCAGGGTGGCCCCGCTGGCCAGGGTGGCGAACAGTTCCCACACGGCGGCGTCGAAGCTCAGCGACGTCCGCTGCAGGATGCGGTCGCCGGGGCCCAGCCCGCAGTCGCGGATCGTCCACCGGACAAGGTTGACGACTCCGGTGTGGGTGACCAGCACGCCTTTGGGCGTTCCCGTGGTACCCGAGGTGTAGAGCAGGTACGCCGACCTGTCGCCGACCCGATCGACGTCCGGCACGTCGGCGTCGGAGTACCGCGCCGACAGCTCCGGATCGTCGACGACCAGGTGCGGCACACCGTCCTCGAACGTGCCGCCGTCGACCTGTCTCGTCACCGCCAGAACGGCACCGGCATCGCGCAGCAGGAACTCGATCCGCGCCCGTGGCAACTCCGGATCGACGGGCAGGTACGCCCCACCGGCCTTCCACACCGCCAGGACCGCCGTCACGAACTCCGCCGAACGCGGCAGTACGAGCGCGACCACCCGCTCCGGCCCGACGCTGCGCTCGGTCAGAGACCGGGCCAGCCGATTCGCCCGCGCGTTCAACTCCCGGTACGACAGCTCCAGGCCGTCGGCCACCACCGCCGTCGCGTCCGGGGTGCTGCCCACCCGGGCTTCGAAGACGTCGAGGAAACTATCGCCGGGCAGCTCCGACCCGGTGTCGTTCCACAGCTCGAGTACCTGTTCCCGTTGCTGCGGGTCGAGCGTGTCGATGTCGTGCAGCGGAGTGTCGGGACCATCTACGGCCAACGCGGTGGCGAGATGCTCCATCGTGGTGCACAGCAGCCGCCCCACCGCGTACGGGTCGACGGGTTCGACCGCCTGGACGGTCAGACTCAGTCCGGCGTCGTCCAGGTCGTTGACCGACATGGCGAGCGGGAAGTTGGTCCGTTCCTTGAAGTAGAGGCTCCGGATGCCGTCGATCGCCCGCTCCCGACCCGCCTCGCCACGGGCGCGGTACCGGTAGTTGAACAGGGAGGTGAACAGCGGGGTGTTCTCGGCGACGCCGCTGGCCTGCTGGGCCACCGCGAGGGGGGCGTGTTCGTGCTCCAGCAGCGCCGCGAGCTGGACCCGCATCTGCTCCACCGCGACGCGGACCCCGACCCGGCCGGTCCGGACCCGCACCGGCAGCGTGTTGATGAACGGGCCCACCACCCGGTCGGCGCCGGCACCGGCGTTCATCCGACCGAACAGCACCGTACCGAAGATGACGTCGTCCCGGCCCGAGACCACCGACAGCACCCGGGCCCACGCCACGTGCAAGACCGTGGCCATGCTCACGCCCGACCGGCGGGCCGTCTCCCGCAGCCGGTCGACCACTTCGCGCGGTACGGGCAGCTCCGCAGCCCTCGACGTCATCCCGTCACCGCGCACGTCCATCAGCCCGTACGGCGCGGTCGGCTCGGTCACGTCGCCCAGCAGGTCGGCGAAGAACCGCTCGTGCTCCTCCCGGGGCACACTGCGGGCCTGCGCGACGAAGTTCCGGAACGGCAGCGCCGCCGCCAGCTCGTCCGCCCGCCCGGTCAGGATCGCCCACAACTCGCCGAGCAGCACCTCCATGCCCTGCTGGTCCTGCACCATGTGGTGCATCCGCAGCAGGCCCAGCCAACGCCCGTCCGCCACCGGCGCCACGTGGACGTCCATCAGCGGCGGCCGGCCCAGGTCCATCACCGAACCCGCCCGCTCGACCAGCGCGGCCACCGGGTCGGCGGGCGCGTCGCCCAGGACATGGGTGGTCACCGGCAGCGTCACCTGCCGCCACACCACCTGCACCGGCTCGGGCAGGCCCTCCCACACCACCCCCGTCCGGTAGATCTCGTGCCGGTCCACGATGCGTTGCAACGCCTCGACGAGCGTGTCCAGCCGCGCCCTGGAGTCGAACTGCAGCACCGAGACCGTCAGGTACGGGTCCCGGCCGCCGTCGGCGGCCATCAGGTGGTGGAAGAGCATGCCTTCCTGGAGCGGTGCCAGCGGGTACACGTCCGCCACGTTCAGGGCGCCGCCGTCCACCCCGGCGACCACCCGCGCCACCTCGGCGTCGGAGAGCGCCACCAGCGGCAACATGTCCGCCGTGATCCGCCGTGATCCCGGCGGGATCGCGTTGGCCGGCACCACCGTCGACTCGGCCGTCGCGGCCCGGGCCAGTCCCGCCGGTGTCGGCGCCTCGAACAGGGCCCGCACCGACACCGGTACGCCCTGCGCCTGCAGCCGCGACACCAGCCGTACCGCCAGCAGCGAATGGCCGCCCAGGGCGAAGAAGTCGTCGTCCACGCCCACCGAGTCCAGCCCGAGCATCTGCGCGAACATGTCGCACAGGACGGCCTCGGTCTCGTTCACCGGCTTCCGACCCCGGCCGGCGCCCGCCGCGTAGTCCGGCGCCGGTAGACCTCGGCGGTCCAGCTTTCCGTTCACCGTCAACGGCAACCGGTCCAGCGCCACGATCGCGGCCGGCGTCATGTGGTCCAACAACCGCTCCCGGACGAAGTTCCGCAGCTGGGCGGTGTCGACGTCGGTGGGGATCACGTAGGCGACCAGCCGCCGGTCGCCGGGCACGTCCTCCCGGACGGTAACCGCCGCCTGGGTGACCTGCGGGTGGAGTTGCAGGACCGCTTCGATCTCGCCGGGTTCGATCCGGAACCCACGGATCTTCACCTGATCGTCCGCCCGGCCCGCGAACACCATCTGGCCGTCCACGGTCCACCTGACCAGGTCGCCGGTCCGGTACATCCGTTCACCCGAACCGAACGGGCAGGCCACGAACCGCTCCGCGGTCAGCCCCACCCGGCCCGCGTAGCCACGCGCCAGCTGGACACCGGCGACGTACAACTCGCCGACCACGCCGGGCGGCACCGGGCGTAGGCCGCCGTCCAGCACGAACATCGACAGACCCGCGAAACCCCTGCCGAGTACGCTGCCCCGGTCGCCGATGACCGAGGGGCGCTGCGTGCAGTAGACGATGGTCTCCGTCGGGCCGTACATGTTCACCAGTCGCGGGCCACCCTCCCGCTGCCGGGCCCACCAGGCGTCGAGTCGGGTCGGGTCGAGCGCCTCACCGGCCAGCAGGACCCACCGCAGCGCACCCAGCTGGAAGTTCTCGGCGGCGAGCAGCTGGTAGAACGCCGAAGGGGTCTGGCTCAGCACCGTGACGCGTTCCCGCGCCAACAGCGCCGCGAACTCCTCCGGCGACCGGGACACCGCTAGGGGCACCACCACGAGTCGGCCACCGTGCGTCAGCGCGCCCCACAGTTCCCACACCGAGACGTCGAAGGCGAACGAGTGGAAGCAACTCCAGACATCCTCCGACCCGGTGTCGAACAGCTCTCGCATCGAAGTCAACAGCCCCACCGCACCCCGATGGGTGACCGCCACCCCCTTCGGCCGGCCGGTCGATCCCGACGTGTAGATCACATAGGCCGGGTTGTCCGGCAGCGGTCCGACACCCGACGGCGGCTCGCCGTCCAGGCCGGCCAGCTCCGCCGCCACCGCAGGCTCGTCCACCACCAGCACGGGCACGGAGTCCGCCACCACGGGCACGGAATCCGCCATCACGGGCACGGGGGCCGTCACCAGGGACGCGCACGCCATCGAGGTCAGCACACACTCGGCGCCGCTGTCGGCCACCATGAACGCCACCCGCTGCGCCGGCGTCTGGGGGTCCACCGGCAGGTACGCCGCGCCCGCCTTCAGCACCGCCAGCAGCGCCACCACGACATCGATGCCGCGCTCCATCAGCACCGCCACCACCGACTCGGCGCCCACACCCCGCGCGGTCAGCTGGCGCGCCAGCCGATTCGCCGCCAGGTCCAGTTCGGCGTACGACAGTCCCTGTCCGTCCGTTGTCACCGCCACCGCATCGGGATGCCGCGCGACCTGCTGCGCGAACAACTCCACGACGGTGGCATCCACCTCCCCGGTCGCCGCGTCGTTCCACTCGACGAGGACCTGCTCACGCTGCCGCGCATCGAGCAGGTCGACCTCGTGCAGCCGCATCCGCGCGTCCGTGGTCACCGTCGTCAGCACCCTGACGAACCACGCCACCAGCCGCTGCGCCGCCGACACGTCGAACAGGTCCGCCGCCACCGTCAGCGAGCCACGCAAGCCCGCCGGACGACCCCCGGCGTCGAACATCTCCGTCACGTCCAGGTCCAGGTCGAACCGCGCCGAAGTGGTCGAACGGATCAGCGAAGGCTTGCCGCCGGCCTGCGCCTCGGGAAGGTCGAACGCGCCGCGCTCGTTGTTCTGCAGCGTCAGCAGTACCTGGAACAGGGGATGCCGGGCCAGCGACCGGGTCGGCGAAAGCTCCTCGACCAGCCGCTCGAACGGTACGTCCTGATGCTCCAACGCACCCAGACTCGCCTGCCGCACCCGGCCCAACACCTCGACGAACCTCGGATCCCCGGACAGGTCGGTACGGACCACCAACGTGTTGACGAAGAACCCGACCAGATCGTCCAACGCCGGATCGGTCCGCCCCGCCACCGGAAAACCGATCGGAATGTCGGTGCCGGCGCCGAGCCGGGACAGCAGTACCGCCACCGCCGACTGCAACACCATGAACGCGGTCACCCGCTCGGCACGCGCCAGCTGCACGAGTCGCTGGTGCACCTCGGCCGGCACCCGCAACGGCACCAGATGCCCACGATGACTCGCCACCGCCGGACGAGGCCGGTCGTACGGCAGGGTCAACTCCTCCGGCGCTCCGGCCAACGTCCGCCGCCAGTAGGCGAGCTGCGTCGACAACACACTCTCCGGATCGGACTCCTCCCCCAGCAGCTCCCGCTGCCACAACGCGTAGTCGGCGTACTGCACCGGCAGCGCGTCCCATCGTGGCGCCCCGCCCTCGAGCCGGGCCGCGTACGCCACCGAAAGGTCCCGGCCCAGCGGGGTCATCGACCAGCCGTCACTGGCGATATGGTGCGTCACCAGCACCAGCACGTACTCGTCCGCCTCGGCCGTGCTACCGCTCTGGAACAGCCACGCCCGGATCGGCACCTCGGCCGAGAGGTCGAACGCGTACTGTTTCGCCTCCGTCATCGCCTGCGCCAGACCGGCCGGACCCACCCGGTGCACCTGCAACTGCCAGTCGAACTCGTCCGGGTCCAGGATCCGCTGGTACGGCTCACCGTCCGCGGCCGGGAACACCGTCCGCAGCGACTCGTGCCGAACGATCACATCCCGCAACGCCGCCTGCAACGCGGGTACGTCCAACGTGCCGTCCAGGCGCAGCACCAGGGGGATGTTGTAGAGCGGGCTCGGACCCTCCAACTGGCTCAGGAACCAGAGTCGGCGCTGGGCGAACGACAACGGGATCATCAGTTCCCCTTCCGCATCGGCCGCAGTGCCGGCCGGTTCGACCTCTGTCGGCCCAGGTTGTCGGCGAGTCCCGCCGGAGTCCGCATCTCGAACAGCACCCGCAGCGGCAACTCGATCCCCAGCGATGCCCGCACCCGCGACACCAACCGGACCGCCAGCAGCGAGTGCCCACCCAGCTCGAAGAAGTCGTCGTCCATCCCCACCGACTCCAGTCCGAGAACCTGCGCGAACATCTCGCACAGGACCGCCTCCCGTTCGTTCGCGGGCTCCCGGCGCTTCGCCGCCCGAGCCGCGTAGTCCGGGACGGGCAGCGATCGGCGATCCAGCTTCCCGTTCACCGTCAGCGGCAGCTCGCTCAGCACCACGACGGCCGCCGGCACCATGTACTCCGGCAGTCGTTGCGCGGCATGCTGGCGTACGACGTCCGGGGTGGTGTCGGTGACGACGTAGGCCACCAGCCGCCTGTCTCCGGGGTTGTCCTCCCGTGCGATGACCGCAACCTGGTGCACCTGCGGATGCGTACCCAGGACGGCCGCCACCTCGCCGGGTTCGATCCGGAACCCACGGATCTTCACCTGCTCGTCCGCCCGGCCCGCGAACACCAGCTGCCCGTCCGAGGTCCACCTGGCGAGGTCCCCGGTGCGGTACATCCGCTCACCGGAACCGAACGGGCAGGCCACGAACCGCTCGGCGGTCGTTCCCGCCCGGCCGACGTAGCCGCGCGCGAGCTGGACACCGGCGATGTACAGCTCGCCCGCGACGCCGACCGGAACCGGTCGCAGCAGCCGGTCCAGCACGTACAGGTGGGTGTTCGCGATCGGGGTACCGATCGGTACCGGTCCGGGACGCCGGGTGTCGACCGTGCCGGTGGCCACGATCACGGTCGTCTCGGTCGGCCCGTAGGTGTTGACCAGGTGCCGTCCCGCCGACCAGGCCCGCGCCGTCGCTTCGCTGATCGCCTCCGCGCCCACCACCAGTGTCTGCAGCTGCGCCAGATCCTCCGGTTCCAGTACCTCCAGCAGCGACGGCACCACGCTGGCCGCCCGCAGGCCGGCCAGCTCCCGCAGCAACTTCGGCTGGGCCCGCTGCTCGGTGCTCGCCACGAGCAGCGTGGAGCCCGACGACAACGCCACGCCGACATCCAGCACAGACGCGTCGAAGCTGAACGACGCGAACTGCAGCACCCCGACACCCGGACCCGCGGCCATCAACGGTGTGAACACCGAGACCAGGTTCGCCAGCGAGGCGTGCGTGACCGCGACGCCCTTCGGGGTCCCGGTCGATCCGGAGGTGTAGATGACGTACGCCAGCGCGGCCGGATTCACCACCGGCAGCTCGACCTCGATGTCATGCTGTGGGTCGTCCAGCCAGACGACCGGCACATCAGGCAGACTTGCCGGCCCGTTCCGACGGGCGAGCACCACCTCGGCGCCCGCATCGGCCAGCATGAACTCCACCCGCTGCGCCGGCAGTTGCAGGTCGATCGGCAGATACGCCGCCCCGGCCTTCCACACCGCCAGAATCGCGGTAATCATCTCCACGCCACGCGGCAGGCACAGCCCGACCACCGACTCCACACCCACACCCCGACCCACCAACTCCCGGGCCAACCGGGTCGACGCCGCATCCAACTCCCGATACGACACCTCGATCCCATCCGCCACCACAGCCGCAGCATCCGGATGCGCCACCACCTGCCGCGCGAACAGCTCCACCACCGTGGCGTCGACACCCTCGACCGCAGTGTCGTTCCACTCGACGAGCGCCTGCTCCCGCTGCCCGGCATCGAGCACCTCCACCGCGCGCAGCGGGATGCCAGGCTCGTCGTCCAGCGCGTCGACAAGATGCTCCACCGCAGTGCACAACATCCGGCCCACCGTGTACGGGTCGACACCGTCGGTCGCCTCGACCGTCAGGGTCAGCTCGTCGGTGTCCAGGTCGTTGACCGCCATGGTCAACGGATAGTTGTTCCGTTCTCTGGAGAAGAGGCTTCGAATCCCCGCCACCGTCTGCTGCCGGGCACCGTCCGCGTCTCCACGAGTGCTGTACCGGTAGTTGAACAGGGAGGTGAACAGCGGCGTGTTGTCCGCGATGCCGCTGGCCTGTTGTGCCACGGCCAGGGGTGCGTGTTCGTGTTCCAGCAGGGCCGCGAGTTGGGTCCGCATCTCCTCGATCGCTGTGCGGACTCCGACCTGGCCGGTCTGGACCCGCACCGGCAGGGTGTTGATGAAGGGGCCCACGACCCGGTCGGCTCCGGCGCCGGCGTTCATCCGGCCGAAGAGCACCGTGCCGAAGACCACGTCGTCGCGGCCGGAGAGCACGGCCAACACCCGCGCCCAGGCCACGTGCAACACCGTCGCCGTACTGACCCCGAGCCGGCGGCCAACCTCCCGCAGCCGGTCGACAACCTCCTGCGGCACCGGCACCACCCCGGACACCGTCTCCGTACCGTCGCTGCGGACATCCATCAGGCCGTAGGGTGCGGTCGGCTCGGTCACGTCGCCGAGCAGCTCGGCGAAGAACCGCTCGTGTGCCTCCCGCGCGACGCTCCGAGCCTGTGCGACGAAGTTGCGGAACGGTAGCGCCGTCGCCAGTTCGTCGCCCCGTCCGGTCAGGATCGCCCGCAGCTCGCCGGTCAGGACGTCCATGCCCTGGTGGTCGAGGACCATGTGGTGCATCCGCAGCAGGCCCAGCCAACGACCGTCGCCGGTTTCGGCGACGTGCAGGTCCATCAACGGCGGCCGACCCAGATCCATCACCGACCCGACCCGCTGCACCAGCCCCGCCACCGGATCAACCAGTTCGCCGTCGAGCACGACAGTTACCACCGGTAGCACCGCCTGCCGCCACACCACCTGCACCGGCTCCGGCAAGCCCTCCCACACCACCGCCGTCCGATAAATATCGTGCCGGTCGACGATTCGCTGCAACGCCTCGGCGAAGACGTCCAGTCGGGGCCGTGAGTCGAACTCGAACACCGACATGTTGACGTACGGGTCCTTGCCTCCGTCGACGGCCATCAGGTGGTGGAACAGCAGACCCTCCTGCAACGGCGCCAACGGATACACATCCGCCACATTCCCCGCGCCACCCTCGACACCGCCGACGATCACCTCCACCTCGGCGTCGGACAACTCGACCAGCGGCAGCATGTCCGCGGTGATCCGCTCGGCATCCCGTGGAATCAGGTTCTCCGGCACCACAACCTGATCCACCACCGCCGCCCGCGCCAACCCCGCCGGCGTCGGCGCCTCGAACAACGCCCGCACCGACACCGACACACCCCGCCGACGCAACCGCTCCACCAACCGCACCGCCAGGAGTGAATGCCCACCAAGGCGGAAGAAGTCGTCATCAACCCCGACGGCGTCAACCGCGAGAACGTCGGCGAACGCGGCACACAGGATCTCCTCCTGCACCGTTACCGGGGCCCGACCACCACCAGCACCGACACCAAAATCCGGAACCGGCAACGCCCGACGATCCAACTTCCCGTTCACCGTCAACGGCAACTCATCGAGTACGACCACCGCCGCCGGCACCATGTACTCCGGCAACCGCTGCGCCACATACTCCCGCAGCACATCCGCGCTCGCCTCGGCAACCACATAGGCCACCAACCGGCGATCGCCCGCAGTGTCCTCCCGCACCACCACGGCTGCCTGATCCACTACCGGATGCGTGGTCAGAACCGCTTCGATCTCACCCGGCTCGATCCGGAACCCACGAACCTTCACCTGCCCATCAACCCGGCCCAGGAACACCAACTGCCCACCCGGAGTCCATTTGGCCAGGTCACCAGTGCGGTACATCCGCTCACCGGAACCGAACGGACACGCCACAAACCGCTCCGCCGTCAACCCCGCCCGACCCACATAGCCTCGGGCGAGTTGAGCACCGGCGATGTACAGCTCACCGGCCACCCCCGGCGGAAGCGGAGACAGAGCGTCGTCGAGGACGTACAGGCGCATGTTCGCGATCGGCCGGCCGATCGGCACCACCTCACCCGACCAGCCACCCGACACCTCAAACACACAACACCCCACGACCGCTTCCGTCGGCCCATACTCATTGACCACCACCGACCCCGCAGACACCGCCAACAGACCACGAACCAACGAACCCGGCAACGCCTCACCACCAACAACCCACGTCCCGACATCCGCACCCACCCGCTCACCCACCAACAACGCCGCATGCGCCGGCACCACCTTCACCAACCCGAACCCGCGACCAGCCGCCAGCAGGTCGCTCAACCCGCCAACCCCACCAACCCCGTCGACCACCACCACCGACCCGGACACCAACGGCACCAACACACTCGTCACCGTCAAATCAAACGCCAACGACGAATGCAACGGCGCCCCACCCACCGTCACATAGGTGCCAGCCGCCCACACCACATAATTCGCCAAACCACCATGCGTCACCCCCACACCCTTCGGCACCCCGGTCGACCCCGACGTATACATCACATACGCCAACGCCGCCCCACCCAACACCGGCAACACAACATCAACATCGCCGGGCAGTGGATCGTCGAGCCACACCACCGACACACCCGCCAGATCCGCCACCACGTCCCGGCGGGCAAGCGCCACCTCGACACCGGCATCGGCCAGCATGAACTCCACCCGCTGCGCCGGAAGTTGCAGGTCGATCGGCAGATACGCCGCCCCCGCCTTCCACACCGCCAAAATCGCCGTGACCATCTCCACACCACGCGGCAGACACAACCCGACCACCGACTCCACACCCACACCACAACCCACCAGATGCCGGGCCAACCGGGTCGACGCCGCATCCAACTCCCGATACGACACCCCGATCCCGTCCGCCACCACCGCAACCGCATCCGGAACCGCCGACAACTGCCGCTCGAACAACTCCACCACCGTGGCCTCGACACCACCGACCGCAGTGTCGTTCCACTCCACCAACACCTGATCCCGCTGCCCCGCATCGAGTACCTCGATCGAATGCACCGGGATGTCGGGACCGTCGTACAGGGCGCCGACAAGGTTCTCGATCGTCGTGCACAGCAGCCGACCCACTGCGAGCGGATCGACAGGGTCGTCCGCGAGAATGGCGAGGCTCAGCCCGCCGGTGTCCTGGTCGTCGACGGACACGGTCAGCGGATAGTTGTTCCGCTCCTTGGAGTAGACGTTCGAGATTCCCTCCGTCGCCTGGCCGTGGTCCGCGTTCCTGTCTCCGCCCCCGCGCAGGCTGTACCGGTAGTTGAACAGGGAGGTGAACAGCGCCGTGTTCTCCGTGATGCCGCTGGCCTGTTGTGCCACGGCCAGGGGTGCGTGCTCGTGTTCCAGCAACGCCGCCAGCTGGCTCCGCATCTCCTCGACCGCTGCCCGGACTCCGATCTGGCCGGTCCGCATCCGCACCGGCAGAGTGTTGATGAAGGGGCCCAGGACCCGGTCGGCACCGGCACCGGCGTTCATCCGACCGAACAACACCGTGCCGAAGACCACGTCGTCACGACCGGAGAGCACGGCCAGGGCCCGTCCCCATGCCACGTGCAGCACCGTGGCCGTGCTGACCCCGAGCAGTCTGGCCACCTCCCGCAGCCGGTCGACGACGTGCTGCGGTATCGGCATCACCCCGGACACCGTCCCCGTACCGTCACTACGGACGTCCATCAGCCCGTAGGGCGCGGTTGGCTCGGTCACGTCGCCGAGCAACTCGGTGAAGAACCGCTCATGCTCTTCCCGGGGAACGCTTCGCGCCTGCGCGACGAAGTTCCGGAACGGCGACACCGCCGCCAGTTCGTCGCCCCTTCCGGTCACGATTGCCCGCAGTTCCTGCATGAGCACGTCCAGCCCCTGGTGGTCGAGGACCATGTGGTGCATCCGCAGCAAACCCAGCCAGGCGCCGTCCTCGACCTCGGCGACGTGCAGGTCCATCAACGGCGGCCGACCCAGATCCATCACCGACCCGACCCGCTCCACCAACCCCGCCACCGGATCGACCGACCCGTCGTCGAGCACGACAGTCACCACCGGCAGCACCGCCCGCCGCCACACCACCTGCACCGGCTCCGGCAAGCCCTCCCACACCACCGCCGTCCGATAGATCTCGTGCCGGTCGATCACCTGCTGCCACGCCTGGGCGAAGACGTCCAGCCTCGCTCGGGAGTCGAACTTCAGCACGAGCACATTGACGTACGGGTCCTTGCCTCCGTCGACGGCCATCAGGTGGTGGAACAGCAAACCCTCCTGCAACGGCGCCAACGGATACACATCCGCCACATTCCCCGCACCACCATCAACACCGCCGACGATCACCTCCACCTCAGCATCGGACAACTCGACCAACGGCAACATGTCCGCGGTGATCCGATCAGCATCCTGAGGGATCAGGTTCTCCGGCACCACCACCTGCTCCACCACCGCCGCCCCCGCCAACCCCGCCGGCGTCGGCGCCTCAAACAACGCCCGCACCGACACCGACACACCCCGCCGACGCAACCGCTCCACCAACCGCACCGCCAGAAGTGAATGCCCACCCAACCGGAAGAAGTCGTCATCAACCCCCACCAGCTCGACACCCAACACCTCAGCAAAAACGGCACACAGGATCTCCTCCTGCACCGTTACCGGAGCCCGACCACCACCAGCATCGGCACCGTAATCCGGAGCCGGCAACGCCCGACGATCCAACTTCCCATTCACCGTCAACGGCAGCCGCTCCAACACCACCACCGCCGCCGGCACCATGTACTCCGGCAACCGCTGCGCCGCATACTCCCGCAGCACATCCGCGCCCGCGTCAGCAACCACATAGGCCACCAGCCGACGATCGCCCGCAGCGTCCTCCCGCACCACAACGGCTACCTGATCCACAACCGGATGCGTGGTCAGAACCGACTCGATCTCACCCAGCTCAATCCGGAACCCACGAACCTTCACCTGCTCATCAACCCGACCCAGAAACACCAACTGCCCATCCGAAGACCACTTGGCCAGATCACCGGTCCGATACATCCGCTCACCAGTTCCGAACGGACACGCCACGAACCGCTCCGCCGTCAACCCCGCCCGACCCAGGTAGCCGCGCGCGAGCTGGACACCAGCGACGTACAACTCGCCAGCCACCCCGGTCGGCACCGGGGAGAGTGCGCCGTCGAGCACGAACAGGCGGGTGTTGGCGTTCGGCGTGCCGATCGGCAACTGACCGGGCCGCTCTGCGTCCACCTGCCAGGTGGCCACGATCACGGTCGTCTCCGTCGGCCCGTACGCATGGACCATCCGGCGCCCCGTTGACCAGGCCCGGGCCACGGCTTCGCTGACGGCCTCCGAGCCCACCACCATCGTCTCGACCTGCGCCAGATCCGCCGGCTCCAGTACCTCCAGCAGCGACGGCACCACGCTGGCCGCCCGCAGGCCGGCCAGCTCCCGCAGCAACTTCGGCTGGGCCCGCTGCTCGGTGCTCGCCACGAGCAGCGTGGAGCCCGACGACAACGCCACGCCGACATCCAGCACAGACGCGTCGAAGCTGAACGACGCGAACTGCAGCACCCCGACACCCGGGCCCGCGGCCATCAACGGTGTGAACACCGAGACCAGGTTCGCCAGACCGTCATGCGTGACCGCGACGCCCTTCGGGGTCCCGGTCGATCCGGAGGTGTAGATGACGTACGCCAACCCGGCCGGGGCCACCGCCGGGAGTGCGATGTCCTCCTCGTCGCGGTTCGACGGCTGCGGATCGTCCAGCCACACCACCGACAGGCCCGTCAGCACGCCGGCCAGATCCGCAGCAGCGTCCCGGCGGGCAAGCGCCACCTCGGCGCCCGCATCGGCCAGCATGAACTCCACCCGCTGCGCCGGCAGTTGCAGGTCGATCGGCAGATACGCCGCCCCGGCCTTCCACACCGCCAGAATCGCGGTAATCATCTCCACGCCACGCGGCAGGCACAGCCCGACCACCGACTCCACACCCACACCCCGACCCACCAACTCCCGGGCCAACCGGGTCGACGCCGCATCCAACTCCCGATACGACACCTCCGAACCCTCGACCACCACCGCCACAGCGTCCGGATGCGCCACCACCTGCCGCGCGAACAGCTCCACCACCGTGGCGTCGACACCCTCGACCGCAGTGTCGTTCCACTCGACGAGCCCCTGCTCCCGCTGCCTGGCATCGAGCACCTCCACCGCGCGCAGCGGGATGCCAGGCTCGTCGTCCAGCGCGTCGACAAGATGCTCCACCGCAGTGCACAACATCCGGCCCACCGCGTACGGGTCGACGGAATCGACGACATGGGCGGTCACGCTCAGTCCGCCTGAGCCGAAGTCGTTGACGGACAGCGTCAAGGGGTAGTTGCTTCGGTCCTGCAAATGCAGGGTGCGAATGCCCTCGATCACCTGGTCACCGGCAGATTCACCCTCTCTGCCTGTGGGTTCGTGTCCGATGAAGCGGTAGTTGAACAGCGAGGTGAACAGCGGCGTGTTGTCCGTGATGCCGCTGGCCTGTTGTGCGACGGCGAGGGGTGCGTGTTCGTGTTCCAGCAGGGCCGCGAGTTGGGTCCGCATCTCCTCGATCGCCGTGCGGACTCCGACCTGGCCGATTTGGACCCGCACCGGCAGGGTGTTGATGAAGGGCCCCACGACCCGGTCGGCTCCGGCGCCGGCATTCATCCGACCGAAGAGCACCGTGCCGAAGACCACGTCGTCGCGACCGGAGAGCACGGCCAACACCCGCGCCCACGCCACGTGCAACACCGTCGCAACGCTCACCCCCGACCGGCGGGCCACTTCCCGCAGCCGATCGACGATTTCCTGCGATACCGGAACCACTCCGGTCACCGTCTCCGCGCCGTCTCCGCGCACGTCCATCAGCCCGTACGGGGCGGTCGGCTCGTTTACATCGCCCAGCAGCTCGGCGAAGAACCGCTCATGCTCGGACGAGGAGACACTACGAGCCTGTGCGACGAAGTTGCGGAACGGCAATGCCGTCACCAGTTCGTCGCCCCGCCCGGTCAGGATCGCCCGCAGCTCGCCGGTCAGGACGTCCATGCCCTGGTGGTCGAGGACCATGTGGTGCATCCGCAGCAAACCCAACCAACGACCGTCGCCGGCTTCGGCGATATGCAAATCCATCAACGGCGGCCGACCCAGATCCATCACCGACCCGACCCGCTCCACCAACCCCGCCACCGGATCAACCAGTTCGCCGTCGAGCACGACAGTCACCACCGGCAGCACCGCCCGCCGCCACACCACCTGCACCGGCTCCGGCAAGCCCTCCCACACCACCGCCGTCCGATAAATATCGTGCCGATCGATCACCCGCTGCAACGCCCCAGCAAACCCATCGAACCGACCACGAGAATCAAACTCCAACACCAACACATTCACGTACGGATCCTTGCCCCCACCCGCGGCCATCAGATGGTGGAACAGCAAACCCTCCTGCAACGGCGCCAACGGATACACATCCGCCACATTCCCCGCACCACCATCAACACCGCCGACGATCACCTCCACCTCAGCGTCCGACAACTCCACCAACGGCAACATGGCGGCCGTGACCCGCTCCGCACCAACCGGAATCAGGTTCTCCGGCACCACCACCTGCTCCACCACCGCCGCCCCCGCCAACCCCGCCGGCGTCGGCGCCTCAAACAACGCCCGCACCGACACCGACACACCCCGCCGACGCAACCGCTCCACCAACCGCACCGCCAGAAGTGAATGCCCACCCAACCGGAAGAAGTTGTCATCAACCCCGACGGCGTCAACCGCGAGAACCTCAGCGAAAACGGCGCACAGGATCTCCTCCTGCACCGACACCGGAGCCCGACCACCACCAGCATCGGCACCGTAATCCGGAGCCGGCAACGCCCGACGATCCAACTTCCCGTTCACCGTCAACGGCAACTCATCGAGTACGACCACCGCCGCCGGCACCATGTACTCCGGCAACCGCTGCGCCACATACCCGACCACGTCATCCGGATCGGCGTCGGTGACCGTGTAGGCAACAAGACGGCGATCGCCCGCAATGTCCTCCCGAACAACGACAGCCGCCCGGTCGACCCGTGGATGACTGATCAAAACCGCTTCGACCTCACCCGGCTCAATCCGGAACCCACGAACCTTCACCTGCTCATCAACCCGACCCAGAAACACCAACTGCCCATCCGAAGACCACCTAGCCAAATCACCAGTGCGATACATCCGCTCACCAGAACCAAACGGACACGCCACAAACCGCTCCGCCGTCAACCCCGCCCGACCCACATAACCCCGCGCAAGCTGAACACCAGCGATATAAAGCTCACCAGCCACCCCCGGCGGCAACGGATTGAGAGCATCGTCGAGGACGTACAGGCGCATGTTCGCGATCGGCCGACCGATCGGTACCACATCACCCGACCAACCACCCGACACCTCAAACACACAACACCCCACAACCGCCTCCGTCGGCCCATACTCATTGACCACCACCGACCCCGCAGACACCTCCAACAGGCCACGGACCAACGAACCCGGCAACGCCTCACCACCGACAACCCACGTCCCGACATCCGCACCCACCCGATCACCCACCAACAACGCCGCATGAGCCGGCACCACCTTCACCAACCCAAACTCGCGACCACCCACCAACAGACCAGTCAACCCAGCAACCCCACCAACCCTGTCCACCACCACCACCGACCCCGACACCAACGGCACCAACACACTCGTCACCGTCAAATCAAACGCCAACGACGAATGCAACGGCGCCCCACCCACCGTCACATAGGCGCCAGCCGCCCACACCACATAATTCGCCAAACCCGCATGCGTCACCCCCACACCCTTCGGCACCCCCGTCGACCCCGACGTATACATCACATACGCCAACGTCGCCCCACCCAACACCGGCAACACCACATCAACATCAACATCGACATCGCCGGGCCGTGGATCATCCAGCCACACCACCGACACACCCACCAACACCCCGGCCAGATCCGCCACCACGTCCCGACGAGAAACCACCACCCCCACACCGGCATCGGCCAACATGAACTCCACCCGCTGCGCCGGAAGTTGCAGGTCCACCGGCAGATACGCCGCCCCCGCCTTCCACACCGCCAAAATCGCCGTCACCATCTCCACACCACGCGGCAAGCACAACCCAACCACCGACTCCACACCCACACCACAACCCACCAAACGCCGCGCCAACCGCGTCGACGCCACATCCAACTCCCGATACGACACCCCAACCCCATCCACCACCACCGCCGCAGCATCCGGAACCGCCGCCACCTGCCGCCCAAACAACTCCACCACCGTGGCCCCGACACCACCGACCCCAGTGTCGTTCCACTCCACCAACACCTGATCCCGCTGCCCGGCATCAAGCAGGTCAACCGTGCGCAGTGGGATGTCGGTGCCCTCGTGCAACGTGTCGACGAGGTGCGCCAACGTGGTGCACAACAGCTGCCCCACCGCGTACGGGTCGATGGTGTCGGCCGTCTGAACGCTGAGGCTCAACCCACCGGAGTCGAGGTCGTCGACCGACATCGTCAGCGGATAGTTGTTCCGGACCTTGGCGAAGACCCTCTGAATACCGTCGATCGCCTCCTCCGGAGCCGCATCCCCGCGCCTGCTGTAGCGGTAGTTGAACAGGGAGGTGAACAGCGGCTCGTCCGCCGCGATGCCGCTGGCCTGCTGCGCCACCGCGAGGGGTGCGTGTTCGTGTTCCAGCAACGCCGCGAGCTGGGCTCGCATCTGCTCCACCGCTGTCCGGACCCCGACGTTGCCGGTCCGTACCCGCACCGGGAGCGTGTTGATGAACGGGCCCACCACCCGGTCGGCACCGGCACCGGCGTTCATCCGACCGAACAGCACCGTGCCGAAGACCACGTCGTCACGACCGGAGAGCACGGCCAGCACCCGCGCCCAGGCCACGTGCAATACCGTGGCGGTACTCACGCCGGAGCGGCGGGCCACCTCCCGCAGCCGGTCGACGACGTGCTGCGGCACCGGTACGTCCCCGGTCACCGTCTCCGTGCCATCACCCCGGACGTCCATCAGCCCGTACGGGGCGGTCGGCTCGGTCACGTCGCCCAGCAGCTCGGCGAAGAACCGCTCGTGAACCTCCCGCGAGACACTCCGGGTCTGTGCGACGAAGTTCCGGAACGGCAGCGCCGCCGCCAAGCCTTCGTCCCGCCGGGTGAGGATCGCCCGCAGCTCACCGAGCAACACGTCCATGCCCTGGTGGTCGAGGACCATGTGGTGCATCCGCAGCAGGCCCAACCAGGCGCCGTCCTCGACCTCGGCGATGTGCAGGTCCATCAACGGCGGCCGGCCCAGATCCATCACCGACCCGACCCGCTCCACCAACCCCGCCACCGGATCAACCAGTTCGCCGTCGAGCACATGCGCCACCACCGGCAGCACCGCCCGCCGCCACACCACCTGCACCGGCTCCGGCAAGCCCTCCCACACCACCGCCGTCCGATAGATGTCGTGCCGGTCGATCACCTGCTGCCACGCTTGGGCGAAGGTGTCGAGTCTCGCCCGGGAGTCGAACCGCAGCACCATGACCGTCACGTACGGGTCCTTGCCCCCATCGACAGCCATCAGATGGTGGAACAGCAAACCCTCCTGCAACGGCGCCAACGGATACACATCCGCCACATTCCCCGCACCACCATCAACACCGCCGACGATCACCTCCACCTCAGCATCGGACAACTCCACCAACGGCAACATGGCGGCCGTGACCCGCTCCGCACCAACCGGAATCAGGTTCTCCGGCACCACCACCTGCTCCACCACCACCGCCCCCGCCAACCCCACCGGCGTCGGCGCCTCAAACAACGCCCGCACCGACACCGACACACCCCGCCGACGCAACCGCTCCACCAACCGCACCGCCAGGAGTGAATGCCCACCAAGCCGGAAGAAGTCGTCGTCCATGCCGACGGAATCGAGCTCGAGGACCTCCGCGAACACGGCGCACAGGATCTCCTCCTGCACGGTCACCGGAGCCCGGCCACCACCGGCGTCGACGCCGTAATCCGGCAGCGGCAACGCCCGACGATCCACCTTGCCGCTCGCGGTCAACGGCAGCCGGTCCAGCACCACGACCGCCGCCGGCACCATGTACTCCGGCAACCGCTGCGCGGCGTACTCCCGCACCACGTCCGGGCCGGTGGCGGCATCGACCGGCACGACGTAGGCGACCAGCCGCTTGTCACCGGGGGTGTCCTCCCGTACGACGACCGCCGCCTGGGCGACCTGCGAGTGGGCGCGTACGACGGCCTCGACCTCGCCGGGTTCGATCCGGAACCCGCGGATCTTCACCTGCTCGTCGGCCCGGCCGGCGAACACCAACTGCCCGTCCGGCGTCCACTTGACGAGGTCACCGGTCCGGTACATCCGCTCACCCGACCCGAACGGACAGGCCACGAACCGCTCTGCGGTCAGGCTCACCCGGCCCACGTAGCCCCGCGCGAGCTGGGCACCGACGACGTAGAGTTCGCCGGCCACCCCCACCGGCACCGGGTTCAACACGTTGTCCAGGACGAATACTCGTGTGTTGTAGATCGGGGTACCGATCACCGGTGCCTGGTCCACCGCCAGTGGGGCTGACATCGTCGTGGCGACGGTGGTCTCGGTCGGACCGTACCCGTTGTAGAAGGTCCGTTCCGGCGCCCAGCGACTGACCAGCTCTCCGCTCAGCGCCTCGCCCGCCGAGATGATCGTGGTCACCGTACGCATGTCTTCGGGCCGCAACGTGGCCAGCACCGCCGGCGGCAGTCCCGCGTGGGTCACCCCGTGCCGTGCGACCACCTCGGTCAGCCCCGCACCGGGCAGCAGCTCGTCGGCGTCCGCCACCACGAGCACGCCTCCCAGGCACAGCGCCGCCGACACCTCCCAGGTCGCCGCGTCGAATCCGATCGAGGCGAACTGCAACACCCGCGCCTCGGCATCCATCCCGATCTGCTGGCGGAAGGTGGTCATCAGGTTGACCAGTCCGGTGTGCGTCAGCGCGACGCCCTTCGGGATGCCGGTCGACCCGGAGGTGTAGATGACGTACGCCAACCCGTCCGCCGCCACGCGCACCGACGGCGCTGCCGGGACACACTCCGCCAGCCGGGTACGGGTGGCAGGATCGTCCAGCACCACCGTTGGTACGCCCGGCATCTCGTGCAGGTCACCAACGCCGGACGACGTCACCAGGACGGTCGCCCCGCTGTCTCCGAGGATGAAGGCGACCCGGTCGGCCGGGTTGCGCGGATCCACCGGCAGATAGGCCGCGCCGGCCTTCCAGACTCCGAGTACGGCCACCACGAAATCGACGCCCCGGTCCAGCAGCAGCGCCACCACCGACTCCGCCCGCACCCCGAACCCGCCCAGATACTGCGCGAACTGGTTCGCCCGGGCGTCCAGCTCGGCATAGGTCAGCTCGATGCCGTCACCCACCACCGCCGTCGCGTCCGGCGCCCGCAGCACCTGCGCCTCGAACAGCCCGCGTGCCGTGGTGTCGGCGACCTCCAGTGCGGTGTCGTTCCAGTCGATCAGCTTCTGCGCCAGCTGCCCGGCGTCAAGCACCTCCACGGCGTGCATGGGGATGTCCGGGCCGTCGTGCAGCGCGTTGACGAGATGCTCGACAGCGGTGCACAACAACCGGCCCACCGCGTGCGGATCGACCGGGTCGACCGCCTGCACGCTCAGGCTCAGCCCCTCGGCACCGAGATCGTTGACCCCGACGGCGAGCGGATAGTTGGTCCGGTTCTGGACCTGTACCGACCGAATCCCCTCGATCACCTGCTCCTGAGCGGCGGCATCCTCGTCCCGGCTGCCCGCAGGTTGGTGGCCGATGTAGCGGTAGTTGAACAGGGAGGTGAACAGTGGCGTGTTGTCTGCGACGCCGCTGGCCTGCTGCGCCACCGCCAGCGGGGCGTGTTCGTGCTCCAGGAGTGCCGCGAGTTGCGACCGCATCTGCTCCACCGCGGCCCGGACACCGACGTGGCCGGTCTGCGCCCGCACCGGCAGGGTGTTCATGAACGGCCCCACCACGCGGTCCGCGCCGGCGCCGGCGTTCATCCGCCCGAAGAGCACCGTGCCGAACACGACGTCGTCTCGGCCGGAGACCACCGACAGCACCCGCGCCCAGGCGACATGCAGGAGCGTGGCGGTGCTGATACCCAGCCGCCGGGCCACCTCGCGCAGCCGGTCGACGACCTCCGGCGGCACCGGCACCAGCCCGGTCACCGATCGCGTGCCGTCACCGCGTACGTCCATCAACCCGTACGGTGCGGTCGGCTCACTCACGTCGCCGAGCAGCGTGGCGAAGAACCGCTCGTGCTCCTGCCGCGAGACACTCCGCGCCTGTACGACGAAGTTCCGGAACGGCAGCGCCGCCGCCAGTTCGGCGCCCCGACCGGTCAGGATCGCCCGCAACTCGGCGAGCAGTACGTCCAGCCCCTGGTGGTCCAGCACCATGTGATGCATCCGGAGCAGCCCGAGCCAGCGCCCTTCCTCGACGCGGGCGACGTGCAGGTCCATCAGCGGCGGCCGGCCCGGGTCCAGTACCGGCCCGGCCAGCTCGATCAGCCGGGCCACCGGGTCCGCCCCGGTGCCGTCCAACATGTGGGTGGTCACCGACAGCATCGCTTGCCGCCACACCACCTGTACCGGCTCGGGCAGTTCCTCCCACACCACCGCCGTGCGGTAGATGTCGTGCCGATCCACCACCTGCTGCAACGCCTGGGCGAACTCGTCGAGCCGCGCCCGGGAGTCGAATTCCAGCACCCGGCGCGTCACGTACGGGTCTCTGCCCTCGTCGGCCATCAGGTGGTGGAACAGCAGTCCCTCCTGCAGCGGCGCCAAGGGGTACACGTCGGCTACGTTCCGGGCGCCGCCATCCACGCCGGCGACGATCAGCTCCACGTCCGTGTCGCCGAGCGTCACCAACGGCAGCATGTCCGCCGTGATCCGGTCCGCATCGTCCGGGATCAGGTTGTCCGGTACCACCACCGGCTCGGCCGCTGCCGTCTCGGCCAGCCCGGCGGGTGTCGACGCTTCGAACAGTGCCCGGACCGATACCGACACGCCCTGTTCCCGCAGCCGCTCCACCAGTGACACGGCGAGCAGCGAGTGCCCACCCAGTTCGAAGAAGTCGTCGTCGATTCCGACGGTTTCGAGGCCGAGTACCTGGGCGAAGGTGGTGCAGAGGATTTCTTCTTGGACGGTGGTGGGGGCGCGGCGGGTGCCGGTGGTGGTGCCGGTGGTGTAGTCGGGGGCCGGTAGTGCGCGGCGGTCGAGTTTTCCGCCGGTGGTCAGGGGAAGGTGGTTGAGGGTGACGATGGTGGCGGGGACCATGTACTCCGGTAGCCGCCGCGCGGTGTACTCCCGGACCGTGCTCGGTGTCCAGTCCTCGACGTCCTCGGGCACCACGTACGCGATCAGCCTACGGTCACCGGCAACGTCCTCCCGGACCACCACGACGACCTGGCCCACCTGCGGATGACCACGTAGAACCGCCTCGACCTCACCAGGCTCGATCCGGAACCCACGAACCTTCACCTGCTCATCAGCCCGACCGACGAACACCACCTGCCCATCAGCAGCCCACCTGGCCAGGTCACCGGTCCGATACATCCGCTCACCCGACTCGAACGGGCACGCCACGAACCGGACCGCCGTCAGCCCGACCTGACCCACATACCCCCGCGCCACCCCGACACCGGCCACATACAGCTCGCCGACCACGCCCGGTGGCACCGGCCGCAGGAAACCATCCAACACATACAGGCGGGTATTCGCGATCGGGGTACCGATCGGCGCCACCGGACCGGTCGACAACCTCGCGGTCGCGACACCGATCGTCGTCTCCGTCGGACCATAGTGGTTGAACACCGGCCGATCACCGGCCGCTTCCACCAGAGCGGTCACCCAGCCGGCCGGGGCCGCCTCACCACCAAGAACCAACGAACCCGACGGCAGCACCCGTCCCACCCCGGCAACCGCCGACAACGCCATCAGATGCGACGGCACCACCTTCACATGATCAATCCGATGCTCCGCCAGATAACCCGCGACCGCCTCCGGATCAATCACCACCTCCGGATCCAACACATGCAGAACACCGCCGGAGACGAGACTGGTGAACACAACCGTGTTACCAAGATCCGTCACCTGCGGCTGCAACAACCCGTACCGCACCCCGACACCGCCCCAACCCAACCGGGACGACACCGACCCCACATAATTCGCCAACGAACCGTGCGTGACCGCCACACCCTTAGGCGAACCCGTCGACCCCGACGTATAAATCACATACGCCAAACCCGCCGGATCGGTTGTCACCGTCGGTGGTGCCGTTTCCGGGCGGACGGTGATCGTCTCGTCCGCGACCATCCGCACCGACCCGCCAGCGGGCAGGTCATCCAACACATCCTGGGTGCCGAGCAGCAACACGGCGCGGCTGTCGGCGAGCATGAACGCGACACGATCGACCGGTAGTCGCGCGTCGATCGGCAAATATGCCGCGCCGGCCTTCCACACCGCCAAAATCGCGGTGATCATCCGCATCCCACGCGGCAGGCACAAACCGACGACGGACTCCGCTCCGACGCCCTGATCCACAAGATAGTGGGCGAGTTGGTTCGCCGCCGTGTCCAACTCCCGATACGACACCGGCATCCCGTCGGCCACGATCGCGGTCGCGTCCGGGTTCTGTGTCACCTGCTGCGAGAATTGCTCGTGCAACAACACCGGCGGCAGATTCTCGGCAGTATCGTTCCAGTCCCGCAGGATTCGTTCCCGCTGTCCCGCACCCAACAGATCGATCTCGTGCAGCCGTACGTCGGCGGACGTGGCCACCGTCTCCAACACCAGTGCGAACCAGTCGGTGATCCGCCGCGCCGTCGACTCGTCGAACAGGTCCGCCGACGCCGTCACCGATCCCTGCACCCCGGCCGGCTGACCGTCCTCGTCGAACACCTCCTGAGCCGCAACGAACAGATCAAACTTCGCCGGCGCGACCGCCGCCCCCACCGACGACAACACCGAACCATCAACAACCACACCCTCAAGGTCGAGAGTGCCACGCTCAGTGTTCTGCACCGTCAACATCGTCTGGAACAACGGATGCCGCGCCAACGAACGAACCGGAGAAAGATCCTCCACCAACCGCTCGAACGGCACCTCCTGATGCTCCAACGCACCCAGACTCGTCTGCCGGACCCGACCCAACACCTCAACAAACGTCGGATCCCCCGACAGGTCAGTACGGATCACCAACGTGTTGACGAAAAACCCGACCAAATCATCCAACGCCTCATCAGTACGCCCCGCCACCGACGACCCAATCGGAATATCAGTACCCGCACCCAACCGCGACAACAACACCGCCAACGCCGACTGCAACACCATGAACCCGGTAACACCCTCCGCACGCGCCAACCCCACCAACCGGCGATGCACCCCAGCGGGAACCCGCAACTCCACCCGATGCCCACGATGACTCGCCACCACCGGACGCGGCCGGTCATACGGCAACGCCAACTCCTCAGGCGCCCCAGCCAACACCCCCCGCCAATACGCCAACTCCCGCGACAACACACTGTCCGGATCAGACGCCTCCCCCAACAACTCCCGCTGCCACAACGCATAATCCGCATACTGCACCGGCAACGGATCCCACCCCGGCACCTCACCCCGCAACCGCGCCGCGTACGCCACCGACAAATCCCGCCCCAACGGCGCCCGCGACCACGCATCACCAGCAATATGATGCGTCACCAACACCAACACGAACTCGTCAACACCAACCTCGAACAACCACCCCCGAACCGGCACCTCCACCGACAAATCAAACGTATAACCAACCGCCTCAGCCACCACCGCCGGCAACTCATCCACACCCACCCGCCGCACCGGCAAACACCAATCAAACTCCCCCACACCCAACACCCGCTGATACGGCTCACCATCCACCGCCGGAAACACCGTCCGCAACGACTCATGCCGACCAACAACATCCCCCAACGCCACCTCCAACGCCCCCACATCCAACCCACCACTCAACCGCACCGCCACCGGCACGTTATACAACGAACTCGCCCCCTCCAACTGACCCACAAACCACAACCGCTGCTGCGCAAACGACAACACCACCCGCTCCGGACGAACCCCCGCCCGCAACACCAACCGCGACCCACCCACACCCGACACACCCAACCAACCCGCTACCCCAACAACACTCGGCACATCAAACAACACCCGCAAAGGCAACTCCACACCCAACACCACACGCACCCGCGACACCAACCGCACCGCCAACAACGAATGCCCACCCAACTCAAAGAAATCGTCGTCGATTCCGACGGTTTCGAGGCCGAGTACCTGGGCGAAGGTGGTGCAGAGGATTTCTTCTTGGACGGTGGTGGGGGCGCGGCGGGTGCCGGTGGTGGTGCCGGTGGTGTAGTCGGGGGTTGGTAGTGCGCGTCGGTCGAGTTTTCCGGCGGTGGTCAGGGGAAGGTGGTTGAGGGTGACGATGGTGGCGGGGACCATGTACTCCGGTAGCCGCCGCGCGGTGTACTCCCGGACCGTGCTCGGTGTCCAGTCCTCGACGTCCTCGGGCACTACGTACGCGATCAGCCTGCGGTCGCCGGGAACGTCCTCCCGGACCACCACGACGGCCTGGCCCACCTGCGGATGACCGCGTAGTACCGCCTCGACCTCACCGGGCTCGATCCGGAACCCGCGAACCTTCACCTGCTCATCAGCCCGCCCGACGAACACCACCTGCCCATCCGGCGTCCATCTGGCCAGGTCACCGGTGCGATACATCCGCCGGCCCGGCTCGAACGGACACGCCACGAACCGCTCGGCGGTCATCGCCGCCCGGCCCACATAGCCGCGAGCGAGCTGGACACCGGCGACATACAACTCGCCGACCACACCCGGCGGCACCGGGGAAAGAGCGACGTCGAGTACGAACAGTCGGGTATTGGCGATCGGGGTACCGATCGGCACCACCGGACCGGTCGACAACCTCGCGGTCGCGACACCGATCGTCGTCTCCGTCGGACCATAGTGGTTGAACACCGGCCGATCACCGGCCGCTTCCACCAGAGCGGTCACCCAGCCGGCCGGGGCCGCCTCACCACCAAGAACCAACGAACCCGACGGCAGCACCCGTCCCACCCCGGCAACCGCCGACAACGCCATCAGATGCGACGGCACCACCTTCACATGATCAATCCGATGCTCCGCCAGATAACCCGCGACCGCCTCCGGATCAATCACCACCTCCGGATCCAACACATGCAGAACACCGCCGGAGACGAGACTGGTGAACACAACCGTGTTACCAAGATCCGTCACCTGCGGCTGCAACAACCCGTACCGCACCCCGACACCGCCCCAACCCAACCGGGACGACACCGACCCCACATAATTCGCCAACGAACCGTGCGTGACCGCCACACCCTTAGGCGAACCCGTCGACCCCGACGTATAAATCACATACGCCAAACCCGCCGGATCGGTTGTCACCGTCGGTGGTGCCGTTTCCGGGCGGACGGTGATCGTCTCGTCCGCGACCATCCGCACCGACCCGCCAGCGGGCAGGTCATCCAACACATCCTGGGTGCCGAGCAGCAACACGGCGCGGCTGTCGGCGAGCATGAACGCGACACGATCGACCGGTAGTCGCGCGTCGATCGGCAAATATGCCGCGCCGGCCTTCCACACCGCCAAAATCGCGGTGATCATCCGCATCCCACGCGGCAGGCACAAACCGACGACGGACTCCGCTCCGACGCCCTGATCCACAAGATAGTGGGCGAGTTGGTTCGCCGCCGTGTCCAACTCCCGATACGACACCGGCATCCCGTCGGCCACGATCGCGGTCGCGTCCGGGTTCTGTGTCACCTGCTGCGAGAATTGCTCGTGCAACAACACCGGCGGCAGATTCTCGGCAGTATCGTTCCAGTCCCGCAGGATTCGTTCCCGCTGTCCCGCACCCAACAGATCGATCTCGTGCAGCCGTACGTCGGCGGACGTGGCCACCGTCTCCAACACCAGTGCGAACCAGTCGGTGATCCGCCGCGCCGTCGACTCGTCGAACAGGTCCGCCGACGCCGTCACCGATCCCTGCACCCCGGCCGGCTGACCGTCCTCGTCGAACACCTCCTGAGCCGCAACGAACAGATCAAACTTCGCCGGCGCGACCGCCGCCCCCACCGACGACAACACCGAACCATCAACAACCACACCCTCAAGGTCGAGAGTGCCACGCTCAGTGTTCTGCACCGTCAACATCGTCTGGAACAACGGATGCCGCGCCAACGAACGAACCGGAGAAAGATCCTCCACCAACCGCTCGAACGGCACCTCCTGATGCTCCAACGCACCCAGACTCGTCTGCCGGACCCGACCCAACACCTCAACAAACGTCGGATCCCCCGACAGGTCAGTACGGATCACCAACGTGTTGACGAAAAACCCGACCAAATCATCCAACGCCTCATCAGTACGCCCCGCCACCGACGACCCAATCGGAATATCAGTACCCGCACCCAACCGCGACAACAACACCGCCAACGCCGACTGCAACACCATGAACCCGGTAACACCCTCCGCACGCGCCAACCCCACCAACCGGCGATGCACCCCAGCGGGAACCCGCAACTCCACCCGATGCCCACGATGACTCGCCACCACCGGACGCGGCCGGTCATACGGCAACGCCAACTCCTCAGGCGCCCCAGCCAACACCCCCCGCCAATACGCCAACTCCCGCGACAACACACTGTCCGGATCAGACGCCTCCCCCAACAACTCCCGCTGCCACAACGCATAATCCGCATACTGCACCGGCAACGGATCCCACCCCGGCACCTCACCCCGCAACCGCGCCGCATACGCCACCGACAAATCCCGCCCCAACGGCGCCCGCGACCACGCATCACCAGCAATATGATGCGTCACCAACACCAACACGAACTCGTCAACACCAACCTCGAACAACCACGCCCGAACCGGCACCTCCACCGACAAATCAAACGTATAACCAACCGCCTCAGCCACCACCGCCGGCAACTCATCCACACCCACCCGCCGCACCGGCAAACACCAATCAAACTCCCCCACACCCAACACCCGCTGATACGGCTCACCATCCACCGCCGGAAACACCGTCCGCAACGACTCATGCCGACCAACAACATCCCCCAACGCCACCTCCAACGCCCCCACATCCAACCCACCACTCAACCGCACCGCCACCGGCACGTTATACAACGAACTCGCACCCTCCAACTGACCCACAAACCACAACCGCTGCTGCGCAAACGACAACACCACCCGCTCCGGACGAACCCCCGCCCGCAACACCAACCGCGACCCACCCACACCCGACACACCCAACCAACCCGCCACCCCAACAACACTCGGCACATCAAACAACACCCGCAAAGGCAACTCCACACCCAACACCACACGCACCCGCGACACCAACCGCACCGCCAACAACGAATGCCCACCCAACTCAAAGAAATCGTCGTCGACCCCGACCGACTCCACTCCGAGTACCTGGGCGAAAATGCCACAAAGGATTTCTTCCTGCACCGTCACCGGGGCCCGGCCCGCACCCGCGACAGCCGCGTAGTCCGGCGCGGGCAGCGACCGGCGGTCCAGCTTTCCGCTGGCGGTCGACGGCAACCGGTCCAGCACCACGACCGCGGCCGGCACCATGTACTCCGGCAACCGTTCCCGGACGAAGTGCCGCACCTGCGCGATGTCGACGTCGGCGGCCACCAGGTAGGCGACCAGGCGCTGGTCTCCGGGTACGTCCTCCCGCACGACCACCGCGGCCTGGCCCACCTGCGGATGGGCCCGCAGCACCGCCTCGACCTCACCGGGCTCGATCCGGAACCCACGAATCTTCACCTGCTCGTCGGCCCGGCCCACGAACACCAACTGGCCGTCGAGCGTCCACCTGACAAGGTCTCCGGTGCGGTACATCCGCCGGCCCGGCTCGAACGGGCAGGCCACGAACCGCTCGGCGGTCAGCCCCACCCGGCCCACGTAGCCACGGGCCACTCCCGGCCCGGCCACGTACAGCTCGCCGATCACCCCCGGCGGTACCGGGCGCAGCCCACCGTCCAGCACGAGCATCGACATCCCCGCGATGCCCCGGCCGATCACACTGTCCCGGTCGGCGTCGGTCAGCCGCCAGTGCGTGACGTAGATCGTCGCCTCGGTCGGCCCGTACATGTTCACCAGCCACGGGCCGTCCGCCCGCTGCCTGGTCCACCAGCCGTCCAGGCGCGCCGGATCGAGGGCCTCACCGGCCAGCACCACGAACCGCAGGGCACTCGAATCGAAGCCGTCGACCGGAAGCAACTGGTAGAACGCCGAGGGGGTCTGGCTCAGGATCGTGACGCGCTCACGGCCCAGCAACGCCGCGAGCTCCTGCGGCGACCGGGACACCTCATGCGGCACCACGACGACCCGGCCACCGTGGACCAGCGCACCCCACAGCTCCCAGACGGACACGTCGAACGAGAACGAGTGGAAGCAACTCCACACGTCCTGCGCGTCGAACTCGAACAGCTCCCGCATCGACGCCAGCACGCTCACCACACCCCGATGCGCGACCGCCACCCCCTTCGGCTGGCCCGTCGACCCCGAGGTGTAGATCACATAGGCCGCACCGTCGGGCGATGCTCCCGCACCGGACAGCGCCGTACCGGCCAGACCGGCCAGCTCCGCCGCCACTGCGGGCTCGTCGACGACCACCACGGGTACCGACGCCGCCACCAGCCCCGTGTACGCCGTCGAGGTCAGCAGGCACCTGGCACCGCTGTCGGCCACCATGAACGCCACCCGCTGCGCCGGCGACTGCACGTCGACCGGTACGTATGCCGCGCCCGCCTTCAGCACCGCCAGCATCGCCACCACGACGTCGATGCCGCGCTCCATCACCACCGCGACCACCGACTCGGCACCGACCCCCCGAGCGGTCAGATAGCGCGCCATTCGATTCGCCGCCGAGTCCAGCTGCCGGTACGAGACCGTCACCCCGTCGAACAGCACCGCAGGCGCGTCCGGCTGCCGGGTCACCTGGCGCTCGAACAACTCCACCACCGTGGCATCCACCGGCTCCGCCACGGTGTCGTTCCAACCGACCAGCACCTGTTCCCGCTGCCCGGCGTCGAGCAGCTCGACCTCGTGCAGCCGGAGCCGCGTCTTGGAGGTAACCGTCGCCAACACCCGCCGGAACCACACCGCCAACCGCTCCGCCGTCGACGCGTCGAAGAGGTCCGCCGCCACCGTCACCGACCCGCGCAACCCCGCTGGCCGCCCGTCGTCGTCGAACATCTCCATCGCGACGACGTCCAGATCGAACCTCGCCACCGGCGTGGCGTTCTGCTGGACCTCCGCGGTCAGGTGCGGCAGTTCCAGGGTCGCCCCGGTCGTGTTCTGCATCGACAGCATCACCTGGAAAAGCGGATGACGCCCCCGGGCACGGCTCGGTGACAGTTCCTCCACCAACCGCTCGAACGGCACGTCCTGGTGCGCCAGCGCGCCGAGGCTCGCCTGCCGCACCCGACCCAGCAGCTCGGCGAAGGTCGGGTCGCCGGACAGGTCGGTGCGGATCACCAGCGTGTTGGCGAAGAACCCGACCAGGTCGTCCATCGCCTCGTCGGTACGCCCGGCGAGCGGGAAGCCGATCGGTACGTCGGTGCCCGCACCCAGCCGGGACAGCAGTACCGCCAACGCGGACTGCAGCACCATGAACGCGGTCACGCCCTCGGCGCGGGCCAGCTCCACCAGCCGCTGGTGCACGTCCGCCGGCACCTGCAGCGGCACCATGTGCCCGCGATGGCTCTCCGTCGCCGGGCGCCGGCGGTCGACCGGCAGGAGCAGTTCCTCGGGCGCTCCCGCCAGCGCCTGCCGCCAGTACGCCAGCTGCGTCGACAGTACGCTTTCCGGGTCGGATCCGTCGCCCAGCAACTCCCGCTGCCACAACGCGTAGTCGGCGTACTGCACCGGCAGCGCGGCCCACTCCGGTGCCGCCTGCCGCAGCCGCGCCGCGTACGCGGTCGACAGGTCCCGGGCCAGCGGCGCCTGCGACCAGCCGTCCATGGCGATGTGGTGCACGATCAGCACGAGTACGTGGTCGTCCGGTGCATGCTGGTCCCCGTCGGTTTGGAACAGCCAGCCCCGGACCGGGATCTCCGTCTCCAGGTCGAACGAACACCGCTCCGCCTGCGCGACGGCGCCGGCCAGGTCCTCCGTCGCGACCCGGCGCACCTGGAGTTGCCAGTCCAGCTGCCGCATGTCCACGATCTGCTGGTACGGCTCAGCGTCGGCCGCCGGGAACACCGTGCGCAGCGACTCGTGGCGGCCGATCACGTCGCGCAGCGCGGCATCGAGGGCCGCGACGTCCAGACGGCCGCGGAGCCGCAGGACCACGCCGCTGTTGTACGCCGGGTTCGGGCCCTCCAGCTGAGCGAGGAACCACAGCCGCCGCTGTGCATATGACAACGGAATCATCGATGCGTCTCCCTATGCACTAGGCGTGCTGCCGACCGGCCCTTCTTCGGGCCCCAGTTGCTGGGCAGGGGGTTACGGCGACAGACCGGCGGGCTGATTCCAGCGCATCGCAGGCCGTCCAACAAGGACTGCCGTCGCGCTGTACGACTGCGGATCCGGCGCAGTTGCACACAGTGTCCGAGGTCCGGCATTGCGTCGGAATTGCACTGCCTTGATTGGTTTATCCGGCGCGGCCATAGTGGGGCTGCCCCGCCGCCGGGTCCGGCTGCACTCCGGGGCGAGACAGCCTTGGAAAGGAGAAGCCATGGCGATGGCCTGGTTGGCTTCCTACCCGAAGTCCGGCAACACCTGGGCCCGCATTCTGTTGGCCAGCTATCTCCGCGACAGAGAGGTGGAGGTGCGCATGGCGCGGCTGGGCCGGTTCGACGACGCCGTGCCCGATCTGGTCGCCGTGATGCGAACGGGCCGGATGTTACCGGTCGACCAGCCTCAGCCGCTGGTCCTGAAGACGCATTACCTGCCCGCCATGAGCATCCACGACTGGTACCGCGAGGCCACCACCAAGGTGATCTACCTGGTGCGGAACCCGCGCGACGTGATTCCCAGCGCGGAACGGATGCTGCATCTCGATCCCGAGCACCGGGCGGCGTACGCGAAGCATTTCGTCGACCACCGCGGGCTCCTGGCGTGGCAGCGGATCGGGTACGGGCTGTGGCCGGAAAGCGTCCTGGAGTGGACGTCGCCGGACCGGCTGCGCCAGCACTTCCCGAACGCCGAGGTCCTGGTGCTGCGGTTCGAGGACATCAAGCAGGACACCGAGGGTTCGCTGCGCACGATGGTCGAATTTCTCGGCTTCGACAGCGAGGTCGATCCCGACCGGGTGCGGCGCGCCGTGCAGAACTCCTCCCTGGACAAGATGCGCGAGGCGGAGCGGCGGGACGACTCGCTGCGCCACCTCGAACTACGGCCGTTCTTCGGTCAGGGTCTGAGCGGCCAGTCCCTGACCGGTTACAGCGAGGAAGTCGAGCAGGCGTACCGGCGCCTACTGCGCGAGGACGAGGAGTTCGGCAGCCTCGCCGACCGGTACGGATACACCCACGAGCCGGCGATGTAAGGGAGAGACGAGACGATGGCCAGCCTTGCCTGGATCACCTCCTGCCGACAGTCCGCCTGCGGTTTGGCCCGCGCGCTCGTGGCGGGCTATCTGCTGGACTCACCGCCGGCCGACACCTCGCCGGAGGCGCTGCACGACGTGGCACCCGAGCTGACCACGCTGTTCAACTGGGGACGCGTCGTACCGTTGGAAGAGCCCCGGCCGTACCTGGTGCGAACCCATCTGCTGCCCGGCACGGAGGTTGTCCAGCACTACCGGGCCGTCACCGGAAAAGTGGTGTACGTGGCACGTGATCCGCGCGGCATCGTGGCCGAGTTGATCCGTGGCAGCCGGGTCGGGCCCGAGGTCGTGCAGCAGCGGGTCCGGCAGCTGATCGCCAGTCCGGACGAGGTCGTCGGGGACTCCGACGAGGCGAACCTCAACTGGCAGCTGCACGCCCGAGAGTGGACGGTGCCGGAGCGGGTACGCGCACACTTTCCGGACCTGGACGACGTCTGCGTGATCCGCCACGAGGACATGGTGCGCGACCCGGGCGCGACACTCGGGCAGATCCTCGGCTTCCTGGAGGTGCCCGCCGGAGTGGACGAGGAGCGGATACGACGGACCGTGCAGCAGTGGACGCTGCCGAACATCCTGGCCACCGATCTCTTCGATCTGCCGCCCGGCATGAGGGCGTTCCGGGCGGCGCCGCCGCTGCGCGACGATCGGCGGCCCGAGCCGTCCGCCGTCGTGGACGTCGAGCCGGCGCTCGAGGCGGCGTTCCAGGAGCGGATCCGCGTGGACGCGGAGTTCGCCGCACTGGTCAAGCAGTTCGGGTACACGGACTGAGCATCGCCTGCGGGGCAGGTCGCGGGTTACCGCGGCCTGCCCCGCACCGTCATTTCCGCCCGTGCAGCAGCCGGAGGTAGTCGACGTTCGTCGGCAGGCCCTTGGTGAGTTCCTGCTGCTCCCGTTGCACCTCGGCGAAGACCTTGTCCACATCCTGCAGCGCCTGCTGCCGATGGGCGAGCATGGGCAGCGGGCGATCGGGCAGTAGACCGAGGCCGGCGAAGATGCAGTAGTAGTTGCTGTTCGTCCAGAAGTTGCGGAACTCTTCCTCGAAATTGTGGTAGTAGCCCTGCGCGTCCGACGGCGCCACCCCGACCGGCAGCCCGGCCCGGTACATCGCGATCTTCTCCAGGATGCCGTCCGCCAGGCTCAGCTCCTTGTTCGCCTTCCAGAACGGGGTGTCCGTCCGGGGCGAGACGTAGTAGTGCGCCTGGATGAAGTCCCGGGTGTCGTCGAACATCGTCTCGACCTCGTGGTTGAAGCGGTCGAGGAGCACCTGGTCGAAGTTCTTGTCCGGAAAGTGCTTCACGAGCTGGTAGACCGCGGCGTAGCTGAAGTAGATGCCGGTCGACTCGAGCGGCTCGACGAAACACGAGGCCAGCCCGATGCCGACGCAGTTCTTCACCCAGGCGCGGCGGTTGCGGCCGACCCGGAAGCGGATCGAGTTGAGCTGGACCTTATCCCGGTCCAGATCCCAGAGCCGGCAGAAGTCCGCGGCCGCCTCGTCCTCGCCCGCGAACTTGCTCGAGTACACGTATCCGGACCCGAAGCGGGTGAGCATCGGGATCTTCCAGGTCCAGCCCGCCTTCATCGCGATCGCCGAGGTGTACGGCTCCACTCCGTGTGCGTCGTCGTCGTGCGGCACCGACGTGGCCACCGCGCTGTCGCACAGCAGATGGTCGCTCATGTCGACGAACGGCTCTTCCATGGCCTTGTTGATGAGCAGGCTGCGGAAGCCGGAGCAGTCGATGAACAGGTCGCCGGTGAGCAGCCGACCGTCCTTGGTCTTCAAGGCCGTGATGAAGCCGCGCTCGTCCAGCACCGGCTCCTGCATCAGGCCCTGGACGTGCTGCACGTGCAGGCGTTCGGTGGCGAACCGGCGCAGGTAGTCGGCGACCAGGTGCGCGTCGAAGTGCCACGCGTAGTTGGTGGCGCGGCGCCCGTCCGGCCACCGGGGCGCGAGCTTGGCGTCCAGGATCGGCGGCTCCTTGTAGCAGGCGTAGTCGAAGGGCTCCTTGCTCTGCCCGGTGAGCCGGCGCTGTGTCCAGTAGTGCGACAGCGGCAGGTCGTCGTGCAGTGGAAGCTGGCCGAAGATGTGGTAGAAGTGATCGCTTTCGCCGTTGTCGTACCTCGGCTGGGGCACACCGGGACCCGGTGTACGCCAGTTGACGAATCGCACGGCCATCTTGAACGAGGCGTTGCACTCGCGCATCCACTCCTCCTCGGGTACGCCGAGGAAGTCGAAGAGCGCGGTCTGCAGGTTCGGGATCGTCGCCTCGCCGACGCCGATCTTCGGCACCTCCGGCGCCTCCAGCAACACGATTCGCGTCGAGGGGCCGAGTGCCTTGCCGAGATACGCCGCGGTTATCCAGCCAGCAGTGCCACCGCCCAGGATGACGATGTCCTTGATCTTCTGGTCGTCCATGCCTACCTCCGGCGGTCGCCGCAGTGCATCGTGCGGGGATGGAGTCTTCGACGCACTGTCCGCGAAGCTGGTGGCAGTGTCCACTATGTTCGAGGGCGGACGGACCGCACCCGACCTCGCCGTGCCGCTCCGTCCAACTGCGACGCCGCGCCGGTTGTACACCGGATCGCCCGGACCGACCGCCGAGGTGCTCCTTGCGCCACGCCGCCTCGGACGCCGCGCCGACGTCCCTGGTACGCATCGACGGCACGAGCCGCCGCAGCGCGTCGACGGTCATCGGCGTCGGGTTGTTCGCCCGTGGATATTCCGTGGCGCGCCGCTGGGCGATCCGCTCGTCGGCGTCCTCGCCGATGCCCAGTTCCACTCCAGCGAAGAGGTCACCGACACCTACTACATCGCCAAGCCCGTCCAAGCCCCGGACGTCTCCGAGATCCTTGAACGCCTCGGCACTGACCCTGATGGCCGCCCCACAGCTGTAGGGCACAACGATGCACACGGATGACGAACCTGGTTGCCGAGACCCATAAATGGGGGGTTTTCGGGGGGAGGTTCAAAACTCCATAGACAAACATAAAAGCCCTGACCAGCGTTTCTGCTGGTCAGGGCTTTTATGTTTGTCGGGACGGCCGGATTCGAACCGACGACCCCTTGACCCCCAGTAGTCCGGTGGCCCAGCGGCATGCTCACGCACGTTTGCCCAGGTCGCCTGAAGCATAAACCGGCCCGGTAAAGGAGTCGTCGCATCACTCCCCCGCACCATCGGCTCCCCTGCCGTCAGCCCACCGCCGTGGCGATGCTCCACCGACCGCTACCACCGAACTGGCCCAGGCGGGCCCACGACACGAAGGCCCGAAGCTGGTAGCCCCAACGGCGACTACAAGGGTCAACGCCCTACGCTCCCCAGCGCAGGCCGTACAGCCCGCCTCGAGCCGGACCGCCGCGATGTCGATGACCTGCCCTGGATGCGCCTCGATCGGCGCACCAACCCACCGCTGCCGCTGCCCGTCAAAACCCCTCGATCCGGATCTTGCCGCTGACCTGTGGGGCTCGAGAACTCGGTAATGCCCTTCGAACTCGCGTTCTGCCTACAATGACGATCAGCAGACGCGATCAACTCGAACGTGTTCAAAAACCGGACATCACCACCACTTTGCCGGGGACCTCCGAACGAGGTGGCCGTCTACCTCGTGGCGTCCACCACCTGATCGCGTCTGCCCCGCCGATCAAGGGACTCAACGACGCTCCTCCGCACGTTCAGCTTGGGTTGTTAGCCCTTGTTACGATCTTGGCCGTGCATCCCGAACCCACACCACCGGGCCGGATCCAGCCCGCCCACGGGCAGCCAGCCCCCCAGCGATTCACCGGAAAGACTCCCGCCGGGTTCGGTTCGCACGGGATCGGCCCGGCCGGGGCGCCCCCGACCGGTTCCGCCCCCTGGGCGGGAGTCTGGACGGCGGGCAAGTCGACTAGAAGGACGGCGCTGGTGGTGCTGCTCGGCCTGGCTTTCATCGGGCTGAACACCGCCATCGCGTACGCCACGGTCGGGTCAAAGGTCATTTCGATCGTGACGGGACTCGCCTTCTGCCTGATCTTCATGGTCGTCGTACGTGTGCTACACCGGGCGATGTGGCTGTCCTTGCTCTCGTTCCTCCCCGCCCTGTTCGTACTCGTGGGATCGGTGGGACTCGCCCCCGACCTGGCGCTGGAGAAACGTGGCGTCCGCCAGGAGGTGACCATCGTCGACGCCGAGGTCGCCGGTAAGCGGCACACGTTCACGCTCCGGGGCGACGATGGTCCGCTCGACGAGCCACTGACCTATCAGGGCAGCAACCCTGGCTACCAAATCGGCGACACCCTAACCGTACTCACCGACCCGGACGGGGTGATCGCGCTCGAGGAGGCCGATCGGGTCGACTCAAGCGGCACCCTGGGGTCGCTGGTCCTCGGTGGCATCGGCTGGATTGTCATCGCACTGCTCGCGGGATGGCGTGGGCACGTCCGGCGTCGGGAAGGCCGGTTCGACACCCTGGTGATATAGCGCGCTAAGCCAGCACGAGCAAATGAGCCGCTCCGCGCATTCCGGAAAGGGCGAACCAACTGCCAGGAAGGACCCGGAGTGGAAAGACGAGAGCTGAGGACCGATGGGCGCAGGTGACAAGCGGAGGACCGTGTCGATGATGGCCGTCGCGGTCCTGCTGCTTGCGGGCTGCGGTCCGGCGGAATCGACCGACATACCGGCACTTCAGTTCGACGAGGCGATAGACACGGCGATTGCCGGGGTGGCGAGGCCTGGTTGTGTAGGAAGATCCTCCAGTCGGTGTCCTGCTGGCGGGGCGCCGGGCCGACACGTCGACCGGCCAGGATCCGCCGGATCGTGTCCGCCCCGACGCGATGGCCGAGGCGCTGTGGATCGCCTTGGATTCGGCGGTGTCCCCACCGCGGGTTCTCTCCGGCCAGTCGTAGCACCACATCCCGGATCCCGTCACTGACTGGTGGCCGGCCGAGTCGGTTCGGGTAGGTCCAGTGACGTCGCACCAGGCGGCGATGCCAGTTCGACAACGTGGCCGGGGTGACGATCCGATGTTCCCGTAGCTGGGCCAGGGCGGACAGGACCGCCCGGTCCGGCCAGGACAGCCGCGGCCGGCTGGGAACGTGGCGACGTAGCACCACCACCTCGTGCCGCAGCGTGAGGACCTCGATCAGCAACGCCCTGTCGCTGCGAATCAGCATCCCCAGACCGCTGAACAGGCGGATCATTCCCAGGTACAACAACCGGCCGCCTACGAAACGGCTAACAGAGCCCGCGGCCGGGGTGACGGAGCGTACCCAGTCGCCCCGGTCGCCCATGTCCACATCCGATGGTCCCAGGCCCTGGCCGATCAAAGCGGCGTTCACCATCTGCCGCAGGCCGGCCCGCATGCGCACCAGCACCTGGTCGCTGCGGGTGCCGTAGCCGGCCACGTCGAGGCGACGATCGTGGAGTGCACCAGCCCGTAGCGCCTTGTCATGACGGGCCACCATCCTCGTCAGGAAAGAGACCGGACTCCATCGTCCCGTAGAGCGATACCGTTCCGCCTGCCCGCTTGCGATCGTAGGATCCGTGAGTGACGTATCGGGTGTGGCCGCGGCTGTCGACGAGCTCGATCGCCATGTCGATCGGTACGCCGAGCAGGGCAACGCCGAGGCGATTCTGAGCCCGGACGTCTCAGCGGTCGCCGACCGGATCCGAGCGCTAACGGCGCCGGACGGCCTCACGGCTCATGCCGCGCTGGCCCTCGCCCGGTTTCACTGGTGCCGCTATCTCGCGCTGCCGGAGGGCGAGGACGACGCCGACCAGTCCCTGGCCATCGAGTTGTTCACGGCTTTGTGGCACATCGACCCGGAGGTGGTGCCCGCTCCCGTCCGTGCACTGCTGGAACAGGGCAGCGACGGCCCCGGTACGGCGCACAACGATCACGGGGTGGGGTTGTTCGCGCACTACGAACGTACGGGCGACAGCGAGGCGCTCGACGTGGCGCTCGCGGCCTTCGAGGCGGCCGTCACGGCCTGCCAGGCTGGCGATCCGCAGTTGCGCCGATACCTGTCCAACCTGGCGGGTGCTCATCTGGCCCGGTTCGGCGAGCGCGGTGCAGGTTCCGACCTCGACGAGGCCATCGCGATCGGGCTGCGGGCCGCGGGGCTGGACGGCGGTGACGAACGCAGCCGGGCGGCAACCATGGGCAACCTCGCCGTCGCGTTGCGGACCCGGTTCGAGTACACCGAGCGGCTCAGCGACCTCGACGAGTCGATCGCCTGCGAACGGGCCGCGCTCGGCATCCTGTCCGCCGGCCATCCGGACACCAACGCCTACCTGGCCGGCCTCGCCAATGGGCTGCGCCTGCGGTTCGCAGCGACGGGGCAGCGGCACGACCTGGACGAGGCGATCGTATCGGCCCGCCAGGCGGTGGACACTGCAGTGCCGGGCGATCCGGACCTGCCGGTCTATCTGGGCAGCCTGGCGAGTTGCGCCCTCACCAGATTCGAACGGTACGACGACCAGGACGACGTCGACCTCGCCGTTGACGCCGGGCAGGCGGCGGTCGAGCGGGCACCGCCCGGGCACCAGTCCCGGCTGGGTTGTCTCACCAATCTGGGCAATGCCTTGCGGGAACGGTACGTCCGCACCGCATCGCTCGACGACCTCGCCGCGGGAGTGCGGGCCGCCGGTCTGGCCGTGGCGGAGGTTCCGGCGCACCATCCGATCCGGCCGAGTCTGCTGTCCAACCTCGCCGCGCTGCTGCGAACCCAGGCGTCCCGTACCGGCGATGCAGCGCTGCTGGACCGGGCGGTCGCCATCGCCGCCGAGGCCGCCTCGTCGCCGGACGCCCGCAACCGGGGGATGATCTCTGCCAACTTCGCGGTCGCCCTGCTCACCCGGTTCGAGAGCCGCGGCGACCCGGCCGACCTGGACGCCGCGATCGTGGCTGCGGGAACCGCCGTGGACGCGGCCGCACCGGAAAGCCGCGAACGCGCGGCCCGGCGGTCCGAACTCGGTGTGGCGCTGATGTCGCGCTACACGAGCCGGGGTGACTCCGGCGACCTCGACACCGCCCTGCAGCACACCCACCAGGCCGTTGCCGCGGCCCGGCCCGACCATCCCGACCTGGGCCGTCATCTGTCGAACCTGGCCTACATCCTCCGGATCCGGGCGGCCGTCACCGATGATCGCGCGGACTTCGACGCAGCCGTGCGAGCCGGCGAGGAAGCCGTCACGTGGCTCGCGGCCGACCGTCCGGAGCGGGCCGGCTATCTGGTGAACCTCTCCTCCGCGCTGGCCGCCAGATTCCAGCGGTACGGCGATGACGGCGACATCGACGCGGCGGTCGCTAATTCCCGCGAGGCGGCGGCCCGGACCCCGGACGATCACGCCGACCTCCCGGGGCGCTGGAACAATCTCGCACTGGTCCTGCGCGTACGTTTCGAGCGCACCGGCCGACTCGCCGAACTCGACGAATCGGTGCTGTTCGGGCGCCGGGCGGTGGATGCCCTGCCCGCCGGACACGCGGATCGGCCGGCCCACCTCACGAACCTCTCGGGGGCTCTGCGGGTCCGGTTCCAGCGCACCGGGGAGCGATCCGACCTCGATGCGGCAGTCGACGCGGCACGCGCGGCGGCAACCGAGCTGCCGGCCGCGCACACGCAACGCGGTGGCTTCCTGTCCAATCTCAGCAATGCACTGCGGGCCCGGTTCGACGAGTCGAGCATGGCCGATGATCTCGAGGACGCCCTGGCCGCCGCCGCCGAAGCTGTCGAGCTCACTCCCCCGGGCACCGACCGCGCGCAGTACCTGTCCAACCTCAGCGCCGCGCTGCTGAGCGTGGTCGAGCACACGCCGACAGACACCGCGAAGCTCGACGCCGCCATCGACTCCGCCCGAGAGGCGGTCGTGACCAGCCCGGACGACCATCCGGAGCGCGGCCGCTATCTGATCAACCTCGGCAACGCGCTGATCACGCGCGGCCGTCCCGCCGACCTCGAGGAGGCGGTCTCGCTCACCGCCGAGGCGGTGCGCACCACGCCGGCGGACCACCCCGACCGGGCCGGCTTCCTGTTCACCGCCGGCCATGCCCAGCACCTTCTGCACCCCGAGACGGGCGTGCCCGGCGTCTGGCGGGAAGCGGCGCAGGACCGGACCGGATCGGCGGAGGTCCGGCTCCGTACCGCCTGGGCCTGGGCCACCACAGCAGCCACCGGCGGCGACGTCGAGGATGCGGTCCGGGGTTTCACGGCCGCCGTGCGACTGCTACCGGTCGTGGCCTGGCGCGGACTCGGCGACGCCGTGCGGGAGCGGCAACTGCGGCAGTGGTCCGGACTCGCGGGTGACGCCTGCGCCTGGGCGCTGCGGGCAGGCCGCCCGAAGCTGGCCGTGGAGCTGCTGGAGCAGGGCCGCTCGATCATGTGGAATCAGATAGCCCAGATCCGCACCGATCTGTCCGACGCCCGGGCGGCGGCGCCGGAGTTAGTGGAACGGCTGACGGAGCTCCGGGCGGCTCTGGACGCGCCCGCTGCGCCGCCGCCCGTACCCGGGATCGACGGACCAGACGGGGATCAGCGCGTCCTCGTTCAGCGCCGGCTCGCTCAGGAATGGGACGACATCATCACCCGGATCCGCGGGATCGACGGTCTCCACGACTTCTTGGCTGCGGTGCCCTACGACGATCTGGCGGCCGAAGCCGAAGACGGTCCCATCATCATGATCAACACCAGCCGGTACGGGTCCGCGGCGATCTTGGTGACCCCGGCCGAGCCGCTGGTCGTCAACCTGCCCGCGCTCACCCGCACGGAAACCGTCGAACGCATCAACGCGATGCTGCAGAGCCGACTGGCGGCGCAGACCGACCGCAGTTTCGCGAACCTCCGGGCGGCACACCGCACCCTGCTGGACGTGCTGGCCTGGCTGTTCGACACCGTCGCCGAGCCGATCCTCGATACGCTCGGCGACGTCACCGGACCCCGTGACGGCACGGCACCACCCCGGGTGTGGTGGTGCCCGACCGGACCGCTCACCCTGCTGCCCCTGCACGCGGCGGGCCGGCCCGGCACCGGCCACCACGACACGGTGCTCGACCGGGTGGTCTCGTCGTATCTGCCGACGCTCGGCACGCTGCACCGCGCCCGGGCCGGTGGTGGCGGGACCTCGTCGAAGGTGCTGCTGGTCGATCAGCCGGCGACGCCGGGTCAGGCCCCGCTTCCGTTCGCCGCCGAGGAGGCCCGCCGCCTCACCGCCCGCCTGCATCCCACCACGACCCTGTCCGGCCCGCGGGCCACCGGCGACGTGGTTCTCGACCACCTCGCCGGGCACGGCTGGGCCCATCTGTGCTGCCACGGCGAGCAGGATCCGGCCGAGCCGGGCCGCAGCGCGCTCCATCTGCACGACCGGCCGCTCTCCGTCGCCGAGATCTCCCGGCACCGGTTCCCGTACGGGCAGCTGGCGTACCTGTCGGCCTGTGAGACCTCCACCGGCGGGGTGCGCCTGCTCGACGAGGCGATGCACCTGTCCTGCGCCTTCCAGACGGCCGGCTTTCGTCATGTCATCGCCACGCTCTGGACGGTCCACGACGACCGTTCCGCGCAGCTCGCCGACGACGTCTACGCTCAACTTCTCGCCTCCGGCCGGCTCGACGCCGCCGGGGCTGCCCGAGCGTTGCACCGGGCGGTACTCACGTTGCGCGAGCAGCTGCCGCATGCCCCGCTGGTCTGGGCGCCCTATGTCCACAGCGGCCCCTGAGGTGTCCGGGACCGGGCAGCCACTGGCACGGCCCGCACACAATGTCACCATGAAGAAGCTTTCGGTCATCGGCCCGCCCTACGCCGCCCGATTGATCTTCCGCACCCGCCGCGGCCTGCGCACCTTCTTCGCCCACCTACTCGCGGCCGCCGGCCTGGTGTCAGCACTGGTCCAGTTCCTCGGGCAGATGTTCTTCAACAAGGCCTTCCCGGCACCTTTTGCCGTGACGACCCTGACCCTTGTCGGCTGCTTCACCTGGGCCGTCTCGCAGGCCTATCCCCGGTCCCGGATCGAGCGGGGGTTCAGCACACCGGACACCACGGTCCGCGTCGAGGTCGGCGACCTGTTCGAGCAGGACACCCATCTCGTCGTCGGCTTCACCGACACCTTCGACACCTCGGTGGCCGACGACCGCATCATCAGCAGCGCCGCGGTGCAGGGACAGCTTCTGCACCGTCGCTACGGTGACGACCAGCGGCGCCTCGACCAGGAACTGGCAGCCGCCCTGCGACGCGCGAGACCGGTCGCGACGGAGCCGCCCAGGAGCAAGCCCGGCAAGCGCACCCGGTACCCGATCGGCACGGTCGCCGTCGTCGGACGTCCGGGACAGCAGATCTTCGCCGTGGCGTACAGCCGGCTCGGCAACGATCTCGTGCCCCGCTCCTCGGTGAACGACATGTGGGTGAGCCTGAACCAGCTCTGGGACGCCGTCTACGAACGCGCCGAACGACGCCCGCTCGCGATGCCCATCATCGGCTCCGGGCTGGCACGCATCGACCAGCTCGACCGCGAGTCCCTGCTGAAACTGATCCTCATCTCGTTCCTGGCGCGGTCCCGCGAGACGCCAATCTGCCGAGAGCTGCGCATCATCGTTCACCCCGACGACCTGCACTCCGTCGATCTTCTCGAGGTCAGGGCCTTTCTGCGGGCCCTGTGACCGGGGGACGGCGGTCGAAAACTGCCAGCCCTTCGAACCGGCTGGTCCGGCGCCATTCGGAGCCCGAGTCGTCGACCTCGCAGCCGGCGGTGCGCAGCCGGGAGACCAACTGCCCGAGCGCGACGGGTCCACCGTCGAAGGCGACGTAGTTGACACCGCCGACATCCGCCATCGGCCGAATGCTGCCCGCCTTGACCAGTACGGTGCGTTCCCGGAACGCGAGCAGGGCCGCACCGAGCTCCATCAGGACGTTCGGCCTTGGCTGCATCGCCGGCACCATCTCGTGCGCGTCCTCCCTCGGCCCCTGCAGCTCAGGATGCAGGGACACCACGTCGTCCGGGGTGAGCAGCGCGACGATTCCCTGCGCCCGGCCCAGTCCGTGATGGATCACGTCGAGGAGCGCGGGCGACGGGCCCGCACCGGCGGTGGAGACCAGCGGATCCCATTCCATCACCCGCAGGCCCAGCAGGCTGAGCACTTCCCGCATCCGGCCGGCGAGGACGTCGTCCCGACCGTGGATCAGGAACACCCGCCGGGCACGGTCGGCATCGGGATCGGCCCGCGGCCCGCCGGCCGGCGCCGGCAGCGACACCGTCCGGTCCACCGGCCGGCTGCCGGTCAGCAGACCCATGGCGTCCTCGGGTTCGAGCCGGTAGCTCGCCGAGAATCGCACCGCCATCTCGCCCCCGCCCGGCGGCGTCTCCATCACCAGCCAGCCCGCGTGCGAGCCCACCGGCACCCCGGCCGGCGTCGTCGCGGTGTGCCGCCAGCGCAGGCGGCGACTACCCACACCGAAGGCGTTGATGGTGGGCGTCAGCCCCTCGAGCAGAAACTCCCGCTCGGCATGACGGTTACGGGCACCCGGACCGACGAAGCGCAGATCCGGACCAAGGACATAGGTACGGTCGTCGTGCTCGCGGGTGATCGCCTTGGGGATCACGTCGAGCACGTTTACCCCCTCGGTGAACTCCAGCCCGACCTCGGCCCACACCGGCCCGGGCACCTCCGGCGCCAGCTCGATGTCAAAAACCACCCGAACGAGGTAAGCGTCGGTGGCGAAGTCCGAAGCCGGCAGTGCCTGGACCTGCCAGGCTCCGAAACGCACCACTCCCAGGTTCACCTCGGCGGCTGAGTCGCCCCGCTCGGCACCTTTGGACAGGAAGACCTCCACCTCGGCAAGCGGCTCACCCTGTTCCTCACTACTGACCGTCACGATTTCTCCTAAACTCCCACGTGGACATGCGCCGCCCAGCGCAGCACTTCCTGCGGATCCTGGTCGCGCAAGGCCCGGACAACGGTGTGCAGCGCCTGCGACGCCCGGGCCGGATCACCGCGCAGCTCGGTGTAGAACGACTCCGACACCGTCAGGGCGTCATCGTCGCGAACCGCCCACAACGTGCCGATGACCTGGCGGAAGCCCGCCATCAGCAGACCGGCCGTCACCTGCACGGCCTCGTCGACCAGTCGCAGGTTGGTCCGGGTGGTGGAGCACGCCGACAGATAGGCCAGTGTGGCGTACGGCAGATCCAGGCCGGACAGTTCCGTCACGGTGAGCGGACCGTCCATCAGCAGCAACCGGCTGTCCGACGGCACCCGCCAGTCGCTGACGCCGTGGCAGGCGAAGTGGGCGATACCGTGCCGCGGAAGAGCGTCGAGCACCTGCGCCCGGGTGGCGTCGAGCAGCGGGACGGCGGCATCGGCCAGCCCGGACCGCACGATACGGGCCTCTTCGGCCACCCGGGCCAACGGCGTCTCGCCCGCCGGTGCGGATGCCCCGATCACCACGGCCGGGCGATGCTCCGGGACCGACCTGCGCGCATGCGCCAGCGCTCGCAGGGTGGGAGTGTAGGACGAGCGCACCCGGTCCAGGACGCTGCGGTCCGAACCGTCGTGGTGTCCCGCCGCATGCCAGGGCAGGAACGCCATCGCGCCAACCGGGCACCACCACATCCGCCGCCCGTCAAACCCCTCCACGACGCGGCCCGCCACCTCGTCCCACTGCCACGCGAGCACGGCCCGGGCATCGTGGCGCAGCTTTCGGTACGCGGAGTAGGACTGCCGGGTCGCGGCGGCCGGTCCGCTCAGCGCTAGCAGGATGTTGGCCTGCTCCATGATCCGCTGCTCCGTCAGCCCTGGCAGCTCGATGAGGCGTACCGGATGATCGGGGTCGCCGGTGAGCACCAGCGCGTCACAACGATGCGGGGCAGCGTTGAGAATGACCATCGGCCCGTCGGCCGCGCAGCTCAGCATGGTTTCGGGCAACGGCACGGAAACGACGCCGGCGCTCGCGTCGATCCGCTGGCAGAAGAGCACACCACGGGAGCGTTCCAGCAGCTGCACCGCCTGCTCGGGGCGCCCGTTGTCGAGCGCCGCGGCCGCCGCCTCACCGGCCAGCCCACTGATCTCCCCCAGCCCGAACTCCCGGTCGTCGCGCTGGAGTTCGCTCGGCGCCACCGGGGCGAGTAGATCCACCGCGAGCGCATATGCGGTCAGCGAGGTGACGGAATCACCGGACCGGCGAGCCGCACGACCCCAGCCACGAGCCGCCCGGATCCGTACCCGCGGGGGTGCCGTCTCGATCTTCACCGCTCGGGCGCCCGCGGCCGCCGCCTCCGCCATGGCCTGCGGGTCGTCCGGGCCGGAGAGCAGCACATTGGTGAGGTTCGCCAGCACGGAGGCCAGCGAGAGGTGCCCGTCCGGCAGCAGGTCGGCCGCTTTCCGGGCGTATGCGGCGGCCTCTGTGACGATCTCGGGTGCCGGCGGCTCACCGATCGATATGAGCGCCGCCGCGAGATTGCTCAGGCGAAAGGCTCTGATCCGGTCATCGGTCGATCGGGCCACCGCCTCCCGGCTCGCCGCCACCGACGCGGCGAGTTCACCGGGGTCGCCGCCGAGCCGGTACGAGGAACGCAGGCACATGCTGAGCTGAGCCCACGCCGTGGCGCGTGCTGGATGGCCCTCGGGCGCCTCGGCGACGGCGGTGCGGGCGGCCGTGACCGCTTCCGCCAGAGGCTCGGCGAGACCGGTGCGATGGTGCAGGACATGCAGCGCGTCAACGAGGCCGTTGTGACACCGGGCGCGCAGCAGTCCGGATCGCGCGTTCCGGGCTGCCTCCCGCAACTCCTCGACGGCGTCGAGCAGCAACCGGGACTCCCCAGTGACCTGGTGAAGGGCGAACAGGCCCAGGCCCAGGTTCGCCCGGTAGTCCGGCCGCTCCGGATGACCGGCGCCGGCTGCCTCGACTGCCTCCCGGCTCGACCGGACCGCCTCGCGCAGATCAGCCTCCACACCGGTGACGTCATGCCGTAACCGCAGTATGCCCGCCAGATTGTTGAGCATCTCCGGGCGGTCGCCGTGCCCGGCCGGGATCGTGTCCACGGCCTCCTGAGAACAGTCCACGGCCATCGTCAACGCGTCGAGGTCGCCGGTGTCGCGATGGATCTGCTGATAGGTGTTGGCGAGGGTCAGCAGCCGGCCGGGACGGCGGGGATCCTCCCGGCGGGTCGCCGCAATGCTCTGCGCGCCCATCAGGGCCGCCTCCCGCAGCTGCCGCGTGTCCCCGGTCAGGAACGCGAGCCGGCCCAGCGATCCCTGCACGTTCGACAGGAGCCGAGCCCGATCGGCGTGCCCGGCGGGCACCAGTGCCAGGGCTTCCCGGTCCGCCGCCACCGCCTCGGCCGCCGCCTCCGCGTCGCCGTCGGCATCAGCGAGCTGACCGAGGCCGAGAGCGAGGTTGGACAGGTAGGCGCCCCGGCGCGGATCGACGACTCCACCGAGCTCGAGAGCCTGCCGGATCAAGGAGACCGCCTCGCGTACCAGCGCGGTCTGCCCCGTGCGCCGGGCGGCCCCCAGCAGCGCAAAGCCGAAGTTGGACAACATCGCGGGCCGGTCCAGATGCTCGATCGGCAGGAGCGCGAGCGCCCGCCGACCGGTTTCCAGGGCCCGGCCAGCCAGGTCCGCGTCGCCGGTCTCCGCAGCCAGCTTGGTCTGCACCGAAGCCACCTTGGACAGCATCAGTGGCAGGTTGGGATCGCCGCGCTCCGCGAGCAGATCAGCGGCCCATTGAGTGTGCTCGAGCGCCTCGGCCAGCAGCGGCAGCGAGCCGCCGAAGCGGAAGGCGAGCTGCAACGCGCGGGACAGCAGGTCAAGATCGGTCACCGTCCCGGAGCGCGCCTTCGCGCGCGCGGCGCGGACCGCCGCGGCCGTCTCGCCGGTCCGTTCGGCGGCCGCCAGCAGAGCCCGCACATCGGCATCAGACATCTCGTCATACTGGCCGCATCGGTCGGCCCGCTCCACCCCACCGGAGGATGAAACCGCCGCCGGACGGCCACCCCGCGGACATCAGGCCGGTCCGCCCTGCTTGAGCAGATGCCAGGCGTTCAGGATGAAGTCCACGGCGTAGCCGGTCGCCGCCGGGTGCTCGTCGAGCAGCGTGGGCTCCAGCACGACCTGCCCGGGGTATCGGCGGCGGAGGCGGTCGGCGAGCAGGTACATGCCGGCCGGGGTGCCGATGCACAGGAAACGGAACGGGTGGTTACGGGTGACAGCGAGCATCAGCAAGGTGAAATCGCCGAGGTCACGGGTCGCCGTGCGGACCAGGATCCCGCCGGCCGCCCACTGCGCGACGTGCCGCTCCACCGGCAGATCCATCACCACGAACACCGGCTCGATGGTATGCAGCATCGCCAGCAGGTCACCGTGCCGGGCCAGCGTGTGATGGGTGGTCAGCACCAGCAGCGGCCGGTTCGCCAGCACTGCCTGGCACTGCGTCGGCGTGACGCCGTCCGGCAGCAGCCCGAGCCGGATCGCGGCGCCGCTCACCGTGGCGATCGCGGCGAACCGCTCCGGCACGTCCTGCCCGCCGAACGCGAACTGGCCTTTCGCCACAGCGCCGTCCAGCCAGAGCCCGCACACGTGGTCCTGGCCGCCGGCCGGTTCCGCGACGGGGACGAGTTCGGCGGTCAGCGGCGCCCGGAGCAGAACGCGCTGCCGGTGCAGTTCGAGTCCGTCCTCGTGCGCAGCCAGGCGCTCGCGGGCCACCGTGATCAACGCAGCGGTCTCCGGACTGACCTCGGCGACCGCGTCCCGGTACGCGGTGGCCAGCGCGGACTGCTGACGGGACCCGACCGAGGCGAGACCGGCCCGGTCCAGGACCTCGCACACATGGGCGTGGCACCGCGGACCGAGGACCTCCTCCTCGAACTGGCGCAGCTGCTCGAATTCCGGCGAGCCGGCCCTCAGGCGTACGGAGCTCGCGTCACCGCCCCGGTCCGGGAACTCGGCGAGCAACGCGGCGAACAGCGGCGTCCACGACTGCGGCCCGCCCGTCTGCTCGAACACCGCCAGGCGCTGGTCCGGGCTGTCCCGGCCGTCCCCGACATCGCCGCTGCCGAGCTGCCGGAAGCCGCGGCCCAGCAGGTCGAGCGACACCGCGGGGCGCAGGCAGACCCGCAGCACCGCGTCGACGGCGGCGCCCCGGAATTGCCAGGACCAGTCGCCGTCCACATCGACCAGGGCCAGACCCCGATCAAGGTACGCCAGGTACTCGCGGTTGCCGGCCAGCAGCTCACGTGCGGCGTCGACGCCGGTCACGATCGCGGAGAGCGTCGTCGCGTACGTCTCGTGGCTGTCCCTCGACTGGTCGACCAGACGCAGGAAGACCTCGCGCAGCGCGTGCCGCCGGAATCCCGAGCGGGCTAGAATTCCGGCACCGCTCGCCAGCAATCCCCACCCTGACGATCGTTGCAGCTCGTGGTGGAGCGCCTCGTGCATTTCCGTCATGGACACCTGAGCCGGCCCGGTCAGGCTTTCCATCGTCAAGGCCCAGCTGTCCGACCCGTCGTAGGAGCCGTACTGATTGAAGCGAAGGACATCAGCAAGGTGATCTCGCGCGCAGCTCAACGTTTCGCTGGTCATGCACCGATGATGCCCGCGGGTGCCCGGTGATCCCCCAGGCCTTCGCCTGCTCGCGGGACGGCCTGGCCACCGTGCTGCTCGGCGGATACGACGGCACCGGATCGTGGTCCATCGCCGCGCCGCAGATGCGCGGCGACGACGAACAACTGCTGGTCGAGACCCACGAGGGACTTCATCACGAACTGCAGAGCTCCACCATGTACGGGCTGGTCGCCTCGCTGTCGGCGCAGCTGTCCGGGCGGGGCGTGTCCCGCTATCGGCTCCGCGAGGCGTTCCAGGAGATGGTCGACCGCTCCCAGCACGTCCACGAGGTGTTCGCGACCACTCTCGCGGCCGAGGTGACCGGCATCGGCCTCGCCCGGCGGCTGCTGGCTGGCAACACCGCCTACACCGGACACCTGGACACCGGCCTGGAACTCGCCGGGTCCGGCGCGCCCGACCCACGGCGGGCCTCGGTGGCGGCCGCGGTGCTGCGCTGCTGCATGGCACCTGCCGGCGTCACGGCCCTGATCTCCGGCGGGTTCCGCAGCCTGTCGCGGGCGCACCTGACGGCGGACGACCTCACCCCGGACGCCCGGTTGGAACGGTTCCGCGTGGTCCGCGCCGCCGCGGAGTTCGACCGGCTGCTGTGTGACATGACCGGCGCTGCGGAGCAGGACTTGATGCGGGCCTGCTACGAGCAGACCCGGCACATCCTGGACCAGGCCGGCCTGCCGTCGGTCGCCTGGTCCGACCAGGCCGAGGTGGCCGCGGCGCTGCGGGCCGCGGTCGGCGCGGTCGACACCGATCTGGCGGACCGGCTGAACATCGTCACCGAACGCCGCCCTCTGCTCGACGACGGCCTCGAATACGACCGGCAGAAGGTCGTGCTCCGCGACCGGCTGCCCGTCGAGGTCTGTGTCCTGACCGATGCCGAGCAGGCCGGCCGGTCCTTCGGCGGGTCGTTCGCCTGCGCCGTCTGGATGAGCCGCGCCGTACTGGCCAAGCAGTTCCGGCTGCCGGAGACCCCGCCGCTGCCCGATCTCGTGGCGGCTCTGATCGACGGCGGCGGCTCGGAGCCGGGCGTACGACTCGGGCTGTTGCCGGACGGCATGACGCCCGGCGAGGTGCAGACGTGGCTCGGACCGGTGCCGGTCGTGGCGCTGACCACCCACCTGACGCTCTCCAACCGGGAGGCCGACGCACGGCTGCGCCGGTCGTCCCCGGTCTTCGTCCTGATGGATCTGCCGGTAGCGTGGCACGTTGACGACTGGCTCCGGCGGGGCGCCACGGTCCGGCTGGCGCTGACGCCGCTCGAGTCGCCGTTCGGCGGCGTCGAGCTGTGGCTGGCGGCGTTCGCGATCGACCGCCGGCCAGGGCTTCGTTTCCTCGCGGTGGGAGGCAAGGTGGGAGTGTCGGTCCTGGTGGAACGGCTCCGGCAGCGACACGGTGAACGGCTGGTGATCGACGGCGGGTTCCTGAGCGCCGAGGCGGGCGCCGTGAACGCCGTTCTCACCCGGGTCTTCGACACCTGGCATGTGCTCGACCAGGACGCCGTCGAGTGACCGCCTCCTCCTGGCCACTGGACCTTCTCGGCGCGGCCGGACCGGGCGCCGACGGCACCGTGGTGCTGGACGCGGCGTCGGTCAGCCGGCTAGGTGACACCCTCGGTCTCGACCCGGGTGACACCCGGGTGTGGATGCGCGGGCTGATCGAGCAGCAGCATCCGCTGGCGGCGTTCGAGATGCGGTCCGGTGCGTGGCGCGTCAAGCTTCTCCCGGCGGTCGCCGTCTCCGCGATGACCGGCCTGGTCGGCGCGGCCGTGCTCCAGCTGATGGACGTCACCTCCCTGCCCGGGGTGCTGCTCGGCCTGGCCGCCGGGGCACTGCTGAACGTCGAGCAGATCGAAGTCGCCGAGACCGACGTGGTCGTGCACGCCCGGCTGTGCTCGGCGGCCGCCTCCGGCGACCCGCAGAGCGTGGCCGCCCTATACGCGTCACTGCCCGAGGACGTACGGGAGGAGCTGACGCTGACCCAGTTCGCGGCGGTGGCGCTACGCCTGCACGAGATCGGGCTGGTCGAGTGGACCGGCGCCGGCGTCAACCTGCGCGCCGCAGACGCCCGGCGCGGGTTCCGGCTCGTCGCGCGCGCACCGTCTGCGGCCGTGATGTCCGCGTCGTTCCCCAGCCGCCCCGACACCCCGCACGAGCTCAATCAGCGGGTCTTCGTCGTCCACGGCCGCGACGACGCCTTCGTCGGGCGGATGTTCGAGCTACTCAGCCTCCTCGGCTTGCGCCCGATGGAGTGGGAGTCGCTGGTCACGGCGGCAGGCCGGGGACCGTCGCCGGTCCTGCACGAGGTGATCCGCGAGGGGATGTCCCGGGCGCAGGCCGTCGTCGTGCTGCTGACCCCGGACGACGTCGTTCACCTGCATCCTGACCTGCGTCGGGACCAGGAGGACGGCCACGAGCTGATCCCGGCCGGCCAGCCCCGGCCCAACGTCCTGATGGAGCTCGGCGGCGCCCTGTACGGCTTCGCGGACCGAACCGTCATCGTTCGAGCCGGATCGATCCGGCCGATCGCCGACCTCGGCGGGATCAACTACATCGACTTCGACGGCGGCGAGCAATCCCGGGCGAAACTCGTCGAACGGCTCCGGCGGGCCGGTTGTGCCGTTGACGACCAGGGCACCGAGTGGCGGCGCCCCACCCGATTTGAAGGGCTCGGCACCTTCACTCGCCGCCCATCCTGACCGGCACGCCGGTCAACCGTGATCAGTTCGTCAGCCACGCCTTCTTCAACACGTCGAGAAGCGTGGTCTAACGCTCTCTCAGAGGGCGTCTAATTCATGAATTTTGTGCTCGAACGCTTCACTCACCAAGCGTGCCTCGTCCCTGGCAACCAGCAGTGCAACAGACCCGACTCCACCGCTCAGCCGGGTTGGTGTAGGTATTTCTGGCGTTCCTCGGCGTTGAAGTCGCGGGTAATGCGCTGGCGGGCGAGCGCTGTCACGGTGGTGATCGGTCCGCAGACCTCGCAGGGTAGGTAGCGGACGGCGCCGTCGTTGTGCAGGGTGACCAGGTCGCGGCCGTTGAGGGCGAACCCCAGGGACATGATGGGCGGCCCGGAGCGTTCCAGGGTGATCGGCTCGCCGGTGCCGTTGACGTTCTGGATGCGCACGGTGCCGCCACCAATCGCGTTCGCCACCAACCGGCCGTCCGGGCTGAACGCGATGTCTACCGCCCGTGCCGGCGTTCCGGCTAGGACTGTGGAGGCATCTGGGCTGCCAACGCGGAATATCCGGAAGGAGCCATCCTCGGTCTGGACGGCCAACTGCTTGCTGTCTGGTCCGAACTGCAGAAGCGTAGCGGCGTCCGAAGCCTGCACTCGGTGTACGACCGTATCGGTGTGGAACCGCCAAACGGTGATCGGCCTGGGGACGTCGTTGGGGACACTGGCCAGCAGTTGCCCGTCCGGGCTGAAGACGAGCGGCACGCCACCCTCCGGTAGTGACACGGTCTTCTTGTCCCCCGCTTTCAGGTCCCACAGTGTCAACTCGGGGTCAAAGCCGCAGGTAGCAGCCAACCACCGCGCGTCCGGGCTGAGCCGCACCTCGCCGGCGTCGGTGCACTCCAGCAATCGGGGCCGGCCGTCACCCTCGACGTTCCACACAGATATCTCGTGGTCATCACGAGTCGCCACTGTCTGGCCATTCTCGCTCATCCGCAGGATAAGTCGATGCGGCGCGTCGCGTAGCACGACCATGCCGCCGACACGTCGATGTACACGGATCGTCCGATCGGCGGCGAACGCCGCCACCACGGTGCCGTTCGCGCTCATGGCTACCGGTGTGACGGCGCCGGGGACGCTGACGTAGGGCGCGAGCCCGCCCCCTACGTCCCAGACTCGCACGGCCATGTCGGTACTGCTCGAGACCAATCGCTGCCCGTCCGGGCTGAACGCGAAGTCGTACACCAGGCTGGGGCTGTACAAGGTGAGAGAATGCGACAGATCGGACAGATCCCACACCTGAATGGTCCGGTCGCGGATCGCCGCGATTCGTTGCCCGTCGGCGCTGAGCCTAACGGCGTAGGTGTCCTCCCCGCCGCGCAACGTCACCTGTTTCGTTACCTCCGACGCCGCGGCCGTCCAGACCCGGTTTCCGTCGGTGACCGCAACTCGTCGTCCGTCCGCGCTGAACGAGCCGTCATACGTTGCCCCCACCACACGGTGATAGGCCGGACGGCCCGGTCGCGCCAGAACCCAGTGGCTGACCGATCCGTCCGAGGCGAGACTGATAAGGCGGGCGCTGTTCTGGGTAAAAGCCAAGCTTTCCACCGCAGCGCCACTACGCAGTACGGTCGCTACCCGGCGCGTCCGCACGTCCACGATCCTGATGTCCCCGGCCCCGTCACCGATCGCCGCGAGCCGGCCGTCCGAGCTGAGGGCAACGCCGGTCGCGACGTCTTCTGCCGGAAAATCGAGCGTCACCGCCTCTCCGGATTTCACAGCCCAGATGGTCATCCGTACCACCCCAACCTCGGGTGCTTCCACGATCGCGAGCTTTGCGCCGTCCGGACTGAACGTCAGTCCGGAAAGGGTTCCGGTGTCGCGTGACGGCTCGATCTCGTGTGATACCGGCTTGGTTTGGCCGGCTGGATCCCACACCTTCACTACCCCGTCGTCGGCCGCACTGGCGACGCGCTGACCGTCGGGGCTGAATGCGACGTAGGTGCCCTGTGCGTGGTGCTCTCGGAAGGTTGTCATGATTCGCGAGTCCGCCGTGGCCTGACGCAACACCGACTCTGTCTCGGCGCCTGGCCACAGCTCGTACCCGCGCATCGCCAGCATCAACGCGAGCTCCGGATCATTGCGGCGCTGCGCGCGGGCATCGGCGGTCAATTGCCGGGCGTACGCTCGGTCGCGCTCCGATCTGGCGCGATCGGCCTGCACCAGCGCCACCACCGACAGCATGGCCAGCAGCACCAAGGTCAGACCGAAGCTGGTCCAGGCCACCAGCCGCCGACGGCGGTCGGCCGCCGCCTCGCGCTGACAAAGCCGCACGCTGGCGTCGAGGAACTGCTCTTCGGTAGGGGCCAGCGTCTCCCGGCGGGGTGTACTCCACTCGGTCGCGGCCGTCAGACGCGCACCGCGATACAAGGCCCCTTCGTCGCGGTCCAGCGACTCCCACGCAGCGGCCGCTTCGGTCAGCCGGCGGTGAATCCGTAGGCCGTTGACATCTTCGTCCACCCAGTCGCGCAGCCGCGGCCAGGCCCGAATGAGCGCCTCGTGCGCGATCTCCACGGTGTCACGGTCCGTGCTGACCAGCCGGGCGGCCGCGAACGCCTCGATCACTGCCGGGGCCAGCTCGATCGTGCCTAGCTCGGCACGGTTCAGCCGCCGGCGGGTGATCAACCTGTCTGGCCCGACGTCGACCATGCGCAGCAGCACCCGCCGGGCGACGTCCCGTTCCTGCTCGGACAGCCGCTCATAGGTCTGCTCCGCGGTGTGGGCCACCGCCCCGACCACCCCGCCGGCCGCCTGATAGCCGGCCAGCGTGACCATCGCACCCTGGCGGCGGTGCCACGCCTCCCGCAGCGCGTGCGCGGCCAGCGGCAACGCACCCGGCGAGTCGCTCACCTCCGCGACGATCGTGGCCACCAGCGCGCCCTCGACCCGGGCACCGCGGGTCTCGGCCGGTTTGGTCACCGCCTCGCGCAGCTCCGCCGGGCTCATCCCACCGATCAGGACTTGCGTGTCGGCCAGCGCAGCTAGCAACTCGGGGTGTTCGGTGAACCGGGCGTAGTGATCGGCGCGCACCGCCAGCACCACCCGGGCCCGACCGTCCGGCTCCCGGCACATCGCCAGCAGGGCGGCCACAAAGTCCGCCCGTTCGGCCGGATCCGCACAGGACGCGAAGGCTTCCTCGAACTGGTCTACCACCACGAGAAGGTCAGCATCCGTAGGCGCGTCGGGCAGGCCTTGCCGGACCATCAAGTGCGCCCGCGCCGGGTCCTCGCGCAGCTCGTCCAGCAGCCCACCGGCCGGCACGCCGGCGTGCCGGGCCAGGTGCACCGCCAGCTCCGCCATCGGATGCGCACCCGGCGTCAACACCACCGCCGGCCCGCCCATGGCTGGGACCAGCCCGGCTCGGACCACCGATGATTTACCAGCCCCCGAGGGGCCGAACACCGCCAGGAACCGCCGCTGCCCGAGCCTGCGCACCAGCTCGTCCACCAGCGCGGCACGGCCGAAGAACAACTCCGCGTCCTCCGGCTGGAACATCGCCAGCCCTGGATACGGCGACCGCCCGTTCGCCGTGTTCGGGTCCTCGGCCGGAGCCACGCTCAGGCGCTCGGCCTCGCGCCAGCGCCGCTCCCACTCCGGTAGGTCACCGCCGCACGCGGCGACGTACGCGAGGGTCACCTCCAGCGTCGGCAGCCGCCGGCCCGACGCCGCCGCGGATAGCGTCGCCACCGAGAAGTTCACCCGAGCGGCCATCTGCCGGTAACCCGGCTTACCGGCCTTGTCCCGCAACTGCCGCAGCTCAGCCGCCAGTCGCTCGACCGGGCCCGCCAAGCCGTCCAAGGGTCGCTCCGGCCTCGGCATCCCCCGACCTCCCCGCACCGCCACGACATCCATCGCTCATCGTCAATTGTCGCAGCATTGTCCAGAGTTGTTTGTCTGACCACCCCGAGCAGGGTCCAGAGTAACTAATCAGGTCGTTCGTCGGGCCGCGATCTGATCTTGGTGGGCTTGTTGGGCAGGATGTCCTGGTGTCTGACACGCCGTGGAGCTGCTGGAGCGGCTCGCGGCGTTGGAGAAGCTCGTCGCGGCGCCTGATGCCCGGATCGAGGCACTGGAAGCGGAAAATGCCGAGTTGCGGCGTCGGTTGGGTCAGACTCCGCGGAACTCGAACATGCCGCCCTCGTCACAGGGTTTGGACAAGCCAGTACCCAAATCGCTGCGCGGCCGGTCGGGTCGGCGGGCGGGTGGCCAAGGTGGTCACGAAGGCCGCACGCTGCGGCAGGTCGACGACCCGGACGAGACGGTGCGTCACGAACAGACCGCGTGTGCCGGCTGTGGTGACGGGCTCGTCGGCGCGGCGGTGGTCGCGGTGACGCGCCGTCAGGTGTTCGAGATCCCACAGGTCAAAGCCCGGGTGGTCGAGCATCACCTCGTGGCACGGCGCTGCGGCTGCACGGTGGTGACACGCGCCGCCGCACCGGACGGGGTGGACGCCCCGGTGCAGTACGGCCCTCGCCTGCGCCGCACCCAGACGACCCACACGATCTACCTCGACCCGCTCACCTATCAACTCCTGACCGCCTGGCTGCAGGAACGACAACGCCGCTGGCCCATGACCCAGAACCCGTACCTCATGATCAACCCGCACACCGCGCTCGACGACCGATGCCCGCCCATTGCCGCCGAGGCGATCCGAGACCGGCTGCGACCCACCGGACTACTCCCCAGCCGGCTGCGCATCGACAGGATCTTGCACGAGGCCGCCGTCACGGCCGACCCCGTGCACTTGATCCGACTATTCGGACTTTCGGTGAAGACCGCCATGCGCTACCTACGGTCAGCGCACGCCGAACGAGGGGCAGTGATTCCCCGGTAAGCACCAGCATCAGAGCCGCGACACCGATCATGGCGAAAGCAGAACCCCGAGCGGTTCACGCAGCTCACAGAAAACCGCGACGTCCACGGCCACGTGTGAACCGCCACCCGCTACGGCCTGACGGTGAGCTCCCGCCAGCCGTCCTGGTCGCTCAGCAGGTCGTCAACGAGCAGTAAAGCGTCCTGCTCGGTCGGCGAGAACCACGCTTGCATGGCGCCTCCCGTGCCGCCCTCCCGAGCCTCCGTAACGCACGGACCGCCCTCCATGCGTAGGTACACGTCACGCCGCACGAGGTGGCCCCACCGTACGAGATCGAACGGCGCCTCGGTCATCAGTCGCAGCGCCATCAGCCGGTACACCAACCCGCCCGAGGACATCGCCGCCGGCTACGTTGAGACCGTGGTGCTGTCGGCGGCCACCTGGCCGTGCTGCGTGAATCTGGCTTGGTCACGCGGACGCGGGTCGGCCGATACATGCCTACGAGCGGACCCCTCTGGGCGGGACCCTGGCCGGCGCCTGAGTGCGGCAACCGGTGGCGGGCTGGATCCCAGCCTGCGGGCCGCGTCGCGATACCGTTTGTGCCCTGCTGACCCTATCGATGTCGACCACGTTCATCGCCCGTATAGCCGTCGGGTTTGAAAAGTCCTCGCACGGCTGGCGCAAGGAGACCACGCTGCTGGTGAGGCCGCAGGCGGGTGTCGGCATGAGTGCCGGCACCCGCCTGCGGGAGACCGTTCAGCTCTGAGCGTGCCGGCCGGCCTTTTCGCTGGCGGTTACGGACAGGCCTTTGGCAAGGTGCTTAGTAGATTCGTACAGAAGTGCCGGTGGGCAGCCCGCCGCTGATGGCAGCGATTGTCCACGGGCCGAGTGCTGGCCCGCATGTGCTGTTGTTCCAGCAGAAGTGCGCTGTGTATGCGCCTGTGTATCCGCCGCTCCGCTTCGGCCAGCTGCCATTAAGCGTTCCCGGTGTGCCGAAGAATCCCTGATGCGCGTAGGGAACCTGCCCTGAGTAGTAACAGACGTCCCCTGCATTGCAGAAGTTGGTGTTCGAGATCAATGGCGTCACCGCTGTGCCCGATCGCACAGATATTACCTGGCCCGTCTTGACGTCTAGGACGACCGTCTTCGGTTCGCTGGACAGTAGAAGCGCAAGAACGTCGCCGTCGTAGTCGGCTGTAGCCGATGCGGGAGAGACGAACAGCGTCCCGGCGATCAGAGCCATAGCCGCGATTAGTGCTCGGACGGCTTTGATGGATGTCGCACCGATCATGGAGGTAATCCCTTCGTGGGTGGACCCTGCGGAGAAAGAGCGCATTGATGCATGCTGATCTCTCGGAAGGCAAGACTCGATATCTGTGAATAGTCGTCTGCTCGAAGCTTCCTACCGAGAATGGATCGTGGCAATTGAAGCCCTTGGCAGGTAGGGCGAGCCGAGCGTGATTCCACTGCGGTCAGCTATGACCAGGTGAGGTGTTGTTGATGGTTGCCGAGAACGCATTGCCATTGCTGGAGCTGCACGCCGTTGGTCGTGGAACTGTGTGGCATGTCAGCACACATGTTCATGGTGCGGGGGTGCAACTGATACCAGTGCGGAGTTTGGTCGTGCGGGTCAGACAGCATCGTGCCGTACCATTCAACCGCAGAATTGCAGGGTGCCAGTTCGATCAGATCGCCGTTTCCCCCGGTATTGACCTGGATGTCGAGGCACCAGCCGCTGGGGTGGCCGATGGTGCCCGTACCTACGTTCCGGATTTTTGCCCATCCATCGCTGGTCCACTCGAAGGTCCAGCGCTGATTGTTGAAGTTGGGCTCACCTGGCCGGGCGCATGTCCATTGCTGGATCTTGTTGCCGATGGCTGGCCAGCCCTTGTAGTTGTCGACACACTTACCGCTGTGCTCGAAGCGGATTTGATACGGCCCCGCTGCAGCGGCCTGGAAACCTCGGTCGTCAATTGCAAAATCGACGTCGGACGTGGTGAGAGTCGCCGCCGCCGTTGCGGGTGGGCCGGCCGTCGCCAGAACGGCGGCGAACACGAATGTCACCGCCGCGATGAGGCTTCGGGTTCGATGTTGACGCATGCACCCTCCCGTGATCTTGTTCCGGAGTCGGTCTTCGCCGACATCTCGGCTTCGTCGTCGAGATCTCTGTCTAGTGGCGTGAGAGTTGTCTGGACCCTGCTCGGGGTGGTCAGACAATCAACGCTGGACAACGCAGCGACAATTGACAGTGAGCGATGGACGTCGTGGCGTGACGGGGAGGTCGGAGGATGCCGGGGCCGGAGCGACCCTTGGACGGGTTGGAAGGCCCGGTCGCGCAGTTCGCGGCCGGGCTGCGGCAGCTACGGGACAAGGCAGGCAAGCCGGGGTACCGGCAGATGGCCGGGCGGGCGAACTATTCGCCGGCGACGCTGTCCGCGGCGGCGTCCGGGCGGCGGTTGCCGACGTTGGAGGTGACCCTCGCGTACGTCGCCGCGTGCGACGGTGACGTCCAGCAGTGGGAGTGGCGCTGGCGCGAGGTGGAACGCCTGAACGTGGCACCGGCCGAGGATCCGGATACGGTGAACGGGCACGAGAGGTCGCCGTATCCGGGTTGGCAGCGTTTCAGCCGCAGGATGCGGAGGTGTTCTTCGGCCGTGCCGTGCTGGTCGGCGAGTTGGTGCGCCGCTTGCGGGAGCGGCGGTTCCTGGCGGTGTTCGATCCTTCGGGCGCCGGGAAGTCATCGCTGGTCCGGGCAGGATTGGTCCCGGCCATGGGCAGGCCGGCGGTGGTGCTGACGCCGGGGGCGCATCCGATGGCGGAGCTGGCAGCCCACCGGCCGGCACGCCGGTGTGCCGGCCGGTGGGCTGCTCGACGAGCTGCGGCAGGATCCGGCGCGGGGGCATCTCATGGTTCGGCAGGGTCTGCCCGACACACCCCCGGATGGTGATTTTCTGGTGGTGGTGGATCAGTTCGAGGAACTGTTCGCGAGCTGCGCGGATTTGAGCGAGCGGGCTGACTTCATCGCGGCGTTGCTGGCGATGTGCCGGGAGCCGGACGGCCGGGCCCGGGTGGTGCTGGCGGTACGCGCCGATCACTATGCCCGGTTCACCGAACACCCGCAGTTGCTGGCCGCGCTGGCCGACGCCCAAGTGCTGATCGGGGGGATGAGCCCTGCCGAGCTGCGTGAGGCGGTGACGCGGCCAGCCGAGACCCGTGGTGCCCGGGTCGAGGGTGCTCTGGTGGCCACGATCATTGCGGAGGTCGCCGATGCGCCGGGGGCGTTGCCCCTCGCGGCGCACGCACTGCGCGAGGCCTGGCGCCGCCGGCAGGGCGCAATGGTCACCCTGGCCGGCTACCAGGCAGCCGGCGGCGTCGCCGGCGCGGTCGCGCACACCGCGGAACGGACCTATGAGCGGCTGTCCGAGCAGGAACGCGACGTCGCCCGGCGAGTGCTGCTGCGGATGGTCGACGTCGGCCCGGACGGGTTGATCACCCGCCGCCGGTTGAGCCGTGTCGAGCTCGACACGATCGACGCGGCGCCGGTGGTGGTCGAGGCATTCGCGGCCGCCCGGCTGGTGAGCACCGACCGGGACACCGTGGAGATCGTGCATGAGGCGTTGATCCGGGGGTGGCCGCGGCTGCGGAGCTGGGTTGAGGAGAGCCGCACGGGGCTGCGCCTACACCGCCAGCCGCAGCACCAGCCTGCGCACCTCCTCTCGAATTGATGGGCGACCCGGACGTCTCGGGTAGGTCCACCTTCGTGCCACCAGGACGCGGTGCCACCGCAACAGCGTGGCCGGGGTGACGAAGAAACTCACCCACCGCGGTCTGGGCAGCAGACGCGACAACACCGACAACACCGCCCGGTCCGCTGGCTCGAGATCCGGACGGCTGACCTGCCGACGCAGGACCGCAACCTGGTGACGCAGCACAAGGATCTGGACCTCTTTGGACCGATCGCCGCGAAGACCAAGCATGATCAACTGCATGATCTGACACAGGAACAGGTACCCACACGACAGGATCATGGACGTCAGGATGGCCATCAACACGCGCCCGACGTCACACAAAACCGCACTTCACGGGCCATGACCGAGTTTCCGAACGGTACAGGGTAGCTTCAGGGCCCCTGTTGACACTCCGCTGTCAGTCGATTTCAAGATCAGTTGTCGCGTTGACGTACAGGCCACGTTCCTCGCGGGTGAGTTCGCGGGGGCCCCGCTCTCTGACAGTTGTCAGTACGTCGTCAATCGGACCGCATGCGCGGCAGTCGATTAGGCGCACTGTCCCGTCTTGGTGGGTGGTGATGAGTCGACGGCTGTCAGGGCTGAATTTGAGGCTGTTAGCGGGCGGACTGGCCGTTTCGAACGTCAATGGCTCCGTCGGATCCGTGGTGTTCCATAGCCGGATGACGCCCTCGCCATCGCTGCTGGCGAGCCAGTTACCGTCGGGGCTGAAGGCAATATTCGTTACCGGCCCTGGATGTTCAAGGGGTGGCGTTGGCGCCGAGCTGCCGCTGCCGTCGGCCGGCCAGACGTACACGTTGCCGTCTTCGCCGGCGCCCGCTACGCGTCGTCCGTCCGGGCTGAAGGCCAGGTCGGAGAGGTTCTGGTGCACGCTTAGATGCCGAAATAGTTTGTTGTCCGCCTCCCACGTCTGTACGTGCCGCCCAGTCCAGAAAGCTAGCGTCGTACGATTGGGGCTGGAAGCCAACGCCGTTAGTCCATCACGACCCGACAGGATGATCGGCTCGGCCTCGGTGAGGGTGTTCCAGATACGCAACTTGTGGTCGCAGGCCAAAGCGAGGCGCGCGCCATCCGGGCTGAGGAACATCGCGTAGAAATCGTAGTGCCCTACTGCTTCGCATTTGCGGACGATGGGCGTTGTCGTGCTTGTTGAGTCCCAGGCGTACGCAGTGCCAGTCGCGTCGAGGGTGGCGAGGCGTCGGCCCTCGGCATCGGCAGCGAAGGTAACAACGCCGCTTTGGCGGGTCGCAACAACAACCGACCCGGAACTGCCGGCCGGCCAACGGCGTACGGTGCCGTCTTGGCCCGCACTTGTCACGGTTCGGTTGTCCGGGCCGAACGCGGCACCGACTGCTGGGCCGTCATGGCCTCGAAGTAGGACGGGAGTCGAGTCCGCCAGGTGCCAGAGACGGACCGTGGCGTCATTGCTCGCACTAGCCACGCTCTGCCCATCAGGGCTGAACGCGACCTCAAAGACCGTGCCTTTGTGGCCCCGCAGAATTTTGGAATGTGTGGGATTGAAGGAGTCCCAGATCCGTACGGTTCGGTCTCCGCCTGTGGCGATCCAGGCGCCGTCAGGGCTGAATGCCAGCGTAGTCGCGCCAGGGCCGTGAGCGGGGAACAGCTTCGTACGTCTCGCTCCGGTAAGGTCCCATATGCTGACTCTGCCGGCGTTGTCGGCGGTGGCCAGCCGTCCGTCCGGGCTGAACGCTACGTCGGTGACCGGGCTGTCGCCATAAAACACGCTCGGGCGAGCGGTCCCATTCACGCTCCACACTCGTACCGATCCGTCGGCCCCACCACTGGCTACCCGCTTACTGTCCGGGCTGAAGGCAAGATCGTGGGCTAGGCCAAACATGTTGCGTTGGCGAAATATGGTTCCTCCTATACCGTGAAAGAGCTTGGGTTCACCGCGTCCGACGGTGCTCCATACCTGTACTACTCCGTTGCTGTTACTGCTGCCCAGTAGTTGACCGTCCGGACTGAACGCAAGCGCGGTGACCTCGGACTCCTGGCTGCCTGACGTCAGCAAAACCGGGCCGGACCGGTCGGTTGAATCCAATATGTGGATCTGTCCCCACCGACTCGCGACAGCCAGATGGCGTCCGTCCGGGCTGACCGCCACGTCGGTCACGTCCATCGAGGTCGTGTCGAGTGCGGTGAGCCTCTTCGGTCCAGCGGTGCCGCGAACGTCGAGCACGCCGACCGCCGTGCCTTCCGCGGTGACCAGCTGCCGGCCGTCGGGAGTGAACGCCACACCCTGCAGCGACCTGTCGGTCATGGTCCAGACTCTCGTCTTCCGCGCGACGATGCTGGCCTGGCGGAGTACGGCCTCGGCCTCTGCGGTTGGGCTGACCGCGTAAGCCTCCTGGGCGAGTAGTAACCCCAGCTCCTGGTCCAGTGCCAGCTGTGCTCGTGCGGTGGCGGTCAGTTGGCGTGACATCGCCAGGTCCCTTCTGGCCTCGGCACGGCCGGCCTGCCAGACGGCGACTCCCGCCAGGATGCTGACCGCCACGAGCGCGGCGACCAAGCTGGATATCCCCGTCCATAGCCGCCGCTGTCGACGCCGACCGGCGCGGAGAGCAGCGGTGCGGCTGGCGTCCAGGAACCCCTGCTCCAGTTGTGACAGGCTGGTGCGCCAGCGGGTGGCCCACTCCATTGCCAGAGGCAGCCGAAGGCCCCGGTAGAGCGCGCCCGGGTCGCGGCCCAGCGACTTCCAGATCGCGGCAGCTTGGGTCAGTTGGCGGTGCACCCGCAGCCCGTCGCGGTCCTCGTCCAGCCACTCACGCAGCCGCGGCCACGCCGACAGTAGGGCCTCGTGCGCGATCTCGGCTGACCCGTTCTGCACCGTGACCAGTCGCACCGCCGTCAGCCGTTCCAACAAGCGATTCGTCGACACGCGGTCGTGGTCCAGCTCAGTCAGGTCGACGCGGCGTCTGGTCACCTCGCCGTCCTCGCCGACCTCTACCATCCGGAGCAGCACTTCCCGCAGTCGCTGACTCTGGCGAACGTCGAGACCGTCGTGGACCCGCTCGGCGGTCTGGGTGATGGCGCCCTCGACCCCACCGGCGGCCTCGTATCCGGCCATTGTTACGACGCTTCCGCGCCGGCGTCGCCACGCCTCCAACAACGCGTGCGACGCCAGCGGTAGCACCCCGACCCGACCCGCCACCTCAGCCACGATCGTCGATACCAGCGCGGACTCGATCTTCAGACCGGCGTGTGCGGCCGGCTTCGTGACCGCGTCCCGCACCTCCACCGCCGTCATCGGCCCGACCAGGACCTGTCCATCCGTGAGTGCCTCCACCAACGCCGGATACTCGGCGCACCGCGCATAGAAATCAGCCCGCACTCCCAGTACCACCAGCGCCCGGCTGTTCGACGCACGTACCAGACCCAGCAGGGCCGTCACGAACGCCGCCCGCTCATTAGCGTCCTGACACAGCTGGAAGATCTCCTCGAACTGGTCGACCACCACCACCAACTCGACACGGTCCGCCTCGCTCGCCAGCGCCTGCAGCACGACCAGCTGCGCCTGGGCTGGATCGACACGGAGGGCGTCGAGCACCGTCCCGGCCGCGACACCGGCGCGATGAGCCAACTGAGCGGCAAGCTCTGCCAGCGGCTGCGCGCCCGGCGTCATCAGGATCACCGGCCAACCGACACCGTCAGACAGTCGGCCGTCCCGGACAGCCGGCACCAACCCCGCTCTTAACAGCGAAGACTTCCCACTGCCCGACGGGCCGAACACCGCCAGAAACCGTCGCCTCGGCACCCGGGCCAACATGTCCCCGATCAGACGCTCACGGCCGAAGAACCACTCGGCGTCCTCCGGCTGATACGCCGCCAACCCCCGATATGGCCGTAACCGCGCACCGTTGACCGACTCATCACCCAGGTCCGGGCGGGCTTCCTCCAGATGTCTGGCAACCGCGTTCCACCGTGCCTCCCATGCCGCCCGGTCACCACCACACGCCGCGACATACGCCAACGTCACCGCAAGCGTCGGGAACCGCCGCCCACCCGCGGCCTCGGACAGCGTCGCCGGTGCGAAATGCGCCCGCCGCGCCAACTCCCGGTACCCAGGCCGCCCCGCCTCCTCCCGCAACCGGCGAAGCTCCGCAGCGAACCGCTGTACCGGCCCGTCATCCCCACTGATCGGCTTCTCAGGTCTCGGCATCCCCCGCTCCCCCCATCCACTCACCACCATCATTGTTCACCGTTGATTGATTGGCGAGCCGATCGAAGAGCCAAACAACACCGAACTCGGTAGACAAGACCTACCCGCTGGCCGGGTCTAGCGACGCCCACCGGGGTGGTTCCAGAAAGGGGCCCACACCTCCCCGGGATGTGACCGGCCAGCCACCGCACTATCAGATAGGAGGACCTGTCAGGGACGACGAAGCAACAAAACGGCGAATCCAGCGCTGGTAGACGACCCAGCCCGGCCTCCGCCGGCCCAGATGGTCCTGAATGGAGCCAGCAACATCCACCGATGGAGGTCACATGCATCTACATCCGCGACAACGCGCGGATCGCCGCCTGATCGGACTGCCCGCAAAGTCAGCATTCCTTGAGAGGAGAGGTTGCATGTCAAAAAGGGTCCAACGTATCGGCGTCGTCGCCGCCGCGTTGATCATCCAAGTTCCGGTTGGCGCCATTATCGCCAGCCCGGCATTCGCTGGCGCCGCCCAGTGCGAGGCCAACAAGCAGGTGTGCCTGTACGAGGACGGCGGTGGCGGGGGAGACGAATATGGTCGCGTTCGTGCCGCTGGTGAGTACGAACTGGGTGGCTGGAACGGCGACAACGAGATTTCGTCGGTCGTGAACGCTACCGGCTACTGTGTCACCCTCTTTGCCAACGACGGGCATACGGGACGTACTCTCACCATCGGTCCAAGAAGCTGGGAATTTCATCTTGCGGACTGGGACTTCAACGATGAAGCGGAGAGTTATACGCTCTGGAACTGCGGCTGACCAGCGAACGGCCTGAGCACGGATAGTCGACCAACGCGTAGAGCCGCCCCCGCCCGCCAGTTCCGGCCATGTCCGAACTGATCGGGCGGGGGTTGCCGTCCCGGATGGTGGCCTCAGTCGGGCGAGTTGGTGAACGCTGAGGCGAGGCGGAGCGCCGGTGATGGCGTTCGGTTCCACACGGTCAGCGGGTCGGATGGGCTGTGAGCGGGCAGGCGGATGAGGCCGTATCTGGCGAACAGGGCGTCGATGGTTGGTGGTGGGCGGCGGTGGTGGTGGAAGTCCTGCTTGCCGTGGCCCCGGTTGACGAACAGGTTCTCGCTCAGCACGAGGTGTACGTCGTGCAGCAGGTTGCCGAGGGTGGCGGTGAGGTCTGGGAGGTGGTCGAGGGTGTCCATGATCCACAGGATCTTGGGCGGCGGCGTGCGGGGCAGGCTGTCCGGTTCGTATACCTGCCGGTGGTAGTCGTGGTTGGGTGCGCGCCAGGTGAGGAAGTCGGTCGGCGGTGAGGCGAGGTCGCAGGCGGTGACGTGGCAGCCGGCGTGGTGCAGGGCGAGGACGTCTTCGCCGATGCCGCAGCCGTAGTCGATGATCGTCGTCCGGGGTGGGCGGCCAGGATGGGTAGGGCGGCGTCGAGGTAGCGGGGACGGTTCCCGCTGGCATGCCAGATCACCTGGTTGTAGAGGTAGGCATCGGTGTTTCGGTAGAAGCGGCGGGTCTGCTCGGCGTTGTGCGGGGCGGCTCGATCCCACTCGGCGGCGAGCAGGCGGGAGGAGTCGAGGTACGGAACGAACGCTTCGCCGAGGTATTCGGTGAGTTCGGCGTACAAGGGCGTGCCGCTGGCGGTGTCCCAGCGCAGCCGGTTCCACGCCCGCCAGCACGGATCGCACTGATCGAGATGGTTACGGACAGCCCTGGGTCGTGTGGTCGGCAATGTGCCGGTGAGGTAGTCGCCGAGTTCGGCGAGTACGCGGGCGCAGCTCACGGCGTGTGCGCCTGGGAGCCAGGGTGGTGTGGCAGCGTGTCGGGCCAGCGCAACTGTTGGTGGTGCAGTGTCAGTACCCGCAGCCCCGCTGACGCGGCGGCGGTGATGCCGTCGGCGGCGTCGTCAACGGCTAGACAGCGGTGTGGGTCGACACCGAGTAACGCGGCGGCGTGTAGGTAGACGTCTGGGGCCGGCTTGCCGTTCGCAACGTCGTCGCGGGTGACGACCGCGGCGAACAGGTGGCCGAGCCGCAGGGCGTCGATGCCTGTACCGTTCGAGAACGCGGTTTGGGCTACGCGGCCTGCTCGTATTCGTTGATCAACCCGTGGACCATCTTCCTGCGCCGTACCCGGACCGCGCCCAAATCAGCTACCTTCGGCGGAAGGCTGTCCCGATCAGGTGGGCGTTGCCCGCAGGCCTGATGCGACCGATGCCCGTTGTAGTGCGCCAGGTATTCGCCCAGTACGGCGAGCAATTGCCGGGTGTTGTAGATCAGGATCCGGTCCAGGCATTCCCGGCGGACCGTGCGCACCCAGCGCTCCGCGAAGGCGTTCGCCCGGGGTGCCTGTGGTGGCGTTCGGAGCACCTTGATGCCCTCGGACTGGAACACGGTGTCAAACATTGCGGTGTACTTGGCGTCCCGGTCCCGGATCAGGAACCGGAACCGGTGGGCCCTGCGGGTGCCGAAAACCTCGTCCGTCCTGGTCACGACCTTCTTGACCTCTGAGATCAAAGCTCACCTGCAGCCTTGAGCCCGTCCGGCCCGGGCGCGGCGGGTGGTCGACGTTGAACGGCGCGCGAGTATGCCTGTTGTGCTGTATCGACTGGCCTACCTCGGCGTAACCAACACTCTCGCGCTCCTGCGGCTGCTGCCGATGAGCGACCGGGAAAAGGACGCCGAGATCCTCGCGCTGCGCCACCAGCTCACCGTCCTGCAGCGGCAGCTGCACGGCGAGAAGACCCGGTTCACGCGGGCCGATCGAGCGTGGCTGGCTGCTCTTCTCCACCGGCTACCCCGCGACGTGTTGCGCAACCTGCGGCTGCTGGTTCGCCCGGAGACTGTGTTGCGTTGGCACCGTGACCTGATCGCCCACCGGCACGCCAGAATCTCCCGACCCCCGCGGGCCGGACGGCCACGAACCGTACGATCAATCCGCCGGCTGGTGCTGCGCCTGGCCCGCGAGAACGCCACCTGGGGGTACCGCCGCATCCACAGCGAACTGCTCGTCCTGGGTGTGAAGATCGCCGCTTCCACCGTCTGGGAGATCCTTCAGCAGGCCGGGATCGACCCGGCACCCCAACGCACCGCCACCACCTGGTCAACGCTCCTTCGCTCCCAGGCGCCGGCCATCATCGCCGCCGACTTCTGCGAAACCACCACCCTGACCGGCGCCCGCCTCTACGTCCTGACTGTCATCGAACACGCCACCCGCCGAGTCCGCATCCTCGGCGCCACCGCCCACCCGACCGCCGGCTGGGTCACCCAGGCCGCCCGGAACCTCGTGATGGACCTCGAAGATGCCGGATGCCAGGTCAGATACCTGATCCGGGATCGAGACGGCAAGTACCCCGCCCTATTCGACGCGATCCTCGCCGACACCGGAATCACGGTCGTGCGCAGCGGGGTACGGATGCCACGCATGAACTCGATCATGGAACGCTGGATACAAGCCTGCCGCCACGAACTGCTCGACCGGACACTGATCTGGAACCACACCCACCTGATACACGCACTCCGCCAGTACGAACACCACCACAACCAACATCGGCCACACCGCGGCATCGCCAACGCCCGACCGATGCGCCCACTCCCCGAACCGATCACCGACCCCGCAACACTGACACGCCTACACGTCCACCGACACGACCGACTCGGCGGGCTTCTACATGAATACGAGCATGCCGCCTGACCAGGGCGGATGAAGTTTTCGGCACCCGCAAGGCCAGCCCCATCGCCAAAGCCCGCGCCGATCTGACCGGCCTGCTCTACGCCGACGGAGTGCACGACAGCCTCTACCGCTCGGGCGGGACCAGCCTCCTACGTCAGTCCAACATCTATCCGGAAGGGCTGAGCACCGGTCAACGGCAGGCGCCGCCCATTACTGCCCGCTCACCCTCTAATGGTGTTCGGCATCCGGCAGCGAGCTGGACGTCTGGACGTTCAGCGGCGAGGGCCACGAAGTGAGGTCCTGCCGGATCCGGTCTCGATGTCGAGACCGTGGTCCATGACCTCCAGCCGAGGCAGGACGCCGGGTCGAGCACCTCAGGCGATCCGGTTGCCATCCTCCAGGTAGACGGTGGCGCCGCCGCTCGCTGCTTCCAGCGCGGCGGCGGCCCGCCGGGCGAGGAGGGGAGAGAGCCGCTGCTGCGCCTCGGGCATCGTGGACCACGCCCAACCACGCAACTCCTCGGCAGGCAGATGGATCTCCAACGCCGCTGCGGGGTCGAGCAGCCCGCCGTCGTAGACGAACATGACGCCTTCGGTGCGGCCGGCGCGTGGCGGTACCCAGTCGACCACCAACAGCCGGCCCGGCGTCACCGACAGAGCCAGTTCCTCCTCCAACTCCCGCACCGCAGCGTCATACGGCGACTCGTCCGCGTCGACCGCGCCGCCAGGCAACTCCCAATAGTCCTTATACGTCGGCTCCACCAACAGAATCCTGTTGCCGGCATCACGCAGCAGGACGGCAGACCCCATCCGCTTACGCGACAACGTCGCGGTGTAGTCGCCAGACGATGAGGTCACCACGGAAGGCTACCCGTCTCTGACAAGCGATGCGGCGTTCTGCCTAAGGTGAGACGCCGCCAAGACCGGCACGAATGGGCGACGTTGTCCTGAGCTGGGAGCCACGGATGGGACGGAGTGTCGGCGACTGGGGCATAGCCCGTCCGACCCTGTGGGCCGCGTACATCAGGCCCCAGTCGACCGCTTCACGCTGGCGCCCTCACCGCCCGCGCGATGCGGTGTCCGACTGTCGGCTCCGCCGCCGGTCTGGTGTTGCTGGCCGGGCGGACCACCGACCTGCGCGGCGGCTATGGCCTCACACCGGTGCTCTTCGCGGCGGCGGGCGCGACGCGGGCGCCGGCCCGAAGCCCGACCGAAAAGGTGATCGAGGGACGGCAGCTCAAAATCGTACGCTTGTTCGGTGGCGACATCCGTAACCGAGTTCAACGCCGCGCCGTACGGTGACTGGCTGTCGGGACTTCTACGGATCCGGCCGGTCGTTTTGGACACCGGCCCGCTGACTTGCGACGTCATCAGCACCGCCAAGTCCCGGTCCGCGCTGCCCTCGCCGTTGCGGGTATCCATGGAATTAGAGGTGCTGCGCGGGCTCGCGGCAGCACACGTATGGGCCGAGGTGCCCCGGGTTCTCGCCAAGCGCGCACGTCAGGAGGGCGTGCCCGTTGAGGTGCTGGAGAGGATCTGGTGGGACGACTACGTCCCGTTGATCAGATTTGTCGACTGCGGGGGGCTCCCGACGACCGACCAGGCGAGAAGGCTCATGCGCCGCGACGAGAGCGACGCTAATACGCTCGTGCTCGCCGGCCTCCTCGCTCCGGTGGTGATCATCGCTGAGGATCGGGACATCCTCGCCAGCGGCTTGGCGTATGAGCAGTGGCGAGACTTTTATCAAGTCGCAGAGACCGTCCACAAGGGCCGCTCTCACGTCCAAGCTGCGGCGACACTTACGGGCTTGGCCGGGTATGGTCTCGTTGGCGTAGGGAAGCTCACTGTTCGAGCGGCCCGCAACCCCTGGTTGGTAGCGATCGCCGGACTCGGCGCTCTCATGTTGTACGGATCCGCCGGCTCATGGGCCTCGCGCCTTCGCGCCAACTGGCAGAGTGGCGCCCCCGGCCGACGTCAGTACGTTGGCGCCTTTGGCGCGATGATGAACGTTGCTGCAGTTCGAGTGCGGCAAGCGGAGACGGTTTGGAGCGCTGGGGAGCGCGGTGCTGCGGGCGAGTCGCTGCTGCATCGGATGGCGTGCGTCCTTGCGGCCGCCGAGACGCCGATGACTAGATCACAACTGCTGGCCGAACTTAGTACTGCAACGGCACTGACCGAGTCGAGTTGTGTTCACGTTCGTTGGGTATCGCGTGACGGATGTCGATGTTGTTCGGTGGCATGCTGAGTTGGACCAGCTCCACGGTCGGATAGCGGCCCGGTTTCGTCGGGCGGAGCCGAGACGGCGGGCTCGTCAGTACATGTGTGGGCTGGTCACAAGCCTGGACCGGAAGAACGGGTGGACCCTTGCGGAGCTGGCCGGGGATGTGTCGCCGGACGGGATGCAGCGGTTGTTGCGGTGGGCGGACTGGGACGTCGACGCGGTCCGTGACGACGTTCGGGACTACGTGGTCGAGCATCTCGGTGACCCGCGGGGTGTGCTGATTGTGGATGACACCGGGTTCCTGAAGAAGGGCGTCCGGTCGGCCGGAGTTCAACGGCAGTATTCCGGGACCGCGGGGCGGAGGGAGAACTGCCAGGTCGGGGTGTTCCTGGCCTACCGGTCAGCTCGTGGGCACGCGTTGATCGACCGGCAGTTGTACCTGCCGGTGTCGTGGACCGATGACCGGGACCGGTGCCGGGCCGCCGGTATCCCGGACGAGGTGGAATTTGCCACGAAGGTGGAGATGGCCCGCACGATGCTCGGCCGGGCGTTGGACGCGGGGGTGCCGGTCGGGTGGGTGACGATGGACGAGGCCTACGGCCAGTGCAAGTCGCTGCGGGTCTGGCTGGAACAGCGGGACGTGGCGTATGTGGTCGCGACCCGCCGCAACGACGACATGGTCACCACCGGCATGGGTCGAGCCCGCGCGGACGAGTTGATCGCGGGCCTGCCGGACCGGGCATGGTGCCGCCTGTCCGCCGGCGCTGGAGCGCACGGCCCCAGGGAGTACTGGTGGGCGCGGGTGCCGGTCCGCGTGTTCTGGAAACCGGGACGCGGGTACTGGCTCCTCGCCCGCCGCAGTATCACCACCGGGGAGATCGCCTACTACGTCTGTTACGGACCCCGGCGGACCCGTCTGGTCGACCTGGCCCGGGTCGCCGGCAGTAGGTGGGCGATCGAGGAATGCTTCCAACAGGCGAAAAACGAAGCGGGTCTGGATGAGTACCAGGTACGGGACTGGCGGGCCTGGTACGCCCACATCACCCTGTCGATGGCCGCCCACGCCTGGCTGTCCGTGGCCCGATCCCTTGCCGTAACAGGGGAACCGACAGCAGCACCGGCATGATGATCGGCTACACCGTACCGGAGATCCGCAGGCTCCTCACCGCACTGGCCGTGCGACAAACCCACCCACCAGAACACGTCTGGTCCTGGTCGAGATGGCGACGACGACGCCAACACCAAGCCCGAACCTGCCACTACCGACAACACGGCTACCCCTGACAACTGCCGTTGCAGTACTAAGGGCGTGTCTCGTTTGGGTGGTCGCCTGCCTGGGGCATGATCTGTGTCCGTGTACGAGGTGATGATCCGTACCTGGGCGCCGGACGATCTGTGGGAGATCGCGGAGCCGTTGATTCCGCCCGCGCCGGTTCGGCGGCAAGGTGGTGGTCGGCGGCGGGTGGATGACCGGGCGGTGCTGGCGGCGATCGTGTACGTGACGCAGGCGGGTTGTTCCTGGTGGAAGCTGCCAGAGGCGTTGTTCGGGGTCACCCGGGCCACCGCCCACCGACGGTTCAGCCAGTGGACCGCGGCCGGGTTCTGGCTTCGGCTACACGAGGCGACCCTGGACCGGCTCGGCAGTGACCGCCGGATCGACTGGTCGCGGGCGGTGGTCGACTCGATCAGCGTGCGGGCGGAAAAGGGGGCGATCTGACCGGCCCAAATCCGGTCGACCGTGGCAAACCGGGCAGCAAGATCCATGTCATCTGTGACCGTGCCGGACTGCCCCTGGCCGTCATGGTCACCGCGGCCAACACCCACGACAGCCAACTACTCCTTCCCATGCTCGACTGCGTACCGGCGATCCGCACACCGAGCGGGCGCCGCCGGTGGCGGCCGGACAAGTTGCACGCGGACAAGGCCTACGACACCCGTGACCTGCGCGCCGAGGTCCGGCGGCGAGGGATCGGGGTCAGGATCGCCCGCAAGGGCATCGAGTCCTCCAAACGCCTGGGTCGCCATCGCTGGGTCGTCGAATCGTGCCTGTCCTGGCTGATGCGCTACCGGCGTCTGGTCCGCCGCTATGACCGCAAAGGCGACCACTACGAAGCCTTCGCCACTATCGCCAGCACCCTGATCTGCTACCGCCGCCTCACCAAATGAGACACGCCCTTAAGTGGGCCAGGACTCGTCCCGCGATGGCCGAGCTGGCTAACCTTCTGTACGGCCATGGCGCGTTTCACGAGGTCAAGCGAGGCCGTTGGCAGCTCGGGCGCGAAAAGGTCGACTTTGGTGGCCTGCGGCGGGCTCGGCCGGACGACCATGACCGGTGATCCGCATGGAGGGGGTTCGAGCCAGATAGTGGCGAACTCGTCTGGCGCTACGTACCGCAAGAGTGACCTCGCGGCCTGTAGCCGCCTGTAGCGGATCTACATACACTGCGGGCGTGGTTGAGGTCGAAGTGGCGGCATCTACGAGTCGTGAGCAGGATGCCGTCCGAATCCTGCTGATCATCGCGGCGAGTGCCTTACCCATGCCGGAGCCGCCGTCCCCCGACCCAGCTCTCGCCGACGCGGTAGGCGTCGTAGAGACACAGGTAAAGCTGCAAAAAGTTGACTTTTGGGTGCGCAATCCGGACTATCTGGCCGCGACGTTGCTCAAGGACTACGAGACCAGTCGAGAGCCGTACCTCCTGGAGCTGGCAGAGAAGATCCTGGCCTCCGATGAGCCAGAGGTCCGTCGGTACCCGATGCTGCGATACCTCTTCGGTGCGTACGAGCCGCTCGATGATGCGCTGGCCGTGCTGCGCAGCGCCGGCCTTGTCATCCGACGCAAACGCGGAACACCCGGCCGTGTCCAGCAGCACGACTATTTCCTGACCGCACGCGGCCGGGAGGCCGTCGACAAGATTCTGGTCACCGAACCGGTCTTCAGCTACTACGTCGACCGTGTGAACCTGGTGGCCACTCTCACCGAGGGACATGGCGGTACGCAGTTGAAGGCGCGGCAGTACCTCCACGATGAGTACCGAAACACGCCAATCGGCAGCCGGATCGGCAGCATCGCGCAACAGACCCGAGGGCGCTTAGCCGAACTCCAAGCTGAGACTGTCGATGGGGCGGGGTCGTGATGGGTAACGACGGCAAGCAAGACGACCTGCCCGCCCGCATCGCGCTCGAAGCGGGCGTCAGCCGCCAACTCGTGCTGACCACGTTCCAACAGCACGGCCTTCCTCTTGCTAGCGCGGCAGCCCTTCCACGTCCGCTACGCGTGAGTCGCCTGAGGATTGCCGGTGATCGCACGGTCACCCCCAAAGGCCCGTTCGACACCACCCTGGAGCTCGGCAACAGCCTCACGGTGTTGGTGGCGAAGGTGCTGTTGCGTTGCCGGTGGTCCTGGGCCGAGGAAGGCTTGACCGATGAAGTTGTCGAGTCGTCGTCGCCGGTGGTCGCCGCCGAAGTCAGCCTTCAGGGGATTCAGGTTTCCGGCTGAGGTGATCGTCGTCGCGGTCCGCTGGTACCTGCGCTACAACCTTTCATATCGGGAAGTGGAGGAACTCCTGGTCGAGCGTGGTGTCGAGGTCGACCACGTCACCGTGTTCCGGTGGGTGCAACGGTTCACCCCGCTGCTGGCTGACGCCGCCCGATTTGCCCGCCACTGCCCTGGTGACCGGTGGTTCGTCGACGAGACGTACGTCAGGGTCAACGGCGTGTGGCGGTACGTCTATCGGGCTGTTGACCAGCACGGCCAGGTGATCGACGTGTTGCTCTCCGCTCGCCGTGATGCCGCTACGGCCGGCGGTTCTTCCAGCGGGCGCTACGGGTGCTGAAGGTGACACCGACCGAGGTCGTCACCGACGCCGCCCCGGTCTACCCGGCGGTACTCGATGACCTCGTGCCCTCGGCCCGGCACCACGTCGAACGGCACGCCAACAATCGGATCGAGGCAGATCACGGCCAACTCAAGCACCGGTTACGGCCGATGCGCGGGTTACAGACCGATATCACCGCGCAAGTGATCATCGCCGGACACGCCTTCATGCAGAACTTACGGCGCGGCCACTACGAACTCGCCCTCGATGCCCCGTCGGCGAAGAGGGTCGCCGCCGCGTTTACCGAACTGGCCCGCGCGATCTGACCACGGAGACCCAACCCCGGCCCCACGCGTCTCCCGCTCAGATAACGCAACGGACCCCCACCGGTCCTCAAGCCACCGCCCGGGCGCACGTCACCGCTGCGTTGGTGGCCGGACTTACTGCTCTGCGGGAGCAGATCGACGCGTCGGAAGAGCAGATCGAGATCCAGTTGCTGCAGCATCCCGACGCGGCGGTGTTCACGTCCCTGCCCCGGGCAGGGGTCGTGCGAGCGCCCCGGCTTCTGGCTGAGATCGGTGACGCGCGCGGCCGATTCCCGACGCCGGAGGCGCTCACCTGCGACCGGGGCCGCGCCCTCGACCAGGCAGTCCGGGAAGGTGAAGATCGTCGGCTTCCGCTGGGCCGTAGACAAACAGCTCCGTGGAGCGGTCATCGACTTCGCCGGCGATTCCCACCACGCCAACCCCTGGGCCGCTGACCTCTACCGACGAGCCCGAACTCGGGGCCACGACCACCCCCACGCCACGCGAATCCTCGCCCGCGCCTGGCTGCACGTGATCCGGCGCTGCTGGCAAGACGGCGTACCCTACGACCCCACCCGCCACCGAGCCCTGCAGGCTGTTCTCGCCTCCGCCACTTGACACAGGGCTACTCATGCCGCCATCCGTGCGCGCCCCGAACCCGGAGCCGTCACGCTCCGCGGTCGGCCTCCGCGGCGATCGATGTCCGAAACTGGCTCCCCTCTGTGTCAAGCCATCGTCGGGAGCGGGGTTCTAAGCTGGGTGGCGGCGGGTCCGGGAAGTGACTTCTCCGAAGAGCCGGCATGGGGATGTGAGCTGGTCACGCTGGAGTCAGTAGTCGTTCCTCGTTGTCCTCCCGGGCCCGTCACCTGGCCGGCCGTGGCGTCGTCGATCATCTGCCGGTAGACGATGTCGGACAGGCGTCGTTTCAGCGCCCGCATCGCTTCCATCGACGTCTTCCCGGCGGTCTTCTTCCGGTCGAAGTAGGCGCGGCCCTCGGTGGGGTTGCGTAGTTGGACGGTGGCCATGATGTGCAGGACTCGGTTGATCTGCCGGTTCCCGGCGCGGGAGAGCCGGTGGCGGACTTGTTCGCCGGAGGAGGCGTCGATGGGGGCGGTGCCGTTCCAGGAGGCGAAGTGGGCCCGGTTCGGGAACCGGGTGACCTCGCCGACCTCGACCAGCAGTCGGGCGGCGCCGGAGGGTCCGATGCCGTGCAGGTCCATCAGCGTGGTCCCGGTGGAAGCCACGAGCTCTTTCAGTTCCTTGTCGGCTTCCTTCGTGCGGCGGTAGACGCGTTCGAGGTCACCGATCAGTTCCGCGGCGACCCGGCGCCGGGTCTTGCCGACGACGTCACGGGGCCGGACCGTGGCCAGCAGTGCCTTGGCCTGGGCGGCGGACAGGCTCTTCTTCGCGCCGCCCGGTATGAGCTCCAGCAACAGTTGGTGCAGCTGGGACACCATCCGGGTGTGGTCCTCACCAAGCGACCGACGACGGTCGACCAGAATCCGAAGCAAGGCGAGCTGCTCATCGTTGACGACCGGACGCAATCCGGCCATCCGGGTGCCGACCAGCGCGATGGAGTGGGCGTCGGTGGCGTCGGTCTTGCGACCCTGGCCGGTCGCGAACACCCGCGCCCTGGCGGACAGCTTCGGCGGGACGTCGACGACCTGCTCACCGTCGGCCAACAACCGGTTGGCGATGTGCCGGCCGATGCCCTGGCAACCCTCAATCGCCCACACCCGGACCGGCCACTGGCCGGTGTACTGTCTCATCGCCGCGTAGCCGTCCCGACCGGTGTCGAACCGGCCGCCGCCGACGATGGTCTCGTCGCCGGCCATGACCTCGATCGTGGCAGAGCGCTTGTGCGGGTCCATACCGATGACCACACGATCCGACGTGACCTTCAACGCGTCCTCCGATGCTCGATCCACCTGAGTTGTCGAGCCGGGAGGGCAACGCTGCTTCGAGCTACGCAAACCCCTCTCGAGCCTCTCCCCGCCCTGGCGGCGCCCGGGACTGCGCAGGCCAAATGAGAGCCACACGACCAGCGTGGGCAGCCGATGTGAGAGCGACAGCCCGTGCACCTGGACCAAAGCCTGGCCGGGCTACGGTCCTACCGCAATGAAACAAGCAGCCGATGTGAGTGCGCCGTCGCCGACGAATGTAAGGGTCTCAGCCGGCACCGTATGAAGCCCTGTTCCGGGCTGTCCAGCGGATGGCGGTGCCCGCCGGGTGTGCCTACCGGCCGTTGTCGGCTTGGGGGGCCTCCAGGCGCCGGGCGATCTGTTCGATGGCGGTGAGGTCGTCTGGCGTGAGCCGGTCGATGAAATGGCGTCGTACCGACTCGACGTGGGCGGGTGCGGCGGTGGTGAGGGCGTCCAGGCCCTCTTCGGTAAGCACGAGGAGGCAGCCTCGGCCGTCGGCCGGGTCGGCAGTGCGCCGGAGGAGGCCGCGCTCCTCCATCCGGGTGGCGTGCCGGGACAGCCGGCTGCGGGACCAGCCCATCTTGTCGGCCTGCGCGTGCAGGGTGCTGGTGTGGCCGGGCCTTTCCGACAGGGTGCTCAGCACCTCGTAGTCGGGCTCCGAGAGTCCGACCGCCGCCAGGTCACCCGAGGTGCCGGCCTGGACGGTGACCATCACCCGCAGAAACGCGCGCCACGCCCGCTCCTCGTCCGGGTTCAACCAGTGCACCGGCGCTGCCTCGGGTCTCGTTGACATGTAAACAATCTACCCCTATATTTCGTTTCCATGTCAACGAAACCGCTCCGCCTCCTCGTCCTGGTCTGCAGCACCCGCCCAGGGGCCCTCGGCCCCGTGATCGGGCAGTGGTTGATCGACGCGATCACGCCCTGCGCCGCCGAGCTTGGCGTCGAGTTGGTGCCGGTGGTCCTCGCCGACCTGGATCTGCCGTTCCTCGACGAGGAGGAACATCCGTCGTCGGGCATCTACCGGCAGGAGCACACCCGTCGGTGGAGTTCGATCGTGGACACGGCGGACGGTTTCATCGTGGTGACACCGGAGTACAACTACGGGATGCCGGCGACCCTGAAGAACGCGCTGGACTACCTCGGCCGCGAGTGGGCGTGGAAGCCGATCGGCTTCGTCAGCTACGGCAACACGTCGGCCGGCACGCGGTCGGTCCAGCACGCCAAGCAGGTGGTGACCACGCTGCGACTGGTCCCGTTGGGCGCCACGGTCGCGATCCGCATCAGTGACGCGGTGGACGACGGACGGCTGCGCCCCGACGCCGCCCGCGACGCGGCGGGCCTCGGTCTCCTGGACGAACTGGTCCGGGTCTCCCACGCCCTCCGGCCGATGCGCGAACGGGCAGGAGCCGGGACGGTCGCCGGCCCCGTGCCCGGGTCGTATGCGCGGCGGCTGACCCCCGACGACGCGCCCGAGGTCACCGTGCTGCAGCGATGCTGCTGGGTAGAGGAAGCCGTCGTCAACGACACCCTGGCCATTCCTGCCCTGCACGAGTCGCTGGAGCAGGTCCGCGAGTGGCTGGCGGACCAGCACACCACCGGCGTCTGGCTAGACGGTCGACTCCTGGGCATGGTGCGTACCCGCCGCGCAGGCACCGACTGGCACGTGGGCCGCCTCGCCGTCGTACCGGACCTACGCGGTCACGGGCTCGGCCGGTGGCTCCTGCGCACCGCCGAAGCCGCCGCCGACCCGGACATCCGCCGCATCATCCTGTTCACAGGCTCCAATAGCCAGCGGAACATCAACCTTTACCAAAGCGAGGGATACGAGCTCGTGCCATCGACCAGCACAGACGGAACCGCGCTCCTCACCAAGGACGCTTCCGCCGACCGGTTTGACGCTGCCACGATGCGGGCGGCGCACTGATCTGCCGCGACCCGCGCACATCCCTCCACCGTGCGGGTGACCGAACGTAGTCAGACGAAGCGGCCGTGTCTGCTGACGATGGCACCTCCCACGGCTGACGGCTGCCAACGCGAGCCGCTGCACCACCACGGAACACCCAGGAACGGCAAGCAGGCACGGGCTTCACCGTTGGGCCGGACAACACGCCGGCCCGCTCGCCTCGCTCGACCGCGCCCGGTCGAGCGCAATTGGCCGCCAATCGGCATATCTTGCTGCAACCGCCGCCTGTTCGATCAGATGCGATTACGCGCTGGTTTGGCTGTCAGGTCCGCGTGAACCTTGCGGTGTCCGGACTAGTTCTGCGGGTGATCTTGCGGAGTCCGGATCTACTTTGCGGGGTCGGTGTAGGGCGGCATCGAAGATGCTGGCCTCGCGTGCCGGACCCGCCGCCCTGGCCCGGCCGGGACCGCGATCGACGGGCGCATTTCTGCGAACCACACGAGCTACATCTGGGTCCGCGCGTACGCTTGCAGTGCGTCGCGGACGAACATCGCCCCCGCCGCGTCGTCGTACATGCCGGCGAAGCGGGGGTCGTCGACGTACATGTCCCCCAGGCCTTTCACCATCTCGATCGAGCGCTCCCGGTCGCCCTCGGCCGTGGGGGTACCCGGGATCTGGCTCAGCCATTGGACGTGCCGGGCAGCCAGTGACCGAGCGTGTTCCGATGTCGGAGAAACCCCGGACTTCACTGCGGCGACCCATGCGGCGACGAGGTCTTCGGTGACCTGCTTCCAGGCCCGCTGCTGGTCAAGGGTCTTGCCGTGCCACCAGTCGTTGCTCACTTGGAACGCGCGCTCGCCCCAGCGTGAGATCACCTCGTCCTTGTAGCGGTCGTTGAACCCCGCCAACATAACGTCCATCCGCGGTTCCGCCCCCGCCTGCACGGCCTCGAGCGTGTGACGCACAGACCGGATCTGCCGTTCGATGCGGTCCCGTTCCTCTTCCAGAGCGGCGATGTGGGCACGGAGCCCGTCGTACGTGTCCACCTCCTCGGCCAGGACCTCGGCGATGGCTGGCAAGCCCATGCCGAGCTGGCGCATGAGCAGGATCCGCAGTAGCCGGGCGACCGCGGTGGGGTTGTAGTAGCGGTACCCGTTCGCGCCGACCCGGGACGGGGCCAGGATCCCGACGCGGTCGTAGTGCCGCAGGGCACGGCTGGTGATGCCGGCCCTCGCCGCGAGTTCCTGGATCGTCCACTCCATCGTTCCAGTGTTACCCGCGGCGGAGCGTGGTTGCGATGATCTCCGAGCTGTCGGCGTGCAGGGCCTGCGCCGCCGTCTGCCCGGTCGCCGCCAGGTAGGTGTCGACCAGCCGGTTGCCCGCGGCGTACCCGGCCCCCATCGGCAGTCCCACCGGGGCGACGCCGAAGCGCTCGGCGCCGGGGTCGCCGTGCACCCAGGCAGTGAAGTTCTGCATGCCTGTCACGTCGAGCCCGGTGAGCACCTTGGCGAAGACCTCGTCGTCGTGCAGGTGCGGCACGCCGATGCGGGTGGGGCCGAGCTCGTCGCCGTAGAGCTGTCGGGCGAAGGCGTCGGCCAGGCCCTCGCCGACGATGTGCTCGCCGACCGTGACGGTCATCGGGTCCCACACGACCCCGCCCGGGCTCCATCGCAGGTTGTGGTTGAGTTCGTGCACAGCGGTGGCCTCCAGCCGCTCCACGTTCTCGGGGAAGGGCCAGAACGTGATGGCGATGTGGCCCGAGATGCCGCCGAACCCGGTCAGTCCTAGGCAGGGACCCATGAAGTGCTCGTCACCCGGATCGCCGAGGACGAACAGCACGGTGATGTCCGGGGCCTCCAGCCCCGGCGTCGCCTCCAGCAGTACGGCGAGAGCGTCGTCGAGCCCGCGTTGCATCCGCTCCCAGGCCCCGGCCGCCGCCAGGGTTTCGAGCGCGTCGAGGCAACGCTCCTCGTCGCGGTCGATGGGGAACCCGGACGATTGGAGGTGCACGGCCACCAGGTCGACCTCGCCGGGGTTGTAGCGGTACATGTCCCTGTTGGCCTCCAGCATCGAACGCAGCAGGTCGACGCGGTCCGCGACCGGGGCCAGCAGGATCCGCCTCATGGCGGCGTAGGTGTCAAGAACAGTGATGGACATGGCCCCGATGCTAGAAGTTGACGCAGCGTCAAGGTCAAACCAGCGGCGTTCTTCGTCGAGGTACGGCCGGCATGCCGTCACCCAGTCCCGTCATGACCGGCGGTTTGCCGCTGCGATGGACTCACGCAATTTGGTCAGCCGCTCTTCCGGTGTGCGCAGCTCCTCAGTCTCGCAGCCCACGGTGAACCGCCTCCACCGCTGCGCCCCCGCCGTCGCCAACTGCGCCAGATAGCCTCCTCGAAGGCATGTCGGCGCAACCCGACAGACACAGCACCGCGACCGCGATGACCGGCGATCGCCAACCTAACCCGTCACACGGAGCTACTTTGCCCGTGGTGACGCCGACCCGAGTGGGGGTCCTGAACGCCGCCGCCCCGGGCGGCCCGGACCGATGGACCGGGATTCAGGAGACAGGCGTGGCCATCGGCACACTACGGCCCCTGCCTCTCCGTACGTCTCATCTGAGGCATGAGCAGGCACGCTAGGGCCTTCAACTAGGGCAACCAGCCGTCGCCACCGAATCGCCGTCAAGATCGTCTCTTTAGCGCCAAAATCCGGTCCGATCCTCCCCGGAGGCCCACCGGGCGATGCGTCGCCGCCCGGAAACCGCAAAGTCAATCCGGACACTCGCGCACGCTGTCGTCCGGATCTACCTTACGGGCCACCGGTCAACGCCTTGATCATCCGCAAAGTCGGAACGGACGCGACAGTTTGCACGCCCTGGATTGGAGGTTCGTTGAAACGGTAACGGTCGCGTAGGTGATCGGGTGACGTGCCGGCACCGAAGCGACCGATCGGTGATCTTCAGTCCGGCAATGCTCTGAACTGCGGGTTTGTGGTGCGACGGCATTGGATGCGGGAATCGCGCATCTGATGCGAGGCTCGTGCGTTGCACTCAGCGTGACTGTCAAGGGTGCCGCGAGCCTCCACCTGGTCTCCGGGGTGGCCTTGCTACGGCCCGAGGAGAGCGTGTTCACCGCGATGCTCGGCGGGTGGCGCGATCAGCAGGTCGCCCGGAACCTGTCGATGTTGACGATCGCGGCGCGGCTGCGGGTGGTCCGGGCGTTCGCCGATCATGCCGGTGGCTACCCGTGGCAGTGGCTTCCGCAGATGGTCGACGAGTGGAGCATGGATCTGCGGTCGGTGCGCGGGCTGCGCCGGTCGACGCTGCGGGGTTACCAGGAGGCTGTCCGGCTGTTCTGCGACTACCTGACCGATCCGGCCTACGACTGGGCGACCGAGTGCCAGCAGCGGTTCGGCTCGCACCCGGTGCAGGTCTGCCACGAGTGGAACACCGCAGTCCATGTGCAGGAGGGCGAGGGCGACCCGGCGAAGCGGGCGTTCACGGTGGTCGAGTTGCAGGCGCTGTTCGACTACGCCGATGAGCAGGTCACCCGCATCCGTGGCGCGGGCCGTAAGGGTTGGTTGCCGGCGTTTCGGGACGCGACGCTGCTGAAGGTCGCCTACGGCTACGGGCTGCGTCGTACCGAGACCCGGATGCTGGACGTGGCCGACTTCGGCACCAACCCGTACGCGCAGAGTTCGGCGAGTTCGGCGTCTGCCACGTACGCCACGGCAAGGCGAGGAAGGGGTCGCCACCGAAGCGGCGCAGCGTGCTGACCGTCTGGCCGTGGACCGCCGAGATGCTCGACCAGTGGACAGCCGAGGTCCGCCCGTTACTCGCTATCGACGGCAACCCGGCGCTGTGGCCGTCCGAACGTGCCGACCGCATCGGCTTGCAGCAGATCAACAGCCGGCTGTCGACCTACCGGGACGCGCTCGGGCTGGGGCCGGGCCTGGACTTCCACTCGCTGCGCCGCTCCTACGTCACCCACCTGATCGAAGACGGCTGGGACCCGCTGTTCGTGCAACAACAGGTCGGCCACGAACACTCCTCCACCACCGCCATCTACACCTGCGTCTCCTCCGACTTCCGCACCCGCACCCTGCGCCGAGCCTTGGACCAGACGCTGCACCACGCCCTGCAACCCACCGGAGGGATCTCATGAAACGCCAGGTCAGCTACACGTGGCGGCTGCGCAACGTGATGGCCGACCACAACATGTTCAACACCACCGAACTGGTGCCACTGCTCGCCGAACGTGGTATCACCCTGTCCGCATCCCAGGTGCACCGACTGGTATCCGGCACACCCGAACGGCTGTCCCTGCCCGTGCTGGCCGCGCTCTGCGACATCTTCGACACCACCCCCGCCGACCTCATCGTGACCAGCGCGCAGAACCTCGCACCGCGCCGACTCGCCGCCGCCAGCGACAGCAGCACGAGCCCCGGCCACCCGGACGCGATCCGGCCACGACGGGCGACCCTACGGCCGGCGCCATGACCAGCGACTGCGCCGACTGCGGCACGATCCCCAAAGGACGTCGCGGCCGGCGCCCCGTCTGCATGCCGTGCCAGCTCAACCGCCGGCTGGCCCGACTTCTCCACAACGGCACCGAGGCCCCCGCTTCGCACCTGGCCGCGCTGGCGGATCACCTGCGCGCCGACCCCGACCCGGAGAAGCTGCTGCACTGGCTGTCCCGATGCGGCCCCGCCGAACTGCTGACCGCGCTGGCCAACGGAAGCCTCGACCTCACCCACGACGCCCTACGCGCCTGGCCACGCCCGATCCCCGCCCGCCACCTGCAACACCACCTCGTCGCCTGCGGCCTGCTACCCCCAGTCGACGGACACCTGCTCAGGTTCGAGTCATGGCTACACCGCCGTCTCGACCGGCTCACCGACCATCCGCACGAGCGGCTGCTACGTCGCTTCGCCCTCTGGCACCAACTCCCACGGCTACGCGCCGACGCCACCGCCCGGCCGCTACGCGCCACCGCCACCACCTACATGGTGAACCAGTTCAACACCGCGCACGCCTTCCTCGACTGGCTCCACACACGCGGCATCGCCCCGGACGCCGTCAGTCAAACCGACCTCGACACCTGGGCCGTCACGGCCGGCGCCGGCCACCGCCACACCATCCGCGGCTTCTTCATCTGGGCCACCCACACCTCGGCCATGCCACGCCACCTGGTACTCACGCCAGTCAAGTTCACTATCGGCGCCGCCATCACCCAACAACAGCGACTCGCCCTGCTCCGGCACTACCTCACCAACCAGGCACCCCTACGCGAACGGGCCGCCGCCTGCCTCATGCTGCTCTACGGCCAGCCGATCAGCCGCATCCACCGACTCCACAACAACGATCTCGAACTATCCGGCAACGCCCCGACGATCCGGTTCGGCGACCCGCCCACACCCATCCCCGAACCGATCGCCAGCCTGCTCCGCGACCTCGCCGCAGCCGCACCAGCCGAGGGCTGGCTGTTCCCCGGACGCCACCCGGGCCAGCCCATCACCTACCAAACACTGCACCGCAACCTGCGCATGCTCAGCTTCCCGCTCAACCAGGCCCGCGTCTCCGCGCTCCGCCAGCTCGTCGCCCAGGTCCCCGCCCCCGTCATCGCCGACGCCCTCGGCATCCACCACACGACCGCCGCCAGACAGGCCGTCAACGCCGGCATGACCTGGAGCCACTACGCCAGCGGGAACCACTCACCGTTACCACCACGGAGTCCACGCGCACGAAATCGCGCATAAGAAACACGCGATCCTGCGTCAACCACTGCCTGTTCCTTGGTTGTCGCGTCCGGGCGAATGTGACACACGAACGATCGTTACCGGACACCACACCGGTCAGCCGCTACCGGCTTACCTCCGGATCCGGCCGATTGGTCCCCGACCCCCCACCTGCGCGTTGAACGCCACCATCGAAGCCGACCGCGCCGGTGACGCCGGCATGGACTTCGCCGTGGTTGCCAGCGAGGTGAAAGACCTCGCCCAGGAAACCGCCCAGGCCACCGGGGACATCACCGGCAACCGTCACGTGATGACGAAAGCTCCATGTACGGCGGCGGCCAGACTCGCCCGTCGCCGGTCGTGCTCTGCTGTCGGCTCCTCTGCGGTGGCGGCGTGGATGAGGCTTGCGGGCGACCACGTGAGCGCGAGAGCGATCACGAGAGCGTGGATGTCTGCAGCGGGAATATCCGTTCGGACGACGCCTGCTTCCTGTGCCCGCATCACCGCATCTGCCTTCGACGGATCCGCCGGGAAGAGCGGACCGCTGGGGGTGCACTCCAGCCGGGCCCACATGGACAGGCGCACCAGATCGGGCCGCTCGAGGTAGGCGTCGTACAGCCGGACCGCATAGTCCGGAAGGTCCTCCGCGGTCAGGATGACCTGGTCTACGACTCCTCGGACCACGTCGGCGAGTACGGCCTCGAAGAGGCCCTCCTTGCTCTCGTAGTAGGCGTACATCTGGTTCTTGCTGACGCGGGCTTCTCGGGAGATGCGGTCGACCCGCGCACCGGCAATGCCGTGGGCAGCGAACTCCCGTGCCGAGGCATCGAGCAGGCGCCGTCGGCTGGCCTCTGTGCGATCCATCTCACGATCATATACGAACCAGTTCGTTTGCCCGGTGACGCCACGAGCGCTACAGTTCGATACGAACCAGTTCGTATTTGGAGGTGTCATGGTTAACAGGAGTCAGCCAGGAGTCGGCCGTCTCAGTGGAACGGTTGTTCTCGTCACCGGTGCAAGTAGTGGCATCGGGCACGCCACCGCAAGCCTCCTCGCCGACGAGGGAGCCGCGGTGGCTCTCGTCGCCCGGCGTGCGGAACGCATCGACGCGCTCGCGGTCGACATCCGGTCGCGGGGTGCGAGCGCGGAAGTCTTCGCAGCCGACATCACCCAAGAAGACGTCGACGCCCTCGTTGGCCGGGTCGTCGAGCGGATGGGACGTCTCGACACGCTGGTCAACTCGGCCGGCATCATGCTGGTCGGACCGGCGGCCGAGGCTCCGCTGCGGGAGTGGCGGCGGACGGTCGACCTCAACGTCTCGGCCTTGCTTGAGATGACTCACGCAGCACTGCCGCATCTGCGGCGAGCCGCGCAGACGTCGCCGCGGGCGGTCGCCGACATCGTCAACATCAGCTCGGTGGCCGGACGATCCGCGATCGGCGGTGCGGCGGTCTACTCGGCGTCGAAGTTCGCGGTCAGCGCCTTCAGTGAAGCGCTGCGCCAAGAGCTCGGACAGCAGCACGTCCGGGTGTCGGCCATCGAGCCGGGGGCGGTGAGCACCGAGCTGACCGACCACATCCGCGACGGCGTACGAGAGGCGAACCAGAGCTGGTACGCCGCCATGGAGACCCTTCAGGCCCGCGACGTCGCCGAGTCGGTCGGCTTCGTCGTGACCCGCCCGCGGCACGTGGCCGTGGCCGACCTACGCGTGCTGCCTACGGAGCAGGCGTGAACGACCCCGACCGGATGGAGCAGATCCGCCGTTCGCTCGCCATCAGCCCGGCCTCCAGCGCCTGGCAACGAACCGCGGACATCACGACCGTCGGAGCGCGCACGGGACGCCCCCGCCGGATCGAGATCTCGACACCTCGCGCATGTAATGCTCGGCGATCAGCCGGTCATAGATCCGTGTCACCGTGTGTCGCTGCTTGCGGGGCGCGTCCAAGTCCGCTCGCAGGATTTGATCGACGATCGGCTTGAACTCGTCCAGTTTCGAGGTCCGCGGCGGCATCGGCTTGCGCGGCTGTGGCCACGCCGACTGCAATGCCGCGCGGACCGTGCGACGGCTCACCTGGTATTTGCTGGCCATCGCCCGCACCGACATGCCGGCGTGGGAGTCCCGGCGGATCGCCGCGAACAGGTCAACCTTCGGCATCGGTGGCATCGGCGGGCTCCCGTTCAGACCCTGCCGATGTTCCCACCAGCTCAGGTGGGGCCGAAACTGGCGAACATCGAAACCACCCGATCGAGGTGGGACCCGAACTGATGAATAGATCCCAGGCCAACGCCCGTCCGACCGCCCTCGGCAACCGAACGCCGAGCAGGCGGGCAAGGCGACAATCGCTGGTCTCGGCCACCGGGGTGAGCTGGTCGGTTTACGCCGACGTCAAAGGCCCTTCAGGACACGATCAAGTGCCGACCGGCCCGCTGGCCCCCAGTTCGGCTTGCCGCCGGGCAGGCCGCGGTCCCCGTTCTGGCCCATCAACATCAAGAACAGGCTCTTCATGGCGGCCAGCCCGCGCGCCCGTCGGACCGTCGCCTCGTCCGCCTGAGCGTAGCTGTCGAAAAACCGCGAGGCGCCCCCCTCGGGCAACAGCAGCCAGGCAGCCCCGAGGTCCCACGCCGGATCACCGGCGAAGAGCGCACCGAAGTCGACGATGCCCGCCAGTGTGCCGTCGGCGACAACGACGTTCGCGGGATGCAAGTCACCGTGCACCCATACCGGTGGTCCCGGCCACTCGGAGGTCGCCGCCGCGTCGTCCCACACGGCCCGGATGTCGTCCCCGGCAAAGCCGAAGCCGTCGAGGTCCACGGCCCCCAGGAAGTGCTCGAACCCACCCCTGAGTCCTTGGGGTGTGTGCCGAAGTCAGAGGCACCCGGCGCGTCGGCGGGCGCCTCCACGTGCAGCGCTTTCAGGAAGGCCGCCAACATGTCGGCCGCATGGTCGCCGCGGACGATCGTCCCGTGATCCAGGGGTGTGCCTTCGACCCATGTCATGACCGTCCACATTTTGGGGAAGTGCTCGGAAGGCGTACCGCTGCGCACCGGAGTCGGGATCGGAAGCGGCAGGCGTGAGGCCAGCAGTGGCAGCCAGCGGCGCTCCTTGAGTTGCAGATCGGGGCTTGTGTCCATCCGCTGCATCCGGATGGCCAAGTCGTTTCCGAGGCGCCACATCTGGTTTCCCCAGCCGCCCGCCACCTCGCGGATGGGCAGGTCGGCCAGGTCCGGATGCTGCTCCCGCAGCAAGACGCGGACCAGATCTTCGCTGACCTCAACCTCGGACTCAATCACGGGAAATCACCGTACTTGAGCCTCATGACCTGACCGGCGCGGCGGGGCACCGTGAACAGCGGCTGCCCCGCGGAACCCAGGAGGCTGGCCAGGGGTGGGTCCTAAAGACACGCCCACAAAAATCGGCGAAAGAGGCCTGGGCCCGAAACCCTCGCCCAAGCGGGACCATCACCAGCGCTCAAAACCAGGCGGTGGTTGCCGTCGATGCGCTATTTCGCGACGTACTCAACTCGGCATGATCGGACGCCGCGTGCCAGCCGTACGCCGCCGCGCTCTGTGACCTGTGCGCAGCCGGCGCTGCCTCGTGCTCTGCGGCAAAACAGGATGGTCACGTCCCGCCGGATGGAACCCGTGCCGCCGACGAGCCGTCGCAGTGAAATGGTGCGTCTCCTCGTCGCCGGCCTGAGTCTGGTGCTCCTTACTGCCTGCAGCCCCGCCCGCCCCGCAGGTCAACGCGATGTCCGCCCGCCCGCACCCGCTGTAAGTGAACGTGACGACACGTCATCGTCGCGGGGGTCGGTCGCGGACTACTTCTCCCCTCCGCAGCCCTACCCGGGCTCGACGTGGACCAAGGCAGGCCGTCTGGTCGACGGGCGGGAGTTGAACAGCATCGCCGGGCCGGATCACTGCGATTGGCAGAGCGCTGTGATGATGCACCTCGGGTGGCCGCTGGGCACCGTCTCTCAGTCGACCGCCGAGATCCGCCAGTTCATCCGTGACCCAGACGGGATCATCGGATATGGGATTCACGACAAACTTGCGATCGCCACCGACCTGCCTGATGATGCCCGGGACACCGGGTATCGCAACGGTGAACTTCAGCTTTGGCTCTCACCGTCGGATCCAGACGCGGCATACCTGCGGGCAGGAGATGACGTCGAGCGTTGGCCGAGAGCCGATCCCATCGTTGCCTGCCGCTAGGGGCTGTTTGGGGTTCGGATCTCGGTGGGGCCGGTGGTGGGCTGGCTGCGGCTGGTAGAACTCGTTGGTGGCGCGTTTCGATGTGACGGATGCTGAGTGGGCGTTGATCGAGCCGTTGCTGCCGGTCGCGGCGACGGGGCCGTTGCCGCGTCGGGTGCGGGATCAGTTCAACGGGATCCTGTGGCGGTTCAGGACCGGGTCGGGGTGGCGTGATGTCCCGGAGCGGTATGGCTCCTGGTCCACGCTCTACTCCCGGTTCAACGGCTGGGCCAGGGCCGGGGTGTTCCAGGACCTGATGAACGCGTTGATCGCCGAGGCCGCATCCCGTGGGCTGGTCGGGCTGGAACTGGTCAGTGTGGACTCCACCGTGGTGAGGGCGCACCACGAGTCAGCTGGTCTGGCGGTCGCCGGAGAGACGCTGGATGCCCTGGAACAGGCGCTGACCGAGGAAAAGGGGGCTCCGATTCAGGCGCAGCCGCCGGTGTGGCGGGTGACGCACCGCAGGCCGCACCCGCACCCGCACCCACGGCCGAGGGAAATGGTGCGGACGCGTCGGGTCAGGATCGTGGTGCCACCCGGCGACGCCGTCGGGCCCGCGCCGCGGCTGCCGGGCTCGGCCGGTCCCGGGGCGGACTGAGCAGCAAGGTCCACGCCGCGGTCGACGCCGCCGGGCTGCCCCTCGTGTTCGTCCTCACCCCGGGCCAGGCCGGGGACTGCCCGCAACTCCCGACTCTCCTGGGCAGGATCCGTGTTCCGGGCACGGTCGGCCGGCCCCGCACCCGCCCCGACGCGGTCGCGGCTGACAAGGCCTACTCCTCCAAGGCGAACCGCGCCTGTCTGCGCCGCCGCCGAATCACCGCGGTCATCCCAGAGAAGGTCGACCAGCAGGCCAACAGGAAGAAGAGGGGTTCGGCGGGAGGACGACCCGTCACCTTCGACCCGCGGCGCTACAAGCAACGCAACACCGTCGAACGCTGCTTCCAGAAGATCAAGACCTGGCGCGGGCTGGCCACCCGGTACGACAAGGCCCCGGAAAGCTACACCGCCGGACTCCACCTCCGAGGCTCGATCATGTGGCTGAAACACCTCACCACAACCACATGATCCGAACCTCGAACAGCTCCTAGCGCCGTAGTGACGGGGCATGTCCTCCGATGTCCAGCCCAGCAAGAGCATCAGATCCCCGGTGTCTCCCCCGGCGCGTTTCCACTCGTGGGCGGAGTTGTGTCGCCACCGGTGGGCGTGCACGTCCGGTACTCCGGCCGCCTTGCCCAGACGCTTGAGCAGGATCTTGATCCCGTTCGGAGTCAAGGGTGCGGCGCCACGGCTGGCCAGCCACAGATTCGGCAATGCGGCGCCCTTGTGCTTGTCCCGCGCGCGCAGGTACCGGCTCAGCGCCCGGGCGGTCTTGGGGCCGAACCGGACCCGCCGGTCCTTGGCGCCCTTGCCGTGAAAGTGCACCGACTCGGTGTTCAGGTCCACGTCGGTGACGAGGAGGTTGCCGACCTCGGACAGTCGGGCACCGGTGTTGCAGTACAACCGGATCAGCGCCTCGTCGCGCAGGTTGGTGAAGCCTTTGCCCTTGCACGCGTCGAGGAGCTTGCCGGTGTCCGCGTCGCGCATGACCGGGATCAGCTTCCGCGGCGTCTTCGGCTGCCGGACCCGTTCCATCGGCGAGCGGTCGGTGGCCTGCTCGTCGACGAGCAGCCACTTGAAGAACTGCTGCAGTCCCTTGTGCTTGTTCAGTGCGGTCGACGCGGATCTGGTTTCGATCATCCAGGCTTGGAACGCCTCCACATGGGCCCGCGTCACCACGCACGGATCGTCGGCCGCGTCCTCGGCGTCCGGATCCGGGGAGTACTCCCCGAGATAGCGGCCGAGTTGGGCGGCGGCGAGCAGATAGTTGTAGCGGGTGGTCTGTGGGTAGTTTCCCGGCGCACAGTGACCGGTCCCAGTCCCGCAGGAACCCGGCCCAGCCCCGCGACAGGCCGGCGGTGAGCTTGTGAAGATCGAGTAGTGGCATGGCAACCTGCCCGAGTCAAGGAGTCCAACAGCGGCACGCTAGACCGGGCATTCATGCCGAGCTATGAGAAGAGGGCCCCCGCAAGTCTCTGACCTGCGGAAACCCTCTCGCTGTCGGGACGGCCGGATTCGAACCGACGACCCCTTGACCCCCAGGCAACGATCATGGTGCGGGTACCTGCTACATCACCCGGCTTCCGCTGCCGTATCAGTCTCCCAGCGTTCGCCAGCGTCCCAGATCGGTCGTGCCGGTTGTCACTCAGTTGGTCACTCGGATACACCGGTCAACAAGTGGCTTGCCCAGGCGTCCTCGTCGTACGCAACGCCCGGTACCCAGCAAACTCGGTGCCAGGCGGCACGGTTTAATAACTCAGACACGGCCTCCCACGAGGTTGCAGGTTCCTTAGCACCTATTGGCAGACACTGCCCTTTTCGTGTCGATTGGTCGAAGATGGCCCAGTCCTCACGATGCATGTGCCTTGAAGGGGCGAATGTCGGCCAGCCGACACTGCATGATCGAGAGCGTCATGCCGCGCCCCCCGCCTTCGCCTGTAGGGTGATGCGGCTAAACGCTTTGGAGGATGCATGCCCCGCAAGCAGGCACGACAGGTCAAAGCATTTGTCATGCATGGTCGAACGCCGAGGACGCTCCTTAACTACGAGGGCTTCTTTCAGTGGCTTGCCAATCTTCCAAGCCCCGCCACTGAGACGCCGGTCGCGCAAGACCAGATGCTCGCTGTCGCCGCCTCGACCACCGAAGGCGAGTTCATTCATTTCCGCTTTGTCAGCGGAAATCCGAGGGACACTCCCCTGCTATTCAATAGGCAAACAGGTGTCACTGTTCAGGCCCGCACCCCGGAAAATACTTGGCTCGCGCAGCCCACGAGGGTCTCGGTCATTCCGGGAGACAGATTGATTTTTGTCGAAAATCGGCGCCGGGGCGTAAGTGCTTCCAGCCTAGAACGGTATTTTATGAACGTTAGCCGGAGGAATGGTTACGGCATCGTTGATCTCGACCTTGACCCACTTCCCGCTCCGTCACTAGAGCGCGAGATTCTCGACTTGTCTAGAATCAAGGAAGCTTCTATCGTCGTAAATAGACCTAACTCTGACTGGAACGATGCTAGCGACGCTCTTTCGGAGCTCGCGGGAAGCTCCGGCGGCAAAGACGCAGCCGTCGTGGTACATGCACCTCGGGGCGCATCTCTCAGCAAAGACGAAGGCATCATTAATGTAATCATCTCGAATATTCGACGACGTCTGCCAAATATTCGTGACATGAGGGTGGTTGGTCGCAGACAGGGCGAGCCAACTGATCATACGGTTTCGTTGGAGAAACACCAGCTTCGTGTTGTTGCACGCGTAGATGACGAAGCGTCGCTAAGCGACCAGGACGAAAGCGTCCGGGAAGCCGTTAGGAAACTCGCGGAACGTGCGCTTCCCATTGTACGACAGCAGGGGGACACCGAGTTGCCGCCTCAACCTGAATCGGCGTAGACCAACTTGTCACACCCGAAGTCTAGGCTGATGTTATGAGCGCGAGCCCGGAAGCCTCAGGTCGGAAGAAGAAGGCAAGCCCCGGCGTGCCTAAACAAGATCTATTCCGCTTCACTCGCCGCTACGTCTCTCCCCGGCTAGGGGAGACCCTTCTGCACAGAAACGCTGTATTGAGCTTGCTATTTGCGGGTCTGCTCGTTTTTGTGTCTTTCAGGCTAAATTGGGTGCCCGCTCTCCAGAAGGTGGCCGTTAAAGATCTCGTTGCCGGCATGCTCGCGTTCTCCGCTCTCGGATTCGGCGCCGCTACAGCGGCAACCGTCTTGGCTCTGGGGATACCGCGCGGGCAACTGTACTTCACAATGATTGTAAATGGACCGGCAGCGCCCCGCGCCAAGGTCGAGAAGGTTGGATCCGCCATAACAGTGGAAGCGGTTGATGGATCCGAGGAGCCATTGTTGACTTCGGATCTGTATGGCCCATCATTCAGATCCTTCTACGGCGATCTCATCTTCACCTTCGCGTGGACCCTTGGGACCCAACTCAGTTTGGGTGTTGTTAGTGTCATATACTTCGCGATTGCCGGCGACCTGAACATGGTTGATTGCTCACACTGCCGACGTTCCAGCATTGGCCTTTTCCTCATGGCAACAATGTTGTTCTACGCCATTCTTCAGATGGGCTCCCTTATTCGCGCGATGGCGGATTACGCAAGGAATCAGGAGCTTTACGACAGGCGCGACCTGGGTCTCTAGGGGTCGGACAGGGGATGCGCGACAACCTCAGCCAGCCGAACATATGCGGATCCTAATCCATTCTCCAGAGTTGGCGTTTCCGCAACTGATGGATACCGCCCAGCACCGATCAACAAGCTGAGGCGTGCATTCGGCTACCAGTATCTCTGCTCGGGAGTGTTGCCCGGCGCCTTCGCTCCCGAAGGTCAGTCGACCAGGTTGGCGTTAAAGTAGTCCTGTACCGGCCCATAAAACGGATACGGCACATATTCTACGAGCTTTCCCCGATTGCACCAGTCAACATCGGCAAGCTCTTCCTCGTCTGCGACGTACGCCGTACCGTCTACCACCTGACACGCGACGTACACCATTGTCCGTCCAGTAGCGGGATGAACGCGCTCACCAAGTCGCCGCACAGATCGCACCGTAAGGCCGGTCTCCTCGTGCGCCTCTCGCACTGCGGCGTCCACGTCGGACTCCCCCGGCTCGACCTCACCCGCCGGAAACTGCCACGACAGTTGGCCTTCCTTGACCCGTCGCTTGACCATGAGAACCTGACCATCGTTCACAATGATGGCGGCAGCAATCGAGGGCTGCTGGTTCACAGTTCCTCCCTTAACGCCCGCAATACGGGCGGATAGATTCTATCCGACGGGATGAAGCGAGTAAGGTCCCGCCATTTCACCCACAAGGCGTCCATATTCTCTGAGACATCACGATTCTCGACGGAACCGGTCAGGTATTCGCACCAGAAGTACTCACAGTTCACTCCGGATAGCGGGTGAATACGGCTACCAAGTCGCTCCCGCACCACGCAGTGAATTCCTGTCTCTGCCAGCGTTTCACGCACGGCGATGGTACTTGCCGACGCTCCCGGCTTTACGATCCCCGCCGGAAACTGCCATGTTATGCCGCTGGGGTCCTCATCTCGGCGGCAGACGATTAAGACGTCTGATTCGGTCGCAACCACTGCTATCGCGACCGTAAGCTCCACAGCCTCGCCCGATCGAGCGTCGGCGGCTTCGCTTGCCCGAATCTGACGGACGAATCTCAGCTTCGTTGGCTCGCCTGCCCGCTCGTAGGCGGTATCGAGGACGCGTTGTAGTTCCGTCCGAAGAACGATGTCCGGCCTCTCATGCCAACTCGCAACGGTTCGCCGAGCCACCCCTAGCTGCCCGGCAAATTCCCCCTGCGTCAGGCGTAAGGCGCTCTGCAAAGCACAGGCATGCAGGCCAGTCCACTGGTCGACAATCTCCACGGCTTTAGCTCCCCAAGCTGGCACGGCAGACGCGAGTCTAGTTCCAGTCGCCAACCAGTCTGTGCAGCAGATGCACCGGGACTGCACATCGGCTGCACAGGCTGCTCACCCAGGATGCCGGCTTCCGCGATGAACTTGCCCCATCGACACGAACGGAAGCCTTCGGGAGGTGATGCATTACCCGTCCGACCTGGTCGAACGCTTCGGACCCGGTGATGCGGGCGGGATCTTGTGCTCTCGGGCCAACCGTCTGATGTAGGCGCTCGTGAACGGAGACATCCGCTCGACCTCGGTAGGCCCGATGTTGGCACGCAGGGCAGCAACCACAGCCGCAATCACCTCCTGACGCGCCTTCTCGTGGGCCACTTCCGTTCGCTGGTAGCGCCGCGTAGCTGCCGCAAGCTCGGCCTTTTCATCTGCCACGTGTCGAGAGTAGCGCAACGTACTTGCGCAACTCGCGACTGTATCGCTACTCTGTTGCGCAACAGAGGTTTGATTCGGCGGGGCTTTGAGCCCCCGTAGAGAGGACACAGCAAGTGGTTGAACACGGGCAACACGCCGAAGCCGACCGAGGACCGAGCGCTGACGACATGGCCTCGATCGAGCGCGAATGGCCGCTGATCGCGGCTGAGCTTGACCTGCTCGATGCCGAGATCCTGATCCTGTCCGCCGTCGGCGGACCGTCGCCGATGGACTGGCGCCGGTTGCGTCGGGCCGAGCAGCGGGTGATGCGTGCCGCTGCTGCGCTCGGTGACCCGGTCGTGTCGACTCGGCTTGCCGCGTAGGTGCTGGTCATGGGCCGGATTCGTGCCGCGTTCTACGACCCGGAGGGTGCCCGGTGGGGCATCCCTACTTGGTGGTGGAGAGGTGCCCCCGCCGGCTACGCCACGCGGCGTCAGTTGCGGGCCGCTGGTCTGCGGCCCGGTGGTCAGCCGGTCGCCGCACAGCTCATGTGGGCCGGTGTCGGCGGGACCCGCGTCGCGTACCTGTATCGCCTCGATCTTGCCAAGCCGAAGCGCACCGCGACCCCCGCGCAGTTGCGGGCGGTGCGGGCCGCGCTGCGTGCTCGCCGGACGTGCCCAACGTGCGGAGTCGTCCGGTCGTACTGCATCCCGCGCTCGCTCGGCGAGTGCGTCGACTGTGCCTACCCGCAGGAGGTAGCAGCATGAACGGCACTACCTACACCCACCCGAGTGTCCTTGCCGGTATCGCGTCCGGTGCGAGCTGGGCCGATCCGGAGATGGACCCGACCCGGATCGACTGGCCGACCCGGCAGGCTGCCGCCGCGATCCCGTTCCGGGTGGTCGACGGGCGTCCGGTCAACCCGTGCGAGTCCACCGGCGTCCGCTACGGCCGCAACGAGCTGGGGCACTGGGGCGAGCAGGTCTGCGCCGATGCCCTGGTCGTCGCGAAGGACACCTTCGGTCGCCGCTGGATCGTCATGGTCGAGCGGGCCGACGGCCACGGGTGGGCGCTGCCCGGCGGGTACGTCGACCCGGGCGAGGACCCGACCGACGCCGCCGTGCGGGAGCTGGCCGAGGAAACCGGGTTGATCGTGGACCGCGCCGAAGAGCCGTACGTCACGATGCCGCCCCGGTACGTGCCGGACCCGCGCGCCAGCGATGAGGCGTGGATGGTCACCGTCCCGACCCGGTTCGACATCGGCGACGAGTTCTACCAGTTTCCCGCAGTCACTGGCACCGACGACGCCCGACGCGCCGCGTGGATCCTCGCCGACTCCTACGACGTGCTCACCGACCATCTGGCCACCACCTACGGCGGCACGGTGTTCGCCGCTCACCGCGACCTGCTCAACGCTGCCCTGACCGAAGGAGGTCACCTGTCATGACTGCCCCCACGATCAGCGCCTACCCGGCCGCCGTTGAAGCCCTGCTACCGGCCGCCCGGGAACTGACCGCCACACTCGGCGAAGTCCCGTCCCGGAACCGGTTGATGCGGGAATTCCGGGTGGGTTCACCGAAGGCGACCGCGCTACGCGACGCGCTCACCGCCGCCGAGTTCGCCCCTACCGCGCCGCCGGTCCCGGTGCCGGTCGACGTGCCGCCGGCTCCGCCGGTAGACCCGGCGCCGCCTACTACGGTCGCCGCGCCCGTGTCGGACCCGGCACCCGCCCCGGTGGTGACCTTGCCGGAGGTATCCGAGCCGGTCAGCCGGGACGGACACCCGGGCACCAACATCACCACCACCCCCCGGCGGGCGACGGCACCGGCCCGGCCGTGGGTTCTGCTCCTGCTGGCTGCCCCGGCGTTCGTCGCGATCTGGTCGGGGTGGGTCGGACTCGGCGGACTCACCGGGTTCGGTGTGGTCCACCCGCTGCCGGGGATCTGGGACAGCTTCTCGCTGAACACGGCGATCACGCTGCCGATCGGTGTGGAGGCGTACGCCGCGTACGCGCTTCGGGCGTGGCTGTCCGGCAGTGTTCCGGCCCGCGCTCGCCGGTTCGCGAAGTGGTCCGCGATCGGCTCGCTGTTGCTCGGCGCTCTCGGTCAGGTCGCGTACCACCTGATGGAGTCCGCCGGCATCACGGCCGCCCCGTGGTGGATCACCACCCTGGTCGCGTGCCTGCCCGTGATCGTGCTCGGCATGGGCGCCGCGCTTGCCCACCTGCTGCACAGCACCGACGACGAAGCCTGATTTCGCCCGGCGGCACGGCCCCATGGCCTGGAAACCGTTGCCGTGCCGCCGGTCCCCTTCCGATCCGAGATACCTCAGATGGAGGAAGACTCATCATGTCAAGCAATCCTGACGACCGGTTCGACTGGGACGCCGCTGAGGCTGAGGTGTTCGACCTGGACGCCGCCCGGCAAGCCCGCACCGCCGACGACACCGACGACACCGACGGCGGGCCGGTGCTGGTCGACTCGCCCGAGGCGCAGAAGGCGCCCCGGTTCACCATGGCCGGTCTGCGGGCCGGTCAGCGTCGGCCGATCCTGCCGGCCTGGCTCCGGTCCCGTGACGAGCTACGCGACGCGGTCCGCTGGACCGTCGGGCACGCCACGCACTCCACCGGCTACCACCTGCTTCGGTTGCCGAAGTACGCCGGAAAGCTTGCCGTCCGGTCGCCGCGCGGTGTCTACCGGGTCACCCGGGCAACGGTCCGGTGGCTGTTCGACCTGGAAGGTGAGCAGGTGCGGCAGGCCACTGTTCGCCGTGAGGACGCCGAGGAGTACTTGAAGCTGTCGCGGCAGCGTGACCGGCGGGTCCGGTGGCGGGGCATCGTGGCCACGTTCGGCACGGCCGTGATGCTCGCTGGTGGGATCAGCTTGGTCTTCGCTCCGTCGTGGTCGAGGTGGGGCATCCTCGCCCTGGCCGTGACCCTGTTCGGGATGATCGGTCAACCGGCCGACAAGCCGCTACTCGACACCGCCGTTGTCGTGCCCCGGGTCGCCCGACTGACCTCGGAAATCGTGATCCGGGCGCTGTCGGTGCTCGGCAACTCTGGGATCAACCAGGCGTTGCGCAAGCAGGGAAACCGGGCCATCGCGTTCACGGCGCCGATCACCCGGGACGGTCCCGGCTGGCGGGCCGAACTCGACCTACCGCCCGGTGTGACGGCCGGGGACATCGCCGAGGAACGCGAACGCCTCGCCTCTGGGCTGACCCGCCCGCTGGGCTGTGTATGGCCGGAGGGTCGGCCGGAGGTGCACCCGGGCCGGTTGGTGTTGTGGGTCGGGGATCAGGACATGGCCGCCGCGCCGTTGAAGGCGTGGCCGCTGGTCAAGGCCGCGAGTTTCGACGTGGCCAAGCCGCTGCCGTTCGGCACCGACCCGCGCGGCCGGACCGTGTCGATCGAACTGCCGTACACCAACATCCTGATCGGCTCGATCCCCGGCTACGGCAAGACCGGCGCCATCGGGGTGCCGCTGTTCGCCGCATCGCTCGACCCGTACGCCGAGATCTGGGCGTTCGACTTCAAGGGCACCGGCGGACTGGACCCGCTCGCGAAGGTCGCGGCCCGGTTCGCGTCCGGGCAGGACGACGAAACCGCCGAAGCTGGCCTGCTCGCCCTGCGGGAGCTGCGCAAGGAATGCCAGCGACGCGCCGCCGTCATCAAGGGCCTACCGAAGACCGTCTGTCCGGACAACAAGGTCACGCCAGAGTTGGCGCGGCGTAAGGGGTTGGGGCTGCACTGGCTGGTTGTCGGGCTGGACGAGATCCAAGAGCTGTTCTCGCACCCGGAGTTCGGCAAGGAAGCCGGGGAACTGGCCGAGAAGATCATCAAGCTGGGTCGGGCACTCGGTGTGATCCTGCTCCTGGCGACTCAGCGGCCGGACGCCAAGTCCCTGCCGACCGGGGTGTCCGCGAACGCCGGTACCCGGTTCTGTCTGAAGGTGATGGGGCAGACGGAGAACGACATGGTGCTCGGCACCAGCGCCTACAAGAACGGGATCCGGGCCACCATGTTCGCGAAGAAGGACAAGGGTGTCGGCTACCTGGTCGGCACGGCCGACGACGCGCAGATCGTTCGGACGTTCTACATCAACGGCCCGACCGCCGAGAGGATCACCGACCGGGCACGCGCGCTGCGAGAAGCCGCCGGGACGCTGACCGGCCACGCGGCCGGGCAGGCCGCCGAAACCCCGGCTGCCCGGCGGGACACCCTGTTGGACGACGTCCTGTCGGTGGTGCCGGCCGATGAGCCGAAGGTGTGGGCCGAAACCCTGGTTGAGCGGCTGTCCGGGTTGCGGCCGGACGCGTACGGCGACCTCACGGCCGATCAGCTTCGGGCGACGCTCAAGCCGTACGGGATCACGACCGGTCAGGTGTGGGGCACCGACCCGGTCACCGGCAGGGGCGCCAACCGGCGTGGTATCGAGCGGGTCGACGTCGTCAATGCGGTTGCGGAGCGTAACAAGCGTCGTGGAGACAAAGCCGCCTAAGGCGGACAGTGATGGTCGCTAGGTCTAGCGGCGCCCCCCGCTAGACCTAGCACCCCCGCTAGCGCCACACACATTCCCTGGCCAGCGCCCTATTCCCTAGCGGCGCCAGCCTTCTGCACCCTCAAACCGTCTCGTGGAGGCATTCCGTGACCCCCATGATCCTGCTCGCTAGCCTCATCCTCGCCGGTTACACAGCGTGGTACATCGTGCTGTGCTCGGTTGCGCCGTTCGGCCAGTGCCGACGCTGCTCCGGCCGCCGCAACAGCCTGGCCCGGCGGCACCGGGACTGCCGGTGGTGCGACGGCACCGGCCGCCGCGTGCGAATCGGCCGCCGGCTGTACGACTACTTCCGCGCCGAGCATGAGCGGGGCACTCGATGAAGCGCCGGCCGACCCCGCACACCGACTGGTGTCCCCGCGACCACCGCTGCAACCTCGGCGAGCACCGGTCGGAGGAAATGGTGGTCGACCTGCCCGGCTACGGCCGAGCCGTACTCAACCGCGTTGCCACCGACTACGGCACCGGCCACGCCGAGATCCGTATCCGTGTCGTGCTCGACCCGGCCGAGCCGGCCGCCCGCCGGCAACTGGCCACGATGCTGACCGACCTCCGCGCCCTGGTCATCCGCGTCGCGATCTCCGCCCGGCCGACACCGGCTCGCCGGGGCCGGTGGTGATCCGGAATCCGCCGGGCCGGTGCCGGCACTGGATCGGCCCGGCCGCCCGGCACTGCGACAGCACGGAGCAGGTCCGGCTGTTCCTGTACGGCCCGCGCTGCCCACAGCACACCCCGGCAACGGTCGCCGGACGGCCGGAAGCACCCGCCACGCACGAACTGATCGGATCGGAGAGAACCATGCTCGACCTGCTCGCCCCCGCGCTGCGGTACGCCGAACGAGGGTGGCCGGTGTTCATGCTCGCAAGGTCGAAGCGGCCGGTGGCGAACTGCCTGCCGTGCCGTGACGCCGACGACAATCACGACCCGGCCGCCTGTGACTGCCTGACCTGTCACGGCTTCTACGCCGCTACCACCGACCCGGAGCAGGTGGCCGCGATCGTGACGGCTGTTCCCGGTGGACAACTCGCGTTGCGGACCGGTACGGCCTCCGGGGTGGTGGTGGTCGACGTCGACCCGCGCCACGGTGGCGACGACACCATGACCACCCTGATCGGCGCCGGACTGCTGCCGCCGACCGCGCATGTGGTCACCGGGTCCGGTGGGCGGCACCTGTACTACCGGCACCCCGGCCGCCCGGTGGTGTCCCGGCCGATGCCCGGCCGCCCCGGTATCGACATCAAGGCCGACGGCGGGTACGTCGTCCTGCCCCCGTCGGTGCATCCGGCCACCGGCCGCCCGTACCGGTGGATGCCGGGTCGGCCCATGGAGGAGATGCCCCCCGCGCTGGTAGCGGCGTGCGAACCAGCCCCGGCGGCACCGACCGCGCCGGTCGGACCGATCAACACACACGCGACGGGGGGCATCTCCCATCCCGACCGGCTACTCGCCGCGCACCTCGACGCGGTGACCAGCGCCCCGGAAGGCGCCCGGCGGACCACGTTGTACGGCGCGGCCCGGGGTGTCGCCCGGATGGTCGCCGCGCACGCCATCGACCAGGCCGACGCCGTCACCGCGCTGACCATCGCCGGACGGCGGGCCGAGCAGACCGACCGGGACATTCGTGCCGCCATCCGTGGCGGATTCCGAGCTGAGGGAGTCGCAGCATGAACCAGAACACCTTGCCGACCGGCCACCGGATCGACGGCGCGGCGATCCTGGACGACCTCCACGCATGCCTGACCCGGTACGTCATCCTCCCGTCCGCCGAAGCGGTCGACGCGGTCGTGTTGTGGGTGGCAGCGACGCACGCACAGACCGCCTGGGCGCACGCCCCCCGCCTGGTGATCCGGGCGCCGGAGAAGCGATGCGGGAAGTCCCGACTGCTCGACGTGGTGGAAGGCACCTGTCACAACCCACTGATCACCGTCAACGCCAGCCCTGCCGCCGTTTACCGCGCCATCGGCACCGACCACCCGCCGACCCTCCTGGTCGATGAGGCAGACACCATCTTTGGCGGGAAGAACGCCGAAGCCAACGAAGACCTACGCGGACTTTTGAATGCCGGACACCAGCGCAACCGGCCCGCGATCCGCTGGGACAACAACACCCACAGCCTGGAAAAGATCCCGACGTTCGCCATGGCAGCGCTCGCCGGTATCGGCGCCATGCCCGACACCATCGAAGACCGCGCCGTAGTCGTCCGGATGCGCCGCCGGGCGCCGGGTGAGACGGTCGCGCCGTACCGGCACCGTCGCGACAGTCCGGCGCTGCGTCGACTCGCCGAGCGGCTGACCGAATGGCTCGGCGCTCACCTGGTCGACCTGGAAGCGGCGGAACCGTCGATGCCGGTCGAAGACCGCGCCGCCGACACCTGGGAACCCCTGGTAGCTGTCGCCGATCTGGCCGGAAGCAGGTGGCCGCAACGCGCCCGCCTCGCGGTCACCACCCTCACCGCAGAATCCGACGACGCGGGAAACGTCTCCAACCGCATCCGGCTACTCGCAGACATCCGCACCGCGTTCACCGTGCTCGGCGAACCGGGCGCAGCATCCACAAGCGACCTGCTGACCGTGCTCAACGGCGACGACGAAGCGCCCTGGTCGGACAGCGGACCCGCCGGACTCACCGGGAAGCGACTCGGCGACCTGCTCCGCGACTTCGGCATCACCTCGACCAAGCTCCGGTTCCCCGTCGGACAGGCCAAGGGCTACACCCGAGACGCCTTCACCGACGCGTGGAACCGGTACTGCCCGGCACCGCCCGCCGAGCAACGCGAGACACCCTCCACCGGGGTATCCGTACCATGCGTACCAAGCTCCTTTTCCCAGGTCAACCCTGGTACGGATTGCCTGCCTGGTACGCATCAAAGCGTACCGGCACACCAATCCGTACCAGCCCTGAGCAGCCAAAACCACCTTGGTACGCATGGTACGGATACCCCCCGGCCACGCGTCACCGGCCGCCGCGCATGACCGCCCGACCGGCCGCCGAACCGGCCCCCTCAGAAGCCCTGGGAGCGTTCGGCCCATCCATAGATACCGACCGATCGCAGATCTTGCCGCTACGGCTCTCTCAGACCCGGTCCCAAACGGTCTGTGTCGCGTCGACCCCCGGACCCTTCGCTGACCACCAGCCGAGCGGAAAGGCGCCCACGATGCACGTCAAGGCTCTCTACCGCGTCTCCGAAGCCATGGCGCTACTCAGCATGAGCCGGACCGTCATCTACGAGCAGATGCGCGCGGGTCGGCTCCGCTACGTCCGGCAGGGCACCGACCGGCGCATCCCCGCTAGCGCCATCACGGAGTACGTCGCGCTACTGGAACGCGAAACCGCACGAGGAGTTGCCGCCTGATGAGTAAGCGTCGAAGCCGTGGTGACGGTGGCCTGCACTGGGACGAAGCCCGCCAGCGCTGGATTGCCTCCGTCACCACCGGCTACACCCCCGCCGGAAAGCGCATCGTCCGGCGGGGCAGCGGCAAGACCAAGACCGAAGCCAAGAACAAGCTGAAGGAAGTACTCCGCGACCACGAAGACGGACTTACCATCGCGCCGCACGGCGTCACCGTTGCCGACGCGGTAACCGACTGGCTCACGTACGGACTCAATGGACAGTCGGACAGCACGAAGGAGAACTACTCGAACCTTGCCCGGACTCACATCATCCCGAAGCTTGGCGCCCGTAAGCTGCGCGAACTCAGCGCGGAAGAGGTTGACCGGTGGTTGGCTGATCTCGCAAAAGAGTTGAGCACACGCAGTGTTCGACTTTTGCATTCGCTGTTGAATCGCGCCATCACCCGCGCCATGGCACGAGACAAGGTGAAGCGGAACGTGGTAGCGCTGTGCTCGATCCCGAGAGGGCAGGAGGGACGCCCCTCGAAATCACTCACCCTCGACCAGGCGAAAGCGATTCTCAAAGCGGCTGAGGACACCCGGCTCTATGCCTACGTCGTGCTCTCACTCCTGACCGGCGCCCGCACCGAGGAACTACGAGCGCTCACCTGGGAGCATGTCGACCTGGACGGCGACCCGGAAGCGACTCCCCCGGTACCGCCCACCATCGAGGTATGGCACTCGGTGCGTGCCGGTGGCGACACCAAGACCCGGAAGTCACGGCGCACTCTCGCCCTACCGCTGCGGTGCGTCAAGGCGCTCAAGAGCCACCGAGAGCGCCAGCGGCACGACCGGGAGAAGGCCGGGAAGGACTGGCAACCGGGCCGCATCGTGTTCACCACTACGGTCGGCACCGAGTTGGACGCTGCGAACGTCCGGCGCGCGTTCCGCCGGGTAGCCACCAGGGCCGGACTCGACGCGGCCCGCTGGACGCCCCGGGAACTGCGGCACAGCTTCGTGTCGGTGCTCTCCGACAGCGGCGTAAGCATCGAGGACATCGCCGACCTGTGCGGCCACTCGGGCACCACGGTCACGGAGACGGTCTACCGGCACCAGCTACGGCCCGTGTTACTCAACGGCGCGGTAGCCATGGACCGGATCTTTGACCCCGGACCACCGAAGCCAGCACCGTAGTCACTCAGTTAGACACTCGGGAATGACAAGAGGGCATATCCATCGATGAGATATGCCCTCTGACCTCTGTCGGGACGGCCGGATTCGAACCGACGACCCCTTGACCCCCAGTCAAGTGCGCTACCAAACTGCGCCACGTCCCGTTGCTGCCATTCGGTACTCCGTACGACAGCCGGTACAGCGTAGCGCAGGCCTGTTTCGTACGCGCACAGGCCCACCGTCCTCCGTCGACCCCCTCGGTCCGTTGCGCCCCCCGCACACACCCCCTACCCATCCTAGGAAGATAGGCTGTATCAAACTGACTGGAGTGGAACGGCAGTGGCCCCGCCGGTGCCGCCCGGCAGGGCCACTACGACGACCCGGCAGGGCCGTAACGGTCAGGCGCGCACGGACCGGTGACGACTCGACAAGCACCGGTACGACGAGACGACTCAGCCGTGCGGCTTTCCGCGTCCGCCCGCGCCGATCTTCTTCCTCGGCTTCACCGACACCTCCACCGGGCTGCCGACGAAGCCGAACTCCTCCCGGAGCTTGCGTTCGATGAACCGCTGGTAGCCGGCGTCGAGCGGGGCGGTGGTGAAGAGCACGAAGCGCGGCGGGGAGATGCCCGCCTGGGTGGCGAAGAGGATCCGAGGCGCCCGACCACCGCGCACCGGGTGCGGTGTCGCCTGCACCAGGGCGGTGAGCCACTGATTGAGCTGTCCGGTCGGTACCCGCGTCTCCCAGCTCGCCAGGGCGGTACGCAGCGCCGGCGCGAGCTTGTCCACGGCCCGGCCGGTCTTGGCCGAGACGTTCACCCGGATCGCCCAGGGGATCCGGCGCAACTCCCGCTCGATCTCCTTGTCCAGGTAGTAACGCCGGTCCTCGTCGACCAGGTCCCACTTGTTGAAGGCGATGACGAGAGCCCGACCCGTCTCGGTGACCGTGGTCAGGATCCGCTGGTCCTGCTCACTGATCGGCTCGCTGGCGTCGAGCAGCACGACCGCCACCTCCGCCGCCTCGATCGCGGCGGCGGTACGCAGGCTGGCGTAGTACTCCGTACCGCTGGCCTTGCCCACCCGCTTGCGCAGGCCCGCGGTGTCGACCAGTTGCCAGGTCTCTCCGCCGATCTCCACCAGGCTGTCGACCGGATCCACGGTGGTGCCGGCGACGGCGTCCACCACCGACCGCTCCTCCTTGGCGAGCCGGTTGAGCAGACTGGACTTGCCCACGTTGGGACGGCCGACCAGGGCCACCCGGCGCGGCCCTCGCGGACCGGCCTCCCTGATCGGCGGCGCGTCCGGCAGCGCCTCGAGGATCGCGTCCAGCAGGTCACCTGCGCCTCGACCATGCAACGCGGAGACCGGACGTGGCTCGCCGAGTCCGAGCGACCACAACGACGTCGCCTCGACCTCCGTGGCCGCGTTGTCCGCCTTGTTGGCGATGAGCAGGACCGGCTTGGCACTGCGCCGCAGCATCCGTACCGCCGCCTCGTCGACGTCGGTGGCACCGACCACGGCATCGACCACGAACAGCACCACGTCGGCCGTCGCGACGGCGATCTCCGCCTGGGCCGCGATCGCGCCGGCCCGGTCCTTCGCGTCCGGCTCCCAACCGCCGGTGTCGACCACCGTGAACTGCCGGCCCGACCACTGCGCGTCGTACGGAATCCGGTCCCGGGTCACTCCGGGGGTGTCCTCCACGACCGCCTGCCGCCGACCGATGATCCGGTTCACCAGGGTCGACTTGCCGACGTTCGGACGTCCGACGACGGCAACCACCGGCATCGGACCGGTCGCCTCGTCCTCGTCGACGTCCGGCTCCCGCAGTTCGATCCAACCGTCCCCCGCGCTCACGCCGCCTCCTTGCCCTGCCGGGTACGACCCCGGTCCGCTACCTCACCGATCCAGCCAAACCACCGGGTCACTGGCCCGGCCGCCGTCCGGCGAGCAGTTCCTGCAGCCGGGCCACGACCTCGGCGACGCCCAGTGCGGTGGTGTCCAGCTCCACCGCGTCCGGCGCCTGTCGCAGCGGATCGGCGGTCCGAGTGGAATCGAGCCGGTCACGCCGGGCGAGGTCGGCCGCGGTGGCCGAGATGTCTGTTGCGTTCTCCGCGCTGCGCCGGTGCGCCCGTGCCTCGGCCGAGGCGGTCAGGTAGACCTTGAGGTCGGCGTCCGGCGCCACCACCGAGCCGATGTCCCGGCCCTCCACCACGATCCGACCGGCTGCCTCGATGATCTCCCGCTGCAGCGCGACGAGCTGTTCCCGTACGGCGGGCACCGCCGAGACCGCCGACACCGCGGCCGTCACCTCGGGCCCCCGGATGTCCCGGTCGATGGCGATTCCGTCCGCCGTCACGCTCGGCGCCTCCGGATCCACCCCGATCTTGAGATCTGTCTCTCCCGCCACCTTGGTGACCGCCTCGGCGTCCTGCGGGTCGACCCCGGACCGCAGCACCGCCCAGGTCACCGCCCGGTACATCGCCCCGGTGTCCAGGTAGCGAGCGTCGAGCGCGGTTGCCAGCCGCCGGGAGACGGTGGACTTTCCCGAACCGGACGGGCCATCCACGGCGACCACACATCGCCTGGTCCGTTCCTTTTCCGCCACCGTTCTCTCCTTCACCGATCAAGGGGCAATCTGCCCGGCTCTGCCGAGTCGTGCGGGCAGCCGGCCGTGGCGGCGCCTCCGCGTTTCGCTGTCCATCATGCCCCGTCCGCCGTACCGGCCCGCGCCCGACCGGTCCCCGCCGCCCTTGGGACGAGTGCCGGCCCGCGTCCGACCGGTGACGCCGCCACGGGGACGAGTGCCGGCCCGACACCGAACGGTTCACGCGTCCGACAGCGGACGGCCAACCGGGTCGCCCCGGACCGGCCGGCCGAGTCCGACAGCGGCACCGACTCAGCGGCCGCCCGCACCCCCGCGCACCCGCGACCAGGGTCTGCCCGGAGCCGGGGCCACACCGACCAGGGTCGCCGCCGCACGCCACGGGGCGTCCAGGCCACGTCCGAGGGCCTCCAGCCTCAGTCGCCGACCGCCTTGAAGAGGGCAGCGACCTCGGCGTTCGTCAACCGACGGGTACGACCGGGGCGCAGGTCGCCGAGCCGGATCGGACCGATGGCGGTACGGATCAGCCGTGACACAGGATGTCCGACCTCGTCCAACAGCCTCCGTACGATGTGATTGCGCCCTTCGTGCAGGGTCAACTCCACCTGGGCCGTACGTCCCAGGGTGTCCACGAGGCGGAAATCGTCCACCCGTGCCGGGCCGTCCGCCAACTCGACCCCGGCCATGAGCCGCCGGCCGGCGGTACGGGCCAGTGGCCCCGCCACCTCGCACAGATACGTCTTCGACACCCCGTACGACGGATGCATCAGCCGATGCGCGAGCGTGCCGTCGTTGGTGAGAAGCAGCAGTCCCTCACTGTCGGCATCGAGCCGTCCGACGTGGTAGACCCGCTCCTCGACCCGGCCGAGGAAGTCTCCCAGCGCGGTGCGCCCCTTCTCGTCCGCCATCGTCGAGACGACACCACGCGGCTTGTTCATCGCCAGGTAGATCAGGCGGGTGTCGGTGACCAGCCGCTCGCCGTCGACGTAGATGACTGCGGTACTCGGATCGACCTTGTCGCCGAGTTGGGCGACCTCCCCGTCCACGGTGACCCGGCGCCGGAAGATCAGGTCCTCGCAGGCACGTCGGGAGCCGACGCCGGCGGCGGCGAGCACCTTCTGGAGGCGCTCGGCGCCGGGGGCGCCGCGGTTGTCATCGTGGGGCATCTGCAATCTCTTCCACGTCGTCGGGCAGGAACGGGGCCAGCGGCGGTAGTTGGTCGACGGTGTCGAGTCCGAGTTTCTCCAGGAACAGCGTCGTCGTCCGGTACAGGAAGGCGCCGCTCTCCGGCTCGGTGCCACACTCCTGAACCAGGCCGCGGGAGACCAGGGTACGGATCACCCCGTCGCAGTTGACACCCCGGATGGCCGAGATCCTCGATCGGGTCACCGGTTGCTTGTAGGCAACCACCGCCAGTGTCTCCAGCGCCGCCTGGGTCAACCGCACGGACTGCCCGTCCAATACAAAGCGCTCGACGTAGGCCGCGTATTCCGGCCGGGTGTAGAGACGCCAGCCACCCGCCGCCCGGCGTAGCTCGAAACCGTGCCCCGCCGCCGTGTAGTCGCGGGCCAGTTGATCCAGGGTCGTCGACACCCGTTGAGTCGGCTGTTCCAGGACCTGCGCCAGCAGGATCTCCGCGACCGGCTCGTCCACCACCAGCAGGATGGCCTCCAGGGCCCCGCGCAGTTCGTCGTCATCGACCAGCGCCGGCGTCTCAGGCTGCCGGCCGGGCACGCCGGGCGCCCGCGCCGCCGCCGGCTCCCGGTCCGCCTCCGCGCCCTCGTCCCCGGGTACGTCGACAGCGTCCGTCGGCGACGCGTCGGATCCCTCGGCCGTGAACGGCCCTGCCGGGTCCTCCCCGACCGCCGGCTGCGCCAATTCCGCAACGCTCCGCTCGCCGGCCAGTTCCTGACCACCAGCCAGTCCCGGAGCCGCAGAATCCTGCACCACCGGCTCCTCGACCACCGGACCCTGGGCCACCGGCTCCTGAGCCGGCACACCCTCAGCCGACGGATCGTGGGCCGCCACACCCTCAGCCGGCACAGCCTCAGACGGCGGATCCTGAGCCGGCGGATCCTGAGCCGGCGGATCCTCGGCGCTGACCGGTCCGGGGGCCGACAACTCGGAGGACGGCGAGTCCGTAGCGGGCTCGGTCGGTGGTGGGGGCGTGGGCGCCCGTTCCCAGGGCGGTACCCAGGCCGCCGCCTGCTCGGCCAGGGAGTCCGGCCGCTTCTCGCTGGTCACCCTGCCTCCTCGTTCGTCGTCGTCTCGTCGTCGTCCGCCGCCGCATCCGGCTCGGTACCGGATGGCTCGGTACCGGATGGCTCGGTACCGGATAGCTCGGTACCGGATAGCTCGGTACCTGATAGCCCAGTACCGGATAGCCCAGTACCGGATAGCCCAGTGCCGGATGGCCCGGTGCTGGGCAGCTCGGCACCGGGCAGCCCGGCACGGGGCGGCTCGGTCGCGGAACTCGGCGCTACCGTCCCGTCCGGGGCGGGCGCTCCGGCGTACTCGTCGATCTCCAGCTCGGTTCCGCCGTCCTCGGGACCGGTCCACCGTACGGTGAGCTCGCCGAGCGCCTCGACCTGGGAGAACCCGACCAGGCCCTCCCGGTACAACTCGAGCAGCGCCAGGAACCGGGCGACCACTTCGAGGGTGGACTCACAATCGGCGCAGAGCACCCGAAATGTCGCCGTACCGGCCCGACGCAGTCGATCCCGCAACAGCGCCGCGTGCTCGCGGACGCTGACCCGCACCATGTGCACGTGGTCGATGGAGACCATCGGGATCTGTTTCGGGGTCATCGCCTTGATCGCCAGCGCGGCGAGCCGTTGGACCCCGATGCCGAGCACCAGGTCGGGCAGCGCCTCGGCGTAGCGGGGCTCCAGGGTCACCGCACGCGGGTACCGACGTGATCCCACCGCCTCCTGCTCGGCGATGTGCGCCGCGGCCTCCTTGAACGCCTTGTACTGGAGCAGCCGGGCGAAGAGCAGGTCCCGGGCCTCCAGCAGGGCGAGGTCGTCCTCGTCCTCGACCTGGGCCGCCGGCAGCAGTCGGGCGGCCTTGAGATCGAGCAGGGTCGCGGCGATGACCAGGAACTCGCTCGCCTCGTCGAGGTCCCAGGCGTCGCCCATCGCCCGGATGTAGGCGATGAACTCGTCGGTCACCTGGTGCAACGCGACCTCGGTCACATCGAGCTTGTGCTTGCCGATGAGCTGGAGCAGCAGGTCGAAGGGCCCGGTGAAGTTCGCCAGCCGTACGGTGAAGCCGCCCGCCGACTCGGGCTCGTCCGTCGCCGGTCCCGCCTCGCCGGTCGGCGGGCGGGTCACGATCGCATGATCGTCGGCCGCACGGTCGTCAACCGCATGGTCGTCGGCAACGGTCGCGGCGGACGACGCCGGGTCCGGCGAAGACGTGGCAGCGGGCGGGGAACTCACCCGACGACCGTAGTCCACCGGTTCCGGCCCATCGGCTACCAGCGTCGCTCCGGTACCGTCACTCACCCGATGATCCTCAGCACGGCGGGCATCGACCCGAGCCCGGGAAACGAAAAAGACACCGGCCGGCGTCGGCCGGGCCGGAACCGCGCACCGGAGTTACCGGTCGCGCTCGGCCTGCGCGGCGATCACCTCTCGGGCCAGCTGGCGGTAGTTGCGGGCGCCGGAGGAGGCCGGGTCCAACGTGGTGATCGGCGCGCCGGCGACCGTCGACTCCGGGAACTTGACGGTCTTGGTGATCACCGTCTGGTAGACCTTGTCGCCGAACGCCTCGACCACCCGTTGCAGCACCTGGCGACAGTGTGTGGTGCGGCTGTCGTACATGGTGGCGAGGATGCCTTCCAACTCCAGGTCGAAGTTGAGCCGTTCGCGGACCTTGTCGATGGTGTCCAGCAGGAGGGCCACCCCGCGGAGGCTGAAGAACTCGCACTCCAGCGGGATGAGCACGCTGTGCGCCACGGTGAGCGCGTTGATGGCGAGCAGGCCCAGCGACGGCTGGCAGTCGATCAGGACGTAGTCGTACTCCTTGCGGATCGACTTGAGCACCCGGGCCAGCGCCATCTCCCGGGCCACCTCGTTGACCAGTTGGATCTCGGCCGCCGAGAGGTCGATGTTGGCCGGCAGCAGGTGCAGCCCGGCCACGTCCGTCTTGATCAGGACGTCTTCGGGAGCGATGTCCTCCTGCATCAGCAGGTTGTAGACCGACAGGTCGAGGTTGTGCGGGTTGACGCCGAGACCGACCGACAGCGCGCCCTGCGGGTCGAAGTCGACCAGCAGCACCCGGCGGCCGTACTCGGCCAGCGCGGCGCCAAGGTTGATGGTCGTGGTGGTCTTGCCGACGCCACCCTTCTGGTTGGCCATCGCGAGGATCCGCGCCGGACCGTGCTGGTCAGTCGGCATGGGTTCCGGGATCGGTTTGCGTATCGTGTAAGCGGCCGGATCCGCGGGCCCCAACTCGGCGCCGAGGTCCAGGGCGGACTGCTGCTCGCGCAGGCTCGAGGTCCACGCCTCGGCACGGTCACTGTTTCCAGCCATGTCCTCGTACGCCCCCTCCCGACGACTGCCCGGCAACGGAGCCGAACGGTGTCCTGTGCGGCGCCGCCGCGAACCTCGGTTGCCGTCTCACGAGGCCGCGCCGGACCCGACTCTACGCCACGTCGCGGCACCGTAGCGGGCACCGTCTCGGCGTGTCGACCCGGCGGAAAGCCAGCATGGACGTTCGGCGGAGGCGACGGCCGGATGACGCGTTCAGTCACGCGCCCGGGGATGCGCGGTGGCGTAGACCTCCCTGAGCCGCTCCACCGTCACCAGCGTGTAGACCTGGGTGGTGGTGACCGACGCGTGGCCGAGCAGTTCCTGCACCACCCGGACGTCCGCGCCGCCGTCGAGCAGATGGGTGGCGTACGAGTGCCGCAGGGTGTGTGGGGACACCGCCCCCGGCCCGTCCACCGGCAGCCCGGCCCGCCCGGCGGCCCCGCGCAGGATGGTCCAGGCGCTCTGCCGGGACAGTGGGCCGCCCCGGGCGTTGAGGAAGACCGTCGGGACGCCCCGGCCGGCGGCGGCGAGCATCGGCCGGGCCCGGACCAGATAGGCGCGCAGCGCCTCGGCGGCGTACCCACCGACCGGAACCAGTCGGCTCCGGCCACCCTTGCCGTGCAGCAGCACCGACCCGTCCACCAGATCCAGGTCGTCGACGGCCGCGCCGACGGCCTCGGAGATCCGCGCGCCCGTGCCGTACAGGAATTCCAGCAGTGCCCGGTCCCGCAGCGGCAACGCGGCCCGGGGTCCCGTCGCCGTACCCGTTCCCGCCGTCTCCAGCAGTCGCACCACCTCGGTCACGTCGAGCGCCCGGGGCAGCCGGCGGGGCGGGACCGGCGGCCGTACGTCCCGGCTGGCGTCCTGGCCGACCAGGCCCTCGCGGACCGCGAAGCGGTGCAGGCCGCGGACCGCGCTGGCGGCCCGGGCGGCGGAGGCCGCGGCGAGCGGCGGACGACCGTCGTCGCCCGCCCGCAACCGGGCCACGTGCCCGGCGATCTCCGCCGACCCGACCGCCGCCAGGTCCTCGACACCGCCCGCGGCCAGCGTCGCCAGATACCGCTCCAGATCCCGCCGGTACGACGAGAGCGTGTTGGTCGACAGCCCGCGCTCGACGGTGAGGTGGTCGAGGTAGCCACGCACGGCACGCCGCAGGGCCGGCGACGGTTCGGGCCCGTCACCGGCCGGATCCGGCTCCCCGGTCAGCGCTACGCCCCGTCGTCCGGAGCCGCTGCCCACGGCGTTCCGGGGCCACCCGCCGCGCGCCTCATCCGAGGGCGTCCGCCAGGGGCAGGACGCCCATCCCGTGCGCCTCGGCGACCGGGCCGTAGGTGACCTGTCCATCGTGGGTGTTCAGGCCCAGCGCCAGGGCCGGGTCCCGGCGCAGTGCCTCGCGCCAGCCCCGGTTGGCCAGTTCCAGCGCGTACGGCAGGGTGACGTTGGTCAGCGCGTACGTGCTGGTGTGCGGGACCGCACCGGGCATGTTCGCTACGCAGTAGAAGAGCGAGTTGTGCACCGGGTAGACCGGCTCGTCGTGCGTGGTCGGCCGCGAGTCCTCGAAGCAGCCGCCCTGGTCGATCGAGATGTCGACGAGCACGCTGCCCGGCTTCATCCGGGAGACGAGGTCGTTGCTGATCAGGGTGGGTGCCTTGGCACCGGGTACCAGCACCGCGCCGATCACCAGGTCGGCGTCGAGGACGGCCCGTTCGATCTCGTACGTGTTCGACGCCACCGTCTGGAGATGCCCCCGGTAGATCGCGTCGGCCTGACGCAACTGCCCGACGGCCCGGTCCAGCAGCAGCACCTCGGCCTGCAGACCGAGCGCGATCGCCGCCGCGTTCCGGCCGGAGACCCCGGCACCGATCACGACGGTCTTGGCGGCGTAGACGCCGGAGACCCCGCCCATCAGCACCCCGCGCCCGCCCCCGCTGCGCATCAGGTGGTACGCGCCCACCTGCGGCGCCAACCGGCCGGCGACCTCGGACATCGGGGCGAGCAGCGGCAACGACCGGTCCGGCAGCTCGACGGTCTCGTACGCGATCCCGGTCACCTTCCGGTCCAGCAACGCGTCGGTGCACGCCTTGGCGGCGGCCAGGTGCAGGTAGGTGAAGAGAACCTGCCCCTCGCGCATCCGGTGGTACTCCTCGGCGATCGGCTCCTTGACCTTGAGGACCAGTTCCGCGGTGCCCCACACGTCGTCCGGGCCACCCAGAATCGTGGCACCGGCCGCCGTGAACTCGTCGTCGCTGATCGACGAACCGACGCCGGCACCGGTCTCCACGAACACCTCGTGGCCGGCGCGAACGAACTCGTGCACCCCGGCCGGGGTGATGGCCACCCGGTACTCGCGGTTCTTGATCTCGCGGGGAATTCCGACCTTCACGATTCCAGACACCTCTCTCCGGGGCTGCCGACCCCGACCGCGCGACGCGTGGCGGCTCCGTTGCCGCCGCGGCCACCGTCCCGCCCGCGGAAGTCTAGGACCACGCCGCTGACCGGACAGCCAGCACTGTGACAGCGGGTAACCGGCAACCTTGACGGTATGTCAGCCGATCCGACGCGCCAAACCCTCCGTCCCCAGTCGGACAGCGCCGCGGTGGCCCGGGTGCGGTCCGGTCATCCGCCTCGGCACCGCCCGGCGCCCGGCACCGCCCGGCGCCCGGCACCGCCCGGCGCCCGGCACCGTTCCGTCCCGGCGGGCGGCACGGCGCCCACCGGACGGGACAGCCCGGGCGACCGGGTCACGGCAGCGGCGAGTCGGCCGGGCGGAGTCCGGACCAGCCACGGTCCCGGGCACGCGCCGCGGCGAGTACCCCGGTCACGCAGGCCACGTTGGTGATCTCGCCGGCCAGCACCATCGAGACCGCGTCGTCCAGGTCGACCCGGACGACCTCCAGTTCCGCCTCCTCGTCCAGGCGCTCGTGCCGCCGGTCCGGTGGCAGCTCCGACAGCTCCCGGGCCAGGAAGATCCGGATCATCTCGTCCGAGTACCCCGGCGACGTGTGCACGTCGACCAGCAGGTCGAGCCGACCCGCGACGAGGTCGGCCTCCTCGCCGAGTTCCCGCAGCGCACTGGCCGGCAGGGCCTCCCCCGCGACGTCGACCAGTCCGGCGGGCAACTCCCAGATCACCCGGCGGAGCGGGTGCCGGTACTGCCGGATCAGCACGACCTGTCCCCGGTCGTCGAGGGCGAGCACGCCCACCGCCCCGATGTGTCGCACGTAGTCCCGGGCCACCACCCGGCCGCCCGGCATCGTCACCTGGTCGGTGACCACGGAGAAGATCTTGCCGTGGAACCGCTCCTGCCGGCCGCGCACCTCGTAGTCGTGCCCGCCGGCCGGAACGCTCACCTCGACACCGCCGCCGGGCCCGCCGCCTCCGGTGCGCCGGTCACGACGGCGAACTCGCCCGTGCGGCCCGGACCTGGCCGTTGCGGCCGGCCTGGTCGGCCGGGTCCGCCGACTCGGACTTCCGCGCCGTCGCCCGCCCCGATCCGGAGGCTTCCGGTACGCCGGTCGCACTGGCCGGCGCCATCTCGACCGGAAGCTGGTCTGCCGCCGAGTACGTGACGACGGCGGCGACGAACGCGGCGAACAGCGGATGCGGCCGGGTCGGCCGGCTCTTCAGTTCGGGATGGGCCTGGGTCGCCACGAAGAACGGGTGCTGCGCACGGTCCAGCTCCACGAACTCGACCAGCCGGCCGTCCGGCGAGGTGCCGGAGATGTGCAGGCCGGCCTTGGTGAGCGCGTCCCGGTAGGCGTTGTTCACCTCGTACCGGTGCCGGTGCCGCTCGCTGACCTCCGTGTCGCCGTACGCCTGCGCGACAAGTGAGCCCTCGGCCAGCTTCGCCGGGTACGCACCGAGTCGCATCGTGCCGCCCAGGTCTCCCTTGCCGGCGACGATGTCCTCCTGGTCCGCCATGGTGGCGATCACCGGGTGCCGGGCCTTCTCGTCGAACTCCAGCGAGTTGGCGCCGTCCAACCCAGCCAGGTGCCGGGCGACCTCGATGGTCATGCACTGCAACCCGAGGCAGAGGCCCAGGATCGGAATGCCGTTCTCCCGGGCGTACCGGGCCGCGCCGATCTTGCCCTCGATGCCGCGTACGCCGAACCCGCCGGGGATGACGATGCCATCGACTCCGGCCAGGGCGCTGGCGGCACCGGACGGGGTCACGCACTCGTCGCTCGGTACCCAGTGCAACTCGACCCGGGCCCGGTGACCGAACCCGGCCGCCCGGATCGCCTCGCTGACCGACAGGTACGCGTCGGGCAGGTCGACGTACTTGCCGACCAGCGCGACCCGGACCGTGTGGTGCGGATGGTGCACCCGGTCGAGCAGGTCGTCCCAGCTCTGCCACGACACGTCCCGGAAGGAGAGCCCGAGCCGGCGTACCACGTAGGCGTCCAGCCCTTCCTGGTGCAGCACCTTGGGGATGTCGTAGATGCTCGGCGCGTCCGGAGCGGCGATGACCGCCTCGCGGTCGACGTCGCAGTAGAGCGACAGCTTGTGCTTGAGCTTGTCGGGAATCTCCCGGTCCGACCGGCAGACGATCGCGTCCGGCTGGATACCGATGTTGCGCAGCGCGGCGACCGAGTGCTGGGTCGGCTTGGTCTTCAGCTCCCCCGACGGTGCCAGGTAGGGCACCAGGGACACGTGCAGGTAGAAGCAGTTGTCCCGGCCGAGGTCGTGCCGGACCTGCCGGATCGCCTCCAGGAACGGCAGCGACTCGATGTCGCCGACGGTGCCGCCGACCTCGGTGATGACGACGTCCGGGGTACGGCCGTCCTCGTCGGGGTCGGCCATCGCCAGGATCCGCGCCTTGATCTCGTTCGTGATGTGCGGGATCACCTGGACGGTGTCTCCGAGGTACTCCCCCCGGCGCTCCTTCGCGATCACCTCGGAGTAGATCTGGCCGGTGGTGACGTTCGCCTTCCCGGACAGCGCCCGGTCGAGGAACCGCTCGTAGTGCCCCACGTCGAGGTCGGTCTCGGCACCGTCGTCGGTGACGAAGACCTCACCGTGCTGGAACGGGTTCATGGTGCCGGGGTCGACGTTGAGGTACGGGTCGAGCTTCTGCATCACGACCCGTAGGCCGCGTGCGGTGAGTAGATTCCCGAGGCTGGAGGCGGTCAGGCCCTTGCCGAGCGAGGAGGCGACCCCCCCGGTGACGAAAATGTGCCGGGTCGTACGTGATGATGGGGCCAAGGCCTGCTCCCGTGGTCGTTCGTCGCGGTGGTGCAGACCGGTGTCCGATCAGAGAAGTGATCTACGCGATCCACGGGATTCCACGGTAACACCAACCCTGGCCGAGGTGCTGGCCGCACCCGTTCCCACGTCGGCTCGGAGCCCGGATCAGCCCGCCGACACCTCTGCGGACGGCTGCGCCGGTCCGGACTTTTCGGCCGTACCGGGCCGGTTGTCCCCGGCCTCGGCCGCCGCCCCGGCGGCCGGCGTGGACCCGGCCGGACCGGCCTGCGCCGACGAGGGCGGTACCGACGCCGCTGCGGGCCCGGCGGACCCGTCCGACCCCGTCACCACAGCCGGGGCCGGTTCGGGCCGCAGGGCCGGGTCCGGGGCCGGTTGCGGCCCCCCCGCCCCGGCCGGCCCGGAACTTCCGGCCGAACCTTCGGGCTCCACCGGCCACGACGTCATCGGCGGCATGGTCCGGTCGGCCGCGTGGTCCAGCACCCGCAGCGCGGCGAGGGCGGCCATCGGCACGGTCAGCGCGGCGGCGGCACCGGCGACGTTGAGCGCGGACCCACCGAGCAGCCCGCCGATCAGGGTCGCCACGGTGATCCCGGCCATACCGGCGCGAACCGCCGGATAGATTCCGAAGAGTCGTTTGAGCCCACCCCAGGGGCGTAACAGGGCGAACCACACCAGCACCACGCCGACCAGGGCGAGGACCGTCAACGGACTGCCGACCAGGGCGGCCATGTTCGAGGCTCCGGACCGGTGCACCGTGAGTCCACTGGTGCCGTCACCGACGGCGCCGAGGAACCGGCCCAGGCTGCCGCGCTGGTTGGCCGGCTGCCGCAGGTCGAGCACGATGAACCCGATGGTCACCGCGAGGCCGGCGATGCTGGCCCAGGCCAGTCGGCCGAGGGTCAGCCACCCGCCGGTGCTGATCGCGGCGGCGACGCTCACCCCGGCGGTCAACGCGACCGCTCCCACCGCGTCGGCGCCGAGGTAGGGACTTCCCACCACGATCACACCGAGCACGCCGATCCCGACGACGACCGCCGGTCGCCAACTGCGCCGGACCCGCTGCGCGAGCCAGCCGGCGGTCAGCAGGCTACCCGCGATGAAGACGCCGAGTCCGACGACGCCGAGCCCGGCGTACCGGCCGCCCTCCAGCGCCGAATAACCGATCACACCGTTGAGCTGGAGGCGGGCGCCGGTGACCACGTCCGCGCCGACGATGAGCGCGGCCAGCGCGGCGACGCTGCCCAACGGCCACAAGGTCTGCTGGTACGCCCGGGCGAGCCGGACCGCGGCGGTGGCCACGCCGAGAACCACGGCGGTCACCAGCCCGAAGTAGATGCCGGCGTGCTCCCCCCGCCACCACGGCACCACGTCGGCCAGCAGGGCGGCGGGAATCGCCAGCGCGGTGGCGATGAGCAGCACCTCCACCGTCGCCACCACCCGTCGGGGCACCGGCGTGGGCCCGGACGGGCCGGCATGGCGCCGGGCCCGGCGTAGCAGCGGCACGACGGCCACCGCGAGCAGGCACTGCAGTCCGGCCAGCAGCGCGAAGAACCAGCTCGCCACCCGTTGTTGGGCCCGAGCCTCCCGGTCGGCGTCCGCCGGCGCGGCGATCGCCGTGGGCAGGTCGGTCGGGCGGTCCTCGACGACGGTCGCCGGCTGGCCGATGAAGAGTTGCTCCGGAGCCGGCCGGCCGAGCGCCGCCAGGGCGGTGGGTGCCAGGTCGACCAGTTGCAGGTAGCCCTCCCGTCCGGTGCTCCGCGAGGTGAGCCAGCCCCGTTCCCAACCGGGGCCGTCCGCCACCACCACGTGCAGCCGCGACGACTGGTCGGTGTCGGCGATTCCGGCCACCACCACCAGCGACTGCTTGGGCCGGGCGGCCAGCACCCGGGCCAGGGTGACGTCGGCCCGGCGTGCGGCGGCGGCGCGGATGACCGGATCGTCTCCGGCGACGGTGCCGAGGTCGATGATGCTGAGAATGCAGTCGGCGAGCGGCCCGGTCGGGTCGGGCGGCAGGCTCTCGGCGTACCGGTCCACCCGGCCGAACGGGCGGGCTGCGGCGATGGCGGCACCGGGACCGACCGCGTAGGTGCAGCGGACCGACTCGGCGAGCGCGCCGGGCACCGTACCCCAGCGCATCCTGTCCTGGTTGTTGCTCACCGTGGCCCGTTGGTCGGGCAGGTTGGCGCTGATCCCGTCCGGCTGTTCGATGGCGATGTCCGGCGCCGGGCACCGGCCATTCACCGCACCGCTGTCCCAGGCCGCGAAGTTGCCGGCGCCGAGGGTCTGCCAGCCGTCGACCGGGCAGGTCGGCTGCCGGGCCGACCGGACCGACAGGGACCCGATCGCACCGCGCTCGGCCATCCGCCAGAGCGTCGGGGTGGTTACCGGGTCGACGTCGTCCCAGCGCAGTCCCGGTACGCCGGCCAGCACCACGTAGTCGGCGGTCTTCTCCGGCGCTCCGGTGGACGGCCGGATGACCAGCGCGGCGACCCCCAGAGCCACGACGACCGCGGTCAACAGGACGGGTACCAGCCGGCGCAGCATCAGCCCCGCCCCGCCGACGAGCCGGTCTCCCGGCCGGAGGAGGGCAGCTGGCTGTCGAGCTCCCGGTACAGGGCGGTGACGGTGGCGACGGTCCCCGCCTCGGTCGGCCAACTCGCCGCCTGTACGCCGGCCAGCCGGGCCAGTTCGGTACGCCGGTCCCCGTCGGCGAGCAGCGTCCGTACCGCCTGGTCGACCGCGTCCACGTTTCCGGGCGGCACCAGTACGGCCGCCTCACCCACCAGCTCGGGCAGGCCGCCGACGGCGGTGGCCACCAACGGAACGCCGGAACGCAGTGCCTCCTGCGCGAACAGTTGCCGGGCCTCCCAGTCGCTGGTGACCAGGGCCAGGTCGGCGCCGACGAGCAGTTCGGCCACGTCGGTGCGGTGCCCGAGCAGGTTGACCGGGGCCCGGGCGGCCGAGATCCGGGCCGCCAACTGGAGGTAGCTCGGCCCGCTTCCGGCGATCACCACCACCGGTACCGGATCCAGGTCCCGCCAGCGGGCGGCGGCGTCCACCAGCACGTCGTACCGCTTCTGCGGGTGCAGCCGACCGACCGAGACGATCAGCGGCTGGTCCGGCGCGACGCCGAACTCGGCCCGTACCGCCGAGCGGCTCCGCCGGGCCGGTGGCAACGTGGGCGCGGCGACCGCACCGAGTCGGGCGTCCGGGGCACCGAGCGCGGCGGCCCGTTCGACGAGATCGGCGGAGGCGCCGAGCGTGACCCGGGCCCGACGCGCGACGATCCGTTCGACGAGCCGGGACACCCGTCCGCGAAGTCCTCCGCCGAGCACCGCGTTGTGCCAGGTGACCACCACCGGGGCGGTCGGCCTGGCCAGCACCGCGACCAGACCGGCCCGCAGCCCGTGCGCGTGCACCACGTCGACCGGCTCGGCGAGCACCCGGCGCAGGGCGGCGACCGCCCGGGCATCCGCCGGAGTGGGACTGGCCGGAATCTCCACCGGTACGAAGCGGGCGCCCACGGCGGTGAAGTCGAACTGCTCCTGGGTCGCGGCCGGACCGCAGACGGTCACCGTCACGCCAGCGGCGACCAGCCCCCGGGCCAGCGAGGTGACGTGCTGACCGACGCCGCCGGTGCTGGACGCGAGCAGCAGGACGACCGAACCGGTCCAGCCGACGGCGGGTCCGGTCACCGGATCCCCCGTACGCCCGGTTCGGCGCGGTCCGCCCGTCGGGTCGGCCCACCCCGCTCGCTCACCGCGACACCCGCTCCTTCCCGTCGTCCTCGCCCGGGCCGGCCGTGTTCCGCCGGCCCTCGACGCCCCGTCCCGCCGAGCCACCCTGCCCGGCCAAGCCGTCTTGCCCGGCAGAACCGCTCCGCCCGCTGGCCGCACCGCCCCGCCCCACCCTGCCGGGCAGTCGGCGCCGCACCGCCGCCAGCAGCGGACGGACGTCGTGCCGGTCCAGCGGATAGGCGACGGCGAGGAACACCACGCCCACGGCGACTCCGGACAGCATGCCCTGCAGGAGGGCGTCAACTCTCGCCGGGGTACCACCGCCGAAATCGGGCATCCAGTGCGCAAGCGCCGCGCCGACGAGCGCCGCGAGCGTCCCGGCGAGCAGGCCCACCAGCCCTGACCTGGTGAATCCGGTCAGCGCGGATGGTCCGGCACTTCTGACCACGACCACGGCCAGCAGCATCCCCAACACCAGCATGCCGACCGAATTCGCCACACCCACCGCGAACACCCGATAGTCGGTCGGGAAGGCGGCGGCCAGCCCGATCGCGGCGGGTGGCACCACGAGCCAGCCGGCGAGGGTCGCGGCGGCCGCCGGTCGGGCCGCGCCGCGCGCGTACAGGGCCCGGGTGAACACCGCGAAGAGGCCGTAACCGAGCAGCCCCGGACCGAAGCCGGCGATGGCGGCGGCCAGGGCCGGTCCACTGCCCGGCCAGAAGAACTGGGCCACCGGCTCGGCGGTCGCGACCAGCGCCGCCGCGCCGAGGCAACTGAACAGCAGCACCCGACGGGCGGTCGGCGCCAGCGTCCGGCGGTAGCCGTCCTCGTCCCCGGCCGCGTGCGCGGCGGCGAGGGTCGGATACGCGGCGACCGCGAGCGGGACCGCGAGCACCGCCCAGGGCAGCAGGTACACGGTCTGGGCGAGGTTGAAGACCACCGGTGCGCCGGTCGCCCCCCCACTGACCTGGTTCAGGCTGACCACCAGGGCGATCTGCTGACCGATCACGGTCACCGCCCCGGCCAGGGCGAGTCCGCCGACCCTGGCCCGGGCGTCGGCGGGGAACCCGTACCCGGGGCGGGGCCGCAGCCGTAGCCGGCGCAGCGGGATCAGCAGCGACAGGGAGAGGACCACCACCCCGAGGGTGGTCCCGGCGGAGAGGATCAGCTCGCCGCCCCGGCCGGCCTCGGCGATGCTCGGGTGCACCCCCTCGACGGCGGCGAACGCCAGGTACACCCCGATCACGGTCACGCTGGACAGCAGCGGCGCGATGACCGGCCAGGCGAACCGCCGGTACGACTGGAGCACGCCGGTGAGCACGATGCCGACCCCGTACAGCGGCAGTTGTGGCGCGAAGAGCCGCAACATCCGTCCGCCGGCCTCGATCTCGGCAGCGCTGGGCCGATCGGCGGTCAGCGCGACGATCGGTTCGGCGAAGACCGCCACCAGCACGGCGAGCGGCACGAGCAGGGTCACCGCCCAGGTGAGCAGGACTCCGGTGGTCGCCGACACCGCCGCCCGGTCCCCGGCCGCGACCGCACCGGCCAGCAGCGGTACGACGAGACTGGCCAGCGCCCCACCGGCGACGATCTCGAAGACGATGTTCGGGATGCTGTTCGCCACCACGTACATGCCACCGAGGTCGCTCTTCTCCCCCATCACCCAGGTGAAGATCCCGGTACGCCCGAACCCGACCAGTCGACTGACCACGGTGAGTACGGCGATCAGCGCAGCGGCGCCGGCAACGCGACCGGCGCCGGCAAGGGGTGCCGGCGTTCCCACGTCAGGAGTGTCGCCGGCCCAGGGCGTCCAGTTCGCGCAGCCCCCGGGTGTTCTGGATCACCTGGCTGAAGCTGACCTTCTCGCTGGCGGCGGTGAGCGCGGCGATCGCCGCCAGCGCGGCGGCCCGGCCGACCGGCCCGGTACGGGCGGCCAGCGCCACGCCCAGCAGCGCGCCGAGCGCGTTCGCCCCGCTGTCGCCGAGCATCACCCGCTCGTCGAGGTCGGCGGGAAGCAGCGCGGTCGCCGCTCCCACCGGGCCGGCGGCGAGACCACCGGTCGGACCGGGCAGCAGGGGTGTGCCGAGCAGCACACCGGCCTTGAGCGCCCGTCCAGGTCGCAGGTCGAGCAGGTTGACCAGGTTCGCGGTGCCGGCGATTACTCCCGCGCCGAGCAGCACGTCCACCACTGCGCCGGCCCGGCCGGTCCGGCGGCCCCGGGCCGACGAGCCGTCGGCTGACCGGGCGTTCGCATCGGCGGCGAGCAGGGCGGCGGCGGCCAGCCCGGCCGCGCCGAGCCCGGCGATCTTGACGATGCCACTGGTCACCCGGCCCTGCCGCAACGCGGCGAGGTGGCCGGCGAAGCCCTTGGCCGTCTTCTGCTCCGGTCGGGCCCCGACCACGTCGTCGTAGAGCCCGACGGCTCCGGACGAGAGGCCGGCGACCAGGGCCGCGGCGGCGGCCGGTCGGCTCGGTGCGCCCGCGGCGGCACCGGTGGCCGCCGCGGCGGCGAGCGCCGGGCCGGCGGCCAGGGTGACGGTGCGGCCCCGGAAGTTGGTGCGCTGCAACTGGGCGGTCCACGGTCCGGCGAGTACGCCGCGCAGCGCAGCGCCGGCCAGTACCGCGCCGACGCCGAGCGCCCGGCGGCGGGCGCCCCTCCTCCTCGCCGTCACTCGGGCAGTTCCGGCAGCAGGGATTCGGCACCGGCGCCGACGCCGAACGCCCCGGCCTGCTTGTCCGCGAACTGCCGGCCGAGCGACAGGGCGGTGACGACCTGGCCGGCCACGGTGTTGGCGTTGTCGACGGTCGAGATGCTCTTGGAGAGGGCCGGATCCCGGCGTACCTCCGCGACGAGGTTGCCGCCGCTGCTGCCGCTGCCCGCGACCACGGCCACGGCGGCCTTGTCGAGCTGGTCGGCCAGCCGGACCACCGAGGCGTCCTTCTTCGCCGCCTCCCGATCGACGTAGGACTGCCCGCTGACGATCACGACCGCCTCGGCGGGTCCGCTGATCTTGTCCTTCACGGTCAGGTAGCCGGCCTCGCTGTAGTCGTCCAGCACCGCCCGCCGGTCCGCGTCGGTCACCAGCGAGCCGCCCTCCGGCCGGTCCAGCAGGGCGCTGGCCAGCAGCGCACTGGACTTCTCCACGCCGTCGCTGCCGGGCAGCCCGACGTCGGGGATCGTGGGTCTGGCCGCCTTGGCCGCCACGCCCAGCAACACGAAGTTGTTGTCGGGGTGGATGAACTTCTCCTGGATGTTGACCTGCCCGGTGATCGAGGCTCCGGCCAGCCGCGCCATCTCGGTCACCCCCTCGGCGTGCTCCTCCCCACTGGGCAGGACGAACAGCAGGACGCGCCGGCCGGCGAGGGTGCCCTTGAGCATGTGCGGTGCGGCCTCGGTGACGAAGTCCTCCTCGCGCTTGACCTCGGTCTCCAGGCTGTTCACCGATTCGCGCAGCTGTTCGTTGCTCTTGCTCAGCCCGCTGACCCGCTCCTTGAGCGAGTCGGCGACCGGGCCGTTCAGTGCCGCGGTGCCGACGACCAGGCCGATCGCCAGAGCCAGGAACACCGCGGTGAGCGAGACCACGTGGTACCGAAAATTGATCACGACGAACGCCTCTTGATCAGTGGGGGCCGAGAAGACAGCAGTCTGGGCTTAGAAGAGCTGTTCAAGTTGGAACACCAGATTGTCCCACCATTCGGAGGCCACTCCGAGGTACGCCTTGCCGACGGTGGAGACGGCGACGGCGGACGCCATCGCGGCCAGTGCCGAGAGGACCAGCAGCAGCAGGGAGGATCCGGAGATGCTCTGCCGGTAGAGCCGGCTCACGCCCTTGGCGTCGACCAGCTTGCCGCCGACCTTGAGCCGGGTGAGGAAGGTGGAGGCCATTCCGCCCCGGCCCTTGTCCAGGAACTCGACGAGGGTCGCGTGCGTACCCACCGCGACGAGAAGCGAGGCGCCCTTCCCGTCGGCCAGCAACATCGCCAGGTCCTCGCTGGTGGCGGCGGCCGGGAAGGTCTGTGCGGTGACCCCGAGGCCGTTCACCCGGGCCAGTCCCGGCGCCCGCCCGTCGGGGTAGGCGTGCACGATCACCTCGGCACCGCAGCGCAGCACGTCGTCGGTGACGGAGTCCATGTCGCCGATGATCAGGTCCGGCGTGTATCCCGCCTCGACCAGCGCGTCCGCTCCGCCGTCGACCCCGATCAGCACCGGCTTGAACTCCCGGATGTACGGGCGCAGCACGTCGAGGTCGGCCTTGTAGTCGTACCCCCGGACCACGATCAGGCAGTGCCGTCCCCGGATCGGGGTGTCGACATCGGGTACGCCGACGCCGTCGAGCAGCAGCTCGCGCTCCTGTTTGAGGTACTCCATGGTGTTGGCGGCGAACGCCTCCAACTGCACCGACAGCCCTTCCCGGGCGTCGGCCATGGCCTTGGCCACGGTCTCGGCGTCCTGCCGGCTGCCGTGCCCGACCGGTTCCTCGCCCACGAGCACGGTGTTGCCGTCGATCCGGACCGTGTCGCCTTCCCGGATCTGCTGGAAGACGCCCTCGCCGAGATCGTCGAGGAGGGGGATCCCCGCCTTGATCAACACCTCCGGCCCGAGGTTCGGATAGCGACCGGAGACCGACGGCTTGGCATTGAGCACCGCCGCGACGCCGACCGCCACCAGCGAGTCGGCCGCCACCCGGTCCAGGTCGACATGGTCGATGACCGCGATGTCACCCGGACGCAGCCGGCTGACCAGGCGCTTCGTCCGGCGGTCGAGGCGCGCGGTGCCGACAACTTTGCCCGGTTCCGCGCTCCGGGCCCGGCGTAACGTGGGTAAACGCATCCTGACCATCCTGGCACGTGGGGCAGAGCTTTCTGTCGCGACATGCCTGAGCAGGGCCGCCACCCCAAGGGAACCATACTCATGCCCGGCCGGGTGTGGCGGGCGTCACACCCTTCGATTCGGTACCACGGAACGTGGCCACCGCTCGCCGGACACGACCTCCGTCAATCCGCAACCTCACCCACGGCGCTCCCGGGCCGCCACGGCCAGAAGTTCCTCGGCGTGTGCGATACCCAGATCGGAGTCGGGCAAACCAGCCAGCATCCGGGCCAGTTCACGGGCCCGGTCGGTGTCCTCGACCACCCGCACGCCGCTGGTGGTCACCGCACCGCCGGTGTCCTTGGCCACCACCAGATGCCGGTCCGCGAACGCGGCCACCTGCGGCAGGTGTGTCACCACCAGTACCTGGTGGCTGCGGGCCAACCGGGCCAGCCGACGTCCGATCTCCACCGCGGCCTGTCCACCGACCCCCGCGTCGACCTCGTCGAAGACCAGCGTCGGCGGCCCACCGGAGCCGGCGAAGACCACCTCGATGGCGAGCATCACCCGGGACAGTTCGCCGCCGGAGGCGCCTCGTTGCAACGGCAGCGCCGGAGCACCGGGATGGGCCAGCAACCGCAGCTCGACCTCGTCCGCGCCGTCCGGCCCGATCCCCACCTCGACGCCGTCGATGGTGAGCGTCGGCTCGGCCCGACCGACCGGCCGGGGCAGCACCGCCACCTCGATCCGGGCGTGCGGCATCGCCAGCCCGGCGAGCTCGGCCGTCACCTGCGCCGCGAATCTGGTGGCCGCCTCGCGGCGGGCCGCGGAGAGTCGGGAAGCCAACTCGGTGACCTCGCCGGCCAACCGCTGCCGCTCCCGGTCCAGCTCGTCGAGCAGCTCGTCGGAGTTGTCCAGCTCGGACAGCCGGTTCCGGGCCCGGTCCGCCCAGGCGATCACCCCGTCGACGTCGTCGGCGTACTTCCGGGTCAGGCCGCGCAGCGCGGCCCGCCGCTCGTAGATGACCTCCAGCCTGGCCGGATCGGCGTCGAGCGCGGCGAGGTAGCTGGAGAGTTCCGCCGCGACGTCGTCGACGAGGGTCGCCATCTCCTCGAGCCGGGCCGCCAGAACGCCGAGGGTACGGTCCACGCTCGCCTGGGCCTCCAGGGTGCGCCGGGCGTGCCCAAGCAGGGTGGTCACGTCGGCGGCCTCGTCGGCCGGCTCCGCGGCGCCCGCGACGCAGTGCTGTGCCGTCTGCGCGGCGGTACGCAGGCCCTCCGCGTGCTCCAGGCGCTGCGCCTCGGCCTTGAGGTCCTCGTCCTCGCCCGGCTGCGGGTCCACCCGGGTGATCTCGTCCAGGCCCAGCCGCAACAGGTCGGCCTCCTGGTTGCGCTCGCGCGCGTTGCGCCGCCGGTCGGCCAGGTCGTCCGAGACCCGCCGCCACCTCGCGTACGACTCACGCAGGCTGTCCAACAGCTTCTCGTGCTCCGGCCCGCCGAACCGGTCCAGCGAGGCCCGCTGCTCGGCCGGCCGGAGCAGCCGGAGCTGGTCCGACTGGCCGTGTACGGCCAACACCTGCTCGCCGATCTCGGCCAGCATCGACACCGGCATGCTCCGGCCCGCCACGTGTGCCCGGGACCGCCCCTCGACGGTGACGGTACGGCTGAGCAGCACGGATCCGTCGTCGTCGGGCTCGCCACCGGCATCGGTGATCCGGGCGTGTACGGCGGTCGCGACGTTACCGGCCAGCCGCAGCCGCCCCTCGACGCCGGCACGGCCAGGGTCGGCACGCACCCGACCCGCGTCGGCCCGCCCTCCGAAGAGCAGGCCGAGACCGGTCACCACCATTGTCTTACCGGCGCCGGTCTCGCCCGTGATGACGTTCATACCGCCGGTAAGCAGCAGTACGGTGTCCTCGATGACGCCCAGCCCGGTGATGCGCAGCTCTTCCAGCACAGCCACCGACAGTAGTAGCGTGCCCCGACACTTGACCACCCGGCGCGCATCTTCGATCGTCGGGCCGACCGTCTGATCGCCGAGCCGGCGCCCGCCCCGCGACCCGCCCACGCCGCGGCACGGGCCGCTCCGCGTTCGGCCGCGCCTGCGGCGCCGTTTCTCGACGAGGTGAGCACATCGCGGGCCGCGGCCGCCACCGGTGCGCTGGCGACGGGCGCGGACGTACTACCGGCGGCTGCCCCGCCAGCCGTGCACGGGCAGGCCGAACTTGGCGACCAGCCGATCCGTGAAGTGCCGGGCCCGCAGCCGGACGATCCGCACCGGAAGCGCGCCACGCTGCACGGTGACCCTGGCTCCCGGCGGCAGGTCGTAGACGCGCCGCCCGTCGCAACAGAGCACCGCCAGGGTGGTGAACGGGTCCACGGTGATCGTGAAGATGGCCGTCGGCGCGGTGACGACCGGACGGCTGAACAACGCGTGCGCGCTGATCGGTACCAGCAACAGGGCCTCCACCTCGGGCCAGACCACCGGGCCGCCGGCCGAGAAGGCGTACGCGGTGGAACCCGTCGGCGTCGCGCAGACCACACCGTCGCAGCCGTACCGGGACAGCGGGCGTCCGTCGACGTCGACGAGCAGCTCGAGCATCTGGGCCCGCTCGCCCTTCTCCACGCTCACCTCGTTGAGCGCCCAGGACTCGATCACCGGGCCGCCCTCGAACTCCGCCCGGACGTCGAGGGTGAGCCGCTCGTCCACTGTGTAGTTCCGGTCGACGACGTCCCGGACCGCCTCGTCCAGGTCGTCGATCTCGGCCTCGGCGAGGAAACCGACCTTTCCGAGGTTGATACCCAACAGGGGCGCCTTCGCCGGGCGGGCCAGGTCAGCGGCGCGCAGGAAGGTCCCGTCGCCGCCCAGGGCGAACACGATCTCCGCGCCCTCGGCCGCGCCGAGCAGGCTCACCGGGGTCACCCCGGGCAGGTCGAGGTCGTCGGCCTCCTCGACCACCACCCGTACCTCGAAGCCCGCCTTGATGAGGTCCGCCGCCACCGTACGGGCGTGCTCGGTGCTCCGCCGCCGTCCGGTGTGCGTCACCAACAGTGCCGTCCGGGTCATCGGGCTTCCTCTCGCGCCACGGCTGAACTGGTCGGCCCGGCCGCCACCGCCGCCTGGACCAACGCCTCGTCCGGCGCCGGCGCGTCCTGGCGCAGCCAGACGAAGAACTCCACATTGCCGCTCGGTCCGGGCAACGGGCTGGCCACCACACCCGCCAGTCCCAGACCCAGATTGGCGGCGGTTCCCGCCACCGCGAGCACGGCTTCCGCCCGCAACTCCGGATCCCGGACGACCCCGCCGCTACCGACCCGCTCCTTGCCCACCTCGAACTGCGGCTTGACCATCAGCACCAGGTCACCATCCGTCGAGGTGCAGCCGCGCAGTGCCGGGAGCACCAGGCGGAGTGAGATGAACGACAGGTCCGCGACCGTGAGGTCGACGGTGCCGCCGACAGTGTCGGGGGTCAGGGTACGCACGTTGGTGCGCTCGAACACCCGCACCCGCTCGTCCTCCCGCAGTGCCCAGGCGAGCTGCCCGTACCCGACGTCCACCGCGACCACCTCGGCCGCGCCGGAGCGCAGCAGCACGTCGGTGAAGCCCCCGGTCGAGGCGCCCGCGTCGAGGCACCGCCGGCCGGCCACCCGCAACCCGTTCGGGGTGAAGGCCCCGAGGGCGCCGACGAGCTTGTGCCCGCCCCGGGAGACGTACTCCGTGGCCGGGTCGGCGCCGAGTACCCGGACCGGATCCGCCGGGTCCACCATGGCTGCCACCTTGTGCGCCCGTACCCCACGGACCTGGACCCGCCCGGCCTCGACCAACGAGGCGGCCTGCTCCCGCGATCGGGCCAGGCCACGGCGGACGAGTTCGGCGTCGAGCCGGGTACGACGTGCCATCGATGGTTCTCCGAGGGACTGGGCTTACGCCTGGTCGATGGTGGCGAGGGTTTCCCGCAGGGTTCGGTGCGCGTCCTCGTACTGTGCGATCTGGTCGGCCGGCGGCAGGTTCGCCGCGTTGGCCATAGCCTGGAGCATCGCGTCCACGGCGGGATGGCCGGAACCGGCGCCGTCCACGTCGTCGTCCCGGTCGACGATCGACGCGGGACCGGGCACCGGAACGGATCGGGGAACTCCGGGTACGCCCACTGCCTGCCGGAACGGGCCGGGTACGGGTCCCTGGCTCATGCGGCACCGCTGCCCGGTGCCGGCGACCGCTTTGCCACCGGGGCCTTGCGCGGCGCCGCCTTCTTGGCCACCACGGCTTTCTTGGCCACCGCCGCCTTCTTGGTGACCACGGCCTTCTGGGCACCAGTCCGCTTGGCGACCGCCTTGGTCGGGGCCGCCGGGGCGTCGGTGCTCCGTGTCGACGCCGCCTTCTCGGCCACCGCCGTCTTCGCTATCGCCTTCGCCACCGCTTTCTTGGCCACGCTCTTCTTCGCCAGCGTCTTCCTGGCCACCGCCTTCTTCACGGCGGAACGGTCGGCCGTGGTCGTACCCGCCGCGCCAGCCGGCGCAGGGACGTCGGTGGACCTTCCTGCCGTGCTGGGCCTGCGGGCTCCGGCCCGCGGTGTCGGACCGGCAGTCCCACCGCCACCGGCCGGGCCCGGACCGCCGGCCCGCGCCGCGTCCAGCTCCCGCTCCAGTCGGCGTACCCGATCGGTCAGTGCCGTGACCTCGTCCGTGCTGGCGAGACCGAGGACGCCGAGCGCGCGGTCGACCTCGACCCGGACGATCTTGGTCAACGCCTCCCGATTGGCCACCCCGGTGGAGATCAGCTCCTCGGCCATGGTCTGCAGTTGGGCAGCCGTGGCGCCACTGGAGCCGACCAGTCTCCTGGCGGCCGTCTGGGCGCGCTTCTTCGACGCCTCCGTCAGCCCGAGGGCCAGCTCAAGGTAGGCCCGCCACGCGTCCTGCATACCTCGGTCCTTTCGCGGGTGCCGACTGTTCAGGTTGTCACGCTACCGGGCGCCCGAGCCCGTCCAGTGCGGTACCGTGCCCGGGGAACGGGCGTGGCGGAAGGCGAGGGGGCGACGCGATGGCCAGCGTTGAGGAGTGTCGGCAGGCATTGCAAGACTTGGCGGCCCGGATGGACGCCAACGCCGACAAGGTACGCAAGCAGGTCGATTTTGAGCGCACCCTGGCGTGCCGGATCACCGATCTGGACACCGCGTTCCATGGCCGGTTGACCGGCGGACGTCTGGTCGACCTGACCGACGGCGACGACCCGAAGGCGAAAGTCGCCCTGAGTACGACCAGCGACGATTTGATCCGCCTGGTCCGGGGCGAGCTGGACATCCCCAAGGCGCTGGCCTCCCGGCAAATGTCGATCAATGCCAACCCGTTCGATCTTCTTAAACTCCGCAAGCTGCTCTGAACCGGCCGAATCCTCCGCCAGTCACCGCAGCAAGTCAAGATCTCCGAGCGCTGACCGGGCGGCGTCGGATCCCGGTTCGATGCTGTCGACCGGGCGCCCCGACCAGGCCGCCGCGCACAGCGTAGCCAGTGCCTCCAGGCTCGAACCGGACCCGGTGAGCTGCGCCGTCTCCCCGTTGGCGGTCACCTGCCAGCCGTTGTCCGCGACGATCGGAAGCCCCGGTACCCGGGAACCGGTCGCCGCAGGTCCGGATGCCGTCGACCCGGCTTCCTCCGGTGCCGGGCCGGGCAGCCGCGCCACCTGGGCCGGGTCGAACAGCCCACCCAGGTCGGTCGCCACGTAGGTGGGCCGGGCCAACAGAGGCGCATGGAGCAGGTCGACCGGCCGCGTCACCCCCGTCAGGACGAGCAGGCTGTCCAGTCCGGCCCGGACCGCGCCCTCGATGTCGGTGTCCAGCCGGTCCCCGACCGTCAGCGGTCGGGTCGCGCCCGCCTGCCGGGCCGCGGCCGTGAACAACGCGGGTTCGGGCTTGCCCACCACCACGTCGGGATCCCGTTCCAGTGCCGTCCGCAACACCGCCACCAACGAACCGTTCCCCGGTACCGGTCCCCGCGCCGTGGGCAGCGTCCGGTCGGTGTTGGTGGCGAACCACTCCGCGCCGGCCCGCACCGCGAGCGCCGCCTCGGCGAGATCCGCCCAGCCGACCTCGGGCGCATAGCCCTGCACGACCGCCACCGGCTCGTCCTCAAGCCGCCTGACGGGACGCAGCCCGACGGCGCGCACCTCGGCCCGTAGCGCCTCCGCGCCCACCACGAGCACCGGTGAGTCCGCCGGAAACCGGTTGGCCAGCAGCCCCGCCGCCGCCACCGCCGAGGTGAGCACCTCGTGCGGCTGGACGGCGAGGCCCATGCCGGAGAGCAGCGCCGCGACCGCCGCCGGGCGCCGCGAGGCGTTGTTCGTCGCGTACGCCAAGGGCTTGCCCTCGGCGTGCAGCCGACCGACCGCCGCGACCGCTGTCTCGATCGGCCGGTCGACGAGATAGATCACGCCGTCCAGATCGAAGATCACCAGGTCGTACGCGTCGACCAGCCGGCTGCCCGGCGAGGAGGTGGTCACGAGTCGGCAGGCCGGGCTGGGACGTCCGGGCCGACTGAGCCGGTTCCCTGACCATCCGGTTCCCCGTCGGTGCCATCCACCGGCTTCGGCTCCACGACCACGCTAGGCGCGGTCCCCGCCTCCGATGCGGCAGGCGAAGACTCGGATGCGGCCGGCGAAGCCTCGGATGCGGCAGGCTCGGATACGGCCGGCGCAGGCTCCGACGCCGGCTGCTGCGCCGGCACGGACTCGGTGGACGCCTCGCTGTCCCTCACCACTGCCTCCTCGGCACCAGCCTCGGGCCGCGTCGCCACGGAACTCTCGGCTACCGAACCCGACTCCTCCGACCCCACGCCCTCGGGATCGTCCTCGTCGTCTCCGCCAGCGGAAGCGTCCTCGTCGTCCTCGTCGTCCTCGTCGTCCTCGTCGTCCTCGTCGTCCTCGTCGTCCTCGTCGTCCTCGTCGTCCTCGTCGTCCTCGTCGTCCTCGTCGTCCTCGTCGTCCTCGACATCATTGTCATCATCGTCGGGCGAGCCGGACTCGTCGTCGACGTCCTCAACCTCGAGGTCCACGCCGTCCTGCTCGACGTCCGTACCGTCCTCGTCGGCGTCCTCGTCGCTGTCCTCGTCACCCTCGAGGACCACACCGTCGAGTTCCAACAACCGCTCCGCAGCGTCGGTCTCGCCGAACTCGTCCGCGTCGGCCGCCCGGGAGAACCACTCGCGTGCCTCTTCGAGACGGCTGACCGCGAGCAGCGCGTCGGCGTACGCGTAACGCAGCCGGGGCGCCCAGGGTTCGGTCGTGGCCGCGGTCAGTTCGCGTACCTGAAGCATGGCCACCGCAGCGTCGCGCTGGCCCATGTCACCGCGGGCTCCGGCTGCCACGATCAACAGCTCTATCGCCCCGGCCGGATCCATAGCCTCGGTGTCCGCTCCCCGGTAGAGGTCGATAGCCCGCTCCGGACGTCCCAGTGCCCGCTCACAGTCACCGAGTACGGCCAGGTGCGTCTGTCGCCCGCTCATCCGGTGGTACGTCCGCAGTTCGGCGATCGCGGTCTGCCACTCGCCCGCTCGGTAGGCCGCCAGTCCGACCGCCTCGCGTACCGCCGCGATGCGTGCTGCAAGGCGCCGGGCGGCGAGGGCGTGTTCCAGCGCGAGAGCCGGGTCCTCGTCGATCAGCTGCCCGGTCGCTACGAGGTGGCGTGCCACCGTCTCCGCGACGGGCTTGGCCAGGGACAGAAGTTCCGCCCGGACCGCGGTGTCGAGATCCGTAGCGGCGATCTCGTCGGGGATCGTCGGCCCCTGCGGTCCTCGGGCCGCATCGCCCGGCCGGTCCATCCGGTCGCCCCGATCCCGCCGATCGGCGCCGAAACGAGTTTCCCCGCCCGGTGCCCGGTCCGAGTCGCTCCGGCGCGGGTAGGCGGTGCCTTCACGGCCCGCCGGACCTCGCCGCCCAGCATCCGAACGCGGTCGCTCGGTACGATCCCCCGACGACGGCCGCGCCGTGTCGCGGTCGTCCCGACGTGGGCCACGGTCGGCCCCACGGAAGCCGTCCCGGTCCGGTCCCCGGAAGCCCGCACCCTTTCGGCTGTCGGAGTCCTGGCCGCCCTCGGTACGACGGAAGCCGCTCCCCGAGCCACGCGGAGCGCTCCGGCTGTCCCCGCCGCGCGACGGCCCGCTGCGGAAGTCTCCGCCACGCCGGTCGTCGCCACCGGATCCGGAGTGTGAACCACCCTCGCCGCGGAAGCCACCGCTCTGCCGGTCGTCATTCCGGCGGGTGTCGTCCCGGTAACCGCCAGCACGCGAGTCACGATCACCGTACGAATCGCGGCCGCCACGACGGTCGTCGCCGCCGGATCCGGTACGCGAGCCGCCCCGGTAGCCACCCTCACTGCGGAAACCACCACCGCCACCGCCACCACCACGACGGTCATCACCACCAGAACCGGTACGCGAACCACCCTCGCCGCGGAAACCACCGCCACGACGATCATCACCACCAGAACCGGTACGCGGACCGCCCCGGTAACCACCCTCACTGCGGAAACCACCACCGCCACCGCCACCACCACGACGGTCATCACCACCAGAACCGGTACGCGAACCACCCTCGCCGCGGAAACCACCGCCACGACGATCATCACCACCAGAACCGGTACGTGAACCGCCCCGGTAACCACCCTCACTGCGGAAACCACCACCGCCACCGCCACGACGGTCGTCGCTCCGACGTGCGTCGTCCCGGTAGCCGCCTGCGCGTTGGTCGCGGTCGCCGCCCCGGTCGTCGCGAGCGTCCCGGCGGTAGTCGCCCCGAGGAGCTGCGTCACGTCCCGGGCCGTCGTCACGTCGAGCCGACGACTGGTAGCCACCCTCCCGGTAGCCACCGGGCCGGTCCCCGCCACGCGAACCCGTTCCGCCGGCGCGGTACCCCGGACGAGAGTCCGAACGAGAATCCGAACGCCCCGAGCCGAAGTCGCCGCCACTTCGAGGCCGGCCGCCGCCATAGCCGCCCTGCCGGTCATCGCTGGCCCGTCGGTACCCGCCCCCGTCGCGGGAGCCTCCACCGCCGCCACGCGAGTCGTCACGGGGCCCGCTGTCGCGGTAACCGCGGCCGGACTCCCCGTCCCGCGGCCCGGAACGGTAGCCACCGGGTCGGGAATCCCCACTCCGGGAGCCCGTGCCGCCACTGCTCCGGTCGCCCCGGAAGTCACGCCCGCGGTCGGGTCGGGAATCGCGGTCACCGCGAGAGTCCCGACCACTGGCGGAGCCAGCGGCTCCACCGGGCCCACTCCGGAAGCCACCGCCGCCACCGCTACGACGGTCGTCGCCGTCCCGGCGATAGCCACCACCTCGGGAATCACCCGCGCCGTCCCGTGCAGCAGCAGGCCGGTCCCGGCGGTCGTCGTCGCGGCCACCTCCGGCGCGGCGGTCACCACCTCGGTAGCCGCCTCGATCGCCCGAGCCGCCACGCGAATCGCGATCTCCGCGATAGGACGGACGAGCGTCGCGCGACCCAGATTCGTCGCGGCCACCTCGGCGGTCCGGACGGTCCTCTTGGCGGCGCGGACGGTCTCCGCCGTGCGCTCCTGAACTCACGGGTACATCCTTCCTTATGGCGTTATCGCCGGAACACGCAGTGCAGGGCCACCCGCAACTGGGTGGCCCTGCACTAGAAGATGTCCGGCGGCGTCCTACTCTCCCACACCCTCCCGAGTGCAGTACCATCAGCGCTGGAGGGCTTAGCTTCCGGGTTCGGAATGTTACCGGGCGTTTCCCCTCCGCCATAACCGCCGTAACTCTATCAACAAATCAAACAACACCACCCAAAACACATTTGGGGGTCTGTTGTTCGTTTGCTGTGAATCACACAGTGGACGCGTAGCAGCTTTGTAGTCAAGTCCTCGGCCTATTAGTACCGGTCAACTGAACCAGTTACCTGGCTTACATTTCCGGCCTATCAACCCAGTCGTCTACCTGGGGGCCTTACCCCCTTTACAGGGGTGGGATACCTCATCTTGAAGCAGGCTTCCCGCTTAGATGCTTTCAGCGGTTATCCCTTCCGAACGTAGCCAACCAGCCATGCCCCTGGCGGGACAACTGGCACACCAGAGGTTCGTCCGTCCCGGTCCTCTCGTACTAGGGACAGCCCTTCTCAAGTATCCTACGCGCACGGCGGATAGGGACCGAACTGTCTCACGACGTTCTAAACCCAGCTCGCGTACCGCTTTAATGGGCGAACAGCCCAACCCTTGGGACCTGCTACAGCCCCAGGATGCGACGAGCCGACATCGAGGTGCCAAACCATCCCGTCGATATGGACTCTTGGGGAAGATCAGCCTGTTATCCCCGGGGTACCTTTTATCCGTTGAGCGACACCGCTTCCACACGCAAGTGCCGGATCACTAGTCCCGACTTTCGTCCCTGCTCGACCCGTCAGTCTCACAGTCAAGCTCCCTTATACACTTACACTCAACACCTGATTGCCAACCAGGCTGAGGGAACCTTTGGGCGCCTCCGTTACATTTTAGGAGGCAACCGCCCCAGTTAAACTACCCACCAGACACTGTCCCTGAACCCGATAAGGGCCCGAAGTTAGATACCCAAACCAACCAGAGTGGTATTTCAAGATTGCCTCCACCCATACTGGCGTATGGACTTCACCGGCTCCCACCTATCCTACACAAGCTAATTCAAGTACCAATGTCAAGCTATAGTAAAGGTCCCGGGGTCTTTCCGTCCTGCCGCGCGTAACGAGCATCTTTACTCGTACTGCAATTTCGCCGGGCCTGTGGTTGAGACAGTGGGGAAGTCGTTACGCCATTCGTGCAGGTCGGAACTTACCCGACAAGGAATTTCGCTACCTTAGGATGGTTATAGTTACCACCGCCGTTTACTGGCGCTTAAGTTCTCAGCTTCGCCCCGAAAGACTAACCGGTCCCCTTAACGTTCCAGCACCGGGCAGGCGTCAGTCCATATACATCGAATTACTTCTTCGCATGGACCTGTGTTTTTAGTAAACAGTCGCTTCCCCCTGCTCTCTGCGGCCATACAACGCTCCAGGAGCAAGTCCCTTCACGTCTCCGGCCCCCCTTCTCCCTAAGTTACGGGGGCAATTTGCCGAGTTCCTTAACCACAGTTCACCCGATCGCCTCGGTATTCTCTACCTGACCACCTGTGTCGGTTTGGGGTACGGGCCGCTCGGAACTCGCTAGAGGCTTTTCTCGGCAGCATAGGATCACTGACTTCACCTGAATCGGCTCGGCATCACGTCTCAGCCTTAATGCACCACGGATTTGCCTATGGTACGGCCTACACGCTTACCCCGGCACAACCACCGGCCGGGCTCAGCTACCTTCCTGCGTCACCCCATCGCTTGACTACTACCCGCCAGGTTCCCACGCTCCCCCAGATCAGTCCGAAGACCTCACCAAGATCGGGTGGTTAGCACAACAAGGTTCATCACGGGCGCTCCTACACGGGTACGGGAATATCAACCCGTTGTCCATCGACTACGCCTCTCGGCCTCGCCTTAGGTCCCGACTCACCCAGGGCGGATTAACCTGGCCCTGGAACCCTTGGTCATCCGGCGGAAGGGTTTCTCACCCTTCTTTCGCTACTCATGCCTGCATTCTCACTCGTGCCGCGTCCACAACTAGGTCACCCTGCTGCTTCACTCGCGGCACGACGCTCCCCTACCCATCCACACACCTGCACACAACCCCAAAGAGTCATGCGAAGTTAAAATGTGAATGCCACAGCTTCGGCGGTGTACTTGAGCCCCGCTACATTGTCGGCGCGGAACCACTTGACCAGTGAGCTATTACGCACTCTTTAAAGGGTGGCTGCTTCTAAGCCAACCTCCTGGTTGTCTGTGCGACCCCACATCCTTTTCCACTTAGCACACGCTTAGGGGCCTTAGCTGGTGATCTGGGCTGTTTCCCTCTCGACTACGAAGCTTATCCCCCGCAGTCTCACTGCCGCGCTCTCACTTACCGGCATTCGGAGTTTGGCTGATTTCAGTAACCTTGTAGGGCCCCTAGACCATCCAGTGCTCTACCTCCGGCAAGAAACACGCGACGCTGCACCTAAATGCATTTCGGGGAGAACCAGCTATCACGGAGTTTGATTGGCCTTTCACCCCTAACCACAGGTCATCCCCCAACTTTTCAACGTTGGTGGGTTCGGCCCTCCACGCGGTCTTACCCGCGCTTCAGCCTGCCCATGGCTAGATCACTCCGCTTCGGGTCTAGAACACGCGACTACACGCCCTATTAAGACTCGCTTTCGCTACGGCTACCCCACACGGGTTAACCTCGCCACGTGCCACTAACTCGCAGGCTCATTCTTCAAAAGGCACGCCGTCACCCCTAAAGGCTCCGACGGATTGTAGGCGAACGGTTTCAGGTACTATTTCACTCCCCTCCCGGGGTACTTTTCACCATTCCCTCACGGTACTCGTCCGCTATCGGTCACTAGGAAGTATTTAGGCTTACCAGGTGGTCCTGGCAGATTCACGGCAGATTACAGGAGTCCGCCGCTACTCGGGAACACCCACAAAAGAGACCAGCCACTTTCACCTACCGGACTCTCACCGTCTACGGTTGGCTTTTCCACACCATTCGACTAGCAACTGGTTTTATAACTCTCCACACAAGTGTCAGCTCATGTCATGAGGTCCCACAACCCCGACCACGCAACCCCTGACAGGTATCACACGCAACCGGTTTAGCCTCAATCCGCTTTCGCTCGCCACTACTCACGGAATCACTGTTGTTTTCTCTTCCTGCGGGTACTGAGATGTTTCACTTCCCCGCGTTCCCTCCACACACCCTATGAATTCAGGTGCGGGTGACACCACATGACTGATGCCGGGTTACCCCATTCGGACACCCTGGGATCACAGCTTGGTTGACAGCTCCCCCAGGCCTATCGCGGCCTCCCACGTCCTTCATCGGCTCCTAGTGCCAAGGCATCCACCGTTCGCCCTTGACAACTTGACCACAAAGATGCTCGCGTCCACTGTGTAATTCTCAACAAACGACCAACCCACAACCCACAGCCCCACACCAACAACCCCACAAGGGATCCGGTATGTGAGACCAGGCCATGCCTGGCAACCCAAGACAACAACCCCGCCCTCACGAAGAGGACCACGGTTTGTTCCCTCAGGACCCAACAGGATGCTCTACATTCGCCAACCAGCCGCACCCCCACCACCCTCCACACCCCCGAAAGGGTTGTACTAGTGGAAAGAAGGCCGTTGCCGGTAACAAACTCGCCAGTGTCTCCGCCATTGAGCACCCCGACCCGACATACGCGGACCGTGGGCTCCTACCCGACCTTCGCCGAGAGGTGCTCCTTAGAAAGGAGGTGATCCAGCCGCACCTTCCGGTACGGCTACCTTGTTACGACTTCGTCCCAATCGCCAGCCCCACCTTCGACCACTCCCTCCGGAAAACCGGTTAGGCCATGGGCTTCGGGTGTTGCCGACTTTCGTGACGTGACGGGCGGTGTGTACAAGGCCCGGGAACGTATTCACCGCAGCGTTGCTGATCTGCGATTACTAGCGACTCCGACTTCACGGGGTCGAGTTGCAGACCCCGATCCGAACTGAGACCGGCTTTTTGGGATTCGCTCCACCTCACGGTATCGCAGCCCATTGTACCGGCCATTGTAGCATGCGTGAAGCCCTGGACATAAGGGGCATGATGACTTGACGTCATCCCCACCTTCCTCCGAGTTGACCCCGGCAGTCTTCGATGAGTCCCCGCCATAACGCGCTGGCAACATCGAACAAGGGTTGCGCTCGTTGCGGGACTTAACCCAACATCTCACGACACGAGCTGACGACAGCCATGCACCACCTGTGACCGCCCCCGAAGGACCCCACATCTCTGCAGGTTTTGCGGCCATGTCAAACCCAGGTAAGGTTCTTCGCGTTGCATCGAATTAATCCGCATGCTCCGCCGCTTGTGCGGGCCCCCGTCAATTCCTTTGAGTTTTAGCCTTGCGGCCGTACTCCCCAGGCGGGGCGCTTAATGCGTTAGCTGCGGCACAGAGAACCGGAGAGGTCCCCCACACCTAGCGCCCAACGTTTACAGCGTGGACTACCAGGGTATCTAATCCTGTTCGCTCCCCACGCTTTCGCTCCTCAGCGTCAATATCGGCCCAGAGACCCGCCTTCGCCACCGGTGTTCCTCCTGATATCTGCGCATTTCACCGCTACACCAGGAATTCCAGTCTCCCCTACCGAATTCTAGCCTGCCCGTATCGGCTGCAAGCCCACAGTTGAGCTGTGGGTTTTCACAGTCGACGCGACAAGCCGCCTACGAGCTCTTTACGCCCAATAAATCCGGACAACGCTCGCGCCCTACGTCTTACCGCGGCTGCTGGCACGTAGTTGGCCGGCGCTTCTTCTGCAGGTACCGTCACTTTCGCTTCGTCCCTGCTGAAAGAGGTTTACAACCCGAAGGCCGTCATCCCTCACGCGGCGTCGCTGCATCAGGCTTCCGCCCATTGTGCAATATTCCCCACTGCTGCCTCCCGTAGGAGTCTGGGCCGTGTCTCAGTCCCAGTGTGGCCGGTCGCCCTCTCAGGCCGGCTACCCGTCGTCGCCTTGGTAGGCCATCACCCCACCAACAAGCTGATAGGCCGCGAGCCCATCCCAAGCCGAAAAACTTTCCACCCTCGGTCATGCGACCAAAAGTCATATTCGGTATTAGCCCCGGTTTCCCGGGGTTATCCCAAAGCCTGGGGCAGGTTACTCACGTGTTACTCACCCGTTCGCCGCTCGAGTACCCCGAAGGGCCTTTCCGCTCGACTTGCATGTGTTAAGCACGCCGCCAGCGTTCGTCCTGAGCCAGGATCAAACTCTCCAACAAAAACTTGGAAAATCAACCCGGCAACAATAAAAACACTTGCTGCCAAAACAATCAAAACCATTTTGGCACTGGCTTATCAAGCACCCTGTTGAGTTCTCAAAGAACAAACACACACCGAACAATGAGCCGAAACCCACCACTCGGGGCCACTATCCACCCCCAGCGTTTCCGCCGGGCGCTCGTATTACGTTAGCTGACCGTTTTCCCAGCGTCAAATCCGAATTAACCGGCCTGACATCCGTTCCATTCGATCTAGCTAATTCCTGGACCAGCGCGTAGCCAATCGGCTACCCCGATCTAGGATTCCGGCAGCCCGGCCGCTCGTGTAAGTCACCCACGCGCTCGCCCGGCGCACTGCCGATCGTTCACTCTACTCGGTCAGGTCCGCAACTCCAAATCGCTCTGTCCGAGCCATCCGGGTCGCCCCGCCCGCCAGGTCAAACCGGGTGGTTTCCCACCGTCGGACCTTGAGCCTCGCCTGCGGTTCCGGCCTTTGCGCGTTTCGCGCCGTTCGTCCGTTCCCCCGCTGGCAGAGAGAAAATTACGCGGCCGGGGCCGCCAACGTCAAATCCACCGAGGGCATTCCGCGTCACATCATCGACCGGGAACCAGCTCCACCCCGGCAAAGGTGCGCTTTCCTCGACGCAGCACCAGGAACCGGCCGTGCAGCAGAGCATCCGGCGAGACAGCGGCCTCCGGATCCGTGACCCGCTCGTTGTTGACGTACGCGCCGCCCTCACCGATCGCCCGGCGTGCCTCGTTGAGGCTGTTCACCAGCCCCGCCTCCCGGAACATCTGGGCCACCGGGGGCAACGTCTCCAGTTGGACGAGTCCGGCCTCGGCCAGGGCCGCCCGCAGGGTCTCCGGGGCCAGTTCGTCGAGGGCCCCCCGGCCAAACAGGGCCTGACTCGCCGCCACCGCCTGCCGGGCCTCCTCGGCGCCGTGCACGAGCGCGGTCAGTTCCTCCGCGAGCGCCCGCTGCGCCACCCGGGCCGCCGGCCGCTCCGCCGTCGTCTTCTCCAACTCCTCGATCTCCTCGTGCGAGCGGAAGCTGAAGTACCGCAGGTACTGGCCCACGTCCCGGTCGTCGCTGTTGACCCAGAACTGGTAGAAGGCGTACGGGCTGGTCATCGTCGGATCGAGCCAGACCGCCCCACCCTCGGTCTTGCCGAACTTGGTGCCGTCCGCCTTGGTGACCAGCGGTGTGACGAAGGCGTGCACCGGCCCGGCACCGCGTCGGCGTACGTAGTCGACCCCGGCGGTGATGTTCCCCCACTGGTCCGAGCCGCCGAACTGCAGCGTGCAGCCGTCCCGCCGGTGCAGCTCGAAGAAGTCGTTGGCCTGCAGCAACTGGTAGCTGAACTCGGTGTAGCTGATCCCGCTGTCCAGCCGGGCCTTGACCACCTCACGGGCGAGCATCCGGTTGACCGGGAAGTGCTTGCCGACGTCGCGGAGGAACTCGACCACGGACATCACGCCGGTCCAGTCCAGGTTGTTGACCGGGCGTGCGGCGTTCTCCCCCTCGTAGGAGACGAACGGCGTGAGCTGCTCGCGGATCCGCTCGACCCAGTTGGCGACCACCTCCGGGGTGTTCAGAATCCGCTCGCCCCGCTCGTTGGGGTCACCGATCAACCCGGTCGCGCCGCCGACCAGGACCAGCGGGCGATGCCCGGCGAGCTGCAGCCGGCGGGCGGTCAAGATCTGTACCAGGTTGCCGATGTGCAGGCTCGGCGCGGTGGGGTCGAACCCGACGTAGAAGGTCACCGGTCCGGAGCTCAGGTGCTCCTGCAACTCGGCGGCGTCGGTGGAGTCGAAGAGAAGACCCCGCCACCGCAGGTCGTCGAGCGGGGACTCCCGGCCGGCGGGTGCGACGGGGGGAAGGTTGCTGTCGGTCACAGCTCCAGATTGTCCACCATGCCGGTGCTGCCGCCGTACCCGGTTTCCGTCGGCGACCCCGGTCGGAGCGGGACGGTCGGGCGGCGCGGGAGGCGTTGACGGGACACGACGGTCGAAGGCACGCTACCCGCGCCAGGTCGTCACAAACCCCCCGAGCCCCCGGAGGCATCCCATGACGGTCCCGAGCCAGACCCGCCATCCCGAGTCGACCCGGGACACCGCCGGCGACCTGGTCCACCTGCGCCGGGCCGGGGTCAGTCTGCTGCTGGACGGCAGCGACTGCGGGGTGCCGGTGGTGCTGCACTGGGGAGCCGATCTCGGGCCGCTGACCGGTCCCGAGCTGCTTGACCTGGCCACCGCGCTGCGCCGGCCGGTCCGGCACGGCGCGCCCGACGAGCGACCGGTCGGGCTCCTTCCCGAGCACACGCACGCCTGGTTCGGCCTGCCCGGCCTGTCCGGCCACCGCTCCGGCCGGGACTGGTCACCACGCTTCCGGCGGACCGACCTGCGCGTGGTGGACGGGCCCGGCGACGCACCAACCGGCGTCGTCGTGACGGCCCGGGACGACGCCGCCGCCCTGGACCTGGTCATCGAGGTGGAGATGGATCCGGCCGGCCTGGTACGGCTCCGCGCCGAGCTGGGCAACCCGGCGGACGCGGAGCCGTACCAGCTGGACGGGCTGGCGCTGGGCCTGCCGGTACCGCCACAGGCGAACGAGCTGCTCGACCTCACGGGTCGGTGGTGCCGGGAGCGCGCGCCACAGCGGTACCCGTTCACCGTCGGTACCCGGTCGCGGGAGAGTCGCCGGGGCAAGCCCGGGCTGGACGCCACCCTGCTGCTGGTCGCCGGTACGGCGGACTTCGGCTTCCGGTCCGGCGAGGTCTGGGGCCTGCACCTCGGGTGGAGCGGCAACCACCGGATGCACGCCGAGCGGACCCCCGAGGGCGAGGCGCTGCTCGGCGCCGGTGAGCTGCTCCTGCCCGGCGAGATCGTGCTCGGGCCGGGTGAGCACTACCGGACGCCCTGGGTGTACGCCTCGTACGGGCGCGGTCTGGACGAGATGTCGGCCCGCTTCCACGCTCACCTGCGCCGGTCGGTGTCCCCGCAGCGACGGGCCCGACCGGTCGTGGTGAACACCTGGGAGGCCGTCTACTTCGACCACGATCTCGGTCGGCTGACGGCGCTCGCGGACGCCGCCGCCCGGATCGGAGCCGAACGGTTCGTCCTGGACGACGGCTGGTTCCGGGGCCGCCGCAACGACCGGGCCGGCCTGGGCGACTGGTACGTCGACCCGGACGTCTGGCCCGACGGTCTGCACCCGCTGGTCGCACACGTACGCGGGCTGGGGCTGGAGTTCGGCCTCTGGGTCGAGCCGGAAATGATCAATCCCGACTCGGACCTGGCCCGGGCGCACCCGGACTGGATGCTCGGCACCGGTGGGCGGCTGCCCCGGGAAGCCCGCTGGCAGCAGGTGCTCGACCTGACCCGTCCGGACGCCTACGACCACATCCTCGCCCGGCTCGACACGCTGGTCCGGGAGTACGGAATCGCGTACCTGAAGTGGGACCACAACCGGGACCTGCTCGACGCCGGTACGCAGCCGTCCGGGCGGCCCCGGGTACACGCGCAGACCCTGGCGGCCTACCGGCTGCTCGACACCCTGCGGGAACGCCATCCCCGGCTCCAGATCGAGTCGTGTTCCTCCGGCGGTGGCCGGGTCGACCTCGGCATCCTCGAGCGGACCGACCGGATCTGGGGCAGTGACTGCATCGACGCCCTGGAACGGCAGTCCATCCAGCGCTGGACCCAGTTGCTGCTGCCGCCGGAGTTGATCGGGTCGCACGTCGGCGCTGCCCGGGCACACACCACCGGCCGGACCCACGGCCTCACCTTCCGGGCCGGCACCGCGTTCTTCGGCAGCTTCGGAGTCGAGTGGGACCTGACCTCGGCCACCCCGGAGGAACAGCAGGAACTCGCCGGCTGGGTGGCGCTGTACAAGCGGCACCGGGACCTTATCCACGGTGGCACGGTGGTCCGGGCCGACCACCCCGATCCGGCCCTGTGGGTGCACGGGGTGGTCGCAGCGGACCGGGCCGAGGCGATCATGGCGATCGTCGCCACCGCGACCGGCACGACGGCCAGCCCCGGCCCGGTACGCCTGCCGGGTCTGGACCCCGACCGTCGCTACCTGGTCCGCGCGCTGGCACCGGACGCCGCCGCGACGGTCCTGCCCGCGCCGCCGGCCTGGGTGACCGGACCGGGGGTACGGCTGTCCGGGCGTACCCTCGGCGCCGCCGGACTCCAGGCGCCGCCGCTGCATCCCGAGCAACTCCTGCTGGTCCACCTGAACGGTCGCTGAGCCGGGCCGACCAGGACCGGTCCGTCGACCGGGCGGCGGTCAGATTCTCGGTGCCGAAACCAGTCCGGTCCGGTAGGCGACGATCACCAGCTGGGCCCGGTCCCGGGCCTGCAACTTGCCGAGCAGGCGGCCCACGTGTGTCTTCACGGTGGCGGGGCTGAGTCCGAGGTGACCGGCGATCTCGGCGTTGGACAGGCCCCGGCCGATCAGGACGAGCACCTCCCGCTCCCGCTCGGTCACCCCGGTCAGTTCACGGGCCACCGGCCGGTCCGGTTCCGGCAGGCGGGCGAACTCGGCGATCAGCCGACGGGTCACGGTCGGTGCGAGCAGACCCTCACCGGCGGCCACCACCCGGATCGCCGTCAGCAGGTCCTCCGGCGGCGCGTCCTTGAGCAGGAAGCCACTGGCCCCGGCCCGCAGCGCCGCATAGACGTACTCGTCGAGGTCGAAGGTGGTGAGGATGAGCACCCGGACCTGCGCGGCGGCGGGCGAGGCGGCGATCCGCCGGGTCGCCTCGATACCGTCCATCTGCGGCATCCGGACGTCCATCAGCACCACGTCGGGGCGCTCCCGCTCGGCCAGCTCCACCGCGGCCGCGCCGGTACCGGCCTCGCCCACCACGGTCAACCCGGGGGTGGTCTCGACCAGTACCCGGAAGCTGCCCCGCAGCAGCGCCTGGTCGTCGACGATGAGCACCCGGACCGGCGAATCCGTCACCGGTCCGCCCCGAGGGCCTCGCCCGCCGCCGACCGAGCCACGGCCGACGCCGGATCGGCAGCCGACGCCGAATCGGCAGCCGCTGGCGGATCGGCGGCCGGTGCCGGACGGTCGATCCTCGACGACGGTCCGGTGGCCGGTGTCAGGTCGCCGAGCGGCGCCGACCCGACGGCCGGGTCGACGGTCCTCGGGACCGGGGCGTCCGTCGGTCGGCCGGGCAGTTCGGCGCAGATCCGGAAGCCGCCGTCCGGTAACGGGCCCGCGGCGAACGTGCCGCCGTACAGGTTGACCCGCTCCCGCATGCCGATCAGCCCCTGCCCCCGTGGGTCGGCCGGCCGGACCGGCCGGCCGGGTCCGTTGGTCACCTCGACCCGTACCACGGCCACGGTCGCGGTCACCCTGACCCGGCACCGGCTCGGGCCGGCGTGCTTGACCACGTTGGTCAGCGCCTCCTGGACGATCCGGTAGACCGACCGGCCGACGTCCTCGGGCGGCTCCGGCGTGCCGGCCAGGTCCAACTCCAGCTCCGCGTCCGCACCGGCCCGCGCGGCCCGCTCCACCAGGTCGGGCAGGTCGGCCAGACCGGGAGCGGGTCCGAACTCGACCAGCCCGGCCGGCGCCCCGGCCCGGAGCACGCCGAGGGTACGACGCAGCTCGGCCAGCGCACCCCGGCTGGTCGCCTCGATGTCGCGCAACGCCTCCCGGAGTTCCTGCGGCCGGGACTCGGCGACGTGGTTGGCGATCGCCGCCTTGACCGTGATCACGCTCATGCTGTGCGCCACGATGTCGTGCAGTTCCCGGGCCAGCCGCAGCCGTTCCTCGGTCGTCGCCCGCTCGGCGAGCTGGGTCGCCGACTGCACCGCCATCCGCTCGGCGTACGCCCGACGTTCCCGGACCACCCGGCCGAGGGTCCAGGCGCCGCCGACCACCAGACCGGCGAAGCCCAGTCCGGCAGTGTCGTCGGCTCCGGCCGAGGACCGGGGCACCGCCACCAGCAGCACGCCGACCAGCACCAGCAGCAGGGCCGGGATCGACCGGCGGAGCGGCTCGGCGAGCGCCACCTGGTAGAGCGCGAAGGCGATGGCGAGGAAGACGGCCGGAGACGCGTAGATCGGCACCACCGAGACCAGCACCGACGAGAGCGCGCCGACCGAGACCACCGCCAGTACGGGCAGCGGCCACCACCGACGTACCGCGATCGGCAGCGAGGCGGCGACGGTGAAGAGCACGGTGAGCCAGGCCGGCTCCTGGATCACCAGGTCCGGCGCCTCGCTGGCAATCGGCGGTTCCGCGGCGGCGTACCCGACCACCAGCAGCAGGCCGAGCGCGGGCAGCAGGTCGAGCGCGATCAGGTCGATGCCGCGCATCCGGCGGGTTAGCACGGGACGCACGTCGTCGGCGGTCATCCGTCGACGGTAACCGCCCGGTGCGGCCGGCGCGTCAACCCGGCGTCCGTCATCCTGCGGGCTGACGCGCCGGCCGGCGGGGGTTCGGCGTACCCCGCAGGGCGGGGTCGGAAGTGACGGTTCCGCTCCGATGTGCCGGGCCGGGAAGATGACCAACCTTTACCGCATGGCAGAACCAGAGAACGGTACGGAATCCGGGCAGGCCGTCGCGCTCCACGAGGTCGCTCGGGCGTACGGCTCCGGGGCACGGCGGGTCACCGCGCTGGACGGCGTGACCGTCGACTTCGGCCGGGGAACCTTCAGCGCGGTGATGGGCCCCTCCGGCTCCGGCAAGTCGACCCTGCTGCACTGCGCCGCCGGGCTGGACCGGCCGACCGGCGGCACGATCAGGATCGACGGAACCGAACTCGGTACGCTCGGCGAGACCGCGCTCACCCTGCTACGTCGGGAGCGGGTCGGGTTCGTCTTCCAGTCGTACAACCTGGTGCCGGCGCTGACCGCGGAGCAGAACGTCGCACTGCCGCTGCGGCTGGCCGGCCGCCGGCCCGATCCGGCCCACCTGCACGCGGCGCTGGCCGAGGTCGGCCTGGCCGGGCGCGGACGTCACCGGCCCGACGAGCTCTCCGGCGGCGAGCAGCAACGGGTGGCGATAGCCCGGGCCCTGATCAGTCGGCCGGCCGTGGTCTTCGCCGACGAGCCGACCGGCGCGTTGGACACCCGGACCTCCCGCGACGTGCTCCGCCTGCTGCGTAACCTCGTCGACCAGCACCGACAAACAGTGATCATGGTGACCCACGATCCGGTCGCGGCAGCCTTCGCCGACCGGGTGGTGCTGCTGGCCGACGGCCGGGTGGTGGACGAGCTCGACGGCGAGTTGAGCGCGGAGTCGATCGCGGCCCGGATGACCCGGCTGGAGTTGGCATGCTGACCGTCGCCGCGTTGCGGGCGCGCTGGTCCCGCCTGCTCGGCCCGTTCGTCGCCCTCTGCCTCGGCGTGGCGCTGATGTCGATGACGGCGCTGGTCCTGGTCTCGGCGAATCCGCAGGTGCCGGACCGGTACGCCGGCACGGAGGTGCTGGTGGCCGGTCCGACCGTGGCGGAGGTGTCCGGGACGTTTCCCGAACGCCGCCCCTGGTCGCCGCGGCGCGCGGCCGAGCTGGTCGACCGGCTCGCCGCGATCCCCGGGGTGCGCGCGGCGGTACCGGACCGGTCGTTCTACGCCCAGGCGGTGCTCGACGGCCGCCCGGTCGGCGAGCCCGCCGTCACCGATCCGCAGGGACACGGCTGGTCGAGTGCCGCGCTGGCGCCGTACCGGCTGGTGGCGGGGAGTCCACCCGCCCGGGCCGACGAGGTCGTCCTGGACCGTGCCCTGGCGCTCGACCCGGGGACCACGGTCACCCTGCTGACCGCGACCGGCCCGGCCCGGTACACCGTCTCCGGCACCGTCGACGGCGCCGGCTTCTTCGTCACCGACGCGGCTGCGGTGCCGCTGGCCCGTGGGATCCGGGTGATCGGTCTGGTGACCGGGTCCGACGCCGACCCGGCGGCGGTACGGGCCGCGGCGACCGCGATCGTCGGCCGGGACGGCAGCGTGCTGAGCGGCGACGCCCGGGCGGAACTCGAACCTCCACGCGACGCCCGCACCCGGTGGATCGGCATGCAGGTGCTGACCGCGATGACGGCCCTGGCCGGATTCGTCTCGATCTTCGTCGTGGCGTCGACGTTCGCCTTCGCGGTGGCCCAGCGGCGCCGGGAGTTCGGCCTGCTGCGTACCGTCGGCGCCACACCGCGCCAGGTCCGGACGATGGTGTACGCCGAGGCACTGGCGGTGGGCGCCGTGGCGGCCGTCGTCGGGGTGCTGCTCGGCACGGCCTGTGCCCCGTTGTTCGGCCACCTGCTGATCGAGGCGGGTTTCCAGCCGGCCGGATTCCGGGTCCGGTTGGCGCCCTGGCCGCCGGCCGCCGCTTTCGGGGTGGGGCTGGTCGTCGCCCTGCTCGGCGTCTGGTCGGCCTCCCGACGCGCCGGCCGGGTACGTCCGCTGGAGGCGCTGCGCGAGGCGGCCGTGGATCGCCGGCCGATGACCCGGGCGCGTTGGATCGGCGGTGTCGCCGCCACCACGGGCGGGCTGTGGCTGACCGTGGTGCTGAGCCGGGCCGGCGCCGACGACATCGTCAACCGCGCGCTCTACGCCGCGATGGCGCTGACCCTGGGGCTGACCCTGCTCGCCCCGGTGTTCATCCCACCGCTGACCTACGCCCTCACCTGGCCGTTGGAGCGGCTGCGTGGGGCGACCGGGATGCTGGTCCGGCGCAACGCGTTGACGGCCGTCCGGCGTACCGCGTCGACGTCGGCACCGATGCTGCTCACGGTGGGTTTCGCGGTACTGATCGCCGGCTCGGTGGCCACCTCGGCCGGCGCGTACGCGAGCCGGGACGCCGCCGCGGTCCGAGCCGGTGCCGTGCTCGTTCCGTCGGGTACGCCGGGCCTGTCCGACGCGGCGGTGGCGGCCGTTCCCGGAACGGCGCTCCTGCCCACCACGGTGTACGCCGACGCCGAGGGTGCCGGGGCCTCCGGGGGCGTCCCGATCCGGGCCGCCGGGGTCGACCCGGCCGGCTTCGCCCGGGTGAACGGACGGCTCAGCGTGCTCTCCGGTGCCTTCGACGCGTTGCGTGGCCCGGACACCGCGGTCGTCTCCGCCGACCTGGCCGGCCGGCGGGGCTGGACGGTCGGCGGATCGGCGGTTCTCGGGTACCCGGACGGCAGCAGCGGAACGGTCCGGTTGGTGGCGGTGGTCGCCGACGGCTCGATCCCGGTCGAGATGCTGTTCACCCGGGAGTCGGTCCGGGCCCGGGATCCGTCCGCGCTCACCGAGTCGGTCTTCGCCGTCGGTCCGGCGACCGGTGCCGACGACAGCGGCTCACCGGCCCCGACCGACGGCAGCGGTCCGGCGACCGGCGTGGACGGGCCGGGAAGTTCCGCTCTTCCGAGTGAACTCGGCGCGCGGCTGGTCAGCGTGGTGGACTACGCGCAGGGTCGGGCCGCGCAGGAGGACCGGCTCGTCTGGCTCGCCACGCTTCTCCTGATCGGGGTCTCGGCGGGCTACACCGCGGTCGCGCTGGCGAACACGCTGCTGATGGCGACCGCGCATCGGACCCGGGATCTTCTGCTGCTGCTCCGCTCGGGTGCGACCGTCCGTCAGGTGCTCACCTCGGTCGCCGCCGAATCGGCGCTGGTGGTGCTGATCGGCACGACCCTCGGCCTGGTGGTGCCGACGGTCGCGCTGCTGGCCATCCGCTCCGCGCTCAGCGAGCAGGTCGGCGTACCGGTCGATCTGGTGATCCCCTGGCCGACGATCGCGGCGGTGGTGGGCGGTTGCCTGGCCCTGGCCCTCGTCGCCAGCGTGCTGCCGGCCCGGATGGCGCTGCGGGCCGGGCCGGGTGGCGGAATCGCACACCGGGCGGAGTGACTGCGGCATCGACGGGCGGGTCGGGCTTACGGGGTTGACTCGTACGCCCGGCCGGGTCGACAATCCCTATTGGTTAGATGGGGAATTGATCGCCTCCCCACCATCCCGGGAAGGAACGCCCGTGCGAAAACTTCTGCTCCTCGCCCTGGTGGGGCTCGGCGCGCAACTCGTGGACGGCAGTCTCGGCATGGCCTACGGCGTGACCTCCACCACCCTGCTGCTGGCGATCGGCACCAATCCGGCAGCGGCCTCCGCGACCGTGCACCTGGCTGAGATCGGCACCACGCTGGCCTCCGGTGCCGCGCACTGGCGGTTCGGCAACGTGGACTGGAAGGTGGTCGCCAAGATCGGCGTACCCGGGGCGGTCGGCGCCTTCGCCGGCGCCACCTTCCTGTCGAGCCTCTCCACCGAGGTGGCCGCGCCGATCATGTCGCTGCTGCTGCTCACCCTCGGGATCTACATCCTGGTCCGGTTCACCGCCGCCGGCATTCCGCGCGACCGTCTCGGACAGCCGCTGCGCAAGCGCTTCCTCGCCCCGCTCGGACTGGTGGCCGGATTCGTCGACTCGACCGGCGGCGGTGGCTGGGGTCCGGTCGGCACCCCGGCGATCCTGGCCAGCGGCCGGATGGCACCACGCAAGGTCATCGGCTCGATCGACACCAGCGAGTTCCTGGTCGCGGTGGCGGCGAGCCTCGGGTTCCTGGTCGGCCTCGGCAGCGAGAACGTCAACTTCGCCTGGGTGGCGGTGCTGCTCCTCGGCGGCGTGATCGCCGCACCGATCGCCGCCTGGCTGGTCCGGCACATCCCGCCCCGGATCCTCGGTTCGGCCGTGGGCGGCATGATCATCGTGACCAACGTCCGGACCCTGCTGCGGAGCGACTGGATCGACGCCTCCGACGGCGTGCGCTACACCGTCTACGCGGTGATCTACCTGGTCTGGGCACTCGCCCTGGCGTACTCGGTCCGGCAGTACCGGGCGAACCGGGACAGCGAGACCGTGGCGGCGGTCGAGACCGGCGCGCCGGCGGACGAGTCGAGCGAGAGGTCGTCCGCACCCACTGCGGTGTAGCCGATGTCGCGGTGGTAACCGGCGGCCACGACCACCTCGGTCGCGGCCGCCGGCTACGTACGCGGTCTACTGCCCCGTTTCGGGCTTGATCCCCAGGACGTCCACGACGAACCGGAGCGGACCGGCCGGGTTGTTGCCGGGGTCCGGGCCGTACGCGAGTTCGGTCGGGATGTCGAGCCGGACCCGACTGCCGACCTTGATCCCCACCAGGCCCTGATCCCAGCCCGGCAGCACGGCCCCGACGCCGATCTGGGTCTGGAACGGCTCACCCCGGTTCCACGAGGCGTCGAACTCCTTGCCGGTCTCGAACGACACCCCGACGTAGTTCACCGCGATGGTCTGCCCCCGCTGTACGGCGGGACCGGTCCCCTGGATCAACGGGGTGACGACGAGCTTGGTCAGCGCGCCGCTGCCCTTCTCGACGGCGGGCCGCTCGGCGAGCCGGGGGTCGAAGTCGCCGGTCGGCCGGTCCGGCGGTGCCTCCGGGTCTCCCGACGGTGCCGCCGGGTTCGGTGCGTCGCCGGCTGGCGCGCTCGGCGGCGGGGTCCCGCCGGGCTGCTCGGCTGGCGGAGTACCGGCGGGCTGCTCGGGCGACGCGCTCTGCTCACTCGCGGCCCGGGCGGCGTTGCTCTCCGCCCGGCGCTCGAAGACGTCGGGAAGGACGATGAGGGCGGCGAACGCCACCCCGACCAGCACGACTCCGGCGATTCCACCGGCCAGTCGCTGCCGGCGGACCCGGGTCGCGGAGGCCTGGGCGGCGGCCGCCTCCGCGGCGGCCCGTCGCTCCTGCTTGGTCGGACGCCGTTGGCTCGTCGACCCCGGCTGCTCTGGGCTCTGGACCCGATCACTCATCTGATCTTGCACTCCTCGGTGGAAAACGGAGTAGGCGGGACGGCAGTGGCCCGTCGGAGGGCTTCGCACACCGTACCCGCGTCGGCTGTGCCGGGTTTCGCACGGTCCGGCGAGCTGCCCGGCGCCGGTGACCGCGCCGCCCGGACATCGGTGGCCCTAGCCCACCGGAGCCGAGGGCTCGGGCTTCCCGCCGAGGCGCTGGTGGTCCCGGATGATGTCGGCGTAGCGCAGCCCGCTGGCCTTCATCGTCCGGTTCTGGGTGGCGTAGTCGACGTGCACCAGGCCGAACCGCTTGTCGTACCCGTACGACCACTCGAAGTTGTCCAGCAGCGACCAGTAGAAGTAGCCGTCGATCGGTACTCCCCGGGCGGCGGCCGCGGCGCACGCCTGGATGTGCTCCTCCAGGTAGGCGGTCCGCTCCTTGTCCTCGACGCCGCCCTCCGGGGTGACCTGGTCGGCCCAGGCCGATCCGCTCTCGGTGACCAGGATCCGGTTCGGGGCGTACCGCTCGTGCACCGAGACGAGCAGTTCCTCCAGACCGGTCGGGTACGCCTCCCAGTCCATCGCGGTCTGCACCGATCCGGGCACCGGGATCTGCCGGGCGTACGGCACCGGCCCCTCCGGGTCGTCCACGATGACCTGCCGGAAGTAGTAGTTCAGTCCGAGGAAGTCGGTCGGGGTGGCGATGATCTCCAGGTCACCGGGGCGGACCGGCGGCTCGATGCCGTACGTGGAGATCATGTCGGCCGGGTAGCCACGCCCGTACAGCGGGTCGAGCCACCAGCGGTTGATGTGCCCGTCGGCCCGCGCCGTGGCGGCGATGTCCTCCGGGCGGTCACTGCCGGGCTCGCAGGGGCTGGGGTTGAGGACGATGCCGACCGAGGCCGGGCGGGCCGCCGAGGCCCGGATCGCCGCAGTGGCCAGGCCGTGCCCGAGCAGCGTGTGGTGCGAGGTGGCGATGGCCCGGCCCAGGTCCTGGTCGCCCGGCGCCATCCGGCCCTCCAGGTGCCCGATCCAGGAGACGCAGAGCGGTTCGTTCACCGTCACCCAGTCGGTGACCCGGTCGCCGAGCGCGCCGGCGACCACGGTGGCGTAGTCGGCGAACGCCTCGGCGGTGGACCGCTCCGGCCAGCCGCCCCGGTCCTGCAACGCCTGCGGCAGGTCCCAGTGGTAGAGCGTGACCAGCGGCCGGATGTCGGCCTCCAGCAGCGCGTCGACCAGCCGGTCGTAGAAGGCCAGCCCGGCCGGGTTCACCTGGCCGACGCCGTCCGGGATGATCCGGGGCCAGGCCACCGAGAACCGGTACGCGTCGACGCCGAGCCGGCGCATCAGCGCCACGTCCTCGGGCCAGCGGTGGTAGTGGTCGCAGGCGACGTCGCCGGTGTCACCGTTGTCGATGGCCCCGGGTACCCGGCTGAAGGTGTCCCAGATGGACGGCCGGCGACCATCCGCACTGACTGCGCCCTCGATCTGGTACGCCGCCGTGGCGACGCCCCAGGTGAAGTTGGGCGACAACTTGGACAGGTCCGGCACTGGTCGACTCCTTTGAAACATTGCGCTGTGGCGCTGACTCGTTGTGCGGCCACCGCTGGTCGTCGGAGGGTGACCGCTCACTTTTGTTGACGACGACCGCGCTCCCCGATCCGACAATCGGCGCGGCACCCGGCCTGCCCGGGCGGGCCCTACTTGACCGCGCCGGCGGTCAGGCCGGCGACGAAGTAACGCTGGAGGGCCAGGAAGCCGATCACCACCGGGATGCTCACCACCACCGACGCGGCCATGGCCTGGTTCCAGTAGACGTTGTACTGGGTGGCGTAGCCCTGGAGACCGACGGCCAGGGTCCGGCTGTTCTCGTCCGTCATCACCGAGGCGAACAGCACCTCGCCCCAGGCGGTCATGAAGGCGTACACCGTGACCGCGACGATGCCCGGGACGGCCGTCGGCAGGATGACCTGGAACAGGGTCCGCATCGGTCCGGCGCCGTCGACCTGGGCCGCCTCGTCGAGTCCGCGTGGGATCGAGTCGAAGTAGCCGACCAGCATCCAGATCGAGAACGGCAGCGAGAAGGTGAGATAGGTGATGATCAGCCCGAGCCGGGTGGCGTAGAGCTCGATCCCGGTGGCGTTGCCGAGGTTGACGTAGATGAGGAAGAGCGGCAGCAGGAAGAGGATGCCGGGGAACATCTGCGTCGACAGCACGGTGACCGAGAAGAGCTGCCGGCCCCGGAACCGGTACCGGCTGATCGCGAACGCCGCGAAGATGGCGATCGAGACCGAGATCAGCGCCGCGATGCTGGCCACCATCAGGCTGTTCACCAGGTACCGGCCGAGCGGAACCGTCCGCCACATGTCCAGGAACGGCTGGATCGTCGGCCGGCTCGGCAGCCAGGTGAAGGGTCCCTGCACGTCGCGCAGGGGCTTGAGCGCCGAGCTGAGCATCACGTACAGCGGGGTGATGGTGAACAGGGTCAGCAGGCTGAGCACGATCCGCCGGGCCCAGCGTTCGCCGGAGGTCTCACGCATGCTCTCTCCTGCGGTTGGTGACGAGCAGGTACACGGTCGTGACGACGAGCAGGAAGAGCAGCAGGGCCACGGACATCGCCGAGCCGAGGCCGAAGTTCCAGGTGACGAAGGAGCTCTCGTAGATGTGGATCGAGATCAGGTCGGCCTGCTTCGGGGCGGATCCGCCGAACAGCACGTACGGAGTGTTGAAGTCGTTGAAGGTCCAGAGGAAGAGCACCAGCAGCAGCACCTGGTTCACCGGCCGGAGCATCGGCATGGTGACGTCCCGCAGCCGTCGCCAGAAGCCGGCCCCGTCGATCGCCGCGGCCTCGTACAGCTCGCCGGGGATGTTCTGCATTCCGGCCATCAGGCAGAGGAAGGCGAACGGCCAGGACCGCCAGAGCGAGACCACGAGCAGGGCGACGAAGCTGTTGTCCCCGATCAGCCAGAACGGCCGGTCGCCGCTGACCAGCCCGAACTGCTCGATCACCTGGTTCACCAGCCCGGTGTCCCGCTGGAACATGAAGGTCCAGGTGATCACCGCCGTGTAGACCGGCAACGCGTACGGGGTGAGGAACAGGGTCCGCAGCAGTGCCCTGCCCCGGAACGGCCGTTGCAGGAACACCGCCGCGGCCATCCCGAACACCCAGGAGAGCCCGACCGAGGCCACCGTGTAGAGCACGGTCACCCAGAAGGAGTGCAGCAGGTCCTTGCCGGTCGCCGAGCTGAAGTCGAAGGTGACGCGGTAGTTCTCCAGGCCGGCGAAGGGCGCGGTGGACCAGTCCCGGATGTGGAACTGGGTGAGTTCGAGCAGGCTCATCCAGACCCCGACCAGCATCGGGATCACGTGGATGCCGAGTTCGAGCACGATCGCCGGAACGAGCAGCAGGTACGGCAGGTACGACCGTCGCGGGCCGCGGCGCTTCGGTTGCTTCGGCGCCCCGTTCTCGGCCGGTCGCCCGGCGGGCCGTACGGGGCCGGGTGCGGTGGTGGTGGCCATCGGTTCCTCTCAAGGTGGACCGTGGAGGGGGCGGCGCTCCCCCTCCACGGTCACCAAACGGCGTCGCGGCTCAGCTGCCCATCTTCTGTTGCGCCACGCCGAGCTTCTCCTTGACCTGCGCCTCGGTGACGGCCTTGCCACCGGCGGCGTCGGCGAAGAGTTCCTTCATCGCGGTACCGACCAGCGTCTCGAACTGGCTCTCCTCCGCCACCTGCGGCAGCGGGGCCGCGGTCGAGCCGAGCACCTCACCCAGCACCTTCTGCTCGGGTGCCTGGAACGCCGCGTCGGCGCCCGCCGGCTTGACCGAGGGCAGCGAGCCGTAGGTGCGGTTCAGGATGACCTGCTCCGCGTCGCTGGTCATGAACTTGACGAACTCCAGCGCACCGTCCTTGTTCTCGGTGTGCTTGAAGATCGCCATGTTGATGCCGGCGACCATGCTGTTGATCCGCTTGCCGCCGGCCGGCGGGGTGGCCGGGAACGGCACCGGGGCGATGCCCCACTCGTCCGGGTTCATGCCCTGGGCCTTGAAGTTCGAGCCCGCGGCCTGCCAGAGCAGCATTCCCGCCTTGCGGTTGGCGAAGTCGGCGACCGACTGGTTCTGCGCGTACTCGGCGTTGCTCGGGTTGACGATCTTGTCAACCGCCATCAGGTCGATGTACCGCTTGACGGCGGCGACGTTCTGCGGGGTGTCGAAGGTCGGTTTGCCGGCCGAGTCGAACCACTCGCCGCCCCACTGCTGGCCGAAGGTGAAGGCGTGGTGGGCGTTCTCCGACGGGTTGGCGGCCTCCAGGGCCAGCCCCCACTGGTTGCCCTTGGTCAGCTTCTTGCCGACCGTCACCACCTCTTCCCAGGTGGCGGGCGGGGCGGTGATGCCGGCGTCGCTGAACATCTTCTTGTTGTAATAGAGCGCGTACGCCAGGCTGTAGAGCGGCACCGCCGCCGGCGGCTTGCCGGGGGCTCCCGCGGCGGCCAGCGCGGCCGGCACGAACCGGTCCTTGCCACCGACGGCCGCCAGGGTCTCGTCGTCGAACGGGATCAGTGCGCCGGTCGCCTGGAGCGAAGCCGACCAGGTGTTGCCGATGTTCACCACGTCCGGGCCCTTGCCCGAGGTGGCGGCGGCGAGCAGCCGGTTGAGCAGGTCCGACCAGGGCACTACCTCAACGTTGACCTTGATGCCGGTCTGCTGCTCGAACTTGTCCAGTTCGGGCTTGAGGGTCTGATTGTCGAACTCGATGCTGGCGCCCTGGTTGCTGGCCCAGTAGGTGAGCGTCTTCGCGTCGCCCTCGGACGAGCCACCCGAGTCACCGCAGGCGGTGAGGGAGGCGGTCGTGAGCAGGGCTGCGGCAACCAAAGCGAGGTGTCTCTTCGACACGGCTTTGCCCTTCTGCGTCGGCCGGCGGCCGGGAGACCCGACGGCGGGAAGCACCGGAGCGGGGGTCTCGGGGCGGACCGGGGAGGTGATGGAGCGGTACGGCACGATCACGGACGGCGGATGGAGCGGGAGCCGCCGAAGGGGTTCCATCAAGGCTTAATTTACGCCGTTATTAAAGTGTGTGGTGGCTCGGCAGTCAAGGACGGGCCGTACAGTGACTCCCGGCAAGCCGGGTTTATCGAGGTGGTGGGTGGACCTGGAACGGACGACGAACCGGATCGTGCGGCAGCGCAACCGGTCCGCCCTGCTGTCGAAGCTGTTCCTCGAGGGTCCGCTGACCCGGCAGGATCTCTCCCGCAGCACCGGCCTGAGCCAGCCGGCGGTCAGCAACGTGGTCGGCGACCTCATCGGTTCGGGACTGGTGGTCGAGGCCGGTGCCGTGGAGTCCGACGGCGGGCGGCCGAGCATGATGCTCCGGGTCGCACCCCGGTACGCCCTGGTGGCCGGGGTCGACGTCGGCGAGACCCGGGTCCGGGTCGAACTGTTCGACCTCGCGATGACCATGCTGGCCAGCGCCGACTATCCGATCGACGAGGCCGGCCCGGAGCCGGCGACCGTGGTCCGGCACATCCTGGCCGGGCTGGCCGCCGTGACCGAGCGGGCCGAGGTGTCCCGGTCGGACATCCTCGGCATCGGCATCGGCGTCTCCGGGGTGGTGGTGCAGGGCGGCGAGGCGATCGTGCACGCCCAGACCCTCGGCTGGCACGGCGTACCGCTGGAGCGGCTGATCCGGGCCGAGGTCGACCTGCCGGTACACATCGACAACGGCGCCAAGACCCTCGGCCAGGCCGAGATGTGGTTCGGTGCCGGACGGGGCAGCCGGCACGCCGTCTTTGCCCTGGTCGGCTCCGGGGTCGGCGCGGCAGTGGTGACCAACGGGGTGATGTACCGCGGGGTCTCCAGCAGCGCCGGCGAGTGGGGCCACACCACCCTGGTGTACGACGGACGCGCCTGCCGGTGCGGTGCCCGGGGCTGCCTGGAGGCGTACGTCGGCGCCGAGGGCATCATCGACCGGTACCGGGAGGCCCGGCGGGGACACGCCGTACCCGGTGTCGACGAGGAGTCCCAGATCAACGGGCTGATCGAGGCGGCCGCCCGGTCCGCAACCGCGCGGCGGGTGCTGGACGAGACCGCCGGCTACCTCGGCGCCGGAGTGGCGAACCTGATCAACCTGTTCAACCCGGAACGGGTGGTGCTGGGCGGGTGGGCCGGGGTGGCGCTCGGCGCCCGACTGCTGCCGGCGATCCGGGCGGCGGCGGCCGGGCAGGCGCTGCACCAGCCGTACGAGCAGGCCGCGATCGAGTTGGGCCAGCTCGGCGTCGACGCGGTGGCCCTGGGCGCGGCCACCCTGCCGGTGGCCCGACTGCTGGCGGCCGGCGGCGTCCGGAACTGAGCACTGTCCGGCCGCCGCTCGCCCGGAGGCGGACGGTCTCGCGCTGGCAGTACGTCAACTGCTCGGCGCCGGCCATCGACGGATGCCGTGTCTTCCGGTATTCGGGATAAATTACGTCGTAATAAATTGATGTCTTGACGTCGATGGAACGTGGGCGCAACACTCGTGGTCCTGTGAGAGCGCTCTCCACCGTCCACCCCCGACCGGGCGATGGCGCCCCACCGGTGCCGATTTTCGGCAGGTCGACACCGGACAGACCGCACCGCACTGACGGCACCCCACCCCCGACGTCCGCTTCCGATGCATCCGCGAGGCGGCGCCGACACCTCCGCACGGACAGGCAGGATCATGATTTTTCAGCGTTTTCCATCCCGGGCTCGCCCCGGCCGACGCGCCAGGACCCGGCAGCTGGCCGGGATACTCGCGGCGTCGCTGCTGCTCGCCCTGACCCCGTTCGCCGGCCCCGTGCCGGCCGCGAACGCCGCACCGGCGTTGATCTCGCAGGGCAGACCGGCCACGGCGTCGTCCACGGAGAACGGCGGAACCCCGGCCTCGGCGGCGGTCGACGGCGACAACGGCACCCGCTGGTCCAGTGCGTTCACTGATCCACAGTGGCTTCAGGTCGACCTCGGCGCGAGCGCCGCGATCAGCCAGGTGGTGCTGCGCTGGGAGGCCGCCCACGGTCGGGCGTTCCAGATCCAGGTGTCGGAGAACGCCAGCACCTGGACCAACGTCTACTCCACCACCACCGCCACCGGCGGCAACCAGACCCTGAACGTCACCGGCACCGGACGGTACGTCCGGATGTACGGCACCGCCCGCGCCACCGGCTACGGCTACTCGCTCTGGGAGTTCCAGGTCATCGGCGAGTTCGGTGGCGGCGGCCCGGGGCCCGGCGATCCGGTCGAGCCGACCGACCCGCGCAACCCCAACCTCGGCCCGAACACCTTCGTCTTCGACCCGTCGACGCCGACCTCCACGATCCAGAGCCGGCTGAACACGATCTTCACCCAGCAGGAGACGGCGCAGTTCGCGCCGAACCGGTACGCCGTGCTGTTCAAGCCCGGCAACTACACCGCCGACGTCAACCTCGGCTTCTTCACCCAGGTCGCCGGCCTCGGCATGTCCCCGGACGACGTGAACCTGAACGGGCACGTCCGGGCCGAGGCGTTCTGGATGGGCGGCAACGCCACCCAGAACTTCTGGCGCGCCGCCGAGAATCTCTCGGTGACCCTGCCCGCCGGAGTGACCGTGGAACGCTGGGCGGTGTCGCAGGCGGCGCCGTACCGGCGGATGCACCTGCGTGGCGCGCAGAACCAGATCCAGCTCTGGAACGGCGGCGACGGCTGGTCCAGCGGCGGCCTGATGGCCGACACCAAGATCGACGGCATGGTGGTCTCCGGTTCCCAGCAGCAGTGGTTCTCCCGGAACAGCGAGTTCGGCAGCTGGACCGGCTCGGTCTGGAACATGGTCTTCACCGGCGTGACCGGAGCACCCGCGCCGAACTTCCCGAACCCCTCGCACACCGTCGTCGGCCAGACTCCGGTGGTCCGGGAGAAGCCGTTCCTGTACGTCGACGGCAGCGGCGAGTACCGGGTCTTCGTACCGGCGGTCCGCAACAACAGCCAGGGCACGAGCTGGTACGGCAAGACCCCGGCCGGATCGTCGATCTCGCTCAGCCAGTTCTACGTGGTACGCCCCGGCGCCACGGCGGCGACCATCAACGCGGCGCTGGCCCAGGGCAAGAACCTGCTCTTCACGCCCGGTCTCTACCGGACCACCGAGACGATCCGGGTGACCCGGCCGGACACCGTCGTCCTCGGCCTCGGCCTGGCCACGATCGAGCCGCAGAACGGCATCACCGCGATGACCGTGGCCGACGTCGACGGCGTCAAGGTCGCCGGCATCATGTTCGAGGCCGGCGCGACCAACTCGTCGGTGCTGATGGAGGTCGGCCCGGCCGGCTCGTCGGCGAGCCACGCCGGCAACCCGACCTCGCTGCACGACGTCTTCTTCCGGATCGGTGGTGCGGTCGCCGGCAAGGCCACCACCAGCCTGCGAATCAACAGCCACAACGTGATCGGTGACCACATGTGGCTGTGGCGGGCCGACCACGGTGATCCCGGGACCTACGGGTGGAACATCAACACCGCCGACACCGGTCTCGTGGTCAACGGAAACAACGTCACCATGTACGGCCTCTTCGTCGAGCACTACCAGAAGACCGAGGTGATCTGGAACGGCAACGGCGGGCGGACGTACTTCTTCCAGAACGAGAAGCCGTACGATCCGCCGAACCAGGCGGCCTTCATGAACGGGTCCACCCGGGGCTATCCGGCGTACAAGGTGTCGGACTCGGTGACCAGCCACGAGGCGTGGGGGCTGGGCAGCTACTGCTACTTCAACGTGAATCCGGCCGTGGTGAACGAACGGTCCTTCGAGGTGCCGGTCACCTCGGGAGTGCGGTTCCACAACATGGTGACGGTCTCGCTCGGCGGGGTCGGCACGATCAACCGGATCATCAACAACACCGGCGGTACGGCCAACACCGCCAACCAGGTGCAGTACCTGACCAACTTCCCGTGATCGACGCCTGACCGCCGGGGGACCGCAGGTTCCCGACCGGACGGGCCGTACCCGATCTCCGTCGCCCGCGCCGTGGCTCCCCGCCACGGCGCGGGCCTCGGTCCGGGGGCCGAACGCCCAGGGGCGTCGCCGGGGGTCAGGCCGGCGTCGCGCCGTCGACGATCGACCCCCGGTGCACCCAGGTCGCGAGTGCCGGGTCGCAGAGTTCCCGGACCCGGCCCTGGTAGCGGCGCAGATCGTCGGCGTCCAGCAGCTCGCGCCACTGGCCGCTCTCGCCCCGGTTGAAGAACCGGGCCGGGTCGAGGAAGATCGCGCTGTCCGGGGTCAGTTCGTCCGACCGGCTCCGCATCTGGTCGAACCGGGCCGCCCGGACCAGTTCCGGCCAGCTCTCCTCGGGCACCTCGACGCCGATCCGGGCGGCGAGCTGCCGCATCGTCCCGTCGAGGTCGGCCTTCATCTCGTCGTAGTGCCAGAGCAGCACGTTCGGCAGGTGCCGCACCTCCCAGAAGGTGGCGAGGTGGTGCAGCATCGCGGGCAGGCCGACCAGTACGTCGTAGTTGTCGACCCACGCCCAGAACCGGTCGTACGCCGAGTCGAGCCGGTCCGGCAGGCCGGCCGGCCGCTCGGGCTCACCGTCCGGGCTCGGGCCGGCGAGTCCGTCCGTGCCGACCGCCGCGACGCGCTTGCCGATCAGGACCTCGAAATTGGTGTTCTCGATGTGGTTGTCCCAGGAGATGGCCGCGTCGCGGGGATCGCGTCCCACGCAGACGTAGGTGACCCCGTCGAGCAGGGGCAGGCCGTCGAGGGGTACGTGGGTCTTCAGGAACCGGCGGTGCGGCTGTGCCGCCAGTTCGGCGACGAGGTCCTCGTACCGGCTGGTCAGCAGGTCGGGCCAGCGTGACATCTCGTCCAGCGGCCGGGGAAAGTCGGTCGATCCGAAGATCAGCAGCGCGCAGATCATCTGCGTCCACGTCGTACCGCACTTCGGCGGCGTCGAGATCACGATGTCCCCGTCCCGGAACGGGAACTCGTGCCATCGGAGACTGTCCATGAGAATGTTCTGGTACACGGCCGTCGGCTGCCGCACGGCACCCTCCCCAGGCTCGGCGTCGGTCCGTCGGCCGCACCCGACCGCTGCGCGCCGCACCCGACCAGTCATTGACAGTGACGAATCTAGACCACTCCGGTCGAGATTCGCTACGCCGCGCGCCCGCCCCGGATCATGAGGCCCGGTACCGCCAGTCGCACCGTCCGAAGTCGACACCGGCCGGCCGTCAGGGAGGCGGACTCCCCTCCGATCCAGCCGCCTCACCGCCGCGCGGTACCACCCCGGGCGGAGGTCCGGGTCCGGGCGACGTGCCGCCGGTAGGCACTGACCGACGGATCGCCGTCGAGCCAGAACCGCCAGGGCAGGTCGTGCGCGCCGGTCACCCCGACCCGGGGACCGGCGGCGACCACCTCCGGGGTAACCGGCGTGGCCGGCGGGCGCAGCCGTACCGGCCCGTCACCGAGGAGGTAGCGGCCGTAGACGGCGCCGTCCAGGCCGAGCGCCGCGCAGAGCCGCGCGGGCCCACGCGCCAGATCCACATCCCGGCGTACGGCGGTTCGCCGGCTCCGCGCGACGTCGAGCCCGTCCACCACCTCGCCGGCCCGGAGCAGTACCGCCGACGCCTCGCCCTCCAGCCCGGTGACCACGTTCATGCACCAGTGCATGCCGTAGGTGAAGTACGCGTAGGCGTACCCGGCCGGACCGAACATCACCGAGTTACGCGGGGTACGCCCCCGGTGCGCGTGCGACGCCGGGTCCCCGCCGCTGCCGGCGTACGCCTCCACCTCGGTGATCCGGACGGTGACGCCGCCGGCGGAGAGGGTGCCGCCGAGCAAGCCGCGGGCCGCCGGCAGCACCGGCCCGGAGAGCAGCGTGGCGAGGTCTGCGGCCGGGGTCATCTGCCAAGAACACCACGGACGGTCGACGCGGCGTCGCGCGGGGTGGCCGGCCACCGCCGACCGCTCGGCGTCCGGGCGCGGCAGCGGCGTCCTCGGCCGGTCAGGGCCGGCCGGGGCAGTCCTCCGGCGCCGCTGCGTGCAGGTTCTCCGCCACCCGGCGCAGCAGGGTGACCAACTGGGCCCGCTCCGCCTCGGTCAGCCCGTCCAACGCCCGCCCGGCGGCCTGGTCGAGGAGGTCGGGAAGCTCGTCACGCAGCGCCCGACCCCGATCGGTCAGCCCGATCCGGACGACCCGGCGGTCACTCTCGTCAGGGGTACGGGCGAGCAGGCCGGCGGCCTCCATCCGCTGGGTTGTCCGGGTGATGGTCGGCACGGAACTCGCTGGCCGCCAACCTGCTCGGCCACTACCGGCTCTCCCAGGCCGTGGTGGCCTCGATGCGGGCGAACGGGTGGGGCCGGATCGCGCACCTGTCGAGCGGGCTGGTCGAGGACGGCCCGCCCGGCGCCTCCGCCTATGTGACGCCGAAGGCCGGACTGCACGGGCTGACAAGGACGATGTCGCGGGAACTGGCCCCCGCCGGCATCCTGACCAATCTGGTGATGGCCGGAGTCGTGGTCGGCGACCGACAGCTTCCGGAGGCGATGCTCCAGCAGGTCTCGGCGGCCGCCGCCACCGGGCGGACCACCGAGGCGGTCGAGGTCGCCAACCTCGTCGTCTTTCTCTGCTCGACGGCGAACGGACACATCACCGGCGAACTGATCCGGGCGGACGGGCACTTCCTGACCCCGGCCTGACCACGCGCGGCCCGGTCCGTCGGCGTTACCCGACGGACCGGGCCGTCGGCGCTATCCGGCGACCCGGTCCGGCAGGTCGGCGGCGAGGTGCTGGCGGGCCCGGGCGACGAAACCCTCGGGGTCGTCGGCGTAGCAGCGCACCTCGTGCACGGGTTCGTCGGCACCCTTGGGCACCGGCACCACCATCGGCCGGCGCAGCACGATGTCCACGCTGGTCTGGCTGGCGGCGCCGATGTTCAGCACGATCGTGGCGCCGGTCCGGTCCACCTGGACCGCCCGGCTCGACTCCAGCGAGCGGTACCGCTTCCGGACCGTCTCCACGGCGTCCCACGGCAGGGTCACGTCGAGCGAGGCGCCGTTGCGGATCCGGATGCCGGCCGGACCGAGGACGTGCGGGTGCACCCGCAGGCTCGCCAGCAGACCGATCATCCAGAACAGCCCGTAGACGCCCACCGCGGCGGCGATGATCCTGGCCGTCTTCCAGGGCAGGATCAGGTCGAGGATCGGGATCTCGATCGCCGAGACGACGATGAAGACGATCAGCAGTGGCGTCACCACGCCCGCGTAGCTGAACGCCGTCCCGCCGTCCGGCGCCACCGGCCGGCGCAAAATCCAGCGGTACAGGCTGCGCCACATGGTCAACTCGTACGCGGTGGCCTTGCGCAGCAGTGGCAACACCCGGGTACGGGCCTTCGCTGGGCCGATGGTCGTCACTGGTCGCCTCCCCGAGGGTCGTACGTCTGGCTGGCCGCACGCAGCCGGGTCAGGATCTCGTCGAGCGCCCCGCTGAAGCAGTCGAGCCGCTCCTGCGTCATCTCGCCGAAGAGGAGCCGGGCGAACTCCTGCTGGCCGCGTTCCATCTCCTCGACCGTCCGCACACCCCGCTCGGTGAACGTGACGAGCGTCGCCCTCCGGTCGGTCGGATGCGGCTGGCGGCTCACGAATCCGGTCGCCTCCAGCCCGTCGACGAGTCCGGTGACGGTGCGGGCGCTGACCTTCAACGCGTCGGCGAGATCCCGCTGGGTGACCGGTCCGCGACGGCGCAGTTCCCAGAGCAGGTGGGTACGCGAGACGGTCAGGCCGTCCTGGGCCAGGCTCCGGGTCATGTCGTCGTTGATCAGCACGGCGAGTTCGAGTACCTGGTCGAGCGCCGCATAGTGTTTGTCGGTAACCATGTGCCTTCCTCATAGTGAGTCAGGCTCACCATTATGCCACGGCCCGGATACCGGCGACGACCGGGATGATCTCCGAGGTCAACCCCCCTCTACCCGAGCCGGGACCTGCCGGACTGATGATTCATGATGCTCAATTGCTCACTCGCTCGCGATCTCGGCTCGCGGCCTTGCAGGTTGCCATAGGCGACGCAAAGGTAACTTTCAGTCGCCCAATTGGAGGACCCATCATGTATGTCACCGCGGCCGCGATCGCCGGGATGATGCTGGGTTTCATCGCCGGACTGTGCGCGTATCGAACATCCCGCCGCTGGTGCGCGATCTGTGGCGGCTGCCTGAGCTGTCCCGCCTGTGCCGACGTGGGCGTACGACGTAACACCGCGGCCCGGCGGTTCCGATGACCGCGAATCCGCCGACGCTATCGAACGTGCCACTGCCGGGTACGGTCCTCGAACTCGCCAAGGAGGACTGGCGGTACGGCGGCCACACGCTCTTCCTGCTGGTCGAGTTCGTCCGCCTCGACCTCTCCGTGTACTACGACAACCAGTGGGTCTGGATCACCGGTCAGCAGCTCGCCCGGGACGGTACCCCGATGGGCCACCTCGACGCGCTCGTCCGGGTCTCCGCCCTGCCGTCCGCCGATCCAGCCCCCGGCGCACCGCCGGCCGCCCGCGCCGACGCCGGTTCACTGCCGACCGCCCGCCCCGACGCCGGTTCACTGCCGGCCGGCCGCCCGACGCCGGCGCCGCGACAGCGGGTCCAGAATGACGGCCGCCAGCAGCACCGCCGCAGTGATCATGAAGCGAACCGCCGAGTGGAGTTGCCGCAGGAGCACGCCGGAGGTGATCGACCCGAGCACCAGACCGCCCAGTAGCGCGCCACGGGTCACCCGCTACTGACCGCGCCGGCCACCCGTCCACCATCGGGACAGACGCGCGGCCGTCCGGGGCACCGGCGACGCGTCAGCGGTCGGGTCAGGCCGGCTCGGCCCGCTCGGCCGCGGGTTCGGCGGTCGCCGCGTCGTAGTGCGCGAGCACTCCCCGGGCGGCCGCGAGCGCGGTGTCGGCCTCGGGCGTCGTCGCGGTGGCGAGCTCGGCGACGGTACGCAGCCGCACGTCCACCGCGTCGGCCAGGCGGCGCCATCGGGCGGGGCGGCCGGTCTGCGGGTCGAGCACCGTCCCGGAGTCGTGATCGCGCAGCACGTCGAGCAGCGCCCCGGCCAGCGCCCGCAGGGCCGCGTCGAGGGCGTCGGCGGATCCGGCAGGCGCACGGTATCCGGTGCTCTGGTCGTCCACCATCCGCAGCACGGTGATCAGGTCGGCGGCGTGCCCCGACACCCACCGGCGGATCCGGTAGATCCGACCGAGGTCCGGCCAACGCTTCCGGGCCGCCTGCCGGGTGCTGCCGGTGGACTCCCCGAGGTCGGCCAGGCTCGCGCCCAGCCAGACCGCGTCGGCGGCGTTCCCGGTCGCGCCCTGCGCGACCACGTCGGCCAGCAACGCCTGCGCGGCCCGGCCCGCCCGGACCCGGCGCAGCGCGTCGGCCCGGCGGGACCCCTCGTCGTCGACGTCCCCCGGCTTCGGCCCACCGTCCGGTACGCCGAACGCCGGATGCTCGGCCAGCGTCTCCGTGATCCGTCGCACCGCATCGGCGGCGAGGCCGACGAGGTGGGCGTACTCCGGCTCGGACAGGTCGGCGAAGGAAGGTTCCACCCGTGGTCCACGCACCATGCCGCACACTCCTTGACAACCCGAGGTTTACAGGCTCAGCCTAGCACTGTAAACCTCGGGTTTACACCAGCCGTCGCCCGCACGCGACGTACCCGGTGAAGTCGGGCCGGCCGACCCGACTCCACCGCGTCGGTCAGTGCGTCCCGACTCCACCGCGTCGGTCATGCGTCCCGACCGAACCGAAGAAGCGGCGCAGTTCCCCGCTCAACAGGTCCGGCTCCTCCAGCGGCATGAAGTGCCCGCCGACGCCGGGCAGGTTCCACTCCCGGATGTCGGTGCAGGCCCGCTCGGCCAGCTCACGCGGGAAACCGACCATCGCGGGCTCGGCGCTGAGCGTGAACGCCGCCGGCACGGTGATGTCGGGCCGGGGCCGGTTGTGCGCGAAATCGACGTACTGCCGGAACGACGAGCCGATCGCCCCGGTCGCCCAGTACAGCGTGACGATCGTGAGCAGCGTGTCCCGGTCGAACCGGCTCTCCAGGTCACCGGAACAGTCGCTCCAGTCCCGGTACTTGTCCAGCATCCATCCGGCGAGGCCGGCCGGCGAGTCGACCAGGGCGGCGGCGATGGTGTCCGGGCGGGTACCCATGATCGCGCTGTACCCGGCGTCGGTCTCGTCGTAGCGCTGCTCGGCGTCGAGGAACGCCTGCTCGGCCGGGGCCAGCGGGCGCGCGTCGAAGCTGGCCGGAAAGGGCGGATGGATCAGATGGATCCCGGTGACGTGACCGGGATACCGCGCCCCGAGCCAGCCGGTGACGACACCGCCGATGTCGCCACCGAACGCGCCGTACCGCTGGTGACCCAGCACCTCGGTCATCAGCAGGTGCAGCGTCCGGGCCATGGCCTCCCGGGTGACCGGCCCGTCCGGCGCGTCCGAGTAGAGGAAGCCCGGCAGGGACGGCACCACCACGTCGAAGGCGTCGGCGGGGTCGCCGCCGTACCGGCCGGGATCGGTCAGCCGGTCGGCCAGCGGCAGCATCTCGACGAAGCTGCTCGGCCAGCCGTGGCTGAGCAGCAGCGGCGGTGGCGCCGGCGTACCGGCCGGCCGCTTTCCGGGGATCCGCAGGAAGTGCAGCCGTCGACCGTCGATCTCGGTGAGGTACTGCGGATAGGCGTTGAGTTCGGCCTCCCGCGACCGCCAGTCGAACCCGTCGGCCCAGTAGGCCACCAGGTCGCGCAGGTAGTCGGGGTCGGCGCCGGTCCGCCACGGCTGGTCGCCGCTGCGGCTAGTGAACCGGGTACGACGCAGCCGAAGAAGCAGATCGTCGAGGACCGCGTCGGAAATCTCGATGCGGAACGGGGAAAACGTCATTATTCCTCCGAAGTGGAGGGCGCTCGTCCCCGAGCCGGAGTCGGCAGAACGTGCCGAGGTCAGCGGGTACGGGTGGCCGAGGAGAACGCCCGGACGAAACGTTGGGTGTTCATCGGGCTCACCTCCTCTCGGCGCTGACGGGACGTACCCTGCCACGACCACGGCCGCCGGTGCAACTCGCCGCTCTCGCGCGCTCAGTCCACCGGCATCGGCTTGATCCAGCGGGACCACTCGGCCTGCCGCCGGTAACCCGCGGAGCGCCAGGCCCGGTGGGCGGTCTCGTTGTCGTCGAGGACCATCGCGTCGACCCGGATGCCGCCGAGGCGCCGGCACCGGTCCTCGGCGGCCGCGACCAGGGATCCGGCGATGCCCTGGCGACGATGCTCCGGCGCCACGGCCAGCCGGTAGAGGTGACAGCGCCAGCCGTCCCAACCCGCGACGACCGTGCCGACCAGGTCCGGACCGGACCAGGCGGAGATCAGCGCGTCCGGATCGCGGTCGAGCAGCGCCTCGACCGCCCGGGCGGAGTCGTCCGGGCGATCGGCGTTCTCGGCGGCCCGCAGCCACAACTCCAACACGGCCGGTACCTCCGCGACCGTCACCGGCCGCAGGACCAGCTCAAGACGGCGACTCAACGCGGCACCACCTGCTCGGTGGCCCACTCCCGCCAGCCGTCGAGTTGATCCGTGGCGGACGCGAGCTGGTCGGCGACCGGGCCGGGCCCGGTCGAGCCGGGAGTGGTCCGGGCGGCCAGCGCGGAACGGACCGAGAGCACGTTCCGGACGCTCGGGTCGAGGTGCTCACTGACCAGCCCCAGGTCCTCGTCGGAGACCTCGTGGAGTTCGCACTCCCGGGCGACGCAGAGCGCCACCAGCCGACCGGTCACCTCGTGCGCCTCCCGGAACGGCACACCCCGCCGGACCAGCCAGTCGGCGACCTCGGTGGCCAGCGAGAAGCCCACCGGCGCCGCCGCGGCGAGCCGGTCGACCCGGACCGTCATCGTGGAAATCATCCCGGCCAGCGCCGGCAGCACCAGGTCCAGGGTGTCCATCGCGTCGAAGACGGGTTCCTTGTCCTCCTGCATGTCCCGGTCGTACGCCAGCGGCAGGCCCTTGAGCATGGTCAGCACGGTGACCAGCCCGCCGATCAGCCGACCCGACTTGCCCCGGGCCAGCTCGGCGATGTCCGCGTTCTTCTTCTGCGGCATGATCGACGATCCGGTGGCGAACGAGTCGTCCAGCTCCACCCAACCGAACTCCTGCGAGGTCCACATCACCACCTCCTCGCCGAGCCGGGACAGGTGCACCCCGAGCAGCGCGGTGACGAAGAGGAACTCGGCCACGAAGTCACGGTCGCCGACCGCGTCCATCGAGTTCGCGAACGACGTCCGGAAGCCCAGCTCCTTGGAGACCGCCACCGGATCCAGCGGCAGGCCCGAACCGGCCAGCGCCCCCGCGCCGAGCGGGCTCACCGCGGCCCGGTGGTCCCAGTCGCGCAGTCGCTCCAGGTCCCGCAGCAGCGGCTGTACGTGCGCCAGCAGCCAGTGCCCGAAGCTGACCGGCTGGGCGTGCTGCACGTGGGTCATCCCCGGAGCCGGCGTGTCGATGTTCCGGGCCGCCTGCTCGACCAGCGCGTCGGCCAGCCCGACGATCCGGGCGGAAAGCCCCCGCGCGTGATCACGCAGGTAGAGCCGCAGGTCGGTGGCGACCTGGTCGTTGCGGGACCGGCCGGCGCGCAGCTTGCCGCCGAGCGTACCGAGGCGTTCCAGCAGGCCACGCTCCAGCGCGGTGTGCACGTCCTCGTCCTCGACGGTGGGCCGGAAGGTGCCGGTCAGCACCGCCGCCTCCAGATCGTCCAGGGCGGCCAGCATCCGGCCCAGCTCGTCCGGGTCGAGCAGGCCGGCCGAGGCCAGCACCCGGGCGTGCGCCCGGGAGCCGGCCAGGTCGTACGGGGCGAGCCGCCAGTCGAACTGGACGCTGACCGACAACCGTGCCAACGCCTCCGCCGGACCACCGGCGAACCGGCCGCCCCACAGACTCGTACGGTTGGTTCCGGCGCTGTTCTCGGTCAAGCTCTTGTCGTCCACGCCGACCATCATCGCTGAGCCTTCTCCTCGCTCCCGATCGCGGGGCTCATCCGCCGCGCCCGTCCACGTCCCGCCGTCGCACCGGTCACTGCTCGGAGCCGCCCAGCCGGGCGTCCCGGGCCGACGCGAGCTTGCTCGGCAGGCCCCACAACTGCACGAAGCCCTTGGCCAGGGACTGGTCGAAGGTGTCCCCGGTGTCGTAGGTGGCCAGGCCGAAGTCGTAGAGGCTGGCCTCGGAGCGCCGACCGGTGACCGTCGCGCGGCCGCCGTGCAGGGCCAGCCGGACCTCGCCGGAGACGTGCCGTTGGGTGTCGTCGATGAACGCGTCCAGCGCGTTCCGCAGCGGCGAGAACCAGAGCCCGTCGTAGACCAGCTCGCCCCAGCGCTGGTCGACGCCCTTCTTGAACCGGGCCACGTCCCGCTCCACGGTGACGTTCTCCAGCTCCTGGTGGGCGGTGATCAGGGCGATCGCGCCCGGTGCCTCGTACACCTCGCGGCTCTTGATGCCGACCAGCCGGTCCTCGACCATGTCGAGCCGGCCCACGCCCTGGGCGCCGGCCCGCCGGTTGAGTTCCACGATCGCCTGGTACGGGGTGACGGTCTCGCCGTCGATCGCCACCGGTACCCCGGCGTCGAAGGTGATCACCACGTGGTCCGGGTCGCGCTGCTCCGCCGGGTTCGCCGTGTACGCGTAGACGTCCTCGATCGGGGCGTTCCAGATGTCCTCCAGGAAGCCGGTCTCCACGGCCCGGCCCCACAGGTTCTGGTCGATCGAGTACGGCGACTTGTGCGTGACGTCGATCGGCAGCCCCTTCTCCTCGGCGTACGCGATCGCCTTGTCCCGGGTCCAGGCGAAGTCCCGGGCCGGCGCGATCACCTTCAGCTGCGGGGCGAGGGCGCCGAGGCCGGCCTCGAACCGCACCTGGTCGTTGCCCTTGCCGGTGCAGCCGTGCGAAACGATCGTGCCGTTGTACCTCTTCGCCGCCGCGACCAGGTGCTTGACGATCAAGGGCCGGGACAGCGCCGAGACCAGCGGATAGCGGTCCATGTAGAGCGCGTTGGCCCGCATCGCCGGTACGCAGTAGTCGGCGGCGAACTCCTCGCGCGCGTCGATCACCTCGGATTCGGCGGCACCGCAGTCCAGCGCCCGCTGGCGGATCGCGGCCAGGTCCTCGCCGCCCTGCCCGACGTCGATCGCCACCGCGATCACCTCGGCACCGGTCTGCTCGGCCAGATATGGAATGGCGACCGAGGTGTCCAGTCCCCCGGAGTACGCCAGTACGACCCGCTCAGTCATGGTGTGGTGCTCCCTTCAGCATGTTCTTCCCGGGCGGCCCAGGAGGAGAGCTTCTCCCCCAGCGCCGCACCGCCGGTGGCCTCGCGGGCCACGACGAGAATGGTGTCGTCGCCGGCGATGGTGCCGACGACCTCCGGCAGCCCCGCCCGGTCCAGCGCGCTGGCCAGGTACTGGGCGGCACCGGGTGGGGTACGCAGCACGGCGATGTTGCCGCTGGAGTCGACCCCGTTGAGCAGTTCACGAAGCAACCGGAGCAGCCGGGCGGGCGCCTGTTCAGCGTCCCGCAACGGTCGCTTGCCGTCCTCCGGAATGAGATACACGGCCGGTCCGTCCCCGCCGCGTACCTTGACCGCACCCAGTTCGTCCAGGTCGCGGGAGAGCGTGGCCTGGGTGACCTGTAGGCCGCCCTCGGCGAGCAGGTCGGCCAGTTCGGTCTGCGAACGGATCTCCCGGTCCCGGATCAGGTCGACGATCCGGCCGTGCCGCACCGCACGGGTCAGCGGCCCGGTCACGGCGTCGCCTCGCTCCGCCCGGTCGGGCGGGTCCGCCCGGTCGGCTCGGTCATGACCTGACCGATTCGCTGGCCGGCTGTTCGATCAGCCAGCCGAGCAGGGCCTTCTGCGCGTGCAGCCGGTTCTCCGCCTGGTCGAAGACGACGCTCTGCGGACCGTCCAGCACCTCGTCGGTGATCTCCTCGCCCCGGTGCGCCGGCAGGCAGTGCAGCACGACGGCGTCCGGTCGCGCGCCGGCCAGCAGCGCTTTGTTGACCTGGTAGGGCTGGAACGCTGTGAGCCGGTCCCGGCCGTCGTCCTCCTGCCCCATCGAGGTCCAGGTGTCGGTCGCGACCACGTCGACGCCGGCCACCGCCGCCACCGGATCCCGCAGTACCTGGACCGAGCCACCGGTCCCGGCGGCGATCTGCGCGGCCCGCTCGACCACCGCCGGGGACGGATCGTGCCCGGCCGGGCCGGCGACCCGGACGTGCATTCCGGCGGTCGCCCCGGCCAGCAGGTACGAGTGCGCCATGTTGTTGGCCGCGTCGCCGACGTACCCCAGGGACCGCCCGGCGGTGCCGCCGCAGTGCTCCCGGATGGTCAGCAGGTCGGCCAGGAGCTGACAGGGGTGGAAGCCGTCGGTCAGCCCGTTCACCACCGGCACGTCCGCACCCTCGGCCAACTCGGCGATCCGGTCGTCGCCGAAGGTACGCAGCACGATGGCGCAGACGTAGCGGGACAGCACCCGGGCGGCGTCGACCAGCGACTCGCCCCGGCCGAAGTGCGTCAGTTGGGTGTCCACCACGATCGGGTGGCCGCCCAGTTCGGCGATGCCGACGTCGAAGGAGAGCCGGGTACGCAGGCTCGGCTTGTCGAAGAGCACCGCGACCGCCCGTGGCCCGGCGAGCGGGCGGAGGGCGAAGCGGTCGGACTTCATCCGGGCCGCGAGATCGAGCACCGCCGACTGCTCGGCGGGGCTGAGGTCGTCGTCCCGAAGGAAATGCCGGGGCATCAGCGCACACTCCCACCGGGGTTCGCGGCGTCCAGTGCCGCCGGCAGGGCGGCGAGGAAGGCGTCGGCCTGTTCGAGGGTCAGGATCAGCGGCGGGGCCAGCCGGATCGTGGCCGGCTGCACCGGGTTGGTCAGGAAGCCCGCGTCCCGGAGCACCCCGGCGGTCGCGGCGGCCCCCGGTGCCCGCAGCACGATGCCGAGTAGCAGTCCGGTGCCCCGGACCTCGGCCACCAGCGGATGGTCGAGGGCCTCGATGCCGTGCCGGATCCGCTCGCCGACCCGCTTGACGTGGTCGAGCAGGCCCTCGTTGGCGATGGTGGAGATGACCGCGAGGGCTGCGGCGCAGCTCACCGGGTTGCCGCCGAAGGTGGTGCCGTGCGCGCCCGGACCGAGCAGGTCGGCCGCCGCGCCGAAGGCCAGGCAGGCGCCGATCGGCAGCCCGCCACCCAGGCCCTTGGCCAGGGTGATCACGTCGGGCTCGACGCCGTCGGCCTGGTGCGCGAACCAGTGCCCGGTCCGCCCGATCCCGGTCTGCACCTCGTCGAGCACCAGCAGTGCGCCGTGCGCGCTGGTGATCCGCCGGGCCGCCGCCAGGTAGCCGGGCGGCGGTACGACGACACCGTTCTCACCCTGGATCGGTTCCAGGATCACCATCGCGGTCTCGTCGGTCACCGCGGCGGCCAGCGCGTCGACGTCGCCGTAAGGGACGTGGCTGACCTCACCCGGCAGTGGGCGGAACGGGTCGGCCTTGGCCGGCTGTCCGGTGAGCGCCAGGGCGCCCATGGTCCGGCCGTGGAACCCGCCGACGGTGGCCACCGCCCGGGTACGTCCGGTGAGCCGGGAGAGCTTGAAGGCGGCCTCGTTGACCTCCGCCCCGGAGTTCGCGAAGAACACCCGACCGGGTCGCCCGGCCAGGGCCAGCAGCAGTTCGGCCAGTGCCACCGGCGGCTCGGCGACGAACAGGTTGGAGACGTGGCCGAGGGTGGCGACCTGTCGGGACACCGCCTCGACCACCGCCGGGTGGGCGTGCCCGAGCGCGTTGACCGCGATGCCGCCGACCAGGTCGACGTACTCCCGGCCGGTCTCGTCGACCACGACCGCGCCGGAGCCACGGACCAGGGCCAGTGGCGGGGTGCCGTAGTTGTCCATCATGGACTGCGTCCAGCGGTCGACCAGCGTGGTCACGCCGTCACCGCCCCGAGCTCGGGAACCACCATCGTGCCGAATCCTTCCGACGTGAAAACTTCCAGCAGGGTCGAGTGCGCGACCCGTCCGTCGACCACGTGCGCCGCCGGCACGCCGCCGCGTACCGCGCGCAGGCAGGCCTCCATCTTCGGCACCATCCCGGACTCGAGCCTGGGCAGCAGCTCGGCGAGTTGCTCGGTGCTGACCTGCGAGACCAGGCTCCCGGTGTCCGGCCAGTCGGCGTAGAGGCCGGGTACGTCGGTGAGCACCACCAGCTTGCGGGCCCGCAGTGCGATGGCCAGCGCGGCGGCGGCGGTGTCGGCGTTGAGGTTGTGCAGCACCCCGTCGACGTCCGGCGCCACGGTGGAGATCACCGGAATCCGGCCGGCCGAGATCAGGTCGGCGACCGCGGAGACGTTCACCTCGTCCACGTCACCGACCTGCCCGATGTCGACCGGTTCACCATTGACGTACGCGGGCCGGCGCACCGCCGTGAACAGCCGGGCGTCCTCGCCGGAGAGCCCCACCGCGTACGGACCGTGTTCGTTGATCAGGCCGACGAGTTCCCGGCCGACCTGGCCGACCAGCACCATCCGGACCACGTCCATCGCCTCGGGCGTGGTCACCCGCAGCCCGCCCTTGAACTCGCTGGCGATGCCGAGCCGGCGCAGCATCGCCGAGATCTGTGGACCGCCGCCGTGCACGACGACCGGCCTCAGCCCGGCGTAACGCAGGAACACCATGTCGGCGGCGAAGGCGCGTTGCAGGTCCGGATCGGTCATCGCGTTGCCGCCGTACTTCACCACCACGGTGGAGCCGGAGAAACGGGCCAGCCACGGCAGCGCCTCGATGAGGGTGGCCGCCTTCCGCTGCGCCTCGGTCAGGTCGCGGGTCAGCATCATGTGGAGTACGCCGAATTCTCGTGCACGTAGGCGTGCGACAGGTCGTTGGTCCAGATGGTGGCCTCGTCCGGGCCGGCGTGCAGGTCGATCCGGATGGTCACCTGGCGGCCGGTGAGGTCCACCTTGGACCGGTCCTCGGCCGCCGCCCCGGACCGGCAGACCCAGACGCCGTTGACGGCCACGTCGATCCGGTCCGGTTCGAAGGCCGCGGTCGTGGTGCCGACCGCGGCGAGGATCCGGCCCCAGTTCGGGTCGTTGCCGAACAGTGCGGTCTTGACCAGGTTGTTGCGGGCCACCGCGCGGCCCACCAGGACCGCGTCGTCGGAGTCGGCGGCCCCGACCACCTCGATGGCGACCTCCTTGCTGGCCCCCTCCGCGTCGGCGATCAGTTGCCGGGCCAGGTCCCGGCAGGCCTCGGTGACGGCGGCGGTCAGCTCGGCCTGGGTCGGCGCGATCCCGGACGCGCCGCTGGCCAGCAGCAGCACCGTGTCGTTGGTGGAGAGGCAGCCGTCCGAGTCGACCCGCTCGAAGCTGACCCGGCAGGCCGCTCGGAGCGCCTCGTCGAGTACGGCCGGTCCGGCGATCGCGTCGGTGGTGACCACGCTGAGCATGGTGGCGAGCGCGGGCGCGAGCATGCCGGAACCCTTGGCCATTCCACCGACCGTCCAGCCGGTGCCGGCGACCACGGTCGTCTTCGGCCTGGTGTCGGTGGTCATGATCGCCTCGGCCGCCGCCGGGCCGCCGTCGGCGGTCAGCCCGGCCACCGCCGCGGTCACCCCGGGGAGCAGCCGGTCCATCGGCAGCCGCTCGCCGATCAGGCCGGTGGAGCAGATCGCCACCTCACCGGCGCCGATCGTCGACAGACCGGCTCCGGCAGCGGTCCCGGCAGCCGGTCCGTCGTCGGCGGAGCCGGCCAGCGCGGACGCGGCGTGCTCGGCGGTGGCGTGGGTGTCCTGGAAGCCGGGGGCGCCGGTGCAGGCGTTCGCGCCGCCGGAGTTGAGCACCACGGCGCGGACCAGACCAGCCCGGAGCACCTGCTGGCTCCAGAGCACGGGCGCGGCCTTGACCCGGTTCGCGGTGAAGACCCCGGCCGCCGAGGCGTCCGGTCCGTCGTTGACCACCAGCGCGACGTCCCGGGCGCCGCTGGACTTGAGCCCGGCGGCGACCCCGGAAGCCCGGAAGCCCCTGGGCGCGGTGACACTCATCTGGACGCTCCCTTGTTCACGGTGCGATCCCGTGCACGGACAGTCCGGTCGTCTCCGGCAGGCCGAGCATCAGGTTCGCGCACTGCACCGCCTGGCCGGCGGCGCCCTTGCCCAGGTTGTCGATGGCGCTGACCACGATCAGCCGGCCCGAGTCGACGTCGACCGTCGCCTGCAGGTGGCAGGAGTTGCCGCCGAGCGTGGCGGCGGTGTGCGGCCAGACGCCCTCCGGCAGGACGTGCACGAACGGCGCGTCCGCGTACGCCTGGGCGAGCACCGCTCGCGGGTCGGCCGGTACGCCGTCGACGGGCAGCGCGGTGACGGTGGCCAGGATGCCCCGGGGCATCGGGGCCAGCACCGGGGTGAACGACAGCCCGGTGGCGCCGGTCGCCTGCTTGATCTCCGGCACGTGCTGGTGGGCGCCGACCTTGTACGGCGACAGGTCGCCCATCACCTCGCTGCCGAGCAGGTGCGGCTTGGCCGACCGGCCGGCTCCGGAGGTGCCGGAGGCGGCGACCACCACGACATCGTCGGGCTCGGCGGCTCCGGCCGCGAGCAGCGGGGCCAGGGCGAGCGTGGTGGCCACCGCGTAGCAGCCGGTCGCGGCCACCCGGGTCGCACCGGCCAGCAGCGCCCGCTGGCCGGGCAGTTCCGGCAGGCCGTAGGTCCAGGCGCCGGCGTGCTCCCCGCCGTAGTAGCGGCCCCAGGCGGCGGCGTCGGTCAACCGGTGGTCCGCACCGAGGTCCACCACTCGGACCCCGTCCGGCAGGGTCGCGGCCAGGGCCGCCGACTCGCCGTGCGGCAGGGCCAGGAAAACCAGGTCCGCGTCGGCCAGCACCGCCGGGTCGGTCCGGCCGAGCACCAGGTCAAGGCCGACGAGCTGCGGATGTACGGCGGCAACCGGCAGACCCGCCTGGCTGTGTGCCGTCGCCGCGACGAGGTCGAACTCGGGGTGCCCGACGATCAGCCGGAGCAGTTCACCGCCCGCGTAGCCGCTGGCTCCAGCGACCGCCACTCGAATTCCCATGCCAACCTCCGCATTTCTATGCAGAGACGCTAACAGCCACTTCCGAACACTGCAAGTCTATGCGGCCGACTGAATGATCAATCGGATCGTGGCTCGGCCTGTCGACACCGCTCCCACCGGCCGGGCACGGCGAACCGGGCCGCCGGGAGCGCCCGCTCAAGTCAGAAGTCGCCACACGCCGAGCCGGTCCGGGGCGGTCCGGCACACCAGGTCGGTCGGACCGGCCCGACAGTCCACCACCCCGGCCGGCAGGGCACCGAGAATCCGCAGCGCTCCGCCCTCGGCCACGGCCAGCAGCGACTGCCCCTGGTAGGCGTCCGGCCTGAGCAGGATGTCCGGGGACCAGACGATGGAGTGCCAGCCCGCCGGACGCGCCCGAGTCCAGCGCTCGGCCCCACTTTCCGGATCCAGGGCCACCACCCGGGTCTCGCCATCCAGGCAGGCCAGGCCCTGACAGTCCCGGACCGCCTCGCCGGACTCGCCACCCGGACGGGTCCACCGTGGGGTCAGGGCCGGAAGGTCGTACCCGGTGACCGAGAAACCCCGCCCGGCCGGATGCCGGAGCACCAGGCGGTCGGCGATCACCCGTGGATTGCTCTGCGCGTAGTCCGCCGGCGGCAGTTGGCCGGTGCCGACGAGATCGCCCGTTGCCAGGTCCCGCAGTTCGGCGGTGACGTTGTCGTGCACGATCAGCACCCGGGCCGGATCACCGGGCACCGGTTGCACGACCGCGGTCGACGACAGTGGCAACCGCCACCGGACGATGCCGGTGACCAGGTCCACCGCCTCGACGTCACCCTCCAACCGGCGACCCGCGCCGGAGACGCTGCGGACCTCCGAAACCCCCAGCCCGAGGGAGCTTCCCGGCACCCGCAGCACCCGGCCCGGCCGGCTCCACCGCACTTCACCGGTCCGGGCGGAGCGGGCGGTGGTCACCGTACGCCGGCCAACCGAGTCGACCTCACCGATCAGGACCGCGTCACCGACCAGCTCCGCGTAGTGCCGGCCGGCGGTGGAGGCCGACACGGTCCAGCGTCGGGTCCCGCCCGGCAGGTCGTACGCCGTCAGGCTGTTCGGCGCACCGGCCGGGCCGGCCGAGACCAGCAGTACGTCGCCCGCGACGAAGAACGTGCTGCCGGCCGGTACGTCGAGGTTGCCGCCCGGTCGCAGGCGCCCGTGCGGCGGGCCCGCGGCGGTGACCCCGAACAGCACCAGCAGGATCACCAGCAGTCCGGCCGGCCAGCGCACCGAAACCCTGCGGAACTGGGGCGGGGGTGGCGTTTCGCCGTCCGGGAGGCCGCGCTCGGTGCCGAGGTCGATGAGCACCGGAACTCGGCTCTCCACCTGGTCTCCCGATCTGCCGGCCCTGTTCCGGGCCCGGGCCAGCCGAGCGTAGCCCGTCCGGCGGCGAGGTCACGAGCCACCGGCGGACGGAGATCAGTCGCAGGCCTCGTCGAACTCCTGCCGGGCCTCGTCGAATGCGGTGTCGAACCGGTCGAGCTTCGGTCGAAGGGTCGTGACCGGCTCACCGGAGTCCAGGTCGGCCTCCTCGATGGTGTCGGCCAGCCGCTGGATCGCGGTCTTCACGTTCCCGCTCGCCGAGCCGGCCAACTCCGCCAGCTTCGGCCGCATGCCTTCGATCTGCAGGGTCCGGACCTCCTCCGCCGAGCCCCGCAGGCCGTGGAACTGACCCAGCACGGCGCGGGTGTCGTCGCACCCCTGTTGCGAGCTGCCGCCGCCCCGGCTTCCGCAACCCCCGGCGAGCAACAGGACCAGCACCATGCCGTACCCGAACTCGCGCTTCCAGCGACCCCGCACCCCGCACCTCCGACGGCCGTTTGCGAGACAGATCCTCCGGCATCGATGCCGACATGTCCACGCCCGTTCACGACCGACCGGGAAGCCCGGGTACCGCCGGGGCGGATCGACCGTCGTGGCCGCCACGAACACCGTGACGGCCACGACAGACTTCTCGGGCGGCCTACCGCCGGAGAACCACCGCAGATCAGGCGCCGCGCAGCACCGCCCCGAACCGGCGGGCCGCCTCGGCCACCGCCGCGTCCCGGGCGGCCACCGCCTCGTCACCGGTCAGCGTCCGGTCCGGAGCCCGGAAGACCAGCTTGTACGCCAGCGACTTGCGCCCCTCGCCCACCTGCGCCGACGCGTAGACGTCGAACAGCCGGATCGACTCCAGCAGGTCACCGGCGCCCTCGGTCAGGGCCCGGCGCACCTCGTCGGCAGGCACCCCGGCGTCCACCACCAGCGCCACGTCGATCAGCGCGGGCGGGTAGCCCGGGATCCGGGGTGCCGGCGCCACCACGGCGGTCGGCAGCGCGTCCAGTTCCAGTTCCAGGGCGCTGGTCCGGGGCGGCAGTTCCAGGGCGGTCAGCGCCGCCGGGTGCAGCTCACCGGCGTACCCGATCGACACGCCGTCGACGAGGAACTCGGCGCACCGGCCCGGGTGCCAGGGCGCCCGCTGGGCCTGCCGGACCACGGTCCGGTCGTCCGGTATCCCGGCGGCGGCCAGCACGATCCGGCCCGCCTCCACCGCGTCCGCCCAACCTGCCGGTCGACCCGCGCCCCACCAGCCGGCCGGTTCCACCTCACCGGCGAGCATCACGGCGACCCGCCACGGCTGGTGCGGCAGTACCGCGTCGGCGGCCTGGAACTCCTCGTCGCTCGGCCGGTGCTCGACGCCCATCGCGGGCGGCGGTCCGGTCCGGGGGCGCGGCTCGAACACCATGCCGATCTCGTAGAGCGAGAGGTCGCGGTGGCCCCGGCCGATGTTGCGGCGGAGCGTACCGAGCAGGGTGCCGAGCAGCGTGGTCCGCATCAGCGGTTCGGTGTCCGACAGCGGGTTGGTCAGCCGTACGGCGTTCCGACGCGGGTCGTCGGCCGGCAGGCCGAGCCGGTCGAAGAGGTCCGGCGACACGAAGGGCTGGGACAGCACCTCCACGTAGCCGTTCTCGGCCAGCGCCCGGCTCACCGACCGGCGCCGCCGCTGATCCGGGGTCAGCCCCCGGCCGGCGGGCGCTACCGGCAGCACCGACGGAACCCGGTCGTAGCCGTCCAGCCGGACGACCTCCTCGACCAGGTCCGCCGGGTCGGTGAGGTCCGGCCGCCAACTCGGCGGGGTGACCACCAGGGTGCCCGGCCCGCTCGCGTGCCGGCCGCCGACCTGGGTGGGGCTGGCGGCGGTACGTCCGTCGCCGACCGCCACCGCGCAGCCGACCCGTTCCAGCAGGGCGATCGTCCGGCCCGGCTCGTACGGCACGCCGGCCCGCCGGGCGGGCAGGTCCGCGTCGATGACGATCCGGGTCGACGGCGCGACGTGGTCGATGTCCAGCACCTCGGCACCGACGGCGCCACCGCCGTACGTGGTCAGCAGCGCCACCGCCCGTTCGAGGGCGACCAGCGGCAGCGCCGGGTCGACGCCCCGCTCCCAGCGCTTGGCCGCCTCGCTGAACAGCCGGTGCCGACGAGCCGTCCGCCCGACCACGACCGGGTCCCAGTGCGCCGCCTCGAAGAGCACGTTGGTGGTACTGGCGACGACCTCGCTGGTCTCGCCGCCCATCACCGCCGCCAGCGAGATCGGCACCCCGTCGGCACCAGCCGCCGGCGCCGGTCCGGCATCGGCACCGGTCGTCGGGGCGGGCAGTCCGGCGTCGCAGATCACCATGTCCTCGGGGTCGAGCGCCCGGTTGACCCCGTCGAGGGTGGTCAGCCGCTCCCCCGGCACCGCACGGCGGACCACCAGCTCGCCCCGGAGCGCGTCGAGGTCGAAGGCGTGCATCGGCTGGCCGAGTTCCAGCATCACGTAGTTGGTGATGTCGACGGCGAGCGAGATGCTCCGGATGCCGGCGACGGTCAGCCGCTGCCGCATCCACTGTGGTGACTCGGCGTTCGGGTCGACGCCGCGCACCACCCGGGCCGCGAACCGGTCGCAGCCGACGGTGTCGAGGACCCGCACCGGGTACGCCGGCTCGGCCGTCGCCCCGGGTGCGGGTGCCAGCGCCGGGTCGACGTACGGCACCTCGAAGGCGTGCGACAGTTCCCGGGCCAGCCCGCGTACGCTCATCGCGTACCCACGGTCCGGGGTGATCTCGACCTCGACGACCACGTCGTCGAGCCCGACCACCGGCCGCGCGTCGTCACCGGGCTTCGCCGGTACGTCCTCGGGCAGCACCAGGATGCCCTCGTGGTCGTCGCCGAGGCCCAGTTCGCGGACCGAGCAGATCATGCCGTTGGAGTTGCGCCCGTACGTCTTGCGGGCGCCGATGGCGAAGCCGCCAGGCAGTACGCCGCCGGGCAGGATCACCACCACCCGGTCGCCGGGGGCGAAGTTGGTGGCCCCGCAGACGATCTCCTGCGGCTCACCGGTGCCGTTCGCGGCCCCGACGTCGACCCGGCAGAACCGGATCGGCTTCTTGAACCCGGTCAGCTCCTCGACCTCGAGGACCTCGCCGACCACCAGCGATCCGGTGACGGTGTTCCGCAGGTCCACCACGGACTCGACCTCGATGCCGAGCCCGACCAGGGCCCGGTCCAGGTCCTCCGGGCGGAGGTCGGCGGGCAGTTCGACGTGCTCACGCAGCCAGGAAACAGGAATTCGCATGACTCAGACCACCGCATCCGTCGCGTCGTTTGACATCCCGCTCACACCTCGACCCCGAACGCGCGGGTGAACCGCACGTCGCCCTCGGCCATGTCCCGCATGTCGCTGATCCCGTGCCGGAACATCAGCGTGCGCTCGATACCCATCCCGAAGGCGAATCCGGAGTAGACGTCCGGGTCGATCCCGCAGGCCCGCAGCACCCGGGGATTGACCATGCCGCAGCCACCCCACTCGACCCAGCGGGGTCCGTCGCGATGCTCGGCGAACCAGACGTCGAACTCGCCCGACGGCTCGGTGAACGGGAAGTAGTGCGGACGCCACCGGGTACGCGCCTCGGCCCCGAACATCGCCTTGGCGAGATGGTCCAGGGTGCCCCGCAGGTGCGCCATGGTGATCCCCTCGTCCACCACCAGGCCCTCCACCTGGTGGAAGACCGGGCTGTGCGTGGCGTCCAGCTCGTCGGTCCGGTAGACCCGGCCGGGGCAGACGACGTAGATCGGGGGCTTGCGGGCCAGCATGGTCCGGGCCTGCACCGGCGAGGTGTGGGTCCGCAGCACCAGCCCGGGAATGTCCACGTAGAAGGTATCCATGGTGCCCCGGGCCGGATGGTCCGGCGGGATGTTCAACGCGTCGAAGTTGGTCCACTCCAGCTCGAGTTCGGGGCCCTCGGCGATCTCGTAGCCCATCCCGACGAAGAGGTCCTCGATCCGCTCCGAGAGGGTGCTGATCGGGTGCCGGGCGCCGCGCGGCCGACGGTCGTAGGGCAGGGTGACGTCCACCCGCTCCTCGGCGAGCATCCGCTCGGCCTGGGCCGCCTGCACGACAGCGAGCCGGTCGGCATAGGTGGACTCGATCGACCGGCGGGCCTCGTTGACCCGCTTGCCTGCGTCGGACTTGGCGGCCGGCGGCAGGGCACCGATCTCCCGGCGGGCCAGCGAGACCGGCGCCCGGTCCCCGAGGTGCTGGCGGCGCAGCTCGGCGAGCGCATCGGGGTCGGTCGTGGCCTCGAACGCGGTCGCCGCGTCGGCCACCGCCGCCGCCAGCGCGCCCGGGTCGAGCAGGGCGACCTGTTTCGGGTCGTACGGGTCGTTGCGATACGTCATGACGTGCAGCTACTCCCTCTGCGTCGCGGGCGGGTGCCCCGCTGCCTCCGCGTCGAATGTCCCGCTGCGCCGCGTGGGATGCCCTCCGCCACCACGCCGGACGCACGGGTCGGATCGCTCGCGGGCGATGCGGCGACCCGGCGTACGCGGTCGGTGTGCACCGGAGGCACCGGCGACGCCGCGGACAGGTCAGTGGGCGGCCCTCACGGGCGGCCACCAGAGTCTACGGACGGGCGGCTGCGCCGCAGCCCGCCGGTCGGAGGTACGCAGGGAGGACGAGTCAGCCCTGCCGCCCGCCGACACCGGCGGGCTGGCTAAACGAGTGACGTCGCGCGTTTCGCACGCCCGACCCACCGGACTCGGTCATCAGGTCGACATCTCCCCGATCGGTAACTGCTTCCCCGGCCATTATGCGCGCTCCGCAGTGGAAACGCCGGGGCCGGCTCGCAGGGCTCTGGCCGAAGCGTACAGGCAGACCGCTGCGGCGGCAGCCAGGTTTAGGCTCTCGGCCCGGCCGTGCAGTGGCACCCGTACCCGGGCGTCGGCCGCCTCGGCCAGCTCCGGCGGCAGCCCGTGCGCCTCCGAGCCGAACAGCCAGGCGGTCGGCCGGGCCAGGCCACCCGCGTCGGTCAGCTCGTCCAGGTCGGTTTCGCCGTACCCGGAGGCGGCCAGCACGGTGAGCCCGGCGGCCCGCAGCCGCTCGACCGCACCGACCGGTTCGGTGGCCCGGACCAGGTCCAGGTGGAACAGGCTGCCGGCGGAGGAGCGCACACACTTGCCGTTGTAGGGGTCGACGGCGTTCCCGGCGAAGACCACCGCACCGGCCCCGGCGGCGTCGGCGGTCCGGAGCACCGTTCCGGCGTTGCCCGGGTCTCGGATCTCGGCCAGCACGGCGACCAGCCGGGGAGCCCGGTCCAGCGCGGTGTCGATCGGCACGTCGATCCGGTGGCAGACGGCGACGATCCCCTGTGGGGCGACCGTCTCGGTCAACGCGTCGAGGGCGTCGTCGCTGAGCGGGGACACCGGCACCGCGCCGTCGGTGGCCGCGGCCACCAGCTCGGCGTACCGATCGAGGGCGGTCGGGGTGCCGAAGAGTTCGGCGACCACGCCGGGCCGGGCCAGCGCTTCCCGGACGGCCTGCGGTCCCTCGGCCAGGAACCGGCCGGTGGTCTCCCGGTCGCGGCGCCGGTGCAGCCGGCGGGCCGCGACGACCCTGGGGGTACGTGGGGTGAACAGTGTCTGCTCCGGGGTGCGGACATGGTCGAGGCGTCCCACCTGCGGGTTGACCGGCATGCGGGACGCCTCGATCGGGTGTCGCGGGGTCAGGCGGCCTGGGCCGACGCGCCACCGGTGCCCTCGGCCGCCACGGCGGCGCGGGCGACCTCGACGATGGCCGCGAAGGCCGTCGCGTCGTGCACCGCGAGGTCGGCCAGGATCTTGCGGTCGACCTCGACCCCGGCCAGCTTCAAGCCCTGGATGAGCCGGTTGTAGGTCATCCCGTTGGCGCGGGCACCCGCGTTGATCCGGGTGATCCACAGCTGCCGGAAGTCGCCCTTGCGGTCCCGCCGGTCCCGGTAGGCGTACTGCATCGAGTGCAGTACCTGCTCCTTGGCCTTGCGGTAGAGCCGGGACCGCTGGCCACGGTAGCCGCTGGCGGTCTCCAGCACCGTACGACGCTTCTTCTGGGCGTTCACAGCCCGCTTGACGCGTGCCATCTCAACTACTCCTTCGGGTCAAGAGAGCGCGCGTCAGCGGCCCAGCAACTTCTTGATTCGCTTGAAATCGGCCTTGGCCACCTCGACGGTGCCGCTGAGCCGGCGGGTCCGGGTGGAGGACTTCTTCTCCAGGTTGTGGCGAAGCCCGGCCTGCTGGGCAACGATCTTGCCCTTGCCGGTCACCTTGACCCGCTTGCCCATCCCGGTGTGGCTCTTCATCTTCGGCATCTTGGTGCGTCTCTCCCCTGTTACTCGCCGGTCGTCCCGGCGGGTTCGGCCGCGGCGGGCGTCGCCCCGTCGGCCGACTGCGCCTCGGCGGCAATGGCCTCCCGCTCGCGCGCGGAGCCCGTCCTGGCCGCCGTGGCGGCCGTGGCGGACGCCTTGACGGCTCGGTGCGGAGCCAGAACCATGATCATGTTACGGCCGTCCTGCTTCGGAGCGGCCTCGACGTATCCCAGTTCCGAGATCTCCGATTCGAGTCGGCGCAGGAGCCGGTAACCCAGCTCCGGTCGGCTCTGCTCACGACCACGGAACATGATCGTCACCTTGACCTTGTCGCCCGCCTTGAGGAACCGCACCACGTGACCCTTCTTGGTCTCGTAGTCGTGCGGGTCGATCTTCGGTCGGAGCTTCATTTCCTTGATGACGGTCTGTTGCTGGTTACGCCTGGCTTCGCGCGCCTTGAGTGCACTCTCGTACTTGAACTTACCGAAGTCCATGAGCTTGCACACCGGCGGGCGCGCCATGGGCGCAACCTCGACCAGGTCCAGGTCGACGTCCGCGGCCAGCTGAAGGGCGCGCTCCAGTGGGACGATGCCCACCTGCTCACCCTCAGGGCCGACCAGTCGGACCTCACGTGCCCGGATCTGCTCGTTCACGCGTGGCTCGACGCTGATGGGGCCTCCTCGTGGTGATCCTCACCGACCCCGCGTCAGCAGTGGCCGGTCCTACGTCTTCGACCCAAAGCAGAAAGCCCCGGCGCATGCCGGGGCCTACTCGACCGGTCAGATGGCGCGATTACGCATCGCGCGCCCGACCCGGCGGAGCCGGATCGGTGACCGGACCCGGCCACCAGACGACGGCGACTCGGGTGGGAGCAGGCGCTCCGCTTCTTGACCGTCTCACCCACACCCATCCAACGGTGCGTGTGTGACAGTGGTCGACTGGTAAAGACTAGCAGGTCAGCCCGCAGGATGCCAAAACGGGCACGCCGGTCGCGGGGCGAGTTGGGCCGTACGGTCAACTGCCGGGCTGCTGCTCCTGGGCAACCTGCAACTGCTGCTCCTGGGCGGCGTACTGCGGCGGCTCCCCGTGGGCGGCGGCGTGCAGGGCGCGCAGCGCGCGTACCCCGTCCACCGCCAGTTCCCGGTCCACCGCCTGGAGGGCGAGAATCGGCACCAGCTCGTCGTCGTGCAGTTCCAGGTTCGCCCAGGCGGAAGCCCGGTCGAAGCGCACCGCGCGGACCACCGCCCAGGGCAGGTCGTAGGAGCCGATCACGTTACGGACCCGGATCCCCCGGTCATCCGCCTCCACCCGGGGACGGGTGAAGAGGAGCACCAGCAGACCGCCGAGCACGCCCAGCCCGACCATTGCGAGCTGGTCGCCGCGCTGGAAGGTGGCCTGACCCGAACCGGTCGAGCCGTGCAGGCCGATGCTCAACAGGGTGAACATCAGGAACAGCGCGGGCGACAGGATCCAGCAGACCACCCGGATGCGTCGCGGACGCACCCGTACGGCGGTGGGGGCGAGGACCACGGCGGAGTCGGTCACGCCGCCAGTCTGCCATCCGCCGACCCACTCGGGCACGGCGACCTGCTCCGGTAAGCCCTCAAGGACCAATCCGCGTCGACGGGATCGCCCGCTCGGAGCGCCGTCGACGGCTCAGGGAGCGGCAGGGGCGATCCGAGTCGCCCGGCCGGACACGATCACCGCCAGCAGGGTCATCACCGCGCCGACCAGCACCGCCACGCTCGCCCCCGGCCCGCCCGGGCGCAGGTCCAGGAGCAACGCCCCACCGAGCTGCCCGGCGACCAGCGCCAGGCCGGTCCGGAGCAGGCCCACCGATCGGATGCCGAGCAGGACCGCGACCGTGATCGCCACCCCGAGCGGACCACCGATGTAGAGGTACCACTGCGCCGGCCAGTCCGTGGAACCGAGCCGGGCGAGGACACCCACGACGGCGGCCACCGCGACCATCCCCACGCTGCTGACCGCGAAGTTGACCGCCGTGGCGGCGGCCGGATTGCCGACCGCGGAGACCCGGCCGTTCAGCGCGCCCTGGACGGCGATGACCACCCCGCAGGCGACACCGAGCAGCACCAGCCCCACCGCCAGGTCACCGACCGGCCGACCGAACTGGGCCAGCGCCACCGCGCCGACCCCGAGCGCCGCGCCGGCCATTCGTGGCCCGGTCAACCCCATCCGGCCGGCCGGGGCGAGCCGGGTCCGGTCGACCACGAGTCCACCCGCGCTGCTGCCGGCCACCTGGGCGATGGTGTAGACCGCGACCCCGAGCACCGGCACGATGTACGTCGCGGCGACGATGAAGAACGCGCCGCAGAGCCCGCCGAGGTACGTCCACCACGGCAGCCTGGTCCGGAACACCACCCCGAGCCCGGTACGCATCGACGGCAGCGCGAGCAGGCCGAGCAGCACCAGCGCCATGCCACCGGTGTTGTTGACCAGTGCTCCGATGATCGGATGACCGGTCCGCTCGCCCATCTCGGCGTTGGCCAGACTCTGCGCCGCCGATCCGACGCCACCGACCACGGTCAGCCCGATCGCGGCCCATCCCGGCAGCACCTTCACCGGGACACCCGGCACCCTTCCCACAGTGACACCCCGTCCGAACGCGCCGCCCGGGGGGGCCGCCGTTCGACCCGGCTCCACGCGGCGCCGGTTCAGCTTCACAGCCAACGAGCGCGCCTGTCCGTGATCGTGACCAGGATCGCTCCCGCTCCTGGGTGCAAGGAAGGGCCCCTTCTTATCGCTTTTTGTAGAGGAAGGGCCCCCTACTAACACCTCTCCGCGCGGACACACCCCTCTCCGCGGAGGCTCAGCTATCGGTGGCGGCGGCGAAGGTGGGCGATCAGCCCGCCCTGTTCGAAGTTGACCACTTCCCAGCCCCGGCTCTCCAGGAACTCCACCGCCGTCAGCACCTTGTCGACCTCCTCCGGGATCTGCGAGCCGAACGAGAAGGCGGCGCCGACGACTCCGCCGGGCGAGGGCTGCACGTAGATGTAGCGGAACGGGTACCCGTCCAGGTTGACCCGCCCGGAGAGGATGTCGTCGGTGTGGAACCGTCGCGGTGGACGCGGCAGCAGGGGCGGCTGAGTCACGGCGCGAGGGTATCGAACCGGATCACCACTGGAACCGGGTCACCACTGGCCGACGGCAGCGGCGTGGACGGCCGGGGCGGCGGTGCGCCACCGGGCCGGGCCGTCGGGCGGTCAGGAGCCGTCCGTGAAGAGCATCGCGATCATCACGACCGACACCGCCGTACCGACGAGACCGAGGGCCAGGCCGGCGGTGGCATTCGCCGACTGCGGCCGACCCCGTCGCGGCCACCCCAGGATGATCGCCGGGACGCCGAGCAGCAGTCCCGCCCCGAGACAGATGGACATCGGAAGCGAGACGAGGCCGAGCGTGAGAGCCGCGATCGCCCTGCTGCGGCCGTCCTCCGTCGGCGGGCCCGGTGAGGCGGGCGGGCCGGCCCAGGGCGGCCGGGCCGACCAACCGGGTTGCGGCGACCAGCCGGGGTCGGTCGTCCACCCACGCTGGCCGGTCCAACCGGGCTGGGTCGGCCACGTCGGCGCCTCGTCCAGCCAGCCCACCGGCTGGGTGGGCCGTACCGGCGCCGGAGCCGGTGCTGCCGGGGCGGGGTACGGCCGAGGATCCCACCGGAACTGGCTGGGCAGGTCGACCAACGGCCGTACGAGGTCTCCGACGGTTCTGGCCGTGTGCACCGACGTCATCCGTTCCTCGTACTCGGAGAGGTCGAGGTAACCCTCTTCGAGCGCCCGCGAGAGCAACTCGAGCACCGTGTTGCGTTGAGCCGTGCCGACCCGCTCGTCCATCGCCACCGCGCCGGCTCCCTCCCTGTTACCACTGCGGTCACCAGAACAAAGTCAAGCTAACGACAGGCCGTCAAGAGGCCCGATCGACGCGACGCCCATCGTCGAGGCGACGGGCGGGGTCGGCGGGGCACCGGTCAGCGTGGGGTGAGCAGGTTCCGGCGCTCGGCGTCGATCGCGGCGAGCCGGGTACGCGCCTCCGCCGCCCGCTGCGTCAACCGGTCCCGCACCTCCGCCACCCGCTGGATCGACTGTTCGATGTTGCGCTGGGCGGTCATGATCCGGTCCCGTACCGACAGATCGGTGAAGATGTTGTCGAACCAGACGTCAACGAACCGGGTCGTTCCGTCGATCGCCAATTGCGGTCCGCCCAACGGCACGTCCGAGACGTCCGCCAGCTCGGTACGCAGCACGGCGAGGCACTGGTCGGCACGTGCCGCCGCTTGGGCCGCCTCGTCGAGCCGGGAGTGTTTGATCACGCTACCGACCACACCGCCGCCAAAGAAGGTGTCGTACGTCGACCAGCTCGACGCGCTGCCGAGCTTGTCCCGTGCCAGGTGCAGAGCCTGTGCGGCGCGGCCCGCCGCGCGCAGTGCCTCGTCCGTCTCGCGTACCTCGGCGGTGAGCCGGCCCCGCTCGCCGGCCAGCTCCAACAGCGGCGCCTGGCGCGGGTCGCCGGACTCCCGCAGGCGCCGCTCCCGCTCGTCGAGTACGGCGGCGAGCTCGTTCGGTGCGCGGTCCAGCTCCGCCAGCCGCGCCCGCAGCACGGCGTACTCCCGTCGCATCGACGCCAACCGCGCCTCGGCCTCGGCGACCCGGTAGCGCGCGGCGTCGGTCTCGGCCCGCTCCCGGGCCAGCGCGTCGTTACGGTCGCCACGCAGGGAGGCCAGCACCCTGGTCAGGGAGAGACCCTCCAACCGGTCGACGTCCTGCTGTTCCCGGGCGAGCAGGGCGGCCAACCCGTCGATCGCCCCGGTGGCCGCTTCGATCCGACGCAGGAGTTCCTCCCCCCGGGCGGTGGCCACCTCCCGCTCGCGTACCGCCTCGGACGCCGCCGTCAGCCGTTGCTCGATATCGTCACTCACTCCCCCATTGCACTACCCGGTCGCCAACCCGGCCGCGCCCAGGCCGGTCGGGCGGTGACAATGGTCCGGTGGCAAAACGCAACGTCCGCCGGTCGGCGGCGCCGGGGCCCGTCGGGCCGTGCCCGTGCGGCTCCGCAGAGGCGTACGAGGACTGCTGCGGCGCGCTGCACCAGGGGCGGAGTGTCGCGGCGACCGCCGAGGCGCTGATGCGCTCGCGATTCAGCGCGTACGCCGTCAGCGACACCGCCTATCTGCTGCGCACCTGGCACACCAGCACCCTGCCGCCTCGGCTGACGCTCGACCCGGGGCAGCGGTGGACCCGGCTCGAGATCCTCGACACCGAACGGGGCGGGATGTTCGACACCGTCGGCGTGGTCGAGTTCCGGGCCCACTACCGGCAGGCGGGGCGCCCCGGGGACGTACGCGAACGCAGCCGCTTCGCCCGGCAGGACGGGCAGTGGGTCTACCTCGACGCGGCCTGACCGCCGTGAGTTCGCCCGAGCGCGGCGCGGTGGGAAACCGGATGCCGACCTCGCGCCCGCAGTCGTAGGGTGCCGGGATGTGGGCGCCGTTCGTGCCAGGGTTGCGGCTCTGCCGGTTGTTCTACACCGAGGCGGTACGCCCGCTGCTGCACGAGGCATACCCGAAACTCCGGTACGCGGCCGGGCGGCTCGGCGAAGGCTCGGAGGTGCTCGGCTTCGACACCGAGCGTTCCGTCGACCATGACTGGGGTCCCCGCCTCGAACTGTTCCTGACCCCCGACGACCTCGCCCGGCACGGCGAGGAGATCCCGGCGATGCTGACGGCCCGGCTGCCGACGCAGGTCGCGGGCTGGCCGACCCACTTCGCCCCGGCGGACGGCCGTACCCGGGTGCTGGCGCACACGGACGGACCGATCGCACACCGGGTCCGGGTCACGGAGTTGGGCGCCTGGTGCGACGGATACCTGGGCTTCGATCCCCGCCACGACGTCGGCACGCTCGACTGGCTCGCGACACCCTCGCAACGGCTGGCCGAGGTCACCGGCGGTGCCGTGTTCCACGACGGCATCGGTGAGCTGACCGCTCTGCGTGGCCGTCTCCGGTGGTACCCGGACGATGTCTGGCGCTACCTGCTCGCCTGCCAGTGGATGCGGATCGCCGAGGAGGAGCCGTTCGTGGGCCGTACCGCCGAGGCCGGCGACGAGCTGGGTAGCCGGGTGCTGACGGCACGGCTGGCCCGGGACGTGATGCGACTCTGCCTGCTGCTGGGACGGCGGTATCCGCCGTACAGCAAGTGGTTGGGCAGCGCGTTCGGTGAGCTGCCCGAGGCGGCCGGCATCGGGGCGGCGTTGGGCGAGGCGTTGACCGGGGACGGCGCCGGTCGGCAGGCGGCACTCTGCACCGCCTACGAGGCGGTTGGCGGATGGCAGAACCGGCTCGGCCTGGCCGAGCCGGTCGAGACCACGCGTCGCCCGTTCCACGACCGGCCGTACCCGGTCATCGACGCCGGACGGTTCGCCGCCGCCCTGCTCGCCCGGATCGGTGATCCCGAGATCGCCGGGCTGCCTCCGGTCGGCGGCATCGACCAGTACGTGGACAGCACCCCGGTGCTGTCCGGTGTCGCCGACTCGGTTCGACTCCGCCGGGAGTGGACCCGGATATGGGCCTGCCACGGCTCCGCCGAGGCGAGCCGGGACAGACGACCGGGACCCGCATCGCCCGTCGGGTGATCCGGCGTGGTCGCCGGGACCTACCCGACTCAGAGGATCGGAAGATCCGGCCCGACGTCCTTGAGTCCCTCCGGCCGTGAGTAGAGGGCGGCCCGGACCGCTGCCCACGACGCCCCTGGGGCCCGGCGGGTCCGCTCGACGTCGCGCGCTATCCGGCTGATCATCCCGAGCCGGGTCTTCGCGTCGGTCAGCGCGCCTTGGAGTACGCACAGGGCCTGCTGGGTGGCTGCCAGCTCGGCTCTGAGACGTTCGGTTCGCTGCTCATGGGTCAGCGATGGCTGATCGGGCGGATGAAACGCGTGGTAGAGCACGGAAACCTCCTCGGCAGACGGGGGGGGCGGGACTGCCACCGGGCGCCGGAGGACCTGCAGAGAACCGGCGGCAGCCCCCGGGTAGCACCCCCGCCCGTCGGCTACCTGTCCTGCCAGGCGGGAGGCCCGCCTCGGATCCTCCCCCAGATCTAGCCCCCTGCGCAATAGGGAGCACCGTATCAGGAGCACCGAATTGGGTAGACCCGACCATGCCTAGCTTGCCATGTATGCCTAAGCGGCCAGGCGAGATGGTGGGGCCCTACGAGTTGCAAGAGATGCTCGGCGTGGGCCGGTCGCGCATGCGACAGCTCATTCGGCACCCGACATTTCCCGCTCCTTACCAGGAGCTTCGGGGTACGACCATCTGGCTCAAATCGGAGGTCGAAGCGTGGATCGCAGAACACCGGAAGCCACGACCGCCAGCGGACGAGGACGAGCCGGGCTGACGGAGCAGGGCTGACGAGCGGTCTCCCGGGCGACGCGAGCGCCTCAGGTTCCTTGCCCTGGTTCCGGTACCCGGGATTCTGTACCGTGCTGGCCCATGGGCGTCGTCAGGCTCCGAGCACAGCGCAGGATCCTCGGCCTCACCCTCGGGCTCGTCGGACTGGCGGTCGCCGTACCCGCGTGCAGCGACGACCCGGAGCCGTCCGGCACCGCAACCCCACCGCCCGCGCCGACGGCTACCAGCGCACCTGCCGCGACCACGCCGGCCGCCACGCCCGCCTCGGCGGACGGCTGTCCGGTCGACCCGATGACCCTCTTCGCGGCACTCGAAGCCAACAAGGAGTTGAGCGCTGCCGTCGACGCGCGAGTCAGCGGCGTACGGAACGTGGCCTGCCACCGGGGGTACGCGACGGCGGTCACCGTCGTCCCGCCGGAACTCGCCGACCCGGCCTTCATCGCCTTCAAGTACGACCAGGGCACCGCCACCTGGACAGCGATGGTCGCCGGGACGGACGGCATCTGCACAAAACTGGTACCCGCAGACGTCATTCCCAAGCTGTCGGGCTGCGTCGGCTCATAACCCCAGCAGGCGACGACTCCCGATCGCCGTACCCCCTCGACCGGGTTCTCGACGCGGTAGGCGGCGGGCGCGGGACCGGTCCCGCCGGATGAATTGCCGCCGGGTCCGGACTGAGTCGCGCGACTCGGGTCGGGCATGTATCGACGCACCAGAACATGATTCGGTACGCTCGCTCAGTTATCTGAAAAATTCCGGAAGGTCTTCGGGCTGCTGCTGGAAGCCACTTTTCCCGCCGAACCGGCCCGGCCTTCGACGCACGGCGCAAATGGTGCAGGAGGTGATAGCCGTGGTCGATGGCCCCACCATCGGCGTGCTCACCATGTCTGTCGGATGTGACTATTTCGGCAGCATTCTCGGCGGAATCGCGCGGACGACGGCGGCTGCGGGCGGCCGGATGATCGCGATTCAGACCCTGGGCGCGGGGACCTTCGACTTCGACCCGCCCGAACCTCCCGATTTCCGGCATCCCGTCGCGTGGGACCACGTCTCCGCGTTCGTCGTCATCCTCAACTCCGCGTCGCTGGTGTACCTGGAGGCGATCCGACGCGCCGGCAAGCCGGTCATCATGATCAGCGACGAGATGCCCGGCCTGTCATGTCCCGTCGTCCTGCCCGACAACCGGAGCGGCGTCCGTGAGGCAGTCCTTCACCTGGTCGAACACGGCCATCGGGAGATCGCCTTCGCCGGGTACCTGGAATTGCGGGATCTCCGCGAGCGGTACGAGGCCTATCGCGACGCCCTCATAGAGTGCGGCATAACGCCGCGCGCCGATCTGCATTTCGACACCGGCGACAACCGGGAGAGCGGCGGCGAGCGCGCCGCGCGGGCGATGCTGGCCGCCGGAATGCCCTCGACGGCGGTGCTGGCCGGAAATGATCTCAACGCGATCGGGTTGATGCGAACCCTGCTGGCGTCCGGGGTTGACGTACCGCGCGAGCAGGCGATAGTCGGCTTCGACGACATGGACGGGGTCGTGTACCTCACCCCGAGCCTCTCCACCGTCCGGCAGAGTTTCAAGAACCTGGGCCAGATCGCCGCACGGCTGGCGTTGCAGGCCGTCGCCGGCGACGAACCCGAGGCCCGCACCTGGTACGTCCCCACGACTTTCCGGCCCCGCGAGTCGTGCGGCTGCCCCGACACCCTGATGCCGGGGCCGCCCTCGACAGCCTCGCCGCCCGACGGGTCGACCACCGAGCAGCTGGTCGCCCAGCTCACAGCGGTCCTGACACCAGGGCCCGCCGATCCGGCGGGCCGGGCCACGATCGCGGGTGCCGGTGCCCTGGTCGCGGACGCACTCGCGGCGGCGGCCGACGGTACGCCGGCACCGAATCCCCTCGAACTCCGACAGGCCCTGGTGGGACTCCAGATGCTGAACCAGCGGCATCCGGAGGGCGCCGTCCAGATGATGCAGCACATCCGGCAGTTCGGGCTGCGCCTGGCGCAGCGGATCGGCGGCGACAACCAGGCCGGAGCCGAGCGGGTCCGGGCCGGCACCGAGGACATCGTCGTGGCCCTGGCGCAGAGCCGCTCGCGGACCCGGACGGTCGAGGAGAACGAGTTCCTGACCACCCTCAAGATGCTGTACACCGTCAGCAAGAACCTGCTGCGCAGCCACGAGAAGGATCCCCGGGGACTGGCCTGGATCCAGGACACCGACGCCCGTGGCGGCTGCCTCGGCCTGTGGTCACACTCCACGGACACCGACCACGGCACCGAACGGAAGCTCGACGTCGTCGCGATGTTCGAGCGCGACCGTGGGCTGGTGCCGACCCCGGTCGGGCCGGTGTCGCTGCGGTCGTTTCCGCCCGCCGAGCTGGTCGAACTCGCCGACCTGGACGCCGACCAGATGGTGTACGTGGCGCCGCTGAAGATCGGTACGAGTGACTGGGGGATGCTCGCCCTCGTCGGCCCGATCGAGGCCGACCTGGAGATCGGTCGGGAGATGATGAACCAGTGGGCGGCGCTGCTGACGATCGCCCTCGACCACGCGGCGGTGCTGAAATCCCTGCGCGCGCAGGAGGATCTTCTCCGGCACGCGGCGCTCTACGATCCGCTCACCGGGCTGGCCAACCGGACGCTGTTCCTGAAGAAACTGGAGGAGGCCGTCGGCTCCCATGCGCGGCATCCGGACCGCCACTACTCGGTGCTGCTGTTGGATCTCGACGGCTTCAAACTGGTCAACGACAGCCTGGGGCACCTGGCCGGGGACCGGCTGCTCGTCCAGGTCGCCGAGCGGATCCGGGCGAACACCTGGGCGGCCGACGTCACGGCACGCTTCGGCGGGGACGAGTTCGCGATCCTGCTCAGTCACCTGGCCGACGGCGAGGGCCCGGTCGCGGTCGCGGAGCGGATCCGTGCCGCGCTGGACCTTCCGTTCCGGCTCGGTGAGGAGGAGTTCGTCGTCTCCGCCAGCATCGGCATCTCGCGCAGCACGACCGGCTACCAGCATGCCGAGGACGTGATCCGGGACGCCGACACCGCGATGTACTCGGCGAAGTGGCGGCGCAAGGGTTCGCACGCCGTGTTCGACATCGCGATGCACGAGCGGGTGGTCGGTCGGCTGCGTACCGAGGCGGAGCTGCGCCGGGCCCTGGAGACCCGGGCCTTCGAGTTGCACTACCAGCCGATCGTACGACTGAGCGACGGCCTCACCTGTGCGTTCGAGGCACTGGTGCGCTGGCGCCATCCCGTACGAGGGCTGGTGATGCCCAACGACTTCCTGCCGATCGCGGAGGAGAGCGGGCTCATGCCGCCGATCGGGCGCTGGGTCCTCGCCGAGGCGTGCCGGCAGATCAGTGCCTGGCGGGCGTGCGGGCTCGGCCCGGACGGACTGCGGATGAGCGTCAACGTCTCCAATCGGCAGTTCTGGCACACCCGGCTCATCGAGGACGTCGAGGAAAGCCTGCGGGCGGCGAACCTGGATCCGGCGGCTCTCATCATCGAGATAACCGAGGGCGTGATCGTGCACGACGTGGAGGCGGCCCGGACGAAGTTGGCGGCGCTGCACGAGATGGGCGTACAGCTCCACATCGACGACTTCGGCACCGGCTACTCCTCGTTGCAGGCCCTGCACCATCTGACCATCGACGCCTTCAAGATTGACCGCTCGTTCGTGGCGCCGTTGGCGACGGACGAGAAGAGCCGGGAGTTGGTGCGCTCGATCGTGTCGATGGGCATCAACCTCGGGCTCGAGCTGGTGGCGGAGGGCATCGAGACCACCTCACAGCGGGACCAGTTGCGGTTCTACGGCTGCCACCACGGGCAGGGGTACCTCTTCTCCGGCCCGGTCCCGGGAACGGACGCCGAGGCCATCCTCCGGAACGGAACTCCGGCCGACGCTCGACGGATGACGGTCCGGGCCGCCTGGTAACCGGGCCACCTGCCAATCGGGCCGCCTGGCAATCGGAATGCCTCGTACTCGGGCCGCCCGGTGATCGGTCGATGGCCGATCCGATCGGGAAGACCACGTCCCGGATATCGACTATCGTCGCTTGATATGTTTCGATCGAATCAACGAAACATTTCAACACCCACCACCGGCGGCCCACCCCGCCACGCACCGAGGAGTCCCCCATGCCCCGTCCACGTCGAGTACCGAGACGCCTGTGCGTCACGCTCGCCACCTTCGCCCTGGCCATCGCCGCCGGCGCCGTGGCTATCACCGTCGCGGCACCACCGGTCGCCGCCGCGCCGTGCAACGGTTACGTGGGACTGACCTACGACGACGGCCCCAACGCCGGCACCACCAACGCGCTGCTCAACGCGCTCACCTCGGCCGGCGCACGGGCCACCTTCTTCAACATCGGGCAGAAGGCACAGCAGAACCAGGCGCTGGTCCGGGCGCAGCAGTCGGCCGGCATGTGGATCGGGAACCACAGTTGGACCCACCCGCACCTGACCCAGATGAGCGCCGCCCAGATGACCTCGGAGCTCAGCCAGACCCAGCAGGCCATCCAGCAGGCCACCGGTAGCGCACCCCGGCTGTTCCGTCCTCCGTACGGCGAGACCAACGCGACGCTCAAGTCGGTCGAAGCCCAGCTCGGCCTCACCGAGGTGCTGTGGAGCGTGGATTCCCAGGACTGGAACGGCGCGAGTACCAGCCAGATCGTCCAGGCCGCGTCCACGCTCCAGAACGGCGGCGTGATCCTGATGCACGACGGCTACCAGACCACCATCAACGCGATAGCGCAGATCGTCGCCAACCTCAGCAGCCGCGGCCTCTGCCCCGGGATGATTTCCCCGAGCACCGGCCGTGCCGTCGCGCCCGACGGCACCCAGCCGACCAACCCACCCACCAATCCCCCGACCAACCCACCCACGAACCCGCCGACCAACCCGCCCACGAACCCGCCCACCCAGGGCGGTTGCTCCGCCGGGGTGACACTCAACTCCTGGAACGGCGGCTTCGTCGCCACCGTACGGGTGACGGCCGGCTCGTCCGGCACCAACGGCTGGACCGTGAGCATGACCCTGCCGTCCGGAGCCGCGATCACGAGCTCCTGGAACACCCAACGCAGCGGCACCAGTGGCGCCGTGACGTTCACCAACGTGAGCTTCAACGGCCGGATCGCCGCTGGTCAGTCGACCGAGTTCGGCTTCCAGGGCACCGGCAGCGGATCGGGCATGACACCGTCCTGCCGAGCCACCTGATCCCACTGCCCGGCAACGGCCGGTGCGGCGGGCGGTTCCGTCCGCAGCACCGGCCGTCCGTCGTCAGCCCCGTCGTCGTCAGCCCCGTCGTCGTCAGCCCCGTCCCTCGTCATCGACCGGTGACGACGACGGTGACGAGTGCCGATCAGCGCCGTGCCGGGTACCACCCACGCATCGCGGCCCAGGATTCCCATGGCGAAGATCATCGGAATCGGGGTAGCCGCTATGGTGCAGAGTGGAATGATCACGTGGCGCCAGGCGGGCGCCCGGTGGCCGGCAGGGAGCCGCTGATGCTGGGACGAGACCTTGACGGAGCGCAGGAGTGGGTCCGCTCCTGGACGGCCCAGGTGTCCGCACGCGCTGCGGCGGCCACCGAAATGTCGGACCGGGTCGCCACCGTCACCGCCTCGGCGACCGGCGCGGACGGAGCCGTACGGGTGACCGTGGCCTCGTCCGGCGTGCTGACCGGCCTGGAACTCGACGACCGGGTACAGCGGTTGACGTCCTCGGCGCTGGCCAGGGTCATCATGGCGACGATCGCCAAGGCCCAGTCCAGACTGGCCGGCGAGCTGACCTCGGTGGTACGGGAGACGGTGGGCGTGGAGTCCGAGACCGGGCAGGCGGTGCTGGAGTCGTACGTCCGGCGCTTTCCGGAGCCGCAGGACCCGTCGGACGAAGCCGGGAACGACGACTACCGTCGGGACGTGCGCCGTGACCGGTGACGGCGAGATGCGGGTGCCGGTTCCGGCGGTGCAACGGCACGCAGGATCTGCGGACACCGCCGCGGACGGGATCGAGAACGGCCGCGCCGCCGCGGCACATGTGCAGATGGGCGCGGAGGCGTACGGGCAGATCTGTGCGTTCCTGCCCGGCCTGATCAACCCGTTGGCCGATCGGACGGTGGCGGCCCTCGGCGAACTGACCTCGGGCCTGCGCGAGACCGCGACCCGGCTGCGCACCGTGGCCAGTACGGCAGAATCGACCGACACCGCGAGCGCCCAGCGGGTGACGGCGAGCGGTCGGCGGATCGAGCTGCCGCTGTGACGGACGTGGCAGCCAACCCGCTGATCGCGGCCCGCCAGGACTCGACCGAGTGGTACACCGGGCTGGGCCTTGTCGAGAGCGTCGCCGACACGGTCGCCGGGATCGAGTCCGGTAGCTGGATCGACGCCACCATCGGCGGCGTCTCCGCCGGGCTGGACGCCCTCGGCGCGGTGCTCGATCCACTGGGTTCGCTGGTGAGCTGGGGCGTGGCATGGCTACTGGACCACGTCAAGCCGTTGTCGGACGCGCTGGACTGGCTCGCCGGTGACCCGGACCAGATCACCGCGTTCGCGCAGACCTGGCGGAACGTGGCGGCCAACTCCGCCGACGTCGCCGCCGAGTTTCAGGCGGCGCTCGCGACCGAGATCAGCGAGTGGGGTGGGGCCTCGGCGGAGGCGTACCGGTCGTACGCGGCCACGCAGCTCCAGGCGATGGACGGCATCGGGCGCGGAGCCGGCGGGGTCGGCACCCTGGTCGAGGCGGCCGGGCTGCTGGTGGCGCTGGTCCGGGAGATGGTCCGGGATCTGATCGCAGACTTCGTCTCGGTGCTGGCGGTACGCCTGCCGATGTGGCTCGCCGAGGCCGGCCTGACGCTGGGTCTGGCCACCCCGCTGGTGGTGGCTCAGGTGGGCAGCCTGGTGGCGAAGTGGGTGGCCCGGATCGGCAAGGTCGTCACCGCACTGATCACCAGCCTGCGTCGGCTGGCACCGATGCTCTCCCGGCTCGGCGACCTGATCGACGAACTCTCCGACCTGGTCCGTCGGCTCGGCAATCGCGGCGGTACGGACTCGGCGACGCCTCCCGTACTGCACTCACGATCCGGGGCGGTGTCCAATCGGCAGGTGATGGACGAGGGGCTCGGACTGCCGCGCGACCGGGAGACGATCGAGCGGTACGCCGAGTTGGCCGGCGTCGACCTGCGCGGGGTGAACATCGACGTCATCGAGACCCCGGACGACATCGCCTACCTGGACTTCATGGGCGCGATCGCGCGTACCGACGCGGACGGGGTGCAACTCGGCCCCGCCGCCTTCATCGACGAGGAAACCCTGGTCCGGACGCTCGGCCATGAGAGCATCCACGTCGAGCAGTACCGCGAGGGGCGGGTTACCAGCAACACCGGCCCACTCGAGGACGAGGCGTACGCGTCCGAGGACCGGTTCGTGGAGGAATGGCGGAGGAACACCCAGTGAGCGACCAGGAACGGGCGGAACTGCGGGTGGAGTTCGTCCACCGCCTCGCCAGCCGCAACCTTCTGATGCTGTCCGGGCGACGCGCCGGTGGACATCTCGCGGTCGGCGACGCGGTGACGATCCGGACACCGGCCGGGGAGAGCATCCGGACCACCATCAGGACGGTCGAGCTGCACGGGCGACCGGGTATGACGACGGTGGGCGTCGAGTCCGGTGCCGGCGAGGTCCCGGCCGGTTCCGTCCTCTACACCGCCTGAGCCCCGCCACCGGTTCGGCCATAGGCGCGGTGGGCCCGGCCGCTGGCACAATGGCCGGTCTCGCCACTGCAGCCGGATGGGGTGCCAAGGATGACGACCGACGAACTGGTGGTGCCGGACGAGAGAACCGTGCCGCTGCTGCCCTGCGTGTCAGCCGAGGACACTCTCGCGTTCTGGCGTGCGCTCGGGTTCGAGGTGATCTGGGAGCAGCGGAAGCCCTACGTGTATCTGGCGTTCCGGTGGAGCGGGTTCGAGCTGCACTACGGGTCCGCGTCCGCCGGCCTCGATCCGTCGTTGGAGAACACCGGTGGTTGCATGGTGATGGTCGGGGCGGTCGCCCCGTACCACGCGGCGTTCGTGGCGGCGATGCGGAAGACGTACGGGAAGGTTCTTGGCAAGGGGTTGCCCCGGATCACCCGCTACCGGCCCGGCGCGTCCCGATTCAGCATCGTCGATCCCTCCGGGAACTCGATCATCTTCATCCGGCGCGACGAACCGCAGGAACTGGAGTACGGCGGCTCGAAGCGGCTGACGGGACTGGCCAAGGTCCTGGACAACGCGCGGATCCTGCGTGAGTTCAAGACCGACGACCTGGCCGCGTTCCGGGCACTCAATTCCGGGCTGCGCCGGCACGCGGGAACGGCCTCCGCCGTCGAACGGGCCACGGCGCTGGCCGCGCTGATCGAGTTGTCGATCGCGTTGAACGAGCCCGACCGGGTACCCGGATGGGGTTCCCAGCTCCGGGAGATCCCGCTGAGCGCGCAGGAGCGGCAGCAGGTGGAACACGCCGTCGCCGATCCTGGCGTCCTTTCGGGGTGGCTGCCGGACGGGACCTGACCCGGCCGGGTCCCGTCGACGCGTCAACCCGGGCAGAGCGCATTGCCCGGCCCTGCGTGCGTGAATATCGCGTAAATCGGCGCCAACGTTCTTGAATCGACCTCTACATTGAGATATGTCTATGGATATGTCTCACTCGTAAGGGGGTCTACGATGAGCACAATTCGACGCGCCGTGGGCGCGTCCGCGCTGACCATGGCATGCGTGGTGGCGCTCGTACCGGTGGTCCACGCACCACCAGCAAGCGCCCAGGATGGCGCACAATGGGCGATGGGCGGACACGACATCAGCAACACCCGGTCGAATCCGGCCGAACAACTTCTCGACCCGTCGAGCGTGGGCGACCTGGAGGTCGACTGGACCGCCACCACCAGCGGCGACGTATCCGCGACGCCGGCCGTCGTCGACGGCGCCGTCTACTTCCCCGACTGGGGTGGGACGTTCTGGAAGGTCGACGCGGAGTCCGGCGAGGTGATCTGGTCCCGCTCGGTTCCCGAGTACGCCGGCATCCCGGACACCTTCGCCCGGACCAGCCCGCTCGTGGCGGGCGACACCGCCTACATCGGCACCCAGGCCGGTGGCCGCCTGCTGGCGATCGACACCGAGACCGGCGACCTGCGCTGGAACACCGCGATGGACCCGCACCCGGACGCGATACTCACCTCGTCGCCGGCCATCTACGCGGGTGTCATCTACCAGGGCGTCTCCTCACTGGAGTTCCTCCAGGCCGGCGACCCGGCGTACGACTGCTGCACGTTCCGGGGCAGCCTGGTGGCGATCGACGCCGCCAGCGGGGAGGTGCTGTGGAAGAGCCACACCCTCCCGGAACAGGAGGGCCCGGGCGGCGACATCTTCAGCGGCGCGTCGGTCTGGGGCAGTACCCCCACCATCGACCCGGGAAGCAACACGGTCTTCGTCGGTACCGGCCAGAACTACTCGATCCCGCAGAGCGCCCAGGAGTGCCAGACCAACGGCGGTACCCCGCAGGAGTGCCTGCCGCCATGGAACGCCAAGGACTCGATTCTCGCGATGGACCTGACCACGGGTGAGATCAAGTGGTCGACCGGGCCGTCCCGCTTCGACGCCTGGAACCTGGCCTGCATACCCGGCTTTCCGCCGAACAACTGCCCGAACCCCGGCCCGGACCACGACACCAGTGACGGCACCCACCTGTTCACCATTCCCGGTCCGGACGGTCAGCCCCGCCGGGCCGTCGGCGCCGGTCAGAAGAGCGGCGAGTTCTGGATGCTCGACGCCGTGACCGGAGAGATCATCTGGAGCGCGTCGGTCGGGCCGGGTTCGGTGCTGGGCGGCATCGAGTGGGGCACCGCCAACGACGGCGAGCGGATCTTCTTCGCCGAGACCGACTACGACCGGGAGCCGTACGAGCTGCCCAACGGCGAAACCATCGACTACAGCTCCTTCGGGGCGCTGGACGTGGCGACCGGTGAGATCCTCTGGCAGGTACCCGAACCACACGGCGGCCTGGCGGTCGGTCCCGCCACCACGGCGAACGGGGTGGTCTACTACGGCTCCCTGAACGGCTACATGTACGCGTTGGACGCCGCCACGGGTGAGGTGCTGTGGGAGTACCAGGGCGCGGGCGCCTCGAATGCCGGCCCCGCGATCGTCGACGGCACGCTCTACTGGGGTAACGGCTACCAACGTCTCGGCGCCACCAGCACCACGTTCTACGCATTCTCGCTCCCCGCCGGCCCGACCACGCCACCCAGCACGCCGCCGACCACGCCACCCACGGCAGCCCCGACAACGCCGCCCACCACTCCCCCGACCACTGCCCCGGCTTCGGCCTGCACGGTCGCGTACCGGATCGTCAGTCAGTGGCCGGGCGGCTTCCAGGGGGAAGTGGCGGTGCGGGCCGGCGCCGCCGCGGTCGACGGCTGGACGGTACGGTGGACCTTCCCCGGCGGTCAACGGATCAGCCAACTCTGGAACGGCTCAGTCGCCGGCAACGGTGACGACGTCACGGTTCGCAACGCCGCCTACAACGGCCGCCTGAGCGCGAACGGCAGCACCACGTTCGGCTTCCTCGCCAATTGGAACGGCAGCAACACGCCACCGGCCTCGCCCACCTGTACCAGTCCCTGAGGCTGAGGTCGTCCGGCCAGCAGCCGGCCCCGCCCGGACCGTCGTCAGTTGGGGTGCGGTGATGCGATTCCAGGTCACCACCAGCTATCGCGACTGTTCCGGGGGTACGGGCGGGGGGGCGGCTGCGCCCGTCGGAGTACGTCGATCGGCCTCGCACTGCCGGCACCGCTCTCGCTCACCCTTGGCCCGGAAAAAATTTGTGGACAATCGGTGAGATGGCAGGTGGGCCTCGTTACCGATCAGCGATCGGTGCCGTGGGATCTGTCGCTGGGCTCCGCGAGCAGATCGTCGAGCTGCCCCTCGGTCTGCTCGACCAGTTCCTGCCGCTGCGTCTCGTCCAGCGTTTCGTAGTGCGACCAGAACCGGCCGAAGGCATCACCCAACTCGGAGCCGTACGCGTCGGACGTGGCGGCGACGCGTAGATCCTGCTGTCCGCTGAGCACGTTCTCCGCCATCTCCCGGAGCGGGCCCGATGGCCCGTCGGCAAGTTTGGTGAGACTGGCCCGAAGCAACTTGGCGATCCGTGGATCGTCACCGGCGATCTCATAGACGCTGTCATGCATGGTCAGTGCACCCCCACTGAGTCGGGGACCATCGGGTGACGGTAGGAGGTGTATCCGGACATGTTCTGGATCGTCACATCCCGCAGACGGGTGACCTGCGCCTCGATCATTCCGACAGCACCCTGTACAAGTCCGTAGAGGGCCTGTATCGCCTTGGTGGCCTGCGCCCACATATGCAAAATGTTGGCCACCTCGACGGCGGCCACCCCGTAACCGACGACCGCCCCCACACCCGACACCGCCGTGACCGTTCCGGCCGCCGCCGCGATCCCGGCAACGATCGCCGCGTCGATCATCGACTTGATAATGCCGCTTACGGCCTCGCACGTGCTCCAGACACCATGTGCGATCTCGCCGAACCTCTTGGCCATTTCTTTCAACGGATCGTGCATGTCGGCGGCCCCGTGCGCCAGGCGGGTGAAGTGTGTGAAGGCCATGTCGGCGGCCCGGCCAGTCCAGTCGTCGCGAAGCGCTATCGCCCCGCCCTGGACGTTGTAGCCCAGGTCCTGCATGGCCTCGCCGGCACGACCGAGCGCCACTCCACCTCTGGCGATGGACTGCCAGTCACCGGCGAAGTGCTCCAGGACCCGCTCCAGGGGGTTGAACCCGAGCACCTCCTGGAAACCCTTCAGCGCCCAGCTCGAAATACTGAGGTTGTCCATGAACCCCAGCGGGTGGGAGTATTCGACGTCTGCGACCGGAATAAGCCGACCGTTCGGGTCGCGGCTGTCTGTGAAGGACGGTGGGCAGGGATCTGCCGCCCACTGCTGGTCGAGCCGGGAGTCTCTGGCCGGAGGTCGGCCCGCGGTGAGCGAGCCGTCCATCCGAGCTGCGGAAGCCGAATCCGCAGTCCGATAGTATCTGGCCGCAGACATCAAGCCGGTCTCACTAGCCCCCAGTACCTCCGAGACCCTGGTCGTCGCACCGATCGCAGCCGTCATAGCTTCGCCGTGAGAAGATCCGATCGCATAGATGAGACCGCCGCCATCGAGACCAGTCGGGGTCGGAAAGCCTCCGAGGTAGTCCTTGACGGCGGCACTGTCCTCCGCGGCCCGGCTCACCTGCCTCGCGTAGCCGTCCAATGAATCCGGTTGCACCGCAAGGCTCATGCCCTCTCCCCGTATCCCTACTTGGCAAGCGATATAGCCAGCGCGACCCCAACTAGTCCCACAACTGTCATGACCGCCGACCACAGGCTGAACAGGCGCGACTGGGACGTTTCGGGTGCACGGTAGACACCAATTGCCAGTCCCCCGCCAATGACACACGCAATCTGCCCCGGCAGAGCAGGCGAGATCTCGCCCGGGGCGATCATGATGTAGAGCATCAAGAGGCCGAACGCTATTGAAACATCCGCCGCCCTTCTTCGAAGCGCGTGGATGTACTCACTTTCGTCCGACAATGAAGCGCTCCCTGCGTCAGAGTTGAGCCAAAGATAGCAGCCGGCGTCCAGAGTCACTGTCCTCTACCGACGGTCACCGAAGGGGCAGCCGACGGGGTGCGGCTGGACGTACCGCCTAGACCGCGACCGATGCGTCCGGGGTAGGCATCTGGGCCTGTTCGTAGAACCAGCCGAGATGTTCGAGTAACGCGTCGCGGGCCGTCGGATCAACGAGGACCTCCAAGGGAAAGCCAGGGCGAAGAGCGATCTTCGCGGCGGCGATATCCACGCCCGGAAGCTGATTCAACCGCTGCCGAAGCTCCTCCCGAAGGGTGACGTCGTCGAACGGCGTACGGACGCTCAGGTGCTGGAACACGATCTCGAACTTTCCGCTCGGGTAGATCGCCGCGGGCCAGATGTTGCCGAGTTCGTGCTCCTTGCCCCGTGCCAGCAGGAAGCACGAGGTTTCCCCGCCGCTGCCGTAGCCAAGGGTCCCGCCCATCCCGGTCCAGGCCTCGAGAACGGCGAGGGTCGCGTTGGCCACCTTCGGACTCTGTAGGTCTGTCAGCTGCTCGACGAACCGGTCGGCGTACGGGAGGTCCCGATTCGAGCGCGGACCGGGCAGATCCCCCGGCGTCATGCCGGCCAACTGCGCCAGCTCCTCGGCGACGATCCGCTGCGCCTGGTTGGCCCGCTCATACCTGTCGAACTCCACGCCTTCGGCCCGCAGCAGATCCCGAGGATCCTCGGTACGGGTCGGGTCTGCCCACCGGAAGCCGGGTGAGACGGTGCCTTCGACCTGGAGGACCCGGTGCGCGTTCGGGGCCGGGTAGGTGGCGAGCCGGGCGCCGACAGGCACCGGGTGGCTGCCGATCAGTGCGGCAACGTCGCCGTACGTGGTCCAGGAACCGGCGGGAAGCTCGGCGAGTGCCTTGTGCATGAGGTCCCAGAGCACCGCCGACCTGTTGTCCGCCTCCTCGGTGCTGGGCCCCGGCCAGATCGAGATGATGCGGTCGGCCAGGGAATCGGCGCGGGCGTGGATCTCGCCGCGTCCCCAGCGGACCTGGGCGGCGATCTCCTGGTTCAGGGCGATCCCGCTCTTTGCCAGTTTGACGCGCTTCACCGCGAACGAGCTGTTGCTCAGTTCGGAGTTGTAGCCGGTGAGGGTCAGGTTTCCGAGCGTGTGGACCAGGGCGTCATGCGCCTCGGCGAAGTTCTCCTCGGGCCCGAGGTCGCTGCCCAACATCTGCCGCCACTCCGTGGTGGCTGTTTGCGGCATCACGTGCTCGACGGTCAGCGAGTCCAGCGCCACCGCTTCCTTGCTGCCGTACGACTCCTCCAGCCACTGGAGCACCAGATTGCGCTGATGCGGGCGGCCGTTCAGGTAGTAGGGCATCGACGGCACTGCGGTACGGACGCTGGAATCGGTGGCGTAGTGCTTCCGGCCGGCCGACAGGTATGCCCGAACCGCCTCGTCGACCGGCAGTTCCTCGCTCATCTCGGTGACGATCGAGAGAAGGATACGGTTGATGTTGGCGGTGGCCCGGCCGATGACGAGACGCCGGACGAAGAAGCTCTCGACGTACAGCATCGCCGAGGCGATCTGTGCGGAGGTCGCCGTCTGCTGCTCCCGACGGTCGAGCAGGTGCAGCAGGAGCGGGTAGACGGTGGTCGTACCCCAGGCGCTCAGTCGCTCGAGTCGCCGCCGTACGCCGGGGTCCTGCTCTTCGCTCGGATGGAGGATGGTCCCGAGGAGGGCTCCGAGGCGGCTGAAACGCCGCACCTCCGCCTCGATCTCCTCCTCGGATCGCATCCGGTTGAGCCGGTCCCGCTGCCCGGAGTAGATGTCCGTCTGCTTGACCCGGGCGTCCCGCTGCACCAGGTCGAGCCAGAAGAGCAGCTCAAGCTCGTTGGAGGTCAGCTTCTTCTGGAGTGGAAGCCACAGGGAGTGGTAGACGGCCTCGCCTCGGGTGGGCAGCCGCATGAAGAGGTAGTTGCGCAGCAGATCAGCCTGGGTGAGTTTCCGCCCGGTGTTGTTGAGAGACTCGAAGATCCGATAAACGTTGTCGCCCGGCTGCGCGGTGACCGAGACCAGTCCCAGTCCCGAGATGACGGCGTCCTCGATGCGTTCGATGTCGAGGGGGTCGTCCGGGTCGTCGGCGGCGGCGAGCTGCGCGGTAAAGAACCGGTACGCCGCACCGACCTGGTCGCTACCGCCCGCCTGTGGAGTCGCGTCCAGGCAGGCCAGGTAGGCGGCCCGGTCGGCCTGGGTGGGTACGAGCTTTGAGCGGTGCTGCTCCGGTTTCCATTTGTTGATCAGGTACTGCTGGTCGATCCGGTCCCGGTGCTCGGGGTGCTCGTGTTCGGCGCGGTGGTCGCGGATGGCGCAGAGCAGGAGGGACAGGGTGGTGAGCCGTTGCTGGCCGTCCACCACCAGAAACTCCTGAACGCCCGCCGGACCGTTCGCGGGGCTGGGCGCCAGTACAACGGAGCCGATGAAGTGCGTTCCGCTCGCTCCGGCAGCCCGGTCCTCCACCATCTTGAGGATGTCCTCCCACAGGCGCTCGAACTGCTCCGTGGTCCACGAATACGTACGCTGGTACAGCGGCACCTGATACTGCTTCGAGCCCTCCAACAACTCTTGCAGCGTCGTCTCCCGTGCCGCCACCATATTGATCTCCCGTCTCGTGTGGACATGCCTTCGAGCCGGGGCAAGACAATCAGGTGGTGGTCCGCGTGGCAACGTACGTCAGGACAGGAACTCCACCCAATGGTGGACGAGGTGTAGGCGTCGCGTAGCCACCGTGCTGAGGCGGGTCAGCGATGCAGCACAGCCGTCAGTCCCGTCTGCTGTTGTGGCCAGAGCCCGCGTACGTGATCCAAACAGGTCATGCTTCGATCACCACTCTCACCAGGATCATGCCGGCCAGGCCCATCGCGGCGAAGACCACCGCGGCGACGAGCAGGCGACGGGCCAGCGCGGGTTGGTCGCCCACCAGATAGGTGACGATGCCGAAGGCCCCGCCGACAACACTCAACGACATCGGGACCAGCGTCGTAGGCGTGACGTCGCCCGAGAGAATCAGGAACCCTGAGACAACCGCGAAGAAGATCGGGACGTTCGCGAGCGCGTTGCGAAACAGACGAAGGGAACTCTCCCGCAGTGCCGCGACCTCCTGCTGATACCTCTGGAGGGGGTCCTGTCCCGACTTGGAACCTCGTCGCCCTACGCTACGTCGTGGTTGCTCTGGGCTCATCGCAGGCACGATAGCAACGTCGAGCGTCACCGGCCGCCCGTCGGTTAATCAGGTACGACGGCTCCCTGGTGTCGGAGGGCCGCCGAGGTTGATTCCGCCGTGTACGTCCCGCGCCTGCACCACGTTTCCGCTGACGTCGCCCGAGACCGAGTTGACCACGCCGCCCTGTTCTACGGTGACGGCCGCATGTGCCCGGACCCAGCGACTGCGGAACTCCTCCGCGAAGGCCGGGTCGGCGCCAGACTCCTGGCCCAGGAGATCGGCGAGTCGGCTCAGGGCGGCCGGAGTCGGCTGTTCACGGAACGCGACGTCGACCACCGCCCGCTCGACCGGCCGATCCCGGAACCGCTCCCGTACGTACGAGATCAACGACTGCACGGCGGACCGACCGCCCTCGGCGAGTTCGGTCGTCGCCCAGGAGACCAGCGTTGCGACTGCGGTGACCGTGACGGGATCTGCCATTCGCAACACCTCCGGAGGGTGGCCCGCCTGGACATCACCACAGCCCTGTCGGCGCGGGCAGTCAGCTCATCAATGTTACGTTAGGTGCTCACTCAATGACACATCCTCGGAGGTCGCAATGGGTGAAAGGCGATGGGAGGCGGATCCATCAGCGGAGCTGTCCCGACGCTGGGGAAAGTCCTCGCACGAGTTGGGGAACACGTCCGGCGACGGCAGCTGCCCGGACATCTGGGAGCTGGCCAACGGTGACGTCGCGGTGATCGGGCAGGACCTGACGGAGGCATACCGGACCAGGCTTCCCGACGGGGTTTCGGTCGATCCTGGTGAACGGCTGGTTATCATCCCGCGATCCACGATCATCGCGGCCAAGGTGGACATACCTGATGCATGACCTGTTTGCCGGTGCTCCCGGCGAGCGGCTGAGCCTCGGGGAGTACTGGGCCGACTTCGAGCAACGGTTCTGGGCGATCACCGCACCGGGTTTCTGGAAGCTGGAACGGCAGCAGACGTTCAAGGAACCCGGCGATGACGGCTGGCAGGCATTCGCCGCCGGGCGGTGGACGGAATCGCTCGGGATCCTCGACGGCCGACGTGCCGAGTTCGCGGACTACTACCGCGGGATCGCCGAGCGTGGATTCCACACTCGCCGGGTCCGGGTGGTCGAGAAGCCGTTCACGCCCTACCTCCAGTGGGAACTGCACGTACTCCGGCTGCGTCATGAGTACGGCGGGCTGACCCGGGTGGTCGGCCCAGATCGGGTCTCCGGGTACGAGGCGAGCGGGCCGCTGCCGGAGATCTACACGCTCGGCAGCGACGTGATGTACGAGGCGATCTACGACGATGACGGGGTGTTGACAGCGGCTCAGCGGTGGCTGGACCGAGACCTGGTGGTTCGGTGTCAGCGGTTCGTCGCCGACCTCTACCGCGACGGAGAGCCCTTGGACGAGTTCTTCGACCGGGAGGTTGCGTCCCTGGAGCCACCCGGCGGGCAGTGACGGATGGGCCTCGGGACGCCGGGCGGCGACGAGCGGGACGCCCATCAGGTGAACCGTTCCGAACTGACCGGGCCGGCCGATCTGGTGCAGGCCCGAGATGTCCACGGCGGTGTGCACTTCCACGGATCGGAGCGGGAAGCATCCGAGCCTCCTCCACGGCAGCTTCCCGGCGATGTACGAGGCTTCGTGAACCGGCTCGACGAATTGTCGGTCCTCGACTTGGTGCTGACCGACGAACAAGGGAACGCTCCCGACCTCACCCTCTTCGTGATCGCCGGCACCGCCGGGGTAGGAAAGACCTCACTCGCCCTGCGCTGGGCGCACAGCGTCCGCGATCGCTTCCCTGACGGGCAGCTCTACGTCAACCTGCGGGGATACGACCCTGGGGCACCGGTGACGCCGGCACAGGTACTCGACCGCTTCCTCCGCGCCCTCGGAGTCCCCGCTACGGCGATCCCGCCGGATCCCGAGGACCGGGCTGCCCTGTACCGCTCTCGGATCGCCGACCGACGCGTGCTGGTGGTGCTGGACAACGCCGCCACCGTCGGGCAGGTACGTCCACTGCTCCCCGGCACCGACAGTTGCCTGGTAATCGTCACCAGCCGGAGCCGGCTCTCCGGGCTCGTGGCCCGCGATGGTGGACGCCGGCTGACCCTGCGTGTCTTGCCGGAGGATGACGCCGTCGCCCTACTCCACAATGTCACGGCGAACTACCGCCGCGACGACGATCCCGACGACCTGGGTGAGCTGGCGCGGCTCTGCGCCCGACTGCCGCTCGCGCTCCGCATCGCCGCCGAGCGGGCAGCGAGCCGACCCTTCATGCCGCTTCAGGAGTTGATCCGGGATCTGCGGGACGAGTCGGCGCTCTGGGACGCCCTGACTGCCGAGGACGATGAGGAAGCGGACGCGGTTCGTACGGTCTTCGCCTGGTCGTACCGCGCACTGCCGGACGGGGCAGCCCGGCTGTTCCGGCTGCTGGGGCTACACCCCGGACCAGACTTCAGCACGGAGGCGGCAGGGGCACTCTGCGGCGCGTCGGGCCCCGAGGTCCGACAGCTACTCGACGTACTCGTCGGAGTGCACCTGCTCGAACAACACGCGCCTGGGCGTTATCAACTACATGACCTGCTCCGCGCCTACGCCTTGGACCAGGTGCGACAGCACGAAAGCGAGGAGGCGTCGCAGGCCGCCCTGCGACGGGTACTCGACTGGTACCTACACACTGCGGACTCGGCGCTGGCGAAGGTCCTGCCCTTCAGCCGGACGCCGCCCACGACTCCTCCCACCGACATCACGGCACTGACCTTCGCCGGCAACGCCGAGGCCGCAGCCTGGTTCGAGGTGGAGCACGACAACCTTGTCGCCTCGACCCGGTCCGCAGCGACGGCGGACCTGCACCACATCACCTGGCAGCTCGCCGCCGTGCTGCGAAACGTCTTCATGCACCAGAACGCCTTCGACAGCTGGCTGACGACCGGCCGCCTCGGTCTGGCAGCCGCCCGCGCGCTCCGCGACCGGTACGCCGAGGCGGAGATGCGAGAGGGCCTCGGGAAGGCCCACTTCCAGGCGCGTCAGTTGGCGGAGTCCGCCGAGTACCACCGGGCCGCGCTGGAGATCCGGCGCGAACTCGGAGACCGGTTCGGCATTGCCGTCTCCATCAACGCTCTTGGGCTGCTCGGCCTGCGGCACCGCCGACTCGCCGACGCTCTCGTCCACTTCCGAGGCAGTCTGGGAATCTTCGAGCAGCTCGGCGAGCGACGCTGGACGGCGCTGCTGCACAGCAACCTGGCCGAGGCCCACTACGAGGTCGGCGATCTGACCGAGGCGGGCGAGTTGCTGGACCGCGCGATCGTCGTACAGCGGGAGATCGGCGACCGTGGCCAGGAGGGGAACTCGCTGTTCTTCCTGAGTATGACTTTGCGGGAGCAGGGGCGGGTCAGTGAGGCGCTGACCGCCATCGAGGCGGCGCTGCTGATCGCCCGGAAGGCCGGCAACGCGGTCTGGCTCGCCCACTGGTTGGTGGAGTACGCCCGGGTTCTACGGGCACTGGGCCGGCCGACCGAGGCGCTGGAATCCCTACACGAGGCGGCGACGCGGCAACGAGCGATCGGCGACCGCGGCCGCGAGGCGATGGCTCTCGACGGCACCGGCGAGGCGTACCGGGATCTCGGCCAGCCCGGCGAGGCGGTCAGGTTCCACCTGCGCGCGGCGGCGGTCCATCGCGAACTGGGCGACGACTGGCAGCTGGCCATCACGCTCGATCACCTCGCCATCGCCCTCGTCGACGCTGGGCGGTCGGAGGAGGCAGCCCGCCATCGGCGCGAGGCCCGGTCGCGCCTGGCCCGGTTCGACGACTCCCGAGCGATCGCCTTACGCGTCCGGTTGAACGGTTCGCTGGTCGACCCGGCGGGTTGACCGACAGCCGTCTTCAGCAGTACCAGACGTCAGCCCTTCCACCTCTGCACTGCCAAGAAGCCCTGCGGTCACGACGTCGGCGCGACGACCTGGGCCTCGACATGCATCCCGGCGACGACTCTATCCTCCTATCAAGCCTCCCAGATCTCCGAGATCTGGGAGAAGAGTTGGGAGTTCACAGTGCGTCGAATCGAGATCGACGACGAGGTCTACGCACATCTGGAAGAGCACGCTCGGGGTTTCGAGCAGCCCAATGACGTCTTGCGACGTCGACTGCTGGAACCCACTGGCAGTTTTCGCCCCCGCCCAGCACATACCTCCTCGTCATCCGTGCCGGGGGCGCTCGCGGACCTAATTGCGAAGGGAGCAATCAACCCCGGGGACACCCTCAGCCACGTTCAGGTACGCAAGGGCCGGAAGTTCTCCGGGGTGGTCGAGGGAGATGGCTGGATAAAGACCGAGGTCGACCGCTACAAAAACCCGTCCCCCGCTCTCGGTCAACTGCTAGGAACATCCATCAATGGTTGGGCCAACTGGACTCATGACGCCTCTGGAAAGACGCTGGGACGACTCTCCAGCTAAAATGGTGGCTCGGGACGCAGCCGCCGCTGACCTGCGAGCGGTGGTCGCCTCTCCTAGCCGGTGACGCAGTATCGGAGTGGACCAACGACGTCTCCCCGGGGCAGAGCCCCACCACGCCCCGGGGAGACGCACATGTGCGATGGAGCCGCCAAGGAGTCACCGCCAGCCGCTTCCGCGATTCTTCCGCAGCTGCGGTCGGTGGGCGCGGCTGCGGCAGTCTGGGCAGCTCAGCGTGGCCCCACACTGCCCGCACCAGCGCGACTTCACCCTGAACAGGAACAGACCAGCGGCGAAGGCAAGCACCGCGACCGCCGCCAGCATGATTAACGAGTCCACTGTCGTCCCCTCCCTGGTTCGGCCGTCAACCGGCGGCACCAGACCCGCGCCACCCGCTGCGGCACGGTCCGCTCCCGCCCCCGTCGGGGACGGGTGCGGTGACAAGTTCGCTGTGCGTCGCCGTGCCGCCCGGTGGCCTTCCGCTCGACGGGTGCCGTTCATCGACGGATCCGGCGGGTGCAGGGGCCGTCATGGTCGGCCCGCAACAGGCAATGCCGCCCGTTCGGCAGCACCGTGTCGCAGAAGGTGCGATGCCGTACGCCCGGGTCCGTCTCCTCGGAGACGGTGGTGGCGCGCGGGTCGACCTGTGGCAGGAAGGTCACCGACCGGGCCACCACCCGGGCCAGCCGGATCGCCGCACCGAGGTCGGCCGCGACCACAGGCAGGTGTACGACGTAGCGCATCACCGGCCTTCCCACCTGTTGCCCGTTCCGGCCTGCCGGGACTGCCACCGTCGGAGCGTCTCCCCGAGTCGGGCCGTCTCCTGCTGGCTGCGGGCCAGGGCGTCGTGCACGGCGGCCAGGTCGACGGCCACCCGCTCCAGGAACTCGCGCACCTCGGCCGGGTCGAGTCCGCGCTTGCCGAACCGCGCCGGCCGGAACCGCCGCTCGCGCACCTGCCAAGGCATCAGGGTCGGACGGCCGGTGCCGGGGTAGGGAACCCCGCTGCGCCCTCGCGCTGGTCGGTGGCTGTGCTCACCCATTGCCGGACCGCCTTCCTGTCGTCGCATCGGATGGGTCCGCCCGCCCCTGGAAGGCCGGCCCATTCCGCTCTGCCCCACAGCTCCGCCCGCTGTATGGGAGGCAGGGCTGCTTCACGGTTGATAGGTGCGGAGCGCGGCGGCCAATCGGGGGAGTCGAAGGATGACCGCCGCGCCGGTAGCCATCCTGTGACAGTCCGGAGTAGCTTCGCAACGTTCTAAACCGTAATTTCTCCTCCAGAACTTGACTTTTTTTACTGAAACCCCTAAATGTTGCAGAGGGGCGAGTCATGACGTTGCTGGATGGAACCAGGGAGGGTCCAGATGGCAGAGGACATTGGTTCGACCGTGCCCCGCAGACAGCTTGGCCGACTGCTCCGACAATTTCGGACCGAGGCCGGGGTCACCTTGGACGCCGCCGCCGACGAGCTTGAATACAGTCGGCAGAAGATCTGGCGCATCGAGTCCGGCATGGGCGCCGTCCGGGTACTGGACGTGAAGGCGATGTGCGAGCTGTACGGGGTGACAGCAGAGATGACCAACGCGATGCGCGGGCTCGCCGTCGAGACCAGGTCCAAGGGCTGGTGGCACGCGTACGGGGACGCCGTCCCGAGCTGGTTCGAGCTGTACGTCGGCCTCGAAGCTGCCGCCTCACACCTCCGGCGGTATGACGAGAGCCTGATTCCCGGTCCGCTGCAAACAAAGGAGTATGCGGAGGCGATCTACCGACTCGACCGACCCACGATCAGCGAGGAGGAGCTGAACCGCTTGGTGGAGGTCCGACTGCAGCGGCAAGCCTTACTCACTCGTCGACTGCCCAAGCCGCCCCGGCTGGAGGCAGCGCTCTCCGAGTCGGTGTTACGCCGAGCCGTCGGGAGTCCAAGGGTAATGTCCGACCAGCTCGAACATGTGCTTGAGATGGTCGAGCTGCCGAACGTGTCCATCCGGGTAACACCGCTCGCCGCCGGTCCGCATGCCGGTGCCGTCGCAGGCTCCTTCGTGATCCTGGACTTCCCGGCCGGCAAGGGCGGCCGAGCCGAGGCCGAGCCCTCAGTGCTCTACAGCGAGTCGCTGACCGGGGCGCTCTACCTTGAGAAGCCGGATGAGCTGCGGGCGTACGAGGACGCCTGGAAGAGCCTGGATGCACTGGCCCTTAATGAGTCAGAATCGAAGCAAATGATCAAAGGAATCATTGGGGAGATACGGCATGACTGACTTGACCCGCGCCCAGTGGCGCAAGAGTACCCGCAGCGGCGGCAACGGAGGTGACTGCGTCGAGATCGCCGACAACCTTCCAGACGTAGTCGCCGTACGCGACAGCAAGGACCCACTCGGGCCTGCGCTGACCCTCGCCCCGAGCAATTGGGGCGTCTTCGTCACGGCCGTCAAGACCGGCCGACTTGCCCGCCATGACTGACCCGGCCGGCGCCCAGTGGCGCAAGAGCACCCGCAGCGGCGACAACGGCGGCAACTGCATCGAGATCGCCGACAACCTTCCAGACGTGGTCGCCGTACGTGACAGCAAGGATCCGGCGGGTCCCGGCACTGACCTTCCGGCCCGGCCGCTGGGCCAGTTTCGTCACCTCCTGCAAGGCGGGATGCCATCGGCGTTGAGGCGACCAGTCAAGATCGAGAGGTCGCGGTATTCGACAGGTGGCGGCCGATGTAGCCGACGTAGATGGTCTGATCGATTGAAGATGCGTCGTGAAAGTGGAGGCGAGGTGACACGGTTGCGGAGGTGCCGAGTTTGATGTGGGCGCCCATGAACACCGAACCCGACCGGTCGATCTGCCGTGGCACCGGCAGGTTCCGTTCTGCGGCGAAGCGGCGATTGTTGCGTACCGAGGTGGACTCGTCCCGAGCCACCTTCGCGATCGAGATCGCCTTGCCACCCTCTGCCGGCGACTCACACCACTGTTTGAAGTCACCGCCGGACCAGCCGTCACGCTTCGCCCGCGCATAGTCGGCAAGCGCGAGCAGAGCCTGCCAGGCAAGCTGCGCCCAGTTCGAGTGGGGCGGATGCTCGTCCAGGTCGAGCGCGACGGCGGGGTCACCGGTGAAGACCACGAACGGTGCGAGCGAGTCGAGCCGGTCGAGCACCTCCGAGAACGAGGTAGGAAGTGGCGGCGGCTGCTCCACCGGCACGTACGCGTCCGCATGTCGACCGAGTGCCGCCAGCCGCTGCCGCAACGCACGGATCGTTGCGTCACGTCTCTCCAGATCGTTCCGGAGAATCTCCAGGTCGGAGGTCAGATCAAGCAGCTCGTCGGTGTGGCGGCTCAGCTTGGCCTGCATCTGCCGCTCGTTGTCGTCCGCCGTGCTGAGAAGCTCGTTCAGCATCTCGACCTCTTCGGCGAGCGCCGTCAGCCTGTCCTCGGAGGCCCGCCGCTCGCTGGTGCCGCGTGTGAAGTCGCGCAACGACAGCTCCAACCCGCGCAGCGCTGCGGGAGGAAGGGAGTTCGCCGCCAACTGTCGGGGCAGGGCCGCCAGGACCCGACCGGCCCGCTGCGGTTCCGCCTCGATTCGGCGACGGCTGAGGACACGATGCCGCAGTGCGTCCTCAGCGATCGCAGGATCGACACCGGGCAGGTACGTCCGGATACTTGCCGATCCGATCCAATGCGTTTCGCCTATTCCGGCGTTGAAGGCAGACACGGCGGCGGGATCGAGGAGGAACAGGCTGGCCAGGCCAGGGAGAGATTGCATCAACCGGTCGATGTCGCGCCGCCAGTCCTCGAAGGCGACGTCGTGCGGCGCGGCTGCCACGACCAGCGGCAGCCGACGATCCTCGGCACAGACGAGTTCGAGTAGATCGTCAACGCCCGCGACGGCCACGACCTCTGCCCGACTGCGTAGTGGAGTCTCACCATCCAGGGCGTCAACGGCGTCGAGCAGCAGTCGAATCAGCCTCGGCGGGTGCGCGGCGGCAGGGAGGGAAACGCCCGGTGGTGCTGCCGGTTCGACGTTGAGGGAGATCCAGCTCTGCCTTCTCCCCTTGCCCTGGGTGACCGCCGCAGTGCTCACCCAGGTGACGCCGTCCGGTCGCCGCTCACGCAACTGCCAGCCATGAGCGGTCGTCGTCGAGGCTGTCAGGGCAATGACCTGGTGGGCAATCTCAGGTGTGCCCGCGTCGAAGCGCTCTACGTCGTACCTCTTCTGGCGGAGCCAGACCCGGATCTGCTCCCGGACTCGCGCCACCGACTCGTTGAAATCGAGCCGCGCCTCGAAGGCCGTGCGATAGGGAACGCTCTGCCGCTCCGGGGCCTGGTCCTCGCCGATGACGGCAACCTCAGCGGCCGGCATCAGTCGACCACTCTTCGGCCAGGGTTTCGGTCTGGCGCAGGACGAGCTTGATCGCCTCCTCGGCCGCATCGGGTGGGTAGCCATGCACGGCGAGCAGCCGCTTGATGGTGGAGCGAAGCTTGGCGCGTACGTCGTCGCGGGAGGTCCAGTCGACGGTGATGGACCGGCGGACGGAGGTCACCAGGTCCCGGGCGATGTCGGCGAGCGCGCCCTCCCCCATCTCGGTGACCGCCGACTCGTTCGCGGCCACCGCGTCATAGAAGGCCAGCTCGTCGTCGTTGAGCGCCGGGCTGAACCGTTGGCCCCGGTCACCCTCGGCGCTCACCTCGTGCGCCATCTTCACCAGCTCGCCGAGGATCTCGGCCGCAGTGAGGTGCTGGTTCGTGTACCGGTTCATCAACTCGATCAGCCGGGCCGAGAACGCCTCCCGGCGTACGACGTTGTGCCGTGTCGATCGGCGCATCGCTTCCTCGATGGCGCGGCGCAGGGCCTCGATGGTCAGGTTCGGGGTCTTGGATGCGCGCAGCCGCTCCAGGTACGCCTCGTCGAGGTGGGACAGGTCCGGCTTCTCCAGCCCGGCAGCCGCGTAGATGTCGGTCACCCCGCCAGCCTCGATCACCCCAGCGGTGAGCTGCCGCAGGTAGAGGGCGATCTCGGCCGGGATGGGCAGGCCACGCGAGCGTCGGTCCTCCACATCGAACTTGGCCATGTAGACCCGTGCGGCCTGGAAGAACTTGATGTCGTCGCGCAGGTCGTTGATCTCGCCGCTACTGGCGCAGAGTGCGAAGAGGCGGTCCATCTTGGCCACGGCCCGGCGGAACCGCTCGGCGAGGGTCAGCACACCGGGCTCGGGCTGGTTCTCCGGCAGGCTCGGATTGCGCAGGTGTTCGAGGGTGCCCAGGATCGCGTCCAGAACCGGAGCCTTCGTCTTGCCCGCCAGGGTGGCTCGCCAGTCGTAGCCGGCGAGAATGGTCCCGCAGAGCACGGAGTGGAGGTCGCGCAGCAGGCCGATCACCTCGTCGATGTCCCGGCCGACCGGCCTGCTGTCCTGGTCCTGGTCGGTGTACTCGGCCAGCGCGTCGTGCAGGTTCTGGGTGATCGGGGCGTACCCGACGAGAAGCCCGTCCTGCTTGCTACGGAACGTGCGGTTGACCCGGGCGAGAGCCTGCATCAACGCCGCGCCCCGCATCGGCTTGTCGAGATACATGGTGTGCAGCGGTGGCGCGTCGAAGCCGGTCAGCAGCATCGACTGCACGATGACCAGCTCCAGGTCGTCGTCGGGGTCCTTGATCCGCTTCTGGATTACCTTCGATCTTGAGGGACGCCGGACGTGCCGCCGGATGTGCTCCTCGTCGCCCGGATTGCCGGTGAAGACGACCTTGATCCTGCCCTTGTCGTCGGCGTCGTCGTGCCAGTCGGGGCGAAGCTTGATGATCTCGTCGTAGAGTCGGGCGCAGATGTCCCGGGTGGCACAGACGATCATTCCCTTGCCGGAACCGTCGATGAACTTACGCATCTCGCCGGACCGGGTCTCCCAGTGCTCGACGAGGTCGGCGGCAAGAGTCTCCAGCCGCGCCGGAGCGCCGTACACCGCATTCATGACCGCGACCGCCCGCTGAATCCGGGCGCGCTCGGCGTCATCGAGCCCGGCGGTCACCGTGTCGGCCCGCTCGTCGATCGTCTCTGGCGCCACGTCCTGGGGCAGGTCGACCGGGATCAACCGGCTCTCGTGATAAACCCGTACCGTCGCGCCATCCTCGACCGCGTCCGTCAGGTCGTAGACGTCGATGTAGTCGCCGAAGACGTCCTGGGTGTTGCGGTTGCGCTCGACATCGGAAATCGGCGTACCGGTGAAGGCGATCAGGGTGGCGTAGGGCAGCGCATCCCGCAGGTGGCGGGCGTAGCCGTCCAGGCTGTCGTAGTGGCTCCGGTGCGCCTCGTCGACAATGACGATGATGTTGCGGCGGTCGGAGAGCAGCGGATGCCGACGCCTGGCGTCCCGCTCCTGACGCGTGAGTCCGAACTTCTGCAACGTGGTGAAGATGATTCCGCCGGACCGACGGTTGGTCAGTTCGGTACGCAACTCATCCCGGGTCATCGCCTGCCGTGGCGCCTCCGGCAGCAACTCACTACCCAGGAACGAGTCGAGAAGCTGCTCGTCGAGGTCGGTCCGGTCGGTGATGACGACGATGGTCGGGTTGCCGAGACTCGGATGGGCGGCGATCTGGTTCGAGTAGAACTCCATCTCCATCGACTTGCCGGAGCCCTGGGTGTGCCAGACGACCCCGGCCTTGCCGTGGCTCCGGGTCGCCTCGACCGTCTTGCGCACCGCCTTCTCCACTGCGAAGTACTGGTGCGGCTTCGCCATCCGCTTGGCCGGCCGCCCGCCGGCCTCCCCGAACGCGACGTAGCCGTGCAGCAGGTCCAGGAACCGGCGAGGGGTGAAAAGTCCGTAGATCGCGAGGTTGAGCGCGACGTCCTCGCTACGGGTCGGTGGCTGCGGCACCCGCTCACCCGCATCATCCACATTCCACGGCGCGAAGTGCTCCAGCGGCGCGAAGATCGTGCTGTAGCGTGCCGTGATTCCGTCGGAGATGACGCTGACGACGTTGCCCCGGAAGGCGAGCGGCAGCTCCGTCAGGTAGGTACGAAGCTGCTGGTACGCGCCGCGCAGATCCGCGTACGCGTCGCCGGCCTTCTTCAGTTCGATGAAGCCAACCGGCAGCCCGTTGAGGTAGCAGAGGATGTCGAAACGGCGCTTGTGGTCACCCTCGACCACCATCACCTGGTTGACCGCCAGGTATTCGTTGGCGCCCTCGTCGCGGAAGTCAACCAGCCGGATCGTCGGGTTGTGCTCGGCCCCGTGTTCGTCGGTGTAGACGATCGACCGGATGCCCCCGACGATCAACCCGTGCAGCCGCTTGTTCTCCGCGAAAGCGTCTCGGGAGCGGGCAGTGAGCACGACGCCTGCCGCCTCGTCCACAGTGGCTGGCGAAAGCTGCGGGTTGAGCCGGGCGATGGCGTCGCGGAGGCGGCCCGGCAGGATCGGCTCGGCCCAGGACTCGCGCTCACCAGTGCCGGGCGCAATCGCCGTTCCGGGTAGCGGCTCCCAACCCAGTTCTCCGAGTGCGTCCAGCGCGAACGCCTCCCAATCGGCCTCGGACATGTCACGCAGTTGAGGGGTGTCGCCAGTCATAACGCGTTCTCCACCTCCCGCTCAGCATCCCGTACGCGAATCTCCCCCGACATCAACCTTGGCAGCAGTGCATCGCGAAGAGACAGCATCAACCGGCTCTCGCCCTGGCGGGCGGCCGCAAGCCTGTTCAACATGCGGAGCTCGTCTACTACGCGATCTTCGGTTGATGATGGGAGCATCACCGGTAACTCTTGAATAAGCTCCGTCGCCAGTCGACCAGCCCCGATGCTTGTTTCATCCACCATTTCCAGGATTTGCGCGCTGCGACTCTTAATCGCATGAAAGAGTACGTCCGCCGAGACGCCTTCAACAGGAAGAAGGGCTTTGCAATCTTGCCCGAACGCCACTTCGCGTTGCGTAATCCCAATTCGGAACTCATCCTTAAGACTGGAACCCCTAACAACGAATATCACCGTGCCAGCTGGGACCAGACGAGTGCCATTAACCGCACCTAGCGCCGTAATTCGACGCTCAGAGTGATCAATCCACGAACTCTTGAGACTTGCCGCAGAGATCCACGGAGTGGCACCGCCCCAATAGAGGGGCTCCGATGTTGTCGGAGTGCCCCCCGAGTACCATCGCGCAGTATCAGCCAGACGAATAGCTCGCCAACTGGAGCGTTCCTCCGAATAACGGCGGTACATGGCGGATGCAAGCCCGAAGGCCGTCCTAGCAACCTGCTCGTTTACGGCGATCTTCTCGTCAATTATTCCAAGTATCGCAGCAATCATCCTTTGAATGTCAAGACCAGGAAGCCGCAGAACGTAGTCGTAGATCCGCGATGGGCTTGTATGCCGAACAGTGCTTCCCGTGGCCCCAGCTAGCACATGGGAACGATAGAGCGGAGTCTGCAACGAGTAGTAAAGGAAATTCCTGTCGACGAGGTCGGGTCTAACGATCTGCGTCAAGCCGATTCGCTGATTATGGAGATAAATCCTACCATCATTTGGAACTTTCGCAGAATAGCCAAGAGTATCCCCGCCCTTACTCAAATCCGTCATCGTAACGACAATGGCGCCGGGGTCAAGTATGAAGCCATCGGGCATCGGGCCATCGTAATATTTCGCCTTCCCTATCTGGAACCCGCCACCAATAGCGAAATTGCCTGGAGTAACCAGGAGACCCCCGGGTCCAACGTCGGAAAAATATTCACCCTTAAAGGCGTAGCCGTGTTTGACGGTAATCGCATCACCAAGCCGAAGCATCGTCCACTCAGACATCAAGCCGCTCCAGCCACGTACGGACTTCCTGCTCCAAGCGGGACGATTCATCGAAGTGGCCGTACAATTCCTTCTTCAGGCGCTCGATCTTGTTAGCGATCGGTTCGTCGTCGGAGGTGTCGACCTCGGCGGCGCCGACATAGCGGCCCGGGCTCAGCACGTGATCGTGCTGACGGATTTCGTCCTGAGTCGCCGAGTAGCAGAAGCCAGCCTCGTCCTCGTAATTCAGGTTCTCGACTCGAGCCGAAGCCGTGCCGCGCCACGCGTGGTACGCCCCGGCAATCTTCTTGATGTCCTCGGGCATCAACTTGCGCTCGGTGCGGTCGACCATCGTGCCCATGTTGCGGGCGTCGATGAAGAGCACATCGCCGCGCCGGTCCGCCAACTTCTTCGCACCCTGCGGTCCCTTGTCCTTGGCGAAGAACCATAGGCAGGCCGGAATCGGCGTCGTACGGAAGAGTTGCGGCGGCAGCGCGATCATGCAGGTGATCAGGTCTGCCTCGACCATCGCGGCGCGGATCTCGCCCTCACCGGACTGCTTGGAGGACATCGAGCCGTTCGCCAGCACCACCCCGGCCGCGCCGCGCTCCCCGAGCTTCGACACGATGTGCTGCAACCAGGCGAAGTTGGCGTTGCCGGCTGGCGGCACGCCGTAGTGCCAACGCTTGTCGTCCACCTTGCGGTGCCAGTCCGACATGTTGAACGGCGGGTTGGCCAGCACGTAGTCGGCCTTCACGTCCGGGTGCTTGTCGGCGTAGAAGGTGTCCTCCCACTTCGGCCCGAGGTCGCCGCCGATGCCGTGGATGGCGAGATTCATCTTCGCCAGCCGCCAGGTGCGTTCGTTGGCCTCCTGGCCGTAGACGGCGATGTCGTCGCGCCGGCCCCGATGGTTGAGGACGAACTTCTCCGCTTGCACGAACATGCCACCCGAGCCACAGCACGGGTCGTAGACTCGCCCCGAATACGGCTCCAGCACCTCGACCAGCAGTTCGACCACACTGCCCGGGGTGTAGAACTCACCGCCGCGCTTACCCTCGGCCCGAGCGAACTTCTCCAGGAAGTATTCGTAGACCTCGCCGAGCACGTCCCGCGCCGGCCGGTCGCCGTGCCCGGTGAACCTGGCGTCGGTGATCAGGTCGACCAGTTCACCGAGCCGCCGCTGATCCACGTTGTCCCGGTTGAAAATCTTCGGGAGTACGCCCTTGAGCGGGTCGTTGAGCTTCATTACCGCGTCCATCGCGGCGTCGAGCAACTCGCCGATCCTCCCGCCCTTGGCGCGCTCCGCCAGATACAACCAGCGAGCCTCGTCCGGTACCCAGAAGACCCCATGCCCGGCGTACTCGTCGATGTCGTTGAGGAAGACCTCGACCCGCGACTCAGCGATGCCCTGGTCGAGCACCTCCTGCCGGATCTGCTCGCGACGCTCCTCGAACGCGTCGGAGACGTACTTGAGGAAGACCAGGCCCAGGACGAAGTCCTTGTACTGCGCGGCGTCCATCGAGCCGCGCAGCTTGTCGGCGGCCTTCCACAGCGTGTCGCGCAGATCGGCCATGGTGGGCATGCCGGGCAGCGCGGCCTGGCCGGCTCTCTTCCTGGGGGGCATGGTGCTCCTTGTCGGTGTTGCGGGTTAGTTAGTGTTTCGGGTTCGTTCGTGAGGGTCCATCCGTCGGATGGCTTACCGTTACCGTCAGCTTTCCTTCGGTGACGCCCGAGACGGCGAGTTGGCACAACTCGTCGAGCAGCTCCAACTCCCGGCGGGCCAGGGCGCGGCGCTCGTCGGCCGAGGCGAGCAGGCCGTCCAGTCGAGCAACCTCAGCCGGTGACAGTACGGGAAGTTGCAGGTCGACCAGGCGTGCCGGGCCGCGCACCGCGCCTGCCGGCCGGGCTCCATTCAGCGCGTTGAGCAAGGCGGTGAGGACCCTCGGAGTGAACCGGTCACGTTCGGTCTTCGGCACCCGGAGTACCCGGGTCGGAAACTCGACAACGGAGAAACCCGACTCGTCCCGGTGGACACCGAGCCGGGGCGCCAGGGTGACCACGATGTCGTCCGGGTCGGTAAGTCGCACGTGCGGATACCGCTCGGCGAGCACCTGCCAGTCGATCCGCCGCGAACCGATCCGGCTTCCCCCGGTCAGCTCGGGCGGTCCCAGCACCGGGTGCTGCCCCTCGGCTCGGATATCGCCGGCAGCGATCCGCGCGCCGCTGCGCAGCAACAGTTGGCCTTCGCCGATCAGCGCCCCGATGGGTTTCGTCGGCGTCCGACGATCTTCCTCCTGGGCAGCCAGACCGCTGTGGAAGGGCTCGCGAGGTTGAGTGAGTTGGTTGAGCGCGACCTCCAACTCGGTGACCTGCGCCACCATCAGTTGCCGGCCTTGCAACTTGGCCCGGATGCCGACGGGACGGTTGACAGTCAGCGGTAGTCGAGGCACGACCAGGAGATCTTCGATGGCAACCTGGCTCGCGTACGCCCGCAGGTGATCGCGCGGTCGGTAGCCGTCCCGGCGCCAGGTCACGATGTCCCAGACCAGCGTCTCCACGACCTGGTCGGTCAGTGGCTGATCGGAGACATCGGCCAGCAGCACCCGGCCCTGCGACTCCGGCGATTTCTCGGCCCGCAACACCCAGAGCGCGGTCTGGTGGCCGGGCCGGAACGGCAGCAGTCCGCCTGGCAGCTTGATTACCGCCTCGACAACATTCGCGGCCAGCAGCTTGTTGCGGGTACGGGCAGACGACCGGTACGGCGCCAGCCCGTCGACCAGGAGATCCGCCGGCCCCCACACCACCATGGTCTGTTCCGGCCCGAGCGTCCCCGCGGCGTCGGCAACCGCGGCGAGCGGGTCGATGTCGATCCTGACCCGCTGCTCCGACGGCTCGTAGGGCAGACGGAGTATGCGGATGTCGGAATGGTCCGGCGCCATATCGGGTGCGTCGTCGGTCGACCACTCAGCGTCCGGCAGCTCGTGCACAACCAGCCGACGACGCGCGATGCGCGCCAGGAACGGATCCGCCTCGGCGGCCCGTACCAGCATCGAGGTGTCCTCGGACAGCTCACTCCGTACCGCCATCAGCAGATCGCCGACACCGGCGACCTGATCGGTCACCCGTACGGTCCCGTACCGGTCCGCGTGCTCCCGGGCACCGGACAGTCCGGCTATCAGGCGGCCGAGCGGCGGGACGGTGGCGTCCGCGTAGAGCTCCGGTACGTCGAACCGCTGCCGAGCGGCGAGCACCCGCTCGTACGCCCGTGGGCAGTCCCAGGCGGCCTCGATCAGCTCGTCCACCACGCCGGCCAACCAACTCGGGTACGCCGACAGCCCGTCAACCTCCGCGCGCAACAAGCGGTCATCCCAGTCGACCTCCGCTGCCCGCTCCCGTAGGGCAGGCACGATGTGTCGTTCGGGTTGGCCCTCGGGGCACAGCGGTTCGTCGTCGAGGTGACGCAGACAGATCAGCGCGGTGACCGCCGCGAACATCTCGCGGGCCGGCAGCGGGGCTCGTCGACCGCCCACCCGGGGAGTGGAGATGGCCGGCCCGGTGAGGCACGCGAGCAGATGGAGCCGGAGATCGGGCTCGACCTCGGCCCGATTGGCTCGACCGGTCTCCACCAGCCAGTCCAACACCTCCCCCGCGTCGAACAAGGGACGACCGCGATCGTTCTCGACCGGGGTCGGGAAGCCCGGATGCCGGCGGCGCCAGGTCGTCACGACCGGTCGGCGTACCTGGACCAGATCCGCGATCTCCGGCATCGAGATGAGTTGGGTGAGTGCCCCGTCCCGCATGACCACACCCCTATCCATCCCAGCCGGTTGATCTTTGTGCGCTGAGCGTAAGGGAATGACGGGGTATCGAGCCAGTCTGTTGGCTGATAACCCGGGTTATCAGGCCGGATGTTGTTACTTGCTCGCCATCGATGCCCTGCCGCTGCTTCCATCAAACGGCATCGACGCGCCGGCCGAACTGAGCCAGGCCGTCGCACCACGCTCCCCCAATAGCAGAGGACTCCACCATGCGTAAGACGACCATCCTTGGGCTGCTGCTCGCCACGACCGTGGCTCTGGGCTGCGGCGCCGGTACCACCGACACCGCCGGTTCCGGCGCCGCCGGCGGCAACGCCAGCGGCGAGGACGACGCGGGCCAGGACGACAAGAAGGAGCCGGCCAAGACGGCGAAGCTCGGCGACAAGGTGCGGGACGGGAAGTTCGAGTTCACGGTCAAGTCGGCCAAGTGCGGAACTGCCAAGGTCGGCAACGACCTGCTCGGCGAAAAGGCCCAGGGCCAGTTCTGCCTGGTCACGGTCAACGTGAGGAACATCGGCAAGGAGTCGCAGATGTTCAGCGACGGCAGCCAGAAGGCGTACGACGCAGCCGGCACCGAATACTCCACCGACTCCACCGCCGGCATCTATGCCAACGAGGACGCCGCCACCCTGTTCAACGAGATCAACCCGGGCAATCAGGTGGCTGGCGTACTCGTCTTCGACATCCCCAAGAAGGTGAAGCTCAGCAAGCTCGAGCTGCACGACTCACCGTTCTCCGGCGGCGTGACCGTCGCCCTCGCCTGAGCGGGCGCCGGCACTCCCTTGCCGGACGTCGCGCCACCGGACCGGCACGCGCTGGGCCATGCGCGCCGCACGGGCCGGGGACAGGACCCGCGAAGCCCTGTCCCCGGCCCCGCCCCAGGCCCCTCCCGAAGTCCGCTTCCCACATCCGCACCAACTGCCGCATGGCTCTCGCCGCGAAGGAGATCGGCATGCAGAGTGCAAGACACCGCCCCCGGACAAGACCACCCAACCGCCCGGCGGCCCGGAAGGACGCCCGGCGACCCCCGAACGAGCAGCCCGCGCTGTTCGACTTGGCCGTGCCGGAACAGCCGACCGGGACCTATCAAACCTCGGTCTACCAGCTCGATCGGGTGCCGTCGACCATCGACGGTCTGCAGGAAGGTCTGAACCACCGCTATGTTCGCGAGAACCAGTTTGTGCCTGAGCCGCGGCTGGTTGCCGGCAAGCCGGCGCTGCTGGTGCGTGGCACGGTGCCACGCGAGCGGGCCGACTGGTGTGATGTCCTCACCTCACTGACCGACGGACCCGTGGAACTGGGCTTCAGCAGCGGCGGGGCCGTACTGCTCGTTGCCGTTGACGACCAGGTGTACGCACTGACGTACGGCACCCTGGGCCGGTTCATGATCGACCTGGAACGGGTCAACCCCGGCTTCGGGATCGGCTTCGCGGTCCGCTCGCTCGCACCCGACGCGATCAAACAGGTACGGCGCCGCGTCTTCGGCACGTCCGGCCGGGTGGACCGTAATCTGGTGCCGGGCGGCACGCACATCCGGATGTACGGCATCGACAAGTGGGGCGAGATCGTCGGTCAGATCTCCGGAAAGGCTCATAACTCGAACCTGACCGCGTGCCGGTCCACCGGTCGACCGACCCCGGTCGAGGGCAGCAACGCCCTACGGATCCACCTCGCCACCGAGCCCGAACAGCTACTCGCCGATCTGCGCGAGATCGACCGGGTCTGCCGGACAGAGGCGCCGCACACCGACCTGGAGTTCATCACCCAGATCCGTCCCGTCGAGTCCCACGACCCTCGGTTGCCGGAACTGGAGGATCAGCTCGACGAACGACTCGGGCTGGCCGACCCGCCCGACGTCGGCCTGGCGGTGCCGGACCGGCTCGCCGGCGACTTCGCGCTGATGAAGTCGTACGAGATTTACGTGCCCAGGTCGGCCACGCGCCGGTCACACCACCGCAGCGACCTCAGCCTGGCCGACATCCTCACCCGGACAAACCAGGTGCCGGCCGGTAAACGGTGGAAGTCGCTGGGCAGCGGCAGCAGCCTCACCGCCTATGCCGACGAGGCGGCGAGCGAGGAAATCGGCGAGGCGCCCGTTTCTCGTTGGATCACCGCTCAACTCGCATCGGGGGAAAGCCAACTACTGCTGCACGACGGTCGTTGGTTCGAGGTCGGCGACAAGCATCGGGAGTTCCTCCGGGACGAGATTGTGCAGATTCTCGCCCGACCGACGAGCCTCGTCCTGCCGCCATGGCGCCACGGCGAGGACGAGGCGTCGTACAACAGGAAGGCGGAGCGGAGCGGAGCCGGGCTCGTACTGCTGGACCGGAAGCTGCTGACCACAGCCCAGCACCACCGAGGGATCGAGGCTTGCGACCTGCTCGGATCGAACGGCGAGCTGATCCATGTCAAGCGAGTCGATCGCAGCGCCCCCCTGAGCCACCTCTTCGCCCAGGGCATGATCTCGATGGACGCCCTGAAGTACGAGGCGGACGCCCGAAAGGCCCTGGTCGAGATGGTGCGACGGCAGAACCCGGGTCGCCGAATCGACCTCGACTTCCGGCCCCGCAAGGTGGTCTACGCCATCGCCCTCAGCTCGGGCAAGGCGCTCACCGTCAGCTCCCTCTTCACCTTCGCCCAAGTCGCGCTCTACCGCGCGGTAAAGGCGCTACGCAACGAGGACGTTGACGTCGAAGTCATTGGCATCCCGTACATCTGAACCACCGGAAGGCATCTCTACAGCACTGCCCTGGAAGCCGTCGTTCACTCAACGGCTGACCGATCGGGCCGGCCCGTCGTGCCGGCCCGATCGGTAGCTTATGCCTGGAGTTGACCCGTGACACCTCCCGAACGGCCCACCACCAGCCTCTGGCCTGGCGCCACCTGAGCCACCGATCCTTCGTACCGGTAGGTCCGCATGCCAGGGGCCGGCACGTGCTTGCGACGCGTGCATCGGGTCCCTGAGCCGCTGACTGAGCCGGCGGTGCCTATGTCCGACGGTAGACGGAGATGTGGTTTCTGCTGTCGGCGTCGAACGGCTGGCGGTGCCAGTCGGCGTACCGCTCGGCGAGCCGGAGACCGGCCTGGGCGGCCATCTCGTCGATCTGCTCGGGCCAGGAGTACCGCATGCCGAACGGCTTCAGATGTACGCCCCGACTGTCGAAGGTGATCGTCTGGCGGATGGACGTCTGCGCTTCCCGGTCGTACCGGTGCAGCCGGATGGTGGCCGAGTCCTCGGTCACGTCGCGCATCTGGACCTGCTCGTCCCGGTCGAAATCGGCCGGGTCGGGTACGAAGGCCTCGATGACGAACGCGCCGTCCGGGGCCAGTACCCGCGCGACGTTCCGGAAGCAGTCCACCTGCCGGTTGACGTCGACGAGGTTGAACAGAGTGTTGTACACCAGATAGACCAGACGGAACGAACCGCTGACCGGTACGTCGGCCATGTCACCGATCGCAATCGGGATCTGCTCGCCGCCCGCCTTCGCCCGGAGGTACGCCACCATCTCCTCGGATGCCTCGACACCTTCGACGACGAGACCACGGGCGGCCAGGGGTACGGCGACCCGGCCGGTGCCGATCGCGAGTTCCAGTACCCGACCGCCGTCGGCCAGCTCGGCGAGGAAGTCCACCGCCGGCTTCGGGTCAGGATTGGCACCGGTGTCGTATCCGGCGGCCCACTGCCGGCCGAAGAGCCCGGGATCGTCGAGTATGGACATCAGAGATCATCCTCGCGCCCGTTCGGGCAGCCGGTACGGGACGTTTCGCGCAGTCCCGCGCTACCGATGCCCAACTGCATCGTGATCGGTTCGATCGACGTACTCATGGAGCCTCGTATTCTGTGGGTAGACGGCGATTCCCCTCTGACTGGACATCGACGCTCGCGGCATGGTCGTCTCCCCTCGTCGGCGCCCTGAGCCATCCGGACGCAGTCGTCAGGACAACAGAGGGCCGGTACGTCCGCAACCGCATTACCCACCGCCCGGTCGACTCCGGGTGAGCGGCCCGAACCCACAACCCCGGCCCGGTTTACCCTGCTGGCTCGGGGGAAAGAGCGGCCGGTGGCGTATCTTCCGGTCCCGGCCGGTGTTGACCGAGGAGACCCACCGGGCGACCCCATTCGAGATCTTCTTCGATCTCGTGTTCATCTTCGCCCTCACCCGGATCATCGCCTTCATGGGGCAGCCGCCCACGTTCAGCACGATGGTGCGGGGACTGCTACTGCTGGTGTTGCTGTGGTTCTCCTGGGCTGCCTACACCTGGCTGGGTAATCAGGCCCGTGCCGACGTGGGCTTGGTCCGGGCCGGCACGCTGCTGGCGATGGCGGCCACCTTCGTGGCCGCCCTGGTGATCCCCGACGCCTGGCGAACCGGCGAAGCAGTCATCGACGCCCCACTGACTCTCGTACTGGCCTACATCGTGCTCCGAGGGGTGCAACTCAGCCTCTTCTACTACTCGGCGGTCGAGGACCGTGTGCTGCGCGCCCGGCTGCGCCTGTTCGCGATCCCGATCACGCTCGCATGGATACCGCTCGTCCTCGGCGCGCTGCTCGGCGGCGACACGCAAACCCTGCTCTGGGCGGCGGCATTCGTCATCGACATCGGCGGTCAGCGTGCCTCGTTCACCTTCCGTGGAGGATGGCGACTGCGGAGTCCGAGCCACTTCGCCGAACGGCACGGCCTCGTACTCATCATCGCGCTCGGCGAGTCCCTGATCTCCCTCGGAACCGGTGCCGGAGCCGCCATGACGCGCGGCCCGGTCCTGGTGGCAGCCCTGCTGGGCCTCACGACGACGGTGTGTCTGTGGTGGCTCTACTTCGAGAACCTCGGACCGACGGTAGCCCGCGCACTGACGCGGGCGTCGACGGATCGGCGCGACAGGATCGCCAGCGACGCGTACGGGCTGGCCTACATGCTCCTGATCGCCGGGATCATCTACCTCGCACTCGGTGTCGAGCAGGTCGTGGCGCACGTGGCCCACGGTCATCCCCACCGCCTCGCAGGTGTGCCGCTGGGCTGGACCTCGACGGTCGCCCTGTACGGCGGCGTGATCCTCTACCTCGCCGGTCGACCGCTGTTGCTGTGGTTCGCCGTCCGAGCCGCTCCGCCGCCGGCACACCTCGTCGCCGTCGGCGTGGCCCTGCTCCTGCTACCGGTGGGCCGGGTCCTGCCGGCCCTGGCCGCGCTGGGCCTGATCACCGCACTGCTCGTCACGCTCGTCTGCTACGAACGACTGGTCCACCACGCCCGCACCGGGACCACCGGCGGTACGGCGGCCGTCTGATCCTCGCGGAGATCGCTCCCCGGTCCAGCTACAGATCATCGGGTACGTCCCCGCCGGACCTCGAACAGGACGGACTCCTGACCCGTGGCGTCGGGGCGGGTTCCGGCGCGTACCGCACCGATCTTCTCGAGAGCGCGTTGCGAGCGCCGGTTCTCCGGACCGACGAGGAAGACGACCCGTTCGACGAAGCGGAACGCGTGCTCCAGCATGAGCGCCTTGAGCACTCCGTTCGCCTGCCCACCCCAGTACGACCGGGCCAGAAAGGTCCACCCGATCTCGACCTCGCCGCGTTGCTCGTCGTACCCGTGGAATCGTGACGACCCGATGACGTCGCCCTCGGCGGAGACGACCGTCAGGGCACCGCCGGACGCGAGGGACTCCACGAAGAACCGGGTGAAGACGTCGCGCCGGTGCCGGTCCCTGACGGGATGCTGCGCCCAGATGAGCGGATCCCGCGCGACCTCGTACAGATTGTCGAAGTCGGTCGCGCGTAGTGGCCTGACCCCGAGCGATTCGCCGAGCAGCACGGGCTGTGCATCGAAGGGCATGACCGAGTGTACGAATTCGGCGCCGGAACGTTGATGTCGGTCACGGCGCGTTCGAAGCGGCAAGGGTACCCGGTGCCGTACGGCGGCCGCCGTGTCGGTCAGGCCGGACCGAGCAGGTCCCAGCGGTTTCCGGCGATGTCGAGGAAGACGGCGACCCGGCCGTACGGCTCCGTGCGCGGCGCGGTCGCGAACTCGACTCCGGCCGCCGTCATCCGGTCGTACGCGGCGTCGAAGTCGGCTACCCGGAGGAAGAACCCGACCCGTCCGGCGACCTGGTTGCCGATGACCGCGCGCTGCCGTTCCCCGTCGGCGCGGGCGAGCAGGATTCCGGTCTCGGCCCCCGGTGGGCGGACCACGACCCAGCGCTTCGGCCGTCCGTCGTTGGTCGACGACGGCGAGTCCTCGACCAGGTCGAAGCCGAGGGCCTGGGTGAAGAAATCGATCGCCGGTTCGTACTCCTCGACGACGAGGGTAGTGAGATCAACCTGCACTCCGGCAGCGTAGTCGCCGCGTCCGGCCTCCGTGCCGAGAACGAGCGGGTCCAGGAGCCGCCCGGTACTCTTTAGCCTTCCCCGGCCCGGTCTCCGCAGGTGTGGACCGGTGGTCTCCGCAGGTGTGGACCGGTGGTCTCCGCAGGTGTGGACCGGTGCCGGAGTGTCCCACAGCCGGAAGGACGTACCGAGGAGTCGCCGTCTGATGAGCCCGGAGTCGATGGACGTCGCGGATGCGAACCGGACGCAGGACCTGCTGACGCTCGCCCGCCTGTCGGTCCGGCACGACGCCGTCCGGGCCGTACTCGACTGGCTCGGGCAGCGGACCGGCGGAGTCGTCTTCCTGATCGGTGCCGGCGGCAGGACCCTCGTAGGACCGGTCGGCCGGCAGCAACCCGATCCCGGCGTACTCCGGGCCGCCTCGACGGCCGTGTCGGGACTGCGTGAGCGGGGCGCGACCGCCGCCGTCCTCGACCGCGACCATTCGTCCGCCATCCATGTAATCTCGCTCGGCGGCGCGGCCCCGGATCGCGGCGGTACGCCCCGCTCGGTGCTCTTCGGGGCGGAGACCCCGTACCTCGCGGTGGTCGGCCGGCCCGACCAGCGGTACGCCGATCTGCTCGCCGACGCCGCGCGGACGCTGTCCCTGTGCTGGCGACTCGCGGAGGCGGACCGGAACCGGCAGCGGATCGCCACCGCCGACGCGCACGGCCGGGAGGCCGTCCTGCACCTGCTGATGGTCGGCGATGTTCCACCGGCCCGGCGGGTCGCCTCGGCGCTGCGCCCGCCACTGCCCGACGCGCTCCGGGTCGGCGTCATCGAGTGTGCCGGCTCCCAGCGGTACGAGATCGCCGCGGAGATCGAACGTGCCCTTTCCGGGCGGGCCTGGGTCGTCCCCTGTCCCGTCCGGTCGAATCATCTGATCGCGCTGATGCCGTCCGAGTCGGCCGACCGGGTCGGCGGCCGGGTCGATCCGGCGGACCGGATCGGGCGACTGATCACCACCCGGGTGGCCCGCTGCCGCGTCGGGATGAGCGAACAGGTCGCGCTGCACAATACCGCGACCGGTTACGAGCAGGCCTTCCACGCGCTCGCCGTGGCGCGTGCCACACCCGAGGGCTACGCGCGGTTCGACCGGCAATCGGATCTCGTGCCGCTGACCGGGGCCGACGGGTACGCCTGGGCACACGAACTCCTGCGCCCCTGCCTCTTCCACGTCCCGGCCCGCCGGGCCGACCCGGGCGCACCGGAACTGCTCGGCACGCTCAGCTCCTGGCTCACCTTCGACCGTGCGGCGAGCCGCCACCTCAAGATCCACCGCAACACCCTCGCCGGCCGGCTGCGGCTGCTGAACAGTCTGCTGGGCCTCGACCTCTTCCGGATCCGGGACCAGTCGGCCGCCTGGCTGGCCCTGCGATTACGCGGCACGCCGGACCAGATGCCACCCGCCGGCACGCCGGACAGGACGCCAACCGCCGGCGCCGGATCCGGACATGCGGACGGTGTCGGACGTGGAGATGCCGGCACGCAGGGCACAGCGCCGCCCGCCGGCACACTGGACCGGCTGCTGGCCACCCCCGTCGTGACCAGCTGGGCCAGGGCCCGGCTCCGACCGCTGGAGCGAGCCGACCGGTCGGCCGTGCGCGACGGGCCGGCGGTCAATGCGCACACGCTCGAAACCGTCAGGATCTGGCTGGACTCGGAGACGAACCTCGCCACCACCTCGGCGGTGCTCGGCATCTCCCCCTCGGCCACCCGCAAGCGGCTCTACCGGGCCGAGCAGGCGCTGGGTCGTTCACTGCTGGACGTACCGAGTGTCCGGCACGAGCTGTGGCTCGCCATGCGCGCGCTCGACATGCTGCCCGCCTGAACCCCACGAACCCCGGGACCCCCATTCGGGACTCCGGACCCGGTAGCCCGGTCGCTGTGCGGGACAGCACCGGCGCGGCCATCGCTGTGCAGATCGCTTCTCACCAGCGGGTTCCGATCCGCCGTACCGTGGTCCTGCGGCTGAAGGGGGAACGGGGGCGGCCACCGTCTGACGATCCTTCGCGTCCCGGTGCGGACCCGAAGGACAGACGGTGGCCGGGGCCCCGGCCGGTCAGTCGCGGGGGCGGGTCACAGCCGGCAGGCGTGCAGGACGGTGACCAGGATCGCCCGGGCGCCGACGTCGTACAGCTCGTCCATGATCCGGTGTACGTCCTGACGCAGTACCAGGGCCTCGACCGCGACCCAGCCCTCCCGGTGCAGCGGCGAGATCGTCGGCGACTCGATCCCCGGGGTCAGCGCGGTCGCCTGGTCGAGCAGGTCGGCCCGGACGTCGTACGCCAGCATCACGTACCGGCGGGCGACCAGTACCCCGTGCAACCGGCGGACGAGTTGATCCACCTGGCCGTTGGCCGGTGCCTCGCCCTGGCGGATCAGCACCGCCGACGAGTGCAGGATCGGCTCACCGATGATCGCCAGGCCGGCCTGGCGCAGCGTGGCACCGGTGGAGACGACGTCGGCGACCACGTCGGCGACGCCGAGGCGTACCGCGTTCTCGACCGCGCCGTCGAGCCGGATCACCGAGGCGGTGGTCCCGTGCTCGGCCAGGTACCGCTCGACCACGCCCGGGTACGCGGTCGCGATCCGCCGGCCGGCGATCTGGTCGACGTCGGAGACGGTCTCCGGTCGGGCGGCGAACCGGAAGGTCGCGGCACCGAAGTCGAGGTCGAGCATCTCCTCGGCCGGGCTCGCCGAGTCGACCAGCAGGTCCCGGCCGGTGATGCCGAGGTCGAGGTCGCCGGAGCCGACGTAGGTGGCGATGTCCCGGGGACGCAGGTAGAAGAATTCGACGTCGTTGGCCTCGTCGCGGCAGATCAGGTCGCGGTCGTCGCCGCGCTGCTGGTAGCCGGCCTCGCGCAGCATCTGGGCGGCCGGTCCGGACAGGGTGCCCTTGTTGGGAATGGCGATGCGCAGCATCGGAAGTGCTCCTCGCGGTCAGGTCAGATGGGTCGGACTGACGGACGGACGCGTCCACGGCCACCGGAAGCGGCGGCCGGGACGCGGCGGGGCACTACAGATGTCGGTAGACGTCCTTGAGTTCCAGACCGGTGGCGAGCATCAGCACCTGCGCCTGGTAGAGCAGTTGGGAGATCTCCTCGGCGGCCCGTTCCGGCCCCTCGTGCTCGGCGGCCATCCACGCCTCGGCCGCCTCCTCGACGACCTTCTTCCCGATCGCGTGCACGCCGCGCTCCAGCGCCGCGACCGTCCCCGAGCCTGGGGTGCCGGCGGCGGCCTTCGCCTGCAGCTCGGCGAACAGCTCCTCGAACGTCTTCACGGGACCGTATTCTCCCAGCCGGCCGGCGCCGGCCTGGCCGCCGGGTCGGCGTACCGCCCATCAGGTGGACCGCCGGGCAGGTCAGCGCACCTCGATGACGTGGTCGTCGAGGTGCTGCTCGCGACCGTCGGCCAGGGATATCGCGTACGCCGTCAGCGTGTACCTGCCCGGCGGCAGGGTGACGCTGTGCCGGTACTCGCCCTGGGTCGGCCCGGCGATCGACAACGTGATCGTTCGCTCGCTCACCGTACGGCCGTCGCGCTGGATCCGGAGCTGCGCGGTCGCCTCGGGCAGGATTCCGGCAAGGTGCACCTGGAAGGTACGCCCGACGGTGTCCCCCTGCTGCGGGGCGATCAGCCACACCGGGGCGAGCACCTCCACGGCCGCTCCTCGGCGCAGTACCCCGGAGACGTCGACGGTGCCCCAGAGCCGGTCGACCGGCGTTCCGTCGAGCCGCAGCCGTACCCCGGACACGCCCGGCACGGCGGTGACCGTCCAGACCAGTTGCTGTACGGCCATCCGCGCCGCGGCCTCGCCGACCTCGTTCCGGGCCGCCCCGGCGAGGTCGACGGTGGCGGTGCCGCCGCTGACCGACACCCCGCGCAGGTCGGTGCTGACCGGCCAGGCGTTGAGGTAGTTCGGGTCCATCCCGGTCGGCCCGTCCAGCAGGTTCCGCACCGCCGCCGTGATCCGGTCGGCGGCCGAGCCGTCCCGCAGCCAGAGCCGGTGGAACTCGCGGTAGAGCCGGGGCCGGTTCGGGTCGCCGCCCTGGTAGTAGACGGCGAGGCTGGCCGTCGTCGCCGTACCGCTGGTGCTGCCGATCGACGGTACGGGTGCGCCGGGCGGAGTGAGGCCGGGTTGTACGTCCGCCGACGGTGCGGCCGGGCTGGCCGCCGGCCCCCCGCTCGGCTCCCCGCGGAGCACGCCGGCCGGAGGTCCGGTCCGGCGGTCCGACGGTGTCGGCACGATGCTGCCGGCCAGGCCGACCCCCACCACGGCCACGGCCAGGGTGGCCACCGTGACGGCACCGGCCGCGAGCGGCGACCAGTCGGCCCAGCGGCGCCGGCCGGCACCGGCCGCCGACCCGCCGACGCCGTTCTCCGTAGCCGGCCCCCGGACGCCGGGTCCGGCGGGCGACGGGCCGAGACCGTTTCCGGCGGACGGCCCACCGACCCAGAATCGGCGGCGTGACCGCCTCAGGCCGGTCCACCAGCCCGGCCGCGCCCGGCCCGAATCACCGGTCTGGATCCGGTGTTGGATCCGGGGCAACGCGCCCGGCGCCGGCTCAATCCGGTCGGCCTCGGCCCCGAGCACCCGGCGCAGCAGGTCCTCGTCCATCGGGCCCCGGTCCTCGTCCCTCGACTGCCGATATTCGTTCATCGCTCCGCCCCCAGGGTCTGCTTGAGCGCCGCCATCCCCCGGAAGGTGTGGCTCTTCACCGCACCCCGGCTGACTCCCATCAGCTCGGCGGTCTCGGCTTCGGACAGTTCGGCGTAGTACCGCAGCACGATCGCCTCCCGCTGCCGGACCGGCAGGGCGCGCAGCGCGGCGATCACCGCGTCGTGCTGGAGCAGGTCGAGCGCGCCGGCCTCCGCGCTGGGCGCGTCCGCCATCGGCCGGGTCGCGGCCAGGTGTGTCTCCACCACCCGCCGGTGCCGCAGCGCCGACCGGCACCGGTTGACCACACTGGTCCGCAGGTAGCCCAGGGCCTTGTCGGCATCGCGCAGCCGGGACCACCGACCGTGCAGCGCGACGTAGCCGTCCTGGACGATCTCCTCCGCCGCGCCCTGGTCGTGCAGCAGCAGCGTGGCGAGTCGTACCAGCGGTCGGTAGTGGGTGGCGAAGAGGCGGGTGACCGCCTCGTCCGCCGCCCACTCCCGGGGCACGGGTTGTGTCATGATCCTCCCGCCGGGCGGGTCGGAGACCAGGTGGATTGTCACAGCAGGGTGACGCGCGACCCCCCGGTCCGGTTTACCGCCGAAGCCCGGTCGGCACCACTCGACGGGCCGATACCCGACGGATATCCCTATCGGACCACTGGGAAAATCTATGGGCGGACGTCGACGTGTGCCTATGCTGTCGGCCATGGCTAGCCGATCTCTGCCGGTCGCGCTCACGACCGCTACCGTTCTTCTCGCAGCCCTCGCCGGCTGCGCCCCGCAGAACCAACCCCCGCCGGGTCCGGCCCCGGCCGCCTGCACCAAGGCGGACATGAAAACCAGGACACCGGGCAAGTTGACCATCGGCACCGACGATCCCGCGTACGAGCCGTGGTTCAGCGAGAATCTGCCGGCCAACGGCAAGGGCTTCGAGTCGGCGGTGGCGTACGAGGTGGCGAAACAGCTCGGGTACGCCCGGGTCGACGTGGAGTGGACGCGGGTCAAGTTTGACAACGCGATCGCCCCGGGGCCGAAGGAGTTCGACTTCGACATCAACCAGTTCTCCATCACCGACGATCGCAAGGTGGCGGTCGACTTCTCCTCGCCGTACTACCTGGTCCGGCAGGCCGTCGTGGCGGCCAAGGGCTCGAAGATCACCGGCAGGTCGACCCTCGCCGACCTGAAGAACGCCAAGCTCGGCGCCCAGGTCGGCACCACCAGCTACCAGGCGATCACCGACCTGATCAAGCCGACCGTCAAGCCCCAGGTCTACAACAGCAACGACGACGCGAAGAAGGCCCTGCAGAACCGTCAGCTCGACGGCATCGTGGTGGACCTGCCCACCGCCTTCTACATCACCTCGGCAGAGATCAAGGACGCCACCATCGTCGGCCAACTGCCCCAGGTGGGACTGCCGGAGACCTTCGGCCTGCTGCTCGACAAGGACTCTCCGCTGACCGGCTGCGTCAGCAACGCCGTCAACGCGCTGCGGGAAAGTGGCAAACTCGCCGAGCTGGAGAAGACCTGGCTCGCCGAGGTGGCGGGCGCCCCCGAGCTCACGTGAGGCTGGCCGACCACCAACCGTCCACGATCGCCCGGGAGCGGGCCGCCTACCGGAAGCGGCAGACGGTCCGCTCGGTGCTGATCGCCGCGACCTCGACCGGGGTGCTCGGCACCCTGCTCGTGGTGTCGGTGACCGGTGCGCCGGGCTGGGAACGGGTGCAACAGTCCTTCCTCGATCCCCGGATCGCCCGCGACGCCCTGCCCGACGTGCTCACCGGACTGTGGCTCAACGTCCAACTGCTCGTGTTCTGCGCCCTCGGCGCGCTCGCCCTCGGGCTGCTGCTGGCGGTGCTGCGTACCCTGCGGGGCCCGGTCTTCTTCCCGGTCCGGGCGCTGGCCACCGGCTACACGTACACGTTCCGCGGGCTGCCCGTGATCATCGTGTTGTACGTGCTCACCCTCGGCGTACCCGGCCTGCGCCTGGAGGGCATGCCGTCGGTGCTGGTACTCGGCGGGATCGCCCTGGTCCTCACCTTCGGCGCGTACCTGGCCGAGGTCTTCCGGGCCGGCATCGAGTCGGTGCACGCCAGCCAGCTCGCCGCCGCCCGCTCGCTCGGCCTGACCTACCCGCAGACGATGCGGTACGTGGTGCTGCCCCAGGCGGTACGCCGGGTCGCCCCACCCCTGCTCAACGACATCGTCGCGCTCCAGAAGGACGTCGGTCTGGTCTCCCTCGCCGGTCCGATCGACGCGGTACGGGCGGCCCAGATAGCCACCGCCGAGAGCTTCAACTACACGCCGTACATTGTCGCGGGGGTGCTCTTCGTGCTGCTCGCCATTCCACTGATCGCGGTCACCGACTGGGTGACGTTGCGCGCCGCCCGCCGCCAGGCGGCACGATGACCGCACCGGAGCCGCCGACGCCCGGACCAGGCGATCACGAACCACCGGTGGCCGTGCCGAGCCGTCCCGTACTGAGTTGCCGCTCGCTGCGCAAGGTGTTCGGCGGGCACGTCGTACTCGACGATCTCGACCTCGACGTGGCCGAGCACGAGGTGGTCGCGTTGATCGGCGCCTCCGGGTCGGGCAAGTCCACCCTGCTGCGCTGCGTCAACCTGCTGGAGGACCTCGACGACGGCACCATCCACCTGGACGGCGAGCACATCACCGACCCACGGGTCTCCCCCGACCTGGTACGCCGGCGGATCGGCATCGTCTTCCAGGCGTACAACCTGTTTCCGCACCTCAGTGTGCTGGACAACATCACGCTGGCGCCCCGGCGGGTGTACCGGCGGGACCGGGCCGAGGCCGAGTCGCAGGCCCGGGAGCTGCTCGCCCGGGTGGGACTGGCCGAGAAGTCCGAGGACTATCCCGACCGGCTCTCCGGCGGCCAGCAGCAGCGGGTGGCGATCGTCCGGGCGCTGGTCAACTCACCCCGGTTGATCCTGCTCGACGAGGTGACCTCGGCGCTCGACCCGGAGCTGGTCGGCGAGGTGCTGACCATGATCCGGGATCTGAAGGCGGACGGCATGACCATGGTGCTGGCCACCCACGAGATGGGGTTCGCCCGCGAGGTGGCCGACCGGATCTGCTTCCTCGACGGTGGACGGGTGATCGAGGAAGGGCCACCCGAACAGGTGCTGGGCGAGCCGACCCAGCCCCGTACCCGGCAGTTCCTGCGCCGGATCATCGAGGCCGGCCGGCTTCAGGCGCCCACCGGCTGAGTACCGACGCCGCCGGCATCCACCGCCGCACCAGGCGACCTAACGGTGATGCTCACCCAGCCAGCGCCGCTGCTCCTCCGTCTCCGGCACCGGCAATCCCCTGGCCCCGCCGATGACGTCCCAGATCCGATCGACCGGAACGTCCAGCCGCGACAGCAACGCGGCGACGAGCAGAGACGACCGGCCGATGCTCGCCCGACAGTGCACCGCGAGGTGCCGTCCCCGGGCGAGGTCGCCGGCCAGCACGTCGATCAGCGGACGAATCGCGGCATGTTCCGGGACTCCCCGGTCGATGACGGGATAGGCGTGGAAGTCGAGACCGGCGCGGACAGCGGCGGTATCCTCGCCGGTCAACCCCAACTCGTCGCGTTCCGCCGAGGTCAGCAGGCAGACCAGGACGTCCACCCCGGCACGGCGTAGCCCGGCCATCTCGTCGTCCAGCCAGTCATCCCCGCGCGGACGCGCCACGATGCTCAGCCGCACCGGCGACGGCGCCGGGATCGGATAGACGGTGGGCCGCAGCCACATCGGGCTCTCTCCTGTCGCTCGTTGATCATCGATGGGCGGGCGGCCGGGTCAGCGCCGGACCGGTGACGTCCGGCGGCCGAGTTTGGGAGGTAACGTGCCTCCGTGACCGAGACGGATCGCGAACTCCTGCGTGCCACATTCGGCGAGGACGCCGACCTCTACGACCACGCGCGCCCTGGCTATCCGGACCAGTTGTTCGACGATCTGGTCCTACTCGCTGGTCTGAGCCCGCAGTCCCGGGTGCTGGAAATCGGCTGCGGCACCGGCCAGGCCACCCGACCACTGGCCCGGCTCGGTTGCACCATCATCGCGGTGGAACTCAGCCCCGAGCTGGCAGCCGTGGCCCGACGCAACCTCCAGGAATTCCCGAACGTGACCGTCGAGGTGTCCCCTTTCGAGCGGTGGACACCACCGACCACCCCGTTCGACCTGGTATTTTCGGCGACCGCGTTCCACTGGATCGATCCGGATATCCGCGTCGACAAAGCGGCGGACGTGCTCCTTCCAGGCGGAACTCTTGCCGTGGTGCACAGCGAACACGTCGCTGGCGGCACGGAGAACTTCTTCGCAGACATGCAAGCGTGCTACGAGACCTTCGACCCCAGGACTCCACCCGGACTGCGCGCGACACCGGCCGCGGACATTCCCGACGACCCGACCGAGTTCGAGCGCTCTACACGCTTCGGGCCGGCGCGATTCCGCCGCTACGAGTGGGAGCAGGGCTACACCACCAGCGAATACCGCGACCTGCTGATGACCTACTCCGGCCACCGTACGCTGCCTCAACCGGCACGCGACGGTCTCCTCGCCTGCATCGCCAACCTGATCGACCGCGACCACCGCGGCCAGATCAGCAAGCGGTACCTGACCCGGCTGGCCATGGTTCACAAGGCAACCTGAGACCGACCATTCCCCCGTTCGCCAACCAGGGACCGCACTGCGATCACCAGAGCGGACGGCGGCGGTCCCACCGCATCAGCGGCAGGACCGCCGTCGATCGGCGCGGCGGTCGGTTACGGCCGGCTGGCGATGTCGCGGATCGCCACGGCCGCCTCCAGCGCGGCGGTGGTGGCGGCCCAGCCCTTGTCCTCGGCCGAGTCGGCCAGGCCGGCCCGGTCCCGGGCCTGCTCCAGGTTGTTGACCGTGAGCACGCCGTGCGCGACCGGCGTCGCCGTGTCCAGCGCGACCCGGGTCAGCCCCTCGGTCACCGACTGGCACACGTAGTCGAAGTGCGCCGTGGCGCCCTTGATCACCACGCCGAGCGCCACCACCGCGTCGCACCGCCGGGCCAGCGCCTGTGCCACCACCGGCAGTTCCACCGAACCGGCGACCCGGACCACCAGCACGTCGTTCACGCCGCACGCCTTCGCCGCGTTCACCGCACGGTCCAGCATGTGGTCGGTGAGTTCCCCGTGCCAGCGGGCGGCCACCACCCCGACGGTCAACCCGGACGCATCCACCGTGGACGATCCCGGCTCTCCGAACCCCGCCATCGTCAGGCCAACCTTTCCGTCGTCTTCACCAGTTCCACCGGTTCGACCGGGTCGAGCGCCTGGACCGGTTCGAGCGGCTCGTCCAACTCGCTGAGCAGGTGGCCCATCCGGTCCCGCTTGGTCCGCAGGTATTGCAGGTTCTCCGGGGTCGCGCCGACCGGCATCGCCTCCCGGCCGACCACGGTCAGTCCGTAGCCCTCCAGGCCGGCCCGCTTGGCCGGATTGTTGGTCAGCAGCCGCATCGATCGGACACCGAGGTCGTACAGGATCTGCGCGCCGGTGCCGTAGTCCCGCGCGTCGGCGGGCAGCCCGAGGTCCAGGTTCGCATCGACGGTGTCCCGGCCGAGGTCCTGCAACTGGTACGCCTGAAGCTTGTGCACCAGCCCAATGCCCCGCCCCTCGTGTCCCCGCATGTAGAGGACCACGCCCCGGCCCTCGGCGGCGACCCGGGCGAGGGCGGCGTTCAACTGTGGGCCGCAGTCGCAGCGCAGCGAGCCGAACACGTCCCCGGTCAGGCACTCCGAGTGCACCCGGACCAGTACGTCCTGACCGTCGCCGATCTCGCCGTAGACCAGGGCGATGTGCTCGGTCGCGTCGTACTCGACGCGGTAGCCGACGGCCCGGAACAGTCCGACCTTCAGTGGCAGCCGGGCCTCGGCCTCCCGCCGCACCTGCTGCTCGGTACGTCGCCGGTACGCGATCAGGTCCGCGATGGTGATCAGGGTGAGTCCGTGGTCGGCGGAGAACTTCTCCAGATCGGGCAGACGCATCATGGTGCCGTCGTCGTTGACCAGCTCACAGAGCACCCCGGCCGGCCGGAGTCCGGCGAGCCGGGCGAGGTCGACGGCAGCCTCGGTGTGGCCGGGGCGCCGCAGCACCCCACCGGGCTTGGCCCTCAGCGGTACGACGTGTCCGGGCCGGCTCAGGTCGGTCGGGTCGGTGGCCGGGTCGGCGAGCAGCCGGATGGTGTGCGCCCGGTCCGCCGCCGAGATACCGGTGCTGACCCCCTCGCGTGCGTCCACCGTCACGGTGTACGCGGTACCCCGCTTGTCCTGGTTGGTGTGGTACATCGGCGGCAGCTCGAGCCGGTCGCAGTCCTCTTCGGTCAGCGGCGCGCAGATGTAGCCGGAGGTGTAGCGGACCATGAACGCCAACAGCTCGGGAGTGGCCAGATCGGCGGCGAAGATCAGGTCGCCCTCGTTCTCCCGGTCGGCGTCGTCCACCACCACCACCGGGCGACCGGCCGCGATGTCGGCCACCGCCTGTTCGATGGTGCCGAAGTCGGTTGTCATGCCACGGCCTCCAGTCCACCGACCGGCAGTCGCCCGCCGGTCGTCAACAGTCGTTCGACGTACTTGGCCAGCACGTCCACCTCCAGGTTCACCGGTTCGCCGATCCCCTTGCGCCCCAGCGTGGTGGCCGCGAGCGTGGTCGGGATCAGCCCGACCGAGAACAGCCCGTCGGCCAGCGCGGCGACGGTCAGCGACACCCCGTCGACGGTGATCGACCCCTTCTCCACCACGTACCGGGCGAGCGCGGCGGGCAGCGTGAACGTGACCGTCTCCCACTGCTCGGCCGGCTCCCGGCGGACGATCTCGGCGACGCCGTCGACGTGCCCCTGTACCAGGTGCCCGCCCAGCCGGCTGCCGAGCGTCGCGGCCCGCTCCAGGTTGACCGGGTCGCCGGGACGCAGCGCCCCGAGCGACGTCCGGCGGAAGGTCTCGCCCATCACGTCGGCGGTGAAGACGCCGTCGTCGGATTCCACGACCGTCAGGCAGACCCCGTTGACGGAGATCGAGTCGCCGTGCCGGGCGTCCGAGGTGACCAGCGGGCCACGGATCGCGACCAGCGCCGAGTCCCCACCCGTCTCGACCCGCCGGACCAGCTCGCCCAGCTCCTCCACGATGCCGGTGAACATCTGTTCAGCCCTCCGTTTTCCGAGGAAACGCGGTGACCCGCAGATCGGGGCCGACCGGTGTGAAATCCGTGAACTCCAGGTCGATAACCTCGGAGATGGTCCGGGGGCCGGCGTCGGCCAGGGCCGCCGGGCCGGCACCGAGCAGCTTGGGCGCCAGGTAGCCGACCACCTTGTCCACCAGGCCGGCGGCCAGGAACGCACCGGCCAGGGTGGGACCGCCCTCCAGCAGCGCCGCCCGTACCCCGCGCCGGTAGAGCTCCGCGAGCAACCGGGGCAGGTCGACCCGCCCGTCCGGGCCGGTGCCGACCTCCGCCGAGGTCGCGATCCAGGTCCGCGCGGCACCGTCGCGGACCCTGGCGTCGACCGGGGTACGGCCGTCGCTGTCCACCACCACCCGCAGCGGCTGCCGGATGGCCAGGGTGCCGTTGCGCAGGTTCCGGGCGGTCAGTCTCGGATCGTCGGCCAGCACCGTGCCGACCCCGGCGATCACCGCGTCGACGGTGCCGCGCAACGCGTGCACGTCGATCCGGGCCGCCTCGGAGGTGATCCACATGCTGGTGCCGTCGGCCGCCGCGATCCGCCCGTCCAGGGTCGCCGCGTACTTCCAGATCAGGTACGGCCGGCCGCGCCGTACCGCGGTCAGCCAGGCCAGGTTGCCGGCCTCCGCCTCGGCGGCCCGGACCCCGATCTCGACCTCGACACCGGCGGCGCGCAGCGTCTCGACGCCACCGGACGCGACCGGGTTCGGATCGGGCACGCCGAGCACCACTCGGCGGACCCCGGCCCGGATCAGCGCACCGCTGCACGGGCCGGTACGCCCGACGTGGTCGCACGGCTCCAGGGTGACCACCGCGGTGCCGCCCCGAGCCCGCTCACCGGCCTGGGCCAGTGCGACGATCTCGGCGTGCGGTCCGCCGGCGTACGCGTGGAAGCCCTCGCCGACGACCTCGCCCCTCGGGTCCAGCAGCACGCAGCCGACCAGTGGATTGGGACTCGTCGTGCCCATACCGCGGGCCGCCAGCGCGATCGCGCGGCGCATCGCCTCGTCGGTGGAGACGCTCCCCATGCCGATCCTCCGCCCTCTTCCTCGCTCGTCCTTCGCAGACGCGCGGGCGGGGCGGGAGCGGTACCGGCCGGATGGCCGGGCGAGCGGAGGCGGAACACGGGGACGGCAGAGCCGACCCCGGCGGGCCCGCACGGTCGGCAGGCAGCTGCCGGCCGTCAGGCCTGTCCGTCCCGCGCGCTGTCTCCCATCCGGACTGTCTGAGCGTGGGCGTTGCCCGCACTCAACCGTCGGCCCTGGGTTCTCACCAGGTCCACCGGGCGGCTCTGAGCCGTCCGGGTCGCGGGCTTACCAGGCTTTCGCCCGGATCACCGCCGGTTCGGAATTTCACCGAGTCCCGCCAGCGCGTGGTGGGTACCGTCGAGTGTTGCACGGATCCGAGGGTCGAGTGCCAGTGAGGCGACCCACCTCACAGCGGAGTGACCGCGGTCACCCCGATCATCCTCCGGGGCGGCGCCGGTCCATCGCGACGTACGACCCGGGCTGGCTCTTGGCCACCGTCTTCATCTCCGAGGCCGCCGCGATCACTTCGAGCGGGTCGGTGAACCGCCGCTCCGGCACCGACAGGGACACCCCGATGGAGAGGGTGACCAGGTGGGCGCGTTGGACGTTGCCCCGGCGGTCCTTCAACTCGACGTAGCCGCGCTTGGCGTCCTCGGGGTCGTACAGCTCGTCGGCGGTCTTCTCGAAGTCGACCACGGCCCGCTCGGTCAGTGGCCGGACCTGTTCGGGAGCGCAGACGATCACGAAGTCGTCGCCGCCGATGTGCCCGAGGAAGGCCGGGGGCAGCCCGACCGAGACCACCGCGCGGTGCAGGCTGCGGGCCAGGGCGCTGATGAACTCGTCGCCCCGGACGAAGCCGTACCGGTCGTTGACGCTCTTGAACCGGTCGATGTCGATGTAGCCGACCCCGTAGTCGACGCCGCTGCGTACCCGGTCGCCGATCTCGCGCCGGATCCGGGTGTTGCCGGGCAGCCCGGTGAGCGGGGAGACCTCGCGGAACTCCTTGTTGCGCCGCAGGGTCGAGCTGACCCGGGCGATGAGTTCGGCGGTGTCGAAGGGCTTCACCAGGTAGTCGTCCGCGCCCGCGGTGAGGCCGTGCACCTTGTCCACGGTCAGGCCCTTGGCGGTCAGCATGATCACCGGCAGGGCGGAGGTCATCGGGTTGGCCCGAAGCCGTCGGGTCAGCTCCAGCCCGTCGACCCGGGGCATCCGCAGATCGACCACGGCCAGATCCGGACGCCGCCGCTCGATCAGCTCCAGCGCCTCCTGGCCGTCTCCGGCCTGCATGACCTCGAAACCGTGCAGGCGCAGGTTGAACGCGACGAACCGGACGATGTCCTCGTCGTCGTCCACCACCAGGATCAGGTCGGGCCGCTCCTCGACCCCGTCGACGCTCATGCCCGCACTCCGCTTCGCTTCGTGCGGTCGTGAGGCTCCCCGGCACTGAACCAGCCGATTCGCTCGCGGCGCTCGCTCATGCCCGCACTGAACTGGCCAATTCGCTCGCGGCGATCGCTCATGCCCGTGGCACGGCGCGTTGGGCGAGCTGTCGCAGCTGCGTCACCGCCGTGGCCGGATCCGCCGCCGCATAGACGGCGGTGCCCGCGACGAACGCGTCCGCGCCGGCCACCGCCGCCTGCTCGATGGTGTCGGCCGCGATGCCGCCGTCCACCTCGATCCGCAGCTCGAGGTGGCCCGCGTCGGCGTGCCGGCGGGCGGCACGGACCTTGTCGAGCAGCTCGGGGATGAACCGTTGCCCTCCGAAGCCCGCCTTGATAGTCATGATCAGCAATGTATCGAAGCTGGGCAACAGGTCAAGGTACGGTTCGATCGGAGTGTCCCGGTCGATCGCCAACCCGGCCTTGGCCCCGGCCGAGCGCAGGTCCTTGGCCAGCGAGACCGGGTTGTCGCACGCCTCGGCATGGAAGGTCACGTTGTACGCCCCCGCGTCGGCGTAGCTCGGCGCCCAGCGTCGCGGATCCTCGATCATCAGGTGTACGTCGAACGGCAGCGCGGTCACGGCCAGCAGGCTCTGCACCACCGGCAGCCCGATGGTCAGGTTGGGCACGAAGTGGTTGTCCATCACATCGACGTGCAGCCAGTCCGCCGTCGACTCCACCGCGTGGACCTCCTCGGCGAGCCGGGCGAAGTCTGCGGCGAGAATACTGGGCGCAACGATCGGCGCTGGTACGGTCACCGCGCCAGTGTACGAATGCCGGTCACCCCGACCGTCGCCGGATACGGATCCGGTCACCCTCCGGTCAGATTCACCCTCCCACCAGCTCAGATCGGGTCCACGCCCGACTCCGACCAGATCCACGCCGGATCCGACCCGCCCCACACCGGATCCGAGTTGGATTCACGCCCGGCTCGGAGTTGGATTCACGCCCGGCTCGGAGTTCCTTCGGCGAAGAACCTGTCCGGGGTGATCGGCAGGTCGCGTACCCGCACTCCGGTGGCGTGGTGGACGGCGTTGGCGATCGCCGCGGCCGTACCCACGATGCCGAGCTCGCCGATGCCCTTCGAGCCCATCGGGTTGACGTACGGGTCGTCCTCCTCGACGAAGTGCACCTCGACCGAGCCGACGTCGGCGTTCGTGGCGATGTGGTACCCGGCGAGATCGTGGTTGACCACGTGCCCGAACCGCGGATCGACGACGGCCCGCTCGTGCAGCGCCATCGACAGCCCCATGCTCATTCCGCCGAGCAGTTGGGACCGGCCGGTCTTCGGATTGATGATCCGCCCGGCGGCGAACACGCCGAGCAGTCGGGGCACCCGGACCTCACCGGTCTCCGCGCAGACCCGGACCTGCGCGAACTGGGCGCCGAAGGCGTACATGGCGAAGCTGTCCCCGTGCGGATTGGCCGGCATGTCGGCGCTGACCTCGATCCCCTCGGCCGGGACCACCCCGGCGTACCCGTCGGCGAGCCGGGCCCGCAGCCGCCGTGCCGCCTCGACCACCGCGCAGCCCCACGAGGTCATCCCCGAGGAGCCGCCGGCCGCCATCGCCGGTGGCAGGAGGGTGTCGCCGATCCGCAGCTCGATCCGCCCGACCGGGACGTCGAGCGCGTCGGCGGCGATCTGGGTCAGCGTCGTCCAGGTGCCGGTACCCAGGTCGGCGGCGCCGATCGACACCGCGTACCGGCCGTCCGGGCCGAGCCGGATCATGGCCGACGATCCGGGCAGCCGGTAGACCGGGTACATCGAGGCGGCGACCCCGGTGCCGACCAGCCACCCCCCGCTGTGACGGGCCCGGGGCGTCGGATCCCGCCCGTCCCAGCCGAACCGGCGGGCGCCCTCACGCAGGCAGGCCACCAGGTTGCGGCTGGAGAACGGGAGGCCCCGCTCCGGATCCTCGGCGGGCTCGTTGGCGATCCGGAACTCGACCGGGTCCCGTCCGCAGGCGATCGACATCTCGTCCATCGCCGACTCGAGGGCGTACATCCCGGGGGTCTTGCCCGGCGCCCGCATGATCGTCGGAACCGGTACGTCGAGCGCGACCATCCGGTGCGTGGTGCCCAGGGTGGCCGCCGCGTACATCACCCGGGTCGATGAGGCGGTCTGCTCGGCGAACTCCTTGATCCGCGAGGTCTGCTGCACCACGTCGTGGGCGACGGCGACGAGTCGCCCGTCGGCATCGGCACCGAGCCGGATCCGCTGGATGGTCGGGGTGCGGTAGCCGACCTGGCTGAACATCTGCTGCCGGGTCAGCGCGAGCTTCACCGGCCGACCGGGGACGGCCATCGCGGCCAGCACCGCGAGCGCGACGTCCGGATGGGCGTGCAGCTTGCCGCCGAACCCGCCGCCGACGTGCGGCGAGATCACCCGGATCCGCTCCGGGGCGAGCCCGAACAGGGTGGCGATCGAGTCGCGCAGCCGGTGCACGCCCTGGCTGGCGACATAGAGGGTGAGCTGGCCGTCGTCCCAGACCGCGATCGTCGAGTGCGGCTCGATCTGATTGTGCTGGTATCTGGGCGTCGTGTAGGTGGCGTCGAGGCGTACCGCCGCAGTCGAGAGCGCCCGCTCCGGGTCGCCCCGCACACTGTCGGTGGCGAACCCGCCGTTGAGCACCTCCGGGGCGTACCGGTCGGGGTGGTCGGCCCGTAGCTCGACGTCGTGCGGCCGGGCCTGGTAGTCCAACCGGACCAGGTCGGCGGCTCGGCGGGCGATCTCCGAGGTCTCCGCAACGACGCCACCGACGAACTGCCCCCGGTACCGCACCTCGGCGTCCTGGAGGATCGCCACCTCCAGGTCCTCGGTCGAGGCGACCCGGGGCGCGTCCTGGTGGGTGAGCACCGCCAGCACCCCCGGCTCGGCCAGCGCGGCCGTGGTGTCGACCCCGACGATCCGACCCACGGCGATCGTCGCCTGCACGGGGTGCAGATAGGCGGGCCGCTCCACGCGATGCTCGAAGGCGTACCGGGCGGTGCCGGTGACCTTCTCCGGCCCGTCGAACCGGTCCAGCGGGGTGCCGATGGCCCGAGCCGGCGTCGTCATCCGTCCAACCTAGATGCAAGGAAGGGCCCCTTCTTATCGTTTTCTGTAGAAGAAGGGCCCCTTCCTAACCAATCAGGGGGTCAGCCGCGGCGGAGCATCGCCAGGAACATCGCGTCGGTGCCGTGCCGGTGTGGCCAGAGCTGGACCGTCGGGCCGTCGCCGAGGCCGGGCATCTCCGCCGGCAGCAGCGGGCGGGCGTCGACGAAGTCCACCGGTACGCCGGAGCGCCGGGCCGCCTCGCCGACCGAGACGTGCGTCTCCACCACGTGCGGCGAGCAGGTCACGTAGCCGACCACGCCACCGGGACGGACCGCCCGCAGCGCGGCGCCGAGCAGTTCCCGCTGCAACCGGGTCAGCGCCGGCAGGTCGGAGGGCTGGCGGCGCCAGCGCGACTCCGGTCGCCGCCGCAGCGAGCCGAGCCCGGTGCACGGCGCGTCGACCAGTACCCGGTCGAAGGAGTCCGCCGGCAGGTCCGGATCGCTGCCGACGGTGCGGCCGTCGGTGGTCAGCACGGTGACCGGCAGGCCCCGGACCGCCTGGGACACCAGCCGGGCCCGGTGCTCGGCGATCTCCACCGCGGTCAGCGTCGCGCCCCGCTGCGCGGCCAGCGCGCCCAGCAGGCCGGCCTTGCCACCCGGCCCGGCGCAGAGGTCGAGCCAGCGCTCGTCCGTGCCGTCCAGCTCGGCGTTGACCAGTGCGGCGGCCACGAGTTGGGAACCCTCGTCCTGGACGTGCGCCCGGCCGTCGGCCAGCACGGCCAGCTCGCCGGGGGCACCGCCGGGCAGATAGACCGCGTACGGCGAGAAGGCGCCCGGCGCGCCACCGACCTCGTCGGCGACCTCGGCCGCGTCCGCCCGACCGGGCCGGACGCACAGGTGCACCGAGGGCCGGTGGTTGTCCTCGATCAGCAGTCGGGTGGTCTCCCCCAGGTCCCCGCCGAGCGCCTCGGAGAACGCCCGTACGATCCACGGCGGATGGCTGTAGGTGAGCGCCAGGTTCCCGACCGGGTCGGCGTCGGCCGCCGGCGCCAGCTCCGCGATCCAGGTGTCGGCATCCTTCCCGGACACCTCCCGCAGCACGGCGTTGGCGAACCCGGTCGCGCCCGGGGCCACCGAACGGACCAGGTCGACGGTCGAGGAGACCGCAGCGTGCGCCGGTACCCGGGTGTAGAGCAACTGGTAGGCGCCGAGTCGCAACGCGTCCCTCGGCTGCGGGTCGATCCGCGCGACGTCCCGGCCGGCGGCGGCGGTCAGGATCGCGTCCAGGGTGCCCCGCAACCGCAGCGTGCCGTAGGTCAGCTCGGTGGCGAAGGCCGCGTCCCGGCCGTGCAGCCGCCGCTCCCGCAGGATTTCGGGCAGAACCAGATTCGCGTAGGCGTCGTCGCGGTGCACCGCCTCGATCGCCTCGTACGCCACCTGCCGGGGCAGATCCACCGGTGGATGCTCCCGTCGCGGCGGCCGTCCGGCGCGCTCCCGGTCGGCACCACCCGGACCGCCACGGCTCCGGTCCGGCCGGCCCCGGTCGGCACCGCCCTGCCCGGCCCGCCGGTCCCGGTCCGGGCGACCCCGGTCGGCACCGCCCTGGCCACCACTGCGACCCCGGTCTGCGCCGGCCGGTGCCCCGCTGCTCCGGTCGACGCCGCTCTGGCCGGCACGATCCCGGTCGACCCACCCTCGGTCGGCTCCGGCCCGCTCGGTGCCCTCGATCTGCCCGCTACGCTCGCTCACTCGAACTGCTCCCCACCCGCTACCCGGACCCCGCGAGCCCAGTCCGGTGCCGGCATGGCCCGTTTGCCTGCCGCTCGTACCTCGCCCAACGCCACCGGTCCGGTGGCCGTACCCGCCAGCACCCTGCCCCGCTCGACCAGAAGTTCGCCCGGCTTAAGATCCGGACCTTCGGGAAGCGGCTGAACCGGCCCGAGTTTGACCCGGGCATCACGGAACCCCGTCCAGGCGCCCGGCGCCGGGGTGGCGGCCCGGATCCGGCGGTCCACGGCGAAGGCCGGCTCCGCCCAGCGGACCCGTCCGTCGTCGACGGTCAGCTTCGGCGCCAGCGACACCCCCTCGGCGGGCTGCGCCACCGCCCGCGCGGTCCCCGCGTCGATCGCGTCCAGCACCGCGACCAGCAGGCCGGCGCCGGATATGGCCAACCGCTCCAACAGGTCGCCCGAGGTGTCGGACGGCCGGATCTCCTCGGTCAGGGTGCCGAAGACCGGACCGGTGTCCAGTCCGGCCTCCAGTTGGAAGACGCTGGCGCCGGTCAACTCGTCGCCGTGCAGCACCGCGTGCTGTACGGGTGCGGCGCCGCGCCAGGCCGGCAACAGCGAGAAGTGCAGGTTGACCCAGCCGTGGGCCGGGATCTCCAACGCCACCGGCGGCACCAGCGCGCCGTAGGCGACCACCGGTACGCAGTCCGGGGCGAGTTCGCGCAACCGGTCGAGGAACTCCGGCTCCCGGGGCCGGGCCGGGGTCAGCACCTCGATGCCGCGCTCGTCGGCCCAGGCGCCCACCGGTGACCGGGCCAGCCCTCGGCCCCGCCCGGCGGGGGCGTCCGGCCGGGTCACCACGGCGAGCAGTTCGTGCGACGACGCGGCGAGGGCATCCAGCGCGGGCAGGGCGACGGCCGGCGTACCGGCGAAGATCAGACGCACCGGGCCGTCACCGACCCAGACCGAAGGGATTGCCGGAACGCTCCGAGCCGAACCCGAGGCGGCTGGCCAGGGCCTGACGCCGGCCGATCGGGGCATCGTGCGGGCTGGTCTTGACCACCGGCGGCGCGTCCTGGTCGTACCAGTCCGCCTGCCGGATCGCCCGCATCGCCTCCTTGCGCGCCTCGGCGTCCAGCCGGTCGAGGAAGAGCACACCGTCGAGGTGGTCGGTCTCGTGCTGCACACACCGGGCCATCAGGCCGGTGCCGACGATCTGCAGCGGGTCGCCGTACTCGTTGAAGCCCTTCGCGACGACGTTCAGCCGGCGCTTGGTGTCGAAGTAGAGCCCGGGGATCGAGAGGCAGCCTTCCTGGCCGTCCTGTTCCTCGGTGTCGGGAAAGTCCAGTACCGGGTTCACCAGGTGCCCGACCACGTCGTCGACGTCGAACGAGAACACCCGCAGGCCCACGCCGAGTTGCGGCGCGGCGAGGCCGGCGCCGTTCTGCTCGCGCATCGTGTCGGTCAGGTCGGCGACGAGTCTGCGCAGCTCGGCGTCGAAGTCGACGACCGGTTCGGCCGGGGTGCGCAGCACCGGGTCCCCGAACAGACGGATGGGCTGGACGGTCACGCGGGACGGCTCCTTCACGAACGGGCGGGAGTGGCGGTGCCGTACCAGTCTACGGTCGTGCCGAGGACGTGGTCCTGGGCCGGCGCGGACGCCGTTCGGCGCGGTCGTCGGGCTTGGGCGCGGGTGCCGGCTGACGGGCGAACGCCGGGCCGGCTGGCGTACGGCGACCGGATGCCAGCCGCGGTGACGGCGGTCACGGTCCGGCGCCGGGCGACCAGCGGCGTTCGGAGGCGTCGGAACCGGCCGGCCGAACCGGCCGGGACGTCGCTGCCCGGTTAGGGCTGGGTTCCCGGTTCGCCGGCCAGTACGGCGTCGGTGCGCTCCAGGATGTGCGTGGGTAGCGGCAACTGGGTGCCGTGCGCGGCGTCCCAGTCGTAGATCACGCTCAGCCCGACCTCGGCCCGGAAGAAGTCGATCGCGCTGAGGCCACCGACCACCGGCTCGTCGCACTCGGCGACGAGTTGGCCGGGGACCAGCTTGAAGCCGTTCCGGAGCGCCGCGCTGAGCCGCCGGTGCCCGTCGACGACGAAGAACTGCTCGCCGGTGTAGCCGATCCGCAGCGGCTCCAACGCCTCCTCGCCGGCCTGGCCGATCTGCTCGACGAAGTCCGACTCCCAGAGCCCACGCAGCCCCTGGATCTCCTGCGACGGGAAGATCCGGGCCGGGTCGAGCAGCAGCAGCGGCGGCCTGTCGCGCAGGACCTCCTGCCCGAAGGAGCCCTCGTACGCGGCGATCACGTGCTCCACCACCTCGGCCGCCGAGGCCTTCGTGGTGTCGCAGATCAGGTCGTAGTTGCGGAGCTTCGCCTTGTCGACGCCGTACCGGACGAGGAACCGGCTGCGCTCGCTCTCGCTGCGCTCGTGGAGCTTGGCTCTCGCCTCCTCGACCGAGGAGTAGCTCTCGGCCGGACCGGACGGCCGGGCGAGCACCCGACGGGCCGCCTCGGTCGGCTCGGTGATCATGTGGATCTTCAGCGCGTTCTTGAAGAAGTGCCAGGCGAGACGGCTGTCGACGATCAGCTGCTCGCCAGAGTCGGCGATGTCCTGCTGGAGCTGGTCGACGTAGCCGTCGACCGCCTGGTCCAGCTCGGCGTGCAGGTTGAGCTGAAGGGCGGTCATCTTCCGCTGCTGCGCCATCTCCCGATAGAGATCACCGACGCTGACCCGCCGTACGCCGAGTCGCTTGGCGAGCTCGTGGGAGACGGTGCTCTTGCCGCTACCCAGATCGCCATTGAGGACGATCGATTGACGACCGGTCACGCCCTACCCACCCCTGATCCCAGATTTTTCAAGATCAATAGTTTGAACACCGAACCGGCGCGATCACTCACCGTCACACCACCCGAGTGGAGCATGAGGGGCGATGGTATCACTCGAATCCTGGCCGGCCAGTCGGACTCGGAGTGCGTCCGCACATTGGTACCCACTTCACAGCGTCGGCAAAACAACACTCCGTGTAGGTTCCCGACCCGAAATCCGATCAGAAGATGTCATGCGGATCGATCTGTACCCGCACCGGCTGACCGGCCTTGCGGGCGGTCCGGACCGCCACCGCCGTGTGCAGCGCGGCGGCCAGCGCGGCCGCCCGGGACCGGGGCACCCGGACCAGCATCCGCTCCTGCCCCTCGGTCGCCGGCACCGGACCCAGCAGCTCCGCCTCCTCGGGCAGGCGCGCCGCGTCGAGCAGGTCCGCCACCGCCGCCGCGCCCCCGGTCAGGCTGGCCATCCGGGCGGCCGGCGGGAAGCCCAGCTCGCGCCGCTCGGCCAACTCCCGACCGGCGAACCAGCCCGGCTCCCAGCGCAGCAGCGCCTGCACCGGCGCCAGCGCCCCGTCGGCGACCACCACCACCCGACCACCGGCCGAGGCGGGCCGGGCCAACGCCGCCGCCGCCAGCCACCGGCGCAGCGCCTCCTCGCCGGCCCGTAGGTCGGCCCGGGTGAGCATCGCCCAGGAATCGAGCAGCAGCACCGCGCCGAAGCCACCCTCGGCCACCGGCTCCGCGCCCGGAGTCGAGATCACCAGCCCGGCGCCGGCGGGCACGGTGGCGAGTACCTCCTCCCGACCCGAGGTCCGCACCGGCACCCCGGGAAACGCCCGGCCGAGTTCCTCGGCGGTACGCCGGGCGCCGATCACGGCGGCCCGCAGCCGCCGCCCACCGCAGTGCGGACAGGCGTACCCGGCGGCCACCCTGGCACACCATCGACAGGCGGGGATGGACGTCGCCGAGCGCAGGGCGAGCGGGCCGGCACAGTGCGGACAGCGGGCCGGTGCCCGACACTCGGCGCAGGAGACCGAGGGCAGATAGCCGCGCCGGGGCACCTGGACCAGCACCGGCGCGTCGGCCTTGAGCGCGGCTCCGGCCGCCTCCCAGGCCAGGCTGGGCAGCCGCGCCGTCGCCGCACCCGGGTCCCGGGCCAACTGCGGGTCGTCACCAGTCGGGGTCACCTGCGGGGAACGGGCCCGCAGCGTCGCCCGGTCGGCCACGATCTCCTTCGCCCAGCCGGTCTCCACCAGCAGCCGTGCCTCGGCGGTCCGGGCGTACCCGGCCACCAGCACCGCCGCCTCGCCGAGCTGGGCCCGGGTGAGCAGCACCTCCCGGGCGTGCGGATAGGGCGCCCGGGGCTCGGCGTGCAGGTCGTCGCCGTCGTCCCAGATCGCCACCAGCCCGAGTTCGGTGACCGGGGCGAACATCGCGGCCCGGGTACCGATCACCACCGGCACCTGACCCCGGCGGGCGGCCAGGAAGGCGCGGTACCGCCGGGCCGGTCCGAGCGCCGCCGACAGCGCGACATGCCGGCCGGCGCCGAGCCGGCCGGTCAGTGCCGCGTCCAGCCGGTCGAGATCGCGGGAGTCGGCCACCACCGCCACCACCCCGCGTCCGCTCCGTACCGTCGCCGCCGCCGCGTCCGCGAACCGGGCCGCCCAGTCCTCCCCCGGCAGCGCCGACCAGACCGCCCGGGGCGCCCGCCCGTCGGCGAGCGCCCGCAGGAACCCGGGTCCGGCCGGATAGCTCCGCCAGCCCGGGTCGCCCACACCGCCGTCGGCCCCGTCCGGCACCACCGGTCCGCTACCGCTTCCACCCGTGGTCGCCCCGGAATCGGCACCGACCGGCCCGGCATCCGTCCCGGCCTCGGCCCCGGCGGCGGCAACCACCTGTCCGGCGTCCTTCCCGTCCGCTGCCCCGGCCCCGGCAGCGGCAGCCGGTTCGCGCTCGACCCGCGCGTGCCGGGGCGGGACGGCCAGCCGCAGGACGTCGGCGAGGTTGCCGGCGTACCGGTCGGCCACCGCACGGGCCAGTCGGGCGATCTCCGGAGTCAGCACCGGTTCGGGCGACACCAGCCGCTCCAGATAACTCAGCTTGCCGTCGTGCCCGGACATCTCGGCCCGGTCCAGCAACCACCCGTCGACCAGCTGACCCGCGAAGCGCACCCGTACCCGGGTTCCGGGCTGGGCCTGTTCGTCCAGCTCGGCGGGGACCAGGTAGTCGAAGGGCCGGTCCAGGTGGGCCAGCGGCACATCCACGCAGACGCGAGCGACCGGCAACCCGGGAGCGGGCTGCCGGTCGCTGCGCTTGCTGGTGGTCAGGCTCCCGCAGCCGACTTGAGGTCGGCGGCGCGGTCGGTGTTCTCCCAGGTCAGATCGGGCAGCTCACGGCCGAAGTGGCCGTAGGCGGCGGTCTGCCGGTAGATCGGCCGGAGCAGGTCCAGGTCCCGGATGATCGCGGCCGGGCGCAGGTCGAAGACCTCGGACACGGCCCGCTCGATCCGGTCCACCGGCACGTTCTCGGTGCCGAAGGTCTCGATGAACAGGCTCACCGGGTGCGCCTTGCCGATCGCGTACGCGACCTGCACCTCGCAGCGCTCGGCCAGCCCGGCGGCCACCACGTTCTTCGCCACCCAGCGGGTCGCGTACGCCGCGGAACGGTCGACCTTGGACGGGTCCTTGCCGGAGAACGCCCCGCCGCCGTGCCGGGCGTACCCACCGTAGGTGTCCACGATGATCTTCCGCCCGGTCAGCCCGGCGTCGCCCATCGGGCCACCGATCTCGAACCGGCCGGTCGGGTTCACCAGCAGCCGGTAGCCGTCGATGTCGAGACCGAGCTCCTCCAGCTCCGGCGCGATGACGTGCTCGCGGACGTCCGGGGTGAGCAGCGACTCCAGCGAGATGTCGGCGGCGTGCTGCGAGGACACCACTACCGTGTCCAGCCGGACCGGACGCAGGCCGTCGTACTCGATGGTGACCTGGGTCTTGCCGTCCGGGCGCAGGTACGCGATGGTCGCGTCCTTGCGGGCGGCCGACAGGCGGCGGGCGAGCCGGTGGGCCAGGGCGATCGGCAGCGGCATCAGCTCGGGCGTCTCCGAGCAGGCGAAGCCGAACATCATTCCCTGGTCGCCCGCGCCCTGGGCGTCCAACGCGCTCTCCGACGAGCCGGACCGCAACTCGATGGCGCTGTCGACACCCTGCGCGATGTCCGGCGACTGGGACCCGATCGACACGCTGACGCCACAGGAGGCTCCGTCGAAGCCCTTCTTCGACGAGTCGTAGCCGATGCCGAGGATCGTCTCGCGGACGATCGCCGGGATGTCGGCGTACGCCTTCGTGGTCACCTCACCCGCGACGTGCACCTGGCCGGTCGTGATGAGCGTTTCGACCGCGACCCGGCTGCGCGGGTCCTGGTCCAGCAGCGCGTCGAGGATACCGTCGCTGATCTGGTCAGCAATCTTGTCCGGGTGGCCTTCCGTGACCGACTCGGATGTGAACAAGCGGCGTACCACGGTGCTCCTAAGATCTCGAATACACGTTGCGCGGCAGTGTAGTCACCGCCGCCTGGTCTGAAGGCCAACACCCTTGGCGTCGTTTTCGCTCATGACGAGCTGGTTAAGCGCGTTGTTACCAGATCCCACACGCCATCGGCGAGATCTTCCTTGGATTGCTCAGAAAACGCTGTCACCGAACCGTCAGCGCCGAGCACGACGGCGGTGTTGGTGTCGGCCCCGAAGACCTTGTCCGGCCCGACCTCGTTGACGACGATCAGGTCGGCCTTCTTCCGGGCCAGCTTGCCCCGGGCGTTGGCCTCGGCGTCGCTGGTCTCGGCGGCGAAGGCGACCAGCACCTGCCCGGGGCGCCGACGCTCGCCCAACTCGGCCGCGATGTCGGGGTTGGCCACGAGTTCGACGGTGAGCGTCGTGCCACGATCCGATTTCTTGATCTTGTCGGCGGCGTACGTCGCCGGCCGGAAGTCGGCGGGCGCCGCCGCCATCACCACGGCATCGGCGGCCTCGGCCGCCTCCAGGGTGGCCTTGCGAAGCTCCTCGGTGGTCGAGACCCGGACCAGGTCCGCTCCGGCCGGATCGGGCAACCCGACGTTGGCGGCGATCAGCGTCACCCGGGCACCACGGGCCAGGGCCGTCCGGGCGAAGGCGTAGCCCTGCTTGCCCGACGACCGGTTGCCGATGAACCGCACCGGGTCCAGCGGCTCCCTGGTTCCGCCGGCGGTGATCACCACCCGACGACCGGCCAGGTCCCGAGGTGCCTCGACGCCCCGGGCGAGCACCCGGCGGGCCACCGCGAAGATCTCGGCCGGATCGGGTAGCCGGCCCTTGCCGGTGTCCACCCCGGTCAGCCGGCCACTGGCCGGCTCCAGCACCAGGACCCCGCGCCGACGCAGCGTGGCGACGTTCTCCGCGGTGGCCGGGTGCTCCCACATCTCGGTGTGCATGGCGGGCGCGAGCAGCACCGGGCAGCGGGCGGTCAGCAGCGTGTTGGTGAGCAGATCGTCGGCGAGTCCGTGCGCGGCCTTGGCCAGCAGGTCGGCCGTGGCGGGCGCGACGACCACCAGGTCGGCGCCCTGCCCCAGCCGGACGTGCGGCACCTCGTGCACGTCGGCCCAGACGTCGTCGGCGACCGGTTGCCCGGAGAGCGCCGCCCAGGTCGGCGCGCCCACGAACCGGAGTGCGGAGGCGGTCGGCACGACCCGGACCCGATGGCCCGACTCCGTGAACAGCCGCAGCAGTTCACACGCCTTGTACGCGGCGATGCCTCCGCCGACCCCGAGCACGACCGCGGTCATCGGACGACGCCTGACCGGCCCTACGGCTGGTCGGTCGGCTCGGCGGTGAGCAGACCCGCGTTGATCTCCCGCATCGCGATCGAGAGCGGCTTCTCCTGCGGCGTGGTCTCCACCAGGGGGCCGACGTACTCCAGCAGGCCCTCACCGAGCTGGCTGTAGTAGGCGTTGACCTGGCGGGCACGCTTGGCGGCGAAGATGACCAGGGCGTACTTCGAGGTGGTCTTCTCGAGCAGCTCGTCGATCGGCGGGTTGGTGATGCCCTCGGGGTTGGCGATGGATCCCACGGAGATAAACCTCGGTGTCTCTCGACCGCGCCAGGCGGTCAGGTCGGAGTTGACTCGGTTTGGTGTCGGCCCGGGGCGACACCGACGTCAGGCCGGAACTCGATCAAGCTTCAGGTCGGAACCGGATCGGATCGGATCGGAGCTGGATCGGGTCCGCGTCAGATCCAGGTCTGCGTCGGGCTCAGGTCGGTATCGGCCTCAGGTCGGTGTCAAGAAGGACGAACCGAGCAAGCCTACCAGTTCATCAGCAGCACGCCCGACCACGTCGTTGACGACCGTTGCGTCGAATTCTCGACCGACGCCTTGGACGTCGGTCCCGGGCGGGGCGAGGTACACCAGTCGGGCCCCGGGCATCGCCGTCCGCACCTGTCGGGCGCCCCGGAGGTCGATCGTCAGTAGCACCGGTAAGCCGGCCGACAAACGGCTCCGTAGCGGCTCGCACGGCGTTCCGTAGCGGTGAACGCCAATCTCCGACCACTCCAGCAACTGTCCGTCGTCGAGTAGTCGCGCGAATTCGCCCCGATCGACGAAACGATAGTGCACACCGTCGATCTCGTACTTCCGCGCCGGCCGGGTGGTGACCGGGACGGACCGCCACAGCCGCGGCGATCGGGCCCGGACAAGTTCTGTCACGCTGTCCTTGCCGGCCCCGGAAGGGCCGGCAAGGACCGTGAGACGAGCCGCAGTGCGGACATCGTCATGCGTACCCACTGCTTGTTTCTACACGGCGAGTGGAACTAGTTCGCCGCGAATTCTCCAAGCAGTGCCTTGCGCTGCTGCTCACCGAGGCCACGCAGGCGACGGCTGTCGGCGATCTTGAGCTTCTCCATGATCTGGGTCGCCCGGATCTTGCCGATTCCCGGCATGGCCTGGAGCACGGCCGATACCTTCAGCTTGCCGACGACATCGTCCGCCTCCGCCCGGTCGAGGACGGCGGCGAGGGTGGTCTTGCCCTGCTTTAGCTCTTCCTTGAGCTTGGCACGGGCCTTGCGGATCTCCGCGGCCTTTTCCAGCGCGGCTGCACGCTGCTCGGGGCTCAGTTGGGGGAGCGGCACCAGTTCTCCTCAGGTCCCTATCGCGACGGGCGGGACGCGCCGTCGCATCTGTGAAACGTGGTGTGCCTGGGCACCAAAGGGGTATGTGGTTCCCAGCGCCGGGAAAACTAGCGGTCAACGGAGCTTTCGGCAACGTGGGCACGCCATGATCATGTCAGCGTGACCACGAGATCACTGACCGGCAGCGGTCAGCGCGGCCCGGCAATCGGCCAGAACCCGGTCCGTCGCGGCCCGCAGCGCGGCCGGGTCCGGACCCGCGCCGAGCACCTCCCGGGAGTACGACGGGAGCACCGCGGCGAGCTCGTTTCCGAAGACCGTACGCAGGTCGGCGGCACGGCCGCCCTGTGCGCCGAGCCCCGGAGCAAGCAGTGGACCGCCCACCCCGGCGAGGTCGTGCCCGGTCTGACCGATGGTGGCGCCGACCACCAACCCGAAACTGCCGAGCGGCTCCGCACCCCTGTTGAGCTGCGAAATCTCGTCGATGATCGTTTGCGCCACGGTGCGCCCGTCCGCGCCACGGGCCCGCTGCACGCTCGCGCCCTCCGGGTTGGAGGTGAGCGCCAGCACGAAGACGCCGCCGCCGTGCTTGCGTGCCGCGTCGAACATCGGAGCGAGCGAGTTGACCCCCAGGAACGGGCTGGCGGTGACCGCGTCGACATACATCGGACTGGATGGCTCGAGATACGCGTCGGCGTACGCGGCGACGGTGGACCCGATGTCGCCGCGCTTGACGTCAAGCAGGACGAGGGTGCCGGCGCCCCGTAACTGTCGGATAATTGACTCAAGTACGGCGAGTCCCCGAGAGCCGAACCGCTCGAAAAACGCCGACTGCGGCTTGACCACCGCGACCCGGTCACCGAGCGCATCGACCGCGATCTGGCAGAATCGGGTCAGCCCGTCGAGGTCGTCCGACAGGCCCCACCGGGTCAGCAGGGCGGGGTGCGGATCGATGCCGACACAGAGCGGTCCACGCTCCGCCATCGCCCGGTGCAGCCGGCTGCCGAAGGTCTCCATTGGCTCTCCTCTCCGCGCGCGCCCCGACCGTCTGTCGGGGCGCCGGGTCGATCTCCCTGTCGTGCCGCGCGCAGTCGGTTCCCTGTCCTGCCGCGCCGGTCGATTCCTGTCGTGGAACGTCCGAACCCGAACCCGAACCCGAACCCGAACCCGGTCGCGGCGCCCGGTCGCGGCGCCCGGTCGGGTCGAGCCCGAGGGGCGCCCGCTCGGGTCCCGGCCCGAGGACACCCAGACCGCCCGTCGGCCCGCTCAGCCGGCCCGGGCGGCCGCGCCGATCGCCGTACAGATCCGGGCCAGGTCCTCGTCCCCGGTGACGTACGGTGGCATCGTGTAGACCAGGTTCCGGAACGGCCGCAGCCACACCCCGTGCGCCACGGCGGCGGCGGTCGCCGCGGCCAGATCGACGTCGTGGTCGAGCTGCACCACCCCGATCGCCCCCAGCGTGCGGACGTCAGCGACCCCGGGAAGGCCCCGCAACGGCGCCAGGCCGGCCGACAGGGCCGCCTGGACCCTCGCGACCTCCCCCGCCCAGTCTCCGGTCTTCAGCAGCCCGATGGAGGCGTTCGCGACCGCGCAGGCGACCGGGTTGCCCATGAAGGTCGGCCCGTGCGCCAGTACCCCGGTCGCCGAGATGCCCTCGGCGACCTCCGGCGTACAGAGCGTGGCCGCCAGGCTGAGGTAGCCGCCGGTGAGTGCCTTGCCGAGGCACATCACGTCCGGGGTGACACCGGCGTGCTCGGCAGCGAAGAGCGCACCGGTCCGGCCGAAGCCGGTGGCGATCTCGTCGAAGATGAGCAGAATGCCGTGCCGCATGGTCAACTCGCGCAGCAACTGCAAATACCGGGGATTGTGCCAACGCATGCCGCCGGTCCCCTGCACCACCGGTTCCACGATCACCGCGGCCAGTTCGTCGGCGTGCCGCTCCACCGCGTCGGCGAGCGCGGCGGCGTACGCCTCGTCGACGGGGGCGTCGAACCCGGACGGCGGTACGTCGGCGAAGACCTGCCGGGGCAGCACGTCGGTCCAGAGCGAGTGCATCCCGCCGTCCGGGTCGCAGACGCTCATCGGATGGAAGGTGTCACCGTGGTAGCCGCCCCGCCAGGTGGCCAGCCGGTGCCGCTGTGGGCGCCCCCGGCCGCGCTGGTACTGCAACGCCATCTTCACCGCCACCTCGACGGCCACCGAGCCGGAGTCGCTGAGGAAGACGTGTTCCAGGCCGGGCGGGGTCAGTTCGACCAGGGTGCCGGCGAGCCGGACGGCGGGCTCGTGGGTCAGGCCGCCGAACATGACGTGACTCATCCGGCCGAGCTGGTCGGTTACCGCGGCGTCCAGCACCGGATGTCGGTACCCGTGGATCGCCGCCCACCACGACGACATGCCGTCCACCAGTTCCCGGCCGTCGGCCAGGCGCAACCGGACCCCGGCGGCGCTGGACACCACGTACGGCGTCCTGCTGGCCGGCATCGGCGCGTACGGGTGCCAGACGTGGGCCCGGTCGACCGCGACGATCTCCTCCGGCGTCACCGCCCCTCCTCGCGGGTCATCGGGGGCTTCCCGGATCCGCCGGTACCCGCCCCCGGGTCACTGCCGGGTCGCCCGGGCCACCGCGCGGACCAGCCCCGGGCCGCCGTAGACGAATCCGGTGTAGAGCTGCACCAGGCTGGCCCCGGCGTCCAGCAGCGCGGTGGCGTCCGTCGGGTCGAGGATGCCGCCCACCCCGATCACCGGCAGCGCGCCGCCCGTCTCGGTGTGCACGAACGAGACCACCCGGCGGGTGCGTTCGGTCAGCGGCCGGCCGGACAGCCCACCGGCCTCACCGGCCCGGGGCTGGTCGGCCGGGGCGAGACCGTCCCGCCCGAGGGTGGTGTTGGTGGCGATGATCCCGGCCGCGCCCCGGCTCAGGCAGACCTCCAGCACCTCCGCGATGGCCGCCTCGGTCAGGTCCGGGGCGATCTTGACCAGGATCGGCTTCTCGCCGACCAGCGCGGCCAGCAGTCCGTCGAGGTGCTCGCGGTCCTGCAACGCGCGCAGCCCGGGGGTGTTCGGCGAGGAGACGTTCACCGCGAAGTAGTCGCCGTACGGATTCAGCACCCGGTACGAGGTCAGGTAGTCCTGCACCGCGTCGTCCAGTTCGGTCACCTTGGACTTGCCGAGCGAGATGCCCAGCGGCACCCCCAGCGGACGGTTCAGTGCCGCCAGCCGGGCCGCCAGCGCCGCCGCACCGGCGTTGTTGAAGCCCATCCGGTTGATCACCGCCGCGCTTCCCGGCAACCGGAACAGCCTCGGCCGGGGGTTGCCCGGCTGCGCGTGCGCGGTGACCGTACCCACCTCGACGAAGCCGAAGCCGAGCGCGGGCCAGGCGGGCAACGCCGCACCGTCCTTGTCCATCCCGGCGGCCAGGCCGACCGGGTTGGGAAAGTCGACCCCGAAGACCGTGCGTGGGGCCGGCACGGCGTACCGGGCGCGCAGCACGGCCAGCGCGGCCGGTCGCCGGGAGAGCGCGGCCAGCCGTCGCAGTGTCCACTCGTGCGCCGTCTCGGCGTCCCCGCCGCCGAGCCGGAACAGCGCCGGCCGGACGATCCGGTCGAAGACCGGTCCACCGGTCGGCCGGGCCGACCCCGGCCCGGTCGTCGTTCCCGTGGTCACTCGTCCGCCCGCAGCGCCGCGTGCAGTTGCTGCAACGGACGGACGGTCATGTCGCCCCGGATCAGCGCCTCGATGCCCATCACCGCCGCCGCCGCGCCCGGCACCGTGGTGATGCAGGGAATGTCGGCGCCGACCGCCGCACTGCGGATCTCGTACCCGTCGGACCGGGCGCTCGCCCCCGAGCCCTGCGGGGTGTTGATCACCAGCGCCACCTCGCCCGCCGAGATCAGCGCCACCGCGTCCGGAGAGTCCGCGCCCTCCTCGTAGTGCTTGCGGATCAGCTCGCAGGAGATCCCGTGCCGCCGCAGCACCTCACCGGTGCCCGTGGTGGCGACGATCTCGAACCCGAGGTCGGCGAGGCGCTTGACCGGGAAGATCATGCCGCGCTTGTCCCGGTTGGCCACCGACACGAAGACCTTGCCCCGGATCGGCAGCGACCCGTACGCCGCCGCCTGTGACTTGGCGAAGGCGTACCCGAACGAGGTGTCGATGCCCATCACCTCACCGGTCGACTTCATCTCCGGACCGAGCAGCGAGTCGATGCCCTTGCCGGTCGGCGTCCGGAACCGCTTGAACGGCAGCACCGCCTCCTTCACCGCCACCGGGGCGTCGGGCGGCGAGGTCGTGCCGTCACCGGTCGGCGGCAGCAGCCGCTCGGCGCGCAGCTCCGCGATGGTCGCACCGAGCATGATCCGGGCCGCCGCCTTGGCCAGCGGTACGGCGGTCGCCTTGGAGACGAACGGCACGGTCCGGGAGGCCCGGGGATTCGCCTCCAGGACGTAGAGGACGTCGTCCTTGAGCGCGTACTGGACGTTGAGCAGGCCGCGTACCCCGATCCCCCGGGCGATCTCCACGGTGTAGCGGCGTACCGCGTCCAGGTGGGAGCTGGCCAGGGTGATCGGCGGCAGCGCACAGGACGAGTCGCCGGAGTGGATCCCGGCCTCCTCGATGTGCTCCATCACGCCGCCGACGTAGACCTCGCCGTCGGCGTCGCAGAGCGCGTCCACGTCGATCTCGATCGCGTCGTCGAGGAACCGGTCGACCAGCACCGGATGGTCCGGCGAGATGTCGGTGGCCCGATTGATGTACCCGCGCAGCGTCGGGTCGTCGTAGACGATCTCCATGCCCCGCCCGCCGAGCACGTACGACGGCCGGACCAGCACCGGGTACCCGATCTCCTCGGCGATCGCCCGCGCCTCGTCGTACGAGGTGGCGGTGCCGTGCGCCGGAGAGCGCAGTCCGGCCCGGTCCAGCAGCGCGCCGAACGCGCCCCGCTCCTCCGCCAGGTGGATCGACTCGGGGCTGGTGCCGACGATCGGCACTCCGGCGTTCTTGAGCCGCTGGGCCAGGCCGAGCGGGGTCTGGCCGCCGAGCTGGACGATCACGCCGACGACGCCCGGCCCACCGGCGGCCCGGCCCGAGCTGTCCTCGGCGTGCCAGACCTCCAGCACGTCCTCGAAGGTGAGTGGCTCGAAGTAGAGCCGGTCGGCGGTGTCGTAGTCGGTGGAGACCGTCTCCGGGTTGCAGTTCACCATCACGGTCTCGTAGCCGACGCCTTCGGAACCGGCCGCGACGGACGAGCCGAGCGGGGCGCTACGCAGCGCCATCACCGCGTGCACGCAGGAGTAGTCGAACTCGATGCCCTGGCCGATCCGGTTCGGCCCCGAGCCGAGGATCAGCACCTTGGGCCGGTCCGACGGGGTCACCTCGGTCTCGCCGTCGGATGCCGTGTATCCCTCGTACGCCGAGTAGTGGTACGGCGTACCGGCGGCGAACTCGGCGGCGCAGGTGTCGACGGTCTTGTAGACCGGCCGTACCCCGAGCCGGTGCCGCAGGGTACGGACACCGTCCTCGGCGGCCAGTTCCGGCCGGAGCGCGGCGATCTGGCGGTCGGAGACGCCGGCCCGCTTGGCCCGACGCAGCATCTCCTCGTCCAGTACGGCCGCACCGACGATCTCCGCGCGCAGCTCGATCAGTCCGGCGATCTGGTCCAGGAACCAGGGGTCGATCCCGCCGGAGGCCGCCGACACCTCGGCCACCGAGGCGCCGAGCCGCAGCGCCCGCTCGACGGTGTAGAGCCGCCCGTCGTGCGGCACCCGCAACGCGGCCAGCGTCGAGTCCAGCGTGGCGCCCTCCGGATCCGGGACGGTCCAGAACCCGGCCTCCTTGGTCTCCATCGACCGCATCGCCTTGTTCAGCGCCTCGGGGAAGTTCCGGCCCAGGCTCATCGCCTCGCCGACCGACTTCATCGTGGTGGTCAGTTCCCGGTCCGCGGCCGGGAACTTCTCGAAGGCGAACCGGGGGATCTTGACCACCACGTAGTCGAGCGCCGGCTCGAACGCCGCCGGCGTCTTCAGGGTGATGTCGTTCGGGATCTCGTCCAGGGTGTAGCCGACGGCGAGCTTCGCGGCGATCTTCGCGATCGGGAAGCCGGTCGCCTTGGAGGCCAGGGCCGAGGAGCGGGAGACCCGGGGGTTCATCTCGATCACGACGAGCCGGCCGTCGTCCGGGTTGATCGCGAACTGGATGTTGCAGCCGCCGGTGTCCACCCCGACCTCGCGGAGCACCGCGATCCCGAGGTCACGCAGCCGCTGGTACTCCCGGTCGGTCAGGGTCATCGCCGGAGCGACCGTGACGCTGTCCCCGGTGTGCACGCCCATCGGGTCGATGTTCTCGATCGAGCAGACCACCACGACGTTGTCGTTCCGGTCCCGCATCAGCTCCAGCTCGTACTCCTTCCAGCCGAGCACACTCTCCTCGATCAGGACCTCGTGCACCGGGCTGGCCGCCAGTCCCCCACCGGCGAGCCGGTCCAGGTCCTCGTCGTTGTGCGCCATCCCGGAGCCCAGGCCGCCCATCGTGAACGACGGCCGGATCACCACCGGCAGGCCCAGCTCGCCGACGGTGGACCGGACCTCGTCCATCGAGTGGCACACCCGGCTGCGCGGGGTCTCGCCGCCGGCCTTGGCGACGATCTCCTTGAACAGCTGCCGGTCCTCGCCCCGCCGGATCGCGTCGATGTCGGCGCCGATCAGCTCCACCCCGTACTTGGCGAGTACGCCGGACTCGTGCAGCGCCACCGCCGTGTTCAGCGCCGTCTGCCCACCCAGGGTCGGCAGCAGCGCGTCCGGCCGCTCCTTCGCGATGACCAGCTCGACGAACTCCGGGGTGATCGGCTCGACGTACGTGGCGTCGGCGAACTCCGGGTCGGTCATGATGGTCGCCGGGTTGGAGTTGACCAGGCTGACCCGCAGTCCCTCGGCACGCAGCACCCGGCAGGCCTGGGTGCCGGAGTAGTCGAACTCGCAGGCCTGGCCGATGACGATCGGGCCGGAGCCGATCACCATGACATGCTTCAGGTCGGTCCGCTTAGGCATGGTTCCCGCTTTCGGTCGGCCCGGCACTCGGCCGGCCCTCGATCAGTTCCGCGAAGCGGTCGAAGAGATAGTCCGCGTCGTGCGGGCCGGCCGCCGCCTCCGGGTGGTACTGCACGGTGAACGCCGGCACGTCCCTGGCCCGCAGCCCCTCGACGACGTTGTCGTTCAGGCAGACGTGGCTGACCTCGACGCCGCCGAAGTCGGTGTCGATCACCTGGTTGAGCGGCGCGTCGACGGCGAAGCCGTGGTTGTGGCTGGTCACCTCGACCTTGCCGGTGCTCCGGTCCAGCACCGGCTGGTTGATGCCGCGGTGGCCGTACCCCAGTTTGTAGGTGCCGAAGCCGAGCGCACGGCCGAGGATCTGGCTGCCGAAGCAGATGCCGAACAGCGGAACCTGCCGGCGCATCACCTCGCGGGCCAGCCCGACCGGGTGGTCGGCGGTGGCCGGGTCGCCCGGGCCGGGCGAGAAGAAGACCGCGTCGGCGCCGGTGGCCAGCAGGTCCTCGATGCTCGACGACGCCGGCAGGACGTGGGTGGTGACACCCCGCGCCGCGAGCCGGCGCGGCACGTTGCGCTTGATCCCCAGGTCCAGCGCGGCGACGGTGAACCGGTGCTCGCCCTCGGCCGCGACGGTGTACGGCTTCGCGGTGCTCACCTGGGCGGAGAGGTCCGCGCCGGTCATCCGGGGTGACTCGCGGACCCGGGCCAGCAGGGCCGACGGGTCGTCGTCGATGCTGGACACGCCGACCCGCATCGCGCCCCGGTCCCGCAGGTGCCGGGTCAGCGCCCGGGTGTCCACCCCGGAGATCCCGACCACGCCCTCGGTGGCCAGCCGGTCCTCCAGACCTCCGGTCGCGCGCCAGTTCGACCCGATCCGGGCCGGGTCCCGGACGACGTACCCGGCCACCCAGATCCGGCCGGACTCGTCGTCCTCGGCGTTGACCCCGGTGTTGCCGATGTGCGGCGCGGTCTGCACCACCACCTGCCGGTGGTACGACGGGTCGGTCAGCGTCTCCTGGTAGCCGGTCATCCCGGTGTTGAAGACGGCCTCGCCGAAGGTCTCCCCCACGCTGCCGTACGCCTCGCCGCGAAAGGTCCGCCCGTCCTCCAGGACCAGGATCGCCGGTCGTCTCCGGTTCACTTCATGCCTCCGATCCGGACTGCGGGGCTCGCAAGCTCACTCCTCGCTCGCATCACCTCACCGCCTTTGCGTCCAGTACCGTCGGCTCGCCGGCCAGGAAGGTGGCGACGATCCGGCCGGGCAGGGTCATTCCGGCGTACGGGGTGTTGCGGCTGCGGCTGGCCAGCTCGCCGGGATCGACCGTGCGGCGGGCCGCCGGGTCGACCAGGGTCAGGTTGGCCGGTACGCCCGGTGCCGGGTCACGCCCGTGCTCGACCAGCCCGGCGATCCGGGCCGGGGTCCGGGACATCCGCTCGGCGATCAGGTCCCACCGCTCGCCGAGTACGGAGAGCAGCACCGACAGCGCCGTCTCCAGGCCGAGCATGCCCGGCCGGGCGTACGCCCACTCGCACTCCTTGTCCTCCAGCGCGTGCGGGGCGTGGTCGGTGGCGACGACGTCGATGATCCCCTCGATCAGGGCGTCCCGCAGCGCGGCGGCGTCTGCGGCGGTCCGCAGCGGCGGGTTGACCTTGAAGACCGGGTCGTAGCCGGCCCCGGTGATCCCGGCGTTGCGCAGGGCCGGGCCCGCCGGGTCGGCGAGGGCGGGGCTGACGATCTCCCGCCGGCCGCCGACGAGTTCGTCGGTGAGCAGCAGATGGTGCGGGGTCACCTCGGCGGTGACCCGGACGCCGCGCGCCTTGGCGTGCCGGAGCACCTCGACGCTGCCGGCGGTGGAGAGGTGGCAGACGTGCAGCCGGCTGCCGACGTGCTCGGCGAGGAGCACGTCCCGGGCGATGATCGCCTCCTCGGCCACCGCCGGCCAGCCGGTCAGACCCAGCCGGGTCGACACCTCGCCCTCGTGCATCTGGGCGCCCTCGGTCAGCCGGGGCTCCTCGGCGTGCTGGGCGATCACCCCGTCGAACGCCTTGACGTACTCCAGCGCCCGGCGCATCAGCCGCGGGTCCGCCACGCAGTGCCCGTCGTCGGAGAAGATCCGGACCCGGGCGGCGGAGTCGGCCATCGCGCCCAGCTCGGCCAGGCGCTCGCCGGCCAACCCGACGGTGACCGCGCCGATCGGCTGCACGTCGACCAGGCCCGCCTCGCGGCCGAGCCGCCAGACCTGCTCGACCACGCCCGCCGTGTCGGCGACCGGTGACGTGTTGGCCATCGCGCACACCGCGGTGTAGCCGCCCAGCGCCGCCGCCCGGGAGCCCGACTCGACCGTCTCGGCGTCCTCCCGGCCCGGTTCGCGCAGGTGGGTGTGCAGGTCGACCAGGCCGGGCAGCGCGACCAGCCCGTCCGCGTCGACGACCGTCGCGCCGCGGGCGTCGAGCCCCCGCCCGACCTGCGTCACCACGCCGCCGGTGACCAGCAGGTCGGTCGGCTCGGCGCCGACCACCCTGGCCCCCCGGATCAGGTACGCGGACCGGCCACCGCCGGCAGTTGAGTCGCTCATCGGTTCATTCCCCCCAGCAGCAGGTACAGCACGGCCATCCGGACGGAAACACCGTTGGTGACCTGTTCGACGATCGTGGACCGGGGTGAGTCGGCCACCTCGGGCGCGATCTCCATCCCCCGGTTCATCGGGCCGGGATGCATGACGATCGCGTGGTCCGGCAGTCGTCGCATCCGTGGCCCGTCCAGCCCGTACCGCCGGGCGTACTCCCGGGCGGAGGGGAAGTAGGAGTCGGCCATCCGCTCCCGTTGCACCCGCAGCATCATCACCACGTCGGAGGTGGGCAGCACCGCGTCGAGGTCGTACGACACCTCGGTGCCGGGGGCCAGCGCCGTGCCGATGTCGACCGGAATCAGCGTGGGCGGCCCGACCAGGGTCACCTTGGCGCCGAGGGTGGCCAGCAGCAGCACGTTCGACCGGGCCACCCGGCTGTGCAGCACGTCGCCGACCACCGCGACCGACAGCCCGGCGACCCGACCCAGCCGGGACCGCATGGTGTACGCGTCGAGCAGCGCCTGCGTCGGGTGCTCGTGGGTGCCGTCCCCGGCGTTGAGCACCGAGCCGTCGACCCAGTTCGCCAGCGTGTGCGGCGCACCGGAGGCCGGGTGCCGGATCACCACCGCGTCGGCGCCCATGGCCTGGAGGGTCAACGCGGTGTCCTTCAGGCTCTCGCCCTTGGAGACGCTGGAGCCCTTGGCCGAGAAGTTGATCACGTCGGCGGAGAGCCGCTTCGCCGCCGCCTCGAAGGAGATCCGGGTCCGGGTGGAGTCCTCGTAGAAGAGGTTGACCACGGTACGGCCACGCAGCGCGGGGAGCTTCTTCACCTCGCGGCCGGCCAGCCGGGCCATCTCACCCGCCGTGTCCAGGATCAGCGTGGCGGTGGCGGCGTCCAGATCCGCCCCGCTGAGCAGGTGTTTCAGCACTACGCCGCGCCTCCGATCAACTTGACCTCGTCGGCGCCGTCAGTCTCGGCGAGCGTCACCTTGACGCTCTCGGCGAGCGCCGTCGGGATGTTCTTGCCCACGTAGTCGGCCCGGATCGGCAGCTCGCGGTGGCCCCGGTCGACCAGCACGGCGAGCTGCACCGAACTCGGCCGCCCGATGTCGCTGAGCGCATCGAGGGCGGCCCGCACGGTACGGCCGGAGAAGAGGACGTCGTCCACCAGGATCACCCGCTTGCCGTCGATCCCCTCGGCGGGCACCTCCGTCGGTCCGATCGCCCGGACCGCGTGGCGGCGGAGATCATCGCGGTAGAGAGTGATGTCGAGCACACCCACCGGTACGTCGATGTCCTCGAAGGCGTTGATCCGGGCGGCCAGCCGGTGGGCCAGCGGGGCCCCTCGGGTGGGAATGCCGAGCAGCACGGTGCCGGCGGCGCCCTGGGTCTTCTCGAGAATCTGGTGTGCGATCCGGTCCACCACCCGGGCCAGTTCGGCGCTGGTCAGGATGACCTTCACGGACGGTGGTGAGACCGGCGGCGGTAGAGCAGCCTGCGGGTACGCCACGGCGGACCCCCTTCCCCGCCTCACGGGACGGGTCGTTAAAGGACGTCGGATTCCGGCGCTCACCAGCGGACGGCGCGGGCCGGGGCTCCAGCCACGTTACCACTGGCCACAGGGCCGGCCGTGGCGGGTCACTGACCGTCGGATCAGCGAGACGAAACCGCCCTTGAGAACACGATCTTTGTAATAGGTAGGTAACTAGCACTTGACCACGTGTCGCAATCCCCGTACCGTCACGCTCCGTAGCGATCGCTGGGGAGATCCCCGACCAGCACTGGGAGTGCCGAATGCCCTCTGAATACGCCAAGTCGTTGGGCGCGCGTCTGCGCTCTATCCGTCAGCAGCAGGGTTTGTCCCTGCAGGGGGTGGAGGAAAAGTCAAACGGGCGGTGGAAAGCCGTCGTCGTCGGCTCGTACGAGCGGGGGGACCGCGCCGTCACGGTGTCGCGTCTCGCCGAGCTCGCCGACTTCTACCGGGTGCCCGTCTCGGAACTGCTGCCGGACGGCAGCGGTGTCCGGCACGAGCCGACGAACAAGATCGTGCTCGACCTTGAGCGGCTGTACGACGAGGCGTCCGAGGACCTCGCGTACGTCGCTCGCTATGCCCGAGCCATCCAGCAGCAGCGGGGTGACTACAACGGGCGGGTGCTGTCGATTCGCGCGGACGACCTTCGGGCGCTCGCCATCGTCTACGACTCGTCACCCTCCGGGCTGATCGAGCGGCTCACCGAACACGGCGTCCTCGTCGCCGACCCCCGGGCGCTCTTCGCGTCCTGATCCCCCACTGTCGGGGTCCGTGCCGAGCCGGCACGGGCCCCGTTGTGCCATTCCGGGGCGATGCGCCGCACTTCGGACCGGTACGGCGCGCTTCGGGCCGGTACGTCGCACGATCGTGCCCGGGAAGGCCGCCCGTCGTGTTCCGAAGAACGCCGACACCGGACGCCCCGGCTCGGAGATCACTCCGGCACGCCTCGTCGCCGCTCGCCCGCGACCCTCCGCCACCGCGCCCACGCCGCGCCAGCCACCCGGACGGGGACAGACGGGACGGGACGGACGGAGGGCCGCAGACCGGACGTCAGGGCCGGAAACGACGGGCGCCCCGAGCTACCGGGTCGCGTACTCGGCGATCCGGCCGAGGATGCCGTTGAGGAACCGGGGCGAGTCGTCGGTCGACATCTGCCGCGCCAACTCGACCGCCTCGCTGATCGCCACCGCGTCGTCGATCTCGTCGACGTAGAGCAGCTCGTAGATGGCGATCCGGGCCAGGTTACGGTCGACCGCCGGCATCCGGTCGAGGGTCCAGCCCTCGGCGTAACTGTCGATCAGCTCGTCGATCCGCGCCTGGTTCGCCGCCACGCCCTCGATCAGGCCGATCGCGTACCCGAGGTGTTCCGGGCGCGGCTGCTCCAACCGCTGGAGATAGCCGGCCAGCACCTCGACCGGAGGGCGGGCCCGCATGTCCGCCTCGTAGAGCACGTCCAGTGCCCGCTTCCGCGCCTTACGGCGGGCCGGCATCTGCTGTTTGGGGCCCTCCGCCATCAGGCGCGGCCGAGATAGCGGCCGTCGCGGGTGTCGACCTTGATCTTCTCACCGGTGGTGATGAAGAGCGGCACCTGGACCGTCGCGCCGGTCTCGACCGTCGCCGGCTTGTTGCCGCCGGTCGACCGGTCACCCTGCAGACCCGGCTCGGTGTAGGTGATCTCCAGCACCACGCTGGTCGGCAGCTCGAGGTAGAGCGGCACGCCCTCGTGGGTGGCGACGATCGCCTCCGCCTCGGGCAGCAGGTAGTTGGCCGCCTCGCCAACCGTGCCGCCGGGGACCGGAATCTGGTCGTACGTCTCCAGATCCATGAAGACGTAGTCCTCGCCGTCGGCGTACAGATACTGCATCGTGCGCTTGTCGACGGTGGCCGTGTCGACCTTGGTACCCGCGTTGAACGTCTTGTCGACGGACTTGCCAGACAGCACGTTCTTCAGCGTGGTGCGCACGAACGCACCGCCCTTGCCGGGCTTGACGTGCTGGAACTCCACGACGGCCCACAGCTCGCCGTCGAGGTTGAGAACCAGACCGTTCTTCAGGTCGTTGGTGGTGGCCATTTCCTGCCTTGATCTTCAATTAGGCGGACGGAGATCCGGCAAGTCTACAAGGAGAGTCCAGTTGATCTTGTCTCGGTTCTCGCCGGGGTTCCCGCCGGGCCATCGCCTCGGCCGTGACGCCGCTCAACCGCCCGTCGGCGGCACCGGACCAGACGTTCCGGCCAGACGCTGGGCCAGGTGGATCAGGGCCAGCCGGTAACCGTCGACACCGAGGCCGCAGATCACCCCGGTGGCCACGGCGGAGACCACCGAGTGATGCCGGAACTCCTCCCGGGCGTGGATGTTGGAGATGTGCACCTCGACCAACGGGCCGCGCAGCAGGGCGCAGGCGTCCCGGACCGCGTACGAGTAGTGCGACCAGGCGCCGGGATTCAGCACCACCGCCGCCTCCTCGTCGGCCGCCGCGTGCAGCCAGCCGAGCATCTCCGACTCGGCGTCGGTCTGCCGTACCTCGACGTCCAGCCCCCAGTCCCGACCGACGGCCTGACAACTCGCCACCAGGTCGGCGTAGCTGGTCACGCCGTACACGTCGACCTGCCGGGTGCCGAGGCGGCCCAGGTTCGGCCCGTTGAGCACGTACACCCTCATGCCGCCACCTCCGCGTACGCGTCGCGCAGCAGGTCGTCGTCCGGGCCGTCGAGGACGCCGGTCCGGGCCGGCCCGTCCAGCACCACGAAGCGCAGCCGGTTGCCCCGGGTCTTCTTGTCCACCCGCATCGCCGCCAGCAGCTCCGGCCAGGCGTCCGCCCGGTAGGAGGTCGGCAGGCCCAGCGTCGTGAGCAACGTCCGGTGCCGGGCCGCGGTCGCCTCGTCCAGCCGGCCGACCCGCCGGGCCAGCCCGGCGGCGTAGACCAGGCCGACCGAGATCGCGTGGCCGTGCCGCCAGCGGTACCCCTCGACCTTCTCGATCGCGTGCCCGAGGGTGTGGCCGTAGTTGAGGATCTCCCGCTGCCCGGCCTCGCGCAGATCGCCGGTGACCACATCCGCCTTGACCTGGATTGCCCGCTCGACCAGCTCCCGGACCACCGGACCGGCAGGGTCGACGGCCGCCGCCGGATCCGCCTCGATCAGATCGAGGATGACCGGGTCGGCGATGAAGCCGCACTTCACCACCTCGGCCAGGCCGGCCACCAGGTCGACCGGCGGCAGCGAGTCCAGCATCGCCAGGTCGCAGAGCACGCCCGCGGGCGGATGGAAGGCGCCGACCAGGTTCTTTCCGGCTGCGGTGTTGACCCCGGTCTTGCCGCCGACGGCGGCGTCGACCATGCCGAGCAGCGACGTCGACACCGGCACCCAGCGCACCCCGCGCAGCCAGCAGGCCGCCACGAAGCCGGCGACATCGGTGACGGCACCACCGCCCACCCCGACCACCGCGTCGGTCCGGGTGAACCCCGCCGCGCCGAGCCGGTCCCAGCAGGCCGCGGCGACCTCGATGCTCTTGCCGGCCTCGGCGTCCGGAACCGGCACGGTCAGCGGTCGGATCCCGGCGACACGCAGCCGCTCGGCCAGGTCGTCGGCCTGCGCGCGCAACGGCGGGGCGTGCAGCACGGCGACGCGCTCGGCGCCGTCCAGCAGCGGCGGCAGCGCGGCCAGCAGCTTCCGGCCGACGAGTACGTCGTACGGTCGATCGCCGCCGACCGGGATGCGGGTCAAGTCGTCCATCGGCTCAGAGCGTAGTGGCCCGCACCGACGGGAGTCGCCCCGGCGTGCCCGCAGACGATCCCGTCGAGCCGTTCGACCGGGAACCATCTCCTCGGCCGGACTCGTCGGGCGGCGGCCACGGATCAGGCGGGCGTGACCGGCCTCGGCGGTCGCTGCGCGTAGCCGGCGAGCAGGGCGGCGTACCCGGTGACGGCGGTGCGCAGCTCGTCGGGGCGTACGACCGTGAACGGCCAGCCCAGGCCGGCGAGCAACTGCGCCATCCCGGTCAGGTCCTCGGCCCGGGTCCGCAGCAGGATGCCGTCCTCGGTGGCGGTCAGCTCGCCGACACTCGGCGGCACCCGGCGTCGGGCCTGCTCCAACTCGGTCTCCAGCAGCACCTCCACCTCCCACCGGTACGCCACTCCGGCCAGCGACCGGGTGACGTGGCCGACCGGATCGAACCCGTCCGGCACCGAGAACGTCGTGGTGCCGACGTCGACCGAGCCGATCCGGTCGAGTCGGAAGGTACGGATCTCGCCGCGTAGGTGGTCGTGGCCGGTGACGTACCAGCGGCCGGAGTGGAACACCAGGCCGTACGGGTCGAGGTCGCGCTGTGACGGCTCGCCGCCCCAGGACCGGTAGCCGATGCTGACCCGGTGCCGGGACCGGGTTGCCGCGCCCAGGGCGAGCAGGGTCGCGGTGGCCGGCCTCGGGCTGTCCGCCCGCCGTCGCAGGCTGAACCCGAGGGTCTCCTGTACGGCGTCCAGCCGGTCGGCGAGCGGCGCGGGCAGCACCCGGCGGATCTTGGCCTGGGCGAGCCCGGTGGCCGGCGCGGCGGTACCCAGGCCCAACTGTTCGGCGGCCACCAGTCCGAGTACGACGGCGACCGCCTCGTCGTCGGTCAGCATCAGCGGCGGCAGCTTGTAGCCGGGCTGCAACCGGTACCCGCCGTACCGGCCCCGGGCGGCGAGCACCGGGATGCCGAGTTCGACCAGCGTGTGGGCGTACCGGCGGACGGTCCGCTCGTCGACGTCGAGCCGGGCGGCGAGGTCGGGGCCGGTGAGCCGGTGATGGCTCTGGAGCAGTTCCAGCATGCCCAGCACCCGAGCGGCCGGATGTGGCACGGGTCACACTCCAAATCCGGGCGGAAGTCGTCCGGATTCGACTCTACCGTTAGGGCACAACGGCAGATCGAAGGAGATACAGATGGCGACGTTCGTTCTCGTCCCCGGCTTCTGGCTCGGCGCGTGGGCCTGGCGCGAGGTGACCGCCGGGCTGCGGGCGGCCGGGCACGACGTCCACCCGCTGACCCTGACCGGGCTGGCCGAGCGGGCCCACCTCGCCGGCCCCGACGTCGACCTCGACACCCACACCACCGACATCGTCCGGTTGATCGAGGTGGAGGACCTGCGCGACGTGGTGCTGGTCGGGCACTCCGGCGGCGGGATGCCGGTCGAGCAGGCGGCGGACCGGATTCCCGAGCGGCTGGCCCGGGTGGTCTACCTGGACAGCGGGCCGCTGCCGGACGGCGTCGCGCAGTTCGACACCAACCCGCCGGAGGAGCAGGAGCGGCTCCGGGCGCTGATCGGCGATGGCCAGCTGGTGCCGCCGCCGGCCTGGAATCCGGCCGAGGATCCGACCAACCTCGCTGGGCTGGACGACGAGATCCTGGACCTGCTCCGGAGCCGGGCCACCGGGCAACCGCTGGGTACCGCCACCGCCCCGGTACGACTGTCCGGCGACGGTACGGTGCCGACCGCGCTGATCGCCTGCACCTTTCCGGTCGAGATGGTGCGGGACATGATCGAGCAGGGGAACCCGTTCTTCGCCGGGCTGACCGGTGCCGACCTCTACGGCCTGCCGACCGGGCACTGGCCGATGTTCAGCGAGCCGAAGGGTCTGACCGAGCTGCTGGACCGGATCGGGCGGAAGGTCCCGGTCGGCACCGAGTAGTGCCCGGTCCCGGCTGGCTGGCCGGCCGTCCCTCGGGGCGGTCGGCCAGTCAGCCGACGCGGTCGTTGGCGAGCCCCGCCAGGATCTCCTCGGCGACCTGCTCCGGGGTCCGGCCGTCGGTGACCACGGTCTGGCTGGCCACCTCGGTGTAGAGCGGGCGCCGCTGGTCGAGCAGGTGTTTCAGGGTGGCGCGGGGGTTGATCGCGAGCAGTGGCCGGCCGGTGCCCAGACCGACCCGCTTGACCGCGTCCGTCAGCTCCACCGACAGGTAGATGACCCGGTGTCCGGCCAGCGCCGCCCGGTTCTCCTCGGCCAGGATGGCGCCGCCGCCGAGCGCCAGCACCCCGTCGAAGGACGCCAGCGCCGTCGCCACCGCGTCCCGTTCCAGGGTACGGAAGTGCTCCTCGCCGTCGTCGACGAAGATCTCCGGGATCGGCTTGCCGGCCCGCGCCTCGATGTCGCTGTCGGTGTCCCGGAAGTCGACCCCGAGGCCGCTGGCGACCAGCAGTCCGGTGCTGGTCTTGCCGGCGCCCATCACGCCCACCAGTACGCACACCGGCGCCATCAGCGGATCACCAGGTTGTCCAGGTAACCGGCGAGGTTGCGGCGGATCTCGGCGACCGAGTCGCCACCGAACTTCTCCATCGCCGCCTCGGCGAGCACCAGCCCGACCATCGTCTCGGCGACCACCGCGGCGGCGGGCACCGCGCAGACGTCGGAACGCTGGTTGATCGCGGTCGCCGGCTCTCCGGTGCTGACGTCGACGGTGGACAGCGCGCGGTTCAGCGAGGAGATCGGCTTCATCGCGGCGCGTACCCGCAGCGGCTCGCCGGTGCTGATTCCGCCCTCCAGACCGCCGGCCCGGTCGGTGACCCGGCGTACCCCGGTGGCGGTGGGAACGATCTCGTCGTGCGCCATCGAGCCCCGGGACCGGGCCTGTTGCCAGGCGTCGCCGATCTCCACTCCCTTGATCGCCTGGATGGACATCAGCGCGGCGGCGAGCCGGGCGTCGAGCTTGCGGTCCCACTGGACGTGACTGCCCAGGCCCGGCGGTACGCCGTAGGCGAGGACCTCGACGATGCCGCCGAGCGTGTCGGCGTCCGACTTGGCCGCGTCGACCTCGGCGACCATCCGGGCACTGGCCTCCGGGTCCAGGCAGCGCAGCGGGTCGGCGTCGAGCCGTTCGGCGTCCTCCGGACGGGGCTGGAGGCCCGGCTTGGCCGCCACCGAACCGAGTTCCACCACGTGCGAGACGATCTCGATGCCGAACGCCTGCCGGAGCAGGGCCCGGGCGACGGTGCCGACCGCGACCCGGGCCGCGGTCTCCCGGGCGCTGGCGCGTTCCAGGATCGGCCGGGCGTCGGTGTGGCCGTACTTCTGCATGCCGGCCAGGTCGGCGTGCCCGGGGCGGGGGCGGGTCAGCGGGGCGTTGCGGGCCTGGCCGGCCAGTTCCACCGGATCCACCGGATCGGCGGACATCACCGTGCGCCACTTCGGCCACTCGGAGTTGCCCACCCGGACCGCCACCGGGCTGCCCAGGGTGACACCGTGCCGGAGACCACCGATGATCTCGACCTCGTCCCGCTCGAAGGCCATCCGGGCGCCCCGGCCGTAGCCGAGCCGTCGGCGGCCCAACTCGCGGACGATCTCCTCGCTGGTCACCTCGACCCCGGCCGGCAGCCCTTCGAGCAGCGCGACGAGGGCGGGGCCATGGGACTCTCCTGCGGTCAACCAGCGCAACACGACCAACCCTCTCCTCGCCGCGGCCGGGCCGGCCGTCCGCCGGTCAAGTTTGGCACGGAGCGCGCCCGCCACTGCGCACCGCCCGGACCGTCCCGCTCTACGGACGACGTCGCTTCGGCAGGCTCCCGAGGGCCGGCCGCGTGGCGTCGACGGTTCAGGGCCGGCGCTCCGGTTCTCGGCGCGCGGTATCGGTGCGCTGCTGCTCGCCGCCCTCCTGGTCGGCGAGCACACCGGCCAGCCGGTGCAGGTGCGGAGCGGCCCGGAGGATGTCCCGCCGGGCCTGGTCGTCGAGCCGGTCGAGCGCGTCCAGCAGCAGGTCGCGGCGGTGTGCGACGTACTCGCCGATCCGGCCGCGCGCGGCCGGGGTCAGCCGGAGCCGGACCACCCGGCGGTTGTCCGGATCCCGGTCGCGCTCCAACAGCCCGGCTCCGGTGAGATCGCCGACCAGCGTGCTGACGGTGTTGGCGGCGGTGTGGAGTCGTTCGGCCGTCTCCTTGACACTGATCTCCGGCCACCGCTCCACCAGTCGCAGCACCTCGACCTGGGCGTCGGACAACGGAGGCCGGCCGGTACGGCGACTCGTGGAGCGACGCAGCACCCGGTTCAGGTCGGCCAGGGCGCTGCCGAGCGCCGCCGCCGCTCCGGCCGTACCGTCGTCGGTCATCTCGGGCTCCCGCCGCCTCGTCCTGTGCTGACGCGCCGTCATGGCGCGTCACGCCACGGTCAGCCGCGCGGCGTCGGGGGCCGGCGTCAGCTACTTCACATCGCAATAGCTCTGTCGACAGAGCTATTGTGTCGTCTATCCCAAGACTAGGGGGAACTGGTGGGCACACCGCGCACGGCAGCACGGACCGGAGGCGTTCCGCTACTGCTGTTGCTCGGCACCCTCACCGCCGTGGGTCCACTGTCGCTGGACATGTACCTGCCGGCATTTCCCGACATGACCGAGGATCTCGCCGCCACCCAGGCCGAGGTGCAGCTCTCGCTCACCACCTTCCTGCTCGGCCTCGCCCTCGGGCAACTGGTCACCGGACCACTCAGTGACCGGTGGGGCCGCCGCTGGCCGGTACTGATCGGCGTCGCCGCGTACACGGTGTGCAGTCTGCTCTGTGCGTTCGCGCCGTCGCCCGAGTCGCTGGCCGCGCTCCGACTGGCCCAGGGGGTGGCCAGCGGCACCGGCGTCGTCGTCGCCCGGGCCATCGTCCGGGACCTCTACTCGGGGGTGGCGGCGGCGAAGTACTTCTCCCGGCTGATCCTGATCTTCGGGGTCGCACCGGTCGCCGCGCCGGCCCTCGGCAACCTGGTACTCCGGTTCGGCTCCTGGCGGGTCACCTTCGTCGCCCTGGCGGTGATCGGCGCGCTGCTCCTCGCGGCGGTCGCCTGGTGGCTGCCGGAAACGCTGCCCGCCCAGCGGCGCAACACCGCCGGCCTGCCCGGTACGGTCCGCGCGATGTGGGCGCTGCTCACCGACCGGATCTACCTCGGCTACGTGCTCACCCAGGGCCTGGCGTTCGCCGCGCTCTTCGCCTACATCTCCGGATCGTCGTTCGTGATCCAGAACGTGTTCGCGCTCTCCGCCGGAGTGTTCACCCTGATCTTCGCGGTGAACGCCGCCGCGATGACCGCGGTCGGCCAGCTCAACGCCCGGCTGCTCGACCGGTTCAGCACCCGCCGACTACTCGGCACCGCCCTGCTGGCCAGCCTGGTCGCCGGCGCCGTCCTGCTCGTCGGAGCGGTCGCGGACAACCTGCCGGCGGTGGTGGCGGCGCTCTTCGTCTTCGTCGCCTGCGTCGGCATGACACTGCCCAACGGGCTGGCCCTGGCGCTCGACCGCCACCCCGGGCACGCCGGCACCGCCGCCGCGGTACTCGGCGCACTCCAACTGGCCATCGCCGCCGCCATCGCGCCGCTGACCGGGCTCGGACCCGACGACAGCGCGACGCCGATGGCGATGGTCGTACTCGGCAGCACCGCGTTGTCGGTGCTGGTCGTCTTCACCCTCGCCCGTGGGCGTACGGCGGCCGATCCGGAACCGGACCGCCGGCCGAGCCCGGCCGCCTCCACCGTCTCCGGATAGCCGTACGCGAGCCGGGTCCAGGGGGTCGACGGCAGGACCGTCGGGTCAGCGGCGACAGGTGACCCGCCGCGCGCCGACGGGCGACGACTCAGCGCGCCGCGCGGGCCGCCTCGAGTGCGGTACGCATCGCCGGCACCGGGGCAGCGACGCCGGTGAACTGCTCGAACTGCCCGACCGCCTGGGCCAGCAGCAGGTCGAGGCCGGAGACGATCCGGCAACCGGCCGCCGCCGCGCCCGCCGCGAGCGGGGTGGGCCACGGGTCGTACACGACGTCGAAGACCACGGTCTCGGGACGCCAGGAACCGGCCGCCCCGGCGAAACCGTCGGCGGCGCCACGCGGCACGGTGGAGATCACCAGCTCCGCCCGGCCCGGGTCACCGGGGTCGACCCAGTCCCTGATCTCGAACGGCACCCCGAGCCGATCGGCCAGCCGGGCCAGTTCCTCGCCGGCCGCGCGTCGTCGGACCAGGCAGGTGACCCCGCTGGCTTTCAACTCGAGGGCGGCGGCCAGCGCGGCCCGCGCCGTGCCACCGGCGCCGAGCAGCAGCACCTCGGCTCCGGCCGGCACCCCGGCCCCGGTCAGCACGTCGACCATGCCGGGAACGTCGGTGTTGTCGGCGGCCCAGGTGCCGTCCGGACGACGTACCAGAGTGTTGGCGGCGCCGATCGCGGCGGCGACCGGGGAGACCTCGGTGGCCACCGCGAGCGCCGCCTCCTTCAGCGGCATGGTGAGGGACAGCCCGGCCCACTCCGGGCCGAGGCCGGCCACCCGGTCGGGCAGCTCGGCCTCGGCACATTCGATCGCGGAGTACGACCAGCCGGTCAGCCCGGCCGCGGCGTAGCCGGCGTTGTGGATCACCGGAGAGAGCGAGTGGGCAATCGGCGTTCCGAGCACGGCCGCCCGGCGCTCCACGCTCACGTCGTCGTCACCTCAGAGCACGCCGTTCTCTCTGGCCTTCGCGATGTTCCGCTCGTGTTGCTCGTTCGTCTCCGCGAACTCCGAGCGGCCCTCCTTGTCGACCGCGACGAAGAACAGCCACTTGCCCGGCGGCGGGTTCATCGCCCCTTCCAACGCCTTCTTGCCCGGATTGTTGATCGGGGTGGGCGTCAGGCCCTTCTTGCCGTGCAACCGGTACGGGTTCTTCTTGTCGAACAGATCGGCGTTGGTCATCTGCCCGGAGGTCTTGGTCTTCTTGCCGGTCAACTCCCAGTAGTAGTTGACCCCGACGTCGAACTCGAGGCAGTTCATCAGGCCGTTACCGTTCTTGCAGTAGTGGTTCTCGCTGTAGATCCGGTTGTACGCCACCCGGGCGACCTTGCCGAGGTCGACCTCGTTCCCCGCCTCGGCCTGGGCCAGCGAGGCCACGATCAGCGCCTCGTACGGGCTGATTCCGCCCCGCTTGGTCTCGACCGTCTTCACGAAGTCGATGTCCTCGGCGACCGACATGAACCGCTGCACCATCTCCTTGAGGATGGCCTCCGCGGTCGCGTTCGGCGCGAGTTCGTACGTGTCCGGGAACAGGAAGCCCTCGATCGACTTCTTGACCGGCTGGCCGTCGTTGCGGTTGAACCAGAAGTCCGCGATGCCGAGCCCCTTCAGGTCCTTCGCGGCGTCCTGGAAGTCCTTGACCGGGAGCTTCGTCTCCTTCGCCAGAGCCTTGAAGATCGTCGTGGAGGTGGCGCCCTCCTTGACGAGGAAGCCGTTCACGAGCTTGTTCTTCAGGTCCAGCAGCAGGCCCAGCGCCGCCTCGGCGTTCATCTCCTTGCGGACCTTGTACACGCCCGGCTGGATGTTCTGGCTGCGCGAGTTCGCCTGGGCCGCCTCGATGAAGGCCTTCGGGCTCTTCACGACACCGGCCACGACCAGGGTGTTGGCGATCTCGGCGATGCTCTGCCCCTGCTGGATCTGGATCTGGGCCTCGCCGGTACCACCGCCGTCGTAGTCCGGGGTGACGAAGTAGCCCTGCACCCGGTCGAAGCCGTACCAGCCGACCCCGCCCAGCACGCCGAGCAGCACGAACGCCATCAGTAGCGCGGTGATGGTCCTCCCGCGTCCACCACGTTTTTTCTTCTTCTTGTTCAGCTTGCGCCGCGCGCCGGGTCGATGCCGTCCCTTCTCCGCGCGCTCGTCGAACGCGAGCTCCAAGTCGTCGATCATCCTGTCCGCCTCCGCTGCCCGTCTAGCCAGCTCTGCAGAATCTCCACCGCGGCCGCCTGATCGACCACCGCCCGTTGCCGTCTTCCTCGGACGCCCCGCTCGGCCAGCCTACGAGAAGCCACGACCGTCGACATCCTCTCATCCACCAGATCCACCGGCACCGGGGCTACCGCCGCCGCGACCCGCTGGGCGTACGCCGTCGCGTGCTTCGCCGCGGGTCCGTGTCCACCGGCGAGTGTCACCGGCAGACCCACCACGACCGTGACCACCTCGTGCAGTTCGACGAGCCGCGCGATTTCCGAGATATCGGCAGGAACCGCATCAATACCGGTCTTGAGGTCTCGGGCCAGCGTGACCAGCGGGGTGGCGAGGATCCCGTCCGGATCGCAGACCGCCACGCCCACCCGCACCTGGCCGACGTCCACGCCCAGCCGTACGCCACGGGAAGGTCCGGTCATTCACATCCTCCGCTTCACCGGGTCACGGCCAGGGTCAGCCCGAACCGGCGAGCCGTCGTGGCTGGAGATCCAATCACAACGGCCCGCCGGGGAGCAACAGAACCGGGAAGTCACGCCTCAGCGAGCGCCTTCTCGACCGCGGCCAGCAGACTCGGCGCCTCGCCAGCGGGCAGACCACCGCCCTGGGCCAGGTCCGCGTTGCCACCGCCCCGACCGGAGAGCGCCCCCTTGACCAGGGCGGCCGCCGACACGCCCTGGTTCTTCGCCGCGGCGTTGACCGCGACCACCAGCGACGCCTTACCGCCGGAGCGGGCGGCCACCGCCACCACCGCCGGACGGGCCGGGTCGATCTTGCCACGGATCTCCTGGGCGAGAGTCCGGACATCGTTGCCCGCCGCGCCCTCCGGCGCCTCGGTACCGACGTAGGCGACGCCCCTCAGATCCCGGGCCGCCGCGGCGAGCGCCGCCGCACCACCGAGCACCATCTGCGCCCGCAGCTTCTCCAACTCGCGCTCGGCGTCCCGCAGCTGGGCGATGGTCTGCTCGACCCGGTCGGCGACCTGGTCGCCCGGCACCCGGTACAGCTCGGCCAGCCGGGACACCAGCAGGTGCTCCTTGGCCAGGAACTGGAAAGCGTCCAGGCCGACCAGTGCCTCGACCCGGCGTACCCCGGAGCCGATCGACGACTCGGAGAGGATCTTGACCAGGCCGAGCTGCGCCGAGCGGGCGACGTGGGTACCGCCGCACAGCTCGCGGGCGTAGTCACCCACCTCGACGACCCGGACCTCCTCGCCGTACTTCTCGCCGAACAGCGCCATCGCGCCGATCCGACGCGCCTCCTCCTGCGAGGTGATGAAGGCGTGCACCTCCAGGTCGGCGAGGAGCACCTCGTTGATCTGCTGCTCGACGTCGGTCAACACGCTCGGCGAGACCCCGGTCGCGGTGTTGAAGTCGAACCGCAGCCGGCCCGGGGCGTTCAGTGAACCGGCCTGGGTCGCCGACTCGCCGAGGAAGTTCCGCATCGTCTGGTGCACCAGGTGGGTGGCGGTGTGCGACCGGGAGATCGCCCGGCGCCGGGTCACGTCGATCTCGGCCAGCCCGGCCTCGCCGGCGCGTACCTCGCCGCGTACCACCCGGGCCCGGTGCACGATCAGGCCCGGCACCGGCTGCTGGACGTCGAGCACCTCGAGCTGGCCGCCACCGACCGTGATCAGGCCGACGTCGGGCTGCTGACCGCCGCCCTCGGCGTAGAACGGGGTCACGTCCAGCACCAGTTCGACGGTCTCGCCCTCGCCGACCACCTCGACCGGACTGCCACCGGCGCCGAGCAGCGCCCGCACCGACGACTCCCGGGACACCTCGGTGTACCCGGTGAACTGCACCGGCCCGCCGGCATCCAGCACCGTCCGGTACGCGGACAGGTCCACGTGCCCGGTCTTGCGGGCCTGCGCGTCGGCCTTCGCCCGGTTCCGCTGGTCGGCCATCAACCGGCGGAACCCGTCCTGGTCGACCTGTAGGCCCTGCTCGGCCGCGATCTCCAGGGTCAGGTCGATCGGGAAGCCGTACGTGTCGTGCAGCTGGAACGCCTTGTCCCCGGAGAGCCGGGCACCCCCCGCCGACCTGGTCTCGGCGATCGCCGTATCCAGGATCGTGGTACCGGCCCGCAGCGTGGAGAGGAAGGCGTCCTCCTCGGCGTACGCGTACGACGAGATCCGCGCGAACTCCGTCGCCAACTCCGGGTACGACGGGGACATGCAGTCCCGGGCCACCGGCAGCAGCTCGGGAAGCACCCGGTCCTGCCAGCCCAGCAGCCGTACCGCCCGGATCGCCCGACGCATGATCCGGCGCAGCACGTAGCCCCGGCCATCGTTGGCCGGAGTCACCCCGTCACCGATCAGCATCAGCGCGGTCCGGACGTGGTCGGCGACCACCCGCAGCCGTACGTCGTCCGGATGCGACTCGCTCGCCGCGTGCCCGGAGTGCGCCCCGTACCGCTTCCCGGTCAGCTCGGCCGCCCGGTCCAGGATCGGCCGCACCTCGTCGATCTCGTACAGGTTGTCGACGCCCTGCAGAATCGACGCCATCCGCTCCAGGCCCATACCGGTGTCGATGTTCTTCGCCGGCAGGTCGCCCAGGATCGGGAAGTTCTCCTTGTCCGTGCCCGGACCCCGCTCGAACTGCATGAAGACGAGGTTCCAGAACTCCAGGTACCGGTCCTCGTCGACCGCCGGACCGCCCTCGGCGCCGTACGCCGGGCCCCGGTCGTAATAGATCTCCGAACACGGCCCGCACGGACCCGGGATCCCCATCGACCAGAAGTTGTCCGCCTTGCCCCGCCGGACGATCCGCTCCGCCGGCACCCCTATCTTCCGCCAGATCGCCTCGGCCTCGTCGTCGTCGAGGTAGACGGTCGGCCAGATCCGCTCCGGGTCCAGCCCGAACCCGCCCTCGGCCAGCGGCTTGGTGACCAGGTCCCAGGCCAGCGAGATCGCGCCGTCCTTGAAGTAGTCACCGAACGAGAAGTTGCCGTTCATCTGGAAGAACGTGCCGTGCCGGGAGGTCTTTCCCACCTCGTCGATGTCCGGGGTACGGATGCACTTCTGCACCGACACCGCCCGCCGGTACGACGGTGTCTGCTGACCGAGGAAGTACGGCACGAACTGCACCATGCCGGCGTTGACGAAGAGCAGGTTCGGGTCGTCGATCGCCGGCAGCGGAGCGGACGGGACCACGGTGTGCCCGTTGGCCTCGAAGTGCGCCAGGTACCGCCGCTTGACTTCCGCCGTTTTCATCTGGTGTCTTCCTCCGGAAACAACTCGCGGTCGCCGATCCGGGGGTCCTCGCGCAGTTCGGCGAACTGGTCGTCGAACGCCACGCCCTCGGCGAACGCCTCGTGGATCTGCTGCTCACGTTCGGCCATGCCGTCGCGGACATCGTCGGCGAACTCCCGCAGCGCCTGGACCAGGCCGCCGGCGGACTCCGACAGCGAACTGGCGATGCCACCCGGGGTGTACGCCTGCGCCGTGCGGGTCACCTTGCGGACGACCAGCGCACCGACGGCGAGCCCGATGCCCAACCAGAGCAGTCGCTTCATGGCCTCATCCTTCCTCGTACCCCCGGTGCCGGGCGCGGCGGGTTCAGCGCTCGCCGCGTCGGCTGGCCCGGCGCTGCTGCTTGAGGGTGGTACGGACCTCGCGCTCCTGCTCGGCGTGCCGGCGCGCCGAGGCGGCCTTGCGGACGCCGTAGCCGAACGCCGCGACCTTGACCAGCGGGTTCGCCGCGGCGGCGGAGACCACGGTGGCCAGGTTGGCGACGTTGGCGGTGACGTTCTGGGCGTGGCCGGTCATCGTATCGATCTTGGCGAGTTGGATGTTCACCCCGTCCAGCGAGGTGTGCACCTGTCCCAGTGCGGTGTTCACGTTCTCCACGGTGACGTTCATGTTGGCCAGCAGCGGGGCGCTGCGGTCGTTGATGTCGTTGATCGCCCGGGTGGCCGCGTCCACGGTGCTACCCAGCCGCCAGATGGGCCTGGCCAGCACCAACACCAGCATCAGGAATGCCCCGGCCGCGACGAGCGCGGCGATCTGGCCGATCTCTCCAGCGTCCACCCGTGTCCTCCTCTATGCACCGTCTCGAATCGCGCGACCGTCTCACCCGGACACCCGCCGCCGGCCGGCGACCGGCCCGGGGCGTCCATCGGAGCACCAATATCCAACCCTACCGTCGGTGACGATCGCCGGCCTCACGACGGGGTCGGTGTGGGCGTCAGCCCACCCAGCGGATCACCGGTGAGGAGCGAATCGGGGTCCTCACCGGTGAGCGACGGATCCGTGCTCGGTTGGGGACCGAACCGCTCGTCCGCGATCGCGTTCCTGACCTTGATCGATACCTGCGATCCGTCGCAGTTCTCGGCCTCGGGGGCGGCCGCGTCCGGTGTCGTACCGGGAACGGGCTGCCCCGCCGGGACGGCCTGACAGGCGGGCTGCCGTACCCACAGGTCGAGCGTCAACTCGTCCCGGCGCCAGCACGTGTAGTGCCCCTGCACCTCCTGCTCGGGGCAGTAGGCCACCTTCCACGGCTGCCAACCCTCACGCCCCAGCGCGGTCCGGTAGACCTCCGCCGTCTCCTCCCACGCCCGGTCAGACTGCGCGGTCCGCTCCCGGAACCGGCACTCGATGAAGCACCACCGGCTGCCGCTCACCCCGTCGACGGGGTCGGTCGCCGCCCAGGACGGCACCGCCAACGCGTCGAGGGAGTTGAACACGGGGTCGCGGGTGGCGGCCCGGAGACCGAAGTACATCGGCAGCGCGCCCAGCACCAGCAGGCTCGCCAGCAGCAGGGCGATGGCCTTCAACCGCCGCTGCTCCCGGAGCTGACGGCGGATCTCGGCCCGCGCACCCCGCACCGGCTCCACACCGGCCGACGCCGGATCGGACTCCTCGGTGCCCGGCGGCCGGTCCGGCAGCACGCCGACGGACGACTCGGTACGGGCGGGCATGCCAGCGGACCGGATCGCACCCTCGGGGCGTCCTGGACCGTCGGGCCGCCCCGGACCCTCCGGCCGCAGCGCCGGGCGAGCCGGGCCGTCGAGTCGTACCGGGCCGTCGGGTCGTGCTGGGCCGTCCGGTCGTACCCCCGGACCGTCGGGGCGTACGCCCGGACCGTCGGGGCGTACGCCCGGACCGTCGGGTCGGACTGGGCCGTCGGGCCGGAGCAGACCGTCGGGGCGTACCCCCGGGGCGGGCCGGACGGCGGCCGCGGCGGCCACCGGGCGGCCGACCTCGCCCATCGCGGGCCGGGGAGCCGCACCCGGACCGGCCGGGGACGCCCCGCCGGTCGGCGCCGAGACCGGCCCGGTCCGGGGCGGGGCCGCCGGAAGTCGGACGGGGGCGGCTGCCCGCCCCGACCCGACGGGACCAGCGGGTCCGCCGGGGCCACCCGGCGCCCGGGCGGGTCCGCCCGGACCCTCGCCCGGACCACCGGCCGGGCCTGGCGCGCGGCCGGGGGGCCCGCCGTCGACGCGCCCCGGTCCGGGGGGCCGGACGGCACCCCGGTCGGCGGGGTCGACCGGAGGGCGGGCACTGCGCAGAGCATCCCGTCCGGCCGGCTCGACCGGCGAGCGGGCACCCCGCAGGGCATCCCGTCCGGCCGGCTCGATCGGGGACCGACGAGGTGGTGCGACACCCGGCGGCGTCGCGGCGCCGCTCGTCGGCGCCACGTCGGCCCGGGGGTCGGCACCGGCACGCGGCAGGCCGCCGGCGGCGGCCGGACCGCCCACCGGGGCGCCGCCCCGGGGACCGCCCGGAACCGGCGGAACCGACCGCCCGGGACCGCCGGGCGCCGGGATGTCGGCCCGGGCGCCGGTACCGCCGGGCGGTGACACGGCGCCGTGCCGGCCGGGTACGACCGGCGGTGGCCCGCTGTGCCGGCCGCCGCCCGGGCCGTCGTCCGTCGACAGTGGGCCGGCCGGTCGACCCCGGGGAACCCTGCCCAGGGTCTCTGGATCGACGTTCGGTGGTGCCCCGTGCCGACCGCCCTCGCGTCCGGGACGCTCGGCGTCCGGGCCGGCCGAGGGCCGGTCGAGAGGCCTGCCGGGGCCGGCCGGCTGGCCGGGACCGGCCGGAACACCGGACGCCGGCGGAAATCCGGTCGGTCCGGCTCCGGAACCCGGAACGGGCGGTTCGAAACCGCCGGTCGGAGTCGGGGTGGCCGACCGGGAACCGCCCCGACCGGCCCTGCGGATCCAGTCCGCCGGCCGGGCCGGATGTCCTCCGGTGGGTCCGGCCGAGCGGGCCGCCGCGTCGTCGTGGTCCGGCCGTCCGGACGTGGCCGGTCCGGTCGGGAGCGGTGGCGCATTTCCCGAACCGGGTACGACGACGTCGCCGGCCGCCGGTCCGGTGGGGACTCCGAACCGGCCCCCGGGGGACGCGGAACCGCTGCCCAGCCCCGGTTCGCCGCCCGGTGGGACCGGCGGACCGAAGTCGCCGGCCGGGGAAACCGGCGGACGTCCGTGCCGACCGCCGACCGGCCCGGTGGCAGGTGGCGGTGGCGCCGCCCGCCGTCCCGCCGGTTCGACCGGCGCGGTCCCGTGCCGGGGCCGGTGTGCGGCGGTGTCCGCCGGATCGTTGCCGGCTGGCTGGCCCGGCCAGGGCGCGGCACCGGGTCGGGCAGCACCCGGATCGTTGCCGCCCGGCTCACCCGGCCAGGGGGTGGCACCGGGCCGGGAAGCACCCGGCTCACCGGGCCAGGGCCCGGCAACCGGTCCGGTGCTGGTCGGCTCGACGCGCTCGGCCGGTGGACGCCGGTCCGGGGCCGGGCCGGGCCAGGCTCCCGGACGGCCCGGCTCGGTCGCCGCCGGATCGTTCATCCGGCCGGGACGGCCAAGTGGTGGGGCCGGCACGACCGACGGCCGGTCCGGCGGGCCGGGCGGCACCGCCGATGGCCGGGGTTCGCCGGGCCGGGCGGGCAGACCTGGCTCGGCGGAGTCCGCCGCGCGCCGGTCGGGTGCCGGTGCTCCGGGCGGCGGCGACGGGTCGGCACCCCGGCCCCGGACGGGCTCGACCGCCGGAGCCGCCCCCGGCGGCGCCATCGGGCCGTCGCCGTCGGGTCCGAGATCCGGCAACAGGTCGTAGGCGCTCGGCGGCCGCACGGGTGGGTCGGCGGAGGTACCGCCGGCCGGGCCGATGTCGGCCTGCTGCTCCTTGGCGGTACGCAGGTCGGCGATCCAACCGAGCTCCTCGCCGCTTACCTCCGGCTCCTCGGGTGCCGCCGCCGCCTCCGGCTTTCCCCGACCCCATCGGCGGCCCTTGCCCCGTGGTTCCCGCCGCTCGTCGTGGCCTTCCTCGCCCCGCTCCGAACCGCGCGACTTCACTGGTGTTCCTCCCCCGCGGATGTCCCGCCGCCGTCTGCCGTCACCGTGCCGTTCACGGCCCCTTCCGTCACCTTGCCCGCGCCGGCCTGCTCGCCGGTCGGTACGTCGTCGCTCGCCGGACGTACCCCGTTCGCCGGGCGTACGCCGTCGTCGGGCGGCGGCGTGGGCTGCCCCCGGACTATCCGGCGCAGCAGCGGCAGCCGGGTACCGACCGCCCGCTCCGCGCCGTGTGCGCCCGGCTGGTAGTAGTCGACCCCGACCAGGTCGTCCGGCGCGTACTGCTGGGTCACCACGCCCCGGTGGTCGTCGTGCGGATAGCGGTACCCAGTGCCGTGTCCCAGTCCCCGCGATCCGGCGTAGTGGGCGTCGCGCAGCGCCCTGGGCACCGAGCCGCCCCGACCGGCGCGTACGTCCCCGATGGCAGCGCCGATCGCGGTGGTCGCCGAGTTGGACTTGGGTGCGGTGGCCATGTGGATCACCGCCTGGGCGAGGTTGAGCTGCACCTCCGGCAGGCCCACGTACTCCACCGCGTGCGCGGCGGCGGTCGCCACGCTCAGCGCACCCGGATCGGCCATCCCGACGTCCTCGCTGGCGAAGATGACGATCCGGCGGGCGATGAACCGGGCGTCCTCGCCGGCCACCAGCATCCGGGCCAGCCAGTGCAGCGCGGCATCCACATCGGAGCCCCGCATGCTCTTGATGAACGCGCTGACCACGTCGTAGTGCGCGTCCCCGTCACGGTCGTAGCGGACCGCCGCCACGTCGACCGCCTGCTCGGCGGTGGCGAGGTCGATCACGGTCCCGCCCAACGCCCGCGCCGAACCGGCCGCCGCCTCGAGCGCGGTGAGCGCCTTGCGTACGTCTCCGCTGGCCAGCCGGACCAGGTGGTCCTCGGCGTCCGGGGCGAGGGTCAACGTGCCGCCGAGCCCGCGCGCGTCGACGACGGCGCGGCGCAGCAGTCCGCGTACCGCCTCGTCGTCCAGTGGCTGCAGGGTGAGCAGTACGCACCGGGACAGCAGTGGCGAGATGACCGAGAAGTACGGATTCTCGGTGGTCGCCGCGAGCAGCGTCACCGTCCGGTCCTCGACCGCGGCCAGCAACGAATCCTGCTGGGTCTTGCTGAACCGGTGCACCTCGTCGATGAAGAGCACGGTGGGGCGGCCGCCGGCCCGGCGCTCGCGACGAGCGGTCTCGATCACCGCCCGCACGTCCTTCACCCCGGCCGACAGCGCCGACATCGCCACGAACCGCCGCTCGGTGGCGCTCGCCACCAGGTGCGCGATGGTGGTCTTGCCGCTGCCCGGCGGGCCCCACAGGATCACCGACATCGGCGACGTCCCGGTCACCAGTTGGCGCAGTGGTGCGCCCGGCGCCAGCAGATGGTCCTGCCCGATCAACTCGTCCAGGCTGGTCGGACGCATCCGTACCGGCAGCGGTGAGTCCGCGGACGGTACGGTGAAGCCGTCGGCGCCGCTCCCGGCCGGCGCGGTACGTCCGCCGGCGGGATCGACGAGAGAGAATAGGCCGTCGGACTCCATCACGAAGACATTACCGGCCCGGTTATCGGTGCCGGAAATGCACCGATACCCGGGCCGGTCGTGATCCGGCGCAAATCAGCCCCGACCTGGCCGGCGGCCCCGCCACCGCCCGCCGCCACCCGCGGTGCCCGGGCCACGTCCCACCCCGGCGAGGTAGAGGGCGAGGCAGAGCAGACCGATCAGCACCAGAGTGGGAAAGTTGAACAGGTCAGGGGCACCAAGGTTCTCGTCGAACAGATCCAGCAACAGCGCGAAGGCGAAGACGCCGGCGGCGATGTAGGCGAGCATGAATTCCTCCCGGCGGGGGTTCCAGTAGGTCGGCCAGGATGTACCCGACGGTGAGGTCCGCCAATCCACCCCGCGGGACCAGATTCCGAACGGATCTCCGGGAATCGCTCCGGCGAGCCCGCGCCGGCCGGGGCGTCAGCCGCGGCTCGGGTTCACCGACTCACCCCCGTGCTCCGGCTCGGCGACCCGCTGGCGGACCAGGTCCGGTGCGGCGGCTGCGGGCGAGCGCCGGGCCGCCCACCAGGCGGGCAGGTAGAGCGGGGCGGCGGCGGCCAGCACCACGGCGCCGACCAGCATCGCCGTGCTGACCGTGGTCGCACCGGCCAGCGCGGTCAGCAGCACCCCGCCGAGCGCACCGGCCGGCTGGGCCACCATCGAGTTGAGCGAGACGACGCTGTTCCGGTACGGGCCGTCGACCTGCCGGTGCAGCAGTCCCATGTGCATCGGGTTGGACGCGCCGTGCACGGCGTAACAGAAGAGGTAGGCGGCGATGATCCCGACCGGACCGGCCAGCAGGGCCATCCCGACCACGGTCGCCCCCTGGAGGATCCGGAGCAGTGCGGCGCTCAGCGGCACCCCCAGCCACCGACTGGCGTACGCGATCAGCGCCGCGCCCCCCGCGGAGGCGAGCCAGGCCGCCGAGGCGGTCGGACCGAGCAGCGCCGCCGCCCGGTCCGGATCACCGAGCACCTCGGAGAGGCGTACCGGGAGCAGCACCTCGAAGGTGACCATGCCGAAGCCCCAGAACAACTCCACGGCGACCAGCGCGAGCACGATCCGGGACCGGCGCAGCAGCCCGAACGCGCCCCCGATCACGCCCGGTACCGCCCGCAGCGAACTGCGCAGTGTGCCGACCCCGCCGGCCGGGCGCACCTCGACCAGCAGCAGGAGCAGGGCGACCAGGCAGACGATCTCCAGGGCGATCGCGGCCACCAGCGGCAGGGTGAGCGCGCTGACCGGGCCGATCGGGCCCAGCGCGACCAGGCCGCCGCTGGCCAGTGCCCCGGCGCCGATGGAGACGCCGAGGACCACTCCCCCGCCGCTGAGCCCCTGCTCGATGGGTGTGTCAGGATCGGCGGCCAGCGCGGCGTCGACGTACCAGGACTCGAGTGGGCCGCTGTCCAGGGCCCGGAAGATCCCCATCAGCACGAAGGTCAGGACGAACAGGCCGAACGAGTCGGCGACCATGAACAGGGCCAGCGAGCCGAGATTGATCAGCCCGGCGGCGACCAGCACCGGCTTGCGGCCCAGTGCGTCGGCGAGGCCGCCGGTCGGCAGCTCCAGCGCCAGCACCACCAGGCCCTGCGCGGCGGCGACGAGGCCGATCTCGGGCAGGCTGAGCCCTCGCTCCAGCAGCAGCAGGGTCATGACGGGAATCATGAATCCGACCGGCAGCCACCGGAGTCCGAGCAGTACCAGGTAGCGGCGTCGGGCCTGACGACCGGTCAGTGTGGTCACGGCTGCTCCTCTTCGTCGGAACGGGCGAGGTCGTCGGAGCCGGCCAGCGCGATCGGGCCACGGACCGGAAAGCTGTGGAAGTAGAGGAGAACCTGTTCGGTGCCGTCATCGGCCTCGGCCGGGGTGTCGATCGCCGGGAACGTGTGCCGGTAGCGGTCGACCACGGCGTACAAATCGTCGTTGAGCTGCCGGAGCTGCGCTGGAGTCAGCCGGAGCAGGAAGTCGGAGAGGCTGGCGGCGTCCCGCCACTGCGCGGGATAGCGGTGCTGGCCGGCCACCCAGCGCTCGGCCTGGTCCGCGTGGGTCCGGAGCGCGTACCGGTGGAGCCAGTCCGCCGCCGCGCGGGCGTCCGGATTGTCGTCGAAGTCGCTCGCGCTCCAGCTGCTCAGCTGATGCGCCGCCCGCCACCAACGCTGCCGACCGGCACCCCGGTCGGGCTCCTCCACCACGAGCCCGGCGTCGGCGAGCTGACGCAGGTGGTAGCTGGTCGCCCCGGAGTTCGTCCCCAGCGTCTGGGCCAGTCCGGTCGCGGTGGCCGGGCCGTCGGCACGTAGCGCGACCAGCAGCCGGGCCCGGAGCGGATGGGCCAGGACGCGGATCTGCGCGCCGCCCAGCCGGACCTGGGACGAGCTGTCTTCGGGGCTCGATGATGAACTCGACATGCTTGCACAATACTTGTGCATAAGCTCTGTGCACAATAGTTATGCATGGCGCACACGGCGAAGCTCCCCGACCCACGGGAGTCTTGTCGAACGGAGAGTGCGGAGGGTTCAGCCGGCCGGAAACAGTTCGCTGACGCCGCGGAGCCGGGTCTTGAGCAGGTCCCCGGCCCGGGTGCTGTCGAGGCGTACCTCGGCCGGCACGGGCGACCCGGCCAGGGCGGTGCTGGAGATCTGGAGTCCACCGGGATCGAGGCGGTGGTGCCGGGCGACCAGCCTGGCGAGTTCGACCCGGTCGACCGCCTCCGGGCCGCCCAGGTTCAGCGGGCCGGCAACGTCGGAGTCGAGCAGTTCGATCACCGCCTCGGCGAGGTCCACCACCGACACCGGGCACCGGACCAGGTCACGGAAGACCGCCACCCCGGGCACCCCGGCGAGGGCGTCGAGACAGAGCCGAACCTGCTTGCTCTGCGCGTCGCCGACGATCAACGAGCAGCGCAGCACCGCCGCCGCCGGATGGACCAGCCGGACCGCCGTCTCCGCCGCCGCCTTCGCCGCACCGTACGGGTAGACCGGGGTCGGCGGCTCGTCGTCCAGGTACGGCTCCGGGCGCCCGCCGTGCAGCGCGTCACTGGACAGGTGCACCAGCCGGGCTCCCACGTCGGCGGCGGCCATCGCCACGTACGCGGCACCGTCGGCGGTGACCGCCCAGTCCCCGTACAGGTAACTGGCGCTGACCACCGCGCGGGGCCGGACCCGGTGAACCAGCGCCCGCACCGCGCGGGAGTCCCGGACGTCCAGCCGGCGCCAGTCCACACCGTCGACGACGCCGGCCGCCCGGTGGTACGTCCCGACCACCGGCCACCCGCCGGCCAGCGCCCGGCGGCACACCTCGCCGCCGAGGTGGCCGCTGGCCCCGACCACGAGCAACGTCACCGGCCCGACCTCCGCCGGCACCGCACGGACGTGCCGGCCGGGTCCGTGGACCCGACCGGCACACCGTCAGCAGGCGCCGTACTCATCTCGTCGCGACCGGCGACCCCGGTACCGCTCAGCCGCCCGGGAAGGCGTCCGGGTCGACATCGCTGGTACGCGCGTTGCCGCCCGCCACCGGAGTCAACGTGATGGTCCAGATCGTGTACTGGCTGGAGGTGGTGGTGAACTTGAAGGTGTCCTCGAAACGCGAGAAGTCGCAGTCGCGGCTGAACGCCTTGGCCTTCGCATCCCAGTCCTTACCACTGGTCATGAAGATCCGGTACGTGCCGTCCTTGATGCTGGAGACCGTGAGCTTCCCCTTGGCCCGGACGTACACGCTCACCGTCGGGGTCTTGGCGCTACCGAGGACGACGTTGATCACCGCGTCGGTGCTGCCACCGTTCTCGATCTTGAGCTGACCCTGACCGCTGCGGACCCGCTTCAGGAACGTACCGTTCTTGATCCGCCGGTTGGTGTCCGTGGTCTTCTTCGGCACGAACGAGCCGACCTGGTACGGCTGCGCGGGATCCGCCGACGCGAGCGCCTGCTGCGCGGACCGCACGTCGTCGCTCGCCGCCTCCCGGCTGAGCCGCGCGAGCGCCGACGAGCCGAGGCAGACCTCCCCGGCACCGGCGGCCGAACCCGTCTCGGCCACCGAGTCGCCCAGGCCCTCCAGCCCACGGAGCAGGTCGGCGTGCGCCGTGGCGGCGTTCGCCGGCGGCACCACCTTGGAGAGCGCCTCGATCTGCTGGTTCAGCGCGGTCTCGATGCCGTCCACCGCCGAACCGACCGCCTTGGGGTTCTTCGCTCCACTGAGCTTGGTGAAGGCCGGCGTCACCGACTTGTCGACCTCGGCCAGCAGGGCCTGGTATTCCTGCGCGCTGATCGGCTGGGCGGCGGCCGGGGTGTTACCGCCGGAGCCCGAGGCGTTCTTCCCGGGGCCGTCCGAGTCCCGGCCGTTCATCCAGAACAGCAGCGGCACGGCGAGCGCGATCAGCAGCACCAGGGCGACCGCACCACCAACGATGGCGAGGATCTTGCCCCGGCCGGACTTGGCGGGCGGTGGCGGGAAGGCGCCGAACTGGGGCGGTCCACCGAACTGCGGCGGTTGCCCACCGAACGGGGCGTTCGGCGGCAACGGACCCGCACCGTACGGCGACATGGGCGGCCCGGACATGGGCGGCCCCGACATGGGCGGCCCCGACATGGGCGGGCCCGACATGGGCGGGCCCGACATGGGCGGCCCGGACATGGGCGGCCCCGACATGGGCGGCACCGGGCCCGCGCCGAACGGCGTCGTGGGCGGGGCCGACGTCGGCGGTGGAGTCGCACCGAACGGCGTCGTGGGCGGCCCGCCGTACGGGTTCGGCTGCGGCGCGCCGAACGGAGTCGTGGGCGGGGCCGACGTGGGCGGCGGGGTGGCGCCAAAAGGCGTCGTGGGCGGGGCCGACGTCGGCGGCGGAGTCGCACCGAACGGCACGCCACCGAACTGTGGTGGGACCGCACCGCCTCCGCCCGGCACGATCCGGACCTGGACGTACGCGTCCCGGGGTGGTCCCCCGGGCATCGTCGCCGGTCCGATGCCCGGCAGTCGGAGGACAGTGCCGTCGCTGAGTCCGCCGGGGATCCGCAGCGGCATGCTCTGTCCGGACCACGGCAGGACAACGGTCCGGACAATTTCCGACCCGGCCTCGCTCGGGTCTATGTCGATAATCAGATCAGGGTTGGGCGCCATGGTCCGAGTATGAGCATCCGAGGCAAGTCTTTTGCCGCCCACCCCCGGCCGAGAAGATGTCGGCCGGGGACGAGCCGGCACGAGTCGGTCAGGAGGGCTCGACCGGAGCCGCGACCCCGGCGGTTCCGCCGGTCGGCGCGGCAGCCGCCTTCGGCTTGGCGTCGATGCCCGCCTCCGCCCGCTGCTGCGCGGTGATCGGGGTGGGTGCGCTGGTCAACGGGTCGAACCCGCCCCGGGTCTTCGGGAACGCGATCACCTCGCGGATCGACTCCGCGCCGGCCAGCAGCATGCAGACCCGGTCCCAGCCGAACGCGATGCCGCCGTGCGGCGGCGGGCCGTACTTGAACGCCTCCAGGAGGAACCCGAACTTGTCGGTCGCCTCGTCCGGGCTGATCCCGAGCAGGTCGAAGACCCGACGCTGTACGTCGGCCCGGTGGATACGGATCGAGCCGCCGCCGATCTCGTTGCCGTTGCAGACGATGTCGTACGCGTACGCCAGCGCCCGGTCGGGAGCCTCCTCGAACCGGTCCAGCCAGTCGGTGTTCGGCGAGGTGAACGGGTGGTGGACGGCGGTCCAGCCGCCCGCCCTGCCGTTCTCGGCGTCGGAGACCTGCTCGAACATCGGCGCGTCGACCACCCAGCAGAACGCCCAGGCGCTCTCGTCGATCAGTCCCGCCCGCTTGGCGATCTCGATCCGGGCCGCGCCGAGCAGTTCCTGAGCCTCCCGTCGCTGGGTACTCGCGGCGAAGAAGACCGCGTCACCCGGCTTGGCGCCGACGGCGTCGGCCAGCCCGCCGAGGTGGTCCGCGGAGAGGTTCTTGGCCACCGGTCCCCGGGCCTCGCCGGACTCGGCGTCCAGCACCACGTACGCCAGGCCACGGGCACCGCGCGCCTTGGCCCAGTCCTGCCAGCCGTCCAGCTCCTTGCGGGTCTGCCCGGCGCCGCCCGGCATCACCACCGCCCCGACGTACCCACCGGCGTTGATCGCCCCGGCGAACACCCGGAACTCGGTGCCGCGCAGGTAGTCGGTCAGCTCGGTCAACTCGACGCCGTACCGGAGGTCCGGCTTGTCCGAGCCGTACCGGTCCATCGCGTCGTGCCAGGTGATCCGTGGAATCGGCTGGCTGATCTCGTGTCCGGCCAGCTCCCGCCAGAGCGTGCTGACGATCTCCTCGCCGAGCTCGATCACGTCGTCCTGAGTGACAAACGACATCTCGATGTCGAGCTGGGTGAACTCCGGCTGCCGGTCGGCCCGGAAGTCCTCGTCCCGGTAGCAGCGGGCGATCTGGTAGTAGCGCTCCATCCCGCCGACCATCAGCAGCTGCTTGAACAACTGCGGCGACTGCGGCAGGGCGAACCAGGTTCCGGGCTGGAGGCGTACCGGGACCAGGAAGTCGCGCGCGCCCTCCGGCGTCGAGCGGGTCAGGGTCGGGGTCTCGATCTCCAGGAAGTCGCGGTCGTGCAGCACACCCCGGGCGAGGTGGCTGGCCCGGGACCGCAGCCGCATCGCCCGGGCCGGACCGCTCCGGCGCAGGTCGAGGTAGCGGTACCTGAGCCGTACGTCGTCGCCGGCCTCCACCTGGTCGTCCACCGGCAGCGGCAGCGGCGCCGCCTCGGAGAGGATCTCCAGTCGGTTGACCGTGACCTCGATCTCGCCGGTGGGCAGCTCGGGGTTGTCGTTGCCCTCGGGGCGGCGGGTCACCTCGCCGGTGACCTTGATGCAGAACTCGTTGCGCAGCGCGTGGGCCGAGTCCATGCCTTCGCGGAACACCACCTGCACCACGCCGGAGCCGTCCCGCAGGTCGACGAAGATGACGCCGCCGTGGTCCCGTCGACGGGCCACCCAACCGGCGAGGGTCACCGTGGTGCCGGCGTGCGCCGCACGCAGGGTGCCGGCGTCATGGGTACGGATCACGACAACTGTCTCCTCACAAGTAACCGGGCGGTCCGGACTGCTGCCCCGACATTCTGTCAGGGCGGCCCGAACCACCCGGCGTCCCACCCGGTCAACTCGTCCGGTGGACCGGTGCTGGCCTGCTCCGGACGAGGATGCCGGCGAGCAGGGCGCCGATGACCGACGGAACGGCCACCACGAGGAGCGGCCGGGCCCGTGGACAGCTGGTTACTCGACACATCGCCACCTCTTCGTACTGGCGTTCGAGCAGGATTACCATGGCCGGATGACAGCCGGCGCCTACCAGCCCTCGATGCTGGACCTCGCCACGGATGACGGCATCGTCGGCGACGGCGCCGGACTCGGCCCACTCGCCGGACGGATCCGCCGGCACGTGCTGACCCGGGGCGCCTGGGTCGACCACCTGCCCGGCTGGGTCCACGGATCCGACGCGGTACTGCACACGCTGCTGACCGACGTCGACTGGCAGGCGGAACGCCGCCGGATGTACGACGGGGTGGTCGACGTCCCGCGCCTGCTCCGCTGGTACGCCGGGGACGAGCCGCTACCGCACGCGGTGCTCACCGCGGCCCGGCGCACCCTGACCCGGCACTACGCCGCCGAGTTGGGCGAGCCGTTCGTCACCGCCGGGATGTGTCTCTACCGCACCGGGCGGGACAGCGTCGCCTGGCACGGTGACACCACCGGTCGCTCGGCCCGCGAGGACACGATGGTGGCGATCGTCTCCTTCGGCTCGCCCCGCCCCCTGCTGCTGCGTCCGCGCGGCGGCGGGACGAGCCTGCGGTTCCCGCTCGGCCACGGCGACCTGGTCGTGATGGGCGGTTCCTGCCAACGGACCTGGGAACACGCCATCCCGAAGACGTCCCGACCGGTCGGCCCCCGGGTCAGCGTGCAGTTCCGACCCGTCGGCGTCGCCTGAGCGCCCGCCCGGGCGGGAACCGTCCTCCCTGATGGACGTCGTCCTGCCAGGGCCGGATCGGCGTTCGGTCTACCCGTCACCGTCACGTCGACTCCTGGTGATCGCACCCGCCGATTAGGGTGATGCCGGCCAGTGACCACAGCGGAAGGTGACCGGACGCATGACGTACCTGATCGACGTACCGGTGGAGGGCGGCGGGCAACTGCTGGTCGAGGCGACCGAGGTGGACCTGCCGGCCGACCTGGTCCTCGCCGCCCGTCCCGGTGAGGTGCTCGCCCGGGCCGGACAGACCCTCGAACAGGCCCTGGACCAGCTCCGGCCGGCGGTTCAGGCGGTACGGAACGGACTCGCGGCGATGGCCCCGGACGAGGTGACGGTCGAGTTCGGCATCAAGCTCGGGGCGGAGACCGGCATCGTGGTGGCCAAGGGCAGCACGGAGGTGCACTTCACGGTGACGCTGTGCTGGAAGCGCCCCGATCCGCCGGCCCCCGATACCACCTCAGCGGCCGGACCGGCGGAATCGGCGGTTGCGGGCGCCCCTGCGGTGTCGGACGACCATGCTCGGCGGTGACGCCAGGCTGAGTCGGGCCGACACGCCGCTCCCGGGCGCCGTACCCCGACCGGAGCCGTTCGTCGTCCGGATCCTCGGCCCGGCCGGTGAACCGGTCGGCGTCGGCACGCTGGTCGGGCCCCGGGAGATCCTGACCTGCGCGCACGTGGTCAACGTCGCCCTCGGCCTGCCGCTGCGGTCCCAGCCGCTGCCCGACTCACCCGTTCTCGTGCAGTTCCCGCTGCTACCCGGCGAGGACGACGGACCGGGTCGGCAGGCTCGGGTCGAGCGTTGGACACCCCCACCCGGCGAGCGGAGCCCCGGCGACGACACCGCCGGACTGGTGCTGTTGGAGGGGCACGCACCGGCCGGCGCCCACCCGGCCCGGCTGGCGGTGAACCTGCCCCGGGCCGGCCACGCCCTCTCCGTCTTCGGCTATCCGGGCACCCCGCCACGGCGGTCCGGGGCGTGGGTACCGACCGTGTTGCGCGGCCTGGTCGGCGGCGGCCGGATCCAGCTCGACTCCGGCGCCGACGCGGCGCTGCGGGTCCAACCCGGCTACAGCGGAAGCCCGGTGTACGACGACACGTCCGGCCGGGTGGTCGGCATGCTCGCCCTCGCCGCGCCGGCCCACTCCGGCGACCGGGACAGCTACGCGATCGCGGCCGACCGGCTCCGGTTGACCTGGCCGGAGGTCCTCGATCCCCGGACCGTGGTCCGGCAGCGGAGCCGGAGCGGGGCGGCGAGCAGGTCGGGCGACCCTCGGCCGGCCGGTACGCAGAGCCGCAACGGCGACGAGCGACTGACGGTGCTGCACGTCTCCGATCCGCAGTTCGGCCGGCACCACCTGTTCGGCGGCAACGGCCAGACCCCGGCCGACCAGACGTACGACACCCTGCACACCCGACTGCACCAGGACCTGACCGGACTGGCCGAGCAGCATGGCCTGCTGCCGGACCTGCTGCTGGTCACCGGCGACCTCGCGGAGTGGGGGCTGGGCAGCGAGTTCGTCCAGGTCACGGAGTTCCTTGCGGCGCTGTCCGAGGCGGCCGAGCTGCCCCGGGACAGAGTGGTGATCGTTCCCGGCAACCACGACGTCAACCGGAAGTCCTGCGAGGGCTACTTCATCAGCGAGGAGGGCGAGGAGCGGGTACCGGTTCCGCCGTACTTCCCCAAGTGGAAGCAGTTCACCGCGGCGTTCGAGGACTTCTACGCCGACGTACCGGGGGTGAGCTTCACCCCGGACGAGCCGTGGACCCTGTTCGAGGTACCCGGCCTGGCGGTGGTGGTCGCCGGGCTGAACTCCACGATGGCGGAGAGCCATCGCGACGCCGATCACTACGGCTGGGTCGGCGAGACGCAACTGCGCTGGTTCGCCGACCGGCTGGCCGACTACCGGTCGCGGGGCTGGCTGCGGCTCGCGGCGGTGCATCACAACGTCGTACGCGGGGCGGTCGACGACGAGGAGAACCTGCGCGACGCCGACGACCTTGACCGGATCCTCGGCGAACCGGGACTGGTCAACCTGCTGCTGCACGGGCACACCCACGACGGGCGGCTGCACCGGCTGCCGTCCGGGCTGGTCGCCCTCTCCACCGGCAGCGCGGCGGTCGACGCCGACGCCCGACCGGCCGAGGTGCCGAACCAGTACCAGCTGGTCACCATCGGCCGGACCGGCTTCACCCGGTACGCCCGGCAGTACGCCGTGGGGCAGCGCCGCTGGATCGGCGACACCCGGATCAGCCGTACGGGTTCGGACTGGCGCCAGCATCAGCCGTACGAGCTGACCAACGTGGACGCCAGCCTCCCGGCCGGAGGATCGGTGGAGGATCAGCCGGAGTCGGGACCCCGTGGGGTGGAACTCGGCGACGTCGCCGTCTCGGCGGATCTCCACGGTTACGACCCGGGCCGTTCCGACGACGACTTCCTCGGCCGGGTGCTGGAGGCCACCCGGGTCCGGCTGCCCCGGGCAACGGTGGTCGCCCGCCCCGGGGCCAACTACCTCCGGGTCTCGAATCCGCTGCCGGACGGCGACGGCGTCGAGCAGTGGGCGGTGGGCGTGCTCGACGGGCCACCCACCGCCGAGGTGATCGCACACTTCGCCGGTACGGTGCACGCCACCTTCGCCGCCGCCGATCTCAAGGCCCGTTCCGAACTCGTCCACCCCGGCCCGCCCGCCCCGAAGGAACTGGTCGGGCTGGCCCGGCGGCAGGGCGTCCACCTGCGTAACTTCGTGGCGTACCAGGGTCTGCTGGACCTCGGGCCGCTGCTGGACCGGCAGGCGGCCCGGCTGGTCGGCGACAAGGTCTATCCGCCCGCGATGTACCTGCCGCAGCGGTACCGCCTGATCGACGCGTACGCCGACGACGAGGTGCACGAGGGACTGGACCAGCGCGTCGTCCGCTGGCTCGGCGACGACACCGCCCGCCTGGTCATGGTGCTCGGCGACTTCGGCCGGGGCAAGACCGCCCTGCTCCGCCATCTCGCGTACACCCTGTCGGACTCGCTGCCGGATCTCCAGCCGGTGCTGGTGGAGTTGCGCAGCCTGGAGAAGGCCCCGTCCCTGGACGAACTGCTGGCCCAGCATCTGATCCGGCACCAGGTCGAGGACATCAATCCGGCCAAGCTCCGCTACATGATCCGCAGCGGTCGGTTGGCTCTGCTCTTCGACGGCTTCGACGAACTGGAACTGCGGCTCGGCTACGACAACGCGACCGACTATCTGCGGACCCTGCTGGAATCGGTCACCGATCGGGCCAAGGTGGTGCTGACCAGCCGGACCCAACACTTCCGGTCGACCACCCAGGTGCGTACCGCCCTCGGCGACCGGGTCGCCGGGCTGACCGCGAGCCGTGTCGTGGTCCTGGAGGACTTCACGCCCGAGCAGATCATGCAGTTCCTCACCAACCTCTACGACGGGGACGCCGCCGCGGCACGGGCTCGGTACGGTCTGCTCACCGAGATCGACGACCTGCTCGGGCTGGCCCGCAATCCACGGATGCTCGCCTTCATCGCCGGACTCGACGAGGAACGGCTGCGGGAGGTGCAGCGTCGCCAGGGGCGGATCAGCGCCGCCGAGCTGTACCGGGAGCTGGTGGACTTCTGGCTGGTCGGTGAGGCCAACCGGCAGCAGCACCGGCGTGGCAAGCCCTCGCTGGACGACCGGGAACGACTCACCGCCTGTACCGCGCTGGCGCTCCGGCTGTGGGCCTCGACGGAGGCCTCCATTCCGCTCAACACCCTCTCGGCCGAGGTGGGCGCGACGCTGACCCGGCTGGCCGAGCGCGGCTACGACGCCGACCAGGCGGCCCACTCGGTCGCCTCGGGCAGTCTGCTGGTACGCGCCGACGACGACGCCTTCGCCTTCGTGCATCAGTCGATCATGGAATGGCTGGTGGCGGACGCCGCCGCCCAGGCCCTGGCGGACGGTGATCCGTCCGTGGTGCTCGGGGCCCGCCGGTTCTCGCCGCTGATGGTCGGATTCTTCTGCGACCTCGCCGGACACGGCCCCGCCGCCGCCTGGGCCAGCTCCGTCCTGGCGGACTCGGCCGCCTCGACGATCGCCAAGCGGAACGCCCTCGACGTCCGGGAGCGGGTCGGCGTGATGAGCCCGACGACGGCGGCCGGCCCGGCCCGGCAGAGCCTGGCCGGAGTCGACCTGCGGTCGCAGGACCTCGCCGGGCAGGACCTGCGCGGTGCCGACCTACGCGGTGCCGACCTACGCGGCATGCGGCTGGAGGGCCTCGACCTGACCGGTGCGGACCTGCGGGTTGCCGACTTCACGGCGGCCCGCCTGCTCGGCGGCAGACTGGCGCAGGCGGCACTCGAGGGCAGCCAGTGGAGTCGGGCGGCCCTGCTCGGCACCGAACTTCCGGCAGATTCCGCCACGACCTCGGCCGCCCTGGCGGCCGCGTCGATACCGGGCCGGGACCGGGCCACCGCGACGGTGGCGCCGGGTGGTCCGCTGCACTGTGTGGCGTTCTCGCCGACCAGCCCGCTGATCGCGCTGAGTCGTGGCAACGTGGTGGAACTGGTCGACCGCAACGACCACCGGACCCTGGCGCTGTTGACCGGCCACGCCGGCGACGTGGACCGCCTCGTCTGGTCGCCGGACGGCAGCCGCCTCGCCACGGCCGCCAAGGACCGGACCGCCCGGATCTGGGACATCGGCACCGGCCAGGCCACCAGCATCCTCGCCGGTCACACCGACTCGGTCACCGACGTCGCCTGGTCCCCCGACGGCACCCACCTCGCCACCGGTTCCCGGGACCGGACCGCCCGGATCTGGGACACCGGCACCGGGCAGACCACCGCCACCCTCAGGGGGCACCGCCGGGCCGCGAACACCGTCGCCTGGTCGCCCGACGGCACCCACCTCGCCACCGGCTCCTACGACAGCACCGTCCGGATCTGGGATCTCGACACGGGCCGGACCATCCTCACCCTGACCGGACACACCGACTGGGTCGCCGACGTCGCCTACTCCCCCGACGGCAACCACCTCGCCACCGGCTCCTACGACAACACCGTCCGGATCTGGGACCTCGACACGGGCCAGCCCATCACCACGCTCACCGGGCACGGCGACCTGGTCAGGTCCGTCGCCTACTCTCCCGACGGCACCCGCCTCGCCACCACCTCCAGGGACCGGACCGCCCGGATCTGGGACACCAGCACCGGCCAGACCACCGCCACCCTCACCGGACACCTCAACTGGGTCACCGACGTCGCCTACTCCCCGGACGGCAACCACCTCGCCACCGCCTCGTACGACAACAGCGCCCGGATCTGGACCGCCACCGGTGCGCTGACCGGTGTCCTCGACGGGTACCGGGCGTCGATCACCGGCGTCGTCTGGTCCCCGGACGGCACCCGCCTCGCCACCGCCTCCAGGGACCGGACCGTCCGCATCTGGAACACCGCCACCGGCCGCGTCGATACCGTCTACGGCCACAGCAGGTGGGTCACCGGTCTCGCCTACACCTCCGACGGCGCCCGCCTCGCCACCGCCTCCTCGGACAACGTCGCCCGGATCTGGGACACCGCGACCGGGCAGCGCACCACCACCCTGGTCGGGCACGAGGGGCCGGTCGCCTCCGTCGCCTGGTCCCCCGACGACACCCGCCTCGCCACCGCCTCCGACGACGACACGGCGCGGATCTGGAACCCGACGACCCGCGAATCCATCACCCTCACCGGCCACAGCAACGACGCGTCCGTCGCGGCCTGGGCCCCGGACGGCACCCGGCTCGCCACCAGTTCCTGGGACAACACGGCCCGCATCTGGGACGCCACCACCGGCGAATCCACCCTCACCCTCACCGGCCACACCAGCTGGGTGCGAGCGCTGGCGTACTCCCCCGACGGCACCCGACTCGCCACCGGCTCGAACGACAACACCGTCCGGATCTGGAACACCACCACCGGCGAATCCACCACAATCCTCACCGGCCACATCAACGAGATCAGAGCCCTCGCCTACTCCCCCGACGGCACCCGACTCGCCACCGGCTCGAACGACAACACCGTCCGGATCTGGAACACCACCACCGGCGAATCCACCACAATCCTCACCGGCCACATCAACGAGATCAGAGCCCTCGCCTACTCCCCCGACGGCACCCGACTCGCCACCGGCTCCTACGACAACACCGTCCGGATCTGGAACACCACCACCGGCCAGGAGTGCGCGGTTCTGGTCGCCCTGCCCGACGACGGGTACGCCGTACTGCTGCCCGACGGCTCGTACCGGATCAACGGCAATCCGGGCAACGTGTTGTGGTGGAACATCAAGTTGTGCCGGTTCGAGCCGGGGGAGCTGGATCCGTACGTCCCGGGGCTGCGTCCGGCACCGCAGGACGCGTCGATCCTCGGCGGCTGAGCGGCGGGGCGCCGGAGGGACGTGCCGACTCTCGGCGGCGGGGCGGCGGGGCGGCGGAGCCGGCGTGGATCGGAGCGGGTCGGGCTCAGGAGTGTTCTGCCTGCTGTTCCCGTCTCGCCTGGCGGAGCTTGTCCCAGCGCTCGAAGAGCACGCCCATCTCCGCCTGGACGAAGAGCAGGAAGTCCCGCATCTCGGCCAGTCGCTCGCCCGACGGCGAGGTCTCGTCGCCGACGGCCAGTACGCCCTGGTGCATCATGTCGGCGAGCTTCTGGTAGAGCCCGTCCCGGATGCTCTGTGCGTACCAGGCGTCGCCGAGGGCGCGGTAGCGGTCCCGCCGGGAGTTGGGCACCGGCTCGCGGACCGCCAGGCCGACGTGCTGGAGATAGCGCACCGCTCCGGAGACGGCGGCCAGGCTGACCCCGAGCCCCTCGCTGATCTCGCCGGCGGTGAGTCCGGGCTGGTCGGTCACCATCAGCGCGGCCAGCACCCGGGCCGGCATCCGGGGTACGCCCAGATCGCTGAAGGTCAGCGCGAACTGCTCGACGAAGCGACGGACCGCTTCCTCGTCCCGCTGGCCCTCGGTTCGGGTCATCATCATCCTTCTTTAGTTTGTGAAGATCGGGTAATTCTGCCTCAACAACGCGTCACCGAGCCAACGCGTCGCCGCAGCGATGTGCGGAGCGGGGTGTTAGGAAGGGGCCCTTCTTCTACAGAAAACGATAAGAAGGGCCCCTTCCTTACATTCAGAGGGCGAGGTCGCGGCGGCGGAACAGGGCCATTCCGGCCGCGCCCAGCGCCACCGCCACCACGGCCAGCAGCACCAGCGGCGTTACGCTGGCCTCGCCGGCCGGCAGCGCCGGGACGTGGCTGAACGGGGAGATGTCGCGGACCGCCTGCGGCAGGTTCAGCAGCTCGCCGAGCTGGCCGAAGATCAGGGCGATCGCGAACCCGGCCCAGCCGATCCCGACGGTCAGCCGGGGCACCAGCCCGAAGACCGCCAGGACGAACCCGACCATGATCAGTGCCGGCGCGAGCTGCGCCAGGGCGGCGATGGTCAGGTCGGCCAGCCGGTCGCCGGTGTTCCCCGCGCTGACTCCGGCCACCAGGCCGGCGGAGATCCCGGCGATCGCCAGTAGCAGCACCGCGCCGAACACCGTGACGACCAGGTGGCTGCCCAGCCAGCGCAGTCGGCCGACGCCGGTCGCGAGGGTGGGTTCCGCCCGGCCACCGACCTCCTCGGCGCGGACCCGGAGCAGCGCCTGGACCACGTAGCCGGCGACCATCGCGCCGATGATGGCCAGCATCGCGGAGTAGAACGAGTCGATCAGACTGCCGTCGCCGCCGAGTTCCCGGATGGTCCGGGTCGCGCCCTCGTTGCCGTCGAACGCCGCCTCGACCGCGCCGGACAGGGAGCCGATGGTCACCCCGAACAGGCCGATCGCGATGGCCCAGCCCAGCAGCGTGCCGCGCTGCAACCGCCAGGCCAGGCCGAGCGGGCTGAGCAGTCCGGGGACGGCCTTCGCCGGTCCGGGCCGGGCGGCGATCATGCCCATCCCGATGTCCCGGCGGTTCGTCAACGCGAAGGCCAGCCAGGTTCCGGCGGCGGCGAGCGCCAGCGGCAGCCCGAGCACCCACCAGCGGTTTCCGGCGAACGGCTGGGTCAGGGTCGTCCAGCCGATCGGGGACAGCCAGCTCGGCCAGGCCGTGGTCATGGTGTACCCGCTCGGCTGGATCTCGCCGAGCGCGTCGCCGAGTCCGCGTACCAGGTAGGCGGCGCCGATCGCGGCGGCGGCGATCCCGTTGGCCGCCCGCGCGGTCTGGCTGACCTGGGCGGCGACCGCCGCGATCGCGGCGAAGGCCAGGCCACCGGCGCCGACCGCCAGGCCGAGCGTGAGGGAGCCGGCGGTCGGCTCGCCGTTGCCCAGCAGGGTGAGCGCGAGCAGTCCGGCCAGCACCAGGTTGGCGCCGGCCGTGACGATCATCGCCGCCGCCAGGCTGGCGTGCCGGCCGACCACCATCGAGCTGACCATCTCGGTACGGCCGGTCTCCTCGTTCTGGCGGGTGTGCCGGACCACGGCGAGGGTGCTCATGAAGCCGGCCGTCACGACCAGGAAGGGGAAGATCTGGAACGCGATCATCTCGCCGTTGCTGGTCCCGGTGGGGACGTTGCGCAGCATCAGGATCGCCGGGGTCTCGACGGCGGTACGCAGCACAGTGAGCCGGTCAGCCTCGGTCGGGAACTGCTCCTGTGCGGCGGCGTACGTGCCGGAGAGCAGCACCGTCGTACCGAGGATCCAGAGTGGCAGTTGTACGCGGTCGCGGCGCAACGCGAGCCGGGCGAGCCGGGCGGTGCCGGTGAGGGTGCCGCCCATCACACGCCGGCCAGTTCCGCGCGGGGTTCCTGGTTGCCGTAGTGCCGCATGAACAGTTCCTCCAGCGTCGGCGGGGAACTGGTCAGCGCACGCAGCTCGAACCGGTGCAGGTGCTGGAGCACCCGGTCCAGTTCCCCGGCGTCGACGTCGAACGTCGCGTGCGCACCGTCCACCTGGGCGTCGTGCACGCCGGGCAGTTCGACCAGGCCGGTGATCGGCCGGGCGGTCTCCACCGAGATCGCCGTACGGGTCAGGTGGCGCAACTGCGAGAGGGTGCCGGACTCGACCGTCCGGCCCTGCCGGATGATGCTCACCCGGTCGCAGAGCGCCTCCACCTCGGAGAAGATGTGGCTGGAGAGCAGTACCGTCCGGCCGTCCCGTTTGACCTCGCGTACGCACTCCTGGAAGACCGCCTCCATCAGCGGGTCCAGCCCGGAGGTCGGCTCGTCGAGGATGTACAGCTCGACGTCGGAGGCGAACGCGGCGACGACGGCGACCTTCTGCCGGTTCCCCTTCGAGTACGTCCGCGCCTTCTTGGTCGGGTCGAGCTGGAACCGCTCCAGGAGGTCGTCCCGGCGCCGCTTGTCCAGGCCGCCACGGAGCGCCCCGAAGAGGTCGATCGCCTCGCCGCCGGTGAGGTTCGGCCACAGGTTGACGTCGCCGGGCACGTACGCCAGCCGGCGGTGCAGCGCCACGGCGTCCCGCCACGGATGCCCGCCGAGCAGGCTGACCTGGCCGGCGTCGGCGCGCAGCAGCCCCAGCAGTACCCGGATCGTCGTCGACTTCCCGGCGCCGTTCGGGCCCAGGAACCCGTGGACCTCGCCGACGTCGACGCGCAGGTCCAGCCCGTCCAGTGCACGGCTCCGGCCGAAGGACTTCACTACGCCGGAGACCGAGATCGCAGTAGTCATGAACCCGATGGTATGGCGTTTTCACAAACTTGTGAAAACTTGAAAGTGTATGGATTTCGTCAAGAATTCGCGTCGCGCCCGCCGCTCCGGCGATCCTCCGGCCGGTGCCCCGGCCGCCGGTCGCGCCGCCACGCGACCTGTAACCTCATCGAAATCTCTGACTGACACGATCCGCTGAGTCGCCGCTGCGGAGGTAGTTGATGTTCCTCACCCGTCACGAGCAAGAACGGCTGATGGTCCATGTCGCGGCCGATCTCGCCTGGCGTCGGCGCGAGCGCGGACTGCGGCTCAACCATCCGGAGGCGGTCGCCGTGATCACGGCGTTCCTGCTGGAGAGCGCCCGGGACGGACGTACCGTCTCCGAGCTGATGGAGACCGGGCGCAACGTGCTCAGCCGCGACGACGTACTCGACGGTGTTCCGGAGATGATCGCGGAGGTGCAGGTGGAGGCGACCTTCCCGGACGGCACGAAACTGGTGACCGTACACGAGCCGATTTCGTGACGGGGCGGGCATGATCCCCGGCGAACTGCTCCCCGGAACGGGCGACGTAACGCTCAACCCCGGCCGGCCCGTCCGGACCCTGGCCGTCGTCAACACCGCTGACCGGCCGGTCCAGGTCGGTTCGCACTACCACTTCGCCGAGGCGAACCCGGCGCTGGAGTTCGACCGCCCGGCCGCCTGGGGCCATCGGCTGGCGATCCCGGCCGGCACGTCGGTGCGGTTCGAGCCGGGCATCGACCGGGACGTCGACCTGGTTCCCCTCGGCGGCGCCCGGGTCGTACCCGGACTGCGCGGCGAGTGCGCCGGACCGCTGGACCGGCCCGCCCCGGGCCCGGCCGCCGAGACCGACGAGGGCTCCGCCGGGGAGGACAGGTGACCACGATGGACCGGCGCCGGTACGCCGCGCTGTACGGCCCCACCGTCGGCGACCGGATCCGGCTCGCCGACACCAACCTGCTGATCGAGGTGGAACAGGACCACTGCGGGTACGGCGACGAGGCGGTGTTCGGCGGCGGCAAGGTGATCCGCGAGTCCATGGGCCAGTCCCTGGTGACCCGCGCGGACGGCGCTCCCGACACGGTGATCACCGGCGCGCTGGTGCTCGACCACTGGGGCGTGGTCAAGGCCGACGTCGGGATCCGGGACGGCCGGATCGTGGCGCTCGGCAAGGCCGGCAACCCGGACACCATGGACGGGGTCCACCCCGAACTGGTGATCGGGCCCGGCACCGAGATCATCGCCGGCAACGGAAAGATCCTGACCGCCGGGGCGATCGACAGCCACGTACACCTGATCTGCCCGCAGATCCTGGAGACCGCGCTGGCCAGCGGAATCACCACGATCATCGGCGGCGGCACCGGCCCGGCCGAGGGGACCAAGGCGACCACGGTGACGCCGAATCCCTGGTACCTGGGGCGGATGCTGGAGGCGCTCGACCCCTGGCCGATAAACGTGCTGCTGCTCGGCAAGGGCAACACGGTCAGCGAAGAGTCGATGTGGGAGCAGTTGCGGGGCGGCGCCGGCGGCTTCAAGCTGCACGAGGACTGGGGCACCACCCCCGCCGCGATCGACGCCTGCCTGCGGGTCGCGGACGCGTCCGGGGTGCAGGTCGCGATCCACACCGACACGCTGAACGAGGCCGGGTTCGTCGAGGACACCCTGCGGGCCATCGCCGGCCGGTCGATCCACGCGTACCACACCGAGGGGGCGGGCGGCGGGCACGCACCGGACATCATCACGGTGGCCGGGGAGCCGAACGTGCTGCCCTCGTCGACCAACCCGACCCGGCCGTACACCCGGAACACCCTGGACGAGCACCTGGACATGCTGATGGTCTGCCATCACCTCAACCCGACGGTGCCGGAGGACCTGGCGTTCGCGGAGAGCCGGATCCGGCCGAGCACGATGGCCGCCGAGGACGTCCTGCACGACCTCGGCGCGATCTCGATGATCGGGTCGGACTCGCAGGCGATGGGCCGGGTCGGCGAGGTCGTGCTGCGTACCTGGCAGACCGCACACGTGATGAAGGCCCGGCGGGGTGCGCTGCCCGGCGACGGCGCGGCGGACAACCTGCGGGCCCGCCGCTACGTGGCGAAGTACACCATCTGCCCGGCGGTCGCGCACGGCATCGACGGCGAGGTCGGCTCGGTCGAGCCGGGCAAGCTCGCCGACCTGGTGCTCTGGGACCCGGCGTTCTTCGGGGTACGGCCGCACCTGGTGGTCAAGGGCGGCATGATCGCGCTCGGCCAGATGGGTGACGCCAACGCCTCGATCCCGACGCCGCAGCCGATGCTGCCCCGGCCGATGTTCGGCGCGTACGGCGTGGTGCCGGCCGCGACCAGCCTCGCCTTCGTGGCACCGGCCGCCATCGACGCGCTGCTCGCCGACCGGATCGGTATCCGGCGCACCCTGGCTCCGGTGGTCGACACCCGCTCCCGGGGCAAGGCCGACCTGCCGCTGAACGACGCGCTGCCCCGCATCGAGGTCGAACCGGACACCTTCACGGTACGCATCGACGGTGCGGTCGTGGAGCCGGAGCCGGCGGTCGAGTTGCCGATGGCCCAGCGCTACTTCCTCTTCTGATCGCCAGGCCCGGTTGCAGCGAGGAGACGTCGTGACCGGACTCGCCACCCTGCTGGTACTCGCCGACGGGCGACTGCCGGCGGGCGGGCACGCCCACTCCGGCGGCCTGGAGGCGGCGGTGAGCAGCGGCCGGCTCCGGGACCTCACCGGGCTGTCCCGGTTCCTCCGGGGTCGGCTCGCCACCTCCGGTCGGGTCACCGCCGCGTTCACCGCCGCCGCCTGCGCCGCCGGGCACGAGGACGTCGACCGGCACCGGCTCGACGCGCTGGACGAGGGTGTCGACGCCCGCATCCCGTCCCCGGCACTGCGCCGGGCGTCCCGGGTACAGGGCCGTGCCCTGCTCCGCGCCGGCCGGGCGATCTGGTCGGCCGATCCGGCACAGCGGGACCGGCACCATCCGGTGGCACTCGGCATCGTGGCGGCGGCGGCCGGACTGCCCCCGGTGCAGGCGGCGGTCGCCGGGGCGTACGGGACGGTCAGCGGACCGGCCAGCGCGGCCGTACGGCTGCTCGGCCTCGACCCGTACGGCGTGCACGCCCTGCTCGCCGAGCTGGCCGACGAGTGCGACCGGCTCGCCGCCACCGCCGCCGCGCGGGCCGGTGACCCGGTCGACCTGCTCCCCGCCGACTCCGCCCCGCTGCTGGAGATCGGTGCCGAAGTACACGCGAACTGGGAGGTGCGTCTCTTTGCATCCTGATCCGCAGGTGCGGCAGACCGGAACCGGGCAGCCCGGGCACGGAACCGCTGCACACCAGCATCCTGGCGACGAGGTGCCGCACACGCATCCCGAACCCGGCGTCGACCCGCACGCGCCGCTGGCCGCCCCGGCCCCCGGTACGGCCCGGCCGGTCCGGCTCGGCATCGGCGGCCCGGTCGGCTCGGGCAAGACCGCGCTGGTCGCGGCGCTCTGCCGGGCGCTGGCCGACGAGCTTGCGCTGGCCGTGGTCACCAACGACATCTACACCACCGAGGACGCGGACTTCCTGCTCCGCAACGGCGTACTGCCGGCCGACCGGATCCGGGCGGTGGAGACGGGCTGCTGCCCGCACACCGCGATCCGGGACGACATCTCGGCCAATCTGGACGCGGTGGAGGACCTGGAGGTGAGCCTCGGTCCGCTCGACCTCGTCCTGGTGGAGAGCGGTGGCGACAACCTGACCGCCACCTTCAGCCGGGGACTGGTGGACCACCAGGTCTTCGTGGTCGACGTGGCCGGCGGGGACAAGGTCCCGCGCAAGGGCGGCCCGGGCGTCACCTCCGCCGACCTACTGGTGATCAACAAGACCGATCTGGCTCCACTGGTCGGCGCCGACCTGTCGGTGATGGCCCGGGATGCCAGCGCCCGCCGGGGCGACCTCCCCACCGTCTTCCTCTCCCTGGTCGAGGACCCGTCGGCGAAGAAGGTCGCGGACTGGGTCCGGGGACTGCTGCCGGTCCGGACCGATCGGCCGGACGGATCCGCGGAACTCGTGCCCTGATGCGGGCGCGGGCCCGGATCGTGGCCGTGGCCGACCCGGTCCGGGGTACCCGGCTGGCGGCGCTGCGCGGCGAACCGCCGCTGCTGCCGCGACGCACCTCGCCGTCGGACTCGAACGGTGAGGTGCAGCTGCATCTGGTCGGTGGGGCCGCCGGACCACTCGGTGGCGACGACCTCCGGATCGAGATCGAGGTCGGTCCGGGCGCCCGGCTCTGCGTACGGAGTGTCGCCGCCTCGCTGGCGCTGCCCGGTCCGACGGGAGGCGGGTCCCGGCTGCACATCACCGCCCGGGTGGCGGCCGGCGGTCGCCTGCGCTGGCTTCCCGAGCCGTTGATCGGGGCGGCCGGTTGTGACCATCGCACGGTCACCAGCATCGCGCTCGCCGAGGGGGCCGCCCTGCTCTGGCGCGAGGAACTGGTCTGCGGCCGGTACGCCGAGCCGGTCGGCGACGTACGGATCGAGACGACTTTGCGGTACGGCGGCCGTACCCTGCTCCGCAACGATCTCTCGGTCGGGCCGCGCGCGTCCGGCTGGTCCGGTGCGGCGGTGCTCGACGGCGCCCGCGCGGTGGGCTCGGTCCTGCTGGTCGAGCCCGCCTGGTCCGGGGCCGCCTGGTCCGAGTTCACCTCGTCCGGCCCGGCCCCGTACGACTCGGCGGCCCGGCCGGACGGCGCCCGCGCCGGGGCCCGCGACGTCACGGCGGCCCGCTCGGCGGCGGCCGTGCTGCCGTTGGCCGGCGGCCCGGCGGCGCTGGTCAGTGCGGTCGGGTCCGACCCGCGTAGCGTGCGCGCACACCTCGACCGGTTGTCGCCCGTCGGGGCCGCGCCGGAGCCGGTGACCCCGGGCCGGGCCGGGCCCGGGGGTTAGCTCCGGCGTCGCGGGCCGGACCGGCGCGGACGCCTCATCCGGCCTGGCTGACGACGTCGTTGAGGATCTTCAGCACCTGGTTACGGGTGTCCGGCGGCGACTCCACGTAGACGCCGATCTGCCAGTGCCTCGTCCCGTCCTGCGGATCCTTGAAGAAGTGGCTCGCGTCCACCGCGTAGAGGCCCTTGTCGTTGCTGCTGGTCTCCACGTAGTAGGTGCGTTGCCGGACGACCTTGGCCTTCTCCGGCTCGTCCAGCCACGCCTCGTTCATCGCCTTCTGCTCGGCGGCGGTGCAGGTGGTCGCGCACGGCCGCAGCAGCACATGGGCCCGCTGCCGGCTGCCGGGGTTGCCCTCGTCGATGCAGACCCACGATTTGCTGTCCGGGATCTTCGGCCGCCCGCCCATACAGCCCCAGGTTTCCGGGGTACGGAAGGCGATCGGCCAGCCGGAGAACGCCATCGTGTACGTCTTGTCACCGTCGGCGTAGGACGGCCCGAGTACGGTCACCGGCGTCGCCGTGCGGAGCGTCGGCTCTCCCGGCCGGGGCGTGGACGTGCCGGACGGGTCGGAGCCGCTCGGCTCGGGGACCGCAGACGGGTCCGGCGTGTCCTGCGTCGACGGGCCCGCGGTCGACCTGGCGACCGGATTCGAATCGGGAAGGAATTTGGCGACGGCGAACACCCCCAGCCCGACCACCAGGAGCAGGACGACCCCTCCGGCGATCAGTGTCGTCTTCAGCCCGGTCGACATCCCGGCGGGCGGCGGGGGCCCGGCGGGGTAGCCGGGAGGCGGCGGCCAGCCGGGAACGGCGCCCGGCGGGGCCGGCGGAAGGGGTGCGCCCGGCAGCGTCGCGGTGGGGGGCATGCCGGGCGGCGTCGCCGTGAAGGGCGCACCGGGCGGCGCGGCGGTGATCGGGCCGCCGGGAAGCCCCGTCAGTAGCCGCTCCGCGCCGGGCTGACCGGGCAGTTGGTGGGTCGCCGCCCAGGGCCGGGGCCCGGACAGGTCGGCCGCGTGGACCAGCAGATCCCCGGCGTACGGGGCGTAGCTGCTGTTGCCGACCGCCGCGCCGAACGCGCCGCGCAGCTGCTGGTCGGCCGCTGCCGGGCCGGTCAGCACCACCACGCTCACCGGGGTGCCGGCGTGGTCGACACCGCCGTACAGTTCGGCCACCCCGTTCTGGCCGAGCAGGCGCAGTTGGGTGTAGCGCTGGGACAGGAAATCGAGTGGACCAGGGCCGGAGGGATACACCACGATTCGCCACCCTATCGCTCCAGCGGTGGATCGTGGTGTCCCACCGGCCCCGGACCGATCCCAAAGACGTCGATGATCGTCGATGGAATTTCCCCCTGGGGCCGATGCGCAGGGCCGGTGTAGCCGGCACACTCATCCTGTGGTCTGGCTCACACAGTCGCCGCGTTACCCCGCCCGGACCGGTGGCCCGGACCCAGCCCACGCAACGGCTCACGGCTAGGGAGTGTCTTCAAAGGATCTTGGGTGTCGGATGATGTAGCGCGTGATTCGTCGTTACGAGTTGTCCGATCTTGAGTGGGAGAGGCTGGTCCCGTACCTGCCGTCGGTGGTGACGGGTGGTCGTCCTCGTGCTGATGACCGGCGGGTACTCAACGGGATCGTCTGGAAGGTCCGCGCCGGGGCGGCGTGGCGTGACCTGCCCGCCCGGTACGGATCCTGGCAGTCGGTCTACACCCGTTTCCGTAGATGGGCTTTGGACGGCACGTTCACCCGCATGCTCGCCGGGGTCCAGGCCGACGCCGACGCTGCGGGGGATATCGACTGGCTGGTGTCGGTCGACTCCACCATCGTGCGGGCGCATCAGCATGCCGCCGGGGCTAAAGGGGGCGACGAGAAACGGACGAAACACAAGATCACGCCCTCGGACGGTCCCGAGGTGGACTGACGACCAAAATCCACCTGGCCTGTGACGGCAAGGGTCGCGTCTTGGCGTTCGTCCTGACCGGCGGCAACGTCAACGACTGCACCCGCTTCACCGACGTCCTGGCCGGGATCCGCGTCGGCCGCCCCGCGGGGAGCCGGCCGCGTAACCGCCCCGAGCATGTCCTCGCAGACAAGGGCTACAGCTCGAAAGCGATCCGCTCCTACCTGCGACGACGGGGCATCGGCCACACCATCCCCGAACGATCCGACCAGATCGCCAACCGCCGCCGACGCGGCAGCCGAGGTGGCCGCCCACCAGCCTTCGACAGACAGTTGTACAAGCGCCGCAACCTCGTCGAACGCTGCTTCAACCACCTCAAACAGGCCCGCGGCCTGGCCACCCGCTACGACAAGACCATCGAGTCCTACCAGGCAACCGTGACCATCGCCGCCCTGATGCAATGGATCAAACCCCTTTGAAGACACTCTCTAGGGAGGCGTACGCATCGGCGGCGGGGAGGATGCCGTGCACACCGAGGCAGCGCGGGGAAGTTCGATCGGGGTGGCGCTCCGCTCCGGGCGCCGTCTCTTCCGCGATGCGCTGGCGAGTTGGCTGAGTGGCCAGCCGGAGTTCTCCATCGTCGGCCACGTCGCCACGGACGACGACCTGCTGCAACTCTGCGCGCTGCTTCGACCCGACATGGTGCTCTTCGACGTCGGACCCGCGATGTACGGCGCACTACCCACCCTCGCCCTGCTGCGCGAGCGGTGTGCACGGGTCCGGATCGTGGTGATGTACGACCACCTCTCCCCGACCGAGTTGACCGCCGCCCGGCAGATCGGCGTGGACACCCTGGTGCCGAGTTCGCACGGCCTGCCGGCGCTGCTGATGGTGCTCCGGCGGGAGGCGGAGTCGCTGCACACCCGGCCCGGCGCCGCACCGGTCAGCGGCGAGTCCCTGACCGATCAGGAACGGGAGATCATCACCCTGATCGGCGCGGGGCACACCGTGCAGCGCATCGCCGACCTGATCGCCAGCACGCCCTGCGCGGTGGAGAACAGCAAACGGCGGATCTACCACAAGCTCGGGGTGGCGAGCCAGAGCCAGGCGGTGGCCCGGGCCGCGGCCCTCGGGCTGGTCGTACCGGCCGGTGCCGGCTCGGGTGCCCCGGCGGACGCCGCCGCCGGGCTCCGGCCCGGCCTGTCGACCCATCGTCCCGAGGGCCGGTTGCCACAGCTCAGTTCGCGCGAGGCGGACATCCTCCGGTCCATCGCGATGGGCCACACCGTACGGCAGACCGCACGGCTGCTCGACATCGCGGAGAAGACGGTGGAGAACACCCAGGGGCGGCTGTTCCTCAAACTCGGTACCCGCAACCGGGCCGGCGCGATCGTCGCCGCGTACGCCCTCGGCCTGCTCGACCAGGTGGCGGATCCCGGTCCGACCTGACTCCTCCCGGGCCCGGACCGCTGTATCGACCTGTACCCGGGCATATCGTCACGTAGGGTGACGGCATGCCTGCGGTGCCCTGGTGGGCGGTCTTCTCGTCCGTGGCGGCCCCGGTGCTGCTGACCATCGGATGGACCATCGCGGCCCTGCGCCAGCCACCCGGGTACGACCCGATCGGGGACACCATCAGCTCGCTCTCGTCGTACGGGATGATGGACCGGCTGATCCTGATCAGCTGCCTCGCCGGGCTCGGCGTGGCGCACCTGGTGACCGCGATCGGGCTGCGCCCGGTCCCGCTCGCCGCCCGGGTGCTCTACGGCTGTGGCGGCGCGGCGACCGTACTGGTGGCGGCGGTGCCCAAGCTCGACGGGGCCAGGACGCCTCCAGCGCACGGGATCGCCGCCGTCGTCGCCTTCGTCGCGCTCGCGGCCTGGCCGGGGCTGGCGGCACTCGCCGTCATCCGCCGCAGCCGCCCACGGCGTCCGGCTCCGGGTCCAGGCGGCCGGGACCTGCCCTGGGCGCTGCGCCCGACGGTCGGGTTCGCGGCCAGCGGGACCATGCTCGCCCTCGGGCTGTGGCTGGCCCTGCAACTTCCCGACGGCGGCACGGCGGGCCTCGCCGAGCGGATGACCGCCGGCGCCGAGGTCCTCTGGCCGCTGGCCGTGGTGCTGACCCTGGTCCACTGGACCCGCCGCCACCCGCCCGAGCGGCAGGCGGCCGGCTGACCGACCGGACGGCGTACCAGGCCCGCCCCGGACCGCCATGATCGGCGTGATCGGGGAGGTGGTGCCGGCGACCGCCGACGACCGACCGAGGAAAACCCGATCACGCCGATCATGAGGATCGGCCAGCTCAGTAGATGCTGACGCCGTACGCGTTGAGCGCCTCGACCACCGGCTGGAAGAACGTCGTGCCGCCGCTGGTGCAGTTGCCGCTGCCGCCCGAGGTCAGACCCAGCGCGGTGCTGCCGGCGAAGAGCGGGCCGCCGCTGTCGCCGGGCTGGGCGCAGACGGTGGTCCGGATCAGGCCGGAGACCGTGCCGCTGCCCTGGTAGGTGACGGTGGCGTTGAGCGCGGTCACCCGGCCGCTGCGCAGCCCGGTGGTGCTGCCGCTGCGCTGCACCGACTGGTTGACGGTCGCGTTGGCCGCACCGGTGATGTCCCGGGTGCCGCTGTACAGCCAGACGTCGCCGGGCTGCTGCGCGGTGCTGTTGTACCGGACGATGCCGTAGTCGTTGCCCGGGAAGCTGCTGCCGGTCCGGGTGCCGATCACCGAACCGCCGGAGCTGCCCGACCAGTTCGCCCCACCGGCGGTGCAGTGCCCGGCGGTGAGGAAGTAGTAGGTGCTGCCGCTGCGGACGTTGAAGCCCAGCGAGCACCGGCTGCCGCTGGTGTAGATCGCCTGGCCGCCGGAGATGGTGGTGCTGAACGTGCCGGGGACCGACTGGACCCGTACCGCGCCACCGAACCGGGCCGCCACCGCGTTGACCTTGGCGAGCTTGGCGCCGGTGACGGTGCTGTCCACGTCGACGACGACCTGGTTGCTGACCGGGTCGACGTACCAGGCGGTGCCCGGGATCCGGGCCGACCGGTACAGCTCGTCGGTCACGCCCGCGAGTTCGGCGGATCCTCGGGCGACGACCTTGGCGGTCGCGCCGGAGGCCCGGACCTCGCGGGCCGCGGACTCGTCGGTCACCGTGACGACCATCTTGCCGCCGGCGTCCAGGTACGTGCCGGCGGAACGGGCACCGAGCCGCTCCGAGAGCGCCGTCGCGGCCTCCGGCGAGGCCGGGGCCGGTGCGGCCTGCGCGGGTACGGACACCAGCAGTCCGGCGACGAGGGATCCGGCCGCGAACGTTATCGCGGCGACGCGGATCGGGGACCTTGTGGGTCGCATATGGAGCCTCCCATGGGGGGTTTGGAGGTTTCTGCGCCGAGATGGCACATCCTTAACGAGTATTCAGATATCTAAGATCATGAACAAGACTCTTAGCATATCGGCTGGTAGAGGACGGATGCCTTATGGTTCAACGCGTTGTGGCAACTGAGACAGGTCTATATGATCTGCGCACCGCAGCTGGCCAAGGAAACCGTGATCCGGAGGCCGCCCATGTCCGCCGTACGCCGTACCGGCACCCTGCTGTCCACGCTCCTCGTCACCGCCGTACTCGTGACCTCCGTCGGGAGCGGTCCGGCAGCCGCCGATCCCGGTCCACCGCCCAGCTCGATGGCAAGCCTGGGTGACTCGATCACCCGCGGCTTCAACGCCTGCGGCTGGTACGCCGACTGCCCGTCCCGATCGTTCAGCACCGGCGACGACGCGTCGGTGAACAGCCACTACCTGCGCATCCGTGCCGTGAACCCAGCGATCAACGGCCGCAACCACAACGACGGGCGGTCCGGCGCGAAGTCCGCGGACATGGCCGGCCAGGCCGGCACCGCCGTCTCGCAGGACGTCGACTACGTGACGATGCTGATCGGCGCGAACGACGCCTGCACCAGTTCCGAGGCGGGCATGACCTCGGTCGGTACGTTCCGGAGCAACATCGACGCGGCACTGGGCCAGCTCAGGTCCGGCCTGCCCGACGCCCGGGTGTTCGTGATCAGCGTGCCCGACATCCAGCGGCTCTGGTCGGTCGGCCGGGGCAGTCTCGCCGCCCGTTCGGCCTGGTCACTCTTTGGCATCTGCCAGTCGATGCTGGCCAACCCGACCTCGAACGCCCAGGCCGACGTCGACCGCCGCAACCGGGTACGCCAGCGGGTGGTCGAATTCAACACACAGCTCGCCGAGGCCTGCGCCGCGTACGGGTCCAACTGCGCCTTCGACGGCAACGCGGTGTTCAACTTCCCGTTCGCCCTCGGCCAGTTGTCCAGCTGGGACTACTTCCACCCGAACGCGTCCGGGCAGCAGGCGCTCGCCGACATCTCCTACGGCGCCGGCTTCCGCTGGTAGTCCACGGACCCGACGCCGCCGGGGCCGTTCCCGGTGGCGTCGTCCGGGCACCTTCGCCGGACGGACCGGCTCAGGTGTGGGTACGCGCCCCCGGGCCGGGACGTGGCACCACGTCGCGCGGGGAGGCCACCTCGTGGCCGGCCGTACACCGCAGCACCACCCGCATCTCCGCCTCGCAGCCCCGGTGCACCGTGCTCAGCGGTGATCCCGCCGGATCGGCGAGGTAGCGGTCGCCCCATTCCAGCACCGCCACCAGTACGGGCCACAGGTCGAGCCCCTTCGTGGTGAGCCGGTACTCGTGCCGGAGCCGGGCACCGGGCTCCCGGTACGGCTCGCGGCGCAGCACCCCCCGCTCGACCAGCATCGCCAGCCGGTCGGTGAGCACCTGACGGGGAATCTGCGTACGCCTGCGCATGTCGTCGAAGCGCCGGACTCCGCTGAACACCTCGCGGAGCACCACGATGGTCCACCGCTCGCCGAGGATCTCCATGGCACGCGCGATCGTGCAGTTCTCGACCGACCAGTTCAGCGCTTCGGGTGCCGACATGCCGTCAGGCTAGGTCTTATTGACAGACTCAGCAACTGCTGACAAGCTGCGTCCATGACCGAGACTCAGCTCGACACCCGTAACCGCAGCTTCTCCTGGGCCGATCCGGCGGAGGGCATCGCCCAGCTCGGCCGGCGCGGCGGGCTCGAACTGCTGCGCGCGATGATCGCCGGCGAGGTGCCCACCCCGCCGGTCAGCCAACTGATCGCGATGGGCCGGATGACCGCCGACGAGGGCCGGGTGTCGGTCGAGTTGACGCCGCAGGAGTTCCACTACAACCCGCTCGGTACGGTGCACGGCGGCGTGCTGTCGATCCTGCTGGACACGGCCGCCGGCTGCGCCGTACACAGCACCCTGCCGGCCGGGATGGGCTACACCTCGCTGGATCTCAACGTCAAGTTCCTCCGCCCGGTGACCGTGGACAGCGGCCTGCTGCGCTGCGAGGGCACGGTCCTGCAGCGAGGCCGCCGGACCGCGCTGGCCGAGGCGCGACTGACCGACGGACGCGGCAAGCTGGTCGCCCACGCCACCTCGTCGTGCCTGCTCTTCGAGGCCCCGACGGCGCCCGGCGCCTGAGGTGTTAGGAAGGGCCCCTTCCTATCGTTTTCTGTTGTAGCGGGGGCCCTTCCTAACAGGACGGCCGGTGACCGGTCAGACCGGCGACGGCCGGTAACCGATCAGACCGTCGGTGGCCGCCACCACGAGCAGGTCGGACCGGGCCACGAGATCGGTCACCGTGGCACCGAGTTCGATCGTCTGCCCGGGCGGGGTGGCCGCCCCGACGGGGTGCCAGCGCAACACGGCACCGTCCGCGGCGACCAGCCAGACGACTCCGTCGGCCCGGGTCACCGCCAGCGAGCGCACCGGACCGGTGGCGGTCATCAGCACCGTCGGTTCGGGCAGGGCGGGCTCGACGTACTCCCCCGCCGGTTCGGTCCCGGCCAGGTCCGCCCGGCTCGACCCGACCCCGTCCGGCTCGGTCCGGACCAGGTCGGTCAGGTCGAGACTGCGGACCTGGCCGTTGCGTCCCGCGCTGAAGACCAGGCGACGGCCGTCGACCGTCGCGACCACCACCGCGTACGCGGCACCGCCGTGACCGTCCAGCACCGTCCGTACACTCCGCCCGGACCGGGCGTCCCACAGCCGTACGGTGTCGTCCTCGGCGGCGGTGAGCACCACGGGTACGCCGGCCAGCTCCCCGAACGCGATTGCCCGGACCCGGCCGGAGTGCCCGGTCAGCGGTCCGGTGATCCGACCGGACTCGACGTCGAGCCGGCACAGCTCCGCCCCGGCGGCCAGCAGCAGTACCCGTCGGCCGTCCACCAGTCCCGACTCGCACGGGCCCACCGCACCGTCCGGACCCACGACGCCGGGCGGACAGGGCACGGGTGCGCCGATCCGGGCGCCCGAGCCCGGGTCCCACACCTCGATCGTGTCCGTTCCCAGCCGGGCCAACAGCGGCGGATGTCCGGGCACGAGCAGCACCGGCACGGCCGGCGAGCCGTCGACCGGCACCTCGACCTCCGCGCCACGCACCGGATCGAGGCCCCGGACGGGCTGGCCGGCGAACCCGGCGAGCACGACCGGCCGGCCGGCGACCTCGGTGATCGCGAGCCGGGTCGGTTCCGGAACGCCGTCGGGCTCCTCGACAGCACCGCCTCCGGTCGGCGCCTCGCGGCGGAACGGGTAGGGCCGGTCCGGATCCCACACCCACACCAGGCCGGCGGCGTCACCGGTGACCAGCATCGACCGACGGGTGATCTCGACCGCGATGGTGCAGGTCGGTGCCGCCTCGTACGGATAGCGGTACGCCTCGCCGACCTGCGTACCGGACTCGGGCAGCCAGGCCCGTACGGTGGAGTCGTCCCCGCTCCACAGCACCGGCCGGTCCCCCAGCCGCCCCGCTACGACCGAGTTGACCTGACCGGTGTGCGCGGAGAAGACCGGTCCGAGCGGCGTTCCGCCGGCCACCGTCCAGACCCGGGCGAGTCGTCCGGCGGCACCGAGCAGGACCCGCTGTTCCCGCCAGTCGGCGAACCGCAGCACGTTCACCAGGCCCGGCACCTCGAAGGCGTACTCGCCGAGCGGTTCCCCGCGTACGCCGTCCCCGTCGCCCGGATCGGTGACCAGGCGCCAGAGCGAGACCCGGCCGGTACCGGTGCCGACCGCCACCATGGCGTCGTCGCCGGTCTCCGTGGTGGCCAGTACGGCGATCCGCTCCGCGCCGACCCGCAGCGTGCCGACCCGTTCGCCGCCCTCGGCCGCCAGCGACCAGACCTGTAGGTTCGGCGACCCGCCGGTCAACACGGCATGCGGGCGACCGGCCAGGATGACGGTGCCCAGGGAACGGACATCGCCGCACCACCGCCGCCACCGGGAGCGCCCGCTGTCGAGGTCACTCACCTGGAGATAGCCCGAGCCTGCCCCGGAGACGATCATCAGCTCGCCGGCGATCCGCGCGGTCGCACAGATGCTCGCGTGGGCCCGCTCGTCCACCGCGCCGACCGGTCGCCCGTCCAGGAGGTCGAGGACGACCCGGGCGCCGGCGTAGCTGGTGACCAGCGCGTGCGGTCGGCCGGTCCGGTCGTCGGTGTAGCCGACCAGTTGGGTGACCCACGCCGGCACCGGCTGGTACGGCCCGGGGCGGGCCGGCCCGGGGCGGGGACGGCGACCGTCGGGCCCCCAGGTCCAGCCCGGCTGCCAGGACCGACCGGATCCGTCGGCGGTCCGCCCTCCGGGGTCGCCGGCCGTGGTCCAGGTCCTCCCGCCGGTCATCGGGGGGAAGCGGGGGCGGGAGCGCGATCATCGAGCAGCGTCGCATCGACGAGCATGGTTCGGCAGTTTAGTCCGGATGGCGCCGTGTCGGGCCTGTCGGCAAGGACCGGCATCGCCGGCAGGCCCGACATAGCCGATTCGACCGGCACAACCGACAGATCCCAGTGCTAGACCGAGAGCAACCCGTGCACCGACGGATCCCGGAGGTCGTCCCGGTCGCCGGACCGGACCACCTCGCCGGCATCCAGGATCACGAACCGGTCGGCCACCCGGAGCGCGAGGTCCAGATACTGCTCGACCAGCAGGATCGCCAGGCCGAGTTCGGAGTGCAGTCGCTGTACCGCCTCCTCGATCTCCAGGATGATGGACGGCTGGATGCCCTCGGTCGGCTCGTCCAGCAACAGCATCCTGGGCCGGCTGACCAGTGCGCGGGCGATGGCGAGCTGCTGCTGTTGTCCGCCGGAGAGGAAACCGGCCCGTCGGCGCAGCAGCGCCGGCAGCGCCGGGAAGAGGTCGAGGGCCTCGTCCACCGCACCCCGGCTGACCTCCCCCGCCGCCTCCGCCGCGACCTGGAGGTTCTCCGCGACGGTCAGCTGCGGAAAGGTCTCGTGACCCGGCGGAACGTAACCGAGCCCCCGGCGTACCCGTTCGTGGGTCCGCAGGCCGGTGATCTCCTCCCCGGCGAAGACGACCCGGCCGGCCCGGACCGGCAGCACACCCATGATCGCCTTGAGCAGGGTCGTCTTGCCCACCCCGTTCCGGCCCATCACGCAGACCAGGCCACCGGCCGGTGCCTCCAGGTCCACGCCGAAGAGCACCTGTGCCCGGCCGTACGCGACGTCCAGCCCCTGCACCGTCAGCATCTACGAGACCTCCTTGACCAGTTCGGCACTCTCCTTGCGGGTCCGGCCGAGGTACACCTCCTGCACCCGGGGGTCGGCCTGCACCTGGGCGACCGTCCCCTCGCAGAGCAGCCGGCCCTCGTGCAGCACCGTCACCGTGCTGGCGAACCGGCGCAGGAAGTCCATGTCGTGTTCGACCACGATGACGGTGTGGTCCCGGGCCACCTCCCGCAGCAACTCGCCGGTACGGGCCCGCTCGTCCCGGCTCATCCCGGCCACCGGCTCGTCCAGCAGCAACAGCCGGGGAGACTGCGCCAGCAGCATCCCGATCTCCAGCCACTGCCGCTGGCCGTGCGACAGCACCCCGGCGGGACGGTTCGCCAGGGCCGCCAGGCCGGTGGTGTCCAGGGCCGATGCGACCAGGTCGGCAACTCCCCGCCGTCGGCGCAGCAGCGTGCCGAGCGGGCGCCGGAAGGTCGCGGCGAGGTCCAGGTTCTCCAGCACGGTCAACTGCTCGAAGACAACCGACGTCTGGAAGGTACGGCCGATCCCGAGCCGGACGATCTGGTGCTCGCGCCGGCCGCGCAGTTCGTTCCCGGCGAACCGCACCGAGCCGGACGCCGGCCTGGTCAGACCGGTGATCACGTCGATCAGCGTGGTCTTGCCGGCCCCGTTGGGTCCGATCAGGAACCGCAGCTCGCCGGAGTTGACGGTGAAGTCGAGGTCGGTGATGGCCCGGAATCCGGAGAAGACGACGTTCAGTCCCCGGACCTGCAACAGGTCGCTCACGGTCCCACCTCGTTACGCTCGCCGGCCACCGCCGGCACACCGGGCGCGATCCGCTCCGGGTGGTCCGGCGCTTCGCCCACCCGCTCCCGCTCGGGTCCGCCAACCGCCCCGTTCGGCTCGGGTGCGCCAACCGCCGCGTTCGGCTCGGGTCCGCCAACCGCCGCGTTCGGCTCGGCCGTACCCGGTGGGTTCGTCGGTTTTCTTCCGGCCGATGCCGGAACGGCGCCGGGCCGGGTCCGGCGGCGGGCCGCGACGGCGGCCCGGGCATCGGTGGCCAGCCCGGCGAGACCACGTGGCGCCCAGATCATCACCACGACGAACATGGCGCCCTGGAGGTAGATCCAGTTGTCCGCCGACTCCTCACTGAAGATGGTCTTGGCATAGTTGACCAGCAGCGCCCCGCCGACCGCGCCGGCCAGCGAGAACCGGCCACCGATCGCCACCCCGATCAGCAGTTCCAACGAGGCGACGATGCCCAGGTTGGCCGGGCTGAGCAGCCCGACCATCGGGACGAAGAGCGCACCGGCGATCCCGGCCATCGCGGCGGAGACGGCGAACGCGATGGTCTTCACGACCGCCGGCTCGTACCCGAGGAACCGCACCCGGTCCTCGCCGTCCCGGACGGCGACCAGGAGTTGGCCGAAGCGACTCCGCGCGAGTTGCCAGGCGACCAGGAACATCGCCCCGAGCACCAGCACCACGACCAGGTAGAGGATCCGCTTGTCGGCGGGCTGGTAGAGGTCCAGCCCGAAGAACATCTGGAAGTTGGTCAGCCCGTTGGTGCCGCCGGTCAGGCCCTGCTGGCCGACCAGCAGGATGACGAAGGCCGCGGCCAGCGCCTGGGAGAGGACGGCGAAGTACGCCCCCCGGACCCGCTGCCGGAACACCAGCAGGCCGAGCAGTACGGCCACCGCCATCGGCAACAGCACCACCATGGCGATCGCGAAGATCGGGTTGGCGAACGGCCGCCAGAGCGCCGGCAGGCTCTCCACCCCGCTCCAGACCATGAAGTCCGGCAGTCCGCCCGGACCGGCCTCCCGGAGCTTGAGGTGCATGCCCATCGCGTAGCCGCCGATGCCGAAGAACACGCCCTGGCCGAGGGTGAGCATGCCGCCCCGGCCCCAGGCCAGGCCGATTCCGACCGCGACGATGGCGAAGCAGAGGTACTTGCCGAGCAGGTCCAGCCGGAACGGCGACAGCACCACCGGTGCGACCACCATCAGCAGCAACCCGACCGCGACGAACAGCGCCGGTCCGGTCAGCCGCCGCCGGTCCCGGGACGCCGGGTCGGCCAGCCCGGCCGGCCCGGTCGCCACCGGCCCGCTCACGACAACGCCCGGGTACGGACGACGAACATGCCCTGCGGACGTACCTGGAGGAATCCGATGATCACGGCGAACACCACCACCTTGGCGAAACTGGCTCCGTTGTCGACCCAGAACTCCACGAAACTGTTCAGGATGCCGAGGGCGAAGGCGGCGATGACCGCGCCCCGTAGTTGCCCGAGGCCGCCGGCCACGACCACCAGGAAGGCGTCGACGATGTAGTTGGTGCCCAACGTCGGGCCGACCGGCCCGATCAGGGTGAGCGCGACCCCGGCCACCCCGGCCAGGCCGGAGCCGATGAAGAAGGTGAGCTGGTCGACCCGCTCGGTGGCCACCCCGCTGACCGCCGCGAGCTGCCGGTTCTGCATCACCGCCCGCATCCGCCGGCCGTGCTTGAGCCGGGTCAGGTAGAGCCAGATCGCCACCACGCAGCCGGCGGCGAGAATCATGATGAAGACCCGGTTGTACGGCAGTCGTACGCCGCCGAGGTCGAGTCCGCCGGTGAGCCAGCCCGGTGCGCGTACCTGCACGTTCGGCGCGCCGAAGATGTCCCGGGCGACCTGTTGCAGGATGAGGCTGATCCCCCAGGTGAGTAGCAGGGTGTCGAGCGGCCGGCCGTAGAAGTGCCGGATGGCCAGCCGTTCGAGGATCAGCCCCAGCACCCCGGCGACGCCGAACGCCACCGGCAGGGCGACCAGCACCGACTGCGTACCGACCAGCGGTTGGAGCAGGTACGCGGTATAGGCGCCCGCCATGATGAACTCGCCGTGGGCCATGTTGATCACGCCCATCTGGCCGAACGTGAAGGTCAGGCCGAGGGCGATCAGGAGCAGCACCGCTCCGATGCTCGCCCCGATCACCAGTTGGTTGAGTGTCGCCATGCCTGGCGCGCCTCCGTCCCGGGTCGCTGGCCGTCGGTCAGGGTCCGTACCGGCTGTTCAGGACAGGCCGGTCGCCCACGGGTAGCCCTTCAGGTACGGGTCGGGCTTGATCGGCTTGCCGGAGTTCCAGACCTCCTTGATCTGGCCGTCCGGCTGCACCAGCCCGATCCTGGCCGTCTTGAAGACGTGCTGGTTCTCGCCGTCGATCGTGACGGTGCCCTCGGGGGTCTCCAGCGAGATGCCGCCGGAGGCCTTCTTGACCGCCTCGACCGCCACGCTGTTCGCCTTCTTCACCGACTCGGCCCAGAGGTACACCGCGTTGTAGCCGGCCTCCATCGGATCGGAGGTGACCTTGGCGGTGCCGTACTTGGCCTTGAACGCCTTGACGAAGGTGTCGTTCCGCGCGCCGCTGGTGGTCTGGTAGTAGTTCCACGCGACCAGGTGCCCGGCGACGTTGTCGGCGCCGATCCCGACCACCTCCTCCTCGGCCACGCTGACCGAGACGGTCGGCATCGCGGCGGCGGTGATGCCGGCGCTGCGCAGCTGCTTGAAGAAGGCGACGTTGCTGTCCCCGTTGAGGGTGTTGAACACGGCGTCGGGCTTGGCCTGCTGGAGCTTGTTCACCACCGTGCTGTACTCGGTGTGACCGAGCGGGGTGTACTCCTCGCCGAGCACCGTCATCCCGTTCGCCGCCGCGTACGCCTTGATGATCTTGTTGGCCGTACGCGGGAAGACGTAGTCGCTGCCGACCAGGAAAATGCTCTTCTTGCCCTGTTCCTTCAGGTACTCAAGCCCCGGCACGATCTGCTGGTTGGTGGTCGCCCCGGTGTAGAAGATGTACGGCGAGCTCTCCAGCCCCTCGTACTGCACCGGATACCAGAGCAGCGCCTTGTTCCGCTCGAAGACCGGCAGCATCGCCTTGCGACTGGCCGAGGTCCAGCCGCCGAAGACGGTGGCGACCTTGTCCTGCGAGATCAGTTTCTGCGCCTTCTCGGCAAAGGTCGGCCAGTCCGACGCGCCGTCCTCGACCACCGGCTCGATCTGCTTGCCGAGCAGTCCGCCCGCCGCGTTGATCTCCTCGATGGCGAGCAGTTCGGCATCCCGTACGGTCACCTCGCTGATCGCCATCGTGCCGCTCAACGAGTGCAGAATGCCCACCTTGATGGTGTTCCCGCCGCCCGTTCCCGACGCCAACGTCGGGTCCTCGGCACATCCGCCAGCGGCCAGTAACACCGCTGTCGCGGCCAGCATGACCAGCCGGTTCCGCACGCCTCGTGGCATCCGCCTACCCCTTTCACCGAGGGCTGCTGCCTGGTGCCACGAACCGTAGGAATGAAGGATTTCATGAATCTGAGTGCATCGATGTCCAACGCGTTAACGGAAACTCACAACCCGTATTGGATCGAGCTGGGTACACACCCTGGCTATACATAGGGTGTATACGCGTGGTGTAGAGTCCCGCCCATGTCAATCGGACAGACCTTCCTGGGCCTGCTGGAGGCCAACCCCCGGCACGGCTACGAGCTGAAACGGCTCTACGACGAACGGTTCGGCCAGGGCCGCCCGCTGCACTACGGGCAGGTCTACTCGACCCTGGCCCGGCTGCTCAAGAGCGGGCTCGTCGAGGTCGACGGGGTGGAGCCCGGCGCCGGGCCGGAGCGCAAGCGCTACGCGATCACCACCGCCGGAGTGACCGACGTACAGCGCTGGTTGGCGCAGCCGGAGAAGCCCGACATCTACCTGCAGAACACGCTCTACGCGAAGGTGGTGCTCGGGCTGCTGACCGGCCGGGACGCCGCCGACATCCTCGACATCCAGCGTGCCGAGCACCTGCGGCTGATGCGCGACCTGACCCGACGCAAGGCCGCCGGGGACCTCGCCGACCAGCTCATCTGCGACTTCGCGCTGTTCCACCTCGAGGCTGACCTGCGCTGGCTGGAACTGACCACCGCCCGGCTGGACAACCTGGCGGCCACCCTGCACGACAGAGCCGCGCCGCAGCATGTACCGGCCCAGCTCAGCAGCGAGGAGACGACATGACCGAGCGAAGCGAGGGCATCGGCCAGCCCAGTCGACCAGGTCATGGCGACGACGAGCGCAGCGAGGAGACGACATGACCGAGCAAAGCGAGGGCATCGGCCAGCCCAGTCGACCAGGTCATGGCGACGACGAGCGCAGCGAGGAGACGACGTGACCGAGCAAAGCGAGGACCAACCGCTGCTGGCCGGAATCGCGCTGCACAAGGCGTACGGCGCGACGCCGGCACTCGACGGGGCGACCCTCCGGGTCTCGGCCGGCGAGATCGTCGCCGTGATGGGGGCGTCCGGCTCCGGCAAGTCGACCCTGCTGCACTGCCTGGCCGGCATCGTCCGGACGGACGCGGGCGAGGTCCGCTACCGGGACCGGGAACTCTCCGCGATGTCCGACACCGAGCGCAGCGCGCTGCGCCGGAGCGAGTTTGGCTTCGTGTTCCAGTTCGGTCAGCTGGTACCCGAGCTGACCTGCCTGGAGAACGTCGCCCTGCCGCTACGCCTGGACCGGGTACGGCGGCGCGAGGCCGAACGCCGGGCGGCCGAGTGGCTGGCCCGGCTGGAGGTCGCCGACGTGGCCGGGCAGCGCCCCGGCGAGGTCTCCGGCGGGCAGGGGCAACGGGTCGCGGTGGCCCGGGCGCTGGTCACCGCCCCCCGGGTGGTCTTCGCCGACGAGCCGACCGGAGCGTTGGACTCGCTCAACGGTGAACAGGTGATGCGGCTGCTCACCGAGACCGCTCGGCAGGCCGGTGCGGCGGTGGTACTGGTGACCCACGAGCCACGCGTCGCCGCGTACGCCGATCGGGAGATCGTGGTGCGCGACGGCCGTACCCGCGAGACCATGCTGGCGCCGCGATGAGGCAGCGTACGCGCACGGGCTGGCTCGCCGACCTGGCGCTCGGGGCCCGAATGGTCTTCGCCGGCGGCCGGAACGGGTTGGCCCGGACGCTCATGGCCGCGGTCGGGGTCGGCCTCGGGGTGGCGCTGCTGCTCGGTGGCACCTCGATCTCGACGATGCTGGGCGCCCGCGACGACCGGACCGCCGCCCGCGACGACCAGTTCTTCGGCGTCCCCGAGCCGGCACCGGGCGACCGGACCCTGCTGGTCGCGAACGTCGACACCGAGTACCGCGAACAGGCGATCCGGGGCCGGATGCTGCAACCGGAGGGAACACGAGCGCCGGTGCCGCCGGGCCTGACCGCACTTCCCCGGCCGGGCGAACTCTTCGTCTCTCCCGCGCTGGGCCGACTGCTCGCGGCCGGAGAGGGTGCGCTGCTCAAGCCCCGGTTGGCGCAGCCGGTGGCCGGCACCATCGGTGCCGAGGGCCTCTCCGGGCCCGGCGAGTACGCCTTCTACCTCGGTACCGACCAGCTCCAGCCCGGCGTGACCGGCGTCCGGATCGACCACTTCGGCAGCGACTCGGCCGGCGAGGGCCTCGATCCGGTGCTCCTGCTGCTGGTCCTGATCATTCTCGTGGTGCTGCTGCTGCCGATCGCGGTCTTCATCGCCGCCGCGGCGCGGTTCGGCGGCGAGAACCGGGACCGGCGGCTGGCCGCACTGCGGCTGGTCGGCGCGGACGGGGTGATGACCCGACGGATCGCGGCCGGCGAGGCGCTGCTCGGCGCCGTGCTCGGCCTCGCCTTCGGCGGCGTCTTCTTCCTGATCGGCCGGCAACTCGTCGAGGGAATCACGCTCCGGGAGATCAGCGTGTACGCCGGAGACGTCCGGCCGAGCCCGGCGCTCGCCGCCCTGATCGCCCTGGTGGTGCCGGGTACGGCGATCGTGGTCGCCCAACTCGCGCTGCGCCGGGTCGTCATCGAACCACTCGGCGTGGTCCGCCGCTCGGCCGGCCGACGCCGCCGGCTCTGGTGGCGGCTGACCCTGCCGATCGGCGGACTGGCGCTGCTCCTGCCGCTGCTGGATGGCATCGACCAGACCGGTGGCGCCTTCAACGAGGCGCAGGTGGTCACCGGCGTCGTACTGCTGCTCGTCGGCGTCGCCGCGCTGCTGCCCTGGCTGGTCGAGGCGGCGGTACGCCGGCTGCACGGCGGCCCCGTCTCCTGGCAGCTCGCCATCCGCCGGCTCCAACTCGACAGCGAGACCTCGGCCCGGCTGGTCAGCGGGGTCGCGGTGGCGGTCGCGGGTGGAATCGCGTTGCAGATGCTCTTCGCCGGCATCCAGCACAACTATGTGCTCTCCTCCGGGCACGACGTCGACCGGGCCCAGGTGGTGGTCAGTGGCAACGGCGTCGTGAACGGGGCGGACGTCGGACCGCTGCGCGAACAACTCCGGGCGGTCCCCGGCGTCCGTCAGGTGTTCGGCACCCTCGACACCAACGTCGCGGCGGTCGGTACCCCGCGCGAGCAGGACGGCTACCGACCGGCCAATCCGCTGCGGATCGGGGACTGTCAGGCGCTGCGGGAGCTGGCCACGCTGGACAGCTGCACCGACGGCGACGTCTTCGCGCTCGCCGACGACCGGGAGGCGAGTTCGAGCCTGCCGCCCCTGCCCAGCGCCGGGCAGCGGATGGAACTCGGTGACCGGGCCGGCACCGGCTGGACGGTACCGGCCACCATGCGTCCGGCCGAGCCCCGGCCGGACCCCATCGGCAGGGAGGTCACCGGCATCCTGGCCACCCCGGGCGCCGTGGAACCGGGCGCGCTCGCCGGCCTGGACGCCTTCATCTACGTCGCCGTGGACCGGAGCCGACCGGAGACCATCGAACTGATCCGCAACGTGGTGACGCCGCTGGGCCCCGGAATGGCGGTGCAGACCCTGGACGCCACCTACCGGGTCGACCGGTTCGCCGAGATCCGGCGGGGCCTGTTCATCGGCGTACTGGCGACGCTGCTGCTGCTCGGCGCCAGCCTGCTGGTCGGCAGCCTGGAGCAGTTGCGGGAGCGGCGCCGGGTGCTCGCCGTACTGGTCGCGTTCGGCACCCGGCGCAGCACACTGAGCTGGTCGGTGCTCTGGCAGACGGCGGTGCCGGTGCTGCTCGGGCTGGCGCTGGCGCTCGTCATCGGTACGGCGCTCGGCGCCACCCTGCTGGTGATGGTCGGCGAGCCACTACGACTCGACTGGTCCGGCATCGCCGGGATGTCCGGCATCGCCGGTGCCGTCGTACTGCTGGTGACGGCGTTCAGTCTGCCCGCCCTCTGGCGCATGCTCCGCCCCAACGGCCTCCGCACCGAATGAGGATGTAAGGAAGGGCCCCTTCTTATCGTTTTCTGTAGAAGAAGGGGCCCTTCCTAACTCCTTACTCGGGCGGGGCCGGCAAGCGCACCTCGGTGAAGGGCTTGCCGGGGCCGGTCGTGCCACGGCCCATGGGATCGAGATTCTCCCGAACGAAGATGAACGGGGCGCCGACCTCGGTTCGGAAGGCGAAGGCCCAGGTCTCGCCGCCGTACCGGGTGAAGGTAACGATGGTGGGTTCGGTCGCGGCGAGCACGCCGGAGGTGACCGCCGGACGCCAGGTACCCCAGGCACCGGATGCCTGAGCGGTCTCCGTGACGTAGGAAATCACCCCGTCACTACCCCGGGCGATCACCTCGGTTAGACCGCTGATCGGGTTCAGCACTGCTGCGGGCGGACCGGCCGCGGCAAAGTCGCCGACCGGTTCCCATACCGTTCCGAAAGCCCCGGTCGCGTCCTGACCCTTCGTGACGATGGCGCCGTCTGCGGCGCGGGCGAACACCCGGGGCCGGAAGCCCGGGAATACCACCACGGACGGAGCGCCGGTCAGACCCGACCCGCCCAGGCTGATCCAGTCCGACAGGGTCCCGCCGCGGTAGGTCGCCGTGTGCAGTGCACCCGCGGCATCGGCGGCGAAGACCTGAAGACCGTCCCGGATGGTCACCACCGTGGGCCGGCCGACCAGGCCGGTGCCGCCGACAAATCTCCAGCCCAGGTAGGGGCTCTGCACGCCATCCTGCGGCAGGTGCCACAATCCGCCGTTGACCAGCGTGAAGACCACGAGTTTCCCATCGGGCAGCCGCCCGACGGCGGGGTGCGAGAGGTTCGAGCCGCCGACGTCCTGGAAGGCATTCCACTGCGGCAATCCCTTGGTGGTCTGGGTACGCAGCCAGGTGTCGCCGTCGACACTGTTGTGGCCGATCATTTGTACCCGACCGTCGGCCTGGTAGGACAGCAACGGCTGACCGGAGAACTCCTCGCCCTCGCCGATGACCGTCCACTGCAGGTTGCCAAAGGCGTCCGGATCCGACTGGTGACCATGCAGCAACCGGCCCAGGTTGTCCACGTAGGCATAGGTCAGCGGCGCCTGCGTCGCGCCCGCCTCGGGCGCGGCCTGGATGACCGAGATCGGTGTGAACGGCTCCTGCGGAGGCGAGACCATGACGCCGCCGGTCGGCGGAAAGTACCACCGCTCGTAGGCACTGGCTACCGTACCGCAGGTGAATTGTACGATTGCGGCGCCCGGCGCCGTGGAGGCACCAGCTACATGCAGGCACTTGCCACTGTGCTCGGCGACGAGTTGGAATGTGTGCGAGCCCGGCACCGACCGGAACCGGAAGTTGTCGTTCTTCCCGGTGGCGCTGCAGGTGAACTGGACGATGGCCACGTTGTTGACAGTGGCGGCCGCACTGACGTTCAGACACATATTGCTGTGAATGGCAGTGATGTGGTACGTCCCGTCCCCCACCGACACCGCCTTCCAGTCGTCGTTGGTGGCCGTGGCGCTGCAGGTGTACTGGATGACCCGTGCGTTGTTCGTGACGGCGGCACGCTCGACGTTGAGGCACAGGTTGCTGCTCGCCCCCAGGATCGGCACTCCGGCCGCCGGGGTGATCGCAGCCGATGCGGGCGCGGTCGGCCCGACCAGCGCGGCGGCCAGTAATACGAGGACAAGACCATGGGCGCGAAGCCCTCCGCTCCGACGTCCCGCCTCAAGACTTCGCACTTTCATCGGTTCCTTCCCTCATTGTTGTGGACAACGTCTGACGATCCCATCACCAGCCAGGCAACGAATGCTCTCCCGCCAGTCATCACGCGTCCGCCGTCCACATCAAACAGACAACATCCCCGTGCGTATAAACCAAGCGTCTGACGGCAACTGTGATAGCAACCAGGCGGACGATCAGCCACTCCTAATTCGGTGAATTACGACCCGATCGCTTCCCAAAATTGCGTACCACCGTGCTATTGGTCAACAATAAGGCGATAATTGGGCACAGATTCAATTCCTCGAATAATCCTTTCACCTCCCATGGGAACTGCCGCTTGATTGGGCATTAGGCCCTGCTCACAGGATGCGCACCAAAAGACAGCGGTTCCAGACTGAGTCATTACATCGTCTACGATGAAAATCAGGCGCAACGTCGTAAAACCGCACGACGGACAGGGTCTTTGAGCGAGCGTTGATGGATTTCTCCAAGCACGTTGATATTCGTCAGGCAAACATCATATGCACTCATTGAAAGAGCCTTCCCGTCTTCTCCCACCACTGATCCTCATGAGCCCGGGCGCGCACGCCCACCAACACCGAGCACGCAACTCCCAGGCCCCTTACCCATCGACCACCCCGGGCCGTAACGATCCCTTCACCAACCACCCACGGCGACTGGCTCCGTAGACCGACGCCGCACCGCTACGCGGCACGCCATCGAACAGCCCCGCACCGGACCGCGAGAAGACGCTTTATCGATATCTGCCGATAACTTGTCCCGCGTGACGGCAACCGTGACGGCAACCCGAACAGGCGAGGGCAACCATCGACACGACTCCGTCACACACGGTGATCGTCAGAAGTATGGCCTGGTGGCCAAGTACACCATTCAAATCGTCGCCTGACCACCACGCCAGAGGATCAGGAGCACGGACTTCAGGCCTCCATGAAGACGGCTATTCCGGAGGTATTGAAGCAAACCCGTACGTGGCTCGATCAATCCTATCGATCATTCCCCTATCTACGAGTTGGTCGCACGCAAAGCGTATTTCATCGACTGCCGGGACGGCATCACCACTTCCTTCCAGATAGGCCCTGATATCGTAGACGGTGAAACCGTCTTTATCACCAAAGCTATCGATGTGCACCGGTTCCCCTCCAGGAGACACGACGGTATACCCGACGCCGTGAACGCTGTACTCGAAGCCTCGGCAATGCCCATGGCGGATGGCCTCGTCTCGCAATACCCGCTCCGTGAGTTGCGACGCCGACGTAACCCCTAGAGCTGCCTCCACCAGGGCCTTAGCTGAGTAGAACTGGCGGATTGCGTCCTCAATGGTCCTCAACACTTCGCGTAACATACTTCCGTCACCTCAGCTTGTATGGGTTTAGTCGATTCCCTTGGAATCGAGACGCCGTATCCAGGACGTCCGCCATATCCTTGTAACCCCGGAAGCCACCGTTGAGAAGTTCATCGGTAACGTCGCGGATTCCTACGCGCTCCGCTCCGACCCACTTGGCGGCAGCTAGGCGGTGATGACCATCAAGTACGTAGGTCGTGCCTTCGTGCCGAACGACCGACAAGGGGCTCTGCTCCCAGTCGAAAGTACCAGCTCGCATATCTTTCCCGAGTCTCGCTACGTTCTTCGTCGACGAGTCGCCGGAAATGCCGTGCACGGGTTGCAAGTCTGAAGGACTAGCCCAGTCGCAGTTGTGTACGAGTACCGGCCTGGTGCCGGCGATTACATAGTACGTGTGGACGGTGTCGACGGTGAGGTTGTGCACAGGCTGGTTCTGGGCGGTCCACCGCTTGACGGCGGTGACCTGGACATGACTGCCGGCCGAGGTGCGCAGCAGCGAACCGACCTGCAAGTCGACCGCCTCGACCCAGATCCGGAGGTCCGCGACCCAGAACGGATGACCGTCAGTTGCCTGGATGGAGGCGGTCCGGTCGCCCATGGCGCCGTCGGTATCGACGGTGACCTCGATGAGGTTCTTCTCCCCCTGGCCGACGATCAGGTCCGTGACCTTCCGTGGCCCGGTTTCTCCGGTAGTCGGGTCGGTCGCCAGCACCCTGTCGCTGACCTGGACGTCCTCGATGCGCTTCCGGGTACCGTCCGCCATCAGAACGGCAGTGCCTGGGACGAAACTGTTGCGACATCCGCTGGTAGCTCTGCCGAGCAGACCACCAGGGCGAATGTTGGTGAAGCTCTTCGCGGTCGAGGTGGCCGCCGTGCCCATCGCGGAGAGCGCCGATCGGCCGGCGCCGCCGATCACGGCGCGTACGCCGGCTCCGACCGCCGAGCCGGCCACGGTGGACAGCGGGCCGGTGACGGCGCCGAACGCGCCCGCCAACAAGGCGTTGGCGCCCATCTCCTTCCAGCCCTTGCCGCCCTCGACCAGGTCGTTGACCAGTGATCCCACCGCGCCGGCCGCTGCGGCGCAGCCGATCGCGCCGACGCCCGTCCAGCCGATCGCCACTCCGCAGCCAACCCCGACGACTACGCCGGCGACGGCACCGGCGATCGCAGCCTTGTGCTCGACGATGAAGCCGCCCGCCGTGTCCAACGCGTTGGAGATGCCGCCGATCACGGCGTTGTTCACCGCGACGGCCGCCTTGTAGAGGTCCATCGCGGCCTTGGCGGTGTCCGCGACGACGTTCTGTAGGTCGGAGACGAAGGCTGCCGGCTGAGTGGCCGCGGTGACCACCAGCTTGCCGAGTCCGGCGATGAGCGGCCGGGAGGCCATCACGAGTTTGGTGACCGGGCTGTTCTTCACCGTGAACGCGATCGCCGCAACGGCGGAGTCCCGCACCCGGACCGCCCGCTGGTACGCCTTCGCGGCCTGTTCCTGGAGCAGCTGCTTACCCCGGTCGATGTACGGCTTGGCGTACTTGTCGTAGAGGTTCTTCAGGCCGCTGCCGATCGACTTGATGCCGCTGGCCAGGGCGTTCCAGCCGGACTTGACCGCGCCCCAGGCGAAACTGCCGATCCGCTTCATGTTCGACCATGAGGCCCGGGCCAGCCAGCTCGTCCCCTGACCGAGCGGAGAGTTGACAGCTGCCTGCCAGCCGGAGCTGACCGTATTCTTCACAGAGCTCGCCGCCCGCTTGCACCAGCCACAGGACGGCCAGTGCCCGTCCGGGTCGCTGTTCGCCATCGGGTTGCCAGCGCCGTAGGTGTAGCGGTTGGCCAGGATCGAGTCGCCCTGGGCGTAGCTGACCGAGTCGCGCGAGATGAAGCCGCCGGTGCCGGGCGAGTACCAGCGGGCCCCCATGTTGACCTGTTCGGTATCCGGGTCGGTCCAGTCGCCCTGGTAACCGACGTTGGACTGGGCCCCGGTGTCACCGATCCGCTGCCCGAACGGGTCGAAGGCGGTCGAGCCGGCCAGCCCGCCGAGTCCGGTGTTGCCAGCATCGAACGCGCCGATCAGGTCGCCGTGCTCGTCGGTGAGGGCGATCCGTCGGTCCTGCCCGTCCCCCACGGCCAGCAGCTCGCCGCTCGGCCCACGGGCGTACGTCTCGGTGCCGTCGGCGACGACTTCGGGGCTGAAGCCGGCGTAGGTGAACTCGACGCCGTTGCGGGCGGTGACCCGGTCGAGGCCGTCGTACTCGTATGTCTGGGACTCCTGCCCGACGAGCCGGTCGAACGCGTCGAAGGAGTACTCCTCAGCCAGCCCAGAGCTGGTCCGGCTGGCCAGCGTGCCTCGCGGGGTATAGGCGTACGTGTAGTCGCCGTCGGAGAGCAGCCGGTTTCGCGCGTCGTAACTGGCGGTCTTGGCGCCGGCCGCGATCCGGTTGCCGGAGTCGTCCCACTGGTAACCGACGGTGCCGGCGGGTGACGTCCATGAGGTGAGCCGGCCGGCGTCGTCGTATCCGTAGGTGTTCCGGCCAGGTGTGGCGGTCCCGACGGTTTCCTTGACCGTCAGCCGGTCGTCGGCGTCGTACTGGTACGCGATCTTGGCGATTTCGCTGCCGCCCGCGTTGCGCAGGACGTCGGAGCTCACCCGGCCGATGTCGTCGTAGCCGTACGTCCGTACCCGCCCGGAGCCGTAGTCGATGGTCTTCAACAGCCCGGCCGCGTCGTAGCCGAGCGTCTGACTCACCCCGCTGGCACCGTCCCGCATGGTGGACAGCCGGTCACCGGTGTAGCCAAACGTCGACGTACCGGCGGCGTCGGTACGAGAGGTCAGTTGCCCGTTGCGGTCGTAGCCGTAGCTGGCGTTCCCCGATGGTCCGGCGGCGCTCAGCACGTCCCCGCGGTCGTTGTAGGTATAGGTGTTGGTGCCGCCGGGGGCGTTGACCGAGGTGACCCGTCCGGCTAGGTCGTAGCCGAGTCCTCGGTTAGCGGCTGCCGCGCCGCTGCCCGCCTCCGTCGTCAGCCGTCCAGCGGCGTCGTACGTTCGGATTCGGACCACTCCGCCCGGCGCGGCGAGTCGGTCAGCGTTGCCGTTGCCGTTGTACCCGACGGTCCAGGTGCGGTCGGCGAGGTTTGGGTGCGCGGCGGTCGCCGGCTCGATCACCGCCTCGGGCAGGCCCAACGAGTTGACGGTGTAGACGGTGGTGTTGTTCCGGCCGTCGGTGTAGCGGGTCCGGTTGCCGGCCGCGTCGTAGCCGAACGAGGTGACGATGGTGTCGCTTCCGGCAACCGACTCGGTCTGCCGGACCAGGCGGTTGTGCGCGTCGTACTCGAAGGTGGCCCGTTTCTCGAGCGCGTCGACCCGGGCGGTGACGTTGCCGGCGGCGTCGTACTCGAACTTCTCGGAGCGTAAGGGCACACCTCCCGCGTTAAGGTCGGACTCCTGTGCGACGCGGCCCAGCCCGTCGAAGTCGGTCCGGGTGGTTCGGCCGAGCCCGTCGGTGAGTCGGACCTGGCTGCCGTGCATGTCGTAACCGAGTTGGTTCCGCACCCCGTTCGCGCTGGTGTTCGAGACCACCTGACCGGCCGCGTTGTAGGCTGCGGTGCTCCGCGCCCCACTGGGCAGCACGGTCTCGACGAGATTGCCGGCATCGTCGTAGCGGTACCGGGTGGTGAAGCTGTCCGGCACTGGATGCCGCTCGACCCGCGTGCTGGTCACCGGCCGGTCGAGGTCGTCGTAGGTCGTCTGGGTGCGCGCTCCGGTCGGGCTGGTCGCCGACAACACCTCGCCGGTGCGGGTGTACGTGTACCGCCAGACCGCGCGCTCGTCATTGGTCCCGCCCGGCCCGTCGCGGGTGAGCACCCGGTTGAGCCGGTCGTAGGTGAACCGTGTGACGTTGCCGCGCGGGTCGGTGACCTCGACCGGGTTTCCGAGCCCGTCGTAACTGGTCTTCTTCGTGGGAGCGGACGGGACGACCGGAACCCCGGGCGGTGCGTAGACGGGCTGGCTGGCCATGACCGGCCGGCCGAGCCGGTCGTACGTGGTGCGCCGCACGTTGCCGAGCGCGTCACGGGTCGCGACGGCCTGCCCGAACGCGTCGTATGCGGTGTTCACCGTCGGGTTCACCACGCTGGCGGGATTGCCGCCGCTCTCCGCGGCCACCGGCGGGGCCCGGGCGGAGACCTGTCGGCCGAGTTCGTCGTGCCGCAAGGTCGTGGTGAATGCCGTCCGGTCGGCACCGGTGACGTTTCCCCGGGGAGCGGTGACGGTCGTCGGCAGCCCGCGCTGATCGAAGGTGTACGAGGTGACCAGTGCTGTGGTGCCGGAGACCACCTTCTCCTGGGTTCGCCGCCCGGCGCTGTCGTAGACGTTCTCCACCATGTTGCCGATGGTGCTCGTCGGCCACGGTACGTTGCTGGTGGCACCGGACTGCTGGGTCCGCAGTACGTTTCCGCCGGCGTCATAGGTGTAGGTGATCCGCCGATCGAGACCGCTGGGATCGATGGCGGTGTTCCTGATCCGGCCCATCGCGTCGATGACGTTCTCGGTGACCGAGAGGCCGTTGCCGGTGACCTTGCGAGTCAGATTGCCCGCCCCGTCGTAGGTGTTGTTCTCCGTCTCGTAGTCACGGGTGCTGCCATCGGCGTTGCGGAAGCCCTTCAGGACGATCTTCTGCAGCAGGTCGTCCTTGTAGTACGTGTACTCCAGCCGCCGGCCCATGGAGTCGACCTGCCGTACCATCCGACCGGCGAAATCGAACGCGTAGGAGGTCAGCACGACGTAGTCGCCGACGGGGGCCGGGGCGCCACCCTCCGTCGGATCACCCCTCCAGTCCCGCAGCCGCACCTCAGCCAGTGAGTTGCGTGCGGTGTACGCGTACTCGTAGTGATTGCCATTGGCGTCGATGACGGAGGTGCGGTTGCCGAACCAGTCGTAGCCCTCAAACTTCTCGTTGCCCTCCGGGTCGACCATCCGCGTCGGGCGATTGAACTCGTCGTACTCGGTGGTGCTGACCCGGGCGGGAGCGTCGGCGAGCGCGTCCCGAATCTCCTCCCGGACCACGTTGCCGTCCACGTCGTACGTCGTGGTGGTCACGGTTTGGTGGCGGGTCCCGTCGATTTCGTCGGTGGTGGCCGGGTCGGTGGTGGTGACCGGCCGGTTCAGGTCGTCGTAGCTGGTGGTGGTGACGATGCCGGCGGGATAGGTGTCGGAGGTTTCCTTCGCCGATGTCTGCCGACCCATTTCGTCATACGTGTACTCGGTCCGCATTCCGGACGGGGCGACGACCACCGCGAGGTCACCGTGCCGCGTGTACTGGTAGCGGGTCACCGCGTTGCGGGTGTCGGTGGTGCTGTGGACTAGGCCGGGAGGCGGTGGGTTCAGCGGGTTGCCGATCGACGAGCCGCTGCCGTCGGTGTAGAGATGCCGGATGGGAAGATTGTCGGGGCCGGTCTGGGTCAAGAGGTCACCGGCATCGTTGTAGGTGTAGCTCGCCCGGTAGCTGTTGTCAGTCGCGCTGGCGGACCGGCCGTCCCGGGTTTCGGTGGGCAGGTCGTTGCGCGGGTCGAACGGGTTGGTGACCGTGCTCGGATACGAGGTGTACGAGGTGTGGCACACGGTGGCGGTGCGGCACGTCTTGCGCGAGGTGATGTTGCCGCGGTTGTTGTAGGTCAGGTCGACCTTGTCCCCGTTCTCGTTGGTGATCTCGCTCTGTTGACCCTGATCGTTGTAGCCAAACGAGCGGATGATCATGCCGTCGAGCTCATTGCCGGTGAACACCGGACCGCCGGAGCCGTCCGGAATGGTGGTGCAGAAGCCCGAGTCGGCCGGGTCGGGCGAGGTGCAGACCTCGGTCGGTGACGGTGACGGGGTGGGCGTTGGCGCACGGTACCCTGGCCGGTCTTCCGCCCGGGTATCGAGGCCCACCGGGCTGCCCGTACGCAGCATTCGGCCGGCGAGGGCGTCGTACTCGTAGAGGTACTGTCGATCGGCCGGGTCGAGGACCTGGACGGTCCGGCGGAGGTCCCTGTTGCCGCCGTAGACCGCTGGCGCGCCGATCTTCCAGGTGCCGCCGTTGCCGTCGGTGTACTCCTTGATCCGGTCCCGGTCGGTGTCGTAGACGGCCTCGGAGGAGATCTTGCCGCTCGGCAGGGTGACCATGGTGAGCTGTTCGGCCGCGCCGGCCTGGGCCCGGTGCGCCTTGACCGCCAGCGGCCCGAGCGGATGGGCATAGCTGGCGACCTCGTCGATGCTGCCGGAGAAAAACCGCTTGGCGCTGCTCCCCCATAGCGGCCAGGTGGTCGGGTTGGTGGCCTGGGCCGCGCCGATCTGGTTGAAGGTCAGCGCGCTGTGCTCGATCGAGCCAGTGCGGGTACCGACGAGATCACCGTCGAGGTAGAGGCTCTGGGTGTTGCCCATGGCGGACAGCACGACGTGGTGCCATTGGTCGTCCCGGATGTCCCTGGTCGACGTAATCGGACTGACGGCACCGGCGCCGAACTGTCCGCGCACCCGGCCGTCGAGCCCGACGTATAGCACCGGTACCCCGCTGTCCGCCGTCTCGTCCAGGGCCTTGTCCTGGTAACCCAGCAGCGGCCCGCCGGTCTGGATCCCCGAGATCTTGAGCCACAACTCCACCGCTGCGTCCCGGTTCTTTTTCAGGGTTCCCTTTGGCAACTCCACCTGGGAGGTGGTGCCGTTGAAGGTGGCGGCGGTGTTCCCGGTGCCGGTCAACGCGCCGGGGACGCCGAGCGTGACGTTCTTGACGATGCCGGCGTCCTTGCCGAGGTTGTTGGCGACCTCACTGCCGGCCGCCGTCCCGTCGGCCTCACCGAGCCGCCAGTACGAGGCGGGGCCGCTGTCGGTGACCGCGCTGCGGTAGTGCGAACCGGTGGCGTAGGTGTAACCGGTGCAGACGGCCGGGTCCGGCGCGCAGACGTTGGTCAGCAAGTCGCCCGTGTAGGTGTACGTCCAGGTCAGTCGCCGACCGCCAACCGGGTCGGTGGAAACGCTCGTGATGTGGTTGCCGGTCCAGCCGAAGGTGAAGGCCCGCCCGTAGGTGGCCCCGGGGACCGGGACGACCTGGGCCTTGATCAGCCTCGGGGTCGGCGACTGGTCGTAACTGAGGACGATGGACCGCAGCCACGCGTCACTGATCTTCCGTAACCGGCCGGCGCCGTCGAAGTCGTAACTGGTTCCGGCGCGGTCGAGCAGCTTGTAGCCGCTGCCGGTCAACACCGTCAGCTGGGCGGTCCGGCCCATCGGCGCTGCGAAGGTGCCGTCCGGATTCCTCCCGAACCGGACCTGCTGGCCGTCCGGATAGGTGATCACCACGTTGCCCGAACCGTCGTCGTCCGGCACCAGACGCATGTCGAACTGGGTCATCCAGCCGGCCCCGAACACGAGGTCGCGGCGTGGATCGAGGCTGTTGTAGGTGCGCACCACCCGCAGCGGGGGACCGACGTTGGAAACCGCCGCGTCCACCGCCGCAGTGGTCAGGTTGCCAAGCTGCGGATCGAAGTCCCGCTCCTGGCTGCCGTACGGGGCGTTGGCGATCCGGGAGGTGATCTCCGGCTGGGGCACCGAGGAGAACATCGTCTGCCAACCGAGGACGGTGTCGCTCGCATTGTCTCGGATACTGGCCCGCCACTCGTAGGTCTTGCTCCAGGTCAGACGTCCGGCCGGCACCGTCCATGCCTGACTGGCCTGGAATCCGGAGTCGACACAGTTGACCTGGGCCCCGGCCGCGTTCCGCTCGCAGAACTCGAATCTGTACCGCAGCGTCGAGCCGGGCGGCGCGTCGATGTCGGTGGCCTTGGCCCACAACTGCGGGGTCAGAGTGGGGGTGGCGTAGCCGTTCGGCGGCTGCAACTCGTTGAGCACCGGAGGAATGTTGAAGACCTCCAGAACGATCCGGCCGGGCGGCACCTGCTGGTCGGTGAAGACCGGGCCGCCGGATTTCACCATCGTGAAGTCGAGGAAGTACCGGCCCGGTGGCAACGGTTTGATCGTGGCGTCGAACGTAACCCGACCGTTGCGGGCCACAGTGGTGCTCAGGTCGGCCGCCCGATGCTGACCCGCCGCGGTGCCGTCGTTCAGCCGGTACGCCCGGTACGCCAGGTAGTAGGCGCCCGGCGTCCAGGGTTGGGCACTCAGGTTGGTGACGGTGATCTTCACCTTGCCGGACTGGTTCTGTAGCACCGCCGGGTCCGGCACTGGCTTCGGGATGCTGTACTTGGCGTTGTACGGGGTGTGCGTCACGTACAGCCGCGGCGGATTGGCGGTCCCGGTGCCGGCAAACTCCTTCCACGCCTGGCCGTCGCTGCTCGAGGCACGCAGCGACAACCCGTTGTTGGCTCCGCCGTTGACCCATCCCTGCACCACATCCCGGCCCTTGACGCCGAGATCGAACAGGGTTCCCCGGGGCGGGCACGCCGACCCGGCCTGGCCCAACCCGACGTATCCGTACGCGAAGGACTGGCTGGCCATGGCCGGCCCGACGGCGGGGCCGGGGTAGGCGTAGTCGTTGTCGGCATCCCACGAGGCGGTCACCGGGTGAACGGTGACCTTGCGAGGGCTGCACGAAGGCGCTCGAAAGCCGACCACCTGCAACTGCGCCCCGAAGATCGTGTGATTTCGTAGCTGGTTCGCCAGCCCGCCGAACCTGAGGTACGACGCTGCCGCGCCCGCGCTGCCCTGCCGCCCGACCAGCAACTCGTCTCGGTTTATGTACGAGGAGTTGCCCTGCACCACCATCGACTCGTCGGCGGCGGCGGCGAAGACCACCGTGGGATCGGCCCGGACCGGGAAGGCTCGGGCCGGGTCGCGGAGCCAGGCGGAGTTCAGCGATACCTCGATCGCCTGCGCGTCCCCGTCCGAAACCAATCGGTAGGTCACCCCATCCGTTGTGCCGCCATCCGCGTCGACCATGAAGCCGGCGGGAATCACCCCCCGCTGGACCCCCGAGCCATCGGTCAGCACGATTCGGTCGTCCACGACGTCAGCGGTCAGCCCGGTCAGGCGGATCGGGAACAGGAACCGGTGGGCCGCGTCGGCCGAATGCAGGACCAGGGTCTCCTTCACACCGCCGGCCTGCGCCTTCAGCTCCAGGTCGACCTCCGGCTGTACACCGGGATAGGTCACGGTGGACCCGGCCGGCGCGCCGGTCACGCCCTGGGCTCCGGCCATCCCGTACGCGAGCGCGTGCTGGTCGTCGAGGGCCAACCGCACCAGTTCGGGCGCGTCGGCGCGGGCGGCCAGCCGCAGGTCAACCGAGTCCGCCCCGGACCGCCAGCCGGAGCCGGTAAAAACCAATGTGGAGTCGATGCCCGCCCATGACCCGTCGGGACGCTGGTAGTTGACCGGCGCCGAGGAGAACTCCGTGGTCTCCGTGCCGTCGGCGTTGGCGTACACCCGCTGATGGGCATTCCGGCGCTGCGGCAGTTCCTCGCTGGTTTCCGCGTCGAATCCCCGCGCCTTGCTGGCCGGCGGCTCGACCGCCTCGGCCGCGTTCCGGGGTGCCGCCGATGGCGCCGACGGCGTGGTGAGCGGATACCGTCCGCGTAGGGACTGCGGCACGGTGCGGTTCGCGGGCCCGTCGACGACGTGCTGATCGAAGTCCGCGGAGCCCCACCGCTGGTCGGGTGGCGACTGGCCGTGGTGCTTTCGGTCGGCGGCCGGTGCCGGGGCATTCAGCACGACCCGGGTACCGGATTCCGCGGTGCATGCGCCGAGTACCCCGCACAGCACCAGGGCGCCAAGCAGCCGCGCCGATTCCCGCCGGCGACGAACCAGGGTCCTGACCGTCTCCCGAGCATGTGGATACAGGCCGCCGAGCATGCGCATACCTCCCCGTCTTGCGCATCACCGAGGCGGGTTCCCCGCCTCTCGTGGTGCCGTACCTGACCGCTCCGGTCCGTCTCGTCAATGGATCCCTCTGGGAACCTACGAGCGGGGCGTACAGCGAACCGCACAGTCCGAATACAGCTCGTGAGCACTTCGCAACAGACCTGGAATGTGGCAGGTATCCGGCAATTACCCGCAGTCCACCCGGAAGCCCTGTCGAGATGGCCGGTCGAGATGCCTGGTCGCCCTCGGCGATCAGATCGCCGGGCCTCCGCAGTCACAGGCGAGCGTTAGCATGGCCCTCCGGACAGTCACATTCAAGGTGGGTGATTCGAGGGTGCGGTACGGCCTGCTCGGTCCCATGATCATCCAGTCTGACGACCAACGGGTAAGCATCGACGCGCTCAAACCGCGTACGCTGTTGGCCTGCCTAATCATCGAGGCCAACCGTCCGGTACGCACCGACCTCCTGATCGAAGAACTATGGGGCGACAAGCCGCCTCGATCCGCGAGGGCGAACATCCGCACCTACGTGACCGGGCTGCGGACGATAGTGAACGGTCCGGCCGGCGGCACCATCCGGGCGACCAGCTCCGGCTACCTTTTCGAACTGTCCCCGCGGTCCAGCGACGTGGACATCTTCCACGCGCTCGCCGAGGCCGGACACGCTGCCCACGCGGCCGGCGACGCAAGCCGTGGACTTGCCTCGTTCGATGCCGCGATCGCGCTGTGGCGTGGCCGGGCGATGTCCGATGTGGTGCAGGGCCCGTTGTTGGGCCGGCGCGCCAGACAACTCGAGGAGGAACGGCTGGCCACACTGGAGTTCTCGGCGCAGGCCCACCTCGATCTCGGTCAGAACGCAAAGGCCGTAACCCTGCTCCGACGGATCGTCGCCGAGTACCCGCTGCGCGAGCGGGTGCAGGCAAACCTGATGACGGCCCTCTACCGTAGCGGCGACACGGCCGGCGCACTCGGCGTCTACGCGACTGCTCGCCGGCACCTGCGCGACGATTTGGGCGTGGATCCCGGGCCTGAACTCAGCCAGGTGCACCGGGCGGTGCTCACCCGCGACCCCTCGTTGGCCCCTGATGAGCCCTCGGCGCGCGCCCCGGTTACGGACCGACCCGATCGGCTCCCCACCGCTTCGGCCGGGACACCTGCCCAGCTCCCCGCAGACGTGTCCGAATTTATCGGCCGCCGGGCGCAGTTGGAGCTGTTACGAACCACACTGACAGCGTCTTCCCGGCCGAGCCGGCGAACGTGGGTGGTGACCGGCGCCGGCGGGGTCGGCAAGTCGGCGTTGGCGGTCCATTTCGCGCACCAGGTAGCCGACGAGTTCCCGGACGGGCTGGTCTACGTCGACCTCCGGGGCGCTTCAGGCGGATCGGCGTCGGCCGACCAGCATGTGGTGCTTGCCCGGATCCTACGGGCGTTCGGCGTGTCCTCCAGCGCGACGCCCACCAGCCACGAGGAGGCGGCCGCCACCTACCGCTCCCTGCTCGCCCACCGCCGCGTACTCCTCGTCCTCGACAACGTCGACGGTGCCGCCCAGGTACGCCCACTCCTTCCGGGCACGGCCGCGTGCGCTGTACTCGTGACGAGCCGCAGAACCCTGGCGACCCTTCCGGGCGCCCGACACCTGCGCCTCGATATCTTTGATCCCGCCGAGGCGATGGCGATGCTGGGCGCCACGGTCGGCACCGAACGGGCCGCGGCGGACCCCACCGGGGTGGCCCGGCTGGCAGATCGGTGTGGGCGGCTTCCACTCGCGCTGTCGATCGCGGCCGCCAAACTGGTCAGTCGGCCGAGCTGGACGCCCTCGGACCTGGCCGACCAGCTCGATGCCGAGCGGCACCGCCTTGACCTGCTCACGCTAGACGATCTCGCCCTGCGATCGAGCTTCGCGATCAGCTACGACGGACTGGCGAGGGAGACGCACGGTGCGGAGGCGGCGCTGGCCTTCCGTCACCTCGGCCTGCTCGCGGTACCGCAGCCCAGCCTGGCCAGTATCTCCGCGATGTTCGGCCGCCCTGCGTCGAGCATCCGAGCCGGCGTCGAGCTGCTCGTCGACGTCGGACTGGTGGACTCCCCGGTGTCCGGCCGCTACCGGCTGCCCGACCTCCTCGGCGTCTATGCGCGGGAGCTGAGCAGGAAGGCCGGTGAGGACGACGACCGCGACCGGGCGCTGCTGCGGGCCCTGCGGGATTACCTGGCCATGTCGCGAGCGGCCGTCGCCGTTCTGCGGGTGGATACCGAGCGGTTGGAGGAGCCAGTCCGGACCACGGACAGGGCATGGTTCGCCTCGCCGGAGGAGGCGGCCAGCTGGCTGGACGAGGAGCTGGCCAACCTCGTCGCCGTAGCCACCGCCCATGCCGGCCGAAGCGCCGCCGCCCCGCTGGTCGTCGCGCTCACGGAAACGCTGCACCCCTACCTGAGCGAGTACGGTGACCTGGCACAATGGCGGGCGTTGCGGACTGCGTCGCTACACGCGGTCGAGTTGGACGGCGTCCCGGACGGCCAGCGCCTGGCGTTACGCGCCGTGGCCGACGTTCCTCCGCAGGGCGGAGAACGTCACTTCCTCGCGGAACCACTTCGAACGGTCTCCGGCGGCTGCTGTAGTGCCTGCTCCACCCCGCCGGGCTGCGTACTGGGTGCCCGATGCCGCTCGGCTTAGCGAATTCGCGCCGGCCGGCAGCGCGTCACCGCTGGCCGTGGCCGGGCCGGGCCGAAGGCTCAGGCCGTCGACGCGCGGTGGGCGCGGGTGAGGCGGTCGGCCAGGGTGCCGAGTTCGTCGACCAACTCGGCGGGTTCGTGCACGGTGAAGTCGTGGCCGAGCAGGGCGAGGTGCATCGCTATGAACGGCAGCGAGTCGGCGCCGGTCGTGAGCAGGCAATTCGCCTCGTCCACCGCCTCGACGATCCCGGTCGAGGGCGGAAAACGCTCGGCGATCACCTCTACCGGCGCGTGTACCAGCACCCGGGCCCGGAACCGGTACGGCGCGGCGGCGATCGACTCTGCCACGTACGCCGCCGCGTCCGGCGGGTCGACCGGGACGAACCGGACCCCGGTCGGTCGCGGCTCGTCGATCCGGTCGATCCGGAACGTACGCCAGTCGTCCCGGTCCTCGTCGCGGGCGACCAGGTACCAGCGGCGGCCGGTGTGTACCAGCCGGTGCGGCTGCACCGTACGGCTGCTCGGCTCGCCGTCGCGGTTGCGGTACCCGAACCGGAGTTGCTGCGCGCGCTGGCACGCCTCGGCGATCACCGTCAGCACGTCCGGATCGACGGTGGGTAGCTGGTCCGGCAGCGCCACCGTGGCCAGCCGGAGCGCCGCCGCGCGCTGGCGCAGCCGAGCGGGCAGAATCCGCTCCAGCTTGGCCAGCGCCCGCAGCGACGTCTCCGCGATACCGGTCACCGTGTGGCCCATCGCGGTACGCAGGCTGAGCACGACCGCGACCGCCTCGTCGTCGTCGAGCAGCAGCGGCGGCAGCGTCGACCCGGCGCCGAGCCGGTAGCCGCCGGCCACCCCCGGGGTGGCCCGGACCGGGTACCCGAGATCGCGCAGCCGGACCACGTCCCGGCGCAGCGTCCGGACCGTCACCTCCAGCCGCTCGGCCAGTTCGGGACCGGTCCAGTCCGGCCGGGTCTGCAGGATGGCGAGCAGCCGGAGCAGCCGCGCCGAGGTGTCGAGCATGCAACGAGTCTGCCAGGCATTGCGGACCGGGACTGTCCGCAATTGGCGCTAGCCTGCCAGCATGAGCATCGACTGGAACGCTCAACTGGTCGACCAGCTGGACTGGCACTGGCAACACCAGTTACGGCCGCGACTGCACGGACTCACCGACGACGAGTACTTCTGGGAACCGGTTCCGAACTGCTGGAACGTACGGCCCCGGGCGGATGCCCCGGCCGACCTCGCGCACGGCTCCGGGGCGTACGTCATGGAATACGGCCGGCCGGAGCCGAGTCCGGCACCGGTCACCACGATCGCCTGGCGCCTCGGGCACGTCATCGTCGGCGTCCTCGGCCGGCGCAGCGCGGCCCACTTCGGCGGGCCACCGGCCGAGCACGACAGTTTCGACTACGCCGGCACCGCGGCCGAGGCGCTGCGACAGCTCGACGAGGCGTACGCGACCTGGCTGGCCGGGGTACGCGGACTCGACGCGGCCGGGCTGGCCCGCCCGTGCGGACCGGCCGAGGGGCCGTACGGCGACCTGCCGATGGCGGCGCTGGTGCTGCACATCAACCGGGAGACGATCCACCACGGAGCGGAGATCTCCCTGCTCCGTGACCTTTATCAGCACCGTCAGAATCGAGGATGAACACGATGGCTTACGACTTCCAGGTGACGCAGGACTCCGCCGACCCGCACGTGCTCGCCGACTGGTGGGCCGAGACGCTCGGTTGGCAGGTGGAGCCCTCGGACGAGGCGTTCATCCGCCGCATGATCGACGAGGGGCATGCCACCGAGAGCCAGACCAGGACGTACAACGGGGTGCTGGTCTGGAAGGAGGGCGCGGCGATCCGCCACCCGGACGGTCCGGAGCGGGCGCCCCGGGTGCTGTTCCAGCTCGTGCCGGAGGAGAAGACGGTCAAGAACCGGATGCACCTCGACGTCCGGGTCGGTACCGACGACGTCGACGAGGTGGTCGGGAAGCTCACCGCGCGGGGCGCGAAGTTCCTGCACAACGGCCGGCAGGGGCCGTTCAGCTGGGTGACGCTCGCCGACCCCGAGGGCAACGAGTTCTGCGTGTCGCCTTCGGCCTAGCGGGCGTCGAGTCGGGCCTGGCGGGCGTCCCGCTTCTCCTCGAACCGGGACGCCGCCTGCTCCAGCTCGGCGAGCTGGGCCGCCAACTGCTCGCGGGCCAGCTCGCCGTCGGCGTCCAGGCGGGGAACGTCCCAGACGTTCCACTGCCGCAGCACCGGCATCAGCACCTCGTCGCGGTGCTGGCGGAGGTCGTAGATCCCGGCCAGGGCCATCGCCACCGACTTGCGGGCGAAGCCGTCGATGCCGTTGCCCGGCATCTGGAAGTCGGAGACGACGTCGGCCACCGCCCGCATCGCCTGGCTGGGCGCCAGTTCGAAGGCGGCGGCGAGCAGGTTGCGGTAGAAGACCATGTGCAGGTTCTCGTCGGCGGCCACCCGGGCCAGCAACTGCTCGCACCGGGGGTCGCCGGTGGCCCGGCCGGTGTTGCGGTGTGAGATCCGGGTCGCCAGCTCCTGGAACGACACGTACGCCAGGGAGTGCAGCACCTCGTCGTCGTGCACGTTGCTGTAGCCGGCGGACATGTGCACCATCCGGGCCCGTTCCAGCGCCACCGGGTCGACGGCCCGGGTCACGGTGAGGTAGTCCCGGATCGCCGTACCGTGCCGACCCTCCTCGGCGGTCCACCGGTGCACCCAGGTCCCCCAGGCGCCGTCCCGGCCGAAGAGCGTCGCGATCTCGTGGTGGTACGACGGCAGGTTGTCCTCGGTGAGCAGGTTGACCACCAGGGCGGTACGGGCCACCTCGGGAATCCGGGTGTCCTCCGGTGTCCACGGCTCCCCGGCCAGAATCCCGTCGTAGGTCCGTCCCTCGCTCCACGGGACGTACTCGTGCGGGAACCACTCCTTGGCGATCTGGAGATGCCGGTCGAGGTTACTCGCGACGACCGGTTCCAGCTCGGTGAGCAGGGCGACCTGGCTGAGCGGGGTGGCGGGGGTGATGGTCACGAACTCTCCCTACGGTGGCGTAACTTACGCAAGCGTAGGTCACGACCGGCACCCCCGCCAGCCAAGATCAGGCGATGGTCGGTCGGAGGTCCGCCGCCGGCGGCTGCCAGACCTCCGGTACCGCCCCCACCTGCTCACCCGAGCGGATGTCCTTCACCTCGTCACCGATCCCGTCCACCCCGGGGAACCAGACGTACGGGATGCCGCGCCGCTCTGCGTACCGGATCTGCTTGCCGTACTTCGCCGCCGACGGCGACACCTCGGTCGGAATGCCCCGTCGGCGCAGCGCGTCGGCGATCCGGTTGCTCTCCGGTCGGCGCTCCTCGTCCGCCAGCGCCACCAGCACACAGGTCGGCACGCTCCGGGAGATCGACAGTGCGCCCGCCCCGAACAGCAGCCCGAGCAGCCGGGTCACCCCGATCGAGATGCCCACTCCGGGGAACCGGGCGTTGCCGTCGCTGGCGAGGTTGTCGTACCGGCCACCGGAGCTGACCGACCCGAAGCGCTCGTACCCGCGCAGCTGGGTCTCGTAGACGGTGCCGGTGTAGTAGTCCAGACCCCGGGCGATCCGCAGGTCGGCGACGCAGAGCCCGGGGGCGTGCGCGACGGCGTTCTCCATCACCGCCACCAGCTCGGCCAGGCCCTCGTCCAGCAGCGGATCGGTCACCCCCAACGCCTGGACCGCCTCGGCGAACGACGGGTCCGGCGCGGCGATCTCGGCCAGCGCCAGGCACGCCTTGGCCTGCGCCTCGGTCGCCCCGGCGGTCTCGGCCAGCAGCGCCGCCACCCGGTCCGGGCCGATCCGGTCGAGCCGGTCGACGGCACGCAGCGCCGCCAGCGGGTCGGCCAGCCCGAGCCCCCGGTAGAAGCCCTCCAGGATCTTGCGGTTGTTCACCTGGACCAGGATCGGCAGCCGGCCGTCGGAACCGCCCAGCGGCAGGCCGCCGAGCGCGTCGCCGAGCACCAGCGGGATCTCCGCCTCGTGGTGCGACGACAGGGTGTCCCGGTCCACGATGTCGATGTCGGCCTGGAGGAACTCCCGGTAGCGCCCCTCCTGCGGGCGCTCGCCCCGCCAGACCTTCTGGATCTGGTAGCGCCGGAACGGGAACTGCAACCGGCCGGCGTTCTCCAGCACGTACCGGGCGAACGGCACGGTCAGGTCGAAGTGCAGGCCCAGGGCGCCCTCACCGGAGGGCGGCGCACCCTCCTCCTGGAGCCGGCTGATCAGGTAGACCTCCTTCGAGGTCTCCCCCTTGCGCAGGAGTTGGTCCAACGGCTCCACCGCGCGGGTCTCCAGCGGGGCGAAGCCGTACAGCTCGAAGGTGTTCCGGATCCGGTCGACGACGTACTGCTCGATCATCCGCTGGGGCGGCGCCCACTCGGGGAAGCCGGAGATCGGGGTTGGCTTGCTCATGATGCTCCTGTCGGATCTCGCGCGAGACGCGCGAGCGGAATTACCAGCCTCGGGTGGGCGCGACCCGGTGCGGCCCGTCTAGGTCCGCGACCTCGATCAGGTACGGGTTGCTCGCCCGCTCACGGCCGATGGTGGTCGTGGGGCCGTGGCCGGGCAGCACGACGGTGTCGTCGGCGAGCGGAAGGATCTTTTCCCGCAGGCTCGTCACCATGGTCGGCAGGCTGCCACCCGGCAGGTCGGTGCGGCCGATCGACCCGGCGAACAGCACGTCGCCGGAGAGACAGATCTGCTCCGCCGCCCAGTCCGCGCCCGGCGGAAGGGACAGGTCGGACCGGAGAGCCGAGCCCGCGCCCGGCAGCCGGAACAGCACCGACCCGCCGGTATGGCCCGGCGCGTGGTCGACGGTGATCTCCAACCCGGCCAGCGCCAGGGTGGCCCCGTCGGTCAGTTCGGCCACGTCCTCCGGCTCGGTGTACGGCAGCCGACCGCCGAAGAGCTGGGTCAGGTCCATCGAGAGCGCCTTGGCCGGATCGGCGAGCAGTTCCCGGTCGCTCGGATGGACGTACGCGGTGATCCCCCGGGCGCCGCAGACGGGCGCGACCGAGAAGGTGTGGTCGAGATGACCATGGGTCAACAGGACGGCGGCCGGCTGCAGCCGATGCTCCGCCAGCAGGGCGTCGAGGCGATCCAGTACCCCGATGCCGGGGTCGACGACGACACACTGTTCCCCCGGCGCGGTCGCCACCACATAACAGTTGGTGCCGAAGGCGTCCGCGGGAAAGCCGGCGAGGAGCACGTCCGCTCCCTCCCACTCGACGGTTGGCTCCGGCCAACCCTATCGGGCGACCGGCCGGCCGACGCGCCCCACACCAGCACCCCCACACCGACGCCCTGGCGCGGTCCGGACTTGGGGGCTGGATCGGCCCGAGACGGACCGCTGCGGGGCAGCCCGGGGCAGATCAGGAGACACAGTGATAATCTCCGATGGCTTCGGAGTGACCTCGTACAACACTTTCCCAGCGGGTACCCGTACACTCTGGCGGGCGTGTGGCGTGGCGCACTTGACGCCGGGGCGGTGGAACCCGCCGTGGGCCACGACGCCCGGAGCACGACAACCAGAGTAAGACGACGACCAGGGGCACATGGAAAGGGGAGCGCGGGTGGCTTCCAGCAGGGACCGGCAGCGCAAACTGGCGCGGGCCAAGCTCGACCGGCAGATGGCCCGGCGGGCGGCTTCCGCCCGGCGCAAGCGGCAGGTCCGGGCCGGGATCGGCTCCGCCGTCGCGCTGCTGCTGATCGTGCTCGGGTCGTTCTGGGCGCTCGGCGGGTTCGACAACGAGCCCACGGACGACACCGCCACCTCGGAGGTGTGCACCTGGAGTTCGCAGGACGCCCAGGCCAACACGAGCCTCAAGGACGTCGGCGTTCCACCCACCACCAACCCGCCCACCACCGGCACCCAGCCGATGACGATCACGACCAACCAGGGTGCCCCGGTGACCGTGGACCTGGACCTGGTCGCCGCGCCCTGCGCCGGCGCCAGCTTCGCCCACCTGGCCGGCAAGGCGTTCTTCGACAACACCAAGTGCCACGAGATCACCGCCGAGGGGGCGGTCCGCTGCGGCGACCCGACCGGCACCGGGCAGGGTGGTCCGGCGTACACCTTCTTTAGCGAGAACGTCCCCAACGCGCCCGCGCCGGACCCCTCGGCGACCCCGTCCACGAGCGCCACCCCGGCCACGGACGCGTCCGCCAGCCCCTCGGCCAGCGCGCCCCCCGGGACGGCACCGCAATACCCCGCCGGCACGGTCGCGTTGATCGGAAACCCGCCCGGCGCGAACGGCAGCCAGTTCCTGATCTTCTTCAAGGACTTCACCACGGCCGAGCCCCGGTACCCGGTCATCGGCAAGGTGACCGCCGGACTCGACGTGATCAAGAAGGTCGGCGCCGCGGAAACCATGGACAATGGTTCTGGCGAGCTGACCAAGCCGAAGACCGACGTGGTGATCCAGAGCCTCACCGTGGGTGAGCCGGCGTCGGGCGACCCGACGGCGGTGCCGTCGGCCGCAACGCCGTCGGCGGCCCCCTCGGGCAGTCCGACGGTCGCCGGACAGCCGTAGCACCCAGAGCACAACACCCGCAGCCGCGGACGGAGCCGCGCTGTACATAGTCCAGGAGGAGCCACCGTGACGACCACCAGAGAGCGGCAACGCGCCGCCGCGCGGGCAAAGCTGGAGCGGGAGATGGCCGAGCGGGCCACCGCGGCCCGCAAGCGCCGTCAACTGCAGGCCAGCATCGGGGCGGGGGTGGCGCTGCTGCTGGTGGTCGCGGGCACCGTGTGGCTGGTGGTGAGCCTGGGAGACGACAAGGACACCACGAACCAGGCCGGCGGCGCGACCTGCGCCTGGACCGAGATCCCGGCCGAACAGCGCAACGCGGCGACCAAGGACGTCGGGTTGCCGCCGACCTCGGCGAAGAACACCGGCAGCCAGACGATGACGATCGACACCGGCCTGGGGCCGATCACCGCGAAGCTGACCCTGGGCAACGTGCCGTGCACTGCGGCCAGCTTCACCCACCTCGCCGACAAGAAGTTCTTCGACAACACCAAGTGCCACCGGCTGGTCACCCAGGGGCTCCAGGTGCTGCAGTGCGGCGACCCGAGCGTCACCGGCACCGCCTGGAAGGAGACCGACGGCACCGGCGGTCCGACGTACCGGTTCGCCGAGGAGAACCTGCCGACGGACAAGCGCCCGCCGTACCCGGCGGGTGTGATCGCGATGGCGAACTCCGGTCAGCCGGGCACCACCGGCAGCCAGTTCTTCATCGTGTACGGCGACTCGCAGCTGCCCGCCTCGTACACGGTGCTCGGTACGGTCACCGGTGGCCTGGACCTGGTCGCACAGGTCGGCGCGGCCGGTGACGACGGTGCCTTCGCCCAGCAGGCCGGCGGCGGCCACCCGAAGAAGGAAGTACTGATCAAGTCGCTGACCATGAGCGCCCCGGTCGGCTGACCCCACACCGCAACGACACGGCGCCGCGCCGCCCCCGTCCAGGGGTGGCGCGGCGCCGTCGTTTCCGGTCCGGAGGCGGGCGAGACGCTCGCCGGCTGGTGTGTGGCGCCTGACGAGCGGTTCGGTCAGGCGCCCGAGGTGACCCGGTAGGCGTCGAAGACGCCGTCCACCTTGCGTACCGCGGCGAGCAGGTGACCCAGGTGCTTCGGGTCGGCCATCTCGAAGCTGAACCGGCTCACCGCGACCCGGTCCCGGGTGGTGGTGACCGTGGCGGACAGGATGTTGACTCGCTCGTCGGAGAGCACCCGGGTGACGTCCGCCAGCAACTTGTGTCGGTCGAGCGCCTCGACCTGGATCGCCACCAGGAACGTCGACGCGGAGGTGAGCCGCCAGCTCACCTCGACGACCCGCTCGGTCTGCGCCTTGAGGTCCTCGGCGTTCGCGCAGTCGTCGCGGTGCACGCTCACCCCGCCGGACCGGGTCACGAAGCCGAACACGCTGTCCGGCGGTACCGGTGTACAGCAGCGGGCGAGCTTGATCCACACGTCGCTGACGCCCCGGACCACCACGCCCGGGTCGCTGGTGCCACCGCTGCGGCGCGGCGGGCGGGTGGCGACGGCCGTCTCGGCGAGGTCCTCGGCGGCACCCTCCTCGCCGCCGTACCCGGCCATCAGGCGCTGGACCACCGACTGGGCGGAGACCTGGCTGTCGCCGACCGCCGCGTAGAGCGAGGCGACATCGGCCAGGTGCAGGTCCCGGGCGATGGTCATCAGGTTGTCCGAGGTCAGCATCCGCTGCAACGGCATACCCTGCTTGCGCATCGCCTTGACGATCGAGTCCTTGCCGGCCTCGATCGCCTCCTCGCGGCGTTCCTTGTTGAAGTACTGCCGGATCTTCGTCCGGGCCCGGGGGCTCTTGACGAAGCCCAGCCAGTCCTGGGTCGGGCCGGCGGTGTCGGACTTCGACGTGAAGATCTCGATCACGTCGCCGTTGGACAGCGTCGACTCCAGCGGCACCAGCTTGCCGTTCACCCGGGCACCGATGCACTTGTGCCCGACCTCGGTGTGCACCGCGTAGGCGAAGTCCACCGGGGTCGAGGCGGTCGGCAGCGGGATCACGTCACCCTTGGGGGTGAAGACGTAGACCTCCTGGCTGGAGAGGTCGAAGCGGAGCGCGTCCAGGAACTCGCTCGGATCTGCCGCCTCGCGCTGCCAGTCCAGCAGTTGCCGCAGCCACGTCATCTCGTCGATGTGGGCCGGCGGGCCGACTACCGTCTCGCCCTTCTTCTCCTTGTACTTCCAGTGCGCGGCGATGCCGAACTCGGCCGTCCGGTGCATCGCGTACGTCCGGATCTGCATCTCGACCGGCTTGCCGCTCGGCCCGATGACCGTGGTGTGCAGCGACTGGTACATGTTGAACTTCGGCATCGCGATGTAGTCCTTGAACCGGCCCGGTACCGGCTGCCAGTTCGCGTGGATCACCCCGAGCGCCGCGTAGCAGTCCCGCACCGTGTCGACCAGGATGCGTACGCCGACCAGGTCGTAGATGTCGTTGAAGTCCCGACCCCGGACGATCATCTTCTGGTAGATCGAGTAGAGGTGCTTGGGTCGACCGGTGGTCTCCGCCTTGATCTTGGCGGCCTTGAGGTCGACCTGCACCTTCTGGGTCACCTGCCGGAGCAGTGCCTCCCGCTGCGGCTGGTGCTCGCCGATCAGCCGGTTGATCTCCTCGTACCGCTTCGGGAAGAGGTTGGCGAAGGCCAGGTCCTCCAGCTCCCACTTGATCGTGTTCATACCGAGCCGGTGCGCCAGCGGCGCCAGGATCTCCAGCGTCTCCTTGGCCTTCTGCTCCCGCTTGGCCAGCGGCAGGAAGGTCAGGGTGCGCATGTTGTGCAGCCGGTCGGCCAGCTTGATCACCAGGACCCGTGGGTCCTTGGCCATCGCCACGACCATCTTGCGGATCGTCTCCGCCTTCGCGGCATCGCCCAGCTTCACCTTGTCGAGCTTGGTGACGCCGTCCACCAGCAGGGTCACCTCGGGACCGAAGTCGACCTTCATCTGGTCGAGCCCGTAGTCGGTGTCCTCGATCGTGTCGTGCAGCAGTGCCGCGACCAGAGTGGTGGTGTCCATGCCCAGGTTCGCCAGGATCGTGGCCACCGCGAGCGGATGGGTGATGTAGGGATCGCCGGACTTCCGGTACTGCCCGGAGTGCCAGCGGGCGGCCATGTCGAAGGCGCGTTGCAGCAGCCGCGCGTCGGCCTTGGGGTGGGACGCGCGGTGCGTCGCGATGAGCGGCTCCAGCACCTCACTCACCTGAGGGGTCTGCCAGGGCGCGTTGAACCGCGCCAACCGGGCCCGGACCCGACGCCCGGTGGGCGCGTTGGCCAGGGCGAAGCTCGACGTCGGCGGTACGGCTCCGGTGCCCGCCATGGCGGCGAGAGAGCCGTCGGCACCCGACTCGGGGTCGACGACGAGCCGGCCGACGGGATCGGAGAGCGGGACGGCGACGACACCGGGGGCGACGACACCGAGGCCGGCACCGACCACCGTGGTAGCGGCGGTGGAACCGGCCAGGCCAGCGCTCGCGACCGGGACGGCGGGACCGGCACCGGTTGACGCGGAACCGACCGCAGCACCGCCGGCACCACCCGATCCGGAACTCCGGTCGACGGCCTGCTCCACGGCTCCGGTGGTGGTGGTCCGGTCCGTCGACGCCGGAGCGCCACCGGGCCGGCTCGGCCCGTTCGCCGGAGTCTGAACCCCATCGGCCCTGGTCGCACCGTCAGCGGGACCATCCGCATCGTTGGTGGGATGCACCGTACCCTCCGCCGGAGGGGCGACATCGTGGGACACCGGCCTCCTCAACACCTCGCCGGGAATGAGCCGACCGTAGCCGGTCGACCCGGTCCTGCGCCAGTCACGGGCAGCTCACCCGCGTCCGACCACGAAGGGCAATCGTACCCGCACCAGCCGCCGGACGACCGCCCTCCGGACGTACGGATCGGTCGAGCCGGTCAACGGTGATTAAACGGTTAAGAGGGCGTGAACCGGTCGTGGATCGAGCCGTGCCCGACCGTTCAGGAAGCCCAGTTCCAGCAGCACACTGAACCCGGCCACCGTGCCGCCGGCCCGCTCCACCAGGTCGAGGGTCGCCTGGGCGGTCCCACCGGTGGCGAGCACGTCATCGACCACCAGCACCCGGTGCCCGGCGGTGAAGGCGTCCTGGTGCACCTCCAGGGTGGCCTCGCCGTACTCCAGGGCGTACGAGGCGGCGTAGGCGGCCCGGGGCAGCTTGCCGGCCTTACGCACCGGCACCACCCCGACCCCGGTGGCGTACGCGATCGCGGCGGCCACCACGAAGCCACGCGCCTCGATCCCGACCACCACGTCGAACGACTCCCGGCCGTGATGCTCGACGATTCCGTCGATCACCTCCCGGAAGACCGCCCCGTCCGCGAACAACGGCATGAGGTCCTTGAACGCGATGCCCGGTTTGGGGAAATCTGGCACGTCCAGCACCCGGCTCGCCACCAACTGCGCGGTGGCCGGGCCGCTGTCGCCACGTACCTCGGTAGGGGTCTCCGTCACAACTGCTTCCTTCCCGGGCAAGGCGCCCGACGGGCCACCGAAGTGGTCCGTCGGGCGCCTTGTGGTCCGTTCGTCCGGCTCAGCGCCGCTTGCCACCCGGCCGGTTACCGCCGCCGCCGGGGCGACCGCCCCGGGCACCGCCCGAGCGCTTGCCCGAGGGGCGGGCGCCGACCTTGGGCGCGGCGGCCGCCAAGGCGGTCGAGTCGGTCGCCGGTACCGGCGCCTCCTCCTCGCCCGGGGCCTCGGCCTGCTGCTCGACGACCGGCCGAGCCTGGCCGGGCTGCCGGGCCGGACGGCGCGTGGCCGAGGTGTCCCGACCGCCGCCGGCCCGCCGGGCCAGCACCCGCTGGGTGTGCGTCCGGATCCTCGGCTCCCGCTCCTTGAGCATGACCAGGAGCGGAGTCGCCAGGAAGATCGACGAGAAGAACGCCGCGCCCATACCGACGAAGAGCACCAGACCGAGGTCCTTCAGCGTGCCGGCACCGAGCAGACCGGCGCCGATGAACAGCAGGCCGCCGACGGGCAGCAGCGCCACGACCGAGGTGTTGATCGACCGCATCAGGGTCTGGTTCAGGGCCAGGTTGGACGCCTCGGCGTACGTCTGTGTGCTCCCCCCGGTGATGCCCCGGGTGTTCTCCTGGATCTTGTCGAACACCACGACCGTGTCGTACAGGGCGAAACCGAGGATGGTCAGGAAGCCCACGATGGTCGACGGGGTCACCTCGAAGCGCACCGCCGAGTAGATCCCGGCGGTGAGCACCAGGTCGAGCCCGAGCCCGACCACCGCGGCGATCGCCATCCGCAGCTCGAACCGGAGCACCAGATAGCCGGTGACCAGGACGAGGAAGATCACCAGACCGATCAACGCCCGCTGGGTGACCTGGGCGCCCCAGGCCGCGCTGACCCGGCTGTCACTGATGTCGTCGACCGAGATGTTCAGCTCGCTGGCGAGTGCGTTACGGACCTCGGTCGCCTGCGTCTGGTCCAGCGGCGAGGTCCGGAACAGGTACGTGTCGCTGCCGACCTGCTGGCCCGACACCACCTCCGCCGGCCCGTCCGGGGTCGTCTCGCCGACGAGCGCGGCGTGTACCGCGTCCTCGGCGTGTTGCATGGTGCCGACGCGGGTCGGCACCTGGAACTCGTTTCCGCCCTTGAACTCGATGCCCAGGATGAAGCCCTGGATCACGAAGCTCAGGATGGCCAACAGGACCAGGCCACCGGAAATGCTGAACCACAGCTTCCGGCGGGGAATGATCCGAAGACCGGCTTCACCGCGGTACAAGCGGCTGGCGAGACCACTTCTGCTCATCTCAGGCCTCCTTCACGCGGGTCTTGCCGGTCTGGCCGGTCGGCGTCTCGTCGTCCCGCGACTGCAACGCGCGCCCGAGTCCGCTGACCCGGGGCGAGAGGAACGCCGGGGTACGGGCGAACATCGTCATGATCGGATGCCGGAACAGGAAGACGACTACCAGGTCGAGGATGGTGGCCAGGCCGAGCGCGAAGGCGAAGCCCTGCACCGTACCGACCGAGACGAGATAGAGCACCACGGCCGCCATGATCGAGATGGCGTTCGCCGAGATGATCGTCCGACGGGCCCGTACCCAGGCGCGGGGCACCGCGCTGCGTGGACTTCGGCCGTCTCTGATCTCGTCTTTCAGGCGTTCGAAGTAGATGACGAACGAGTCCGCGGCGACACCGAGCGAGACGATGAAGCCTGCGATTCCGGCCAGCGTCAGGGTGAAGCCGATCTGCCGGCCGAGCAGCACCAGCGCGCCGAACACCAGCGCGGCGGAGAGCACCAGGCTGAGGAAGATCACCGAGCCGAGCAGCCGGTAGTAGAAGAACGCGTAGATGATGACCAGCAGCATGCCGACGCCCGCGGCGAGCAGGCCCGCCCGCAGGTGCTCGGTGCCCAGGGTGGCGGTGATGTTCTGCGCCTCCTGCGGCTGGAAGGTCAGCGGCAGGGCGCCGTACCGGAGCTGGCTGGCCAGTTCACTGGCCGAGGCGTTGGTGAAGCTGCCGGTGATCTGCGAGTCGCCGGTCAGCACGCCCTGGATCTCCGGGGAGGAGATGATCTGGTTGTCCAGTACGACCGCGACCCGGCACTTGCCGGTGCCGTTCTCGCCGAGGGCGCTGGCGTCACAGGCGCCGCCCTCGTTGTTGAACGCCTCCCGGGTCAGGTTGGTCCACTTGCTCTGACCGTCGCCGGTGAAGTCCAGGCTGACCACGTACTGGCTGCTGGTCTGGTCGAGCACCCCGTCCGCGTCCGCGACGTCGGTGCCCTCGACCTTGGCGACGTCCAGCAGGTTCTTGATCTGTCCGCTCTCGCAGGCCACCGCCTGCTGCTTCCCGTCCTTCACCGAGCCCGGGGGCCGCTGGTCCAACTTCTCGCAGGTGATCGTGGGGATGTTGAACTGCATCGCCGGGGGCAGGACCCGGATCTCCTGCGGCGTCAGGTCGGCGAACGGCTTGAGCTTCTCGGTGAGCGTCGGGTCCTGGCTGAAGTCCGCCGGCCCCTGCAGTGCGTTGGCGGCAGCCCAGGCGGCCGCGCCCACCTTCTGCTCCACCGCCGCCCGCTGGGCCGCCAGGGTCTGGTCGACCGGGGCGGCCGGGGTCGCGCTGGGCGTGGCGGTCGGCGTCGGTGCGGCGGACGCGCTCGCGGTCGGCGTGGGCGCCGGGGCGCCGCCGCCCTGTCCACCACCGGCACCCGCCGATGCGGTCACCGCCGGGTTGGGGGACCCGGTGGCGCCCGCGCTCGGGGTCGGGCTGCCGGAGGGAGCCGGGCTGCCGGACGGGTTGGCCGTCGGCGGGGGGGTCGTGCTGGGCGGCCCGCCGTCGGTGGTCTTGAGCACCTTGCGGAACCGCAACTCGGCCGCGGTGCCGACGTCGTCGAGGTCGGCGTTCTGGCCGGGTACGGAGATCACGATGTTGCGGTTGCCCTCGGTGACCACCTCGGCCTCGGCGACGCCCCGACCGTCGACCCGTGCCTGGATGATCTCCCGGGCCCGCTCCAGCGATCCGGCCGGGGGCGCCTCGCCCGCCTCGGTCGTCGCCTCCAGGGTCATCCGGGTACCGCCGATGAGATCCAGGCCGAGCTTCGGCTCGAGCCGGTCCATCCAACCGCCCTTGGCGCCTGCGGCGAAGAACACCAAGAGGTAGAGGACGGTGAAGATCAACCCAAGTACGGCCAGTTGCCGCCCGGGCCGCATCTGTCCCTGAGGTGGTGCCACGGCTGTCCTGTCTCCCTGCGCGGTTCGGCCGCTAGTGGTGGGCGGCGAGTCGGGGCGCCGGCCTGTCCGGCGACGTGCTTACCTCACCGGTGGGCAGCCCCACCGGCTTGGCTATCTATTATCTTCGATGCCAAACCCATCCCGTCACGCGGGTGGTCATTCCTTGACTTCGACCTCGTCCTGCACCGTCTCGACCCGCTCCACGGGCTTGATGACCCGGGCGATCGCCGGCCGCGCGTACCGGGTCTGCACCCCAGGTGCGACCTCGAGCATCACGGTCTCGTCGTCCACTCCGGTGACCGTGCCGTAGAGCCCGCCGATGGTGACCACCTCGTCGCCCGCGCCGATCGACCGCTGCATCTGCTCGGCCTCGCGGCGCTTCCTCTGCTGCGGGCGGATCATCATGAAGTACATGACGCCGAAGAGCAGGACAATCATGAGGATCGGCATGAAACTGCCGGGCCCGCCACCGCTTTGTGCTGCCAAAGGCACTGTTATGACCTTCCCATCGGCCTCGTCACGGCATCGGTATGCCGGAGCGGAGGCAGGATCTCACGTCCTGTACAAACCGCGGCGAGTCTAGTCCCTGCACCTGAGAACACCGAATGCGGCACAGATCACGTTCGGGTCACACCTCCTGGGAGCCTCCGGAGAAGAGGTCGGGCGTCGACGGCATAGCCGCCCCAAATGTACCATTCGGTGGCGTACGCCCCAAGTGTCGCCAAGCCGCCTCGGTCGCCACCCGCCCCCGGGGCGTACGGGCGAGCAGCCCGGCCCGGACCAGGAAGGGCTCGCACACCTCCTCGACCGTGTCCGGCTGCTCCCCCACCGCCACGGCCAGGGTGGAGAGGCCGACCGGGCCACCCCGGAACGAGTCGACCAGGGCGGTCAGCACGGCCTTGTCCAGCCGGTCCAGCCCCAGCTCGTCCACGTCGTAGACGTGCAGGGCGGCCCGCGCGGTCTCCAGCGTCACGGTCCCGTCGGCCCGCACCTCGGCGAAGTCCCGCACCCGGCGGAGCAGCCGGTTGGCGATCCGCGGCGTGCCCCGCGACCGCCCGGCGATCTCCGCCGAACCGTCCTCGGTCACCGGCACCCGGAGGATCCGCGCGGACCGCTGGATCAGCACGTCCAGCTCCGCGGGGGTGTAGAAATCGAGGTGCGCCACGAAGCCGAAGCGGTCCCGCATCGGACCCGTCAGCAGCCCGGACCGGGTGGTCGCGCCGACCAGGGTGAACGGCTCGACGTCCAGCGGGATCGCCGTCGCACCCGGCCCCTTGCCGACGATCACGTCGACCCGGAAGTCCTCCATCGCGCTGTAGAGCAGTTCCTCGGCCGGCTTCGCGATGCGATGGATCTCGTCGATGAACAGCACGTCGCCCTCGCCGAGGCTGGTCAGGATCGCGGCGAGGTCGCCGGAGCGCTCGATCGCCGGACCGCTGGTGACCCGGATCCCCGCGCCCAGCTCGGCGGCGACGATGTTGGCGAGGGTGGTTTTGCCGAGTCCAGGGGGCCCGGACAGCAGGATGTGGTCCGGCGGGGTGCCCCGGCCCATCGCGCCACGCAGCAGCAGGTCGAGCTGGTCGCGTACCCGGTGCTGGGCGATGAACTCGGCCAGCCGCTTCGGGCGTACGGTCGCCTCGGCGTCCAGCTCGGCATCGCTGGCGTACGCCGAGACGAGCCCCTCGTGGTCGGTCACGGCCGGCTCGCCACCCGGGCGGTGATCCTGTTCCGTTCCGTCATCGGGTCTTGCCCAGCAGTCGGATGGCCTGCTTCAACAGCACCGGTACCGGCGGGGTCTCACCCTCGATGCCCTCGGCGACCACCGCGACCGCCTGGTCCGCCTGCGCGGCCGTCCAGCCGAGCCCGACCAGCGCCTGCCGTACCTGGTCCGGCCAGGCCCCGGCGGTGACACCGGCCGCGCCGTCCGGGCCGATGGCGACCGGGCCGATCCGGTCACGCAACTCCAGTACCAGCCGTTCGGCGCCCTTCTTGCCGATCCCGGGCACCCGGGTCAGGGCGCCGGTGTCGGCGTTGGCGATCGCCTTGCGCACCGTGTCCGGGGAGTGCACGGCGAGGACCGCCTGGGCCAGCCGGGGACCGACGCCGCTGGCGGTCTGGAGCAGCTCGAAAAGCTGCTTCTCCTCGTCGTCGGCGAACCCGTACAGGGTGAGCGAGTCCTCCCGGACGACCAGGCTGGTGGCCAGCCGGGCGGGTGAACCGACCCGGAGCCCGGCCAGGGTGCCCGGCGCGCACTGCACCGCGAGCCCGACGCCGCCGACCTCGATCACGGCACCGTCCGGGGACAGCCCGGCGACCACTCCCCGCACACTGGCGATCATCCCGTTCCTCCCTGTCGCTTCGCGGCCGACCGTTGGGCCGCCACCCGCTGCCGGACGGCACTGGCCGCCGCCGCGAGCCGGGCCCGCGTGCCGCCCCGCCAGATGTGGCAGATGGCCAGCGCCAGCGCGTCGGCCGCGTCGGCGGGCCGGGGTGGCGCGTCCAACCGCAGCAGCCGGGTGACCATGGCCATCATCTGTGCCTTGTCGGCCTGGCCGGAGCCGGTCACCGCCGCCTTCACCTCGCTCGGGGTGTACGTCTGCACCGGCAGCCCGGCCCGGGCCCCCGCGAGTACGGCCACCGCACTCGCCTGTGCGGTGCCCATCACGGTCCGCACGTTGTGCTGGCTGAACACCCGTTCCACCGCCACGCTCTCCGGCCGGTATTCCGCCACCAGTCGGGCCAGTTCGGTGTCGAGGTGCAGCAGCCGCAGCGGCAGCTCCTCGTCGGGCTCCGTGTAGATGACGTGGTAGGCGACCAGGGTGCACGGCCGGCCGGGCACGCCCTCGACCACGCCGACCCCACACCGGGTCAGCCCCGGGTCGACGCCGAGCACCCGCACGCCGCCCCCTCCCCCTGCCGCCGCACGTACGTGTGTTCGACACCCTACTGGCCTGCGCCGACCCGCACCCAGGCGACACGCCCGTCCCGATCATCCGGCGCCCGGCCCGGTCCCGACCCGACCCCGGCCGGCCAGCCACCACATAGCCCGGCGTCGGAGTATGTGTCCGGCGCCCATGTGCCACCGCCCGGATGGCTCGTAGCTTCTTGCGCCATGACGGTAGAAGCCGGGCGGGGTGACCAGCCCGCGCAGTGGCGGGAGCACGAGCCCGAGGCATCGGATCCGACGGACGTCGACAGGCCCGCCGGTACGGCCCGGCACCACCCGGTCCCGCGCGACGCGGCTCCGCATTCCGGTACGCCCCGTGCGGCGGCCCCCCGCGAGGCCACCTCCGGCGACGCGGCTCCGGGTGTCGTCCGGCTCGACCTGTCGGGTCGGACCGCGCTGGTCACCGGCGGCGGCAGCGGGATCGGTCGGGCCTGCGCCGTCCGGCTCGCCGCGGCCGGCGCGGCGGTCACCGTGGTCGACCGGGACACCGAGCGGGCCGAGGCCGTCGCGGCCGAGATCGGCGGCCGGGCGATCGGGGTGGACCTGTCCGACCCGAGGGCGGCCGGCGACATCGACGCCGAGGTGGACATCGTCGTCAACAACGCCGGCCTGCAACACGTCGCCCCGGTCGACGAGTTCCCACCGGAACGCTTCAGTCACCTGCACCGGGTGATGGTGGAGGCACCGTTCCTGATCGTCCGACGGGCCCTGCCGCACATGTACGCCCGGGGCTGGGGCCGGGTGGTCAACATCTCCTCGGTGCACGGACTGCGCGCCTCGCCGTACAAGGCCGCGTACGTCTCGGCGAAGCACGCCCTGGAGGGGCTCTCCAAGGTCGTCGCCCTGGAGGGGGCCGCGCACGGGGTCACCGCCAACTGCATCAACCCGGCGTACGTGCGTACGCCGCTGGTCGAGGGGCAGATCGCCGCACAGGCGAGCAACCACGGGATCGCCGAGAGCGAGGTGATCGAGCGGATCATGCTCGCCCGGGCGGCGATCAAACGGCTGATCGAACCGGAGGAGGTCGCCGAGCTGCTCGCGTACCTCTGCTCGCCGGCCGCGGCGTTCATCACCGGCGCCTCGATTCCCGTCGACGGGGGCTGGACGGCGAACTGAGTGGGCTACTCCCGCAGAATGGACGCCGTGTCCTCGCCGATCGAGTTTCTGGAGCTGTTGGCCCGGGAGGCCGCTCCGATCGAGTTCGAAGGGCCGCTGGTCGCCGCCCGGGCCGCCGGTGTCCCCGCCGAGCGGCTCGGTGAGCTGGAACAGGCGAAGGTGGTGGCGCTGCGGGTCAGGGCGCTGCTGGAACGGCGCCGACGCCGCGAGGCGGAACTCTCCGGCCTGTACGACACCGCGAGCGACCTGGCCGGGCTGCGGGACTCCGACGCCGTACTGCGGGCGATCGTGCGTCGGGCCCGGCACCTGCTCGGCACCGACGTGGCGTACATGACGCTGGTCGACGACGAGCGCGGCGACACGTACATGCGGGTCACCGACGGCTCCATCTCGGCCCGGTTCCAGGGGCTCCGGCTGCCGATGGGGGCGGGCCTGGGCGGCCTGGTGGCCCAGACCGGCAGCCCGTACGCCACCGCGAACTACCCAGAGGACGCCCGGTTCCACCACACCGGCGAGATCGACGCCGGGGTGGGCGAGGAGGGCCTGGTCGCCATCCTCGGGGTGCCGCTGCGGCTCGGATCGAGCGTGATCGGGGTGCTCTACGCCGCCAACCGGTCGGCCCGGCCGTTCGCCCGCGAGGAGGTGGCCCTGCTGCTCTCGCTGGCCGCGCACGCGGCGGTGGCGATCGACACCGCCCGGTTGCTCGCCGAGACCCAGGCGGCGCTGGCGGAACTCTCCGCCGCCAACTCGACGATCCAGGCGCACAGCGCGTCGGTGGAGCGGGCCGCCGCCGCGCACGACCGGATGACCGCGCTGGTGCTGCGCGGTGGCGGGGTCGAGGACGTCGCGGCGGCGGTGACCGAGGTGCTGGGCGGGGCACTGTTGGCGCTGGACGCCGAGGGCCGGACGCTGGCCCGGGTCGGCGAGATCGACGAGCCGGAGCGGGGCGCGCTCGACGAGGCCGTCGTCGCCTCCCGTACCGAGGGACGCAGCGTACGCCGGGGTGGTCTCTGGTACGCGGCCGTGGTCGCCGGGGCGGAGAACCTCGGTGCGCTGCTGTTGCGCCCCGACGAGGAACTGGTCGACGCCGACCAGCGGATCCTGGAGCGGGCCGCACTGGTCACCGCGCTGCTGCTGCTGTTCCGGCAGACGGTCGCCGATGCCGAGGGGCGGGTCCGGGGCGAGTTGCTGGACGACCTGATCGCCCGGCCGGTGCGCGACGTGGCGGCACTGCGTGGCCGGGCCCGCCGGCTGGGCGTGGACCTGGACGCTCCGCACGTACTCGTCGCGGTGGGCGACGACGCGATGGCCGGCAGCGCCTCGGTCCGGCAGCGGGTGACGTCGTGGGCCACCACGTACGCCTCGACCCGTGGCGGCCTGGCCGCGGCCCGGGACGGCCGGGTGGTGCTGATGCTGCCGGGGGCGGATGCCGGAACCGCCGCCCGGACGGTGGTCCGGGACCTGTCCCGGGTGCTCGGGCGGCCGGTCACCGCCGGGGCCGGCGGATCGGTGGCCGGCGTCGCGTCACTGGCCGGTGCGGCCGTGGAGGCGGACCGGTGCCTGACCGCGCTCCGGGCCCTGGGCCGGTCCGGGGAGGGCGCGAGCAGTGCCGAACTCGGTTTCGTCGGGTTGCTGCTCGGCGCGGTCGAGTCCGGTGGCGACCGGGAGGTGGCCCGGTTCCTGACCGACACGGTCGGGCCGGTGGTCGACTACGACGCGCGCCGGGGCACCGCGCTGGTGAAGACGCTGGAGGCGTACTTCGGGGTCGGTGGCAGCCTGGCCCGGGCCGCGGAGTTGCTGCACGTACACGTGAACACGGTGACGCAGCGGCTGGATCGGGTCGGCCAGCTGCTCGGCCCGGAGTGGCAGAAGCCGGAACGGGCCCTGGAGGTGCAGCTCGCGCTGCGCCTGCACAAGCTGCGCAACCAGCCGCCGGGCTGACCTCGCCGGCCGGCGACGATGATGCCGGCTCAGCGTGCGGCGATGCCGGCGATCACGGCGTCGACGATCCGGGCCGGCAGGTCCCGCTCGTCCAGGTCGGGCTGGGCCCGCAGCAGCCGCTGCATCAGCAGCGGCGCGGTCAGCAGCGCGACGGTGAGTTCGGGGTCGAGGTCGTCCCGCAACTCGCCGAGTTCGACGCCCCGGCGCAGCACCTCGCGGAGCATCCGCCGCCGTGGCTCGACCAGCTCCTGGTAGAGCCGGTACTGCTCCGGGCTGCGGTTCATCATCGGCATCAGACAGGGCATGATCTTGCTGACCCGGGGGTCGGGGTTGTGCCCCGACATCCCGACCAGCGCGATCAGGTCCTCCCGGACGGACTGGCCCGGAGGCTCCGGCGGCGGTGGCTTCAGCCGACGCAGCGCGTCGTGAAGCAGGGCCTCCTTGCCGGGCCAGCGACGGTAGATGGTCGCCTTGCCGACCCCGGCCCGGGTGGCGATCGCCTCGATCGAGAGCGCCTCGATGGTGCTGCCCTCGGCGAGCAGGTCGATCGCCGACTCCAGGATCGCCTCGTCCGCGCGGATGCTCCGCGGGCGCCCTGGCGCCCGCGGAGCATCCATCGTTTCGGTCACGTCAACCATTGTCGCTCAGTAGTTACGCCGCGACGAGTTCGGGATCGGCCACCGGCTCCGGCGGCAGCACCTTCGCCTCGTCCGCACGGCTGGGCATCCAGCGCAGCACCACCAGGATGCCGAGGGCGGCGAAGACCGCCGAGAGTCCCGCGGCCCAGTGCATGGCCGAGACGAAGGCGTCGTTGGCCGCGCTCAGCACCGGCTGGCCCGCCGGGCCGAGCCGCTCGGCGACCGCGTACGCCCCGGAGACCGACTCGGTGGCCGCGTCCCGGACCGGCGCCGGCAGTGCCTGCGCCGCCGGTTCCATCTGCTCGCGGTAGACCCCGGAGAGTACGGAGCCGAGCACCGCGACGCCGAGCGCACCGGCGACCTGGCGGACGGTGTTGCTGACCGCCGAGCCCACTCCGGCCTTCTCCCGGGGCAGCGCCGACATGATCGACTCCGTTGCCGGCGGCATGATGTTGGCCATGCCGACGCCCTGGAAGAAGAAGATCGCCCCGACGATCCAGATCGGGGTCGTCTCGGTGGCGAAGGCGAACGCGGCGAGCGCCCCGGCGGTCAACAGCAGCCCGACCAGCGCCACCGCCCTGCCGCCGTACCGCTTGACCATCGCCGCGCTACGGGGCGCGAAGACCAGTTGGGCGGCCGCGAACGGCAGGAACAGCAGGCCGGTCTCCAGCGGGCTGTAGCCACGGACGAGTTGCAGGTAGAACGAGCTGAAGAACATCACGCCCATGGCGGCGAAGAAGACCAGCCCGATCACCGCGACCGGGGCGGCGAACCGGGGTACCCGGAACAGCCGTACGTCCAGCGACGGGTAGGCGACGCGCCGCTCCCAGGCGACGAACGCACCCAGCACCGCCAGGCCACCGATGATCGAGACCCAGACCAGCGGACGACCGAAGCCGTGCTCGCCGCCGTCGATGATCCCGTACGACAGGGCGACCAGCCCGATCACCGAGAGCAGTACGCCGATCACGTCGATCCGGCCGGGCTTCGGGTCCCGCGAGTCGGGCACCAGCAGCGCCACCGCGATCACACCGAGCACCACCACCGGGACGTTGATCAGGAAGACCGAGCCCCACCAGTAGTTCTCCAGCAGCAGTCCGCCCAGCACGGGGCCGATCGCCACGCCGAGGCCGATCGCGCCGGCCCAGACCCCGATGGCGCGTCCGCGCTCCTTCGGGTCGAAGACGTTGGAGATGATCGACAGCGTCACCGGCATCACGGCCGCGGCACCGAGGCCCATCAGGGCACGGGCCCCGACCAGTTGTCCCGGGGTCTGCGCGTACGCCGACAGCAGTGAGGCCAGCCCGAAGACGGCCAGGCCGACCATCAGGAACCACTTGCGCCCGTACCGGTCACCGAGGACGCCGAACGTGAAGAGCAGGCCGGCGAAGACCAGCGTGTACGAGTTGATCGACCATTCCAACTGGCCCTGGCTGGCGCCGAGGCCGTGCACCGGGTCGGCGAGGGTCCGCAGTGCGACGTTCAGGACCGTGTTGTCCAGCACGATGACCAGCAGGCTGACCACGAGTACGCCGAGAATCGCCCAGCGCCTCGGGTGCCCGGTGTTTTCGGATAATTCCATGCCTTTGTTGTCCCCCCGACACCCCGCCTCGCCGATTCCGGCGGCGGGGAAGATTTCTTGTTCGCACCGACGATAACGAGAAGAGAACCGAAACGACACCGTCTCGTATCGTATTGTGAGCCGCCTCACCCGAAGCCGGAACCCAGGTGTGCGAGAGGCGCTACGCGGTGATCCCGCAGAGCGCGGAGACCAGGTGCAGGCGCTCCTCGCCCGGGTCGGCGAGCGGCGGCAGCAGGAGGGTCGGGATGCCGACCTCGACCGCCGCGCCGTCGTAGCCGGAGCGGTCACCGACCATCAGCGCCGCGCCGGGCTTGACCCCGAGTTCCGCCAGCGCGATCCGGAAGATCGCGGGATCCGGCTTCTGTACCCCGTGCTCGTACGAGAGCACGAAACTGTCGACGTACCCGTTCAGCCCGGCCGCCGCGAACACCGGTCGCAGGTCGAAGTGGATGTCGCTGATCACGCCGATCCGGATCCCGGCTCCGGCCAGGGCGGCCAGGGTCGGCGCGACGTCGGGCGCGAACGGGTTCTCGGCCGGGTCGGACTCGACCTCGTACAGCGCCTCCGCCAGCCGACCCGGGATGCCGGCGGCGGCGAACAACCGGTCGTAGCTCTCCCGGTGCCGCGCGACGGACCGGTCCGCCCCCACCTCGGCCTGGACGACCTCCGGCTGCCGGAACGCGGCCAGCAGCGCCGCCTCGATCCGCGCCACCTCCGACGGTGCGGTGTCCAGCCCGGCTCGGCGAAGCGACCGCTCGACCCAGACCGTCAGCGGTGGCGTGTAGACGAGCGTGCCCCGCCAGTCCAGGAGCACGGCGCTGATCGACGGCAACGGTCCTCCCCCGAAACGTCGGATACGCGTACCACGCCCGACGGGCGCAAGGTCTGTCACGCTACCCGGCGGGCGTCGAGGCGAGACGGGGCGCGAGAGCCGGCATCACCCGACCATCCTGTTCGGCAGTGATCAACCGACGCAGGGAGAGCGCGACCGCCGAGGCCGCCAGGCAGCCGCAACTCACCAGCACGATCCAGAGCCCACCCAGTCCGGCGTGCAGGAGCGGGCCGGCGCTGACCGGAGCAACGACGCCGGAGATACCCCAGACCATCGAGGCCAGCGCGTTGTAGCGGCCCCGGAGCGCATCGGTGGCCAGTGCGTTGACCAGCGCGGGGCTGGTCGGTGACAGCAACGTCTCGCCGACCGCGAAGATCGCGCCAAAGGCGATCACTCCCAACGCGCTGACGATCGCGCTGTCCATGTCGATCACGGCGGCGAGGCCGAGGACCAGCCAGGCCGCGGCGAAGACGGCACCGACGACGGCGAGTGCGGTCGTACGGCTGCGCCCCTGCATCTTCTTGAGGACGAACAACTGCGCTACCACGATCACGAGTGTGTTCGCGGTGAAGGCATACCCGATGATCTGTGGGGTCACCCCGACGGTCTCGGTGGCGAAGCCGGTGAAGCCGACCTCCATCTGTGCATAGCCGGAGACCGTCAGCAGCACGCTGAAGACGATCAGTCGCCGGAACGGCCGGTGCCGCAGCACGACCGCCCATCCCCGGTTCCTCCGGCCCGCGTCGGCGTCGGCCGGATTCGGCTCGACCAGACGCCGCCCCACCCGGGGCATGGAGAGCAGCAGCAGGAACGGCGCGAGGTAGCAGACCATGTCGATCAGGTAGATCAGCTGGAAGGTGCGGGGCGAAGCCACCTGCACGATCGAGCCCGAGACGGCCGATCCGACGCCGATGCCGAGGTTGAGGAGCGTGAACTGGAGCCCGAAGACATTCTGCCGCTCCGCGTCGGTGGTGAGCGAGGTCAGCAGCGTGTTCTGGCCGGCCCAGATCACCCCGGCGCCCATGGAGGCCAGCGTCAACGCGATCCAGGCGTGCCAGACCTCGGTCACCAGCGCCAGCCCGCCGACGCCCGCCGCCTCGATCAGCAGCGCCGGCAGCACGATCCGACGGGCGCCGAGCCGGTCGATCAGCGTGCCGCCCAGCGGCGCGATCAGGAGCGCGCACAGGCCGAACCAGCCGATGAGCAGACCCACGGTCGTGGCGTCGAACTGCCGGACCTCGGTGAGGTAGATGAAGAGAAAAGGGAGCGTGAGCCCGCGGCCGATGGCCGAGAAGATCGTGCCGACCAGGAGCCGGCGCGCCTCGGGGCGGCTGGGCAGGGCGCTACGCAACATCCGGCGAGTCTCCCGCGCACCCCTGACGGATTGCGACCGAGTTTGCCGGCCCGGTGACCAGGCCCACAGCAGGCCGGCGGACGACCTGGTCAGGTGGCTGGCGGTGGAGAGGTGCTCTCAGTGCGGCCGCCGCCGGCCGGCACCCCAGCGCTGGGCCAGGGCCGCCGCACTGCCCCAGATGCCGCGCCGGAACAGCAGTACGACCAGCACGAACAGGCCGCCGGTGACCAGTCCGATCATGTCGAAGCCGGAGAAGGAGAGCCAGTCCTCCAGGCGTACCAGCACCGCCGCGCCGAGCAGGCCGCCCCAGAGCGTTCCGATGCCGCCGAGGACGACCATGATCACCGCCTTGCCGGAGGTGGTCCAGTGCAGCACGTCGAGCGAGACGAACCGGTGCCCGATCGCGAACAGCCCGCCGCCCAACCCGGCGATGAAACCGGAGAGTACGAACACGGTCAGCTTGTAGCGGTGTACGGGATAACCGAGCGCCCGGGCTCGGGCCGGGTTGTCCCGGATGCCGACCAGCACCCGACCGAACGGGGAGTTCACGATCCGCCAGGCGGCGAAGAGTCCGGCCAGCACGATCGGCAACGCGGCGTAGTAGAAGTAGTACTCGTCGCTCAGATCCAGTCCGGCCAGCTCGCGCGGCACGCCCTGGAGGCCGTTCTCACCCCGGGTCACGCCCCGCCACTCGTTCGCGACGAAGTAGATCATCTGGGCGAAGGCCAGGGTGACCATGGCGAAGTAGATGCCGGTCCGGCGTACCGCGAGGTAGCCGATCGGTGCGGCCAGCGCCGCCGCGGCGAGGGCCCCGCCGAGGACGGCGAGCGGGAACGGCAGCCCGGCGTGGATCGCGACGAGCCCGGTGACGTACGCGGAGGTGCCCCAGAAGGCGGCGTGCCCGAACGAGAGCAGTCCGGTGTACCCGAGCAGCAGGTCGACCGAGACCGCGAACAGGGCCCAGCAGGCGATGTCGACGGCGACGGCCGGATAGAGCCCGTTCGGCAGCCAGAGCGCGACGGCCAGCCCGACCACCAGCAGCGCGTACCGGACCCAGGCCGGCGCCCCGGCGACGGCACCGAGCACGGACGGCGGCCGGCTCCGGGCCGGCGTCTCCGGCGTCTGCGGTACGACACCGCCCGGCGTGTCCGGCGTTTCCGGTGCGACGTCCACCGAGGACTTGTCACTTCGCTCGGTCATGCCGACGACTCCTCACGGCCGAACAGTCCCGCCGGGCGCAGCAGCAGCACGGCGGCCATCACGATGAAGACCAGGGTCTGCGCCACGATCGGCGGCGCGTACGCCTCGCCCCAGGCCTGGATCAGCCCGATCCCGAAGCCGGCGGCCACCGATCCGAAGATCGAACCGAGCCCGCCGATCACCACGACCGCGAAGACCACGATGATCAGATCCGCGCCCATCAGCGGATTGACCGCCCGCATCGGCGCGGCCAGTACGCCGGCCAGCCCGGCCAGCCCGACTCCGAACCCGAACACCGGAGTCACCCAGCGCCCCACGTCGATCCCGAAGGCACGGGTCAGCTCGGGCCGTTCGGTGGCGGCCCGGACCACGACCCCGATCCGGGTGTGCGTCAACAGCCACCAGACACCGGCGCAGACCGCCACCGCGAACAGCAGGATGAAGACCCGGTAGGTGGGAAAGTCGAAGAGTCCCAGGTCGACCGAGCCGCCCAGTTCGGCAGGCGTGGCGTACGGGCTGGACTGGATGCCGTACCGCGACTTGACCACGTCCTGGAGGATCAGCGTCAGCCCGAAGGTGAGCAGGAAGTTGTAGAGCGGATCCAGCCGGGTCAGCCGGTGCACGAAGGCCCGTTCCAGGAGCATCCCGAACAGGCCCAGTCCGGTCGGGACCAGCACCAGCGCCCACCAGAACGGCACCCCCACCTCGGCGAGCAGGATGTACGCCCCGAACGCGCCGAGCATGTAGAAGGCGCCGTGGGCGAAGTTGACCACCCGCAGCATCCCGAAGATGACCGCGAGCCCGAGGGCGAGCAGGGCGTAGAACGCCCCGCTCACCAGCCCGTTGAAGGTGTTCTGCAGGAAACCGGTCATCAGCGGCTCACATCTTGCAGTCGGGCGACGGCGCCTTGAATGCCTCGGCGGCCGGGATGGTCTTGAGGATCTTCACGTAGTCCCACGGCTCGGTGACCTCGACAGCCGGCTTGACCTGTGCCAGGTACGCGTCGTGCACCACCCGGTGGTCCTCGGCCCGGATCTTCCCGTTGCGCAGGAAGAGGTCCTCGACCTCCTTGCCCTCCAGCGCGCCGACCACGGTGTCCGCGTCGTCGGACCCGCTCGCCTGCACCGCCTCCAGGTACTGGGTCGCCGCCGAGTAGTTGGCCGCGTGCGCGAACGTCGGCCGGGTGCCGGTCTCGGCCTGGAACCGGTCGGCGAACTTCCGGTTCTGCACGTCGTAGTTCCAGTACCAGGCGTCGGTGTAGACCGTGCCGGACAGCGCGGCCGGGGTCAGCGAGTGGATGTCGGTCAGGAACATCAGCCCGACGGCGAGCCCGATCCCCTTGTCCCGCAACTTGAACTCGTTGTACTGCTTGACCAGGTTGACCAGTTCGGCGCCGGCCTGCATGGTGCCGAGGACGTCGGGCCGGGGGTTGAGGGTGGGCGCCTTCAGCAGGTACGTCGAGTAGTCACCGCTGGTGTTCGGGAACGGTGCCGCGTCCCGGGCGACGACCCGGCCACCGGCCGCCTCGACGGCGGTCGAGAAGCTCTTCTCCATGTCCTGCCCGAACTGGTAGTTCGGATAGACCATGTACCAGTTCCGGGCCCCCTGCTCGGTGCTGTTCCGCCCGGTGCCGTTGGCCAGCATGTACGTGTCGTACGCGTAGTGGAAGGTGTACTTGTTGCACTTCACCCCGCTCAGCGTGGTGGTGGCGGCGGTGATGTTGAAGTACGGCTTCCGTTTCTCCTTCGCCACGTCCGCCACCTTCTCCGCCGCCGACGAGGTCGGCACGTCGAAGATCGCGTCCACCGCCTTGCGGTCGTACATCTCGGCGGCGCGGGTGTTGGCGACGTCGGGCTTGTTCTGGTGGTCGGCGGTGACCACCGTGATGTCGCCGGTCACCGCCTTGTCGCCGTGCTTGGCCTTGAAGTCGGCGACGGCCATCTCGACGGCCTTGACCGAGTTCTTTCCGGACAGTTCGGAGTAGGCACCGGACTGGTCGTTCAGCACCCCGAGCACGATCTTGCCGTCGGTGAGCTTCTCCCCCTCGCTGGACCGGGGTCCTCCGCCACCGCATCCGGCGATCAGCAGCACGGCGGCGGACGCCGCCGCGACACCCATGGTTGTACGCATAGCCGAATCCCTTCACCCGCGCGGCCGGGGAGGGCCGCGCGGTGCTCGTCATGAATCCAGTCGTCGGAGCGAAACCCCACGGACACTCAAATGCCGAGGTACGTCAGCAGTTCCCGCTCCCGGGAGCGCACCTCGGAGTTCTCCATCGCCTCCGCGATCCCGCCCTGCGCGAGCAGGTAGTGCCGGTCGGCGACCTCGGTGGCGAACCGCAGGTTCTGTTCGACCAGCAACACGGTCACGCCGTGCCGCTTGGCCTGCCGCAGGATGTCGCCGACCTGCTGGACCAGCAGCGGCGACAGCCCCTCGGTCGGTTCGTCGCAGAGCAGCAGCCGGGCGCCCATCCGAAGCACCCGGGCCAGCGCGAGCATCTGCTGCTCGCCGCCGGAGAGGGTGCTGGCCGGCACCGCCCGGCGCTCGTGCAGCACCGGGAACGCCTCGAAGATCCGCTCCAGCGGCCAGGAGAGGCCGACACCGTCACCCGACCGCGGGCTCAGCACCGGCGGCAGAGTCAACTGCTCCGCGACCGACAAGCTCGCGTAACTGCCACGGTCGTCCGGCACCCAGCCGAGGCCGAGCCGGGCCCGCCGGTGCACCGGCAGCCGGCCGATGTCCCGGCCGTCCAGCTCGACCGTGCCCCGCTGCCCGGCGTGCAGTCCCATCACGCAGCGCAGCAGAGTGGACTTGCCGGCTCCGTTGCGGCCGACCAGGGTCACCACCTCGCCCGCGTCGACCCGCAGGCTGACGTCGCGCAGCACCCGCGCCTCGCCGTACCAGGCGGAGAGGTTCTCAACCCGCAGCATCGTCCACCCCCGCAGTGGCGACACCGAGATAGGCGGTGATCACCCGTTCGTCGACCCGTACCTCCTGGTACGACCCCTCGACCAGCACCTGTCCGGCCCGCAGCACCGTCACCCGGTCGGCGAGCCGGCCCACCACGCTCATGTTGTGCTCGACCAGCACCACCGTGCGGCCCTCCCGGACCCGGCCGATCAGGTCCACGGTCCGGTCCACGTCCTCCAGCCCCATTCCGGCGGTCGGCTCGTCGAGCAGCAGCACCTTCGGCTCCAACGCCAACGCGATGGCCAGTTCCAGGGCGCGCTTGCGGCCGTACGCCAGGGCGTCGGCGGCGGTGTCGGCGTGCTCGCCGAGCCCGACCAGGTCGAGCAGTTCGTCGGTCCGGGCCCGGTACCGGCGCAGCAGGTTGGCCGAACGCCAGAACCGCCAGCCGAGGCCGCTGCCGCTCTGCAACGCGAGTTCGAGATGTTCCCGGGCGGAGAGTCGGGGAAAGAGGCTGGTGATCTGGAACGACCGGGCCACACCCAGCCGGGCCATCCGCTCCGGTGGTAGCCCGGTGACGTCCCGACCGTCCAGTTCGATCCGCCCTGCACCGGGCCGGAGGAAGCCGGTGAGCAGGTTGAACAGCGTCGTCTTGCCGGCGCCGTTCGGCCCGACCAGGGCGTGCACGCTGCCCGGTGCCACGTCCAGGTCGACCCCGTCGACCGCCCGGAAGCCCCGGAAGTCGCGGGTCAGCCCACGAACCGACAGGAGTGCTTGCCCGGTCATCGCCCTCCTCTGCGAGGTGCTGACGACGCGCGCCGGGGCAGTGGGTGACCGGCATCACAAATCGTCGCGTTCCGGGAAACCTACGACTGTCGATCGGATCCGGCCATGGGCCCGGGCCACACATTGAGAGGACCGGTGGAGGCTTTCGTCCACATGCGAGCGGGAGCCGGGTGCGATCATCAACCGGTCGGCCCCGGTCGGGTTGACCTCAACCGGGCTTGAACTGCAATCGTCCCGGGATGACTTCGGTGAGCCGGCTGGTGCCGGAAACGTACCGCGCGGCGCTCGGCGTACCGGCCTTCCGGCGGCTGCTCTCCGCGCTGGTGGTCTCGCACCTCGGCGACGGGATGAGTGTGGTCGCCATCACCTGGCTGGCACTCCGGCTCGCCCCGCCCGAACGGGCCGGCCTGGTCATCGGGGCGGCGGTGGCCGCGTACACCCTGCCGGCCGCCGCCGGTGCGCTGCTGCTGGCCCGCTGGCTGAGCCGGGCCCCGGCCCGTCGGCTGGTGACCGCGAACGCCGGACTCCGGGCCGGTGCCCTCGGCGCGATCGTCGCGCTGCACCTGCTGGGCCAGCTCACCGTCGGCTGGTACGTCGCCCTGCTCGCCGGCTCGTCGCTGCTGGCGGCCTGGGGCAACGCCGGCACGTACACCCTGATCAGTCAGATCTTCCCGGCGGACCGCCGGCTGCCGGCGAACGCCCTGGTCGGCACGAGCCAGCAGGCGGCCTACGTCGTCGGGCCGGCCCTGGCCGGCCTGCTGGTCGCCGGGGTCGACCCGGCGGTCGTGCTCGGCATCGACGCGCTCAGCTACCTACTGCTGGCGGTCCAGGTGGGCCGGCTCGACCTACCGCCGGTCGCCGCCGCGACCGGGAACGGCCGAGCGACCGGTACCGGCTTCCGGATCCTCGCCCGCCGCCCCGAACTGGTCGGGCTCGTCGGGGTCACCGCCGTCTTCTACTTCCTCTACGGCCCGGTCGAGGTCGCCCTTCCGCTGTACGTCGCCGACGAGTTGACCAGCGCCGCCGGCCTGCTCGGCGCCTACTGGACGGTGTTCGGGATCGGCGCGGTCGTCGGCGGGTTGCTCGGCGGCGTCCTCACCGCCGTCCGGCAGTGGCCGGTCACCATCGCGGTGATCGCCGGCTGGGGTCTGTCGCTGCTGCCGTTCGGGCTGGGCATGCCGATGTGGTTCACCCTGGCCTGTTTCGCCGTCGGTGGACTGGTCTACGGACCGTTCCCGGCGTTCAGCCTCGCCCTGTTCCAGAACGCCGCCGACCCCGCCGACCTGCCGGCGGTACTCGCCGCCCGCAGTGCGGTGACCACCGCTGCCATGCCGCTCGGCGCCGCGCTCGGCGGCCCGCTGGTGACGGCGTTCGGCGCCGGCGGGACACTGCTCGGATCCGGGGTCGCCACGGTCGGGCTGGCCGCCCTCACCGCGGGCACGCTGCTGCTGTACGCCCGAACGAGGCGTCCGATCACCGCCAGACGACAACCCGGGACTGAACCACGATAGGTGGCATGAGTAACGTTCTTTATGGAAAAGATCTGGTTCTTGATGGAAAGGTAGCGTTCGTCACCGGTGGCGGACGGGGCATCGGCGCGGCGGTGGCCGTACGGCTGGCCGAGGACGGTGCCGACGTGGCGTTGACGTACCAGAGCGATTCCGGGACGGCGGCGGCCGTGGTCGACCGGATCAAGGCCATCGGTCGACGGGCGGTCGCCATCGCGGCGGAGAGTGCCGACGTCACGGCGGTCACCTCGGCGGTGGACCGGACGGTCGAGGAGTTCGGCCGGCTCGACATCCTGGTCAACAACGCCGCGGCGTACCTCGTCGCCCCGGCCGCGGAGATCGGGCCGGCGGCGCTCGACGAGACCATCGCGGTGAACATCCGGGCACCATTCGTCGCCGCGCAGGCCGCCGTCCGGCACATGACCGACGGTGGGCGGATCATCAACATCGGCAGCAACATGGCCGAGCGGGCTCCGTTCCCGGGGTTCGCGCTCTACTCGATGAGCAAGACGGCGTTGACCGGGCTGACCAAGGGGCTCGGCCGCGAACTCGGGCCGCGCGGGATCACCGTGAACCTGGTGAATCCCGGGCCGACCGACACCGCGCTGAACCCGGCCGACGGCCCGTTCGCCGAAACGATCCGGGGCTTCACCGCCCTCGGCCGGTTCGCCGTCCCGGCCGAGATCGCCGCCGCCGTCGCCTTCCTGGCCGGCGCCGGCGGCTCGTACGTCACCGGCGCGACCATCAACGTGGACGGCGGCTTCACCATCTGAGCCGGCACCCGTGATCCCGGAAAGTTCGGCCTGCCCACAGCAGCTGAACTCTCCGGGGTCATCCGAGTACGGTGCGCGAAGAGGTTACGGGGGTGATGGCAAAGTCAGCATCATCTGCAACTCGTCGGTCGTCGACGGCGACCAACCCGGAGTCGGGAGTTGAGCCCTGCGGAACTTCCACGTCGAAGTCCGGCAGTGGGCGCCGTCGAAATGAGAGGCCGAAAAGGTTGATGGCTATTCGCAATTCCAGTGCTGTCGACCATGCGGCCGTACGTCCGGACTGGACCTGTAGCTGTGGCGACCAGCGCTGGCCCTGTCCCGATGCCCGGATGCTGCTGTTGCGGACCACCGATCCGTGCCGGTTGTCCACTCGGGCCGGTGACTGGATGCGGGAGGCGGCCCGGGACCTGTCCGATGTCACCCCGGCGGAACTGTTCGAGCGGTTCCTGAGTTGGACCCGGGACTGCGGGTAGGTCGCGGGACGCCGGGCGGCCGGCCGGGTCGTCGTAGCCGATCGCCAGCGCGCTCCGGTACGCCGACCGTCCGCCGGGTCCGACTGGTTATTGCCGGAAGCGCGACATGATCTATGCGAGGATCGGCGACCATGAGCGCACCGGATCCGGCGTACCTGCAGCTTCTGGCCCACGAATGCGTGGAGCTGGTGTCCCGGACGTTCGGCCACCAACTGGACTGGTCGCCGAAGAGCCTGTCCACGCTCGACGAGGTCTGCGTCGAGCTGCTCGCCGACGGACCGCTCGTCGACGAGCGCCGAGAGCTGTGGGGCCGGTTGATCGGCGCCTACACCGGAGAAGTGGCCATCCGGGCCCACGGCGGCGAGTGGGTCATGCACGAGGCGTCACCTGGAACCCCGGCGATATCGGCACTCGGGGTGACCGGACTCCCGTTCGGGCTGGCCGCCCGGGTCCTGAACGGTGAACCGTACAAGAGCCTGGCGTCGTTCGTGAGCGCCCTGCCGGTCATCGCCGAACGCGCGAAACACGGCTGACCGTGCGCCGGAACGGCTGACCGTGCCGGACTGGTCGCAGTCGGGCCGGCCGGAGATTCGCCCGTACGGACAGCGCGCCGTCGAGCCGACGTTCCGATCGGCTCGACGGCGTCAGGGGCTTCAGCCGACCGCCGCCATGACCTCGTCGGAGACGTCGAAGTTGCCGAAGACGTTCTGCACGTCGTCGGAGTCCTCCAGGGCGTCGATCAGCTTGAACACCTTGCGGGCGCCCTCGGCGTCCAGCGGCACGGTCATGCTCGGGACCAACGACGACTCGGCCGACTCGTAGTCGATGCCGGCATCCTGCAGGGCGGTCCGGACCGCGATCAGGTCGCCCGGCTCGGAGATCACCTCGAACGCCTCACCCAGGTCATTGACCTCCTCGGCGCCGGCGTCGAGCACCGCGAGCAGCACGTCGTCCTCGGACAGGCCCGCCTTCGGCACGATCACGACACCCTTGCGGGAGAACATGTACGACACCGAGCCCGCGTCCGCCAGCGACCCGCCGTTGCGGGTCAGCGCGGTCCGGACCTCGGTCGCCGCGCGGTTGCGGTTGTCGGTCAGGCACTCGATCAGCAGTGCGACGCCGCCCGGGGCGTAACCCTCGTACATCACCGTCTGCCAGTCGGCACCGCCGGCTTCCAACCCGGAGCCGCGCTTCACCGCCCGGTCGATGTTGTCGTTGGGTACCGAGTTCTTCTTCGCCTTCTGAATGGCGTCGAAAAGGGTCGGATTACCGGCCGGGTCCCCGCCGCCGGTGCGCGCCGCGACCTCGACGTTCTTGATGAGCTTCGCGAACATCTTGCCGCGCTTGGCGTCGATGACCGCCTTCTTGTGCTTCGTCGTCGCCCACTTTGAGTGGCCGGACATAAGCTGACCTCCGTTGCTACCCGCCGTCTGCGTCGACTGCACCGCGCGCCATCTCCACGAAGAACCGCCGAACCCGCGACAATCCTACCGACGCCGTTCCGGCGAATTCACGCCCGGCACGGGGTCGGATCAGACGGTTCGCACAGCGCCGTCCGGATCAGCCCCGTCCGGCGGTACGTCCCGCCTCCGTCCGGGTCCCGGTCAGCCCGCCGGACCGCCCCGCGAACGGGCGCTCAGACCCGCTCCTCGGACCGCTCCTCGGACCGGTCCTCGGACTGCCGGACAAGGTCCACGAACCAGCGGTGCAGACGCCGGTCCCCGGTCAACTCCGGATGGAACGAGGTGGCGACGGCGTTGCCCTGCCGGACCGCCACGATCCGACCAGCGGCCGGCCCCTCGGTCACCCGTCCCAGCACCTCGACACCGTCGCCGACCCGCTCCACCCAGGGTGCCCGGATGAAGACGGCGGAGAAACTCGGCCCCGGTACGCCGACGATCTCGACCGGCGCCTCGAAGGAGTCGACCTGCCGTCCGAACGCGTTGCGTCGTACCGTCATCTCGATACCGCCGAAGCCCTGCTGGTCGGGGCGGCCGTCCAGCACCTCGGTCGCCAGCATGATCATCCCGGCACACGAGCCGTACACCGGCATGCCGGCGCCGATCCGCTTGCGCACCGGGTCGAGCAGCCCGAACTCGTCGGCCAGCTTGCTGATGGTGGTCGACTCGCCGCCGGGGATCACCAGGCCGTCGACCTGCTCCAGCTCCTCCGCCCGGCGGACCCGGCGGGCGGACGCGCCCGCCGAGGTCAGCGCCAGCAGATGCTCCCGGACGTCACCCTGGAGCGCCAGGACCCCGATGGTCACCTCGGGCACGGACCGAGCCGGCACGCCGCTCTCCGCTCGCGACTGCGGGACCGGCGACCCCGACGGGCCACTCGCCGCGCTCACCAAGCCGCCATCCGCTCGCGCCTGCGGGGCTCGCAAACCCGGCTCACTCCTCGCACTCACCAACCCGCCATCCGCTCGCGACTGCGGGGCTCGCAAACCCGGCTCACTCCTCGCGCTCACCAACCTGCCATCCGCTCGCGACTGCGGGGCTCGCAAACCCGGCTCACTCCTCGCGCTCACCAACCCGCCATCCGCTCGCGACTGCGGGGCTCGCAAACCCGGCTCACTCCTCGCGCTCACCAACCCGCCATCCGCTCGCGACTGCGGGGCTCGCAAACCCGGCTCACTCCTCGCGCTCACCAACCCGCTCTCCGCTCGCGACTGCGGGGCTCGCAAACCCGGCTCACTCCTCGCGCTCACCAACCCCGCTCCGCCAGGCGGTGCGGGGCCGGGATGTCGTCCACGTTGATCCCGACCATTGCCTCGCCGAGCCCGCGCGACACCTTGGCCAGCACGTCCGGGTCGTCGTAGAAGGTGGTCGCCTTGACGATCGCGGCGGCCCGCTGCGCCGGGTTGCCGGACTTGAAGATCCCGGAACCGACGAAGACACCCTCCGCGCCGAGCTGCATCATCATCGCCGCGTCGGCCGGGGTGGCGATACCGCCGGCGGTGAAGAGCACGACCGGCAGCTTCCCGGTCTCGGCCACCTCCCGGACCAGCTCGTACGGGGCCTGCAACTCCTTGGCCGCGACGTACAGCTCGTCGGTCGGCAACGAACCGAGGCGACGGATCTCGTCACGGATCTTGCGCATGTGCGTGGTCGCGTTGGAGACGTCACCGGTGCCCGCCTCGCCCTTGGAGCGGATCATCGCCGCTCCCTCGGTGAGCCGGCGCAGCGCCTCGCCCAGGTTGGTGGCTCCACAGACGAAGGGCACGGTGAACTGCCACTTGTCGATGTGGTTCGCGTAGTCCGCCGGGGTCAGCACCTCGGACTCGTCCACGTAGTCCACCCCGAGGGCCTGGAGCACCTGGGCCTCGACGAAGTGGCCGATCCGGGCCTTCGCCATCACCGGAATGGAGACCGCGTTGATGATGCTGTCGATCATGTCCGGGTCACTCATCCGGGACACCCCGCCCTGGGCGCGGATGTCGGCGGGTACCCGCTCCAGCGCCATCACCGCGACCGCGCCGGCATCCTCTGCGATCTTGGCCTGCTCGGCGGTGACCACGTCCATGATCACGCCACCCTTGAGCATTTCGGCCATGCCCCGCTTGACCCGCGCGGTGCCGACCACCGGGGCGGCACTCGAGGTCTGCTCCGGGGCCGTCGACTGGTCGGAACCGGACTTGGCGGTGGAATCAGACACGGCGTTCTCGCTCCTCGGCAGTGGTTTGGCGGATGAAATCCGCTCCCGATGTTACGCGGAGTACAACGCGCGACCGACAGCCAATCAGCCCCCGGGTGGACTGCCCTGTGTCCCGGCTCACGGCCAGGGAGCGGGCGAGCCACGCCGAGCGGCCCGGGCCGACGGCGGTGCGGCGGTTGCCCGTCCGGTTCAGCTGACGGAGAGTCCGGTCCGGGTGTCCAGCGTCGGGTCGTCGATGTCGAAGTAGCGGGGCCGCTCGTGCTTCCGCGACATCCGCATCAGCCGGACCAGGGGACGCCGACGCGCGGACAGGGCGTCACGAACCAGGTCGGTATGGACCTGGCGGGCCAGTCCGAGCCGACGGCTGGCCCCGATCACCGCCCCGGCGGCCTGGTCGTCCGGGTCCAGCGGCGTGATCCGCAGTTGCCGGGTCAGGTCGTTCTCGGCGGCCTCCCGCTCGTCGCCCTCGGCGTCCAGCGCGATCCGGGACGCGGCGTACAGCTCCACCGCGTACCGCTCCTCGGCCAGCACCGCGGCCGCGGCCGCCCGGCGGAGCAAATGCGCGTCGAGTGCCCGGGCCGCCGACGCCACCCGAGAGTGCAGGCGGTCGACCCGGGCAGCCGTCCAGGTCAGGTACGTCGTTACCAGGACGACCGCCACGACGACGCCCACCACCCACCACATGCCCGGCATCGTAGTGCGGCCCCATTCCCGTTTCCCTGGCACGTCACCCGGGCCGGCCCGGTACGGCCAGCCCAGATCGGCCCGATCATCCCATCCCGGCCCAGCCCGCTCAGGTCGACCCGATCGGCGCATTCCGGCCCCGGGGGGCTCAGGTCGGGCCGATCCACTCCTCGTCCAGTACCCGGCCGTCGGTGGCCTCGATCGCTGTTGCGTATACCTCCAGAACCCGGCGGGCAACCGTCGGCCAGTCAAAGGCCGCGACCACCTCCTGGGCACAGGCGGAGAGTTCCGCCCGGCGTACCGGATCGTCGAGCAGCCTGGCGAGCGTGCCGCGCAACGCCTGGGCGTCCCCGGTGGGGAAGATCTCCCCGGCCCGGCCGCCGTCCAGTACCCGCCGGAACGCGTCCAGGTCGCTGGCCACCACCGTCGCACCGGCGGCCATCGCCTCGGTGAGGATCATCCCGAACGACTCGCCGCCGATGTTCGGCGCGACATAGAGGTCGACGCTGCGCAGCATCCGCGCCTTGTCCTCCTCGGAGACCCGGCCGAGAAAGGTGATCCGGTCCCGCAGCTCGGGCGGAACGCCCTCGTACAGGTCGGCCTGGTCACCCGGGCCGGCGACCAGCAGCCGCAGCCCCGGACGCTCGGGAGCGAGCGCCACGAACGCGTCCCGGAGCACCCCGAAACCCTTCCGGGTCTCGGTGAACCGGCCGAGAAAGCCCAGCGTGCCGCCCTGCCCCGGGCCGCACGGACCGGGCCAGCCCGGCAACGGCTCGGCATCGGCGAACTTCGCCACCGCCACCCCGTTGGGGATCTCCACCGCGCCACCGTCGAGATGTTCCACCTGGAGCTTCCGGGCCAGCGCGCTCACCGCGATCCGGGCCGTGATCCGCTCCAGCACCAGTTGCAGCATGCCCTGGGCGACCGCCAACGCCCGGGACCGGGTCATCGCGGTGTGGAAGGTCGCCACCACCGGACCCCGGGCGGAGAGCACCGCGAGCAACGAGAGGCTGAGCACGAACGGCTCGTGTACGTGCAGCACGTCGAACTGGCCCCGGGACAGCCAACGCCGGACCCGGGCGGTGGAGACCGGCCCGAAGGTGATCCGGGCCACCGAACCGTTGTACGGGAACGGCACCGACCGGCCGGCCGGCACGACGTACGACGGCAGGGGCGAGTCCTCGTCCGCGGGTGCGAGGACGCTCACCTCGTGTCCGAGACCGATCAGCGCCTCCGCCAGGTCGACGATGTGGTTCTGCACCCCGCCCGGTACGTCGAAGGAGTACGGACACACGATGCCGATCCGCACTGGGCCCCTCCCCCTCTAGGCCGGCCCGGACATCGGGGACGGGTTGGCCACTTCTGGCTCCACGCCGTCACGCCCCGCGTCAGACCGGCCCTTCGACGCTGCCGTCGCCCCGGTCGAGCCGACGGCCGTCCCCTCGTCGATCCACACCCGTTGCAGCATGTGCCAGTCTTCCGGACGCTGGGCGATGCCCGCCGCCAGGTGGTCGGCGATCTGCTGGGTCAATGCCCGGACCCGCTCGTCGAGTGGCCCGCTGTCCGGTTCCGGTACCTCCAGCGGCCCCACCAGCCGACCACGCGGACCCTCCGGGTCGTACCAGAGCGCCGCGACGTACAGCGGCGCACCGGTACGGATCGCGAGCAGGGCTGGGCCGGCCGGCATCCGGGCCCGTCCGCCGAAGAACCGCACCTCGATCCCGCGCGCCGACAGGTCGCGGTCGGCGAGCAGTGGCACCAGGTATCCGGCGTCGAGCCGGTCGGCCAGCACCTCGAAGGGGGCCCGTGCGCCGCCGTGGGTCGGCAGGATCTCCATCCCGAGCTGGCGGCGGAAGGCGAGGAAGCGCTCGTACACCCCCTCCGGCTTGAGCCGCTCCATCACGGTGGCGATCGGCCAGCCCATCGCGGCCACCCAGGCACCGGCGGCGTCCCAGTTGCCGGAGTGCGGCAGCGCGACCACCGCACCCCGGGCCGCCGCCATGTCGGCGGCGAGCATCTCGACGCCGTCCAGCTGGAACTGGGCCCTGATCTGCTCGCGGCGCAGTGCCGGCAGCCGGAAGGCATCCAGCCAGTACCGGGCGTAGGAGCGCATGGCCCGACGTACCAGTTGGTCGAGTTCGGCCTCGGACAGCTCCGGGCCGACCACCCGGCGCAGGTTGGCGGCGAGTCGGGTGGTGCCCCGGCCGCGCTTGCGGTGGGCCTGGTCGGCGGCGGCCCGGAACATCGCGGCGGCGACCGGCTGCGGCAGGGTACGCACGATGCGCCAGCCCGCCAGGTAGGCGAACTCGACCGGGGTCACCGGCCTGGCCGCCGTCCGGTCACGCGTCCACCGGCCCGGTCGCTGCGTCCGGTCGCCCCGCCGACGCTTCCGGCCGCCCGGTCGGTGCTTCCGGCCGCCCCGTCGACCCGTCCGGCCGCCCGGTCACGCGTCGACGCCCAGCTCGGCACGCTGGGCCTGCCGGTAGACGTGCGTCATCCGCTGTCCGACGGTGAACACGGAGACGGCGGCGAGCAGCCAGAGCGCGGTGGTCAGCGCCCAGTCGAGCCCGAGCCCGGTGAGCAGCCCGCCGACCCCGACGATCAGCAGCCGCTCGGTCCGCTCGGCGATCCCGACGTTGCAGGTCATGCCCAGCCCCTCGGCCCGGGCCTTGACATAGGAGACCAGCCCGCCGGAGACCAGGCAGATCAGCGCGGCGGCCACCCCGACCCGGTCGTTCTGGGTGGCCAGCCAGTACGCGACGGCACCGAAGACGGCTCCGTCGGAGACCCGGTCCATGCTCGAATCGAGGAAGGCGCCGAACCGGCTGGACCCGCCGCGCATCCGGGCCATCGTGCCGTCGAGCAGGTCGGTGAGCGCGAAAAAGGTCACGACCAGCGCGCCGGCCACCAGGTAACCCCGGGCACCGAGCGCGATCGAGCCGACCAGCACCCCCAGGGTTCCGGTCACGGTGACGGCGTTGGGCGTCACTCCGGCCCGTAGCAGGGTCCGGGCAATCGGTTCGACAACGCGGGTCATGCCCGCACGGGCCGACACTTGGAAGATCTTCGCCATGGCCGTCCCACCATAACGGGCGCGCAACCGGGCCGGTACGTCCGGTGGCGCCTAGTTCGGGCTGCGGGCTTGTGTCACGTCTTGTACGGGTGTGAGATCGGAGCAGGGGACGTGACTTAGCTCACCTTGCCACCCGGCACGTCCCCCGGACACGGCAGGCCACCCGAGGATATCGCCGCGGAGTCGCCAGGGCAGCTCCCCCGTCGTACGCGGCGGTCGCCACCAACCACCGGCACAGGGAGGTGCGCCCAATGGCGCAGAGGAGTTCGGAGAAGGGAGTCACCGGCCCGGCGCCGGTGGTGGATGAACCCGGCAGGGTTCGCAACGTGGTGCTCGTCGGCCACTCCGGCGCGGGCAAGACGACGCTGGTCGACGCGCTGCTGGCGGCGAGCGGCACGATCTCGCGGCCCGGTTCGGTCGTCGACGGCACCACGGTCTGTGACCACGACCCGGCGGCCGTCCGGCAACAGCGGTCGATCTCGCTGGCCTGCGCGCCGCTGGTGTACCAGGGCGTGAAGGTGAACCTGCTCGACACCCCCGGCTACGCGGACTTCGTCGGCGAGTTGCGGGCCGGGCTACGGGCGGCCGACGCGGCGCTGTTCGTGGTCTCGGCGGTGGACGGGATGGACGGCGCCACCGCCGCGCTCTGGCAGGAGTGCGCCGCGGTCGGCATGCCCCGGGCCGTCGCGGTCACCCGGCTGGACCACCAGCGGGCCGACCTCGACGAGACCGTGGCGCTGTGCCAGCGGGTCTTCGGCGACAACGTACTTCCGCTGTACCTGCCGATGCTGAACGACGACGGGGTCGACGTGGTCGGACTGATGGGTCTGATCACCCGGCGGATCTTCGACTACTCCGACGGTCTGCCCGCCACCGTCCGCGAGCCCGATCCCGAGCACCTGCCGGCGATCGGCGACGCCCGGAACGAGCTGATCGAGGGCATCATCGCGGAGAGCGAGGACGAGACCCTGCTCGACCGCTATCTGGGCGGGGAGGAGATCGAGGTCGAGGTCCTGATCGACGACCTGGAGACGGCCGTCGCGCGTGGACACTTCTATCCGGTCGTACCGGTCTGCGCCGAGACCGGACTCGGCATCGACGTACTGCTGGAACTGCTGACCTCGGCGTTCCCGACCCCGCTGGAGCATGACCTGCCCACCGTCACCGGGATCGACGGCACCCCGCAGCCACCGCTGACCTGTGACCCCGACGGCCCGCTGGTCGCCGAGGTCGTGAAGACCACCATCGACCGGCACGTCGGGCGGGTGTCCCTGGTCCGGGTCTTCTCCGGCACGCTGCGGCCCGACCAGGTCGTACACGTCTCCGGGCACGGCATGGCCGAGCGTGGCCATCCGGACCACGACGCCGACGAGCGGATCGCGCACGTCTACGCCCCGCTCGGTGCCACGCTGCGCGAGGTGCCGCAATGTGTCGCCGGGGACATCTGCGCGATCACCAAATCGGGTACGGCCGAGACCGGCGACACCATCTCGGCCAAGGAGCACCCGCTACTGATCGCTCCGTGGGAGATGCCCGAGCCGCTGCTGCCGGTCGCCATCGTCGCCAAGAGCCGGGCCGACGAGGACGCGCTGGCCAAGAACCTGTCCCGGCTGGTCGCGGGTGACCCGACGATGCGGCTGGAACGCAACCCGGAGACCCACCAACTGGTGCTGTGGTGCATGGGAGAGGCACACGCCGAGGTGGTGCTGGAGCGGCTCCGGGGCGGCGGCGTCGACCTGGAGACCGAGCCGGTACGGGTGGCGCTGCGCGAGACCTTCGCGGTCGCGTCGAAGGGGCACGGCCGGCACGTGAAGCAGTCAGGCGGGCACGGCCAGTACGCGGTCTGCGACATCGAGGTGGAGCCGCTGCCCCGCAGCGGTGGGTTCGAGTTCGCCGATCGGGTGGTCGGCGGCGCGGTACCGCACAACTACATCCCCTCGGTCGAGAAGGGCGTACGCAGCCAGATGGACCGGGGCATCGTCGCCGGCTATCCGATGGTGGACGTGAAGGTGACCCTGGTCGACGGCAAGGCGCACAGTGTCGACTCCTCCGACGCCGCCTTCCAGACCGCCGGTTCGCTAGCCCTGCGGGACGCGGCCGAGAAGGGCCAGGTCACTCTGCTGGAGCCGGTCGACGAGGTGGTGGTCCGGGTGCCGGACACCTCGGTCGGCGCGGTGATGAGCGACCTGTCCGGCCGGCGTGGCCGGGTCCTCGGGACCGAGCCGGATCCGGCGGGCAGCGAACACACCCTGGTCCGGGCGGAGGTGCCGGCGACCGAACTGGTCCGGTACGCCGTCGAACTCCGCTCGATGACCTCCGGCGGGGGCACGTTCCGGCGAGCCTTCGTCCGGTACGAGCCGATGCCCGCCCAACTGGCCGAACAGTTCCGCAAGGAGCACAGCAACAGCCGCTGAGCGCGCGCGGCGCTTCGGAGGTGTTAGTAGGGGCCCCTTCCTATACAGAAAACGATAGGAAGGGGCCCTTCCTTACAGCTTGGCGAGCAGGCGGTCGACCTCGGCGGCCTGTTCCACCGGCAGCGGGCCGTACGCCAGCGCGCCGACGTTCTCCTCGACCTGGGCGACGGTACGGAATCCGGGGATCGGTATCGTCTTGCCGCTGCGGGCCCAGAGCCAGCCGAGTGCGCCCTGGGCGAGGGTACGGCCGTCCGCCGTCAGCACCTCGCGGACGGCGGCGACCCGGGCGAGGAACTCCGGGGCGGGCCGGCCGTCCCGGAACCAGTCCAGCCAGACCGGAGCGATCCCGCGTACGTCGTCGGCGGCCAGCGTCGACGATTCGGTGAACTTGCCGGAGAGCAGGCCCATGGCCAGTGGTCCCCGGTTGACGCTGGCGAGGTCGTACCGCTCGCAGACCGCCAGCACCTCCGGTGCGTCCTGGAGCACCGAGCAGGAGTGCTGGATGGCGGTGCAGTGCGTGCCGGCGGTCGCCCATGCCTCCGCCCGGTCCGGGAGGTCGGTGCTCCAGCCGTACGACCGGATCCGACCCTCGGTCACCAGCTCCTCCAGCGTGCCGAGCAGCTCCGCCGCCTGGTCGATGGCGAGGTCGCCGAGGTGCAGTTGGTACAGGTCGATCCGATCGGTGTCCAGCCGGCGCAGCGACGCCGCCACCGCCCGGCGCAGGTACTCCGGCGAGCGGTCCGGGCCGGTCGCCTGCCGGGTGGCCTCGTCGTACGTGTAGCCCCACTTGGTCGCGATCACCACCTCGTCGCGGTGTCCGGCGAGAGCCCGGGCGAGAATCCGCTCGCTGTGCCCGGTGCCGTAGACGTCGGCGGTGTCGAAGAGGGTGACCCCGAGGTCGAGGCCGCGCCGGACCGCACGGATCGACTCGTCGTCGTCCACCTGTCCCCAGCCCAGCGGTTGGTCCCCCTCGTGCCACACGCCTCCGATGGCCCAACAGCCGAGACCGAGTGCACTCACCTCGATGCCGCTGCGACCCAACACCCGTGTATTCGCATTCATGTCCATCAGCGTGTCACATCCGGCGGTACGTCGACGAAGCCAGCCGCTGGCCACCCCTGGTGCACGTGCCCGTACCCGGAAGGCCAGGGCGCCGATCGCCGCCGTAGCAGCCGGTCGGGACCGCGGTGGGGGTGGAAAACCCCCAGCCGGAGTCGGGTGGTTTCCGGCTTACGACCGCCGACGGCGCTGCCTAACGTCGACTGTGTGATCGAACTACGTGAGCTGACCAAACGCTACGGCGGCCGGGTCGCCGTCGACGGGCTGAGCGTCCGGATCCAGCCGGGGGTGGTGACCGGCTTCCTCGGCCCGAACGGATCCGGCAAGTCGACGACGATGCGGATGATCCTCGGCCTGGATGCCCCGGACCATGGCGAGGCACTGATCGGCGGCGTCCGGTACCCGGATCTGAGCTGGCCGTTGAAGGCGGTCGGCACGCTGCTTGATGCCGGGGCCTTCCATCCCGGCCGCAGCGCCCGGGCGCACCTGGCCGCACTGGCCGCGAGCAACGACATCTCCGGTTCCCGGGTCGAGCAGGTGCTGCGCACCGTCGGTCTCTCCGACGCGGCAACCCGGCGCGCCGGCACGTACTCGCTCGGCATGCGCCAGCGGCTCGGCGTCGCGGTGGCCCTGCTCGGCGACCCGGGCGTCCTCCTGCTCGACGAGCCGGTCAACGGACTGGATCCGGAGGGCATCCGCTGGATCCGGGACCTGTTGCGCGGACTCGCCGCCGAAGGCCGGACGGTGTTCGTGTCCAGCCACCTGATCGCCGAGATGGCGCTGACCGCCGACCGGCTGGTGGTCATCGGCCGCGGCCGGCTGCTGGCCGAGACGACCGTCGCCGAGCTCGCCGCCGGCGCCGACAGCCTGGAGGACGCGTTCTTCCGGCTCACCGCGCAGGCCACCGACTATCGCGGAATGGGAGCGTCATGAACGGGTACGGATTCCGGCACGCGGCCCGGATGGAACGGATCAAGCTGCGCAGCGTCCGGTCGACGTGGTGGCTGGCGATCGCGGCGGTGGTCTCGATGGCCGCGGCCGGGGCCGGGGTGGGACTCGGGTACCGATCGCACACCCCGGTCGCCACCGCCGCCCAGATCCTGAACAACAGCCTCGGCGGCGCCATCGCGGCCCAACTGCTCCTCGGAGCGCTCGGCGTCCTGATGGTGACCGGCGAGTACGGCACCGGGATGATCCGCTCGACGTTCGCCGCCGTCCCGCGGCGTCGGACCGTCCTGGTCGCGAAGGTCGCCGTCGGTGGCGGCGCGGCTCTCGCCGTCGGCCTGGTCGCAAGCTTCGCCGGCTATCTGTGCGGACAGCTCGCAATCCGGGGTACCGCCATCCCGGCCGCCTCCCTCGGGGAGCCGGCGATCCTGCGCGCGGTCGTGCTGACCGGCGTGTATCTGGGCGCCACCGCGCTGATCGGGGTCGGCATCGGGACGGTCGTGCGGCACTCGGGCGCCGCGATCGGCACGCTGTTCGGTCTGATGTTCGTCCCGATGATCGTGGCCGGCCTGTTCGGCGAGAGCGGAATCGCGGTCGGCCGCTTCGTCCCGCTGCTGATGCTGCTCAACTCGATCGCGGTGACCTCGCCGATACCCGGGCTGTTCGCCGGCTGGATCAGCGCGCTGTTGATGTGCGGGTACGCGGCGACAGCGATCCTCTGTGGCGGCGTACTGCTCCGCTACCGTGACGCGTGACCAGCGACAATGGGCCGATGACCGGGCTGCGCGCTCCGTTCACCACGCTGGCCCTGCGCCAGGCGGTGTTCTGCGTCGTCGGCGTGGTCAGCGCGGCCGCGATCCTGGCCGTACCGGCGATCGTGCCGGCCCTGGGCGTCGGAGTCCTCTGGGCGACCGGAGCCACGTCCGACCGCTCCGCACCTGTCGTCGGACCGGTGTTCCTGGTCCTGTTCCCGCTCACCATCGCGCTCCTGGTCGTGCTGGCCGCCCCGATCGGGCGCACGATGGGAGCCGGGCACCGCTTCCTCGCCGGCCGGCTGCTCGACGTGCGGGTGGACGCCCCGCCGCCCCGGCTCTCGAATCGGATCGGCGCCCTGGTCTCCGACGGACCGGGCTGGCGCGCCGTCGGATACGGCCTGCTCAAGGTGCCACTGGCCATCCCCGAGGGCTACGGCGCGTTCTGCTACCTGTTCGGCCTGGCCAACCTCAGCTACCCGGTGTGGTGGCCGCTGTTCCGCAACCACCCGCCCGGAACGACGCTCGGGCCGGTGTGGGCGCTGACGCCGTTCGGCACCATCGGTACGCGGACGTTCGCCGGTACGTTCCTCATCGCCACGGCCGGCCTCGCCATGCTGCTGGTCGCACCGTGGTTGATGCGGGCCGGTACGACACTGGACCTCGCCGCGATGCGGCGGCTGCTCGGTCCGCGCCGGCTCGCCGAGCGGGTACGCGAACTGCAGGTCACCCGGGCCCGCGCGATCGACGACGCGGCCGCGATGATGCGCAGACTGGAACGGGACCTGCACGACGGCGCGCAGATCCGGCTGGCCACGCTGGCGATGAACCTCGGCATGGCGACCGAGAAGCTCGGTGTCGACGGGCCGCCACCCGACCTCGGGCAGGCCCGCGAACTGGTCGCGCTCGCCCACCGTGGCGCGAAGGATGCCCTCGCCGACCTGCGCGACCTGGTGCGCGGGATCCACCCGCCGGTCCTCGACAACGGTCTCGGCGACGCGCTGGCGACGCTCGCGACGAGCAGCGCCATCCCGGTCCGGGTGTTCGTCGAACTGCCCGACCGCCCGGCGCCCGCGATCGAGACCATCGCCTACTTCTGCGCCTCGGAACTGCTCGCGAACGCGGCCAAACACAGCCGGGCGACCCAGATCGGCCTCGGTGTCGTCCGATCCGGCGAGCACCTGACGCTGACCGTCACCGACGACGGCATCGGCGGGGCGAACCCGGACGGTCCCGGCCTGTCCGGCCTGGACCGCCGCATCGCCGTCGTGGACGGCCGGATGCGGGTACAGAGTCCAACCGGCGGTCCGACCCGGGTCGAGATCAAGCTGCCCACACAGGTGTGAACGGAGGCGACGACATGCGGGTGGTGATCGCGGAGGATGCCGCGATGATGCGCGAAGGGCTGGTCCGGCTGCTCACCGACCGCGGTTTCGAGGTGTGCGCGGCGGTGGCCGACGCGGATGCGTTGCGGTCCGCGATTGCCGCCGCCGTACCGGATGTGGCCATCATCGACATCCGGATGCCACCGACGCACACCGACGAGGGACTGCGCGCCGCGATCGACATCCGGCGCGACCATCCCGACGTCGGTGTGCTGGTGTTCTCGCAGTACGTGGAGACCCGCTACGCGACCCGCCTGCTCGCCGACCGGCCGACCGGCGTCGGATACCTGCTCAAGGACCGCGTCGCCGACGTCGCCGACTTCGTGGACGCGCTGACCCGGGTGGCATCCGGTGGCACCGCACTGGATCCGGAGGTGGTCGGCCACCTGATGCGGGCCGGACAGGACACGGCCGGGGTGGCGTCGCTGACTCCCCGGGAGCGGGAGGTGCTTTCGCTGATGGCCGAGGGACGATCCAACGCCGGGATCGCGGCGGCTCTTGTCATCACCTCCGGAGTCGTGGAGAAGCACGTGGCGAACATCTTCGCGAAACTCGGTCTGCCCTCCTCGGACAGCGACAACCGCCGGGTCCTGGCCGTCCTCCGCCACGTCGGCGGCTGACGTTCACGCGATGCCGTCGTCCCTACCTGACGTCGTCCCTACCTGACGGTGGTGTGGTCGGCAGCCGGGGTGGAGTTGACGGCTGCTGAAAGTCGCCCACCCAGACCTGGGCAGTCGCACGTGTGTTCGAATATTCTGGTAGCGGGTATCCGACCGGCGAGGAGGTCGGGCGAATGTCACCGCTGCTGCGCGCCGCCCTGGAGTACGCCGCCGCCGGCGTACCGGTGCTGCCACTGCACACCCCGACCGGGGCCGGATGCACCTGCGGCGGGTCCGACTGCGACCGCCCCGGCAAACATCCCCGCTGGCACCGCAGCCTGCTCCGGCACGGCCTGCACGACGCCAGCACCCGACCGGAGCTGATCCGGCAGTGGTGGACCCGCTGGCCGGAGGCGAACGTCGCGGCCCGGACCGGCGTGCGCTTCGACGTCTGCGATGTCGACGTTCCCGACGGGGTGTCCGCGCTGCGTAGTCTCGTGTCCGAGCACACCATCTCCGGGCCGGTGGTCCGGACCGGCTCCGGCGGCTGGCACGTCTACCTGCGGCCGACCGGTGCGGGCAACCGGACGGCTCTGCTGCCGGGCGTGGACTGGCGCGGTGTCGACGGGTACGTCGTCGCACCACCGTCGCGGCACGCCAGCGGACGGCGCTACCGGTGGGTCCGCCCGCCCGACGTCCCGCTCGACGACTGCCCGACGGAGTTGGCCAACCTGCTCTTCCCACCTGCCCCCAGCGGCGACCGGCGGTATCCGGGCGGCCCGGCCGGCGTCGGCGAGCGGGTACACCACCCCGAGCGCTACGCCAGCGCCGCCCTGGCCGCCGAGGCCGGCATCGTCGCCAGCGCGGTCGCAGGTACCCGCAACAGCACGCTCTACCTGGCCGCCTACCGCCTGGGCCAGCTCGCCGCCGTACGCCTGCTCGACGATCACGAGATCACGGTCGTGCTCGGCGACGCGGCTCGGCACGCGGGGCTCGGTCGGCAGGAGATCTCCCGGACGATCCGCTCCGGACTCCGTACCGGCCACCGCCGCCCCCGACCCGGCCTCGCCGCGTAGCGCGTGTCCCGCGATCTGTCTGGCGTCCTGTTCCGAGAAGCCGCTGGTCAGCGCGGGGAAAGGAAGGCCGGAGCGATCGCTTGATCTTCGTCCGCCGTTCATCTGGGAGCCGGCTGCCGCTCGCCGGTCCGTGCAACCTTCCGAACCGGAAGTAGCAAGAGCAACGGAGAGACGATGCCCTCGAGAAAGACATACGCCACGCTCGCCGCCGTGGCCCTCGCCGCCGGCACCATCGCCGTCGCCACCTCCGGGGTGGCCGGCGCGGGTACGGCGACGCACGGCACGCCACGGCCGGACCGGCAGTTGGCGTTCGACCGTACCGCCACCTACCCCGTCTTCCAGAACCGTCCGGCGGGTGAGGATCCGGCCACCCCGACGGTGGCGGAGATCTCCACGGTCAGCTCCGACGGCCGGACCCTGATCTACACCGACGCGCTGGCCCGACGGATCGGTTTCCTGGACATCAGCGACGCCGACCGGCCGCGTGGACTCGGCACCCTGGCGCTCACCGAACTCGGCGACGCCGAGGACGAGCCGACCTCGGTCGCGGTGGTCGGCCAGTACGTCCTGGTCGTGGTGAACACCAGTGCCAGCTTCACGGACCCGTCCGGCCGGCTGGACGTGATCAGCCTGTCGAACCGTCGCCGGGTGACCAGCTTCGACCTCGGTGGACAGCCCGACTCGATCACCATCAGCCACGACCACCGGTACGCCGCGATCGCGATCGAGAACGAGCGCGACGAGGAGGCCACGCCGGCCGGTGGCGAGGAGGGCGACCTGCCGCAGGCACCCGCCGGCTTCGTCCAGCTCGTCGACCTGGGCGGGAACTCGCCGGACCGCTGGCGTACCCGGGCGGTGCCGCTGACCGGCCCGAACGGTGCGGCACTGCCCGCCCTGACCGCCGCCGGCATCGCCGCGCCGACCGACCCGGAGCCGGAGTACGTCTCGATCAACGGTCGTAACCAGCTCGCGGTGACCCTCCAGGAGAACAACGGTGTCGTCCTGGTGGACGTGCCGACGGGGCGGATCGACAAGGTCTTCAGCACCGGCACCGCCACGGTGCGGGGCATCGACACGGAGAACGACGGCGCCCTCGACCCGGCCGGTTCGATCACCGACACCCCACGCGAGCCCGACGCCGTCGCCTGGGTCGACGACCGCTACCTGGCCACCGCGAACGAGGGCGACTGGCGGGGCGGCACCCGGGGCTGGTCGATCTTCGACAGCCGGACCGGAAAGGTGGCCTGGGACGCCGGCAACGGCTTCGAGCAGCTCGCCGTCCGGTACGGCTTCGCCAACGACGACCGGGCGGACAACAAGGGCACCGAGCCGGAGGGTGTGGCGATCGCCGAGTTCGACGGGGTGCGGTACGCCTTCGTCGGCTCCGAGCGGAGCAACTTCGTCGCCGTCTACGACCTGAGCCGGCCCACCGCTCCGGTCTTCCGGCAGGTCCTGCCGGCCACCAACGGTCCCGAGGGGCTGTTGCCGATCCCGTCCCGTGGCCTGCTCGCGGTCTCCAGTGAGGAGGACGACGCCTCCGTCGGGGTACGCGCCTCGGTGACGCTCTACCGGCTCGGGCGGAGCACTCCGGCGTTCCCGAGCATCGTCTCCGCGCCGGAGCGCGGCGGTGCGGGGCCGATCGGCTGGGGCGCGCTCGGCGCCCTCTCCGCCGTACCGGGCAAGTCGCACCTGCTCTACAGCGTGACCGATGCGGCGTACCAGCCGAGTCGGATCCTCACCATCGATCCGACCTCGACCCCGGCCGTGGTCGACCACGCGTTGACCGTCCGGGCCGCCGACGGCACCCCGGTGGGCTACGACGCCGAGGGGATCTTCGCGCGTCCGCAGGGCGGTTTCTGGCTCGCCGTCGAGGGTGCGACCGGGGCCGGCAACCAGTTGGTCCGGCTGGACCGGGACGGGGTGACCCGACAGGTCGTACCGGTGCCGGCGGAGGTCGCCGCCGGGCTGGCCAAGCAGGGCTTCGAGGGCGTCACCGCGACCACCGATCCGCGCGGGCACGAGGTCGTCTGGGCGGCGTTGCAGCGCGAGGTGGCCGGCGACCCGACCGGAATCGTCCGGCTGGGCCGCTACGACGTCACGGCGGGCAGCTGGAGCTGGTTCGGCTACCGGCTGGGCAGCACGAGCACGCCCGGCGACTGGATCGGGCTGTCCGAGGTGACCGTGGTCGGGAACCGGCTCGCGGTGATCGAGCGGGACAAGCTGAACGGTCCGGCCGCCACGGTCAAGCGGATCTACACCGTGGAGCTACCCCGCGCCGCCGCCACGCCGGGGCCGCTGCGGGTCCTGCCCAAGACCCTGGCGTACGACGTGCTGCCCGACCTGCGGGCGACGCACGGCTGGACCCAGGAGAAGCTGGAGGGCTTGACGGTCGCCGGTGACGGCCAGGTCTACGCCGTCACCGACAACGACGCGGTGCAGGACGCCACCGGTGAGACGGTGTTCCTGCGCCTCGGCTCCGACAAGCGGGTCTTCAAGGGGCGCTGACGCCGTCCCGGTACCGACCGATGGTGGCCGCCGGATCCGCTCGGGTCCGGCGGCCACCGCCGTTTCGGCGGCCGGGGCGGTACGGCCGGGATCAGGCCGGTACGGGCCAGGCCTGGGCGAGCAGCGTACGGGTGTCGGCCAGCAGTTGCGGCAGCACCTTGGTCCGGCCGATCACCGGCATGAAGTTGGCGTCCCCGCCCCACCTCGGCACGACGTGCTGGTGCAGGTGGGCCGCGATGCCGGCGCCGGCCACCCCGCCCTGGTTCATGCCGATGTTGAAGCCGTGCGCGTTGCTGACCCGCCGGACCACCCGCATCGCGGTCTGGGTGCAGTCGGCCAGCTCGGCCGTCTCCTCGGTGTCCAGCTCGGTGTAGTCGGCCAGGTGCCGGTACGGACAGACCAGCAGGTGTCCGGGGTTGTACGGGTAGAGGTTGAGCACCACGAAGACCCGCTCGCCCCGGTGCACCACCAGGTTCTCCTCGCCCTCGCGTTCCGGGGCGAGGCAGAACGGGCAGCCGGCGGGCTTCTCGTGTCCCTCCCCCGGCCGGTCCGGTCCGGAGATGTAGGTCAGCCGATGTGGTGTCCAGAGCCGGTCCAGCCCATCGGGCATACCGGGTTCCGCGTGGGGCGCCGCGCCTGTCACGCCGATGATCCTACGACCAGCGCATCGGGCTCCAGCCATCCGGACCGGTCAGGTAGGCCCGAGGGGTCAGCGCCGCGGCCTGGGCGGCGGTCAACTGCGGCCGGTCGGCACCGGTCGCCGCCCCCGGGCCTCGGTTGGCGTACTCGGCGTAGCGGGCGTCCCGCCACGACCAGGTGCCGAAATCGGTCCACGGTGCCGGGTTGAGGTGCGGACCCAGCCAACTGTCCCGGATCACGGTCTGGGCGATGGCGTTCGGGTCGTTGCTCGGATGCCAGGGCCGACCCAGGTACACCGTTCCGGGTGCGACGGCTCCGGTCAGCCTGCTGCGGACGACGAGGAAGCCGTACGGGTTCTGCAGGTCGGTGCTGGCCGCGGTGACGTACCCGTTGTTGGTGGTCGAGCCGCGGTCGAGCGACCGGATCTCGCAGCGGTCGAAGACGGCGGTGCCCCGGCCGAAGATGAAGTCGACGTCGCCCTCGACGTGACAGTTCCGGAAGTACGCCCGGCTGACCGTCGCCACGTCCGGGCTGTTGACGTAGAGGGTGTCCTGGTTGGCGAGGAACCGGACGTTGTCGAAGACCAGCCGGTCGGCCCGGGTGAGTACGGCGACCGCCTGCCGGTTGGTGATCTCCGGGTGGGCGGCCTCGTCGAAGGAGTTGGCGAAGGTGAGGTTCCGGGCGGTGAAGTCGGCGCCGGAGATGGTCACCGACGCGCTGCCCGAGGTGCCCCAGGTGCCGCCGTCGGGGCGTGGCGTGCCGTTGGCGCGGTCGTCGGTGATGACCACCCGGCTCGGATCGGCGCACAGGCCCCGGAAGACGATGTGCGGCTTGTCTGCCGGCACGATCACCTGGCCCGGGTAGGTCCCGGGCCGGATGGCGATGGTGAAGGTCGACGGGTTGCCGGACGGTACGGCGTCCACCGCGGCCTGGATGCCGTCGACGTCGCCGCTGCCGTCGGCCGCGACGGTGAGACCCCGGCGGTGTCGGGCTCCGGCCGGGCGGGCCGGCAGCGCCGTCACCGCCGCGACCGTCGACGCCGCACCGGCAGCCAGAAGTGTCCTGCGTCGCATGCCGCCGCCAATCCGGGTCCCGCACGGAAAGGGCTTTCCCGCGTCGTCCACCCGAGGCTATGCCGGCACAGCGATCTCGGTCAATGCCCCTCGGTGGGCCGGCGGTTCCCCGACCTGCCCGGCATCGTGCTCGCGATCGCCAGGCCCTGGCCGACGCCTACTCCGAAGCCGGCTCCGGCTCGGGCTCCGCGCTCGGGCCCGAGTTGGTACGCGACCGGACCACCTCGACCACGTGCGCCACCGCCTCGACCAGCGGTACGCCGTTGCGCTGCGAACCGTCCCGATAGCGGAAGGAGACCGCCTCGGCCTCCACGTCGGCGTCTCCGGCGATGGCCATGAACGGGATCTTCTGCTGCTGGGCGGTACGGATCTTCTTCTGCATCCGGTCGTCGGAGGTGTCCACCTCGGCCCGGATGCCCTCGGCGCGCAGCGCCGCGACGAACCGGTCGAGATGGGTGGAGTGCTCGTCCCGGATCGGGATGCCGACCACCTGCACCGGAGCCAGCCAGGCCGGGAAGGCCCCGGCGTAGTGCTCGGTCAGCACGCCGAAGAACCGCTCGATGGACCCGAACAACGCCCGGTGGATCATCACGGGCCGCTGCCGGGTGCCGTCCGACGCCTGGTACTCCAGTCCGAACCGCTCCGGCTGGTTGAAGTCGACCTGGATGGTGGACATCTGCCAGCTCCGGCCGATCGCGTCCTTGACCTGCACCGAGATCTTCGGGCCGTAGAAGGCCGCACCGCCCGGATCCGGCACCAGGTCCAGCCCCGACGCCTCGGCGGCGACCCGCAGCGCGTCGGTGGCCTCCTGCCACTCCGCGTCCGAACCGATGAACTTCGGCGAGTCGTCCCGGGTCGACAACTCCAGGTGGAAGTTGTCCAGGCCGTAGTCCCGGAGCAGGTCGAGCACGAAGGTCAGCAGCGTGGTGAGTTCCCCGGGCATCTGCTCCCGGCTGCAGTAGATGTGCGAGTCGTCCTGGGTCAGTCCGCGTACCCGGGTCAGGCCGTGCACCACGCCGGACTTCTCGTACCGGTAGACGGTGCCGAACTCGAAGAGCCGCAGCGGCAGCTCCCGGTAGGAACGCCCGCGCGCCCGGAAGATCAGGTTGTGCATCGGGCAGTTCATCGCCTTGAGGTAGTAGTCCGCGCCCTCCAGCTTCATGGGCGGGAACATCGTCTCGGCGTAGTACGGCAGGTGGCCGGAGGTCTCGAAGAGCTGGCCCTTGGTGATGTGCGGGGAGTTGACGAACTGGTAGCCCGCCGCCTCGTGCCGGCGCCGCGAGTAGTCCTCCATCTCCCGACGGATGATCCCGCCCTTGGGATGGAAGACCGCCAGGCCCGAGCCGATCTCTTCGGGGAAGCTGAACAGGTCGAGGTCGGCGCCGAGCTTGCGGTGGTCGCGCCGGGCGGCCTCCTCCAGCAACTTCAGGTACGCCTTGAGTGCGTCCCGGGTCGGCCACGCGGTGCCGTACACCCGTTGCAGTTGCGGGTTGCGCTCGTTGCCGCGCCAGTAGGCGGCGGCCGAGCGCATCAGCTTGAACGCGCCGATCAGCCGGGTGCTGGGCAGGTGCGGGCCCCGGCACAGGTCCGACCAGCAGGCCTTGCCCGAGTCGGCGTCCAGGTTGTCGTAGATGGTGAGGTCGCCCGCGCCGACCTCCATCACCTCACCGGCGTCGAACCCGGCGCCGCCGCCCTCGGTGCCGGCACCCTTGATCTCGATCAGTTCGAGCTTGTACGGCTCGTCGGCCAACTCGACCCGGGCCGCCTCCAGGCTGTCGAAGCGCCGCCGCCGGAACCGCTGCCCGGACTTGATGATCTCCTGCATCCGCTTCTCCAGCCGGGCGAGATCGTCCGGCTGGAACGGGCGGTCGACGTCGAAGTCGTAGTAGAAGCCGTTGTCGATCGGCGGGCCGATCCCGAGCTTGGCCTCGGGGAAGGTGTCCTGGACCGCCTGGGCCAGTACGTGCGCGGTCGAGTGCCGCAGCACGTTCAGCCCGTCCGGCGAGTCGAGCCGGACCGGCTCGACCGGGGTGTCCGCCTCGGGCGTCCAGTCCAGGTCGCGCAGCCGGCCGTCCGGGTCGCGGACCACCACGATCGCTCCCGGGCCGGCGCTGGGCAGACCCGCCGCGGCCACCGCCTCGGCCGCCGTCGTACCGGCCGCGACGACGACGGGGTCGGCCACGACAGGGGTACGGGCTTCGGACACGGGTGACTCCTTCGATCTTGGACGAATCGGACCGCGCCGAGGACTTCGGCAGTGGAGATGCTATCGGTCCTGGCTTTTCCACCTGCCAGCGCCGCTACCTCGGCGTTAGATTGACGCCGTGACACCCATGGACGCGGTGAGCGCACTACAGCGCAGATACGAGACCTTCTTCGCCACCGAAGCGGCGGTGCCGTTCGCGGTGGCGCCGGCCGGCGGGCCGGCACAGATCCTCGGCAGCGGAGATCCGCTGTTCACCATCATCATCAAGGACGAACGCGGAGCCAAGGCGCTCGCCGCCCTGGACCAGTTCGCCGTCGCCGTGGCGTACCTCCAAGGCTCGCTGGACGTCGACGGTGACCTCGCCGCCGCGCTGCGGATGCGGTCGTTCTTTCCGGACCGACATCCGATCGCCTGGCTCGGGCGGTTCGTGCCGGCGCTGCTGCGCGGCGGGCGGAAGGAGGACGACCGCCGCGCCATCTCGCACCACTACGACGAGGACTCGGAATTCTTCCTCACCTTCCTGGACCAGCGGCACCGGTGCTACACCGAGGGCGTCTTCGTCTCGGACACCGAGCCGCTCGAGGACGCGATGACCCGGAAGATGGACCTCGCACTGGACGCCATCGGGGTGCAGCCCGGCGACCACGTCCTGGAGGTCGGCGGCGGCTGGGGCGCCTTCTCCGAGCACGCCGCCCGCAAGGGCGTCCGGGTCACCACCACCACGCTGTCGGTGGAGTCGGAGCGCTTCCTCACCGAACTGTTCGACCGCGAGCGGCTGCCGGTCAAGGTGGTCCGGGAGCACATCTTCGGGTACTCCCCCGGCGAGCGCTTCGACGCGATCGTGAACATGGGCGTCACCGAACATCTGCCCGACTACCGCACCACGCTGCGCAAGTACGCCGAACTGCTCCGCCCCGGCGGCCGGGTCTACCTGGACGCGCTGGCGATGCGCCGCAAGCACCTCGTCTCCACCTTCATGAAGCGGTACGTCTACCCCGGTGGTTCGGCCCCGCTGCTGCTGCACCAGTACCTGCGGCACGTGGCCCACTCCCCGTTCGAGCTGCTCAGCCTGGACGACGACCGACACAACTACTACCTCACCTGCCGGGAGTGGGCCCGGCGGCTGGACGGCGCCCGGGACGAGATCGAGCAGCGCTGGGGTGCGCCGCTCTACCGCCGCTTCCGGCTCTTCCTCTGGGGCTCGGCGGCCGGCTTCGACACCGGCCTCGTCCAGGCGTACCGCTGGGTCCTCCAACTACCCGCCCGGTAAGGAAGGGCCCCTTCTTATCGTTTTCTGTATAAGAAGGGCCCCTTCCTAACACCTGGGGGCCGGCCGTTATCCGATCGTTAGGGCGCTCCGGATGTGCGTGGGAGCGCTCCCGAATAGGGTCGGCGGGAGCCGATGTAAGTGACGGTCATCGATCTGTCTGCGGTGGCCGTACGCCGGGGAGCGGCGCCGGGCGTACGGGCCGCGCCGCCGAGAGGACCTCCCGTGCGTACCCCACCCACCTCCGCCGCCCTGTCCCGTGCCGTGCTGCTGGTCGCCCTGCTGACCCTGCTCGGGATCGGCGTACCGGCCCCGCCGTCGGTCGGCGCCGCCGCGCTGCCGTACCAGGATCCGGCCCTGCCGGTGGCCACCCGGGTCGACGACCTGCTGGCCCGGATGAGCCTGGACGAGAAGATCGGCCAGATGACCCAGGGCGAGCGAGCCTCGGTCACCCCGGCCGACATCACCAGCTTCCGGCTCGGCTCGGTGCTCTCCGGCGGCGGCTCGGCACCGACCCCGAACACCGCCACGAGCTGGGCCGACATGTACGACCGGTTCCAGAACGCCGCCCTCGGCACCCCGCTCGGAATTCCGATGATCTACGGCTCGGACGCGGTGCACGGGCACAACAACGTGGTCGGCGCGACGATCTTCCCGCACAACATCGGACTCGGCGCGACCCGCGACCCGGAACTGGTCCGGCAGATCGGCCGGGCGACCGCCGAGGAGGTCACCGGCACCGGCGTGGACTGGACGTTCGCCCCGTGCGTCTGCGTCGTCCGCAACGACCGGTGGGGCCGCGGCTACGAGTCCTTCGGCGAGCAGTCGGCCCTGGTCAGCTCGATGACCAGCGTCATCGACGGGCTACAGGGCGCCGCGCTGGACGAGGGCGGCTCGATCCTGGCCACCGCCAAGCACTACCTCGGCGACGGCGGCACCACCGGCGGCACCGACCAGGGCAACACCCAGCTCTCCGAGGCCGAACTGCGCAGCATCCACCTGCCGCCGTTCGCCGAGGCGGTACGCCGGAACGTCGGCTCGGTGATGATCTCCTACAACAGTTGGAACGGGCAGAAACTGCACGGCCACGCGTACCTGATCAACGACGTACTCAAGGGCGAACTCGGGTTCACCGGGTTCGTGGTCTCGGACTGGAACGGCATCGACCAGCTCGACGGCGCGACCGGGTTCACCGCCGCCGAGGTCCGCCAGGCGGTCAACGCGGGCATCGACATGGTGATGGTGCCCACCGGCTGGCGGCAGTTCATCAGCCTCCTCCGCACCGAGGTGCAGGCCGGACGGGTCAGCCAGGCCCGGATAGACGACGCGAACCGCCGGATCCTGACCAAAAAGTTCGCGCTGGGCCTCTTCGAGCGACCGCTGACCGACCGCGCGTACACCGCCACCGTGGGCAACGCGGCGCACCGGGCGCTCGCCCGGCAGGCGGTGGCCCGGTCCCAGGTGCTGCTGAAGAACGACGGCAACATCCTCCCGCTGGCCAGCGCGAACAACCGGATCTTCGTGGCCGGCAAGAGCGCCGACAACATCGGGTACGCCAGCGGCGGCTGGACCATCTCCTGGCAGGGCGGCAGCGGGGCGATCACCCCCGGCACCTCGATCCTGGCCGGCATCCGGACCGCGGTCGCCCCGTCCAGCACCGTCACCTACCACCCGGCCGGAACCGGCATCGACAACTCGTACCGGGCCGCGATCGCGGTGATCGGCGAGACGCCGTACGCCGAGGGGCGGGGCGACCGGCCATCCGGGATGGGACTGGACGCCACCGACCTGGCCACCCTGAACACCCTGCGCGCGTCCGGGGTACCGGTGATCGTGGTGCTGGTCTCCGGCCGGCCGCTGGACATCTCGGCGCAGCTGCCGGGCTGGCGGGCCCTGCTCGCCGCCTGGCTGCCCGGTACCGAGGGCGGCGGCGTGGCGGACGTGCTGTTCGGGACGTACCGGCCGACCGGCAAGCTGCCGGTGAGCTGGATGAGCGGCGCCAGCCAGCAGCCGATCAACGACGGAGACGGCAAGACACCCCTCTTCCCGTACGGCTTCGGGCTGGGCTACTCCGGCGGCTGACCGGTCGGAGGCTCGGCTTCACGTTTCCGTCGATCCGGAACGGCGATCTGACCGGCGGAACGGGCCGATCCCCCTATACCGGACGTCGATTTCTCCGACTTGCCACGGGCAGTACGGTCATCAAGTGGCCACGGTGCTTTTGGTCGAAGACGACCATGTCGTACGCGGCGCAATGCTGCGCTCCCTGGCCGACCGCGGGCACGCGGTGCACGCGGTCGGCACGGCTCTCGACGCCCTGCGCCGGGTTGCCGCGGAAACACCGGACCTGGTCGTCCTCGACCTCGGGCTCCCCGACCTGGACGGCGCCGACGCGCTCCGGATGCTGCGCGGCATCACCGACGTACCGATCATCATCGCCACCGCCCGGGACGACGAGCAGGCGATCGTCCGGCTGCTCCGGGCGGGTGCCGACGACTACATGGTCAAGCCCTTCACCGGCGCCCACCTGGACGCCCGGATCACCACCGTGCTCCGCCGGGTCGGCCGGGCGAGCCGGACCATCGAGCCGGCCGTACACTCCGTCGGCGGGCTGCGGATCGACGTCGGCGAACGGAGCGCACTCCTGGACGGGGTGCCGCTGGCGCTGACCCGCAAGGAGTTCGACCTGCTGGCCTATCTCGCGGCCCGCCCAGGCCGGGTAGTGTCCCGCCGGGAACTCTTGGAGGAGGTATGGCGGCAGCCATCGGTCGGCGAGGACCAGACCATCGACGTACATCTGTATTGGCTACGCCGCAAAATGGGCGAGTCCGCGGCGAAGCCGCGCTACCTGCGCACCGTGCGGGGGGTCGGGTTCCGGTTGGTGGTACCGGACTGAGGTTGGCGCTGGCCTACCTCGGGGCCGGCATGACCACCATCGTCGCGCTGGCCTTCCTGATCCCGCTCGGTACGGCGCTCGACCGCGACGTCCGGGAGGACGCGCTCGCCGACGCGGCCCGGCGCAGTGCCATGATCACCGGCGCGTTGGCGGTGAGCTCCGATCCGGCGGTGGTCCGACGGGTCATCGAGGCGGGCGGCGGCAACTCGACCAACCCACCGGTGGTGCACGGACTCGCCACCGGCGGGACGCCCCGGGCCGGTTCGCAGGACGTCGACCAGGCGATCCGGGACGGGTCACCGGTCGTCGCGGACGTACCCGGCGGAGTGGTCCGGCTGGAACCGGTGCCGGTCGCCGGCCGCGTCCTCGTGGTCGAGGTCTTCGTCGCCGAGGCCGCGCTGAACGCCGGCACCGGCGGCACCTGGCTGATGCTGATCCTGGTCGCGATCGGGCTGGTGGTCGCCTCGGTGATCGTGGTGGACCGGCTCGCCGCCCGGGCGGTCTCGTCCGCGCGCGGGCTGGTCGACGCGGCCCTCGCGGTCGGCGACGGAAACCTGGAGCTGCGGATCCAGCCCAGCGGGCCGCGCGAACTGGCCGAGGCCGGGTACGCCTTCAACCGGATGGCGGATCGACTGGTCACCTCCCGCACCGACGAACGGGAACTGGTCGCCGACCTGTCGCACCGGCTGCGTACCCCGCTGACGGTGCTGCGGCTGGACGCCGACGCGCTGGACTCCGACGACACCAGCGTCGGCTCGTTCAGCGCCGCCGAACTCGACCGGCGCCGGACGATCCGACGGATCCGGCAGGCCATCGTGACGCTGGAAGGCGAGATCGACGTACTGATCAACACGACCCGCAAGACCGTCTCCGCGGAGGCCCTGCCGGGCAGTTGCGACGTCAGCGAGGTGGTCCGGGACCGGATGGTGTTCTGGGCCGCGCTGGCGGGCGACCAGAACCGCTCGCACCGGGTCACCGGCGCGCAGCTTCGGATTCCGGTGCCGGTGCCCCGCGCCGAGCTTGCCGCCGCGCTGGACGCGGTACTGGGCAACGTGTTCCGGTACACCCCGCAGGGCACCGCCTTCGAGGTCGCGGTCTCCCGCCGGGACGGCTACATCGCGGTCCGGGTCGACGACGCCGGACCCGGGATCGCGAACCCGGACCGGGCGCTGCGCCGCGGTGCCAGCGACCAGGGGTCCACCGGGCTGGGGCTGGACATCGCCCGCCGGGTGGCACAGCAGGCCAGCGGGTCGGTCAGCATCGACCGGGCCCGGCTCGGCGGTGCCAGCGTGGTGATGCTGCTGGCCGACCCGGACGCGGCGCCACGGCAGGTCAGCCGATTCGGACTGGTCGGCCGGCTGGCCCGGGAGAAGGAGTCCGCCACCCGCCGCCGCTGGGGCCGTCAGCGCCAGACCGACGAGTGACCGCCGCCCCGCCCGGTGAACGCGCTTTCCCGACCGGGCGGGGCCGGCGCCGTCGGTGATCGTCATCTCCGCGAGTTGCGCGTCCAGGGCTATTTTCTGGTCCGGCGCAAGTCTTCCTTAGGTCTGAATTAACGCTCGGCCGGCGGCCCGGCTCCGGTGGCAACATCAGTCGCGATCCCATCCCGCTCCACCGGACCACCAACCCGCAGATGTTCGCCCCTACCGGTCCGGGGGAGCCGTGCGCGCGGCGGGAGCATGGTCCCCCACACCTCGCTTCCGCCGCGCGCCAATAGCTAGGACCTGGCACCAACCCGGTGACCCGACCGGGACCCGCACCGCCGCGACGCCCTGTCGGCGCGAACCACGGTGCGACAGCGGTCGGGAACCCACGATCGCTGGCCCGGCGCGGCCGCCCGCAGCACCCCGCGCCGGGCCAGCCTCTATCCTCTCCCCCGCACGCCGTCCCGTCCCCCGTCCCCGCACGCCGTCCCGCCGATCCGGCGGGATCAGGAGCCGGACGCGGCGAGGTAGGCGTCGATCTCGGCGGTCAGCTTGTCCTTGTCCGGCCCGGCGAGGAAGGACGCCGCGACCGCGTTGCGGGCCAGCCCGGCCAGCCCGGACCGGTCGAGGTCGAGCAGCCGGGCGGCGACCGCGTACTCGTCGTTCAGGGTGGTGCCGAACATCGGCGGGTCGTCGGAGTTGACGGTCACCAGCAGGCCGGCCGCCACGAGTTGGGGCAGCGGGTGCTCCTCGATGGTGCCGACCGCCCGGGTCCGGACGTTGGAGGTGGGACAGACCTCCATCGGAATCTGGTGCTCGGCGAGATAGTCCAGCAGTTCGGGGTCGCGTACGGCGGAGATGCCGTGCCCGATCCGCTCGGCGCCCAGCTCGCGGATCGCGTCCCAGATGGTCCCGGGACCGGTGGTCTCCCCGGCGTGCGGTACGGAGCGCAGGCCGGCCGCCCGGGCCTGGTCGAAGTACGGCTTGAACTGGGGCCGGGGCACGCCCACCTCCGGACCGCCCAGGCCGAAGCTGATCAGGCCGTCCGGCCGCTCGTCGAGGGCGATCCGCAGGGTCTGCTCGGCCGAGGGCAGCCCGGCCTCCCCGGGGATGTCGAAGCACCAGCGCAACGAGATGCCCAACTCGGTCTCGGCGCTCCGACGCGCGTCCTCGATCGCCTCGCAGAACGCGGGCGCGGGAATCCCCCGGTGCACGTGTGAGTACGGCGTGACGGTCAGTTCCGCGTACCGGACCTGCTGGCGGGCGAGTTCCCGAGCCACCTCGAAGGTCAGCAGCCGGACGTCCTCCGGATCCCGGATCAGGTCGACGACGCTGAGGTAGATCTCGACGAAGTGCCCGAAGTCCCGGAACTCGAAGTAGTCGGCGAGGGCGGCCGGGTCGGCCGGCACCTTGGTCCGGCCCTCGTGCCGGGCGGCCAGTTCCGCCACGATGCGCGGCGACGCGGAGCCGACGTGGTGGACGTGCAACTCCACCTTGGGCAGTCCGGCGATGAAGGCCGATAGGTCGGTCACGGGTTCTCCCTACTGCGATGCGCCGGTGCGGGCGACGAAGAAGATGCGGCGGAACGGGTAGTACACCAGCCCGCCCCGGATCGGGTACGCCTCGGCGAGCCGCTCCGCCAGGCGGGCCCGGAAGGCGTCCCAGTCGGCACCCGCGCCGCCCAGCGCCGCCCGGACCGGACGCAGGGCCGTCCCCTCCATCCAGGTGAGCACCGGATGGTCGGCGCCGGAGGTCGGTAGCAGGTGCACGTAGGTAGTCTCCCAGGCGTCGACCTGGCAATCCGCGCCGGTCAGCAGGTCCGCGTAGCCGGCGGCGTCGGAGACCGGCGCGTCGCGTAGGACGAGATCGACAAGACCACGCCAGCGAGGTTCCCCGGCGGTCGCGTACAGCGCCCGGTGGGACGCGGCGGCGAAGTTGCCCGGCACCTGGACCGCGAGCCACGAACCGGTGGTCAGCTCCCGGGCCCAGCGCACCAGCAGTGCCTCGTGTCCGGGAACCCACTGAAGTACGGCGTTGGAGACCACCACGTCGACGTCGGGACCGGGCGACCAGGTCCGGGCGTCGGCCACCTCGAATTCGACACCGGAGGCGGCGGGCCGGCTGCCGTCGAGTGCGGCCCCGGCAGGCCGGGTGTCGGCGAGCCCGCTCGCAGCCCCGGCCGCCCCCGGCGGGTCGGAGTCACGCGCCGTCGCGGCCTCGATCATCTCGACCGAGGAGTCCAGGCCGACCACCCGGGCGGCCGGCCACCGGGTCGACAGGGTCGCGGTGAGGTTTCCGGGTCCACAGCCGAGATCGACCACGACACGGGGCCGCTCGGCGCCGACCCGGGCGGTCAGGTCGTAGAACGGCCGGGACCGCTCGTCGCCGTACCGGAGATAGGTCGCTGGATCCCACATGGCGCCTCCAAACCGTACGTACGTCTTGTTTACCACATCGGGCGGGCCCGGGTGTTAAGCGGGGGCCCTTCCTATACCGGAAGCGATAAGCGGGGGCCCTTCCTTACACCTCCGCCCGGCGGGGTGGTGGGGGGCGGGGCTAGGCTCGCCGACGTGGAAAAGCGCATCTTCGGGCGGTTGGACCGCCAGGTCGGCGTGATCGGGCTCGGTGCCTGGCAACTCGGCGCCGACTGGGGCCAGGTCACCGAGTCCGACGCCCTGGACATCCTGGCCGCCGCCGTCGACGCCGGAGTCACCTTTCTGGACACTGCCGACGTCTACGGCGACGGCCGCAGCGAACAACTGATCGGCCGGTTCCTGCGGGAACGACCGGACGCCGGACTCACCGTCGCCACCAAGATGGGCCGCCGGGTGCCACAGGTGCCCGAGGCGTACGTACTGGACAACTTCCGGGCCTGGACCGACCGGTCCCGCGCCAACCTCGGGATGGACGTACTCGACCTGGTGCAGTTGCACTGTCCACCCACGCCGGTGTTCCACACCGATGCCGTCTTCGACGCCCTGGACACCCTGGTGGCCGAGGAACGCATCGCGGCGTACGGCGTCAGCGTGGAGACCACCGACGAGGCGCTCGCCGCGATCGCCCGGCCCGGCGTCGCCAGCGTGCAGATCATCCTGAACGCGTTGCGGCACAAGCCGATCGAGCGGGTACTGCCCGCCGCCGCCAGCGCCGGAGTCGGCATCATCGCGCGGGTGCCGCTCGCCAGCGGCCTGCTCTCCGGCCGGTACGACGAGAACACCACGTTCCCGAGCGACGACCACCGCAACTACAACCGGCACGGTGCGGCGTTCGACGTCGGCGAGACGTTCTCCGGAGTCGACTACGAGACCGGGCTGCAGGCCGTACGCCGACTCGGCGCGCTGGTGCCGCAGGGGGCCACGATGGCGCAGTTCGCGCTGCGCTGGATCCTCGACCAGCCCGGTGTCACGGTGGTGATTCCGGGCGCCCGCAACACCGGGCAGGCTCGGGCGAACGTCGCCGCCGCCGACTTGGCGCCACTGTCCGCCGAGGCGACCGCCACGGTGAACGCCGTGTACGACGAACTGATCCGGCCGCAGGTGCACGACCGCTGGTAGTCGCCGTACCGCCGTCGCACCGCCGACCGCCACTACTTCCCGTGGCCCGCGCCCGATGTCGCGCGTAGCGTCGGATCGGTTGCGGTCGTTGGGAAAGCGGGATGACGCTGTACCCGATCGGGTCGACGTACCGGATCGGGACGTCGTGGAAAGGAGTGGCGGATGAAGGGTTGGCTTCCGCTCGCGCTCGGCGTGCTCGCCGTCGTCGTCGGCGCCGTGTGGACCCTGCAGGGGCTGGGTCGACTGGGTGGCAGTGCGATGACCGGCGAGACGGTCTGGGCGGTCATCGGGCCGATCGTGGCGTTGGCCGGGTTGGTCCTGCTCGGTCTCGGCCTACGCGCCCGCAGCAGGCGTACGCCGTCCTGAGCCCGGATACGCGTCGAGCCCCGCAGGGGCGCGGGGCTCGACGTGGATCCAAAGGAATCGTAACTCTAGGCCGGCGGGCCGGCCGTCACCGGAATCAGATGGGGCGAACCTGCTCAGCCTGCGGCCCCTTCTGGCCCTGAGCGATCTCGAACTCCACCCGCTGGTTCTCCTCCAGCGTGCGGTAGCCGCTGGTCTGGATGGCCGAGAAGTGGACGAACACGTCAGCACCCCCGCCGTCGACGGTGATGAAGCCGAAGCCCTTGTCTGCGTTGAACCACTTCACGGTTCCCTGCGCCATGTGTATCTCCTTCTAAAACTGGCGGCCGAGCACGCCGTGCGGCCGGTTGGCCGTTTTCGAGCAGCGGCGCCTTGAGTGGCCCCCACGAAGGAGGACATCCCCTCGACCCACGCCATCTCTCAACAGCGTGAGACAGCAAACCACGTACGCAAAAACTTCGCATAGCCTAGCCGACGAAATTCTCCGACATGTGACCTGAGAAGCCGGAAAACGGGGTCCGACGCATCGACGGATCAGTGCGGTCACAGCACCGCCAACCGGGCAAAAACGGATCAGGCAGACGGTTTTCCCGAGGCGTCGCCGGAGGGCGTACGGCCACCCAGGGCCAGCGCCAACACCGCGCCCAACAGGCAGAAGAGGGCCGCACCGGTGAATATCTCCGCGTACTCGACCCGCAACGCCGCGCGTACGGCGTCGGCGTACTCGGCAACCCTGCGTTGGTATTCGGCCCGCTCCACACCGAACGGCAGCGGGGTCACCAGGTCCGCCGTGAGGCGCTGGAACCGATGCAGGCCCCACGCCGTCAACCCGGCGACACCCAGCAGCATCCCCATCATCCGCGCCACCACCAGCGCGGCCGACGCGACGCCGTGCTGCGCCGCCGGAACCGCCCGCAGCACCACGGCACTCAGCGGCGCGATGACCAGTCCCAGACCGAAGCCGGCCAGTACCAGGTCGACGTCGAGCCGGGCCAACCCGACCGGGCCGATCGCGTAGCGGGCCGACAGCGGATCCGCCGGCCAGCCCGCGATCAGCAGGTAGCCGAGCACCGCCAACGCCAGACCACCGACGGTCAGCCCGCGTTCGCCGAGGCGACGGGCGAGCAGTCCACCGACGACCGCACCCACCGGCAGCGCCACCAGGAACCGGGTGAGCAGCAACGCGCCGCCCACCGCGTCGCGGCCGAGCACCGTCTGGGCGAACAGTTGCACGTCCACCAGCGTCACCATCAGCGCCGCGCCGGCCAGTGCGCTGACGCCGAGCGCGACGAGGAACGGCCGCATCCGCACCCCGGTCGGGTCCAGCAGTCGGGTCCGGGACCGGGCCTGCCACAGCAGGAAACCGGCGAACACCGCGACGCCGCCCGCGACGCTGGCCGGGCCCCACGGCGGCAGCAGAGACCGCGCCGGATCGGGGTTGTAGAGGCCGACCACGAGCAGCCCGAGGGCGACCGCCAGCAGAATCCCGCCGACGACGTCGACGCGTTGCCGCGCGGCGGAGGTCCGGTCGCCCGCACCGGGCAGGGTCAGCCGGACCACCACGACCGCGGCGAGCGCGAGCGGAAGGTTCACCCAGAACACCCCGCGCCAACCGACCAGGGCGGCGACCCCGGCACCGTAGAGCGGACCGAGCACGCTGCCGAGTTCCTGTGCCGCGCCGACCAGCCCCAGCGACAGCGCGCGGCGCCGGGCCGTGCCGAGATCGGAGACCAGGGCCATCGTCACCGGCAGCAGGGCGCCACCGGCGAGGCCCTGCAACGCCCGACCGGCGACCAGCAGCGGCATGGTGTCCGCGACCGCGGCCAGCACCGAGCCGGCGGCGAATCCGGCCAGGCAGCACTCGATGACGATCCGTCGACCGTACCTATCGGACAGTCGGGCCAGCAGTGGCATCCCGGCGACGTACCCCAGCAGGTAGCCGGTGACCACCGGGGTGGCCCGTTCGAGCCGGTTCACCGGGACCCGCAGGTCGCCGAGTATCTCCACGAGCAGCGTCACCACCACGTACGCGTCCAGCGCGGCGAGCAGCACCGCCGCGCCGCCGACCCCGATCGCGACCCGGCCACCGGTCCTGCCCGGCGTCGGCGCGCCCTCCGTCGGCGCGGTATCGGCCGGCGCGGTATCGGCCGGCGGCACCTCGCCGCCCGGTGACACCGCCGGTGCTCCGCCAGGTGCGGCGGAGTCAGGGGACACGGATGGTGACCGGAACGTCGTACTCCGAGAAGGTGACCGTCACGGTGCCGGTCTGGCCGGGCACGGGGAACTGGGCCCGGTGCAGCAGCGGCCGGTCCACGCCGATCCACAGCGTGCCGGTGACGTCCTCGCTGACGCCCGGCACGAGGGTGCCGAGCGCCGAACCCGGCAGCGTTCCCTTGATCCGGTACGTCGGCACGCCGTCGACGGTCTCCCGGCCCTCGGTGGTACCGCTGGACTTGCTGACCAGGTTGGCGACCCCGCGGTCCGGCGAGAGCAGTGCGGTCGGGTCGTAGATCGCCGCGGCGGTCGAGAGCGGTAACTTCTGCCAGCCGCCGGTGAGTCCGTTGACGTGCAACGTGTCGCCCTTCACCACGAACTGGAGTTCGAGCGGCAGGCCGCTCTGCTCGATCCGGGCGGAGCCCTGGGCCTCACCCGTCGCGGTGATCACCCCCTCGGCGGCGCTGATCCCGAGCGACTCGGCCGCACCCTCGGTCGCGATCGCGAACCGGGCGGTCTTCACCGTGGCCAGTTCGGTCGCGGCCGAGCGGAGCAGGCCGGCCGCCTCGGGCAGCGATGTGGAGTTTCCGGCACCGTCGGCCGGGTCGCCGTCGGCACCCCGGTCGGTACAGCCAACGGTTACGGCCAACAGCAGGCTGAGTACACCGGCGAGAGCGAAGGGTCGACGCATACCCGAAGCGTACTCACGACCGGTCGGCCGGCGGCGTTCATCCCGCTGGTCGTGCCGGCCGGAGCCCGGATCGGCGGGCGGTCGCGCCGGTCAGTCGGGCCAGTTACCGGTGAATCGACGGACCCCGATCGCGCCGCCCCGGTCCACGGCGGCCCGGACCACCGCGAAAATGGCACCCTGCAACGCGGCGGCAGCCAGGATCTCGCCCCAGCCCCGGTCCTCGTCAATCGCGTCGGGCGCCTCGCCGTCCCCGGCGGTGAGCTTCCAGACCTGCCGGAACACCGCTCCCGCGGCCACACCCGCCGCCATACCCAACAGGATGCCCACCGGACGGTAGGCAACCTTGCTGACTGTCCTGCTCACCCACGCCTCCCTCGCGCCACCAGTACCACGACCGCCAGAGCCAGCGCCCCGGCGGCAATCACGGCCCAGGACGCCGGATGGCGTAACGCTACCGACCCGGCGTCGTGTACGGAGGACCGGACGGTCGCGGTGGTCTGCCCGGCCCGCTCGCGTACCCGGTCCCGGGTCTGTGCGGCCGACCCCTTGATCCGGGCCTTCACGTCCGCCTTGGCGGCCAACGCCTGCACCGTCTCGCCGAGTTCGGCCCGGGTCTGCCGGATCTCCGCCCGGAGTGCCTCCGGATTGCCCGATCCGTTGCTGCGGTTCATGACGGCTGTCCCCGGTCCCGGACCGCCGAGGCCACCGTACGCACGTCGGCCCGCACACTGTCGGCCGTGGCGCTGGGCATCGGCGGCACCGCCCGGCGTACCTGCCGGCGGCCGACCAGTGCGAGCAGCCCGGCCATCAGGAAGAGCGCCCCGGCCACCACCAGCGCCGCCGCCCAGGCCGGAATCACCAGGGCCAGCGCCAACACACCGGCGGCCACCAGCACGCCGAGTCCGTAGAGCGCCATCGCACCGCCGCCGCCGAAGAGCCCGACCCCGATGCCGGCGTGCCGGCCCTTCTCGGCCAGCTCGATCCGGGCCAGCGCCAGTTCGTCGCGTACCAGTCGCGAGAGCTGCTCGGTCGCTCGTTGCACCAGCTCCGCGGTGGACTGCTCCGTAACCGGTCGAGCGGAATCACGTACGACATCGGCCATGGTGTCCTCCTTCCCGGTCCCTGGGCTGTATGCCCCGGTCGCCCGCCGTTCAATCCTGTTCGTCGGGCCCGACTCGCCCAGGGTGCCCCGACCGCCGTCCGCCGGCCCGGCGGCATCGGGCTGCGGGGCGTCCGGCGCAGCGGCGGGCGGGCACACCGTCGGGCTCCGTTGTCGTTAGTGTCCGCCACCGGCCGGTCCGATGGCGGCCGATCCCGGCAGGTCAACCCGCCAGGGCCGGCCGACGGCGCCATCAGCGCTCCGGCTGGGCGGTTCAGCGCGGCGGGCCGGCTCCCAGCGCGGCGGGACACGCCCCCGCGCGGTAGGGCACGCTCAGCACGGCGGGACACGCCCCCGCGCGGTAGGGCACGCTCAGCACGGCGGGCAGGGTCAACGGGGCGGGGCGTCGACCGGTTCGTCGGGGCCGACGAAGTCGTGGCTCCGGGCCTCGCCGTCGTCGCCGCCGCCGAAGAGCCGGGCGTCGTCGGGCGGCTCGTGCGCCCCGGCCCGGCGATCGGCGGACGGGCGCTCCGGCCGACCGGGTACCGACCCCCGGGGCGCGACCGACTGCCAGGGCAGGGTGCCTTCGGCGTGACCGACCTCGGCCCGCAGCCGGGGCAACGCGGTGGGTCGCTGGTCGCGCAGCCAGCCGACGAGCTGCTCGCGTACCTGACAGCGCAGGTCCCACAGTCTCGGCGCGTCGGCGGCACTGACCAGCGCCCGCAGCCGGACCATGCCACCCACCGCATCGGTGACCTGGAGTACGCAGGTCCGCCCGTCCCACAGCTCGGTGCCCTCCACCAGCCGGCGCAGTTCCTCCCGCATCGCCTGTACGGGCACCGACCAGTCCACCTCGAACTCGGCGGTACCCAGCACAGCGGCCTGGGTACGGGTCCAGTTCTGGAACGGCTTGGTGGTGAAGTACGAGGTGGGCAGGATCAGCCGGCGGTCGTCCCAGATCTGCACCACCACGTAGCTCAGGGTCAGCTCCTCGATCCGCCCCCACTCCCCCTCGACCACCACCACGTCGTCGAGCCGGACCGCGTCGCTGAACGCCAGTTGCAGCCCGGCGATGACGTTGCCGAGCACGCTCTGCGCGGCCAGGGCGGCGACCACGCCGATCACTCCGGCCGAGGCGAGCACGCTGGCGCCGACGCCCCGGACGCTGGGGAAGGTCATCAGCATCACGCCGATGGCCAGCACCACGATGACGGCGATGGTGACCCGGCGCAGCATCACGATCTGGGTCTTGATCCGTCGGGCCTGCCGGTTGTCCGGCACGTCGATCCGGAACCGGGCCAGCGCGGTGTCCTCGCTGACCACCAGCAGGGACGCGACCAGCCAGGCGGTCGTCGCGATGACGGTCAGGACGAGGAAGTGCAGCAGGGTCTGCCGCCAGGCGGTGCCGATGCCGTACTCGGTGCTGAACCGGACGCCGAACTGCACGGCCAGCACGGTCGTGGCCACCTGGAACGGACGGTGCGAGTGCTCGGACAGCTCGCTGAGCAGGATGGACCGCCGACCGAGCCGGCGCACGGTGCGGTGCACCGCCTCCACCACGAGCAGTGCGATCGCCGCCGCGCCCAGCGCGGCGATGATGGTCCACAGATAGCTGTCCACCAATGTTCTTCCTCTCATGCCAAAGCCGGGCGTCGCTTCGGGATGTTCCCGAGCGAGCCCGGCAGGGCGTGCACCGTCTAAGGGATATGTGTGAATAATGCAGAATGCGGCATATCACCCGATCTGTCGATACTAGACCTTGCGGTACCTGGCCTGGACGAAGCAGAACACCCCGAACGCGCCGATGCCGAGGGCCACCAGGGTGAGCAGGATCCCGCCGTACGACTGCTCCCGCAGCGTGTGCAGCGCGCCGTCCAGCCCCCGGGACTGGTCCGGGTCGTAGTTGATCGCGGCGGTCAGCAGCAGCAGCCCGGCGATGCCGTACGCGACACCCTTGGCGGCGTAGCCGGCGACACCGAGTCGACGGGCCACGGTCCGTACCCGGTGATCCATCTCACCGGTCCGCAGATGCCGCTCGAACCGCTTGACGACGCCGTACCAGATCAGCCCGACGCCGAGCGCGGCCAGGCCGAGTCCGGCCAGCCCGACCAGCAGCCGGCCCCCGGAGGAGCCCATCAACTGCTCGGTCAACGCCTGCTGCTTGTCCGCACTGGACGAGTTCGCCTGCTGGACCACCTGGTACGCGGTCCACGCGAAGTAGAAGTAGACGAGGGTACGGCCGGCGGAGGTGAGGCGTTCGAACAACCGCTCCCGACCTCGGTACTCCTGATGCCCGATCGCGGCCTCGAAGGCCTGCCAGATCGCCATCGCGAGCAGGCCGACGCCGATCGCGGCGACCAGGAAGGTGCCCAGCGGCTGTGCCGCCAGGGTCCGCAACGCACCGGACTGGTCACCGTCGTCGGCCGGCCGGCCGAACGCGATCTGCAACGCCAACCAGGCGAAGAGAAGGTGGACGAGCCCGTAACCGACAAAGCCGGCCCGGGCCAGGAGTTCGAGAGATTTGCTGTTGGCGGCGCGGGCTGCGCTGGCTCCGGCGGTGTGAGTCGCTGACATGGCCTTGTCAATGACCGATCGGCATGATTTCCAAACTCCCGGGCCGCCCGGTCGGGGCCGGACCGGGGCGGCGCCGGCCGATGGCCACCGCCGCCCGCGGATCCGGCGGGTCGGCTATCCGGCGTTACGGCCGATCCGGACCACCACCTGGTCCGCGTCCGCGCTCTCGACCGTGGCGTACAGGCCGCCCACCTCGGTCGCCTGCTGGCCGACGGTGAGCGACAACTGCTCGCCGCCCACCTCGATGGTCACCTTGTCGCCGTCGACTCCGATCAGTTTGGCCTCCACGCCCAGGATGCTCGTCCGGGCGTCTACGCCCCGACTGAATTTCACCGTGCAGGCGTCCAGCCCACAGTCGGTGGTGGCGCCCTCGGAACTGCAGCCGGCCAGGACGGCCGCACCGAGGGCCAGGGCGGCGAAGAGGCCGGCGGCGCGACGGACGGGGGTCAGGTGGCGGTACGGGGGAATCGTCACCCGACCAAGGGTACCGGGGGTGATCCAGGCAACTGATCTTTCCGAGCGCGCGGCACCGCGGTTATGGTGCCCGACATGCCGTTCGACATCGCCCGGGTCCGGGCCGCCTACCCCGCTCTCGCCGAGGGATACGCCCATTTCGACGGGGCCGGCGGCACCCAGGTGGCCGCCGGGGTCGTCGAGGCGGTGACGACCACCATGCGTACCGCGGTGGCCAACCTGAGCAGCGCGCACGTTCCCGGCCGACGCTCCGGGGAACTCGTCGCGGCGGCCCGCCAGGCGGTCGCCGACCTGGTCGGGGGGACGCCGGACGGCGTGGTGCTCGGGCCGAGCGCCACCGCGCTCACCTACACCGTGGCCCGGACCCTGAGCCGAAACTGGCGGCCGGGTGACGAGGTGGTGCTCTCCCGACTCGACCACGACGCCAACGTCCGGCCGTGGGTACAGGCTGCCGAGGCCACCGGCGCGGTGGTCCGCTGGGCCGTGTTCGAGCCGGAGACCGGGGAGCTGCCGGCCGCGCAGTACGCCGAACTGGTCGGCCCGCGTACCCGGCTGGTCGCCCTCACCGCCGGCAGCAACGCCATCGGCACGGTGCCGGAGGTGGCCGAGATCGCCGCCATCGCGCACGCGGCCGGCGCGCTCGTCTACGTCGACGGGGTGCACGCCACCCCGCACGGCCCCACCGACCTGCCCACGCTCGGCGCCGACTTCTACGTGACCAGCGCCTACAAGTGGTCCGGCCCGCATCTGGCGGCCGTGATCGCCGACCCGGGCCGGTGGGCGGAACTCCATCCGGCCAAGCTCCTGCCGTCGCCGGACGGGGTACCGGAACGCTTCGAGGCCGGCACGCCGAGCTTCCCGCTGCTGGCCGGGGTGCGGGCCGCCGTCGACCAGCTCGCCGGGCTGGATCCGGCCGCGACCGGCAGCCGCCGCGAACGGGTACTCGCCGGCATGGCCGCCGCGTACGCGCACGAGAAGCGTCTCTTCGACCGGTTGCTGGCCGGCCTTACCGGGCTGCCCGGGGTGACCGTCTACGGCGCGGCCCGGCGCCGCTGCCCGACGGTCTCCTTCCGGCTGGCCGGCCGCTCGCCCGCGGATACCGCCGCGGCCCTGGGCGAGCGGGGCGTCTGCGTCTCGGCCGGCGACTACTACGCCTACGAGTACTTCACGGCGATGGGGCTGCGGGACAGCGGCGGAGCGGTAAGGGCCAGCATCTACCACTACAACACCGAATCGGAGGTCGACCGGCTGCTCACCGAACTCGACCGGCTGATCACCGGCGCGGCCCCGGACACCGCCGGGCTGATGGGTGGAGAATTGCTCCGGTGAACCTCCTGGTCGAAGACAATCCCGCCCGTCGGCGCTTCGAGATCCTCCTGGACGACAGCCTGGCCGGCTTCATCGGCTACCAGGTCGAGTCCGGGACCACCGTGCTCGTCCACACCGAGGTCGACTCCCGGTACGAGGGGCAGGGGGTGGGCAGCGCACTGGCGCGGGGCGCCCTCGACCAGCTCCGCGAGCGGGGTGACCGGGTACGGGTGACCTGCCCCTTCCTGCTCGGGTTCATCGAACGGCACCCCGAGTACGCCTCCGTGGTCACCGACGCCTGATCCCCGCCACGGTCCCGCGTACCGCACGACGGGTCGAGCGGCTACCTTCGTACCCGTGGCGGAGCCGAAAGTACGCACGACGGGCCGAACGGGTCGATTGGTAGCCGTGGCGATCGTGGTGGCCGCGCTGGTAGCCGCCCTGGTCGGTGTCGCGCTGTGGCGGGGTTGGTTCGCCGACCCGTCGGTCTCGGACGCGCCCCGGGCCCGGGCCGGCACGGTGGAGACGGTGGTCGGCGACCTGGCCGCGCCCTGGGGGTTGGCCTTCCTGCCCGACGGATCGGCCCTGGTGACCGAGCGGGACACCAAGCGGATCCTCCAGGTCTCCGGCGCGAGCGCCCGCGAGGTGGCCCGGATCGACGAGGCGGCTCCGTCCGGCGAGGGCGGCCTGCTCGGCATCGCCGTCTCCCCCGACTACGCCCGGGACCGCTGGGTCTACGTCTACTACACCGCTGCCCAGGACAACCGGATCGCCCGGCTCCGCCTGGGTGAACGCCCCGAGCCGCTGCTGACCGGCATCCCCCGGGGCAGCCGGACGCACAACGGCGGCCGGCTGGCCTTCGGACCCGACGGGATGCTCTACGCGGGCACCGGCGACGCGGGGCAGCGCGACGCGTCGCAGGACCGGAACAGCCTGGCCGGCAAGATCCTCCGGATGACCCGGGACGGCCAGCCGGCACCCGGAAACCCGTTCGGCTCGCTGGTCTACAGCTACGGCCACCGCAACGTCCAGGGCCTGGGCTGGGACTCCGGCGGCACCATGTACGCCTCCGAGTTCGGGCAGAACCACTACGACGAGCTGAACCGGATCTCGGCCGGCGGCAACTACGGCTGGCCGGAGGTCGAGGGCGAGTCCGAGGATTCCCGGTTCGTGGCGCCCCTCGCGACCTGGGGCACCGACGAGGCATCGCCCAGCGGTATCGCCGTGGTCGGCGACCGGGTCTGGATGGCCTGCCTACGCGGGCAGCGGCTCTACCGGATCGGCACCGACGGGCGGAACCCGGAGGCGCTGCTGAACGACGAGTACGGCCGGTTGCGGCACGTCGCCACCGCCCCGGACGGATCGCTGTGGGTGCTCACCTCCAACCGCGACGGCCGCGGCTCACCGGACGACGGCGATGACCGGATCCTGCGCCTGGTGCCCTGACACCCGGACCGCCCGACCCCCGGACGGATCAGACCGCTCGGCTCCCCGGCGATCAGACCCCGGGGGCCGGTCGGGCAGACCGGGTGCCCCGGACGGATCAGACGGCGTGCTCCGGCGCGGGTAGCTCGGTGAACGGGAACCGGAGCCGGAAGTCCGGCCACGGGACGGTGAGCCGCAGGGCGTCGTCGCCCCGGTCCGCGTCCACCCGCAGATCCGCGATCTCACCGAGATCGGCGAGGGACCGCCGGGCCTGCTCGACGGTGACTCCGGCGTTGCCCGCCAGGCTGGCCAGGCTGGTGCTGACCACCCGGCGGCGCCAACGCCGACGGGTCCGCAGGGCGAGCCGGCGTACCGCGATGGCCACCAGGACGGCCTGGTCGTCCCGCTGGGCCCGGGCCTCCAACTCCTGTTCCTCGGGTGAGAGCGGCAGCACGTCCAGCGGGTCGCGGTCCAGCCGGGGCAGCACCCACGGATCGTCGACACCGTCCCCGGCCCGGCCGTCGTCGGCGAGTTCGAACAGCCCGAACCCGGCCAGGCAGAGCAGCAGCTCACCGACGGTGTGCGGGACGGGCAGCCCGCTTCGCCGACACATCTCGGCGAACAACTCGATCCGGGTCGCCCGTACCCGCACCATCCAGGCGTAGTGCTGGCGTGCGTGCAGTTCGGCGTCGTCGGCGTCACGTCCGACGCGACGCCGCCGGGCCCGGTCCACCCACTCGTCGACACTGCCGGGGTCGCACCATGCCGAACCGTCCCAGGGCACCACGCTGGTCCACGCCGAGCGGCGGAACCGGGACTGCCCGGGAACCACGGTGAGGTAGACGAAAGCGCAGGGTAGCCACCGGATCCAGGACGGCTTGAGGGCGGCCCGCTGCCAGCGAGGGGTCACCGGACGAACGATACCGCGACTCGGCGTACACGTGGGGGCACCCATGGTTACCCCAGTGGTACGGATCGTACGGCGATCGTCCGATCAGGACCTTCCGGCGAGCACTTCCGCCACGGCCTGCCCGGCCGCCCGGGAGGCGCCGTACGTCGCCAGGTGGACCCGACCCGCGACGATGGAGGGTACGCCGAGTTCCACCACGACAGCCTCCGGCCGGCTCGCCAGGATCCGGCGTACCGCGGCACCCATCCAGGCGTGCCGGTGCAGATCCCGGACGACGAGTACCAGCGGTCGCCCGTCCGCCGTCGCAGACGCGTCGGCCGGCAGCTCGCCGTCCTCGCCGAGATCCTCGGCGGCCAGTCGTACGGTGGTGGTGCCGGGCAGCAACGCGGCGAGCGGCGCACCCACCCCCCACGGGGTCTCGGCGCCGATCGCGATGTTGCGCGGCGGCTCGAACTCCACCACGTGCGCGGGGCCGGTCAGCGGCAGACCGGTCGCCCCCGTGGCGGCGGTCAGCCGGACCGCCCGGCGGGCGGCGGCCAGGCCGAGCGCGGATCCCGCCGGACCGGAGCCGGTCCAGGCCGGCAATCCCGCGCGGGCCGCGGCGCCCCACTCGGCCAGCAGGCCGACCCGCTTGGCGGCCTCGACCAGCCGTTCCTCGGGCAGCACGCCGGTGGTCACCGCCTCGACGATCGCGTCCCGCAGTCGCAGGGCGTCCGCCTCGGCCGCGTGCTCGCCGCCGACACAGATCGCGTCGGCACCGGCGACCAGGGCCCGCACGGTCGCCCCGGCGAAGCCGTACCGGTCGGCGACCGCCCGCATCTCGATGCCGTCGGTGATCACGACTCCCTGGAAGCCCAGCTCGTCGCGGAGCAGGTCGGTCAGCACCCGCCGGCTCAGGGTCGCCGGCCACTCGTCGTCGATCGCCGGGACCAGCAGGTGGCCGGTCATCACCGCCTGCACCCCGGCGTCGATCGCGGCCCGGAACGGCGGCAGCTCACAGGCGTCGAGCCGGGCCCGGGAGACCCCGATCCGGGGTACGTCGAGATGCGAGTCGACGCTGGTGTCCCCGTGTCCCGGAAAGTGCTTGGCACAGGCGGCGACCCCGGCGGCCTGCAGTCCACGGACCCAGGCGGCGGTGTGCCGGGCGACCAGCTCGGGGTCGGCCCCGAAGGACCGTACGCCGATGACCGGATTGTCGGGGTTGGCGTTGACGTCGGCGTCGGGCGCGTAGTTCAGGGTGATCCCGGCGGCGGCCAGTTCGGCCCCGAGGTCCCGGGCGACCGCCTCGGTCAGCTCGGGATCGTCGATCGCGCCGAGCGCCAGGTTGCCGGGCCGGGAGCTGCCGCGTCCGGACTCGAGCCGGGTGACGTCGCCGGCCTCCTCGTCGATCGCCACCAGCACGTCCGACTTCTCAGCCCGCATCATCGCGGTGAGCGCGGTGACCTGTTCGGCGTCCACCACGTTGCGGGCGAACAGCACCACCCCGCCGAGTCCCTCACCGAGCCACCGGCGCACCCAGTCCGGTGGTCGGGTGGTTCCCACGAAGCCCGGCTGAAGTACCGCCGCCGCCAGGCTGGACAGGTTGTCCGTCGATCCGCTCATCCCGCCGGTTCCCCCGAATCTACAGTGGACAGCCACCGCCCCGGTCGCGGCGGGTGCTGCCATGGTCACACCAGCTCAGCAAATAGTCAATAAACCTTCCTATTAACCGGAACGTGGCCCCGACGTGCGAGAGTGCAGGGATGGAGCCCAGTACCTCGCCGGCCCGGCAGCACCTCGCCGAGTTGCCGTACCGCCTCCTCGCCGCCGAGGACACGAGCTGGTACGACATCCCGGCCGTCCGGCTCCTCGGAGTGGTCCTCGGCACCCTGCTCCTGATCGCGGCCCTCCGGTCGATGTTCGGTCGCGGCGGCCGTTAGCCGACGAGCCGCAACCCGGCCCCGTACGTCGGATTTCCGATAGGCGCATTCTTCCTGACCATTGGCATTGATGCCTATCGTGATGAGAAATTCCGGAAATGGCGACGGAACACACCTGCCGACCCGACCGGTGGCTTGTCGATCTGCATTGGAGCGTCGATGGGGCGGCTCAGCACTCCACCCGTACCCGAGGGACCCATCCGCGAGTTCTACCAACGCCTGCACGAGCTGCACTCCGCGGCGGGCCGACCGAGCATGCGGGCGCTGCAACGGCGTACCCGTACCCCGCGACGTCCCCGGGGAATCAACTCGACGTCGATCCACACCGCCTTCGCCCGCCCCCGGCTGCCCGAATGGGAACTGGTCTCCGAAATCGTGCGACTACTCGACGGCGATCCCGCCGAATTCGCCGAACTGTGGCAGCGGGCCCGCCACCGGGAACTCCACGCCGTCGGTTCGACGCCGTCGGTCCGGCCGGCGCCGGCCGGGCACCCCGGGACGGCCGGCGAGCACGTCCCGCACCGCCGGCCCGCCCCGGGTACCGGCACCGGCACCGGCACCGGCACCACCCTCGACGGCCCGGGCGGCCCGGAGGACGGATCCGGCGGCGGGTCGGGGATCTGCGGCGTCGCGGCTCCCGGCGGGTTGCCTACGGACGTGTTCCCGTTCACGGCGCGAGACCGGCAACTGGCGGAACTCGACGCCCTGCTCGGCGCCGGCAACCCGATCGAGAAGACGATGATCGCGGCGCTGACCGGCCCGGCCGGGGTGGGCAAGACCGCGCTCGCCGTGCACTGGGCGCACCGGACCGCCGACCGGTTCCCGGACGGACGCCTCTACGTGGACCTGCGCGGCTACGATCCCGATCCGCCGATCCGCCCCACCGACGCCCTCGCCGGCTTCCTCGGTGCGCTCGGCGAGGACGCCGCGACCCTGCCCGCCGCACTGGCCGGACGGGCCGCCCGGTTCCGGACCCTGCTCGCCGGGCGACGGATGCTGGTCGTCCTGGACAACGCCCACTCCGTGGACCAGGTACGCCCGCTGCTACCCGGATCCGGCCGGTGCCGGACGCTCGTCACCAGCCGGGACGGCCTCGCGGGCCTGGTCGCCCGGTACGGCGTCCGCCGGCTCGACCTCGACCCGCTGTCCCCGGACACCGCGCCCGACCTGCTGCGGCCACTGATCGGAGACCGGCCACTGATCGGAGACCGGCCACTGATCGGAGACCGACTCGTGATCGGAGACCGACTCGCCGCCGCCGAACCCGCCACGGCCGACGGCGAGCGGGGACCGACGGCGCGATCGCCGCCGCCGTACCCGAAGGGGCCCGGACGGGATCAGGCTGAGCCTCCGGCGGACCGCACCCGGACCGGCCCTCCGTTTCGGTTCTCCGGCCCCGGGGTACCTCCGGCCTCCGATGAAGCTGCCACCTCTGCACGCCACCCGGCTCCGCCGCGCCGCCCGGCATCGGTTCGGCTGGCGGAAGCTGCGCCCCGACCAGCTCGCCGCGATGCGGGCGGTGATGAAGCGCCGGGACACCCTCGTGGTGCTGCCGACCGGAGCCGGCAAGTCCGCCGTCTACCAGGTGCCGGCGACGCTGCTGCCCGGCCCGACGGTGGTGATCTCGCCACTGCTGGCCCTGCAACAGGACCAGATAGCCGCGCTCAACGACCGCGACCGGCCGGAACTTCGCGCGGTCCGGATCAGTTCGGCCGAGAGCCCCGCACAGCAGGCCGCCGCGTTGGAGGACATCCGGCAGGGTCGGGCGCGGTTCCTGTTCACCACCCCGGAGCAGCTCAGCAACCCGGACCGGCTCACCGAGGTACGCGCGCTGCGCCCGGCCCTGGTCGCGGTCGACGAGGCGCACTGCATCTCCGCCTGGGGGCACGACTTCCGCCCCGACTACCTGGCGCTGGGACATCTGATCCGAGGACTGGGCCGGCCACCGGTGGTCGCGCTGACCGCCACCGCCTCGCCGCCGGTCCGCGACGACATCATCGCCCGGCTCGGCCTGCACAAGCCCCGGGTGGTGGTCGCCGGACTGGACCGCGCCAACCTGTTCCTGGAGGTGGCGAACTGCGCCACCGAGGACTACCGGTGGCGGCGGCTGATCACGTTGTTGGGCGCCGAGGAGCGGCCCGGAATCGTCTACGTGCCGACCCGACGGGCCGCCGAGGAACTCTCCGCCCGACTCACCACCGCCGGCTTCGCGGCCGAGTTCTACCACGGCGGCATGCCGGCCGGTGCCCGCGAGGAACTGCACGAGAGGTTCCTCGCCGACCAGGTACCGGTGATGGTCGCCACCTCGGCGTTCGGGATGGGCATCGACAAGCCGAACATCCGCTGGGTGGTACACATGGCACTGCCCGACGCCCCGGACAGCTACCTACAGGAGATCGGCCGGGCCGGTCGGGACGGCGAGCAGGCCCGGGCGCTGCTGCTGTGGCGGGCCGAGGACGTCGGCCTCCGCCGCTACTTCACCGGCGGCGCACCGGACCCCGACGAGCTGCGCGACCTCGCCGCCCTGCTCCGCAGCGGCCCGCTGAGCAGGACAGCGCTGCGCGAGCGTACCGGCCTCGGTGCCCGCAAGCTCGGACAACTCGTCGCGCTGCTCGAACAGGTCGGCGCGGCGACCACACTGCCCAACCACCGGCTCGACAGCCCGCAGTACGCCCCACAACCCGTCGACGCGGCCACGGCGGCGCTGGCCGAGGCGGAACGGCAGCAGACCGTACAGCGGTCCCGTACCGACATGATGCGTGCCTTCGCCGAGACCCGGAGTTGCCGGGGACAGACCCTGCTCGCGTACTTCGGTGAGCAGATGCCCCGGCCCTGCGGGCACTGCGACAACTGCCATGCCGGCGACGGCGTTCCGGGCGACGGCGGGACCACCGCCGCCGGGCGGGACCCGGACGACACACCGTTCCCGGTGCACAGCTCCGTACGGCACCCGGAGTGGGGCTCCGGCCTGGTCCTCGGCTACGAGGCGGACAAGATGACGGTGCTCTTCGACGAGGTGGGGTACAAGACCCTCTCCGTACCGGTCGTCAGCGAGCAGGGCCTGCTCGTTCCGGCCGGCGACTGATCTAGCGTGTGCGGACGAACGTCGTCCGACCCTGTTGTCCCGACCGCCTCCGGCGATTCGGTTTGCAGTACGGCACGTCGTGCCGTGGGATGTGATGGTTTGCCATCTGTGAAGGGAGGTTGCCGTGACCGAGCAACCGCTGTATGCAACCGAGTTCGGTTTTTCCGACGACGAGTGGGGTCTGCTCGTCGGTTTGCCGCAGTCGGTGCTGACCGCGGCCAGTGCCGCGGAGTCGGACGGCAGCCGCCGGACCAGGACGGAGAACGCCGCCGGACTGGAGACCATCGCGGCCGGCCGCGAGTCGGCCAGTCCGCTCGTCGCCGCCGTTGCCGGTGAGCTGATCGGCCGGGTCGGCGACCCGGAGGCGGGCGAGGAACTGCCGGCGATCGAGCCGGCCGATCCGAGGGCGCTGATCGCCGACGTGCTCGACCGGGCCGGGAAGGCGTCGACGCTGCTGACCAACCGGGTCTCCGAGGGCGAGGCCGGGGCGTACCGGCACTGGCTGCTCTCGGTCGCCGAGCAGGTGGTGACCGCGGCGTCGACCGGCGGTCTGCTGGGCCTGGGCGGCGACGAGGTGACCGAGTCCGAGCGCCGGTTCCGCGACGAACTGTCCCACGTGCTCAACGACTGAACGAACCGCGGTGGACGGGCCGGGCCGCACCGTGATCCACGCCTGCGGCCCGTGCCCGAACCGTCCGGTCGTCCCGTCGACGGGGCGGAGCGGGCGCCGGGTCACCGATTCGTGCGCAGCAGCTGAAGCACGGCTGCCTCGGCGTTCCGCCGGTCCGAGGCCGGGTCGGCGTCGAGGACCACGCCGTCGTGGTAGAGATCGACCACCCTCGGATGCACGTAGGAGGCTCGGGCCACGGTCGGGGTGTTGCCCAGCAGCCCGGCCACCTCGCGCATCGCCGCCGCCACCGTACGTCGCCGTCCGGTGGTCGAACGTTGCGGACCGCTGCCCGCCAACCAGGTGGCGGCCAGCACGGTGGCGTGCCAGGTACGGAAGTCCTTGGCCGTCATCTCGCCCCCGCTCGCGCTCCGCAGGTAGTCGTTGACCTCGTCGCTGCGGACGTCCCGCCAGCACCGCCCGTCCCAGTAGCCGAACAGCCGCTGCGCACTGCGCCGACGTTGACGCAGGTCACGCAGTACCCGGCAGACCTGGGCGTCGTCGATCCGCCGCACCTGCGCGATGCCACCCTTGGCCGGGAACTCGAACACCACCGCCCCCTGCCGGGTCCGGGTGTGCTCGGGTCGCAGCGTCGCCACCCCGAACGTCGGGTCGTCGCCGGCCGCGTACTGGTCGCTGCCGATCCGGAAGGTTCCCATGTCGAGCAGGCTGGCCACCGTCGCCAGCACCCGGGGCCGGCCCAGGCCCCGGCCGGCCAGGTCGGCGCCGATGCGCTCGCGCAGGATCGGCAGCCGGGTGGCCACCTCCAGTACGTGGTCGAACTTCGCCTGGTCCCGCCGGAGCCGCCAGGTCGGGTGGTAGAGGTACTGCCGCCGCCCCGCCGCGTCGGTGCCGATCGCCTGGATGTGTCCCGTCGGATGAGGGCAGATCCAGACGTCCTTCCAGGCCGGTGGGATCACCAGGTCACGGAGCCGGGTCAGCTCGTCCCGGTCCCGGATCGGCCGGCCATCGGTGTCCAGGAAGCTCACGCCGCGACCGTGCCGACGCCGCCCGTACCCCGGGGCCGACAGGTCGCTACGTCGTAGCCGCACCGCAGCTCCGTCCCGCCCGCTCCACCTCGCCCGCCACCGTCAACACCTCGTCCACCTCGATCGCCGCCAACGCTGGGTGGATCCCCGCCCAGTCGCCTCCGGCACCCTCCGACGCCGGCCCGGCCGTAACGGCCGGGTGGATCCGGGCCCAGTCGCCCCCGGCACCCTCCGACGCCGGCCCAGCCGTAACGGCCGGGTGGATCCGGGCCCAGTCGCCCCCGGCACCCTCCGACGCCGGCCCAGCCGTAACAGCCGGGTGAACCCGGGTCGAGTTGGTTTCGGCGTCGGCCGACGTCGGACCGGTGAGGGTGGCGTGCAGTGCGCGGTGCCACGGGCGGTCCGGTGGCGGCCCCCACAGCTCCGGTCGGACGGGTCCGAACAGAACGACGGAGGGGGCCCGATAGGCGGTCGCGAGGTGGGCGATCCCGGTGTCCGTACTGACCACCAGGCGGGCGTGCGCGACCACGGCGGCCAACTCCAGCAGGTCGAGTCGACCGGCCAGCACGGCGGTGTTCGGCAGGCCGGCTCCGGCGACGACCCGCTCCGCCAGGTCCCGCTCGTCCGACGAGCCCGTCACCACCACCCGGTGCCCGGTCCGGGCCAGCTCCCGGGCCAGGGACGCGAACCGCCCCGGCGACCAGCGGCGCGCGGTGCCCTTGCCGCCCGGATGCAGCACGGTCACCCCGACCGGTACCCGACGGGGCGCCGGACGTCGCAGGTCCAGGTCGTCCGGGTCGGCTCGAACGCCGTACCAGCTCAGCAGCCGGCACCAGCGGTGCACCTCGTGCTCGTCATGCCTCCACTGTGGACCGTCGAGGTGCCCGGCCTCGGCGCACTCGAAGGCGCAGAGTCGTTCCGGGTCGGCGGAGTCGAGCAGTTGATGCGACTGCGGCCCCCGCCCGTGCAGGTTGACCGCCCAGTACGGTGCCGGCCCGGCCCAGTGGACCGGGTCCAGCCCGTTCGCGGGAATGACGTTGTCGACGTCGCCGATCAGCTCCGCCAGCGGGGTCAGCCAGTCCGGCGCGGCGATCGACAGGGTGTGCCCGGGGAACGCGGCGCGCAACCCGCGCAGCGCCGGAACCGCCGTCGCCAGGTCGCCCACTCCGAGCGCACGCAGCACCAGGATCACGGATAGGACGATTCCCGGTCGGCGCAGACCACCATCTCCCGGATCGCACATCCGGGCGGTTGGCGCAGCGCGAACAGTACGGCCGAGGCCACGTCGGCCGGCTCGTTGAGTACGGCGTCGGCGCCGGGACGGTACTGCGCGTCGCGCTCGTCGAAGAACGCCGTACGCATGCCGCCCGGCACCAGCAGCGTCACCCCGACCTGCCCGGCGAGCTCGGCGGCGAGGGCCCGGGTGAAGCCCACCACCCCGAACTTGGCCGCGCAGTAGGCGGTGGCGTCCCCGACCGCCTTCACGCCCAGGGTCGAGGCGACGGTCACCACCGTGCCGGCCGAGCGCTCCAGGTAGGGCAGCGCGGCCCGGATCACCGCGGCGGTGGCCAACAGGTCGATCGTGACGATCCGCTCCCAGGTCTGCGCCGGTACGTCGCCCAGCCGCCCCGGTACGTCGACACCGGCGGCGGTGACCACGCCGACCAGCCCGCCCGCCTGCTCGGCGAGTTCCCGGGTGGCCGCCTCGGCGGCACGGGTGTCGGCCAGGTCGCATTCGAGCCACGGCACCCCGGCGCTCGGGGCCTGCCGGTCCAGCACGTACGGCCGACCGCCCGCCCCGGCCACCGCGCTCGCCACCGCCGCGCCGAGTCCACTGGCGCCGCCACTGATCAGCACCGCGCCACCGGAGGCGAGGAGATCCCCGGCACCCGCGTCACGGCCGCTCACCGGGGCCGTCCTCCCGGTCGGCCGCCGGCCCGCGCGGCGGCGATCATCTCGCTGGTGGAGCGGCCGTCCAGGTACGGCACCACCACCGTGTTCCCACCCCAGCGGTGCAGGATCTCCGCCTCCGGCAGGTCCGGCCCGTCGGCACCGGTGCCGTAGTCGCCGCCCTTGACCCAGACGTCCGGGCGCAGCCAGGACAGGGCCGCGTGCGGGGTCGACTCGTCGAAGATCAGTACCGCGTCCACGCAACCGAGCGCGGCCAGCAGGCGGGCCCGGTCGGCGTGTCGGACCAACGGCCGGTCCGGCCCCTTCAGTCCGGCCACGCTGTCGTCGGAGTTGACGCAGACCACCAGGCAGTCCCCGAGTTGCCGGGCCGCCTCCAGCGTCGCCACGTGCCCGGCGTGCAGCAGGTCGAAACAGCCGCCCGTCGCCACCACCGTGCCACCGGCGGCCCGGACCCGGGCGACCACGTCACCGGCGGCCCGAGCGCCGATCCGGTCGCTCCAGCCCACCGCCATGACCGGCGCCGCGCCGAACCGAACCGGGGTACCGGTCCGTCCTCGTCCGGATGCCCCGGATTGGGTGCCACCGGCCGGGCCGGGCCGGACCGGGCCGGCCGACGCGGACGCCGCCCCGGCCGGTCGTACCGACCCGGACGCCGGCCTGCCCACCGATCCCGGCGCCGACGCCGACCTGCCCACCGGGTCCGGTCCCGACGCCGACGCGCCCACCGGGTCCGAAGCCGACGTGGGCGCGCCCACCGGGTCCGAAGCCGACCTGGTCGCGGACCCGCCCATCGCCGTCGACCCGCCTCCCGCCGAGGACCCGCTTCCGGTCGTGGACGTGGGCGCCGATCGGCTCAGCGCCGCCGAGCCGCTCACCGCTGCCGGCCCGCTCACCGCTGCCGGCCCGCTCACTGCTGCCGGCCCGCTCACCGAGGCCGGAGCCGAAGCGGGCGCCTTGCCGGCCGGGCGCATCCGCCCTCCGGCCGAGGCCGCCGGCACGGCGGTCGCCACACCGCCGTCGGCCACGTACTCAGAAGCCTCGGCCACCGCCTGCTGCACCGCCTCGGAGACCAGCGCCCCGTCCGCCAGGGCCAGCGTCGCCGCGGCGGCGAACCGGTCGCCGGCGCCGCAGGTGTCACCGTCGGCGCAGGTCGGCGAGGCGACCGCCAGTGGCGTGCCACCGGCGTGCGAGAGCAGCGCGCCCTCGCCGCCGAGGGTCACCGCGACCGCACCGACCCGCCACCGCTGGCGCAGCGCCTGGGCGCACCGCGACGCGATGGCCAGCCGCGAACCGCCGCTCGCCAGCCCGGCCAGCTCCCGTGCCTCCACCTCGTTGGGCGTGGCCAGTCGCACGCCCGGCACCGCCGCCGGGCCCCTCGGGTGTGGGTCCCAGACGATCGGTGCGGTGGTGTTCGCCAGCGCCACCCGCAGGGCCGGCAGTCGAGCCACTCCCCGGCCGTAGTCGCTGACCAGGATCCCCGCCGCGCCGGCCAGCAACTCCAGTACGGCGTCGCTCGGCTCACCGGGTGGCCCGGCCGGTCCACCCCGGTCGTGGCGCAGCAGCACCCGACCCCGGGTCCGCAGCCGGATCTTCTCCGGGGTGGCACCGGGCAGCGGAAGCCCGTATATCTGCACCCCGGCGGCGGTGAGCAGTGAACTCAGCCGCGCTCCCCCCTCGTCGTCGGCCAGCGCCGTGACGAGGGCGACCTCGTACCCGCGCCCGGCGGCGAAGAGTGCGGCCAGCCCCGCCCCACCGGGCCGGTCGACGCTGTTGTTCTCGTCCAGCACCGGGACCGGCGAGTCCGGGCAGAGCCGGTTCACCACGCCCTCCACGTCGCGGTCGAGCAGCGTGTCGCCGACGACCACCAGTTTTCTGGTCACGGCCCCTCCTCGCTCCGGTGAAGGTCCAGCGTTCCCGGTACCCGCAGCACGAGTTCGTCCTCGACGCCGGACGGCCGTACCTGCCCGCTGCCGGAGTGCTCCGGGGCTGGTCCGGAACGTCCCGGCGCCGATCCGGCGTACGGGGTGGCGGCGGGGAGGTGCCGGCCGGTGCCGTACCCGCCGGCCGGGCCGAACAGCACCGGCAGGTACGCGTCGACGTAGGCGCAGAGCACGTGTGCCGAGACCAGGTGCAGCTCCTGCACGACCTGGGTGTCCGGCGAGGGCACCGCGAGGACCTCGGTGCAGGCGTCGGCGAGTGGGTTCGGGGTCGGGCCGGTGAACGCCCAGCAGCGCATCCCCAGTTCCCGGCCGGCGCGCGCGGCCCGGACCAGGTTCGCGCTGCGGCCACTGGTGGACAGGAGCAGCAGGATGTCCCCGGAACGCCCATGTGCCCGTACCTGCCGGGCGAAGACCTCGTCGAAGCCGTAGTCGTTGCCGATCGCGGTCAGCGACGAGGTCTCGGCGCAGAGCGCGATCGCGGACAGTGGTGCCCGGTCGTCGCACAACTTGCCGACCAGCTCGGCGGCCAGGTGCTGGGCCTCGGCCGCGCTGCCACCGTTGCCGGCGACCAGCAGCCGACCACCCCCGGCGAGCAGCCCGGCCAGTTCGTCGCCCCAACGGTCGAGCCGGGCCGCCTCCGTCCGGTACGGCAGCAGCGCCGAGGCGAGCCCGGTGAGGTGACTGTCCAACACGTCGGTCGTCGACCCGGTCATCAGGCGACCACCCCGCTCGGCCGCCGTACCTCGCTGACTGCCGCGTAGACGGCGGCTACCTGGTCGGCGGTCCGGGTCCACGAGTACCAGCGCCGGGCCCGGTCCAGGGCGGCACCGGCGTACGCGAACCGGCGTACCCGGTCGGCCAGCAGGTCCCGGACGGCCGTGCCCAGGGCGGCGGGATCGCGGGGCGGCACCAGATCGCCGGTGCTGCCGTCCACCACCGTGTCGGTGAGGCCGCCGACCGCGGTGCCGATCACCGGTACGCCGCACGCCATCGCCTCCAGCGGGGTGAGCCCGAACGGCTCGTACCAGGGGGCGGCGACGAGCACGTCGGCGGAGCGGTACCAGTAGGGCATCTCCTCGCGCGGCACGGCGCCGATCAGCCGTACCCGGTCGGCGACCCCGACCTCCTCGGCCAGCGCCCGTAGCCGTCGCACCTGCGGGTCGTCGTCGACGTCGCCGGCCGGCGGTCCGCCGACCACCACGCACTCGGCGTCCGGGATCGTGGGCATGGCCCGGATCAGGTCCTGGTAGCCCTTGCGCTCGACCAGCCGGCCCACGGTCAGGATCCGGGGCCGGCCCGGTACCCGGGGCACGGCCGGACCGTCGGGCGAGAAGGTCTCGTCGTTGACCCCGGACGGGATCACCGTCATCCGGGCCTGCGGCACGCCCATCCGGACCAGTTCCCGGACCTCGTCCTGGCTCTGCGCGATGACCCGGTCCACGGCCCGGCCCAGGGCCCGCTCGTAGCCGACCCGCCGGGCCGGACTGGTGTCCATCGCGCCCTGGTGCCGCCGCTTGACGGTGCCCAGCGCGTGATAGGTCTGCACCACCGGGACCCCAGTCTGCCGGCCGGCCGCGATCCCGGCCAGCCCGCTCATCCAGAAGTGCGCGTGGGCCACGTCGGGAATCCAGCCGTCGCCGCGCCACTGTGCGACCAGCCACCGGCTGAAATCCTTCATGTACGGCAACATCTCGTCCTTGGCGATCGGTTCCGGCGGCCCGGCGGGTACGTGTACCACCTCGACGCCGTCGCGCATCCGTACCGCCGTCGGCCCGTCCGAGTCGTCCCGGCGCGTGTAGACCCGGACGTCGTGCCCCGCGTCGGCCAGTGCGGCGGAGAGTTCGGCGACGTGGGTGTTCTGGCCGCCGGCGTCCTCACCGCCGAGCACGGCGAGCGGGCTGGCGTGCTCGGAGATCATCGCGACGCGCATATTTCCTCCTCCAGCAACCGATCCCAGTCCGCCAGGAACCGATCCAGGCCGTAGCGGCCCTGCGCCGCCTCGCGGGCCCGGTCACCGAGCCGGCGGGCGGTCGCCGGCTCCTCGATGAGCCGTCGGGCGGCATCGGTCAGGGTGTCGATCCGGGTGGACAGCGCCCCGGCGTCCGGTGGTACGGCCGCCACCGCCTCGGTCGCGGCGAGGACGACCACCGGCATGCCCATGGCCATCGCCTCGATCAGGCTCAGCCCCAGCGAGGTCCACCGACACAGGTGCAGGTACGCCCGCCGCCGTCCGATCTCCGTCTGCATCCGGCTCTGCGGCAGGTCGTCGTAGACGGTCATCCGGTCGGCCGGCAGCCCCAGCCGGTCCGGCAGTCCGGCCACCCCCATCCCGAAGACGTCGAGCGGAGCGATCTCGGCGAACCGGGGCAACAGGTCGGTCCCGGTCACCCGCCACCGGCGGACCGGCTCGTTGACCACCACCGCGAGCCGGTCCAGTTCTCCGGTGTAGTGCGTGGTCGGCGCCACGATGCCGTGCTCGACCACGGCTGTCCGGGTACCGCCGGTGTCCCAGAACAGCGCGTTGAAGTGCGTGACGTGTGCGATCAGCAGGTCGTCGCGGTCCGCCATCGGATGCCGGCTGTTCGGCACGTCCCCCTGCTTCGGCGTGTTGTGCTCGACGAAAATCGCCGGTACGTCCCGACCGACCCGCCGGCCCAGCCACTCGGTGGCGAGGTCGAGTTCCTCCGGCCGTTGCAGGATCACCAGGTCGATCTCCGCGTCGGCCAACTCCTCCGGGGTCACCTCGTCCACGGTGTCCGGCCACTGGTAGGTACGGGCCCGGCCCCGGCCGTACGGGCCACGGTCCGGGGTGACCGGGACGAGGTACCGGTGCTTGCCGTGCACGAATGCGGTGGTCCAGGACCCGTGCACGTGCCAGAGCAGGATGTTCACGGCCGGACCTCCCGAACGGCGGACCGCGTCGGCCCGGCGGGTACCGCCAGACCGCCCGAGGTGCCGCTGCCGGTCAGGACCGGGGTCGAGCCGGCGGCGTCCGGGACCTCGACGCGACCGCCAGGCTCGGCACGACCTGCGGGCTCGGCACGATCGGAAGGCTCGGCACGATCGGGGGGCTCGGCACGATCGGAAGGGTCGGCACGACCGGCGGGATTGACACGACCGGAGGGATTGACCCGACCGGAGGGGTCGGCGGGATCGTCGTCGCGACTGAGCAACCGGACCGCCTCGACCACCTGACGCGGCTCGATCCGGGACAGGCAGGGGTGTCCGGGCACCGGGCAGGCGGTGGCCCGGCTGTGCCGGCAGGCGGCGTCGGCGTCGCCGAGGCGTACGGTGGGCACCCGGTACGGCCCCCACTGTCCGAAGGGGACCGTCGGGGCGAAGAGACTGACCACCGGAACGCCCAGTGCGGCGGCCAGGTGTGCCGGGCCGGTGTTGCCGACCACCAGGCAGCCCGCCCGCGCGATGATCCCGGCCAGCCCGGTCAGCGAGGTCTGTCCACCGAGGTCGATGCCGGTACGCCCGGCGACCTGCGCGGTCAACGCCCCCTCCCCCGGTCCACCGGTGACCACCACCCGGTGCCCGGCGGCGCTCAGCGCGCGGACGAACTCCGCACAGAGTTCGGGTGGGCAGGCCCGCGCCGGCACCGACGAGCCGGGATGCACCACCACATAACCCGGTTCGGGCAGTTCATCGCCGGCCGACGCGGCAGCCGGACCATCAACCCCGGCAGCCGGACCATCAACCCGGACGGCCGACCCGGCGTGCGGATCGTCGACCCGGACACGCTGCGGATCGTCGACCCGGACGGCCTGCGGAGCGTCGGGCAGCAGCCGGAGCACCGGCTCGTCGCCGGGCGGCAGTCGGAACCCCGCCGCCGCGGCGAGCGACAACGCCCGCTCGGTCTCGGGGATACCGGTCGGCACCCGGTGCCGTACGTCGAGCAGCGATCCCGGATAGTCCTCGCTGATCGCCGAGATCCGCCGTATTCCGGCCATCCTCAGTACCAGCGCGAGTGGTAGCGCGGACTGGTGGAACGAGGTGAACAGCACCGCCTCGTCCGCCCCGATCGCGGCCAGTCGGCTCGTCAGCCGGTCCACTTCGGCCCGGTCGATCCGCTCGGGCTCCGGGTCGATCCAGGGCAGCCGCCACTCGACCAGCTCGTCGATGCCGGGCAGCAGTTCGGCGGCGGCCCGGCCACGCGGTCCGCAGAGCATCACCACCCGGTCCGCGCCGGCCGCCACGGCCCGGATCGCCGGGCCGGTGACCAGCACGTCCCCGGCCGAGTCCGGTCGGGCGACCAGGACGCAGCGGGGGCGCCCGCGCGGGACGGCCCCGGGCCGTTCGGCGTCCGCCAACCGGTGACGTTGAAGAATCAGGTCGACCGCGTCGCGCAGGTTTCCGGCCAGCGCGGGTGCGGCCGCCACCTCACCGGCCCGGGTGACGGGCGTGGGAACCAGTATTCCGGCCGCGCCGGCCGCGCCGGCCGCCGTCATGTCGATACCGATGTCGCCGACCACGACGCACCGGGTGGGGTCGGTACCCAGCGCCCGGGCCGCGTCCCGGATCAGCCCGGGCGCGGGTTTGCGGCAGCGGCACGACTCCGCCCCGGGGTCCGGCTCCGCATGCGGACACACCTGCCAGGTGTCGAACGGGCCCAGAAGCTCGTCGACCCGGGCGTTGACCCGGGCCAGATCGGCGGCGGTGAACCGGCCACGGGCAAGGCCGGACTGGTTGCTCACCACCCCCAGGCGCAAGCCGGCGTCACGAAGTCGGTCCAGCGCCTCCCTCGCGCCCGGCATGGCACGTACCCGGTCCGGGTCTGGGTTGTACGGCACGTCGTACACCAGAGTGCCGTCCCGGTCGAAGAGCACCGCGTCGAACAGACCCGGCCTGGCCCACAGCCCGGTCGGGCCACCGTGCGGTGCCCCTGACCTGCACTGATGCGGGTCGACCTGGTCGTTGCGCACGGCGGGCGGGTTCCCTGGAGCAGGAGGAGTAAACATCACCTCCGCGCGGCCGGACGGGCACGGCGGGTACGCCCGGCGTCACCCACCGGACGGCCTTCCGCCCGTGACACCGGATCCTCGTCCTCATACCCCGGGGCCGTCCCGATATCCGGCCCGAATCCGGGGTTCCCGCCCAGTTCCGGACACTTGTGCGGCGGCTGGTGGATCGACGGGGAAGGCAGTTCTGGCGTGCCGTCCGAGGTGGCGGATGGTTTGCACCGTTCGGCCCGTGTTGTGGCCCACGCTCTGCGTCAAGTTACGCTTTGCCCCTGACCGCTGTCGGCCAACCGAGGATGCCCCGATGATCGAACCCGTACAGCTGCCCACCCCCTGGCGGGACGCTCGCCTGACCGTCGTCGTTCCGACCTACAACGAAGCGGGGAACATTCCGGTGCTGGTCGAGCGGCTGCTCGCCCTGCCGCTGCCCGGGCTCAGCATCCTGATCGCCGACGACAACTCCCCGGACGGCACCGGCGAGGTCGCGGACAAACTCGCTATCGAGCACCCCGAGCGGATCCAGGTCGTACACCGAGCAGGGAAGGAAGGACTCGGCCGGGCGTACGTCGACGGCATGAGCCGGGCGCTCGACAGCGGAGCGGAGTACGTCGCGCAGATGGACGCCGACCTGTCCCACCCGCCCGAGGCGCTGCCCGGCATGCTCGGCTCGCTACTGTCCACCCGGGCCGGTGTGGTGATCGGCTCCCGTTACGTACCTGGTGGACAACTCGACGAGGCGTGGCCGCTCTACCGGCGGGCACTCAGCGGGTGGGCGAACTTCTACGTCCACACGCTGCTCCAGGTGCGGATCCGGGACCTGACCGCCGGTTTCAAGATCTGGCGGGCCGATGCCCTGCGCGACATCGGTCTGGAGCGGGTCCAGTCCAACGGGTACAGCTTCCAGGTCGAGATGCACTACCTGGCCACCAAGCTCGGGCACACCATCCTGGAGGTGCCGATCCGGTTCCAGGAACGCCTGGACGGCGAGTCGAAGATGACCACGGCTACCAAGATCGAAAGCGCGCTGATGCCGTTCAAGCTGCGCGGCCGGCACCGCAACATCACCCGTACGGACCGCAGGTCGACGACGCTCCCGGAGGGCACGGCGGCCCCGGCGACGACCCCGGGTGCCCCGGCGGAACCGCCGACGATCCCGGCCGACTCGGCAACCGTCCCAACGATCCCCGCTGACCCGGCGACCGTCCCAACGATCCCGGCCGACTCGGCAACCGTCCCAACGATCCCGGCCGACCCGGCGACCGTCCCGACGATCCCCGCTGACTCGGCGACCGTCCCGGCGGCCCCGGCTGAGTCGGTTGACCCGGCGACTGTCCCGGATGACGCACCGTCGGTGACGGCAGAGGCCCTGGCGCCCACGACGGAGTCCCCCACCGTCACCGAGAAGACCGCCACGGTCACGCAGGACAGGCCTCCGGTCACGCAAGAGAGCCGCCCAGTCACGGCAGAGATCGGCACAGTCACGGCAGAAGGCCCGACGGTCACGGCAGCAAGCCCCACGGTCACGGCAGTAAGCCCCACGGTCATGGAACAGGCCGCCACGGTCACGGCGCAGCCCTCGACAGCCAGCGAGGCGACCGCGACCGCCGCCACCGCCCAGACCGGGACGGCGACCGGAGAGACCTCGGCCGCTCCGGAGCGTCCGGCGACGAAGCGCCCGGCAGCGAAGCGCGCGACGAAGCGGGCTGCACCGAAGCGGACGGCCGCTGAGCAGACATCCGCTGAGCAGACGCCCTCGGAGAACAAGTCCGGCACAGCGGACACGCCGCTCGTACCAACGAGCCGGCCGACGAAGCGGGCGGCCCCGAAACGGACCGCCGCCGAGCAGACGCCCTCGGAGAACAAGCCCGGCACAGCGGACACGCCGCTCGTACCAACGAGCCGGCCAACGAAGCGGGCGGCACCGAAGCGGACCGCCGCTGCCCAGACCGCCGCCGAGCAGACACCCGCTCAGCAGACATCCGCTGAGCAGACGCCCTCAGAGAACAAGTCCGGCGCAGCGGACACGCCGCCCGTGCCGACAAGCCGGGCGACGAAGCGCCAGCCGAGGGTGCCGAAGGGCTCGGCGGGCTGACCGTCAACCGCACCCAGGTGTTAAGAAGGGCCCCTTCCTATGCAAAAAGCGATAGGAAGGGGCCCTTCCTTGCGGTCAGGCGTAGATGGCGCGGTGGGCGGCCGCCAGGGCGGCGGCGTACGCCCGGCCGGTGAGGGCGCGGTCCCGGGCCAGGGCGGCCCGCGCCGCGTTCGCCCCGGGGCCGCCGTGCACCCCGCCGCCGGGATGCGCCGACGAACTGGCCAGGAACAGCCGGTCGACCGGCGTGTCCGCCCGGCCGAGACCGGGCACCGGCCGCAGAAAAAGCTGCTGGTACGCGGCGGACGTGCCCCCGCCCAACGCCCCGCCGACCAGGCTCGGGTTGCCGGCCGCCAGTTCGGCCGGTCCGGCCACGTGCCGCCCCCGGACGAGCGTGCCGAAGCCGGGCGCCGCGCGCTCCAGCACCGCCTCCACGGCCGCGACCCGCTCGCCGATCTCCTCGGCCGACCAGTGCCGACGGAACGGCAGATGGGTGTACGCCCAGAGTGACTCCGTACCCGCCGGGGACCGGCTCGGGTCCGCCACGCTCAGCTGACCGGCCAGTACGAACGGGTCGGCCGGCAACTCGCCCCGGTGCAGCGCCGAGGCGTACCGGCTGAGCCCGTCCAGGTCGGCGCCGAGGTGGACCGTACCGGCGCCGGCCACCTCGGGATTGCGCCACGGCACCGGGCCGGCCAGCGCCCAGTCCACTTTGACCGTGGAGCCGTCCCAGCGGAAGTGCTCCAGATCCTCCACCAGCCGGGCGGGCAGCCGGGCGGCGCCGACCAGGTCCAGGAAGAGCGCCGGGGCCGGTACGTCGGCCAGCACCGCCCGGCGGGCCCGCCACAGCAGGCCGTCCGCCGAGCGGGCACCCACCGCCCGGTTCCGGGCGACCAGCACCCGGTCGACGGGGGTGCGGTAGTGGATCCGCCCGCCACGTTCCCGCAGCCGGGCGACCAGGGCGTCGGTGATGCGTTGCGCCCCGCCGACCGGCACCGGCCAGCCGACCTGCTGACCCAGCATCGCCAGCAGCCAGCCGTACACCCCGGAGCCCGCCTCGTCCGGGGAGAGGTCGGTGTGCAGCGCGCAGCCCGCCATCAGGGCCGGGGCGCCCGGGCCACGGAACAGCTCGGCACCCAGTTTGCGGATCGGCAGCACCAGGCGGCGGGCCATCCGCAGCGTGCCCGCGGTACGCAGCCGCCGGGCGAGCGCGAGTCCGCCCCGTACCGGTGGAAAGGGCGTGAAGAGCGCGTCGAGCAGTGGACCCGAGAGGTGCCGCCATTCGTCGTACGCGGTCAGCCACCGCTGGCCGTCCCCTGCCGCGAACCGCTCCACCGAGGCCGCGGTCCGCTCCGGATCGCGATGGAGCAGTACGGCCCGGTCGTCCGGGAACAGGTGCGCGAGTACGTCCGGCGCGTGCCGCCAGGCCAGTCCGTAGCCGTCCAGCTCCAGCCCACGCAGGACGGGCGAGGCGTATCCGAGCGGATAGAAGGCGCTGTAGAGATCGCTGAGGTACCCGGGGGCGGTGACCTCGGCCGACCGGACGGCGCCACCGGGGTCGGCGGTCGCCTCCAGGACCAGTACGTCCCATCCGGCGTCCGCGAGCAGGTTCGCCGCGACCAGTCCGTTGTGCCCCGCGCCGACGACGACCGCGTCGGCGGTGTCCCCGACGATCGCCACCCGTGCACCCTATCCGGTCCACCGGCTGGGCGTGGTCGGCCGGAGGCGGTCGACCGAGGCGGCCGGAAGGAGTGTCGACTACTCGCCGTAGCGTGTGGCGAAACAGGATAGTTTGACCGGGCTCGACCCGGGCAAACTGCCCCCCATGTATCAGGTGCAGCAACTGATCGGCGGGGTGTGGGGCGCAGGCGGCGACGCGGGGCGACTGACCGTGCTCGACCCGGTCGACGGCACCCCGGTCAGCGAGGCGCCGGTGGCCACCGAGGCCGACGTCGGAGCGGCGGTCAAGGCGGCCCGGTCGGCGGCACCCCGCTGGGCCCGGACCTCACCTGCCGAGCGGGCGGCGGCACTGCGCCGGGCCGCGGACGCGATCGAGGCGGTCGCCGACCAGCTCGCCGAGGTCCAGACCGCCGAACTGGGACGGCCACTGGCGCTCGCCCGGGGCGGGGTCGAGGCCGGCGTCTCCACCCTGCGCCAGTACGCCGAGCTGGGGCCGGTACGCGGCGGCCGGAGTCTCGCCGGTGACGCCGGCGCGATCGACCTGATGGTGCCCCAGCCACGGGGAATCGTCGCCGTCATCACGCCGTGGAACGATCCGGTCGCGGTCTCCTGCGGCCTGCTCGGCGCGGCCCTGGTGACTGGCAACACCGTCGTCTACAAGCCGAGCGAGCGGACCCCGGCCGCCGGCTTCCTGCTCGCCCGGCTGCTCGACGAGCACCTGCCGTCCGGAGTCCTGTCGCTGCTGACCGGGGACGCGCGGGTGGGTGCCGCCCTGGCCGGCCAGGAGGTCGACGTCGTCGCGCACGTCGGCTCGACCGCCACCGGCCGCTCCATCGCCGCCGCCTGCGCCCGGTCCGGCGCCAAGGCGCTGTTGGAGAACGGCGGCAGCGACCCGCTGATCGTGGACGGCGACGTCGATCCGCGCTGGGCCGCCGAGCAGGCCGCGATGGGCGCGTTCGCCAACTCCGGGCAGCTCTGCGTGTCGGTGGAGCGGATCTACGTACTCCGGTCCGTCGCCAACCGGTTCCTCGGCGCGCTGGTGCAGTCGGCGAAGGCAATGCGGGTCGGGCCGGGCCGGGACCCGCGCAGCGAACTGGGACCGCTGGTCGACCGGCGGCACCGGGACCACGTGCACGGGCAGGTCCAGGCGGCCGTGGCGGACGGCGCGTCGGTCCTGCTCGGTGGGACTGTGCCCGACGGGCCGGGCGCCTTCTACCCACCGACCGTGCTCGGCGAGTGCACCGACCAGATGCTGGTGATGCGGGAGGAGACCTTCGGACCGGTGGCCCCGGTGATGGTGGTGGAGTCGTTCGACGAGGCCCTCTCCCGGGCGTCGAACTCGCCGTACGGCCTGGCGGCGACCGTACTGACCGCCTCGATGAGCAACGCGCAGCGTGCCTGGCGGGAACTGCCGGTCGGAACCGTGAAGATCAATGCGGTCTTCGGCGGCGCGCCCGGCGGTGCGGCCGAGCCGCGCGGGGGCAGTGGCCAGGGCTTCGGGTACGGCCCGGAACTGCTGGACGAGCTGACCGCCACCAAGGCGGTGCACATCGGGGCGCCGGGCGGTGAGGGCGGACGGTGGTGAGTCGACCGCCCACCGCCGACCGGCCGTCCCCGACTCAGCGCCGGTTCCGGCCCTTCTCCCGCGCCCGGCTCTTCTCCCGCGCCAGGCTTTCGCCGGTGCTCCGGGCGTTCGCCTTCTGGATCGCGCCGACGAGTTCGGCCTTGGTCATCCGGGACCGGCCCCGTACGTTCAACCGCTTCGCCACGTCGAGCAGGTGTTCCTTGTTTGCGTTGGCGTCCACGCCACCGGCGGTCGGTGCCCGGCGGGCCGGCCCACCCCCGGCGGCCTGGGCGTCACTCGGGCCCTTCGCGCCCTTCGGCTCCCAGTGGTCGCCGACCTTCTCGAACGAGTGCTTGAGCGCGGCGAACGCCGTCCGGTGCGACCGCTGACCCTCGCCGTACGTCTCGACCGCCGAGTCGTGGGTCTTCGCCCACGTGTCCTGGGCCTTCTCCGGCGAGCGTCGCAGGGTGCTCGGCAGAACCTCGCGTCCGGGCATGGTCTTCCTCCTCCGCCATCGGTGCTGCCTGAAGTGGTTCGGTTTCCCGGCCCACCGGCGGCAAACCCGGCTCCACCCCTGGTCGGCGGGGCGGGCGGGCGTTTGTCCGGTTCCCGCCCGGGGTACCGGGCACGGCAACCGCAGCCGCACCGAGGGAGACCTCTCCGACGTCCGAGGCGCCGATCCGGCACCCACCCGCGCGAAGCACACTTCACCCACGGCTGACACGCCGCCGACGAGGGAGCCATCATGGCGTCGACCACGGATCCGGCCCCGCAGGAAAGCGACCGCGACCATCGGCTCCCCGGCCACCTGCGACAACTGCACTGGTCGACGTGGCGGGGGGTGCTGGTCCGGAGCGTCAAGAACTTCGTGTCGGACAACTGCACCGACTGGGCCGCCGCGCTGACCTACTACGGCGTGCTGGCGATCTTTCCGTCCGCGATCGTGATCGTCGCGCTGGTCGGACTCGTCTCCAAGGGCGAGCAGACGATCAACACGATCGCGGAGCTGGCGACGGACGTCGGAGCCGGTTCGGTGGTGGCCAACGACACGGTGCTCAAGTTGCTCGGCGACGTCGTCGACAAGCAGTCACCGGCGAAGGCGCTGCTGAGCTTCGGCCTGGTGGCGGCGCTCTGGTCGGCCTCCGGCTACGTCGGCGCGTTCACCCGGGCCTCCAACGCGATCTACGGGGTGGCGGAGGGGCGGCCGTTCTACCGGCTGCGGCCGTTGCAGCTCGGACTGACCGCGATCGCGTTGATCCTGCTCGCGGTGGTGGCGACCGGCCTCATCGTCAGCGGCCCGGTCACCGACGCCGTGGGCGACGCGCTGAACATCGGCGACGCTCCCCGGACCATCTGGACCGTGGCGAAGTGGCCCGTCCTGGTGGCCATCATGATGCTGCTGCTCTCGCTGCTGTTCTGGATCGCGCCCAACGTCCAGCAGCCCCGGTTCCGCTGGCTCACCGTGGGTGGCACGGTCGCCCTGTTCTCCTGGGCCGTCGTGTCGGTCGGTTTCGGGTTCTACGTGGCCCGGTTCTCCTCGTACGACGTGACCTACGGCAGCCTGGCCGCCGTCATCGCCTTCCTGATCTGGCTGTACCTGTCGAACTGCGCCGTGATGCTGGGCGTGGAGATCAACGCCGAGATACAGCGTGGTCGCGCCATCCAGGGCGGCGCCGAAGACCCGGTGCAGCCGGCGCTGCCCCCGAAGTCACCCGCCGACTCCTGATCCAGGCAGCGGCCGGTCGGGGCCGACCCGATCGGCGGGGTGCGCCGCGCCGGCGACCGGTTTAGCCCGATCCACGCCGGGTAGCGCATTAGGCATGGAACGAGGCAACAGCAAGCACGGCCCGCGTCTCGACGAGGAGATGGACCGGGAGGTGAAGGGCACGGTGCACGGCACCGCCGGAGGGCGGGCCGAGGAGTGGCGTGAACCGGAGCCGTCCGGCGAGGACCAGCCCGCCTCGACCAGGGCGCCCAGCCACGACACCCGGTCGGGGGCGCCGAAGGGCATGACCTCCGAGGAGGTCGAGCAGCGGAGCCGGCTGGGCCGCTTCATCCCGTTGTCGGCGCTGCCGGGCGACCGGGAGAGCCTCCGCCGCAGCGCGGCGGGGAACGAGGCTCCGGACGACGTACTCGCCCAGCTGGACCAACTGCCCCCCGGTACCCAGTTCCAGACCGTTTCCGAGGTGTGGGCCGCCCTGGGACACGCGAACGAGACCCAACGCTGGTGACGCGAAACCGACTCGCCAGACGAATGGCCGTGGCAGAGACCGGCCGGACGAGAAGGAGGATGTCAGATGAGTGGCGTGACCAAATCTGTTGACGTAGCGGTGCCGATCCGGACCGCGTACGACCAGTGGACCCAGTTCGAGGACTTTCCCGAGTTCATGGAGGGCGTCGAGGAGGTCCGGCAGGTGTCGGACACGATGACCCACTGGAAGGTCGAGATCGGCGGGGTCAACCGCGAGTTCGACGCCAAGATCACCGAGCAGTTGCCCGACGAGCGGGTGGCCTGGACGTCGACCGACGGCACCCGACAGGCCGGGGTGGTGACCTTCCACCGGCTCGACGAGAACCACACCCGGGTCACCGCGCAGATGGAGTTCGAACCGCACGGGGTCGCCGAGAAGGCCGGCGAGAAGCTCGGGATGGTGGACCGGAGGATCTCCGGCGACCTGAACCGGTTCAAGGAGTTCATCGAGCGACGCGGCACCGAGAGTGGCGCCTGGCGCGGCACCGTGGCGCGACCCCAGCCGTAGCCCCGCGACGCAATACCGGGCCCTGTGGTGGCCGCCGGAAGATGTCTTCCGGCGGCCACCGCCGTCCGGGTCGTCGGCACCGCCGCCCGGCCGGCGTTTGCCGCCTCCGCCGGCCGGGAAGGCCAGAACATGACCGACAACGACGGGCACGTCTGGCGGGACGAGGAGCGGTTGCCGCTGCGCGATCTGGAACGGGCGATGTCCAGCTCGACCCCTGACGGGCAGGTCGACGACGTGACCGGTAACGACGCGGGTGCGGAGTCGGCGTTCGGCCACGGGCCGGAGGCGGACTCCGACGAGCCGCCCGCCGACAGCCGCGCGGCCCGGGACCGGGCCAGCCAGACCACCGACGACCAGCGCCAGTACCGGCCGTCGACCACCGGCCGGTCCGGACCGCACTGATCCGGCTACGACCCACCGGCCGGTCCGACGCACTGATCCCGCGACGACCCGTCCATCGCTCGACCCGGCCGGCGGGCCGGACGTCACGGCGCCGGGACCGGGCGGGGTCGGGTGGAGGCCCAGTAGAGCACCAGCATGGCCAGCGACGACACCACCAGCGCGGGCCCGAGCGCCGCGACCGAGGTACGGCCGATCAGCACTCCGAACGCGGCCGGCAGTAGTGCGGCGCCCACCCCCGCCGCGCCGATCTGCACCCCGATCGCGCGATCGGCGTGCCGTTGGCCCACCCGCTCGGCCGTCGTGAGGGTGAGCAGCGGGAAGACCGGCGCCGCGCTGAACCCGATGACGGCGAGGCCGAGCACCGCCAGCCAGGCCGGTCCGGGCAGCGCGACGAACGTCGACCCGACGGTCATTCCGAGCATGCTGCCCAGCAGCACCGACCGGGTACCCAGCCGATTGGCGAAGAGCCCCTGGACGACCCGCCCCACGAAGAGGCTGCCCCAGTAGAGCGACACGCAGAGGCCGGCCGCGGTCGCGCTCATTCCCCGGTCCTCGGTGAGCAGCAGGAAGGCCCAGAGGCCGGCGGCCACCTCGATCGCCACGTAGACCGCGAAGGTCAGCGCGCCGAACCACACCGCCGGCAGGGCCAGGGTGGCCCCGATCCGTACCGGGCCGGTCGGCGGGGCGGGAACGCCGTCCGGAGCGGGGATGCCGGTCACCGGTCGGTGCTGCGCCCAGTTCCGGGCGGTGAGGACGAAGGCCAGTGCCAGTACGACCTGCGCGGCGGCGACGATGCCGTACCCCCAGCGCCAGGCGAGGCCGGCACCGAGCACCGTGGTCATGATCAGTGGTCCGATGGCGACGCCGAGCCCGAAACAGGCGTGCAGCCAGTTCATGTGGCGCGGACCGAACGCACCGGCGGCGTACGCGTTGAGCCCCGCGTCGATCGCACCCGAGCCGAGTCCCAGCAGCAGCGCGCAGCCGATCATCAGGGGCAGGCCCGGCGAGCTGGCGTAGCCGGTGAGCGCGATGCTGGCCAGGGCGGTACTGCCGGCCAGCAGCCAGCCGACACCGATCCTGGCGATGCTGAAGCCGGCGACGACGCTGGAGATCAGGTAGCCGACGGTGCCCGAGGTGAGCAGCAGCCCGACCGCCTCGGTCGACACCGTGAAGTCCGACCGGATCGACGGCCAGGCGACGCCCAGCAGGCCGTCCGGCAGGCCGAGGCTGACGAAGGCCAGGTAGGCGAGGACGAGCAGAGAGGTCCGGGTGGTGGTGCGGGAGGTGGTGGACACGCTCGTCGATCATGCCGGAGGGGCCGTCGGGCCGCCACCACGTATGCCGCCCGGGGTGCCAGAGACGGATCAAGCGGACAGGTCGCCCTCAAATCGTCCGAACGGGTGACGGCGATCGGCGGCTGTCAGGGCAGAATTTCGGGATGCATCAGGCTCCTGGGTTTCTTTCGACGCGGCAGCGCCGGCTGGCCTGGCTCGGTTTTCTGCTCACCGCGCTTCAGGCACCCGTCTCGGCCCGACTGGTCGACGACGGTTCGTGGCTGTTCAGCCTCTGCGTCGCCATGATGGTCGCCACGGTGATCCTCGCCGACGACGCGATGCGGCGTCGCCCGGCCGACGCCAGTTCGGCCGAGTAGCCGCCGCCCGCCTCGGGCGACCACCACCGGAACTCCGGCGAGCCGACCGGACCCGGACTGACCAGGACCGCAGCACATCGGAGGCTCCTGCCATCCGTGCGGCGAGCGGATTGTGCGGTTCCGGCTAGGCTGCTGACATGCCAGGCACGGTAGGGCGGGTTCCCGCTCCCCCTTCCACCGTGGCCGGAGCGTTGCCGACCGCCCGTCCGACGGTCGCGCCTCCGGCCGGCCTGCGTTGGCTGGACACCCCGCTGGGTCCCCCGGAGCACTGGGACCCCGCGGTGCGGGCCGTCGTCGAGCTGGTGCTCTCCGCCCCGGTCGCGATGGCCCTGGCGTACGGGGACGAACTGGCGCTGATCTACAACGACGGCTTCGCCGAACTCATCACGGCCAAGCATCCGGGCGCGTTCGGCCGACCGGCGGCCGAGGTGTTCCACGAGGTGTGGCACGTGCCGGGCGTCGGCGACGTACTCGAACGGGTCTACCGGACCGGCGAGGCCTTCCTGGAGAAGGAGGCCCCGCTGCCGGTCGTCCGCGAGGAGTCCCGGACGGCGGAACAGTCGGTCTTCACCCGGGGCTACTCCGCCGTACGGGACACGGTGGGCCAGATCATCGGCGTACTCACGGTGACCGCCGAGACGACGCAGGTCACCCAGCGGTTGCAGAGTCTCAGCGAGCTGGCCTCGGCACTGTCCGGCACGCTCACCCTCGACGACGTCGCCCGGGTCGCACTGCGCAGCGCCGTCTCGACGTTCGGCGCCGACCAGGCCGAGTTCGGCGTGGACGACGGCCCCGGCTGGCGGGTGGTACGGCGGATCCGTGGCGAGGTGCTGGACGAGGCCGACGAACGCCTTCCGCCGTTGTGGCGACGGCACGACGCCGGCTCGACCGCGCCGCTGGTGCTGACGGCCGACAGCGGTACGCCGATGTTCGCCACCGACGGTCAGCCGCTGCTGAACAACGCGGTCGACCGGCACGACGAGAAGGTCCGTGCGCTCGCCGCGCTGCCGCTGCGTACGCCGTCCCTGCGCGGCGGGCTCGCGGTCGCCTACCGGCAGCCGCACCTCTGGCCGCCCCCGGAGCGGGCCCTGTTGACCGCCTCGGCGGAACTGGTGGCCCAGGCGGCCGAGCGGGCCCGACGGTTCGAGACGCAGCACGGGACGGCGCAGCTGCTCCAGCGCAGCATGTTGCCGGAGCACCTGCCCGACCTGCCGCTGCTCCGGATCGCCGCCCGCTACGACGCCGGTGTCGACGGCAACGCGGCCGGTGGCGACTTCTACGACGCCTTCGCCCTGCCGGACGGTCAACTGGCCGTGGTCCTCGGCGACGTGGCCGGTCACGACGTACAGGCCGCCGCCCTGATGGGGCAGGTACGCGCGGCGCTGCGGGCGCTCGCGCTGAGCGACGCCGATCCGACACCGGTGCTGGCCGGGCTGGACCGGCTGGTGACCAGCCTGAGCGCGGAGGCGCACAGCGACGAACTCTTCGTCACCGTGGTCTACGGGGTGATCAGGCCGGAGAGCCACCGGTTGACGATCGCCAGTGCCGGTCATCCCCCGCCCCTGATCCGGCGCGGCTCCCCCGGCCAGCCGTCCACCGTCCGGTACGTCGACGTGCCGCCGGGCGTGCCGCTCGGGCTCGACGGACCACGCACGACGGTGACCGTGGACTTTCCGCCGGGCGACACCCTGCTGCTGTTCAGCGACGGGGTGGTGGAGCGCCGGCGGCGGAGCCTGACCGAGGGACTGGAGATCCTCGCCGCCGGCCTGGCCGGGGCGGCCACCGGTGACCCCCGTACCCTCTGCGCGCTGGCCACCGGCGCGGTTCCCGGCAGCACCGAGGACGACGTCGCAGTGCTCGCCGTCGAGCACGCCACCACCCCGAGCCGGTCGGCGAGCATGGAGGTTCCGGCGGAGCCGACCGCACCCGGCCGGGTCCGGCACTGGCTGAACGCCCAGTTGACCCTCTGGGCGGTGCCCGACCAGGTGATCAGCGGAGCGGTGCTCTGCGCGAGCGAGTTGACCACCAACGCGCTGCTGCACGCCGGCACCGCCGCCCGGGTGGAGATCGACCTCAGCCCGGAGCGGCTACTGGTCTCGGTCGCCGACAGCGGCACCCGGGGCACGGTGACCCGGACCCGGACCGAGAAACTCAGCAGCCGGGGTCGGGGGCTCGGGCTGATCGAGCAACTCAGCGACGCCTGGGGCACCGATCCGACGGTCCGCGGCTCCACCGTCTGGTTCGAGATGCTGATCCCACCCGGGACCACAGCACCGGACTGACCCCCGTCCTGCCCCGCCGACCTGGGGCGGGATGCGAACTCCGGCCCGGTCGGCCGAACCCGTCCGGCACCCGGGCCCGCCGGACAGGCGTGCGGACCGACCCGGCGGGGAAAGAGTGGCGGGGTGGATCTCTCCGCTGTCTCGTATGCGTTGATCGGGTTCGGCGCGCTGCTCGCCGGCATCCTGCCCCGGGTGCTGGAGCGTCGGCCGCTCTCCATGCCGATCGCCTTCCTCGGCCTCGGCATGGTCGTGTTCCTGCTGCCGCTCGGACTGCCGGCACCGGATCCACGCAGTCACGCCGGCATAGCCACCCAGCTCACCGAGATCGGGGTGATCGTGGCGCTGATGGGCGCCGGACTGAAGATCGACCGCCCGCTCGGCCGGCGCAGCTGGTCCTCGGCCTGGCGGCTGCTGGCCATCGCCATGCCGCTCTGCATCGCGGCGGTGGCGGTACTGGGCTGGTGGTGGATGAGTCTGGCGCCGGCCGCCGCACTGCTGCTGGCCGCCGCGCTGGCGCCGACCGATCCGGTGCTCGCCGCCGACGTGCAGGTCGGCGAGCCGACCGACGTCGAGGACTCCGAGGACGAGGTCCGGTTCGCCCTGACCGCCGAGGCCGGACTCAACGACGGGCTCGCCTTCCCCTTCGTCTACGCCGCCATCGCCATTGCCACGATGGGCCTGGCGCCCGGGGACTGGCTGGCCGAGTGGCTGACCGTCGACGTCGGCTACCGGACCCTGGTCGGGGTGGCCGGCGGGCTGCTGGTCGGATGGCTGCTCGGCAAGCTGTTCTTCCGGGCCCGGTCGGAGCAACTGCGGCTGGCCCGGCACTCGGAGGGTTTCCTCGCGCTGGCCGCCACCTTCCTGTCGTTCGGCCTGGTCGAGCTGATCGGCGGGTACGGCTTCATCGCGGTCTTCGTGACGGCTCGGGCGATCCGGGCGGCGGAGCGGTCGAACGAGTACCACCAGGTGCTGCACAACTTCGCCGAGCAGGTCGAACGGCTGCTCACCGTCCTGTTGCTGCTGCTCCTGGGGGGCGCGGTGGTCACCGGGCTGCTGGCCCCGCTGACCTGGCCGGCGGTCGCGGTGGCCCTGGCGCTGGTCTTCGTCGTACGGCCGCTGACCGGCTGGCTGTCGCTGCTCGGCACCCCGGGCCGGCCCGCCGAACGTTGGGTGATCGCCCTGTTCGGCATCCGTGGCGTCGGTACGTTCTACTACCTGGCGTACGCCACCACGCACGCCTACTTCCCCGGAACCGACCTGCTGTGGGCGACGGCCGGTCTGGCGGTGATCATTTCCGTGGTCGTACACGGGGTGGCGGCGACCCCGGTGATGCAGCTCCTCGACGGGAAGGCCGTGGGCGGCGGCGCCGACGACTCCGCCGGGGCGCGGGTGCCGAGAGCCCGCCGCGCACCCGCCGCGGCCCGGGAGTGAGACCGGGCCGGGGTCACCGGTACATGTGCAGCCGGACGGCGGTGGACGTGTCGTCGGTGTGCACCTGGACCAGGTCGCAGAGGTAGTTCACCAGGAGCAGGCCCCGGCCGCTGTCGCTGATCGGCGAGGGCGGGATCCGGCCGGCGAGCCGGTCGGTGAGCACACTGGAGCCGGTGATCTCGCAGACCACGCCCTCCTCGTCGAGCCAGACCCGCGCCACGGCCGGGCGACCCGAGTGCACGACGGCGTTCGTGGCGATCTCGTTCGCCGCGACCCGCAGGTCCTCGACCCGCTCGGCGGCGAGGCCGGCCTGACGGGCCAGGTCGGCGACCATCGCCCGCATCTCGGCCAGTCCCGAGGCGTCGAAGAACAGCGTCGGCGCGGATGGCTCCGGCGCGGGAAAGGGCAGGTTCAGGGCGTCGACGACGCGCTCGGGATGGCCGTAGCCGGCGCTGGGCTGCCGGTCGCCGCCTCTGATCAGGTACGGGTGGGTGCTCGCCGCGTCGGCGATGGTGTCGACGTCCAGCCGTACCGAGTCGTACGGGCAGAGGATGCTGACCGGCCACTTGGCGAGGGCGATGTTGATCAGGGCTTCGTGCTGTACGCACCGGGGGTAGGCGGTCGCCGACCGGCCCGGCCAGATCGGCTCCCCGACGATGCGTACCCGGGCCCGGGTGTTCTCGGCGACGAAGGCGTGCAGAACGCCGGGGATGATCCACGCCGGGTTGCGCCCGTCCCGGGCCATGTCGACGAACCGCAGGTCGGTGCTGGCGCCGAGGGTCGTCCGGAGCAGGTCCAGCCGGGGACCGGGCACCGCGATCAGGACCGGCTCGTCGGCGGCGAGTCCCGCCTCGACGAACGACCGGATGCTGGTGACGTAGTCGTCGTCGTCCCGGTAGAAGAGTGCGTCGTGACGTAGCGATCCCGCTTCCGACCACGTGTCCGACTCGAATGTCATAGTCCGCCCGCCGCCCCCGACGCATCCATTCGTGACGCGTCCATCCGCACCTCCGATCAGCAGCCTACGCGTCGCCGGCATCGATTAGCCACGGAGAGTCAGCGGCAGAAACCAGGTCGTCAGTCGGATATTTCCGGACTATTCGCATCGGGTACCGAGCCGGACCGGGCTCCCGATTGGACGATCAGGTAGTCGACCAGTGCGTCCCGGTGAGCGTGTCCGGCCCAGTCCTGCGGGGTGCCGTGGTAGCGGTCGTCGCGGCGGTCCAGGTCGGCTCCCGCGCGTACCAGCCGGCGGGCCACCTCGAGATCCCCACGCCAGGCCGCCCAGTGCAGCGCGGTCGCCCCGTCCACCGTGGCGTCCGGATCGAAGCCGAGTTCGGCCGCCAACTCGACCGCCTCCGGCCGGCCGGTGGCGCCGGCCCGGAGGATCAGCGTGGGATGCCGGGCGACGGCGGCGGCCAGCAGTTCGGAGTCGCCGGCCAGCAGCGTGGCGACCCGGCGACGCTCGCCGGCCAGGACGGCGGCCACCAGGGCGTCGACCCCACGCAGTACCGGAGCGGGTACGCCGAAGCCGGCCAGCACCTCGACCACCTCGGCGTGCCCCTGCGCCGCCGCCACCTCGACCGGGGTACGCCCGTCGGACAGCGGCGCCCGTACGTCGACGCCGTGCCGGAGCAGCAGCCGTACCCGGTCGGCGAAGCCGTGCGCCACCGCCCATTCGAGCTGGCGGCGCAGCAGCGCGGCGGGCGGATCGGCCATCGGGCCGAGCCGGCGTCGCCACGGACCGCCGTCCCCCGAGCCGAGGCCGAACTCGAAGAGCAGCACCAGGTGGTCGTCGTCCGGGCCGAACATCCGGTTGTACAGGGCCTGTCCGTCGTTCGGGTCGGCACCGGCGGCCAGCAGCAGCCGGGCCAGGGCGAGCGAGTGCGGATGCCGGGGCTGCCGGCCCGACCCCTGCTCTCCCTCGCCGAAGACTCCGGTCAGCACCGTGAACGGCGTCGGCAGGCCGTGCCAGAGAAAGCCGGCGTTCGGATCGGCACCCGCGTCGAGCAGCAGGCGGGCGGTCGCCAGTACCGGTTCGGCCGGCATCTCCGGGTCCAGCCGCGAGTAGCTCAGATAGCACAGCGGGGGCCAGCCGTACGGCGGTCCGTCCCGCCCGGCCAGTTCCGGTGCGCCGGCCAGCAACCGGGCGACCGCGGCGGGCTCGGCCGCGGCGGCCGCGGCCCAGATGTTCCCGGCGGTCAGGTCGGGTCGCTCGGCAAGCAGCCGGCGCGCCTCGGCCCACCGCCGTGGCCCGTCGTCGTCGTAGTTGAGACACGCCGACCGGCAGAACTCGGCCGCCACCGCACCGGACGGGACGAGCGGTGTGCCACCGGACGGGACGAGCGGGTCGGGGTCCCGACGGTAGCGAGTGACCACGTCCAGGTGCCGCTTGAGCCGGGGCCAGCCGGTGAAGCCGTACTCCCGGGCGATCACGAGTTGGGCGGCGTGGCGCGGGAAGCCGGCCCGGGCCGCCTCGGCCGGTACGCCCGCCGGGTGGTGCTCGGCGATCCGGGCCAGCGCGGCGGGTTCGCCGGCGCGTACCGCCCGTTGCAGGGTACGGGCCTGGTGGCGCAGTTGTTCGAGGTTCGGATCTGCGGGCAGCGGCACGGTCGGCACGGCAACTCCTTCGTGGCCCGAGGTCCGCGTCGTCGGGCGAAAGGAGGAGGTTCGGCCACGCAACCCAAGTGGGCGCCGGGGTGTTCCGGCACCGGTGTCTTCCCGGTGGGCTTCGCCCTTCCCGCGGACCGGTGGCTTCCGGGAAGCCGCGCCCAGCCTAACCCGGAGCACCGCTTCCGGGGCGCCTGCCTGGGCCGGAGGGCGGTTGATGATCGGCGCGGAAGCCGGCTCGTCGCGCCGGTGACCTGCGGCGATGGCAGGGTCCGGAAACCGGGGCTTCACACGGACGCAACATGGCCTTACCGTTGTCGATGTCTATGGGAGCGCTTCCAGCGATGCCCCTCGATCTCCCACCGTTCCGAAGGGAGTACCGCATGCACCTCAGACCCGCGCTCGCCGCGGCCGGTGCCGTCGCCGTAACGGCGCTCGCCGTAACGACAGCGGTCGGTGTCGGCCTCTTGAACCCCGCCCCGGCCCTCGCCGCGGACTCGGCGTTCTACGTCGACCCGGACACCAGCGCAGCCCGCTGGGTGGCCGCCAACCCGAACGACTCCCGTGCCGCCGTCATCCGGGACCGGATCGCCAGCGTGCCACAGGGCCGGTGGTTCACCCAGAACAACCCGAGCACCGTACGCGCCCAGGTCGACGCGTTCGTCGGTGCCGCCGCGTCGGCCGGCAAGATCCCGATCCTGGTGGTCTACAACATCCCGAACCGGGACTGTAGCGGCGCCAGCGGCGGCGGCCTACCCAACCACACCGCCTACCGGCAGTGGATCGACCAGGTGGCCGCCGGTCTCGCCGGTCGACCCGCCAGCATCATCCTCGAACCGGACGTACTGGCCCTGATGTCGGACTGCCAGAACGCCTCGCAGCAGGCCGAGACGCAGGCGTCGATGGCGTACGCCGGCAAGCGCTTCAAGACCGCCTCCAGCCAGGCCAGGGTCTACTTCGACGCGGCACACTCCGCCTGGCTGACCCCCTCGGCGATGGCCTCCCGGCTGGTCGCCGCCGACATCGCCAACAGCGCCGACGGGATCTCGGTCAACGTCTCCAACTACCGGACCACCGCCGAGTCGGTCAGCTACGCGAAGGCGGTCGTGGCGGCCACCGGCGCGTCACAATTGAAGATCGTCGTCGACACCAGTCGCAACGGCAACGGCCCCGACGCCCGGGGCGAGTGGTGCGACCCGGCGGGCCGGGCGATCGGCACCGCCAGCACGAACCAGACCGGTGACGCGGCGGTCGACGCGTTCCTCTGGATCAAGCTGCCGGGCGAGGCCGACGGCTGCATCGCCGGGGCCGGCCAGTTCGTTCCGCAGCGCGCGTACGACATGGCGATGGCCGCGCCCAACCCGCCCACCACCGCACCGCCGACCACCCGCCCACCGACCACCCCACCCAGCACGGCACCCCCCAGCACGCCACCACCGACCACTCCGCCCGCCAGCGGTAGCTGCCAGGTCAGCTACACCGCCAACCAGTGGAGCGGCGGCTTCACGGCCGAGATCCGGGTGACCAACAACAGCACGGCCCTCACCGGCTGGACGCTCACCTTCACCGTCGGGTCCAACGTGCGGCTCAGCAGCGGCTGGAGCGGCACGTGGAGCCAGTCCGGCACCCAGCTGACGGTCCGGAACGCGGCCTGGAACGGTTCGCTGCCCGCCGGCGGCACCACCAGCGTCGGGTTCCAGGGCACCTACAGCGGCACCCTGGCCCCGCCGAGCGGTTACGCCCTGAACGGCAGTGCCTGTACCAGTTAGTCCACGGATCCACGACAGTGTCGCCGTCCACCACCCACCCGAGGGGCGGCGACCCTGTCGGGGCGAACCTTTCGCCCCCTGACCTGGCCGGCTCGGGGGAGCCGTCCGCGACACATCCGTACGATCAGAGTGGTGATGACGAGATGAGGGTCGCCGGACAGCGACAGCGTCCGATCGGCCAGTTGCTGCGCGGGTGGCGCGAGCGACGCCGGTTGAGCCAACTGGAACTCGCCATCCAGGCGGAGATCTCCACCCGACATCTGAGCTTCGTGGAGACCGGCCGGGCCATGCCGAGCCGAGACATGGTGCTCCGGCTCGCCGAACAACTCGAGGTGCCGCTGCGCGAACGCAACTACCTCCTGCTCGCCGCCGGCTACGCGCCGATCTATCCCCGGACGCCGCTGGACTCCCCCGCGCTGGCCCCGATCCGCGCGGCGGTCCGGCAGGTGCTCACCGGCCACCAGCCGTACCCCGCGGTCGCCGTCGACCGTTGCTGGAACCTCGTCGAGACGAACGACAGCATCGGCGTCTTCACCGACGGGGTCGCGGCACCGCTGCTCACCCCGCCGGTCAACGCGCTCCGGTTGAGCCTGCATCCGGCCGGGCTGGCGGCGCGGATCGTGAACCTGGGCGAATGGCGGGCCCACCTGCTCGGCCGGCTCCGCCGGCAGGTCGCCACGACCGGCGATCCCGAGCTGGCCGAGCTGTACGACGAGTTGCGCGGCTATCCGTGCGACCAGCCCGAGCCGGAGATCGAACTTCCGGGCCCGGGAGACGTCGTGGTGCCGTTGCGGATCCGGGACGGTGACCGGGAACTCGCCTTCTTCAGCACCGTCTTCGCCTTCGGCACCCCGCTGGACGTCACCGTGGCGGAACTCTCCGTCGAGTCGTTCTTCCCCCTCGACGAGGCGACCCGCGAGGCGTTGGCCTCGGCCGATCGACGCGTCGGCACCGTAACCGCCCGCTGAGCGCGTACCCGCCCGCTGAGCCCGTACCCGGACATCCGGGCGCGGCGGGGACGGAACTCCCGGGCGACGTGACGGGCGTCCGTTTCCCGTCGCCGCGACGGGTTACCGCGCCTTCCAGGCGGGGAACCGAGCGGTGACGAAGGAGGCTGATTCATGATGTCCAGGAACCCGACGGCGGCGTGGCGCTCCGGCACGCTCGGCGTACCCGGTGTCACCGGAGGGAACGACCTCCCGTCCGGCCCGTCCGGCGACCAGTTCAGGACGCCCGGCAGCGATGGCGGCACCGGGCCCGGAAACGCCACGGTGACCGTCGCCTCGTACCCGGACTACCCATCGGCGCAGTACGCCGTGGACTTCCTCTCCGACAACCAGTTCCCGGTCGAGCGTGCCGCGATCGTCGGTACCGACCTGGCGCTGGTCGAGACGGTGCTGGGGCGGATGACGACCGCACGGGCAGGGTTGGCCGGTGCCGCGACCGGTGCCTGGTTCGGTCTGTTCATCGGACTGCTCTTCGGCATCTTCACCGTCGGGAACTGGTGGGCGGTGATCCTGGTCGGCCTGGGCATCGGTGCGGTCTGGGGCGCCATCTTCGGCGCCATCGCGCACTCCATGACCGGTGGTCGGCGCGACTTCACCTCGGCGAGCAGCCTCCGGGCCAACCAGTACGCGGTGACCGTGGACGCGACCTTCGCCGACCAGGCCCGCCAGCTCATCGGGCGGATGAACTGGCCGGGACAGCAGCCGGCCGGGGCCCCGGGTTGACGGTTTCGGTTCGGAGCGAGCCGGCGGGCGCCGGTCAGTGGTAGGTGCGCTCGCCGGCCCGGAGCGGCGCGGTGATCCGGTTCTCCTCCGGCGCCAGTGGGCAGGCCCACCGGTCGTCGTACGCGCAGGACGGGTTGTAGGCGTAGTTGAAGTCGAGCCGGAGGCGTCCGCCGGGAAGCACGGTCAGGCCCCGGCCGTACGTCCCCTTCACGGTGTCGGTGAGATACCGCCCACCCCCGTACGTCTCCCGAGCGGCGGCGGTACCGTCCCGGAACGGCAGGAACAGCCCACCGCCGTACGCCTCGATCCACCAGAGGGTCAGTGGCCCCCACGGCGTCTCCGCGATGCCGGTCCGGCGGTAGTGCACCACTCCGTCCGGTCCACCGGTGTCGATGCTCAGGGTGCCGGTCGCCGGGCGCACCGGCACGTCGACCACCGCCTCCGGGTTGGGCGGGAAGTAGCGCAGCCCGGTGAACCGGGGTCGGTCGGTCAGCGGGATCGGTGACTGCGGGTGCCCGGCGAAGAGCGCGTCCCGGGCCGCCCGGAATCCGGCCAGGTCGAGGTCCGACAGATAGAGCCGGGCCACCTGCTCACGCCAGTCCGCCAACTCCAGTTCATCCACCCGGCCGAGCCTAGCCGGCTCCGGGGCGGGTCGGCGGCCGAGCCGCTGCTCAGGTGATCTGGCGCATGACCGGTCCCGGCATCGCCGCGCTCAGCTGTCGGTCGTCAGGCGTCCGTGCACGTGCTCGTCGTAGCGGCGGCCGTCGCCGTACCGGTGGGAGTCGCGCAGGGTGCCCTCGAGCCGGTAGCCGGCGCGCTCGGCGACCCGGCACGAGCCGGGGTTGGCTACCGCGTGACACAGCTCGACCCGGTGCAGCCCGAGCTGGAGGAAGCCCCAGCCGGTGAGCGCCGCCACCGCCCGGGAGGCCACGCCCCGGCCGCGGGCCGGCTCGACGGTCCAGTAGCCGATCGACGCGCCGCCGTCGTGGATGCTGTGCAGCGAGACCGAGCCCAGCAGTTCGCCGCCGGCCGGGTCGGTGACGGCGAGCGACACGTGTTCGCCGCCCGAGAGGTCCGCCCGGCGGGCCAGCCAGGTTTCGGCGCTGGCCAGGTCGACCACGGTCGGGGCCGGGTTCCATCGGGCGATGGCGGGCTCCCGCAGCGCGGGCAGGACCGCCGCCGCGTCGTCGGGGCGCCAGGGGCGTAACACCAGGCCGGGTACGGCGATCTCGATCGTTTCCACGGTGCGGCAGTGTGCCACCGGTACGGCTCCGGTCCCAACTGTTTTCCCCGCCGGCCATCCTGCGGACCGGTGCCCTCCGGCTGTCCTTCAAAGCTGGAGGATCTTTGCCCACGCGTGGCCTGAGGGTGAGCACGATCACCTGCCAACAGATGCTTCAGATTTGAAAGAGTGCTATTCTCGGCACATGGCTGAGGGTCTGGACGCGGAGCGGTTGGCGTGCTGGCGGGCGTACATCGAGTCGAGTCAGCGCCTGCTGAACCAGCTGGAGGACGAGCTCCGGGCCACCAGCGAACTGAGCCTGGCGGACTACCACGTCCTGGTGCTGCTCTCCGAGACCCCTCGGCAACGCCTCCGGATGGGCGAGCTGGCCAGCCGGCTGGTCTTCTCGCCGAGCCGGCTGACGTACCAGATCTCCTCGATGGAGCGTCGTGGCCTGGTCGCCCGACAGAGCTGCCCGCAGGACCGCCGGGGCAACGAGGCGGTACTGACCGCCGCCGGACTACTCGCGCTCCGGGCGGCCGCACCGCACCACGCGGCGTCGGTCCGGAGTCATCTGATGGACGACCTCGACGACGCGGAAATCGCCTGCCTCACCCGGGTCTTCGATCGGCTGGGCAACCGGCTGAACCCCAACGGCACCCCGTCCCCCGAATCTCTCAGCCCCAGCGCCAAGGAGAACTAGCCATGCCCGCGATCACCGTCGACGACGTCCTGGTCCTGCCCCGCCTGCCCCGGCTGGCCGAGACCACCACCTTCCGGCCGGTCCGCCGGCTGATCACCGCGCCCAGCGGCTACGAGGGTGAGGGCTTCCCGGTCCGCCGCGCCTTCGCCGGCGTACCGCTGCACGAGTTGGACCCGTTCATCCACCTCGACCAGATGGGCGAGGTGGACTACGCGCCGGGCGAGCCGAAGGGCACCTCGTGGCACCCCCACCGGGGGTTCGAGACCGTCACGTACATCATCGACGGGATCTTCGACCACCAGGACTCGAACGGTGGCGGCGGCACCATCACCAACGGCGACACCCAGTGGATGACGGCGGGTTCCGGCCTGCTGCACATCGAGGCGCCGCCGGAGCACCTGGTGATGAGCGGCGGGCTGTTCCACGGCCTACAGCTCTGGGTCAACCTCCCCCGGGTCGCCAAGATGAACCCGCCGCGTTACCAGGACATCCGGGGCCGGGAGTCGGTACTGCTCAGCACGCCGGACGGCGGCGCGCTGCTCCGGGTCATCGCCGGTGAGGTCGCCGGCCATGCCGGGCCCGGCAGCACGCACACCCCGATCACCATCACCCACGTGACAGTGCAGCCCGGTGCCGCCGTCGAGCTGCCGTGGCGGCCCGACTTCAACGCACTGGTCTACGTCCTCGCCGGTCGAGGCACGGTCGGCAGCGATCGGCGGCCGATGCACACCGGTCAACTGGCGGTGCACGGTCCCGGCGACGCGCTCCGGTTCGCCGCCGACGCCGAGCAGGACGCGGCGACGCCCGCGCTGGAGCTGTACATCATGGGCGGTCAGCCGATCCGGGAGCCGGTGGCGCACTACGGACCGTTCGTGATGAACACCCGGGCCGAACTGGTCCAGGCCTTCGAGGACTACCAGGCCGGTCGACTGGGCGTGATCCCCGCCGAGCGCCTGCCGCACACCGGCGGTTCCGGGCCGCGCCCGGCCTGACCGATCGGGTACGCGCTACGCGTCCCGCCGGTGCCCAGGCGGTCTCGTTCAGCGGTTGACACAGCACAGCGCCCCGCCATCCGGTCGATCCGGGTGGCGGGGCGCTGCGTCTGTCTTCGGCGGTCCTGTTAGGAAGGGGCCCTTCTTATACAGAAAACGATAAGAAGGGGCCCTTCCTTGCACTACGGCCGGCGGGTCACCTCGGCGACGAAGGCGCGCCAGGCGTCCGGGCCGAACGCCAGCGTGCCGCCGTTGCGGTCCTTGGTGTCGCGGACCAGCACCCGGTCGGCGAGGTTGTCCGCGACCTCTACGCAGTCACCGCCCTGCCCGTTGCTGCGGGAGGACTTCCGCCAGCGCGGCACGTTGATCAGCTCCATGACTCCGCTGCTTCCATGATCAGTTCGAGGGACGGCCGTCCCGGTAGAGCGTACTCGCGGACGGACTCCCAGACCTCGTCCAGCGCCGTGACCCGATCCGGGTCCTCGACCACCCGGCCATCCAGCGGATCGTCCAGGAAGGCCACGTTGCGACCGTCGACAGTGGCCACCGCCAATGGTCCGTTGAGCCCCGGATAGGCGCCCGCCGAGGCCGGCACCACGGTGACGCTGACGTTCGGCAGGGCGCACGCCTGCACGATCGCGTGCAGTTGCTCCGACATGATTTTCGGCCCGCCCACGGGTCGGCGCAGCACCGACTCGTCGACCACCGCGAAGAGCCGGCACGGCTGTTCGTCCCGGTGCAGGACGCCGGCCCGAGCGATCCGGCTCGCCACCGTTTCGTCCAGGTCCGGCACGCGCGTTCCGGCGTCCCGGAGAATGGCCCGGGCGTACTCCTCGGTCTGGAGCAGTCCGGGGACAAGCGTCGGCTGGAAGCTTCGGACCATGGTGGCGTGCTGCTCGTACTCCAGCCACGGCGTGAACCAGACCGAATCGCGGGAGGACGCCCGCGCCTCGGCGGCCGACTCCTGGAACATGTCGCCGGAGTCGAACACGGTGTCGAGATGCCGTGCCGTGTCGGACTTCGGGATAAGTCGACTGGTCTCGAACTTGGCGATCAGTGAGGTCGATACGTTGATCTTTTCGGCAAGTTGCTCCTGCGTCATTCCGGCTTTCGTACGAGCGAATTTGAGGAGTCTTCCAAGTCCTCCGCTGTGAATCGACATTCCCCGCCCTTCCCGGCGTGATTGTGGGTCCGTCTTCTTTGCTGCTGGTGGCCAGTGTTCCGCCGTTTGTGGTCGGCGGTCCAGTGTGGAAGACAGTTGTACCACTCGAATTCGCCGGAACATCGCCGCAAAAGGACGGTCGGGCGGGCGGTGCGTGGGGGCGATGCCATTGCGCTCGGTCGGGTCTCGGCACCGCCCCCGCTCCATTTCCACGGCAGGAGGCCCACGATGAAAGGGATTCGTCGCACCAAGGCACGGCACCGCCGGGACTGGCGTCGGCTGTGGCGGTACTGCCGCTGCGGATACCGCTGGCGCTGCCTCGACGGCCAACCCCCACCGTCCCGGGTACGAGGGACGAACCAGCGCAGCGCCGAGTACCGCGCGGGCAGCCGTACCCCGACCCGGAGCGAGCGTTTCGAGCATCCCCGGCCGGGTGAGCGGTGATGACCCGCCCGCACGCGCCGCGCCGCCCGCACACGCCGATGCGCCCGTCGTTCCGGTGCCGGTCGTGCGGCGCCGAGTGGCCGTGCTCACCCGCGCGGCTGGCGCTGCTCCAGCTGTACGAGCAGGACCGGCCGGGATTGATGATCTATCTCGCCGCCCAGCTCACCCGGGCGCTACAGGATCTGCCGACGGTGCACCCGACCCTGCTGGCCGGCCGCATCGTCTACTGGGTGCCCCGCCGTCCTGCCCCCTGACCTGCCTCACCGTTTCTGTGTCGACGGTCGTCGTGGCCGCCAGATCCCCCTTCCGAGGCCCTGCCGAAAGGTCAGGCCCGGTGCCCGGCGTCCCGGTCGGCCTGGTTCTGCTGCCACTGCTCGATGACCTGTCCGAGGGTCGCGTTCACGAGGAGCAGGAACTCGGCGGAGGAGCCGAAGCGGGCGCCGGCCGGGGTCGCGGCCCCGAGGATCTCCGCCGCGCGCTGCGACGCGGCGGCCAGGGCGTCGTTCATGTGCAGGGCCGCGAGGGTGGACCGGACCCAGAGCTCGTCGTCGACGACATAGCGTTCGCGGCGCCCGCCGGGAGCTCGTTCCCGCTTGAGCAGTCCCTGCTGTTCGAGGAGGGCGACGGTCTGCGAGATCGACGCGGGGCTGACCCGAAGTCGCTGGACCAGGTCGGCGGCGGTGAGGTTGCCGGAGTCGGTGACATACAGGCAGGCCAGCACCCTGCCGGCCATCCGGGGCATGCCCTGCTGCTCAAGGAGCGTGGCGAAGGATTCGGTGAGGCTCTGGACCGCCTGGGGGTCACGCCCATGGCTGCTGTCGCCGACCGGTGGCGCCGGAGGCTTGGGCTGCCGCTGCCGGCGGGCACGCTGCTTGGTGGCCTCCTGCGCCCGCTGCGCCCGGTAGTCGTCGGGTCCGCCGTTGCGGGTGACCTCCCGCATGATGGTCGAGGCGGGCCGCCCGAGACGCCGGCCGATCTCGGTGAATCCGAGCCCCTCGGCCAGCCCCGCGGCGATGTGCTGCCGATCCTCGTCGGTGAGTCTGTCTCCGGGCATCGGTGCTCGTCTCCCATCTGCCGGCATGCGCGGGCCTCGGCGCCCGTACCCCCGTCGCACAGTATGCAATCACTCGAAGTCCATTGCAACGTGGGATCTTGATCGCCCGTTGCATTCAGTGTCATATTCATTGCAACGCCAGCTCCTGTAATGACTCTGGCCGGGCAAACTGAGCTCTCGTTGCATGTTGACCGAACAGTGAATGCAACGTACTGTCGCAGACGTTCAGCGATGCATGAACGCCCAACCAGAGTTCTCAAGGATCTGGAGCTTCCTTGCAGAACGGCTCAGCACAGCTCCGCGACGGGGGTAGATGACCATGTCCGACACTCGATTCGGCGGTTTCATCGCGACGATGATCGGTCCCAAGCTGCGGTGGCGGCAGTACCAGGCACGCGTACGGCAGCTTCCGCCGAACTACCGCACGGCGGTCGAGGCGATCCAGCGGCACATGATGCACTTCGTGCCGACCGACGCCGAGAGCGACGCGTCGAGGTTCGAGAACCTCGCCAGCCTGTTCGAGCAGGCCGCGGCGGACGGAACGCCCATCCGCGAGATCGTCGGGAACCATCCGGTGCAGTTCGTCGAGGCGTTCGTCCACGACTACTCCGACGGCGGCTACGTCCCGGCCCGTGCCCGCAAGCAGTTGACCGACGCCATCGTGCGCGCCGCCGGCGAAGCCACCGGAAAAGAAGCCAAGGCAGCCTGACAACCCCACGGCCGGGGTCGCGCTGGGCTCGTCCCCGGCCCTCGTACGTCGGCGCGGGCAAAACCCATGAGCGCCACGGCGGGACGGGTTCCACAAGATCAAACACTCTGGGTACCGAACATTTGAGGTCAGGAGATTCACGATGGGAACTGGCAACGGCGGCTTCTCCGAGGCAGGGCTGCGCAGGCTGCGCGAGGTGCTGGCCCGGCACGTCGAATCCGGGAAGATTCCCGGGCTCGTCGCCCTGGTCAGCCGGGGCGGACAACCGCACGTCGAAGCGCTCGGGACGATGCGCCACGACGGCGGCGCACCGATGCGGCGGGACACCATCTTCCGGATGGCCTCGACGACCAAGCCGGTCGCGGCCGCGGCCGCGATGGTCCTGCTGGACGAGTGCCGGCTGCGGCTGGACGACGCGGTCGATCAGTGGCTGCCCGAACTCGCCGACCGGCAGGTGCTGAAGCTGCCCGACGGCCCGCTGGACGACACCGTGCCGGCACATCGGCCGATCACCGTCCGGGACCTGCTGTCCTCCACGTTCGGGCTCGGCATTGACATGACGGCGAAGGGCTCCCCGATCCTGGGCGCACTGTTCGAGCAGGGCGTTTACGGCCAGCCGGACGGCTGGCTGTTGCCCGAGCCAGGGCCGGACGAGTGGATGCGCCGCCTTGGCGAGCTGCCGCTGATGTACCAGCCCGGAGAGCGGTGGCAGTACAACATCAGCAACGACGTGCTCGGCGTACTCGTCGCCAGGGTGACCGGCCAGCCGTTCGAGACGTTCCTGCGCGAACGCATCTTCGAACCGCTGGGCATGAAGGACACCGGTTTCCACGTACCCGCCGACAAGATCGACCGGCTGCCGCCCCTGTACGCCCCCGACTGGCAGACCGGGAAGTTCACCGTGGAGGACGAGGCCGAAGGGGGACACCACAGCACGCCTCCGGCGTTCCAGTCGGGCGGCGGCGGCCTGGACTCAACCGCCGACGACTACCACGCCTACTTCCGGATGCTGCTCAACCACGGCATGCACGACGGTCAACGGATCCTGTCGCGGGCGGCCGCCCTGCTGATGACCACCAACAGCCTCCCGCCGGAGCAGTTGGCCGCCCGGGAAGCCTGGGCCCGTAACGCCGTCCACCAGGGGTACGGCCTGGGACAGCACGGCGGCTGGGGCTTCGGGATGGCGGTACGCACCTACCGCAGCGACTACGCACCCGTCGGCCAGTTCGGCTGGGACGGCGGGGCCGGCACCACGACGTACGCCGACCCGGAGAACCAGCTCGTTGGCATCCTGCTCACCCAGACCGGAATGTCCACCCCGGACTCGGCGCGGGCCATCCACGACTTCTGGACCACCCTCTACCAGGCCATCGAGGACTGATCCGGCCACCTGGTCGAGGTCGCTCGGCAGCGGATCTCGACCAGGTTCCGGCCTGCGGCGAAAGGCCCCGTTTCGTCAACTAATCGTTGACACGCCTTCTCGTGGCCGGCACGATGACCGGATGCGACACGGTGACCAGCCCGATGAGGCGGCGACGCAGTGGCAGTCGCTCGCCGATCATGCGGTCGTACTGGCCGCCGCCTACGGGACGGATGCCGAGCGGACGGAGCCACTGGCGGCACTGCACCTGCTCGGCGCGCTCCGCAGAAGCCTCGACGACGCCGAGCGCCAGCTTCTCGAGTCCGCCCGGGAGCAGCGGGCGAGCTGGGCGCAGATCGCCACGTCGCTGGGGCTGGGCAGTCGGCAGGCCGCCGAACAGCGCTGGCTGCGGCTCTCCGGCGACACCGACCGGGATCCGGAACGGGTACGCACCGACCGGAAGCGTCAACGATCCATTGACAGCCGGTACGGGCCGGAGATCGGTCGGCTCCGGGCGACGGTCTTCGCCGTACACCGGCAGTTGGCTGCGGACCCGGACCTGGCTGGCCGGCATCCCCGGGCCGGACTCGCCCGGACCACCCTCGCCCTGGCCGCCTCGGCCGAGCCCGGCGCATTGTTCGCCCTGGCCACGCAGGCCGTTGACGACCTCGGCTCGGTGCCTGTGGAGCGGCTGCCGCCGCCACTGCCGTCCGCACTGGACCGACTTCGGCGGGCGATCCTGGCGGCGACCCCCAGCCCGACGGTGGAGGCGCCTTGAGCCCGACCGACTGAAGTTCCGGTTGACATCCACCGTCGATCAACCCGAGGATGTGAGTCATTGCGGCTCAAGTCTTCGGGAGGGCAGACGTGCGCCCAGTACGACCAGCGGTGTCACCCCGCCGGAACACGGCCCTGTTCGTCGCGATCTCCCTACTCTCGGGATTCGGCGGAACCGTCATGTCCCTGGCCACCGGGATATGGGTGCTGGACCTCACCGGATCCAGCAGCCTGGCGGCGCTCACCGGATTCTGCTTCTTCGTCCCGACGCTGCTCGGGCCGGTGCTCGGGGTCCTCGTCGACCGGTTCCCCCGCCGCCCGCTGATCGTCTGGACCCACCTGCTCACCGCCGGTGCCGTGCTGTCCCTGCTCACGGTCCACACGGAGGATCAGACCTGGCTCATCTACGCCGTGATGCTCGGCTACGGGGTCAGCTTCGTCCTGATCGACGCCGGCGAGGCCGCCCTGCTGCCCGCCGCACTTCCGCCCGAGGTGCTCGGTGGCGTGAACGGGCTGCGGATGAGCGCCCAGGAAGGGGTGAAGCTCATCGCGCCACTGGTCGGGGCCGGGCTCTTCGGCTGGTGGGGTGGGCACTCGGTCGCCCTGCTGACCGTCGGCACGCTGACCGCCGCCGCCGGGCTGTACCTGCTGATCCGCCTCCGGCCATCCGTTCCGGCAGCCGCCGCTCCGGGAGCCGGCGTTGCGGACCAGCCCTCGACTGCACCGACCGAACCGGGGCCACCGGAGCGGTCGGCCGGACGGTTCCTGGTGGGCATCCGCTTCCTCTGGGCGCGTCCCGAGTTGCGGATCACCGTCCTGCTCGGCTCGATCACCATCGCGATGTCCGGGCTGACCACCGCCGCCCTCTACTCGGTCGTCGTCGAGGACCTGCACCGGCCGGCCACGTTCCTCGGCGTACTCTCCTCGGCCCAGGGTGCCGGATCCATCCTGGGCGGTCTGATCGTCGGCCGGCTGTTACGGGTACGGGGTACCCGCGCGGTCGGCATCCTCGGCGCCGTACTCGTGGCACTCGGCGCCACCGGGTGGGGCGTCCCCTGGTGGCCGGTGGTGGTCGGCAGCTCCTTCGTGATCGGAATCGGCCTGCCCTGGACGCTGGTGGCCGCGATGACGGCGGTGCAGTCCCGCACCCCGGAGGCGCTGCTCGGCCGGGTGGCGGGGACCGCCAGTACGCTGCTCTTCGCGCCGATCGCGATCGCCACCCCGCTGGGCGCCGCCCTCGTGCTACTGGACCGCCGACTGCCGCTGGCCATCGCCGCGACCCTCTGTCTCGGCGCCGCGCTTTCCGCGATCCGCTCGGCACGATCGATCCGGGCGACGGGATCCGCCGACGCTGTCGCCGCCGGGCCCACCGGCACTGTGGAAACAAGTCGCCCGGCCGACGAGGCCAGGGTCGGTTCCTGACCGGACGGGGCTCCCCCGCCCCGGGTCGGCTCCTCCGCCCCGACCGGAGAACGTTCGGACCCGCCGGCCGTTGTCAGCCAGCGGGTCCACACACCTACGGCTGGAGATCGGACGCTGTCACGTGGAGACGGCGAAAATGCCGGCCACCCCGAGCAGGACCATCACCAACACCGCGACCAGGGCTCCGCGTTCGCTCTCGACCGCTGCCTGGTCAGGCTGGTCCGGTTCGGCGTCCATGATCTCGCTGGACATGCTGTCCTCCCCTGGTCGTTACCGTTACGGACGGTCGGACGACCATGCCGACGTACCGGATTCGCGGTGTATCCCCGATGACCGGTGACACGGGGATTCGCGGGAAACGCCTCACCTGTCGCCCTACGGCGGGATCACCCTCGGCGGCCCGCCGGGTTGCCGGGGGCGTGCACGATCACGTCCCGCGCCGCACGGGTACGGACCAAGCCGCACGCGCACGGGGCAACCAGCATGGGAGTTGCCGATCTGGCGGATCAGAAACCCGGCGGAGCCGGTCGACCACCGATAGTCTGCCCCGACCCACCCCGGGCCGGTGGACGCGGCGGAAGACGACCGGTGGGGTGGCCGGTGCCGGTGGGACGTCCGTGACGAGTCGGGTGAAACCGTTACGGACAGCGGCCGTGAAGAGGTCGACGGGACAGCGGTCGGGACGACGTCGACGGGAGCGGTCGGAAACGGCTCAGCACTGGATCCAACCGGTCGGCACCAGGATCGGCCGGTCCGGATCGCCGGCCGGGATCAGCCGGGCCGACCAGGCGGAGATCTCCGGCCGCCCCCGCGCCACCCACCGGTCCCGCAGCGCGAGCACCTCCGCCGCGTACCGGCCGGCCTGGGGTCCCGCCGCCCGTACCGACCCGTCGGCGAGGAGGCCGGCGCCGCCGCCGTTCACCTCGTCCAGCAGTACGCATCCGCCCGGCCCGCCCCAGCCACCGGCCGGACCGGCCGCGAAGGTCGCCCGCCGGTCCCAGGCCCCGACCGCGAACCACAGGTCGTGGTAGCGGAAGACGTCCAGCGGGGTCCGCCAGCGGGCCGGATGCCACACCGTCGGCTCGGGGAACTCGCCGGCCCGCCGGGGCTCGGGGAACGCCTCGGGATAACGGGCGGCCAGCGGTCCGGCCGCGGACATGAACCCGGCGCGCAGCAGTCCCCGCGCCTCGCCCACCCCCGACCCGCCGGGCCGGACCCGCAGCACCGGATGGTTGCCGGCGTGCTCGACCGGTGCGAGCACGAAGCCGCCCGGAGCGAGTTGGTCCAGCCAGCGTGGCGACACCCCGGTCAGCCCGACGGTGACGATCACCCCGTCGTACGGGGCGTTCGCGGGCTCGCCGAGATACCCGTCGCCGAGCCGTACGTCGACGACGTCCGCCAGCCCGACCCGGGCCAGTGCCGCCCTGGCCCGGTCGACCACGTCCGGCGCGATGTCGACCGCCGTCACCCGGGCACCCATCGTCGCCATCAGCGCCGCGTTGTAGCCGGTGCCGACGCCGATCTCCAGCACCCTCGTCCCGGGGCGCAGACCGAGCCCCTCGATCATGGCGGCCATCAGCGACGGCTGACTCGACGAGCTGACGGGTACGCCGTCGACGATCTTCGTCACCAACGGATGGTTGCGGTAGACCATGGTCAGGAAGTCGGGATCGGTGGGTCCGGCCCAGCGATCGCCACCGGCGTGGAAGCCGGAGCCGACGAACTCCTCACGCGGCACCACGCCGAACGCCCGTACCACGTCCGGGTCGGAGATCAGCCCGTCGCCGACCAGTTCCTCGACGTACCGGCGGCGCAGCTCGGCCGACGCCGTCATGGTCGTCCGACCGGCGACCGCAGCCCGTCCGGCACGTCCGGCACGTCTGGTACGTCCGGTACGTCCGGTACGGGGATCAGCATTCGCTGCCGGGGAACGCGAACGACGAGCGTGGCGAGTAGAAGCCCCACAGCAACTCCAACGGATTGGCCGGCCGAAGCGCGAAGACGGGGTGCTCCGGTGCCAGGAACTCCAGCGACTCGACCTCGAACGGGGTGACCGGCTCGAAGACGTACGGGTAGCTGACGGCGGTCTGTCGACCGGCGACCACGCCCACGTAGCGCATGTGGCCGCGCAGGATCCGCCTGCTGGTGAGGCCGATCCGGGCGGTGGTGCGGATCAGCTCGACACCGTCGACCTCGGTGACCGCGACCAGGGTCCGGCCGTCGATCTCGATCGAGGTCCGACCGGTACCGACCGGCGCGCCACGGGCCGCCACCCCGGCCCGTACCGCCGGGCTGGAGCTGATGTGCTGGGCGTACCAGCGGCTGTGTCCCGACGGCTCCGAGGCGTCGGCCTCGTCCAGTTCGGGGCCGAGGCAGGTCGCCGAGAAGGTGTCGAGCCCGGAGGTCTGGGCGGCGTCGTCCACGACGTACTGGTGCATGAAGACCTGTCGGTTCGCCAGCGGCCGCAGCCCGCTCGGCACCAGCGTCGCCACCGCCTCGGGATCGGCCGGAATCCAACCGAAGTGCAGCATCCGACACTGCACGACCAGCTGGGGCGGGACAAGCTGGCTCACCAGGTCCTCCGTCACATCCGCGGTAGCCGCGACGCTACGGCCGGCACAGTCGGGAGACAAGACAGAAAGTTGACAGCTTCCTCCACCCCGTCGGCGCGTCGAGGAGTGGATCAACCCGCCGGGCGCCGGCCCGGCCGGGGCGGTACGACGCCGCGGTGTCGGGTCGGTGCGGCGGGGCCCGTCAGGAGGCGGTACCGGACGGGGTGTCCAGGTCGGCATCGTCCGCGACGTCGTCGCAGGGTACGACCTCCAGCCGCGCCGCGTTCCGACGCAGGTACGGCCGGGCACCCACGTCCCCGACGGCCGAGGCCGACACCTCCGTCCAGTGGGTCCGGCCGAGCAGCACGGGGTGGCCACGCCGGGTTCCGTAGCCGGCCGTGGCGAGCCGGTCCGGTGCGGCGAGGGCGACCAGTCGCCGTACCGCCTCGGCGGTGATGCCGGGCATGTCGACCAGGAGTACGAGCGCGGCGACCGCATCGGTGTCAGCCAGCGCCGCCAGCCCGGCCCGGAGCGAGGAACCCATCCCGGTCGACCAGTCCGGGTTCTCCACCGGCCGGGCGTCGCCGAGGTCGGCCCGGCTCCGGACGACCGGGGCGGCGGCGCCGAGCACCACGACCACGGGTACGCAGCCGCCGTCCCGGGCGAGCCGCACGGCCCGCTCGACCAGCAACTGCCCGTCCAGCCGGACCAGTGCCTTGGGACCGCCGTAGCGGCGCCCGGCGCCGGCCGCGAGCACCAGTCCGGCGACCCGGTGCGGTGCGGTGTGGCCCTGCGCTGGGGTGCCGAAGTTCACGGTCGGAGCCTAGTCAAACCCCGGAATTCGGAAAAATTTGCCGCTTATGGGGTTTCTATCCCTTTTATACATCAGCCGTTCGGCTAGCTTTCGGCAGGACGATCGGGCTAAGGTGATGCCTGAACGGATTACCACCACCACGAACACCACCACGAATTTCGACATACACCGTCCCCACCACGACTTCCACCACGTGCAGGGAGGACCACCATGACCGCACCGACCACCACCCGGGCCACCACCGAGTCCGAGGCTCCGGCCACCGTCGCCGTCGAGACCCGCACCCGGTTCCCCGCCAAGTCCGGCGCCCTCGCCGACAGCGCCACCGACCTGCTCCTGGCCATGACCGCACTACCCGCGCAGCACCCCTCCCGACCCGCCCTGCGCGCCAAGGCCATCGAAGCCTGGATCCCCCTGGCCAACCACCTCGCCCACCGCTACAGCGGACGCGGCGAACCCACCGACGACCTCATCCAGACCGCCGCCGTCGGACTCATCAAAGCCATCGACAAATTCGACCCCACCCGCGGCGTCGACTTCGCCGGCTACGCCATCCCGACCATCATCGGCGAACTCAAGCGACACTTCCGCGACCGCACCTGGGACATCCGCGTACCCCGCCGACTCCAGGAACTCCGCCTCGCCATCAGCGAAGCCAACAGCAACCTGCTCCAGACCCTCGGCCGGTCCCCGACCGTCACCGACATCGCCCGCCACCTCAACCTCACCGAGGAAGAGGTCCTCGAAGGCCTCGAAGGCGCCCGCGCATACAACGCCGTCTCCCTGTCCACCCCGACCGGCGACGGCGAACGCGCCACCGAACTCGGCGACATGCTCGGCGGCGAGGACGGCGAATACGAACTCGCCGAACTCCGGGTCGCCCTCGGCCCCGCCCTGGCCACCCTCGACGAGCGCGAGCAGAAGATCCTCACCCTCCGCTTCTACGGCAACCTCACCCAGTCCCAGATCGCCGAGCAGATCGGCGTCTCCCAGATGCACATCAGCCGACTCCTCACCCGCGCCCTCACCAAACTCCGCGGCCAGCTCGGCGACACGTACTGAGCCATCGCACTGCCACCGCGATCCGGGTCCCGGCACCGTTGCCGGGGCCCGGATCTTTGGCGTAGCGGTCGCGGCCGAGGGCACCGACCGGCAGCACCGGTGCGACACTGGCCGCGTGCCGCTGCCCGAACCCGCCCCCGACCTGCCGGTCCAGCACGTCCTGCCCGCGCTGATCGGGGCGGTACGCGAGTCCGGCGCCGCCGTCCTGGTCGCGCCACCGGGCGCCGGCAAGACCACCCTGGTCCCACTGGCCCTGACCGACCAGGTCGACGGGCGGATCGTCATCGCCCAACCGCGTCGGGTCGCCGCCCGGGCCGCCGCCAGGCGGATGGCGGACCTGCTCGGCGAACGGGTCGGCGACACCGTCGGGTACGCCGTCCGGGGTGAGCGCCGCAGCAGTGCCCGTACCCGGATCGAGGTGGTCACCACCGGCCTGCTGGTGCAGCGCCTGCAACACGATCCCGAACTGGCCGGTACCGGTGCGGTGCTGCTCGACGAGGTGCACGAGCGCCAACTCGACGCCGACCTGGCGCTGGCCTTCACGATCGAGGTACGGGCCGCGCTCCGCCCCGAACTGCGGCTGTTGGTGATGTCCGCGACCGCGCAGGAGGAGCGGCTGGCCGCGCTGCTCGGCGGGTCGGCCGGGCCGGCGCCCGTACTCCGGGCCGAGGGCCGGGCGCACCCCGTCGACGTGGTCTGGGCTCCCCCGTCCCGCCCGGTGACCCCGCCGCACGGGTTGCGGGTCGATCCCCGACTGCTCGACCACGTGGCGGCCACGGTACGGCGGGCACTGGCGGACCAGGACGGTGACCTGCTGGTCTTCCTCCCCGGCGCCGGGGAGATCAACGGTGTCGCCGCCCGCCTGGCCGGGTTGCCCGGGGCGGTCGACGTGATCAGCCTGCACGGTCGGCAGTCCAACGCCGAGCAGGATGCCGCCCTGCGCCCGGCGGTCGACCGACGCCGGATCGTGCTCGCCACCGCCGTGGCGGAGACCAGCCTGACCGTGCCGGGCGTCCGGGTGGTGGTGGACGCCGGGTTGAGCCGGGTGGCCCGGACCGACCTGGCCCGGGGCCTGGGTTCCCTGGTGACGGTGCCGGTCTCCCGGGCGGCGGCGACGCAGCGCGCCGGACGCGCCGGACGCGAGGCACCGGGGCGGGTCTACCGGTGCTGGTCGGCGCTGGACCACGAACGGCTGCCCGCGCAGCCCGAACCCGAGATCATGGTCGCCGACCTCACCGCGTTCGCCCTGCAACTCGCCTGCTGGGGACATCCGGACGGGGCGGGCCTCGCGCTGCCGGACGCGCCGCCGGACGCCGCCATGCAGGTGGCCCGGGAGACCCTGGACGCGCTCGGGGCGATCGAGCCCGACGGTCGGGTGAGTGGGCGTGGCCGGGCCATCGCCGCGCTCGGCGCCCATCCGAGACTGGCCCGGGCGCTGCTCGACGGGGCCGGGCCGCTGGGCGCACGCCGGGCGGCCGAGGTGGTGGCGGTGCTCTCCGAGACGACCTCCGGCGACGACCTGGTGTCGGGCTGGCGCCGGCTGCGCTCCGGTACGGACGCCGCCACCGGCCGGTGGCGTACCGAGGTCACCCGGCTCCGGGCCAATCTCGCCGAACTCCCCGGCCCACCGGACGGCGGGCGGGACGCCGTCTCCGGACGCCCCGGTCGACAGGACGCTGGGCGGGCCGGCCGACAGGACGCCGGGCGGGCCGGCCGACAGGACGCCGGACGGGCCGGTCGACAGGACGCCGGACGGGCCGGCCGACAGGACGCAGGGCGGGCCGGCCGACAGGACGCCGGACGGGCCGGTCGGGGTGCCGAACCGGAGTTGTCGGACGACCTGGCCGCCGGGCTGCTGGTCGGGCTGGCGTACCCGGAACGGCTGGCCCGGCTCCGGCAGCCCGGCGGCAGCGCGTACCTGATGGCCGGCGGCACCGGGGCGGACCTGCCGCCCGGGTCCGGGCTGGCCGGGACGGAATGGCTGGCGATCGCCACCGCGGACCGGGCACCCGGGCGGCGCAGCGCGGCCATCCGGCAGGCCGCGGTGATCGACGAGGCCACCGCCCGCGAGGCCGGTGCCGCGCTGCTCCGCCGGGAGCAGGAGATCGCGTGGTCCGGTGACGACGTGCTGGCCCGCGACGTGGAGCGGCTGGGCGCGATCGTCCTGGTGGACCGCCCACTGGCGAAGCCGGACCGGGCCCTGGTCGCCGCCGCGCTACTGGACGGGCTGCGCCAGGTCGGACTGTCCCTGCTGACCTGGACCCCGGACGCGCTGGCGTTGCGGGCCCGGCTGGCGTTCTGCCGGTACGCGCTCGGCGAGGAGTGGCCGGACGTCGGCGACCCGGCGTTGCTCGACCGGGCCGAGGAGTGGCTCGGGCCGGAGTTGTCGAACGCCCGGCGCCGGGCCGACCTGGCCCGGATCAACGTTCCGACCGCGCTGCGCCGGCTGGTGCCCTGGGCCCGGGCGGCCCGGCTGGACGAGTTGGCTCCGGAACGGCTCGCCGTGCCGAGCGGGTCGCGGCACCGGGTGGACTACGCCGACCCGGCCGCACCGGTGCTCGCGGTCAAACTGCAGGAGACCTTCGGCTGGCGGGACGTGCCCCGGATCGCCGACGGGCGGGTACCGGTCCTGCTGCACCTGCTCTCCCCGGCCGGCCGCCCGGTGGCGGTGACCCGCGATCTCGCCTCCTTCTGGCAGACCGGCTACCCCCAGGTACGGGCCGAACTGCGCGGCCGTTATCCCCGGCATCCGTGGCCGTCGGACCCGACCGAGGCGGAGCCGACCCGGCGGCTGCAACCGCGCCGTCGGTAGGGCGTGTCTTGCGGATCTACTGGTGGGCTGCGGCGGGCTCAGGCGGCGATCCGGCAGGGCACGCCCTGGCCCGACGGGTGGTGTTCAGGGGCCGTCGATGATGTCCGCGACCACGACGGTGATGTTGTCCGGTCCGCCCGCCCGCAGGGCGAGGTCGACCAGCCGCTGTGCGCAGGCGGCCGAATCGGGGTATCCGAGCAACGCCTCCGCGATGCTGTCCGCACGGACCACATTGGACAGCCCGTCGCTGCACAGCAGCCAGCGGTCGCCCGCCTCGGGCACCAGCGTGGTGTAGGTGGGAGTGACCGCCTCGCCCTGGAGCGCCCGGGTCACCACCGCCCGCCGGGGATGGCTGCTGGCCTCCTCGGGGCTGATGACCCCCTCGTCGACCAGCATCTGCACGAAGGTGTCGTCCCTGGTCAGTTGGGTCATCGTGCCGCCACGCAGCAGGTAGGCCCGGGAGTCGCCGACATGGGCCAGCGCGAGGCAGGTCCCGGTCCGGGCCAGCAGCAGGGCGGTGAGCGTGGTGCCCATCCCCTGCCGTTCCGGATCCTCGGCGACCGCGCCCCGGATGCCGGCGCTGGCGGTGTCGATCGCCCCCTGCAAGGCGGCCACCAGCCCTTCCTCCGGCGTCTCCACGTCCAGCGGATGGATCGCCTCGATGGCGATGGTGCTGGCCAGGTCCCCGGCGGCCATGCCGCCCATGCCGTCGGCCACGGCGAGCAGCCAGGGTCCGGCATGCACGGAATCCTGGTTCGCGCCCCGAATCAGGCCGCGGTCGCTCACCGCCACGGATCGCAGCTTCAGGCTCATGGCAGGCAGCCTGCCAAAAAGATGGCCAGAATGCTTGCAGTAGATCACCGACCGGCCGGAGTGGCGATCGAAATTTACCGTCCGTCGCGCCCGAGATCACCCACCGCCATGCCTTCCGGTGCCGGTCGGCGGCCTCGCCGCACAGTCCGGCGGCGAAAGCGATCCAGAGTGGTCGATTGACAGGTCAGAAACGGACTGGCAACATCGGCTCCGTATTGGGAGCGCTCCCACCGATACTTCCGATTCTCCGCCGCGGACCCCCGCGATTCGCCGCACCCGGCGGCCCCCGACCGGAAGGACTCCCCGTGACCCGACCCCGCCACCACCTGCGTCGATGCCGACGCGCGCTCACCCTGCTCGCCACCACCGCCCTGCTACTGGGCAGCGGCGCGACCGGCGCCCGCGCCGAACCCGCGCCGCGCCTGGCGCTCGCCGAACACATCGTCAACGGCACCTTCACCGACTCCACCGCCCCCTGGTGGTCCACCACCAACCTTCCGCTCGCGGTCGTCGACGGCCAGCTCTGCGCGGAGGTACCCGGCGGACTGGCCAACCCCTGGGACGCCAGCCTCGGCCACAACGCCATCCCGCTGGTCGACGACGCCGGCTACACCCTGACCTTCCGGGCCTCGGCCAGCGCACCGGTCACGGTCAAGGCCAACGTGCAACTCAACGAGGACCCGTACACCACGGTCTTCTCCCGGGACGTCGCGCTCGCCGCCACCGCGCAGGAGTTCTCGTACGAGTTCAACGGCAACCTCGACTCGACGAACGGAACGCTCACCTTCCAGCTCGGCGGCGCCGCCGAGGCGTACACGTTCTGCCTCGACGACGTCTCGTTGAGCAGCGACGCCCCGACCGACCCGCCACCGGGCGGCGCCGAGCAGGTGGACAACGGGGACTTCGACGACGGCACCTCCGGCTGGTACTCCTACGGCACCACCTCGTTCGGAGTCACCGACGGGCGACTCTGCTCCGCCGTACCCGGCGGACTGGCCAACCCGTGGGACGCCGGAGTCGGACAGAACGACGTGACGCTGGTGGCCGGGGAGACGTACGCGCTCTCCTTCGACGCCTCCGCCGAACCCGGCGCGACCGTACGGGTGGCGGTGCAGTTGGGCGCCGAGCCGTACACGTCGTACTTCGCCGAGGACGTCGCGTTGACCGGGGAGGCCCAGCACGTCGAGCGGACCTTCACCGCCACCGAGGACACCACCGTCGCGCAGGTCGCCTTCCAGGTCGGCGGCAACGCCGACGGGTACGAACTCTGCCTGGACAACGTCTCGCTGCTCGGCGGCGAGGAGGAACCGCCGTACGTGCCGGACACCGGGCCGAGGGTCCGGGTGAACCAGGTCGGCTACCTGCCCGCCGGACCCAAGAACGCCACCATCGTCACCGAGTCCACCACCCCGCTCGGCTGGGAGCTGAAGTCGGCGGCGGGTGCGGTGGTGGCCAGCGGCCAGAGCACCCCGCGTGGCGTCGACGCCGCCTCGGACCAGAACACGCACAGCGTCGACTTCTCCGGGTACCGCACCCCGGGCAGCGGCTACACCCTGAGCGCCGACGGCGAGACGAGTCATCCGTTCGACATCTCGACCGACGTCTGGAAGCAGCTCCGCTCCGACTCGCTGCAGTTCTTCTACATCCAGCGCAGCGGCATCGCGATCGACGGCGCCCTGGTCGGCGCGGAGTACGCCCGCCCGGCCGGCCACCTCGACGTGGCACCGAACCGGGGCGACACCGACGTACCGTGCCAGCCCGGGGTCTGCGACTACCGGCTGGACGTCCGGGGCGGCTGGTACGACGCGGGCGACCACGGCAAGTACGTGGTCAACGGCGGCATCGCCACCTACCAGCTGCTGAACGCGTTCGAGCGGACCAAGACCGCACCCACCGGCGGCGGTGGCGCGGCGCTCGGCGACGGCACGCTGCGGCTGCCGGAGCGCGCCAACCAGGTGCCGGACATCCTCGACGAGGCACGCTGGGAACTGGAGTTCCTGCTCCGGATGCAGGTGCCGGCCGGCCAGCCGCTGGCCGGGATGGCGCACCACAAGATCCACGACCGGAACTGGACCGGGCTGCCGCTCCAGCCGGAGGACGACCCCGAACTGCGGGAACTCCACCCACCGTCGACCGCGGCGACGCTGAACCTGGCCGCCACCGCCGCCCAGTGTGCCCGGCTCTACGCCCCGTACGACGCGGCGTTCGCCACGCGCTGCCGGACCGCGGCGACCACGGCGTACGCGGCGGCCAAGGCCAACCCGACCCGGTACGCCGACCCGCTGGACGGCAACGGCGGTGGTTCGTACAGCGACGGGGACGTCACCGACGAGTTCTACTGGGCCGCCGCCGAGCTGTACCTGAGCACCGGCACCCAGTCCTATCTGGACGACCTGACCGCGTCGGCGCACCACACCGACGACGAGGTCTTCGGGGCGAACGGATTCGGCTGGGGCAGCACCGCCGCGCTCGGCCGGCTGGACCTGGCCACCGTGCCGAGCGGCCTGCCGGTGGCCGAGCGCGACCGGCTCCGCGCCTCGGTGGTCACCGCCGCCGACGGCTACCTCGCCACCGCCCAGGGTCAGGCGTACGGCCTGCCGATGCCGGGCGCCCCGGGCAGCTACTTCTGGGGCGCCAACAGCAACATCATCAACAACGCGGTGGTGCTCGCCACCGCCTTCGACCTGACCGGGCAGGCGAAGTACCGGGACGGTGCCGTGCAGGGGATGGACTACATCTTCGGCCGCAACGCGCTCAACCAGTCGTACGTGACCGGGTGGGGCGAGAACGCGTCGGAGAACCAGCACAGCCGGATCTTCGGCAACCAGTACGACGAGTCGCTGCCGAACCCGCCGGCCGGGTCGATCGCCGGTGGCGCGAACGCCAGCCTCGACGACCCGTTCGCGGAGCAGTTGCTCGAGGGGTGCGCGCCACAGTTCTGCTACGTCGACGACATCGCCTCGTACGCGACGAACGAGGTGGCGGTCAACTGGAACTCGGCGCTGGCCTGGATCGCCTCGTTCCTGGCCGACCAGGGCGGCGCCGGCACCACCCCGGCCGCCTCGGGTTGCCGGGTCACCTACACCAACTACGGCACCTGGGCCGAGGGCGGTGGCTTCACCGGACAGGCGACCGTCACCAACACCGGCAGCACCCCGATCAACGGCTGGACGCTGAGCTTCGCGTTCACCGGCGACCAGAAGATCCGGGAGGCGTGGATGGCGAAGGTGACCCAGGCGGGTGCCCGGGTGACCGTGCGGAACGAGTCGTACAACGCCCGGATCATGCCGGGCGGCAGCCAGATGTTCGGCTTCAACGCCACCACCGCCGGCGGCCCCAACCCCGACCCCGGCCTCTTCACCGTGAACGGCGCACCCTGCGGCTGACCGGCTCCGCCGGTTAGGAAGGGCCCCTTCTTCTACAAAAAACGAGAAGAAGGGGCCCTTCCTAACCAGCCACCCGCTAAGCAGGCACGCTCAGCGGAGCCAGTCGAGGAGGCGGTCACCCTGTTGCCAGACGGTGAGCACCGAGAAGACGCCGAAGAGGAGGACGGACCAGACCAGGGCCACGACGCGGTAGGAGCGGGGGCGGATCTGGACGGGCAGGACCCGGCGGTTGAGCACCAGCAGCAGGATCGAGTAGAGGAACATCATCAGGCCACCGACGCAGGCGGAGATGACCAGCAGGATCAGCGGCTGGTCGAACCCGGCGAGCAGGACGACGCAGCCGATGCCGACGAGTCCCCAGACCAGCGCGAAGTAGATCCGGCTCTCGGAGAACCGACGCAGGTAGGCGGTCTTGAGCACGTCGGCGGCGAGCCGGCTGGTGTAGTCGACGATGCCCAGCGCGGCGGCGAACAGCGACAGCGCCCCGACGGCCCAGAACAGGGTGCCGAACCATGGACCGACCAGTTCCTTCAGCCGCTCCCCCTCGACCTGGAGGAACGAGACGCTGTTGGCCAGGCCGGGTACGCCGTACACGGTGGAGTAGGCGAGCAGTGAGGTCAGCACGATGGTGACGAACGAGATCAGCACGAAGGTGATCAGCTGCTCCCGGTTCGCCAACCGCCACCAGCGGTGCCACCGGGTCAGGTTCTCCTCGGTCGGCTCGAAGACGAATCCGGCCGAGTCCGGTGCCGCCTCCTCCCGACCGGTGACCGGGCTGACCAGGCGGGGCACGTACTTGCCCATGCCGTAGCCCTTGTCCCGGATCCAGTTGGACTGCACGAGGTTCTGCCCACCGCCGGCTCCGGCGAAGACCAGTGCGGAGAGCATCAGCGCGAAGCCCAGTTCGGTGGGGAACTCCGGCGCGGTCACCGTACTGGGCAGGTCGCCCCAGGCCTCGGCCGAGATCGCGAAGATCACCGCCACCACGATGAAGACCAGCACGAGGCCGACCTTGACGAACTCGATCCGCTCCAGCGCGGTGTAGACCACCGGCGCCAGGGTGAGCGTCGCGCCGATCACCAGCAGCATGCCGATCGCGATCCAGGTCGCGTCGCCGCCGAAGAGGTACGTGACCATGGTCGCCGAACTGGAGGCCCAGCCGGGCCAGAGGTTGGCGAAGTAGACCATGATCGCGAAGACCAGTCCCCAGTGCCGCCAGAACCGGGAGAACCCGGTCAGCGCGGTCTCCCCGGTGGCCAGCGTGTACCGCTCGATCTCCATGTTCAGGAACCACTGGGTGACGATGCCGACCGCGGCGGCCCAGAGGAAGACCAGCCCCACCTGCGAGGCGATGTACGGAAAGAGGATGAACTCGCCGGAGGCCAGCCCCACACCCGCGGCGATCACGCCGGGGCCGATGACGGACCACGGCGAACGGGGTGCTGCTGGTAACTCCCGGACGGCTACCCCGGGAAGATGCTTCGTCGGGAACCGGTCGGCGGCGCTCTGCGTCATGCTGACCTCCAGGGGGACGGAGTACCGGCCGACGGGTGCCCGGAGGCCGGATCTGAGATCAATTCGCAGTGGTGTCGGTGGATGGATCATCTGTCAACATGGACGGTGTGACAACCGATCAGCTCGTCATCCGGGCCGGCGGCCCCGGAGACGTCGCCGCGGTGCTCTCCCTGCTCGACGGCGCGACCCGCTGGCTGGTGGCACGGGGACGTACCGGTCAATGGGGTACCGCGCCGCACTCCGGTAACCCCCGACGAATCGCCCAGGTCCGGCGGTGGGCCACGGCCGGCGATCTCTACCTGGCCGAACAGTCCGGCGTACCGGTCGGCGCGATCGTGGTCGGTGACGCCGTGCCGCACGTGCCACGGGCGAGAGAGCCGGAGCTGTACGTCAACCTGCTGGTGACCGACCGGGCCCAGGCGGGACGGCGGATCGGTGGGCGGCTGCTCGACCACGCCGAGGAACTCGCCCGTGAACGGGGCGTCGGGCTGCTGCGCGTCGACTGTTACGCGGGCGACGACGGTGCCCTGGTCCGCTACTACGAGCGCCAGGGGTTCACCGCGACGGAACCGTTCAGCGTGCAGCTCCTCGACCGGCGCTGGCCCGGACAGTTGCTGGAACGCCGGCTGTCCTGAGCCCCGCCCGGCCGACCCGACGGCACCCCGCTTCAACCTCGCCGGCAGCCTGGTCGACCTCGCCCGCCGGCTGATCAACCTCGCCCTGATCAACCTCGCCGGTCGCCGGTCGCGGCGACTACTGCGCCGGTCGCCTTCAGCTCGGGCAGGACCTTGGCGCCGAACGCGTCGATGAAGGCGTCCTGCTCCTGCCCGACGTGGTGCAGGTAGATCTCGTCGAAGCCGAGTTCGACGTACTCCCGCAGCCATTGCGCGTGCCGGCCCAGGTCGGCGGAGATGTTGACCACCTCGGCGACCCGGTCCGGCGCGACGACGGCCGAGACGGTGTCGAAGTGGTCGGTCAGCTCCAGATCCCAGCAGACCGGCGGCTCGAACACGTTGCTGCGCCACTGCTCGTACGCGATCCGGGCCGCCTCGTCCCGGTCCGGCGCCCAGCTCAGGTGGACCTGGAGGGCGAGCCGACCCCGGCCGCCGGCCTCCCGGTAGGCGTCGATCATGCGGCGCAGCCGGGGCAGTGGCGCGTTGACCGTGATGAGCCCGTCGGCCCACTCGGCGCACCAGCGGGCGGTCGATTCGCTGACGGCGGCCCCCACCAACGCCGGTGGTTGCTCCGGCCGGGTCCACAGCCGGGCACGGTCCACTGTGACCAGCCCGTCGTGGCTGACCTGCTCGCCGTCGAGCAGTGCCCGGATCACGTCGACGCACTCGCGGAGCCGGGCGGTCCGGATCTCCTTGCGGGGCCAGCCCTGCCCGGTGATGTGTTCGTTACTCGCCTCACCAGTGCCCAGCGCCGCCCAGAACCGTCCCGGGTACATCGCGGCGAGGGTGCCGATCGCCTGCGCGATGATCGCCGGGTGGTAGCGCTGACCGGGCGCGTTCACCACTCCGAGCGGCAGCGAGGTCGCCTGGAGCGCGGCGCCGAGCCAGGCCCAGGCGAAGCCGGACTGCCCCTGCCGGGAACTCCACGGCGAGAAGTGGTCGGACGACATCGCCGCGTCGAAGCCCGCCTCCTCGGCCCGCACGACGGCCCGCAGCAGGTCGGCGGGATGGATCTGCTCATGGGATGCGTGGATGCCGAACATCGTCATGGCGGTCATCCGTACCCCGTCGACGCCGCCGCCAATACCCGGTACGCCGGTTGATGTTCCTTTTCCGGAAAACTCCTACTCGCTGTGTGCGCCGGCACCCGGACCGGTGGCACCGCCCTCGCCCACCCAGACCGCCTTCAGGTTGCAGAACTCCCGGATGCCCTGCGCCGACAGCTCCCGGCCGTAGCCGGAGTTGCCCACCCCGCCGAACGGCAGTTCGGGGTACGAGGTGGTCATGCCGTTGATGAACACCATTCCGGCGTCGAGGTCGGTGGCGAAGCGCTCCTGCTCCGCCGGGTCCCGGGTCCAGGCGTTGGAACCCAGCCCGTAGTCGGTGCCGTTGGCCACCTCGATCGCCTCGTCGTACGACGACACCCGGTACAGCCCGGCGACCGGGCCGAAGACCTCCTCGGCGTACATCCGCATCGCCGGAGTCAGGTCGGTGACCACGGTCGGCGGGTACCACCAGCCGTCCCGGTCGGGGCGCTGCCCACCGCAGAGCACCCTGGCCCCCTGCCGCGCCGCGTCCTGGACCTGCTCCTCGACCTCGGCGCGGCCCCGTTCCGTCGCCAACGGGCCGATGTCGGTCTCCTCCGCCATCGGGTCGCCCATCCGCAGTGCCGACATCCGGGCCACGAGGGCGTCCGCGAACGCGTCGAAGACCTCGTCGTGCACGATGAACCGCTTCGCGGCGATGCAGGACTGGCCGTTGTTCTGGCACCGGGCGACGGTGGCCACCTCGGCGGCCCGCTGCACGTCGGCCGAGGGCATCACCACGAACGGATCACTGCCGCCGAGTTCGAGGACGGTCTTCTTGATGTGCTGTCCGGCGATCGCCGCCACCGAACGCCCGGCACCCTCGCTGCCGGTCAGGGTCGCGGCCCGGACCCGGGGGTCGGCGAGCACCCGCTCGACCGCCGACGACTCGATCATCAGGGCCTGGAAGGCACCGGCCGGGAACCCGGCCCGCCGGAACAACTCGTCGAGGTAGAGCGCCGTCTGCGGCACGTTCGAGGCGTGCTTGAGCAGCCCGACGTTGCCGGCCATCAGGGCCGGCGCGGCGAACCGCAGTACCTGCCAGAGCGGAAAGTTCCACGGCATCACCGCCAGCACCGGTCCCATCGGGTGGTACCGGCTGTACGCCTGGACGGCACCGATCGCCGCCGCGTCGGCCGGCTCGTCGGCGAGGAACCGCTCGGCGTGTGCGGCGTAGTACCGGCTGGCCATCGCGCACTTGGTCACTTCGGCCTTGGCCGAGGCGTACGTCTTGCCCATCTCCGTCGTCATCATCCGGGCGACGTCGTCGCGGTCGACCTCCAACAGGTCGGCGGCGGTGGACATCCATCGAGCCCGGTCGGCGAAGGTCGTCGTACGCAGCCTGTCGAACCCGTCCGCCGCCCGCGCGAGTACGTCCTCCACCTGCTGGTCCGTCATCTCGTCAAAAGTCTTGAGCACCCGACCCGTGCTCGGGTCGATGGTGGCGATCGACATCTCGTACTCCCTAGGGATCGGCGGGCCTGGCAGCGGATCACTCGAAGAGGGAGCGGCGGGTCCCCGGCGGGTCCTCACGGCGCCGCGCGGCCCGACGGCGTTGCACCACGATCAGGTCCACCACCGCCACCAGGGCGAGCACGCCGAGAATCGCCGCCAGCACCGGCTGGTCGGCCCGGGCTGCCAGCACACCGAGTACCACGCAGACGAGCAGGCCGAACGACGCCAGTGCCAGGCGCAGGTTCAGCGCGCTGTAGGGGCGGCCCACCGTCCCTTTCGCCCCACGGGGCTGCGGTCTCGCGGCCATTTCGCCGAACTACCCGGTATGGGCGTCGGCTAACCTGCGGCGGGTGGGGTAAGAAGAAGACCATGACGACTGGTCCGACACTCCCCGAGAGCCACGCCGACCTGCTGGCCCGCCCCCTCTTCGCACACCTGGCGACCGCCCGGCCCGACGGCGGGCCGCAGAGCAACGTGATGTGGTTCGCCTGGGACGGCGAGCGGATCAGGATGACCCACACCAAGCGACGGCAGAAGTTCCGCAACCTCCAGCACGATCCCCGGATCGCCCTCTCGATCGTCGACCCCGAGGACCCGTACCGCTTCCTGGAGGTGCGTGGCGTGCTGGAGAAGGTCGAGGACGACGACGAGGTGGCGTCCTTCTACCGGTCGCTCCAGGAGCGGTACAGCAACGTGTACGACATCAACGACGCACCGGTCCGGGTGATCATGACGATTCGGCCGGAGAACTTCGTCGCGGTGACCGGCGGGCAACCCGTACGGAGTCGCTGAGCCGGGGGCTCGACGGAACGCGTCGCCAGGGCCTCGGTGGGAGGTCGTCCGAGCGGCTGTCCGGTTCCCGTCAGGTCGGGAATCGGGGGCACCGGAGGCACCGCCGAGGGTTCCTGCGCGACGACGGCACCGCGTAAAGTTACGGAGCGATTGCTGTCCGCTCCGTACAGGAGAAGCATGCCCAGACGTTGGACCGCCGCTGTCACCGCCGTGCTCGCGGCCTTCGCGCTGGCCTGCGACGGGGCCCAGGGCGGCGGTAGCCAACCCGATCCCCCGGCCCAGTCACCCCGACCCGGCCTGCCCAGCTCGATCGCCGCGCTCGGCGACTCGATCACCGCCGGTTTCGGTTCCTGCCTGACCCTGGCCACCTGCCAGCGCAATTCCTGGTCGACCGGGGACGGCGTCCGGGTGGAGAGCCTCTACCGGCGGCTGCGGGAGGCCAACCCGGCGATCCGCGGCAGGGCGCGCAACGAGGCCGTCAGCGGCGCCCGGGTCGCGGGTCTGTCCAGCCAGGCCACCGACGCGGTACGGGCCAAGGTGGACTACGTGACCGTACTGATCGGAGCGAACGACGCCTGCCGGGGCGGAATCGACGACATGACCAGCGTCTCGGCGTTCCGGAAGAGCCTCGACAGCGGCCTCGCGGTGGTGAAGAAGGGCTTGCCCCGGGCCCGGGTGCTGGTGGTCAGCATCCCGGACCTGTACCGGCTCTGGGAGGTCGGGCACACCAACGACCGGGTGGTCCGGGTCTGGCGGGACCGGGTCTGCCCCGCGCTGCTCGCCAACGCGGCCTCGACCGCACCGGCCGACCGCACCCGACGGTCGACCTTCCGGGCCCGGATCGACGCCTACAACCAGCAACTCTCCGCCGCCTGCCGGGCCTACGGGTCCCGATGCCGCTACGACGGCGGCGCGGTGCACCGGGTCCGGTTCGACCTTGACCTGGTGAACCGACTGGACTACTTCCACCCGAACGTGGCCGGCCAGAACAAGCTGGCCGAGGTGACCTGGCGGGCGTCCGGCCTGGCCGGCCGAGCGGACTGACGGCCGACGGCCAGACTGGCCGCCGACGGCTGCAACGATCGGCTACGACCGCACTGGGTCACCTACGGCTGCATTGATGATCGGCTACGACCGTGGCGTGGTCGCCGGTGGCGGCGGCATGATCGCCGGGCGCTGCCGGTACATCTCCTGGGAACGGGCCGCCAGATCCTTGGTCGCCGACGAGTTCGCCCAGGTACCCAGGATGATCGCGGCTCCGGGCACCGCCTTGGCGAAGAGCCGCTTCGCGGCCCGGACTCCGGCCATCTGCGCCAGTTTGAGGCCCAACCGCAGCATCGCCTGCCGCAACGGCGTCCCCGACCGGCCGAGCATCGCGCCCGCCCGCTCCCGGCCGGCGGCCACCCCGAGCGCCAGCCGCGCGGTCTGGGCGATCTTGTGTACCCGCTGGAGCACCAGCAGGTCGGTGGCCCGGTCGGCGTGCTGCGGATCATGGCCGTAGGCCGCCGCGACGTGCAGGACCATCCGGGCCTGGGTCCACGCCAGCACGCCCATGTCGAGGACCGCACCGGGCAGGCCGGCGGCGCCGGAGATCGCCCCGGACAGCCGTGCCCGGTTGACGAACTTCCGGATCGCCACCTCCGCCACACCGTCCGGCGACAGGTCGGGAGAATTCGCACGGGTCCGCTCGACCCATGCCTGAGCCTCCGGGCCGAGCCGTCGTACCGCCTCTAGCGCGAGGTGCTCCGGTGCGTACTGCGGATCGGCCTTCATCCGGTCCCACAACCCGCTGGGCGGTACGGCCGCCGGGTCCTGGTCGTCCGAATCCGCCGAGCCCTCCGGACCGAATGTCGCGCCGTCGCCCGAACCGGGCGGGTCGGCGTCCCCGGGCCGACCGCCCCCGAGCCGGTCCGCCTCGGCGGCCGGACGGGGAGCCGTCGCGGGCGAACGGGGAGCCGGCGCGGGCGACGCGCCCGGACCGGTGCCGGGCGCCGGACCGGGGCCGGGGGTTGGGGACGGGACGTCGGGCGACGGAACCGGCGCGGCGGTCTCACCGCCGGCCGGGAAGGACTCGGTCACGGAACACGCTCCGGAACTGGGTGGGAGGACGACTCGGGTGGGACCATCGGCGCGACGGCCGCCGGCGCGATCAGCGGCGGCCCCGTAGCTTGGCCATGATCTGGCGCATCCGATGTTGGTTCGACGGCTTGGCCATCTCGCGACGGCCCCGGTCGATGAGTTGCCGGCCCTTGGGCGACCTGAGGAACATTTGAATCCGCTGTACCAATGACGCCATCTCGGTCCTCCTGTGGTGGTCCTGCATCAGGTTTACCCGATTCGGCGTCCCGCCACACCGGCCGACGGAGATGCCCGGGTCCCGACCTCCATGGTGGCTGGACCGATCAAGCCGGCGACCCGTCGATGTCCCCCAGGTTCACCGCCGCGACGGCACGAGCGCCTCGACCACCTGGGCCGCCTCTCCCTCGTGCTTGGCGTAGTGCTCCGGGTACGCCGAAACCTGCACCGCCTGCGCCGCCTCGGTCAGCCGCATCCGTTCCCAACCGGGCACCTGCCGCAGGGCGTCGAAGAACCGTGCCGTCGCGTACGCCGGGTCCATCAGCCGGTTGACCGGTCCCCAGCCGCTGCTGGTGCGCTGCTGGAACAGGCCGACCGAGTCGTGGTCCCAGCCGCTCCCCTGGTGCGGGTAGCGCTTGGATTCCGGCAGCACCTCGCTGGCCCGGTTGAGCAGGTTGCTCTCCTGCATCGCGGTGGCCACGCCGATGACCAGCGCCCGGCGCGGCATGCCCATGTCCCGGCCGGTCCGCACGATGGCCCGGGCGTTGTTCATCTGCACGTCGGAGAGCCCGGCCACCGGGGCGGCGTCGACCAGCGGCGAGTCGGGCGAGTCGCTCCGGTCCGACCCGGTGGACCGGGACGATCCGCCGGCCCCGGGACGGTCACGCTCGGCCGACCGGCTCGAACGGTCCGGGGAATCCTCGCCGGGCGACGTGGTCGGCCGGGACAGCGCCACCCGGTCGTCCGGGTTCGCCGCGCTGGCACCCGTCGGGCTGTCCGGCTGGCCGGCCGCGCCGACCACGGCGATCGCGCCCAGGCAGCAGAGCACGCCGGCCGCGACCGCGACCCGGGCGGGACGTCGTACGCCGTGCGGGGTCCGCAGGCCCACCCGGACGGCCAGGAGGTTGGCGCGGGCGGCGAATCGACGGGCCCACGGCGCGGCCAGCCGGAGGGTCCGGTGCAGTACCCGCTCGGCGGCCCGGAAGGCGGCGAACCGGCGGGCGCGGACCAGCGCGGGCCGGGCGAGGCCGGCCACGGCCCTCCGCAGCACCGACCCGCTGGCGCGCAGTCGGGTCGACGTCGGCGCGACGGCCCGCCGGAGCCGGAGCACGCCCGGCGCGACGGCCCGCCGAAGGCGGAGCAGACCGGGCTCAACGGCCCGGCGGAGGCGGAGCAGGCCGGGCTCGATCGCCCGCCGGAGCCGGGCGGCCCCGGTTCGGAGGAGAGCCCAGAGCCGGGCGAGCAGGAGGGTCGACCGGAGCAGGACGCTGGCGGTCGGTCGGGTCCGCTCCGGTGGGGATGCCGGGTCGGCGGAGGGAGCCTCAGCCGATCGGACAGTGCCGGGCTTGGCGGCGTTCACGGTCTCAGAACGGTCGTCGTCAGGCATCCGACGAGGCTAGGCAGCCAAACCCCCGACTACGGCGAGTCATCGAGTGGGCCTGCCCACAATCGTCGACCGATCAACCGGTCAGCGACCCGCAGGCGTGGGCGGCACCGGCCAACCCGGGCGAGACCGACATCTCGGGGAAGCCACGTTTTACGGATCAGTCCGGCATCTACCTTCGAAACGACCGTCACCCAACGCGACCCCGAACGCCTCCTCCGATCGGAGGATCCGGTACCCGGCCGATCGGTGCCCCACCCGCTGCCCGAACCGGGCGGTGCCGTGAGACCGTGGGTCATGGCACAGGTCACCGGGCCGGTACCGAGGCGAGAACTCCGCCCGCTGCCCAAGACGAACCTGCACCTGCACCTGACCGGCTCGATGCGGGCGAGCACCCTGACCGAGTTGACGGATCGCTACGGGCTGCCGCTGCCCGACCCGCTGCCGACCGGCGCCGTACACGGCTGGTCGGCGTTCCAGAGCCGGTACGACCTGGCCCGCGCGGCACTGCGTACGGCCGACGATCTTGCCCGGGTGGTCGCCGAGGCGGTCGCCGACAACGCCGCCGAGGGCGGGGGCTGGCTGGAGATCCAGGTCGACCCGACGACGTACGCCGTCCGACTGGGCGGGCTGGAGCCGGTGGTGGAGGCGGTGCTGGCCGGGGCCGGCGGTGGCCGTACCGGAGTGATCCTGGCGGCCAGTTGGGCCGGACCGCCGGCACAGGCCGAGCGGGTCGCCCGGATCGCGGCCAGGTACGCCGGGGCCGGTGTCGTCGGCTTCGGGCTCTCCAACGACGAGCGGCGCGGCCGGATCACCGACTTCGTCCCGGCGGTCCGGACGGCGACCGACGCCGGGTTGCTCGCGGTACCGCACAGCGGCTTCTACGAGGCCGCCTGGCACGTCCGCGACTGCGTGACGCTGCTCGGCGCGCACCGGGTGGGCCACGGGCTCACCGCCGCGACCGATCCGCCGACCCTCGAACTGCTCGCCGCCCGGTCGGTCGCGATGGAGGTGTGCCCCAGCTCATACCCGCCGTTCGGGGTGACCGCGGACCTGGCGTCGACCCCGCTGCGCGCCCTGCTGGCCGCCGGTGTGCCGGTGGCGCTCGGTACGGACGACCCGCTGCTGTTCGGTACGGGCCTGCTCGACCAGTACCTGCTGGCCCGGAATGTACTGGGTTGTACCGACGAGGAACTGGCCACGCTGGCCCGGCAATCCATCGACGCCTCGGCTGCCCCGTCGGAGGTCCGGACGGCGATGCTGGCAGGCGTCTCCGAGTGGCTCGGTGGAATGGACCAAGATAGCGGCAGCGTTTGCTACATCGGGGCGCCGTCCGCCATGGGCGCGTCCCGGCGTACCCCGTTGAGGAGGTCCTGACCGGTGCTCGACCCGAACGAGCTCTACCAGCTCACCGATGACCTGCCCGAACTGGGTCAGCCGGTGCTGATCCAGGCGCTTTCCGGCTTCGTCGACGCCGGAAACGCGACCCGGCTCGCCCGGGAACACCTCGCGTCGACGCTCGACTGCCGGACGATCGCCACCTTCGACGTCGACCAGCTGCTCGACTACCGGTCCCGGCGGCCGACGATGATCTTCGTCGAGGACCACTGGGAGCACTACGAGCAGCCGAAGCTGGAGCTGCACCTGCTGCACGACGACGCCGGAACGCCGTTCCTGCTGCTCTCCGGCCCGGAACCGGACTTCCAGTGGGAACGGTTCATCGCGTCGCTGACCGGCCTGATCCAGCGGCTCGGAGTCCGGCTCACCCTCGGGCTCAACGCCATTCCGATGGCCGTGCCGCACACCCGACCGATCGGGGTGACCGCACACGCCACCCGCCCGGACCTGATCACCGGCTACGAGTCGTGGCTACAGCGCATCCAGGTGCCCGGCAGCGCCGGCAACCTGCTGGAGTTCCGGCTCGGGGAGCAGGGTCGGGACGCGCTGGGCTTCGCGGTCCACGTGCCGCACTACGTCGCCCAGACGGAGTACCCGGGCGCGGCCGAACTGCTGCTGACCTCGGTGTCCCGGGCCACCGGCCTGCTGCTGCCCACCGAGACGCTGCGGACCTCCGCCGAGGCCGTACGCCTCGACATCGACCGCCAGGTGGCGCAGACCGACGAGGCCACGTCACTGGTCCACGCGCTGGAGGAGCAGTACGACGCCTTCACCCGTGGCCGGGGCGGCCCCAACCTGCTGACGAACCAGACCGGGCCGCTGCCGACGGCCGACGAACTCGGCGCGGAGCTGGAACGGTTCCTCGCCGAGCAGGGCCGGCCGGGGGACACGCCGGGCAACTGAGCGCGGCGGCGCCCGATCCGGCAGGCTGGGCACATGCGTCTGGCGACCTGGAACGTGAACTCGGTCAAGGCGAGGTTGCCCCGGCTGCTGGCCTGGCTCGCCGACACCCGACCCGATGTCGTCTGCCTCCAGGAGACGAAGTGCCCGGACGGGGCGTTTCCGGTCGACGAGGTCGGCGAGCTGGGCTACACCGTGGCCAGCCACAGCGACGGACGCTGGAACGGGGTGGCCATCCTGTCCCGGGTCGGGCTCGACGACGTCGCGGTCGGTTTCGCCGACGAACCCGGCTTTCCGGAACCGGAGGCCCGGGCGATCTCGGCGACCTGTGCCGGGGTACGGGTCTGGTCGATCTACGTGCCGAACGGGCGGACCCCGGATTCTCCGCACTACGAGTACAAGCTGGCCTGGCTGGCGGTGCTGCGCGACGCGCTCGCCGCCGAACTGCGTACCGGCCGGCCGCTGGTGGTCAGCGGGGACTACAACGTCGCCCCGACCGACGCCGACGTGTGGGATCCGGCGCTGTTCGTCGGCTCCACCCACGTGACCCCTCCGGAGCGGCAGGCGCTGACCGACCTTCGCGCCCTCGGCCTGGCGGACGTCGTACCGACGCCGATGAAGGGGCCGCACCCGTTCACGTACTGGGACTACCGGGCCGGGATGTTCCACCAGAACAAGGGCATGCGGATCGACCTGGTGTACGCGACCGACTCGTTCGCCGACGGTGTCCGCTCGGCGTACGTCGACCGCGAGGCCCGCAAGGGCAAGGGCCCGTCCGACCACGCCCCGATCGTGGTGGACGCCGACCTGGACGGCGATGATGAAGGTTGACCTGAAGCATGGGTCGAGCCGAGGGTTCGCGGGGCACCGGACGGTGCGGCGGTTTCGCCTAACGTCGCAGCGTCACCGCACATCCAGAGGCCGCCACAAAGGGCCCACGGCATGACGCCGAGGGCCCTGCGGGGACTGCGGTCAGTGCAGCTTGGCGAGGCCGACGAACGCCCGCCACGCGGCCGGCTCGAAAGCCAGGGTGCCGCCGTCACGGTCCTTGGTGTCCCGGACCAGCACCCGGCCGGGAAGGTTGTCGGCAACCTCCACGCAGTTGCCCTGGTTGGTGCCGCTGCGGCTGCTCTTGCGCCAGTTCGGCTCAGTCATGGTCGTTAACCGCTTTCATGATCAGGTCTCGCGACAAGCTTACCGGCAGGGCCAGACCCTGGATGGTCTCCCAGGACCGCTCCAGCTCGTCCACGTCGGCCCCCTCCGTTATCGAACGTCCTCGAAGCTGGTCGTCAAGGTAGACGGCGCGCCCTCGGGCCGGAAGGGTCGCGAGCATGAATGCCCCGGTCAGGCCAGGATGCAGGCCAGCGACCCGGGGCACAATCAGGATTTGCACCTGGGGCTGGCGGCCCGCCTCGATCAGGTGGCCTAGCTGCTCTTTCATGACGTCGGCAGGCCCGTAGGTCAGGGCCACTTCACAGAGGACGGCAGACAGCATCGGAGGTTTCGGCCGATCGATGGTGACCGCCTGCCGTTCCCGCCGAACCTGTACCGTCCGGTCGATCACGTCGTCCGGCAACCTGCCACTTTGCAGCAGTACCCGGGTGTAAGCCTCGGTCTGCAACAGTCCCGGGATCAGGCTGTGCTCGAAGCAGCGGAGCATCGTGGCGCGTTGCTCATGCTCCGTCCAGGGGCGCAGCCAGGTCGGCCGGGCATCGTCCCGTGACTCCTGGGCCGCCCGCTGGATCTCGTCGCCGGTCTTGAACAGCTCGTCCAGGAGCCTCGCCGTGTCCGGCTGGGGGATCATCCGGCCCTGCTCGAATGACGCGATAGAGGCACCACTGAGGCCGACGGCCGACCCCACCTGATCACGGGTCAGCTTCGCCTGTTTCCGCTGTTCTCTGAGGATTTCCCGGAGATCACTCACGTACTCCACCCGACTCCAGCTCAGCTAGCAAAGTTCCATAAGGACTCTCTTTCATTCATCTTCCGCTCCATCTGCGTCCTGGTCCAGGGTGGAGTGCAAGCGGCTCTGCTCGGACCCACACCCGCGAAGTCCGGGACGGGCGGGGGCGCGCGGGGGTAGCGCTGGGAGGGGATCCGTCGGCGCTTCCCCCGCTCCCATTTCGACAGAGGAGGGGACAACATGAAATGGCTACTGCGGCCCAGACCAAGACACCGCCGGGACTGGCGGCGGTTCTGGCGGTACTGCCGATGCGGCTTCCGCTGGGCCTGCCCGGACTCGGTCGGTCGCGTCCCGATGCCGTACGAGCCCTGTGTCCGGCCGTTGACCGCTGCCGAGTACCGGGCGGGCATGGAAGCCTCGTCGCCCGTGCCCAAGGTGGTACGTCTGGACCCGATCGTCCCGCCGGCACCGGCCGAATTCCGGGCGCGGATCAATCAGCGGCACCCGCTCTGGAATTCCCCGTCCGGGGTGCACAAGATCGGCCGGGCGGGCGCGCTGACGCGAGGCCGGCTCCACCGAGCCCGGCACAACGAGCGGGCCGGCCGGGTGTAGTCGTGATCGGGCCGCAGGAGCGCTGGTACCGGTCCATGCGGCGGGCTGCGCAGCGGCGCTACCCAGCGGGCCGCCACAGCCCGACACCGTCGTACCGGTGTCAGACCTGCCAGGACCCCTGGCCCTGCGCGCCGGCCCGCCTGGCCCTGCTGGTCGGCTTCAAGGGTGACCGGGTCGGGCTGATGATGTACCTCGCCTCCCACCTCGCCAGCGCACTGGAAGCACTGCCCGACACGCACCCCGCGCTGATCACCGGTCAGCTCCTCTACTGGGTGCCCCGGCGCCGTCCCTGACCTGCCTCATCACGCGAACGGCTCGCCCCGGTGTCCGCTTGCGCTTCCCCTTCGCAGCGGCCCCGGGGCGGACCTCGTTGGCACTTCACACCTCACTCGGCCCTCCGTGCCTCCCGGATGGGACACGAGAGCCCAGGGGGCACGCGTCCACCCGCTGCGCACCCGGGCTCGTAGGGTGGAGCCATGGCAGTTGTGAAGATCAACGCGATCGAGGTTCCGTCCGGTGCCGGCGAGGAACTGGAGCGCCGGTTCGCCGCCCGGCTGGGTGCGGTCGAGAACTCCCCCGGATTCCTCGGCTTCGAACTGCTCCGCCCGGTCGGCGGGGAGAGCCGCTACTTCGTCTACACGAGGTGGGAGAGCGAGGAGGCGTACCAGGCCTGGTCGGCCGGACCGGCCAAGCAGGCGCACGCCCGTGGTCCGGCCGAGAGCGGATCGGGTGGCGAGCAGCCCAAGCCGGTCTCCACCGGGGCCACCCTGCTGGAGTTCGAGGTTGTCCAGCAGGCCGGACCGGCAGCCGACTGACGACTTCTAGGCCGGCCACGCGAATTCTCGGCCGGTCAGCGAGTTCCGGCCGGTCAGCGAGTTCCGGCCGATCACGCGAGCTCCGGGCGGTCAGCGTTCCCGGGAGTCGACCAGTGACGCGAAGGCGATGATGTTGTCGGAGTAGCCCGTACCGCCGCCGATCCATCGGCCGCCGCAGGTGATCAGGCGCAACCACGGGCGCCCGTAGTCGCCGTACACCCGTTCGACGGGGAGTTTGCCCTTGTCGAAGTGCTCGACCGAGTTGACCTCGAAGATCGCCACCGAGCGGTCCTGCCGGGTCACCTCGATCTTGGCACCGGGCCGGAGTTTGACCAGGTCGTGGAAGACCGACGGGCCGGTCCGGGTGTCCGCGTGGCCGACGATGATCGCCGGACCGAACTGGCCGGGGGTCGGGCCGCGCTCGTACCAGCCGGCCTCGTTGTGCCGGTCGAGCGCGGGTACGGCGATGGAGCCGTCGTCGGCGAGCCCGACCCGGTGCACCGGAGCCCGTACGTCGATCGACGGGATCGCCAGCTTGACCGGTCGGCTCGGCGTCAGCACCGGGAACTCGCGCGGCGGCTCCCGGTGGCTCCTGCCCAGCCAGTTCCACGGCCCGCCCGAGGACTGTCCGAGTCCCGCCCCGGTGGCGAAGACCCCGACCAGCACCAGGACGATGGCGAGCGGCCCGATCATGCTCCGGCGCTGGCGGGTTGCCCCGCCCCGCGCGGCCGGGTGCAGCAGGTGCGACGCCGGACGGCGGCCGCCGAGTCGGGGTCGACGGGCGGTCGGGGCGCGGGCCATCGCGGGGAGCCCGGGTCAGATCCGGCGGGCCGTCGCCGAGCGGGCCCGTCGGCGCAGGGCGATCAGCCCCAGCACGGCCCCGAGCGCCGTGGTGACGAGTCCACCGGTCACCAGCAGGCCGCCCGGATCGTCTCCTGCCGTACCGCCGAAGCCGGTTGCCGGGCCACGGCTCGGCCGGGTGGCGCCGACCACCATCAGCTGGGTCGACCCGTTCTTGCCGTCCGGACAGCTCAGCCTGACCCGGTAGGTGTCCGCCCGGGTCTTGTGCGGCACGGTCGCCACGGCGGTGAGGAAGCCGGCCTGCGGCTGTACGGTCACGGTGCCGAAGGCGCCCGACTCGACCGTGGCCGGCTGGGTGTTGCTGGTGCAACTGGCCTTGATCCCGACCATGTACCCGGCCTCGACCGTGCTCGGGTTCACCTGGACGAAGACGTCGGCGGCTCGGGCCGGGGCGGGCGCGATCAGCACCCCGCCGACGGCGAGCACGGCACCGCACAGGATCGCGGCGCGTCGACGCGTGGCCACTGTTCCCCCTCCCGGCGCCGTCGGCAGGGCCGGGCGCGGGGCCACGGGGCCTGCCGTACAGAGAAATCTTCTCATCAAGCCGCGCCGTGCACACCCGGTCGGACGATCTCGGCCGGATCGACGGCCGATCCGGGCGTAGGCGTAGGCTCACTTTTCTGTGACCCTTCCCAGCCGTGAGCAGACCGCCGGGGTGCCCTCGGCCCGAACCGGCCAGTTGGCGCCGCCGGACCGGCTGGCCCGGGTCCGCACCTTCCATCCGCGCCGGGGCCGGCTCAGCGGCCGGCACCTCGACGCGCTGGACCGGCTGTGGCCCCGGTACGGCTTCACCATCCCGACCGGGGACACGCCGGACGGGCGTACCCCGAACGAGGGCGCGTCGGCCGGAAACACCCCGGACGAGAACGCGCCGGCCCGGGACACGCTGGACGGGGGTGCGCCGATCGACCTGGTCGCCCTCTTCGGTCGCCGGGCGCCGGTGGTTCTGGAGATCGGCTCGGGGATGGGCGACGCCACCGCGACGATGGCCAGCGCCGATCCCGACCGGGACTACCTCGCGGTCGAGGTGCACACGCCGGGCATCGCCAACCTGCTCGCGCTGACCGAACGCCACGGACTGACCAATGTCCGGATCGCCCGGGGCGACGCGCTCGACCTCGTCCGCTACCTGCTTCCGCCGGACACCCTCGACGCGGTGCACGCCTTCTTCCCCGATCCGTGGCCCAAGCCCCGGCATCACAAGCGGCGGCTGATCCAGCCGTCGCACGTCGCCCTGCTCCGCTCCCGGTTGGTCAGCGGCGGCACCCTGCACTGCGCCACCGACTGGGCCGAGTACGCCGAGTCGATGCTCGGCACCCTGAACGCCGACCCGGGCCTGGTGAACCGGTACGCCGACTACGCGCCCCGCCCGGCGTACCGGCCGGTGACGAAGTTCGAGCGCCGTGGGACCGTCGCCGGCCGGCCGATCCTCGACCTGATCTTCCACCGCCGCTGACCCCGCGCCCAGGCGAAACGATCATCGGGCGGGCGGCGGACTGGCGTTGCCGGTCCGGGCCAGGCACCATGGACCGGCTATGACGCTCACCGACCAGCTGCCGGGCAGCGCCGACCCAGATACCCTCTTCGACGCGTTCGCCGGTTGGGCGCAGGAGCGTGGCCTCACCCTCTATCCGCACCAGGAAGAGGCGTTGATCGAGATCGTCTCCGGTGCCAACGTCATCCTGAGCACGCCTACCGGGTCCGGAAAGAGCCTGGTCGCCGCCGGTGCCCACTTCGCGGCCCTGGCCGAGGACCGGATCAGCTTCTACACCGCGCCGATCAAGGCACTGGTCTCGGAGAAGTTCTTCGCGCTCTGCGAGATGTTCGGCGCGGAGAACGTGGGCATGCTGACCGGCGACGCGAGCGTCAACGAGGACGCCCCGATCATCTGCTGTACGGCGGAGATCCTGGCCAACATCGCGCTGCGCGACGGCGCGCGGGCCGACGTCGGCATGGTGATCATGGACGAGTTCCACTTCTACGCCGAGCCGGATCGGGGCTGGGCCTGGCAGGTCCCGCTGATCGAGCTGCCGCAGGCGCAGTTCGTGCTGATGTCGGCCACGCTGGGCGACGTCACCCGGTTCACCGACGACCTGACCCGGCGTACCGGCCGGTCGACCGCGCTGGTGAAGAACGCGGAGCGGCCCGTGCCGCTGATGTTCACGTACGCGATGACGCCGCTGCACGAGACCCTGGAGGAGTTGCTCAGCACCCGCCAGGCGCCGATCTACGTCGTACATTTCACCCAGGCCGCCGCCCTGGAACGGGCCCAGGCGCTGACCAGCGTCAACGTCGCCACCCGGGCCGAGAAGGACATGATCGCCGAGGCGATCGGCAACTTCCGGTTCACCGCCGGGTTCGGGCGTACCCTCTCCCGGCTGGTCCGGCACGGCATCGGGGTGCACCACGCGGGGATGCTGCCGAAGTACCGGCGGCTGGTCGAGACGCTGGCCCAGGCCGGGCTGCTCAAGGTCATCTGTGGCACCGACACCCTCGGCGTCGGCATCAACGTGCCGATCCGCACGGTGCTGTTCACCGGCCTGTCGAAGTACGACGGCATCCGGACCCGGCTGCTCAAGGTACGCGAGTTCCACCAGATCGCCGGTCGGGCCGGCCGGGCCGGCTTCGACACCCTGGGCACGGTGGTGGTGCAGGCGCCGGAGCACGTGATCGACAACGAGAAGGCGCTGACGAAGGCGGGCGACGACCCGAAGAAGCGCCGCAAGGTGGTCCGCAAGAAGCCGCCGGAGGGGTCGATCGGCTGGGGCCGGCCCACCTTCGAACGGCTGGTCGAGGCCGAGCCGGAACCACTGACGTCCAGCTTCACCGTCAGCCACGCGATGCTGCTCAACGTGATCAGCCGGCCCGGTGACGCGTTCGCGGCGATGCGGCACCTGCTGACCGACAACCACGAGGACGCCGCCGCGCAGCGCCGGCACATCCGCCGGGCGATCGCCATCTACCGGGCGTTGCTGGCCGGCGGCGTGGTCGAACGGCTCGCCGAGCCGGACGAGGCCGGTCGACGGGTACGGCTGACCGTCGACCTCCAACTCGACTTCGCGCTCAACCAGCCGCTCTCCCCGCTCGCGCTGGCCGCGATCGAACTGCTGGACGTGGCGTCCCCGACGTACCCGCTGGACGTACTCTCGGTGATCGAATCTACTTTGGACGATCCGCGTCAGGTGTTGTCGGCACAGCAGTTCAAGGCCCGGGGCGAGGCGGTCGCCCAGATGAAGGCCGACGGCATCGAGTACGAGGCCCGGCTCGAACTACTGGACGACGTCACCTATCCGAAGCCGCTGGTCGAGCTGCTGGACGCGGCGTACGAGATGTACCGGCGGGGCCATCCCTGGGTGGCCGACCACCAGCTCGCCCCGAAGTCGGTGGTCCGGGACATGTACGAGCGCGCGATGACCTTCGTCGAGTACGTCAGCTTCTACGGGCTGTCCCGCTCCGAGGGCCTGGTGCTGCGCTACCTGGCGGACGCGTACAAGGCGCTGCGGCAGACCGTGCGCGAGGACGCCAAGACCGAGGAACTGATCGACCTGATCGAGTGGCTCGGCGAGCTGGTCCGGCAGGTCGACTCCAGCCTGATCGACGAGTGGGAGCGGCTGCGCAACCCGGGCGAGGCGGCCACAATGGTCGTCGACGACAAGCCTCCGGCGGTCACCGGGAACGTGCGGGCGTTCCGGGTACTGGTCCGCAACGCCCTGTTCCGCCGGGTCGAACTGGCCGCCCTGCGCCGGTACGACGAGTTGGGCGGGCTCGACGCCGAGGACGGCTGGGACGCCGATGCCTGGGCCGAGGCGCTGGAGCCGTACTTCGAGGCGTACGACGAGATCGGCACCGGACCGGCGGCCCGGGGTCCGGCGCTGCTGATGATCGAGCAGGGGCGCGACCGGTGGACGGTGCGGCAGATCCTCGACGACCCGGACAGCGACCACGACTGGGGCATCAGCGCGGAGGTCGATCTCGCCGCCTCCGACGCGGTCGGTGCGGCGGTGCTCCGGATCACCGACGTGGGCCAGCTCTGAGCCCGGCGGCCGGGGAGGCGTCGTCGCCCGGTTGAACGTCGCGGTCTCCGAGGGCCGGCTGCACTGCCGCGACGACTTCCCGTCGTGGCCTCACCCTCGGCGAGGGTCGGACCGGCCCGGTAGCCTGACTCGGTGTCGGTCGAGATCGTGTTCGAGACCCATGCCCTGAGCGAGGACAACGAGCGTGGCATCGCCACCGGATGGCTGCCCGGCCGCCTCAGTGCGCGTGGCCGCGCGAACGCCGCCGAGCTGGGCCGACGGCGACGCGACGACGGCATCGTCGCGGTGTTCACCTCGGATCTGCGCCGTGCGGCGGAGACGGCGGAGATCGCGTTCGGCGGAAGCGACATTCCGATCCTGTACGACTGGCGGCTGCGCGAGTGCGACTTCGGAGCGCGGAACGGTTCGCCTGCCGCCGAGGTGAGCCGTGATCGTCTGGACCACTGCGATCGCCGGTACCCCGGTGGCGAGAGCCACGGTGAGGCGATTGCGCGGGTGGCGGGACTCCTCGCCGACCTGCCGACCAGATGGGCCGGACGACGGGTCATGCTGATCGGACACCTCGCGACGTACCGGGCCCTGGAGCATGTGGTCAACGGATTCACCGTACGGGAGTTGCTCGCCGCCGACTTCGAGTGGCGAGCCGAGGGTTGGGAGTACCGGCTCGGCTGACCTGCCTCAGCCTGCGCCCCCGGATCCGCTGTTCAGAACGGGTGGAATTCCTCGAACGGCGGCTCGATCATCGGGTCGGGCAGTCTGACCGCCCGGCAACGGGGCACGGCCTCCGCCGCCGGATCGCGCCCGACGGTCCAGAAGGTTCCGTCGACGAAGACGTCCGGAATCGGTGTCCAGCCCAGATTCCGCTCGTAGTAGCGCACCGCCTTGCGCACCGACGGCGTCCAGTCGTCGTCGAGAACGACAAGACCGCCCGGCCGGACGATCTTGCGGAGGAAGTAGAGATCGACGAAGACCTCGTGGAACCGGTGACTGCCGTCCACGAAGGCCGCGTCCGCGACGACGCCGTCGTGAACGAGCTGTGCCAGGGCGATCGACGAGGGATCGGCGACGAGTCTGGCGATCGAGTCCAGCCCCGCGGAACAGAGCAGGTCCCAGCCGACGTTCGAGAAGGCCTGCTGTTGGAACGGATCGATCACGATGTGCCGTGGATGCGGTGCGCCGACGGTCACCAGCGCTTCCCCGATGGCCAGTGCGGAGCTGCCGTACGCGAGTCCGATCTCCACGACCGTCTGGACGCCCTCGGACACCAACAGGTCGCGGAGCAGGTCGCAGTCGCGTTCGGGCAGGGTCACGGTCTCGAAGTCCCGTTCGGGGCGGCGCGTCCACACAGGTCCGTCACGTCGGAGCCGATCCCGTACCTCGCGAACCCGCGCCCTACGTACGTCCGTCACGCCACCAGTCTCACTGTCGGGGCTGTCAGGTGAGTAGTGGACGGTCGTCGTGTCGGGTGGGGTCAGGTGCCGGCATCCGCCGGGCCACACCGGCGGACCGGTCCGAGGTGGCCGGCCGGGCGGCTCGGCGGACCGGGGCATACTGCGCTCGTCGGGGCCACGTTCTGGTCGACCGGCGACCTTGCCCAAATCATCTTAGTCATTAAGATAATCGCATGGGCATATCGACTGACTTCTCGGTGGCGATCGCTGGCGCCGGCCTCTCCGGCCTCTGCCTCGCCCAGTACCTGATGCGCGCCGGCATCGACGTGCACGTCTACGAGCGGGACCCGGGCCCCTTCGTCCGGCGGCAGGGCTACCGGATCATTCTCGACCGGTACGGGCTGGAGGCGCTGCGCGAGAGCCTGCCCCGCCCGCTGTACCGCCTGGCGCTGACCACCGGCGACGAGTCCGGCGGGCGCCTACGCTTCACCGACAGCCGGCTGCGGGACGCATTCACCATCACCTTCAAGGACGAACCGCACGCAACCCGCCAGGTCGACCGGCTGACCCTGCGGTCGATCCTGCAGTCCGGGCTGGGCGGGCGCATCCACTACGGCAAGGCCGCCGTCGCGGTGGACAGCGGCGGCCCGGCAGGGCTGCGGCTGCGGTTCTCCGACGGCGGGGCGGCCGCGGCAACCGTCGTCGTGGGCGCGGACGGCGCCGGCTCGGCGCTGCGCGCGCAGCTCATGCCGGACGCGGACCCGGCGAACACCTCGATGGCGGGCATCTACGGCCGGTCGCCCCTGCGGCGGAACGGCGAGAGCGTCATCCCGGACGCGCTGCGTACCAGCGGGGTCCTGGCCATCGCCGACCGGCCGGGCCGCGCCTTCTTCTTCACCTCGATGCGGTTCGGCGAGAGCCCGCGGGAGGCGTTCGCGCGCCTGGCCCCGGGCAGCTATGCGCCCACCGGCGACGACTACGTCATGTGGGGACTGCTGCTCCGGCAGGAGGAGGTGCCCGTCGGCGTCCGCGGGAACCTGCTGGCACTGTGGAAACTGGCCGCCCGGATGAGTGCGGACTTCCACCCGCTCATCCGGCGGCTGGTCGACACGGCCGAACTGGACGCCACGGTGCTCAACCTTTTCGCCACCGGCCGGCGCCCGCGCCGGTGGGCGGTGCCCCGGGCGACGATGATGGGCGACGCCGTGCACGTCATGCCGCCGTTCGGCGCTCACGGCGGCAACACCGCGCTCCGCGACGCCGCCCTGCTCGGCCACCGGCTGGTCGAGGCCCGGGCGAGCGGCACGCCGGTGGAGGAGGCGATCGCCGGCTACCAGGACGAGATGGTGCCCTACGCCTTCGGCGCCGTCGACACCGCCGCCGGGCTGATGCGCCGCCTCACCGGGGGCGCGACCGCACCGCACTGGGTGCTGACCCGCGTGTTACCTCGGCTGCACCGGGTCACCGTACCGGAGGCATGATTGCGGACATGTCCGACGAGCCGGCCCGTGCGTCCGCGATCGCCGATCTCATGCGCGCCGGGCGGGAGACGTCGCGGCTGTCCATGGTGTTCCGGTACGCCATCGCGGAGCGGCTGGGCCTCACCGTGAGCGACCTGGAGTGCCTGGACTACCTGGCGGACGTCGGATCCGCCACCGCAGGGCAGGTCGCCGAGCGGACCAACCTCACCACCGGGGCGGTGACCAGCATGCTCCGCCGGCTCCAGCAGGCGGGCTACGTGACGGCCGAGCGCGATCCGGCGGACCGGCGGCGGGTGATCGTCACCCTGCGGCCGGAGCGGATCGCCGAGTTGGAGCGACCGTACGAGCGGTTCGCCGAGCAGGCGGAGCGGCTCATCCAGGGCTACAGCGTCGAGGAGGTCATGCTGCTGGTCCGGCACTATGACCGCATGCAGGCGATGTACCTCGCCGAGTTGGACCGCCTCCGCAGCGGCGACACCGCGCAACGGTCTGCCTGAGGCGGCATCACGGAACTGACCACGCTCCCGGTCGCCACCGGACGGCAGACCGTGGCAGCGAGCCGACCCACAGCCAGCCTGAGGGTGGCTCTGAAACTCACCGCCCAGGAGATGGAGGTCTTCCCGACGTTCAGCCGACCTCTGGAACGCCCTGGGTCAGCGCCGCTTGGACGATGCGGACGGCCTCGGTGGTGTCGATGCCGAGACCGGCGATGACGGCGGCGTACTCGGCAGCGGCGCGGCTTGCCCGTTCGCGTCCCTGCTCGCCGGCTGCGGACACGAACGAGCCGGCCGCACCGCGGGTCTCGATCAGCCCCGCCTTCTCCAGTTCCCGGTAGGCCCGGCCGACCGTGTTGACCGCCAAGCCGAGGTCCGCGGCCAGGCGGCGGATGGTCGGCAGCCGGGTGCCCACGGCCAGTGTGCGCTCCTGGATCTGCCCGGCGAGCTGGGCGCGGAGCTGCTCGAACGGTGGGACGGGCGAGGCCGAGTCGATGACGATCATGCGGTTCACCGGGCGCTGGGGCCGTGCTGGGCCGCCAGGGCGCTCCGCCCGTCCCAGGCCGTGATCAGGACGAGCGCGATGACGCTCAGGATCATGAAGACGAGCCAGCCCGTGTTCCACGGATTCGCCAGCCGGGCCGGACGGAGTGGGTCGCCCGACGCGGCAACTCCGCGCCGGCTTGCTGATCGACCCGCCGCACCCACCGGTCCAGCAGCGACAGGCCCAGCACCAACCCGGCCACCAGCGCCGTCAGCACCGCCAGCGCCCAGCGCCGCTGCGTCCCGAACCCGTCCTCCGCGGGACGGATCGGCAAGGCGGAGACGTAGACGAGGGCAGTCGCGCAGAGGAACGCGGCCGGCAGGACGGCAGCGGCCAGCCGCGCACGTCGCCGGACCGTCAGGCGCGCCGCCAGCATCGGTGTCGGCGTGACGTCGGCCAGGCCGCGCGCGGCCAACCACAGACGGGCTATCTCGAGCTCCGTCGGACGCACCTTCCTCGGCATGGCGGCCTCCCCAGCTTGTCGCAAGTCTTGTCTCACTATCCTGAGACAAGACTTGCGCCAAGTCAATTGTGGTCCCGGGCGAAGTACTCGCCCGATGGAACGCCAACCGGCTGCCGCACCGGATCGCGCTCTTGACCTCAAGCCGTCTTGGGGTTGCAAGATCCAAGCCTGGACCAGATCTCTGACACTCCATCGACGGAGAGCACATGAGTACTGACACCGGCTTCTACTCGATCATCGACTACACGGTCGATGGACCTGACACGCAGCGTGAACTCGTGGCTGCCTTCGCCGATATTCAGGAGCAGTGGGTCCGCTTCTATCCCGGCTACCTGTCGGCCCGGTTCCACGTCAGCAACGACGGCACCCGCGTCTACAACATCGTGCACTGGGCAAGCGAGGCGGACTACCGCAACTTTGTGGCGACCTCCGACACCGAAGGCCGGATGGCGGCCATCGGCAAGGCCCTGGGCGGCTTGTCCGGCAAGGCCGAACCTCGCATGAGCGGCAACCCCACTTACGTCGTCGTCCGTGAGGTCGGTCCCGGCCCACAGCAGACCGATGCCTGAACCCGACTCACCCGAGCATGTGCAGCATCCACCGCTGCCCATCGAATGAGGCACCCATGAAGGTCGAGATATACGCGGACATCCTGTGCCCGTGGTGCTACATCGGCAAGAGGCGCCTCGCCACCGCCCTCGCCAAGATCACCGACCGCGACCGGATGCAGATCGTTTGGCGCAGTTATCAACCCTGCTCCACGCCTACCACACCGAAGGTCTCAACGTCGCCGAGCCGCAGACCCTCCAAGTAGGTCCGGACTCCACAAGGTTCGGGCGAACGCGGCACATCGAAATGACCGTTTTGGGCTGGTCGAAGCGGCGTGAATCAATTAGAATGGGTGTACTAAAACGGCTTCTGAACTGGGAGGACAGCCGTGCCAGAGCCCGTCTCCACCGCACCTTCTCCCGCCCCCCTGCCCTACGCCACCCTGCTCGCCTTCACCCGCTACGTCGACCGCACCGGTCCGGCCAAGGCCAACTTCGTCGGCGGCCTTCGCAAGCAGCGGGCGAGCCGCTCCGGCTTCAACCCGCACGGCCAGCTCGTCAAGGCGCTGAAGGCCGACATCGCCTTCCGGACCGGCGGCCGACACCTGGCGGAGATCGTCGACGTGGTCAAGCCGCGCTGGCGCCCGCTCTACGAGACGCTGGTTCCGGGCACGGTGAGTTTCCTGCACTCGCTCGGCGACCTCTCGACGGTCGAACTCGCGCAGACCCATGACGCCCTGGGCATGGTCGGCGAGTTGCCGGTGAAGATCAATCCGCACCTCGGACTGCGCTACGACGACGGGCGGCGGGAGGCCGTCCGGCTGCACTTCGACGAGCAGCCACCGAGCCAGGAGGCGCTGCTGGCGACCCTGCACCTGATGAACCGGCAGATGGACCAGGTGCTACCCGGTGCCGATCCGGTGCTGGTCGACGTACGCCGGGGTGTCGCACACCACCGCGATCCGGCGGTCCGCGCCGACCAGGTGGAGCGCTGGCTGGCCGGTGAGGCCGCCGCCTTCACCGCGATCTGGTCCACCGCCGCGTAGCCCATCGGTGGTCGTGGCCCCGACGGTGGTCGTCGCGGCTCCCCCCGCGACGACCACCGTCGGCCGCCTGGGTACGGCACCGGGGTACGGCATTGGCGCATTCCGGCACCGGCACGACTGGCAGGCTGGGTCCATGGCGGTCGACATCGTCTACGAGACCCACTCGGTGACCACCGACAACGAGGCCGGGCTGGCCACCGGCTGGCTGCCCGGCGAACTCTCCGGCTACGGCCGGCAGTGCGCCCACGAGCTGGGCGAACGACGCCGGGACGACGGTTTCCAGGTGGTCTTCTGCTCCGATCTGCGTCGCGCGGTCGAGACCGTGGAGATCGCGTTCCCACTCCGCGAGCTGCCGGTGCACCGGGACACCCGGCTGCGGGAATGCGACTACGGCGAGCTCAACGGCATGCCCGTGGCCGAGCTGGCCGGCCTGCGCAGCCGGCACCTCGACCAGCCCTTTCCCGGTGGACAGAGCTATCGGCAGGTGGTCGCGCAGACCCACGGATTTCTGCGCGACCTGGCGGCCGGCTGGGACGGGACCCGGGTACTGGTGGTGGCGCACTCGGCGAACCGCTGGGCCCTTGAGCACCTGCTGCACGGCAGGTCGCTGGCGGAGTTGGTCGACGCCCCCTTCGACTGGCAGCCGGGCTGGTCGTACCGCCTGCCGACCGCCTGGGGCAGTGATCGGCCCCCGCCGGCACGGGCCCAACCCGGGCAGCCCGCGCCGGAACGTGGATAACTCGCGGGCATCCGCCGCCCCGGCCTGCCTATCCTTGGCGACGACATGCACACGACGCCGCCCTCCCCCGCCGCACCCGTTGCCGATCTCGCCGAGCTCCGGGCCCGGCTGCCCGAGCTGATGTTTCGGGACCAGCGCCGCATCCAGCGGCGGATCGACGGGATACCCAAGATCCGCGACCCGCGCCGACGCGAGGCCGCCACCACCGAGATCGTCGCCGAGGTCGCCTCGGCGGAGCAGCGGCTGACCCGCCGTCGAGCCGCCGTGCCGGTGATCACCTATCCGGCCGGGCTACCGGTCAGCGAGAAGAAGGACGACCTGCTGGCCGCGATCCGGGATCACCAGGTGGTGATCGTGGCGGGCGAGACCGGGTCCGGCAAGACCACCCAGTTGCCCAAGATCTGCCTCGAACTGGGTCGGGGCGTACGCGGCCTGATCGGGCACACCCAGCCGCGACGCCTGGCCGCCCGTACCGTGGCCGACCGGATCGCCGACGAACTCGGCACCGAACTCGGCGGAGCGGTCGGATACAAGGTCCGGTTCACCGACCAGGTCGGCGACGGGACGCTGGTCAAGCTGATGACCGACGGGATCCTGCTCGCCGAACTCCAGCAGGACCGGATGCTACGGCAGTACGACACCCTGATCATCGACGAGGCGCACGAGCGCAGCCTCAACATCGACTTCATCCTCGGGTACCTCCGGCAGTTGCTGCCCCGCCGGCCGGACCTCAAGGTGATCATCACCTCGGCGACGATCGACCCGGACCGCTTCGCCCGGCACTTCGGGACCGATGCCGAGCCGGCGCCGGTGGTCGAGGTGTCCGGCCGGACGTACCCGGTGGAGGTCCGTTACCGGCCGCTGGTCGAGGTGGCGGACTCGGACGAGTCCGACGACTCCGACGACGATTCGGACAACGTCCGGGACCAGATCCAGGCGATCGGCGACGCGGTAGGCGAACTCGCCGCCGAGGGGCCCGGCGACATCCTGGTCTTCCTCAGCGGGGAGCGGGAGATCCGGGACACCGCCGACGCCCTGGCCAAGCTGGTGCAGAACCGACCGGGGCTACGCGGGACGGAGATCCTGCCGCTCTACGCCCGGCTCTCCACCGCCGAGCAGTACCGGGTGTTCCAGCCGCACCAGGCCCGCCGGGTGGTACTGGCCACCAACGTCGCCGAGACTTCGCTGACCGTTCCCGGAATCAAGTACGTCGTCGACCCGGGTACCGCCCGGATATCCCGGTACAGCCACCGGCTGAAGGTGCAGCGGCTGCCGATCGAGCCGGTGTCGCAGGCGTCGGCGAACCAGCGCAAGGGACGCTGCGGACGTACCTCGGACGGAATCTGTATCCGGCTGTACGACGAGTCGGATTTCCTCGGCCGCCCCGAGTTCACCGACCCGGAGATCCTCCGGACCAACCTCGCGTCGGTCATCCTCCAGATGACGGCCATCGGGCTGGGCGACATCGCCGCCTTCCCGTTCATCGATCCGCCGGACCGGCGCAACATCGCCGACGGGGTCGCCCTGTTGCAGGAGTTGGGCGCGCTGGAGGCGGCGACCGGGGACGAGCCCGGTCGTCGGCTGACCCCGCTGGGCCGCCGGCTGGCCCAGCTGCCGGTGGACCCCCGGCTGGCCCGGATGGTGCTGGAGGGCGAGCGGAACGGCTGCGCCGCCGAGGTGATGGTGATCGCCGCCGCGCTGTCCATCCAGGACCCCCGGGAGCGGCCCGCCGACAGGCAGGCGCAGGCCGACCAGGCGCACGCCCGGTTCACCGACAAGGAGTCGGACTTCTCCGCGCTGCTGAACCTGTGGCGGTACCTCAAGGACCAGCAGAAGGAGTTGTCGTCCAGCGCGTTCCGCAGGATGTGCAAGGCCGAGTACCTCAACTACCTGCGGGTCAGGGAGTGGCAGGACATCAACAGCCAGCTCCGGCAGGTACTGCGCAGCATGGCCGCCCGGCCGACGGACGGCCGGCCCGGCGGCGTGGAGCAGCCGGCGGGCGACGGCCGGCCCAACGACGCCGAACGGCCGGCGGGCGACGGCCGGCGCGGCGACCAGCGCGGCGGCGACCAGCGGCCCACGGACGGCGGTACGGCCGATGGCAGCGAGCAGCCGGCGAACGACATCGACACGGACCGGATCCACCAGTCGCTGCTCGCCGGACTGCTCTCGCACGTGGGTCTGAAGGATGCCCAGAAGAACGAGTACCTCGGTGCCCGGGGTGCCCGGTTCGGCCTCTTCCCCGGTTCGGCACTGTTCCGTCGACCGCCGCGCTGGGTGATGGCCGCCGAACTGGTCGAGACGTCCCGGCTGTGGGGCCGGGTCGCCGGGCGGGTCGAGCCGGAGTGGGTCGAGGCGCTGGCTCCGCACCTGGTGAAACGCAGCTACAGCGAGCCGCACTGGGAGAAGAAGCAGGCCGCCGTGGTGGCGTTCGAGAAGGTCACCCTGTACGGCATCCCGCTGGTCGCCGGCCGCAAGGTCAACTTCGGTCGGATCGACCCGGCGCTGTCCCGCGAGCTGTTCATCCGGCACGCGCTGGTGGAGGGCGACTGGCAGACCCCGCACCGGTTCTTCCACGACAACCGGGCGCTACTCGACGAGGTCGAGGAGCTGGAGCACCGGGCCCGGCGCCGGGACATCCTGGTCGACGACGAGACCCTGTTCACCTTCTACGACCAGCGGCTGCCCGCCGACGTCGTCTCCGGCCGGCACTTCGACAGCTGGTGGAAGCGGACCCGCCGGGACCAGCCCGAGCTGCTCACCTTCGACCGGCAGATGCTGGTCAACCAGGGCAGGGGCGGCGTCGAGGCGGCGGACTACCCCGACGAGTGGCACTCGGACGGGGTGGCGCTGCCGCTGACGTACCGGTTCGAGCCGGGCACCGAGACCGACGGCGTGACCATCGACATCCCGCTGCCGATGCTCAACCAGGTGACCGCCGAGGACTTCGACTGGCACGTACCGGGACTGCGTGAGGAGTTGGTCATCGCGCTACTCCGGTCGCTGCCGAAGGCCGTACGCCGGAACTTCGTCCCGGTGCCGGACTACGCGCGGGCGGCGCTGGCCGCGATCACGCCCGGTCGGGAGCCGCTGCTCGACGCGCTGACCCGGGAGCTGCGCCGGATGACCGGCGTCACGGTCCCCCGGGACGCCTGGGAGCCGGAGCGGTTGCCGGCCCACCTGCGGCCCACCTTCCGGGTGGTCGGCGACGAGCAGAAGACGGTCGCCGAGGGCAAGGACCTGCCGGCGCTGCAACGCCAACTCACCACCCAGGTACGCAGGATGGTGGCCGCCGCCGCGCCCGACGTGGAACGGCAGGGCCTGCGGGAGTGGAGCCTCGGCACCCTGCCCCGGTCGATCGAGCAGAACCGGACCGGCTACCTGGTCACCGCCTACCCGGCGCTGGTGGACGAGGGGGACACCGTCGCGGTACGGGTCTTCGAGTCCGAGGCCGAGCAGCGCGCCCAGATGTGGGCCGGTACCCGGCGCCTGCTCCGAATCGGCCTGGCCGCACCGGCGAAGTTCCTCCAGGGCCGGCTCTCCAACGAGGCCAAGCTGGCGCTGAGCCGCAATCCGCACCGCAGCGTGGTCGACCTGCTCGAGGACGCCGCCGATGCGGCCGTGGACAAGCTGATCGCCGACGCGGGTGGCCCGGCCTGGGACGCCGAGGGCTTCGCCGCGCTACGGGACCGGGTCCGGGCGGATCTGGTCGACACCACGATCGAGGTCGTCGACCGGGTACGTCGGGTGCTGGCCACGGCCTACGCGGTCGAGCAGCGGCTGACCCGGACCAACAGCCTGCCCCTGGTCGCCGCCCTCACCGACATCCGGGCCCAGATCTCCGCGCTGGTGCACCGAGGCTTCGTCACCGAGACCGGCTACGCCCGGCTGGCCGACCTGCCCCGCTATCTCACCGCCATCGAACGGCGTCTCGACCGGCTTCCGCAGAATCCGCAACGCGACCGGGAACAACAGGCCCGGATCGAGCAGGTCCAGCAGGAGTACCGGGACATGCTCGCCGCCCTTCCCCCACCCCGCCGCAACGACGACGCGGCACGCCAGATCCGCTGGATGATCGAGGAGTTACGGGTCAACGTCTTCGCCCAGGCCCTCGGCACCCCGTACCCGATCTCGGAACAGCGCATCTACCGCGCGATGGACGTGGCCGAGGGGTAAGGAAGGGCCCCTTCCTATCGCTTTCTGTAGAAGAAGGGCCCCTTCCTAACACTTCTGAGTGCCTCGGCGCCGCACGTGGCGCGCACCACAGGCGGGGCTGGGCAGGTGGGATGTCCGGTACGGGGTGGCTATGCTCGGGTCCGGCCATCCAGAGCGACCGAGAGACCTGGCTCGTTGACGTCGCAGCAACCCCCCGATTGTGGGTGCGGGTGCTACCGCCAGGATCGATGGAGGTACCTGTAGTGCGTACGACGAGTGCCGAGCGGAGCAGCCGGCTGCACGTCACCTGGCATCGGTGGCGTCGACATGTCGATCTCTGCCGGACCAGCACCATGCTCTGTCCCGGCCGGGACTGACCGCAGCCGCCGGTCGGCGGGTAACCGACCACCTCTCGTAATCACCCTTCCCGGCCGCTTTGTCGCCCGCTGCCCGTGCCGTTCACCGGCCGTGGCAGCCGTCGGCGTAGTTGTCGCCGGACATTTCATGGAGTTTCCGTACATGCGCATCACAACTGTCTCCGCCCGCCTGCTCTCCGGAGTCGCCGCCCTCGCACTGCTCGGTGCCGCTGCCGCCTGCGGCGGGGGCTCGTCCGCCGACGCGGCCGAGAACCCGTACGACCTGCTACAGGCCGGCACCCTGCGGGTCGGCACCCTGACCGACGCCCCGCCGAACGTGTACCTCAAGGACGGCAAGTTCACCGGATTCGACAACGACCTGATGACCGCCGTCGCCGGCAAGTTGGGGCTGAAGGTCGAGTTCGTCGGCACCGACTTCTCGGCGCTGCTCTCGCAGGTCAACAACCACAAGTTCGATGCCGGCAGTTCGTCCGTCACCATCACCGAGGCCCGGAAGAAGACCGTGGACTTCGGCAACGGGTACGACTTCGGCTACTTCGGTCTCGACGTACCGGCCGGCTCGCCGATCAAGAGCTTCGCCGAGTTGAAGGGCAAGCGGGTGGTCGTGGTGCAGGGCACCGTGCAGGACGACTACGCGACCAAGGAGGGGCTGGACCCGGTACGGGTGCCGGACTACAACGGCGCGATCAACCAGCTCAAGGCCAAGACCGCGGACGCCTGGATCGCACCGGCCGAGATCGGCGAGAAGTCCGCACAGGACAGTGGCGGAAAGATCATCCTCGTCGAGAAGCAGCTCAGCTCGGCTCCGACCGCCTTCGTGGTGGCCAAGGGCAACGACGCGCTGCGCGAGGCGCTGGACAAGGGACTCGACCAGGTGATCGAGGACGGGACCTGGACCCGGCTCCAGGACCAGTACTACCCCGGGCGGCCGATTCCGGACACCTTCAAGCCGGGTAGCGGCACGGTGGCGTACCCGCCGGTCAAGGCCGGTTCGGCAGGTCCGGCCGGTACGTCCGCGGCCCCCACCGCCCCGACGGCCACGCCCGCCGGCTGACGGACGGACGGACCCGAGACAACCAGAGGCGAGGCGATGGAAACCCTGAGAACGTTGTGGGAAACGTTCTTCGACCTGGAGTCGATGCGCGAGTCGCTACCCGAGATGTTCACGGTCGGGCTGCGCAACACCCTGTTGCTGGCCCTCATCTCGGCCATCCTGGGAACGCTGCTCGGCATGCTCCTGGCCATCGCCGGCCTGTCTCGGAGCCGCTGGCTGCGCTGGCCGGCCCGGATCTACACGGACGTGTTCCGTGGCCTGCCGGCCGCCGTCACCATCCTGCTGATCGGGGTCGGGTTGGCGCCCCTCGGGCTCGCCTGGTGGGGCCCCAACCCGTACCCGTTGGGCATCCTGGCGCTGTCGCTGATCGCGGCGGCGTACATCGGGGAGATCTTCCGGTCCGGCATCCAGAGTGTGGAGGCCAGCCAACTGGAGGCGACCCGGGCGCTGGGGCTGTCGCACGGTGCCGCCATGCGTCTGGTGATCATCCCGCAGGGCGTACGCCGGGTCCTGCCGGCCTGGGTCAACCAGCTGATCGCCCTGATCAAGGACTCCAGCCTGGTGTACTTCCTCGGCCTGGTGGCCAGCCAGCGGGAGCTGTTCCGGATCGGCCAGGACTACGCCGCGAACACCGGCAACGAGTCGGCGCTGCTGCTCGCCGGGCTGTTCTATCTGGCCATCACGGTGCCGTTGACCCACCTGGTCAACTGGGTCGACCGGCGACTGCGGGACGGGCGGGACGGTGGCCCGGAGTCCGACTCCGATCCCGACGATCCGGTGGCGCTGGCCGGCCAGACCGGGCTGCCCGCCACCGGGAGAGGAGCGACGAATGCCTGACGTCAGCCAGCAGAGCGGGGTGGGGACGGCGGTGGCCGGCGACGGCTACGAGTCGGTCAGCGTGGCGACCCGGGACGTACACCTGGCCTTCGGCCGCAACCAGGTCCTGCGTGGCATCGACCTCGAGGTCGGACGCGGCGAGACCGCCTGCGTGATCGGCCCGTCCGGGTCCGGGAAGTCCACCCTGCTGCGGACGATCAACCGGCTCCTGGAGCCGGACCGGGGCGACGTGCTGCTCGACGGGGTGAGCGTGCTGGACCAGGACCCCGACGCGCTGCGGCAGCGGATCGGGATGGTCTTCCAGCAGTTCAACCTGTTTCCGCACATGACGGTGCTGCGCAACGTCACCCTCGCGCTGCGCCAGCTCAGGAAGCTCTCCCGGGACGAGGCGACCGAACTGGCGCTACGCCAGCTCGACGTGGTCGGCCTGCGGCACAAGGCCGACGTACGGCCCGGCCGGCTCTCCGGTGGCCAGCAGCAGCGGGTGGCCATCGCGCGGGCGTTGGCGATGTCGCCCCGGGTGATGCTCTTCGACGAGGCGACGTCGGCGCTCGACCCGGAACTCGTCAAGGGCGTGCTGTCGCTGATGGCGGACCTGGCCTCGCAGGGGATGACGATGGTGGTCGTCACCCACGAGATGGGATTCGCCCGGCAGGTCGCCGACCAGGTCGTCTTCATGGACCGTGGCCGGGTCGTCGAGGCCGGTCCACCCGCCGGACTCTTCGAGGCACCACGCAGCGAGCGGCTCCGACAGTTCCTGTCCCAGGTGCTGTAGGCGGAGCCGCCACCGGCTGGCAGGTGATCGGGACGACCGGATCGTCAGTCGTTCAGCGACCAGTAGTCGCGGGGCGGCAGTTCGAGCCACAGGTCGGGCGGGCCGGTGATGGGGCGGGCGCCGGTGGGCTTCAGGTCGGCGTACGCGCAGCAGTAGGCGATGGCCCTGTGCCGGTAGAGGTACGTCCGCAGGATCTCCTCGGCCGGCTCGTCGGCGCCGGACCATCCGCCGCCGGGGTGCAGGTCCCAGTCGGTGAGGACCCCGTTCCGGCCGATGCTGCCCTGGTTGCCGCTCTTCGGATTGGCATACATCGCGTAGCTGACCGTGCCGACCGACAGCCGCCTGGTCACGCGCGGTGTCGACGCCCCGTACGCCCACGGCTGACTGACGATGCAGCCACCCGGTACGTCGGTGACACCGACCGTCAGCAGTGCCTGCTGGTTCAACCGGCGATCGGACAGGTCCTCGAGCACGGACTCCGGATCGTCCCCCTCGATCTCGATGACGGTGGCCTCCAGCCGTCGTACGGCCTCGGCCGCGTCGATGCCGCGCACGCAGCACAGGCTCAGTCCGTCGTAATAGAAGTCGCCGAGCGCGTCGAGCAGCCGGTGCGCGTCGGCGACGGCGGCGGACTCGGCCGGCGAGAGGCCGGATGCTGCGGGTGGCACCGGAAACAGATCCGGCGTCCGGCTGACCAGACTCAGCCGCCCGGGGGACCAGCCGGCCATCATCGACCGCCACGGGTCCGCGCCGGCCGCGACGAGCACCCGGGCGTTGTCGGGCTTGTCGGCCTGGACGGCGATCCACAGCGCGGTGCGACCCTCGTGTTCCACGTCGACGTCCCCGACCAGGCTCGCCAGTTCCGCGACCACCTCGGCGGAGCCCCACTCGGCCGCCTGGTGCAGTGGGCCGCCCAGGCCGCGTACGTCTCCGTCCGGGTCGGCGCCAGCGGCGAGCCGAGCCCGGACCTCGGCCGGCTCTGACCACGATTGCCAGCCCATCATGGACCATCCGCCGTCGTCGACCACGTCCAAGACCTCCCCGCTGTCGCATCCTCATCCGGTGGGCCCGAGTAGCGGCATCACCCCGTCCGTACGATCCTGACCCGACACTCCGACATTTTCGGGGCACCGGCCGGCGGAGGTGACGAGTTGGACGAGGCGGACTACTGGCTCAGGCTGGAACGTCGACTCTGCCGGGAGTTCGCCGGCCTCGACGATGCCCGGCTGCGTCACCACTGGTGCGACGGCCTGGTCGCCGGAGAGTTCGATCTGGACGCCGCGCGGCCGTGCGTACGCGGTCGTGCCTGGTGCGGGCGGACCGGACAGGAGGACTGGACCTTCGTCCTGCTGCTCGGCCGGGCCGTCGCGTCCCGTCAGGACATCGACTGGGCGGCGCTGCTTCCCGACGAGAACGCCACCGGGTGGCTCACCCCGGATCCACGAGAACGGACGATGCGGATCGACCCGGGATCGGCGTACCACGGGGTCGGTTAGGCGGTCGGCGCGAAATTCCTGCCGGCCTCCCGACGGACAGCCGGAGCCGGACGGCTTCCGGCCCCCGGTTCGGCACCTTGCGAGGGTTTCAGCCGGTGGACGGCGCCCGTGCGCCGGGAGCGGTGGCGATGACGGCGGCGTTGATGGCTTTGACCTGCCCGGCGAACTCGGGCAGCACGGTCACCTCGATACCGGCCTTCCCGAGGAGTTCGATCCCGACGCAGTCGGCGAAGACCGGCGGTTCCCGCATCGCGACGACGACCCGTCGGATCCGCGCCTCGACGATCAGTTCGGTGCACGTACGGTGGAAGGAGCCGCGGGTGGTGCACGGCTCCAGCGAGGAGTACATGGTCGCGCCGGACAGGTCCGGCGGGATGCCGTCGAGCTTGGCCAGAGCCTGCTGTTCGGCGTGCAGGAACGGACCCGTCTCCCGGGAGTACCCCCGGGCCAACTCGGTCCCGTCCCGGTCGACGACGATCGCGCCGACCGCGTAGGCGGTGACGGTGGCGGGGCAGAGCCGGGACATGTCGATCGCCGCCTGCAACCACCGACGGTCGACCATCCGCTGATCGATCATGTCTTCCCTCCCGTCGGGAGTGTAGAGCCCGGCTGACCGGCGTCCCCCGATCCGCTCGCCGTGCGGGGTACCCATCGACGGGTCACACTGTTGCTCATGGCGAGGGCCCGCCCTCTCCCCCGCCGACCTTCTACTGGACGGGGACGTTCGTGGCCACCGACCTCACCCGCCGGGACTTCCTCGGACTCACCGCTGGCGTCGCCGCCGCTGCCGCCGGGCTGGCCGCCGTCCGGACCGTCGAGGAGCGGCACCGGGTGATCGTGATCGGCAGCGGGTACGGCGGGGCGGTCGCCGCGTACCGGCTGGCCGAGGCCGGCGTACGCAGCGTCGTGCTGGAGCGGGGTCGACGCTGGCCGATCACCCCGGCCGGGGACACCTTCCCACCGTTCCTGAGTCCCGACCGCAGGTCGTCGTGGTTCACGCCGACACCGGTCTACCCGGGCATGCCGCCGACGGTGTACCGGCCGTACGCGGGGCTGTTCGAGAAGATCGTCGGGCAGGGCATGAACGTGATCACCGGTGCCGGGGTCGGCGGCCTCTCCCTGGTCGACGGCGTGATGCTGCAACCCGCCGAGGCGGTGTTCGACCGGGTGATGCCCGCCGGGGTCGACTACCAGGAGATGAACGACCGCTACTACCCCCGGGCCCGGTCCCGGATCGGGGTCGGCACCGTTCCGGACGACGTCCTGGCCCACCAGCGGTACGCCGGCACCCGGCTCTTCCTCGACCAGGCGCGCCGGGCCGGACTGCCGGCCGGCCGGATCGACGAGGCGTGCGACTGGTCCGTGGTCCGCGACGAACTCGCCGGGAACGCGGTGCCCTCGGCGTCGATCGGCGAGTACCTGACCGGGATCAACAGCGGGGCGCGTACCTCGGTGGACCGCAACTACCTGGCCTGGGCGGAGGCGACCGGGTTGGCCGAGGTCAGGCCGCTGCACGTGGTGACCGACGTGTCGACCGACGCGCAGGGCCGGTACGTCGTCCGGGCCCGGCACATCGACGCCGACGGGAACCTGCTGGAGCACGTGGTACTCACCGGTGACGCGCTGTTTTTCGCCGCCGGTTCGATGGGCACCTCCCGGATGCTGGTGCGGGCCCGGGACAGCGGGGCGTTGCCGAGGCTGTCAGACCAGGTCGGCCGGCACTGGGGCAACAACGGCTCACGGATCTACCTGCGGGCGCTGGTGCCCGAGCCGACCGGGGCGTACCAGGGCGGCCCGACCAGCGTCGCCGTGATGCGCTGGGACGATCCGGACAACGCGGTCACCATCGAGTTCGGACCGACGCCGTTTCCGGTGGAGACCCACGCGATGCCGGTACCCGGATTCGGGATCTGCGATCCGGTCGGCCGCTTCGAGTACGTTCCGCTGACCGACGACGTCCGGCTGATCTGGCCGCCCGACGGTGACCTCGCCGCCCAGCGGGCGATCCGGGCCGCCCTGCGGCAGCTGGTCACCGCGTCCAGCACGCCCGGCCCGGTGCCACCGCCGACCGGGATCGGCGTACTCGACGGGCTGCTCTCGCTGGCCGCCGCCGCGCCGTACGGGCTGCTGGACATGAACGGGCTGGAGGCGTACACCTTCCATCCGCTCGGCGGTGCGGTCCTCGGCCAGGCCTGCGACGGCTTCGGCCGGGTGGCCGGCTATCCCGGGATGTACGTCGTGGATGGTGCCCTGGTCCCCGGCTCCACCGCGGCCTGCAACCCGGCGCTGACCATCGCCGCGCTCGCCGAGCGCTGCCTCGACGACGTGGTGGCCCGCGACGTCGGCACCGTCTTCTGATCCGAGCCGACCGTCCCGCCGGGCCGTCGTCGTCGCGACGCGCCGCGCCGCGACGACGGCGGGCTCAGATCAGCAGCAGTGTCTTGCCCACCGCTGTGCGGTTCTCGATCGCGGCGTGGGCGTCGGCGGCGCGCTCCAACGGGAAGGTCTGGCCGATCAGTGGAGTGATCCGACCCGCCGCCACCTCGTCGAGCGCCCGTACCAGGTAGCCACGGGCCTGCTCCGGACGGAGCTGGACGGCCTCGATGCCGGTCGCAGAAATGTCCCGGGCCTTGGCAACGTCCGGATCGACAGTGGCGAACGCGCCGGCGGGAGTGCCGTGCGCCGAGAACCGGCCGCCGGCCCTGACCAGATCGAACGCGGCCCGCCCGTAGTCTCCGCCGGCACCGTCCAGGACCACGTCGAGGCCCCCGGTCGCGTCCCAGACCCGGTCGGTCCAGTCCGGCGTGGAGTAGTCGACCAACACGTCGGCGCCGAGTTCGCCGATCCGGTCGAGCTTGGCGGCGCCCCGGGCGGCCGCCACCACGGTCGCGCCGGCTGCGGACGCGAGCTGGACGAGGATGGCGCCCAGGCCACCACCGGCCGCCGTCACCAGCACCCGGTCCCCTGCGGTGATCTTGACGATGTCGGCCAGTGCCAGGGCGGTGAGACCGTCGTGCAGGACCGCCGCCGCGTTCCGCAGGTCGACCCCGTCGGGTACGGCCACCAGGCCGTCGGCCGACACGACCGCCCGTTCGACGTATCCGTTCTGATAGCCGGTGGCGGCGACCACCCGCCGACCGACCCAGCCCGGATCGACGCCCGGACCGACCGCCGCGACGGTGCCGGCGACACCCACCCCGGGCCGGTACGGCGGCTGCACCGGAAACACCTCGCCGCCGTGCCCGCCGCGCACCATCGTCTCCAGCCACAGCACGTCGGCCACCTCGACCGCGACCACGACTTCGCCGGCCCCGGCCACCGGATCGGCGGCCTCGCCCGGCACGAGCACCTCCGGTCCACCGAACCGCGCCACCTCGATCACCCGCATCGTTGACCACCTCCGACCTCAGTACCGTCACGGCAGGGCTGCGTGTCGACGGCCGCCGACACGATCTCGCCCAGTGTCGAACGTCAAGCGGACTTGAGGTCAATACGTCGCCGACGAAAGCCGTCGGTCCCCCGCACTAGCGTGTGGGCATGGTTACCGTCGCCGAGGTACGAGCGCTGGCCCGTACGCTGCCGCGAACCACCGAGCACCTGATCCGCGACCGGGTGAAGTTCCGGGTCGGCTCCATCGTGTACGTCGCCTTCTCCCGGGACGAGTCGACGATGGGCTTCGGGTACCCGAAGGAGGAACGTGCCGCGCTCATCGCCGCCGAGCCGGACCTGTTCCTCCTGCCTCCCACCGCCGACCTGCGCTTCAACTGGGTGTGCTGCCATCTCGACCGGCTCGACCACGGGCACATGACCGAGTTGGTGAGCGAGGCGTGGCGGATGGTCGTACCCCGGTTTCTCGCCCGGCAGCGACTGGGTCAGTAGGGCGTCACTCCGGCGGGCAGGGTCGAGTTCTCGGCGGCGGTGCGGACGTAGTCCAGCAGGATCCGCCGGAACGCCCGCGCCGCGTGGGTCGGCTCCACCTCCCGCCGTCGGGCCAGCGCGATCGTCCGGTGCACCCCGGGCGGGGCCAGCGGGGTGACCCAGAGTCGGGGACGGCGGGCCACCACGATGCCCGGCACCAGGGCCACGCCCAGTCCCGCCTCCACGAAGCTGAGTACGGCGTCCATCTCGCCGCCGTCCACCGCCAGCGACGGCTCGAAGCCCGCCTCCCGGCAGGCCCGGATGGTGGCGTCGCGCAGGTCGTAGCCCTGTCGGAACATCACCAGCGGCTGGTCGCGCAGGTCGCTCAGCCGTACCGTGCCGGTCGGGTCGGTCATCGGCAACGGGTTGAGCGAGGCCACCACCAGGTTGTCCCGGAGGATCGGCTCGGCCCGCAGCGCGGGGTCGGGCCCGTGCCCGGGCTGGATGATCAACGCCAGGTCGAGTTCACCGCGCAACAGGTCGCGGACGAGGTCCTGGGAGCCGCTCTCCTCGACCCGCAGGTCGACGTTCGGATGGGCGTCCCGGAACCGGCGCAGCACCGCCGGGGCCAGCGAGGTGGCCAGGCTGGGGGTGGCGCCGAGCCGGACCCGGCCCCGACGTACCCCGACGAGTTCCTGGACCTCCCGCCGGGCGGTGTCGACATCGGCGAGGATCCGTCTGGCGAGCGGCAGCAGCACCTCCCCGGCCGCCGTCAGGCCGATGTTGCCCCGGATCCGTTCGAAGAGCGGGGCACCGAGGTCCGCCTCCAGGACGTGAATCTGCTTACTCAACGACGGCTGGGTGATGCCGACAATGTCCGCCGCATGGGTGAAATGCCGGGTTTCTGCCACCGCCACGAAGTACTTCAACTGATGGAGCTGCACCTGAATAGCTTACGGCTATCAACACTGAGCCTTCGATGCATTGGACGACTAATCAGAGGTCTCCTAGCGTTTATCGGGTGACAGCAGCGGTAGGTACGCGGTCGCCGATCCGATCCAGCATCGGCCTGAAAGCCGTTATGGCGGTGACGGGCATCCTCCTGGTGCTCTTCCTCATCGCGCACATGCTCGGCAACCTCAAGATCTTCGTCGGCCCCACGTCGTTCGACCACTACGCGCACTGGCTGCGGACGATCGGCTCCCCCGTACTGCCGGACACCTGGTACCTGTGGATCCAGCGATCGGTGCTCGGCATCGCCCTGGTGGCGCACATCTGGTCGGCCACCGTCCTGGCCCGGCGGGCCCGGGCCGCCCGGCCGGTCCGGTACGCGCACCGCCCCAAGGTGCAGGGCAGCTACGCGGCCCGGACGATGCGCTGGGGCGGCGTGATCATCGCGCTGTTCGTCGTCTACCACCTGCTGGACCTGACCACCGGTGACCTGAACCCGGTCGGCGACCCGCGCCGGCCGTACGCGAACGTCGCCGCCGACTTCGCACCCGAGCGCTGGTACGTGACCCTGTTCTACGCCGTCGCGATCGTGACGCTCGGCTTCCACCTGCGGCACGGGCTGTTCAGCGCGTTCCGCAGCCTCGGCCAGCAGACCCCCCGGGGCGAGCGCCGGGCCCGGGCCGTCGCGCTCGGCTTCAGCGTCGCCCTCTGCGCTGGCTACCTGGTCGTTCCCTTCGCCGTGATCGCCGGATTGGTGCGCTGACTATGGAACTCTTCAGCTATGGCGAGCCGATCGCCGACCGCAAGGCCCCGGACGGGCCGATCGAGACCCGCTGGCAGCGCCGCCGGTTCGGCGCCAAGCTGGTCAACCCGGCCAACCGGCGCAAGCTCACGGTGATCGTGGTCGGTACCGGGCTGGCCGGCGGCTCGGCCGCCGCCACGCTCGGCGAGCTGGGCTACCGGGTCAAGTCCTACTGCTACCAGGACAGCCCGCGCCGGGCCCACTCCATCGCCGCCCAGGGCGGCATCAACGCGGCCAAGAACTACCGCAACGACGGCGACTCGATCCAGCGGCTCTTCTACGACACCGTCAAGGGCGGCGACTTCCGGTCCCGGGAGTCGAACGTACGCCGGCTCGCCGAGGTGTCGGTCGAGATCATCGACCAGGCCGTGGCCCAGGGCGTTCCGTTCGCCCGGGAGTACGGCGGACTGCTCGACACCCGCTCGTTCGGCGGCGCCCAGGTGCAGCGGACCTTCTACGCCCGAGGCCAGACCGGCCAGCAGTTGCTGCTCGGGGCGTACCAGGCGTTGGAGCGGCAGATCGGGCTGGGCCGGGTGGAGATGTACAGCCGGCACGAGATGCTGGAACTGATCGTGGTCGACGGCCGGGCCCGGGGCATCGTGGTCCGGGACCTGGTCAGCGGCGAGATAACCACCGAGTACGCCGACGCCGTCGTGCTCGCCTCCGGCGGCTACGGCAACGTCTTCTACCTCTCCACCAACGCCAAGGGCTGCAACGTGACCGCCACCTGGCGGGCACACCGCAAGGGTGCGCTGTTCGCCAACCCCTGCTACACGCAGATCCACCCGACCTGCATCCCGGTCTCCGGCGACCACCAGTCGAAGCTGACCCTGATGAGCGAGTCGCTGCGCAACGACGGCCGGGTCTGGGTGCCGCAGCGGGCCGGCGACGACCGGTCGCCCCGGGAGATCCCGGAGGACGAGCGGGACTACTTCCTGGAGCGGATGTACCCGTCCTTCGGCAATCTGGTCCCCCGGGACATCGCCTCCCGTGCGGCCAAGGGGGTCTGCGACTCCGGCCGGGGCGTCGGCGCGACCGGGCTCGGCGTCTACCTCGACTTCGCCGACGCGATCGACCGACTCGGCCGGTCCACCATCGCCGACCGGTACGGCAACCTCTTCGAGATGTACCAGCGGATCACCGGCGAGGACCCGTACGAGGTACCGATGCGGATCTACCCGGCGGTGCACTACACGATGGGCGGCCTCTGGGTCGACTACGACCTCGAGTCCACCATCCCGGGGCTGTTCGTCATCGGTGAGGCGAACTTCTCCGACCACGGCGCCAACCGGCTCGGCGCCTCGGCTCTGATGCAGGGGCTGGCCGACGGCTACTTCGTCCTACCCAGCACCATCGCCGACTACCTCTCCGCCGGCCCGTTCGCGCCGCTCTCCGACGACCATCCGGAGGTGGCGGCGGCCCGGAACGACGTCGCCGACCGGCTGGCCCGGCTGCTCGCGGTCGACGGCGACCGGACCGTCGACTCGTTCCACCGTGAACTGGGCCAGATCATGTGGGACCACTGTGGAATGGAACGGAGCGACGCCGGACTGCGCAAGGCACTGGCCGAGATCCGCAGTCTCCGCGAGCAGTTCTGGCAGCGGGTGAAGGTGCCCGGCGACGGCGAGGGACTCAACCAGGCGCTGGAGAAGGCCGGCCGGGTCGCCGACTTCTTCGAACTGGCCGAGCTGATGTGCGTCGACGCGCTGCACCGTACCGAGTCGGCCGGCGGGCACTTCCGGGCGGAGAGCCAGACCCCCGAGGGCGAGGCACAGCGCGACGACGACCACTTCAGCTACGTGGCGGCCTGGGAGTTCACCGGCGCCGACCGCCCACCGGTACTGCACAAGGAAGACCTGGACTTCGAGTACGTACACCCCACCCAGCGGAGCTACAAGTGAACCTCACCCTGCGGATCTGGCGGCAGTCCGGGCCGGACGACTCCGGTCGGATGGTGAGTTACCCCGTACCGGACGTCTCCCCCGACATGTCGTTCCTGGAGATGCTGGACGTGCTCAACGAACGGCTCACCCTCGACGGCGAGGAGCCGGTGGCCTTCGACCACGACTGCCGGGAGGGGATCTGCGGCGCCTGCGGCATGGTCATCAACGGCGTCGCGCACGGGCCGGAGCGGGCCACCACGGCCTGCCAGCTCCACATGCGACACTTCTCCGACGGCCAGACGATCGACATCGAACCCTGGCGGGCCAAGGCGTTCCCGGTGGTCAAGGACCTGGTCGTGGACCGGACCGCCTTCGACCAGATCATCGCCGCCGGCGGCTACATCACCGCGCCGGCCGGCAGTGCCCCGGAGGCGCACGCCCAACTGGTCCGCAAGTCGGACGCGGACGCGGCCTTCGAGTCGGCCGCCTGCATCGGCTGCGGTGCCTGCGTCGCGGCCTGCCCGAACGGCTCGGCGATGCTGTTCACCGCCGCGAAGGTGACCCATCTGAGCCTGATGCCGCAGGGCCAGCCGGAGCGTTCCACCCGGGTCGTCGGGATGGTCGACGCGCACGACGCGGCCGGATTCGGCGGCTGCACCAACATCGGCGAGTGCACGGCCGTCTGTCCGAAGGGGATCCCGTTGACCAGCATCGGACGGCTGAACCGCGACTATCTGGGGGCCATCCGCGACCGCGACGGCGCTCCGGGCACCTGACCCTCCCGATCCACCGGCGGCGGTACCCAGTCGATACACCGCCGCGCCCCTCGACCCAGTCGGCCGACCTGCGCGGCTACCCGGACCGATCCGGACTCGCCTATTGTTACCGGTCGGCAAGCCGCAACTCTGGCAACCGCGGCGTGGGCAGCGACCCACGCCGGACGCCGGTAGGCGGAACGACCTCTGAGGGGAGAGATCGACGTGGGAAGCACGCTGAATCGCAGGACCGCACTGGGTATCGGCACCGTTGCCACCGCAGGCGTGGTACTCGGAGCCGCCGGCCCGGCGATGGCCGCACCGAGCACCGGAGGAGGGGCCGTGGAAGACTCCCGGTACCGGGGGAACCAGGTCGCGGCGATCTACCGGCGGGAGAAGGAACGGGCCGGTGGCACCTGGTACACGTACCTGAGCGTGGCCAGCGGGACCGGGCCCACCCCGACGCCCGCCGTCCGGGAGAACGCCGACACGGTGGTCGAGGCGTACAGCGTCAACAAGATCGCGGTCGCCACCGCCGTACTCGACAAGGTCGACCGGGGCCTGCTCAGCCTGGACCAGCGGGTGGACGTCACCTCGGCGATCGTGGTGCCGGGCGGGGACGGCATCTTCAGCCTGGACGGCGCGTACCCCAGCTCGGTGACCCTGGGACACGCGCTCGCCGCGCTGCTCACGGTCTCGGACGACACCGCCGTCCGGCTCTGCGGGCTGGTCTGCCCGGCCGCCGAACTCAACCAGATCCTGGTCGCCAAGGGCTTCCCGAAGACCCAGGTCGAGCCGGTCGCCAACCCGAACCGGTTCTTCCTCGGCACCAGCACCGCCCGGGAGACCCACGACCTGCTCCAGGCGCTGGTCCGGGGCACCCTGCTCTCGGCGACCTCGACCACCTTCCTGCTGAACCAGTTGCGTGCCCCGATCGCGTTCACCGACGGCATCCGCCGCACCATGTCCTCGGCCGAGCGGGCCCGGATCGCGACCAAGGCGGGCTGGTTCGGCAACGCCCGCCACGAGGCCGGGCTGATCTTCGATCCGGCCGGCGCCCCGGTGCTGACCTACGTCCTGTTCGCCGACGGGCAGGCCGACCCGGACAACTTCGGCGCCACCCACCCGGCGGTGCAGGCCCGCGCCGCGATGGGACCGGGCTTCCTCGCTGCGGTGGACGGGCTGCGCAACACGTCCGTTCCGGCCCGGAAGGCCACCACGTACCGGCCGACCAACGGCGGCTGAGCCAGCCGAGCCCCCGGCCAGCCGAGCCGAGCGCCCGGCCAGTCGAGCCTCCCGCCGGCCGAGCCGAGCACCCGGCCAGTCGAGCCTCCCGCCGGCCGAGCCGAGCACCCGGCCAGCCGAGTCGAGCATCCGGCGACGGCGCCGGGCGGAGGTGGAGAGGTCGGCACCGGCTCCGGCGTACCCTCGCAGAAGACGAGGGGGCGACGGCCGATGCGTACGGAACCAGAACGGGGCGGGTTCTCCGCGCCGAGCGCCCGCGCCCGCCGTCGGCGGCGGGCGCTCGGCGCTCTCGCGATGGCCGGGCTCGCCGTGGCGGCCTGGGCGGTCCGGGACGTGCCCGCCGCCCTCGGGCGGCTCCCCGGCGGCGCCCGGGCCGACCGGGTACGCCGCTCCCCCCAGTTCCGTGCCGGAGCGTTCCGGAATCCGGTCGACACCCGCACCATGGTGCCCGGCACCGGCCGCGAAATGCTCCGCGACCTGGTCCTCGGCGGCCAGCCCCGACGGCCGGCCGGCAGCATTCCGGTGATCGTCCCGGGCGCCGCCCCGCCGGCGTCGGCGCCGGCCGGCGAGCTCGGGGTGATCTGGTACGGCCACGCGTCCGCCCTGATCGAGATCGAGGGCCGTCGGGTGCTGCTCGACCCGGTCTGGAGCGACCGGTGCTCGCCATCGGCCCGACTGGGTCCCCGGCGGCTGCACCCGGTGCCGGTACCGCTGGACCGACTTCCCCGGCTGGACGCCATCGTGATCTCACACGACCACTACGACCACCTGGACATGGCGACGGTACGCGCGCTGCGCCACGGTCAGTCGGCACCGTTCCTGGTGCCCCTCGGCGTCGGCGCCCACCTGGAACGCTGGGGCGTGCCGCCGCACCGGATCGTCGAGTTGGACTGGACCGAACGGGCGACCGTGGCCGGGTTGGACTTCACCGTGGCCCCGGCCCGGCACTTCTCCGGACGCGGGCTCGTCCGGGACCGTACCCTCTGGGGCTCCTGGGTGATCTCCGGCCGGCACCGCCGGGTGTTCTGCTCCGGCGACTCCGGCTACTTCGCCGGCTACGCGGAGATCGGGGCCAGGTACGGCCCGTTCGACGCCACGCTGATGCAGATCGGCGCCTACGCCGTGGCCTGGCCGAACATCCACATGGTGCCCGAGGAGGCGATCACCGCGCACCTTGACCTGCGCGGCGACCTCCTCATTCCGGTGCACTGGGGGACCTTCACCCTCGCCCCGCACGCCTGGACCGATCCGGTCGACCGGCTGTGGCGGGAGGCGAAGGCCCGGGGCGTACGGCTGGCGGTGCCGCGCCCCGGTGAGCGGGTGGTGGTGGACCAGCCGCCCCCGGTGGACGCTTGGTGGCAGGCGCTCGGCTGACCCGAGCGGGTGGATCCGTCAGCGGTTCACGGCGACTTCGGCCTCCTCCTCGGTGGCCGTCCGCTCGGCCGCGCCCCGGCCGACGGCCGCGTAGACGGTCGGCCGGGTCGAGCGGAGCACCAGTCCCCAGGCGAGTCCGGCCAGTCCGGCGACCACGGTGACTCCCGGCAGCAGCCAGGCCAGGTAGCGGGGGCTGCCCGGAGCGAGCAGCGCGTCGAAGTTGACCACCAGCACCAGCAGTACGGCGAAGAGCAGCACGGTGGCCAGGGCCGGGGCGACCAGCCGCTGCCACGTGTTGACCTCGCCCTCCGGGCGGCGCCGGAAGAAGCCCACCACCGCGGCCGAGGTCAGCGTCATCAGCAGCACCACACCCACCGCCGAGACGCCGCTGAGCCAGGTGAACAGGTCGACCACCGGATCCCGATCGGCCAGTACGAAGGCGACCACCACCCCGAGCGCCAGGACCGACTGGGTCAGTGAACCGGTCACGGGTGCACCGGTCCTGACCCCGGTGCGATCGAGGTACGCGGGCAGCACCCGCTCCCGGCCCAGCGCGAACAGGTACCGGGCCACTCCGTTGTGGAAGGAGAGCAGGGCGGCGAGTACCGAGGTGACGAAGAGCAGGTAGACGACGTCCGAGACCGTCGTACCGGCGTGTTCGGCGAGGATGCCGAAGACCACCTCCGGACCGGCCCCGGCCGAGGCGGCCTGCGCGTTCTCCGGCCCGGTCGCCACGGTCAACGCCCAGGCGGACAGCGCGTAGAACCCACCGGTGAAGGCGACCGCGATGTAGGTCGCCCGGGCCACCGTACGACGCGGGTCCCTGACCTCCTCGCTGTAGATGGCACCGGACTCGAGCCCGGTGAAGGAGGCGATTCCCAGCGCGAGTACGGCACCCAGTCCGGCGGCGAAGAGGTTGCCCGGATCCAGGCCGGCGAGGCTGACGCTGCCGCCCGCCGGGTTGCCCAGGGACACCACGTCGAAGACGACGACCGCGAGACATTCGAGGAGCAGCAGCACCGCGAGGACGGTGGCGTTGAGGTCGACCTGCAGGATGCCCAGTGCCCCGACCACCAGCAGACCGATCAGCGCCCACACCCACCACGCCTGCTCGACGCCGAACTTCGTGGCCATGAAGTCGCCGACGACGGCGCCGAACAACCCGTACAGGCCGATCTGGATGGCGTTGTACGCGGCCAGCGCGACGAACGAACCGGAGACGCCGGCAGCCCGCCCGAGCCCGCCCGCGATGTACGCGTAGAACGCCCCGGCATTGCTGACAAACCGGCTCATCGCGGCGTAGCCGACTGCGAACACGGCCAGGATCCCCGCCAGCAGGACGTAGGACAACGCGGCGCCGACGTTGCCACTGACCGCGTACATCGTGGTCACGCCACCGCCGAGCACGGTCAGCGGGGCGGACGCCGCGACCGTGAAGAAGACGAGATGCACCGTGCCCAGCCGTCCCCAGCGCAGGCCGGTATCCGAAGCGGAACTGGCTGACATATATCTCGGTCTCCCTCGGTAAGGGGACGAAAAGGGACTCGGGCGACACCGGAGAGGGTATGGGCGACCACGCCGCGCGACAAGAGATCGACGCATCACAGTATCGAACACGCAGGGCAGGGGCGGGTTGAACGGACAGTGCTCATGCCGTACCGTCCTGCATCGACACTGAGCGGTGACCGACCCGGCACGCCGGCCGGCCGAGGATGATGGATGACCAACAACGCGGGCTCCCCCACCGAGCGGCTTGCCGACGACCTGTTCCTCATCGCGCACGACGACTACAGCGGCAAACCGCTCGCGGCGGCGATCCTGGTGAACGCCGCACTCGCGGGCGCGCTGCTCGGAGAGCTTCTGTTCGACGGGCGGATCACGCTCGCCCGCTCCCACGTCTACGTCTCGGACGACCGGGCCTGGCGCGAGCCGGTGACCGATCGGGTGCTGGGCGAGATGGTACGTCGCGGCGACGGGCATCCGGCCCGCTCGTGGTTGGAGTTCCTCGCGCCCCGGGTCCGGGAGCACGTCGGCGACCGGCTGGTGAGCGCCGGTGCGGTACGCCGGATGACCGGGCGCGGACTGAGCCTCCGCATGACGGTGCGCTGGCCCGGGCTGGACCCGAACCGGGTGGCCCGACCCCGGGTACGCCTCAACGCCATCCTGGAACGCTCCGAACAACCGCTGGACCCGCGCACCGCCACGCTGGCCGGACTGGTCCGGGCCGCCGGCCTGGTCCGGGCGCTGCTGCCCACCAACCGGGCGATCGTGCTGGACCGGATCGCCGCCAGCCGACGGCTCCTGCCGGCCGAGCTGGCCGAACTGCTCAACGCGGTCGACGCGACCGTCGCCTCCACCGCGCTGGCCGTCCGCCGCTGACCGGGTCCCACCACGACGATCTGTAGCAGCTTCGGCGGTCGTCCCGCAGGGCCGGCGCGGTCCGGGTGGCGGCCGGGACCGGGTGCGGCAGAATGCAGTCCGGCACCCATCCGGGATCCCCGGGGTACCGGTGGGTGCGCCGGCGGAACCCAGTGGAGAAGGCGGATCAGGATCGTGACAACCTCTGCGCAGCCGCGCTCGGTGGACCAGCGGATCGCCGAGGAGCTCGGCGTACACGAGCGGCAGGTGCGGGCCGCGGTGGAGCTGCTCGACGGTGGGTCGACCGTGCCGTTCATCGCCCGATACCGCAAGGAGGTCACCGAGTCGCTCGACGACTCCCAGCTGCGCACACTGGAGGAGCGGCTGCGCTACCTGCGGGAGCTGGAGGAGCGCCGGGCGGCGGTGCTGGAGTCGATCCGGACCCAGGGCAAGCTGGACGACGCGCTCGAGGCGCAGATCATGGCGGCCGACTCGAAGGCCCGGCTGGAGGACATCTACCTGCCGTACAAGCCGAAGCGCCGGACCAAGGCCCAGATCGCCCGGGAGGCCGGATTGGAGCCGCTGGCCGAGACGCTGCTCGGCGACCCGTCGCAGGACCCCCGGACCCTCGCCGCCGGGTTCGTCAACCCGGACGCCGGGGTGGCCGACGCCACCGGCGCGCTGGACGGTGCCCGGTCCATCCTGGTCGAGCGGTTCGCCGAGGACGCCGACCTGATCGGCACGCTCCGGGAGCGGATGTGGTCGCGGGGCCGGCTGGTGTCCCGGGTACGCGACGGCCAGCAGGACGCCGGCGCCAAGTTCGCCGACTACTTCGACTTCGCCGAGCCGTACACCCGGCTGCCCTCGCACCGGATCCTGGCGATGTTCCGGGGCGAGAAGGAGGGCATGCTCGACCTCACGCTGGACCCGGAGGAGGCGTCCGCGCCCGAGGACGCACCGGTCGGCCCGAGCCGCTACGAGCAGGAGATCGCCGCCCGCTTCGACGTCACCGACCGGGGCCGGCCGGCCGACCGCTGGCTGCTCGACACGGTGCGGTGGGCCTGGCGTACCCGGATCCTGATCCATCTGGGCGCGGACCTGCGGATGCGGCTGTGGCAGGCGGCGGAGGACGAGGCGGTCCGGGTCTTCGCGACCAACCTGCGTGACCTGCTGCTCGCCGCGCCGGCCGGTACCCGGTCGACGATGGGGCTGGACCCGGGGCTGCGGACCGGGGTGAAGGTGGCGGTGGTCGACGGCACCGGCAAGGTGGTGGCGACCGACACCATCTATCCGCACGAGCCGCGCCGACAGTGGGACGCCTCGATCGACACACTGGCCCGGCTGGCCCGGGCCCACCAGGTCGACCTGGTCGCGATCGGCAACGGCACCGCCTCCCGGGAGACCGACAAGCTGGCCGCCGAGCTGATCAAGCGGCACGCGGACCTGAATCTGACCAAGGTCGTGGTGTCCGAGGCCGGTGCCTCCGTCTACTCCGCCTCCGAGTACGCCTCCCAGGAACTGCCCGGGATGGACGTCTCGCTGCGCGGAGCCGTGTCGATCGCCCGCCGGTTGCAGGACCCGCTCGCCGAACTGGTCAAGATCGACCCTCGGTCGATCGGTGTCGGCCAGTACCAGCACGACCTGTCCGAGGTGAAGTTGTCCCGCTCGCTCGACGCCGTGGTCGAGGACTGCGTCAACGCCGTCGGGGTGGACGTGAACACCGCGTCGGCACCGCTGCTGACCCGGGTCTCCGGGATCGGCGCCGGCCTGGCCGAGAACATCGTCCTGCACCGGGACGCCAACGGCCCGTTCCGGACCCGCCGGGCGCTCAAGGAGGTCGCCCGGCTCGGCCCGAAGGCCTTCGAGCAGTGCGCCGGCTTCCTGCGCATCCCCGGCGGCGACGACCCGCTGGACGCGTCCAGCGTGCACCCCGAGGCGTACCCGGTGGTCCGGCGGATCCTGGCCAGCACCGGTGGCGACCTCTCGGTGCTGATCGGCAAGGCCACCGTGCTCCGGGCGCTCAAGCCCAGCGAGTACGTCGACGACACCTTCGGCCTGCCGACCGTCACCGACATCCTCCGGGAACTGGAGAAGCCGGGCCGGGACCCGCGACCGGCGTTCCGGACCGCGACCTTCGCCGAGGGCGTGGAGAAGATCGGCGACCTGCAACCGGGGATGCTGCTGGAGGGCGTGGTCACCAACGTGGCCGCGTTCGGCGCGTTCGTGGACGTCGGGGTGCACCAGGACGGTCTGGTACACGTCTCGGCGATGTCCCGGACCTTCGTCAAGGACCCGCGTGACGTGGTCAAGTCCGGCGACGTGGTCCGGGTCAAGGTGCTGGACGTGGACGTACCGCGCAAGCGGATCTCGCTCACCCTCCGGTTGGAGGACGAGGCCGAGCCGCGCCCGCCACGGGACCGGACCGGCGGACCCCGGGACGGCCAGCCGCGCGACGGCCAGCCGCGGCAGGGACGCGGTGGCCAGGGCACCGGCCGACCGGGCGGTGGCGGTGGCGGCGCGGGCGGACGCTCCGGCGGCGGCCAGGGCGGCGGGCGTTCCGGCGGTGGTCAGGGCAGCGGACGTTCCGGCGGTGGTCAGGGCGGTGGACGTTCCGGCGGCGGCCAGGGCGGTGGGTTCGGTGGCGGCGCCCTGGCCGACGCGCTGCGCCGGGCCGGCCTGGACAAGGGACTCGACGGGTCCGGCCGGTAACACCTCCGGTACCCCTCACGCGGGTGCCACGACCGTCCGGCGATCGTGGCACCCGCCGGTACGTCGTCGGCTACCCGGCCGTACGGTCCGGCGCGGCGGCCTCGGTTTCGGCCACGGCCGCCCGCCGGGGTGCCAGCCTGAAGCGCCCGACGCGGATCGCGCCCGACCAGCGTGCGGTGACCCGCTCCCACCACAGCCGCTGCACCAGCAGCGTCAGCACCCCCGCGACCACGATCGCGCAGAGGTTGATCAGCAACTGGACGACGGAACCGACCGCCTCGGGAAAGACGCCGTAGGCGAGCGCGACCGCCACGTTCGCCGCCGCCGGCACGGTGGTGACCGAGATCAGCACGCCGACCAGCGAACCGGACCGGTTCGAGGTGACCGACAGCATCCCGGCCACCCCGGCCAGGAAGCCGACCACCCAGGAGAGCGCGTCGGGCCGCCAGATGAAGTCGGTCACCGGCCGCTCGGCGAGCAGCATCGACTTGTCGATCAGGCCGGCACCGTCCAGCGCCCAGGTGCTGAGCACGGTCAGCGCGATCGCGATCGGGAACCCGACCCCCAGGGCCAGAACGGACCGCCGGACGACCTGACGCCGCCACCGGACCAGCGCCACGCTCAGCGCGGCGAGCGGCCCGAACTCCGGGCCGACCACCATGGCGCCGATGATCAGGATCGGCTGGTCGAGCAGCACCGCGATGCCGGCGATCACGGTGGCCAGGGTGAGCAGCAGCAGGTACGTCGCGGAGAGCCGGGTCTCCTCACCGGTCTTCTGCGCGATCTCGTCCCAGACCACGGCGTCCGTACCCAGGCCCGGGGCGGCCCGCGCGGCCCGGTCCGCCGAGGCCGAGAGGGTGATGTCCACCCCGTCCCCGACGACTCCCCCGGACTTGTCCACGCCGAGCGTCCGCAGCGCCGCCAGCACCTCGTCGGCGCCCTCCCGGACGACATCGCAGAGCACCACGTCACCCCGGGGCGAACGGGCGGCGCCGGGCAGCACGATGACGTGTGTCACTGCGGGGTCGGCGGAGAGCATGTCCACCACCGCCGTGGAACGGTCGGTCGGCGCGATGATCCTCAGGTGCAGCACGGGCACCGTCCTCCAGCCGACCAGCACGGCGTGGGCTGGTCGGCGAAGACTCTAACCAGGTTCCCGGGCGTCCGCGCGCCTGAGGGTTCCCGGGCGTCCGCCCGCCTAAGGGTTCCGGGGCGTCCGCCCGCCGCCGGGGCGGGTTACGCCGCCGCCGGGCCGTACCCGTCCGGTGTTCCGGTCCGCAGTCCGGCCGCCGCGTCGGCCCGGCGCACCGCCAGGATCTCCCGGATGCGGCGCCGCGCGGCCCGGCTCCGGGCCTGGGCACCGTCGCCGGTCCGCCCGACCGCGCCGAGCACGATCAATCTCCGCTCTTCCATGCCGACACGGTAGGGACGCGGATATGTGGAAGCTGTGAAGGAATGGTGCCTGCTGGGTGCAGATAGCCGTCTGACGGCTTTCCGACCCGGTCTTCATCACTTTTTCACCGGTCGGCGGCTCTAATCGAACGCGCTCGAAGCAGGCAGAATGGGGAATCATGAGCGCGCGGATACTGGTCGCCGAGGACGACCCGAAGCAGGCCAATCTGGTCCGGGTCTACCTCGAACGGGAAGGTCACAGCGTGCTCGTCGTCGGCGACGGCCGGGCGGCGCTGGAGCAGTGCCGGTCCCGCCGTCCCGATCTGGTGATCCTCGACGTGATGATGCCGGTGGTGGACGGGCTCGACGTCTGCCGGATCCTGCGGGCCGAGTCCACCCTGCCGATCCTGCTGCTCACCGCCCGGACGACCGAGGACGACGTACTGCTGGGTCTGGACATCGGGGCCGACGACTACCTCACCAAGCCGTACAGTCCGCGTGAGCTGGCCGCCCGGGTGCGGGCCCTGCTGCGCCGGGCCGGCGTACTGAGTGCGGGCAATCAGGCGGTGCTGCGGGTGGGCGACCTGGAGGTCGACCCCGGCCGGTTCGAGGTACGGATCGACGGGCGCCTGATCACCCTGACCGCGAAGGAGTTCGGCATCCTCGAGGTGCTGGCCGGCGAGCCGGGACGGGCGTTCACCCGGGCACAGATCATCGACCGGGCCTTCGGTTTCGACCACTACGTGCTCGAACGGACCGTCGACGCGCACGTGATGAACCTGCGCCGCAAGATCGAGATCGATCCCGCCGAGCCGCGCTACGTACAGACCGTGTTCGGGCGCGGCTACCGGCTGGCCGAGTCGGCCGCCGACGGGGCGGACCTGCCGGCGTGAGCTTCCGGTTCCGGGTGCTCGCCCTGGTCATGCTCGTCGCGGTCAGCGCGACCGCCGCCACCCTCTGGCTGGTCCTGCGGCAGGCCTCGCAGCAGATCGACGCCTCCGCCGTCCCCGGTTCGACGCTCGACCAGATCACCGGGCAGCTCGTCGAGTACGGCAGCCGGCACGGCACCTGGGAGGGCGTCCGGGACGTCGTCGTGCGGTTGGGTAAGCAGACCGGGCAACGGATCCACCTGGTCTCGGCGTCCGGCTGGGTCCTCGTGGACACCGATCGCGAGGCGAATCCGGACCGGGCGACCAGGCGTCTCGGCACGGTGGTCAGGCCCGTCAACCCCCGGCCGACCCTGGACCTGTCCGCGGCGGGCGGCGACGCGCTGGGGGTCACCGCCAAACAGCTCCACGCGTACCGGACCGGGATACGGTACGCGGCCTGCCTGACCCGCAACGGCATCGAGGTCGTCCAGATGCCGGGCGCGTACGGCGTCCCGACCTACGACATCGCCCCGGACACGTCCCCGAACTTCCGGGTCGTCCAGGGCTGTCAGGACCAGGCGCACGAGTCCCCGCAGGCGTACCGGGCGGACGAGAACCAACTGGCCAGCTGCATCACCTCGGCGGATACCCAGGCGACGAACTACTGCCTGGCCGAGGCGTTCAACGCCGGAATCGCCGGGGTGGCCCCCGAGCCGGCCCAGGTCATCATCGGGGTCGGCGAGGAGGGTGGACCGGGTCTCGTCGTCGGTCCACTGCTGGCCGCGGCGGCCGGGGTGGCCGCGGTGGCCATCATCGCGACCGCCCTGCTCAGTCATCGGGTGCTGCGGCCGATCGGCATCCTCACCACGGCATCGCAGCGGCTCGGCCGGGGCGACCTGAGCAGCCGGGTACCGGTCCGGGGCAACGACGAACTCGCCACGCTGGCCCGCTCCTTCAACCGGATGGCCGACTCACTGCAACGCGGCGAGGAACGTCAGCGCCGGCTGGTCGCCGATGTCGCCCACGAGCTGCGTACCCCGCTGGCGAACCTGCGCGGTTATCTGGAGGCGCTCTCCGACGGCGTGATCGAGCCCGACCCCGAGCTGTTCGCCTCGCTGCACGAGGAGGCGGTCCTGCAACAGCGCATCGTCGACGACCTCCAGGAACTCGCGCTGGCCGAGGCCGGGAGCCTGGCCTACCACCGGACCCCCGTCGACCTGGCGGAACTGCTGGAGACCTGCCGTACCGCCCACGGGGCCGGCGCCGACACCGCCGGGGTATCGCTGACCGTCACCGCCACCCCGGTGACCGTGTACGCCGATCCCGACCGGCTCCGGCAGGTGCTGGGCAACCTGATCACGAACGCGCTCCGCGCCACCGCCCCGGGTGGGCGGGTGACGCTCACGCTGGTACGCGAGGCCGGCTCCGCCGTCGTACGGATCGTCGACACCGGCTCGGGAATCGCCCCCGACGCGTTGCCGCACGTCTTCGACCGGTTCTGGCGGGCCGACTCGGCACGCGGCCGGCAGACCGGAGGCAGCGGGCTGGGCCTGGCCATCGTCCGGCAGATCCTGACCGACCACGGTGGATCGATCACCGTCACCAGCCAGCTCGGCGTGGGTACCGCCTTCACCCTCACCCTGCCCGTCACCGCCGGCTGAAGGCTCGCCCGCCCGGTCCCCACCAGCCAGAACACCGGGCCGGGATCGGGCCGGAATTGAGCCGGGCCGGCGGGCAACCCGTCAGGGTAGCGGGATCATCTGCCGTCATGGGCGGATATCACTTACATCGTGCGCTGTAGCCGAATTCTCTGTGACATCACCGGAAAACGCCGGTCAGCGCCGTTAGAGCGGTAGTTGGACCCGCAGAACCTTTTGAACCCTTTTCATGGTTTTCATCCTCGGAGCCGCCACCCGATGACAGCCCAGATACTGCTGTCGCCCCCCGACGTGGGGGCGCTGGAGGAGTCGTACGTCCTGCGGGCGATCCGTTCCGGTTGGATCGCACCGGCCGGTCCGGACCTCGTCGCGTTCGAGCAGGAGATCGCCGAACGCACCGGCACCCGGTACGCGGTGGCGGTGAACTCGGGAACGGCCGCCCTGCACCTCGCGCTGCTGACCCTCGGCGCCGGGCCCGGTCAGGTGGTCGTGGTACCCACCCTGACCTTCGCCGCGACGGCCAACGCCGTGACCTACACCGGCGCCGAACCGGTCTTCGTGGACTGCGATCCGGCCACCGGAAACATCGACGTCGAACTGCTGGCGGACCTGCTCCACCGGCTGACCGCCGCCGGCGAGCGGATCGCCGCCGTGATCCCGGTCGACATGTTCGGCGCCTGCGCGGACTACGACACGCTGCTTCCGCTGTGCGCGGCGGCCCAGGTGCCGGTGGTCGAGGACGCGGCGGAGGCGCTCGGCGCGACGTACCGGGGACGACCGGCGGGGTCGTTCGGCCGGGTCGCCGCCCTCTCCTTCAACGGCAACAAGATCATCACCACCTCCGGCGGCGGAATGCTGGTCTCCGACGACGCCGCGCTGATCGAGCGGTGCCGCTACCTGTCGACCCAGGCCCGTCAGCCCGTACCGCACTACGAACACACCGACATCGGCTACAACTACCGGCTCAGCAACCTGCTCGCCGCCCTCGGCCGGGCCCAGCTGAGCCGGTTGGACGAGATGATGGCGCGCCGCCGGGACCTGCGGGAACGGTACGCGAAGCTGTTCGCCGCGACGCCCGGCGTACGCCTGCTCGGCGACGGCGATCCCGGGTCGAACTGCTGGCTCACCATCGTCGTGGTCGACCCGGCCCGAGCCGGCTGGCGCGCCGACGAGCTCGCCGCCCACCTCGCGGAACGGCAGATCGAGACCCGACCGGTCTGGAAACCGATGCACCTGCAACCCGTCTTCGACACGGCCCGCACCGCCCTGACCGGTGCCGCCGCGCGCCTGTTCGACCAGGGGCTCACCCTGCCCAGCGGCTCCGCCCTGACCGAGACACAGATCGGCCGGGTCCTCGACGCCACCGCGCAGTTCCTGGAGACCCACCGGTGACCGAGCGGGGAGGTCACGTGACCGAGCGGAGCACGGGCACCATCCGCCAGGACGCGTACGACATCCGGCCGGGCACCGCCGACCGACAGCCCGGCCCCGGCGACCCGGTCGGCACCGACGGCCGGCCCTGGTACGACCGGACCAAGCGCCTTTTCGACATCGTGCTGGCGGTCCTGCTGCTCGTCGTCGCCTCGCCGGCCATGCTCGCGATCGCCGTCGTCGTCGCGGCGACGCTGGGCCGGCCGGTGCTGTTCCGGCAGGTCCGGCCGGGCCGGCACGGCGAACTGTTCGAGCTGGTCAAGTTCCGGACCATGCGCCCGGTCGACGTCGCGGGCGGCGCGGTGACCGACGGCGACCGGCTGACCCGGCTGGGCCGCCGGCTCCGGGCCACCAGCATGGACGAGTTGCCGACGCTCTGGAACGTCCTGCGCGGTCAGATGAGTCTGGTGGGGCCGCGTCCGCTGCTCGTCGACTATCTCGACCGGTACACCCCGGCACAGGCGCGCCGCCACGAGGTGCGGCCCGGCATCACCGGACTGGCCCAGGTCAGGGGCCGCAACGCGATGCCCTTTCCGGAGCGCTTCACGCACGACGTGTGGTACGTCGACAATCGCAGCCTCCGGGTGGACCTGCACATCCTCGCCGAGACCGTCGGTGCCGTACTGCGCCGACGCGGCATCACGGCACCGGGCAGCCCCACCGCGCCGGAGTTCCTCGGCGGCACCGGAGTACCGGGGCAGGGTGGTGCCGCCCATGACGTACCGGGCCGTCCCGCGGACTGGCGGACCGGATGATCCTGGACGTCGTTCTCGTCGGCTGCGGCGGCCACGGCCGTGAGGCCCTCGACATCATCCGAGCCATCAACACGGCGTCGAGTACCGGTCCACGATGGCGGGTACGCGGCTTCATCGACGACCGCCCCTCGGAGGTCAACCACAAGCGGCTGCAACGGTTGGCGGTGCCGTACCTCGGCACGGTCGAGTGGTTGCGGGAGGCCGGTCCGGAGACGCACGTCGTACTCGGGCTCGGCGACCCCCGGGTCCGGCGCGCGGTCGGGCAGCGGGTCGACGGGTACGGGTTGCCGTTCGCGAGCCTGGTGCACCCCGCCGCCGTGGTCGGCCCGGACACCGTTGCCGGAGACGGCCTGGTCGTCTTCGCGGGTGCGCGGGTGACCACCAACGTGACCCTCGGCCGGCACGTGCACCTGAACCAGAACTCGACCGTCGCACACGACTGTGTGCTGGCGGACTACGTCTCGGTCAATCCCCTCGCCGCGGTCTCTGGAGAGTGCCAGCTCCAGGCCGGCGTACTTATCGGTGCCGGTGCCGTCGTGCTCCAGGGGCTCCGGATCGGCGCGGACGCCACCGTCGGCGCGAGCGCCTGTGTCGTCCGGGACGTGCCGGCCGGCACCGTGGTCAAGGGAGTACCGGCGAGGTGACCCCGGCCGTGGTCGCTCCGGCACCCGCCGGGCGCCCGGACCCGACCACGCCGCAGCGGAGCCGCCCAGGAAAGAGAGGGGACCACAAGTGGTGGAACGACTGCGGGTCGCGGTCCTACTGAAGACCAACGATGGTGGAATGTGGATTCTGCCCCAGGTGACGGAGCTGCGTAGCCGTGGCCACGAGGTCGTCGTCGTGCTGCCGCCGGGCCCCGGTCGGTTGACGGCGGAGCTGACCCGGCGCGGATTCGACGTACGCGAATCGCCGTTCGACTTTCGGTTCCGGCCGGGCGTCGCGACGCTGCGGGGGCTGTGGCGGCTCCGCCGGCTCCTCGGCCGGCTCCGGCCCGACGTGCTGCACTACCACCTGTACGCCTCGGCGCTCGCTGCCCGGTTCGGCACCCTGGGGCTGCCGGTACGCCGGGTGCACATGGTCGCCGGGCCGCTGTTCCTCGAGTCGCCGCTGATCCGACCGGTCGAGCGTCTGCTGTGGCGCCTGGACCATGCCACCATCTGCGGCACCGCACACACCTCGGGGCTCTACGGCGCGCTCGGCTGCCCGCCCGCCCGCCGGCCGGTGGCCACCTACGGCGTCGACCCGGCCCACTTCGCCGTGGCCCACTCGGTGGACGAGGTCCGGCCCGGCACCCCCGACGTCCCCACTCGGGACGAGGAGCGGGCCAAGGCCCGAGCCGAACTCGGGGTCGACTCCGACGCCTTCCTCGTTGTCATGATCGCCTACGTCTACCCGCCGAAGCGACTGGCCCACAACGGACGGGCGATCAAGGGGCATGACGTGCTCCTCACCGCCTGGCAGACCTTCCGGGCCGGACATCCCCGGGCCCATCTGCTGCTGGTCGGTGGCGGTTGGGGCGCCGCCGGCGAGGCACACCGCCGCGAACTCGTCCACCGGTTCGGTGTCGACACGGATCCGAGCGTGACCTGGCTCGAATCGGTCGCCGACGTACGCCCCTGCCACCGGGCCGCCGACCTGAGCGTCAGCCCGTCCCTGTCCGAGGGGCACGGTGCCGCCGTCGAGGCGAGCGCGATGGGCGTACCCAGCATCGTCAGCGACGCCGGCGGGTTGCCCGAGACCGTCGACGGGTCGTCCGGCTGGATCGTGCCCCGGGGCGACGCGCCGGCGCTGGCCAGCGCGCTCCAGGCGGCATACCGCGAGTTCGGGACGGGGCGACTGGCCGAGCGGGGCGAGCAGGCCCGGCTCCGCGCCGTCCGGCTCTTCGACAACCGGGCCTCGGCGGTCCGGGTCGCCGACGTCATCGAGCATGTCGCCCGGGACGGCGCCGGGAAGTTCCCGGACCGGGCCCTCCGGGTGGCTCACGTGATCGGCAGCCTGGACCGCGGCGGCGCCGAGACGGTGACCCTGGACATCTGCCGTTCGGTGCCGTCCGCCGAGGTCGAGCAGGTCTTTCTCACCCTCGCCGGCCGGGAGGGGCGGCTGGTCGGCGAGTTCCGGGCCGCCGGCGCCGTGGTACGGCAGTGCCCGCTCCGGCCGGCCCGGTCCTTCGGGCCGCGACTGTTCGGGGCCCTGCGGGCGGTCCGGCCCGACATCGTCGTCTCACACGTCAGCCTGGTCAGCGCGGCCATCCTCCTGGTGGCCCGGGCCGCCCGGGTACCGGTCCGGGTGGCCCGGATGTGGAGCGAGGGTGACGGCCGGCCCGACACCCGGACCCAACGGGCCCGGCGGGCCATGCTGCGGCAACTGCTCCGGCACACCGCCACCGACATCGTCGGGGTGACCTCGGCGGCGCTCGACCTCGCCGGGCCCCGCGCCGGCGACACCCGCTACCGGGTGCTCTACAACAGCGTCTCCACCGACCGGGTCGACGGCTGGCAGCGCGAGCCGGCGCGACGGCGGTGGAACCTGCCGGCCGAGGCGCCGGTGCTGGTGCACATCGGCCGGGCCGCCTCGGCGAAGAACCGCCCGTTCCTGGTCGACGTGCACCGGGCCGTCCGGCTGGAGTTGCCGGACGCGCGACTGCTCGCCGTCGGGCCGGGCGGTGTCGACGACATCGTCACCGCCTATCCCGACGCCGCGTACGACCCGTACGTCGTACTGGGTGGTGAGACCGAGGAGATCGCCTCGGTGCTGGCCGCCGCCGACGTGCTGGTGCTGCCCTCCCGGCGGGAGGGCCTGCCCGGCGTGGTGCTGGAGGCCCTGGCTGCCGGCGTCCCGGTGGTGGCGACGGACCTGCCGTGCCTGCGGGAACTCGCTTCCCATCTGCACGGGCTCACCCTGTTGCCACTGTCGGCCGGGGCGCGCCGCTGGGCGGAGGCCGCGACGGGGCAGGCCGGGATGGATGCGGCCGGACGGCGGCAGATCAGCCGGAGCCTGCGGTCGTCGCCGTTCGTCCTGGAACACGCGGTACGGGAGTGGAAGACGTTGTGGCGGGCGGGTGCGCGGTGACCCGGACTCCGTACCTCGCGTCGACCACACCGGCGAACAGGGCCACGCCGACCACCGAACCGGTTCCGGACGGCGGCGCACCCTCGGACACCACGCCGGCACGGATCGCCCTGATCGGTCCCGGGCTGGGTGCCGAGGCCGCCAGTTGGGCGATGTCCGCACTCCTGGTGACGTCGGCCAGCACGATCCTGGCGCTCCTCGATCCGCGCCTGCGGCACTGGTTCCTGATTCCTGTGACGGTGTGCGGCGTGCTGATCGGCATCGACGCGGTCGAATGGGTCCGGCGACGGCGTGACATCTTCGATCCGCAGGCGATCCTGGGACTGCTGGGCATGCACTTCTTCTACCTGGCGCCGATCCTCAACGTCATGCTCGACCACTGGCCCCGGCACCTCGTCGGGCCACCCGACTGGCGGGCCGCCCTCGGCACGATGGCGCTGCTGAACGTCCTCGGCCTCTGCCTCTACCGCGTCGTCCTGGGCTTCCGGGACCGGCCGCCGCCCCGGACCCGGCGGGCCTCCCGGTTCGACGAGCGGGCCTTCTACCGGGTCGGCCTCGTCGCGGTGCTGGTGAGCGTGCTGGCCTTCTGCGGCGAGGTCGTGATGTTCGGCGGGATATCGGGATACCTGAGCACGATGACCGGTGAGTCGGACCGGGTCGAGTTGGCCGGGCTCGGTTGGCTGCTCATCCTCGGCGAGGCCTTCCCGATGATCGTCTTCGCGCTCGTGCTCGTACGATGGCGGAGCTGGCTGGCCGAACACCGCTGGGCCATCCTCCTGCTGCTGGTCGGCCTGGCGCTGATGCAGTTCTTCGTGGGCGGGCTGCGGGGAAGCCGGAGCAACACCATCTGGCCCGTCCTGATCGGCCTGACCCTGATCCACCTCCTCGTCGTCCGGGTCTCCAGACGGGCCATGTTCGTCTTCATACTGGTGCTCGGCCTCTTCGTCTACACGTACGGCCTCTACAAGTCGGCCGGGCTGGAGGTGCTCGACGCCGCCCGGGGCACCCGCAGTGTCGAGGACATCTCGTCGGAGACGGGCCGGGATGTACCCTCGCTACTGCTCGGGGACCTTTCCAGGGCGGACATCCAGGCCCTGGTGCTCGACCGGCAACTCCGGGGCAACTCCGAGCTCGCGTACGGGGTCACCTATCTGGGCGACGTCTCGTTCCTCGTACCCGGTGCCGTCCTGCCCGAGCGCCCCAGGGACAAGGTGGCGGCCGGCACCGACCTGCTCTTCGGGCCGGGGGCGTACGAGTCGGGGATCCGGGCCAGCCGGGTCTACGGCCTCACCGGAGAGGCCATCATGAACTTCGGGCCGGCCGGCGGGGTGGTCTCCTTCGCCCTGCTGGGAGTGCTCGTCCGGTTCAGCCGGCGGCACTACGCCCGGGCCCGGCAGCAACGGTCGATCAGCACGACGCTGCTGGCGCCGATGGCACTGGTGTGCGCGTTCCTGCCCACCGCCGACCTCGACAACAACACCTGGTTCCTGCTCAAGTACGTTCTACCGCTCGCCGCGGTGGTGTGGCTGGCCCGGCAGGGCCGGTCCGCCAGCAGGGCACTCCGTTCCGGGCCCCCCACGGAAAGCCCCAGGACGGCCCGTACCCGCCCGGTACCCGCGGCCGAGGCCTGGCCGCTACCGGATCTGTCCCGCCGCTGACCTCCGGCGTCCGGGGTACGAAGCCTTCCCGCCGGCCCGGCCGGTCCCGCATCCCCCGGGGCGGCAGTGTCGACCGCGCACGCCCTCGGCCCCGGAACCGGTCCCGCTGCCTCCGGCACGGGCCGTGGCGTCGACCGCGCACGCCCTCGGCCCCGGAACCCGATGCCATCGTGGGCAGGGGGTTCCGGGGCCGAGGCGGCGTCGCTTCCTCAGATGTCGCGACGATGAGCGCCGACCGGCGCGTCGACGGACGGAGCACCGCCGACCGGGGCATCACCGCCGGACCGGGCATCGCCGGGCGGAGCACCGCCGACAGGCGGGCCAGCGCCGGACGGGATGGCGCCGGGCGGGATGGCGCCGGACGGAACGACGGTGGACGCCTGCCACTGCCGGTACCAGTCGAAGGTGCGCCGCACCCCCTCGGCCAGTGGCACGGCCGGCTCGAACCCGGTCAACCGGCGGAGCAGGCCGAGGTCGGGACAGCGCCGGTTGACCGAGCCGCGCGGCGCCGGCAGCGGCTGCACCACCGGACTCACCCCGGCGATCCGCAGCACCAGGCCCGCCAGCTCGCCGATGCTCGTGTGGGCGGTGTCGTTTCCGATGTGGACGATCCGACCGGCCGCCTCGGGACAGTCCATCAGCCGGAGCATCGCCTCGACCGCGTCGTCGACGTAACAGAACGCCCGGTACTGGTCGAAGCCCCACACCCGGAACGGATCCTCCCCGCCCAACGCGCGCATCGCCAGCTCCGGTACGACGTGGTCGGTACCCATCCGTGGGCCGTAGACGTTGTGGAACCGGCCGATCACCGCCGGACAGCCCTTGGTCCGGGCGGCGTGTACGAAGGCCACCTCGCCGAGGAGCTTGCTGATCGCGTACGCGAACCGGGGCGAGGTCACGTCGGTGATCATCACGGGTACGTCCTCGGCGGTCGGCACCGGCACGATGCCGGCGTCCACCCCGCCGGCGTACACCTCGCTGGTGGAACTGAAGAACACCCGCTCGCCGGGGGCGATCCAGTCCAGCAGGTGCAGCGCGGTGAGGGTGTTGACCCGGACCACCCGGGCCGGGTCGGCCTCGACGTTGCGAACCCCGACGACCGCGGCCAGCAGGTAGATCTGGTCCCACCCCCGGGGCAGCGCGGCCCAGGCGGCCGGGCTGGTCAGGTCGGCGGAGTGGATGTCCACCGCCGGGTGCTGGCGCAGCGCGGCCAGTTGCCGGTCGTCCCGGCCCCGGGAGAAGTCGTCGACGACGGTCACCCGGTGCCCGTCGGCGACCAGTCGGTCGGCGAGATGCTTGCCGATGAAGCCGGCGCCGCCGAGGACGAGTGCCCGCATCAGACCCGGCCCTCCGAGAGGTCCCGGTCCGGCCGGGCGATGCCGGCCGGTTCCGGCAGGTAGCCGATGCCGGCGTAGCGGACCCCGGCGGCCCTGATCGCCCGCTCGTCGAGGATCCGCCAGGAGTCGTAGATCAGCACCGGTCGCCGGGCAGCGAGCACGGTCCCGATCTCGATCGCCCGGTAGTCGGGATGATCGTTGATCACGAGTACGGCGTCGGACTCGACGAACGCCTTGTCGAGGCTGGTCGGGTCGCCGCCGTGGTTCCGGATCACGTCGTCGGTGACCATCGGGTCGTGGCCGAGCACCACCAGGCCCGCCTCGCGGAACACGGCCATCATCGCCGCGATCGGGGTGCCCCGCATGTCGTCGGTCGGCGGCCACCCCTTGTAGGCCCACCCCAGTACGGCCAACCGGGCCCCCACGGTCGCCCCGCGCTCCTGCCGGATCAGTTCCACCACCCGGGTGGCGACGTGCACCGGCAGGTACTCGTTGAGTCGCCGGGCCGCGCCGACCAGGAACGGCCCGGGGACACCGGCACTCTCGATCATCAGGTACGGGTCCTTGGAGAGGCAGCCGCCGCCGACGTACCCGGGCCGGCTCAGGTCCGGCCGGGGATAGTCCAGGTTCGCCGCACCGATCACCTCCAGCGGGTCGAGCCGGTGCCGCTCGGCGATCAGGGCCAGCTCGTTGCCGAACGAGTAGATCAGGTCGGTGTGGCAGTTGTTCGCCAGCTTGACCAGCTCGGCCGCCTCCAGACTGGAGACCGGCACCACCTGGGTGGCCAGTCCGCCGAAGAACGCCAGCCCCGCCTCCCGGCTCGGCTCGTCCAGCCCGCCGACGACCTGCGGCAGCTCGACCAGTTCGCGCAGCGCCTGCCCCTGGATGGTCCGCTCCGGCGCCATCACCAGCCGGGCCCGGCCCCAGCCGGCGAGAAGCGGCGGCAGCACCACCGCGCGGCTCGTTCCGACCGGCACCGTGCTGCGGACCACCACCAGCGTCTCCGGTCCACACCACCGTGCCACCTGCTCGGCGGCGGCGGCCAGGTTGCCCAGGTTGGGCCGGTACGCCTGGTCGTCGACCGGCGTGGAGACGCAGAGCACCGCGACGTCGACGTCCGGCGGCAGCGTGCTGTCCACCTGCAGGGACCGTCCGATGTGCTCGGCCAACACCTCGGCGATGCCGGGCTCGAAGATGTGCACCCGGCCCTCGCGCAACGACTCCAGCACCTGCGGCTGCGCGTCGACCCCGAACACCTGGTAGCCCTTGCGGGCCAGCGAGGCGGCGAGGGTCAGGCCGACATAGCCGAGCCCGACGACGCCAATCTTCCGGTACAAAACCACTGCCTCCTTGCGAAACGGTGGACCTAGTCGAGCCCGCCCGACCAGATCGCCTTGACCGACCCCTCCAGGTCGTACGAGGGCGTCCAGCCGAGCAGCCGACCGGCACGCCGGATGTCGCCGCACATCCACCCGACGTCGGCCGAGCGTTCCGGTGCCGGGCGGTCCTCGCGGATCTCCCCGGCGAACCCGGCCGTCTCGGCGACCAGTCGTACCGCCTCCCGGGCCGAGACGGCACGGCCGCTGGCGACGTTGAACACCCGCTCGGCCAGCGTCCCGGCCATGGCCACGGCGGCGACCGCGGACGCCACGTCGCGGACATCCACGAAGTCCCGGTACGCCGCGAGCGAGCCCAGCGAGAGGTTCCCGGTGGTCCCGTCCGGGACCGGTACGTGGCGCAGCAGCGCGGCGACTCGGCCGAGCAGGGTCTCCTCCGGCGTACCGGGACCGATCGGGTTGAACACCCGCAGCACGACGCCGTCGACCCGACCGGCCGAGGCGGCGAGTTCGACCAGCCGGGTCGCGGCGAGTTGGCTGACGCCGTACCCGCTGATCGGCAGCGCCGGATCGTCCTCGGCCACGGCGTGCCCCGGCGGCACCGGGCCGTACTCGGCCGCCGAGCCCAGCCGGACCAGCCGGGCGTCCGGGGTCTCCTTCGCCACCGCGTCGAGCAGCTTGGCGGTGACCCCGGTGTTCGCCCGGACCAGGTCGTGGCTGCCGCCCGACAGCCGGCCGGTGCAGTTGACCACCACGTCGGGGCGTTCGGCGCGCAGCAGCGCGCCCAACTCGTCGACCTCGCACCGGACCAGGTCGAACTCGTCGCGTCGTGGACAGCGCAGCGCGGCGACCGGTCCGAGCGTCCGGCGTACCTGACCGCCGATGAATCCGGACGCGCCGAACAGCAGCACCCGGGGTTGGTCGATGCTCGCGTTCCGCCCGGTCATGGCCGCTCCCCGCCCCGCCCGGTCACACCGGCTCCGGTACCGGGCTGGGCAGCAGGATCGGCTTCAGCGCATCGAACCGGCGGTTGGCCTCGTCGTAGTCCTCGGGGCGGCCGATGTCCAGCCAGTAGCCGGTGAAGTCGTAGCTGGCCGGCGACTCGCCCCGGCCGAGCAGCTCCAGCATCAGCTGGTCGAACCCGAACGCCAACCCCTCCGGGTACCCGGCGATGGTGCGGGCCGAGAGCCCGTAGACGCCCATGCTGACCTGGTAGTCGAGGTTGGGCTTCTCGCTGAAGCTGACGATCCTGCCGTCGGTGACCGAGAGCACGCCGAAGTCGACGTTGACCGTACGGTGGCAGGTCGCGACGGTCAGTGGTGCGCCCGAGGCGGCGTGGGTGTGCAGCAGGTCCGCGTAGTTGAGGTCGGTGAGGACGTCCCCGTTCATTACCAGGAAGTGCTCGGGCAGCCGGTCCCGGAGGCCGAACAGCGGCCCGATGGTCGAGAGCGGCACCCGCTCCTCGACGTAGTCCACCCGGAGGCCGAACCGCGAGCCGTCGCCGACGAAGGCGCGGATCAGCGAGCCCATGTGGTTGATCGCGAGCGTGACGTCGGCGAACCCCTGCGCCGCCAACTGGTGCAGGACGATCTCCAGGATGGCGTGGCTGTCACCGATCGGCACCAGCGGCTTCGGCAGCGCCGTCGTGTACGGCCGCAACCGGGTGCCCTTGCCGCCGGCCATTATCACTACGTGCATGTCGTCGTCCGATCTGTCGCCATTGAACCTCCAGCCCCGTTCCCGCGTCGCCCTTTCCCGTCGGCCGTGTCCCCGGCCGGTCGCCTCATCGCCGGATGCCGGCCCAGTCGTGGTGGCGGCGGACCGTGGAGAGGATGAAGTCGACGACCCGGCGGGAGGTGTCCGGAACCCGGTAGTCCGCCGGACAGGGCACGCCCTCGGCGCGGACCTGGTCGACCGCGACCGAGATCGCCTCGACCACCCCGGCGGGATCCAGCCCGGTCATGATGATTCCGCCGGCGTCCAGCGCCTCGGGGCGCTCGATCGACTCCCGCAGCGTCACCGCCGGAAAGCCGAGGATGGCCGACTCCTCGCTGATCGTGCCGCTGTCCGAGAGCGTGCACCTGGCCCCCATCTGGAGGTGTACATAGTCGAAGAGCCCGAACGGCTCGTGGAACGCGACCCCGTCCAGGGTGGTGGCGTCGGTGGTCAACGCCTCGAGGCGCTTGCGGGTACGGGGATGGGTGGAGACCAGCACCGGCAGTTGCCAGGTGTCGCGTACCGCGCGGAGGCAGTCCAGCAGGCGTCGGAGCCGGCCCGGATCGTCGACGTTCTCCTCGCGGTGGGCACTCACCACGAAGTAGCGGTCCGGCCGCAGTTCGAGCTGGTCGAGGATTGACGAGCCGGCGATCTCCGTACGGTGGTGCTCCAACACCTCGCGCATCGGCGAGCCGGTGTGCAGGATCCGCCTCGGGTGCAGTCCCTCGGCGAGCAGGTTACGCCGGGCGTGTTCGGTGTAGACCAGGTTGAAGTCGGCGACGTGGTCCACCAGCCGCCGGTTCGTCTCCTCCGGCACGTTGAGGTCGAAGCACCGGTTGCCGGCCTCCATGTGGTAGACGGGGATCCGCATCCGGCGGGCCATCAACGCGGCGATGCAACTGTTCGTGTCACCCAGCACCAGCAGCGCGTCGGGGCGCAGCTCGGTGATCGCCTCCTCCATGCCGATCAGCACCCCGCCGAGGACCCGGCCCAGCGACGACGTGTCGACCCGGAGGAAGCGGTCGGGCCTGCGCAGCCGCAGCTCGGTGAAGAACACGTCCGACAGGGAGTGGTCCCAGTTCTGCCCGGTGTGCACGAGCACGTGGTCCAGGGTGCGGTCCAGCCGGTCGAGCACCCGGGACAGCCGGATGATCTCCGGTCGGGTGCCGACCACCGTCATCACCCGGGTCGCGGCGGAGCCGCTCATCCCACCACCGCCGGTACCCGGGCCGGGCCGTCCACCGGCTCCGGATAGGTGTCCGGCCGGGCCGGGTCGAAGATCTCGTTGGCCCAGAAGAGGGTGAGGAGTTCGTCCGGCCCGGTGTTGGTGATGTGGTGCACCCACATCGTCGGCATGTCCACCACCACCGGCTCGTCGCCGCTGACCGCGAACCGGGTCACCTCGGTGTGGCCGACCCGGCGCAGGCTGATCTCGGCGGTGCCGCGCAGCACCGCGAAGCGTTCCACCTTGGCCAGATGGAAGTGCTCGCCCCGGGTGATCCCGGGACGGCTGGTGGAGCAGAAGGTCTGGCCGGCGCCGCCGTGCGCCTTGACCACCTCGACCAGTTCGCCGCGCCGGTCGGCGTGCCGGGCCAGCGGCAGCGGGTAGTGCGCCGGAAAGCAGTGTGACCGGTAGGTGTTGAAGAGTCGTACGTCGTGCCGGTCCCGCAGTGCCGGGATCTGACCGTCGCGGTACGTCGCCGCGAAGTCGCCGAGTCGCCCGGCGAGGGCCCGTACGCCGATCCGCAGGCTCGGCAGCGTGCTGTCCCAGGCACCCCTGGCCGGCGCGTCGACCAGCAGCGCCGCCGCGTCGCCCGCGTGCACGAGATCGAGTTCCCGGTCGTCCCGGACCTCGGGCTCACCCCCGTCGGCGAGCAGCCGGCAGAAGGTCGCCACTACGGAGTTGTAGTGTGGCCGGCCGTGCTCGCCGTACAGGTTGGGCAGCCGGAGGTCGACGAAGTGCACACCCCGCTCCGCCACGGTGGCCAGGGTGGCCGCGGCCACCGCCTTCGAGTCGCCGTACGGGGTGCCGTTGCCGGCCTGGGTGGAGTTGGCGAAGACGACCGTCGGCGGCGGCTGGGCGCACCGGCGCAGGGCCCGGGCGAGTGACGCGGCCAGTTCCACGTTGCCGGCGGCCACGTCGGCCGGGTCGCCCCGGTTGACGCCGGCCAGGTGCAGCAGCCGGCCGACACCGTCGAGCTTCGCCGCCACGACGTCCGGGTCGGCGAGGTCGGCCCGGGTCAGCACGGTCGGATCGGGCCAGCCCAGCGCCCGGACCAGTACGCGTACGTGCCAGCCGAGGAAACCGCCGGCGCCGGTGAGGGCCAGGTTCATGACATCAGCACCGGTTCGCGCAGGGCCAGCTCCGCGCGGATCTCGGGCAGCGTCCGCAGCAGCGAGACGATCTCCGGTACGTCCAGCCGGGGCGCGTTGGCGGAGTTGAAGTCGACGGTGTCCGTACTCGGGTCGCCCTCGGAGACGTACAGGGCGTAGTTGAGGTCGCGGGCGTCGACCGGTACCCGGAAGAACTCCCCGAAGTCCTCGGCCTGGGCCAGTTCCTCGCGGCTGGCCAGCGTCTCGTCCAGCTTCTCGCCGTGCCGTACCCCGATCACGTCGAGCTTGGCGGGCGCGTCGAACAACTGGCAGAGCGCGGCGGCCAGGTCGCCGAGGGTGCAGGCGCTCGCCTTGCGGATGAACACGTCGCCCGGCCGGGCGTGCGAGAACGCGTGCTCCACGAGTTCCACCGAGTCGTCCAGCGACATCAGGAAGCGGGTCATGGCCGGGTTGGTGACGGTCAGCGCCCGACCCGCCTTGATCTGCTCCACGAAGAGCGGGATCACCGAGCCGCGCGAGTACATGACGTTGCCGTACCGCACGCACGACACCGTCGTACGGCTGCGTGGGTTGTTCCGGGCGTGCGCCTGCGCCACCTTCTCCATCAACGCCTTGCTCATCCCCATCGCGTTGACCGGATAGACCGCCTTGTCGGTGCTGAGTACGACGACCGAGCTGACCCCGTTGCGGTCGGCCGCCTCGACCACGTTGGCGCTGCCGAGCACGTTCGTCCGGACCGCCTCCAGCGGAAAGAACTCGCAGGACGGCACCTGCTTGAGCGCCGCCGCGTGGAACACGAAGTCCACGTCCCGGCTGGCCCGCAGCACCGTGTCGTAGTCGCGTACGTCGCCCACGTGGTAGCGCACCCGGTCGTCGCCGATCGTCCGGCGCATGGCGTCCTGTTTGGCCTCGTCACGGCTGAGTATCCGGACCTCGCCCACGTCCCGGTGCAGGAGCCGGCGCGCCATGGTTCGACCGAAGGAACCGGTGCCACCGGTGATCAGCACCCGGCGGCCGGCGGGCAGGAAGGTCATCCGTACTCCCGTTCGTCTACAACACCGGGGTCAACGAGGTGACAAGGCGAAAGACACGCAGAATTCGCGGCACATCCGCTGTTAGGACCAAAGGGCATCCTTAATCTGATTTAGTCCTACAGAGATATTGCGTCCCGGCTCGCCTCGGATCGAATGCGGAGGCCCCTTACGTGAACGCTTCTCAATCTCCCGGGACCCGAGTGGTGGTGACCGTCGAGGCACGGTTCAGCCGTTCTCCGGACGGGGCGATCTGGACCCGGGGCGGACCGGCGTACCCGTTCTTCACCCGGTACCTGTCGGCGTTCGACCGGGTCCGGGTGCTCGCCCGGGTGGCCGACGTCCCCCGGCGCGACGACGGCGCGAAGCGGGTGGACGGCGCCGGGGTCGAGGTGTGGCCGGTGCCCTGCTACATCGGGCCGGCGCAGTATCTGGCCCGCCGGGCGGCGGTCGTCCGGGCGGTGCGGGCGGCGGCGGAGGACGGGGACACGGTCGTCCTGCGGGTGCCGTCCCCGCTCGGTTCGCTGCTGGCGGCGTCGCGCGAGCGGGCCGGGCTGCCCTACGCGGTCGAGGTCGTGGGTGACCCGTACGACGTGTTCGCCCCGGGGGTGATCCGGCATCCGCTGCGCCCGCTGCTGCGCCAGCGGGAGACGGCGCGGTTGCGGCGCCAGTGCCGCAACGCGGTCGGGGCGGCCTACGTGACCGACCGCTACCTACAGGCCCGCTACCCGGCCCGGACCGGGGCGGTCACGGCGGCCTATTCCAGCATCGAACTTCCCGCCGAGGCGTACCGGGACGGTCCGCGCCGCCCCGATCCCGGGCGGCAGGGCCACACGCTGGTGTCGGTCGGCACGCTGGAGCAGATGTACAAGGGCGTCGACACCCTGGTCGAGGCCCTCGCCCGGCTCGTGGCGACCGGACTCGCACTGCGGCTCGTGCACGTCGGCGAGGGCCGGTGCCGGCCCCGGCTCGAACGGCTCGCCGAGCGCCTGGGCGTGGCGGACCGGGTGGTGCTGACCGGTGCGCTCCCCGCCGGGGCCGAGGTACGCCACCGGCTCGACGAGGCGGACCTGTTCGTCATGCCGTCCCGAACGGAGGGACTGCCGAAGGCGCTGATCGAGGCGATGGCCCGGGGACTGCCCGCCGTCGGCACGGCGGTGGGCGGGATACCCGAGTTGCTGCCGCCGGACGACCTCGTACCGCCGGACGACCCGGAGAGCCTCGCCGGGTCGATCCGGCAGTTCCTGACCGATCCGGCCCGGATGGCCGCCGCCTCGGCCCGCAACCTGGGCCGGGCCGCCGACTTCGCCGACGAGCCGCTGGCGCGGCGGCGGGACGTCTTCTACCACGCCCTGCGCACGGCCGGCGCGGGTGCCGGGACCCGCTCCGAGCGGCTGTACGGGTGACGGCCGGAGCCGAGCCGGACTGTCCGGACGAGGAGCCGAGCCGGGACTGTCCGGACGAGGGTCAGAGCCGGACGGTGTCCAGGAAGGTGCCGAGCGGCTCCGCGTACGCCCGGAAGTCGAACTCCTCGAGCGCCCGGCGGCGTGCGGCCTCGCGCATCTGCCGCCGCTGCCCGGGGGTCAGTCGCAGCGCCGTCCGGAGCGTCTCGCCGAGCCCGGTCACCGAGTGGTCGGCGCAGACGAGTCCCTCCCGGCCGTCGGTCAGGTAGCCGCCCAGGTCGCTGGTGAGGTTGGCGATCACCGGTGTTCCGTTGGCGAGGCTCTCGCAGAACTTCGTCGGGAAGCCCGCCTGGTTGCCCCGTTCCGGCCGGCGCAGCAGCACACTGAAGTCCGCCTCCTGCAACGCGCGCGGGATCTCCTGCTGCGGCAGCCGCCCCAGCAGCCGTACGCTGCCGGGCGGCGGCTCGGCACCGAGCAGGCCCCGCACCTGTTGCGGCGACGGACCGTAGATCCGCAGCTCGATCCTGGCCCCCTCCCGGTCCAGCCGGTCCACCGCGCGGATCATGTCGATGATCAGGTCCTTCCGGCCCGGCGAGCCGGCGTACACCAGGGTGAGATCGGGTCCGCCGCTCCCGGCCCCGGTCTCGGGTACGGCCAGGTTCCGCACGTCGAGCGTCGGCGGCACCCGCAGCACCCGACGTCCCCGGTCGCGGTAGTGCCGTTCCAGGAAGGAACTCACCGCGATGATGCCGTCGCACCGGGGGTAGTAGTAGCGCAACGCCGCCTGGGCGCTGAGGTGCGGAGGACCGAGGACGCCGCCCCGGAGCTGCCGCGGGCTGTACCAGTCGACGACGTCGGCGATCAGCGGGATCCGGTTGCGCCGGCACCATCGCCGCAGGTGCAGCATGTACGGCGCGTCGCCACCGGCGACCACGACGTGCGACGGCAACGTCGGCTGGGCATCCAGCCATTGGGCCGTCCGCTGCCCCCAGCGCAGGAACCACTGCACGGACCGGCTGAGCCGGCTGGCCTCGGCCGACGGAATCTCCCCCAGTCCGAGGTACCGGACGGAGCCTGGACCGTCGACCTCGTCTAGCCGGGTCGGTGTCGCGGGCCCGTCCTCGCCGCTGGCCACCACGACGTCGTAGCCGGCGGCGGCCAGCGACCTGGCCACGCCGTAGACCCGCCGGGAACCCGGCTGCCCCCAGGGAAAGAGGAACGGGCCGACCTGGGCCACCCAGGCTCCACGCCGGGTCATCTGTGCAGCCAGGAGTCGATGTCCCGACCGAAGACCGACGTACAGGTCCGGGTGCCGATCCCGGGCTTGAGTCCCCAGAAGTCCAGCCGACCGAGCCCCCGGTCGGCGAGTTCGACCTGCCCCGGTACGGATGCGGCGTTGTCGGTGTCGTCGAGCACCACCATGCCGGCCGGGGTGAGGTGGTCGGCGGCGATCCGGGCGCAGGTGTTCCGGGCCATGCCGTCGATGACGATCACGTCCCAGGGCGCTCCGTCGGCGATCGCCCGCACGTACGGCGCCCGTACGTCCGTCTCCCACCACGTACCCTCACAGGGCACGTAGTTGATCTTTCCGTTCGGCGGCTGGGGCAGTCGGGCGAACCACCCCGGGTCGTGCTCCACGGAGACGATCTCCTTGACCCGGCCGGACCGGGCGAACCAGGAGGTCGACGAACCGGCGCCGTACTCGAAGACCCGGGCGCTCGGGGTCAGCGCCCGTTCGAGCCAGTCCACCGCCGGATAGGTCAGCCACGGCTGTGGCTCGCCGCTCGCGTTGACCGGCGCCCCGCCCCTCATCGAGCGCTGCCACCCCTGGGCCCGCAGGGTTGCCAGGAGGTGCAGGGACGCCAGCGCCTCACCCCGGGAGCGGGGAACCCCCGGCAGCAGGGTGCGGAGCCGCGCCTGCACTGACTGTCTGTTCATATCCGCCAACCATCGTCCAGTTAGTTCGGTTCATCCGCCTGCGCGGCGGCGTGCCCATCGGTTGAAGTCCCGGCTGAACACCGTCGTACGGCGTTCGGTGCCGAGCCCGGCTTGAAGGCCCGGGCGTACGCCGCGTCCATCACTGATAGTCCGGGCACAGTCGCTCACTGTAGACGAGTTGGTTCGTTGAACCGGCGGATTCCCATCCGATCGGGGGTGCCGCCGTACTTCGCGCACGGGTCAGCCCACCCCTGGGCCAGTCGTCTGCCGCACCGGGGTCGCCTCACCCCGGGAGCCGGCCGGCCCGGACACCGCCAGCGCCTGCCGGTAGCCGTACACCGTGCAGGGGATCACGGTCAGCAGGTAGGTGACGATCGAGACGTACGGGACGGCGGCGATGCCGTACCACTTCGCGCCGTACCACTTCCCGACCAGCGACAGTACGAGGTAGAGCCCCACGCCGAGCAGTTGCGGCCGGACGACACCGGCGGCGTTCTGCACCATCGCCCGTGGAGAGGTGGCCGCGAGCGTCACTCCCCACACGGCGAGCCCGACGAGCAGCCAGTGGTCCGCGCCGGGCGGAACTCCGAACCAGGTGCCGAGCAGACGGTCGCCGACCAGCACCAGCACGATGGCCGGCAGCAGTGCGGTCAACGTGGAGAACAGCGTCATGCGCCGGGTGGTCTGGCGCACCCAACCCAGGTGGCCCTGTGCCAGCGCGTCACCGTTGGCGGACCAGAGCGGAAGGTTCACCAGCGTGACGAGGAAGCCGAGCAGGTTGAACAGCCGGACCGGCACCGCGTACGTGGTGACGCTCTCCAGGCCCAGCGCGTGCGCGACGATCAGGACGTCCGCCTGGGTCGCCGCGGACCACAGGATGGTCAGCAGGAAGAACAGCCCACCCAGCCGCATCAGTTCCCGGGCGATCCGCGGGTCGACGGATGCGATCCGGGGGCCGATCTCCGGCATGTGCCGCAGGTACATCCAGCCGGTGTTGACCACGTTGACCAACACCGGTCCCAGTACGGTGGCCGCGATGACCGCGACCGGCGGCAGGCCGGCGTGCACCGCCCCGAGGGTGAGGGGCAGCGCCGACAGGCTCCCCACCGCCTGCCAGATGTTGCTCCGGCCGACCTGCTGGTACGCGTACTGGACGCGGACGACCAGCGAGAGCGGAATGTTCAGGACGAAGGCGGTCAGGCAGACCAGTGCGATGTTCCGGGCGTCCGAGGGTGTCGCGGTACCGGACACGTTGAGGATCGACGACCAGCCGATGACGCCGGACAGCAGCCAGAGCAGGCAGCAGGTCGCCAGTGAGATCGCCGCCAGCACCACGTACGCGCTCGAGATGTAGCCCCGCGCCCTGCCCGTGTCCCCGCTGGCGTAGCAGGGCGCGAGCTTGGTCATCAGTCCGTTCCCGAGCCCGAGGTCGGTGAAGGCCGCCATGGCGGTGAGCGCCGTCACCGCCATCCAGAGCCCGTACCGGTCCGCACCGAGATACGCCAGCGTGACCGGGATCAGGACGAGCGGCACCACCACCCCGGTCCCCCGGCTCAACGCCGCGGTGGCGATGCCGGTCACCAGCCGTCGGCTCCGGTCCCGGCCGACTCCGCCGACCGTTATGGGGTCCCCGGCCGACCGCCCGTCGGCCGGCTTGTCGTGCGCGACGACGCCCTGTCCCAGGGAACGCATGTCCCGGAAGGCTAGCGGCCGGCGAGAACGCGGCCGGACATCCAGTCGACGGTGGCCTCCAGACCCACCCGCAGCGGATGTGGCCGCACCGAGGGGAACAGGGAACTCAGTCGGGTGCGGTCCGCCTGCGAGTCCCGCACGTCACCCGGCCGGGGCTGCTCGTGGACGACGTCGAGGCTGCGTCCCAGCACGGCCTCCAACTCGCCGGCGAGATCGAGCAGCGAGACCCGGGACCCGAAGGCGAGGTTGACGGCGTCCGGCGCCGACACGCGGCGCAGGACCGCGTCCACGATCACCGAGGCGACGCTGCCGACGAAGGTGAAGTCCCGGGTCTGGCGTCCGTCGCCGAATATCCGCAGCGGCCGGCCGTCGAGCGCGGCGGAGACGAACGCGGGCACCACCGCCGCGTAGGCGTGGTTGGCCGCCTGGCCGGGGCCGAAGACGTTGAAGAACCGGAACGGAAGCACCGGAAGCCGAAAGCAGGACGAGTAGGCCAGCGCGTACGCCTCGGTCGCCAGCTTCGACACCGCGTACGGGCTCAGCGGCATCGGCCGCAGCGTCTCCTCCTTCGGCAGGGCCAGGTTGCCGCCGTACACCGACGAGGAGGAGGCGAGGACGACGTGCGGTACCCGGTGCCGCCGCGCCGCCTCGAGCACCGTAAGGGTGCCGGTCGCGTTGGCCTGGTGACTGCGCAGCGGATCGTCCACGGATCGCTGGACCGAGGGTATGGCGGCCAGGTGGATCACGCTCGACGCCCCGACGAACGCCTCGTCGAGGGTCGCCGGGTCGAGAATCGTGCCGGGCAGCAGTCGGGCTGGCAGTTCCACGAGATTTTCGAGCCTACCGGTCGAGAAGTCGTCGACGACGACGATCTCCTGGATCTCCGGGGCAGCCGTGAGCGCGCGTACCACATTAGAGCCGATGAACCCGGCCCCGCCAGTCACGACGATCTTCAATGCTTTCTCTATTCACCTAGGTCCGGCTTTTCCATTGCGTAGCTTTCTCATAAATTGGCGCCCGGCGCACGGGCTACCGGTGCCGTCACCCAATCCGCCCGACCCGTCAACGACACAGGGGGCGTCCGGTAACGCGGCCGGTCGGGTAGGAGCGGAAAACCGGGAAAAGCCCTCGATCCGCTTTCCCGTCGGGTAAATGTTTAACACTGACGAATAGGACCCCCCGCGTTCCGCCAGCTCACCACCAGACAGAACAGCACCAGGAGTCGTACATGTCGCTCAGCGCAGATGCGCCACCCCTCCCCAACGCTGGTCGTCGCTGGAAGGCCCAGAGCCGTGTCGCGGCGCTGGTGGCCGGCGACGCCCTGGCGTGGATCGGCGGCTTCACCGCAGCAGCCTGGACCAGATACGAGTTCGACCTCACCACCGGTCAGCTCGTCCAGGTCGTCGGCGCCGGACTGATCGCCGCCGCCCTGCATCCCACCCTCGCCTCGGTGCAGCGCAGACACTGGGGACGACACCCGCTCGGAAGTCTCCAGGAGATCCGGGCGCTGGCCGCGACGGTGGCCGCGAGCGCGGCGGTCATGCTGCTCGCCGTCCTCACCATGGCGGACCACCCGATCCCGGCCAGCACCCCGCCGGTCGGCGCGGCGGTGGCCCTGCTCCTGATGCTCTGCGTCCGGTCCGCGTACCGCCACCGGCGCGACCGTTCCCTGCGCCCCAACACCCGCTCGGCAACCCCGGTGCTGCTCTTCGGCCTGGGTTCGGCCGGCCAGGCACTGCTGCGCGCGATGGTGAGCGATCCCCGGGGCGGATACCTGCCGGTCGGCCTGCTCGACGACGATCCCGACAAGCGGCACCTACGGATCGACGACGTACGCGTGCTCGGTGGCCGCCGGGAGATCCGTGAGGCGCTGGCCCTGACCGGCGCCAGTACCGTGATCTTCTCGGTCGCCAACGCGGACGCGGAACTGATCCGTGTCGTCCGGGCCGCCACGCTGGCCGCCGGTGCCGAGTTCAAGGTGCTGCCGCCGGTACGGGACCTGGTCAACCAACGGATCAGCGTCGCCGACGTACGGGACCCGGAGATCGACGACCTGCTCGGCAGGCGTCAGGTCGTCGCCGACCTCGGCAACGCGGACTCGGCCCTGACCGGCCGGCGGGTGCTGGTCACCGGGGCCGGCGGATCGATCGGCTCCGAGTTGTGCCGGCAGATCCTCCGGGCCGACCCGGGCGAGCTGATGATGCTCGACCGGGACGAGTCGGCGCTGCACGGGCTGCAGTTGTCGCTCTCGGGCCGGGCGCTGCTGGACGGGCCCGAACTGATCCTGGCCGACCTGCGCGACAGCGAGGGCATCGCGCGGACGATCCGGGACCGGCGCCCCGACATCATCTTCCACGCCGCCGCGCTCAAACACCTCACCCTGTTGCAGCGGCATCCCGGGGAGGCGATCAAGACCAACGTCTGGGGCACCCTCTCCGTCCTGAATGCCGCGCGCGACGTGGCCAGGTTCGTGAACATCTCCACCGACAAGGCGGCGAACCCGATCAGCGTCCTCGGCTACTCCAAACGGATCACCGAGCGGCTGACCGCGTACACCGGCGCCAACGAGGCCGGCACCTTCCTCAGCGTCCGGTTCGGCAACGTGCTGAGCAGCCGGGGATCGGTGGTCACCGCCTTCCGGGCCCAGATCGACGCTGGACTGCCGATCACCGTCACGCACCCGGACGTGACCCGCTACCTGATGAGCGTGCAGGAGGCGGTACAGCTCGTGCTCCAGGCCGCGGCACTCGGGCGGGACGGCGAGGCGCTGGTGCTCGACATGGGCAAGCCGGTACGCATCGACGACCTGGCCCGGCAGCTCGCCGCCCAGGCACCCGGCGAGCCCCGGATCATCTACACCGGCCTGCGGCCCGGCGAGAAACTCCACGAGGACCTGCTCGGCGAGGGTGAGATCGACGTACGGCCGTTGCATCCGCTGATCTCGCACGTCTCGGTTCCGGCGTTGAATCCGACCGAGGTGACCGGGCTGGATCCGTTCGAGGATCCGGAAAAGATGATCGAACGCCTCGCCTGGCTCTGCGGCCACCCGGATCAGACCCTCCGCGCCTCGGCACTGGTGCCGAATACGCGAAACGCTCGCCCTTCCTCGTTCCGGTCGACCTGACGAGGTCGGGAACTGGACAGCCGTCTGGCGGGTCGCGGGGGCGCCGTAGCAGGATCCCCGATGAATTGTCACCGCATTATCAACGAAATCATCGGCCGCCTATCGACTACTCGACCGGGCGGCGCCCACTGAGTCGGGACAGGCGCTGTCACGACGATTTTCAACATCCGATCGCGAGCGCTCATCGACGAATGGAATTCACGTCGTACGAGCGAACCACGGCGACATCTCCGGCGACCCATCACCGTCCCCGATCCATTGGAGACAGTATCGTGACCGAGAAGTTGGGCCTGATCGGCTTTGGCTACTGGGGTACCAATCTCGCCCGGAACCTCGACCAACTGGCACAGTCGCGGTGGCGCTATCTGGTGGACGCCAGTCCCGACCGACGCCAGGCCGCGACCGAGCTGTACCCACAGGTGCGGGCCACCGACGACCTGGACGAGGTCCTCGACGACGACGAGGTCGTCGCGGTCCTGATCGCCACCCCGGCGCCGAGCCACGCGCCACTGGCCCGCCGGGCGCTGGCCGCCGGCAAGCACGTCTTCGTCGAGAAGCCGCTGGCGATGTCCGTCGCCGACGCGGTCACGCTGACCGAGACGGCCGACCGCCAGGGCCTGGTGCTGATGGTCGGCCACACCTTCGAGTACGTCCCGGCGGTCGAACGGATGCGCGAGTTCATCCGGGCCGGCGAGATAGGTGACGTCCTCTACCTGCACTCCCAGCGCCTCAACCTCGGCCGGATCCAGAGCGACCTGCACACGTTCTGGTCCATCGGGCCGCACGACGTCTCCATCGCCAACTACCTGCTCGGGGCCGAGCCCCGCTGGGTCGCCGCACAGGGCGGCCGGTACCTGCACGACGGCGTCGAGGACGTCATGTTCGTCACCGTCGGGTACCCGGACGACGTGGTCGCGCACATGCACGTGAGCTGGCTGGATCCGGCGAAGACCCGGCGTACCACCGTCGTCGGCACCCGCCGGATGCTCGTCTACGACGACCTGAAGACCGACGCCCGGCTCACCGTCTTCGACAAGGGCGCCGAACCACTGGAGCCGGACGGACACGGCGTCCGGCAGTACCGGCTGCGCGACGACGCGGCGCACGTACCGGTGCTCTCCACGGCCGAACCGCTGGCCGTGGAGCTGGGACACTTCCTGGACTGCGTACGCACCGGCGCCCGGCCCCGGACCGACGGCTGGAACGGCGCCCGGGTGGTGGCCGTACTGGAGGCGGCCGACGCCTCGCTCCGGGCCGGTGGCGTGACGGTGACGGTTCCCCGGATTCCCGGGTCGCCGGCGATCGAGCGGACACCTGTCGACCCGGCACCGGTCGGACGGCCGCACTCCGACGGACCGCATCCCGACCTCACACCCGCCGCACACTGAACACAGGGCCGCCCGACGCGATACGCCCGCACCTCCCACAGCGACGCGGTACGCCCGCACTCTCCACGGCGACGCGGTACGCCCGCACTCTCCACGGCGACGTGGTTCGCCCGCAGCGTGAACAGTCAGGAGCCTGTGATGCCCCGAATTCCCCTGGTCGACCTTGCCGCCGCGTACGACCGGCACCGCGACGCGATCGACGCGGCGATCCGAGCCGTCGTCGACGACACCCGGTTCATCCTCGGCCGGGAGGTCGGCGAGTTCGAGTCGGCCTTCGCCGCCTTCTGCGGCACCAGCCACGCCGTCGGAGTCTCCTCCGGCACGGCCGCGATCCACCTGAGCCTGGCCGCCCTCGGCGTGGGACCCGGTGACGAGGTGGCCGTTCCGGCACACACCTTCGTCGCCACCGCCGAGCCGGTGAGCTGGCTGGGCGCCCGACCGCGCTTCGTCGAGGTGGACGAGGAGACCGGGGGGATGGACCCCGACGCGCTGAAGGCGGTGATCGACCGGGTCCGCGCGGTGCTGCCGGTGCACCTCTACGGGCTGCCGGTCAACCTGAGCGCGATCGGCGCGATCGCCTCGGCGGCCGGAGTGCCGGTGATCGAGGACGCCGCACAGGCCCACGGGGCGGAGTACGTCCGCGACGACGGCTCGACGGTCCGCGCCGGGGCGTACGGCCGGATCGGTTGCTTCTCGTTCTATCCCGGCAAGAACCTCGGCGCGTTCGGCGACGCCGGGGCCGTCACCACCTCGGACCCGGCGCTGGCCGACCGGATCCGGCGCCTGGCCGACCACGGTCGCACCAGCAAGTACGAGCACCTCACCGTCGGCTACGCGGCCCGGCTCGACACGCTTCAGGCGGCCGTGCTGGCGGTGAAGCTGACCACGCTGGCCGAGGGCAACCAGCGACGGCGGGAGTTGGCAGCCGCCTACCGCGCCCGGCTCGACGGAGTCGGCGACCTCGTCCTGCCGGTCGAGCCACCGAACCGGCGCGGCGTCCACCACCTGTTCGTGGTGCGTACCCGGCACCGGGAAGGGCTGCTGGCCCATCTGCGCGACGCCGGCATCGGCGCCGGGGTGCACTACCCGATCCCGCTGCACCTGCAACCCGCGTACGCCTCGCTCGGTCACCAGCCGGGCGACCTCCCGGTCACCGAGGCCTGGGCCCGGGAGTGCCTATCCCTCCCGATCTACCCCGAACTTTCCGACGAGCACCTGGAGACGGTGGTCGCCGAGGTCCGCACCTACTTCGACAAGGTGTAAGGAAGGGCCCCTTGTTATCGTTTTTTGTAGAAGAAGGGGCCCTTCCTAACAGGTCAGCGGAGGCCGTTGCGGATCGCCACCGCCACCAGCCGCTCGGGGTAATCGGTGATGATGCCGTCCACGCCGAGGTCGATGACCCGCTGCATCACCGCCGGGTCGTCCACCGTGTACGGCACCACCTTGAGCCCGTACCGGCGTTGCAGTTCCGGCACCGTCGGTCCATGGAAGTAGGCCGGATCCTGCCGCAGATACCAGTCGGTCGACCGTACGATGCCCTGGGCCGAATCGTGCACCTGCCAGTTCGCGGAGACCGTTCCGGCACCGGCGGCCCGGACCAGTTTGCCCAGGTCCTGGTACCGCCACCAGTCCAGGCCGGCGGTCCAGGGGCTGCGCACCGAACGGTCACCGTAGACCGCCCGCAGGGAGCACTCGTCGGCCAGGCTGGCGCACTCGGCCGGGCCGTACTGCCAGACCAGGGCGACGGTGCCGATCTTCCGGTTGAGCTGCCGGGCGTACGTGATGGTCCGCCAGTCGAAGGACTGGATCGTCACCCGGTCGGTGAGGCCGGCCCGCTCGATCGCCCGGACCAGCTTGGCGGTGAAGCTGCGGTACGGCTCGGTGTCCGCCACCAGCGGACTGAGCTTCGTCTCGATGTTCAGCCGTACGTCCCGCCGGCCGCTCGACCGCACCAGGTCGAACACCTGGTCGAGGGTCGGGATGCCGGCACCCGGCACGGCGACCTGGTCCGGCAGTTCCGGCAGCGTCTTCGACCCGCAGTCGATGGTCCTGATCTGCTTCCACGTCAGGTCGTGGACCAGTTTTCCGACGTACGGGAACGCCCTGTCCCCCGGGCTGGCCGGCGCGGTGTCCTCGCAGTGGCTGCCGTTGATCGTCCGGTCGTGCAGCACCACGAGCTGGCCGTCCCGGGTCACCCCGGTGTCCAGCTCCAGGGTCGAGATCGCCGAATTCTCCAGCGCGTTCCGGAACGCCGGCAGGGTGTTCTCCGGCCTGGTCGCCCGGCCGCCCCGGTGCGCCTGGATGTCGAACGGTGCCGCGTACCCCCGGGGCAGCGCGATCCGGCGCTGCGCGAGCAGCGTACGCAGCCGGTCCGGGTAGTCGGTGATGATGCCGTCCACCCCGTCGTCGAGCAGCTTGGCCATCGTCGGTACGTCGTCCACCGTCCACGGCACGACCCTGACGCCGTTGCGGTGCGCGTGCTCGACCAGCTGCTTGGTCACGTACGGCCGGTAGCCGGGTTCGGTGACCGTGCCGTTCTGCGGAAAGCCGTGCACCGGCGAGAAGGTCCGGGCGCCGAAGGTCCTGATCGCCCTGATCGGGTCGCCGCCGAAGTCGTCGATGTCCAGCCCGCCGAGCCAGGGTGAGGCACCCGGCGCACCGGTTTGCAGGAAGTCGTAGTTGGTCAGCGCCACCAGTGGCAGTCGGGGCTCGACCTGACGCATCCGCATCAGCGCGCCCCAGTCGAAGCTCTGGATGGTGACCTGCTCCAGCAGTCCGGTGGCCCGGATCTCGGCCGCGGTGACCTGGACGAACTGCTCCCGGGGCGCGGTCTCGGCCGGCGCGCCGGCCTCCACCTTGGTCTCCACGTTGAGCGTCACGTCGTCCGCGCCGTACCGCTTGACCAGCGCGAAGACCTCCCGGAGCAGCGGCATCCGGGCACCGGGTACGGCGAGTTGGCCCGGCTTGTCGGCCAGGGTCCGGCTGCCGCAGTCGAGCGTACGCACCTGGGCCAGGGTGAGGGTGTTGACGTACTTGCCGACGTAGGGGAACGCGGTGTCGCCGGGCGTCGCCGGTCCGGTGTCGACACACTTGGTGCCGGTGACCCGACGGTCGTGGGTGACCACCGCCTGCCGGTCGGCGGTGATCTGCACGTCGAGTTCGAGGGTGCTGACCCCGAGTCGCAGGGCGTTGCCGAAGGACGCGAGCGTGTTCTCCACCCGCAGGCCGAGCCCGCCACGGTGGGCCTGGAGGTCGAAGCTTGGCGCGGACTCCGGCCGGTGCCGCTCGCCGGCCTGTACGCCGGTGGGCGCCCCGGCCAACACCGTCGCCGTCACCAGCAGCGCGCCGAAGATGTGGCGCCGTCGGGACATGGATATCACCCGTTCCACAGTGGTGCACCCGGACTTTCCGAGCTGCCGGTCGTCGGGGTGCGTGAGCAGAGAGGACGCCGGGCCGGACCCGGCGGTCGGGCACAGCATCACGGCGATCGGCGTACGGTAGGCGTGCGGTGGGCGACATCCCCGTGAACCGGGGTCGACGACCCGTACCGTACCGGGTGCCCGACCGTCGGTACGGCGGTCACTGTCGGAGCAGGACGGTGGACGTACGGGTCCACTTTCGAATGATGATCGACTAGCCCGATTTGACAGGTACTCGGTGTTGTGCCTCGGCTACAATGAGCCCCGCCCATATCTGACGACCACCCACGGGGAGGGGTTGCGATGATTCCGGTTGAGTCGGGCGGAGCGGCGCTCGGCGCGGCGGCCGCTGCGGTTATCGGCCAGATCAACGTCGAGATCGACGGTCTGGTGAGCGCGGCGGCGGTGATGCGCGACGAACTGGAACAGGGCTACCGCTCCCAGGTGCCTCAGGTGCACGACGCCATGCAGCCCGGGGCCACCATCGGCGACCGGATCGAGGGCGAGGACTGGAGGCGGCTCCAGGACCGGTACGACGAGTGCATCCAGAAGACCCTGGACTCGCTGTTCAACCTGGACCTGGGCACCGAGGCCGTGGCCCAGGCGGCCGACAAGATCGCCGCCAACTATCAGGGTTCCGACGCGTTCGCGCACGCCACCGTGAGTGATGTCCAGGAGGTCCTGCCGCCGCCCGAGCAGCCGGCGCCGGGAACCACCCCGGCCAACCCGGCCGGAGGCGGCGGCAATGGCTGACCCGACCTACATCCCCCGGCTGTGGCAGATGATCGACGCGGCCCAGCAGAAGCTCCAGCCGAGCCGGGACCAGGTCGCGGCCTGGGAGCGCACCTCCGGCATGCTCAGCAACCACTCCTCCCGACTTCAGCAGTGCCGCAACCAGCTCGCCACCCTCTGGCCGCCGGAGCAGAACGCGGCGTCGGCCGCCTACATGGCCGAGTTGGACCGGCTGATCCAGGCGGCCCAACAGACGTCGACCGCCGCCCAGAACAACGCGACGCACATCGGCTACGTGGCGGACGCGATCGACCAGGCGCGGGTCAAGCTGAAGCCGATCTACGACGAGTACGTCAAGAACCAGGCGTTGCTGGCGGACTACCAGAAGCAGGTCGAGAAGGCCGGCGATATCGGCGGGGCGATCGGCAGCGTCGGGGGGTCACGCTTCGGCCTCGACGCCCTGGGCCGGGTTGCGGGCGACTTCATCGGTGAGAAGGGCATGCAGGCACTCACCGATCCACCGGTCAGCGACGCGCAACAGGCGGCGTTGATCGCGCGGGCCCGTGCGGTACAGGTGGAGGTGGACACCTCTGCCCGGGACGGCAGCAACCGCGTCCAGCCCCCGCCCGAGTACCTCCCACCGAAGCTGATTCAGGACCAGGACAGCACGGAGCACTCCGCCAAGCGGACCCGGACCAGGATTCCCCCCGAGGTCAACCCGCCGCCGCACCGTCGGGGTGAGCCGGAGGACGACGACAAGCCCGGCTACATCGAGGGAACACCTCCGCCCGACCTGCACAGTGAGTACCCGCCACCGGACATCGGGGTACCGACCGACCCGCCCTGGGACGACGGTCCGAGCCTGACCGGAGTCACCCCGCCGACGACCACCCTGCCCGGGCCGACGCTTCCGCCCACCCCTCCGGTAGCCCCGCCACCGCCCACCGTCACTCCAGTCCTTCCGGTCGGGCCAGGGTTGATCGGCGGACCGCCGCCGGTCCACACCGGCGGCGGTCCCAAGGGGGTGCCCGGCGGCCCCGGCAAGGTCGGCCTGGGGCCGGCCTCGCTCAGTACGGGGGTACCGCCGGGCGGGGTGATCGGTGCCCGGCCGGGCGGAGCCGTCGGCGGTGTACCGGGCGGAGTCGGCGGCGGCGCACCACGGGCGAACCCGGTCGGTGGCGTGATCGGGCAGTCCGGCCAGGGTGCGGGCCGACCCGGGGCGGCCGGCGCGATCGGCGGCGCCGGAGCGGCTCGCGGGCCGGGTGCCGGCCGGGGCGGCGCGGCCGGCGGGACCGGCTCTCCCGGCATGATCGGTGGCCAGCGTGGCCGGCAGACCGGGGACGAGCAGGACACCCGTCACTGGGATCCGGACAACCCGTGGGCGGTCGAGGAGGGTGTCGCCCCCGAGATCGAGCCGAACCGGGCCGTCGGGCGGCACGAGCCCGGCACCGGGGTCATCGGGAAGGATCGGTGAGGGCTCGCCGCCGGGGGCACGGGACGTGGCTGCCGCGCTGGTGCGCGGCGGCCGCCTGTGGCGTCCTCGCGGTGCTGGTCGGCGCACCGCCGGCGTTCGCGGACGCGGCGCGGGACCGGCAGTGGCACCTGCGCTCGCTCAACATCGCCGAGGCACACCGGATCACCCAGGGTGCCGGGGTGGTGGTCGCGGTGATCGACACGGGCGTCCGGGCGAGCCATCGCGACCTGGTCGACAACGTCCTGCCCGGAGTCGACCTGACCGGAGAGGGCGGCAACGGCCAGCAGGACGCCAACGGGCACGGCACCGCGATGGCCGGGTTGATCGCTGCGCACGGACACGGGCCGGGTAACGCCGACGGTGCGCTGGGGATCGCACCAAAGGCAAAAATCTTGCCCATTCGCGACTCGAAATCCTCGGTCGGCAGTGGCGGAATCCTCCCGACCGCCATCGACCAGGCGGTACAGCGGGGGGCCAAGGTGATCTCAATGTCGCTGAGCGGCGGGACCTTCGACCGACTCCGGGAGTCGGTCGACAAGGCGCTCGCCGCCGACGTGGTTCTGGTGGCCGCCGCTGGCAACCGGCCCGACAACAGGTCCGTCGGCTATCCGGCGGCCTACCCGGGTGTCCTCGCGGTCGGCGCCAGCGCACGGGACGGAAAACTGGCGCGGGTCAGCGTGACCGGCGAGGCGGTGGGACTCATCGCGCCCGGCGAGGACATCGCGACCACCAGCCGCACCGGCGAATACAGGTCCGCCACCGGGACGAGTGACTCGACGGCGATCGTGGCCGGCGCGGCGGCACTGGTCCGGGCGAAGTACCCGGACCTCTCGGCGACCGAGGTGGTACACCGACTCACCGCGACCGCCACTGACCAGGGCTCACCCGGCCGCGACCCCGAGTACGGCTACGGCGTACTCAACCTCGTCAAGGCGCTCACCGCCGACGTCAAGCCCGCCGAGTCGGCACCGTCACCCGACGGGTCCGCGCCGGCGGAGGACCCATCCGAGCCGGCGGCCGCACCACCCGACACCGAGGCGTCGCCGGGCATCACGCTGAGCCCGGTGGCGTACGTCGTCGGCGGGTCCTGCCTGCTGCTGGTGCTGGCCGGTGTCGGCGTACTCGTCTGGCTGCTCGTACGCTCGGGCCGACGTCGGCGCGGTCCGCCTGGACAGCCCACCGTTCCCGGGCCAGCGCCGGGGAGCTACCCGGCGGCGCAGACTGCTCGACCGCCCGGATCCGGGTATCCGGCGCCCACCGGGTATCCGCCAGCCGGCTATCCGGCCACGCCGCACCAACCTCCGCCGGGATACGGCCAGCCCGGCCAGCCCCGCCCACCGACACACCCCGGCGGTCCATCCCCCGGCGGGTAGCAGCGGAGAGCATCGGGCAGAGCCGAACCGGGGCTCTCGGGCCGGCCGTCGATCTGGTGGGCGTACCGTCCAGGCATGGCGGAGGGTGGGCCCGAGGACTGGGTGGAGCAACGACGACGGGCGGTGGCCGCACACGCGGCGGCCGACGAGCGTCGCCGGGACGTGGAGACCGGGCAGGCCCGGCAACTCGTCGTGTCCTTCCTCCAGGAGGCTCGGGAACGCGGGCTGCGGCAGACCCCGTTGACCGCGATCGCCTACAACGGACGGAGCCGCTACCGGACTCCGCTCGTCGGCTGGTACCTCGATGTCGCCCTGATCCACGCGGTCGACGGCGACGGTGCCTTCTACGTGCTCACGGTGCCGGCCAGCCTGCGGGCCCGGTTGACCGGGGCGACACCACACCCGTCGCCACCGAAGCTGGTCATCGGCGAGGGCGGACCGGACGGGCAGTCGATGCCGCTGCACACGATGCTCCGCAGACGGCTCGACGCGGGAGACACCTGGCCGCCCGAATGACCGGGGCGGTCCGCCCAAGGGAAGACCCGGCAGCGGTCAGGCGTCCTTGAGTACCTCGGTGACCAGTGACCGCGCCTCCTCCTGGAGCCGCCCGAGATGCTCCGGCCCCCGGAAGGATTCGGCGTAGATCTTGTAGACGTCCTCGGTGCCGGACGGCCGGGCCGCGAACCAGCCCGACTCGGTGGTGACCTTCAGGCCGCCGATCGCGGCGCCGTTGCCCGGTGCGTTGGTCAGCGTCGCCGTGATCGGTTCCCCGGCCAGTTCGGTGGCGGTGATCTGGTCCGGCGAGAGTCGTCCGAGCACGGCCTTCTCGGCCCGGTTGGCCGGCGCGTCGATCCGGGCGTACGCCGGCTCGCCGAACCGCGCCACCAGGTCGGCGTAGTGCTCGCTGGGCGTCCGCCCGGTCACCCCGATGATCTCGGCGGCCAACAGACTGAGCAGGATGCCGTCCTTGTCGGTGGTCCAGGTGCGGCCGTCGCGGGCCAGGAACGACGCCCCGGCGCTCTCCTCGCCGCCGAAGCCGACCGAGCCGTCGAGCAGCCCCGGCACGAACCACTTGAAGCCGACCGGGACCTCGAGCAGCTGGCGGCCCAGGTCGGCGGCCACCCGATCGATCATCGAGGACGACACCAGCGTCTTGCCGATCGCCGCGTCGGCGGCCCACTGCGGCCGGTTGCGGTACAGGTAGGAGATCGCCACCGCCAGGTAGTGGTTGGGGTTCATCAGGCCGCTGTCCGGGGTGACGATGCCGTGCCGGTCGGCATCCGCGTCGTTGCCGGTGGCGACCTGGTACTCCGAACGGCGCGAGATCAGCGAGGCCATCGCGTACGGGGACGAACAGTCCATCCGGATCTTGCCGTCCCAGTCCAGGGTCATGAACCGCCAGGCCGGGTCCACCAGCGGGTTCACCACGGTCAGGTCCAGCCCGTGTCGGGACGCGATCTCGCCCCAGTAGGCCACGCTGGCTCCGCCCAGCGGATCCGCGCCGATCCGTACCCCGGCCGCCCGGACCGCCGCCAGGTCCACCGCCGAGGGGAGGTCGTCGACGTACGCGGCCAGGAAGTCGTACCGGCCGGTGGTCTCGGCGGCCCGCGCCCGCGCGTACGGAATCCGGCGTACCTCCCGGAGGCCGTCGGCCAGGAGCGCGTTGGCCCGGTCCTGGATCCACCTGGTCGCGTCGGTGTCCGCCGGCCCCCCGTGCGTGGGGTTGTACTTGTAGCCGCCGTCCGACGGCGGGTTGTGCGACGGGGTGATCACCACTCCGTCGGCGAGCCCGGTGGTACGACCCCGGTTGTACGTCAGGATGGCGTGCGACAAGGCCGGTGTCGGCGTGTACCCGTCCCGGCTGTCGACCAGCACCGTCACCTCGTTCGCGGCGAGCACCTCGAGCGCGCTCACCGAGGCGGGCTCCGAGAGGGCGTGCGTGTCCCGGGCCAGGAACAGTGGCCCGTCGATCCCCTGCTTCCGGCGGTAGTCGCAGGTCGCCTGGGTGATGGCCAGGATGTGGTCGGAGTTGAACGCGCCCCGCAGGCTCGACCCCCGGTGCCCGGAGGTGCCGAACGCGACCTGCTGGGCCGGGTCGGCGGGGTCGGGGTGTTCGGCGTAGTACGCGGTGACGAGCCGGGGCACGTCGACCAGGTCCTCGGGCTCGGCGGGCTGGCCGGCGCGGGCGTGGACCGACATCGGTGGGGCCTCCTTCTGACACGGATCTGTGCACGCTGCCCGGCCGATCGGCGTACGCCGGATCGCCCGGTGGTGGCCGGCGAGGTCAGGGCTCGATGCGCTGACCCTTGCCGATGACCACGATCCCACGGTCGGACACCGTGTACCGCTCGCGGTCCCGTTCCAGGTCCACACCGATCTCCGCGCCCTCGGGCACCACCACGTTCTTGTCGAGGATGGCGTTGCGGACCACCGCGTGCCGGCCGATCTGCACCCCCTCCATCAGCACCGAGCCTTCCACGTGGGCCCAGGAGTGCACCCGGACATTCGGCGAGACCACGGAATTCTCCACCAGCGATCCGGAGATCACCACGCCCGGAGAGATCATCGACTCGACCGCCCGGCCGACCCGCTCCTCCAGGCCGTGGACGAACTTGGCCGGCGGCCACGGCGGATGGTCGGTGTAGATCGGCCAGTCGTAGTTGTAGAGGTTGAAGACGGGGTGGACCGCGATCAGGTCCATGTGCGCCTCGTAGAACGAGTCCAGCGTTCCCACGTCCCGCCAGTACCCCCGGTCCCGGTCGGTGCTGCCCGGCACCTCGTTGTCCCGGAAGTCGTAGACGTTGGCCTCGCCCCGCTCCACCATCATCGGGATGATGCTGCCGCCCATGTCGTGCTTGCTGGTCCGGTCCGCCGCGTCGCGCTCGACCGCCTCGCAGAGCACCTTCGTGGTGAAGACGTAGTTCCCCATCGACGCGTAGATCTCGTCCGGCGCGTCCGGCAGCCCCTGCGCGTCGGTCGGCTTCTCGCGGAAGGCACGGATCCGCCGGCCGTCCTCGGCCACCTCGATCACCCCGAACTGGTCGGCCGAGGAGAGCGGCTGGCGGATGCCGGCCACCGTGACCCCGGCGCCGGAGGCGATGTGCTCGTCCAGCATCTGCCGGGGATCCATCCGGTAGATGTGGTCGGCGCCGAACACGATGACGTAGTCCGGCTGCTCGTCGTTGATCAGATTGAAGCTCTGGTAGATCGCGTCCGCCGACCCGGCGAACCACCACGGCCCGCGTCGCTGCTGCGCCGGTACCGGTGTCACGTAGTTGCCCAGCAGGTTCGACATCCGCCAGGTCTTGGTGACGTGCCGGTCGAGCGAGTGCGACTTGTACTGGGTCAGCACAACGATCTTCAGGAAGCCACCATTGGCCAGGTTGGACAGCACGAAATCGACCATCCGGTACATGCCACCGAACGGAACGGCCGGCTTGGCCCGGTCCGCGGTGAGGGGCATCAGGCGCTTGCCCTCTCCTCCGGCCAGGACGATCGCGAGGACCTTGGCTGACATGTCCCGACGGTAACGGAGCCGCGAGCGCTCCGCACGGGGCTCGTCGTGTTCATCCCGCCAAGATCGCTAACGGCCATTTCGTCCGGCTGGTCCGCCCCTCCGGCCGGCCGGCCCGTCCACCTCGCCGTGCAACAGTTCGGCGGTCGGCCGCGTCCCGGGGTGGAAGGAGGTGTCATGGACGATGCAGACGCCCGCGGTTTCACCGAATTCGTCCGCGCCCGCTCGGAGGCGTTGATGCGCTACGGATACGTGCTGACCGGCAACCCGCACGACGCCGCCGACCTGACGCAGGAGGCACTGGCCCGACTCGGGTCCGCCTGGTCGAGGGTTCGCCGCCGGGACGATCCCGAGGGGTACGTGCGGACGACCATGGCCCGGCTGCACGTCAGCTGGTGGCGGCGCCGACGCCACGAACGCCTCGTCGGCGAGGTACCGGAGCGGGAGCACCTCGATCCGGGGTACGCCCGCGCGGACGGGGACGGCGGGCTCTGGCGGGCCCTCGCCGGGCTGCCCCGACGGCAGCGGACGGTACTGGTACTGCGCTACTACGAGCACCGCGACGACGAGGAGATCGCCCGCCTGCTCGGCATCTCCCGGGGCACCGTGCGCAGCCAGGCCGCCCGGGGGCTGGACAAGTTGCGCGCGGTCTGGCTGCCGGGCGCAGACGACTCCGGGTCCGGTTCCGGGGCGGAGGGCGGCTCCGGCTCCGGGGCCGGCGCGGGTTCTGCGCAGACCACGCCGGAGATGACCAGGAGGAAGCGGTGACGGGAGGGAAGATGAGCAGCCAGTTGGAGCGGGATCTGGTCCGTACCCTGGACGAGGCGGCCGCCTCGGCGCCGGTGCCGGACGAGGAGTTCGTCGCCGGGGTACGCGGGCGGCAGCGCCGACGCCGACGTCGATGTACCGCGCTGACCGGTGCCTGCGCGGTGGTGCTCACCGTCGTCGCCAGCCTGACGGTGGTACGCCTGCACGCGCCACCACCGACACCTACCGACCCGGTACCGGTGGTGGCCGCCTGGTCCGGCACGGTGCCGGCGTTCACCACCGAACTGGAGTCGCCGGAGCGGGTCTGGCCGGAGGCGGTACGCCGGCTTCCCGGAACGCTGCCGGACGGCCGGTCGTACGGGGTGGTCGCCATCCTCGACGACGACCGGTACCTGGTGGAGATTCCGGGCTGGGGTGCACGGGCGGTTCCCGATTCGCAGCTCGTCTCGTACGTGAATCGGTCGGCGCCGCCCTCGGTCTTCGACGTACGGGCCGGCACGGTGCGCGCGCTCGGCGACCCCGCGGCGGCGAACGGGAAGAACTTCTACGGGGTACCCGACTTCGCCGTGCTCGGCGACGAGTTGCTCTGGTGGGCGACCTACACCAGGGCAGACGACCGGGTGGAGGAGTTGTGGTCCGCCCGCCTCGACGGCACCGCCGCCGCGCGCCTGTTGCACACCCCGGCCCCGGCCGACCGCGCGTTCCCCACCCTCGGCGTCGCCGGCGACCAGGTCTACTGGTATCAGGAGGGCGCTCCAGCCGGGATCTACCAACTTCCCGTCGCTGGCGGCATCCCGACGCCGGTACCCGGCGCCGGAGGCTTCTACCCTGCCGGGTCCAGCCCCGGACACGGCAAGCTGTCACCCTGGGTGAAGAACACCGACGTCCCGTCGCCGGCCTCGGGCGAGTTGTGGAACCTGGTCACCGGCCGGCGCCTGCACTGGACGGCGCGGCCGTCCGCGAACGTGTCCTGCGACCCGGTCCTGTGCAGCGGGCAGACCGCGGACGGACGGGCGTCGTTCGTGCAGCGACTCGACGGCAGCGGCTACCAGGTGCTTCCGTACCACGGCACGCTCAACTTCACGATGTACCCGGCGGTCGAGGGTCGGTTCGGAGCGGGCTCGGTCAGTGTCGGCGGAAAGCCGGCGCCCTTCGTCTGGGACCGCTCGACCGGGCGGGCGGCGCTGATCACCACGGTGCCCCCGCCGGCGGCGGTACCGCCTCGGGGTGCCGCGGCGTGGCTGCTGGGTCAGGCTCTGCTCGGCGCCGACGCGGCGACCGTGCAGTGGTCGGACGGCACGGACGGGCTCTACCTCCTCGACCTGCGGGCGATCCGGTGACCGGGCCGGTCGGCCCCGGATCCGGCGCTCGACATCGCGCTGTCCGGCGCGCGGGTCGCCGCCGCAGCCGCCGAGCCTCGCCCCACGCTCACCGCTCCAGCGCTCCCCCGGCCGCCGCGACGACGGCGTCGGCCAGTACGCCGAGGGACCGGGAGTCGAGCCGCCACTGCTGCCAGTAGAGCGGTACGTCGATGCCCGCCTCCGGGTCGATCGGCACGAGCAGACCGGCCGCCTCGTAGCGGTCGGTCTGCTGGTACGGCAGCATGCCCCAGCCGAGGCCGAGCCGGATCGCCTCCGGAAAGTCGCCGGACGACGGAAGGTAGCTGCGGGGCGGGTCCCAGCTGCGGCGGGCCCGCTGCCGCAGGTACCGGTCCTGGAGGTCGTCCCGCCGGTCGAAGACGAGGACCGGTGACCGGGCCAGGTCGTCGATCGTCGGCCCGTCGGGCAGCCAGGTCCGGACGAATTCGGGACTGGCCATCGGCCGGTAACGCATCCGTCCGAGGGGCCGGACCGCGCAGCCCTGCACCGGTCGGTCCTCGGAGGTGATCGCGGCCAGCACGGTGCCCCGCCGGAGAAGTTCCACGGAATGGTCCTGGTCCTCCCGGTAGACGTCGACGCCGATCCGCTGCCGGGCCGCGGCCGCCAGCGCGGGCAGGACCCAGGTGTTCAGGGAATCTCCGTTGACCACCACCGGGATCCGGGTGAACTCGGCCGGATCGGCGGCGGAGTCGTACCCGAGTTCCTGGACCGCGTCGGTCTCCAGCAGGGCGACCTGGCGGGCCAGCCGCAACACGACCTGGCCGGACCGGGTCGGCCGGACCGGCTTGGCCCGCTCGACCAGGACCTGGCCCACGCTGCTCTCCAGGGCCTTCATCCGCTGGCTCACGGCGGAGGGGGTGACGTGCAGCTGCCGGGCGGCGGCCTCGAACGATCCGTGGTCGACCACGGCGAGGAAGGTACGAAGCTGCTCGAACTGGACGTCCATGATAAGCAAGTCTAATGAATCGTAAGAATGATTAGTTGGAGTGATGCGATCCGGCTCTCTAGGGTCGGGTGCGTGCCGATCTCCTCGGGCCTGACGCCCGCCGCCGAACTGGTTCCCGTGCTGGCGACCGGGTTCGGTGTCGGGCTGTCCCTGATCGTGGCGATCGGCGCCCAGAACGCATACGTGCTCCGGCAGGGCATCCGGGCCGAGCACGTCCTTCCGATCGTTGCCATCTGTGCGGTCTCGGACGCCGTCCTGATCCTGGCCGGCGTCACCGGAATCGGCACGATCGTCGCGCACGCCCCGGTCGCGCTCACCGTCGTCCGCTGGGCCGGCGCCGCCTTCCTGGTCGGGTACGGGCTTCTCGCGGCCCGCCGGGCCTTCGGCACCCAGAGCCTGACCGCCGCGAACGGTGGCGGCGGCGTGTCGCTGCGTACCGCCGTGTTCACCATGCTGGCGATGACCTGGCTCAACCCCCACGTCTACCTCGACACCGTGCTGCTGCTCGGCTCGATCGCCAACACGCACGGGCGGTCCGGCCGCTGGTCGTTCGGCGCGGGAGCCGCCCTGTCCAGCTTCGTCTGGTTCGCCGCACTCGGCTACGGCGCCCGCCTCCTCGGACGCCTCTTCGCCCGGCCGGTGGCCTGGCGGGTCCTCGACGCCCTGGTCGCGATCACCATGATCACCATCGGCGTCAGCCTGGTGGCGAACGGCTGACCGCACCGCCGCACCCCCGACGGCCGACTCCGCCGCGGGGCCGCACCCTCACCCGTCCGCAGCGCGTCCGCGATGTCCGCTTCGCCGATCCGGTGGGGCCGATCCCCCGCGAACCGCCGCACCCGGATCGCGAACCGCCGCGGCATGCCCCGGTACGCCACCCCAGGGCCGAGCCACAGCTCCGAGAGTTTCGGGATCGGGCCGCAAACACTCATAGAGCTTTCCGATCATGAGCTCGTCAGATATCGAGCATCGTCGACGGTTGACACTCCGACAACACGCGTGACACGCTCCGCCACAGGGCGTCAGGCGACCGAAACGTTCCGGAATACGGCTGACACTCTTCCGAGCATCTGTGGCGTGAGACAGGAGCCGAAACCATGATGGGCCCTACTACACGACGTCGGAAACTCCTCGTCGGCGTACTGGCGCTCGCGACCGCGATCAGTGCCGGCTGCGGTCGCGGCGGCGATGGTGCCGAGGAATCGGGCGGGGCGGAGACCCTGACCTGGTGGCACAACGCCAACGCGGAGCCCGGCCTGGGGTTCTGGAAGACCGTCGCGGACGAGTACCACGCGAAGAACCCGAACGTCACTGTCGAAGTCGTCCCGATGCAGAACGAGCAGTTCCAGACCAGGATCCCGGTCGCGTTGCAGTCGCAGGAGCCGCCGGACGTGTTCCAGTCGTGGGGCGGCGGCCAGCTCGCCGACCAGGTCAGCTCCGGCCGGATCAAGGACATCAGCGAGGCCATCGAGCCGTGGATCGGCGAGCTGGGCCCCGCCGCGCAGGGCTGGCAGGTGGACGGTAAGCAGTACGCAGTTCCGTACAGCCTGGGCGTGGTCGGCTTCTGGTACAACAAGGACCTCTTCAGCCAGGCGGGCATCAGCGCGCCGCCGGCCACCTGGGAGGAACTGCTCGGCGCCATCGGCAAGCTGAAGGCCGCCAACCTCACCCCGATCACCATCGGTGGCAAGGACCGCTGGCCGGACGCGTTCTACTGGGGCTACCTGGCGGTACGCGGCTGCTCGCAGCAGGTCCTCAAGGACTCGGTGACCAACTACAAGTTCGACGACCCGTGCTGGATCCAGGCCGGTCAGAAGACCAGGGAACTGATCGACGCCAAGCCGTTCCAGAAGGGCTTCCTGGCCACTTCCGCCCAGCAGGGTGCCACCAGCTCGGCCGGGTTGCTGGCCAACGGCAAGGCGGCGATGGAGCTCCAGGGCCACTGGAACCCCGGCGTGATGCGGGGCCTGACCCCGGACCGGAAGGGACTCGGCGACAAGCTCGGCTGGTTCCCGTTCCCGGCCGTGTCGGGTGGCGCGGGTGACCCGAAGGCCGCGTTGGGCGGAGGCGACGGGTTCGCCTGCTCCTACAAGGCGCCGGACTCGTGCGCCGACTTCCTGAAGTACATCGCGAGCGTTGACGTGCAGAAGCGCTGGGCCGCACTCAACACCGGCCTGCCGGTCACCAAGGGCTCGGAGAGCGCCGTCACCGACCCGACGCTGAAGTCGCTGCTGGACTTCCGGGCCGGCGCCAGTCACGTACAGCTGTACTTCGACATCGCGGTGCTGACCAGCGTCGGCCAGGCGCTGAACGAGGCGATCGCCAACCAGTTCGCCGGCAAGGCGACGCCGGAACAGGTGATCGAGGCCCTCAACACCGCCGCAAAGAACCGGTGAGCCAGCCGGTCCTCTCCGCCGGCGCCCGGCAACCCACCGAACCTGTGCCGTCCGACGCAGCGCCCGGTCGCGGATCTCCGCAGCCGGGCGCCGCCCGGCGCAGCGCCCGGCGGGCCGCGGAGATCTCCCTGTACGTCGGTCCCGCGCTGATCCTGTACGTGCTCTTCGTACTGCTGCCGATCGGGCTGGCGGTGTACTACAGCCTGTACAAGTGGAACGGGCTGGGCCCGCTGACGGAGTTCATCGGGTTCGACAACTACCGTCGGGCCCTCGACGACGAGGTGTTCCGGGGTGCGATCACGCACAACGGGATCATCGTGGTGCTCTCCATCGCCATCCAGGGACTGGTCGGCATCGGCCTGGCCCTGCTGCTCAACCAGCGCATGCGGGGCCGGGCGGCGCTACGCGCGGTCTACTTCGCGCCGTACATCCTGTCCGAGGTGGTCACCGCGGTGACCTGGCTGCTGATGCTGCAACCCGACGGACTGGTCGACACCCTCCTGCGGGCCGTCGGCCTCGGTGACCTGATCGAACTCTGGCTCGCCGACACCAGCGTCGTGCTCTACACGATGTTCGTGGTGATCACCTGGAAGTACATCGGCTTCGCCATCATCCTGTTCCTGGCCGGCCTCCAGGCGATTCCGCAGGAGCTGATCGAGGCGGCGGCGATCGACGGCGCCGGACGGATCCAGACCATCCGGCGGATCACCCTGCCGCTGCTCGGGCCGACCATCCGGATCTGGGCGTTCCTGTCCATCATCGGGTCGCTCCAGCTCTTCGACCTGATCTGGATCATGACGTTGGGTGGCCCGGCGAACGCCTCCAACACGATGGCGACGTACATGATCGACCGTGGTTTCCAGCGGTACGAGTTCGGCTACGGCAGCGCCGTCGCCGTGATCCTCTTCGTGATCTCGTTCGTGGTGGCGCTCGCGTACCAGCGGTTCGTCCTGCGCCGGGACACCGAGGGCGCCCTGACCAGGAACGTGAGGTGACGCGGCAGATGGTGGACTACGCCTCCGGGCCGGCTATCGGGTACCGCACCCGGGCGCGGCTCTCCCGGGCGCTGGCCTACACCGCCGGGCTCATGATCGCCGCGCTGGTCCTGGTGCCGATCCTCTACGTCGCACTGGGCGGGTTCCGGACCACCGGCCAACTCGCCGCCGACCCGGCCGGGCTGCCCGACCCCTGGGTGACCTCGAACTACACCGAGATCGCCACCTCCAGCGCCTTCTGGGGTCAGGTCGGCACCAGCACCCTGATCGCCGTGTTGACCACGGCGATCGTGGTCGCCCTCGGCGCCCTCGCCGCGTTCCCGCTCGCCCGGTTCGAGTTCCGGGGCCGCGAGACGCTCTACCTGCTGTTCACGCTCGGGCTGCTGTTTCCGATCAGCGTGGCGATCCTGCCGATCTACCTGATGCTGCGGGACCTCTACCTGCTGGACACGGCCCTCGGGGTGGCGTTGCCGCAGGCGGCGTTCGGTATCCCGGTGACGATCGTGATCCTGCGGCCGTTCATGCGGGCGATCCCGGGCGAGCTGGAGGACGCCGCGGCGATAGACGGCTGCTCCAAGTTCGGCTTCTTCCTCCGGATCCTGCTGCCGTTGTCCCGGCCGGCCCTGATGACGGTGTCGATCCTCGCCTTCGTCGGAAGCTGGAACGGATTCCTGCTCCCGCTGCTGGTGCTGAGCGATCCGTCGAGCTGGACGCTGCCGCTCGGGGTGGCGAACTACTCCACCCAGTACAGCGAGGACACCGCGCGGATCCTGGCGTTCACCGGGCTCTCCATGCTGCCCGCCCTGGCGTTCTTCCTGCTCGCCGAGCGCCGGATCGTCGGTGGCCTCTCCGGCGCCGTCAAGGGATAGCGTGCCGGACGGCGTGCGCCCGTGACCCCTTCGTGCCAGGGCTTCCCCGCCGGGAGCCTTGGCACTCGGGCATCGCGGGCGGATCGGCTCCGGCTGCACTAGGGTGCCGGCTGTGACCGAACTGACGCCCGACGACCGGCGGCTCCGGGTGGACCTGTTGACCCGGGAGTACCCCCCGGAGGTGTACGGCGGAGCCGGGGTGCACGTCGAGTACCTGGCCCGGGAACTCCGCTCCCGCGCCGACACCCGGGTGCACTGCTTCGGGGCGCCGCGCGAGGACCAGGCGGGCGTCACCGCGTACCCGGAACCACCCGGCCTGGCTGGTGCGAACGCCGCGCTGCGGACCATGGGGGTGGACCTGGAGATGGCGGCGGGCTGCGCCGGCACCGACGTCGTACACAGCCACACCTGGTACGCCAACCTCGCCGGCCACGTCGCCAAGCTGCTGCACGGGGTGCCGCACGTGGTGACCGTACACAGTCTGGAACCGCTGCGGCCGTGGAAGGCCGAGCAGCTCGGCGGCGGCTACGCGCTCTCCTCCTGGGCCGAGCGGACCGCGCTGGACGCCGCCGACGCGGTGATCGCGGTCTCCGCCGGGATGATGCGCGACCTGCTGGCCGCCTACCCGTCGGTCTCCCCGGACCGGGTCCGGGTGGTGCACAACGGCATCGACACCCACCAGTACGCCCCGGATCCGGGGACCGACGTGCTGGCCCGGCTCGGTATCGACCCGGACCGGCCAAGCGTGAGCTACGTCGGCCGGATCACGCGGCAGAAGGGCCTGCCCTACCTGCTCCGGGCGGCCCGATCACTGCCGCCGGAGGCTCAGCTCGTGCTGCTGGCCGGTGCTCCGGACACGGCCGAGATCGCCGCCGAGGTCGAGGAGCTGGTCGCCGAGCTGCGGGCCAGCCGGGAGGGCGTGGTCTGGGTCGCCGAGATGCTGCCCAAGCCCGAGGTGATCCAGATCCTCACCCACAGCACGGTCTTCGTCTGCCCGTCGATCTACGAGCCGATGGGCATCGTCAACCTGGAGGCGATGGCCTGCGAGACCGCCGTGGTCGCCACCGCCACCGGCGGCATCCCCGAGGTGGTCGCGGACGGCGTGACCGGGCTGCTGGTGCCGATCGCCCAGGCCACCGACGGCACGGGTACCCCGCTGGACCCGGACCGCTTCGTCGCCGACCTGGCCGAGGCCATCATCGGGGTGCTGGACGACCCGAAGCGCGCCGTCGAGCTGGGCCGGGCCGGGCGACGCCGCGCGGTCGAGCACTTCTCCTGGGACTCGATCGCGGAACGCACGATGGCGGTCTACCGCTCGGTGCTCGGCACACCCTGACGGACCCAGCCGGCACGCCACCGGATCGCTAAGCTGTTGCGATGGGAGCGGCGTACGACCACAGCCTGGCGGAAGCTGCCGCAGAGCGTGGCGACTGGGCCACGGCAATCGCCATGGTCAGTGAGTTCTCCGAGTCGTACAGCTCCGACCACAATCGACACAGTCTGCACCTGTGGCATATGGACCTACTGGTGAAGGCCGGGCTCCTGGCTGAGTTGGCCGAACTCGCCAGGACCGACACTCCCGCCCGGCGCCGGTTGGACAGGTTCCTGTTCGAGGACGGCCGCGACGGCGAGCTACGGCAGCGGGCCGAACACGGCGACAAGCTCGCGCTCTACTACCTGGTGAGACTGCTTCGCGGGCGAGGAGAGCAGACGGCCGCCCGACAGGCGGTCGCCGACATCAACCCGGCGGACACGTACGCCGTCGAACTGGCGAATCAAGACCCCGGGTAGTGCGACTCGCGGCAGAGGGTGACCGATCCTCGGCCGTCCGTACTTCCACCGCGCGGGGGTCGATCTTTGCCAGTAGGTTTGGCAGGGTGACTGGACGGATCCCGATCGAGGACGTGACGCCGTCCGTGGCAGGCGGACGCTACCCGGCCAAGGCGGTGGTGGGCGAGCTGGTTCCGGTGTCCGCGCGGGCGTACCGGGAGGGGCATGCGGCCATGGGCTGCCAGGTCGTCCTCCGGGGGCCGGACGGCGTGGACCGACCGGCGGTACGGATGCGGCCGGGCCCGGACTTCGACGACCGGTGGCACAGTGCCGTACAGCCGGACGCGGTGGGTGGCTGGAGCTTCACCGTGCAGGCGTTCGACGATCCGTACCTGAGCTGGCGGGACGCCGTCGTCAAGAAGGTGGACGCCGGGCAGGGGGCGGAGGACCTGGCCAACGACCTGGCCGAGGGTGCCGAGCTGCTGGAAACCGCCGCGGTGGACGTACCGGCGGAGTCCCGGAACCGGGTCCGGGAGGCCGTGGTCGCGTTGCGGGACGGAAAGCGGGACCTGCCGGAGCGGGTCTGGCCCGCGCTGGGGCTGGCCGAACTGCTCTGGGAGCATCCGGTACGGGCGCTGCTCAGCAGCGCGGAGCCGCTGACGCTCTGGGTGGACCGGCCGCGTGCGCTCTTCTCCGCCTGGTACGAGTTCTTTCCGCGCTCGGAGGGCGCGGTGCTGGCGGGGGACGGGCAACCGGCCCGGTCCGGAACCTTCCGGACCGCCCTGGACCGGCTGCCCGGGGTCGCCGCGATGGGGTTCGACGTGCTCTACCTGCCGCCGATCCATCCGATCGGACGGGTCAACCGGAAGGGCCGGAACAACACCCTGGTCGCCGGGGCGGACGACGTCGGGTCGCCGTGGGCGATCGGGGCGGCCGAGGGCGGGCACGACGCGATCCATCCCGACCTGGGTACCGCCGAGGACTTCCGGCGGTTCGTCGCCGCCGCCCGCGAGGTCGGTCTGGAGGTGGCGATGGACCTTGCGCTACAGGCCGCGCCGGACCATCCGTGGGTCGGCGAGCATCCGGAGTGGTTCACCACCCGGGCCGACGGCTCGATCGCGTACGCGGAGAACCCGCCGAAGAAGTACCAGGACATCTATCCGGTCAACTTCGACGACGATCCGGCCGGGATCCGGGCCGAGGTGCTGCGGGTGGTGTTGCACTGGGTCGGCGAGGGCGTGCAGGTCTTCCGGGTCGACAATCCGCACACCAAGCCGTTCGACTTCTGGCACTGGCTGATCGGGGAGGTCAAGCGGCACGATCCGGACGTGATCTTCCTGGCCGAGGCGTTCACCCGACCGGCGCTGATGCACGGGCTGGGCAAGATCGGCTTCACCCAGTCGTACACCTATTTCACCTGGCGGATCAGCCCGGCCGAGCTGCGGGACTACTGCCGGGAGCTGGTCGACGCCGCCGACTACATGCGGCCGAACTTCTGGCCGAACACCCCGGACATCCTGCCCGAGCACCTCCAGCACGGCGGACCGCCGATGTTCAAGATCCGCGCGGTGCTGGCCAGCCTGCTCTCCCCGTCCTGGGGGATCTACGCCGGCTACGAGCTCTTCGAGCACGTACCCCGGCCGGGCGCCGAGGAGTACCTGGACAACGAGAAGTTCGAGCTGCGCCCCCGGGACTGGGCGGCGGCGCAGGCCGACGGCCGGTCACTGGCCCCGTTCATCGCCCGGCTCAACGAGATCCGGCGGGCCAATCCGGCCCTGCACTGGCTGCGCAACCTGCGGTTCCACGAGATCGACAATCCGGCGCTGCTCTGCTGGTCCAAGCGGGATCCGGTGACCGGCAACACCGTACTGGTGGTCTGCTCCGTCGACCCCGCGCAGGTCCAGTGGGGGAACACCGTGCTGGACCTGCCGGCGCTCGGCTTCGACTGGCACGAGCGGTTCACCGTGCACGACGAACTCACCGGCGCCCGGTACGACTGGGGGCAGCACAACGCGGTCCGGCTCGACCCGTACCTCCAGCCAGCACACGTGTTCACGGTGCACCGGCACGGTACGGATCCGGACTCCGACGCCGGACCTTACTCCGACGCCGGCCCGGACGCCGATCGCGCCGATCGCGCCGACCCTCCCGCCGGATCGGAAGGCATGCGATGGACGAGCTGATCAACGGTACGGCGCACGACCCGCACGCCGTACTCGGCGCGCATCCCGACGGTGACCGGACGGTCGTACGTACCCTGCGCCGGGGCGCCGGCACGGTCGAGCTGGTCGTCGGCGAGCAGCGCCTGCCGATGCGGCGGGTACACGACGAGGGGATCTTCGAGGCGAGCGTTCCCGGTACGGTGCTGGACTACCGGGTGGCGGTGGACGGCGAACTGCGCGACGACCCGTACCGGTATCCGCCGAGCGTCGGGGAACTCGACCTGCACCTGATCTCCGAGGGCCGGCACGAGCGGCTCTGGACGGCGCTCGGCGCCCGCCCCCGGGACGGTGGCGGGGTGTCGTTCGCGGTCTGGGCGCCGGGTGCCCGGGGCGTCCGGGTGGTCGGGGACTTCACCGGCTGGGGCGCGCACGAGGGCTGGCCGATGCGCTCGCTCGGCGGCAGCGGGGTGTGGGAGGTCGTCGTTCCCGAGGCGGCGCCCGGGCACCGCTACAAGTACCGGATCCTCTCCCAGGACGGGCAGTGGCGGGACAAGGCCGACCCGATGGCCGGGCGTACCGAGGTGCCGCCGAGCACCGCCTCGGTGGTGCACGGGTCCCGGTACGAGTGGTCCGACGGCGACTGGCTGTCCCGGCGGGCCGGCCGGCAGCCGCACCAGGAGCCGATGAGCGTCTACGAGGTGCACCTCGGCTCCTGGCGGCCGGGTCTGTCCTATCGGGACCTCGCCGAGCAGCTCACCGCGTACGTGCTGGACCTGGGCTTCACCCACGTGGAGTTCCTGCCGGTGATGGAGCATCCGTTCGGCGGATCCTGGGGTTACCAGGTGACCGGCTACTACGCCCCGACCGCCCGGTTCGGCGACCCGGACGACTTCCGGTACCTGGTGGACCGGCTGCACGCCGCCGGAATCGGAGTGATCCTGGACTGGGTGCCGGCGCACTTCCCCAAGGACGACTGGGCGCTGGCAAGGTTCGACGGCACTCCGCTCTACGAGCATCCCGACCCGCGTCGCGGCGAGCACCCCGACTGGGGCACGTACGTCTTCGACTACGGCCGCCCGGAGGTCCGGAACTTCCTGGTCGCGAACGCGCTCTACTGGTTCGCCGAGTACCACGTCGACGGGCTGCGGGTGGACGCCGTCGCCTCGATGCTCTACCTGGACTACTCCCGGGAAGCCGGCCAGTGGCTGCCGAACCAGCACGGCGGCCGGGAGAACCTGGAGGCGATCGCGCTGCTCCAGGAGGTGAACGCGACCGTCTACCGGGAGCATCCGGGCGTACTGATGATCGCCGAGGAGTCGACGGCCTGGCCCGGGGTGACCCGGTCGACCGACGGCGGCGGGCTCGGGTTCGGCTTCAAGTGGAACATGGGCTGGATGCACGACACCCTCACCTACGTCGGCAAGGACCCGGTCTACCGGCAGCACCACCACGACGACCTGACCTTCTCGCTGGTGTACGCCTGGAGCGAGAACTACGTACTGCCGATCAGCCACGACGAGGTGGTGCACGGCAAGGGGTCGCTGCTCGGCAAGATGCCCGGCGACCAGTGGCGGAAGCTCGCCGGGGTCCGGACACTGCTGGCGTACATGTGGGCGCATCCGGGCAAGCAGCTGCTCTTCATGGGCTGCGAGCTGGGCGACGAGCGGGAGTGGAGCGAGAGCCGCGGGCTGGACTGGGGGCTGCTGGACGATCCGGGCCGGGCCGGGATCCAGCGGCTGCTGCGGGACCTGAACCGGGCCTACCGGGACAGTCCGGCGCTGTGGTCCCAGGACACCGACCCGGCCGGCTTCCGGTGGATCGTCTCGGACGACTCGGCGAACAACACACTGGCGTTCATCCGGATCGCCGCCGACTCCTCGCCGCTGGTCTGCGTGGCGAACTTCGCCGCGCTGCCGCACGAGGGCTACCGGATCGGTCTGCCGCTGGCCGGTACCTGGGTCGAGACGCTGAACACCGACGCGGACTGCTACGGCGGTTCCGGCGTCGGCAACCTCGGATCGGTGTACGCCGAGGACCAGCCCTGGCACGGGCTGCCCGCCTCGGCGGCCCTCCGGGTGCCACCGCTCGGCGTGCTCTGGCTCCGCCCGGCCTGACCGTCCCCGTTCGGCCGGGCCGTCGTCGCTCGCGTCGGGCCTGGTTCCTGGCCGGAGACTACCTTCCACCAGATAGACATGAAACAATATCGTGACCTGCCGGCCCCGCGAGGCCGGCGATCCGGTGCGCGGCGGGCAAGCCGCCCGGATGGCCGGCCGTACGCCCGCCCGCCATCACGTCTGTCCGAAGGGGAGTTTCATGCCGCGTACGATCCACCGGGCGTCGACCGTCCTCGCCGCCGCGCTGCTCGCCGCCGGCACCGTCACGTCCAGCCCCGCCTTCGCCGCCGCCGACACCGGCAACCCGGCCGCCGGAGGCACCGCCGCCGTCCAGTCGTTCGCCGCCGACTCCGGTGACAACTGCAAGTACGGGTACACCGAGGGCCGACTCGAATTCCGTCCGGTCACCGCACCCCCGAGCCAGGGCGTGGTGGTCGTCGGCGGCACGCTCACCGATCGACCCGTCCCGTTCGACCCCGGCGTTCCCTGCCGGGACGACAGTCGGTACAGCTCCGCCACCTTCTCCGCGTACAGCCGGGACGTCCTGGTCGCCGAGCAGGCGTACCGGGTCGACAACGACGTGACCAAGTTCGAGTTCCGGCTCCAGGCCGGCCTCGTCCCGGGCGCCATCGACCGGGTCGTGGTCCAGGTCTGCCGGACGACCCTCGGCAACAACCCGATACCGACGCCGGGACCCACCTACTGCGGCACGGCCCAGACGTACCTTCCGGATCCCCGACAGCCGCTGGGCATCCAGCGGTGACGGACGCCGGGGCGGACCGCACCCAAGCGGCCCGGCTGCGGTCCGCCCCGGCCCGCTCCGCACCGGGAGGCAGGGTGTTAAAAAGGGGCCCTTCTTCTACAGAAAACGATATGCGGGGGCCCTTCCTTACATCCGATCGCGTGGGTCCCTGGGGCGGCGAAGTCGGGTAGGTTCTCGCCATGACCGTGCTGCAAGATCTAGTTGCCGCGCTCGCCAGCGGCCGGGTCGAGGTCGTCGACCTCACCGCCCCGCTCTCGGCGCAGACGCCGATCCTGACCCTGCCCGAGCCGTTCGGCCAGACCGTACCCTTCGGCCTGACCGAGATCAGCCGGTACGACGAACGCGGCCCCGCCTGGTACTGGAACAACATCTCGACCGGCGAGCACACCGGAACCCACTTCGACGCCCCGGTCCACTGGGTCAGCGGCCAGCACGGCGACGACGTGTCCCAGGTGCCGGCGAGCCGGCTCGTCGCCCCGGCGGTGGTGCTCGACCGCACCGCCGAGGCCGCCGCCGACCCCGACTTCCTGCTGGAGGTCGAGCACATCCGGGCCTGGGAGGCGGAACACGGTCCGCTGCCGGCCGGCGGGTGGCTGCTCTACCGGACCGGCTGGGACGCGTACGGGGATGACGCCGCGCAGTATGCCAACGCCGGCCATACCCCGGGAATCTCCCCCGCCTGCGCGAAGTGGCTGGCCGAGGAGTCCCCGATCCAGGGTGTCGGCGTCGAGACGGTCGGTACCGACGCGGGTGGGGCCCACTCCTTCGATCCGCCGTTCCCGTGCCACTCCTTCCTGCTCGGCGCCGACAAGTACGGGCTGACCCAGCTCCGCAACCTGGCCTCGCTGCCGCCGACCGGTGCCGTGGTGGTCGCCGGGCCGCTGCCGATCATCGGCGGCTCGGGCAGCCCGTGCCGGGTCCTCGCCCTGGTCGAACGGTAGGGCGGGCGCAGCGGCATGCGGGTCGCCGAGGTGGTCGGCCGGGTTCTCGCCGCGCACGGGGTGCGGCACGTCTTCGGCGTCGTCGGTAGCGGCAACTTCCACGTCACCAACGCGCTGGTGGCGGCGGGGGCCCAACTGGTGCCGGCCGCACACGAGGGCGGCGCGGCGAGCATGGCGGACGGGTACGCCCGTACCTCGGGCTCGGTCGGGGTGCTCTCGGTACACCAGGGTCCGGGGATCACCAACGCGCTGACCGGGATCACCGAGGCGGCGAAGAGTCGTACCCCGATGCTGGTGCTGGCGCCGGAGGCGACCGTACCGACGTCGAACTTCTTCATCGACCTGCCGGCGGTCACCGTCGCGCTCGGCGCGGTGTTCCGGACGGTACGCGCCGAGCACGCGGTCGCGGACGTCAGCTCGGCGTACCGGACGGCGGCCGAGGGGGCGACGGTGGTGCTGGGGCTGCCGCTGGACGTACAGGCCGTGCAGGTGCCGCCGTGGTCCGGGCCGATCCCACCGGGGCGTACCGACGCCCAGCCGGTGCCCGACGTCGAGCCGCTGATCGCCGCGCTGCGGGCCGCCCGGCGGCCGGTGTTCATCGCCGGGCGGGGCGCGCGGGCGGCCCGGGAGCCGCTGATCCGGCTCGCCGACGGCTGCGACGCGCTGCTCGCGGTCTCGGCGGCGGCGAAGGGCCTGTTCGTCGGCGACCCCTGGTACCTGGACGTCTCCGGCGGGTTCGCCACCCCGCTCGCCGCCGAACTGATCGCCGGGGCCGACCTGGTCGTCGCCTGGGGCAGCAGCCTGAACATGTGGACGACCCGACACGGTCGGCTCATCTCACCGTCGGCCGTGGTGGTCCGGGTCGACCGGGAGCCCGCCGGCTCCGAGCCCCATCCGAGGGTCGACGTGCAGGTCCGGGGTGACGTGGGCAGGATCGCCGACGCCACCGCACGGCGGCTGGCCGCAGAACCGGGGCAGGACCGGCCGGTCGGCGGCCAGCGCACGCCGGAACTGCGGAGCCGGATCGCCGCGGCGGGCCGCTGGCGGGACGTGTCCTATCCGGACGACAGCGTCGCCGGCGCGCAGGGCCGGATCGACCCCCGGACGATGAGCGTCGCGCTGGACGACCTGCTGCCCGCGCAGCGGACGGTGGCGGTGGACTCCGGCAATTTCATGGGCTACCCGTCGATGTTCCTCTCCGTGCCGGATGTCGCCGGCTTCTGCTTCACCCAGGCGTTCCAGTCCATCGGGCTCGGCCTGGCCAGCGCGCTCGGTGCGGCGGTGGCCAGGCCGGACCGGCTCACCGTGGCGGCACTCGGCGACGGCGGGTTCCTGATGTCGTCCGCCGAACTGGTCACCGCGACCCGGCTCGGCCTCCCGCTGCTCGTGGTGGTCTACAACGACGCGGCGTACGGCGCCGAGGTGCACCACTTCGGACCGGACGGCCACCCGCTCGACGTCGTACGGTTCCCGGACACCGATCTGGCCGCCATCGCCCGGGGGTACGGCTGCGCCGCCGTGACCGTACGGACGGTCGAGGACCTCGCCCCGGTACGCGAGTGGCTCGCCGGACCGAGGAGCAGGCCGATGCTGATCGACGCCAAGGTCACCAGTGAACGTGGCTCGTGGTGGCTGGAGGAGGCCTTCCGGGGCCACTGAGCCGGCAGCCCGATCGGGGCTAGCCGGTGATCTCCGGGATGATGGCGGTGCCGTCGAGGTAGCGGCGCCAGGTGCCGCGCAGGCGTACCCGGTCGCCGTCGACCTCGCAGCCCACCGTGCCGCCACGCGCCGAGAGTTGCCGGGCGGTCAGCCGGGTCCGGCCGAGCCGCTCCGCCCAGTACGGTGCGATCTGGCTGTGCGCGGAACCGGTGACCGGGTCCTCGAAGGTGCCCGCGCCGGCACCGAACCAGCGGGAGACGAAGTCGACGCCGTCGGTGTCGCCGGGCGCGGTGACCACGACGCCCCGCACCGGCAGCCGGCCCAGCGCGGTGAAGTCCGGCAGCACGGCCCGGACGGCGCCGGCGTCCGGAAGGACGTACACCAGGTCGGTCTCCTGGAGCCGTACCTCCGGGTCGAGGCCGAGCGCGGCCACGGCGGCGGCGGAGACCTCGTCGGACTCCGGAACCGGCCGCAGCTTCCCGGCCGGAAAGTCGAGTTCGAGTTCACCGTCCCGGTCGGTGCGGCTGACCGGCAGCCAGCCGCTACGGGTCCAGAAGAGGATCCGCCCGGCGTCGGGGTGGACGTCCTCGAAGAGGTGCCCGGCGGTGGCGAGGGTCGCGTGCCCGCAGAGGTCGACCTCGACCGCCGGGGTGAACCAGCGCAGGTGGTACGCGGGGACGTCCGGCGGCGGGTCTGCCTCCGGCGGCAGCTCGGCGACGTAGAACGCGGTCTCCGACAGGTTGTTCTCCGCGGCGATGTCCTGCAGGACGGGGTCGGGCAGCCAGGACGGCAGGGGCATCACCGCCGCCGGGTTGCCCTGGAACACCCGGTCGGCGAAGGCGTCGATCTGGATCAGGCGGAGCCGCATCGGACCTGTCTACCACCACCGACCGGCAGCCGGCGTACCGGTGGTGATCCACCCCGGACCCTGGCCGGTAGGGTCGTCCGGGCCGACCCCGGCCCGGCCCGGGCGGCTCGGCGGCCGTGATCTCCGGCGGCGCCGGAGCCAGGTTAGACTTTACTTATATAAGTGGACGCTGAAAGGATGGCGTACGTGCACGCGTTCGACGTTCTCGGCGACCCGGTCCGGCGGCGGATCCTGGAACTGCTCGCCGACGGCGAACGCCCGGCGGGCGAGGTGAGCGCGGTGGTGCAGGAGGAGTTCGGAATCTCGCAACCGGGCGTCTCGCAGCACCTGCGGGTACTCCGGGAGAACGGCTTCACCACCGTACGGGCGGTGGGTACCCGGCGGCTCTACGCGGTGGACCCGACCCCGCTGCGCGAGATCGACCGGTGGCTGGACCGGTACCGGGGCTTCTGGACCCAACGCCTGGACGCCCTCGGCACCGAGATCGCGAGAGGCCGCCGCGAACGTCGCCGCACGGACGACGAACGGTCCTGACCGGCGGGCCGGCTCAGACCAGGTTGGCCTCCCGGAGCAGCCGCCACAGTCCGGCGCCGTCGGGGGCGCACAACCACCGCTCGCCGAGCAGGCCGGCGGTGGGGGTACCTTCGTCGCTGTTCTCGACCGGGGCCGGGAAACCACCGGCCAGCACCGCCTGGGTCGGGGAGAGCCGGCGGATCAGCACCCCGGCCACGTTGTCCGGATGGTCCGCGGCGAACTCGGCGTAGATCTCCTGGTCGTGCTGCCCGTCGTCGCCGATCAGCAGCCACCGGATCTCGGGGAACTCCCGGACCAGTCGCTCCAGGGTGGCCCGCTTGTGCTCCCGCCCGCTGCGGAACCAGCGGTCGGCCGTCGGGCCCCAGTTGGTCAGCAGCAGCGGGCCGGCCGGATACAGATGGCGGGACAGGAACCGGGTCAGGGTCGGCGCGACGTTCCAGGCACCGGTGGACAGATAGAGCACCGGCGCGCCGGGGTGCGCGTTGACCAGGCGTTCGTACAGCACCGCCATTCCCGGTACCGCCATCCGGGCGTGCTCGTCCAGCACGAACGTGTTCCAGGCGGCGAGCAGCGGACGGGGCAGCGCGGTGACCATCACCGTGTCGTCGATGTCCGACACGACACCGATCCGCAGGTCGGGGTCGACGATCCGGACCGGCGCGTCGACCGGTTCGGCACCGGGACTGCTCAGCCGTACGCTCTGCCAGCCCGGCGCCAGTTCGGTGTCCAGGACGAGGTCGATGAACCCGCTACGGTCGGCCCGAGCCTCGTGCCGGCTGCCACCCGCCTCGATCACCACCGGTGCGTGCTGCACCGGCAGGGTCGCGAAGGTACGCCAACCGCGCAGCTTCTCGGGTCCGCGGCGGGGACGGCGACGAAGCCGGGTCAGCAGCACCCGGCCGAGTACCCGGACCCAGCCCGGCCCGCCGTAGCCGGCGTACGGGACGATCGTGACGTCCCACCCGCCCTGCCCCAGCCGACGCTCGATGAACTGGTGCACCGCGTCCTCGATCCGGGCCGCCCGGTGCAACCGAGGCAGGGGCGGCGGACCGGCGGGTATCAGCGACACCTTGACACCCTGCCACAGACCTCCGGGCCGGGCCACGACAGATCGACTAGTCGGCGCCGACCGGATCGACAGGTCGACCGGATGGAGTCGGACCGTCGCTGAACGAGATCAACTCCCGCACCGGACGGCCACTCCGGCCTGTCCCGATCCGGCCGCCCGTGCGCTGCCGCTGTGGAAGACTTCGAAACGGGACGACGACGGGGGCGTTGGTCGTGTCGGTGGCGATGCCGCGCGGCGGTCGGCTGGTCCGATCGCTCGACCGGCCAGCACTGGTGGCGCTCGGCCTCGGCCTGCTCGGGGCCGGCTACCGGCTGGCGCTGATCCTGCTCACGGTGCCGGGATCGAACAGCGACGAGGCCACCTTCGGATTGGCCGCGCTGCACATCGCACAGGGCCGCGAACTGCCGGTCTTCCTGTACGGGCAGCACTACATGGGCACCGTGGAGAGCTATCTCGCCGCCCCGCTGTTCGTCCTGTTCGGCCCGAGCTGGAGCCTGCTGCGGCTGCCGCTGCTGTTCCTGTACGCGGCCTTCGTCTACCTGACCTACCGGCTCACCCGTCACCTCTACTCCCCCTGGCTGGCCACGTTCACCGTCGGTCTGCTGGCGCTCGGCTCGGAACGGGTGGTCCGGGACCAGATCACCGCGGTCGGCGGTCGTCCGGAGATCAAACCCGCCGTCGTCGGCCTGCTGCTGATCGCCCTCGCCCTCGGCCAGCGGCGGCTCCGGCACCGCTGGCCGGCGTTCGGGCTCTTCGGTGTGATCTCCGGGCTCTGCGTCTGGGACGACTGGCTGGTGCTGCCGTACCTGGTCACCGCGTTCGGGGTGCTGCTGTTCGGCTGCTGGCGGGAACTGTTCGGCCGGGCCGGACTCGTGCTGGTCGGTGGCTTCCTGCTCGGCGTCGCGCCGCTGATCGTCGACAACCTGACCGCACCGCCCGGCCAGGACTCGGTCTCGGTGCTGATGCAGGTCAGCGAGGGCGACGCGGTGGTGACCTCGGCGGTGGACCGGCTGCACGGCGCGGTGCTGCTCGGCGTACCACTGGCGACCGGGCTCTGCCCGCCGGAACGCTGCCAGCCGTGGCAGATGTGGTGGGGCTGGCTGTACCTGGCGCTGCTGCTGGTCGCGCTGGTCCTGGCGGTTTTCGGGCTGCGGCACCGGGCCGAGCGGACCGACGACGGGTCCGGCCGGTCGCCGGGAACCGGCCGGATCCGGTACGTCACCCAACTCGCCCTGCTCGTCGCCGCCGCGCTGACCCTGGCCGCGTACGCCCGCAGTGCTCTCGCCGCGACCGCGCCGCTGGCCAGCGCCCGCTACCTGTCGATCCTGCAGATCTCGCTTCCGGCGGTGCTCTGGCCGCTCTGGCTGGTCGCCCGCTGGGCCGCTCGGGTGAGCGCGAAACCCCTGGCCCGGGTCGCCGGAGTGTTCGCCGCGACGGCGCTCGCCCTGCTGGTCGCCTTCCTGCTCGGCGCCACCGCGCAGCTGATCGGCGAGATCCCGACCATCCGCGCCGAGGAGCGGCAGTTCCGGGAGCTGGCGACGACGCTGCGCCGAGCGGGCCTCGACCGGGTGTACGGCGAGTACTGGACCTGCAACCGGCTCGTCTTCAACGCCCGGGAACGGGTCAGCTGCGCGGTGCTCGGCGACAACCTGCGGCCGGGGCAGAACCGCTACCGGCCGTACCCGGAACGGGTGCGTGCGGCGGCCCGGCCGGCCTTCGTCTTCGCCGTCGGCGGGCCGGCGGAGGCCGCGTTCCAGGCCCTGCTGCGGCGCCGGGGTGCCACCGCGACGGTGACCGAGATCGGCAACCACCGGATCTACCAGCCGAGTACGCCGATCCAGCCACCCGGCTGAGCCGGAAACCGTTCCGGATCAGCCGCAGCCACGGCGGCCGGATCGGTTCCGGCCCGGCAAGGGCGGCCGGAGCGTCGGGTCAGGACGGCGCGACGATGTGGTGCCGCATCGCGCCGAGTCCGCTGATCCGGGTCTCCAGGACGTCGCCGACCGCGAGGTAGCGGGCGGGTTTCCGGCCCATCCCGACCCCGGCCGGGGTGCCGGTGAAGATCAGGTCCCCGGGCAGCAGCGGGCACACCCCGGACAGGTAGCTGATCAGCTCCGGGATCCCGAAGACCATCTCCCGGGTGCTGCCGGACTGCACGGTCTCGCCGTTGACGGCACACTCCAGGGTCAGGTCCTCCCGATCCGGAACCTCGTCGAGGGTGCTGAGCCACGGGCCCACCGGTCCGAAGCCGGGGAACGACTTGCCGAGGCTGAACTGCGGTGGCGTGCCGAGCATCTGCACCGCCCGGTCGGAGAGGTCCTGGCCGACCGCGAGGCCGGCCACGTGGTCCCAGGCCTGTGCCGGGGCCACCCCGCGGGCGGTACGGCCGATCACCACGACCAGCTCGACCTCCCAGTCCACCCGGTCGCCGGAAAGCGGGATGTCCCCGAACGGTCCGCTCAGGCAGGACGCGAACTTCGTGAAGACCATCGGCTGGGCCGGCAGTTGAAGCCCGGACTCGGCGGCGTGGTCCCGGTAGTTCAGCCCGATGGCGAAGATCTGCCGGGGCCGGGGTACCACCGGTCCCAGTTCCGCCTCCGACACCGGAACCGCACCGCTCGACCGGTCCAGGCCGGCCGCCCAGTCGACGAACTCCGCCCAGCGGTCGTAGGCGTCCTGCGGATCCGGCCCGAACCGTCCTCCGCTCGCCGTCGCCACATCGACGGCGGACCCGTCGTCGGTCAGCACCACCAGTCGTCCCGCCAGATTCGCCAGCCGCATGGGTCGTCCTCGCCTCGCCTCGTCAACGCCGTCCGATCTTGGCCCGGGCGGCGCAGCCGACGGTAGCCGAGGCATTTTCGCCAGCACAAGTGGGTGCCACCGCTGGTCCGTCCCGCCTGGCCAGCGTCGCCGGACTTCCGAGGGTCACACCGGGGCCCGAACGGGGATGCGGTGGCGAAAGACCCGACCAGGATCCGCCTCCGACCGGAGCGAGCCACCGAAAATGGGCGACCCCACCCGGCAGGTTCGTCCACAATGGGCCGTGCCAACGTGCCGGCCCGGTACGGCGTCCACCGGCGCCGCTCCGGCGGATCGGACCGGCACCGTCCCGCCGCCGGTGGTTCCACCGGTCAACCCGACCGTGGCCCGTTCGTTCGTGATTCGACGGGACTCACCCGGTAGAGCAGTCGGGACCGGACCGGCCGGGGGCGCGGCACCGGACCCGACGGGAGAGGACGTCGTCACGCTGGGTGGGCTAACGGGGGTACGCCCCGCGTGACGACGTGCCGCTTTCCGGCCGCTCCGTACCGCCCCGAGCGCCGGGAGCGCCCGATCCGCCGGCTATGCTTCGGCACGACCGCGAGGCTTCGCCGATGACGGGCCTCGACCAGCTCCGGGACGCATCTCCGCGAGCCCGGAGATCCTCCTCCGAGCCGGTGAATCGAGCGATGAACGAGACTTCTTCCCTGCCCGCCACGGTCTTCGTACACCCCTCGGCCGAGGTCGACCAGGGTGCCCAGATCGGTGCCGGTACCAAGATCTGGCATCTCGCCCACGTCCGCTCCTCCGCCCGGCTGGGCGCCGACTGCGTCATCGGGCGGAACGTCTACGTGGACGCGAACGTCGTGGTCGGCGACCTGGTGAAGATCCAGAACAACGTCTCCGTCTACCAGGGCGTGACGATCGAGGACGAGGTCTTCGTCGGCCCGTGCGCGGTGTTCACCAACGACCTGCGGCCGCGCGCACAGAATGCCGACTGGGAGATCACTCCGACGCTGATCCGCAAGGGTGCGTCGATCGGCGCGAACGCGACCATCGTCTGCGGTGTCGAGATCGGCGCGTACGCCATGATCGCCGCGGGTTCGGTGGTCACCCGGGACGTCGCCCCGTACCAGTTGGTGGTCGGCAACCCGGCCCGGCCGAGGGGCTGGGTCAACGCCCGTGGCGAGGTGGTCTCGCGGGACCCGGAGCGCCCGCCGGCCCTGGCCGACGCCGAGACGCACTGACCTGATCGTCGGCCGGGAAGGCGTCCGGCACCCGTAGACGACACGAGCCCTGGCCGAATCGGAATCGGCCAGGGCTCGCGGTCGTCGTACGGCGGGTTCAGCCGCCGATCACCACCCGGCGGACCGTGGACCACCGGGCCGGGTCGGTCACCCGACGGCCATCGACCAGCACCTTGACCTCGGGCAGGTCGGCGGAGCCCAGGGTCCGGTACTCGGCGTGGTCGGCCTGGATCACCGCGGCGGTCACCGACTCACCGGCGTACGCGGGCAGACCGAGCGCGGTCAGCTCGTCGTTGGTGTACATCGGGTCCGAGACGTACGGCCGGGCGCCCCGGCGACGCAGCGCCTCGACGGTCGGGAAGACGCCGGAGAACGCGGTCTCCTTGACCCCACCCCGGTACGCCGCGCCCAGCACCAGCACGTCGACTCCGGTCAGGTCACCGACCGCCGCGGCGAGCAGGTCGACGGCGTACTCCGGCATCGCCGCGTTGGCCTCCCGGGCCGACCGTACGACGGTGGCCGACGGGTCGTTCCAGAGGTACATCCGGGGGTAGATCGGGATGCAGTGGCCACCAACCGCGATACCCGGCGAGTGGATGTGGCTGTACGGCTGGGTGTTGCACGCCTCGATCACCTTGATGACGTCCACCCCGACGGTGTCGGCGAACCGGGCGAACTGGTTCGCCAGGCCGATGTTGACATCGCGGTACGTCGTCTCGGCCAGCTTCGCCAACTCCGACGCCTCGGCCGAGCCCAGGTCCCACACGCCGTTGGGGCGGTTCAGGTCGGGGCGGTCGTCGAAGTCCAGCACGGCCTCGTAGAACTCCACGCCACGCCGGGCCGAGGCCTCGTCCACCCCGCCGACCAGCTTCGGGTAGCGGCGCAGGTCGGCGAAGACCCGGCCGGTCAGCACCCGCTCCGGGCTGAACACCAGGGTGAAGTCGCGGCCCAGCTTCAGGCCGGAACCCTCCTCCAGCATCGGCGCCCAGCGGTTCCGGGTGGTGCCCACCGGCAGCGTGGTCTCGTAGCTGACCAGCGTGCCCGGCTTCAGCCCGGCCGCGATCGCCCGGGTCGCGTCGTCCATCCAGCCGAAGTCCGGCACCCCGTCGGCGTCCACGAACAGCGGCACCACCACGACCACGGCCTCGGACTCGGCGACCGCCGCCGTGGTGTCGGTGGTGGCGGAGAGCCGGCCCGCCGCCACCGCCTCCTTGAGCTTGACGTCCAGGTCGGCCTCGCCCGGGAACGGCACGGCACCGTCGTTGACCAGCTTCACGACCCGCTCGGACACGTCGGCACCCACCACCGAGTGCCCCTTGTCGGCGAACTGCACGGCGAGCGGCAGGCCGATCTTTCCGAGAGCGACGACGCAGATTTTCATGCCTACTACTTTCCTCCCTGGGGCAGCCTGCGCCGCAGTCGGGCCATGACCCGACGAGGCGTGACAGGTGCGATGGCGATCACGAGCTGGCCTCGGTGACTCGTTGTCGGGGTGATCACGAAGAATCGCATCCCCCGGCGGAACATCAATCGTGACACGGTCGGACGGGTCGGTGCCCGCACCGCCGCGGTGCCGACCCCGCCGAACGCGGTCAGCTGGGACCGGACCGAGAGCAGCGCACCGCCGGCGGCGGCACCGGCGAGCAGCAGGTTCACCCGGAACTGGGCACGTACGGTGCTGCCGCCGCTGTCCCGGCTGGTCTCCAGCGTGGTACCGGTGACGTCGCCGGCGGTGAGCCCGATCGGGCCGGAGGTCAGCGACGCCAGGTCCCGACGCGGGGTCCGGGCGGTGACGGTCAGGGCCCGCTCGCCGTCGGGGCAGGTCTCCCAGGTGACGGCGATCGCCTCCAGCCTGGCGAGCCAGTCCGCGGCGGTGTCGGAGACGTCGAACCAGCTGTCCGGCAGGTCCAGCCGGGCGTCCCGGAAGCCGGGATAGCCGGCGTACCAGCGGACCCCGTCCACGATCGTCGGCGGCACACCGTGTTCGGCGTCCTGGGCGATGACCGCGAGCAGGTCGTCGAGGGTGCCGCGCTGGGCGGTGGAGATCCGCAGCCGTGGCTCGATCTCCAACTGGGTCCGGATCCGGTCGGTGAGGTACTCGTCGGCCAGCACCCGGATCCCGGCCGCGACCTGCTCCTGGGCGCCCCGGTCGAGCCGGAGGAAGTCGTCCTCCACCAGCCGGGCGACCTCCCAGGTGAAATGCCTCAGGAGTACGGCGTCCCGCTGCTCGCCCGGCTCGATCAATTGGGCCACGAAATTCATGATCGACTCAGCACAGCGAAGCCGCTCGACGTGTCGGGAGCGGTAGGTGATGTTGTGCGCGTTGAGTCGACGTACCGCGTGGTAGAAGTCGTAGTCCGCCAGCACCGAGATCCGCTTCGCCCGGAAGCACGCCTCCAGGGTGAACGGCTGGTCGCTGCCGACCGGCATGTCCTCCGGGTAGCGCAGGTGGTGGCGCTCGACCAGCTCACGCCGGAAGAGTTTGGTGTTCGACAGCGACCAGGGCAGCGCCGAGTCGAAGAGGCCGATCTCGACCTCGTTGCGGGCGAAGACCGCCTGGTGGATGTTGCGGCTGTTCACCCCGACGGCCTTGCCGAGCACCACGTCGGAGCCGTACTCGTCGGCCGCCTTCACCAGGCGTTCCAGGGCCTCGGAGCCGAGGTAGTCGTCGGCGCCGATGAAGAAGACGTACCGCCCGGTGGCCTGGTCCAGCGCCCGGTTGCTCGGTACGGCCGGTCCGCCGGAGTTGGCCTGGTGGATCACCTTGACGGTGTCCGGATGGAGCCGGGCGAAGCGGTCCAGCTCCCGCCCGCTGCCGTCGGTGGACCCGTCGTCGACCGCGATGACCTCGATCCGGTCCCGGCCGATGGTCTGCCGCAGCAGCGAGTTCAGACACTTGGTGAGGTAGGGCATGGTGTTGTAGACCGCCACCACCACGCTGACGTCCGGTTCGCTCATCGCGCGGTGGCCTCCGTGGCCCGCCGCCGCACCACCGACCGCCGCGCCCCGGCAGCCCCGTTCACGTCCATGATGAGTGTCTCTGCCTCTCCCACAGGGGCTTCTCCCAGCGGACCTGGGCGAGTGTACGGCAACCCGCCGCCCACCGTCCCGGCCGAGTTGCCGCGCTTCATCCCGCTATCGCCTGCTTCGAGGGGTCCGGAGCAGTTCGGCGGTTTCCGGGCGTTCACTCCCGGTGCCCGGAGTCGACCGACCCGGCCGGCCCGTCCGGATCCACGGCCGCGTAGTCCAGCCCGAAGGCGACCTGCGGATTCCATCCGTCGGGGCCGTACCGCTCCAGCAGCCGGGCCGCGTACGGCATCGACGGCGAGTCCGTCACGACGACGAGGTCGAAGGACGCACCGTCCAGGACGTGCCGGTGCACCAGGGACTGCGACACCCCACCCCAGACCAGCCGGTACGACGGCGCGAGCACCCTGCGGTGTACCCGGTCCGCGAGCCGGAACTCGTACGCCTTCTCGGCACGCCGGGCCCGCTGCCGCAACGGCCCCCGACCCGCCGCCCGGAACAGTCCCCGGGGGACGTCGTAGAGCAGGCCGTGGCCGATCCTCATCGGCAGCTGGTCGGCCTCGATCCCCGACAGCTCGACCACCTGGACCGCCGGGTCGAAGGTGACGTTGCGCCACAGCTTCGCGTGGTCGATCAGGACGACCGCCTGCCCACCGTCGGCGACGACCTGGGCGGACTCGTCGGCGACCGCACGCATCCGCCGGGCGCCGAGGGCGAAGAACAACACCTGCACGGTCACTCCATCGAGTTGAGGGCGGCTTCCGGCGCGACCGGGACCGGACCGGACCCCGCCGGATCGGGGAACCACGCCCGGCGGTGCGCCCGCGCGACGGACGGGTAGCCGTACCGGTCCGCCAGAACTTCCCGGGCGTGCCGCAGGTCCACCTGCTCCGGGAACCGATCGCGGATCCGCCGGTATCCGGCGACGATGGTGTCCGGGTCGTCGTCCACGGCGATCAGCCCGCCCGCGGCGTCCTCGATCCCGGCCAGCGTCTCCTCCGGCCCTCCGCAGCGGGTGACCAGCACCGGCATCCCGGCGGCGATCGCCTCCACCACCGTCATCCCGAAGGTCTCCAGGCGGCTCGGGTGGACCAGCAGGTCGTGCTGGTGCATGAGTTCCAGCGCCGCGGTCGGCAGGACGAAGCCGGCGAAGGTGACCGCGTCGGCGATCCCCAGCGCGGCGGCCCGGGCCGTCAGGCTGGCGCGCAGCGGCCCGTCACCGACGAACGTCAGGGTCAGGCCGGGATCGTCGGCCCGGCACCGGGCGAACGCCTCCAGCAGCAGGGCCACGCCCTTGCGCTCGTTCAGCGACCCGACGTACAGCCAGCGGCGCAGCGCGGTGACCGGCCGTTGCCGGGCAACGCCGAAGTCCACCGGGTTGGGTATGAACCCGATCCGCTCGGCGTGCTGCGGAAACGCCTCGACCAGGACCGAACGCACCGCCTCGCCGACCGCGAAGAACCCGGCGGCGCGGCGGATCACCTCGTCGTACATCGCCCGGGAGTCGGGCTGCCGGAGTACGGCGGGCAGGAAGGTCGCGTGTTCGGTCACGAAGACCCGGGCGTCCGGACGGGCGTTCTCCAGTGCCGTCCAGCCGCCGCGCAACCCGACGTGCCCGTGTACGACCGGAGCGTCGATCGGTCGCCCGCCGAGCACGACCCCGAGCGCCGCCGAGTGCCGCCGGGCGGCCTCGGCGTACGAGAGACCGGAGTGCACCGGTACCGGCAGATAGACCAGGTCGGCTCCGGTGACGGTGGTGGTCTTCCGGACACCCCGGGTCAGCAGCGCCTGGTGCGCCTGGACGATCGCCCGGTCCCCGCGCCGTGACACCGGGGCGCCCCACCCGTCGCAGTGGAAGACCGTGGCCCGGTCCCGCACCGTCGCGGTCGCCTCGACCATCGCCCGGACGAACGCGCCGCCGAACGGCACCTGTCTGGTCGGGTACCAGGGCGTGATGATGGCCACGTCTCGGGTGGCGGAGACCCTCACCGAATTCTCCTCGTCCTGGTCGTCGGGCTGGCCCGCGAGTCGCTGGACGGCGTTGTCGCCCCGGACCGAGGTGGCGGGTCGGTGCCGCCGGAAACGGCCGGGACCGCCTTCCGCCGAAGGCCCCGGCGAGTGTACGGCAACGGCGCTCCGAACGGACATCTCGGCGATCCCTGGTAACGTCACCTGTTCAGTTACGCCGGTTTTCTACCACACCGGCCCTATCCTCCCATTTCTGGAAGGAGGGTGGTGATCGTGGGTGAAATGCTCACCACCGAGGAGGCCGTCGCCTACTGGGACACCCGGCACCAGCGGGAGGGTGCCCTGCGGTCCGGCGGCGACGTGACGTACGACGAAGCCACCAACCAGATGTTCTACACCCTGCGGCTCGGCATCCTGCTCGACGTCGTCGGGCAGCACTCCAGCCCGGTCGCGCCGCTGTTCCTGTTGGACGCCGGCTGTGGCAAGGGCTGGTTCAGCCGGGCCCTGGCCCGGTTCGGGCACCTGGTCGACGGCATCGACCCGAGCCCGACCGCGCTGGCGGACTGCCGGGCCCAGGGTGGCGGCCCCCGCTACTTCTCCTCGACGCTCGCCGGCTGGCGCAGCCCGTGGCTCTACGACGTGGTGCTCGCGATCGACGTGGTCTTCCACGTCCTCGACCACCACGAATGGGAACGGTCACTGCGGAACCTGGCCTCGCTGGTCCGGCTGGGCGGCCGCCTGGTCGTCTCCGACTGGGGCGCCGACGGCGACCGGGTGTACGGCAACTACCAGTTGGTCCGGGGCCGCGATCGCTACCTGCCGCTGCTGGCGGAGTGCGGCCTGCGGTTCGACGCCTGGCGGCCGTACGGGTTCCGGGGCAGTCCGATCGGCTTCTACGTCTTCACCCGTACCGCCTGAGCGGCCACCTCGGCGGTCATCCCCCGACGAAGGGACGAGACACGGTCATGCGGATCCACGAACTGCTGCACGCCCACCTCGACGGGGTGGACCACGTCGTCGACCTGACGGACGAGCGGATCGACCTGCGCGAGGCGCTGCGCCTGCCCGAATCGGTGCGGTACAGCAGATCCGGGCTCGACGAGGCGACGAGGTCCGGCCCCGGCGCGGGCACGCTGCTGCTCTGCGCGCCCGGCCCCACCGCGCCGGCACACGCCGAACCCGACGCGCTGGCACCGCTGCTGCGGGAACTGCGTCCGGGCGCCCGGCTGATCGCGGTGCTCGGCTGGCGGATCGGAGAGCTTCCCTACCACCGGCTGCTGGGGCCGCTGGTGGACGGCCGCTGCCAGATCCTGGCGGCGGCGCCGGTGGAGCGCGTTCCGGTACCCGGGGCGCAGTGCGCGATCGTCGTCGAGCGGGTGGAGCGGCTGGCGACCGTGCCGTCGTACCTGGTCGGTCCGGGCGGCCGGGCCCGGGACGAACCGGACGTCCCGGCCGCCGAGGCGCTGCCCACCCTGCTCCGGATGGCCAACGAGTACGTCTTCCTCGACCTGGTCTCGCGGCCGCTGCGCCGCCGGGTGGTCGAACTGGAACGGGAACTGGCCGACCGGGACGCCCGGCTGCCGACGCTTCAGGACGAACTCGCCCGGTCGCGGGCCCGGGTCGCCGCCCTGGAGTCGTCGCTCAGTTTCCAGATCGGTGCCGTGGTGGCGGAGGGGATCCGCCGGCCGGTGCACGCCGTCCGGCGGATGCCCCGGATGTGGCCGTTTCCGCAGTCGGGCCGGAACGGCCGGGCCGCTTCCCCGGACGGTTCCCACCGCCCGGACGCCGACGGCTGAGCCGCCGCGCACCGCCGGGCGACATGCCGAGGGGCCGGGTACCGTTGCGGGTGGCCAGGGGGCGTTCCGGACCGTCGAGGAGCGTGTTCCGGCGGCCGGGTGACGTATCGTGTTGGCGCCAGGGGGCCGCGGACAACATCGGTCCGGTGCGGGCGACGGGCACCATCGACGCTCGTGACCTGGCGAAACCCCCTTATCCCACACGCCAGGAGAAGACCGCAGTGAAGGTAGTCAGTGTCGTCGGGGCCCGTCCCCAACTGGTCAAACTCGCACCGATCGCCGCAGCGTTCGCGAACAGCGAGCACGAACACGTAATCGTGCATACCGGACAGCACTACGACGCCGACCTCTCCGACGTGTTCTTCTCCGGCCTCGGAATACCCGACCCCGCCGTGCACCTCGGCGTCGGCTCCGGCAGCCACGGCGTGCAGACCGGCAACATCCTCGCCGCCCTGGACTCCGTCTTCACCGCCGAGCGGCCGGACTGGGTGCTGGTCTACGGCGACACCAACTCGACGCTCGCCGGTGCGGTCTCGGCGGTCAAACTGCACCTCCCGGTTGCCCATCTGGAGGCCGGCCTGCGCTCCTTCAACCGGCGGATGCCCGAGGAGCACAACCGGATCCTCACCGACCACGCCGCCGACCTGCTGCTCGCGCCGACCGAGGAGGCCATCCGGCACCTCGCCGCCGAGGGACTGTCCGGCCGCGCCGTGCTGGTCGGCGACGTGATGGTGGACGTCTGCCTGCGGATCCGGGACGGCGTACTCGCCGGCCAGCACCCCACCCCGGTACTGCCCGAGGGGATCGACGCCGACGCGCCGTACCTGCTCGCCACGCTGCACCGGGCGGAGAACACCGACGACCCGGAGCGGTTGGCCGGGCTCGTCGAGGCGCTGGCCGGACTGAGCCTGCCGGTGGCGCTGCTCGCCCATCCCCGGCTGCTCGCCCGGGCCGAGGAGTACGGCATCAAGCTGAACCAGGGATCGCTGCACGCCGGGCGTCCGCTGCCGTACGCGGCCATGGTCGCCGCGGTGCTGGGCTCCGTCGGAGTGGTCACCGACTCCGGCGGGCTGCAGAAGGAGGCCTACCTGCTCGGCCGGCCCTGCACCACGCTCCGTCCCGAGACGGAGTGGCCGGAGACGCTCGTCGACGACTGGAACCGGCTGGTTCCCGAGCCGGGCCGGTTGGGCCCCGACGGCTGGTCGGCAACGGCCACCCGCCCGGCGCCGGCCGCCGAGCGGACCACGCCGTACGGCGACGGTCAGGCCGCCGTACGGGTGGTGCAGGTTCTCCAGGAGCGACTGCCGTCCTGAGCCCGCCCGACCGACGCTTCCTCCGGCCGGGTCGACCCGACCCGGCCGGCACGTCGTGAATCTTGTCCTCCTGTGGGACTCACCACGTCACCGTCGTAGCGGCTACTCTTCGTTGATCGCAGGGCTCCCCGCCCCGGAAATCTGAGCGGACAGTCAGCCGTCGGGGACCCGGAAATAGACGGATATCGCTAGGACGGTGTCGTGGCAACGCTGTGGCAATTGATGGCCGAGCAAATTCCCGATGACCATTCCCGCCAGGTGCACTCGCAGTACTACCTGGAAGAGGAGCTGACCGGGCCGGACTCGCCGCCGCTCGTCGTCGACCTCGGGTGTGGCGACGGCTCGTCCGCGCTGTTGGCCCGCAAGTGGCGATCCGATGTCCGGTGGGTCGGGGTCGACATCCTGCAGTCCGGATACGCCAAGGGCATCGTGGGCGAGCAGGTGCTCTTCTACGACGGCGTGAACCTGCCGTTCGCCGACAACTCGATACCGCTGATCTATTCGAACCAGGTGTTCGAGCACGTACGCCATCCGGAGCCGTTGCTGCGCGAGATAGCCCGGGTGCTCCAGCCCGGCGGGTTGTTCATCGGCAGCACCTCCCAGCTCGAGCCGTACCACGCCTGGAGCCTGTGGAACTACACGATCTACGGCTTCAAGGTGCTCGTCTCCGACGCCGGCATGACGCTCACCGAGGTGCGGCCCGGTATCGACGGGATCGCGCTGGTGCATCGCCAGTGGTTCGGCCGGCGGCCCGAACACAGCAGCTGGTTCAAGCGCTCACCGCTGAACACGGAGATCGACGAGTGGGGCGTCACGACCCGCCGCCGGGCCGCCCTGGTCAACCTGCGCAAGTTGCAGTTCTGCGGACAGTTCTCGTTCCGGGTGCAGAAGCCGGGCGGCCCGCCCCGGGTCCGGACGCCCCGGAAGGATCTCGCCACACCGATCCCCGCGGCGACCGCGCCGGCCGCCGGCAAGCGGCCCGCGCTGCGCCGCTGGGCCCGGCAGCAGTTCGGCCAACTTCTGCCGGCCCCCCGCAAGCGGGACTGAACCGGGGCGGGCGGTGTCGGATCCGACACCGCCCGCCCCGTTGCCGAGGGCGTCCGGTCAGCCGGGCAGGCGTACCGCCACCGCGGTGTTGCTGGGCAGGTCGTCGGCCACCCGCCAGTAGGTCGGGCTGAACTGCGCGGCGTCGAAAACCACGTCGCCCCACATCCAACCCGCTCCACGGCGGCGCAGGACGAAGACGTCGATGCCGCCGTACTCGGTGTCCGCCGAGGCGCGGGCGAACTCGGCCGGGTCCTTGATTCCCGCGATCCGGACGAGTTCGGCGTGCCGCTCGTCCCAGTGCGAGAAGGTGTTGGAGGCCAGCCGCTCCACGGCGACGTAGCCCTTCCACGGGTAGTAGGCGAACATCCGCTCGTCGTACGCGAGCGTGGAGGGCCGGGCCCCTTCGCCGAGCGTCCCCTCGACGACCTCGCGGATCGGCTCGGCCGGGAACCAGGCGACGGTGACACCCTTCGGCGCGTACTTGGCCCGCTTCCCGTTCGGCAGCGGCTCCGCGTGGGTGTACGTGGCCAGGTTCGGCGAGTAGCTGTCGACCGGCCGGCTGACGTCGTTGATCCCCCGGGGCCAGGGCATCCAGGTGCCCAGCCCGGCCATCGCGGCGACCACCAGCAGCGCCGCCGTGCTGAGCACCCCGACACCGCGCAGGGATCGGGTGGTCACCCGGCGGGCCAGCGCCGGCACCGCCGCGATGACGGTCAGGATGCCTGCCGAGGCGAACACCAGGCCGATCAGCCGGGTGGTGTAGTGCAGGTAGAGGGTGTGCCCGTTGCTGACGAAGATCAGCACGAGCGCCCACCGGTACACGTAGACACCCGCCACCAGCAGCAGCATCGGGCGGGCCCACCACCGGGTCTTCCAGTACCAGACCAGTCCGAGCAGGCCGACGAGCTCGATCATGTAGAGCGGGTTGACGAAGGGCCCGGTCAGGAACCAGACGCCGAGTGGATCCTCGACGATGGCCGGCGAGATGAAGTAGTCGTTGACCCGGCTACCACCGAGGACGAGGGTGCCGTAGAGATACGGCACCAGGTACCAGGACGCCACGACGAACGCGGTCAGCCCGGCACCGATCACGTGCCGCAGGTACGCCATCCGGTCGGCAGCGCCGTGCCAGGTGAAGGCCATGATGGCCAGGATGCCGAGCACGCCGAAGAGCAGATATCCCTGGTACGTCTGGACCAGCAGTCCGCCGATGATTCCGGCGCTGAGCCAGTGCAGCCCGCCCTCGGAGCGGGACCGGTTGGTGAAGGTCCGGAGTACCCAGGGCACGAAGACGGCGATGGTGATGATCTCGTACGACTTCCGGGGCTGGGCGAACACCCAGGGCGGCAGTACCGCCAGCGCCAGGGCGACCGGGGTCGGAACGATGCCCCGCCAGAGCAGGAAGGCGAACAGTACCGCCGCCGAGATCAGGGCGGCCTCGCCGTACCCGATCAGGGACCACGCCGGGCGGTCGATGATCGTCGAGAGCCGCCCGAGCAACCACGGGAAGAGCGGTGGGTACTCGGCCGGCACCGACGGCACGATCCCGTCCACCGGCTGCCAGGTGGTGCTGAACCGGGTGGCCATTGTGGCCAGTCGGGCGGAGTCGCCGCGCAGGCCGGAGTCGCCGAACGGTGTCCCGTGGTAGGAGGCGACCAGGGTCAGGCCGCACCAGGCGGCGTATCCCCCGGCCGCCAGGCCGAGGATGGCGTCGGAGTACCTGCGTACCACCAGCACGAGCAGGACGACCCCGCCGATGATGCCGATGGCGACCGGTCCCACCGACCCTCGCCCGGTGAGAGGATTGCCGTCCAGCAGCTTTACCAGGAGCACGGCCAGTGGGAAGCCCACCGCCCAGGTCAGCGTCGCCCACAGCGATGCCCCGGTCGGCATCGCCGCTCGGGCCCGGGCGGCGAAGCCGACCCGTGGTGGCGCCTCCCGGGTTGGTTCGACCTGGGCAATCTCCGGCGCAGTCGTCACCGTTATGTCCTCCCGTTGGAAATCGCGGGCCAGCCTAGCGGACATTCCTTACGAGTACGGGACCGGCCGAGCAGCCTCCTGACTGAACGGAATCCGTTCCTGTCCAAACGGTTGGAATCCAAAGAACCGTGCAACGTAAACGGCTTTGGGTCGAACAAAGATGATCATGATCAGGCCGTTCGAAGATCGCCAGAAGGCGATTGGCGTGCGGTGAAAGTGGTCACGCAAACCGATGACGGCCCTAAGCCGGCCGATCCGACCGAGATAGAGGTAACCGACAATTGCCGCTGAAGCCGCAGGCCGGCGCGGTTGCCGGCGGGTGGCCGGGCTGGCCGAGGTACCCAGCGTGACCAACTGTTGGTGTAGCCTGTCGCCGCGTTGGGACCTTCACCCCACCCGGTTATGTCCGCAGGAGGCAAGACTCCTTGGTCGACAGCGGATCCCCTCCGAAATACCGAGTCCGAGTTTCAGCCGAGAACGCTGCGGGAGTTGACCGCGCGGCGATCAATCATCACGAGTGGCGGATTATCCGATGACGATTGACCAGGTCATCCACGTACCCGAACAGGCCGGCGCCGAGCACGACGAGGTCGGCGAGGTCGAACTGTCCGTGGTCATGCCCTGCCTCAACGAGGCGGAGACCCTTGCCGTCTGCATTCGCAAGGCGTTGACCTGCATGTCCGAGCTCGGCGTCCGGGGCGAGGTCATCGTCTCCGACAACGGGTCGACCGACGGGTCCCAGGAGATCGCGATCGCCGAGGGCGCCCGCCTCATCCACTGCGAGCGACGCGGTTACGGCGCCGCGCTGCGAACCGGCATCACCGCCGCGCGCGGGCAGTACGTGATCATGGCGGATGCCGACGACAGCTACGCGCTGCACGACCTCGGCCCCTTCCTGGACCGGCTGCGCACCGGCGCGGACCTGGTGATGGGCAACCGGTTCAAGGGCGGCATCCAGCGCGGGGCCATGCCCGCCCTGCACCGCTTCCTGGGCAACCCGGTGCTGTCGTTCCTCGGTCGGACGTTCTTCCGGGTGCCGATCGGCGACTTCCACTGCGGGATGCGCGGATTCCGTCGGGACCGCATCCTCGACCTGTCGCTGCGGACCTCCGGCATGGAGTTCGCCAGCGAAATGGTCGCCCGGGCCGCCCTGGCCCAACTGACCATCGACGAGGTCCCCACCACCCTCGCCCCGGACGGCCGGACCCGGGCACCGCACCTGCGTACCTGGCGGGACGGCTGGCGGCACCTGCGGTTCCTGCTCGCGCTCAGCCCCCGCTGGATGCTGCTGTACCCGGGTCTCGCGCTGCTCATCGGCGGCATCCTGGTGCTGGCCTGGCTGCTCGCCGGTCCGCAGCGCGTCGGCGGGCTGGCGTTCGACCTGCACACGATGCTCGCGGCGGCCACCGGGGTGAGCATCGGAGTACAGGCGGTCGCCCTCGCCGTCGTGGTCCACGCCCATGCGACACAGTCCGGGCTGTTACCCGCCGACAACCGGATGGAGATGCGGATCGGCAACTTCGCGGTACGCCGGGGCGTCAGCATCGGCGCGCTGGTGGTCCTCGCCGGGCTCGGCTGTTTCGGGTACGCCCTCTGGAGCTGGGGCGCGGCCGGGTTCGACGAACTCCAGGCGGTCGAGACCATGCGACTGCCGATCCTGGGTGTCGGACTCATCGTGGTCGGGGTGCAGTCCGTGCTGTTGTCGATCATCGTCGGGCTGACCCACGTCGACGACCTGTGACGGCGGGGTCCAACCGGCGACCGGGCGGGGCCTGGTCGCCGGTGGATCCAGCACTTCGCGTCGCTCAGCCGGCCGGGCGGTGACTCTCGTGCAGGTTCAGGTCGAGCTGCATCGTCGCGACCAGATGCGGGTGCCGACGGGCGAGCTGCCAGCCGAGCGTCACCGCGTAGACGTCCGCCGCCACCACCCGGTCCACCCCGGTGAAGTCCACCGTGGCGAGCCGCTTGTGGAACATCCGGGCCAGCAGGCGAGGCCGACCCAGCCGCCAGAAGGGCATGAACACCCGGTTGTGGATCGCGTCGGAGATCCGCTGCCGGCCCTCCTCCGGCGGCTGACCGCCGGCACCCGGCCGAGGACCGCGGCCGGCCAGGCGCTTGGTTCCGGCGACCGCGCCGCCCGGCAGCTTGTAGACCAGCAGCCGCTCGGCCCGGCGTACCGGGTGCCGGTGCTCGGCGCCGTCGAGGCTGTGCACCCGCAGCCGGGGATGGCGACTGACCTCGGCCCACTGCTCCGGCTCGTGCTCGGACCAGGCGTCCGTACCCAGGATCGCCAGGTCCACCTCGACGCCCTCGGCCAGCAGGTTGAGGACGTAGTTGCGGACCCGCTCGGGCAGGCGGTGGGTGAAGGCCAGCACCATGACCCGGACCGGAGTGCCGGACGACCTGCCGGATGCCGCCGCCCCGGTACCGCTCGGGTCGACCGGGTCGTTCCACGGGGCCGGGCCGACCGGTTCGGTGCGCTCGCCCATGACCACTGACTCCTTCTCCGCACTCACGGCTCAGATCTCCGACCCGGGCTCCGACAGCGGTCGCTTGACCAGCGACCGCATCCGCTCTTCGAGGGGGGCGAGCAGCCCGTCCCGGGTGAAGCCGTCGGCATGACGCCGGGCCGCCGCCCGCTGCTCGGGGGTGAGGTCACGGGCCGCCTTGCCGGCCTGGACCATGGTGTGGGCCACCGCGTCGACGTCGAGGCTGTCCGCGTTGAACCACAGTGGATAGCCGTCCAGCACGTCCTTGGCGGCGATCCCGGGCGCGTGCACCGAGACGATCGGCCGGCCGGTCGCCATGTACTCGAAGATCTTGCCGGAGGTGACGTACCGCCCGCCGCCGGCGAGGAACACCAGCACGTCGCTCTCTTCGTAGACCCGGGCGACCTCGGTCTTCGACACCGGGCCCCGGTACCGGATACCCAGGTCCTTCCCCTCGAAGCCGTCCGGGTCGTCCCCCTCCTCCGGTGGCAGGCCCAGCCGCTGCCGGAGGTCGTGGTGGGCGTTGCGGAAGAAGCCGAGGTGACCGTGGATGTTCAGTTCGGCGTCGGCCAGGTCCGGATGCCGGCGCGCCCGCGTCCACGCCTCGGTCAGCTCCTCCACCGGCTGCTTGCTGGTCATCGTGCCGAGGTAGTCGAAGCTCAACGGCCGGGTACGGTCCGACAGCCGCTCGCCGGGCGCCGAGGTGAGCAGGTCGGCGTCCCAGCCGTTCGGCACCACCATCATCCGGTCCGCCACCTTGGGATAGCGTTCGGCGTGCCAGCCGCGCAGCGCCTCGTTGACGAAAACCGAGGTCGCGGCACCGCCCAGCACCCGCTTCTCCCACTGCCAGGCCGGATGGCCGTCGGGGAAGGCCGGGCTGTCGGTGAACAGGTCCAGCGTCCACGAGTCGCGGTAGTCGACCACGTACGGCACACCGGTGATCCGGCTGAACAGCCAGGCCGCGCCGAACGACGCGAACGGGTTGCCGGTGGCCAGCACCACGTCGAACCGGTTCCGGGAGTGCAGCTTGAGCCCCCGGGCGACCGCGTTCAGCCCCCACGAGGCGTAGTTCTCGGGGAAGCCCTTGCGCTGGCTGAGGGTGTAGAGCTTCTGCGCCAGCAACGGCATCGAGCCCCGGAACCGGCCGTACTGCCGCAGGTCCTTGTTCCAGGCGAACTGGTTCAGCGAGGGGCGTTCGATGCTGACCCTCGGGTCGATCGTGGCGGTCAGCTCCTCGTCGACGGATCCGATCACGCCGTAGAGGAAGTCCAGCGGTGCCGCGCAGGCGGTGACGTCCCAGCCCTTGGCAGCGAGGTGGTTCGCGGTGGCCCGGGCCCGGTAGACACCACTCGCCCGGGAGGGCGGGAAGTAGAAGGAGAGGTACAGGACGCGCGGGCGCATTGGTGCACGCCTGACTTTCATCTGCTTTCCTTTGCAGCGGCGGAAGCGAGGGGGGATTGCACCGAGGCGGCCGGCCGACGCGGGGCGCGCCCGCCGGAACCAGCGTAGTCATAACGGTAGGCGACCCTCGGCGCGGGCGAGTCGCTGCCGGAGGTCCGCGCGAAGAGCCGCGCGGCCGGTGGCATCGACGCCGGGTCGCTCACCACGAACAGGTCGAACGGCGGCCTGCCGGCCAGTACCTGCCGACGGATCAGGCGCTGCCGCAGTTCGACGGGATCCTCGCCCTTGCGGGGCGTCAGGGCACGCTGCACCGGCGAGGCGATCCGGCGCTCGTACGCCCCGCCGGCCCGCCGGGCGAACGTCTTCATCGGACCCCGGCCGAGCGCCCGGAACACCAGCCCGGGGCCGCTGAACAGCAGCGCCCGCTCGACCTTCCGAATCGGACCCTGGGTCTCCAGCCTGGTGAGGTCGACGATCTCCACCTCGGGGTGGAACCGTTCCCGGCTCCACGGCTTCGTCGCGCCGACCAGGACGACCGCGCGCCCGCCGTCGGCGACCACCTGGGCGGACTCCTCGACCACGGACCGCCTGCGGGTGGCGCCGAGCGCCAGGAAGAGTACCTGCATGATCGCTCCTCAGGACCGTTGCGCGGGAACCGACACCGGATCGGACGGGCCCGCCGGTGTATCGGCGAACCAGATGCGGTGGTGCGCCCGCGCGACCGCGGGATAGCTGTACCGGGCCGCGAGTTCGCGGCGCGCCAGCGCCAGGTCGACCTGCTGCGGGAAGCGCGACCGCAGTCGCCGGTACCCGGCGACGATCACGTCCGGAGTGTCGGCGACGTCGATCAGCTCCCCCGCGGACTCCTCGACGCCGGCCAGCGTCTCCTCCGGGCCGCCGCACCTGGTGACCAGGACCGGCATGCCGGCGGCGGCGGCCTCGATCACGGTCACCCCGAAGGTCTCGAACCGGCTGTTGTGCACCAGCAGATCGTGCTCGCGCATCAGCCGCAGCGCCTCGTCCGGCGCGACCGCCCCGGTCTGGGTGACCGCCTCGGCGATCCCGAGTTCGGCGGCCCGCTCGGCCAGCCGGCCGGCCAGCTCGCCCGCCCCTACCAGGGTGAGGGTCAGGGTCGGATCCTCGGCCCGGCAGGTGGCGAAGGCCTCCAGCAGCAGGTCCACGCCCTTACGCGGGATGAGCCCACCGACGTACAGCCAGCGACGCAGGTCGGTGACCGGCTCCGGGCGGGACACGTCGAAGTCGATCGGGTTCGCGATGAAGGTGATCCGGTCCGCGTGGTGCGGGAACGCCGCCAGCAGGGGCGCGCGGACCGCCTCACCGACGGCGAAGAACCCGTCGGCCTGGTGCAGCACCTCGTCGTACATCTGCCGCGCCTCGGGGGTGTCCAGCACCTGGTCGAGGAAGGTGGCGTGTTCGGTGACGAAGATCCTGGCGTCGGGCCGGGCGTTGCGGATCGCGGCCCATCCGCCCGGCAGTCCGACGTGGGCGTGCACCACCGGAGCGTCGATCGGCTTCCCACCGAGCGCCGCCTTGAGGGTAGCGGCGTGCCGGTGGGCGATCTCGGCGTGCCAGCGACCACGCGGGATCGGCACCGGCACGTATCGCAGGTTGGCGCCGCCCACCGTCGGGGTCTGCTCCGTGGCGAGTCCGAGCAGTTCCGCGTGGGCCCGGCCGACGAGTTCGTCGTCGCGGTCCGACAGTGCCGCCACCCACGCGTCGCCGTGGTAGACGGTCACCCGGTCACAACCGGGTGCGGTCGCCCCGACCATGGCCTGGACGAACGCGCCGCGGAACGGCATATCCCGGGTGGGGTACCAGGGCGTGACGATGGCCACGTCTTTCACAGGAGTTGCCGCCACCCGGATGTACCTCCAGCTCTCTGCGCTCGGGACTCTCGATTGTGGACCAGGTTGCCGTACCGGGCGAAACCGGCCGCCCGGCACCGGAGGCTACCCATCACCGGCGCCTACCGCGAGGCGACGTCGTCCACCCCGGACCGCGGGGCGGGCGCGGACCGCTCCGAGCTGCCCGGACCGACGTCGACCGTGCTGCCGTCGGAGGCGGACCGCAGTACGGCGGCGGAAACCTCGACCGTACGCAGGCCCTGGCGGAGCGTCACGATGTCGCTCTCCTTGCCCTCCACCGCGTCCCGGAACCGCTCGTGCTCGACCAGCAGCGGCTCACGCTTCGGGATCGCGTACCGGACCATGTCGCCCTCGGCCACGCCCCGGAACGCGCGCAGCGCCTCCCACTCGGTGTCGATGGCGCCGTTGGCGTAGAAGGTGAGGTCGGCGGTGAGCGTGTCGGCGACGAAGCAGCCCCGGTCACCGGTGATCACAGTGGACCGCTCCTTGAGCGGGCTGAGCCAGTTGACCAGGTGGTTGACCATCGTCCCGTCGGCGAGCTGGCCGACGACCGCGACCATGTCCTCGTGCAACCGGCCGCTGCGGGAGACGGTGCGGGCCGACACCGAGCGGTACTCCTGGCCGGTGACCCAACTGGTCAGGTCGATGTCGTGGGTGGCCAGGTCCATCACCACGCCCACGTCGGCGATCCGGTGCGGGAAGGGGCCCTGCCGCCGGGTGACGACCTGGAACACCTCGCCCAGCTCGCCCGCCTCCAGCCGGGTCCGCAGGCTCTGCAACGCGGGGTTGTACCGCTCGATGTGCCCGACCCCGGCGACCAGGCCGGCGGCCTCGAACGCCTCGACCAGTCGGGTCGCCGCGTCGAGGGACTGCGCGAGCGGCTTCTCGATCAGCGCGCAGACGCCGTTCGCGGCCAGCTCCAGGCCGACCTCCTCGTGCAGCGCCGTCGGGCAGGCCACCACGGCGTAGTCGAGCTTGAGCGCGAGCAGTTCGGTGACGGTGGGCAGCACCGGCACCCGGAGCGCACCGGTGGGGTCACCGGCCGGGTCCACGACGCCGACCAGGTCGACGCCGTCCAGGCCGGACAGCACCCGGGCGTGGTTGCGTCCCATCGCACCGAGGCCGATCAGTCCCGCGCGCAACGTACGCGCCTGGCCGCTCACCTGGCACCCGCCAGGCTGTTCGCGGCGTTGGCGATCCGCTCCAACTGGTCCGGGGTCAGCGCGGGGTGGATCGGCAGCGAGACGACCTCCCGGGCGGCCCGCTCGGTCTCGGGCAGGTCCCAGGGGCCGGGCTGCCCGCCCTCGCCCAGGTACGGCTTGAGCCGGTGGATCGGGGTCGGGTAGTAGACCGCGTTGCCCACCCCCTGCTCCAGCAGTCGCTGCTGGGCGCCGTCCCGGTCCTCGGTGATCCGCACGGTGTACTGGTGGTAGACGTGCCGTGCCGCGTCGGCCACCGGCGGGGTGATCACGCCGGTGATCCGGGAGTCGAGGAACTTGGCGTTCGCCCGCCGCTGCTCGGTCCAGTCGGGGAGCTGCTGGAGCTGCACCCGGCCGATCGCCGCCGCCACGTCGGTGAGTCGCATGTTCGCGCCGACGATCTCGTTCGCGTACCGCTGCTCCATGCCCTGGTTGCGGAGCAGCCGCAGGGTCCGGGCGAGCTGCGGGTCGCCGGTGGTGATCATGCCGCCCTCCAGGGCGTGCATGTTCTTGGTCGGGTAGAAGCTGAAGCAACCGGCGGCGCCGAAGGCACCGACCGGCTGGCCGCCCAGGGCCGCGCCGTGCGCCTGGGCCGCGTCCTCGACGACGGCCAGGTTGTGCCGCTCGGCGATCGGCATCAGCCGGTCCATCGCGGCCGGGTGGCCGTAGAGGTGCACCGGCATGATCGCCACGGTGCGCGGGGTGACCGCCGCCGCGACCGCGTCCGGGTCCACGCAGAAGCTACCGGGCTCGATGTCGACGAAGACCGGCTCGGCGCCGACCAGCCGGACCGCGTTCGCGCTGGCCGCGAAGGAGAACGACGGCACGATGACCTCGTCGCCGCGGCCGATACCCAGCCCCAGCAGAGCCAGTTGGAGAGCGGAGGTACCCGAGTTGACCGCGACACAGTGCCGGCCGGCGACGAGCTCGGAGAACTCCTCCTCGAACGCCGCCACCTCCGGGCCCTGCACGACCATGCCGCTGCGGAGCACCCGCACCGCGGCCTCGATCTCGGCTTCTCCGATGACTGGTTTGGCAGGCGGGATCAGGTCTGCGTTCTGCCCGGCCATGGGCATCCTCCTGTAACTGGGGGGATCGCGGTTGGCATGCGATGCTAGCTCGTTGTTCGGTACGCGGATCGGGTGGTGCGGGATAGGTCACGGCCTGCGGATGGACCCTCGGCCGGGGTGACCTGGCGTGAAGAAGTCGGTGGCGGGATGGTCAGGTTGACAGGGCGACGCCCACGCTCCCTCCGGGGGTGACGGCGTCCTCCACCGCTGCGGCGACGACGCTCCGTACGCCCAGTCCGGCCGCGATCGCGGCGGCCATTCGCGGCAGGTAGTCCTCCGGGAGTGGGGTGCGGGCGACGGCGAACCGCCAGTAGAGCGGACCGACGATCAGATCGACCGCGGCGTCCGGGTCCGTTCCCGCGGGAAGCTCACCACGATCGACCGCACGGTCCAGCAACAGTATGCCGATGTCCCGCTGATTCGCACGCAGGGCCTCTTGCAGGGTCTGGGCGATCTCCGGATTGCGGGCCGCCTCGGCGAGCAGATCCGGGATGATCTGCGAGGCCAGGCGGTGTTTCAGGGCCCGGGCCACGATCCGCAGCAGCACCTCGAGGTCACCCCGTAGGCTTCCGGTATCCGGCAGCGGTAGGCTCTGCCCCGCGACTCGGGAAACGATCTCCAGCACCATCTCCAGCTTCGAGTTCCACCGGCGATAGATCGCCGTCTTGCCGACGCCGGCCCGGCGTGCGACCGCCTCGATCGAGAGGCGTCCGTATCCGACCGCGGCGAGTTCCTGCATCACGGCCATGCGCAGGGCAGCGGTGATCTCCCCTCGGAGTACCGCCGCTCCCGCTGGAGCACGCCGGTTGTCGGTCGCCACGTGGGCCAATATAGCGCGACGACGGTACGGTTGCGTCCCGACGTAGTTTGGACTACCTTCCACCGTGCGACAGCCCACTGGCGTTCCCCGCCCTGGCTCCGGCCCGGGAAAGTCGCGCGCATCTTGACGCTTGCAGCCCGAACAGATCGGAGCGCCCGGCTATGGCCACCACGGCGGTAGCAAACCCCGATGCAGAGCTGACCCAGGCAGAGCTGGCGGCCCGGTACGGCCTGTCGGTCGCCGGCGAGAGGCCCGGCCTCGTCACGTACATCAAGCAGCTCTGGTCCTATCGGCACTTCATCTCCGCCTACGCCAACGCCAAACTGGCGGCGTCGTTCAGCACCGCCCGCCTGGGTCGGGTCTGGCAGGTGCTGACCCCGCTCACCAACGCGGCGGTCTACTACCTGATCTTCGGCGTGGTGCTCAACACCAGCGGAGAGATCGACAACTTCATCGCCTATCTCTGCACCGGCCTGTTCGTCTTCACCTTCACCCAGTCCGTGGTGAGCGGCGGCGTCCAGGCGATCACCGGGAACCTCGGCCTGATCCGGGCGCTGCACTTCCCCCGGGCCGCCCTGCCGATCGCGATCACGCTGACCCAGTTCCAGCAGCTGCTCGCCTCGATCGTCGTACTGGCCGGCATCGTGCTGGTGGACGGCGAACCGCTGACCCTGGAATGGCTGCTGCTGATACCCGCGATGCTGCTCCAGTCGGTGTTCAACGCCGGAGTGGCGATGGCGATGGCCCGACTAGGATCCAAGGTCACCGACCTGAAGCAGGTCGTACCGTTCGTGATGCGTACCTGGATGTACGGCTCCGGCGTGCTCTACAGCGTGGCCAACTTCGAGAAGCACCTTCCGGAGACGGTCGCCTGGCTGGTGCAGCTCAACCCCCTGCTGGTGTACATCGAGCTGATGCGGCACGCACTGATGGAGACGGCGCCGGTGACCGCGTCGCAGACCCAGTCCTGGCTGCTCGGCATCGGCTGGGCGCTGGTGGCCGGCGTCCTCGGGTTCATCTACTTCTGGCGCGGTGAGAAGGAGTACGGCCGTGGCTGAGCCGATCGTTTCCCAGACCGACCTCTCGGCGACCACCACCGCCGTCGGCGGTTCCCGGATTCCCACCGTCGTGGTCGACGACGTGCACATCATCTACCGGGTGCACGGTGCCGGTGCCGGTGGCAACGGCAGCCCGGTCGCCGCCCTGAAGCGGATCGTGACCGGCGGCAAGAGCGGCGCGATCACCGAGGTGCACGCGGTCAAGGGCGTCACCTTCACCGCCTACCGGGGTGAGGCGATCGGCCTGATCGGCAGCAACGGCTCCGGTAAGTCCACGCTGCTGCGGGCGATCGCCGGACTGCTCCCGGCCAGCCGGGGTGCCGTCTACACCCAGGGACAGCCGTCGCTGCTCGGGGTGAACGCCGCCCTGCTCAACGATCTCTCCGGCGAGCGGAACGTCGCGCTGGGCTGCCTGGCGATGGGGATGACCCCGGCCCAGGTGAAGCAGGTCACGCCGGACATCATCACGTTCTCCGGGATCAACGAGCGCGGCGACTTCAGCTCGCTGCCGATGCGGACGTACTCCTCCGGCATGGGTGCCCGACTGCGGTTCTCGATCGCCGCGGCGAAGAAGCACGACGTACTGCTGATCGACGAGGCGCTCGCCACCGGTGACGTAAGGTTCCGGCGCCGCAGCGAGCAGCGGGTCCGCGAACTGCGCGCCGAGGCCGGAACGGTGTTCCTGGTCAGCCACGGCATCGGCACGATCCGGGACACCTGCGAGCGGTCGATCTGGCTGGAGTCCGGGCTGATCCGGGCGGACGGCCCCACCGACGAGGTCGTCGCCGAGTACGAGAAGTTCATGAACCGGACGTAACTCCGCACGACCGAGGAGACCCGACCGGCAGGCGGCGTTCGCGCCGTCGACCGGCGGCAGCGGTACCCGGCGGCCGGGCAGTCAGGAAGCTGATGCCCGGCCGGTCCCGCGCTAGGGTCCTAGGGGTTACGGAGTCCGACCCGGTGCGAATCCGCCCACCCTGCGTTGTTTCGGATGAAATGGCGTGAACGACCGAGGGAACACCGGAACATCGATCGTGCGAAGTCAGTGAGGATCGGCAATGGCGCATGACCCGGCGACGACGCCGACCGGCCGACCGGCCACCGCCGGATGGCGGCCCACCCGGACGGTCGCCGTGGTGCTGGCCGGCGGCACCGGAACCCGGGTCGGGCTGGGCATCCCGAAGCAACTGCTGAAGATCGCCGGAAAGCCGATCCTCGAACACACCATCGCGGTCTTCGAGGCCGCCGCCGAGATCGACGAGATCATCGTGCTGATGGCACCGGGCCACCTCGACGCGGCCCGGCAGATCGTCGACAAGGCGGGCTTCCGCAAGGTCAGCGCAGTCATCGAGGGCGGCGACAGCCGCAACGCGACCACCCGGCTGGCGCTCGACGCGATCGGGCCGGACGACTGCAACGTCCTGTTCCACGACGCGGTCCGGCCGCTGCTGAGCGGGCGGATCGTCCGGGAGTGCGTCAACGCCCTCTGGACGCACGCCGCCGTCGACGTCGCCATCCCGTCCGCCGACACGATCATCCAGGTGGACGAGGACGACTGCATCACCGACATCCCGGTCCGGGCCCGGCTGCGCCGGGGCCAGACGCCACAGGCGTTCCGGTCCGGCACCATCCGGGAGGCCTACCGGCTGGCCGCCGACGACGCCGGGTTCAGCGCCACCGACGACTGTGGAGTGGTGCTCCGCTACCTGCCCGAGGTGCCCATCAAGGTCATCGAGGGTTCGGACGAGAACATCAAGGTGACCCATCCGGTCGACGTACACCTGGCGGACAAGCTGTTCCAGCTCGCCGCGGCGCAGGCGCCCCGGCTGGTGGACGAGCGGGCGTACACCGAGGAGCTGAGCGGGCGGACCGTGGTCGTCTTCGGCGGCAGCCACGGCATCGGCCACCGGCTGGCCGAGGTCGCCCGGGAGTACGGCGCCGACGTGTTCCCGGTCAGCCGGTCGAGCACCGGCACCCACGTCGAGCGGGCCGACGACGTCGCTGCCGCGTTGCGGACCGCGTTCGAGGCGACCGGCCGGATCGACCACGTGGTGGTGACGGCCGGCGTACTCCGGATGGGAGCGCTCGCCGAGATGGACGAGTCGACCATCGAGCAGATGTTCCAGGTCAACCTGATGGCCCCGGTCACCATCGCCCGGCAGGCGTTGCCGTACCTGCGGCAGACCCGGGGCCAGCTGCTGCTCTACACCTCCAGCTCGTACACCCGGGGACGGGCCCGGTACGCCCTCTACTCCGCCACCAAGGCCGCCGTGGTGAACCTGACCCAGGCGCTCGCCGACGAGTGGTCCGAACTCGGCGTACGGGTGAACTGCGTCAACCCAGAGCGGACCGCGACGCCGATGCGTACCCGGGCGTTCGGGGACGAGCCGGAGCACACCCTGCTGGCGGCGGACACCGTCGCCCGGGTCTCCCTCGACGTCCTGCTCTCCGGGCTGACCGGTCAGGTGGTCGACGTCCGCCGCTCCCCCGGCGACCCGGCCGGCGCACCCGTCGAGCCGAACACCGGTTCGGCCGATGCGATCATGGACTCGGCCGCCCCGGACGACGGGAACGGGACACCCGGGCCGATCGTCCGACAGCGCACCACCGAACTGCTGCCGCCGCCCCGGGTGGGCACGCCGTAGCCACATCGTCGCCGGAGTCGGTGCCCCCGCCCGGCTCTCCAGCAGGGAAGGAAGATCATGCGTGGTGATCTGGTCAGGAAGCTGGCCATCCGGTGCCTCAGCGCCGGCCTGGCGGTCCTGTCCTTCCTCACCCTCGCCCTGACCTCGGCCGAACCGGTCGGGCTGGCACTGGCGGTGGCCGCCGCGGCCTCGGTATGGGCCGAGCGGCGGATCAACCCGCGCTCCGACCTCGTCGCCGAGCCGGTGCTGCTGATCGCGGGCGTCCTGGTCGGGTACGCCCGGCTGGTCCCCGAGGCCCGGTGGACCCTGGTGGTCACCGGGGCGGCACTGCTCGGGCTCACCCTGGCCGAACGCCCGCTGCGGGACGCCGCCCAGTGGGAGGTCCGGTCGGCCAACCTCGGTGTGCGCTCGTCGCCGCTGCTGGTCGCCGGGCGGCTGGGCCCGGCCGTCCTGCTCCTGCTGGTCGCGCTGGCCGCGAGCGCGGCGCTGACCCTGCCGGCCTGGCCGGCCCTGATCCTCACCGTGCTGGTCGGTGCGGTCTGTGCCGGGGGCGCGATCGCGCCGATCGCGCTGCGGCGACTCCGGCCGTCGGCCGGGCAGAGCCCGGTCACCCAGGCGCTCCGCCGGCACCAGCCCGAGTTCCTGCTCTACTTCTCCGCCCCGCCCGGGTCGGAGTACCAGGTCATGATGTGGCTGCCGTACCTGGAACGGATCGGCCGGCCGTTCATGGTGCTGCTGCGCGAGCCGAACTTCCTGGCCCCGGTCGCGGCCGCCACCAGCGCGCCGGTCGTGGTCTGCCCGACGCCGCGCTCGATCGACGAGGCGTTGGTGCCGAGCCTGCGGGTGGCGTTCTACGTCAACCACGGCGCCAAGAACAGCCACTCGATCCGGTTCGCCCACCTCACGCACATCCAGTTGCACCACGGCGACAGCGACAAGGCGCCGAGCGCAAACCCGGTCTCGGCGATCTTCGACAAGATCTTCGTCGCCGGCCAGGCGGCGATCGACCGGTACGCCCGCAACGGCGTGGTCATCCCGAGGGAGAAGTTCGCGATCGTCGGCCGGCCGCAGGTGGAGTCGATCGCCGTCACCCGGGAGCCCATCCGGGAGCGGGCCGAGAAGGTGGTGCTCTACACCCCGACCTGGACCGGGCACCACGCCGACGTCGACTACTGCTCGCTGCCGGTCGGCGAGACCCTGGTCCGCGGGCTGCTGGACCGGGGCACGACGGTCATCCTCCGGGCGCACCCGTACACCTCGCAGAATCCGGCGTCGGCCCGGCAGCTCGCCCGGCTCGAACAGGTACTCGCCGAGCACCGGGCCGCCACCGGTCGGCAGCACGTCTTCGGCGCCGACGCGGCCCGGAAGATGACGCTGGTCGAGTGCGTCAACCGGTCGCACGCGCTGGTGTCGGACGTCTCCGCGGTGATCTCCGACTACCTCTACTCCGGCAAGCCGTACGCGGTCACGGACCGGGTCGGTGAGGGCGAGCAGTTCGTGCAGAGCTTCCCGCTGGCCGGGTCTGGTTACGTACTGCGCTCCGACATGTCCAACCTGGACGATGTGCTGGACCAGTTGCTCGGCACCGATCCGCTGGAGGAGACCCGCTGGCAGACCCGGACCCGGTATCTGGGCGACTTCCCGGCGCAGACGTACGCCGACGGGTTCCTCGACGAGGCCCGCCGGCACCTCGACGCCGGAGCGGGGGCGTCGGCGGTACCGGCACCCCGGCCCGCGCCTGTGCCATGATCCGGACGTGAGGATGATCAGGGCCACTCACGATCGTGACGAACTCGCCGACCTGCTACGCCGCGACCCGCACCTGCACGCGTACGAACTCGGCGACCTCGACGACTTCTACTGGCCGTACACCAGTTGGTACCGGCTCGGCGACGCGGTGGCGCTGGTCTACCACGGCGGCGACACCCCGGTCCTGCTGGCGCTCGACCGCTCCCCGCAGGCCCTGGCCGAGCTGCTGACCGCGCTCGTCCCGCTCCTGCCACGGCGCTTCGACGCACACCTGTCGCCGGGCGGGGAGGAGGTGCTGGCCCGACACTTCGGCCTCGAGCCGCGCGGCCCGCACCTGAAGATGGCCCTCACCGACGCCGGCAGGCTGGACCGGGTGGCGGCGGCCGGCGAGGTGCTCGGCCCCGCCGACGTACCCGAGTTGGCCGCGCTGTACGCGGCGGCCTACCCGGACAACTGGTTCGACCAGCGGATGATCGGGACCGGCCAGTACGTCGGGGTACGTCGCGACGGCGAACTGCTCGCGGTGGCCGGGGTGCACGTCTGGTCGCCCAAGTACCGGGTGAGCGCGCTGGGCAACGTCACCACCCACCCGTCGGTCCGGGGGCAGGGACTGGCCACGGCGGCGGTGGCGGCGCTCTGCCGACGGCTGCTGGACACGGTCGACCAGGTGACCCTGAACGTCAAGGCGGACAACGTCGGCGCGATCGCGCTGTACCGGCGGCTCGGGTTCACCCCGATCGCCGAGTACGGGGAGTTCGTCGTCGCCGGCGACCCGCCCCCGACGACCGCCTGACGGCCGGCCGGGGCCGGTACGGGCTGCCTGACGGGATGGTCGGGGCCGGTACGGACTGACCCGGGGCCGGTACGGGGGTTGTCGACGCCGCAACGACGTCCGCCGGCCCCACCTCGACCGTCCGCGTCGGCACGGGACGCACGGACGGACGAGGGGGACCGGCGGACGGAGACCGAACCGGCGTTACGGGGTCAGGACGAGTAGCCTCGGCTGGCCGCCCAGTTCGCCAGGTCGATGGTGGTCATCCAGTAGGTGCTGTCGTCGCCCGGGATGGCCGGGTCGGCGATCTTCACCGTACGTCCGTTGTCGCGGTAGCCGACCACGGTCAGGTAGTGGCCACCGGGGTAGCTGTGCCAGCCTCCGTCGACATCCGTGGCCGAGCCCGCGATGTTGGCCACCACGGCGTACCCGTTGCTGACCGCGTGTACGACATCGGCCTGGAGCTGGTCCATCTCGGCCCGGCTCGCCGCCCCACCGGAGAGCATGGTGCTCCGGTAGAAGTCGGTCCCGATGACCTTGTTGAGCACCCGGGTGGTGTCCTGGGCCGAGTTGGTTCCGCTCATGGTGGTGCCGAGGTCACCGGCCACCTCGTCCTGGCTCGGCCGCTCGTCGCGGACGGTCAGGGCGATCCGGGTGGCCGCCGGCCCGCAGTACCAGCCGTTGATCTGGGCCTGGAACTGGTAGTCGAGCACCTTGCTCGCGGGCGGAGCCGGTCGCTTGCTCGGGGTGCTGGTCGGAGCCGTCTTCGCCGCGCTCGACGCCGCACGGGTCGGTTCGGCGGTCGCCGGGTCCGACGGGCTGGCCGGTGCGGCGGTCTCCGGTGCGGTCGGCTGCGGCGCCTCGGTCTGGCCGGTCTGGCCGGCGGTCCGGCCCAGTTCCGCGACGGCCACGGCCGCGGTGCCGGTGGGCGTCGTGGACTGCCCGGTCGAAGCCAGCGCGACGCCGGTGGTGGACGCCGCCGCGGCGACCACGGCCGCGGCGAGCGCGAGCCGGTTACGTCGTCCGGACGTGGCATTTCTGAGCCGTTGGTAAACGGGATGGTTCAACGTATCCTCCAGGGAAATACGCATTACCGGTCAGGTGAATTCGACCGGTGACGCGTCGTTTCTATCCGCTGTCGAGAATGCGACGCGATGCCGCGCGTATCAGCGCGGAAACAGTTCTTCCGACCTGGCCGCCAAAGGCACACCGAGGTGTGCCGGGCCTGGGGCATCCGCTACCGGGGTAGCGGCCCGGCACCGGGGCCGGACGGCTTCCCGGGGGCCGGAAGGCTCACCGGGGCCGGCAGCCCAGCCGTTCTCGCGTCACAAACCGCTATCTGGCCGGGGTCAGCGACCCGCTTCGGGCGCAGGGGCCGGGGGCAGGGGCACGGCGACCGGAAGCCGGCGCGCGGTGAGGCGAGTGAGCTGGGGGAATGGGCCGGAGCCCGGGGGGTACGGCACGAACATGTTCTCCTTCCGACTCCGCCTACCGGGTTAGCTGACGGATTCGGGCGGGAAGGCCGCCCTACCGCGGGCCGGTGGCTCGCGGATTCACCCCAGATAACTGTGGGTCCCCGGTTCGTGACTGAACGACTCGGCGGGTCTGTTCCGGTGTCACCCGCGTGGCAACCAAAGGGCCGGACCAGACTCGCCGACATTACTGGCCCGGTTCCGTCGGTGCCAACCCCTCTCAGCAGCGAAAACAGTGACCGACGCCCCGTTTTCGCCGGATCGGGCCCCGCCCCGGGGCGGCAGCGGGTCGTACGGATAAAGCAGCATGATCATGTACGCGTACGGTATGACGGAAATGAGCGGGTTAGCCCGGTGGTCCGCCCGTGGGACGAGGACTCCAGGAGGCTCTTTCCGATGACAACGGTGCACGAAGCGACCTACGACCTGCTCCGTTCCCTCGGCCTGACCACCGTGTTCGGCAACCCCGGGTCAACCGAGGAGCCATTCCTGAAGAACTTTCCGGCCGACTTCAGCTACGTACTGGCCCTACAGGAGGCCTCGGCGGTCGCGATGGCGGACGGCTACTCCCAGGCGAGCGGACGGCCCGTACACGTCAACCTGCACACCGCCCCCGGCACCGGAAACGGAATGGGCAGCCTCGTCACCGCCTGGCACAACAAGACGCCGATGATCGTCAGCGCCGGCCAACAGACCCGGACGATGACTTTGTTCGAACCGATGCTGACGAATGTGCGCCCGACCCAGTTACCCGAGCCGTACGTCAAATGGAGCCATGAACCACTGCGCGCCCAGGACATCCCGGAGGCATTCATGCGGGCGTACGCCACCGCCGTACAGGCGCCGGCCGGCCCGGTCTACCTGTCGCTGCCGCTCGACGACTGGGACGAGCCGGCCACCGGCACCGCGGCGGTCCGCCAGGTGAGCACCCGGGTCGCGCCCGATCCCGAGGTACTGGCCCGGTTCGTCGAGATCCTGGCGCAGAGCCGCAACCCGATGCTGGTGATCGGCTCCGGCATCGACCGCAGCGGCGGCTGGGCCGAGGCGGTCGCCCTGGCCGAACGGGTACGGGCACCGGTCTGGCAGCCGCCGTTCGCGGACCGGATCGGCTTCCCACAGGACCACCCGCAGTTCCAGGGACTGCTGCCGCCGGCCATCGGGCCGCTCGCCGAGAAACTGGCCGGCCACGACACGGTGCTGGTGATCGGTGCCCCGGTGTTCCGCTACTACCCGTACGTCCCCGGTTCCCAGGGGTACCTTCCGGCGGGTACCCGGCTGCTGCACATCACCGACGACCCGTCCGAGGCGGCCCGGGCACCGGTCGGGGACAGCCTGGTCGGGGACGTCACGCTCGCCTGTGCCGCCCTGGCCGCCCAACTGCCCGCGACGGACCGACCGACGCCACCGGCCCGGCCCGGTACGTCCACCGCCGAGTCCGGCCTCCCGCTCTCCCCGGAGGCGCTCTTCGGCGCCCTCGCCGACGAGTGGCCGGCGGGCGGCATCGTCGTACCGGAGTCGCCCTCCAACCTCAGCGTGCTGCACCGGCGACTGACCATCACCCGGCCCGGGTCGTACTTCAAGATGTCCAGCGGCGGTCTGGGGTTCGGGCTGCCCGCGGCCGTCGGCATCGCGCTCGCCCAGCGGGACACCGGGCAGCAGCGGCCGGTGATCGGGGTGATCGGGGACGGTTCGTTCCAGTACTCGCCACAGGCGCTCTGGACGGCGGCCCAGCAACGGCTACGGGTGGTCTTCGTGGTGCCGGTCAACCAGGAGTACGGCGTCCTCAAGGCCTTCGCCGAGTTGGAGAACGCACCGGGGGTACCCGGCCTGGAACTGCCGGGCATCGACATCCCCGGCATCGCCCGCGGCTACGGCTGCACCGCCCACCAGGTGGAGACGGTCGACGAGTTCCGGGCCGCCTTCCGGACCGCGCTCGACACGGACGGCCCGACCGTGCTGGCCGTGCCGATCACCCGGGACGTCGCGCCGCTGCTCTGAACCCGGCTCGCGGCCGTTCGGCGGGCGGCCCGCAACTGCTGTCTCCATGGGCGGCCCGCTGCCGCGCTGAACGCGGTCCGCGGCTGTTCCGAAGGAGTGCCGTGCGCTTCCGGTCGCCGGCGACCGTCGCGTTCAGTCCGCCATCACCCGCTGGTGCAGCGCGGTGACCACCGTCCGGGCGGAGACGAACGAGCCGTGCTGCCAGGCCGTCTCGTGGCTGAGCCAGTCCCCGGCGAAATAGACCCGGCCGGCCGGCTGAAGCAGCAGGTTGTAGCCGGCGGTGCCGTGCGGCGGCGAGGTCCAGGCCCCCTCCAGGTAGCGGGTCCGGTCCCAGGCGTGCGAGTACGAGGTCGCCAGCTCGGTGCGGTACTTGTCGCCGTGGATCTTCACTCCCTGGGCGACCGCCCGCTCCGCCCGCTGGAGCGGAGTGAGGGCACTGTACGTCCGCGCGTTCGACCCGGTGTTGTAGTAGCCGACGATCAGCCCGCGCCGACCGTGGAAGCCGGACGACGGGTACCAGATGTGCGAGAGGTCGAGGTCGGTCTCGGTGATTCCTCCGTAGATGCGCTGGTCCAACTCCCACCAGCGACTGCGGTACTCCAGACCGATCTTGCCGGAGGCGGTGGCCGGGAAGCCGGCGAGCGCGGCGGTCACCCCGGTACCCAGGTTGTGCGGCACCCGGGCCATCAGGTGCGGCGGCATCGTCGCCACGCAGAAGTCGGCCCGGACAATCCGGTCCCGGCCCCCCTGCCGGTACGTCACCTCGACCCGGCCGCCCCGGTCGGTCACCCCGGTCACCTCGGCACCGAGCTGGATCCTTTGCAGACCGACGGCTTTGGCCAGCGCCTTCGGGATCTGGTCCATCCCACCGACCGGCTGGAACATCAGCATCGCCTGGTCGTACCCGGTCTCGAAGGCGAAGTACCGGCCGACGTTGCTGGCGAAGACGTCGGCCAGCGCCGGCGGGGCACCCAACGGGACGCCCTCGTCGTTACCCGCACCCGGATATTCGAGGTAGCCACGCCGACTGGTGCCGGTGTACGCCCACCCGCCGGTACGTCCACCGATCGCGCCGTAACTCTGTAGGAACGACAGCAGGCGCTGCTTGTCCTCGGCGCTGAGCCGGTCGTCCAGCGCACCCTGGTCGGTCGCCTTGGCCAGCAGCTCGGAGACGTAGCCGTACACGTCGGCCTTGGCGGTGCGGTAGCGTACCGGCGCGGTCATGCCGGCCGACTCGTTGTAGATCCACGCGTCCGCGTTGGCGTTCGTGAAGACCTCCACCGGTACGCCCAGTTCGCGGCAGTAGTCCATGGTGACCATCCACTGCGCTATCCGGCCCGGTCCGGCGTTGAAGTAGACCCCGTCGGAGAAGTTGGCCCGTTGGGTGTGCCCGTCGAGGTCGGTCTCCACCGAGCCGCCCCGGATGGTGAGGTTCCGGCCGCCGGCCCGGCTCCGCGCCTCCAGCACGGTGCAGTCGTACCCCGCCTTGCCCAGCTCGTACGCGACCGCGAGGCCGGCCACGCCCCCGCCGAGGACCACGACCCGGGCTCCTGATCGGCCGGTCAGGTTGAAGTCGGACCGGGTCGGCGCGCGGAAGGCCGGTACCGCCGAGGTTGCGGCGCTCGGGGCCAGCCCCAGGGCCCCCATCGTGGCCAGCATCGCCCCCGCCCCGCCGCTGACCCCGACCGCGCGCAGGAAACCCCGCCGACTGACCGCGGACTGCTCGTGATGGTTCACGCCGCCCCCTCGATACGTTCGCCGTCGGCATGACCTCGGAGATCGAGCTTCCTGATCCGCCCGCTGCGCTCGCTCACGCCGCCCCGGTCTGAAGATCCGTGGGACGCCGAGTCTGTAAGCGGTGTGTTTCGACAACCGCGCAGAGAAAGTTGCCAATTTATTTCGTACCCGTCGAGTGTCTCGGCCTCCCGCGCGCGCCGCAGCCGACCCGGCGGCGGCCGTCGCCGTTGAACCGTCTTCCGGCCCGACGACGGCCCGCCCCGGGTACGCCGGTCAGTCGCCGAGCCGGACCAGCATCTTGCCGGTGTTGGCGCCGCGAAGCATGCCGAGGAAGGCGGCGGGCGCCTGCTCGATGCCCTCCAGCACGGTCGACTCGGTACGGAGCGTGCCGTCGGCCAGCCAACCGGCGGCCAGCGCGACGTACTCGGGGAGCCGCTGGAGGTGGTCGGTCACGATCATGCCGCGCAGGGAGAGCCGCTTGGTCACGGTCAGCGCGAGGTTGGCCGGACCGGGCACCGGTGCGGTGGCGTTGTAGCTGCTGATCGCGCCGACCAGCGCGACCCGACCGCCGACGTGCAGGGCGCCGATGGCGGCCGCCAACTGATCACCCCCGACGTTGTCCAGGTAGACGTCGATTCCACCGGGTACGGCCGCCGCCAACTGCCTCGCCACCGAACCGGCCCGGTAGTCGATCGCGACGTCGAACCCGAAGTCGTCGACCAGGCGCCTCGCCTTCTCCGGGCCACCGGCCGAACCGATCACCGTGCCGGCGCCCAACTTGCGGGCGAGTTGCCCGGCGACGCTGCCGACCGCACCCGCGGCGGCCGAGACGAAGACGACGTCGCCGGGGCGTACCGGGGCGGTGTCGGTGAGCGCGACGTACGCGGTCAGCCCCGGCGTGCCGAGCACCCCCAGGTACGCCTCGGCGGGTGCGATCGTCGTGTCGACGACTGTCGCGTTCGCGCCGTCCAGTACGGCGTACTCACGCCAGCCGAGGAAGTGCGAGACGGTGGCTCCGACCGGAATCGTGTCCACCTGGGACGAGACGACCTCGCCGATCGCCCCGCCGTCCAGAGTGGCCCCGAGCCGGAACGGCGCGATGTACGACTTCCGGTCGTCCATCCGCCCCCGCATGTACGGGTCGACCGACATCCAGGTGTTCCGGACCAGGATCTGGTTGTGCTGTAACGCCGGCACCGTACTGCGGACCAGTTCGAAGTTCTCCGGACCGGGTTCACCGGTCGGACGGGCGACGAGCCGGATCTCCCGCCCGCTGGGTCGGCCCTCCTGCGCGTCGGTCGGGTGCACCGGGGTTCGGGACTGGGTGGTGGCGTCGGTGGACATCGTCGATTCCTTCCCTACCTGTTGATTCCGCGCTTCCGGATGCCGGCCGAGGCGTACCCGGGGTCGACGTACCGGCCGGGGCGTACCCGGGGGGGCGACGTACCGGCCGGACCGGCGGACCGTGGCCCGGAGCCGGCGCCCGCGCCGCCGCAACCGGTCCGGAATCCGGCGGCCGTCTTCGGTCGTACCCAAGACGTCCAGGATCGATGTGTCGGTCATGCCGGCCGGGCGGGCCGCCGGTGGATGGTTCCCGACGTCGGGCGTCCCGGCCGGAGTCGCGGTACGTCACCGCGCCGGATCGGTACACCACCGCGCCGGATCGGACCGGAGCCGCCGGATCGGCGCGGTACGGTGCAGTCATGTCCGGTGCCGCCCTCGACGCCCTCACCTCGGCCGGGATCGCACACCGGGTGATCCGGCACGGGCCGGTACGCAGCGTGGCCGAGGCCGCCGAGGCGATCGGGGTCGCGGTCCCGGACGTCGTGAAGACTATCGTGGTACGCCGGGCCGAGCACGACTTCGTCTTCGTGCTGGTACCTGGTGACCGGGTCATCTCCTGGCCGAAACTGCGTACGCTGCTCGGCGTCAACCGGCTGTCGCTGCCCGCCGCCGACGAGGCCAGGGAGGCGACCGGCTACGAGCGGGGCACCATCACCCCGTTCGGCGCCCACACGGCGTGGCCGGTCGTCGCCGACGAACGGATCCGGGGCCGGACCATCACACTCGGTACCGGCGAGCACGGCGCCGCCGTCGCGCTCGACGCCGACGAGGCGCTGGCCACCCTCGCCACCACCATCGCCGACGTCACCGACCCCGGTTAGGAAGGGGCCCTTCTTCTACCGAAAGCGATAGGAAGGGGCCCTTCCTTACACCTGGGCGAGCAGTGCGTGGGTGACCTCCTCGGTGCTGGCCGTGCCGCCGAGGTCGCGGGTCCGGGTGGCGGGATCGAGTAGGCACGCCTCGATCGCCGCGACAATGTCGGCGGCGGCGCCGGGGTGGCCCAGGTGGTCGAGCATCATCGCGGCGGACCAGACCGCGCCGAGCGGGTTGGCGACGCCCTGGCCGGCGATGTCGGGTGCCGAACCGTGCACCGGCTCGAACATCGACGGGAAGGTACGGGTCGGGTCGAGGTTGGCCGACGGGGCGATGCCGATGCTGCCCGCCACGGCCGCGGCGAGGTCGCTGAGGATGTCGCCGAACAGGTTCGACCCGACTATCACGTCGAACCGCTCGGGTTGCAGGACCAGCTTGGCGGCCAGCGCGTCGATGTGCTCGGCGTCCCAGCGCACGTCGGCGTACCCGGCGGCCCGCTCCGCGACGACCTCGTCCCAGAACGGCATCGTGTGCACGATCCCGTTCGACTTGGTGGCCGAGGTGACGTACGACCGCCGGGTCCGGGCCAGCGAGAACGCGTAGTCGACGATTCGGGTGACTCCGGCCCGGGTGAAGACCGCCTCCTGCATCGCCAGCTCCTCCGGCGTCCCCCGCCCCAGTCGCCCGCCGATCTCGCTGTACTCCCCCTCCACGTTCTCCCGGACCACAACCAGGTCCACCTCGCCCGGTCGGGCCCCGCGTACCGGGCTGACGACTCCCTCGAAGACCCGGATCGGACGCAGGTTGACGTACTGCCGGAAGGTCCGGCGGATCGGGATGAGCAGCCCCCAGAGCGAGACGTGGTCGGGCACGCCCGGCCAGCCCACCGCGCCGAGCAGGATCGCGTCGGCGGGCCGCAGCCGTTCGAGGCCGTCGGCCGGCATCATCGTGCCCTCCGCGAGATAGCGCTGGCAGGACCAGTCGAACTCCTCGTAGGACAGCGAGATTCGATGCCGCGCCGCCACGGCGTCGAGGACCTGCCGGGCCGCCGCCGTGACCTCGACCCCGATGCCGTCGCCGGGGATGACCGCGATCCGGTACGAAGCCGTCCCGGCCGTCGCCGCCGCCATCAGCTGCCCAGCCCGACGAGCGCGACCATCAGCGGCAGGAGCAGCAGGATCAGGATCGCGCCCAGGATGTCGAAGGAGAAGCCGGAGCGGATCATCTTGGTGATCGGTACGACGCCGGAGCCGTAGACGATCGCGTTCTGTGGGGTGGAAACCGGCAGCATGAAGCCGAACGAGGCCGCGAAGGTCGCCGCCAGCGCGGGCACGAACGGGTTGACCCCGGCGGCGATGGCCACCGGGATGATGATCGGTACGACCACCGCGGCCGAGGCCGTGTTGCTCGTCGTCTCGGAGATGATGATCGCCAGCAGTACGGCGAACGCGGTGATCGCGACGACGCTGCTCAGCCCGAACAGGTCGGCGCTGCCCTCGCCGATCGTCTTGGCCAGGCCGCTGGACTCCAGCAGGGCGCCGAAGATGATGCCGGTGCCGAAGAGCAGGATCGTGCCCCAGTCGATCCGGGCCGCGTCGCTCCAGTTCAGGGTGTACTGCCGGCTGCCCCAGTCGGTGGGGAGCAGGAACAGCAGCGAGGCACCGAGGACGGCCACGATCCCCTCGTTCAGCCGCCCGCTGATCCAGTCGTACTGGCTGGAGTCGCTGCCCCAGGCCAGTGCCACCACACCGGGAGTGATCCACAGCAGCACCGTCACGGTGAAGGCGATCAGCGTGTTGCGCTCCGCCCGGGACAGCGGACCGAGCTTGGCCCGCTCGCTGGCGACGTACTCGGCGACCCCTTCGATGTGCCGGATCTCGGGCTTGTTCAACAGCAGCAGCACCACGGCGAGGGCGACGAACATCAGCGCGCAGATCGGGAACGCGACGACCATCCACTCGGCGAAGGAGATCTTCTCCCCGGTCGCCTCGGCGATCAGGTCCCGACCGATCAGGTTGGGCGGGGTGCCGACCGGGGTGAGCAGCCCGCCGACGCTGGCCCCGTAGGCGAGCATCAGCATGAGCGCGACGCCGACCCGCAGCCGGGTCGGGTCGAAGTCTGCCTTGGCGATGCCCCGTTCCTGCATCAGCTTCGCGATCACCGCGAGGATGCCCAGCGCGGTCGGCAGCAGCATCGCCACCGTCGCGGTGTTGGAGACGAAGGCGGAGAGGGCGGCCGTGATCAGGCCGAAGGTGATGACGACCCGCCCGGTGGTCTTGCCGACCCCGGGCAGCGACAGCATCCGGAACGCGAACCGCCGGGCCAGTCCGTGCTTGAGCATCGCCTGGGCCAGAATGAACGCGCCGATGAAGGTGAAGACCGTCGAGGACCCGAACGGTCCGAGCACGTCGGCCGCCGGCGCCACCCCGAGTACGACGACGGCGGCGACCCCGATCAGCCCGCCGACCGGGATGGGTACCGGTTCGGTGACCCAGAGCACGATGACGCCGAGCAGGATGCCGGCCAGGGTCTGCTGGTTGCCCGCCATGTCGAGGGGCAGGGCGAGGAAGACGATCGAGACCAGCGGGGCGAGCCAGAGGCCGATGGTCCGGCGGCCCCGTTCGAATCTCTCCTCGGCCGGGGAGAGGCGCTGCTCCCCGAGGCTGCGGTAGGTGCTGCCGCCGAGTAACGCCTTCTCCACATCGGTCTTGACCGGGGTGCCGCCGGTGTCGCTGGTGATGGCCACGACAACCTCCATCGGTTTCCACTGGGGCCGGAACGGGGTCCTCCGGTGCTACCGGAGGTGCCCCTGACCCAGTCAGTTCCCGATGGTCCGTGTTTCAAGACCGGTTGACGCCAATTCTTGTGGACGAATGCCTCGGTCCACTGTCGACACCGCCGGACGCGTCAGCCCCGCTCGATCAGGTGACCGACCTTGTCCGGCCCGAACACCGCCGCGCCGGAACCGTCCCGGCGGGGGTCCGGCTCGGGCAGCGTCATCGGCTCCCCGCGCTTGCTGATGCCCACCGGACGCGGACCGACCCAGGCGACGACCAGCCGGGACTCGCCCTTGAGGAAGCGCTGCGCCCGGACCCCGCCGGTCGCCCGGCCCTTGGCCGGGTAGAGGGCGAACGGGGTCACCTTCACACCGCTGCCGCTGGAGGTGACCACCATCGGCTCGCCCTGCTCCGGGTCGTCGGTACGGACCCCGCCGAAGAACACCACCTCCGCGTCGGCGCCGAGGTTGATCCCGGCCATGCCGCCGCCCTTGGCGCCCTGCGGCCGGACCAGCTTGGCCGGGAACCGCAGCAACGAGGCGTCCGAGGTGACGAAGACCAGCGTCTCCGTACCGTCGGTGAGCCAGGTGGCGCCGACCACCTCGTCGTCCTCGCGCAGCCCGATCACCTCGAACTCGTCCGACCGGACCGGCCAGTCGGGGGCACAGACCTTGACCACGCCCTGCCGGGTACCGAGCGCCAGGCCGGGCGAGCCGGCGTCCCCGTCGCCGAGCGGGGCCAGGCCGACCACCGTCTCGCCCGGCTCCAGCGGCACCAGTTCCGAGGTGGACATGCCGCCACTGAGCGACACCGTCCCGGCCTGCTCCGGCAGCACCGGCAACGGCAGTACGTCGGTCTTGAACGCCCGCCCGGCGCTGGTCACCAGCAGCACCTGACCGCGCGCGGTGGTGTGTACGACCGCGCGTACCGCATCGTGCTTGGTCCGGCCGTTGCGGCGACGCCCCTCGGAGCTCTCCTCGGACTCGGCCGCGGTCCGGGCGACCAGCCCGGTCGCGGAGAGGATCACCTGGCACGGGTCGTCGGCGACCTCCAGCGGACCGGCCGGTACGGAGGCCGCCAGCACCTCCTTGAGGTCACCGTCGATCAACGTGGTACGCCGCTTCGTCGCGAAGTCCTCGACGACGGCCGCCAACTCGTCGGAGACCACCTGACGGAGCACGGCGTCGTCGTCCAGGATCAGGGAGAGCGCCGCGATCTCGTCCCGCAGCCGCTCCCGCTCGACCTCCAGCTCGATCCGGTCGAACTTGGTCAGCCGGCGCAGCGGGGTGTCCAGGATGTAGGTGGCCTGGATCTCGGAGAGCCCGAACTGGCTCATCAGGCCGTCCTTGGCCGCCTGCGCGTTCTCGCTGCCACGGATCAGCCGGACGACCTCGTCGATGTCGAGCAGCGCCATCAGCAGGCCGTCGACCAGGTGCAGCCGGTCCCGCCGCTTCTGCCGGCGGAAGGTGCTGCGCCGGGTCACCACCTCGTACCGGTGGGCCAGGAAGACTTCGAGCAGGCGCTTGAGCCCGAGGGTCTGCGGCTGCCCGTCGAGCAGGACGAGGTTGTTGACCCCGAACGACTGCTCCAGCGGGGTGAGCCGGTAGAGGTCGGCCAGCAGCGCCTGCGGGTTGACCCCGACCTTGCACTCGATGACCAGCCGGGTGCCGTTCTCCCGGTCGGTGAGGTCCTTGACGTCGGCGATGCCCTGCAACCGGGCCGGCTGCCGCTGCCCCTTGCGCGGACCGGAGGTGATCATCTTGCCGCGTACCTCGTCGGTGATCGCCTCGATGATCTTCTCGGCGCCCACCCCGTACGGCAGCTCGACCACCGTGATGGCCTGCCGGCCCCGGCTGCCCTCCAGCGGCCCGGTCTCGACCCGGGCCCGCATCCGTACCACGCCCCGACCGGTCTCGTACGCCCTGCGCACCTCGTCCAGGCCGAGCAGCATCCCTCCGGTCGGCAGGTCCGGGCCGGGCACGAACTCCATCAGCCGGCCCAGGGACGCGTCCGGGTGCTCGATCAGCCAGCGGGCCGCCGCGACGACCTCACCGAGGTTGTGCGGGATCATGTTCGTGGCCATCCCGACCGCGATCCCCGAAGTGCCGTTGACCAGGAGATTCGGGAACGCCGCCGGCAGCACCGCCGGCTCGCTCAGCGAACCGTCGTAGTTCGGCCGGAAATCGACCGTACCCTCGCCCAGCTCGCCGACCAGCAGCATCGCCTCCCGGGACATCCGTGCCTCGGTGTAACGCGCCGCGGCCGGTCCATCGTCCGGGGATCCGAAGTTCCCATGCCCGTCGATGAGCGGGGCGTTGAGCGAGAAGTCCTGGGCCAGCCGCACCATCGCGTCGTAAATCGCCCCATCGCCGTGCGGATGGTACTTACCCATCACATCCCCGACAACTCGGGCAGACTTCACATGGGCCCGGTCGGGTCGGTAGCCCTGCTCGCTCATCGAGAAGAGGATGCGCCGGTGCACCGGCTTGAGGCCGTCCCGCGCGTCCGGCAGGGCACGCGAGTGGATCACCGAGAAGGCGTACTCGAGGTAGGAGTCCTCGACCTCGGTGGCCAGCGGGTTGTCGAGGATCCGCGCCCCCGCCTGGTCGAAGGCGGAAAGGTCGACCTTCGGTCCCTTGCCCGTACGGCGTGCCATGACTTCGCGCTCTCTTCCCGCTCCTCGGCCAGCCTGCACGGCCGCTCCCACTCTTCCGACTCGTCGACCCCGGTCGACCGGCCCTGCCGGGCCGACGCTCAGGCGTCGATCGCGTCCTGGTCGACCCGGTTCGCCGATTCGATGAGCCAGTTCTTCCGGGGCTCGACCTTCTCGCCCATCAGCAGTTCGAGGACCTCCTCGGCCGCCTCGGCGTCGTCCATGGTGATCCGCCGGACCGACCGGGTGGCCGGATTCATCGTGGTGTCCCAGAGTTCGTCGGCGTCCATCTCACCGAGACCCTTGAACCGGGGAATCGGGGTGACGACCTGCTTGCCGGCCTTCTCCAGTCGGCTCACCCTGCCGACCATCTCCGCCTGGGTGTAGGTGTAGAAGGTCTCCGGACTCCGACCCTTGGTGCTGATCTTGTGCAGCGGGGGCACCGCCGCGTACAGCCGGCCGGCCTCGATCACCGGCCGCATGTACTTCGCGAACAGCGTGATCAGCAGGGTACGGATGTGCGAGCCGTCGACGTCCGCGTCCGCCATGATCAGGATGCGGCCGTACCGCAGCGACGCGGGATCGAAGGTACGTCCCGAGCCGGCGCCGAGCACCTGGATGATCGCCGAGCACTCCGCGTTGTCCAGCACCTGCTGGAGGCTGGCCTTCTGGACGTTGAGGATCTTCCCCCGGATGGGCAGCAGCGCCTGGTACTCCGAGGAGCGGGCCATCCGGGCGGTGCCCAGCGCGCTGTCCCCCTCGACGATGAACAACTCGCTGCGCTCGACCCCGGTGGAGCGGCAGTCCACCAGCTTCGGCGGCATCGACGCGCCCTCCAGCGCGGTCTTGCGCCGGGCGGCGTCCTTCTGCTGCTTCTGGGTGAGCCGGACCCGGGCCGCGTCGACGATCTTCTGCAGCACCGTACGGGCCTCGGCCTTGGTCTTCCGATCCTCCAGCCAGGCCCGGATCTGCTGCTCGACGACCGCCTGGACGACCTTGGTCACCGGCGCGGTGGAGAGTTCGTCCTTGGTCTGGGAGGTGAACTGCGGTTCGGGGATCCGCACGTGCACGACCGCGGTGATGCCCTCCAGGATGTCGTCGAGGACCGGCGGATCCTCCTTCGGCTTGAGCAGGCCGCGAGCGTTCCGGATCGCGTCGACCAGGGCCCGTACGGCGCCGCGCTCGAAGCCCTTGCGGTGGGTACCGCCGTGCACGTTCCGGATCGTGTTGGTGAAGCACTCGACGGTCCGGTCGTAGCCGGTCCCCCAGCGGAAGGCGATCTCGACCTCGGCCCGACGCTCGACGTTGCTCTGCATCACCCCGTTGGCGTCGGCGGCGTTCTCCCGGTAGCTGCCCGTGCCGGTGATCATGAGCGTGCCGGAGACCGGCTTGTCGGCGGCCGGGGCCAGGAAGTCCACCATGTCGGTGAGGCCGTCCGGGAACTGGAACGTCTCCGCGCTGATCGCACCGCCGGTGGCGTCCCGCAGCACGTACGTCACGCCGGGCACCAGGAACGCGGTGTGCCGCAGTTTCGCCCGGACGGCGTCGACGTCGAGCACGGCACCGGTCTCGAAGTAGCGGGTGTCGTACCAGTAGCGGATGGAGGTGCCGGTGGACTCGCCGCGCTTCAGCTTGCCGAGCAGGCGCAGACCCGGGTGCGCGGTGAAGGTCGCCCCCTGCCCCGGCGAGTCGAAGACCCCCGGGACACCGTGCTGGAACGACATCTGGTGGATCTGCCCGCCGCGCCGGACCGTCACGTCGAACCGCCGGGACAGGGCGTTGACCGCCGAGGCGCCCACGCCGTGCAGGCCGCCGGAGGTCTTGTAGCCGGAGCCGCCGAACTTGCCGCCCGCGTGCAGCCGGGTGAGGACCAGTTCGACGCCGGAGAGCCCGGACTTGGCGTGCACGTCCGTCGGAATGCCCCGGCCGTCGTCGTCGACCTGCACCGAGCCGTCGGCGTGCAGGGTGACCTCGATCCGGGTCGCGTGACCGGCGACGCCCTCGTCGGTGGAGTTGTCCACGATCTCGTTGAAGAGGTGACCCACACCACGGCTGTCGGTCGACCCGATGTACATACCGGGCCGCTTCCGGACCGCGTCCAGACCCTCGAGGTGGGTCAGGTCGTCGGCTCCGTACAAGATTTCAGGCTGTGCAGTCAACGAGGTGAACTCCCAGAATTGCCGGTTGTGCGCCGGTGGTCGGCGCTGGCCGTCGGGCCGGGCCCCACGCCGGTAGCGAGCGTACCCACTACCCCGGTCGGGGCTGCGGACCGTCCGGCCCGACCGGCCCGCGTGGCGAGGAACATCACCCGATTGTCGCCGCCGCGTACGACAGGAGTGATCCGGGTGGGCTGCGGGACCGGTGTGAAACCCGGTACCGGGCGGGACTGCGGGTACGGCAGCATGACGGCCATGTCGAGGAGAGCACCGTCGGCGCCCCAGCTACCGGCCGGTACCCAGGTGGTGCTCCGGCAGACCGCCGCCGACACCGAGGGCGTACGGGTGCAGCGCGGCGCCACCGGTCGGGTCGTCGGCTACGACGAGCCGGCCGACGACTACCTGGTCCAGCTCGCCGACGGTCGACGGTTACGGAGCCCGCGCGGACACCTCACCCTGCGCAAGGCGCACCAGCACGGGGCGGCGGTCGGTGCCGGGGCGCCGGCCGTGGACGGAGCCGACCTGCTGGCCCGGCACACCATCTACGCCGCAGTCGTCGGCTCCCGGGCCTTCGGCCTGGACACCGAGGGATCCGACACCGACATCCGGGGCGTCTACGTCGCACCCACGCCGGCGTTCTGGTCGCTGACCAAGCCGCCCAGCCACCTCGAGGGGCCGGAACCGGACCAGTTCTCCTGGGAGGTCGAACGCTTCTGCGAGCTGGCGTTGAAGGCCAATCCGAACCTGCTGGAGGTGCTGCACTCCGGCACGGTGCTCACCCTCACCCCGGTGGGCGAGGAACTCCTCGCGCTGCGACCCGCCTTCCTCTCCCAACTGGCCTACCAGACCTATTCCGGGTACGTGCTGAGCCAGTTCAAGAAGATCGAGGCCGACCTGCGGCAGCACGGCCAGCCCCGGTGGAAGCACGTGATGCACCTGCTCCGGCTGCTGCTCTCGGCCGGCGACCTGCTCCGGCACGGTCGGCTGACCCTCGACGTCGGCGCGTACCGCGACCGGCTGCTGGCCGTACGCCGGGGCGAGGTCGGCTGGTCGACGGTGGAGAGCTGGCGCCTCGCCCTGCACGGCGAACTGGACGACGCGCTCACCCACACCCCGCTACCCGCCGTACCCGACACCGCCCGGGTCGACGCCTGGCTCTACTCGGTACGCGCCCGCGGTGCCCGGCCGGCGGACGGGGCCTGACCAGGGAAGCGTCGACGAGAACCTCCGGTCCGGAACCCGTCACCCGGCGTCCCCGCCGGCCGGAACCAGGTCCCGCGCCCGGTACGCCTCGACGAGCCGGTCCATCACCGCGTCGAGCCGGGCGTCGACCCGCCGCCGGGCCGGGTCGGCGTCGTGCCAGTCCACCATCTCGCGCGCGCCGTGCGCGAACGGCACGGTCGCCACGTAGTCGGGGACCAGTCCGCGCAGCTTGGAGTTGTCGAAGACCATCGAGTGCGCCTTGTCGCCGAGCAGCGCAGCACCCCAGTTCGGGTCGGCCGCCGCGATCGCGTCCGACGGCACGTGCACGATCCGGGCCGACGTTCCCGCCGCCGCGGCGAGCGTCTCGGCGATCTGGTTCCAGGTCAGCACCTCGTCGGAGGTGATGTGGAAGACGTCCCCCACCGCGCCGGGATGGCCGAGCAGCGGAACGAGTCCCCGGGCGAAGTCCGTGTGATGGGTCAGCGTCCACAGCGAGGTGCCGTCACCGTGTACGACGATCTCCCGGCCCCGCCGCATCCGGTCCAGTACGGTCCAGCCACCGTCGAACGGCACGAGAGTGCGGTCGTACGTGTGGGACGGGCGCACGATCGTCGCCGGGAACCCCTCGTCCCGGTACGCCCGGACCAGCAGGTCCTCACAGGCGATTTTGTCCCGGGAGTACTGCCAGAAGGGGTTGCGCAGCGGCGTGGACTCGACGATCGGCAGCCGGGCGGGCGGGGTCTGGTAGGCCGACGCCGAGCTGATGAAGACGTACTGGCCGGTGCGGTCCCGGAAGAGTTCCATGCTGGTCCGGACCTGGCCCGGGGTGAACCCGATCCAGTCGACGACCGCGTCGAACTCCCGGGCGCCCAGCGCGGCGCGGACCGAGTCCGGATCGCGGATGTCCGCCCGCAGCACGGTCGCCTCCGCCGGCAGTGGCCTGCGGGTGGTGGTGCCCCGGTTGAGCACGGTGAGTTCGATGCCGCGCTCGACCGCGAGCTGGGAACAGGCGGAGCTGATGATCCCGCTGCCGCCGACGTAGAGAACCTTCAGGGCGCTGATGGTGCTACCTCCTGTGGTCATCGCCGATCCTCCACGGAAGGCTGCCAGCATGGCCGGCGATCCGCCAGGGTCAGAACCACTTGAGTCCACTCTCGACGGTCGCCGGTCCACCACCACCGCCGGGGCGGCGGGAGGGCGCCTACTGCGCGATGTCGCGGCGCAGTGCGACGGCACCCCGCAGGTAGACGTGGCGGATCTCGCTGCGCGTCCGCTCGGTGTCGACGTGCGCCATCAGCCGTACCACCCTCGGCAACGCCCCCGGTACGTCGATCTCGCTCGCGCAGAGCAGCGGGACCTCCCCGAAGCCGAGCTTGCGGGCGGCAGCCGCCGGAAACTCGGCCGTCAGGTCGGAGGTGGTGGTGAAGATCACGCTGACGACCTCGTCGATCATCAACTCGTTGCGGGTCATGACCTCGGTGACGAGTTCGGCGGTAGCCTCCAGGATCAACTCCCGCTCGTCGGCCTCGACCTGGATCGCACCTCGGATCGCTCGCAGGGCCATATCGCTCCTTCGCCGTCGGGGCGGCGCCGGCTCATCGGGCCGCACTGCTGGATCGGTTGTCCCAACCCTATGAGCAGGCCGGCCCGGCCCTGAGACCGGCGCTCGACGACACCCCGAAATCGCTCGGCGCAGCCGCCCGGTCCGCCTGATTCAGCCTCCGGACCAGACCGGAGGCCGTTTCGCCACGAACGCCCTGACCGGGCCGGCCGGACGTACGGGTCGGCGCTGAGCGCCCGCAGCGGCGTACGTCTTTCTTGTCGGTTTCTGTTATCTGTCGGGCCGCCGGTGCATCTACCAGAGTGCCGCCGCCTCCGGCGGCGCGTCGCTCGTCGCCGTCTACGGGGTGATGGGCGCGCACCGTGTCCACCCCGTTCCGGAAGGTCCGCGCTCGTGTTCCGATCCCACTGGTCCCCAACCCGCTAAGGAGTTTCCTCATGTCTCGACGACGGTGCCGATCGGTGCTGGTGACGGCGGCGATGGCGGTGGTCACCGCTGCGGGAGCCGGTGCGCTGCCCGCGCTCTCCGCCCAGGCGGCCGCCGGCTGCCAGGTCTCGTACGCGGTCGCCTCGCAGTGGACGGGCGGCTTCGGGGCCAACCTCTCGATCACCAATTTCGGTGAGCCCATCAACGGCTGGACGTTGACCTGGACCTTCACCGGCGGCCAGGCGATCACCCAGTCCTGGGGTTTCACCGCCGACCCGGCCAGCGGCACGGTGTCCGCCCGCAACGTCGACTACACCGCGTCCATCCCCACCGGCGCGACCGTGGGCGGCGGCTTCAACGGCACCTGGAACAACTCTGCCAACCCGGTCCCGTCGGGCTTCTCGCTCAACGGCACGGCCTGCACCGGGCTGGTCGGCCCGACCAGCCCGCCACCGGGTAGCCCGCCCCCGACCACGAGCCCGCCGCCGCCCACCAGCCCGCCCCCGACCAGCCCGGCACCGACCACGAGCCCGCCGGCCACCAGTGCGCCGCCGACGAACTCGTTGATCGTGGCGACGAACGGCAACGACGGCAACCCGGGCACGCTGGGCGCACCACTGGCGACGTTGGGCCGGGCGGTCACCCTGGCCACTCCGGGTACCACGATCGCCCTGCGGGGCGGCACCTACCAGTTCAGCACCAACGTACGGATCATGAAGGACGGCACCTCCGCCAATCCGTACACGATCACCAGCTACAACGGCGAAAGGGTCATCCTCGACGGCGAGAACCTGCCGCACACCCCGGCTCCGCTGGACGGCAGCATCCCCAACCTCGAACGCGGGGTGCTGCACATCGAGGCCGACTACTGGCGGGTACGGAGCGTCGAAATCATCCACGGGCCGTACGCGATCTTCTGCCGCGACTGCAACAACAACATCTTCGACCGGCTCGTCACCCGGGACAACTACGAGTCGGGGTTGCAGATCCAGGGTGCGGCCAGCAACAACCAGGTGCTCAACCTCGACGCCTACGGCAACCGTGATCCGCGCAAGAACGGCGAGAGTGCCGACGGGCTGGCGATCAAGGAAGGCTCGGGCAACGGGAACGTCGTTCGTGGCGCGCGACTGTGGAACAACTCCGACGACGGCTTCGACGCCTGGCTGTTCACCTCTCCGATCGTGATCGAGAATTCGGCGGCGTGGGGCAACGGCTTCAACCGCTGGAACCTCCCCGGCTACACCGGTGACGGCAATGGCTTCAAGATGGGTGGCGGCGACCCGGACCCGCCGGCGAACCACACCATTCGGAACAGCTACGCCTTCGACAACGCGGTCGGAGGTGTCATCGACAACGGCAACCCGGGAACGATCGTGGTGGAACGCAACAGCGCCTGGCGCAATGGCGACGGAGGTTTCAAGTTCGGCAACTCGACGTCGCGGCTGACCAACAACCTCGCCGTGGCCAACGGGGCGGGCGTCTCGCTCGGCTCCTCCACCGCCACCGGAAACTCCTGGAACATCAAGAGTTCCTGGAGTGCGGCCGACCTCGCCAGCACCGACCCGTCGACCCTCACCGGGCCGCGCAACGCCGACGGCAGCATCCGGAGCTCGAACTTCCTGGTACCTGTCAGTTACGCCAACCTGGGCGCCCGAATCTGATCGCCGTCCGGGCCGGCGCCCGGGGGCACACCGGAAGGCCACCGGCATGACCGGGTGGCGGAGCAGTGCTGCTCCGCCATCCGGCAGGGCACTCCGCGGACACCAGATCCGGGACACACAAGCACGATAAAGACATTGACCGACATCACGGTCTCATCCAGATGTCGTCCATTCGCCATCCAGTTCCGCCGCATAGCCTCCGCCTACGGTATCGGCGACTGGAAAGGCGTGAATTGTACGACCTCAGCGATCTGACGGACGACGGCTCGGACGACGAGTCCAACCCCTGCGACTCCCGCCGAGGCGCCACCGACCCTCCGAAGGCAGGCAGTGGCGGTGCCGAGGCGCTGGCGGACGTCACCGGGACGGCGGCAGCGGTCTGAGACCCCGGACGGCGGTTCGGGCGCCCAGCCGTCGATCCGCCGTCCGGGTGGGGCTCACCTGCGGGCGGTGGTCGTCCGGGCCGATTCCTCCGAGTCGAGCGCGGCCCGCAGCCGGGCGCGGGCGCGTTCGAGTCGTTTGCGGGTCGTCGCCGGAGACAGTCCCAGGGCGGCGGCGGCCTGGCTGGGAGTCAGGTCCTCCCAGGCGACGAGGGTCAGCAGTTCCCGGTCCTCGGCACTGAGCCGATCCAGCGCCGCACGTACGGCCGAGGTGCTGTCGTCGGGAACCGCGTCCGGTTGGTTCCGCAGGTGCTGGCGCAGCCGGTCGGCGAGGCGGTTGCGGCGGGCGGCACCGCGACGGTGGTTGGCCAGGACACCCCGGGCGATCCCGATCAGCCACGCCCGCGCCTGGGGCGGATCGGCCGGCACCTCGTCGAGGCGCCGCCAGACGACGACGAAGACGTCGGCCATCAGGTCCGCGCCGACATGCGGCGGGTCGGTACGCCGGGCAAGATAGCCGAGTACGGCTCGACCGTGATCGTTCATCAGCCCGGTGAACCGGGTCTCGGCCGGCTGGTGCACCGATCCGGTCATCGGATGCCGTCCAGGGGCAGGCCGGCGCAGTTGCCGTCGAGTTCGGCGGCGACCCGGACCCGGTCACCACGAGCGGCGGCCTCGACGACCTGCCCGAGAGCCGCCACCACCCCGCCGCCGTCGGTGGCCCGGATCGCCGGAGCCGCGATCGCCAGCCGCAACGCCTCGACCGCCTCGGCAGTGGCGGCGGCGTCGCCCGCGTCGTACCGGACGTTCCACGCCGCCAGCCAGGTGCACACCCCGTAGCCGCTGACCATGCTCCGTACCCCGAGGTCGGAGACCTGGGCGGGTCGCTCCAGGCCCTGATCGCGTACCTGGTCGAGGTAGGCGGCCCGGTCCGTGCCCGGCGGCAGCGGAAGCTGGGCGCTGTAGTCGTCGAGTGCCCGCGCGAAGTCCGGCGACGCGGAGTCGTGCCAGACGGCGAAGCCGGCGGCCGCGGTCAGCAGCACCGCCGCCGCGCCCACCGGCACCGGCCACAGCCGACGCCAGCGCCCCAGGAAGCCGGACGGGCTCCTCCGGCGCGACCTCGCGGGTTGCGCCCGGACCACCTCGGTCGCCAAATGATGCAGGATGTCGCCGAGTTCCCCGTCCGGGTCCAGCCGGACGGGCGGTGCCGCAGAGCGCAGCAGATCGTCTGGCCGGTCACTATCCAAGATCACCATCGTGGCCCTCCTTCACGTCGTCGTCGAAGAAGAGATGTCCACCAGGTGGCCGCCCGTGACAGCCGTCCGTGACAGCCCGTTCGTGTGCTCGTCCTACGAGGTCAGACACTGCCCGTTGGGCAGGAGGCCACCGACCAGGTGGTCGCCGTCGCCACGCCCCAGTTCGAGGTAGCCGACCACACAGCCGTCGCCCATCCGCAGCGCGTACACCAGAGCGCCGTCGGGGGCCGGATCGTCGGGTTGAGCCACCCGCACCACGCTGTCGGCGAGCCCTGCCTGGGTCAGGGCGCGCTCGGCCGCCGCCACGTCGGTGGCCGTCGCCGCCCGGGTCGGCCGGGACTGGTGACAGCTCGGATCGCCGGGCGTCGGGCACCAGACACCGCGGGAGACGGCCTCGCTCATGAGTTCCGCAGTGCCCTCGTAGCCGACCGGGCCGCGCGAGGAGATCGGAGCCCGCCGCGCCATGTCGCGCTGCTTGCGGTGACACAGCTCCAGGGCCCGCTGCCGTCCCGCCTCGTCCCCGGCCGAGAAGACCACCGCGCAGGAGTAGCCGGTCGTTTCGCCGCCTCTCGAATAGAAGTAGAGGCCGACGCCGGCCACCACGACAACCACCAGGGCGGTCAGCCACAGTCCCCGGCGACTCCGGCGCGGCTCTTCCGACTCGTCCATACCGCCCTCCGGGGCTACACGTCCCACAGCCAGACATCCGACACTCGTCGCGACGGCCCCAGCAGCGCGTCCAGCGTCTCGCGCAGCGTGTCCGCGTACCGGTGCCGGCCCAACACGACCACGTCCGCCCGCCAGTACGCGAGATCGGTGCGCGCGTTCGCCCGGTCGGCATCGGACACCTCGGCCCGCTCCCCGGTCGCCGCGACATCGCTCAACAACTCGAACGTGGGGCGCGGTGGCGGGCCGAACCGGCCGTGCCCCTCCGCGTCGGGGCCGAGGAAGTATCCACCGGGTACGGCGAACGGCACCCCGGTGATCGCGGCCCAGCGCAGGCCACTCGCGTCCTTCACATCGGGGAACGGGATCGGTACGAGAGAACGACCGTCCCGGACGTACGGCCGCCACTGTCCCGAGGTCACGAAGTCGGGCACCGGAAAGCCCACCGGGATCGTCGGCACCGGTCGGGGCAGCAGCGGCAGGAGAACCGCGAGAAGCAGCCCACCGGCGACGAGTCGTGGCGCCCGGACGGCGCCGATTTCGCCTTCGCGCAGCCGGGTCACCGCCGCGTCGACGCCGAGCGCGGTCAGGATCGCCATGATCGTGCCCACGACCAGCCCGAAGCGCGCCGGCAACACGGAATCCAGCACCGGCAGCTCGGCGAGCACCCGCCACGGCAGCGGTACGCCGGTGTGCTGGCCGGCGACCTCCAGCGTCTTGCCCAGCGACAGCAGGACGAGGACCCCTGCGGTCGCCACCAGCGCCCGGACCATCGTCGACCGCCAGAGCCAGATCGCGACGACGCAGGCCAGCACGACGTACGGAATGGTGTAGAAGGTGTTCTCCTCGGCCGCGTTGAGCGCCAGGTCGACGTTGGCCGACTGGCTGCCGGTGAGCGCCAGCTGCGGGGTGGCCAGATAGGAGGCGAGGTCCGCGCCGTGGCCGGAGACGAACGGCACCGTCTGGTAGGACTGCGGCCCGAAGAACTGGAGCCACAACGGGTACGCCAGCAGCACCAGCGCCGTACCGGCCGCCAGCCCGAGCCCGGTCAGGAAGCGCGGCGCCAGCTCGCGCACCTCGCCCGGCCGCAGCAGCGCGTACGCGGCCACGAAGACGCCCGACGCGAGGCAGTAGAGGAAGATCGCCTCCTCACCGATGAGCACCTGCCAGGCGACCAGAATCCCGAGTAGTACGGCACGGCGCGGGTGCCGGCCCGGTTCACGCAGGCGGAGGGCCAGCGCGATGATCAGGGGGATCAGGAACTGGGCGATGAAGTTCAGGTGTCCCCTCGTGTGTGCCACCATGCCGGGGCTGAAGCCACAGAGCGCCCCGCCCAGCGCGGCGGCGAGCGGCGACGACACCAGGTACCGGGAGAGCACGAAGTACCACGCGGAAGCCGTGGCGAACAGCGCGAGGCAGACGATGAGGTTGGCGGTCACCGTCGGGCCGAACAACCAGGTCACCGGGGCGAGCGGTACGCCGAGACCCACCATCCCGGTATTGCCCATCAGGTTGACACCGTCCGGCGCGTTCTGCAGTTGGCTGAAGAACGGGTTGTCAAGGTGCCGGACAGCGCGCGCCACGTAGGCGAGGTACCACTCGAAGAGGCGGATGTCCTCGTTGCCGCCCTTCCCACCGTCTGTCATCCGGTCGCCGAGGCCGAGCCACAGCCGCCCGGTCACCCAGCCGGAGAGCGCGAGGTAGACGAGGCACACCAACGCGTCCTGCCGGCGGCGCGTACGCACGCCAGGCTCCGCGTCGGCTTCCGGGTCCGCGCCCATGGCACCTCGCATCCGTGGTTGGCGTGCATGGCGACGCCGCACGCGGAGGGGATCTCGGGCCGCCGATGCGCCAGGGCCGGAGCGCGACGGCGCACCAGTAAAGCAGGTCCCGCGCCGAGCCGGCGATCCCGTACGACAGTGGTCGTGGACGGGTGTCGTCACCCGCCGGCCCGGCGCGTCCGGGCACGCCGACACCCGCCTCAACCACCGCGGCGGGCGACCAGCGTGGAGGTCGACCGAGGTCGTGGCCCTGGTGCCGGGGTCGCCGACCTGCTCGTCACCGATCTGTCCCAGCTGGCCCGCCCATTTCGGTAATCTGGCGCAGCTCGGCGTCCGTCGGCCGCGCCGACTTCATCAGGATCCGGACCGACTCCGGTATGTAGTCATTCCGCACAACCTCGAGCCAGGTTGCCGCGAGCTGCATCCGGGAACAGTCCGGCAGGCCACACGGCCGGCATCCGTCGATCCCGCTCGGCCAGTGCGCCGTCATCGTCTGCCGGGCGACCACGGTGACGAGTTGCTCCCGGTCGGCCGGAACGATCCGGTCGGTGATGACAACCCAGAGTGCCCATTCGACGGTCGGGCACCAGGTCCCCCGGCAGCCGTCGCAGTGCCGGGCCTCGGCGTGTGTGGTGATCGTGGCCCACGCCCAGTCGATCGCCAGCCCGGGTGCGCTCTCCGGGACGCTCATTCGTACGGCCCCCAGCCGGCCGCCAGGGTCCTCCGGGCCGCTCTCGCCAATACACCTTGCCGGTCCGGCGGCGCCGTCGCGGCAATGCCGCCCGCCACCAGGTCCCCAGTCTCACCAGCATTCGCACGCCACGCCCCTTCCCGGTACGTGGCGCCCCGGACCACCGATCACGGAGCGCCACTCTCCACCTGATCCGGCGCCGGTCCAGAGCCCCGGGGGAGGTGCCCCGGACCGGCCGGGACGCGAGCCCTGTGGATCCAACCGGCCCTGAGCCGGTCATCGCCTCCCACGGACACCGAGGATTACGCCTCGCGTGTCCGTTACCGGAACGCTATGGAGAGCAAACGGGGGTCGTATTACGCCTGGTTATACGTGCACCTCGATGCCGAAGCGGCGGGCCAGGGTCCCCAGGTTGGTGGAGACGGACCGGCGTTGGGCTCGGCGCATCAGCGTCACCACGGCGTCCCGGGCCAGCGGGTTCAGCACGAACGGGCCCGGGGCCGCCCGCTCCGCACGGATGAACGCAACCTCCGCCTCCCGGTCGGAGCGCCCCGAGTGCGCCAACGCCCGGCCGAGGTCCAACCAGTACGACTGGTGTCGGATCGACGCTCGCAATGCTTCCGGGCGCACCGTACGGGCCAGCTCCACCACCCGCCCGTACTCGCCCGACTCGACCGCAATCGACATCCAGAGGCGATACCCCGACGACGTGCGACCGGACGGCGACGCCAACCCGATCTCATCCCAGTGATGGAGCGCGCGAACGGTCACCCCCACGAGGTCAGCGGCAGCGCCGACCGTCACGCCGTCATTGATCGCCTGGTCAACCATGAATGCCATTGTCCTCACCCCCCGCCGTGTCCGGGGCGACGACCCCGACCGATGCCCAGTACTTCGCCTCAGCGCTCTCGGGATCGAACAGCTTCGCCGCGGTCAGCACCACGCGTACGCCCTCCGGGGTGATCACCTCGACATCACGGGTGTTCCACGGGGTGTCACGAGGGCCCGTTACGCTCCCCGGCCGAAGCGCGCGGCATGCCGCGGCGACCGGATCGAGCTGACCGAGGACACCCGAGAAGCTCACCTGCATCCCTGACACGCTGGTCGTCGCGGTATCCGCAGTCGCCGGCACGAGCAGAACGTCCTGGAACACCCACCGACGCAGATGCACCACCTGGCCGGGAACGCTGAACAGTTCGATGAAGCCGAGACCCTGCACCCAGAAGTCGGTCGACGCCTCCAGATCGCGCGTTGGGACCGTCACGAACATCGGCATCGCGTAGATCCCACGGAACGGATCCGGCGCAACCGCATCCGGGCCCGGCGCGGGCACAGGACTCATCTCGAAGGCGTTGAAGAAGTCGCTCATGCACATCAGCGTGAGCCCTCACGCTACGTCAGGGTCAACCTCAACGGCGGCGAAGGGGAACAACATCAGGTGCGTGCCCTGCCCGCATGGCAATGACGATCGGCGATGCGGTTCCTCCCAGGCAAACGCCGGCCCCGCCGCGTCGACGGCGAGTCATAGCGGTGATCGGCCCACTCGCCGCCGGAGTCATCCTCGGCGCAGGCGGTATGTGGCTGGCAGGCGATCGACATGTGGCGCGCACTGAACGGCTCGTCGGGACCGTGACCTGGTCGAACGAACAGACTCGACTGATTGCCTTCCAAGTCGATGGAGAGCGGCGCGACCCGTTGAAGGGTGACGTCATCTACTCGATCGTCGCGGAAAACTGGCAAGATGCCGAGGGAACGATTCATGCCGATTCGACCTACCCGACCTGTCTCGCCGGGGTAGCCGAGGACCCGGTCTCGAACGATCATCACCGGGTCGAACTGGATGTGCTGCACCGCTCCACGGGCGGCCCACAGCTGCAACACATCGCCCTGCAGGTCCACTGCTTGGACTGAACATCCCGGTGGCAGATCGCCCCGGTCCTCTCGGCTTGAGTGGCAGCTCTACGAACTCGACTCAGGTGAGCTGCATCGCTGCCCGCCGAAAAAACGGCTCACACCGTACGGTCGACACCCTGGAGTGGCTGGGGCGGCTGGTGTCGAAGCATGTTGCCCGGACCCCGGACCCCGGACCCCGGACCCCGGAGCGCGGAGCGCGGGATCCACTCCCGTTGCACGACGCTCATCGCATGCCCGAGGTCAGGTCATCGCCACACGGCCAGGATCGCCTATTCGTCGCAGGCGTCCTGAAACTGTGCAAGGTACTCGTCCAGCGGCTGGAGGCCGACCTTGGCGCGCCGCTCGTGTACCCCGGCCTCGTCGGCGATCGGCCTCGGCACCGGGCGTCCATCCTCGCATCCACCGAACTGAGTGCCGTAGATCTGTGGCCGCCCGGAGTTCACCGCGACCCGATCCTCCAGATAGGCCAACTCGGTCGCGTCGGCGGTTCCGGTGGCCACCGCCACGCACATCAGTCCCAGAGCCCGACGCTGAAACACGACATCGTGATCGGCGTGCTGGGCGATCAGCCAGGCCGCACTGGCACCGTCCGCGCCCACGAAACGCGCGTCCGGCCAGCCGTGCTTGTCCATGACGTCGCGGAGCCGGTCGGTCCGGCGCGCGTCGTTGTTGGCGTTCACCTTGCCAGTACGCTCGGCCTGGTCGGCCTCGGCCATCTCCAGGAACTCCCGCCGTAGCTCAGGCTCGGTTGGTGCGTCCCGCCTCGGCTGCGGCGAAAGGTCACTCACCTCGCAGAGCACCTCGGCGGTACGTGCCGCGCCGTCAGTGGACGCACTACGATCCGGTCGTACCTCCCTGCGTTGATCGCCTCCGCACACCGCAGCACCGGCGATGAGAAGACCTACCGCCGCGCAGCACCACTTCGCTGCTGACGCTTTCCGCATCATCGCAGTATGACCGGAATGACCTTTGGATAGGTCCTCCGCCAGTTCGTGGCCGCGCGGAGTGCGGCATTCGCGGAGGTCGGGCCTCGACGCATGATGGATGCATGATCGGTGACAGGTGGGGCGTGACCGACAGCGAGACGTTGCGCCCTTATCCGTGCGACGACTTCGTCGACTCCCCCGCCTTGCAAGCCTGGCGGGGGGTGCGGGTCGAAGCGCCCGCCGCAGCGGTCTGGCCGTGGATCGCCCAAGTGAGGATCGCACCGTACTCCTACGACTGGATGGACAACCTCGGCCGCCGCTCGCCTCAACAGTTGCTGGGCCTTCCCGCCCCTCGAGTCGGAGAGGCGTTCACGACTGCCGGCGGCCGGAAGTGGGGCAGGATCCTCTCGGTCGACCCAGGGCAGCAAATGACGGGCACCATCATGGCGGCCTTCATGTCCTACGTCCTCGTGCCTCAGGAGCGCACCGCGACGCGTTTGCTGCTGAAGGTCGTCATGCAGACGAACCGCTTGACCGCCCTCGGGTTGTCCATCGGTGACCTGGTCATGGCTCGACGCCAGCTGCTCAACCTGAAGCAACTCGCCGAGCGTCACCGGCACCCGAACGCGGCCACAGACCAATAGTGAGACGCACGGACAGCGGCTGCTTGTTTCATCGCGGTAGGACCGTGGCCCGGCCAGGCTTTGGTCCAGGCGTCCGGGCTGTCGCTCACACATGAGTGCCTGCCGCCCGTAGTCAACTGCAGCTTCCTCACGTACTGGCTGGCTGAGATCATCGAGCCGCACCGGGCGCCGCTGACCTACGCCACCTGCGAGACGTTCGTACGCCGGTACATCGCCCCGGGTCTGGGGTCACAAGCGACTCGACCGACTGCACTCGCGGGACGGCCAGACCTGGATCAACCAGGTTGCCCGAACCTGCCAGTGCTGCGCCCAGGGCAAGGACTCCGCCCGACCCCGGCACAAGCGCCGCTGCTGTGCCGTCGGCCGGTGCTTGCCGGTCCACACCGTCAACCCGTACGGTCAGCGACATCCGGGCGGCCCTACGGGCGGCGCTCTCCCGTGCCCAGGCGCAGGACCTCATCGTCAAGAACCCCGCGATCCCGGTCACGCTCGCCACGGTCCGCCGTCACCGTGGCAAATCCTGGTCCAGCGACGAAGTCCGCAAGTTCCTGGAGTCCGCCCGCCGCGACGAGGACCCGCTGTACGCGGCCTACGCCCTGGTCCTCGTCGTCGGCCTACGCAAGGGAGAAACGCTCGGACTCACCTGGGACAACGTCGACCTGGACGCGGGAGAGCTGACCGTTGGGCACCAGTTACAACGGTCCATGGCCAACTCCTGCACCGCGACACGAAGACGCAGGCATCAGACGCGGTCCTGCCCTTGCCGGAAATCTGCGTGAAGGCACTACAGCTGAGCAGCACCGAAGCAGATGACGCCCGTCGGATCTGCGCGTCGCTGCTGGCGGACCTCGACGTGCATCCCCGGGTAGTGATGCAGATACTTCGGCACGCCAAATTCTCGATCACGATGGACATCTACACACAGGTGTCGTCCAAGGCGACCCGCGAAGCGCTCAACCGGCCTGGTGAGTCCCTCGATGGCTGACTACTGCTGTACTTCCCTGCTGTACGGGCAGCAGAAAGGCCACCCTCATCGATGGAAGGTGGCCTTTGACCTGCGTGGGCGATACTGGGATCGAACCAGTGACCTCTTCGGTGTGAACGAAGCGCTCTCCCGCTGAGCTAATCGCCCTCAGCGCGGACGACTGTACCTGATCGGCTCGCCGTCGCGCATCTCCGGGGTCAGTGGGTCGCGATATAGTGCATCGCCTGGGCAATGAGATCGATCCCGAAACTGGCCCGCACCGACAGCCAGACCACGAGGGCGACGAAGACCAGACCGACCGATCCGATAACGAGCCGCACCAAGAGTGACTGGTCGCGTACCCAACGGGCCCAACCCTGTACGTGCCTACGGGTGAAGTTGAGCAGCCGTTTGGCCCAGTGGAACTCCACCGCCCAGATACCCAGACCGCCGATGACGATCAGCCAGCCCGGCCCCGGCAATGGAATCAACGCGAGACCGAGAGTGACGACGATCGCACCGGCGACCGCCACGAAGACCTTCAACGCGATCCGGCCGGTGGGATTGGCTCGGATGATCTCCAGCGTGGTGCGTACCCGCTGTCGACGGGTCTCCAGCACGAACGGGTCCAGTGGCTCCTCGGCGTCGACGTCCGTCCCCGTCTCCGGACCGGACCCCGACCACTCCCCCCGCGTGACGCGCTCGTCGTCCGGCACGTCGTACCTCCGCTCCTCGACCGTCCCCGGAACACCGGAGCGGACCCCGGCGCCGGCCCCGTTCACCCTCGACGCCCCTGTTGGAGCCGCTTTCTCCATTGAGGATGGTTTCGTAGCCATTTCAACCCCCAGTGTGGCCCGGCCCGTCACTCAACAGGACGACTGGACGTTACCGGAGTGAGTCGACGGCTGAACCACCTGGCGTCGGGTGGGATCGAGTACCTGGGCAGAACTGGACATCCTACATAAAGATTCGATTTCGATCGGTAGCTAGGAAACCTCTTCCCACTACTGGGTGATATCAGCGTATGGCGGAGCGTAACCATGAAGTAGCACCAGAGGATGGGAAAAGCGGGACACGTACGTCCCGCAGCGGTGCCGGGGGGAGAACGTCCATGAGTGTCATCCGACCGACCACGGTCGAGGTCGAGACGTCGTTAAGGCTCGTTGCACCTGACGCCACGGCCCTGCCCGTGCGCGCCAGTCTGCGCTACGACCCAGCCGACCCGTATGCGGTCCATGTCCTGTTCCATGCGGAATCCGCCGGAGGCGAAGCGGTCAGCTGGTCCTTCGCGCGGGAACTGCTCGTCACCGGCCTCGACGAGCCAGCCGGCATCGGCGACGTCCGGGTCTGGCCGTGGGCCACGCCCCGCGGCGACTTCGTCGCGCTCGCGCTCTCGTCGCCGGACGGCAACGCACTGTTCGAGGTGCCACGGAGCGTTCTGGTCAGGTTCCTGCGCCGGACGTACGTGGTGGTGCCCCGGGGCCGGGAGGGGGATCACCTCGACGTCGACACCGCCGTCAACCGGCTCCTGGCCGGTCGCTGACCGACAACCCGCCGGCCGCTCGACGAGCGGCCGTACCGGGAAAGATCACCACGCCGCGCGGACCTGCCGAGTCCGCGCGGCGCCCGTTTTGGTGTTAGGAAGGGCCCCTTCATCTACAAAAAGCGCTATGCGGGGGCCCTTCCTAACATGTCAGCCGTGCGTGGTGATGCCGCCGTCGACCGGGATGACCGCTCCGGTGAGGTACGCGCCGGCTCGCGAGGCGAGGTAGATCGCGGCCCCGGCCATGTCGTCGGGACGACCGATCCGGCCGAGTGGCACCTGATGCTCGATCGTGGCCCGGGTGGCCGGATCGTCGAGCGCGAACGCCATCATCTTGCTCTCGAACGGTCCCGGGGCGATCGCGTTGACCGTGATGTGCTCGGGAGCGAGCTGGTGGGCCAGGCTACGGGTCAGCATGTGCACGGCGGCCTTGGTGGCCGAGTAGGCGTACACCTCCATCCACGGCACCCGGATGCCGTCGATCGAGCCGATGTTGATCACCCTGGCCGGGTCGTCGGCGCTCGCCGAGGCCCGGAGCGCGGGCAGCAGCGCGGTGGTCAACTGGAAGACCGCCTTGACGTTGACCGCCCAGAGCTTGTCGAAGGCGCTCTCCGGATACGCCTCCAGCGGCGCCCCCCAGGTCGCACCGGCGTTGTTGACCAGTACGTCCAGCGCCGGCACCTGCGCCAGCACCTCCTCGGCGAGCCGGCTCGCCCCGGCCGTCGTCGAGATGTCAGCCGGGATCGCGACGCAGCTGCCGTACGCGGAGAGCCGCTCGGCGGCCTCGGTGCAGACGTCCGGTTTGCGGGACGAAATGATCACCTTCGCTCCGGCCTCGACGAAGCCCTGGGCGATCATCAGACCGATCCCCCGGGTGCCGCCGGTGACCAGCACCGCCTTGTCCTCGACCGAGAACAGACCTGGCATGCACACCTCTTCGACGATGGACCGCCGCCTCCCGGCGACGATGCCGACCCGATTCACTTACCGTTCGGTAACATAACCGTGGCCGCCCGCCGGAACAACCCCCGGCCCGGCGAACCCCGGTGAGGCGGATCCCCCGCCACGCCAAGGATCGGCCGAGCCGCCGCTACGGCTCGACTCCGGCGATCCGTACCCCGTCCAGATGGACGGTGATCCGGGTGCTGGCCTCGAAGTTCGGCCTTGCGGGCCGCCAGCTGTGGTCGTCCGGCTCGGAGAACCGGGACCGGTCCGCCTTCCGGAGCCGCAGTTCGACCGGACCGACCTGCCCGGCCGTCGACATCACCCCGGCCTCCGGGGTGAATCCGACCTCCAGGTAGCCGTCCGCGCCGGGGCGGGGCGTCGACAGCGCCACCACCCGCCGGGTGACCTTGGCGCAGCCGAGCGTGGCCCGGTCGCACCCTGCCTGCACCGGGCTCCGGTCGGAGTCCCGGGTGAACCAGTAACGGACGGTGACCCGGGACAGGTTGACCGGCACGGTGCCGGAGTTCTCCAACCGGATCGCCGGCCTGATCTCGGCGTCCGCCGGCGACCGGTCCAGGTTCCGGTACCCGACCGTCAGCGACGGCGTCGGTGGAGCCGGCCGGTCCACCACGAACAGGGTCACCGAGTCGGCCGGGTAGCTGTGAGTCAGGTAGCCGCTGGGCGCTCCGGCCACCGGTGGCGGCACCTGGATCTGCTGGTCGGGCGCGCGGACGATCGAGGTGAGGTCGGCGGCGCCGTACCGGTAGACCTTGGCGGTCGACGCCGTCCGGCCGCGCAGCGACAACTGGCTGGTCTGCTCCACGCCGCTCTTGTTCACCACCAGAACGGTGAGGGCACCGTCCGCGGAGCGCTCAGCCGCGTAGACGGAGAGCTTCTCCTGGTCCGCACTTGTCGCCCGGACTCCGACATCACCGAACCGGCCGCCCGCGCCGTCGTAGTTGCGGTACATCCGGAAGGCGTACGCGCCCGGCTGGGTCGCGCCCGGCGGGGCCCAGAGCGTCGCCAGGTCCAGCCCCTCCCGACCGAAGATCCCGAGTACGTCGGCCTGGGTCAACGCCCCGTTGATGTGGTCCAGCGCGCCCCAGTTGTACTCGGTGACCGCCGTCTTCGTACCCGGGTAGTTCGCCGCGACCAGTTCCTTCATCCGGGGTACCAGCCGGACCTGGGTGTTGATCCAGCTCTCGTCGGTGTACGACGGATCCCAGAGCGCCCGGGTCGAACGCAGCCGCAGCGCGTTGGTGGCCGGGTCGTTGCCGTTGCCGAACGCGACCCCGGAGGCCTGCGGGTAGAAGTGCATGTCGAAGTAGTCCAGCACCCGCTGCCGGTGCTCGTCGTCGTACTTCTTCATCTGTTGCAGGTACCAGGTGGTGAACGGCAGCCCGTCCCGGGCCGGCCGGTCGGGCGGGTTCGCCCAGCACCCCGTACGCCCGCAGACCTCCTGGTCCAGTCCCGAGTGGTCCCACGAGGTCCAGCCCCACCCGACCGGGCCGAGCGTCGCCGCCGTCGGGTCGGCCTCCTTGACCGCCGCGCCGATCGCGTACGCCTGGTCGCGCAGTTCCACCGAACTCGCCCCGGTCGGGTGTACGTCCCGGTGGGTGGAGTGCCAGATGTCCGGCTCGTTGTCCAGGTTGTAGAACTTGACCCCGCCCTCGGCCGCCGTGCCGTACTTGGCGGTGAGGTGGCCGAGCCACTCCCGGACGTACTCCGGGCCGACCGGCACGCTGGTGTCCAGCGGGTCGTTGCCGGTCACCGGCGTGCCGTCGGGCCGGACCCCGTTGCCACAGTCGGGGCGCCACTCGTCGGTGCTCTGCTGTGGGCCGTACTTGGCGACCGAGAAGCCGCACGAGCCGTCCCGGGCCTTCGGCGCCCAGCCGATCAACGGAACGGTGAGCACCGTGTCGGTGCCGGTACGCCGGTCCTGCTCGACGAAGCGGTCCGTGGACGAGCCGTCCGGCAGCGCCTCGGGATTGTCGTTGGCCTCGGTGATGTTCTCGAAGAACCAGTCCGAGGCGCGGTTGGTGGTGTCGTACCGGTAGTGGTAGCGGGTGGTGGCGTTGCCGCCCCAGCGCCGTACTGGCAGGGCCAGTTCCTCGGCCAGGGCCTCGTCGGTGAAGTTCATGCCGTAGATGTGCGGACTGATCGGGTGCCGGTCGGCGGCGAGGTCGACCTCGAGCGTCGGCCCGGGTTCGGCGGGGGCCGGCCCGGTGGCGAGGACGGGGGCTCCTCCGGCGCCGACGAGCGACGCGCTGACGAGAAGTGACGCGCTGACGAAGAGCGGCAGGACGGGTCTGCGGCGCATGAGCGAATCTCCTGGGATTCCTCCGCGTCCGAATCGTTGTCGGACGGGCAGAACGGGTGGGGGTCATGCGTGGTCTGCCTGCGTACCCGCGCGTCGTGGCCAGCCCGGACCGAGGTCAGGTTACCGATCTTCGACGGCTACGGTCAACGTCGAGCGTCGATGTGTGCCGCCGGTCGACGGCCTCCACCGGGCAGCTATCTGCGGAGTCCGAACTGCTCCGCGACCTCCCCCCGCTCGGCTGAGCCCGGATCGGCGGCGCGGAGGGGTGCGCGGGGAGCCGCCGACGGCTAACGTCCCAGGGGATGGTCCGATTCGGTCAGTTTCCCAGCGACCCGGGTGAGTCGCCGCCCCCGCCCGAATGGGCCGGCATTCGCACCCTCACCCTGCGCGACTTCTCGCTCGATCCCGGGTCGCAGCGTCCACTGCTGCTCGACCGGCATCTGCTCATCCTGGTCACGGTCGGACACGGGGCGCAGGAGGTCGATTTTCGGACGTACCCGTGCCGGCCCGGTTCCCTGCTCTGGGTCCAGCCCGGTCAGGTCCTCCGACACGGCGGGCCGGCCGGGCTCGACGCGATCATGGTCTCCTGGGCTCCGGAGGCCATGGGCGGACTCGGGGCCGTGCGCGTCGCACCGCCGTTCGGCGTCGGCTACTGGCAGCTCGCCGGTGAGGACGAGGACGCCGTGATCAACGAGGTCAGCCAGCTGGTGGTGGACTGTCAGCGGCACCGAGGCGACAGTCTCGCCGCCGACCTGCTGCGACACCAGCTCGCCGTCCTGCTGCTGCGCCTGGCACTACTGCCGGCCAGCCCGGCCCCGGAGGCCCCGCCGGCCCTCGACCCCGCGCCGAGCCGCCTTCCGGTACGGGATGACGCCGGCAACTTCTGGCGGCTGCGGCACGAGGTCGAGCGCTCGTACGGGCAGACCCGGCGGGTCGAGGACTATGCCGGCCGGCTGGAGTGCTCGGTGCGTACCCTCACCCGGGCCTGCCTGGCCGCCACCGGACGCAGCGCCAAGCAGGTCATCGACGACCGGGTGGCGTTGGAGGCCCGGCGGCTGCTCGCCGCGACCGATCTCCCGGTCGCCGAGGTCGGTCGGCGCCTCGGCTTCCCCGAACCGACGAACTTCGGCCGGTTCTTCCAGCGGGAGGTAGGGCACAGTCCGGGCGCCTTCCGGGCCGGTCGTCGGGAGCGTGCATGATGGGGGCGTGCAGATCTCCGCGCGAGGTGACTACGCGGTACGGGCCGGGCTGAGCCTCGCGGCGGCGTACCCGTCGTTGATGTCCGCCCAGGCCCTTGCGGCCGAACAGGATCTGCCCCGAAAGTTCCTCGAGGCGGTGCTGGCCGATCTCCGGCGGGCCGGGATCATCCGGGCCCAGCGTGGCGCGGAGGGCGGCTACACCCTGGCCAGGACGCCTCGGGAAGTCTCCGTCGGGATGATCCTGCGGGCCGTGGACGGCCCACTCGCCGGGGTACGCGGGCTGCGCCCCGAGGAGACCCGCTACGACGGCGCGGCCGAGAACCTGCCTCGGCTCTGGGTCGCCGTCCGTGCGGCGGTCCGTGACGTGGTCGACGAGGTGAGCCTCGCGGAGCTGGTCAGCGGCCGGATGCCGGCGCACGTCCGCAAGCTGACCACCCGGCCGGACGCCTGGCAACCGCGCTGAGCGCCCCTTCCCGGCACGCTGACTCCCGGCCCCAGCCCCACCCCGGGCGTCGGCTGCGCCCCCGGCGTCGCTAGCGGACTGTCCGGTGAGGACCCCCGGAGGTTTGCCGAATACGCGTGCGGGGAACTTCGTGGCCACCCCGCTGAAAGATTCAAGCTTTTGCCTCGAAGGGAGCATGGCCGTGGGTCTGATGTTCCGTAAGCGCAAGAAGTACGGTCCGCTGATTCTCAACTTCACCGAGAACGGTTTTTCCTCGTGGAGTATCAAGATCGGCCGCTGGTCGTGGAACTCCCGTGCCCGGGCGCACCGGGTCGACCTGCCCGGCCCGCTGTCCTGGAAGCAGGACAAGCCACGCCGGTAGGGACATACGCGCGGGGCGGGATGCTGACGGACGCCGTCGGCATCCCCGCCGCGTTTTCCGGGACGTTTCCGCCGTGGCGCGAAGGAGCGCATTTTTCGCCGTGGCGCGAAGGAGCGCAGCAGCAGTTGCAACCGGTGAATCGGTCCGCAGGCAGCTGGTTCGCGCACGGCGACTGTCAGATCGCGGTGATGGTCACGTCCCCGGAGAGTCGACCCGCCGCCGGGTCCCGGTCGACCAGGCCGGCGGCGAGCAGCACGCCCAGCACCCGGTTGGTGTCGGCCGCGCGGTAGACCGTCCGTTCGGCGGTGAACTGGCGCAGTTCCGTCACCGACGCCCGGCCGGCGGTCGCCAGCCGGGCCAGGAGTTCCCGGCGCAGCGGCCCCGGATGCGGGGTCAGCGAAATGTCCAGCAGATGCCCGTCGGGATCACCGGGATCCCGGTACCGCACACCCGCGTACTCGTCGACCGCCCACAGGGCGTCCTTGAAGGCGTCGAGCCGCTTGCCGGCCGCGGTGGCGAAGACGATCCTCTCGGGTTCGGCCGGCGCGTCGGCTCTCTCGGGTTCGGCCGGCGCGTCGGCGACCAAATCGACCTCGGTCACCAGCGGAAATCCGGCCTCGGTGAGCGTCCGTCGAAGGTCCGGGTCGGACGGGCCGGGCGGATCCAGCGCCAACAGCAGCTCGGCCGGACGCCCATTGGTGACCGCGGCGATGGTGTCGCGATCCGGCCCCGGACCGCCCGTCGCGTCCAGATAGGCGAGTACCGGAGTACCGGCCGCGCCGCCCGCCTTGAGCGCCACCGGCAGCCGTGCGAGATCACCCGGCATCAGGTGCGCGGTCACCTCGGCCGGCAGCTCCGACTGCACCGCCGTGTGGCGTACGGCCAGCTCGTCCGTTGCGCCGGCGATGGTCAGTACGGTCATCCGGCGCCCCCGAAGCAGGTCGGCGAACTCGACGAAGACCCGCAGCGCGGCGTCGGCCGTACCGCCGTCGGGACCGGTGTACGCCTGCGCGAAGGTGGCCCGCCGGGACCGGTGCAGCGCCACCGGGGTCCAGGAGTCGAGCTGGCGTACCAGCAGTTCGCGTTTGACGGCACCGATCGGGTCAGCGGGCATGCTGCGTGTCTACCCCGCCCGGTCCCGCTCTGTCACGCCGGCGCTGCCCGGCCGCCCGGCCCAGAGTGTTAGGAAGGGGCCCTTCTTCTACAGAAAACGATAGGAAGGGGCCCTTCCTTGCACCGGTCAGGAGGGGACGGAGATGCCGACTCCGCCTCGGGTCTGGCCGCCGTACCGGCGCTTCTCGCGCTCCAGGTCGAGTCGGGAGATCTGCTTGCGCGCCGTCAGGGTCTGCTCGTCGAGCTGGTCGGCGGGGACCAGCCAGACCACCTCGAACTCCAGCCCGTCCGGGTCCTTGGCGTAGAGGCTCTTGGTGCTGCCGTGGTCGGAGCTGCCGGCCAGCGCGCCCGCCTCGGAGAGCCGCGCGGCGGTCGCGTCGAGTTCGTCGAGGGTGTCCACCTCCCAGGCGAGGTGGTAGAGGCCGACCGTCGTCCGTCCGGCGCCGGAGGGTCCGGCGGCCGCGCCGACCTCGAACAGGCCCAGGTCGTGGTCGTTGGTGGATCCGGGCGCCTGAAGGAAGGCGGCGCCGTCGAACCCGTCCGGGGTCATCGCGACCGGCCGGAAGCCGAGCACGTCGCGGTAGAACGCGACGCTACGGGCAAGCTCGCGAACGAAGAGTACGGCGTGGTTGAGCCGGTGAATCGCCATGCCTCCACCGTAGCGACGGATGGTTGAGCGTTCAACTATCTGTCGTATGATCGTCGTCATGACCCGATGGCTCGATCCCGATGAGCAGCGGACCTGGCGTGCCTTCCTGACCGCGTCCCGCGCCCTGATGGCGACCCTGGACCGGGAACTGCAACGCGACGCCGGCATGCCGCACGCGTACTACGAGATCCTGGTCCGGCTCTCCGAGGCGCCCGACCGGCAGCTACGGATGTCCGATCTCGCCGACGCCACCGGCGGCTCCCGCAGCCAGTTGTCCCACGCGGTCGCCCGGTTGGTCGAGTCCGGCTGGGTCCGCCGGGAGGAGTGCCCCACGGACCGCCGCGGTCAGGTCGCCGTGCTCACCGAGTACGGCTTCGAGGTGCTCTCCGCCGCCGCGCCCGGACACGTCGACGGGGTACGGCGGCACCTGTTCGACCCGCTCAGCCCGGCGCAGGTCGACCAGTTGCGGCGGATCAGCGAGGCGTTGGTCGCGCATCTCGAACCGGATCGCCCGACATCATGACCAAACTGCCCCCACCTGCCCTCTTGTACTGAACGTCGCCGGGCGAGCACGATGGGGCGTGGCTTCCGGCTTCGCTGAACTCACCGCACAGGCGCAGGCGCTCGTCGCGGCCGGCGACCTGACCAGGGCTCGCGAGTTGCTGGGCCCACCGCTGCGCGGGGCCGACCCGAGTCCCGGAAACGCGTCACCCGAGTTGGCCGAGGCCGCTGGCCTGCAAGCCCGGGTCCTGGTCGCCCTCGGGGACGCGCACTCGGCCCGGGGCTGGGCGGCGTTCGCGTACTCGGCGGCCACCCGGCTGTACGGCCCGGCCGACCAGCGCACGGTCGGCACGGCGGCCACGCTCGCCGCCGTACTGCACCGGGTCGGCAGTCACGCGCGGGCCGCCCGGCTGTACCGGGACGTCATCATCGAACTCACCGCGACGGATGGCCCCGAGTCACTGCGGGTGCTCGCCGCCCACGCCGACCTGGCCACCGTCGAGTACGCCCAGGGCGAGTGCACGCTCGCCCGGAACCGGCTGGAAGACGCCTGGGAACTGCACCGCGAGGTCTACGGCGACGGTCACATCGCCGGCATCCGGATGCTCGCCCGGCTGGGCTCGATGCAGCGTGACTGTGGACTCTTCACCGAGGCGCACGAACATCTCGCCCTGGCCCGCGAACTCTGCCGCGAGCATCTGCCGGCCGACCATCCGCTGGCCGCCCAGATCGGGGCGCTCGCCCGGGCGGCGGCCAATCCGGACCACGTCTGCACCGACGCCGCACCCGGGACGACCCGGCACGTTCCACAGGTACCGCCGGCCCGTAGCGGCCCCGCGGCCGGCTCGGCCGATCCGTCGACCGGTGCCCCGGGCGAGCCGGACCGGCCGACCTCGCCGGCAGGCCGGTACGAACCCACCGCGTCCCAGTACGAGGCATCCCAGTACGAGTCCCCCGCGTCCCAGTACGAGCCGCCGGCGAGGCAGTACGGGTCCGGCTCCTCGGCGCAGCCGTCGGGCGGATATCCACTGGAGACGGAGCATCCGCCGGACGCCGACCTGCCGCCCCTGGAGGATCTGCCGCCGCTGCGGTATCCGACCGCGCCGGGGCCGCCCTGGTCCGCCGCACAGTCCTCGGCCACATCCGTCCCGCAGGTGCCACCGCCTCGGCTGCCGCCCGCACCACCGGTCGAGTCCGCGCCGCGCTGGGCCAGTCCGCCGCGTCCCGCCGACCGCCCGCCGGTGCCTCCGCCCCGGACGGCTGGCGGCCGGGGAATGTCGGGTTCCGGCGCCGGTTCGGGACCGCAGGATCGTGACGGCGAGGACCTTGATCCGGAGCACGGCTGGTGGCCGCCCGAGGTGGCCAGGCGACATCCGGACGACGACCCCGACGACGAGCTGGCCATGGACCCGGGTGGCAGCGGGTGGAGCGGCGATGTCGGGTCCACGATGCCGCCGGGCGTACCCGCGCTGGGCCCGGGCGCCGGCTCCTCCCCGGAGCCACCGGGCGGATTCTCCGACGGCCTGGACGAGGCCGACGGGGTACGGCGGATCCGGAACCTGCCCGAACGGCGGTCGTCCCGGCTACCGGTCCGGATCCACCGGATTCAGCCCTCGACCGGTCGACTGCCGGTGATCATCGTCGCCGGTCTGGTCGTGCTGGTGCTGCTCGGCACGGTGGCGGTGGTGGTGGGATTCGGCCTGACCGACGGGGACGGTTCGGAGCAGCAGCAGCCGGTGCCCTCGGCCAACGTACCGGCCACCCCGAGCAGCGCCGCGCCGAGCACACCGGTGCCGGCCGCCTCCCCCGGTACCCCGCCCGGCAACGTGACGCTGGCGGACGACCGGAGCGGCGTGACCCTGGCCTGGACGTACCCGGCCGGTGCGGAGGGGCCGGTGGTGGTCTCGGGTGGGCGTGCCGGGCAGGAACTCCGGGCCTTCGAGGAACTTCCCGGCGGCTCGACCGGGTACGTCGTCTACGGTCTGGAGACCCGGACGAACTACTGCTTCTCCGTCGCGGTGGTCTACTCGGTCGCGGTCGTTGGCCGGGCCGAACCGGTCTGCACCGAGCGCCCCGGCGCCTCGCCCGGCGCCCGCTGACCGTCGTCCCGCAGCGCGAGCTGACCGTCGTCCCGCAGCGCGAGCTGACCGTCGTCTCCCGATACCGACTGATCGTCGTCCCGCAGCGGCGACTGGTCGTCGTCCCCGAGCGGCGGCTGATCGTCGTCATCTCCGAGCGGCGGCTCGTCGTCGTTTCCCGGTGGCCGCTGGGCCGGTGGCCTTACTGCGGTGGGTCGCTCCCCGACGGGCAGCCGCACCTCGACCCGGAGGCCGGGCGCCGCGTCGGAGAGGGTCACCGTGCCGCCCTGGCGGCGTACCAGTTGCCGGACGATGGCCAGGCCCAGTCCGGCGCCACCCGCGTCCCGGGCCCGCGCGTCGTCCAGCCGGGTGAACCGGTCGAAGACCCGGTCCCGTTCCTCCGCCGGGATGCCGGGTCCGTCGTCGGTCACCGTGACCAGGTGGTACGCCGGACCGCTCCATCCGCCGGGGCCGGCTTCCAGCAGGACCTCGCTGGTCGTGTGGCGTACCGCGTTGTCCACCAGGTTGGCCAGGATCCGGGCCAGGGCGTCCGGCTCGCCCACCACCCAGAGCGGGAACCTCGGCGGAACCACCCGCAGCGGCGCCGCCGGATAGCGCTCGGCGACGCTGGTCATCAGCTCGCTCAACTCGACCGGCCCGGCCGCCCGGGGAGGGCCGGCGTTCACGTCGTCGAACCGGGCGAGCAGCAGCAGGTCGTCGACCAACCGGCTCAGCCGCTGGGTGTCGGCGAGCAGGTCGTCGGCGACGGCCGGCCAGTCCGTCGCCGGACCGAGCCGCTGCGCCACCTCCAGTTGGGTACGCATGTTGGCCAGCGGGCTGCGCAGTTCGTGCGCGGCGTCCGCGACGAACGTCCGCTGCCGGGCCCGGGCCGACTCCAGCCGGCCCAACATCCCGTTCAGGGTCACCGCCAGCCGGTGGATCTCGTCGTGCGAGGCGGGCAGCGGCAACCGGCCGGGCCGGGCGCCGCCGGTGATCTCCTCCGCGCCGGCCCGCAGCGCCTCGACCGGACGCAGGGTGGCCCCGATCACCCGCCACGCCACCGCGGCCAGCGCGATGTGGAGCAGCGGGAAGCTGATCAGCAGGATGGTCCGGACGACCGTGAGGCTGTGCTTGACGTCCGCCGTCGACTTCGCCACCAGCACCGTCTGCGGGTCGTTGGACGGTCCGGCCGGCACGGCGACGACCCGGACCGGGCCGGACAGCCCGAGCCGCCGCCCGGGCAGGTAGAACCGGTCCCGTTCACCGTCCCGGAACCGTTGCAGCTCGGCGGGGTAGAGCATCGGCACCAGCCGGTCGGCGTCGATCGACGCGGCCCGGATCCGGCCCTGGCCGTCGATCACCTGCACCCGTACCTGGCCGCCGGCGACCGGAAGCGGGTCGGGTAACGCGTTCTCGCCGGCCAGCCGGGCCACCGCCTCGGCGGTCTTCAGCGCCTCGGTGTCCACGGTGCGCTCCAGCGCGTACCCCAGGGCGCCGATCAGCACCAGTCCGCCGACCGCGAGGGCGGCGGCGAGGCCGGACACACCGATGATCATGAGTCGGGCCCGCAGGCTCAGCCGCAACCACGGGCTCCGCCAGCCGCGACGGTCGGCCGCCACGGCTTCGGTGGCCGTTGCGGCCCGGCCGGTCATCTGCGCCGGCCGGTCATGTCACCAGCCGGTACCCGGCACCCCGGATCGTCTCCAGCCGGTCCCGACCGATCTTGCGACGCAGGTAGCCGACGTACACCTCGACGGCGTTCGGCGCGGTCTGCAGGCTCGCGTCCCAGACGTGGTCCAGCAGTTCGGTCTTGGAGACCACCTCACCCGCCCGGCGCAGCAGGTACTCCAGCAGCGCGTACTCCCGGGCGGTGAGTTCGACCTCGGCCCCGCCCCGGGTCACCCGACGACGGGCCGGATCGAGACTCAGATCACCGGCCACGAGCACCACCGGGCGGCGCGGGGCACCTCGACGCAGCAGGGCACGCAGCCGGGCCAGCAGCACGACGTACGAGAAGGGTTTGGTCAGGTAGTCGTCGGCGCCGCAGTCCAGCCCGTCGGCCTGGTCGTACTCGCCGTCCTTGGCCGAGAGCATCAGTACGGGCAGCCAGTGGCGTTCGGCCCGCAACTGCCGTACCACCCGGTAGCCGGAGAGCCCGGGGAGCATCACGTCCAGGATCATGGCGTCGTACCCGCCGTGCCGGGCCAGGTCGAGCCCCTCCGGGCCGGTCCCGGCCACGTCGACGACGAAGCCCTCCGCCTGTAGGCCGCGTTGCAACGCCGTGGCCAGTCGGGCCTCGTCCTCCACCACCAGCAACCGCACGGGACAAGCGTGCCACCCCCGGCTGAGTGGAACCACAGCGGTTCTCAGTGGTTTCACAGTGCCGGGGGCGCAGGATGGAAGCCAGGAGGTACGAACATGTCTGTTTTCCACACCCGGCCCGCGTTGCGTTGGCTGGTCCCGACCGGGGCGGCCCTGGCAATCATCGGTGGTGGTGCTGCGGTCGGCACGTTCGCCTCGGCGGCCGAGCCGAGCCTGCCCGAACGCAGCGCCGCACAACTCCTCGTCGACCTGCAGACCGCCCGGCTGGACGGACTCTCCGGCACCGTGATCAAGCGCGCCGACCTCGGCCTGCCGAGCCTGCCCGGCATCGGCGGCCGGGGCAGCGCGGAGCTGCCCTCGTTGATCTCCGGTACGCACACCCTCCGGGTCTGGCACGCCGGCCCGGACAAGACCCGGGTCGCGCTCCTCGGCACGCTCGGCGAGACCGACGTGATCCGCAACGGCCCGGACGTGTGGATCTGGGACAGCCAGAAGAACGAGGCCCGGCACAGCACGCTGGACCTCGGGGACGGCGCGGCGCCGAAGGGCCGGGCCGACCACCTGCCGTCGACCCCGCAGGAGGCCGCCGAGCAGGCGCTCGCGGCGATCGATCCCAGTACCGAGGTCAGTGTCGGTCGGTCCGCCACGATCGCCGGCCGGGACGCCTACGAACTGGTACTCGAACCGCGTGACGCCACGTCGCTGGTCGGCCAGATCAAGATCGCAATCGACGCCGGCGAGCACGTGCCGCTGCGCTTCCAGATCGTTCCGCAGGGCACCCGGACGCCCGCGTTCGAGATCGCGTTCACCCAGGTGGACTTCGACCGCCCGGATCCGGCCCAGTTCACCTTCAACCCGCCGCCGGGAACGAAGGTTACCGAGGAGCCGCTGACCGCCGACAAGCCGGCCGCCCCGCCGCAGCTGGACAAGCCGACGATCGTCGGCACCGGCTGGACGACGGTGCTGGTCGCCCGGGTACCGGAACTCGGCACCGCCATCGGCGCGGACGCCGACGAGGCGCAGGCCGGCATGGTGCGGAGCCTCCTCGACAGGTTGCCGAAGGTGACCGGCGAGTGGGGCAGCGGCCGGCTGCTCAGCGGCAAGCTCTTCACCGCCCTGGCCACCGACGACGGCCGGGTACTGATCGGCGCGGTGACCCCGGAACGGCTCTACGACGTCGCCCAGAACAACAGGTGAGCGTTCGTCGGCCGCCGAGCACGATGACGGGCTGGCAGGTGCGGGTACTCCGGCCGGCACCGTCCGACGGTCGGCGGGAACCGTGCCGGAACTAGCGGTGCAGAGCCGAGGGCTCAGCAAGCGGTTCGGCCGCCAGGTCGCGGTGGACGCCGTCGACCTGGCGGTCCCGCGTGGCTCCGTGTACGGCTTCCTCGGCCCCAACGGCTCCGGCAAGACCACCACGATCCGGATGCTGCTCGGGCTGATCCGGCCCACGTCGGGCGGGCACACGCTGCTCGGCGAACGGATGCCGGACCGGGCGGCGAGCGTACTGCCCCGGATCGGGGCGCTGGTGGAGGGTCCGGCGTTCCATCCGTACCTCTCGGGTACGGAGAACCTGCGCCGGCTGGACGCGGCGGACCTCACCGTCGATCCGGCCTCCGCCGGGAACCGGATCGGCGCGGCACTGGACCGGGTCGGGCTGACCGCCGCGGCCGGCAAGCGGTACCGGGCGTACTCGCTCGGCATGCGGCAGCGGCTGGCGCTGGCCGCGGCGATGCTCGCACCCCGGGATCTGCTGATCCTGGACGAGCCGACGAACGGGCTCGACCCGCAGGGCACCCGGGAGGTCCGGAGCCTGGTCGCCGCGCTCGCCGCCGAGGGTGCGACCGTACTGCTCTCCACCCACCTGCTCGCCGAGGTGGAGCAGGTCTGCACCGACGTGGGCGTCATGCACCAGGGACGGCTGGTCGCCCAGGCGCCGCTGGCGGAGTTGCGGGCCGCGGCCACGCCCCGGGCCCAGGTGACGACGGACCGGCCGGTCGAGGCCGCCCGGGTACTCCGCGAACTGGGGCTCACCGACGTCGCCACGGCGACCAGGGAGGCCAGCGGAATCCTCGGTCCGGTACCGCCGGAGAAGGTCGTCGCCGCGCTGGTGCACGCCGCCGTGCCGGTACGCGGCTTCGCGGTGGTCGCCCCGGATCTGGAGGAGCTGTTCGTCTCGCTCACCGGGGAGGGTTTCGATGTCAGCGGTTGACGCGGTGGGTGATGCGGTGGCTTCCCGGCCCGACAGAACCGAGGTGACCGGGCCGGGTGCAACGACGGACGCTCGTCGGCCCCGGCCGTCCACCCGTGCGGTCAGCACCCGCTTCTTCCGCTCCGAGCTGCGGCTGATCTTCGGGCGTCGGCGCAACCAGGCCGGGATGATGGCGCTGGCGGCCGTACCCGTGATCATCGCTGTCGCGATGCGGGTGACCGACGCCCCGGCGGAAGGCGGCGACGGCCCCGGGTTCTTCTCCTCGATCACCGGCAACGGCCTCTTCGTCGCCCTGGCCGCTCTCGGGTTGGAACTGGGGCTGTTCCTGCCGATCGCGGTGGCGGCGATCGCCGGGGACAGCGTGGCCGGCGAGGCCAACTCCGGCACCCTGCGGTACCTGCTGACCGTGCCGGTCGGCCGGAACCGGCTGCTCGCCGTCAAGTACGCCGGCATCGTCGTCTTCGCGTTCACCGTGACGCTGCTGGTCGCCGCGGTCGGCCTGGTCGCCGGGCTGGCCCTGTTCGGCGGTGGGCCGGTGACCCTGCTCTCCGGAACCCAGGTCGGTTTCGGAGAGGGACTGCTCCGGCTGCTCGCCGTCTGCGGCTATCTGGCGGTGGGGCTGTGTGCGCTGGGCGCGGTGGGGCTGTTTGTCTCCACGCTCACCGAGCAGCCGATGGGCGCCACCATCGCGATCACCATGCTGTCGGTGACCAGCTTCGTACTCGACTCCATCACGCAGCTCGACTGGCTGCACCCGTACCTGCTGACGCACCACTGGCAGGCGTTCGTCGAACTGCTCCGGGATCCGGTGTCGTTCGACGCGCTGCGGCCGGGGCTGCTCTCGGCGGCGGCGTACATCGTGGTGTTCCTCTCCGCGGCCTGGGCCCGGTTCGGCGCCCGCGACGTGACCAGCTGACGGGCGCCGTTCCCGGTTTCCGGTCCGGGCGGTATTGCCGGTCTCACTCTTCCGGCATGAGCTCTGTGCGGAGTTCCGCCGGCCCTACCCGACGATGCCCGACTGACGGCACTGGTCCTGGACCTCTACCGAAACGCGAGCGAGCTGCCCGAGGTCAACCGGGTGATCGCCGACGAGTCGGGGCGCGGCGGCGAGCGCCTGGCCTACCTGTACGCGGAGTTCATCGAGCCCTTCGTCGTCAGCCTGCGGCCCGTCCTCGAGCGCCTCATGGCGGCGGGCCGGATGCCGACCGTCCCAGTGGAGCTGGTGTTCTTCGCGATCACCGGACCGGCGATGGCGGTCACCCAGGAGGCGATGGCGAACCAGTTGGGCCGCCCGGTCGGACTGACTCCGCATGAGCGCCGGGACCGCGCGGACGCACTCGCCCGCCTGGTCCTGGAGGGGTTGCTACCGGCCGGTGCCCCTGGCCTGCCCTGACACCGGCACCATCGACCGGCATCCCGCTACGGAAGTCAGGACCCGGTCGGCTCGTGCCAGCCGATCACGGCGAGGAACGCCTGCGCGATGACGGCATGGCCGGGCAGGTTGGGGTGGACCCGGTCGTCGGCCCAGTCCCCCGGCGTCGTGGTCGCCAACACCCGGTCGAAGGCCGCCTGGGTGCGTACGTGCCGGGCGTCGAACTCGTTGGCCAGCTTGGCGACCACCTCGGCGTACCGGTCGGTCTGGGCGCGCTGCGGCTCGTCACGGTCCGGCTCGATCAGGTACGGGTCGGCGAGCACCAGCCGGCATCCGGTGGCCCCGACGGCCCGGCCGAGCAGTCGACGTAACGTCGTCTCGTACTCGTCGATCGGCACGGCATCCTCGGGGTGGCTGCCGAAGGCGCGCCAGACGTCGTTGATCCCGATCTTCACGAGGAGCCAGTCCGGCCGGGCCTCGACCACGTCCCGCTCCCAGCGGGCCGCGAGGTCGCGCACGGTGTCCCCGCCGATGCCCTGGTTGACCCAGTCGAGCCCGAGTCCGGGATGCGCGGCGGTGACGAAGGCGTGGACCAGGCTGACGTAGCCGTTCCCGTACGGCGCGGCCACGTCCCGGCGCCCACAGTCGGTGATGCTGTCTCCGATGAACACGATGCGCTGGCCGGGCTCGAAGATCACGGGGGTGCCTTTCCGCTGTTCCGCTGACTCGGCCACGACCTATGGCCACCGATAGAATCGTGGCCGGCGGCGGGAAAACGCGCTATCTTTCATCAGTTGAGCACAAAAAAGAACGGCACTGAATGCCGTTCCGCAGGAAGTCTAACAATGGAGAGACGGTTTGTCAAAACAATCCGGCGTTTCGCATGACCCGCGTCTCGACGAGCCGGTCAACGGGCGGATCGAGGGTGACGGACCCACCGACGGAGCAGGGCCCGCCCAGCCCGCCCGGGCCGAGCTGACCGGCCCGTCCGTGGCCGAGATCTCCGACGAACAGCAGTACGTCTCCATGCTCTACGGACGCCTGGACGAGTTGCGGAAACAGGCCGACGAGCGGCTCGGGTACGCCCTCCGGAACACCGGCGGCACCCAGCAGGAACGCTCACAGCGCGACAGCACCGTACAGATGTACACGGAACAGCTCGAACGGTTGGGCGCGGTGGAACAGGGGCTCTGTTTCGGTCGTCTCGACCTCGACAGCGGCACCCGCCGGTACATCGGCCGGATCGGCATGTTCGCCGATGCCGACGAGTTCGAACCCGTGCTGCTGGACTGGCGCGCCCCGGCGGCCCGACCGTTCTATCTCGCCACCGCCGCGACACCCGAAGGCGTACGCCGCCGCCGGCACATCCGGACCCGGGACCGCGCCGTCGTGGGCCTCGACGACGAGGTGCTCGACCTGGCCGTGGCGGGCCGGGCCGGCGGCGGCACTGGTGGACTCACCGGCGAGGCGGCACTGCTCGCCGCCGTGAACGCCAGCCGTACCGGTCGGATGATCGACATCGTCCGGACCATCCAGGCCGAGCAGGACCAGGTGATCCGGGCCGACCTCGACGGTGTGCTCGTCGTGCAGGGTGGTCCCGGCACCGGCAAGACCGCGGTGGCGCTGCACCGGGCCGCGTACCTGCTCTACACGCACCGGCAGATCCTCTCCACCCGGGGCGTGCTGCTGGTCGGCCCGAACGCGACCTTCCTGCGCTACATCTCCCAGGTACTGCCGGCGCTGGCCGAGACCGGCGTACTGCTGCGTACCGTCGGCGAGCTGTTCCCCGGCGTCACCGCGACCCGGGCCGAGCCGGCCGAGGTCGCCGAGCTCAAGGGCCGGCCCGAGATGGTGCGGGTGCTGGCCGCCGCCATCCAGGACCGGCAGCGGGTCCCGGACGAGCCGTTGGAGATCTCGATCGAGCGGGACTCCATCGTCCTCGACCCGGCGACCGTGGTCGCCGCGCGGGACCGGGCCCGCCGTTCGGGCCGGCCGCACAACCTGGCCCGGCCACTGTTCGACATCGAGATCATCCACGCCCTCGCCGACCAGCTCGCCGAGCGGATCGGCGCTGATCCACTGGGCGGGGAGAACCTGCTCGACGAGGCCGACCTTGCCGAGTTCCGGCGGGAGCTGCGTACCGAGCCCGAGGTGCTGGCCGTGCTGGACTGGCTCTGGCCGGTCCTCACTCCGCAGCAGGTCGTGGCCGGGCTGTTCGCCTCCACCGACCGGCTCGCGGTCGCCGGGGCGGATCTCTCCGAGGCGGAACGGGCCTCGCTGTGGCGCGAGCCCCGGGGCGGGTGGACCCCGGCCGACGTACCGCTGCTGGACGAGGCCGCCGAACTGCTCGGCGAGGACGACCGCGCGGCCCAGGCCCGCGTCGCGCGGCAGCGCCAGGCAGAGATCGAGTACGCCGAGGGCGTACTGGAGATCGCGTCCGGTTCCAAGTCGATCGACTTCGAGGACGAGGCCGGCGCCGAGGACGGAATGCTGGACGTCACCGACCTGCTCGTCGCCGACCGGTTGGCGGAGCGGCAGGAGGACGGCGAACAGTTGACCACCGCCGAGCGGGCGGCTGCGGACCGGGGCTGGGCCTTCGGCCACGTGATCGTGGACGAGGCGCAGGAACTCTCCCCGATGGCCTGGCGGGTGCTGATGCGGCGCTCGCCCAGCCGGTCCATGACGCTGGTCGGGGACGTGGCCCAGACCGGTGCGCTGGCCGGCGCGTCGTCGTGGCACGGGGTGCTGGAGTCGTACGTCGGCGACCGTTGGCGGCTGGAGGAGTTGACGGTGAGCTACCGGACGCCGGCCGAGATCATGGCGGTCGCCGCCAAGGTGCTGGCCGAGATCGATCCGACGCTGACCACGCCCCGCGCCGTACGCGGCACCGGCGAGCAGCCCTGGGACGTCCAGGTCGACGAGGACGCCCTGCCCGACCGGCTGGTCGAGGCGATCCGCGCCGAGGTCGCCAAGGTCGGCGACGGGCGGGTCGGAGTGATCGTTCCGGCCGGACGCGGTGCCGTACTGGGCTTGGCGGCCACCGAGGCCGTGCCCGGCCTGGCCCTCGGCGACGCCCCGGAGCTGGAGAGCCGGGTGGTGCTGCTGACCGTGGCGCAGGCGAAGGGGCTGGAGTTCGATTCGGTACTGGTCGTCGATCCGGACCGGATCGTCGCCGAGTCTCCCCGGGGGCGCAACGACCTGTACGTCGCCCTCACTCGGGCCACCCAGCGCCTCGGCGTACTCCGGGTCGGCTGAGTCGGAGCACACCCGGGTGGAGCCTCCCTCCACCCGGGCCGCCGGCTGACCAGACCTCCCGGTTGACCGCACTACAGCGGTCGACCCGTCGGTGGATGCTCTCGCGCCTCAGGTGGTGTCGGTGGATGGCTCCTCGCTGGGGAAGAGGATGGGGCTCAGCAGGTATCTGGTGCGATCGGGGGCGGGCGGATTTGCCAGCTGGGGGGCGATCGCGTCGCGCAATCTGCTGATCATGGTGTTGAGTTCGTCGCGGTTGAGCCAGATCGCGTGTTGTCGGTAGCCGACGGGGTCGGTCGCCGGGTCGGTGTTCTCTCGGTCGAGGTACGCGTTGAACTCGGCGACCAGGGCGGCCACCGCGGCGGCGAATCCGCGCCGAAGCGTCCGTCGCTGGCATGGTGATCCTGGCCGGGGACACGCAGCCGATGCACCGCGCCGCCGTCCGCGTCGCCCGCTACCTCGCCTCGGTGATCCCCGACTCGATCCCCCAGGCCGCTGTCGAGGCGTTCACGCGGCAGGCGGCGCTCATCGACAGCCCCGAGCTGTCGCCGGCGACCCCGGCCGCGGACCTGCCGTTCGGCTGGCCCGCCTCGTACTGGCTGGACCTGCGCGGCGACGACCCGGTCGCCGCCGCGGCGGCGCTGGACAAACCGATGCTCATCCTGCAGGGCGGCCGCGACTACCAGGTGACCGTTGACGACGACCTTACGAGCTGGCAGGCCGGACTTGCCCATCGGCCGGACGTCGTGATCCGCGTCTACGACGCCGACAACCATCTGTTCTTCCCAGGCTCGGGTCCGTCCACGCCCGCCGAGTACGAGCCACCGCAGCACGTCGACCCGGCCGTGATCGCCGACATCGCCGAATGGCTGGCGATCAGCTCCCGAAGGTAGTCCGCCACGCTGGCGACCGGCACAGCGATCACCCCGCAGCAGGAGAAGCGCTCAGTTCGGCCAGTTGGTCGTCAGCCGCTCGTACGCCACCCTCCGGCGAAGCAGAAACCGGTGTGGTCCGGCGGGTTGCCGCACGCCCGGCAGTTCCCGCCGTGAACGACGTGGCGAAGGAGTACGGACCACATCCCGGCGCGCTCCACGCACTCGGGGATCGGCTCGGGGCCGGAGTTGATCGGTACGGGCTGGGTCAGTTTACCTTCGGAGAACACGGGCGCCATCCTTCGTCGCAAACCGTGGTCCGCCCGCGACCGGCGTCCGAGGGGACGGGGTGATCCAACGACTGAATCGGGGGTCGGAGGAAGTCCCTACCCCCGATGAATATCGCTGACTACTTGTCGGTGAAGTTGCCGATCTGGCGGCCCTCGCCGGAGTTGTCGCTGGTCGAGCCGGATGCCGGGGTGTTCATGCCGCCGGTGGTCGCGTCTCCGGTGGTGGTCGGCGCGACCTTTCCGCCGGGCGGGCGGGGTCGGCGCCGAACACTGGCCGGGCCGGCCTTCCGACCCCCGGTCGTCGTGATCACACCCCGGTTCCGGGTCGGCCCGCCGTTACGCAGTACGTCCGGATCGCGCGCCCCGTCCGCCGGATCCTCGATGTCGAGTTCGTGCGCCTCACGACCCTCGTCGACCGGAAGAGTGACCTCCTCGATCGCGCCGGGCGCGTACTCCCCGCGACTGACCCGGTCCTCGGCCCGCCGCGCCGACTCCCGCCGTTCGTCGTCTCCGCGCACGTCCACCACCCCGCCGACTCGTTGTTGTCCGGGGTGTCCCCGGTGCCCGGGTTCCCAAACGCGGGGTGCGGGTCGCCGGCCGGGCGGGATCCGCGCAAGACCCTGCCCCGGCCGCGCTGGCCGCCGCCTGACCAGCCCGTTCGCTGGCGGCCGGCTGTTTGTGGCGTACCCGGTCGGGTAGCCAACGGGTGCCGGGCCGTGGTGATGCCGCGGCCACGGGAGGTCGCAAGAGATCTCATCGAATCCGAGGAGGAAAAGATGAGCACGCAGACCCCGTCGAGGCAGCCGATGAGTCAGCAGGACATTCAGTCGGCACCGACCCGCGAGATGGGCACGCAGAACATCTCCAACCAGCAGATACAGCAGACGTTGTCGGAGATGCAGCGCCGGATGGACGAGCCGGTCAGGCAGCGGCCGGGCAACGAGACCAAGCCCGCGTTCCTGAGCACCGAGTTCTACATCTACCTGGCGGCGGTGGGATTCACCCTGCTCGCCGCAGACCTGGTGGGGAGGGACGCGAGCGGAGTCGACCCGTTCCGGGCGAATCAGGCCTGGTTCTTCATCACCCTGATGACCATCGCCTACCTCGGTAGCCGTGGTCTGTCGAAGTTGGGTAACTCCTGGCGCCACGGCAGGCGGTAACGACGCTCCGGGCGCCTGAGGACCGGGCGTAGCCGGAGTGTCCCGAACGGTGGCGACAAGCCACGAAGGTCACGGTCCCCGCCGAAATCGGCGGGGACCGTGACCCCTTGGCGCTTATTTCCCCGGCGGCTACTCCCCGCCGAAGTCGCCGAAGTCGCCCTCGAAGGAGTCCTCCAGCATCTCGCCGGCGATCATGCCACCGGCCAGCCCGAGCGCGGCACCGGCGACCATGCCTCCGGCTCCGTGCCGGCCGTGGTGACCGCCCTGCTTGCCGGGGTGGCCGTGGCCCGGGTGCCGGCCGTAGCTGGCGACCGTCTGGCCGAGCCAGCCCTCCACCCGGGCCCGCCAGTCGACCTGGTCGACCTCGGCGTGCGTGGCGGTGTACCGGCCAACGGTGTCCTGTCCCCCGCTGAACAACCCGCCGCGCTTGTCGCACTCGATGATGACGTCGATTCCGTGCTGGTTGGTGACGAAGGTCAGCTCGACCTCACGGATCGCGTGCGCGTACTGCGGTGCGGCGAAGAACTCGATCTCCTGGTAGAACGGCAGCGTCTGCTGGACGCCGTAGATGTGGCCACGCTCCAGGTCGGCGTTCTTGAACTGGAAGCCGAGCTGCGCGAACGCCTCGAGGATCTTCTCGTGCACCGGCAGCGGGTGCACCGCGACCGCGTCGAGATCGCTCTTGTCGACGGCCCGAGCGATCGCCAACTCGGTACGCAGCCCCATCGTCATCCCACGCAGCCGCTGGCCGTAGACGTCGGTGATCGGGGTCTCCCACGGCACCGGGAGCTGGAACGGGATGGTGACTTCCTGCTTGGCCTCCAGCCGCATTGCCCCGCTCACCGGAAGCCGGTAGAACTCCATCGTGCCGGCGTACTCGCTGTCGCCGGCCTCCATCTCGACCCGGGTGACCAGGGCCAGGGTGATCTGCTCGATGTCGGCCGGGGTCTCGCCGCCACGCAGGTTCACCTGTCCGTCGAGCACCAGGCCGGGCCGGGTGTTCGGGTTGGTCAGCACCGTGTCCACGCTCGGACCACCGACGCCGAGCGCGCTCAACATCTTCTTGAAGACCATCTGGTTACTCCTGTTTACGGCGGATATGGCCGCTGTCTACGACGGATCTGACCCCGGGTTTCGGGCCCAATCCTCCACGGTGGATCATCACGGCACTCCGTGACCCTATTCACCGTAGCTGTGAGGTTGCTGAGAGCGTTCGCGCCATCACCGGAATGGGTGACTTTGTGTCGAGCGTAAACTCCCGATCATGCGCGTGGGCATTGTCATCCTTCCTGATCAGCGGTGGTCCGTGGCCGAGCACCGGTGGCGCCGGGCCGAGGAGTGGGGCTTCGACCACGCCTGGACGTACGACCACCTGGGCTGGCGGGATCTGGTGGACGGGCCCTGGTTCGACGCGGTCGGCACCTTGACGGCGGCGGCGATGGTCACCTCCCGGATCCGCCTCGGCACCCTGGTCGCGTCCCCCAACTTCCGGCACCCGGTGCACTTCGCCCGGCAGATCACCGGGCTGGACGACGTCTCCGCCGGACGGGTGCTGCTCGGGCTCGGCTCCGGTGGGATCGGCTTCGACTCGGCGGTGCTCGGTGGCGAAACCCTTTCGCCCCGGCGACGGGTCGACCGGTTCGCCGAGTTCACCGAACTGCTGGACCTGCTGCTACGGGAAGACCGGATCAGCTGGCGCGGGAACTACTTCGCGGCGGTCGACGCCCGGAGCAACCCCGGCTGCGTCCAGGCGCCCCGGGTGCCGTTCGTCGTCGCCGCGAACGGCCCGCGCTCGCTGCGGCTCGTCGCCCGGTACGGCCAGGGCTGGGTGACCACCGGACTCCGGGACGGCGACGACGACAGCCTCGATGCCTGGTGGCGTTCCGTGGCCGACCTGTCGGGACGGCTCGACGAGACGCTGGCCGCCGCCGGCCGTGATCCGGCGACCCTGGACCGCTACCTCTCGCTCGATTCGGCACCGGTCTACTCGCTCTCCAGCACCGGTTACTTCACCGAGGCGGTCGGTCGGGCCGCCGAACTCGGCTTCACCGACGTGGTCACGCACTGGCCGCGCGAGTCGAGCTGGTACGCCGGTGACGAGGGCGTACTCGACGAGGTGGCGACCGAGGTGCTGCCCAAGCTCCAGCAGCGCGCCTGACGGGTGCAGGAGCCGGCGCGAAGGGCCGAAGTGGTCCTCCGCGCCGGCTCCGGTGTCGGCTCGATCAGCTAGCGGTACAACTCGGTGACATTCCCGTGCCGCTGCCGCTGCCCTGGAAGCCGAACTCGACCGACTGCCCGGCGGCGATCCGGCCGTTGTGGCTCACGTTCGTGAACCTGACCGTGCCGGTGGTGCCGCTGCTCTGGGCGTTCCACGAGTTGGTGACCGCGGCACCGGACGGCAGGTTCATGCTCACCGTCCAGCCGTTGGTGCCCGAGGAGCCGGCCGTCACCCGTACGGTGGCCACGAAGCCGCCGTTCCAGGAGTTCAGCGACACCGACGCCGTACAGCCGCCGCTGCCACCGGGCGGAGTCGTCGGCGGGGTCGTCGGCGGCCGGGTGGTGGGCGGCGTCGTCGGCGGTCGGGTGGTCGGGCCGGTGGTCGGCGGGTTGGTTCCGCCGTAGACGGTCGCCTCCCGGGCGGTCTGCCGGATCCCGTTCGCACCGTTGAAGATCCGCTGACCCCACGAGGTCAACTGGCTCACGTTGAAGTTCGTGACCATGTCGAGGTATTCGACGCCACCGCCGTTGCCACTCCACGACCAACCGATGTAACCGATCCCGTTGGTCTGGGAGTACGACATGATGGTGTCCTCGTCCGGGTTGCCGTCCGAGTGGTTGTGGCCGAACTCGCCCACCACGATCGGCAGGTTGGCGCTGCGGAACCGGCCGAGATAGTCGGTGATCTCGGCGGCGGTGTCGAAGACGCCGTACATGTGGATCGAGAAGACGGTGTTGCGGTCCGGGTCGGCGTTGAACACCGACTGTGCGTTGTCCCGCATGATGAAGGACCAGTCCTGGCCCCACATCGGCGCGTCGACCATGATCGTGTGGTCGAACCCGGCGTTGCGCAGCCGGGTGATCGCGTTGCGGGTGTGCGTCGGCCAGTTGGCGCTGGTGGTGGCGTTGTTGCCGAACGGCTCGTTGCCGATGTTCAGGATGACGTAGTTCTCCTGGCCGGCCAGGGCGCTCTGGACGCTGATCCAGTAGCTGACCGCCTGGTCCAGGGTGATCGCCGCGCCCTCTTCGCCGTACCCGGTGGTGTCGTGCACCTCCAGGACGCAGATCAGCCGGTTCGCCTTGCAGAGCGAGATCACGTTGGCGACGTCACTGGCGCTGTTCTGGGTCCACCGCGCACCGCTGCTGAGCACCACCCGTACGGTGTTCGCGCCCAGCGACTTGATGTTGGCGAATGAACCGGTTTGGTTCGCGTACCAGGTGTGCGCGTGACTGACACCGCGCATGATGAACTGGTTGCCGTTCGCGTCGAGCAGGCGCCCGCCGCTGACGGTGAAGCCAGCCGCTGCCTGCGCCGGCTGGGCGACGACGACCAGTGAGACGACCACGGCGACGACGAGCGCGAGCAGGGCCGATGCGACGGCATAGATTCGTTTTCTCATGACCTACCTCGGGGAGAACCCCATGACGGGGGAAACGTGAGGGATTGGTAACTGCAGCCCGACAGCTACCACCCGACTCCCTTGCGGCGGCACGGATCAGGGTAGGCCGATGGAGAAGTTAACGCAACCGGTTAAGTAGCCCTCCACCAGTACATCGTGGAGGGCTACTTAACGCGGTTCACCAGGACGTCGGCTTGCCCGGGGTGTAGAGCCAGGTCTGGAAGAAGCCGTCGAGTTGCCGCTTGGTGACCTTCTCGGCGAGCCGGACCAGGTCGGCCGTGCTCGCCGTGTCGTTCCGGTTCGCCGAGTACCAGGTCCGGAGCAGCGTGAAGAAGGCCCGGTCCCCGATCTTCGTACGGAGGGCGTGCAGCGTCATCGCGCCCTTGTTGTAGACCGAGCTGGCGAAGAGGTTCGTGGCACCCGGGTCACCGGGCGGCGGGTTCCAGAAGCTGGCCGTCGCCGGGCGGGCGTAGTTCGTGTCGAACTGCTGCTGCGCGGTGGGCCCACCGGTGTGCTCCTCCCAGAGCCACTCGGCGTAGCTGGCGAACCCCTCGTTGAGCCAGATGTCCTGCCAGCGTGCCGGGCTGACGCTGTTGCCGTACCACTGGTGGGCCAGTTCGTGGGCCACCGTGCCCTCGCTGGGCGGGCCGGAGTAGATGGGCCGGGTCTGGGTCTCCAGGGCGTACCCGGCGTCCTCGTCGTCGTCCACGATCGCGCCGTACGAGCTGAACGGGTAGCGGCCGAACAGGTCGGCGAAGTAGGCGATCATCTCCCGGGTCCGGGCCAGCCCGTCGGCGGAGTCCGGTCCCAGGTCCCGGTCGACCGCGTCGATGATCGGCAGCCCGTGCGGGCCGGTCGAGCGCCGCAGGTCGTAGTCGCCGACCGAGGCGGTGGAGAGGTAGCTGGCCATCGGGTCCCGGGCGCGCCAGACGAAGGTGGTCCAGCCCCTGCTGGTCCGCTGGTCGACGAGTTCACCGTTGGCGACCGCGGTCTTGCCCGCCGGCACCGTGATCCGGAAGTCGTAACCGGCCTTGTCGGTGGGGTGGTCGTTGACCGGGTACCAGGTGGAGGCCCCGTCCGGTTCGTTCGCCACGAAGGAGCCGTCCGGCGTGGAGACCCAGCCGTAGAGGGCGCCCTCGGCGTCGGTCGGCCGGCCGGTGGTGCCGTCGTACCGGACCACCACCGTGAACCGCTCGCCCCGGGAGAGTGCCCGCTTCGGCGACACCCGCAGCTCCTGGCCGTCCCGGTCGTAACGGGCCGGGCGGCCGTCGACGGTCACCGACCGCACCTCGAAGCCACGCAGGTCGAGGTTGAACCGGGAGAGCCCCTCGGTTGCCCGGGCCTCGATCGTGGCGACCCCGACGAAGGCCCGGCTGGACGGCTCGTAGCGGATGTCGAGTCCGTAGTGGAGCGCGTCGTACCCGCCGTTGCCGGCCGCCGGGAAGTAGTTGTCGCCGGCACCCGGCGCACCCGGCCCGCCCCCGGGACCGTCGTGGCCGGAGCCCCGGCCGGTGGCCGTGGCCGGGGTGGCACCGAGCGAGAGCGTGACCGACGCCGCCACGAGCACGGCACCGACACGTCGAGAGATCACCATGGTCGGACACGTTAATACGGCTGTTCACCCGGGGGAAGACGCACCGGCCGGCGACGCCCGGGCGGCCGGCGGAACCGACCCCCCGGGCGCCGTCATCCCCACCACAAGGATGATGCACCGGTGATCCTTAACCGGTTAAGGACGAAGCTACCCCGGTTGTCGACAGATAGTCAAGGACGTCACTTCCTCGTACGACCGGGAACTGGCGTCCCAGTTCTCCGTACGACCGGGATTCACCGTGGGCGAACCGGGTAGACAACCGGAATCGCCGATGGCGGAGGAGGTTGGCATGGTCGGAGTGGGCTACGCGCTGATGTGTGAGCAGACCGGTCCGAAGGAACTCGTCGAGCAGGCGATCCGGGCCGAGCAGGCCGGATTCGACTACCTGACCATCTCCGACCACTACTATCCCTGGCTGGAATCCCAGGGCCACTCCCCGTACGCCTGGTCCGTGCTCGGGGCCGTCGCCCACGCCACCTCCCGGATCAAGCTGATGACCTACATCACCTGCCCGATCCGGCGCTACCACCCGGCGGTGGTGGCCCAGAAGGCGGCGACGATCGGAGTGCTCTCCGACGGCCGGTTCACCCTCTCGCTCGGCGCCGGGGAGAACCTGAACGAGCACGTCGTCGGCGCCTGGCCACACGTACACCAGCGGCACGAGATGCTCGAGGAGGCGTTGCAGATCATCCGGCCGCTGCTCGACGGCGACAACCTGTCGTACTCCGGCAACCACTTCGAGGTTCCGGAGGCGTACCTCTGGGACCGGCCGGAGACGCCGGTGCCGATCGCCGTCGCGGCCTCCGGGCCGCACTCCGTCGCCCTGGTCAGCGAGTACGCCGACGCGCTGGTCTGCGACAACCCGGACGCGGCCGTGGTCCGGATGTACGACGAGGCCGGCGGCACCGGCAAGCCGCGTTACGGCCAGGCGGCGATCTGCTACGGGCCGGACCCGGATGCCTGCCGCAAGACGGTGCACGACCAGTGGCGGTGGGCCGCGCTGAACTGGACCGTCAAGGCGGAACTGCCCGGCCCCGAGTCCTTCGTCAGCGCCAGCCAGCACATCCGACCCGAGGACATCTCGCAGCTCGTGCCGTGCGGACCGGACCTGGAGGCACACGTCGCGTCCGTCCAGAAGTTCGTCGACGCCGGCTTCACCGACGTGGCGGTCGTTCAGGTCGGTGTGGAGAGCCAACCGATGTTCCTGGACTGGGCCGAGGACGAACTGCTGCCCCGGCTCCGGGAACTCTGACCGGCATGCGGCTCGGCCGGGTCGAGGTCCGTCCACTCGGCGGCGGGCTCGGTTGCCTGCTGATGATCCTGATCTCGATCCTCGGATCGATCGCGCTCACCGTCCTGGTCAACCTGGCACTGGGCTGACCGGACCTCGCGGCACCGACCGCGCCCGGCCTCGTGGGCGATCCTCCCGGGTCGTCGGGTCTGGTGTCCCTGGCTCGACACCGACGGTTGGACGAGGCTCGGCCTCGGCGGCCGTACGGCTGCCACGGCGGGGCGGAGACGCGTATGCGCTACAGAATCCTGGGTCCTCTGGCGATCGAGGCAGCCGGTGTCCCACTCCGGATCCGGAGTGCGCGGGTCTCGGCCCTGCTCGCCACCCTGCTCCTGGAGGCCAACCGTACGGTGCCGACCGATCGACTGATCGAGGCGGTCTGGGAGTGGCACGCCCCGCCGACGGCCCGCTCCCAACTGACCATCGTGGTCTCCCAGCTCCGCCGGCTGCTCGCCCGGGCCGGGGCGCCGCCGACGACGGTGCTCACCGAGACCGCCGGCTACCGGCTCACCGCGTCGACCCACGAGATCGATGCGCTGCTGTTCGAACAGTGGGTGGGTGACGCGGAGCGGGCCATGGCGGACGGGGCGCTCGCCGACGCCGCCGAGGGACTCCGGGCCGCACTCGACCTCTGGCGCGGGCCCGCCCTGACCGGGATGGACGGCCAGGTGATCCAGACCGCGGCCACCCTGCTCGCCGAGCGGCGCGCGGCCGTACAGTCCCGCCGGATCGAGCTGGACTTCGCCCTCGGACGGCACGACTGCCTGGTCACCGAGCTGGTCGGGCTCGTCTCCGCCGATCCGTTCAACGAGCGGCTCCGCACCGACCTGATCATCGCGCTCTACCGTTCCGGTCGGGTGACCCACGCGCTCGACGCCTTCGGAGAGTTCCGCCGCCGGTTGGCCGACGAGTTCGGCATCGAGCCGAGTCCACAGCTCGTGGCGCTGCACCGCCAGATCCTCAACCGGGATCCGGTACTCGATCCGCCGCTCGGGCCGGCGTCGCCGACGTCGCCGGGGCCGACCGGTCGGAACGAGCCGGACCGGCCCGGCCGACGCCCCGGCGGACCCCCGGGCCACCGCCGCACCGGCGGGCTCCCCGGCCGCCGTCCGGACGGAATGCCCCGGCGACGCCCCGCCGGACAACCACGGGGCCCGGCGCACCGTCGCCCCGGCGGCCGGAACGGTACGGCCGTCCTGCCCTGCCCCGGCTGGGTCGGACTTGCCGAACCGGGAGCACCCGGAACCGGCGCACCCGAGCACTGGGTATCCGAGGAGTCCACCCGGACGGTCACGCCCGGCCCGGAGCGGATCTCCAGCCTCGCCGCCGAGGCCAGACCGACCTCCGCCGTCGCGCCCGCAGCCGGACGGGCCGCCGTGGTCCCGTCCGGGATCGACACCGCCCCGGTGCACCTGCCGGCGACTCCGGCCGACCCGCGCGACGTACCGGTGACTCCGCGCCAACTGCCGCCGGCGGTGGCCGACTTCGTGGGGCGCGAAGCGGAGCTGGCCCGGATCCGCCGCGTCGTCGACGCCCGGACCGGGCGCCCCGGTCCGGCCGTGGTCGTCGTCGCCGGTCTGGCCGGAGTGGGCAAGACGGCGCTGGCGGTCCGGTCCGGCTGGCAACTCGGCGCCGACCACCCCGACGGCTGCCTGTACGCCGAACTCACCGACCGCCAGGACGTACCGGTCGACCCGCACGAGGTGCTCGGCGCTTTCCTGCGCGCCCTCGGCGTGCCCGACCGGTCGATCCCGGCCAACCGGACCGAACGGTGTGCCCTCTACCGTTCGGTCGTCGCCGAACGTCGGCTGCTCGTGGTGCTCGATGGCGCCGCCGACGAGGACCAGGTCCGGCCCCTGCTCCCCACCGGGCCGGCCTCGGCCGCGCTGATCACCGCCCGACGTCCGCTCACCGGGCTGGACGGCGCCCAACTGGTCGCGCTCGACGTACTTCCGGTCGACTCGGCGGTCCGGCTGCTCACCGGGATGCTGCCCGAGCGGGTCGCCGACGACGTACCGGCCGCGCACCGGGTGGCACAGCTCTGCGACGGACTGCCACTGGCGATCCGGGTCACCGGAAGCCGGCTCGCCGCCCGGGCGGAACGCTCGCTGGCCCAGAGCGCCGAACGGTTGGCCGACGGCACCCGCCGGCTCGACCGGCTCGCCGAGGGCGGTCGCGACGTACGGCGTGGCCTGGCCACCACCTACCAGCGGCTGGCTCCGGCCACGGCCACCCTGTTCCGCCGGCTGGGTTCGCTGCCGGTGGCCGAGTTCCCGGGCTGGCTCGTCGTGCCGCTGCTGGACGCCGATCGGAGCACCGCCGAACTCGCCCTGACCGAGCTGGTGGACGCCGGGCTGGTCCACCCCGGTCCGGCCGGCAGCGCCGGAGCCGTGCGCTACCGGATGCCCGAGCTGATCCGGTTGTACGCCCAGGAGCGGGTCGCCCTCGACGATCCGCCGCCGCTACGGGCCACGGCCTTCCGCCGGGCCTACTGGTGGCTGCTGGAACTGACGCTGCGAGCCGACGAACGGGTACCCGGCCAGGGCTTCCCCACCGGTGACCTCGGTCCGCCGGAGGGGTTCGGACCGCCCGCCGAGGTGCTTCGCGCCGTCGACGACGATCCGGTCGGCTGGCTCACTGCCGAGCGGAGGCTCGTGGCCGCCGCCGTGGCGCACACGGCCACCCTCGGCGACACCGAACTGGCCTGGCGACTCGCGGTGGCGCCCACCAACTTCCTCCAGCTGCGCGGGTACCTCGACGACTGGCAGCGCGCTCTCGACCAGGCCGGTACGGCGTTGCGGGGCCGGTCCGCCCCGGCCCGCGCCGAAGCCGTACTGGCACTGAGTTCCGCCCTGCTCCTGCTGTCCCGGGGCGAGGTCACCGAGGCGTGGACGGCGGCTCGGACCGGGCGCCGGCTCTTCCGTGAACTGGGCGACCCGCAACGGGTCGCGAGCTGCGCGACGGTGCAGTGGATGGCCACCCGCCGGATGCACCCGTTGGACCCGGAGGGCCCGGTGAACCCGGTCGGCATCACGCAGAACGCCGCCCGGCGTACCGGCGACGACGTCGGGGTGCCGCCGACGTCTTCCGGGGCAGCCCGGCGTGCCGGGATCGCGCGTCGCGCAACCCCGGCACCGCGTCCCGCCGAACACCCCGCACAGTTCACATCCCACGGGTCAGTCCATCGCACGCCAGAAGTCGTAGCGGTGGTCGCGGGCCAGGTCGGTCCGCCGGATCCCGTCCGGCCCGGGGGCGAGTGACTGGACGTACCGGGAGTCGAGCCGGAACCGCGCCCAGTCGGGGCTGCCGGCACCGTTCGGGTCTCCGGTACGGGCGAAGCGGGTCCAGTACCCGATCATCTGGTCGGCGAGTTGCCGCTGCTGCGCGCGGAGCGGCTCGGCGTACCCGACGTCGAACAGGTAGGGCAGGTCGGCGAGGTGGTACGCGCCGGGCGGGAAGCTCAGCACCGGTTCGGTACGGAACCACGGGGCCCGGTCGTCGGCGAACTCGTACGCGTAGGTCGGCACGTACCGCGCGAACTGGGCGTCGGCGTCGAGCGCCGGACGGACGTACTCGTGGTCGGTCATGATCGCGGCCAGTGCCTCGCTGGCGCTGTCGTAGTCGTCGCGCGGGTAGCGCGCGTTCACCTGGGCCGCCCGATCGCCGAAGAACGCGTCGACCAGGTGCGGGTACTGCTCGTCGGTGAGCTCGCAGCGGCCGGTCTCCGGCCCGTCGGGGCAGTTCATCCCGGAGCGCTCCATCCCCCACACCTGGCCCCGGTACTCGTCGTGGGTGGTCCCGGTCAGCACCGGGACCCGGTGGAATCCGCCGGTGGCCAGCGCCCGCGCCGGGTCGACCGGCAGCACCGTTCCGCCGGCGGACGGGCCGGGATCATGCTCGGGGCCGGGGAAACCGGCTGCCGCGACCAGGTCGGCGGCCGACTTCTCCCGGAGGCAGCCGGCGGTCCCGCGCGGATGGGTGACGCACCCCAGTTTCTCGACCAGCGCCGTCGCCTGGGCCTCGGCGGCCTGCCGGGTCTGCAAGGGCGTAGCGCAGGAGTTGCTCTGGATGATCGCCCGGTGGAACAGTCCGCCGGACGCCGGAGCCGCCAGGTGCGTGCAGACGCTGGTGGCCCCGCCCGACTGGCCGAACAGCGTGACGTTGCCGGAGTCGCCCCCGAAGGCCGCCGCGTTGTCCCGGACCCAGCGCAGCGCCGCCTGCTGGTCCTCCAGGCCGACGTTGCCCGACGTCGGCCGGCCGGGACCGGCGTCCAGTGCCGGGTGGGCCAGGAACCCGAGCGGACCGAGCCGGTAGTTCACCGTGACGACGACGACGTCGCCCCGGGTGGCCAGCGACCGGCCACCGTAGACGTCGCCCTGACCGAACAGGAAGTGTCCACCGTGCAGCCACACCATCACCGGCAGCTGCCGGCCCGGTCGCGCCGCCGGGGTGGTCACGTTGAGGTACAGGCAGTCCTCCGACTCGCTCGGTTGGTCCATCGGCAGCCCCCGCAACTGGGCACAGGCCGGTCCCGGGCGGCCCGCGTCGCGGATGCCCGTCCACCGCGCGGCCGGCCGGGGCGGCTGCCAGCGCAGCTCGCCGACCGGCGGCGCCGCGTAGGGGATGCCCTGGAACGACCGGTGGTCGCCGGCGACGGTCCCCCGGACCGTTCCGCGATCCGTCCGGACCACCGCCGGGCCGGACCGGGTTTCGGCCGCGTCGACCGGATCGGCGCCGGCACCGGTCAGCAGCACGGTGCCCGCACCGACCGCCGCGACCACCGCGACCGTGCCGGCGAGGGTACGGCGCCACGAACGGGTACGGCGGTCGTTCGGGGCGGCTGGGCGGGCAACTGTCGCCCGGATGGTCTCTCGCACTGGTTTCCTCCAAGGTCCGGCTGGCAGATGTACGCAGTACGCAGCTGATCCCGTACGTCGTACACTTCCGTGCCGCCATGGTTGACCTGGTGCGCTTTTCCCGTCAATCGGCGGGCGCGATGGCACTAGTGCACTGGATTTCGCGACCGCCGACCGACCTGCGGGTACGGCTGGAACCGTTCGGCCACCGGCTATCCTCGGTCCGCTGGTGCTCTAGTGCGACAGCGTCCGCTGCGCCTGGTTCCCAGCTCGAATCCGGCCAACTGCGCCCCGGAGGTGTCCGTGACCCACCCCGACCCGCCGTACCTGCGGATCGTCGCCGAGATCCGGCAACGGATCGACACCGGCGAACTCGGCGCGGGCGACCAGGTCCCGTCGACCCGTCAGATCATGCGGCAGTGGGGCGTCGCGATGGCGACCGCCAGCAAGGTGCTGACCGTGCTGCGCCAGGAGGGGCTGGTCCGGGCCGAGCCCGGCCGGGGCACGGTGGTGGTCGGCGACCGGGAGCGGGGAACGCGTCCGGGTCCGGCCGGGACGGCGTCGCCGCGTACGCCCCCGCGTACGGCCGGGCGGGCCGAGCCCGAGCTGACCCAGCGACACATCGTGCGGGCGGCCATCGAGATCGCCGACGTCGAGGGGCTGCCGGCGACGACCATGCGGCGGCTGGCGACGGAACTCCGGGTCGCCACGATGTCGCTGTACCGGCACGTCCGGGGCAAGGACCACCTGGTGGTGCTGATGGCCGACACCGCGTTCGGCGAGGACGACCTGCCCGACCCGGCTCCGTCGGGATGGCGGGCCCAACTCGAGTACCTCTGCCGGCTGCAATGGTCGATCTACCGGCGGCACCCGTGGCTGTCCCAGGTCGTCTCGCTCACCCGCCCGCTGCTGGCCCCGAACGCGATGGCGCACACCGAGTGGGCGATGCGTGCCGTCAGCGGTCGTGGCCTCGACCTCGACACCGTGATCCACATCGCCGCCACGACCGCCAACTACGTACGGGGCACGGCGGTGAACCTGGAACGCGAGGCCGAGGCCGAACAGGACACCGGCATCACCGACGACGAGTGGATGCGTACCCGGGGTGCGGCCGTCACCGCGATGTTCAGCGCCGGCGAGTTCCCCCTGATCGCCAGCAGCGCGACCCGACCCGACGTCGACCTGAACCTGGACAGCCTCTTCGAGTTCGGTCTGCAACGCCTGCTCGACGGCATGGTGCCGCTGTTCCCGCCGCCGAACCCCTGAGCGGTGACCCGGTCCGTGACGAGCGGCCGGGCCCCAGCGCAACAGGGGGGCCGGGAGCGGGTAGGCCGGAACCCGGTCAGCAGCGACAGGCAGGCCCGCCCGGACACGCCGCGGTGCGGTGGGCGAGCGCGGTTCCCGGCAGTGCGCCCCGCTGCACTCCGGCTCCGGGTGCCGTGACTGCGGCGCCCGGTCCGGCTCCGCGGGCCGACCGGGGCCGGGGCAGGTCGGTACCGCCTGCCGGGCCACGCGCCGCGCCGCGCCGCGGCGTGACGTCCGGATCGGGATGGAAGAGGCGGGGGCCGCCGTCCCGCAGCCGGAGCAGGAACGCCAACTGCCCGGCCAGGCCGGTGCCGAATCCACTGTCGATCGGGCGGCCCGACTCGTCGGGCAGCAGCGCGAGGCCGTCGCGGTAGACCCGGATCGCCCAGAGTCGTACCGCGAGGGCCTCGGCCCAGCGGGCGTACCGCCCGTCACCCGTGGCGCGGGCGAGGTCGAGCAGGAAGTCCCCGTCACCCGGCAGCCCGTGCCAGTACGTCGTGCCGGCGGTCCACCGGGCCCGCATCACCGCCCGGGCCGCCGCCACCGAGGCGGTCAGGTAGCGCGCCTCACCGGTCCGGACGTACAGCCGACACAGGAAGGAGCCGACTCCGGCGGAACCGTCGTACCAGTGCGCCCGGGTACCCGAGGTCGTCGGCGTACCCGGCCACAGCGCGGCGTCGCCGACGTACCGGGCGGCGTCGAGGAGCGTGTCGGCGCACCGGACGGCGGCGGCGGTCAGATCCCGGCGCCCGAGCAGGTGCCCCGCCGAGAGCAGGAACGCCCCGATGCCGGCGGTGCCGTGCGCGAGGCCGTACGAGCGGTGCCCGGCGAACGCGGAGTCGAACGACGGATCGACGGTCCAGAGCATCGCCCCGGTACGGTCGACCGTGTCGAGCAGGTGCCCGGCCGCCGCCGTGATCCGGTCCCGCAGCGTCGGCAGGTAGGTGTGCTGCCACAGGTGCAGCAGGCAGGTGCCGAGACCGGCGACACCGTGGCTCAGCCCCGGATCGGGCCACACCACCGGTAGCCGCAGCGCCAGCTCGACCGCCCGGTCCACCAGGTACGGCCGGCCGAGCAGCCGGCCAGCGTCGCAGAGTGCCCAGGCGGTTCCGGCGGAGCCCGCGTACAGCCCGGGGAGCCGGTGCGGCTCCCGGTCCAGATGGTGCACGAGCCGGTCCAGCAGGGCGTCGAGCACCCGGCCGGCGCGCAGCACCGTTCCGGGTTCGGCCAGCCGGCCCGGCTCCGGGATCCGGTCGATCGGACCGGCGTCGACGGTCGACGATCCGCCGGCGACCAGCCGGGTCAGCACCGCGACCGGCCCGGCCATGCCGTGTCGCACCGTGCACGGCTCGACACCTCGACCGGAACCGCCCACCGGCCGGTGCCCGCCCGCCCCGACGCCGCGGTCCCGGTCGTGGTCGGTGGCGAGCCGGGCGATCAGTCCGCCGACCAGGTCCCGCCAGTTCCCGACCGGCAGGGTCGGCAACTCCGCGTCGGCCCCGACACCGTCGGGGACGCGACACCGCTGCGGGTCCGCCGACGCCGCCTCGCAGAGCGCGACGACCTCGTCCAATCCGAGCCGGTCGCCCGGCTCCTCGCGAAGCAGGCCGGTGATGATCCGGCGCAGCACCGGCGGTACCGGGCGTCCGCCGAGGGACGGCTCGACCAGCGCGCCGACCCGCTCCTGGAGCGACCGCAGCGGCGAGCGGCCGGCCGACCGGATCGAGGTGGTCCGGCCGACCAGGTGCAACGCCAGCATGCCCAGACTGAACCGGTCCGCCGCGCCGTCCGGCGCTGCCCCCCGCAACTGTTCCGGCGCGATGAAGCCGGGGATGTCGACACCGTCGAGGTCGAGGCGGGCCCAGTCGTCCGGTCCCCCGGTACGCAGTGCCGCCAGCTCCAGGTCGACCAGCCGGAGTTCCCCGTCCGGCAGCAGCAGCACGGTGTCGGGAGTGAGGTTCCGGAGCACCACGCCGACGGAGTGCACCGTCCGGACGAGCCGGGCCAGCCGGCCCAGCACCCCGAGCAGGACCGCGCCGTCCAGCCCGTCCGGCCCCGCCTCGGGGAAATCCCGCACCCCGAGTCGCAGCGGCTGTCCCGGCAGCAGTTCCTCGACCAGGAACCGGTGGTCCCCCTGCACGAACTCGCGCAGCGGTCGGGGCGCGACGCGCAGCGGTGCCAGGTGCCGCAACACCCGCGCCTCGTGCCCGAGCAGATCCCGGACGTCCCGCCCCCGGGCGTCCGTACCCACGTGTGGCCGGGCCTCCTTGATCAGCACCTCGGTCCCGGTACGCAGATCCCGCGCCCGGTAGACGCCGCCCTTGTTGGCCTGCCGGATCGCGACGGTCACCGCGTACCGGCCGCCGATCAGCACCCCGGTCGGCCCGGCCGGGTCGACGGGCCCCGACATCCCCGTCGACCCGGCCACCCCCGTTGTCCCCGGTGCCCCCGTTGCTCCGGGCACCGCCGTCGACCTGGCAGGGTCGATCGGACCGGTGGGCGCCGTACGCATCGACTGCATCGACGCGACCGACCACTTCGACCCGGTCCCGCTCGCCGGGGAGCCCGGCCCGGCCACCGCCGGTGCCCACCACTCCGGCGACGAGTCGAAGGGCATCTCCACCCACGGCGGTGGTCGGAAGGCCGCCTCGCAGCGGTCCTCGACCAGGTTGCCGAGGGGACTGACGACACAGCGACGGTGCCCACCGTCGTTGTCGAACACGCCGACACCGGCGAAGGCGCCGTAGCGGTAGTGCACCACCCCGCCCGGCCGGTACGGCTGGTCGGAGAGGATCGCCGGGCCGACCATTCCCACCGTCGCCTCGTCGAGCCGCTTCGCGAGTTCGCGGAACAGCTCGTCCGTCGCCGGGTACGCGGTGAGAAACTTTCCGCCATCCGAGCGGGGCGCCCACGGCCCGTTGAGGGCGGCGAGTTCCGGTCCGGTGGCGACGTACTCGAAGGCGGTGCCGGTCTCGACGAGCAGCGGGGCGCAGGCCGCCAGCACCTCCGGTGCGGAGAGTACGGTTGCCGACACGTGCAGCTTCCAGCCCTGTACCCGGCCGACCGGCGTCGCCGGGGTGACCACGTCCCGCCCGTCCCGCCGGTGCACGGTCCAGCCCGCCAGAACGATCCGGGCCAACAGGTCGGTAACCAGCCCGGCCGGCTCGGGCAGCCCGTACCGGGGCCCGGTGTCCGCACCGGACACCTGCCCGCCGAACCGTACGGCCCGGCCGAAACCACGGCCCTCGATGGCCGACGACTCGGTCGTCATGCGTCTCCCCATCTGCCTGGTTGTCGAGATGCCGGCCGTGGTGAGTGGCGGCTGGCACCGTCGACGAGCCTGCCGGGCGGCGCCATCGAGGCGGTATCGGTCCGATATCGAGCACGGCCGGGGCGGTGCCCGGATCCCTCGGCGGACACCGTCCACCCGATACACCGGAATCAGTCCGATATGTTCGGCGGCCGGTTTTTCCCGACCCTGCCGGGACACCGGTCCCGGGCCCCCGGGACGTCGGACGGAACATGATGCGTTGCCGACGGATCGTCCCGCACCGCGTTGATTCCCGGGCCTAGGCTGCGGGAGGACTGCCGTCGCCACCAGCGCTGGAAACCGTCGAATATGGATATGAGGGGAGTGTCATGACCGCAAAACCGACTCGCCCGGCCCGTCCCACGGACATCGCGCCGATCGTCATCGCCAGCGACAACAGTTTCGCCCACGCCTACGGCAGCGTGGCGGAAATGCTGAGCGAGAAGGACATCGGCGCCAAGTCCCAGGGCGCCCTGGAGTTCTTCGACCTCGCGGGTCGCCGGCTCGCGCCGGTGCTCAGCGACGGCTGGGAACTGGAGGGGCTGGTTGCCACCCTCGACGACCCGGACCCCGAACTGGTCCAGGCCCGGTTGCAGGCTGTGATCCAGCACGTCCGGGACTACATCCGGCGCAACCCCGACGTGGTCGCGGACTCCGGCCTGTCGGTGGAGGCGGCGTTGGAGGCCCTGCCGCAGATCGGCGGCGGCACTCTGGCGCAGGACGCCGCGCAGTTCCCGGGTGGCGAGCCGCTGGGGGGCGGCATGAGGCTCATGACGCAGGGCGGATGGTTCCACAACTCCCTGCACGCCGCCGGCTGGACCCACTGAAAATCTGATTGGGGCAGGGGTCGAAGGGGTGACGTCCACCGATAGCACGAGACGGTGGCCCGTACGACGGGTCAGCGCACTGGTCGGGGCAGCGGCGCTGGTCGCGCTCGTGGTGACCGGCCAGTTTCTCAACGCCAGTGAAACCACGGTCCAACTGACCGGTGAGATCGCGGTCATCGCGGTCGCGTTCACCACGATGGGCGCGTTGGTCCTGGTCGGGGTGCCCGGGCACCTCGTGGGTCGGCTCATGCTCGCCGCCGGGGGGGCGGCGAGCATGGCCGTACTCGCGGAGAGCTGGGGCAACTGGCTGCCGATGGCCTGGCTGAGCCAGTGGGCCTGGTGGCCGCCATACGGACTGATCTTCCTTGCCCTGCTGGTGTTCCCGGACGGGCGGCTGCCCTCGCCACGGTGGCGGCCGCTCGCCTTCCTGATCGGCGGCGGCACGGCCATCGCGGCGCTCGCCTACGCGGTCGCCGCGCTGGACGATCCGCACAGTCTGGTCAGCGTCGCCGAGGCAGCTCCCACGCAGCGGGCCCGGATCCTCGTGCTGGTGGCGATCCTCGCGATCGGGGTGACCCTGCTCGGTCTGCTCGGGGTGTTCGTCTCGCTGCTACTGCGCTGGCGCCGCGCCGATGGTGAGGCCCGGGCCCAACTGGCCTGCCTGCTCGCCTCCGCGGTCCTGCTGTTGCTCGGGCTCGTGCTGGAGGTCATCGACCTGAAGGGCGCCTGGGTGATCATGGTCGTGGCGCTTCCGGTCGGCATGGCCATCGCGGTGCTGCGCTACCGGCTGTACGGGCTGGACCAGGTCATCAACCGGACCATCGTCTGGCTGGTGATGAGCCTGCTGGTGATCGCCGGATTCGTCGGGTTGATCACGCTGCTGCGTGACCTGCTGATGCGGGGCAACACGTCGAACGCGTCACTGGTCGCGACCGGGCTGATCGCGGTTGCCTTCGAACCGGTTCGCGGCCGGGTCCAGCGTGGAGTCAACCGGCTGCTCTACGGTGACCGGGACGACCCGTACCAGGTGATGGCGCGGCTCGGTGACCTGCTCGGGCGGACGGTCGAGCCGGGTGCGGTGCTTCCGTTGCTGACCGGGACCATCGCCCGGTCCCTGAAGGTTCCGCACGTCTCGGTCGAGGTCGAGGGGCGCGACGGGCCCAGGATGCTCGCCGCGCACGGCATCGCGAACACACCGGTCGAGTCGTTCGACATGGTCACCCGGGGGGGAACGGGTCGGCCGGTTGATCGTCGCGACCCGCAGCTCCGCCAACCGGTTCACTCCGGTCGAGCGGCAGCTGCTGAAGGACCTGGCGCTGCACGCGGCGGTGGCGGCCGACGCCGTCCGGCTCATCCACGACCTGCAGGACTCGCGGGAGCGGCTGATCACCGCCCGGGAGGAGGAGCGGCGACGGTTGCGCCGTGACCTGCACGACGGGTTGGGCCCGACGCTGGCCGGGATGGCGATGCAGGTACGCGCCGCGCACAAGCTCGTCGCCGAACAGCCCCGGACCGGCCGGATCCTCGACGCGCTCGCAGCGGACCTGCAGACCTGCACCGCCGAGGTACGCCAGCTCGTCGACCAGCTCCGCCCGCCGGCGCTGGACCGGGGACTCGCGGCGGCGCTGCGCAACGAGTGCGGCCGGTTCGAGAGTTCGACGCTGTCGGTCCGGTTGCAGGTTGAGGGGAACCTGCAGGGGCTGCCGGCGGCGATCGAGGTGGCCGCGTACCGGATCGTCGCGGAGGCGCTGACCAACGTGACCCGGCACTCGCAGGCCAGCATCTGCTGGGTCAACGTCGACCGGGACCGCGCGCTGACCCTGGAGATCGTCGACGACGGTGTCGGGTTGGGTCCACGCCGGCCGGGCGGGGTCGGGCTCGACTCCATGCGGGAACGGGCGACCGAACTCGGCGGCGACTTCGACATCACCGAGCGGGCCCCGCACGGTACATCGATCCGGGTCCGGCTGCCGTTTCAGCCGGCGATCACCGACCAGGCGGTCGCCGGGGCGGCACAGAACGTCCCATCCACTATCGACCGCCCGACCACCAGCCCGCCGGCCGGTGAGATACCGACGATCGGCCGGACGGGCACCGACGGCGGGTCCGATTCGGTGCTCGACGGCGCCGACGAGTGTTGGGGAACTGCCCACCGCTCCGTGGCCGAGGCGACACCGGATGTGCCGGAGCCGCGTGGCGAAAGTGCGCAGCCGGCCGCCGCCGGCCAGGTCAACGGCAGTAATGGCCAGAGTCCGGACAGCGACGCGGGTCGGATCGGATAGCCCGCTACGCTGAACCCGCGATGGCTGAGCCGGCGTCGTGGATGGACCCACTGCCGACGCCGGTTCCGCCCAGGACGTGGCGGTACGTGCAGAGGCGGGCGACAAGCATGGTGCACGGTGGACGGATCCTCATCGTCGACGACCACCCGGTCGTGCGCCGTGGCCTGCGCACCATGCTCGAGGGCGAGTCGTGGGTGAGCGACGTGTTCGAGGCGGCGACCACCGCCGAGGCGCTCACCTCCGCCGTCACCAACCGGGTCCAGGTGATCGCGATGGACGTGTCGCTGCCGGACGGGGACGGGGTCGACGCCACCCAGCGGATCATGCAGTCCTGCCCGGACGTCAAGGTCCTGATGCTGACGATGGCCAACGACGAGGAGATCGTGGCCCGGGCGCTCCGTGCGGGCGCCCGGGGGTACGTGCTCAAGGACACCGATCCGGACGCGGTGATCGACGCCCTGCGTACCGTCGCCCAGGGCGGTGTGGTGCTGGGACCGGGTATCGGGCCGTCGGTGCTCACCGCGCTGCATCGCGGCCCGGTCGAGCTGCCCGCCCCGTTCAACCAGCTCACCTCGCGGGAACGGGACATCCTCGGTCGTCTCGCCCTGGGTGACACCAATGCCCGGATCGCCCGGCACTTCGGGCTGAGCGAGAAGACGGTACGCAACCAGCTCTCCGCTATCTTCGCGAAGCTCGGCGTGGCGGACCGGGTACAGGCGGCCCTGCTCGCCCGCGACGTCGGGCTCGGCACCTGACCCCTCCCCCGCCCACCGCTACTCAGCGGAAACTCAGATCGAAGTCGGCGACCAGCGGATAGTGGTCGGACGCGGATTCGGCCGTACCGCCGGTGACGACCCGGCACGGACCGGCGAGCCGGGCGAGCGGCGGCGTGGCAAGCAGATAGTCGAGTCGCATCCCGGAGAACTCCGCCCCGCCGCCCTGGCTGGTGGGTACGGTGTCCCGGACCGCCAGGCCCGGCCGCCGGAACAGGTCGAGGAAGCCGGCCCGGTCGAGCGCGGCGATCGTACGGGTGTCCACCGTCGTACCGTCGGGCAGCAGGTGCCGGCCCCGGTACTCGGGTCGTAGCCGGGCGATCCGCTCGTCGTGCCGGCTCCACGGGTCGAGCGAGTTCAGGTCGCCCATCAGCAGCACGAGGCGCTCCGGCAGCGGCCGGCGGTCCGGCCCGGCCCGGCGCGCCCCCGCGACCAGCCAGCCGGCCTCGCGCAGCCGGCGCCGCCCGGAGTACGGATCCAGATGGGTACTGAGCACCGTCAACGGCCCCCGGTCCGTCTCGAGCACCACCCGTTGTGCGCCGTGGTGGAACGGGCGGGGCACCGGTCTCGCCAGGTCGACCCGGCCGGGCGGGCGGACCAGCACCGCCACCGGTTGGCCGAACCATCCGCCGGCCAGGTACGGCCGCATCCCGAGCCGCCGGGCGACCGAGTCGAGCCGGCGGTGGTTCCGGCGGAGGCCGCGAAGTTCCTGCAACGCCAGTACGTCGGGCCGCTGTTCGGCGACGACCTCGAGAATCCGGTCGAGGCGGCTCGGATCGGTGCCGTCCAGCCCACCGTTCTTGATGTTGTACGTCATCATCCGCAACCGGCGCCCACCCCCTTCCCGGCCCGGCGTCCGGGTCTCAGTCGGACCGGGCGGCGCGGGCGAGTTCGTCGTCGAGCTGGTCCAGCTCGGCCGGCCTTTGCGGCGTCGTACGCTCAGGCGACGTCGGGTCCGTCGCTTCCTCCTGGCTCCCGGTATCCGCCCGCCGGCCGTCGTCCGCCCGCAGTTCCTCGTTCGGGCGTAGGACCAGCCAGAGGACGCCGATCCAGGCGATCGTCAGCAGCATGGCGCCGGCGAAGTCACTCGGATGGTGCATGCCCCGGTACATCCGGGAGGCCGCCACCGCGAGCGGCATCACGACCGCCGCGACGACGGTCAGCCATCGCCACCACCTGTCGGTACGCGGCATCACCAGCAGCGCGATCGCCGCCCAGAGGCACATGGTGGCCGCGATGTGCCCGGACGGGAACGACGCGGTCGGCAGCGGGCCGTCCAGGTGCGGCACCTCGGGGCGGGGCCGGTCCACCGCGCGGGCGGAGGCGAGGAAGAGGGTGAGTTCGCCGAACATGGTCAGCGCGAGGAACAGCACCGGCCGCCAGCGCCGCCAGAACGCGAGCGCGAGCGGGCAGAAGACCAGTGAGACCAGCAGGATGGCGTGGGTGTCGCCGGCCTTGCTCGCCCAGTAGCTGACGTCGTTGAGCAGGTCGCTCCGATGCGCGGCGAACCATTCCGGCACCCGGTGGTCGAGCGTGTCGACGAAGCTGCCGTCGACGTAGTAGCTGACCAGCATGCCGAAGGCGTACAGCGCGCCGAAGACCAGCACCCAGCCGGTGAGCACCTCGGCGACGGCGGCCCGGGGATGCGGCAGCACGTGTTCCTCGGCCGGCGCGGGCGCGATCTCCCGACCCGCCTCCGGCTCCAGCCCCTCCCCCAGCGGCCGGGCCGGCCGGCCCCGCTCACGACGCCACAACCGGAAGGCGTACGCGGTCACGCCCAGCCAGGCCAGGCCGAGCAGCCAGCCGGCGAGGACGTCCGAGACGTAGTGCACGCCGAGCGCCACCCGGGTCACCCCGACCGCCAGCACCACCGCGACGAAGATGCCGATCGCCGGCCGGCGCCACCGCCGCTGCATCGCCGGCAGGAAGACCAGCAGCAGCGCGCCGTAGGCGACGATCGATCCGAGGGCGTGCCCGCTCGGGAAGCTGTTGCCGGGCGCGGAGGCCACCGGGATGTCGACCACCGGACGCAGCCGGCCGACCAGCGCCTTCAGCGAGGGGTCGAGCATCAGCGCCCCGACCCCGGTCACGATCAGATAGAAGGCGAGCCGGCCCTGCCGACGGATCAGCAGGCCCACCACCGCGATGGTGACCAGCCACATCATGATCGGCCGGCCGCCCAGCGAGCTGACCGCCTGGAGCACGGTGACCAGCCCGTCGTACGACGAGACCAGCTCGTTGAACCAGGCGGCGGTCTCGTGGTCGGCCCGGTACAGCGGCTCCCAGTGGAACCGCACCAGCATCAGCAGGATCCCGAACCCGACGCCGGTACCGGCGACGACGGCGAACCCCGCCAGGCTCCGCTCCGCGAAATGCCCGAGGGGTCGTCGCAACACTTCGCTGACCGTGGCCACGCCAGAGCTCCCTTCTCGCGTCTGGACTGCCCGGTACCCGCCGCGCGGACCGCGTACACCCGTCAGCCGTCGCGGGGCTCCCCGCTCCCGCCCGTCCCGACCGCGTCCGGCAGCCGTTCGTCGTCGCCGCGGGGGGCGGGCACGGCCCGGCCGAGGGTGCCCTCGGGATCGATGTCGGCCATGTCCGTCGGGCCCTGGTCCGCGTGGTCCGGCTCCCAGCGGTCCGGCTCGGCGGGCTCGTGTTCGCCGAGCCGCAGCGCCTCCAACTGGGCGGCGAAGGCCAGGCCGCCGAAGAGCGCGATCCCGGTCAGGTTGGCCCAGAGCAGCAGCGCCATCATTCCGGTCAGTGCGCCGTAGGTGGCGTCGAAGGCGTCGCTGTAGCTGACGTACGCGGCGAGCAGGACACTGGCCAGCCACCACAGCGCGGTGGTGAAGCCCGCCCCGAACAGCAGCCAGGAGACTCCCGGCTGGCGGCGGCGCGGTGCGTGCCGGAACAGCACCGCTACCGCGAAGACGGTCAGGACGAGACTCAGCGGCCAGCGCAGGACCTCCCAGGCGAGGTCGGTGCGCGGGCCCCACCAGTCGTAGTGCTCCCGGACCGAGTCGCCGAGCGCGCCGCCGCCGACCAGGATGAAGAAGCCGGCCAGTGCCGGTGCCCCGGCCAGCAGCGCGAGAGTGCCGGCCCGGAGGTACTTCCGCAGCGCCGGCCGGTCCCGCTCCACCCCGTAGATCCGGTTCGCGCCCCGCTCGACCTGGGCCATCGTCGTGCTCAGCGCGAAGAAACCGGTCAGCAGGCCGAGCGTCAGCGCCAGCTCCCCGGCGTCCTCGGTCTGCTCCGAGTCGACGAGCAGGTCCTTGACGACGGCGTCGCTCGCCCCCGGGGTCAGCGCGATGACGGTGTCGGCGACCACCAGACCGCCCTCGTCCACGCCGAGATCGCTGATCAGACCGGACAGGGCGATCAGGAACGGCACCACGGCGAGACAGAGTTGGAGGGCGAGCGCCCGGGAGTGGCTGAACGCGTCGCCGTACCGGAACCGGATGAAGGCGTCCCGGAGCAGGTGCCAGCCGCCGTGCCGGCGCAGCGCGTGCCAGGCGTCGTCGGCGGAGAGTTCCTCGTCGGCCATCAGCCGGGTCTCCGGAACCAGTTTGGTGCTACTCACCGTGCCCTACCTCGCCTTGCTTGCTCCCGAAACCGCACCCAAAACCGCAGCCGAACCGCAGCCGAACCGCACCCGCACCCAGGCCGCACCCGCACCCGCCCGCACCCGCCCGCACCCGCCCGCACCCGGAAATCTATCGGGCTTCCTTCACCCGGCGTTCGCCCCGATCGGCCGCCGCGTCGGCGTCGACCGACAGGTCCGGTTCGGTCGCCGGCTGCGGTACGCAGAGCCAGAGCGCGGCGGGGCGGACCGCCACCTGCAGGGAACGGCCGGGTGGGATGACGTCGCCGTCCAGCTCACGGGCCTGCTCCCGGTTGCTGCTGATCGTGACCCGTCGGGCGCGCAGCACCTCCATCCGGGGCACCCGGTCGCGGCGCCGGAGCACCGCCCAGCCGAGCGACAGCCAGTGGTTGAGGGTCCGTGGGGTGAGCACCGCCACGTCCAGGAAGCCGTCGTCCGGCTCGGCGTCGGCCAGCAGGCGTACCCCGCCCTGTAGCCGCCCGACGTTGGCCACCAGGACTGTCCGGGCCCGGCGCCGTCGCGGTGGCTGGTCGTCGATCCGGATCGACACCTTCATCGGTCGGTCCCGCAGGTGACGCATCGCCCCGACGACGTACGCGGGCCAGCCGACCCGGGCCTTGGTGGTCTCCGAGGTGGCGGCGAGCATCTGTGCGTCGAAGCCCATTCCGGCCATCACCGCGAAGAACTGATCCCCGCAGACGCCGACGTCGATCTGTCGCCGGCCCTGTTCGAGGGCCACCTCGATGCCAGCGGCGAGGTCGTTCGAGAGCCCCAGGTTGGCGGCAAGCAGATTGCCGGTGCCGGAGGGCAGGATGGCCATCGCCACCTCGGTGCCGACCAGGGCACCGACGCAGGACATCACGGTGCCGTCGCCGCCGCAGACGAAGAGCACCTCGGCTCCGGCCTCGATGGCCCGCCGTGCCTGGCCCTGCCCCGGGTCCTCCGGCGTCGTGGTGTACCACGCCGGTTCCGGCCAGCCCGCCTCCGTCAGCGTGTCGGTCACAGTCCGGCGCAGTCCGTCGATGTCGGTCTGCTTCACCGGGTTGACCACCACCGCGGACCGGGGTCCGCCGCCATTGATCGTCGCACCGTTCGCGCTTTCCTGCTGCCGCTTCACGGCGCCAGTGTGCAGCAGCTTGCCGCCGTCAGCGACCCGGACGGGCGTGACGTAGCGCGCACGGTGTGCCGTCAGTGCCGGCCCGGCCGGCGTCGACCGCTACAGTACGGCCATGGTCGATCCCCCGCTCACCGGCGAGGAGCAGGTGTCCACCGACGGCGAGCGGGCGGTCTGGGAGGCGTTTCTCGACTGCCAGCGCCGGGAACTCGCCGAGAAGATCACCGGGGTGTCGGACGAGGATGCCCGGCGCCGCCTCGTACCCTCGCTGACCACCCTCGGCGGGTTGCTCAAGCACCTGTCGGTGGTCGAGCGGAGCTGGTTCCAGCGCCGGATGGCGCAGCGGGACCCGGCCGACATCTCCGGTTGGGTGGACGGTGGCGACCCGAGTTGGACGCTCGGCCCGGACGACACGGTCGAGAGCCTGCTCGCCGAGTACGCACAGGCGTGCGCGGAGTCGCGCCGGGTCGCCGCCGAATTCGCCCTCGACGACTCGGTGCCGCAGGCCCGGCTGGGCCGGGTCTCGCTGCGATGGATCTACGCGCACATGATCGAGGAGACCGCCCGGCACGCCGGGCACGCCGACATCCTCCGCGAGCAGTTGACGCAGACCCGGTCGACCGGCTGAGCCGGGCGCGTACCGCCGTCGGCCCGGGGCGCCCCGGGCCGGCGTACCCGCTCAGGCGGCCTGGTCGAGGGAGCTGATCGTCCGGCGGCGCAGCTCGGCGAGGTCCAGACCCGCCTCGGTGAGGACGAGCGCGGCCAGACCGTTCCCCTCCCGGATCAGCCCGAGCAGGATGTGCTCGGCGCCGATCTGCCGGTGCCTGAGGTGGACCGCTTCCCGCAGGGCCAGTTCCAGCACCTTCCTGGCCCGGGGCGAGAACGGGCTGGAGAACTCCCAGCCACCGAAGAGTCCCCGCCGGTTACGTCGGGGCGGTGGCGGTTCCAGCGCTCCCACCCCGAACGACTCCTCGACCTTGGAACGCACCGCCTCCAGGTCGATGCCGATCGACCGCAGCGCCTCCGCGTCGCGGTCGCCGAGTTCCTCCGTGTCCCGACCGACCTTCCGGTCGATCTCCGCGATCACCCGGTCGGGGTCCACGCCGGCCTGTCGGAGCAGGACGGCGACGGAACTCTTCTCCTCGTCGAGCAGCGCGAGCAGCAGGTGCTCGGTGCCGACGCTGCGGTGTCCCCACCGGTCGCGCTGCACCACGGCCCCCCGGACCACGTCGCGCGCCTGCACCGTGAACCGCTCGAACATCATGAACCTCCCTGGGTACGCGTCGCCGGGCGTCCGGCGTGCTTCTTGTGTACGCCCTGCCTGCTGACTTCCAGCACGTCGGCGATCTCCTGCCAGGACCAGCCCTGGCGCCGGGCGTTGTCGACCTGGACGTCCTCCAGGCGTTCCAACAGCCGACGCAGGGCCATCACCGCTCGCAGCCCGACCCTCGGGTCGGTGCTGCCGGCCGCCGCCGCCAGATCCGTTGCCTGACTCATGCTGTCAACTTAGGTTGACAGGGAAGGCTTTGTCAACCCCGGTTGACACGCGTTTACACGAGGTGATCAGCCTCGGTGTGGGTTCTCAGCGAAGTTGATCCATTCTCACTGGATCTGATCCGTACCTGATCCGTTCTCACGGAACTTGATCCGAACCCGGCTGCGTGCCACCGTCCGGGTCGTCGCTTGTCGGGGTACAGGCTGAAGTCCCGAGATCGGTACGCCATCTCCACAACTGATGGGTAGGTCAGGTCCGGGTTGAGCCGCCACGGACGTAACACTGAGTAATGAAGGCCACGCAGGCTGGGTGCGCGCTCACCGCGGCAAATGAGCGTGGCGCGTCCATCAGTTGTTACTCGTAGCCGAGATCCTCTTCGGAGTTCAGGTGCCAGCCGTCGACCCGCTTGACCAAGACGAAGGCGGCGCGTTCAAAAACGTCCCAGTACCCCGACTCGGGATCGTGGCCACTTGTGTACCAGGTTGCCTCGACTCGCGCCGTGTCGGTGGTCTCGCCGACGACAGTCACCCTGTCCAGAACGGACCTGGCGTCGAAGAATCCGGCATCCCTGCCGCCGCGCTCTATGGCAAACTTGGCGCAAAAATCAGCAGGGCTCTCGTAGGGCAACCGGACCTCCCCTGATCGCGACTCGATTGGTCGTTGACGGTGCCGGTGCCTTGCATGAACTACACCCAGGTCTCAGGAGACCTCACGCAGACGAAGCATACTTCGAATGCGCCAATTCAGAACATGTCTATGTGCTCTGCTCTCGGCAGATGAGCGTATACCGAGGTGGCTAAAGATCTTTGCTGATTAGGCGGTCGTTCCCGGCGTACCGGGGGCAGCGCAACAACACGGGCCTGTGGTGGTCGGCCACGATCGGCGGGCATGTGGGCTTCGAGTCGTGGTTGGAGCGGGATCACCTGACGCTCCTGGACTTCGACCCCTCGGTGGTGGCGATGGGCGTCGCAGCCGTTCTGGCTGTCGTGGGACCAGGCGGGCCGGCGGCGCTCGCACGCGCCGGACTTCTTCGTACGGCTGGTCGATGGCACCGGTGTGGTGATTGGTTGGGAGTATCGGCTGGTGCACGAGCCGGATCCGGTGGTGATGGCGAACGTGCGGTGGCTGGCCGGGTATCGGTATCTGCGCTGCCTGCGGCCGGCGGTCGCTGCTGCCGCCCCGGCGGTGTTCGCGGAGCCGACGCCGTTGATGGACGGCGCGACACGGTTGGGTGACCCGCTGGCCAGTCTGCCGACGGTGTTCCACCTGCTGTGGTGCGGCCGCGCTGCGGTGGCTTCCTGTCATGTTCCGGCCGCAGCCGACGCGGGGTCCACTCGTTTGAGTTCCGTCCAGCCGGCCCAGCCTCGCTCCTTGAGCAACTCGATCAGCCGACGGGCCGGCGGCGCGGTGTCGAACGCCAGTGTGTCCATCAGCTTGACCAGCGGTGGCTCGATGTCTGTGTCGTCGACGTAGTTCTCGCCCCGTTCGTCGGCCATCCGTGTGATGTAGGCGGCCAGTTTGTCGGCCAGCTCGACGAGCCGCGGGTCGTCGTCGGCGCGGTCGAGGGCCTGGCCGAGGGTGAGATAGAAGTCGACGAGCTGCGGGTCGGCGAGCTGCTCACGCTTGCGTGCCATCCACTCCGGGACTCGCTCTGGTGAGCGCGCGGCCAGCGGGATCCAGCCGTCGCGCTCAACCTGAACGATCCGCTCGTCGACCCCGAGCGCCCGCAGCCGGTCGAGATACTCGACCACCACCGGGGGCAGCACCAGGTTGTCCCCGGAAGCCAGGCGGGCGATCCGCTCCCGATGCCGCTGCCGCTGCCAGATCTCCGCCCGTAGCCGCTTGTCGATGTCTGCGACCGCCGCGGCGAACTCCTCCTCGTCGGCCTGCAGCAGCTCCCGTACCCGCGCGAGCGGGACCCCGGCCTCGGCGAGGGTCCGGATCTTGATGAGCTCGACCATGGCGGTGGCGTCGTATCTGCGGTAGCCGGAGTGGTCCCGCTCCGGCTCCGGCAGCAGGCCCTTGGCGTGATAGTGCCGCACCGCGCGCACTGTCACTCCGGCATATGACGCCAGCTCACCGATGGTCAGCATCGCATCAGTCTCCTACGGCGCGTTCAAGGAGTCGGCCTGGCCGGCAGCATATTGCGAATGATCTGGGCGATCTCCGGGGCGTGGGTGAAGGCCAGCCGGTGGTCGGCGTCGAGCCAGAACGTGGCGATGTACGGCTGCTCGCGGACAAGCCGTTCGACGCCGGCACGCCAGTTCTGATTGAGGCGCGGCGCCGGCCCTTCGCCGCTGCCGCCAGCCATCGAGGTCGACATGATCATGCTGATAGGCCGGTCGATCTTCCTGTATCGGTCCCGGATCCCGGACCGAACGACATCGACCTCGACATTCAGGTCGAAAATCTCTTGGGCGGTGAGCAACACCTGACGGGCGGTGTCCCGCAAGGATCCCTGCTGCGTTGCCAACTCCTCCCACATCGCGAGAAACGCCGCCGCGTCCGCCTCGGTGATGAACGGATCGGGCACCGGGTTCGCCCCGTCGATGAGAACGAGTTCGGCGACGGTGCCAAGATGCTCGGAGGCATAGTGCACGGCCAGGTCAGCACCCAGTGAATAGCCCACAAGCACGGGCGCCGAGGGCAGGTCGAGGCGTTCCAGCTCCGCCATCACGGCAACGAGATCGCTGAGGAAAGCCTCGAAGGAGTACCGGTCGGCGGCGGAGGCACGGCCATGGCCGCGCAGGTCGAAGGTCACCACGTCGTGGTCATGCCGCAGCAACTCGGTCAGCTCGCGCAGGTCTGCCTGTGTCGAGTTCAACCCGGGACACAGGACCAGCAGTCGTCCCCGGCCGCCGCGAGACACCGGGATCGTGACGCCGTCGTGGTGGATCGTGAAATGCCACACCGCCCGGTCGCCCCTCTCAGCCCGCTCTCCATTTTCGCCGTGATCGCCGCGCGACCTGCGCGATCCGGCTACCTCCACAGCACTGGTTTCCTTGGTCATGCCACCATGCTCAAAGGTTGACCCTGCGTCAGGGTCAAACCGCCGCAGCGACAAGACCACACACACGACCGCCGGCCTGTGCCCCACACCAGCTGCGGCCGGCTGTCGCACGAGCGCGCCGAATCCCCGTTCGACCAGGCCACCCACGCCAAGCCACAGTTACGAACAGTCGGCCATGGACGGAATCGGCCAAGCCCAAGGCCGACCCTGGAGCCTGAAGAGCATCCGCGCATGCCGCGATCCGGGCGGGCAGTGAGAAGAAGACGCCCTGGGCTTCTCACCGAAACTGATCCGCTACTGGTCGGCTACTGGTCGGCTGGCCACCCCGGATCAACTTCGCTGAGAACCCACGAGCAGCGTCAGGTTCGGCAGCTGATCTCCATGCCGTCCTCCACCGGGAACGCGATGGTGACGTATCCGTGTGCGGGATTGCGGACGTAGGCGAGATAGTCGGCCATGTTGGCGAAGGTGGTGTCATCGGCGACGATGAGGGCGGCTGGGGCAAGGCGGTCTTCGAGCAGCCGCAGCACGGGCAGACAGAGGTCCTTCCAGCCGTCGAGTAGCAGCAGGCCGATAGGTCCGCGGACCTCGGTCAGAGTCTCGAGAGCGTCGCCCGCCAGGACCGTCACGTACTGGGCTACGCCGGCCTGCTCCAGGTTCCTGCGCGCGGCGTCGACCTTCGCCTGGCTGAGCTCGGTCGTCCATACGTGCCCGACACCGTTGTCGGCGACCGCAGCGGCCAGGTGGATCGTGGAGGTGGCATAGGAGGTGCCGAACTCGACGATCGTCTCGGGGCGGCCGTGGCGTACGAGCGCGTAGAGCAGTTGACCGCCCGATCTGGAGATCGGCATGTACTCCCCGGCCAGCGCATCGGCGCGCTGTTTTGCCGAGGCGTCGGCGAAGGGCGTGTCCAGCGGCCACGGCGCGGGGTTCACCTCTTCGAGGTCGGCGGCCGCGAACAGCCGATCGAGAACAGCGGCCGTGTCAGTCGTTGTCAACGTGTTCATTGGCGCTACCGTAGACGCACCGTTGCGTCTAGACAAGGTGCTAAGGTCGCCCAGTCGAAGGGAACGGACATATGGGCGCTGACGCCAGCGGCACCGCAGGTAGACACCGCGGCAACAGGCACGGCCGCAGTGAAGAGGCCCGGCAGAGCGTGCTGGAAGCCGCCGATGACCTGCTCGTAGAGGTCGGATACTCGCGACTGACCATCGAGGGGATCGCCGAACGCGCGGGGGTAGCCAAGCAGACGATCTACCGCTGGTGGTCGTCGAAGAACGACATTCTCATGGACGCCTTCGTTCAGGACGCCGCCGAAGCCCTCATCCCGTCAGACACGGCGGACCTTCGACAGGACATGCGTGCCCACGCCCGCAAGATCGCCCGCTTCCTGACCGAGTCCGACGCCGGCGCGGTCTTCCGCGCCCTCACCGCCCAAGCCCAGCACGACCCTGCACTCGCCGCCCGGCTGCGCTTCGAGCACCTCGGCAAGCAACGCAGCTACGACCGGCTCCCCTTCGAACGCGCAGTCACCCGCGGCGCACTCAACGCCAACACCGACATCGACCTTGCCGTCGACCAGATCGTCGGGCCCATCTACTACCGCGTCCTTGTCAGCGGCCAGACCGCGTCCCCAAAGTTCACCGACACGCTCGTCGACGCCGTCCTCACCCAGCTCTCGCCAGCGCAAACCGGGTCTCCGCATCGCGCCTGACCAGCAACGACACGAGGGCCGCAGGTCGAGCGGGGACGATACGTGCAGGTCAAGGCCGTTGAGCGCCGCTCAGCGCCCTTGAGAGCGCGGCCCCGCTCCCAATCTGCTCCCCACGCCATCCCACGATCCGAGGGAAATTCGGCTCGAGGCGCACTGACATAGCCGAAATGAGCACGTCGAACCAGACCGGAAGCGTTAAGTCAAAACGTCTATCCGCGCCGTCGGTCGATACCCCCGGAACGGCTCAACGCCATCCGCCGGGCCTGATCCCCTACCAACGATGGTCCTCTATGGCGGGATCCCGGTCCGCCCATCTGCCCGGCTTCTTCCGAGGCTGCACAATGAGCAATGCCGTCGCCAATTGGGCACCAGCTACGGGCAGCGCCGCCTCCGGACCGTAAACGCTGAGCACGAACAGCGGAAACGGCACGGCGAAGAGCAGGACCGCGGCCAGCCTGAACCAGTACCAGCGAACGTCGGACAGCAGACGCAGCACTCCCAGGCAAAAGGTGGCCGCGACGCTCACGAACACCCACAGCGGACTGAGCCACAGAACCCCGATGATCATCAAAGACAGGCTTTCGGCGAGGGGTGTGCGCGGGTGCAGATCCCAGAGGGCATAGCCGGCGAAGCCCATCGCGCCCAGACCGAGGTAGAACAGCACATGGATGCTCAACCAGAGGGCGGTCGGTAGCTCGGCGAGACGATGGAGCGGCCGGCAGCGAAGCACGTCGACACCCATACCTGCATGGTATCGAAGCCAGAGACCATGATCAGCCCGGCCGATGGGTAATCTCGCCTCACGAACGGTGGTTAGCCGTGCCGCGCTCTTATGCCTGCTCGGCCAGCGGATCTGCGAAGTGGCTCGGTGCTCGAAGTATCCGGATCCGCCGCGATCAGGGTGGGCGAGCGTGGAATCAGTGTGCGGTCGGTGCCGGCCTGCGGCGAACGCGCCACCACACCTCGACGAGGATCGGTGGCAGCGCGATCGCGGCGCCAGCGAACGCAAGTGCCCGGGTACGCCGTTGCTGAATTTCTTCACGTAGTTCTTCGTAGCTGGCCTGGTGTTCGATGACGTCGCCACGGGACCGTACGCATTCGTCACCGGGCCCGATCAGGACATCGTGGTTGGCCGGGTTGGCCTCGAAGCAGGCGATCCTGGTCGGCTTCAGTTCCCAGTTGACGCGGTCCCAGTCGACGTCGACCCACGACTGCGACGTGCACACGTCGCCTGAGCAGGAGGTGTGCACCGGCAGCTCCCAGCCGGAACGCAGCATGAGAGCGCCGACGAGCAGGCCCAACAGGACAGAGGTGAGGAAGACGACCGCGCGCATGTCGGCTTGGACCGCCGGCAGTCGTGCCTGGTTCCGCCAGAGGCGCCGCGCGATCCTGGCGACAACCACCCACATCGGCGCACCAACCCAGATCGGCTCCTGACCCTCGGAACACCGACATGCCGCGACCCGGGCGGTCGCCCAACCCGTGACAAGCCCGGTTGTGAGTCATCGGCATCGCGTGTGCGGTTGCGCGGCCACCACCTGAAGAGAGGCAACATGGAGACCATGTCCCTACCTACCCCCACGCTGCGGACCGCTCGCCTGCGACTGCGTCCGTTCAACGACGCCGACGCGAACGCCCTCTTCGCGCTGCACAGCAGCGCCCCTACGTGCTGCGCTACTGGGACTCGCCGCCCTGGAGCGAGCGGGTGTGCGCCGAGCGGTTCATCGTGGCTTGCCGGCAGATGGCAGAGGAGGGCACCGGGACACGGCTGGCCATGGAGCGCGTTTCCGACGGGACGTTCCTCGGCTGGTGCAGTCTGAACCGGTGGAACCCGGACTACCGCAGCGCGTCGATGGGCTACTGCCTCGACGATGCGGCATGGGGCCACGGCTACGCGACTGAGGCCGCGCACGCCTTGCTGCAATGGGCATTCGACACGTTGGACCTGAATCGAGTCCAGGCCGAGGCCGATACGCACAACGTGGGGTCTGCCCGCCTCCTGGAGAAGCTCGGATTCGTGCGTGAAGGGACGTTGCGCGAAGACTGCGTCGTGAACGGCGAGGTCTCGGACTCGTGGGTGTACGGGCTGATCAGTCGGGAGTGGCGGCCGTCGTCCGAGGCAAAAGATCAGGTTCGGTGAGAAGCAGACGCCCTGGCCCGAGGATGATCTGAAGGTTATCTTCGCTGCGCTAGCAGCAACCTGTAGACAACTTTCCGTGCGCTGTTTATCGTCAGCACAACCCAGAACGATGTCCTTCGATGTGAAAGAGGTCATCAATGGTGTACGTCAGACGATGGGCCGGCATCACCACGGCCCTACTAGCGGCGGACCTCCTCGTCGCGGGCACCGCCGCCCACGCCGCGCCCGCGCCGGACCCGGTGAAGGTGAGCGTCGAGGACGCCGTGACCGCCAAGCTGCTCGGGCAGGTCAGCGCCACGGCGGCGGAGCACACCGACGCTCCCGAGACCCGCGTCACGGTCACCCGCCGGGCCGGCACGTGGGCCTTCGGCACCGCCGTGGCTCTCACCTCCCACGAGAAGGACGTCCACCCGACCGGCGCGATCTTCATCGCCCGTGCCGAGGCCGGAACGTGGCGGGTGCACTTCGATGGTGAGGCCGGCTTCAACGAACTGGCCGCCGAATCGCCCGTGGTGAACCAGCAGGAGAAAGGGGTATTTGCCGGCACTCCCGGCATCATGGCGGGTGGCGACTACCGGACCGGGATGGCCCTGCCGTTCGCGGTCGGCCAGACCTGGACGATGACCAGCGGCCCGCACGGCTGGAACGGCTACGAGGCGCCGTACAGCTCTGTCGACCTGGCCGGCGGCGACCAGGTGGTCCGCGCGGCGCGGGCCGGCACGGCGTACACCATGTGTACGGGCTACATCCGGGTGATCCACGACCGTGGCTACTCCACCGACTACTACCACCTGTGGAGCAGCATCTCGGTCAACGGCGCCGCCGTCGGCCAGGGCGCGTACCTCGGCACCACGGGCACCGACGTGACCTGCGGCGGGGCGGCGACCGGTCGGCACGTCCACTTCGCGTTGCGGCAGAACAGCGCGTACGTGGGAATCGCCGGCCACAGCATCGGCAAGTGGGAGTTCGCCAACGGCGGGGCGGCGTACCAGGGCAGCGCGCGACACGGGTCGGCCACGGCCGGCGTCGGAGGCGGCCTCTACAACCACGGTGCGCTGGGCTTCAACCAGGCGGTGGTCGACGCCAACGGTGGGGGCACGCTGACCAAGCGGTCCGGGCCCGGCAGCGGCCACGCCGCGCTGGGATCGGTGAGCGACGGCGCCACGGTCACCGTCTCGTGCTCCGCCAACGGCACCTCCCACAGCGGGCGGTACGGCACCACGTCGCTGTGGAACCGACTCAGCGATGGCGCCTGGGTGTCCGACGCCTACCTGTGGACCGGGCTGACCGGTCCGGTCAACGGGTGGTGCTGAGCCGGGTCGACCGAGCGTTGGGGTAGGGGTTCCGCCGTCGCGGCGGGACCCCCGCACTCGGGCAGGTCGCCTTACGCAGGACCCACGATCGCGGCTCGGAAGGCGGCCGCCCGCAGTCGCAGGGAGTCCAGGTCGCCGCCGCGCGGAGCGCTTCCGAGCAGCGGCTCCGCCACGCCCACCGCGACCGCACCGGCCGCGAAGTAGTCCGGGATCGACTCGATCTCCACCCCGCCGACCGGCACGAACGGCACGTCCGGGAACGGTTCCCGGAGCGTACGCAGGTAGTCGGGCCCGCCCAGCGAGGCGGGAAAAACCTTCACGGCAGCGGCGCCGGCCAGACTGGCCGCGACCACCTCGGTCGGGGTCAGGGCGCCCACCAGGGCGGGAATGCCGAGCCGGACCGATTCCGCCACCGCCGGCACCAGTCCGGGCGTGACGACGAACGACGCACCCGCCTGCTCCGCCTGCACCACGTCCGCCTCGGTGAAGACCATCCCGGCGCCCAGTGGTGCGTCCGGTCCCAACGCGGCGCGGGCCCGGACCAGCACTCCGGCCTCGTCCTTGGAGGTCACCGCCACCTCGATCAGCGCGATCCCCGCCTCGGCCAGCACCAGTACGCTCTCCAGCGCCGCCTCCGGGTCGTTGCCCCGTACGACGGCGAGCAGCCGGTGCCGTCGCAACGTCTCGGGCAGGTTCACCGGTCCATCCTCGCAGCTCAGACCGGTCGTCGCGGCGCATCGTGGCCATCTGTACACGGTGGACCCTGACCGGCGTCCCGCAGTCCGGCCCACCGACCTCATCGCAAGAAACTGGGGTGGAACGGGAGGATTCGCATATACCGCACAGGCCGTTGGCGAATCCTGCTAACCTCCCCGCCATGCACCGAAGCCCTGTCACGGGTCCCGATCGGATGCCCGCCGAGGGCGACGTGACCCGTTCCTACACCCATGCCGGCCGCCGGCTGCACGTCGCCGGTGGCTCCCGGGTGGGTAACCGCTACGCGGCGAACTTCGACGTCCTGCACGTCGATCCCACGCTGCCGTTTCTGGCGGTGGCCGACGGGATGGGCGACGGTCGCGGCAGCACCGTGGCGGGCAGCACCACCATGCAGACCATGGTGACCGCGGTGCACGCGGCGGGCCACGACATCGGCCCGGGTCAGCTCCGGGAGGCCATGGCCGAGGCGCAGTTCCGGGTCCGGGCGGCCGGCGCCGAGCTGGGCGAACTGACCGGCTGCACCTTCACCGGCCTGGTGCTCGCCCCGACGGAGTCCGGGGCGCCGGAGGGCGGACCACCGGCCGGGGCGACGCCGGAGCGGGCGCCCGGCACCGAGGCGCCCAGCACCGGCCAGCGAGGTTGGCCGCGCCAGACCCCGCCGGCCCGAACGGCGCCCGACGCCGCGGACCGGAACGGCCCGGCCGTACCCGAACTGGCCGCCTGGATCGTGCAGATCGGCGACTCCCGCGCCTACCGGCTCCGGGACGGCCTGCTCGAACTGCTGACCGTCGACCACACGGCCGCCTGGCTGGGTGCCGTCTACGGCTGGTACCCGGCCGACTCGCCGGCGGCGGCCGCCGCGCGCTACCAGCTCACCCGGTACGTGGGACACCCCGGCGATCCGGAGCCGGATCTGCTGAGCGTGGCGCTCCGCCCCGGCGACGTCTACTGCCTCTGCACCGACGGGGTCGCCGAGCAGCTCGACTACCAGCGGTTGGCCAACCGGCTCGGCGCGACCACCAGCCCGGCCGAGGTGAGCCGCGCGGTACTCGCCGACACCCTGGTCGCGGGCGGTCGGGACAACGCCACGATCGCCGTACTGCGGGTGGAGAACTGACCGACCCGCCGGCCAACCGGGCGTACTGGCTAAATCCGACACATCTGACGTAACGCCCGGATACCCTCGGCAGGTGATGCGGATACGCCACGTCGTCGGAAGTCGGCCGGTGGGCCGGCTGACCGCGGGTCCGTGGTGAACACCCCGCACGAGACGCCGGTCGTGGTCGGCGTCGACGACTCCCGACTCAGCATGACGGCGGTACGGCTGGCGGCCCGGGAGGCGGCCCTGCACTCGCGCCCGCTACGCATCGTGCATGCGTTCAACTGGGTCGCGAACCCCTCCGAACCGATGCCGGAGGAGCCCCGCAAGCCCGCCGAGGAGTTGCTGGACCGGTCGATCCGGACCGCCACCGGTGTCCAGCCGCAGCTGACGGCGACCTCCGCCCTGATCGAGGGACCCGTTATCACCACGCTGCTGCGCGAGTCGGGCTCGGCCGCGCTGCTGGTGATCGGCGACGGTGGGCTGACGGTGAATCCTGACGTACCCGCCGACTCCGAGGCCACCGCCGTGCAGATCGCCGCCCGCGCCGGATGCAGCGTGCTGGTCGCCCGGGAGACGTTCCCGTCGACCGGGCCGGTGGTGGTCGGGGTGGACGGCTCCGCCAGTTCGCTGGGAGCGCTGGACTTCGCCTTCGACACCGCCGCCCGGCACGCGACCGACCTCGTCGTGGTGCAGGTCTGGGACCCGGACGAGACGACCGGCGACCTTCCGGCGGAGGCGGTCGGTCAACTGGCCGAGGCGGTCGCGCCCTGGCAGCGGAAGTACCCGTCGGTCTCGGTCAGCCAGCAGGCTCGGATCGGCGACCCGGAGGCGGCGCTGATGAAGGAGGCGAGCCGGGCGGAGGTCGTGGTGGTCAGTGCCCGGGGCGACGAGCCGTGGCGGGGGATGCTCGGCGCGGTCAGCCAGGCCATGCTCTACCACTCGCCCGCCCCGGTGATCGTCGTACGCGGCTCGCACGGCTTGTACATACAGGAGTGAGCCGGTGAGATCGCCGTACCGGTCGCGGATCGGGTCGACCCGCGAGAGGGTCGGAAGATGAAGACCTCGCTGGACCCGCGTCTCCGGCTGACCGACGAGGAAGTGGGACGGCTCGACGCCTACTGGCGGGCCGCCAACTACCTCAGCGTCGGGCAGATCTACCTGCTGGCCAATCCACTGCTCCGCGAGCCGTTGACCCGCGAGCACATCAAGCCCCGGCTGCTGGGCCACTGGGGCACGGATCCGGGGCTCAACCTGGTCTACGTACACCTGAACCGGGCCATCGTGGCCCGCGACCTGGACGCGATGCTGGTGACCGGGCCCGGACACGGTGCTCCGGCGATCATCGCGAACACCTGGCTGGAGGGGACCTTCACCGAGGTGTACCCGTCGGTGAGCCGGGACGAGGCCGGGATGGGCCGGCTGTTCCGGCAGTTCTCGTTCCCCGGCGGGATCCCGAGCCACGTCGCGGCGGACGTACCGGGGTCGATCCACGAGGGCGGCGAACTCGGGTACTCGCTCTCGCACGCGTACGGGGCCGCGTTCGACAATCCCGACCTGCTGGTGGCGTGCGTGGTGGGCGACGGCGAGGCGGAGACCGGACCGCTGGCCGCCAGTTGGTTCTCCGACGTCTTCCTCAATCCCGCCCGGGACGGTGCGGTGCTGCCGATCCTGCACCTCAACGGCTACAAGATCGCCAACCCGACCGTGCTCGCCCGGATCCCGCCGGACGACCTGCTCTCGATGCTGCGCGGGTTCGGCTACCAGCCGTACCTGGTGGCGGGTGACGAGCCGGCCCGGGTGCACCGGGAACTCGCGGCCGCCCTCGACCGGATCCTCGACGAGATCGCCGAGATCCAACGCCGGGCCCGCAGCGGCGAGCGGATCGAACGGCCGCGCTGGCCGATGCTGGTGCTGCGTACCCCGAAGGGCTGGACCGGACCGGCCGAGGTCGACGGGGAACCGGTCGAGGGGACGTTCCGGGCCCACCAGGTTCCGCTGCAGGGCGTACGGGACGACCCGGAGCACCTGGCCCAGTTGGAACGGTGGCTGCGCTCGTACCGGCCGGAGGAGTTGTTCGACGCGACCGGCGCACCGGTCGCGGACCTGGCCGGGCTGGTGCCGCGCGGGCACCGGCGGATGAGCGCCAACCCGCACACCAACGGCGGCACGGTGCTGCACGACCTGGTGCTGCCGGACTTCCGCGACCACGCCGTCCCGGTGGACCGGCCCGGCCTGCCGATGGTCGGCGCCACCGGGGCGCTCGGCGGCTGGATCCGGGACGTGATCACGGCGAACCCGGACCGGTTCCGGCTGTTCGGGCCGGACGAGGTCGAGTCGAACGGGCTGGCGGACGTCTTCGACGTCACCGACCGGGCGTTCCTGGGCCGGACCGAGCCCGGCGACGACCATCTCTCCCCCGGCGGACGGGTGATGGAGGTGCTCTCGGAACACCTCTGCCAGGGCTGGCTCGAGGGCTACCTGCTGACCGGCCGGCACGGGGTCTTCACCAGCTACGAGGCGTTCATCCACATCGTCGACTCGATGCTGAACCAGCACGCCAAATGGCTCAAGGTCACCCGGGACATCCCCTGGCGCCGACCGCTCGCCTCGCTCAACTACCTGCTCTCCAGCCACGTCTGGCGGCAGGACCACAACGGCTTCTCCCACCAGGATCCCGGCTTCATCGACCACGTCACCAACAAGAAGGCCGAGATCATCCGGGTCTACCTGCCGCCCGACGCCAACACCCTGCTCTGCACCATGGACCACTGCCTGCGCAGCCGGCACTACATCAACGTCGTGATCGCCGGCAAGCAGTCCGCGCCGACCTGGCTCTCGATGGAGCAGGCGGTGCTGCACACCCAGCGCGGCCTGGGAATCTGGGACTGGGCCAGTACCGACACCGGACACGAGCCCGACGTCGTGCTCGGCTGCGCGGGTGACGTACCCACGCTGGAGACCCTCGCCGCCGCCGACCTGCTCCGCCGGCACCTGCCCCAGCTGCGGGTCCGGGTCGTCAACGTCGTCGACCTGATGCGGCTGCAACCCGCGACCGACCACCCGCACGGGCTGCCGGATGCCCAGTTCGACACCATCTTCACCCGCGACAAACCGATCATCTTCGCCTACCACGGCTACCCGTGGCTGATCCACCGACTCACATACCGGCGTACGAACCATGACAACCTGCATGTCCGGGGCTACCGGGAGGAGGGGACCACCACCACACCCTTCGACATGGTCATGCTCAACGACCTCGACCGGTTCCACCTGGTCATGGACGTGATCGACCGGGTTCCCGGCCTCGCCACCCGGGCCGCCCACCTCCGCCAGATGATGGTGGACGCACGGCAGGAATGCCGCGACCACACCCGCCGGTACGGCGAGGACCACCCCCAGATCGCCCAGTGGCAGTGGCCCGGGTGACCGGAGCCGCCGAACCTGGTTACCTGGTGGCATCGATTGTTTTCCGCGCGCCGGTACGGTCCCGGCGAAGGAGGCAGCTCATGCCACTGTCCGACTACGACTCCGCCGTCGGCCACTCGTTCGCGCTGGAGGTGGACGGCGTCGTGATCTCGCCGATCACCGAGGTCTCCGGCCTGCGGCTCGGGCAGGACGTCATCGAGTACAAGGCGAACACCCCGGACGGCAAGTACGTGATCCGCAAGGTTCCCGGCCGGCCCGAAGCCGGCGAGCTGACCCTGACCCGGGCCCAGTCCGGCGGGACCAGTTTCGAGGAGTGGGTCGCCCGGGTCCGCGCCGAACGGCCGGGCCGGCCCGGCAAGCTGGCCGCCGCGCTCGTCGTGTACGACGCCGACGGCACGCCGGTCCGCCGGTATGCCCTCTTCCAGGCCGACCCGAGGCACCTGGAGGTGGGTGCGGCCACCGGCGGCGACACCAGCGTGCTCACCGAAAAGCTGATCCTGACCTACGAGTCGGTGGAGGTGGAGTAGCCGCTTTCGGCGGGACTGTTGACGGGGTGTGACAGTCTCGCTGCTTGTGCGGGACGTCAGTGCTCGGATGATGCCGGTGCCTTCCCGGGGCACCCGCGACAGCGCTGTCCGGACGGCGCTCACCGGAGCGTGCGTCGTCGCCCTGGGAGTCTGCGCCGCCCTGCCGATCCGTCCGGAGGCGCGCGCCCGTACGGCGATCGTCGCCGTGGCGGTGGCCGTACTGGTCGCCGGTGCGTTCGTACTGCGGTCGCCGGCCGCGATCCGCGCGGCGGTGTTCATCGGTCCGCTCTTCGGCTGCTTCGCGGTGGGGATTCTCGGTGGCTGGCCGCCCGCGGTCACCACGATCCTGGTCTGCGTGCTTCCGCTGGCGGGTCTGCTGCTCGCCGGCCGGCACGCCACGCTGCGTCCGGCGGCACCCTGGCTGGCGCGCGGATCACTGACCCCCGAGGCCCCGTGGCTGGGCCTGGGCACGGTACTGCTCAGCGCGGCGGCGCTCTCGGCATGGGCGCTCGCGGTGCGACCCGAGCCGGCCGAATACCTGCGGGAGTTGCGGAGCGTTCCACTCTGGGGCGCGATCCTGGGCATCGTGGCGTTCGCCGCGATCAATCCGGTGTGGGAGGAGATGCTCTTCCGGGGAGTGCTGCTCACCGAACTCGCCGCGGTCTGGGGCGCCCGGGTCGCGCTCGTGCTACAGGCCGGCCTGTTCGGAGCCGCGCACTTCGCCGGCTTTCCCTCCGGGGTCGTCGGCATGGTCATGGCAGCGACGTGGGGGTTCGTCCTGGGCGTCATGCGGCTGCGCAGCGGCGGCATTCTCCTCCCCTACCTGGTCCACGTGACCGCCAACGCGACCATCGGCACCCTCGCGGTGCTGATCCTCCGCTGAGCCCGACGGATCCCTGCCCGTACGGCCTCAGTGGCCGGCAGGGGGCTGGACGAGTTCCGGTCCGCCGGTGTGCGGCGTCGGGACATAACCCTTGTACGGCGCCGGCAGCTCCGCCACGCACGCCGTGGAGCAGGCGTTGACCAGGAACGGCAGCACGTCGGTGCCGACCGCCCGGGAGATCCACACCTGGTGCACGTCACCATCGACCGGACGGTCGCAGACGCTACAGGTCCGGATGCGGTCGGCTCCCCACACGCCGGGGTCGAGCGCGTCGAAGTCGACCTCGGTCGCCATGGTCACCGGACGCAGGCTCGGGAACGGCGGACGGTACTTGAAGTTGCCGTACAGGGCGCGGGTGCTCACCGTGCTGGACCGGAGCCCCGTGCACCTGGTCAGCTCGTACGGGTACCAGTGCAGGCGATACGACGTGTACGGCTCGAACATCACGAGGCTCGTCATCGCCCCGATCTCCGGTGGGATCCGTACCAGGTTGGTGCCGTAGAGGACCAGGTGCTCGACCTCGGTCAGCTTCGCGATCGTCGGCGGCAGGGTGACGATCTGCCGCCGATGTGCGGCACTCAGCTCCACGAACGGCTTGAAGACCGTACGCCCGTCGGCCGCCGCCTCGTCGATCAGCGCCAGCAGCCGTTGCCAGGCCTCGCCCCGGGTGTCCTGCCGCTCGGCGTGGAACTCCACCGTCGCCGGTTGGGTCGCGGCCGAGCGGCCGGCACACCGGCAGTGGTCCCGGCTCGGCTCTGACCCTTGTGGACCGACCGCGTCCGCGAAACGGTTCGGGAACACGGTCGGCCTGGTTTCCTCGTCACCCATGGCGGGAGGGTAGCGGCGTACGCCGTCGTCCGTCATCCGGGATCCCGGGCCGGGCGTCCAGCACCTCGCCGGAGGCGAACCGTCGGCTCAGCCGGAGGCGATCCGTCGGCTCGCCCGGACGCGGTCGGGCCCGAGCCGTCGGCTCAGCCGGACGCGGTCGACTCAGCCGGACGCGGTCGGGCCCGAGCCGGAGCCGGTGTCCGGTCGTTCGACCCGGGTGGGGTTGCCGCGCACGAGTTCGTCGTGGATGCGCCAGCGGGCGGTGGTGACGGCCCGGCCCGCGCTGCTGTCGTTGTCCGCGATGCGCTGCCGGATCAGCTCCAGGGCGAGGCGACGATTCTGGCTGAACTGTCGCTCGGTGTCGACCACGACGACGATTCCCGAGGGGCGGTGGGTCGCCCGCACCGCCGTGCTGGCCTTGTTCCGGTGCTGCCCGCCGGGGCCGCCGGTGCGGCAGCCGACGATGACGACGTCCGCCTCCGCGAAGGGCGTGTGCGGGACATCGACCTGGCAGGGTCGGGCGATGACGTACCAGTTCTTCCGGCCGGCGCTGGCCCGGTAGGGGCTGGGTGCCTGCCAGCACAGGGTTCCGGTCCACGAGTCGATGAACGTTCCGGCGCCCTGCCCGGAGATCCGTACCAGGACCGACTGGTAGGTGCCGTTCCGGTCACCGGGGACGGTCTCGAGCCGATGCGTCGTCAGACCCTGCCGGGCGGCGTCGGCGTCCAACCGACGCGAGAGCTGGGCGACCGCCCACGCGCACTCCTGCGGGCCGCGCCCCGCCGACATCAGCAGGTGGCCGCGCTCGCCTGCCGCGCTCACGACCGGCCCCGGGTACGGCGGTGGTCCTGGCGGCCCCGTCGGGTCGCCGGCCCGGCGTCGCCCCTGGACCGGTCGAGCGTCTTGTACGTGATCAGTGGGACCGTCGTGGCCACGGGGGTGGCCAGGCCGTGGTCGACAAGGTCGGCGATCACCTGTTCGATCCGCTTGTACGCCGTCGGCGCCTCCTCGAACAGCAGTTGACGGTCGCCGCAGACCACGATCGACCCGACCGGGGTACGGCGCAGTTCCTCCACCGTGTGCTTGGCCCGGCCCCGGAGCAGGGCGTCGGCGCGGGACATCTTGCGGCCCGCCCCGTGTGCCACCGAGTAGTTGGCGTCCGGCCCCGCGTGGGTGGCCACCAGGTAGGAACTGGTGCCCCGGGTACCGGCGACGAGGACGTCGCGGCCGTCTCCCGGCGCGGCTCCCTTGCGGTGCAGGTACGTCCCGTCGCGGACCTCGACCAGGTTGTGGCTCTGGTCGACGATCGGCTCGGTGGGCTCGGCGCCCAGGGCGTGCAGGACCCGGGCGGCGAGGAGCCGGCGGTTGACCGATCCCCAGCGCACGGCGGCGTCGTGCAGGGCGAGGTACCCGGCGGGATCGGGGGCCGGACCCGCGCCGTGCCGCTCGGTGTGCGCCCGCAGAATCCGTTCACCCAGCCCACGCGACCCACTGTGGACGATCAGGACCAGGTCGTCGGCGTCGAGCCCGAGCCGGGCCGCGTGGGCCGGGTCGAAGATGGTCTGGATCCGGGCCAGCTCGACGAAGTGGTTTCCCCGGCCCACCGTCCCCAGACCCTCGACGTGGCCGGCCGGGATGTCGGCGTCCACGACGGCCCAGGCCGGGTCGTCGGCGTCCAGTTCGGGATCCAGCGGACGGTCGAGGTCGGGAAACCGGCCGGCAAGCCGCTCGGGTACGACCCGCTTCAGCGCGACGGGGAACACGGCGATGCCGCAGCCGATGTCGGAGCCGACCAGCAGCGGATACAGCACGGTCGACGTCATTGCGGCGCCGATCGGGGCCCCCTTGCCGGGATGCAGGTCCGGCATGGCGGCGACGTGGATCATGCCGTCGAGGGCCGCCACCTGGTGGCACTGCGCGACGGCATCGGACTCGATCCAGCTTCGGGCGGAGGCGAACACGGTGACGGTGGCCGACCCCGGGGTCGGGGCGGACGGCGGCAGGGACTCCTGCTGTGACAAGGAGATTCTCTTCCTGGGAAGGTACGGACGGACGGCGCTACGGCTCACCCGGGCGCGGTACGGCGCCGCCGGGGGCTTCGGTTCAACGAGAGTGCTGCCGTCAGTACGTCATGCACCAACTGTCCTCGAACCGATCATGCGCGGCAACCGGTTTTCGCACCCGGCGTAGATTCCTCGGCATGCGCGTACTGTTTGCCAGCCTCGCGTCGGTCGGTCACACCTATCCGCTGATCCCGCTGGCGATCGCCGTCCGGGACGCCGGACACGAGGTGCATTTCGCGGCCGGCGAGGCGGTGCACGAGCCACTGGCGGCGCACGGACTGCGACCCTTTCGTCCCGCGGACTCGTTCTACGAGATGTACGCCGAGGACCTGGCGCCGGAACTGGACCGGCTTCAGCCGGATCTCGTCGTCTCTGAGTGGGGGGTGCCGGGGGCTGCCGTCGCCGCGGTCCGGGCCGGAATCCCCGGCATCTGGCACGGGTTCGGTCGCATGATTCCCGCGGGGATCGGCCTCGAACTGCCGACGAGGAACAGCGAGGCTGCCGGCCGGCCGCACCTCGACATCTGCCCGCCCTCCTTGCAGGACAAGGACTTCCTCGCCAGCGCGGACCGGATCGAACTGCGTCCGGTCCCGTACTCCGGGCCGGCGGCGGCGTCCGGGTCGAGCCGCCGGCCCAGTTCGCGGCCACTGATCTACCTGACCCTGGGTACGGCGTTCGGCACCCCGGAACTGCTCACCGCCGCCATCGCCGGGTTGGCGGGGCTGGACGCGTTCGTGGTGGTCGCGGCCGGTCGGGTACCGGTGGAGCAGCTCGGCGACGTGCCGGACAACGTCATGGTGCAGTCCTGGGTGGCACAGGCGAACCTGCTGCCAAACGTCGACGTGGTCGTGCACCACGGCGGCAGCGGCACCACCCTGGGCGCGCTGAGCGTGGGCGCCCCGCAGTTGTTCCTGCCCCAGGGGGCCGACCAGTTCGCCAACGCCGACGCGGTCACCGCCGCCGGCGCCGGCCTACGCCTTCTTCCCGACGAACTGAGCCCGGACGCCGTCGCCGAACACGTACGACAGCTGCTGCCAGGTCACCGGGGCGGCGGGTACCGCGACGCGGCCCGCACGATCGCCGAGGAGATCGCCCGGATGCCCGCCCCGGCCGAGGTCGCCCGCCACCTGCCCGAGTACGCCGAGCGCCGCTGAGCAACGCTCGTAAACCAGACCGGGCAGCCGGCCGGTTCAGCGTGCCCAAGCCGACCGTTCAACCCGCCCAGGCCAGCTGGTTCAGCGTGCCCGGCCGGCCAGCAGCCACCGGGTTACCGGGATGTGCAGGAGGACCCGGGGACCTTCCCGGGGCACCGGCACCCTGATGTCCCAGCCCTCGTACTTGGCCTCGAAGGCGGCGACGATCTCGGCCGGGAAGTCCTCGTGGTGGATCGTCGCCCGCCCCTCGGCGACCACGGGCGCGACACCGTCCTCCAGGGCGAGCGAGACCCGGGGGTCCAGGGCGAGGTTACGGATCTTCCGGTTCCGGGCGGAGCTGGCGACCCACCAGACGTGCTCGCGGTAGACGAACCAGACCGGCGTGACGTGCGGGCTGCCGTCGGGTCGGAGCGTACAGAGCCAGACGTTGCGGTCCTGGTCGAGCCGGTCGCGGACGTACCCGTCAAGCTCCTGCGGCATCTGCCCCGGCCTTCCCCGCCAGGGCGTGCAGCAGGTCGCCGTCGAGACGCATCACCGCGATCTCGTCGAGCGGCCGGGCGCGCAGCCGGGCGTAGAAGCGCAGCGCCGGGTCGTTGGTGTGCAGGACCCACCACTCCAGCCGGCCGCCACCCCGGCGTACCGCCAGCTCGGCGAGGTGGGTGAGCAGCGCGCGCCCCAGCCCGCTCCCCCGGTGCTCGGGATCGATGTACAGGTCTTCGAGGTGGATACCGGGGCGGCCGAGCACGGTGCTGTAGGTGGGATAGAACAGGGCGAACCCGGCCGGCAGCCCGTCGATGGTGGCGACCACGGCCTCGGCGACGGCGTGCGGACCGAACAGCGCCGCCGCGAGGTCCGCCGGCTGGGCGGCGACCGGCCCGGGAAACTGCTCCACCTCGGCGAGTTCGCAGACGAAGCGGTGCAGCACGTCGACATCCGCCGGCTCCGCCGGCCGGATGATCGGCTTCGCCCGGGTCGTGGCCAGTTCCTCTTCAAGCATGTACGCATAGTGCCTCACCTGCGCGTCCACCTGCCACGCGGCTGCTGGTTGGATGGGCGGGTGACCGAACAACCGGCCCGCTCCGCCGATGAGGTGCTGGACATCGTCGACGAGCACGACCGGGTGCTGGGGCAGGCGCCGCGCGGCGAGGCGTACGCGCGCAGACTGCGGCACCGGTGCGTGTTCGTACTGGCTCGGGATCCGGCCGGGCTGATCTTCGTGCACCGCCGTACCCCCGGGAAGCTCGTCTTCCCGTCCCGGTACGACATGTTCGTCGGCGGGGTGGTCGGGGCGGGCGAGTCGTACGACGAGGCGGCCCTGCGCGAGGCCGAGGAGGAACTCGGAGTTTCCGGACTGCCCGCCCCGGTTCCGCTGTTCCGGTTCCTCTACGAGACGCCCGAGCACACCTGGTGGTCGGCCGTCTACGAGGTGCGCTGCGCGCTGCCGGTCGAGCCGCAGCCGGAGGAGATCGCCTGGTACGCCTTTCTCGACGAGGATGAGCTGCACCGGCGGCTCGCCGAGTGGGCGTGGGTGCCGGACGGGCTGGCGGCGTACCGGCGGCTGCTCTCCTGGCGGCGGCAGCAGGTGGCGGAGTAGGGCCGGGGGCCCGTCCGCTCGGGGTCACGCTCCCGGGCCGAACGAACTACGCTGCGTCGAGACCGGCACCATCCGACCTCGCCCGGCCCGGAAGGACGTACTCCGATGACCGACAACCCGGAACCGGACGTCCCGTACGGGAAGCCGCCCTCCATTCTCGACACGGCCGCCCCACACAGCGCCCGGGTCTGGAACTACTGGCTGGGCGGTACGGACAACTTCGAGGCCGATCGGCAGCTCGGCGACCAGGTCCGGGAGGTCTTTCCAGGGGTCGTCGAGGTGGCCAGGGTCTCCCGGGCGTTTCTCGTCCGGGCCGTCACGCTGCTCGCCGGTGAGCGGGGAGTTCGCCAGTTCCTCGACATCGGCACCGGGTTGCCGAGCGCCGACAACACCCACGAGGTCGCCCAGCGCATCGCCCCGAAGTCGCGGATCGTCTACGTCGACAACGATCCCCTGGTGCTGATGCACGCCCGGGAACTGCTCGCCAGCAGTTCGGACGGCGTGATCGACTACCTCGACGCCGACGTACACGAACCGGACAAGATCCTGCGTGGCGCCGCCCGTACCCTGGATCTCGGCCAGCCGATCGCCCTGATGATGCTCGGAGTCCTCGGCAACGTGCTCGACTACGACCGCGCCCGGGAGATCCTGGCCCGGCTGGTGGAGGCGCTTCCGTCCGGCAGTTACCTGGTGGTCAACGACGGCACCAACGTCGTCGACCGCGCGGCGAAGGACGCCGCCACCAAGATGTCCTTCGAGGCCGGCACGCCGTACGTCTCGCGTAGTCCGCAGGAGCTGACCCGGTTCTTCGACGGCCTCGAACTGCTGGAGCCCGGCGTGGTCTCCACGCCACGCTGGCGCCCCGGGCCCGACGTCAAGCTGCCCGACGAGGTGGATGTCTTCTGCGGGGTCGGCCGCAAGCCCTGATCCGCCCGGACCCGCGACCGGCCGGTCACCCCGGAAGGTCGAGCTGCGGCTCCGCGTGCGGCGCACCCTTCAGCTCGTGGAAACCGGGTACGCCGGCCACCAGCAGCGTTCCGTCCCAGAGCCGGCCGGCCTCCTCGCCGACGGGGATCCGGGAGATGACCGGACCGAAGAAGGCGACGCGCCGGCCGTCGGGCCCGGTCGCCGCGATGATCGGCGTGCCGACGTGCTCGCCGACCAGGCCGATCCCCTCGGCGTGCGAGGCCCGTACCGCCTCGTCGTACTCCGTCGACATGCCGACCTCGGCGAGTTCCGGCGGCAGTCCGGCGGCGGCCAGCGCGGCGTGCAGCTCGCCGAGCCAGTCCCCGTCGCCACGGGCCACGGTCCACATCGCGGTGTAGAGCCGGCCGAGCGCCTCCGGGCCGTACTTCTCGCGTACGGCGGTGCAGATCCGGACCGGTACCCAGAGGTATCCGTCGGGGTCGCCCTCCGGGTCGTCGTCCCGGCCCTCGTTGAGCACCGACAGGCTCATCACGTGCCAGCGCACCTCCACCGGCCGGACCTTGGCCACCTCCAGCAGCCACCGCGAGGTCGTCCAGGTGTACGGGCAGGCGGGGTCGAACCAGAGGTCGGCGATCGTACGTCCCGGCACCGGGGGCTCCCTTCGCTCCTCCGCCGACCCTACTCGGCGGCGGCGGTTCCGGGCGATGCGTAGCCGTGGCTCCGTCCAGCCGAGGAACCGGGCGTACATGGCCTTCGGATCGGGTCCGGCCGCCGGGTTCAGCCGGTGCAGGTCGGCGATCGCCTCCTGCATCGTGGTGGCGAGGAAGACGGCGAGTCCGACCGGGTCGGCGACGTAGTCGAGCGGCAGCAGGGTACGGGCGGTGAGGCAGGGCCAGTCGGTCGCGCAGACCCGGCAGAGCCAGATCGGCCGCCGTGGCAGGTGCGGCCGGACCGGACCGGCGGGCCGACCGGACCACGCACGGCCGGGTCCGGGCGGCCGGCGGTCACTGCCGCTCGTACCCGGGACGCCGGTCACCGGGCCTGCCCACGGCCCGGCTCGGCGCGCGTCGACCGGCGTCGTTCCACCCGACCGTCGGCCGGCGTTCCGGCCGGAAGGCGCCACCGTGGCCACTGGTTGGTGAATCGGTCCGGGTGCTGGCGGACCGCCGGGCCGGCGACCGGCGCTCTTCCCGGTGTCGGCGGCGGATAGGGCATCGCGCGTTGCGGCACGCTGTCGGGGCAGCGCCACCGCAAGCCACACCGGCAGTGGCGCCAGAGCCGCCGCCAGTCCCGGCGGTGTCGATCCTTCGGGGTACGACGTAGCCAACTCATCCCGGATCCTCCTCGCTCGGCTGGAAGGGGAGGCCGGCCGGTGTTGCCGCCCCGGACGGCCTCCCACGCGGTTCCGCCCGTCCTTCCGGCAACTCCCGAGCAGTTCCGCTGGTGACACTCTGCTGCCACTGCCCTACTCTCGGAAGCCATCGACGCCGCCCTCGGCGTCCTCACGGCGGGGATCGTCGTCACCGACCGTGCCCATTGGAAGCATCGGAAGACTGTGGAGGAACTGTGGCGGACGAGCCGACACCCACGGCGGACCTGATCCGCGCCCAACTACGCCGGATGCGGGCCACCGCCGGCCTCAGCCAGGAGGAGTACGGCAAACGCGCGCACTACTCCGCGTCAATGGTGTCGGCGGTGGAGCTGGGTCAGCGACCGCTGGACGAGGTGTACCTGGCCCGTGCCGACAAGGTGTTCGGCACCGGCGATCTCTTCGTCTCGCTCCTGAAACTGGCCGCCCGAGACGGCGAACCAACCTGGTTCCGTCCCTGGCTGGAGGCCGAGCGAGCGGCGAAACAACTTCGCTGTTTCGAACCAATGCTGATTCCCGGACTGCTTCAGACCGAGGACTATGCCCGAGCGGTCATCCGTGGTGATGTCACGCTCACCGATGACGAGGTGAACGCCCTCGTCGCGTCACGACTGGCCCGACAGGCCATCCTGGACCGGGAGCACCCACCCCAGGTCACAGCCGTACTCGACGAATCGGCGCTGCACCGGTTCACCGAGGAGTCCGCCACGGTGATGGCCGGGCAGCTCACCCACTTGATCACCTTCGCCAGGCAACCAAACGTGAGTGTGCACGTCATTCCGACCAAGGTCGGCCTACACATCGGACTGAGCGGCTCGTTCGTGCTGGCCCGGTCGGATGACGGCGGCTGGGTGGGACACCTGGACAACCAGCTCGGCGGGACCGTGGTAGACCACACCGAGGAGGTGGAAGTCCTTCTGGCAAGGTGGGAGAGTGTCCGCAACGTCGCGCTGCCCACTTGGCAGTCGGTAGAGCTGATCGAGGAAGTGATGAAGCCATGGACAACCTGACCGGCGCCCAATGGCACAAATCCGGCCGCAGCGGCGCCAGTGGCAACAACTGTGTGGAGGTGGCGGACAACCTGACCGGGGTCGTACTCGTCCGGGACAGCAAGGACCCCGACGCCGGCAACCTGACCTTCACCCCGTACGCCTGGCGAGCCTTCATCCAGAACCTGTCCACTTCCTGATGCTCCAGCCATAGATCGTGATTCTCAGGTCCGGGACCTGCTCACGGCATCATGACGGGCGAGCGGTGGGTCGTGGCGGTCGGACGTCGGGGTCATCCGAGCCACCGGTCGGACCCGGCACGGGTGGTAGCCCCAGGGCCGGCGGCAGGTGTACGGCGATGTCCATGCCGCCGGTCGGCCGGGCGGTGCTGGAGATCTCCCCGTCGTGCGCGGTGACGACCGCCCGAACGATGGACAGGCCGAGCCCGGCCCCACAGGTGCCGTTGGCGGCGCCCCGGACGAACGGCTCGAACAGCCGCCGCTCCTCCTCCGGCGTGACCGGGCGGCCGGTGTTGACCACCCGCAGGAACGCGCGCCCGTCCGCGATGCCGGAGGTCACCGCGACGTGTCCGCCGGTGTGGTTGTAGCGCAGCGCATTCTCGATCAGGTTGCCGGCCATTCGTTCCAGCAGCACCGGCTCGCCGCTGGCCGGCGCCGGGTGCAGGTCGGCCTGCACGGTGACGACCCCGTCCGCCGCTTGGCCGGCGGCGTCGGCGACTGCCGCGGCGGCGACCGTGGCCAGGTCCACGGGCGACCGGCGGGACAGGCCGGCCTGGCTGCGGGCCAGGACCAGGAGCCCGTCCAGGGTGCGTTGGCTGGTTTCGACGGCGGTGGCGATGTCGCCGGCCATCGCGACGAGTTCTGCCCGGTCGGGTTCGCCGTCAAGGGTGACGTCGATGGCGGTACGCATGGTGGTGAGCGGGGTACGCAGTTCGTGCGCGGCGTTGGCCACGAACAGGCGCTGGCTGTCCAGGACCCGGTCGCGTTCGGAGACACCGCGCTGGACGCGGTCCAGCATGCCGTTGATGGTGGCGGCCAGCATGGCGAGTTCGTCGGCGGGCCGGCCGACGGGTACCCGTTCGGACAGGTTCTCCGCGGACAGCCGGTTGGCGGTACCGGAGATCGTACGGATCGGCCGCAGGATCCGCCCGGCCACCAGCCAGCCGGTCAGCCCGGCAAGTGCGGTCACCACCAGCAGCGGCGGCGCGGCCTGGGTCAGCAGCTTGGACATCGCCTCCTCGATATTCAGCCGCAGGCTCCGAAACAGCAGCAGGTACGTCGACACCGTCAACAGCGATCCGGCGGCCAGCACCAGGCCGGTGTACAGCAGTGTGAGACGGCTGCGGGCGGTCAGTCGCCAGGTCATCGGGCGATCCGGTACCCGGCGCCGGTCACGGTTTCCACCAGCGGTGGATCGCCGAGCTTGCGACGCAGCGTGCTGACGGTGATGCGTACGGCATTGGTGAACGGGTCGGCGTGCTCGTCCCACACCTTGTCCAACAGCGTCTCCGCGCTCACCACGGCACCGTCGGCGGCGAGCAGCCGTTCCAGCACCCCGAACTCCTTCGGGGTCAGCGACAGCAGCCGACCAGCCCGCTCGGCGGTGCGCCGCGACGGATCGAGTTCGACATCCCGCGCGCGCAGCACCGGAGGGCGGGCCGGCGTACTGCGCCGGGCCAGCGCAGCCACCCGGGCGACCAGTTCGGAGAACGCGAACGGTTTGCCCAGGTAGTCGTCGGCACCCAGGGCCAGCCCCTCCACCCGGTCGGACACGGCACCGGATGCGGTGAGCATCAGTACCCGGCCAGCGCCGCGCTGCGCCAGCATCCGGCACACCGTGTCACCGTGCACCACCGGAAGGTCCCGGTCCAGGACCACCACGTCGTACGGGGTGATTTCGCATTTGTCCAGCGCCTGCTGACCGTCGTGTGCCACGTCCACGGCGCAGCCGTGCTTGCGCAGCCCGGACGCGATGTACCTGGCCAGCGGCTGTTCGTCCTCGACCAGCAGCACCCGCATCCGCCCAGTATCCCCAGCACCGCTTATGGGCGGCGTATGGGTCCGCGATCGGTTGTCGACAGGCGGTCGCCGGTAGACCTGGAACGGTCCGTTCGTCGATCGGGAAAGGCCCGTGATCATGGAATCGGTACCTGGTATCAACCGGCGGCGGCTGGTCGGATGGGGTGGGTTGGCGGCAGCCGGTGCGGCGGCCGGCGTGCCGCTGGTGGGCGCCGGGCCCGGCCACGCCGCCCCGGCTTCAACCGACCCCGTCGCACTCTTCGCGCCCGAGCCGTCCGGGCACGAACGGATCCCGCCGGACACCCGGCCCGGCGGAGCCTACGACCGGTACGTCGCGAAGTTGGCCGCCCAGGACAGGTTCTCCGGCGTGGTGCTGCTGTCGCACCGGGGCCGGACGGTGCTGTCACGCAGCTACGGCATGGCCGACCGGGAGAAGGGGATCCGCAACCACGAGGGCGTCGCGGTCAATCTCGGCTCGGCGGTCAAGCCGTTCTCCGCGGTGGCCGTCCTGCAGTTGGCGCAGCGGAACAAACTGAGGCTGTCGGACACGGTGGGCACCTACCTGACCGGCTTCGCCACGGAAATCGCCGAGCAGGTGACCATCCACCACCTGCTCACCAGCACCGCCGGGCTGAACCACCCGGAGATGGACCTGCGACGCGTCTTCCACAGCCGGGAGGAGGTGCACGAGTTCTACCAGCAGTGGTCCCGGCAGGCGAGGCTGGAGGCCGCCCCCGGCACACGCGTCGACAATTCCGGCGCCGTTTTCGCCATCGCCGCGCAGATCGTGGAGGCCGTGTCCGGCACGACGTACTGGGACTATGTGCACGAACACATCTTCGGGCGCTGCGGCATGACCGGCTCGGCGTTCTACACCAGGCCGCAGTGGCTCACCGACGAGCACATCGCGCACTCGTACATGACGCTGGAGGACGGCAGCCGGGTGGACGCCGTCCGCAACCTGGACAAGGGCAGCCCGAGCCCGTACGAGCCGGGCAAGAACCCGGGCCGCAACTTCATCGATTACGCCGGGGACGGCGGCTTCGCCACCGCGCCGGACCTGGTCCGGTTCGCGCACGCGCTGCGCGACTGCACGGTGCTGGACCGGCCCTACGTCGATCTGCTCTGCGGGGCCAAGATCCCCCAGGGCAAGGGCAAGGACGGTGGGCCCCCGCCCGCCCACCCGTCGTTCATGGCGTACGCGATGCCGGCCAAGCTCATCAACGGCCATTGGGTGTACGGGCGCGGCGGCGCCAACCCCGGCAGCGTCGCCAACTGGCACATCTACCCGGCCACCGGTTGGGTCAGCGTCATCCTCGGCAACTACGACAGCCTCCCGGTACAGGACATCATCCAACAGGAGATGCAGGCCATTCTCGGCCAGGACTGACGCGCTGCCACGGCCGGCCGCCACGAGGAGAAGGGCGCTCCTGACCTTCCCGTGGCCCCTCGACGGCCCGGCAGCGGTCGGTTGGGCCAGTCCCCGGGCAGCGGGCGGCCCGGGTAGGTTTCACGGTCGGACGAAGACGGAGGCAGTGTGATCAATGGGTGGCACGGCTGGATCGGTACATTCACTGGCGTAGTGCTCGTCACGGTGGCCGTACTGCCGTTGGCCGCGCTGGCGGTGTGGGCCCTGGCACGCCGTCGGAGTGTCACCGGCACCCCGTCGGCGTGGGCGTGGCGGATGTCGCTGGCCGAGGTCGGCATGGTCTACGGGACGGTGCCGTGGGTATGGATGATCATGTTGCCGGGCGCCCAGGCTGGCGCCGTCCCCGGTCGGATGAGCCTGGTACCGCTGCGGGACCTGTTCACGATCGCCGCCGACGGGGGGCCGCTGACGCTGACGGGCCAGGTCGTCGGCAACCTGCTGGTGTTCGCGGCACTCGGGTTCTTCGCCCCGCAGCGGTTCGCGGCGCTGGCATCGGTACCCCGGATCCTGGCGCTCGCGGCGGGCTGCTCGGTCCTGGTCGAGGCCGCGCAGTACCTCCTGCGGCTCGATCGGGTGTCCTCCGTGGACGATGTACTGCTCAACACCGCCGGCGCCGTGCTGGCCGCGATGGCGTCACGCCACTGGTGGCGCGCGACGCCCGGAATCCGTCCGCTTCCTGAACGGATCAGGAGAGGTTCTCGTACACCCACTCCCGGGACTTCATGAAGGCCGCGACGGGTTCGTTGACGTAGTTCCAGGGCCACCCGCTGACGTTGTCGCCGAGCAGTTCGAAGACCCGCGCCGCGGCCTCGAACTCGTGGGCCAACTCCAGGGCCAGCGCGAACGCGCTGGCCCTGGGGACGTAGGCGAAGGGGCGCCGGAAGTCCGGGTGGAAGATGGACTTCTCGGCTGCGGCCAGCAGTTCCGCGCGCACCTCGTCGGACTGCATGTACGCGTCGCTCTCTTCGACCGGCATCCTGTGCCACTTCTCGATGTGCGCGACGGCCAGCAGTTCCGGCAGCAGACTGCCGTTCGGGGCGGCGGCGGTGGCCTCGCGAGCAAAGGCGAACATCTGCTCGTGGCTGCCGAACCACTTGGCGCACAGGTACTGCAACCGTTGCTCGTGCGCGACGACGTGACCAGGGTGCCGCTTCACGACCTCGTCGAACCGGAAGCGGGCCTCGTCGGCATCGACCTGGCGGCCCCGCGAGGAGGTGACCAGCCAGGTCCGGGCGGTCACGTCGTCCGGGTCCCGGGCGACGACGTCGTCCAGCAGGTTCTCGGCGATCCGTAGTCGGCGGAAGAATTCCCGGAACTGGTCCTGGCCGGTATTCTCGGCGCGCTTTCCGCCTCGGGCCTCCCAGGCCCAATGCACCGCGTGGCAGCCCTGGACCAGTAGCGGAAGCGTGGACTCCGGCTCGGCGGCGACCCAGTCGCCGATCCAGTCCTGGATGCCGTCGACCTCTCCCACGGCCTCCATGAGGTACGCGCGGGTGTCCGGATCGGTGGCGGCGGTGAGGATGTCCCGGGCCGTACGCCAGTCGTGGATGCCCAGCGCGTGAATCAGGGCCCGTGCCTGCGGGTCGCCGTAAGCCGGATCGACGACGAGGCCAGCCTGATCGTCGACGACGTCAGCCGACTGCTGCCGGCTCTTCCTGAACGGCCACATGTGGTTCTCCTCCCCGCGCCAGGACGGAGATCATATAGGGGTGGACCGCCGGGCGTACGGCCGGAATCCGGGCGATCGACGCGGCCGACAACTCCTCCCCGTTCGCCATCATCAAGCTGGGTTCGTTGCCCGACAGCGTTCCCCCGGCCGCCCCGACCAACCTGCGGCTACATGTTCGAGGTCCGGGCCTTCGACAGCTCGGGCAACTTCTCCGACCCCGCGCACATCGGCATCGCGGTGGACCCGGCACCTCCGACGGCCTCCAGGTAGTACACCGTCTGATCCGTTCGCCTCGTCCGGAAGCCGTGACGCGGGTGAGACCGGGGTGCCGCGGCTCTCAGACCGCGGCACCCCGGCGTCATGTCACGAGGTCGTGCCGGTGACGTTGCCGCCCGTTGGGAGGGGTCAGATCTGGATGCCGCGGGTGGCGGGATTGGGGACCAGGGGAATGTCGCCTACCCCGCCCCAGGTGTGCAACAGATACGCAGAACCGCCCGTGTACCACACATGCCAACCACCGGTCGACGGCCGGAACAACGCAATATCCGTCCGACCGTCACCGTTGTAGTCACCCGGAGTCGGGATGTCACCCACCCCACCCCAGGTATGCAACAGATACGCCGAACCACCCGTGTACCACACATGCCAACCACCAGTCGACGGCCGGAACAACGCAATATCGGCCTTCCCATCGGCGTTGTAATCCCCGGGCAGGACCACATCACCGGCCCCGCCCCAGGTGTGCAACAAATACGCCGAACCACCCGTGTACCACACATGCCAACCACCAGTCGACGGCCGGAACAACGCGATGTCGGTCTTCCCGTCACCGTTGTAGTCCGCCGGCACCGGTACGTCGCCTACCCCACCCCAGGTATGCAGAAGATCCGCCCACCCATCGGTGTACCACACATGCCAACCACCCGTCGACGGCCGGAACAACGCAATATCCGTCTTCCCATCACCGTTATAGTCCGCCGGAACAGGAACATCACCCACCTCACCCCAGGTGTGCAACAACCTGGCCCAACCACCGGCGTACCAGACATGCCACTCACCATTCGACGGCCGGAACAACGCGCTGTCGGTCCTACCATCACCGTTGTAATCACCCGGAACCAGAATGTCACCAGGACTACCCCAGGTATGCAACACACCCGCCGAACCCCCGGTATGCCACACATGCCACGTCCCCGCAGAAGGCCGGAACAACGCAATATCCGTCTTCCCATCACCGTTGTAATCCGCCAACGCCTCCCGCCTGCCCTTGTTCAGCCATTCGGCGACGGTCTCGCCCCTGAGAACGCTGAGCAGTGCCTCCTTGTTCTCGACGCTCTCGACCTTGTCGCGGTCCTCGCTGAGGTGGATGTGCCACAGGTGCGAGGAGTCAGAGGTGGCGGAGCGGCCGTTGCGGAAGTCCCATCCCTCGACCGAGGTGTCGTTGTCGGCCTGGCCGAAGAACTCCCGCCATCCGTCCAGGCGTGGATCGTTCGGATTCTGACCCGATGCCAGGAGCCGGCTGGAATAGCGGGCGATGTTGGTGAAGTTCGAGGCCGCCGCCGTCACGTTGACCGGAAGCTTCTGGTCGGCGTCCGACTCGGCGGGAAGCGAGCGCAGTGCGAGGCTCTGGGCCTCGGGGAAGGTCCAGTCGTAGGCGGCGGCCTTGTCTGACGGGCCACCCCTGTCCTCGGCGTCCCGGACGGAATAGTCGCCGGAATCGTTGGCCGCGCGGGTGTTGTGGTAGCCCGGCTTGTTGGCGTAGATTCCGCCGTTCTGCGATCCCGGTTGGAGCTTGAGGAGTTCCTCCATCAGCCACCAGGAGGCCGCGGTGATTCTCGCCGGGTTCGGATTGGCCGCCGCGCTGACCGGGGCGGGTACCACGACGAGTCCGGCGACGAGTGCCGCCGAGGCGACTGCCACGGCCCTACGTAGAATCCGGCGGGTTCCCGCCACCGGTACAGTGCGCATTGTCTGGCGCATCATGCTCCTTCAGGGGTCAGATCTGGATGCCGCGGCTGGCGGGATTCGGGACCAGGGGAATGTCGCCTACCCCGCCCCAGGTGTGCAACAGATACGCAGAACCGCCCGTGTACCACACATGCCAACCACCGGTCGACGGCCGGAACAACGCAATATCCGTCCGACCGTCACCGTTGTAGTCACCCGGAGTCGGGATGTCACCCACCCCACCCCAGGTATGCAACAGATACGCCGAACCACCCGTGTACCACACATGCCAACCACCAGTCGACGGCCGGAACAACGCAATATCGGCCTTCCCATCGGCGTTGTAATCCCCGGGCAGGACCACATCACCGGCCCCGCCCCAGGTGTGCAACAAATACGCCGAACCACCCGTGTACCACACATGCCAACCACCAGTCGACGGCCGGAACAACGCGATGTCGGTCTTCCCGTCACCGTTGTAGTCCGCCGGCACCGGTACGTCGCCTACCCCACCCCAGGTATGCAGAAGATCCGCCCACCCATCGGTGTACCACACATGCCAACCACCCGTCGACGGCCGGAACAACGCAATATCCGTCTTCCCATCACCGTTATAGTCCGCCGGAACAGGAACATCACCCACCTCACCCCAGGTGTGCAACAACCTGGCCCAACCACCGGCGTACCAGACATGCCACTCACCATTCGACGGCCGGAACAACGCACTGTCGGTCCTACCATCACCGTTGTAATCACCCGGAACCAGAATGTCACCAGGACTACCCCAGGTATGCAACACACCCGCCGAACCCCCGGTATGCCACACATGCCACGTCCCCGCAGAAGGCCGGAACAACGCAATATCCGTCTTCCCATCACCGTTGTAATCCGCCAACGCCTCCCGCCTGGCCTGCGGCGGGTTGCCGGCCCACAGCGCGGCGGCGATGACCCCGCCGTCGTGCGCCTGCGCCTGGTATCTGTCCGGGTAGGCCGAGACCTGCACCGCCTGGCACACCTCCCCGATCGGGGCGGTGTTCCACGAGTTGTTCGGGTAGACCCGGATCATCTTGTCGAGGAACGCGTTCGTCGCCCAGGTCGGATCGAGGCGCTGTGCCCGGGTGCCCCAGGAGGCGCGCTGCTGAAAGAGCCCCAGGCTGTCGTGGTCGACCTCTTCGCTGATGTTCTGCAGCGTGGCCTCGACGATCGCGGTGGTGACCGCGATCTGCGCGGCGCGCTGGTTGAGGCCACGGGCCTTGACCGCAGCCACGATCATCCGCGCGCAGGACACGCGGTAGCCGTTCAGGTAGCCGCGCAGGGTGCCGTTCAGTTGGGGGTCGAGCCTGCTGGCCGTCGCGTTGTCGGCCGAGCTGACCCCGTCGGAGTCACAGGCCACGGTCTGGTAGGCGTCGGCAAGAAGGGCCCTCGTCGTGGCCTCATCGGGTTCGGCGTGCGCGGGTGACGCGGTCAGGCCGACGGCGGCGAACACAGCGGTCGCTATCGCCGTCGACACCCAGGCACGGTTCACCGTGCGCCAGGGTCTCCTCATGGGTACGTCTCCTAGGTGCGAAAAAAGCGGCCGAGCTGGCCGGCACCGTCACGCTAGATCGACGTACACAAAGGGGAATCGACGTGAAGTCGACGCCTGCCATCGTCGATCCGGCCAGCGGAAAGGCGTCTATCCATCCGATGCCGGCCGGAAGGGGATCGGCAGTTCCGAACGGTTGGACCGGCGGATCAGGCTTGCCGCATCGCGCCGAAAGCGGTGGCCAACGCGGTCTGGAGTTGGTGACCCGGTGAGAGCCCGAGTTCCTCCCGCAGGCGGGACTGGATTTCGTGGAACAGGCGCACCGCCGTGACGGGGTCCCCTTCGGCCGTCAGCGCGGTCATCGTCTGTGCGTGGAGCGTCTCGTTGAGCGGCTCCTGCGGAAGGAGATCCAGAAGCAGGTCCGGTACGAGCCGGGCGCGTCCCGCCGCCACCGCGATCTGGGCGTACTCCGCCGCCGCAGCGACGCGGGCGCGGGCGATGCTGACGATGGCCGGGTGGAGGCGGATCTGCGGACCGAGATCGGCCAGCACCGGGCCGCGCCAGGTGTGCAGAGCCGCGGCGTACGCGTCCAGGGCCTCGTCCACCTGGCCTGCCCGGGCTGCCGCGCGGGCGCGCTGGGCCAGGGCACGGAACACGTGGGCGTCGATCCGAGCCGGTTCGAGGTGGAGTTCGTAACCGCCGTTCCTCGATCGGATCAGCCCGGCCCGGCTGCGCAGCGGTCGCTGCGGCTCGAGAATCTGGCGCAGTCGCGACACGTAGAGGTGCAGGAGGTTTCGTGCGCTCTTGGGGGGACTGGCCCCCCACAGCCAGTCGACCATCTCCCCGGGTTGGACGACGTTGTTGACACGCAACGCGAAGAGGCCGAGCAGACCGCGCAGCATCGCTCCCGGTACGTCCACCTGCCGATCCCGCATCGTCAACCGCAGTGCACCGAGAACGTCGATGTCGGGCAGGTTGAGCTGTGCTTCCGGGCTGCGGCTCAGTCCAAGGACGTCGGAGAGGCTTCGCCGCGACGCACTCCTCGGAAGCGCGACCCGGCTCTGTTCGATGTCCCGCACCGTCCGTTCGCTCAGGCCCGTCAGGCCAGCCAACTCCTTCTGCGACAGGCCCAGATCGTGGCGGCGCTGCCGGACCAGACTGCCCGGGAAAGGTCTCGCCGTACCCGTACTGACACTCATGAACGTTCCCCCGTTGCGATTGGAAATGTGGACAGCGACGTTCACCCGGTGCCGACCGGGGCGCACCCCGGCCCGGACCGGCATCGATCCACACACGACAGTGCTGTAAAGGTGATCGTCCGGCACGTAGAGGCTGATGGATGTCCTACCTTCGCCCACGCGCGCTGCCGACGTGTTGCCATGGGGTTGCCATCGGCTCAGCCTGCGACGATAGTGACCGCAGTGATGGACTTCTTGCTGCTTGGTCCGTTCGAAGCCCGAGTCGACGGGCAGAACATTCAGATCGGACGGCGGCGAGAGCGTTGCCTGCTCGCCGTGCTGCTGCTTGAGGCCAACAGACTCGTACCCACCGAACGGTTGATCGCGTTGCTGTGGGACAAGGAACCACCGGCAGCCGCACGACGCACGATCCATGCCCACGCCGCCCGGCTTCGATCGGCGTTGCGGCCGTATCCAACCGCTCCCCAGGTGGTGTCCAAACAGGTCGGTTATCTGGTCGACGTGCCACCCGACGCCGTGGACGCTCATCGGTTCCGGGCCCTGGTCGAGCGGGCCGGCCACCTCGGCGATCCCGGCGACCGCGCGGCGATGTACCGCGACGCGCTCGATCTCTGGCGCGGACCGCTCATGGCGGACGTCGCCAGCGCCGCCCTCCGGGAGCGGGTCGGCCGGACCCTGGACGAGCTGCGGCTACGTACGCTCGAGTGCTGGCTCGGTGGAGAGCTGGAGCGGGGAGGTCATCGCGAGATGCTTCCCGACCTGACCGACGCGGTCGCGGCGCATCCGGAGAACGAGCAGCTGGCGGCCCTGTACATGCTCGCGCTGCACCGGTCCGGACGGACCGTCGAGGCCGGGGAGCACTACGCCAGGTTCCGTCGGCACCTGGTACAGACCAGCGGGATCGACCCGAGCCGCAACCTCGGCGACCTGCACGCGGCGATCCTGCGGGCGGACGCGACGCTGCTTCGGGCACACCCGGCGGGTGCGCCGTCCGTCCTCGGGCCGTCACGTGGGCAGACCGCGACCTCGGCGCGCCGGATGCCGGGGCCTGTCACCGACTTCGTCGGCCGTACCCGGGAGTTGGCCGCCCTGGACCGGCTGGCGCAACGTCCTCGTCCGGGGCCTGCGCTCGGGATCGTCCACGGCGTCGGTGGCGTGGGTAAGACCGCGCTTGTCCTGCACTGGGCGCACGCTGCGGCCGCGAACTTCCCCGACGGCGCCGTCTATGTCGACCTGTACGGCCACGCGGCGCCCGGCCCGATCTCGCCCGAGAAGGGGCTGCGGCTGGTGCTGCGGCAGCTCGGCCTGACCGACGACCGACTACCCGACGACGCCGAGGAGCTGACGGCCTTCTATCACGCCTCGATGACGGGGTGTCGCCTGCTCGTCCTGGACAACGTACCGGCCGCGGCGCACGTACGCGCCGCGCTACCGGTTGACGCCAACGTCACCCTGATCGCGGTGTCCCGGGAGGCCCTGCCCGGCCTGAGCGTGCACGAGCGGGCTCGCCAGATCCGCCTCGAGCCGATGCCGGTCGACGACGCGACGCAGCTACTGGCCGCGGTGAGCGGCGGCCGGCTGCCCGACGTCTCGCCCGGTCCGCTCGCCGAGCTGGCCCGGCTGTGCGACGGGATGCCACTGGCCCTGCGCATCATCGGCTGCCGGCTCGCCGACGACCCCCACCTCGAACCGGAGGCGATCGTCGCGGAGCTGACCCCGGAAGACAAGCGGCTGGCCGCGTTGGAGATCGACGACGAGGACCGCGGCATGCGTGGGGTGTTCGACAGCTCGTACCGCCGGTTGGACGCGGACCTCGCCCGGCTGTTCCGGCTGCTCGGCACGCTTCCCGTCGTGGCGGTCAGCCCCGCCTGCGCGGCGGTCGCCGCCGCGCTGCCCGCGCCGGATGCCCGCCGGTTGTTGCAGTCGCTGTCCCGACGCCAACTCGCCGCGCCCGACGCCAACGGCGACTACCGGATGCACGAGCTGATCCGACTCTTCGCGAGGGAACGCGCCTGCGCCGAGGAGTCGGCGACAGATCTGTCTGCCGCCGTACGCCGTGCCGCCGACTGGTACCTCGACACCGCATTCCACGCCTACCCACTGCTCAGCCCGCGACGAGCCGGCAGGGCCGAGCCGGATCTGGCCCACCCGCCGGCGCAGCCGCTCCGGTTCACCTCACGGGACGCCGCCCTGGCCTGGTTCGGGGCCGAGCGTGACAATCTCGTCGCCCTCATCCGCGATCTCGGCCGCCGCGGCTGGCACCGGGCCGCTGCCGAGCTCGCCGGCAGCCTGTTCGCGTTCTATCACCAGCATCGGCTCTGGCGTGACTGGGTCGAGGCGTACAGCTCCGCCCAGGAGTCGGCGCGGCTGTGGGGCGACTGGTACGCCGAGAGCCGCATCCTGGTGGGCCTCGGCGTGGCGTACAAACAACTGGGCCGGTACGAGCAGGCCGCCGAGGCGTACCACCGCGCACTCGACATCGCCACGGCGGGTGGCGACGTGCTGTCGACCGGGCCGATCCTGGTGAACCTCGGTGGGCTGTGCAACACCTTCGGCCGGCCGCAGGACGCGCGGCGCCACCTGCGGGCGGCACTCGCCCTGCCCGGCTACTCCGACGATCCCCGCTACTCGCCGGTGCTCTGGCTCAACCTGACCCACCTGCACTACAACCAGGGTGAGTTGGAGCAGGCTGCGGAGTGTGTCCGACGCGGCCTGGCCGCAGCCGCGGCGAGCGGCGACGTGCACACCACGGCGTACCTCAACCACTGGGCCGGTGAGTTGTCGCTGCGGCAGCGGCGCTTCGACCTCGCCGCCGAATCCGCCGCCACCGAGATCGAGATCGCCCGAGCCGCGCACGACCCGCTGCGTCAGGCCTACGGTCTCGACCTGCTGGCATCGGCCGTCGCCGCCCGCACGCCCGGTCGGGCACGGTCGCTCTGGCGGGAGGCACAGGCCATCTGCGCCGAGCTGGGCCACGCGCTCGCGACCGACATCGAGAAGCTGCTGCACGGTGGCCCGGTCTCCGAGGACGAACTGATCGACCGCCGGCTGCGGGTCAACCGCCTGCCGTGACGCGCCGGCTCGTCGTACCACCGGGCGGGCCGGGAGGACGGCGAGGACGGCGCGGACGAGGCCGAGGGTGCCGCAGCTTCCCGGCTGCGGCACCCCCGGCGTCAGGTCACGACGTCGTGCCGGTGACGTTGCCGCCCGACTCGGTGACGTAGTACGTGAGGGTCGTACCGCTCCAGAAGTGGAACGTCAGGGTGACCCGCTGTCCGTCGTTCACCTCGGCGAAGAACTCGGGCTTCAGGGTGATCGAGTTCGCGCTGTAGTTCGGGGCGAACGCGACGTCGAACTCCTTGAACGAGGTCCAGTTGTGCGGACCCGCGTTGCTGCCGTCGGCGTACTTCGCCTCCATGGTGGCGAGCTGGTCCCCCCGGAACTGCGTCGGTACGGCGAACGAGGCCGCCGCCCCGGTCGCGTTGGAGAGCACCGGCGGGTCGTACGTGATGATGCTGATCCGCCACGGCACGCCCTGCGAGAAGCGGGCCTGGATGTTCGCGTTGACGCCGTACGCCCGGGAGCCGACCAGCCGGGTGAGGGCGGCCGCGGTGAGCGTGAGCGTGCTGCCGGAGACCGTGTAGTCGGTACCGTTCACGAGGTCGGTGTTCCCCTGGCGCAGTCCCTGGAACGTGGTGCCGTTCAGGTTGAGGGTCAGGCTCTTGCTGGTGATCGAGCCGGTTCTCGGCACGTACACCTGGTCGCTGGACGCGGTGCCGGAGCGCGTGGTCCAGCTCGATTTGATCTGGGCAAACAGCTCCGGGTCGCTCCACTGGAACGACGTACGGCCGAAGTGCTGCCCGTTGTCCCACAGTTGCGTGGTGATTCTCCGGTTGCGTGCGTAGTAGCCGAGATACTCGAAGAACTTCAGCTTCTCGCCCTGCTCGATGGTGCCGGTGTGCCGGTCGAAGCCGAGCAGCCCGTACTCGCCGATGACGACCGGGATGTTGCGCGAGACGAACGCGTTGTACACCCGGTCGAGCACGCCGGTCAGGTCCTGCTGGGCGGTGGCGTCGAAGCGGGTACCGCCGGCGACGTTCACGCTGAACGGCCAGTACCCGTAGAAGTGGACGGTCGCGATGAGGTTGGGGTCGTTCAACGCGGTGAACGTGCTCACCAACTCGTCCACCCGGGGCTGGTCGGCCGAGGTGTGCAGGGTCGGGAGCACGAGCAGCCGGGTGGCGTTGTTGCCGCCGGACTGGCGGACGATCCGGTGGAAGGACGTGTTCAGCTCGTTCAACAGCGTCGCGTTCTGGGCATCGCCGGAGCTGCCGGTGAACTGTGGCTCGTTGACGCTCTCGAAGTGCAGCCGGGGTGAGGCGTCCCGGAACGCGCTGGCGAGCTGGGTCCAGAGTGCGTTGTACCGGTTGAGCACGTTGGTGCGGTCGGTCGGCATCGTGTTGATCCACTGCCACGAGTCGTGGTGGAGGTTGATCATCACGTAGAAGCCGTCGGCCAGGGCCCAGTTGACCACCTCACGTACCCGGTTGAGCCAGGCCGCGTCGATCGTGTAGCTCGGCGCCGCGCCGTGGTGGTTGGTCCAGGTGACCGGGATCCGGATGCTGTTGAAGCCCTGCGCCCGGATGTTGTCCAGCAACGCCTCGGTCACCCTCGGGTTGCCCCAGGCGGTCTCGTCGGCGCCGACCGCGTCGAACGAGTTCCCCAGGTTCCAGCCCGGCTGCATCGCGGCCACCGCGGCCATCGGGTTGCCGGCCGGCGGTGGCGTGGTCGGCGGTGGTGTGGTCGGCGGCCGGGTGGTCGGCGGCGGGGTCGTGGGCGGCCGGGTGGTCGGCGTCGTCGTACCCCCGACGCTGCCCGTGCAGGCGACACCGTTGAGCGTGAACGAGGTGGGTACGGCGTTCGTACCCGACCAGGAGCCGTTGAAGCCGAACGACACCGTGCCGTTGGTCGCGAGCGCGCCGTTGTAGCTGACGTTGGTCGCGGTCACCTGGCTGCCGGACGAGGTGACGTTGGCGTTCCACGCCTGGGTCACCCGCTGCCCGGACGGGAACGTCCAGACCAGGCTCCAGCCACTGAGCGGGTCACCGAGGTTGGTGATGCCCACGTTGGCGCTGAAGCCACCCGACCACTGCGACGCCGTCGCGTACGCCACCCGGCAGCCGGCGGCCGCCTGCGCGCTGGCCGCCACCATCGCACCGGTGGCCAGCAGCAGTGCCGCACTGCCCATGACCAAACCGACCCGCCACCGGGCTCTTCGCAACGTGCTCTGCAGACTCACAATGGCACTCCTTGCCTGGATCTCGGCCGCTGAAAAAGACGGTGGGGCGCGCCGCAGGCGAGGGCGCGCACTGCCCCCGGACAGTCGAGATTAAGTTTGGATGCCAAACTTTGTCAATCGGCGTTCAGCTATCTCCTGGCGGACGCGCACTCCGTCCGATCCAGGTCGGAGCAGCGGTCCCGCCAGGCTGCCGGGAGGCCCACCGGCCGGACGTCGGCGTCGACCCGAGGTTGGGGCCCGAGTTCGTCGAGGGGTGGCTTTCGTCCCGGCGGGGGCGGACAGGGGGCAGGCCAGCGCCGGCAGGTCGTCGCGCGGCCGGGCCGAGGAACTCCGGCCCGGCACCGGCGCCGATAACGGGATCAGTTCACGGTAACGGGTCGATTCGAGTGTTCTGGAACGACGTCTGTAGCCATCCACCGTGCCGCTTACGTAGCACGTTCGTGTTCCTCGAATCGGAGCCAGATCGGCAGGCTTCCTGACCGGCGTCGATAATGCAACTCGTGCGTACGATTATCGCGACGTCCGGTTCGAGGAACCGGATGTGCTCGCCGAGCCGCACGATCCGACTGGGTGGAATGTAGAGGTCGAAGGCGTGCTGCATTCCTGCGGCGATACCCCGGCGGGTGACCAGGTAGTCGCCGTTGAAGGTGACCAGGTCGGCGTCCTCGGCGAACGTGGCGGCAAAGGCCGTTCCGTCCTCGGCCGCCCAGGCCGCCTCCTGCTGCCCCAGGATGCGCTCGAATGCGGCGAGGTCGCGCTCGCGGTCGTCAGATATCGCCTTTCCTGCCGCCGTTTCGGTTGCGCCGGCACTTGTCGGGATCAGGCCGCCGGCCATTGCCGTCGCCATTGCCAGCGCTACCAGCCAGAATTTGTGTCGGGTCCGCATCGGTTTACCTCCGGTCGTGTCGATGCAGCGACCGTAAATGTCCCGATACAGCGCCGCCAACCCTCCGGCGGGCGATCCCGTCATACCTGTCTGGAGGGACAACGGATGCCCCCGCCGGAGGATCTGGCGTCGTATTCGTCGTCGTCGGCATCCGGCCACGACACACCGGGTGGGGAGGTTCAGCGACCGTCGAGGTGAGTGGCGCTGAGCCCGGCGACCCACGGAGTCTGTTCGCACTCGGCGATGAAGTCGGCAGGGAATCCGGCGGTGAACTCCACCGCCGCCGAGAGCCGCGCCACCGCCTCGGCGGGCAGTACGACATCGACGGCACCGAGATTGTCCCTGAGCTGCCGTACGCTGCTGACCCCGATGATCGGATGTACGGCTCGGGAGGCCGCCCGGGTCCAGGCGATGGCCACCTGGGCGGCACTGACCCCCAGTTCGTCCGCGACGTCCTGCACCGCCCGGACCGCCGCCCGCTCCCGCCCACTGAGCGAACCCGCACCGAGCGGATCGGCACCGTCGGAGACAGCGCCGGCAGAACCGGCAGCGGAGGAGTCGGGCCGGGTGTGCCTGCCGGACAGCAGGCCGTGTGCGAGCGGCGACCAGGTCGCCACGGTCATCCCGAACGCCTCCGCCATCGGCAGCAACTCCCGCTCGATGTCCCGCTCCAGCAGGTTGTACGGCACCTGGAGGCCCACGAACGGCGTCCAGTCCCGCCACTGCGCCAGTGTGTTGGCCCGGCTCACCACCCAGGCCGGGGCGTCGGAGATGCCGACGTACAGGATCTTCCCGGCCCGTACGGCGTCGTCGAGGGCCCGCATCATCTCCTCGATCGGGGTGTGCCGGTCCCAGACGTGCACCCAGTACAGGTCGATGTAGTCGGTGCGGAGCCGTCGCAGACTGGTCTCCAGCGACAGCGTGAGGTTCTTGCGGTGGTTGCCGGCGGCGTTGGGGTCGCTGGTGTTCCGGGCGCAGGTGTACTTGGTGGCCAGGACCAGCCGGTCCCGCCGCCCCTCCAGCACCTCGCCGAGGACCTGCTCGCTCTCCCCGCCGCCGTAGTTCACCGCCGTGTCGACGACGTTGCCGCCGGCGTCGAGATAGACGTCGAGGATGTCGCGGATCTCCGGCAGCCGGGTACGCCCCCCGTCCTGCTCACCGAAGTTCATCGCGCCGAGGAACAACTCGGAGATTCGCAGGCCGGTCTGGCCAAGTAGTCGGTACCGCAAGAGGAAGGCTCCTGTCCTGTCGTCGGGTGCGCGCTTCGTGCACCACCCTGCGGGAACAGGCGCCCGCGAGTAAGGCCGGGCCGAGACCAGCCCTCCCAGGGCCACCCTCAGCCAGCTGCCCCGCCCGGCCTTCCGCCGCTCGTCACCGGAGTCGGTGCCGGGGCCGGGTCGGGTGATTCGCCCTACGATCCGGCGGTCAGTCCGGTCGATCCGGCCAGCCGGTACACCCGGACGGCGGTGCCGCCGAAGACGTCGTCCCGCTCCCCCGCCGACAACGGTGGCAGCGCCTCGACCAGGGCGTCCCGGACCGTGCCGTAGCCGGCGGCGAGCAGGCAGACCGGCCAGTCCGAGCCGAACATCAGCCGGTCCGGGCCGAACCGCTCGACGGCGGTCGCCACGAACGGGCGCAGGTCGTCGACCGTCCACCGGGTCCAGTCGGCCTCGGTGACCAGTCCGGAGAGCTTCGCGGTGACGTTCGGCCGGGCGGCCAGCGTACCGAGCGGGTCGGCCCAGTCGGCGTGTCCGGCGGTACCGGCAGAGATCCGGGGCTTGCCCAGGTGGTCCAGCACGAACCGCAACTCGGGGACCGCCTCGGCGGCCCGCGCCGCGCCGGGCAACTGGTCCGCCCGGATCACCAGGTCGAAGGCGAGTCCGGCAGCCGCGACGGTACGCAGTCCGGCCCGCACCTCCGGCCGGTCCAGGTAGTTCGGGTCCGGCTCACCCTGCACCTGCGGCCGGATCCCGACCAGCCGCTCTCCCCCGGGCAGTTCCCGGTAGCCGGCCAGGATGTCGGCCAGTCCCGGATCGGTGGGGTCGGCCCAGGCCACCACCGCGGCGATCGGCCCGGTGTCGCGGGCGTACCGGAGCAGGATCGCCGCCTCGGCCGGATCGCAGCGTCCGCCCTCGACCAGCACCGTCCGGTCCACCCCGACGGCCGTCAACTCCCGGCACAGGTCGTCCGGGGTGAAGGTACGCCGGATCGGGGCCAGGTCCGGATCGTCGAGCCAGCCGTACCCGTCCTCGATCCGCCACAGGTGGTGGTGCGCGTCGACGATCACGAGGAGGCCACCGCCCGGTACGGCCGGGGCGCGTCCGGCCGGAGCAGGCCCGACTCGACCAGTTCGGTCCAGAGTTCGTCGGGCGGGGTCGGGGCGGCGGCCAACTCGGCGTTGCGGCTGATCTGTTCGGCGTTCCGGGCACCGACCAGCACCGAGGCCACCGCCGGATGGGCTCCGGCGAAGGCCAGCGCGGCGGCCGGCAGCGGGACGCCGTACCGGGCGCAGACCTCGGCGATCGCCTGGGCCCGGCCCACGATCGGGGCCGGCGCCTCGGCGTACTCGTAGGGCAGGCCGGCGTGGGGTCGATCGACGGCCAGCAGGCCACTGTTGAAGACCCCGACGTTGAGCACCGACACGCCCCGGGACAGGCAGTCCGGCAGCAGGCTGTCCAACGCGGGCTGTTCCAGCAGGGTGTACCGGCCGGCCAGCATCACCGCGTCGACGTCGGTCTCGGTGACGAACCGGTGCAGCACCTCCCACCGCTTCGAGCCGACCCCGAGCGCACCGATCACGCCCTGGGCCCGTAACTCGTGCAACGCCGGGTACGCCTGCCCGAGCGCCTCCGCCTGATGGTCCTCCGGATCGTGGATCAGCAGCAGGTCCACCCGGTCCAGGCCGAGCCGGTCGAGGCTGGCCGCCAGGGTCCGGCGTACCCCGTCGGCGCTGAAGTCCCAGACCCGGCGGTACGCGGCCGGTACGTCGAAGCCCTCGTCGTCCCGGCGTCCGGCACCGTCGGGATCCGGCACCAGCCGCCGGCCGACCTTGGTGCTGACGGTGTAGCCGGACCGGGGACGGTCGACGAGTGCCGCGCCGAGTCGGCGTTCGGCCAGCCCGAGGCCGTAGTGCGGCGCGGTGTCGAAGTAGCGGATGCCGGCGGCCCAGGCGGCGTCCACAGTGGTCGCGGCGGTGCCGTCGTCGACCGCGCTGAACAGGTTGCCCAGCGGCGCGGTACCCAGACCGAGCCGACCGACCGTGACCGCCGAACGGCCCAGCCGGGGGCCGGCCGTCACGGAAGCCGCCAGACGAGGTCGAGCCCGTGGTCGTCGCCGGAGTAGTCGTCCTCGACCTCCAGCAACTCGGCCATCCTGGCCTGCCACGGGACGTTCGCCGGATGGTCCCGCAGGGCGGCCCGCATCGCCGAATAGTCGTCGACCTCCACCAGGTGGAACAGGTCCCGACCACTGCGCCAGATCCGCCAGGACCGGACCCCGGCATCCCGCAGTGCCCCGTCCAGCGCGGTCGGGATGGTGGCGTGCACCCGCTCGTACTCCTGCTCCCTGCCCGGTTTCAGCCGGGTGTGCAGGGCGATCTGCTCCACGCGTACCTCCTCAGGACCTGACCGGTCCGGCGTCGGCGGCCGGTGGCCGGAGCCGCAGGCCCTGCATCCCGCCGTCCACCGCGAGTACGGCGCCGGTGGTGGACGCGGCCGACGGGCTGGCCAGGTGCACGATCGCGGCGGCCACCTCGTCCGCGCTGACCAGCCGGCCGGTGGCCTGCCGCGCCCGCAGCGCGGTGAGTTCGGCGTCGGGGTCGGCGGCGGCGGAGAGCAGCCGGCGGACCCACGGGGTGTCCACGGTGCCGGGGTTGACGCAGTTGACCCGGATCCCCTCCCGCACGTGGTCGGCAGCCATCGCCAGGGTCAGCGACTGGACCGCGCCCTTGCTGGCGCTGTAGAGCGCCCGCTGCGGCAGGCCGGCGGTCGCGGCGATCGAGCAGGTGTTGACGATGGCCGCGTGCGGCGACTCCCGCAGCGCCGGCAGGCAGGCCCGGGTGACCCGGACCAGGCCGACCACGTTGACGTCGAGGACCCGGTGCCACTCGTCGTCCGGGTTGCTCTCCACGGTGCCCTGCGCGCCGATCCCGGCGTTGTTGACCAGTACGTCGAGCCGGCCGAGCGTGCTCACGGCACTCCGTACCGCGGCGCGGACCGACTCGTCGTCGGTGACGTCCGCGCGGATCCCGAGCAGCGGCTCCGGTACGGCCTCCGGGGTCAGGTCGAGACAGGCCACCCGGGCGCCGCGCGCGGCCAGCAGCCGCGCGGTGGCCAGCCCGATCCCGGACGCGCCGCCGGTGACGATGGCCGTCAGGCCGGTGAACTCGGTCATCCCATCACTCCACATCGGGTCAACTGTCACGCCCGCCCACGAGCCCGCCGACCGCGATCATGCCTCGCCATACATCCGATGTCTAGCCGTCCTGCCCCGCTCGCCGCTCTGCGCGCCGGAGCCGGGCCACCAACTGCGCCGGACCCACGTTCCGACGGCCACCCTGGGCCGAGGCCACGAGGGCCCGTCGAGCCCGCAAATAACGATCGATGTGGATAAACCGCCCCAGTGTGCGCCATCGACGCGGACTGATCCGGCCGAAGTGTTGACGCGGCCGTAGCACGTCTGCAACATTACGACGACAGAGCGCAAGTTTCGGGCTAGAAGATGCCGGATAGCTTTCTACTTCCCGGAATTTCTGAACAGGCGCCCTCCGTACTCCTGCCCGGCCGCCACGGGAGGAGCGGCCCTCGGCGGGGTCGCGGCGGCGGTGGACGGACGACGGGCGGCGTTGCCGCTCGCCCCCGGCGGTGGGCGGCAGCCGGGCCAGACGCCGACTGGTCCGGCTGCCGCCCGCGACCGGCGGCGAGCGGCAGCCGGGCCAGACGCCGACCAGGTCCCGGCCGTCCCGCAGCACCCCTGTCGGTTCCGACGAGCGCCAAGGGAACGCAATGAGACAGCAGCAGGTAAGGCCGCGCCTGATCGCGGCGACGCTCGCCACCGGACTGGTCGTGGTCGCCGGATCGCTCTTTCCGACCTCCGCCTCGGCCCGCCCCGACAACCCGGCACAGCGGGCCGAGATCGCCGCCGTCCCCGCGACCATGACGGCCAGCAGTTCGCACCCGGAGTACCCGGCGAGCAACACCGACGACGGCAACCAGGCGAGCTACTGGGAGAGCAACAGCAACGCCTTTCCACAGTGGATCCAGGCCGACCTCGGGACCGCCGCCGACGTGAACCGGCTCGTGCTCAAGCTGCCGACCGGCTGGGGCACCCGGACCCAGACCCTGTCGGTGCAGAACAGCAACAACGGGACCACGTTCAGCACCCTGGTCGCCGCCACCGGCTACACCTTCAATCCGGCCAGCGGCAACACCGTCACCATCACGCTGCCCACGACCAACACCCGGTTCCTGCGGCTGCACGTCACCGCCAACACCGGCTGGCCGTCCGCCCAGCTCTCCGAATTCGAGGTGCACGGCCCGACCGGCGGCCCCGACAACCAGGCACCGACCGCGCCGACGAACCTGGCCTACACCCAGCCGGCCAGCGGGCAGATCCGGTTGACCTGGTCCGCCGCCAGCGACAACACCGGAGTGGCCGGGTACGACGTCTACGCCAACGGCACGCTCCGGGCCAACGTCGGCAACGTGCTGACGTACACGGACAGCCAGCCGGCCACCGCGACGGTGACGTACCAGGTGCGGGCCCGGGACGCCGCCGGCAACGTGTCGGGGAACAGCAACACCGTCACCCGGACCGGAACCGGTGGGCCGACCGGCACAAACCTGGCACTGGGCCGGCCGATCACCGCCTCGTCGACGGTGCACACCTTCGTCGCCACCAACGCCAACGACGACAACCTGGCGACCTACTGGGAGGGCGCCGGTGGGGCGTACCCGAGTGCGCTCACCGTGCAGCTCGGCGCGAACGCCACCGTCAGCTCGGTGGTCGTCCGGCTGAACCCGGACTCGTCCTGGGGCCCGCGTAGCCAGACCATCCAGGTGCTCGGCCGCGAGCAGAGCTCCTCGTCGTTCACCTCCCTGGCGGCGGCGACGCTGCACAACTTCAACCCGGCCAGTGGCAACAGCGTCACCATCCCGGTCAGCGGCAGCGTCGCCGACGTACGGCTGTCGATCACCTCGAACAGCGGAGCCCCGGCCGGACAGGTCGCCGAGTTCCAGGTCCTCGGGGTGCCGGCACCGAACCCGGACCTGACGGTCACCGCCGCCACCTGGAGCCCGGCCGCCCCGGTCGAGACCACCGCGATCACCGTCTCGGCCACGGTCCGCAACGCCGGCACCGCGGCGTCCGGCGCGACCAACGTCAACTTCTACCTGGGTACGACCCTGGTCGGCACCGCCGCCGTCGGCGGGCTCGCGGCCGGGGCCAGCAGCACCGTCACCGCCAACGCCGGCCCGCGCAACGCCGGCAGCTACCAGTTGACCGCCAAGGTCGACGAGTCGAACGCCGTCGTCGAGCAGAGCGAGACGAACAACAGCTTCACCAACCCGTCCCCGCTGACCGTCTCCCCGGTGGCCAGCTCGGACCTGGTCGCCGTTCCGAGCTGGTCACCGAGCACCCCGGCGAACGGCCAGACGGTCACCTTCTCGGTGGCGATCCGCAACCAGGGCACGGTCGCCTCGGCCGGCGGCGCGCACGGCATCACGGTGAACGTGCTCAACGCCACCGGTGCGACGGTCCGGACGCTGACCGGCTCGTACAGCGGCGCCATCGCCGCCGGGGCCAGCACCGCACCGGTGAGCCTCGGCACCTGGACCGCGGCCAACGGCCGGTACACGGTCCGGACGGTGCTCGCCGCCGACGCGAACGAGTTGCCGGTGAAGCAGGCCAACAACACCAGCGACACCCCGTTCTTCGTCGGGCGCGGCGCGAACATGCCGTACGAGATGTACGAGGCCGAGGACGGCGTACTCGGCGGCGGCGCGGCGACCGTCGGACCGAACCGGATCGTCGGCGACCTCGCCGGTGAGGCCTCCGGCCGGCGCGCGGTGACCCTGAACAGCAACGGTGCCTACGTCGAGTGGACCACCCGGGCGCCCACCAACACCCTGGTCACCCGGTTCTCCATTCCGGACGCCCCGGGCGGCGGCGGAGCCAACTCGACGCTGAACATCTACGTCGACGGCGCCTTCCACAAGGCGATCGACCTGACCAGCCGGTACGCCTGGCTGTACGGCAACGAGGCGCAGCCGACCAACTCGCCCGGCTCGGGTGGACCCCGGCACATCTACGACGAGGCGAACGTGCTGCTCAACTCGTCGATCCCGGCCGGCAGCCGGATCCGGCTCCAGAAGGACCCGGCCAACAACACGACGTACGCGATCGACTTCGTCAACCTCGAACAGGTCTCGCCCCGGGCGAACCCCGACCCGGCCCGCTACACCACGCCGGCCAGCACCAGCCACTCCGACGTGCAGAGCGCTTTGGACCGGGTCCGGATGGACACCACCGGCAACCTGGTCGGGGTGTACCTGCCGGCCGGCACCTACAGCACCTCGAACAAGTTCCAGGTGTACGGCAAGGCGGTAAAGGTGGTCGGCGCCGGCATGTGGTACACCCGGTTCACCACGCCGCCGGGCCAGGAGAACACCGATGCCGGCTTCCGGGTGGAGGGCACGGCGAACGGCTCGTCCTTCGAGCACATCGCCTTCTTCGGCAACTACGTCAACCGGATCGACGGCCCCGGCAAGGTCTGGGGTGAGCTGTCGAACGTGCAGAACCTGACCTTCGACAACGTCTGGGTCGAGCACACCGTCTGCATGTTCTGGGGCGTGCACGTCAGCAACATCACGATCAAGAACTCGCGGATCCGCAACACCTTCGCCGACGCGATCAACATGACCAACGGCAGCACGAACAACCTGGTCAGCAACGTCGAGGGACGCGGCAACGGCGACGACGCGTTCGCGCTCTTCTCCGCGACCGACTCCGGCGGCGGGGCGAACACCGGCAACGTCTTCGAGAACCTGACGGCGACGCTGACCTGGCGGGCGGCGGGCGTGGCGGTGTACGGCGGACAGGACAACGTCTTCCGCAACATGTACATCGCCGACCAGCTCGTCTACTCCGGAATCACGATCAGCTCGCTGGACTTCGGATACCCGTTCGTCGGCTTCGGGCCGGGGCTGACCCGGATCGAGAACGCCTCGATAGTCCGGTCCGGCGGCCACTTCTGGGGCGCGCAGACCTTCCCCGCGATATGGGTCTTCGCCGCCTCGAAGGAGATGCGGGCGATCCGGGTCAGTGACATCGACATCGTGGACCCGACCTACCACGGCATCATGTTCCAGACCAACTACGTGGGCGGTCAGCCACAGAACTCGGTCACCGACACGATATTCACCAACGTCTCGATCAGTGGGGCGCAGCGCAGCGGTGACGCGTACGACGCCAAGTCCGGGTTCGGCATCTGGGCCAACGAGATGCCCGAGCCCGGCCAGGGCCCGGCGCGCGGCACGGCGGTCTTCAACAACCTCCGGCTGAGCAACAACTACCAGAACATCCGGAACACCACGTCCACCTTCACCATCACCGTCAACCCCTAAGTGCAAGGAAGGGCCCCTTCTTATCGTTTTCTGTAGAAGAAGGGGCCCTTCCTAACACCTCAGGCCTACATGGCGGGCGGATGCGATCATCGGCGCCATGGCTGCCGCGTACCGATCCCCTGCCGTCGACGAGGCGTTCGAGCGGCTCGACCGGTACGGCACCGCCCCGTTCCCGGCTCGGATGCGGGCGCTGGCCGTACTCGGGCGGGAACTGACCGCCGAGACGTTCGCCGGGCTGCACGCCCTACTGGACGCCGGGAACGACGACGACCGGCACACCGGACTCTTCCTCGCGGTGGCCCGCCGGGACGTCGACCGGCTGGTCGCCGCGCTGGCGGATCCGCTGCTCCGATCCCGGGCGCTCGCCGCCGCCGGACGCCTGCCGGTGCCGGACGAGGTACTCGCCGGGCTGGCCCTGGACGCGACGTTGGCGGTCCGCCGGAACACGTACGGGATCCTGCGCCGTTCCCGGCGCTGGGCACTGGCCGACCGGTTGCTGCCGGAGGTGGCCCGACGGTTCGGTGACCTGGACATCGCCGCCCTGCTGCCCGCCTGCTCCCCCGACCTGGTCGCCCGATGGCTGCCCCGGCTGTCCCCGCCGCCGGGACTGCTCCGGCGCCTGGCCCGGACCGCACCACTGGCGGTCGCTGAAGCCGTCGCGACGGGGCAGGCCGGCGACGCCCTGTGGCCCCGCACGCAGGTGGTCCGGGTGCTCGCCCGACGTTCACCCGAGGCGATCCTGCTGCTGCTGGAACGCGCTCCGAGGAAGTTGATTGAACAGGCGACCACGACCCTGCTCGCCCGGCCGCGCGCCGTACTGGAGATCGTCCGCCGGGACCGGCTGACCGGGCTCTTCCTGCGGTCCCAGCGGCTACCCCGGTCGGTGGAACGCGCGGTACGGCGGCTCGACCCCGCCGAGATCGCCGAGCTCGCCGCCGCCTTCTTCGTCCAGCCGGACGACTGGATGGGCGAGGGCCGGTCCGACGGGATCCACCCGCTGCTGGCCCTGCTACCGCCCTCCGAACGGCGCCGGATCGTGGCCGCCTCCGTCGCCCCGACCACCGGGGTCTACGAAGTTCCGACCGCCGAGATCGGCACGCTGGATCCGGCGGACCGCGCCGAACTGCTCCGACCGATCCTGGCCCGCCAGCGGCGCGAGGCTCCGCCGACCGAGCTGCTCCGGTTGCTCCGGCTGATGCCGCTGCCGGACGTCGAGGAGGAGTTGCTGGTCCAGGCCGGTGCCGCGGGACACGGCGTACGGATGGTCGCCTGGCCCGCCCTGCTCGACTGCGCGCAGTGGCACGGCGATCCGGAGGCGTACGTCCGGATCCTGGATCGGGCCGAGCGCGCCTGGCACGACCAGGAGGAGGTCCGGACCGTCGCCCTGCGCCGGGCGGCCCGGACCCCCTCGTCGCTGCTGGCGGCCGTGCCGCTCCCGGTGCTCCGGGCGGCCACCGTGGCCGTCGTGCAGTCCGCCGACAGCACCCCCGACACCGTGGCGGCACTCACCTGCTGGCTGGTCCGGGTGGTCGAACGGGCCGCGGCCGAGGGAGAGTTCTCCCGCGCCGCCGACGCGCTGACGCTGCTGCTCCAGGCCGGCGCCGACGACCGGCAGGAGGGGACCGCCCCGCTCCGGCTGACCGCCGGGGCGGCGGTGGCGATCTCGGCGCTGGTCCGGCCGGAACGCGGCCGGCCGGCGACCGTACTGGCCGCCGGCCGGTTGCTCGGCCGCCATCTGCCGGCACTGCCCGAACTCGACGCCGCACTCGGCGCACTCTGGCGCTCCGCCGGCCAGGCCGTCGCCCCGACCGGCGGCAGCGCCCGGTCGAGGTCGGCTGCCGCGTTCCGGTCGGACCAGGAGCCGACGGCGGCGACCGCCGCCCGGTTGTGGCTCGGCACCGGCCCCGACCGGGACGGCCGGGTCGGCGTCGTCGCGGCCGAGGGCGCGCAGCCGGCGCTGCTGGTGTGCGCCCCGCTCGTCGCGACCCGCCGGACCGACCTGGTCGACCTGCTGCTGGACCGGATCACGACCCCGGTTCCCGGCCACGGGTGGCTGCCCGGTGTGCCCACCGCCGCGTCCCGGCGGTGGCGCCCGGCCCAGGCGCGACGCTGGCAGCTACTGCTCGCCGGGATAGCCGACGATGAGGACGCCGCACTGCCGATCCGGGTCGCCGCGACGGAACGGATCACCGAACCGAGCACCCTGCTGCGGCTGTGCCGCTCCGAGTTGCATCCGGTGGCGGCCGCCGCGCTGACCGGGCTCGGCCGGGGGGCCGACCCCGGATCCGCGCTGCCCGAACTGCTGGCCGCGGCGCCGCTGGCCGGCGTACGGGGCCGGGCGGCGATGACCGGCGTACGGCGGATGGTCACCCGGTTGCCGGAGTCGGCGGCGCTGGAGGTGTGCCGACGCGTCGTGCTGGACGAGCGGGCCAGCGTGGGTTCCCGCAAGGGTGCGGTACGGGCGGTGGCACAGATCCCGTCGACCGGGGTCCGGGATCTGCTGCTCGCCGTCTGGGACCAGCCGAACCTGCACCGCGACGTCCGGGCCGCCACGGCGGGCGAGTTGCTGCGCTGGATCGGGGACCCGGAGGTGCCGACCCGACTCGCGGCGTTCCTGACCGAGCCGGCCGTCCGGGACGTCGTACTCGACGCCCGGCCCGATGTCGTCGGGGGGCCGGCCCGCGGCGCGTACGCGGATTTCCTGGCCGCCGCGATCCGGCACCACGATCCGGCGGTGGTCCGACCGGCCCTCACCGGGTACGGGAAGTGGCTGCCGCACGGAACGGCCGGGTCCGCGCCGCTGGTCGCGCTGCTCACCGACCCCGCCACCCTGGACGACGTCTGGGACGACGGCTGCCTCCTGCTGGCCAGGAGGGTGACCGAACCGCCGATGGCCGGTGCCTGGACCGCCGTGGTGCGCGGACTGTCCGGGCCGACGACCGAGCCGGGCCGGCGCCGGCTGGCCGGCCTGGTCCGGTCGTGGTCATGGCTTCCTCCGGACCACCTGGATGTGCTGGTCGATCCGCTCGTCCAGGCGCGACTGCCCCGGGCCGCCGCCCGATGCGCCTGCTACGCCGCGATGCGGGCACTCGCCCACGGAAACGCCGATCCGGACCGGTGGGCTCGCTACCTGGGTACGGTCGACGAACGGGCCACCCGGATCGTCACACCGAGCTGGTACTCGCCGGAGGAGCCGGTGCCAACGGAGCAGGCACTGGCACTGGTCCGCTGGCTGGAGAACGCGGGCGGCACCGTCGCCATCCGGCTCGCCGTCGACCTCGTCGAGTTGGTGGGCGCGCAGAACCGGTGGGCCGAGCCGTGGCGGCAGATCGTGCTCGGCTGGCGGGAGTCCGAGGACCCTGACCTCGCCGAGCCGGCCTGGCTGACCGCGCTGCCGCCGCGCTGAGGCGTACGGCGCCGCCGGCAGCCCGCGGGCCGGATGTTCAGGACCATTCCTCGTACGGCTCGTCGATCTCCTCGCCGGCGAGGAAGGGCCCGAGCAGTCCGGGCAGTTGGCGTGGATAGAACTGCTCGGTGCTGGCGAGCACCTCGGCCACGGGGTACCAGCGGTGGTCGAAGTAGTCCTCGTCCTCGAACTCGACGCGGGAGTCGCCGACCACCTCCGGTCCGGCCGTCGGCAGCCGGACCAGCACGACCACCTCGTTGTTGATCCGCCGGTGGCCCCGGTACCGGAACGTCGCCCGTCGCCGCCAGCTCGGGGTGCCCACCTGCTCAGCGGTGATCCGGATGCCGGTCTCCTCCGCCAGTTCCCGCACCACCGCCTCGCGGTACGTCTCGCCCGGCTCGATCCCGCCGCCGGGCAGCTCCCACCAGGTCCCCAGTTCGGGGTAGTGCGGGTCACGGGTGTGGAACAGCAGCACGCAGTCATGCTGATCCAGCACCACGGCCCGTACGACGTTGCGCTCGATGACGTCCACCGGACGATGTTGACAGGTATCGGTGCGGGGAGCGAAATTCGCCGCCCGCGGCGGCGGGTCGGAAGGGGGCTAGGACCGGGCCGCGTTCCGGTCGGCCCAGGCCGGCAACTCCTCGCGGGCGGCCAGCCACGCCGCCGGTACGCCGACCGCCTCCGGACGATCCCCGATCCCGGTGTACGCCGCCACGACGCCACCGACGATCGCCCCGGTCGTGTCGACGTCCCCGCCGGCCGCCACGCACGCGGTGATCGCGGCCGGATAGTCCGCCAGGCGGGTGGCGGCGACCCAGAGCGCGAACGGAACCGTGTCCTGGGCGGTGACCCGGGACCCGTTGCCGAGGTCGTACGCCGCCTCCTCCACCGTCACCGGCTCCGCCGACCGCCGCTCCAGCAGCCGCCGGGCCCGCTCCATCCCCCGGCGTACCTCCCCGTCCAGCAGGTACGGCTGGAGTCGGTCGAAGAACGCGGACGCGGACGGGCGTACGCCGGTGAGCCGGGCGGCGGCGGCGACCGAGGCGGCGACCGCGACCAGGATCGCCCCGGCGATCCCCTCCGGATGTGCGTGGGTGACCTCGGCCGACAGGATCGCCTGCTCGGCGGCCCGGTGCGGCCGGTCCGCGTGGTACGCGCCGAGCGGGGCGACCCGCATCGCCGCGCCGTTGCCGCAGGAACCCTCGCCGCCGAACGCGGCACCGGCCGCCTCCCGCCACGGCACGCCGTCCCGGATCTGGTGCAGGATCACCACCGCGCCCGCCCCGTAGCCGCGGTACGGTTCGCAGCGGTCCGCGAAGACCGAGGCGAGCCGCTCCTGATCGATCGTCCCGTGCTCGGCGAGTTCGGTCACCACCGAGCAGGCCATGTGGGTGTCGTCGGTCCACTCCCACGGACCGGCCGGCGGGCGTCCCGCGACCAGTTCGGCGAGCGACCGCCCGACCATGAAGAACTGGGCACCGAGCGCGTCGCCCACCGACAGCCCGAGGAGGCTGTCGTAACAGAGGTCGAGCCGGGCCGGTTCGTGCAATACGAAGGTCATCGCCTCCGATCATGCCCCAAGCCGTCGACGCCGACCATGGCGTGATTGCCGGCCGACCTGGACGTCAGCGCCGGCAGGCCTTGAGCGAGGTGCTGGTCTTCGCGGTACGGGTGGAACCGTCCTTGAACTTCGCCTCGGCGGTGACGTTGATCGTGCCGCCCGCCGAGTTGCGTGAATCGGCCCGGAACGGCCCGAGGCTGGCGAGCCAGGAACCCCGGTCGTCGCCGAGTGTCCGGGCGGATCCGCTGCCGTTGAACGGCACCGGGGTGCGTACCTGGTAGCGGAACGCCACCGACGAGACGTTGGCGGCGCTACCCACCCGGACCGTCACCAGTCCCCAACTGGGATTGCCGCAGCCATCCTGGTGGATGCCGGTGAACGCCCGGGACTGGCCCAACCCGCCGGACACGCTGACCGTGAGCGTCGACCGTTGCCCCATCGTCCGTGGCCGGCTGGCCGGCGCGCTGGTGGTGGTCGCGGGTCGGCTGGTCCGGACCGCCGTCGGAGTCGGCGCCGAGGTCGTCGGGCCCACCTCGGTCGGTGTCGGAAGGACGGTCGGAGACTCCGAGGCCGACACTCCGTCGGCCCACTGGGGAGGCTCGTTGCCGCCTCCTCCGCAGGCCGCGGTGAGCGGCAGGACCGCCGCGCACGCGAAGGCGAGCGCGGCAACGGATCGGATACGCCGGGGGTTGAGGACAGTCACCATGATCCCATCGGTCGCGTTGGCCCCATTTGACGGCATCAGCCGGCCTTGACCGTAGTCCTCTCCCTCGATGTCACCAAATCCGACCCCGACCCGGTGCCGACGGCAGTCCGGAACGCCAGGACCGGCGTGCGGAGGCGGAACAACGGCGGCCGGCGGGGTGTCGACCTACGGCTGCCAGACCACCAGTTCGACGGCGCGGGTGCGCTCGGCGAAGCGCCCGGTGGGCGACACCGCACGGAGCAGCGCCCGCAGGTCCCGCTCGAACTCGGGCCGGCGTTCGGCGAACAGGTGCGGCGCGGCGTACGACAACGAGAAGACCCCGGCGACCACCTCGTCCTCGGCGCGTTCCCGCAGTACGCCCCCGGCGACCTCGAACCGGCGCGGCCCCCGGTAACCGGCGGACCGCATCACCTCCTCCTCCCCGCCCGGTGTCCCGTCGGGCAGCAGGCTCCGGCCGGCCCTGCGGACCGGGCCGAGATAGCGGGCCACCAGTGCCTCGACCTCGTCGTGCGGCGGGCGGGGATACGGCAGCGGATCGTCCCCGGGCGCGCCCCGGTGCGTGGTGGCGCCCACGTGTACCCACGCGCCGCCGGACGCCAGCATCGGCCGTACGGCGGCGGCCACCTGGGGACGGTCGAACCAGTGGAACGACTGCGCGAAGGTGACGACCCGGAACGTGCCGAGCCCAGCCGGCAACTCCTCGGCCCGCAGGTGGTGCCAGCGCACGTTTTCGATCCCGGCCCGCTCCGCCGCCCTGGCCGCCTGCCGGAGCATGTCCGGGTCCGCGTCGACCCCCACCACGCTGTCGAAGAGCGGCGCCAGCGGAAGGGTCAGCGAGCCGGGTCCACAACCGACGTCGAGCAGCCGACCACGGCCGTCCAGCGACAACTCCGTACGCAGCAGCTCCGCGATCTCGCCGGGGTACGGCATCCGTCCGGTGGCGTAGTAGCGCGCGCTGCCGGCGTACAGGGTCTCGTCCCACTGGAAGGCTGCCCGATCCGTCACGGCATCGGAGCGTACGCCCCGGGCCGGCGGTTCGCCGGGCCATTTCCGGTGGTCCGGGCACCGGAGCGGAAGTGATCCACGCCCGCCCCGATCTGGTCAACTACTTGTTGTGGCGGACTTGTTTGTGCTACAAAGTTGTCCGTTGCATCAAGTACGGGCGCGGCCAGTTCCACCGGTCGCCCCCAACCGGGGAGGAAGCACGATGAACGACAGCGCCACCGAACAGCCCAGCACCACCGAGGCCGGAGCCGGGGCCGGCGGCTTCGCCCGGGAGGACATCCGGGGCCGGGCCGTCGGCATCGTGGTGATGGCGTTCTTCGGCCTGGCCTGGATCAGTTGGGGCCTGTCGGCCGACCTCCCGGCCCCGGTCGAGACGGCGCTGACCGTGGCGAGCGCACTGGCCACCCTGCTGGCGATCGGCGGTGCCGTCCACCTCTTCCGGCGCTCTGCCACCGTACCGGCCGGTGCGGCGGTCGAGCGGGACCGGGCCGCCGGTCGCCGCTTCGGGCTGATCGTCGCCGCCGAGTTCGTCGGCATCTACGTCATCGCCCGGGTGCTCGCCGCCGTCGATCACACCGAACTCATCCCCATGGTCGTCTGCCTCGGCGTGGGGATCCACTTCTTCCCGCTCACTCGGCTGTTCAAGATCCCGCTCTACGACCTGACCGGCCTCGGGCTCTGCCTCGTCACCGTCGGCACCGCCGTACTCGCCCCGCTGACCGGCCACTCCGCGCTCTGGACCGTACTGCCGGGGCTCGGTGCCGCGCTCGTGCTGTACGCCACCGCCACGGTCCTGTTCCGGGCCGCCGTCGGCACCCGCCCCGGCCGGTGGGCCTGACCGACCCGGCCCGCCCGGCCACCCGCCGTCCGCCACCCGCCATCCGGTGTCCGGCAGGCGAGGGTTCCGGCCGGGCAGCGGAACCGCTCAGCCCCGCAACGCCGGCGGAAGAGCCCGCTGGTGCAGGACGTCGAGCCGGGACACGGCCCGGGTGAGCACGACGTAGAGGCGGTGCGGGCCGCGCGGTTCCGCCTCGACGATCTCGGCCGGCTCGACGACGATGACGTGGTCGTACTCCAGGCCCTTCGCCAGGCTCGCCGGCAGCGCCGTCACCCGGACGCCCTCGTCGTCGGCGTCCGGGTCGGCGACGGCGATCCCGGCGGACCGCAGCGCCTCGGTCAGCCGGGGCAGCCGGGTGTCGGCGGCGATCACCCCGATCGAGCCGGCGAGCCCGAGCGCGGCCCCGACCGCCTCGGTGGTCGCGGTCGCGAGGTCCGGCACCGCCCGGACCCGCAACGTTCCGTCGGTACGCACCGACCTGGTCGGCGCGACCCTGACCCCGAGCTCCGGCAGCAGCCGGTTGGCCAGTTCGAGTACGACGGCCGGGACCCGGAACCCGGCGGTCAGCGGTACGACCGTGGCGGCGGGCTGGCCGAGGTGCGCCAACTGGTCCGGCCAGTCCGATGCCGCCCACGGGGTGGTGCCCTGGGCGAGGTCACCGAGGACGGTGAGCGACCCGTGCCGGCTGCGACGCGCGATCGCCCGACACTGCATCGGGGAGAGGTCCTGGGCCTCGTCGACCACGATGTGCCGATGGCCGGCCGGATGGTCGAGCAGCCCGGCGACCTCGTCGAGGAGTACCCGGTCGGCGGCCGTCCAGGCCGCGGTCCGAGCCGTCCGGGGCCGGCCCTGCCAGCGGAGCACCGCCTGCTCCTCGGCATCGAGCACGCCGGCCGACGCCCGGGCCAGCACGGTCGGGTCGCCGAAGAGCAGGGCCAACAGCTCCTCCGGGCGGGTCGCCGGCCACACCTCGTCGAGGAACGCGGTGACCGGGCGGCAGCGGGCCATCCGGCGCAGCCAGGCACCGCCCGGCGTCTCCGCCCGCCCCTCGGCCCGGCGTTGCAGCAGGCCGACGACGCGGGACCGGAGCCGCTCCCGGCCGATGGCGTACGGCGGCGCCTCGGCCCGTACCTGGGTGACGATCCGGCGTAGCCACTCGACCGGCAGCCGCCACCGGTACGAGCCGTCCGGAACGACGAGCGGCCCGGTCGGCTCGCCGATCCGCTGGTACAGCGCTCGGTGCAGCACGCCTGCCATCCGGGGGTCGTGCTTGACCGTGGCCGCCGCCTCGCTGTCGGTGGCACCGACCGGATGTCCGCCGACCAGTTCCGCGAGGGTCTGCTGCAGGGCGTCGACCTCGCCGAGGGCGGGGAGCACCGCCGAGATGTAGCGCAGGAACGCCGGGTTCGGCCCGACGACCAGGACGCCACCCCGCTTCATCTGGCGCCGGTGCGTGTAGAGCAGGTACGCGGCACGGTGCAGTCCGACGGCCGTCTTCCCGCTGCCCGGACCGCCCTGTACGCAGACCGACCGGTCGAGGTCCGCCCGGACCAGGTCGTCCTGCTCCGGCTGGATCGTCGCGACGATGTCCCGCATCGGCCCGATCCTCGGACGTTCGATCTCGGCGGCGACCAGCCGGCTCGCCACGTCCACCGACGTGCCGCCGTCGAGGCGTTCGTCCTCGAAGCCGGTCAACTCGGCGGGGTGCCGGCCGGTCCAGCCGTACCGCCGGCGCTCCCGGACCCCGAGCGGGTCGCGGGTGCTGGCCCGGTAGAAGGCCCGGGAGACCGGTGCCCGCCAGTCGATCACGATCGGTTGGCCGGACTCGTCGGTGATGTGGCGCCGGCCGAGGTAGTAGCGCTCGTCGCGATGCTCCCCGGCGGCCGGCGAGGCGCCGAACCACAGCCGTCCGAAGTAGAGCGGGCCGTCCGGCTCCTCGGTCAGTTCCTTCACGTGGCTCTTGAGCATCCGGCCGAGCGTCTCGGCCGTGTAGCGGTCTCCGGCGACGCTCGCGCCGGTGGCGACCCGGAGTCGGGCGGTGTCCAGCATCCGGGCCAGCGCCTCGCGGGCGGCGGCCAGCCGGGCCTGTTCCTCGGCGAGCGCGGCGGGCAGCCGGGCCTGTTCCTCGGCAAGCGCGGCGGCGGGCATCGTGGGGTGGGCTGAGGTCGGCGGGGCCATGGTGATCGTTCTCCACGTCGGTGGGCCAGGGCAGATTTCTTAACTCGGTAAAGAATACAACTCGGTCATGAAATTAACCCAGCCTCGGAAAGTGTTAGAGTGGATCTCATGACCGAACGGCCCGGCCTGCGGGAGCGGAAACGGCAGCGCACCCACGACGCGCTGTCCGAGGCGGCGATCTCGCTGTTCCTGCGGCACGGCTACGACCAGGTCTCCGTCGCCGACGTGGCCGCCGCGGCCGAGGTCTCCAAGCCGACGCTCTTCAAGTACTTCCCGAGCAAGGAGGACCTGGTCCTGCACCGGATCCTCGACCACCGGGCCGAGGCCGCCCGGGTGGTCCGGAACAGCTCACCCGGGCAGCCGCCGCTTCCCGCGCTGCACCGGCACTTCCTGGCCGGGCTGGCCCGGCGGGACCCGGTGACCGGGCTCAACGACCACCCGCAGGTCCTCGCCTTCCACGGAATGGTCTTCGGCACGCCCAGCCTGGCGGCCCGGGTGGCGCAGTACGCCACCGACGACGAGGAGGCCCTGACCGAGGCCCTCGCCGAGGCGGCACCGGCGGCCGGCGCACTCGACGCCCGGCTCGCCGCCAGTCAGATCGTCGCGGTCCAGCGGGTCCTGGCCCGGGAGAACTGGCGCCGGCTGACCGAGGGTCGGAGCGCGACCGAGGTTCACCCCGACGCCGTCGCGGCGGCCGACCGCGCCTTCCACCTGCTTGCCGGCGGGCTCACCGGGTACGCCGGACCGCCCGGCCCAGCCACCGACGGCAGCTGACCGCTACCGCTCCGGGCCGTACAGGCGTGACCGCCAGCGCTCCGGGCCGTACAGGCGTGACCGCTACCGCTCCGGGTCGGGGCGTACCGGCCGTGAGGGCGTCGACAGCGCCGGTGCCCGGAGCACCCGGGAGATCCCCCGCGCGGCGGCCCGGACCACCGGGATCAGGCCGGCCCGCTGCGGCCGGGGCGCCCGGACGACGATCGAGACCGCGGCGACCACCTCACCCGTCGCGCCGTACACCGGGGCGCCGATCGACAGGGCGTCCATGGTCACCTGCCGGTCACTGATCGCGATCCCGGTCCGCCGGACCTCGGCGAGCACCCGGCGCAGTTCCCGGGGCGAGGTGATGGTCCGCTCGGTGAACCGCTGCAACGGCGAGTCGAGCACCGTCTCCTGTACGTCGGCCGGAGCGTGTGCCAGCAGTACCAGCCCGACCCCGGTGGGTGGCATCGCGAAGCGCCCGCCGACCCGGGTCAGCACGGGTACGGCGCTGTGGCCGGCGATCCGCTCGACGTACACCACCTCGAGGCCCTCCCGGACGGCGAGTTGGACGTTCTCCTGCGTCACCTGGAACAGGTCCTCCAGGAACGGCAGCGCGGCCTCGCGGAGCCCGAGCCCGCGCGGCGCCAACGAGGCGATCTCCCACAGCCGGAGCCCGATGTGGTAGCGGCCGTCCGCGTCCCGCTCCACCGCCCCCCAGCCGGCGAGGTCGTTGACCAGCCGGTGGGTGGTGGTGAGCGGCAACCCGGCCCGGTGGGCGAGTTCGGTGAGGGTGAGCTCGCGGCGGTCCGGGGTGAACGCCTCGAGCAACCTCAGTGCCCGTACGGTCACCGATCCCGTTCCCGACGGCGTCCCGTCCGGCACCGACATCCTCCAGCCCTCGCCACCCGTGGCCACCAGCATATTTGCCGCCGGGGACGGATGGTTCAGAGGTCGAGCACCAGCCGCGCGGAGCAGGACCGGGACACGCAGATCATCATCGTGTCGTTGGCCGCCTGCTCCTCCTCGGTGAGCAGCGAGTCGCGGTGCTCCGGAACACCGGAGAGCACCGCCGTCTCACAGGTGCCGCAGGTCCCCTCCTGGCACGAGGAGAGGACCGGGATGCCGGCCTCCTCGACCACCTGGAGGATCGAGGAACCGGGCGGCACCTCCAGGGTCCGACCCGATTGGGCGAGTTCCACCTCGAACGACTCCCGCCGGGCCGGCTCGTCGAACGTCTTCGGCGCGAACCGCTCGACCCGGAGCGCACCGGAGGGCCAGTGCCCGCAGTTGGCCTCCACCGCCGCGAGCAGCGGTTCGGGGCCGCAGCAGTAGACCAGGCGCTCCGGATCGGGCTCGGCGAGCAGCGCCGGCAGGTCGAGCAGCCCGGTCTCGTCCTGCGGGTGGATCGAGACCCGCTCGCCGTACCGGTCCCGCAGTTCCGACCGGAACGCCATCGAGGCGCGGGACCGCCCGCCGTACACGAGTCGCCAGTCGGCACCCGCCTCCTCGGCTGCCGCGATCATCGGCACCAGCGGGGTGATCCCGATCCCGCCCGCGATGAACAGGTACCGGCTGGCCGGCAGCAGGGCGAAGTGGTTACGGGGACCCCGGACCCGTACGGTCGCGCCCACCGGCAGTTCGTCGTGGACGTACGCCGAACCACCCCGACCGTCGGCCTCCCGCAACACCGCCACCTGTAGTTCGGTGCGGTCGGCCGGGTCACCGCAGAGCGAGTACTGCCGGACCAGATCGGGGCGGAGCAGCAGGTCGAGGTGGGCGCCCGGTTCCCAGGCCGGCAGCGGCGCCCCGGCCGGACGGCGCAGCGTCAGTACGACGACGCCCTCCGCCGCCTCGCGCTTCGCGGCCAGCAGCAGGTCGAGTTCGATCTCGGGAATGGGATCGGGGTTGCTGTGCACTGGTCGGCCATCCGGTTCGGCGTCGTGTTCGGGGCTGGGCAGGCCGGCGCGGCGGGGCAGACCGGCGCGGCGGGACAGGCCGGCGCGACAGACCGGCGCGGCGGGACAGGCCGGCGTGGCCGGTCGGGGCGGTACCGGTCAGGCCGGCACCGGCTCGGGTCGCCGGACCGTTCCGGCCGGGTCCCGGTCGACCGGTCCCGGGACCTCCGGCCGGTCCCCGCCATGGCTGTCGGGGTGCGCGAGCAGCCAGGTCCACAACTCGATCGGGTCCTCGGCGTCGTGGGAGGCGCCGCAGTAGCAGTGCCCCCGGAGCCGGTCGGTGCCGAGCACCCACTCGATCCGGTAGACCCGTGGACCGGTCAGCATCCGGTCGCCGGTTCGCCCGCTCCGCCCGGTCATGACGTCACCGCGCCCTCCGGCCGGCTCCGCTCGGCCATCCGCTTCAGGATGCGCCGGGCCGCCAGTCCACCGGTGTCGATGTTGATGCTGAGTTCCTGGTACCCGTCCGCCTCGGTGGCGATGACCTGCTCCAGCAGGTTCAGGGCGGTCACGTCCTGCATCACCACGGTGTGGTTGTTCGACTGAAGGAAGTCGGAGACCTGCGCGTCGTCGAGCGCGAAGTCCCGTGCCACGGCCCAGAAGTCGTACGTGGTGTTCTCCGTCGACGGCGTGATCCCGTACACGACCTCGACGTGGAACGCCTGGTCGTCCGGGCCCTCGGCGGGCGGGTAGACGCCCTGCGGCGCGATCCGGCTGTGCAGGACGTAGAGGCACGGTGGGTGGTACTCGATGTCCTGCCAGCGGGTGATCCGACCCTCGATGCCGGTCGACTTGGCGTAGAACGGCGGGCAGGCCGCGTCGTCCATGTGCCGGCTCACGTAGACGGTGCCGGAGTCCTCGTCGACCTCGGTCTGGATCGGCGTCTCGGCGACCTCCGGGGTCCCGATGTACCCGCCGTGCAGGTACGTCTCGTGGGACAGGTCCATCAGGTTGTCGACCAGCAACATGTACCGGGCGTTCAGCGGCTCCATCCCGCACACCGTGGTGTAGTTCGGGTCGGCCAGCCAGGGCGCCCGGGGGATCGTCGTCGGGTCCGCCTTGGCCCGGTCCCCGATCCACACCCAGACGAACGAGTCCTGCTCCACCACCGGGTACGACGCGACCCGCGCGGTACGCGGAATCCGCTGCTGGCCGGGGACGAAGACGCAGGAGCCGCCCTGGTCGTAGGTGAACCCGTGGTACCCGCAGACGATGTTGTCGCCGTCGAGGCGGCTCTCCGAGAGCGGGAAGCGGCGGTGCACGCACCGGTCGGCCAGGCCGATCGCCTCGCCCTGTTCGGTGCGGTAGAAGACGATGGGTTCACCGAGGATCGTCCGGCCGAGCAGTTCCCGCCCGACCTCCCTGCTGTAGGCGGCGACATACCACTGGTCGCGTACGAAGGCCGACATGGCGACTCCTTGGAGAAGCGGATGTACCCGTTCTCCGGAGCATGTCGAGTGCCACGTCGGCCCGGAAGTAGGTCTTCCGGATGTCGGAAGGTTCGCCTCAGCGGCCGGCCAGCCTCAACTCCTCGGCGAGGGTGACCAGGACGAAGACGTTCGGCACGTGCTGGATGAACCTGGCGCCCACCTTCCGCCCGTTGACCAGCACTTCGAGGCTGCCGTCCCGGAGCCGGACCTCCGACACCTCCGACCAGGGCGTGACCGGCAGGTCGCTGTCCAACCTCAGGCCCCGCTGGTTGATCGCGAACGGGGCGAAGTCGAGCGTCTCGCCCCGGTGCAGCCGCTCCCGTCCGCCGGCCACCTGTAGCGCGGTCACCGCGCTCATCACCCGGTCGCCGAGTTCGACGACATCGTGGAACGCGTCGTTGATCAGCAGTCTGCTGCCGTCCGGCCGGATCACCGTGTAGTGGTGTGAGGTGTACTTGACCGCTCCCCCGGAGCCGAGGTGCTGGGTCACGCTGCGGCGGATGTCGGCGATCTGGTCGAACGGTACGACGTCCGACTCCCGGCCGTCGTCCCAGACGAAGCCGCCGGAGAACAGGACGATGCCGATCCGCTCGTTCGGCTTGCCGCCCCGGTACATCAGCACCGCGATCACGGCCGCCACGATCCCGACGAGCGCGACCACCACTGAGGCGCCGTACGCCTCGGACATCAGGGTGTACGGCACCGCGCAGAGCACGGCGGCAAGCGCGACCGCGCCGGGCACCGCGATCAGCCGGCTCCGCGACCGCCGACGCGCCTCCTGCCACCAGTACGTCGCCAGGGGCTCCCCCCAGTAGCCCTGGGCCGCCCGCACCGCCCGGTCCACCGCGGCGGTCTGCCAGTCCTGTTCGGTGCCCGCCCTAACGTCGCTTCCGCTCACGTTCTCCCCCGTTTCGTCCCACCCGATCGGCGGGGAGTCTACGGGTTCCGGCGGAAGATGTGGATCAATTGGTGGGCCCGGATCCGAACGTTTGTCCGAAGTGGAATTCGTTACCCGGTCTGGTCCGGTACGGCGGCGCCGGACGGCGGTCGTCGGGCGAACGGCGGGGCGTGCTCGGGGCGTACGCCGACGCCGATCAGGTAGGCCGGCAGGAGCGAGACGGCCGGGACGCGCCGCAACAGGGCCAGCACGGCGCGGGGTGGTCCGGCCCGTCGACCGTCGAGGATCGGCTCGACCATCCCTCGGTGCATCATCCGCTGCAACCGCTGCACGAGGATGGTCGGCAGCAGGCGCCGGGTCCGCACCGCGGCCAACTCGGCCGGGGTGACCCTGCCGCGCCGCAGCGGCTCGGCGAGCAGGGTGGCGGCGGCGACGGCGTCCTGCACCGCCAGGTTGATCCCGACCCCGCCGACCGGCGACATCGCGTGGGCGGCGTCCCCCAGGCAGAGCAGCCCGTCCACGTGCCAGCGGTCGAGCCGGTTCAGCCGTACGTCGAGGTGTTTGACGTCGTCCATCGAGGCGAGCGCGCCGACCCGGTCCGCGAACGACGGCGCCAGTTCCGCGATGTCCCGCCGGAACGCCTCGATGCCCCGGGCCCGAAGCTCCGCGTCGGTTCCCTTCCGGGCGATGTAGGCGATCTGGAGGTAGCCCTCCCGGGGGATCACCACGGCGAACCGGCCCTGGCCGGCGCGCGGGGTCAGCCCGGCCGGATCGTCGTCGGGGTCGCGGGGCAGCCGGAACCACCAGGCGTCGATCGGCACGGGGAACTCCCGGGGCCGCAGCTCGGCCTGTCGGCGGGCGATCGACCAGCGGCCGTCGCAGGCCACGGTGAGGTCGGCCCGGATCTCCCGGGGCTCGCCGTCCGGCCCCAGGTAGCGCACCCCCTGGACCCGGCCCGCCTCCCGGATCAGCTCGGTGACCTCGGCGCGCATCCGCAGGGTGAAGGTGGGCTCCGCCGCGCCCGCGTCGGCGAGCAGGTTGAGCAGGTCCCACTGCGGCACCATCGCGACGTAGGGGTGCGGGGTCCGCAGTCGACGGAAGTCGGCGACCACGATCTGCCGGTCCCCGCCGATCGGAAAGGCGACCTCGTCCAGCCGGCTCTGCGGCAGTCGCCCGAACCTCTCGCCCAGGCCCAGTTCGTCCAGGAGTCGCAGGGTCGACGGGTGGACCGTGTCGCCCCGGAAGTCGCGCAGGAAGTCGCCGTGCTTCTCCAGCACCGTCACCTCGACGCCGGCCCGGGCCAGCAGCAGGCCCAGCACCATCCCGGCCGGTCCGCCTCCGACGACGACGCAGGTTGTCCGCTCCGCCACCACGATCACCTTATTCAACACTCGGTGAATTATGCGCCCACGGTACCTCCAGGACAGTGAAGATCACAACTACCTCGGCGATCGCCGCTGGTCAGAGCTCCGCCACCGGTACGACGTGCGGGCTCCCGCCCCGGGGCCCGAAGGTCTCGACCACGGCGGAGACCCCCGAGTTCGACGCCCCGGCCACGGTCACCAGGACCGCCTCCGGAGAGTTCAACACGTGCACCCGGCCCGCCCCGACCGTCGAGGCGGGATCGGTCTCCGCCTCCCGGTCCGCGACGGCGTCCGGATGGTCACCGGGAACCCGCCACCGGGACTTCCGGGACACGCTCCCCTTGCCGGCCAGGTCGAGCTCCACCCGGCTGCGTACCGCCGTCTCGAAGACGTACCGGCTGATCCGTTGCCGGTCCCAACCGGCGTCGGCCAGCAGGTGGGCGTGCTCCGGACTCAGCACCAGGCAGGCGCTGATCGTCTCGTGCAGCAACGCCCCCGTCCGGGCCACGGTGTCGGCGAAGTCCCGCAGCAACTGCTCCGGTACGCCCGTGTGCCGGGCCTCGACGTGCACGACCGAGCGGATCGTCAGCGCGGTGACGGTGCTCTCCCCCGCCGCGAACCCGAACTGCGCGGAGAAGGGCGTCCACGGACTCTCCTCCTCGTTCTCGGCGATGCAGAGGGTGTACTTCGCCGGCGTGCCCTGGGTCGCCTGGTCGAGTTCCCGGGGGCGCAGGCCGAACGCGTTCAGCGCGGTCAGCCGGAGCGCCCGGCCGATCGTCGCGTTGGCCCGGAAGCCGGGCCCGAAGACGTTCCCCCGGCCGTTCAACCCGATCCGCTCCCGTACCGGCCCGTTCACCAGCACCAGCGGTGCCGTGCCGGTGGTGCTCTGCCAGATCCCCTTGGCGAGGTAGCCCTCGGCGGCCAGCGAGTCCCAGGCCGCGAGCACCACCGGGAAGTACTCCGGACGGCAGCCGGCCATCGCCGCGTTGAGCGCGGCCAGCCGTACCGTGCAGTTCCGGTTCAGGTGCGGCATCGCGAAGACGACGTCGCCGGGGTCCCGGTCGGTCTGGGCCAGGAACCGGTCCAACAGCGCCTGGTCGCACGGGACCACCGGAAGTCCGTCGGTCCAGCCGCGTTCGTAGCAGTACTCGATCGCGTCCTGTACGGCGGCGGGGTCGGCCACCCCGCCGCCGTCGGACACCACCGGCGAACCGGTCGTCGTCACTGTTCCACCCCCAGGATCTCCAGGATGCGCGGTGTCATTGCGACCACCCGCTCCCGGACCTCCGCCAGGCTGAGACTGGCGACCGGGTGCGGCGTCAACAGGTACTGGAAACCGGGAAAGCCGTACGCCTTCGCCATGGCGTCGGCCGTAATCCGGAATGGCTCGGTGCAGATTGAGACCGCTGGGATGCCACCACGTTCCAGCAGAATTCCGTCGGCCAGACTGGCCGCGCTACAGGAACCTCAATCACCGATCGCCGCGATGGCGAAGTCACACTCCTGCACGATCCGCTCGGTCAGCGTCTGGTCCACCGGTGTACCGAAGTAGGACTTGGTGTACATCGTCACCTCGCGCACGCCGTACCGCTCGCGCAGGTGGTCGCCGATCTCGGTGAGCAACACCGAGCCGTTCGGCTTGCCGTTGTCCAGCAGCCCGAGGGTGGCCCCGCGGAGACTGCCCAGCCGGGCCGCCAACGTGGTGTCCGCGCCCTGGTCGGTGTCCCCGGTCGGGTCCAGGATGGTTCCCGCCCAGTCAGTCATCGTGTCCGCCCACTTCCTTCCCGGGCCGCCCGGTCGCCGCCTTCTCCGCGCCGGTCTCCGGCCCACCGACACCGCCTCCGGGTCGGCCTCCCTTGGTCACCACGACGGTTCCGGTGTCGGCGTCGACGCGTACCCAGTCGCCGGTCTCGATCACGTCCAGCGGGTTCTGGTCGAGGTCGGTGACCGCCGGCACCCGGGTCACCACCACGCCGAGGGCGATCTTCGTGTTCATGTAGTTGAAGATCATCGCCTTCGGCGCGGAGCCGGCGAGCCGCGACATGTGGAACATGCCCGACCAGCCGGAGGAGCCCTTCGCGCCCGGAAAGACCAGAATCTTGTCCTTGAACGACTGGCCGCTCAACTCGTGCCGGGACTCGATGATCCGGCCGCCGGTCGGCTCGATCCCGCCCCAGCCGGAGATGCTGTCCCGGGTCACCAGCGCCTCGCCCTCGACCACGCCGCCCACCAGGCCCCGGCCGCGCAACGTGACGGTGTTGGCCTCGCCCATCACAGGCTCCCCTGCCAGGTACCGGTCAGCGCCGAGTTGACGCACTCCTCGGTGGTGCCGAACCAGCCCTGCACCTTCATGATCGCCGGCAGGTAGTGCACCTGCTTGGCCGAGTCGGTGGCGATCACCCGGGTCCCCTTGGGCAGGAACTGCCCGATCGCCGGGCAGGTGTCACTCATCAGCAGCGCTCCCGCGTCCCGGAGGATCTGCGCGTAGCCGTTCTGCTCGGCCACCTGCCGGATCGCCCGGGGCGTGAAGACCCAGAGCGCGCTGTCCGGATGGACCTTCCGGCCCTGCACCAGCCGGCAGACGTCCCGGATCTGACTCAGCGTCGCATGTGGACAGCCAATCATCACGAGGTCGACGTCGCTGTCCCGGGCCGTGTGGTTCAACTGCTCGTACGTCTGCCGGCGCTCCCGCGCCCCGTACCGGAGGGTCTGTACCGGCCGGCGCGGCCCGAACGCCTCCGCCACGGTCCGGGCCTCCACCGTCGTCCCGGGGATGTGGTACATCTCCACCCCGCCCGACGACGCGGCGGCGGCGCCGAAGTGCTTGAGCTTGACCAGATTCGGCACCTCGGCGATGCCGTCCAGCACCGGTACGCCCTCCTGGACCTGCTCGCCGACGTAGTAGCCGAGCAGGCCCCAGTCCAGGCTGCTGGTCACCGGCTCGGCGACCTCCACCAGGTGGCTGCCGAACCGGTTGTCGTCCAGGTGGTACCCCCAGTACGGGATCTTGCCGGTGAGCATCGCCGCCGCCGTGCTCTCCCGACCCTCCACATTGGTCCGCGCGCCGAGCACCGAGTTGACGTAGACCACCGCCGACGACTCCATCCAGGCGCAGTGCTCCCCCTTCACCGGCACGTTTCCGACCTGGTACGGCGTGCAGGTGTTCATCAGGTGGATGCCGTGCCGGGCGCTGTACGACTCGCTCTCCTCGATCGCGTCGTGCGCCTCCTGGCTGAGCCCCTGCACCTGCCAGTGTTGGGTGTCCATCGGGCCGATCAACTGGTAGCTCTGCGCCTTCATCGGAGTGATCTCGACCGGCCTCGGGCTGTCCAGGCTGAACTCCGAGAAGACCGCGTCCGGATCGCTGGCGCCGCAGAGCATCATCTGCCGCTGCCCGAAGATGTTGGCCCCGCAGACGTTGTCCGTGTCGACGAGCCGTTCGGCGCCGAGCACCTCGCCGTACCGGACCAGCAGGTCCATCGCGGCCTGTACGGCCTCGCCCTGCTCGCCGTCGAGCATGCTCCGCTCGTCATCGGTGAGCCGCATCCGACACCTCCGATCTGCCGGGACCGATCCGGTCCCGGCGCTCCGTCACCACGTCGTACCGAGATAGGCGCCGTCGTCGACCAGCCGCTTCTGCAACCGCGCTACGTCGACCTCGCCGCCCGCCACCCCGGCGGCGAGCGCGAGGTCCGCCGCCGTACCGGCCGCCTGGCCCATCGCGAAGCACGGGCCGGTGACCCGGGCCGACGACTGGCCGTCGTGGGTCATCGAGGCGCACCGGCCGGCGACGTACACGTTCGTCAGCCGCTGCGGCACGATCATCCGGAACGGCAGCTGGTTGAACCCGCGCGGGTTCGCACCGTTCGGCCAGCGGATCACCACGTCACCGGCGACGTGCGCCTCCACCGGCCAGCCGTTCACCCCGACCGAGTCGGGGAAGTCGGCGCAGTCCAGGATGTCGTCGCTGGTGAGCTGGTACGGGCCGATGATCCGCCGGGTCTCCCGGATGCCGATCGACGGGGCGATGTCGACCACGTACGAGTTCGCGAATCCGGGCACCCGTTGCTGGAAGAACGGGAACTGGTCCCGGATCTGCCGCCGACCCTGCAACTCGCCCCGACTGAGCTGCTCCACGTCGGTGCCGTCGATCGCGCTGCCGTCGGCGTTGCTGAGCTGGGTCATGTTGGCCCGCCACTCCAGCGGGTTGCGCTGCGGGCGGACGATCGGTTTCTTCCGGGCGAACTGGAAGGCGCCCTCCCGCTCGGCGGCGTCCATCAGCTCGGGCAGCCGCTCCCGCTCCCGGATCGCCGTCTCGGCGTCCACCCCGTTGATCCGGAACATCAGCGAGGGATACATCATCCCGGCGTCGCCCGGGGTCTTCTCGTACGGCGCACCGGCCCAGGCGGCGAGATCGGCGTCTCCGGAGCAGTCGACGAACATCTGCCCGACGATCGCCCCCCGACCGGACTTCGACTCCACCAGCACCGCGTGCACGCTGTCGTCGCCGCCCATCACCACCCCGACGGCGAGCGCGTGGAAGAGCACCGTGGCGCCCGACTCCACGACCAGGTCATCGGTGGCGATCTTGTACGCCGCGATGTCGTACGCCTGGGCCAGGATCCGGTTCTCGAAGGACAGGTGCGGCGGGTTCAGCCCACCCAGGGCGTCCATCCGGGCCAGCAGGTCGTCGGCGAGCCCGTGGATCACCTGACGGTGGTCGCCGTGCACGTTGGCGTGCAGCCCACAGAAGGTGCTCAGCCCACCGGCGCTGCCGGCTCCGCCCAGATAGCCGTACCGCTCGATCAGGATCGTGGACCGGCCCGCCCGGGCCGCCGCGGCCGCCGCCATGATCCCGGCCGGCCCACCACCGAGTACGACGACCTCGTACTCGCCGAGCACCGGTGTGCTCCGGCCCGGCTCGACCAGTTCGGTGCTCCCCGGCGTCATCGTGCCTTCCCTTCCTCGTCCGGTACAGCCTCGGTCAGTACGGCGCCCTCGGCCACCGGTGTGACCAGCCGCTCGTAGATGGAGAGCCAGCCCCGCTCACCGGAGCTGGCCCGGACCCGGAACCCGGCCCGGCGCTGCGCGAGGACGTCGTCGGGCACCAGCAGGTCGACCACCCGGGCGGTGACGTCGATCGAGATCCGGTCGCCGTCGCGGACCAGGCCCAACGGGCCGCCGACGGCCGCCTCCGGGGACACCTCGGCGACCACGATTCCGGTGTTGACCAGGCCCGACATCTGCCCGTCGGTGACCACCGCGACCGTCTCGCCCAGCCCGGCACCGTCCAGCGCGAAGACCACCGCCGAGGCCATCCCCATCCCGGGGCCGCCCCTCGGGCCGAGCCCGGCCACCACCACCACGTGCCCGGCCCGGATCTGGCCGGCGGCCAGCCCGGCCAGCGCGGTGTCCCGACTCGGATAGACGATCGCCTCGCCCTCGAACCGGCTCGGTCCCCGGTCGTCGACCGGCCGCTTGACCGCCGCGCCGTCCGGAGCGAGCGAGCCGCGCACCACCACGATCCCGGGCCGGCGCCCGAGCGGGCGGTCGACCGGACGGATGATCTCCTCGTCCGCGACCGTGACGTCCGCCAGCACCTCGCCCAGGGTCTGCCCGGTGACCGTCCGGGCCGACAGGTGCAGCTGACCGGAGAGCTGCTTCAGCACCGCCAGCGCGCCGCCGGCCGCCTCGAACTCCTCGATGAAGTGCGGTCCGTTCGGCCGGACCGCGGCCAGCAGCGGCACCGCGTCGGCGAGCCGCTCGAACAGCGCCGGAATGTCGACGTCGCAGCGCGCCTCGACCGCCACCGCCTGGAGGTGCTTGATCGCGTTGACCGACCCGCTCACCGCCAGCAGCACCGTCACGGCGTTCTCGAACGCCTCCCGGGTGAGGATGTCGCTGGGCCTGAGCCCCTCGTCGACCATCGCCACGATCCGCGCGCCGGCCTGACGTACCGCGTCCCACATCCTGGGGCTGTTCGCCAGTACCGGCGTGCTGCCCGGCAGGGTCATCCCGAGCGCCTCGCTGGTGATGTGCATCGAGTTGGCGGTGCCCATCCCGGCGCAGACCCCGGGGCCACGGATCGCGTTGTCGCTCATCTCGGTCAGGTCCGGCAGCGAGAGGTGCCCCGCCGCGACGTGCCCGGCGGCGAGGAAGACCTCCTCGATGTCGACGTGCTCGCCCCGGAACCGGCCGCTCGGCTGGTAGCCGCAGCCGACCACGATGGTCGGGATGTCCAGCCGGGCGGCGGCCATCAGCTGACCGGGCGCCGTCTTGTCGCAGGACGCCAGGCAGACCATCCCGTCCAGCAGCGCCCCCTCGACCGCGACCTCGATGTCGTTCACGATCAGGTCCCGGCTCGGCAGGATGTACCGGCCGTCCCGGCCGGCGCTGGTGATGAAGTCGCTCGGCGCGGCCGTACGGACCTCGAACGGCACCCCGCCGGCGGCCCGGATCGCCTCCTTCAGCGGCGGCACGATGTCGTCCAGGTGGCTGAAGCAGATGGCCAGGTTGGACGAGGAGTTGACGATGGCGATCTTCGGCTTCGTCATGTCCTCGTCGGAGAGGCCGAGAGCCCGCCACTGGGCCCGCCGGACCGCCCAGCGCGAACTGCCGACCGCGAGGTTACTGCGCAGGGTCACGAGTTCTCTTTCCGTTGGGTGGTCAGGCGTTCAGTGCGCCGTCGATCAGGTGGGTGGCGCCGGAGACGTAGCTCGCCTCGTCGGAGAGGAGCCAGGCCGCCAGGTTCGCCACCTCCTCGGCGGTGCCGTACCGGCCCAGTGGCACCCGGGCCGCCGCGCGCTCGTACGCGCCCTGCGGGTCGTCCGGGTCCACCTGCACGGTCAGGTCCCGGGCCATCCGGGTGTCGATGTGCCCCGGCGCGATGGTGTTGACCCGGATCCCGAACGGCGCACCCTCCAGCGCGGCACACCGGGTCAGCCCGATCACGCCGTGCTTGGACGCGACGTACGGGCTGAAGGTCGCGCTGCCCCGGATGCCCGCCATCGAGGCGGTGTTCACGATGGCACCGCTGCCCTGGGCCTTCATCACCCGGAGCACGTCCCGCAGCCCCAGGAACACCCCGCGCAGGTTCACCGCGACGACCCGGTCGAAGTCGTCGATGCTCAGCTCGGTGATCGGGGCCATCCGCCCCTCGATCCCGGCGTTGTTGAAGAACGCGTCGATCCGGCCGTGCGCGTCCAACGCCTCGGCCACGTACCCGGCGACGTCGGCCTCCTGGCTCACGTCGGCCCGGACCGCCCGGACCGGACGTACCCCGGTCAGCTCGGCGGCGGTGGCGGCCAGCGCCTCGGCGTCCCGGTCGACCAGGACGACCTCGGCGCCGTCGGCCAGCAGCCGGCGCGCCACCGCCTTGCCGAAGCCGGCGGCACCGCCGGTGACGACCGCGACCCGGCCGTCGAATCTGCCCTCTGCCATCGTGCTCAACTCGCTTTCCCGTTGCCCGTGGAGGATCCGTCGCCGCTGGAGGATTCGTCGCCGCTGGCGGATTCGTTGCCGCTGGAGGATTCGTCGCCGGTGGCGGACCCGTTCCCGTTGCCCGCCTGCGACTGCGGCAGGCCGTCGATGATCGGGTTGACGCCGCCGAGGATGTTCCCGAACCGCTCGGAGACCCGGTCGTCCCAGTCGTGGTCGGTGAGCGCGTACAGCCGGTCCGCGCGGATCGCGGCGACGAGCTGCTCCGCGACCTGGGCCGGGGACATCCCCTCGGCCAGCCGGGCGTGCATCAGGTCGCGCTTTTCCCGACCGGCGACCGCGCCCGGGGTCTCGGTCTCGTTGCGCAGCTGTGCCGGGCGGTTCCGGCTGCCCAGGAAGAGGTTCGTGGCGATGATCCCCGGGCAGAGCGCGGTCGCCCCGACCGGTACGCCCCGGGCCCGCAGGTCCGCGTACAGGGTCTCGGTGAGCGCCATGACGGCGTGCTTGGTGATCCCGTACATGTTGGCCGGGCGGGTCACCGCCGTCATCGAGGCGGTGTTCACCACGTGCCCCGGCTCGCCGTGGGACAGGATCAGCGGCAGGAACGTCCGCACGCCGTACACCACGCTCCAGAAGTTGACCCCGACCGTCCAGTTCCAGTCCCGGTCGGTCGCCTCCCAGATCGGGCCGTCGAGATAGCCCTCGACACCGGCGTTGTTGCAGATCACGTGCACCTTGCCGTACGCCGCCACGGCCTGGTCGGCGAGGTCGCGTACGGAGTCGGGGTCGGAGACGTCGGTGCGTACCCCGATGACCTGGTGGCCGTCGGCGGTCAGCTCGGCGACCGCCCGGTCGAGCGCGTCGACCTGGACGTCGGCCGCGACGATCCGCATCCCCTCCTCGGCGAACCGCTGTGCGAACGCCCGGCCCATCCCACTGCCGGCGCCGGTCACCACGGCGACCCGGCCACTGAAATCCTTCACCTGACTCCCTCCCTCGGTACGTCCAGCCCGGTCGACCGGGCTCGCACGCCGGCCCGCCCGGCGCCGCCGGTCACGGCCGCACCAGAACCCGGACCAGGTCGCCGGGGCGACGCAGCCGGACCAGCGTCTCCGGCACCTGTTCCAGGGAGACCCGCTCGCTGATCAGGTCGGCTCCGGCCACCCGGCCGGCCAGCAGGTGCGCCACCGCCTGCCGGTAGTCCTCGGCGTCGAAGGCGCAACTGCCGACCACGGTGAGGCCACGCCCGACCAGTCCCCGGGCGTCCAGCGTCTCCGGGGCCGAGTTCAGCGCGACCTGCACGGCGACACCCCCCGGGGCGAGCACCGCCACCGTCTCGGCCAGCGCGCCGACCGAGGCCGAGCACTCGTAGCCGGAGCCGAACGCCAGACCCGCCTCCGCCGCGTAGCTCGCCAGGTCGGTGACCCGGCTGTCGAGTACGACGTCCGCGCCGACCGCCCCGGCAGCGGCCCGACGCCCGGCCGAGCGCCCGACCGCGACGATGGTGCCGGCACCGGCCTGCCGCAACGCCATGATGACGTTGAGGCCGATCGTGCCGACCCCGTACACCAGCGCCGGTTCAGCGGGCTCCGGCCGGCCGAGGCGTACCGCGCGCAGTGCGACCGCCAGCGGTTCGGCGTGCGCCCCGATCTCCGGGGGAACCTCCGCCGGCAGCGGTACGAGCTGCGCCTGCGGTACGGCGACGAACTCCGCGTACGCCCCCGGCGCGGTCAGCCCGAGGTTCGGTACCGCCGCACAGCGGAACGGCAGTTGTCGCCGGCACGGCTGGCAGGTGCCGCAGCCGCCGAGCGGGTTCACCGCCACCGGTGCACCGATCCGCCACCGGCCGGCGTTCCGGCCCACCGCCGCGATCCGACCGGCGAACTCGTGCCCGAGCACGTGGCCCGGAACGGCCCGGCCGTGCTCGACCATGTGCACGTCCGAGCCGCAGAGCCCGCAGGCGTCGACCGAGACGACCACCCCGTCCGGGGCGGGTTCCGGATCCGGCAGCTCGGTCAGCTCGGTACCGCCGGGAACGCAGACGACGGCGCGCATCGGTGGTCAGGCCCCGACCAGCGCCCGGGCCCGCTGCGCCACCCCGTCGGGGGTGAGGCCGTAGTGCGCGTGCAGCGCGGCCGGCACCCCGACCTCCAGGTCGACGTCGGGCAGCGCCAGGGTGTCCAGATCCGCCGGTACGCGGTTGCGGCCCAGCGTCTCGGCGACGATCGAGCCGAGCCCGCCGATCTCGTTGTGCTCCTCGACGGTGAGCAGCTTGCCGGTGTCCCGGGCCGCCGCCAGCAGCGCCTCGGAGTCGAACGGCTTGAGGTAGAGCGCGTCGAGCACCGCCGCGTCGATCCCCTCGGCCGCCAGGATCTCGGCCGCGGCCAGACCGAGGCCGACCCCGAGGCCGTACCCGATGATGGTCAGGTCCCGGCCCGGCCGGACCTGTACCCACTTGCCGTAGGAGAAGGTGGGCGGTTCCGGGTACACCGGGGAGGTTCCCTCGCTGATCCGGTAGAAGACCGGCCCATCGTGGTCCACAGTAGATCGAAGCAGCCCGATGGTCGCGTTGGCGTCGGCCGGGGCCACCACGGTGAGGTTGGTCAGGGTACGCGCGATGGCGATGTCCTCGACCGCGTGGTGACTGGTGCCGAAGAAGCCCATCGCCAGTCCGGAGAGCCGGGCGACGAACCGTACCGGAAGGTGGTTGTACGCCACGTCGGTGCGCAACTGCTCCGCACACTTGATCGCCCCGAACGGCGCCATCGACAACACGTACGGCCGCAGCCCGCTGGCCGCCATGCCGGCCGCCGCCGAGATGGTGTTCGTCTCCGCGATCCCGAACTCGAAGTACCGCTCCGGATGCCGCTGCCGCAGGTCGGCCAGGACGGCGCTCATGTCGGCGGAGAGCGCGACGACCCGGTCGTCGAGATCGGCGAGCCGGGCGATCTCCACACCCACCGGATTGGTCTTCGCGACGGTGTGGCCCTTGTCGTCGGCGAAGACGTCGACCATCTTCTCCCGGGGCTCCGGCGCCGCTCCGCCGGCGTCCGGCCCGGTCTCCGGTGGTGCCTGGATGTCGGTCATCGCATCCTCGCTTCGATCTCGGCGCGAGCCCCGTCGCGCTGCTCCGGGGTCAGATGACCGAGGTGCCAGGCCTGCGGCGCCTCCTCCATCATCGCCAGGCCCCTGCCCTTGCGGGTCCGGGCGACCACACAGACCGGCCGTCCCTCGCCGACCGGCGGGAGCGCGTCGAACGTCTCGCAGAGTGCGCCGACGTCGTGCCCGTCGACCTCGATCGCCTGCCAGCCGAACGCGGTGAACCGGTCGGCGACCGACTCGATGTTGATGGCGTCGGAGGTGGGGCCGTGCCCGGAGAAGCCGTTCGCGTCGACGATCGCGACCAGGCCGCCGCCGAGGCGGTAGTGGCCGGCGGCCATGATCGCCTCCCACACCTGTCCCTCCTGGATCTCACCGTCGCCGGTGAGCACGAAGGTCCGGTAGTCCCGACCGGTCAACCGCCCGGCCAGGCTCATCCCCAGGCCGACGGAGAGGTTGTGGCCGAGCGATCCCGAGCTGAAGTCGACCCCCGGCGCCAGGCGCATGTTCGGATGGTCGTTCAGCGGGCTGCCGATCTGCCCGAACGTGGCCAACCAGTCGGCGGGGTAGTAACCGAGGTCGGCGTAGACCGGCCACAACCCGGTCGCGACGTGCCCCTTGCCGAGCAGGAAGCGGTCCCGTTCCGGCCAGTCCGGCTGACCCGGACGCAGCCGGAGGGTGTGGTAGTAGAGCACCGAGAAGATCTCGGCGCAGGAGAAGGTGCTGGAGTAGTGCCCCAGCCCGGCCTGGTCGATCAGCTCGATGGTCGCGAGCCGGATCCAGTCCGCCCGGCGGCTCAGCTCGGCCTCGCTCGCCGGCCGGCCCCGTTCCAGCTCGCGACTGTCGCTGTCGAAGGGTCTCTCGACCACAGTTGTCATCGCCCCATCCCTGTCGTGGCACACCTGGCAAACTTTCCGAGCCGGCTAACCGGCGGTGACGTACATCGACTTGACGTTCTCGTACGAGGCGATCGCCTCCGGGCCGTTCTCCCGCCCCAGCCCACTGGCCTTGTAGCCGCCGAACGGTGCGGTGACGTCGGGCGCGTAGCCGTTGATCCCGATCGTTCCGGTCTGGATCCGGCGTGCCACCTCCAGCCCGTGCTCCGGATCAGTGGTGAAGACGCTGCCGCCGAGGCCGTACTCCGAGTCGTTGGCGATCGCGACCGCCTGCTCCTCGTCGGCGTACGGCAGCACGCAGACCACCGGACCGAAGACCTCCTCCCGGGCGATCCGGGAGGCGTTGTCGACGTCGGCGAAGACGGTCGGCGCGAAGTAGAAGCCGCGATCCAGCCCGGCCGGGCGGCCACCGCCGGTGACCAGGCGGGCGCCGCCGTCGACTCCACTCGCGACGAGTTCGGCGACCCGATCCCGCTGCCGCCCGCTCACCAGGGGGCCCATCGTGGTTCGCTCGTCGAACGGGTCACCGAGGACGAAGCCGTCGGCGACCTCGCGCAGCGCGTCGACCACCTCGGCGTACCGGGACCGGGGCGCCAGCACCCGGGAGAGCAGGAAGCAGGTCTGCCCGGCGTTGCCGAACGATCCGACGGCCAGTTGCCCGGCGACGGTGTCGAGGTCCGCGTCCGGCAGTACGATCGCCGCCGACTTGCCGCCCAGTTCCAGTGACACCGGCCGGAGCAGTTCGCCGCAGACCGCGCCGATGAGCCGGCCGGCGGCGGTCGAACCGGTGAACGCGATCTTGTCCACCCCGGGATGCCGTACCAGGAACTCGCCGGTGTCCCGTCCACCGGGCACCAGGTTGAAGACCCCGGGCGGCAACTCCGCCTCCTCCGCCGCCTCCGCCAGCAGGTACGCGTCGAGCGACGTCTCAGCCGCCGGCTTGAGCACCACGCTGCATCCGGCCGCGAGCGCGGGGGCGAGCTTGGCCATGGTGAGCGCCTGCGGATAGTTCCACGGAACAATCAGACCCACGACGCCGAGTGGTTCACGCCGGACGACGGTGTGGCCGGGGCGCATCGCCGCAGCCCGTACCTCCTCGGTCGGGCGCTCGCGAAGCAACGCGGCGTAGTAGCGCAGCACCGCGACCGGGCGTTGCACGCTGTACCGCCGGGAGACCGGCAGCGGCTGCCCGATCTCCTGACTCACCAGTCGGGCCAACGCGTCGGCGCGCACCTCGATCGCCGTGGCGAGCCGGTCCATCGCGTCCGCCCGGTCGGCCGCCGTACTCCGGGCCCACTCCCCGGTGTCCACGGCCCGGCGGGCGGCCCGAACCGCCGAGTCCACGTCCTGCTCGTCGCCCCACGGCACCGAGCCCAACGGCTCCTCGGTACTCGGGTCGACCAGGGTCAGGGTCCGGACGGTCGCCGGCGGTTGCCAGGTCCCGTCCCAGAAGACAGATGTTCCCGCCAGCATCAGGCCCACGCTCGCAACAGAGCCACCACGGCTCTCCTTTCCATTGGCTGACCACGCCCGTTCATCGACGCGGGCGGCCATTCATCGGGTGTGCGGACGGGTCCGGTGCCGGACGGTTCCGGCGATGGAGACTCCGGGGGCGCCGGTCGGCATCGCCGGCCGCGCTGTCTGTTTCGAAGGGGTGGCCCGATGTCGTACGCGGGCACTGGTCGACCGGGCCGGTTGGGGCGCACCGGACGAGGAGGCTGGTCGAGCGGGTGGGCCGAGGAGGAGCGCTGGCCCGGCGCCCGGCCGGACCAGCCTCCAGTGCCGGCGTCGGTTACTGCTTGGCGATGGAGTCGTGCCAGGGGATGACGAACCGCTTCGCGGTCGTCACGCACAGGTAGAGAACCGAACCGAGAACCGACAGGACAACGATCACCGCGAACAGGGTCGGCGCGTCCAGAGCATTCAGACTCGACACCACCAGATAACCCAACCCCTTACTACCACCGAGATACTCACCCACGATCGCGCCGATCACCGCGAACACGATCCCGACCTCAGCACCAGCAAAAATGTACGGCAACGTAGACGGCAACTCCAGATTCCGGAACGTCGCCCACCGCGACGCCCCCAACCCCCGCATCACATCCCGATGACCACGATCCACCGACCGCACCCCCAACAACACATTCAACATGATCGGGAAAAACGCCAGAATCGCCGCCATCACAATCTTCGACTGCATCCCGAACCCGAACCAGATCACAAAGATCGGCACGAACGCCACCTTCGGCACCACCTGGAACGCCACCATCGCCGGCTGCAACGCCCGCTCCAACCACTGCATCCGACCCAGGACCGCCCCCAACGCCGTACCCACCACCAACGCGACCCCGAACCCGATCAACACCTCAAGCAACGTCACCCGAATATGCACCCACTGCGAGCCATCGCTCAACATCGTCACCAACGCCCGCCCCGTCTGCGCCGGCGTCGGCAAAATAAACTCCGAAACCCCGACCACCGACACCGCGAACTGCCACCCACCCAGGAACAACGCCAACAAAATCGGCGAACTGATCCACGGCAGCAACCTGTTCAACCGCTCCCGATCCCCCATCAGGACTCCTCATCCAGTTCCACCCGCAACCCACGAACAATCCGCCCGAACTCCACACCCGTCTCAGTCTCCACCGACCTCGGCCGCACCAACGGCACCGACGTCACCGACCGGATCCGCCCCGGCCGAGGCGTCAACAACACCACCCGATCAGCCAGGAACACCGCCTCCGAAATCGAATGCGTCACAAACACCACCGTCGCCCCCGTCGCCGCATGAATCGACTGCAACTCAAGATTCATCTTGTCCCGCGTCAACGCGTCCAACGCACCGAACGGCTCATCCATCAACAAAATCGACGGCCGCGCACTCAACGCCCGAGCGATCGCCGCCCGCTGCCGCATACCACCGGACAACTCCCGCGGATACGCACCCTCGAACCCCCGCAACCCGACCAGCTCACACAACTCCTCCGCCCGAGCCACCCGAGCCTTCCTATCCACCCCCCGCAACTTCAACGGCAACGAAATGTTCTCCACGATCGTGAACCACGGAAACAGATTCGCCTCCTGGAACACCAGACCAACCTGCTTCAACGCCTCATCATCCCGGCTCGCACCCTTCCAGATGCTCTGCCCGTTCGCCCGCACCGAACCCGCCGACGGCGGCAACAGACCCGACAGGATCCGCAACAACGTCGTCTTCCCACACCCCGACCGACCCACCAACGAAATGAACTCACCCCGCCGAATCGACAGGTTCACATCACTGAGCGCCTCCACCAGACCCAACCGCGCCTGATAAACCTTGCTCACCCCCGCCAACTCAAGCTCCACCGGCCCCAACTCCGGCCGCGGCGGCGACCCCGTGTTGTTCTCACTTGCAGCGTCCTGCACCGTTGCCTTTTGTGTCATGTTTATCGATCCCTGGATGTCTTGCCGACCGCTCACGGCTGGCGGAAGAGGTCGGGGCGCCGTCCGCCGACGCGGACGGCGTCCCGCTGGGTCCTCAGGAGGCAGTGGGGGCGAACTTGTCGGTCATCCACTTCGACGGGTCCTTGCCCCCGGCGACGAGCTGCGACTTCACCATCTCGTCGTAGGTGGCCTGCCAACTCTGCGGATTGGTCTGCACGATCTTCTCCGGCCCGTCCACGGTCCAGGACTTCACGAAGAGCTTCAGCGCCTCCACCGCGACCGCCGGGTCCTTGAACGCCGGGACGTCGTACTTCGTCCCGATCAGCCGGATCGTCTCCTTGAAGTCGTTCTTCTCGTCGTCGATCATGAATTTGATCGAGTCGGAGATCGCCTGTAGGAACCGGCGGATCTGGTCCTGCTTGCCGGCGTCCTCGCTCTGCCTGGTCGACGTCACGTAGAGCTGGACCCCGGCGGAGACCGCCGAACTGGGCGCGAACGCCACCGCTTCCGGCTGTTGCTTGAGGACCGAGAGCGAGGTGTCCAGCGACACGATGTAGCCGTCGATCCGGCCCGACTTCACCAACTCGAAGACGCCCGGAGCCAGCCCCACCACCTGCCGCTGCACCGAGTCCTTCGGAATCCCGGCCGACGCGAGGACCAGGTCGAGGGTCTTCTCGCTGGTGCCACCGGCCGACGGCAGGCCCATCGTCACCCCACGGAAGTCCTCCGCCTTCGTCAACGGCTTCCGCTTGCTGGACATGAACCGCAGCAGGCCCTGCTTCTCCACCCCACCGAGGTTCACCAGCGGAGCGTTCTTGTCGGAGATCGCGGTGATCGTCTCGATATCACCGATCTTGGTGATCAGCGCCGAACCGGCCATGACCGTCTGGATCGCCGGCGGCGATCCCTGGGTCACCTGGATATTGACCTTCAGTCCGTGCTTGGAGAAGTGACCACCGGTCTCGGCCAGCAGCTCCGGCGACATCGAGATGCTGGCCGCCGGAATGATGCTGAGGAAGGTCACCTCCGCCTGCCCGCCGTCGCCCCCGGCGCCCGCGGCCCCGTCGTCGCCGCACGCGGCGAGCACCGTGACACCGGCCCCGAGGGCCACCGCACCGAGGAAGCCTCGCCGGGTCGGCAGAACGAACTGGTTGCGTCGCGTCTCGTGGGCCGAACTTGTCATGCGCCGTCTCCTATTGAGTAACACCGATATAACGCAAAGCACGCCAGTTGACTACGGCCGGGACGCGTACGCTCGAATCCCGAGGTGACCGACCGTTACAGAACCTTGTTGTACGGCATCCGAACGACTGTGCTCGTATCGGACGTGTTACGGACGTTATCCGCGTCACGACTAGCCGTCAACGGTTCATCCGGACGTCTCCGAAGCTGGCCGATCGTCTGAGCCACCCCTCAGCCGGTCACGCTCCGCTCGCTCCGCGCTCAAAACACGGCTCCGGATCGATGCCCCGCCGCGTCAAAATCTTTCCGGCCGAACGGGCGGCCTCTGTTCGGATCCGGGTCGGTGGAGGTACCGTGCCCCGATTCCCGCCGCCGTGATCGACGGCCGGATCACCTCGCCCTGGTCGGCACCGGGGCGAGCCCCGTACCCCCGGCCGGGCCTGTGCACCCGACCGGGCATCCCCGGCCCGACCCGCCCCTCGGACCCGGCCATCGTTGCCATCCGCCGCGTTCCCACCCGCCGCCCGGCGGGTCCCGCAGATCCGCGTCGCGACCCGCAGATCCGCGTCGCGACCGTCGCCGGGGTCCGGAGCGATACCGGCGGACGGACCGGCCAGACGGTCGACGAACGGGTCGGGTCAGCGCATCGAGCAAGGAGCGAAATCATGACATCGACGGACCAGACGGCAGAATCCGACGCCCGTGCCGCGTACCTCGGCCGGGTCTTCGACATCCGCGACCACCACGTCCTGGTCACCGGGGCGGCGAGCGGCCTCGGTCAGGCCATCGCGGAGGCGATGGCCGACGCCGGGGCGAACGTCACCCTGGTCGACCGGGACGCCGCCGCGCTGCGCCGACTGGCCGACGAACTCGCCGGCCGTGGCGCCACCGTGGCGCACGCCGTCTGCGACGTCGCCGACGCCGACGCGGTCGAGGCCGCGGTCACCGAGGCCGCGAACCGGTTCGACCGTCTCGACGTGGCCTTCGTGAACGCCGGCATCCCCGGTGCACCCCGGACCGACGCCGAGTCCCGGCGACTGGAACGGGTCCGGCTCGACGACTGGGAGCGGGTCATCGGCGTCAACCTGACCGGCGCGCTGAACACGATGCGGGCCGCCGCCTCGGTGATGCGACCCCGCCGGTCCGGCCGGATCATCGTGACCGCGTCGACCGCCGGGCTCCGCGCCGATCCGATGGTCGGCTACCCGTACGTCGCATCCAAGGCCGCGATCGTCAACGTCGTACGGCAGGCGGCGCTGGATCTGGCACCGGACCAGATCCGGGTCAACGCCATCGCGCCGGGGCCGTTCCGGACGAACATCGGCGGCAAGCGGCCCCGGACGCCGGAGTCGGAGGCGGTGTGGGCGCGCACGATCCCGCTGGGCCGGATGGCGGATCCCGAGGAGATCAAGGGGCTGGCGCTGCTCCTCGCGTCGCCCGCGTCGAGCTTCATGACCGGCGCGGTTTTCCCGGTCGACGGCGGCGCCCTCGCCCTCTCGCACGCGCTCTGACCGACGGCTCGTCGCCGCATCGGCGGTCGGAAATTCCGATGGCGCGCGGCGGCGCCGTTGACGGGGCCGGAGGGGCCACGCTACGTTCGTTCTAAGAACAACCGTACGCAAAACGAACGACTTGACCGGCTGCTGTCGCCGTTCGACACGGCGGCAACACGTGATCAGGAGACTGGGGACGGATGGCTGAGATCGTCTCGCTGGCCGAGGGCGTGGCCGAACTGGTCAACGACGGGGACACGGTGGCACTGGAGGGGTTCACCCACCTGATCCCGTTCGCCGCCGGTCACGAGATCATCCGGCAGCGACGTCGCGACCTGGAACTCGTCCGGATGACCCCGGACGTCGTCTACGACCAGCTCATCGGCATGGGCTGCGCGCGACGCCTGGTCTTCTCCTGGGGTGGCAACCCCGGAGTCGGCTCGCTGCACCGGTTCCGGGACGCCGTCGAACGCGGCTGGCCGACCCCGTTGGAAATCGAGGAACACAGCCACGCGGGGATGGCCAACCGGTACGTCGCCGGAGCGTCCGGCCTGCCGTTCGCGGTGCTCCGCGGCTACACCGGCACCGACCTGCCGAAGCACACCGGCAACATCAAGCCGATCACCTGCCCCTTCACCGGCGAGGTCCTCACCGCGGTACCCGCACTGAACCCCGACGTCACCGTCGTGCACGCCCAGCGCGCCGACCGGGCCGGCAACGTGCAGATGTGGGGCATCACCGGTGTGCAGAAGGAGGCGGTGCTCGCCGCCCGACGCTCGCTGGTCACCGTCGAGGAGATCGTCGACTCCCTGGATCCGACGCCCAACCAGGTGGTGCTGCCGACCTGGGCGGTCAACGCGGTCGCGCTCGTACCCGGTGGCTCCCATCCGTCCTACGCGCAGGGCTACTCCGTTCGCGACAACGAGTTCTACCAGTCCTGGGACGCGATCAGCCGCGACCGCGACACGTTCGGCACCTGGATGGAACAGCACGTCCTCGACGTCCGGAGGGATGCATGAGCGCGCAGAGCAGGGAGACGGCATGAGCGAGCGCAGCGAGCGAATCGGTCAGCTCAGTTCACAGGCTCATGACGCCGACGAGCGAAGCGAGGAGACGGCATGAGCCAGGACTGGACCTCGGACGAGATGATGACGGTCGCCGCCGCCCGCCAACTGCGGAACGGCAGCGCGTGTTTCGTCGGAATCGGCCTGCCGAGTACGGCCGCCAACCTGGCCCGCGCCACCCACGCGCCCCGGCTCGTCCTCATCTACGAGTCCGGCTGCCTCGGTGCCAAACCCGACCGGCTGCCGCTCTCGATCGGCGACGGCATCCTGGCCGACACCGCCGACGCGGTGGTCAGCGTCCCGGAGGTCTTCAACTACTGGCTCCAGCCGGGCAACATCGACGTCGGCTTCCTCGGCGGCGCCCAACTCGACCGGTACGGCAACATCAACACGACCGCGATCGGTGGCGACTACGCCAACCCGAAGGTACGACTGCCCGGGGCCGGCGGCGCACCCGAGATCGCGGCGTCCTGCCGTGAGGTCATCGTCATCATGCGGCAGAGTCCGCGCACCTTCGTCGAGCGCGTCGACTTCGTCACCTCGTACGGCTACGGCTCCGGGCCCGGCGACCGGGAACAACTGGGACTGCGCGGCGCCGGTCCCCAGGTTGTCATCACCGACCTCGGCATCCTCCGGCCCGACCCGTCGACCCGGGAACTGGTGCTGACGCATCTGCATCCGGGCGCGACGGTCGAGCAGGCCCGCGCGGCCACGGGCTGGGCATTGGTGGTCGCCGACGACCTCCGTACCAACGAGCCGCCCAGCGAAGCGGAACTCACGGTGCTGCGTGCGTTGAAGGCGGCCACCGACGCCGACCGGACCGTCGCCGCCGGCTGACCGAGGTCCCCGGCCCTCCCTCTCCCTTCCGCCCGGGTCCCGATCGCCCGCTCCGTCGTATCCCCGACGCGACACCCTGACCTCGGATTCCTTACCCAGGGTGCCGGACCGTCTACGCTGAGGTACCGACGCCGACCGGTCCCCTGGGCGGTGCCGGCCGACGCGGTCACTTCCGACCAGCGGGACCCTGTCCGGACCGAGCAGGACCATGGTGGACCATTGACCGAGACCCAGTCCCGCAGTCCGGAGTTCGTGCAGTCGCTGGAGCGTGGCCTCGCCGTCATCCGGGTCTTCGACGCCGAGCATCCCGAGCTGACCCTCTCCGACGTCGCCCGCGCCGCGGACCTCACCCGGGCCGCCGCCCGCCGGTTCCTGCTCACGCTCGTCGAACTCGGCTACGTACGCAGCGACGGGCGGCTCTTCGCACTCCGGCCACGGATCCTGGAACTCGGGTACGCCTACCTTTCCAGCCTGAATCTGCCCGAGGTCGCCCTGCCGCATCTGGAGTCGCTCGTCGCGCAGGTCCACGAGTCGTGTTCGGTCTCGGTGCTCGACGGCGACGAGGTCGTCTACATCGCGCGGGTACCCACCCACCGGATCATGACGGTCGCGATCAGCGTCGGTACCCGGTTTCCGGCGTACGCCACCTCGATGGGCCGGGTACTGCTGGCGGCGCAGCCCGAGCAGTGGCTGGACGGTTATCTCGGCCGGACCGAGCTTCGGCCGATGACCCGGCGCACGATCACGGATCCCGAACGACTCCGGTCGACGCTGCACCGGGTGCGGTCCCAGGGTTTCGCCCTGGTGGACCAGGAACTGGAGGAGGGGCTGCGCTCGATCGCGGTGCCGATCCAGCGCCCGGACGGGTCCGTCGCGGCCGCGATGAACCTGTCTGCGCACGTGAGCCGGGGCAGTTCCGAGAGCATTCGCCGGGAGCTGCTTCCCGCACTGCTCGACACCGCCAAGGTCCTCCAGCAGGACCTCCGGGTGCCCGTCCGGAGCCCGAACCGAACGCGCTGACGCACCGGGACTGACGCGCTGACGAACAGGGCCGGGCTCGCCGACGTACCAGGGCTGAAGCCTCCGCCGGCGGCCCGGCGGCCCGAGGCGTGCCGAATACCGGAACCGCTTCTTGTGGGCTCCGGGGTCGGCTGCGAGCGTGCTGGCAGCACCACCGCACTCCGCCGAACTGCCACCCCTCACGCGCCGGGCTCCTGCTGCCCCGTACGCGCGGTCGGCTGCCGCCTCACCCGGTGCGGGCAGCCGGACATTCGCCTAGGAGATTGCCATGCTCAGCAAGTTGATATCCGCCGGCCGGATCAGATCACACCGCCGGTACGGCGCCCGGGGCGCACTGGCGCTGGTGCTCAGCGGGAGCCTCGCGCTCGCCGGGTGCGGCGGTTCGGCGGCCCAGGAGTCCACGGACACCGGGTTGAAGAAGGTCACCTACCTCAACACGCTGCCGCTGGAGAGCCTGACCTACGCCCCGGAACTCATCGCCGACACCAACGGGTACTTCAAGGCCGAGGGGCTGGACGTCAACTTCCAGTACGTCAACGGGACACCCCCGGCGATCGCGGCCGTGATGTCCGGCAACGGTCTGCTCACCCGGGCCGGCGACACCGACATCATGCGGAGTATCGGCGACAAGAACGCCCAGATCGTGAACGTCGGCACGGTGCAGAAGGGCGGCACCACCATCCGGGTCGTGTCGAGCAAGCGGAACCAGATCACCAACGCGGCCGAACTGCGCGGGAAGACCATCGGCCAGTCCGCGCTGGGCGGCACCACCGAAGGCATTCTGGTGCTGGTGCTCGCCTCGCAGGGGATGAAGCTGACCGACGTCGAGCAGCAGGTGGTCGGGTTGAGCGCCGGCACCTTCAACCTGGTCCAGGGCGGTCGCCTCGACGGCTTCATGACCTCACTGGACACCTCGTTGCAGGTACGGGCGGACCACCCGGACGCGATCCTGCTCGACCCGTCCGAGTACACGGCGGCGGGTACCCAGGCGTACATCACCTCGACGGAGCAGGCGAAGGACCCGGCGCGGCAGGACGAGATCCAGCGCTATCTGCGGGCCATCAAATCGGCGATCAGGTTCATCACCGAGGACAAGGCCGACGGCTACGCCGACACGATCAAGCTGATCAGCGGCAAGTACAAGGTGCCGTCGTTCGCCAACCCGGACGTCGCGAAGGCGGCCCTGGACACGTACGTCACGACGTGGACCGCGGGTGGTGTCGAGACGGCGGCGCAGACCGACCCGGCCCGGTGGTCCGCGACGTACCAGGAACTGGTCAAGGCCGGCCTGCTCGGCGGCGGCAAGGACCCGCTCCAATGGCTCAAGTAGGTAAGGAAGGGCCCCTTCCTATCGTTTTCTGTAGAAGAAGGGCCCCTTCCTAACACTCATGCCGGCATCGAGTCGAGGAGCAAGAGGATGCGGATCACGGCCCTGGAGAGCCTGCACTGTGCGGCCGGAACGCGCGTCTGGTCGTTCCTGAAACTGTCCACCGACGCCGGAATCACCGGATGGGCCGAATACACCGACAACCAACTGGGCAGCACCGCGCTGGGCGAGATCATCGCCCGGCTCGGTCAGCGGGTCGTCGGTGCAGATCCGGGACAGCTCCGGCTGATCGAGGCGACCCTGCACTCGACCACCCGGGAGGCGGCCGGCGGGCTGACCCAGCGCGCCATCGGCGCCATCGTCAACGCCGCGCTCGACGCCAAGGCCCGGGCCCTGGACGTACCGGTGCACGCGCTGTTCGGCGGCCCGGTGCGGGACCGGATCCCGCTCTACTGGTCGCACTGCGGGCTGGGCCGGATCCGGATGTCCGAGGCGCTCGGCACTCCCCCGCTGCGCGACCTCGACGACATCCGGGCGCTGGGCGCGGAGGTGCGCGACCGCGGCTTCCGGGCCCTGAAGACCAACCTCATGGGGTACGACGGCAGCCAAGTCGCCCTGCGGCTACCGGCCTGGGGCGGGGACGGGTTTCCGGAACTGGAGTTGACGCCCTCGTTCCTCCGGGACGTGGTCGAGGTCGTCGCGGCGTTCCGGGCCGGCGCCGGACCCGATGTCGAGGTGCTGCTGGACGTCAACTTCAACGTCAAGGGCGAGGGCATCGGCCGGCTGGCCCGGGCGCTGGAGCCGTACGACCTGTCCTGGCTGGAGGTGGACACCTTCGAGCCGTACGCCCTGGTCGCCGCGCGGCGGCACACCTCGGTCCGGATCGCCTCCGGCGAGGCGTTGTACACCGCGCGGGCGTACCGGCCGTTCTTCGAGGCGCGGGCGATGGACGTGCCGATCGTCGACGTGGCCTGGAACGGGTTCCCGGAGGCCGTCCGGGTCGCCGACCTGGCCGACTCGTACGACCTGAACATCGCCCCGCACAACTACGCCGGTCACCTGCTCACGTACATGAGCGCGCAGCTCGCGGCGGTGGCCCCGAACCTCGCCGTCCTGGAGTACGACGTCGACGGGGTGCCGTGGCGGGACGAGGTCTTCAGCGAGGTACCCGAGATCGTCGACGGCCATCTGGTCGTGCCGTCCGGGCCCGGTTGGGGCTGCGTACCCGACGAGGAGGCCATCCGGGCCCATCCGGTGGGCGGCTGAACCCCGCACCGCACCGCACCCGTTCCCGATCGATTCCCAGGAGTTCCCGTGCCCCGGATCACCAGTCTCGACGCCCGAGTCGTCAGCTACCGCTTCGACAACCGACCGCGACCACTCAGCCTCGGCAGCGCGCTGCGCCGGGACGTCGTACTGGTCCGGGTGGTCTGCGAGGACGGCACGGTCGGCTACGGCGAGTCCTTCCACGGGCACGCCGGCAGCGCGGTCGCGGAGATCGTCAACAGCACCATGCAGGAGGTGGTGGTCGGCCGGGAGGTTCACGAGACCCAGGCCGTGAACCGGGAGACGTTCGCCCGGTTCGTCCTCTCGGCCGGGATGTCCGGCGGGTTCCTGCTCGCGCTCAGCGGCATCGACCTCGCGATGTGGGACGCCTGGGGCAAGGTCAAGGGCGAGCCGGTGCATCATCTGCTGGGCGGTTCGGCGACCGACTTCGCGTTGTACGGCGGCGGCTTCACCCTCGGCTTCCAGCCACCGCCGGAGTTGGCCGAGGAGGTCGGGCGGATGCGCGACAGCTTCGGTTGGCAGGCGGTCAAGCTCCGGATCGGCGACTCACCGGAGCGCGACGTCGCCCGGGTACGCCACATCCGAGCGGTGTTCGGCGCTGAACTCTCCATCATGGTCGACGCCAACCTCGGGCACCGGTACGACGTGGCCCGGGTGGCGCCGGCCCTGGCCGACCTCGGCGTGGGCTGGCTGGAGGAGCCGTACGCCCCGGGCTCCCCGGCCCGGTTCGTGGCGCTCCGCGCGCGGGGTCTGGTGCCGGTCGCGGCCGGCGAGAACCTCGGCGGCGCGCACGAGTTCGCGGACTGGATCGACCGGGGTGCCCTGGACGTCGTGCAGCCGGATGTGAGCCGGGTCGGTGGGATCACCGAGGCGCTGCGGATCGCGGCGCTGGCCAGGGCCGCCGGTCTCCGGTTCGCGCCGCACATCTCGCACAGCGTCCTGAACCACGCGGCCACCCTGCACCTGCTCTCCGCCGCCGGTGGGGACGGCGTGTTCGAGGCGGACGGCTCGGTGGAGAACCCGTTCCGGGACGGGGTCCTCTCCGGCGGGCCGGTGCTGGCGAACGGTCGGGCGAGCCTGCCGACCGAGCCCGGCCTCGGGGTGCTGGTCAACGAGGATGCCCTCGGCGCCTACCCCGGCGAGCGCGGCTCGCCCTTCCCCCGGACCGACAACTAGACCGCCGGCTCCTGCCCGTCGTCCGGCGCGACGATCATGTCGGCCGTATAGTCGGACCAGTGGGAGATGGCGGCGACGTAATCAAGGAAGCCTGCGGCGTTTTCGGGGTACGGGCGCCGGAACAGCCCGTTTCGCACATCACGTACCTCGGCCTGTACGCCCTGCAACATCGGGGCCAGGAGTCGGCGGGAATGGCCGTCAGCGAGGGCACCAAGATCTGGGTCAACAAGGACATGGGTCTGGTGTCGACCGTCTTCGACCACCACCGGCTCGAGGCGCTGCGGGGCCATCTGGCGATTGGGCACACCCGGTACTCCACCACCGGAGCCAGCGCCTGGCAGAATGCCCAACCGTCGTACCGGACGGCCCAGGAGGTCCAGTTCGCCCTCGCGCACAACGGCAACCTGGTCAACACACCCGAGCTGGCGCAGGAGCTGGGGCTGGCGCCGGGCACGGTCGGCAGCGACAGCGACCTGGTCGCCGAACACCTGATCGCCGAACTCGCCGCGCCGGATGCCCTCGGCGACGCGGACCCGCTCGAACGGGCACTGGCCCGGGTGCTCCCCCGCCTCCGGGGCGCCTTCTCCTTCGTGATCATGGATGAGGACCGGCTGATCGGCGTCCGGGACCCCAATGGTTTCCGTCCGCTGTTCCTCGGGCAGCTTCCGCAGGGCTGGGTCCTCGCCTCGGAGACGCCGGCCCTCGACGTCGTGGGTGCCAAGGTGGTACGAGAGGTCGAACCCGGCGAGATGGTGGTCATCGACGCGTCCGGTGTCCGGTCCGTCCGCCCCTTCCCGTCCGCCACCATCAACCCGACGCTCTGCTCGTTCGAGTTCGTCTACTTCGCCCGGCCCGACGGCGTACTGCGCGGGCAGGGCGTGCACGGCGCCCGCAAGCGGATGGGCATGCAGCTCGCCGTGCAGGCACCGGTCGACGCCGACCTCGTGGTGCCGGTGCCCGAGTCCGGTATCCCCGGTGCCCAGGGGTTCGCCCAGCAGTCCGGCATCCCGTACGGCGACGGTTGGATCAAGAACCGGTACATCGGTCGGACCTTCATCGCGCCCACCCAGGAGCTGCGGGACAACGCGGTCCGGATCAAGTTGAACCCGATCATCGAGAACGTCGCCGGGCAACGGCTGGTGGTCGTCGAGGACTCGATCATTCGAGCCACCACGCTCCGGGGAACCATGCGGATGCTGCGCGAGGCCGGTGCGACAGCGATCCACCTGCGGATCTGCTCACCGCCCTACCGGTGGCCCTGCTTCTACGGCATGGACACCGGCGACCGCAGTACCCTCATCGCCGCGAACCTCGACGTGGACGCGATCCGCGACTACCTCGGCGTCGACTCGCTGGTCTATCTCGAACTCGACCGGATGCTCGGCGCCATCAGCGACGAGCCGAACGACTTCTGCACCGCGTGCATGACCGGTGACTACCCCGTCCCCGTCTCCGTCAACACCACGAAGGACATGCTGGAACGGGCCTGATCGACCGACGCGCCGGCACCCGTCCTCGGACGCGCGACGTCAGCGGAGCAGGCGGTCCCGGCGGAGCAGGCGAGCTCGAACGCGCGACGTCAGCGGAGCGACCGGAAGCCGGCACGAAGCTCTTCCGACAGCAGCTGCGGCTGTTCCCAGGCCGCGAAGTGCCCGCCCTTGTCGAGCTTGTTGTAGTAGATGAGGTTGGGATACGACTGTTCCGCCCAACTCCGCGGGGCCTGATAGAGCTCGTCGGGAAAGGCGCTGACGGCGACCGGAATGGATACGCCCTTGGCGGAGAGGAAGGGCAGCTTGTTCTCCGCGTAGAGCCGGGCCGCGGAGATCGCGGTGTTCGTCAACCAGAAGAGCGTGACGTTGTCCAGTATGTCGTCTCGACTGATACCCCTGGGCTGTCCGGCGAAGACCTGCGAGATCAGCTCCAGACTCTTCGCGTCGTGGTCGATCATGAAGGCGGCCATGCCGACGGGCGAGTCCGCGAATGCGGTCAGCGTCTGCGGGCGCGTTCCCATTTCGAGGGCGTAGGCGATGCGCTGATAGAAGAAGGCCAACTGGTCGGCCGCGTGCTTCTCCTCGGCCGGAAGGCCGGATGGCGGCGGATTGCCGGCCAGGAGCGCCTTGTCAAGGTCGGGCGGGACGGCACCGGGCATGTTGGAGTGGATGCCGAGCAGTTCCGGAGGCGCCTCCAGCGCCATCAGGTCCGTTATCATCGCGCCCCAGTCGCCGCCCTGCGCCACGAACCGCGAGTAGCCCAGACGCCGCATCAACTCTGTCCAGGCGCGCGCGACGTGGGCCGGATCCCAGCCGGTGGTGGTCGGCTTACCGGAGAACCCGTAGCCCGGAAGCGACGGAATCACCAGGTGGAAGGCGTCCGACGCGTTCGCGCCGTGCGCCGTGGGATTGGTGAGCGGGTCGATGATCTTCAGTTGCTCGATGATCGAGCCCGGCCATCCGTGCGTGACGATGAGCGGCAACGCGTCTTCGTGCTTCGAACGGACATGGATGAAATGGATGTCCAGGCCGTCGATCTCGGTCACGAACTGCGGTAGCGCGTTCAGTCGCGCCTCGACCTTGCGCCAGTCGTACTCTTCCTGCCAATAGCGGGCGAGTGCCTGGATCGTCGCCAACTGCACGCCCTGCGAGTCATCGCCGACGGTCTCCTTCTCGGGCCAGCGGGTGGCCGCGATGCGCGCCCGCAACGCCTCGAGTTCCGCCTCCGGGACCTCTACCGTGAACGGCCGGATCTCCGTGACGCCCGCTCGCGCCTTCGTCTTGACGGCCATTTTCGGCCTCCTGTCCGTATCGAGCGCGCCCCGGCCTGCCTCGCGATGGGCGTCTTCGGTGAAGGGCTCTACCCGGACTTTCCCCGGAACGGCAGCGGCATGCGGCCGTCGGGCCGCAGGCTCAGGCGCCGAGTTGCCGGGACAGCGAGAGCGAGGCGGTGAGTACGGCGGGTGCGAGCTGCCGCGCCGTGGACCGGCTCTGCATCCCGGTCACCGAGACGGCGGCCACGATCTCGCCCCGGCGGTCGAAGAGCGGTGCCGCCACGCAGTGCAGCCCGATCCGGGACTCCTCGACGTCGTACGCGATCCTGCGCTCGCGTACGGTGGCCAGCTCCGCGCGTAACGCCTTCGGATCCTGGATGGTCTTCGGGGTCATCCGGCGCAGCCCCGCCGCCACCACCTCGTCGAGCAGCCCCGGGGTCGAGTAGGCCAGGATCGCCTTGCCCAGCGCGGTGCAGTGCATCGGCAGCCGCCCGCCGGCCCGCGAGTGCGGCACCGGCTCGTTCGGCGCGAGCAGCTTCTCGACATAGACGATGTCGATCCCGTCGCGTACCGCGAGATTCACCGTCTTGCGGGTGGTGGTGTGCAGATCCTCCAGATAAGGCAGGGCGATATCGCGCAGTTCCCGGGGCGATGGCACCAGGTGTCCGAGTTCGAACAGTCGCATCCCGAGCCGCAGTCCGTTCGGCGTACGCTCCAGGGCCCGCCACCTGACGAGGTCGCCGACCAGTCGGTGCGCGGTCGACTTCGGCAGCCCGGCCCGGTCGGCGAGTTCGGTCAGGGTGAGCTCCCCGTCGCCCTTGTCGAACGCGTCGAGCAGGGAGAGGGCCCGAGTGAGGGATGAACCTTGGTTCCGCATGTCGGAACGGAGGCTAGCGCCGGAGGGCCCGGTTGACAAGGGTGCAGGGTGCACGCAGGCGGCCGGGGACCACCGGGGCCGGGTACCGGCGAGGGCCGACCAGAACCGCCTCGGCTTTTCGAGAAGGAGACCGAATATGACCGTGCTGGATCATTCCGGCACGCCGGCGGCTCGGCGGCGTGGGTACGCGTTCCGGGCGGGCGCCGCCCTCTGCCTGAGCGCGGTGCTGGCGTTGACCGCCTGCGGCGGCTCCGAGGCGGGCGGCGAGACCGAGGGACTTCAGAAGGTCACCTTCCTGACCAACGTGCCGACCGCCGGGCTGACCTGGGCGGCCGAACTGGTCGCCCAGACCTGCGGCCACTTCGCCAAGGAGGGGCTGGACGTCGAGTTCCAGTACATCAACGGTGCTCCCGCCGGGGTCCAGGCGGTCATGGCCGGCACCGGCCTGCTGGTCCGTCCCGGTGACACCGACACCATGCAGTCGATCATCACCGGCGCGCCGATCGTGAACGTCGGCGCCGTACAGAAGGGCGGTTCGACGCTGCGCGTCGTGTCGCACCGCGAGCGTCCGCTGGACACGGCGGCCTCGATGAACGGCAAGACCATGGGCGTGGGTTCGACCGGCGGCTCCACGAAGGTGACCCTCGATCTGGTGCTCGCCTCCGCCGGGCTGAAGCCCGAAGCGCTGAAGCGCCAGGTCGTCGGGCTGACCCCGGCGGTGTTCAACCTGGTCGAGAGCCGCAAGCTGGACGGCTACGTCGTCTCCCTGGACACGGCGTTCACCCTGCAGGGACAGCGGCCGGACGCGGTGGTGTTCGACCCGTCGACGGTGACCTCGGCCGGCTCGAACAACTACGTCACCTCGGCCGCCAACGCCAAGGATCCGGCCAAGGCCGACCAGATCCGCCGGTTCATGCGGGGCGTCGCCGCCTCGATGAAGGCGATCATCGCGGACAAGGCCAACGGGTACGCCGAGACCAAGAAGTGCATCTCCTCGGAGTACGACGTGGCCAGCCTCAAGGATCAGAAGGTGACCCAGCAGGCGATGGACGTCTACGTCGACTCCTGGCAGGCCGGCGGCGCCGACAAGCTGCTCCAGACCGATCCCGCCGCCTGGCAGAAGACGTACGACGAGTTGGTCAGGTCCGGGCTCATCGAGGCCGGCAAGGACCCGAGCCAGTGGTTCAGCAACGAGTTCGCCCCGACCGGCGCCTCCTGAGCCCTGCCGACGCGTCGGCGGGTGAACCGCCCGCCGGCGCCGGGGCAGGTCTGCGAACCACGAACGATTCGGAGCAACGTCATGGCTCTCGTCGAGGTCACCCGGCTCCGCCGGATGGTCCGCGAAATCCTCCACGCGCACGACGTGCCCGACCGGGCCGCGCGACTCCAGTCCGACCTGCTGATCGCCGCCGAACTGCGCGGACATCCGTCGCACGGGGTGTTCCGGCTGCGCCGGATCGTCGAGCGGCTCCGGACCGGCGTCGCCGATCCGTTGGCGACCGGCCGGCACGACTGGAACGGCACCGCGCTGCTGCGGGTGGACGGGGAGCAGGGTCTCGGACCGGTGGTGGCGATGTCCGCGCTGGACGCGGTCCGGGAACGGGCCCGGAGCACCGGGGTGGCGGCGGCGGTGATCCGGCACAACAACCACCTCGGCATGCTGAGCTGGTACGTCGAGCAGGTCGCCCTGGCCGGTCAGGTCGCGATCGCCACCTGCACCAGTGAGGCGCTGGTGCATCCGTGGGGCGGCCGGCGGGCGATGATCGGAACGAACCCGATCGCGATCGGGGTACCGGCCCAGCCGCATCCACTGGTCCTCGACATGGCCACCGGGCTGGTGTCGATGGGCAAGATCCACGACTACGCGAACCGGGGCCTGCCGCTGCCGCCGGGCTGGGCACTGGACGCGGCGGGCGAACCGACCACCGACGCCCGGGCCGCGACCGCCGGCTCGATCGCACCGTTCGGCGAGGCCAAGGGGTACGCGCTGGCGCTCACCCTGGAGGTGCTGGTCGCGACGCTCACCGCCTCGGCGACCGGTACGGCGGTACGCGGCACCCTCGACTCCGACCAGCCCAGTTCCAAGGGCGACCTGTTCATCGTCTTCGACCGGCCACCCTCGACCGTGGTGGAGTCGATCGGGGCGTATCTACAGGCGGTCCGGGACACCGAGCCGACCGGTGACGCCCCGGTGCAGGTCCCGGGCGACCGGTCCCGGCTGCGCAGCGGGCTCGCTGCGCAGCGGGGCATCGAGGTCGCCGACGAGGTGTGGCGGCACCTGGAGACCCTGCACGACTCCGCGCGGACGTACCCCGCCGTCCAGGAGAGCGCGGCAACACCGGCGGACAGCCACGGAACCATCCCGGAAAGAGCGGAGAGCGAGCGCCGATGAGCGAAAAGAACGGCCAGAGGAGCGCAGCCGGACCGTACGGGCTGCTCCGGGGGGCACGACAGATCGTCTTCGGGCCGGGTCAGCGGCACGGGCTGGGTCGGATCGTCGCCTCGCTCGGCGGCAACGCCCTGGTCTGCACCGACGGCCGGATGGCGGAGCAGCCGGAGTTCCGGGAGATGGTCGCCGACCTGCGGGCGTCGGGCGTGCGCGTCGAGGTCTTCGCCGCGGTCGCGGCGGAGCTGCCCACCGGCACGATCGTGGACTGCGTCAACGGGCTGGCCGGAAAGACCGTCGACGTGGTGGTCGGGATCGGCGGCGGCAGCTGCATCGACCACGCCAAGGTCGTCTCGCTGCTGTTGGTGCACGGTGGACATCCCCGGGACTACTACGGCGAGTTCAAGGTTCCCGGGCCGGCCCTGCCGGTGGTGGCCGTACCGACGACGGCGGGCACCGGATCCGAGGTCACCCCGGTAGCCGTACTCGCCGATCCGGATCGGGAGATGAAAGTCGGGATCTCCAGCCCGTACCTGATCCCGCACACCGCGCTGGTGGATCCCGAGCTGACGTACAGCTGTCCCCGACCGTTGACCGCGCACGCCGCCGCGGACGCGCTGACGCACTGCGTCGAGGCGTTCACCGCCGTCCGGCGGGAGCCCACTCCGCTGCTCGGCACCGAGCGGGTATTCGTCGGCAAGTCGCTGCTGACCGACAGCTACGCGCTGGCCGGGATGGAGCTGATCGGTCGGAGCCTGGTCGCCGCCGACCGGGACGGGACCGACCGGACCGCCCGGCACGAGTTGCACCTCGCCGCGCTCTACGGCGGGCTGGCGCTCGGCACCGCCGGCACCGCCGCCGCGCACGCCCTGCAGTATCCGATCGGCGCGGCGACGCACACCCCGCACGGCGCCGGGGTGGGTGCGCTGCTGCCGTACGTGATGGCCTACAACCTGCCGGCCCGGGTCTCGGAGTTCGCCGAGGTCGCGGCGGCACTTGGCGTACCGGCCGGGCCGGATCCGGCCGGGCCGGATACGGGCGAGTTCGACCGGGCCCGTGCCGCCGTGCACCGGGTGGCGGAGTTGCTCGGCGCCGTTGGGATCCCGCGCGACCTGGCCGAACTGGGGCTCGGCGCGGACCGGCTCGACTGGGCCGCCGAGCAGGGCATGACGGCGGCCCGGCTGGTCGACAACAATCCCCGGCCGCTGGACGCCACGCAGCTGCGCCGGATCGTCGGGGCGGCCTTCGCCGGAGACCTGACCGGGCTGCTGCCCGGCACACCCCAGCCAGCGACCGGAGACAGGTGAACCAACCGATGATCGACCCGACCACACTTCGTACCGACCTGTTCGTCGACGGCGGGTGGCGGCCCGCGAGCGGCGGCCGGCGCCTCGACGTGGTGGACCCGTCGACCGGCCAGCCGTTCGCCTCGGTGGCGGACGCGGATCCGCAGGACGCCCTGGCGGCGGTCGCGGCCGCCGCCTCCGCCCGGCCGGGCTGGTCCGCACGGGCGCCCCGGGAGCGGGCCGAGATCCTTCGGCGCTGCTACGAGCTGATGATCGAACGCGAGGACGAACTTGCCGCGCTGATCTCGCTGGAGAACGGCAAGGCGCTGCCGGACGCGCACGGCGAGGTCCGGTACGCCGCCGAGTTCTTCCGCTGGTACGCCGAGGAGGCGGTACGGGTCATCGGTGACGTCAGCGTCGCGCCCAGCGGGGCGAACCGGATCCTGGTCCAGTACCAGCCGATCGGGGTGGCGGTGCTGGTGACACCGTGGAACTTCCCGGCGGCGATGGCGACCCGCAAGATCGCCCCGGCGCTGGCGGCCGGCTGTGCGGTGGTACTCAAGCCGGCGGCGGAGACCCCGCTCACCGCGTACGCGGTCGCGGAGATCCTGCACGAGGCGGGCGTACCGGCCGGGGTGGTCAACGTCGTCACCACCGGCGATCCCGGACCGGTGGTCTCGGCGATGCTGCACGATCCCCGGGTCCGGGCGCTCTCCTTCACCGGCTCCACCCCGGTGGGCCGGCTGCTGCTGCGCGAGGCGGCGGACCAGGTGCTGAAGTGCTCGATGGAGCTGGGCGGCAACGCCCCGTTCATCGTCTTCGACGACGCGGACCTCGACGACGCCCTGGACGGCGTGATGATCGCCAAGATGCGCAACGGCGGCCAGGCCTGTACGGCGGCGAACCGGATCTACGTCCAGGACGGCCTGCGGGAGAAGTTCGTCGCCGGGCTCGCCGCCCGGATGGCCGCGCTTCCGGTCGGCCCCGGCACCGCGCCGGAGACGCTCTGCGGTCCCCTGATCGACCAGCGCAGCGTCGACAAGGTCGACCGGTTGGTGACCGAGGCGGTCGCCGGAGGTGCCCGGGTGGTGCTCGGCGGCAGACCGCTCGACGGTCCCGGGTACTTCTACCCGCCGACCGTGCTCGACGGGGTCGCCGCGCAGGCCCGGCTCGCCCGCGAGGAGGTCTTCGGGCCGGTCGCCGGGGTGATCCCGTTCACCACCGACGACGAGGTGGTGGCCGCCGCCAACGACACCGAACACGGGCTCGCGGCGTACGTCTACACCCGGGACCTGGCGCGCGGCCTGGCGATCGCGGACCGGCTGGAGAGCGGGATGGTGGCGATCAACCGTGGCCTGGTCTCCGATCCGGCGGCGCCGTTCGGCGGCGTGAAGCAGAGCGGGCTGGGCCGCGAGGGTGCCCGGGACGGCCTGCTGGAATACACCGAGGCCAAGTACGTGGCGCTGAGCTGGTGAGCGGGGAGAAACGGTCGAGGTGTTCGACCGACGCGCGAGGCGAGGAGTGGTGATGGGCGACGACCTGCGGATCCGTCGGGTGGTCACGCGTGAGGTGCCGTGGACGATGCCCGACCTCGGGCGCGACGCGCTCGGCTTCAACCCGGTCTACGCCAAGGGCGCCCAGGCCCGGAACATGGGCTACGTCGTCACGATCGAGACCGACGGCGGGGTCACCGGCGAGTACGCCTGGTCGCAGGGGGGCAGGGGCGTCTCCACCACCCAGATCGCGATGGTGGGCCGGTACCTGATCGGCAAGAACGCGCTGGACCGGGAACTGATCTGGAACGACCTGAAGCGGGCGCTGCGCAAGCACGACCGGTTCGGGATCAGCCCGATCGACATCGCGCTGTGGGACCTCGCCGGCAAGAGCCTCGGCGCACCGGTCCACGCGCTGCTCGGCACGTACCGCCGGAAGCTGCCGGCGTACGCCTCGACGTACTTCGGCGACTCGGGCGGTGGGCTGGACAGTCCGCAGGCGTTCGCGGACTTCGCCGTGCGCTGCCGGGAACTGGGCTATCCGGCGTTCAAGATCCACGGCTGGACCGACGGGAACATCGCCCGCGAGGTGGCGACCGTGCTCGCCACCCGCGCGGCGGTCGGCCCGGAGATGGACCTGATGCTGGACCCGGCCTGTCACTACCCGACCTTCGCGGCGGCGCTGAAGGTCGGCCGGGCCTGCGACGAGGCGAACTACCTCTGGTACGAGGACCCGTACTCCGACGGTGGCGTCTCCGCCTTCGCGCACCGGAAGCTGCGGCAGTTGATCCGTACGCCGCTGCTGCTCGGCGAGCACGTCCGGGGCCTGGAGGCGCACGTCGACCAGATCGTTGCCGAGGGCACCGACTTCGTCCGGGCCGACCCGGACTACGACGGCGGGATCACCGGGGTCATGAAGATCGCGCACGCCGCCGAGGGCTTCGGGCTGGACTGCGAGATCCACGCCTCCGGTCCGGCCCACCGGCACGCCATGGCGGCGATCCGGAACACCAACTACTACGAACTGGGCCTGGTGGCGCCCGGGCTCGACCCGAAGAGCCGGCACTACCGGGTGTACGCCGACGGGTACACCGACGATCTCGAATCGATCGACCCGCAGGGGTGCGTGACCGTACCGGACGGGCCCGGTCTCGGGGTGACCCTGGACTGGGACTGGATTCGGGGCAGGGAGACCGGGGTAGCCGTCTACGAGTGAGCGGCCCGGTGACCGGAGGAACTCCGGCCGGCCGGCAGGCGGACCCAGACCCGCCTCCGGCCGGCCGGTCCGGTGGTACCTGGTAGAAACGACGGATGCCCCGCAGCATCGCGACGAACACCCGCGTGGAACGGCCGGACCTGGTCGAGTTCCTCCGCCCGCGACACCGTGCCCTCCTGATCACCACCCGGCCCGACGGTCGACCCCAGTCCTCGCCGGTCGCCTGTGGTGTGGACGCCTCCGGCCGGATCGTCGTCTCGACCTATCCGGAGCGGGCGAAGGCGGTCAACATCCGCCGCGATCCCCGGGTCTCGGTCTGTGTCCTCTCCGACGACTGGAACGGACCGTGGGTGCAGGTCGACGGCACCGCCGAGGTGCTCGACCTGCCGGAGGCGCTGGAGCCGCTGGTGGAGTACTTCCGCTGCATCTCCGGCGAGCACCCGGACTGGGACGAGTACCGCGAGGCCATGCGCCAGCAGGGCAAGTCGCTGATCCGGGTCACCATCGACAGTTGGGGTCCGCTCGCCACCGGCGGCTTCCCGGCCCGGCTCGCCGACTGACCCGGGGCATCGCCGACGAGGGGCCGCCTCACATCGTGACGACCAGCTTGCCGGTGGTGTGCCGGCGGACGAAGTCGACGCATGCCTGAACGCCCTCGTCGAGCCGGTAACGGCGGCCGATCGTCGCCGGCAGTCCACCGCTGATCGCCAGCTCTCCGACCTCACGCATCCCGCCGAGGCTGCCGTCCATGTCCAGGACGAAGTGCAGACGTACGTCGTCCCGGCCGAGCCACTCCTGCTGCGGTACCGGGTAGGTGATCGTGAAAAGACGTCCGCCTGGGCGGATCGCACGGGCGACCGCGCCGAGTTGGTCGCTCGGCAGTGTCAGGTTGACCGCGACGTCGACTTCGGCGGGATAGCCGGAGGCCGGATATCCGATGATGTCGTCGGCGCCGAGAGTTCGCAGGATGTCGGCGTCGGCGTCGGTCGCTGTGGCGATCACCCGTGCCTTCGCGGCGGCGAGCAGTGGCACCACGGCGGTGCCGACGCCCCCGGTCGCGCCGACGACCAGGACGGTTTCCCCGGGCCGCACCCTGGCGGTGGCCATCAGCGCTCGTGCGGTGAGGCCGACGGTGGGCAGGGCCGCCGCCTGTTCGATGTCGAGGCCGGCGGGCCGGTGCGCCAGGAACGGGGTGTCGGCCTCGAAGACCGCGTATTCGGCCAGCGAGCCGGTGCTCAGCGAAGGCCTGGTCGCGCCGGCCATCGCCCGCAGTGCCCGGGGCACGGCCTGACCGAAGATCTCGTCGCCCGGCTGATAGTCCGCCACGCCGGCACCGACCTCGCTGACCGTGCCGACGAAATCGTTGCCGGGTACGTGCGGGAACGCCAGCGGCACGGTGTCGCGGAAGTCGCCGCTGGGCAGCCGGACGTCGGCCGGGTTGATGGACGCGGCGGCGATCCGGACCTGGATCTGTCCCGGGCCGGGCCGGGGCGTCGGCAGCTCGGCCACCGTGTACTCCTCGGGTGGTCCGTAGTGGGTCGCGACAACTGCCTTCATGCCATTCCTCCAGAAACGGACCGGGCGGTCATGTTCTGCGGCGACGCTAGCAATAAACGGACCGGGCGGTCAACTTGTTAGGATCCCGGTGTGACCTCGACCCGCCCCCTCCGTGCCGACGCCGTCCGCAACCGGCGGCTGCTGCTCGCCGCCGCTGCGGACGAGTTCGCGGAGCGGGGTCTGGACGCCTCGGTCGCCGACATCGCCCGCCGGGCCGGCGTCGGCAAGGGCACCGTGTTCCGCCATTTCGCCACGAAGAACGACCTGATCGCCGCGATCGTCCTCGACCGGATCGACGCACTCAACGCGGTCGGCGCAGAACTCCTCGAGGCGACGGACCCCGGCGCCGCGCTGCTGGAATTCCTCACCGTCGCCGCCCATCAGCGACAGCAACGCGACCTGTCGTTCCTGCACGAGTCCGGCGAGTTGCCCACGGAGGTCACCAGGGCCCGCGAGGAGATGTCCCAGACCGTGCACGGGCTGGTCGACCGGGCTCGAAAGCACGGCGCCGTACGGGCCGACGTCACCGGCGCGGACATCATCCTGCTGATGTGCGCCCCGAACTACGTCGCCAGCTACGTACCGGACGCCTCACCCGACCTGTGGCGGCGATACCTCGCCATCATCTTCGACGGTCTACGCCCGGAGGGCGCCCACCCGCTGCCCCATCCCGCGCCGCCGACTCCCTGACGCCCCGACTGCCGGTACTCCCCCGCCCGCTCAGCGGCCTGGCGGCCTGCGCAGGGCCGGCAGCAGCGGTGCGACGCCGGCGCAGAGCGCCACCAGCACACATCCTCCGGCGAGCAGGAGCACCGCCGACCACGGCACCACCACCGGTACGGCGGCAACGACCGGCCGCAGCGCGACGCTGACGATGGTCAGGCTGGCCCCCAGCACCCCGAGCCCGAGCACTACACCGATCCCGCTGGCCAGCGCCGCCTCCCGGGCCACCGTCCGCAGCACCTGCCCGACGGTGGCCCCGACGAGCCGGAGCGCACCGAGTTCCCGCACCCGTCCGGCGGTCGCCATGTAGTGGGTGTTGGCGATCGACAGCGCGGTGTAGACCAGGGCGAGGCCGACGATGGCGAGCAGTGCGAGCCGGCCCAGCCGGTCGAACTCGGCATCCAGTGTGGACAGATAGTCGTCGGTGCCGGCCGACGTTCCGCCGAGCGGGCCCACGGCATCCGTGACGGCCCGCCGGACAGCCGCCGGATCGGCTCCGGCGCGCGGCGCGAGATACACCGCGTCCGGCACCGGCATACCCGAGTGGGCGGTCGCGATCGACCAGGGCAGCAGCATCGCGGGCAGGCCCAGCCGATCGTCGAGAATCGCCACGATCCGCAACCGGACCGGCGCACCGTCGCCGAGCCACACCATCGCCGCGTCGCCGAGCCGCCAGCCGTGCTCACCGGCCATCGAGTCGGACACCGCCACCGTGTCGCCGGTCAGATCGGTGAGCGTCCCGGCCGTCACCGGAAGCCGGAGTGCCTGCCCGGCCCCCGCCCCGTCGAGGTACCAGGCTCCGCGCTGCCGAACCCGGTCGCCCTGCCGGTCGTAACCGAGCGTCTGCTTCACCGGCATCGCGGCGGCCACCCCGGGTACGGCGCGGGCGACGCCGACAACCTGCCCGGAGAGCACGGAGCCGGGCTGCGGCAGCACGACCAGCGGGGCGGCGACGTGATCCCGGACCGACCGGGCCTGGGCCGCCGACAGCGTTTCGGTGCCGGCCAGGGCCGCACCGGCCAGGCCCACCGTGACCAGCACCGGGGCTGCGGTCGCCGCCGTACGGCGGGCTGCCGTCAGGGCGCCCTGCCGGGCGAGGACCCCGACCGGGCCATGGGCGCCGAGGCTGAGCAGCCGGACCAGCGGCGGAACGAGCACCGGGGCCAGCAGGGTGCCACCGAGGATCAGCAGCATCGCCACGACCAGGAGGTAGGCCGCGCCCTCCGAGGTACGCAGCAGCGGCGCCATCGCACCGGCGCCGAGCAGGCAGGCCAGTCCGGCGATCCGACGGGTCCAGCCCGGAACCGGAACGTCCACCGTGGACGTACGCAGCGCCTCGACCGGCCGGATCACGCCGGCCCGCCGGGACGGCAGCCACGCCCCGGCGACCGCCACCAGCAGCCCGGCGCCGAACGCCACCAGCAGCGGCAGCGGACCGGTTCGGACGGTGAACCCGTCCGGCGCCAACCCGACCCGGGCCAGCCAGCCGGCGAGCGGCGGGGCGAGCAGGATCCCGAGTCCACAGCCGGCCAGCCCCGCCGCCATCCCGGTGCCGACCGCCTCGCCGAGCACCAGCCGGCGTACCTGACGACCGGTGGCACCGGCGGCCCGGAGCAGCGCGAACTCCCGCCGCCGCTGGGTCACGGTGAACGCGAAGGTACCGGCCACGACGTACGCCGCGACGAAGCCCGCCAGGCCGGCCATGGAGCCGAGCAGGGAGGCGGTCGCGACCAGCAACCCGGCTTCCGGATCGGGCTCGGCGCCAGCACGGTCGGCACCGGTGAGCACCCGTAGCTGCGGCTGATCGGCCAGCGCCGCCCGGACGTCCCGGGCCAGTGCCTCGGGATCGGTGCCCGGCGTGGCGAACAGGGCCACGGCGGCGATCCGCCCGTACGCCAACTCGGTGGCGACCTCCTCGGTGACGTACAGCGCGGGCGGTGCGGCGGTACGCAGCACCCCGCTGACGGTGAACCGGCGCGGTCCGGCCACGGTGTCGACGGTGATCCGGTCGCCGGGGCGCTGAAGGGCCGGATCGGGAACGACCACCTGATCGGCGGCGACCGGCGGACCACCCGCCACGAAGGCGTACGGGTGCAGGGCCGCCGCCGTCCACGGATGGCCCTCGGTGGCGGCACCCGAACGGGCGACTCCGGCCCGGTCGGTCACCAGCCGTTCGACCCCGGGAAGCCTGCCCAGCCGGTCCGGAACGGTGCCCGGCACCTGGCCGCGTTCACCGGGCGGCAGCAGGGTCTGCCCGCTGGGCCTGCGCCGGTGGTCGGGACCGGTGCCGGCGATCGACGGCCCGGCGACCACCACGTCCGGGCTGCGGTACCACTGCGGCGTACCGCCCTGCTGCTCCAGTGCGGACAGCAGGGCGAGGCCGGCGGCGGCGAACAGCGCGACCCCGAGGGCGAGTGCCACGAACGAGCCGACGAAACTGGGCCAGCGGGCGGCCAGGGTGTACCGAGCGATCCTGATCATCGGGACTCCGCCTCCCCTGCGCGCATCGGTCCGGCCTCGCCGACGCCTCCCGGTCCGGCCTCCAGCGCCGTCATCCGGTCGGCCACCGCCACCGGGGTCGGGTCGACGAGGTCACCGACCACCCGCCCGTCGCGGAGGAAGACCACCCGGTCCGCGTACCCGGCGGCGACCGGGTCGTGGGTGACCAGGACGATCGTCTGACCATGTTCGTCGGCCGCCTTCCGGAGCAGGGCCAGCACCTGCCGGCCGGTGGCCGAGTCGAGCGCCCCGGTCGGCTCGTCGGCGAAGAGCACGTCCGGCCCGGTCACCAGTGCCCTGGCCAGCGCCACCCGCTGCTGCTGCCCGCCGGAGAGCTCGGCCGGTCGGTGCCGTAGCCGGTCGGCGAGCCCGACGGCCGCCAGCGCCGCCGTTACGGCCGCCCGGCCCGGACGCCGGCCGGCCAGCAGCAGCGGCAGCGCCACGTTGAGTTCCGCGTCGAGGAAGGGCAGCAGGTTGAAGGACTGGAAGACGAACCCGAGCCGGTCCCGGCGGAACCGGGTGAGCCGGGTCTCGCTCAGCTCGGCCAGCCGCACCCCACCGATCGACACCTCGCCGGCCGTCGGATGGTCCAGCCCGGCCGCCATCTGCAACAGCGTGGACTTCCCCGATCCGGACGGGCCCATCACGGCGGTGAAGCTGCCGGCCGGGAAGTCGATCGTCACCCCGTCCAGCGCGGTCACCGCCGCCGGGCCGGTGCCGTAGACCTTGCGTACCTGCCGCAGCCGGACCACGGCCGCCTGTTTCTCCGTCACCGGCTCAGGATCGCGTCGGGATCGGCCGGGGTCACTGGTACCGGGGTTACCGGCCGGGGTAGTGCCAGCGTTACCTTCCCGCGGTGCGGCCGGTCGGACCGCGTCGCCGGCCGTACGGTGGACCACCATGGACCCGACTCCAGCCCGTACGCCGGAAACGGCGGCGCGGGCGCTCGCCGGGCATCCGGTCCGGTTCAGCGCCTCGGCGTGGCCGTGGCGGGCGACCGGCTACCTGCTGTCCGGCTGGATTCCAGCGCTGCTCTGGATGACCGGGGTGCTGGTGCTGCTCGCGGTGCCCGCCGTCGGCCTGCTGGCGCTGCTGACCGGCATTCCGCTGGCGGCCGTGGAGCGCTGGCGGGTCCGGCTGGTCGACCCGACCGGGGTCCGGTCGCCGCACACCCGAGAAGTCCGTCCCGGCCTGTGGGGCTGGTTGGGCACCCGGTTCCGCGAGCCGGTGACCTGGCGGGAGTTGGCGTACGCGCTGGTCTTCTCGCTCGGGCTCGCCTGGCTCGACGCGGCGGTCGCGCTGCTGGTCCCGTGTGTGCTGTTCCTGGTCTGCTTTCCCGCCCTCGTCGTCCTGTTTCCCGAGTACCAGCCGGACCCGGTCCTCGGCTTCGCCGCCGCCGAACTACCGGAGGCGTTCGCCGCCACCGCCGTCGGGCTGCTGCTCCTGCCCGTCGTCGGCTACCTCGTCACCGGGTACGCGGTCGGCCGGGTCGCGCTCACCCGGTCGCTGCTGTCGCCGCCGGACCGACGACTCGACGCCGAACTGACCGAACTCACCCGGTCCCGGGCCCGGATCCTGGACGCCATGGACGCGCAGCGGCGCCGGATCGAGCGGGACCTGCACGACGGCGCACAGCAGCGGCTGAGCGGACTCCTGATGACCCTCGGCATGGCCCGGCTGCACCTCGACGGGGTCTCCACTCCGGTCAGCACCCTGGTGGACAAGGCGTACGAGCAGGCCGGCACCGCGCTGTCCGAGCTACGCGAGCTGGTGTACGGCATCCATCCGCAGGTGCTCACCGACCACGGGCTGGCCGCGGCGGTGGCGGAACTCGCCGAGCGCAGCCCGGTCCCGGTCGACGTCGACATCGACCTGCCGGGACGCCCATCCGAGCCGGTCGAGGCGGCCGCCTGGTTCATCGTCGGCGAGGCGCTCACCAACGTCGCCCGGCACAGCGACGCCCGGCACGCCCGGGTCGGGATCCGGGCCGACCGCCGCCGGCTGGTCGTGGAGGTCTCGGACGACGGACGCGGTGGCGCGGACCCGACCGCCGGAACCGGGCTGGTCGGTCTGGCCGACCGGGCCTCGGTGCTGGGCGGCCGGATCACCGTGACCAGCCCGGCCGGCGGCCCTACCGTGTTGCGGGTGGAGTTGCCGTGCGGATCGTGATCGCCGAGGACGCCGCCCTGATCCGTGAGGGCCTCACCCACATCCTCGACCACTTCGGACACCAGGTACGCACCGTGGGTGACGCGCCCGGCCTGCTCGCCGAGGTGGCCCGGGAACTGCCGGACGTCGTGGTCACCGACATCCGGATGCCGCCGAACTTCCGCGACGAGGGACTCCGGGCCGCGCTCGAACTCCGGCGCCGGCATCCCGGACTTCCGGTGCTGGTGCTCTCCCAGTACGTCGAGCACCGCTACGCCGCCGAGCTGGTCGAGGCCGGTCGGGGCGTCGGCTACCTGCTCAAGGACCGGGTCGGCGACGTCGCCGAGTTCGTCGCGGCCCTCGACCGGGTGGCCGGCGGCGGCACGGTCATCGACCCCGAGGTGGTACGCAAGTTGCTGGCCCAGCGCCGGATGCGGGCCCCACTGGAGCGGCTCACCTCCCGGGAGCGGGAGGTGCTGGCCCTGATCGCCGAGGGGGGCTCGAACAACGCCATCGCGCGGCGGCTCGCCGTATCGGACGCCGCCGTCGCCAAGCACGTCAACAACATCCTGGCCAAGCTGGACCTGCCGCCCAGCACCGAGCACCACCGTCGGGTGCTCGCCGTGCTGGCGTACCTGCGCGGCTGACCGCGGAGCGGATGCCCCGTCAGTCCAGGTAGAGGCAGAACGGGTGGCCGGCCGGATCGAGGTGGACGAGGACGTCCTCCTGTGGCTGGTGGTCGGCCCGGGTGGCGCCGCAGGCCACGGCGTGCGCGGCGGCGCTGGCCAGATCGTCGACCCGGATCTCCAGGTGCGCCATCATCTGCTGGTCACCGGGCCCGGCCGGCCAGGCCGGTCGGGTGTACGTCGCCTCGCTCTGGAAGGCCAGCCCCACGCCGCCGGCCGGGTTCCGCATCAGCACCCAGTCCGACTCCTCCTCGGTGATCTCCCAGCCGAGGAGCCGTTGGTAGAAACGGGCGAGCAGGACCGGGTCCGGTGCGCTCAGATTGACCGTCGTCAGGGTCAGCCCCGTGCCGATACCCATGCTGCGATTCCTCCGTCAGTGCTGCGCGAGCCGTCGGTGCTGGGCGGGCCGCCAGCGGGGCGCGGTCCCGGTCCTGGGCGGTCCCCAGTCCTGGGCGATCCTCAGTCCTGGGCGAGCAGATAGGCCCGGTCGGGGTCGATCAGCACGTGGACGTTGGTGCCCTCGTCGAGCGCCTGGCGGGGATCCCGGCCCGGCTCGGTGACGGTGATCGTACCGCTGGTCGTCTCGACGTCGTAGTCGATGGTGGGGCCGTGGAACGTCGACCGCAGCACCACCCCGATCCCGCCGCCCCCGTCGGTGACCGGAGTCAGTTTCATCGTCTCCGGCCGGGTCATCAGGTACGCGCCACCGTTGTCGGCCGGTACGGTCGGATGGGCCGCGGTCTCCAGCCGCTGGCCGAGCGCGTGCACCGTGGCGCGGCCGTCGGCGACGGTCTCCGGCACCACCTCGATGAAGTTCGCCCGGCCGATGAAGTCCGCGACGAAGACGCTCGCCGGCCGCAGGTAGATCTCGCCCGGGGTGGCGACCTGCTCGACCCGCCCCCGGTTCATCACCACGATCCGGTCCGACATGCTCATCGCCTCGTCCTGGTCGTGCGTGACGTAGATGCTGGTGATCCCGAACATCCGCTGGATCCGGCGGATCTCGGCACGCATCGACCCCCGCAGCTTGGCATCCAGATTGGACAGTGGCTCGTCGAAGAGCAGCACCTTCGGCTGCACCACGAGGGCCCGGGCGAGGGCGACCCGCTGCTGTTGGCCACCGGAGAGCTCGTGCGGGCTGCGGTCCTCCAGGCCGACCAGGTTCATGCTGGTCAGCGCCATCCGCATGCTGTTGGCGATCTCGCTGCGGCCGCGCCGCCGCAGCCGCAGGCCGTACGCGATGTTCTCGCCGACGGTGAGGTGCGGAAAGAGCGCGTAGCTCTGGAACACCATCGCCATCGAGCGGCGCTGTGGCGGCACCAGGTCGATGACCCTGCCGTCCAGCCGGATGTGGCCGGCGGTGGCGTCCTCGAAGCCGGCGACCATCCGCAGGGTGGTGGTCTTGCCGCAGCCCGACGGTCCCAGCAGGGTGATGAACTCCCCCGGGGCGACGTCGAGGCTGACCGCGTCGACCGCCGTCACCGTGCCGGTGCGGCTGGCGAAGGTCTTGGTGAGCGCCTCCAGGCGCAGGCTGCCGGCGCCGGCCTCGGCGGCGGGGGCGACGGCCTGGTCGGGTACGACGGTGGTCATCGTTTCGGCCTTTCGGTGTCCCGGGATTTCGGGGTTTGCGGACCGGTGGAGGCGACCCGGTGCAGGTTGGCGCCCGCGCCGACGACGAGGCGGAGAAGCGCGAAGCCGGCCAGCACGATGGCGGTGAGCACCGTGCAGTACGCGAACGCCACCCCGTACCGGCCGGTGCTGGCGGCGCTGAGCACCTGCGAGGTGATGATCTTCGTTTCCGGGGTGACCAGCAGGACGATGGTCGAGATCGACGTCATGCTCCGGGCGAAGCTGTAACTCAGCCCGGTCAGGAACGCCGGCCGGATCAGTGGAAGGGTGACCCGGCGGAAGGTGTACAGCGGACCGGCACCCAGATCCGTCGACGCCTGCTCGATCTGCGGATGGATCTGGGTCAGCGCCGCGACGGCGGTACGCTGGCCGGCCGGCAGACTGCGGATGACGTACGCGACGACGATCGCGGCGGCGCCACCGGCGATGGCACTGCCACCGACCAGGCTCGGGAACACCTCGATCGGGCCGAGATACCGCTCCGGCCGGTACGCCAGGACGAAGCCGATCCCGAGCACCGTGCCGGGTACCGCCACCCCGAGGGTGCCGGCGAAGTCCAGCAGGGCGGCCGACCGGCGCAGATGCCGGACCACCAGCCAGGAGATGACCAGTCCGAAGATCGCCGCGATCGGGGTCGCGACGGCCGCGAAGACGATGGTGTCCAGCACCGCCTCCCGACCGACCCCGGCGAGCACCTCTTCCAGGTAGTCCAGGGTCAGCGTGTTGTCGACCCCGAAGACCCGGGTCACCGAACCCGCCACCACGGTCCCGTAGATGCTGACGATCAGGGCCGCCACCAGCAGCGCGAGGCCGTAGATCGGCCACCGTACCCAGTTGTCGACCAGGTGCACGCTGCCGGACGGCCGCCCCGTGATGGTGGTCCGGACCCTGCGGCCGAGCCAGTAGCGCTGGCCGAAGTAGAGCAGCAGGGACGGGACGAGGAGGATCACGCAGTAGACGGCGGCGCTGGTGACGTCGTACTCCCCGGTCACGGCGAGATAGGCGCGACTGGCCAGCACCGTGTGGTCCCCGCCCACCACCAGCGGGTTGGCCAGGTCGGCGATCGCCTCCACGAACAGCAGCAGGAACGGGCCGACCAGGCCGGGTGCCAGCAGCGGCAGGATGACGGTGCGCAGCGTCCGCCAGCGGCTGGCACCGAGGTTCGTCGCCGCCTCCTCCAGCGCCGGATCCAGCCCGCGCAGCATGCCGAGCAGCCCGAGGTAGGCCACCGGGAACAGCGAGAGCGACAGGACGAACACCAGGCCGTCCAGGCCGTAGATGTCGTACTCCAGGCCGAAGACCCCGTTGCTGATCACGCCCCGGCGGCCGTAGAGCACGACGGTGGCGGTGGCCACCGCGAAGGGCGGGCTGACGATCGGCACCAGCGCGATCACGTGCAGGATCCGCTTGCCCGGTACGGCGAGCCGGGTCTGCACGAAGGCGAACAGGAAGCCCAGCGCCGTGCCGGCCAGCCCGACCAGGACGCCCAGCACCAGTGTGTTGCGCAGGATCATCAGGTCGACCGGGGAGGTGATGAACTCGGCGTAGCGCGGTAGCGCGTCCGGGGCGAAGGCGGCGGTCAGGACCGCGACGAGCGGGATCACGCTGCCGACGACCACCAGCAGTACGCAGGCGAGGAGCAGCAACCGGATGCCGAGGTCGAGCCGGCGTCGGCGGGGCGGCCCCGACACCGCTGCGCCGGCCGCCGGCTCCCCGCCCCTGGAGCGGATCCGGGTCAGGACGCTCATGACTTCGGCGCCTGGGCCACTTCGCCGTCGAACCGCCGGTTCAGGGCGGTCTTCGCGGCGCCGGCCTCGACCGCGTCGTACTCGACGAGCGGGATGGCGCTCAGGTCCACGACCTTGTCCGAGACCTTCGCGTCGGGATTGGTCGGGAACTGGTACGACTTCACGGTCGGACCGATCTCCTGCGCCTCGACGGTCAGCGCCCAGTCGACGAACCTCCGGGCGCTCACCGGGTTCTTCGCCCCGTTCACCAGTGCGACGCCGCCGGTCTCGTAGCCGGTGCCCTCGGCGGGGAACGAGACCGTCAGATCGGGGAAGCCCGCCTCCTTCGCCGCGACGCAGTCGTGCGAGAAGATGATCCCGACCGCCACCTCGCCCCGGGCGGTCATCTGGGCCGGCGCGGCACCGGACTTCGTGTACTGCAACACGTTCGGATGCAGCTTGCGCATGTACTCCAGGGCCCGGTCGGTGCTACCCCCGGCGAGCACCACCTGGGTCCAGAGCGCCGTGTAGGCGGTACCGGAGGTGGACGGGTGGGCGATGCCGATGTCCTTGGCCAGTTTCGGGTCGAGCAGGTCCGCCCAGGAGTCCGGCACCCCGAGGCCCAGCTCGGTCAGGAGTTCCGGATTGCTACAGAAGCCGAGGGCTCCGACGTAGACCCCGGTCCAGATTCCCCCCGGGTCCTTGTACCTGGCCGGAATGGCTCCGGCGTTCGGCGAGACGTACGCGGTCAGCAGGTCCTCGGCGCCAGCGGCGGCGAAGCCGTCGGCCGGGCCGCCGTACCAGACGTCGAACTCGACGCTGCCCCTGCCGGCCTTGAGCCGGGCCAGCGCCTCCCCGCTGGAGAGCCGGACGAAGTCGGCCCTGAGCCCGGTCGTGCCGCTGAACCGCGCGGTGGTCGCCGCGCACCATTCCTCGGTCGCGCCGCAGACGACGTGGACGATTCCGCCGTCCTCGGCGTCCGGGGTGCCGCCGCCGGGTTCCCGGGCGCAGCCGGCGCCGGCCAGTACGACCATGGCCGCCGTCAACGCCACTGTCCGTTCCATGCCTCGTCGCAACTGACCCGTCATGAGGTTCCGACCTCCAAGGTTGGCCGTGTGTTGCGCCTCAGGCTATGGGCGGTCGACGGGGGCGGCGGTAACGTCGGCGTGACCCCTGGTGACACCGCCGTTACCTTGGCTGTCCGGGACCGCCGGCTATCCGGACCGGTCGGCCGCCTCGGGTGCGACGTCCGGCATCAGGTAGCCGACGCCGCGCAGCGTGCGAAGGTATCCGGCGCCGCCGGGCAGGCCCGCCAGCCGGGACCGGAGCCGGTAGACGGTGGACTTGACCACGTCCCGGCCGCCGATCAGGTCGGTCGTCCCCCACACCTCCCGGAGCAGGTCCTGCCAGGACTGCGGCACGCCGCGCCGGGCGGCGAGATGGGCCAGCAGCTTGAATTCGGTGTACGGCAGGTTGAGCTGCCGGTCGGCCAGTACGGCGCTCTGACTGGTCAGGTCGATCACCAGTTGCCCGACCCGGATCGTGGAGCCGGGAACTCGGCGACGGCGGACCAGCGCCTGGGCCCGGAGCGCCACCTCGCGCGGATGGAACGGCTTGGTCACGTAGTCGTCGGCGCCGTGCTCCAGTCCGCTGATCACGTCGTCGGGCTGGGTCAGCGCGGTGAGCAGCATGATCGGCACCTCGGACCGGGCCCGAATCCGCTGGCACAGGGTCAGCCCGTCCATCGCCGGCATCAGGACGTCCAGCACCACCAGGTCGACCGGGCGGGACCGCAGCAGGTGCAGCGCCGTCGCGCCGTCCTGCGCGGTGAGCACCGTGAAGCCCTGCGTCTGCAACGCGAACTCGATGATGATCGTCATCTGTGGCTCGTCGTCAACGACCAGCGCGGTCGGGCCGCCGCCCTGGTCCGCCCACTGTCCCGCCGGGCCGGTCACGACGGGCTCCCGGTCGGCGTGCCGGCCGGCAGGGTGAGCAGGAAGGTCGTCCCGTGCCGCGATGCGGTGTGCACCATAATCTCGCCTCCGTGCAGTTCCACGATGGTCTTGGTGATGACCAGGCCGAGGCCGGTCCCGTCGGCCAGCGGACGACCGGTGGCGAACCGGTGGAACAGCCGGTGCCGCTCCTCCCGCGTCATCCCCGCGCCGTCGTCGGTGACGTACACCGCGACACCGGTGTCGATCGGGGTCACCCGGACGTCGATGCTGCCGCCGGTGGTGGTGAACCGGCTGGCGTTGGAGAGCAGGTTGGTGAACGCCTGGGCCAGCAGCATCGGATCGGCCGGGATCCTCGGCATCACCTGCGGGGTGTCCAGGCTGATCCGCTGCTGGCGCTGTGCGCAGAGCGACCGCATCGCGGTGACCACGTCCCGGGCGACCACCGACACGTCGACCCGCTCCAGTCGGGGTACGAACAGCCCGGCCTCGATCTTCGCCTGGATCAGCAGGCTCTCGCAGAGCCCGATGACCTGGGTGGACTGGTGGTCGAGCACCTGGAGGAACCGCTCCTGCGCCGGGGTCAGCGGGCCCGGCGTACCCTCACGGAGCAGTTCGACCGCGCCCCTGATCATGCTCAGCGGGGTACGCAGCTCGTGGCTGAGCGAGGTCACCTGGTCGGCCCGTCGCTGGACCAGTTCCTCCAGTTGGGCCAACTCGGCGCTGCGCGCGGCACTCGTCCGGCGGGTACGCAGGGCCATCAGTCCCGCACCGGCGAGTCCACCGCCGAGCGTGGCGATCGTCAGCAACCACATCGGTCCCACCCGTCAGCCAGCGGCCCGGTCGATCCAGCGTAGGCCCGAATCCGGCGTACCGGCCGGCGGCTCACCCCGGGCGCAGCTCGGCGGAGTACTCGGCGATCGGCGTACCGTCGACGCCGAACGCGGTCAGGCGGCCGTGCGAGAGGTTCGCCGACCGGAACGAGAAGTGCCACTGTCCGGGATAGACCGGCAACAGTGGGATGGCCCGGGCGGCTCCACCGGGCGCGGACCGGTACTCCAGCCGGCTGACGGTGGCGTCGACGACCCCGTTGACCCGGACCTTGGTCTTCTCGGCGGTGACGCCGAAGGTGATCGACGTACCGGCCGCGTACTCGGCGCAGTCGGCCTCGCCGTGACAGACGAAGAAGTACCTCGGATTGTCGACGTCGGTCAGGCGGTACGCCTTGAAGGTCGGATCGGCCCCGGCCGGCAGCGGCTGCACCGCGAAGAACGCCACCGTCACCACGGCGGCGGTGCCGACCCGCAGCCAACCCCGGACGTTCGAGGTACGCCGGCCGGCGGCGACCACCGCGACCGTGATCCCGCCGAATCCGGCCAGGCAGACCGTTGCCGCCGCCACCGCCCGGGAGTTCTCGAACAGGAACTGGAGTCCCGGGGTCATCGAGACCTGGCTGAGCAGCACCCCGAGGGACAGCACCAGCACGCCGAGCAGTACGACTCCGGCCACCCGCCGGGCCACCCCGTACGCGCCGATCAGGAGCATCGCGGCCAGCACCGGCCAGATCTGGTGGTGGGTCCAGGAGACCGGTGAGGCCGCCACGGTGGCGCAGCCGACCAGTACGGCCGCGTGGGTGGGCTGCCCGGACAGTTGCAGTTGCCGGGCCCGCAGCAGTGCCGTACCGCAGACGACCAGGACCAGCGCGGCCCAGAGCAGCGGGAACGTCTCGCCGGCCAGCCCGATCCGCAGCAGCATGCCGTGCAGTGACTGGTTCCCCAGCGAGGCGAGATCGCCGACCCGGGAGGTGTTCAGGAAGGTCCCGGTCCAGAACGTCCAACTGTCCGTGGGCAGCACGACCGCGGCGAGCACGGCACAGGCGACGAACGCCGCGACGGCCCGTCCGGCGTCCCGGTATCTCCGGGAGACCAGGAAGAAGAGCACGAACAGCAGCGGGGTCAGCTTGATCGCGGCCGCGATCCCGATCAGCACGCCCCGGTAGCGGGCCGGGGTCAGCCCCATGCCGTCGACCAGCGCCAGCAGCACGATGAAGACGCTGACCTGTCCGAACCGCAGGTTGCTCTGGGCCGGTGCGGAGAGCATCAGCGCGCAGGCGATCGCGGCGACGGCGACCGGTCGCCGATGCTCGGCCACGGTGACCGCCCGGCCCACCGCCACGGCGATGGCGGCGATCGCCGCGCAGGTCAGGGCCAGCCAGGTCAACTGCACGACCCACTCCGGTACGGCGCCGATCGGGAAGAGCACCAGGGCCGCGAAGGGGGGATAGGTGAACGGGCCGCCGTTCTCCGCGACGAAGTCGTACAGCGGCTCGCCGGTCTGGAGATGGCGGATCGCCCCGTAGTAGATGTGCAGGTCGGACAGGCGTTCCCAGCTGGGCCGGCGCAGCACCAGCACCGAGGAGACGATGGCGATCATCCCGAAGGCGGTCCAGGTTGCCGCTGCCCTGCGAGTCACCATCCCGCGATTCTAGAAGTCGGACTCCACGCCGTACGCCTCCCTCGGAGCGGGGTCGGCCCGCGTCGTCCTCCTAGACTGGTACGCACGTCGAACGTGGCGTGCCGTCGGCCTGGGGCGGACGACCAGCGCAGCCGTACCCCGGAGAGGATGCCACCCGATGAGCCTCGACGCCGCCGACCAGCACCGCCGCGCCGTCGCGTTCCAGCGGTTGCACGAGGGGCCGACCTTCGTGATCCCGAATCCCTGGGACGCCGGCAGCGCGCGGGTCCTGACCCAGTTGGGCTTCCCCGCGCTCGCCACCACCAGCGGCGGTCTCGCCTTCGCGCTCGGCCGCCGGGACGGGGCGGGTCTGGTCAGCCGGGCCGAGACGCTGGAGAACATCCGGGCGATCGCCGCCGCGACCCCGCTACCGGTGGCGGCCGACCTGGAGAGCGGTTTCGGCGACTCGCCGGACGAGGTCGCCGAGACCATCCGGCTGGCCGCCGAGGCCGGTGCCGTCGGCGGGTCGGTCGAGGACGCCACCGGGAATCCCGCCGATCCGATCCTGCCGGTCGCCGACGCGGTACGCCGGGTCGAGGCGGCCGTGGCGGCGGCCCGCGCCCTTCCGTTCCCCTTCACCCTGGCCGCCCGGGCGGAGAACTTCCTCTACGGCCGGCCGGACCTGCCCGACACCATCCGCCGGCTGCGGGCCTACGAGGCAGCCGGCGCCGACGTGCTGTACGCACCCGGGTTGCCCGATCTCGACGCGGTCCGCTCGGTCTGCGCGGCGGTGGGCAGGCCGGTGAACGCGCTGGCCGGAGGCGCGCCCGCGGTGACGGTGGCGATGCTCGCCGACTGCGGCGTACGCCGGGTGAGCGTCGGCTCGACGCTGGCCCGGGTGGCGCTGAGCGCATTCGTCGACGCGGCCCGGGAGATCCACGAGACGGGCACCTTCCGGTTCGGCCGGGACGTGCCGGGCTACGCCCAGATGAACCGCCTCTGGCCGGACCCTGCCCGGTAGGTTCCGAACCCGCATCGCCGCGGCGGCTGTCGCCCGGTTCTGTCGGTGCCCGTGGGCATACTGACCAGCGGAAATCGACAGCGTATGACCGATCGGAGGGATGATCATGACAACCCTGCTCGCCATCGGCACCAGCAAGGGCCTCTTCCTCGCCACCAGCGGTGACGACCGCAGGAGTTGGCAGATCAGCGGCCCGCACTTCTCGATGACCGGCGTGTACGCGGTCGCCATCGACAAACGGCGGGCGACGCCCCGGCTGCTCGCCGGAGTCACCAGCTCACATTTCGGCCCGAGCGTGGCGACCAGCGACGATCTTGGCGAGTCCTGGCACGAGCCGGCGGAGGCGCCGCTGGCCTTCCCGGACGGCACCGGCGCCAGCCTGGAACGGGTCTGGCAGCTCTCCCCCGGCACCCCCGACGAGCCGGACGTGGTCTACGCCGGCACCCAGCCGTCGGCGCTCTTCCGGTCGGACGACGGCGGGATCCACTACGAGATGGTCCGCCCGCTCTGGGACCATCCGCACCGCGAGCAGTGGGAGGGCGGTTTCGGCGGCCAGGCAGTACACACCGTGCTTCCGCACCCGGCCGATCCGGCGCAGGTCCTGGTGGCCATGTCGACCGGCGGCGTCTACCGCACCGGCGACTCCGGCGCCTCCTGGCGACCGCAGAACACCGGCATCCGCGCCTACTTCCTGCCGGACGAGTGGCCCGAGTTCGGCCAGTGCGTGCACAAGGTCGCCCGGGACGCCGGCGACCCCGAGCTGCTCTACGCGCAGAATCACCACGGCGTCTACCGGTCCCGCGACGGCGGCGTCACCTGGAAGTCGATCGCCGACGGGCTGCCGAGCGACTTCGGGTTCGCGATGGTCGCCCATCCGCACCGGAGCGGGACCATCTTCAGCTTTCCGCTGGTGGCCGACGGTGAGCGCTTTCCCGTCGACCGGCGATGCCGGGTCTTCCGCTCCACCGACGCGGGTACTACCTGGGAGCCGTTGAGCAACGGGCTGCCGACCGGGCCGTACTACCCGGTGGTGCTGCGCGACGCGATGTGCGTCGACGACCTGCGCCCGGCCGGCGTCTACTTCGGCACCCGGTCCGGCGAGGTCTACGCCAGCGGGGACGAGGGCGACTCGTGGTCACTGGTCGCCGCCCACCTGCCCGACGTGCTCTGCGTCCGGGCTGCGCAGGTGTGAGGTGGTCACCGTACTCGTGCCCGGCGCACTGCGGACCGACACGGCCGGCGAAAGCCGGTTGAGCGTCAGCGCGGCGGGCACCCTGCGCGCCGTACTCGACGAGATGGATCTGCACTGGCCCCGGCTGACCCGGCGTATCCGGGACGAACAGGGCAAGCTGCGCCGCTACGTCAACGTGTACGTCGACGGTGAGGACTGCCGGCAGTCCGGCGGTCTCGATACCCCGGTCCGGGACGACGCGGAGATCCAGGTCATCCCCTCGGTCGCCGGCGGCTGACCGGCCACCGGAGCGACTACGGGCGCACCGCCCACCGGGCCACGGCCCCGGCCCGCCACCCCGACCCGCGAGGCGGGTTCGGGCGGTCCGCCGACTCGGGGTGCGAACGGCCGCCGGTCGGCCTACCGTGGTGATTGTTGGTCAACATCTTCCTGGTGTTGGCCGGCGGTTGGTTGTCCTCGGCCGGGGGCAGGCGTGGGATGGGACGGCGGCCCGGGCCGGGGCGTCGGCCGGAGACAGGACACCAGTCTTCCGTGGGATCCCCGCACGTGTCGCTCGATGTCGTCGTTGTGGAGGCGTTCCATGCCCGACTGGCGTTCACGCGCCCTGCGTCCCGCGAAGCGGGCTCTGCGCCGCTCGCAGGACCGGTATCCGCAGTCGCCGCCGGAACTCTCCATGGACCCGCGCGGCGGCGAGGTCGAGCAGGCCCAGCCCGCCGAGGAGAGCGTCGTCACCTCGGCGATCTACCGGGACGGCCAGCGGGTGGACGGCCCGCCCAACCTCGCGGAAACCTGCCAGCGGCTGCGGGACCAGCCGGACACGATGGCGTGGATCGGGTTGTACCGGCCGACCGAGGCGCAACTGCTCACCGTGGCCGAGGAGTTCGGGCTGCACGAGCTGGCCATCGAGGACGCCATCGTCGCGCACCAGCGCCCCAAGCTCGAACGGTACGGCGACACGCTCTTCGTGGTGCTCCGGGCCGCCCGCTACCTCGACGAGGCGGAGGAGGTGGACTTCGGCGAGGTGCACATCTTCGTCGGCGCGAACTTCGTGCTGACCGTACGGCACGGCCAGGCTCCCGACCTGACCGCCGTACGGCGTCGGATGGAGAACGATCCCGACCTGCTGCGCCGTGGTCCGGAGGCGGTGCTGTACGCGGTCCTGGACAGCGTGGTCGACGGGTACGCCCCGGTGGTCGGCGGGTTGCAGAACGACATCGACGAGATCGAGACCGAGGTTTTCGGCGGCGATCCCCGGGTGAGCCGCCGGATCTACGAACTCTCCCGTGAGGTGATCGAGTTCCAGCGGGCGACCCGGCCCCTGCTGGACATCCTGTCGGGCCTGACCGCCGGCTTCGAGAAGTACGGCACCGACGAGGAGCTGCGGCGCCTGCTGGGCGACGTGGCCGACCACGCCACCACCGCCTCGGAGCGGGTGAACGAGTTCCGGCTGATCCTCGGCGACATCCTCACCCTGAACGCCACGCTGGTCTCGCAGTCGCAGAACGAAGAGGTCAAGAACCTGACCCAGGCCAGCTACACCCAGAACGAGGAGATCAAGCGCATCTCCGCCTGGGCCGCGATCCTGTTCGCCCCGACGGTGATCGGCACTGTGTACGGGATGAACTTCGACCACATCCCCGAACTGCACTGGACCCTCGGCTATCCGTTCGCGCTGTTCCTGATGCTGGTCGTCTGCTCCACCCTGTTCATCCTCTTCAAGCGCCGCGACTGGCTCTGACCACCGGTTCGGGTGCCGGTCACAGCCACTTGTTGCGCCGGAAGCCCCGGTGCATCGCGATCGCACCGACCAGCATCACCACCAGCACCACCCAGAAGCCGTACGACGCCTTCAGCCCCGGGATGGCCTCGAAGTTCATCCCGTAGATGCCGGCGATGAAGGTCTGCACCGCGAAGATCGCCGCCCAGGCCGCGATCTTCCGCATGTCGTTGTTCTGGTCCACCGACACCTGCGCCAGCCGCGCCTGGAGGATCGAGTTCAGCAGGTCGTCGTAGGCGGTGACCCGTTCCACCGTCCGGACCAGCACGCTGTTGACATCCCGGAAGTACCGGACGACCGGCCTCGGCAGTTCCCGGTCCTCGAGCAGCGCGGCGAACGGGCGTTGGAGCGGCGCCACCGCCCGCTTGAACTCCATCAGCTCCCGCTTGAGCTGGTAGATGTGCGCGATCCGGTCCCGGCTCCGGCCGGGGGCGAAGACCTGCTCCTCCACCGCGTCGATGTCGGCCTCCACGGCGGCGGCCACCTGGACGTACGTGCCGATGAGCTGGTCGCAGACCGCGTAGGCGACCGCCCACGGGCCGAGTACCAGCAGGGTGGGCCGGGCCTCCAGGTCGGCCCGGACCGGACCCAACGCGCCCGGTGCGCCGTGCCGGACGGTGATCACGAACCGGGGGCCGACGAACACGGTCACCGATCCGGTCTCCACCACCTCGGACGTCTCGGTCAACTCGGAGTGCTCGACGTACCGGGTGGTGCGGAGCACGATCACGGTCACCTGGTCGTACCGCTCGACAGCCGGCCGGTGATCACGGTTGAGCGCGTGCTCGGCGATCAGGTCGTCCAGCCCGAACGTCCGGGCGATCGGCGCGAAGTCCTCCGCCGTCGGCTCGTGCAGCCCCAACCAGACGAAGCCCCGACCCCGGCGCGCTGCCGCCGCCGCGTCCCGGTAGTCGGGCCGCCCCGGCATCCGACGGCCGTCGACGTACGTCGCGCAGTCCACGACGCATTCCGCGTTCTGGGTGTCCGGCCCCGAGGAGTACGCGGGCGACCCGTCGACGTTGAACATCCGGGCCATCACCCGGCGTACCGGCTCGGCCCACCGGGTCCGCGTACCGCCGAGACCAGCGTTCCGTTCGTACCCCGTCATCCCCGGATGTCCCTTCCCTCGCGTGGCCACTGGCGTGCATCGAACCATCCATCGGCTTCTCGACCGGTACCCGGGTCCAGTGGTGCGGCGCGGGTTCCGGGCGAGTTCCGGGCGGGTTCCGGGCGGGTGAGGTTCCACACCGGTTGAGGCGAGGGCGGTCGACCGGAGCTAGGCTTGATCACTAGGCGGCGCCGATACGCGACCGCCCCGGACGAGAGCGCTGCCGTACCCGGCCAGGCAAAGACGGCGCGTAGAAAATCATGACTCTTGTTGATCTGATCGAGGTCGGCGGCTCGCTGCTGATCATCTCGGCCTTCGCCGCCGCCCAGACCGGTCGCCTCTCCCCGCACTCCGTGCGCTACCTGCTGCTCAACATCGTCGGTTCGGCGGTGCTGGCGGTGATCGCACTCCTGCACCAGTCGTGGGGATTCCTGCTGCTGGAGGGAAGTTGGGCGATCATCTCCACGATCTCGCTGGTCCGGGTCGCCCGCCGCGCCGACGGCACCGCGACCGGGACCGGGCCCACCGGAAGCCAACGGCTGGATTCGCCTGCCCACTGACACCGCCGGACGTTACGTTGACCTCAACAGACCCGGTCGCCGGGACGTCGGAGGGAGGCGTGATGACGAACGCCGTTCCGGATCCGTCGACGGTCTCCATCGGGCTCCGTACGGCCGCACACGTCGGGATCTCCGTCGCCGACCTGGACCGCTCGGTCGCCTTCTACCAGGCGCTCACCGGGTTGGAACCGGTGGTACGCGACGAGACGATGCAGGGTGCCGGGTTCGCCCGGTCCCAGGGCCTGGCTACGACCCGACTGCGGTACGCCACCCTCCGGCTCGACAATCTCGGCATCGACCTGATCCAGTTCCAGGAGCCGGTCGGCGAGCCGGCGAAGATGGGCGCGAACCGGCCCGGCGCGATGCACCTCTGCTTCGAGGTCGACGACCTGCCGGCGGTGTACGACCGGATGCGGGACGCCGGGTTCGAGTTCCTCGGCCCGCCGTACACCTTCACGGTCGAGGAGGTGTCGCCGCCGGACGCGGCCGGCACCCAGGTGGCGTACTTCAGCGATCCGGACGGAACCAACCTCGAACTCATCGCGCCGAGGGGCGGATTCGCCCGGCCCGGCTGACCGGGGAGCGCGACGTCGTCGTGCGCTGGTCGGCGTGTTACGGCCGGCGGGCGACCTCGACGACGAACGCGCGCCAGGCGTTCGGTCCGAAGCTCAGGGCCGGTCCCCGCTGGTCCTTGCTGTCCCGGACCAGCACCCGGCCCGGCAGGTTGTCGGCCACCTCGACGCATTCGCCGCCGTTGGTGTTGCTCCTCGTCGCCTTCCGCCAGTTCGGGGTCATAGCTCGCTCGCCATCCTCACGATCAGGTCCCGGGACATGTCTCGGGGAAGTGCCACCGAGCGTATCGCGTCCCAGACCCGCACCATCGCGGCGACGTTGTCCGGCTCGCTGATCACCCGCCCCGCCGCCTGGTCTTCGAGGTACGCCGCCTCACTTCCGCCGGGCAGCGCCGCCAGTACGAGGGGACCGGTCTGTCCGACGTACAGTCCGGCGGATCGCGGTACGACGTGGACGAAGACGAGTTGCCGGGTCGACCACTCGGCCAGTTTCTCCAGTTGGGGCTTCATCAGCGTCGGCGAGCCCCGCATCAGCGCCAACTCGTCGAGGATGAAGGTGCAGATCGGCGGCTTCTCCCGGCCGAACACGGCCGCCTGGCGCTGCATCCGAAGTGCCAGGCGTTCCTCGGCCTCGTCGGGATTGAGCAGGCCCGCGTTGAGTACCGCCCGCGCGTACTCTTCGGTCTGGAGCAGGCCGGGGACGAAGTTGGGCCCGTGGAACCGGAGCGACAAGGCCTCGAGTTCCATCTCCGGCCACGGCTGGAACCACTCGGGCGGCACACCCTTCCGGGCGTCGACCGCCAACTCCTGGATCAGCTCTCCGGAGCCGAACACCTCGTCCAGGTTTCTCGCGGTGTCCGGCATCGGCACGAGCCGGGCCGTTTCGAACTTGGCGACGAGTGACGTGCTGACCCGCAGGCGTTCGGCAAGCCGCTCCTGGGTTACCCCGTTAGTCATCCGCAGGAACTTGATGATGCGTGGAAGACCATTGTTCCTCACTTATTACCGGACCTTTCTCGCCAGGGAGCAAATTGTTCCCTGACGCGCCACTTCAGTGCCTGACCTCGGAATATCGAGCGCTGCAGGTGGCCCATTTTCCACTGATCTGGCGGCCGAGTCCAGAGTGGAAAGGAGAGAATCGATCCCGCTCATAACACCTCGGCGGTGGCTATGAATCGCAGTTCGAACTGATCCAGGTTGCCGGCCGTCGAGCCCTCCTGAAATGGCTAACAGACGACCGGCGACTACTGACAATCTTCCGGCGACCAGGCGCCGGTCACGAGGACGTCGGCTCGGGAACCCGGCACTCGTCGTGCTGCCCGTACGCGGCGGCCAGGGCGGGGTTCGCGTCGAGCACCCGGCGTACGCCGGCCGTGTCCCGCTCGAAGGAGACGGACTCGACCTGCGCCAGGGTGAACACCGCCTTCATGCCCTCGGACGGAAACACCTTGGCGTTTCCCAGGTACTCATCGAGTTTGTCCAGGATCTCGTCGAGCGGCGCGAGTTCGACGGTGATCAGGTCGTCACCGCCGGGGACCGGCGCCGGCCGCAGGCCGTCGAGCGTGGTCCGCGCCGTCCGGAACCTGTCGCGTAGCGCGGTGAGGTGCCGGACCAGTTGGGGCCGCTCCCGTTCCGAGAACGCGCTGTCGATGGTCAGCGAGGTCTGCGGCAGGTTCAGCAGCGAATCGTGGGCGGTGCAGGTCTTGCCGACCCAGTCGAGCACCGCCGGATCGGGCGTCGGGGTCGGGCTCGGCGAGACCGTCGGCGATGCCGCCACCCCCGGCCCCGATGGATCGTCGGAGCAACCGGCAAGGGCCACCAGCCCGACCAGCATCGACACCGCGAGGCCCACCGATCTCAGCCACCCGCGCATCCGACGCCCCTTCCGTCTCTGCCTGTCGACCCTACCGGTGTAGCACCGCCACGCCGGGGCTCGCCTTCAAGAGTCAGCAGGGCGGACGACCCTGCCGGCGCCGATGGGCGGCGGAACTTCCAGGGCCACCCATCGCGCGCCGGTCAGGTCGTACCGCCTCGTCACGCCAGATTCGATACCGAGAGCTGACTACTTGTCGCCCCAGACCTCCTGCGCGGTCTCCACGATGAGCTGGAGCTTGGCGACCTGCTCCTCCTGGGTGAGCGCGTTGCCCTCCACAGTGGAGGAGAAGCCGCACTGCGGGGAGAGGCAGAGCTGCTCCAACGGGACGTACCGGGCTGCCTCGTCGATCCGGCGCTTGAGGTCGTCCTTGCTCTCCAGCTCGCCGCGCTTGGTGGTGACCAGGCCCAGCACCACCTTCTTGCCCGGCGGCACGAACCGCAGCGGAGCGAAGTCGCCGGAGCGCTCGTCGTCGTACTCCAGGAAGAAGCCGTCGACGTCGAGCTGGGTGAAGAGTGCCTCGGCGACGAAGTCGTACCCGCCCTCGGCCGCCCAGGAGGACCGGAAGTTCCCCCGGCACATGTGCGTGGTGATCGACATGCCCTCCGGACGGCCGGCCAGCGACGCGTTGATCTGCCGGATGTACCGCTCATGCTGGTGCTCCGGGTCGCCGCCCTGCGCCGCCACCATGTCCCGCTGCCGGGGATCGTTCAGGTACGCCAGGCTGGTGTCGTCGAACTGGAGGTACGTGCAACCGAGTGCGGCGAGCCGGCTGACCTGCTCGGCGTACGCGGCGCTCAGGTCCGTCCAGAACTGGTCCAGGTCCGGGTAGACGCCGGTGTCGATGGCCGCCCGGCCGCCCCGGTAGTGCACCATGCTCGGCGACGGGATGGTCAGCTTCGGCGTCGCGGTGGTGGTCTGCTCCTTCAGGAAGGAGAACGCGTCACCGAAGATGGTGTCCTGCAACGTCACCCGGTCGTGGACCCGCAGTGCGGCCGAGCTGAACTCCAGCGCCCCGGCCTCGTTGTAGAACTGCACGGTCAGCTTCTCGTCGGCCGGGTCGATGCCGCCGAGCTGGTAGATGAAGTCCATGTGCCACGACGTACGACGGAATTCGCCGTCGGTCGCGGTACGCAGGCCGATGCTCTCCTGAAGGCGTACCACCTCGCGGATCGCGTCGTCCTCGACGGCGCGCAACTCCTCGGCGGTGATCCGCCCGGCGGCCCGGTCCTGCCTGGCGCTCAGCAGTCGCGCCGGCCGCAACAGGCTGCCGACGTGGTCGGCGCGGAACGGCGGTCGGGGTGATGCATCCATGGGGGGTCCCCTCTGCTTCTGTACGCGGGCTCCTTGTCGGTACGCGCCGGCTTCGCGTACCGCGACGGCGCGATCCGGCAACCATAGTCCGCCACAGCGGGCTAGATGATCACCAGCCCCGAGTCCGGCCGGCCCGTTCCGGCTGACGGACGGCCAGGCAAGGAAGTCGACCCGCTCCCAGACGCCCTGGCCAATGGGGCCGACGCGAGGCAGGAATCGACTGGAATCGCGCGGATGGTGAACAGCCGCCCCGCGTGAGCCGCCGAGGAGGGACTAGAGCCGGGATGGGCGCTCCTCGGGCCGATCCCCGACTTGTATCGTGAGGACGAGCAGTGGCAGTAGAGCTCAGGCGGCGGTGGAACCTGTCAGTGTTCAGCTGATCATCATGTGCTCTCCGGGACCGGTTCCCCTTTTGCGACCAATGTCCGGGCGACGACCAGCCAGGCGTGGGCGGCCATCGTGAGGGTGATGTGGGCTATTAGCAGGCCGCCAGTCGCGCATAGACAGACGATGAGACGCCGCACTCGGTGAACAGCGCACCGCGACGGATGCATCATCACTTAGCCCGGGTGAAGTGGGACGACAACGGGATCGCGAGCCGCTGGGAACCCGGCAGGCCGGTAGGGGCAAGAGCGGGTATGACAACGCACACCGTCGATCGGGATTCCGTCGATGCCGGTGACCTCGCCGGGTTGTTCGACCGGTATGCCCGGGAGCTGTTGCGGTACTGCGCGCGGCGGGTCGGCGACGACGTCGCGGAGGACGTGGTGGCCGAGACCTTTCTGCTCGCGTACGAGCGGAGGGAGAGGTACGACCCGGGCAAGGGCGCGGTGCTGCCGTGGCTGTACGGCATCGCCACCAACCTGTTGCGCCGGCACCTGCGCACCGAGATCCGGCTACTGCGTACGGCCGCCCCGATCGACGTGGTCGCCGAGGGACCGGCCCTGCGTAGCGCCGAACGGGTCGACGCGCAGAGGTCCGTCGCCCGGCTCCGCGTGGTACTCGCCGAGCTGCCCCGCAGACAGCGGGACGTGCTGATGCTCTACGCGGTCGCCGACCTGGAGTACGGCGAGATCGCTACCGCGCTCGACATCCCGCTGGGATCGGTTCGGTCGGCCCTGCACCGGGCGCGAACCAAGGTGCGTGCCGTCCTTTCCGTAGAAGGAGAGTCCCGATGAACCGAACGGATCCCGACCTGGTCGCGGTGCGGAACCTGCCGCCCGGACTGTCCGAGCCCGACGACGAGGCGGTGGCGCGTACCTGGCGAGCGGTCGTCAGCGGGCACGCGGCGCGGCAGCGCCGGTCCTGGCGTCCCCGGCTGGTGTTGCCAGTCACCGCCGCGGCGGTGGTCGCCGGCCTCGCCCTCGGCGCCGGTCTGGTGCTCGCCCCGCCGAACGGCGCCGGGCCGGACCGCCCGGCGACGCCGCCCGGCCAGGCCGACCCGCTGGCCGTTTCGTACGGGGGCCCGGCCGTCGTCCGGGCCGCGCTCGACGAACTGATCGCCCGGGCCGCGACAGTGGAGCCGGTACCTGTTCCCGACGGGCGGTTCATCTACGTCCGTACCCGGACGGTAGCGGTTCCCGGCGCCGGCGGGCCGGCGGCGGGGAGCAGCGGCGAGCCCGGCCCGCCGGTGGCGGGAACGGCGTCGGGCACCCCGACCGGCGGCCCGGGAGCCACGCCTGGGTCCGGTAACGCGGCGCCGAACTCCCCGCACGAGCCGCTGCCGATCGACCATCAGATGTGGCTCACTCCGAGGGGCATGATCGTGCTCGACGCCCGCCTTAACGGGCAGGACGTGGACCCGGGGCCGACAGACGGCCAGAGGGGAAGCGAAGCCATGCAGAGGCTGCTCGTGGAGGGGCCGAGCCTGGGCCTGCCTACCCCGCAGTGGCTCGCTGAGCTGCCAACCGATCCGGCGCTGCTGCGGAGCCGGCTGCTCGACGATCTCGCCGGGAGCCCGGACTCCCCGGACGGTCGGCTGGCCAAGGCGCTGGGAGTCCTGCTGCGGTCAGCAGATCCGGTGCTCGTGCCGGCCGTACGGGTCGCCCTCTACCAGGTACTCGCCGGGCTCGACGGGCTTAGCGCCGCCAGGGTCACCGTCGGCGGCCGGGAGCAGTACGTGATCCGGCACGTCGACGGCGGCGCCGTCACCGACCTGCTGCTCGATCCGGGAACCGGCCGGGCAGCCGGCCGGGCCACCGGCAGGCTGGCTGGTACGGGAGGCGGCGGGTCGGACGCGGCGGCGTACCCCGCCGGTCTGCGCAGCCAGGATCTCTGGTCGTGGGCGATCGTCCCGACGGTGGGACGTATCGGCTGACGGAGGTGGCGACGAGGGTGGGCGGCGGGGCGGAGAGGCAAACCCGGCGCGGATCTCGGAGGTGTTCAGCAGGTCGGGGTCGAGGGCACAGGCTCCTACGGCGCCGAGCTGACCCGTCGCTTGCCCGCCGCCGGGATCGTGGGGTGGCGTTGAGGGAGCAGATTGGGAGCAGGGCTGCGCTCCCAACGGCGCTGAACGGCGCTCGACGGCCTTTGCTGCCGTGATGTTGCCTGTCTGCTGCACCGCTACGCCATCTGCCCAAGGCCCGGGCACGCTCCGTGCCGGTTGACCGGGCCGACCAACTCGGTCCGGGGATGCGGTTCCGCCGCCCCGGCGCCTGTTGGCGGCAGGAGCGTGTTGGGGGATCAGGAGAGACCAACTCTTGCGCAGAACGATTTGTGATGCAAACCTATTGGGAGCGCAGTGCATGGGATCGATCCAACCTGGAGGGTGTCATGTCGGACGAACCGAACCCTGGCCCGAACGCCGAGTCCACACCGGGGGAACTCCTTGCGTCGGTGACCGCCCTCCGGCGGCGCACCCGGGCCGCCCGACACGCGTACTGGTTCCCACTTCTGCTGTTCGGTCTGCTCATTGCGATCGCCGCGCCGCTGTATCTTGAGTCGGTGGAACCGGCCGGCATGCGGGGCGTGAAAGCCATCCCCGCGCTGGCCGGCCTCGGTGGTGACTTCCTGGAGCACTCGGCGGCCCTTGGCTGGTACTGGCTGGCGGCACTCATCGGTGGCTACATACTCAGCCTCGGGTGGTACCGGTGGCGCGGCGCCCGGGTGGGCCTGCAGACCCCGACCCGTGCGTACCTCACCGCCGGTATCGTGGGCACCCTGGTGGGCCTCGTGCTGCCGATCGTCCTGCCATTCATGTTGTTCAACACGTGGTCACCGGTAACAACCGCAACAAGCTGGGCGACCACACCCCTGTTGGGTATCTCCAACAGAGGCATGCTCCCCCATCTGGTCATCGCAGTAGGACTGGCGGTCCTGGCTCGACTCGAACGCAGCCGGGGCCTGTTGACCGTCGTCCTGGGCTACACCGCCGCGGTCCTCCTGGTAAGCACCTACTTCCAAACCACGGAATTCCAACCTGGGGATCTAAACCGATTCAGCTTCATGTTGGCGGCCCTGCTGCCGGCACCGATCCTGCTCGTCGGTGGCACCGTCGCCCTCATTGACACGGTGAAGGCGTCCAAGAGGTCGACGTGAGCACTGGGAATGACGCCAACACCCCGGCCGCCGACCCGAGAAGCACCGGGCACCCGACGAACGGCCTCAACGACACCGTCCACCAGCGTCACCGACTCGGCATCCTCACCATCGCGGCGGAATCCGAGCGAGTGGAGGTCGCCTACCTGCGCACCGCACTCGAACTCACCCCCGGCAACCTCTCCCGACACCTTGCCGTGCTCGAGGAGGCGAATCTGATCCAGATCGAGCGGGGCTACCACGGCCGACGACCCAAGACCTGGATCAAGATCACCCAACAAGGGCAGAACTCGCTACGCGCCGAGATCAACGCACTCCAAGAACTCCTCCGCCGCCACCAGAGCAGCGCGCCAAAAGCTCGCTGACATACTCGACCCGCTCAGCGGCACCGACAAAGCAGTTGAGCTGCGGCAAGGGTTCCGGGTCAGGCCGGCGTAACCGTCCCCGTGACCGGGATGGGTTCGGTCTGCGCCCAGATCGCGCTCATCTCCTTCATGGCCTGCTCCATGATCTGCACCATCGCGACCTTGGCACGGTCGCCGTCGTGCCGCTGGATCGCCTGCGCCACCTCGGCGTGCAGTTGCAACGCCTCCTCGTGCGGGTAGTGCGGCATCAGGTCGTAGTGGTACCGGCCGGCGAGCACCTCGGCGACAAGTTCGTGCAGCTTCAGGAACATCTCGTTGCCGGAGTCGACCAGCACCTGCCGGTGGAACTCGATGTCGAGCCGGAGGAACTCGGCCTCGTCGCCGGCCTTGCCGGCCGCCCACATCTTCGCGGCGAGTCCGATCAGGTCACTGGCCTCCTGCGGGGTCGCCCGGACGGCCGCGAGCGCGGCGGCCTGCGGCTCGACCGCAGCCCGCAGTTCGGTGATCGAGCGGAGCTGGGCGATCCGGCCGGCCGAGGCGAGTCGCCAGCGGATGACCTGGGGGTCGAAGACGTTCCAGTCGCTGGCGGCCCGGATCAGGGTGCCGACCCGGCGACGGGACTCGACGAGTCCCATCGAGGAGAGCACCCGCAGCACCTCGCGGACGACCGAGCGGGAGACGGCGTACTGCTCGACGAGGTCGTCGATGTAGAGCACGGACCCCGGCGGAAGCTGGCCGGCGCAGACGGCCGTGCCGAGGAGGTCGAGCACGCGGGCGTGCAGGCCCGGTTCGGCGGTGCCGAGCCGGACAGACGCATCCTCTGGTGACGGCATGTCCATAAATAAAGCCTATCAGTGGGAGGGCATCTCTTGCATAAGTCTGGTTTATCGGCCTAACATCCGGCATTAAGCGGATGTAGGGCATCCGCTGCGGCGCCCCAACGGCGGGTCGCCGCGACGGAAGGGGAGATGGACGTGTTACGTCGGTCGGTAATCGGAACCTCTCTGGCCGTGGTGGCTGCCCTCGGCCTGTCCGCCTGCGGGGGCGGCGGGGACGACAGCGGTGAGTCGAACACTTTGCGCGTGACGCTGGTCAACCACGTCTGGACGGAAAACATAAAGCAGGCCCTGCCGGAGTTCGAGAAGCAGACCGGCCTGAAGGTAGAGGTCACCCAGCTGGGCGAGGACCAGCTCTCTGACCAGTACAACGTCAAGCTGAACGCCGGATCCAGCGACATCGACGTGATGATGTACCGGCCCCTCCAGGAGGGGAAGCTGTTCGCCAAGAACAAGTATCTGGCCGACCTGACCGACAAGGCCAAGGGGAACGCCGCCTTCGGCTTCGACGACTTCCAGGCCGGACCGGTCCAGGCGACCAGCTACGAGGACAAGGTGGTCGGCGTACCGATCATCACCGAGCAGGAGGTCCTGTACTACCGCAAGGACCTGGTGCAGAAGGCCGGCTTCAGCGCCCCGCCGAAGACCCTCGACGAGCTGAAGACCATGGCGGCGAAGATCGAGTCCGAGAACGCCGGCACCGCGGGCTTCGTCGCCCGGACCGGTAAGGCGGCTGCGGTCACCCAGTTCTCCAGCTTCCTCTACAGCTTCGGCGGCGACTTCGTCGACGACAGCGGCAAGTCCACGGTCAACACCGACCAGGCCAAGCAGGCGTACGCCTACTACGGCGGGCTGCTCAAGGACCACGGCCCGGACAACATCAGCACCGACATGAGCTGGTCCGAGGCGATGGCGATCTTCACCCAGGGCAAGGCCGCCTTCTACACCGAGGCCAACTCGCTCTACAAGAACGCCACCGACCCGGCCAAGTCGAAGGTCTCCGACACCGTCGGGTTCGCGCCGTTCCCGGCCGGCCCGGCCGGCTCGAAGCCGTACAACATCCCGTCGTGGGCGCTCGGCGTCAACGAGTCCTCGGAGAACCAGAGCAACGCCTGGAAGTTCATCGAGTGGGCGGCCGGCAAGGAGCAGGCGCTGGCGCAGCAGAAGGCCGGCGTCCCCGGCGCCCGTACCTCGGTCTGGGCCAACCCCGAGGGCATCGCGACGTACCCGAAGGACCTCGCGGACGCCATCGCGGTCAGCACCGCCAACGGTGTCGGCCACGACCGGCCGCTGGTCGTGAAGGTGGCCGAGGCACGCGAGATCGTCGGCCAGCCGATCGTCGACGCGATCACCGGCAAGGACGTCGCCGGCTCGACGACCGCGGCCCACGAGGCCTTCCAGAAGCTCCTGGACGAGGAGAAGTAAGCCAACCGCGCGGGGGCGACGGACCAGTTCCGTCGCCCCCGCGTCACCTGGCCCGCCGAAGCCGGAGACCCCTCATGGCAGTCATCGCATCCACCCCGTCGTCCTCGACCGACACGTCCGCCTGGACGCGTTGGGCGAACATTCACCGCAAGTGGCTCTTTGCCGCACCGGCCATGGTCTTCGTCGGTGCACTGATCATCTTTCCGCTCGCCTGGACGCTGTACCTCAGCCTCACCGACGCCGAGGGATCGGTCCGGGCCGAGTCCGAGTTCATCGGATTCGCGAACTACCTCGAAGTCCTCTCCGACACCGACCGGTTCTGGCCGGCCGTCCTGCGCACCGTCGGGTTCACCGGCGTCGCGCTGTTCTTCGAGGTCGTACTCGGAATGGCGGTCGCGCTGCTGTTGTGGCGGCCGTTCCGGGGCGAGAAGTGGGTCCGGGTCGCCATCCTGATGCCGCTGGTCGCGACCCCGGTCGCGGTCGGCATGATGTGGCGGCTCATCTTCGACCCCAACATCGGAATGGCGAACCAGCTGCTCGGCTGGATCGGCATCGGGCCGCAGCCCTGGCTGGCCGGCCAGCACAGCGCACTGCCGACAACGATCTTCATCGACATCTGGCAGTGGACGCCGATGGTCGTCCTGATCCTGCTCGCCGGCCTCACCTCGCTGTCCAACGAGCCGGACGAGGCGGCCCGGGTCGACGGCGCGAACGCCTGGCAGCGGTTCCGGCACATCACGCTGCCGCTGCTGATGCCGACGGTCATCGTCGCGATCCTGCTGCGCGGGATCGACGCCCTGAAGACCTTCGACATCCTCTACGCCACGAAGGGTCGCGGCGGCGGGTCGTTCCACGAGGTCGAAACCCTCAACGTGTACGCCTACGGCCTGAGCTTCGACTACAACGAGTACGGCATCTCCTCGACCGTCCTCATCATCTTCTTCCTGATCATCATCGGCTCGATGTGGGCACTGACCTCTCGGCGAAAGAAGGCTGCGCGATGAAGGCCCGCCGTACCCCGTACCAGGTCTTCCGGGCGGTTGCCCTGGCCCTCGTGGTGGTCTCGTTGCTCGCGCCGCTGGTCTGGATGGTCGCCGCCTCGTTCAAGACGAACGTCGACATCTACGACACGGGCAAGGCGTTCGTCTTCACCCCGGTCCTGGAGAACTACAGCAAGGTCCTGGACCAGGCGAACTACTTCCAGTTCATCGGCAACAGCCTCTGGGTGGCCTTCGCCGCCACCGTGCTGTCGCTGATCCTGGGCGTGCCGGCGGCGTACTCGATGAGCCGGTTCAACATGCGCAAGTCGGCCCTGGTGGTGCTGATGGCCCGGGTCATCCCCGGCGTCTCGCTGCTGGTGCCCTGGTACTACGTCTTCTCCAACCTGAAGTTGGTCGGCGGCTTCTCGGTCCTCGTGCTCAGCCACATGTTCGTGTCACTGCCGCTGGTCGTGTACATCATGATGGGCTTCTTCGACGGCCTCCCGCTGGAACTGGAGGAGTCCGCGCTGGTCGACGGGCTCACCCACATCGGCGCGTTCCGCCGGATCACGCTGCCGCTCTCCGCACCCGGCATCGCGACCGCCGGCATCCTGTCGTTCATCTTCTCCTGGAACAACTTCATGTTCGCCCTGGTGCTCTCCGGCGCGGACACCAAGACCCTGCCGGTCGCGATCTTCGACTTCGTCGGCTACGCGAGCATCGACTGGGGCGGCCTGATGGCCGCGTCGACGGTGGTCACGCTGCCGATCATGGTGATCGCCCTGTTCGTGCAGAAGTACGTCGTCTCCGGCCTCACCGCCGGGGCCACCAAGGGCTGAGGTCGAGACGAAGTGACGAAGATCGTTAGGGTCGAGACCTTTCTCGTCCCGCCCCGCTGGCTGTTCGTCCGGATCGAGACCGACAGCGGGATCGTCGGCTGGGGCGAGGCGACCTGCGAGGGCCGGTCGGAGACCGTACGCACCGCCGTGGAGCAACTCAGCGAGCTGCTGATCGGCCGGGACGCGCTGCGGATCGAGGACCACTGGCAGTTGATGACCAAGGGGTCGTTCTACCGGGGCGGGCCGATCCTGGCCAGTGCCGTCTCCGGGCTCGACCAGGCGCTGTGGGACATCGCCGGCAAGCACTTCGGCGCACCCGTGCACCAGTTGCTCGGCGGCCCGGTCCGGGACCGGATCCGGGTCTACGGCTGGGTCGGCGGCGACGAGCCGGCCGAGGTCGCCGACCACATCGCCGAGCAGGTCGCCGCCGGGCTCACCGCGGTCAAGATGAACGCGTCCGGCCGGATGAGCCCGGTCGCGTCCGTCGCCGAACTCGACGGCGTGGTCCGCCGGGTCGCCGCCGCCCGCGAGGTGCTCGGCGACGACCGGGACGTCGCGGTCGACTTCCACGGCCGGTTCACCCTGGCCAACGCCCGCCGGGTCGCCCCGCTGCTGGAGCCGTTCCGACCGTTCTTCCTCGAGGAGCCGGTCGTACCGGAGAACTCGCACCTGATCGGCGAGTTCGTCAGGTCCACCACCACACCGGTCTCCACCGGCGAGCGGCTCTACAGCCGGCAGGAGTTCCTGCCCGTCCTCCAGGCCGGCATCGCGGTCGCCCAACCGGACGTCTCGCACGCCGGTGGGATCACCGAGGTCCGTAAGATCGCGGCATTGGCCGAGGTGTACGACGTACAACTCGCCCCGCACTGTCCGCTCGGACCGCTCGCCCTGGCGGCCTGTCTACAGGTCGGCTTCGCGACGCCGAACTACCTGATCCAGGAGCAGAGCATCGGGATCCACTACAACGCCGACGCCGAGGTGCTGGACTACGTCGTCGACCGGACGCCGTTCGACTTCGCCGACGGGCACATCGCCCGGCTGACCGGCCCGGGGCTCGGCGTCGAGATCGACGAGAACGCCGTACGGCTGGCGGACAAGCGCGGGCACAGCTGGCGCGGACCGACCTGGCGGCACCCCGACGGCTCCTTCGCGGAGTGGTGAACCAGCGCCGTCCCGCCGTCCATCACATTCCACCCGGGAAGAAAGGCATGTCGTGAAGATCGTCGCCGCAGAGGTGATCGTCACCAGCCCTGATCGCAACTTCGTCACCCTGAAGATCACCACTGACGAGGGCATCACCGGACTCGGCGACGGCACCCTCAACGGCCGGGAACTCTCGGTCGCGTCGTACCTGACCGACCATGTGGTGCCGCTGCTGCTCGGGCGGGACCCGCACCGGATCGAGGACACCTGGCAGTTCCTGTACCGGTCGGCGTACTGGCGGCGCGGCCCGGTCACCATGGCCGCGATCGCGGCGGTGGACGTCGCGCTCTGGGACATCAAGGCGAAGGCCGCCGGAATGCCGCTGTACCAACTGCTCGGCGGCGCGTCCCGGACCGGCATCATGGCGTACGGGCACGCGTCCGGGCGGGACGTCCCGGAGCTGTTCGACTCGATCCGGCGCCACCTCGACGAGGGCTTCAAGTCGATCCGGATACAGACCTCGGTACCGGGAATCAACGCGGTGTACGGCGTCGCCGCCCAGCCCAGCGCCGACGGCAAGCGGTACGACTACGAGCCGGCCCAGCGCATCCCGCTGCCCGCCGAGGAGGACTGGGACACCCGGGCCTACCTGCGGCACCTGCCGACCGTCTTCGAGGCGGTACGCAACGAGTTCGGTCCGGAACTGCCGCTGCTGCACGACGGGCACCACCGGATGACCCCGATCCAGGCCGCCAAGCTCGGCAAGGCGCTGGAACCGTACGACCTGTTCTGGCTGGAGGACTGCACCCCGGCGGAGAACCAGGAGTCGCTGCGGCTGGTCCGCCAGCACACCACCACCCCGCTGGCGATCGGCGAGGTCTTCAACACGGTGTGGGACTACCAGACGCTGATCCGGGAGCAGTTGATCGACTACGTTCGGTCCGCCGTCACGCACACCGGCGGGATCACCGCGATGCGCAAGCTCCTCGACTTCGCCGCGCAGTACCAGATCAAGTCCGGCATCCACGGGCCGACCGACATCTCCCCGGTCGGGATGGCCGCCGCCCTGCACCTGGACCTGGCGATCCACAACTTCGGCATCCAGGAGTACATGCGGCACGGTCCGCTGACCGACGAGGTGTTCCGGCAGTCGTTCACCTTCACCGACGGCTACCTGCACCCCGGCGACCAGCCCGGGATCGGCGTCGAACTCGACGAGGCGGCCGCCGACCAGTTTCCGTACGTGCCGGCCTACCTGCCGTTCAACCGGCTCAAGGACGGCACGGTCCATGACTGGTGACGGCCCCGCCGGCCCCGCCGCGCAGTCCGCTCCGACCCGACACATCGTGGTGATGGGTGTCTCCGGGTCGGGCAAGACCACCGTGGCCGAGGGGATCGCCGCCGCCACCGGGCTGACCTTTGCCGAGGCGGACGGCTTCCATCCGGCGTCCAATGTGGACCTGATGCGGGCCGGGGTGCCGCTCGACGACACGCACCGGTGGCCGTGGCTGCGGGAACTCGCCGGCTGGATGGCCGAACGCGCCACCGAGGGGGTCTCCACCGTACTGGCCTGCTCGGCGCTGAGGCGTTCGTACCGGGACGTGCTCCGGCAGGGGCCGCCGAGCGTCGACTTCGTCTTCCTCGACGGGTCGGCCGAGGTGATCCGGGAGCGGATGGCCCGGCGGGCCGGGCACTACATGCCGGCCAGCCTGCTGGACTCGCAGATCGCGACCCTGGAGCCGCCGCAGCCGGACGAGCGGATCCTGACCCTCGACGTCGCACTGACCCCGGAGGAACTGGTCGCGGCGGCCCTGAGCGGACTCGGCCTGCTACCCGGTGCGGCCGGCCGACCGGCCCACGAGGTCGCCCCACCGGATACCAAGGTCTCCCTGCCGGACGCCTGACGACCGGCCTGCGAGATCGCAAGGTCGCCCGGCCGGCCGGCCGACGGCTGGTCCGTCCGCCGGCCGGCCGGACCGGCCGGATCTAGCCGAACCGCGAGCTGCGCACCGGGCCCGGTGACCGGACCCGGTCGCGCGGTCCGGCCAGCCAGCGGCCGGCGACGGCGGAGACGAAGCCGACCAGCGCGTCGTCCGGATCCGCCGGGGTGGCACCGTCACCGGGGTCGGGTTCGCCCGCGTCCCGCAGGATCTCGGCCGCGATCTCCTCGATCGGCCGGTCGTCGGCGGTGCCCCGCTCGACCCCACCGTCCGGGCCCCGGCGCAGCCGCTCACCCCACGGCGCGACGACCACCTGGGTCAACATCGTGCTCACGTCGGCGGACACCGCCGGCGGGTCGGTCCAGCAGGTGGCGTGCTCGAACAGCACCTGTCCGGCCGCCCGGTCGCGCAGCGCGGTCAACAGCCCACCGTCGTCGACTTCACTCAGGTCGTAGGCCACCACCACGCTCTCCGGCCGGGCGCCGGTGAACGGCTCCGCCGGCACGCCGAGCACCTGCGCCGCCGCGAGGCCCAGGATCCGGCTGGACCGGTCCGGCAGTAGCGCCACCGACCGGGGCCGCCGGCCAGCGGCGTCGAGGATCAACTCCAACCGGTGCAGGCCGAGCCGGCAGAGCGCGAAGCTGTCCTGCTGGTACGCGTACCGGCCGGTCATTCCCGCGTCGAACCCGTACGGCGACAGGCTGCCCAGCACCCCGCCGGTCAGTACGAAGTGCCAGCCCCGCAGGTCCTGGGCGTCGAGCCGACCGACACCGCCGACCAGACCGGCCCGGCCGACCATGAGTTGGACCCGCTGGTGGGCCGGCCGCCAGTCCCGGTCCTGCGGCGCCGGCAACCGGTCGAGGTGCCGGGTCGCCCGGTCCAGGTCACCGGCCATGATCGCGTTGTAGACCAGCAGATAGCGGTGCGGCCACGGCGGAAGGGTGGCGTCCCGCTGTTCCAGTACGGCCACCGCCTCGGCGTGCCGATGCTCCTCCTCCAGCGCGACGACCAGCTCGGCCAGTACGCCGTCCGCGTCCGGCACCCGCCGCACCGCCTCGCGCAACGCCGGTACGGCCGCGAACGCCAGGCCGCGTTCGATGCAGGCGTAGCCGAAGTCGTACAACGCCTGGGGGTGGTCCGGATCCTGTGCCAGTCGTGCCGCCGCTGCGGCCAGATCGGTCAGCTCGACCAGCTGGGCCACCCGTTCGAGCAGCCGGGCCAGATCGCCGAGCGCGATCGTGTCCACGGTGGACCGCAGGTGCTGTACCACCGCCCCCGCGTCACCGGACTCCACCAGCTCCCACGCCTTACCCAGGCCATCGTTCAACGCGCAACCTCCGTACTCGAATCTGGAATCTGCCGTGCCACGGACCCGCAGCCCGGGAAACGGAAACGGGCGTCTTCGGACGCCGGAGGATCGGCCGGCGACGCGAGCGTCGCGGCGACTGACCGAGGGGTGGCTCGTCGGCGACCGCGCACGACGAACCGGAATGGAGGCGGGTGGAACCGACCGACGGGTCGGCGTTCCGGCGCTCACCGCAGTGGGCGGTGGCCGCCCTTCCTGTTGACCATGGCGGAGATCATGGACCACCGGCCGGAGCGACCGCAACTGCGATTCGCTCCGACGGCGCCCCCTGAGCCGACGGTGGGGTCGGACCGGACAGGGCGGTCAGAAGCCCCTGGGTACGGTGCTCCGCTGGTACGGGTCGGGCTCGCCGACCCAGCCGGCGACCAGCACCAGGCCCGTCCGCCGATGTACGGCGAGGAACCCGAACGGACGGTCGATGGTGACCGTCACCAGCCGTTTCCGCTTCGTCGGCTTCGGCGGCAACGAGCCGGCGGTCATCGCCATCGCGGTGACCGCCGCGGCCTTGAACCCTTTCGCCCCGAAGGTGGCCACCGCGCTCTGCCGGGCCGCCGAGACCGCCAGCGGCTTCGGGCTGATCCCGGGGAAGTGGCCCCGGCTGCGGTCCGTGGCGCTGCGCAGGCCGAACATCTCGGCGTTCGCCAGCAGGTCGTGGTCGTCCTCCACGGTGAACCGGACCGTCGACAGCTCCAGCTCGGGCTGGTCGTCCATTGCCGTCACCACCTGCTCGGTGACGCCGGGGCCGTCGGTGACGGCGCGGCCCGGGCCGTGGCCGGGCGCGGTGATCGCGGCCGACAGGACCTCGGCCGCGCTCCGGTCCGGCGTTCCGAGCGCGAGGACGACATCGACGTCCTCGCTGCCCCGGACGGTCACCAGCGTCAGCGGCCCGGCCCCGGTGTCGACGACCCGCAGCACGCCCAGGTCCCGGGTACGGCGACGCAGCCCGGTGACGTCCCGGCCCTGCCACGGCCCCGAGCCGGGCTGGACCCACTGCTCCCGGAACGGCTCCGCCCAGGTCGTCACGACGAGGAGCGCGCTGGCGAGGAGCAACTGGGTCTCGTCGTCCACCGCGACCGGCATCTTCGGGATCAGGCCGTCGGTGTGCCGGGACGCCCACGCGTCGAGGACCGGCTGGTCCGTGCCCGGGTCGCCGGTGAGTACGCCCCGCATCGGCTCCGGCACCGCGTCCAGCCACCCGGACGTCAACGGCAGGTCGTGCCGGGACCAGACGGCCATCGCGAGCCGGGTCGTCGGCGAGTCGGCGAGGTCGAACCGGGCCGGAGCACCGGCGACGGCGAGCAGTTCGTCCCGGGCGGCTCCGGCGGCGTACGGCGCGAGCAGCGCCAACAGCGGGTACACGCCGACGCCGGAGAAAACCGTCGGCTTCCCGTCCACCGTGGACGCCCAACGCGCGGTGAGGGCGTTGGCGGCTTCGACACTCATGCGACGGGTCCTCCGGTCGTCGGCCACGGCGGGGCGCCGTTAGGCTCCGCCCAGCATCGGAAGATGACCAGGGGGAGCATTGTTCGGAATCGTACGGCCGTGTCGACACCGGATGTGCGACAACCTGCACACCGCCTGGCTCGGCCACCTCTGTGGACTCTGCCTGACGCTGCGCGACGAACACGGGCACCGAGCCCGGTTGGCGACCAACTACGACGGCCTGCTGATCTCCGTACTTCTGGAGGCACAGCGTGTCGCACCTGCCCGGTACCGGCGGGCGGCTCCGTGCGCACTGCGCGGCTTCCAGGGTGCCTCGGTGCTCTCGTCCGCCGATTCCGGCGCCCGGCTGGCCGCGGCGGTGTCGTTGGTCCTCGCGGCCGGCAAGACCCGGGACCACGTCGCGGACCGGGACGGCGCGTTGCGGGTCGCCGCGTTCGCCGGGGTGGCCGGGAGGCTGGCCGACCGGTGGGCCGAGGCCGGCGCCCGGACCGGCGACGCCGTCGGCTTCGACACCGGCGTGCTGCTCGACGCCGTCGCCCGGCAGACGACGCTGGAGCGCGCGATCGTTCCCGGCGCGTCGGTGCTGCTCGCGACCGAACCGACCGAGACCGCCGTCGCCGCCGCCTTCGCGCACACCGCGATCCTCGCCGGTCGACCGGGCAACGCCGAGGCGCTGACCGAGGTCGGTCGGTACTTCGGTCGGATCGCGCACCTGCTGGACGCGGTCGAGGACTACGCAGACGACGACGCCCGGGGCGCGTTCAATCCGCTGCGGGCCAGCGGCACCGGGCTGGCCGAGGCGCGCAGATTGTGCGAGGACGCCCACCACGGCCTTCGGCTGGCCCTGGCCGAGGTGGAACTGCGGGACCGGACGTTGGCCCGGGCACTGTTGGTCCGCGAGGTCGGCGACGCCATCGACCGGACCTTCACGCTCGCGCACCAGCCGTCGCCGGTCGACTTCCGACCCGGTCCGTCCGCTCCGCCGGAACTCCGGACGCCCGGTCAGCTGCCCCGGCCCCCGTACCCGCATCCCGAGTCGCACCGGCACACCGCGCCAGCGGAGCGGGGCGGGGACGGCGACCCGGGCGGGGGCGGGACGGCGCCACCACCGGACGGATGCGGCGCCCCGCTGCTTCTCGGCGGGGCCTGCGCGCTGACCACCTGCACCTGTGGGCTCTGGCAACCGCGCTGGAGCCGGACCCGCCGCGAGACGTGTTCCCACCGCTGCTGGTGCACGAGGGCCTGCCACAGCTGCGACGGCGGCGCCTGCGACTGCTGCACCTGCGCCTGCTGCGCCTGCGACTGCTGACCGCGACACCGGCCCGGCCTGCCGGGCGGGGGTCGTACCCGGGTCACCGGTGCCCAATCGTCCATCCGGAGGGACGAATCCGCAGGTCACGGCGATCATGATCGATTCAGGCGGCCGGAGCGCAGTGTTTTCGGCCGCCGCCTCCGGTGTTCATCGGGTATTCAGCCCACCCCTTGAGACTCCCTGGTTGTCACAGCCATGGCTGGCTCAAGGGAAGGCTCCACCATGAAGGAAGAGGCCGAGAGCGCGCAGATCTCGCGGCGCCAACTCGTCCGGTACGCCGGCGTCGGCGCGACGCTGGTCGCCGCCAGTCCCCTGATCGGGGGCGGCCCGGCGCTCGCGCACGACAACGACGATGACAAGGGCAACCAGCACGGGGACTCCCGCGACCGGGTGTGGCGGGCCGGTGACCACCACATCCACTCCGAGTACAGCGGCGAATTCGACACCTCGAAGACCCCGCCGACGTTCCACAAGGGCGCGGACGCGGTCTACCCGATCGTGACGAACGCCATCATGGCGAAGAACTTCGGCCTCACCTGGGCGATGTGCACCGACCACGGCGGCCCGACGCACTCGAAGGTGAACCTGGAGCAGGCGTACCCCGACCTGCTGCGGTCGCGCAGGCTCGTCCCCGAGGTGCTCCAGTTCTGGGGAATGGAGTTCGACACTCCGGCCCAGGACCACCACACGCTGATGATCCCGCACCACGAGGACGAGGCGAAGCAGCTCTTCGAGCTGGAGAGCCGGTTCGCCAAGAACGACGCCTTCCCCTCGGACCCGGGCCGGGACACCGAGGCCAAGATGATCGAGTTCCTGAAGGTCGCCCGGAGCATGCGGCAGAAGCCGCTGGTCATCGGCCACCACACCTCGCGGTCGGCGACCGGCTTCGGGGTCTACGGCCAGGACACGCCGCGCGAGTTCCGCAACGGCAACAACGCGGCGCCGGAGATCTACGTCGGTTTCGAGGGCGCCCCCGGACACCAGGCGGGCCCGCTCAACGGCGGTGCGCGCGGGGGCTACGGCAACTACCCCACGCACGGCGGTTTCGACCAGATGACCGCCAAGGTCGGCGGTCTCTGGGACTCGCTGCTCGGTGAGGGCCGGCGTTGGTGGATCACCGCCACCTCGGACTCGCACGTGCACTGGACCCGTGGCGGCTCCGACTTCTGGCCGGGCGAGTACAGCAAGACCTACGTGCACGCCCGGCAGGACTACGCCGACATCATGGACGGGCTGCGCAACGGCCGGATCTGGGTCACCACCGGCGACCTGATCACCAGCCTCGACCTCACCGCGAAGAGCCAGGGCCGCGAGGCGGCGACCGGCGAGACCGTCACGCTGAGCCGGCGCAACCGGACCGACGTCGAGATCGAGATCAAGTTCCGGCCGCTGTCGGGCAAGAACGGCAACGGCGACCGGCCGGAGGTCCGCCGGGTGGACCTGATCGTCGGCCAGATCACCGGCCCGAACGCCAACCTCGACGCCGACACCAACCCGACCACCAAGGTCGTGGCCCGGTTCGGCCCGCGCGACTGGCGCAAGCAGGGCTCCGAGTACGTCATCCGGCACACCCTGCGCAACGTCGAGGCCGACACCTACGCCCGGGTACGCGGCACCAGCACCGACGAGGCCGAGCCGCTCGCCGACGGGCTGGAGAGCCCGTGGAGCGACCTCTGGTTCTACTCGAACCCGGTCTTCGTACACGTTCGCTGACCCCGGACCGGACACCGGACCAGGCACCGAACCGGGCACCGGATCGGGTACCGGGACGGTCGGCGGACACCGCGACGGGTCCCGCTCACGGGGAAAGAACCCCGGGGCGGGGCCCGTCGTTCAAATATTGACGGGCATCACAGAACGGAATACGGTTTCCGGGTTGTGGATCCACCACGGCACGGAGCCGGCCAGCGGTCGGTCCCCGATGCCGACGGAAGTCGTACCCACCTCCGCACCCTCGGCGATCCGTCAGTCCACAGGACCTTTCCGCGCGACCACGCCCGGTCGCGATCCGGATCGCCGCCGTCGGAGGTGTTGTCATGCGCGCTGCCAGGAGCCGTCCCCTGGGCATCGTGGCTCTGCTCTCGTCCCTGCTGATAACCGGAGTGGCGGTGCCGCCGGGACCCGCGCTGGCCGCACCGGCCCCGGCGGCCACTGCCGCGACCGCTCCCCCGACCCTCGCCCCCACCCCACCGATGGGGTTCAACAACTGGAACGCCTTCGGCTGCGACGTCAACGAGACCCTGATCAAGGAGACGGCGGACGTCATCGTCTCCGCCGGGCTCGCCGACGTCGGCTACGAGTACGTCAACATCGACGACTGCTGGTCGCTGCGTGAACGTGGCCCGGACGGCCGGCTGGTCCCCGATCCCGTCAAGTTCCCGAGCGGCATCTCCGGGGTCGCCGACTACGTCCACGCCAAGGGTCTGAAGCTGGGCATCTACGGCGACGCCGGCACCGCGACCTGCGCCGGATATCCGGGCAGCCTCGGCCACGAGGAGATCGACGCCCAGACCTGGGCGGACTGGGGCGTCGACTACCTGAAGTACGACAACTGCAACAACCAGTCCGACGGCTCGCAGGCCGACTTCGTCCGGCGTTACACCGCGATGCGGAACGCGCTCGACGCCACCGGCCGGCCGATCGTCTACTCCATCTGCGAGTGGGGCCAGTCCCAGCCCTGGACCTGGGCGGCCGACGTGGGTGACCTGTGGCGGACCACCGGCGACATCAGCGACAACTGGGCCAGCCTCCGCTCGATCATCGCCCAGAACGCGCCCCTGGCCGCGTACGCCGGGCCGGGCAACTGGAACGACCCCGACATGCTGGAGATCGGCAACGGCGGGATGACCGACACCGAGTACCGCACCCATCTGAGCATGTGGGCGATGATGGCCGCGCCGCTGCTGATCGGCACCGACCTGCGGACCGCCTCGCCGGAGACCCTGGCGATCCTCGGCAACCGGGACGTCATCGCGATCGACCAGGACCGGCTGGGCGTGCAGGGCGCCGTCGTCTCCGACGAGGCCGGGCTGATGGTGCTGGACAAGCCACTGGCCAATGGTGACCGGGCGATCGCGCTCTACAACTCCACGGACACACTGGCCACGGTCAGCGTTCCGGTCCGGGACACCGGGCTGCGCCGCGCCGGGGCGTACCGGTTGCAGGACGTCTGGACCGGGGAGGTCAGCCAGGCGAAGTCCACGATCTCGGCCGGCGTACCCGCGCACGGCACGGTGGTCTACCGGGTCCGCCCGCTGGCCGACCCGACGGTGGTTCCGCCGGCGGTCAGCGTCGGAGCCACCGTGGGCACGCTGGTGCCGGGTACGGCCGGAACCGGCACCCTGAGCACGACGGTGACCAACCGGGGCGTCGGCGCCCTGCGCGACCTGCGGGTCACCGCGCGGGCACCCGAGGGTTGGACGGTGACCGCGACCAGCAGCGACAGCCGGCGCAGCCTGGCGACGAACGCGTCGCTGCCGACCACCTGGACTGTGACGGTGCCCGACGGTACCGCCGCCGGCCGTTATCCGATCACCGTGACCGCCGGCTACGACTGGGGCCCACGACACCGCGCGGCCAGCACCACCAGCCAACTCGTCTCGGTCGTGGTGACCGCCCCCGGGGACGGCAGACGACACCTCAGCACGATCGTGCCGGTCAGCTCCAGCAACGACGAGGGCCCGGTGGAGACCGACCAGAGCAACGGTGGCGGCTCCGACAACGACGGGAACCTGATCACCATCGGTGGACAGGTCTACAACAGGGGACTCGGGACCACCGCACCCAGTGAGATCGTCTACTACCTCGGTGGGCGGTGCGCGTCCCTGGTCACCGACGTGGGCATCGACGACGAGGCGACCAGCCCCGTGCCGGCGACCTTCACCGTGTACGCCGACGACACGGCGGTGGCCAGCAGCGGACCGGTGGTCTCGGGCGCGGCACCGGTGACCCTGACCGCCGACCTGACCGGGGCGGACTGGCTGCGCCTGGTGACCACCGGCAACGATCCCACCACGAACGCGCACACCGACTGGGCCGCGCCGACGCTGGCCTGCGGTGGCGCCGGGCCGGACGATCCCGTGCTGCCGGCGGAGCGAACCCTGTTCTCCTTCGAGTCCGGCACCGAGGACTTCACGATCGCCAACCCGGACTCCGGCGGCACCATGGCCCGGACCACGACGTTCCACACCGACGGTGGACACGGCCTGACGGTGGCGACGCCGGTCAACGGAAACTGGTTCGGTCGGGCCCTGGCCGAGCCGCTGGACCTGACCGGCAGCACCCGGCTGCGCTACGACGTACGGGCCGAGGAGGTCGGCACGGTCGGCGAGTTCGCGGTACAGGTCGGCCCCGACTTCGCCTGGTGTCAGGGTGGGCGCTGGACCTGGACCAATCCGAACTCCAGCCGGACCGTCACGCGGGAGTTCAGCGAGCTGAGCTGCCCCGCCGGGGTGACTCTGGACCTGACCCAGATCCGCGCGGTCTGGGTCTTCCTCAACAGCGGCGGCCAAATCCACATCGACAACATCCGCGCCGACTAAGTGCAAGGAAGGGCCCCTTCCTATCGCTTTTTGTAGAAGAAGGGGCCCTTCCTAACATCTCTGAGCGGGCTCAGCTCACCGTGATCGACCCGTTGCCGGCCCGTACGCAGGCGATCGCGCGGTTCGGGGTGGTGGCCGCCGCACCCGTGAGGCACTGCCCGAGCACCGCGTGCCCGGCGGCGTTGGGGTGCCAGGACTCCTGGCAGGTCTGGAAGTACGTGACACAGGCGTTGGCGATCCGTTGGATGGCGATCTTGTCGTACCCGGAGAGGCTGGTCACCGGAACGCCCGTCGGGCCGTCCTGCAACCGGATCGGGGTGGCGAGCGCGCCGGTCGGGCTTACCGACGTCTCGCAGAGCCGCGCTCCGTCGAAGGCCCGTTGCACGTTCAAATAGACCAGGTCGTCGGCGGGGAACTCGGCCCGCATGGTGCCGTGCACCGACTGTACGAGGGTGCCGAGGCCGCCGGAGAAGAGGTGACCCGCGGCGAGGCTGGCCCGGTGCACCGGACATCCCGCGGCGTACCGCTCGGCGCCGAGTTCCCGGAACTTGTCCCGGCTGTCGTCGCGGTTGTCCTCCTCGTGGTACCTCGACTCCAGGTCGAACGGGAGCGGATTGGTGTAGTCCTGGAAGACGATCCGGTGCTGCCCATCGGCGTCGACCTGGTCGAGTGTGCTCAGCAGTTGCCGGACCGCCGCGGTGGTCTCCGCGGTCGCCGCCGAGAACTCGGCCGGTGTACCGAGGTCGTCACCCGCGCACGGGGCCTGCTCGACCGGTCCGCCGAGGTACGCCCAGAACTCCCACCACCCCGTCCAGGCGTCCGCGATGAACCGGTTGGCGCAGTCCGACGCGACGTCGCCGAAGGTGAACGAGCTGTTGTTCGAGCCGAGGCCCAGCAGCACCAGATCGATGTCGTGGGTCTGCGCCACCGCCCGGAGCTGGTCGAGTTGCGCGGCCACCGTACGGCCCTTGGTGCGGTTGACCGAGGCGTTGGCGATGTCGTACGGCTGGCCGCCGGAGCAGGCGAGGTTGAACCGCGCCTGTACGCCGGGAAGGTTCGCCTGGTGCAGCGAGGCATTCGCCGACCGGTGACAGAAGAACGCGTTGCTGTTCGGCGCCGACCAGCCGGGGAAGCCCTGCGACGTGCCGTTCACGTCCACCACCGGTTGGTAGCCGCCGGCGCCCTCGCCACTGACGAAGCTGTCCCCGAGTGCGACCGCGGCGGTCGGCAGGCTGGCCGCGGCCGTACCCGGGGCGGCGACGGTGGCCGACAGCGTTGCGGCCGAGGCGAGGGTGAGTACCAACGCCGCGGCCAACGCGGGTCGACGGAACCCGATCATGTCCGACCCCCAAGTGCGTCTGTGCGAAATGTCGAGAACTTCTCGCGTCTCGGCATCAGATCACGCACCCGACCGACGGTCAACGAACGGCATCGATCCCGGCCGTCGAGCGATCCCGGGCCGTCGAACGACCCCGGCGCCATCGAACGACCCCGGCGCCATCGAACGACCCCGGCGCCATGGAGCGGTCTCGGGCCATCGAGCGATCCTGGCCATGGATCGGTGGAGCCCGTCGGCGGCGGGCCGGCCGGTGGTTACCCGACGGGCGGTCGTGGCCGGCCGCGCCGGAGCCGGCGGGCCTGGTTGCGGCAGGCGTCGAGGATGTCCGGACGCAGCAGGTGTCCGAACCCCGAACGGTCGAGCCGCAGGACGAGCCCCGGGCGGTCGGTACCGAGCGCCTCGGCGGTCGCGTCGAGATTCCAGTCGTACGCGGCGAGTTGGCCGAGCAGGTGGCCTCGGCGGGTCTGCGCGGCGGAGAGCCGGAAGGTCTTGAGGTACGCCAATCGGCCGCCCTCGTCGGTGATGCTCTCGCCGATGTGGTTCTCGGTGTCGGGCGTGAAGGCCGGCAGGAACCGCGACAGGGTGTACCGCCCCATCCGGTACACCGGTTCGCTCGACAGCTGCGTCGCACCGGGAAACCCGTCCACCAACAGGAGATCCAGCTCGGACCAGGCCGTACGGCTGCGGTCGAGTTCGGCACGGAGGTCGGCGACGGTGTGCACCCGGGCATCGTCCAGAGTGGTCTGGAACTCGGGCACCGCCGGATACAGGTGGGCGTACTGGTGGACCAGCTCGCCGTAGAGGTCCTGCAACAGGGTGGGATGCAACGCACGGTAGTCGTCGGGATGTGGCACGACGAAGGCGGCGGCGAGCGCGTCGGCCACGTACAGGAGCATTCCGCACTGCTCGGGATGGATCTCGAAGATCCGCAGCGCGTCGGCCAGGCCCGGTATCCCGACACCGGTGTAGGCGGCCTCGGCCCGGGGCGACAGCCCACGGGTGACGGCCTGCCGGGTCCACTCCTCCCAGGCGATCGCCGGCCCGCCGAACTGCAACGCGAGGTAGCCCTCAAGGGCCAGGTGCAGGGGCAGGAACCGCAGCCGGCGCTTGTCGTCCCGACGGGCCATCCGGCGCCGGAAGTGCAGCCCGATCCCCCGGGGCTGACCGGTCGCCTCCGGGTCACGCAGTTGGGTGCCGTACGTGGCCGCCGGAGTGGCGTCGGTGGTCCAACTCGCCACGAACGCGTGCGGGACGTAGGCGACGTACGCGGTACGTGGCCCGACCTTGACGACCGACACCTCGTCCGGGTCGTACAGCCGGGCGTGCAGCCGCAGGTCGGCGATGGGTGCCGTACGCAGCAGCGGCTGGAGCCGTACCGCGCCCCAGACCTGGGCCGGCCCGGCGACCAGGCCGGTCAGGTCCAGGCCGGCCGGCCCCGCGCCGGTGGTGTCAACCGGCTCCGGTAGGCCGCGCCCGGTATCCGGTCGGTCTCCCCCGACGGCGGTCACGCCGCCACCGCCGCGTCGTCAGGGCCGGGGCCGGTTACAGGTACGGGTACGGCGAGGAACCGGGCCACCCGGTCGGCCAGGTGCGCACGCAGTTCGTCGAAGGTGGCGGTACCGGTGGAGAAGCGGGCGAGTTCGACCAGGGCTGCGGCGTCCTCGGCGTCGCGTACCCCGACGGTCGCCACGGCAGGAGCGAGACGGCGTACGTCGAAACTGTCGCTCTCGTACACCGGGTTGAGGTGTACGACCGAGGTCCGCTCTTCCGGATCGAGCCGGCTACGCCACACCCGGAGCACCTCGGCGGCCTGCCCCGGCGGGGCGTTGTCCCAGCCGTCGGAGACCACCACCAGCCGGTCGGGCCGCCGCTCCAGCCCGTCGAGGATGCGCGCCCCGAGCCCGGTGGGTCCGATCGGATGGACCAGCAACGGGTCGCCCCGATGGCTCAGCCAGAGGCCGGTGTAGTCCGCCGCGAGCGTCTCCAGGAGATAGTGGGTCGCCAGCGCCACCGCCAGTGGGCGGCGCCGCTTCACGCCCGACCCGGACGCCGAGTAGCTGTCGTCGAGGACCGCCACGACCCGGCCCCAACTGCCGGCCTGCCGGCCGGCGGCCCGGCGGGCGGCGGCCCGCAGCGCGCCGGTCAGCTCGGCGCCCCGCCGGACCCGCTCGGGCCGGGACAGCGACAGGACGTAGCTGGCGAGTCGGGTCAACGGCACCCGGGGCAGATCCGTGCCGATTGCCGCCACCTCGAGCCGGCGGGCCGAGGTCCGCAACCGGAGCCGCTCGCCGTCGGTGAGCTTCGGCGCGATGCCCGTCAGGAAGCGCGCCCGGTTGATGCCGTGCCGCACGGCCAACCCCTCGGCGACCGTGTACGGCAACTCGTACAACGCCCGCTGCTCGTAGTGCGCCCGGCGCCACGTCTCCAGGATCGGCGTTCCGTACCGCTTCGGGCGACGCCAGTCGAACAGCACGGTGCCCACCTCGGCCGGCAGCGACAGGTGGGCGTGGCGGGCGGCGATGGACAGCGACCGGCGGTACTTGACCGCGTCGAAGGCGGGATCGGGTCGGGCCGCGACCCAGTCCCGGATGATCGCCCGGGTACGCCGGTTGTTCACGCCCAGCCGGCGCAGTTCGCGGAACACCCGGTACGCCCGCTGCGGCGGCAGCAGCCGCAGTCGAGCGGCGATCAGTCGTCCCTCCACGGCACGCTGATCCGGACCGGCGAGGTGGGCGGTGCGGAGCAGGTTCGTCACCACTATCGCGGCGTTGAAGTGGTTCACGTCCAGCGCCAGGGTCGCGGCGTACAGGTCGCGGTAGTTCCCCAGGACGTACTCGTGCAGGAAGTCCAGCGACATGCGCTGCTCGGCGGCACCGGCCCGGAACTCGCGCTGCCCGGTGGAGGTGACGGCCGCGTTGACGAACATGACCACGTCCTCGCACGCCACCCGGTCCGACAGCGACACGACGCTCCTCCATCATGGATTGGAAGCCGGCCGGGGAATGTGGGCACGAACTGCGAAGCATCGCTTCAGAGGCGGGTTCCGGAAGTCGCACCGTAGTCCCGCGGCCGGCCGGGCAACCATACCCGTCGGCCACGATGACCAGCGAGGCAATTGCGGCGCATCGGTTCTCCGTACCGACCCGCCCCCTCACCGGGTCGGTACGGAGAACCGGAGCTCAGTGCGCGTCGAGGATCGGGATCAGGTGCTCCTCCTCGTAGTCGAGGTGCCGTTCGAGCTCGTCGGTGAGGCGTTCGACCTCGGTACGGACCAGCAGCGGATCGGCGTCCTCGGTGGCGATGATCCGCTGCAACTCGTGCAGCAGTTCCCCGATCGTCTGGTGCTCCCGGCGCAACCGCTCCATCACGGGCGCGACCTCGGGGTGCCGGTCGGCGACGAACGGGAAAATCCCGTTGTCCTCCCCGGTGTGATGGTTGTGCAGCCCCTGGCAGACGGTCAGGCAGTTGATCCGTAGCTGGCTGCCCAGGCCCGGGCCCGACTCGGCGATCTCCTTGCGGATCAGCGCGAGTTCCCGCCGGAAGCTGTCGTGGATGAGCCGGAGTGCGGCACCCCAGGACGTCGCGTTCGGGTTCGGCGGGCCCGGCAGACCGCGCAGGGCGACCACGGGGATGATCCGGCTGGTCCTGGCCTGGTAGCCGGCCCAGCCCGGATCGGATTCGACCGCGCGGGCGAAGGCGTCGTCGCGTTCGGTACCCCGCAGGACGACGGCGTCGGCCTCGTAGGTGAAGATGCCGGTCTCGACCGTGACCCGCGGGTTGGCCCGCAGATTGTGGTACCAGGCCGGATGGCGCGGAGCACCGTTCGCCGAGGCGATCACCAGGATCCGTTCGGCACCGTCGGGCAGGTAACCGACCGGCGTCGTGTGCGGGGCGCCGGACCGCACCCCGGTGGTGGTCAGCAGGACCAGTCGGGCGCCCTCGAAGGGCCCACCGACCTCCCCGCCGTTGGCGCGGAACTCGTCGATGACCTGTTGGTTGAAATCGTTCGGCATGGCTTCTTTCTTCTTCGAAGATTGGTGACTGTGCCACCGTTCGTGGGCATGGCGAAGAACCGCCCGGCGGGCGGCAGGGGAACACCACGAATTGGGCTCGGCGTGGCGTAAGAGGGCGCGGAAGGGGTACCAGGAGGCGGTACGGAAACGCACCTGAACCGAAACGCACCCGTACGAAGCGCACCTGTGCGGATCGATGCGGCGGCTCGCTGCGCGCGGCGTCACGAAACCGGACCGTCCCACGCGCGGAAGGTCGCACCTGGCGCGGCAGGCAGGCTGCACGCAGACAGATTGCGCGGAAACGGGTTACGTGGGAACGCGGAGGCACACGGACGGCGGACCTCGGGCCCACCCGGGGCTCACGCGATAGCCGGGTGCCCTACTCGGTTGTGGCCCAAGGCCGACCCGGCAGTCACGTTGTCGACGTTAGCGTCAGAAATGCGCCGAGGCAAGATCACCACGACGATTTCCTCCAGTCGGTTTCCTTCTTCCGGTTCCTACTCCCGGATTCCTTCCCCTGGGTCTCTTCCTCCGGATCCGTTTCGACGAACCCGACCACCCGACGAGCCCGATCACCCACCCGACGAACCCGATCACCCTCCCGACGAGCCCGATCATCCAGCCGGGGAAGAAGATCGTCGACGCCGGGGTTACATCGCCCGTGTGCGCGGATTCGACCGGTGCGCGCTGATGGAGGAGGACGACATGGAAACGGCCGTGGAATTCGGTCTGGACACCTTCGGCGACGTCACCGGCGACGCCGAGGGCAACCGCGTCCCGTACGCCCAGGTGATCCGCAACGTCGTCGAGGAAGCCGTACTGGCCGATCGGGTCGGCGTGCACAGCTTCGGGCTCGGCGAGCACCACCGCGACGACTTCGCCGTATCCGCCCCGGAGATCGTGCTCGCCGCGATCGCGGGCCGGACCGAACGGATCCGTCTCGGTACGGCCGTCACCGTGCTGAGTTCCGACGATCCGGTACGCGTCTTCGAGCGGTTCGCCACCCTCGACGCGGTCTCCCGGGGCCGGGCGGAGATCACCCTCGGGCGTGGCTCGTTCACCGAGTCGTTCCCGCTGTTCGGGTACGACCTCGCCGACTACGACCGGTTGTTCGCCGAGAAGGCCGACCTGATGTCGCACCTGCTGACCGAGGACGCGGTCACCTGGCAGGGCAGCGTACGGCCACCGCTGGAGAAGCAGCACGTCTACCCGAAGACCGAGTCCGGCCGGATCCGGACCTGGATCGGCGTCGGCGGAAGTCCGGAATCCGTCGTCCGGGCCGCCCGGTACGGCTTCCCGCTCGTGCTCGCCGTCATCGGCGGTGACCCGGCGCGGTTCGCCCCGTACGTCGAGTTGTACCACCGCGCGCTGGGCGAGTTCGGCAAGGAGCCGCTGCCGGTCGCGGTGCACGCGCCCGGGTTCATCGCGTCGACCGACCAAGAGGCGGCGGACCTGCTGTGGCCGCACGCCCGGGTCCTGTTCAACCGGATCGGCCGCGAACGCGGCTGGCCCCCGATGACCCGGGACCGGTTCGATGCCGACATTGCCGGCGGCGCCTGGCACGTCGGCTCGGCCGAGACCGTCGCCCAGAAGATCGCCCGAACGGTACGGGTGCTCGGTGTGCGGCGCTTCGACCTGAAGTACTCCAACGGGACCCTGCCGCACGAGCGGTTGATGAACACGATCGAGCTGTACGGCACCGAGGTGATCCCCCGGGTCCGCGAACTGCTGGCGGCGGAGGCCACCACGGCATCCTGACCCCGGCTGAGTGGACACCCGGGCGCCGGTGGACGGTTGGGCCACTGGTCACCGGGCCTATCCTTGGCTGGTGACCAGCGCGCGACGTACCGGCGACACCGGTCAGCCAAACCGGTGAACCCGCTGCGGCGGATCGGCCCGTACCAGGTCGAGCGGCTGCTGGGCTTCGGCTCGTTCGCCACCGTCTGGTTGGGACACGACCCGTCCCTGGGTTCCCGGGTGGCGATCAAGGTGCTGGCCGAGAACTGGTCCCAGGACCTGCGGGTCCGGGAACGGTTCCTGGACGAGGGCCGGCTGCTGTGGCGGCTGGACCACGAACGCCTGGTCCGGGTGTACTCGGTCGGCGAACTGGACGACGGCCGGCCGTACCTCGTGATGGCCTGGGCCGAGGGTGGCAGCCTTCGGGACCGTCTCGCCGCCGGACCGATGCCGGTCGCGCGGGCCCTGCGCGTGTTGCGGGAGATCGCGCTCGGGGTCGGCGTCCTGCACGCCAACGGGATCGTGCACCGGGACCTGACCCCGGGCAACGTGCTGTTCCAGCCCAGACCGTCCACGATCGAGGCCGGCCGGTCGACCGAACCCGCAGACGAGTCGGACCGAACCGGTCCGGACGCATCCGACCCGGACAGGGCCGATCCGAACAGAACCGGTCCGGACGCAACCGACCCGGACAGCACCGGTCCACCCGAAACCGACCCGCACAAAACCGACCCGCACGAAGCCGGTCCGGACGGAACCGCCCCGGACCGGGTCGAGAATGCGACATTGGACCCCGACGCGACCGAGTCGGTCCTGATCGCGGATCTCGGCCTCGCCAAGGCCCTCGCGGCAGCGTCCGGACTGACGGCCCGGGCCGGCACCCCCGGCTACATGGCGCCCGAGCAGGATGCCTCGCTGGCCCTCGTCGACGCCCGGACCGACGTGTTCGGGCTCGGTCGCCTCGGCGCGACGCTACTCGGCGCCACCCCGTTCGGCGCCACCCCGTCCCCGAACGGGTCGAGCAGCCCGAGCGACGACCTGCCGTCGGATCCCGTCACCACCCCGGGAAGCGGGCCGGTGCTCCGGGCCGGGGTACCTGCCGGCGTCGCCGCCGTGCTCTGGAAGGCGACCGCCCACCGGCCGGATGACCGTTATCCGGACGCGATGGCGTTCACCGTCGCGCTGGACCGGGCCACCGGGGTCGAGCCGGCCGAACCGGTCGACCGTCGACGTCGCAGACGCAGCCGTACGCTGCTGGTCGCCGCGCTGCTCGCGGTGGTCGTCGCGCTCTCGGCGGCGACGGTCGCCGTGCTGACGGTGGCCTGGCCGCACCGGAACACCGACATCGGCGAGGACTCGACGGGGCGGATCACCGTTGCCCTGCCGGACGGCTGGCGCGTCTCGGGGTCGGGCTGGCTCGGCCAGCGCGGGCCGGACGGGGCCCTGGAACCGGCGCTGGTGATGTCACCGGATCCGGACCGGTGGCGGCGCGACCCGTCCGTACCGGGGGCGTTCGTCGGGCTGTCCCGGACCCTGGCCGCCCGGCACAGCCCGGTCGGGTACGTCGCCCAACATCCACACGCCGAGTGCGTCGCGGCCCCGGTCCGGACGGTACGGCTGGGCGCCATCGACTGGTTCGTGGCCGGGTTCACCGCCTGCCAGGAGGGGAAGCCGGTGATTGTCGAGGCCGCCGGCATCGGCCCGGACGGCGCCGGCCTGGTCCACGTACAGGTCGCGCCGCCGGTGGCGTCCACACCGGACTTCGTCGACACCCTGCTGGCCGGGGTACGGGTACGACCATGAAGCCGGTACGTCACTCGACCACCAGCACGGTGATCGTGTGGCTGCCCGCCTCGCTGGTGATCTCGACCCTGACGCTGCCGGGACTCAACAGCCGGCACTCGATCACGCCCGCTTCGTAGTGCTGTGCCACCCGGTCGGCGGGAGTCGCCGTCACGGTCCCGGGCCCGACGTTCTGCACCCGCAGGATCGAGGCGACCGTGAGGCAGAGCGCCTTCGGCAGCAGCGCGTGATCCGAGCCGTCGACCGGGTAGATCACCCGTGGTAGGCAGGCCGGCGAGAGGTCGGTGCTGGGGGACGTCGCAGCGGCGGTACGCGTACGCCGGGGTGTGGTCACCGGAAGGGGCGCGGGCGGCGGCGTTGTCGGCGGCGGCGGAACGCTCGGTCCCGGTGCGCTGCCGGACACCGATATCCCGGTCGCCGGTCCCGCCGGGCTGGGGCTCGGCCATCGGCCGGGCAGCGGTGCGACCGGCGCCGAGCCACAGCCCGCGACCAGCACCGCTCCGACCAGCAGGCCCAGTGCGGTTCGCCCGACGCGGCCGGGCGGCGGTGCCGTTCCCAGTGTGTTGCCGGCCCTGCCAAGCGGCGCGATCCGGGCGGCACGGCGGCGCACGGGATCAGGCCAGTCTATCGGTGAGGTGGTCCCGCAACCGACGCCGCGCCTGATGGATCCGCGACTTCACGGTGCCCTCGGGAAGCTCCAGCAGGAGGGAGATCTCCCGGTACGGCAGGCCGAGGACGTCGCGCAACGCCACCGGCTCGGCGAGTTCGGGGCCGATCGCCTCCAACGCGTCCAGCAGGTCCAGCCGGGTCCCGGCGATCACACTGGTACGGCGCGGATCGGGGGTGTCCGGCATCGGTCCACCCCGTGCCTCGGCGTCGAACCGACGACGCAACGCCTGATAGGTCGACCTCGACCGGTTGGCGGCGATCCGGTGCAGCCAGGTCCGGAACGCCGCGCGGCCGTCGAACCGGGTTATCCCCCGGGAGACCGCCAGGAGGGTGTCCTGGCACGCCTCCTCCGCGTCCTCGCGGTTCGGCAGGAAACGCGCCGACATCCGCAGCACGTCGGGGCGGACCGCGACGAGGAGGCGGTCCAGGGCTTCCCGGTCGCCGTCGGCGGCGGCTCGGGCCAGCCCTTCGAGGTCGTCCGGGCCGGAGGGCACGGTATGAGTCTAGGCACCGTGTCCACCTCGGCCGGCTGGTAAGGAAGGGCCCCTTGTTATCGCTTTTTGTAGAAGAAGGGCCCCTTCCTAACCGATCCGGCGGTTGGCGGCGGTTGCGGCGAGGTAGTCGCCCAGCGAGGCGGGCCTGACCATCGTGGCCCGGCACCAGTCGACCAGTACGAGGTTGGCCGAACGCATGGCCTGTTCCAGTCCGGTGACGAGTCCCGGCTGCGGTTCGGAGGCCGGGCCCGGTTCGATGTGCAGGGCCAGTACCGCGACGGCGTCGCCGTCGGTGAGCCCGTATAGAAGCACCCGGCCGACGGACATCACGAACGAACTGGGCACGATTCCGCGCTGATCGCGGAACCCGATCCCCCCACGGTCACGGGCGGACGGCGGCAGCGCGGCCAGCAGCCGGCGCCGGGACACCGAGGTCGAGAGCGGGCGGATCGGCTGACTGCGGACGTGGATGCCCTGGAAGCCGTACACCCGGCCGTCGTCGTCCCGGCGGGCGTGCTGTTCGTAGCTCTGGCGTACCGCGCGCAACTCGGTCTGGACCACGTCGGCGAGATCGGCGCTGACCAGCTCCACCTGCCGCCAGTCATCCTCGTGCAGCTCGACCCGGGCGGCGTTGGCTGGGGCGTCGGCCACCGATGGCAGGACGGCACAGATCGTCGGCAGGGAGTACAGGATGTCGGTTGGCGGGACCGACTCGATCCGGCGCAGCGTCAGCGCCAGCGTTCCGGTCGCGCCGAACTCCGTCGCCGTCGGTGGCTCGGCCCGCTCGACCGACCACGCCGAACCGGCCAGTTCGAGCGTGGTCTGCGCCTGGAAGCTCTCCGGCAACTGCGCGACCGGCAGTTCACTCCGACCGATCTGCGCTCCGGTGTCGGCGTCGACGAACACGACCCGCACCAGGTTCTTTGACATGGGTCGGAACCTTATCCGTACCCCGGCCACCGGCTGCGGCCCCCCGGGTGGCCCGGTACGGGCTCCGGGAGCGCCAGAATCTGGGACACCGGTTCGGTCGACTCCGCCGGCCGTCGCCGGATGCGACACTGGCGACTCTTCCGGGCTCACCGGCCGGGCCGCACAGCGGCATCATTGCTCCCTCGTTGAACAAGATGTCAAACTCGGTCCGTGCCGACGGCATGCGGTGCGGGAATGCGAAGGAGACCAGACGGTGGCGTCGAGCGAGGCAACTGACCAGGGCCGGAAGGGTACGGACGACGTACCCGCGCTGGTTGCCGAGTGTGGCAGGCGGGCCCGGGCCGCGGCGGCCGGGCTGATGGCCGCGCCGGACGCGGTGGTCGACTCGGCCCTGAAGGCGATGGCGGACCGTCTGGTCGGCGCCGAGGCCCAGATCCTGGCCGCCAACTCGGAGGACGTCGAGGCGGCCCGGGCCAGCGGGATGAGCCCGGCGCTCCAGGACCGGCTCCGGCTGGACACCGGCCGCCTCAAGGGGATGGCCGACCAGCTCAGGCTGCTCGCCGAGGCACCGTTCCCGGCCAGCGAGACGTTCCTGCGGTCGCTGCCCGGCGGACTGCGGCTGTCCGAGCGCCGCCGCCCGGTCGGCGTCATCGGGGCCAACTTCGAGGCCCGCCCGAACGTGACGGTCGACGTGGCGTCCCAACTGGTGAAGTCGCGCAACGCGGGCGTCCTGCGTACCGGGTCCGCCGCGCTCACCTCCGCCAGCGCCCTCTACCAGCACGTCATCGCCCCCGGTCTGGCCGACGTCGGGCTCGACCCGGACGCGGTCCAGCTACTTCCGGACGCGAGCCGGGAGAGCGCCGTCGCGCTGGTACGTCAACCGGACCTGATCCCGCTGGTGATCCTGCGCGGCAGTGGTGACGCCACCAGGTCGCTCGGGGCCGAGGCCGCCCGGCACGGCGTACGCACCCTCGCCCACGCCGACGGCGGCGGTGTGCTGTACGTCGACGCCGCGGCCGACCTCACCCGGGCGACCGAGCTGCTGGTCGCCGGCCTGGACCGGCTGGGCGTGTGCAACCGGGTGAACCTCCTGCTCGTGCACGGGAGCATCGCCGAACGGGCGGTACCGGCCTTCGAGCGCGCGATGGACGAATTGGGCGTACGCGCGTCGCTGCCGCCCTACGACCATCCGGTCGGCTACGAGTGGGCCCTGGACAGCGGCCGGGAGGCGACGGTCACGATCTCCGTCGTCGCCGATCTCGACGAGGCGGTCACGATCGCGAACACCGAGACCTCGGGGCTCGCCGCGACCATCGTGACCGAGGACGGGGCGGCGGCACAGCGGTTCATCGCCGCCGCCGTCGGCACCGGTGTCTTCTGGAACGCCTCGACCCGGCTGCTGGACGGGTTCAAGCTGCACGGCGTACCGGAGACCGGCATCAACGTGGACCACGTGCCCGGGCCGCGCGGGCCGGTCACCTTCCAGGACCTCTTCCTCCGCCAGTACGTGGTGGTGCCGGAGGACCGGTCGACCGCCTCGAACTGACCGGCGGTGGCCGGCCTCCGGTCAGAGCAGACCGTGCCGGACCGCCCACACCACCGCGGAGATCGGCGCCGGCACGGCGAGCCGGTCACAGATCGCCCGGGTACGGCGGCGGACGGTCCGTTCGGACATCTCCAGCCGGCGGGCGACCGCGTCGATCGGAAGTCCCTGGGCGAGCAGTCGCAGCAGGGTCAGTTCCTCGTCGTCCAGTAGTTGGCGTTGCACGATCGGTACGGTCACGGACGCCACTCCTTCCTCTCGATGCGGTGCTGCCGTACTGCTCCGATCTGTGGTCTGGCCCGGCATCCCCGTGCTCCGGGCCGGTATCGCCGTCGGGTCGACGCGAGCGACGCGGTGTGCGCCGGCGTCGACGGGTGGGCGGGATGGGAACTTCCCGGCGCCGCCGCGCCCGTGGCAGGGCGGCGCCGGGAAGGTGGCTCAGAAGTCGAACTGGTCGATGTTCGCCGCGTCGAAGACGGTCGGCGGGCCGAGCACCAGGACGCCGTCGGCGGCGACCGTGTACTCGCCGAGCTTGCCGGCGGTGAACTTGTCACCCTCCTTGCCGGTGATCATGCCGGAGGCGAGTGCCGCACCCGCGTACGCGGCCAGGTAGCCGAGGTCGGCCGGGTTCCACAGCGCGAAGCTCTTCACGGTGCCGTTCTTGACGAAGTCGCGCATCTGGTTCGGGGTGCCGAGACCGGTCAGCGCGACCTTGCCCTTGTACTGCGAGCCGGACAGGTAGCGGGCCGCCGCCGCCACACCCACGGTGGTCGGCGAGATGATGCCCTTCAGGTCCGGGTGCGACGAGAGCAGTCCCTGGGTCTCCTGGAACGACTTGTCGTCCTTGTCGTCGCCGTACACCGTGGTGACCAGCTCGATCTTGCTGTACTCCGGCTTCTTCAGCTCGGTCTTCATCAGCTCGATCCAGGCGTTCTGGTTGGTCGCGTTCGCGGTCGCCGAGAGGATCGCGACCTTGCCCTGGCCACCGATGGCGTCGGAGATCAGCTTGACCTGATTTTCCGCGATGCCCTGCCCGGTCACCTGGTTGACGAAGAGGTCCCGGCAGTCCTTGTTGGTGTCCGAGTCGAAGGTGACCACCTTCGCGCCGCCCTGCCGGGCCTGGTTGACCGCGCCGCAGATCGCGTTCGGGTCGTTGGCCGACACGACGATGACGTCGCTGCCCTGCTGGGTGAGGGTGTTCAGGTAGCTGACCTGTGACGAGGCGGTCGCCTCGGACGGGCCGACCTCCTTGTACTCCCCCTTGAACTCCTCGACCGCGGCCTTGCCGCCGTTGTCGGAGACGGTGAAGTACGGGTTGTTCACCTGCTTGGGCAGGAACGCGACGCTCAGCCCCTCCTTGATGGTGCTTCCGCCGCCGGCCGCCGTGTCGCCCGGGGCGGCGCCCTCGTCGTCGCTCGCGCACCCGGCGCTGAGTACCAGGGCCGCCAGTGTGGCCACGGTGGCGCCGAGGCGTACTGCTCTGGATCGAATGACGGTCATGACCGGTCCTTTCTCGAAATACAGCTGTCCGTACCTTCGACGCCACCGGAAGATCCCGGCGCGGTGGGGAGGTGTGACGTGGTCAGGCGCCCGGGGCGCCCGCCACCGGCGATACGGCAGATCGTCGGCGCCGGGTCCGGTCCCGGAGCATGCCGAACAGGTTCGGCCCGACGACAGAGATGATCAACAGAGCACCGGTCACCACCGTCAGGGTGTCGGCCGGTACGTCGGCGAGTTGCAGTGCGTTGCGCAGCGTCATCAGCAGCAGCACCCCGGCGAGTACGCCGACCAGGCTGCCCCGGCCGCCGAAGATGGAGACGCCGCCGAGCAGCACCGCCGCCACCACCGACAGCTCCAGACCGCTGCCGTTGTCGGCGCGGGCACTGGCGTACCGCATGGTCCAGAAGACGCCGGCCAGGGCGGCGACCGCACCGGTGACGACGTACAGCCAGAACTTGGTCCGGGCCACCGCGATGCCGGAGAAGGTGGCGGCCTGGTCGTTGTTGCCCATCGCGTAGAGGCCGCGACCGATCGGCGTGTAGTGCAGCACCACCCCGAACCCGACGGCCAGCAGGGCGAGGGGCAGGACGACCCACGGCACGGTCGTACCGGGCAGCACCTCGATGCTGTTGCTGGTCCAGCCGATCGGGAAGTCCGCGACCGCCCGGTCGCCGAGCACCACGTAGGCGAGCCCCCGGTACAGCGCCAGCGTGCCGATCGTGACCGCCAGCGACGGCAGCCCGAACCCGGCGATGAAGAGTCCGTTCACCGCGCCCAGCACCGCACCGAGCAGCACCACCAGCAGCAGGACCAGCGGCAGCGGCAGGCCGGTGACCCAGAGCTGCCCCAGCACCGCGCTGGACAGGCCGAGCACACTGGCGACCGACAGGTCGATCTCCCCGGTGATGACGATCAGCGTCATCGGCAGGGCGATCAGCGCGATCGGCACGATGTCGAGCAGCAGGAAGCCCCAGAAGCGTGCACTGGCGAAGCCCTCCACCAGCACCGACGAGGCGACGACGACCAGGGCCAGGACGACGATCACCAGCACGTCCCAGGTGCCGAACGCGGCGAACCAGCGGGCCGGTCGGCCCGTTCCCTCAGGCGCCACGGGCCTTACCTCCTCGCAGACGTTGGGCCACCCGCGTCGCGAGCGCCCGGTCCATGCCGATCGCGGCCAGGATCAACGCACCGACGACGGCCTGCTGCCAGAACGGGCTGACGTGCAGCACCGGCAGCGCGCTGCCGATGGTGCTCAGCAGTACGGCGCCGAGCGCCGCGCCGTAGACCGAGCCGCTGCCGCCGAAGATCGCCACCCCGCCGACCACCACGGCGGCGACCACGTTCAGTTCGATGCCGGTACCGGAGGCGGCGTCGACGGTGCCGAACCGGGCCGCGTACAGCACCCCGGCCAGTCCGGCGAGTGCGCCGCTGACCACCAGCGCGCCGAACACCCGTCGGCCGACCGGGATTCCGGAGAGCCGGGCCGCCGCCGGGTCCGAGCCGATCGCGTACAGCTCCCGGCCACTGCGGTAGGACCGGAGGTAGAACCCGGCGGCCACCAGCACCACGACCGCGAACAACGCGAGCGCCGGGAAGCCGAATACGTCGGCCGTACCCATGCCCTTGAAGCCGCTAGGCATGTCGGCGGCGTTGATCTGCTGGCCGGCGGCCCAGGAGTAGTCGACGCCCCGGAAGACGTACAGGGTGCCGAGGGTGACCACCAGGGCCGGCACCCGGGCCAGCGCGATCAGCGCGCCGTTGACGACGCCGCAGAGCACGCCGACGCCCACCCCGGCGAGCAGCGCCAACACGATCGGCGCGTCCGGCATCGCCAGGAACAGCTTGCCGGTGGCGAACGCGGACAGCCCGAGAACGGATCCGACCGAGAGGTCCACGTTGCGGGTGATGATGACGATCGCCTGGCCGACGGCGAGCACCACCAGGATGGTCGCGCCGAGCATCAGGTCGGTGCGGCCCTGTCCGGACAGGAACCTCGGGTTCACCGCCGTCGTCACGCCGAGCAGCAGCAGCAACGCCAGCGCGATGCCGAGTTCCCGGCCGAGGAACAGCCGATGCGCGGCCCGGACACCGGCGGCGGGTGGCGCCGCACGTTCCGGCGCCGGGCCCGGGGCCGTGCCCGGCTCGCTCGTGGTGCTCACAGCTCTCCTCCCTGCCCGATCACGGGTTGCCTCGCTGGCCGGTGGCGGCGAGCATCACCGACTCCTCGCTGGCCGCGTCCCGGGCGATTTCCTGGGCCAGCCGCCCCTCGTGCATCACCAGCACCCGGTCGGCCATGCCCAGGACCTCGGGCAGCTCGCTGGAGACCATCACCACCGCGACGCCCTCGGCGGCGAGCTGGGACATCAGCCGGTGCACCTCGGCCTTGGTGCCGACGTCGATCCCCCGGGTGGGTTCGTCGACGATCAGCACCTTCGGGCTGGTGGAGAGCCACTTCGCCAGCACCACCTTCTGCTGGTTGCCGCCGGACAGCGTCGACACCGGGTCACCGAGCCGGCCCGCCTTCACCTGGAGCCGCTCGGTCCAGGTCCCGGCCGCGCGACGCTCGGCGCCCCGGCCGAGCAGGCCGAACCGGGCCAGCGACCAGCGCCGGGTCAGCGTGGCGTTCCGCTCGATCGACAGCTCCATGACCAGCCCCTGCTGCCGGCGGTCCTCCGGTACCAGCGCCAGGCCCGCGGCCATCGCCGCCGCCGGCCTGGACCGGGGCAGGCGTACGCCGTCGACCAGCACCTCGCCCGCGTCGTACGGGTCGACGCCGAAGACCGCCCGGATCACCTCGCTGCGACCGGCGCCGACCAGGCCCGCGAGGGCGACGATCTCTCCTCGGCGTACCTCGAAGCTGACGTCGGAGAAGACCCCGCGCCGGGTCAGGCCGCGCACCTGGAGCATCACCTCCCCGGGCTCGGTCTCCTGCTTGGGGAAGAGCTGTGAGACCTCCCGGCCGACCATTCGCCGCACCACCTGGCCCACGTCCAGGTCCTCGGTCCGGTCGGTCGAGACCCACCGCCCGTCGCGCATCACGGTTATCCGCTGGCAGAGCGCGAACACCTCGTCGAAGCGGTGCGAGATGAACAGCACCGCCGAGCCGGCCTCGCGCAGCGAGCGGACCACCGCGAACAGCCGCTCGACCTCCACTCCGGACAGCGCCGCCGTCGGCTCGTCCATCACCAGCACCCGGGCCTCGAAGGAGAGCGCCTTCGCGATCTCCACGAGCTGCTGGTCGGCGATGGAGAGGCCGCGCGCCGGCCGGTCCGGATCAAGGGGTACGCCGAGCCGCGCGAACAGGTCCGTCGCGCGTTGCCGCATCGACGCGGCGTCGATCCGGCGCAGTCCCCGCAGCGGTTGCCGGCCCATGAAGATGTTCTCGGCGACCGACAGGTCGGGGAACAACGTCGGCTCCTGGTAGATCACCGCGATCCCGGCGGCCCGGGCGTCGGCCGGACCGGTCAACGCCAGCGGTACGCCGTCGAGGGTCAGCTCACCGGCGTCCGGCGCGTGCACCCCGGCCAGGATCTTCACCAGGGTGGACTTGCCGGCACCGTTCTCGCCGACGAGGGCATGCACCTCGCCCGACCGCAGCTCGAGGCGTACGTCGACCAACGCGTGCACCGCGCCGAACGACTTCCGTACGCCGGACAGCGCCAGCCGCGCCGCGTCGTTGTCCGCATGCTCGGGCATCAACGCCCTCCAGCCATGAAACGTTTCAGTCCAATGTGATGACGACGGTAGAGCCCGGCTTCCCGGCCGGTCAAGCGTTTCATGGCGGTTACTGAATCGTTACTCGCAGGTAAGCCCTTTCCTACACCGCCATCGATGCCCTGGGCAGCCCGGATCCGGCGGCGATCGATCAGAATCGGTGCATCGACGGCTCCGACCAGGGCCGCAGTGGCCACTTCCGGTCAGAGGACCCCCGGCGCCGGAGCCGGCAGGCATTCTTGACACGATTCAGTTCCGACGACCGCCCAGGAGGACAGCCGGTGCGAGACACGCCCGTGGTGAGCATCCGCGACGTCGCCAGTCACGCGGGGGTCTCCATGGGCACGGTGTCGAACGTGCTCAACCAGCCCGAGCTGGTGGCGAGTGCGACCCGGGCCCGGGTCCTCGCCTCGATCGACGAGCTGGGGTTCGTGCCCAACCACGCCGCCCGGCAGCTGCGCCGGGGGCGGAGTCGCACCCTCGGGCTGGTCGTCCTCGACGTGGCGAATCCGTTCTTCACCGACATCGCCAAGGGCGTCGAGGACACCATCGGCACCGCCGGGATGGCCGTCATCTTCTGCAACAGCGACGGCGACCAGGCCAAGGAGGACGCCTACCTCGACCTGCTCAAGGAGCAGCGGGTCCGGGGCGTACTGATCACCCCGATCGACGACGCGAGCAGCCGGCTGCGGCAACTGCGCGAGCGCGGCATCCACGTGGTGCTGCTCGACCGGCGCTCGCGGCAGCCCGACCTCTGCTCGGTCTCGGTCGACGACCGGCTCGGTGGCGAACTGGCCGTGAAACATCTGCTGGAGGCCGGTCACCGGCGGATCGCCTTCGTCGGCGGCCCCGCCGGGCTGGAACAGATGCACGACCGCCACGCCGGTGCCGTCCAGGCGGTCACCGGTGCCGGGCTCGACGGGCTGGAGAACGCCCTGCAACGCTTCGACACCCCGGCATCCACCGCCCCCGCCGGCCGCGACGCCGCCGCACGCATCCTCGGCACCCCCCGGGACAGCCGGGTCACCGCCGTCTTCTGCGCCAACGACCTGCTCGCGCTCGGCGTCCTCCAGGGCCTGACCCAGCAACGCGTCCGGGTACCCGAGGACATCGCCCTGGTCGGCTACGACGACATCGACTTCGCGGCAGCGGCGGCCGTACCGCTCACCTCGGTACGCCAGCCCCGGCAACGGCTCGGCCAGACCGCCGCCGCACTGCTCCTCGCCGAGGTGACCCAGCCCGACAGCCACCGGCACCAGCAGGTCGTCTTCGAACCCGAACTGGTGGTCCGGGAATCCAGCCGCAGGTCGGGCGGCCCGACGGACCGCTGACCGGGCCGGGCAGCCCTGCCGGGCAGCCGGTCCGGAAGGCGACCTCCCCCGGACCGGCGCCGCCGGTGCTCAGCGCCCGGCGGGCGGCTCCGGCATCGGCATCGACCAGACGTCGGCGACGGAGGGGTCGTAGCCCTCGCCGGTGTCCTGGAACCGCACCCTGACCACGCCGTCCCCGGTCACCTCCGGCCGGTCGACCACGAACTGGTAGCTCACCGTGCCGAGCCCACCGACGGGCCGGCGGTACGCCCGGACGTGCGCGGGAACGCCGTCGACCAGGATGTCGTAGTCCTTCAACTGGGCGCTGTCGTACGTCTCCACGGCCCGGAGCACGAACGGCCGCCCCGGCGCGACGGCGAGATCGAACTCGAAGTACCCGCCGGGGTAGCTGACGTTGGTGTAGCGGCGGGTCAGCCCGGCCTCGGTGCTGGTGCCGGAGTACTGCGACGCGACGAGCCCGTGCGCCTGCTCCGAGGCCGCCGCGCCGAGGTCGACGTGGTCGAGCACCGTTCCGGGCGGGTTGGTGAACCGTACCGGCACCTCGACGGTGCGGCGTTCGGCCTCGGTTGACCCGGTGGCGACAACGATCCCGGCCGCGCCCTCGGTGGTCGACACCGGTGCGGTGACCACGGTGTCCAGGGTGACCTGTGCACCGGGAGCCAGGTCGTACGCCCCGACCGCGGGCTCGACCCGCCAGCCGTCCGGTGCGCTGCCCGCCACCTGCCCGGTCACCCGGGCCGTGGAGCGGTTCCGCAGCACCGTACGGATCGTCGCCGTGCCGCCGGGTTCGACCGTGGCCGGCTCGACGGTCGACGCGCCGATGCTGACCGCCGGGGCCACGACCAGCGATCCCGTCAGGGGCATCGTCGCGGTGCCGGAGCGGTGCCGGTAGCTCGCCGACCCGGTCACCGGGACCGTCGCCGGGGACTGGCCGGCCGACACCCGCAGGTCGTAGTCGTGCCGTACCGACTTCCCCGGCGCCACGCTGCCGGGACGGCTGCCGACCGGCCGCACCGTCCAGCCCTCCGGCGCGTCCAGCGTGGAGGCCAGGCCGGTCAACGTACTGCGGCCGGCGTTGGTGAGCACCACGGTCGCCCGGACCGGGTCACCGGGAAGCGCCTCACCGACCGGCAGTTCGAGGCGTACCACCGCGCCGACCAGTGTCGAAGAGGCGGCGGAGAGCCGCTGGTCGAGCCGGGTCAGCAGGACACCGAAGCGCTCGGCGGTGGCCGTCGGGATCCGCCCCGCCCCGGCCTGGGTACGCAGCCAGCGGTCGAGGTCGGCGGCGGTGGCCAGGGTCCGGTGTACTCCCGCCGCGGTGGCCTGCTCGTTTCCGGCCGCGTACGCCAACCGGGCGGCGGCCAGCTCGATCGCCAGTTGGGCCAGCCGGACCCGCAGGTAGACGGCGAGCGGCCAGCTCAGGTCCCCGGCCACCTCGTTCGCGAGCGTTGACGCCGCGGTGACCGCGTCGCCGGCCTCGCCCAGGTCGCCGAGCACCCGGTCGACGGCGAAGGAGTAGCTGCCGGAGCCGATCTCGAAGACCGCCACCCCGTCGTCGAGCCCGCGCAGCCGTACGCCGTCGGCCCGTTCCGCCGGCCGGCCGCCCTCGGTGACCGCGTGCCGGCTGGGCGCCGGGATCCGTACGGTCGCCGTGGTGTTGCCGGGGACGGTGACCGACAGCCGGAGTTGGCCCTGGTCGTCGAGTCGCCAGTCGGTCCCGATGGTGCCGTGCACCGACCGGTACGACGCCTTCGCGGAGCGCAGGTTCCCACCGGGCTGCGGCGCGATGGTCAGGTGGGCGTACCCGGGGTTCGCGGCGTCGGGCTGGATTCCCGCCACCGTGCGGTACATCCAGTCCCCGACCGCGCCGTAGGCGTAGTGGTTGAAGGAGTTCATCGACACGTCGCCGAAGCTGCCGTCCGGCATGATCGAGTTCCACCGCTCCCAGATCGTGGTGGCACCCTTGGCGATCTCGTAGCCCCAGGACGGGTAGGTGTCGTTGAGCAGCAGCCGGTAGGCCACGTCGAGGTGTCCGGTGTCGCTGAGCGCCGGCAGCAGGTCGGGGGTGCCGAGGAAGCCGGTGGCCAGGTGCCAGTCGTGCCGCTCCAGGTTGGCGACCAGCCGGTCGGCGGCCCTGGTCCGGAGTGCACCCGGCAGCAGGTCCATCCCGATCGCCAGGACGTACCCGGTCTGGCTGTCGCCCTGCACCGTGCCGTCGGCCGCGACGTACGCCTCGACGAACGCGTCGGCGATCTGCTTCGACAGGGCGGCGTACCGGGTGGCGTCGGCGGTTCTGCCGATAGCGCCGGCCATCTCCCCCAACAGCCGGATGCTGTGCGCGTAGTAGGCGGTGCCGAGCACCCCGGCCGGGGTCGGATCGTCGAGGTTCAGCCAGTCGAGGTACGGGCCGGCGTTGGTCCGCCGGTGACCCGAACTGGTGGCCTCCAGCCAGCCGGCGTAGCGGACCATCGAGTCGTAGTGCTCCGCGACGACCCGGGTGTCCCCGTAGCGCTGCCAGAGGGTGTGCGGCACGGTGATCCCGGCGTCCGCCCAGCCGGTCGCGCCGTCGCCGCAGCAGGCCCTCGGCGCCACGTCCGGGTACGCGCCGTTCGCCGACTGCGCGTCCCGCAGGTCCGCCAGCCACTTGGTCAGGAACGTCAGACTGTCCATGTTGAACGTCGCGGTCTCGGCGAAGACGTTGATGTCACCGGTCCAGCCGAGCCGCTCGTCCCGGGCCGGGGTGTCGGTCGGGATGGAGAGGAAGTTGCCGCGCTGGCCCCAGGTGATGTTGCTGTGCAACTGGTTCACCATCGGGTTGGACGTGGAGAACTCACTGCTCAGCTCGCCGTCAGTGTGCATCACCAGGCCGGTGACGGTACCCAGCTCGGGGGTGCCGGGGAAGCCGGTCAGCTCGACGTACCGGAAGCCGTGGAAGGTGAAGGTCGGTTCGTAGACCTCCGGACCTGTGCCGCCCAGCCGGTAGTGGTCGGTCGCCCTGGCCGTACGCAGGTTCGCGGTGTAGGCGGTGCCGTCCGGGTTGAGCACCTCGGCGTGCCGGATCCGTACCGTCGTACCGGCCGGGCCGTCGACCCGAAGGCGTACCTTGCCCACCATGTTCTGGCCCAGGTCGAAGATCCAGGTACCCGGGGTGGGCTGGGTCAGCGCCCTGGCCGGCAGTTCCTGGGTCACCCGGACCGGCGGGTCGACCTGGGCCACCAGCTTGGCGGTGGCGCCGTTGTCGCCGCCGACGGTCGCCGCCGACCAGCCGGCGTCGTCGAAACCGGGCGCGTCCCAGCCGGCCGGGAGCCGGCGCGCGTCGTAGGTCTCGCCGTGGATCAGGTCGCTCTGGAGGAACGGTCCCGGAGTGGCCCGCCAGGAGCCGTCGGTACGGACCGTCTCGCTCCGGCCGTCGGCGTAGTCGACGACGAGTTGCGCGCTCAGCAGCGGCCGGGGCCCGTAGAAGTCGCTACCGAACCAGGCGATGCTGCCGGCGTACCAGCCGTCACCGACCATCGCCGCGAACGCGTTGTCGCCCTGCCGGAGCTGACCGGTCACGTCGTACGTCTGGTACTGCACCCGCTTGGCGTAGTCGGTCCAGCCGGGCGCCAGTTCGTGGTCGCCGACCCGCTGGCCGTTCAGCGAGAGCTCGTAGACGCCGAGCGCGCTGGCGTAGACCCGGGCCCGGGAGACCTTCCCGTCGACCCGGAAGCCCCGGCGCAGCAGCGGGTTCGCGTCCAGCGCGGCGAGCATCGCCTCGGCGTCGCCGCTGACCCGCAGGCCGGCGGCGGTCGAGGTGCCGGCGCCGAACGGGTTCTCGCCGTCGGTGAGCGGGGCGGCGTAGAGGGTCTGATCGCCGCTGGTGACCGAGAAGTCGGAGAAGACCGCCGCCTCCTGGGTGGAGGTACGCAGCCCGACCGAACCGGCCCGGTGGGTGGCGTTCCGGGTGACGTCCACCTGGATGCCGTCGACCCAGGTGGTGAAGGTGTCACCGACCGCGCTGATCCGCAGGCTGTGTGGGGCGGTCAGCCGGTCCGCCGGTACGACGGCAGCCAGCGGCACCTCCTTGAGCACCGTCCAGGCCCCGTTGACGCGCAGGTGCGGGCGCAGTTTCGCGGCGCCGCCGGTGACGGAGAACTGCCACATGTAGGCGTTGCCCGGACCGCTCGCCCGGAAGAAGATCCCGGCCGCGTCCCGTTCCACCCGGACCGTGGTGGCGACGGTGTAGTCGGCCCAGGACTCGGTCGGCGGGGCCAGCCCGATCCAGTCGGCCCGCCACCCCTCGGGGCCCTGGACGCCGGTCTCCCAGAAGGCGGGCGTACTCCAACCGGAGGCGCGACCCGTGGTGTCCCAGACCCGCACCTGCCAGGCGTACCGGGTGCGGGGCTTCAGCGCCGGACCGGCGTACGGGACGAGGGTGCTGTTCCGGGAGCTGACCCGGCCGCTGTCCCAGACGTCGGCGTCACCGAGCCGAGCCGGGCTGCTGGCCACCCGTACCTGGTAGGACTGTTGCAGTACGCCGCGCCGGGCGGAGTTGATCGTCCAGCCGAGCCGGGGACGGTCGACGTCGAGTCCGATCGGGTCGGTCGCCCGTTCGGTGGTCAGGTCCGCCACCGCCAGCTCGGGACCGGGCGGCGCGGCACCGGCCGGCGCCGGTCCGGCAACCGCACTCCCCGGTACGACGAGGAGCAGCGCGAGTACGGCCGACAGTCCCGACCGGGGCATCCAGGTGACCCTCATGCGCCGACTCCCCACTTCGCGGCAGATGAAACGTCTCAAGTGCATCTTGGACAGATCCTGTCCACTGACGCCGCCCCAATTCAATGGCTACCGATGGCCACATCCGGCCAGTACGCCCCCGGACCGGGCCAGTCCGTTATTCGGTCGGGCTCCGCTGCCGGTGGTCCACACTGGCGAGATGGGACGAACCGTGACCGCGCTGGTGACGTACGACGGCAGCTGCGTCGGTACGGTCGGACCGTTCCCGGTCGACGTTCCGTGGTGGGCCGAGGTCGGGCCGGTCGTGGCGCACCTGGAGGAAACCCTCGGCGTGCCGGTCCTCGTCCTGCGGCTGCTCACCGTCGAGGGTGCCGACGGGGCGCGCGACGGCCACGTCACGTACCACGTGGCGGCGCTCCGACCACCGGGGAACCGGACCGGCTGCGACTTCACCGACGACGACCACCCCCTCCGGCTGCCCTGGGCCCGGGCGTCGGGCATCCGGGAACTTCTCGACTGGGCGTACCGGCACGTCGACCGCACCGGGCGGCCCGAACAGCGCAAGACCTGGAACCTGGCCGGGCTGTTCCGGCTGCCGACCGCCGACGGGCCGGTCTGGCTCAAGGCCATCCCACCCTTCGCCGCCGCCGAGCCGATCGCGATCGCCGCGCTCGCCGAGGTCGATCCGGATCTGGTGCCGACCGTGCTGGCCAGCGCGCCCGGTCGGCTGCTGCTGGCCGACATCCCCGGTACGGACTGCTGGGACGCGTCCCCGGCGGTGGTGGCGGACGTCGTGCGCCGGCTGGCCGCCGCGCAGGCTGGGATCGGCACGGCGCCGCACGGCATCCCGGACCGGCGGCCGGAGATCCTGGCCGCCGCCGTCGGCGAGCTGCTCGACGGCCCGGTCGGCGCCGAACTTCGCCCCGAGGAACTCCGGGCCGTCCGGGGTCTGCGACCCCGGTGGGAGATGCTGGCCGACTGCGGCCTGCCCGACACGGTCGTGCACGGCGACTTCCACCCCGGCAACTGGCGTCGCGGCGACGGCCCACCGGTGGTCCTCGACCTCGCCGACGCGCACCTGGGCAACCCGGTACTCGACGGGCTGCGGGCGGTCGACTTCCTGCCGGCGGACCGGCAGCGCGCGGCGGCCGAGGCCTGGATCACGGCCTGGCGCGCGGCCGTACCCCGGTCACGTCCGGCCGAGGCGCTGCGGATCGGCGAGCCGCTCGCACAGCTCGCCTACGCCGTGCGATACCAGGAGTTCCTCGACAACATCGAACCCAGCGAACGCGTCTACCATCTCGGCGATCCGGCCGCCGCGATCCGCCACGCGCTGGATCGTGCCGCCCGCCCATCCGTGCCCGCCTCCGTCTGAACCCCGCGAGGTCGGTCGTCCGGCCGGTCGCGACTCACCGCCGCCCGTTGAGCGAGTCGAGGAAGATCTCCTCGAACGCCGCCCGGTCCGCCTCGATGGCGGCCCGGACCGGCGTACCGTGCCGGGTGGTCACCGTACGCCCGGACTGGACTCCATCCTGGACGATCGAGACCGGCACCGTACGGCTCAGGGTGACGACGCCGTCGTGTACGACCGACACCGCAGCGAGCGCGTCCCACCAGTACATGATGCCGAGGTCGATCAGCGCAGCGAGGTCGGGCTGACTGGCGATCCGGTACGCGATCCGGGCACCCGGTGCGTGCTGGTCGGCTCCGAGCCGGGACACGAAGGCCGGCGTGATCGGAACGAAGCGGGTGGCGTCGAGCGGCACCAGCCGTACGACGCCGGGACGGGCCCGGGTCAGCATCCGTTGTGCCGACCCCGGATCCAGCCAGATGTTGAACTCTTGCGAGTTGTCGAATCCGGGTAGGGCCGAGCCGTACAGGTTGCCCGGGACGGCCAGCGCACCGCCCATCACGTGGATCCGGGCGATCCGGCCCCGGACCCGGTCCGAGGCCAGGGCGTCGGCCAGATTGGTCAGCGGCCCGGTGGCGAGAACGACCACCTGCCGTGGCGCAGTCCGGGCGGTCAACGCGATGAGCTGAGCGGCCGTGATCGGCGACGGTGGCGTCGGATGGTCGGCGTCGGCCAGGGCTGCGGTCAGCACGGTCTCGATCGTGCTGACCAGTTCCGGCGGCGCCGGATGTACGCCGGCACCGGTGGCACCGTCGGCTGTCGGCACCTGCGGCAGGCCGCACTGGTCCAGCACGCTGCGCGCGTGCGTCAACGCGCGGCGCGGCTCGCCGAACCCGTTGTTGGCCACCGTGACCGCCCGCAGGTCGATCCGCCCCAGCTTGTGTTCCTCGCAGAGCAGGGCGAGCGTCGACGCGTCGTCGAAGTCCATGTCGCTGTCGTAGATCACCGGAACGGGCGTGCCGGCCGGGTGCCGTTCGTTCTCGCCGGCTCGCTGGCCGGCGGCGGGCACCGGGCCGAACCACTGGCCGGCGACCACGAGCGCGACCGCCAGCAGCGCCGTCGCGGTACGACGTGGGGGCACATTCACGTCCGACACCTCCCCTGGTGCGGTTGGCGCCCCGGCGGAAACGGTCGCTCGGGGCCGGCGCCGGAGAATCGATCCTCGCCCCAGTGTGCCGGTGTGACGCGTTCCGTGCGGCCCCGAAAGTCCCGCCGAGCCGGCGCCCGGTTCACCGGAGGGACCTCGACGGCGAGGTGGTCAACTGCTCCTTCGGGTGCCGCTGACGCTGCTGGCGGGCAGTCTGCCGGCGCGGGACCGCCCGCTCAGGGTGTCGCCGACAACGGTGACGTCGAAGTCCAGGTTCAGCCGCAGCGGCCTGGTCACGGACTGGCGCCAGGTGACCTGCTGCCCGTCGGCGGTCGCCGTCGAGGCGATGTCGGTGAGCGGAACCGTCTCGCCGCTGCCCTCGGCGGTTCCGGCTACGGTGCCGGCGGTGTCGGTGAAGGTGTAGACGACGGCGAGCGAACCGATCGGCGTCTTCAGTGTCAGGTCCCAGATGCCGACGATGGCGTTCACGGGCTTCCCCTTCCGGCTGTGCTGTCTGCGGTATCGGATGGCGTCAGGGTGCGGCTCTGTCAGACCACGACGGGTTGGCGTCCGCTGTTCCGCCACACGGTGCCGCGACGCTCGTACTCGAAGAGGGCCTCGACGGCGTGCGCGATCCTCGGCCCGTACTCGCGTTCGAGGATGTGGAGTCCGAGGTCCAGGCCCGAGGTCACTCCCCCGGCACTGACCAGATCGCCGTCGTCGACGACCCGGGCCGGTACGGCATGCACACCGGTCGCCTCGAGCATGTCCATGCCCTGGACATGGGTCACGGCATGGCGTTCCTCGATGAGGCCGGCCATGGCCAGGGCCAGCGAGCCACCGCAGACGGCCGCCACCGTCACGGCCGGGTTCCGCAGCGCCTGCCGGAGCAGTGGAGCCGCGTCGGTGTCGCCGAAGCGGGCGAGCAGCACCGGAATCGTCTCGACCCCCTCGTCGGGATCGCCGACGGTTGGTCCGCTGACCCCCGGAACCACGACGTAACCGGGCCTGGTCGGGTCGAGGCGGGCGGTCGCGTTCAGTACCAGCCCACGGGTGCCGCTCAGCACCGCGCGGGGCCCTTCGGCGGAGACGAGGTCCACGATCAGCTCACCGCCCACCGCGTCGCTGCCGGCCGCCAGCACCTCGAACGGCGCGATGACGTCCAGCGGGTCGAAGCCGTCGAACAGGACGATCTGGGCGTACATCAAAGGCTCCTCAAGCTGAACGGTTCGGTGTGCGGGATCGCACCCGTCCATGCTCGCCAAGCCGGCACCGTCAACTCCAGTGGCGCGATTGCCAGCATTCGGCTGAATCTTGCCAGCGCGCTGAACAGGGATGGCGCCCGTCATTGACACCTGACGCCCGGTGTGGCCGGTCTCGCCGAGCACTAGGATTTTGCCGTGCACACCGCGGCCGTCCTCGCCATGCCGGACACCATCGCCTTCGACCTGAGCACCCCGGTCGAGGTGTTCGGCCGGGTACGACTGCCGGGTGACCGGCCCGGTTACCGGGTGCTGATCTGCGCCACCGAGCCCGTCGTGACCGCCGGACCGCTTCGGCTCTCCGCCGACCACGGCCTCGACGCGTTGACCCGGGCCGACACGATCGTGGTCCCCGGCCGCAACGATCCGCTGGCCCCGACGCCCGGGGCCGTTCTCGACGCACTTCGCGACGCGGCGGCCACCGGCACCCGAATAGTCTCGATCTGCGTCGGCGCCTTCACCCTCGCCGCGGCGGGGCTCCTCGACGGCCGGCGAGCCACCACCCACTGGACCGCAGCCGAGCAGTTCCGGAACGCCTTCCCCACCGTCGAACTCGACCCCGACGTCCTCTACGTCGACACCGGTCAGGTCGTCACCTCCGCCGGAGCCACGGCCGGAGTCGACATGTGCCTGCACCTGGTCCATCGGGACTACGGGGCGGCGGTCGCCGCCGACGCTGCCCGGCTGACCGTGGCGCCGCTGCACCGCGACGGCGGGCAGGCACAGTTCATCCGGCGGAAGACCCCCGGCCGACTCGCCACGGGCCTCGGGCACATCCTGGGATGGATCGAGGAGAACCTCCACCAGGACCTCACCCTCGACGACCTCGCCAGCCACGCGGCCATGAGCATCCGAACCCTCAACCGCCGCTTCCACGACGAGACCGGCCAGACACCCATGCAGTGGCTCAACGCCGTACGGGTCCGCCGGGCCCAGGAACTCCTCGAAACGACCGACCACGGCATCGACCGCATCGCGCACCAGGTCGGCTTCACATCGCCGACGAACTTTCGTACCCAGTTCAAGCGGATCAGCGGCGTGGCTCCACGGGCGTACCGCAGCACCTTCCGGGACAGCGGATCCTGAGGCCGAACCACCCGGCCGGCGCGCGGCAGTCGCCCCGATCCATCGATATCTGTAACATCCTGCGGGTTGGTTCGTCTCGAGATCCCTGCGGTCGACCTCGCCCGCAACGGGAAGGAGAACCCGTGCGACCCGTACGTCTCACCGCCGCCCTGGCCGCCGGGCTGGTGGCCGCCGCGCTGCTGCCCGGAGCCGCCCACGGGGCCGCGCCGGCCAAGTCGATGCCGGCCGTACAGCAGCCCACCCCCGGAGTCCTGGCCAAGGCGCACACCGCCGGCCGGGTCGACGTCGACAACGGCTCGGCGCGGTACAGCTGGCCCGGTGTCTACTTCGAGGGTCGGTTCCGGGGCACGGGTGTCGGGATCGTCCTCGACGACTCCGCCAACGACTACGACGTCGCGATCGACGGTGCCACCGTCGCCACTCTGGTGACCCCGGGCCGGACCACGCACTGGATCAACGGCCTGTCGAACGGGGTGCACCGGGTCCGACTCGTCAAGCGCACCGAGAGCCCGTGGGCGACGGGTACGTTCGGCGGCTTCGTCGCCGCTCCGGGCGGCGCGATCCTGGCCAAGCCACCGGCCCGGCAACGGCAGATCGAGTTCATCGGCGACTCCTACACCGCCGGTTACGGGAACCTGTCCGCCACCCGGGACTGCACCTCCGACGAGGTCAACCGAACCACCAACGCCGATCTCGGTTTCGGCGCGCTCGCGGCACGGCGCCTGAACGCCGACTACCAGGTCAACGCCTTCTCCGGACGGGGAATGGTCCGCAACTACAACGGCGGCGAACCCGGAACCAGCTACCGCACGTACTACGACCGGGCCCTGCTCAACGTCGACGGCGACGTCTGGCAGAACCCGGGTACCTGGCGGCCGCAGCTCGTCGTGGTGGGCCTGGGCATCAACGACTTCTCCACCGCGATCAACCCGGTCGAGCAGTGGACCCCCGACAGCCTGGTCGCCGCCTACCGCGCCGCGTACCAGGCCTTCCTCGACAAGCTTCGGGCCCGGTACGGCCCGCGTACGGTGATCGTGGTCAGCGCCACCCACATGTCCAACACCACGACCTTCGCGGAACTCGCCCAGCAGATCGTCCAGGAGCGCAACGACCAGGGCGACAGCCGGATCCGCTACTGGTACTACGAGAACTCGGGCCTGGACTACGGCGGCTGCCACTGGCACCCGTCACTCCAGGACCATCAGCTCATCGCGGACCGGCTGGGTGACCTCGTCGCCACCCTTCCGCTGCGCTGGTAGCCGGTGGCCCGACCATTACGGCCGCTCCCCGACGGGGACCGACTCCCGTAACAGGGTGGCGAGTCCGGCCCAGGTGTCGGCCGCCGTCGCCCAGTCGGGAAGGCTACCGTCCGGGACCCGCGCGTCGGTGCCGCCCAGGAACAGGTAGCGGTGCTCGACGGTGTCCAGGTGCGCCAGTACGTCGAGTCGGTCGTCGACGAAGTGGGTGACGCCGAGCCGCTGGCACACCGGTGCCTTGTCCCGGCGTTCCCGGACGAAGTGCAGGTTGGCCTCGGGAATGCCGGTACGGTCGAAGAAGTCGTGGTGGGTCAGCCACCCGCGGGTGTTGGCGGCGACCTTCGGACCGGCCTTGGAGACCAGGTGGACCCGGCTGGCGAACGGCTCGGCGGTCAGGGTGGCGAGCGCCTCGAAGACTCCCGCCACCGCCGGCGTCTCCAACGGCCGGCTGCCGAAGAAGGACGTGTCCTCGTCCCGGCCGCTCAGTGCGACGATCACGCCGCCGACATCGACGCCCAGGGTCGGCGATGACTGCCGGCCCGGCCCCCGGTACGGCGCGCGCGTCCCGCCCGGCCGCTGCTGCCCCACCCGCTGCCGCGCCACATCGACCTCCGACTCACCCCGGGAACACTGGCCATGCCCGCTGCCAGGCTACCGACGAGGCACAAGCCTTCAGTGAACTATCGGCGCGTGACGTCCCGTTGGTAGGAGAGGGAGAGCTCGTCTTGAAGTCGGGCATGCCGGAACTGGTACACCGATCCGACGGTTCGCAGAACGCCGCGTGCGCGAGCGTCCTCCAGAAAACGCATACCCTGCCAGGGGAAGAGCCCCGCACACCGCAGCATTACGAATCCGAATGTCGCCAGCCACGATTGGGAAACGGAGAAGGCAAATGGAAGACCAATGCCGAGTCCCGCCACGAGCCCGACTCCAAGCCCGGTCGCGATGCCATCGACGAGCCCACCCGCAAGCCCGAACATGAGCAACGTGCTGAGCCCGTAGATGACGCCCTCGACAATGCCGGACTGACGGTCGCGACGCCAGCTCGTGACCGGATCCATCGGACTCAGCGTTTGGGCCGACGGCTGTACCAGTCCATTGAGGAGCCCTAGTGCCAGCCCGGCAAAGGCCCCGACAGCAAGCCCGGATATCAGGCCGGCCAGCGGTCCGCTGGTAAGCCCGACCGCGAGTAGCGACACGAGCCCGAAGACGATTCCGAACCCGATCGCCACCAGGAGATTCTTCCTGGAGACGATGCCGCCGAGGCGGGGGTTCTGCAGATAGCGTGGACTGCTGTTCCTGCGCCCCACCAGGATGGCTTCGGTGCTGCCGCACGCGAGTCCAAAGGCAAGCGCGGCCCCGACGCCGACTACCAGCAGGGTGACCGGGCCTCGGCCGAGGCCGAGGGCGAATCCGACCGCGACTCCACCGGCGAGCCCGGACAGGAGTCCCGAGGCGAGCCCGACCGTGAGGCTGTCCACGAAGTTCGGAGGGCAGCCGCGTAACAGCCGCAACCGGCTGTGGCCGGCGTCTCTCCGTCGATCCTGCCACTCGAGCAACATTCCGGTGGTGATTCCATTCACGAGCCCGGCGCCAATACCTGCCGCGACACGGGAACCGGCGTCGAAGGCGATCACCAGGAGAACACTGACCGTCACCCCGTAACCTATTGATGACGCTACAACGTCGGGGATACTGCGAAGGGATGCGGGAGCCCATCGACGGATCTGCCACCATGCCAGATCGCGAGTGTTACGGCGGCTCATTTCGGCGGCCAGGTACCCCAACCATCGGCTAGCCTGATCGAGGCTGTACGAATTGGGCCTCTGCCCGGGGCGTGACCGATATGCGGCCGCGAGAACCCGGCCCAGTAGATGTACCTCGACCTCGGCCCGGCTGGCGAATCTCCCCGGGGTCAGGAGATCGTCCACCTCGGCGGGGGTGGGAAAGGTGTCCCGAACGAGGGTGAGCATCAGCGGATTGTCCAGTGCACTGCTCACCGCGCTCTCCGGAGTCCCTTGCAGATGCTCGACGAGGCGTTGCCACGCCGGTGGGGTCGGGTGGACCTGGCTCCGGGTCAGGTAGTCTGCCGCCTCCGTCGCGGGCACCGGCAGCAACTCCAACGCGGCCGCTCCATGTAGATGTCCACCCGCCACCGCTTCGACCAACTCGCCGGTACGGGTCAGCACCATCATCCGAAACGTTGCCTGCTCATCCAGGGCCCGCAGCGCGACCGGACGCAGTTCGTCGGCAATCTCATCGAAGCCGTCGAGCACCAGGGCCACCAGACCGCTTTCAACCAAGCGGGTCGCGGCGTTCTGACCATACATTCCCGATCGGAGGAACGCATATTCGGCGTTCAATCGGATAACCAGCCATTCGTGCAATCGCTGACGGCGAGGGTCCCAGCCCTGCGCGGTGAGGAGCACCGGTACCGGCACTCGCGCACGCTGTGGCTCGTCGAGATGCTGTCGTTGCTTCAACGCGTTGAGCACGGTAAGGATTGCCGCCGCGGACTTCCCGGTTCCAGGATCGCCAAGAAGCAGCACCCGGCCCGAATCCAAGCCGCCATAGAGTCGGAAAATGTCAGGAATGTCGCCTTGCATCACGGTGTCCGGCGTCGCTGCCGTCATCCCCGGTAGGACGTCGAATCGCGCATACCCGGCGGTCCCGAGAGCCTCGCTCGCCGGACCGGTCACTCCTCGCTGTGCCCACCGCCAGCGGATGGCTATCGGGGCGGGATGCTGCAGCCGCCGCTCGTTCGCGGCCCGAATCCACTGGCCCTGCACGGCCTTCGCCAGTGCATCACTTGCACGGGCCATCACATCGGCCGATGTCAGCACCTCTGGACGCAGTCTGGTCCAGAGCCACAACACGAGTCCGCCGGTGACGGCCAAGACGGACGTCACGGTCTGCACATCGTCGCCGATGGGGCTCGAATCCCGGGAAACCGCGACTGATGCAAGTGCAGAAGCGGCCAGCGCAACGACGATCACCAAGCCGATTAACGGCCAGACCCGCCAATTCTTCTCTCTCGGCATGCCGTGCAGCCTGCCAGGTCCCACGTCGAGGCCGCTACACCGTCCAATCCGCACGCCTGTGCAAAGAACACAAATTACCTGGCCAGCCGCACCCCCAAGCGATTAGTTCGTATCCGATGATCACGAATAGTGTTGTCGGCCGGGACGAGCCACACCATTCGTGATCACAGCGGTCAGCCCACAACCAGAGGGTTGTGGGCTGACCGATCACTATAGATGTGCTGGGATCAGTGCGTGCGGCCCACCGGCTGGAAACTCGACCGACCGGAGCCGACCTCGAAGATCGCCCGGCCGTCCTCGACGCCGACGAACTTCGCCCGGCTCGGGCCGGACGCCCGGTACGACGTACCGGCCGCCACCGGCAGCGCGACCCTCGCCGTGACGTTGACCGGCACGTCGAGTTCGACCCGCATACCGGCGCCGCTCCGACGCCAGTCCAGGGTCACCGGGCCACTCTGGGTGTGCACGGTGCCGGCCGCGTGGGCCAGTCCGGTGGCCGGCGGAACGATGTCGACCTCGGCGGCACCCGGGCTCGCGGTCCGGATCCCGAGCAGCGTCTCCTGGACGTCGACGGCGGCCTGTGCTCCCCAGCCGTGCGACTGGCTGAAGTTGCTGCCGGGGTCGAGCGTCCAGGCCTCCCAGGTGAAGGTGCCGCCCTGGCCGAGGATGTTCGCCCAGCCCAGGTCGTCCGGGTTGGTCAGCAGGTCGAGTACGGCATCCGGCCGACCCGCGTCGCCGAGCGCCTGGAGCAGCCAGTGCGCCGTCATCGGCCCCTGCTTCATGCCCAGCGAGGCGAGGTACCCGGCCAGCGCCGGTCGATCGGCGGCCGGTGCCACGCCGTGCGCGATCGCGTACGACGTGCTGTGCTGGCCCGCGTGGGTGCTCTGCTCGCCGGTCGCGGCGAGCCCGTCGACGTACACGCCGTCGGCCCGGCGCAGCTTGGCGTTCATCGTGTCGACGAGTGCACCGGCCCGCCCGGAGTAGCTCGCCACCTCGGTGTCCGGCCGGTCCAACGCCTCGGCCATCTGCGCGGTGGTCCGCAGCACGTCCACGCCCTGGGCGTTGATGGTGGTCCGGGCCGCCGCCGTCATGTCGTACCCGAACCGGCCCGGCTCGGGCCAGTCCACGATGCCGTACTGGTAGGCGCCGCTGCCGCCGGAGAGCCGGGTCACCAGGCCGGCGGTCGGACCGTCGGCCGGGATGTGCCGCAGCACGTAGTCGGCGGTGTCCCGGATCGACGGGTACGCCTCGGCCAGCAGTGCCCGGTCACCGGTCTCGAAGTAGTAGCGCCAGACCCAGTCCACGAACATCAGCGAGTAGTCGGGGATGTCCCGCTTCCCGTCGCCGTTCGGGTAGACCGCGTTGTACCGGCCGAGGTCGTTGCCGGTGTTCCAGAACCGCTTGGCCGAGTACAGGAACTCCCGGATCGCCTGCTGGGTGGCGTCCCGTTCGCCGAAGGCGCCCATGGTGGCGTACGAGATGTCCGCCGCGTCGCCGAGGAACTGGCCCTTCTCCCGGGTGGGGGTGTCGACGAACGCCTCCTGCACGGAGTAGATCGCCGACCGCTTCAGCATCTCCCAGACGGCGTCGAGGGTGCGGTCCGAGCTGCGGAACGTCCCCTCCCGACCGGTCGGTACGTCGGTGTGCACCACGACGGCGGAGACGTCGTCGCGACTGATCTTCTCCTGCGCGTCCGGGATCTCCAGGTAGCGGAAGCCGAGGTGGGTGAAGGCCCGGAACTCCTGCCGGCCGTCCTTCTGCACGTACGGGAAGCTCATGTCGGTGCCCTGGGACAGCAGGGTGGACGTCTCGACCCGGCCGGTGGTCGGGTTCAGGTTGTAGCCGGCCCGGATCGGCACGCTGCGGCCGGCGACTCCGGCGTCGAACCGTACCGCCGGGCGGGCCGGGATGACCACGCCGAAGTCGGCGACGACCGTGCCGTCGGCGGCGGTGGTCAGCGCGACCGGCTTCACGGTCCGCTCGGTCAGCCGGGTCTCCTGGCCGATCAGGTGCGGGTACGCCGGTGCCGGATGCGCCCCGACGACCGTGGCCGGCGTCCAGCCGGCGGTGGTGGCGTCGTAGCCCGGCGAGGTCCAGCCGACCATCTCGGCGCGGGCGTCCTGGCGCTCGATCCGGTCACCTTCACCGTTGCGCCGGGCGGATCCGCTGGGGAAGAAGCCGTCCCGGGTGACCTGCCAGGATCCGTCGGTGACGAACACCTCCCGGCTGCCGTCGGCGTGCTCGACGACGAGCTTCATCAGCAGTCCGGGGGTGCCGGCGGGACGGCCCTGGCCGCTGCCGTACCAGTGGTAGCGGACGCCGAGCGCGAGCGGCTTGCCGGCGCTGACCAGGTCGGTGACGTCGGCGGCCTGGTAGTAGTCCTCGCCGGGGTAGCCGAACGACGTACCCCGGTCGGCCCGGCGGCCGTTCAGGTACAGCTCGTAGGTGTGGTCGGCGGCGGTGTAGGCCCGGGCCCGGACGACCCGGCTCCGGCCGATCCGGACCTCCTTGCGGGCCAGCGTGTAGTCGTCGGCGTCACCGGTGACCCGGCGGATCCAGTTGGCGCCCTCCCACTGCGTGTCGGAGATGCCGGTCTCGAAGCCGCCGGTGCCGGCCGGGGAGATCCGGCCGGTCCGGTCCCAGGTCCGGACCGCCCAGCGGTACGCGGCACCGGGCAGCAACGCGGGCCCGGCGTACGGCACGTAGGACTGTTGCCGGGACGACACCTTGCCCGAGTCCCAGACGACGTCGCCGTCCGCCGCCGACACCGTCAGCCGGTACGCGCTCTGCACCTCGCCCGGGTCGCTGTCCCGGGGCAGCCAACCGAACTGCGGCGTTCCCTCGATGTTCAGTGGACGTACCCGGTCGTTGACCGTCAGCGCGGTCGGCGCCTTGGGTGCGTGTCCCCGGGTCGCCGCGGCCGGCGGGGCGCCGGTGAGCACACTCCCCGGCACGAGTACGGCGGTGACGAGCAGGGCGGTCCGGACGCGTAGCGGTGTTCGTCGTCGTGACAACTGTGTCTCCTCTTTTACCGGTGCTGGCGGTGCTGGTTCGACTGCGATCGCCGCGGCTCCGACTCGGCTGGACGGCAATGGTGACGGCGGTGGCGGTGGCGGTTCAGTGCCGGTCGGGCCACTCGACCACCGTGGAGCCCGGCTCGACCCGGCTCAGCACCAGCCGCCCGTCCGCGACCGACCGGTACGGCGACCGGCCCTCGGAGCGGACCCGGAGCCGCCGGACGTCGGTGATGCCGAGGGCGGCGAGTTCGAGTTCGATCCGCCCGGAGACGTTCGGCGGCAGGGCCACGCTCAGGTGACCGCCGCGCCGCCGGTCGAAGTGCACCCGGACCGGTCCCCGTACGGTCGGCACCGTCGCACGCAGCCAGCTCAGCGGTCCGGGCTGCGGTGCGATCAGCATCTCCCGGGCGCCGGGGGCCAGCGGCCGGACCCCGGCGACGAACCGGGGCACGATGTTGGCCGGTGCCGAACCCCAGGCGTGCGAGAACGTCGTGTTCGGCTTGATCGACGGGTCCCACGCCTCCATCACGATGGTGGCGCCGAGGTCGTCCATCATGTGCAGCCAGGACGACTGTTCCCGGCTGGTCAACAACGCGTGCGCGGCGTCGGCCATGCCGGCCCGGTAGAGCGCCTCCAGCAGGAACTGCGCGCCGTAGACGCTGACCCGCATACCTCCGGCTGCGAGCCGCTCCCCCAGGGCCCGGACGTGCCGCTCCTCGGCCACACCCAGGGCCAGCGGGAACGCGCTCGCATGCTGGGCCTGGTGGTCGGTGCCCAGCCCGTCGCGGTAGGCGCCGGTGGCCGGATCGAACATGGCGGCGTTGAGCGCCGTGCGCAGCCGTGCGGCCAGCTCGGCGTACCGCTGCTGGTCGGCGGTGCGGTCGAGCACCCCGGCGATCCTGGACAGCGCGTCGAAGGCCGCGTACTGCCAGGCGTTGATCACGGTGTTGATCCGGGTGAAGACGTAGCCGTCCCGGTTGCTCGCCGGCCAGTCGACCAGGTCGGCATTGCTCTGGCTGGAGCTGCCCGGGTTCTTCTCGACCAGGCCGGCCGGATTGAGCGCCTCGTCGAGCTGCCGGTCGACGAAGAGGTCGTAGTCGGCCGCGAGATTCGACGGATCACCGGTCGCCAGGTAGTCCGCCCAGGCGGTGAGGACGGTCTGCAACCGGTACTCCGCCGGCCAGGTCGGCCGCCGGGCCAGGTACGACGTCGAGTACCGGGCCAGCGCGTACGAGCGTTGGGTGGCGTACTCGGAGAGCTGGTTGATGATGGCGTCGCCCTCGTACGGCCCGCGCTCCCGGGTCGGGGTGTCCTGGTAGAGGTCCTGCCGGGTCGCCTCGATCGAGTAGCGGCACATCTCGAAGACCCGGTCCAGGTCCGGATCCGAACTGGCGAAGGCGGCGTCGTCGTCCTGCCACGGAAGTTTCAGCACCGCCGCCTCGACGGCACGGGTCAGGTCCAGCGCCGGGTCGGCGACGAGTTCGACCCAGCGGAAGGCCCGGTAGCCCCAGTGTTCGAGCTGCTGCCGCCCGTCCCGCAGCGTCCAGACCTCCCGGTACGTCTGCCCGGCCCGCAGGTTGTACCGGGCGCCGGTGTCGGTGCGTTCCTCGCCGAGTCGGACCTCCACGGTCTGCCCGGCTATGCCGACGACCGACAGCCGGATCCCGCCGACCACCTCCCGGCCCAGGTCGAAGAGCCACCGACCGGGCTCGGGCCGTTCGACCGCCGTCGGGCGCCGGTAGCTGTAGGCCATGTTCGTGACCCAGGCCGGTTCCAGCGCACGGGTGAGCGGGGCGGCCACCGCCGGCTCCCAGTCGTGGTCGTCGAAGCCGGTTCCGGTCCAGCCGACCGGCTCCCGTCGGGCGTCGATGTACTCCTGCGGCGCCTGGTAGTAGCCACCGCCGGTGGTGCCCGACGGTGGCCGCCAGCCGCCCGCCCGGCGGGACCGCCAGCCGTCGCCGGTCGCGAACACCTGCCGGGTACCGTCGGCGAACACGACGACGAGCTGGGCGAGGAAGCCGCGCTCCTGCGGCGAGTAGCAGAGCGCGGCGAGCACGTTGCGTCCGGCGCGCAGCCGGCTCGTCACGTCGTGGGTCTGGTAACGGGCCTCCCCGGCCATCGCCCGTACCGGCCCCACGCCCACGATCCGGCCGCCGAGCCAGAGCTTGTAGACGTACTGCCGGGTCGGCTCCGGTGACTGTGCGGTCGCGTGGACGAAGGCGCCGGCGATCGGCTTGTTCGGCAACACCACCTCGGTACGCAGCAGGGCCCAGTCGTTGCTCTCGCCCAGCGTCGCCAGCACCGACCGGCCCCGGTCGACGACCAGCTCACCGTCGGCGACGGTGCCACCGGTGAACACTCCCGGCCCGGCCAGAAAGTCCTCGTCGACCAGCCGGGTGCCGGCCGGATCGGTGAAGGTCGCCGATCCGAACCGCTGCGACTCGGTGCTGCCGTTGCGGAACCCGATGCTGCCGGCGGCGTACGTGCCGTCGACAGTCGTGTCGACCAGGCTCTCCCCGAGAAAGGTCCGGATGGTGGAGCCGTCGAGTTCGACCCGCAGCCGCAGCGGGGTGCCCACCGGTACGGCCACCCCGATCGGCTTGTCGGCCAGCACCGTGTAGCTGCCACCCCGCTGTACGTGGGTCCGGAGCACTCCGGGCGTACCGGCGCGCAGTTGCCAGAGGTAGTTGTTGGCGCTGTTCTGGGCCCGGAACCAGAGGCTCGCGGCGACGGCGGTGATGGTGACCGAGACCTCGAACGTGCCGTCGCCGAGCGCCACGCTGCCGTCCGGCGCCCAGATGGGCTCCGCGATCCAGGTGTTCCCGGCGGCGGTGACCACGGTCTGCGGCTCGGACCAGTGCGAGACGAGGCTCGGCGTGGCCCAGGTACGGACCCGCCAGTGGTAGAGCGAGCCGGGCCGCAGCGGTGGCCCGGCGTACGCCACGGCGGTGGATTCGGCCGAGCTGACCCGGCCGCTGTCCCAGACCACGCCGCCCCGGCTGGACAGTTCCTTGCGGGTGTGCGCGACCTGCACCTGGTACGCGTACTGCCGGGGTGCCCGGCCGAGTGCGGGCACGATCCAGCTCAGTCGTGGCCGGTCCGGGACGATTCCGAGCGGAGTGTCCAGGAGGGAGGTGAGCAGGCCGGTCGGGGCCGGTTTCCCGGCGGGCGTCGCGAGCGCCGGAGCGGCGTCGGCCACGGCTCCGACCGCGATTCCGGTGGCTGCGGAGGCGGCACCGATCGCGAGAGTGCCGCTCGCGGCGAGGAACCCTCGGCGGGAGAACGCGGTGGTGGTCTCGGCGGTCTGGTCGGCGCTGGGCTGACTCAACCCGTCCTCCTACTGAATCGTTTCAGGCAGGTTACGCCGCAGAGTGGGCCGCGTGAAGACGGTCACGATGGCCGGATCCGGCCAGGAATGCCGAAACCACCAGCGGGTTCTGGTTCCGCAGGCCCGGTGAGACGGGCGCAACTCCCCGAGCGGCCGGGTTGCGCCGGGCTACCGCAGTACGGTGAAACGGTGCCGACGAAAGACGTTCTCACCAGCGCAGATCTCACCGAACTCCGGCAGTCCGCGCTCGGCGCGGCCAACCCGCTCGGCATCGCCGCCGAGATCGCCGACGCGGTCGCCCAGGGCCGGCTCGCGGACCCGGCGGACACCGGCCGGGCGCTGACGCTGGCCGCCGAGATCGCCGAGGTCAAGGCGAAGCTCGACGCCGCGCTGCGGTACGCGGACCAGGCCGTGCAGGCGTACGGGGACAGCGGTGACACCGACGCGGGCTTCGCCCGGGCGCTGCACGCGCGGATCCTGTTCCGGCTCGGCCGGGCCGACCAGGCACTCGCCGAACTCACCGTCCTGCGTCCGCTGCTGGGCGAGCACCCCGACGCCGCCGCCTACCTCAGTGCCGCGCTCGACACGGGTGGCCGGACCGACCTCGCCGAGCAGTGGCTGACCTCGGCGGTGGAGACCGCGCTGCGGGACCGGGCCGCCCCGCCGGAGGCACCGGCCGAGTCCACCGAAACGCCGGCCGAGTCCACGCAGACGCCGGCCGAGCCGACGGCGCTGGAAGCCTCCGGAGTGCTCTTCTTCCTGCTGCAACAGCGGCACCGGGTACGGCGCGAACTCTCGCTGCCACACGACCAGAACGACAACCTGGCCGACCGGCTGGAGAACGAACTGTTCAGCAACGCCACCCAGGCCGCGACCGCCGAACCCGGTGCCGAGGCCCGGCTGTTCTGGCCACGGGACGACTTCGACGCCCTCTCCGCGCGCTGGTCCAGCCTGGCCGAGACGTACGGCCGGGACTGGGACGAGCACCGGGCCCGGGTACAGCGGGAACTCGTCCGGCAGGCCAACCTCGGGCGCATCGGGGTGGGCCCGCTGCGCGGCTCGGCCGACGGACTCGCCGACTACGGCACCCGGCAGGGCACGGATCCGGCGGAGCAGCAGAGCCGGACCGGGTACGCGGAGGAGCTGGCGACCCGCTCCGCGCAGCTTCCGTGGCCGCCGGAACGCAACGGGGCGTGCTGGTGCGGTTCGGGACTGAAGTACAAGAAGTGCTGCCTGCCGCGCGCTCGGAGCTGACCGGGCCAGTGCTCAGTGGCTGCCCGGGCCAGTGCTCAGTGGCTGCCCGGGTCAGCGCTCAGTAGCTGACCGGTCTGGCGTTCAGTCGCGGTTGCCGAAGAAGAAGTTCGCGGGAGTTTCGCCCCGGGCCGCGAGTTCCCGGTCGAACTGCCGGTGCCGTTGCGCCTCGGTCTCCGGAAAGAGCGCCGTCAACCGGGGCAGCCGGCGGGCGGCCTCGACGGGATCGTCGAAGTCCCAGCGCGGGTCGGTGAACGTCGCCGGGGTACGCCGGTCGCCGGTCACCGGCCAGGACTGCTCGCCGAGGTCGCCCTCGTCACCGGTGCGGCGTTCGTACGCGCCGTCGGCGACGGAGGTCAGGCCCTCCCAACCGGGCCACTCGACCTCCGTCCAATCTCGACACGGGCGTCCCGCCAGTCGTCGTACCCCGGGCAGCAGGGCCAACTCGTCGGGCTGACGGACGATCCGCCGGAACGTGTCCCGGCCGAGCCCGACCGCCCAGGCCCGGAAGTCGGTGAAGCCGTCGTCGGAGCAGAACGAGAGGATCCGGTGCGCGGCTCCCCACATCAGCCAGGTCATCGCCCGGGCGTCCTCCTGCGCGAGCCGGGCCTCGAAGGCGAAGATCTGGCTCACCGGAAGCCTGGACAGCCGCTCGATCAGCCACTCGGACCGCTCGTCCGGATCGGTGTGCGCGGCGGCGGATTCCTCGACCAGGGCCCAGAACTGCGCGGCGTCCATGGCTCTGCACTATCCCACGATCGAGGCGCGTGGTCACCGGCGACGGCCGACCGGAACTACCGGAGTGTCACGCCGAAACTGCGGCCGTACGCCCGCCGGGTGGCGACCTGGATCCGGGTGCCGCCGGGGATCCGGTCGACCCGGACCACGTCGTCCGCCGCGACCACCCGGAGCCGCCGGCCGCGCAGGGTCACCGAGACCGTGTCGCGCCCCATCGTCGGATCGGAGACCGCGACCGAGGTGCTGTGGTCGCGGTTCTGCCGCACCAGCACCGACGCCGGGCCGTCGATCGAGAGCCGGTCGACCTGGTACCGGCCGGACCCGAAGACGTTGGCCGCGACCAGATCCAGCCCCGAGTGCCGGATCGCCTGGATCCGGGTGCTGTTGGCCAGGACCACCACCGGCCCGTGCCGGTACGACCGCAGCCGTTGCGCCGACGCGTTCGGCACCAGCGCATACGCCAGCGCGCTGGGCGGTGCGCCGGCGGCCTGCTCGACGGCGACCGAGAAGACCTGCTTGCGCACCATGGTGTCGGGGTTGGCGGTGCGGACGACCCGGCGGCTCCGGGTGACGGTGTCGAGCAGGACGATCGGCGGGCCGCCGGCGAGAAAGACGTACCCGACCGCCGTGTTCTGACCGGCGTTGGCGTAGCGCAGCCAGGCCAGCGGGGCCGTACCGGTGCCGGTGAAGGCCCTGCCGGTCCGGAGTTCCCCGGTCAGCGAGACGGCGTCCGAGGGCTCGGCGATCCGGCTGTCCAGGGTGGTCGTCACCGCGCGGCCGGCGCTGTCACCGACTCCCGCGGCGAGCACCACGATCTCGTCGTCGAGCATGAACCACGACTTGGTCGCCTCGGCGTTACGGTAGGCGACGAAGTCGTCGGGCAGCTCACCGGCCTGCTTGGCGGCGTACCCGGCGTCGCTGGACTGGACCAGCCCGGCCGCCCCGTACGGGCCGAGGCTGGCGCCGCCGGAGTACCCGTTGGTGCCACGCGGAAAGTAGACGTACGTGTTCTGCGACTCCGACGACGAGGTGAAGCCGCGCTCCGGGTTGTCGTACCACGCGGTGCCGTAGAGCTCGGGAATCGTGTGCCGGTGCTCCACCGGTGCGGTGACGCCGGAAAGCCGGTACGGCGAGACGGCCGTGTAGTAGTCGACGCCGTACGCCTGGGTCTGGTCCTGTCCGGCGAGATAGAGGTGGTGGGCGCCGTCGCCCTGGAACCACGGCATCAGGTTCTCGCCGCTCATGTACTCGTACTTGCTGATCCGGCTGGAGCTGCGGGCGAGCGCGAAGGCGTAGCCGGGACGGCGGTGCACGGTCTTGTCCATCGCGTTGAACCCGACGTTGCGGGCGGCCGGATTGAGGTCGGCGGCCGGCACCGACGAATCGGCGAGGATGTCGGCGTACCGGGCGATGCTGACCGGCGAGACGAAGGTGGTCGGGTTGAGCGCGGCCCGGGAGGTCTGCCGGACGAACGTGACGTAGCCGGCCAGCGCCCGGGCGTCGGTGCCGGTGGCGTAACCGGACAGGTCGACGACCGCTTCGACCACGATCGCGACGTCGGCGTACCCGGTCGCGGTCCGGGACACCGCGCGACCCTTGACGATCTCCATCATCCAGCCCTCGAAGATGAGCGGGGCGAACCCGTTCACCACCCAGCCCTGGACCACGCCGACGAGGTCCGCGCCCTGGACGTAACCGGTGCCTTCGAGGATCTTGATGGTCTGCACGACCCGGGTGAGCAGATTCTTGCCGTACGAGCCGGTGTAGGCGACCGAGGCGTGCTGGATGAACGAGCCGTCGGCGTAGTAGCCGTCGGTGACCCCGTGCCGCAGGTCGTACGGGTCGATGGTGGCGAAGACGGTGAGCTGGTCGGCGAGGGCCTTGCTGATCCGGGCGTCGTCGCCGAGGACGGCACCCTGGAGGATCCGGTTCGTCGCGATGTCGGCGAGGTTGGCGCCGGTGTGGAACCGCGAGTCGAGGTCGACGTCGCCGTCTCTGCCGTTGCGCAGGTACGCGTCCATCGCCCCGACGTAGGTGCCGGGAAGGTCGGGCCGGTACGCCGCGATCTGCGCCATCAGCAGGACCAGGATCCTGGTGACGTGGTTGGAGATGCCGATCTCCCAGTTGTGCCAGTTGCCGTAGTAGCCCTTCGACTGGTCGCCGTAGTAGTTGTCGTAGAGCCAGCCGAGGCCGTCGACGACCCGTCGCGCCACCGCGTCGGGGTCGGGAAGGGTGCCGCCGGGGACCCGGGTGGCGAGGGCGATCTCGTAAAGGTACTGGAACGACGTCGTCAGGTTCGGGTCACTGGTGCCCAGCGGCACGCCCCGGAAGAGTTCGCCCGGCCCGGCGCCCTCGAGCGCGTCGAGTCGGGACCGCGCGGTCGATTCGATGGCCGCGAGCTTGGCGGCGACCTCGGGCCGGGCATTGGATTCGGCGGTACCGGCGAAGATCGCGACGGTGTTGCCGAGCAGTACGGCGTGGTCGGCGGTGGCGTCGGCGGGCACCCGGTCCGGCGGTGTCGCGGCCCTGGCCCGCAGCGGCTGGGCCACCGCCAGCAGGCCGGTCGCGGGGATCATCGACAGTACGGCGCGGCGCGAGATCTGCAAGACGGGACTCCAAGATCGATGGAGAGCGCTTGCCGCATTCAACCAACCGCACTAGCCAAGGTCAATATCCCCGCGGCCCGGCGCTGCCGGCGCCCGTTGGCCGGCGCCCGTTGGCCGGCGCCCGTTCAGTTGGTGGTGAAGAGCAGGGAGACGTTCTGCCCACCGAATCCGAACGAGTTGCAGATCGCCGCGTCGAGGTGCCGCTCGCGGGGCCCGCCGGTGACGACGTCCAGTCGGACGTCGGCGGCCTTCCGGTCGAGGTTGATGGTGGGTGGGATGACACCGCCGGTGACCGACAGCAGCGTGAGGATGCTCTCCACGGCGCCGGAGGCGCCGACCAGGTGACCGATGCTCGACTTCGGCGCGGTGAGTACGACGTCGTCACCGAGGGCCTGCTGGATGGCGACCGCCTCACCGACGTCGCCGATCACTGTGGACGTCGCGTGGCAGTTGACGTGTCCGACGTCGCGGGGTTCGAGGCCCGCGACCGAGACGGCGGTGCGGATCGCCCGGATCTGGCCGGCGCCGGTCGGGTCCGGCCCGGTGATGTGGTGGGCGTCCGAGGTGATGCCGTAGCCGGCCAGCCGCCCGAGGATCCGGGCACCCCGTCCGGCCGCGAAGTCCGCCCGCTCCAGGATCATGATCCCGGCTCCCTCGCCGAGGACGAAGCCGTCCCGGTCGACGTCGAACGGTCGCGACGCCCGTTCGGGGTCGTCGTTGCGCTTCGACAGCGTGCGAGCCTGGGCGAATCCGGCGATGGTCAGCGGCGCGATCGCGGCCTCCGCACCACCGGCGATGACGACGTCGGCCTCACCGGACCGGATCAGCCGGGCGGCCAGCGCCAACGCCTCGGCTCCGGAGGCACAGGCGGAGACCGGGGTGTAGACGCCGGCACGGGCGCCGTACTCCAGGCTGACCCAGGCGGCCGGCCCGTTCGGCATCAGCATCGGAACGGTGAGCGGGGAGATCCGCCGCGGGCCCTTCTCCTCCAGCAGGTCGTCCTGGCCGAGCAGGGTGTTGACGCCACCGATCCCGGTGCCGACCACCACGGCGAGGCGCACCGGATCGACCTCCGGGCTGCCGGCGTCGGCCCAGGCCTGCCGGGCGGCGACCAGGGCGGCCTGCTGACAGCGGTCCATCCGGCGAGCCTGGACGCGCGGCAGCACCCCGTCGGGCGAGACGGCCATCGGCGCGGCGATCTTCGTCGGCAGGTCGTCGGCGTGCGCGAAGGAGGCCATCAGGTCGTCGATCCGGCGTACGCCGGAGCGCCCGGCGAGCATGCCCTGCCAGAGGGAGTCGACATCGCCACCGAGCGGTGTGGTGGCGCCGAGTCCGGTGACGACCACGTCACGGCCGCTCATGCCCTCTCCTCGCTACGCTCGTCGACGCCATGAGCCTGGAAACTGAGCCAGCTGATTCGCTCGCAGCGCTCGCTCATGACCTCTCCCCGCTGCGCTCGCTCACGCTGTCCCCTTCTCGTCGGTGTGCCGGCTTGTCCTCAGTTAGTTGTATCGCATACAACTAGAGGATGTCCACCAGCCAACCGCCGAGAGCCCGTGGTCGGCGTACCCGGTCGCAGATCCTCGAACAGGCCACGGTGCTCTTCGCCGAACGCGGCTTCGACGCCGTCAGCGTGGCCGAGATCGCCACCGCCGCCGGAGCACATCCGCACCAGATCACCTACTACTTCGGGTCCAAGGACGCGTTGTTCGTACACGCGGCGTTCGCGCTGCTGCTCCGCGAGGCCGAACGACTGGAGCCGGTCGGTCGGCGCCGCCACACGCCGGAGTCGTTCCGGTCCGCGTTGGCGCGTACCGCGCTGGCCCTGCCGGCGGTGCCGATCGCCGTACAGGCGATGTCGATCACGCGACGCCGGCCCGAGCTGCGCCCGGTGGCGGAGCAGAACCTCGCCCTGCTGTTCCGCAAGGCGAAGCAGTACCTCACCGCTATCCTCGACCGCCGGGACTGGGTCATCGACCGTCCCGCCGACGTCGAGGCCCGGACCTTCTGGAGTACCGTCCTCGGGGCGCGGCTGATCTCGGAATCGGGGTTCGGCGGCCGCTCCGACGACATCGACCTCGCCGGGGTGCTCACCGTCCGGGCCAGGACCGATACCTGAACGCCGTCGGCGTCGACCGGCGATCGTCCTCGAAGAACCGGTCCGTCCCCGGAACGGCGGACTTGCGGAACGGCCGAACGCGGAACGGCGGAACGGCCGACTTGCGGAACGGCGGAACGGTGTCCGGGCAGCGGCCTGTGGCGGCGGGACGGAACGGCGGAGCCTTGCGCGACCGCCGGCCGGTGGCGTCAGCGCGCAGCGGCGGGCGGGGGTTCCGGCACCAGGACCGGCGGCGTCGTCAGCGGCGGCCGGGTCGGCCCCCGCAGCACCCGCAGCGCCATCCTCGGACGCATCAGTGCCGCCGGAGGCCGGACCAGGTACAGCACGTCGGTCAACGTCCGGTTCACGTAGGGGTCCCGGTTCGCCACGTCGGCGGTCCGGGCCAGGTACCAGTGCGAGAACCGGGTTCGCCGGGCCAGCCGGACCCCGTTGGTCGCATACCGCAGGTCCGCGCCGGTGGCGATCGTCCAGGCCGCCGCGCCGGTCTCGGCGACCACGGCCTGCGCGGCCCGACCGAATCTGCCCGGATGGGTACGGAGGTGCTCGGCGAGCAGCGCGGCGGTCTGCGCGGCGACGCTCATCCCCTGGCCGTAGACCGGGTTGAAGGCACAGGCGGCGTCCCCGACCACGAGGAAGCCGTCCGGCCAGCGGGCCATGGTCTCGTAGTGCCGCCGGCTGTTGGCGGTCCACCGGAAGCCGTGGATCGGCGAATCCGGCACGGCATCCCGGATCGCCTCGTAGAGCACCGGACTGCGCAACTCGCGGGCGAACGCCAGGAATCCGACCTCGTCGGTCGCCGGCGCCTCGTCACCCAGCCCACCGAGGGTGACCATCCAACGGTCGTTCTCGATCGGATACAGCACGCCGCCCCGGGAGGTCTGCGGCGGGTTCGGCATCAACAGGATGTGCTTCCAGCTGTCGGCCACCCCGCCGGGCAGGACGTACCGCCGGCTGGCGTAACCCAGTCCGGCGTCGATCCGGCTCTCCTCCGGGCGGCCGTAGCCCAGCGCCGCCAGCCAGTCCGGGGTACGGGAACCGTGCCCGCTGGCGTCGACCACCAGGTCGGCGTCGAGCCGCTCGACCCCGTCGGTACCACCGCGCGGGCGCAGCACCACTCCCGCGACCGAACGCCCGTCCTCCCCCGGCAGCAGTCCGACCGCCTCGTGCGCGGTCAGGAACCGAACTCGCTCGTCGGCCAGCAACCGCCGCCGGATGGTCCAGTCGATCAGCTCCCGACTGGCACCGATCAGACCGTGGGTCGCGGGAAACCGCTCCCGCCAACTGGTGGCGCTCAGGTACAGGACGTCCGTCGGCGCCGACACCGACACCGCGCCGGACAGGCGCAGTTCCGCCATCAGCCCGGGAAAGAGCCGGTCGAGGGCGCGCTGCCCCGAGGTGAGCAGGAGATGCAGGTGGTGTGCCTGGGGAACGCCGGCCCGCACCCGCGGGCCGTCCGGAAACCGGTCCCGTTCGACCACGGTCACCCGCTCCACGTGGTCGAGCAGGGTACGCGCGATGCAGAGACCGGCGAGGCTGCCACCGATGACGACGGCGTGACGGGGTACGGAGGCAGAGGCAGACATGTCTCCATCCTTACCGACCTGGCTGGCTACCGGCCGACTCCAACACACCCCGTGTCGGCTTCCTTACTCAACGCGTCTGACCCCGGCGGCGGGGCAGGACATCGATCAAAGTGGCAACGTCGATCACAACGGCAGCCTCATTCGAGGTGGAAGGGCATCATTCGAGGTGGAAGGTGGCGGAGCCCTGGTCGGTGCCGCTCACCGCCTCGACGTAGAGCAGCCCGGCGCGGTGCCGGACGTACCGGCCGGCGGAGTTCTGCGATTCCAGGGAGATGCCGGCGCTGCTGGCCAGTCCGGCCCGGCGCAGGAAGCTGGCGTCGGCACGGAACTGCACGGAGTTGTCGTTCCGCTCCACGTAGACCTCGAAGTTGCGGTGTCGCAGGTAGTAGCCGGGGAAGTTGGTCGACTCCAGGGAGACCGAGCCGGAGCCGGCCAGCCCGGCGACGATCCGGAACTGGGAGTCGGCCAGCGGGGCCACGTTGGCCTCCAGCCGCCCCCGGTAGTCGTAGTGCCGCAGGTAGCTGCTGGTGAGATCGTGCGAACGCAGCCGTACCGGGGTCGCGCCGTCCGGCACCGGGACACCGAAGTTCGGGGTGCCGTCCGCGTTCCAGTACAGCTTCTGGATCCGGGTCCGCCGGTTCGGATCGTTCAACGGATCGCCACTGATGTCCCGGTAGTTACGGTCGTGGTAGACCAGGATGTCACTCTGGCCGTCCTCGGAGACGGTGAACGAGTTGTGTCCGGGGCCGTACTGGCCGGTCGCGGCGTTGCTGACGAACACCGGGGTCGCGCTCTTCGTCCAGGAGGCGGGGTTGAGCAGGTTCGCCGTCGCGGCGGCGGAGAGCAGCCCCAGGCAGTAGTTCGCGTCCGTCGCGCTCGCCGAGTACGTCAGGAAGATCCGCCCGTTCCGCTGGATCACCGACGGCCCCTCGGCCACCCGGTAGCCCCGGGTCTCCCAGTCGTACGTCGGCACGGTCAGCCGGGTCACCGTGCCGGTGATGGTCCACGGGTTGCTGCCCATCCGGGCGAGATAGAGGTTCGAGTTGGTGGAGACGCCCGGCTCCTGCTGTGCCCAGGTCAGGTAGCGCACCCCGTTCGCGACGAAGGTCGAGGCGTCCAGGGCGAAGGTGTCCCACGGGGTGCTGATCCGACCGCGTTCGGTCCACGATCCGGTGAGCGGGTTGGCGCTGGAGTTCTCCAGGGCGTACATCCGGATCCGCCAGACGTCGTCGGCGCGGCCTGCGGCGAAGTAGACGTACCAGCGGTTGTCGATGAAGTGGATCTCCGGGGCCCAGATGTGCGCGCCCATCTCGCCGCTGGTGTGCCGGCGCCAGATCGTCGTCTCGGCGGCGGTGGAGAGCCCCTGCAGCGTGGTGGCGCGGCGGAGCACGATCCGGTCGTACTGCGGCACGGTGGCGGTCAGGTAGTAGTAGCCGTCGGTGTGTTTGAAGATGTGCGGGTCGGCCCGCTGGTTGACCAGCGGGTTGGTGTAGTTCACCGCCGGCGCGGCCTGGGTCGGCAGGGCCGGCAGCAGGCCGGCCAGCACGGCGAACACCGCCGTCGCGGCCGCGACCACCGGCCTGGTCACCCGTCGGGTACGGTCGCCCGGCCCGCGCGGTCCGGCGGGGGCGGGAAGCGGGTCGGGACGGCGCATGGTCATCTCTCCTCCACGACTGGCGGGCCGGCGATCGGCATCAGTAGCCGACCTGGAAGGTGGCGTCCTGCCGGTCGCTGGCGGCCGAACCGCTCGACAGGGGATCGATCCGCAGTACGTAGTTCGAGTGCCGGAGGTAGCGGTCGGGGAAGTTGTGCGACCGGAACGAGGTCCACGCCGAGTCGGCCAGTCCGGCCGTACGGTGGAACGTGGCGTCCCCGGCGAACGCGGCCGAACCGTCGTTCGCCGCCAGCACCATCGCGTAGCCGGAGTGCCGCAGGTACTGGCTCGGGAAGTTGACCGACTGGAACGACACCCCGGCCGAGTCGGCGAGGCCGGGAACCAGCCGCCACTGCGCGTCGGCGAACGGGTCGAACGGGTACGGGTCGATCCGCCCGACGTTGCCGCTGTGCCGGATCAACTGGTCGGGGAAGTTGTAGGACCTGATCCGGTTCCAGTTCGGCGCACCCCACCGGGAGAGCAGGTTCGTCCGCTCGGTGGCGGTGATCGGGATGATGGTCGGGTGCTTGGCGTTCAGCGGCTGGGTGTACTGGGCCTTGTTCAGCGGTGACCAGCTGTCGGCATTGACGTTGCCGCTGCGCCAGGCGTACAGCTCGCCGTTGTTCGGGGAGAAGGAGTCGCCCCAGAGGAACCACTCGTTCCGGTCGTTGGCCTTGACCACGATCGGCGCCTCGATGCCGCCGTTGACCACCCCGGCGGTGTACGTCCCCCGGTCGAAGCTGCGCGGGTTCAGGCTGGTCGACCGGGCGCCGTACAACCGTCCGTCGCCCATGTGCTTGTAGTACAGGTAGTTGGTGCCGTTGTTGATGTGCATGGTGGCGTCCAGCACGTTGAATCCGGGGTCGAAGAAGAGCTGTGCCGAACCGACCGTCTGGAAGTCGCTGGTGTAGTTGACGTAGAAGACGTCCCGGGTGCCGTTGTAGGCCGAGTAGATGATCCCGTACTGGCCACGGCCGGCGTCCCAGAACGCTTCCGGCGCCCAGGTGTGGGTCGCCATCGTGTGCATCCGCAGTCGTCGGTACCCGGTGAAGCTGCGCAGGTCGGGCGAGTCCCAGGCGTGGATGTACTGGTTCTGCTGGGTGAAGTCGGTGCCGTTGAGATCGGTGGCGATGACCGTGAACGTGCCGTCCTGCCGGCGCACGATGTACGGGTCACGCAGGCCCCGGGTGCCGGCGGTGGGGGTCACCACCGGGTTGTTCTGGTTCAGCGGCGTCCAGTTCAGCCCGTCGGAGCTGACCGCCAGGTGCAGTCCGTAGTTGTTCGCCACCCGGCCCGGCGACTCGGTGAAGTAGCCCATCACGTAGCCGGCGTAGGGCTCCGCCGCCGAGGCGGTCGACGGTACGGACAGCACGGCCGCGCAACTCCCGGCCAGCAGCAGGGCGCCCAGCGCCGCCGGCAGTGCTCTGCGCCGTATCGACACCATGACCGGATCCCTCTCGTCGACGCCGTGGGACGTACCTCTGTTACCTCGGTGTTACGGGGGATAGTGTTACCGCTAACATCGATGAGAGTCAAGGCCTCGCGGCCATCCCAGGAAAGCGGATTCCTCCTTGACATCGATGAGTGTTAGCGCGAACATCATCGATACGTCCGGGCGGAATGTCACCTTACGACGCCGGCTGAGCGCCGGTACCCGGGTCCTGCGGAGCCCCCGCCGGCACCGCCCCCGACGCCGGCGACCGGAGCGCACCCACCGCGCAGGGCGCTCCACATCACCGCACGCAGGGCGCGCTCCACATCACCCGCACGCAGGGCGCTCCACCACCGACAGACCAGTACGCCAACCTGCGGAACTTCCCGGCGTCCGGCGCCGGACCGGACGGGTCCCGAAGCGACGGCCGGCGACACCGCCGCCGGACGGGACCGGATCGGGCGGCCGGCACGACGCCGCCGGACCGGACGGCCACGGCGCGATCGTCGCGGACCGGTCGGGGCGGCGCGACCGCCGCCGGAGTTCCGCGGTTCGGCGCCGTCCTCGCACCCGAGGCGGACCGACGGAAGGAAGGCCATGGAAGCCTCAGCTTCCCCACAACCAGCCGGGCGGGGCCGACCCCGGCTCATCCGCCCCGCCGCCGTACTTGCGGTCGCCGCGATGCTCGTCGTCGCCGCGATCGCCCTACCGACGCGCTCGGCCTCGGCCGCGACCGTCGACACCAACGCCTGGTACGTGCTCGTGTCCCGGCACAGCGGCAAGGCGCTCGAGGTGTACGACCGGTCCACCGCCGACGGTGGCCGGATCGTCCAGTGGGCCCGCAACGACGGCGCCTGGCAGCAGTGGCAGTTCGTCGACTCCGGCGGCGGCTACTACCGGCTCCGGTCCCGGAACAGCGGCAAGGTCGTCGACATCCGGGACTCCTCCAACGCCGACGGCGCCGAGATCATCCAGTGGGCCGACCAGGGCGGCACCGACCAGCAGTTCCGGCTCGCCGATTCGGACGGCGGCCACGTCCGGCTGATCAACCGGCAGAGCAGCAAGGCCCTGGACGTCTGGGAGTGGTCCACCGCCGACGGCGGCCGAATCAGCCAGTACGCCGACCAGGGCGGCGCCAACCAGCAGTGGCAACTGGTCCGGGTCGGCTCCGTCGGTGGCGGGGACCCGACCACGCCACCGGGCCCGACCGCCAACCCGACCCCGAGTACGACCCCCGGCGTGCCGCCGGCCGCGTACCCGAGCCCGCAGCGGGTGGCCGGCGATGTCGGCGTACACGATCCGACCATCGTCCGGCGCCCGAGCGGCGGCGGCTACCTGCTCGCGCACACCGGCGACAACGTCGCGTTGAAGACCTCGACCGACCGGGTGACGTTCCGCAACGCCGGAGCGGTCTTCCCGGGCGGCGCACCGTGGACCACCCCCTACACCGGCGGCAGCCGCAACCTCTGGGCGCCGGACATCTCGTTCCACAACAACCAGTACTACCTGTACTACTCGGCCTCGACGTTCGGTTCCAACCGCTCGGCGATCTTCCTGGCCACCAGCTCGTCCGGGAACTCCGGATCGTGGACCGACCGGGGGCTGGTGATCGAGTCCCAGAGCTCGGACAACTTCAACGCCATCGACCCCGCGCTGGTCGTGGACGACCAGGGCCGCTGGTGGCTGAGCTTCGGCTCGTTCTGGTCCGGACTCAAGATGGTCGCCCTCGACCCGGCCACCGGCAAGCGCTCGGACAGCACCGTCCGGAGCATCGCCGGCCGTAACGGCGGCGCGATCGAGGCGCCGACGGTCTTCAAACGCGGCAACTACTACTACCTGTACGTCTCCTTCGACCGCTGCTGCCAGGGCGCGTCCAGCACGTACCGGGTGATGGTGGGCCGCTCCACCAGCGTGACCGGTCCGTTCGTCGACCGGAACGGCACCGCGTTGACCTCGGGCGGCGGCACCCAGGTCCTCGCCTCACACGGCAGCATCCACGGCCCCGGCCACCAGACGGTGCTGCCGGACACCAGCGGGGACGCCCTCGTCTACCACTACTACGCGAACAACGGCGCGTCGCTGCTCGGCATCAACCAGATCGGCTACGACTCGGCCGGTTGGCCCTTCGTCTACTGACCCCGACCCCACGGGAGACCGCCCCGTTCCCCGAAAGAGCTCCGACCCGTCCCCGAAACGTAGGGAGTACCCCATGACACCGACCCGGGAGAGCCGGCCCGACCGGACCCGCTGGCGAGGTTGGCGAGCCGGGCTCGCCGTCGGCGTCGCCACCGTGGTCGTCGCCGCCGGCGTGCTGGTCGCCGGCCCGACGGCCAACGCGGCGACCGCCGATCCGAACGTCTACTACGTGCTGGTCAACCGGAACAGCAGCAAGGCCCTCGACGTCTACAACCTGGCCACCACCGACGGCGCGCCGATCAACCAGTACGCCCGCAACGACGGCGCCTGGCAGCAGTGGCGGTTCCTCGACGCCGGCGGCGGCTACTATCGGGTGCAGTCCCGGCACAGCGGCAAGGTCCTCGAACTGCCCAACTCCAACGACGGCGTGCAGTTGGTGCAGAACGCCGACAACGGCAGCACCCGCCAGCACTTCCGGCTGGCCGACTCGGCCGACGGCTACGTACGGCTGGTCAACCGGAGCAGCGGCAAGGCGCTCGACGTCTGGGAGTGGTCCACCGCCGACGGTGCGATGGTCTCGCAGTACCAGGACCTCGGCGGCGCCAACCAGCAGTGGCAGATGATCAATGTGGGCTCGGTCGGCGGTACCCCGACCCCCACCGCCCCCGGCGGCTCCGGCACCTTCACCAACCCGATCAAACGCAACGGGCCGGATCCATGGCTCCAGCAGCACAACGGGTACTACTACCTGGCGACGACCACCTGGAACTCCACGATCACCATGCGCCGGTCGCAGACCCTCGCCGGTCTGGCCAGCGCCCCCGACCAGGTGGTCTTCAACCTCTCCGGGCGGGCGAACGGCTGCTGCAACATGTGGGCACCGGAGTTTCACCTGATCAACGGCCCGAACGGCCAACGGTGGTACATGTACTACGTCGCCGGGCAGAACGTCAGCGACTTCAATCCGACCCAGCGGTTGCACGTACTGGAGAGTGCCGGCACCGACCCGATGGGGCCGTACACCTTCAAGGCCGACCTGGGCAGTGACTGGCAGCTCGACGCCAGCGTGCTGCGGGTGAACAACAGCCTCTATCTTCTGGGCACCTACAACGCCGGCGGCAGCTACGGCCAGAGTCTGTTCATCACCCCGATGAGCAATCCCTGGACCCTGAGCGGATCCCGGGTCCGGCTGACCTCGCCCACGCTGAGCTGGGAGCGGCAGACCCATCCGGTCGCGGAGGGGCCCGAGCCGCTCTACCGGAACGGCCGGACGATGATCGTCTACTCCGCGAGTGCCTGCTGGGGACCGGACTACAAGCTCGGCCTGCTCACCCTCACCGGCAGCAATCCGCTGACCGCGTCATCCTGGACGAAGAGCCCGAACCCGGTGTTCCAGCGCAGCGACGCCAACAGCGTCTTCGCGCCGGGCCACAACGGCTTCTTCAAGTCCCCGGACGGGACCGAGGACTGGATCGTCTACCACGGCAACGAGTCGGCCGGTGGCGGTTGCGACATGAACCGCTCGACCCGGGCCCAGAAGTTCACCTGGAACAGCGACGGTACGCCGAACTTCGGCGCCCCGGTCCGGCTCGGCGTCGCACTTACCGCCCCCTCCGGCGAGTAGCCCGCCGATCCCCCCGGTTAGGAAGGGCCCCTTCTTCTACAAAAAGCGATAGGAAGGGGCCCTTCCTTACACCTCAACCTCGACGGACGCGGTGCCGGGGCTGTTGAGCTGGAAGGTGGTGGTTCGGCCGGCGGCGGTCAGCTCGTACTCGCCGAGGAAGGCGGTGAACCGGAGCTGGCCCCGGTCGTCGGTGCGGTAGGTGGTCGGCGGGAGCCACCAGTCGCCCTTGACGAGTGCGTGCAGTGCCTCGTACGACGGCTTCGGCGTGCCGTCGGTACGGACGAATCCGCCGGGCGCCCCCAGCCAGCCGCCGTCCGCGATCCCCCAGTACGTCATCGCCCGTACCGAGGGATGCGACAGCAGGGTGCGGTAGTGCCGGACGATCTCGTCGGCCTGCCGCTCCTCCCCCTCCGGTGTGCTCGGCCACTCTGAAACCTGGTAGTCGTTCAGGTCCTCGATCCCGGCCGGCATGAGCTGACCGGAGAGGATGGTGGTCTCGGTGAAGTGGATCGGCAGGCCGTACCGGGAGAACCGGTCGAGGACGGCGAGCGTCTTCTCCTCGCCCCAGTAGCCCTGGTGCATGTGGCTCTGCAACCCGAGCGCGTCGATGGTGATCCCCGCCTCGAGCACGCCCTCGATCAGGCACTCGTACGCGGCGGACATGTCGAAGTCGTTGAGCAGCAGCGTGGCCTGTGGGTTGGCCTCCCGCGCCGCGTCGAAGACCATCCGGATCATCGGGATCCGGCCCATCTCCCGGCAGATCCGGGTGAGGCCGTTGTCGTACTTGTCGAAGATCGGCATGATCACGACCTCGTTGATGACGTCCCACATGTCGATCAGGCCGGCGAAGTCGGCCGACTCCCGGCGGATCCGCGCGGTCTGCGCCTCGACGATCTCCGGATTGGACAGTTCGGTGAGCCACTCGGCGCTCACCGTGTGCCAGGCCAGCGGATGGCCCTTGACCACGCAGCCCCGGTCGGCGAACCACCGCGCCGTCTCGCGCAACCGCGCGGTGTCCGGCCGCCCCCGGGTCGGCTCGAAGCGGCCCCAGTAGAAGGGCAGCGTCGCGAAGTTGAACAGGTCGAGCCAGCGCTCGGCCAACCGCTCGACCGGCCCCGCCTCGGCCTCGCCCAGTGATCCGGGCCCGCCACCGGGACCGGTCGCCGGCTCCGCCGGAAGTTCGCCGTTGGCCAGCGGGATGAACTCGAACCCGGTGCAGCCGAAGAGGAATTCGTGGTTGCGCTGGGCGACCACCATCTCGCGGCCGGCCGCCGGTACGCCGTTCTCGGTGACGGTCAACGTGACGTCCGCGCTGCGGTGCCGCCTGATCTGCGGTTCGGGGTCGAACGGCATCGAAGCATCCTCCAGCGGTCGGGGCCAGCGGCACGGAAGAGCCACCGTACGACGGGGTGTGCGGTGCCCCCGGGCGGTCGCGGTGGATCTGGCGTTGAGCGGTCGCATCGGCGACGTGAACGGTTAAGCAAGTGCAAATGCACGTGCATTTGCACTTGCGCGCCACTCTCCGAACCCAGATGATTGCCCTATGTCTAGCGTGCGGCGCCGCCACCCGGTCTCGAACGACTGTTGTGGACCGGGAAGCCGCCCTCCCGGCCACGGCGGGCCGGCAACGTCGGTGGCCGTGGTCCTGCTCGGGATCGAACTGCTGCTGGTGGGACTCTCCATCGGGGCGGCCCTGCTCGACCAGTCGGCCGTCGCCATCATGGCGGGCACCGCGGCCATCACCCTGGCCGGCGAGATCGTGCGCCGGCTCCTGACGACCCCGCCGGGGGAACCCGCCAACCCCGGCGACATGGAAACCGCCGGACCGACCCGGCCGACGGAACCCCTCGGTTGACCGGTCGGGGACGCCGCCGAGCCGGGGGCGGGTCCGGCGGGCCACCTCCGAACAGGCACGATAGGCGCATGCGCCTGGTGTCGTTGCTGCCGTCCGCGACGGAGATCGTCTACGCCCTCGGGCTCGGGAACGATCTCGTGGGCGTGACCTTCGAGTGCGACGAGCCGCCGTCCGCCCGTACCGACAAGGCCGTCGTGGTGGGCGGTCGGGACACCCGGGGCATGACGCCGGGCGAGATCGACGGCTACGTGAAGGAGCAACTCGCGGCAGGTGCCGACCTGTACACCCTGCACGCCGACGCGCTGGCCGGTCTCGCGCCGGAGCTGATCCTGACCCAGGACCTGTGCCGGGTCTGCGCCCTGCCGTCGGACCACGTCGAGAACGCCCTCGACTACCTCGGCTGCCGGGCGGACGTGCTGTCCCTCGACCCGTACACGTTGGACGAGGTCCTCGACACCATCGTCGCGGTCGGTGACCGGACCGGCGTACCCGATCGGGCCGAGCGGCTGGTCGCCGATCTCCGGTCCCGGCTCGCGGCGGTCGCCTCGGCCGTCCGGGACCGGCCACGGCCCCGGGTCGCGGTCGTGGAGTGGGTCGAGCCGCCCTTCACCGCCGGGCACTGGGTACCCGATCTGGTCCGGGCCGCCGGCGGCGAGCCGGTGGCCGCTCGACCGGGTGCCAGGTCGGTGGAGACCACCTGGCAGGAGTTCACCGACGCCGCGCCGGACCTCGTCCTCGTCACGCCGTGCGGCTTCCACCTCGACGGCGCGGCCGGACAGGCCCGGATCGTCGCGGAGCGGCTTCCGGGTGTCCCGGTGTGGGCGGTCGACGCGGACGGCCTGGTGGTACGTCCCGGCCCCCGCCTCGTCGACGGGGTCGAGGCGATCGCCGCCATCCTGCACCCGGGTGCCGTGCCGGAGCCACCCGTCGGGGCGATCGCCCGGGTCGCCTGACCCGGCCGGCACGGCGGCGGGGCGGCTCGGCAGCGGGGCGTCACGGTGGCGGCGCGGCGGGCGGCGGGGCGTCACGGTGACGGCGCGGCGGGCGGCGGGGCGTCACGGTGACGGCGCGGCGGCGGGCCGGCACGGCGTCGCGGCGGCGGGGCTGCACGGTGGCGGGGCGGCCGGGCTGCACGGTGGCGGGGCGGCCGGGCTGCACGGTGGCGGGGCGGCCGGGCCGGAGGCGAACGCGGCATACATTCACGTCTATGAATTGACCGGGAACTTGTCGACCCGGTGGAGCGACTGATCCTGCAGACGGTCGAGTCTCGACCGTCCGCGCCCGCTGCGCCACCGCCTTGACAGGGAGCCAACTGTGTCCATGACGCCATCCGACGTGTCGATCGGGGTTGCCCCGGACGCTCCGCCCGAACCGGCCCGGCCCCCGGCGGCCGCGCCCCGACGGTCGTGGTCACCCATCCCGTTGATCACCCGGCTGCACTTCTACGCCGGAATCCTCGTCGCCCCGTTCCTGGCCGTGGCCGCGCTGAGCGGCCTCGCGTTCGTGTTCACCCCGCAACTCGACTCGCTGGTCTACCGGAACGAGTTGCGGGTGGCGCAGGTCGGCGACCAGGCGAACCCGGTGTCCGCGCAGGTGGCGGCGGCGGTCGCCGCACATCCGGACGGCACCCTGGCCTCGGTCCTGCCGGCCGCCACCCCGGACGCCACCACCCGGGTCGTCTTCAACCTGCCGGAGCTGGGCGACCGGCAACACACCGTCTACGTGGATCCGTACACCCTGCGGATCCGGGGCACCCTCGTCACCTGGTTCGGCGAGACCCCGCTGATGACCTGGATCGACGACCTGCACCGCAACCTGCACCTCGGCGCCGTCGGCCGGGTCTACTCCGAGGTCGCCGCGAGTTGGCTGTGGGTACTGGTGCTCGGCGGCCTCACCCTGTGGCTGCACCGGCAGTGGACCGTACGCCGCCGCACCCGTCGGCTCCTGCTGCCGGACCTCACCGCCCGGGGCGTACGGCGGACCCGGGGTTGGCACGCCTCTCTCGGGGTGTGGCTCGCGATCGGCCTGATCTTCCTGTCCGCGACCGGGCTGACCTGGTCGCGCTGGGCCGGCGCGAACTTCAGCACCGCGCTGTCCGCCCTCCAGGCGCACAGCCCGACCCTGGACACCACGCTGCCGGGCGCACCGCCGTCCCCGACCACCGGTGGCGGACACCACGGGGGCGCGGTCGGAACGGGCGACGCAGTGGACGTCACGGCCGTCGACGCGGTGCTCCGGCACGCCGGGGCGGCCGGGATCACCGGGCCGGTCGACATCACCGTGCCCACCGGGGCCGGGCAGGGCTGGCTGGTCGCCGAGGACGACCGCTCGTGGCCGGTACGCCTGGACCGGATCGTGGTCGACCCGGCCACCGGCGTGGTCGCCCGGAGCGACTTCGCGGACTGGCCACTGCTCTCGCAGCTGTCCAAGCTCGGCGTGCAGGCCCACATGGGATACCTGTTCGGCATCGTCAACCAGATCCTGCTGGCCGCACTCGCCGTCGGCCTGCTCTGCGTGATCGTCTGGGGCTACCGGATGTGGTGGCAGCGGCGCCCGGTCCGGGCCGACCGGCGTGCTCCGGTCGGTGTCCCACCGGCCCGCGGCGGATGGCGACTGCTGCGGTGGCCGCTCCTGCTCGTCGGCGTGCTGTCCACCATCGCGGTCGGGGTGGCGCTGCCGGTACTCGGTGCCACCCTGCTCGGCTTCCTCGCCGTCGACCTGGTCGTCACCGCCGTACGCCGCCGGACCGGGCGTTCCACCCCGGGCACACCGGCTGCGGGAAGCCGTGAGGGCGAGCCCGTCTCGGGTTGACCGCGGTAAATGCTGCGTATGGAGTGAATGTCGCCCACATTGCGTCCACTTCGGTCCGGATGCCACCGCTTTGATTGACAGCCCGAAGATCGGCGGGTATCAAGGTGACACGTTTTCCCGGACAAGATCTCCAACCTGAACCGCCAGGGAGGAACCAGTGACCGATTCGGCTTTGGGGCACGCCGTGAACAGGCGTGCCGCCCTGAGACTGGGTGTGGGGCTCGGCGCGGGAACGTTCCTCGCAGGGTGCGGTGTGCAGACCGGCGGCGGTGACGGTGAGGGCGGCTCGGCGTACCCGCAACGATCGGTCGAGCTGATCGTGCCGTTCGCGCCGGGCGGCAGCACCGACCTCATCGCCCGGACGCTCGGCAAGGCGATCGAGAAGCCGCTCGGCCACTCGATGGTGATCGTCAACCGGGACGGCGCGGCCGCCGCCGTCGGCACCAAGGAGGTGGCCGCCGCCCAGGGCGACGGCTACACGATCGGCTTCCCGCCGAGTTCGCTGTTCACGCTCACTCCACAGTTGGTCAGGAACGCCGACACGGTCTCGCTCGACGACCTGGGTGTGGTCATCGGGCTGACGGTCGAGAACATCGTCCTCGTCGCGCACAAGGACTCCCCGTTCAAGACCCTCGACGACGTGATCGCGCTCAAGAACAGCGGGCGGCGGATCACGTACGGGCACTCGGGCGTCGGCACCGGGGCGTACTTCGCGCAGACCGCCTTCTACAAGCTCGCCGGCATCAACGCCACCGACGTCCCGTTCGGCGGGGGCGGGCCGGCGGTCACCGCCGTACTCGGCAAGCAGGTGGACATCGGCGCATCCCAGCCGGCCGAGTCGATGCGGCTGGTGGAGTCCGGGGAACTGCGCTGGCTCGGGGTGTTCAGCCAGCAGCGCAGCCCGTCCTTGCCGGACCTGCCGACCGCGAAGGAGAAGGGCTTCGACCTCACCGTCGACCAGGCGCGGTTCATCGCCGGACCAAAGTCGATCTCCGCCGACGCGGTGACCGCGCTACAGAAGGCGTTCCGCGAGGCGGTCAAGGACCCGGAGTACGAGGCCTTCCTGAAGAAGAACTTCATCGACCAGTTCGAGGTCGAGGGCAGCGAGGTGGCCAGCAAGATCAAGGGTGACTTCGACCGGTACAAACTGCTGATCGACCGGTTCGGACTCCAACCGAAATGAGTCGGGCGGAAACCGACGAGGAGCCGTTGCCGGCCCTGCCGGAGGCGATGCCGACCGACATCCCGCCCGCCGGGCCGCTGGGGCAACTCGTTGCCGCCGTGGTGCCGATAGCGCTGGGGCTCGCCTGCCTGGCGTACTCGGTCTCGCTCTCGCTCGGCACGCCGGTGGAGGCCGGACCGGGTCTGTGGCCGGCGCTGGCCAGTCTGCTGCTGGTCGGCGCCGGTTCGTGGACGCTGATCTTCGAGCGCGGGGCGCGGGACGCCGAACAGTTCAGCCGGGGCGCGATCGGGATCGCCGTGGGCCTCGCCGGCCTGGTCGTCTTCGTCCTGTTGATCACCCGGATCGGCTTCGAGATACCGACCCTGCTGGTCATGGTGCTCTGGCTGAAGGTACTCGGCCGGGAGTCCTGGCTGGTCACCGCCGCCGTCAGCGCCTCCACCACCCTGGTGCTCTATTTGCTGTTCATCACCGGCCTGGGTGTCCCGTTACCGAGATTGGCGTTCTGAGTGGACTATTTCGACCCCGTCCTCTCCGGCTTCGGGGTGGTGTTCACCCCGGTCAATCTGCTGTACGTCCTCGCCGGTGTCGTGATCGGAATGGTGATCGGCGTCCTGCCGGGCCTCGGACCGGTCGCGACGATCGCCCTGCTGCTGCCGATCACGTACGAGATCCCGGCCGAATCGGCGATCATCCTCCTCGCCGGCATCTACTACGGCGCGATGTACGGCGGCACGATCACCTCGGTCCTGCTGCGGCTGCCCGGCGAGGCGGCCACCGTCATCACCACCATCGACGGGTACCAGATGGCGCGGCAGGGCCGGGCCGGTTCGGCGCTCGGCATCGCCGCCATCGGATCGTTCATCGGCGGCACGGTCAGCATCATCGGGCTGACCCTGATCGCCCCACTGCTGGCCCGGTTCTCGCTCGGGTTCGGGCCGCCGGAGAACGCCGTACTGGCCGCGATGGGGATCCTGCTGGTCGCCACCCTCGGCACGGTGTCGACCGCGAAGAGCCTGGCCGCCGCCGCGCTCGGCCTGCTGCTCGCCGCGATGGGGCCGGATCCGCTGTTCGCCTCGCCACGGTTCACGTTCGGCAGCATCAACCTGGCCGACGGCGTCGACTTCGTCGCCCTCGCGATGGGTCTGTTCGGGCTCGGCGAGATCCTGTACCACCTCGAACACCGGGCCCGGAACAAGCTGCCGAAGCCGACGGTCAGCAACGTGTGGCCGTCCCGCGCGGACTGGCGGCAGTCGCGCGGAGCGGTGGGCCGGGGCTCGGTGGTCGGTTTCGTCATCGGCCTGCTGCCCGGCGGCGGCGGTGTGCTGTCGTCGATGGCGGCGTACGGCCTGGAGAAGCGCCGCAGCAAGACGCCGGAACGTTTCGGCCGGGGCGCCATCGAGGGTGTGGCGGCGCCGGAGAGCGCGAACAACGCGGCGGCGACGTCGTCGTTCATTCCGCTGCTGACGCTGGGCATCCCGACCAATCCGGTGATGGCGCTGATCTTCGGCGCGCTGCTGCTCCAGGGGATCCCGCCCGGCCCCCGCCTGATCAACGAGAATCCCGAGGTCTTCTGGGGCGTTGTCGACTCGATGTACATCGGCAACATATTCCTGCTGATCCTCAGCGTTCCGCTGGTGGGCGTCTTCGTCCGGCTCGTGTCGGTACGCGACAGCATCCTCGCCCCGATCGTGGTGATGGTGACGATGCTCGGCGTCTACACCGTCAACAACAGCACCTTCGACATGCTGTTGGTGATCTTCTTCGGTGTGGTCGGGTACCTGATGAAGAAGACCGGCTTCGAACCCGGCCCGATGGTGCTGGCGTTCGTCCTCGGCAGCCTCCTGGAGACCGCGTTCCGGCAGTCGATGCGGATCTTCGATGGTGACCCGACCGGCTTCGTCACCCGCCCGATCTCCGGAACGCTGTTCGTGGCGACCGTGCTGGCCCTGCTCGCACCCGTCGGATTCCGGCTGCTCCGGCGGCGTCGGGCCCTGGCCGCGGAAGCCGGCCGGCCGGCCGGCACCACCGGGACCGAGCCCCGGACCGACGCCACCGAGGACCAGCCCAGCGCCAACGCCACCGAGGACAGGTCCAGCGCCACCCCCGCCGGGAACGGATCCCGGACCGACACCGCCGAAGGCGGGGACCCAGCCGGTACGCCCGACGCGGACGGCCGGGCCCCGGACGGTCGGGAACGGGTGCCGCCACCACCGGTCGACTGACGCCATCGTGGCGGCACCGCCGATCCGTCGCGGACGCCCACTCGCCCGGAGCACACCGTCGTCGACGCTGCCCGGCCGGCCGCCCCGGTGCCGGATCGGCTCACCAGCCGTGCCGGCGGTCCCCGAGCACCCGCTCGGACAGCTCCCGCTCGTGTTCGGCCGAGAAGGGCTCCGCCGACGCGCCGGCCGACCCGGCGGGCGTGCCGGATCCGCGCCGGTGCTCCGCCACCGCCCGCCGGGTGTCCTCGGCGACGAGGTCGGCATTGACCGCCGCGGCGACGTTCAGGCCGGCCGCGGCGGCGTTGATCACCCCTGCCCGGACGTCCGCCACGTTGCCGGCCACCCAGACGCCGGGGATCGCGGTCGCACCGGTCGGATCGGCGGGTACGTAGCTGCCCACGACGTACCCGTCGACCCGCAGCTCGGTCGGTGCCAGCCCGAGTGGGGCGAGCAGGTCGGCGCGGGCGGTGAACCGTGGCATCACCGTCAGGGCCTGGCGCGGGACGACCTGTCCCGAGCGCAGCCGGACACCGGTGAGCCCGTCGTCGGTCAGCTCCAGCCCCACGACCTCGCCCGTCACCACCGGAATCCCCCGGGCGGCGAGCTGCTCCCGCTCGTCCGCGCTTGGCGGGGCGGCGGTGTGCTGGAAGAGCGTCACGTCCGGGCTCCACTGCCGGAACAGCAGGGCCTGGTGCGTCGCCATCGGGCCGGTGGCCAGGACGCCGATCGCCTGGTCCCGGACCTCCCAGCCGTGGCAGTACGGGCAGTGCAGCACCTCCCGACCCCACCGCTGGTGCAGCCCCGGGATATCCGGCAACTCGTCCACCAGACCGGTGGCCATCAGCAGTCGCCGCGCCAGCACGGATCGACCGTCGGCGAGTTCGACCCGGAAGCCGGGACCGGACGGCCGGCCGTCCAGCGACTCGGCGCGTACGGCCCGGCCGGACATGACCTCGCCGCCGTACCCGGCCAGCTCCGCGCGTCCGACGGCCAGCAGTTCGCCCGGCGGCGTACCCTCCCGGCCCAGGTAGTTGTGCACGTGGCCGGCCGGGGCGTTGCGGGGTGCACCGGCGTCGACCACCAGTACCGCGCGACGGGCCCGGGCCAGGGCCAACCCGGCGCTCAGTCCGGCCGCGCCACCGCCCACCACCAGTACGTCGTATGTCCTGTCCATCTCCGTGCCCTCCTCGTCCCGTTCGGGTGCCGCCCGGACCAGCCGGCCGGCCACCCGCCTCGACTGTCCGTCCGGAATCCCGGATTCGACAAGCGCCGTTGCCAAATCGGCAAACAGCGGAACAGTCAGGGAGACGGAGCAGTTGGTCGCCCCGGCGTGGGCCGGGGGCGGGTCACGGCTGCTCGGAGCGCTCGACCGGCGACGGCCGCCCCTTCGCCCGGACCGCGTCCGACAGGCCGACGCCGAGCAGGGCGGCGCCGGTGACGGAGGCGGCGAGGATCAGGGGGCGGGACGCGACCAGCGGCGTCAGCCCGACCAGTACGAGCACCCAGAGCAGCCGGGACCAGGAGAACCTGCCGAAGATCTCGTACTCGAAGATCGTTCGCCCGATCAGGAACAGGGTCGGCCCGCCAACCACCACCAGCACCCAGCCCAGCCCCGCCCGGGTCCTGTTCCCATTGATCACAAGTTCGAACCCGGCGGCGGTCGACACGATTCCGGCCACCATGAGCAGATGGGTGTACGGCGCCCAGCGGGTCGCCCGGCCGGGCCGCTTGGTGATCGCCACCTGTAGGAACGCACCGGCCCGGTAGACGTAGATGTGCCAGAGCAGGAGCATCGTGGCGAATGCCAGCAGCAGTCCACCCAGCCGACCCGCGGTGAAGCCACGCCCGTCGTTCTGGAGCACCGGCACCAGGATGATGTCGCCGAGGGCGAGAATGATGAACTGCTGGTACCGCTCGCCGAGGTGCTCGCTCCCCTTGTCGTACTGGGCCAGCGGCACCCGGCCGAGCCGAGGCGAGGGATACCGCAGTGCCCCGCCGATGTAGTCGATCATCAGGGCGATGCCCCAGAGCAGGAGCCGCAGCGGGTTCGGCAGGAAGGCTCCGGCGATCCAGGCCGTACCGGAGACGACGAACCAGACGAGGAACCGGGTGGCACGGGCCTGGGCCTCGTGTCCGCGTAGCAGGGACACCAGCATGATTCCGCGTCCGACGTGGATCGCGACGTACATCCCGGCGAACAGCCAGCCGTGGTCGATGAACGCGTGCGGGATCGCGGCCGTCATCACGACGCTGCCGAGCATGGCCCAGGCGACGACGAGCTGGATCCTGAGTTGCTCCGGGTTGTAGAAGTCGGTCAGCAGCGCGGTGATCGACCAGATCCACCAGATCGCCATCAGCAGCACCAGCACCCGCACCCCGCCGAGCCAGGTCACGTCGCTCGCCAGCCGCATCGAGATGAGGGCGAGGGCCGCGACGTAGACCACGTCCAGCAGGAGTTCCAGCAGGGTCGCCCGCTTCGGCGCGTCGGGTTGCCGTATCAGTGCCGCCGTATCCTCGCCCGCCATCGAGCAGCCGCCCCCCACTCCCCGAAGCTCCGGTCGCTCCTCCTATAGGCGAACGATCGGCGCGGGCCGAGGACGCCGTCGGCGAGGGCTTCCCGGCACCGGTCTCAGCCCTGGAGGTCGTCCGCCGCAGCACGTTCGGCGGGCCGGGCCAGGCCGCCGGCCAGGCCGCACCCGGGACGTCACCGGCGACACCGACCCCTGGGGACGTTAGGAAGGGCCCCCGCCTATACAAAAAACGATAGGCGGGGGCCCTTCCTAACTTTTCTACTTAGCGGTGAACTCCACCCAGTTGAGGTTGACCAGGCCGGTGGTCGGACCACCGGCGACCGGTTGGAAGACCAGGTAGAGCCGGTGTCCACCGGCCGGCTGGTCGACCGGCAGGCTCTGGCTGGACCAGTCGTTGTTGCCGGTCGTCGCATTCAGCGTGGCGGTGCCGACCAACGGGCCGGTCGGCGAGTCGAGCCGCAGCTCGACCGTGGCCCGGGGCGTACCGGCGGTGGCCGCCGAGCCGCCCGAGACCCGGAACGTGACCGCGCTGGCGTCACCCAGGTTGATCGGGTCGAACGCGATGTGGTCACCCGCGTCGATCCCGTTGACGTGCTGACCGCCACCGGCGTCGCTGGTGTTGGCGATGGTGACGTTCTGCCGTACCTGGGCGAACTCGGCCTGCTGCCGGGGCGTCTGGACGACGACCTGGTTCACCGTGGTCAGCGCCGGCTGGCCGCCACCGCCGAGATCGGTGTACGAGGCGCTGATCCCGCCGTACAGGTAGCCGCCGGCATGGTCGGCACCGTCGGCCGGGGACTGCAACGTTCCGGTGCAGCCGGTGGTCGAGCCGTGCTCGTGGCCGTGGGTGTCGTGCCCGAGTACGAAGCTGACCGTCACCCGCGAGCAGTCGATGGTGCCGTCCTCCGGGTCGGTGACCGTCACCGTGTACGGGATCTGGTCACCCCAGTTGAAGAAGGAACCCGCGACCGGGCTGGTCACCGTCACCGTCGGCGCGGTGTTGCCGACCGTGATGACCCGGGTCAGCACTCCCGTCCTGCCGCTGGAGTCGGTCACCGTCAACCGGGCGGTGTACGTCCCGTTCGCGGTGTACGTGTACGACGTGCTCGGGTCGGCCGAGTCGACCGTACCGTCGCTGGTGAAGTCCCAGGCGTACGAGATGGACTCGCCCGGGTCCGGGTCGTGCGAGCCGGCGGCCGAGAAGTTCACCGTCAGCGGCGCCTGCCCGGAGGTCGGGCTGGCGTTGAGCACCGCGACCGGCGACCGCTTGCCCTTCACGTACCGGATCACCGAGAGCTGGGCGTCCGGGTTGGCGGTGAAGAAGCCGTCGCCGTACTCCAGCAGGTAGAGGCTGCCGTCCGGGCCGAACTCCATCTCCATCGGGTTGTCGAAGACGAACCCGGGCAGCAGTTGCTCGACCCCGGCCAGGTTGCCCTTGCCGTCGGTCCGCATCATGAAGATCTTGTCCCGGGTGAACTCACCGAACACCACGGCGTCGTGGTAGTACTCGGGGAACTTCGTCTCCGAGGTCGACGCCGGGTCGTACGAGTAGATCGGGCCGCCGTGCGGTCCCACCCCACCGGTGCCGACCACCGGCCACTTGAAGTCGCAACTGGTCGGCGGCGTCTCCAGGTAGGCGCCGGGGCACGGGGTACGGGCCTCGTAGGTGTACCAGAACTGCGGCTGCTGTACGGCCGGCAGCACCGTCAGACCCGTGTTCCGGGGCGAGTCGTTGACCGGGGCACCGCAGTTGAACGGCGCTCCGGAGGTCCGGGTGGCGAAGTCGTAGTCGACGTACGGCAACGCCGGCGAGTAGCAGTACGGCCAGCCGTAGTTGCCGGCCTTGTTGGTCGAGAACCAGCGCCCGGTGCCCTCCGGTCCACGGGTCGGGCTCGACGTACGGCTGTCCGGCGAGTAGTCCCCGACGTACACCCGGCCGGAGGCGTCGACGTCGTACCGGAACGGGTTGCGCAGCCCCATCAGGAAGATCTCCGGACGGGTCTTGCCCGCGTGGTCCTGCGCCTCGGGGAAGAGGTTCCCGGCCGGGCTGGTGTACGTCCCGTTCGGCTTCACCTTGATCCGCAGCAGCTTGCCGCGCAGGTCGTTGGTGTTGCCGGCGGAGCGCTGGGCGTCGTACCCCGGACCCTGGGTCGGCGACTCGTTGATCGGTACGAAGCCGTCCGAGCCGCCCGCGTTGGTGTCGTCACCGGTGATCAGGTAGAGCAGTCCCTTGGCGTCGAACTTCACCTTGCCGGCGACGTGGCAGCAGATGCCCCGGTCCACGTCCACCCGCAGGATCTGCTGCTCGGTGCTCATGTCCAGGTGCGGCGTCGCGCCCTGCACCATCTTGACCCGGGAGAGCTGGTTGTAGCCCTTGAACTTGTCCCAGACCGTCGGATCGGTGCTGGTGGCCGGCGCGTCGCCCTCGTTGACGCCGGGCGTCGCCGGATTGTCGACCGGGGTGGAAAGCGGCGGCGAGTAGAAGAGGTAGACCCAGTTGTTGGTGGCGAAGTCGGGGTCGATCGCAACGGTCTGCAGACCGTCCTCGTCGTGGCTGTAGACCGGGATCGTCGCGATCACCGGGCTGGCCCCGGAGGCGGGGTCGTAGAGCCGGATCTGGCCGCCCCGGGTGTTGTGCAGCACCCGGCCGTCCGGCAGCACCGCCAGCGACATCGGCTCGCCCGGCTCGTCGTTGAGGGTGACCTTCTCGTAGTTGCCGGTCACGGTCGCGCCGCAGTCGCCCTCGACCACTCCGGCGGCCCACTGGATGCCGCCGAGCAGGTGCTTGGTGAAGGCGTTCGACCGGTACGTCTCGATCGAGTGGCCGAGCCCGGTGTACCACGACCGTCCGCCCTGGTAGTCCTTGCACCAGGCGATCGGGTGGTCGAAGCCCATGCCGCCACCGGCGAAGCTCCGCTCGTCGGCGGTGGCCAGCACGTGCGCGGTGCCCCGGACGTTGGCGGAGAAGTTGTACCACTCCTCGGTCAGGGTCAGCGTGCGCGGCACGGTCTCGGTCGACGGGTGCGCCCGGTCGGCGACGTCGATGTTGCCCGGCTCCACACCGGACGCGCCGGTCGCCTTCGCGCCGAGCAGGCTCTGGTAGAACGGCCAGTCCGGCTCGGTCTCGGCCGCCGCGTGCACCCCGGCGTACCCGCCGCCGGCCTTGACGTACCGCTCGAAGGCGGTCTCCTGGGTGGCGTTGAGGATGTCCCCGGTGGTGTTGAGGAAGATCACCGTACGGTAGCGGGCCAGGTTCTGTTCGGTGAACGCACCGGAGTCCTGGGTGACGGTGACGGTGAAGTCGTTCTCCCGGCCGAGGTCGCGGATCGCCCGTACGCCGTCGGCGATGGACGCCCGGCGCGCGCCGGCGGTCTTGGTGAAGACCAGCACGCCGTAGTCGCGGGGCGCCCGGGCCTGGGACCGGAGCGCGGCCGGGCCGTTCTCGCGGGCGACGAGGGTCTCGCCCGAGCCGGCCGCCGGGCCGGGATCGGGTACGGCGGCGGCCGGTGCGGCGGTGGTCAGGGGAATGATCGTCGCGGTTGCCGCCAGAACGGTCAGCCAGCGGCGCAGGATCGCTTGCATGTTTCCTCCGTCTTGGTACACGGTCGTGCGGGCAGGAACACGCTCGTGCCCCGGCGCGGTGCCACGTCCGCCGGGGAGCCCGGGGGGGGTGCGGTCGGTGGTTCGCGGGAGGTGGCTGTCGGAACGGGCGGGGCGGACGCCGTCGCGCCCCGCCCGGACGGTCAGCGACGGTAGATGGTCAGCTCCGACATGTTGGTGTAGCTGAGCGCGGCGAAGTCCAGCGACTGGCCGGGGTTGGCGGCACCGCCGGGTGCGCTGTCCTGCTCCCAGTTGGCGTGCCGGTAGTCCTCGTCCCCGATGGTCTGGAAGAACTGCTGGAAGTTGATGTCACCCTCGCCCAGCGGCGTCATCTCGTATCCGTTGGCCAGCGCGCTGTTCCGGTTGCCGTCCTTGGCGTGGAACAGCGGGAAGCGCTTGCTCTGCGCCACCACGTTGAGGACCGGGTCGAACAGGTCGGTCTTCTCGCGGCCGTACCGGTCGACGTACTTCTGGTGCTTGAACCGGGCGACGTAGGCCCAGTAGATGTCCAGCTCGAAGAAGACGTACCTCGGGTCGGTCTTCCGGAAGAAGTACTCCAGCCGGCGGGTGCCCGAGGAGCGGGTCGGCTTCCCGCCCGCGTCCAGCGGTCCCGCGTCGAGCAGGAAGGAGTACGCCGCGTCGTGGTTGTGCGTGTAGAGCCGCAGCCCACGCCGCCGGGCCTGCCGGCCGAGCTCGTTCCAGACGTCCGCGGCCGCGTCCCAGTCCGAGGTGTACGACGAGTTCGTCGGGTCGCTGCCGGTGCCGATGTGCTCCATTCCGAGCGTCTCGGCGATGTCCATCTGCTCCTCGAACGTGGCCGGGTTGATCGAGGCGTGCGTCCCGTTGGCCACCAGCCCGTTGTCGTCGAGGATCTTCCGGATCTCCGCCGGGGTGATCTGCCGGCCCAGGATCGCGGTGTTCTGGGTGTAGCCGGCGAACTCGACCTCCTTGTAGCCGAGTTCGGCGACCCGGGCGAGCACCCGCTCGAAGCCGTACGGGACGCCGCTGTCGTCCGGGGCGGCCGAGATGCGGTCCCGGACACTGTAGAGAATGATTCCGCGGTTCCGGGACGGGATCAGCGGCTCGGCCCTGAGCTGGCCGTGCGCGATCGCCGGCTTCTCGGTCCGCACCACGTTGGCGCCGACCGCGCTGAGCGCTGCCGCCGCGCCCGCCGTGGCGGCGAGGATGCTCCGCCGGGTGAGGTGTCGCCGGGCCGCTGGGTCCATCGGCTGGTCTGTTCTGGTCATGTCCCACGCCTTTCCGGGCGGCCGGAGCCGCCCCGAGTCCGGGCGGTGTGGGGCCGCCCGGTGTGTGGATCGATTCACGCCATGCCCTCGGTGCGCGCGGCGAACCGGCCAACGCCGCTGTCGCGTTGCCGATCGGTCCTGCGAGGGCGCGAAACAACCTGACGGGCGCGCCGGCGTGCCACCCGCGGCGCGCGGGGAGGGGCGTTCCGGCTGTGGCGGCCGGGACACCTTCGTAAGCTCCGCCGGGCGGGGGCCCAACGGAATATGACGATCAGCGTTCGTCTCTGTTACGGATAGACACACGCTAGAGGCTGCGTCGCGAGAAAAGAAGAGAGAAGCTCAGCAACTTTGGTCTGCACATGCAAAAGTTGGCTGCAATCCACGGAAAGTAGACCGCGTTTCGGACAGTTTGGATCGTCGGCGGCCACGGCCCGCCGCGCCCGCCGAGGTTTCGCCCCGGCCGGCCACGGGGAAGGCAACGGATCATGTTCGACGGATTCACCCTGGACCGGATCGATGTCGGCGACGTGGAGCTGCGGGTACGGCACGGTGGCGACGGTCCCCCGGTGCTGCTGCTGCACGGCCATCCGCGTACCCACGTCACCTGGCACCGGGTCGCGCCGCTGCTCGCCCACGGGCATGTGGTGGTCTGCCCCGACCTGCGCGGGTACGGGCAGTCGACGAAGCCGCCGACCGTCGACGACCACTCGACGTACTCCAAGCGGGCGATGGCCCGGGACGGCGTCGCCCTGATGCGTGCCCTCGGGCACGAGCGGTTCGCCGTGGTCGGGCACGACCGGGGCTCGTACGTCGCCCAGCGGCTGGCACTGGACCATCCGGCTGCGGTGACCCGGCTCGCCGTGCTCGACGGGGTACCCATCGGCGAGGCGCTGGCCCGGGCCGATGCGAAGTTCGCCAGCTCCTGGTGGCACTGGTTCTTCCTCGGCCAGACCGCCAAGCCGGCCGAGCGGGTGATCAACGCCGACCCGGACGCCTGGTACCGGGGCAGCGCCGAGCAGATGGGCGCGGAGGCGTACCAGGACTACCGGGCGGCCATCCACGATCCGGCGACGGTGCACGCGATGTGCGAGGACTACCGGGCCGGACTGGGCGTGGACCGCGCCGCCGACGACGCCGACCGGGCCGCCGGCCGCCGGATCGGCTGCCCCGTCCTGTTCGGCTGGTCGACCCGGGACGACATGGTCGAGCTGTACGGCGATCCGGCCGCCATCTGGCGGAACTGGGCCGACGAGGTGCAGACCGTCGAGATCGACTCCGGCCACCACATGGCCGAGGAGGCACCGGTACAGCTGGCCGGAGCCCTCCTCGACTTCCTCCGGGCCGACCGCGACCCGGCGGACGCTCAGAAGTAGGTGTGCAGGACGTCCACGATCGTGTCGTCGTCGTCGACAACCGGGATGGTCCGCCACTTGTCGAAGGCGGTGCACGGATGGGAGATGCCGAAGCAGACCAGGTCACCGGGGCGGACCACGACCTCCGGCGGCACCCGGAGGTACGCGTGCTGGTCGTTGAGCCGGGTCACGCTCAGCCCCTCGGCGGCGTCGACCACGCCGAAGGTACGCCGGATCCGCAGCGGGACCGGCAGGCCCTCGTCGTACGGGGCGTCCCGCTTGCCCATTCCGACGATCGCCAGTCCCGGTTCCGGAGTGGACGTCACCTGCGCCCAGATCTCCAGCGCCTGGTGCAGCGCCCCCTCGTCGGGTACCCGGCGGAACGGCGTGTGCTCGGCGTAGAAGCCGTGGTCGTGGGTGACGTACGCGCCGCTGCGCAGCACCACCCGCAGGTCGTGACCGGGTAGCCAGGCGCCGCCGAGCTGGTCGGCCATGATGTCGAACCAGGCGCTCCCGCCGGCACTCACGATCACCTCCGGCGCCAGCAGCCCCCGGTCGGCCAGCCGGATCGTCGCCTCCCGGATCCGCCCCAGGTACGCCGTGACCGCGGGAGCGTCGGGCAGGCCACCCTCGTATCCGCTGACGCCGTCCAGGCGTACCCGGGCGGTGCCGGCGACCGCCTCGGCGACCTCGACCAGCTGGTCGACCGTACGGCAGCCGGTCCGGCCACCCGGATGCCCGAGTTCGGCGAGTACGCGTACCGGCGCGGTGCCCGGCTGGTCGGCGAGGGCGGCGCCGATCGCCTCGACCCCAGCGACCGAGTCCACGTAGAACAGTGCCTCGAACCCGTGGTCGAGTTCGCCGGCCAGCCAGCGCAGTGGCACCGGATCGAGGAGCTGGTTGGCCAGCAGCACCCGGGGTACGCCGAAGGCACGGCAGGCGAGCAGTTGGTTGGCGGTGGCCACGGTGACCGCCCAGGCACCGGCGGCGAGCTGCGCGGCGAACAGCGCCGGCGCCATGGTGGTCTTGCCGTGCGGGGCGAACGAGAAGCCGTGCCGGGCGCAGAACGCGGCCATCGTGTCGATGTTGTGCGCGATGGCGGTGGACCGGGCCACCAGCACCGGCCAGCTCACGGCGCCGCCGAACAGGCGGTGGCCGGCGGCGGCGAAGTCGGCGGACGACACCGGCGGACCGGGCTGCCAGAATCCCTTGGCCCGCCAGTCGAGGGCAGGCTCGTCGAGCTGATCGCGGAGCACGGCTCTCCCGCATGTTCGGATGTGGCTCGCTGTTGGCTGCCGAGCCTGCCTGATCACGAACTTCACGTCAACCGCCGGCCGGACCTGCGCAGAAGGCTTGACGGACCCGGCCCTGAAGGCCCAGGCTGTCCGCGTCACTGGGAAACGAACTACTTTCGAACCTGGAGCGCCGATGGTGATTGGTCTGGTCATCCACGCCAGCCACCGCGCCGTGTTCGAGGACGCGGCCCGCACTCTGGCCGGGGTGACCCTGGAGTGGGTCGTCTACGAGCACGAGGACGTGGTACGGCGGCTCGTCGCCGGTCTGCTCGCCCGGCAGCACGTCGACGGCCTGCTGCTCGGCCCCGTCCCGTACGCCAAGTGCCGTGACCTGCTCCCCCCAGACCTGCTCGTCGCCATCCTCCGCTCGGCCGGGCTGGACCTGTCACTGGCCCTGTTCAAGGCGTTGGCACGCGGCTGGCGTCCCACCCCGGTCAGCATCGACACGTACGACGCGCGGACGGTCGACGAGGTCGTCCAGGCCCTGGAACTGGACCCGAAGCAGATCAGCTGCCTGCCGTACGACCCGGAACAGAGCGTGGCCGAGATCGTGGCGTTCCACCACTCGGCACTGACCCGAACCGGCGCCGAGTACGTGATCAGCCTGCGTACCGCGGTCGCGGCACAGCTCCAGGGCAGTACCCGGGTGCTCGGTGGCCTGCCCGGACCCGCCACGCTGCGCGCCCAACTGCACGAGCTGGCCCTGCGGGTGCAGTCCAAACAGGCCAGCGCGCTGCGCTTCGCCGCCGGTGTCTTCCTGGTCGGCAAGGCCGGCCCACAGCTCGACCTGGACCGGGCCCGGGTGGGCCTGATGAACCTGCTCCTGAACACGCCGGAGTTCGGCGACGCCTGGATAGAGAACCGGGGCCGGCGCGGAGTGGTGGTCTTCGCCCACCAGGCACTCTTCGAGCAGGCGACCAGCGGCTGGGTGTCGCTGCCCGCGCTCGGCCAGGCGCAGGAGACCCTCGGGATCCGGGTCGTCGCCGGCTTCGGCGTGGGCGCGTCCGCCCGGAGCTGCCTGCACCTGGCCGAACGCGCGGCGACCCGGGCCGAGCAGGAGGAGACGCCCGGCGCGTACCTGATCGAGGACAGCGGAGTCATCATCGGCCCGATGGGCCCGGCCGGGTCGGCGGTCGCCTTCACCTACCGGGAACACGGCGTCGAACTGGAACAACTGGCCGGCGAGGTGGGACTGAGCGCGGCGACGCTGTCCCGGCTGGCCGCCATCGAGCGGACCCTGGAGGGCCGGGCCATCTCTCCCAGCGACCTCGCCTCCCAGCTCGGCATCACCGATCCCAGCGGCCGGCGCCTGATCCGCAAGCTGAGCGACTCCGGACTGGTCGAGGTGGAGGGCAGCACGCAACTGCACCGCAAGGGCCGCCCCGCCCGGCTCTACCGGCTGCGCATCGGCACCGCGATCGAGGCCCGATGACTGAGCAACGCGGCGGCCAGGGGGTCCGGTGGGACCTGCTGCTCACCGGTGGAGACCTGCTCGATCCGGGCAGCGGCCGGACCGGCCGGCACGACGTCGCGGTCCGCGACGGCCGGATCGCGATGGTGGCGCCGGACCTGCCCCACGACGCCGCCGCCGAGGTCACCGACGTGACCGGCCGGCTGGTCACCCCGGGCCTGGTCGACCTGCACTCACACGTGTACCCGGGCGCGACGTACTGGGGCATCGACCCCGACCCGGTGGCCTGGCGCTCCGGCGTGACCACCTGGGTGGACGCCGGCTCGGCCGGGGCGTACTCGTTCCCGGCCTTCGCCGCCGCCTCGGCCGGCTACCGGGTGCGGGTGCCGGCGCTGCTGAACATCTCCGCGGTGGGACTGATCGCGCCCGTCGGCGAGTCCCGGGAGCTGGCCAACTGCGACGTCGAGCTGGCCGTCGCGACCGTCCGGAAGCACCGGAAGACGATCGTCGGGATCAAGGTACGGATGGACCGGCACAACGTCGGCGCGCACGGCCTGACCCCGCTGCGCCGGGCGGTCGAGGCGGCGCAGGCCGGCGAACTGCCGGTGATGGTGCACATCGGCGCCGGTCCGCCGACGATCGCGCAGATGCTGCCGCTGCTGCGACCCGGCGACATCATCACGCACTGTGCCAGCGGCATCGCCGCCGGACCGGACGGATTCGACCCGGCCGCGAAGGAGGCGTACCAGGCGGGGGTGCTGTTCGACATCGGGCACGGCTCCGGCGGGTTCGCCTTCGACGTACTCGAGGCGCAGTTGGCGGCCGACATGCCGCCGCACGCCGTCTCCACCGACCTGCACGCCAGGTCGCTGCACGGTCCCGCGTTCGACCTGCCCACCACGATGGCCAAGATGCTCGCCGTCGGGATGAGCCTGCCGCAGGTGGTGGCCGCGACGACCGTGGGACCGGCCAGGGCGCTGGGGCTGACCGGTGGCGTCGGCACGCTCGGCGTCGGCGCACCGGCCGACATCGCGGTCTTCGCCGTTCAGGACGGCCGGTTCGAGTACGTCGACGTGCACGGGCAGCGCCGCCACTCGCCGACCCGACTGGTGAACGAGGTGACGTACCGGGCCGGCCGGCCGTTGCCACCCCGACTGCCCCAACCCGTACCGCCGTGGATCCCGCTCACCGACGCCCAGCGGCACGCCCTGGCCGACCGGGAACGCGCGGTACGCCACCTGCTGACCCCGCCCCTGGTGGGCCCGGACGGGCTCGCCGAACAGTTTCCCCGACACGGAGGTTGAGTCATGTCCAAGAAGATCGTCGTATCCGACCAGGCGGCCCCGCCCGGAGGGCCGTACTCGCACGCGGTGATCGCCGGTGACCACGTCTACCTGGCCGGGGCCTGCCCGGTGCTGCCGGACGGAACGTGGGTCCGGGGCGACTTCGCGGCGCAGGCGCGGGCCGCGTTCACCAACCTGGCCAAGGTGGCCGAGGCGGCCGGCGGCAACCTCGACAAGGCCGTCCGGGTCGGCGTGTACCTGCGGGACTTCGCCGACTTCCCGGCGATGAACGAGATCTACGTCGAGTTCTTCGGCACCGAGAACCTGCCGGCCCGGACCACGCTGCCGGTCGCGCTCAAGGGCTTCGACATCGAGATCGACGCCGTGCTGTACCTGGGCGACTGACCGCGTCGGCGACCCGCCGTCCGGCGCTGCCGGGCGGCCCGCCGGCATGCCCACAAAGTGGCTCTGAGCAGGGAAATTGTGACTTGACGCGGCGCTGCGGGGAGCCCAGCCTGTAGGACATCCATATCGACCTAATTACGAACCTAGCTCGTTATTCGAGGAGAGAGCCCGTGCGGAAACTCCTGGCCCTTCCCGCGCTGCTCGCGCTCGCCCTGGGCGCCGGTGCCTGCGCACCTTCCACCGACCAGCCCGCCGACAGCACCGACGCCAAGACCGGCACGCTGCGGGTCTGGCTCTTCGACGAAGCCAACCGCACCGCCAAGGAGGCGGTCGTCAACGAGGCGATCGCCGAGTTCACCGCCGCGCACAAAGATGTCAAGGTCGACGTCAGCTACCTGGCCACCGACACCCGGGCCGAGAAGTACAAGGGTGCGCTCAACGACCCGGCGAGCGCGCCCGACGTGACCGAGGTCGGCAACACCGACCTGGCCGGCTTCGTCGCCTCGAACGGCATGGCCGACGTCACCGCGGAGAACAGGTCCTGGTCCGAGGGCGCCGACCTGCCGGCCGACCTGGTCGGAACGGTGACCGTCGGCGACAAGGCGTACGGCGTGCCGTGGTGGATCGGGGTACGGGCGCTCTACTACCGCACCGATGTCTTCACCCAGCTCGGCCTGACCCCACCCACCTCGTACGCCGAACTCGTCAGCACCGCCAAGAAGATCCGGGCCGAACGCAACGAGATGCTCGGGATCGCCGTCGGCGGGCTCTACACCTTCGGCGCCCTGCCGTTCGTCTGGGACGCCGGCGGTGACATCGCCACCAACTCCGGCGGCAAGTACACGGCGGCCATCGACTCGCCGGCGGCCAAGGCCGGGATCAAGGCGTACACCGACCTGTTCGGCGCCGACATCTGCCCGGCACAGCAGTGCGTCGACCTGACCGGTGGCGGCACCGTCGAGGCGTTCGCCGCCGGCCGGGCCGGAATGGCGATCCTGGGCAACTTCAACCGCTCCGCCGTGGAGGCCGGCGCGGTCAAGGGGAAGTACGGCGTCGTACCACTGCCCGGCGCCAGGCCGGGATCGATCGCACCCGCCTTCGCCGGCGGCAGCAGCCTCGGCGTCTTCCGCTCCACCACGCACCGCAGCCTCGCCGTCGAGTTCATGCACCTGCTGGCGGGCAAGAAGTACACCCTCAAGCTGTACGACGCGATGGGCTTCGTACCGGCGATGAAGTCGGGCCGGGCCGAGGTGACCGCCAAGGAGCCGTTCCTGAAGCCGTTCATCGACACGATGGACGCCGGTACGAAGTTCGTCCCGGTCGACAAGGCGTGGACCACGATCGACGCCGAGAAGATCCTGCCGAACATGCTGCAGAAGGTGATCACCGGCAAGGCGACGGTCGACGGCGCGGCTGCCGAGGCGAACACCCAGATCAGTACGGCGCTCGGGAAGTAGCGACGGTGTCGTCGTCCGTAACGAACCGCCGGCAGCGGTTGACGCCCCTGTGGCTGCTGCTGCCGGCGCTCGCCGTCCTCGTGCCGATGTTCGCGTACCCGCTGTACCAACTCGGCCTGCTCTCCACCTTCGAGTACGGGCAACCACAGGTCAGCGGCGGTGAGCCGGCCCGGTTCGTGGGGACGGGCAACTTCCGTACCCTGTTCGGCGATCCGACGTTCTGGAGCGTGCTCAACCAGACGGTGCTCTTCGCCGCCGGCTGTGTGCTGGTGACGCTCGCCCTCGGCGCCGCGCTGGCGGTGCTGATGACCCGGATCGGCCGGGTGGCCCGGACGGTGCTGTCGTTCGCCGCCCTGACCGCCTGGGCCGCGCCCGCGATGACCGGCTCGGTCGTCTGGACGTTCCTGTTCGACAGCAATCTCGGCCTGGTCAACGAGGTCCTGGGCCTGGACGGCTACAACTGGCTCTACGACCGGAACGTGGCCTTCGCACTGGTCGGCGCGGTGGTGGTCTGGCACTCCTTCCCGTTCGTGATGATCACCCTGTACGCCGGGATCCAGGCCGTCCCCGGTGCCGTGCTGGAGGCGGCGGCGCTGGACGGGGCGAGCGCCTTCACCACGTTCCGCCGGGTCACCGCGCCGATACTGCGCCCGCTCATCACGATCGTGGTGATCCAGTCGATCATCTGGGACTTCAAGGTGTTCACCCAGATCTACGTGATGACCCGGGGCGGCGGCATCGCCGGCCAGAACATGGTGCTCAACGTGTACGCGTACCAGAAGGCCTTCGCCTCCGCCCAGTACGGCCTGGGCTCGGCGATCGGCATCGTGATGACGGTGATCCTGCTCGTGGTCACCCTCTTCTACCTGCGCGCCCTGCGCCGCACCGGGGAGGTGCTCTGATGCGTCGTCGCGTCGCCGACGGGGTGGCGATCCTGGTCGCCCTGCTGACGGTGTTCCCGATCTACTGGATGGTGCTGTCGGCGCTGAAGCCGACCGGCGAGATCCTGTCCGCCGATCCCCGCCCGTGGACGCTGCATCCGACCCTGGACCACTTCCGGTCGGCGCTCGGAGTCAGCGGGTTCGGCCGGTACTTCCTGAACAGCGTGGTCGTCGCGCTGGCCGTGGTCGCGCTGAGCGCGCTGATCGCGTTCCTGGCCGCGGTGGCGCTGACCCGCTACCGGTTCCGTACCCGGACCACCATCCTGGTGCTGTTCCTGATCGCCCAGATGGTGCCGGTGGAGGCGCTGAGCATTCCGCTGTTCTTCCAGATCCGCGACCTCGGCCGGACGGTACCGGGCGTCGGGCTGAACACCCTCGGTTCGCTGATCCTGGTACAGGTCGCCTTCAGCCTGCCGTTCGCGATCTGGATGCTGCGCGGTTTCGTGGCGGCGGTGCCGAAGGAGGTGGAGGAGGCGGCCATCATGGATGGTGCCTCCCGGTTCACCATCCTGTGGCGCGTGCTGTTCCCGCTGATCGCGCCCGGCCTGGCCGCGACCAGCGTCTTCTCCTTCATCCTCGCGTGGAACGACTTCCTGTTCGCGAAGACGTTCATCATCAGCGCCACCGAGAACCAGACCCTGCCGGCCGCGTTGCTGGTGTTCTTCAAGCCGGACGAGAACGACTGGGGCGGGATCATGGCCGCCTCCACCCTGATGACCATTCCGGTGCTGGTCTTCTTCATCTTCGTCCGGCGCCGGCTGGTCTCCGGTCTCGGCGGGGCGGTGAAGGAGTGATGCTGCCGCGGCCGGTCGCCGTCGCGCGTACCGGCTCGGGTCCCTTCACCATCGACGCGGCGACGACCCTCGGCACGGACCCGGCCTGTGCCGGGGTGGCGCGCTGGCTGCGGACCGTGCTCTCCGCCGCCACCGGCCTGCCGTTTCCCGGCCCCGCCGGTCCCGTCGACAGCGCCGCACACGGGGGTGGCGCGCCCGACGGGACCGGCGGCATCACCCTCACCGTCGACCCGGCACTTCCCGCCGAGGGCTACCACCTGCGGGTACGCCCCGACGGGATCGCCATCGCCGGTGGCTCGCCGGCCGGTGTCTTCTACGGTGCCCAGACCCTGCGGCAACTCCTGCCGCCGGCCGTGTACCGCCGCGCGCCGGTGACCGCCGGCCCGTGGACCGTGCCGGGCGTCGAGATCACCGACGCGCCCCGCTTCGGCTGGCGGGGCTGCATGCTCGACGTCGCCCGACACTTCCTGCCGGTCGCCGGGGTACTGCGCCTCGTCGACCTGCTCGCCGCGCACAAGCTGAACGTGCTGCACCTGCATTTGACCGACGACCAGGGCTGGCGGGTGCAGATCCGGCGGTACCCCCGACTGACCGAGGTCGGCGGGTGGCGTACCGAGTCGATGGTCGGGTCACGTCAGCACGAGCGGTTCGACGGCCGGCCGCACGGCGGCTACTACAGCCAGGACGACATCCGGGAGATCGTCACGTACGCGGCGGAACGGTTCGTCACCGTCGTACCCGAGATCGACCTGCCCGGCCACACCCAGGCCGCCATCGCCGCGTACCCGGAACTGGGCAACAACCCGGGCGAGCCGGTCGCGGTCGGTACCCGCTGGGGGGTCTCCCGCCGGGTGCTGAACGTCTCCGACGAGACCATCGCGTTCTTCCGGCACGTGCTGGACGAGGTGATGGAACTCTTCCCGAGCCGGCATATCGGGATCGGCGGCGACGAGTGCGTGAAGGACGAGTGGCGGGCCAGCCCGGCCGCCCAGGCCCGGCGGCGGGAACTCGGGTTGCGCGACGAGGACGAGTTGCAGAGTTGGTTCGTCCGGCAGTTTCAGCAGCATCTCGCCGCCAGCGGTCGAACCCTGTTCGGCTGGGACGAGATCCTGGAGGGCGAACTTCCGCCCGGCGCGACGGTCGCCGCCTGGCGCGGTCCGGCGTTGGCGGTCGCGGCGGCCCGCGCCGGGCATGAGGTGGTGGCCTGCTGGGACACCGCCGCCTACCTGGACTACCGGCAGTCCGACGGTCCGGACGAGCCGATCCCGGTCGGTACGGTGCTCACCGTCGCGGACGTCCGGGCCTTCGAGCCGGTGCCCGCCGCGCTGCCGGCCGAGTTGCGGGACCGGATCCTCGGGGCGCAGTGCAACCTCTGGACCGAACATGCCGACAGCCCGCGCGGGCTCGACTACCTGGCCTTTCCCCGGCTGTCCGCGTTCGCCGAGGCGGTCTGGTCGCCCGCGTCCCCGCCCCCGCCCCCGTTGCCGTTGCCGTTGCCGTCCCCGGCCCCGTCCCCGGCCCCGGCCCCGTCAGCGGATGCGACGCCGACGCCCTCTCGGGTTCCCGAGGACGACTTCGCGCGGCGCCTCGCCGCGCACCTGCACCGGTTGGACGCCCTCGGTGTCGAGTACCGCCGGCCCGCCGGCCCGCTGCCCTGGCAGCGCCGGCCGGACGCGGCGGGCTGGCCCCGCGAGCGCGCCGACCGCGAGGCCGAACTCGCCACTCTCACCCGCAACGTCCACCAGAGCTAGGGCTCGAACCCGGGTGAGAGGTCGCGCAGACCGCGCCCGGACTCGTAGCTGGAGACTGGGATGGCGAAGTGGAACGCGTTCGGGTCCGGAACGTGCGGCCCGCCGTAGGCAAAACACACTCCCCGCTGTGGCGCCCAGCCGTTGAAGAACAGCTGGAAGCAGTTGATGCAGAACTCCCAGTTCGCCTGGGTGCCCGGCGGCTCCCCGATGTCGTGCGGCAGTACGTAGTTGTACGGGAAGGTGGAACCCGTCCGGTGCGGAATGTTCTCGATGTTGGTGCCGATGCAACGACCACGGTCCGGCCAGAAGCCATTGAAGAACAGCCCGAAACAGTTCCGGCACCACCGCCAGTCGGGCTGGTCGGTGGGCGTCCAGCCGCCCCCGAACGGGATCATGAAGAACCAGCCGACCTGACGGTGCGGATATCCCGTCGCCGGACAGTGCCCGCTGGGAGCAAGGCCCCAGTAGAACATCACGAAGCAGTCGCCGCAGAACCGGTACGGGGAGTGTGTGGTGTTCGTCCAGGCGGACGCCGGGGAACCGGTGCCCACGGTGGCGAGGACGGTGGCTGCCACGCCCAGACCAGCGGTCCTGGTGAGGACCGATCGACGAGTCCATCGAGGGACCTGATCAGATTTATCCATGATGTGGGCTCTCCCTTGTTGACCGGACAACCTGGCGACGGCTGACTGAGACAGCGGACCTGACCGCGCGACGGATCTGGCTGCGGCACGGATTCACCGGATCACGGAACTAGGATGGGCCGCTCGGCCGTCGCGCGATAGGGCTCGGTGCCACCGGGGTGACACGAATCGTTGATCCGACAAGGCGCGGCCGCACGTATCGATAACATCCAGGAATAGCACCCAAACGGACCAGCACGCCGACCCCGCCACGACTGAGGCGTGCCGCCATCGAGTACCGCCTCGCGGAGTTCATCGAGATGTTGACGACTTTTTGTGGTGTGAACAGCGAGAGATCGTCAAGATCTACTCGGGCCACCACCCGTACAGCGTCCTAGGACAGTGGGGTGGGGCGTCGGTGACGGTTCCGTCCAATATGGAACAATGTCGGATGGGTCCGGCGCCGTGCCGGACCGACGACTCACTGGGAGCACTCGTGCCGGTAACCGCCAACCTCGTCAAGCTGGTCGACAAGGAGTACCAGGACAAGAGCCTGGCCGAACTCGTCGACGCCCCGGTCGCCGCGCTGGCCGGCGTCAGCGAGCGGGCCGCGACGCACCTCAAGGAGGCCCTCGGCATCAAGACCATCGGCGACCTTGGCCGGAGCCAGTACTTCCGTACCGCCAGCGCGCTCGTCCAGCTCGCCGAGAACGGCGAGTAGGCACCTTCCCCGGCCGAACTGTCGGCCGTAGCCCGGCGTCGGGGCGCCAGCCGAAGGGCTGGGGCCCCGGCGCCGCCGCTGTTCCAGCCGATATCGTGCCCGGATGCCAGCTACCTTCAACGCCTACGTCGCCGAGCATGCCGTACCGCTCGCGACGGTTGACCCGGACGCCCCACTGGACGACCTCGAACCGCTGGTCGCCCTCTTCCGCGACGCGCGGGTGGTCGCGATCGGCGAGAACGCCCACCTGGTGCGGGAGTTCTACCAGTGGCGACACCGGCTGCTGCGCTTCCTGGTGGAGCGGTGCGGGTTCACCGTGTTCGCGATGGAGTCCGGATTCAGCGAGGGGCTGGCCGTCGACGCGTGGGTGCGCGGCGGCCCCGGCGAGCTACGGACGCTCTCCGAGCGGAACATCACGTACACGATGGGCCGTTGTCCGGAGATGCGTGCCCAGCTGGCGTGGATGCGTCAGCACAACGGCACCGCCGGAACGCCACTGCGGTTCTTCGGGGTGGACGTACCCGGCTCGACCGCGTCACCGGTGCCGGCGCTGGAGAACATCGGGCGGTACCTCGGCGCTGTCGACCCCGACGCGGTCCCGCTGGTCGACCGACTACTGGTGCGGGTGCAGAAGTACGCGGGCGAGCACTCGATGGCCGCGTACCAGGCGTACGCGCAACTTGACGTAGCCGACCGGGACGGCATCACCGCGCTGTTGGCGGAACTCGCCGGCCGTTTCGACGCCCTGGAAGTGGACTTCTGCCAGGTCTCCGGTGTCGAGGCGTACCGGATCGCCCGGCACGAGGTACGGCTGACCTGCCTGCTGGATCAGGCGCTGCGCGGGTACGTCGGCCACCTCGTCCCCGGCGCCTCCCACCCGAAGGTCGCCGCACGTGACCGGGGCATGGCCGAAACGGTGTTCTGGCTGCTCGACCAGCTCGGCCCCGACACGAAGATCGTTCTCGGCGCGCACAACAGCCACCTCCAACGGACCCCGGTCGTCGCGCCCGGGTTCGGGTTGTCCGCGATGGGCCACCACCTGGCACACCGCCTCGGCGGCAACTACCTCGCGGTCGCGGCGACCTGCTCGGCGGGCCGGACGTCGACGCGCCGACGCAATCCGGACGCGCCCGGCGGGGTCGACATCATCGCCACGGAGCTGGCATCCCCGGCGGACGACAGCGTCGAGGCGGCCTTCACCGGAGCGTCCGGACCGAGGATCGTCGACCTGCGCCCGGCGCGGGGCCGGGTCGCCGGGCCCGACAGGATCCGCCTGATGGACACCTACCAGGAGGCGCCGATCCTGGACGCCTACGACCTCGTCGTCAACATCCCGCAGACCTCCACCACCGAACAGGTCACCGGCTGACCCCACCCGATCACATAGCGTCCGGCCTGTCCTGGAGGGCCGGTGTGGTCAGGTGCCGGGCGTACGCCTCGGTGGTGAAGAACGCCGGTAGGTCCTCGCCTAGCGCGGTCCGGGCGAAGACCTCCACTGCCGGCGCGATCCGGTCCAGGTCGGACCCGGTGCAGTCGGCCCGCAGCGCCGTCACCTCGTCGTCCAGGATGGACCGCACCAGCTCCGCCGTCACCCGGCCGCCGTCGGCCAGCGGTGTCGCGTGGTGCAGCCACTGCCAGACCTGGCAGCGGGCGATCTCGGCGGTGGCCGCGTCCTCCATCAGGTCGAAGAGCGCGACCGCTCCGGCACCGCCGAGCCAGGCGTGCAGGTAGCGCAGCGCCACCGCGACGTTGCCCCGCACGCCGGCCAGGGTGACCCGACCGGGGGTCCGGTCGACCGCCAGCAGGTCGGCCTCGGTCACCGACACGTCGTCGCGGAGCCGGTCGAGCTGGTGCGGCCGGTCGCCGAGGACGGCATCGAAGGCCGCCCGGCAGCCCTGGACCAGGCCGGGATGGGCGACCCAGGACCCGTCGAAGCCGTCACCGGCCTCGCGCTCCTTGTCGACCCGGACCCGGGCCAGCGCGACGTCGTTCGCCGCCGGGTCCCGGCTGGGAATGAACGCCGCCATCCCGCCGAGGGCGTGGGCGCCGCGCCGGTGACAGGTCCGCACCAGCAATTCGGTGTACGCCCGCAGGAACGGCACCGTCATCGTCACGTCGGCCCGGTCCGGAAGAACGAAGTCGTCGCGCTGCCCGAAGTTCTTGATGACGCTGAAGATGAAGTCCCAGCGGCCGGCGTTCAGTCCGGCGGCGTGCTCGCGGAGCTCGTAGAGGATCTCGTCCATCTCGAAGGCGGCGGTGATGGTCTCGATCAGCACGGTGGCCCGGATCGTGCCCTGCGGAATGCCGAGATGGTTCTGGGCGAACCGGAAGACGTCGTTCCAGAGCCGCGCCTCGCGGTGGCTCTCCAGTTTCGGCAGATAGAAGTACGGCCCGCTGCCCGCGTCGAGTTGCCGCTGCGCGCAGTGGAAGAAGTAGAGCCCGAAGTCGACCAGGCTCGCCGAGATCGCCCGCCCGTCGACCACGATGTGCTTCTCCACCAGATGCCAGCCGCGCGGCCGGACCACGATGGTGGCGGGGTCGGCGCCGAGGACGTACCGCTTGCCCCGCCCGTCGGTGAAGTCGATCCGGCCGTCGATCGCGTCGACCAGGTTGAGCTGACCGTGGACCACGTTGTCCCAGGTCGGCGCGAGGGCGTCCTCGAAGTCCGCCAGCCAGACCCGGGCACCGGAGTTGAGCGCGTGAACGGTCATCTTCCGGTCCGGCGGGCCGGTGATCTCCACCCGCCGATCGACCAGCCCCGGTGCCGGCGGCGCCACCCGCCAGTCCGGGTCGGCCCGGATCGCCGCCGTCTCGGGCAGGAAACCCGGCAGCTGGCCCTCGGCGTACCGGGCCCGCCGGGCCCGACGGGTGTCCAGCAGCGCCACCCGCCGCGCCGCGAACTCGCTGTCCAGCGCGACCAGGAAGTCGAGGGCCTTCGGGCTGAGGATCTCCTCGAACCGCTCCTGCATCGGGCCGGTGACGACAACTCTCATCGGAACTGCTCCTCTTCGGTCGAGCCACGCAGCGCGGTCGTCTCGGCCGCGGGGTTGAGCACCGTACTGATCAGGTCGAAGTAGCCGGTGCCGACCTCACGCTGGTGCTTGACCGCCGTGTATCCGTCGGCCTCGGCGGCGAACTCCCGCTCCTGCAAGGAGACGTAAGCCGGCATGCCCTCGGCGGCGTAGCCCCGGGCCAGGTCGTACATCGAGTAGTTGAGGGCGTGGAAGCCGGCCAGCGTGATGAACTGGAACGCGTACCCCAGGTGCCCGAGTTCGCGCTGGAACTTGGCGATCGCGTCGTCGTCGAGGTGCTTCCGCCAGTTGAACGACGGCGAGCAGTTGTACGCGAGCAACTGGTCCGGGTACCGCGCCTTGATCGCCTCGGCGAACCGGCGGGCGACGGTGAGGTCCGGAGTGCTGGTCTCCATCCAGAGCAGGTCGGCGTGCGGGGCGTACGCGAGGCCACGGGCGATGCACGGCGCGATTCCGTTGCGTACCCGGTAGAAGCCCTCGGCGGTCCGTTCGCCGGTGGTGAATTCCTGGTCCCGCTCGTCGGTGTCGGTGGTGAGCAGCGTGGCGGCGTGCGCGTCGGTGCGGGCGACGATCACCGACGGGATGCCGGCGACGTCGGCGGCGAGCCGGGCGGCGTTGAGGGTCCGCACGTGCTGCCCGGTCGGGATCAGCACCTTGCCGCCGAGGTGGCCGCACTTCTTCTCCGATGCGAGCTGGTCCTCCCAGTGCACACCGGCCGCGCCGGCCGCGATCATCGCGCTCATCAGCTCGTACGCGTTGAGCACGCCGCCGAACCCGGCCTCCGCGTCGGCGACGATCGGGGCGAGCCAGTCGGGCCCGGTCGCGCCCCCCTCCGCGGTGCTGATCTGTCCGGCGCGCAGCAGCGCGTTGTTGATCCGGCGTACCACCGCCGGCACCGAGTTGGCCGGATAGAGGCTCTGGTCCGGGTACGTCTGCCCGGCGAGGTTGCCGTCGGCGGCGACCTGCCAGCCGGACAGGTAGATCGCCTTCAGCCCGGCCCGGACCATCTGCACCGCCTGGTTGCCGGTGAGCGCGCCGAGCGCGTGGACGTACTCCTCCTCGTGCAGAAGTCGCCACAGCCGCTCGGCTCCCCGCCGGGCGAGCGTGTGCTCCTCCTGGACCGCACCGCGCAGCCGGACGACGTCCTCGGCGCGGTAGGTCCGCTCCACCCCCCGCCAGCGCGGGTCGGTGGCCCATTCGGTACGCAACTGCTCCGCTGACGTACTCATCGGTTCCTCCTCCGGGCTCTGTCTTCTCGTGCCGGCCCTCTCGCTTCTGTCGGAACGATCGCACGGTCCCGTTCGGAGCGTCGAGATACGGAAACAGCCAATTTTTGAAAAGTCGGCGCGCAGTTTTGCGAACTTGCGAATGGCGTTCTTAACAGATGTGTTAATGTGTCGGAATCAGGCGAAGGGAGTCGCCATGGTCAAGACGTTCGCGGGCGCGCGACTGCGCCGGTTGCGCGAGGAGCACGGCGTCAGTCAGATCGAACTCGCCCGGCAGCTCGCCATCTCCCCCAGCTACCTGAACCAGATCGAACACGACTCCCGGCCGTTGACCGTCGCCGTACTGATCCGGATCACCGAGGTGTTCGGCGTCGACACCGCGTACTTCGCCCCGCACGACACGCCCCGGCTGGTGGCGCAGCTCCGGGAGGCGCTGCCCACCCGGGCCGCCCTGCCCGACCTGACGGAACTCGCCACCCGGCTGCCCGAGGTGGCGGAGGCGGTGATCGACCTCTACCGGCGCTACCGGCAGGCCAACGACCAGCTGGCCGAGGTGGTCGGTGACCGCGAGTTGGTGGCCGGGCGGAGCCCGCACGACCAGGTGAGCGACTTCTTCTACCGCCGGCAGAACTACGTGCCGGACCTGGACGAGGCGGCCGAGGCCCTGGCGGCCGAGCTGGGGGTACGCCGGGGCGAGAGCCGACTGGCCCTGAACGACCGACTGGCGCAGCGGCATGGCATCCGGATCGTCCGGCAGGACACCGACTCGCTCGCCGGCGAGCTGCACCGGTACCGCCCGGAAACCCGCACCCTGCACCTGTCGACCTCGCTGCGGGCCGGTCAGGAGGCGATCCGGATGGGTGCCCAGATCGCCCTGCTGGAATACGCCGACGTCATCGACGAAATCATCGAGGAGGAGAAGTTCGACGACCTGCAGACACAGATTCTCATGCGGGTCGGGTTGGCCAACTACTTCGCCGCCGCGCTGATATTGCCGTACCGGGAGTTTCTGGCGGCCGCCGAGACGCTGCGGTACGACATAGAACTGCTCACCGACCACTTCGCGATGGGCTGGGAGAGCATCTGCCACCGGTTGAGCACCCTGCAACGTCCAAAGGCGCGCGGGGTGCCGTTCTCGTTCGTCCGGGTCGACCGGGCCGGCAACATGTCCAAGCGCCAGTCGGCGACGGGCTTCCCGTTCTCCCGCTCCGGCGGGACCTGTCCACTCTGGAACGTTTACGAGGCGTTCAGCGCACCGGGTCGGGTCATGACGCAGATCGCGGCGATGCCGGACGGTCAGCGCTACCTGTGGATCGCCCGTACGGTCACCCGGCACCACGGCGGCTACGGCCAGCCCGGCAAGGTCTTCGCGATCGGGCTGGGCTGCGAGACCCGGCACGCCGGGCGGCTCGTCTACTCGGCCGGGATGGACCTGCACGCGACGGAGGCGGCCACCCCGATCGGGCCCGGCTGCAAGACCTGCACCCGGATGACCTGTCCGCAGCGGGCCGCCGCGCCGATCAGCCGTCGCCTCGATCTGGACGAAAATCGCAGCACTTTCATCCCGTACCCGCTGAAAGAGCAGGCAACATAGGCGCGAATATATTGATTCAGCTCGTATAGTCAGGATCAGAATTCGTACAGTGACAATCGCGTCTCTGTGGTCGTATCGGTGACAGTAGGTGGACGATCCGAATTGCGCGACGGAGTCTGGAGTCAGTCGACTGAGACCGGCGGCGAGCACCGAACCAGGTCGACTGGTCCGCGCAGATCGCGGGCGTTCACGGGGGCTCCGATCCGGCTGACGCACGTCCTGATTTGGCGTGCACCCGATCATTGTCGGTGATTTCCCCCGTGTGGCGGCCAGGTCCGCAAGCCGGTCCTCACGAGGGAGGAACGACTGATGAAACGGCACATGCGGGAGGACTACCTCGTCGAGGGTGAGGGATTGCTCGCCTTCGACGAACAGCACGAGCCAGCAGCGAGACGACCTTCGACAACGGCGGAACTGCGCAAGTTCCGGTTCTCCCGACTCGGGCCGAAGGGTGTGCAACTTCCGGAGGAAGTGCGCGCGGCCCTGGCCCGGGCAATGGTCGCGGGCCAGTCCGTCGACTCGGCGGAGCCGGCGGTCCCCGCCGGGTACACGTACCTCGGGCAGTTCGTCGACCACGACCTGACGATGGACGCCACGGCCGCGGCGCTAGGTTCGGACGTCTCGGTGGACGACCTCCTCCAGGGCCGTTCACCCGCGCTCGACCTCGACTCCCTGTACGGCCGCGGCCCCGACGACAAGCACGACAAGGTCTTCTACGCCGAGGACGGGATACACCTGAAGGTGGGCAGCACGGCGGCGGTCTCCGGACCGCCACCGCCACCGGTGGACCCCGCCGCGGACCGGGACCTGACCGGGTTCGACCTGCCCCGGTCGGGGCAGGGCTCGACGAAGCGGGAACGGCGGGCCGCGGTGATCCCGGACGCCCGCAACGACGAGAACCTGGCCGTCGCGCAGACCCATCTGGCGTTCATCCGGTTCCACAACCGGGTCGTCGACCAGTTGGCCTCGGGCGGCCTGTCCGGTCAGGCGCTGTTCCGGGCCGCCCGCTCCGTGGTGGTGAAGCACTACCAGTGGATGCTCTGGCACGATTTCCTGCCCCGGATCGTCAATCCGGCGGTGGTGGACGACGTGTTCACCAACGGGCGGCGGTTCTTCGAGGTGTCACCCGGCTACAACCGGCGGCGCCGGGGCAAGTGGGTGCAGCCGGGCGACCGGCCGACCATGCCGATCGAGTTCTCCGTCGCCGCCTACCGGCTCGGGCACAGCATGATCCGGGAGGTCTACGACTGGAACCGGATCTTCCGCACCGGGACCGACACCGGTCTGCCGGCGGGCACCCTGCAACTGCTGTTCCAGTTCTCCGGTACCAGCGGAATCCTCTCCGCGGACGGCACCATCGCCGATCCCGAGTCCGGTTCGTTCGAACGCCTGCCCACCAACTGGATCGCGGACTTCCGTCGGCTGTACGACTTCGCCGAGGCCGGCCGGGACGATCTCGTGGTGGATCCGGCGACCGAGGGCCCGGGGCTGAACCTGACCCGCCGGATCGACACCCAACTGGTGGATCCGCTGCGGAACCTGCCGCTCGGATCCTTCGGCGGGCACGGCACCGCACCCCCCGAGATCGAGCTGAACCTCGCCTTCCGCAACCTCACCCGGGCCGTCATGGTCCGGCTCGCCAGTGGCCAGCAGATGGCCGAACTGTTCGACATGGTGCCGCTCAAGCCCGACGAGATCCTGAACGGCCGGGGCGGCGCCAGCCTGGACGACCTGACCGACGAGCAGAAGGAGGCGCTGACCACCAACACCCCGCTGTGGTTCTACATCCTGCGGGAGGCCGAGTTCAACGGTGGCCGGCTCGACGGCGTCGGGGCACGGATCGTCGCCGAGGTGTTCCACCGGGCCATGCAGGGCAGCCGGATCTCGGTCCTGCGTGACCCGTCCTGGCGGCCCTCGCTCGGCCCGGACGACGAGACCTTCCGCATGGTCGACCTGCTCCTCTTCGCCTTCGAGGGCAAGGCCGAGCTGCTCAACCCGATCGGCTCGACGTCGGTGCCGAGCGGCCCGCCGACGAACGGATAGCCACAGCCGGCCGGTGGCGGGCCGCGCGCCCGCTGCCGGCCGGCCACCGGCGGTACGTCCGCTGCCGGCCGACGGCTGGCCGGGCCCGGCCGGTGGCATCGGTGGGACCGATCACGGCGCCCCGGTCGACGGCACCCCAGCCATTTGTCCTATCTGCGGGCAATCAAGCGTTTAGGTTGATCACGGAGGGAGACTCGCCTATCACGAAGAGGTGCCGCTGGTGTTCGCCGCTGTGGGACGGTTCGTGGTCCACCATCCGATCTGGGTGATCGTGGCCTGGGTGATCGCCGGAGGAGCGGTGATCGGTCTCGCGCCCACGCTGACCGCCACCACCGACGAGGCGTCCTTCCTGCCCTCGCACTACGAGTCGATCCGCGCGGCGGAACTACAGCGGAAGGCGTTTCCGCAGGCGACGACGCCGGCAGCGATCATCGTCTTCGAGCGGATGGACGACACGCCGCTGACCGACGCCGACGCGGCAAAGGTCGCGGCGATCGCGCAGGCGCTCGGCGGGCAACGGATTCCGGACGTCCTGGCCCTCCTTCCGACCCCACCGTCGCCGAACCGGTCGATCCAGATCATCGCGGTGCAGTTGACGCCGCAGCGCAGCGCCGCGGACCAGGCACAGGCCGACGCGGTGCAGCGGTTGCGGGACGCGCTGCCGGCCCAGCTCGACGGCTCCGACCTCAAGGCCGGCATCACGGGTACGGCCGCGCAGGCCCTCGACGCCCAGAACTCCGGAGAGCGGGCCAACCTGATCATCGGGGTCGCCACGATCGGCCTCATCCTGATCCTGCTGCTGATCATCTTCCGGAGCCCGATCATCGCGCTCCTGCCGGTGGTCATCATCGGACTGGTGTCGCAGATCGCGACCGGCCTGATCGCCTGGGCCAACGACGCGTTCGACCTGAAGACCGACAGTTCGGTGAGCGCGATGCTGATCGTCGTGCTGTTCGGGGTCGGCACCGACTACATCCTCTTCCTGATGTTCCGCTACCGCGAACGGTTGCGGCTGGGCGAGGACTCGAAGACGGCGATGGTCAGCGCGGTCGCCCGGGCCGGCGAGGCCATCGCCTCCGCCGCCGGTGCGGTCATCATCGCCTTCCTGGCCCTGGCCCTGTCGACACTCGGCCTGTTCCGCTCGCTCGGGCCCGCCCTGGCGATCGCGGTCGCCACCACCCTGCTCGCCGGCCTCACCCTCATCCCGGCGGTGGTGTCGCTGCTCGGCACGAAGGTGTTCTGGCCGTCTAAGGCGTGGCGCGACGAGCCGCGCGGCGCACGGTTCGCCGCGATCGGCCGCTCGCTGGGCCGGCGCCCGGCGGTGTACGCGGCGGTGTCCGGCGGAGCGCTTGTCGTACTCGCGGTCTTCGCGTTCGGTTTCCACCCCAACTTCGACCTGAGCAGCGGATCGACCGCGACCGAATCGGAGTCCAACGTCTGGAGCAGGGAACTGCTCAAGGGCCTGCCGGCCGGCGCGACCGAGCCGTCGAACGTGTTCCTGCGCTCCGACACCGGCGGCCCGCTGCCGGCCGGCCAGCTCGACGCGTACCGGGGCGAGTTGACCCGGGTGCCGGGCGTCGGGCAGGTCGGCGTACCGGCCCTGTCACCGGACCGGACCGTCGCGAACTTCCAGGTGACCCTCGCGGACACGCCACAGTCCGCCGCCGCGCTACGGACCGTCGACGGCCCACTGCGGCGTACCGCGCACGCGGCGGCACCCGACGGGACGACCGCCTTCGTCGGCGGCATCACGGCGGTCTTCGTCGACATCCAGGCAGCGGTCGACCGCGACTACGCGGTCGTGTTCCCGGTCGCCGCCATCCTCATCATGATCATATTGGGACTGCTGCTACGCAGTGTCGTCGCGCCCTGGTACCTGATGCTCTCGGTCGGCCTCGGCTTCGCGGCGACCCTCGGCGCCACCGTACTGATCTTCCAGATCGGCCTCGGCGAGCCCGGCCTGATCTTCATTCTCCCGGTGATCATGTACCTCTTCGTCGTCGCGCTCGGCACCGACTACAACATCCTGATGATCGCCCGGCTCCGGGAGGAGGCCCGCGAGGGCCGCAGCCCCCGCGACGCCGCCAGCATGGCGATCCGGCACGCCGGACCGACGGTCGCCGCCGCCGGCCTCATCCTCGCGGGTACGTTCGCCTCACTCATGCTGGCCGGCAACAGCACCCTGACCCAGATGGGCTTCGCCATCTCCTGCGGCATCGCCATCGTCGCCTTCGTGATGTCGCTGTTCCTCACCCCGGCCCTCACCGCGCTGCTCGGTCACGCCGCCTGGTGGCCGGGGCACGAGGACACCGGCCGCACGCCGACCGACTCGGCCGACCACCCGCAGCGGTCGGCCGAGCAGCCGTAGTGATCGGCCGAGCAGCATCATGATCGGCCGAGCAGCGTCGTGATCGACCGGGCGCCCGCAGCGATCGACCGGGCAGCCGTCGTCGGGCGTCCGGCGTCAGCCGACCACGCGCAGCCAGACGTTCGTCGCCTCCGGCGCGGCGGGCAGGCTGAGGCGTTCCAGCTTCACGGTGCGCCCACCCGGCTGATCGAAGAGGCGTACACCGTCGCCGAGCAGGACCGGCGCGACGGATATGAAGATCTCGTCGAGCACTCCCGCCGCCAGGCACTGCCGGGCGATGTCGGCGCCGAGGACGTTGACGTACCGCTCCCCCGCCGCGGCCTTGGCGGCGTTGACACCGGTCTCCAGGTCGCCGACGAAGGTGACGTCCGGGACCGGGACCTCCGGGGCATGGTGGGTGAGCACGAACTGCGGCCCGCTCCACCCGCCGCCGAACGCCTCCCCCTCCTGCGGCGTGTCCCTGTACGGGTCGTCACCGCCGAAGGTGCGGGCGCCGACGAGCAGCGCGCCGATCCGGGGGATCAACTCGTCCACCGCCGGGTTGGGCCCGAGGTACTCGGTCATCCAGGACATGTCACCACCGGGACCGGCGATGAAGCCGTCCACCGACATGGTGGCCGAGTACAGCAGCTTGGCCATGAGGTACCTCCGTCGAGTTCAGATTCCGGCCTACCCGATAAAGACGGCGGCTCGCAAGAAAACTCATCGGTGTTCCGGCGATCACGTACCCGCTGGATCGGGATGCGGCGGGCCGGGTGCCGTCCTACGGTGGGGACATCAGCTACCGAGAGGGGTCCCGTGCAACCGCAGGACTGGTTCCTCACTGCGGCGGAGCGCGGTAATCCCGACTCTTCGCTGCCCGCCTCGTGCGACGGCAACCTCGTCGAACCACTGATCCACGGGGCGACGTACTTCGACCGGCTGGTCTCGCAGGTGCGGGAGCTGCGCGCGGGCGACCACCTGTTCTTCACCGACTGGCGCGGTGACCCGGACGAACGGCTCCGCGACGCCGGGCCGACCATCGCCGAGCTGCTGGCCGACGCCGCCCGGCGCGGGGTGGTGGTCAAGGGGCTGATCTGGCGCTCACATCTGGACAAGCTGGCGTACAGCGAGGAGGAGAACCGGCACCTCGGCGACGCGGTCAAGGCGGCCGGCGGCGAGGTGCTGCTGGACCAGCGCGTCCGGCGGGGCGGCTCACACCACCAGAAGCTGGTCGTACTCCGGCATCCGGGCCGGCCGGAGCGGGACATCGCGTTCGCCGGCGGCATCGACCTGTGCCACAGCCGACGCGACGACGCCGACCACCGGGGCGACCCGCAGGCGGTGGCGATGGCCCGGGCGTACGGCGACCATCCGCCCTGGCACGACGTGCAGCTGGCGCTGCGCGGACCGGTCGTCGGCGCGCTGGACCTCACCTTTCGGGAGCGCTGGACCGATCCGGCACCCCTGGACCAGCACGGGCCGATCAGCACCATCCGGGACCGGCTGCGCGGCGCCGACCTGCACGCCGACCGCCTGCCGCCGCAGCCACCCGACCCGCCGCCGTGCGGGCCGCACCGGGTCCAGGTACTGCGGACCTATCCGGCGATGCGACCAGCGTACGGCTTCGCGGGGCGTGGTGAGCAGACCGTCGCCCGGGGCTACACGAAGGCGATCCAGCGGGCTCGCCGGCTCATCTACCTGGAGGACCAGTATCTGTGGTCCAAAGAGGTGGCGCAGTTGTTCGCCGACGCGCTGCGGGACAACCCCGGACTGCACCTGGTCGCGGTCGTACCCCGGCATCCGGACGTGGACGGTCGGCTCGCCCTGCCCCCCAACCAGGTCGGCCGGGAGCAGGCGATCGCGCTGTGCCGGGCCGCCGCCGCCGACCGGGTGCACGTCTTCGACGTGGAGAACCACGCCGGTACCCCGGTCTACGTCCACGCCAAGGTCTGTGTGGTCGACGACGTCTGGTGCAGCGTCGGCAGCGACAACTTCAACCGCCGGTCGTGGACCCACGACAGCGAACTCTCCTGTGCGGTGCTGGACGACACCCACGACGGGCGTACGCCGGAGGATCCGGCCGGGCTCGGCGACGGAGCCCGGCGGTTCCCCCGCGACCTGCGGCTGGCGCTCTGGCGGGAGCACCTCGACCGGACCGACGACGACCAGGACCTGCTGGACCCGGATTCGGCGGTACGCGCCATCAGCGCCGCCGCCGACGCGTTGCGGGACTGGCACCGGGGCGGGCGCGTCGGTCCCCGCCCGCCGGGTCGGCTGCTGCCGCACGAGACCAACCGGCTGCCGTGGCGGCAGCGACTCTGGGCGGTCCCGGCCTACCGGCTGGTCTACGACCCGGACGGCCGGGCCTGGCGGGACCGTCGCGCCGGCACCTGGTAGGGCCGGAAACCCGGGTGCGTCGAGCGGACGGGGGAACCACACTGGATGGATGGACGTCGACGCCTTCGTACGGGACGGCTTCGTGGCCGTACGCGGTGCCTTCGAGCCGGAGACCGCCGCCGGCTGCCGGCGCCTGATCTGGGAGGCGCTGGCCGAGCACGGGATATCCGAACCGGACCGGAGCACCTGGGCCCGCCCCTGCGTCCACGTCGACTGCCCCGAGGGGGCACCGTTCACGGCCGCCGGGGCGTCACCGGCGCTCGTCGAGGCGTACGACACGCTGATCGGTCCGGGGCGCTGGACCCGGCGTACGGGTGTGGGCGGCAGCGTACCGGTGCGGTTTCCGTCCGAGGAGTACCCCGGCGACGTGGGCCACCACATCGAGGGCAACTGGTGGGGCGGCGACGAGTACTGGACCAATGTACGTTCCCGGGGCCGGGGTCTCCTGGCGCTGTTCCTCTTCTCCGACGTCGGCCCCGACGACGCGCCGACCCGGCTCGTGGTGGGCTCCCACCCGTACGCGGCCCGGGTCCTCGCCCCGGCCGGCGAGGCGGGGATGGGCGGCGGAGCGGTCGCCGAGCGGCTGCAAGCGTCGGTGTTCTGCCGTCGTACGGCGGAGGCCACCGGCCGGGCCGGCGACGTCTACCTGTGCCACCCCTTCATCGTGCACACCGCGACCTGGCCGCACCGGGGTACCACGCCCCGGATGCTCGCCCAGCCCGGGGTGGACGTTCCCGACGGGTTCGTCCTGGACGGCACCGACCCCTCGCCGGTGGCCCGGGCGATCGTGGCGGGCCTGGGCTGAACCCGGCTGACGGCCGCTGGGCGGACGCACGCCCGGCGGACGCACGCCCGGCAGGCCGTACCCCGGTCCCCGATACTGGACGCCATGGTGCGGATCGGAACAGTGGTCCTACACGTCGCCGACGTCCACCGGGCCGCGCGGTTCTGGACCGGCGCGTGGGAGTACGTCCTGCGCGACGGCCCGATCGGCGACGACTCCCCGGTGCTGGTGCCGCCGGACGGGAACGGGCCGGCCATCACCCTCGACGAGACCGACTCGACGCACCTCGATCTGCACGTCGCCGACGAGATCGAGCAGCGGGTGGAGGTCGAACGGCTGATCTCGCTCGGTGCCCGACGCGTTCCGTGGGGCTATCCCGACGACGCGAATTTCGTCGTGCTCGCCGATCCGGACGACAATCTGTGCTGCGTGGTGAACACCGGCGCCGCATGACCCGGGCCGTCCACAATCGACCGCCTACCGACACCTGGCCGGGTGAGTCCGTCGGGGGATGGAGCAGTCGCCATCCGGACGGTGGAGTAGTGCCCGGCCGGTGGTCGGAGTAGTGGCGGTCCGATCCTCGGGTACTGTTCGTCCACAGAGGACGTACGAACCCTCGACAGCCCCACCCCACCCCTCGACATCCTCGGTTTCCGGCAGCGTTGCCCAGTATTGGCCTTCGTTTCCGCCGCTCCGATCCACCAACCGAACACGGATCGAAGCCGGCAAAGCCCTTTCGTCGCCTCAGCGAGGGCCAGTTCGTGACTATGTTGTCGCGGATCGTAGACTCGAATCGGCACGGACGAACGGTAGTGTGCGACATCCCGGTTAGTACGGGCACCGCGTAGTCGATTAGTAGCTAATGGCAATGACGCCAGGCTGACCAGTACAAACAACTGCCCTCCGGAGCGACGGTTCGGGCGGGCTAGTGCCAGAGCGGACACACCGGTAGGGTTGCACACAGATCGGCGTTCGCCAGCAGTGTTTCGCCTGCTGGTTCTTCCGGGCTGCCCATGATTGGATAGAAGTTGGCGCATAACCAGGCCGACCACGCAAGCAGGCAACCTGATTCGGATAACCGCAATCAGTCGACAGCGTCGAGTCGGCGCCGTGGCCGGCAGCAGTCCATCAAACGGCGCGTCATCAGGCTGGTTCTCATCCCGGGCGTCGTCGCCCTGGCGCTCTGGCTCGTGGCGTCCGGATACCTCGTCTTCCAGGGCTTCTACAACCGAACAGTCGCCAACAGCGTCCGCAACGTGTCGATTCCCGCGGTTCCCGCCCTGGCCTCGGTCCAACAGGAACGGCGGTTGAGCGTCGCCTATCTGGCCCAGCCGTCGAGGGACCTCCAGGCGCTGATCGGCCAACGGGAACAGACCGATCAGCGCCTGTCCGCGCTGCGTACCGCCGCCAATGCGGCGTTGGCGAATGCTCCCCAGTCCATTGAGACGCGGTGGCGGACGCTGACCGACTACCTGGACCAGTTGCCGAGCGTACGGAGCACGATCGATTCGCGGTCGGTCGGTGGGCAACGGATCTACGATTACTACAACAACCTGCTGGACGCCGCGACGAACCTCTTCGACACCCAGGCCCGGATCGTGCCCGACGTGGCCGCGTCCCTGGGCGGCCTCACCGCGACGGACGCGTTCCGGGCCAGTGACCTGATGTCCCGGGCCGGGTCCACCATTGACGGCGCCTTCAGCTCGCGCCAGCTCAACCAGCAGGACCATCTCGAGTTCGTGAAACTGATCGGCGCCTACCATTTCGCGCTGGCCAACGTCGCGCCGCAGCTGGAACCGGAGGTCCGCAAGCGTTTCGAGACCATCGTGGCGAGCGAGCCCTGGAAGGAGCTCGTCGCCGCGGAGAACGCGCTCGTCGCCGCCGGGGCATGGCAGAACGGCGTACCCCGCAGCGTGCCCCTGAACCGGGCTCGCTGGGAGACGATCACGCGCCAGGTCTCCGACGAGCTGATCAATATGAGCATCGTCCAGGCGGACCGGGTCTCGGCAGAGACGCTGCGTACCGGTAACAACCAGCTGCTGACCGCGTCGCTGGGCAGTCTCATCGCGTTGTCCATCGCGATCGCCGCCATCGTCTGGGCGATCCGCCAGTCGCAGGTCCTGGTGGACCAGGCGCTCTCCGTCCGCCTCGCCCGGCTGGGCAAGGACGCCGCGTCGGTGGTGGACCAACGACTACCGGCGATGATGGAACGACTACGTCGGCGCGAAAAGGTCGACCTCGCGGTCGAGTTGCCCAACCAGGATTACGGCAGTGACGAGATCGGTCAGGTCGCCGAGGTCATCAACAGGTCGCTGAAGGCCGCGGCGGGGGCGGCGATCGACGAGGCGAAGACCCGGGCCGCCGGCCTCGCGATGCTGATGGGCGTCGCGCGGCGCCCGCAGCGCCCCCTCCAGCGGGGCCTGAAGGTCATCGAGGACCTGCAGAACCGGGTCGGCGACGAGAAGCTGCTGACGGAACTCTTCGACATCAACCACCAGCTCACCCAGACCCGGCGCTTCCTGGAGAACCTGGTCATCCTGGCCGGCGGGCAGATCGGCCGGCGCTTCCAGAATCCGGTGCCGGTCCGCCGGGTGCTGTTGGCGGCCTTCGCCGAGGCACAGCAGTACCAGCGGATCACGCTGCGCAACGCCCCCGACGTCGCGCTGGTGGGACACGCGGTCGCCGGAACCATCCACCTCCTGTCCGAACTTCTGGACAACGCTCTCGCGTTCTCCCCGCCCGGGACGACGGTCTGGGTCACCTGCAACCAGGTCAAGCGCGGTGTCGCGGTGGAGATCGAAGACGGCGGAGTGGGAATGAAGCCGGACGCGCTCGAACGCGCGAACGAGCTGCTGTCCACCGCGCCGACGCCGGACGTGACGGCGCTGAAGGACGGCGCACAGGTCGGTCTGCACGTGGTGGCGGAGCTGGCCAAGCGGGACGGCATCCGGGTTAGCCTGCGCACCTCGGCGTACGGCGGGCTGCTGGCGATCGTGCTCCTGCCCGACCGGGTGATCGCCGCCGACCCCGGCGACAACGTCGACGACGGTATGGACGTGGGTGCCCCGCTGTCCCCGGCAGCCGCCCCGGGATCCCCGCTGGGTGGCACCGGTCGCCGCGAACCGCGTCCCGGCACCGCGGCTCCGGCCCCGGGGGGCGTGATGGTCTCGAACGGATCGGTCCAGACCCTACGCAACCCCCACAGCGGCGACAGCCGACGACCCGACCGCGCGGGCGGAGTGATGAGCGACCGTCAACCGAGCAGCAGCGCCAGCACACCTCGACAATCGGAGCCGTCCGCCAGGCGTACGGCGGAGACCGGAACGACCAGCCCGAAACCCGCCGGGCCGAGCGGCCCCAGGTCCGCTCCGGCGCCCGGTGCCAAGTCCGTCGGAACGGCCAGCCCGAAGCCCGCCGGAGCGGCCAGCCCACAGGCTGCCGCCCGTCCGCCGCTGCCGCACCGGCAACCACAACAGCACCTCGTCCCCGAACTGCGCGACGACAGCCTGCCCGGTACCGGCACGAAGGGACCGACGGAGCCCGCGCGGTCGCCGGAGGAGGCCCGGAACCGGTTCTCGCAGTACCAGCAGGCCTGGGCGGCCGGCCGGGCAGCGGGCAACGAGGAAACAGAAACCAAAGCTGACCAAGGCGGAAAAGCATGACCAACTCGACGTCGCAGAATGACCTGACCTGGATGTTGGACGACCTTGTCGAGCTTCCCGGTGTCGTCTACGCGGTCGTCCTCTCCACCGACGGACTGATCGTGCAGAAATCCACCTCGCTGCCGCAGGACGCCGCTGAACTCCTGTCGGCCGGTGCCTCCTCGCTGTACAGCGTCGCCGCCGGGATGGGCCGCCGCTTCGACAGCGGGCCCGTCCAGCAGGTGATCATCGAGTACCACGGCCAGACCCTGTTCGTCGCCGCCGCCGGACCGAACGCCCGGCTGGCCGTACTCTGTGAGCAGTCCGTCGACATGGGAATGGTCGCGTACGAGATGGGCCGCCTGGTGACCCGGATCGGCGAGTACCTCGGCACCAAGATACGTGCCGTCGCGATGGCGCCCACCGGCCAACCTGGCACAGGCCATGACGTATGACGTGTGGGACGGCGACGACGACGGCGAGGCCGGGCGGCTCGTGCCGCTGTACATCCTCGTCAACGGACGTACGACTCCACGGAACACCAACCTGGACCTGGCGACGCAGGTAATCGCCCTGCCGGCCGACACCACGCGGTTGGAGCCGGAGTACAAGGAGATCATGAACCGGTGCTCCGGCTGGATATCCATAGCCGAGATCGGCGCGTACCTGCATCGCCCGCTCACCATCACGAAGGTGATGGTCGACGTACTCCTCGAACAAGGGTTCCTGGGCATCGGAGCTCCCGCGCAGCGGAAGATCGCGGATCGTCGGCTGCTGGAGACGGTTCTCGCCGGTCTCGAAAGACTTTAGACAAGAAGGACTGATAGACGTGGATCGCAAATCGGTCAAGGTCGTCGTGGCCGGTGGCTTCGGCACCGGCAAGACCACCTTGGTCGGATCGGTCAGCGAGATTCCGCCGCTGACCACTGAAGAGGTCCTGACCCAGGCCAGCGTCGGCGTGGACGACATAACGGGGGTGGAGGACAAGACGAGTACGACCGTGGCGCTCGACTTCGGCCGCATCACCATCACCCCCGATGTCGTCCTGTACCTCTTCGGCACACCGGGCCAGGACCGGTTCTGGTTCATCTGGGACGAGCTCGCCCAGGGCGCGGTCGGCGCGATCGTGCTCGTCGACACCAGAAGGCTCGGGACCAGCTTTCCCGCGATCGACTACTTCGAGCGGCGTGGCATTCCCTTCGTCGCCGCCGTCAACCGGTTCTACGGCGAGTGCCTGTACAGCGAAGAGGAGATCCGTACGGCGTTGAAGCTGGACCCGAGCGTTCCGCTCCTGTGGTGCGATGCCAGGGACCGGTCGTCCAGCAAGAAGGCGCTGATCGAGCTGGTGCGGCACGCCATGGCACGCCTGCCGGTCAGCACCTGAGGCGGGCACCGGGGAGGCGTGAACGCCCCTCGGTGACGCCTTCCGTCAACGGCTCCCGGTACGCCTGTCCGACCTACGCCTGTCCGGCCTCCACCTCGCGCTCCCCGGCGAGCCGGTCGTCGGCGTCATCGGCATCGGCATCCGCATCCTCGTCGTGATCGTCATCCGCGTCGGCGTCAAGACCCCGGTCCCCGATCCCGGTCGCAGCATCGGCGTCGGCGTCGACCGGGGAGGGATGTTGATCGCTCTGGGTGATCATTTCGTACCCCGGAGCATTCGCCGTCGGCGATCGGTCATGGCGTATCCGCACTTCACGTAATGAGTCCGGGACATTGGTAGAAGCATCTAAGCCAGACAATGTCACTCTGCGCTGTAGCCGGCCACATCTGTGATGTTGATCATATTGACGGAAGCGCGGATGCGCGCATCTTCGACTTCATTGACACTCCCGGTTCGGTGGGTCACTGTAGGCCGATGAACTCGGATCATCGAGGGTGGACCGGGTGGTGAGCGCCCCATGGCTGAAGGGCTCCCACGTCCGGGATCTGCGATTCGACGAGTTCCTGTGTGGCTTGTGGGCCAGTGCGTGCGAGGCCCTCGCGGTGCCCGCCGGGCAGGCCGCGCAAACCACTCAGGAGCTGCGCAAACTGCTTCCGGCGTGGGCTGGCGAGCGGATTGGGGACGCGCCCGGCCAACCGTCGTTTGTCGCCGCGGACGGGTTCCCGGCAGAAATGTCAATGAACTGGTCGGGAGGACGCCCTGAACTGCGGGTGTTGTTCGACTGCCTGTCCGACGCGAATAGCGTATGGCCCGCCCTGACTGCGGACTCACGTCGGTTCGGTCAGGTCAGGGAGGTCTTCGCGACGGCGCCTCTGTGGTACTCGATGGCGTGGCGTCCACCCGGGCGAGTGGTCTACAAAGCGTATTTCGGTTTGTACTCCTGGCCGGTCGAGCAGCGCTTTTCCGCGCTGACTCGGGCAATGGAACGACTGGGTATGGCGCAGGCGTGGGAGGACGCCCACCGGCGGGTGGAGGAAGACGGCCAGGCCGGCCGACGGGAGATCGAGTTCCTCGGCCTCGACCTCGCTGACACGCAGGAGTCCCGCGCCAAGATCTACTATCGGAACCACGGGGCCGACATCGACGAGCTGAACCGGATGGCGTCGGTGGCGCTGGACCACGACACCGACGGCGCGCTGGCCGCGTACCGGACGCTCGCCGGCGCGCGGGCCGATGCCGGTGCGGAGGCGCTGACCTGTCTGGCGTTCCGATCCGGCCTGGGCCGGGCCGCCGAGTCCACGACGTACCTGCGGATGTCGAGTCTGGCGTCCGGCAACGCGGAAGCGGTGGACCGCGCCGCGAACCTGCTGCGCAGTCAGGGCGTGGACCCTCGGCCGTTGCAGGCCGTCGCCACCGCGCTGGCGGGCAGTCGGGGCGTACTCGAACTCGTCAGCCACCGGGCCGCGCGACGCCACGACGACATCACCACCTACTTCCGTTTCCCCGTCTACGACCAGTCAGCCCCCACGCCGGTCGCGTCCCGACCCGGCGTGCTCGTAGCTAAGGAGCCCACCGTGAGCCACCCGGCCCTGCAACGCGTCGCCGACTACAACACCGCGCGGCAAGAGCAGTACGAGTCGTCCCGCCTCATCCGTCTGCTGTCGGACGAGGCAACCCCGGACACCACGAAGAAGGCGGTCCTGACGTACCTCCAGCCGTGGTCGAACGCCTTCCAGCGCATGATCAGCGCCCGGGTCATCTACGAGGCCGACCCGGCCCTACGAAAGCTCGCCCTGGAACACCAGCAGGAGGAGATCGGCCACGACGCCATCCTGGCCCGGAGCCGGGCGGAGGACCAGCGAGAGGTCTGGGATCCCGTCATCGAAGCGGGCGCGTCCTGGTTCGTCGACCAGTTCGCCACGCTTCCGGGGGTGCAGCGCGTGGTGCTCGCGCACCTGGCCCTGGAGGCCGGCAGCCTCTCGCTCAGCAAGGCCGGCGTGCGGGCCTTCCCCGACGACCCGTACTTCGACCTGCACGACGAGGCCGACGTCGAGCACCTCGACATGGGGTACCAGATCCTGCGGCAGCGCACCGACTGGGCCGTGGACGACGTGCTGGTCGTACTGGATCGCGCCTGGCAGGTCATCACCGTCGTCTCCGACCGCATCGCCGAGTGCGCCCTGCGCGACACCGCCGCGTGAGTACGGTCGATGGGCACGGCCCGGCGGCTGCGGCGCGGGCAGTCGCGCTGGACTGCGCCCACGACTTCCAGAAGGTGTTCGCCGACCGCTTTCTCGCCGCCTACGCCCTGGGCAGCCTCGCGCACGGCGGCTACGCCCCTGCGGTCAGCGACATCGACCTGGCCGTCGTCATCACCGAGACCCGCGGCGGCGACACCGAGACCGTCGCGCAGACCTGCCAGACCCTGGGCCAGCGTGGTGCGTTGCACCGCAAGCTCTCCGTGTTCTGGGCCTCCCTGCCCGCGCTGCGCCGGGGCCACCACGACGGGCGGTTCCCCGTCATCGACCGTCTCGACCTGGCCGAGCAGGGGGTCCTGCTGCTCGGCTCCGAGGTGGCCCCGCAGGTCGCCGTCCCGACCGCCGACGAGCTGCTCGTCGACAGCGCCGAGTTCGCCGTCAAGGTCCTGGCGACCGACGAGGTGACCGCCGAACTCCACCGACCTCGCCGGCTCCTGGCGGACCCCGTCTGGTTCACCAAGGCCGTACTGTTCCCGGTCCGGTTTCTCTACTCCAACACGATGACCATGGGACGTGCCGCCACCAACGACGAGGCCATCGCGTGGTACCTGGCCCAGCCGCAGGCCATCGCGACCCCGCTGGTCCGGCTGGCCGCCCAGGTCCGGGCAGGACAGCCGCTGGACCCGGCCCAGGCCGCGCCGCTGCTGGCCGCGGGTCTCGTGCACCTCTATCGGCGCTACGTCGAGGATCAGACCCGGCGTCTGGGTCAGGCGGGCGCGCCGGCCGAACTGGTCGCCGCCCTGCGCCAGTGGCGCGGACAACTGGGAACGTCGCACTGAGGGACGTGGTCCGGGGCGGGACCGGACCGGGGGTCGGGCCGCTCAGGCCTGACGGTCGAGGATGGCCAGCTCCTCGCGGCACTCGGTCGCCTCGGGCACCCCGAGCATCAGGTACAGCGCGTTCGCCGAGTTGCAGTGCGTCGCGGCACCTTCGAGGTCACCGGTCGCCCGGTACGCCCGAGCCAGTCCGGCGTGCGCCCGGGCCTGCTCGTACGGGTCCCCGATCTCGCTGGCCAGGGTGAGCGCGGTGGAGTGCTCCGACCGCGCCCGTACGGGCTGGCCGAGGCGGTACAGCAACTCACCGAGGCTGTTGGTCGACGACGCCTCGCCGGCCCGTTCACCGACCCGGCGCAGCAGGGTGAGCGCCTGCTCGATGGCGATCAGCGCGGCGGCGTGGTCGTCCTGCCGGAGCCGGACCCGACCGAGACCGTCCAGGGCGTGCGCCTCCCCGGCCCGGTCCCCGACCGCCTCGAACAGCGCCAGTGACCGCTGGTACCGGCTGGCGGCCCTCGGCAGCCGTCCGACGCGCACGTGCAGCTCACCGAGGCTGGCCAGCGCGTACGCCTCTCCGGTGGTGTCCCCGATCCGTTGGCACAGGATCGCGGAGCTCCGCAGATGGACCGCCGCCTCGCGGTAGCCGCCCTGCCGCAGCAGCACATGGCCGAGGTTGCCCGCCGCCCGGGTCTCGCCGGCCCGGTCACCGACCCGCCGGCACAGCAGCAGGGCGTCCCGCAGCGCCACAGCGGCCTCCGCGTACCGGCCCTGGCGCTGGTGGACGTGGCCGAGGTTGCCCAGCGCCCGGGCCTCACCCGCGCTGTCGCCGTACTCGCGGCAGAGCAGGACCGCCCGGCGCAGGCGCTCGATCGCGGGGGCGTAGCGGCCCTGCTGGGCGCACATCACGGCGAGCCCGGTCAACAGGTGCGCCTCGGTGATCCGGTCACCGGTGTTCCGCGCCGCGTCCAGGGCGTGCTCGTGCATCCGTTCGGCCTCGGCGAAGTAGCCGCCGCTCTCCAGGTACCGCAGCATCGTCAGGGTCATCCGGATGGCGTGCGAGGGCCGGCCGCGTTCGGCTGCCCGGACCGCCGTCGCGACCAGGGTCGCCCGTTCGGCGTCCAGCCACTCCCGGGCGGCCTGCGGATCCGTGATCGGTGCCGGGGTCACCGACGGCGTACCGACCTGTGGGCGGCGGTGCCGCTCCGCCGGGTACAACATGTCCATCGCCGCCGCCACGGCGAAGAGTTCGTAGTCGAACAGGCGGTCCAGGGCGGCATCGGCCTCGGCCGGTGACTCGTCGGCCGCCGAGCGTTCGGCCGCGTACGCGCGGAGCAGGTCGTGGAAGGCGTACCGCTGATCGCCCTCGGGCTGCACGAGGTGTGCCCGGGCGAGCGTGTCGAGCAGTTGTCGGGCCGGCTCGGGTTCGGTGCCGAGGAAGGCGGCTGCCGCGTACCGGTCGATGTCCGGCCCCGGGTGCAGGCCCAGCATCCGGAAGGCCCGCGCGGTGGCCGGCGCCAGTTGCCGGTACGACCAGGACAGCACCGCCCGGACTCCGGTCCGTGGATCGCCACCGGCGTCGAGCAGGTGGAGCCGACCCTGCTCGTCGGCCAGTTCCCGGACCAGTACGGCCAGCGGCGCGCTCGGCCGGGTGAGGATGAGTTCGGCGGCGACCCGCAGGGCCAGCGGCAGCCGCGCGCAGCGACCGGCGAGTGCGGCGGCAGCCTCGGACTCCCGGGCGACCCGTTCACCGAGAGTCCGCCAGAGCAGTTCGACGGAGTCGGCGGTGGAGAGCAGGTCGAGTCCGATCCGGTCCGCGCCGTCCCGGGCGACCAGGCCGGCGAGGGTGTCCCGGCTGGTGACCAGTACGGCACAGGAGGCGCTGCCCGGAAGCAGTGGGCGTACCTGCTCCACCGATGCCGCGTTGTCCAGGACGATCAGCATCCGCCGGCCGTCCAGTTGGCTGCGGTACCGCGCGGCGCACTCGTCGAGGTCGAACGGGACCTCGCTGCCGGGCACACCCAGGGCGCGGACGAACCCGGCCAGTGCCTCCCGTGGTGGCATCGGCTGGGCGATGTCGTAGCCACGGAGGTTCACGTAGAGCTGCCCGTCGGGGAACCGGTGTCGGGCGCGGTGGCCCCAGCGCAGCGCGAGGGCGGTCTTCCCCACCCCGGCGGTGCCGGACAGCACGACCGTCGGTACCGCGGACGGTTCCGCGGAGCCCTCCTCCGGCGGCCGCAGCAGCAGCCGGTCCAACATGGACACCTCGGCCGAGCGTCCGATGAAGCCGGACACGTCCGCGGGAAGCTGCGCGGGGCCGGACTTTCGGACCGGTTCCGCCTGCGGCCGCCCGGCCGGCTGGGCCGGAGCTGGCGTGCCCTGGTCCCGGGTACGCAGCGCGGCGCGATAGGCACCGGTCAGCTCGGGTCCGGGTTCGACCCCCAACTCCTCGACGAGCCGCCGACGGACCTCCCGGAAGGCGGAGACGGCCCGGTCCCGCCGCCCCATGGCGTGGTAGGCCCGGATCAACAGGCCCTGGGCCGTCTCGTCGAGCGGGCTCTGCCCGGCGGCCTCCTCCAGCGCCGGCAGCACGTCCGCCGCCCGGCCGATGGCGATCATGACCTCGCCGTACCGGGTCACCGCCGCCCGCCGCTCCTCCAGCAGCGCGATGACCTTCGGATGCCGGGCCAGCAACGGGACGTCGACGAGCGGCGCACCACGCCAGAGCGCCAACGCCCGCTGCCACAGTCGGGCCGCGCTGGACGGGTCACCCCGACGCTGTGCCTCGGCGGCCGTGCCGGCGAGTTGACGGAAGAGGAGCAGATCGAGGTTCTGCGCCGGTACGGCCATCGCGTACCCGTCCCCGATCCGGGGCAGGACGGCGCTGCGGGTATGGGTCGGGCGACCGGGTTCGAGCAGGCGACGGAGGTTCTTGACGTGGGTCTGGATGATGTTCGTCGCGGTCGGTGGCGACCGGCTGTCGTCCCAGAGCGTGTCGATGATCTCCGCTCGGGTCATCGGCCGGCCCGCCGCGAGAGCCAGCAGGCCGAGAACCGTGCGCTGACCGGGCGAGGAGAAGGCGATGAGGCGCTCGCCGCGCCACGCCCGTACCGACCCGAGGATCTCCACCCGTACGGCGTCACCGCCGTCACCGCCCACAGCACCGGAAGGCGCGCCGGAAAGGTCCTCCCGAGCTACGGTCATGCCGTCCCCCATGCCTAACAGCGTGGCGTGCGGCGGGTACCGAGGCAAGGGGTCGACCCACCGACGGGACCCCGGCCCGGGCCCGCTCCCCGGTTGTCGGCCCTTCCCAGCCGACCGCTCTTCGCGCATCCTGGAACCATGAGCGAGGTACTGCCGATGCCGAGCTTCGGTGATCTGTTCACTGATACGCGCGGCGGCGACCGGACGATGCGGGTCAGTTATCACAGCGAGCGTGGCACCGTCGTGATGTCCCTGTGGCTCGGACCGGTGTGCCGGGGATCCTTCCGGCTGGACGTCGGTGACGCGCGCAGGCTCGCCTCGACGCTCGACGAGATCCTGACGTCCGTCGACTCGACCGTCACCGCCGGGCCGTCGGATGGGCCGACTCCGGAGGCGGACGCGCCGGACCCGGCAGGTGTCGGTGCGGCGGAGTCGACGTCGCCGCCAATCGACCGTCCCAACGAGGTCACCGGTGCCGTCGACAGCACCCGGTTGGCATCCGTAACCCGGCTCCGAGTCGCCTGACCCCCCGACCGCTTCGGCCCCGACCTGTCTGTCAGCCCCTGCGCGTCGCCCGCTCCCGCGCCTCGGCCGCCCGGCCCCAACGGGTTCGGTTCGCCGGCTTGACCACGGACAGCACGGTGGCGACCCACAGCGCGACGGTGAACGCGGCCAGGCAGGCCGCCAGCGCCACCCCGCTGCTTCCCGGCACCCCGGTCGGCTCGACCGTACGCCGGGCCAACTCGTCGGCGAGCGCGCTCTCCACGGTGCCGGCTAGCAGCGGGATGCTCACCGAGATGGCGAACTTGGCCAGCACCCACCAGTGCCGGACCAGGCCCCACTTCGTACCGAGTGAGACGACCAGGCCGGTGATGATGGACAGGAACATCGACGGGATCGCCGCCGCAAGGTCCACCACGTGCAACACCTCGTAGACGCCGTGCCGGAGCGTGTGCGAGTCGGTGGTGGTGCCGAGGATCGCCAGTACCGTCATGGTGAGCCCCACGCCGAGCCAGCCCACGCTGAACCCGACGTGCAGGGTCAGCCAGACCTTCCGGGTCCGGGGCGCCATCCGGGGAAATCTCGGCCGGCTGAGCGCCAGGATCGTCAGCGACAGCGGAATGCCGAGCAGCGCGATCGGGGCCGGGATGCTGAAGACGAACTGCGCCGGCGCCAGGACCAGGTGCAGCACGATGGCGATCCGGCGCCCGCGCTCCGGCCCGCCCAGCGCGGCGACCACCGACAGCACCGCCGCCACCGGGTAGCCGAACAGCGCTGCCGCCCGGAGTGGGGCAGCGTCGGAGCCGTTCAGCAGCATCCCGACGGTCAGCGCGGCGAAGCCGACGAAGAGCCAGTGCAGCGTCGGAACGGCAGTACGGGTGGACCGGTCGGCGGCCTCGGGTAGGACATCGGAAGACATGCCTCGACGCTAGGTACGACCGAACCGCCGGCCATCGGCCGACGTGATTCGAAGCGCCACTCGATGGTCGTGTGTTGCCGGTACCCCGGCACTACTTTCGGATGAGTCCAACGGCCGAGGTGGCACCATGGCGACCTGCATAGACTTCTCCGGCATGGGCCCTCGCCAGCGCCGCGCAGTGGACCTGACGCTCGCTGCGGTCTGCGTACTCGCCGGTGCGTGGGACGGGCTCCAGTCCGGGCTGTTCAACGGCTCCCCCATCGTCAACCACCGCGCCCCGCTGGTGGTCAACCTGGCCCTCGGGTTGCTCAGCGGACTCGCCGTGCTGGTCCGGCGCGACCGGCCACTGCTGCTGTACGGCTCCGCGCTGCTCTGCTGGATCGTCGTGGGGGCGTGGCCGGGGTTGCTACTGGCGCAGTTCTCCGTCGGTGCCCACCTGCGCCGGACCTGGCTGCGGTTCCCGCTCACCGCCCTGATGGTGGCCGCTACGGCCTGGCCGATCTGGCGGTCCAACGGCGGCGACGCGGGCGTACCGCTCAGTGTCGCCCTCAGCATCCTGCCGGTCCTGGTGGGCCTCTACCTGACGTCCCGCCGGGAGGTGCTGGCGAACCTGGAGGAGCGGGTCCGGCGCAACGCGCGCGAGGAACGGCTCCGGATCGACCAGGCCCGGGCGCAGGAGCGGGCCCAGATCGCCCGGGACATGCACGACGTGGTAACCCATCGGGTGGCGCTGATGGTGCTGCACGCCACCGCGCTCGAGTCGGCGCGGGGTCGGGACGCGGTGGCCATCGCCGGCCGGATCCAGGGCATCGGCCGGGAGGCGCTGGCCGAGTTGCGCACCCTGGTCGGCGTGCTGCGCGACGGTGCCGCCGCGCCGCTGCGCCCGCAGCCCGGCATCGGTGACCTGCCCGAGCTGGTGGACGCCTCCCGAGCGCTCGGGCACACCGTCGAACTCTCCGTCTCCGCCGGGCTCACCGCCCCGGCCCTGGTACAGCACGCGATCTACCGGGTGGTGCAGGAGGCGCTGACGAACGTGCACAAGCATGCGTACGACGCCCGGACCAGCGTGGTGCTCAAGTCGGACGGGGACGGACTCCGGCTGGTGGTCCGCGACGACGGCGGCACCAGGGCACCGGGGGTGGCACCGGGCGGTGGGCACGGGCTGCTCGGTATCGCCGAACGCGTCCGGCTGGTCGGCGGCACGCTGGGCACCCGTCGCCTGGACAGCGGTGGGTTCGAGGTGTCGGCCCGGCTACCGGTGACAGGCCCGGACCTGGAGGTGCTGTCGTGATCCGGCTGCTGGTCGTGGACGACGAGTGGATGGTCCGAGCGATGCTCCGCACCATCATGGACGCGTACGACGACATCGAGGTGGTCGGCGAGGCCGGCAACGGGGACGAGGCCGTACGGCAGGCGTACGAGTTGCGCCCCGACGTGGTGCTGATGGACATCCGGATGCCCCGCGCCGATGGACTCGGCGCGACGGCCGCGCTGTCCCGGTTCGCGGCACCGCCGAAGGTGGTCGTGCTGACCACCTTCGACCTCGACGAGTACGTGGCGACCGCGCTGCGGCACGGCGCGGTCGGTTTTCTGCTCAAGGACGCCACCGCCGATCAGATGGCCGCCGCGGTACGCAGCGCCGCCGCCGGGGACGCGATGCTGTCGCCGCAGGTCACCCGCAAGTTGCTGCAACGGTTCGCCGAGCCGGCCAACCCGCGCCGCCAGGAGGCGCTCAAGCGGCTCGACGTGCTCACCGGCAAGGAGCGGGAGGTGCTCGTCGCGCTCGGCGAGGGCCTCACGAACCGCGACATCGGCCAGCGGCTGTACCTGAGCGAAGCCACCGTGAAGAGCCATATCAGTCGGCTCCTCGCCAAGCTCCAACTGACGAACCGGGTGCAGGCGGCGATCCTGGCGTACCGCGCCGGTCTGGTCCGCTGACCGGACTGGACCGGACCGGACCGGTCCGGTCCGGTCCGCCCGGCGGCTCAGAACGTGCCGATGTCGAACCGGGTGGCCCGGGCGGACACCGGTCCCCGGCCGGTCTCGTTGCCGTCGATGTCGAGCCCCCGGTAGGTGCCCTCGCTGGTCAGCTCGTCGCCGCGTACCTCTGCGTGGTGCAGGGCCCGGACCTCGCCGTTGTAACGCAGCGGCAACCCCTTCAGGTCGTCCGGCAGCACCTGCCACAGGGTGAACGTGACCGTGCGTCGCCCGGTGGCCCTCCACCGCCCCGTGGCGATGTGGATCCCCTGGGCGAAGGAGAGGAAGAAGCCGCCCGGCAGGAACGTGAGCAGGGCCACCTCCTCCTCGTGCGGCAATGTGACGACGCCGCGCCAGGTACCCACGACCGGGCTGTCCGGCTGTCGATGGTCGGGTGGGGAAGCCTCTGCCAACCCGCTCGCCGCCATCGCCGCACCGATCGCCACCGCGCCGGCACCGGCCGTACGCCCCAGGAACCGCCGCCGGTCGTGTCCGGGAATCATGTCGTCGTCTCCGGGCATCAGGAACACCTCGCTATCGCTTCGCCGGATTGGATGCGATCGACCGTACGGTGATGACCGGTTCGCCCACATCGTCCATTGGTGGCCGGGGATGCCCGCCCGGTCCAACCTTCGGCTGAGCCACTCGACGCGGCTTGCGCCCAACCGCTGGCTATCCCTTGAGGCTGCCGGTGGTCAGGCCGGACATGATGTTCCGCTGGAAGAGCAGGAAGATGATGACGGTCGGGATCGCGGCGATGACCGAGGCGGCGATCACGACGTTCATCGGCGTACCGCCGGCGAAGGCGTAGATGCCGACGCTGACCGTCCGGGTCTCGGGCGACGGCATGACCAGCTTCGGCCAGAGGAAGTCCTTCCAGACCGCCGTCACGGCGAAGATCGAGACGACGCCGAGGATGGGGCGCGACATCGGCAGGATGATCGACCAGAGCGTACGCAGCGGCGTCGCCCCGTCCATCACGGCCGCCGACATCAGCTCCTCCGGGATCGAGTCGAAGAACCGTTTCAGCAGGAAGATGTTGAACGCGTTCGCGACCAGGGGCAGCCAGATCACGAAGGGCGAGTCGAGCAGGTTGATGTGCACGATCGGCAGGTCGATCACGGTCACGTACTGCGGGACGATGAGCACCATCGCCGGGATCATCAGCGTCGCCAGCATCAGGCCGAGGATCGCGTTGCCGAAGATCGGTCGGAGCTTCGACAGGCTGTACGCCGCGGCGGTGTCGAGGACGAGCTGGAACACCAGCGCGCCGGCCGCGTAGTAGAACGTGTTGAAGAGCAGCTTGGCGAGGTCGAGGTTGTTCCACGCGTCGATGTAGTTCTGCGGCTGGGGGTCCTTCGGGAACAGCGACGGCGGGGTCTGCGCGATCTCCTGACCGGACTTCAGCGCACCGGTGACCATCCAGTACAGCGGCCCGAGGAAGACGAGCGTGAACACCACGACGACGACGGCGAGCAGCGTCCAGTAGAGGAACTTGCCGCGCCCGCGCCGGAGCTGGGCGTGCGAGATGAGGGTCCGGGTCCCGGAGTCCTGTGCCATTGGTGGCCCGTCCTAGTCCTGTTTCGAGGTCAGCCGCACGTAGACGGCGGAGAAGCCGGCCAGCACCACGAGCATGATCACCCCGAGCGCCGCAGCACCGTTGAGGTCGTTCTGGAAGAACCCGTGCTGGTAGATGAGGTACGCCACCGAGGTCGCGGAGTCCTCCGCGCCCGCACCGTTGGCGAGGATCAGCGGCTCGATGAAGAGCTGCATGGTGGCGACGATCTGGAGCATCGCCAGGAGCGCGAGGATCAGCCGGGTCTGCGGGATCGTCACGTTCACGATCCGCCGCCAGATCCCGGCGCCGTCGAGCTCGGCCGCCTCGTAGAGTTCGCCGGGGATGTTCTGTAGCGCCGCCAGGTAGATCAGCACCGCGCTGCCCATGTTCATCCAGGTCGACGCGACCACCATCGCCGGCATCGTCATCTCGGGGGACTGCATCCACTGCGAGGTCGGCAGGTGCAGCGCCTTGAGGATCGCGTTGAAGAGTCCCGCCTCGCTGGGGTCGTACGCGTAGTACTTGAAGAGGAAGAGCGCCGAGGCCGGCGGCAGCATCACCGGCAGGTAGACCAGGATCCGCAGGTACCCCTTGGCGTGGCGGAACTCGTTGAGCAGGATCGCCACGAAGAACGGCACCGCGTAGCCGAGGACGAGCGCGAGAACCGTGAAGTAGAACGTGTTCTTCCAGGCGGTCAGGAAGCTCGGGTCGTCGATGATGCGGGAGTAGTTCTCCCAGCCGACCCAGGTGGTCTCGCCCCGCCGGGTGCGCTGGAAGCTCATGACGATGCCGCGGATCATCGGGTACCAGGAGAAGACGGCGAAGCAGACCACGGCCCCGATCAGGAACGTGTGCCCGGTGAGGTTGTCCCGTACCTTGCGGCCGAGGCTCGTACCCGATCGTGCCGGGCGCGACGGCGCGGGGCGAGGCGATTCTCTGCTGGTACCCGGGACGGTGGTGAGCGCCAAGGCAACTCCTGCGGAAGTCGGTGACGTCGACGGTGTGGTGCGCTCTGGTGGCGGGAGCCGGCACGCCGGCTCCCGCCACAGAGGGTCAGCTCTCGGCGGCCAGGAGCTGGTTGACCTTCTCTTCGGCCGTCTTGAGCAGCGCGTCGATGTTCGAGTTCGGGTTCGTCAGTACTCCGGACATCGCGGCGTCGAGGACCGCGTAGATCGCCTGCGCGTTGCGGGGCTCACCCTTGATCGCAACCGGGGTCGCCTCGAAGATCGCGAAGTTGGCGGTGTCGACGTTGGCGTTCGCCTTCCGCAGTTCGAGTTCCTGCTTCTGCGCCTCGCTGCCGTTGGCGAAGAGCAGCGGCTGCGGCAGACCCACCGGGTAGTTCTGCGGCTTGGCCCGTACGTAGTCGAACTGGCCCTTGCCCGGCGTCAGCTTCTGGTACGCGATCCACTTCATGCCGGCCTTGACCTGCTCCGGGGTGAGGTCCTTCTTGAAGAAGTAACCCTCGCCGCCACCGAGCGTCCCCTTTGCCGGGCCGTCCTGGCCGGGCAGCGGGGCCATCGCCCAGTCCTGGAACTTGCCCTGGAACTGGCTCACGATCGCCTGGGTGGCGTCCGGTGCGCCGATGAACATGCCGACCTTGCCCGCGCCGGCGTTGGTCAGCAGGTCGCCCCACTGAAGCAGCTGGCGGGCGCCCATGCTGTTGTCGCCGTACCGCATGTCCTTGAGGTTCTGCAGGACCTGCTTGCCCATGGGGTTGTTGAAGTCGGCCTTCTTGCCGTCCGGGGTCAGCACCTGACCGCCCTGGGAGTAGAGCAGGGAGGTGAAGTGCCAGCCGCCGGTGTTGCCGGCGCTGTACTCCGAGTACCCGGCGATGCCGTTGCCCAGCGCGGAGATCTTCTTGGCCGCGGTCCGGACCTCGGCCCAGGTCTTCGGCGGGCTGTTCACGTCGAGCCCGGCCTGCTGGAACAGGGCCTTGTTGTAGACCAGGCCCATCGAGTAGTTCTTCACCGGTACGGCGTAGAGCTTGCCGCCGTCGCTGAAGACCTCCTTGAGCGCGGGGTCGACGCTGTCCCAGGTCGGGATCGAGTCCTTGTTGGCCAACGAGGTGATGTCCATCGCCTGACCGGAGTCGAGCACCTGCTGGAGATCGGTCATGTACCCGTAGAACACGTCGGTGACGGTGCCGCCGGCGAGGCGAGCGGTGAAGTCCGGCGGGTTGTTGCACTGCTCGCCGACGCTCACGCTCTTGACGACGATGTCGGGGTTCTGCTTCTGGAACTCCACGACGTCGGCGTTCCAGTTCTGCAACAGCTCCTTCTGCGAGCCGACCGGCTGGCAGTCGACCGTGATGGTGACCTTGCCGCCTGCGGTCGAGTCGCTGTCGTCGCTCTTTGTGGAGCATGCCGTGAGGCTGAGCCCCAGGCCGGCCACGAGCGCCATCGCCGCGACCTTCCGGTACTGCGGTACGGACATCTGTCCATCCCTTCGGGAACGGGAGTCTCCATGACCTCTGCTGATCCGCGGGACCGTCACCGCGGCCATGCCCTGCTTCTGATCTCTATCTGCCATGCGTGACCTGGCCCTGGAGCTGCCTGACGTCGGGTTGTGAGTGGAGTCACTGTAGCGAGACGAACTCATTTCAGCAAGATATCGACTGTGTTTTGAAAAGACACGACTTGATTACGGCAGACGACGACAAGCCGACGCGGATGTCGTACGAAATCCCCCACTTCAGCCCGATTCTCGGCTGACGAACGCGCCAGCACTTGCGGCAAAGCTGTCTTTTCGGCTGCCGTCTGAGCCCTCGGCTGAACTGCCCGCGCGCCGCTGCGCGCCGGTCAGCGGGGAGAGAACCTTGGGGGGAGGGGGAGAGAAAACACTGCCCCGGTGGCCGACTGGTTTAACGGAGCGGCCAGAACGACGGGGTACGTCGCCGCGCCAGGTGGGGCATGGGCGAGCCGCCTGGCGCGGTACTCGCCTTCTCCGTCGCCGAGGTTCGCCGCCTACAGGGCAGCCGGCAGCGGGACGTGCGTAGGGGTCGCCGACTGGTGTCCTACCGGGTGGAGATGGCCATGGTTGACACCGACGTTGCCGTGTCGTCGGCTGTCGAGGGCCTGGGAGCTCTGCGAGTCGATCAGTCCGGGAATCTGATGTTGACCGTCGCGCTGCTCCGCTTGCCTTCTTCGACGAGTTGGTAGGTGAATCTGTCGGTGCGGCCGTGAGTCGGATTTGGTCGGTAGATCACCCGGCGGTCGGAGAGCACCTGGACGGTTCCGTACCTGGGTGGGACGGTGATGGTGATCTCGGCGTAGCGGCTGACGAAGTCGTTGGCGAGGATGTCGATGGCCAGCGGCCTGACGGTGGCGAGGGTGACCTGGTCGGTGTTGGCGTCAGGTGCTCTCGTCAGCGAGAAGTCGCCGCCGCCGTTGTTGATGAAGTAGCTCACCTCGCCGGTGGTCTGGTTGACGGTGCGAACATCCGGGAATCGGTCGCCGTTGGCATTGGTGAGCCGGGCGGTCCAGGCGGTTCGGCCGGCCGGGTCGATCTCGAGGTGGCGGATGGCACCGTCCTGGCGGATTTCCACCACGCCGTTGCTGTTGTCGGTGCAGCCCCTGGTGTAGGTGAGCAGGACGCTGTCGATGCCGTCGCTGTTCCAGTCGGCGATCTGCACGGTGGGGGCGTCGACGGAGCAGAAGGCAACGGGACCAGCGACCACCACGTCTCCTTCGATGATGGAGCTCAACAGCCCGCCGGGGCCGATCGCGTACGGACTGTACTGGCCACTGGCATCGAACACGGCTTTGCCTATGAAGGTGGGTCGGATAATCGTTGAGGTGTACCGGATCGTGGGAGTGAAGGACGGGGTCTGCAGCACCAGCCGGTTGAAGTCCACGGTGGCCGGGGCGCCTTGGGACCAGGCAATCCACAGTTCGTCGGCTGGGTCGTCATCCACGTTGGCCGCTACTCCGATGTCGGGGCAGTCGGGTGTCGCGCTGCCGCCGAGGGCCAGGTATGTGTAGGCGATCGGGGGCGTGTAGAAGCCGGGTGCCGCGCCGTACGTGACGATGGTCGAGCAGAGGTTCGGCAGGATCGCGCCGAGCACGGCCTCGTCCTGGAAGCCGTCGGAGTTGTAGTCGCCGAACAGCACGTCCCCACGTGCACCGGCTCGAGCCGTAGGGGGCACGGCCGTGGCGCTGACCACGGTGAGCAACACGACCAGCGTTGCGACCCGTTTGTTCCACATGGTGCTCTCCCGATGTGCGCGCTACGTGGCTCTTCGCTTCGCCCCCTGCTCGTGAAGCTAGACGCGTTTCAACAGAGACGTTCGTTACTGACCGTAATCCGACAGCGACTACGGGTGGCTTCTCGTCGCGGTGTCGCAGAGCACCCCGCCTGGTCGTTGGCCGCACGCCGGGGTAAGTGGTCGGGTGACGAAGATGCTGCGCTCTGCCAGGGAGAACCGACCTGAGGGCCACCGCTGGACCGCAAGGGTGACTCCTGCCAACCGATCACGGGTCAGCACGGCAAGGTTCTTGAGCCGGGACCATGACAGCTACCGACTGTCACAGATGACGGCGCTGTGCGCGGCGTCGACGTCCGGGCGCTGTGCGACCTGTAGGGCGCCGCCCCGAGCCGAGGGGCGATGGGGTCAGGGGGTCACCGCGATGTTGGTCAGGCCGCCAGTCGCGTTCGTCACGGTGTTGCTGGCGTAGACCACGTTCAGATTCCCCGGGCACTTCGACGTCGAGGTGACGTTGATGGCCCACCGGCCCACTCCGCCCAGGTCCGAACTGTTGCGACGCCAGATGTTGCCGCAGCCGGAGCCGGCGACGGGGTTGTGTGTCTCGTACCCGTTCGCGAAGGTGCCCGGCGGGGCGTACGAGCCGACGTTGTCCTCGACGACGTAGCCGGTGCCCTTCATGTCGACCCACGAGTCGGCCGAGTTCTGGCCGGAGAGCCCGCGCCCGTCGAACGTGTTGCCCCGGATGACGCCACCGACGGTGCCCTCCTTGACGTCGATGTGCTCGGCGGCCACCGAGGGGCCCAGCCGGTTACCGAGCACCTGGACCCGGTCGGAGCGGTCCACCCCGGCACTGTTGCCGTGGCAGGACCAGTTGGAGTTCGCCGATCCGAGGTAGACCGCCTCGCCGTAGCCGGGCTGCGCCAGCCCGGTGTGCTCGATCCGGGAGTTGCGCAGGATCCCGTCCGCCGAGGAGCGGCGGAAGTGGATCGCCTCGTCCTCGACGTGGTGCACGTACACGTCGTCGATGGTGACGTGCGGCGAGTTGTCCAGGACGATGCCCTTCTTCGACTCCGCGACCGTGAAGCCCGCCAGCCGCCAGTGCGCGGCGGCGAAGAGCCAGAGGCCGTACCCGGAATCCCAGCCGGCGGTCGGGGCCGGGCATGACGGTCCGGTGCCGCTCGGACCGTCGTTGATCAGGACCGCGTCGCGCGGACCGGTGAGAACGATCGGGGCGGCGGCAGTGCCGGGCCGCTGCGCGACGAACGAGCCGCGATAGGTCCCCGGCGCGAGTTGGATGCGCTGGCCGGGCACCGCGTCCGCGAGCGCGGCCCGAAGTTGGGCCGCCGTGCCCACCACGACCGTCGGGCCGGGCGGCGAACTCGGCGTCGGGCTGGGCGGCGCGGTCGGGCTCGGCGGAGCGGTCGGGCTCGGCGTCGTCGGAGCACCGACGCAGGCCTGGTCGTTGGCGAGGCAGTTGGTAGGCCGGCCGAGGCCGCTCACGTTGAACCCGAAGTCGGCGGAGGCGCCCGGGGTGAGGCTTCCGTTCCAGGTGGCGTTGGTGAAGCGGTACCGCTGGCCGGTCTGACTGCGGACCGAACTCCATGAACTGGTCACCCGCGAACCGGCGGGCAGGTCGAACTCGACGGTCCAGTCCTCCGCCACGGCGTCGCCAACATTGGTGATCGTAAAGCCGCCGCCGTACCCGGTGCTCCAGGTCGATGCCTCGACGTAGGTCGCGGACAACCGCGCCTCGGCGGCGTACGCGGTCGGGGCGGTCAGCACCGCGAGTCCGGCGAGCAGGCTGACCAGCCCGGCCGCGAGGGCGGGGCGGAGCACGGCGCATACGGTCACCGGAATCTCCCCCGGGTCGAGGACGACGACAGCCGTCGATCAGTTAGTTAACTTAACCATTACGCTCGCGTCAAGCTCCGGTCTACCCGATGCGGGGCGCCCGGCAGCCGCCGGACGCCCCGCTGCTATCCACCGATCGTCACATTCCGGCGCACTGCCCGCCGGCCGGGCCCCGTACCGTGTTGGGCAGTCCGTTGCCGACCGGGGCCGGCTCGTTGACCACGCAGGACAGTGGACCACCGATCGTCGTCGCCGCGACCAGCGGCCCGGCGTTGCCGACCAGGGTCACCGGACCACCGATGCTGGCCCGCTCGATGCCGACCGCGCCGGAGGTCCCGACCACCGAGACCGGACCACCGACCTCGACGTCGTGCAGCACGACCGCCGCCGCACCGGTCGCCGAGACCGGGCCGGCGATGCTGCCACCGTCGACGTACAGCGCGGCACCGGCACGGACCGTCACCGGGCCCCTGACGGTCGCCCCGGACAGGCAGGTCACCCCGGTGGAGACGGTCAGCGGGCCGCTACGGGAACCGGTCACCGCCCGGGTGCACTCCGGCGCCGGTTTGGCCAGCAGCTCGACCTCGGCCAGCGTCACCGCGCCGTCGGACCCGGTCGGTTCCAGCCGGTAGTACGCGTACCGGCCGGGCCGCTCGACGGTGAACGCCCGGGTCTGGGCCCGCCACGGGAACGTCTGCTCGGCCCGGGTGTCGATCACCGTCCACTTCTTTCCGTCGTACGAGCCCGCCAGGCGCCAGCCCCGCGGATCACCCGGGTTCGCCCCGGAGGTGAGCGTGTACTGGGTGACCAGCTCCGGCGTACCGGGAACGGACCAGGTGACGGCCGTGTTCAGGGCGGCCTCGGTGCCCGAGGTGTCGTCGGTCAGCGCCGCCGGTCCGCCCTTGACGGTGATGTCGGCCAGCGGCCGGGCCGGCGCACCGGGCTCGGTCAACGAGGTCGGCACGCTCGCCGCCCCGGTCCCCCAACCCGACGGAACGGGACCGAGCTGGAAGTCCAGCACCGCACCGTCGACCAGGTCGGCGTGCGAGATCGAGGTCCGGTCGTACGGCACGCCGTCGACCCGCAGCCCCTGCACGTAGACGTTGCCGGCGCTGTTCTCCGGCGCGTTGACCACGATGTCCCGGCCGTTCTCCAGGTGCACGGTCGCCTTGCGGAACAGCGGCGAACCGATCACGTAGTCGGCGCTGCCCACCTGGAGCGGATAGAAGCCCAGCGCGCTGAACAGATACCAGGCCGAGGTTTCGCCGTTGTCCTCGTCACCGGCGTAGCCCTGCCCGATCTCGCTGCCGAGGTACATCCGGGACAGCACCTCCCGGACCTTCGCCTGGGTCTTCGCCGGCTGCCCGGCGTAGGTGTACATCCACGGGATGTGGTGCGACACCTGGTTGCTGAACCCCCACATGCCCATCCGGACGTCCCGAGCCTCGATCATCTCGTGGATCGTCCCGTTGTACGAGCCGGGGAACCTGGCCGTCTCCGGGGTGGCGAAGAACTCGTCCAGCTTGTCGGCGAGGGCGTTCCGACCGCCGTACAGGTTGGCCAGGCCCTGCCCGTCGTGCGGTACGTGGAACGCGAAGTTCCACCCGTTCGTCTCGGTGTAGTCGTGCTCGTGCCCCCACACCTTCGGGTCGTAGTCGTCCGGGTCGGACTTCCACTCCCCCGCCGCGTTCCGGCCCTGGAAGAACTCCACCCCGGGGTCGAACATGTGCACGTAGTTCTGGGCCCGGTTCCGGAAGTACTCGGCGTCGGACCGGTAGCCGGCCCGCTCGGCCTCCGGCGTGCCGGCGTCCTCCGCCAGTGCCGTCGCCATGTTGGCGATGCCGAAGTCGTTGACGTAACCCTCCAGGGCCCAGGAGACGCCCTCGGACACCGCCGACGAGGTGTAGCCGGCGAAGATCGACGTCTGCAACCCCTTCCGCCCCACGCTGGTGTTGTTGGGGTTGGCACCCGGCGGGGCCACCGTCGCGTTGCGGACCGCCGCCTGGTACGCGGCCTTCACGTCGAAGTTCCGGACCCCCTTGACGTACGCGTCCGCGAAGGCGACGTCCGAGCTGGTTCCGGTCATCAGGTTCGCGTACCCGGGCGACGACCAGCGGGACACCCAACCGCCGTCCTTGTACTGCTGCACGAACCCGTCGACCAGTTCACCGGCCATCCCGGGCGTGAACAGCGTGTACGCGGACCAGGTGGTCCGGTACGTGTCCCAGAAGCCGTTGTTGACGTACACCTTGCCGTCGACCACCTCGGCCCCGGTCTCGGTCGGGGTGGAGGTGATCGGGATCGACGACGTGGCCGAGGACTGCACGGCGTGCCGCCACCGTGGCGCGTCCGGGGTGCCGACGTTCTCGTGCGCCGAGTTCGGGTAGAGGAACAGCCGGTAGAGGTTGGAGTAGAGGGTGGTGAGCTGGTCGTCGGTGCCGCCCTCGACCTCGATCACCCGCAGCTTGTCGTCCCAGAGCCGCTGGGCCCGCTCCCGTACCGTCTCGAAGGTGTCGCGCTCGGCGATCTCGTTGCGCAGGTTCCGGCGGGCCTGGTCGACCGAGATCAGTGAGGTGGCGATCCGCATCTGCACCTGCTTGTTGGCGCTGGTGTCGAAGCCGAGGTAGCCGGTGACGTTGTTCCCGCCGCCGCCGGTGAGCCGGCCGCTGGCCACCACCGGACGGTCCACCACGGCGTAGACGAACATCCGGGTGGCGCCGTTGGACAGCCCGCTGCGTACGTCGGTGTAGCCGGTGATCTCACCACCGTCGCCGATGGTCAGCCCACCGTTGTTGTTGACGTTGTCGAAGATCAGGTTGCCCCGGTCTCCGGGGAAGGTGAACCGGAACATCGCCGCGTGGTCCGTCGGGGCGATCTCGGTGACCAGCCCGTTGTCGAAGGTCACGCCGTAGTGGTGCGCCTTCGCGATCTCGTTGGCGTGCTGGAACGACAGCGCCCGGGTGGCCCGGTCGGCGCTCGGCACCCCCTCGGCCACCGACGGCATCACCTGGAAGGTCTGCCGGTCCCCCATCCACGGGCTCGGTTCGTGGCTGACCGTGAACGCCTGGAGGGTCGGCCGGTTCTCGGCGTTGTTGCCGCGCTGGTAGTCGTAGAGCCAGTCGGTCGAGCCGGCGTTCGTCATCGGGGTCCAGAAGTTGAACCCGTGCGGCACGGCGGTCGCCGGAATGTTGTTGCCCCGGGAGAAGCCACCTGTCGAGTTCGTGCCCCGGGTGGTGAGCACGTGGTCGGAGAGCCGGGCGACGCTCGGCCGGACCGGGTGGGCGGTGAGCCGGATGTCGTCCAGCCAGCCGTTGAAGACGCCGGTGCCGGTGCCGCTGTCGTACCCGACCAGGATCCGTACCGCCCGTCTGCCGGCGGCGACGGCCCCGATCCGGGACCGCTTCGCGTTCCACTGGTCGGCGTAGAGCGACTTGGAGGCCCCCTGCGCCTGCGGGCTCAGGCCGAAGCCGTACTGGTCGACGGCGCCGAGGTCGCTCAGGTAGCTGCCGTCGTCGAAGGCGAGGTCCACCGCGGCGTACGTGCTCGGGTAGTCCAGGTCCTGCGCGGTCAGCTCGGGGAAGATCACGTACGACAGCTCGGTGTCCGGGGTGATCTGGACGTCCACGTCGAAGACCCGGTTGTACGCGTACCCACGGCCGTCGACGGTCTGCCCGCCGGAGTACTGCAACGCGTTGCGCCCGGTCCAGCCGACGTTCGGCTTCATGGTGGGTCCGTTCACCGGGCCGCCACTGACGAAGCCGCGCATGTCGGTCACCGGCGGCGGGGTGGTGTCGCCGTCCGAGAGCTGCAACTCGGCGAGCTGGGTGATGCCGCCGCTGCCGATCGCGCTGACGTTCAGCCGGTAGTACGGGTACTTCGTGCTGTTCTCGAAGCGGTACTCCCGGGTCTGGAAGCGCTCGCCGAACTCCTGCCCGGTACGGCTGTCCAGAGTGGTCCACTCCGCCCCGTCGGCGGAGCCCTGCAACGTCCAGCTTCGCGGATCGCGCTCGGGTGCGTCGTTGGCGGAGGTCAGCGCGTAGTGCACGATCGCGACCGGCTCGTCGAGGCGTACCCGGATCCAGCCGGACGACGCGAAGACCAGCCACTTGGTGCTGATGTTCTGGTCCACGGCCCGCGACGCGGTCTCGTTCGGCGGATTCTCGCCGCTGCCGGTGACCTCGGTCGCCCGGTCGGTGACGTTGCCCGGGATCCCGGTCGCCGGGCTGCCGGTCACGCCGGACATCCTCTTCCGGCCGGAGGAATCGACCTCGGCGGTGTTGGTCCAGCTCGGCTGGGGGTCGCCGGCCTCCAGCGACGAGTGGAACTCGGTCCCGCCCGGCGGCGCGGCCCCGGCCGGAAGCGGTCCGGCGGGCACCGCCAGGCCGATCGCGGCGACGAGCGCCACGGGAAGGGCACGTCTGGACAGCATCATGAGGATCTCCCATGGAGGGGGTTGGTCGGGTGTGGATGGCACACCCGAACGGAGATCACATGAGCGTTCGACCACGAGACGACATTGTCAAGGATTTGCCGCCTAGCCGGACGGACCGGGAGAAGTCGCCCGGCGCCGTCGGCCACCGTCTCCCGCCGATGCCGCGGCGGGGACCGTCATGCCCGGCCGATTCCGGCAGTGGCGGGTACTACCGCTTCCGGCCGATGCCGGCCGCGACCTTCAGCATGGTCGGGGCGGCCGTCTCGTCCGGCCACCACTGCTGCACGTCGACCACTCCGGGCGGCAGCAGCTCGAAGCCGTCGAAGAAGCTCTCGATCTCGGCCCGGGGCCGGAAGGTCATCGGGGCCGGGGAGTTGACCGAGATCTCCTCCAGCTTGGCCTTGGCCGCCGGGTCACTGCCGTCCACACAGAACTGGGAGATGCAGATGTGGCTGCCCGGCGCCATCCGGTCCCGGAACCGGGCGATCAGCGCCGCCGGGTCCTCCTGGTCGGTGACGAGGTGGAACAGGCCGATGAACAGCAGCAGCATCGGCTCGTCGAAGTTGATCAGGCGCTGTACCTGCGGGTCGTCGAAGAGCTGCTCCGGCCGGCGTACGTCGGCCTGGATCGAGGCCATCTTGTCGTCGGTGGCCAGCAGGGCACGGTTGTGGACGAACACGATCGGGTCGCTGTCGACGTAGACCACCCGGGCGTCGGAGTTGATCGCCCGAGCCGTCTCGTGCACGTTCGGCGAGGTGGGGATGCCGGCGCCGACGTCGAGGAACTGCGCGATCCCGGCGTTGGCGCACATCTGGGTGGCGCGCAGCAGGAACCTGCGCTGGGCCTTGCCGAGGGCGGGCAGGTCCGGTGCCAGCGCGATGACCTGCCGGGCGGCCTCCCGGTCCACCGCGAAGTTGTCCTTGCCACCCAGCACATAGTCGTAGGCGCGGGCGTGGCTCATCTGCGTCGTGTCGATTCCGGACGGTGCGTGATTTTGTTCGGGCAAGGCCGATCCCGCCTTCCGTGCGAAGTCTGCTGACGCTCGCCGATCTTAAACCTCCGGTACGGCGATCAGCGCCCCGGCACCGGGACCCGCGACCAGTCGATGTCCGAGCCGAGATAGAAGCTCGGGTACGACGGCTGGTTGTAGGTCGTCTGCTGGCGGGCCACCTCGACCCGGTACTGCGGGTCGTGCATCAGGGTGTAGAGCTTGCGGTCGGTCACCTCGGTGCTGAGGTGGATCCGGATCGCGGAGCTGTCGGCGGTCCGGGTCAGCAGTTCCTCGCGCCAGTCCCCGAGAACGTCCGCGACCAGGCCCGGGTTGCCCTTCGTACCGTTGTTGGTCCGGGTCCCCTCGGCGGTGAACAGCCGGCCGCGCTGCCAGTCGTCGATGGTCGGGGTCACCTCAAGGGCGCCGCCCACGATCTGGGTGGTCATGTCGGCCGCCCACCTGATGCTCTGGTTGGTTCCCGGGATGCTGGTGCCGAGCAGGTCACCGTCCGCCGTCCGCAGGCCGGGCCCGGTGGGCGCGCCGACGACGACGGACGCCCAGGTCTCCAGCCCCGGCTCGGCGGGTACGACGTCGCCGACCATGCCCCGGCCGGTGTCCACCCCGGTGTAGCCGCCGTAGATCACCTCGCCGGTCGCGGCGTCCCGGAGCGCGTAGCCGTACGGCGCCCCGGTCGCGCCCTCGTGCACCATGAAGGTTTCCAGGCCCGGACGGTTCGGGTCGATGTCGGTGACGTGCATCGCGTCGCCGTGCCCGACCTTCGCCATCGCCCCGGGGTTGGCGCTACCGGGCGGCAGCACGCCGTACGAGCTGTAGAGCAGGCTGCCGTCGTGGTCGATGGTCGCCCCGCCGTAGACGACCTCCTGCTTTCCGTCGGCGTCCACGTCGGCCACGCTCAGCGAGTGCGCGCCCTGGGTGGTGAGGGTGCCGTACTCCGGATCGGTGCCCTCTCTACCGTGCGGGCCGTCGTTGAACGGGTTGGTCATCGGCACCCAGCCGCTGTCGACGTACCAGTTCTCGCGCAGCCGCCTGCCGTCCCAGCGGTAGGCGACCAGCGTCGCGCGGGTGTAGTAACCCCGGGCGAAGATCGCCGACGGGTGCCGGCCGTCCAGGTACGCCACCCCGGCGAGGAACCGGTCGACCCGGTTGCCCGGCTCGATCCGGCTCATCGCGTAGTCGCCCCACATGAGCCCGTCGTCGTGCCGGCCCGGCTTGTACCGGATGGTCTCCAGCTCCCGGCCGGTGGCACCGTCGAACACGCTCAGGTACTCCGGCCCGTCGACGATGAAGCCCTGGAAGGAGCGGAGCGCGTTACGGGTGCTGCGTGCCGGGGCGTAGACGTCGATGAAGTGGTCGGTCAGCGCCTCGGCGTCGGTACGGGAGAGCGGGTACGCGTACGTCGGCGCGATGCCGAAGGCCTGCTCCAGGGTCGCCGGCCAACGCCCGGCCAGCACCTCCGGATGCCGGTGCCAACCCTGGAACAGCTCGACGAGCTTCTCCCGGTACGCCGCTGGCGTCAGCCGGTAGTCGTCGGTGTGCGAGTAGCCCGCCCGGACGTCCTCCCGGGGCATCGTGATGTACCGCTCGGAGACCACGGCACCGGTCCGGTCGTACCGGGTGATCTTCGTGCCGGGGGCGGTCTTGAACATCATCTCGCTGCGGCCGTCGCCGTCGAAGTCGTAGACCAGGAACTGGGTGTAGTGGGCACCCGCGCGGATGTTGACGCCGAGCGAGATGCGGTGCAGCAGGGTGCCGTCGAGGGTGTAGGTGTCGATGAACACCGGCCCGGTGTAGCCGACCTGGGAGACGTCCTTGGAGTTCGACGGGTCCCACTTGACGACGTACTCGTACGCCCCGTCTCCGTCGACGTCGCCGACGCTGATGTCGTTGGCCGAGTAGGTGTACGCCTCGCCGGCCGGGGTGACGCCGTCGGCGGGCTTGCGCAGCGGCAGGTCCCGGTGCCCGCCGGCCCACGGCGACACCGCCCGGCTGCGGTCGACCTCACGACCCCGGACCACGGCCGCCACCCGGTAGGAGGCGGCGGCGGTACCGGCCCGGTCGAGGTAGTTGGTGCTGTCGGTGACGGTGGCGATCCGCCGCCCGTCCCGGTAGACGTGGAAGTCGGCCCCGGTCAGCCCGGTGCGGGACCGCCCGGAGACCTCGGGGGCGAGCAGCCGCCAGCTGAGGAAGACTCCCTCGCCGGTGGCGGCGGCGACCAGGCCACGGTCGAGGTCTTCGAGCGCGGGACCCTTCGGGTTGTGACCGCCGCCGGGCGTCGCGGCGACCGCCGTCGGACCGCCGACCAGCAGGGCGGTCGCCGATGCGCAGGCCACCAGCGCCGCGGTGATCCGCGCCGCAGGAGATCTTCCGGTACGAGGTCCCATGGATTTCTCCTGATGTCGCGTGCCGGCGACCCGGCCCAGGTGAAGGGGCTGAGCGGTTCCAGGGTGGAGCTGACTGAAACGATACAATCGACCGAAGATTATGGATGAGCCTGGTGGTTGTCAAGACGCGTTCCACGCCCATCGCGGCAGCCTGAGCCGAGGTGTGCCGGTTTGCCCGTCAATCCGGCACGGGAGGTTTCCCACGGATCGGGGCCCGCCCGCCGCGATGGCGAGCAGGCCCCTGCACCCGCTGATACACCTCAGCCGAGGCCGGTCACGCCTTCCCGGCCGGCTCCGTACCTTGGTCGGTTCCGGTCGGGGCGGTGGCGGGGGGCGTTCCGGCGCTGCTTTCCGCGTCGCCGTCGGTGGTGGTCGCGGCCACGGCCGGGGTCTCCGGCGTTTCCGGCGTCTCCTCGGCCGCTACGGCGTCCCCGGTCTCCTCGTTCTCGCTCTCGTCTTCGTCGGCGGTGTCGTCCTCGCCGGCCGTGTCCGCCGGGGCGGCCGGCTCAGGGCTGGCCCAGCTGAACTCGATCTCGACCGATATCTCCCCGTCCTCGCGCTCGATCTCCAGCTCACAGTGGACCTGGTCGGCGACCGCGACCGCCCCGGCCGCGCCGTAGAAGATCTGCGCGCCGGACTCCAACTGACTGGCCAGTTGACGCAGCCACGCGGCCAGATCGGCCCGCGACACCGTACGGGCGTCCTCGTAGATTTCCATGCCCGACATGCTCGCACTCCATTGAGGACCGACCCCGAACGGGTCCGGCACGGGCAGTGCAGACCGCGCCGCCCGCGCTGACGTACGGCGGGACAGCCGGTACGGCGGCGCCCTTCGAGATCATCACTGGTGTTGCTCCGCCCGCCGGGCGGCGGTGGCCGGAAAGGTGACCCGGACGGTGGTGCCCTGCCCGAGCGCCGAGTTGACCCCGACCGTGCCGCCGTGCGCGGTCACGATCGCCTCGACGATGGCCAGACCCAGACCCGATGAGCCACCGCCGTTGCGGCTGCGGCTGGGGTCGGCGCGATAGAAACGCTCGAACACGTGCGGCAGATGCTCCGGCGCGATCCCGTCACCCTCGTCTCGTACCGCGACCACCACCTGCCCATCCTGGGCGCTGACCGTGACCTTGACCGGCGAACCGGGCCGGGTGTGCTGCACCGCGTTGCCGACGAGGTTGCGCAGCACCTGCTGGATGCGCGGACTGTCCCCGTCGACGGCCGCTTCCGCTGCCCCTCGCAGGGTGATGGCTCGGTCAGCGGTGACCACCCGGGCGTCGTCCACCACTTCGCCGGCCAGCGCCACCACGTCCACCGGCCCACGGTTCAGCGGCCGGGCCGCGTCGAGGTGGGCCAGTCGCCGTAAGCCGACCCGCCGAACTCCACCCGCAGGCCGGCCTCGCGGGCCGGCCGGAACACGTCCTCCAGCGCATCGAGGGCGCCGCCCTCCACCTGGGCGCGGTTCTCGTGGTAGTCCACGTGGGCCAGGGCGACGCGACCGTCCGGCGAGACCGTCTTCGCGGCGAACGCGTCCACGACCCCGGCCACCTGCGGCGCCTTCGCGGCGGCCGCGAGGGTCTGCTCGATCACGGCTCTGCGCTCGGCCACCTTCTGGCCGGCGGGTGCGACGAACACCACCTGTGCGGAGGCGCCCGACGAGGCGGGGAACCGCTCGGCGACGGTGTCCAGGGTGTGCTGGGCGCGCGAGCCAGGGAGCGAGAAGTCGTCCACGTACGATCCGCCGATGGTGGCGGCGAGCGCCCCGGCGGCGACGAGCACGGCCAGCCAGGCCACCAGGACGGTCCCGCGGTGACGACAGATCCATGCACCGAGCCGGTAGAGCAATGCGGCCATGACGATGAACTCCCAGCGGTCGTGGACCAAGGAGCCTCATCACACCGCCCGTGCCTGACGACCCGGCGCCCGCGAACCTGACGGTTGCCTGACGACCGATCCCTGGCGCCTCGACCGGGGAACCCAGCACGATCTCGAACGGCGGCAGTACGCCTAGCTCGTGTAGTGGCGCACCGCGACGACCTCCTCCGGCAGCCTGTGGTCCTCGACCGGCGGCCTGTGGTCCTCGAACAGCGATCTGTGGTCCTCGACCGGCTGCCGGTGGTCCTCGAACAGCGATCTGTGGTCCTCGACCGGCTGCCGGTGGTCCTCGACGGGCTGCCGGTGATCCTCGACGGACTGCCGGTGGTCCTCGGCGGGCGGCGCGGGCGACTCCGGCTCGACCTGCGCGGCGGGCGGCTCGGGCGCCTCGTCGGGGGTCTGTTCGGCCTCCGGCCGGACCGCCACCATCCGGTACTCGCCGGTCTCGCCGCTGATCGCCGCCGCCGCCATCACCGCCGCAGCGGCCCGGTCTGCCACCCGCTTCGCCTCGCGCTGCACTCGGGCCCGGACCTCGACCGCGTGCCGCTCGGCGGTCTCGGCCGCCCGGCGAGCCTCGTCGAGCCGGTTGAGCTGGCCGGTCAGCTCCTGCCTGATCTCACCGAACCGTTGCTGCAACTGGGAAACCGCGTTCTCCGCCATCGCACCGTCCTGGCGGGTCTGGGTGAGCCGCTGCTGCGCGGTCTCCTGCGCGGCCTGTAGCTGGGCCAACGACTGCTGGCGCGACTCAAGCTCCTCCACCACGGCGCTGAGCTGCTGTTGGGCGGCGGCGGCCTGCTCGTCGGCGTGCCGGCGTAGCTCGGTCGCGTACTGCTGCGCCTCGGCGCGGAGATTGGCGTTCTCCTGTTCGCCCCGCTCCTGCTGGCGGGCGAGGTCCGACTCGACGGCGGTACGCCGCTCGCCGACCTCCCGCTCCACGTTCGCCTTCCACTGCGCCAGCTCCTGCTGGGTCTGGGCGTGTGCCGCCTCGATCTCCTGCTGGATCTGCGCCCGCGCCTGCTCCAGCGTCGCCTCGGCCTCGGACCGGGCCTGCTCGACCTGCTGGACGCAGCGCTCGTTGATCCGCCTGGCCTCCTGCTCGGCCCGCTCCTGGGCGGCCTCGCCCTCGGCCCTGAGCCGGTCGGCCTGCTCACGGGTCTCGGCGAGAAAACGCTCCGCCTCGGCCTGGTGTTCGGCCGCCCGCTGCCCGGCGGCGTCGATGATCGCCTCGGCCTGCTTCTCGGTCGTCGCCAGGATCGTGTCGACCATCGGGCCCAGGTCGCGGAAGGACGCCCGGTCGAACTGCGGCGGCCGGTCACGCAGCTCGCCCAGCTCCGCCTGCATCTGCTGGATGTGCGAGGTCAGATTCTGGATGTGGCTGAACGCCTGGGCGCGTTCGGCCGTCAGTTTCGAGATGTCGCGGCCGGCCTGTGCCACGTACTGGTCGACCTGCCGCTTGTCGTAACCGCGCAGCGCCGACTCGAAGGTCGGTCGCGTAGCCGTGTCCTCGTGTAGGTCGAACAGCTCCTGGCCTCGGGACATGCGCCATCCTCCATACGATCGTGAGCCCGGTACCGGCGTCTGAGCCAAGCCGCGGGTGGGCTCAACCGGCGGATCATACCTGCCGGCGACGGCAGATCCAGGATCCGGAACATTTTCGTGACCGGATCCGTTCCGACGGTCACCCAGCGCTACGGCGTCAGCAGGAGCACCTCCCGTACGGCGCCGCCGTCCCGGGTGACCAACCGGTACGCCCCGTTGTTCAGCGCCTCGATCCGCCACTGCGCGCCCGGGCCCGGCCGATCGGTCGCGGCCAGCGCCCGCCCGGTCCGCTGGTCGACGATCCGGTAGTAGCCCTCGGTCACGTGGACGAACCGCCACCGTGCACCGCCGAGCAGCCGCCGGTTGGCCAGGTCGGTGATCAGCACCTCGCCCACCGGTTGCAGCCGGAACTGCTGGCAGGCGTCGCCGCGCCAGGTGAACGTCTGTACCGCCGCACCGGGGCGGGCACAGGCGTCCAGCACCCGGCCGGCGATCCGGTTCTCGATCCGGGACCAGCCGTCGTCGGTGGCCACGACCCGGAACTTCTGGCAGTCGTTGTCGAGCCAGCCCCACTGCGCGACCCGGGCACCGTCGGCGTTGACGCACGCCGCCACCTCGGCCACCTTGTTGCTGTGCCGGTTGAGGATGCTGGCCTGGCCGTCGCCCCGGTCCTCCAGGCGCCACTGCTGGCAGGGGTCGCCGGGCACCGGGGCGTCCAGCCCGATGTCGGCCCCCTCGTACCCGCAGTTCCGGTTGGTCAGTACGGCCCCGCCGTCCCGACCGACCAGGTTGACGTACGCGTCGCCCCGGCCGAAGCCACGGTTGCCGCTGCGCGGCTCGCCCAGCGTCGGCCAGCCGCCGGCCCAGGAGATCGTCCGGACCGAGCCCTTCGGCAGTGCCTGGTCGGCCGCGTCGTAGTAGTGGTGGACGTACAGGTCGGCACCCGACCGGCCGCGCCCCGACCCGAGGTACACGTCGCCACCGCCGGTGCCCCGGAAGCCGTTGTAGCCGCGCAGCAGTTCGGTGCCGCCGCCGGCCAACATCGGCACGCCGGCCCGGTCCAGGTACGGGCCGTGCACGCTGGTGGACCGCCCGACCACCACCCGGTAGTCGGCGTTCACTCCCCGGCAGCAGAAGTCGAAGCTGGCGAAGAGGTAGTAGTACCGGCCCTTGCGGACGATCGACGGCCCCTCGATCGCGGCACCGCCCCGGGAGGCGAGGGAGTAGAGGGTCGGATCGGCCGGCGACAGCAGCCCGGTCGAGGCGTCCAGGCGGCGCATCTTGATGCCGTCCCAGAAGGACCCGAACGACATCCACGGCACGCCGGCCGCGTCGAAGACGACGTCGGCGTCGATCGCGTTGTGGTTGTCCGTGCTGGACGACCGGATCACCATGCCCCGGTCCACCCACCGGTAGTTCGGGCTGTCCGGGTCCAGCGTCGCGTTGGTGGCCAGCCCGATCACCGAGTTGTTGGTGCCGAACGAGGACGCCGCGTAGTAGAGGTGGTACTCGCCGTCGAAGTAGTTGACGTCCGGCGCCCAGAAGTCGCCCGGGGTGATCCCCAGCTCCTGGACCACCCATTGCGGCGGGGTGTCGAAGACGGTGCCGAGGACGGTCCAGTGCACCAGGTCGGTGGAGCGGCGGATCGGCAGGTAGGTCCGGGTGCCGATGTCACCGGTGATGATCTCGTAGTAGTACCGGCCCTGCTTGATGATGGTCGGATCGTGCGCGATCGGGTCCGGCGACGGCCGCCCGGAACCGGACGCGACCACCGGCGACACCGCCACCGGTACGCCCTTCGACCCGGCCGGTACGCCCACCGCGGCCACCGGTGCCGGCGCGACCGTGCCCAGCAGCAGTGCCGTCGTGGTGGCCAGTACGGCCCACCGGATCGGCGGTCGGCGGCTCATCGGGTGGCCCGCGCCGGGTGCAGCCGGATCGCGCTCCACGACACCCGGGGCAGTACGACGCGCAGCGTGCCACCGTCGACCGTCACCCGCTGCGCCGGAACCGGGGTGACCCGGTCGGGCTGCTCCCGCGTGTTGGTGGCCCGCAGGTCGTCGTCGGTCAGGGTCCACGCCTCGGCGAGGTGCAGGTCCGCGTTGAACAGGTGCAGGTCCACGGTCAACTCCACGGAATCGGTCTGGTCGCGGTTGACGGCGAAGATCACCAGGTCGCCGTCCTCACCGTCGTAGGTGGCGACGGCGTCGACCACGGCCACCTCGCCGTGCCGGGCGGTGGCGTACGTCGGCGAGTCGAGCCGGGTGTGCAGCACGCTCCCCCGGGCCAGCGCCGCGGTCTTGGCGAACGGATGGAAGATCGTCTGACGCCAGGCCGGCCCGCCGGGTTCGGTACGGATCGGCGCGATCACGTTGACCAGCTGCGCCTGGCAGGCGGCGGTGACCCGGTCGCTGTGCCGGAGCAGGGAGATCAGCAGGTTGCCGACGACGACCGCGTCCGCGACGTTGTACTCGTCCTCGATCACCCGGGGCGCCACCGGCCAGTCGGCGCGCGGCTCCTGGCCCTGGAACCGGGACAGGTACCAGACGTTCCACTCGTCGAACGAGATGTTGATCTTCTTCTTGCTGCGCAGCCGGGCGCCCACGCTGTCGGCCGTGGCCACGATGCTGTCCACGAAGTGGTCCATGTCGACCGCGCTGGCCAGGAACGAGCCGAGGTCCCCGTCCAACTCCTCGTAGTAGGCGTGGCAGGAGACGTAGTCCACCACGTCGTAGGCGTGCTCCAACACGGTGGCTTCCCAGCTGCCGAAGGTCGGCATGGCGGAGCTGGAGCTGCCGCAGGCCACCAGCTCCAGGCCCGGCTCGGCGGAGCGCAGCGCCCTTGCCGTGGCGGCGGCGAGCAGGCCGTACTCCTGGGCGGTCTTGTGGCCGGTCTGCCACGGGCCGTCCAGCTCGTTGCCGAGGCACCAGAGCGTGATCCCGTACGGCTTCGCCGCCCCGTTGGCCCGGCGCAGCTCGGACAGCTGGGTGCCCTCGGCGTGGTTGACGTACTCGTGCACGTCCAGCGCCTCCTGGACGCCCCGGGTGCCGAGGTTCACCGCGTACATGATCTCGACGTCGGCCTTGGCCGCCCAACGGGCGAACTCGTCGATGCCGACCTGGTTCGTCTCGATGCTGTGCCAGGCCAGGTCCCGTCGGCGCGGTCGCTGCGCCACCGGCCCGACGCCGTCCTCCCAGCGGTACCCGGAGACGAAGTTGCCGCCCGGATAGCGGACCATCGTGACGCCCAGCTCCCGGGTCAGGGCCAGTACGTCGGTACGGAAGCCGTCCTCGTCCGCCTGCGGATGGCCCGGCTCGTGGATGCCGGTGTAGACGCACCGCCCCATGTGCTCCACGAAGGAGCCGAACGTGCGGCGGCTGACCGGCGCCACCACGGCGGCAGGGTCGAGGACAACGGATGCGGCGAGCATGGGTTCCCTTCGGGGCGGTGTCGCTTCGGGGACCGTGGCGCAGGGCCGGGTCACCTGGATTGTCGGGTCACCTGGATTGTCGGGTCACCTGGATTGTCGGGTCACCTGGGTAGCCGGGTCACTTGGGTAGCCGGGTCACTTGAGTGCGCCGATGGTCAGGCCGCCGCGCCAGTACCGCTGTAGCAGCAGGAACGCGACGATCAACGGCACGATCGCCACCAGCGCGCCGACCACGATGACGTTGAACAGGGCCGGTCCGCCGTTGCCGATGGTGGCCGACATGTACCAGGTGCGGAGCCCGACGGTGAGCGGGAACAGCGTGTTGTCGCTGAGCATGACCAGTGGCAGGAAGAAGTTGTTCCAGGTCGCCACCATCGTGAACAGCAGCACCGTGACCAGCGCCGGACGCATCGCCGGCAGCGCGACGCTGCGGAAGACCCGCAGTTCGCCGGCGCCGTCGATCCGGGCGGCCTCCAGCATCGCGTCCGGCACCGAGTCGTGGGCGTAGACCCGCAGCAGGTAGACCCCGAACGGGTTGAGCAGCGAGGGCAGGATCACCGCCCAGATCGTGTCGGTGAGCCCGACCTCGCTCATCAGCAGGTACGTCGGCAGCACCAGCGCGGTGGCCGGCACCATGATCAGGCCGAGCAGCGCGGCGAACAGCACGTTGCGGCCGGGGAAGCGCAGCTTGGCGAAGGCGTACCCGGCCAGTGCCGCGATCGCGGTCGCCCCGACGCCGCTCACCACCGAGTAGAGCGCCGAGTTGCCGAGCCACTTCAGGTAGACACCGTTCTCCTGGCTGAACAGCAGGGACAGGTTGTCGAAGAAGTTGTTCTCGTCGGCGAACCAGAGTGGCGCCGAGCCGAACAGGCCGTCGTTGTCCTTGGTCGCCGCGACCAGCAGCCACCAGAACGGCAGCAGGAAGTACACCGTCATCAGCGCCATCACCGCGTGCGAGGCGATCCGGCCGCCGGTGAACCGGGTCGCCCGGCGCGGGGCCCGGATGTGCGCCTCGGGACCGGCCCCGGCGCCGTCGTTGGTCACCGTGGTCACCGCAGCGCACTCCTTCGGCGGGTGGCGAACAGGAAGATGTACGACCCGACGAAGACCACCAGGCCCAGCAGGAACGAGATCGCCGCCGAGTAGTTGTACTGCTGGAACGAGAACGCCTGATGGAAGGCGTACACGTTCGGGGTGTAGCTGTTGGTGATGGCACCGGGATTCAGCGGTTGCAGGATCAGCGGCTCGGTGAAGAACTGGAGCGTGCCGATGATCGTGAAGATCGTGACGAGGACGATCGCCGCCGAGATCATCGGCGTCTTGATCCGCAGCGCGATCTGCACCGGACCGGCACCGTCGATCCGGGCCGACTCGTAGATCTCCCGGGGCACGCCCTGCAGGGCCGCGTAGAGGACGATCATGTTGTATCCGGCCCACTGCCAGGTCACGATGTTGCCGAGCGAGAAGAGCACGGTTCCGCCGGAGAGGAAGTTCAGGTCCGTCAGCGCGCTGAGCGGGCCGGTGTTCGGGCTGTACAGGAAGCCCCACATCAGGGTTCCGATCACCACCGGCACGGCGTACGGGACGAACGCCGCGAGCCGGAACAGCCGGGAGAACCGCGACGTGGCCTCGTCGATCAGCAGCGCGGCGAGCCAGGCCAGCCCGATCATCACCGGGGTCTGGACCAGGCCGAACACGATGACCCGCCAGACGCCCCGGCGGAACTCGGGATCGCCGAGCGCCTGCCGGTAGTTGTCGAGGTACGCGAAGACCTCGCCCTCGACCAGCGTCGAGCGGTAAAGGCTGATCTTGAACGAGTACGCCATCGGCAGCAGCAGGAACACCACGAGCAGTACGGCGAACGGCGTGACGAACAGCCAGCCGGCCAGCGCCTGCCGGCCCACCCGGGGGCGGCGCCGTGCCGCCCCCGCCCGCCGTTGCGGGGTGTCGGCCGCCCGGTCCTGGTCACCGGGACCGGGCGGCTCCTCCCGCGTCGTAGTGGTGGAACGGTCGGGATCGGTCATTGCGCGACCGTGAAGCCCTGCTGCGTGGCGTACGTCGAGATGTTCTTCTGCGCCGTGTCCAGGGCGGTCGGCCAGGAGGACTTCTGCGACACCGCCTGGTTCATCGCCGTCGTCAACTGGTTGAAGTAGTAGCTGTTGAACGGGCTCCACTCGAACTCGCCGATGCCGTTGTACGCCGGCACGAAGACCTCGTTGACCTTCTGCCCACCGAAGAACTCGTAGTTCTTGCCCAGGAAGTAGTCCCATTCCAGGATCGGCGTCGCGGTCGGGAAGAGGAACGCCTGGTCGATGCCGATCTTCCAGGCGTCCTTGTTGGCGCCGAAGATCTCCATCGCCACCTGGGTCGCCTGCTTCGGGTACTTGGACTGGTCGGTCACCGCGAACGACGAACCACCCCAGTCGCCCTGCGCGTTCTCGCCGGCGGTCCACTGCGGTAGCGGCGCCGCCCGCCACTTGCCCGAGGTCGTCTTGGCCACGCTCTGCAGGTAACCCGGGCCCCAGCCGGCGGCCAGGTAGGTCGCGTACTTGCCGCTGGCCAGGCCACTGTAGAAGTCCGTCGTACCGAAGGCGGTGGTGTCGGCCAGGCCGCTGTCGACCATGTCCTCCCAGTACGTCATCGTCTTCTTCGCGGGTTCGGTGTTCAGCGAGACGCCGATCTTCGGTGCCTCGGCGGCGGTGTAGTCGAACGGGCGGGCGCCGGCCTGCCACATCAACCCGGTCATGAAGCCGCCGTCGTTGGCGCCGAAGTCGGTCATGAAACTGGTCGGCGAGGCGGCCTTCAACTTCTGCCCCTGCTCCTTGAACTCCGCCCAGGTCTTCGGCACGGTCAGCCCGTACTTGTCGAAGACGTCCTGCCGGTACAGCATCGCCATCGGTCCGGCGTCGACCGGGATCGCGTAGACCGAGTCGCCGTTGGTGACCTGCTTCCAGGCCCAGTCGACGTAGTTGCCCTTGATGTCGTTGGCGCCGTACTTGCCCATGTCGACCAGGTGCTTGGTCAACTGGAAGGTCGGCAGTTCCTGGAACTCCAGCATCACCACGTCCGGGGCGCCCTTGCCGGCCTTGAGCGCGGTCTGGAGCTTGGTGTACTGGTCCTGGCCGGTGCCGGCGTTCGTCCACTCGATCTGGACGTCGGTGTGGGTCTTGTTGAACAGGTCGACGACCGGCTGGAACGCGGGGTACCAGGCCCAGACCTTGATCTTGACTGGCCCGTCGGGCTGCTCGTCGGCGTCGTCCGAGCCGCAGCCTGTCGCCACCAGCGCCAGCGCGGTGAGCACCGCGACCGCCATGCTTCCGGCGGGGCTGCGCCTTCTCCGTTCTACAATGAATTTCCTGACATTCATTGGTCCTCCCACAGGGATTCGAAGCGCATCGCGTGCATGTGTGTTCAGGTAGGCCGGTCCGCGGTGCTCCGAACACCATGGGCCGGCCGTCAGATCGCAGGGACTCCGGCCCCGCGCGAGGCAGGTGGCCCGCGGGGGGCTCGCAGGGGCCGTGCTGGGGAATCGGCAAGAGCGCTGGTACCGTCTCGCCAAGACCTTTTGCAGCGCTGCAAACAGCATGCACGGACGCCCGATAGACGGCAAGAGGTAACGTTCCCGAAACTTTGTCGGGGTCTAACCTCAGCCGGAGAACAGCACGTCAGCGGAGGGGACCAGATGCGACGAGGACGAGAGGTCACGCTCCGCGACGTGGCGGAACTCGCCGGCGTCTCCAGCCGTACGGTCTCCAACGTGGTGAACGGCTACGCCAACGTCACCGAACGGACCCGGCTGCGGGTACAGCGCGCCGTCGACCAACTCGGCTACCGGCCGAACGTACTGGCCCGGAACCTGGCGCAGGGTCGCTCGGGCCAGATCGCCGTGGTGGTGCCCTATCTGGACACCCCGTACTTCTCCGAACTGCTCCAGGGCATCATCCGGGCGGCCCGGGTGCAGGGCTACAACGTGCTGATCGACCAGACCGACGGCGACCGCGACCACGAACGGATGCTCGTCAACCACGGTTCCAGCCGGCTGCTGTTCGACGGGGTGATCTTCAGCCCGCTCGGCCTGTCCCAGGCCGCACTGGCCGACCGTGACCCGACGCTGCCGCTGGTCATCCTCGGCGAACGGGTCAGCGACGGCACCTTCGACCACGTCGGGATCGACGACGTCGCCGCCTCCCGACAGGCCACCGAACACCTGCTGGACCTCGGCCGCAGCCGGGTGGCCGCGATCGGCGACCAGCCGTACGAGACCGGCGAGGCGGCACAGCTGCGGACCCGGGGGTTCCGCGAGGCACACGAACGCCGGGGACTGGCGGTGGACGAGGACCTGATCATCCGGACCCCCCGGTTCAACCGGCCGGACGGTGCCGGCGCGATGGCCCGCCTGCTCGACCTGGCCGACCCGCCGGACGCGGTCTTCTGCTACAGCGACCTCGTGGCGCTGGGCGCGATACACACGCTGGTCTCGCGGGGCCTGCGGGTGCCGGAGGACGTGGCCGTGATCGGGTACGACGACATCGAGGACGGCGCGTACTCGAACCCGACCGTCAGCACGATCTCGCCGGACAAGGAGATGATCGCGACCACGGCGGTCGAACGGCTGCTGCTGCGGATCGGCAGCCGCACTCCCCCGCCCGGCCTCGAACTTCGGGCCCCGCACAAGCTGGTCGTCCGGGAGAGCACTGTCGGCCCGGCCCCCGGCAGCCGTCGCGCCTGAACGTGGCCGCCCCGGGCCTCGTGCCACCGGTCGCGCCAAGGTCGGATACCGGCAGCTGAAGATAGGGAGTTCTCCCGATTCGCGATGCGGTGGCGGCCACCTAGCGTGACCGGCAGACCACCACCGAGGGGGGACCATGACCACCATGCTCGACCTGGGCGCCGTCAAGTCCACACAGCAGCAGACCTGGGCCAGCGGCGACTACCACGCGGTGGCCGCGCGGATATACCCGATCTCCGAACTGCTGGTGACCGCCGCCGACCTGCCGGCCGGCGCGCGGGTGCTCGACGTCGCCACGGGCAGCGGCAACGCGGCGATCGCGGCGGCCCGCTGCGGCTGCCTGGTGACCGGCCTGGACTACGTGCCCGAGTTGCTGGCCCGGGGGCGCGTCCGGGCCGCCGCCGAGGGACTGCCGGTCGAGTTCGTGGCGGGGGACGCCGAGCAGATCGGGTACCCGGACGGCACCTTCGACGCCGTACTGTCCTGTGTCGGGGTGATGTTCGCGCCGGACCAGGAGAAGGCGGCCGCGGAGCTGGTCCGGGTGTGCCGACCGGGCGGAACGATCGCGCTGGCGAACTGGACCCCGGACGGTTTCATCGGCGACCTCTTCCGCACCGTCGGCCGGCACGTGCCGCCGCCCAAGGGCCTACGGCCGCCGGCCGAGTGGGGTACCGGGCAGCGGCTGGCCGAACTGTTCGGGGCAACCGTGACCGACCTGCGGGCGACCCGACGGGAGTTCGTCTTCCGGCACGCCAGCCCGGAACAGTTCGCCGACTTCTTCCGGGAGAACTACGGGCCGACGCTGAAGGCGTTCGAGGCGCTCGGCCAGGAGCACGGCGAGCCGCTGCACGCCGACCTGGTCGAGCTGGCACGGCGGTCGAACGTGGCGACGGACGGCACGGTACGACTCCCGTCCGCCTACCTCGAGGTGGTCGCGACGCGGGCGGCCTGATCTTCGCCCGGTGCTCAACCGCCGGTCCCGACGAGCACCCGGTCCATCAGCGCAGGACGGTACGCGCGACGCGGAAGCCCAGATCGTCGATCTTGAAGGTGGGGAAACTGCGGCGGCGTACCGAGGCCCGACAGCTCCAGTGCTCGTCACACCAGCCGCCGCCACGGAACACCCGGTAGGTGCCGTACACCTCGGCGTCGTAGACGTCCCAGCACCATTCCCACACGTTGCCGAGTGTGTCGTACAGGCCCCACGGGTTGGGCCGCTTGCCGCCCACGGCGTGCACCCGCTCGTCCGAGTTGCTCCGATGCCAGGCGATCTCGTCGAGCGGCCCGTACCTGGGGCCCGTCGTACCGGCCCGACAGGCGTACTCCCACTCGGCCTCGGTCGGCAGCCGGTACCCGTCGGCGCCCGCGTCCCACTCCACCTCCTCGACGTCGGCGTCGACCTCGGAGTCGGCGTCGAGGCGGTACGCGGGCGTCAGTCCCTCGCGCCGGGACAGGGCGTTGCAGAACCGGACCGCGTCCCACCAGGAGACGCCCTCGACGGGCAGCTGGTCGCCGTACGCGACGCTCGGCCGCTCGCCGGTGACCAGGGCGTACCGCGCCTGGGTGATCGGAAACGCCGCGATCTGGTACGCCCCGAGCGCTACCGACCAGCTGCGCTCGGTACGCCGGTCCGACAGCGTCACCTGCCCCGGCGGTACGGCGATCATCTCGTGCTCTTCTCGCTCATCCATGGGCGGGCCGATCCTACCGACGCTCCCCCTGGACACCCGGCCGGGAAGCGTCCGGACCCGACCAGCCGACCCGGCGGAGGATCTCCTCGGCGATGTCCGGTACCCCTCGGCCGTCCGTGTCGACGCGCAGGTCACCGACTCCGGTGCGTTCCAGGGACTCGGCGTCCGCCGTCGCGTCGTCGACGACCTGGCGCAGCAGTGCGCCCGACCGCCCCCGCAGGTCGTCACCGGCCAGTCCCCAGGTCGAGACGAGACCCTCGACGCGCAGCATGATCCGTTCGGTGAGTTGGGCGGGCCCGGCGTGCAGCCGGCACAGCGTGAGGGTGTCGGCGGGAAGCACGCCGGTGTAGGTCCGTACGGTCTCGGCGCGGTCGACGGGGCCGACGACGATCAGGCGATGCGCGCCGCTGGCCCGGAAGGTCTGCCAGACAGCCGCGAGATTGCCGGCCCGAAGCCGGTGGTTGTCACGGTCCCCGGCCGGGGCCGGACGGTAGAAGCCGATCTGGTCGAGATCGACGAACGCGGTCCGGAGGCCGGCGCGGCTGAGCCGCTCGTAGAGTTGCCAGCCCACCGTGGACTTGCCGACGGCGGTCGGGCCGCACAGCCACAGGATCCGCCCCGGACCGTTCGCGGTACCGCTGCCCGGCCGGGCCGGTTCGGCGCCGTCGTCGGTCGGCGGCTCCGGCGGCCGGCCCAGGTCGGGCCAGCCGGTTCGCTCCCGGACGAGCCGGACGACGTCGGCGACACTGCGTCCGGTGGTGTCGACCCGGACGCCGGCCAGGCCGTTGCGGTCCAGCGCGTCCGCGTACCGCAGCACCTCGTCGACCTGGTCACTCGGCCGGCCACGGCCGGCGATGCGCTGCCGCAGCGCGGCCGGCGCGGCCCACAGCCGACACGGCGTCAGCGCGGCATGCGGGATCAGGGCGTCGTCGACCCCGCGCGCCGAGTCGACGACGCCGGACACGAGGAGGCACCGGGCACCGGCGGCCTGGAAGTTCGCCACGACGGCGTCGAGGTTACGAGCCTTCATCCGGTAACGGCCCGGATCGGACGCCGGTTCCGGGGCCCACTCGTCGGACGTGGGAGTGGCGTAGCACATGCCCAGCTGATCGATGTCCACGTAGCCGGTCGGGATCCCGGCCAGGCTGAGCTGACTGAACAGCTCCCAGGAGACCGTCGTCTTACCGACCCCGGGCGGCCCGTAGAGCCACAGCACCGGCAGCGGACCGCGCCGTCCTCCGGACATCCGTCCTCCCGTACCCCTAAAACGCAGATCCGGCCCAAAGCGCGCCGGGTCGCCCGGACGGCGCCCCGGCGCAACCGTCGCGGATTGCGCAGTCGCGGCGTGGGCAGCCAGCCGCAACCGGTGGTTCGGACGCTCCATCGGGAAGGGTCCCGTAGGGCGTTCCGGTCGTCAACGTCGATGTCGACGGGCCGCAGACTCATCGACGAACGGCAGCGCCCGCCGGCACAAGATCGCGATAGAGTTCGATCCCCGACCGCCGCGTCACGCCGGAAGTCGTCGACGCAACCAGGCACAGGAGCATCCTCTTGGCTCTCCGACCCCGCCCCGCACAGTCGGCCGTACTTCTGCTGGCCGTCGCACTCGCCGCCGTCCCGACGACGCACGCCTCGGCCCGGGTCGGCGTACCCGCCGCCACGGCGGCCGCGCCGGCGGAACGGGTCCTGCGGGTCTACAACAACAACATCGAGAACCTCGTGGTCAACAACGCCAACGGAACGTGCACCCGCGTCTCCGGGCCGGACCACCTCACCTCGATGCTCGTCGACGACGCCGGCCGGACGGGCACCGCCGGCGTGGTCGCCCCCGACCTCCTGATCGTGCAGCAGGTACGCGGCACCGGCCAGGCCCAGGCGTACGCCGACCAGCTCTCGGCCAAGTTCGGCTACCCGGCCGGCACCTACCAGGCGATCGTGGCCTGGGCCGACCCGGAGCCGTGGGGCAGCACGCACAAGTGCAGCTCGCAGGCGCTCGGCGACCTCAAGAAGAAGCAGACCAACGGGATCGTCTACAACACCAGGACGCTCAGCCTCGCCAGCGGTGACATCTCGAAGTACTGGAGTGCCGGCTGGCTGAAGCCGGGGACGGCGTACGCCAACGGCGCCGGGTGCACGCTCTACAAGCCGCCGAACAGCGACCCGGACACCACCGACTACCACAAGTGGAAGCGTACGAGCGCGATCGCGGCGAGGTTCACCATCCGGCAGACCGGTACCACCGTTTTCGCCGCGACCATGCACCTGCCGCAGGAGAACCGGCAGAACGCCTGCGCGGGTGACGGCTCCACGGGCATCGCCAACACCGGAATCAACCTCGGTGCCGACGCCACCAGCCTGCTGAACGCCTCGACGATCCGGGTGGTGGGGATCGACGCGAACCGGACCGGCATCGCCGCCAGCACGCTGGGCGGCTTCGGCATGACCGGCTACGGGACGAAGGCGACCAACGGCTCCAGCAAGATCGACTACCTCTTCATCAGGGGCGGCGTGCAGCCGTCCGCCGTCGGCCACACCGTGAGCGGCACCAGGTCGAACCATCTGGCCCTGTACGGCTTCATCACCTACTGACCGGCGCACAGCCGGACCGGGCGGCCTATTTTCCGGCCGGTACCGCCGAAGGGGTGGTACCGGCCGGCGGCCCGAACGCGGTCAGGAAGCGGTCCCGGAAGGAGTCCATCCGCCAGACCGGGGCCTTCGGACCGGGCTTCAGACCGCCCTGCCAGCTCCACCCGGCGATCCGGTCGAGTACGGCCGGGTCGCGCGCCACGATCGAGATCGGTACGTCCCGGCTGGCACCGCCACCGATGACGACCGGGGACGGCTGGTGGTCGCCGAGGAGCACGAGCACGGTGTCGTCGTCGCCGTACTTCTCCAGGTAGGAGATCGTGCTGTTCAGCGAGTACTCGATCGAGCGTCCGTACTCGGTGCGTACCTTGGCGCGATCGCGCCACAGGGCGCTCTTCGGTTGTCCCTCCCGGGCCATTTCCTCGAAGACCGATCCGTCCCCGAGTTCGTCCCAGCCGACGGACCGGGGAATGGGCGTCCACGGCGCGTGGCTGGAGACCAGCGTGATCCCGGCCATCAACGGGGGCGAGTTCGGCTTCCCGTGTTCCAGACGTTCGAAGGCGGAGAGGGCGAACTGGTCGGGCATGGTGGCCCAGCTGAACTTCGGCCCGTTGTACCCGAGCTGGTGGGCGTCGTAGATCTGGTCGTACTCGTACAGCGCCCCCTCCGGCCAGGCCCGGGTGACACCCGGCATGATGCCGACCGTCCGCCAGTCGGCCCGGCGGAAGGCGCCGGTGAGAGTCAGCCGGTCACTCGACACGACGCTGCGGTACCGCTGCTGATTGTCGATCCACAGGCCGGACAGCAGCGTGGAGTGGGCCAGCCAGCTGCCACTGCTGGTCGTCGGCGAGGTGAGGAAGGCGCTACGCGAGGAGAACCCGGCCGCCTCCAGCCGGCGGGTCCCGGCGTCGAGCACCGGACCGATCTGCGGCGCGAACTTCGGGCTCTCCACCGCGTCGCGTCCGTAGCTCTCGACGAAGACGAGGAGGACGTCCTTACCGCGCAGCGCGGTGAGCAACTGGTCACCGGGTACGTCGCGGAAGGCGTCGACGGCGGCCTCCCTGGCGTAGTCCTGCTGATCCCGCAGGGCCGCGCGGGCCTGGTGCGCCCGCCCGTAGGCGAGCCCCGCGGTGTTCTTCGCGGCCACCGGAACGCCGGGGACGATCTGCACGCCGAGCAGGGCGCAGGCGACCCAGGCGGCCCCGAGCACGGCGACGCCGCGGGCCGTTCCGGTCCGGTGCCGGACCACGAGGCGGGTCAGGCGCAGCACCGACATCGTCATGAGGGTGAGCACCGCGACGACGAGCAGCACCACCCCGATCGCGGCGCCGATCGCACCGACCCGGCCGACCGAGTCCGTGAGGAACGCCATCGCGTCGTCGATCAGGATCCAGTCCAGTACCAGGTCGAACTGGCGGGCGAGGACCGCGTAGAAGCCCATGTCGATGATCTTCAGGATGCCCAGCAGGCCGATCACCGCGCCGCCGAGTACCGCCGCCACCCGTCTCGGCCTCGGCGGCAGGACCAGCACGAGGGCGAGGCCGAGCAGTGCCTCCACCGGTACCCGGACGAGGCTGCCGAGCGTGAGATCGTCGAGGTTGTTCGGTGCGAGGAGGGCGAGCAGCACGAGCAGGGCGGCCAGCCCGGTGGTCACCCGCGCGGCGACCCGACGCCGCCCGCTGCGGGGGACGTCCCCATCACCTGCCGCCCCGGCGTCGCGGTGGATCTCGGCGCCGTCCCCGGCGTCGCCGGCACCGCCGCCGGTCGCATCGCCGTCCCCAGGGCCATCGTGCCCTGGGCCGCCGGTCGGATCGCCGTCCGGGATGTTCTGCTGGCGATCGGCCTTCGCCGCGTCGTCCTTCGCCGTGGTCCGTTCCCGAGTCGGCAGCTGACGGAAGCGCGTGAAGAGTGACAACCCGAAGATCCCCTCGTACGAGGCCGCTGGTGGCGTGGCGGGCCGGGGTCGTACCAGGACCGCCCATGATCTAGAACGGTTTTCCGGCGTCTTCGGTTCAATCACCACATCCGTCTTCGCGCGATCGGCCGGTGGCGCTCACGCCGCTCGGGTCGTCCTCCGGGCCGGTGCCGTTGTCGCCGTACTCTTGCGGGCCGCCTTCGCCGTCGTGGCCTCCCTCGCCGTCGCCTTCTTCGCCGTCACCCGTTTCGACGGCGCGGTCCGCTTCGCCGGGGTGGCCTTCTTCGCCGCCTTCGCGGTGGTGGTCGCCCGCTTCCTCGGGGTCTTCGCCGCGGTCGCCCCGGTGGCCCGCCGGGTGGCGGTGGCGACCTTCTTCGCCGCGGCGGTGCCCTTGCCGGGCGCCTTCTTCGCGCCGGTGACCTTGCGGGCGGCGGCCGGCCTCGTGGCCGTACGGGTGCTGCCTCCTCGGCCGTCCGCGCGGCGGCTCGGCTGACTCTTGGTGGACCGGATCGGACCTGCCCGTCGTGCGTCGGCCATCTCGACTCCTCCTCGTCCGGCGGTTGTCCCCGACTGCGTCGACACCGGCGACGGCTCGTCGGCCGGCGGGAACGGGCGGGGCCGGTGGCCGGGACAGCGGTCACCACCCTGCCGGTGCCGGCCGGGAAGCCTGTCTCCCCTCGGCTCGGGACGCTAAACACCGACGCCGGACACCGCTCGACGGCGCGGCCGGTCCGGCGGGCGGCAACCGGTCCGGTCGGCCCCCGGGGCGGCGCGGAGTGAGGCCTGCCGTACCGGAACCGTCCCACTGGCTGGATCGCCGGCAACCGGAACGGTGGCGGCCGGTGCCGGCCCGCGCGGGCGGTACCCGAGAATGGTCGGCGTGGGTGTACCGAGTGCGCAGTTCCTACGGATGGTCGACCGGCTCGCCGAGGTCGAACGCGGCCAGGCGCGGGACTACACGTCCTTCAGCGTGGGCGGCAAGAAGTTCGGCTACCACTGGCCGCGTACGCAGACCGTCGGCCTGAAGCAGACGCTCTCCGAGCAGGCCGCCCTGGTCGCCGAGCGGCCGGACGTCTTCGAGGTGCAGTTCACCTCCGGCGGGTTCGGCTGGGTGGTCGTCCACCTGCCCGGGATCGACGCCGACGAACTCACCGAACTGCTCTACGAGGCCTGGCAACTCACCGCGCCCGAACGACTCGTCGACGAACACCCCCTAACCTGACCGGCGCGGGCGGACCTCCGCTGGCCGGCGCGGGGCGTGGCTCGCCGGGTCAGAAGAGGGTCAGTGGCTCGGCCGGGATCGGCTGGGGCAGTACGTCGAGTTCGGGAACCCGCGCCCGGACCTCGTCGTGGAAGCGTCGGGCGAGCGTGGGGGCGTCGGCGTTGTCCGGGGTGTGGATGAACATCGTCGGTGAGCGGCCCTCGCGCAGCCACCCGGTGACGACGTCGACCCAGTGCTGCCAGCCCTCGACCGTCCGCGCGGGATCGTCACGGCCGAGGTAGCGGACGATCGGCCGGTCGGTCAACCCGCACGATCGCAGCGGCATGCGCGGCTTCTTGGTCCACGCGTCCCGTTCCGCGTCACTGGTCGGCGGGCTCTGGAAGAAGGCGGTGGTGTCGAATGGAATCCATTCGGCGGCCGCGTCGGTGAGAACTCCTTCGAGCAGCCGGGTCGAGCGCGGGTCGTCGAAGAATCCGGGATGACGGACCTCCACGGCGTACCGGTGGGTCCCGGGGAGCCGGCGCAGAAAGTGAGCCAGTACGGAGACGTCGGAGGGGGCGAACGATCCCGGCAACTGCACCCAGAGGGCCTGGAGCCGCGGGCCGAGTGGCTCGATCGCGTCCAGGAAGACGCGGAGCACCTCGTCGACGTCGGTGAGACGGCGTTCGTGCGTGATGACCTTCGGAAGCTTGACCACGAACCGGAAGTCGGGGTCGGTCTGTCGCGCCCACGAGGCCACGGTGTCCCGGGCCGGGGTGGCGTAGAACGTCGTGTTCCCCTCGACCGCGTTGCACCAGCTCGCGTAGTGCCGCAGGCGCTCGGTGGGTGGAAGTGGATGGGCCAGCAGGCGTCCCTGCCACGACTTGTGAGTCCACATCGCGCAGCCCACGTGAAGACGCATGACCCGGCCCCTCCCACAGCTGATCCGCCCCCGGACGGCTGCCCCGGGTCCACCTCCCGAGGCGCCGGCCGCATTGTATGTACGACCTACCGGCGGCCGACCCGGTGGAGTCCTACCGGGCCGGGCGCCGATCAGCATCACCGCCGCCCGGGCCCGTTCGGAGTCGTGATCAGGTAGCTGATAAAGGACTGGACGGGATGGTGATCGGGCTTGTAGCTTGCGGCTGACCGTGACAACGCCCGAGGAGGTGAGACCCATGAACGCTGTATCGATGTGGGTGCTCCCCCTTACCGTCATGGTCGGGCGATTGACGTAGGTGTCGCCGGGAGCGCCTCACCAAAGGCCCTCCCGAAAGGCATCACCTATGCATCCTCTGCGGTTCACCGCCGAGCTGTCGTCGACCGGTACGGTCCAGCGCGACTCCACCGTGAGCGACGTCCCCGGACTCCCATCGCCGGCCTCCGGCACCGATCGCGCGGCCCTTCGGTTCGACGTGATCATCGCCGGGTGCGGGCCGACCGGTGCGATGCTGGCCGCCGAACTGCGGCTGCACGACGTGCGGGTACTCGTCCTGGAGAAGGAGACCGAGCCCGTGTCGTTCGTCCGGATAGTCGGTCTGCATATTCGCAGTATCGAGCTGATGGCGATGCGCGGGCTGCTGGAGCCCATTCGCGAACGCGGCAGACAGCGTCCGGCCGCTGGCTTCTTCGCCGCCATCGACAAACCCGCGCCCGCGGGCCTGGATTCCGCGCACGCCTATCTGCTGGGCATCCCGCAGCCGGTCATCGTCCACCTGCTCGAAGAACATGCGATCGAACTGGGTGCGCAGGTCCGGCGCGGTTGTCCGGTGGCCGGTCTCGCGCAGGACGACGACGGTGTGACCGTCGAGCTGGCCGACGGGGAACGGCTGCGTTCGCGCTATCTCGTCGGCTGTGACGGCGGGCGCAGTACGGTGCGCAAACTGCTCGGCGTCGGCTTCCCCGGCGAGCCCTCGCGGACCGAGACGCTGATGGGCGAGATGGAAGTGGGTGTGCCGCAGGAGGAGATCGCCGCCAGGATGGCCGGAATCCGCGGGACCGACCGGCGATTCAGCCTCGGGCCCGCAGGCGTGGGGGTCTATCGCGTCGTAGTCCCCGCCGCGGGAGTCAGCGATCGTGCGGAACCGCCCACCCTCGAGGATTTCAAACAGGAGTTGCGCACCATCGCCGGAACCGATTTCGGCGTGCACTCCCCGCGCTGGTTGTCCCGCTTCGGGGATGCCACCCGGCTGGCCGAACGTTATCGGGTCGGCCGGGTGCTGCTGGCCGGCGATGCGGCACACATCCATCCACCCGCCGGCGGGCAGGGCCTCAACCTGGGCGTTCAGGACGCGTTCAACCTCGGCTGGAAACTGGCCGCACAGGTCCACGGCTGGGCGCCGGAAACACTGCTGGACACCTACCAGGCCGAGCGTCGTCCGGTCGCCGAGGACGTGCTGGACAACACCCGCGCCCAGATCGAACTGTCGTCCACCGAACCGGGCCCGCAGGCCGTACGCAGGCTGCTCACCGAACTGATGGACTTCGACGAGGTGAACCGCCACCTGATCGAGAAGATCACCGCGATCGGCATCCGCTACGACTTCGGTACCGGCCCCGACCTGCTCGGCCGCCGCCTGCGCGACATCGACGTGAAGCAGGGCCAGCTCTACGATCTGCTGCATCGCGGCCGCGGCCTGCTGCTGGACCGCACCGAACGCCTGACCGTCGGCGGCTGGTCGGACCGGGTCGACTACCTCGGGGATCCCACCGCGGTACTGGATGTTCCGGGCGTCCTGCTACGCCCCGACGGCCACGTCGCCTGGATCGGCGACGATCAGCAGGACCTGGACGACCACCTCTTCCGCTGGTTCGGCAAGCCGGCCAACTGACTCCGCCCGAGCAACCGAGAACGAATGCGAGGGGCCGAAGATCGGAACGCCGGGGAGGCTCGGTACCGGATATCCGGCACCGAGCCTCCCCGGCCCGTACCCGAGGGCTATCCGGCCCGGTACGCGTCGATGATCGTCTGCTCGATGCCGCTACCGGCGTTGCCGTGGGCCGCCACCCGCAGCGAGACCGCCTGACCCGTCGTGGGTCGGGGTAGCTGGGCCCGGTACGTGCCGTCGACGGAGCGGTCGACCCGGACCGGCTGCCAGGTCGCACCGCTGTCGAGGGATGCGGACAGGTTGAAGGAGTTGATCACCTGTGCCCGGACGCCGTGTGCCTGGTGCACCGTGAAGGTCGCCGTGCCGTCGGCGGTGGGGTGGTTCGCCGCGTCCAGCGGTAGGGCGTAGTCCACCGACAACAGCGGCAGGGGGACCCTGCCGGTGCCGGAGGGGCCGGTCGACCGGAAGGTCCAGGAGGTCGTGACCCGGGTCGACACCGGCAGCACGGCGCTGGTGTCGATGTCGTAGGTCAGCCGGTAGTCGGCGGCCTGCGATGGAACGGTGAAGTCGGCAATCGAGCCGTCGACCCGGCCCACGGTCCGCCCGTCGCGGGCAAGGGTGAGCGTGCGCGGGATGTCAAGGTCGAAGCCGTCGGCGAGGCAGTCGAACCGCTGGTGCTGATCGGTCAACGTGACGAGTTCGACGTGCAGGTTGCCACTCGTACGGGTCGGTGCGAGGGGCGCGCATCCGCTCGGCGAGCCGGCCGGGTGGTCGTACCAGTCCGAGCGCAGCGGCTGTCGTATCCACACCTTGGCCTGCCGGCTGCCGGGCGCGTACCGGGCCAGTCCCTCCTGGGTGACGATCCCGTTCCAGAACGCCTCGTCCAGCCAGGCGAAGCCGGACGACACGTAGTCGGTGCGGTCGCCGGAGAGCCCTTCGGTATCGGTCTCGGCGATGAACGCTCCCTCCGGGCTGAACCCGTACCGCTTGTGCCCGGTGTCGGAGTTCGGCATGTCGAGCGTGTTGAAGCGCTGGTCGATCCGGGCGAGAGCGGCGTGCGCGGCGGCGGTCACCCGGTACGTCGGGTCGTCCGGAATGCCGTTGCCGAACGGATGGATGAGGTCGTAGAGGTACGGACTCTGCCCGCTCCCCGGCGCGTCCAGGCCGAACGCGGCGTACGTCCGGAACGTTCCGACGCCGACTCCGCTGTTCGGTGCCACGAAGACGTTCCAGTCCCTGGCCGCCGCACCCCAGGCGAAAGCGAAGTCGGTCCAGGCAAAGTCGCCGCGCCGCGCCGTCTGCAGATAGTTGAGGCCGACCGACTCGGCCTCCGTGGCGACCCCGTCGACGCTGGCCGCCAGCCGCCTGGCCTGGGACAGGTCGACCTTCACCGACGTGTCGCCCACCACCTCCAGGTCCGGATCGCCGGCCATCGCCGCCCGTTCGTCGCCCTCAACCCAGGACATGGCCGAGGCCATCACGCTGTACCGGCCGGCGGGCACCCGGAACGTCAGCGTGTCGCCGGGATCGCCGGAATCGGCACCGACGTACCAGGCCGGGTCGTCGAGGTTGACCACCTGGATCATGACCATCGCGCTCGCCCCGGCCGGGGTACCCGGAATCGCGGTCGTTTCGACGGTCAGGTCGAAGCTGGGCGGCTCCACGTAGAACGTCACCGGCGTACGCGATGCCACCCGACCGTCGACGCGCGCCGCGACCGTGGCCGTGTAGAAACCGGGACGGGCCGCGACCGCCGTACGGTCGACGCGCAGCGTGACACCGCCGCCGGCACCCGCGGCGAGCGGCACCCGACCGGTCGAGAGGGACGCGGTACCGGCCGGCGCGGCGACGCCGTGACGGTCGGTCACCGCCACGTCGAGGGTGACCACCTTCGGACCGGTGCCGGTGTTGACCCAGCCCAGCTTCGCCTCCGCCATGCCGGACTGCGGGTACGCCCAGGTGCCGAGATGCACCACCGGCTGGGTGCCGACCACACCGGACAGGGCCCGGGCCGCCTGGAGCCGTCCGACACCGCCCGCGTACACGTCACCGCCGCTGACCGGATCGGCCGCGCCGACCAGCGCGGCCTTGAGCTGCCCGGCCCGCCAGTCGGGGTGGCGCTGGGCCAGCACGGCGGCCGCGCCGGCAACGTGCGGGGTCGCCATCGACGTGCCGGAGGCCGCCGTGTAGCGGGCGTCGACCGGCCGGCCCAGGGTGGTGCCGGCCGCGCGCGCCGCGACGATGTCCACGCCCGGCGCGACCAGTTCGGGCTTCGCGGCGCGGGTGCCGACCAGTGGCCCACGGCTGGAGAACTCGGCGAGTACGTCGTCGCCGTCCACCGCGCCGACGGTGAGTGCGCTCGCGGCGGCGCCCGGGCTGGACACCGTACCGTCGACCGGCCCGGCGTTGCCGGCCGCGACCACGAACAGCGCGCCGGTCCGCTGGGACAGCGCGTCGAGCGCGAGGGCGAGCGGGTCGGTACCGTCGCTGGCCGCCTCGCCGCCGAGGCTCATGTTCACCACGGTGGCGCGGCTGGCGGCCCACTCCATCCCGGCGATCACCTGCGAGTCGGTGCCCTCGCCGTTGTCGTCGAGGACCTTGCCGACGACGAGCCGCGCGCCCGGTGCCACGCCCTTGCGGGAGCCGCCCGAGGCCGCACCGGTGCCCGCGATCGTGGCCGCCACGTGGGTGCCGTGGCCGAGACGGTCGGCCGCGTCACCCCCGTCGACCGTGAAGTCCATCTTCTCCGCGATCTGGCCGGTGAGGTCCGGATGGGTGGCGTCCACGCCGCTGTCCAGCACCGCGACCCGCGCGCCGGCACCGGTGTACCCGGCATCCCACGCCTGCGGCGCGGCGACCTGGTGCAGGTTGCGGTCCAACCGGTCGGTGGTGCTTCCCGACCCGTGGCTGGCCCGGACCCGCCGGTCCAGCCACACCTTGCGCGACGGGCCCGACGAGCGCGCCGTGGCCGACCGGGCCGACAACGACCGGACCAGATCCGCGCCCGTCGCCTTCGACCGGCGGCCCGAGACCGCCTCGATGCTCGGCAGCGCGCGGGCCCCGACCAGGCCGGCGACGAGCGGATCGGCCGTCAGTTGGCGTACCTGTCCGCCGGGACGGACGATCAGCGGCAGGTCCTTCGTACGCGCGTCGTCGTAGCCGTCGAGGATCAACGCGGTCACGTCGAACAGGGCCGGATCCAGCACCTTGTCGATCAGCGGTGCGACCCGGGCCGGCACCACCCGCACGTGCCCGTCCGGGCCGCAGCTACGGGTCAGCACGCCGCTCGGACTCGCCGGGCGCACGCTCACCACCGGGCAGCCCGACGACGCGCCCCGGACGGTCACCACGTCCCCGGTCAACAGCGTGACCGTGTACGTCCGCCCGGCCGGAAGCAACGACGGTACGGCGTCGGTCGCCGTACCGGTCGCGTTGCTCCGACCCTCCGCCGCGACGCCCGCACCGGGGACCCCCAGCGCTGCCAGCAGCACTGCGGTGGTGGACAACCCGAGCAGCAGTTGACGCCTGCGTCTACGCATCTCGCTCCATTCAGCTCCGACGATCACGCCCCTAAGATGGGGTCGGCCGTCCACGGGGTTGCCTGACTTCCGGATCGAATCCCGGGCACGACCGACGCGGCGGGCCCTCCCCACCCGGTCACCGGTGGGCCCGACCGGCCCACCCGAACAATCCGCGGAACCGGACAACCCGGTGATCGTCCGTGCCCGTCTGAGGGTTGATGACCCAACGGAGGGACGGGCGATGCGAGATGCCTCGGAGAAGGAGTACGTCGACTACGTCACGGCGCGGATACCCGCGCTGCGGCGGCTGGCGTACCTCCTGGCCGGCGACGAGCACCGCGCCGACGACCTGGTCCAACAGACCATCACCACGCTGTACGTGAAGTGGTGGCGTGCGCAGGCCGCCGACCATCTCGACGCGTACGTCCGCACGATGCTGGTGCGGACGTACCTGGACGGGCGGCGGCTGGCGTGGGCGCGGGTCCGGCTGTTCCGGGAGGCACCCGAGCCACCACCGCTCTCCGACGACGGCTTCGAGGACCGTCACGTCGTCCGCGCGGCGCTCCGTCGGGTGCCCCGCCGGCAGCAGGCCGTGCTGGTGCTGCGCTTCTTCTACGACCTGTCGGTCGAGGAGGTGGCCGGAACACTCGGCTGCTCGACCGGCACGGTCAAGAGCCAGACCTCCCGTGGACTGGCCACGCTGCGACGCCTGCTCGGTGAGCGGGAGTTCGCAGGTTTCTCCGCCACGAACTGAGGAGCCGATAATGACATCCGAACTCGATCTGCTGCGATCACTCGACGACGAGCCACCCTCTCCGTCCACGGTGGACATCCAACGCGCGATCGCCGGTGGACGCCGCCGCCGGGCCCTCCGCAGCGCCGGGTACGCGGGAGTCGCGACGGTCACCGCACTCGCCGTCGCCGGTGTCTCGTTCGCCGCAGGGGTGTTCGAGGACGCCCCCTCGCACACCGCGGCGACCGGTACGCCGCGTACCGCCACCGCCACCGCCAATGCCGCGCCGAAGCCGGAGTACACGATCCCGGGTACCCCGGGCTGGAGCGCCCCGGCGGCGACCCCGCCCAGCAGTTGCCGGCTGGAGCGGCTGCCCGTACCGGACGACGCGCCGAAGGCACTGGTCTCCGGCGCCGACCCCGGCGGCCGGTACCTCGTCGGGCGCTCGTACCCGAAGGGCGGCGGCTACCAGGCGGTGATCTGGCACAACGGCAGGGGCGAGAAGGTGATGCTCCCCGGCGACCTGGAGGAGTCGCTGCGGGACGTCAACTCGACGGGTACCGCCGTCGGTTGGAGCTACCTCGGCGGCGGCGACACGGACGCCCGCCAGGTCCCGTACGTCTACCACGACGGCAAGGTGGCACAGCTCAAAGGCGTGTCGCAGGGATCCGCGAACGCCATCAACGACGCCGGCGCGATCGTGGGCGACGACACCGCGCAGGCCGCGCTGGTCTGGCCGTCGGCGACCGCACAGCCGATCCGGCTGCCGGTGCCCACCGGCACGACGCAGGCCACCGCCATCGACATCGACACCGACGGCACGACTGTCGGCACCGTCGACAACGCCCGGCCCTACGTCTGGTTCCCGGACGGCACCCACCGCGAGCTTGCGATGCCGAGCCTCGACGGTGGGCCGGCCACGGTCGCCCGGGTCTTCAGCATCCGGAACGGCTGGGCGACCGGGGTGGCCAGCAACGGCCTCGGTCCCATGGGAGGCAACCCCGCCGTGGACCCCACTCGCTCGGCAGGTCGGGAGAAGGAGGTCCGGAGGGGCGCGGTCCGCTGGAACGTCCGTACCGGCGAGGTGCGCGTCTTCGCCGAGTTGGGGATCGGTGCGGGCGTCCCGAACGCGCAGGGCTGGCAGGTCGGCACGGACCGGCAGGGGCGTGCGGTGCTGCTCGCCGACGGCGCGACGGTGCTGCTGCCGGGTCTGACCAAGCGGGGTGGGCTGTCGGACCTCCCGAACACGTTGAGCGACGACGGACGCACCGTCGGCGGACAGTCGGACGACGCGACGGGCACCATCCAGGCCGTGGTGTGGCACTGCAGGTGACGGGTACCGGCAGGTCTAAGGGGTAGCCGGCTGGTGCGGTAGGCGTGCGTCGACCGGAGACCGGAAGATCGTGGAGAGGGCCGACCCTGCCGGGTTCGGCCCTCTCGGTGCGGGGCCGGGCCGCCGGGCGGGACGCACCGAGGGCCGCCGTCCGCCGGCTCCGATCGTGGGCTGATGTCGGGAACGGGGTGTCCCGTACGGCTGGAGCAGTAGCGTGGTGACCGGGACCCTGCGTCACCGGCGCCCTTCGGGTAGCGCCTGACGCCCTGATTCAGCCCAGGGAGGCTGCGATGAGCACGGGGAATGCCCGAAGTGACGCGAGTGGTACGACGAGCGTCGAGAACGTCGACATGAAGCTCGAGGTGGTCGTCGTCCCCGTCTCGGACGTCGACCGGGCGAAGGAGTTCTACGGGCGCCTCGGGTGGCGGCTCGACCAGACCCCGCCCGGCGTGGTCCAGTACACCCCGCACGGCTCCGGATGCTCCGTGCAGTTCGGCCCGGACCTCACCTCGGCGGCGCCCGGTTCGGCAAACTCGTACCTGATCGTCTCCGACGTCCAGGCGGCCCGGAAGGCGCTGGTCGCCGCCGGTGTCGAGGTGGGCGAGACCTTCCACCTCGGTCCGGACGGCCCGGTCGACGGCCCAGATCCCGAGCGGCGCAGCTACTTCTCGCGCGCCACGTTCCGCGACCCGGACGGCAACACCTGGCTGCTACAGGAGATCACGACTCGACTGCCCGGGCGCATCGAGGCCGGCCCGACGTCGTACGGCTCCGCGAGTGACCTGGCGAGCGCACTCCGGCGCGCGGCGGACGCCCACGACAAGCACGAGAAGCGGACCGGAGAGACGGACCCGAACTGGCCCGACTGGTACGCGGCCTACCTGGTGAGCGAGCAGACGGGCACGGAACCGCCCCAGTGAGCGGGGGTGGGCGGGCGGCACTCGGCCGCGAATCACCCTGGCTGAGAATCCACGGTTCCCGATCGTGACAACTGGTCGACGTCCGCGGCCTCAGTCTCGAGGATGACAGTCCCGGGCCCGATGTGCCCAGCTCGGTTCCTGGGCCATTCTTCGGCCCATGATCGAGGTATGTGACCTGACGAAACGCTACGGGGACACGGTCGCCGTCGACGGGCTCTCCTTCGAGGTGAAGCCGGGCCAGGTGACGGGTTTCCTCGGTCCGAACGGGGCGGGCAAGTCGACCACGATGCGCGCCCTGCTCGGACTGACCCGACCGACCCGGGGTACGGCCCTGATCGGCGGGCGGCCGTACCGTGAACTGGCCAAGCCGTTGCGGCAGGTCGGAGCCCTGCTCGAAGCGAGGGCGGTGCATCCGGGGCGGACGTCGTACCACCACCTGCTGGGGCTGGCCCGCAGCAACCGGATTCCGGAGAGCCGGGTCCGAGAGGTGCTCGAAACGGTCGGCCTGGGCGGCGTGGCCCGGCGGCGTGCCGGCGCCCTCTCCCTCGGCATGGCCCAGCGGCTCGGCGTCGCCACGGCGCTGCTCGGCGACCCGCCGGTACTGCTGCTGGACGAGCCGGTGAACGGACTCGACCCGGAGGGCATCCGCTGGATCCGCGACCTGATGAAGCGGTTGGCGGCGCAGGGTCGGACGATCCTGGTGTCCAGCCACCTGATGAGCGAGATGGCACTGACCGCCGACCACCTGGTCGTAGTCGGCAGGGGCCGGCTGCTGGCGGACACCTCCGTCGAGGCGTTCATCGCCGCCAATTCCCGTTCCTACATCCGGATCCGTACCCCCGAGCCGGAGCGGCTCCGGGACGTACTGGCCGGGGCGGGTGTCCGGGCCGACAGCGGTCCCGACGCGACGTTGGAGGTGACTGGCGCACCGGTCGAGACCGTGGGGGCGCTGGTCGCGCAGAGCCGGGTGACGGTCCACGAGGTGAGCGTGCAGTCGGCGTCGCTGGAGGAGGCCTTCATGCGACTCACCGCCGACTCGGTGGGTCATCGGGCGGAGCGATCGGCCGTACGGTCGACCGGAGGGGCAGAATGAGCATGGCAACCACCGGATCGGCCGTCGGATCGGCGTCCACACCGGCGTCCACACCGGCCGCCATCGGATCGGCGATCGCGTTCGAATGGACCAAGGCCCGTACCCTGCGGTCGTCGCTCGGCTCCCTGGTGCTGTGCTTCGCGGCGAGTGTCGGCATCGCCCTGCTGTTCGGGATGGTGCTGCGCGGCGCGTACGACGGAATGAGCCCCGAGGGGAAGGCGTCCTTCGACCCGGTCGGGTCGGGATTCAACGGCCTCCGGCTCAGCATGATCGCCCTGGTCGTCTTCGGCGTGTTGCTGACCAGCGGTGAGTACGCCACCGGAACGATCAGTTCCTCGCTGGCGGCGGTGCCCCGGCGGGGCGTGTTCTACACGGCGAAACTGGTCACCGGGACGTTGATCGCGTTCGGCGTCGCCGCCGTCGTCACCCTCGTCACGTTCCTCACCGCGCAGGCGGCCATCGGCGGTGAGCACAACGCAGCGCTCACCGACGACGGCGTACCCCGGGCGATCACCGGCGCCGTCCTCTACCTGACGCTGGCGTGCGCGTTCTCGATGGGGCTGGCAACCATGCTGCGCAGCTCAGCCCTGACGCTGGGTATCCTGGTGCCGATCTTCTTCATGGGGTCGGAGATCCTGAACAACCTGCCGAAGGTGCGTACCGTGGCCCAGTTCCTGCCCGACGCGGCCGGCAGCATCATCCTGCGTCGGGAGCCGCCGGACGACACCGTCCTCGGCCCGTGGACCGGGATCGGAGTGCTGTTGCTCTGGACGCTCGCGTCCGCACTGGGCGGCTATCTGAGCATGCGGCGCCGGGATCAGTGAGTTCGGTCAACCGGCCGGGTCACCGACGACTGGTCGCGCTGGACTGCCTCGGCGCGGCCGGTTACGTCGGAGCGCTCCTGCTGCTGCGGCACACCCAGGCGTCCGCCCCGGTGCCGGCGGAACTGCCCGGCTGGGCGGCGGACGCGCTGACCGCCGCGATCGGGCTGCCGCTCGCCGTACGACGGCTGTGGCCGTTGCCGGTCCTGGCCGTGGTGCTGAGCGGGTCGGTGCTGGCGCTGCCGCTCGGGGTGTTGACGGACCCGTTCCTCGCCACGGCTGTGGCGCTCTACAGCGTCGGGGTCAGCGCGGCGGGGCGGCGGTGGGCGCCGGCCGCCGTCCTGACGGCGCTCGGGATCGCCGGAACGGTACCGTCGCGCCCGGCCGGCAGCGCGCACGCGTACTGGTGGCAGGAGGGGCCCGGCCTGATCATCATCGGTTGGCTGCTCGTCGGCGGCTCATGGCTGCTGGGCAGCGCCGTCCGGCAGCAGCGGAGCACTGCGGCGCGGGCGGCCGAGCAGCTGGCCCGGTCCGCGGTGACCACGGAACGGTTGCGGATCGCCCGGGAACTGCACGACATCGTCGCGCACAGCGTCGGCATCATCGCGGTCAAGGCCGCGGTCGCCAACCACGTGGTACGGACCCGACCGGCCGAGGTGGCCGACGCGCTGCGGGTCATCGAGGAGACCAGTCGGAACGCCCTCGCCGAGATGCGGCAGATGCTCGGGGTGCTGCGCTCGGAGGCGTACGACGACGGGGCGACGACGCGACGGCCGACGGAGGGGCTGGCGGAGGATGGGGCGGCGCCGGACCTGACACCGGCGCCGGGGCCCGAGGGACTGTACGCGCTGGTCGAGCGGGCGGCGACCTCTGGCGTACGGGTGGAGTTGACGGTCGACGGCGTAGATCAGGTGTCCGGGGCGATGGGTTTGACGATCTACCGGATCGTGCAGGAGTCGTTGACCAACGCAGCCAAGCACGCGGCGCCGACCCGGTGCCGGGTGACGGTCGAGGCGACCGGGGTCGAGGTACGCATCCAGGTGACCGACGACGGACCCGATGGCGGTACGCGCGAAGCCGCTGGGCACGCCGGTGACGTACTCACCGCTGCCGGGCACGGCCTGACCGGTATGCGGGAGCGGGTCCTGATGTACGGCGGGTACTTCGCCGCCGGACCACGGCCGGAGGGTGGTTATCAGGTCACCGCCCGGATCCCCTGTCAATCGGCCCGGCGACCAGTCCAGGAGCGGCCATGAGCGAGCGCAGCGGTTTGCCCAGTTCCAAGGCTCATGACGCCGACGAGCGGAGTGGGGAGACGGCATGAGTGAGCCCAGCGAGCGAATCAGTCGGCCCAGTTCCAAGGCTCATGACGCCGACGAGCGAAGCGAGGAGACGGCATGAGTGATGCCGTCCGGGTGCTGGTTGCCGACGATCAGGCACTGCTGAGGGGCAGCTTCCGGGTCCTGATCGAGGCCGAGCCGGGCTTCGTGGTGGTCGGCGAGGCGGACACCGGCCGCCGGGCGGTGGAACTCGCCGGGCTGACGGCACCGGACGTCGTACTGATGGACGTCCGGATGCCCGAGCTGGACGGGATCGAAGCCACCCGGAGAATCTGCGGCTCACCGGAGACGGCGAACGTCCGGGTGCTGATGCTCACCATGTTCGATCTCGACTCGTACGTCTACGCCGCGTTGCGGGCCGGGGCGAGCGGATTTCTGCTCAAGGACACCCCGCCGAGTGATCTGTTGTCGGCCATCCGGGTGGTCGCCGCCGGTGACGGCCTGCTGGCCCCGTCGGTCACCCGACGGCTGATCGCGGAGTTCGCCCGCAGCCACGAGCCGGTCGGCCCGTTCGGTGGAAGGATGGCGGACGTCACCGGGCGGGAACGCGAGGTCCTCGTCCTCGTCGCTCGTGGGCTCTCCAACACCGAGATAGCCCAGCGGCTGCGGGTCAGCCTCGCCACCGTGAAGACCCACGTCAGCCACCTGCTGACCAAGCTCGACGCCCGCGACCGTACCCAACTGGTCATCGCCGCGTACGAGTCGGGAGTGGTCTCCGCTTCGTCAAACTGACCCGGCAAGCCGAATCAGATCCGTCGCCCACCCATCCGTGGGCGCCCCATCCGTAAGCGCCCTGGACACGTACGTCCGGCGGACCGCTCGCCGGGTCCAGCCGGGACCTGCTCGAAGCCGATCGCCCTCAACTACCTGGGCGGACTGGTCCACCCGCGACACCCCGGCGGCCGTGCCCGCGGCTGATTCGGCGGCGGTGTTGGCCGGCTCCCGTGGGGACCTCTACGGTTGCCTGAGCGCGCGGGCGGACGCCCCGTTCGCGTTGACCGACGCGGTGTCGTACGTGGACGGGCGTGTCCGACGAACCGAGGGACTGGAAATGCGGCTGAGTGACCTGGAGCGCGTCGCGCCGGCGCTGCTGCCCCATCGGTCGGCAACGGTGCGGCCGATCGACTGGGAGCTGCTGCAGACAACTCTGGGGGTCGCGCTCCCGACGGACTACCGTGAGTTCGTGGATCATTATCCACCTCTGCATCTCGATGACGTCATGATCCTTCGGGTGCCGGAACCCGGTGACGAGGCCGCCTATGTCAGCGGGGTGTTCAGCCTCAGTGAAGAGTTCGCCAGCCTCTCCGAGGACGGCTTGACGGAGGACTACACGTTCCATCCGGCGGAGGGCGGGCTGATCTGCTGGGGCGGCACCGACACGGGGGACTACTTCTTCTGGCGCAAGGACGGCCCGGACCCGGACCGCTGGCCGGCAGTCGTCTCTTCGAGTACCAGCTACTGGTGGGAACACGACGGCGGCTTCCTGGCGCTGATCGTCGGCCTCATCGACGGAACGGTCGAGCACTGGGGCCTGCCGCCCCAGCCGGGGCCGAACCCGACAGTCGGACTGGCGCTGCCGGCACCCCCCACTCAGGACTGACGGCGCAATCCTCCCCGGCCGGTGCGCACCCCGGGGCAAGTGCTTGGCCAACTGAGCGACTCACTCCGGCCGGAGCCGCCAAAGAGCCGCACTGTCCTCGAAGGACGGCCTCGGGTCGCTCGAGAGCCGGCGGCGACGGACCCCAATGCCCGCCAATCTGACGGGGTGGCGGTAACCGGTCACCGATCGCTAAAGTTCCCCGGTCGTACTTCCTTTTGATTTCCGGGGGCTCTCCGATGAAGTTCCGTATTCGTACCCGTGCCCTGGCGCGCGCCGGTGCGGCGGTCCTGCTGGCGGCTGCCGCCGCCGCACTGGGTGCGCCCGCGTACGCCGCCGGCACCGATACCGATCTGGAACTCACCGTGGTCGGCACGAAGATCGCCGCCAACGTCAAGGACAACCTGAATCCCTGGAAGGTTGGCTGGGCGAAGATCGCCAACAAGGGCTCGAACACCCCACGTGAGCTGTCGATCACAGCAGATCTCTCCGCCGTCGATCTCGACAAGGGTCTCGTGCTGGTCAACCCGTTCCTTCACGAGACCAGCCCGGACGCCGACTGCGGTGCCGAATCGGAGAACGGGCCGGTGATCTGGACCTGCGAGCTGACGGGCAGCCTGATCCCGGGTCCGGGTGAGACGGTCGAACTCGCGGTGTTCGCCTTCGAGCAGGCGGGGGGTCCCAGACCGGCGTACACCTTCCCGGTGCCCTTCACCATCAACTCGCCCGACGACACCAACAAGGCGAACAACTCGAAGACTGTCGATGTCATCTACAGCACTGAGAGCGGCGTCGACCTCGGCGTGTGGGTACCGGACGTGAAGGAGACGCCGCTTCCAGACGGCGGGAAGTCCCGGCCGCTGCGGGCGGGCGACACGACCACCGTCTCGGGACTGGTCTTCAACTGGGGCGACATGACGGCCAACGGTGTGCGGGTCACCGTGCAACTGCCGGAGCAGGTGACGTTCGCCGAGGAGGAGGCCGACTGCGCCTACAGCGCCGGCAACCGCAAGGCGATCTGCGAGTACAAGACCCTGGTGCTCAACCCGACCAGCATGGACGAGGAGGACGACCACGTCGCAGCCTTCCACTGGCCGATCACCGTCAGCGGTGACGTCGAGGCCCCGGTGACGCTGCCCGACGGCTCGTGGACCGTCGAGGCGCTCGGCCAGGCCTCGCCGGGCTCGTCTACCGCCCGTGCCGCCGGCGCGCTGCCCGACAACGTGGAGATGGTCAGCGCCAAGGAGGCCGGCGTCAACGAGGTTGACGCGAGCGACAACGTCGACGGGTTCGTCGTGGTGGTGTCCGCGGATGGTGGCTCGGGCGGCGGCTCCGGCAGCGGCTCGGGCGGTGGATTGCCGGTGACCGGTGTGCAGGCCGGCGCGCTCGGTGGTGTCGGTGCCGCAGTGGTGGTGGCCGGTGCTGTCCTGCTTCTGGCGGCCCGCCGCCGCCGGGTGGTTCTGGTGACCCCTGACGACGAGAAGCAAACCGCCTGAGGACGTACCTGCTCGGCCCAGCGGGATCGTTCGGATAGCAGCGGTTGCAGGCGAGGTGCTCTCCCACCTTGCCCGCAACCGCTCTTCCGCGTACTCCGGATGCCCGGTTCGCGCGGTCGCCGAGCTTCTCCTGGCCCGGCCGATCCCGTCCTCCGCATCGAACAGGACAGATCATCACCGTACGATCCAGCGGATGGACCATGCCGAGGAGTCCCAACGGGTGCTGCGTGAGGCGATCGCGGTGCTCTACGACGTCTTCGCCCGCTATCCACTGCGGGACTGGACCGACCCGTGTTCACACTGTCACACCGAGGACGACGAGCAGGTGCTCCGCCGGGCGCCGCTGCGCGAGCTGACCTGCGAGGACCTGCAGTGGTACACCGCCGAGTCCCTGATGCTGTGGGGCGACCTCGCCGACCTCAAGCACTTCCTGCCCCGCATCCTGGAGATCGCCGCGACCGAGGGCTTCGACTTCCCGGACGTGGAGGTGGTGTACGGGCACCTCGCGTACGGCTCCTTCGCCACCTGGCCGACCTCCGAACGGTCAGCCGTACGGAACCTGGCGATGGCGCACTGGAGGACAGCGCTCGCCGAGGGTGCGGATCTGGTCTACTTCGAGCCCGTCCTCGCCGGTGTCATGCTGATCGAGGACGATCTCGCCCCGTACCTCGCGTACTGGGAACGCTCGGACGACGCTGTCACCCTGGCGAACCTTGCCGAGTACGCACGGGAGATCCGGCGAATCCGCGACGGAGAGCGCGGCTGGAACGCCTACCTCGCCGTCGAACAACCGCACGGGCCGTTCGGCGCCGCCCGGCCGGGACCGGGACAGGTGGTCGACTGGCTGACCGGCCCGGACCTCGCCGTCCGGCTCACGGCGCGGCGCGGGACGCTGACCAGCCCGCAGGCCGAGGTGGCGCTCGAAGAGGCGCTACGGGCCATCGCCGACCCGTCCGCTGAACCACCACACAGACCACGGCCCGGGTAGTCGGCTGCGGTACAGCGTCAGCCGGCCAGATCGTCGCCCGCTCTGTGCCTGCGACGATCGCTCGCGCCCTGCAAGATGGCGGCGACGACGGCGGCCACCACCGAAAGAAGTGCGAGCAGTAACGCCGGCGCCACGACACCGGTGATGTCTTCGCCGGTTCCGCGGGCCAGCACCATGACCGTGGCGATCCCCGCCACCATCAAGCCACCGGCGGCCAGCGCGAGGTACTTGACGATCCTGAAGACGTTGGTTGCATTCCTGGTCATAGTCAACCTCGCAAGGTCTGTCGCACGCTCCCGGATGATGCCCGCGAATGTTTCGGTGAAGATCCAGAGGATGAATGCACCATGTCCACGGCCCTCGGTTCCGGCCCGTTCACGGCAGATGTCGGTGAACGTCTGCTCCATGCCGTCGGCGAAGCGTTCGCGGTACGGCCTCGGATAGAGACCGAGCAACCTGCGGTACCAACGTCGATATCGTGCCTGCGCGTCCATGGTCAGGCACCCATCGCCCTGGGGATGAGGGATCGCTCATGGGCGACCGCGACGACCTGGCGGTACCGCTGCAACTCCGCCGCGAGGCTCTGTTGACCGAGCGCGGTGATGCTGTAGTAGACGCGGCGCTCGTCATCCAGGTTCGGGTCGATCTTCTTTTCGCTCTCGCGGATCAATCCCGCATCGGTCATCCGGCGGATCGAGCCGTAGAGCGTTCCCGGCCCCATTCTGACTTTTCCCCGGGAGTCGGACTCGACCTGTTTCATGATCCCGTAGCCATGGCGTTCCTGGGTCGAGAGCGCGAGCAGGATGTGCAGCACCGCCGGGGTGAGGGGGCCGCCGGTTCTGTTGCTCGCCATGAGTCGAAACTATATCCGCGACGGATATACGTCAAGCCCTGGCCGGAGCGGTTCAGCCTCGCTACTGCTCCTGTTCGGGCCCGCCAGCACCCGGCGGACCGCGGTCGGCCAGGATCACCAACCGGCAGCGTCCCGATCAGTCTGGACTGGATCCGCGGCGTCACCGGAGTCTGACCGGCGGCACCGGGCGGCGGGACGCGACCTGTCCCGCCGCCCGAACGACGTCGTGCGATCAAACCAGGACAGCATCGGGGCGGTACCGAGTCCGGCGGTCGACGTTCGTGACCGCCAATCATGATCTACGGGACTGGCCGCCTATGGCTTACGAGCGACCGCCCCGTACATGGCGATGTCCTTGTCTGCGATCCCCGGAGCCTCGGACCCGTCCGGACGCCACTTGTGGACCTGGACCAGCCCTGGCTCGACCAACTCCAAGCCGTCGAAGAACCCCAGCGCCGTGGCGCGGTCACGGAAGACGAGGGTCTCACCGAGCCTGTTGTACTCCCGCTGGACCTCGGCCAGCGGGATCGGGTCGAATTCATCGGTCGCGATCGACATCGCCAGGTAGCTGCCCGACGGCAGTACGTCCAGGACCTGCCGTACGACCCGCATTGCCTCCGCGTCGTCCTCGATGAAGTGCACGATCGCGATCAGCAGTAACCCGACCGGCTGATTCAGGTCGAGGGTCCGCTGGAACTCCGGCGCGGAGATGATCGTTTGGGGGTCGCGCATGTCCCCCGCCACGTAGGCCGTACGTCCCTGTGCTGTCCCGACCATCAGCGTGCGCGCGTGCGCGAGTACGAGCGGATCGTTGTCGGTGTAGACCACCCGTGCGGTCGAGTCAACCGACTGCACGATCTCGTGGAGATTCGGTGATGTCGGCAATCCGGTGCCGATGTCGAGGAACTGGCGGATCCCGCACTCGGCGGCCAGGAAACGCGTTACCCGGTACATGAAGGATCGGTTGGCCTGCATGTGCACCCGCAATGCGGGCCAGATCCGGAGTGAGTTCTCGCCGGCCTCGCGGTCGGCGGCGAAGTTGTCCTTGCCACCCAGGATGTAGTCGTAGATCCGTGCGCCGTGCGCCCGGTCGGTTCGCAGATCGACCTCACGAGTATCTTCACCACGACGTTCCACCAGGGCCTCCGCAAAACGATGTCGTCACTCGCAGGCGACCCTACACCGGTCACACGTGGTGCTTCGCTCCTATGTGGACTAACTACGGTGCGGTCCACTCGGTGCTCGGGCAGCGGGCCGGACGCAGCCCGTGGAAGGCCAGTTGGGAATTCAATGCCGCCAGTACCGTGGTTCGGCTATGTCTGGTCCGGGCGCGCCGGTGAGCGGCGATGCGAGGAAGGGGACGCAGCGATGGACATCCTCGAGCAGGTGATGGCTCAGGCCACCGCCGATTCCGAGGTACGGGGCGTGGTTCTGACCGGTTCGCGTGCCCGCGGTGTAGCCACCGCACGGTCTGACTTCGACCTGACAATCGTGGTTGCCGAGCAGACCGAGCCCTGGAAACACACCAGTCGGACCGGTCAGCTCGACACGGTCGTGTGCACGCTGGAGGCGCTGGCCGACACCTCGTTGCGCTGGCAGCGGTACGCCTACCGTGGTGCGAAGGTGCTGCTGGACCGCCTCGACGGCGGCATCGCCGAGCTGGTCGACAGACAGGCGACACCGACAAGGGAAGAGGCCGCCGACCACGCCCTGGCGTCCATCCGGACGGCCCTCATCGACCGGATCCGCCGGCACCGGCTGACGAGACGAGACCGAGCCGCACGGCGCCGCTGTGGGCGGCCGTGCGGCCCGGTGGTGGTGGGTCAGACTCCCAGGGCGCGGAGCGCAGGCAGGGCGGACTTGGCAGTGGGGCGGCTGGTTCTGCTGGTGGCGTTGTCCTCGGCCTGGGTTCGGACGGGTTCGCGCAGGTCACCGACGACGGACGCTGAGCTGCCCGTGTGACCGTTGTAGGCGGTGCACTTCCCACCACTTCTCGACCGGTTATCCGGGGTCGCGGGCGCGCTTCTTCACGCAGTCGGTCGGGTTGAGCTTGGCGACGACCGCCTCGTAGCTGCTACCTCGGTTGGCTGGCGATGCTCGCAATCGGGTTCGTGATCGGCGTCGTCGCGTGGGCCGGTCGGCTGGGGCTGCGACCGGCCGCGGCGCGCGCACGCCGATGGGATACGGGAAAGCGCCGCGCTCTCGCCGATGGCTGGCCGGGCGGGAACCGTTGCCTCGTCGCGCTTCTGACCGCCGTGACCCTGTACGGCGCCGGCTTCCTCGGTACCAGCGCACCGCCGCCAGGATCGCCTCGACCGGGAAGTGAAACTCAGCAAAGGCAGATCGAGGCGGCAACGAGGAGCGGAACCGCGCATCACCGGTCAAGCCCGCTTCGATCCCTCGATCGGCCAACGCAACGGCAACCCAGTGGTGAGACCGGCGCGAACGCCCACAGGCGTGGGGCCGGTGCCCGAGCGGGCGCCGACCCCGACGCGTACCGCGATCAGCAGGTGATGGCGCCCGCCGGTCCGGCGAAGTTGGTGTCGATCCTCGTCGGCGAGCCGGTCTTGAAGTTCACGATCACCCGCATCAAGGCGTAGAGGGTGCCGGTGGCGCAGGTGCGCTGGATCTGAAAGCCGCCGCCGAAGCGCCCCAGGTCGAACTGGTCGACGGTGTTCTCCAGCGGCGTGGACTCGTTGCCACGGAAGATCCCGATGATGCCGTAGATACTGTTTACCTCCTGGTCGCAATGGACCGAGTAGTCCACGGCCACCGAGGCCGCCCCGGACCTGACCGGAGGGCTGATGCTGACCGTGCAGGTGGTGGCCGCCACGAGCCCGCCACGAGCGGTGCCGCCCGACTGCGACAACAGGTGCACCGCTGCACCGGCCCCGGACGGCGCAAGGCCCTTGGCCGTCAGACCCTCGGCCGCTAGGCCGGCCGCGGTCAGGCTGCCGCTCCCCGGGTCGGACCCCGACGTCGGCACGAACGCGGACGCGGGACCGGCCGCGAATACCGTCACGGCGACCACCGCACCGAGTGCCACGACGAGCTGCCGGAGGAGCCCTCTGGAACGACTGGTGTTCATAGCGTGTACCTCCACGGCTGTGGTGCCCTTTCGCCTCTGGGTCGGTCACCGTCACGGTGGCCGACGACGAACGGGCGACGATGCGCCGAGGCTAGGCAGGCCAACTGGATGGCGATTGGACGCGCACTGAACCGGGCTTCCCGTCGGGAACCCCCTCGACTCGGCGTACTGATCCAGAACGCATACGCTTCTGCCGCAGATCGTGCGTGACGCCAGGCGATCCGCCATCACGTGCCGTAGGGCTTTCCGACATCCTGTGGCACCCGGAACTGCCGGTATGCGGACGGCATCCGATGATCGACTCGTGCGTGTGGCGGCGGTCGACGGTTCTTGGGAAGATCGCAGTGGTACGAGATCGCGGTGTCAGGGCACAATCGCGTACAGCCGGTCGGTCGGGTCGACCACGGCGTTGAGTCGCGCCCCGACCGTCAGGGCTGGGTCGTCCTTGCACTGTGAGGTGGACTCGAACGGCTCGAACCCGGGCCCGCTGACCAGCAGGCTCAACTCGACCCCGCTCTCCTCGCCCAGCGAGGCGGACCGCACGGCGGTGATCTCGGCGGTGGCGGCCACGCCCACCGCCTCCAGCCGGCGCAGTTCCCGCCGGGTCCGTTCGTGCAGTCGCAACTCGTACCTGGCCAGCTTGACGCAGTAGATCGTGACCCCCAACCCGGCGACACCCAGGATCCACCGGTTCAGGCTGGGCTCGCTGGTGGCGAGAACGGCGGCCGCGTACACCATGAATGGGCCGATCAGCAGCAGCGGGACGCCCAGGAGCCAGAGCACCAGCCGCAGGAATCCACCGGACGGAAGATCCGCTTGACGCGGCCCGGAGTCGGTGCCTGCCCCGGTGAGCGCGCTCCGTCCGGGCGCGTACCCCCTCGGCACGATCGGCATGGCGCCACCCTAACCAGCATCGTCGAAAACCGCGAGGTCCACAGGAGACCACCCGCTGAGCGGCCCCGAGCGCCAGTACGCCAGCGGAGCTTCCGGCGGCGATCGCCGGCCATTGACGCGGATCCCGATGCCTTCCCCTCCGCCGGCTTCTTGCGTCCGGTCTGATCGTTCAGTGTCGCGGTCATCACGGCGCCCTCCTCACCAGGCACGGCACGGACTTCGGCGCGAGCGGAGCTGGCCGAGACGAGTGTGGTCAGATGGTCAGCGTTCGTTGCCCGCGCGTAGCCAGGAGATGTAGTCGGCGGCGGCCTGCTCGGTGTCATATACGGGTTGGTATCCGGTGTCCTGCCGGGTACGTGTGATGTCGAGGTAGCCGTGGGTGTTGGTCCCGCCCGGCGGCAACTTGAGCTGGGCTTCGTTAGTTCTCCGTCAGCGTGTCCGGTCGGCCCAGAACACCCTCCGCCTCCGACCGGACCTCGCACGGCAGTTCCCGACGTCCGCGCTTCCCGGCCGTTGGATATCCGGCATTGCCGAACTGAGAGCGTTGGTGGCTACGAATGGAGGCGGGCAGCGTCGCGTTCGCCACTGATGGCAGCGGCTGGTACGAGTTGGCTAACGCCTCAGGCTCCGAGATCAAGCAGTTCACCTGGCACCTACCGGCGGTGATGAGAGCTCGTGTGGCGTTACGCGTCGCCTGATTCGTCATGCGATTGCTCGTCGGCGGCGTGGGGATCACGTGGGCTGGAGTCGACGTGTGGGGGATATCGCTCCAATGTCCCCTCGGCGGGCGGCCGGGGGGGACGGATCGGATTCCGCTTTGCGGACGTCCGCCAGCAGCTTGGCGATCACCGCTTCGGTCACCCAGGCGTCGGCGGTACGGTCGGCGGCACCCAGCCAATCACCGATGTCCCACACCGCCCGGCAGGCAGCCAGTTCGGGGAAGCCGGCCACCTCGCTCTGGCTCAGCGGACGGACCTGCTGGTAGCCGGCGAGGACCGCTGCCCAGCGTTCGCGATCCTCCTCCGGCGAGTCGGGCCCGCGATAGAGAGCGACCAGGTCGTACGCGCGTAACCCGAACCCGCAGTGGTCGAAGTCGAACGTGACGAACCGTCCGTCGCCGTCGATGTTGGTGTTGCCCCGGTGCAGGTCTGCATGGATGATCCCGTACGCGCCGTCGATCGCTCGGAGCCGCTGGATCTCGCCGGTCAGTCGCTCGCCGAGCTTGCCGAGTTCGGCGAGGTCCGCCGCGGCCCGGCCCGAGCCGGCATAGGGTGCCAGGCTGGCCAGCGGCCGTTCGACGAGGATGTGTTCGTCGAGGTGGTAGCGGTCGTGGCTTTAGCTCACCTTGACGGGCGCTGCGATGGCGTACTCCCGATCCACGAGCTGGGCGAGGTCCTCGGCGTGGAGGAGCGAGTGGGTCACGCGCATATCGAGTGAGCCTATGAGGGGACCAGGTGACCCGCCAGGGAGACCGGCGGTGGTAGCCGTACGGGGTCAACAGCGGGGCCGCAGCGCCGCAGCGGCGGTGTAACCATGAATCTTGCGATTCAGCCCGGGTTGGAATCTCTCGGTGGCGATGCCGGTAGGGCGTCATCGTTAGAGTTGTCCGCTATGACACAGAGCCTCGCGCACCCCGCCGTGGACACGTTGATCACCTACTACGACGACGCCACGGGCGAACGGGCCGCGCTGACGGCAGGCGAACTGGGAAAGTGGGCGGCAGCAACGGCAGCCCTGCTCACCGACGGGTGCGGGCTCGGTCCGGGACGGCAGGCCGGCGTGCTGCTTCCGCCGCACTGGCAAACGGCGGCCGTACTGCTGGGTGTCTGGGCTGCCGGGGTGGAGGTCTCGTTCCGCGGGTGGTCGACCGCGGGTCTGGCCCCGGCCGGCGATCCGCTTGACGTGACATTCGTCGAACGACGGCGGGTGGGCAGTTGGCTGGACGAGGTGCCGTCGGCGCGGTATCAGTTCGTCCTGGGCCTTGAGCCCGGCGGCGCGCCGGTGGCGCAGGTTCCGGAGGGCTACCAGGATTACGCTCGTGCCGTCCGTTCCTACCTGGGCGCAGCGCCTCCGGACACCTCGATCGACATACAGGGCCGGGCAACGGTCGACGGAACCACCTACGGCCAGTACGGCGCGTTCGCCGTCGACATTGCGCAGATGCGCGGTATCGGTCCCGGTGACCGGGTGCTGATCGACGCGGCGGCCAGCGAGGAACCACGGATCTGGCTCGCCCCCTTGTTTGCCGGCGCCTCCCTCGTGCTGTGCGCGAACCTGGACCGATCGAGGCTCGACGAACGGATCATCGCCGAACGCGTCACGCGGACGCTGTGACATCGCGGAAGGTAGGTGCGGAGTCCGCAAGGTGGGTCCGGCTCGGCAAGGTAGGTCCGGCTCGGCAAGGTTCGAGCGGACGCGACACAGGCCCGGGGATTGGGCCTCGCCCCGCGCCCGATCCCCGGGTCACCGTCACGGCGTCCTAGTCCAGGTCGACGCGCAGATCCGCGTCGTCAACCGCGGCCAGGCAAGTCCTGCTCTGGCACGGCGAGTCTTCCTCGATCCGACATCGTCGGAACGTCATCGTCACCTGTCAGCCCGGCGAAGCATCGCGTCTGTCTCGGGATCGGGCATGAGCTCCCGAACCTCCTGCGCGCAGCGGCAAGCGCCGGCAATCTTGGCAGCCCAGGTCAGCGCCTCCTCGCGTGAGGCCACGTCGACGACCACGAACCCGCCAATGACCTCCTTGGTCTCCGGGTAAGGGCCGTCGGTGACCATCCCGTCCGTGGCCACGACGCTCGCCCTCTGGCGTTCGAGTCCACCGCCGAAGACAAACACGCCGGCGTCCACGGCCTCCTGGATCACCGCATGCGAGGCCTTGCCCACGTCGGGCCAATCCGCGTCGGGGATGTGGTCCATCGCGCCGTCGTTGAACGAGACCAAGTACCGCGTCATCCCAGAACTCCCTTGTTCCGGCGGCCTCGTCCAGCCGCCTCTGCCTGCTATACGAACGACTCGCCCCGGATCCGACGTCATCCCGGAAAATTCTGACGTGACCTCCGCCGCACGGCGCCTACGGGCGTCAAGTCGACCGTGTTCGCGGGGATCATTGCCGCCGCCACTGGCCACGAATAGTCCCACAGTCATCTGCCGCCCTCCGTGCGCGCCAGCTGGCAGCCGAGCCGTCACCCTTCGCGACCGGTTGGATGGCAGGGGCCACGATTGGCTCCCTGAAGGTGCCCGAGTTGGTTGCCGCCGGCACGACGCTGGTCCGAGAGGAGTGGTACGACGACGCCTTGGGACACGTCGTGCCGCAGGACCCCGAGCCCAAGGAATTCTGCGTGGAATGATGCCGCGATGGAGTGCGAGTTCGAGGGCGTGGTGTGGGAATGGCGAGGGCCGTCCCCGTACCATTTCGTGACGGTGCCGCCCGAGTCCGCCGACGTCGTACGCCAGTTGGCATCGGCGGCCACGTACGGCTGGGGCATGGTGCCCGTCGAGGTGTGGCTCGGACGGAGCCGCTGGCGGACCTCGTTGTTCCCGAAGGACGGCGGCTACGTACTGCCACTGCGGGACTCGGTGCGCAGGAGAGAGGAAATCGCCCTCCACGACATCGTGCACGTCCGCCTGATGGTGCTCGCGGGATAGCAGTCGCGGGTCATCGCCGGCCGGCCGGGTGTGCGGCACCCCTAGCCGACCGGTCCCGGATCACCTCGCCGTCGGCCGCCCGGAGCCGGCGCGCTGGTCGACGCACCGTGGTCGACGCACCGTGTCCGGGCCGTACCGGTCTCGGCACGGCCCGGTGCAGCGCTGTCCTACCAGGGCTTGCTGGTCACGTAGTCGTTGTTACCGCCGAAGGTGATTGGGTCGCTGGAGCAGCCGTAGAGGTTGGCGTTGGTCGCCGCGTCGTGCCCCCAGAGGCGTACCCGGACCGGGTTGATGCTGCCCTGCGCGTCCTCGTTCCACCTGTCGTTGTTGTACGAGGTGGTGCCGACCTGGTTCCGGTCGAACAAGCCGTTCGTGCTGCATCCCTCGCTGTCGAACCGCCAGTCGCTGAAGATCGCGTACGCGCCGGTGCGCCAGAACTTGTTGGACTCGACGGTGGTGTTGTCCGACCGGTTCCGGCTCCGCACCGGGTCGCCCGAAATCAGCTCGAACCGGTTGTTGTAGATCACGGTGTCGTTCGCGTAGTTGGCGACGTAGACCCCGTGCATCGCGGCGGGGCTCTCGGTGTTCTCCAGGTTCTGGAACAGGTTGTCCTCGACGTTGAGCCCGGTCGTGTACGTGGCGTGCACCGCGCCGTACCCGTTGCCGGGTCCGCTCTGGAACTTCCCGCCGAGCCGCCGGAACGTGTTGCCGGTGACGTCCAACCCGGCAAGCCGGTTCGCCGAGGTACCCGCGGCACGGATTCCGCCGTTGCGGCAGTTCTGGAACACGTAGTTGGAGACGGTGACGTTGTCGGCGGTGACCGTCATCCCGTACTCGGTGTTGGTGCTGGTGTCCTCGAAGGTGCCGCAGTCGATGGTCACCGCCGCCGCGCCGACCGTGCCGAGGGTGAGCCGTCCACCCGGCGGTGCCCAGGTCACCCGGATGGTCGACGCCGGCCGGTAGGTGCCGGCGGAGAGCAGCACCGTCGCGTTCCTCACGTTCCGGGTACGCAGGACGTCCTGCGCCTCCTCGATCGAAGCCACCGCGGTGTCGAGGGTCCGGCCGGTACCGCGCTCCAGCGCTCCGGCGCCGGTGGCAACCGCCGGGTTCACGTACACGGTCAGCTGCTCGACGGGCGCGGCTGTCGCGGGCAGCGCCGGCAGTACGCCCGCGAGTGCGACGCACACCGTACCGGCGGCCACGAGGGAGGTTCTGCGCATGTCCAACTCCTTTGGAATCGCTCTTGATCGCCGACCCGACGAGTCGGCGGGACCACGATGACCATCGTTCTACGCGTGCCGACGACAGGCTGGAGTCGGCTCATGGTGGCGGACGGGAGGTCAGGGCCGCCTGCTTGAGGTGCCGGAGGCGGGTCAGGTCCTGTTGCAGGGGCGCGGTGAGCAGCTGGCGCTCGGCGGCGGCCTGGGCCTGTTCCGTCACCCCGCGCAGACGAGCGCGCTCCTGGCAGGCGGCGTCCGCCCCGGCGGCGGCCAGTTCGGAGCGCGCTGCCTCGCGCATCGCCACGTCGTCGGTGGCCTGCGCCGCCCGCTGCTCAAGCTGCTCGCGCAACTCGGCGGGCGTCGCCGCCTGGTAACCCGACTCGGCAACGCACGCCGACCAGGACACCACCGCGGCGCTCACCGCCGGATCCTGCCCGGTCCGCTCGATCGTCCGGTTGCTGAGCGACTGGAACGCGTAGTACAGGGCGTCCCAGTCGGCGCCGAAGACCGCCGTACGCGCCGCCGCCACGCAGCCGTCGGTGGCCACCGCCACCTGCTCGCCACCGGGCAGCGACAGGGTGACCTGGGCGTTCTGGCTGCCGACGAGGGCCCGGTCGTACGCGGGATCGGGGCGCGGGGTGCTCGTCGCCGAGGGGCGCGCGCGGTGCCGTACCGCCGCCGGCACGATGCCGTAGCCATGGGTGGCGGCGGTACGGGCGTCGAGCAGGGCGTACGGGTTGTCGGGCTCCGGCTCCGCCGACCCACCGTGTACGGGTTCGTAGTCGAAGCCGCGCTCGCGCATACAGGTGGCGGTCCGGTCCTCGAGCGCGTCCTGGATCACCCGCTCCTCCTCGGCGGTGAAGTACACCGCGCTGGCGAAGGGATACAACCGGGCCGGGCGGGCCCGGTCGGCGGAGGGTTCTCCCCCGCAGCCGACCAGGCCCGCCGGAACGAGTGCCGCCGCCGCGAGCGCGGTGAGGGCGCGTCGCATCACGGTCAGCAGCCGTACCAGCGGTTGCTGTAGGCGTGGTGCCACAGGCTCGAACCGCTCAGCGTCGTCCAGCCCGTGCCGCGGTTGAGCGGGTAACGGATGCCGCCGTAGCCGGTGCCGGAGTAGACGTAGACGTTGCAGCTCGTGCCGTTGTTGTAGATCGATTCCGCGCCCGCCCATTTGGCGAAGCCGGACAGGTCCCGGTTGTCGCCGTACACCGGGCCGGGCGCGCCGACCCAGTTCGTCGAGGTGTAGGCGCAGGTCGCCCCCGAGGGACAGGGGTCTGCGCTGGCCGGTGCGGCGGTGACGCCGACCAGCGCGGTGGTCAGCATGGCTGTCGCGCCGAACGCCGCGAGGATCCGTTTCGGTGAACGCATTGCGCGTCTCCGTTCCGTGGCAGGGAAACTTCTCGCCAGCAGACTGCCGATCGGCGCTGTACCTGTGCTGACTCGCGGCTGAACCCCGTGCACGAGAGCGTTCAGCGGCCGGCCCGTACCGATCCGCCGGGAACCCTCGGCGCACCCGGCCGTACCGATTCGGCATCGCAGGTGAGCCGTAGCGCACGGGCCTCGGCCGCGGCCCGGTCCGCCGCCGGGCCGTCACCGGTCCGCCGGCGGGCCTCGGCGAGCAGGTCCAGCGCCTGCGCGCCCCAGTACGGCATCCCGAGCCGGCGCCAGAGCCCGCAGGCCCGCTCCAGCAGCCCGCGGGCCTCCTCGACGCGGTGCTGGCCCAGCCGCATGGTGGCGAGGCTGACCAGTACCATCGCCAGGCCGAACCGGCTGTCGAAGCGCTCGAAGACGCGGTCGGCCTGCCGCAGCAGGGCTTCGGCCCGCGCATACTCGCCGGTGAGCGCGTGGGCATGACCCAGCAACTGCACGGCGTACGCCTCGACGAGCCGGTCGCCCAGCGCGGCGCTGATCTCCCGGGCCTGGCGGAACGACTCCGCCGCCTCGGCCGGCTCACCCCGGGCGAGCTGTACCAGCCCGATACCGCGCAGCGCCTGCGCCTCGACCGCCCGGTATCCGGCGGCCCGGCTGCGGCGCAGGCACTCGGTGTACCGGGTCGCGGCCTGATCGAGGCGGCCCTGCTCGAACCAGACCGCGCCGACGCCCTGCTCGGCGTAGATCTCGCCGTTGCGGTTGCCGTCGCGGCGGGCAGCCTCGGCGGCGGCGGTGAACGAGGCGATACTGCGGGTGTAGTGGCCGGCCAGGCGTTGCAGGTAGCCGAGGCCGACCAACGCGGCGACGGCGTACCCGAGATCGCCGGTCTGCCGGGACAGCGCCAGCGCCTCGGTGAAGCAGTCGACGGCGGCGGCGTGCTCGTCACGGATGGTGTGCAGCTCGCCGAGGTTACGGACCATCGCCAGGATCGCGGGTACGGCGTCCACGGCGCGGGCCGCCGCGAGCGCCTGGGTGTGGGTGTCGGACCAGTGGTCGTAGAAGTTCCTCGTCTCCAGGAACCCCGCCATGCTCGCCGCGAGCCCGCAGGCCGCCACCGCCTCCCCGACCGTGGCGGCCTGCCGGACCAGCGCGACCAGCGCCGCCAACTCCCGGGCGAACCAGTTCGGCGGGTCGGCCCGGACAGCCGACAACCGGTCATCGGGCAGCGGGTACCGGGGCGCGTCCAGGGGCGGGGCACCGACGATTCCGGTCGCCATCCGATCCGCCTCCTCGGCGGCAACCAGGTAGCCGGCGAGGAGCCGGCGCACCGCCCCGGCCCGGGCCGCCGGCGTCTCCTCGGCCGCCGCCCGCTCCCGGCCGAACAGCCGGACGAGTTCGTGGAAACGGAACCGGACCTCGCCGGTACCGCTGTCGGCGACGACCGGATCGAGCAGGCGCGCGTCGGCAACCCGTTCGACGATTCCCTCGGCCTCGTCCGGCGGCAGGTCGAGCACGCAGGCCGCCGCCCAGGCCGGGAAGTCCGGTACGTCGCCGAGGCTGAGCAGGCGTACCGCCCGTCGTTCGGCGTCGGTCAGCCCGCCGTAGCTGACCGCCAGCGTCGCGCGTACCTCCAGGTCACCGGCGCGCAGCGCGTCCAGCCGGGCACGTTCGTCGGACAGCTCGGCGGCCAGTCGGCCCGGTTGCAGGTGCGGACGTTCGGCGAGGCGGGCCGCGGCGATCCGTACCGCGAGCGGGTGATCCCCGCACAGCCGCGCGATCCGGCCGGCGGCCACCGGTGCCGCCGCCAGCCGGTCCTCCCCCGCGATACTGCCCAACAGCCGCAGCGACTCCGCGCGGGCCAGCACACCCAGCTCGACCCGGGTCGCGTCGTCGAGCCCGACGAGCCGGGAGCGGCTGGTCAGCAGCACCGCCGAGCCGCCCGCACCCGGGACCAACGGCCGCACCTGGTGCTCGTGCGCCGCGTCGTCCAGCATGACCAGGATGCGCCGGTCGGCGGCCATCGACCGGTACAGCAACAGGCGCTCGGTCAGGTCGTCGGGCAGCAGCGCGCCGGTCACGCCCAGGCCGCGTAGCAGGTGCCCGAGCGCCTCGCGCGGCGGCATCGGATCGCCCTGGCTTCCGCGCAGGTCGATGAAGAGCTGCCCGTCCGGATAGGCACCGCGCAGCTCGTGCGCCACCCGGATGCCGAGCGTCGACTTGCCGATCCCACCCGCACCGGTCACCAGCGCCACGGCCGGAAAATCGCCGACCCGGTCCAGGCCGGCCCGCAGCTCGCTCGCCTCGGTGCCGCGTCCCACGAATCCCGCCACCGCCGGCGGCAGCGAGCAGCTGATCACCGCCGCGAGCCGGCCGCCCACCGGCACCCGTTGATCGCCGGGCCGGTCGGGCCTGGGCGCGGTACGCCGCAGGATCGACCGGGCCGTTTCCTGAAGATCCTCGCTGGGATCCAGGCCCAGCTCATCACGCAGCAGCCGCTGCCCCTCCCGGTAGGTCGCGAGCGCCTCGGCCGGCTGGCCACAGCCGGCCAGCGCCAGCATGAGCCGGCGCCGGAAACCCTCGTGCAGTGGCCGCTCGGCCACCGCGCCGCGCAGCTCCGCCACCAGGTCACCGTGACACCCACGGGCGAGGTCCAGGTCGACGCGGCGCTCCTGGGCGGCGCACCGGACGTCCTCCAGCGCGGCGGCGTCCACGCCGAGCACCGCCCCGGCGACGTCCGCGAGGGCGTTTCCCCGCCAGAGCGCCAGCGCCTCGCGCAGCAGGTCGGCCTCCTCCACCGGCCCGGCGTCGCGGGTCCGCCGCGCCTCGGCCGCCGCCACGAGCCGGGCGAACCGCAGGGCATCGACCCGGTCCGGCTCGACATCGAGGAGGTACGCCTCACCGCGCGTCCGCACCACCGGCCCCACGCAGCCCGCCGCGAGCAGGGCCTTGCGGATCCGAGAAATGTAGACCTGCACCTGGTTGCGGGCACCCGCGGGCGGGTCGCCCTCCCACAGCGCCTCGATGATCCGCCACACCGGCACCGGCTCGCCGGCTCGCAGCGCCAACACGGCGACGAGGGCACGAATCCGGTGCCCCGCCAGTGGTACGGACACGGCTCCGACGTGGACCTCGACGGGGCCGAGGACGGCGAATTCAGGTCGACCTGGACTGGGCACGGTACGGACACCTCCGTCGAAAACCGCGACGTGACCACCCTAGCGGCGATGGCCACTGTCGGGACGAAGGCGACAACCCCGCGGCTCCTCCGAACGAGCGCGTCGCCAGCCAGGCGGCCTCGGCGACCGCGGCGGCCCCGAACCACGTTCGACCGGGCTACTATCTGCCGCTGCGGCCAGCCAGCCAGCCCGCCATCGCACGGACGCCGTGGCCGATGGCCCGCTCGTCCGGGTTGAAGGCGCCGAAGTGCGGGTAGCTGGTCTCGATGGCGGCGCCGGGCGAGCGCACGCCGAGGAAGGTGAACGTGCCGGGAAGCCGGTCGAGGAACAGTGCGAAATCCTCGCCGTTGAACGGGATCGCGGCATGCATCCGGCGTACCTGGTCGCGTCCGACGGTCTGGTGCAGGTACCGCTCGAGTGCCCGGCCTTCCCGCTCGGGACAGACCATGGCGGGAAACGGATCGCTCGGAAAGGTCACCGACGCCCCGCCGGCCGATCGCGCGAGGCGGTGGATGCTCTCGCGGATCTCGACGTACCGGTCCTCCGGCCAGCAGCGGTAGACCACCTGGACCTCGGCGCGGCCTTCGATCTCGGCGGCTCGGGCCTGCATGAAGACGAAGTTGGTCAGTGGCCCGTTCGGTGTCTGGACGTCGGCGACGAGTCGTTCGAGGTCTGCCGGGACGGTGGGCGGAGACACCGTGCCGAGTGCGCCGATCTCGGCAGCGAGCCGCTGGGCCCGGACCATGGCATCGGACCCGGTAAGCGTGATCGTGCCACGGTCCTGGCCGGGAAGTCCGAAGCCGGATGTGACGAGGAACCGTCCGACCGGAAACGGACCACAGTGCAGGGCGTGGATCTCCACCGGACGGGTGTGGGCGAGGACGCCGGCGTCGAGCATCGCGGCGGCGCCGGTCAGCGTCTCCTCGGCGGGTTGGAAGACGAACACCACGGCGCCGCTGAGCCGGTCGCGCAGGCGTGCCAGCACCTCGGCGACGCCCACACCCACGGCCGTGTGCATGTCGTGTCCACAAAGGTGGGCGGGTTGCGTGCCGCCCCCCACCTGTCCGTTCGGCGCCACCGCGTCCATGTCGGCCCGGTAGGCGACCGTTCGGCCGCGGCGCGCGCCGGTGAGCACCCCGACGACCCCGTGCCCGCCGACGCCCGTGGCGACGTCGAGACCGGCGGCGCGAAGGCGCCCGGCAACCAGCTTGGCGGTTCGCTCTTCCTGGCCGGCGATCTCGGGGTGCCGGTGGATGTCACGGCGCAACTCGATCAGATCGTGGTCCAGCCCAGACGCCACGGCGTCCACCAGATGTCGGTCGATTCCCCTGGCTTCCGAACCACCGCTCGCGTGCGCGGCCCAGGGTGCCGCCAGTGCCGCTCCCGCCGCGCCGACAACGGCACCACCAAGTACAGCGCGGCGGCTGACGACGCGACCTTCTGACTCCGACATGGTTCCCTCCAGCATGAGCGCGACGGCCACCTGAGCACGCCGGTCGAGAAGAGCCTGTCGCACCCGACGGGTAAGCACAGTGACGCCAGCCCTTCTCTTTGACCTGAGGGTTGTCCCTACCGTCGGGCACGTTGGAGTCGGTGTAGAGGGTTGGACCGACGAGGACCACATCTCCCCGTGCGAGGCCTGGGCGGCGATGACGCAGGAGGACTCGTGGTCAGCTGCCGACCTTCAGCCCGAGAGCACGGCGGGCGCGCCAGAACGTGTTGCCCACCGTGCCGCTGAATTCCGGTGTCCACATCTCCACGGCAACCTCGTCACCATCGGCGAGGTGGACGGTCACCGGCTCGCTGGCCTGCCAACTCATGTGCGCCCGTACCTCGTGTCGCCCAGCGGCGAGGTCGATTGACGCCGTCTGGCCTCCGCGCAACCTGGCGACGGTACGGCCGTCGACCTTGAGCGTCATCCTTCCGAGCAGGCCGACGGCGTCATTTCGGAATACGTTCAAGGTTGCCATGGACTCTCCCGGAAGTGCTGGGCAGGGGTGGCCCGCACGTGCCAGGCCACCCACGGAGGTACGGCTGGAGTACCAAGTACAAACCCAGCAATCGGGCGTGGGATTCGCTGTGGCCCAATCGCTGAGCCACAACGAATCCCCACCGTCGCGTGCGCTAGGCGGCGACGTAGCCGTTGAACACGTGGACCCCGTCGTGGGCACCACTCTCGTTTGCCCGGTTCGTACTGAAGTACAGCTTGCCGTCGCTGAGTCCCACGCCTTCGATCTCGAACTTGATCGCGTATGCCGCGGACGTGATGCGGAAGGAGAGGTCAGTGGCCGCGGGCGCGGTTCCTGTCGTCGTCGGCGACACGTTCCGGTAGACAAGCACGATGCTGCGGTGGCCCTTGGTCAGCGGGTTGTAGAGAACCTTCTTGCTCTCGTCGTAGAAGAATCCCTGGTTGGAGAAGGTGCCCAGGTCCGGCACCGTGGCGCCATTGACGAGGGCGCCGTCGACCTGCAGGTCGAACGCCTTCGTCACGTTGATGGTCCCGGAGGCGGCGCGCAGCGGGAGACTGCCGTTATAGATGGTCCTGCCACTCTTGAACATGAACGTGATCGCAGTGCTGTTGTCCGAGACTCGATCGATCCCGGACGGCGCGAATGCGACCCCGTTGAGACGCACCTGGTACGACCCGGCGTGGTAGTACGTGGTGCCGTCGTAGCGGAGCTTCACGAGCTGCGCGCCGGTCTCGTTCATGGTGACGATGAACATGTGGTGCTGCTCATCGATGTCAACGATCGTCATGTCGTTTCCGTGCCCGAGCCAGGTGTTGGTCGACGTGTTGTTCGTGCCGTTTCTCATCACCACTCGCGCACCGGTGGTCTTGTGGACACGGTAGATGGCGGAGACGTCGTCGTAATTGGTACGGGTCTTGATCGAGTAGAGGTAGGTGGATCCGGCGGCAAATCCCTGTACCCCGGTGCAGCAGCTCGTGTCGGGCGTGCTGGCAATGTCGGAGTACGTATTGTAATAGGCAGCTTGAGCTGCGTTTCCAGACAGGACCAGAGAACCAAGTACCATTGCGACCACAATGGTCAGTCGCCTACCAAACCGCATGCTGTCCTCCCCAGGCTTTCGACGACCTGAGGCCGGGCGCCTCAGAGATCGTCGAGTGCAGGCTATTGCGCGACGGTAGGGCGGTCAAGGCGTCGACGAGGCTCACGGAAGCGCCCGCGAAACGCTATCCGTGCCTCACCTGGGAATGCCCGCGGAACGGTTGCGTACGCGGTGGCGTTGTACCGGGAGGCGTTCCCCGACGGTCGGACGGCGTTCGAGAGTCCGGACTCCTGGCAGCGGGCGCTGTCATCGCCATCTGTCGGTCCGCGCCCTCGGGCTTCGGGTGACCGGTCTGGCGGAGGTGGATGTTCCGGCACCAGGTCCTGGTCGGGGACGGCGATGCCGATGCGGTCCAGTGGCGACCTTCGGATGCCGCGAGTAGGTGCCGTTTGCGAGTATTGGAGTACGAGCGGCCGGCACTGCCTGCTATCAATGAGTTGGCGACAACCGGGGCTGGAGGAGGTCGGCGTGACGGTAGGGTTCGGCCTGCTCGGCGAGGTTGAGGTCCGAGTTGACGGCCGACGTCTTCCCCTCGGTCACGCCCGCCAGCGAGCTGTGCTGGTGGCGTTGCTGGTCGACGCCAACCAGCTCGTCGCACCCGATCAGCTTATCGACCGGGTCTGGGGCGACCGGCCGCCGGACACGGTACGGAACACCCTGCACAGCTATCTCTCCCGGCTGCGCCGGACCCTCTCGGGCGCGCCCGGGGTGGACATCGTCCGCCGTTCCGGTGGCTACCTGATCGCGGTCGACGAGCTGACGGTGGACCTGCACCGGTTTCGTCGGCTGGTCGGCCAGGCACGGTCGGTGAGCGACGGAGAGCAGGCGCTGGCGTTGTTCGAGCGGGCGTTCGGGCTGTGGCGGGGGGAGGCCCTCGCCGGCCTCGACACTCCGTGGGGCGATGGCGTGCGGGAGTGGCTCAACCAGCAGCGACTCGAAGCCGAGCTGGTTCACACGGACCTCGCGCTGCGGCGTGGCCGGCACAACGAGCTGTTGTCGGAGCTGTCGGCCCGGGTCGTGGCACGCCCGCTCGACGAGCGGGCCGCCGGCCAGTTGATGCTGGCGCTGTACCGGGGCGGGCGGCAGGCCGAGGCGCTGTCGCGGTACGAGCAGACCCGGCTGGTACTGGCTGAGGAGTTCGGTGCCGATCCGGGGCCCGCCTTGCGGCAACTCCACCAGCGGATCCTGTCCACCGATCCGGCCCTCGACCTGGTGCCCGAACCGGATGTCGACCCGACACCACCGTCGGCCGGGGACGCCGGACCGCTGGGACGTTCGGTGATTCCGCGCCAGCTCCCCGCGCCACCGGGCCTGTTCGCCGGCCGCGTCGACGAACTGGTCTCGCTCGACGACGCGGCGCAAGACCAGAGCTCATCGGGTACGACAGTGGTGATCTCGGCGATCGGCGGCTCGGGCGGAGTCGGCAAGACCTCCCTGGCGCTGCGCTGGGCGCACACCCACCTCGACCGGTTCCCCGATGGTCAGCTCTATGCCGACCTGCGGGGTTTCGGACCCGGTCCCGACCCGGTGCCGCCCTCCCTGGTACTGCGCGGTTTCCTGGCGGCCCTGGGCGTCAATCCGAGTGCCGTACCGGTCGACGCGGACGCGCAGGCGGGGCTGTATCGGAGCCTGGTCGCCGGTCGACGCCTGCTGATCGTGCTGGACAACGCACGGGACACCGGTCAGGTTCTGCCTCTGCTGCCGGGCAGCCCCACCTGCACCGTGTTGGTCACCAGCCGACTCCAGTTGACTGGGCTGGCCGCCACCTACCGGGCCCGTCTGATCACCCTCGACATGTTGAGCCCGGGGGAAAGTTGGGAGCTGTTGGCGGGTCACCTCGGCCGCGACCGGCTGGCCGCCGAGCCGGCGGCGGTCGGGGTCCTCCTCGACCACTGTGCCGGCCTACCGCTGGCGCTCGGCATCGTCGCCGCCCGGGCCGCCACCGGGCGGTTGTGGCCGCTGGGGATGCTGGCCGGCGAGTTGGCCGACACGTCGACCCGGCTCGACGCGCTGGACGCGGGCGAGTTGACCGTCAACCTGCGCGCTGTCTTCTCCTGGTCCCTGCAGGCGCTCCGCGCCGACGCGGCAGCGACCTTCGGCCTGCTCGGACTGGCGCCGACCGAGGACCTCAGCCTCGCCGCCGTGGCCAGCCTCGCGGCCGAGCCGGAACCCCGGGTCCGCGAGTTGCTACGGCAGTTGGAGCTGACCCACCTGGTGCAACAGCACGAGCCTGGCCGCTACCGGATGCACGACCTCGTCCGGCTGTACGCGGGCGAGCAGGTGGACCGGACGGCCGACGCCCCGGCGCGGGCGGCGGCGTTGCGACGCCTGGTCGAGTTCTACCTGCATACGGCCTGTGCCGCCGATCAGTTGCTGGATCCGCGCCGGGCCCCCGTCCCGGTCGGCGAGCCGCCACCGGGCTGCGTCCCCCTGCCACTGCGCAGCCGGGCCGAGGCGATGACCTGGTTCGACCGCGAGCACAGCCACCTGCTCACCGTGCAGCAGCTCGCCGGACAACTCGGTTTGCACTCGCAGGTGTGGCAGTTCGCCCAGGCGATGACCACCTTCCACGTGCGTGGCAATCGCGGGCACGACCAGGTCATGGTCTGGCGGGTCACGCTGCCGGCCGCACGGGAGGAGGGCAACCGGGCGATCCAGGCAGTCGCGCACCGTTACCTGGGACAGGCCGCCGAGGCACTGGTCGACGACCGGGCGGCCACCGCACACCTGCGTTGGGCGATCAGCCAGGCTCGCCGGGCCGGCGATGTCGCCGAGCAGGCCCGTGCCCACCGTGCTCTGCACGTGACCTGGGGCCGGCGAGGTGACGGCCGGCGGGCGTTGCTGCACGCCCTGCTGGGTCTGCGGATATTCCGGCGGCTGGGAATCGACCCGGTGGAGGAGGCCCGTGGGCTCAACGCCGTCGGTTGGGCGCACGCCCAACTCGGTCAGTACGAGCAGGCCTGGACCTCGTGCACAGAGTCGGCCGCCGTGCTCCGGAGCCACCCGCACCCGGACGCCGAGGCCGACACGCTGCACAGCCTCGGCTTCATCGCGCACCGCACCGGTCAGCACACCGAGGCGCTGGCTCATTTCCGACAGGCTCTGGAGCTGTACGACGGCGTGGACAACGCCCGGGGGCAGGTGGACTGTCTGGTCAGCCTCGGTGAGCTGTACGCGAGCCTGGGCCGGCGCGACGAGGCTCGCCAGGCGTGGGGGCGGGCGCTGACCCTGTTGCGAATGCAGCACCGTGGCGGGGAAGCCGACGCACTCCAGGAACAGATCGCCCGGCAGACCCTTCCCGGCTGATCCGTGCAAGCTTCGGGTCAGAATTCCTCAAGGATTGTCCAACTCCGGTTCGGCAGGCTGGGTGCCAGCAGCAAGCACCTTCCATCACCGCCGGCCGCCAGGTCGGCGCGAAACCGAACGGGGAGCAGCCACCGAGCGGTACGCGGCGAGCAGGGCGCGTTCGCGTTGCGGGCTGAGGCCGGCCCCGCGCGGTCGGTCGAGCCCCTCTGCCCGTTCGTAGTCGAGGATGTCGGTGACCAGTTCGGCGCGGTCGCGGTGGCGCAGGCCGGCAGCGACGGCGGCCGCTCCGGTGCGGGCGGACCAGCCCTCCCAGCCCTGCTCGACGACCCACATCGCGAGCGAGTCCGCACCCATGTACTGCTTTACGTCCTGCCCGAGGAGCCATTGTTGCGGTACGTGCACTACCGGGCCGGTGTGGTCGCCGATCCGACGGCACAGTTCAACCCACTCGCCGAACGGCACCGTGGGGCCGACAACGTCGTACGCGCCGATGGTGCCGCGCTCGGCGCAGTCGAGGATCCAGGCAGCCTGGTCACGGACGTCGACGACCTGGGTGGGCAGGTCGGGAGTGTCGGGGACGAGCATTGGTTCCCCGGGTGCCCGGGCGGCCCGGGTCACCCAGGCGCCGGACCGGCCGCTCGGGTCGCCGGGGCCGCCGATCAAGCCGGAGCGGGCGATGAGTAGCCGGTCACCGAGGGCGGCGGCGCTGGCCTGTTCGCTGGCCACCTTGGCTTCGCCGTAGAGCTCCCGGCCCACCTCGTCCTGGTCGGTGGGTTCCCGCAGCGGGAACGACTCGTCCGCGCCGGGGGTGTCGAACGCCGCGTAGGCGTTGCCGGACGACACATACGTCCAGTGTCCGGCCTGGGCGGCTAGGGCGGCGAGCGCCGCACGCACGAAGCCGGGTTGCCAGGAGACCTCGACAACCGCGTCCCACGACTGGTTCCGGGCGTCGTCGTAGGCGGTTGGATCCCGCCGGTCGGCCGCGAGAAGGCGGGCGCCGGGTGCAGGCTGTCCGCTGTGGCCACGAGCCAGGCATCCGACGGTGTGGCTGCGGTCGACAGCCTGTCGAGCAATTTCCCGGCCGAGCCATGCGGTGCCGCCGAGAATCAGGATGTCCATCGACCTAGTCGATCAGCGAATGGGGCGTTGCGACAAGCTGGTTCGCGGGCGGCGTAACGCAGCCGAGGCGCACCGGCACCCAACGCGCACCGCCTGATCCACCAACTCGAACGCGCCACGGCCGGCACGTGACTCTCCGCGCCCGCGTCGAATCCGCCCACGTAGCCACCGATCGCCCAGGGCCCCCGAGCCCGGTGGACTGCCGCCGCGTCGCGACAGTCCACCGGGTTGTCAGGCCTGAGGGAAGTGCAGGTAGACGAATCTGCTGCTACTCACCCGGCGGGTGCCGTACGCGCTGGGGGTGGCGTAGTTGTACTCCTCGACCGTCACGGTCCCGTCGGAGTGCACCGCCGCCACCCACGCGACGTGTCCGGAACCGCTGTCGGTCTGTGCGACGGAGCCGACTCTCGGCGTGCTGTTGACGGTGATTCCGGCACTGCGCGCGGCATTTTCCCAGTTGTAGGCGTTACCCCAGTGGACGGATCGGTAGTAGTTGTGGAACGCGATGTTGTTGCGGTCGTTGAGCCGCCACGCCACGAAGGACGTACATTGGCCCTTGTAGAAGTTCCATCGGTCGACGCCCGACGTCTGACCCCGGTACGGGTAGTCGTTGGTCACGCTCCCCGGCGTACTGAAGCCCCGGCAGGTGTAGAGCGCGGGGCGGGTGGCGAGCCGGCTGGCGTGCAGGAAGTAGCCCTTGACGAAGTACCAGGCATTGCTGCCGTTGTAAGTCTGGCCAGCGGCGACACAGAGAACCTGGACAGTTTCGTTGGAGTCGAACCATCCGGTGGCAAAGGGCGCGTCAAACGATGGGCTGCTGTATCCGTTGGCCGCCGACGGCACCGTCGACGGTCCACCACACTGAGGAATTCCGGTCGCCGTCGCAATCGCGTACGCCGGATAGTACCTGGTGTTGATCCGATACCAGAAGAAGTTGTCGCCGACGTACTCCCGACCACGGATGTAGCACTCGACGGAGACGTACTGCCCCGCACTCAACGCCGAACCCTCGATGTAGGGACTGTTCAGGTACGGCAGATCATGCGCGGTGATCGTCGATTCGACCCGTACCGTCACCGCGGCCTGAGCCGGCGCGGCGGTCGCCGCCTGCCCGAGGGCGGTGACAACCAGCAGGCCCACGGCGGCGACCACCCGGGCGGCGATGTGTTTCGACATTCGGCACCTTCTCGTGTCGGTCGGGGTCAACGGATTGGCCGGACGACGGCCGGCATCACGCCGGACTCGCCCGCACTGAAGCTGCGCCTGCGGACCTGGGGACCGCTGCTGGCCCGGGTGGCCTCGATGATGTAGCCGCCACCGACGTAGATCGCCACATGGTGGATCGCGCTCGGCGACAGGCTGCTGTTCGACCAGAAGATCAGGTCACCCGCCTTGCGCTGGGAGAACGGAACCCGATAGCCGTTGCTGTACTGCGACCTCGAGTCCCCGCCGATGTTGACCCCGGCGCCCTTGTAGAAGGCGTACTGCGTCAGGCCGGAGCAGTCGAAGCCGTAGACGTCGCGGTCGTCGTGGCCGCTCGGGCTACAGCAGATGCCGTAGGTCGGGCCGTTCTGGTTGCCACCACCCCAGGAATAGGGGTACCTGCCGACCATGCTGGACGCCGCGGCGATCGTTGCCGCCACCTCGTCCCCCGGCGTGCTGAAGCCCCGGCAGGTGTAGAGCGCGGGGCGGGTGGCGAGCCGGCTGGCGTGCAGGAAGTAGCCCTTGACGAAGTACCAGGCATTGCTGCCGTTGTAGGTCTGGCCGGCGGCGACACAGAGAACCTGGACAGTTTCGTTGGAGTCGAACCATCCGGTGGCAAAGGGCGCGTCAAACGATGGGCTGCTGTATCCGTTGGCCGCTGACGGCACCGTCGACGGTCCACCACACTGAGGAATTCCGGTCGCCGTCGCAATCGCGTACGCCGGATAGTACCTGGTGTTGATCCGATACCAGAAGAAGTTGTCGCCGACGTACTCCCGACCACGGATGTAGCACTCGACGGAGACGTACTGCCCCGCACTCAACGCCGAACCCTCGATGTAGGGACTGTTCAGGTACGGCAGATCATGCGCGGTGATCGTCGATTCGACCCGTACCGTCACCGCGGCCTGAGCCGGCGTCGCGGTGCTGACCGCCGCGCCGGCAAGTCCCGTCACCAAGGCGGCGATAACGGCGAGTTGTCGCACGCCCTGTCGAACTCTGGCTCTCATGCAATCCTCCGGAACGTCCTGCCGCAGCTCCGCGACTGAGGAGCTCCTTCGGCATTTCCGGAATGCTAGAAAGGCGTGCTAACAAGTCGCTAACCAGCACGGGGCAACCGTGGTTAGCCATGGGCCAGCGCCGCGTCACAGGTACCCGGGCAGGCGCAGCGCGTCGTCCGTCAGGCCCAGATCGTGCAGCACCCGTCGACATTCACCGCGCGTGGCGGCTGCCGAGGCCGGATCGCAGTGCGCCAGGCGGGCGAGCGTCCGGATGGCCTCCAACTCCGCGCCGATCTCCTGCCAGATCTCCAGCGACCGGCGCAGCAGCTCGGCTGCGGCGGCTTTCCGACCGCGACCGAGTTCGAGGTCGCCGTACGTACGCAGCGTGCCGGCCAGCTCGACCCGGACGCCCAGCCGCTCCTGCACCGGCAGCACCCGGGCCAGTCGCTCCTCGGCGGCGACCCACTCACCGCGGGACAGGTGCACTCCGGCCATGGCGTGATCGACGTGGGAGAGTCCGAGTTCGTCGTTGAGGCCGTCGAGGATCTGCGCCGCCTCGATCAGCGCCCGCTCCGCGTCGTCGGTCCGACCGACCCCGAGCAGCACGTCGGCGCCCAGGGTGAGGAGTTGGGCGGTGGCACGCGGGGAGTCCGCCGGCCGCCGATCGGCCAGCAGCCGTTCGACCAGCGGAACGGCCTGCGCGGACTGACCGGCCTCGTGCCGCGTACGGACGACCGACAACGACAGCCACCGCACGAGATCCGGCGGAGTGTCCTCGCCGCACGCGGTGAGCCCGGCACGGAACCACTCCGCGGCCTCGGTGAGCCGGCCGACGCTCTGGGCCGCCCAGCCGGCGTTGCCCAGCGCGCCTACCTCGCCCAGTCGATCGCCCAGTTTCCGGGCGAGCGCAAGCCCCTCCGCGGCGAGCTCGGGCAGCTCGGTGAAGCGTGACCGCTGCGCGGCCAGCCCGAACAGGCTGAGCAGCAGCCGGACCAGATACCGATCCGCGCCATGCGCGCGGGCGCAGGCGACGGCCGCGCGGAGCACCCGTTCCCGCTCGACGTCATAGGTCCGCAGGGCGAGAAAGCCCACCATGCGCAGCGCGAGTCCACTGGTGATCTCGGCGTCACCCGACTCGCCGGCCTGCTCCACGGTGGCCGTCAGCGCGGTCAGCTCCGTCTCGAACCACTGCTGCGGCGCGTCACGGGCCGGACCTTCGGCGCCGTACGGCACCGGCGGAACCGGCAGCCCGATGGCACCCTGCAAGCTGTGGCCGATTCGCTCGTCCGCGATGGCGGCCAGCCCCGACCATCCGGACAACACCCGGGTCAGCGCCGCGTCCCGGTCGGCCGGATTCTCCTCGGCGGTGGCGCGTTCGGCGGCGAAGTCGGCAATCAGGTCGTGCAGCCGGAACCGGTCCTGACCGACCGGGTCCGCACCGAGGGGTTCGATCAGGTGGACGTCGGCCAACGTCTCCAGCAGCCGACCGGACAGCGCGTCCTCGTCGTCGCCGAGCAACGCGGCGGCGACCCAGGCCGGCCAGTCGGGTGTGGCGAGGAGGCCGAGCCGACGCAGCAGCAGCCGGGCCGTTGGCTCCAACAGCTGGTAACTCGTCGCGATACTGGCCCGGACGTCCAGATCCCCGAGGGCCAACTCGTCGAGCCGCCCGCGCTCGCGCGCCAGCCGGTCCCGGAACTTCTCCAGACTCCACCGCGGACGTCCGGCGAGCCGACCGGCAGCCACGCAGGTGGCGAGCGGCAGGTTGCCGCAGAGCGTGACGACCGCGCTCGCGGCAACCGGTTCGGCGGCGACCCGGTCCGCCCCGACTATCCGGGCCAGCAGCTCCACCGAGTCCTCGGGGTCCAGCGCGGGAACCGTCCAGCGTCTTGCGTCCAGCAGCGCCCCCAACTGGTAACGCGAGGTGATCAGAATCGCGCAGGACGGGCTGCCCGGCAGCAGTGGGCGTACCTGGGCCTCGGCGCCGGCGTCGTCCAGGACCAGCAACAGCCGGCGCTCGGCGAGGGTGCTGCGGTACAGTCCGATCCGCTCGTCCGGGTCGTCCGGTACCGCCGAGTCCCCGACGCCGAGTCGACGCAGGAACCGCCCGAGCAGACTGTGTGGATCGGCCCGGTCGCGGTGCGACCCCCGCAGGTTCGCGAACAGTTGACCATCTGGAAAGGCGTCGAGCACCGCACCCCCGGTCACCACCGCCAGCGCGGTCTTACCGACGCCGCCGGGGCCGACCAGGACGGCGACCGAGGGACCGCCGCCGCCGTGGTGGCGCAACGCCCCGGCGATCTCCGCGCGCAGCTTGCTCCGACCGGTCAGCACGGAGATCTCCGGCGGCAGCTCACGGGGTACGACCACAGGCGCCGCGTGGCCCAGGGTGGAAACCTCGCCGGCGAGGATGCGCCGTTCCAGTGCGCGTAGTGCCGTACCGGGGGTCACCCCCAACTCCTCATCGAACCTCCGGTACGCCTCGCGGTACAGCTGCAGCGCGTCGGCTCGCCGCCCCACCGCCGCCAGCGCGAGCATCTGCGTCTCGTACAGGCGCTCGCGGTACGGATGCTCCGCGATCAGGGGTGTCACGTCGGCCAACACCTCGTCGTGGCGGCCCAACGCGAGACGGGAGCCCAGCCGGGCTTCCTGGGCCGCCAGCCGCTCCTCGTGCAGGGCCACCCGGGCCGGGCCGGCCAACTCGTCGGCGACGTCGGCCAGGGCCGAGCCGCGCCACAGCGCCAACGCCTCACTGAACAACGCCTCGGCGGGCGCGAAAGCAGCGGTCGCCGCCGCCCGCCGACCCCGCTCGACCAGTTCGCGGAAGTCGAGTAGATCCACCTCCGCCCCGGCGGTGCTGAGCTCGTAGCCTGTCGGCCTGGTCAGGATGACTCCGCCACCGACCCGGCCACGCAGCCGGCTCACCAGGTTGTGCAACTGGGCCCGCGCGGAGCTGGGCGGTTGTGGCCAGAGTGCGTTGACGAGCCGATCGGCCGGTGTCAGCCGGTCGGCGTTGAGTAACAGCGTGGCGAGCACGTACCGCTCCCGGGCGCCGCCGACCGGCACGGCGCGCCCTCCGGACCAGGCGACCACCGGTCCGAGCAATCCGAATCTCATTACCTCTATCTAGTCGAGCAGAGCAGCCGGCACCATCGCCGGACCGGGCATCGAGGCTGCGTACCCGGATCGGTGGCCCCACCGTCGGTCGAGGCACGCCCGCGATCTATGCGGGGACGGCCCGGCACCGGCCTTGGCCCCCTCACTCTAGGATCAGCGCGTGACGCTGGAGGAAGGCTGGCAAGAGTGCGCGAGGAGTTGGCGGGACGGCTACGGCAGTTACGTGAGCTGACCGGACGGAGTCTGCGCGAGCTCGCCCGCGACATCCACGTCAGCAGCTCCTCGCTGTCGCGCTACTTCTCCGGCCAGGCCGTTCCACCCTGGCCGACGGTGGTGGCGCTCTGCAGGGCGGCTGGTCGAGACCCCAGGCCACTGCGTGAGGTGTGGGAGCGGGCCAAGGACGGGCCGCAGACGGATACGGTCGCCACTGCGACGGTACGCAACGACCTGCCACACGACATCACCGCGTTCACTGGACGCCGGGCGGAGTTGGACGTCCTCCTCCGCGCCGCGCGGAACACGTCGGTGGTGGCGATCGACGGCATGGGCGGGGTGGGTAAGTCCGCGTTGGCCGTACACGCCGCGCACCTGCTGATCGCCGACTTCCCCGGTGGCCAGCTCTACCTGGATCTGCACGGGTTCACGCCGGGCCGGGAGCGGGTGGAGCCCGCGGAGGCACTGCGGGTGCTGCTGGCCGTGCTCGGGTTGCCACCCGGCAGGATTCCCGACGGGGTCGCCGAGCGGGCCGCGCTGTGGCGGTCGGAGTTGGCGACGCGGCGCGCGATCGTGCTGCTGGACAACGCCGCCGACGCCGAGCACGTACGCGACCTGCTGCCCGGCGCCGGCCAGAGCTTCGTCGTGATCACAAGCCGTCGGCGGATGGTGGAGCTGGACGGCGTCCAGCCGATCTCGCTGGACGTCCTGCCGATCCAGGAGGCGGCCGAGCTGTTCGTCGAATCCGCGGGTGGGGCTCGGCCGGGTGACGTCGGCGAGGTGCTGCGCCGGTGCGGGAACCTGCCGCTGGCGATCCGGGTGGCCGCCGCGCGGCTGCGGCACCGGCCCGCGTGGACGCTCGACACCCTGGTGGAGCGGCTGCGCGAGGGCGGGCCGGTGGTGTCGGACGTGTTTGAGATGTCGCTGCGGCAGCTCGATCCCGCCCAGCGGCGGATGTTCGGGCTGCTGGGGCTGGTGCCGGGCGAGGACATCGACGCGTACGGTGCGGCTGCCCTGGCCGGGATCCCGCTGGCCAACGCCCGTGCCCTGCTGGAGGACCTGGTCGACGCCCATCTGGTCCAGGAGCCGGCGGCGGGTCGCTACCGGATGCACGACCTGCTGCGGCAGGTCGCCCGCGCCGACGATGCCGCGCTTGACCCCGTACCCGCGATCACCCGGCTCGCCGACTACTACCTGAGCGGCATGCTGGCCGTGAAGAAGCTGGTCGAGATCCTCATCCCGCTGCCGGTGATCGTGTCGCAGCCGCCTCCCGCGCTTCCCGACCTCTCCGGTTACGACAAGGTCGTCGACTGGATGGAGACCGAGTGGGTCAACCTCACAACGGCGTTCTCGCTGGCGGTGGAGCTGCGCATCGACGCGCCGGCGGTCGGGCTCGCCCAGCTCGCGACGATCTCCGAGGCGCGTCGCGGTGGCACGGCGCAGCTGCGCCGCGGGCTCGAGCTCAGCATGCCCGCCGCAGAGAGGCTCGGCGATCGTCGCGTACTCGCCTCGCACCGGTACCTGCTGGGCGCCGTGCTGTTGCGGGTCGGCCGGTTGGCGGATGCGGTGCCGGAGCTCGAGGCGGCCCGGGTGCTGATGGCTGCGGAGGGCGACGTCATCAGCGAGGCTCTCACGCTTCTGCAGTTGGCGGACATCCGGCTGTACACGGCCGACGCCGAAGGTGCCGTCGAGCTCCTGCACCAGGCGACCGTGCTGCTCTCACCCCGCGAGGCCGCCGTCCTGGTGCGGGTGCGTACCGGCCTCGGCCTCGCGCTGGTGCAGCTGGGAAAGTACGACGACGCCCGCCAGGTCGTCACGGAGGTGATCGAGACCGCGCGCGGACTGGACCGGCAGACGGAACGTTGGTGCCTGGAAGTGCTCGGCCGGGCGGCACTCGGCCTGGGCGACGCCCGGACCGCCCTCGACCTCGCCGAGCAGACCGTCGCACTCAACCGCGTGACCCGCCACCCGATTCTCGAGGCGGCCAGCCTCACCGACGCCGCCGTCGCCCTGCGCCACCTCGGCCGCACCGAGGAGGCGGCGGCCCGGCACGCCGAGGCCGTACACATTCTCGAACGGGCCGGTGAACCCCATCGGGTGGTGCTCAGCCTCCTCCCGTACGCGGAGGCGTGCCTGGTCACGGGTGATCGGGACGCTGCGGCGCGGCACTTCCAGGCGGCGCTGGACATCGGCACCGCGCACGGCATCGACTATGTGGTGTCGGCGGCGCGTACGCGTCTGGCCCGGGCGTCCTGAGCCTGTCCCCGGGGGTGGCGGGGGTGTCCCGTCCCGTCCCGGGACACCCGCGCAGCAGCCGTCCGCGGACGTGAAAGCACAGGTCAGCCGGTTACCGGTGGGATGTCACGCGTCCCGGAAGGCACGGCACGGGTTGTCCCGGACCGGCCGCCACGTCGAGGCTCTTCGTCATGCACACGACGCCTTCCCTGCTCGCCGAACTGGACGCGCTGCCCGCCCGTTGGGAGGTGCAGGAGACGATCGGCGCGCCGGTCGCGGCGGTCACCGCGCTCCTGCTCAGCGTCGCCGAGGGGCGGGTCGGCGATGACAACCTGCTGGTACTGGCCAGGGCTTCGGCGGCACGCCAGGGAGCGATGACCGTCGTGGCCGAGTCCGGGACCGTCGCCTACCACGCCGAGTTCGCCGGGCCGGTGGAGCCGGCGCAGATCCAGGTGGACTGGGCCCGGTCCAGGGTGGCGGTGCAGAGCTGGTACGCCGGAGTGCACACCGCCACCGCCTGCCCCGCAGGCACCCGGGTGACCCATTGCGTCCACCGGGTCCTCCCCGACCATCCGGGCTTCGCGGCCGGGATCGCCGAGATCGGCCTGCGGGCCCGCATGTCACGCGACCTGCGGCAGGTGCTGAACGTGATCGCCGATCGGCTCGGCTGCTGACAATCCGCTCTCCCATTGACGCCGGGGCGCGGGAGGCCGCTCAAGCGACCCGACCTCAACGATCCAGGTACCCGGGTGCCAACCGGACCGCATTCCACCATCCGTCCGTTCAATCGAAGGAGCACACGACCATGTCCACCACCCTCACCGACCAGCAGGCCGGCTTTTCCAGGCCAGGGCTGCAGAGAATGCGCGACGTGCTGGCCCGGCATGTCGAGTCCGGGAAGATTCCCGGACTTGTCGCTCTGGTCAGCCGGGGCGGCGAGACGCACGTCGAGGCGATCGGGACGATGCGTCATGACGGTGGCGAGCCGATGCGCCGGGACACGATCTTCCGGATGGCGTCCACGTCCAAGCCGGTCGCGATGGCGGCGGTGATGGTTCTGCTCGATGAGTGCCGGCTGCGGCTGGACGACCCGGTAGATCCGTGGCTGCCCGAACTCGCCGACCGGCGAGTGCTGACCCGGATCGATGGCCCGCTGGACGACACCGTGCCGGCGCGGCGGCCGATCACCGTCCGGGACCTGCTGACCTCCACGTTCGGGCTCGGCATGGATCTGACGGCGCTGGGCGCTCCGATCATGGGTGCGATCTTCGAGCAGGGGCTCACGCCCGATCTGCCGGAGCCGATGCCCGAGCCCGATGAGTGGATGCGCCGCCTCGGCGGGCTTCCGCTGATGTACCAGCCCGGAGAGCGCTGGCAGTACCACATCAGCAACGACGTACTCGGAGTGCTCGTCGCCCGGGTCACGGGCCAGTCGTTCGAGACGTTCCTGCGTGAACGCATCTTCGATCCGCTGGGCATGAAGGACACCGGTTTCCACGTGCCCGCCGACAAGATCCACCGACTGCCGCCCCTGTACGCCCCGGATCCGCAGACCGGCGAGTTCACCGTGTGGGACGAGGCCAGCGGGGGACGCTGCAGCCAGCCTCCGGCGTTCCAGGGCGGCGGCGGTGGGCTGGTGTCCACCGTCGACGACTACCACGCCTACTTCCAGATGCTGCTGAATCACGGGATGCACGGGACCGAACGGATCCTTTCCCGGCCCGCCGTCGAGCTGATGACCACCAACAGCCTCACCTCGGAGCAGCAGGCCGCCCGGGATGCCCTGGCCCGCAACAACGTCCATCTGTCGTACGGCCAAGGGCAGCACGGCAGTTGGGGCTTCGGGATGGCAGTGCGTACCTACCGTGGCGACTACGCGCCCATCGGCCAGTTCGGCTGGGACGGCGGAAGCGGCACCACGACCTACGCCGACCCGGACAAGCAGCTCACCGGAATCCTGCTCACCCAGGTCGGGATGTCCGTCCCGGACTCGGCAAGGGCTATCCACGACTTCTGGACCACGACCTACCAGGCAATCGAGGACTGACAGCGAGCCCACCGAGGGTGCGATCCCCTCGGTGGGCTCTCATTCAGGGACCCTGGCCCCGGAACGACGGATCCGCGATCTTCCCCCGATACCTGTCAGCCGCAGATCAGGTCGTCGAGCAGTACCATCTCCCGCTGTATGACCGCCCGTGCCCGGCCCGGATCGGCCAGCTCGGTGGCCAGGTACAAGACCGTCGAGCGGCGCCCGTCCGGGGTGACCGCGGCGAGGGTGCTCATTCCGGGCATGGAGCCGACGTGCGCCCAGGAGCCGCCGCACCGGTTGGGTATCCACATGATGCCCAGGCCGTAGCGGATGCCCGGCCGGATCTCCTGAAACCCATCGGCCAGCACGGTCTGGTGCAGTTCGGCCATCTGTCCGGGCCGCAACAGCTGGCCGCGCGCCATCGCCTGCCAGAAGCGGGCCAGGTCAGCGGTGGTGCTGACCAGGCCGCCGGCCGAGGCTGTCACGGTCGGATTGAAGACGGTCGTGTCGACCAGCGGCCCACCGGGCTCGAACTGCCGGTACCCCTCGGCGTGGGGCTGGGGCAGGGTCGGCCGGTCGCCGGGGTAGAACGTATGGGTCAGGTGCAGCGGCATCAGGATCCGGGAGCGTACCTCGGTGTGCCACAGGTGTCCGGTGACCCGTTTGATGAGCATCCCGGCCACGAGGTAGTTGGTGTTCGAGTAGCTCCAGTGCGTACCGGCGGCGAACAGCGGCGGGTGGCGCATCGCGATCGCCACCAGCTCCGCCTCGGTGTAGTGGTCGAAGCGGTGCGCCAGGAACTCGCCGGCCGACCTCAGCGCGGCGAGGTCGTTGGTGGAATCGTAGAGGCCGCTGGTGTGCTGCAGGAGCTGGCGTACGGTGACGTGCCGGCCGTCGTTGCCGTTGCCGTTGAGGACGCCGGGCAGCCAGCGTTCGATCGGGTCGTCCAGCCCGATCCGGCCCTCGCTGACGAGCTGGAGCAGCACCACCGACACGTACGTCTTCGTGGTGCTGCCGATCCGGAAGTACCCGTCGACCGACATTGGCCTGCCGGTGGCCAGGTCGGCCACGCCGCTGCGGGCCACGGTCACCCGGTTCCCGTCGCGGACCAGGCCCTGCGTCCCGGATACGCCGAGGTCGTGCAGATCGTCGAGGCCGTGTTGCAGCACGGTGGCCGTGGACCGGTGATCCAGAGCCGGTGGCGCGGCCGACCCGGCCCCACCGCCGACCGCCGAAGCCAGCACCACGCCAGCCGTCGCGGCCGCCACGACCCTTCGCCATCTCACCGTCCTTCGGACTGCGGTACGTGCGCCCATCCGAACTCCTTCCGTCGTCGGTGCCTACGGAAGATCACGCTAGGCACGCGGTCGCCGGGGCGGGAGCCGGCTGACGGCCGTCTTCGGTTGGGGGATTTCCCCCAGGCAGGCCCGCAGGCAGCGATGATGCGAACACGTGATGATGCCCGACATGGCGACGCCGGCTCGCCTGAGGTGCGACGGCCGACCTGCCGTTTCCATGCCGTGATCGAGATTGCGTCGTTCACGACGATGCTGCCAACCGTGTGCCGGCAACGATCCGTCAGTCGTGCAGGGCGGCGGGCAGGGCCTGCTGGTGAAGGACGACCACACCCGCGACGGCTCGGGTCAGCGCGACGTACAGCCGGTTCAGACCACGAGGTTCGGCGGCCACGATGTCGGCTGGTTCCACCACGATGACATGGTCGTACTCCAGGCCCTTGACCAAGCTGGCTGGTACGACGGCGACATCGATCAACGGGACGAGTTCCTCCGCCGCGCCGTCGGTGGCGATGACAGCGATGCTCGTGTCGCCCGGAGCCTGCCGGACCGCTTTCCGAACTGCGGCGTGCAGATCGTCGACCTGCCGCACGGACACCGTACCGCCAGACCGGTACGAGCGCGTCGGGGCGATTCCGGGCGCGAGGACCCGCGTCGCGTAGTCCGCGATGACCTTGGGCAGTCGGTATCCGGTGGGCAGTTCCAGCGTCCGGGCCTCGCGCCTGCCCAGCCGGGCGAGCAACCGCGGCCACGAATCAGCTGCCAGCGGATGCGTGGCCTGCCCGAAGTCGCCGACCACGGTCATCGAGGCGTACTCAGCGCGGCGTGCGATCACCCGACCCTCCATCGGGGACAGATCCTGCGCCTCGTCGAGGATTACGTGCAGGTACGGTTCCTCGGCAGGTGAGTCGTCGTCGACTTCCTCGACGGGCAGCGGCTCGGCCAGCACGGGCACGTAACCCTCCTCGCCATGCGGGTCGAAGCCGTCGGTCCAACTGATCACCCGGTGTCCTTCCCGGAGGATGACGGTCTCGGCCCAGCGTTGTGCGGCGGTGATCGCGTCGTTGTCGATCGTCGGTCCCGCGAGGGCGATCGGGGTCGGATGTCCGGGTGCGTACAGCTCCCACCCGTCGCGCAGACCGCAACTGAGGACGAAGGTTGCGACATGCCGGGTGCCAGTGGTCAGTTCACGCAGCCGCCACTCCGGTTCGGGTGCCTTCGGGACGGCGGGCAGGTCGCCGAGCAGTTCGGTCAGCTCGTCGAGCAACGGCACGTCGTCGACGGACCAGTCGGGCCTACCCTGGTACGAGCCGGCCAGCATTTCGGCCGCCCGGGCGTCCAGGCCGACCACCCGTGCGGTGTCGGCGAGCCACATCAGCACCTTTGTCGGCGTCAGTGCGGGCCACCAGGACTGCAGGAATCGATGGAACTCGCCGCGGTCACCGATGTCGTCGGCGAACAGATGCCGGTCGAGATGCGGGCCGTCCGCCTTGCTCCACAAGGCGTTCAGGAGGATTGCGGCGGTAGCCGCGCGTGCGGCGTTGGGCATAGTGCCGGTGGCTTCGCACCGGTCGCGTACCCGACGGCGTGCGTCCGCCAAGTCGTCCACCCCGAGTGTCAGAACCTGCCCCGCATACACGACTCGCAACCGATCCGGCGCCGCCGGCGGCGTCTGCCACATCAGCTCGATCAGCACCTGCCGCATGCTGTCGCTACCCTTGATCCGGGCGACCTCCGGCGGGTCGCGGCGGGTCGCGGTCACCCCCTCGACCAGATCGCCGAGCGCGCGAAGGTGCACGCCGTCCTCCCCGAGCGAGGGAAGGACCCGGCTGATGTAGCTGGTGAACACCGTCGAGGGGCCGACCATCAGGACGCGCCCGCCGGTGAACCGGGCCCGATCGGTGTAGAGCAGGTACGCCGCCCGATGCAGCGCAACCTGGGTCTTGCCGGTCCCCGGCCCTCCGGTGATGACAGTGACGCCCCGCGCCGGCGCCCGAATCGCCGCGTCCTGTTCGGACTGAATGGTGGTGACGATGTCACGCATGTGCGGGCCACGGGAACGGCGGAGCGCGGCCAGCAGCGCCCCCTCACCGAGCACGCGCAAGTCGCCGACGTCGTCGGGAGACAGCACGTCGTCGTCGAGGTCGATGACCTTCGGGCCCCGACAGATGATGACCCGGCGACGCACCACGCCGAGCGGCTCTCCCGAGGTGGCCCGGTAGAAGGGCTCGGCGGCCGGCGCCCGCCAGTCGACCAGGAGTGGTTCCCGATTGGCCCGCACGCCCAGCCGCCCGATGTGGTACGTCTCGCCGTCGTCGAAGTCGAGCCGGCCGAACACGAGGCCCTCCGCTTCGGCGTCAAGCGCCCGCAGCTGCGCGGACGCGAGGTGGACCAACGCGTCCCGCTCGACCAATCCGGCGTTCGAGCTGGTCGCTGCCCTCCGGTGCCCCTCGGTGGCAAGCGCGTTCGCCTGCGCTCGCATCCCTTCGAGCTGCTCGTACACCCGGTCGACGACCTGCTGCTCGGCTGCGATTTCCTGTTCTCTGACGTCGGGCACAGTGCTCCCCGGGTGAGTGCGAGCTTGGGTCCCGACGAGAATATGTACAGGTCAGGGGATAAGGATCATTATTCCGGCCGATTTGTCCGGGCCGGTTCGCCGGTACAATGAACATGGCAACCGGGTTGACGTACTGGCGCCGGACCCCTGGCAAACACCTCACCGTGCGCACGGCTCATACCCGTGCCATCATTCGTGCATCGCCTGATGGTCTTCGATCGAGGGGGACAACGGTGCACGGGGAGAATCTGTTGCCAGCGAAGCTGATCCGCGCCGTCGCGGCGGCCACAGTCGGTGCCATAGGCGTACTGCCGCTGGCCGCGACACCGGCGGCCGCCGCCTGGACCGCCATCCAGACCGTGTCCCAACCGAACTGGTCCGGGCAGGACCAGCCCACCGTGGCGATCGACCGGCAGGGCGACGCGCTGCTCGCCTGGGCCGGATGCGACGGCAACGCCGCGGCCTGCACCGACCAGGTACAGGTGCAGGTGCGAACACAGGCCGGGGCGCTTACGCCGATCCAGGTTGTCACCGAACCCGGGACGTCCGGGTTGTGGCCGAAAGTCGCCGTTGACGACGACGGTGACGCGGCCGTGGTGTGGGTGCAGAACTCCGTCATCGCGGGCGCCCGGGTGTCGGCCGCCGGCATCGCCGGCCCACCGCAGCTCATCACGCGGTGGAGCTCGATCAGTCCGTCGGTGGCGGTGAGCCGGTCAGGCTCCGCCCTGGTCACCTGGACGGAAAGTGTGGACTCCAGCTACGTCGCGAAGGCCCGCCGCTTCGGCGTCGACGGCACGCTCGGCCCCGAGCTGACCCTCGGCCCGGGCGGCGTCGACGGGCCCACCGCGACGTTCGCCGACGACGGCACCGCGCTCGTCGTCTGGACCGAGGACTACAACCGAATCGTCTCCGCGCGCATCGAGCCCGACGACGGCGTCTCCGCCCGCACAGAGATCGCCCCGCCGGTCACCGACGTCCGCTACGGCCAGATCGACATGGCCCTCGACGCCGAGGGCGACGCGGTGCTCACCTACCGGATCACCCCGTACAGCGGATACGGACGCCTCGTCCTGCAGCGCTACAGCCGCGACGGGGTACTGGAGCCGGCCGTCGTGGCGACGCCGGACACGCACTGGCTCACCTTCTACTCGTCGGTCGTCACCGACCACGACGGGACATCGGTGCTCGTGTGGGGCCGGTGGAACTGGGACACCGACAACTCCCGCGAGGTATACCTGCGGCGCTTCCCCGCCACCGGAACGCCCGGCCAGGTCACTCTGCTCGGCCCCGGTGACTGGCCGTCGATCACCCTCGACGACACCGGCGCTGGCCTGGTCGCATGGCAATACCCGGGGCTGATGGTGCAGACGTCGCAGGTGCATGCCGTGCCCTTGGCCGCCAACGGCACTCACGGCCAGGTGGAGACGATCACGCCAGACGGCCGCACCGTCACGGCCGCCGCCAGCCCCACCGGCGAATTCGCGCTGGTGTGGCAGAAGGCCTCCCACCCGTCGGCCATCCAGGCCCGCTTCACCGGGTAGATCTTCGCGGGATCCGGGAGCGACTCATCCGGTACGGTCGACGCTCCCGGTCCGGCTGACCAGCACTCCCATAAGAGTGCTCAGCGAGCAAAAGGATTCACGAATCCCCTCCTCGGCCCGGCTGGGCCGCACGAAACCGCGCCTCAGAGGCCAGAACCGGGTTCCCGAGCGGTGGCGGGGGCGGCAGCGAGAGCAGTTCGCGCCGGTACGGTCCCAGGTCAATCTCGGGGTCGGCCACCACCCACCGTGAGCCGGCCCGCGACCACGAACACCACCCGGCCACATCGGAGGCCGTGATCCGGTGTTCTCCGGTAGCTCAGGACATCGACCATCCACCCTGTGGAATCGGTCATCTGCTCACCAGGTCGCCTGCGCGGTACACGGCGAGGGGGCGGCGCAGGACCGTGATGTCGCTCGTCGGGTCGCCGTCCACGACCAGTAGGTCGGCGTCGAGGCCGGGTCGGACCCGGCCCTTGCGCCGCTTAAGGCCACACACCTCGGCACCGACGGAGGTGGCCGCGGCGAGGACGGCGGTGGCGGGGATGCCGCACGCGACGTACTCGACGAGCGTCTCTGGCAGGATCCCGTGCGGCTTCGCTGGGCCGAGACCCGCGTCCGACCCGGCCACCAGGCGGACCCCGGCCCGGTGCAGCGTGGCGACGCCGTCGCGCAGCGCGGCCTCGCTCAGCCCTGCCCGTGCGGCCATCGCCACCACCTCCGGCGGCGTGACCACGGCCGGGTCGGTGCCGAGCGTTGCACAGACCGCCACCCCGGACGTGGCCAGGCCGTTCGCGATCTCGTCGGGGACGTGGGCGCCGGTCGCGGTCACGCACGTGCAGTGCTCGATGCCGTCGACCCCGACGCGCAGCGCCTGCTCGACCGCTCCGAGCGCGTGCGCGTGCGCGGTCACCGGCAGGCCCAGTTCGTGCGCCCGGGCCACCGCGGCGGTCAGCTCGTGGTCGGTGAACTGCGGCCGGGTGACGTCGGTGCCGGGGGTGAACACCCCGCCGCTGGCCATGACCTTCACCAGGTCGGCGCCGGCCACCTTCCGCAGCCGCACGGCCTCGCGGATCCCGTCGACGCCGCTCGTCTCGCCCCCCATCGACCAGCAGTGCCCGCCGACGCTGGTGACCGGCGGACCCGACCCCACCACCGTTGGCAGGTCGTCGCGCACCTCCCGGTTCCGCCACCGGAGCACGGCGCCACGCCGGTCGCCCAGGTCCCGGACGGTCGTGACGCCGGCCGCCAGGTGTGTGCGCAGCGACGCCTCGACGACCGCGTCGAGGTCCGTCTCGGGACGCTCGGCGAGCCGGCCGAGCGCGTCGAGCCCGGCATCGGCGCACAGGTGCACATGCGCGTCGACCAGGCCGGGCAGCACGGTGCCGTCCAGTTCCTCGCGTACCGGCCAGCCCTCCGGCGCCTCGGCCCAACCCCGGTGTACGTCAGCGATGCGTCCGCCGTCCAGCAGGATCAGCACCCCGCCGTCCACGAGCCGCTCACCGTCGAACATCCGCGCCGCCCGGACAGCATGCTTCGTCATCGACACTCCCCCGTTGAACTCAACCGTTCCGGCCAAACTCTCTACTGGCGGCGCCCCGCGCACACGGAGCTCTGGTCAGCGTGAAGTACGACGCGGAAGCCACCAGCAGGCCGACGCCCCAGAGTGTGTAGCCCACCATCTCCAGCAGCAACGGCAGGAACGGACCACCGAACTCACCGCGAATCCAGGCGGTCATACCGGCGATGCCGAAATACGCGGTCAGGCTCGCTCCGATGAACAGCCCGACGCCGAGTACCAGCCATCGGGGCACCGGCCGCCCGCTCAGCGGACCCAGCCACGCCGGCCAGAGCCGGCCCCAGCGGTGCGCCAGAGCCAGCGGCAGCATCGTGCCGGCCAGACCCATCAGCGCGAGGAAGACCACCATCGCGGTCCAGGAGAATCCGTTCGCCCTGCTCGCCGCCGATGGCCACCGGCCCGCGACCGTGTCGTCCAACCAAACGCTCATTCGCGCCAGAAACCCACCGACGGCAAGGTAGGCGCCGGCATAGGCCCAGCCGGGAGACTTCTCGTCCCGGCGCTCCGGCGACCGGCCGTGGACCCGCCCGCAGGAGTTGCAAGGATGCGTGGCCAGGCGTCGTTCGCTCGCGGCGATGACCAGGCAGAAAACGCCACCAACGGCACCGCTGCCGGTGGCCAGCAGGCTGACCACCTTGTCGGTGCCACCGCCCTCGAACAGAATCGACACGATGATGACCGGAAAGAGGAACGAGTACACGCACAGAGCGACGCCCGCAGCGGCGTTGAGACCGGCGAGCACGTAGTGACCGGAGCCGCTCAGTCCTCGACCGGCGCCCACTACGACGGCCGCGCAGCCGAGCAAGGCAACCGCGGCAATGACCACGGGAACCCAGCCGCCGGGGAAGTAGGATTCCCTGCCCATCAGAAATCGTGGTGCACCACCGACGACCCACCACAGATGGACCAGCGCGTACGCGGTCTGCCACGCCACTGCGAAGAGCTGGAACCTGCTCCCCTGCCCGCAGGCGACAGCTGTGGACCGGCCCGGAACATCAGCGTTCATGTCGGTTCCCGTTGATGGAGCCGAGTACTCGGCTCCGTACGAGTCGGTTGACGGTCACAGGGCCCACCATCCACTCCGTCGAATTGCGTCACCTCCCGGTAGGAGGTGAATCCTCTCCCCCGCAAGAGGGAAGTGGCAGCCCACCGGCGAGACCCCCATCCACTGCCCGGGGGAGCGCAGTGCCGGCCCGCAGCACCCCACACGCCCCGGACTCACCCTGCACTCACCCGGGGGGCGGCCCATCGACGGCTACCGTGGGATGCGATCGCACAGGCGGGTGCTTGAGGTACGCGGACTGTAGGCGCGCGACGCACTTCGGCAGTGGGCACGTTCATCAGCCGCGGTCAACGCGCGGTCGGGGCAATGTTCGGCCTCAACAGTCGAACACCGACCAGCAGATGCTGTTGCGCAACCTCTGGTCATCAAGTACGAGTTCGCGGATCGCCTCCGGGAGCTGATCGCGCTGCCACTGACACTCGAGTCGCCCTGCGGCCTCGCTCTGGCCTTCCGGTGCCGCCGCACGTGCGGCCTTGATCGCGTACGCGGCCGCGCCGAGCTCGTGTGCGGCGACGTGGGCGACGACCCCGGCCTGGCCAGCGGCGTACGCGGCATGTCGTGCTGCCCCACGCAGGTCCCTGGCTGCTCCCATCGCATGGCCGCCCGCCGCGCGAGCCTGCATCATCTTGACCTCGCCGCGCACCCAGGCTCGGGCATGCTCGATCGCGTGGCGCGGTCGCGGGTCCCCAGGCTGGGTCGACTCGAAGAGGCCAAGGACGTGCTCCGCACACGAGGCAGCCCATAGCGCGAGGAGACGGTGATCGGCATCAGTGAGAGTCCCCCCACGGCGGATCGTCACGAAGCGAGGATCCCGGATCTTCGGGAGAATCATGACCGGTGCTCCCTTCTGCGCGTGTCGGCGCGACTCAGTGCGGTACGCCCTGGCGGCCGGTCAGCCGCCTGGTGCGGAGGATGGTCCAGAGTGCTCATCAGTGGGGCGACACGATTGCTGACGCTTGTCGCGGCGGGTAGCGGCGGAGCACGTCGATCAGCGCCGGTGCCGTACGCAGCCGCGACCATCCCAGCAGGGCATCCCCGTCAGGTCGAAGTCCCCGGACCCGGTCTGCCCGCTCTGCGCCATATCCATGAATCCTATCCTTGAACGTCCGGTGGAGGCTCTGCGACCAATTCCTCGCTCACCTGTCTCGGAAACCCTCAATCGAGGGGTCACCCACAGCGCATCGGTCGCCGGCGCGAAGAGACAGGAGGCGGGCAAACACCGCTCTCCCGACCCCCGACCACCACCCTTGATCACGTGCCCACTTCCGCAGCCGATGTGCGGTCACCGGCCAACGATGCCGGGCCAGGCCGGCGCCGTAGCCGCCGGAGCCCTCAGAGTCAGCCGAGGCGGTGGGCTCGGCGTCGGAGGTACCGCTGTTCGACCTGGTTCTGGGTTAGGGCGGCTGCTTCGCGGTACCGCGCCGCCGCGCCGGCCATGTCACCGGTCATCTCGAGCAGATGTGCGCGGATCGCGCGTTCGCGTTGCCGGGTCAGCGGTTCCTCGTCCAGGTGGTAGCCCCGGTTGAGGTCGTCGAGCAGGGCCAGCCCTCGGCCCGGCCCGTACGCGTGCGCGACGGCGACCACCCGGCTCAGCCGTACCGGCGCGGTCGGACTGAGCCGTTCCAGTCCCAGGTACAGGGCCGCGATCTGCGGCCAGTCCGTCTGGTCCGGCGACGCGGCCGCGGCGTGCACGGCCGCGATCGCCGCCTGCAGCTGGTACGTGCCGACCTCGCGCCGCCGCCAGACGCTGTCGATGAGCTCGGTGCCCTCGCGGATCAGCTCGGGATCCCACCGTGTCCGATCCTGCTCGTCCAGCGGCACCAGCTCGTCGCCCTCGGTACGGGCAGCGCGCCGCGACTCGGTGAGCAGCATCAGGGCGAGCAGCCCGGTCACCTCGGGGTCGTCCGGCAGACAGTCGTGGAGCATGCGGGTCAGCCGGATTGCCTCGCGGGTCAGGTCCACGCGGGTGAGTTCGTCTCCGGTGGAGGCGGTGTAGCCCTCGTTGAAGATCAGGTAGAGCACCTGCATGACGGCGTTCATCCGGCTGTCGCGGTCGGCGTCGGTGGGCGGGGTGAACCGGGCGCCGGCGCGGGCCAGTTGCTGCTTGGCGCGGCTGATCCGGGCGCCCATGGTGTTCTCGGTCGTCCCATGCGCGTGTGCGATCTCCGTGGTCGTCAGGCCGCCGACCGCGCGCAGCGTGAGCGCCACCTGGGAGGTGGGGCTCAGCGTGGGGTGACAGCACAGCAGCAGGAGCGTGAGGCTGTCGTCGGTCTCCAGCGCAGGATCTGCCTGGCGGGTCGGGTCCCGCATCGCCAGCTCGCTCATGCCGGCGTGCCGCTCGCGGCGGCGTCGGGCCTGGTCGGTGCGGAGCAGGTCGACCATCCGCCGGTACCCGATCCGGATCAGCCAGCTGCGCGGGTTCTCCGGCACGCCGTCCGTCGGCCAGGCCCGGCTCGCGACGAGCAGTGCCTCCTGTACCGCGTCCTCGGCGATATCGAAGTGACCGAAGCGCCGCACCAGCGCGCCGAGGACCTGCGGTGCCTCGGTGCGCAGCAGGTGCTCGACGTCCGGCGTCACGCCGGTGCTGCCGTTCGTGTGCCCTCCCAATCTGCCGCCGTCCGCCGACGCTGGATGCGGCGGGTCATGCCGCGAAGTCCGCGCCCATAATCGGCCGGATCTCCATCGGCTCGCCCAGAACCTCGACCATCCGCGAGACGATTTCGACGGCGCGCTCCTGGTTGCCCACGTCGATCACCGCGAAGCTGGCCAGGACCTCCTTGAGCTCGACGAATGGGCCGTCGGTGGCCACCACGCCGGTCGGGGTCTTGCGGACCGTGGTGCTGACCGCCGGGTGACCGAGTCCCTCGCTGCTGACGAACTCGCCGGTCTCGATCAGCTCCTGCTCGAACCGCTGGTACGCGGCGAACGCGGCCAGCGCCTCCTCGGACGGGGTGTCGGCGGTCGCGGCGTCCCAGGCGGCGGCCGGCGTGTAGCTGAGCAGCAGATACTTCATGATCATCCTTGCGTTCGCGGGGCTCGGATCACGTTACGCCGATCGGCTCGATCGGCGCAGGGAGAGGGCGACGACCGTCGTCCAGGTAAAGGCGACCAGGCCGTTCACGGCGATCTGGATGCTCATGCGACTCGGCGACATCGGCATCAGCAGGATGAGCGCGGCGAGGCCGTTCAGCACCGCCGGCAGGGCGGCCCGACGGCGGACGTGCCTGATGGTCAGCACAATGGCGGCGACGGCCAGCGCGGTGAAGGCGATGGCGGCCGCCGCCGAGTGCGCGATGCTGTGCCAGGACATCTCGCCGACCGGCCCCTCGGGGGTCCCTACCGGAAAGCCGTACTCGGGATCCATCGGGAATACCCCGGCCGCGATGAGCCCGGCACCGAAGATCCCGACGAAGATCGGCACCACACGCCGGCCGGTTCCCTCGGTGAGCGCGCGTCGGACACCGACGGCGAGGGCGATCCCGCCGAGGCCGGCGAGCACGAACGTGGTGATCTGGATCCAGCCGAGACCTCCGGTGGCCAACTGGCTGATCGGGTGCCGCGTGATGTCGTAGCCCTCGCGCGTGAGCATCTGCGTCACGGCCGAGGCGAAGAAGACCGGTCCGGCGAGGCCGCCGGCGAGGAGCAGGCGGTCGGACGAGCGGCGGCCCGCGGGAACGGTGGCGGCGATGGTGGCCATGACTTCCTCCTTGGTGGGTGCTTGCCGCTACCTCGTGGCCGCACCGCGAACCTTGACGTTCGGAGAATGCGAGCTGGGTCACACGATGCCGAGGTCAAAGCCCGGATGTCACCTCCGAGGTACCGGCGTACACCCACCGAGGAGGACACGATGTCTGAGAACACCCAGCCGAGCGCCGAACTGAGGGCCCTGGACCGTCTGGTCGGCACCTGGTCGGTGACCGGCGGCGCCGAGGGGACCGTGCGGTACGAGTGGATGGCCGGCCGATTCTTCCTGCTCCAGCACGTCGAACTGAGCCAGTTCGGCCAACCCGTCACCGGTCTGGAGGTCATCGGCAACCTGCACCCGTTCGGTGAGCCGGTCGGCGCGGACGTGATGTCACGGTTCTACGACGCGGCCGGCAACACCTTCGACTACGTCTACGAACTCGTCGGCGACAAGCTGACCATCTGGGCCGGCGCGAAGGGCAGCCCGGCCTACTACGAGGGCACATTCAGCACCGACGACACCACGGTCACCGGCGATTGGATCTACCCCGGCGGAGGCGGCTACACCTCCACCATGACCCGGATCTGAGATCGGAAAGCCGCACCGACCCGAGCGGCTGGAGCGCAGTGTCTCCTCGAGGAGACACTGCGCTCCGACAGTTCTTGCCCGCGTCGCTCCCAAGCCGGTCAGACGCTGACGCTCTCATCGACAATCCACCTGCCGCCGTCCATGCGCGCCGCCACCAGCCGGAGCCATCACGCTCCGTGGCCGACCTCCGGTCTCGGCCGACGTCCGGGGCTGTCGAGAGAAGTACGTCGTCGGTCAGGATTCCCGGTTGGCCAACTGACCCGGCAGTTGCATTACCTCCGAGTTGTAACGGGCCCAGACAACGGCTCGCTCCTTGTCCGTCGAGGCAGCGTGCAACGCCGTTACCAGCTGGTCCACCTCAGGTGTCATTACCACAAGCACTTGGGCGCCATCTGCGTCGATGGTGGCGAAGGTATGGGTGGTCCCGGCCGGGACGGTCACATGTTCCCCCTGCTCGAGAACCCGCCGGACGCCACCAACGAGCACCTCAAGGCGACCACGAAGGACACAGAACGCCTCATCCGATCGGTGATGCACATGGGGTGGCGCCTGATCACCAGGGTAATGATCCAGATCCCATCGACGGACCACGAAGTCGTTCATTCCGACAATCTAGCGCTTGGAGCTCGCCGCCAATGGCACGGGCACGTTCTGATCGGCCGCCGATCGCGCCACACCGGACCTGTCGGAGGCGCCGACAGTCGAAGGGACCCGATCCGCAGTGCTCGTCGGAATTCGGGTCGGAGCACCGGCCGAAGTCGTCACGCTCCGTGGTCGGCCTCCCGTGGCGACCGGTCGAGTTGCCCGGTGGTTTCTCGGCCGACGACCGACCATGTCGATGTGCGTAGGCCGTGCCGCCGTGCCGCCAGGCGGGGGGGGCGGGCGGGCGTCGCAGCAGTTCATGTTTCGGTTGCTGGCGCCTGGTGACCGAGGCTGACCCCCAACAACCTGGGAATTCATGTCTGTCTATTGACGAAAAGGTTTTCGGTGGCCACGCTGCCTTGGGGATGGCCACTCACCTGGCCCGCACTGGCCGCACTGGCCCGGTGGCGCGACGGCATCAACAAAAACGTCACGAGGTTTTGAGAATCGAGGTCAGCCATGGAACGGACAGTACGTCGTATATCGGTATCGACCTTGGGGCTGGGTCTGGTTGCTTCGGCGGCCCTGGTGCTCGCCCCACCGGCGAACGCCGCGTCGGCGCCGCAGGTCATCGACATGTTCGGGCGGGTGATCAACGGCCATGGGGTCAGGCTGGTGGACTGGCAGGGGTATCTGGCCAACCCGTACGTCGAACTCACCGTGCGGCCGCCGCAGGACGCGACGTTCCCGGTCACCGTCGACCTGCAGGCCGAGGGCACGTCCCGGCTGATGATGGACCTACCGAGCCAGCTGTCGGCGACGGGTGCGACCAAGCGGCTGACCTTCGCGAACGCCGCCGAGAGCAGGACCTTCAAGTTGGCGATCCACTCCAGGCGGGGGCCGGGCGCGGACGAGCAGCACACCCTGCGGCTCACCACGCGCGAGGCGAACAGCACCACCTCCCAGACCATGCCGATCCTGGTGCAGCAGGACGAGAAGACCGCGCTGGAGCCCCGCATCCCGATCACCTTTGACTACCGGTACGACAACATCACCAGGTACTTCAACGATCCGAACATGCGGACCGCGGCCGAGGAGGGGGTCAAGGACTGGTTCCGGTTCTTCGACCTGGCACCGTTCGACACCGTCGCGGCGGGCGCTGAACCGAACCACCTGCCGGGCAACGACTGGCAGAACACCGTCAACGTCACCAACGAGGTGGCGTACAACGGCATGTACGTGTATTTCCGCGGGATCCAGACGCCGTACTCCACCGGCTACCCCGCGCGCAACGGCCGGTACCACACCCGGAACGGCCAGCAGGTCGCCGGCCCGCTGCACCGGTCCACCGCGATGATCTTCGAGTACGACGAGGCGGGCAAGCAGCTGTTCACCTCGCTCGCCGACGAGGACTGGTACAGGACCACCATCACCGGGTCGGTGCTCGACGTGCACGGCCTGGTGATGCACGAGTACGGCCACGCCGTCGCCTTCCACAGCGACTGGGCCGGTATGCGCAACTACGTCGCCACCAGCGGGGCCAACGACCAGGACGTCATCGCCTACCAGGGCCGCGCCGTACCGCTGGACAGCAGCTACCACGTTCCGGGCAGCGCGCCGAACTGGGACCGGATCAGCGGCCAGAGCGGGGGATGGACGCACCTGTTCCCGACCCGCCGGTGGATGCTGACCAAACTGGCGCTGCTGATCGCGGAGAACGCGGGTTGGACGCTGAACCGTGAGCTCACGCCGTTCCTGAAGCCCTCGATCGTGACCGCGAGCGTGCCGGCGGCGACGGTGGCTCAGGCGTACCAGCAGGTGCTGACGGCCAAGGGCGGGGTGCCCTTCTACGACTGGCGGGTGACCTCCGGCGCCCTGCCGCCCGGTCTCACTCTCAACCGGTTCACCGGTGTCCTCAGCGGCACCCCGACGGCGGCCGGGTCCTACTCCTTCACGGTCGAGCTGCGCGACTACGACCGGCTGAGCACGCCGGTGACCAGGACCTTCCAGATCGTCGCGCGCTGACCAGGCACCCGGCACGGTTCATGACAGTTCGGAGGGGTGGTCGCTGTGGTCGTCAACCGGGAAGTGATCGCAGCTGGTAGCAAGTCGCCGCCTGCCGGCGGCGGACAGCGACCGCGCGGGCGTGACCCGCCCGGTCTGCACCGGCTGCGTCCTGGATCTGCGCCGCAGCACCCACTGGACCTTCAGGCCACGCGCGTACGCCCCTGTGCGGCTGTGTCACGGTCAACGGGCTCGCTCGTGGTGCGCAAAGCGATCAGAACAGGAAGAGGGCCACCGGGTCCGTCTTGGCGACTCCGACCGGCCGTACTGAGCACCACACCCCCATTTCCGCGAGCAGCCGACCCGTCATCACGTCACCCCCTGTACCACCGCGGGCCCATCGTGGCCCGTCCACGATGCGGGTCTGGCTACCCACCTTCTGCAGAAGGAGGTCGCGATGCCGCACCGTCCCCGCTGGCTGGCATTCGCGCTGACAACCGTCCTCACCGGCTCGGGCGCCACCGTCCTGGCGGCCGAACCGGCCATGGCTGCCCAGACCATCGGCTACCCGACGTTCACCGGTTCCGCCATCCCGGCTCCACCGGTGGCGATGACCACCGGCAACACCATGCAGGCCAGCTACGACGCGGAGGCCGGCGGCACCGACTTCTGGATGGACCGGCTGCTCGCCCGCCCCGGCAACGACCCGGCGGGCACCTGGCTGATGACCCGTGGCCGCGCCGTCTTCATGAAGACGCACACCCCGTCGGTGCTCGGCTTCGGCGGCCAGGTCGCGTACTGGGAAAGCATCAGCGACCAGCCCGCGTTCACCGTCACGGCCGGCAGCGGCAGCTGGACCGAGCAGGTGGCGCAGCGCTGGCAGGCGCCGAGCCACTGGAGGAGCACGCACACCAATGGCTCGCTGCGGATGATGCAGACCAAGTTCATCACCCACAACAACGTGGCGGTGGACAACCTGGCGATCACCAACACCGGCAGCTCGTCGCAGACCGTGGCGCTGCGGGTGACCTCGCCGTACGCCACCACGGTGAACGGCAGCGAGCTGACCGGCCAGCGTGCCGTGAAGAACAACCTCACCACGCTGTACCCCCGGCTGTCCGGTGACGGTTTCACGGCCACCGGCGGCGCGCTGACCCGCAGCGTGCCCGTCGCGGCCGGCGCCACCGTCACGGTCAAGGTGCAGCTGGGCTTCGTGGCCAACGAGATCCCCGAGTCGCTCAGCGACTACAACGCCTTCCGCAACGCCAGCGCGCAGGACGCGTTCGCCACCCACGTGCGGGCGTACAACCTCTGGTGGGCGCAGAACCTGCCGTACATCGACGTCCCCGAGCCGGCCATCAAGAAGGAGATCTACTACCGCTGGTGGCTGATGCGCTTCAACCACCTGGACGCCAACATGCCCAGGGCTTTCGAATTCCCGATCTCGGTCGAGGGTGCGCTGGGCTACAACAACGCCATCGTGCTCACCCAGCCGATGCACATCGACGACCTGAAGTACCTACGCAACCCCGCATGGTCGTACGGGGACTGGCTGTCGGTCGGGAAGGTCTCCAACGGCGGTCGTTTCGTCGACAACCCGGGCGATCCGGAGAACTGGTCGAACAGCTACACCCAGTACATCGCCGAGGCGGCCTGGCGCAGCTACCAGATCCACGGCGGGCAGCCGGCCGTGGCCAACACCCTGGCGAGGTACGCCGAGGGTGACGTCAAGGGCCAGCTCTCCTACTACGATCGCGACAACAACGGCCTGATCGAGTACAACTGGGGCGCGCTCACCGGAAACGACGCCGACGCCGTGTCGTTCCACTGGCGCTCCGGCAACCTGGACCGCGCCGAGTCCGCGTACGTCTACAGTGGCGCCCTTGCCGCCAGCCAGGCCTACGCCGCGGTCGGCAACACCGCCAAGGCCGCCGAGATGCAGGCGATCGCCGACCGCATCAGAACCGCCCTCTCCACGGTCCTGTGGGACTCGACCAACAAACTGATCAAGCACCGGCACGTGGCGACCAACGCACTGGTGCCGTGGAAGGAGATCAACAACTATTACCCGTACTCGGTGGGCGCGATGCCGAACACCGACGAGTACCGGCAGGCCCTGCGCCTGTTCGCCGACCCGGCCGAATATCCGATCTTCCCGTTCTTCACCGCCAACCAGCGGGACAAGGCGGCGGCCGCGGCGGCCGGCCAGCCTGGCTCCAACAACTTCTCCACGATCAACTCGACGGTGCAGTTCCGGCTGTACTCCTCGGTGCTCCGCAACTACCCCAACCAGTGGATGAGCGCCGAGGACTACAAGAAGCTCCTCTACTGGAACACCTGGGCGCAGTACGTCGGCGGCAACACCCAGTGGCCGGACGCCAACGAGTTCTGGGCCGACTGGAACGCCTCGTCGAGGACCATCCAGTACCGCTCCTGGATCCACCACAACATTCTGGGCAGCAGCAACTTCACCGTGATCGAGGACGTAGCGGGCCTGCGGCCGCGCAACGACAACCAGGTCGAGCTCAGCCCCATCAACATCGGCTGGCCCAACTTCGCGGTCAACAACCTGCGCTACCGCAACGCCGACCTGAGCATCGTCTGGGACGACCCGGCCGACGGCGTGGTGAGGTACGCGGGCATCCCGCAGGGCTACTCGATCTTCATGAACGGGACCCGGGTGGCTACGGTCGACCGGCTGGTGCGGTTCGTCTGGAATCCGAACACCGGGGCGGTCACCTTCCCGAGCGGCAGCGCCACGATCACCTACAACCAGGCGTACGCGGGACTCCAGTCACCGTCCCAGGTGAGGCAGACCAGCACCCAGATGATCAGTATGTTCCGCAAGGTCGGCGTCGAGCTTGGCTAACGGTGCCACCGCCCAACCCCACCGCTGACCGGGCGTCCGGGTACGCATGCGGCTGGCTCGCAGACCCCGGCGATGAGGACGTTGCCTCATCGCCGGGGTCCTGGAGTTCCTGTCGACGCCCGTCGCCACAGCAGGTCATGAGGGATCGCAACCCGGCCCGCCGGTGCCCGCGTCCCAGCCCGTGATCTGCGAATGGCTGGTTGAGCCGCCCCCGCCCGTCAGTACGGCGAGCCCGGCACGTTGAGTCCGACCTGGTACAGACCGAAGTTGCCCCAGGTGCCGGAGGTGATGAAGAGGGTTCGGCCGTCGGGGCCACCAAAAGCGGCGTTGGTGCTGTTCCGGCCCGCGGAGATCGTGCCCAGCTTTTCGCCGCTGGGCGCGAAAACGTGGATTCGCCCGTCGGTGTGGGAGGCCCAGTAGATGTTGCCGGCGCAGTCCACCGTCGCGCCGTCCGGGCCGGCGATGTTCGCGAACACGGTGCGCCCACTGGTGCTGCCGTCCGGTAGGAGGTCGTACCGGTAGATGGTGTTGTCGGCGTTGCCACCCACGTAGAGGGTCGTCTCGTCCGGCGACAGCACAACCCCGTTGGGTTGGGACACGGTGCCGTCGACGAGGAACACCTCACCCCCGCTCACCCGGAAGACCCCGGTCATCCCGCCCAGTTCGTCCGGTCGGTTGCCGCGTTGGAAGTTCGGGTCGGTGACGTAGACGGTGCCGTCGGAGCGGATGGTGAGGTCGTTCGGGGAGTTGAAGCGCCGCCCCTGGAAACCGCTCGCCAGGGAGCTCCGGCTTCCGTCGAAGAGCTGGTACGACGACACGCTGCGCTGGTCGTGGGTGGCGGCGAGCAGCCGGGTGCCGTCTGCGGTCACGGCCAGCCCGTTGCTGCCGGCGTTCTCGCGGAACACATCGAACGTGTTCGGTGGGGTGAACCGGCGAATCGTCGAGGGCTGCACGTTCTCCGGGCCCGTACCGCCGCGCATATCGGAAAGGAGCAGTTGACCCGACTGGGCGAGCCAGACCGGTCCCTCCAGGAAGCTGAAGTTGCCGCTGATCCTGGTGGCGGCCACGCTGGTGGCGGGCAGCGGTGGAGGGTAGGAGGCGTCCGGCGTACAAGGGCCGGCCCTGCCGGCGGGGACTCCGGTGGCCGTCGGGCCGCCGGCGCGCACGGTGTCACCGGCATCCGCCGGGTCACCGGCGATCGTGGTGCTGATGGTCAGGGCGGTCAGCAGCGTCAAGGTGCCGGCCAGGGCGGCGGGGGCGGATCGTCGGGGCACCGTCGATTCCAATCAGGAGTGGGTGGACCTGCTCAGCTGCGGGGCGGCTCAGCGCGGACTCCACCGTCCGGCCGCTAGGTCGCGGCGTAGCTGGTCGCCATCGTGGGCGTGGTGATCGAGGCGCCGGACCAACGCCGGTCAGTACGAGCGTTCGCACGCCCGATCGGATCCATCGACGCGGATGCAGGGCAGCTCCCCGCGTTCCCCATCAATCGACGTCTATTTATATCACGACGTCACGGGAGGGCCGCTGCGGACGGCCCTGCCGTCCAGAGGCATCGGCATGGCGCCGGATCGTCGAGCGTCGCGCGATCCGACAGGAGGTATCGACTCAGCCAACCAACTGGTAGTGCTTCCTCATCTGGGTGTGCGGGCTGGGCCTGCGCCGACCGGGCGGATGAGTAGGTGTTGCAGGTCGCGGAGTACCGCGTACAGGCTCAGGCCGACGCTGTCGCTCTTGGGTGGGCGAGGCTCGGTTCACCGGTCGGCCCGCGAACTCGTCCGCGGTACGGGCCCGACGGCTGCCAGTCGGCCGCCGTCGGGCCGTACCCGTCGGCTTATCCCCCGATCCGGTAGGCGCGGATGATGGTCTGGTCCACCGTGTTACCGGCGGTGTCGGTCGCCCTGGCCCGCAGCGAGACGTATCCGTCGGCCGCGGGGTGCGGGACCCTCACGTACCAACCGCCCTGCTCACCGAGCACCGGCACCGGTCGCCACGTCTGGCCGTCGTCGAACGACGCCTCGACCGTCGGACGCAGAAGAGTTCCCGCCGCCGAGCCGGGCTGGGTCTCGACGGTGACCGGCACCCGGTACGTCAGGCCAGCCGGGGCGCTGTTGCGCTCGTCGAGCGCGGGCGTGAAGCGCACTACCGACAGCGGCAGCCGGAGCGGCTGGTCGCTGTCGACGTGTGCCGAGCGGAACGTCCACGCCACGCTCGCCCGGGTGGTGAGGGTGAGCGGTGCGGCCCGCTGGGCGTCGATCTGCAGCCGGTAGCCCGCGTCGCCGGCCGGCACGGTGAACTCCCCGCGCAGCGCGGCGGCCTCGGCGAGCAGCTTCCCGTCCCGGTAGAGGGCGATGTGCGGGTTCGACACGCGGCCGGAGACCCGCCGTCCCGAGCCCTCGGTGAAGATCGGCGGCGCCGCCAGGATGGTGTCACCCTGCCGGCTCACCCACTCGGGCGAGCTACCCGGACCGGCGAGGGAGGGCCCGAAGACGCCCCGGTTCCACCGCTCGTCGTAGCTCTGGCCGGCCCGGTACGCGACGTCGGGCTGCTCCGCCGTGGTCTGGATGTTGGCCGGCTGGCCGGGCCTGGGCACCCGTTCCTGGAACAACTTGGTCCACTGGACCTCACCGTCGGTGTTGAAGTACTCGGTGCGGGTGAACGGCAGGGTGAACGGCAGGACCGTCGTGGTGAAGTTGCCGGACAGACCGCGCGCCCTCGCGTACGCCGTTGTCGCGCCGGTGGTGCCCGTGCCCTGCGCGGCGTAGTTCTCGCGGACCGTGGCGAGAGACGACGGGCTCAGCCGGCGGTCGAGCCCGTTGAACATCCGCCCCTCACGGAACCAGGCGAGGTGGTAGGCGAACGGGCTGCCGTCGAGGCTGCCGTCGGGTCCGGGCAGGGCCAACACGCCGTTGATCTTTGTGGAGAACCCGTCCACGGCCTGGTCCGGGCCGATCTGGCCGGTGTAGGCCCGGTCGAAGCCGTCGAGGCTCCCCATGTTCATCTCCAGTGAGATGCCCGGCAGGTCGGCCGCCCTGGTCCGGGCGCTGAACTCACCCCAGACGCCCCGGGCGGCCGGGTTGGTCACGGTGACATTCACGGGCTTCGCCAGCCGGGCGTCCAGGGCCACGGTCTGCGCGCCGGTCAGGTCGAGCTGCGGCTGGGCGAGCAGGGTGGAGGTGAGCTGCTCGTCCTGACCCTCGAAGATGGCCGAGAAGATCGCGTAGCGTCCCCGGGGCAGTCGGAACTCCAGGGTGCCGTCCGTGCCGCCGGTGTCGTTCGCAGGAAATGAGTCGAACGTGTCGAGCCGGAAGGCGATGGCGCTGTAGTCCGTCGCCGGCGCGCCGGACCGCGTGGTCAGGACCAGGGTGAGCGGGTACCGCTCGGACTCCTTCTCCACCCCGAACGGGGTCCGTACCACCAGCCCGCCGCCGGACGCGGTCAGGTACCCGCCGAAGCGGCCGACCGGCGAGGAGATCCTGGTGTCGGCGTTGAGCCGGACCGTCGCGTCGCCACCGGCAGGCACGGTGACGGTCTGCCGGTCCAGGCTGAACATGCCGGCCGGTGCCGGGCTACCGTCCGGACCGATCGCCTGCCACGCCAGGGCCAGCGTCACGTCGGCGTCGCCGTGGTTGTGATAGGTGACGGTCCTGGTCAGCAGCGGGTCGTCGCCGTGCGGCCACTCCTGGAGGGGAAGGCTGACGCTGGCCGGGGCGGTGGTGACGCTCCGGCCGATCGCCGCAGCCACGTCGACCCGGCCCGCGCCCTGGCCGAGCAGGTCGATGGGGCTGGTGGGCTTGGTCGATCCCATCAGCGTGGACTTGAGCGAGGCCCCGGACCAGTCCGGGTGACGCTGGGCGAGCAGCGCCGCCGCTCCGGCCACGTGCGGGGTGGCCATCGACGTACCGGAGACGGTCGTGTAGGCCTCCCCCGGTTCGCCAAGCCGCCCGTCCTTGCTGTTGGCCGCCGTGATGTCGACGCCGGGAGCGGAGATGTCCGGCTTGAGCGCCCCGTCATCGCCGCGCGGGCCCCGGTTCGAGAAATCGGCCAACCGGTCGTCGGCGTCCACCGCGGCCACGGCCAGGGCCGCGTCCGCGCTCGCCGGGGAGCCGACCGCCGCTTCGCCGCCGTCGTTGCCGGAGGCGACGACGAAGAGGGTGCCGTACTGGTCGCTGAGGCGTTGGACCGCCTCCTCCACAGGGTCCGTGCCCGGTGTGTCGGGACCGCCGAGGCTCATGTTGACGATCGAGGCGTGCTGCTCGGCGGCGGCCCACTCCATGCCCGCGAGGATCCACGAGTCGGCGCAGCCGCCGTCCACGCACACCTTGCCGTCGAGCACCCGGGCGCCGGGCGCGACGCCCCGGTACCGGCCCTGCGACGCCGCCCCGCTGCCGACGATGGTGGAGGCCACGTGGGTACCGTGGCCGACCAGGTCCCGGTCGTCCTCCTCGCCCTCGGTGAAGTTCCGCGTGGCGATCACCTTGCCGGCCAGGTCCGGGTGGGTGGCGTCGATGCCGGTGTCCAGCACCGCCACGCGTACGCCGGTGCCGTCGTATCCGGCCTGCCAGGCTGCGGGCGCGCCGATCTGCGGCACGCTGACCTCGAGCGTCGGCCTGCGCAGCCCGTCCAGCCAGACCTTACCGATGCCGCCGCTCAGGCTCCGGGTCGCAGTGCCGTCAGCCGTGAGACTCCGCCAGAGCAGTCCGGTGTTCGACTTCGGCGCGCGGACCGCGAGCGCGTCCATCGCCGGCAGGTCCCGGCTCACGGTCGCGCCCGCCACGGCCGAGCGGGCCGACACCCGCGCGGCTTCCCCCCGGTACGTGACGATCAACGGCAGGTCGGCCCGGCCGTCGTGGTACCCGAAGTCGCGCAGGGCGGTGACGTCGAAGAGCCGGGCGTCCAGCAGCCCGGCCCGCAGCAGCGGCAGCGCGTCCGACGGAATCACGTGCAGGTGCCGGGCGTCGTCGCGGTACGACACGAACCGCACGTGCTCGCGTCCCGGCTGCCGCTCGACGCTGGTCCGCCCGTCGTCGGTCAGCAGCACCCGATCGCCGCTGATCAACGTCACGGTACGACTCGCGGGTGCCACCGCCCCGCCCGCCGGCGCCGGCGCTGCCTGCGCGCCGGCCTGCGGAGCCACCAGCAACGCGGCACCGAGACCGGTGGCGGAAAGCCAGGCGGCCAGCCTTCTTCCAGGACCCATGCGTCCTCCCCGTAACGAGATGTAAGAATGCTTCGATACTAGGGGACATGACGTAGGAAATCTTCAACGTCCCGCGCTGATTCCTCTCGGACCGCGCTCGCAGGCACCGTACGAGCCGCAGGCAGCTACCAGGTCCTCGAGCCGGCCACCCCACGGCACGCCTCCGCTGCCGGCCAGCCGGCCCCGGCCCACGAGACGACTGGTACCGGTGGCGCCGGCAAGCGGTGCAGCTGCCGCAATGGCCAGCGCGAGAGCCAGCTCGTCCAGACCCCAGCGGCGGATATCGCGCGAGTTCCAGCCGGTCAGCCAGTCCCCTTCGCTGTCAGGCCGAGAGTAGCTGTCGGAACACTATCAGCGACAACGCAGATGCTTTGCGTGACCATAGGCTCCAGTGCGATTCGAACCCGAACCCCGGCGTTATTGACGCCACGAAGGGACTTCCTATGTGGAAGAGACGATTCGCAGTCCTTGTCAGCGCGGTATTACTCGGATCGCTGACATTCGTCGTACCGGTCCGGGCCGGTGGACTCAACGACTCGATTTGGGCTGACCTGAACGGGGACCGGAGACTGGACCTCATCCATCCGGGCAGTTCCAGCGACCACCAGCAGTGCGCCATCAGCGTCCAGTGGGGCGGCACCGGCGCGGTCGAGGAGCACCCCTACCTGCCGCCGGGCGCCCAAGTACCAGTCTCACACTGCCCGGACATGGGCGTGGCGGTCGACCTCGGCGGCAACGGTAGTACCGAACTGATCGTCGGCTCGTTCCACGGCGGCCCGGTCGGCGCACAAGGCTCGATCTTCGTCCTGCGCAACTTCGTCCCTGAAGTGCTCGAGTCGTCCGAGATCCAGCTCAACGAGATCGGAACGGCCGACTTCAACGGCGACCGCCGCACCGACGTCTTCTGGTGGACCAACCAGGGCGCCGGATTCGTCACCTACCTGAACACGGCGGCCGGCCAACTTTCGTACGGACCGATCCAGCAGGACCAGGGCGAGATCAACGACCACCAGGTGGCGGACTTCGACGGCAACGGCGCAATGGACGCCCTGGTCGCCTTCCACACCGCCACAACCGAACCCTCCATGGGAGTAGTGGTGATCTTCGACGACGGAACCAAGGCGTGGTTGCACCAGGGTGACGACGGCGGCTGGACCGCCGAGGTGGTCGACGCCAACGCCGACGGCCGGCCCGACGTCCAGACCAGCGAAGGCCTCTTCCTGAACCGTGGTAACCGCACCTTTGGCACCGGGCCGATCGCCAACGACGACCTCGCACACGCGTACCGGACCACTGCCAAGGTGATCAAGGTACGGGACAACGACGTCGCCAGTCCCAGCGCCATCCTGAACATCGTCGTTCCACCCAAATATGGCTTCCTCACCAGCCACGACTCCCGATACGAGGTGGTCTACCAGCGCACCGCAGCCCATAAGCTGCAAGACAGCTTCGTCTACCGGCTCGCCCAGGACGGCCTTACCGACACCGGCACCGTGACCGTGAAGATGAAGGACTAGCGACGCGGGCGCGGGCGGCATCGGAGCTACCGCCGTCGCCCGCCGCCCCATGGAGTCAGCTCCTGGAGTCAGTCAGTGGCCAGCGCAACACATGACCGCTCGAAGCGTGTCGGATGCACACGGGCCGCCGTGCTACTCGCGCCCCCCAGGAAGATCAGCCTCTACCCCACGCGGATATGTACTTACGGTTCACAGCGGCAGCCCCCGGCCCCGGGTTTGTATCGCGGTCAGCCGCCAACGCATGGCCGACGGGTGCGGGTCGCCTGTCCCGACACCACGATCGAATACGACTGGGCGGTCCCGGACGTCTCCGGCGAGCGGCCGACACCCAGCGGCCGGGACGATTGGTCTGACGCCCTGCCGTCGGCGGCGGAGCGTACGCATCACGGCCCGGCCGGGCCGGTAGCTGCATTAAACTGAGGCGGTGACCGAGCGGCGTCCGCAGGGGCCCCTGCCTGGGCTGCTGGTCGGTCTGACCGTGGTATCCGGCCTGGTGGACGCGTTCAGCTTATTGAGCCTGGGCCGCGTGTTCGTGTCCAACATGACGGGCAACGTGGTGTTTCTCGGCTTCGCCATCGCCGGGACTGGCGGGGTTTCGATCGAGGCGAGTCTGCTGGCGTTGGTGGCCTTCGTGCTGGGCGCCCGGGTCGGCGGACGGTGGGCGGCCGACCGGACGCTGCACCGCGGCCGCCTGCTGGCGATCGCTACCGGAGTACAGGCCGGACTTGTCATCGTCGCCGCGATCGTGGTCAGCGTCGTCGGGATACCGAACCTCGCCACCCAGTTGGCACTGCTCGGGCTGCTCGGGCTGGCAATGGGCGGGCAGAACGGGGTGGTCCGTCGCCTCGGCGTGCCCGGCCTGCCCACCACCGTGCTGACCCGGACCATCACCGGCCTGGTAGTGGACGCCGGCCACGCGCCGCTGCCGGCACGGCCGCTGCTGTCCGTGCTTGCGTTGCTCTGCGGTGCGATCGTGGGCGCCGCCCTGCTGCGCTGGCTGGCCCTGCCCGCGCCGCTGTGGCTGGCCGCGCTGCTGCTGGTCGGGTACGGGATCGGCGCCGGGGTGGCCGCCGCTCGTCCCCGCTCGGACGACTGGCGCTGACCGGCGGCGCCGCTGCGGGCTGGGTCCTGGCCGGCGACGACGTCGTAGCCTGCCGGCCCGCCGCTCATTGCGCGGCGGTCAACTTCTGCCGCCGATCAGGTGCGGCACGGTCGCCAGAACCACTTGATCAGGTGTGTATTCATTTGCTGCCGTCCGTGCGCGCCACCACTAACTGGAGCCTTCATGTTCCGTCGCCGACCTCCGGTGTCGGTTGACATCCGGAACTGCCGAAGATAGTGCATCGTGGGCTCCGACTCGCACCCAAAGGCGAGTCTTATCAAAGAGATGCCCACCATCCGGCGAGCATCGATCATCTAGACCACGCCGGACAGGTACTCCTTACGTCGCTGCGGTTCGAACTTTTCGATCGCGTACCGCAGCATGACCCGTGGCATGACCCGGTAACGTCGCGCCAGGAACTCCTCCGCCGCCGCTCTGTCACGGTTGCCCGCCTCGCGCAGCATCCAACCCACCGCCTTGTGGACGAGGTCGTGTGGGTCGCGCAGGAGCCGTTCACTGAGCCGGAAGGTCCAATGGAAGTCGCCTGCTTTGATGAAGGCGAAAGTTGCCATGATGGCGATCCGCCGATCCCACACCAGGCTCGACTCGGCCAACCGATCCAGTACGCTCCGGTCCTTGTCGAGCAGCCAGGGGCCGACGATGTACGGCGCGGACGAATCCACCAGGTCCCAGTTGTTGATGCGGCCGGTGTTGGCGAGGACGATGCTGAAGATCCTGCCCCGTTCCTCCTCGTCCCCCTTGTTGAACTTTCGCACCAGGATGAAGAGCGACGTCAGCCTCTCCTCGTGCACGCCGCTCTTCAGCAGCGTCGCCGTTTCGGCTATGGAGAGGTCGCGCCAGTACCGGCCGGCCACCCTGCGCTGTTCCGGAACGGAGACGCCGATGGTCCGGTCGCCCTCGCCATACCCGCCGGGAATGATCTGCAAATACCGGCTCACTCCCTCCGCCCGGCGCGGGTCGGCGAGGCTGGCGAGTTCGTGGCGGACGTCCGCGGTCGTGGCCATGACTGTGCAATGTACCGCGACCGCCAATGCGGCACGTTGCCCAGCTTTCGGATCTCCCGAGGTGATCGCGACGTCAGCGATTGACCGGCAGTCCCGGTGTGGACCCGAGGTCGGGCTCGAACAGATCGATGACGTGGCGACGGCGGCGATCCACCGTCGCGGTCCACACCGGTCCAGGTCGGGGCGCCGAGGTCGACCGGGCCTTGGCCGACCTCGGCGACCGGCTGCGCGACACCGCCGGCTTCGCGCACGACCGGGAGCCCACGGTACGACGCTCCGCCGCCGACCGGGTCCGGCTCGTCTCGGTGTACGTCGCCCGGCCGGCCGGCAGCGAGCAGGCGGTCCAAACCCTGCGGGTTCTCAATGATCGGCCCTTGAGACCCGCCTAGCGGCCGACGGCGAACCCCGCCGTTCAGCCGGAGGTGGCGTCGAGCTTGCCGACCAGGCGGTCGCCGTAGCGGATCGGCGGCGCGGCAGCACAGCGTCGCTCGGCGGCCGGGCTGTGCATCTCCAACTGGCCGGTCGAACTCGAAGAAACTACGCCATCCGCTTGCGGTCGTAAGCCAGGCAGTCGATAGGCGACAGCGGGGCTGCCCACCGGAAACGGCTGGTCCAGTTGGAGCCGGATTGCTTCGGCTGGTTGCGGTGGTGGTGGTGCCTACTGGCTCTTCTCCTGTGCTCACTCCGGTCGGTGACCAGCCACAGAGGCGTGGACCTCGTCGCTCAGTCCGGAGGTGCCTGGTTTCGTCTCGGATTGTCAACGCCACCAGATTGTCGGGCCGAGCGTACGGAAGCCCATCGAACTGTAGAGCGGTAGTCCGGCCGCGGTCGCCGTCAGCACTTCCTCGACGTAGCGCTCCTCCCTCATCGGAGCGATCACTGCGGCATCGGCGGGACGGTGCCCTGTGCTGGTCCGACTCGACCACGTGATCGCCTACCGCGCCACCCACGCCGCTCCACATGGCCTTTCCGACGCCGTGGCGCGGGCTCTGGGTCATCCATCCGGCTCAGGGAAGGCGGCGGAAGCTCAAGATCGTGCGCGGACCGTCGATTGTGCATCCGCCAATCTGCTACCTACTCATGTAGAAAGCTAGGGTGAGCACTCGAGAGCAAGGTGATGCCAGCGCGATGGCGGATCCCGAGGCGGCGAAAGCAGCCGAACTCGTTGGCGCTGTGCGAAACGACCCCGCAGCGCGGCTGCGGCTCGCGGCGCAGTTCTACGACAGCAACAGCGGGGGTCCGACAATCAGGCCGTATCGGCGGGCCGAGATCGCGTTCATGCGCTGGCAGATCCAACGTGGGGTGCTGAACCCGGTCGACGCCGACGGTCAAGGCGGCGGTAGCCCATGGTGGCGCGCGGTCAACGAAGGCCTTCTCCGCGACGCTTTCGAAGCCAACCTTCGGCTGCGCTCTGGGCAGCTGACGGCTGGCAGCGCGCCGGTTGAGCGCTGGATGGCATTCCTCCGGACGCCTACACCAAGGACGTGGTACCGGGCGCACAACAGCAGCATCGTCGCCGGGTACCTGGCCCACCGCCATCTCGTGGAGGCCGAACTTCCGGTAGAGAAGTTCTTCATGGACGTGGCGCTATTGCGCGTGCTCTACGCCGATTGCCTGCTGTCCAACCCCAGGCTGGCATTGGGCCACTTCGCCCCGCTTGGGCCGGTGCTCGGTGACCCCCGACGCAAGGGCACGGCCGTCTTTCTGTCGCTTAACAACATCCTGCCGGCCAGCTACCCGATCCAGGAACGTGAGCTCGTCAGCGTACTCGAGGCTGAGAACTATCTCGGACGTCTCATCGACTACGGCGCCATCCTTCCCCGCGCTCAGGCGCTCTACGAACACGCTGCGGATGATCTCGAGCAACCTAAACTGCTTCAGTTGGTCCGCGCTGACGGGCCAGCTTATGCCTGGCCGCCCGAGCACGGCTACGCATGGCTCAGTCGGCGGCCACGCATGACCGCGATGGTCACAAGACTGACCGGCTGGCGGTCCCGCAGAGGAGTGCGCGAGGTGCGATCCCGAGTTGCGTCACGGAGCGGTCGACCCAGCCGGCCACGTCGATGACCCGAGCGCGATGCTCCAGCTCGTTGAGTTGGGCGCGCGATCAAGAGGAGCCCAGATGGTCCTCATGCGCCGTTGAGCGCCACTCAGTGCAGCGTCGTGCTTGTGCAGCGGATCGGTGGGACGCGTCATGCGGACGCGGAGATCACGCACTCGGCGAAGTCTCGGCCAGCGAAGCGCCGAATTAGCATGGACTAATATAAGGCGAAGCTGTTAGTGTGCGCCCGTTCACTCGAGAACTGGAGCGCTCCGTCATGAAGTACACCGTCTCGATCGAGATCGCCCTGCCCCGGGAGAGGGTGGCCCAGCTGCTCGCCGACCCGGAACACCTGCCGAAGTGGCTGCACGGCCTGGTGCTGCACGAGCCGCTGAGTGGGGTACACGGGCAGGTCGGCACCACGTCGCGAGTCGTGATGCAGATGGGGCGGCAGAAAATCGAGTGCACAGAGACCATCACGCGCCGGGAACCGGTGGACCTGCACGGGATCCCGAGCGAGAGCATCGTTCATTTCGACCGCGAAATCGTCGGCAAGGGCATGTGGAGCGCCGTGCGTGAGCGCCTGATCCAAGCCGGTCCGGAGACGACGCTGTGGGAGAGCGAAAGCGAGTACCGGTTCAGCGGCTTGCTGACGCGGCTGGTTGGGCTCCTCATGCCCGCCGCCTTCCGAAAGCAGTCGCAACAGCACATGCAGGACTTCAAGGCCTTCGCCGAACAGGGAGAAGACGTCCGCGAAGCGAAGCGCTGACCAGACGCGAACATCCGCCGCGATCCGGGCGCTCCCTCGGTCGGAGTCGTCCCGCCCCGCTCGGCCCAGGCGCGCTGGCCGGCGTCGCACGGCATGTGTGTGTGGACACGTACACCGGCGGCGAGCCGCGTCGCCACGCCAGAGCGATAGCCTGAACCTCAGGCGCGTACCCGGTGAGCAGCGCGACCAGGGCCAGGACAGTGACGGCGAGCAGGCCGATCGCGACTCCCTGACAGTGCGGGCAGCGCAGGTGTCAGTGCTCATCGGTGAAGTCCAGACTAATCGACGACCTGGCCGCCGCCGACCGCACCGGCGAAAACCATGGCCGGGTACGCCGCCCGCGTCGCCCTCATCGTCACGCGCGCCGAACTGCAAGGCACTGTCGACCCCGAGAAACTCCGCGAGGCGGTGGCCCAACCGATGCGGATCCGCAGCCTGCTCGGCCGGATGGGCGGACTGCTCAACCAGGCCGTCACCGCGCTGCACTCCACCGGCCAACCGCCGGCGCACCTCGCCGACGCCGTCGCCCGGTGCAGCGCCGCGATCGAGCGCACCGAAGACGCCACCTCCCCGTGGTCAACCCGGCCCGCCGTCGACGTCGCCAACCCTGACGATGCGAATTGTGAAGTGCGTCAGGAACGGGACAGCACGATCTAGGTCGATGGACTTGAATGCGTCTCAGGCGGGGGAAGCGGGGCGATCCGGATCAACCATGCCTGGCCAGGGCTGAGCGTCGATCCCCTCCTGGGCAAGACCTGTCCTTTCGACCTCTACCCAGGAGAGACACCGTGCGAAGGTTCAGATTTCTCGCCGGGGCGGCCGCGGTGGCCGTCCTCGTGGCGATGTCACCGGCGGCGCCCGCGAGGGCGACCGACAGCGGAGCGTCAGCAGGAAGCAACGCGGCGCCGGGGGCCGCGCCGCGGTTGTTGGGCACCCTGAGCACCGCGGACATCGCGCGGCACGACCGCGCCCGGAAGCCGGACGTGGTGGAATCCACGGCGACCGTCGCCGCCGGGACCAGCTGTGTGACCACCGCCCCCGGATCGAAGGAGCGGGCGCTCGGCGCGGTCAGCTCGTGCACCCGGCTAACCCCGACGGTCCGGACGAAGCGGGTCTCCCGGGCGGCCGACCCCTGCGACATCGGCCAGTCCGGATACTGGATCTACACGCGGTCCGGTTCGTGCTTCAAGGACTTCGAGGGGGAGTACTGGCTCCTCGACGACCGAGGCCGGATCATCGGCACCGCCGAGTTCCTGGCCAGCGGCAGCATGACGCTCAGCCCCGGCCGGGCGACGTTCACCGAGCACCTGACCGTCACGGTCACCGACACCGACCGGCAGGTGCTGGCCCTCAACATCGCGATGGACGCCGCGTGCACCGGCGCCTGCTCGATGGCCGACGCCAACCCGTGGGACGGGATGGTCACCCTCGTCGAGGGCGCCTCGGCCTCCGGCACGGTGACCTACGCGGCCAGCCCGTCCGCCGGGACGCAGACGAACATCCAGACCAGCTACCACATGTTCGTCGTCGCGCTCGGCGCCATCCCGATCCAGCCCAACTACAACTGGTCCAACCCGTGGAACGTGCGCTGCGACAACTCGCTCGCCGTCTCCGGCACCACCGGCTGCGTCTACGCGGCCGTGCGGGCCCAGCTGGTCCTGCCGCTCAGCCAGTACCGCGCGGCGGCGGCGACGTACGCGTTCGCCCAGATCTACCTGATCGACCACTGGGGCGCCGAGGACAGCCCGCTGCGCCGCCAGGCCGACACCGCGATCGCCAACTCGAACCGGCGGGCGACCTGCGAGACGCCGCTCGACCCGTTCATCCCGTTCGACGACTCGGTCGTGGTGGACGACTCGTGCGACGAGTACCCGTTCGCGGCCACCCAACAGGGCGGCACGACGGGCAGCTTCTGCGCCGACATCGTGGCGCTGCAGGAGGCCGACGGGCTTTGGTACTTCTACGAGGCGCGGGCCGACAAGCCGGTCGACTTCAACGAGCCGTGCGTGCGCGGGCACGTGCCGCTCGGTGAGAACGAGTCCGCCGGCGGGAAGGTCGGCAGCCTTCCGCAGTCGGAGCGGGTCATCGACAACGAGGCCTACACGGTCGCGATCACCTGATCACGAAGCGGTGGGTCGCGTCGCCGGCGCGGCCCACCGCGTGATGGCCCTGACAACCGCCGAGGCCGCGAGCTGGCGGGCCGCCGAGGCGAGAGGATGGACCTCATGGCGAATCGCGATCCGGGACCCTGGCAGCTGGCCGGCGAGGTCGGCTTCACGGTCACGTTCGGCCGTGGCCTCGATCCGGGCGCGATGCTGGCCGCCTACGGGGCCGATCCGGCGAGCGCGCGAGCGCTGACCCACGCACAGGCCCGGGACGCCCTTCCGACCGAGTGGGGCCGGCCGCTGCTGCGTGCCGGGATGCTCGACGGCGCTGGGGCCGCGCCGGCACCCGTACCCCCGTGGGCTTTTTGTCTCGAGGAGTGGGGCACGGAGGGTGGGCGTGCCGAGGTGCTTGCCGCCCTGTCCGCCGGCGGCGGCGCGGCCCTCGCGTTGGTGGTCGGCCCGGGGATGGGCAGCTTCCACGACTACCGCGACGGGGCGCGGGTTGAGATGTTCGAGCCGGGGATGTCCTACTCGCCGAGGGGGGAGCGGCCGCACCGGTTCTACGAGCGGACCGAGGCGATCGCGCGGCGCGAGGGCCTGCCCGCCGACCGGGCTTGCCTGCTGGCGATTGAGGAGCACGTCGGCGTCGTCCTCCGCGCCGACCTGCTGGCGGGGCCGCTGGCCACGCTGGTGCTGGCCACCCCGCTGCCGCCGGCGCCACCCCTGGCCCGGCCCGGCCGACCGCCGGGGCGGCTGATCGGCCGTCTGGACCTCTCGGCGACCCGTCCGATCCCGCCACCGGAGAGCTGAGCCCCTCTTGGATCGCCTCGACGTTCTCGCTGCTGGCAAGGAAGCCCTTGGGTGGGGTGTGTTTCGCCAACGGTGTTTGCGAGACACCCCGATGAGGCGCAGACGCCGCACACCGGCGATGTACGTGAGCGAGCCTGACCACTTCCGACTTTGGGAAGAGGTCGCTTCCACGACACGAGCCGGGGGGTGACCTCTTCCGAGTTTCAGAAGATGTCGGGGCTCCGCATCGCGCCCGTTCAACACCTTGATCAAATACCTGCCATGACCCGTGCCTTCGAATCGAAGGCGACAGAGATCATCTCGGCGCCCGCTCCCAGGCAGTGCAGCGACAGCTCGGCAGCTGACAACGCCGTTCGCGTTCGACGTTGTAAGCCACATACGCGGAGTTCCCGGCAGGTCAGTGGAAAGACGGAGGAAGATGCCTGCTCGACGGTTCAGCGCGATCCGTGGACGAAAGCCGGGAGAAGGCTCGCCAACGCCAAAGATGGCGGGGCATCTGCCGGATCGCGACGGGCCGGGGCCACTCGCCGGCGCGGAACCACGCTTCGGCGCCGCCGTCGACGACGACGACGCTGCCACTCATGAACGCCGCCGCGGGCGAGAGCATCATCATCACCCAGTCGGCGAGGTGGCCGGGGTCGCCCACTCCGCCGATCGGGTTGGGGAACGACTGAAACGCCCTGGCCGCGACCGGGTCCGCCAGTTCCGCGTCGAGCAGCGGCGTCTTCACCGGTCCCGGGGCAATCACATTGAGCCTGATCCCAGCACCGGCCCACGCCGGAGTTACTGCCGCGCGCCGTGCCCAGTCGGCCACCGCGAGCTTCGACGCCGCATAAGCGAAGTTGGGGGCGGCCCGCCCGAATATCCGCGCCCTCCGCACCGCTTGTTCGATCTTGCCAGCGCGAATGGCACGGAACACCATCCGGGGCACGTGAGGCATGACGGTGGGCGAGTTGCTGCCAAAGACCACGGCCCGAGCATCACCGCTCGCCGCGAGCGCCGGCCGCAGGGCAGTCAGCAGCTCGACCGAGCCCAGGTAGTTAATCTGTGCGATCCTCCGCGTGCAGTCGGGACCGGGCACGGGCCCGATCCCGGCGGCGACTACCGCGCCGTCGAGTACACCACCGGACCGCTCGAGTATCGCGGCGGCCGCTGCCGAGCGGCCTTCCCCTGTCGAGAGGTCGGCGATGATCTCGGCGCCGTGCAGATCCACACCGATCACCAAGTGTCCGGCCGCGCTCAGCCGCTCGGTCACCGCAGCGCCCATCCCCGATGCCGAACCCGTCACTGCGTAACTGCCCATGCGAATCCTTGTCTCTGTGGGAACACCGATTACTGCTGAGCGAATACGCCGCCGCGACAACGACGTTGTTGACGGTTGCGGTGACGGTGCGGGTAACCGCTTCGGCTCCCCCGTTGCCTTGCTCGAGTTGCTCGGCGCGGGTGATCACGGAGAGGTCCAGGGGCTCCCGCGGTGGAACTGGCGCGGGGTACCGCTTCCCGGGAACAGCGCCCCAAGCGGGACGACCCGGGGCTGCGGTTCCACACCGTCGACGAGCACGGCACGAACGTCGGAGATCAGGCGTGCCCGGCGCCCGGCAGGCCAGAGACCACGTCGATCTCCCTTCGACAGCCGGCGTGGTGGACATGCCTATGACACCAGCCCCCACAGCCGCCCATCAGTGACAGCACGTCACGGATCCGTGTGACGTCGTGTCACTGGCTACACATCGAGGACCTGGTCCGAACCCGCGGGATGCTCGATGATCTGATCGCTGCCAACCAGGCGCACCGCGTGACGCTCGTCCGCGCATGACTTGGGCCACAGCCGGACCAGGGGGAACCGGACCGATGCCGACCAGTTGACCCACCGCATCGCTCATGCGTTCCGGGTATAGGTTCGGTGGGTGGACGTCGTTGCCGCCTGCCGGGCGTTCGTGGCCGTCAGCGGCCACGGCAGCTTCACCTCCGGCGCCGCCGCTGCGGGCATCCCCCAGTCGGTGGCCAGTCGCCGCATCGCCGCCCTGGAGGAGCACTTCGGGGCGCGGCTGTTCGACCGGTCGTCCCGGGCTGTCCGGTTGACCCCGTTCGGGCAGGACATGCTGCCGCCGGCACGGCGGCTGGTCGACCTCGCCGACGCCATGGCCGACGACGCCGAGCGGGCGCGGCTACGCCCTCTTCGAGTCGCCGTGCCCGAGATCTGCCCGCCGAACCGCCTCGCCGCGCTGATGACCGCGGGACGACGGCAGCGAGTCCACCTGGAGGTACGACCGGCCGGTCCGCAGGAGCGCGCCCGGCTCTGCCAGACCCTCGAGGTCAGCGCCGGGATCGTGGCTGTTCCGGAAGGGACGGCGACCTGGCGCGTTCCGCTCGGACTGGCTGCCCGGAACCCCTTCCCGGCGCCGACGGTATTCCTGGAGACGCTGCGTACCGGCCGAGCCGGCGCGCAGGCACGTCGGCGGATCCTGATCCAGCCCGAGGACGACGTCCCGCATCTGCGTGACCTGTTGACCCGGGCCGGCCAGTCGGTCGGTCTGGCGCCGGCTCAGGTGACGGTCGCGCCGTCCCTCGTCGATGCCGCGGCGGCGGCCCTGGGCTCTCCCGACCTGTTGCTGTGTTCGCCCCAGCAGGCCGAAGATTTCGGGCTGCACTGGTGCCCCCTCGCCGGCCCCCGACTCGTGCGGGGGTACGACATCGCCGCCGGAGTCTCCGAAGATCTCGAACAGCTGAGAACGATCCTGCATGCCGACATCGCGCGATGCCTGGGCGCTCCCGACCGCCGCCGGACGCCGATCGAGGGTCCAACAGCCGAACACCGGTCAGCGGAAGAGCCGACATGAGCGTCACCGCAGTGCTGCGCAATGCCCGTGACCTGCTCGAAGAGGCGGGGCTGCACGGGTCCTTCCTCGTCCGCAACCTCGACACCGGCGAGGAGATCGGCTTCGACGCGGACACCCTGTACCCGTCGGCGTCGCTGGTGAAGGTGCCGCTGGCAGTCGCGGTCCTGGAACGTGTCGCGCGTGGGGAACTCGACCCCACGATGCCGGTAGACATCGCGCCCGGTCTGATCACCACACCGGGCCCGACCGGACTGAGCCGATTCCGCCACCCCGCGCGGGTCGCCCTGGACGACCTGCTCTACCTGAGCACCTCCATCAGCGACGGTGTCGCCGCCGACGCCCTGTTCGACCTCACCCCACCGGCCGCTGTCGCCGCCGAACTGCGGCGACTACGCCTTGCGGGCATCACCGTCCGGCACCGGATCAGCGACCTCACCGAGACGCCGGCGGAACGCTTCGACCCCGACGAGGTACACCTGGCTCACTCCCTCGCCATCGGCGCCACGACCGCCGGGCAGGGCCACCCCGTCGCCCAGCTCGACGTCACCCGCGCCAACACCGGATCAGCCCGGGCCTTCGTCGACCTGCTGCACGCACTCTGGCGGCGGCCCTCGACGATCCACGAGACCACCGCGGCACGGGTACGCGCCCTGATGGGCGACAACATGCTCCGGCAGCGGCTCGCACCCGACTTCACCTCCGACGCCTCCCGCTGGTCGTCGAAGACCGGCACCCTGCTGCACCTGCGGCACGAGATGGGCGTGGTGGACCACGTCGACGGACAGTCGTACGCGGTCGCCGCACTCACCGCCTCCCGTGTGCCGGCCGTCACGCAACCCGGCAGCGAGGCGACGATGGCGCATGTCGCGCGAACACTGCACGACCACCTGCGGACGGGCACCCTGCCATGGTGGAGTTAGCCAGCTCGTGGCCCTGGCCGCTCGCGCAGCCAGACGAGCACGGCCATGCCGATGTTGACGGCGGCAAGGATCAGCAGGGATGCGTCGCCCGAGTCGGTGGACCGGTCGATCGCGAAGGCCTCGCCACCCGCGGCGCGATCATCGGGAAAGTTCCTCTCGGGCTCGGATCGGTGATGTGCTCACGGGCGAACACCGTGCCGTGGGGCACACTCCGGTCAAATGGAGGCGTCTCGGCCCGGAATCCGCCGGTTGAAGGCAGAGGATCGGCGAGTGCGCAGGGCTGTAGGCAGAGACGCACCGCCTCGGTCCGGTTCTACCTCGACGACGTCGACCCGATGCCCGTCGACCGACCCTGGATGCGGCTCCATCCCCGCCAGTTCCTCGCGCATCCGCTGCTGTGCTCGATGCTGGCCGCCAGCTCGGCAGCGGGGGCGGACACCTGTTCCGCCCCGATGCCGACTCAGGACATGGTCAGTCGCGCCGGCAGGTCGTGTCCCGGGTTGGCATCGTGGCCGTCGACCAGGTACGACGTGGTGAGGTTCAGCACGCAGGCGTTGCCGCCGAGCACATAGACGCCGTGCCCGCTCTCGTTGGCGGTCACCAGCCGAGCGCGCTGGCCGAACTGCTCACGCAGCAGCTTGCCACCCGCCAAGAGAGATCGGTCGTGTGGTGTGTGCGCCGACGACCTACCCGTTCCCGACATGCCGGTTTCCAAGATCTTCGCCATCGGGACCCCGCTACCGGCCCGACCACAAGTCCTCCCGGCCTCGGTCGACAGCTCCCGTTCAAGACCCGAAATCAGTTGGGGGCTGGATCAGACCAGGCCGGGAGGACTCTCTGTGCAGGAACTTCCCGTCGCCGGACTCAGGCCACCAGTCCGGTCACAGCTGGGCGATCACCACCTCCGTCGCCTGGGCGATCAGGGCGTCGTCGTAGCCGGCGTCCTTCTCACTACGGCTGGACAGCACGGCGAGGACGATCGGCGCGCGATCCGGCGGCCACACCACCGCGATGTCGTTGCGGGTGCCGTACCCGCCGGCCCCGGTCTTGTCCCCGACGACCCACCCGTCGGGAACACCGGCACGAATCAACGCGCCCCCGGTGGTGTTGCCCCGCAGCCAACCATTGAGGATGCCGCGGTCCGCGGGCTCGAGGGCATCCCCGACCGCGTACGCCCGCAGATCACCGACCAACGCCCGCGGGGTGCTGGTGTCCCGCCTATCGCCCGGCGTCGCCTCGTTGAGCTCAGTCTCGTAGCGCGCCGCGTCGGTGACCCTGTCACCAATCCCCCGCAACTCCTCCTCAAACCGCTGCGGTCCACCAAGATGGCGCAACAGCAAATTGCCGGCCGTGTTGTCGCTGTACCGCACCGCGGCGTCAGCGAGCGCACGCAACGTCATCCCCACGGCGACATGCTGCTCGGTGATCGGCGAATACGTCACCAGGTCCTCCACCGAATACCGCACCACACGATCCAGCTCGGCATCCCTGGTCTCATCGAGGACCTCCGCGGCCGCCAACGCCTTGTACGTCGAGGCGTACGCGAACCTCTCCTCAGCCCGGTACCCCACGATCCGACCCGTACCGGTGTCGATCGCGTAAATCCCCAGCCGCGCGTCGAACCTCTCCTCCAGCCGTCGGAACTCCCGGTCCCGATCGGCGACGGTCGACGCGCCGGCCGTCACCTCGCGGGCGCGGGTCCGCTGCTCAGCGGCGCCGGCGGTCCCGCACGCGGCCAGGGGAACCATCACCGAGACCGCCGTCACCGCGATCACCAGACGTCGTATCGAAACAACCATCATCACTCCTTGTCGTGCGGGGACCCGACCGCTAACAGCGCCGGTCGGGCATGAATCGACCCTCACAGGAGTCGAGCATGCTGTCGAAGACCGAATTCACGATGTTGATGCCGATCCGGCATCCACTCGGCGACGGCCGAGCATTGGCACGAACTCCTGCCCAGCGGCCAAGGTCACCTCAGCTCAGATGTCCGGGAATTAACCGGCCGCGCCCCGAGCTCCTCAGGGCATCGGGGGGGGGCATCGGGGCCAAGTCTTGGGTGTGGGACGTGGCGTGGTTCACCCGGAACACGACCCGTCCCGCGCGCCGGGCGTACCGGTCGGCGGTTATCGGCGGGGGTCCCAGCGGAAGAGTCGGGTGGCGAGGGCGACGGCGACGACGACCCAGCCCAGCGTCGGTGCGAGCAGGGCAAGGGATTCGGTCACCGCGACTCCACCGTTCCAGGCGTTCATGGTCAGCTCGGTGGCCGCGCCGCCGGGCAGGACCCTCTTGAGCAGGGTCAGGTCCTCGGTGCCGCTGATGCCCACCCAGGTGGCCACGGCGATCACGCCGAGGGTGACGGGCAGGGTGGTCACCTGGGCGTGCTCGGGTGAGTTCGTCAGTCCTGCGGTGGCCAGGGCCAGGCCGATCATCATGGCCAGGGTCGTGAGGACCGCCACCACCAGCAGGACGACGTTGGCCGGCCCACCAGCGACCACCGCCAGTGCGGTCAGGATCGCGGTTACCTGCACCAGGGCGAGGACGAGGACGGGTAACAGCAGACCGGCGAGGATGCTGACATCGTCGGCGGCGGTGGATCGTAGCCGCTTGAGGAAGAGGTTCTGACGCCGCGACGCCAGGGTGGTGACGGCTGTGGCGTAGAACCCGAACGCGGCCGCGGTGAACACCACGATCGCCGCGATGTAGCCGAGGCTGCCGATGGTCGCGAAGGTCTCGTGCTGACGCACGAAGAACACGCAGATCGCCACGGGAATGATGAAGCTGGTGATCAACACAAGCCGGTTTCGAAAGATCTGGATCAGCTCGCTGGCAGCGATGGGCAACACGGTGACACTCCAATCGAGAGAACGAATCAGCTGCTGATGGCGCGGAACACGTCGTCGAGCCGGGTTGCCCCGGCCTCCAGACCCCGCAACTCCACGGCGTGCTCGTGCGCCCACCCGAGCAGGAGATGCAAGTCCTCCTGCAAAGCAAAGGTCTCGACCATGACCTTCCCGTCGGCGTCTACGACAGCCGGCAACGGCAACGGCAACGGCGACGGCGGTGTCGGTGTCGGTGTCGGTGTCGGAAGGGAGAAGCGGATGACCGCCGGCAGGGTGCGAGTCAGCTCGGAGACCGTGCCTTCCCGGTGGAAGGTGCCCTGGTGCATCAACCCGATCCGGTCGGCGCGCTGCTGCGCCTCCTCCAGGTAGTGCGTGGTGAGCACGATGGTCGTGCCGTTCTCACGCACCCGGTCCACCGTCGCCCACACGGCGTCGCGGGACTGGATGTCCAGGCCGGTGGTCGGCTCGTCCAGGAAGATCAGCTCGGGTGTTCCGTAGACGGCGGTCGCGAAGTCCAGCCGTCGTTTCTCCCCGCCGGAGAGCTGGGACACCTTCCGGCCGGCCCGGTCGGTGAGGTCGACGAGGTCGAGTAACCGGTCGACGTCGTCGGTACGCCGGGTGAGCCGGCCGACCAGACCGACGGACTCGCGGACGGTCAGGTCCGGGGAGAACCCGCTCTCCTGGAGCATCACGCCCATCCGGGGACGTACGGCGCGTCGGTCCTGCGGGCTGTGCCCGAAGACACGCACGGTGCCGGAGGTCGGCCTCCGGTGTCCCTCGATGGTCTCCAGCGTCGAGGTCTTCCCAGCCCCGTTGGTGCCGAGCAGCGCGTACAGTTCCCCCCGCCGTACCTCGAAAGAGAGGTCCCGCACCGCGTGAAAGTCGCCGTACGTGAGGTTCAGGCGCTCGACTTCGATGACTGGTGTATTGGACATGCATCCATGACAGCGGGATTCGCGGCCACCCGTCAGTGCAACCATGTCACGGGTACATGTGACCTGGTGTCACTGGTCGCGGCCGGGGACAGGCGGATACTGGGATGGTGACCGCAAGATCGCCGCGCTACACCGAGTCGACGCAGGGACGGCTGCGCCGGCTCAATCTCGCGGTCTCACTGCCGCCGCTCATGATCGCTGCGGCAGTCCTCCTGTTCATCGACGCGCATGTCTGGTGGCACGTCATCGTCCTGGCTCCGGGGGTCGCGGCGGGCCTGGTGGCTTTCGAACGGTGGACGGCCAACGACCTCGCCCGGGTCGCGCTGCCCGGCCTGATCGTGGCGGGAGCCGTGTGGCCGCTGGGGGTGCTGCTGACCGGCAGCCCGAACGCGTACTGGGGCTTCTGCGCCGTGGGTTCCCTCGCCCTGCGCGAGGTGCGGCGGCATCGGGCCCTGGCGGTGGCCGGGCTGTTCTCCTACGTCGCCGTCGTCGGCGCGGCGCGCCTGCTGGTGGAGCGGGACGACGTACGCGAGGTCCTGGTCAGCTACGTCCTCATCCCGACTGCCCTCACCGTCCTGGTGACGGTCATGACGATTCTGGGCGAGCGGTTCTACGACCTCATCCGGGAACTCGAACAGACCCGGGAGCGCGAGGCGGAGCTGGCTGTCGTCCGGGAACGCGTCCGGTTCGCCAGCGACCTGCACGACATCCAGGGCCACACCCTGCACGTGGTGAAGCTGAAGATCGCGCTGGCGCAGAAGATGCTGCTCCGCGACGCCGGACGGGCGGATAAGGAACTACGCGAGACGTACGCCCTGGTCAGCGACACCATCGCGCAGACCAAGGAACTCGCCTACGCCCAACGGCGGCTCAACCTCTCGGCGGAGATCGAGAACGCGAAGAACCTGTTCGAGGCCGCCGGCATCCGGGTACGGGTGACACGTGAGGCCGAGGTCGACGCCCGGGCCGGCGAACTGCTCGGCCAGGTTCTGCGTGAGACGGCCACCAACATCCTGCGGCACTCGCAGGCCACCCAGGTGCAGATCACGCTCTCCGAGGCGGGTATCACGATCGTCAACGACGGAGTGGCGGGCAACTCACTTCCGGGACTGCGGGGGTTGTCGGCCCTACGACAACGAGTGTCCGGTGACGGAGGTGAGCTGACCGTGGAACAGCAGGAGGGGCGGTTCCGGACGGCCGCGATGTTCCCGTCCGCCCGTGCCGGCACGACCGCGGCTGGGTGGGGGCACGACCGATGACGACCATCGTCCTCGCCGACGACGAGGTGCTGCTCCGCACGGCCCTGGCCGCACTACTGCCGCTGGAGGGCGACATCACCGTCCTCGCCGAGGCGCAAGACGGACAGACGGCCGTCGAAGCCACCCTGCGGCATCGACCCGACGTGCTGGTCATCGACCTGGAGATGCCGGGCGTGGACGGCCTCGGCGCGGTCGCGCAGATCCGCCGCGCGCGCCCGGAACAGGTGGTCCTCATGGTGACCCGGCACGCGCGGCCGGGCGTGCTGCGCAAGGCGTTGAAACTCGGTGTCCAGGGCTTCGTCAGCAAGTCCGCCGAGCCGGCCCACATCACCTCGGTCATCGCCACCCTGCACACCGGCAGACGCTGGATCGACCCGGAAGTCTCCGCGCTGGCCGTCATCGACGACTGCCCCCTGACCGACCGCGAACTCGACGTCCTGCGGGAGACCGGCTCTGGCTACTCGGTCGCCGACATCGCCGGCCGGCTCCACCTTGCGCAGGGCACGGTGCGCAACTACCTCTCCAACGCCATGCAGAAGACCCAGACCCACACCCGCCACGAGGCGGCGCGCTACGCCCGCGAACACGACTGGCTGTAAGCGACTGTCCGGACGGCTCCCCGTCATCTGGCGCTGGCGCTGCTGAGCGAGGGCCCGAAATACGGCCCGCCGCTACGGCAGGAGTTCGAGGCGCAGACCGGAGAGGTCTGGCCGCTCAACGTCGGGCAGGTGTATTCCATTCTTCACCGGCTCGGAAAGGATGGCAGCCTCGATTCCGACGAGGTCGACGGCGCCCAGAACGGTTCCGATGCCCGCCGCCGGCGCCCACGAGCTGGACCGGTGGCTGCGCACGCCGCCAGACGCGGGCTTCCCGCCCCGCGACGAGCTGGTGATCAAGGTCCAGGTCGCGTTGCGGATGCCCAGCGTCGACGTGGCCGAACTGCTACAGCTACACCGCCGGCACATGGTGCCGGCGATGCAGCGGTACACCCATCTCAAGGCCGACGCCCCGGCCGGCGAGGTCGGCCTCGGGCTCGTGATCGACGCGGAGCTGTTCCGGCTGGAGGCGGTCGTGCGCCGGCTCGACGCCGCCGAGGCCCGCCTGCGCGGTCAATTGGGGTGTCTCTGGCTGGAGTACGGGCGGTGTCGCGCCGGTTGAACAGTGGTGTGGGACCGGAATGGGTGCGGATGTCCTCCTCGGACAATCGTGGTGAGGTCGATCCTTAGTTCCGGGGAAGCGTGGCCGCGGCGATGACGGCGTTGTTGACGATGGTCGCCGTGACTGTTCGGGCGACCGCTTCGGCGGCGGCCCCGGCTCCCCAGTTGCCCTTCTCGAGTTCCTTGGCGCGGGTTATCACAGGGGAGGTCCAGGGGATCTCGCGGTGGAACTGGGGCAGTGTGCCACTTCCCGACAACAGCGCCGTGAGCGCGGCGACACGAGGCTGCGGTTCGGCCCCCTCGACGAGCACGTCGCGGACGTCGGCGAGGAGGCGTGATCGACGCCCGCTTCCGCCGTCCTCAAGGACGGTCATGCGGAACAGACCGAGCGCCTTGCGGGTACCCCTGCGAATGTCGCCGCGTTCGATGAGCCTTTCCAACAGCGGGCTGCGCAACGTTGGTCCGATCGCCGCGAGCACCGTCTGGACCCCTCGGGGCTTGGCGGAAAGGTAGTCCCACGCTGAGCGCAGGATGTCATCCGACGGCGGGTGATCCTCGACGGCCTCCACCCGCGCCGTCCCGCCCCGGCCGGAACCGGTTCGTACGTGATCGCCGAGCCCGAGATCTGCGAGCACCGCTCCGGCCAGGGTGTAGAAGAGCGTGTTCTCTCCGGCGATGGTCCCGGTGCCCGGCTGGAACAGGAGCAGCAGGAGATCCTCCGCCAGGGTCGGAGCCTCGATCCGCTTCGCCTCGCCCGGCGTCCCGGTCCCGCCGCCGACGAAGGGATCTTCAGGGTGCTGCGTCATCGGGTCGAACCTTCCTGTTGTCGATGGGTCTCACGGCATGCTCCTCGAACTGCGAACTGCGAACTGCGAACTGCGAACTGCGAACTGCGAACTGCGAACTGCGAACTGCGACGGTCGAGATCCGTCTCGACTCTCCGTACGGGTTCTGTACCGAGGAGTACGCTGGCCGTATGGATGGGTTCCGGAAGGCCGCCATCGGCCGCCCTCGCGGGTTCGACATCGACGAGGCGCTGGAGCGCGCCATGCAGGTGTTCTGGGCCCGAGGTTACGAGGGCGCGAGCCTCACCGATCTGACCGCTGCCATGGGGATCACCAAGACGAGCATGTACGCGGCCTTCGGCAACAAGGAGCAGCTTTTCCGCAAGGCCCTCCAGCGCTACGGGCAGGGGCCAGCCTCCTACGCGACGCACGCCCTGACGGAGCCGACCGCGCGAGCAGTGGCCGAGGCGTTCCTCCGTGGATCGGTCCAGACCACGACCCGTCCCGACGCCCCCTCCGGATGCCTGACCGTTCAGGGCGCGCTGGCGTCCGGCGACGACGGTCGACCCGCCCGCGAGGTGCTCGTCGACTGGCGCAACGACGCTGGCGTGCGTCTCGAGGAGCGCTTCCAGCGCGCCGTCGACGAGGGCGACCTCCCGCGTGACGCCAAGCCGGCGCGACTCGCCCGATACATCATGACGGTGGGGTTCGGCATCGCCGTCCAGGCCGCCAGTGGCCTCGGCCCCGACGAGCTCCAGGAGATCGCCGACACGGCCATGCTCAGCTGGCCACGGTAGCGACCGCGTGACCCCGTTCGAGGTCATCCGAGGCGGCGCTGCCCGACAGCCATGACGATCATCCGCCGCCCGTCGCAGCGCATCGAGCTGGGCGGTGTCATACAGCTCTTGCACCGCATCGATGAACGTCTGCCGCGTCACGTGCTCACTCTGGGACAGGTCGGCTGCCGGGTCGCTGAGCCTGGGGTGGTCGACGAGATGCCGCGCCAGGATCGGCGCGAGTCTCTCGGCAAGGTTCCCCCGCCGAGTCGCCTCGTCCGCGTCGGGTTGCACGACGTCGATGTCGTGGCCGACGGGATCGGTGTCGACCTGGCTCAACGCGTCCGCGGCGATGTTCCCGCCCACCTCGCCGATCCGGAAGAGCGGCACCCCCGGATCGGCGAGCCGTCCGATGCACCGAAGGCGTACGAGATCCCCCGCCCCGTACTGCTTGTATCCGTTGTACCGGCGCTCCGGCTCTTCGACCAGACCGAGACGGTAGTGCCGAATGGTGTTCATCGTCGTGCCGACGAGTTCCGCGAGCGCACCTGTGCTCCAGCCCATGTCGTCTCCTTCCCACGCTCATCTCGAACGCCGTACCGCCGGGTTCAGATGGAACAGGTGGGCATGCTGGCCGGCAGCTTGAGGTCGATGAGGTAGTCCGCGGCGATGGTGTCGACACACTCGCTCTTCCCCGAGGAGACGATGGTGTGTCCCTCCCCCTCGACGGTCGGCCCTTCCTCAACCCCCAGCCCGATGCCCCCATACCACCAGCCGCCGCACCCACCCAACAGTGCCGCCACGTCACACCCCACACGTGACGTGCCGTCACTGTTCACACCACCGGACCACGCGAAGAATGAGGTGGTGACGAACTTACAAGCGCTGCGATTCACCGAGTAGACACAAAACCGGCGAGCGCTGGTTCGACCTGGAGGTGTAGGACGTGCCCGGTCCCACCCGAGGGAGGTCGCTATCGTCCGGCACACCGGCACGTCGTCGCACTCGGTTGGGCACCAGCGCCGAGTACGGTCCGGCCGATGATCCAGACCGTCCCTCTCGCCGATGACATCGACGGCACCGGACCCCTCCTCCTCGCCATCCACGGCATGACCGAAGACCGCCGTCTCTGGGACCGCGTGCCGCTCGCCAAGCACTTCCGCACGGTCCGCGTCGACCTGCGCGGCCACGGAGAGTCGCCGCGCGTGGCACCGTACGACCCGCCCACCACGCCACGACCCTCCGGCTGGCCTGCCGCGGAAGGCTTGCGTGGTCGATGGCGTGGGTCAGACGCATCGATGTCAGCGCGCGACTCGGATCTGGACAGCTTTCGAAGCCGACCGGCGGATCGCCGTATGCGAGCCACCGCTCGTTGTCGTCGTTTCGTTCGTCGAGTTCGCGCTGTGCTGCCGCCGAGTCCGCGATCAGGCGATCAGCGACCGCGGCGAGGTCCACCAGGACGGCGTCAACGGCCTGCGGGGTGCCCTGACGGAGACTGTGCGGCACCCAAGATCAAACCGGCTACGACACGCACACGCGGTGGAGCAGCGTGAGTTGTACCCGCACGCTTCTGGCCACGAGGCGGGCCGTCAGCCGAATGCGGGTGCGCTTGATCTTGAGCCTGTTGCTCGGTGAGGTACCCGTGGCGATCGACGTCACCGCAGGTCGAGCCGCATGAGCACACGTGGGAACCCGGCGAGTACCGAGGTGGTGTCGGCCGCCTTCGCAAAGCCGGCGTGCTCGAAAACCGCGCGGGTGCCGACGTAGGCCATCGTGAGGTCCACCTTCTCGCCGCGGTTGTCGACGGGGTAGCCCTCGATCGCTGGCGCACCGCGCTCGCGGGCGAAGGCGACGGCGCCGGCAAGCAGGTGGTGCACGATGCCCCGCTTGCGGTGGCCCGGCCGTACCCGGAAGCACCACACGCTCCACACATTGAGATCGTCGAGGTGCGGGATCCGCTTGTTGCCGGCGAAGCTCGTGTCGGCTCGCGGGTGCACCGCCGCCCAGCCGACGGCCTCGTCGCCATCGTAGGCGAGCACTCCCGGAGGGGGATCAAGCCCGACGAGTTCGCGCACCCGGTCGCCGCGCATCGACCCGCGCAGATGCAGGTTCGCTTTCGCGCCGATGCGGTAGCTCAGGCACCAGCACACGTTCGCATCCGGCCGCTTCGGGCCCACGACAGCTGCGACATCGTCGAACACCGTCGCGGGGCGTACCTCGATAGCCATGACGCTTACCCTGCCACCCTCCACCGACAGGGCTCTCCAATCCGGCAGGCACCACTACGCCCACCGGCCACCCGCGCACGCTCATGCCGCCAGTCGTGTGCGCTAACCAACCGGGGCCATCACGTTCGGTAGCCGGCCACGGGTCGAGCGGGCATCCTGAAGTAGCCGAATTGAGGGCGATGTGACCGCCTCACGTGGGCGGTTGCCTTGAGGGGGCGGGATGGCTGGCGCTGGTGGTGACGCGGCTGATACTGCGTCCGGTGAATGCTTCTCAGGATCGAGCGTTTGTGAGAGGTTCCTCAACACCTTGCATCGAGCGGCTTGCTGCTGGGCGATTCAGAGCAGCCGACGTTGTACGACATCGGCAATGATGGTGGTGACGACCTTGTCGACAGCTCCGGCATCCGGCGGGGTGCCGTCCCGGGCGGTGAACAGCAGGTGCCCGGCCCCGATCAGCGAGAGCGCGAGCGAGTCGATGTCAGCATCGGCAGCGAGGCGGCCCATTTCGCACTCGTCGGTGAGGTATGCGGCGATCATGGCGCTGGCCTCCGTCAAGACCGGGACGCTATGGGCCGGTCTGGTGTGGCGCAGCCGGGCGCGCAGCTCGTCCCGGAAGATGATCAGGCCGACGATCGCCACGGCGACCGGGTCGAACAGGTCCATCAGCGCGCCGTTGAGGTTGTCGGCCACGCTGCCGGTCCCGGCGGACTTGCGCAGGGCGGTGGCCTGGTCCTCGATCCGGGCGACGCGGTCGTGCACGAGTTCGGCGAGAAAGGCGTCGAAATCGGCGAAGTGCTTATGCAGCACGCCCTTGGCGCAGCCCGCCTCGGTGGTGACCGCGCGGCTGGTCAGCGCGCTCGGCCCCTCCCGGCGCAGGATGCGCTCGGCGGCATCGAGCAGCTGCTTGCGCGCGTCACGGATCTGTATCCCGGTCGGCATACCGCGCACTCTCCTTACGCTCACCGCGAACCACTACACCGGTTGCCGAGTGGGCATGAGCCCACTACGGTGGGCGCATGCCCACGATACCGCAGGAGCTATCACATCCGCCTCGGCCCGAGCCTCATAAAGCCAGGCAGATGGCCGAGTCGTTCGGTGCGGACGCCGAACGCTACGACCGGGCCCGGCCCCGCTATCCCGACGCCCTGGTGAACCGGATCGTCGCTGCCAGCCCCGGGCCGGACGTCCTCGACGTCGGTTGCGGCACCGGCATCGAAGCCCGGCAGTTCCAGTCGGCCAACCGCAAGGTGCTGGGTGTCGACCCGGACGCGCGGATGGCCGAGTTCGCGCGCCGCAGTGGGGTCGAGGTCGAGGTGGCGACGTTCGAGGACTGGGATCCCGCCGGCCGGGTCTTCGACGCGGTCGTCGCGGGGCAGGCCTGGCACTGGGTGGACCCGGTTGTGGGTGCGCCCAAGGCCGCGCAGGTGCTGCGTCCCGATGGGCTTCTGGCGGTCTTCGCGCATGTGTTCGAGCCTCCGTCCGCGGTGGCGGATGCCTTCGCTGCGGTCTACCGGCGGGTGGTGCCCGATTCGCCGTTCAACGTGCAGTCGACGAGGAACGGCGTGGACCTCTACCAGGCGATGTTCGCCAAGTTCGCCGATGGGATCCGCGAGGTGGGTGGGTTCGGCGAACCGGAACAGTGGCGGTTCGACTGGGAGCAGTCCTACACCCGCGACGAGTGGTTGGACCTGCTGCCCACCACCGGCGGTCTCACGAAGCTCCCGCCGGACAAGCTGACACAGGTGCTGGAGGGGGTCGGGGCCACCATCGACAAGATCGGGGGCGGCTTCACGATGCCGTACACCACACTAATGGTCACCGCGGCACGAACCCGTGCCACCTGACCCGGCCCGGCGGGTCTATCCGCTGCGCTCGGGGACGCTGACCCCAGACCAGGATTCCGCCCCGGAGACCACGGCTACCCAGACAAGGGCGTCGCGCACCCGCAGTGGGCGATAGCCGGCGGGGCCGAGCTGGGCGACCTCGACGTCGATGTCCACGCCGAGGGTCGCCCACGCAGTTCATGTCCTTGCTATGTGCTGGGGATATGGGTCAGACCTCGACCCGCGCCCTGACACGAGTCCATGCCCCAGTCCGTCAGTGGCGACCAGACAAGTCTTGCGGGCCCGTGGTGATGTCGAGGCGAACCTGGTGCAGGGTCGACTTCTTACGCCGTCCCGTCCTCGCCGTCGCCGTCCATAACGGACGCCAGTGCGGTGATCAGGTCGGTGAGGACCTCGGGGCAGCCGTCGGTCTGCGGTTCGTACTCGGCAAGGCACAATCCGGCGATGGTGAACCGCGCGGCGAGGCCGCGCACCGCGGTGATCAGCTGTTCGAGGGTCAGACCGCCCGGCTCGGGCGTGCCGACGGCGCCGAACACCTCCGGGTCCAGCACGTCGAGGTCGATGTGGAGATAGACAGCGTCAGCACCTGTGGCGGCGACCTCGTCCACCAGTACGGACGGGTTGGCCAGCCCTTCCACCGCGACGTGCCGAATCCGATGCTCGGCCACGAACGCCCGTTCCCCGGGATCGAGCGCGCGTACACCGGCCAGCACGACCTGGTCCGGCCGCAACGCCCTGGCCGGAACCAACTCGCGCGGGCCATCACCAAGCAAGGCCCGCAGGACCATGCCGTGGAACGCGCCGGACGGCGACGAGGCCGGGGTGTTCAGATCGCCGTGCGCGTCGAACCACACCACGGTCAGCCGGTCGCCGTGCGCGGCCAGAGCCGCCTCAATGGGAACCAGGTCGACCGCACAGTCCCCGCCGACTGTCACAACTGCCCGCCCGCGCGCCCGTGCGTTGGCGTGGGCGTCGCGTACCGCGCTCAGGTTCGCCGCGAGCGTGTCGAGTGCGGCAACGCCGTCGCGGGAATCGGCCGGTTGGCCATCCGTGTCGACTCGCACCCGCTGCCCGGCGGGGAACAGCCCGGCCAGCACGGACGCGCCTTGCCGCAACCGGTACGCGCCTCGTGAGCCCGACCCCTGCCATTGCGGCACTTCCAGGACCGTAACGTCCAGCACCCCACACCCACTCTCGACATAATGTCTCAGTAGAATGCATATTGTTACACGCGCGGGGTGCGGTAAGTCCAGTAAATAAGGCGGGTCCGGGGCGGTCGGCCGGATCGCTCAACGAGTGACCCGAATACGCGCGTCGTGGAGCGCGGCGACGCGGTCCACCAGTGGGCACTCTGCCCAATGCGCGCGGTAGCCCAGGCGCTCGCGCCTCCTACCAGGCACTGCGCCAGCGGGGCATCGGTCCCAGGCCGCTCTACGCCAACTCGGCAACCGCCTCGTCGGCATCCTCCACGGCTGCCTCAAGACCGGCACCAGCTACAACGAGATCACCGCCTGAAGCCATCTACAGCCCACCGCTTGACATCAGAGGACCTGGGATGTCTGCCGCCGAGTGGGCACGCTGGACCCGGCGCGCCCCATCACTCTCCGTACGTCATCGTCCAGCTGCCTAACGCACGCTCGTGCCGAATGCGTGCTCCTGCGCCCTGAGCCATCCGGCGAGGTGCTCTCATCGGACAGACAGGACGCTCGGGCCAGCGGCGGCCGGCTGCACGCGATGCCGGCTGCACCAATGCCCGCGCGCACGACCGGCGGCATGAGCGCGCGCCCATCGGTACAAGCCGTCGAGGAGACGGTGCTCGGCGGTCGTCGGACGATCCGACGAACCGGGCGGTGGCGCGGCGCGCTACTCGCGGACCGGGCGGCGACGTGTCGTCGGCGGTCGGACGGCTCAAGCCGTGGCCGGATCGGCCTCGACGCGGCAACCGCTCTGCGCGCTGGTGGAGTACGCGATGACCTCGCCCAGCCGGTCGCGGGCCGCGGTCAGTTTGGCGATCTGGGCGTCGATCCGGTCCCGCTCGGCGGCCAACCGGGCCCGCGACTCCGGCGTGCTGACCTTGGAGGTCACGCACGGCAGCAGGTCAGCGATGGTACGGCTGGACAGGCCGGCCGCGTACAACTGCTGGATCAGCCGCACCCGATCTGCCGCCTCGTCCGGGTAGCGGCGTTGTCCCCGGGGGCTGCGGTCGGAGGCGAGCAGCCCCTGCTGCTCGTAGTAGCGCAGGGCACGCACGCTCACGCCCGCCCTGCCAGCCAAGTCGCCGATGCGCATGGTGACTCCCGCCACAATCCTTGCCTCTGACGCCAACGTCAGCTTTTAGCGTACTTCGCATGCAGATCTCTGGAGCAGTCGCTCTGGTCACCGGGACCAACCGCGGCCTCGGCCGGCACTTCGCAAGCCAACTGCTGGAGCGCGGCGCCAAGGTGTACGCCACCGCCCGCCGCCCCGAACTCGTCGACCTCCCGGGTGCACACGTGCTGCGCCTGGACATCACCGATCCAGCCTCGATCGCCGCCGCCGCCGATACCGCGCCGGACGTCACGCTGCTGGTCAACAACGCCGGCATGGACACCGTCACCAATCTCGTCACCGGCGACCTCGACGCTATTCGGCGCGAGATCGACACCCATTTCTGGGGCACGCTCGGCATGATCCGGGCGTTCGCGCCTCGGCTCGGCGGCGGGGCGATCCTCAACGTGCTGTCCGCGATGTCGTGGTTCAACTACAACGGGCACACCGCGTACGGGGCGGCGAAGGCGGCCGAGTGGAACCTGACCAACGGCGTACGCCTGGAGCTCGCACCCCACAAGACGCTGGTGACCGCCCTGCACCTAGGTGCCGCCGACACCGACATGTCCCGTGACTACGAGGGGCCGAAGGTCGACCCGGCGGTGGTCGTGCGGACCGCGCTGGACGGGCTCGAGCAGGACCGGATCGAGGTGGTCGTCGACGACTGGAGTGCCCATGTGAAGGCATCCCTCGCCGGCGACCCGAGCGCCTTCTACGGGTAGCCCGGATGCCGGTGTGACGCTGAGTCAACAAGGATCACCTGCGTATTGCCGATGAGTGGATGTCCCGCATCAGCTGGCATCCGGCGCGGGTCCGTCGACGGCGCGGCTCCGCTCAGCTTTGTCGGACACCGCGAAAAGGATTACGACAAGGACTAGCCGCCCGGCAGCCGCGCCGAAGGGGTTCTGCAGCGTCAGCATCCACAACTGCTCCGGCGGCGGGAACTCCTTCGTGTCGCGATCGTGGAGCAGGAACCGGAGCCCGCCGGCCCGCTGATCGAGGCTCATGAGCAGGCTCCTGGCCTGCTGCGCCACCCAGGCGCCGGTCGGTTGCGCGGTGACTCCGACGATGTGGACCTGGCGGGTGGCCAGCTCGATGAAGAACAGTACGTAGATCCGCTTCAGCAGCCCGGTGTCGACCGTGAAGAAGTCGCACGCCAGGATCGTGTGCGCCTGGGCGGTGAGGAACTGTCGCCAGGTCGGTCCGGTTCGGCGGGGGTGCCGGGTCGACGCCGGCGTGGTGCAGGATCTTCCAGACGGTGCTGGCCGCTACCTGGTAGCCGAGACGAGCCAACTCGTCCCGCACCCGTCGATGGCCCCAGGCCGGGTCCTCTCTGCTGCCAGGCGCAGGACCAGTTCCCGGATCTCACGATCGACCGGTGACCGACCGAGCCGCGCGTGTGGGTAGGTCCAGTGTCGCAGCAAGGCTGCCACACCTTGGATCGTCGCCGCGCTGGTTGGGCCGACCTCGCACAACGCCGCACATCACAGCCACCGATCCGGATTTGCGAGCCCAACAGGCCCCGGCTGGTGGCGACGCGCACGGACGGCGGCAGCAGAGGGCGTCCGGTGAAGAGTCGGCAGAAACGATAGCGTGGCTGCCGTGCCTTCAGATATTTCTCTCGGCAGCGAAATAGGGCTCGGCTGCCTCCAATCGCGGCACTGACACGCCCAGGCGGTGTGCTTCGGCCAGGGTGTCGCGGCAAACCGCGCGCAGTTCCTCGGGGTTGGCGTGCGCCCGCATCACCGTACGCATCGGCGGGAAGTGACCGAAAAGCCAGGTGAGCACCGGCGCCGTCAGCCAGACAGGCGCTGTGAACGGCAGCACGTCGCTACGGTGTCGCCGCAAGTCGACGCCGCGTGCCTCGGCGAGGGGCAGTAGTTCGCGGGTGGCAAGAATCGCCTCGCGTACGTTGCGTGGTTTCCCGGCCAGCTCGGCGAGGGAGCCCAGTTTCAAGCTCTGCGTGTGCAAGCCCGCGTTCTGGATGAAGTGGATCGACAACCAGCCCCGGAAGTCGGCGTTCTCCCGGGTTTTGAACCCGGCCTGGCGGAACGCCGTGCGCACGGCTTGCTCGCGCTCGGTCGGCGGCCCGCCGAGGGTACCGAAGAAGACCACGGGCAGCAGGGCTGCCCGCAGCACGCCGTCGTCGCCGAAGCCGCCACCGGCGCCGGGGAACCCCCAGGCCACCTGGCTGGCGGGCAGGGCGTCGACCGCGGCCAACGGCTCGACCCACAGGTTGTTGAAGACGAGCAACGTTGCCTTGCCTACGCGCGGCGCCAGGAAGGACACGGCCTCAGCGAAACCGTAGTGCTGCACGCTCACCACGATCAGGTCGAAGTCGTGGTCCGGCTCCAGCGATTCGCGGTAACACACCGGCCACTTCTCGGTGACGGGTCGCCCTCGCAACCGACGCCGCGCGTCGAGCAGTTCAAGGTCGACTGTCTTTCCGTACTTCGCTGCTCGACCCGGACGTACGTAGAACTCGATCTCGTACCCGGCCCGCTCCAGCGCCCACCCGTACGCCACGGCGATGACGCCCCGGCCGAACATCAAAATCTTCATACCGCACATCATGGCCATGATCCCCGGCCACCGTTGACGTGGTCTCCCGGGACGACGCGGACGGCGGCGTCATCCTCGTGCTCGACGGCCTGCGCCCCCGCGCGTCGTGAGACAGGACGAGCCTGCTCCAACTGCGCGCCGCGGGCTCGCCCGCGAGTGGGCAGACAGGTCCGTTGCCATCCCACGACAGCAACGAGCCTTCAATGCGGAAGATGCGGATGCCTGAGCATGTTGCGTGCTGAATGCTGAGTGCTCTTGACTCTCAAGCCGCTTGAGACGCCAGAGTGGCTGCCATGGACGAGCTCTATTCAATCGGGGATGTCGCCCGTCGTACCGGTCTGAGTGTCAGCGCGATCCGGTTCTACTCCGACGCGGGGATCATCACCCCCGCCGGGCACACCGGCGCCGGATACCGGCGCTACGACATTCGTGCCATCGCGAGCCTTGAGCTGGTCCGCACCCTCCGCGAACTGGGCGCAAGCCTCGACGACATCCGTCAGTTGCTGGCTGACGAGATCACGCTGCCAGATCTGGCAACAGCACGTCTGACACTCGTCGAACGTCAACTGAGCCGCTTCCGGGCTCAGCGTGCCGTCCTGCGGACCATCGTCAGGCAACACAGTGCGACCGAACAGGTGAGCCTCATGCACAAGCTGGTGTCCATGTCCGATGACGACCGTGCCCAGCTCATCGAGGAGTTCTGGACCGAGGTCACCGACGGCCTCGACATTCAAGACTTCTTCGTCGACTACCTACGCCCGTGGCGGCCCGAGCTGCCGGAGGACCCGACCTCTGAACAGCTCGAAGCCTGGATCGAGCTGGCTGACATGCTGCAAGACGCCGGCTTCCGGCAGGCGGTCCGCCAGTACTTTCACCAGACCTTCGCGACGGCGGCGGCACGCGAGCTGGAAGGCACGCCGACAGAGGAGGAGCAACAGGTCGCGATCCTCACGGAAGCCAAGGCCGCGGCAGAAGCCGGGCTACCGGTCGACTCCCCCCGGGCCCAGGAGCTGGCAGGCCGGTGGGTGACGTGGGTGGCGGCGCGCACCGGCGACCAGAACATCGCCGATGTCCAGCGCCAGCTCGTCGACGCTGATCCACGGCCACACGTGGCCCGACATGCCGCCCTGCTCGGCAGGTACAACTCGTTGACCGCCACGGTCAACGGCGCACCGCAACCGGAAGCAGCCGACGCGCCGGCCTCGACCTGGCTCCACGCAGCCGTCAATGCATTGACCTGACGACCCCATTGCCGCACCGCTGTATCACGCCGTTTCGTTCCACGTTGCCGTAGCCGTTCGCGGCTCATGGCTACCCGGCGGACGCGGTTGTGGGTCAGGTAGTCGGCGAGCTTGCGGATGCTCCAATGGGTGAACAGACGGCCCAGCTTGGCCGGGCGTGTCATGGCCGTCGCGACAATGCACGCCTTGTCGTCAACGCTGATCCGGCGGGGACGGCCACCCGCCCACTGAGGCTCCAGACAGGCCAACCCATCTGGTTGAAGGCGTGGATGGCATCACGGACGGTGTCCTCATGCGCCGCCAGCAGGCGGGCGACCGCCGGCACCGGCGTCCCGGAGGCCGACGCCACGATGATCAACGATCGGCGGATCCGGATCGTGCTGTGCTTGCCTCCTCGCACGATCTGCTGCAGGCGGCGGCCTTCCTCGTCGGTCAGCCGTCGCGCCCGTACCGGCTCAGCCATCCACCCACCCCACCTCCCGACAGCAAACGTGTTCGCTGTCGGGCGTGGGGCCCGTCCAGCCGTCAGGACGGACGCTGCACGGGGTGTCACCGACCAGGTGAACGTTCATGGTCAGCGCACCAGCCGAGAGCTTTCCCAGTTGATCATGAGGTTAGCGTAGGGTTCATCCGATTTGTCGCCGCTAGCCTCATGATCACGGAAATTTCTTCCGCGGGGGTAAATGGATCGGGGCGCTGATGCGTAAACCCCGTGTGGAACGAGAACGGAAGGACTTCGCGGACTTCTATCAGCGCTCCCGAGACAACTGCCTGCGCGCCGTACTAGCTGGTACGGGCGATCGCGTGCTGGCCGAGGATCTGGTCGCTGAGGCGTTCGCGCGAGCTTGGGCCTCCTGGCCACGGGTGAGCCGGCATCCGGCACCGGCGGCGTGGGTGGTGCGCACCGCCCTCAACGTCCGGGTGTCCTGGTGGCGGCGACGCCGGCGGGAGGTGGCCCTCGACGGCCACGAGCGGGCGTCCCTCATCGAGGACGACCTCGACACGAACGACGCCCTGCTGGCCGCCGTTCGCCGGCTGCCGCGGCGGCAGCGCGAGGTGGTCGTGTTACGCATCTGGCTCGACCTGGACACCAGGTCCGTGGCCGCGGTGTTGGGCATCTCCGCCCAAACCGTCGCCGTCCATCTATCCCGTGCCACCGCAACCCTGCGGGCGCAGCTCGCGCCCGCAGCCTGTTAGGAGATTGGATCATGAACGATGATGAGGTGTGGGACGCGGTGAAGCAGACCCTTTCCGACGTACAGATGGATCGTCCGGTCGAGGCGATCGAGCAGCGCGGCCGGGCGCGGCGACGCAAGCGCCACGTGTTCGGCGTGGCCGCCGGTGGTGTCGTCGCGGCCGTGGCCGCGCTCGCGCTGGCCCTGCCGATGGCCACGGGATCCGGCACGGCCCCGGCTCCGACCGGCCCGAACAATCAGGCCGGGTCCGCCTCTGCGGCACCGGCAGGCGACATCAAGCTCGTGTCCCTGGCGACCAGCCTCACCGCAGAGAACGCCTCACTGCCGGGCGACGCGTCGCTGATCATCGAGAAGGTCGATGTCCGTCGGGGCACCGTGCCATCTCGTACCCGGTACCACCTGTACGCCGACAGCGGCGACTACTACTACACCGAGGCCAGGCGCGAACTACCACAGGTGGTCGCTCGTGCTGAGAACCTCGGCAACGGCTTCCATACCCGTGGGGTGGCGGCGGCACGGCACGCGGCAACCGGTGACCTCACCAAAGCCCGACAGCAAATGATCAACTCCGTGTACGACGACGGAAAGCCCCCCACCGCCGCCGAGCAGGAGAAGAAACGAACGGAAATCCTTCGCCAGAAGGGGCTCCCAAACCCGCCGCCGCTCACCGACAAGGACCGGGACAACATCGCCAACAACCACCTCTGGGTCAACAGCGTCGACGTGCTCTCCGCAGGCGGAGGCGACCCGAAGGTACGGGCGGGCGTACTTCGCCTGATCTCCACCATCCCCGACGTCACCGTCGCGGATTCGACAACCGGCGGGCAGCCCACCCTGACCATCACCGCGGGAGTGTGGACCGACGACACCCAACACGTGCTGACGATCAACGCCCAGAACGGGGTACCGATCAGCTCCGTGGTGAACGACCCGAACGCGGAAACCTCCACCGTGCAGACCTTCCAGGTCTCCCGCGTGACAGTGGCCGACATCAGGGCCGGCAAATTCTGACCCTCGATCCCTCGCCGTGCGCGCCGTCCGCACCACCGGGGCGGCGCGCACGGGCCACGTTCACAGACAACACGTCATCCCAGCGGGACTCAAGACCCATCTGCGGATAGTCCCCAGGGCGCAGGTGTGACTGACCCCGGAGGACCCGCCAGCGGTACCGCTGCGGATCGAAATCTGGCCCGACGGCCGAATCCTGGTCTGGCGGATCTCTGACGGCTGGTTGGCCAGTGCGCCGCAGCGGGTGGTAAGGGCGCCGACGTCGTGCTCCACACGGTCTCGTCCAGGAGGGACAACTGATGGACACCGCGTACCGCGTGACTCCGTTACGCAACAACGATCCCGAACGGCTGGGCGATTACCTGCTCATCGGCCGGCTCGGATCGGGTGGCATGGGCGTGGTGTATCTCGCGGACAGCGACGACGGCGGCTACGTCGCGATCAAGCTCATCCATCCGACCCTCACGACCGACCCCGAGTTCAGCGGCCGGTTCCGCAGCGAGGTCGAACGGGCCCGGCAGGTGCCGTCGTTCTGCACCGCGGAGTTCCTCGACGCCGACCTCGACCACGATCCGCCGTACCTGGTCGTCGAATACATCGACGGCCCGAGCCTGGACGAGGTGGTCGCCGAGCGTGGCCCCCTACGAGGTGGCGCGCTGCACTCGCTGGCGGTGGGGGTCGCCACCGCACTGGCCGGCATCCACGGCGCGGGAATCATCCACCGCGATCTGAAGCCGGACAACATACTGCTGCCGCCGGGCAGCCCCAAGGTGATCGACTTTGGCATCGCGCGGCCGTTCGAGGCCACCAGCCAGCACACCCGTACCGACGTCATGGTCGGCACGGTCGCCTACATGGCGCCGGAGCGGTTCTCCGACGGGCCGGAAACGCCGGTGACCGCCGCGGCCGACGTATTCGCCTGGGGCTGCGTGATCGGTTTCGCCGGCACCGGGAGGACCCCGTTCCGAGGGGACTCGCCGTCCGCGACCGCCGCCCGCATCCTGACCCAGCCGCCGCGGCTGGACGGGCTTCAGCCCCATCCCGCAGGGCTCGGCCAACCCGGCCGGCCGGAACCTCGCCGCCGGGTGCTGGCCATCCTGCCGTACGCGATGGTGCCGTTTGGAGCACAGCCGTGCTCCCAATCTGCTCCCCCACGCCATCCCACGATCCGAGGGGAATCCGACTCGAGGGGCACTGACATGGCTCCCCTCTGTGTCAAGCCATCGTCGGGAGCGGGGTTCTAAGCTGGGTGGCGGCGGGTCCGGGAAGTGACTTCTCCGAAGAGCCGGCATGGGGATGTGAGCTGGTCACGCTGGAGTCAGTAGTCGTTCCTCGTTGTCCTCCCGGGCCCGTCACCTGGCCGGCCGTGGCGTCGTCGATCATCTGCCGGTAGACGATGTCGGACAGGCGTCGTTTCAGCGCCCGCATCGCTTCCATCGACGTCTTCCCGGCGGTCTTCTTCCGGTCGAAGTAGGCGCGGCCCTCGGTGGGGTTGCGTAGTTGGACGGTGGCCATGATGTGCAGGACTCGGTTGATCTGCCGGTTCCCGGCGCGGGAGAGCCGGTGGCGGACTTGTTCGCCGGAGGAGGCGTCGATGGGGGCGGTGCCGTTCCAGGAGGCGAAGTGGGCCCGGTTCGGGAACCGGGTGACCTCGCCGACCTCGACCAGCAGTCGGGCGGCGCCGGAGGGTCCGATGCCGTGCAGGTCCATCAGCGTGGTCCCGGTGGAAGCCACGAGCTCTTTCAGTTCCTTGTCGGCTTCCTTCGTGCGGCGGTAGACGCGTTCGAGGTCACCGATCAGTTCCGCGGCGACCCGGCGCCGGGTCTTGCCGACGACGTCACGGGGCCGGACCGTGGCCAGCAGTGCCTTGGCCTGGGCGGCGGACAGGCTCTTCTTCGCGCCGCCCGGTATGAGCTCCAGCAACAGTTGGTGCAGCTGGGACACCATCCGGGTGTGGTCCTCACCAAGCGACCGACGACGGTCGACCAGAATCCGAAGCAAGGCGAGCTGCTCATCGTTGACGACCGGACGCAATCCGGCCATCCGGGTGCCGACCAGCGCGATGGAGTGGGCGTCGGTGGCGTCGGTCTTGCGACCCTGGCCGGTCGCGAACACCCGCGCCCTGGCGGACAGCTTCGGCGGGACGTCGACGACCTGCTCACCGTCGGCCAACAACCGGTTGGCGATGTGCCGGCCGATGCCCTGGCAACCCTCAATCGCCCACACCCGGACCGGCCACTGGCCGGTGTACTGTCTCATCGCCGCGTAGCCGTCCCGACCGGTGTCGAACCGGCCGCCGCCGACGATGGTCTCGTCGCCGGCCATGACCTCGATCGTGGCAGAGCGCTTGTGCGGGTCCATACCGATGACCACACGATCCGACGTGACCTTCAACGCGTCCTCCGATGCTCGATCCACCTGAGTTGTCGAGCCGGGAGGGCAACGCTGCTTCGAGCTACGCAAACCCCTCTCGAGCCTCTCCCCGCCCTGGCGGCGCCCGGGACTGCGCAGGCCAAATGAGAGCCACACGACCAGCGTGGGCAGCCGATGTGAGAGCGACAGCCCGTGCACCTGGACCAAAGCCTGGCCGGGCTACGGTCCTACCGCAATGAAACAAGCAGCCGAGGTGAGTGCACCACCAGGGCGTCGCTTCCGGTCGCGGACCGTCGCACCAAGACTTCGCCTGACCGGCGCTACGCGCGGCCGTCATCGGAATTTGCCTGGACCGCGCCGTTAGCCTCACAGCGTGAGCTTCGGGACCTACGCTCGTAAAGTTCGTGACCCCTCGCGGTCGTACGGACAACGGATCAACGCCCTCGCCGGATGCGTCGAGCGGTATCAGCCGATCGGCTATCACGCTACTTTCGGCTACCTCGAACAAGTCGCTGGACATTTCCGTCGCGAGGAGGCCGCGCTCCTTCGAGCGATCGACGCGCTGTCATCCAGCCGCGACCTTTGGCTGTCCGAACTAGGTACCTATGCGAAGCAGCGGAAGGCAGCCAAGCGCCTGGGGAGGCGCAACCCACAGGCCCATGATCTCAACCTGAACTCCGCAGCGTGCTGGTACGGCGATTCGAGGAAGGCCGCGTTGTTCGCACTCGGCTTCCTGCTGCGGCAAGCAGAGCGCGGCCGGCCAGGTAGAGCCCATACGACCGATGCGGAGGTGCTTCGGCTGTCGTCGACCTGCGTAGAACGTAGAGGATGCCTCAGTCGCACCGAACTTGAACAGGTGCGCTCACTCCAGACTCGGTTCCAGCATCTTCGGCAAGTAGCCGGTTGGCCCGACATCGACTGGCCTAACTGGCACAAAGCCCACGACTCCCTGTGGGCCTTGCACCTAATCGCAAGCGCCTGCGCACCGCAAACCGTCGATGTGCTGAGCTGAAGCAGCGCGAACCCGGCTCTTCCTTGCATCCGGATCTGCTGCCGTCCGTACCCGCGATCCAGAGGGGAACTGTCACCCGGTGGTCACCACCGATGCCCTCGTCGGCGTAGGTGCGGTGGCGACCGCACCGCTTCGGCTGATTCAGACGCTGGTGGTGCCAGTGCTGCCTACTGGCTCTTCTCGTGTCGTCGCTCCGGTCAGTCGCCATCTGCAGGGGGCGTGGCCTCGTCGCTCGGTCGGCAGGTGCCTGGTCTCGTCTCGGATTGTCAGCGCCACCAGTGGGTCGGGCCGAGCGGACGGAAGCCCATCGAACTGTAGAGCGGTAGTCCGGCGGCGGTCGCCGTCAGCACCATCGGCAGGTCCGCGCTCACGACAGCCGCGCGCACCAGCGCGCGGCCGATCCCCTTCGAACGGTGTTCGGGCAGTACAGCGAGTAGGTAGAGCCCGATCGTGTCCGCGCGGACGAGGGTCGCGCAGGCGCCAGCGGCAGCATTGTCGGATCGAGCCAGGAAGAACGAGATCGTTCCGAGGGCGCTGGGTGGCGCTATCTGCTCCGGCGCCCTACCGGGCAGGGGGAAGCCGTCCACCATTGTCTGACCGACGACGGCGAGCAGGTCCGACGTGTCCGCCTGGACGACGTCCAGCCCAATCTTCGACGGTCCGATGTCGCTCGGTGCCCGGGGATCGGACCATGATCGTCATGCACCTGGCCTCCAGTCCGGACCACGCAAGATCGAGACAGCAGAACGGGTCCTCCACCACAGTTCTGCCCTTGCCGTACTCCTGAACCAGCCTGCGGATCGTGGCCTGCGCATCGACGCCTGGACTGGGTGACAGGACGATGACCCGGACCTTTTCGTTTCCGGTCAGGACGACGAGCAGGTCCAGAGAACGGGCGACGTGCTGACCATTCGCCCCGGCCATGGCGACCGCGAAGGCGACTGTGTTGGCGTTGGCCAGCTCGATTCCTCCACGCAGACTCACAGAGGCACCCTAGAAGGTCACCTCCCCCCACATCGGAGCACTGCAACCCGCCCAGGGCCACCGGGATGTGACGTACTCTTCTGCCGCGATCAGGGCGCCGCAGAGCGTGATCATCGGCGTGCCGGTGAGCGTCCGGACATAGCCGATGAGCGGAAGTGTGTCGCTGCGGTCGCGAGACCGAGCATCATTTCGCTGCCGAGGGCTGGAACAATCCGTTCGTGAAAATCGATGACCTCGTCCGTCGGCAGCATGAGCTCCAGTCCGAGGCAGCCGATCTGCGGGCGGACCTCGCACTCGATGACGTCCTGGCTCGGCATGGCCGCGTCACGGGAGTCGGTAGCGCCGCGCTGGGCTTGATGGTGTGGCGTGACCTGGACCCGACGGTAGTCTGCCCAACCCTGGACACGGGAGACGTGGCCCAAACGGGTGCTTTACTGGCTCTCCATGGACAGATGCGTGAGGTGTGCTTCAGGAACGATACGGGCGACTGGAACTCCGATCCCCGGTATCCCGACGGTCTGTACCTGGGTTTGCGGTGCCGCAACCGCGCCGGCCAACGATGGAAGATTGACATCTGGTTCGTAGATGAGCCCGACCGCCAACCCGATCTTGCCCACTTGAGGGACCTCCCTACGAGGCTGACCGACGAGACTCGTGCCGCGATTTTGCTGGTCAAGGATGCCTGGGCTGGGCGACCAGAGTACGGAAAAGGCGTGTCCAGGTGGGATATCTACGCTGCGGTGCTTGACGACGGCGTGCGCAGCCCTGCCGATTTCGAGGAATGGACTCGCAGGCGACGCACCGCGCCGACCTCGGAATAGTCGCTGGCAGGGCACATCCGCATCTGCCGCGAACCGCGCTGCACGGAGCGTGATGCCCCGGGGTGCCGCTGCGCACGCCCGGCGGTCGGCCGGGTTCTCGGGACGGGACAGAGGATGAGACAGGGCCGTGGAGGTGCTCTGGTGTGGTCTCGCTCATCCTCCGTGCCGTACGAAGCCTGCGACCGAGGCCGGCAGTTCATCCTGCGGCATGTCCTCGCAGCCGGGACGGGCGAAGTCGAACAGGAGCACGACGCGGTTGCTGGTGCCGTAGTTCCACGCTTCGTGCGTGACGGTGTCGTCGAAGACGACGGTCTCGCCTTCGCGCCACTGTCGAGTCTCGTCGCCCACTCGCAGCGCGCAGTCCTCCGGCACGACAAGTCCGAGATGCGCGCGGTAAACGGTGGTGACCCATCCCTGATGTGGCTTGATGTGGGTGCCCAGAGCCATCCGAGAAAACCCAGCGGTCGTCAGGTGAGGAATCTTGGTCAACGCGGAGGCGGTGTTCGGGCAGGCTTCGAGCGCTTCCTCGATCCGTTCCCCGAAGGCGACAAGTCCGTAGACACTCCAGCCCTGTCCGTACATCTCGCGTTGGACCCACGGCTGGTAGGTCTCAAGCGGAAGAGTAAGGCATTCATCCCGGATGGCTTCCCACCGTGCCCGAAGGTCGGCCAGGAAGGGAAACTGCCGCTGGTCCACGAACATGAGAAACCATGATGCACCAACCTCGCGCGTTGTGTGGGCGCCGCTTCGTGGAGCCCGGTCATGGTCGGCACTTTGTTCGTACCTCCACCGGTAGACGCACGCTCATGCCGCAGAGCACGCGCGTCGCTAGGTTGCCTATTAAGGTACGCAGGGTGACGATCCCGGAAGGCGTGTGGGACACGATCATGCCGAAGAGCGGACGTCGCCAGCCTGGCTGAGTGAGCCGTCCTCCATAAGGAGGACAATCACGCCGTCCCACTGGATGACTTTGCTGGGCCTGTCCTGGCCCCATGATCGGTCACATGGTGATCGAAATGGCTGGGCTGACTAAGCGTTATGGCGGGGTGACCGTGGTGGACGGAGTGGGATTCGAGGTGTCGGGCGGTGAGGTGTTCGGCATCGTTGGGCCCAACGGGGCCGGCAAGACCACGACGGTGGAGTGCCTTATCGGGTTGCGGAGAGCTGATGCTGGCGTGCTCACCGTGCTGGGTGGGGAGCCGGCGTCGCCGGCGGTGCGGTCCAGGATCGGCGTTCAGTTGCAGCAGGCCGCGCTGCCGGACGGGATGCGGGTGGCCGAGGCAATGACGCTGTTCGCGGCGGCGTACCGGCGCCGGGAGCCCTGGCGGCTGTTGCTGGAGGAGTGGGGGCTGGCGGGCCGCGAGCGAGCCCGGTTCGGCTCGCTGTCCGGCGGTCAGCGGCAGCGCCTGTTCATCGCGCTGGCCTTGATCAACGAGCCGGAGCTGGTGTTCCTCGACGAGATCACCACTGGTCTGGATCCGGAGGCGCGCCGGGAGACCTGGGGGCTGGTCCGCCGGCTGGGTGAGCGCGGCAGCACGGTCGTGCTGGTCTCGCACGACCTCGCCGAGGTAGCCGCGCTGTGCGACCGGGTGGCGGTGCTGGCCGCCGGCCGGCTGGTCGCCTTGGGTACCCCGGCCGACCTCGCCGCCGGCCATGCCGACCTCGAGTCGGCTTACTTCCAGCTCACTGGGAGGGGATGACTGTGCGACTGCTCACCGTGGCCACCCGAATCGAGCTCGCCATATTCCTGCGTGAGCCGGCCGCTGTGTTCTTCACGTTGGTTCTGCCGGCGCTGCTGTTGGTGTTCAACTCGGCGGCCGATCCGTGGCCCGAGCTGCAGGCCAGTGGGCTGACCACCGCGGATGGCATGGCGCCCGGTCTGATCCTGATGGTGATGCTCACCGCCGGTCTGATGGCGATGCCCGAGACGCTCGCCGGATACCGGGAGCGCGGCGTGCTACGCAGGCTGCAGGCCAGTCCGATGCGCTCCTGGCAGGTGTTGGGCGCGCACGCGGGCACGCAGGCGCTGGTCACCGTGGTCGGGTTGGTCCTGCTGGCGGGCATCGCGATCGTGGCCTACGGTGCCCGGTTGCCCTCTGGGGTCGGTCTGGTCGCGTTGGTGTTGGCTCTCCTGGTCGCGCTGGCGGCGGTGCTCGGCGTCGGCTTCGTGATCGCCGGGGTCGCGCCGACCACTCGTACTGCCCAGGCCGTCGGTGCCGCGCTGTACTTTCCGGCGATCTTCGTCGCCGGCGCGGTGATTCCCCGCGAAGGGTTGCCGGCGGCGGTGCGGGCCATCGGCGATTGGGTGCCGTTCAGCTACCTGGTCCAGGGCGTCCGCACGGCATGGTGGGACGGCCGGTTCGACCTGCCCGCGCTCGGCATCGGCGCGGCTACGGCGGTGCTGGCCGCCGGGCTGGCCACACGACTGTTCCGCTGGTCCTGACGTGCTGCCAGGCTGATGCGGTGAGCAATGAATCGTCGGTCGAACGGGACGTGCTGGACCAGGCGGACCTGGCCTGGCACGGCCTGTTCTACGTGCTGCTGCTGTTCCCCGCGGTGCTGATGACGGTTGCCGACCCGGCCACAGACCGGTGGCCGGCCATGTGGGGGTTGGTCGTGGCGATCATGGTCTGGCACGCGGGCCTGGTCCTGCCGGTGTACAGGCCCGGGATCGACGTGTCGGTGTGGCGTGGTCTGCTGGCCTTGACCGGCAGTTGCGCTGGCGTACTGACGCTGTACGGCTTCGGCGAGGCGTTCGTGCTGAGCATCTACGGCCTGATCCCGCAGGCGTTCGTGCTGCTCGGCCGGTGGGGCATGGTCGCGGGGGCAGCGGTCGCCGGAGTCATCGGGCTGGGGTACCGCGGGTACGACCTCGACGGACCGAGCGGCGTGTTCGAGCTGGCCGGCGCAGTCATCCTGTCGGTCGCGATCGGCGGTTTCGTGCACCTGGTCGCCAGGCAGGGTCTACGCAGGCGGGAGGCGTTGCAGGCGCTGGCGGCGGCACGGGTGGAGCTGGACGAGGCCGCGCGCCGGGAGGGTGTGCTGGCCGAACGGCAGCGGCTGGCCGGCGAGATGCACGACACGGTCGCCCAGCTCATGGTCGGGGTGGTCACCCAGCTCGAGGCGACGCAGCGCGCGCTCGCCACCGACGGCGAGCGCGCCCAGGCACACCTGGCCAGGTCGGTCGCCGCGGCACGCGACGGGCTCGGCGAGATCCGCGCGGCGGTGCACGCGATCCGTCCGGATGCGCTGGGCGGTGGGCTGGTCGCGGCCACGAGGCTGGCGGTGCGCCGCTGGTCCATCGACACCGGGCTGCCCGTCGAGCTGCGCGTGCTCGGCGAGCCTGAGGTGCTCGACGCCGACGCCGAGCACGCCCTGCTGCGCGCGGTGCAGGAGGCGCTGGCCAACGTGGCGCGGCACGCGCGGGCCAGCGCCGTGCGGTTGACGATCGGCGCAGGCGCCGGCCGGGTGACCGTGCGGGTCGCCGACGACGGGCTCGGCTTCGACACCGCGCGCTCGGCCGGCGGCTACGGCCTGGCCACCATGCGGGACCGGCTGGCCGCGACCGGCGGCACCGTGTCGATCGACAGCGCACCCGGCTCCGGCACCACCGTGATCATGCAGGTCCAGCGATGATCACCGTGCTGCTGGTCGACGACCACCCGGTCGTGCGCGACGGACTGCGCGGGATGCTCGCCGACGAGCCGGGGATCGAGGTGGTCGGCGAGGCGGGCAACGGCCGGGACGCGGTCACCGCGGCACGGCGGCTGCGCCCGGACGTGGTGCTGATGGACCTGCGCATGCCCGGCCTCGACGGTGTCGCCGCCACCCTCGCCGTGCGCGACGAGCTGCCCGGCACCCGGGTGCTGGTGCTCACCACGTTCGACACCGACCGCGACATCAAGCGCGCGCTCGCCGCCGGCGCGGTCGGTTACCTGCTCAAGGACACACCGCGAAATGATCTTGTACGGGGTGTGCGGGCGGCCGCCATAGGTGAGGCGGCGCTGGCCCCGACCGTGGCCGCCCGGCTGATGGCGCACTCCGCGGCGCCGCCCACCGAACCACTGACCGCCCGCGAACAGCAGGTGCTCACCCTCGTCGCCGACGGGCTCACCAACCGCCAGATCGGCCGCCGCCTGAACATCAGCGAGACCACGGTGAAGACCCACCTGGTACGCACGTTCACCAAACTCGGGGTGGACGACCGCACCGCGGCGGTCACCACCGCCCTGCAACGCGGCCTGCTCGACCTCAGCACCTAACCAGTCCGTAGCCAACGGCCACCTCCAGCAACCACGCTCGAATCACCATCCCGGGTTTGATGGCCGCGCCGGTCATCGCGTTACCCGCAGCGCACCATGCCCGGTGAAACGCACTCTTCTGCCGCGACCCGCGCACATCCCTCCACCGTGCGGGTGACCGAACGTAGTCAGACGAAGCGGCCGTGTCTGCTGACGATGGCACCCCCCACGGCTGACGGCCGCCAACGCGGGCCGCTGCACCACCACGGAACACCCAGGAACGGCAAGCAGGCACGGGGCTTCACCGTTGGGCCGGACAACACGCCGGCCCGCTCGCCTCGCTCGACCGCGCCCGGTCGAGCGCAATTGGCCGCCAATCGGCATATCTTGCTGCAACCGCCGCCTGTTCGATCAGATGCGATTGCGCGATCGTTGGTGTCCTGTCCACGCGAACCTTGCGGAGTCCGGACTTACCTTTCGGATGATCTTGCGGCGTTCGGACTTACCTTTCGGGTGCGTCGTGGGCGCTGTCCGTTCGCGGCCGAGTTGGCAAAGTGGCCGCACTGACCACGGTCTGGATCCCGGCACGGGTCGCCGGTCAGCCGCGTGTGTCGAGCGGGACGTGCAGCGAGAGGTGCGAGGACAGGGCGCGGAGGAAGTCCGGGGCGTCGAAGACCGCGCCCGCGGAGGCGACGCCGGTGGTCCTGGTCCGGCCGGTGAGGATGCGGTCGACGGCCTCCACCGCGAGCGGCGCGCTGATGGCGTAGATGTCCTGACCGGCGGCGACCACGCGGCGTTCCGCTCCGCCGGAGCGGACGAGGACGTCGACGACGAAGGTCTGCGCGGAGCGGCCGCGCTCGTCGACGGCGGTCGGTGCCGAGGCGTCAGGAGCGGACAGGTCCGCGGCCGCCTTGGCGGTCATGTAGGTGCGCACCTCCGGGATGGCCAGGTGGCTGGGAATGGTGACGACGTCGGCCATGGTGAACTCTCCGATGACGCTCTGGGGGCCGAGCGGAGCCGGGAAGGGCCACTCCAGGGTCGGCAGAGTGTCGTCGTGGTACTCCAGCCGTCCGCCGGTGTAGCGGACACGGCGGCCACCCCGTCGCTGCCCCGAGACCACGCCCGCGACACGCGTCCCGGCGGTGGGGTGCCAACTGCTCAGGCCGTAGGCGATGTGCGCCTCGTCCGCCGCCGTCCAGTCGCCCATCGCGGTGGTGACCAACAGGTCGCCGAGGCCGCCGTAGAAGGCCATCGCAGGGACCACCACGGTGCCCGCGGCGCGGGCGCGCTCCTCGAAGTGCGCGAACGTGTCAAGGTTCGCCTCGATCTCGGCCGCCACGTCGACATACGGGATACCGGCGCGCAGCGCCGCCTCGACCAGCGGGGCTGCGGTCGTGGCGAAAGGCCCGGCGCAGTTGATCACGGCGGCCGCGCCGTTCAGCGCGCGGTCGAGCGAGGCTGGATCGTCGACCGACGCCTGCCGCGCCTCGAGCCCCGGTTGGACCTGCGCCAGCGCCAGCAGCTTGTCCTCGTCGCGACCGAGGAGCAGCGGGACGTATCCGCGCTCGCGCAACTCCGCGACCACGAACCGCCCGGTATGCCCGTAGGCCCCGAACACTGCCACGTTCCGACCTGATCCCACGTCTGCTCCCGCGTGCTCGAAGTGATCCACTGCGGAAATCATGTCCCCGTTTGCCCATCGGTGCCAGTGTCCGGAACGACATGACCCGTACAATTCCCGACATGAGTTCTTTCCCGCGTTCCGTCGCGGTCGCCGCTACCGACGGGATGCTGCACTTCGAGCTGGCCCTGGCCTACGAGGTCTTCGGTTCCGCCCCGGCCGCCCTGCCAGGCCCTTGGTACGACGTCAAGGTGTGCGGCACGCACGCCGTCCGGGTCGGCCGGTTCCTGCTGGAGCCGGACTGCGGGCTCGACCGGCTGGCGCACGCCGACACCGTGATCGTCCCCGCCTTGGCGGACGTCGACGAGGACCCGCCGGCCGACCTGGTCGAGGCGGTGCGCGCGGCCCACGAGTCGGGCGCGCGGGTGGTCTCCCTGTGCACGGGCGTGTTCGTGCTCGCCGCCGCCGGCCTGCTGGACGGGCTACACGCGACCACGCACTGGGCCCACACCGATGAACTGGCCGCGCGCTATCCCCGGGTGAAGGTCGACCCGGACGTGCTCTACGTCGACAACGGCAGCGTGCTCACGTCTGCGGGCAAGGCCGCAGCGATGGACCTGTGCCTGCATCTAGTCCGCCGCGACCACGGCTCGGCGATCGCCAACGTGGTCGCCCGCCGCCTGGTCGTGCCGCCCCACCGGGCCGGTGGCCAGGCCCAGTTCGTCACCACACCGGTGCCCACCCAGGACGGCCATCCCCTGGCCGAGCTGCTCCCCTGGCTGATGCGGCGGCTGGACCAGCCGCTCACCGTGGAGGACCTGGCCCGCCAGGCGAACATGAGCTCGCGCCACCTGGCCCGCCACTTCCACTCGGTAACCGGCACCACCCCGCTGCAGTGGCTGCTGACGCAGCGGATCCGCCGCGCGCAGGAGCTGCTGGAGACCACGGACGACAGCGTCGACACCATCGCCTCGGCCGCGGGCATGGGCACGGCGACGACACTGCGCCGCCACTTCCACCGCACGATCGGCGTACCGCCGGACGCCTACCGCCGCACGTTCCGGGCGTGAGGCTGCGGTCCTCGCCTTGACGGCTCTCGGCCGTCCAGCAGCGCCCTCCGCCAGCTCGTCGCCCAGGTCCCCGCCCCCGTCATCGCCGACGCCCTCGGCATCCACCAGACGACCGCGACCAGACAAGCCATCAACGCCGGCACCACCCGAAGGCCGCAGCGTTCTTCGACTCCCTGGCCCAGTTCTACCGGCGGGCCTACCTCCGATGGATCGACGCCACCAAACGCCGCCCCGAACAACGCCCACAACGCATCGCCGAGATGCTCCAACTCCTCGAAGCCGGACACAAGGAACGCCCACAGAAGTGAACCCGAACCGCCATCGGTCCAACGCCCCGAAGGGTCGATCGCGCCGCGACCGGTCCCGCGACACCACCAGCTCCGCGACTGCCTGCCATGAACAGTAACGCCGCGTAACCGCTGATCCTCCCCGTCACAGGAGTCCGCACAGTTCGAATACGCGCTCCTGCCAGTCAAGGGCGGCGGGTTTCATCGGATGCGCTCACCCTCAGGCAGTGCCCGGGGTGGTGTTACCGCTGGCCCGGACTCGGGCGCGGATGTCGAACGGGTACGCGGGGAACTGGTGGTCGCGGTGGCCCGGGCGGATGCCGCGGGCAGCGTCGCCGGAGCCACGTGGGCCGAACTGGAACGGGTGCAGCGGGAGGTGTTCGCCGCGCGCTGCGCGGGTCAGCGCTGCGCGGCCGATCGCAGGCGGTGCTTCGCGCGTCAGAGACCTAGAACCGCCGAGATGGCCGGAAATCGGTCCGACCTGAACCAAAGGCCCCATCGGCGCCGTCTTAGTGGAGACCTGTAACCCACCCAAGGAGCATGATGCGCTTCAAGCGATTTCTGACTGCCGGGTTGGCGCTGGCCGCCACGCTGGCCATGGCCGCTCCCGCCGCCGCTATCAGCGGAGGTGAGCGGGCTGCACCCGGTGAGTTCCCGTGGACGGTCCGGCTCCTGCCGGTGGGTTGCGGCGGGACTCTCATCCACCCCCAACTGGTCCTCACCGCCCAGCATTGCGTCGATGGACAACCCGGGGACAGCTTCACCGTCGTCTCCGGTGCAGTCGACCTTGAGGACCCGCAGCGGACGATCACCAAGTCCACCGCCATCATCGGCGGAATCGAATGGTGGGAGGGACCAGACTGGGCAGTGATCAAGTTAGAGCGGACGCTCGACCTGCCCACCGTGCGACTCGCGACCGAGCCCAGGCAGCTGCAGACACTGACCGTGGCCGGTTGGGGCAAACAAAAGTGGGAGGCCCCTCAGGAACGCTTCCTTGGCAAGGTGGAGCTGCCGTTCTTGCCGGACGAGCAGTGTTTCGACGACCCCTGGTGGATCGAGCACCCCGAGTACCCGAGGTCGTCGATCTGCGCAAAGTCTGTGGACCAGAAGAGCCACTGCGGCGGAGACTCCGGCGGGCCGGCAGTGCACCGTCTTCCGAGTGGTGTCTGGGAGCAGGTCGGCATCGTGAGCAGCGGCTCAGACTGTGACTGGGACGCCGGCGAGGAGCCGACCCCCACCTACACCGACGTCGCCTACTTCAGCCAGGACATCCAGCGAGCCGTCAACCAACTGCTCTCAAGCTCCACCTGACCGACACCCGACAGCGGTGGCCGAGGTCTGCAGATCGGACGAACAGCTTTGCCACCACCGCACACAACGGTGTCTGCGGGGTGACCCTCGTCGGAAACCGCAAAGTAGGTCCGGACGACTGGACTCGCCGGCGTCCGGACCTACCTTGCGAGCGGCTGGTCACCGCCTTGATCATCCGCAACCTTCAGGCGGACGCGACAGTGTTGTCCGGTCCACCGAACCCTGCGAGTGTCCAGGCCAGTTTGCGAGTGATCTTGCGAGCTGTCCGGCGCATTTTGCGAGCGTCCTGTCCCGTCTCACGCGGTCTGGTGACCGCGGGCGCCTCGTGTTCGAAGCGGTCGTGTTCGAGGCGACGGACGCCGAGCAGGGCGATTGCGGCGAGCAGCACGTTGGCCTGTTCAACGGTGAGCGGTTGGGTGTGTTGGTCGGGGTTGAGCACGGCGGTGCGTTGCTCATCGGTGAGCAGGTCGAGTCGAGGGCCGACGGTGTAGGTGTGCGGGGCGGTGCGGCGCAGGGTGAGTGGCCCGCCCAGATCGGGGTGGGTGGCGGCATGTTCGAGCGCGGCGTGGACCCGATCGGGTGTCCAGCGCACCTGGGCCGCGCCGTGCTCGCCGACTAGGCCGGCCCGGAGCAGGTCCGGGCGGTGCAGCGGGCCCGGACCGCGCGCCGGGACCGGCTCGACCGGCAGCTGCGGGGTGTGGAGCAGACCCGCCGCCGGCGCGCATCGGCAGTTGACCCGAGCAACTGACGCACACGAGCAACCCGCACCATCACCACTCGCGCCCGATCCGGGTCGCGACCGAGTCAGCGGTGACGAATCGCGCTGACACCGAGATGGCGAACGAGCCCTAACTTCCGATCAGCGAAGACGCACAAAATGTCAAGCCCAGTGCCAGTACGAAGTAACGCCAAGGCGCCAGCGCCGAGGGTCGGTTCGGGCGGTAAGGAATCGCAGCGAAGAGGCAAGGCAACGCAACAACTGCCAGCACCATCCACGAGTCACCGAACGTCGCGACCCTGAAGAACGCCGAGGCGCACACCACACCCAGCACCAAGCCGCCGAGCAACGCCAGCCAGCCATTCCGGCCCGGATTCACGAATCGGTTCATGATCGCCCAGTACCCGACGGCTTGCCCTTGGAATCGTGGGGGTCCGGGCATGATCGCGGCCAAGAGGCGTACGACCGGGGTTTTGACCTCTTCGAGCAAGAACGCTGGTCGGAGGCCGCCGAGGAGTTCGCCAAGGTCAACGAAGGTGTGCGCGGGTCGCTCTGGATGTCGGCCCGGCTGCTCTGCGGAACGTCACTGGTGAGGGCCGGCCGCCCGGCCGAGGCGATCGATCCGTTGCAGGAGGGACTTCGGCTGGATCCGGAATGGCCAGACGGGCACAGGGTCCTCGCGTTTGTCCTCGGCAGGGTCGAGCGGTTCGACGAGGCGAACATCCACATTGCGCAAGCCGCACGCCTCGGGCACCCGCAGGCGGTCGCCACCATGAAGGAACTCGGGTGATCCTGCTGCGGACGGCACCCCAGTTGTCCGTGTGTTGGACATCCGTCCAGTCATTGCGGACCGTACCGATCAGATTGATCTCGAAGCTGAGCATGAAAAGAGGCTGTTCCCTTCAGTGGATGCGATCTTCGGCCGAAGCGGCGTGACGCGTGGTCACGCGACGAGCAGGAGCACGCTGATCGCCACCATTACCGCGGCGGTGGCCCCGTGGACGCCGTAGGCGACCGCCTTGGGCCCGTTGCTGCGCAACACGATCAGTGCGTCGCCGGCGGGCATGCCGGCGGCGGCCAGCATGAACCAGCCCAGCAGGTGCGGTGTGGCCCCAGCAAGCAGGATGAAGATGAAGAGCCCCGAGGCGATGTCGCGCACAGCCTTGACAGCCAGCCAGGCCTGGAAGGTGCGGTCCTCGGTCGGCGTGCCGGGGATGCCGAAGCCGGCTGCGGCCTGCGGCGCCCGGAAGGCGTTCACGCCGATGAAGATGATGCCTGCGCCGATCAGTCCGACGAGCACCTTGGCGATGATGGTGAGCATGGGCGGCTTCCCTCTTGGTCAGACTGGCAGAGTCCTAGCGACGCTAGATTTCGTAGCGGCAGTAGCTTGTGGTCACCACACGACGGCTGGCTGAACGCGTCGAGTACAGCCACCCGCGCCGCGCCGCGCCGCCGTGCAGCAGGCGTGGCGCGAGCGGCGTACTCGCGGTGGGGCGCATCAGTTGATCGTGACGGCGGAGGTTCGGCTGGGGTCATGGAACGATCACCACGCCGCCGCGAACGCCGCCTTTGGCCAGCCGGTCGTGCGCGGCCGCGGCGTCGGCGAAGGGGTACACGTCGGCAACCCGGAGCGGGATGTCGCCGCTGGTAACGAGTTTGACCAGTTCATTCAGCCGCGATCCGTCCGGTCGCACCTCCAGCGCGAAGGTCCGGATTTCCCGCACTGGTTCCGGGCGAAGCGGAGGCGACGCGGCCACGTAGCCGCCACCGTCGCGGATGAGTCCCAGCAGCGAGGGGCCGATCACCGCCAGGTCGATGACCGCATCGAACGTCCCCGTCGGGTCGTCGGAGCGCGACAAGAATGCCGCGCCCAGTGACTCCACGAACGCACGGTCGTCGGTTCCGGCGAGTCCCGTGGCGCGCAGGCCGGTCGCGCGGGCCAGCGCCAGGACGAACCCGCCGACCTGCCCAGCGGCGCCGGTGACGAGCACGGTCGAACCCGCCGGGACCGCGAGCAGGTCGAGGGCCTGGGCGGCCGCGAGGCCATTGGTCGGCAGGGTCGCCGCCTCGGTGGCAGGGACGCCGGCGGGTGCGGGGGTCAGCCAGGCTGCGTCAAGCACCACGTACTCCGCATGGGCACCGACCGTGGTTTGCAGCCATGGCGAGAAGCCGATGACCTCGTCGCCAATCGTGAAATGCTCGACTGCCGGGTCGACCGCGTCGACGGTACCGGCCACATCCCAGCCGGGGGTGTACGGCAGACTGATCGGCAGCGGGGCCGGGAACCGACCGGAGCGGATCATCAGGTCGACTGGGTGGACGACGGAGGCGGCGACCCTCACCCGTACCTGCCCCGGCCCCGGCTCGGGCACCGGCACGTCGGCCACGTGCAGGACCTCCGGCCCGCCGAACTGTGCATAGCTGACTGCGCGCATCGCTGTCTCCTCGGTGGGCTCTCGTGATCACCAAGACCGTAGGAGTCAGCGGGCACTGTCAGAAAGTAGGTACCGTGGAGTGCCTAGGGCACCGGTGGAGGGCAGGATGGCGACGACGACTGCGGCACAACGCCGCGAACAGGCCAAACGCGACTACGACGCGTTCCTGGAACGGTGCCCGACCCGCGAGTTGTTGAGCAGGCTTACTGACAAGTGGGTCGCACTGGTGATCCCAGCCCTCGCCAACGGCCCGCAGCGGCACAGCGAACTCGCCGGCCGCATCGCCGGCGTCAGCCAGAAGATGCTCACTCAGACCCTGCGCACGCTGGAGCGCGACGGCCTGGTCACCCGCACGGTCACCGCCTCGGTACCGGTCCGCGTCGACTACGAACTCACTTCCCTCGGCCATGAACTGTTTCCGGTCATGGTCGCGATCAAGAACTGGGCGGAGATGCACATGGACCAAGTCTTCGAAGCCCGCGCCCAATTCGACGCACGCCCCTAAACCTCCTCAGAGACGGCGCAACGTGTCCGCTCATCGGCACACTCGGATCGGCTAATTGCGGACGTCGGCCGGCCCGGAAGTCGCCCACGGAGTGTGACGGCTGTGGCTGGTGGCACACACGGTCGGCGGCAGATCAGGATGCAGGTTTGCGCCTTACGCCGGCTCGTCGATGTTGGGCGGTGTTGGGCGTTCTAGGACGCGAGTAAGGGCTGCGTCGGCGCCGGCTCGTACAGTGCGTTCGGGTTCCGGGTTAGGGCGAGCCGCTAGGGCCATGCCCGCCATCCCTCGAAGGACACGCGTACTCCGCCCTCGCGGATGGAAAGGCTGACGCACATCGAATGTTGATCAAGTAGCCAGCCAGTTGGCCGGCAGGACTGACCGCCATGCCCGAGATCCCATCCACGACTAATCAGATGTTGTCGGATCTGTTCATAAACATCGCCCGTCGACTGCCCCGGCCTGCCAGTCACGGTGATGAAACGACCGCATGCACCTGACCCACACGGAGGACCTGCTGGCTCCTCGACTGTGGCGGTAAGGCCTGCTGGCACCGGCAACAGTTCATCGGCTGAGGGAAGGTACGGCTCGCCGTTGAAGGCGTAGAAGGAGAACGGTGCACAGACGCAGGCAACAAACGAAGTCAGCACAATCGCGAGCCGGTAGAGCCACGAGCCTCGGTCTCGTTCGGCTCGGCCAAGCCGCCGGTTTTCGACAGCTCGACCTACACCAATGATCGCCACGGCCACGGGAAGGTAGCCCACGATTACATCTGCCCGCGCCCGTGGAAAAGCGGTAACGACGACGGCCGCGACGGCAGCCCAGCCGACCAGCGCCAGGCCGACAGTCCAGCCAACCCGCCGGGTACGAGCAACGAGCCACCACACCACAGCAGACAGCGCACCAAGAACGAGGATGACGATCACCCGGTTAAGCTTGATCGGTTGACCGTCTGGGCGGAACCCAGCACAAATTACCTGCAAGAGATCTTCACACTTCGGCCCTGGTCTACGACTCGCCGGTACCCGCCTCTACAGGCCAATAGCCAGCGCGGCATGCCTTCCCGTATGCCGTCGACCGGCACAGCGATGGAGCGGGCCGCGGCCGAACCCGCCTCGCAAGCGGACCTTGACGCAGTACGGACGCTAGCGTCCGTGCGCGAAGAGGCCCCCGGTGCATGGAGGTCGGAACTCGGTCACGAAGCGTGCTGCTTCGGCTGCGAGTGGCGCGCGCGGTCGGCAGCAGATTAGTGCGCCCGGTCATTCACCGCGTCTTCTTCACCGAAGGTGTCTCCAAGGAGGTCCTAGCGGTTGCCGGCGATGTCTAGGAAGGCCGCCACTCGGCCCTAGGACTCGGTTCGCGGCTGGCGAAGGAAAACTGCGCCGGCATCCGTCATCCTTCGGTACGCGACGTCGAAGTCATCGACGGGAAGGAAGAACCCGACTCGACCGGCTGCCTGATCACCGACGGCAGCGCTCTGGCGATCACCATCTGCCCTGGCGAGAAGAAGACCGGTCTGAGCACCCGGCGGGACGTACGACCACCCGGCGCTTAGTCGTCCGTCGTTGGTGAGCGACGGGGAGTCCTCGACAAGGTCAAACCCGAGTACGCCGGTGAAGAACGCAATGGCAGGGTCGTACTCGTCAACGATCAGAGCTACCAAGTCGATCTGCATGTCGGGCAGCGCACGCGAGCAGTCGCCTCCGATGCTGCCGCGCCTTGACGGCGACAGAGAGCGCGGCCCTGGGGGCGGATCGCCGACCCGGACGCGCTGGTGACCGGGACCGCGACGCAACCGGGTCAGGGGTTGTCAATCTTGGTCAGCGTGGTGACCTCGCCGTTGGTGGTGGTGACCGCGACCAGGCCACCCTGCTTCCCGGCCAGCCACTTTGTGAACTTGGACGCAGAGATGGAGTGACCGGCGCCGGCGCGCACCGAGACGATGCCGTCCCCGCCACCGACGTTCTCCCACGACGTCAGCTTCGGCGCGGACCGGACCGGGATCGTCACCTTCGTGTGGCTCTCGACGATCTGGAACGGATCGCTGCACCTGATATCGTCCGAGTCGATCTTGAACTGTTTGCAGTAGTCCGCACTGTCCATCACGAGCACCGGCTGGGCCACGGCGGAGTGCGCGACCGGATCGTACGAGTAAAGCTCCACTATCGACTGGCTGGACCCGGTGGCCGGATCGGTGAAATGCGCCGGCTGACCCACCAGCGGCGACCGCAGATCGACGTTCGCGAAGGCCACTGCGGCGTCCCCCTCGGACGCGTCGTTGAGCACCCCGAGCACGACCCGGCCCGCGACCAGCTGCGGGTCGGTGACCGGCATACTCAGAGCGGGCGTGCCGTCGACCGTCACCTGGGCCGTGCCGTTGTGCACGGTGATGCCGGTCCGGTGCGTCTGCCCGACCTGAAACGCGCTCGAGGCGACCCGCTGCTCCGAGTTGAACCCATTTCCCGAGCTCTCGTCGATCCCCAGCCGGATCTCGTTCTCGCAGAACGAGGCTACGTAACCGCGCTGGTCGACCAACCGGAACCAGATCACCGCGCAGGCGCCCTTGGTGACGATGCCGACGTCGACCGCGATCGTCTGGTCGCCGGCGAACGAGTCCTTAGGCCCCTTGCACTGATAGAGGGTGGACATGTGGGTTGTCGCCAGCATCCGCTCGTCGAAGGTGCACCATCCGGCGGCGCTGTCGGCAGCCCGGTCGGCCTTCCACAGGCCGCGCCGGTCGAGCCGATCGGACACCCCCGGCCCTTGGATCCGGGGCTTGCCCGAGACGGCCACCGTCGACTTGGGCGCGGCCGACGCCACGGGCCGCGACGCCGACGGCGACGTACTGGGCACGAACGACGCCAGCGCCCCATCGAGTTGGTGGCGGAACAACGCGAACCCGATGCTGGCACACACGACGGTCACCGCCGCGGCCACGGCCACCAGGCGGCTCACCCGCCGACGAACGGGTGCGGCTGGCTCGCGTACGCCGGAAGGCCGCACCCGACCCGTGTGCTGTGCCGCCTCGGCGGCCTTGAGTAGCTCCGGCCGCTGGGCGAGCGCTCCCCCGCTCTCCGCCTCCAGCAGCAGGTCGAGCAGCTGATGGGCGGTCGGCCGCTCGGTCGGATCCTTGGCCAGCGTGCGGCCCACCAGGTCACGCAACGACCCGCCGAGCCCGGTCAGGTCGGGCGGCTGGGTCAGAATGCGAGCCGCCGTGGCGGCCGGGGAATCCGCCCAGAACGGGGTACGTCCGGTCGCCGCGTAAGCCACCACCACACCCCACGCGAACACGTCAGCCGCCGGCCCCACCGTGCGATCCGAGTCGTTGTCGAACCGCTCCGGCGCCATGTATGCCACCGTGCCGACCATCTGGTCGGTCTTGGTATGCCGGCTGGTCATCTCGACCGCCCGCGCGATCCCGAAGTCGATCACCTTGGGCGTACCCAGCGAGAACAGCACGTTCTGCGGCTTCAGGTCCCGGTGGATGACCCCCACGCCGTGGATCGCCGCCAGCGCCGTGGCCACCCCGACCGCCACGCTGTGCAGCGTGCCGCCGTCCAGCGGCCCCCGCTCCCGGATCACCTCGGAGAGACTCGGCCCGTCGACGTACTCGACCACCAGATACGGCGTCTCGTGATCCGGGTCGGCGTCGAGCACCGCCGCAGTGCAGAAGCCGGGCACCTCGCGGGCCCGGTTGACCTCGCTGCGGAACCGCCCCCGGAACTCGGTGTCCCAAGCGTGCTCGGCCCGCAACATCTTGACCGCCACCAGCCGGCCATCCGGCGAGCGTCCAAGAAAGACGGTGCCCATGCCGCCCTCGCCAAGACGACCGAGCAGCTCATAGTTACCAAGCCGCCGCGGATCGTTCGGCATCATTGGAGAGGTCACACGGGGCAGGATAGCGGCATCCCGCTCGACCCCCTGGTCTCGATGCTCACGAGATGGCTTCCCATCAAACGAAGCAATCGCCCGTTGAGCGCTGTCCCCGCATCGTCTCTATAAGGAGCGCCGACGACGGTCCGACGCACTACTTTCGGCAGAAGCGGAAACTGAGCCACACGTCGTCGGGCGGTCGCTCGTTACGCACCGTCACCACCTAGAACCGTCGGCCGGGCCCGCGGCGTCGAGGCAGCCGATCAGCAGAAGCTCAGGCTGACCCCGATGCAGCTGTTTACCGTCAAGTCGTACCCGTCTCTGCGCCTGGGCCAGTACGCCGACAGCTGGTCGATCAACGAGTTGATCGCATCGTCGATAGTGGCTGGTTTGGCCCGGGCTTGGTGGTGCCGGGAGCGGGCCGGGCAACTCACCGGCTGCGGGGTGTCTATCGGAAGCAACAGGGACCGGCCTGACTGGCACCGCACCTGCCGGCCGTGCTGCTGGAGCGACTCGCTGCGCAAACCGTTCCCAGGCCTCCGGCGCTCACCGACACGCTGACCGCGCTACCGCCGCGCACGACAACGCCCGAGCCCGATCTCTGGCAATAACTCTCGCCCGCACCAGTCAACACAGCGACGATGCCACGGCGGCCCTCGCCGCCGTGCTGGTTCGATCCGCCACGGATGATCGGCACCGCAGTCACCGTCGCGGCCTCGGCTGGTCTCCCGCTCGACACGGTGGTCACCGCCAGCCTGTCCCAGACCAGCGAAGTCTCACCAGGTGCTGAGCCGATGCCGGTGGAGGGTCGGGGTGTCCTAGTGCCGCGTTATGCAGTCCTGAGCGGGTAATCCGGGTGTCGGATCTTGGAGTTGATGGCGAATCCGGACTTGGGTTGGGCTCGGCGGTTGCGCCATCGGATGTAGTCGCCGATCGCGGTGTCCTGCTCGGTGTGGCTGCGGTGGTCGGTGCCGTCCAACACGACCGCCACCCCCACCGACGAGGTCACCGCCTTGCTCGGGGCGGAACTGGGGCATGTCACCACCCGAAGACAAATGCCTCATACCTCGCCACGGTGGTGATCGACCTCGCCGCCGCCGCCGACCTCGGCGACACCTACGACTTCGCAATCAACGAACTCCTCGCCGCCGACGCCCGCCCGACTCTTGTCGTCGCCGACGAGACCGAGGCGAAGTGGGGAACCGCAGACGTTGGACTGGAACTCGTGCCCGTAGTGCGGTACCGGGAGCCCTGGACCCGCGACGCTGTCCATTCCTCGCACCACCGGGCTGAGGTGGGCACGGAGATCACTGCCTGGGACACCCTCGCGCTGAGCAGCCTGGCCGCGACCGGCACGCGTGGTGTGGGCCATCAGTCACATCAGCAAGGGGCATCCGTGCGGTGATGCGGGATGCGGATGACACCCAGCGGTCAAGGAGCGCGGCTCTCCTGGCGGAACACGCAGGAAGACGTCAGCCAGAGCGCGACATCATCCATCGCTCGGACCCGCCGCTGGGCCACCATAGATGATTATGTGCTCCCAATTTGCTCGCACCGTAAGGAGCAACTACGAAATGGCTCGTTACCGGAGATCCGGTAACGAGCCATTTTACCTGCATGTATAACTGGTGGGCGATACTGGGTTTGAACCAGTGACCTCTTCCGTGTCAAGGAACGGACCGCAACGCTCTGACCAGCAACGACAAAAGACCCGCAGGTCGGGCGAGGGACAATACGTGCAGGTCAAGGCCGTTGAGCGCCGTTCAGTGCCGTTGGGAGCGCGGCCCCGCTCCCAATCTGCCCCCCCCACGCCATCCCACGATCCGAGGGAAATCCGACTCGAGGCGCACTGACAAGCCGCCGACCGCGCGCGTCACCACCAGCCGAAGCCGTCACGCTCGGTGGCCGGCCCCCCGTATCGGCTCGACGACCGGACATGGCTCCCCTCTGTGTCAAGCCATCGTCGGGAGCGGGGTTCTAAGCTGGGTGGCGGCGGGTCCGGGAAGTGACTTCTCCGAAGAGCCGGCATGGGGATGTGAGCTGGTCACGCTGGAGTCAGTAGTCGTTCCTCGTTGTCCTCCCGGGCCCGTCACCTGGCCGGCCGTGGCGTCGTCGATCATCTGCCGGTAGACGATGTCGGACAGGCGTCGTTTCAGCGCCCGCATCGCTTCCATCGACGTCTTCCCGGCGGTCTTCTTCCGGTCGAAGTAGGCGCGGCCCTCGGTGGGGTTGCGTAGTTGGACGGTGGCCATGATGTGCAGGACTCGGTTGATCTGCCGGTTCCCGGCGCGGGAGAGCCGGTGGCGGACTTGTTCGCCGGAGGAGGCGTCGATGGGGGCGGTGCCGTTCCAGGAGGCGAAGTGGGCCCGGTTCGGGAACCGGGTGACCTCGCCGACCTCGACCAGCAGTCGGGCGGCGCCGGAGGGTCCGATGCCGTGCAGGTCCATCAGCGTGGTCCCGGTGGAAGCCACGAGCTCTTTCAGTTCCTTGTCGGCTTCCTTCGTGCGGCGGTAGACGCGTTCGAGGTCACCGATCAGTTCCGCGGCGACCCGGCGCCGGGTCTTGCCGACGACGTCACGGGGCCGGACCGTGGCCAGCAGTGCCTTGGCCTGGGCGGCGGACAGGCTCTTCTTCGCGCCGCCCGGTATGAGCTCCAGCAACAGTTGGTGCAGCTGGGACACCATCCGGGTGTGGTCCTCACCAAGCGACCGACGACGGTCGACCAGAATCCGAAGCAAGGCGAGCTGCTCATCGTTGACGACCGGACGCAATCCGGCCATCCGGGTGCCGACCAGCGCGATGGAGTGGGCGTCGGTGGCGTCGGTCTTGCGACCCTGGCCGGTCGCGAACACCCGCGCCCTGGCGGACAGCTTCGGCGGGACGTCGACGACCTGCTCACCGTCGGCCAACAACCGGTTGGCGATGTGCCGGCCGATGCCCTGGCAACCCTCAATCGCCCACACCCGGACCGGCCACTGGCCGGTGTACTGTCTCATCGCCGCGTAGCCGTCCCGACCGGTGTCGAACCGGCCGCCGCCGACGATGGTCTCGTCGCCGGCCATGACCTCGATCGTGGCAGAGCGCTTGTGCGGGTCCATACCGATGACCACACGATCCGACGTGACCTTCAACGCGTCCTCCGATGCTCGATCCACCTGAGTTGTCGAGCCGGGAGGGCAACGCTGCTTCGAGCTACGCAAACCCCTCTCGAGCCTCTCCCCGCCCTGGCGGCGCCCGGGACTGCGCAGGCCAAATGAGAGCCACACGACCAGCGTGGGCAGCCGATGTGAGAGCGACAGCCCGGGCACCTGGACCAAAGCCTGGCCGGGCTACGGTCCTACCGCAATGAAACAAGCAGCCGATGACGGGGCTCGGTGATTTACCGAGCCGTCGCCCTCCGGAGATCGCTCAGCCACTCGACGCCGAGGCTGTGGCCGTCGGGGAATTGGTCGTCGCGATCCCAGCGCCACGTAGTGATCATCGCCAGCATGAGGGTCCGGCAATCTCGGAGCAGGTGGTGATCGACGCCCAGGTAGAGGTCTGCGACCTCGTCGGGTGCGTGGGCCAGATCGAACTCGATCGGCCCCCGGCAGCACGTCTCGAAGTCGATGAAGAGCAGACCGATCGGGGTCGAGAGCAGGTTGCCCGGGTGAGGTTCGCCGTGCAGGAGTTGTTCGGGCCGGCCGCTATCGCTGACCGCTCGGCGCAGGCGGTCCAACGTGCCGGCGAGAAAGATCCGGTCCGCGTCGGCCAGCTTCGGCGTCCGGTCGTGATCGACCACGAGCGTCTGGGCCTCGGAAACCCGGTCCGTGAAGTGCGGGGTGCGCAGGTCGACCCGGCGCATTCCGGCGTGCAGACGTCCGAGCGCTCCGGCGTAGTCCGCGGATGGGATCGCTTGAGTAGTCACCGGTTGGTAGTAGGTCCACAGAGTAACCACGTAGTCGTCCCAGACGAAGACCTCGGGCGCTTCCAGCGCGGCCACCGGGCTCCCGACCTCGAACAGTCGCTTAGCGGTATCCACTTCAAGCTGGGCGCACTGGTGCGCCGCCGGTGCCACCTGCGCCACCACGTCGCAGGGCTGCAGACGCAGGGTGAGCTTGTTCGAGTTGTGCAGGACGGCGGCGTCGTAGGCGGTCAGGCCGAGCGATGAGGCGATCGACATGGCTGCCTGTGTTGCCCGCTGGGCCGCATTCGCCTGCATCGGAGCACCGTAACTCAGCGCTTTCGGCGCAGCCGTATTTCGGTCTGCGTCAGGAAACTAGAGCGACGGCGACTACACCCGGATCTGTCGAGAACCGGGATTCCGATCATGTTCAGCAAGCTGCGGACATGCAGGCGCTACTGGACGTTCCAGAGGCCGGGGTCGTCCTAGTGGTTTTTGGCGCCCTTGCGTAAGACTGTCCGTAGCTGGGCGACACCTTCGGCGTCGGCCGGAAGGCGCAGGTGCTCCAGCAGAGTGAGCGCCTCCGCTGGTTGAAGGTCGCCGTAGACCGCGTGATAGCCGGCCAGCAGACCGTGGAACACCGCCGGGTGTAGCGCAACGACAGTCGCGGCGGCCCGGAATATGTCGTGCTTGTCGGCCCAGCGAACCGTGCCCGAGTCCTCTAGTACTCGAACGTCCCGGCTCGATCCCGGGGCACGTCGATCTGGACCGGCCCGCCGGCGTCGGTCAGTACGCTCTTCGGCCGGCTGCCGTTACGGATGTTGCCAGCGCCGACGCCCGCCGGATCATGTTTTTTCATAGCCAAGGTGCTCGGTCATCTCCTCGTTGAGCGCGGTCTCCAGGACCGTCTTGGTCAACTGCTTGAGCAGACCGTCCGGACCTGTCAACGGCAGGCCCTGCTCCTTGGCCAACCGCACCAACTCGGCAGCGGCTTTCGCCTCCGCCGACGGCTCGGATTTCGCCTTCCTCGGGGTCACGTTATTCAGTGTCGCGGTCATCACGGCACCCTCCTCACCAGGCACACGCCTGGCGTGTCAGGCCGGAACACCGTTCGATCCACAGACCCGTGGAGGACTTCCTGGGAATCGGCTGCCGTCTGGGTGTGGTCGTGGGGGGCGGCCATCGGGGCTTTCGGTGTCGTGGGCTGTCGGGGCGGGTGGTGCTACCGGTTGTCGCGGTCGGCCCGGGACCGAGCCCTAACCGCCGTGGCAGGTAGATCGGGATGGTAAGGATAGGGGAGGACTACGGGGACGGGAGCGTGGGTTTTTGGGTCCTTGGTTGTCCGAAGCGTTGGTCGGCTGGGGGTGGGTCAAGCCGTTACTCTCGGTTGGCTTCTGTCTTACCGTGGTGCGCGGCCGTGACGTGCGGCGGTTGGCCGACGATTTGGGGTTTGATCCGGAGGTGTCCGCCGTGTTAGAGCGCGGTGCGGCGGTTGAGGAGTTCGGCGTAGCGGAGCCCGTGGTCCGGGTCGGCTCGGCGGGGGATTGGAGCTTTGCCTTTCAGGAGGATGGGGTAGAGGTCGGCCAGCTCGACTTGCTGCGGACGTTGTCCACATCCGGTGAGGCGGTTACGGTCTGGAAGTCGGCCTCGGCGATGGCCTTTTTCGGGTATGCGCGAGATGGACAGGTCGTGGTCGGCTTCGAGCCGGACATAGCGCATGTGCGTCTCGGTAGCGCCCCAGATGAGCTGGTTGACCAGCAACGTCTGGTTGGGTTAGATCCTGATCGGCCGATGCCTGGTGACGGGGAGGTGAGCCCGGTCCTGCGCGCGCTTGCGCTGCTGTCGCAGCTGACCGGGGTGCGCCTCGCCGCAGGCGACATCGAGGGGCCGTTGCTGTCGGACTGGCTCAACCTGTAGGCGGTGCGGTCCGGGCCGGTGGCGGGCCCGGAGCGGACCGGACCGCACCGCACCGCACCGCACCGCACCGAGGTCTAGCTTGTGATGCCGATCCAGTATTCCTCGTGGTCGAGGAGCCGCTGGGCGGTGGTGAGCCGGCCGAGGTCCCCACCGACGTCGGTGTTGCTTGCCAGGCTGACGTGGCCGCGTACGCAGCGTTCGCTGCCGGTGACCGGTTTGAGGTAGCGCACGTCCCAGGTGCCGGTGACATCGTCGATGTACGGCAGCACCTCGGCGCACTGGGCTCCGGTCAGACCGAGCATGGCGCCACTTTCGTAGGTGGCGGCGAACGGGAACTCGTCGCAGGAGTCTTCTGGCACCTCCGCCGGCCGTGGTACGAACGTCGAGTCGCAGATGATGTTGCGGTTGGTGCGTTGCAGCGATTCGTCGGCGAGCCGGCGCAACGGGGCTCCGCCGCCGTACTCGTAGCCCCACCCGTCCGTGAGGTATTGCTGGCCCAGCGATCATGACGGCCGAGGCGCCGTCGGTCGAGTAGGACAGCAGCAGGGTCGGAATATAGGACCGCACCACACATCCGGACCTTGAGCCAATCATGGCATCACAGCGGATGGTGAGGACGTCGGGCAGCCGCCAGTTAATCGACGGGATGATCGGGATCGCTCCCGGTGCGGTCGCGGTCAGCGTCCACGTCGGGATGATGGAGGTCGTGCTACCGCTTGAAGGGTTGCCGGAGAAGCGGAGTTCGCCAGATTCGAGTTCGAGATACGTCAGTGACTCGACTCCCCATGCGTCGGACTGCGGCACCGTGCACGGTGCCGAGCAGGCGGCGGTGAGCTGGACCAGAAGGCTGGAGACCTGGCCGGTACGGGCGATCATCTCCACGTGAGAGCTCTCCGTCCAGGCCGAGCTCGTGTTGCTCAGCTGGATGCTCTGTGACACCCGGCCGGGGTAGATGAGGGTGGCGCCGCACTGGTTGACGAGCCGCTGCTGCTTGGGGAGCAAAGATCCCGACGATGTACTCAGCCGCCTGCTGTGCGATCCGGTCTCGCGCCGGGCTTGTTCTTTAACTGAACCGGTGCAGGAGCTGTACCAGCTGACGCTGCGCTCCAGTGTCACCGGCTGTGGCAAGGTGCCGCGGAAGGCAGCCCACGCCGTAGCCGAAAGATTCAGGAGTAGGCGTGGTGAGGCTCTCTGATCACCCAGTTCGCTGGTCCGGTTGACGGACCCTCACGGAAGCCGTTAAGGGCTCCGCCGACCACGGACCCGTCAACGTGGCCCAACGCCCGACGACGGCGATCATCTTGCTGCCAGTCCGACCGGTACGACGTCATCCATCGCTCGGACCCGCCGCTGGGCCGCCGTAGATGATCATGTGCTCCCAATTTGCTCCCACCGTAAGGAGCAACTACGAAATGGCTCGTTACCGAAGATCCGGTAACGAGCCATTTGACCTGCATATATAACTGGTGGGCGATACTGGGTTTGAACCAGTGACCTCTTCCGTGTCAAGGAAGCGCGCTCCCACTGCGCCAATCGCCCTCGTTGATACCGAGGTGGAGACGGGATTTGAACCCGTGTACACGGCTTTGCAGGCCGTTGCCTCGCCTCTCGGCCACTCCACCGAGGTAGCCCCCGACTTGTGGCGGCATCTCCGAGCGGACGACGGGACTCGAACCCGCGACCCTCACCTTGGCAAGGTGATGCGCTACCAACTGCGCTACGTCCGCTTGTCTCCGGTGTTTCCTGGTGACGGATGAGAACTTTAGCCGAGGCCACGAACAGATGCCAACTCGGGGGCGTACAGGCTGGTCAGCAGGGGTTCCGTGCCGTCGGTGGGGCCCGATCCGGGCAACCAAGCCCAGGGCCGGACAGACGTCCGCGCCGCCACCCCTAGAGCTTCCTAGGAACCTGGGGTTCTAGGGGTGGCGGCGCGGGCGGACGTACGGCTACTTCGGGGCGTTCAGGTCGTCGAGCGCCTGGGCCGCCCCTCGGTGCAGGAGCACCGGGTCGGTCTTGCGGGCGGTGTCCAGGCTGATCTCCTTGGCCGCCGCGTTGGCCTGTTCCAGTTGGGGCTTCCGGTCGAACAGCGTCTTGGTCAGCACGCAGACCACGTTCGCGTCGAGGGTGTCCTTCACCAGCAGGAAGTTGGGTACCACGATGGTCTTGACGTCCGCCGGGGTGCCGTACGTGGAGGCCGGGATCGAGCCTTCCTCGTACACCGGGTTGATTTTCTTCATCTCAGCCAGCAGTGGCGTGATGTCCAGAAACGTTACCTGGCCCTTGGCCGTGGTGAGCAGATCCGTGATGCCGGGGGTCGGTAGGCCGCCGGACCAGAACAGCGCGTCGATCGAGCCGTCCTTCATCCCGTCCACGGTCTTGGTCAGGTCCAGCCGTTGGGCCTGGATGTCCTTTGCCGGGTCGAGCCCGGCGGCCTGGAGCAGCCGGTTGGCGATGACCTCGGTACCCGACTTCGGTGAACCGGTGGAGACGCGCTTGCCCCGCATGTCGGCCACCGAGTTGATCCCGGCGCCGCTGCGCACGATCACCTGGGTGAAGTTGGTGTGGATCCGGGCCAGCGCCTGCACCGGTTGCTTCTGCCCCTCGAAGCTACCGGTGCCCTGCACGGCGTCGGCGGCCGTGTCGGCCAGCGAGAACGCCACGGCGTACGTGCCGGCGACGAGCTGCTGGATGTTCTGTACCGACGCCCCGGTCTCGGCCGCCGTCGCCTTCACCTTGCTGCCCGGGCTGCTGGAGACCTGGTCGGCGTAGGCGTTGCCGAGCGCGAAGTAGACGCCGGTGGCGTTGCCGGTCGCGATGCCGATCCGGGTCTCCGTGGCGACCTCGCAGGTGACCTCGCCACCGGCGTCGCTGGTGCCGGCGTCCTGCCGTCCGCCGCAGCCGGCGAGTCCCGTCAGGCCCAGGCCGGTGGCCGTGACCACTGCCAGGATCCTCGTTGCACGCTTCATTTCGCTTCCTCTCCCACGCTCGAACCGAACTCCTGCCGCCTCGAACCGGCGTCCTCCGCCCCGGCACCCGGCCCGGCACCTCCGGTCACACCGTCGCCTCCGGTGACACCGCCACCTCCGGTCGCACCCTCGCCTCCGGTGGCACCGCCGGCTCCGCTCACACCCGCGCCGGGCGCACCGCCGGCTCCGGCCACGCCCTCGCCGCCGGTCACACCGCCACCTCCGGTCGTACCGCCCGGGACCGGCGGACCTGCCGATGCCGGATCGTCCGGACCTGTTTCCACCGTCCCGCGCCGCCGCGCCAGCGCGATCAGCACGGCGATCACGATCAACGCGACCCCGATCGCGATCGAGACCGGGTGCAGGTAGAGCAGCAGCAGTCCGGCGAGCGCCGTGAGGACCCGCTCGACCGGCCCGGCCGGGCCCACCCCGAGCAGCCAGCCACCGGTCGCCACCGCCAACGCCGCCACCCCGAGACAGCCGACCAGGCCGGCCCAGAGCACCTCCAGCGGCGAGCCCCGGCCGAGCAGGTACTCCCCGGGCCCGGTGAGCACGAACGCGATCGGCGCGAGGAAGGCCGGCAGGGCGTACTTCAGGGCCTGCCACATCGTCGGTACGGTCCGGCCGCCGGTGATCGCCGCCGCGCCCACGGCGGCCAGTGCGGTGGGCGGGGTGACCTCGGACAGGACCGAGTAGTAGAAGACGAACATCGCGGCCGCCGGCGCCGGGACGCCCAGCGCCAGCAGCGCCGGGCCGATGATCACCCAGCCGATGATGAAGGACGCGGTGACCGGTACGGCGAGCCCGAGCAGTGACAGCGCGACCGCGGCGAACACCACGGTCAGCGCCAGTACGACGGTCGGGTCGTCGGCGAGCGCCTGGGCACCACGGACCAGTAGCGAGGCGAACTGCGCACCCAGCCCGGTCTTCGTGGTGGTGGCGGTGATGATGCCGGCCGCCGCGCAGACCGCCACGACCGGAAGTACGCCCCGTACGCCCGCGGAGAGCGCGGCGAAGAGCCGCTGCGGGGTCAGCCAACTGCGCCGGTCGAGGAAGGACAGCAGCACCGCCAGCCCGGTCGCGTAGACCACGGACCGGGTCGCGCTCACCCCGACCGCGAGCAGTACGACGATCACGATCAGCGAGGAGAAGTGGTAGCCGAACCGGGCCAGCAGCCGCCACGCCGAGCCGGCGGCCACCTCCACCGGCCGTACCTTGAACCGGCGCGCGTCGATCTCGACGGCGAGCAGGATGCCGAGGTAGTAGAGCAGGGTCGGGATCACCGCCCAGCCGAGCACGGTCAGGTAGGAGACCTCGAGGTACTCCGCGACGATGAAGGCGGCGGCGCCGAGGGTCGGCGGGGAGAGGATCGCGCCCACCCCGGCCGCCGCCAGCATTCCGCCGGCATGTTCGGCGGGATAGCCGGCCCGGCGCAGGATCGGCCAGGTGACCGCGCCGACGCTGACGGCTGTGGCCGTACCCGATCCGGAGACCGTGCCGAGCAGGAACCCGGAGGCGACCGCGGTCCGGCCGGCGGCGCTGCGGGACCGGCGGAAGGCGGCGACCGACAGGTCGACGAAGAACCGTCCGGCGCCGGAGAGGTCGAGCACGGCGCCGTAGATGGTGAACAGCACGATGTAGGTGGCCGCGACGTCCAGCGGGGTGCCGTAGAACCCGCTGCCGGAGTTGTAGAAGGCGTCGACGATCTGTCCGAAGTCGAGGCCCGCGTGGGCGATCGTCCAGGTCTGGGGCAGCAGTCCGCCGTAGTAGCCGTAGCCGAGGAAGACCAGGCAGACCACCGGCAGGATCCAGCCGGTGGTGCGCCGACAGGCCTCCACCAGCAGCACCAGCAGCAGAGCGCCCATCACCACGTCCACCGGGGCGAGCAGGCCCTGCCGGTCGAGGAAGGCGTCGTAGCCGCCGCCCGCGTTCCCGAACGCGAGCGGGATCACCGGATAGAGACAGACCACCAGGGCCAGCCCGGCCAGCAGCCAGTCGGCCACCGTCGGCAGGTCACGCCGGCGCTCCGGCGGGCCGTCCGGATCGGGTACGCGTGGCGCCAGTCGCGCCGGCAGCCGGCCCGTCAGCCGGTCCGGTAGCCGCAGGCCCGACCGGTACGCGAGAAAGACCAGCGGAAGTACGCCGGCCAGGAAGACGATCAGATAGAACTGGCTGCCCTGTGCCAGCGGGCGGAACACCTGCCACAGCACCAGCAGCGCGACGGCGAACGCGACCACCGCGACGCCGAGGTCGACCGGGCCGGTGAGCCGGCGGGCGGGGCGTTCCTCGTCGTCGAACGCCACCGGGGCGTCGGCCACACCGGGGGTGGCCAACGCGACCGGCGCACCACGGGTCGACTCCACGTCATGGCGCGCCTTCGCACCAGGGGTCGACTCCGCGTCACGGGGCGACTCTGTGTCACGGGTCAGGTTCGGGGGTTGCGGGCCGGAGCCGCCGGCCGGCCGTTCCAGGGTGGACTCACCCGGCGCCGGTCCCGGCTCGGCATCCGCCGCCGGAGGGATTTTGGCCACACCGTCTGGCATGAGCGGACCCTACTATGCGGTACCGATCATGGCCGATCTTCGTGGGCCGGGCGGTTGGCTCCACGGGCCGGGCGGTTGGCGTGGTGCGCCGGCCGGTATTCCGGCCTCCGGAGCCGGTCGTCACCCCGTTCCGGAGGACCTGCCGTCGTCGACGCCGACGCCACCGTGGACCCGGTCCGCCGGCTGCGCGTCCGCAGGGGCATCGTGACGCTTCTGATGCGCTACTGGACAGTCTGACCCGGTAGTAACTTATCCGACGTGTTGATAGCTTATTGTGCTGGCCCGGATGGGCTAACGTAGCCGCGTGACGAGACGTGCGGCCGAGGTGCGTTTGGATTCGCTGCTGCGTACGGCCTGCGACGTGATCGCGGCGCGTGGGCTGGCGAATACCCGTACGGCCGACGTGGCCGAGGCCGCCGGGGTCAGCCAGGCGCTGGTCTTCTACCACTTCGCCACGAAGGAGCGACTCGTCGCCCAGGCCTTCGCGTATGCCGCTGAGCAGGATCTCGCCCGGCTCGACGTGGTGCACCGGTCCACCGCCAGCCCACTGGTCAAGCTCAAGAAGCTGCTCCGGCTCTACGCCCCGCCGGGACGTACCCGGTCGTGGGCGATGTGGATCGACGGCTGGTCGGAGTCGCTGCGTACCCCGGAACTGGAGAAGGTGTCCCGGCGGTTGGACCTGCGTCGGCGCGAGGGGCTCGGCGAGGTGATCTCGGCCGGCGTCGAGGACGGCGTCTTCACCTGCGACGACCCGGCCGGAGCCGCCTGGCGGATCAACGCCCTGATCGACGGGCTCGCCGTGCAACTGGCGGTGCACGACCGGGTACTCCCCCGGCGCCAGCTCACCGAGTGGGTACGGCTCTCCGTGGCCCGCGAGCTCGGCCTGGTCGCCGGGCAACTGGACTGAGCCCGCCCGACACCCTCCTCGACCGACCCATCCCCCACCCAGCGATCCCCCACCGATCGACGGCGGCGTCATCCGGCACCTCGACCCCGCGCGCCGACGCAGCGCCGCCAGGCGATCCCTCGGCTGATCCAGCGGCCCCCCGCCGATTCCCCGCCGACCGCCCATCCGCCGATCCCTCGCCGATCCGGCCGGTTCCGCTCCGGGCAGTTCCGGCGCCGGACGGCCGATCGGGGCAGAATCGGGTGATGGACCTGCTACGGACGTACCGACGTGCCCTGACCGGGTTTGCCGACCACGTCGGTCGGATCGGCGCCGACCAGTGGACCGCAGCCACGCCGTGCGGGAGCTGGGATGTCCGGACGCTGGTGAACCACGTCGTCGGCGAGGACCGCTGGTCGGTGCCGCTGTTCGGCGGTGCGACGCTGGCGCAGGTCGGTGACCGGTTCGCGGGCGACGTGCTGGGCGACGATCCGGCCGCCTCGGCACGGGACGCCGCCGAGGCGGCCGACCGGGCGGTCAGCGAGCCCGGCGCACTGGACCGCACGGTGGAGTTGTCGGCCGGGCCCACGCCCGGCCGGGAGTATCTGCACCAGTTGATGGCCGAGCACCTGGTGCACGGCTGGGACGTGATGGTCGCCGTCGGCACCGAACCCCGGCTCGACGCCGAGGCTGTCCGGGAGTGCGCGCGCTGGTTCACCGACCAGGTGTCGATGTACCGGGCCGCCGGGCTGGTCGAGCCGGGCGTACCGGTGGCGCCGGACGCGAGCGAGCAGGACCGGTTGGTGGCCGCGTTCGGCCGCGATCCGGGCTGGCGCCCGAGGTCCTGACCGGCGCGCTGCGGCCGGTGCTCGTCGCGCCGGAGGGCCACGCGGACCGGCGACAGACCCGGGGGCGTACGGCTCCGGGAGGCGGCACCGTACGTGCTCCGGCCACGCCGGACAGTGCATGAACCGATTCATTCGAGCCGGCGTACGGGGCCGCTCCGCCGCACACTGTCGAGGCAGGACGGGACCTCCGTTGACAGGCACTGCCCCTCGGGGGTACTTTCGTGCCGCTTGTTGAATGGTTTCACACAGCCTCGCCATCGAGGTACGTGTGCGCGCCCCTGGGGTGTGGCGGCCACGAGCCGATGGGATGTCCACCATGACAACTGGAACACTGCACCGGCCGCCGCCCCGGCCCGCCGATCCTGGCGACGGCGCGACCCCGGCCCGGGCCCGAAAGCGCCGGAGCCAATCCGGCATCGCGTACCTCTTCCTGTCCCCGTGGGTCTGCGGGGCGCTGCTGCTGACCGTCGGTCCGATGCTCGCCTCGCTCTACCTCTCGTTCACCGACTACGACCTGTTCACCAGTCCTGAATGGGTGGGCCTGGAGAACTACAAGCGGCTCTTCACCGACGACGCGCGCTTCCTGGCGTCGGCGAAGGTGACCGCGGGGTACGTGCTGATCTCCGTACCGCTGAAGCTGGCCGCGGCCCTGGCGGTGGCGCTCCTGCTCCACCGCAACCGGCGCGGGCAGGGGTTCTACCGGTCCGCCTTCTACGCGCCCTCGCTGCTCGGCACCGGTGTGGCGATCGCGCTGGTCTGGCGGGCGATGTTCACCGACAGCGGCGTGGTCGACTCGGCCACCGGCGCCTTCGGCTGGGACACCGGCGGTTGGATCAACGAGCCCGACTACGCGCTCTACGTGCTGATCATCCTGGCCGTGTGGCAGTTCGGCGCTCCGATGGTCATCTTCCTGGCCGGGCTCAAGCAGATCCCGACGGAGCTCTACGACGCCGCCGCGGTCGACGGTTCGGGGCGATGGCGGACGTTCCGCTCGGTGACGCTGCCGATGCTCTCCCCGATCATCCTGTTCAACCTGGTGCTGGAGACCATCCACGCCTTCCAGGCGTTCACCCCGGCGTTCATCGTCAGCGGCGGGCGGGGCGGCCCGAGCAACTCGACCCTGTTCTACACGCTCTACCTCTACGAACGCGGGTTCTCCCAGTTCCGGATGGGCTACGCCTCGGCGATGGCCTGGCTGCTCCTGCTCATCATCGCCATCATCACGGCGGTGTTCTTCGGCACCTCGCGCCGCTGGGTGTTCTACTCCGGGGAGGACCGGTGACCACGCTCCAGGATGGGCGGTCGGCTCGGCCCGACGGCGGGCCGGACGTACGGCCGGCGTCGAGCCGACGGCCGGGCGCATCGGCCGCCCGGCTCCGGGGAATCGGCTGGCACGTACTGATCATCGGGATGCTGGCTCTGCTGCTTTACCCGGTGGTCTGGCTGCTCGCCACCTCGATCAAGCCGACCGACGAGATCCTCTCCAGCCTCAGCCTGCTGCCCAGCCGGCTCGCCCCGGAGAACTACACCGCCGCGATGGACGGGATCGCCGGAATCAGCGTCTGGACGTTCTTCGGCAACTCGGTGCTCGTCGCGATCGGCTCGGTGATCGGCAACCTGGTCTCCTGCGCGCTCGCCGCGTACGCCTTCGCCCGGCTCCGCTTCCGGCTGCGCGGGCCACTGTTCGCGTTCACGCTGCTGACCATCATGCTGCCGTACCACGTGGTGCTGATCCCGCAGTACACGATCTTCCAGAAGCTGGATCTGGTCGGCACCTTCGTACCGCTGATCCTGCCCAAGCTGCTGGCCACCGACGCGTTCTTCGTCTTCCTGATGGTGCAGTTCATCCGGGGCCTGCCCCGCGAGCTGGACGACGCGGCGGAGATCGACGGCTGCGGTCCGGTGCTCACCTTCCGCTACGTGATCCTGCCGCTGCTGAAGCCGGCGCTGGTCACCACCGCCATCTTCACGTTCATCTGGACCTGGAACGACTTCTTCAGCCAGCTCGTCTACCTCAACGACCCGGATTCGTACACGCTGCCGCTGGCGCTGCGACTGTTCATCGACCAGACCAGCGAGTCGGCGTTCGGTCCGATGTTCGCCATGTCGGTGCTGAGCATCGTGCCGGTCATGCTGTTCTTCCTGGCCTTCCAGCGCTACCTGGTCGAGGGCATCGCCACCTCGGGCCTGAAGGGCTGACCACCGGCGTCCTGACCGGTCCGCACCGGACCGGTCAGGACCGGCCCGGTCGGAGATCTGACCGGTCTGGACCGGACGACTCAGGACCGGACGACTCAGGGACCGGACGGGTCAGGACCGGACGGGTCAGGACCGGATCGGACCGGTCAGGCGTCCGTGACCGGGGCCAGCCCGAGCACCTGGGCCCGGGTCAGTTCGCCGTCGACGACCACGATCCGGTGCCGGCGCCGCAGCGCCGTACCGGCCGGCACCGGCAGCGTCCGTTCGAACGCGAGCGCGACGCAGACCCCCGGATAGATCCCGGTCCGGACGAACCAGTGGTCCCCGTCCCCCAGGTCGGCGAAGAGCAGGGTGTACGACGAGCCGCCCTCGCCCCGGCCGACCAGCGCCAGCCACGGCTCGGTGCTGCCGTTGACCCGTTCCTCCCCGTCCGCCGTCGCGGTGAACGTCCGGCTCTGTCCGGGCGCCACCCGCCAGAAGAAGCCGCCGTAGCCGGCACCACCCGGGCGGCCGTTGGTGCCCGGGCTGCCGAGCACGATCTCCCGGTCGTCGGGCGCGGTCAGGGTGTAGCCGAAGTCGAGCTGCCAGGCGTCCGACCGGCCGGTCAGCGCGGTGGCGGTGACCGTGCGCTCCTCCACCAGCAGGGTCGCGCCGGCCGGGTCCAGCCAGCGCAGCCGCTCGGCGAAGCCGCTCCCGCCGTCCGGTACGTCGGCGGCGGGGAGCCAGCCGTCGTGCAGGATCCGCCCGTGGTCGTCGAGCCAGGTGTAACCGGTGTCCCGGACGTACGTCCGGCCGCCCCACAGGTTGGTCCCCGAGACGTCCTGCATGGCGACCGAGACCCCGAGGTGCCAGCGGTGGTCCTCGGGCAGCGTGTCGGTCACCGGCGTTCCGCCGAGGGTGCGCACCGGATGCAGGTAGGGCCGGGGCGACCAGCGCGGGTCCACGTACGGGTCGTCGAGTACGTACTCCGCCACGGTCTCGCCGTGCACCCGCAGCCGTACGTCGGTCAGGTCCTCGCCCATCGTCGCCGCCCTCTGTCGGTCGATCGCCGGTCCGGTCGAACCGGTGGGAAAGCGCTTCCCCTGGCCCGACAGCGTACCGCCGGCCGATCCGGTGGGCGAGGGTCGCGGCGCGCTCGGATGCCATCGGGGTGCTCGGCCCCGGCGGGGGAACCCCGGGCGCTTGGCGACGCGGCGTACTGTCAGGCCCACGGTGGCGACACAGGCGTGGGTTGTCGTCGTCCGGTACGCGCCGCTGCGTTCGCTGCCGGCTAACCTTGACACGTTTCAGCCGGACGAGCGGGCTGCGGAGGGAGACGGTCGTGCCGGGACCAGCGGTGAGTATCCGAGACGTGGCCAGCCAGGCGGGTGTGTCGGTGGGCACCGTCTCCAACGTGCTCAACCGGCCGGACATCGTCGCCGCGTCGACCCGCAACCGGGTACTGGCCGCGATCAGCGAGCTGGGTTTCGTGCCGAACGACGCCGCGCGGCAACTGCGCCGGGGCCGGGGCCGCACGCTCGGTCTGGTGGTGCTGGACGTGGCCAACCCGTTCTTCACCGACGTCGCCAAGGGCGTCGAGGACGCCACCGGAGCGGCCGGGATGGCGGTGATCTTCTGCAACAGCGACGGCGACCCGGCCAAGGAGAGCAGATACCTCGACCTGCTGGAGGAACAGCGGGTACAGGGCGTACTGATCACGCCGGTCGACGATGCCAACGAGCGGCTGGTCCGGCTGCGCGAGCGGGGCGTCCTGGTCATCCTGCTGGACCGACGCTCGACCCGGCCCGACGTCTGCTCGGTGGCGGTGGACGACCGGCTCGGCGGGGAGCTGGCGATCCGGCACCTGGCGGAGGCCGGGCACCGCAGGATCGCCTTCGTCGGTGGCCCGTGGCGGCTGGAGCAGGTCCGGGACCGGTACCACGGTGGGCTGCACGCGCTGCGCGAGGCGGGGCTGACCGAGGAGCACCTGCGCCGGTTCGAGACGCCCAGTCCGACCGTGGCGGCCGGCCGGGACGCGGCCTCGCGGATCCTGGGCCTGCCCCGCTCGGCCCGGGCCACCGCGGTCTTCTGCGCCAACGACCTGCTCGCGCTGGGCGTGTTGCAGGAACTCACCCGCCAGCAGGTCCGGGTGCCGGAGGACATCGCCCTGGTCGGCTACGACGACATCGACTTCGCCGCCGCTGCCGCCGTACCGCTCTCCTCGGTGCGCCAGCCCCGGCAGCGGCTGGGGCAGACCGCAGCCCGGTTGATGCTGGACGAGTCGAACAATCCGGACGGTCATCAGCACCAACAGGTGATCTTCGAACCGGAGCTGGTGGTCCGGGAATCCAGCCAGTTCACCCGGACGCCGCACTGATCCGACCGCCCGCGTGCGGCACCCGGAGCGACCCGGTTTCTTGACAGGCCAGTGACGTCGCTCGTATGTTGAGGGCAGACCGTTGAAACGGTTCATTTCGTTGGGAGGCCGCCGATGCGGCGAGTGTGTTTCGTCCTGCGGGTCCGGCCCGAGCGGCTGGCCGAATATCGGGAACGGCACGCGGAGGTCTGGCCGGAGATGCTGCGCGCACTCCACGGGGCCGGCTGGCACGACTACTCCCTCTTCCTGCACGAGGACGGGCTGCTGGTCGGACACTTCCGCACCGCCGACCTGGCCGCCTCGCTCGCCGCGATGGAGCGCACCGAGGTCAATGCCCGGTGGCAGGCAGAGATGGCACCATTTTTCGTCGATCTGGACGGGCGACGTCCCGACGAGGGATTCGTCGTCCTCGACGAGATCTTCAACCTGGACGCGCAACTCGCCGCGCTCGACACCACGGAGGCCTGACTTGACCGAGCGAAGCGAGGGCATCATCCAGTACAGCCGGGACAGGTCATGGCGGCGCCGGGTGGCGCGGGGAAACGACATGACCGAACGAAGCGAGGAGCTGGCATGACCGAGACCGCCGTCCGGGACGCGCTACGCGCGCAACGGATCGAGGTGCCCTCCTGGGCGTACGGCAACTCGGGCACCCGGTTCAAGGTGTTCAGCCAGCCCGGCGTGCCGCGTACCCCGGAGGAGAAGATCGCCGACGCGGCCCAGGTGCACGCCTTCACCGGAGTGGCCCCGATCGTCTCGCTGCACATCCCGTGGGACCGGGTGGACGACTTCGCCAAGCTGGGGTCGTACGCCGCGGAGCAGGGAGTGCGGATCGGCACCATCAACACCAACGTGTTCCAGGACGACGACTACCGGCTCGGCAGCGTCACCAACCCCGATCCCCGGATCCGTCGCAAGGCCCTCGGCCACCTGCTGGAGTGCGTCGACATCATGGACGCCACCGGCTCGGCCGACCTGAAGCTGTGGTTCTCCGACGGCACCAACTACCCCGGCCAGGACGACATCCGGGCCCGGCAGGACCGGTTGGCCGAGGCGCTCGCCGCCACCTACGAGCGGCTCGGCGACGACCAGCGGATGCTGCTGGAGTACAAGCTCTTCGAACCGGCCTTCTACATGACCGACGTGCCCGACTGGGGCACCGCGTACGCGCACTGCCTCAAGCTCGGTGAGAAGGCCCAGGTCGTGATCGACACCGGCCACCACGCCCCGGGCACCAACATCGAGTTCATCGTGGCCTTCCTGCTCCGGGAGGGCAAGCTCGGCGCGTTCGACTTCAACTCCCGGTTCTACGCCGACGACGACCTGATGGTCGGCGCGGCCGATCCGTTCCAACTGTTCCGGATCATGTACGAGATCGTCCGGGCCGACGCGCTGCGCCCGGACTCGGGAGTCAACTTCATGCTCGACCAGTGCCACAACATCGAGCCGAAGATCCCGGCCCAGATCCGGTCGGTGATGAACGTGCAGGAGGCGACCGCGAAGGCGCTGCTGGTCGACGCGGAGGCACTGGCCGCCGCACAGACGGCCGGGGACGTACTCGGGGCCAACGGCGTGCTGATGGACGCGTACGACACCGACGTACGGCCGCTGCTGCGCGAGGTCCGCGCGGACCTCGGCCTCGACCCGGAGCCGATGGCCGCGTACGCCCGGTCCGGTTACGCACAGCGGATCGCCGCCGAGCGGGTCGGCGGCCAGCAGGCCGGTTGGGGAGCATGAGCGTGAGCAACGAACCAGAGGTCGCCGCGCTGCTCGACCGGGGACACCGGCTCGGCGCCGACCGGCGCAACACCAATTACGGCGGCGGCAACACCTCGGCCAAGGGAACCGGAAACGACCCGGTCACCGGCGGCCCGGTCGAGTTGATCTGGGTGAAGGGCTCCGGCGGCGACATCGGCACCCTCACCGGGGCCGGACTCGCCGTACTCCGGTTGGATCGGCTCCGCGCCCTGGTCGAGGTCTATCCCGGGGTCGACCGCGAGGACGAGATGGTCGGCGCGTTCGACTACTGCCTGCACGGCCGGGGCGGCGCCGCACCGTCGATCGACACCGCGATGCACGGCCTGGTCGACGCCGCGCACGTCGACCACCTGCACCCGGACGCCGGTATCGCGCTGGCCACCGCCGCCGACGGACCGGAGCTGACCCGCCGCTGCTTCGGCGACCGGGTGCTCTGGGTGCCCTGGCGCCGGCCCGGCTTCCAGCTCGGCCTGGACATCGCCGCGATCGCCCGGGACAACCCGCAGGCGATCGGCGTGATCCTCGGTGGACACGGCATCACCGCCTGGGGCGCCACCAGCGCCGAGTGCGAGGCACGCTCGCTGGAGATCATCGAAACCGCCACCCGGTTCCTCGCCGAGCACGGCCGGGCCGAACCGTTCGGTCCGGTGCTGCCGGGGTACGAGGCGCTCTCCGCCGAGCGGCGGCACGACCGGGCCGCCGCGCTGGCTCCGGTACTGCGCGGGCTGGCCAGCACCGACAGCCGGCAGACCGGACAGTTCCAGGTCGGACACTTCTCCGACGATCCGGCGGTACTGGACTTCCTGGCCCGCACCGAACATCCGCGACTGGCCGCGCTCGGCACCTCCTGCCCGGACCACTTCCTGCGGACCAAGGTCCGGCCGCTGGTGCTCGACCTGCCGGCGGAGACGCCGCTGCCGGACGTACTGGACCGGCTGCGGGAGCTGCACGAGGCGTACCGGAAGGACTACCGGGCCTACTACGAGCGCTTCGCCGGACCCGACTCCCCCGCGATGCGTGGCGCCGATCCGGCGATCGTGCTGGTGCCCGGGGTCGGCATGTTCAGCTTCGGCCGGGACAAGCAGACCGCCCGGGTCGCCGCCGAGTACTACCTCAACGCGATCAACGTGATGCGCGGCGCCGAGGCGGTGTCGACGTACTCGCCGATCGACGAGGCGGAGAAGTTCCGGATCGAGTACTGGCAGCTGGAGGAGGCGAAGCTCCAGCGGATGCCGAAGCCGAAGCCGCTGGCCGGGCGGATCGCGCTGGTCACCGGCGGCGGCTCCGGCATCGGCGCGGCGATCGTCCGGCGACTCGCCGCCGAGGGCGCCTGCGTAGTGGTGGCCGACCGGAACGTCGAGGCCGCCGCCACGGTCGCCGGGGAGATCGGCAACGCCGACCGGGCCGTACCGGTGCTGGTCGACGTCACCGATCCGGCCGGCGTCGAGGCGGCCTTCGCCGCCGCCGCGCTCGCCTTCGGCGGGGTCGACCTGGTGGTCAACAACGCCGGTCTGTCCATCTCGAAGTCGCTGCTGGAGACGACCGACGCGGACTGGGACCTCCAGCACGACGTGATGGCCAAGGGCTCGTTCCTGGTCTCCCGGGCCGCCGCCCGGGTGCTGCTCGACCAGGGGCTGGGCGGCGACCTCGTCTACATCTCCAGCAAGAACTCGGTCTTCGCCGGGCCCAACAACATCGCGTACAGCGCCGCCAAGGCCGACCAGGCGCACCAGGTACGACTGCTCGCCGCCGAACTCGGCGCGCACGGGGTCCGGGTCAACGGCGTGAACCCCGACGGGGTGGTACGCGGCTCCGGGATCTTCGCCAGCGGCTGGGGCGCACAGCGGGCCGCCGTCTACGGGGTACCCGAGGAGGAGCTGGGCGCCTACTACGCCCGCCGTACGCTGCTGGGGCGCGAGGTGCTGCCGGAGCACGTCGCCAACGCGGTGTTCGCGCTGACCGGTGGCGAGCTGTCGCACACGACCGGGCTGCACGTGCCGGTCGACTCCGGTGTGGCCGCGGCGTTCCTTCGATGAACCGGCGGACCATCCGGTACGGCGTCGAAGGTCGTCGGCACGCCGAACGCGGCGAGGCGGGGCGATGACGTCCCCGCCCTCGCCGGCCGCCCCGACGGCGGTGGCCGCGGTCGACCTCGGCGCGGCCAGTGGCCGGGTGATGCTGGCCGAGGTCGACCGGGACGGGGTGACCCTGACCGAGGTGCACCGGTTCGCCAACGAGCCGGTACGGCTGCTCGACACGCTGCACTGGGACGTACCCCGGTTGTACGCCGAGACCCTGACCGGGATCCGGGCGGCGCTGGCCCGCCGACCCGACCTGGCCAGCATCGGCATCGACTCGTGGGCCGTCGACTACGGGTTGCTGGACTCCACCGGCGCCCTGGTCGGCAACCCGGTGCACTACCGGGACGGGCGTACCGACGGGATCCCGGACCGGGTGGTCGGGGCGCTCGGCGCCGACTACCTCTACGACACGACCGGGCTGCAACTGCTGCCGTTCAACACCCTGTTCCAGCTCAGCGCCGAACTCGGCACCCCGGCGCTGGACCGGGCCGAGACGATGCTGCTGGTTCCCGACCTGCTCGGGTACTGGCTCACCGGTGTCGCGGGCAGCGAGGTCACCAACGCCTCCACCACCCAGCTGCTCGACGTGCGTACCCGGCAGTGGTCCTCGGATCTGATCGGACGGGCCGGTCTGCCGGCCCGGTTGTTCGGACCGCTGCGCCAGCCGGGCGACCCGGCCGGGGAGCTGCGGGCGGCGGTCCGGGAGGCGGTCGGCACCGACCGGCCGGTGCCGGTGACCGCGGTCGGCTCGCACGACACCGCCTCCGCCGTCGCCGCGGTACCGGCCGAGAACGACCGGTTCGCCTACATCTCCTGCGGCACCTGGTCGCTGGTCGGGGTCGAACTGCCCGAGCCGGTACTCTCCCCGGCAAGTCGGGCGGCCAACTTCACCAACGAGGCCGGGGTGGACGGAACCGTCCGCTACCTGCGCAACGTGATGGGCCTCTGGCTGCTCCAGGAGTCGCTGCGGGTGTGGCGGTCGCAGGGGCTCGCCGTCGACCTGACGGAACTGCTGGCCGCCGCCGCCCGGCAGCCGGCGCTGGCCGCCGTGGTCAACCCGGACGACCCGGAGTTCCTGCCGCCAGGCGACATGCCGGCCCGGCTGGCCCGGGCGTGCGCCCGGCAGGGTCAGCCGGTGCCGGACGGACCGGCCGCGCTGACCCGGTGCATCCTGGACAGTCTGGCGCTGGCCCACCGGGCCGCGGTACGGCAGGCGGCGCGGCTCTCCGGCCGGGAGGTCGAGGTGGTGCACATCGTCGGCGGCGGTGCCCGCAACGAGCTGCTCTGCCAACTCACCGCGGACGCCTGCGGGCTGCCGGTGGTGGCCGGTCCGGTGGAGGCGACCGCACTGGGTAACGCCCTGGTGCAGGCCCGCGCGCTCGGAGTGCTGTCGGGTGGGCTGGCCGAGCTGCGGGCCCTGCTGCGGCGTACCGGCTCCACCAGGGTCCACCGGCCGGCGGCCGGGGACGGGACCGACTGGTCGGCGGCGGCGAAGCGGGCCGGCATCGTCGACGAGTAGTCGGACCGGGTGGCCGGTACCGAGCCCGAAGACGAACGGCCCTGGTAAATGTAAAAACCCGTCTATCATGGTATTTATCTGTTAAGAAGGGGCTAACTGGACAAAATCCCAGGCCCTGGAGGTTGACAGATGGTGACGGAGTACCGGCCCCGGGCCGACGCCGACAGCCGGCGGGGCCGCCGCACCGACCTCACCGGACTCCGCGCCCTGGCGATCGTGCCACTGCTGCTCACGGCCGCCGGAGTCAGCGTCGTACCGGGCGGATTCGTCGGGATCGACATCTTCTTCGTGATCTCCGGGTTCCTCGTCACCGGCGCACTGCTCCGCGAGTGGAACCGCACCGGCGATGTCTCGCTGCGCGCGTTCTACGCCCGGCGGATTCGCCGACTGTTCCCCACCGCCGCCCTGGTCCTCGCCGCGTCGCTGCCGCTGGCCCTGCTCTGCCTGCCCCGGAGCCGGTGGGCCGGAACCGGTTGGGACGTGCTGGCCGGCGGACTGTCCGTACTGAACTGGCGGCTCGCCGGCCAGGACGCCGACGTGGTCGTACCGGACGCGACGACCAGCATCCTGGCGCACCTCTGGGCACTCGGCGTCACCGGACAGGCCCTGCTGATCTGGCCGGTGCTGCTACTCGGCATCGCGACCTGGGCGGTCCGCCGCCGGGGCCGTGACGTCCGGAGGCCGCTACTGCTCACCGCCGGCCTGATCGCCATCGGCTCGTTCGCCTGGTCGGCGTGGCGTACCGGCGACGACCCCGGGGGCGCCTTCCTGGGTACCAGCACCCGGCTCTGGGAACTGGCCCTGGGAGCCGTACTCGCCCTGCTCGGCACGCGGCTGGCCGGGCTGCCCCAGCGGCTGGGCAGCGTTCTCGGCTGGACCGGAACCGCCATGGTCGTCGGCGCCGTACTCGTCCTGCGGCCCGGGCCGGAGTTTCCCGGGTACCTGGCCCTGCTCCCCGCGCTCGGCACCGCCGCGATCATCGCCAGCGGCGCGGCCGGCGGCCGGGCCACCGCCGGGACCGCCGCCGCCGGCGGCGGGCCACACCGGATCCTGGCGACCCGACCGATGCGGACGGTCGGCGCACACTGCTATCCGCTCTACCTCTGGCACTGGCCACTGCTCGTCGCCGCGCACGCCCGGTTCGGCGAGTTGCACCCGGCGGCGGGACTGGCCGTGCTCGGCTGCGCCGCCCTGCTCGCCTTCCTCACCCACCGGTACGTCGAGACGCCGATCCGGGACGGCCGGCGGTACGGCTGGACGCCGGGCCAGCTGATCCAGGCCGGTGCGATGCTTCCCGCGACGGCAGTGGTCGGCGGGCTGCTGTTCCAACTCAGCGTCTGGCCGCCCGACCAACCGGCGCCGCGGTCCGGTGCCGCGCCGGTCTCGGCCCGCCCCACGCCCACCACGGCGACCCCGACCGCACCGGGCGCCGCGATACTCGGCAGATCCCCTCGAAACAGCCGCGCCGGGGTGCCGGTGGACCGGGTCCGTTCGATCACCCCGAACCCGCAGGACGCCGCGGCGGACGTACCCGACGTCTACCGGCACGACTGCTTCCCCGCCGCTGCCGGCGCGACCGCCCGGGCCTGTGTCTACGGCGACCGGACGTCCACCCAGACGGTGGTGCTGGCCGGCGACGGCCACGCCGCGAGCTGGGTACCCGCGCTCCAGGCGGTCGCGGAGGCGCGGCGGTGGCGGCTGGTCACGTACCTGAACCCGAACTGCCCGTTCCTGAAGCTGACGCTGGTCACCACCGACCGACGTGCCGCGACCGCCTGCGCACAGTGGTACGACAACGTCCGTGCCGAACTCACCGGGCCGGAACGCCCCAGGCTGCTGCTGACCACCAGCGCCCGCTACCCGGTGAGCCGCAGCGGCCGGACCCTGACCGGATCCGACGCCGACGAGGCGCTGGCCGAGGAGATGCGACGGACCTGGTCGGACCTGACCGCCGCCCGGGTACCCACGGTGGTGCTCCGGGACGTTCCGGTACTCGGCACGAACAGCGGGATGTGTGTGTCGGCAAACCCGAAGCGGCTGACCAGATGCGTCACGTCCCGCCGTACCGCGCTGGCGACCGGCGCCGGGGAAGCCCAGGAGGCGGCGGTGGACGAACTCGACGGCGTCTCCCTGATCGACCTGAACGGTGCGATCTGCCCCGCCCAGGAGTGCGCGCCGGTCATCGGCGGAGTGCTCGTCTACCGGGACAGCCAGCACCTCACCGCCACCTACGCGCGCACGCTGGCCCCACGACTGCGCAGCGCGCTGGACCGGGTACTCCGCGCCGCCCAGTGACACCGGGTCGGGCCGCCGGTGCCTGTTCGGGCCGGAGCGCCGGGCCGGCTGCCGGGCGCCGGTCAGCCGCTCCGCCCCCCAAGCGCCGGGCCGGCCGGGCCCGGAGATCCGTGGCGATCATCCCCTATGCCCCTAACCCCCGAGCCGGTACGGGACCTAGTCGATTAGGGCGAGAACACGGGCTCGTCCCCGATGTCCGGTACGTCGCGGACGCCGTACCGTCGGCGCCAGGTCTGGAACGAATGTCCAGATCATCCCGTACAACCGTTCGAGGAGATCGTCACAATGGAATCGGCCCCCACCGTCGAGTCAACCCCCACCCCGGCCCCCGCTCCGGCCCCGGCCCCGGAGGCCGCTCCGGTGGAGTCGACCCAGACGCTGCACGACTTCGTGATCAACCTGCTCGGCGACGCCGACCTCCGCTCGGCCTTCGAACTCGACCCGGAGGGCACCCTGGAGAGCCTGGGCCTCTGCGACGTGACCCCGGGTGACGTGCACGACGTTCTGCCGCTCGTCATCGACTCCGTACCGCTGCAGGGCCTCGCGGACCTCGGCGCGGTCGACGGCCTGGGCCTCGGCGCGGTCAGCCTCAGCCCGAGCGGTGTCGTCGGTCAGGTCCAGACGGTCGCCAACCAGTTCACCGCCGGCCTCTACACCACCGGTGCGGACGTCAACGTGGCCGGCGTGGGCGCGGTCAGCGTCGACCCGACCGGCCTGGACGTGGCCGCCGCCTCCTCGCTGCCGGTGCTGGGCCTCGACGGCGGCCTGTCGGTGGACCTGTCCGGGGTGCACGACGTGGCCGGCACCCTCGACTCGACCGTGCTGGGCACCATCGGTGGCGCCGAGACCGTGGACGGCGTCCTCGGTACCGCCGACTTCGCCGCCAGCACCGTGACCACCACGGTCAGCGGCGTGACCGGCCTGGTCAGCGGCGGCGACCTGGGCATCGCCGACCTGGGCTCGGTCACCGACCTGGGCAGCACGGTCGGCGGCGTCACCGGCACCGTCACCGACCTCGGCAGCGTTGTCGACCTGGGCAGCGTCACCGACCTCGGCTCGGTCACCGACCTGGACGGCACCGTGGGCGGCGTCACCGGCACCGTCACCGACCTGGGCAGCGTTGTCGACCTCGGCTCGGTCACCGACCTGGACGGCACCGTGGGCGGCGTCACCGGCACCGTCACCGACCTCGGCAGCGTCACCGACCTGGGCTCGGTCACCGACCTGGGCAGCACGGTTGGCGGCGTCACCGGCACCGTCACCGACCTCGGCAGCGTTGTCGACCTGGGCGGCGTCACCGATCTCGACGGCACCCTGGGCGGCGTCACCGGCACCGTCGACGGCACGCTGGGCGGCGTCGGGCTGGACGGCATCACCGGCGACCTGGGCGGCGTGACCGACCTGGCCGACACCAGCGACCTGAGCGGCACCGTGGGCGGCGTCACCGGCACCGTCGACGGCACGCTGGGCAGCGTCACCGGCCTGGTCGGCGGCGTCAGCGACCTGGGCGGGAACAACCTGCTCGCCGACGGCGTGCTCTGAGCCGCACCATCCACGTACGACGGCGAGGGCCGGACCAGAAAGCAGCTGGTCCGGCCCTCGCCGTTGGTCAGGTTAGCGGTTCGCCGGGTACCGGTCCGCGCGGCCGTCCCCGATCTCCCGCCCCCGACCGAAGGTGTAGCCCGCTACACCGACGATCGGCGGTGGCGGCGCCACAATGGCAGGGTGCGGACGGCGACGCGGGCGATCCGGTACCTCCTCGGCGGTGGACCCACCGCGATCGCCGCGCTGCTGGCGCTGCTCGCGGTGGCCACGTCCGCGGTGCTCAGCCTCGTCGGCATCGGCATCCCGCTGCTGTCCTGGGCACTGTCCGGAGTCCGGTCGCTGGCCGGTGCCGAGCAGCGCCGGGCCACCCGACTGCTCGGTCCCGCCAACTCCGGTCGGCAACCGTTCGACCCTGTCGGCTCGGGTCGGGAACCGTCCGACCCTGTCGGCTTCGAGCGGCGGTGGGCACCGGACCGCGACCGCACCGGACGGCCGCGGCTGGGGATGGTGCTGCGCGATCCGGGGACCTGTCGTGACCTGCTCTGGCTCGCGCTGCACGGTACGACCGGGCTGCCAGCCGCCGCCTGCTGTCTGGCCCTGGGACTGTTCGCCGTCGCCGGACTGGTGACGCCACTGGTCTGGTGGATCCCGCCGGCCGAGGCGCCGATGACCTTCGTGGTACCGATCACGGACTGGCCACGGGCGCTGACCCTGGCACCGCTGGTCGCGATCGTCTCGCTGGCCGCGCTCCGGTGGGCGGTTCCGGTCGCCGGCGTCGCGGTGGCCCGGGCGTACCACGCACTGCTCACACCGTCCGTGCGGAGTCGGCTGTCCGCCCGGGTGGCGGAACTGACCGCGACCCGGGCCGGTGCCCTCGACGCGCACGCGGCGGAGCTGCGCCGGATCGAACGCGACCTGCACGACGGCGCCCAGGCCCGGCTGGTCGCGATCGCCATCCAGCTCGCCGTCGCGCAGCGGCAGCGCGACGCCGCGCCGCAGATCGCCGACCAGCTCGTCGAGAAGGCCCGGGCGGGTGTCGAGGATGCCCTCGCCGAGCTGCACGAGGTGGTCCGGAGCGTCTACCCACCGATCCTCGCCGACCGTGGCCTGCCCGGGGCGATCCACGCGCTCGCCGCCGCCTGCCCGGTACCCCTCACCGCCCGGATCGCTCCGCTGGACAGGCTGCCGGCAGCGGTGGAGACTGCGGCGTACTTCGTGATCGCCGAGGCGCTGACCAACATCGCGAAACACAGTGCGGCGAGCCGGGCCGGGCTCTGGTTGACGCACGAGAACGACCGGCTGGTCGTACGGATCACCGATAACGGTGTCGGTGGTGCCGACGAGAGCAGAGGAACCGGCCTCGCGGGCATCCGGCGGCGGGCCGCCGCGCTGGACGGGTACGCGGACGTGTCCAGCCCGCCCAGCGGGCCTACCGAACTGCGGGTGGAGTTGCCGTGCGCGTCGTGATCGTCGAGGACAACGTGCTGCTCCAGGAGGGGCTCAGCCTGCTGCTGTCCACCTCCGGATTCGAGGTGACCGCCGCGGTCGGTACGGCCGACGACTTCCTCGCCGCGATCGATCAGCGGCAGCCGGACATCGCGGTGGTGGACGTCCGGCTGCCACCGACCTTCCGGGACGAGGGCCTGCGCGCCGCGCTGACCGCCCGGCGCCAGTTTCCCGGCCTGCCGGTGCTGGTGCTGTCCCAGTACGTCGAACGCACCTACGCCGCCGAACTGGTCGCCAGCGGCCAGGGCGCGGTCGGTTACCTGCTCAAGGACCGGGTGTCCCGGGTCGACGAGTTCCTCGACGCGCTGCGCCGGGTCGCCGCCGGTGGTACCGCGATGGATCCGCAGGTCGTGGCGCAACTGGTCACCGCCGGCCGCAACCCGCTGGACCGGCTCAGCCCGCGCGAGCGGGAGGTGCTGGCCCTGATGGCCGAGGGGCAGGCCAACACCACGATCGCGCGACGGCTCGTCGTCACCGAACGCGCGGTCAGCAAGCACATCGGCAACATCTTCAGCAAGCTGGACCTGCCGCCGACCGACAGCGGCCATCGCCGGGTCACCGCCGTTCTCACCTACCTCAACGCGGGTACCGGCTGACCCGACCGCCGGGGAAGTCACGCCCCCGGCGGCGGGTCGTAACAGCCGGTACATCTCCCCCACCACGCCGGCCCGGTCACTCCCTGACGGCGGCCAGTCGCACCGCCGGGGTACGCAGCGCGAGCGCTGCCGAGGCGAGGCCCGCCGAGATGGCGACCGTCACGCAGCAGATGGCGATCGCGCCGAGCGGCAACCAGGGGACGACGATCCGGGGCGAGGTGACCAGGTCGGCCAGGCCGGCCCGCAGTCCGGCCAGCATGGCCACGGTCACCACCGCCGCCAGTGTGACGCCCAGCAGGCCGACCAGGAACGACTCCGCCCCGACCATCCGGAGCACCTGTCGGGGCGTCGCGCCGGCCAACCGCAGTACGGCGAACTCGCGTACCCGGTCGGCGGTCGCCATGAACAGCGTGTTCGCGATCGAGACTCCGGTGTAGAGCAGGGCCATGCCGAGCACCGCGAACAGGGCGAGCCGATTTCCCCGGTCCTGCTCGGCGGTGGTCGCCGCCAGGTGCTCGCCGATGCCGACCACGTGACCGCCGCCGGCCGCCACGACCGGGGCCAGGTCCGCTAGGGCACCACCGGCCAGGTAGACGGCGTCGGCGCCCCGCCGGGGGCCGTCCCGGGCCGCCAACTCCCAGGGCAGCAGCAGGCTTCCGTCGAGGTCGAGCGAGTCGGCGAGTACGGCGGCGACCCGGAGCCGTACCGGGGTGCCGTCGGCGAGCCAGGCCGGCAGTTCGGTACCGACCCGCCAGCCGGTCGACCGGCTCACCGCCACAGTGGCGACACCGATTTCGGCACCGGGGCCGGGACTGGTGTCGGGACCGGACCTGGTGTCGGGACCGGGACTGGTGTCGGGGCCGGGACTGGTGTCGGGGCCGGTACGGGAGGCGGGGCCGGTACCGCCATCGGGCCGGGTGACGTCGAGGGTCAGGTCGGCCAGTGAACCCGACAGCACCGGCAACCGGAGTACCTGCTCGATCCCGGTGCCGACGTACCGGGCCGGGTGCTCCCCCAGCGAGTCTCCCGAGCCGACGTACAACTCGGTGTTCCGGACCGGCACGGCAGCCCGGACCCCCGGCGTCCGGCGCAGTGCCGCCACGGTCTCGTCGGCGAGCCCGACCGGGCCGGACGCCGAGGCCAGCGCCGAGGCGGTGATCCGGTCCTGGACGGCCCGCCGCTCGTTCTCCCGCAACGTCGCGGTGGCCGCGAGCACGGTGGCCGCGATGCCGACGGTGATCAGGATCGGCGCCGCCGTCGCGGTCGAGCGCCGTACCGCCCGCAGCGCGGAGGACCGGGCGAGTTCTCCGCTGGTGCCCCGCAACGGCCAGCCGAGGAGCCGGATCAGCACCGGCACGACCACCGGGGCGAGCAGGGTCGTGGCGACGAGCGCCAGCAGGGCGACCATCAGCGTCAACGCGAGGCCGTCCGCCGATCCGACGGCCGGCACGGCGGCCAGCACCGCTCCGGCGCCGGCCAGGAAGATCAGACCGGACACCCAACGGCCGGCCGTCATGATCCGGGAGTCCACCGACGCCTCGCGGAGCGCCTCGACCGGCCGGACCCGGGCCGCCCGGCGCGCGGCCACCCAGACCCCGAGCAGCGCGACCAGGACGCCGGCGCCGGCCGCGCCGAGCAGCGGCCACGGGCTGAACCGGGCGGTGAAGCCCTCGGGCGCGAACCCGGCCCGGACCAGCCAGGACGCGAACGGCGGAGCGGTGACGGCGCTCAGCAGGCAGCCGGCCAGCGCGGCCAGTACGCCGACCGCCAGCGCCTCGCCGAGTACCAGGCGACGCACCTGTCGCGGGGTCGCGCCGGTGGTACGCAGCAATGCGAACTCCCGTCGACGCTGCGCCACCGCGAAGGAGAACGTCCCGGCGACCACGAAGATCGAGACGAACACGGCGACGGTGGCCGTCATGCCCAGCAGGGAGACGGCGTCGGCGAGCGGTGCCGCGTCCGGATCGGGCTCGGCGGCTCCCCGCTGGTTCCCGGCCAGCACCCGCAGCCCGGCGGCGCTGGCGCGGACCCGGTCCTCGATCGCCGGATGGCCGGACGCGGCACCGGCGAGGCGCAGCCCGACCGCGTCGATCCGGCCGCCCGCCCAGTCGGCCAGTACGGCGTCGCCGAGGTAGACGGCGGGCGGCCCGGTCGCCACCACTCCGGACACGGTCAGTTCGCGCGGCCCGACCGGGGTCTGCGCGACGACACGGTCACCGGGTCGGCGGGTCGTCGGCGCGGTCAGCACCACCTGGTCGGCCGCGGTCGGCGCCGCACCCTCGACCAGCGGGTACGGCCGCAGCGCGGCGCTCGACCAGGGGCGGGCCAGGTTGGCCCCGTCGAGGTCGACCGGTACCCAGCGGTCCGGCACGACCTCGGCGACCCCGGGCACCCGGGCCAGCCGGGCCGGTACGTCGGCCGGCACCGGCCCCGGTCGGCGAAGGTTCCGCTGCTCCGTCTTCGGCTCCGGCTCCGACTCCGGCGCTGTCCCCGGATTCGACTCCGTCCCCGGCTCCCGCCTCGTCCCCGACCCCGACTCTGTCCCCGGATCCGACTCGGTCCCCGCAGCCTGCTCCGGGTCGACGGTGACGGTGAGTCGGTCGGGGCCGACGACGACGAGGTCGGCATCGGCGTACCAGATCGGTGGGTGGGGGTCGCCGCTGGTTCCGGCGAGGGTCAGTCCGGTGGTCGCCAGTAGACAGACCCCGAGGCCGAGCGCGACGAAGGTGCCGACGAACGCCGACCATCGGGCCCGGAGAGTCCGCCAGGACAGGCTCAGCACGGCCGTACCGCTTCCAGCCCGGTCATCCGTGCGGCCACCGACCGGGCCGTGGGCCGGGCCAGTTCATCGACCGGGCGGCCGTCGGCGAGGAACACCACCCGGTCGGCGTGGGCGGCGGCGACCGGATCGTGGGTGACCATGACGATCGTCTGGCCGTGCCGGTCGGCCAGGCCGCGCAGCAGACCGAGCACCTCCCGGCCGGTGGTCGAGTCGAGGGCGCCGGTCGGCTCGTCGGCGAACAGCACCTCCGGCCGGGTGACCAGGGCCCGGGCGATCGCCACCCGCTGCTGCTGGCCGCCGGAGAGTTCCGCCGGACGGTTCCGGCGCCGGTCGGCCAACCCGACCGCGGCCAGCATCGCCCGTACCTCGCCGGAGCCGGGCCGGCGACCGGCCAACCGGAGCGGCAGCTCCACGTTCTGCTCGGCGGTCAGCGCGGGAAGCAGGTTGAACGCCTGGAAGACGAAGCCGATCCGGTCCCGGCGCAGCAGGGTCAGCCCGGTCTCGGAGAGTTCGGTCAGTTCCGTACCGGCCAGGCGTACCGAGCCGGACGTGGGGCGGTCGAGGCCGGCGGCGCACTGCAACAGCGTGCTCTTGCCCGAGCCGGACGGCCCCATCACGGCGGTGAAGCTGCCGGCCGGAAAGCCGATCGTCACGCCGTCCAACGCCAGTACGGCATTGCCGCCCGACCCGTACCGCCGGTGCACCCCGGTGAGCTGAACCAGATCCATCCGTCCAGCGAACCGGAACCGGCCGGCCCGGCACACGGGTACGCGGCGGCCGGTTCCGGGTGGAGCGGGCTACACCCCGGCGACGGGCCAGGATGATCAGACATCGGATGTCTGAGCCTCGGATCCCTTGACAGGCATCGGCGTGCCGCCATAGCGTCGGGAAGCGATTGATTCGTTTCAAGTCGTCCCCTGCATCGACCCCGCGTACCGTCCCCGACGCAGTTTCACCAGGAGGATTCGTGATCGCGCGCAGAGACTTCCACCGGCTCGGTGCGGCATCTGCCGTCGGCGCCCTCAGCGGCGGGATCGGCGGCGCCGCCTCGGCCCTCGGAGCCGTACCGCCCCGCGCTGGAGCGGACCCCGGGCCGCACGCGGCCAGTTGCGAGGTGGTCGAGACGGAGACCGAGATCGTGGTCGACAACGGCCCGGTACGGATCACCGTCAGCAAGACCAGCGCGAGCCGGCTCACCTCGCTTCGGCTGCACGGCCAGGAACTGCTCGGCGCGGGCGGGCGCGGCAACTACGACATGAACAACGCCCAGGAGGGCGACGCACTGCCGCTCCCGCCGGCCGCCAACAGCTACGAGATCCGGCGCGGTACGGACTTCGTCGACATCGTCTTCCGGTACAGCCCCACCAACGGTGGACCGTTCTGGCTGGAGCGCCACCACGTCATCCGGGCCGGTGAGCCCGGCATCCATCTGGCCACTGTCTTCCGGCACCCGCCCGAGCTGCACGGCTTCCGCTCCGACCAGCACCGCTACGTCTTCTACCTGGATCCCGAACTGTTCACCCGGGTCGATGTCGAGGACGACCCCATCGGCGCGGCCTGGCGGGCCGGAGCGGCCCAGATGCCGACCCCGGCGGAGCTGACCGCCGCCCCGATGATCATGGACGCCACGCACGACCTGGCCGGCCTCGGCTCGGCGTACCCCCGGCGCTACTACACCAAGTACGACTGGGCCACCTACGTCAAGGACCACGTGGTGCACGGCCTCTACGGCAACGGGTACGGCATCTGGGCCGTACAGCCCAACCGGGAGGCGTTCAACGGCGGCCCGGTGCGGCAGGACCTGACGCTGCACCAGACGACCAGCCGGCCGGTGCTGCTGGTCGAGCCGCAGGCGACGCACTACGGCTCGCCACCGGTACGGGTCGCCGCCGGACAGGCCTGGGAGAAGACGTACGGGCCGTACTTCGTGTACCTGTGCCAGGGCGACGACCCGGCGCAGATGCGGGTGGAGGCGCTGCGCTACGCGCGGTTCGACGCCCACCGGGAGTTCTACGACCGGCTGGCGCTGCCGGGCTGGACGCCGACGCCGGACCGGTCCACGGTGACCGGCCGGATCCGGGTGCCGGGCGAGCCGTACCCGCGCGGCGCGGTCGCGGTGCTGTCGGACAACCGGCTGGACTTCCAGCGCACCGCCCTCGGCTACGCCTACTGGGCCGACGTCAACCCCGGTGGCGGCTTCCGGCTCGACGACGTGCGTCCGGGCACCTACCGGCTCACCGTCTACCGCCCCGGCAGCTGGGACGAGTTCGTCCGCGACGACGTCGTGGTGTCCGGGGGCGACCCCGTCGACCTCGGAGGGCTGCACTGGCGGCCGGTCCGCAACGGCCGGACCGTCTTCCAGCTCGGCACCCCGGACCGCACCTGCGCCGAGTTCCGGCGGGGCACCGAGTTCCGCCAGTGGGGCACCTCCCGCTTCTTCGCGGCGGACTTCCCCGACGGGGTGGTCTACACGGTCGGCCGCAGCGGCGACGACGACTGGAACTACCTCCAGTTCCAGCGGGTCGACGGCCAGCCGGTGGCGCCCTGGCGGATCCGTTTCGACCTCGACCGGCCGGTCCGGCCCCGGGCGACCGCGACGCTGACCATCGCGCTCGCCGCCTGGGCGATGGACACCGCCCGGGACGTACCGCCGCTGCCGAGCAACCTCACGATCGGGGTCAACGGCACCCGGCTGGTCTGGACCTTCGAACCCGACGACGCCCGGGGCGCCACCTACCGCAGCGCCTGTGCGGGGCGGCACTACCGGCGGGTGTTCCGGTTCGACGCCGGGGTGCTGCGGCGGACCGGCAACGAGATCGTCCTGGCCATCAACGAGGACACCCCGCCGGAGCTGGGCAACGAGGCGGCGTACGACGCGATCCGGCTGGAGATCGACTGACCATGCGACCCGCAGCCGACACGCCGACCTGGTACCGGGACGCCAAGTTCGGCATCATGATCCATTGGGGCCTCTACTCGGTTCCCGGCTGGGCACCCCTCGACGACGAGGTGGTACGCCTGCTCGGCGCCGGCCTGGCGGAACCGGTCGAGCCGTCCCCGGTCGACCCGCTGGCCCGGCACTCGTACGCCGAGTGGTACCAGAACAGCTACCTGCTGGACGGCCCGACCCGGGCGTACCACCGCCGGAGGTACGGCGACCGGCCGTACGCCGACTTCCGGCACGAGTTCGACGCGGCGGTACGGCGGTGGGACCCGGAGCCGTGGGCCGGGTTGTGCGCGGACGCCGGGGCCCGGTACGTCGTACCGACCACCAAGCACCACGACGGCTACCTGCTGTGGCCGTCCGCCCGGCCGAACCCGTACCTGCCGCACTGGCAGACCGGGCGGGACGTGATCGGTGAACTCGGTGCGGCGGTGCGCGAACGTGGGCTGCGGTACGGGCTCTACTACTCCGGCGGGCTGGACTGGACCTTCGGCAAGCTGCCGATCCGGCGCATGGTCGACATCCCGGCCAGCGTCCCGGACTCGGTCGAGTACGCCCGGTACGTCGACGCGCACTGGCAGGAGCTGATCGACCGGTACCGGCCCAGCGTGCTCTGGAACGACATCGGCTACCCGGCGGCCGGCGACCCGCACCGGCTGATCGCGGCCTACCGCGCGGCCGTTCCGGACGGGGTGGTCAACGACCGGTTCCAGGTCGACGAGTGCGACGTGCACACCCCGGAGTACGCCCGGCGGGCCGGTATCGACCCGGAGAGCTGGGAGACGGTCCGGGCACTCGGGCTGTCATTCGGCTGGAACCGGCAGGAAACATCGGATCATCTGCTTCCCGCCGCCGAGGTGGTGCGGCTGCTCGCCGACGTGGTGAGCAAGAATGGCAACCTGCTGCTCGGCGTCACCCCGGACGACCGGGGAGTCGTGCCCGGGGAGCAGGTTGCCGTGCTCGGCGAGGTCGGCCGGTGGCTGGCCGGGTACGGCGAGGCGATCTACGGCACCCGGCCCTGGCACACGGCGGAGGCGGTGACCGACGGCGGCGTACCGGTCCGGTTCACCCGCCGGGACGATCACCTCTACGGCATCGTGCTCGGCGATCCCGGGCCGGAACTGCGCGTTCCCGGCCTCGTCCTCGAACCCGACGCGCAGGTCCGACTTCTCGGCCCGGCCGCCGGACGCACGGTGCCGGTCCGCCCCGGGCCGGACGGCTCGGTGCTGACGGTCGGCCACCTGCCGCCGGCTCCGGCGCACGTCTTCGCGGTACGGCCCGCGCCGAGCGGTCCGCGCTGACGATCCTGCCCCCGCCGGATCGGAAAGCGGCGTGCCCCGTCCGGATCGGACGGGGCACGTCGGATGGTGCGAGATGGCGGAGGTGCGTTCCGCCGGGGTCGGACTCAGCCGAGTTGGCTCTTCGCCTCGGTGATCACGCGCTTGGCGCCCTCGGCCACCGGAATCCGGTTGAAGATGACCTCGTCGTAGATCCGCTGGAACTCGGCCTTCACCGCACCGCCGCCCTTGGGCTGGGGCGGAGGCGTCGGCAGCAGCTTGTCCACGACCGAGTTCTCGAACTCGTAGACCTTCTTGTCGTTCTCGGCCAGGCTCGGCGCGATCGCGTCCCGGACCTTGGCGTTCGCCGGCATGCCCCGGGACACCGCCAGCACCTTGCCGGCCTCGATGTCGTTGATCAGGAAGTTGACCAGCATCGCGGCCTCCTTCGGGTGCTCGCTGCGCTGCGCCACGCTGTAGGCCATGGACATCGCGGCGATCATCCCGCGCTTGGGGGTGTCGCTCGGCATCGGTGCGATCGCCAGCGGCGCACCGTAGGCGCTGACCATGCCGGTGAAGCCGGAGTCGTAGTTGACCTCGGCGGTGACGCCCTTCTTGATCAGCGACGAGTTCTGCACCGAGCCGTCGAGCTGGGTGGTCAGCGCCGGGGGCGCCAGGGCGCCGGTCGCCCGCATGGCACCGGTCATCGTCCAGAACTCGGTCAGCTCCGCCTCGGTGAAGCCGAGCTTGCCGTCGTCGGTGTAGATCGCCTTGTCCCGCTGGCGGAGCCAGATGTCGAACCAGTCGATCGCGAAGCCGAAGTCACCGAAGCCGGCCACCTTGCCGCCGCCGGCCTGGCCCAGCTTCTGCCCCGCGGTGGCCATGTCCTGCCAGGTCCACTCCGGCGTCGGCGCGGTCACGCCGGCCTTGGACCAGAGCGCCGGGTCGTAGAAGACCCCCTGGGTGTTCTGGGCGATCGGGACCGCGTACGTCGCGTTACCGACCTTGCCGGCCGGCACCAGCGTCTGGGTGAGGTCGGCGACCGAGAGGGTGCCGTCCTCGACGTACTCCGTGAGGTCGCGCAGCGCGTTGCGGTCGGCGTACTCCCGCAGGTAGGCGCGGTCCATCTGCACCACGTCGGGTGCGTCTCCACCGGCGATCTGGGTGGAGAGCTTCTGGAAGTACGCGTCGAACGCGCCGAACGAGGTGTTGACCTTGATGTCCGGGTACTTCTTCTCGAACAGGTCGATCGCCTGCTCGGTCACCTTGGCCCGGTCCTCGTTTCCCCACCAGGTGAAGTCGAGGGTGACCGGACCTCCCGATGCGTCGTCGTCACCGCCGCAGGCGGCCAACGGCAGGACAAGCAGCGCTGCCGCAGCGAGGGTGGCGAACCTCGCCGTTCGGCGTAGGCGCCGGGTGTACACCATGGACAATCTCCCTTTCCGATGGCGCCTGGCGTCCAATTGGCGCTGGAGTCCGGCAGGAAACCGCTTGCCTGACTGGGCGGATGGCACCCATGGTGGCGGGGCGGGCTTCCGACCTCGACGTGGACCAGGTCGCGGGGCGGTAATGGCAGTGGTGGTGGTGCGGATGAACAGCTACTGAAACGATCCAACAGAACCGGACGCTAGGTGTGACGCGGGCCGCTTGTCAAGAGACCGGCCGGCAATCAGAACCACTCGGACCTGCCACAACGCTGCCGAGCGCGGCGGAGCGGAGCGAACCGTTATACGAACGGAACCTGCCCGGCCGTCTGTACCCGACGAATCCTTGCCTTCGGTTCCCCCCGCTGATATCCACGTATCTACAAGTGCTCATGATCCAAGTTTCCCATCCGAGCGAGGCCGACCAGACCGGTCGGCCTCGTCGCGCACTTCCGTACCCGTCCAAGGAGGACCCCTTGCCAGAACCCGGATCGAGACCCACGAGCCGGACCCGACGGCGTGGCGTACCCGTGCTGATGGCGGCCGTGGTGGCCGCCGCTCTGCTGCCCGGCGCCACCACCGCCAGCGCGGCGCCCGCCGACGCCGCCGGCGGCCAGACCCAGCCGGGTGCGCACCCGGAGTCGTTCGGGGGCAGCCACGCCCCCCGCGACCTGGACAACCGGGGTGGCGCCGCCGCCCCGAACGCCCGCCAGCGCAGCCTGGCGGGGAAGGTCGACGGCGCGGTCCGCTGGAACGCCCTGGGCACCCCGCACGCGCTCACGGCCACCGACGGCCCGCTCGCCAGCGGCCTGGACGCCGACCCGGAGACGGCCGCCCGGCAGTACCTGGTCCGCAACCAGGAACTCTTCGGGCTCGACGAGGCCGCCGTCGCCGGCCTGGAGCGGCTGCTGGTCAAGTCGATCGGATCCGGCGCCGTGGTGACCCTGCGGCAGCGCTTCGGTGACCTGCCCGCCGGCTATGACGGACTGGTCAGCATCGCGGTCTCCAACGGGAACGTGGTCAACGTCAGCTCCTCGCTCTCCCGGAACACCGGTACGCCACAGCCGGCCGCCATCTCCGCCGACCAGGCGTACGCGGTCGCGCTCGCCGACGCCGGCCTGACCGCCGACAAGGTGGCCAGCCGGGACATCCGCCAGGTCGCGGTGCCCGTGCCGGACGCCGCTCCCCGGGCCGCCTGGGAGGTCACCCTGATCTCCAGCGACACCGAGCACCCGACCGCGTTCACCACCTTCGTGGACGGGATCCGCAGCGAGGTGCTGGTCCGCGAGGACCTGGTCGACTTCGACTCGGAGAACCCGAACTGGGCCGTCTTCCCGGCCACCCCGCCCAGCTCGACCAAGCCCGGTCGGGACGCCCGGGTGATCTGGTGCCTGACCTGGGAACGCGGCTGCGAGCGTACGGTCCGCGACCCGAACAGCGGTCAGGCCTGGGACGTCGACCTCGCCACCGGGGAACCGACGTACACCGCCCAGGGCAACGCGGCCAACACCGTCGTCTCCTGGGGCGGGGGCACTCCCGCCGTACCGATGACCGCCAGCCCGACCCGGGACTACGTCTACCCGTTCAGCGACCCGTGGCGCACCTCGAAGTGCGACCCGGCCGTCTTCGCCGGCGAGACCGACAACGACGCCGACGCGGCGATCGCCAACCTGTTCGCCATGCACAACCGGATGCACGACTGGACCTACCGGCTCGGCTTCGACGAGGCGGCCTGGAACCTCCAGGCGGTCAACCTCAGCCCGGACGGCCTCGGTGGCGACGCCGAGCAGGGTCGGGCCCAGCAGGGCGCGCTCAGCGGCAACCGGAACAACGCGAACCAGAGCACCCCGCGCGACGGCCTTCCGCCGAGCACCAACATGTACCTGTGGCAGCCCGCCGCCGGTGGTCCGTACCCGCCCTGCGTGGACGGCGACTACGACATGACGGTGATCGGGCACGAGTACATGCACGCCGTCACCAACCGCATGATCGGCGGTCCGAACAGCGGCATCAGCGGGCACCAGGGCGGCGCGATGGGCGAGTCCTGGGGCGACCTGATGGGGGCGGAGTACCTCTACCAGCACAACCTGCGGAACCCGGGCAAGACGCCGTTCATCACCGGTGCGTACGTCACCGGCAACACCGAGAGCGGAATCCGGAACTACGACCTGAGCCGTAGCCCGCTGAACTACTCCGACATCGGCTACAACGTCGCCGGCCCGGCGGTGCACGCCGACGGCGAGATCTGGGGCGCGACCAACTTCCGGGTCCGGTCCGCCCTGGTCAAGCGGTACGGCCAGGGCTCGCCGTCCCGTCAGCTCGACTGCGCGAACGGCAAGGTCGCGGTCGACAAGTGCCCCGGCAACCGGCGCTGGACGCAGCTCGTCTTCGACTCGTACCTGCTCCAGGCCGCCAGCTCGGTCAGCATGATCGACATGCGGGACAACATGCTCGCCGCCGATCAGCTCCGGTTCGGCGGGGCCAACCAGGACATCATCTGGAACGCCTTCGCCACCTCCGGCCTCGGCCGTGACGCCGTCACCAACGGTGCCGCGGACACCGACCCGACCCCGAGCTTCGCGTCGCCGCACGCCCGCAACGTCACCGTGACGCTCCGGGCCGACGGCGAGAGCCGGACCGCGCCGATCCGGCTCTACCTCGGCGAGTACGAGGCCCGAGCCGTACCGGTGGCGGACACCGATCCGGCCACCCCGCTGCCGGACACCTTCGAGGTGGTGCCGAACACGAAGTTCTCGTTCGTGGCCGTCGCACCCGGGTTCGGGCACACCCGGTTCAGCAAGGAGTTCAGGTCCGGCTGGGGCCGGGGCGGCGACAAGCCGCAGACGCTGGAGCTGGAACTCGACCGCAACCTCGCCTCGTCCGCCTCGGGCGCGGCGGTCTCCGGGGACGGCGTCAACACCGAGCGGGTCGTCGACGACACCGAGGCGACCAACTGGGCGTCCCTGGACGGGGTGGCCGGCAAGCAGGTCACCGTCGACCTGGCCGGGGACCGGCCGCAGACCGTACGGCGGGTGAACGTCAGCGCGTTCCTCCGGCCGACGATCACCACGGACCCGGACCCGACCAGCCAGAACGCGCTGTCCGCGCTGCGGTCGTTCGCCGTACTGGCCTGCGACGCGACCAGGGTGGACTGCACGGTCGACGCGAACTACCGGCGGGTCTACACCAGCCGGTCGGACGCGTTCCCGGGCGGGGCGTACCGGGCGTACTCCCGGGACCTCAACCTCCGGTCGTTCGACATCCCCAGGACGGTCGCCACGCACCTGCGACTCCAGGTGCGCAGCAGCCAGTGCACCGGCGGCCCGCACTACGCCGGTGAGCAGGACAACGACCCGGCGACGACCACCGACTGCAGCACCGCCAGCCCGGCCCGTGACCAGGTCCGGATCGCGGAGTTCCAGGTGTTCGGCAGCTAACCGCCGGACCGGCAGGTACGACCGCCGCCGCCCGGCCCGGGATCATCCCCGGACCGGGCGGCGGTTTTCGTGGTACGCCCGCCGTCACCAGTCGGGCGAACTCCGGACGTCCCGCGTCCGGCGGTTCCCCGCGCTGGCCGGTGTCTGGTAGCTGGCCGGGTAGCGGGGTCGACCGCGTCGGACCGGACCGGCGGGTGCGGTCGCGAGATCCGCCGCGCGGTCCCGGCTGCGGAGCCGGAACAACAGGCCGACACCGAGGAAGAGCAGCACCCCGCCGCCGATGAACCCGACCTGGGTCAGCCCGATGCCGTTGCCCTTGGCCGCGGCGTTGGACCGGTCGGTCGCCGAGTCGGCACCGCCGCCCTCACCGTCGCTCGGCACCTCGGCCAGCACCGGGGACTCGTCCTCCGCCGGCTCGGTCTCCACCGACTCGGTCGGCGTCGCCGGGGTCGGGCTCGACCGGGACGGCTTCGGGGTGGGCGTACGCCGCCGGTCCCGCGCCGACCCGGTCACGTCCCGGGTGGCGCTGCCCCGGTCGAGCAGCCGCCCTCCGGCGTCCAACGCCTCGACGCTGAGGGTGATCCGGCCGTTCGACGCGGCGTCGTCGACTGCGATCCGGTACTGGGCGGTGACGGTCCGGCCCCGGCACAGCGACCCCGGGTCCAACTGCCGGTCGGTGAGCCGGGCGCCGTTCCCCTCGGCCCGCACCTCGACCGGGAACGACCCGTTCTCGACCCGGTCCACCTCGATCTGGTTCGGCCGTACGCCCTGTAGTCGCAGCACCAGCGACCAGCGCACCTTCTGGCAGTTCCCGTTCAGGCTCGTGGAGACCACCGCCGTGACGGTCTCGGCGCCACGACCGGCGACGAACCGGCCGGGCAGTTGCGTGATCTCGGTGTTGAACCCCGGCGCGGCGCTGGCCGGTGCGGGCGGCAGGGCGGCCCAGCCCGTCGCGCACACCAGCACGGCTCCGAGCCGGATCGCGAACCGCAGCACCGTCACCACCATCTCTCCGCCGCCGCCTCTGTCCATGATCGCGCCCTGAAAATGCGCGCAGGATCGACGCTAGGGGCGACCTCGGCCGAACGGAAGAGTGGCGTATCAGCACCTTCCTGTAATGAAGGGGGTGCTTTTGACGCGCAGTGGTGAACCGGTTACCCGGTACCGCCGACACGCCGGGTCGGCGCGGTCCCGTCCGCCTCGTGCCCGGAGTTGGCAGCTGTCAACGTGTGCGAGGATTCGGGGCCACAGACCCGTTGGTGGAACAGGGAGACGGCGCCCGTGACAGACAACCCGGCTCGGCCCACATTGGACACGACGGTGCCGCACTCGGCGCGGTTGTGGAACTACTGGCTCGGCGGCAAGGACAACTTCGCCCCGGACCGGGCGGCCGGCGACGAGATCGCCCGGCAGCTGCCGTCGATCATCGACCTGGCCGTCGCGGACCGGGCCTTCCTGGGACGGATGGTCCGGCACCTCGTCGCGGACGAGGGCATCCGGCAGATTCTCGACATCGGCACCGGGCTGCCCAGCGCGGACAACACCCACCAGGTCGCCCAGTCGGTCGCCCCGGAGTCCCGGATCGTCTACGTCGACAACGATCCGCTGGTGCTGGTGCACGCCCGCGCCCTGCTCGCCAGCAGCCCCGAGGGCGCCACGAACTACGTCCAGGCCGACCTGAACGATCCCGAGGCGATCCTGCGCGAGGCACGGCGCACACTGGACTTCGACCAGCCCGTCGCGATCACCCTGCTCGGCATCATGCACTTCATCCTCGACGACGAGCGGGCCCGGGAGGTCGTCCGGGAACTCGTCGCGGCGGTGCCGTCGGGCAGCTATCTCGCCATCGCGCACGGATGCCACGACATCAACCGGGTGGAGGCCGACAACATCGTCTCCTTCTGGAACGAGCACGGCACACCGAAGATCGTCTACCGCAGCTCGGCCGAGATCGCCCGCTTCTTCGACGGGCTGGACCTGCTGCCGCCCGGAGTCGTCTCCTGTTCCCGCTGGCGGCCGGGGCCGAACGATCCCGACATCGACGTCAACCAGTACTGCGGGGTGGCCCGGAAGCCGTAGCGGCGCCCGGAGCCCGCACCCGAGGTGCCGACCGGGGCCCAGCCAAACCTGCCCGGCCACGCTCAGGTCGCCCGGGGCGCCCCGCGGCCCACGCCGGTGACCGGGCAGAATGCGCGATTGTGTCCGAGACCCCGGCGGAGTTCGTCCGAACCTATGCCCAGCTGAGCCCAGTCGCCTCGGTGCCGGAGATCCGACTGCACCAGGCCGCCGAGCCGATCGGCCTCTGGGAACTGACCGAGGGCGAGTTCCGCAGCGAGCAGCCACCGCCGTTCTGGGCCTTCGCCTGGGCCGGCGGGCAGGCGCTGGCCCGCTACGTCCTGGACCATCCGGAGACGGTGGCCGGAATGCGCGTACTCGACCTGGCCTCCGGATCCGGGCTGGTGGCGGTCGCCGCCGCCAGGGCCGGCGCCAGCCGGGTCCGGGCCGTCGACACCGACCGGATGGCAATCGCGGCCGTCGAGGTGAACGCCGGGGCCAACGGGGTGGTCGTCGAGGGCGAGACCGGCGACATCCTCGACGGCGATGCCGGCGACGCGCAGGTCGTACTGGCCGGCGACGTCTTCTACAGCAAGGCGATGGCCAACCGGGTACTCCGGTTCCTGATCCGGGCGGTGCGCGGCGGCGCCCGGGTGCTGGTCGGCGACCCGGACCGGGCGTACCTGCCCCGGGACCGGTTCCAGCCGCTGGCCGGATACGACATACCGGTGTCGCCCGCGCTGGAGAGCGTGCGGATGAAGCACAGCCGGGTCTGGGAGCTGACCCAGATCACCTCCGGAACGGGCGGTGCCGGTCGCGAGCACCGCGCTGGTTAGCGTGGTCCGGTGCTGTTCCGCAGTTGGCAGGAGTCGGTCGAGCGATCGTGGCCGGACGTCGTGGTGCTGCCCGACCACGTCGGGGTCGACCATCTGGTGGTGACCCGGCACGCCCTGGTCCGCCAGGTGCTCGCCGATCCCGGGACGTTCCGTCCGGACAACGCGCTGGACGCGATGACCCCGATCCCGGTCGCCGCGCTCCGGGTGCTCGCCGGGCACGGTTTCCGGCTGCCCGCCACGCTGGCCAACAACGGTGGGCCCAGCCATCCGGCGATCCGGGGCATCGTGGCCGACGCCCTTCATCCGCGACGCGTCGCCGAACAGCGGCCCTGGCTGACCGCCGTCGTGCGGGAGCGGGTCGGCCGGCTCGGCGCCGCGCTCGACGCGGGTCAACCCGTCGACCTGTACGCCGACCTCGCGGCCGACCTGCCGCTGCTGGTCCTGGCCCGGCTCGTCGACCTGCCGGCGGCGCCGGCCGAGGTGGTGAAGGAGTTCACCCGGGCCGCCCTGGAGCTGTTCTGGGCCCCGGTCGACCCCGTGCGGCAGCGCGTCCTGGCTGACGTCGTCGGCCGGTTCCACGCCGTACTGCGGGAGTTCGCCGGTACCGGTGCCGGGCTGGTCGGCCAACTCCGGGCCGCCGGGCACCCGCCGGAGGTCGTGGTCGGGGCGCTGTTCTTCCTGCTGGTCGCCGGGCAGGAGACGACGTCGCAGTTCCTCACCCTGCTGCTGCACCGGCTGACCGGAGCGCCTGAGGTGCTCGCCGGGCTGGGCGCCGGGACGGTCGACGTCGACGACGTGGTGGAGGAGGGCCTGCGCCTGGAGCCGCCGATCGTCACCTGGCGCCGGGTGGCCGCCCGGGACACCGAGCTGGCCGGCACCGCCGTACCGGAGGGGACCAGCGTCGTACTCTGGCTGGCCCGGGCCGGTCGCGATCCGGAGGTGGTCGCCGAGCCGGAGCGGTTCTCCCCCGGCCAGCGGGGTTCCCGGCGCCACCTCGCGTTCGGTGCCGGCGCACACCGCTGCGTCGGTGCCCAGCTCTCCCGGATGGAGGCCGCGGTGGTGGTGGCCGAGACGGCCCCGCTGCTCTCCGACGTCACGGTGCTCCGGGCGCCCTGGTGCCCGGACAACCTCTCGTTCCGGATGCCCGACGCGTTCGTCGTCGCCCGGAGCGGACCGAGCCGATCCGAACAAAAAATCTTGGTATCCGAACAGTTTTAGTGTTTTAATCGCACACATGTCTGTTCAAGAGCGGCACCAGGCGATCGTGGAGCTGTTGCTGACCCATGGCCGGGTGACGGTCGCCGAGCTGAGCGCCCGAGCCGGCGTATCGGAGATGACCACCCGCCGCGACCTGGAACTGCTCGAACGGGACGGACTGCTCCAGCGGGTGCACGGCGGCGCGGTGAGTACGGTGTCGGGCAGTTACGAGCCGCCGTTCGCCGTACGCAGCCACCAGCGGGCGGACCTCAAGGCCCGGATCGGAGTCGCCGCGGCGGCGCTGATCGGCGCCAACGAGACAGTGGTGCTGGACGCCGGCACGACCGCACTGGCCACCGCACGGGCGCTACGCGGGCGGCGGCAACTGACCGTCTGCGCGTTGAGCGTTCCGGCCACCACGGAACTCGCCGACGAGTCCGGGATCCGGCTCATCGCCGCCGGCGGGGACGTACGCCCCGGCGAGCAGTGCTTCGTCGGGCCACTCGCCGAACGGATCTTCGACGAGCTGCGCTTCGACACCTTCGTGATGTCGGTCGGGGGTGTCGACAGCAGCACCGGGATCAGCGACTTCAACCCCGACGACGTACGGGTGAAACGGGCCGCCATCGCCGCGTCCCGCCGCCGGGTGGTGGTGGCCGACTCGACCAAGCTCGGTCGGGTCACCTTCGCCCGGATCGGGCCGGTGCGGCTCGCCGACGTACTCGTCACCGACGACGGCGCGGACACCGAGCAGGTGGCCGCGCTGCGCGACGCCGGTGTCCAGGTCGTGCTCGCGTGAGCGTCGGAGTACGTCCTGCGCCGCCCCGACTGCGTCCGCTGGCGGTGTACGGCGCGGTCACCGCGTTCGCGATGATCGGCCTACAGCAGGCGCTGTACGGTCCGGCGATCCCACAGTTGCGGGCGGAACACGGGATCACCGCCGCCGGGGCGGCCGCCGCCCTGAGCGTGCACTTCGCCGGCGCGATCCTCGGTGTCCTGGCGATGCCCCTCGCCCGGCGGTTCGGCGTCCCCGACGGCCGCTTCATGAGCTGGTCACTCGTCGGGGTCGCGGTGGGTTGTCTGGCCTTCCCGCTCGCCCCGGGCTGGCCACTGGCCCTGCTCGCCGCCTTCGTCGCGGGGGTCGGCTTCGGTGGCCTCGACGGCGGCGTCAACCAGATCTTCACCGAGGTGTACGCCGAGGGCGGCCACGGGATGCTCAACCTGCTGCACGGCTGCTTCGGCGTCGGTGCCGTCGCCGGACCGATCGCGATCGGGCTGCTGCCCGGGTACGGCTGGTCGTTCGTCGGCTGTGCCCTGCTCGCCCTGCTGGCCGTGCCGGCGCTGCGTACCGCGTCCGGGGCCCGGTCCGCACCGACGACGGCGGCGGGCACTCCACCGGCACCGCTGGCGGCCCGACGCCGGCTCGGTTCGCTCGGCGGGATGGTGTCGCTGGGGTTCCTGCTCTTCTTCATGCTGCATGTCGGGCTGGAGACCGGCGCGGCCGGCTGGGAGACGACTCATCTGATCGCCACCGGGCTCTCGGAGTCCACCGCCGCTACCGCCACCTCGGGCTTCTGGCTGGCGTTCACCGCCTCGCGCTTCGCGGTCGTGCCGCTCTGCCGCCACTACTCGGCACGGGCGATCGTGATCGCCTGCACCGGGCTGACCGTGCTCGCCGCGACCGCCACCCTGCTCGACGGGTTGGCCCCGATCGCCTACGCGCTGCTGGGCGTCGCGGTCGGCCCGCTCTTTCCCACCGGCTTGGCCTGGCTGGCCCAGCACCGCCCCGCGCTGACCCCTACCGTCGTCGCGCTGTCGATGGTCGGCGGTATCGCGCTGCCGCCGGCCATCGGACTGGCCGTCAACGGGTTCGGACCGGCCGCGATCGCCTGGGCGATGATCATCCTTGCCGTCGCCGGGCTCGGTACCGTGATCGGGCTCGCCCGGGTCCGCCGGACCGGGCTACCCGTCGCCGCGCCGGCCGTCGAGGCCGACGCCCCGCAGATATAGCACGACGATCAGCGCGCCGCCGACGACGAGGCTGATGTCGGCGACGTTGCCGACGAAGAAGCCGGCGTAGTCGATGAAGTCGACCACGTGCCCCCGGGCGAATCCGGGCTCCCGGAACAGCCGGTCGAGCAGGTGGGTCGTGGCGCCGCCCAGCACCAGCCCGAGGGCGAGCGCCCAGGCGCCGGTCCGCACCTTCCAGGCCGCCCGGGTGATCGCGACGACGGCGATGGCGGCGATGATCGTGAAGATCCAGGTGAACCCGGTACCGATCGAGAACGCCGCGCCCGGGTTGTAGAGCAGCCGCAGGCTGATCAGGTCACCGAGCACCGGGACGGGGCCACGGCCGGTGAGCGCGGAGGTGGCCCAGAACTTGGTGAGCTGGTCCACCACGAGGATCACCAGGGCCAGGGTGAGAACCCGGGGATACCACCGGGTCCGTCCGGTCGCACCGTCCGCCTCCGGCACGGGCGAATCCACCTCGACCTGCTGCATGACAGACGACCTCCAGCACCCGCCGCTCCCCGGACGGACCTAGCCTACGACCCCGCCGACGCGGTGGCCCGAAACCGGACCCGTCGGGCGGGCCGATCCGGCTCGGGTACGCCGGCCCGCCCAGGCCCCGTTCGCGATGGTCGTGGACCGTCGGGGCGGGTTCTCGTACCGTTTCGGCCCCGCCGGCCGCCGGCCCCCGGACGTGACGAAGGCGACCGCCACCTCCAGCCGGGAATGCGGTGGTAGCCGACGTCGTGCGAGGCATCGGCCAGCTCAGGAAGATCGCCGCCGGGCCCGGCCGGAGTTGACGAAAGTCAGGGTCGGTGGCCGTCGATCGTCCGCTGCGCCAGCCCCACCCGGATCCCTAGCGTCTGTGCACGAGTCGGACCGTGTCCCGGATCGGCGAGTCGCGAAACACCGGAAGGATCCATGATCACGTTAACCGAACTGACCAAGCGCTTCGGCACCACGACGGCGGTCGACAACCTCTCGCTGACCATCGCCGCCGGTCGGGTCACCGGCTTCCTCGGCCCGAACGGCGCCGGCAAGTCCACCACGATGCGGATGATCCTCGGCCTGGACCGGCCCGACGCCGGAACCGCGCTAGTCGACGGCCGGCCGTACGCGACACTGCGGCACCCGCTCCGGGCCGTCGGCGCGCTGCTCGACGCCCGAGCCGTACATCCGGGCCGGACGCCCCGGGCCCACCTGCTGGCGATGGCCCGCAGCAACGGCATCCCGTCCCGGCGGGTGGACGAGGTACTCGCCACGGTGGGCCTGACCGAGGTGGCCGGCAAGCGAGCCGGCGCCTTCTCCCTCGGCATGGGACAGCGGCTGGGGATCGCCGGAGCACTGCTCGGCGATCCCGGAGTGCTGATGTTCGACGAGCCGGTGAACGGGCTCGACCCCGACGGAGTGCGCTGGATCCGCGAGCTGATGCGGTCGCTGGCCGCCGAGGGACGTACCGTCTTCGTCTCCAGCCACCTGATGAGCGAGGTGCAGCTCACCGCCGACCAACTCGTGGTGATCGGCCGGGGCCGGCTCATCGCCGACGCGCCGATCGGCGAGGTGATCGCGGGCAGTTCGCTGACGGCGGTACGCGTCCGCAGCCCCGAGCCGGCCGCGCTGCTCCGGCTCCGGAACCGGCTGGCCGACCGGCAGCTCGCGATCGAGCCGGTCGGCGACGACGAACTGGTGATCACCGGTACGACGGTGGTCGAGGTCGGCGACCTGGCCCACGAACTCGGCGTACGGCTGCACGAGTTGAGCGCCCGGGAGGCGTCCCTGGAGCAGGCGTACCTCGAACTCACCGGCGGCAGCCTGGAGTTCGTCGGTACGACCGCCGCCCACCCGACCGCCCACGCCCGAATCGAGGCCCGATGAGCAGCATCGTCTCCCCCACGCCGGCCCGTACGACCCGACACCCGCACTCCGGCGGCGGGCTCCCCGGGACGATCGCCAGCGAGTGGACCAAGCTCTGGTCGGTGCGCTCGGTCTGGTGGAGCCTGCTGGCCAGCGTGCTGCTGATGGCCGCCACCGCCGGGCAACTGGCCATCTACGTCGAGAACGGCAACACCAACGACGAACCCGGCGACGAGCAGGGTGTGGTGGCCGTCGGACGGATCGCGATCGACGCCGTCGAGCTGACCCAGTTCGCCGTGATCGCGCTCGCCCTGCTCGTCATCACCGCCGAGTACAGCACCGGAACGATCCGGCCGACCCTGCAGTGGACCCCGTCGCGTTGGCGTCTGCTGCTGGCCAAGACCAGCGTGGTAGCCGGGGTCACCTTCTGCCTCGGCGTCCTGCTCGGCGGGCTCGGTGCCGCCGTCGCGGCGCCCGTACTCGGGCAGTGGGGGCGGTTCGACGCCGCCCGGACCCTCGGCGACGTGGTCGGGCTCGGCGCGTACCTGGCGCTGATCAGCGTCTTCACCCTGGGCCTCGGGGCCGCGCTGCGCGGGGCGGTCGGCACCCTGGTCACGGTCTTCCTGGTCCTGGTGATCGTCCCGACCACGCTCCGCCTGCCCGACCTGGCAGCCCTCAACAGCATCGCCGACGCCCTACCCGGCAGCGCCGGCCTGCACTTCCTCCGCGCCGACCCCGATCCCTACCCGCCCGCCGTGGGCCTGCTGCTACTCCTCGGCTGGGCGCTGGCGGCCCTGCTCGCCGGCCACACCGTGCTCCGCCGCCGCGACGCCTGAAAGTGCAACCAAGGTGCAAGGAAGGGCCCCTTCCTATCGTTTTTTGTAGAAGAAGGGGCCCTTCCTAACACCCTCGTCAGGTCGTCAGGCCGGCTTCGTACGCGACGATCGCCGCCTGTACCCGGTTCCGTACGCCCAACCGGATGAAGATGCTGCTCAGGTAGCTCTTCACGGTGCCCTCCACCAGGAAGAGGTGACGGGCGATCTCGGCGTTGGAGAGCCCGGCACCGACCAGGGCCAGTACCTCCCGCTCCCGCTCGGTGAGCGTCTCGATCCGGTCCCGGGCGGCCGGGCCCCGGGCCAGCAGTCCACCGCCGAGTTCGATGACCCGCCGGGCGACCTCCGGCGACAGGTACGCCGCGCCGTCCGCCACCGCCCGTACCCCGGCGATCAACTCCCGGGGGTCGCCGGACTTGAGCAGGAAGCCGCTCATCCCCTCGCCGAGCGCCCGGGCGATGTAGTCGTCCTCGCCGAAGGTGGTCAGCATGATCACCGCCGTCTCCGGGACCAACTGGCGGATCTGCGCTCCGGCGGCGAGCCCGTCGAGCCGGGGCATCCGGATGTCCAGCAGGGCCACCCGGGGCCGGTGCGCCCGGGCCAGTTCCACCGCGCTGCGCCCGTCGGCGGCCTCGGCCACCACCTCGATCTCCGGGTCGGTGGCCAGGATGGCCCGGACCCCGGCCCGGATCATCGTTTCGTCGTCGGCCAGCAGGACGGGAATCACTCGAACTCCTTGTCGTCACGGGAAAATCGTCGATCCGGGTACGTCGCCCGGCCCCCGACGGTGCCGGGCGGGCCGGGCGACTCAGCCGGCGAGGCGGTGCTTGACCACGAGTTGCCCGTCCAGGAAACAGAGCTGGTAGACGGTCTGCCCCGGCGGGAAACCGCCGTCGGAGTAGAACTCGCAGGCGGCCCCGGTCGGCACCGGACGATCGGGCGCGTCCTCCGGTTCGGCGACCTGCCGCTCCGGCAGCAGGTCACGCAGTTCGGCGCGGTCCTGCCCGACCCGCATCCGGTCGTACCGCTCGGAGTCCAGCACCGCGTTGAAGGACGCGATCGGGTAGTACGCGAGCACCAGCATCACCCCGATCGCGGCCGGTACGGTCACCGCCGCCACCAGGCTGCGCCGGACCCGCTGCCGGGCGTGACGCAGCCGCTGGGCCGCCGTGCCGAGCTGTTCCGGCCCCGGCCCCGGCCCCGGCACCGGCCCCGGCCCCGGCACCACCCGCCCGTCGGCGTCCGATGATCCGGGCGACCGGAACACCAGGCCTGCGCCCCCGCCCCCGCCCGGCCGAGCCGAACACGCCGGTTCGGCCGGGTACACCGACTCGGCCGGGTACGCCGACTCCGTGGCGTGGGGCAGTTCGGCCAGTACCTCGAAGCCACGTTCGCGGGGTCCGGCCCGCAGGGTGCCACCGGCCAGCCGTACCCGCTCGCGCAGCCCGACCAGGCCGGACCCGGCCGTCCGGGCCCCGGGCAGCGGCCCGGCCGGTGGCGGATCGTTCACCACCCGTACGGAGGTCCGGTCGGCGCGGTGGGTCAACGAAACCGTCACCGCGGCCCCCGGGGCGTGCCGGGTCGCGTTGGTCAACGCCTCCTGTACCACCCGGCAGATCGCCCGCCCGACCATCGCCGGCACCACACCGACACCATCCGCGTCGTCCCGCACCGATCCGGGGCGCCGCTCGGCGGGCGCCGGCGCGGGCTTGCGGTCGGTGAGCAGGCGTACCGACATTCCGGCGGACCGGGCGCGCTCCACCAGGTCGTCGACGCTCTCCCCGGCCGGCCGGACCGGCGCCGGCTCGGCGTCATCCCGGAGCACCCCGATGACCTGCCGCAGCCGATCGGTCGCCAGGGCGACGCTGACCCGGAGTTCACCGGCTGCCCGGCGGTGCCGCTCGTCGAGTTCGGGCGCCACCTCCAGGGCGCCGGCCCGCAGCGCGATGAGGCTCAGGTCGTGTCCCAGCGAGTCGTGCATGTCCTGGGCGATCCGGGCCCGCTCCCGCATCCGGACGCGCTCGGCGGCGCCCTGCTGCTCCCGTTCCAGCAGCCCGGCGTGCTCCCAGCCGGCCAGTACCAGCGTCCGGTGCTGCCGGTGGTACCGGCCGACGAGCCAGGGGAACACCCCGCCGACGAGCAGCGTGCTGGCCAGCAGGAACCAGACCTCGGCGGCGGTGCCGAGCAGGCCGAAGTTCAGTACCGTGCCGCCGATCGCGATCACGGCGAAGGTCAGCCCCACCGGTCCGGCCCGGCGCTCGCGCAGCCCCACCAGATAGCTGAAGACCGGAATGGCGAACATGAAGTTGCCGTCGAACGCGGTCGGAAGCACGACCAGCACGAGGGAGAGCAGCGGCGCCCACCGGCTCGCCAGCACCGCGACCGCGAGCAGCAGCACCGAACCGGCCAGCCGGACGGCGTACCACGGCGCGTGCGGCGGGGTCACCAACGCCAGGGCGACCGGCGCGGAGAGCACCGCCCAGAGCAGCACGTCGCGGACCCGGTCCCGATGGCTGAGCACCGAGTCGAAAGACCCGCCCCGCCGCAGCGTCGCGAGCGCCCAGTCCGTCATCCGGCCCAGGCTACAAGCCTCGCCACCTGCGCGTTACTGCCGAAAGTCAGAGGTTCCCGGGAGCCGGCACGGCGACGGAGCCGGTCGGGGGTGGGCGCCGACCGGCGTTCCGGTACGCCCCGGGGCTCCGCGCCCCGAAAGGGAGGTATTGAGCCTCCCGTTCTGCTGTTAAGATTCAGGAACGCCGATAGATATTCCGGACGTTCCGCTCCGTACCGGCGAGGGGCCACCGCTCCCGCTGGCACCCGCAGCCCCCGCAACTCGACGACCGCCAAGCAGGTGACCGCGCCGACGGCGTGCCCTGTGCCGCACGATCGACTCCTCCGGTGCCGCGTCCCCGCGCAGCGGTACGCCCGCCGGGTTTCCGACCTCCAAGCCCGAGCGGAGGCTCCGATGCACAGGATCGTCAGCAGAATCATCTGGTACGGCGCCGTCCTCGTCCTGGCCGTGTCGTCGGCCGGCTGCGGCGACTCCGGTCCGGCCACCCCGGCTTCGGCCGACGGACCGAGCCGGGAGAAGCCGGTCAGCATCAAGGTCGGCGACATCGAGGGGGCACCGGCGTCGTTCCTGGCGTTCGGGATCCAGAAGGGCTTCTTCGCCGAGCGTGGCCTCAACGTCGAACTCGTCCGGCAACAGGGCGGCGCCGCGATCGTCCCCGGACTCGTCTCCGGCGAGTTGGCGGTCGGCGGTTCGAACGCGGTCTCGATGCTGCTGGCGCGCAGCCGGGGCGTACCCGTGCAGATCATCGCCCCGGGTACCTCGGTCGGCGCGGATCCGGCGAAGGACTTCTCGGCGGTCATCGTCACCGAGGACTCGCCGATCCGGTCCGTCGCCGACCTGGCGGGTCGGACGGTGGCGGTCAACACGCTCACCAACGTCAGCGAGATCGTGCTGAAGGCGTCCCTGGAGAAGGCGGGTGCCGACCCCGGGTCGGTCAAGTTCCTGGAGTTGGGCTTTCCGGAGATGCTGCCGGCGATCACCCAGCGTCGGGTGGACGCGGCCCTGGTGATCGAGCCCTTCGCCACCATCGCCGCCAGCCAGGGGACCCGGGTGGTCTTCCGGCCGTACGTCGAGGCGAGGCCGAACCTCGCCGTCGGCACGTACTCGGCGTCCGAGAGCTACATCAGGGCCAATCCGGGGATCGTGCGGGCGTTCCAGGACGCCGCCGCCCGGACCGCCGCGCACATCACCGCCAACCCGCAGGAGTACCGGACCGCGCTGCCCGCCGTGGCGAACGTGCGGGCGGACCTCGCCCCGAAGGTGAACATCCCGGTCTGGGGCACCCGGGTCGACGTCGAGTCCCTGGAGTTCTTCGCCGACCGGATGCTGCGGTACGGCCTGGTCGAGACGAAACCCGACGTCTCGGCGGCTACCCACCTCTAGCGCGGTTCCACTCACGTTCACCCGCCGCCGGAGGTTCAGCTGACGTCTTCGGCCCAGGTCCGCCAGTCGTCCAGTACGCCGTACAGGGCCGGGGTGAGCCAGCCCGGCGCGGAGCGGCGGAACACACCCGGTTCCATCGTTCCGGCGCCGTCCGGCAGCGCGCCGACCATGTTCGGTACCAGTTCGGTGAGGTTGGCCCAGTGCACCAGCTCGGGTTCGGCCGGCCAGGCGCCGAGGACCACACCGGCCGGCACCGCCCGCCGGTCCAGCGCCTCCAGGGTGAGCGCGGTGTGGTTGAGCGTGCCCAGGCCCGCCCGGGTGACCACCACGGCCGGGGCACCGATCGACACCGCCAGGTCGGCGAACGTCCACGCCTCGCCGGACGGGCGCAGCCCCATCGGGACCAGCAGTCCGCCGGCACCCTCGATCAGCACCAGGTCGTGCTTGTCCGCCTCGGCCCGGATCTCGTCGGCCACGGCGTACAGCTCCAGGGGCTCCGCCTCGGCGACCCGGGCCGCCGCGAGCGGGGCCAGCGGCTCGGGGTAGCTGGCCAGGGTGCGGGCGGTCATCGGGGCGGCCAGCCGGTTCACGGTGTCGATGTCCGGAACGGCGCCGGTGGCCGTACCGGTCTGGCCCGGTTTGAGCACGGCGACCCGCAGGCCGGCGGCCTGGGCGGCCGCGGTGATCGCGGCGGTGACGATCGTCTTGCCCACGTCGGTGTCGGTCCCGGTGACCAGGATCGGACCACGCCACGCCACGTTGGTCACGGGGCACACTCCACGATCACGTCGAGCGCCCGGTCGAAGTCGCGCCGGTCGAGTCCCACGTTGATGGTCAGGCGGAGCCGGGAACGGCTGTCGGGGGTCGACGGCGGCCGGAAGCAGCCCACCGCGACCCCCCGGTCCCGGCAGTCGGCCGCCCAGGCCACCGCCGTCTCCGGGCCGGGCGCGGTCACCGACACCACACCGGCGGTCGGGGTGGAGACCTCCAGGCCCGCCGCGCCGAGCCGGCGGGTCACGGCGGCGGCCCGCTCGGCCAGCTCGGCCCGCAGCCCGGCCCCGGTCCGGGCCAGCCTGGTGGCGGCGAGCACGCCCGCGGCCACCGCCGGCGGAAGCGCGGTGTCGTAGATGAAGGTCCGGCCGGTGTCGATCAGGTGCCGGGCCAGCTCGGCCGGTCCGGCCACCACTCCGCCGGCTCCGCCGAGCGCCTTGGACAGGGTCGCGGTCACCACGACGTCCGAGGCTCCGCCGAGCCCGGCGGCGGCGACCGCGCCCGCGCCGTCCGGGCCGAGCACCCCCAGCGCGTGTGCGTCGTCGACGAGCAGCAGCGCGCCGTGCCGGCGGGCCACCGCGTGCAGCTCGGCGAGCGGCGCCAGGTCGCCGTCCACCGAGAAGACGGATTCGGTGACCACCACCGCCGGCCGGCCCGGCGCCCCGGCCAGGGCCGCCTCGACGGCGGCGACGTCGAGGTGCGGCGTGACCACCGTCTCCGCGCCGGACAGCCGGCAACCGTCGATCAGCGAGGCGTGGTTGTGCGCGTCGGAGACGAGCAGGGTACGGGGCTGGACCAGGGCGCGTACCGCACCGAGGTTGGCCAGGTAGCCGGAGGAGAAGACCAGTGCCCGCCCGGCGCCCAGCCACTGCGCCAGGGTCGCCTCCAGGGCGTGGTGCGGTTCGGTGGAGCCGCGTACCAGTCGGGAGCCGGTGGCGCCCAGGCCGTACCCGGTCAACGCCTCGGCCGCGGCGGCCGTCACCTCGGGGTGCCGGGACAGTCCCAGGTAGTCGTTGCCGGCGAGGTCGAGCAGATCCTCGGTCGCGTCCCTCGGTCGCAACCGACGGCTGAGGCCGGCTTTCGCGCGCAGCCGTGCCCGTCGGTCCAGAACCTCCAGCCAGCTCGGCACCGTCACTCCCCACGTTGGTCCGCATCCACGTTCCCGGCGGTGTCGGAAACACGATCGCCGGTCCGTCCGGCGGGACGTCAACCCCGGCGTCGACCATGATCCGCCGCCGGCACCGCGCCGAGCACGGCCCCACCACCGGCACCGCGCCGGGCTCGGACGGACGCGTCCGCGTCGTCCGCACGACGGCCCCGACCGGCGAAAATACCACCCGCCGCCGGGCCGGACCGAGCGCCGGGCCGGTGGTTCGTGCCCGGTCGCACGGCGCCGGGCTGGTGGTTCGGGCCCGGTCGCAGGGCGGGCGGGCCGGCCTGCCTGGTGGGTCGGTCCGGCCCACATCGACGCGCCGTCCGCCTTGTAGGGTACGACCCATGCCAGACATCCTCGACCGGGCACGAACCCAGGTCCTCGACGGCGGTGTCGGACTCGACGAGGCCGGGGTGCTCGCGGTGCTGCGCCTGCCCGACGAGCAGCTGCCCGCCGCCCTCCAGCTCGCCCACGAGGTACGGATGCGCTGGTGCGGCCCGGAGGTCGAGGTCGAGGGGATCGTCTCGCTGAAGACCGGCGGCTGCCCGGAGGATTGTCACTTCTGCTCCCAGTCCGGCCTCTTCGCCTCGCCGGTCCGCTCGGTCTGGCTGGACATCCCGTCGCTGGTCGAGGCGGCCCGGCAGACCGCCGCCACCGGTGCCACCGAGTTCTGCATCGTGGCCGCCGTCCGTGGCCCGGACGACCGGCTGATGAAGCAGATGCGCGAGGGCGTGGCCGCGATCCGGGCCGAGGTGGACATCCAGGTCGCCGCCTCGCTCGGGATGCTGACCCAGGCGCAGGTCGACGAGCTGGTCGAGATGGGTGTGCACCGCTACAACCACAACCTGGAGACCTGCCGGTCGTACTTCCCGAACGTGGTCACCACGCACTCCTTCGAGGAGCGCTGGGAGACGCTGACGATGGTCCGCGAGTCCGGCATGGAGGTGTGCTGCGGCGGCATCCTCGGCCTCGGCGAGACGATCGAGCAGCGGGCCGAGTTCGCCGCACAGCTCGCCGAGCTGAATCCACACGAGGTGCCGCTGAACTTCCTCAACCCCCGGCCTGGCACCCCGATGGGCGACCAGCCGGTGGTCGAGCCGCGTGACGCGTTGCGCGCCATCGCCGCCTTCCGGCTCGCGATGCCCCGGACCATCCTCCGGTACGCCGGTGGTCGCGAGATCACCCTCGGCGACCTCGGTACCCGGGACGGCCTGCTCGGCGGGATCAACGCCGTCATCGTGGGCAACTACCTGACCACCCTCGGTCGTCCGGCGAACGAGGACCTGGCCCTGCTCGACGAGCTGAAGATGCCGGTCAAGGCCCTCTCCGCGACGCTGTAGACGACCACGACCTGACGGGGACCACCCGGAGCATGACGAACGCGACGAGCCCGACCGGGCTGTGGTGCGACCGCTGTGGCGAGCCGGCCGACGACGCCGGCCATCCGGGCTGCCAGGCGGCCCGGCAGCTGGAGCCACCCCGGTTCTGTCCGCGCTGTCGGCGACGGATGAAGGTGCAGGTGCTGCCGACGGGCTGGTCGGCGACCTGCGTCGAGCACGGTACGGCCCGGGGCTGACGCCCGGACCTGCGGTGGCAGGGAGAGCGGTGGCAGCGGCAACAGGGGTGCCAGCGGCAGCGGCGCATTGACACTGATTATTAAAGAGTGTTACCTATTGGTTGCCGGCCGGCCGCTCACCCCCTTGGATCCCTGTCGAAAGAGGGAGACCCCCGCATGTCCTCCATCCGTACGGCGGCCACGAGCCGCCGGACACCGTTGCGCCGTCGCCGGGTGCCGACCGGACTGCTCGCGCTCTGCCTGGCCGCCGCCGGTGGTGCGATCGCCGGGCCGCCACCACCGGCGTACGCGGCCAACGAGCCGGTGAACGTCTGGCTGACCAGTACCTCCGACTCCGGCGGCCGTACGGTGACCCGTGGCCTGCAACAGCAGACGCCGGTCAGTTTCGCCGCCACCAGTCCGGGGGCGATCCACACCGTCACGGTCAACGAGAACACCCGCTACCAGCAGTTCGAGGGCGGCGGAGCGTCGATCACCGACACCACCGCGTACCTGCTGCGGGGCGGTCCGATCAGCGCGGCGACCCGGGACGCGGTGATGCGTCGGCTGTTCCATCCGACCGACGGCATCGGGCTCTCCTTCGTACGCAACCCGATCGGCGCCTCCGACCTGTCCCGGCCCGGCAACGTGTCGCTCGACGACACCTGCTGCAACCTGGGCGACTTCGGGGCGAACGGCTACGACACCAACGTCCGGCTGCTGACCGCGCAGGCCAGACAGCTCAACCCGGCCCTGCGGGTCAAGGGCGTGCCGTGGAGCGCGCCGGGGTGGATGAAGGACAACGGCCGGATGGACCAGATGGGCTGGCTGAGGTCGGAGTACTACCCGATGTACGCCCAGTACTTCGTGAGGTACGTCCAGTCGTACCAGGCCGCCGGGATCCCGGTGAACTACGTCTCGGTGCAGAACGAGCCGAACTGCTGCCAGGCCGGCAACCCGACCGCGATGAACTACCCGGGGATGAGCTGGAACTCGTCCGGGCTGCTGGAGTTCACCAAGAACCACCTGCTGCCGGCCTTCCGGGGTGCCGGGATCACCACCAAGGTGATGATCCACGACTGGAACTACGGCGACTGGGGCCAGATCGGCGCCGGCATCGTCTCGGACGCCGCGCTGCGCAACGATCCGCTGTTCGGCGGCATCGCCTGGCACGGCTACGGCGGCAGCCCGAGCGTCGGTACCCAGGTGCACGACCAGTACCCGTCGGTACGGCAGTTCAGCACCGAACACTCCGGCGGCACCTGGATCGGCAACCAGCACAACGAGGATCTGGCCGACATCGTCAACTACACCAGGAACTGGAGCGGCAGCGTCGTCAAGTGGAGCCTGGCGCTGAACCAGAGCATGGGCCCGCACAACGGTGGCTGCGACGTCTGCACCGGCCTGGTCACGGTGCAGGAGGGCGGCGCGCGCGCCGGTCAGGTCGACAACACCATCGAGTACTACACCACCGGACACCTCACCAAGTTCGTCAAGCCGGGCGCGTACCGGATCGACTCGACCGCCAACGGCACGGTGCAGAACGTCGCCTGGATCAACCCGGACGGCTCCAAGGCGCTGATCGCGCACAACGGCGGCACCGGCGCACAGTCGGTTCGGGTGGTCTGGGGCGGACAGTCGTTCACGTACACCCTGCCGGCCCGGACCACGGCGACCTTCACCTGGTCGGGTACCCAGTCCGGTGGCGGGGGCGGCGGTGGCCGGACCGGGACGATCGTCGGCCTCGGCGGGAAGTGCCTGGACGTCGCCGGAGCGAGCAGCCTCGACGGCACCGCGGTCCAGATCTACGACTGCAACGGCTCCGCCGCCCAGCAGTGGACCCTCGGCACCGACGGCACCGTCCGAGCTCTCGGCAAGTGCCTGGACGTCCGGGACAACTCCGTGGCGAACGGGGCCCGGACCCAGCTCTGGAGCTGCACCGGGGCCGCCAACCAGCGCTGGACCGCCACGGCGGGCCGTGACCTGACCAGTGCCAGCGCGAGCAAGTGTCTCGACGTGGTGGACAACAACCCGGCCAACGGCACGCCGGCCCAGCTCTGGACCTGCACCGGCGCCGCCAACCAGAAGTGGACCGTCCCGGCGGCCTGACCGGTGGGTCCGCCGGGACGACCCGGCAGGAAGCCCGGCAGGACTCCTGCCGGGCTTCCTTCTTGGCTCCATACCGACGGCAGCGGCCCGGAGATCGCCGTCACCGGTACGCCGAGGGCCACGCCTGCGATCGGAGTTGATCAGGGCGGCCTCAGTCGGGCGTCTCCGACTCGAACAGCCTGCGGTACTCGCCGTAGCCCTCACGCTCAAGGTCGGCCAATGCGATGAAGTGGAGCGCGGCGGAGTTCATGCAGTAACGAAGGCCGCCCTGCTCTGCCGGGCCGTCGTCGAACACGTGGCCGAGATGACTGTCGCCGTGCGCCGACCGGGCCTCGGTACGCGCCATGCCGTGACTCGTGTCGCGGATCATGACCACGTTCTCCGGTACGATCGGGGCGGTGAAACTCGGCCAGCCGGTACCGCTGTCATATTTGTCGACAGAGGCGAACAATGGTTCACCGGAAACCACGTCGACGTAGATTCCCGGCTCCTTGTTGTCCCAATAGACATTGCCGAAGGCTCGCTCCGTTCCGTTCTCCTGGGTGACCTGATACTGTTCCGGCGACAACCGGGAGATGACGTCCGGGTCCTTACGATATTCGCGCGGCACAGTAGTTCCTCCTCCGCTGACATAACGTCCGGTGCCAGGCCGCCTACCCGGGGCGCCCGCCCGGAAACCGCCAGGAACGGTGACACGTCGACCAGATCGACCAACCGTGTCCCATTTCGTACGGCGGTTCCCGGTTGCCTGCCTCGGCGACCCCCAATTCCTGCCGGCGATGCCACTCGGCGCCCGGTGTCGCGTTCCGGAATGGCTGTCTCTTCTGGAAGGCGACGCCTGCTATCCGCCTGACGGCGAATGCAATCGATCACATCCCTGATGCGGGGCTTGGTGGTCGAGAAGTCGGACCGTAGCCTCGCATATCCGGGCTCGGTCATCAGTCATCAAACCGTGATGACACCGGGCCGGACCGCTCAATCGCAGATCGTTGCGAGCCGGGGACCCATTCCACACCTTGGGGTGAATCCGTAGGACGCTTCAGGCGACCGCGGAAGGGCGCATCTTTCCCGCCCGAACCCGTCAGCTAACCCGGTAGGCGGCAGCGGAAGGAGAAATGCACGTGCGTCTCCCCGGTCCCGATGTGCACCGAATTCGCGGCCTGTTCGGACCCACCGCGCCGCGCCGAGGCCAGAAGATGGCGCTGCTGTCGGCGGCGCTGCTGACCGCGGCGACGGCCGCCACGGCCGGCGCCCTGCTGCCGGGGGCCACCGCTCCCGGCCCGGCCGTCACCTCGGATTCGCTGGTCATGGGTGCTGCGGTGGCCGACCGGGACACGGCCGCAAAGCCCACCCGACCCGCCGTTCCGGCGGGCCCCGCCGAAAAGACCCTGGACACCTCGTTCGAGTACCAGATCAACTTCTACTACTGCGGCCCGGCCGCCGTGCACAACGCGTTGACCGCACGCGGCATCGACGTCAGCCAGCAGGATCTCGCCAACGGGCTGGGCACCACGGTCCACGGCACCGCGTCCGCCTTCGACACCACCCGGATGCTCAACGGCGCCATCGGCAGCCAGGTGTACCAGACGCGGGAGATCTCGGACGAGGACGCCACACCCGCTCAGATGGATCAGTTGCAGGCTGACGCCGTACACGCGATCGGCAGCGGCTATGCCGTCGTGGCCAACATCATCGGCGGCGCGACCGACGCCGACGGGGTCTGGCACGACTTCCCGGGTGGCCACTACGTCACGATCATCGGCTACGGCGACAACGGTCGGACCGTCAAGATCGCCGACGGCTCCGGCATGTACGGCCCCAGCACCTACTGGATGAGCACGATCGACATGACCAACTGGATCGCCACCCGCGGCTACTCCACGGTCGCCTGATCGCGAACGGGGTCCGGACGCGGCCCTGGAACCGCACCGGCGCCGCCAACCAGAACTGCACCATCCCGGCGCGGCCTGACCGGAACCACGCCCCGGATCGCACGCCCGGCAGGAAGCCCGGCAGGAGGAGTCCTGCCGGGTTTCCCTCCTGTCTCCGGCCAGCCGGCGTTGCTTGACTTTGCCGCATGACGCGAACATGGAATGCCATCGCTCGCACCGTTCTCGCCGGTGGACTCATCGGCGCCGCCGCCCTGGCCGGCCCCGCACCCGGGGTCGCCGCCTCGACCGCACCCCTACAGCCGCTCCGGGTGGCGAACGCGGGCGCCTCCGTGCTCGACCTGCTGCCGGCCGCCACCAGTGACCGGATGACCGCACAGATCCCCCTGATCGATGCCGCGAGCATCATCCGCACCGCGATCGAGACCGGGAACTCCACCGGCTACGCCGGCATCGGCCTGGTCGACGACCACGTCACCCTGTGGTGGAAGGGACAGCTTCCGGCCAGCGTCGCCACGACGGTGGAAAGTGCCCGCCGGACCGCACCGGTCGAGGTGGTCGACGCGACGTACTCGCAGGTCGAGCTGAAGGCGGCCGCCGCCAGGCTCGACCCGGCGGTCCGGGCGAACCCGAAGGACGCCGCACACGCGGTGAAGCTCCGGACCGACGGTAGCGGCCTGGAGATCGCCGTCACGGGTACGCCGAACGCCACGCTCCCGAAGCTGCCGGCCACCGGCGTACGGACCACTGTCGTGGCGCGGCAGCCGATGGTCCCGCGCTCCCGGGAGGACGACGCCGCCCCGTGGAACGGCGGAGCCCGGATCTGGGCCAGCTACGGCTGCACCTCGGGCTTCGGGGTCCGGGACGCCGGTTCCGGGGCCAACTACCTGCTCACCGCCGGGCACTGCAGCGAGGTCGGCGAAGAGTGGCGGGACGGCACCGGTACGCCGATCGGACCGGCCACGCACAAGAACCAGGACCACGACACGATGCTGATCTCGACGGCCACGGCCGGTGGCGATGTCTACACCGGTGGGTCGAACGACGAGACCCGGGTCCGGGTGACCGGCTGGACCGAGGTCTTCCCCGGTCAGTTCCTCTGCCAGTCCGGCTCGACCACCGCCGGGGAACTCGCCCGGCCGGTCTGCAACTTCCGGGTCGACTTCCACTACGACGACCGGGAGGACCTCGTCGAGGCCACCCAGCTCGACGGCGAGGAGGCGGCGCGCAGCGGCGACAGCGGCGGACCGGTCTACGCGGTCCAGTCCGACGGCACCGTGTTGGCGGCCGGCACGGTCACCCGGTCCGGCGGCGCGGGCCTCGGCTTCCAGGACTTCGCCACCGCCCGGGACGACTTCGGCGCCATCGTGCCGGTGACCGGCACCGCGTCCACCACCTGCCGGGTCTCCTATCTGGTGACCGACTCCTGGAGCGGCGGTTTCGCCGCCAGCGTCACGGTGCAGAACAGTGGATCGGCCGTCAGCGGCTGGTCGCTGGGCTGGTCCTTCCCCGGCAACCAGGTCGTCCAGGGTCACTGGCACGGACAGTTCCAGCAGACCGGCGCCAAGGTGACGGTCACCAACGAGGCGCACAACGCGCTGATCCCGGCCGGTGGCTCGATCAACCTGGGCTTCACCGCCAGCGGCTCACCGACCACGCCCACGCCCTTCACCCTGAACGGTGCCGCCTGTAGCTGATCGACTCCCCCGGACCGCGCCGCCACGAGTCGGACCGGCCTCCCCGGATCGGGCCCTACCGCCACGAGCGGCAGGGCCCGATCGTCCTCGGCCCCGATCGGCGCCGCGACCCCCGACGCGAGAGAATTCCGGGGCCCTGCGGCCGGTCGGCCGACCGCCGCGCGGGATCGGCCTGCGGCAGCCCTCGCCAATCCGGTGGCGCCGTCGTACAACCGATCCGGAGCGGTTCCCGTCTGTAGGTGGGATCCCAACGGAGGTTGGCGAATGCGGGACGAACCCGAAGCGGAATACCTCGAGTACGTCACGGCACGGCTTCCGAGCCTGCGCCGGCTGGCGTACTCGCTGTGCGGGAACGACGACCAGGCGGACGACGTGGTGCAGGAGGCCGTCACCAAGCTCTTCCTGAACTGGTCGAAGGCGGCCCGAGCCACCCACCTGGAGGCCTACGTACGGGCGATCGTGGTGCGGACCTTCCTGGACAGCCAGCGCAAGGGGTGGTGGCGGGTGCTGCTGTTCGGCACCACGCCGGACGTACGGCCCACGGTCGACGAGGACGTGGCGGAGCGCACGGTGCTGCGGAACGCCCTCGCCAGGATTCCGCCCCGGCAGCGGGCCGTCCTGGTGCTGCGTTACCTGCACGACCTGCCGGTGAACGAGGTCGCCGAGGTCCTCGGCTGCTCGGCCGGGACGGTCAAGAGCCAGACCTCGCACGGGCTGAAGGCACTACGGCGACTGCTCGGCGACCACGAGTACGCGGAAATCGGGAAGGGTCGATGAAGAACGTGCGAAACGACGACGAAGACATGATCACGATGCTGCGTCGGCTGGACGCCGAACCGGACCGGCCGGGACGGATCGATCTGGTCGGGGCGGTGGCCGAGGCGCGGCGCCGTAGGCGGACCCGTCGGATGACGGGGGCGAGCAGCGCGGCCGTACTCGCGGTGGCCGCGGTCGCCGCCGTACCGATGACGTTGCAGGTGATCTCCCCGGGGCCGGCGGCGGACCGCAGCACCGGCGCGCCGGCGACGGCGGATCCGAGCGGCACCGTCGACCCGAGCGCCAGCATCGACCCGAGCCGCGTGGCGACGCCGACCGGCGGCCCGACACCGACACCGCCCGCGTCGGCGCTGACCCCGCCGACCCGGTGCACGGTGCACCGGCTGGCCATTCCGGGCGGCGATCCGAAGAGCCTGGTCACCGGCGCGGATCCGACCGGCAGGTTCGTCCTCGGCCGGTCGTACCCGAGCGGCAGCCGGGGCACCTATCCGGTACTGATCTGGGACAACGGCACGCCTGCGCGGGTGAACCTGCCCGGCGACGACCAGCGGCTGGCGGATGTCACCTCGGCCGGCGTGGCCGTCGGCAGCGGCTGGACGTCGAACGGCCCGGTCCCCTACCTGTACCGGGGGAAGAAGGTCAGCAAGCTGCCCGGCGTGACGTCGGGGCAGGCTCTGGCGATCAACGAGGCGAACCAGATCGTCGGGTACCGGGAAGCGCAGCGGGACCAGCCGGTGATCTGGCGCGGGTCGTCGACTCCGGCAGTCGACCTTCCGCTCCCCGACGACGGCTCGTGGGGCCAGGCGGTGGACATCGACGAGGCCGGCACGGTGCTCGGGGTCCTGTTGGACCGGGAGGGCCAGCATGAGTTCGGGTACCTGTGGCGCCCGGACGGAACGGCACAGCGCCTGCCGACCCCGCTCGTGGCCGGCGCTCCCGCCGACTCCTTCCGGCCGCAGTCGATCCGCGACGGCTGGGTGACCGGGGTCGCGACCCGGGGCGGTCCGGGCAACGGCGGGAAGGGTGAGGAGGTCAGCACGGCAGCCCGGCTGCACCTGCCGACCGGCCGGTTCGTCGAGGTGCCCCGCAGTTCGTTCTGGCCGCAGAGCGGCAACGCGCAGGGCTGGATGGTGGGCTTCATCGGCGATCGGGCCGGTCTGCTCACCGACGCCGGACCGCTGGTGCTGCCACCGTTGCACAGTCACAAGTCCGCGCCGGGCAACACCGGCTGGATGATGAGCGACGACGGACGGACCGTCACGGGTCAGAGCGAGGACGCCAAGGGCGAGCCGCAGGCGGTCCTCTGGCGTTGCAGATGAGCTGACCGGAGACCCTGCTGCCCGGACGGCCGGCATCGTCGCCGAGGTTACTCGGCGAGTTCGCGCAGCAGGGTCGCCCGCAGGCTGTGGGCCTCCGGGGCGTCCAGTTCGCCGCACCGGTCCAGCGCCCGTCGCCGCAGCAGCCGCGCGTCGGCCGCTCCGACCGGGTCCGCGCCGGCCAGGGCCGCGAGCACGTGCAGGGTCCGGGCCTCCCACCACGGACTGGGTACGCCGACGAACAGCGCCAGCGCCTGTTGCAACTGTTCGGTGGCTGCCTCGACGTCGCCCAGGGCCCGGAGCGTCACCCCGTGCCGGTAGGCGGCGCCGGCCTCGGCGAACGTCGCGGCACACTGCTGGAACAGCATCCGCGCCCGGGCGTACTCGCCGGCCGCCTCGTGCCACAGCCGCTCGCCGGCCAGGTCCGCGCCGAGGCACATCATCGTGCTGGCCTGGGCGATCAGCGCACCCGTGCTGCTCAACCCGCTTCCCCGGCGGTAGAACTCCAGCACGTCGCGGTGCAGATCCGCCGCTTCCGCGTACCGGCCGAGCGCGGCCAGCGCCGTACCCTGCACGTTGGCGGCGCAGGCCTCGCCGAGCTCGTACCCGACCTGCCGGAACAGCGCGACCGCCTGCCGGGAGGAGTCGACGGCGTACCCGGCGCGGCCGGAGCGGACGAAGATCGAGGCCGAGTACGTCAGCGCCCATGCCTCCTCCCGCCGATCCCCGATCCGCCGGGCCAGCTCCAGCGCGTGCTCCAGGGCGGCCAGCCCGTCGGAGTTCCGCTCCCGGCAGTAGTACCTCGCCCAGCCGAGGAAGTTGAGCAGCACCGCCTCGTCGCGGGCACTGCCGAGCGCGCGGGCGGCGGTCACCCCGAGCGAGAAGATCTCGTCCCACGAGTGGCGGTGGCTGGTCGCGTCGGAGTACCAGTGCAACGCCCGGGCCACCCGTACGACGTCGGCGTGCCGACCCTGCCGGGCGGCGTCGCGCAGTGCCGCTGGCCAGTTGCCGGACTCGCGGTCCAGCCAGGCTCCCGCCGCCCGATGGTCGTCGAACGGCGAGCCCGTCCGCGTCGATCCGGTGTGCGCGCCGGCTGACCTGCCGCCACCCGGTTCGAACATCGCACCGGCGTGCTCGGTCCGGCGCAACAGCCAGCCGACCATGCGGTCGTGCGCCACGGTCCGCTGCTCCGGCGTCTCGTCACCACCCATCCGCTCGTACGCGTAGAGCCGTACCAGGTCATGGAACCGGTAGCGGTCGCCGAGCGACAGCAGCAGTCCGGCGTCGACCAGGTCCTCAGCGGCCTGGGCCGCCGATTCCCCGTCGCTGCCGGCGGCGGCCGCAACCAGGGCGGCGTCGAAGTCTGCGCCGGGTATCAGTGAGGCCCGCCGGAACGCCGCCGCCGTCCCCGAATCCAGTTGGCGGTAGGAGACCTCGAACGCCGCCCGGACCCCGAGGTCGCCCGCGGTCAGTACGGTCAGTCGGCGTCGTTGGTCCCGCAGCTGCGCGACGAGATGCGCCACCGTCCACTGTGGTCGGGTGGCCAGCCGGTTGCCGGCGATCCGGATGGCCAGCGGCAGCCGGCCGCAGAGCCGGACGAGCTGTTCGGTGGCGGTGGGCTCGGCGGCCACCCGGTCGGTGCCGACGATCGAGGTGAGCATCTGCCGGCCCTCGGCCGGGTCCAGTACCCCGAGCGCCACCCGTACCGCGCCGGCCAGCCCCGTCAACGGTCGCCGGCTGGTGACCAGGACGAGACAGTGCCGCCCGGCCGGCAGCAGCGGACGCACCTGGGCCTCGTCGGTCGCATTGTCCAGCACCACCAGCAGGCGGAGGTCCCGGGTCAGGGTGCGGAACAGGCCGGCGCGCTCGGCCAGCGACACCGGGACGCGGCTGTCGGGCAGGCCGAGGGAACGCAGCAGCGCGGCCAACGCGTCGGCCGGATCGACCCGCCCGTGCCCCCGGGCACCATCGGAGTCGGCGGGGCCTGCCTCGGCGCCGGCCGCCGCCGCGGCGAAATCGGCCGCCGCACCGCTCAGGTCGACGAAGAGTTGGCCGTCTGTGAAACTCGGGATCAGGCGGTGTCCCGCCGCCACGGTGAGACTGGTCTTGCCGATCCCCGGTGGCCCGTGCAGCACCACGAGCGACGCGGTGTCGGTGCGACCCGCGGTGATGTCCGCGGTCAACGCGCGCAGGGCGTCCAGTTCGCCGAACCGGCCGGCCAGGTCCGGCACCGCGGCGGGCAGTTCACCGGGCCCGACCCTGGCCAGCGGCTCACCGGGTACGGCCGGGCCGGCCGCCGATCCGGGCGATGATCCGGCCGCCGATCCGGGCGACGATCCGGCCACGGCATCGGTCGGCGGCGCCGGCGCGGTTGCCGCATTGGTCCGGGTGGACGGCTCGGGACCGGGCACCGTGGCCTCGCCATCCGGCGGGGTCGCCGGAAACCGCACGGTACGGGCCAGGCCGAGGAAGCGCGAGCGCTCGGACCCGTCGAGGCCGAGCGCGTCCGCGAGGAGCGCGACGGTACGCCGCTGCGGCGAACGGACCCGCCCCCGCTCCATCTCCCGGATGCTGCGGACGCTGGAGCCGGAGCGTTCGGCGAGATCCTCCTGGGTCAGACCGTCCGCTCGCCGAAGAGTCCGAAGTAGAACCCCGAATTCGTCACGTCGATCCTGGTTCAAGGACGCGCCCCCCACCACAAGTCCCCGACCCCGTGGACACCCCCCGCGCCCACGTGAATTCTCGTCGATGCTTGCACGGCCGGTGGCACCCCGGAACCGCTTCGGTACGAACTGTGAGGCTCGCCATGCACAGCCCGTGACGAATCGGTCGAGGCCGATCAGCTTCCCCCTCGCCCGAGACCGGTGCCACCCGCCGAACGCCGGGCGGATTCCGTCAATCAGTAGTTCCTGCCGCGCCTGCGGGCCGGTCAACCTCCTCGGAGACCGTCGATCCCGTCGAGCCGGCGACGCCGACGGCGTGCCCAGAGAACCACCGGAACGGCGATGCCGCTCAGCACCACGACAAGCGGGATCGCCGGCACCAGGATGAGCGGCCGGGCCGGAAACGGTGCCGGCTGGCGGGCCGGGCCGCCGAACCGGCCCGACTCCAGCAGCTCGCGTGGTACGTCCATCGCCAGCACCTCGCCGGGCGAGTCGACCAGCACCTCCGAGCCACCGCCGGGACGCAGCGCGACCAGCGTCGCGTCACCCACCTCCCACCAGGTGTCCGTGCTGCCGTCGTCGTCCGCGGTCTGCCAGCTGCCTGCCTCGGGCTGGTAGGTCAGCACGACCAGGTCGGTGCCGAGACGCCAGCCGAGTGCGCGGACGGCCAGCGCGGTGACCGGTCCGAACGTCGGGCCGTCGGCGTCAAGCCCACTCGCCGAGTCGAGGTAACCGAACCGCCAGGTCCGGGCGGCCAGCGCGGTGGTGTCGCATTCGTGCCGGCAGCCGTCGAGGGTCACGGTGGCGATCCGCCGGCCGTCCGGGCTGAATGCTCCCAGTCCGGCCAGATACCGCCCCGGCCCGAGATCCCGGGTCCAGGCCACCGTGCCGGTTCGGTCGACCAGGCTCACCCGGCTGCCCTGGCTGACCGCGATCCGGGCGCTGTCGGAGGAGAAGGCGGCCAGTGAGGCGGTCCGCAGCCCCGACCGGTTCTCCAACCCGTCGACCAGCACCCGGTTGACGCCGGTGGTCAGGTCGTGCAGTACCAGCCGGGTGGGAGTGATTCCCTCTCCGGTGACCGGGTCGATCCCGATCGGCTGCGCCGGCCGGTGGGTGGCGAGCACCGCGCCGCCGTCCGGGGCCCAGGCAACCGGTTCGCCACAGCAGGTTCCTCCGTCCGGGGCGGCGATCGTACGGTTCTGCCCGGTGGTCAGGTCGGTGACCACCAACCAGCCGTCGGCGGCCCCGGGGAGGAAGTGCTGGACGACCGACCGGCCGTCCGGCGAGATGAGAACCCCCTCCCCGGCGACGGTTTCCCCGCCGCCGTACAGCAGCATCCGGTACGCACCGTCCCTGCCGACCGCCGCCACCTTGCCCTCGTGGTCGAAGGGATCGGCGCCGTGTAACCCCAATCCGTCACCGCTGAACAGCAGCGTCGCCGATCCGGGGGGATCCTGTCCGACGCTGGCCTGCCACATCCACGGGGTCCACACCCTGGCCGGCACGGCCGCCTCGCCCCCGAACGGTTGGGCCGGTGGGCGGTACCACGGCGCCGGCAGGGTGAGGCAGACCGCCACCGCCACCACCGCGGTCAGCCGGGTCACCGTTCGCAACCGGTCGCGCCGACGCATCCGTCGCCCGGCCCGCCACACGTCGTCGACCGGTGGCGGTGACATCTGGTCGGCGAGTTCCGCCAGCGCCGCCCGTAGATTCTCCGTCACCGCTTCCCCTTCCCGATGGTCGGCCGCGCCGACGCCGGGCCACTGGCGACCGGTCCCGGACCGACCAGGTCGGCGAGTTCGGGAGCGAGCGTCCGCAGTCGGGCCAGCGCGTCCCGGGTCTGGCTCTTGACCGTCGACACCGAGCAGCCGAGCGCGTCGGCGGCCTCAGCCTCGGTCAGGTCCTCGAAGTAGCGCAGTACCAGCACGGCACGCTGTTTCGGGGCGAGTCGCCGCAGCGCGTCACGGATCATCAGCGTTCCCGCGAGTCCCGCCGTGCTGTCCGGAGCCGCCACCTCGGGCGGCTGGGCACGCAGGTCGACCTCCCGCCACCGGCGCCGCCACATCGAGACGTGCTGGGTGTACAGGGTCCGCCGGACGTACGCGTCGGGGTCGCCCCGGGAAACCAGCCGCTCCCAGTGCCGCGCCACCCGTACCAGGGTGAGCTGCACCAGGTCCTCGGCCAGGTGTCGGTCGCCGGTCAACAGGTACGCCGCGCGGGACAGCGCCGCGACCCGGCCCGAGACGTACTCCCGGAAGGATTCCTCTGGATCCACACCCACCTCCTGACCATCACCACGCTCAGGGTTGCCGGCTCGGGTGGGTGTACGCCGAAACTTTCCCTACGGTCAGGACGGCGCCGGCTCTCGGGTGGATGTCGACCGCTCGGCAAGCTGTAGGAGGTCGGTCACCTCGAAGTCGGACAGCGTCAACTCCCGGGCATGCCGCGCTCCGGACAGCGGAAAGTTGCCACCGATCTCGTCGGGCTGCCAGCCCTGGCCGAGGGCGTAGTCGATCACCGCACGGACGTCCTTCGGCTCCGGGTACGCCCCGTCGGTCGCCGCCGGGTCACCCCAGGCCGACCGTGCTGCCCGGGACAGCAGATCGACCTGCAACATTCGGCTGTTCTTTCCCGCGCCCCAGACCCGGAGCCGGATACACCGGCGCAGCCCCTGCCCGGTCCGGACATGATCGATCCGCGCGTTCCACGCGAACTGCCGGTCGTGGGCGTACAGCTTCCGCAGTCTCGACTTCATCCCTGCCCCCTGTCCGGATGCCACCGCAGACGGGCTCGATGGTCGCAGGAGCGGGTACGACGCGCCAGCCGATTCCGGTACGGCCGCAGTCCCCTCCCGGCTTCGCGCCATTGCGCGGGCGCCCGCGGACCTACCCCGTCCGGCTCGGGTTCACTTGCCCGAGGACGGCGTCCACGGCAACACCGAGGATCGGGCACCGGTGCCCGCCGACGGGGCAGCGCCGTTGAACAGGCGGGGTCGAGTGCTCTCGCCCGTACCCGGGATGGTGGTGGCCGTACCCGGATCGCCGGTCCCGGTCGGGGCCGTCGGGTCTGCGTAGCTGCGGGGCAGACCCGCCGGTTCCGATCGGGACCGGAACCGTCCGCTTCCGCCGCTCGGGGCCAACCGAGGGCCGGCCGGTGGGGCTCGGCCCGGCGTCCCGCGGGTCAACTGACGGCGGCGACGCCGGCACCGTCCTCCCTGGTCACCGTGGCCTGGGCGCCGACGGCATTGAGCCGGAGTTCCAGGAGCCGCATCTCGATCTCCGTCCCGGTCACCCCGGTCCGAACCAGACGCTCGGCCAGCGCGGGTACGTCGGCCAGCGTGGCGCCGTCCTTCCGGAGCGCGGCCATCAGGCTCACCCGGGGCAGTTCCGGGGTCGGCGCGAGGCGCAGCCGGAACAGCCCGCACTGGCGGATCAGCGCGGACCGCACCGAGGGTGGCGACTCGTCCCAGCCGAACTCCTCTTCCCCGTCCCCGCAGCCCGGACACGATCCGAGGATCGTCCACTGCAACCGGTCCTGGACCAGCGCCTCCCAGGCCCGGCAGGACTGAAGACCGCCGCAGGACCGGCACCGCTGAGGAAGGGTTGCCTCCCACACCTGATCCGTTCTCATCCAGCCGCCCCTTCCGTACCCCGTCCCCCGGTCGTCCCGAAAGCTCCTCGTCGCTGTTCAGTTCCCTCGACCCGGGGAAGCTATTCCCCATCGACAGAAGTGGTTCCCGCCCGGCGTCCCCGGGCGGAGAACTCGACGATCACGACGCCGGGACGGCGGTACGACAGTGCGGTGTCGGCGACGGCCGGACGGGGTTCATCCCCGGCCGACCCGCGCCCCGGCCACGTAGTCGACGACGCTGGCGATGATGGCGGGATCGCGCAGGATGCGCCGGTGTCCGAGCCCCTCGGACACCAGCAGTTCGGCCTCGGGCCAGGCCGCCGCCAGCGCCTCACCGTCGGTGAACCGGACCTGCCTGTCGGCACGGTCGTGTACGACGAACACCGGCGGCAGCTGCGTCTGCCCCGCCACCCGGGCCCGGACGTCGAACTCCGGCATCCGCCGGCCGACCCGCCGCTCGAGGCGGTGGAGGAAGCCGGTCCGGATCCGCTCACCGAAGCCGAGCGCTCGGGCGAAGTCCGAGGTGTAGGCGATCGGGTCGGCCATCGCCGAGATCAGGACCAGCCGCTCGGCGGGCAGGCCGTCCAGGGCTGCGATCGCGGTGGCGGCGCCGCCGAGGGAGTGTCCGATGACGGTGTGCGCCGGTCCACCGATCCGGACCACCGCCTCCAGCGCGTCGACGAACTCCGGCAGCAGCCCTCTCCGTGGCCCGTACGCGCCGGGCGCCGAGTCGCCGTGGCTGGGGGCGTCGAAGGCGATGACCCGGTGTCCCGCCGCCACGAGCGGGGCGACGAAGCCCGTGAACTGGCCTCGCCAACCGCCCCAGCCGTGCATCAGGTACACGACCGGACCGGCGCCCCAGGCCTCGGCGACGACCGTACGGCCGTGCACCGGAACGGTGAAGCGCTCCCCGGCCACCTCGGGTGGATGTACCGCGCCACGCGGGACGGTGCACCAGATCCGCTCGGCCAGCACCGCCCCCGGCCCGGGCGCCACCCGCTCCAGGACACCGAAGGTCAATCGAAGCCCACCCATGATTGCAGTACGAACGATCGTGCTTTTTTTACTATGCCAAGCGGCCATGTCGCTCCATCCTCAGGGGCTCGTCAGATCCGGGCGTTGTCCAGCAGCGCGTCGACGGCCCGATGACTCCGGGACGCGGCTGCGGGATCGTTCATCAGGCGGTGCGCGTGGAAGAACCCGAGCATGACGCCGTACAGGTCGTGGGCGAACTGCTCGGGATCGGCGTCGGGCCGGAACTCGCCCTCGCTGATCCCGGTCCGGAACATCTGGGCGATCGACTCCATCAGGTCCCGGTGGTCCCGGACGAGCTGGTCCCGGACCGGTCCGGGCTGGTCGTCGAACTCGGTGTCGGCGGAGACGAAGAGACAACCCGGCTCCCGCTCCAGGCTGCACTCGAGCCAGCGATCCACCATCGTCCGGACCCGCCGCTCACCCCGGGGCGCGGCCAGCGCCGGATGGATGACCGTTTCGATGAAGCTCTCCCGGGCGTACGCCAGGACCTCCATCTGGAGTGCCTCCTTCGAGCGGAAATGCCCGAACAGCCCGCTCTTGGACATCTCCACCTGGCTGGCCAGGGAGCCGATGGTGAGCCCGGCCAGCCCGAGCCGGCCGGCGATCTCGGTCGCCGTCGCGAGCACGGTCTGCTTGGTCAGCTCACCCTTCCCCACGCCCCTATCTTCCGCACGATCGTTCGGATCGTCAACTCCGGGCGGTAAGGAAGGGCCCCTTCCTATCGTTTTCTGTAGAAGAAGGGCCCCTTCCTAACGCCCCCCGGCCCGCGACGGAGGGCCTGCGGTCGCCGCTTGTCTGGCCCGAGACTGGTGTTCAGCGCATCACGGGTTCATCGGGTGGTAGCGATCGCACCTCGGGGTTGTGGCGACCGGCGAGGTGACTGATGCCAGTGATGGTGGCAGCGATCACCGTGATGAGGACTGCCAGTGGTAGCGGCTGACGGTCGAAGTGCTGCATCGCCGTGTTGGAGAGCAGCGGGTCGGGGATGAGCCATCCGGCGATGAAGCCGGTGAGTCCGACGCCGATGATGACGGCGGGCCGGTGGCGGCGGACCGCGACGGCGGCTCCGACAGCGGCGGTGGCGGCGGTGAGGATCCCGATGACCGTCGGCACGGCGTCGGGAACGTACACGCCGTGGCGTCCCCATTCTCCGGTGCCCTTCCAGGCGAGGATCCCGAGCGGGACGAGGGCCCACCAGAACAGGCGCGGCCGGGGCGCGGTCCACCGCTCGCGGTCAGCGATCGCGAGCAGGACGAAGATCAAGACCGGTGCGGCGTACGCGAAGAGCTGTTGGCCGGGGTTGATTCCGATGCCGGCACCGTTGAGTACGTCGATGACGAACCAACCAACGGTGGCCGTCAGGAAGATTGCTTGCAGGGTGAGGGCGGTCCGGGTCGCGCCGCACAGCCAGGCGATCAGCGGCGCGAGGGGCAGCAGGCCGAGAACGGCTATCTGCGGCCAACTGGAGATGATGCCCGGCATGTCGGTGGCGAGGACGGCGCCGGTGAACAGGTCCAGGGTGTCACCGGCGGGCTGGGTACCGGCGGCGACGAGCAGGGCACTGAGTCCAGTGGTGAGGGCCGCCGTGGTGACGGGCGTCGTGAGTCGCAGCCGGATCGCCAGGGCGATGATGTGCAGTGTCTCGTGCCGGCTCGGGTGTCGGCGGCCATGGTCGAGGTCCAGCAGCAGTCCGAGCAGTTCCTCGCCGCGGGCGGCGCGGTGCGTGGCTGGCAGTAGGCGCAGCAGCCGTCGGTATCGTCGCTCCAGGGGGCTCATGTCCGGGTTCATCCGCTGGTCCCAAGGCGCGGGGTGTTGCGGGCGGCGCGCTTGTCGAGGCGCTCCTCGGCGAGCCGGACCGCGGTGGCCATCCGCCGGCTCTCAGCGCGGATGGCGTCCGCCCCGGTGTCGGTCAGTCGGTAGAAACGCCGCAGCCGGCCCTTCTCCACCTCGTCGTGGTCGGGGGCGATGAGCCCCTGGGTGACCAGGCGGTCGAGGGCCCCGTAGAGGGTGCCAGCGCGTAACCGGATCCTGCCGTCGGTCATCTCGTCGACCTCCGTCACCACGCCGTAGCCGTGCCGGGGTTGGTCGGCGAGGGCGGAGAGGATCAGGAACGTCTGCTCACTGATTTCCATGCACTATATATATCGTGCTGCGATATATATAGCAACGACTGCGCAGGCCGCCGACCAGGGCAACACCACCCTCAATCAGATCCGCGCAGCCATGGAGAACACGGAGCAGGTCCTCGCCCGTCTTCGGGCGGTCGCAGCCGGCACCAACCACGCCAGGATCGCGGAGGCGATCCAGCGTGCCGAGCAGCGTCAGCAACGCCTGGCCGAAGCGGCGACCCTCATCCAGGGCAGTGCCGCCGCCGCCCGCGAATACGCCGGCGTCCTCGGCTAGCCGACGGTCCGGTGTGGATGTCCGAGACGGTGGCGATCCGCGACGGCACAACGGACCGGGGCGACCGGTGGACATCACCGTACGCCCACTCGGTTCTCGGGAGGTTGTGTCACCCGCCGAGCACGCTGGTCAGGGCACCGGCGAGTACGGCATCGAACCGGTCCCGGGGCTTGTCGCCGGACGGGATGGCGGCGAGCAGGGCGGTGATCCGGGGGTGGTCCCCCGCGCTGGCCACGTGCTGCAGATACCTGAACTGCCGCCCGGTGTCGGGCCCGGTGGCGGCGAGTTCGTTCTGGACGAACAGTGCGGTCAGCGCGTTCAGCAGAGCGAATGCCTCAAGCTTCCGGGCGGGTTCGGCCGGATGGTCGGCGAGTACGTCGAGCACCTGCTCCAGCAGGCCGATCCCGTGCGGGCCGAGGGTGGGGCGGGTGATGACCAGGGTCGGCAGCCAGGGGTGGCGTCGCATGATCCGGCGGGCCTGGTGGGCGATCGCGAGCAGGTCGGCCTGCCAGTCGCCGCTGGGGGCGGGTAGGTCGTACTCGCCCGCGACGCTGTCGGTCATCAGGTCGAGCAGGTCGTCGCGGGTGGCCACGTAGCGATAGAGGGAAGCGGCGCCAGTGCCCAGGGCGGCGGCGACGCGACGCATCGAGACAGCCTCGAGACCCTCCCGGTCGGCCACCTTCAGCGCGGCAGTGGTGATCTCGACGCGGCTGCGCTCGGCCGGGCGCCCGACCCGCGCCTGCTCCGGCCGCATCCAGATCATCGATTGCTGCTGTTCCGGCACGGGCTCCTCCATCGCTTGGCGACAGCCTACCCCTTGGCGTACGCTGTTCGCGAACGCCGTACGCGAAAGAGGAGGGCGCCATGACACGCTTTGCCCGCAACGGCGAGATTCAGCTCGCCTTCGAGGACCTGGGCGGCGTGGGCGGTGACCCGCTGCTGTTGGTCATGGGACTGGGCGCCTCACGGTTCTGGTGGCCCGGTGGGCTGGTGGACGAGTTGGTACGTCACGGGTTCCACGTCGTGGCCTACGACCAGCGCGACGCGGGCGAGTCCACCCACCTGCCCGACCAGCGCACCGGCTCGCCGATCCGTGCCCTACTGCGCCGCGCGGCCCCCGCGTACAGCGCCGAGGATTTGACCGACGACGCGGTTGCCGTACTGGACGCCCTGGGCTGGCCACGCGCCCACCTCTTCGGCCATTCCATGGGCGGGCTCGTGGCGCAGCGCACCGCGATCCGCCATCCGGAGCGGGTGCTGACCGTCACCACCTCCTCGGCCGTGCCCAGCGACGCGAAGGGCCTGGGTGTGCTGCGCTACCTGCGCCTGGGAACGGTGGCCCACTTCGCCCGGCTGCGCGCCCCCGACACCCCGCAGGGCCACCTGGCCATGGCCGTGGCCGTCGCCCGGATCCTGGCGCCGGGCCAACAGATCGACGAGCGGGACGTACGCGAGTTCGTGGACAGGGAGGCCGCGCACCAGGTCACCAGCCTGCGTGACGCCAAGGCGCAGAGCCGGCAGATCGGCGCGAAGTGGCACGGCGGCCCGCTCGCCCGGATCACCGCACCGACCCTGGTGCTGCACGGCGATCGCGACCCGTTACTGCGGTCGACGGCCCCACGGGACATCGCCGCCGCCGTCCCCGCCGCCCGGCTACGCCTTCTGTCCGGCGTCGGCCACTTCATCTCCCGCGACGTTTGGCCCACCTACGCCAAGGAGATCCGCGCGCTCGCCGACCACGCCGACGAGTAGCCGCCCACCAGGCGCCGGACCGGGTAGCAGCCGGCCGCACCGCCCCGACGCTCGGGGTGGTCGTCCCGCACGGTCGGCGAATTCTCGCGGGACGACCACCTCGATGCGCGTGGTGTGCCGGACGGCACCGGGGCGGTCGCCCGAGACGACCCGACCTCCCTCGCCGGATCAGCGCCGGGTCGGCACCGGCGTCAGGTCCTGGTGCCGGACCGTGTAGTCGCCGCGCGTCACCGGGGCGAACGGGCCGGGGCCCATGCAGGTACCGATCCTCCCCTCGCCCCACTCCCCCGCCTCGTTCTGGTCCGCGTTCACCACGGACCAGGAGAAGCCCACCCGGTCGGTACCGCGCCGCCCCGTGTCGGACACGCTGAAGCCGAGCCGCTTTCCGACCTGCTCCTGCGCGGGCTCGTCCGCCTCGGTGACGACCGCCGTCAGCGTTGCCACACCGGGTCCCGTCGCCAGGCAGTCGACCCGCGCGACCATCCGGACGGTGATGCCCGCGTCGGCCACCAGGTGTGAGATGCGTACGGTCCCCACCGCATCGGTGGGCAGCCCGTCGGGAGCCCCCGGAAACGGTCGGCTGTACGGCGCCGCCGTGGCGTCGAACGTGAACGCCCGGACGTCACTGTCCGGCCAGTACGTCAGCCGGACCTCCGCCGAGCCCGTCACCCGGGCCAGCGGTCCGGGGCGGGAAGCGGGTGCCGCCGACGCCACCGATCCACTCAACACCATGCCGGCCGCGACCGCCGCCGCGCCGATCCGGTACACCGTTGCCTTCATCCTGTCCTCCTCGATCGTCGCCCGTCCGGGCGTTCCGGAGGTTCACGATGCCCGCGCCGCCGCCGCACCACCTCCCTCTGGCGAGCCAGCGCCTCCCCCCTGGCGAGCCAGCGCCTCCCCTCGGTCGAGGTAGCGTCTCCCCTAAGTCCAAGTAGGACAGTCGACCTGACGGCCGCGTCGATCTTCGGCATGGTCCACGGTGGCTTGATCGACTCCGGGAACCAGAAATCACGGCTATAGCCGGACATATAGCCCGCGGGGGAGCGCTCTCACGAAGGAACCCTTACGGTTTAACATTGACGTCGTCTTATGGACCTGGGAAAGATCTGTCCTGGCGCGTACCCGATTGGTTTTGGAGGGCACGACATGCGTCCACACCCGCGAACCCGAACATCACTGATATCCCTGCTCACCGCCCTGCTGGTCGCCTCGTTGCTACCCGCCGCCGCCGTGTCGGCGGCCCCCGCCGGGACCGCCTCCGGCAACGGCAACGGCGCCGGCAAGCCCGCGTACCTGAACGCCAAGCTGCCGATCGACCGCCGGGTCGGTGACCTGCTCGGCCGGATGACCCTGGCGGAGAAGGTCGGCCAGATGGCCCAGGCCGAGCGGATCGCGGTGGACGCCGACCCGACCCTGGTCGCCCAGTGGCAACTGGGATCGCTGCTCTCCGGTGGCGGCTCCACCCCGACCCCGAACACCCCCGAAGCCTGGGTGTCCATGGTCAACAAGTTCCAGCGGCAGGCCATGAGCACCCGGCTGGGCATCCCGATCATCTACGGGGTCGATGCGGTGCACGGGCACGCCAACGTGTACGGCGCCACCGTCTTCCCGCACAACATCGGACTCGGCGCGACCCGTGATCCCGAACTCGTCCGGCAGATCGGCCGGGCCACCGGTGAGGAAGTGAAGGCCACCGGCGTACCGTGGAACTTCGCCCCCTGCCTCTGCGTCGCCCGTGACGAGCGCTGGGGCCGGACGTACGAGAGCTTCAGCGAGGACCCCGCGTTGGTCGGCGAGATGGGCACCTACATCGACGGGCTGCGCGACGCCGGCGTACTCGCCACGATCAAGCACTTCGCCGGTGACGGCGACACCGAGTACGACCAGGCCGCCGCCGACGCCAACGAGAGCCTGCCGCCCGGTTCCCAGAAGTACGTCATCGACCAGGGCGTCACGGTGACCAGCCGGGCCGACTTCGCCCGGATCAACCTCGCCCCCTACTGGACCGCGCTGCGCCGGCACGACGTCGACAGCGTGATGCCGTCGTTCTCCAGTGTGGACTGGATCGAGGACGGCGTCGGCAACCCGCTGAAGATGCACGCCCACAAGGAACTGCTCACCGACGTACTCAAGGGTGCGCAGCGGTTCAAGGGGTTCGTCATCTCCGATTGGGAGGGCATCCACCAGATTCCCGACCCGAACGAGCCGACCGTCGCCGGGCTCACCGCCTACAAGGTGCGGACCGCGGTGAACGCCGGCATCGACATGTCCATGTCGCCGAACAACGCCAAACTCTTCATCGACCTGCTGATCGCCGAGGCCCGGGCGGGCCGGGTCAGCCAGGCCCGGATCGACGACGCGGTACGCCGGATCCTGCGGGCCAAGTTCGAACTCGGCCTCTTCGAGCGTCCGTACGCCTCGGCGGAGAACGTCGACGAGGTCGGCAGCCCGGAGCACCGCGCGCTCGCCCGCCGGGCCGTCGCTCAGTCGCAGGTGCTGCTGAAGAACGACGACCGGGCCCTGCCGCTGCGCAAGGACGCCAAGGTGTACGTCGCCGGGCGCAACGCCGACGACATCGGCAACCAGGCCGGTGGCTGGACCATCACCTGGCAGGGCGTCTCCGGCGACACCATCCCGGGTACGACCATCCTGGAGGGCATCCGTGAGGTGGCCCCGCGCGCCACGGTGACGTACAGCGCCGACGGGTCCGCGCCGACCGCCGGCTCGGACGTCGCGGTCGTGGTGGTCGGCGAGACGCCGTACACCGAGGGATTCGGCGACGTCGGCGGGCCGGAGTGCACCTGGTGCTCGACGCCGCAGCAGGAGGCGAAGTCGCTCTCCCTCCAGCCCGGCGACCAGGCCGTGATCGACAAGGTCTGCGGGGAGATCGACACCTGCGTCGTGCTCGTCGTCTCCGGCCGGCCGCAGGTGCTCACCGACCAGCTCGGCCAGATGGACGCGCTGGTCGCATCCTGGCTGCCCGGCAGCGAGGGCGCCGGCGTCGCCGACGTCCTGTTCGGCAGGCGCCCGTTCACCGGCAAGCTCTCGATGAGCTGGCCGCGCAGCGAGGCACAGGTACCGATCAACGTCGGTGACCGGAACTACCGTCCGCTGTTCCCCTACGGGTACGGGCTGCGTACCCGCTGACATAGTTCCGTCGCCGCCGTCGGCACCCCCGGGACCGGGTGCCGGCGGCGGCGACACCGTTCGCACAGGGTCCACAACCCGTGCGCTCATCGACGTCGGTAAGTAAGAATGGTGGCCATGTCCGAACCAACGCCTGCGCCGTCGACGGGGGTCCCGCCGCCACCCGCCACCCCCGGTCGATCCGTCCCGGCGCGGCACTGGGCGGTGCTGGCGGGCGTCGCCGCCGTCGCGATGCTCGTCGGAGCGGCCATCGCCACAACGGTGCTGCTGGTCGTCGTCCAGGTCGGCCAGGCGCAGCACCGGTACGAGGTGGGCGTGCTCCTGGACCTCGACGCCACCGCCGAGCAGAAGGACGTGATCAAGTCGGCGCTGACCGCGCTGCGCCCGGTGGACGGCATCCGGTTGCAGAGCCGCGAGGAGACCTGGGAGAGGTTCAAGGAGCAGTTCAAGGACCAACCGGATCTGGTGAACGCCGCCCGGCCCGAGTCGATGCCCGAGTCGTTCCGGCTCCGAAGCACCGGGAAGACGTTCGACTGCGAGGCGTTGACGCCGGTACGGCGGCTTCCCGGGGTGGACGAGATCACCGTGCTCCAACTTCCCGCGGACGGCCGCCCCGGCGCGGTCATCGACTGCTCCTGACATTGATCTGACGGATGCTGCTTAAATTTCCCTCATGGACGCCTGGGTACTTCTCATCGTCGGCCTGCCCGTTCTGCTGATCCTGCTGACGGAGTCGTCGTCGGCCGCCAGGCGCCAGCGGGAGAGCGCCGTCCGGCTGGGCCGGATCGAGCGCAAACTGCAACTGGTCCTCGACCATCTCGGGATCGTCGAACCCGAGCCGGACCTGCCGGAGGTGCTACGCCACCTGAAGGAGGGCAGGAAGATCCCCGCGATCAAGGCGTACCGGGAGGCGACCGGGGAGAGCCTGCGCGACGCGAAGAACGCGGTCGAGCGGATGGCCGAGCGACGCGGGCTCTGACCCGTCCCCTCCGGAATGCCGATGCCGGGCCGGCCGGTTATCGTGCCGCGCATGACAAGCATCGACTGGTCCGGCGTACGCGAGCGGGTCGCCGAGCTGGCCGCCCGCCCCGGAAGTGACGTGTTCGGCGCCGCCAGCCACCAATTCCTCCTCGATCCTCCGCTGAGTCCGGACGAACTCGTGGAGTTGGAGGAGCAACTCGGCGTTCAGCTGCCCGAGGAGTACCGGTCGTTCCTCCTCGAAGTGAGCCGGGGTGGCGCGGGGCCGGCGTACGGAGTCTTTCCGCTGCGCCGCGTCGACGGCCGGTGGCGGTGGGAGGGCGACGGGGCGGACCTGACCGTTCCGGCGACGCTCGGCGAGCCGTTCCCGTACACCGGGTTCTTCGATCCCGCAGCGGACCTGCCCGAGCCCCCGGACGAGGACGACCACCCCTCAGCCGAGGAGTTCGACGCGGCCGAGGAGGCCTACCAGGAACTGCACGACAAGGTGGCGCACGACCCGCGCCACACCGTCGGCACGATCTACCTGTGCCACCTCGGCTGCGCGTACCGGCAGCTGCTGGTGGTGAGCGGCCCGGAGCGCGGTGCGATGTGGGCCGACGACACCGCCGACGACGGCGGCCTCAAGCCGCTGACCGACGCCCGGGGCGACCGGGTCGGCTTCGAACGCTGGTACCTCGACTGGCTCGACAAGGCCGCCGAGACGGCATGAAAGGAAGGGCCCCTTCCTATCGTTTTTTGTAGAAGAAGGGGCCCTTCCTAACCGTCAAAAGCGGACCGGGGCCGTCGGGCAGCCCTGCTGGGTGCTGCCCGACGGCCCCGGCGGGGACCGGCTCAGGGACGGAATCAGCCGATCGCGCAGGCGGCGCCGTTCAACGTGAACGACGCCGGCCTCGGGTTGCTGCCGGTGTGTGAGCCGTTGAAGCCGAAGCTCGTCGAGGCTCCTGGGGCGAGGGTGCCGTTGTAGGAGAGGTTCGTTGCGGTCACCGCCGTGCCGGTCTGGGTGACCGTGGCCGACCAGGCCTGGGCGATCCGCTGTCCGGCGACGAAGCCGAACGCGAGGGTCCAGCCGTTCACCGTCGTCGTGCCGGTGTTGGTGACGGTGATGGTGCCGCTGAAGCCGGTACCCCAGTCGTTGCTGGCGTACCCGATCCGGCAGCCGCTGGCCGGCACGGTGCTGGTGGTCACCGAGACCGGCGTCGAGGCCGCCGAGACGTTGCCGGCCGCGTCCACCGCCAGCAGGTAGAACTGGTACGCCGTACCGGACGTCAACCCGGTGACCGGGTACGACGTACCGGTCACCGTGGCGAGCAGGGTGTCCGTGGCGCCGGCCTCCCGGTAGACCCGGTAACCGGCGACCCCGACGTTGTCGGTCGACGCGGTCCAGCCCAGTGTCGCCCCGGTCGGGGTGATCGCCGAGACGGTCAGGCTGCCGGGCGTACTCGGTCCGATGGTGTCGGTCGGGTCCGGGTCCGGATCTGGGTCGGGGTCGGTTCCGGGCGTCGGCGCGGCGCCCCAGATCAGGGTCCCGCCCTCGTAGAGCGCCACCTTCGGGTTCGGCCCGGCGGTCGCCTGGTACGACGGGTCGTTGGTCGGATCCCAGGTGCCGCCCTCGGGTACACCGATCTTGAACTGCACCTCCATCCGGTGCGCCGACTGACCGGCCGGGGCGATGGTGTACCCGGAGCAGTCGACCTCGACGTACCAGAGATCGCCGGAGAGTCCGGTGGCGGTGGTCGGCGCCGGACAGCCCTGGGTGTAGCCGCTGGTCACCTGGATCGCGCTGGTCCCCTCGCGCCGGAAGTAGTAGCGGAACGAGGAGTCGGTCAACGCCCGCGCCGGAAACGCCGACTTGTTGTAGACGATCGCCTTGATGCCGGTGGCCCTCGGCTCGGCCTGCATCACCGTGGTCTCCACGATGGTCTCGTCGATGTCGGGCGACTCGGCCGGCGGGAAGTTCGACAGCGGCGTGCCGCCGTACTCGGTGTGCAGCCGGGCCAGCGCGGAGGTGAAGCCGGCGTTGTAGTCGGTGGCCACCTCGTTCATCACGTAGTCGGCCCGGCTGTCGGTGTACGCGTCGTTGGGCGACGACGGGCCACCGACGAGGGCGCCGTAGAGCACGTGCCGGGTCGCCTCCGGCACCTGCTGGCTGTCCCACCAGGAGCCGTGCGCGGTGCGGTGGTGCGGGTTCCTCGGTGAGTTGGTGCCGAACCCGATCTGGTAGCTGGAGTTGCGCGGATTGTCGCCGAGCGCGTAGTTGATCTGCCGGACCGCGAAGTCGTGGTAGCGGGTCTTCCGGGTCGCGTCGGTGGTCTTGTCGCTGTAGACCAGGGCCGCGAACGCGGTGTTGGCGGCGTACCGCAGCGCGCCCCAGGTGTCCAGCACCGCCATCCCGCCGGGGGAGGTACGCACCTTCTCCCCGTTCACCCCGACGGTCCAGTAGTCGAGCCAGCGGTTGGCGTCGTCGACGTACTTCTGCTTGCCGGTCAGGTTCGCCAGCAGGACGTACGCACCGAACTGCTTGTTGTCCCAGGCGACCGTCCACTTGTAGAGCCGGGTGCTCTGCTGCGGCTCGGTGCCGAGGCGGTCGTACTCGCTCTCGGCCTTGGCCAGGTAGCTGGCCTCGCCGGTGGCCCGGTGGAGCCAGATCGCACCCCAGACCAGTTCGTCCTGATAGCCGCTCCAGGACCGGTAGAAGTTCGTCACGTCGGTGATGCACTCGTGGTAGGCCCGGCGCACGGTGTCGGCGAAGGTGTAGAGCTGGCGGGCGTGCGTGAGCAGCCGGTCGGCGTAGGCCGGGTCGGTGGGCCGGAAGACCATCGAGGAGGCGGCCATCGCCGCCGCCGTCTCACCGGCCAGGTCCGCGCCGCCACAGCTCGCATCGATCTTGTACGCCGGCCGCGCCATCGGCAGCACCTCGGCCGGCCCCCACCACTTGTGGTCGTCGTCGCCCTTGCCGACCTGTCCGTAGAGGACGTTTGCCGAGGGGTGGGCCCGGATGAAGTAGTCGTTGACGAAGCGCAGGTTGTTGAGCAGGTGCGGAAGCTGCCCGGACGCCTGGTAGCCGCTGCGGTACTCGACCGCCCCCCAGGCCAGCATGGTGGCGCTGAACGCCATCGGGAAGCCGAACTTGACGTGGTCGCCGGCGTCGTACCAGCCGCCGGTGAGATCCAGCCGGACGTCGGCGCCGTCGGTCAGGGCCGAGTCGCCGCGCCAGGAGACCCGGTTCCAGTCGGGCAGTGCGCCGGACTGCTGCGCCTCGTAGAAGAAGAGCGACTTCTGCAACGCCTCGCCGTAGTTGAAGGGCGCTGCCGCCGCGAGGACGTCCGCCCCGTTGCCCGCCGCCGCACCGCCGCCGGTGTCGGGACCCGGGCCGGGGCCGCCGATCGCCGGAACCGGGCCGACGAGGACCAGGCCGGTGGCGGCCAGTGCCGCGGCGCCGGCCGCCACCATCCGCTGGTACCAGCGGCCCGGCCGCTGGCCGCGGTCGGGCCGCTGCCGGCCGTCGGGCCGTTGCCGGCCGTCGAGGCGTTGCCGGGCGCCTGGTTTCGGCCGGGGACCGGGCCGGGGACGTTGCCCGTTCGGCCGGGCCGGTGCCATGCGGTCACGCACTAGAATTGCTCCTGTCCGTGGAGCCGCGCGCGGCGACGCGTAGCGGAGGACACGAGGGGCGGATGTGGGCGCATCCGCCCCTCCCCCTGCGCGGTGCACGACGCGGGTGGCGGGGGTGGAAGGGCTCTGGTCGACGGCGGTGGGGCGCTGGTTTCGGAAGATCGGGTCGGGTGGCCATCGGAGCCCCGGGAGCGCTCCCATGGATAGCCAACAATGTAACCGCGCCATTGCCGGTTTGTGAAGGACCCAAACCGGCGGCGCTCGCGCCGCCTCCGGGAGCAGAGGGACACCCCGGCGTCCAGGGGAAAGCCCTTTCCTACGGCTTTGACGCTACTCACACCATCCAGACTGGTCAATGAAAAAGCCGCGTTGTCGCAGCTCAACACCCCTGAGTGGCAGATCAGTACGGTCCGTCGGGCCGCCACCTGGCGGACTCTCCGTCCTGGAATACGGGCGTACGGTTGCCGCCCGTGTTCGCGCCGGGAGACAGTACGCCCAGATCAGCGGTGCCACCGACGCTGCCGCGCTGCTTCACGGCCCCTACCTGCGGACATCCGCCGGATCGGGCCGCCGAACCGAGGAGAGCGCGATGACACTGCGCATTGCCGACGGCACCACCTGGCGGGAGACCTTCGCCCGGGCGGTGGAGGCGACCCCCGAGGCGTTCGACCTCGACCCCGGCCGCCCCGGTGACACCACCACCCTGCGCAACCTGGTGGAGGGCGCCTGGCGGTCGGTGGGTACCCCGACCCCGGTGCGTACCCCGGTCGACAACACCGTCCTGGTGAACCTGTCCCGGCTCGACGCGGAGACCGCCCGGGCCGCCGTCGCGTTCTCCGCCGCCGAGCACCGCGACTGGGCCGGCACCCCGCTCGCCGACCGCAAGGCCCGGGTGGTGGACGTACTCGACGAGCTGACCCGGCACCGCGAGTTGCTCGCCCTGCTGCTGGTCTGGGAGATCGGCAAGCCGTGGCGACTGGCCTGCGCCGACGTCGACCGCGCCCTGGACGGCGTCCGGTGGTACGTCGAGGAGATCGACCGGATGCTGGCCGACGGCCGCGAGCCGCTTCCCGGACCGGTCAGCAACATCGCGAGCTGGAACTACCCGATGAGCGTCCTGATCCATGCCGAACTGGTGCAACTGCTCGCCGGCAACGCGGTGATCGCCAAGACCCCGTCGCAGGGCGGTGCGGTCTGCCTCACCGTCGCGCACGCGTTGATGCGCCGCGCCGGGCTGCCGGCCACGCTGGTCTCCGGCGGTGGCGAGGAACTCTCCGAGGTACTGGTCCGGGCGCCGGAGATCGGTGCGGTGGCGTTCGTCGGCGGGCGCTCCAACGGCGGCAAGGTGGCCGCCGCGCTGCTCGACTCCGACAAGCGGCACTTCATCGAGCAGGAGGGGCTGAACGCCTGGGGCATCTGGGAGTTCTCCCAGTGGGACAGCCTCGCCACTCACCTGAAGAAGGGCTTCGAGTACGGCAAGCAGCGCTGCACCGCGTACCCGCGTTTCGTCGTGCAGCGGGACCTGGTCGACCAGTTCCTCGACATGTACCTGCCGGTGGTCCGCTCGGTACGCTTCGGACACCCGCTGGCCGTCGACGACACCTGGACCGAGGGTGATCCACTGCCCGAACTCGACTTCGGCCCGCTGATCAGCGCCGCCAAGGCCGACGAGCTGCGCCGCAAGGTCGACGAGGCGGTACGCGGCGGCGCCGTACCGCTGCACCGGGGCCGGCTCGACGGCGCACCGTTCCTCGACGGCCAGGACACCTCGGCGTACGTGGCCCCGTCGGTGCTGCTCGCCCCGCCCGGACGGTCCCGGCTGATGCACGCCGAGCCGTTCGGACCGGTCGACACGATCGTGGTGGTGGACACCCAGGACGAGTTGCTGGCTGCGATGAACGCCAGCAACGGCGCCCTGGTGGCCAGCCTCGCCTGCGACGACGAGGACGAGGCGGCCAAGCTCGCCGTCGACCTCCAGGCGTTCAAGGTGGGCATCAACCGGCCCCGCTCCCGGGGTGACCGGGACGAGCCGTTCGGCGGTCGGGGCGCCTCCTGGAAGGGCGCCTTCGTCGGCGGCGACCTGCTGGTGCACGCGGTGACCGTCGACCCCTCGGGCCACCGGCTGTACGGCAACTTCCCGGACTACAGCAGCTACCCCGCGACCTGAGCCGGCAGCCGGGCGCCGGAAGACCGTTGGCGGGCACCGGACGACCGTTGGCGGGCACCGGACGACCGTTGGCGGGCGCCGGAGCGCTCGGGACGGGACCCTGGTCCCACACGTGATCGCCGAGAGGGGCCCCTCCGGCCGTCCTACCGGAGGGACCCCTCTCGTCTCGCCCCGATCAGGCGGTTCCCGCGGTCCGGTCCCGAACCGGGACCGAACCGCCGGGTCGTTCCCGCCCCGCTACCCGTCGGCGGCGGCGGAAGTCCTCCCGACCGGCACGGGCTCGACCGGCACGGGCTCGACCGGCACGGTTCCGGCAGGCACGGTTCCGGCAGGCACGGTTCCGGCAGGCGCGGGCTCGGCCCGACGACCGGTCAGCGGCACGGTCAGGGTCAGCATCTTCCCGTCGCGGTCGACCGCACCGGGCCGGTACAGCCGGTCCAGGATGCGCAGCATTGCCACGTTGTCGGCCGGAACGTGCGCGAGCAGCGCCGCGTACCCGGCCCGGGTGGCGTGCGCGACCAGGCGCCGCAGCAGCGCCGTGCCGACGCCCCGGCACCGCCAGCCGTCCTCGACCAGCAGTCCGACCTCGGCGAGCACCCCCTCGGCCACCAGGTTCGCCACCGCCACCACCTGCTCCGGCACCCCGTCCGAACCGCCCGTCACCGCCAGCAGGGTCACTCCGCGCGCCGGGGCGAGCAGCCGCCGCAACCGCGTGGTGGCCGGCGCGGCTCCCTCGGGATAGCGCCGGTGCAGGGTCCGCGGTGAGCAGCGCCCGTGCATCGCCCGGAGCGCGGGCAGGTCGTCGGGCACCGCCGGACGTACCGCCAGTTCGGCGCCGTCGGGCAGCACCAGGGTCACCCGGTCGACCACCTGCCGCGCCACGGCACCGGCCAGGTCCACCAGCGCCTGGGCGCGGGCGTACTCGGCCGGGGTGAAGCCGGGCGCGGACCGGAGCACCTCGAACGACCCGCCGTCCGGGTCGGGCAGCCGCATCGTCTCGGCGCCGTGCCCCGGACCGTCCTGGCCCGGCTGCGGTCGCCAGCTGACCGAGTCGGCGCTGAGCAGCGTACGCAGCGTCTCGCCCAACGCGTCCGGATCGCGTACCAGCCGGCTGGCCAGGCCGAGTGCCCGGGTCGGCTGGTCGGCCAGGCCCTGCGCCTCGCTGCGGGCCACCCAGCAGTTCCGCCCCCGCCCCCGCTCCACCGCCGCGACCAGGTCGGCCCCGGTCAGCTCGGCCGGGGCGTCGACCAGGAAGTCGTCGACCGCGCCCGCCTCGGTGGTGTGCACCTGCACGGTGAGGATGTTGACCCCGCGCAACGCGAGGCTCGCGGTGAGTACGGAGAGGAATCCCGGCCGGTCGACCACCGTCGCCCTGATCCGCCATAGCGTCATGTGAACTCCTTCCCGAGTCCAGCCGGTCCGCTGCCTGTCTCCCGCCGATCGCTCAGCGGTGACGCGCCATGATCGCCGGGGTTGGCACGCCCGGGATGCGCAGCGGCGCCACGGCCGCCCCGGAGGTCACCCCCGACCCGGCCGCGGACCTGGTCACCGGCCCGGCCGCGGTGGGCGCCACCGGCCCGACCACGGACGTCGCCGTCGGTGCGGCGGCGGAGATCGCTGCCGGCCCGACCACGGACGTCGCTGCCGGCCCGACCACGGACGTCGCCACCGGACCGGCGATTGCGGTCGTCGGGTCCGGCGGTGGTGCACTGACCAGGTCCAGCCGGTCACCGAGAATCGTCGCGGCGGCCCGGACCAACTGCGCGATCCGGTCGACCTCGGTGACATGGAAACCGGCCGCCGAGAGGCCGTCGGCGTCCGCCCGGGTCAGCATCAGCACCAGCCCCGCCCGCCCGAACGGGGCGACCGCGTAGTGCACGCCCGCCGGCCCGTCCATCGCCCGGGCCCGCAACGGCGTCACCTCGGGCAGTACCAGCGGGGCCGGCGCCCGCCAGCTCGCGTACGCCACGGCGGGTGCGCCGCTGCCGCGTACCGAGCCGCCACCGGTGCCGGTACGGACCGCCCAGTCCGCCGGTACGACGGCCGCCGCGGCCCACCCCGCGGCGAGTAGGTTCGGCATCGCGTCCACCAGAGTGGCGACGCCGTCGGCCGGGTTCGCCGCGATCTGGGCCAACAGCTCCGCGTCCTGCCCGCCACCGCTCGGCGCCCCGATCGCCCGCCACATGCCGTTGACCCGTACGCCGGGAATCGCACCGAGTCCGGCGCAGAGCCGGTCGACCCGGGCCGCACCGGGCCAGACGACCGTGAAGTCGTCCACGGCCCGGCCGCCCAGCCGTTCCAGCACCACCACCTGAACGATGTCGGCCCCCGCGACGCCCAACGTGCGAGCGACCTGACCGAGTGTTCCGGGTCGATCCGGCAGGGTCACCCGAACCCTCAGCAACATGTCCGTCCCCTCCGTCGGCGGACCGGCGCACGTACCGCCGGCGAGCTGTCCACCAGGTTGCCCGATGACCATTTCGCCCCTGTTGCCGCAGCATGTCCCTACCGCAACAACCCGTGTCCGGCCGGCAGACGCACGGTGCCGTACCCGCTCCGAGGAGGGGCGAGGGGATTCGACGGCGGGACCGTGGGCTACGCCTCCGGCAGCGGCTTGGCCATCTGCTGCGCGGTGACCTCGAAGCCGAGGCTCTGGTAGAGGCCGATCGCGACCGTGTTGTGCCCGTAGACGTTCAGTCCCAGCCGGGGCACGCCGCGCCGGGTCAGCTCCCGCTCGGCGGCGAGCAGGAGCGCCCGGCCGTACCCCTTGGCGCGGTGCCCGGGATCGACCGCGACGTAGTAGATCCAGGCCATCTCCGGCCGGTCCGGCGTCCGGGGCAGCCCGATCCAGAGCCAGCCGACCGACTGCTCGGCGACCATGCCGAGGAACAGCAGCATGTCCGGGGTCTGTACGCCCTGCGGCAGCAACTCGTCGCTCTGCCGCTCGGAGGCCTGCCGGGTCTCGTCGACCGGAAGCCCGCCGGCCGCCGCGACCCCCTGCGCGTGTGCCTCGATCATCGCCGCGCGGCGGGGCGCGTACTCCTCGTCGGTCATCGGTACCAGTCGAAGTGGTGGCGCGGCGGCGGGCGTCGTTTCCACGGATCCTCCCCTGGATCGGGCCCTCGACCGGGCCCGGCTGGTACGTCCGGCGGTGGGCGGCATACCCGGGCGACTCTAGCCCGGCGTGTCCCGCACTTGACTCGATGGCCCAGATGCCATCAACTGTCCGGATGACCGATCCGCCGGCCACCGCCGTCCGGCCGGAGCCGCCCTCCGGGTCGCCGTCCGGGCTCGACCTCGACCGTCTGGTCGGGTACCTCGCCGAGCACCGGCCCGACCTGCTGGCCGGCCCGCCCCAGGCCTCGCTCATCGCCGGCGGCAAGTCGAACCTGACCTATCTCGTCCGCACCGGGGACCAGGACTTCGTGCTGCGCCGGCCGCCGCTCGGGCACGTCCTGGCCACCGCGCACGACATGGGCCGGGAGTTCCGGGTGATCTCCGCGCTGGCCGGTACCGAGGTCCCGGTGCCCGCCGCCCTGCTGCACTGCGCCGACGAGACAGTGCTCGGTGCCCCGTTCTACCTGATGGAACGGGTATCCGGGGTGGTCTACCGGAGCCGGACCCAGACCGACCCGCTCGCACCGGCCCAGCGCCGCGAACTCGCGCTGGTCATGATGGACGTGCTGGCCACGCTGCACACCGTCGATCCGGCGGCCGTCGGGTTGGCCGACTTCGGCCGGCCGGAGGGCTTCCTCGGCCGGCAGGTACGCCGCTGGGGTGGCCAGCTCGACCGCTCCCGGAGCCGGGCGCTGCCCGGCATCGACGAGCTGCGCGAGCGACTGGCCGCGACCGCGCCCGACGGCGCCAACGCGGGCCGGATCGTGCACGGCGACTACCGGCTCGACAACCTGATCGCGCGGTGTCCAGATGACCCGGCGTCCGGACCGGTGACGATCCGGGCGGTGCTGGACTGGGAGATGGCCACCCTCGGCGATCCGCTCGCCGACCTCGGCCTGCTGCTGACGTACTGGGAGGTGCTGGGCGACTCCGACGCGGCGGACGGCAACGCGGTCGCGGACGGGCTGGGGCCGCGCGCCGGCTTCCCGTCCGGCGCCGAACTCATCGACCGGTACGCCGGCCGCAGCGACGTCGACGTCGGTCCGCTGCACTGGCACATCGCCCTGGGCTGTTTCAAGCTCGCCGTCATCTGCGAGGGCATCCACTACCGCCACTCGCTCGGCCAGACCGTGGGCGAGGGATTCGACCGGATCGGCGACCTGGTCGCCCCGCTGGTCGAGCACGGCCTGACCGCGATCAGACGGGGTTGACCCACCGCCGGGGCGACACCGCTCCCCGGTGCACCGCCACCAAGCTGACTGTCGAGGAGTAGCGATGGACTTCGGGTTCGACGCGCGTACCGCCGAACTGCACGAGGCGCTGCACGACTTCATGCTCGACCGCGTCCACCCGGCCGAGGCGGTGTACGAGGAGCAGGTCGCCGCCGCGGCCGACCCGTCGACCCCGGCCGACCCGTGGAGCCGCCCTCCGGTGCTGGACGAGCTCAAGGCCGAGGCCCGGCGGCGTGGCCTGTGGAACCTCTTCCTGCCGGACCCCGAGCACGGCGCCGGACTGACCAACCTCCAGTACGCGCCGCTGGCCGAACTGACCGGCCGCAGCCCGCACCTCGCACCGGAGGCGCTCAACTGTGCCGCCCCGGACACCGGCAACATGGAACTGCTGGCCGAGTTCGGCAGCCCCGCCCAGCGGGAGCGCTGGCTGCGACCGCTGCTCGACGGCGAACTACGGTCCGCGTTCTGCATGACCGAGCCCGAGGTCGCCTCCTCGGACGCGACCAACATCGCCACCCGGATCGTCGCCGACGGAGACGACTACGTGGTCACCGGGCGCAAGTGGTGGTCGACCGGGGCGATGGACCCGCGCTGCGGGATCTTCATCGTGATGGGCAAGACCGATCCGGAGGCGCCCCGGCACCGGCAGCAGAGCATGGTGCTGGTGCCCCGGGACACCCCGGGGGTGACGGTACGACGCGGCCTGACGGTCTTCGGCTACACCGACGGCGCGCACGGCGGGCACGCCGAGGTGAGCTTCGACAACGTACGGGTGCCGGCGGACCACCTGATCGGCGAGGCCGGTGACGGCTTCGCGATCGCGCAGGCGCGGCTCGGCCCCGGCCGGATCCACCACTGCATGCGGCTGATCGGGATGGCCGAACGCGCGCTCGAACTCCTCTGCCAGCGCGCCGCCGGACGGGTCGCGTTCGGCCGCCCGCTGGCCGAGCAGGGCGTGGTGCAGGACTGGATCGCCGAGTCGCGGATCCGGATCGAGCAGGCCCGGCTGCTGGTGCTGAAGACCGCCTGGCTGATGGACACGGTGGGCAACAAGGGCGCGCACACCGAGATCCAGGCAATCAAGATCGTCACACCGGCGATGGCCGAGTGGGTGATCGACAAGGCGATCCAGGCGCACGGCGGGGCCGGTGTCAGTCAGGACACGCCGCTGGCCGCGCTCTGGGCCCAGGCCCGTACCCTCCGGCTGGCGGACGGCCCGGACGAGGTGCACCGGGCCGCGCTGGCCCGGCGCGAGTTGCGGCGCTGGGCCCCCGCCTGACTCAGGTGGCGTACCGGAGGTCAGGCCGAGGTCCGGTGCACCAGATGGGTGTCGAGCAGGACGTACGGCACCTCGCGCTCCTCGCGGCGGATACGCGAGACCAGCAGCCGGGCCATCTGCCGACCCATCTCCTCCATCGGCTGGAAGACCGTGGTCAGCGGTGGCTCGGTCTGGCGGGCGATCGGGGCGTCCTCGAAGCCGACCACCGCCACGTCCTCGGGCACCCGACGGCCGGCCTCGCGCAGCGCCCGCAACGCGCCACAGGCCATCAGGTCGGAGGCGACGAAGACGGCGTCGAGATCGGGACAGCTGTCCAGCAACCGCCGCATCGCCGCGGCGCCGCTGCTCTCGCTGAAGTCGCCGTACGCGATCAGGGTGTCGCTGACCATCCCGCCGCTGTTCCGGACGGCGTCCTGGTAGCCGGTCAGCCGGGCCACGCCCACGCCCATGTCCTGCGGGCCGGCGATGGTGGCCACCCGCTTGCGGCCCTGGCCGACCAGGTAGTCCACCGCCTGCCGGGCGCCACCGGCGTTGTCCACGTCGACGAAGTACGCCCCGGACGGGTCGCCCAGCATCCGGGCCGGCCGGCCGCCGAGCACGGTCGGCAGCCCGCGCTGCTCCAGCAGCGTGGGCAGCGGGTCGGCGTCGTGCAGGGAGAGCAGGAGTACGCCGTCCACGTGCTGGTTGGTGAGGTGGTGCTCGACCCGTTCCCGCTCGGCCGGGGACTGCGCCATCGCCAGCCACAGCTGCATCGGGGTCTCCAGCAGCGCGGAGCTGATCCCCCGGACGATGCCGGCGAAGAACGGCTCGCCGAAGACACGTTCCTCCGACTCGGAGACCACGAGGGCCACCGAGTCGGTCCGTTGGGTCACCAGTGCGCGGGCGGCCCGGTTCGGCACGTAGCCCAACTCGGCGATCGCGCGCTGGACCGCGGCCCGGGCCTCGGGACTCACCTGGGGTGAGCCGTTGACGACGCGGGACACGGTGCCCCGTCCCACGCCGGCGCGGGCGGCGACCGCATCCAGGGTGGGCCGCCCGAGCGAGCGGGTGCGCTGGGTTGTCATCGTCTGTCCCTCCGACGTCGGGCACCCGGCACCGACCCGGGGCGGGTCGGTGCCGAGCACCCCCAATACTGGCTGACCACGCCTATTGTGCGGTCAGACCGTTACGTCGGATCACGCCGGCGTACCACCTGGCGCTCGCCTTGGGGATCCGAAGCTGGCTGTCGTAGTCGACGTAGACCATGCCGAAGCGCTTCGTGTAGCCCCACGCCCACTCGTAGTTGTCAAGCAACGACCAGGCGAAATAGCCCCGCAGCGGCACCCCGGAGGCGATCGCCGTGTGGCAGGCCCGCAGGTGGGCGTCGAAGTAGCCCAGCCGGTCGCTGTCGTCGACCTGGCCGTCGACCAGCTCGTCGACGAACGCCGACCCGTTCTCGGTGATGTAGAGCGGCAGCTCCGGGTAGTCCCGGTGGACGAGCTGGAGGATCTCCACCAGACCCGGGGCGTCGATCTCCCAGTTCATGTCGGTCACCGGCACACCCCGGGTGACGAACCGGACCTGCTCGCTGCCGGGCCAGCACGACTGCGCCCGCCAGTACGGCTCCGGCGCCACCCCTTCGAGCGGTGCGGCGACGACGTGCCGGCTGTAGTAGTTGATCCCGAGGAACGACAGCGGGGTGGCGATGGTGTCGAGATCGCCGTCCCGGACGTGCCCGAAGTCGGTCACCGCGTCGAGGTCGGAGACGACGTCGGCCGGGTAGCTGCCGCGCAGGATCGGGTCCAGGAAGAACCGGTTGGCCAGCCCGTCGATCCGGCGGGCCGCGTCGGCGTCGCCGGGCGAGTCGGTCTGCGGGGAGACCGCGTACAGGTTCAGGGTCACCCCGACCTCGTGGTCCGGCCGGGCCGCCCGCATCGCCTGGGTGGCCAGTCCGTGCCCGAGCATCAGGTGGTGCGCCGCCCGTACCGACTCGGCCGGAACGGTACGACCGGGCGCGTGCACCCCGGAGCCGTAGCCGAGGAAGGCCGAGCACCACGGCTCGTTGAGGGTGATCCAGTTCCGGACCCGGTCGCCGAGGGCGGCGTGGGTCAGGGCGGCGTACTCGGCGAACCGGGACGCGGTGTCCCGGGCCGGCCAGCCACCGGCGTCCTCGATCGCCTGGGGCAGGTCCCAGTGGTAGAGGGTCACCCAGGGCTCGATGTCGTGTTCCAGCAGCTCGTCGACCAGCCGGCGGTAGAAGTCCAGGCCCTCCTGGTTGCCGGGACCGACTCCGTCGGGCTGGATCCGGGGCCACGCCACCGAGAGCCGGTACGCCTTCAGCCCCAGCTCGGCCATCAGCTTCACGTCGTCGGAGAACCGGTGGTAGTGGTCGCAGGCGACGTCCCCGGTGTGCCCCTGGAGGACCCGGCCCGGGGCGTGGCTGAAGGTGTCCCAGATCGAGGGGGTACGGCCACCCTCGGCCACGGCACCCTCGATCTGGTACGCCGCGGTCGCCGCGCCCCAGACGAAGCCGGGCGGGAAGGTCGACCCGACGCCCTCAAGCAGTTGCGTGGACTGTGGGCTTGCGGGGTTGCTCACGACTTGACGGCGCCTTCCATGATGCCGCCGATGATCTGGCGGCCGAAAATGATGAACACGACGAGCAGTGGCAGAGTCGCCAGCGCGGTACCGGCGAACAGAGCTACATAATCCGTCTGGTACGGCCCCGACGAAAGGATCTTCAACGAGTACTGCACGGTCGGCGTGTCGGGGGTGAGCACGACGAACGGCCAGAGGAACTCGTTCCAGGTCTGCATGAAGATCAACAGACCCAGCACCGCCGCCGCCGGACGCAGCGCCGGAAGCACCACGTTCCAGTAGACCCGCCAGGTGGAACAGCCGTCGAGCCGGGCCGCCTCGATCAGCTCGTCGCTGATCGCGGACATCGCGTACTGGCGCATCATGAACACGCCGAAGCCCTGGACCAGGAACGGCACGATGACCGCCTGTAGCGTGCCCGTCCAGCCGAACTCCACCATCATCAGGTAGAGCGGGATGATGCCGAGCTGGGTCGGCACCATCATGGTCAGGATGATGAGCAGCAGGAGTGCGTTGCTGCCCCGGAACTTGAGCTTCGCGAAGGCGAAGCCGGCCAGGGTGGAGAAGAAGATCACCGAGATGGTGACCACACTCGACACCACGACCGAGTTGACCAGGCCGTAGACGAACGCGGCGTCCTCGTTGGCCAGCATCCGGTCGATGTTGTTGAACAGTTCTCCGCCCGGGGTCGGCGGCATCTCGTACACCGCGCCGTTGTCCCGGGAGGCGATGATGAACGACCAGACGATCGGGAAGATCGAGAGCACAGAGCCGAGGATCAGCGCAAGGTAGGTCAGCGGGCTGGCCTCCCAGAGCCGGGCACCGGGGGCACGGCGACGGCGGGGCGGCGGCGACGAGATCGGGGCCACCGACCGGGGCAGGGTCTGGGTGGTGGTCACTTCTTCTCCCCCTTGACCGAGCGGCGGACCAGCGCGAAGTTGATCAGCGCGAATACGATGATCATCAGGAAGAGCAGCCAGGACATGGCCGCACCCGACCCGTACTCGAAGTTGCCGGTGAAGGTCCGTTCGTAGATGTACATGGCCAGCGTCTGGAACTCGTTCGACGCGCCACCACGGATCAGGCCGTACCCGTACATCAGGGGCTCGGTGAAGAGCTGGAGACCGCCGATGGTCGAGATGATGATCGTGAAGAGGATGGTCGGCCGGATCAGCGGGACGGTGATCTTCCAGAACTGCCGCCAGGTCGAGGCGCCGTCCAGGGCGGCCGACTCGTACAGGTCCTTGGGAATGGCCTGCATGGCGCCCAGGTAGATCAACGCGTTGTAGCCGGTCCACCGCCAGTCGACCATCGTGGCGATCGCGAACCAGGAGGCGTACCGGTTGTCCCGCCAGGCGATCGGATCGATGCCGACGGTGCCGAGCACCCAGTTCACCAGGCCGTACCGATCGGCGAAGATCAGCGCGAAGATGATGCCGACCGCCGCGACCGAGGTGATGTTGGGGATGACGATCCCCATCCGGAGCAGGGTGCGGGCCCGCATCTGGCGGTTCAGCAGGTTGGCGATCATCAGCGCCACGATGAGCTGGGGCACCGTGCTGACCACGAACATGCCGACGGTGTTGTACGCCGCGTTCCAGAACTGGGCGTCACCCAGGACGACGCGGTAGTTCTCCATGCCGACGAACTCTTTGGTGTCGCTGAGCAGGTCGTACTCGAAGAGCGAGACCCAGACCGTGTACAGGACCGGGAAGAGCCCGAAGATCCCGAAGAGGACGAAGAACGGGGCGACGTAGAGGTATGGGGAGTACTTGATGTCCCAGCGGCCGAGGCGGTACGACCGCCGGCGATGCACCGGGTCGGAGGGGGATGGCGTGGCAGCGTGCCGTGGCGGTGCCGCGCCGACAGCAGAACTCATTGCAGGTCCTTCCGGAGGGTGGGCGGCGGGTGACCTCGCGGCGGCGCCCACACCCGGGCGGGTGTGGGCGCCAGCGCCGGCCCACGGGCACGGGCTGCCCGTGGGCTCGGCGGGTCACCGACGACTCAGCTCGTCGCCTTCTTGGCCTCGTCCATCGCCTTCTTCCAGGCGGCAGCGGAACTGAGCTGGCCACGCTCGGCCGCCTGCATCTGCGGCTCGACGATGGTCTCCCAGACCTGCTGGTGCTTGGGGCCGAGGAAGACCGGCTTCATGTTCTTGACGCTCTCGCCGAAGATCTGGCCGGTGGGGGCGCCGCTGAAGTACTCGCTCTTCTGGTCCTTGAACGCCGGGTCCTCGATGCCGGCGATGTCGGACGGCATCGCACCGGCCTCCTTGAACGCCGCCAGGTGGCCCGCCTTGCTGGTCAGGTACTTCGCCAGCAGGTACGCCTCCTTCGGGTGCTTGGTCTGCGCCGGCACCGCGAGGTAGGAACCGCCCCAGTTGCCGCCACCACCGGGGATCTTGGCGATGTCCCACTTGCCGGCGTTGGCCGGGCCGGACCGCGGCTTGATGACACCCTCGGTCATCCAGGCCGGGCAGGGCAGGGTCGCGAAGGCGTTGTTCTTGAACGCCGCGTCCCAGTCACCGCTCCAGCGCTGCGCCTTGGCGGTCAGGCCGTCGGCCGCCATCTGCAGGCCCATGTCCCAGGTCTGCTTGATCACCGGGTTGGTGTCGCCGATGAACTTGTTGTCCTTGTCGAAGAAGAAGGTCTCCGAGTTCTGCATGATGTACGGCTGCATCAGGCTCGTCCCGCTGTCCAGCCAGGCTGCCTTGGCCTTACCGCTGGCCTTGAACTCCTTGCCCAGCGCGATGTAGTCCTGCCAGGTGCCGATCCGCTTGGACACCTCTTCGCGGTCGGTCGGCAGGCCGGCCGCCCCGAACAGGTCCTTGCGGTAGCACATGGCGAGTCCGCCGACGTCGGTGCCGAGCCCGATCAGCTTCTTGCCGTCCGGGGTCAGGGCGTTGTTCCACTTCCACTCCGGGAAGGTGGTCTTCAGTTCGTCGGCGCCGAGTTCCAGCAGGTTGGCGAACTTGTCGTGGTTCTGCACGTACTGCAGCAGCACGCCCTCTTCCAGACCGACCACATCGCCGGCGCCGCTGCCCGCCGCGAGCCACTGCACCAGCTTGGGCTGGAAGTCCCGCAGCTCGCCCATCTTCTGGTGCTCGACCTTGATGGTCGGGTTGGCCGCCTCGAAGTCCTTGAGGGCCTGGTCGTAGCCGAAGTTCTGGAAGGTCTGCAGAACGAGCTTGACCTCCCCTCCCTCGCCGGTCGACCCCTCATTGTCGTTGCTCTTACTGCACGCCGTGCTGCCGAGAGCCACGCCCGCGGCGAGCGCGGCGACCGCGACAGTGCGGAGCCGGCGCCTGATGACGCTCATCCCTGACCCCTCTCAGGTGGGTAACTCGTTTTTGTGGTGGCTGAGATTGGTGTGCCTGACGGTGCTGGTGGTGCCGGTGCTGCCGTGCGTTCCTCAGGGTTTCCGGTGTCTCAGGTTCGCGGTGCGCCCTGCCCGCCGACCGGCACGGGAGAGCGGGCCCGGCGCCGTGCGGTGGGGATCGTGTGACGCCACGCCAGCAGATTTGTGGCCTGGGCCACAAACCTCCGGGAGCGCTCCCATGAGATTGCCGGCGGGTTTCCAGGGTGTCAATGGGCGGATGGGAGCGTTCCCATTTCGTTACCGACCGCGCGGGGTCACTCACCCGCAAAGCGGACGTTATCCCCGAGGTAATGAACGGGCCGTTGTTCGGTCACCGGCCGACCGCCGTCCGAGGGCGCAAACCAGCCCGAAATCCCCCGCACCGCACAGGTACGACGCCTCGCGGCCCGCCGACGGGACAACGACGTACGATCGATCCACAGTGGTCGCCTCGGCACCGGCGCGGGCCGGCGGTCTTCGCGTCCTCGGGCAGTACGGCCGGACTCAGCTGAGCCAGCGCGCCAGAGTCGTCGCCCGGCCGGGATCGAAGACCGACGGATCGAAGGACCGGCCCAGCCAGCCGCGCATCGACTCGTGCTCCGGATGCCCCGGATCGGCCAGCGCGGCCAGGAACTGGCGGTAGCCGAACGGACCGCCCACGTCCTCGGGCGGGCAGGCACCCTCGCCGGCCGAGCAGAGCGGGTACCGCTCCTCGGGATCGGCCCCGAACGCGTCCTCGACGGTGACCTCGTGCTCCCACCAGTCGCCGAAGTCGTACGTGTAGAGGAAGCGGCCACCCTTGGTCGCCACCGCGTCGAGCCGGGTGTCCAGCTCGTCGCGCAGTGTCAACTCCCCCTCGGGATCCGGCTCGCCGTACTGGGAGCCGTCGATGTCGAACGAGTGCAGGTGACAGTCCTGCCAGCCCAGCACGCACTGGAACAGCCGGTGCACCCGGTCCAGGGTGTACCCGCCCGGCACGAGCACCCGCCGCCAGACCGGCGGCGTGACGTCGGCAAGGGACACCTTGAGCTGGAAGATCTGACGACGCATCTCCCATCCTCTCGGCATAGGCTTACCGGCATGATCTGCCGAGCGTGCCGGGACAGCAGGCACGACGACTGCCGGGGTCGCAACTGGTGCGACTGCCAGCACCGTACCCCCGCACCCGTCCCTCCGGTCACCGGTCCGGCCAGCGAATGACCGGGAATGTCGGAATAACCCGCCTCTGGCCCGCTCCGACGGCGACGTCGCTGGACGACGAGGAACTGATCGCGCTCTATCCACGCGGCCAGGGGCCCCGGCTGCGGATGAACTTCGTGGCCAGCATCGACGGCGCGGTGGAGGTGGAGGGCCATTCCGAGGGGCTCTCCGGTAAGCCCGACAAGCGGGTCTTCGGCCTGCTGCGGATGCTCTGCGACGCGCTGGTGGTCGGCGCCGGGACGCTACGCCACGAGGGTTACCGGGCGGTCCGGCTCAACGAGCCGCGCCGCGCCTGGCGACGCGAACAGGGGCTGGCCGAGTACCCGACCCTGGTCGTGGTCTCCCTGGCGCTGAACCTCGACCCGGAGTCGGCGGTCTTCGCCGACGCGCCGGTCCGGCCGGTGGTGCTGACCTCCGCGCACGCCACCGCACCGGCCGGGCTCGCCGACGTCGCCGAACTGGTCCGGGTCGGCGACGACCGGGTCGACCTCACCGCCGGCCTGGCCGAACTGCACCGCCGGGGCCACCGGCAACTGCTCTGCGAGGGCGGCCCGCACCTGTTCGGCTCGCTCACCGCGGCCGATCTGGTCGACGAGGTGTGCCTGACGGTGGCGCCGCTGGTCACCGGCCCGGGCGCCGGGCGGATCACCGCCGGACCGACGACCGAGTTGCGGGGCATGGCGCTCCGGCACGTACTCACCGTGCAGGACTCGCTGATGCTCCGCTACACCCGCGCCTGAGGTGTTAAAAAGGGCCCCTTCATCTGCCGAAAGCGCTAATGGGGGGCCCTTCCTTACATCTCTAGTGCGTGGCGTTCCACGCCACCAGCTCGGCGGGGCGGTTGGTGATGACGCCGTCGACCCCGAGCGAGTCGAGCTGCTGCCAGGCGCTGGCGGTGTCGACGGTCCAGACCATCGTGGCGATCCCGGCCCGGTGCAGGTCGGCGACGACCGCCGGCCGGGTCAGCAGGGCGGCCGAGGAGGGGTTGTACGCGGCCAGGCCGAGCTGGGCGGAGATCGCCACCGGATTGGCGTCGAGGGTGCTGCGGAGCAGCCCGAGCGGAAGCTCCGGAGCCAGTTCGCGGGTGTACCGCAGGACGTCGACCTCGAAACTCTGCACCAGTACCCGGTCGGCCATCTGCTGCTCGCGGACCAGCGAGACGATCCGGGACACCTCGGCCCGGGTGTGCGCACCCTTGATCTCCAGCAGCAGCCGACCGCCCCGGGTACGCAGGTCCGCCAACTGCTCGGCCAGGGTCGGCATCCGGACCCCGGCGTACTGCGGGGCGAACCAGGAACCGGCGTCCAGCGCCTTGAGCTGGGCGCTGGTCAGCGCGCGGATTCTTCCGGTGCCGTTGGTGGTCCGGTCGACGGTGGCGTCGTGCAGCACGAACGGCACGCCGTCGCTGCTCGGCTGCACGTCGTTCTCGATCCAGTCCGCGCCGCCGCGCCGGGCGAGGTCCTGGGCGACCAGGGTGTTCTCCGGCGCCGCCGCCGAGGCGCCCCGGTGCGCGATCACCGTCAGCGGGGTGCCCGGTGGGCGGATCAGGGCGCTCGGGGCCAGCTCGGTCACCCGGACGTTGTCGAAGGAGACGGTGGCGCCGTTGACGAACAGCGCCTGACCGGCGGTGCCGGACCGGCGCAGGCTGCCGGTCCGCAGCACCTCCCGGCCGGCGAAGAACCACCGCGCCTGGCTGCCGTGCACCTCGGCGGCGACCTGTACGTCCCGTCCGGTGCCGGCGGCCGTCGGCGCGGCGGCGGTGTCGGTCACGTTCCAGGTGTTCCCGGTGGTGCGCTCGGCGAACTCCAGCCCGTTGGCCGCCGTCGTGCCACTGCGCATGGTGGCGATCCACCACGGGGTGGCACCGCCGGCCGGTACGTCCAGGCCGAGGGCCGCCCACCTGGTGCTCGCGCTGACCGACTCGAAGCGTACGGTCGCCTCGAACCGGAAGTGCTCCAGATGGGCACCAAAGGTGATCTTGTTGTTCTGGCTGGAACTGGCGGAGGTGCCGTAGAGCCGGCCGTTCTGCACCCGCCAGGTGCCGTCGATCGCCCGCCAGCCCGCCGGCAGTACCCCGGAGTCGAAGTTCTCCGACACGTGCACCCGACCCGGCTGCGCCGACGCCGGCCCGACGGCGGTGACCGAGGCGGTGACCGTACCGAGGGAGGCGGCCAGGACGAGGGACGCGACGGACGCCCGAATATGGAAGATCGTCATGGTCCAGCAGGTTACGGGGGCGATCTGGCGCCAACCGGCAAGATTTGGTGAATGCGGCGGAAAGGAGTCGTGTACCGCCGACCACGGACGAACCGGGCGGGCCGACCCGATCCCCCGGCTCCATCGCCGCGTCGCGTGGCATGGTGTCGTACTAGTGAGGCAGGATGCGACTCGTGTGCCTTGACCAGATTCTCGCTTTGACCGGGTCCGCGCGGTGACCGACACCCGACCGGAGGCCCCCGGCGCGGAGGTCGGCCGGGTGCTCGGCACCGCCGACGCCACCCCGCTGCAGTTCTGGACCGCCGTCACACCCGGCTGTTACCTGCAACTCGACGACGTGGTGGTGACCCGGCGCGAGCTGCCGGACCGGGAACCGGTCACCATCGCCGGAGTGGTCACCCAGGTCCGGGCCCGGCACGAGGGTGCCCAGTTCGACTCCGACGTCTTCGCCATCGCCGACGGCACGCTGCCGGCGCTGGTGCAGGAGGCGGCCGAGATCACCACCACCCGGGTCGACCCGGAGTTCTACGTGCCGCCCTCCCCCGGTGCGCTGGTCTACCGGGCCGAGGGTGAGGCCCGCTCGGCGGCGCTGCACTTCGACCGGATGGAACGGCGGGTGCCGATGGGCATGGGCCGGGACGGCGTGCCGGTCTACCTCAACGCCGACTTCCTGGACGGCAGCCGGGGCGCACACGTCTCGATCTCCGGCATCTCCGGGGTGGCGACCAAGACCAGCTTCGCCACCTTCCTGCTCTACTCGGTGTTCCGCTCCGGCGTCCTCGGTGGCGACGCGGTCAACGCCAAGGCGCTGATCTTCAACGTCAAGGGCGAGGACCTGCTCTTCCTCGACCACCCCAACAGCCGGCTCGACGACCCCACCCGGGCGACGTACGCGAAACTGGGGCTGACCGCCGGGGCGTTCCCGGATGTCAGGGTCTACGCGCCGCCCCGGCCCGGGGACTCCTCCGGCACCCCGGACGTGAGCAGCCGGCTCGCCGGGGTCGACAGCTTCTACTGGACGCTCACCGAGTTCTGCGCCGACCGCCTGCTGCCGTACGTCTTCGCCGACGCCGACGACGAACGCCAGCAGTACACGATGGTGGTGCACTCGGTCGCCGCCCACCTGGCCCGGTACGCCCAACCCGCCGACGGCGGGGTGAGCATCGACGGGGTCCGGATCAACTCCTACCCCGACCTGGTGGACCACGTCGTCGAGCAGCTCACCGACGACGAGACCCGGACGGACTGGGCCGGCAGCGCGGTCAACATGGGCACGGTCAACGCGTTCGCCCGCCGCATGATCGGCAGCAAGAAGGACCTGGCCCGGCTGATCCGGGGAGACTTGGCGACCCGCCGGCCGCACAGCGTGAACACCGCCGAGAGCGCCCAGGTGACCGTCGTCGACCTGCACAACCTGCCGGACCGGGCGCAGCGGTTCGTGGTCGGGGTGACCCTGAAGACCGAGTTCGAGCGCAAGGAGAAGGCCGGCACGGCGAAGCCGCTGCTCTTCGTGGTCCTCGACGAGCTCAACAAGTACGCCCCCCGGGAGGGCTCCTCCCCGATCAAGGAGGTGCTGCTCGACATCGCCGAGCGGGGCCGTTCGCTCGGGGTGATCCTGATCGGGGCGCAGCAGACGGCGAGCGAGGTGGAACGGCGGATCGTCACCAACTCGGCGATCCGGGTGGTCGGCCGGCTCGACCCGGCCGAGGCGTCCCGCCCGGAGTACGGCTTCCTGCCGGCCGCCCAGCGGCAGCGGGCGCTGCTGGCCAAGCCCGGCACCATGTTCGTCAACCAGCCGGACATCCCGGTGCCGCTCTGCCTGGACTTCCCGTTCCCGGCCTGGGCGACCCGGGTGTCGGAGGCCGGCGCCGCCCCGTCGGAGACGCTGCGCTCGATCACCCAGGCGGCCGATCCGTTCGCGGTGGTCGGCTCCCGGGCCAACGCGCTCTCCGACGACGACATCCCCTTCTAGTACCCGTTAGGCCGGTTGCCCCGTGAAGATCCTGCACACCTCCGACTGGCACGTCGGCAAGGTCCTCAAGGGACAGTCCCGGGTCGGCGAGCACCGGGACGCGCTGGCCCAGGTGGTCGAGGTCGCCCAGGCCGAGTCCCCGGACCTGGTAATCGTCGCCGGTGACCTCTACGACACCGCGGCGCCGACCCCGGAGTCCACCCGGCTGGTCACCCGGGCGCTCTCCGCGCTGCGCCGGACCGGGGCACAGGTCGTCGCGATCGGCGGCAACCACGACAACGGCCCGGCCCTGGACGCGCTGCGGCCGTGGGCGGAGGCGGCCGGGGTGGCGCTGCGCGGCAGTGTCCGGGACAACCCGGCCGAGCACGTGATCGACGGCAGCACCGCCGACGGCGAGGCGTGGCGGCTGGTCGCGCTGCCGTTCCTGTCCCAGCGGTACGCCGTCCGGGCCGTCGAGATGTACGAGCTGACCGCCGCCGAGGCCGTCCAGACGTACGCCGACCACGTCGGGCGGGTGCTCGGCCGGCTCACCGAGGGCTTCGACGAACCCGACCGGGTACACCTGGTCACCGGTCACCTGACCGTCGTCGGCGCCCAGGCCGGCGGCGGCGAGCGGGAGGCGCACACGGTGCTCAACTACGCCGTACCGGCCACCGTCTTTCCGACCGGCGCGCACTACGTGGCACTGGGTCACCTGCACCGGGCCCAGCAGGTGCTGGGGCCGTGCCCGATCCGCTACAGCGGCAGCCCGCTCGCCGTCGACTTCGGCGAGGAGGAGAACCGCCCCTCGGTCACCATCGTCGAGGTGACCGCGCGGACCGCCGCCCGGGTACGCGAGATCCCGATCACCGCCGCCGCGCCGCTGCGCACCGTACGCGGAACGATCGCCGAACTCGCGGAGCTGACCGACACCACGGCCTGGCTCCGGGTGTACGTCCGGGAGGCGCCCCGGGCCGGGCTGCGCGAGGAGGTACAGGACCTGCTGCCCCGGGCCCTGGAGGTGCGGATCGATCCCGAGATGCTGCCGAGTACCGGTGCCGCCGCCCGGGCCGCCCAGCGGGCCGGGCGGTCACCCCGGGAGCTGTTCGGCGACTACCTGGACACCCGGGGACAGGCCGACGACGGCGTCCGGGAGCTGTTCGACGATCTGTTCGAGGAGGCGACCAAATAGTGCGTCCGCTCCGGCTCGACCTGGCCGGCTTCACCGCCTTCCGGGACGCCACCACCGTCGACTTCACCGACGCGGACTTCTTCGCCCTGGTCGGGCCGACCGGTTCGGGCAAGTCCAGCGTGCTCGACGCGATCTGCTTCGCCCTCTACGGCACGGTGCCACGCTGGGGCGGTGCCCGGGGCATCGCCAACGCGCTGGCCCCGTCGGCGAACGAGGCCCGGGTCCGGCTGGTCTTCGAGTCGGCCGGCGCCCGGTACGTGGCGACCCGGGTGGTCCGGCGGGACGGCCGGGGCAACGTGAAGACCGGTAACGCCGGGCTCCAGCTCATGCCTCCCGGCTTCGACGTGACCAAGCTGGACACCGGGCTGACCCCGGAGGATCTCGGCGAGGTCGTCGCCGGCACCCCGGCCGAGATGGAAGAGGCGGTGCTGGAGGCGGTCGGGCTGCCTTACGAGCAGTTCACCAGCTGCGTACTGCTGCCGCAGGGGCAGTTCGCCGACTTCCTGCACGCCAAACCGGCGACCCGGCAGCAGATCCTGGTCAACCTGCTCGGACTCGGCGTCTACGAGGAGGTCCAGAAGCTGGCCACCGCTCGGGGCGGTCGGGCCGACGCCGCGCTGGCCGCCGTCGACCGGGTACTCGAGGGGCTGACCGGGATCGACGACGAGGCGCTCGGCACCGCCACCGACCGGGTCGAGGCGATGCGGAAGCTGGCCGGCGAGGTCGACGCCGCCGTACCCGAACTCCGGCAGGCCCGGACGGCCGCGACGGCGGTGGAGGCGAGGCTGGCCGCCCTCGACGCCGAACTCGCGGAACTGGCCGGGGTCCGGCCCCCGACCGACCTCGCCCGGCTCGCCGAGGCGGTCGCGACCGCCCGGGGCGAGGCGACCGAGGCGATGGCCGCGGTGACCGTCGCCGAGGAACGCGAGGAGAAGCTCCGCGGCGAGTTGGCCGGGGCCGGCGACCCGGCCGCGCTGCGGCTGTTGCAGCAGGCGCACGCCGACCGGAAGCAGGTCGCCGACGAGGTCGGTGCCCTGGCCGGGGCCCTGGCCGGCGCCGGCACCGACCACGACGCGGCGCTGGCCGCCCTCGAGCAGGCCCGCACGGCGGCGCAGCGGGCCGACACGGAACTGGAGGCGGCCCGGGCCGCCTACCAGGAGGCGCAGACCGCCGACCGGGCCGCCGCGCTCCGGGCCCACCTGCACGCCGGAGCGCCCTGCCCGGTCTGCACCCAGCCGGTCGCCGAGGTGCCGGCGATGCCGAAGGGCTCCTCGGTGGCCGCCGCCGAGGCGGCCGGCAAGACCGCCCGCACCGCCGCCGATGCCGCCGTGCGACTGGTCGGCGAGCGGGAGCGGGCCGCCCGGGAGCTGGAACGCAACCTCGACCAGGTCCGTGCCCGGCACGAACAGCTCACCGCCCGGCTGGCCGAGCTGGACGTCCGGCTGGCCGACTCCCCCGGACCGGCCGCGCTGCGCCAGGAACTCGACCTGCTCACCCGGCTCCGCCGCGACCTGGAGAGCGCCGGTACGGCGGTCCGGACCGCCCGCGAGGCGGCCCGCCGGGCCCGGGCCGGGGCCGAGGCGGCGCAGGAACGGCTCCGGGGCGCCTGGCGGGCCTTCGACACCGTCCGGGACGGGGTGGCCCGGCTCGGCCCACCCGCCGCCGACCGCGACGACGTCTCCGTCGCCTGGGCCGGCCTCTGCGACTGGGCGGCCCGGGCGACCGGGGAACGGCGGCGCGACCGGGTCGAGGTGGCCTCGGCGGTGGCCGGGGCGCACGACTCCGTGGCGGCGGTCGCGGCCCGGATCGCCGGGCTGTTCGGCGCCGTCGGGCTCGGTGGGCCGGTCGGCGACGACGACCCGGTCCGGCTGGCGGCGATCGCGGTGGAGCGGGCCGAGTCCGCGCACGACCGGCTGGTCGAGCGTCGGGAGCAGGCCCGGGAGCTGACCGAACAGCGGACCGGCCACGAACGCGAGGGTCGGGTCGCTCGGGCCCTGGCCGGGCACCTGCGGGCCAACAACTTCGAACGGTGGCTGCTCGCGGAGGCGCTCGACCTGCTCGTCGACGGCGCCTCCGGGATCCTCCGCGAACTCACCGGCGGCCAGTACGACCTCGGGCACGACAAGGGCGAGTTCTTCGTGGTCGACCACCACGACGCCGGGCTGCGCCGGGGGGTGCGGACCCTCTCCGGCGGCGAGACCTTCCAGGCGTCGCTGGCGCTGGCGCTGGCGCTCTCCGAACAGCTCGCCGGCCTCTCCACCACCACCGCGAGCCTGGAGTCGATCGTCCTCGACGAGGGCTTCGGCACCCTGGACGCGGCGACCCTGGACACCGTCGCCGCCACCCTGGAGAACCTGGCCGCCCGGGGCGACCGGATGGTCGGGGTGGTGACCCACGTACCGGCGCTCGCCGAACGGATACCGGTGCGGTTCGAGGTCCGCAAGGACGCCCGCAGCTCCCGGGTCGAGCGGACCGGCCGGTGAGCGCCCGGCTCTTCGTCGACGCCTGGGACCCGGCGTACGGGGCCTCGTTCGAGGCTGCCGGCGGTCCCGCCGCGCCGAGCAGCGCGCAGGTGCAGACCGACGTCGAACTGCCGCCGGACGAGTGGCGACCGCTGCGCGCCCCGGACGGGATCGAGCCGCCCGACGTCGTACTGCTGGTCGACGGGGTGCGCCGGATCGACGCCAGCGTCTGGACCGAGGAGCCGGACGGCGGATCGTTTCCCGGCGTCGCCGCGTCGTACGCCGCCGGGGTGGTCCGGTGCGACCTGCGCCGGGGAGTCGCCGAACTGGCCGGCGCGGAGGTCGAACGGGGACTCTTCACCGCCAGCCCGTCCGCCGGGGACGTCGTCGCCGGGCAGATCCGGTACGCCGTACACCGGGTCGGCGGCACCGGCGAGCTGAGCAAGCTGCCGGCCGCCGTACAGGGGCCGCTGACCGCGCTGGAGGTGAAGGTCTCCGGCGCCGTCCGGGACGACGGTGACCTGCTGGTGGTGGACGGACCGCTGCGGAACCGGCGACAACTCCCCCGCACCCTCGGCTACATCAAGACGCAGCACAGCCAGTATCTCGACGCCCGGCACACCGCGCTGGTCACCGGGCTGCACGCCGGTGAACGCTCCCCGGTGTTCCGGCTCGGTACGGCCTGGGGCGGCTACTCCTGGTACCTCCGGCTCCCCGGGGGCGGCCGGGGGCCCTGGGCCGGAATCGTCCGGGTCGAGTGCTCGGCCGAGCTGGCCGAACAGCAGGCGGTCGAACTCGCCCACCTGTCCCTGGCCACGCTGCCCCGGTTCGCCTCCACCCCGTACAAGGATCCGAGGGCGCCACAGAACCTGATCCCGATCGCCGGACTGGAGCGCCGGCTGCGGGCCCGGCTCGGCGACGGCCGGCTGCTGCACCGCGCCCTCACCTTCGCCAGCAACGCGTCGTAGGGGTCGGAAAGGGCCGTTCCCCGACCGGATGCGGTGGGCGGGGGTCCTTCCCTGATACTTGTCGGGTGGGCCGGAAACGACGTAGTGATCTGATCGCGGCCAAGGTCGACACCGGGCTGGCGGAGGTGAGCCCGGATCCGGACCGGCCCCGCTCGTACACCCTGCTGGTCGACGGGGCGCCGCAGTCGCACGTCGACCTCGCCGACCCGACCCATCTCGAATTCGAGTACGTCCGCCGGTTCGCCATCGTCGTCGACCTCGTCGCCCCGAGCGGGGCGCCGCTGCGGGTGCTGCACCTCGGCGGCGGGGCGCTGACCCTGCCCCGGTACGTCTGCGCGACCCGGCCCGGTTCCACCCAGCGGGTGGTCGAGATCGACGCCGCCCTGGTGGAGCTGGTCCGCCGGGAACTGCCCTGGCCGGCCGACCCACGGCTGCGGGTCCGGGTCGGCGACGCCCGGGCGGTCCTCGGCTCGTCCCCCGACGCCGGGTACGACCTGATCGTCGCCGACGTCTTCGCCGGTGCCCGGACCCCCGCGCACCTGACCTCGGTGGAGTTCGCCGCCGAGGCGGCCCGGGTGCTCCGGCCGGGCGGCACCTACCTGGTGAACATCGCGGACGGGCCGCCGCTCGGGCACGCCCGGGCCCAGGTCGCCACGGTCCGCAGCGTGCTGCCCGAGGCCTGCCTGATCGCCGATTCGGCGGTGCTGCGCGGCCGGCGCTACGGCAATCTGGTGCTGGTCGCCGGCCGGACCCAACTGCCGGTGGCCGATCTGATCCGGCGTACCGCCGGTGACTGGTTCCCCGGCCGGGTGCTGTACGGCGCCGACCTGGACCGCTTCGCCGGTGGCGCGCGAGTGGTCGGCGACGCCGCCGCCCGGCCGTCGGCTCCGCCCCCGCCGGGGACCTTCGGGGTCGCGATTTAACCCATCCGGGCGCCCCGGCACAACCGGCCGATCCGGCCGATCGGGCAGGCCGACCCGGTGACCCGGCAACTTCCCCGACCCGCGTTGATCCGGCCGGGTACGAAATCCGTACCTCTCGCCGGCGGCTCAACTCGGCCCGGATCGCCGGTGCCCCGGGTGCGACGCGTTCGACGCGGAGGTATGGGTGCGATGCAGGCGGTAGCCGGCGGTTGGCATGGCGACCTGACCATGCCGGGGCGAATGTGCGCCACGTCGCAACGGCGGTCAAATCGGTACCGGAAAAGTCTCGACGCGCGGCCCGCGGACCGCAATGATGGGCCGGTGACGCCGCGATCGGCTGCCGGCCGCCACCATGCCGAACCCGCCGAGACGAGGGCCGAGACGAGGCATTCAGACGAACTCGTACGACTGCTCTACCAGGAACACGCCAAGCCCCTGCTGATGTTCGTGTTGCGGCTGACCGGCGGCGACCGCCAGCGGGCCGAGGACGTCGTGCAGGAGACGCTGCTGCGTGCCTGGCGCAACGCACACCGGCTAGGCGCGCAGGGGCAGTCCTCGCTACGTCCCTGGTTGGTAACCGTCGCCCGCCGGATCGTCATCGACGACCACCGCAGCGAGCAGGCCCGGCCGGCCGAGACGTACGACCGCGATCTCGAGGCGTTCTCCGAGTCCGACGACACCGAGCGGGTGCTCCGGATGATGACGATCACCGACGCGCTCCGGACGTTGAGTCAGCCACACCGTGAAGTGCTGGTGGCGACGTACTTCCGGGGACGCACGGTGCCGGAGGCCGCCGAGGAGTTGGGGCTTCCGCTCGGCACCGCCAAGTCCCGGGTCTACTACGCCCTCCGGGCGTTACGCACGGCCCTGCGGGAGCGGGGGGTGACGGAATGACCGGGGAGAGCCACCGGGAGGTCGCGTCGTACGCCCTCGGCGTCCTCGACGAGCGGGACGCCGAACGGTTCGAGGAACACCTGGCGACCTGCACCCAGTGCATCGAGGAACTGGAGTCGTTCCTGCCGGTGGTGGACCTGCTCGCCGAGGTCGACAGCCGCGATCTTCTGATTGTCGAGCGCGCCGAGGTGGACGAGGCACTCTTCGACCGGGTCGTGGCGGCGGTGGGCGCGGAGCGGCGACGGGACCGGAGCAGGCGGCTCTACAGCCTCGCGGCGAGCGTCGTACTCCTGGTGATGTTGACCGGCCTGGCGTTGTTCGTCGGGACCCGGGTGGCCGGCCCGCCGGGAACGACCGCCCAGCCGGGTCCCTCGGCCAGCGGTTCCGCCCTGCCCGGTATCGGTGGCCCGGACCTGCCCAAGGGTGAGCGGTTCAGCGTCACCGACCCGCGCAGCGGCGTGCAGGCCGACATGATCCTCGCCTCGACGCCGTACGGCACCCAGGTCTCCTTCGCACTGAGCAAGCTGACCGGCCCCCGGGTCTGCCGGCTCGTACTGCTCCGCGACGGCAGTCCGCCGGAGGTCATCTCCAGTTGGAAGGTGCCGCCCGCCGGATACGGCACGGCGGCCCAGCCCCGACCGCTGACGTTGCAGGAGACCACCGCCACCCCGCTGGGCGAGATCGACCAGTTGCGGGTCCAGGTGCTCGGCGACGACGGCAAGGTGACCAGCGAACTGGTGACCGTTCCGCTCTGATCGGTTCGCGACGATTCCCGACGGCCGGACGCCGCCGGAGACACGGAATGTCCCCGGGCGACCACAGCCCGAATAATTGCGCGGGCCACAATCGACGGGGCGTCACTCGACAACCCCGGTACGGAAGCGGGAAAACGGCGCCGCTTCAGTTTCCCACGTACCTCGCATCGACCCGGTTCAACGATTCCCTGTGAAATTGTCCACTGCCAATTGCCTCATCCGGCCGCCCCCACGGCCCGTACTTCCCGGCGACCTGTCCAACGAAGGAGGGCACGTGGCACTGATGAAGCGGGCCGGCGTCGTCATCGTCGGTGGAGCACTGGCGGCGTTGACGGCCTGCGCGCCGACGCCGGCCAACCCGAACAAGGCCGCCGACGTCAAGCCGGTGGCCAACGCCGGAGCCGAGTCCACTCCGGAGCCGGGCGCCTCACCCACCCCCGAACCCGTCGAGGTCGCCGACGTCAACCTCACCGACGGGCTGATCGGCAAGAAGGTCGCCCGGATGGGTCAGGTCGTGACCGACGACAAGGGCTGGGTCCTCTACCGGTTCGACCGGGACTCGGCGAAGCCGTCGAAGACCACGTGCGTCGGCGACTGCGCCCGGGTCTGGCCGCCGGTGCTCACCGACGGAAAGCCGGATCTCAAAGGCATTGCCGACGAGAAGGTCGACACGGTGACCCGACCGGACGGCACCAAGCAGGTCACCATCGGCGACTGGCCGATCTACCGCTACATCGGCGACAAGAAGCCCGGACAGTGGCGCGGGCAGGGCGTCGCCGGCACCTGGTTCGTGGTGACGCCGACCGGCACGAAGAACCTGAGCTGTCTGCCGACCGGAACCCCCAAGGCGGTCGCCCCGCCACCGGTCGCGGACGAACAGGACGGCGACACCGGGGCTCCCAGTTACTGACCCGACCGCCGTCACCCCACAGACCCGGCGGCCGGCCGTTGCCAGGGTAGGCGCGGTCGGTCGCCGCCGTGATCCGGAATGCGGCGCGCGGCAACGGTCGCCTTCCGGCTGCGACGCCGGCCCCGTTCGGGCCGGCGTCGCGGTCCGTCCGCCGCCGAACCGACCGGCAACTTGGTCCACTTCGTCCACCCGACCGTCGAACCCCGGGCATCGTCCGAACGGCTGATGCCGCTCGTTCACCACCGGAAACATAAATTCCCTTTAAGTGGGCCTCAAGAGATTCCTATCTTCTCTACCACGGTTTGACTCTCAGGCAACGCATTCCGTACGGTTTTTCGCAGTGTTACCGGTTGATTATTCGGAAAGGCAGGAAGATGGTGACGATAGACGGGCTGCCCGCTGGCGGCCAGGATCGTCACCCGATCCGTCGCTACCCCTGGTCAGCGCCATATAAGGCGACCCCCGCCGGGTCAACGGCGCGCCGATCGCCGGCACCGACATCCGGGTCCATCACATCGGCCCGTCCAGCACCCGCCCAGGCTGACGACCTCCTGGTCGTTGGCACCCCCAGCCTGGTCCGCTGATCCGACCTCGCTGACCGAACCCTCTCCAGAAAGAGGTGGCACCACGTGAACACCCCCGTCCGCTCCTCACGGCGCTCGAACCGCCCGCCACGTAACAAGCGCCTGATTGCCGTGCTTGCCACGCTCGGCGTCTTCGGTGCGATCGTTGCCGTGAACCAGGTCTCCAACGCCGGCACCCGGGGCGGTCAGACGAAGGCGAAGGCGTGCCCGACCACGGCCGCGCCCGCCACCGGCGCGCCCACGGCGACTCCGTCGGCCGGCGGGAGCGCGACCCCGGCGCCCACCGGCACGGCCACCGGGCCGGGCACCGCCGCCAAGCCGGAGACCCGGTCGTACCACGACCACGGCGCGATCCAGCACCCCGGCGACGGGCAGCAGCCGGGCACCCTGGCCCAGCGTGGGCGCGGCAACCAGAACGGCAGCGGCAACTGCACGCCGAGCACCGGCCCGTCGACGAGCACCGCGCCGGGCAACCCGACCGCCCTCGAACCGCTGGGCGCCGACTGCTCCGGCAGTGACCTGCAGGCGCACGACGGCTTCCAGAACGGCGAGCGTTGCGTCGGAACCGAGTTCGGCGAGGTCGGCGCTCCGGAGGACAACCCCACCCTGCTGATCACCCAGGCGCCGACCTCGGTCCGGGTCAACCAGCAGTTCACGCTCCGGGTCAGCACCCGCAACCTGGTCCGGGACCGCTTCCTGGGCGCCGCCGCCGGTGGCTACTACAAGGAAAGCTCGTTCCTCAACGAGGACGGCCTGGTCCGCGGCCACTTCCACTCGGCCTGCCGGATGCTGACCAGCAACCGCAACGCGCCCGACCCGGCGCCGGTCCCGGCGTTCTTCGTGGCGACCGAGGACGGCAACGGCGGCGCGACGCCGGACACCGTCACGGTGACCGTCCCCGGTCTGACCCAGCGGGGCCAGGCGCAGTGCGCGGTCTGGGCCGGCGACGGCTCGCACCGGATCCCGATGATGGCCCGCGCCAACCAGGTGCCGGCGTTCGACGTAATCCGGCTCACCGTCCGGTGATCCCCGGCCGGCTGGAACGCCGGCCGACGGCCTGAGCGGTCGACGCTCCCGCCAATCCCGCACGAACCGGTGGTGACTGGTCCCCAACCCACCGCCGCCAGGTGAATCCGACGACGTCGATCCGAAGGGAGGACGACGGCACGAGGGCCAGGTCGGGAAACACCTGAACCGCTACAGGCCGGACGGCACCGGAACGCGCACGGGCGTTCCGGTGCCGTCCCGTCTTTGTCCGGCCCCCGACCACCGAAAGGCGGGCGATGGCGATCGGTCGGAATCGTGCTTGTCCGCCGGCCGGCGAGCCGGGCATGGTGGCCCGATGCGACGGGACTACGACGGCGAGGCCGATCTTGCGGAGTTGCAACGGTTCGCGCAGCGGATCTGGTCGCCGGGCAGCCGTTGGCACGTCGGTGACCTGGCCTGGAACCTCGGCCAGGAGCCGACCGCCGCCAAGCGGCCGATGGCGCTGTGGCGGATCGGCGCCGAAGTGGTGGCGTGGGGCTGGCTGGAGGCGCCGGACGAACTGGCCCTGCTGGTCGACCCCGCCCGTCCGGAACTCGCCGGACAGGTGCTGGACTGGGCCGAGGACGTGACGGCCACACCGCCCAGCGTCACCGTCTTCGACACCGAACGGCACCTCGAGGCCGCGCTGCGCAGCCGGGGGTACTCGGCCGACGGGGACGGGCCGTACTTCCTCGCCCATCGCCGTGACCTCGCCGTACTGCCGGCGATGCCGAGCCTGCCGAGCGGTTTCCTGGTCCGTCCGGTACGCGGCGAGGACGACCTGACCCGCCGGGTCGCCGTACACCGGGAGGTCTGGCATCCCTCGGCGGTGACCGAGGAGCGGTACCGCACCCTCGTCCGGCGCTGGCCGTACCGGTCCGAGTATGACGTGGTCGTCGAGGCGCCGGACGGCCGGTTCGTCGCGTACTGCCTGGGCTGGTACGACGAGGTGAACCGGGCCGGGCTGTTCGAGCCGGTCGGCACGGTCGCGGAGTTCCGCCGGCAGGGCCTGGGCCGCGCCGCCGGGATCGCGGTGCTGCGGGCGTTCCGCGAAGCCGGCGCCGAGACGGCCGTGGTGTACGCCCGGGGCGACGACGCCTATCCGGTTCCGAAGCGGCTCTACGCCGCGCTCGGCTTCGCCCCGCACGCCCGGACGGTCAGCTACCGCCCTCGGCGTGACAGAGTGTCCCGGTGACCGAAACCGGGCCGACGGCGAGTCGGGTGCTGCACCCACCGGCGGGTTACCACCTCGCCGGCTCGGTCCGGCCGCTGGCGATGGGAGCGCACGACCCCTGTGCCCGGTTCGTCGACGGCACCTTCTGGTGGGCCACCCGTAGCCCGGCCGGCCCCGGAACCCTCGCACTGCGCCGACGCGCCGACGAACTGGTCGCCGACGGCTACGGACCGGGCGCGGACTGGGTACTGGAGCGGGCCGACGCCGTGGCCGGGCTCCGGGACGACCTGACGGGCTTCGACGGGCTCGCCGCCGGCCATCCGGTGGTGGCCCGGTTGGCCCGCGACCACCGGGGACTGCGGCTGCCGGCCACCGGCCAGATCTTCCCCCGACTGCTCCGCGCGATCTTCGAACAGAAGGTCACCGGCAAGGAGGCGTTCCGGGCGTACGCGGCGACGGTACGGCACTTCGGCGCCCCCGCCCCCGGCCCGGTACGAGGGCTCTGGGCACCGCCGGAACCGGCGGTGATCGCCGCCGCGCCGTACTGGGTGTTCCATCCGTTCGGGGTGGAGCAGCGGCGCGCCGACACCCTGCGCCGGGCGGCGGCCGTCGCGGACCGGCTCGAACGTTGCGGCGATCCGGTCGAGGCGACCCGCCGGCTCACCGCGATCGTCGGGATCGGCCCGTGGACGGCGGCCGAGGTGGTCCGGATCGCCTTCGGTGACCCGGACGCGGTGAGTGTCGGCGACTACCACATCCCGAACACGGTCGCCTGGGCACTGGCCGGCGAGGCCCGGGGCGACGACGCGCGGATGCTGGATCTGCTGGAGCCGTTCCGGGGACACCGGGGCCGGGTCTGTCTCCTGCTGGCGGCCGCTGGCCTGCACGCGCCCCGGTTCGGGCCCCGGATGCCGATCCGCTCCTTCGCCCGCTTCTGATCGGCATCGGGACGCGGTCAGCCGGCGATCAGCGTCGCGGCTCGGTCAGCCGGCGATCAGCGTCGCGGCGCGGTCAGCCGCCGATCAGCGTCGCGGCTCGGTCAGCCGGCGATCAGCGGCGAAGCGCGGTCAACCGGCGCAGCACCGTGCCGCACCACCAGGCGTACGCCCGTTGCAGGACGGGCACCACCGGCCCGGCGAGTCGGGTCAGTCGGCTGGCCGGTGCGCTGAACGCGATCACGGTGAACCAGACCCTCCCGTCGTCGGCGAGCTCCACCAGGAACGCCTCCTCGCCCCGCATCGGATGGCCGGGCAGCGTTCCGTAGCCGAAGCCGATCCGCCGCTGGTCGCGTACCGCCCAGACCACCTCGCACGGCGCGGCCAGGCGCAGCCGACCGAGCCCGAGCCCGGCGGTGACCGCGACCCCCGGCGCGGCCGACGGCGCATCGGTCGTCATCCGTACGCCCATCGCCCGGTGCATCCGCCAGGTCAGTACGGCCGCCCCGGCAGCCTCGAACACGCCCGGCGCCAGCTCGGTACGCCACCGCAGGTGCCGGTACCCGGCCGGAAGTCGACCCGTACCGGTGGCCCCCACCTCGGGGTAGGTGAATCCCACACGTCCTCCCGTCAGCTGTAAGGAAGGGCCCCTTCCTATCGTTTTCTGTAGAAGAAGGGCCCCTTCCTAACCCCTAGAGGCTAGGAGGGTGCGGGCACCGGGCTGGAGTCGGTGTGGTTGCCTGACGGACGTGTCCACTTCCCGCTCCGATTCCTCCCTCGCGGTCAGCGTCGTACCGGCCGGGCGCGGTGACGCCGGTGAGATCCTGACCGTCCAGCGGGCCGCGTACGTCAGCGAGGCGCAGCGCTACCGGGAGCCGCTGCTGCCACCGCTCACCGAGACGCTGGACGAGCTGCGCGCCGTACTGGCCGGTGGCGGCATCGTGCTGGCGGCGCGGCTCGGTACCCGGCTCGTCGGCGCGGTCCGGGCCAGGATCGAGGACGGCACCGGCCACATCGGCCGGCTCGCCGTCGCACCCGATCTGCACGGCCGGGGCATCGGCAGCGAACTGCTGCGCGCCGTGGAGGCCGCCTGTCCGGACCCGGTACGCCGATTCGAGCTGTTCACCGGGGCCGACAGCGAGGACACCGTACGGCTCTACCGCCGACACGGGTACGTCGTGTTCGCGCACCGCCCGCTCGACGTCGGTCCGGGACTGCTGTACCTGGAGAAGCACCGGTAGGAGTCCTGCCGACCCGGGCCGCCGTTCTCAGCCGGCGACGGTGAGCAGCGCGTCGGCGACGGTGGTCCGGGTGTTCAGGACCGTACGGCCGCTCCGGTGGGTCGACACCAGCCCGGCGGCCCGGAGCACGGCGAGGTGCTGGGACACCCCGCCCGCGGAGATCCCGGTACGTCGGGCCAGCTCGGTGGTGGAGATCGGTGCCCGCATCTCGACGAGCAACCGGGCCCGACCCCGCCCGAGCACCGCGCTCAGGGTGTCGGATGCCTGCCGGGGCGCCTCCCAGAGGGTGCCGATACCCCGGGCCGGGTAACCGAGCTGCGCGGCGGTGCCACCGGGGACGCTGAGCACGGACGGCCAGACGAAGACCGACGGGATCAGCACCAGACCGCCACCGTCCGCGACGTCGGCGGCGGTGCAGTGGCGTTGGGCGATCGAGAGGGTCTCGCCCTCCCAGCGCACCTGTTGATGGAGATCGTTGAGGAGCCCGGCGGCGCCGTTCTCGGCCAGTAGCCGGGCCCGGTGCTGCACGTCGGCGTCCAGCAGCAGCCGGATCCGGGGCCAGTCCGGCGCGAGCGCGATCCGCCAGTACCCGGCGATCTCCTCGGCGAGCCGACGCAGCCCGGCCGCCGGGTCGGCGTACAGGGCGCGGATCGCCGGTGACCGCGTACCTCCGTCGTACAGGTCGAGGTCGGCGCGGACGATCTCGGGCGGGGTGGCCCGCAGCACGGCGAGTTCGGCGTCGAGGTCCGGCGTCAGGCCGCCGGGTGGCGGGGTGAGAAAGTCGGGCAGGTAGCCGGGCCGGGCCGGGATGAGCTGCGAGAGCAGGCCGGCACCGTCGGCACCGTGGGTGCCGTCGGCGCCGACGAGGCCGGCGGAGCGGAGCCGGGGGCGTACCCGGTTCACCCACGGCAGGTGTACGGCGTGGTCACCGGTGTCCCGCAGCACCCGGACGCTGGCGGCGACCTCCCAGAGGCAGGAGACCGCGAACCGGATCCGGGCGACGGCGCCGGCCGACAAACCGATGGCAACCACGACGACCTCCCGTTCCGGTCCGAGCCGCTCACGTTTTAGTCAGGACTCAAAGAGTACGGCGATCGTCGCTGACCTCGGAAACTACCTGGCATGACTGATCAGCTGGCCCGAGCCGAACTGTTCCATTCGCTGCACGTCCCCGGTACCCCGGTTGTCCTGGTCAACGCGTGGGACGCGGCGAGCGCCCGGATCGTGGAGGCGGCCGGTGCCCACGCGGTCGCGACGACCAGCGCCGGGGTGGCGTGGAGCCTCGGTGCGCCCGACGGCGACGTCCTCGGCCGCGAGCTGGCCGCCGACGCCGTCGGCCGGATCGTCGGTACGGTGTCGGTGCCGGTGAGCGCCGACATCGAGGCCGGTTACGGGGCGACGCCGGAGCAGGTGGCGGAGACGGTCAGCGCGGTACTCGCCGTCGGCGCGGTGGGGGTGAACATCGAGGACGCGGCTCCCGGCGACGTCCCGGCGCTGCGCGACGTCGCCGAGCAGTCGGCCCGGCTGTCCGCCGCCCGGGCCGCCGCCGACCGGGCCGGGGTGCCGCTGTTCGTCAACGCCCGGATCGACACCTTCCTGCGTGGCCCGGGGAACGTCGCCGAGACCGTCGCCCGGGCGACCGCCTACCTCGTGGCCGGTGCCGACGGGGTGTTCGTGCCCGGACTGGTGGACCCGGAGACGATCGGAAAGCTCGTGGCGAACGTTCCGGCGCCGGTCAACATCCTCGCCGGACCGGGCGCTCCGGCGGTGCCGGAACTCGCCAGGCTCGGCGTGGCCCGGGTCAGCCTCGGCTCCTCGGTGGCCGAGGGCGCGTACGCGGTGGCGCGTCGGGCCGCCGACGAGGCGTTCGGGGCGGGCACGTACGGGGCACTCGCCGGTGCCCTGGACTACGGGACGGTCAACCGGCTACTGCGGCGCTGACCAGCACGGCGACGGGCCGGTCAGCCCCGGTCGGAGCGGCCCTTCGCCGGGTCCGGTGGCCCGGGTCGGCGGTTGCGCGGCGGGGTGGCTGGGGAACGATGGGGGCATGTCGAACAGCAAAGACGGCAGCTACGTCAATCCCGGCGGGGAGTTCACCCGCGACCAGCGCTACATCGCGACCCGGATCACCAGCGACGGGCGGGACGGCTACCCGGTGGAGCCCGGCCGGTACCGGCTGGTGGTGAGTCGGGCCTGCCCGTGGGCGAACCGGGTCATCATCGTCCGCCGGCTGCTCGGCCTGGAGGACGTGCTGTCGATGGGGGTAGCCGGGCCGACCCACGACGCCCGGAGCTGGACCTTCGACCTCGACCCCGGAGGTCGCGATCCGGTGCTCGGCATCGAGCGCCTCCAGGAGGCGTTCTTCGCCCGGTTCCCCGGGTACGAGCGCGGGATCACCGTGCCGGCGATCGTGGACGTACCGACCGGGCAGGTGGTGACGAACGACTACGCCCAGATCACCCTCGACCTGTCGACGCAGTGGCGGGCGCACCACCGGTCCGGCGCTCCCGACCTCTATCCCGAGGCGCTGCGGGCCGAGATCGACGAGGTGAACGGCGTGGTCTTCGCCGACGTGAACAACGGGGTCTACCGGTGCGGCTTCGCCGGCAGCCAGGAGGCGTACGCGAAGGCGTACCACCGGCTCTTCAACCGGCTCGACTGGCTGTCGGCCCGGCTGGCGGACCAGCGCTACCTGGTCGGCGACACCATCACCGAGGCCGACGTCCGGCTCTTCACCACGCTGGTCCGGTTCGACGCCGTCTACCACGGCCACTTCAAGTGCAACCGGCAGAAGCTCACCGAGCAGCCGGTGCTGTGGGCGTACGCCCGGGACCTGTTCCAGACGCCGGGGTTCGGCGACACCATCGACTTCGACGACATCAAGCGGCACTACTACGAGGTGCACCGGGACATCAATCCGAGCGGCGTCGTGCCGGAGGGCCCGGACCTGTCCAACTGGCTTGACCCGCACGGTCGGGAGGCGCTCGGCGGACGCCCCTTCGGCGCCGGCAGCCCGCCGGCACCGACCCGGGCCAACGAGACCGTTCCGGCCGGGCACACCCCGCTGGCGGACTGACCGCCGATCTCCCACCGGTACCGGCCGAGGCTTCCCCGGCCGGTACCGGCGTTGTACGTGGCACCAGCAGGGCCAAACCGGCTGCACCGATATAGGCGAAATGAGAGGCTTATTGGCAGTTGCTGGTCGGCGGTGCTGGGACGCCGGCCCGGAGCCCGACGGGAGGCGGCATGGCGAGCAAGGCGGCGGTGCTGCACCTGATCGGGCTCGGTCGGAGCTACCAGGAGATCGGCGCGACGCTGGGCATCCCACCCGGTCAGGCGTACCTGATCGGAACCGGGATCCCGGCCGACGGCGGCGGCACGGTGACCAGGGCGCAGCGCGAGCGCCCGGGGATCCTGCCGTCCCGGACCCAGTGCCTGGTCAACCCGCGCGAGGCGCCGCCGCCTCCGGCCGGACCGGTGCACGACTGGATTCGGACCCGGGCCCGCGACGACCGGCCGAACCGGCCGGGCCGGTAACCCGGACCGCCGCCCGAGCCCCGACCCGCGCCCCCGGACAGCCATCGAGGACAGGAGCCTGCCGTGCCCCAGATTCCGATCGGTTCGTGGCCGGTGTGGCGCCAGCTCACCGGGGCGGACCGGACCGGCCGGGCAGCCTCGGTGAAGTCGCCGCAGAGCGACACCCTCCAGGCCCGCACCGCCACCGCGGATCGGGTGGTCAAGTCCGTCTGCCCCTACTGCGCCGTGGGCTGCGCGCAGAACGTGTACGTCCGCGACGAGCGGGTCGTGCAGATCGAGGGAGATCCCGACTCGCCGGTGAGCCGGGGGCGACTCTGTCCGAAGGGTGCCGCCTCGCTGCAACTGACCACCGCCTCGAACCGGTTGGACAAGGTCCGCTACCGCCCGCCGCACGGCACCCAGTGGCAGGACCTCGACCTGGCCACCGCGATGGACATGATCGCCGACCGGGTGATCCGGACCCGGCGGGAAACCTGGCAGTGGGAGGAGGAGGACGGCGGCCTGCTGGCCCGGACGATGGGAATCGCCAGCCTGGGCGGCGCGACACTGGACAACGAGGAGAACTACCTGATCAAGAAGCTGTTCTCCGCGCTCGGGGTCGTCCAGGTGGAGAACCAGGCCCGGATCTGCCACAGCTCCACGGTGATCGGCCTCGGTACGTCGTTCGGGCGCGGCGGCGCCACCACCTTCATGCAGGACATGCAGCACGCCGACTGCATCGTGATCGAGGGTTCCAACTTCGCCGAGGCGCACCCGGTGGGCTTCCAGTGGGTGCTGGCGGCCAAGGCCCGGGGCGCCACGGTGATCCACGTCGACCCCCGGTTCACCCGGACCAGCGCCCTGGCCGACCTGTTCGTGCCGATCCGCGCCGGCACCGATGTCGCCTTCCTCGGCGGGATCATCAACCACGTACTGACCGAGGAGAAGGACTTCCGGGAGTACGTGCTGGCGTACACGAACGCCTCCACGATCATCAACGAGCAGTTCCAGGACACCGAGGACCTGGACGGGCTCTTCTCCGGCTTCGACCCGAACGGCCACCAGTACGCCGAGGAGACCTGGCAGTACGAGGGCGTCCAGTTGGTCTCGGCCAGCGGCGAGCGCGACAACCAGTACATGGCCCGGCAGGCGGCCCAGATCGACCGGCCCGGTTCCCCCGGACGCGACACCGGCGAGCACGGATCCGGCCAGGGTGAGAAGCACGGCTCCGGCAGCGCCGCGCTGGACGGCCAACCCCGGCGGGACCCGACGCTGCAGGACCCCCGCTGCGTCTACCAGATCCTCAAGCGGCACTTCTCCCGCTACACCCCGGAGATGGTGGAACGGATCTGCGGCATCCCACCGGAGGTCTTCGCCGAGGTCTGCCGGCACCTGGTCGACAACTCCGGGCCCGAACGCACCAGCGAGTTCGTCTACGCGGTCGGCTGGACCCAGCACACCGACGGTTCGCAGTTCATCCGCTCGGCCAGCATCCTGCAACTGCTGCTGGGCAACATCGGCCGGCCCGGCGGCGGCATCCAGGCACTGCGCGGGCACGCCAGCATCCAGGGCTCTACCGACATCCCGACCCTGTTCAACCTGCTGCCCGGCTACATCCCGATGCCGCACGCGCACAAGGCACAGACCCTCGACGACTTCATCGTCGCGGACGCCGCCCGCAAGGGGTTCTGGGCGAACATGCGGGCCTACACGGTGAGCCTGCTCAAGGCCTGGTGGGGGCCGGTCGCCCAGCCCGAGAACGACTTCTGCTTCAACTACCTGCCCCGAATCACCGGCAGCCACTCCCACTACGACACCACGCTGGAACAGCTCGGCGGCACCTGCAAGGGCTACTTCCTGCTCGGGGAGAACCCGGCGGTCGGCTCGGCGAACGCCCGGATGCAGCGGTTCGGGATGGCCAACCTGGACTGGCTGGTCGTCCGGGACCTCACCATGATCGAGAGCGCCACCTGGTGGAAGGACGGCCCCGAGATCGAATCGGGCGAGCTGGTCACCGAACGGATCGGCACGGAGGTCTTCGTACTGCCGGCCGCCGCGCACACCGAGAAGGCCGGCAGCTTCACCAACACCAACCGGTTGCTGCAATGGCACCACCAGGCCGTGGAGCCGGCCGACGACCGGCGCAGCGACCTGTGGTTCATGTACCACCTGGGCCGGATCATCCGGCAGAAACTGGCCGGTTCGACAGATCCGATGGATCGGCCGATCCTCGACCTGACCTGGGACTACCCGACGAGCGGCTCGACCGCCGAGCCGAGCGCCGAGGCGGTGCTCGCCGAGATCAACGGTTGGGACGCCGACGGCCGGCCGCTCTCCGAGTACCCCGAACTGCGCGACGACGGCTCGACCGCCTGCGGCTGCTGGATCTACTGCGGGGTCTACAAGGACGGGGTGAACCAGGCCGCGCGGCGCAAACCGGCGGAGGAGCAGCACTGGGTCTCCCCCGAGTGGGCCTGGGCCTGGCCGGCGAACCGCCGGATGCTCTACAACCGGGCCTCCGCCCGACCGGACGGCACACCGTGGAGCGAACGCAAGAAGTTCGTCTGGTGGGACGACGAGGCCGGCCGATGGACCGGGTACGACGTACCCGACTTCGAGCCGACGAAGCGACCGGACTACCAGCCGCCGGAGGGCGCCCGGGGAATCGCCGCACTGCGTGGCACCGACGCCTTCATCATGCAGGCCGACGGGCTCGGCTGGCTCTACGCGCCGACCGGGGTGGGCGACGGGCCGATGCCCACCCACTACGAGCCGCAGGACTCCCCGATGGACAACCTGCTCTACCGCCAGCAGCGCAATCCGGCCCGGCTGCTCCGGCCGCACGACCTCAACCGGTACCACCCGAACGGCTCCCAGCGCGGCGCGCAGATCTTCCCGTACGTGGTCACCACCTACCGGCTGACCGAGCACTTCACGGCGGGCGGGATGAGCCGGCACACGCCGTACCTGGCCGAGCTGCAACCGGAGTTCTTCTGCGAGGTCTCCCCCGAACTGGCCGCCGAGCGGGGTCTCGTGCACGCCGACTGGGCCACCATCGTCACCGCCCGCAGCGCGATCGAGGCCCGGGTCCTGGTCACCGAGCGGGTGGCGCCGCTGCACGTCGACGGGCGGATCATCCACCAGATCGGGCTGCCGTTCCACTGGGGACCGAACGGCTACAGCCGGGGCGACGCCGCCAACGAACTCACCTCGATCTCGCTCGACCCCAACTCGCACATCCAGGAGAGCAAGGCGCTGTCGGCGGACATCCGCCCGGGGCGCCGGCCACGCGGGACGGACCGGCTGGCGCTGGTCCGGGACTACCAGCGCCGGGCCGGGATCACCGAACGCACCGGAACGGAGGCGTGAGCAGCAATGGCACTCGATCTGCGCGAGGGGACCGGCGGGGAGCGGGATCCGGCCACCGCCGGAGGCTACGTCGAACCCCCGGAACGGGTCGGCTTCTTCACCGACACCAGCGTCTGCATCGGCTGCAAGGCGTGTGAGGTGGCGTGCAAGGAGTGGAACGCGGTCCCGGAGGACGGGCTGCTCTTCACCGGCATGTCGTACGACAACACCGGCAGCCTCGGTGCCAACAGTTGGCGGCACGTCGCCTTCATCGAGCAGCCCCGCCGCCTCGGCCGGCAGGAGACCCACCTGGCCCCGACCGAGCTGCCGCCCGACCTGCTCCGCTCGGCCGGCGGACGCACGGCGGTCTCGCTCGGCATGCCCGCCGCGGCACCGCCGGACGGACACGTCGCCGCCGCGGCCGAGATGGACTTCCGCTGGTTGATGTCCTCCGACGTGTGCAAGCACTGCACCCACGCCGCGTGTCTGGACGTCTGCCCGACCGGCTCGTTGTTCCGGACCGAGTTCGGCACGGTGGTGGTGCAGGAGGACATCTGCAACGGCTGCGGTTACTGCGTACCGGCCTGCCCGTACGGGGTGATCGACAAGCGCCCCTCGAACGGGCTGGTCTCGAAGTGCACCCTCTGCTACGACCGGCTCTCGGTCGGCCAGGAGCCCGCCTGTGCCAAGAGCTGCCCCACCGACTCGATCCAGTTCGGCGAACTCTCCGAGCTTCGCGAGCGGGCCGCCGGTCGGGTACGGGACCTGCACGACGCCGGGGTGACCAGCGCCCGGCTCTACGGCGCCGACCCGAACGACGGGGTCGGCGGTGCCGGCGCGTTCTTCCTGCTGCTCGACGAGCCCGAGGTCTACGGCCTGCCGCCGGATCCGGTCGTCACCACCCGGGACCTGCCCGCGATGTGGCGGCGGGCCGGGCTGGCCGCCGTGGGCCTGCTGGCCGTCCTCGTCGCCGTCGCCGTTCCGGGAGCCCGCCGGTGAGCGGGCGCGGCGGGCGATTCCGCCGGCTCGGTTCCGAAGCGCCTGACGTCGACGAGCACGGCGGCGGGCACAGTGACCGGCACTGCGAGGAGATGGCATGAGCCACACCGATGTCCGACTCGACACCTCGGTCGACCTGCCGGTGGAACGGGACGCCCTGATCGGCTCGGCCGGGCGGCCGGAGCGCCGGCAACGCGGCGAGCGGCTGATGGTGGCCAAGGCCGAGTTCCGGTCGTACTACGGCCAACCTGTGCTCAAGGCGCCGCCCTGGGAGGCGGCCGACATCGCCGGCTACCTGTTCTTCGGCGGGCTGGCCGGCGCCTCCTCGACGCTGGCCGCCGCCGCCGAACTCACCGGCCGGCCGCACCTGGCCCGGGGGCTCAAGGCCGGTGCCGCCGTCGCCCTCACCGGATCGCTCTACTCGCTGGTGCACGACCTGGGCCGCCCCGAACGCTTTCTCCACATGCTCCGGGTGGTCAAGGTGACCTCGCCGATGAACATCGGTTCCTGGCTACTGGCCGGGTACGGCCCGCTCGCGATGCTCGCCGCCGGAAGTGCCGTAACCGGGTGGCTGCCCCGGCTCGGCCGGCTCGGCACCCTCGGCGCCGGCGTCCTCGGCCCGGCCGTCGCCTCGTACACGGCGACGCTGGTCTCCGACACCGCCATGCCGGTCTGGCACGAGGCGTACCGGGAACTGCCGGTCCTCTTCGTGGGCTCGGCCGCAGCCTCGGCCGGCGCGCTCGGCCTGCTCGTGGCGCCGGAGTCGGAGGCCGGCCCGGCCCGCCGCGCCGCCCTGCTCGGCGCCGTCACCGAACTGGCGACGGCCAGCCGGATGGAGCGTCGGCTCGGCATGGTGGCCGAGCCGCTGCGCCAGGGTCTCGGTGGCGCGCTGCTGCGGACCAGCCGCCTGCTGGTGGCCGGCGGCGCCCTGGCCCTGACCATTCCGGTACGGAGCCGGGTGGCGACGAGGGTGGGCGCGGCGGCGATGCTCGCGGGTTCCATCTGCCTCCGGTTCGGGATCTTCCAGGCCGGTCTGGCCTCGGCCCGGGACCCGAAGTACACCGTGACGCCGCAGCGGAAGCGGCTGGAAGCCCGCACCGGACGGCGGAGGCGACGACCGTGAGATCCGTGACGAAGTACCTGCCGTTCGCCGGCATCGTGCTCAGCACCTGTGCCGCCGCCATCCTCGCCGCCCGGCGGGACGTTCCGGACGGGCGCCGCTCCCGCCGCCGAGCGGGTCGACGATCGGCGTGGCTGCCCGGCGTACCCGGTCGGTGACGTCGCCGGTCCTGATCACCCGGTCCTCCGGTTGGCCGTCCCCGGCTCAGCGACCGGTCGAGGCGCCGGTCGAGGCGCCGGTCGGCGGGAGGTCAGCGGTCGGCGGGGCGCCGGTACCGGTGCCGGTGCCGGTCGACGGGGGATCAGCGGTCGACGGGGGCTCGGTGCCGGTCGACCCGGGGTCGATGCCGGCCATCGCGAAGAGGACGGTCCGGACGGCCTGGTGAAGGTCGCGGCGGCTCTGCTCGCTGCCCGGCGCCGGGGCGGTGAGAGAACCGGCGCCGACGAGGCGGTCGAAGAGCAGGCCGTCGACGCAGGCCACGAGGTGGTTGCCGCGCTGCTCCGGATCTGCCGCACCCGCCCGGCTGAGCAGCGCACGGGCCTGGGTCCGGGAGGCGGTCCCGTACGCCAGGATGTCCCGCAGTTCGGGGTGGTGGGTGGCCTCCAGCAGGCAGGCGTACCGGGCCAGCGTCCGGGTACGGCCGACGGTCAGCCACTGGTCGAGCAGGCCGGCGATCCGGCCGGCGAGCAGGTCGAGGTCCCGGGGACCGAGCGGTTCCGTTCCGCTGATGGAGACAGCCGATCCGGCAGTCGCCGATGCTGGGCCCGCCGATGCTGGGGCCGGCGATGCTGGGCCCGCCGATCCGGGGGTCGTCGGCTCCTCGGTGGGGAGTTCGGTGGCTTCGAGGTCGGCCCGGTCGAGGTCGGCGAGTCGGCGTACGACCGCCTCGATGAGCGCCTTCCTGGTCCGGAAGTACGCCGACGTGGAACCGAGCGGCAGTCCGGCGCGGGCGTCGACCGCCCGGTGGGTCAGGCCCCGCATGCCGAGTTCCGCCAGGAGTTCGATCGCGGCGTCGGTGATGACGGCGAACCGGTCCCGCCGGACAGCCATCCGCCCTCCTTCACCAGGCTCTTCTACGGCTGTAGTATGCCTTTCTACACCTGTAGAAGAGTGGGTACGACGGATCCCGTGGAGGGGTGAGGATGACGCAGGACCGAACCGCCGTGGTCGTCGGCGCCGGCATCGGAGGACTCAGCGCCGGGTTGGCGTTGTCCCGGCAGGGCTGGCGGGTCACCATCCTGGAGCGGGCGCCGGCGTTCGGTGCGGTGGGCGCCGGGCTCACGCTGATGTCCAACGCGCTGGCCGGGCTCGACGCGCTCGGGGTGGGCGAGCAGGTCCGGGCGGGCGGCCGGGTGGAGGCGCCCGGCGGCAGCCGTACCGCCGACGGCCGCTGGCTGTTCCGGGTCGAGGCCGTCGACCTGAGCGACCGGCTCGGCACGGAATCGCTCGGCATCCACCGGGCGACGTTGCACGGCATCCTCCGCGACGCGTTGCCGGCCGGCACGACGCTGGTCACCGGGGCGGAGGTGGTCGAGGTCGTCGCCGGGCCGCCCGCCGAGATCAGCTACCTGGCCGACGGCACCCGGACCACGATCGGCGCCGACCTGGTGGTGGGCGCGGACGGGCTCCGCAGCACCGTACGGAACCGGTTGTGGCCGGACGTCCCGCCGCCGGTGTACGCCGGGTCGACCGCCTGGCGCGGTGTCACCGACCAGCCCTGGGACGGCGAGCTGTACGTGGCGATCAGCTGGGGGCCGGGCGCGGAGTTCGGCATGGTCCCGCTCGGCGACGGTCGGGTCTACTGGTTCGGCGCGGTCAACGCCAGGGCCGGCGGGCGCGACCCGGACGAGTTGCGGGCCGTCCGGAAGCGGTTCGGGGCGTGGCACGCGCCGATCCCGGACCTGCTGGCCGCCACCAGCGCCGAGACGGTGCTCCGGAACGACATCTACCACCTCGGCAAGCCGCTGCCGAGTTACCTGCGCGGGGCGGTCGCGCTGCTCGGCGACGCCGCCCACGCGATGACCCCGAACCTGGGCCAGGGCGCCGCCCAGGCGATCGAGGACGCGGTGGTGCTCGGTACGGCGGTCGGCGGGGGCTCGGGCGACCTGGCTGCCGCGCTGGTCCGGTACGACCGACAGCGCCGTCCCCGGAGCCAGCAGGTGGCCCGGGCCTCCTACCGGGTCGGCCGGTTCGGCCAGCAGCTCCGAAACCCAGTGGCGGTTACGTTGCGTAACAGTCTGCTCCGGCTCGCCCCGCCCCGCACCGCCCTCCGCTCGATGTCCCGGTACACCGACTGGCGACCTCCGGCGCCCGGCGAGATCTGACTCTGGGTAGCACTCGAAATCGATTTCCGAGAGATCCCCGGATTCGACGCGAGATGAATCCACCGTTCACCTACATTCATCCGACTGTGCCGCCGCGATCCGTGCCCGATCGTCCTGAATAGCCTCATAATGCATCACAGCACCACTAGGCATCAGGCCCAAAGTGGCTTAAAAGGAGCGAGAGGCACAAACGTGAAGCTCACCTTTGTTCGCAAGACCGCGCAGTCCCAGGTCAACAATTGCCCGTCGCTGTACCGCACCGATCGTGGCACCTTCGTCGTGCAGGGCTGGCGAATCTCCGACCCCGAGGCGCTCGCCCAGCTCGACATTCCGGCACACGAGACGGCCGTCGAAGTTCCGGCCGATGTGCTCGCGGAGATTGCGAAGACACTGTAGGTAACCATTCGACGGCCGGACAGCCGACTGGACGGCCGCGCACCAACAAGGCCCTGTAGAACATCGGCCGATCGGCTCACCGGGCACGTGCGGAGGCCCTGCCGCAGACCCGAAGTGGTGAGCCGATCGACCTCAGGAACAGGATTCACGCACCGCGCCCGGCCGGCAGCTCGCGGAGGTCGGCCAGGGTGACCGGGGTACGGCTGCGCAGCAGCCGCTCCAGCGCGGCGACGCTGCCCACCTCGCCCAGTACGTCCAGCCCACCGACCTCCCGGCGATAGCGGTACGCCAGCCGGTAGAGGTATCTCCCGCCGATCCGCTCGACGCTCACCTGCCACCGGCCGCAGCAGACGCAGACCCAGTCCCGCATCCGGCGAACATAGCTCTGACCTGCGGAAACTCCGACTCGCTCGGGGCATACGCGGTGCTGCTGGGACCACCGGGACGGTTGAGACGAACGAGGAGCACCACGGGCCGGCGACGATCTGGTTGACTTGGCCGGGTGGACCTGCCGATCAACCCGCCGGTCGAGCCGATGCTGGCCCGGAGCGTGCCGAAGATCCCCACCGCCGAGGGGATGACCTATGAGCCGAAGTGGGACGGTTTCCGGTGCATCGTGTTCCGCGACGGGGACGAGGTCGAGCTGGCCAGCCGGGGCGGCAAGACCCTGACCCGCTACTTTCCCGAGGTCGTCGCCCAGGCCCGGCAACAGTTGCCGACGCGCTGCGCGGTCGACGGTGAGCTGATCGTGATCCGCCGGGACGGCCCGGACGGTGCACCCCGGCTGGACTTCGAGTTGCTGAGCCAGCGCATCCATCCGGCCGCCTCCCGGGTCGCCATGCTGGCCGAGACCACCCCGGCCGACCTCGTCGCCTTCGACCTGCTCGCGATCGGCGACGAGGCGCTGCTGGACCAGCCGTACGCCCGGCGTCGGGCCCGGCTCGTCGAGGCGCTGAGCGGAGTCGTCCCGCCGGTACACGTCACCCAGACCACCGACGATCCGGAGACCGCCCGCCGCTGGTTCGAGATCTTCGAGGGGGCCGGGCTGGACGGGCTGGTCGCCAAGGCGGCCGACATCCCGTACGAGCCGGGGAAGCGGCTCATGTTCAAGGTCAAGCACACCCGCACCGCGGACGTCGTCGTCGCCGGGTTCCGCTGGCACAAGTCCGGCCCGGTGGTCGGCTCGCTGCTGCTCGGGCTCTACGACGACGCGGGCACGCTGCACCACGTCGGCGTCTCGGCGTCGTTCACCGCCGCGCGCCGGGCCGAACTCCTCGACGAACTGGCGCCGTACCGGGGTGAGATGGCCGACCATCCGTGGATCCACGGCGACCACACCAGTGGGCAGCGGATTCCGGGCGGCCCGAGCCGGTGGTCCGGTACCAAGAGCCTGGAGTGGGAGCCGCTGCGGCCCGAACTCGTGGTCGAGGTCGGCTACGACGCGATGGAGGGGGACCGGTTCCGGCACACCGCGCAGTTCGTCCGCTGGCGGCCCGACCGCCAGCCGCGTTCCTGCGGGTACGACCAACTCGACCGGCCGATCAGGTTCGACGTCGACCAGGTGCTCCGGGGCGATCCGGCGGCCACCGCCTGACCCCTCGCCGAGGCCGGTCCCGGTCGCCCGGCGCCCCCACGCCGTCCGCCCCGACCGCGTAGCCTGGCGATCGAGAAGATCACGGAGGATTCTCTTGGCCCGCACGCATCTTCGCCGACTGCCCCTGGTCGGTTTCGTCGCCGTCGTCCTGCTCGCCGCCGGGTGCAGCCTTCCGGTGTTCGACCGGGGCGGGGAGGGCGACCGGACCCGTCCGAAGGCGTCGAGCGGCGCCGGCCCGAACTGGAAGCCCTGCCCGGAGGTGCCGCGCAAGCTCGTCGGGCGGGGTGCGGCCAACATGCGGTACGACTGCGCCACCATCTCCGTACCCGGGGACTGGAACGCGGGCGGCGCGGCCGGCGGAAGCGGCGGCGACAAGGTCGAGATCGCCCTGCTGCGGATCCGGTCGAGCAAACAGCAGGACCGGATCGGCTCGCTGCTGGTCAACCCGGGCGGGCCGGGCGGTTCGGGCGTGGACTCGGCGGTCTACCTGTCGTTCGGAGCGGCCTTCGGCGGGCTGCCCGACGACGTGACCCGGCGGTTCGACATCGTCGGCTTCGACCCGCGCGGGGTCTCCCGGTCCTCCCCGGTGAAGTGCGTGCCGGACGCCGACCTGGACGCCACCTTCGGCTTCGAACCCGACCCGGAGAGCCAGGCCGACTTCGACGAGCTGGTGGCGCTCAACCGCAAGATCGGCGCAGGCTGCGGCGAGAAGTACGGCGACCGGCTGCGCCTGTTCTCCACCGAGCAGGCGGCCCGGGACATGGACGCGATCCGGACCGCGGTCGGCGACGAGAAGCTGAGCTACCTCGGCTACTCCTACGGAACGCTGCTCGGGGCGACGTACGCGCAGCTCTTTCCGCGCAACGTCCGGGCGTTCGTGCTCGACGGCGCGGTCGACCCGAAGCAGGACATGGTGGCCGGCTCGGAGAGCCAGGCCAAGGGCTTCGAGCGCGCCTTCACCAACTTCACCGACTGGTGCGAGCGGACGCCCGGCCGCTGCCCGATCGCGCCGGACGCCCGCACGGCGGTGACCGAGGCGATCGAGAAGGCCCGGGTCTCGCCGGTACGCGACGCGAAGGGCCGCGAGGCGACCCCCGGCTGGATCTTCTACGCGGTGATCTCGTCGCTCTACACCGAGGCGGGCTGGGAGAAGCTGGCCGCCGCCATCGACACCCTCGCCGACGGCAACCCGAAGGGCACCTTCGAACTGGCCGACGCGTACGCCGAGCGGGACGCCGACGGCAAGTACACCAACCTCTTCGACGCCAACCTCGCGGTCAACTGCGCCGATGAGGAGACGAAGGTCGGCGTCGACCGGATCCGCACCCTCCAGTCGGACTGGCGCAAGAAGTACCCGCTGTTCGGCGCCCCGCTCGCGACCGGGATGCTGAGCTGTGAGTTCTGGCCGGGGCAGCGCGACCCGTACCCGACCGGACCGGCGACCGGGGCGCCGCCGATCGTGGTCGTCGGCACCACCGGCGACCCGGCCACCCCGTACGAGCAGACGCCGAAGCTGGCCGAGATGCTCGACGTCGGGGTAGTGCTGACCTGGCAGGGCGAGGGGCACACCGCCTACCCCCAGACGAGGTGCATCACCAACGCCGTCGACGCCTACCTGATCGATCTTCAGGAACCACGCGAGGGCACGAGCTGCCCGGCCCGGTGAACGGCCGGGGACGGTTCGGTCCTCGTACTTTGGGCTGACCTTCCGGAGCGTACTTTGGGCCGATCCGGCGGGGCGCGGGCGTTCCTACCCTGATCTCAGGGCACGGGCCGACAGGCTCCCGCGACTTACGGAGACACCATGAAGGCGATCTTCCAGGACCGGTACGGCTCATCCGATCTCTTGGAACTACGGGACGTCGAGCAGCCGGTACCGGCCGACAACGAGGTGTTGGTCCGGGTACACGCCGCTGCCGTCAACGCCCGGGACTGGCACATCATGCGGGGCGACCCGTACCTGGCGCGGCTGATGTTCCGGCCGGTGTTCGGATTCGGCGGGCCGAAGATGAAGATCCGGGGCAGCGACTTCGCGGGTCGGGTGGCAGCGGTCGGCAGCCGGGTGACCCGGTTCCAGCCCGGCGACGAGGTGTACGGCGACGTCGGCGACGTCGACGGCGCGTTCGCCGAGTACGTCTGCGCCTCGGAGGACGTGGTGGAGCGCAAGCCGACCAATCTGACGTTCGAGCAGGCTGCCGCGATCCCGCTGGCCGGGACCACAGCCCTGGTCGGCCTCCGCGACGCGGCAGGGGTACTACCCGGGCAGCAGGTGCTGATCAATGGCGCGTCGGGCGGCGTGGGAACGTTCGCCATCCAGATCGCCAGGGCGTTCGGCGCGGAGGTGACCGCCGTGTGCAGTACCAGAAACGTGGATCTGGTCCGGTCGATCGGCGCCGACCACGTCATCGACTACACCCGGGAGGACTTCACCCGCAGCAGCCAGCGGTACGACGTCCTGTTCGACCTGGTGGCGAACCGTTCGTTGGCCGAGTTCCGACGGGTGCTGACCCCCACCGGAACGCTGATCCTCGCCGGCGGCGGCGTCTCCGGCAGCCGTCCCCGCCTGGTCGGGCCGATGGGGCTCACCCTCAGCGGGATGCTCCGGTCCCGCTTCGTCCGCCATCGGGTGCTCACCCTCACCGACGTGCCCCGGAGCAGCGAGAAGCTGGCGGCACTCCGGGAACTCGTCGAGTCGGGCAAGGTCGTCCCGGTCATCGACCAGACGTACCCGTTGGTCGAGGCCCCGGAGGCGATCCGGTACCTCGAGGTGGAGCACGCCCGCGCGAAGGTCGTCATCACGGTGTGACGGCAGCGTACGCGCAAACGGCACGCCGGGTCGGGCAGTCATCCGGGCCGGTGTGCCAGGCTGTTGACATGGCAGACCTGATCCTCCGGACGGCGTGCCGGGCCGACGTACCCGCGATCGTGGCGATGCTGCACGACGACGAGATCAGCGCCGCGCGGTACCCGGAACCTCCGGTCAGCGAGGAGATCGACGCCGCCTACTGGGCCGGGTTCGACGCGATCGACGCCGATCCGCGCAACGAACTGGTGGTCGCCGAGCGCGACGGTGAACTGGTCGGCACGATGCAGCTCACCTTCATCCCGTCGATGAGCCGACGCGGCGCCGAACGGCTCCAGATCGAGGCGGTACGGGTCCGGTCCGACCTGCGCGGCGCCGGAATCGGCCGGCAGATGATCACCTGGGCCGTGGACCAGGCACGGGAGCGCGGCAACGGGCTGGTCCAGCTGACCACCGACAAACGGCGTACGGACGCGCACCGCTTCTACGCCTCACTCGGATTCCAGGCCAGCCACGAGGGCATGAAACTGTCGCTCTGACCTCTGTCCTTTGTGGTCCGCTGAACTTTGTCAGGTACTTGTTCGGACGAGCGGCCCCCTACGGCTCTCGCGCATTGTCTAGACTCCCCCGCGTCGATGCCAACGGAGGGGGACGTTGTGCCGCAAGATCCGGAAGGCTTCCTCGTTGACTGGGAACGCCGCGTAGAGCACCAGACGATGCTCACCACCGAGCTGAGCCAGCGGATGGAGCAGAACAGAGCGTCGGTCGAGTCAAGAGGCGGCGAGGCAGTGGTGACCGTGGACTCGTCGGGGGGCTTGGCCGAGCTGCGTCTCACCGAACGGGCGATGCGGCTGTCCGCGGACGAACTCGCCTCGATCATTCTCGACACCAGCCGACGCGCCCAGGCGAAGATGGCGCAGCAGATGGTCGATGTGGTGAGCAGTCTCTACGGCTCGGACTCGGAGACGGCCTCCTTCATCGGCAACGTCTATACAGGACAATTTCCGGAACAGCCCGAGGAAGAGGAGCATGACCGGCGATGACAGCGCCAGACATCAAGCTGTCCACCGAGGAAGTCCGCAGCCACTCCCGGATGGTGGACGAGGCTGCCGCGATGTGCCAGGAGGCCGTCTCCGGAGCGCAATACGTCGACATGCATGACGAGGTGTACGGCATACTGTGCAGCCCACTGTTTCTACCGATAATCCAACCGTTGCAGGACACGGCTTTGACGGAGATCCGGAATGGGGCGGACGCGACCGCGCACCTGGCGGACCTGCTGAGGACGCTGGCTGACAACGTCGATATCACGGACCAGGCGGCGGCGCAGCGACTCGGGGGTCGATGATGAGTACGGATGCCGTTATGAGCCGCCCGTCCGTCATCGCCCCCGAGGGTGCCACCAAGATTTACGAGGGTGGCGGCATCTTCGAGTCCGCCTGTGGCGTGGCGGACAGCGTCAAGAACGGGGACTGGCTGGGTGCCGGGGGCAACGCCGTAGCATTCGGCCTGTCCGCCATCGGTGCGATCATGGATCCACTACAGGCCGTGTTCGCCGCCGGTGTCAGTTGGCTGATGGAGCACGTCAGCTTCCTGCGTGAGCCCCTGGACAAGCTGCTCGGCGATCCGAAGGCCATCGAAGGGCACGCCAAGACCTGGTACAACATCGAGCAGCGCATCTACGAGGCCACCGACTTCTTCGTCGATGAGGTCAATCGGAGCACCGCGGCGTGGACGTCACAGGCGGCCACGGCGTACCGGCAGCGCGCCCGTACGCACGCGGAGTCGGTGCAGGCCCTGGGCGCGGTCGCCGACGCCATGAGCAAGGCGACCACCATCGTCGGTGCCATGGTCGGCATCATCCGCAACACCATCCGCGACATCGTGGCCGAGGTCGTCGGAGCCTGCATCTCCAAGGCGCTCCAGGCCCTCACGGTGGTGCTGATCCCCAAGGTCGCCGCCGAGATCGCCATCCTGGTGGGCAAGACCAGCAGCAAGATCCTCAATCTGCTCAAGCGCCTGTTCGAGGCGATCAAGCGCATGGGTGTGCTCACCCGTCAGTGCGACGCCATTCTCGCGCAGATCGGTCAGGCCAGCCGCAACACGCTGCGTCTGGAGGCGTTCCGCCTCCAGTCCGTCGGTGAGAGCACGCGCAGTTGGAGCGGCTACCGGCAGGCGGTCAGCACGATCGGCCAGGGCCACACCTCGGTGCACGGCACGGTCGGACAGGTGATCGAGAACACGGCGCGCAGTGCGGGCCAGACGAACTCCGCGCAGAACACCGGACAGTCGGGCGATACGCTGCGTGGCGACAACCCGGCCCCGAAGCCCATCGAACTTCCGCTCTGACGGGGGTGGCACCGTGGAACCGCAGGATGACCGGATCGCCAAGCGGCTCGCCGAGATCAGGGAGCAGGAGGCGGATCTGGATCGCAAGGCCGCCGAGCGGAACGCCGACGCGCGGGACCTCGGCACCCAGGTCGTACGGCGGGATGGCGGTTTCCTTCGGTCGCTCCTGTTCCTCGTCGGGGTGCTGGTACTGGCGGCCAGCCTGCTCGGGGTGGCCGTCACCCTGGGCCGGCTGTCCGCCGAGGACATGGCCGACGCCGAGCGTGAGGGACAGGCCACGGTCCGTTCGTGCGTCAAGCATGGCCCGATCACCACCCGTGGCTTCGGTTACTGGGAGAGCTGCGAGGCGGAGATCACCTGGTCCGGCGGCGGGGTCGAGCGCTTGACCATCAGCGTGGTGTTCGACTCCGCCGACATCGGCAGCTCGGTGCGCGTCGGTGACCTGGGGTACGACCGTAGCCGCCGGGAGCTGGCCCGCGCCGACGTGGCGCCGCGGCCGTGGCTGGAGTGGATCGGCTACGCGATCGGCGCGATCGCGCTGCTGCCCACGCTGGTCGGGGTGCTGCTCCTGCGCGAGACGCTGCGCCGCCGCAGGAGATAGGCCTTTACGGATCGCGTCTCGCCCGGCTTCCCGCCCAGCCACGAGGGTACGAAACCGTCGCGCTGACGCCGGCTGTACGGGGAGACTGCACACGCCTCGGAAGCCAACGGGAATCCGTTGGCTCCGGGCAGGCCGGCGCGGCTAGCCTCTGGCAAATGGGTGAGGTACGCAGGGCTACCCCGACAGACACCGCAGAACTGGTCCGGCTCCGTGGGGTGCTGCTGAGCGCCATCGCGGGGGGCGAGCCGATCGGCGACGAGTGGCGGCGGACCACGACCGAAACGCTCCGGAGCCGGCTGTCCGAGACCGACCCGACGCTGGTCGCCTTCGTCGTCGAACTGTCGGAGCGGCCGGGCGTCCTGGCAGCCTGTGCGGTCGGCACGGTCGAGTACCGGCTCGGCGGACCGAGCAACCCGGGCGGCGAGGTCGGATACGTCTTCAACGTCGCCACCGATCCGGACCACCGGCGGCGGGGCTATTCCCGGCGCTGCATGACGGCGCTGCTCGACTGGTACCGCGATCGGGGCATCCGCACCGTCGACCTTCGGGCGTCCGAGGCGGCCGAGCCGCTCTACCGCTCGCTGGGCTTCGTCCGTACGCCGGACCCCGCCATGCGGCTCCGGCTGTCGACGGTGGACGCCTGACCGGCGCACCTCGCGCTGGGGCCGCTTCCGTCAGCTCTCCTTGCGGTCGCGGTCCTTGGACGGCTGGACCCGCTTCGGTTCGCCCGGCATCTTCGGGTGGTCGGGCGGGTAGGGGAGGTCTCCCGAGCCGCCGTGGTCGTCGCGGTCTGCCCACTCCAGCAGCGGTGTGATGTCCCACGGGGTGTCGTCGATGCCGGCGTGCGGATCACCGATCTTCGCCAGCCGCTCCGGCACGGTACGCAGGTCGAAGTCGTCCGGCTCCACGTCCGGCAGTTCGTCCCAGGTGACCGGGGTGGAGGCGGTCGCCCGGGGGTTGGCCCGCAGCGAGTAGGCGCAGGCGATGGTCCGGTCCCGGGCCATCTGGTTGTAGTCGATGAAGACCTTCTCGCCGCGCTGCTCCTTCCACCACGACGTGGTGACCAGTTCCGGGCGGCGGCGTTCGATCTCCCGGGCGAAGGCGATCACGGCCCGGCGTACCTCGGTGAAGGTCCAGCGCGGCTCGATCCGCAGGTAAATGTGTACGCCCCGGCCGCCGGAGGTCTTCGGGTAGCCGATCGCGCCCAGCTCGTCCAGCAGCCCGCGCACCTCACCGGCCGCCTCCACCGCGTCGCCGAAGTCGGTGCCGGGCTGTGGATCGAGGTCGATCCGCAGCTCGTCCGGCCGGTCCACGTCGGCGCCCCGGACCGGCCAGGGGTGGAACACCACCGTGCCCATCTGGGCGGCCCAGGCGACGTGTGCCAGGTCGGCCGGACAGAGTTCGTCGGCGCTGCGGCCGCTCGGGAACTGGATCTTCGCGGTCTGGATCCACGGTGGTACGCCCCGGGCCGGCACCCGCTTCTGGTAGAACATCTCCCCCTCGATGCCCTCGGGGAAGCGCTGCAACGCCGTCGGCCGGTTGCCGAGGGCCCGCATGATCCCGTCGCCGACCGCGAGGTAGTAGTCGAACATGTCCTTCTTGGTGAAGCCCCGACGCGGGAAGATGACCCGGTCCGGGCTGCTCAGCCGTACCGTGTGTCCGGCCACCTCGACCTCGACGGGCTTCGCCTTCGCGCTGGCACCCATTCCGCGACCCTATGCCACCGGTCCGACATCGGTCGCCCGATGAGGATCAGTTCTGCGGTTTGCCGTACAGGTGTGCCTCCCGGAGCTGGCCGAACAGCACGAGCTTCTGCTCGAACCGTGGATCGCCGTCCAGCGGCCCGCCGTCGTACGGCGCCCGGAGCCGCAGCGTGGCACCGTCGATGAGATAGACCTCGACGAGGGTACGGCCGCCCCGGCGTTCCGCCCGGACCTCGTCCACCCGGTGCCAGGGTACGAAGACGCGCGGCCCGAACGACCGGCTGACGATCCCCCGCTGGTCCAGCCGGGTGAAGACCCGCAACCGGGTGGCGGCCCCACAGAGCACGCCGAGCGGCAGCGGGGCGAGAACGGCGATCCACACCAGTTCCGGCAGTTCGCGCTCGCCGGGGACGGCGGTGGCGATCACCAGCACGACTCCGCTGCCCAGTCCACCCCAGCGGAGTCCCCGGACCAGCGCCTGCCGCCAGGTCAGCCGGAACTCGGCCAGCACCGGACCCTGGTGCCGCCTCCGACTGTTCCCGCCCGGCCTGGTGGCCGCCCGCATGTCCTGTCAACGACCAGATGCCCCGAGCGGTGATTACCCGCTGCCGGTCGGGTCGAAGATCCGCGCCGTACCGTAGAGGTATGGCTGTCGACGACAACAGTGCCCGTACCGACGGGCAGCATGGGCTTGCGACCAGCGAGGAAGAGTGGCGGGTGCGGCTGAGCCCGGAGGAGTTCCGGGTGTTGCGCCAGGCCGGCACGGAACGTGCGTGGACCGGGGAGTACGTGGAGACGACGACCCCCGGCACCTACCACTGCCGGGCCTGCGGCGTGGAACTCTTCGCCAGCGACACGAAGTTCGACTCGCACTGCGGCTGGCCGAGCTTCGACCAGGCGCTGCCCGGCGCGATCCGCTACGTGGAGGACCGCTCGCTGGGAATGGTCCGGGTCGAGGTCCGGTGTGCCAACTGTGACTCCCACCTCGGGCACCGCTTCGACGGCGAGGGGTACACCCCGACGAACGCCCGGTACTGCATCAACTCGGTCTCGATGCGCCTCGACCCGTTGGGCACGTAGGATCTGGGGAGATGTCCGAAACGGGGGGTTTGTCATGGCAACCTGCGAGGTCTGCGGCAACGACTACTGGCTGGCGTTCGAGGTCCGGACCATGAGCGGTGACGTGCACACGTTCGACTCGTTCGAGTGCGCGGCCCACAAGCTCGCCCCGGTCTGCGAACACTGTGGGGTCCGGATCATCGGACACGGCGTCGAGGTGTCCGGCCGGTTCTTCTGCTGTGCGCACTGCGCCCGGGTGGTCGAGGGCGAGCGCGGGGCGGAGATCCGGGACGCGGTAGGAGCCCGACCGGCCTGATCACCGGTCCCCCGGCCCGGCGGACCCGGTCGGCGGACCCGGTCGGCGACCGCTCGGTGGCGCCGGTCAGCGAGGGCTCGCCGCCGCCGGTCGGACGCGGTCGCACTAGCATCGCGGGATGCATCAGAGGCAGACCCAGCCGCCGTCGGCGCAACCCGCGGAGCGGATCGGGTTCCGGGTCGCCGGGTTCGCCGACCTCGACGCCCGGACCCTGTACGACCTGCTGAAGCTCCGGGTGGACGTCTTCGTCGTCGAGCAGGAGTGCGCCTACCCCGAACTCGACGGGCGGGACGTCGAGCCGGGCACCCGGCACCTGTGGCTGTCCCGGGACGGAGTGCCGATCGCGTACCTGCGACTGCTCTCCGACCCGGACGGCGTGGAGCGGATCGGCCGGGTCGCGGTGGGTCGGTCCGACCGGGGCGGTGGGCACGCCGGGCGGCTGATGGCCGAGGCGCTGACCGTGGTCGGAGACCGGGAGTGCGTACTGGAGGCCCAGTCGTACCTGGTCGACTTCTACGCCCGGTACGGCTTCACCCCCAGCGGCCCGGAGTACGTCGAGGACGGCATCCCGCACGTCCCGATGCGCCGCGACCCGGCGCGCTGAGCACGGGCCGTATCCCAGCGAACCGGCTACGGAAGCGCGTTGACCAGTTCGCCGATGCTCCGACGGCGACCGGTGTAGAACGGCACCTCCTCGCGGACGTGCCGACGGGCCCGGGAGGCCCGCAGGTCGCGCATCAGGTCGACGATCCGGTGCAGTTCGTCGGCCTCGAAGGCGAGCATCCACTCGAAGTCGCCGAGTGCGAACGAGGCCACCGTGTTCGCCCGGACGTCGGGGTAGCCGCGCGCCATCTTGCCGTGCTCGGCCAGCATCTCCCGGCGCTCGGCGTCGGGCAGCAGGTACCACTCGTACGAGCGGACGAACGGGTAGACGCAGATGTAGGCGCGGGCGGGCTCGCCGGCCAGGAACGCCGGAACGTGGCTCTTGTTGAACTCGGCCGGCCGGTGCAGCGCCATCTGGGACCAGACCGGGGTGAGGTTCCGGCCGAGGGCGGTCCGCCGCAGTCGCCCGTACGCGTCCTGGAGCGCGTCGCTCGACGCCGAGTGCCACCAGATCATCAGATCCGCGTCGGCGCGCAGCCCGGAGACGTCGTAGCTGCCCCGCACCACCACGTCCTTGCCGGCGAGCTCCTCGAACAGCGAGTCCACCTCGGCGGCGACGCCGTCGCGTACCTCCGGCAGCGGGCCGGCGGCCCGGAACACCGACCACATCGTGTACCGGACGCTCTCGTTCAGTTCACGCAACCGCGCCGCGTTGCTCTGCTCCGAGCCGCCGGTCTGCTCCGCACTCATGTCCTCGATACTCCCAGCACCTTGATGATCTCCTCCGCCGCGGTCTCCCCGGACCGTACGCAGATCGGGATGCCCACCCCGTCGTAGCCGGCGCCGGCCAGCGCGAGGCGGGGATGTGCGGTCCGCAGCGCCGCCCGGGCCGCGCCCACCCGGTCCAGATGACCGGGGGCGTACTGCGGCAGCGCGCCGCCCCAGCGTTGCACGTGGGCGGCGACCGGCTCGGGCAGGTCGGGCCCGAGCAGCGTGGCCAGATCCCGGTGTACGGCCGAGATCAGCTCGTCGTCGGCGCGTTGCAGCAGGTGTTCCTCGCCGTACCGGCCGACCGAGGCACGCAGCAGTACGGTGCCGTCCGGCCGGCGCAGGTGCGCCCATTTGCTGGTGAAGAAGGTGGCCGCCTTGATCAGGGTGCCCTCGGTCGCCGGCACCAGGAAACCGGACAGCTCCGCCGGCACCAGGCGATCCGCGCCCGCCGGCCCGGCACCACCGGGTGCGGCGGACAGCGCGCCGTCGGGCAGCGCCAGGCTGACCAGCGCCACGCTGGCGTAGTCGAGCCGGCCGACCAGCGCGCCGATCGCGACGTCGACCCCGGCCAGCAGCCGGGCGGCCGGACGGGCCGGCAGGGCCAGCACCACCGCGTCGACCTCGACCAGTTCCGGGTCGCGGGTCGGGCCGATGACCAGCCGCCAACCGGTCGGGACGGGCGCGAGTTCACGTACCGCCGCGTTCAGTCTGATCTGGGCGCGGCTGGCCTCGGCGGCGGCGGCCACCAGCCGGCTCACCCCGCCCCGCACGGTCGCGAAGACCGGCGTACCGGCGGGACGCGGGGCCGCGGCCAGGGCCGCCCGTACCGCCCCGGTCAGCGTCGGTTCGGTCCGCGCCGCGCGGGCCAGTCCGGGCATCGTCGCCGCCAGCGACAACTCGTCGGCCCGGCCGGCGTAGACCCCACCGAGCATCGGGTCGACCAGCCGGTCGACCACCTCGTCGCCGAGCCGGCGCCGGACCAGGTCACCGACCGTCGGATCCTCGTCCGGACCGAGCAACGGGCCGCCGCCGTCGCGGTCCCGCTCCGCCGCCGGCCGGGCGACCGTCGCCACCGACTCCAGATTCCCGGGTACGCCGACCAGGGTGCCCGGGGGCATCGGCCGTAGCTCGCCACCGATCGCCAGTGCCGCCCGCCCGGTCGCCGGATTCACCAGCTCGTCGGCCAGACCGACCCGACGGGCCAGCGCCACCGCGGCGGAGTTCCCGCCGGCCGGGTCACGGACCAGGAATGCCTCGGCACCGAACTCGACCGTCGAACCGGCCAACGAACCGGTCCGGAGTTTGCCGCCGAGGTCGCCGGACTGCTCGTACACGGTGATCGTGGTGTCCGGCGGAAGCCGGTCGCGCAGCCGTACGGCGGCGGCCAGCCCGGTGATTCCGCCACCGACCACGGCGATCCGCAGGCCAGCGTCCCGTGTCGTGTCGTTCACGCCGTCACCTCGCTCACGCGTGCCCGCCTTCCCGCTCAGCTCGCGGACACCTCGTGGACCAGGGCGACGACCCGGGTCAGCACCTCGGGGTCGGTCTCCGGCAGCACTCCGTGCCCGAGGTTGAAGATGTGTCCCGGCGTGTTGACGCCCTCGGCGAGCACCCGCCGCACCTCGGCCTCGACCACCGGCCAGGGGGCGAACAGGATCGACGGGTCCAGGTTTCCCTGCACCGCCTTGTCCGGCCCGATCCGCACCGTCGCCGCGTCCAGCGGGGTACGCCAGTCCACCCCGACCACGTCCGCCCCGGCCTCGGACATCGCGCCGAGCAGTTCGGCGGTGCCGACCCCGAAGTGGATGCGCGGCACCCCGGCGTCGGCCAGCCCGGTCAGCACCGCCGTCGAGTGCGGCAGCACGAACCGGCGGTAGTCGGCCTCGGAGAGCGCGCCGGCCCAGGAGTCGAAGAGCTGCACCGCCGAGACGCCCGCGGCGATCTGCACCCGGAGGAAGGCCAGGGTGATCTCGGCCAGCCGGGCGAGCAGCGCGTGCCAGACGTCGGGAGCGCCGTGCATCAGCGCCTTGGTCCGGACGTGGTTGCGCGACGGCCCGCCCTCGACGAGATAGCTGGCCAGGGTGAACGGCGCCCCGGCGAACCCGATCAGCGGAGTGTTCCCGAGTTCGGCGACCAGCAGCCGAACCGCCTCGTCCACGTAGGACACATCAGCGGGGTCGATCGGCCGGATCCGCTCGACGTCGGCGAGGCTGCGGACCGGCTCGGCCACCACCGGACCGGTGCCGGGAACGATGTCCAGGTCCACCCCGGCGGCGGCCACCGGTACGACGATGTCGCTGAACAGGATCGCCGCGTCGACGTGGTGCCGACGCACCGGCTGGAGGGTGATCTCGCGGACCAGCTCGGGCCGGCGACAGGACTCCAGCATGCCGATACCGGCCCGGACCTCGCGGTACTCCGGCAGCGAGCGGCCCGCCTGCCGCATGAACCAGACCGGGGTGTGCGGCACCGGCTCGCGCCGGCAGGCCCGGACGAAGGGTGAATCCGCCGGCCCACCCGTGGTCGGTCTGTCGTCTCGGGCGGCGTTGCCCGCAGTCGTGGTGCTCATCGGCGCAATCGTGCCACGCGGCCCGCTGCCGGTGACGCGCACCGCCGGGTTTTGTGGCGTACCCGGCCCGCGCTGGACGTACCGCCGGCCGCCGTTGCCGGGCCCGTCGGTCCGGCATCGGCGCCCCGAGGGCCGGACCTGCCCGGCGCGGCGGTCCACCACCACGCACACGATCGGCTTAGGCTGCGGATATGGCGTCCCCGATCGTGCAACCCGAGACCTTCGCCCGTGCGGTGGCGGGGTTGCGCTCGGCGGAGCCGCGCGAGGAGATCCTGCTCGAAGAGGTGGGCGCCCCGCAGCGCCTCGCCCCGTACGCCTTCGCGTTGAGCGCCACCGTTGCGCGTGACGGCGAGGAGGTGGCCACCGGACGCCTGATCCTGCTGCACGATCCCGCCGGACACGAGGCGTGGCAGGGCACCCTGCGCCTGGTCACCTACGTCACCGCCGAGCTGGAGATCGACCTCGCCGCCGACCCGCTGCTGCCCGGCGTCGGCTGGACCTGGCTGACCGACGCGCTCCAGGCCCGGGAGGCGGCGTACCGGGCGCTCGGCGGCACGGTGACGCAGACCATGTCGACCCGGTTCGGCGACCTGGCCGGCCCGCCGGCCGCCGGTGACATCGAGATCCGCGCGTCCTGGACGCCGACGGACGACGACCTGCGGGCCCACCTGCTGGCCTGGTGCACCCTGCTCGCCTCCACCGCCGGCCTGCCGCCGCCCGGAGTCACCGCACTGCCCCGGTCCCGTCCGGCCGGAGCCGCCTGACCGGTCGGCATTCCGGTACGACCGGCCGCTTCCGCGCTGCGCCGGGCCGGAATCCCAATCGCGCCAACAGCCCCAGCCGTCGCACCGGACCCGACTCGCCGGACCGGCTGCGTCGGGGCGATCGGGGCTAAGACTAGGGTTGTCAGGTGACCGACGAACCACCCCTGCGCCGTCGGGCCGCGCAACGCCGAGCAGGGGACGAGCCGCACAGCCTTCCGGCGCCCGCGTCGGAACCCGAGACCGTGGGGCCCGACCCAACGCCCGGCGGGCCCGTACCGCTTCTCGCCCCTCGTGACGGCACCCCGGCCCCGATCGAGACACCTGCCGGCCTGGCCGAGCTCGTGTCCCGATTTGCCGGGGGCACCGGCCCGGTCGCCGTTGACGCCGAACGCGCCTCCGGCTATCGCTACAGCCAACGCGCCTACCTGGTCCAGCTCCGGCGAGCCGGGGCGGGCACCGTACTCATCGACCCGCTGCCCCTGGGCGATCTCCGTACCCTCGACGAGGCGATAGCCGACGCCGAATGGGTACTCCATGCCGCCAGTCAGGACCTCGCCTGCCTGGCCGATCTCGGTCTACGCCCACGCCGGCTCTTCGACACCGAACTGGCCGCCCGGCTGGCCGGCTTCGAACGGGTCGGTCTGGCCGCGCTGACCGAAGCGCTACTCGGCTTCACCCTGGAAAAGCACCATTCCGCCGCCGACTGGTCCAGCCGGCCGCTGCCGGAGTCCTGGCTGACCTACGCCGCGCTCGACGTGGAGATGCTCACGGACCTGCGGGACGCGCTGGCGGTCGAACTGGAACGGCAGGGCAAGGAGAAGTGGGCGGCGGAGGAGTTCGCCGCGCTGGTGGCCTGGGGTTCCCAGCCGCTGCGGCAGCGTCCCGACCCGTGGCGTCGTACCTCCGGTATCCACCGGGTGCGGGGGGCTCGGGCCCAGGCCCGGGTCCGGTCGCTGTGGTACGCCCGGGACGAGATCGCCTCCCGCCGCGACTCCGCGCCCGGCCGGGTACTGCCCGACGCCGCGATCATCGCTGCGGCCGAGATGGATCCGAAGGACGAGCGGACCCTGCTGATGCTGCCCGGCTTCGGCGGGCGGTCGGTCCGCCGGCTGGTCCGCACCTGGCTGGAGGCGTTGGCCGACGCCCGGCAACTGCCCGACGACGCGTTGCCGGTGAGCCCGACGATCGACGGCCCACCGCCACCGCACCGGTGGGCGGAGCGGGATCCGGTGGCGGCGGCCCGGCTGGCAAGGTGTCGCGAGGTGGTCACCCGGATCGCCGCCGGGCACACCCTGCCGCCGGAGAATTTGATCACACCCGACTCGGTACGCCGGCTGGCCTGGATACCGCCCGAGGAGATCAGTCCGGGGACGGTCGCCGAGACGCTGCGCGGGTACGGCGCCCGGAGCTGGCAGGTCGGCCTGATCTCCGAGGAACTCGCGGTGGCGCTGGCCGAGCCGGCCTGACGTCCCCGATGGTCACCCGGCCGGATCCCACCGGCCGGGTGACCTCGACACGCCGGACCTCGGCGGGTCGCTCCCCCAGCGGGTCGGTGCCGGCCCCGGTGGGGTCAGCGTGCCGGCACCGGTGGGGCCGGTACCTCCGCCCGGGTGCCGAGCACCTGGTCGCGGACCCGGGCCCAGGCCAGCGAGTGCCGGATCGCGTCCGCTACCGAGAACTCGGGCTTCCAGTCGAGCAGGGTGCGGCACCGGGTGCTGCGGGTGAACGAGCCGGCGCCGTCGCCCGGACGGGCCGGCGCCTCCCGGATCCGCAGCGGCCCCACGGCCTCGGCGAAGGCGGCGACGAGTTCCCGGACGGTGGTGCCGTCGCCGGTGCCGAGGTTGACCACCTCCACCGACCGGTCGCCGTCGACCGGAAGGATCTCGTCGAACCGGCGCAGCGCCTGGACGTGCGCCCGCGCCAGATCCCAGACGTGTACGTAGTCACGGATCCCGGAGCCGTCCCGGGTGGGCCAGTCGGTGCCGGTGATCAGGAACTCCTCGTCGTCCTCCCAGGCGCTGATCATCCTGCCCAGCGCGTGGGTGGGCTCGATCACCTGGAGGCCGGTACGCAGTTCGGGATCCGCGCCGATCGGGTTGAAGTAGCGCAGCGACAGCACCCGCAGCGGGGTGGCCCCGGCGGTGTCGGCGAGCACCATCTCCATCAACGCCTTGGTCCGGGCGTACGGGCTGGTCGGCTCCAGCGGGGACGTCTCGTCGACGGAGAAGTCGTCGCCGGTGCGGTAGATCGAGGCCGACGAGCTGAAGACGTACCGGTGTGTCCCGTTGCGCAGCACGTGGTCGACGAAGTCCAGGGACTTGGCGACGTTCTCCCGGTAGTAGCGCAGCGGCTCGGCCACCGACTCCGGCACCACGATCAGCGCCGCCGCGTGCACCACGGCACTGATCTCGGGATGCTCGGCGAAGATCCGGTCGACCAGTGGTCCGTCCGCGATGTCGCCCCGGTAGAAGGTGCGGCCCCGGGTGAACTCGACCCGTCCGGTGCAGAGGTTGTCCAGGATCACCGGCTCGATGCCGTCGTCCAGGCAGGCCGAGGCGATGGTGCTGCCGATGAAGCCCGCACCCCCCGCGACCAGGACCTTCATCCCCGTACCTCCGCCCGCGCCGCCCGCGTCCGGGCCACCATCGGCGACGGATCACGCCCCGGTTAAGCCGCTTTTCGGTATTCCTGGCCGTTTAACGGCAGATAGCGGGGATTACGGTCATCCAGCCGGACCATATGTGGCCCGGGCCACACGGGGGGCGCAAACGACAGTAGTTACCGGCTAGTAGCATCCGAGGTACATGCCCGTGTGCCGGCGACCTTCATCCGGTCCGTCGTGCCGCCTGTCGGCGCGAAGGTCGGATTCTGGTCGAAGAGGAGGCTCAAGTGCCCCGTGAAGTCCGGGAGGTCGTCTTCGTCGACGGCGTCCGCACCCCGTTCGGCAAGGCGGGTGGGATGTACGCCCACACCCGCGCCGACGATCTGGTGATCCGCTGCATCCGCGAACTGCTGCGCCGTAACCCGCAGCTGCCGCCGGAGCGGGTCGACGAGGTGGCCATCGCGGCCACCACCCAGATCGGCGACCAGGGACTCACCATCGGCCGTACCGCCGCGCTGCTGGCCGGCCTGCCGAAGACCGTGCCGGGGTACGCGATCGACCGGATGTGTGCCGGTGCGATGACCGCGGTCACCACCGTGGCCGGCGGCATCGCCATGGGCGCCTACGACGTGGCGATCGCCGGCGGGGTCGAGCACATGGGCCGGCACCCGATGGGCGAGGGCGTCGACCCGAACCCGAGGATCCTGGCCGAGAAGCTGGTCGACCCGTCCGCCCTGGTGATGGGCTCCACGGCGGAGAACCTGCACGACCGGGTGCCGCACATCACCAAGGACCGGGCCGACGCGTTCGCGCTCGCCTCGCAGCTCAAGACCGCCAAGGCGTACGCCAACGGCAAGCTCCAGGACGACCTGGTGCCGGTGGCGGTACGCGACCCGGAGACCGGCTGGGGGCTGGCCAGCGTCGACGAGGCTCCCCGAGAGACGTCGCTGGAGAAACTCGCCACCCTGAAGACCCCGTTCCGGCCACACGGGCGGGTCACCGCCGGCAACGCGGCGGGGCTCAACGACGGCGCCACCGCCAGCCTGCTCGCCGCCGAGGAGGTGGCCCGGGAACTGGGGCTGCCGGTGGGGATGCGGCTGGTGTCGTACGGCTTCGTCGGGGTCGAGCCCGAGGTGATGGGCTACGGCCCGATCCCGTCGACCGAGAAGGCGCTGCGGATCGCCGGACTCTCCATCGGGGACATCGGCCTGTTCGAGCTGAACGAGGCGTTCGCGGTGCAGGTGCTGGCCTTCCTCGACCACTTCGGCATCGCCGACGACGACCCCCGGGTCAACCAGTGGGGCGGCGCGATCGCCATCGGCCACCCGCTCGCCTCCTCCGGGGTACGGCTGATGACCCAGCTCTCCCGGCAGTTCGCCGAGCACCCCGAGGTGCGGTACGGCGTCACGGCGATGTGCATCGGGATCGGCATGGGCGGCACGGTCATCTGGGAGAACCCCAACTGGGACGGTGACAGGTGAGCACGAGGAGTGAGCCGGTGTTGCGAGCCCCGCGGTGCGATCGGAGGTCGGTGCAGAAATGACGGTTCCGCGTAACCCGAACGAGGTGATCACCCGGTCGCTGCTGCGACTGGTGAACGTACCCGGGCTGGACCGGCCGGCCGCACTGATCACACTGGACAACGGCTTCGACCACACGAAGCCGAACACCTTCGGGCCGGCGGGACTGTCCAGCCTGGACAACGCCGTCACCGAGGCACTGGCCGCCGATCCGGCGTTCGTCGCGGTGACCGGCAAGCCGTACATCTTCTGTGTCGGCGCCGACCTGACCGGCCTGCCGCTGCTCGCCGACCGGGCCCAGGCCCGCGAGATCGGCCTGCTCGGGCACCGGGTCTTCGCCCGGCTGCGCGACAGCACCGTGCCGACGTTCGCCTTCGTCAACGGCGCCGCCATGGGCGGCGGCCTGGAACTGGCCCTGCACTGCCACTACCGGACGCTCTCCGGCGGCGCGGCGGCGCTGGCGCTGCCCGAGGTCTCCCTCGGGTTGGTGCCCGGCTGGGGCGGCACCCAACTGCTGCCGAACCTGATCGGGATCGCCGGTGCCGCGCAGGTGGTCATCCAGAACCCGTTGATGCAGAACAAGATGCTCAGGCCGAAGCAGGCCGCCGAGCTGGGCCTCGCCGACGTGCTCTTCGAGCCGGCCGACTTCCTGGAGCGCTCGCTGGAGTGGGCGGCCGGGGTGGTCGGCGGGACGATCGAGGTGACCCGGCCGGAGGTCGACCGGGAGATGTGGGACGGCGTGCTCTACTTCGCCCGGCAGATGCTGGACGAGCGGTTGCACGGCGCGGTCCCGGCCGCGTACAAGGCGCTGGAACTGCTGGAGCTGGCCCGGGAGGCGCCGGCCCGGCGTACCCCGGGCGACGCCCCGGACAACCTGCCCGCCGGAATGGTCGCCGAGGTCGACGCGCTGGCCGAGCTGATCTTCAGCGAGGAACTGCGCAGCGGCCTGTACTCCTTCGACCTGGTGCAGCGCCGGGCCAAGCGGCCGGCCGGGGCACCCGACAAGGGGCTGGCCCGCCCGGTGACCAAGGTCGGCATCGTCGGTGCCGGCCTGATGGCCTCGCAGCTCGCGCTGCTCTTCGCCCGCCGGCTCCAGGTGCCGGTGGTGCTGACCGACCTCGACCAGTCCAGGGTGGACAAGGGCGTCGGCTACGTGCACGCCGAGATCGACAAGCTGGTCGGCAAGCGCCGGCTTTCCGAGGGTACGGCCGCCACGCTGCGCGGTCTGGTCAGCGGCTCGGTCGACAAGAGCGCCTTCGCCGACGCCGACTTCGTGATCGAGGCCGTCTTCGAGGACCTCGCCGTGAAGAAGCAGGTGTGGGCGGAACTGGAGAAGATCGTCTCGCCGGAGGCGGTACTCGCCACCAACACGTCGTCGCTGTCGGTCAGCGCGATGGCCGCCGACCTGGAGCACCCGGAGCGGGTGGTCGGATTCCACTTCTTCAACCCGGTCGCCGTACTGCCGCTGCTGGAGATCGTCCGGGGCGAGCGGACCGACGAGGTGACCCTGGCCACCGCGTTCGCGGTCGGCAAGGCGCTGCGCAAGTCCTGCGTACTGGTCGCCGACGCCCCGGCGTTCGTGGTGAACCGGCTGCTCACCCGCTTCCTCGGCGAGATCTTCGCGGCCGTGGACGCGGGCACCCCGCCGGAGGTGGCCGACGCCGCCCTCGACCCGCTCGGCCTGCCGATGCGTCCGCTGGCACTGCTCCAACTCGTCGGGCCGGCGGTGGCGTACCACGTCGGCGGAACGCTGCACGCCGCCTTCCCGGACCGGTTCGGGGTCAGTGACAACCTGCGGCGGATCGCCGAGTCCGGCCAGCCGCTGGTGGTCGACGGCGCCGTCAACCCCGAGGTCGCCGGGCTGCTCCAGGTGGGTTCGTCGCCGCTGACCCCCGAGCAGGTACGTCAACGCGCGCTGGACGCACTCGCGCAGGAGACCCGGCTGATGCTGGACGAGGGCGTGGTGGCCGAGCCACAGGACATCGACCTGTGCATGCTGCTCGGCGCGGGCTGGCCGTTCCACCTCGGCGGCGTCACGCCGTACCTGGACCGGACCGGCACCTCCGAACGGGTCACCGGCCGCCGCTTCCTGCCCCGGGGCGCGGCCAGCCTGCCCTCCTGATCGTCGTCCATCCCCCACAGATCGTGGTGATCGGGGACCTGTCCCGGCTCGCGGCACGTCGCTCGCCGTACGCCAGGGTTCCCGGTCACCACGATCGACAGGTCCTCCTTCGCACGGTCTGGGAGAGACGCCGGACGGGAGAGTCAGGCGGTCGCCGTCAGCCGGCCCGCTCGGTGGCGCTGCGCAGAACGCAGAACTCGTTGCCCTCCGGGTCGGCGAGTACGGCCCAGCCGGTGCCGTCCGGCTCGCGGTGGTCGGCGACGTGGGTGGCACCCAGCCCGATCAGGCGATCGACCTCCGCGTCCCGGCTCCGGTCGGTCGGTCGCAGGCAGATGTGCAGTCGGTTCTTTCCCGACCTGCCCTCCGGCACCCGCTGGAAGTAGACGTCCGGACCGACACCGTCGGGTGGAAGCAGCACCGTCTCGTCGTCGCCGGGCTGGTCCTCGGGGTGGCGGGAGCGGTCGAGCGCCTCGGCCCAGAAGCCGGACAACTCGTACGGGTCGGCAGAGTCGAAGCTGATGTTTTGGATCACAGAACTCACGTGCGCTACCTCCACAGTGGATGAACCTGTCGCACCGAGGCGGACGGTCGGCCGGGCGAGGCGGGACAAAGCGGGCCGGGGCGGGACGAGGCGCGGAGCACCCCGATGCTCGTCGTCCGCCGCTCGCGACGGCCGAGGCTCGCACGGTGAGCACACGGAACGCAAACCCTTCGTGAGCGACACGCCGGAGATCCGGTTATAGCACCGGCTAGCCGCCGCTGACCGTAAGGATGATCGACGGTCGGGCCGAATGGTCCGCTGGACCGAGAGGAAGCACGACGACAGGCAAGGAGTGACAGGTGCCCCTCCCACAGCTTCGCCGTGTCCGCTGGGCCGTACGCGCGACCCTGACCCTCGGGGTGGCGGCCTCGGTGGTGGCCAACGTCCTGCACGCCCGGGACAACCCGATCAGCCAGGCCATCGCCGCCTGGCCCCCACTGGCGCTCCTGCTCACCGTCGAGCTGATCTCCCGGGTACCGGTGCACCGCCGCTCGCTGGCGTTCGCCAGGATGGCCGCCACCGCCACCATCGCCGGGATCGCCGCCTGGGTGTCGTACTGGCACATGGTCGGGGTCGCCGCCCGGTACGGCGAGACGGGCGCGTCGCCGTACCTGCTGCCGCTCTCGGTCGACGGGCTGATCGTGGTGGCCAGCATCTGCCTGGTCGAGTTGGGTGGCCGGATCTCCATCGAGCAGGCCGAGAAGGCCGCGCGGGCCGAGGAACCCGCCGTCGCGACCGTCGCCGCGCCGGGCACCTCCCGGAAGACGCCTCGGGTCGCTCCGGTGCCGGCCACACCGGCCGTCCCCGGGTCCGGCGATTCCGGGTCGGGCCTCTCCGTTCCGGCAGCTCGCGGGTCGGGCGACCCCGGATCGGAAACTACCGGGCCGACCATCGCCGCCGCCCGTCCCCGCCCGGCGGCCGTTTCCGGTACGCCCCGGAAACGGGCCTCCTCCGGCAGCACGGCCGGCACCGCCACCTCGGCCCGACCCCGCCGACCGATCACCGAGACGGCAGCGCTCGCCGCCGCGATCCAGGCGGCCCGGCCGGAGGCGAGCGACGCCGACGTCGCCCAGGAACTCGGAATCACCGCCGCCCGGCTCCGGACGATCCGGCGTCAGGTCCGCGAACTCGACCTGGTCGCCTGAGCCGCCCGCACCCGCCGCCGAGTCGCAGAAGTGTTAGGAAGGGGCCCTTCTTCTACAGAAAACGATAGGAAGGGGCCCTTCCTTACCCCCCGACGACTGCGGAGGCGGCCACCACCGGGGTGGTGTCGGCCGCCGGCAGCGTCACGGTGACCTCCAACCCGCCGCCGCTCTGGGCCACCGCGCTGACCGTGCCGCCGTGCGCGTCGCAGACCGCCCGGACGATCGACAGCCCGAGCCCCGAACCCCGGGCTCCGGTTCGCTCCCGACCGCCGCGCCGGAACGCCTCGAACAACCCGGGTACGTCCACCTGCTCCACCTCGAAGCCGGTGTTGCCGACCACCAGCCAGGCCTGCTCGGGATCCGAACCGGTACGCACCCACAACCGGCCGTGCAGGTGGTTGTAGCGGATCGCGTTCTCCACCAGGTTGCCGGCCAGCCGCTCCAGCAGGCCCGGATCGCCGACGACCGGCGCCGGTTCCAGGGTCGTGTCGACCTGGAGCTTGAGCCGGGTCGCCTCGACCCGCATCGCGGAGAGCGCCGAACTCGCCCCGGCGGCGAGGTCGGTCGGCGCCTTGCGGGCCAGCCGGCGGCCGGCCTGGGCCTCACTGCGCGCCAGCACGAGAAGCGCGTCGACCAGGTTGTTGGCCCGTTCGGACGCGTCCCGGACCACGGTCGCCATCCGGCGGTACTCCGCCACGTCCGCCTCGTCGTCGGCCATCGTCACGTCGATCTCGGTACGCATCACCGCCAGCGGCGTACGCAGCTCGTGCGAGGCGTTGGCGACGAAGCGTTTCTGCGCCTCGAAGGCGCCACCGATCCGGTCCAGCATGGCGTCGAAGGTGCCGGCCAGCTCGGCCACCTCGTCGTCCGCCCCGGAGTAGCGGATCCGCTGGTCCAGGGTGGCCTCACCGAGCCGCCGCGCCGTCGAGGTGACCTGGTGCAGCGGCCGGAGTGCCCGGCCGGCGACCGCGTACGCCCCGGCGACACCGACGATGCTGATCGCCAGCAGCGCCACCAGGCCCTTGGCCAGCAACTCCCGCGAATGGGCCTGGACGAGCTGCTCCTGCCACTGTCTCGCGTCGATCGTCCGGCCGTCGGTCAGCTCGACGAGCGTGCCGGGCTGCAACTGCTCGGTCGGGCGCAGCGCGTCGCCGACCAGCAGCCAGGCGAGCAGCAGCAGGATCGCCCCGGCGCCGATCAGCAGTACCCCGTTGAGCAGGGTCAGCCGGAGCCGCAGGGTCGGGCGCAGCCGGGGCCGGCGCCGGGTCAGATAGACGGTCACGCGCTCACCTGGCCGGGTATGTAGGGGTCGGGCACCCGGTAGCCGGCGCCGACCACCGTCTCGATCAGCGGTGGGTCGCCGAGCTTCTTGCGCAGCGTCATCACGGTCACCCGGACGGTCGTGGTGAACGGGTCGGTGTTGGCGTCCCAGACCCGTTCGAGGAGTTCCTCGCTGGAGACCACCGCGCCGCGCGCCTTGAGCAGCTCCTCCAGCACGCCGAACTCCTTGCGGGCCAGGTCCACCACCACCCCGCCCCGGGTGGCGACCCGTTTGGCCGGATCGACCACCAGGTCGGCCACGGCGAGCACCGGCGGAGTCACCGGGGTGGCGCGGCGGCCGAGGGCCTGCACCCGGGCCACCAGTTCGTCGAAGGCGAAGGGTTTCGGCAGGTAGTCGTCGGCGCCCAGCTGCAACCCCTCGACCCGGTCGGCGACCGTGCCGCTCGCGGTGAGCATCAGCACCCGGGTCAGGGTTCCCGAGGTGACCAGGTCGGCGCAGATCTGGTCGCCGTGCACGCCGGGCAGGTCCCGGTCCAGCACCACCACGTCGTACCGGGTGACGAAGGCCATCTCGTGCCCGGCGGACCCGTCGTACGCCACGTCGACCGCCATGCCCTGCCGACGCAGTCCCCGGACGATCGCGTCGGCGAGATTCCGCTCGTCCTCCACCACCAGTACCCGCACCATGACCTCCCCGGCCGCTCGTCCAGGGACAACCTATCCGTGGTCGACAAGTCACCGGCCGGGGACGCGCCTGCGCCGGTGTCCGGGGCCGGCCTCGGCTACCGCTGTAGCTGCCACAGCCCGATCGAGCCGTCGGCCAACCGGCAGCGCAGCGTCTCCCCGCTGAGCCCGCAGTCGCCGGAGACACCCTCCAGGACCGTCAGCACCCGGGTCCGCAGGGTCGTCGTGTCGATCTCGGCCACCCAGGCCCGACGGTTCGCGCCGATCCGGATCCCGATCGGCCGAGGATCTCCGGCCTCGCTGTCGACCAGCTGCCAGGAGCCCAGCTCGGCGAGCACCCGTCCGGTGGCGGGATCCACGGCGTACTGGAGATTGGGGGTACCGAAATCCGAACCGGCGGTGGCGATCCAGACGTCGCCGGCCAGCAACAGGCTGGTCCAGCGGGAGTCCGACCATCGGACCTGACCCGTCCGACCGTCCCGGACCCGCACCCCGTTGTCCCGCAGGTAGGTACAGAGCTGGGACCCGCAGGTGACCGGCCCGTACTCCAGGCCCTTCTCATTGGGGATCGACCACCTGCGGTCCAGCCTGTCCGGCCCGTGCCACCCGTACGCGGTCAGCGACCGCCGTTCGTGCACGATGACGAGGTCGTCGACGACGTCGACGTACCAGTAGTTGTCGGTTCGCTCGGTGGGCGGTGGCAGCTGGGCGGTCCGGATGACGGCACCCGTGATCAGGTCACGCATCTCGATGCGTTCCGACGCGACCAGCGCCACCTTCGGACCCTGGCCGAGCATCGAGTGGTCGTACGCGCGCCGGGCACCGGCCGGCGTCGGCATCGACCAGCGCACGTCTCCCGACGCCGGGTCCACCACCTGCAGGGTCCCCGGCGGGCGTTCCTCGACCGGGTCCTGTTCGTCCCCGTCCAGCGGATTCCAGCCCTCCGGCCCGGCCCAGAGGACGAGGTCACCCGTGCCGCTGATCGCCTCCAGCGTCGCCGCCCGGTGCCAGGAGAGCGCCCCGGTCGTCGCGTCCACCGCGGTGACCACGATCTGTCCGCCCGACGGTTGTTCCGAGTACGACACCAGCACCAGCGTGTCGCCGAGCAGCATCGGCTGGCTCACGTCGCCGGGTGGCAGGGTCGTCCGCCAGCGTGGCGTGCCCTCGGGCAGCCGGTACGCGGCGATTTCCCGGCCGGACGTGTACGTCCCCACCCCGGCGACGACGAACACCCGGTCCCGGTCCGCCAGGACCATCGCGCCGAGCCGGGCCGGGACGTCCACCGCCCGCCACGGCCCGGGAAACGGGTTACCGGCGGCCATCGTGGCGAGCAGCCCGACGAGCACCGCCGGCAGCCCGACCCGGAGGAGCATCGACCGACGATCTCCGGGACGAGGCGCCCGCTTCCCGGTGCCGACCAGATCGTGCGCCGGCTCGGCACCCAGTTCACCCAGCTCGATGGTGGGCATGCACTTCCCTCCCGAGGATCCGGCGACGTCCCCACCCCGCGCTCCGGCACACTCCGGATGGACCACACCGGGTAGCGGCAAATCGGACGCGAAGCCACCTGTACGATGGCGCCTCGTGGCAGTTCCGGTGGTGGACAACTCTTCGGACGCCGAGGCCGGCTCGACCGAGACCGGTCGACCTCGCCGGTGGCGTAGGTTCCGGGCACCCGCGCGGGCCGACGTACTGGTCATCGGAGCGTACGTCCTGCTCGGTGTCTTCGTCTGCGCCAACTACTGGGCCGACATCCAGCACCGGGTGTCGTCGCACCTGCCCACCGACCACAGCTGGTTCGAGTGGCTGCTGGCGCACGGCGCGTACTCGGTCCAGCACCTGGAGAACCCGCTCTTCTCGGCCCGGCAGAACGCGCCGGACGGGGTCAACATGATGGCGAACACGTCGGTGCTCGGCATCAGCCTGCCACTGGCCCCGATAACGCTGCTCTTCGGCCCGCAGGTGTCGTACTCGGTGTATCTCGGTGGTGCGCTGGCCGCCACGGCCGCGACCTCGTACTGGATGCTCTCCCGCCACCTGGTCGCCTCCCGGGGCGCCGCGTTCGTCGGCGGCGCGTTCCTCGGTTTCGCGCCCGGCATCATCCACCACGCCAACGGCCAGCCGAACTTCGCGTCGAACTTCCTGCTTCCACTCATCGTGGTCCGGGTGCTCCGGCTCGGCGAGCCGGGCCGTTGGCTGCGGGGCGGAGTGGTGCTGGGGCTGCTGGTGACGTACCAGATCTTCATCAACGAGGAGATGCTGCTGCTCACCGCGCTGGCCTGCGCGGCGATCGTGCTGCTGTACGCCGTCTTCCGGTGGTCGCAGACCCGGGCCCGGGCGTGGAACTTCCTCCGTGGGCTCGGCGTCGGCGGTGCCCTGGCGCTGCTGCTGGCCGGCTACCCGATCTGGTACCAGTTCAACGGCCCGCAGTCCTACCGGGGGTTGCAGGGCGGCGTCTTCCACAACTGGGGCGAGGACCTGCGGGCCTTCGTGACGTACTCCCGGGACACCATCGCCGGCTCGCCGGAGGTGGAGAAGACCATCGGGATGACCGAGCAGAACACCTGGCTCGGTTGGCCGCTCGTCGGGCTGGCCGTGTTGGTCGCCGTCCTGCTCTGGCGCACCAGCGTGACCGCCCGGATCGCCTCGCTGCTCGCCGTCGGATTCGCGCTCGCCTCGCTGGGGCGGCAGGTCCGGATCGACGGCCGGGTGACCGAGATCGAGGGTCCGTGGCACCTGCTGCCCGAGGATCTCCCGCTGGTCGAGATGATGATGCCCACCCGACTGAGCCTGGTCACGGTGGCCGCGGTCGGCATCCTGATCGCGCTCGCCTGGAACGAGGTCGCCAGGACCCGGACGGGTCCGACCGGGCTGGCCGGTATCCCGCTGCCGGGCAACGGCAGGCCCACGAACGGGCTGTCCGGCAACGGCAGGCCCAGCACCGTCGCGCTGGACGGCGGCACGGCGGTCGACGTACCCGGCCGGCTGGAGCCGGCCCGGCCACGGCTGCGGATCCTGGCGTACGCGGCCATCGCGCTCGCGCTGCTGCCGATCTTCCCCCGCCCGCTGCCGGCCCAGCACATCGACCTGCCGCCGCACTTCATCACCTCCGGGGCCTGGCGGCCCTACGTCCCCGCAGGCCGCACCCTGGTGCCGGTGCCCATTCCGAGCAACGTGCACGGCCTCTCGACACTGAGGTGGAGCGCCCTGACCGAGCAGGCGTTCCCGATTCCGGCCGGCTATTTCATCGGGCCCAACGCGGAGGGCAGCGGCGTGTTCGGCGCCCCGTCCCGGCCGACCAGCATGCTGATCTACGGGACGATGGACCGGGGAGCGGCGCCGGTGGTCACCGAGGAGAACCGGCGCCAGGCGATCGAGGACCTGCGGTTCTGGAAGGCCTCCGTGGTGGTGCTCGGCGACCATCCGGCGACCCCGGCGCTGCACGTGCTGCTGGCCGGGCTGCTCGGTCCGGGTCAGCGGGTGGACGACGTCTGGCTCTGGGACGTCCGCCCACTGGTCGGCTGACTCCCGGCCGATCCGGCCGCCGGCCGAACCGTTCCACGGCCGTACCGGCGGGTCGGCTGATCGGCGGCGGGTCAGCCGTCGACCTGGGCGCGGACGTCCCATACCCAGGCGCCGGAGATGTCCCGCCCCGGGCCGAGGAGCCGGTCGAGCGTCTCCTTGACCGGAGCGCCCCGGTGCAGGCCGCCCTGCACCACGATCGCCGCCCGCCAGTGCCGGAGATCCTCGATCGCCTGCCGGCGTTCCGCGTCGCCGATCACCGGCACCTCTCCGCTGCGGGCGACCCGGCCGAGCAGCACCGCCGTCGGCCGGTCCGGCGAACCCCACCGGGCCTGCCGGTCGTCCGCACCCGTCGGGCCGATGAAGTACCCGCCCGGCGCGGTGAACGCCAGCCCGGTCCGCGCCGACCAGTACATCCCGGCGATCGCCTCGCTGCCCGTCGTCGGCGGCACCGGCACGAGGGTGCGCCCCGGCGGCACGTACGACCGCCACTGCCCGCTGGCGATGAACTCCGGGACCGGCCAGACCGGCTTGGTGACCAGCGGCGCCGGCGCCACCGGCAGCAACACGGCGACGACCGCCCCGGTCCAGAGCAGCCGGACCGGCACCCGTGCGCCCAACGGAGCCGGTCGGTCGGTCGCGGGATGCGCTCCGGCGACTCCAGCGGCTCCGGCGACTTCGGCCGGCCGGTTGGCCCGGTCGAAGACCCGCTCGAAGGAGATCGCCAGCAGGATCGCCAGGACCGGCACGCAGATCAGCGGAAACCGGGCCGGCACCGCCAGGTCGATCAGGGGCAGCCCGGAAACCAGCCGGTACGGGCCTTGCAGGTCGAGCGGTTGCCCGCCGAGCCGTACGGTCTCACCCAGCGCCAGCGCGGCGAAGACCACCGCACAGAGCACCAGCGCCTTGACCAGGGGCCGCCGCCACTGCCAGATCGCGATCACCGCGCAGAGCACGATCAACCCCAGGCCGAAGAAGGAGTTCTCCTCGGTCGCGTTCGGTGAGAGCAGGCCGGGCACCGAGTCGTACCCGGTGATCGACTGCCGGGCCACCGCGGTGAACGACTCCAGGTCCAGGGCGTACGCGGCGGGGTCGAACGGCAGTCCCCGGTAGTGCCCGGGGCCGAAGAACTGGAACCACAGCGGGTACGCCAACAGCACCACCCCGGTCACCGTGCCCACGCCCAGCCGACCGAGGAACGCCGGAGCCAGCCGTCGGGCCGTCGCCGGAGCCGCCACCGCGTAGCCGACGGTGAACAGCCCGCAGGCGAGAACCAGGAAGGCCAGCACCTCCTCGCCGAGGAAGACCTGATAGGTCACCAGCAGTCCGAGCAGTACGCCCCGGCGCCGTACCCGGTCGGTACGCGGGTCGAAGACCACCCAGAGGATCGCCGGGACCAGGAACTGCGAGATCATGTGCAGGTGCCCGGTGGCCTGGGAGATCATTCCGGGCGCGAACCCGCAGAAGAGCCCGGCCACGGCCGCGCCGGGCCGGGACGGAACGAGGCGCCGGGACAGGAACAGGTACCAGGCGGCGGCCGTACCGGTCAGAGAGAGCACCACGGCGAGCAGGTAGCTGGTCTGCGAGCCGAACAGCAGGGTCACCGGGGTCAGCGGCAGGCCCAGGCCCAGCACCGACGTGTTCGCCATCAGGTTGATCCCGTCGGGCGCGTTCAACGCGGTGCTGTAGAGCGGATTCTCCAGCCCGGTCACCGCCTGGGCGGCCCGGGAGAGCATCCACTCGAAGAGCATCATGTCGTTGTCCGCGTACGTCATCCGGTCCCGGTTCAGCCAGAGCGGAGAGGTGACGTAGCCCGCCACGGCGAGGTAGAACGTGAGAACGGCTCCGTCGACGAGCGGCCCGCGACGTCGTCCGGCCCAGGCAGCCGCAACGGTGCCGAGCCGGCCGGTACGGGCCCGCAGCGCCCGGAACCAGCCGGTGCGGGCCGGCCAGCCGTCCGGCCGTACCCACCACCACCGGCGGTTCACCGGCGGCGACCCGGGCGCGTCCGTCGGGACCGCGACGTCCTCCGGCGCGGTCTCGGCGGGGCGACCCGGCCCGCTCACCCAGCTGTACGGTCAGTCAGGGCGCGGACGTCCCATACCCACACGTCGGCCCGACGCTGGGCGGGGCCGGCGATCTGGTCGACGGTGCGGTGCAGCGCCTCGACGTTGTCCTGCCGTACCGGCAGCACCAGGATCGCGGCCCGCCAGTGGCGCAGTTCGTCGAGAGCACGTCGACGCTGCCGGTCGTTCAGGGTCACCGGGCGGCCGGTCGTGGCCACCTCGTCGAGCACGGCGCTGAGCCCGCTCGGGCGTCCGCCGAACCGTCCCGGATCGCCGGTGTTCCCGTTGCGGGGCGCGAGGAAGTAGCCCCCGGGAATCTTGAAGTCGAGGTTGGTGGACGCGGCCCAGCGCATCCCGTTGGTGTGTCCCATCGCCGGGATCGGCACCGGCACCAGCGTCTGCTCGGGCCCGACGAAGGGGCGCCACTGCCCGGACGTGATGAAGGTCGGCACGGGTGGCCGACTGACCTCCCGCAGCGGCAGCGGCAGGATCGGCACCAGCGCGATGGCCAGCGCGGCGACCACCACCGTACGCAGCATCCGCCGGTCGGCGATCTCCATCGCCCAGGCGCGGTCGGTGGCCAGGGCGAGCAGAAGTCCGACCACGACGGTGGTGATCAGGCCGAACCGGGTCGGCACCACCGCGTCCAGCAGCGGCGCCTTGACCAGTACGTCCCACGGCCCCCAGAACGCCCCCCGGTTCCACCAGGAGATCCGCTCGCCGAGGGAGAGCACCGCGAAGATCAGGCCGGTGACCGCGAGGGCCCGGATGATCACCTCACGCCGGAGCCAGGCCACGATCGCCACGGTCAGCAGCGCCAGGCTCCAGCCGAAGAAGGCGTTCTCCTCCGAGTAGTTCGGCGCGAGGTCGAGGTTGGCCCGCTGGTTCCCGCCCAGCGTGGTGGAGCCGGGCACGAAGAACGCCGCGAGGTCGTTGCCGTAGTCCCGGACCGCGTCGCTGAGCCCGTGGTACGCCTGCCGCCCGGCGAACTGCACCAGCAGCGGGTACGCGAGCAGCGCTCCGGCGAGCACCGTGCAGACCGCCAGCCCACCGAGGAGCGGTCGCCACGCGGCGGCCCACCGACCCGACTGCTGCACCACGACGGCGAACAGGAAGATCCCGCAGGCCAGCGCGGTGAAGAGCAGGATCTCCTCGTTGATGAACGCCTGGTAGGTGACCAGCAGCGCGAGGATCACACCGTCCCGGATCACCCGGGTGGACCGGGTCAGCACCATGACCCGCCAGACGATGAACGGCAGGAGGAACTGCGAAATGATGTTGGGGTGCCAGTTGGCGTGCGACAGCAGCGCCGGGGAGAAGCCGCAGAACCAGCCCCCGACGATGGCCGCGATCGGCGCCTTCACCAGGTGACGGGAGATCACGTAATACCAGGCGGAGGCGGTGCCGGCCAACCCGAGCGTCACCAGGACCACGAACGAGACCGCCGGCCCGAACAGCAACGTCACCGGCACCATGGGGATGCCCAGCCCCAGGATCGCCGTGTTGGCCATCAGGTTGACGCCATCAGGATAGTTCAACCGGTCGGTGAAGAACGGGAACTCGCCGTGCAGCACCACCCGGACCGAATGGGCGAGGAAGTACTGCACCTGGGCCGGGTCGCTGCTGTAGAGCGACGCCACCCGACCCGCCGGGTCCAGCCAGATCTGACTGGTCACCCAGAAGGCGGCGACCAGGAAGCACGCGTACACGGCGAGGTCGCGGCGCCAGGTCGGCCAACGCGGCGGGCGGGTCGTCGGAGTACCGCTGTTCCGGTCCGGCGTACCCGGATCCTCGACGGCGGCGCCGGGTCGCGAACCCGTCTCGGGATCGGCGGCCGAGCCCGCTCCGGGCGTGGCGGCCGGCCCCGTTCCGGCATCGGCGCCCGAACCTGCCGACTCCGCCGCGCCCCCGTCGGTTCCGGTCGCCGTGCGCCCTCCGGGCTCGGGGCCCTCCGGGTCCGGTGTGGTTTCGAGACGTGGCTCGGCAAGCGTCACAGTCGGCGGAGTCTACAGGAGTACCCGATTGGTCCCGGATGCCTGGGCGGCCGGTTACCGCAGGGCGAGCGGCATCTTCCGCCGACCCGCAGCGGGGCGGACCCGATCGGCTGGCTTTGCCGGGTGATGCCCGGCCGGCGTCCGAGATCTCGTAGGATGTGGCTTCTGTAGACAGCTGAGGCGGATCGGGGGCACAGCGGTGGGTTCAGTCCCTCGTACCGGGATCACCGGCGCGGTGTTGGTGCTGGCTCTCCTCGCGGGCGGATGCGGGACCGTGCCGAAGGAGCCCGCGGTCGCGTTGCGGGTCGGCTACGACACACTGGATGGCACCCTCCAGGTCTGGCCGTCCCGGGGCACGCTGGCCGGGGATCCACAAGCGACCACCGCCGTGGCGAAGGCCGTGGACGAGTGGCGCTCACCGGTCGAGGACCGGGTCCACCTCCCCTCGTCGGGGATCCTCTGGCTCGGCGAGGTGGACGGCGCCCGGCTGGCACTCGTCGCCGCCGACGTACCGGGCGAGTCGGCGTCCTGGTTGCTGCAACTGACCAGCGACGGCACGGACTTCCGCGTCGACCGGGCGGTCGAGTACACCGATCCGGGCTACCTGGTCTACTCCGACGTACTGCCGGTGCAGCTTCCCACCGGGCGGCGCTACCTCGTCTCGGCCCGGGTGGACCGCCTCCTCGGACCGGACCGCCAGACGTTGGCCGTCACGGACGGCCTGACCGCCCCGGTCGCCGTGCCGGCCTGCGCCGCCGCCACCGTCACCGCCCGGCTGCGCCCCAGCGAGTCGCTGCCGAGCGGCAAGTCCGCCGACCGGCTCGTCGATCTCGGCACCGGTACGGCCGGACCGCGCTATCCGCTGGTCAACGACGACACCGCCTCGGCGGGGGCGGCGCTGCGCGGGCTCGACACCTGCCGACTCGGCGAGAAGACCGGCGCCTTCGGCAGCATCGCGCACCGGGTGCACGGCCGGGTCCATCCCGGATCGGTGCCGGCGTCCTGGCCGATCGACCAGGTCAGGACGAAGACGCTGGGCGAGGTCGCGCTCGACGACTCCGGACGGCTGAGCAAGCTCGAGCAGCTCCGCTGGCGTACCGACGACGGCGTGATGACCGCGGTGATGGTGCGGCCGGCCGACGGCCCGCCGGTGGTGTCGGCCGCGGACCGGTCCGAGCCGCTCCAGGGGTACCTCCTGCCGCTGCCCAGCCCCGTCGTCGTACTGGTCTGGGAGGACAGCTCGGAGAGCAGCCTCACGCTGCCGCCCGGTACGCCCCGCCGGATCGACCGCCCCGGTCTGGTCGTCCTGGACAAGCCGACCAGCAGGCAGACGTACAGCCTGACGCACTCTGACGAGACGATCCAGCGCTCGTTCGGCGGCAACTGACCAACCCGGTAGAGCGACGACGGGCCCGGTCAGGTCGACCGGGCCCGTCGGTTCGTTGGCGCGGGATCAGCCGCGTCCGTTGCGGCCCTTCGCCGTCCGGTCGCCACCGTTGGCGGCGGTCACCCGGACCGGTGCGATGGACTCGTCGTCGAGCTGGGAGACCCAGCCGGTGACGTCCCGGGCCACATCCTGCGCGGTGAGTCCCAGGTCGGCCAGGATCTGCGCCCTGGTGCCGTGCGGCTGCCAGACCGGCGGTACGCCCAGATCGCGCAGCGGCACCCGTACGTCCGCGTCCCGCATCGCCTTGGCCAGCGCGTCGCCGACACCGCCGGCCCGTACGCCATCCTCGACGGTGACCACCAGCCGGTGCGCGCCGGCCAGGGTGACCAGCTCCGGTGGGATCGGCCGGACCCAGCGCGGGTCGACGACGGTGACGCCGTAGCCCTGCTCGGCGACCCGGGCAGCCACCTCCATCCCGAGGTGCCCGAACGCCCCCACGGCGACCAGCAGCACGTCGGCACGGGCGGACTCGGCCAGCACGTCCACGCCGCCCGACACCGAGCCGGCGGCGGTGACCCGACGGATCGCCGGCAGATCGGCCGTGACCGATCCGGTCGGGAACCGCAGGAGGGTCGGCCCGTCCTCGACCGCGACCGCCTCGTGGAGTTCCGCCCGCAGGGTCGCGGCGTCCCGAGGCGCGGCGATCCGCAGCCCGGGAACCACCCCGAACACGGACATGTCCCAGATGCCGTAGTGGCTCGGGCCGTCCGGGCCGGTGATCCCGGCCCGGTCCAGCACGAACGTCACCGGCAGCTTGTGCATCGCCACGTCGAGCAGCACCTGGTCGAACGCCCGGTTGAGGAAGGTCGCGTAGACCGCCACCACCGGATGCAGGCCGCCCAGGGCGAGGCCGGCGGCCGAGGTGACCGCGTGCTGTTCGGCGATGCCGACGTCGTAGACCCGTTCCGGGTACTTGCGGGCCATCGCGGCGATCCCGGTCGGCTCGGCCATCGCGGCCGTGATGCCCACCACGTCGGGCCGCTCGTCGGCGACCGCGACCAGCTCGTCGGCGAAGACGTGCGTCCACTTCACCGAGGGGGCGGCGAGCAGCTTGCCGGTCTCCACGTCGAACGTGCCCGGGCTGTGCAGGCAGTCGGCGTCGTCCTCCTCGGCCGGGCGGTAGCCCAGACCCTTGCGGGTCACCGCGTGCACTATCACCGGCCCGCCGAAGCCCTTGGCCCGGCGCAGTGCCGACTCCATCGCGGCCACGTCGTGCCCGTCGACCGGGCCGAGGTACTTGATGCCCAGGTCCTCGAACATGGCCTGCGGGGCTACCGCGTCCTTGATGCCCTTCTTGACCGCGTGCAGCACCTCGTACATCGGCCTGCCGACCAGCGGGGTGGAGCCGAGCGCCTCCTTGACGGTGTCGAGCACCTTCTCGTAGCCGGGGTTGAGCCGCAGCGTCGAGAGGTGGTCGGCCAGCCCGCCGATGGTCGGGGCGTACGACCGGCCGTTGTCGTTGACGACGATGACCAGCGGATTGCGGGCGGCGGCGATGTTGTTCAGCGCCTCCCAGCACATGCCACCGGTGAGCGCCCCGTCACCGACCACGGCGACGACGTTGCGCGACTCGCCGCGCAGGGCGTACGCCTTGGCCAGCCCGTCCGCATAGGAGAGCGCGGTCGAGGCGTGCGAGTTCTCGATCAGGTCGTGTTCGCTCTCCGCCTGGCTCGGATAGCCCGACAGGCCGCCGCGCTGTCGCAGCTGGTCGAAGCCCTCCTGCCGACCGGTGAGCATCTTGTGTACGTAGGCCTGGTGGCCGGTGTCGAACAGAAAGCGGTCCCGGGGCGAGTCGAAGACCCGGTGCATGGCGAGGGTCAGCTCGACGACCCCGAGGTTCGGGCCGAGGTGCCCACCCGTCCGGGACACCTTGGCGACCAGGAAGTCCCGGATCTCGGCGGCGAGCAGGTCGAGTTCGTCGCCGGACATCCGCTTGACGTCCTGCGGTCCTCGCACCGCGCCCAGCAACCGGCGGGCGGAATTCGTCTCCTCGGTACGGTCGCTCATGCCACCACCTCGCCGTGCTCGGCAGGCGTATCGGGCCGCACGGCACTGGGCTGGCTGATTCGCTCCCTACACAGGCTCATAGCCGCAGAGTCTATCGGGGCCGGTACGGCCCGCAGCCGGGCCGCCAGAGGACCGGGGTCGGATCCGGTGAAGATCGGTGGTGGATCCGGTGAAGATCGGTGTCGGGCCGGCTTCCGCAGGCCAGCTGAGACGCGTCGGCGGGCAGGGTAGTCGACGCCGACCGCTCTCCGGTGGCGAACCGCTTCGCCACCCGGCGCAGAGCCGTCGGCGATCAGCAGAGTCCCGTTGACCGGACGGTGCTCCGGTAGCGGACAGTCGACGTCCCCCAACCGCGAGTGGTGGGGAGGGACTCGGCCAAACGAACGAAAAATCGGGCAGATACCGCGAAGAGCCGTAGCATGGCCGGTAACCCCACCCTCCCCTAAGGTCTCGACATGTCGCCTGCTGGCCCCCGCCCGAGCCGCTTTCCCGGCCGCGCCCGTAGCGCCCCGATGTCCGGCCGCTACGCCGCGGGTCAGGTACTCGCGGTAGGCATCGTGCTCCTGCTCGCGCTGCCACTACTTCCGTTCATCCTGCTGATCGTCGCCTGGATCCGGTTCCGCGACCGGGCCTCCGCCCGAGCCGCGCGCCGCGATTCGGAGGCTGTCTCCACCGGCCGCCGGGCCGCCGTACACGTCACCTCCTGATCGCGGTCACGGCACGGCGAGGACGCCGGCACGTCCTCGCCGTGCCGGGGCCGCGACGGTCCGACCCGTCGATATCTGCGTTGCCAGTTCGATCTCCATCCCCGAAGGTGGCCTGAGCCGCCACTCCGTTCGGGAGCGGCAGATGACGGGGAGACAGCGTGTCCGACTTCGACGTCCGTACGGCGGACCTCTCGATCATCAACTCGATGACGAAGTACCCGTCGATCCCGACCTACCACGAACTCGACCCACGCAACGGCGGGCTGCTCGACGCGACCGTCCCGTTCGCCGGCCGGGTGTTCCTGACCGAGAAGATCGACGGCACCAACGGCCGGATCGTCTCGCTGCCCGACGGCAGTTATCTGATCGGCAGCCGCGAGGAACTCCTCTACGCCCGTGGCGACCTGATCGGCAATCCCGCCCTCGGCATCGTCGAGGCGCTCCGCCCGATCGCCGACCGGCTGCGGCCGACCGGACCGGACCGCATCGTGGTCCACTTTTTCGAGGTCTACGGCGGAAAGGTCACCGCCGGGTCGAAGCACTACACCAACGCCCGGACGGTGGGCGCCCGGCTGTTCGACGTCGCGGTCCTCGACGACCACGCGGAACTCCTGACCTGGCCGGCCGAGCGGATCTCGGCCTGGCGCGAGGCGGCCGGCCAGCGCTTCCTGGCCGAGGATGACCTGCTGGAGACCGCCGCCGCCGCGGGGCTGGAGACCGTGCCCCGGCTGGACGCGGTCGAGGCCACCGAACTGCCGACCGACCTCGACAAGATGTTCCGGTTCCTCGGCGAGTACCTGCCTTCGACGACGGTGGCGCTGGACGGTACGCCGGGTCGGGCCGAGGGCATCGTGCTGCGCTCGGAGACCCGTTCGGCGATCGCGAAGGCGCGCTTCCAGGACTACGAACGGACGCTGAAGCGACGCGGCGGCCGCTGACCGTCGACGGAGCCGTACCGGCTGAGGCGGCACGGCCCGTCGACGGAGCCGTACCGCTCAGCCGGTGGTGGTCGGGGCCGCCGGCACCAGCAACGACACGAGTTCCACGTGCTGGGTCATCGGAAAGAGGTCGAATCCGCGCAGGGCGGCGAGCCGCCAGCCCGCCTCCCGGAACGTCCGCACGTCCCGGGCGAAGGAGGCGGGGTCACAGGCCACGTAGGCGATCGCCCGGGTGGCGGCGGCCGCGACGGCCCGGACCACCTCCGCCCCGGCACCGGCCCGGGGCGGATCCAGCACCACCAGGTCCACCGGGCCGATGATGCGGCGCCGGGACAGCGCCGGAGCGACCGACGCCCGTACCACCTCGATCTGGGGCAGGTCGCTCAGGTTCTGCCGGGCGGCCCGGACCGCCGCCGCGGCCGATTCGACCAGGGTGATCCGGCCGGTCGGGCCGACCTCGCCGGCCAGCGCGGCGGCGAACAGGCCGGCACCGCCGTAGAGGTCCCAGGCGGACTCACCGTCGCGCGGGTCCAGCAGGTCGAGTACGGCCGCCACCAGCGTGTCCGCCGCGGCCGGGTGTACCTGCCAGAACGCCTCCGGCGGCAGTTCCCACACCCGGTCGACGGCCAGCTCCCGTACCGTTCCCGTCGCCTCGACGGGCGCCTCGACCGCACCCGGTCCGGCGGCCCCACCCGGGGCGGTACGCCCACCGGACGGGTCACCGCCGGGCTGCCCCGCGTCGACGCCGTCCACCGGGTCGGCGGCGTCGCCCAGTTCACCGCCGAGACCCAGCCCCGTCGTCCGGCGCGGGCGCACCGTCACGTCGCCGCCGGAGGAGGCGATCACCTCCACCACGTCGGCGTCCGGCCAGCTCCGGCCGCTGGCCGGCAGGACCGGTTGGTCCTGGATCGCGGGGTGGGCGATCAGGCAGCGGTCGATCGGGACGACCTCGTGTGAGCGGTGCTTGAGCAGGCCGGCCCGGCCCGCCCCGTCGACCGCGTAGCGCACCCGGGACCGCCAGCCCAGCGATCCACCGGGCAGCGCGTCGACCCGGACGTCCAGCTCGGCGACCTCGGCCGGGTCCAGTCGGGCCAGCCGGCGCAACTGCTCGCGTACCACCTCCGCCTTCCAGTCCCGCTGCGCCGGAGGCGCGACGTGCTGGAGGTCGCATCCGCCACACCGGTCCGGACCGGCGTACGGGCAGGGCGGTTCGACCCGGTCCGGCGACGGTTCGAGTACGGTCACCGCGTCCGCCCGCAGGAAGTCCCGGCGTACCTCGGTGATCTCGGCAATAACCCGCTCGCCGGGCAGGGCGTGCCGGACGAAGACCACCTGGCCGTCGAGCCGCGCCACGCAGTGCCCGCCGTGCGCCACCGCGCCGACGGTCAACTCGACCCGCTCCGCCTCACCGGGGCCGGTCGTGGCCCGCTCGACCCGCTCCGCCTCACCGGGACTCATCGGGGGCCGGCGGTGTCGGCACCGGGGGCCGGCGGGGGATCGTCGAGATCCGTACCGGGCGGCGGAGGCGGGGGTGACGGTGCGGTGGTGGGGGGCGGCGGCGGTGGCGCGGTGCTCAGGCTCGACGGTCGCGCCGGGGCGGTCGTGCTGCCGCCCGACGGCGCCGGTGGGGTGAGCAGGTCGCCGACGCTGGCGCCCCGGGGGCCCCGGGCGGGTCCGCGCCGCAGTGTCGCGTCGTACCGGTCCAGGTTCTTCCGGGCGGTCGAGGCCAGTTGCCACGGCACGCTGGTCACCATCACTCCCGGTTCGAAGAGCAGCCGGCCCTTGATTCGCAGTGCGCTCTGGTTGTGCAGCAGATTCTCCCACCAGTGCCCGACGACGTACTCGGGGATGAAGACGGTGACCACGTCGCGGGGTGACGCCCGGCGGGCCGAGGCGACGAAGTCGAGGATAGGCCGGGTGATCTCCCGGTACGGCGAGTCGATGACGGTCAGCGGCACGGTCATCCCGTGTCGCTCCCACTCGGCCTGGACCGCCCGGGTGTCGACGTCGTCCACGCTGACCGTCAACGCGGTCAGCGTGTCCGGCCGGGTGGCCTGAGCGTAGGCGACCGCCCGCAGGGTCGGCTGGTGCACCTTGCTGACCAGCACGATGGCGTGGTTGCGGGCGGGCAGCACCGGCCGGCCCTCGGCCGGGGTCAGCTCGGCGGCGATCCGGTCGTAGTGCCGGCGGATGCCGAGCATCATCACGAAGATCACGGCCATCGCGGCGATCGCGATCCAGGCGCCGAGCAGGAACTTGGTGATCAGGACGACCACCAGTACGGCCGCGGTGAGCCCCATCCCGAAGGTGTTGATCGCCCGGGAACGGATCATCCGACGCCGGACCACCGGATCCCGCTCGGTACGCAGCAGCCGGTTCCAGTGTCGGATCATGCCGGCCTGGGAGAGCGTGAACGAGACGAAGACGCCGACGATGTAGAGCTGGATCAGCCGGGTCACCTCGGCCTGGAAGGCGACGATCAGCAGGCACGCGGCGACCGCGAGGAAGACGATGCCGTTCGAGAACGCCAGCCGGTCACCCCGGGTGTGCAACTGGCGGGGCAGGTAGCGGTCCTGCGCCAGGATCGAGCCGAGCACCGGGAAGCCGTTGAACGCCGTGTTGGCGGCCAGGAAGAGGATCAGCGCGGTCGCCCCGGCGACCACGAAGAGGAGTACCCCGTCGCCGAAGATCGCCTGGCCGAGCTGGACGGTCACGGTCTTCTGCACGTAGTCGAGCGGCCCGTGTTCGAGCTGGCGGGCCGGATTCTCCATGAACTGGAGGTGGGTCAGCCGGGCCAGCCAGATGATGCCGACGATCATCACGATCGCCACCGTGCCGAGCAGCAGCAGCGTGGTGGCGGCGTTCTTGCTCTTCGGCGGCTTGAAGGCGGGGACGCCGTTGGAGATCGCCTCGACCCCGGTCAGCGCGGCACAGCCCGAGGAGAACGCCCGGAGCAGCAGGAACGCCATCGCGAAGGCGGTCAGGTTGGCGTGCTCGGCGCTGACCACCAGGTTGGCGCTGGGCGCCGAGAGGTCGTGCCCGAGGACGAAGATCCGGACCAACCCGGTGAGGATCATCCCGACGATGACGATGATGAAGCCGTAGGTGGGGATCGCGAACGCGGTGCCGGACTCACGCAGCCCGCGCAGGTTGATCGAGGTGAGCAGGATGACGGCGGTCACCGCCACCCCCACCCGGTGCTCGGAGACGAACGGCAGCACCGAACCCAGGTTGGCCACGCCGGAGGAGACCGAGACCGCCACCGTCAGCACGTAGTCGACCAGCAGAGCGCTGGCCACCCCGACGCCGAACTTCGGCCCCAGGTTGACCGTGGCCACCTCGTAGTCGCCGCCGCCGGAGGGGTAGGCGTGCACGGTCTGCCGGTAGCTCGCCACCACCGTCAGCATCACCACCACGACCGCCAGGGCCACCCACGGGGAGAAGAGGTACGCGGAGGTGCCGGCGATGGAGAGGGTCAGCAGGATCTCGTCCGGGGCGTACGCCACGCTGGACAGCGCGTCGGAGGCGAACACCGGCAGCGCGATGCGCTTCGGCAGCAGGGTGTGCTGCAGCTTGTCCGACCGGAACGGTCGGCCGAGGAGCAGGCGCTTCAGCAGCGAGGTGGGTCTGGCCACAACCGGTAAGGGTACGGCTGTCGGAATCGCCCGGCCGACCGGTGCGGCGATCTTCACCGGTCCGGTGCCCGGCAGCCCGGCCCGGCGCCGGACGGGGCGACCCGGACCGGTTCGACCGCACCCGTCGGGGAGGTCGGGCACCACCGGGGACGGGTCGCATGGCACGCTTTCGGTGAACCCACCCACTCCGACGGGTCGGTCACGTGATCACCAGGAGGACGTACGTGCACGTCGTGATCATGGGCTGCGGACGGGTCGGCTCGACCCTGGCCCACAACCTGGAGTCGCGCGGCCACTCGGTGGCCGTGATCGACCAGGACGCGGACGCCTTCCGCCGGCTCGGCTCGGACTTCGGCGGAATCACGGTCACCGGGGCCGGTTTCGACGCGGACGTGCTACGGCAGGCCGGCATCGAGCGGGCCGACGGATTCGCCGCGGTGTCCAGCGGCGACAACTCCAACATCATCTCCGCCCGGCTGGCCCGCGAGACCTACGGCGTCTCCCGGGTGGTGGCCCGGATCTACGACTCGAAACGGGCGCAGGTCTACGAGCGGCTCGGCATCCCCACCGTGGCCACCGTCCGGTGGACCGCCGACCGGATCGTCCGGCACCTGGTGCCCGAGGGACACGTGGAGATCTTCCGCGACCCGACCAGCACCATTTCGATCATCGAGGTGCCGATCCACGACGGCTGGATCGGCCGACCGGTACGCGGGCTCGAGGAGGCGACCGGAGCACGGGTCGGGTACGTGACCCGGTTCGGCATCGCCGCCCTGCCCACCGCCTCCAGCGTGATCCAGGAGGGCGACCAGATCTCCATGCTGGTCACCGACGACGTCGCCAACCAGGTGACGACGGTGGCGGGCTCACCCCCGGAAGGAGGGCGCTGACATGCGGGTAGCCATCGCCGGCGCGGGCAACGTGGGCCGCTCGATCGCCCAGGAACTGATCGAGAACGGGCACCAGGTGATGCTGATCGAGCGGAAGCCGAAGATGCTGCGCCCTGAGCGGGTGCCGGCCGCCGAGTGGATCCTGGCCGACGCCTGTGAGCTGGCCAGCCTGGAGGAGGCCGACATCGCGACCTGCGACGTGGTGGTGGCGGCGACCGGCGACGACAAGGTCAACCTGGTGGTCTCGTTGCTGGCCAAGACCGAGTTCGCGGTGCCCCGGGTGGTCGCCCGGATCAACCGGGCCGAGAACGAGTGGCTCTTCACCGACCAGTGGGGCGTCGACGTGGCGGTGAGCAAGCCACGGGTGATGGCGGCCCTGGTCGAGGAGGCGGTCACCGTCGGCGATCTGGTCCGACTGATGACCTTCCGTCAGGGCGAGGCGAACCTGGTCGAGATCACCCTGCCGCCGACGGCGCCGTACGTCGGCCACCCGATCCACGCCGTACCGCTGCCTCGGGACTCGGCGCTGGTCGCCATCCTGCGGGGCAAGCGGGTGCTCGTACCGACTCCCGACGACCCGTTGGAGGCCGGCGACGAGCTGATCTTCGTCTGCACCGCCGAGGTCGAGGACGAGGTCCGCAAGGTCGTGCTCGGTCCGGACAGCGTCGAACGGACCCGCAACACGAAGTGAGCCGAGCGGCGTCGCCCAGGGTCGCCCGGGCCGGCGGTCAGTTCAGTTTCCGACAGCGGCCGGTACGGCCGGAGTCCGGTTCACCCGGCGTACCGCCCAGATGGTGATCACCAGCAGCAGCGCGTACGGCGGGTAGCCCAGGGCCAGCCGGGCGATGCCCAGCGCGGTGTCCTTGTCGGCCAGGTACAACCCGGCCTGTACGCCCACCTTGGCCAGCCACACCACGCCCCACAGCACGGTGAGCCGGGTGAAGGTACGGACCAGCCGTGGATCGTCGCGCCACTCCGAACGGCCGCCACCGACGATGATCGACCAGATCCAGCCGACCAGCGGTTGACGGATCACGGCCGAACCCAGCAGGACCAGTCCGTAGACGATGCCGTAGAGGATGCCGGGAAGATAGAAGTCCCGTTCGTCACCGGTCCGCCAGGCGATCAGCGCGCCGACGCCGATCCCGAACAGGCCGTTGACCGCGTGTCGGACCGGCCGTCGCTGGACCAGCCGGAGCACGGCGATGGCCACCGCGACCGCCACCGAGGCGATCACGGCGGGCCGCAGCTCGGTAACGATGTTGAGCACTACGAAGACGACCACGGGAATGCTGGACTCGACCATCCCCCGCCAGCCACCGAGCTGTTCGGCCATCTGCTCGGTGAGGCTGGGGAGCTGCTCGTCGTCCTCGGCGGCCCGGCCGGCGTCCGGCTCGCCGTCCGTCTTGTCGATTCGGGGCTGTCCAGGGGTCATGTGGGTTTCTTCCGGTCGCTTCCGGAGTCGCCTGGGCTCACCCTCACCGCGGCAACTCCAGCTCGTAGTACGGGTTGTAGATGACTTTACGGTCATCACGTACCGCCATGCGACCGCGAGCGGTCAATTGCCGGCCCGGTTCGATCCCGGAGATGTGCCGGCGTCCCAGCCAGACCAGGGTCACGATGTCACTGCCGTCGTAGAGGTCCGCCTCCAGCGTCGGCAGGTTCGTCCGGGGGGTGTAGACCACCGTGCGGAGCCGGCCGGAGACCGACACCACCTGGCCGCGGCTGCACTGCCCGGCGGGAGTGCTGCCGCACTCGGCGCTCTCCCGGAGCAACTCCTCCGCCTCGATCTCGGCCTCGCTCGCGGTCAGCCGCTGCAGGAACCCCCGCCACGACATTCGACCCTGGTCGGTCGCCATGACCCGGTGTCACCCTCCTCGACGCGCCGGACCCGGCACGTCCTCGTCACGACCCGCGTGGAGCCGTCCCGCAAGCGTACGCCGGATCGGCACGCCCGGAGTCGGCCGCCCGGCCACGCCCGGCACGGGCCGGTGGCGCCGGCGCGGTCCGGGCCGGTCCGGCCGAATCCGGTTCAGCCGAATCCGGTCCGGTCGGCAGCGCGGCGCGTGGGTGGTCAGGCGTTCCGGCGCCCCGACGGAGGGTCGGTCCGGTGCGGCGTCTGCTGCCCCGAGACGACGCCGTTGACCGGCGGGCCGCTCGTCGCGGACCCCTCGGCCTGCTCCGTGGTCGCCCCGGCCTCGTCGGGATCGCGCGGCAGCCGCAGCGGCAGCGGCTCGCGTACCGGCTTGGCCTCCTGGCCACGGTCGACCACGAGCCCGTCCAGGCACTCGGTCAGCGGTCCGGCCACGGCCGGGTCACTGGCGGCCCGTCCCTGGAACACGCCCTGGATCATCCACCGGGGGCCGTCGACGCCGACGAACCGCAGGTCGGCCACGCCGCCGTCCGGAGTCTGGACCCGGGCCCGCAGCTCGGTGCCGTAGTCGCCGGTCAGCTCCTCGGCCACCACGCCGTCGGCGGCCAGCGACGTCCGGATCTCCTCCCGCCACTCGTCCCAGATGCCGTCCGTACGCGGTGCGGCGAACACCCCCAACTGGAGGGCGCTCTCGCCGTACACCAGGACGACCTGCTGGATCACGCCTTCGGGATTGGCCTGGACCCGTACCTCCACCTCCCCGATGGCCGGGATCTGCAGGCTGCCCAGGTCGAGTCGCTGCACTCCGTCCGGCGCCTCGCTGAGGTCGTACGGCCCACGCTGCGGGACGGCGCGTTCGGCCGAGGCGGTGAGGTCCTGGGTGTCGGCGCTCTGCCGATCGGACCGATCGTCACGGGCGTGACGCCCGCCGCCGCGTCCTCGGGAGAAGATCATCGTGCGTACCTGCTACCTTCCGCTCACGGCTGCGGGGTGGGCGCTCGCCCCCTCGGTCTTGCCACTCGGGTCACGCGGGACGACCAGGCCGGCGTGCCCGCCGGTCGAGCCGTGCCCGCCCTCGCCACGCGAGGAGTCGGACAGCTCGTCGACGGCCTGGAACTCGGCCCGCTCCACCCGCTGCACCAAGAGTTGCGCGATCCGGTCACCCCGCGAGATCTTCGCCGGTGAGACCCGGTCGTGGTTGATCAGGTTGATCAGGATCTCGCCGCGGTAACCGGCGTCGACCGTACCGGGCGCGTTGAGCACGGTCACACCGAGCCTGGCCGCGAGTCCGGACCGGGGGTGGACCAGGCCGACGTAGCCCTCGGGCAGCGCCACCGCGATGCCGGTGCGGACCAGGCGCCGTTCGCCCGGAGGGATCTCGACCTCCTCCGCGGCCACCAGGTCGGCCCCGGCGTCGCCGGGATGGGCGTACGCCGGCAGTGGCAGGTCCGGATCGAGCCGTCGAATCGGTACGGGCACCACGTGCGTCACGTGCGTCACTCTCCTGGCAGGGTTCACGGATCCACCGGTGATGCCACCATCCTGCCGGGTCAACCGGTCACGCCGCGCCGTACCCTCACACCGTGGCTCCGAGAAGTTCCGAATCCGCCGTCGCCCCGGCCCACACCGGGTACACCGAACGGCTGAGCCTGCCGTGGTGGCTCTGGTTGGCCGGTGCCGCCGTGGCCGGACTGCTGGCCGCCGAACTCTGGCTCGGCTCGACCGGCGTCCGGGCCTGGCTGCCGTTCGTGATCCTGTTTCCGCTGACCGCCGTCGGGCTCGGCTGGCTGGGTCGGATCCGGGTCGCGGTCCGGGACCGGGAACTCCTGGTCGACGACGCCCGGCTGCCGGTGGAGTTCGTCACGGACGCGATCGCCCTGGACGTGGCCGGCCGGCGCGAGGTGCTCGGCGTCGGCGCGGACCCGCTGGCCTTCGTGGTGCAGCGTCCCTGGGTACCCGGGGCGGTGCAGGTGGTGCTGGACGATCCGGCCGACCCCACGCCCTACTGGGTGGTCAGCTCACGTCACCCGGTACGACTGGCCGAGGCGATCATGGCGGCCCGCGACTCGGCCTGAGCAGCCCTTCCCAACCGGCCTGAGCCGCCAGTGCGGCTCGGACCGGGACCGCCCGAGCCCGACCCGGACCGCGATCGTCGGGCTGCTCAGTCGTCGATCGCGGGGCGGCCCGGCCGCAGGTCCTCCCGGATCCGGTTGCCGAGCCCACGGGTGGCCCGGCCGTTGAGGAAGCCCGCCACGGCAGCTCCGGTGAGGAACGGCCCGAGCGTGGTCAGGTTGCGCCCGAAGCGCCTCAGCAGCCGGTCCCGCAGCTCCTTGCGGGCCGCCGTGCCGAGCACCGCGCCCACACCCACCCCGGGCAGGAGCGGGTTCACCCCACGCTGGGCGGCCCAGGACCGGACCAGCACCACCGCCCGCTGGCCGGCAGTGCCCGGCATCCGAACGCCGTACACCTCGTGCAGCTCGCCGATCAGCTTCAGCTCGATCGCCACCACGGCGACGGTCTCGGCGGCCAGCAGCACCGGCGCCGAGAGCAGGGTCGGGGTGACGACCCACTCCACCGCCGCCACGCCGCCACCGGCGGCGCCCACCCCGGCCGTGGCCCGGACCGCGTTGCGGACCAGCCGCTCGGCGAGCGCGTCGTCGTCCAGCCCGTCGAAGTGCCGGCGCAGGGTCTCCCGGTCACGGATCGGCACGTGCGGCGCGATCTCCGCCACCGTGTCGGTCAGCCAGCGGACCGCCGCCTTCGGTTTGAACAGGCTGCTGGTCCCACGGGCCCGCACCTGACCGACGAGCCGGCTCAGCAGCCGCCGTCGGCCGCCCCGGCCGAGGTCGTCGTCGGTCAGCGCGGCGACCGTCGCGCCGAGTTCCTCGTCCCGAGGGACCAGTTCCGATCCCGGCTGCGGGGCCGCTGCCCCACCGGTCTCGGCGGATGCCGGCGACGAAGTATCCGGCGCCTGGTCGGAACGGCTCATCATGACCTCCATGCGCGTGGCGGTCGGTTAGGCGTCGAGCCACGTGGATTCGAGTCAAGCAGGTACCCACCAACGCGCATGCCGAATCACCCGCGGCGACCTCCAGCCGTGGAGGTCGCCGCTCCCCGGACCCGGACAATCCGAACCCGTCGACGACAGGCCGGATCCCCTGGCCGGGGAACCACTTCCCGGCTCCGGGAAGCTCAGGCGCACTCGCGGCAGATCAGGTCACCGTTGCGCTCCACCGCGAGCTGGCTGCGGTGGTGTACGAGGAAGCAGCGCGCGCAGCGGAACTCGTCCGACTGCATCGGCAGCACCTTCACGGTGAGTTCCTCGTCGGCCAGGTCGGCACCGGGCAACTCGAAGCTCTCGGCGACCTCGGCCTCGTCGACGTCCACTGCGGCCGACTGTGAGTCGACCCGCCGAGCCTTGAGCTCTTCCAGGCTGTCCTCGCCGAGGTCGACCTCGTCGCGACGCGGGGCGTCGTAGTCGGTGGCCATCGGTCTCACTCTCCCATATCGATATAGTCGCTTCCGGTTGTAACGCCGGAGGACGCTGTTTCGGTTCCCGCTGGCCGGCCTTACTTCCGGTCGCCCGACCCGGCGCACGTTCCGGGTCGCGGCCGCCGGGCGGAACTGCCCCGGCGAGCGGGGTACCTTACCCCCCTTCGGGCGAGGCATGTATACCGTCCCTGCGGCATGCATGTACGTCCGAGCGCGCGGAGTTGTTCCCAATGTGACTCAGGCGACACGAAGATAGGGGTAAGGGTCGGCCGATCGTCGTCGGCGCGCCGACAAATTCGGCGGTTTCCACACCCGGTCGGACAACGGCTGGTGTCACCGGCATACTCGGTAGCCAACGGCGGCCGACTCGCAGCGGCGGCCGGCATCTGTCACAGACAAACCTCGGGGAGCCAACCAGATGAGTTTCGCGCGCGTCCGGGCCCTGATCGTCGTCGGCGTGCTCGCGGGGATCGCCCTGGTCTTCGTCGCCGTCACCCTGGTCCGGGACACGCAGGCGGGCCAGGACACCGCCGAGGCGTGCCCGGACGGCTACAAGTTGGCCGACGCGCGGCTGCGACTGCCGGAGGACATCAAGATCAACGTCTTCAACGCGACCTCGACTCCTAACCAGGCCAACGAGGTGAAGGACGACTTCCAGAACCGGAAGTTCAAGGTCCTCAAGGCGGGCAACGAGCCGAAGAACAAGGGCGTCGACCGCGTCGCCGTGCTGCGGTACGGGCCGAAGGGCGTCGGCTCCTACCACGTGCTGAAGGCGTACTTCCTCAACGAGGCGACGCCGGAGTTCGACCTGAAGCGCGACACCGACGTGGTGGACGTGGTGATCGGCGACGAGTTCAAGCAGCTGGCCACCCAGACCGAGGTGAGCCAGGCGCTGGCCCAGGGCGGCGGTGGGCCGCAGTTGCCGGCCCAGACCTGCGCCGACCCGAGCCTGACCTGAGCCGGCGTGGTCGGGTCGGCGGGCGGTAGCCGATGGCTCCGCCGGCCCGACGGCCGGAACCTCGCCGGCCCCGGAACGCTTGGCCGGGTCTACGGGCCGCCGGCGGCGTCGAGCCGGTCCAGGTGGTCGTGCAGCGGGCCGAACAACGCCGGCGGCGCGGCGATCACCAGATCCGGCCCGGGACCGGCCCCGGCCAGCCCGTCGACCAGGAGCCCGGACTCGGTGGCGATCAACCCACCGGCCGCGTGGTCCCAGAGGTTGAGGCCCTTCTCGTAGTACGCGTCGACCGATCCCTCGGCGGCCAGGCACAGGTCTATCGACGCGACACCGAACCGGCGGATGTCCCGGATGTGCGGAATCAGCTCGGCCAGCACGCCGGCCTGGTGGGCCCGGCGCGCCGGGTCGTAGCCGAAACCGGTGGCCACCAGCGCCTTGCCGAGGTCCGTCTCGGTCGAGGACCGCAACCGCTGACCGGCCCGGTAGGCACCGCCGCCCCGGATGGCGGTCCACTCGTCGCCGGTGACCGCGTTGCGGACCACCCCGGCAACCACTTCTCCGTCGACCTCGGCCGCCAGCGAGACGGCGTAGTGCGGCAGTCCGTACAGGTAGTTCACGGTGCCGTCGATCGGATCCAGGATCCACCGCACGCCGGCACCGCCGGTCGGCCCGGTGCCGTCGGCACCGCCGTACTCCTCCCCCAGGACGGCGTCCCCGGGCCGGGCCGCCCGCAGGGTCGCGACCGCCTCGCGTTCCACCGCGCGGTCGGCCGCGGTGACCACGTCGGTCGCCGTGCTCTTGGTGGTAACCCCGGACACCCCGTCCGCACGCATCCGGCGGGCGGTCTCGGCCGCCTGCCGCGCGACCTCGACAGCGATCTTCAGTAATTCGTCCCCGGCCGGTCTCGTGCCGTCCATGACGTCCCCTTCCGCACGCCTGTGACGTCCCGTGCCCGGCGCGAGTATCATCCTTACAAAGTCCACACGCGCATCGAGTCGGTAGCCCCGGACCGCGTCTCCGGCGTGCGGCGCGGGATGATCGCCGCAGACGGCGTTACAATTCACCCCTGCCCACGCGCCACGGACCGCCGAGCACCGGCCGGCCCGGGACACGGGGGTTCCTCAACCACATCGGCCCGGCACGACGCATCGCGCTGCGCCGGCCGACCCCGGCCGTGCCCGCTCATCGCCTCCGGAAGGTCATTCGTGACAGAACCCCGCCACATCGGCGCCGACGTACGCTCGCTCACCGACACCCTGATCGCCCACGCGCAGAACGCCGGCGGCCAGCTCACGTCGGCCGAGTTGGCGCGCACTGTCGAGACTGCTGAGGTGACTCCGGCCCAGGCCAAGAAGATCCTGCGTGCGCTCTCGGACGCCGGGGTGACCGTTGTGGTCGACGGCTCCGCCAGCACCCGTCGCCGGGTCGCCGCCGCCCGGTCCGCCACCCCCGCTTCCCGGGCCACCACCGCCAAGGCGACCAAGAAGTCGGCCCCGCCCGCGCCCAAACAGGCGCCCGCCGCCGAAGAGGCCGGCGGACCGCGGAAGGCCACGCCCCGCAAACCCACGCTCGCCCCCGACGGCTCCGCGTCGGCCCCCGGCGCCAAGGTGGCCGCAAAGGGCACTGAGACGGCCGCCAAGGGCCCCGCGAAGGCCGGACGTACGACGAAGCCCGGCACGACGGCAGGACCGGCCAGAGGCGCCAAGGGCACCGGCAAACCCGGCGACCCGGACGCGCCCGGTGACGCGGACATCGATCCGGAGGCGCTTGCCGCCGAGATCGAGGACGTGGTGGTCGAGGAGCCGGTCGAGCTGACCAAGGCGGCCGAGGCCGACGCGGCCGAAGCGGCGACCGACAACGACTTCGAGTGGGACGACGAGGAGTCCGAGGCGCTCAAGCAGGCGCGTCGGGACGCCGAGCTGACCGCCTCGGCGGACTCGGTCCGGGCGTACCTCAAGCAGATCGGCAAGGTTCCGCTGCTCAACGCCGAGCAGGAGGTCGAGCTGGCCAAGCGGATCGAGGCCGGGCTCTACGCCGCCGAGCGGCTGCGCGCCGCCGAGGAGGGCGAAGAGAAGCTCGTCCGGGACATGCAGCGCGACCTGATGTGGATCTCCCGGGACGGCGAGCGGGCCAAGAACCACCTGCTGGAGGCGAACCTGCGACTGGTGGTGTCGCTGGCCAAGCGGTACACCGGGCGGGGCATGGCGTTCCTGGACCTGATCCAGGAGGGCAACCTCGGCCTGATCCGCGCGGTCGAGAAGTTCGACTACACCAAGGGCTACAAGTTCTCCACCTACGCCACCTGGTGGATCCGCCAGGCCATCACCCGCGCCATGGCCGACCAGGCCCGCACCATCCGCATCCCGGTGCACATGGTCGAGGTGATCAACAAACTTGGCCGAATCCAGCGCGAGCTGCTTCAGGACCTGGGCCGCGAGCCCACGCCCGAGGAGCTGGCGAAGGAGATGGACATCACACCCGAGAAGGTACTGGAGATCCAGCAGTACGCCCGGGAGCCGATCTCGCTCGACCAGACCATCGGCGACGAGGGCGACAGCCAGCTCGGCGACTTCATCGAGGACTCCGAGGCGGTCGTCGCGGTCGACGCGGTCTCCTTCTCGCTGCTGCAGGACCAGCTCCAGCAGGTGCTCCAGACGCTTTCCGAGCGGGAGGCCGGCGTGGTGCGACTGCGCTTCGGGCTGACCGACGGGCAGCCACGGACCCTGGACGAGATCGGTCAGGTGTACGGCGTCACCCGTGAGCGGATCCGCCAGATCGAGTCCAAGACGATGTCGAAGTTGCGCCATCCGTCCCGTTCGCAGGTCCTCCGGGATTATCTTGACTGATCACAAAAGTCAACCGGACGTGTCGGTCTGATCACCAGACGTACAACGGTGCATGGTGATCGGTCGGTTCCCCACGAGTGATCGTTGACGTGGCACCCTGGTGGCACGGCACACTGTCTCTACCACGTGTGACATCGGTCCCCCGGGGGCACACTGGGAAGGCCACACCCCACAAGGGTGTTGCACGATAGGTGAGCAATGACCGAAGAGAGAGTTCATCGGTGACGACCGCAGGAGGACAGGCGATGACCCCGACCCTCACGCCGCCGCCCGAGACGGTGGCTCCCCCAGCCGCCGATGAACGGTGCGACCGCTGTAACGCAGCCGGCAAGCTCCGGATCACCCTCGCGGGTGGGAGCGAACTGGTGTTCTGTGGACATCACGCGAACAAGTACGCCGAGGATCTGGTGAAGATCACGGTGCGGTACGCGGCTGACCCGGAATTTAGTTGGCGTGGCGCCGATTTGATGGCGAACTGACCAAGACAGGACATAGCTGGCCGGAGGTGTTCCGAAAGGGCACCTCCGGTCCTCTATTCCGGATCGGCGTACCGGAGCGGGTGCGTCGGGTGGGCCCCGTGCGGGCTCCACCGGCAGGGGTGCGCCTTCGGCCCCGGCCATCCCGGCCATCCCGGTCGTCCCGCCGTGCGCCGTACGGTCGCGCCGTTCCGTAAGCCCGTCCGTGGTGCCGTTCGGCCAGCAACGGGCCGCCGGATCACAGTGTCTGTACGGTGGCGATCCGCTCCTCGAGCTGCTCGATGGTCGCCTGTGCACTGGGCGGCCCACCGCACCGGCGACGCAGCTCCGCATGGATCTTGCCGTGCGGCAGCCCCGTACGGTGATGGTGCGCCGCCACCAACGCGTTGAGCTGGCGGCGCAACGAGACCCGCCGTTCCGCCGCGCTCAGCGGCGCGCTGGCGGTCCGGGGCGCCGGCGCCGGTTCACCGGCCTGCCGACGCCGCTGTGCGGCCAACTGGTCCGCCTGACGCTTGTTGAGCAGCACCGAGACCTGGTCCGCGGTGAGCAGTCCCGGCAGGCCGAGGTACTCCTCCTCTTCCGGCGTACCGGCCTGGGCGGCGGTGCCGAAGGAGGCGCCGTCGAAGATCACCTGGTCCAGCTCGGCGGTCGCGGACAGCGCCTCGAACCGCTTCTCCAACTCCCCGCTCGCCTGCTCGGAACGCTGGGCGCGCTCCAGCAACTCGTCGTCCAGCCCGTCGCCCCGCTTCGGCGCGCCGAGCACGTGGTCCCGCTCGGCCTCCATCTCGCTGGCCAGCCCGAGCAGGTGCGGCACGCTGGGCAGGAAGACCGAGGCGGTCTCCCCGGGCCGGCGGGCCCGGACGAACCGGCCGATCGCCTGGGCGAAGAACAGCGGGGTGGAGGCACTGGTCGCGTAGACGCCGACCGCCAGCCGGGGGATGTCGACGCCCTCGGAGACCATCCGCACCGCGACCATCCAGCGCTGGTCCGATTCGGCGAATGCCGCGATCCGGGCCGAGGAGCCCTGGTCGTCGGAGAGCACCACCACCGCCCGCTCGCCGGTCAGCCGCTCGATCAGCCGGGCGTACGCCCGGGCGGTCTGTTGGTCGGTGGCGATCACCAGACCCGCGGCGTCGGACACCCCGCCCGCCCGGAGCACGCCCAACCGCGCGTCGGCGGCCCGCAGCACCTGCGGCATCCAGTCGCCGGCCGGATCGAGGGCGGTACGCCAGGCCTGGGCGATCAGGTCCTGGGTCATCGGCTCGCCCAGCCGGGCGGCCAGTTCGTCGCCGGCACTGGTCCGCCACCGGGTCTCCCCCGAGTACGCCAGGAAGATCACCGGGCGGACCACGCCCTCGTTCAGGGCGTCGGAGTAGCCGTACACGGAGTCGGCGCGGGACCGTTGGAGGCCGTCGCCGCCCCGCTCGTAGTTCACGAAGGGGATCGGATTGTCGTCGGACCGAAACGGCGTACCGGTCAGCATCAGGCGGCGTACGGCGGGCTCGAAGGCCGCCTTGACCCCGTCACCCCAGGACCGGGAGTCCCCGGCGTGGTGGATCTCGTCCAGGATCACCAGGGTGCGTCGGGTCATCGTCCGGCGCCGGTGTACCTGTGGTGCGATGCCGACCTGGGCGTAGGTGACCACCGCACCGTGGAAGTCGCTCGACGAGTGCACGTCGGCGTTCCGGAACGCGGCGTCGAGCTGGATGCCGACCCGGGCCGCGGCAACGGACCACTGGGTCTTCAGGTGCTCGGTCGGAGCGACGACGGTGACCGCCTCGACGGTGCCGTCGGCGAGCAGTTCGGCGGCGATCCGCAGCGCGAACGTCGTCTTGCCGGCCCCGGGAGTCGCGACCGCCAGGAAGTCGTCGGACCGGCGTCGCAGGTATTCGACCAGCGCCTTACGCTGCCAGGCCCGCAGCGAGGGGAACGATTCGATGGCCGGCAGCCGGGCTCCCACGCAGCACACTCCCCTCCGACGGCACGTATCCGACCACACAAAAACGCCTTCGCGGCCGGATCGAGTCGAGCTGGCGCGAAGGCCATGTCAGCATAACCAGCCGGCCCCGGTGGACCCAGCCGACACCAGCGCCACACCCGTCACGGCTCGTCCGGGCCCGACCGGTCGGGCAGGGGTTCGCGCGCCGACCGCTCGGCGGCGACCGGCGCGGACCAGCGGCGGCGCAGGGCCACCAGCCGGACCACGAAGACGAACAGCGCGGCGACGGTCAGCGGCCCGGGACCGGCCAGGCCGGCCCGGTCCAGGGCGACCACCGCGACCGCCCCGACCAGCGCCGCCACCGCGTAGATCTCCCGCCGCAGCACCACCGGGATCTCCCCGGTGAGCAGGTCCCGGCCGAGCCCGCCGCCGATCCCGGTGAGCATGCCGATCACGCAGGCACCGACCGGCGGCATGCCGGCGTGCAGCGCGGTGAGCGTACCGGTGACGGTGAACAGGGCGAGCCCGGCCGCGTCGAGGACCAGCACGGTGGTACGCAGTCGGGCGAGCTGGGGATGCAGCCAGAAGACCGCCGCAGCGGTGACCGCGGCGGTCACGGCGTACCGCCAGTCGGCGAAGGCCAGTGGCGGCGCCTCGTCGATCACCAGATCACGGAAGATCCCGCCACCGAGCGCGGCGACGAACCCGACGAAGACGACCCCGAACAAATCGAGCCGCTTCGCCACCGCGGCGGACGCACCGGAGGCCGCGAAGATGGCGACACCGGTCAGGTCGGCGAGGAGCAGGGCGGCACTGGCGGTCACCACAGTGTTACGCGGCCGGCGGGACCCGCCGCACCGGCTCAGTCACGCATGGAGTCGTAGATCTCCTTGCAGCGGGGACAGACCGGCGAACCCGGCTTGGCCGCCTTGGTGACCGGAAACGTCTCGCCGCACAGTGCGATCACGAAGGTCCCCATGACCGCACTCTCGGCGATCCTTTCTTTCCGGACGTAGTGGAACATTTCCGGCCCGGTGTCCGCGTCCTTCAGCTCCGGACGCTCGAGAACCTCTGTGCTCACGGCAGTGATTCCTCCCTAAGTGACCCCGCCAACGCTCAAGTTTGGCAGGTCACTGCCGAACGGTCCACCGGAACACCCCGTCGGCGGGACCCGTACGGTGGTCAGCCGTGACCGATTTTCAGATCCGGTACGGCGCCGAGGTGGCCGAGGCCCTGCGCGCCGGACTTCCCGTTGTCGCCTGTGAGAGCACGATCGTCTCGCACGGGCTGCCCCGCCCCGACAACCTGCGGGTGGCCCGGGAGATCGAAGCCACGGTACGGGCGAACGGGGCGGTGCCGGCGACCATCGGCATGGTCGAAGGCGAACTGGTGGTGGGTCTCGACGACGCTCAGTTGACCCGTTTGGCCAGTACCGACGGGGTGGCCAAGCTCTCCGTACGCGACCTGGCGGTGGCTGCCGCGAGCGGCGCCGACGGCGCGACGACGGTCGCCGCCACCAGCGCGGTCGCCGCGGTGGCGGGAATCGGCGTGTTCGCCACCGGTGGGCTCGGCGGGGTGCACCGGGAGGCGGCGCAGACCTTCGACGAGTCCGCCGACCTGATCACCCTGGCCCGGACGCCGATCACGGTGGTCTGTGCCGGCGTGAAGTCGATCCTGGATGTCGGCGCGACCCTGGAACGGCTGGAGACCCTGGGCGTGGCGGTGGTGGGCTACCGCAGCCGCCGGTTCCCGGGCTTCTTCATCACCGACGGTGGCTTCGACCTCGACTGGTCGGTCGAGTCACCGGAGCAGGCCGCCGCCGTACTGGCGGCCCGGGCCGCGCACCGGGTCCAGCCGAGCGCCGTGATCGTGGCCAACCCGCTGCCGGTGGACGAGCAGCTCGATCCGGAGTTGCACGACCGGACCCTGGCCGACGGGCTGGCCCGGCTGGCGGCCGACGGGATCACCGGCAAGGCGGTCACCCCGTTCCTGCTGGCCCACTTCCACTCCGCCACCGAGGGCGCGAGCCTGGCGGTGAACGTCCGGATCATCCTGCGGAACGCGGCGTTGGCGGCTCAGATCGCCGTCGCCGCCGCTGCCGGTGCAGCCGCTGCCGCTGCCGCTGCCGAGCGGGGATGACCTCGGCGTCAGCCCGGATCGTCGTGGTCGGCGACATCGTCACCGACGTCGTCGCGATGCTCTCCGGCCCGCTCGCGGCCGGCTCGGACACCCCGGCCGGGATCCGGGTCACCGGGGGCGGGCAGGCTGCCAACACCGCCGCCTGGCTGGCCTGGCGGGGACATCCGGTGACCCTGGTCGGGGCGGTCGGCGCCGACGACGCCGGCCGGTCCCGGCTCGCCGAGCTGACCGGGCTGGGGGTGCGGTGCGCGGTACGCCGGTACCCGGACGACCCGACCGGCACGGTGATAGTGCTCGCCGGCGACGGCGAACGGACCATGATCACCGAGCGGGGCGCGAACCTCCGACTGGCTCCGGACGACGTCGCGGCCGCGCTGGCGGAAGCACCCGACGCGGCCCATCTGCACCTGTCCGCGTACACCCTGTTGGACGCCGGGTCGCGGGAGGCGGGCCGGCGGGCGTTGGCCGTCGCGCGCGAACGCGGGCTGACCACCAGCGTCGACGCGGCCTCCGCCGAGCCGCTGCGCCGGGTCGGCCCGGCGGCGTTCCTGGCCTGGGTACGGGATGTCGACCTGCTGCTCGCCAACGCGGACGAGGCGACGGTGCTGGCCGGTCCGGGATCCCCGGCCGACCAGGCCCGCACGCTGGCCGGGGTGACCCGGCACGCGGTGGTGAAGAACGGCGCCGACGGCTCGGTCTGGGCCGAGCGGGACGGCGGGATGGTCGACGCGGCGGCCCGCCGGGTGCCGGTCCGGGACGTGACCGGCGCGGGGGACGCGTTCGCGGCCGGCCTGCTGGCGGCCTGGGTGACCGGAGCGGGGCCGGCCGAGTCGCTGGGCCGGGCGGCGGAACTCGGTGCGGCGGCGGTCTCCACCCTCGGCGCCCGGCCGGTGGCGAACAGGCTCGGATGACGATCGGCCGATCGGCGCCCGGACCGGCGCGAACAGGCCCGGATGACGATCGGTAGCGGCCGGAGGCGATCGGTCAGCCGGCGCGACGACCGGTCAGAGGGCGTGCACGGTCTCGCGCCGGGACGCCTCGATCAGCCGGTCGAACGTCTCCTCCAGTACGGCCCGCCGCCGCTCCTGGTAGTCCGCCGACTCGAACTCGCCGATGTTCTCTTCCCAGACCGCCAGGTAGCGCCGCTTCCACTCGGCGGCGAGGTCGGGGTTCGGCAGTTGCACGCCGACGTAGCCCAGTTCGGCGAACCGGCAGAGCAGTTCGAGGTTGCACGGCACCGCGACACCCCAGTACTCGTCCGGCTCGATCCGTACGGGGTCGCCCGCCATCGCCTCGGCGACCTCGGTCAGCAACCGGTCGGTGATCATCGACAGGTGGTCCGCGGCGGTGTCGCTGTCGAAGTTCCCGCTGCCCCAGTCACCCACTGCTGGTCCTCCTGACGGTTGCGTGCCGCGCCCACCGGACGTCCGCCCGGTCTGCGGCTTCTCCTGCCGGCTCGGCCCGGATCAGGGCTCGACGTCGATGACCCGGTGCGGCCGCTCCTCGGCGGCGAGAGCGCGCGGCGGGGTCTCGTCGATGTGTGAGCGGCGCATCCGGGCGCCGATCCGATGCTTGTCCTTGGGCGGCCGGTCGTTGGCGAGCAGTACGGCCAACCACGGGATCAGGACCATGCCGACCGCGCAGAGCGGCAACCAGAGCCAGAGCAGTGGTGCCTTGGCGCCGACCAGGATGGCACCGAGGACGACGCAGAGCGCCCGGATGGACATCATCACGATGTAGCGCCGTTGGCGGCTGCGTAGCTGGTCGTCCTGGCTTCGTGAGGCGTCGGTGATCAGGATCGGCTGGTACACCTGACGCTTCACCACGGCCCTCCAGAGGGATCTGGCCCATCGTCGCCGGGACTCTCCCGTCCCGGGACGCCGCTCCCATCCTCGCACCTTCGTCCGGAGGCCGGCCGACCAGCTATCCACTGCCCGTCGTGTTACGTGCGTGGTACGCTCCCCGCGTGGGCAGCAGGTTCAGCTTCACCGACGAGGCACTGGGCAACCTGAGGGTCCACGACGTCACTCCCGGCGAGGTGTGGGAGGCGCTGCACAGCGCACGACGGGTCATCCGACACCTCGGCGACGACGTGATGATCGTGTACGCGACCGCACGACGCGGGCGTCGGCTGGCCATCCTGCTCGCCGAGGCCGATCAAGTTGACAACGACTGGGACATCCTCTCCGCGCGTGACCTGACGGACGTCGAGTCCAAGCGTTACGAGGAGGCGGTCCAGGGGCGACGGCGATGAGCCCGCCCCGGGGTGGGCCGACCACGCGCACCAGGACACGGAGATCGGTCACGGAATCGACCACGGAGACGAGGAGGAGGCGGTGACGATGAACCGACACGACGCGACGAAGCAGTTCCACTCCGGTGACGACCAGCTGGCGGACCTGATCGACGATGCGCAGCCGGTCGAGCTGCCCACCCCGGACACCGACGTGCCGATGGTCAGTCGGTCCGTACGACTGCCGTTGGACACCTACGAACGGGTCCGCGCGGCCGCCGACGCCCGGGGAATCGGGGTCACCACGCTGATGCGGCAGTGGATCGAGGCGGGGCTCGCCGACCTGGACGACTCGGCGACCGTGTCGCTGGCCGACGTACGCCGGGCGCTGGCCTCGCTCGCCCAGCCGACCGCCGCCTGAGCCGCCTTCCGAACTCCACGGCGGCTCAGATCGGCGGCGCGGGCTGCTCCGGTGCCCGGCCGTGCGAGCGGCGAAAATCCAGGAGCGCGACCCCGAGCAGTATCCCGGCCGCGGTGCCGGCGATGGTCAGTGGTGACATGTTCAGCATTGCCGGCACCACCGCGCCCAGCAGGATCAGGCCGGCCACCCGGGACCGGGACACCCGGCCGAACACCTGGTACTCGAAGCCGGCCCGCCCGACCAGGAACAGCGCGGGCCCACCGAGAACGGCAAAGAGCCAGGCCGGCGGGTTGTGCCCGAGCGGATGGGCGATGGACAGTTCGTAGCCGACCCCGGTCAGCACGATGCCGGCGATCATGGTCAGGTGGGTGTAGGCGACGGACTGGCCGAGCCGGGCCGGGTCCCGGGCCCGGGTGATGGCCAGCGGCAGCACCTGTCCGGCCCGGTAGAAGTAGATCCGCCAGAACAGCACCGTTGTCAGCAGCGCCAGCCCGAACGCGCCGGTCCGGGCGGGGGTGAAGGCGCCGCCGCCACCGCTGAAGGTGACCCCGATGACGAAGATCGATTCACCGAGCGCGATCAACAGGAACTGCTGGTAGCGCTCGGCCAGGTGCTCTTCGGCGAGCGTCTGGCCGCTGAACCGGGTCCGGCCCAGTCGGGGCGCCGGCCAGCCCAGCGTCAGGGCGATGTAGTCCACCGTCACGGCGAGGCTCCAGAGCACGCCCCGGGCCGCACCCTCGCCGAGCAACCCGCCGATGATCCACGGCACGGCGGTCAGCCCGCTCCAGAACAGCACCCGGAGCGGGGCGGCCGGATCTGTCGGATCCGCCCGGCCGTGCGTCGCAAGCAGGAAGATGAGAATGCGGCCGATCTGGACCGAGACGTACGCGCCGGCGAAGACGAGACCGCGCTCGCCGAACCCTTGCGGCAGCGCGACCGCCATCACCATGCTGCCGACCACGGTCACCACCACGACGACCTGTACGGCCAACGCGTCGGGCTCCAGCGTGCTGGTGATCCAGGCCGTCGTCGCCCAGAGCAGCCAGAGCGCCAGGAAGAGCAACAGGGTCTGCCCGGCCTCGGAGAGCAGGATCCGCTGCTCGGTGGTGAAATCGGTGATCAGCCGTTGGGAGACCCGGGTGAGCGCGAAGACGAAGACCAGGTCCAGGAAGAGTTCCAGGAACGTCGCCCGCTGCGAACTGGCCTCGCCGCGCAGGATCAGGCCCGAATGCGTCTCACCCATCCGTCGCCGACCCGGAACGTCCGGTCGACACCTCGGCCGGGCGTACGCCAGCGGGCGCCGCCGGAACGACCACAGCGCCCCCTGAGTGTCGACGATCTCAACCCTCAAACGAGCCAGTGCCGGCCCGGGGCGCTGCCTCCGGCCCCGATTCGAGCCCCGAGGCCGGGGTCAACCGGTCGACCGACCCCCGGAAGTGCTCGCCACCGGGCCGGACCTGATCGCCCGGGTCAGCCGGCCGCGCCGGCCTTGGCCGCGGCCTTCATCTGCTGCTTGTGCTCCCGCACCTTGGCCAACGAGGTGTCGTCGACGACGTCCGCGACCGAGTGGTGCACGCCGTCGATGCCGTAGTCGCCCGCCGCCTCGCGCCAGCCGGGCGGCTGGACGCCGAACCGCTTGCCGAGCAGGGCGACGAAGATCTGCCCCTTCTGCTTGCCGAACCCCGGCAACTCGGTGATCCGCTTCAGCAGTTCCCGGCCGTCCTCGGCCTCGGACCACAGCCGGCTCGGGTCGCCGTCGTACCGCTCGACGAGGGCGCGGCAGACCTCCTGCACCCGGGCCGCCATGGCCTTCGGGAACCGGTGCAGGGCGGGGCGCTCGGCGAAGATCGCCGTCAGCGCCTCCGGGTCGTAGTCGGCCAACTCGGCGGCGTCCGGCTCGTGTCCGAGCCGCTTCACCAGCTCGTACGGGCCGGCGAAGGCCTTCTCCATGCTGACCTGCTGGTCAAGGACCATGCCCGTCAGCAACGCCAGCGGGTCGCGCCGGAGCAACTCGTTGGCTTCGGCAGCGATGGGCAGCGAGAGCGTCATACGCCCATCTTGCCCGCTCAGTCGATGACCGACGGACCGCCCCCGCCGGCCGGTTCGCCCTGGTTCCCCTCGGGCAGACCGGCGAGGTACGCGGAGCCGCGCGGTGAGATTCGGTACCCGACGTCGAGGCTGTGGGTGAGACCCAGGTTCTTCAACTTGCGGATGTCACGTTTCACCGCGTCCCGGTCGCGGCCGACCTGCTCGGCAAGTTCGACCGCCCGTCGGCCGGGGTTCGCCGCGACCAGCCGGAGCAGGGCGTGGGTCCACGGGCCGTGGGTGCTGTGCTGGTCGAGCCGGGCCAGCCGGGCCGTCACCTCGGCACGCTGCTCGGGCGACAACTGATCCTCGGCACTGAGCGCCACCCGGGGATCGGGGCCGACGTACCGAACCTCGATCCGGTACGTGCTCCCGTCGGGGCTGCCACCGAGGGCAGCGAGCAACACCGCGGCGGACGTCGAGCCGGCGCGACGGGCGTCGGCATCCGTGATCGTGGCCGGGTCGATGGCGACGATCGACTCGACAGCGACGACACCGGCGCTGGTGACCAGGGTGTCGCCGGCCCGTACGTCGGGTCTGGCCCAGCGCCGGAAGATCAGGCTGACGGTGCCCGCCGCCACGCCCTCGGCGATCAACCGGGTAAGGAGCATCTCGGAATTCTCCCGCGCCAACCGGACGGGCGGGACGACGGAGAGTGAAAGATCTCCGATCGACGGTAATCTGTCCGGGCAGGTGGTCGTGGGTCGACGTGGCCGGGTGTCGGTGGACCGGCAGGTCAGCCCCGTAGCGGACGCAACGTCCCCGACAGACCGGAGGGGCCATGAGGATGATCCTCGTCGCCACGCTGGGTGCCCTGGTCGCCGTACTGGCGGTCGGCGTACTGGTGGTGATCCGGAAACCCGTCGACGGGCGACGAAGCGTCCGCTGGGCCGGGCTGGTGATCACCGCGCTGGTCGCCGCCGCCCTCACGCCGCTGACCGTCGACGACGCCGGGTCGGCAGCGTTCTTCCTGCTCGGCGTGCCGGTGGTCGGCGCCGCCCTGCCGCTGCTGGCCCAGCGATTCGCCGGGCGGACCGGACTGGTCGACCTCCTCGCCGGAGCCGTGATCGGCGGTTGGGGTCTGCTGCTGGCACTGGGCGGCCTCGGCGTCGCGTTCCTGCCGTCGGCGCTGCTGTTCGTGGCGAACGCGGCCCAGGCTCTCGTGCCGGACCGGCGCCCGCCGGCGGACCCGACGCCCACCGCCTGAACCGATTCCACGGCGGACCCGACCTCGCTGCTGGTCGGGCCCGCGTCGCGCACCGGACATCGGGGTCAGCCGGGGACCTTGTCCAGGAAGCCGTAGACCGCCCGGATCCGGCCGTCCTCGGTGATCCCGGCGACGTCGAAACCGACGACGACGGGCTCCCCGCCACCGGACGGTACGAGTTGCCAGCCGAACCGGACGATGTCGTGGTGGCCGTCGAGTAACCCGGTCGGCTCGAAGACCAGACCGGGAAACATCTCGCGGGCTCCGCTGATCACCGCTCCGATGCCGCCGTGTCCCCCGACGTCGGCGAGCGGATCGGTGTACGTGGCCTCCGCCACGAAGAGGTCGGCGATCCCCTTCGACCGTACGTCGGCGTCCGGCTCGTTCCACAGCTCGAGGTACTGGTCGACAAGGCTCTTGAAGTCGTTCACCACTGGGGTCCTTCCGAATGAGGGTGGGTCGCGGCGGCGGTCCGACTCGATCCGTACCGCCGCCGACCACGAACCTTCCACCTGTCGCCCGGGACTGTCGATTACCTCCGAGGTCAGGTAGCCATCGCACCGACCAGCGCCTCGCCCCGCACGGCGTGGTCAAGCGCTGCCGGCGCCCGTCGTGACGATGACGACGTCCCGATGAGGGTCATCGATGTTGCCGGAGCGGGCGAGGCGTGCTGGAATGGCTCATATCGCCGCAGTGCGGGGGCAACCACACTGGGAACGGCCATCACCGGGAGCAGCCGAGGGCTGGACGACGTACCGTGCGGACGATCATCGACGCCGCTCAGCAACGGGGCCAGCCACGCGAGTTCACCGCACCGGACGCGTACGCGCACCTGGCCCGACGTGTCCGACCGGGATCTGCCAACGCATCAACCGGCGACGAGGTGATACACGATCATGTTTACCCGTGACAGTTTCGCGGGGTGGTACCGCAACCGTTTCGTGTGGGTGGCGGTCATCCTGTTGGCGGTGTCGGCCACGGCGGTCGTACTGGTCAACTCGGCCGGTTCGGAGGCTCGCCCGGCCGACCTGAGGGGCCAGATCATGACCCGGATGCGGACGGTGCTCGAAACGGCCGACCCGGCCCAGCACCAGCACGCGGGCCACACCGCACAGGTCAATTCGGAGGGCGACAAGAAGCCGTCGGTGATCTGCGGCGTACACGTCTACGGCTTCGAGCCGACCACTGTCACCGCACTGGCCGACGTGGACCTGGTCTACGGCTTCCACCTCTGCGGCATCGCCGAGCCGGACAAGCCGTGGGACTGGGCGGTCAAGCTGGTCGGCCCACTGATCATGGACATGTCCACCGAACCGCCGGGCATCCAGGTCGTCGAGGCGACGGAGAACACGAGGTTCATCGACCGGCTCCGCGAGGTGTTCCCGGACCCGTACGAGCAGCAGGCAGAGAAGGAGGCCCTGTCCGATTCGGAGATGGCCGACCTGCGCCGCCGCTACGACGCGGCCGCCGGGCTCTGAGCACGGCGACAACCACGACGACGCCGGCGGTCGGGCGGAGCGGCACTTCCCGCCCACCCGACCGCCGGTGCCCTGTCGGAGCCGGCTCGCTCGCCCCGGCCGGTTACGCGCTGAGCAGGGCGAAGACCGGACCGTTCGGCCCGGTGGCCGAGACGGCCGACCAGGCGGTGCCGTTCCACCGGCCCAGGTAGCCCGCGCTCACCCCGCCGGCCTGGCTGAAGTCACCGCCGACGATCAGCGCCCCGGACCGTACGGTCACGGTGTAGACCGTGGAGTTGGTGCCGGTGCCGGACGGGCCGGTCAGGCCCGACCAGGCGCTGCCGTTCCACCGGGCGATGTAGTTCACCGGCAGCCCGCCGGCATGGGTGAAGTGCCCGGCGACGATCAACGCCCCGTTGTAGACGGTCACGTCCCGGACCGGATCGGAGGTACCGGTGCCGGATGGTCCGGTCAGCACCGACCACGCGGTGCCGTTCCACCGGGCGACGTGATTCGCCGTCACCCCGGCCGCGTCGTCGAAGTAGCCCGCCGCGATCAGCGCCCCGTTGTAGATGGTCAGCGCCGCGACGTCGGCGGTCACCTGGGTGGTGCCCAGGCCGGCGCCCAACGTCGACCACGTGCTGCCGTTCCAGCGTGCGATGCGGGACGCCGGGATCCCACCGGCCTGGGTGAAGCCGCCGCCCACGATGAGCGCGCCGCCGTAGATGGCCAGGTCCCGGACCGCGGCGTAGTCGACCCCGGTGCCGGAGGGCCCGGTCAACGGGTACCACTCGGCGCCGTCCCACCGCGCGACGTGGTTCACCGGAACGCTTCCGGCCCGGAGGAACTGTCCACCGACGATCAGGTCGCCGTTGTAGACCGCGAGGCTGGCCACGAAGTCGAACGGCATCGTCATCACCCCGGTGCCGGACGACCCGGTCAATGGCAACCAGTCCGTGCCGTCCCACCGGGCGATACCACGGACCAGGTTGCCGCCCGCGTACATGAAGCTTCCGCCGGCGATCAGGTCTCCGTCGAAGACGCCCAGCACAGCGACCTGGCTGTCGGCGCCCGTACCGCCCGGACCGGTGAAGGACGACCAGGTACTGCCGTTCAGCCGGGCGATGTTGTTCGCAGTCCCCGCGCCGGTCGCGCCGAAGATGCCACCGACGATCAGACCGGGTGGCACGGCGGCGACGGAGGACTCCGGTGCCCAGGCGAACTCGGACTCGGCCCGCAGCTCGTCGAGCTCCTGCACCAGGGTCCGGAGCAGCACACCGGAGCCGCCCTCGACCCGTAGCCGCAGGGTCCCGCTCGCGCCCGCGTGGACCGGCAGGGTGAGCAGGTTGGCGCCGGACCTCAGCGGCCGTTCCGCGACCAGGACCCGATCCGGCCGCTCTGACGTACCCAGTGTCACGCCGAGCCGGGCACCGGCGGCACCCCGCCAGTCGACCGCCAACCGGGTGCCGTCCTCCGCCCCGGGCAGCAGGGTGGCGGTCAGCTCCGCACCGGTCGCGACCGGTGCACGCGACACACCGGCGTACGCCGGAAGACCGGAGAGAAGTACGGACAGGGACACCGTCGCCAGCGCCAACAATAGGGCGAGACGCCGATGGACCGTGAACTCGCGTGCACCGATCATGCTCACTTTCCCTTCACCAGGTCGGACATTTCCCAGACGGGCCCGGGACACGGTGACAGGGGAATCCACCGGCGACCGAGGCACAGCCTCGGGCCGGTCAGCGCTGATCTCAGATGCCCCCGTTTACGCACCACCGATGCGCGCATTAATCCTTCTAAATATCTGGATCACTTGTCAAGCTATTACCCACATCGATGTGCCTGTTGCCGGCGCAGGCATTTGCCCACACTTAATAAATTGTTCTAAACCGCTGGGCGATCGCGCTTCACCTTCCGGAGGCGTCGTCGACGGCGGACCGGCCGGCGGACCCGATACGCTGCCGGTGGACGATGGGCACGCCGAGGAACCGGCCAGCCGCCGGCCGTACCCGAGTGGAGGTCAACCCGTGACGACACCGAGCCGACCCGACCTCGCCGAACAGCTCGACCTGGCCCCACACCCCGAGGGCGGCTGGTTCCGGGAGACCTGGCGGTCGACGCACACCTTCACCCCCGACGGGTACGCCGGACCGCGTTCCGCGGCGACCGCGATCTACTTCCTGCTCCAGCCGGGCGAGCGCTCCCGCTGGCACGTGGTGCGCTCCACGGAGCTGTGGCTGTGGCACTCGGGCGGCCCGCTCCGGCTGTGGCTGGCCGGCTCGGCGGACGTGCCCGGCGCGGAGCCGGCGGAGATCCGGCTCGGCCCCGACGTGGCTGCCGGGGAGCATCCGCAGGCGGTCGTTCCGGGCGGCGTCTGGCAGGCGGCGGAACCCGCCGGTGACCAGCCGGTGCTGGTCAGCTGCGTGGTGGCACCCGGGTTCGACTTCGCCGACTTCCAACTGGCCTGACCCGACCGCCGGCCCAGCCGAACCGGAGCCACGATCCTGGCCCGCGCCGGGGAGCGGCCCGCCGATCGGGCCGAACGGAGGGCGTCGTTCCGGCCATGCCGGGCGTATCCGACGTCACGTATCGATCGTCACCTATTGATTAGCCCGCCCACCCGTGCTGCAATGGTTCATATCGCCGCAGTACGGGGGCAACCGCACTGCGAGAGCGGGACCGAGCCTGAAAACGATGCCGGTGACCGGGCGCGACAGACGCACACCCACGGCAGACGCCCCGCCGGTACCCACCCGACCGCGCCGCCCACAACCACCTCCGGCTGCGGTCGAACAGAAGGGATCCATCTCGTGAAACTGCTGCGCAAACTGACGGTCGTCGGCGTCGCCGCCGTACTGACCGCCGGGCTCCTGACCGCGATCTCGCCGAACGCGGCATCCGCACACGGTGCGCTGATGCTGCCGGCCAGCCGCACCTACGCGTGCTACCAGGACGGTCTGACCCCGCAGGGCAACATCGTGAACAAGAACGCCGGCTGCGTCGCCGCGGCGAACATCAGTGGAGTCAGCCCGCTCTACAACTGGTTCAGCGTGCTCCGCTCCGACGGTGCCGGCCGGACCCGGGGCTTCGTCCCGGACGGCCAACTGTGCAGCGGTGGCAACTCCACCTTCCGGGGCTGGGACCTGGCCCGGGGCGACTTCCCGAAGGCCCAGGTCAGCTCCGGCGCGACCGTCCAGTTCCGGTACAGCAACTGGGCCGCCCACCCGGGCCGGTTCGACCTGTACGTCACCCGGAACGGCTGGAGCCCCACCCGCGCGCTGACCTGGAACGACATCGAGTCGACGCCGTTCTCCTCGGTCGTCAACCCGCCGCAGAACGGGAGCGTGGGCAGCCAGAGCGGCCACTACTACTGGAGCGGACGACTGCCGTCCGGCAAGAGCGGCCACCACATCATCTACTCCGTGTGGACCCGCTCCGACAGCCAGGAGACCTTCTACGGCTGCTCGGACGTGACCTTCTAGGCGGCGGCTCCACCATCGCAGGCACGTCGCCCGGCCCGCCCCCGCGCGGCGAATCCGGAACGGTCTCGGGCGGGATACCACGGACAGCCACCGGGGTATCCCGCCCGAGCACGGCTGGTCGTACCGGCCAGCCACGTCCCTGCGACTACTCCGGCCGGCGCGCACGTGGCCGGGCCAGCCCCAGGTCGTACGCCAGAATCGTCGCCTGCACCCGGTCCCGTACGCCGAGCTTGCTCAGCAGGGCGTTGACGTGCGCCTTCACGGTGCCGGTGGCGACGCCCAACTCCGCGCCGATCTCCGCGTTGGAGAGGCCGGCGGCGATCCGCTCGAACACCTCCCGTTCCCGGCCGGTGAGGCCGGACACCGTGTCGGCCATCGGCGGCGGGACGATCAACCGGCCGGCGGCGAACGAGTCGATCAGCCGTCGGGTGACCGCCGGCGCGAGCATCCCCTCGCCGGCGGCGACCACCCGGATCGCCGCCAGCAGGTCGGCGGGCTCGGCGTCCTTGAGCAGAAATCCGGAGGCACCGACCTGGAGCGCCTCGAAGACGTACGCGTCGAGGTCGAAGGTGGTGAGCACCAGCACCCGGGGACCGGCCGCGGCGGCGGTGAGTGCCCGGGTCGCGGCGAGCCCGTCCATCCCGGGCATCCGGATGTCCATCAGCACCACGTCCGGCCGGCTCTCCTCGGCCCGGCGTACCGCGTCCGCACCGTCGCCGGCCTCCGCGACCACCACCAGGTCGGGTTCGGCATCGACGATCGCGGCGAACCCGGCCCGGACCACGGGCTGGTCGTCCACCACCATTATCCGGACGACGATGTCGCCACCTCCTCGTCCCCGATCGACAGGCGGCCGGAACCGACCGGCCGCCGGCCGGAACCGACCCGACCCGGCGGTGCCGGTACGGGCGTCGGCAGCCACACGTCGAGTCGGCCGGCCGGTACGTCCACCGCCACCTCGCCGCCGAGCGCGCCGACCCGGGCCCGCAGCCCCGCCACGATCACCGGATCGGTGGCGGACGGCGCGCCGGCCACCACGATCCGCAGGCCGCCGTCACCGTACCGGAGATCGACGGCGATCGGTCCGGGGTCCCCGGCGGCCAGGGCGAGCTCGACGACCCGGTACGCGGACACGTCCACGTCCGCCGGCAGCGGACCCGGCGCCACCGGCACGGACGCCTCGACCAGCCGCCCGGCCGCCCGCTGGTCCGCGCAGAGCCGCGCGATCGCCCCGACCGTCGGCTGCGGAGCCCGGCGCTCCGCTCCGGCGTCCGCCCGCAGGGTGTCGAGCAGGCCACGCATCGCGGTGAGGGTGGACCGGGCCCGCTCCACCACCACGTCCAGCCGGCCCTCGTCGGCGGCCGCCACCACCTGCCCGGCCCGGTCCAGGACGGCGGCGCGCAGCCCGGCGGCGATCCGGGCCCGTTCCCACCGGGCCGCCTCGACCGCGCTCGCGGCCGTCCGGGCCACCGCGTCCGCCTCACGGGCCAGGACTCCGGTCCGGCGCCGCCGGAGCGCGGCACCGAGCAACCAGACCGCGCCGAGCGGAACCGTCAGCACGCCCGCCATGGCCAGCCATCCGGGAAGTACGTACAACAGCGTGACCAGCAGACCCAGTTCTTCGGTCATCGGGGCGTCGGGCCGGACCGGCTGACCGGCCATCGAGCCGTCGACTGCGGCCGACGCCGTCAACGCGGCGGCGAGGCTCAGCGCCGTGACCGGTATCGCCAGCAGCGTGTTCGGGGCCGGGCGGGCGTACCCGGCGACCGCGTAGACCACGACGAACTCGCAGATCGCCCCGGCGACCAGCACCTCGGCCGACTCCCCCGGCAACGGCACGCCGACGACGGCGACCGGCCACAGCGCGGCGCTGCCGAGCACCCCGGACAGCGCTGCCCAGGGCCGGCGACGCCGCCACAGCAGCGGTACGGCGTGCGCCGCCATCACCAGCCCCACCAGCAGCCCGGCGGAACCGGATCCGGCCCCTGCCGACCCGTCGACCGGCAGCACCGGGGCGACCGTGAGCGCCAGCACGCCCAGTACGACGAGGGCGTCCACCACCCGTGCCCAGCTCGGACGACGCCAGCCCGGTCGACCGGCGGACCCGACCGGAGCGGCCAGCGGAAGCGTCGCCCGGACCCGCCAACCCGTCGCCTCCGGGCCGGCGGTCAGCGTCCCGCCCAGCGAGGCGGCCCGGTCCCGCATCCCCGGTACGCCCCGCCCCGAGCCGAGTTCCGCCGCCTTCCCCGGTACGCCGCCACCCTCGTCGCCCACCACGATCTGCACCGAGGCCGGATGGCGGGCGATCCGCAGCCGGACGGCGGAACCCGGCGCGTGCCGCAGGGCGTTCGTGAGCGCCTCCCGGGCGATCCCGTACACCGCCTCGGCGACCGCCGGCGGAAGTTCGGGCTGCTCCACCGGGATCGGGTCCGGTTCGACCCGCACCGGTTGCCCCAGTCGCCGGAAGCCGTCGGCGAGTTCCGCGAGCCGTACCTCCAGGGGCCGGCGGTCCTGCTGCTCGGCGCTGCGGATCACCGCCACCAACCGGTGCAACGCGGTCAGCGTCTCCCGGCCGGTACGCGCCGAGAACCCGACCGCCTCGGCGACGAGTTCCGGGCGGCGGTCGGCGAGCCGGAGCGCCGCTCCCGCCGTCACCACGATCGCGGTCAGGTGGTGGGCGCTGACGTCGTGCAGTTCCCGGGCCAGCCGGTGCCGTTCGGTGCTGGCCGCCCGCTGCCGGTCCGCCTCGGCCTCGGCGAGCCGCTGCGCGGCGGCGGTCCGGGCGGCGTGCCACCGCCGGCGGCTCCGCCCGAGGCCCAGCGTCACCGGATACACCGCCAGCCCCAACAGCACCTCGCCCAGGTAGGTGGCGCCGAACCCGTAGACCAGCAGGCCCAGCACCGCCGTCTGGGCGAAGGCGACGGCGACCGCCGGACCGGCGATCCGGAGCGGCCGGCGTACCGCCACCGAGTAGAGCGCGATCACGTCCGCGCTGACGACCACGAGCAGCGCGTCGGGGTCCACCGCGAGCCGGCCCAGGGCCTGGGCGAGCAGGACGGCGCCCAGCGCCAACACCGGCGCGTGGCGGCGCCAGCCCAGCGCGACCGCGCATCCGACGGTCGCCACCAGGCCGGCGACCAACTCCGGGTCGACCGGGCCACCACCGCCCAGCCGGGAGCCCGGCCAGTACGCCAGTTGCGCCCCGGCCAGCACCACCGGCAGCAGCCAGTCCCGGACCAGTCTCATGACGGCTCCGACGATAGGACCGCCGACCCGCCCGGCACATCCGCTGGCGGTGGTGGCCGGGCTATACCTCAGGTTCTAGTCGCACTGCCCCCAAGGTGCGGGCCTGGCTATGCCGCAGGAGCGGGGGCCGGCTCGCAACGGCGGACGATGCCCGACCCACGCGCGGCCGGCAGGCTGGACCGCATGATGACCCCACCCCCACCGGGTACGCCGTACCACCGGCTGGCCCGGACCGAGCGGCACGACTGGTGGCGACCGGTGCTCGGCAGCGTGCTGATCCTGGGCGGCACCTTCATGGTGCTCTGCCTGCTGACCGGCGTCGCATTCTCGGCCGGCGAACTCGCCGACCGGCCGAACGGCGCCGACGGCCTGCCCACCTGGGGGCCGCTCGGCGACCTCGTACTGCTGCTGGCCGGCATCGCCGTGGCGCTGCCGCTGGTGCTGCTCGCGGCCGGATGGGTGCAGGCCCGCCCGGTGGGGACGGTGTCGTCGGTACTCGGACGGCTGCGCTGGCGCTGGCTCGGTGTCTGCGCCCTGGTCGCCGTGCCGACCGTGCTGGCGCTGCTCGGTGGGGGTCTCGGACTGCTCACGTTGACCGGGAACGCGGACGAGGGCGGGTCGGTCGACGGCGGATGGCCGGGCTGGGCCGGCTTCCTCGGCGCCGTGGCCGTGCTGCTTGCGCTGGTGCCGCTCCAGGCGGCCGCCGAGGAGTACGTCTTCCGGGGCTGGCTGCTCCAGGCGGTCGGGGCGTTCCTCCGTACGCCGTGGCCGGCGATCGCCGTCCAGGCGGTGCTGTTCGCGGCGGCACACGGCTGGGGTACCCGGTGGGGCTTCGTCGATCTGATGATCATGGCGGGCCTGACCGGCTGGTTGACCATCCGCACCGGTGGGCTGGAGGCGGCGATCACCCTGCACGTGGTGAACAACGTGATCGCCTTCGTCGGCTCCGCCGCGCTCGGCCAACTCGCCGCCGAGGAGACGGCCGCCGACGCCCCCTGGGAGATGTTCGTGGTCAGCGTGGTGGTGCACGCCGCGTACACCGGGGTGGTGCTCTGGCTCGCCCGCCGTCGCCGGCTGCCGACCGTACTGCCCTGGTACCCGACGCCCGCCGGCCCCGCGCCGCAGCGGTCCACCGCGCCGCCGCCACCGGCGGTGGACGAGGCGTACGCCGGATAGGTCGCCGGCCGGTTACCCGCCGGTCACCCCCCGACGGGGTGGTTCCGGCCGGGCATCTACGGGGGTTGCGGGCAGGCCCGGTACGGGCGACCGGCAGGATGGACGCCGTGGACGGAGACGACATGCTGCTGTCACCCGCTGGGGTGGACCAGCTCCGGCAGGCCCTGCTCGGCGCGGCGTACACGTCGAGCGGCATCGCGGAGCGGCTCGGGCCGCAGGCGACCAGCGCGATGGCCCGGAACGACTTCCGGGCGGCGCTGCGGGCCACCGGGGAACGTGACCCGCTCGACACGCTGATCCGGCTCTTCGTCTGCGGCCAGACCGAGCCGGAGCCGGCCGTACGGGCGGCGCTCGCACCGCTGCCCCTGGCGGACGCGCTCGCCGCCGGCCTGGTCGAACGGGTCGACTCCGGCCTTCGGCAGGCCATCGACCTGGAGCCGTACGGTGACTCCTGGTGGGTGCTCTCGGACGTGCCCGCGAGCGCCCGGCCCGGCCTGCCGCTCCCCGCCGACCACGTACTCGGGATCGGCGGGGCCACCACCACCCTGGTCGGTGCGACGATCCGGCGCCCGGTCGGCAGCGCGCTCGACCTCGGTACCGGCAGCGGTGTGCAGGCCCTGCACCTGGCCGAGCACGCCCGCTCGGTCACCGCCACCGACGTCTCCGACCGGTCGCTGCGGTTCGCGGCGACCACGGCCGCGTTGAACGGACACCGCTGGGAGCTGCTTCAGGGTGATCTCGTCAGCCCTGTCGCCGGTCGCCGGTTCGACCTGGTGGTGAGCAACCCGCCGTTCGTGGTCGGCCCCGGAACCACCACGCACAGCTACCGCGACTCGGGCCGGGTCGGGGACGGGGTCGCCGCCGAGCTGGCCGCCGCCGCCCCGGGCCTGCTCACCGAGGGCGGCACGATGCAGTACCTGGCCAACTGGCTGCACGTGGCCGGGGAGGACTGGGGCGAGCGGGTGGCCGGCTGGTTCGCGGGTACCGGCCTGGACGCCTGGGTGATCCAGCGCGAGGTCGCCGATCCGATGGCGTACGTCGACCTGTGGCTGGCCGACGCCAGCGAGGCCGCCGATCCGCACCGGGCGGCGGCCTGGCTGGACTGGTTCGACGCGCAGAAGGTGGAGGCGGTCGGCTTCGGCGTGGTGAACCTGCGTCGGGCCGGCCACACCGATCCGGTGGTCCGGATCGAGGACCTTCGGCAGGTGGTGCAGCCGCCGATGGGCGAGCAGATCGCCGCCTGGTTCGATCGACAGGACTGGCTGCGGGCCCGCGACGACGACGCGCTGCTGGCCACCCGGTTCCGGGCGGTCGACGGGCTGCGCCTGCGTCAGGAGGCGACGATGGGCGACGAGGGCTGGGCGGTGGACCGGCAGGTACTCGTCCAGCCGCACGGGCTGCGCTGGACCGAGGAGGTCGATCCGCTGGTGCTCGCCCTGGTCGGCGGGGCCAACGGGCAGGTGGCGCTGCGCGAGCAGCTCGCGGTGCTGGCGATCGCGCACGACGTACCGGCGGAGGATCTTGCCGACGCGGCCGGGCCGATCATCGCGCACCTGGTCGAGCGCGGCGTTCTCGCGCCCGTGGCAGACTGACCGTCGTGCGGGCGGTGGTGCAGACGGTCGGCCGGGCCAGCGTGACGGTGGACGGCGAGGTGGTCGGGGCGATCTCCGACGGCCTGCTGGTACTGCTCGGGGTGACCCACTCGGACACTCCGGCGACCGCCGAGACCATGGCCCGGAAGGTGCACGAGCTGCGGATCCTGGACGACGAGCGGTCCGCCTCGGACGTCGGCGCACCGCTGCTGGTGGTCAGCCAGTTCACCCTGTACGGCGACGCCCGCAAGGGGCGCCGGCCGAGTTGGGGTGCCGCCGCCCCGGCCGAACTGGCCGAGCCGCTGGTGACCGCGTTCGTCGAGGCGCTCCGGCTCCGTGGTGCCAAGGTGGAGACCGGCCGGTTCCGGACCCACATGCTGGTCGAGAGCGTGAACGTCGGCCCACGTACGGTGCTGCTCGACCTCTGAACCCGGCGGCGCCCAGGCTCAGAAGGACAGGCCGCGCTTCTGTAGCGACTGGCGCAACCAGCCGTCGAGCTGGCTGGTCCAGTCGGTCCGGTCGGCGGTGGCGTGGTCCAGACTGAACCGGCCGAACGCATCGCGGCCCTCGGTGAACAGCCCACCCCGCTTGTCCAGCTCCAGCACGATCTGCAACTGCTGCGGCGTGGCGACGAACGTCAGCTCCAGCTGGTTGATCGCCCGGGCGTACTGGGGGGCGGGATAGAACTCGATCTCCTGGTAGAACGGCAGCGACTGCTGGACGCCGTAGATGTGTCCGCGCTCGACGTCGGCCCGGGTGAACCGGAAACCGAGCTGGGTGAGGGCGTTCAGGATGCGCTCCTGCGCCGGCAGCGGATAGACCGCGACCGGGTCGAGGTCGCCCTTGTCCACCGCGCGGGCCACCTCCAGCTCGGTCCGCAGCCCCATGGTCATGCCGTGCAGGTGCCGGCCGCCGATCTCGGTGATCGGGGTCTCCCACGGCACGTCGAAGCGGAACGGGATGTCGCGCCGTGCTCCGCTCTCCAGCCGGAACGGGCCGGTCGCCCGCTGGCGGTGGAACTCCTGGGTGCTGCTGTACTCGCTGTCGCCGCTCTCCACCTCGACCCGGGTGACCAGGCCCAGCGAGACGTACTCGATGTCCACCGGATGGTCACCGCCGGCGACGTGGATCTGCCCCTCCAGCTGACCGCCGGGCCGGCAGTTCGGATTGGTCAGCACCGTCTCGACCGACGGACCGCCCACGCCCATCGCCTGCATCAACCGTTTGAAGACCACCATGTCCTCCATCCGTGCCTCGATCGCGCCCCCGGCCCCGTCGGTACCCGGCTGGCCGGCTGGCACAGTAGCCACCGCCGGCAAGCCCGTCCCCGGACGATCGCCCGCCACAAATCCGGCTGAAGCACCAGGAAGCCGAACAATCCGCTCCCCGGTTCTCTCCCGGATTCATGCCAACCCGACGGTCTCCTCACCCCGGCTTCACGCCCCAACGGCCAAGCTGGTTGTCACCAGCGAGGTATTCCGCTGGGAGGCGTCACTTTGTCGAAGCGGGGAGGCGACAGATGATGGTCCGGCACATGAACGAGAACCACACTAGCCCGGCCAGCACGGTCGGGACCGATAACGAACTGGTCAACGACGGCGGGCCCGGCCAGGTCATGGTCGACCTCGACGCCACCGACGAGCGGGGCGCGTCGGCCGACCTCGTCCGGGCGTACCTCAACGGTATCGGCCGGACCAAGCTGCTCACCGCGGTGCAGGAAGTGGAGCTGGCCCGTCGGATCGAGGCGGGGCTGTACGCCGAGGAGAAGCTCACCGCCGACGAGCGGCTGCTCCGGGGCGGACAGCCGGGCGGGACGTCCGGGGCGTTGCCGGTGGATCTGCGGGGCGACCTGATGACGATCGTCGTCCAGGGGCGGGCCGCGAAGAACCACCTGCTGGAGGCGAACCTGCGGCTGGTGGTCAGCATCGCGAAGCGGTACACCGGGCGGGGCATGGCGTTCCTGGACCTGATCCAGGAGGGCAACCTCGGCCTGATCCGCGCCGTCGAGAAGTTCGACTACACCAAGGGCTACAAGTTCTCCACCTACGCCACCTGGTGGATCCGCCAGGCCATCACCCGCGCCATGGCCGACCAGGCCCGCACCATCCGCATCCCGGTGCACATGGTCGAGCAGGTCAACCGGATGGTCCGGACCCGTCGGGACCTGGCCGCCTCACTGGGCCGGGAGCCGAGCGTCGCCGAGGTCGCCGTCGCGCTGGGCGTACAGGAGTTCCAGGTCATCGAGCTGATCTCGTACGACCGGGAGCCGGTGAGCCTGGACCAGGCGGTCGGCGAGGACGGTGAGAGCGCCCTCGGTGACTTCGTCGCGGCGGTCGACCCGCGCGACGAGCCGGGCGACGCGGTCTCCCAGGGCATGCTCCGCAACGAGGTGGAGATCGTGCTGGCGACGCTGTCGCACCGCGAGCAGGCGGTGATCCGGCTGCGCTTCGGCCTGGACGACGGTCGGCAGCGCACCCTCGACGAGGTGGGCCGCGAGTTCGGGCTGTCCCGGGAGCGGATCCGTCAGATCGAGAAGGTGACCCTGCTCAAGCTGCGCCACCCGTCCCGCGCCGACCGACTCGAGTCGTACGCGAGCTGAGCCGTACGCCGAAGCCCCCGCCACCACCGGTGGACGGGGACTTCGGCGTACCCGGGCCGGGCGAGCCGGTGCGGTCAGCCGATCGCCAGGTCACGGCGGCGGAACAGCGCCATTCCCAGGCCGGCCAGCGCCACCGCGACCAGCAACAGGGTGACCAGCGGCACGGCGGCCGGATCGGCGGCCGGCACCGCCGGCAGGTGGGTGAAGGGCGAGACGTTCAGCACCGCCTGCGGCAGCTCCAGCAGCGCGCCGAGCTGGCCGAGCAGCACGCAGACCAGGAAGGCCGACCAGGACAGCGCCACCGCCAGCCGGGGCAGCAGCCCGAACAACAGCGCGACCAGACCGGCCAGGACCAGCGCGGCCGGCGCCTGTAGCAGCCCGGCGGCGGTGAGCCGGGCCAGCTCACCCGGTACGTCCCCGGTGACCAGTCCGTACCCCAGCCCGGTGCTCGCCCCGGCGACCGCCAGCAGTGCGACGGTGCCGATCCCGGCCCAGAGCAGGTGGCTCAGTAGCCAACCCGGCCGGCTGACCGCCGTCGCCAACACCCCCTCCAGGGTTCCGGCGGCCTCCTCGGCGCGCAGCCGCAGCACGGACTGGACCGCGTAGCCGGCCACCGCGAGCGCGAACATGGCCATCATGGTGCCGAGGAACGCGTCGACCAGTACGTCGGTGCCGCCGAGCTGGGCGATCAGCTCCGAGGCGGCCTCGTTCTCCCCCACGAAGCTCTCCAGTTCGTTGCCCACCGAGCCCATCGCCAGCCCCATCACGGCGACCCCGATCGCCCAGCCGAGCAGGACACCGCGCTGCAACCGCCAGGCCAGGCCCACCGGACTGAGCAGGTGGCGTACCGCCACCGCCGGGCCCCGGCGGACCGCCAGCAGCCCGCTGCCGAGGTCGCGCCGACCGGTGAGCGTGAAGGCGAGCCCGACGGCCGCCGCGCAGAGCCCGGCGGTCAGCGCCGCGACCCACCACCGGTCACCGTCGAAGGGCCGGATCTGGTTCGCCCAGCCCAACGGGGACAGCCAGGACGGCCAGGCGCTGGTCACCCGCAGTCCGTCCGCGCTGACCTCACCCCAGGCGTCCCCGGCGGCGCGGAGCAGGAAGGCGAGCCCGACGGCGGCCGATGCGATGCCGTTCGCGCCCCGGGCCGTACCCGAGACCTGGGCGGCGACCGCGGCCACCGCGGCGAAGGCGACACCGATCCCGCCGATCGCCGTGCCGAGGGCCAGCGAACCGGACAACGGCAGTCCATCGGCGACGAGGACCAGGCTCAGCAGCAGCCCGCTGAGGACGTTCGCCGCCAGCGTGGTGAGCAGCGCGGCGGAGAGCAGGGCGTGCCGGCCGACCACGGCCGAGCCGAGCAGTTCCGCCCGGCCGGTCTCCTCGTTCTGCCGGGTGTGCCGGATCACCGCGAAGGTGCTCAGCAACGCGGCGAGCAGGGCCAACATGGTGTACGCCTCGGCCGTCACCACCGCGCCCAGGCTCGGTCCGGAGGCGGGACCGTTGAACGCCCGGGCGACGACGCTGGCGGCGCTGGTGGTGGCGTACCCGATCCGGTCCTGCTCGGTCCCGTACACCCCCCGGACGCTCTGCAGCACGGCGGCCGTCACCGCCGGCATGGCCAGTACCCAGATCAGCAGCCTGGTCCGGTCCCGCCGGATGGCGAGCCGGGTCAGCGCGGCGGTGCCGGTGAATCCGGTCATCGGGCACCCGCCGTCGCCGGCTGCGCCGCACCGCTCCGGTCGAGATCGTCGCCGTAGTGCCGCATGAACAACTCCTCCAGGGTCGGCGGAGTGCTGGTCAGCGCGCGTACGCCGAACCGGGCCAGGTGGCTCAGCACCGGATCGAGGGTGCCGGCGTCGACCTCGAACCGGGTGCTCGACCCGGTCACCGTGACCGCGTGCACCCCCGGCAGGTCGGCGAGTCCGTCGACCTGCCGCTCGGTCTCGACCGTCATCGGCGTACGGGTCAGGTGGCGCAGCTCGGCCAGGGTGCCGGACTCGACCGTACGGCCGGCCCGGATGATGCTGACCCGGTCGCAGAGCGCCTCCACCTCACTCATCACGTGGCTGGAGAGCAGCACCGTACGGCCGGCGTTCCGCAGCGCGCCGACGTAGTCCCGGAACACCTTCTCCATCAGCGGATCCAGGCCGGAGGTCGGCTCGTCGAGCACGAGCAGTTCCACGTCGGAGGCGAACGCCGCGACGATCGCCACCTTCTGCCGGTTGCCCTTCGAGTAGGTGCGGCACTTCTTGGTCGGGTCGAGGTCGAACCGTTCCAGCAGCTCGGCGCGGCGCGCCCGGTCGAGTCCGCCGCGCAGCGCGCCGAAGAGGTCGATCGCCTCACCACCGGACAGGTTCGGCCAGAGGTTGACGTCGCCGGGCACGTACGCCAGCCGGCGGTGCAGCCCGACGGCGTCCCGCCAGGGATCACCGCCCAGTACGGTGACCTCGCCCGCGTCCCTGCGGAGCAGCCCGAGCAGGATCCGGATGGTGGTGGACTTGCCCGCACCGTTCGGCCCGAGGAACCCGTGCACCTCGCCGGTCCGGACGGTCAGCTCCAGTTCGTCCAGCGCACGGGTGGCCCCGAAGGTCTTCACCAGGCCGGCCACCGAGACAGCGGTCATGACGCCCCCTTACTAGTGCCGCTCACGACATCTCCCCAGCGGGATCTCCTCACCGAGGACGATGCGGCGACTCGCAGTGTGACGATGTGTCAATTCACAGTGTACTGACCGATGGTAGGACGACGGTCACAAATTTCTGACTGTCGGTCAGGGCCCGGTACGCTCGCGGGATGGACCGACCGCCGACCCTCGACACCCGTGGCCGGATCCTGCGGACCGCGCTCGACCTGTTCGCCGCACACGGCTACCAGCGCACCTCACTGCGCGAGATAGCCGATCGGCTGGGACTGACCAAGGCCGGCGTCCTCTACCACTTCCCGAGCAAGGAACACCTGCTGGTGGCGCTGGCCGAGCCACTGCTGTCCGACCTGGAGGCTGCCCTGGACCGGGCGGCCCGGCTGCCCTGGCCGGCGGCCCGCTGGGCGGCACTGGCGGGCTGGCTCGACACCCTGCTCGCCCATCGCCGTCCACTGGGCACGCTGTACCACGACATGACCCTGCTCGCCCGGGGCAGCACGTACGCCCGGATCATGCAACTGGCGCTCCAGGCGTACGGGCTGGTCGCCGGGGCGGACGCGACCCGGCTCGAACGGATCCGCGCCGTACAGGCCGTTGCGATGCTCGGCGATCCGATCGTCTTCTTCACCGACGTGCCGGACGACCAGTTGCGGGCGGACATGCTGGACGGGGTGGCCCGGCTGCTCGGCGAGTCGCCACCCGGGCAGTCCCCGGCGACCGGCGGGTACGGACCGCCGGCCGCCCGGCCCGGGGCGGAGGCGGCGGAACCGGCCGGCGGCACGGCCTCCGGCCCGGCGGACGCGGTCGGCGCCCCGGCCGGGATCGCCCGGTCGACCGGGACCGGCTCGTCGACCGGGACCAACTCGGCGACCGGCACAGACCCGTCGACCGGGGCGGGCCGGCGTGGCGCGGGCCGCCCTCCGGCGCTGAGCGTCGAGCAGATCAGGACGGCCCGGTCGATGCACACCCGGGGCTCGCACACCGTCGACCAGATCGCCGCGAACCTGGGGGTCTCCCGGGCGACGGTCTACCGACACCTGCGGGGCACCCGGTCAACCTCTCCAGCAATTAATGAGACGGTTTCTGAGACAAATTAGAGACGGTTTTGCGACAGCGCCGACGAACTCGGCCCGGCCGGTGACCACAGCGCCGGACCGGCTCACCGCACCCCGGGCGCGGTGACGAGCGTGCCCGCCTCGGCGTCGATGGTGGCCTCGACACCGAGCGGTACGGTGAGCTGACCCGGGCCGTGCCCCAACGGCAGCCCGCCGAGCACCGGCACGCCGAGATCGCCCAGCCGGTCGGAGAGCACCGTGGCCAGGTCGTACCCGGGTATGCCGCTCGAGTTGGTGATCTGCCCTACCGCGACCCCGGCGATCCCCTCCAGCGCACCCACCCGGCGCAACTGGGTCAACATCCGATCGACGCTGTACGCCGCCTCGTCGACGTCCTCGAAGAGCAGGATCGCGCCGGAGAGCCGGGGGAAGTCGGGGGCGCCGAAACTCGTGGTCAACATCGTCAGCGTGCCGCCCAGCAACACGCCGGTGGCCCGACCGGGAACCATGACCGCCGCGCTCGGCTCGGCCGGGTTCCGGGTGATCGTGACCGGGTCGGTGGTCATCACGGCCCGACGCAGTGACTCGATCGACGCCGGGCCGGTCCGGGCGTCGTTCCAGTTCATCACCGGCCCGTAGAAGGTCGCCAGCCGGGCCGTCCGCCACAGCCGCCCGTGCAGCGCGGTCAGGTCGCTGAACCCGACGAACACCCGGGGATCCCGGCCGAGCCCGCTCGGGTTGAACCGGTCCACGATGCGTTGGGTGCCGTAGCCGCCCCGGCAGGCGAAGACGCCTCGGACACCCGGATCGGTGAAGGCCGCCCGCAGGTCCGCGAGCCGGTCGGCGTCGGTGCCCGCGAAGAAACCGTGCTGGTCGTAGACGTGCGCGCCGATCTCGACCGTCAGCCCCCAGCTCTCCAGGATCTCCACTCCCCGGGCCAGCAGGGCGGGGTCGGCCGGGCGGGCCGGCGCCACGATCCGGACCCGGTCACCCGGGCGGAGTGCGGGCGGCTTCGCGACGAGCCGGCCGGCCGGGGTCGGCGGCGATGCCGGTGCGGCCAGGGCCGTACCGCCGGTGACTCCCCCGGCCAGGATGCCACCGGCGGCCACGGTGCCGGCCCGCAGCAGTCGTCGTCGGGTCACTGCGCTCTGCTGATCCGTCATGGCCCGTTCCCCCATCCTCGTCGTCCAGGATGGACGCCGGTCATCCGACTATAGAGATCGGTCGATCACAGCCGGGCCGACGCAGCCGGGTGGGCATGGGCACAGTTGTCCCAGAACCGCAGGTCAGAGGTCGGAAAGCGGCCGTCCGGACAGCTCCGGACGGCTGGTCGGGGAGGGGAGGTCAGACCGCCGGGTCGAGCGGGTCCAGGCCGTGCAGCGGGAACACCGCCCGGCGGGTGGCCAGGATCTCGCGATCCACCGCGTCCGGTTCGCCCGTGGGCTGCCAGGGCTCGTACGAGACGTCGGCGTCGTCGGTCATCCGCAACGGCACCTCACGGTCCGGGCGCCGGTCCCGGGCCAGCGCCCGCCAGTCCGGTGGGGTCAGCGCGGCCGGGTCGACCGGTTCACCGGTGGCCACCGCGAGCAGATGTGTCCAGGCCCGGGGCACTACCTCGACCAGGGCGTATCCGCCGCCCCCGGTGGCCACCCACCGACCGTCGCACAACTCGTCGGCGAGCGCCCGCAGGGCGAGATAGCTGGCCCGCTGACCGTCCACGGTCAACCGCAGGTCGGCGAGCGGGTCCAGCCGATGGCTGTCCGCACCGCACTGGGTGACCAGGATCTCCGGCCGGAACGCCCGGAGCAGCGTCGGTACGGTGGCGTGGAAGGCCCGCAGCCAGCCCGCGTCACCGGTACCCGGTGGCAGGGCCAGGTTGACGGCGCTGCCCTCGGCGCCCGGCGCACCGGTCTCGTCGGGAAACCCGGTTCCCGGAAAGAGCGCCAACGGAGTCTCGTGCAGGCTGATCGTCAACACCCGTGGGTCGTCGTAGAAGATCTGCTGCACCCCGTCGCCGTGGTGCACGTCGACATCGACATAGGCCACCCGCTCGGCGCCGAGGTCGAGGAGCCGGGCGATGGCCACCGCCGGGTCGTTGTAGACACAGAATCCCGCCGCCCGGCTCGGCATGGCGTGGTGCAGTCCCCCCGCCACGTTGACCGCCCGCCGGGCCTCGCCCCGCCACACCGCCTCGGCCGCGGCGAGGGTGGCACCCGCGACCAGGGCGCTCGACTCGTGCATGCCGTCGAAGATCGGGTTGTCCGGGGTGCCGAGGCCGTAGCCGGAGAAGAGCGGGTCGTTCGGTGCCGCCCGTACCGCGTCCAGGTAGTCCGGCCGGTGCACCCGGGCCAGCGCGGTGTCGTCGGCCGGCGTCGGCGCCACCAGGCGTACGCCGGGGCGGTCGAGGACCCCGAGCGACCGGGCCAGCGCGATGGTCAGTTCCACCCGGACCGGATCGAGTGGATGGTCGCCCAGGTCGTACGCCAGCAGACTCTGGTCCCAGACCACCACAGTGCCGTCCGACATGGCGCTCATCGTCGCATGCTGACGGGGCCTCGGCCGGCCAGAGCCGCCCGATGGCCTCCGGAACGCGAGTCGGCAGCCGGATTCCGGGACGGGATCGGGCGGTTCGGCTCAGGGTCGTTCCGGGTCCGGACCTGGGACCGGGTCGGGGTCGGGACCGATGGCGACCGGGCGGGCGGGGTCGGTGAGCCAGTCGCTCCACGAGCCGACGTAGAGCGCGGCGTCGGGGCGGCCGGCCCGGTGCAGGGCGAGCACGGCCTGGGCGGCGGTCACCCCGGATCCGCAGTACGCGCCGACCGGTACCCCGGGCCGGACGCCGGCCTCGGCGAACCGCGCGCGCAGCAGGTCGGCGGCCGGCAGGCGGCCGTCGGCACCGACGTATTCGGCGGCCGGAAGGTTGACCGCGCCGGGGATGTGCCCGGCGACCGGGTCGATCGGCTCGCTCTCGCCCCGGTAGCGCGGCGCCGTCCGCACGTCCACCAGCACCCCTTCGGCGGCGAGCCGGGCCGCCTGACCGGCGTCGAGCGCCGGCATTCCGCCGGGGCGCACGGTGAGGTCGCCCGGTACCGGGTCCGCCGGCTCGGCCGAGACCGGCGCTCCCGCCCCGGCCCAGGCCGGGAAGCCACCGTCGAGCACCCGGACCTGGCGGTGCCCGGCCCAGCGCAGCGTCCACCAGGCCCGCGCCGCCGCCATCCCGTCGCCGCCGTCGTAGACCACCACCGGGTGACCGGCCCGCACCCCCGCCGCGCGGAGTACCCGCTGCAACGCCGCCGGATCGGGCAGCGGATGCCGCCCGCCCGCCCCGGGCGGCCCGGACAGCTCCGCATCAAGATCGACAAAGACCGCGCCGGGAAGGTGTCCGGCGAGGTAGTCGGCCCGACCGGGCGGCCCGACGAGCCGCCAACGGACGTCCAGCAGGGTCGGCGGTTCGGCGGACGCCAGCTCCGCGGCGAGCCCGGTCACATCGACAAGAAGATCATCCGGTACGGACACGGCGTCCAGTCAACACCATCGGGTACGGAACCAGCCCGGCTCGGCGACACTGAATATCGGTCCCCCGAGGTAACATCGTCATCGGGAGGACCGCTGACGTGAACGACCTTGTCGACACCACCGAGATGTACCTGCGCACCATCCTTGAGCTGGAGGAAGAGGGTGTGCCCCCGCTGCGTGCCCGGATTGCCGAGCGGCTGCGCCAGAGTGGTCCCACCGTCAGCCAGACAGTGGCCCGGATGGAACGCGACGGACTGCTGACCGTCGAGGACGACCGCCACCTGCAACTCACCGCCCTCGGCCGGACGCACGCGGTGTCCGTGATGCGCAAGCACCGGCTGGCCGAGTTGCTGCTGGTCAACGTGATCGGGATGCCCTACGAGGAGGCCCACGAGGAGGCCTGCCGCTGGGAGCACGTGATGAGCGACTCGGTCGAGCAGAAGGTCTACGAGCTGCTCAACCGGCCCACCCGGTCGCCGTACGGCAACCCGATCCCCGGGCTGGAGTCGTTGGTCACCAACCCCGACGTCCCGGCCGCCGAGGCGGTCGGCGACAGCGAGCGGAACCTCGCCTTTCCCGGTCTCAGTGGTCCCGTGGTGGTCCGGCGGATCTGTGAGAGCGTCCAGACCGACGGTGACGTGCTGCGCCAGTTGCACGCCGCCGGGGTGGACCCGGGCGCGACGGTCACCGTCGCGCAGGAGCGTGACGGGGTGACCATCGACCGGTCCGGCGACAAGATCCGCCTGCCGCGCGAGGTCGCCTCCCGAGTCTTCGTCGCCGCCCACTGAGCGCCACCAACCCGGTTTTCCGATCATCGTTCCGCCCGTCCGGCTTCCTGCCGGGCGGGCGGATTGTCGACCGGGCGGCCCCGGTGCGACCCTCGCCCGATCAGAGACTGCTGGTGTCGACCTTCTTCGCCAGGGCGACGAGCTTCGGCGTGAGCGCGTCGGCCCCGGCCCGGTCCGCACCGGTCGGGAACGTGTAGCGGAGGCTGACCAGACGCTTGTCGCCGGAGAGCCAACCGATCTCCACACCGACCCCGGAGCCCTTCGCGGCCGCCACCGCCGACTGGTACGCGGCCTTGCCGAGCCCCTTGACGGACTTCCCGCCGCTCGGCACCATCTCGTCGGCGAAGATCGCCGCGTCGGCCGTGGTCGGCGTGACCGACAGCGACAGTTCGGGGCGGGCATCGGCCTCGGCACGCAGCACACACGTGTCCGTCTTGCCGTGCCGGCTCGCCGCCGAGACCTCGAACTGGGTGCCGATGGCCTGCTCGACCACCTGGTACTCCAGCAGCTGACACGCACCGCCAGCCGCCGACGCCGGAAGCCGTACGACCTTCGGCGCCGGTCCGAGCGGCTCCGGAGCGGGATCTTCACCACAGCCGGTGAGCATCAACAGCCCGACACCCACCAGGCACAGCCGCCCGCGCACCGCCGACCTCCCATCCGCCCGGTCGCAGCGACCGGGGAATCCGTCGGCCACCGTACGGGTTCCGCGCGGCTGGCGAAACCCCGTACTCCGGTGTGCCTGGTGGCGCCGCCGGGGAACCCGCTCCTCGCCCCGCCCGCTACGGCGCAGACGGGTCCGAGGGCGCCGGATCGTCGACGTACGGGCAGTGGCGGCAGCCGCGCCCGCAGCAGGTGCCACGACGGGCCAGGAAGCCCGCGCTGAGCACGAACAGCCCGGTGGCCGGGTCCGGATAGCCCGCCTCACCGGCGGCGAGGGCGGCGGAATGGGCGGCCAGGATCCGGTCCCGGTCCGGATGCGTCGGCGACAGCCGGGACGGGTGCGGCGAGTCCAACGGCCGGGGCGCCAGCGGCAGCCGGCGCCCCGGCCCGCTGGTGTCGGCACCGTCCATTCCGCCGACCCTACGACACCGCCGTGCCTCGTCAGCCGGCCAGTGCCGGCCCGGCGTCAACCGACGAATGGAACGGGATCGGCCGACTAAGGTGTCGAGTGGGGAGACCGCGGCGGCGAATCCGCCATCCCAATGGAGAATCCGGTGGACGACGACCTGGCGAATCGATTCGACGACATACATTGGCCGGACGGACTCTCGCCGGAGGGCGCCGATCTGTTCACCCACAACGAGGTGTTCATCGACGCGTCCTGCTCGACCGTGTGGCAGCTCCTGATCGCCGCCGAGCAGTGGCCGCAGTGGTACCCGAACGCCCACGACGTGCAGATCCTCAACGATCGGACCGGCGTGCTCCGCGAGGACAGCAGGTTCCAGTGGACGACGCTCGGAATCGACGTCCTCTCCGAGATATTCGAATTCGTCCCGGACACCCGCATCGGTTGGTACGGAAACGCGGTCGGTCTTCGGGCGTACCACGCCTGGCGGCTGCTCGACGAATCGAACCGCTGTCACGTCATCATGGAAGAGGCGGCCCGCGGCCCGGCCGCGGTCGGGATGCGCAATTCCGACCCCGACGGTATGCACAAGGCTCACGACCTGTGGAACGACCGGTTAAAACTCCTCGCGGAGCGCCGGTAGCCGCCGTTAGGGTTCGACCGCCCCCTGGCCGTGGGCACCGCTCGCCGACCATTCGCCGCCCACCGCCGGCTCGGCGCCAGCGCCGACGGTCAGCTCCGTTTCCCGTGCTGGACGAGGACCTCAGTGACGCAACAGCTGACGCCGCCGCCGGCCACCGACCCGGCGCCGCGCCCCTCACTCTGGCGAGCCAGGAACTTCCTGCTGCTCTGGAGCGGTCAGACCGTCAGCGAACTGGGTACCCGGATCTCCGGCATCGCGATACCCCTGCTCGCGGCCAACGACCTCGATGCCAGCGTCTTCCAGATCTCTCTGCTGACGTTCCTGGCCTGGCTGCCGTACCTGCTCTTCTCGCTGCCGGCCGGGATCCTCGCCGACCGGGTCGACCAGCGAAAGTTGATGATCGCCTGCGATCTGGGCCGGATGGCCCTGCTGGTGTCGCTGCCGCTGGTCGCGATCGGCGGCACGCTGAGCCTGGCGTACCTGTACGTCGTCGTCGGGCTCTCCGGCGTCCTCACCGTGCTCTTCACCGTCGCCTACCGGAGCACGCTGCCGAAGCTGGTGGCCGCCTCCCAACTCGTCGACGCCAACGGAAAACTCGGGATGAGCCAGGAGTTCGCCGAACTCGTCGGTACGACCATCGGCGGGGCGCTGATCGGCGCAGTCGGCGCGGCCAGAACCTTCTTCAGCAACGGATTCGCCTTCCTGGTGAGCGCCGTGACGCTCTGGCTGATCCGGGAGGTACCGGCCGAGCCGGATACCGGGCCGGCGGACGACGGGCGGCCCTCGGTGCGCGACGCCCTGACCGGAGGACTCAGCTTCATCCGCCGACAGCCGATCCTGTCCAAGCTCCTGGCCTGCACGACGACCTCGAACTTCTTCGTGATGGCGTCGAGTTCCATCGAGATCACCTTCCTGGTCCGCGAGCTGCACGCCTCGTCCCTGCTGGTCGGCCTCGTCTTCACGATCAGCGCGCTCGGCGGCCTGGTGGCCGGTGCCATGACGAACCGGATCTCGGCGCGGATCGGTTCGGCCCGGATCATCTGGGTGGCGATGCTCGTGCCCGGCCCGCTGTACCTGCTCATGCCGCTGGCCCGGCCCGGCTGGGGCCTGTTGCTCTACGGGGCCGGGCTGGCCGCGTTCTCCGCGAACTCGGTGCTGTTCAACGCGGCGGCGATGTCGTACCGGCAACACGTCACCCCGGCCCGGCTCCTCGGCCGGGTCAACGCGGCGTTCCTGTGGGTCTGTTACGGGGTGATCCCGCTCGGCGCCTTGTTCGGCGGCGCGCTCGGCAGCCAGCTGGGCCTGCGGACGGCGCTCTGGATCTGTGTGCTCGGTACCTGGAGCGCCGCCCTGTTCGTCCTCTTCTCACCGCTGCGGAAGATGCGCGACATGCCGGCGGTCTGATCCGTCACGACGTCGTCGACCCGCGCGGGGGCATGGGCCCGATCCGGGCTACCCGGGCAGCAGGCTCATCCCGTCCGCGAACCAGGTCATCGCCTGCCCGTGCGAGCGGGTCCAGGCCAGCGGCGTCCCGTCCAGGCTGAGCACGTTGTACAGGGCCTCGCCCGGCGGCTCCGGCAGCGCCCCGTGCGGCAGCACGTCCGGGGTCTCGTTCGCGATCCAGTGCCCGGGCAGTCCGCGTACCAGCTCGGTGAACGCCTTCCGCCTCGGCGCCGGCACCTGGTACAGCACCGAGGTGTGGAACACCACCAGGGTCGCGCCGGCCGGTGCCCGCGCGGCCAGCGCCGGCAGGTCGTCCACCAGGTCGCCCCGGACCAGCAGCGGCGGATCGGCCGCCGCGACGGCCGCCGCGGCCCGCAGCCGGGCGCGGCGGTGCAGGTGCTCCGGCCAGACCAGCGCCTCGAGCCACGCGACGTCCGCCGGGTCCGTCACGTCGAGCGGGTTCAGGTCCAGGCCGGCCCGCCACACTACCTCGGGTACGCCGGCCGGCGGCGCCATCCCGGCCACCTCGCACTCCAGAACCGGTTCACCGGAGCCGACCACCTGCTCCCCGTAGCGGTAGGCGTACCGGTCGGGGTAGAGGCAGAGCCCGGCGGAGGCGCCCACCTCGATCAGCGCGAGCGGCTGCGGCAGCGCGGCGAGCAGCGGCAGCAGTACGGCACACCGCCCGGCCTCGTTCGTCTGGGTGGCCCGGCGGTGCAGCTCCGCCTCGATCGCCGACCAGTTCGCCACCGTGTACCCGTGGAAGGCGGCCGGGTCGTCGATCGGACCGCCGAGCAGCCGTACGACGCCGAACAGCAGGTTGGGCTGGCGCTTGGCCGGCGGAAGCGTGCCAAGCAGGGCCAGTATGTCGTCGTCGCGGGACACGGCGTGGGCCAGTCGCTCGTACCCGGGCGACACGCCGGACGCCTCCCGCTCGGCGAACTCGGCGTAGATCGTGGCGATGGTCATTCCCCAATGATCACGGCCGAACTCCGCTCCGTCGACGACCCGTCGCACCACCGGCAAGGTTCGTCGCCTCTCCGACCAGGGTGGGAGATCAAGTGTGGTCCGCGGGTTGATGACCGGAACCGCCCCCGAGCGGGACCGTTGTGCACATGACGAAAGCACCTCCCCTCCCCGCCCCTGCCGCGGTCCTCACCGCGGAACGGCTCACCAAGCGGTTCGGTCGGCTGACCGCGGTCGACGACGTCTCCTTCGATGTCCGGCCTGGCGTCGTCACCGGCTTCCTCGGCCCCAATGGTGCCGGCAAGACCACGATGCTGGCGATGTTGGCCGGCCTGGTGCGCCCGACCTCGGGCCGCGTGCTGCTCGGCGGTACGCCACTACAGGAACGTTCGCCACAGGCTCGGACGATCGGCGTGGCGATCGAGGCGTGTGGTGCGCACCCGGGCCGCTCGGCCCGGCAACACCTGCGGATCCTGGCCGGGTTCGCCCGGCTGCCACGGACCCGCGTCGAGGAGGTGCTGGCGCTGGCGGGGCTGACCGAGGTAGCCGGTCGACGGGTCGGCACCTTCTCGCTCGGCATGCGCCAGCGGCTGGGGCTGGCCGCCGCCCTGCTGGGAGACCCCGAGGTACTCCTGCTCGACGAACCGGCCAACGGACTCGACCCCGAAGGGATCCGCTGGCTCCGCACGCTGCTGCGTGAGCGGGCTGAGCGGGGCCGGGCGGTGCTCGTCTCCAGCCACCTGCTCAGCGAGGCGGCGCACACCGTCGACGATGTCGTCGTGGTACGGCAGGGCCGGGTGGTTCATGCCGGCCCGATCGCGGACCTGACTCCGTCCAGTGGTGTGTGGGTACGCACCGACGCGCCCGGACGGCTCACGGAGGCGGTGGTACGTGCGGGTGGCCGGATCACGCCGGACGTGACCAGTGGGCGCTACCTGATCGATGGCCTGGACGCGCCCACCGTCGCCGAGGTGACCCGCCGAGCGCAGGTGGATCTGCACGAGCTGACACCGCAGTCCACCTCGCTGGAAGACGTGTTCCTCGACCTGATCGGAGCCCGGTCATGACCTTGATCGTCGGTGAGGTACGCAAACTCCTCACGATTCGGACCGCGCTCTGGTTCGCCCTCGCTTCGGTCGCGCTCGCGGTCCTCAACGTCGTCATCGTCTCGCTCGCCTCCGGAACGCTCGACGAAGTCACCGAGAAGGAGGAGGCGCTCGGCGGAATGCCGCTGCTCCTGTTGTTCTTCGGCGCGGTGGCCGTGACGGCCGAGTACCGGCACCGCACCGCGGCGCCAGCGGTCCTCGTGTCCGGCCGCGACCCTGGCGCCGTCGCCGCTGCCCGGCTGGTCGCGACCGTGCTCGTCGGACTGGGCCTGGCCGTACTCACGACGGGAGCGTCGTTCGCCCTCGGGGTGCCGATCCTCGCCTCGCACCACCCCGGTCCCGATCTCACGACGGCACAGTTGATCTCGTTGGCCGGTGGATGCGTCCTCGCCGGGACGCTCTCGGTGCTGGTGGGTGCCGCCCTCGGCGGTCTTCTCCGCAACCAGATCGCCGCCGTGGTGGCCGGGATCGTCGTCTACTTCGTCGCGCCGTCGCTGATCGGGATGATCAACACCTCGGCGGTCGACTACACCCCCTTCGGGAGCGTGCAGGTGCTCACCAAGGGTGTGCACGGCGCGACACACTCCCTACCGGCCTCCGCCCTGGCGCTCGCCGCCTGGGCCGTCGGGCTGGCGGTGTTCGCCGTGCTCGCCGAACGACGTCGAGACCTAGGATAACGGCCATGACCTGGTTCAAAGCCCTCCGGTTGCGGGCCCAACCGGGGGGCGGGCGGTGGCTCGGTCCCAGCGCCGAGCGGGTGCTGGTCGACCTCCTCGCGGTCGTGGTGGGCGTCGCGGGCGAATTGTCCCTCCTCTACAACGACGTATCCCCGCTGGTCCGCCCGGTGCCCGTCCTCCTCACCGTGATCGCCGGCACGGCACTGCTCGGTCGGCGCCGCTTTCCGGTCCTGGTACTGGCGGCCATGCTCGCCACCACCGGTCTCCTCTTCGCCCTGGGCGAGTACCCAGGCGGGTTTCTGGTCGGTGTCGCGCTGTTCACCGTCGCCGAACGCTGTGGGGCCCGGGTGTCGGTGGTGGCACTGATCGGCGCCACGGTCGTGCTCGTGGCCCTCTCGGTGAGCTCGGTGCCGGTGCCGGTGGCGGTGTGGGCGGTCGGCGCCGCCCTACGCGGTCGCCGCCGGCACCACGACGACCTGCGGGCCCGCGCCACCGCCGAGCGGGCCGAGCGTGAACAGCGGGCAGCGATCGCGGCGCACGAGGAGCGGGCCGCGATCGCGCGTGAACTCCACGACATCGTCGCGCACTCGGTCACGGTGATGCTGGTCGGCGTACGTGGCGCGCGGGACGTCCTTCCGACGGCACCCGACGTCGCCGCCGACGTACTGCGCCGGGTGGAGTCCAGCGGTGAGCAGAGCATCGCGGAACTGCGCCGACTGCTGGCACTGCTGCGCTCCGGAGTGCCCGCCGCGACATCCTACGCAGCACCGCACCGACCCTCGCCGGGCCTGGCCGAACTGGCGGAACTGGCGGCCACCTTCCGTGCGGTCGGCCTCTCGGTCAGCCTTGAGATCGACGGCGAACCGCCTGTCCTTGACGAAGGGGTCGGCCTGTCGGTCTATCGAATCGTCGAGGAAGCCCTCACCAACGCCCTGCGGCACGCCGGGACCGACCACGCGCTCGTCCGACTCAGGACCGGGCAGGGCCACCTCGATCTCGAGGTGTCCGACCGCGGAGTGGGGCCATCGGGACAGCACCCTCCCGGCGGCCACGGGCTGGTCGGCATGCGCGAACGCGTCCGACTCCTCGGCGGAAACTTCGCGGCAGGACCCGGTCCCGACGGCGGCTTCCTGGTCGCCGCGCACGTGCCGATCACGGTGTACCCGTGAGCATCCGGGTTCTGCTGGTCGACGACCAGGAACTGATCCGCATCGGTCTTCGGCTCTTTCTCGACACCCAGGACGGGATCGACGTCGTCGGCGAGGCGCAGGACGGCGCGGAGGCGGTGGCACGGGCAGCCGAACTACGACCGGATGTGGTCGTGATGGACGTCCGGATGCCCGTCCTGGACGGCGTCGCGGCGACCGCCCGGCTGACCGCGCCCGGACGCGACCACACCCCCCGGGTACTGATCCTCACCACGTTCGATCTCGACGAGTACGTCTACGGAGCACTGCGCGCCGGCGCGGCCGGATTCCTCCTCAAGGACGCGCCACGCGACCGTCTCCTGGAGGCCATCCGCGTGGTCGACGCGGGGGACGCGTTGCTCTCGCCCACCGTCACCCGCCGACTGATCCAGGAGTTCGCCGCTCGCCCGTCCGTCGCCGTACGCCCCTCCCCGCTGCTCGGCACGCTGACCCCACGCGAACGCGAGGTACTCGTCCTCGTGGCCCGCGGACTGACCAACGGAGAGATCGCCGAGAAACTGGTGGTGACCGAGGCGACCGTGAAGAGCCACCTCGGCCGCGTACTGGCCAAGGTCGGCGCCCGCGACCGGGTGCAACTGGTGATCTTCGCCTACGCGAACGGAGTTGCTGCCGCCGACCTCGACGGCCGCTGAGGGTCCGACAGGTCAGCCACGAGGTCTCACGGCGGCTCGACGCGACATCGCTGAATCAGTTGCCGCCCGGAGCGACGTACGCATTGCCACACAGCAGGAACGGGATCGGACCCTGTGGCCCGATCCCGTTCTGTCACGTTCTACCTACACCTGCAATGGTGCACCGAACGCGATTCCGGCTGTTCAGCTGCATCCGGAGGTCGAGCCGCAGCCCTCGCAGACGTAGCAGCTGCCGGCGGGCCGCATCTTGGTGCCGCAGGTGAAGCAGAGCGGGGCGTCCTGCGCCTTGCCGAGCACCGCCTCCAGCAGTTCGGTGGAGGAGCCCACCTTGGGCGCCGGCCGCTCCGGCGCCGCCTCGATCACCGGCTGCTCCGCCGCCGGCTCCGACCTGGTCTCCACCGGTGCGGACGCGGCCATCGCGGCGAGGTCGACGGCGCTCTCCGCCTCCGCCTCCGCCCGCAACTGCGCGGCCCGCTCCTTGGCGGTGAAGATGCCCAGTTCCGCCCGCCGCTCCTGGGGCAGGAAGTCCAGGGCCAGCCGCCGGAAGATGTAGTCCATCACCGAGGCCGCCATCCGGATGTCCGGGTCGTCGGTCATCCCGGCCGGCTCGAACCGCATGTTGGTGAACTTGCTGACGTACGTCTCCAGCGGCACGCCGTACTGGAGGCCGATCGAGATCGCCACCGAGAAGGCGTCCATCACCCCGGCCAGCGTCGAGCCCTGCTTCGACATCTTGAGGAAGACCTCGCCCAGACCGTCGTCCGGGTACGACGAGGCGGTGAGGTAGCCCTCGGCCCCGCCGACCGAGAACGACACCGTCTCGGACGGGCGCTTCTTCGGCAGCCGCTTACGCACCGGCCGGTACTCGACGACCTTTTCGACCGTCTTCTCCGGCGCGGCCGGCGTGGCCGCCTTCGCCGGCTCCCGCTTGGACGCCGACAGCGGCTGACCCACCTTGCAGTTGTCCCGGTAGATCGCCAGTGCCTTGAGGCCCAACTTCCAGCCCTGGAAGTAGATCTCCTCGACGTCGGCGACGGTGGCCGCCTCCGGCATGTTGACCGTCTTGGAGATCGCGCCGGAGATGAACGGCTGCACGGCCGCCATCATCCGGACGTGCCCCATCGGCGCGATCGACCGCTCGCCCATCGCACAGTCGAAGACCGGGTAGTGCTCCGGCTTCAGCCCGGGCGCGTCGACGACGTGGCCGTGGTCGGCGATGTGCTCGACGATCGCCTCGACCTGCTCCTCCGGGTACCCGAGGCTGCGCAGGGCGCGCGGCACGGTCTGGTTGACGATCTGCATCGAGCCGCCGCCGACCAGCTTCTTGAACTTGACCAGCGCCAGGTCGGGCTCGACCCCGGTGGTGTCGCAGTCCATCATCAGCCCGATGGTGCCGGTCGGGGCGAGCACGGACGCCTGGGCGTTCCGCCAGCCCGACTTGTCACCGAGCTTGTTGCCCTGGGTCCACTGCTTGGTCGCCTCGCGGACGATCTCGGTGGCGACCGCGCTGGTCGGCTTGATCTCGTCGTTCGCGGCGGCGTGCTTGCGCATCACCCGCTTGTGCGGCTCGGCGTTGCGGGCGTACCCGTCGTAGGCGCCGACCACGCCGGCCAGCTCGGCCGAGCGGCGGTACGCCGTACCGGTCATCAGCGAGGTGATGGCGGCGGAGACCGAGCGGCCACTCTCGGAGTCGTACGGGTGGCCGGTCGCCATCAGCAGCGCACCGAGGTTGGCGTACCCGATGCCGAGCTGCCGGTACGCCCGGGTGGTCTCCCCGATCTTCTCGGTCGGGAAGTCGGCGAAGCAGATCGAGATGTCCATGGCGGTGATCACGAACTCCACCGACCGGACGAACTTCTGCACCTCGAACCCGCCGTCTGCCCGGAGGAACTTCATCAGGTTCAGCGAGGCCAGGTTGCACGAGGAGTTGTCCAGGTGCAGGTACTCCGAGCACGGGTTCGAGGCGGTGATCCGGCCCGTCTCCGGGCAGGTGTGCCAGTCGTTGATGGTGTCGTCGTACTGGAGGCCGGGGTCGGCGCACTCCCAGGCGGCCTGGGAGATGGTCCGGAACAGCCCCTTGGCGTCGACCGTCTCGATCACCGCGCCGTCCAGCCGGCCACGGAGGTCGAACGAGCCGCTGTCCTGCACCGCCCGCATGAACTCGTCAGAGACCCGGACCGAGTTGTTGGCGTTCTGGTACTGCACGCTGACGATGTCGGAGCCGCCGAGGTCCATGTCGAAGCCGGCGTCGCGGAGCGCGCGGATCTTGTGCTCCTCGCGCGCCTTGGTGACCACGAACTCCTCGATGTCCGGGTGGTCCACGTCCAGGATGACCATCTTGGCCGCCCGCCGGGTAGCGCCGCCGGACTTGATGGTGCCCGCACTGGCGTCCGCGCCCCGCATGAAGCTGACCGGCCCGGAGGCGGTGCCGCCGCTGGAGAGCAGTTCCCGGGACGAGCGGATCCGGGACAGGTTCACCCCGGAGCCGGAACCGCCCTTGAAGATCAGACCCTCTTCCTTGTACCAGTCGAGGATCGAGTCCATCGAGTCGTCGACGGCCAGGATGAAACACGCCGAGACCTGCTGCGGCGAGGCCGTACCGACGTTGAACCAGACCGGCGAGTTGAAGCTGAACACCTGGTGCAGCAGCATCCAGGTCAGCTCGTGCTCGAAGATCTCCGCGTCGGCGCCGGTGGCGAAGTAGCCGTGCTGCTCCCCCGCCGCCCGGTACGTCCGCACCACCCGGTCGATGAGCTGCTTGAGCGACCACTCCCGCTCCGGGGTGCCGACCGCGCCCCGGAAGTACTTGGTGGTCACGATGTTGGCCGCGTTGACGCTCCAGGAGTCCGGGTACTCCACGCCCCGCTGCTCGAAGTTGATCGAGCCGTCCCGCCAGTTCGTCATCACGACGTCCCGGCGCTCCCAGGTCACCTCGTCGTACGGGTGTACGCCCTCGGTCGTCCAGACGCGCTCGACCTTCAGGCCGGCCGTGGCCGCCGCCCGGGTCCGTGACTTACTCGCTGTCACACCTTCCCCCGACATCTCATCCGCCCCCTTGCGCGCACGACTCTTCCCGTCGTGCGTCCGTCGCTGATTCGAAAACTGAAAGAACTAACCGGTCGGAGCGCCGGCCGGCCCGACGACCCCGATGCCGTCCCCCGACTGGCTCCGGGCCATTGCCGCCGCGCGCAGCGTCTCGATCTCCCGCTCGAAGTCGTCCAGCGACTCGAACGAGCGGTACACGCTGGCGAAGCGGAGGTAGGCCACCTCGTCCAACTCCCGTAGCGGCCCCAGGATGGCGAGCCCCACGTCGTGGCTCGGCAGCTCGGCGGCGCCCTTGGCCCGGACGGTCTCCTCGACCCGCTGCGCCAGCAGCGCGATCGCGTCGTCATCCACCGGGCGGCCCTGACACGCCTTGCGTACCCCGCCTATGATCTTGATCCGGCTGAACGGCTCGGTGACCCCGCTGCGCTTGACCACCGCCAGCACGGCCTCCTCGACCGTGGTGAACCGCTTGCCGCATTCCGGGCAGGACCGTCGACGGCGGATCAACTGGCCGTCGTCGGCCTCCCGCGAGTCGACCACCCGGGAGTCGGCGTGCCGGCAGTACGGACACCGCATCACCGACCTCCTTCCGCCGTCGCGACCACCGCGCGTCTCGCCCACCGGGCAGCCACCGGCCGCGGGCCCGCCACGCCGGGTGGCTCCCGCGGTGTCGGTGAACCTGAGAGCTGCGGGTAGTTGAACCCCAACTTCTAGGCGACTTACACCCTTGTCACTACTACATCTAGGGGTCGACCGTATGTCGCCGACGGGCCGAGGTCAAGTTCACGGGGCGTGGCGCAGCCCGCAATCTTCAACTGGCGCAGCCCGCAATCTTCAACCGCGTGACCGGGCGGGCGGTTACCGTTCCGTAGGCAGGATCAGCCGCTGCCCGGCGTGCACCGTGTAGTCCTCCAGGCCGTTCAACCGACGGATCTCATCGATCACGGCGAACGGCTGCGAGCCGGGTCGGTGCCGCTCGACCACCGACCAGAGGGTGTCCCCCGGGCGCACCACGGCGGTCGGCACCGGCCCCGGCGGATCGGCGGCCCGGGACGCCGGCGCCAGGACCGCCGCCAGCCCGGCCACGAGCAGCAGCAGAAGAATCGTCACCACCAGTCGACCCCGCCGAGTCAGCCGCAGCCGGCCACCTCCGGAAGCCCTCGACACCCCCGCCGCACCCATCGCGACCTCCAAGATCGAACACCAGTTCTAACGAACAGACGTACGATGGTCTACCAGAACAGTTGTTCGAAGTCGAGCCTCCAGGGGCGACACGCCGCGCCGATGTCGAACAGATGTTTGAAACTGTGTGATCTCACCTATACGGTCGTGAACATCGACACCGGATTCGCCGAGGCGGAGTTCCGGCGCCGACCCCACGACGCACCACGAGCCGCCAAGGCACCCCACCGCCACCAGGAGGACGACGTGTCGACCGACGACCGGACGAGCCGGCAGAAGCCCCAGAAGAGCGGCGTACCAGGCACCCGGGCCAGCCGACGCACGGCCGGGCCGCGGGCTCGGGACGGCGCGCCCGCCCTGCGGGCCGTGACCCCGGTGGTGAGCGCGTTCCCGGACCTGGTGACCGCGGACCTGACCGCCCGGCAACGGCGCATCCTGGAGTTCATCCGGGACTGGGTGGAGCGGTACGGCTACCCGCCGAGCGTCCGCGAGATCGGTGAGGCGGTCGGACTGGTCTCCCCGTCCAGCGTCGCCTACCAGCTCAAGGAGCTGGAGCGGAAGGGGTTCCTGCGGCGCGACCCCAACCGCCCGCGCGCGGTGGACGTGCGGCCGCCCAGCGAGATGATCGACGACGAGACCGCCCGTGCCCAGCGCCCCACCCCGGCGTACGTGCCGCTGCTCGGTCAGATCGCCGCCGGTGGCCCCATCCTCGCCGAGCAGGCCGTCGAGGACATCTTCCCGCTGCCCCGCGAACTGGTCGGCGAGGGCGACGTCTTCATGCTCCAGGTCAAGGGCGACTCGATGCTCGACGCGGCGATCTGTGACGGCGACTGGGTGGTCGTACGCCAGCAGCCGACGGCGAACGCGGGGGAGATCGTCGCGGCGATGCTCGACGGTGAGGCGACGGTGAAGACCTACCGGCGCCGCGACGGGCACGTCTGGCTGATGCCGCAGAACTCCGCCTTCGACCCGATCCCCGGGGACGACGCCACCATCATGGGCCGGGTCGTGGCGGTACTCCGCCGGATCTGACGCCTTTCTCCGCACCTTCGGCGCCAGTGCCACGCCCCGGCATCACCGGAGGCCGGGGCGCTGGCGTCTTCATTGCCCAGCCGCGTACGGACCGGGTGGGACGGTTCGGCTCACCCGGGCACCCGGTCAGCAGCCGACAGCAACGGTGCCCGGTGGTCGCGACAACCGGCCAGCGGTGCTCGGAATCGCTGGGTCAGCGGCACTCGTAGGTGCCGAGCGGTGGTTGGTAGTCGCTGGTCAGCGGTAGTCGTAGTCGTCGGGATGCCCACCGGACCGTTGCCGGGGCTGACCGTACTGGCCGCCGCGCGGTCCGGGACCCTGGCCGTTCCGCGGCGGGCCACCACGCTGCCCACCCCGCTGCTGCTGCTCGTCCGGTCCGGGGCGGCCACCCCGGCCACCGCCGTGGCCACCGGACGGCTGACCGCCGTAGACGCCGCCACCGCCACCTCCACCGCCGCCGGCCCGGGGTCGCCCGGCCGGAATCGGACCAGGTCGCCCGCCCTGGGGCGGTCCACCGGCGGCCGGAGTTCCGCCGTACACGCCACCGCCACCACCGGAAGGACGTCCGGCGGGACGCCCGGAAGGACGACCGCCGCCGTAGACGCCGCCACCGCCAGCGCCAGCGCCACCGCCGGAGGGCTGACCGCCGTAGACCCCGCCGCCGCCGGCCGGCTTGCCGCCGTAGACGCCGCCACCGGCGGGCCTGCCCCGTCCGGCCGGCTCGTAGTCGTCGGCGGGTCGGTCGCTGCGGTAGCCGTCGCCGTACCCGCCAGACTGGGGTGGTCCCCAGTTCGACCCGTCACCGTCGTCGTACCCCGATCGGCGGGCGTCCTGGTCGTCGCCGGGCGCGGCTCCCCGGCCGGCCCGCGGATCGTTGTCGTCACCGTCCGGACCGGCGGCACCCAGCCCGTCCTCCCGGGGGCGACGTCGGGCCCGCACGATCCCGAAGATCCCGAGACCCACGAGTACGGCACCGATGACGCCGACCGCGGCGATGAGATAGGTGATGTCGTCCAGGGTCAGCGAGTCGGTCCACGACCCCCCGGCCTTCTTCGTTCCGCCCGCTTCCCCGTCAGCCGCTGCCGCCGCCACGACCTTCGCCGGGACGTAGCTCAGGATCGTCACGTCCGTCTCCTCGTCGATCGAGTCGACGTCGGAGACGGTCAGGAAGGTCTTGCCGTCGGGGGTGTACGCGATCGCCTCGCCGAACGGGTCCGCCAGCGCAGTCATCCGGGGCGTACCGCTGGTCAGCGTCTTGACGATGTCGTTGTCCTTGACGTCCCACTCGAACGCGTCCGCGTAGGTGCGCAGCGCGATCCGGGTACCGTCCGGCGAGCGGGCCGCTCCGGTGATGGTCAGCCGACCGGCCGGACCGAACCGGTTGGCGGTGGTCGACTTGGGCAGGGTGATCTCGCCGGCCTTGGCCAGCGCCACCCCTTCGGAGCTGCCCTTCTCCAGTGCCGCGGCCGGCCGGAAGATCTCCGCCTTGCCGGTCGTCTTGGTGATGATCAACGGCACGCCGTCGGCCCCGATCAACAGGGCCTCGGCGTCGTGACGCTTGTTTCCGGGGAAGGTCAGCCGGTGCAGTGCCGGCTTGGACGTGCCGGCGACCGGCATGCTCCAGAGCACGACGTTGGGTCGGCGCTCCGTGCCGTTGTCGCCGATGTCGGCGATCCAAACCGTTCTGCCGTCCGGGGAGATCGCGAGATCCTCCGGGTCGCGCGGGCTGCTGGCGTACTGGACCGCCTTTTTGATCTTGCATTTGCTGTCCAGCACGAAGACCCGCTCGCGGTCGGGATCCTCGCTGCCGTCGTTGACCGCCACGTAACCGCCCGAGGTGGCGACCAGGCCCGAGAGCTCGGTCATCCGCTCGTCGGCAATCGTGCAGACCTTCTTGCCGGCAGCGGCGGAGGCCGCGTCAGCTCCGAAGCCGAGGCTAAGCCCGACCAGGCCAAGGCTCGACCCGAGCACGCCGGAGGCAACCAGCACGGTAGAGAGGACTCGCCGCATCCGCCCAGTGTCGCATGCTGCCGCCGTTAACCGGGGAGGCGACGTGATCAACCTGATGTTATCGGGCACCGCTGGGACGGGTCATCCCGCTACCTCCTGGTACGGCGCCAACTCCGCGGCGAGCGCCTCGTCCACCCTTACGTGCAGTTTCGTCCCCTCCGGCAGGTGTGCCGTGCCGAGCACCTCGCCCTGCCGGTGCACCCGGGCGACAAGATCGCCCCGGTCGTACGGCAGGACCGCCCGCACCTCGACCGCCGGCCGGGGCAGCCGGGCCTCGATGGCCGCCCGCGCGTCGTCGATACCCCGGCCGGTACGGGCCGAAACGAAGATCGCCTCCGGCCACTCCCGCTTGAGCCGGAGCAGGGTCTCCTCGTCCGCCGCGTCGGCCTTGTTGACCACCAGCAACTCGGGCAGCTTGTCGGCGCCGACCTCGGCCAGCACCTCCCGAACCGCCCGCACCTGCTCCTCCGGGTCGGGGTGCGCGCCATCCACCACGTGCAGCACGAGGTCGGCGTCGGCCACCTCCTCCAGCGTGGAGCGGAACGCCTCGATGATCTGGTGCGGCAGGTGCCGGACGAACCCGACGGTGTCGGAGAGGGTGTAGACCCGACCGTCGGCGGCGTACGCCCGGCGGGTCGTCGGGTCCAGGGTGGCGAAGAGCGAGTCCTCCACCAGCACACCCGCGTTGGTGAGCCGGTTGAGCAGGCTGGACTTGCCCGCGTTGGTGTAGCCGGCGATGGCCACGCCCGGTACGCCGCTGCGGGTCCGACGGGCCCGCTTGGTGTACCGCGCGGTCCGCATGTTCTTGATCTCGCGACGCAGCCGGGAGATCCGGATCCGGATCCGACGCCGGTCGGTCTCCAGCTTGGTCTCACCCGGGCCACGCAGCCCGACGCCGCCGCCCGCGCCGCCGCCCCGGCCGCTACCGCCGGCCTGCCGGGACAGGCTCTCACCCCAACCCCGCAGCCGGGGCAGCAGGTATTCGAGCTGGGCCAGCTCGACCTGGGCCTTGCCCTCCTTGCTCTTCGCGTGCTGGGCGAAGATGTCCAGGATCAGAGCCGTCCGGTCGACGACCTTGACCTTGGTGCGCTGCTCCAGGTTGCGTAGCTGGGAAGGGGACAGCTCACCGTCGCAGATCACCGTGTCGGCGCCGGAGGAGAGGACCATGGAACCGAGGTCGTCGACCTTGCCGCGACCGATGTAGGTGGCCGGGTCGGGCCGGCTACGACGCTGGATCAGCCCTTCGAGCACCTGCGAGCCGGCCGTCTCGGCCAGCGCCGCGAGCTCGGTCAGGGAGTTCTCCGCGTCGGTCACGCTGCCGTCCGTCCAGACGCCGACCAGAACCACACGTTCCAGCCGGAGCTGCCGGTACTCGACCTCGGTGACGTCCGCCAGCTCGGTCGACAGCCCCGCGACCCGGCGGAGCGCCTGCCGGTCCTCCAGTTCCATCTCGCCGCTGGTGACATCGCCACTGGTGACATCGCCGCCGATGACGATGGCGTCGAGGTCCTCATCCGCCAGCCGAACGAAGCTTTCCTGGTCTCGCAAGCGTTTCTCCTGATCTCCGTCGTTGTCGCGCGATCCTCGCCGCCGGTACGGGCATCCGCCCGGAACACCGTGGGCATCTGTATGCAACGCCCTGCGGCCACCGAGGATTCCGGGCACACGATGGCACCGGAGAGGGCCTGGTTACCCTTTGCGCCCATTGGTGCCACTGTGTGCTGTGGTGACAATCAATCGTGACACGCCCGTCCCCCCGACGCACCCGCTATATCCCGCCCGCGTACCCCGGCGGTCCGGCGGGCGGAGTACGCCCCAGCTCAGGGCTGGCGTCAGCGGCACTTCCCGGTCGGCCTAGGGTGGTCCGGGTCGCCCGGTGGCGGCCTACGCCGGCCCGGGCGATGGCTGACCCGGGCCACGGGTCAGAATGCTGACGGCGGCAGCGAGGCCGCAGGACGACGACGGAGGACCACGTGGCGATCACGCGACTGCCGAGTGCCGGATTCTCGATCACCATCCGGATCAGCGTGACGGCGGACGCCTCGGCCATCGGCCGACTCACCACCTGCGTCGGCGAGGCCGGCGCCATCGTCACCGCGCTCGACGTGGTCGACTCCGATCCCACCACGGTGATCGTCGACCTGACCTGTGACACCGCGGACGCGACCCACGCGGACCAGGTCGTGGAGGCGTTGACCGCGCTGGACGGGGTGGACGTCCGGAAGGTGTCCGACCGGACCTTCCTGCTCCACCTCGGCGGCAAGATCGAGGTGTCCCCGAAGGTGTCCCTGCGGAACCGGGACGAGCTGTCCCGCGCGTACACCCCCGGGGTGGCCCGGGTCTGTCTCGCGATCGCGGAGAACCCGGCCGACGCGCGGCGACTGACCATCAAGCGGAACACGGTGGCGGTGGTCACCGACGGCTCAGCGGTACTGGGCCTGGGCAACATCGGCCCGGCGGCGGCGCTTCCGGTGATGGAGGGCAAGGCCGCGCTCTTCAAGCGCTTTGGCGGGGTGGACGCCTGGCCGGTGGTGCTGGACACCCAGGACCCGGACGAGATCGTCGCCATCGTCCGGGCGATCGCCCCCGGGTACGGCGGGATCAACCTGGAGGACATCGCCGCGCCGCGCTGCTTCGAGATCGAGAACCGGCTGCGCGAACTGCTGGACATTCCGGTCTTCCACGACGACCAGCACGGCACCGCGATCGTGGTCCTGGCCGCGCTCACCAACGCGCTGCGCGTCGTGGGCAAGAAGCTCGCGGACGTCCGGGTGGTCGTCTCCGGGGCGGGCGCCGCCGGTACGGCGATCATGAAACTGCTGCTCCGTCAGGGCGTCGGCGACATCATCGCGTACGACCGCCAGGGCGCCCTGCACCGTGGGCTGCCCGATCTCAACCCCGCCTGGCAGTGGCTGGCCGAGAACACCAACGCGGAGGGCTTCTCCGGCGACCTGCCGGCGGCGCTGCGCGGCGCGGACGTCTTCATCGGGGTGAGCGCCCCCAACCTGCTCAGCGGTGACGACATCGCCGCCATGGCGCCGGACTCGATCGTCTTCGCGCTGGCCAACCCGGATCCGGAGGTGGACCCGCGCGAGGCGCGCAAGCACGCTGCCGTGGTCGCCACCGGTCGGTCGGACCAGCCGAACCAGATCAACAACGTGCTCGCCTTCCCCGGTGTCTTCCGGGGCATGCTCGACGCGCACGCCGAGGAGTTCACCGAGGAGATGGCGATCGCCGCCGCCCGGGCCATCGCGGACGCGGTCGGCGCCGAGAAGCTGAACCCGACGGTGATCGTGCCGAGCGTCTTCGACCCCCGGGTGGCCCCGGCGGTCGCGGCCGCGGTCCGGGCCGCCGCACACGCCCCGACTCCCCCGCCGGCCGCCGACCCGGGCCCGGCCGACCTGCCGGAGATCGCCGCCGAGGCCGCCGCACCGGCCAGCCCACTGTCGAGCTGAGGTGTAAGGAAGGGCCCCTTCTTATCGTTTTCTGTATAAGAAGGGGCCCTTCCTAACGCTTGTCAGGCGGTCAGTGCCGCCAGGTCGATCTCGCCGTGCGCGACCAGGACGGCGGGGCCGGCGAGCCAGCAACTCTGCTCGTCCAGCGTCAGCGTCAGCCGGCCGCCGGGAACGTCGACAGCCACCACCCCGGCGGTCCGGCCGGCGTCGCGCAGCGCCACCGCCGCCACCGCACAGGCCCCGGAGCCGCAGGACAGCGTCTCCGCCGAACCACGTTCGTAGACCCGCATCAGCACATGCAGGTCGGCGCCGGCCACCGGTGGCGCGGAGGACACGAACTCGACGTTGACGCCGTCGGGGAAGAGCGCCGAATCGAACCCCGGTGACCGGGCGAGGTCCAGGCCCGCCAGGTCGATGCTGGCCGGCAGTACGCAGACCAGGTGCGGGTTGCCGCAGTCCACCGCCGTACCGGCCAGGGTGAGCCCGCCGAGCGTCGCCACGCCGCCGCCCCCGATCCGGGGCGCCCCCAGGTCGACGCCGATCTCCGCGCTCCCCACCTCGGCCCGGACCACTCCGGACCGGGTGACGATCGGCAGGGTGCCGCCGACCGGAGCCGCCAGCCCGGTGGAGATGAGATACCGGGTGAAGACCCGGGTGCCGTTGCCACACATCTCGGCGAGCGAGCCGTCCGCGTTCCAGTAGTCCATGAACCACTCGGCCGCACCGGCGTACGCGACCGCCTCGGGATGCTTCGCCGCCCGGACCACCCGCAGTACGCCGTCGGCGCCGATCCCGCGCCGTCGGTCGCAGAGCGCGGCGACGATCGACGGGGTCAGGTCGAGTTGACCGTCGGGGTCGGGCAGGAGCACGAAGTCGTTGCCGGTGCCGTGGCCTTTGCTGAACTGCACCCGTCCATCATCCCCGAACCACGGCCGGCTCCCCCGGCCGCCCTCCAGCCGCGCCGGGCCCGCCTGGTTCGTCCGTTCCCGGACCCGGATCCTCAGTCCGTACGGTTCAGCGCCGCGAGTGCCGTACCGAGAAGATCGTCCCGATCCGCGTCCAACCAGTTGATCCGGGCGTCCCGCCGGAACCAGGACCGCTGCCGGCGCACGAACCGGCGGGTCGCCCCGATCGTGTCGGCCCGCGCCTCGGGCTCCGACAACTCGCCGTCGAGCAGCCGCAGCACCTGCTGGTAGCCGAGCGCCCGACTGGCCGTACGACCGGTGGGAAGCCCCTGGCCGACCAGGGACCGGGTCTCCGCGACGAGTCCGGCGGCCCACATCCGGTCCACCCGTACCGCGATCCGCTCGTCCAACGTGGTGGTCGCCAGGTCGACGCCGAGCTGGACGGCGTCGTACCAGGGGGTGGGCCGGGGCAGCGACGCGGTGAACGGCGCCCCGGTCAGCTCGATCACCTCGAGGGCCCGGACGATCCGCCGCCCGTTGCTGGGCAGGATGTTCGCCGCCGCCGTCGGGTCGGCGCCCCGCAACCGGGCGTACAGCGGGGCCGTACCCACCTCGGCCAGTTCCCCTTCCAGCCGCGCCCGTACGTCGGGATCGGTGCCGGGGAACGCGAACTCGTCGAGTACGGCCCGTACGTAGAGCCCGGAACCGCCGACCAGCAGCGGTACCCGGCCCCGGGCCAGGATGTCGTCCACCGCCGCCCGGGCCAGCGCCTGGTACGCCGCCACGCTCGCCGGCTCGGTCACCGGCCAGATGTCCAGCAGGTGGTGCGGCACCCCGGCCCGCTCCGCCAGGGTCAGTTTGGCGGTGCCGATGTCCATGCCCCGGTAGAGCTGCATCGAGTCCGCGTTGACCACCTCGCCGCCGAGGGCCTGCGCCAACTCGATGCTCAGCCCCGACTTGCCGGCGGCGGTGGGACCGACGATCGCGACCACCCTGCCCCGGGCGGGGGTGGCGTCCCCACTCCGCCCCGGAGCGGGTCCGTCGCTCCGGCCGGTCACGCGGGCACCCGGTCCGACCCGACCGGCATCCAGTTCGCGACGAAGTAGCTGACCCCGTACGGCGCCGCGTAGTACGAGAGGTCGCCCTGCCAGGACAGTCCGGTCCGGTCCACCGCACCGGCCAGCGCCTGCCACGGCGTCCGGCCGGCGACCCGCAACCGCGCCGACAACTCCGGATCCAGCCCGAGCAGGGCCGCACCGTCGGCTTTGCCGAGGGCCGCGGCGACCGCGTCGTCGTACGGTTCGGCGTCCGGATCGTCGTACCCCGGTGACCTCTCGCCCCGGCAGGCCGAGCCGTCGCCCATCACCAGCAGCGCGACCCGGTCGTCCGGTCCCTCGACGAGGTCGCCGCCGATCCGCCGGCATTCGTCCACCGAGGCGTCCGGCGCGATGCTCTGCCCGCCGCGTCGTCCTGGCGCACCGGCCCGGTGCAGCAGCCAGGCGCCGACCAGCAGGCTGAGCGGAAGGTCCGGTCGGCCGGCCGGGTCGCCGGCCGGACCCAGTGCCACCGTGCGGTCCAGCCCGTACGGCCGCAGGCTGCCATGGTCGGCCTCGCCGTACCGGACGGTCCGGGCCCCCGGGCCCAGGACGAGTACGGTGTCCGGCTCCGTCGCCAGCAGCCGGCCGATCGCCTCGGCACACGCGGTACGGAGATCATCCAGTTCATCGGCCGCCGCACCGGCGACCTCGGGGACGATCATCGGGGGATTCGGGCAGATGGCTGCGGCGACCAGTGGCACGCGTCCACCGTAGCGGGCAGCGGACTGTACACCCGCAAGCCAGGCGATCCGCGTGCGCTCTAGGACACCGTATGGTCACGGTCGACGATAGGCGCTCGACGCGGACGGGGTTGGACCTGTGACAATGCCGGGAGAAACTTCGCTGCGCCGTGGCGGCGACCGCCGGGGACCCCCAACCCCGGTAGCGCCGGGAGAACGAGGATGGGCTCATGAGTGACTGGACTGCCTTTGGACGGGTGGATGCGGACGGCAACGTCTACGTCAAGACGGCCGAGGGCGAGCGCGTGGTCGGTTCCTGGCAGGCCGGAGCACCGGAAGAGGGCCTGGCTCACTTCGCCCGCCGTTTCGCCGATCTGGTCACCGAGGTCGATCTGACCGAGGCCCGGCTCAACTCCGGGGCCGCCGATCCGTCCGGCTCGCTCGCGACCATTCGCCGGTTGCGCGCCTCGCTGGCCGAGGCGCATGTGGTCGGTGACCTCGACGCGCTCGCGACCCGGCTGGAGCGGTTGACCACGCTGGCGGAGGGCAAGGCGGGCGAGGCGCGGGCCGCCCGGGAGACCGCCCGGGCCGAGGCGGTGACCCGGAAGACCTCGCTGGTCGAGGAGGCGGAGAAGTTGGCCGCCGAGTCGACCGGTTGGAAGACCGCTGGCGACCGGCTCAAGGAGATCCTCGACGAGTGGAAGACCATTCGCGGCGTCGACAAGAAGACCGACGGCGAGCTGTGGAAGCGGTTCGCCGCCGCCCGGGACGGCTTCACCCGTCGCCGGGGCGCGCACTTCGCCACCCTGGACGCCCAGCGCAAGCAGGCCCAGGGCGCCAAGGAGGAGCTGGTCGTCGAGGCCGAGTCGCTGGCCGACTCGACGGACTGGGCGGCGACCGCCAACCGGCTCCGGGAGCTGATGACACAGTGGAAGGCCGCGCCGCGTGCCTCGAAGGAGGCCGAGGAGCGGCTCTGGGAGCGGTTCCGTGGCGCCCAGGACGCCTTCTTCTCCCGGCGCAGCGAGGTCTTCTCGGCCCGGGACGCGGAGCAGCGCGGCAACCTGGACCGCAAGCAGGCCCTGATCACCGAGGCCGAGGCGCTGGACGTCGAGGGTGACCCGCGTGGCGCGCAGGCGAAGCTCCGGGAGATCCAGGGCCAGTGGCACGAGGCCGGCCGGGTGCCTCGCGAGGCGGCCGCCAGCCTGGACCGGCGGCTGCGCGCGGTGGACGACAAGGTCCGCCAGGCCATGGACTCGGCGTGGCGCCGGACCGAGCCGTCGGCCAACCCGCTGCTCACCCAGATGCGTGACCAGGTCGCCGAGGCCGAGCAGCGACTTGAGCGGGCCAAGACCGCCGGTGACGCCAAGCGGATCCGCGAGGCGGAGCAGGCCCTGACCGCCAAGCGGCGGTTCCTGGAGCTCGCCGAGCAGGCGAGCTGAGCGACGGTCGTCCCGCCCCGGTTCAGCCCGCCGGCGACCCGGCCGTGACCGTCCACTGCTGACGGGTACGGCCGGAACCGGGCTGACGGCCGGAACCGGACTGACGGTGGGCTGACGGTCGGGACCGGGCGACCACCAGCCGTTTACAAGCATTGAGAACCGTGATTTCATTTCTGGAAAGCGCTTGCCTGTGGGCAGACAGCAAGCGCGGGAGCCATCGTCTCGAACACGGCTTGGATCCGCGGCGCGGAGCAGCCGGTCACCGGAACCGCTGGGCACGGTCCCGGACCCGATCGGCCGAACGTGCGTCGCATCCGGACGACAAGGAGAGCACGATGCTCGTACGACGGCGCCGGACGGCGCTGATCCTCACCACTGCCGCCACCACTGCCGCGCTCGCCGGAGCCGGGGTCGTCACCGCGGTCTCCGCGCACGCCGCGGTCGGCTGTTCGGTCAGCTACTCGGTCGCCTCGCAGTGGCAGGGCGGATTCGGTGCCAACGTCACCATCACCAACCTCGGCGATCCACTGAACGGCTGGACCCTGCGCTGGTCGTACTCGGCCGGGCAGCAGGTGACCCAGGCCTGGAACTCAACCGTGTCGCAGAGCGGCAGCCAGGTCACGGCCACCAATGTCGGCTACAACGGCAACGTCGGCACGAACGGCACCGCCTCGTTCGGGTTCAACGGCACCTGGACCTCCAGCAACCCGGCGCCCACCAGCTTCAGCGTGAACGACGTGACCTGTACCGGCGGTACCGCGCCCACCACGCCGGGCCCGAATCCGACCACGCCCCGGCCGACCACACCCGGCCCCACCACTCCCCCGCCGACCGGCCCGACGGTCCCGCCGCAGACCGGCCTCGTCGGCTGGGCCACCCAGAACGGCGGCACCTCCGGTGGCGGTAGCGCGGCCTCGACGACCGTGACCAGCGCCTCGGCGCTGACCACCGCGGTCGGCTCCAGCAGCGCGGCGGTGATCCGGGTCTCCGGCACCATCTCCTGCTCCGGCATGCTCCGGGTCCGGTCCAACAAGACCATCCTCGGCGTCGGCTCGAACGCCACCATCTCCGGCTGCGGTCTCAACATCAACGGCGACCGCAACGTCATCATCCGCAACATCAACTTCCGGGGCTGGGACGACGACGCGATCAACGTCCAGGAGTCGGCGACCAACATCTGGATCGACCACAACAGCTTCACCGACGGCTACGACGGCGCGGTGGACGTCAAGCGGGCCTCCGACTTCGTGACCATCTCCTGGAACCGGGTGTACGGCCACGACAAGTCGATGCTGCTCGGGCACAGCGACGACAACGCCAGCCAGGACAACGGCCACCTGCGGGTCAGCTACCACCACAACTGGTTCGACGGGTCGGGCCAGCGGCACCCCCGGGTCCGGTTCGGCAACCCGGTGCACGTCTACAACAACTACTACAACAACGTCAGCGGCTACGGCGTCGCCTCGACCGAGAACGCCGGTGTGCTCGTCGAGGGCAACTACTTCGAGAACACCGACGACCCGTACCACCTCGGTGAGGGCGACTCGGGGCCGGGCAGCCTGGTGGCCCGGAACAACCACTTCGTGAACTCCGGCAGTGGGCAGACCGGCGGCAGCGTCGCCGGTATTCCGTACTCGTACCAGCTCGACACCGCCAGCAACGTGAAGTCCATCGTGACCGGCGGCGCCGGCACCGGCCGCATCGGCCTCTAGCAGGGTTAGGAAGGGCCCCTTCTTCTACAGAAAACGATAAGAAGGGGCCCTTCCTTACATCCTCAGCGGTCGCAGGCCGCCGCCGGCTCGGGCAGCGCGGGTGGGACGCCGACCGTCGGCAGGCCCAGCGACACCCCACCGGTACGGGGTGCCCGGCCGGCCTCGGCGGCGTCCCCGGCCCGGGTACGGCGGTGGGCGAGCGGCTCGCCGTCGGCGTTGAGATGGTGCGGTGCCGCGTAGTCGATGGTCGTGTGCACGATGTCGCCCGGCCGGATCTGTCCGGCGTAGGAGCCGGCGGCGAAGTGCACCAGCCGGCCGTCCCGGGCCCGGCCGGAGAGGCGTCCGGTGCGCTCGTCCTTGCGGCCCTCGCCGACCGCGACCAGTACCTCGACCGGGGTGCCGACGAGCTTCCGGTTCTCCGCCCAGGTGATCTCCTCGACCGCCGCGAGCAGTCGCTCGTACCGCTCCTGCACCACCTGCTTGGGCAGCTGGTCGGGCATGGAGGCGGCCGGGGTGCCGGGGCGCTTGGAGTACTGGAAGGTGAACGCCGAGGCGAACCGGGCCTCCCGGACCACGTCCAGGGTGCGGACGAAGTCGGCCTCGGTCTCGCCCGGGAAGCCGACGATGATGTCCGTGGTGATCGCCGCGTCCGGCATCGCCGCCCGGACCTTGGAGATGATCCCCAGGTAGCGGTCGGACCGGTACGACCGGCGCATCGCCCGCAGCACGTCGTCCGAGCCGGACTGCAACGGCATGTGCAGCGAGTGGCAGACGTTCGGCGTCTCGGCCATCGCGGCGATCACGTCGTCGGTGAAGTCCTTGGGATGCGGGCTGGTGAAGCGGACCCGTTCCAGCCCGTCGATCTCGCCGGTGGCCCGGAGCAGCTTGCCGAAGGCGAGCCGGTCACCGAACTCCACCCCGTACGAGTTCACGTTCTGGCCGAGCAGGGTGACCTCGAGCACACCCTCGGCGACCAGTGCCCGTACCTCGGCCAGGATGTCGCCGGGTCGCCGGTCCTTCTCCTTGCCGCGCAGCGCCGGAACGATGCAGAACGTGCAGGTGTTGTTGCAGCCCACCGAGATCGACACCCAGCCGGCGTAGGTCGACTCGCGCCGGGTCGGCAGGGTGGACGGGAAGACCTCCAGCGACTCCAGGATCTCCACCTCGGCGGCCGCGTTGTGCCGGGCCCGGTCCAGCAGCACCGGCAGCGAGCCGATGTTGTGGGTGCCGAAGACCACGTCGACCCAGGGTGCCCGGCGGACGATCTCTCCCCGGTCCTTCTGGGCCAGGCAGCCACCGACCGCGATCTGCATCCCGGGGTGCTTGTCCTTCACCGGGCGCAGATGACCGAGATTGCCGTAGAGCCGGTTGTCCGCGTTCTCGCGTACGGCGCAGGTGTTGAAGACCACGACGTCCGGATCGTCGGACCCGGCCGCCCGGACGTAGCCGGCCTGCTCCAGCAGTCCGGAGATCCGCTCGGAGTCGTGCACGTTCATCTGGCAGCCATAGGTGCGCACCTGATAGGTACGCGGGCTGCCGAGGGCTGCGGTAGTCATGACAGTGACAGAGTATCCGTAGCGGTCGGGCGGCCCGGTCCCGTGGGACGGCCATCCGGCACCCGGAGAAGGAGGAACGCCATGTGTCGGAGTATCAAGACGCTTCGCCAGCCGTACGCCGAGATCGTCACCGAGGCGGACATCGAGGCCGCCGCGCTGCAGTACGTCCGGAAGATCTCCGGTTTCCGTGCCCCGGCGGCGCACAACGCCCCGGCGTTCGAAGCGGCGGTGGCCGCGGTGACCGACGCGACCCGGACCCTGCTCGACCAGCTCGTGGTCCGGGGCAGCGGTCAGGCGGCGGCGAGCGCCGGAATGATCGAATCCGGGACCCAGCGCGACTGATGGCACGGCGACCAGCCCCGGCAGCGGGGACTGAGCACCGTACAGAGCCGTTGGTTGGAGAGGATCTCCCCGTCCTCGGTGTCCCGCACGTCGAGGTGCACCGGGCGCATCGTGCCGTTCGCCGAGACCAGCAGGTGCCGTCCGGCGTCGAGGGTGTCGTCGGCCAGCAGGCAGCCCCGGCCCAGCCGGCGGGCGAACGCCGCGATGGCGGTCACCTCCGGTAGCCCGGCCGGCACCCCGTAGCAGTCGACGGAGGTGGGATAGTCGCCCGGCCGGTGCCAGACGTCGACGAGCAGGGCGCCGTGCGGCAGCCGGGCCGGATCGACCCCGCCGAGCGGCAGCACCGGTACGTCGAGCGCGCCGGCGACCGCGAGGCGGATCTCCCTGGCGGCGACGCGCCCCTCGGTCCTCCAGTTCCACAGCTCGATCATTGCCGCCTCCTCGCTGCGCTCCGTCGTGGTCGAATGCCTGGGTTCGGCCGGAGGTTCCGGTCGGGGCCGCCGCCCGGTCCTCGGGTGGTACGGCCTCACCCACGATGGTGCCGGGCACATCGGGTCGAGCGCGGCTAAGTTACCGGTCTGTGACCATATCCGCCGAAATAGACGACCCTTGACTACCTATTGTAGTCGGAGGGTGCCCCTCTACCGGCGCAGCGCGCCCGACACGCTCACCGAGCGTGGCCCGAACGGGCCGGTGGGGTCAGGCACCGGACAGTTCCGACACCGCCCCGGTCCGACCTGGAGCAGTTACCACCGCCCGGCTCCCCACCCCGCTCCTCGGCCGCACCCGGCGGGAGAGCCGGTCGAGAGGTGCCGGCGGGTCACCGAGGACGAGGGGGGGGCGACCGGTGGGAGCCGGGCGCCCCGGCCGATCTTCCGGATGGGGCACGCCCTACCATCAGGGACGGAACATCGCTGCTGGCCAGGGAGGCGGGCAGGTGCCTGGTGGTCCTCACGGTCTTCAAAACCGATGCGACCGAGTAGCTCGGTTGGGCGGGTTCGATTCCCGTACGCCTCCGCCATCCCGTACGGCCGAGAGCATCCCGGCGCGGTGCCGATGCCCCCTTCCGACGTCGGGCATCCGATCGATGGTTACTGAGGGTCGCCGACCTTAACGGACAGTGCCGATCTTTGCTGCCGCTGTTATCGCCCCGTGATGAACTCGATTGCGTTCCAGCACGTCAGGTCCCCTAGAGTTGCGTCACCGATTCAGCGGAATCCGGTGCGACAGATCGTGGATAAGACAGGTGGGGGAATGACCGAGCGGAGCGAGGCGGGCGAAGTGAGTGGTACGACCGACCAACCGCTCATCAGGCTGGACGGGGTCAACAAGTGGTTCGGCCCGCTGCACGTGTTGCAGGACGTCGACCTCTCGGTTGCCCGTGGCGAGGTCGTCGTGGTGATCGGTCCGTCCGGCTCCGGCAAGTCGACGCTCTGCCGGGCGATCAACCGGTTGGAACCGATCAACTCCGGGACGATCATCTTCGACGACCAGCCGTTGCCGGCCGAGGGCAAGGCCCTGGCCCGGCTGCGCAGCGAGGTCGGCATGGTCTTCCAGTCGTTCAACCTCTTCGCCCACAAGACGATCCTCGAGAACGTCACCCTCGGCCCGATCAAGGTCCGCAAGGAGAAGGCCGCTTCCGCCCGCGAGCGGGCGATGAAGCTGCTGGAGCGGGTCGGTATCGCGAACCAGGCCGACAAGTATCCGGCCCAGCTCTCCGGCGGCCAGCAGCAGCGGGCGGCGATCGCCCGTGCCCTGGCCATGCAGCCCAAGGCCATGCTCTTCGACGAACCCACCAGCGCGCTCGACCCGGAGATGGTCGGCGAGGTGCTGGACGTGATGACCTCACTTGCCCGTGACGGCATGACGATGGTCGTGGTGACCCACGAGATGGGTTTCGCCCGGCACGCCGCCAACCGGGTCATCTTCATGGCCGACGGCCAGCTTGTCGAGGACGCCGCACCGGACGAGTTCTTCGCCAACCCCCGTAGTGAGCGAGCCAAGGACTTCCTGTCCAAGATCCTGACCCACTAGTTACATCCACAGTGGAGCGGACACGCCCCCGGGTCTGGGCCGCTCCGTCGAAGGAGGAAAAATGCGCATCACGCGAGTGGCGGCGGTGGCCGCGGTCGCGGCTCTGGCCCTCACCGTAGCCGCCTGCGGCGGCGACGGCGGAGACGGCGACGACACCGGCAGCGGCAGCAAGACCTTCGAGGCCGGCAGCACGATGGAGCGGCTCAACAAGGCACAGAAGATCATCGTCGGCACAAAGTTCGACCAGCCGGGCTTCGGCCTGAAGGGTCTGGACAACAAGCCCGCCGGCTTCGACGTCGAGATCGGGAAGATCATCGCCGACGAGCTGGGCATCGCCGCGGACAAGGTCGAATACATCGAGGCGCCGTCGGCGGTCCGGGAAGAGGTCCTGGAGCAGGGCAAGGCCGACATCGTGGTGGCGACCTACACCATCAACGACAAGCGCAAGGAGCGGATCGACTTCGCCGGTCCGTACTACATCGCCGGGCAGCACATCATGGTCCGCTCCGACGACAGCTCGATCACCGGGCCGGACTCGTTCAAGGCGGGCGACAAGAAGGTCTGCTCCGTCCAGGGCTCGACCCCGGGCGACAACATCAAGAAGTACCTGGCCAACCCGGCCAGCCCCGGCGCCCAGCTCGTGCTCTTCGACGGCTACCAGAAGTGCGTGGACGCGCTGACCAACAAGCAGGTCGACGCGGTCACCACGGACAACGTCATCCTGCTCGGCTACGTGGCCAAGAGCGAGGGCAAGTTCAAGCTCACCGGTGAGAAGTTCACCGAGGAGCCGTACGGGATCGGGGTCAAGAAGGGCGACACCGCGTTCCGCGAGTTCGTCAACGCCACCCTGGAGAAGATCTACACCGACGGCCGGTACGCCAAGGCGTGGCAGGACACCGCCGGCAAGTTCGACTCGACCGTCCCGCAGGGTCCCGCCGTCAACCGGTACTGACGGGTGACGGCACCGAGAAACTGATCAGGTAGGAGCTGGAAGGTGACCATGAGAGAGGCGTACCCGTGAGTGTGCTCGTCGACCACCTCGACGTCTTCGTTGGCGGGTTCTGGCTCACCTTCCAGCTCTGCATCCTTTCCGCGATCGGGGCGCTGGTGGTGGGCACCCTGGTCGCGGTCATGCGGATCTCGCCGATCCCGCCGCTGCGCTGGATCGGTACGGCGTACGTGACGGTGTTCCGGAACAGTCCGCTGACCATCGTGATGTTCTTCGCCGCGTTCGGGTTGCCTGCGCTCGGCTCCAACGCCGACTTCCTCCGCGTCCCGGGGCTGTCCAGCGTCTTCTCCCGACTCAGCATCGACCTGCCGTACTTCCGGTTCGCCGTGATCGCGCTGGCCCTCTACACCGCCGCGTTCGTCTGCGAGGCGATCCGCAGCGGAATCAACGCGGTGTCGCCGGGCCAGGCCGAGGCGGCCCGCGCCATCGGGCTGACCTTCGGGCAGAACCTCCGGTACGTCGTGCTGCCGCAGGCCTGGAAATCCGCGATCGTACCGCTCGGCTCGGTGATCATCGCGATGATCAAGAACTCGGCGCTCGCCGGCTTCTTCGGGGTCGTCGGCGATCTCTCCAACTCGGGGATCAACCTCACCAGCGCGCTCGGCGAGCCGATCATCCCGGTCTTCATCGGGGTCTCGATCGGCTACCTCGTGATGACCGTGCCGCTGGGCATGCTGCTCGACCGAGTCGAGCGGCGCCGGGCGGTGGCGGCCCGGTGAACACACTGGACAGCCGTGCAGAGACCGGTACGGGTGCGAACAACAAGGCGGCGGACGTGAACGAGCGCGGCGAGGTGGCGGCATGAGCCAGCAGCAGACGGTGCTCTACGACGCCCCCGGGCCACGGGCCCGCCGGATGACCCTGATCGTGAGCCTGCTCGCCCTCGTCGGCATCGCCGGCCTCGGTTACCTCTTCGTCTACCGGCCGCTCGACGACAACGGCCAGTTCACGATGGAGAAGTGGGGTCCGCTGGTCGACCCCAACAACGAGGTGTTCCCGCTGGTGTGGGCGCGGCTGCGGGACGGCTTCATCGCCACCCTGACCGCGGCCGGGCTGGCGATCGTCAGCTCGCTCGTCTTCGGTACGGCGCTCGCCGTACTCCGGATCCAGCTCAAGACCCTCAAACAGCGACGGTACGTCGGGTTCCCCACGCCGGCCGCCGTGACGCTGCGCGGGCTCGGCTGGGTCCTCAACCTGATCACCCGGTTCTGCGTGGAGATCTTCCGCGGCCTGCCGGTCGTGATCACCATCTTCTTCGTCGCCAGTGCCCTGCCCGACCTGGGCGTCGACCTCGGCGACATCCTCTGGTACCTGGTCATCGGTCTGACCATCTACAACGGCGTGGTCATCGGTGAGATTCTCCGCTCCGGCATGGAGGGCCTGCCCGGCGGACAGCGGGAGGCGGCCAGCGCGGTGGGCCTCACCTCGTTCCAGACCACCCGGATGATCCTGCTGCCGCAGGCGTTCCGGATCATGCTGCCGGCCCTGATCGGCCAGCTCGTGGTGGTACTCAAGGACACCTCGCTCGGCTTCATCATCAGCTACGAGGAAGTACTCCGGGTCAGCCGCTTCATCATCGACAACCTGGAGAACCCGATCCAGGTGTACGCGGTGGTCGGCGCCATCTACATCCTGGTCAACTACCTGCTCTCCAAGCTCGCCGAATACGCGCAGCGCCGGATGGCCCGGGGCCGCAAGACCCGCGGCCTGCCCACCCAGGCCGCCCCGCCGTCGGTGATGCCGCAGACCGGGCAGCCCGGAGCCGGCGTGAGCGTGGGCGCGGGAGCCGACGGCACCTGATCGGTCCTCCGCCACCGTGCGGGATCCGCGTTCCACCGATGACGACAGGACGCCGGCCACGACCCGAGGGTCGTGGCCGGCGTTTCCGTCTGTAGCGCGGATCCGTGACGCCGAAGCGGAGGGCCGGCTCGTCGCCGGCGAACCCCGTCGCCGACGAGCGGGTTCGGTCGGGTCAGCGGGCGATCTCGGTGACCCGGGACTCGCGTACCACGGTGACCCGGATCTGACCCGGATAGGTCAGCTCCTCCTCGATCTGCTTGGCCACGTCCCTGGCCAGCACCGCCGCGCCGATCTCGTCGACGTCGTCCGGCTTGACCATCACCCGGATCTCCCGACCGGCCTGCATCGCGAAGACCTTCTCCACGCCCGACTTGCCGGCGGCGATCTCCTCGATCCGCTCCAGCCGCTTGACGTACGCCTCCAGGCTCTCCCGCCGCGCGCCCGGCCGGCCGCCGGAGCAGGCGTCCGACGCCTGGGTCAGCACGGCCTCGATGGTCTGCGGCTGCACCTCGTTGTGATGCGCTTCGATAGCGTGCACGACCTCCTCGGCCTCGCCGTACTTGCGGGCCAGGTCGGCGCCGATCAGGGCGTGGCTGCCCTCCACCTCGTGCGTGAGCGCCTTGCCGATGTCGTGCAGGAACGCGCACCGCTTGATCGTGGGTGCGTCGAGCCGCAGCTCGGACGCCATGATCCCGGCGATGTGCGCGGTCTCCACCAGGTGCTTGAGCACGTTCTGCCCGTACGACGTCCGGTAGCGCAACCGCCCCAGCAGGCTGACCATCTCCGGATGGATCTCGGTGATGCCCACCTCGACCAGGGCGTCCTCGGCGGCCCGTTGGCAGAGCCGCTCCACCTCGTGCTTGGCGGTCTCGAAGACCTCCTCGATCCGGTGCGGATGGATCCGGCCGTCGAGCACCAGTTTCTCCAGCGTCAACCGGCCGATCTCCCGGCGTACCGGGTCGAAGCAGGACAGCAGCACCGCTTCCGGGGTGTCGTCGATGATCAGGTTGACTCCGGTGACCGACTCGAAGGCCCGGATGTTACGCCCCTCGCGGCCGATGATCCGGCCCTTCATCTCGTCGCCGGGCAGGTGCAGCACGCTGACGACGCTCTCCGCGGTCTGCTCGCTGGCGATCCGCTGGATGGCGTCGACCACGATGTGCCGGGCCCGCTGGTCGGCGGTGTTCCGGGCGTCGGCTTCGATGTCCCGGACCAGGATCGCGGCCTCCCGCTTGGCCTGGCCCTCGATCGCGTCGACCAGTTCGACCCGGGCCGCGTCGCCGGTCAGGCCGGCGATCCGCTCCAGTTCCCGCTTCTGCTGCTCCTCCGCCTCGACCAGGGCCGCCTCCCGGGCGACCAGCCCGGCCTCCCGGGCCACCAGTTCGGCCGCTGTCGAGGTCAGCCTGCGCTCCCGTTCGGCGAGCCGCTCGACCTCCTCGGTGTGCAGTCGCTCCCGCTCGTCCATCCGCTGGGCTCGCCGTTCGACCTCGGCGGCCTGCTCCCGGGTGGTGGAGGCGAGCAGGGAGATCTCCCGCTCGCCGCTGCGCCGGGCCGCCGCGCGTACCTGCTCGGCGTCGGTCTCGGCCTGCCGGTGCGCCCGGTCCAGCACCGTGTCCGCCTCGGCGCGGGCCGTGTCCAGCACCCGCTGCGCCTCGGCGCGGGCGGCGCTCGCCTCGGCCTTCGCGGCGGCGGCGTCCGCCCGGGCCGACGCGGCGGCGGACTTGGCGGTGTCGACGCTCGACGACGCCTCGTCGGCGGCGGTCCGCAACGCCGCCAGCGACTGCTCCTGCCGGTCCTTCTCGGCGACGAACGCGGGGTCGTCCACGGCCGGCGTCGCGGCGACCGTACCGATCCGGCGCAGCGCGCGGGCGCCGAGCGCCATCGCGACGAGCACCAGCGCCGCCAACCCGACGATCGCGGCCAGCAGTGCCCATTCGAGGGTGCTCACGTCGTCACCCCGGTGCGTTCGGCGCCGCCGTGAGCCGCGGTACCGGACACACTGGTCCGCCCGATGCGCTCACTCACGCCGTCACCTCGACGTGACTGGCTCCGCTACTGTCCCTGGCCCGCTCGGTCATGGCCGCCTCCCCTTTGCCGTCCGGCGCCGGAGGGGCTGCGCCTGTGGGTGAGGCGCGCGCCCTACGGCTGTCACGACGCCCGACCGAGGCGGCTGGCCGAGGATACGGCCGTCCGGCAGTGCCCCCCGGGGACACCGCTGACGACCGGGTGTGGTGCTGCGGTCACCGAGCCGGCCCGCCCGGTAACCGCTTATCTGGCCGATGAACTGGCCGAAGTGATGCCGTACTGTTACGCGTTCTATGTTGTGCGCTTAGCCTGCGATGGTCGGGAAAACTCGTCTAAGGCGAGGCTAGGTCGCGATGGGGCATTCGGTCAAGAAACTCATGATCCGACGCGGTACCTGACGCAGGGCAGCGGCACGCTCACGCGGCGCTGATATCGGGCCGGGCATAAGGGGGCGAGTCCGGAATCCGACTCGGTCCCGAGTGGCCGACGACCGGCGCCGAAACGGCCGGCGGAAGCGCTCCCAGCAGGCGTCCCACCGCACAGCCGCCCCCGGTCGCGAGGACTACGGCTACGGCTACGGCTCGACGAGCAGTCCGGCGTAGTGGACCACCGAGCGTTGGTAGCGAGGTAGGTGCGGGGCCAACGTGGCGAGTACGAGCGAAGTCGCCTCCCGCTCCCGCCCGACGTCCGTGAGGGCGAGCGCCAGAAAGGCCCGCACCGCGTCGTCCAGGTGGTCGGAGCCGGCGTCCAGCTCGGCGGTGAGCAGCGCCACGCTCTGTTCCGGCTGGCCGAGGTTCCGCAGCGAGCTGGCCATCTGGATCACCGCACAGCGCCGTCGCTCGCCGGTCAGCCCCTGGTCGAGCGCCTCCCGGTACAGCGGTACGGCGAGATCGGGCCGGTCGGTCGCATCGAACGAGGACGCCCGCTCGAAGGTACCGATGGCACTCCCCTCGGGCAGTTCCGCGACGAGTTCCTCGATCAGGGACCGGAACTCCGGCTCGCTCCGCTGGTCGAACGACGCCCAGGCATCGGATAACCGCCGTTCCCACTCCTCTTGATCCACTACGCGATCCTAACCGTCAGCCACGGCTGCTGATCAGCGGCATTCTCCCGGCGGCCCGGCCCACCCGGACCGCTCCGCTCAGAGCCCGTCCCGATCGAATTCCGTCTCGGTGTCGGCCAGCGCGTCGGGGTCGACGTACTCGGCGAACTCGGCCGCCTCGGCGTCCCGCTCGGCGAGCGCGTCCTTGACCGCCCGGATCGCCACCCCGGCGGGATAGCCCTTGCGGGCGAGCATGCCGACCAACCTGCGGAACACCGCGTCCGGGCTACCGGTGGCGGTACGCAGCTTCCGGTCGACCAGCAGGCGGGCGGTCTCGGCCTCGGCCGTCTCGTCCAACTCGTCGAGCGCCTCGGTCGCGGTCTCGGCGTCCACCCCCCGTTGGCGCAGCTCGTTGGCGAGCGCCCGGCGGGCCAGGCCCCGGCCCTGATGACGACTGGTCACCCAGGCACGGGCGAAGGCGGCGTCGTCGATCAAGCCGACCTCGTCGTAGCGGTCCAGCACCTCTGCGGCCGTCTCCGCCGAGATGCCCTTGCGGGTCAGCGCGGTCGCCAGCTCGGCCCGGGTGCGGGGTCGAGCGGAAAGCTGACGCAGGCAGATCTCCCGCGCCAGCTCCGCCTCGTTGCGCGGCTTCGCCGGCTCGGACCCCTCGCCGACCGGGCGACCCGCTACGTCGGACCCCGGGCCGTTCGGACCGCCCGAACCTCCGGAGCCGCCCCGACGGGTACGCCCCGTGCCACTTCCGCCCGTACGGGCCGACGGGGCAGCGTCCCAGCCCCGGCCCGTACGGGCACCACGTCGTCCAGCCACGTCTGTATGGACTCAGTCGACCGTCAGAAGTCCACCGGCGGCAGCTCGGGTCCGCCGGCCGCGTCGGGTGCACCCACCCCGACACCGAGCTTCTCGAGGATCTTCTTCTCGACCTCGGCCGCCACGTCGGGGTTCTCCCGCAGGAACTCGCGGGCCTTCTCCTTGCCCTGGCCGAGCTGGTCGCCGTCGTAGGTGTACCAGGCGCCGGACTTGCGGATGATCGACTGCTCCACCCCGACGTCGATCAGCGAGCCCTCTCGGGAGATGCCCTTGCCGTACATGATGTCGAACTCGGCCTGCTTGAAGGGAGCGGCGACCTTGTTCTTCACCACCTTGACCCGGGTCCGGTTACCGACCACGTCGGTGCCGTCCTTGAGGCTCTCGATGCGTCGCACGTCGAGCCGGACCGAGGCGTAGAACTTCAACGCCCGACCACCGGTGGTGGTCTCCGGGCTGCCGAACATGACGCCGATCTTCTCGCGGAGCTGGTTGATGAAGATCGCCGTGGTGTTGGTGTTGCTGAGCACACCGGTGATCTTCCGCAGCGCCTGGCTCATCAACCGGGCCTGGAGGCCCACGTGACTGTCGCCCATCTCGCCCTCGATCTCGGCGCGCGGCACCAGCGCCGCGACCGAGTCGATCACGATGATGTCCATCGCGCCGGATCGGATCAGCATGTCGGTGATCTCCAGCGCCTGCTCACCGGTGTCCGGCTGGGAGACCAGCAGCGCGTCGGTGTCCACGCCCAGCGCCTTCGCGTAATCCGGGTCGAGGGCGTGCTCCGCGTCGATGAACGCGGCGATCCCCCCGGCCCGCTGGGCGTTGGCCACCGCGTGCAGCGCCACGGTCGTCTTACCGCTGCTCTCCGGTCCATACACCTCGACGACCCGGCCGCGCGGCAGACCGCCGACGCCGAGTGCCACATCGAGCGCGATGGAACCGGTTGGGATCACGGCAGTCTGGATGACCGGCCGCTCCCCCAGCCGCATCACCGAGCCCTTGCCGAATTGCTTGTCGATCTGAGCGAGAGCAAGGTCGAGTGCCTTCTCCCGGTCAGGACCTGCCGCCATCGTCGCCACCCCTGCCTTCGCCGGCATCTTCGCTGAGCTTTTCGTCACGCGGACACGCTAGGCGCTCGGTCCGACAGAAAACAGCCGGCTGGCCGCGACCTGTGGACGGGCGCCCTGCTGTGGACAATAGCCGAACATGTGTACGACTCAACGCACGACACGCCAAACTACCGTAAGTGCCTCGTTGATCACGCTTCGGAGTTGATCGGTAGGACTCTACCGCTCAGCGCAGCCGGGCGGGAACCCGGTCCGGGTACGCGGCGCAGACCGCCCGCCACACCACGACCGTCTCCTCACCAGCCTCGAGGGCCTGCCGGATGGTCCGGCCACCCAACTGCGGCAACACCTGGTCGGCGGCGAGGCTGCCGGCGTACGCCGGACCGAACGTCTGCTCCAGGCGTGTCCAGAAATCCGTCAGCCGCACCGAGACACTTTCCTTCCCATCCCATCGACGAGCCGGGTCCACCCGATCGGGCGCGCCTCACGCTCCGGCGCGCTCCTGCGGCGGCGCCGTCCGCAACGCTAGCGCCACCAGCGGAACGACGGCGACCGCGGCCAGCAGGTTGAGCACGGCATAGCCGGCCACCTGGATGACAAACCCGCTCAGTGCCCCGGCGAGCGCGCCGGCCAACCCCATGGTCAGGTCGGAGAGCCCCTGGACGGCGGGTCGGACGTCGGCCGACACCGACTCGGAGAGCAGGGTGGAGCCGGCCACCATGGTCCCGGACCAGCCCAGGCCGAGCAGGGCCAGTCCGACCGACACCTGTGCGGTGTTGTGCCCGGCGGTCCCGGCGACCGCGCAGGCGGCCAGCAGCGTACCGATGCCGCCCAGGATCACGGCCCGCCGCCCGAACCGGTCGGTCAGCCAGCCGACCAGCGGGGAGAACGCGAACATGCCGGCGATGTGCAGGCTCAGCACGATGCCGACCACCCGCAGCACGTCGGCGTCGGAGTGCCACTCGCCGAGGTGTACGGGGGTCATCACCATCACTCCGACCATCACCAGATGGCCCATTGCGACGGCGGAGATGCCGAGCCGGGCGGCGGGGACCTCGCGTACCACCCGGAACGCCGCCCGCAGGCCGTCCCGCCGGCCCGGGCGGACCCCGCCGGCCGCCGCAGCGACCGGCGGAGCCGGCACCGCGTCGACCTCCTCCGCCTCCTTGGCCTCCTCTGCCTCCTCGGCGGCGAGCCGGCGCGCGGTGAGCAGCGGATCGGGGCGGAGCAGGACCAGGAGTACGCCGGCCGCCAGCAGGAAGGCGAGCACGCTGAACACGAACGGGCCGGCCAGCAGGGGCAACCCGAGCCAGCCCAGCGCGTCGTCGGCCGGCGCGGCCAGGTTGGGCGCGGTCACCGCACCGATCGTGGTGGCCCAGACGACGATCGACAGATGCCGGCCCCGCCGTGCCGGCTCGGCCAGGTCGACGGCGGCGTACCGGGCCTGCAGGTTGGCCGCGGTGCCGCCGCCGAAGAGCAGCATGCCGAGAAAGAGCAGCGGGACCCAGCCGGTCACCGCCGCGACGACGATCAGGGCTCCGCCCACCGCACCCGCCAGGTACGCCGCGACCAGCCCGGGTCGCCGGCCAACGGACCGCATGATCTGGGTCACCGGTACGGCGAGCAGCGCCCCGCCGACCACCGAGGCGCTCTGCGCGAGGCCGGAGATCGCGGTACCGCCGATCCGGGCGGCGAGCAGCACGCCCACCGACATCCCGATGGTCATGCCGATCCCGCCGATGACCTGGGTGAGGCTGAGCAGCCACAGCGTGCGCCGCTGAATCCCGGGGACATCCGTCCGCTCCGCCGCGATCGCCCGGCTTGCCGTTCCGGTCGTCAACTCCGTCGCCATGCCGCTCCCCGTCCGCCCTGCTGGTTAGGAAGGGTCCCTTCCTATCGTTTTCTGTATAGGAAGGGACCCTTCCTATACACGCGTGCACGGATGGAAACACGGGGTACGGGCGATATCAACCCGGATTCGCCGAGGGCCTATCCGGTGGTCGATGTGCTAAAGGCCCAGCTCGCGGCCGATGATCTCCTTCATGATCTCGGTGGTGCCGCCGTAGATGGTCTGCACCCGGCCGTCCAGCCAGGCCCTGGCGACCGGGTACTCCAGCATGTAGCCGTACCCGCCGTGCAGTTGCACACAGCGGTCGGCGACCCGGTTCTGCAACTCGGTGGTCCACCACTTCACCTTCGCCGCGTCCACCGCGGACAGTCGGCCGGCGTTGATCTCGGCGACGCAGTGGTTCAGGAAGGTACGCGCGATGGTGATCTCGGTGTCCAGCTCGGCGAGCAGGAACCGGTTGTGCTGGAACGCCCCGATCGGCCGGCCGAACGCCTCCCGGGACCGGGCGTACTCGACGGTGATCGCGAGCAGCCGTTCGGCGGCGGCCACCGCCGCAACCGCGATGCTGAGCCGCTCCCGGGGCAGGTTGCCCATCAGGTGGTAGAAGCCCTTGTTCTCGGTCCCGAGCAGGTTCTCCACCGGCACCCGGCAGTCGTCGAAGAACAGCTCGGCGGTGTCGTTGGCCTTCAGGCCGACCTTGGCCAGTCGACGCCCCCGGGTGAAGCCGGGCGTGTCCCGCTCGACCACGATCAGGCTGACCCCGTGGGCGCCCCGGTCGGTCGCGGTCTTGACCACGACCACCACCAGGTCGGCCAGCTCGCCGTTGGTGACGAACGTCTTCTGTCCGTTGAGGACGTACCCGTCACCGTCCCGGACGGCGGTGGTCCGGATCCCGGCCAGGTCGGAACCCGCACCCGGCTCGCTCATCGCGATCGCGGTGACCAGGTCGCCGGAGCAGAAACCGGGCAGCCAGCGCCGCCGCTGCTCCCGCGTGCCGAGTTCGGTCAGGTACGGCGCCACCACGTCGTTGTGCAACCCGAACCCGAGGCCGGAGCAGCCGGCTGCGACGATCTCCTCCACCAGTACCGCGTTGAACCGGAAGTCCCGCTGGCCGCCCCCGCCGTACTCCTCGGGAACGTCCATCCCCAGCAGCCCGGCGGCGCCGGCCCGGCGCCAGACCTCCCGGTCGACGATGCCGTCCGCCTCCCACCGCTCGTGCTGCGGTACCGCCTCGCGGGCCAGGAACGCCCGGCACAGCGCCCGGAACTCGTCGTGTACCGGCTGGTAGAGGTGCTGCTCCATGCCGGTCAGTCTGCCCCGGGGGAACGGCCAACCCAACCCCTGCGGCACCGCCCAGCCGTTCTGCTCCGGGTCGGACCCGGTCGATCCCACAACTGGTCGGTCACGTCGGGCGGTGCACTAGGGTTCGGGGATGGCGGGCACACCTCGGGAGGCGGAAGCGCGCCTCGGTCCGATCGGCGCACTACTCTGCCGGCTCGTCTTCCTGGCCATCTTCCTGCCCGGACCAGTCCTGCTCGCTGTCGGGGTGACTGTGGACCCACGGCAGTCGCCCACGGACTTCTGGGGCCTGCTCGCCGGTGGCGTACTGGCGACGATCGTCGGGGTCGGCTTCGGCGTCTTCGGCTTGCGCCTGGTCACCCGCTCGCGCCGCGACGCGCGTCGGCTCGCCACCGCCGGTGTCGCCGCGACGGCGGAGGTTCTCACGGTGGCCAACCACCTGGGCGGCGAGGATCCTGGGCTGGAACTCCGCCTGCGGATCAGCGGGCCCGGGTTCGCGACCTTCGAGGCGGACACGATCCGCGCCGACGACCCGGCCCTCGTACCCGGCACGTTGCTGGCGGTCCTGGTGGATCCGACGGATCGGCTCTTCTCAATCACCTAGTGCGCTGTCCCGCACCTGTCACAACCGGTCCTCGCCGCTACGGCGAGCTGGGCCCGCACGACCGATTCTCGACGTGAAGGCCGTGGTCACTCCCCCGCGTACGAAGGCTCAGCCGAGCGCGCCGGCCACCACCTTCAGGTCGGCGACCAGGCCGGCGTACGCGGCGTCGCGGTCGTCGGCGCGGAGCACCGCCGAGGGGTGGATGGTGGCGACGAGTTGGGTCGGCGGGACCGACTCCCGCTGGCCCGTCGGCCCGACCGGCACCTTGGCGAAGTCCTGCGGGCGCTGGGCCGACTCGGGCCAGGGCAGCAGCTCGCCCCGGGACCGGGTGACCCGGAACGACGGGCCGAGCAGCGCCTTGGCGGCGGTCGCGCCGAGCACCACCACGACCTCCGGGTGCAGTTTGGCGAACTCGGCGACCAGCCAGGGCCGGCAGGCGACGATGTGCACCTGGTCGGGGGTCTTGTGCAGCCGGCGCTTGCCCCGCATCTCGAAGCGGAAGTGCTTGACGGCGTTCGTGATGTAGAGCTGCGTCGGGTCGATGCCCGCCTCGTCCACGGCCCGCCGCAGCAGATGCCCGGCCGGGCCGACGAACGGCAACCCCTTCTGGTCTTCCATGTCGCCGGGCTGCTCACCGACGAAGACCACCCGAGCCCGCTCGTCGCCCCGGCCGAAGACCGTCTGGGTGGCGTCCCGGTGCAGCTCACAGCCGTGGCAGCCACCGGCCGCCGCGCGTAGTTCGGCGAGGCTGTCGGCACCGGGCGGGATGAACTCCTGGGCTCCGGGCGCGGTCTCGGTGTCAGACATAGCGCATGTTCTACCCGATACCTCCGACGTCACGCACTCAGGGTGGCCGACGCGCCGGGGGCGGCGGCCCGGGCCACCACGTCGGCCAGGGGTGCGATGTCCTCCTCGGCGAGCGGGCTGACGGTGATCCGGATTCCGGGACCGCTGGCCAGCCGGTAGATCGCGCCGGGCGACACCACGTAGCCGGCGTCGCGCAGCACCGTGATCGCCCGGGTCTCGTCGGGTACCGGCAGCCAGACGTTGATTCCGGTACGCCCGTGCCCGGTCAGTCCCCGTTCGGCGAGCGCGGCCAGCAGCGCGGCGACCCGGTCGGCGTAGCTCTGCCGGGCCAGCGCGATCCGCTCGGCGACCTCCGGATCCCGCCACAGCGCGAGGGTGAGCCGTTGCAGCACCGTGGAGACCCAGCCGGAGCCGACCCGCAGCCGGCCGGCGACCCGGGCGACCGTCGCGGCGTCCCCGGCGAGCACCGCGACCCGCAGGTCCGGCCCGTACGGCTTGCTCGCCGACCGGACGAAGGCCCAGGTACGGGTCGCGCCGGCCAGGCAGTGCAGCGGCTCCACCGAGAGTTCGGCGGCGTGGTCGTCCTCGACGAGCAGCAGGTCCGGATGGCGGGCCAGAATCCCGCGCAGTTCCGCCGCCCGCCGTGCGGTGACGGCCGCTCCGGTCGGGTTGTGCGCCCGGCTGGTCACCACGACCGCACGGGCTCCGGCGGCCAGTGCCGCCCGCAGTCCGGCCGGCGTGGGGCCTTCGTCGTCCACCGACATCGGCACCACCCGCAGCCCGAGGGCGGCGACCAGGTCGATGGTGTTGGCCCAGCCCGGGTCCTCGACCGCGACCGCGTCCCCGGGCCGCAGATTGGTGACGAGCAGTCGCTCGATGCCGTCCGACGCGCCGCCGGTCACGGTGACCGCCTCCGCCGGTACGCCGTCGGCGGCCAGCCGCTCCCGGGCCGCCTCGACCAGCTCGGGCAGGACGCCACCGCTCCGGTAGTTGACCGGGTTGTCGGCGCTGGACGCCAGCGCGGCCAGGTGGGTGCCGAGCGGGGGCAGCAGCCGGGAGTCGGGCTCACCGACAGACAGGTCGAGGGCGCCGGGTGGGGCGGGCAGCCGCAGCTCGGCCCGGCCGGCGGTGACCGGTGGTTTGGGGCGGATCCGGGTGCCGTTGCGGCCGGCGGTCTCCACCACCCCGCGCTGGCGGAGCCCCTGGTACGCCTTGGCGACGGTGCCCGGCGCGACCCCGAGTTGGTCGGCGAGGGCCCGGACGGCGGGCAGGGCGGCTCCGGCGGGCAACTCGCCGAGGCGTACCCCGGTTTCGATGTTCGCCGAAATCTCGGCTGCCGTCGTACCGGTGATCTGATAATGTGCTGTCACAGTTACAGGATTGTACTATAACAAAGAGGTGGACGCGGCATGTACGAGCAGACGCACCGGACCACCGCCACCCGCGACCGGGCGCGGACCGACTACCGCCGGGACGCCGCACACGAACTCCTCGACTCGGCGTACCACTGCCATCTCGGGTTCGCCGTCGACGGCGAACCCCGGGTGCTGCCCACCCTGCACGTGCGGATCGGCGAGACGCTCTACCTGCACGGCTCCACCGGCAGCCGGCCGCTGCTGGCCGCCCGGAGCGAGGCCGGGCTGGCGGTCTGCGTCGCCATCACCCACCTCGACGGCCTGGTCTACGCCCGCTCCCAGTTCCACCACAGCGCCAACTACCGCTCGGTGGTGGTGCACGGCAGCGCCCACCTGGTCACCGCCGAGGCGGAGAAGGCGGCCGTGCTGACCGCGCTGGTGGAGAAGGTCGGCCGGGGACGGTCCGGCGCCAGCCGGCCACCGAACCGCCGGGAACTCGCCGAAACCGCCGTACTGGCACTGCCGCTGCGCGAGGTCTCGGTCCGGACCCGTACCGGCGGCGTACGCGAGGAGCCGGCGGACCTCGCCCTGCCGTACTGGGCCGGCGTACTGCCACTGCGGATGGTCACCGGCCGGCCGGAGCCGGACACCGGGGTCACCGCGCCGCTGCCCGACCACCTGCTGCCGGCACTGTCCCCCTGGCACACCCCGGCACCGATGGCCGGTGCCCACGTCCGGCTCGAACCGCTGGCCGAGTCGCACGTCGAGGGGCTGTGGGCGGCCGGCCGCGACCCCGAGGTCTGGCAACACCTGAGCGTCGCGAGGCCGACCGACCCGGACGAACTCGCCGACGTGGTCCGGGCCGCACTCGACGCCGGCTGGCGGGGCGAGCGGGTGCCCTGGGTGCAACTCGACGCCGGCACCGGGGAGGTGATCGGCACCACCTCCTACTACGAGGTCAACCCGCAGCACCGCGCCGTCGCGATCGGACACACCTTCCTGGGCCGCCGCTGGTGGCGTACCGGGGTCAACACCGAGGCCAAGCTGCTGCTGCTGACCCGGGCCTTCGAGGAACTGGGCGCGCAGCGGGTGGTCTGGCACACCGACATCCGCAACGAGCGTTCGCAGCGGGCCATCGAGCGGCTCGGCGCCCGGCGCGAGGCGGTGCTCCGGCGCCACCGGCAGCGTCCGGACGGCTCGTGGCGGGACACCGTGCAGTACGTGATGATCGCCGACGAGTGGCCGGAAGCACAGCTTCAGCTGCGGAAAAGACTTCGTTCGGCGGTCCCGGCCGGGCGATGATTCCGGCGTGCTGGGGATCACCGACATCTGGACGTACCTGCTGGGCACCGTGGCCATCATCCTGCTGCCCGGACCCAACTCACTCTTCGTACTCGCCACGGCCGCCAAGACCGGGGTACGGACGGGCTACCGCGCCGCCGCCGGGGTGTTCGTCGGCGACGCCGTGCTGATGGCACTCTCCGCCGCCGGGGTGGCGTCGCTGCTCACCACGCACCCGCCGATCTTCATGGTGATCAAGTACGCCGGTGCGGCGTACCTCGGTTATCTCGGGTTGGGCATGCTGCGCGGCGCCTGGCGGCGCTGGCGTACCCGCAACGAGCCGGCGGCGCCGGACCCGGCCGGCGCCCGGCCGGCCACGGTCGCCCCGGCGGCCGCTGTCGACCGGCCGTTCCGGCGGGCGGCGGCGATCAGCCTGCTGAACCCGAAGGCGATCCTCTTCTTCATCTCGTTCTTCATCCAGTTCGTCGATCCGGCCTATCCACACCCGGCGTTGTCGTTCCTGATGCTCGGCCTGATCGTCCAGGTCACCAGCGCGCTCTACCTGACCATGCTGATCTTCGCCGGCAGCCACCTGGCGGCCCAGTTCCGGCGTCGGCGTCGGCTGACCGCGGCCGTGACCACCGGCATCGGCGCCCTCTTCCTCGGCTTCGGCCTCAAACTGGCCACCGCCACCGTCGGCTGAGCCTGGGGGGCGCGCCGGGGCTGAAGTGTTAGGAAGGGGCCCTTCTTCTACAAAAAACGATAGGAAGGGGCCCTTCCTTACCGTCAGGTTCCGCCGCCGCCATCGCCGCCGCCGCCGATGCCGCCCCCGCCGCTGTCTGCCTGCCGGGGGCCCCGGTCGGCTGCGGACGCATCGCCTGAGGCGTGGCCCGACGGCTCGGCGCCCGGGTGTTGGCTGTCCGGGGTGTTGGTGCCGGAGGGACCGGGGTGCAGTGGGTCGGCCTCGGCCCGGACCGCGGCGGAGCGGGGCGGCGCCGGAGGGCGGCGGGCCGTCCGGACCGGATAGCCGGAGCCCAGCGCGCCGTGCCGGTCGACCGCGTACCGGATCCAGCCGTCCACCACGTTCGTCCAGTCGACCTCGGCGGCGCCCTGGTGCGCGACCCGGAACCGGCTCAGGCTGACGTGGCCGGCTCCGGCGAGCGCGATCCGGCGGTCCAGCGCGAAGACGACCTCCACGCCGAGTGGATTGGCGAAGAAGCTCACTTCGAGTTCGCTGAACGGGCCGGCGTACAGCGGCGCCGCCCAGTAGCCGATCTTCTGGTGGAACGGCAGTCGCTGTGCCACTCCGGGCAGCCGGCCGGCGAGCAGTCCGACCTGGCGCAACCGGAAACCCAACCCGGTCAGCGTGGCGAGCACGCCCTCCTGCGCCGGCAGCGGATGTACGTACACCGGGCGCAGGTCGCCCCGGTCCAGCATCGGGCTGACCGCCACCTCGGCCCGCAGCCCCATCCGCAGGTTGAGCAGGCACACCCCGTTGACCACCGTCACCGGGGTCTCCCAGGGCACCGGCACGCCGAAGTCCACGGTCCGGCACTCGTCGGCGTCCAACCCGAACCCTCCGGTGACCGGCACCCGGTGAAACTCCACCGGCACGTACTCCGCCGAACCGTCCGCCGGTTCGACCCGGGTGACCAGGCCGAGAGCCAACCGGTCGACGGTCACCGGAGACCGGCCGGCGGTGACGGCGACCCGGCCCGGCAGGGTCAACCCCGGCCGGGTGCTCGGATTGGTCAGCGCGGTCCGGACGCTCAACCCCGAACCGGGCAGCAGCCCTCCGAAGCCCACCGCCGCCGTCCCTTCCGCACCCGGACGTCCGGCCCCCGCCGGCCGTACGGGCACCGCTCAGCGCAGCCGCCGCCCCCGTGGCACCGGATCGGTCTCGTCGTCGAACTCCCCGATGACCTCCTCGAGCAGGTCCTCCAAGGCGACGAACCCGATCGGCCGACTGGCACCTGCACCGTTGCTGACCAGGGCCAACTGCGCCTGGTCGGCACGCATCGCGGCGACCGCCTCGGTGACCGTGGCCGTCGCCGCCAGGGTGAACGGGGTGGTCATCAGATCCCGGGCCGTCGCCGCACGACCGGCGGTGGTGACCCGGACCGCCTCCCGGACGTGTACGACCCCGGCCACCTCACCCGGATGGTCGAAGACGGCCAGCCGCGAACGGCCGCTGGACCGGCAGACCTCCTCGATCCGCTCGGCGGAGTCGTCCAGGCGTACCGACACGATGGTCTCCACCGGCTCCATCACCTGGGCGACCGTGGTGCCCTGGAGCGACAGCATGCTGGTCAGCATCTCGTGCTGGTCGGCGCCGAGCAGACCGTGCTCACGGGACTGCTGCAACAGCATCCGCAGCTCCTCCGGCCCGTGTGCCTGGGCCAACTGCTCCTCGGGATCCACCCGGGCCAGCCGCAGCGTGACGTTGGCCAGCCCGTTGAGCGCGGCCAGGATCGGCCGGGCGACCCGGGCGAACGCCCGGAACGGCAGGGCGAGCAGCAGCGCGGACCGCTCCGGGTCGGTGATCGCCCACGACTTCGGGGCCATCTCGCCGACCACCAGGTGCAGGAAGGTCACGATGGCGAGCGCGAGCAGCAGGGCGATGACGTGGCTGGCCGTGTTCGGCAGGCCCACCACGTGCAGCACCGGGCTGAACAGGTGCTCGATGGCGGGTTCGGCGAGCGCGCCGAGCCCCAGTGTGCAGACCGTGATGCCGAGTTGGGCACCGGCCAGCATCAGGGTCAGCTCCCGGACCCCGTCCAGTGCCGCCCGGGCGGCCCGGCCACCGGAGGCGGCGGCCTGCTCCAACCGGTAGCGCTTGCTCGCCAGCAGGGCGAACTCGGCGGCCACGAAGAAGCCGTTGAGCGCGAGCAGCAGCAGGGAGATCAGCAACGCCCACGTCGTACTCATGACGCCGCCTCGTTGGCCAGCACCCGGAGCCGGACGGAGTCGGCGACGTGCCGGTCGACCGCCAGCACCTCGACGTGGGCCCGGGGCAGCGACTCGTCGTGCTCGTTGTCCCCGTCCGAGGACAACCGGATCTCCAACCGGTCCCCGACCTCGGGCACCCGGCCGAGTTCCCGCATCACGAGTCCGGACAGGGTGTCGTACTCGGGCGCCTCGGGCAGGGTGATGCCGGTGCTGTCGGCGACCTCGTCGATCCGCCACCGGGCCGGCACCACCCAGGAGCCGTCGGCCTGGCGGATCGGGGCCCGCTCGGGCGGATCGTCCTCGTCCCGGATCGGTCCGACCAGTTCCTCGGCGATGTCCTCCAGCGTGATCACGCCGGCGAATCCGCCGTACTCGTCGACCACGCAGGCGAGCTGGCGGTGCCCGGCCCGCAACCGGTCCAGCACCGTCGGCAGCGGCAGCGTCGCCGGCACCAGCAACGGGGGTACGGCCACCGCCTCGACCGGGGTACTCGCCCGTTCCGCCGCCGGCACCCCCAGCACGTCGGCGATGCCGACCACACCGATCAGGTCGTCCACCCCCTCCGCCCCGCGGACCGGGAATCGTGAGTGCCCGGTGTCCAGCAGCTCGACCAGCCGGCTGACCGGCTCGTCGGCGCGTACGGTGTGCACGTCCACCCGGGGGACCATGGCCTCGGCGGCGGTGAGCTGCCGGAAGTCGAGACCCCGGTCGAGCAGGATCGACATCTCCGCGTCGAGCTGCCCCTCCTCGCGCGACTCGGCGATGATCTGCTCCAGGTCCTCCGGCGTCGCCCCGCTCGGCAGCTCCTCCACGGGTTCGATACCGAACCGGCGCAGCAGCCGGGTGGCGGCGACGTCGAACAGCCGGATCACCGGGCCGGCGACGGCGAGGTAGAAGAGGGTCGAGCGGCTGAGCGCCCGGGCCAGCGGCTCGGCCCGGACGATGGCGAGGTTCTTCGGGGCCAGTTCACCGAAGACCATCTGTACGACGGTGGCGATCACCAGGGCCAGCGCGACCGAGACCGGCGTGCTGACCGCCGCCGAGACCCCGGCGACCCCGAGCAGTTCGGCCAGCCCGTCGCCCAGGAACGGCTCGGCGACGTAACCGACGAGCAGCGCGGTGACGGTGATCCCGAGTTGCGCTCCGGAGAGCATGAAGGAGAGGCGTCCGGTGACCGTGAGGGCGCGTTGGGCGGCGATGTCGCCGTCCTCGGCGAGCTGTCGGAGTTTGCCCCGGTCCACGGCGACATAGCCGAATTCCTGGGCGACGAAATAACCGGTCGCCACGGTGAGCAGGATGATCAGAAGAAGACCGAGCACGATCAGCACGGGTGGCTCAGCGCTCCCCGTTGTCGCGACTGGTGCGATGGGTGCCGGGTCTGACCCGGCTGGCTACAGCTGCCCTCCTGGGCAGTTGAGTCGATCACGCGACCATCTTATCCAGGCCCGCTGTGCCCTGCCGGGACAACCACCGGTCCCCGCCGCCGGACCCGCCACCAGGGCGTACCGCCGCGGTCGCCGGGTCGGCCGGCCGGGAACCGAGACCGTTTCCGGGGCCGGTGACCGGGTAGGGAAGCGTGCCCGGGCGGCCCCGCCGGCCCGCCGGAACCGCGTACGGAGCCACACGCGCGACCGGCGGCAGCGGGGACACCGGGGAACGGGAGGCGGTATTGGGACGCCAGTGGCGCAACTGGTCCGGAAGCCTGCGCTTCACCCCTCGGGAGCAGGTCGCGCCGGCCGACGAGGACGCGCTCCGGGCGCTGGTCGACCGGGCCCGTCGGACGTCGACGAAGCTCCGGCCGGTCGGCGCCGGTCACTCGTCCAGCGCACTGGTCCGGACCGACGACGTACTGGTCAGCCTGACCGGGCTGGAGCGGTCGGTGCGGCGGCACGAGGATCCGTACCTGGCCACGGTGAGCGCCGGCGAACCGCTGGGCGAACTCGGCGAGGCCCTGTACGAAGCGGGGTTGGCGATGGACAACCTCGGCGACGTCGACGTGCAGACGATCGCCGGCGCCACCGCCACCGGTACGCACGGCACCGGGCTGCGCTTCGGCAATCTGTCCACTCAGGTGGCCGGCGTACGGCTGGTGACCGGCACCGGCGAGGTGCTGGACGTCTGCGCGGAGCGGAACGCGAGCCTGCTTCCGGCGGTCCGACTGTCCCTGGGCGCACTCGGTGTGGTGACCCGGATGACGCTGCGGCTCGGCCCGACCTACCATCTGCGGCGCCGGAGCTGGTGCTCGTCCATCGCCTGGACCCTGGAGCATCTGCACCAGTTGCAGCGGCAGAACCGGAACATGGACTTCTACTGGTACCCGCGTACCGACACCACCCAGATCCGGACCCTCAACCTGCGCGACGACGAGCCGGCGTTCACCCCGGCCGGGGAGCCCCGGACGACCGAGACCGGCCCGAGTCACCGGACCATTCCCCGGCACCGGGAACTGCGCTTCGACGAGATCGAGTACGCCATTCCGTCGGAGGCGTTCCACGCCTGCTTCGCGGAGATCCGCCGCCGGGTCCTGAACCGGCACCGGACCGGGGTGGCCTGGCGGATCCTGGTCCGCACCGTCGCCGAGGACGACATCTGGCTCAGCACCGCGTACGGCCGGGCCACCACCACGATCGCCTGCATACAGAACAACTCGCTGCCCCACCGGGAGTACTTCGACGACGTCGAGGCCGTGTTCCGGCAGCACGACGGCCGCCCGCACTGGGGGAAGAAGCACTCGCTGACCGCCCGGGAGCTGCGCGGGCTCTATCCACAGTGGCAGAGGTTCGCCGACCTCCGCAGTCGGCTCGATCCGGACGACGTCTTCCTCACCCCGGACCTCGCCCGGCTGCTGAGGGACGAGTGATGACCGGGCTCGGCGGACGGGTGTGGGTGGTCCCGGGTGGCCGGATCCCCTTCCCGAGCAGTGGTGAGGAACCCGAGTTCACCAGCTTCGACCAGTTGTGTGTGCTCAACACGGGGGACGAGACCGCCGAACTGGAGTTGACGATCTACTACGAGGACCGGGAACCGGTCGGGCCGTACCCGATCGAGGTCGGCGCGCGCCGGGTCCGGCACGTACGCCTGAACGATCTCGTCGATCCGGAGGCGATCGTCCTGGGGCGACGGTTCGGCTGTGTCGTACGGTCCCAGGTTCCGGTCGTCGTCCAGTTCCTTCGGCAGGACACCCGGCTGCCCGGTGCCCTCGGACTGCTCGGCACGATGGCCTTTCCCGCCGGGTCGTAGCCGGCGGGCGGGCCCGTGGCCCGCTCAGGTCCCGTCCCCGGGCCCGTCCCCGCGGTCCGCCAACTCGTCGGCCACCAGCAGATCGGCGCGGACCCGCCCGGTCCGGTAGGCGGCCCGGCCGATCATCTGGGCAGCCAGCGGCGCCGTGGCCAGCTGGAACCCGCCGATCAGCACCAGCGTGGCCAGGTCGGCACCGTTGCGCAGGCTCACCGCCAGCGCCAGCAGGATGAGCAGCACCCCGAGCACCTGCGGCTTGGTCGCCGCGTGCATCCGGGTGAGTACGTCGGGAAACCGGAGCAGCCCGATCCCGGCGAGCAGGCTCAGCAGGCCTCCGGCGACCAGACAGGCCGCCACGAGCACGTCCAGCAGATCCGCGCCGCTCACGCCTCCTCCCCGGCGGCGAACCGCACCAGGGACACCGAGCCGATGAAGCCCAGCATCGACAGGGCGATCAGGATCGGCAGGGTGGTGGCGTGCCGGTTGACGGCCGCCTCCGCGCCGAGTGCACCGATCATGATCGAGAGGAGTACCTCCACCGCGACCATCCGGTCCAGCAGGGCGGGGCCGCGTACGACGCGGAACAGGGCCAGCCCCGCCGCGACCGAGAGCAGGATGGCGACGATAACGACGGTGACAGTCATCTGGATCCTTCCGGTTCGGGATGTGTGGGCGAGAGCAGGCGCAGTTCCGCGGCGGAGCCGACCACCCGGACCAGGCGGGTCTCCAGCGCCAGGATCCGGGCCCGGCTCTGCGCCAGGTCCTCGGCGCCACGGACGTCCAGAACGTGCACGTACAGCGTTCCGGTGTCCCGGTCCGCCTCGACGATGAGCGTTCCCGGCACCAGCGACAGCACCTCGGCGGTCAGGGTCAGGTTGAGGTCGCTGTGTACCCGCAACCGGACGGCGATGATCGCGTTCCGGGGTGGCGGGCCGGGGCGTACCGCGACCCAGCCGACCTGCACGCTCGCCACCACCAGTTCGACGACGAACCGGACGACCAGGTCGGCCAGGGCCAGCGGTCGGAGCCGGCCCCCGAAGGTCACCCGGGGCAGTGGCAGGAAGACCAGCACGACCACGGCCACGAGAGCCCCGCCGAGGAGGTTGCCGAGGGAGAACTCGCCCCACAGCAGGCTCCAGACCGCGACGAGCCAGGCGACCGTGAACAGGTTGTCCCGGAACCGGCGCCGGTCCGGCCGCCAACCCCACACCGCACGCCAGCCGCGTGTCCCCCGGTGCCGGGCCGGCGGATCGGCGTACTCCGGCAGGTCACCGCCGGTCACGGTGCACCGCCGGTCACGGCGCACCGCCGGGAAAGACCGCGTCCACGTACGGGGTGCGTTGCCGCAGGTCCTCGGCCGCCTCGGCGCTGACCCCGAAGAGCGGGCCGGCCGCCACGGTCAGCCCCAGGCCGAGTACGACCAGCGCGACGGTGGCCCACACCATCAGCCGGGGCAGCCGCTCCGCCGCCCCGGGGTCGGGCTGCCCGCCCGCCGAGTCACGGTCCGGCTGCCCGCCCGCCGAATCACGGTCCGGCGCCTTGGCCTCGTCGACGTTCGCCGGGCGCCGCCCGCCCGCCGCCTCGGGGTCGGGCGTCCGGGGCGAGCGCCAGAAAGCCAGGTTCCAGACCTTCGTCGTCGCGTAGAGGGTGAGCAGGCTGGTCAGCGTGCCGCCGGCCACCAACAGCCAGGCCAGGACCCCACCGGCGGCGACGCCGGCCTGCAACAGGCCGAGCTTGCCGAGGAAACCGGAGAACGGGGGGACTCCGGCGAGGCTCAGCGCCGGCAGGAAGAACAGCAGGCCGAGCAGCGGAGCCGTCCGGGCCAGCCCGCCGATCCGGTCCAGATTGGTGCTGCCGGCCCGGCGTTCGACCAGTCCGGCGGCCAGGAACAGGGTGGTCTGGACGGTGATGTGGTGCACCACGTAGAAGATCGCCCCGGCCAGTCCGGCCGCCGAGGTCAGCGCGATCCCGAAGAGCATGTAGCCGATGTGGCTGACCAGGGTGAACGACAGCAGCCGCTTGATGTCGGACTGGGCGACGGCGCCGAGGATGCCAACCAGCATGGTCAGCAGCGCCACCATCAGCAGCACCTCGGCCGCGCGGCCGTCCGGGAAGAGCAACGTCTCGGTCCGGATGATCGCGTAGACGCCGACCTTGGTCAGCAGGCCGGCGAAGACCGCGGTGACCGGTGCCGGCGCGGTCGGGTAACTGTCCGGCAGCCAGGCGGAGAGCGGAAAGACCGCCGCCTTGATGCCGAACGCGAGCAGCAGCATGAAGTGCAGCACCAGTTGCAGTTCGGCCGGCAGCCCGTCGAGGCGGTGTACGAGCTGGGCCAGGTTCAGCGTTCCGGTCGCCGCGTACACCAGGCCGATCGCGGTGAGGAAGATCATCGATGACAGCAGGCTGACCACGACGTACGTGGTGCCGGCCCGGATCCGCTCCTCGGTACCGCCGAGGGTCAACAGCACGTAGCTCGCCGCCAGCAGGATCTCGAAGCCGACGAAGAGGTTGAACAGGTCCCCGGAGAGGAAGGCGTTGGTCACTCCGGCGGTCAGCACCAGATAGGTGGGGTGGTAGATCACCACCGGCGCGTGCTGGCCCGGATCCGCCCGGCCCTCGCCGATCGAGTAGAGCAGCACACACAGGGTCACCGCCGCCGAGGCCACCAGCATCAGCGCGGCCAACTGGTCGGCCACCAGGACGATGCCGAGCGGCGCGGGCCATTCGCCGACGTAGACGACCAGCGGCCCGTCCCGGTACGCGTGCCAGAGCAGCAGGATCGCGACGGTGAGGGTGATCACGAGGACCGCGACGCTGATCGCCCGCTGGAGAATCGGCCGGCGGATCAGGATCAGGGTGAGTGCCGCCCCGAGCAGCGGTACGACCACCGGCAGCGGTACCAGGAAGTTCATCGCTCGTCCGCCTCGCGGTCGAGCCGGCGGGGCCCCGGTTCGGGATCGACCTGCTCCGGATCCACTTGCCCGGTCCCGCCGCTCGGTTCCGCCCAGGGCCGTACGCCGGCACCGAGGTCGTCGTCCGGGACGGAGCTCTCGCCCCGCGCGGCGTGCCGTACGATCCGGCGGTCCTCCGGGTCGGCCCGGACCTCGTCGTGTCCGGTCAACTGCCAGCTCCGGTACGCCATCGCGAGCAGGAACGCGGTCAGGCCGAGGGTGATGACGACGGCGGTGAGCACCATCGCCTGGGGCAGCGGATCGCTCATCTCGCCGGCCGGGGTGACGCCGAGGATCGGCGCGCTCCCGGACCGGCCGGTCAGCAGCAGGAGCAGGTTGACCCCGTTGCCGAGCAGGATGATGCCGATCAGCACCCGGCTGAGGCTCCGCTCCAGCAGCAGGGTGACCCCGGCGGCGAAGAGCACCCCGACCACGACCACCAGGACCAGCGGGGGACTCATCTCGGCCGCCGCAGTGCCGCAGAGCCGGGATCGGCTCCGGCAGGCGGCTGGTCGGCTCCGGCAGGCGGCTGGTCGGACCCGGCCGGCCGATCCGGTTCCCCGGCCGGTTCCGGCTCGCCGTCCCGGTCGGTCCGCAGCCCGGTGCCGGGCTCGTCCTCCGCCTCGATCTGCCGGTCCACCTCGGCGCCGAGGCTGCGCAGGATGTCCAGGGCCAGGCCGACCACGACCAGGTAGACACCGATGTCGAAGAAGATCGAGGTGACCAGGTGCACGTCGCCGATCAGCGGCAGGTGCAGGTCCAGGACCGTGCTCCGGAGCACCGGGCTCCCGGTCAGCAGGGCCGCCATCCCGGTGCCCACCGCGACGAGCAGGCCGGTGCCGAGCACGACGCCGGCGTCGACCGGGGCCGCTTGGTCGAGTTCGTGCCGGCCACCGGCGAGGTAGCGGACCGCGAGCGCGAGACCGGCCACCAGGCCGCCGGTGAACCCGCCGCCGGGAGCGTTGTGCCCGGAGAACAACAGGAAGATGGAGAACACCACGACGGTGTGGAAGATCAGCCGGACGACCACCTCCAGGACGATCGAGCGGCTGCGGGTACGCAGCGTCGGGCCGGCCCGTAGCCAGGCCTTCTCGGATCCGGGCGATCTCGCCGGCAGGTCCCGTCGGCGGGGACGTCCGACGCCCCGCCGATGCTGGAAGATCAGGCTGGCGACGCCGGTGGCCGCCACCACCAGCACGGCCAGCTCGCCCATGGTGTCCCAGGCCCGGATGTCGACCAGGATCACGTTGACCACGTTGCGGCCGTACCCGAACGACCGCGCCGGCTCCGGGAACTCCTCGGAAATCGGTACGGCCCGTCGGCCGCCGACCGCGGCCAGGGCCATCGCGGAGACGACCACCCCGACCGCCACCCCGAGGGCGACCCTGACCCACCGGCTGCCGGGCAGTGGCCGGACCGAGAACCGGGGCGGCAGGCGGCGCAGCACCAACACGAAGATCACGATCGTGACGGTCTCCACCAGGAACTGGGTCAGCGCCAGGTCCGGCGCCCCGTGCAGCACGAAGAGCATCGCGGTGCCGTAGCCGGTGACTCCGAGCAGGATCACGGCGGTGAGCCGGCGCCGGGCCCGGACGGTGAGCACCGCGGCCACCGCGAGCACCGTCGCCACGACGGCCTGCAACGGGCTGTCCCAGAGCATCCACCGTTGCGGCCACGGCCGTCCGAACAGCAGCGCGCCGCCGGGCACGACGACCAGAGCCAGCAGGATGATGCCGAGGTACTGCGGCAGGGAGCCGCGCTGGGTCGCGCCGGTCATCTCGACGGCCAGCCGGTCGAGCCCGTGGGTCGCGTAGCCGTACGCGGTGTCGCCGTCGACAGGGGCCCGCAGCCGGGCGACCACCGCACCGGTCCGGTTCCGCAACGCGAAGATCAGCCCGCCGCCGGCCAGGGCCAGCCCCGAGAGGCCGAGTGCGAGCCCCGGGCCGGGCCAGAGCGCCAGGTGGTGACCGGTCGGCCCGAACAACCGGGTGTACGGGGCGAGCAGCCCGCCGACCGCGCCGGCCAGTACCCCGAGGACCAGCCCGGCCCCGGCGAGCAGGGCGGCCGGCACGAGCAGCGCCGGCTCGACGCGACGGGTCGCAGTCGGCTCGACGCCGGGCCGGGCGGCGAAGGCTCCCCAGACGAACCGGGCGCTGTAGCCGGCCGTCATCGTGGCCCCGAGCAGCACGGCGACGAGCAGCGGCGGATCGCCGGTGAATGCCTCGAAGACCGCCTCCTTGGCGGCGAAGCCCAACAGCGGCGGCACGCCGGCCATGGAGGCGGCGGCGAGTACGGCGACCGCGCAGACCAGCGGCATCCGCCGCCACAGCCCGGAGAGCACGGTCAGGTCCCGGGTGCCGGCCCGGCGGTCGATGATTCCGACCACGAGGAACAGCGCCGCCTTGAACAGGGCGTGGCCGAGCAGCAGCGCGGTGCCGGCGAGCGCGGCCTCCGGGGTGCCGGCCCCGACGACCAGGATCAGCAGCCCGAGCTGACTGACGGTGCCGTACGCCAGCAGCAGCTTCAGGTCGACCTGGCGCAGCGCCGCCCAACCGCCGGCGAGCATGGTGACGGTCCCGGCGACGTACACCACCGGACGCCAGGGGCCGGCAGCGGCGTATGCGGGTGCGAGCAGGGCGACCAGGTAGACGCCGGCCTTGACCATGGCGGCGGCATGCAGGTAGGCGCTGACCGGGGTCGGTGCGGCCATCGCGGCCGGCAGCCAGAAGCTGAGTGGGAAGATCGCCGACTTGGCGAGCGCGCCGAGCAGGATCAGCACCAGCGCCACGCCGAGGTAGGTGCCGGACGGCGGCGGCCGGGCAGCGATCTCCGACCAGCGGTACGTGCCGGCGTGCTGGCCGAGCATGATGAACCCGACCAGCAGGACCAGTCCGCCCAGGGTGGTCACCAGGAGCGCCCGCGCCGCCGCCCGCCGACTGGCCAGTTTCTCCGGGTTGTGCCCGATCAGCAGGTACGAAAAGACGCTGGTCAGCTCCCAGAAGACGTAGAGCAGCAGCAGATTGTCGGCGACCACCACCCCGAGCATGGCGCCGGCGAACCCGACGAAGATCGCGGCGAACTGGCCGAGGCCGGGCTCGTCGGCGTCGAAGTACCGCACGCAGTAGACCAGCACCAGGGCGCCGATGCCGCCGATCAGCACCACCAGCAGCCAGGAGAGGGTGTCGACCCGCAGGTCCAGGCCGAGCCCCAACCCCGGAACCCAGGGGTACGTCTCGACGACCGCGCCGCCGTTCCGGACCGTCCCGGCGTACGCGACCGCCCAGCCGAGCGCGGCGGCCGGAGCGAGTGCCAGTGGGTAGCAGGCCCACCGGCCCCACCGTCGCACGAGTGCGGGCGCCGTCGCCGCGGCCACCAGATGCAGGGCCAGCAGCATCAGCATGCGTACTCCAGGTGGGTGTCGGCGCGATTCCACCCGAGGTCTGCGCCTGTAGAAGGATCAGACGACAGAGTTGGCCGTCAACGAGGCGGTTTCGCCGAATCCACCCCGCCCGGGGGCCGGTACGTCGGGTGGCGGTGCCTCGGGTGGGGCTGCGTCGGGTGGCGGTGCCTCGGGTGGCGGTGCGTCGAGGTGGCGCTGCTTCTCGTCAGCCGACGGCGCAGGGCGAGTCGACGGAGTGTGCCGCCAGTCGGGGCACGAGGTCGCCGGGGGCGACGTCGTCCGGCTCGTCCGGAGTGGACGGCACCGCCAGCTCGGGCCGGCCGAGCTGCCGGGCGACCTGGTTGATCACCTGTTGGGCGGCGGCGAGGGAACGCCGGGGCAGCACCCGGCCGTGGGCCTCACGGCGCAGCACGAGGGCGTGCACGGCGGCGCGGACCCGGGCCCGGTCCGCCGCGCTGGCCGTGGCGGTGTCGGCGACGAGCGTCCGCAGGCAGTCGGCGAGCCGCTCGGCTAGGTCGAGGTCGACGCCGCGCAGACTGGTCCGCGCCATCGTCAGGTAGGTCTCGACCCGTCGGGTCAGCACGTCCGTAGCGACCGGGGCGTCACGCGGAACGCTGGTCATCCGGGGCCCCCTTGTGCCGAGCTGAGGTTTCCGCGAAGTTACTGTATGTCGCACATCATTCGCAAGCAGTTAAGTGAGACTTAGCCCTCATCTCAGGCGATAACAACGATCAAACGGGCCGGGGCCATCCGTTCCGGGCTTGTTGTCGGACCGACCAGGCAGGATTGGCCGGTGACTGACGTGCTGACCTCGTTCGGGAGGGCGACCCGGGAGTGGTTCGCCGCCGCGTTCGCCGCGCCCACCGACGCCCAGGTCGGGGCGTGGCGGGCAATCGGCGCCGGCCGCAACGCCCTGGTGGTGGCCCCGACCGGGTCCGGCAAGACGCTCGCGGCGTTCCTCTGGTCGCTGGACCGGCTGGCCCGTGAGCCGGCGCCGCCGGAACCCCGGCAGCGGTGCCGGGTGCTCTACGTCAGCCCGTTGAAGGCCCTCGCCGTCGACGTCGAGCGCAACCTGCGCGCTCCGTTGACCGGGATCCGGCAGGCGGCGGCCAGGCTGGGCCTTCCACCACCGGAGATCACCGTCGGGATGCGTACCGGCGACACCCCGGCCGACGAGCGACGGGCCTTCGCGCGTACCCCGCCGGACATCCTGATCACCACGCCCGAGTCGCTGTTCCTGCTGCTCACCTCCGCCGCCCGGGAGTCGCTGCGCGGGGTCGAGACCGTGATCGTCGACGAGGTGCACGCGGTGGCCGGCACCAAGCGCGGCGCCCACCTGGCGCTCTCCCTGGAGCGGCTGGACGAGTTGCTGCCCGCCCCGGCCCAGCGGATCGGGCTCTCCGCGACCGTACGCCCGATCGAGGCCACCGCCCGGTTCCTCGGCGGTGCCCGGCCGGTCGCCGTGGTGGCGCCCAAAACGGCGAAGACCATCGAGGTCAGCGTGCAGGTGCCGGTCGAGGACATGACCCGGCTCGACGAGCAGGAGCCACCCGGCGACGACGAACTGGGCACCCCGCGCCGGGCGTCCATCTGGCCGGCAGTCGAGGAACGGGTGTACGGCCTGGTCCGCGCCCACCGCTCGACCATCGTCTTCACCAACTCGCGGCGCAGCGCGGAGCGCCTCTGCGCCCGGCTCAACGAACTCGCGGCCGACGAGGCCGAACTCGCCCCGGAGGGTTCTGCCCCACCGGCACCCGGTCGCCCCGGCCGACCGGGCGGCCTGCCGGCCGAGATCATGGCGCAGTCCGGTGCCGCCGCCGGGGCCGCCCCGGTGATCGCCCGCGCCCATCACGGCAGCGTCTCCCGGGAGGAGCGCCAACACATCGAGGAGGCACTCAAGTCCGGCCAGTTGCCGGCGGTGGTCGCCACCTCCAGCCTGGAGCTGGGCATCGACATGGGCGCCGTCGACCTGGTGGTGCAGATCGAGGCACCGCCGAGCGTCGCCGCCGGCCTGCAACGGGTCGGCCGGGCCGGGCACCAGGTCGGCGCGGTCTCCCGGGGTGTGGTCTTTCCGAAGCACCGGGGTGACCTGGTCTCCTGTGCCGTGGTCGCGGAACGGATGGCGACCGGCACGATCGAGGAGCTGCACTATCCGCGCAACCCGCTGGACGTACTGGCCCAGCAGGTGGTCGCGATGGTCTCGCTCGATCCGTGGCCGGTCGGCGACCTCACCGCGCTGGTACGTCGGGCCGCACCCTTCGCCGAGCTGCCCGACTCGGCCCTGAACGCCGTCCTCGACATGCTCTCCGGCCGCTACCCGTCCACCGCCTTCGCCGAGCTGCGTCCGCGGCTGGTCTGGGACCGGGCCGCCGACCTGCTCACCGGCCGGCCGGGGGCGCAGCGGCTCGCGGTCACCAGCGGCGGCACGATTCCGGACCGGGGGTTGTTCGGGGTCTTCCTGGCCGGCGCCGAGCGGGCCGCCCGGGTCGGCGAGCTGGACGAGGAGATGGTCTACGAGTCCCGAGTCGGCGACGTGTTCCTGCTCGGTTCGTCGTCCTGGCGGATCGAGGACATCACCCCGGACCGGGTGCTGGTCTCCCCCGCCCCCGGCCAGGCGGCCCGGATGCCGTTCTGGAAGGGCGACCAGCTCGGTCGGCCGGTCGAGCTGGGCCGGGCCATCGGCACCCGGCTGCGTACCCTGGTCCGGGCCGACGACGAGGCGGCGCGGGCCACCCTGCACTCCGGCGGGCTGGACGACTGGGCCGCCGACAACCTGATGGCGTACCTGCGCGAGCAGCAGGCGGCGACCCGGTCGGTGCCGGACGACCGGACGGTGCTGGTCGAGCGGTTCCGCGACGAGCTGGGCGACTGGCGGCTGGCCGTGCACTGCGTGCTCGGAGCCCGGGTGAACGGCCCGTGGGCGCTGGCCGTCGGGCGCCGGCTCGCGGAGCGGTACGGGGTGGACGCCCAGGCGATGCCCTCCGACGACGGGATCGTGGTCCGGTTGCCGGACACCGCCGAGGATCCGCCCGGCGCCGAGTTGGTGGCCTTCGACCCGGACGAGATCGCCGGCATTGTCGAGGAATCGGTCGGCGGCTCGGCCCTGTTCGCCTCGCGGTTCCGGGAGTGCGCCGCCCGTGCCCTGCTGCTGCCCCGCCGGGACCCGCGCCGCCGCCAGCCGCTCTGGCAGCAGCGCCAGCGGGCCGCCCAGCTCCTCGACGTTGCCCGGGAGTACGCCGACTTCCCGATCACCCTGGAGGCGGCCCGGGAGTGCCTCCAGGACGTCTTCGACCTGCCCGGCCTGGTGACGCTGATGCGGGACATCGCCGCCCGCAAGGTCCGGCTGGTGGAGGTGGAGACGCCCCGGCCGTCGCCGTTCGCCCGTTCGCTGCTCTTCGGTTACGTGGGCGCGTTCCTCTACGAGGGCGACGCCCCGCTCGCCGAGCGCCGCGCCGCCGCGCTGGCCCTGGACTCGGCCCTGCTCGGCGAGCTCCTCGGCCGGGTGGACCTGCGGGAGCTGCTCGATCCGGCGGTGGTGACCGAGACCGAGCGGCAGTTGCGGTGGCTGACCGAGCAGCGCCGGCCCCGGGACGCCGAGGACGCCGTGGAGCTGCTCCGGCTGCTGGGCGACCTCTCCGACGCCGAGCTGACCGAACGCGGGGTCCAACCGGACTGGCTGACCACGCTGGCGGAGGCTCGGCGGGTGCTACGGATCCGGGTGGCGGGCGAGGAGCGCTGGATCGGGATCGAGGACGCCGGCCGGTACGCCGACGCGCTCGGCGTGGCGCTGCCGGTCGGGGTCGCGCAGGCGTACCTGGAACCGGTGGCCGACCCGCTCGGTGACCTCGTCGCCCGGTACGCCCGTACCTCCGGCCCGTTCGCCGCGACCACCTGTGCGGCCCGGTTCGGGCTCGGGGTGTTCGTGGTCGAGCAGACGCTGCGCCGGCTCGGCGCCGACGGGCGGGTGGTCTCCGGCGAGTTCTCCCCGACCGGCAGCGGCGCCGAGTGGTGCGACGCCGAGGTGCTGCGAATGCTGCGCCGCCGCTCGCTGGCCGCGCTGCGTCGGGAGATCGAACCGGCGCCGGCCCAGGCGCTGGCCACCTTCCTGCCGCGCTGGCAGCAGGTCGGTGCGGCGGCCCGGGGCGTCGAGGCGGTCGCCGCCGTGGTGGAGCAGTTGCAGGGGGCGGCGGTGCCGGCGTCCGCGCTGGAGAGCCTGGTCCTGCCGGCCCGGGTGGCCGACTACTCCCCCGCCTACCTTGACGAACTCTGTGCCAGCGGCGAGGTGCTCTGGGCCGGCTCCGGCGCGATCGGCCGGGGTGATGGCTGGGTGACGCTCGCCTATGCCGACACGGCCGCCCTGCTGTTGTCGCCACCGGACGACGCGCTGGCCCTGACCCCGCTGCACGAGGCGGTGCTGGAGGCGCTCGGCGACGGGCAGGCCCTCTTCTTCCGCGCGTTGTCCGACCGGATCTCCTCGACGCCCGGCCTGACCGCGACCGACGACGACGCGCTGGTCGCCGCCGTCTGGGAGCTGGCCTGGGCCGGCTGGCTGACCAACGACACCCTGGCACCGCTGCGGGCCGTGCTCGGCGGCAGCGGGGCACACCGCCCGCGTCCCGGTGCGCCGCGTACCCGGTACCGGCGTCCGGGTCGGCCCGTCCTGGCCGGCCGGACCGGGCCACCGACCGTCGCGGGACGCTGGTCCCGGTTGCCGGAGCGGGACGCCGATCCGACCCGTCGGGCCGCCGCACTCGCCGACGTACTGCTGGAACGGCACGGGGTGGTGACCCGGGGCGCGGTCGTCGCCGAGGGGGTCACCGGCGGATTCGCCGCCGTCTACCCGGTGCTGGCCGCCCTGGAGGAACGGGGGGCGGCCCGACGGGGCTACTTCGTCGAGGGACTCGGCGCGGCCCAGTTCGCGGTGCCGGGCGCGGTGGACCGGTTGCGGGCGCTCGCCGAGCCGGACGAGTTGCGCCGCCGGACCGGTACGGCACGGGTGCTGGCCGCCACCGATCCCGCGAACCCGTACGGCGCCGCGCTGCCCTGGCCCGCCCGGGTGCTCGATTCCGGCGACGGCGCCGTCAGTGCGACGCCGGGCGCGAGTGGCGCGGGTCCGGGCGGTGGAGCGGCGGGCGTCGCGACCGGGCATCGGGCGGGGCGTAAGGCCGGCGCGCTGGTGGTGCTGGTCGGGGGTGCCTTGGCCCTCTACGTCGAGCGTGGTGGCCGGACCCTGCTGTCGTTTGTGGACGATGGTGAGGCGCTAGGTGCCGCCGCCCAGGCGCTCGCTTCGGCGGTCGGGTCCGGGGCGCTCGGCGCGCTCGCGGTGGAGCGCGCCGACGGGGGTTCGGTGCACGCGTCGCCGTTGCGCGACGCGCTGACCGCCGCCGGCTTCCGGACCACACCCCGAGGACTGCGGTTACGGGGCTAAGCCCTGTGCAACGTAGGGGCACACCGAGCCACACAGGACCAAGCGGAACTTAGAGCCGCTGTCCTGCCACCAGCGGGAACGCTGGTTGGTGCCTGGTCGCACGGCGTCTCCGGTGGTTGACGACGTTTGACGGTGTTTGTGCCCTTGTCTAACCCCACGCCGGCATGGGCCTGCGGCGCGCCCCCGCCCTGCTCAAGGCTTCGCAGTGGGGCCACCGAGAGCCAAACAGGCGTTGTCGTCGGCCAGCCGGCGGGCTCTAGGTGAATCTTCGGTCCTGTTGCCGTCCGTGTGGGCGGCATATCATCCTGTGATGGTGGCGGGCGAGCTACGACAGCAGACCGGCAGCATTGGCGTAGATCGAGCTAAGCGGTGGCTGAACTACTCGACCCGTGTTGCATCGATCTACACAAACACTGACAAGGTGTTTAAGGACCTGCTGCATTTCCAGTGGCCCTACGGCGGTCAAGGCTTCAGCTTTGACTTGGGAGGCAAGTTGCGCGGCGGCGCTCTCCATGACAAGTCATTCATGGCGGAAGTCAAGGCGTACCGCTACGAGATGGACTCGGCTACGGAGTACCGGAAATTCGTCGCCGAATGCTACGTAGCCTTCCAAGAGAAGCCAGACCGATGCGATAACCTCTTATGGTTATCCTGGGCGCCCTTTCAGGCGCAAAGCTGGCATAAACATCGGAGTGCAGAGTCCGTTAAAAAGCATCTTCTTCACGCTGAAAACGTATTTCGGATATTCGGAACGGAATCGGCCGAGGAAGCGCAAGGAAAACTAGACGCGCAAGTTATATACGAGTTGACCAACCGCCTATGGCTGCTGACGCTCTGCGATGAGCAAGAAGGCTTAGTAATCACGGGCGACAACTACCAGCGGGTCATGGCGTTCATGGGCATCGGGGACGAGTCCCAATGAGCGGCGAATTCAGTGCAGCTTTGCGTCATGCGCTAGATTTCGACACACCGGATCGACGAATCGACTCCTTGAAAACCAGTGTCAGCAACTTTCTGCGATCCGGCGATCCGTCTGCCCGCGTCAGGAAGACTGAATACTTCAACCACACGTTCGCGCCGGACCTAGTATTGACCTGGCCGGATGAGAACCGGGAGAGGCTGGTCTTCCTTCGCACCAATCCGAACCCAGAATGGCTAGCGGCCGATCTCAAGGTCATCGCACCTAGCCACCCGATTGTGCTCACGTTGGACGACTCCGGGTCCGAACAGGATCCAACCGCTCATGAACGCTTAGTGATGACTGCGAAGGAGGCGCGGGCCCTGATCACGGATCCAGATGCAATCGAGGAATTCGTGTCCCCTCGCGTCCCGATTACTTCGGTACTTACGAACGCCGTCATCCGTGGCGGCATGGGCTTAGTCGATGGGCAGGCTGCAAGAGGTGCGACCGAATCGGCCATCGCAGGTTTCTCCGCTGCGGAGAATTTGGAGGCGGAGCCGATCAGGTCGGCGCTCGTAGCGGCCGAAGGCATGTTGGACGACGAGCAGGCCAACCGATTCAGCCGTCTTTACCGGGCAGTCTGGGAGGGACAAGGTGGGACAGCGGAAAATTTCCCCTCCCATCGAAACCTGAATGGACCCCTAACAGGCAGGGACCTTTCCCTTCTTCTTGCAACCCTGACAACTGATGATGTGCAGTTCTGGCGCAGAATCGGCCGCAGCGTTCGACTCGAACAAGTAGTAGCCCTGGGGCCAGAGTCAGGACCGAATTTGGGCCACCTAGTCGAAGCAAATCTGGATCGATTGTTAGCACGTGGAGCGCGTGTTTTAGGGCAAAGCGGCGCGCCTAGCTCCGAGGGACAACGTGCGGATTGGGGCGTAGAACGGGACTGTCTAGCACTGCGCGGTGACGGCTGGATCGCCTACTTCGCCGCTAGGTCAAACGACTTGCCTCCCCACGAGACACGTCGCGGCGTGTCGGTTACTACCTTGATGGATGGTATTCGTCAGTTGGGAGTCCGCATGACGGACGTCAAAGTGCAGCAGGACAACTTCGCCATATCGATCCAAGCTGTTGGCAATGCCGACGTCGTCGACAGTCCGGACTTCGGTCAACTAGTAGATCGTGGCGACTCGGTGGCACAGACAGCCGCAATAGCGATGCCCAGTGGACGGAATCTAATAGCGGATTTCGTTACCGGAACGGCCATGGGCCACACTAACGCCTCTTTTCCACTTGACGAACTGGCGCAAGCCGCAGTCCGACTTCTGCTTGAGCTGAGCCATCGAAATGTTCCGGATTCGGACGTGCGGCTAGTTTCTGGCCGTGATCCAGTAGTAATTCAGGACCCACTTTGGGAATGACGTACTCCTAGGGCGGAAGGAAGCACGCACTCTCATCGGCACGACACCCGCGGCAGGTCGTAAGGACGGACCTCCCAACGGACTTCGTGGACCTTTCCTCTGAAGCCATCGTTTTAGCAAACCGAGGTGGCGGGCCCACCGAATAGATGTAGCGCATCACGCTGCACATCCTGCCTGTTACGATCGGTGTGCTGGATCCAGCGCCGCTATCGCAGCGGCAGTCAAGCAGTTCGACGGTCCACTCGCCGGTGCCGTTCATGTCCTGTTCGAGGCCCAGGAACGGGTACCGGCGAAGAAGGACCCGAACGACTTCGGCCGGGTCTTCGTCCATTTCAGGTGGAAACAGCTGCTGTCGCGTCTCGGCCCGGACTGGCGACCTTGTTGATGATGGTGTCGTCCGGACCGAGTTGTCGCCCGTCGTCGGATCGGACCTCCAGGGCGCGCAGCGGGTGCCCGTGCCGGCGGTCGATCATTTCCGAGTGCGGTTCGCCCGGCTCGAAGCAGTGGGTCTCGCCCCACTGCCGTAGTGCCACGATGACCGGAAAGAGGCCCTTGCCCTTCTCGGTCAGCGCGTACTCGTGGTAGCTGCCACCGTCCGTGGCCTCGACGATCTCGATCACGCCGCTGGCGACCAGGGTCCGCAGGCGGGCGGCGAGGATGTTCTTCGCCACCCCGAGGCTGCGCTGGAACTCGCCGAAGCGGCGGCTGCCGTCGAACGCGTCGCGCACGATGAGCAGCGACCACCAGTCCCCGATCGCGTCGACTGACCGGGCCACCGGGCACTCGGCGTCGTCGAAGCGGGTCCGTTTCACCATCGTGCTCTCCTCGTCACATGCTGGTTGCAACATGCTACCAGAATCCCGTACCGTGCCATGGTGGCAACATGCAACCATGACCCAGGGATGGACCTAGCCGGCGCCGACCGGACGAGAAGCCGAGCGGCGTCGCCCCCTGGGCTGTCCGGGTGGCTCACCCTGCTCTTCGCCGTCGCCGCCGGGGCGACGGTGGCAAACGTCTACTTCGCGCAACCGCTGCTGGTGACCATCGGCCGGGAGTTCGCGCTCAGCCCGGCGACCGTGGGCATCGTGGTGGCCATCACCCAACTCGGCTACGGGCTCGGCCTGTTCCTCGTCGTCCCGCTCGGTGACCTGTTGGACCGGCGGCGGCTGGTCGTGACGCAGTTGCTGCTATTGGCCGGCGCGCTGGCCGTGGTCGGTACCGCCGGCACGGCGCTGGTTCTGCTCGCCGGCATCGCCGCAGTGGGACTGCTCGCGGTGGTGACCCAGTCGATGGTGGCGTACGCCGCTGCGCTGGCGGGACCGGCCAACCGCGGTCGGATCGTCGGCCTGGTGACCAGCGGGGTGGTGATCGGCATCCTGTTCGCCCGGACGGTGTCCGGCATCCTGGCGGACTTCGCCGGCTGGCGGTCGGTCTACCTCGTCTCCGCCGCGTTGACCGTGACGCTCGCGGGGCTCCTGTACCGGGTACTGCCGTACCACCCGCCGGCCCGCAACCGCCTCCGGTACGGCAGGCTGCTCCGCTCGACCGTGTCACTGTCCACCGAGGAACCCCTGTTCCGCGTCCGTGCCCTGCTCGCCCTGCTCATCTTCGCCGCGTTCAGCGTCCTGTGGAGCGGGGTCGCGCTGCCGCTCAGCGCACCGCCCCTGTCGCTGTCGCACAGCGCGATCGGCGCCTTCGGGCTTGCCGGGGTGGCGGGTGCGTTGGCGGCGGCTCCCGCGGGTCGGCTGAACGATCGGGGCCTGGCCGGGTGGACCACCGGCGTCGCTCTCGTCCTGCTCGTCCTGTCCTGGTTGCCGATCGGGCTCACCCGACAGTCGCTGTGGGCGCTGGCGATCGGCGCGGTCCTGCTCGACCTCGCCGTGCAGGCGGTCCATGTCACCAACCAGTCCGTCATCTACGAGTTGCGGCCGGACGCCGGCAGCCGGCTGATTGGCGGCTATATGGTCTTCTACTCGATCGGCAGCGGCGCCGGGGGGATCGCTTCGACCGCCGTGTACGCGCGGGCCGGCTGGGGTGGCGTGTGCGTGCTGGGGGCGGGGATCAGCGCACTCGCGTTCCTGCTCTGGGCGGTGACCCTACCCCGGGTGCGGCTGAGAAAATCGATCCATTGACATGCGTGACATGTGCGCGTTGGCGACTCGTTGACCCAATGTGCGGGACTCGGAAGTGGGACAACGTTTGATTCAAATGCTGCAGGTTCGCGGTTGAGATGTCGGCCCGCAGCTCGTTGACCTGGCACCACTGGGTAATCTGCACCTACCAAGTGCCTTCCGCGCGGGGAACTGCAAACGACTCGACACCGGACAGTTTCCTTACGTGGCAGGCGCTTCGCCGCCTCTACCGAGCCTTCTCAACCCCCAAGATCACCGCCGCCGTGAAAGCCCGAGGCTAACATCTCAAGCCACCGGCGGCAGTCTGCGCCACGGTTTGACCCCCACGCACCAACCGTCCATCCCGTATGCCGTCGACCGCACTCCTGTAGAGCGCGCCGCGCCGCCCGGGGGACGCACATACGGACGCTGGGGCCTCGGGCGGTGGTCTACTCAGCTTCGCCCGGGTCGACGGTCGGCGGGATGGCTCCCCACCTCAACCCTGTTCGGACCCGCCAGCGGCCGGCGGCGCCGGACCCACCGGCCAACCGACGCCGTTCCGACAAGCATCATGGGACCAAACACTCGGTACCTCAGCGCCAGGGATGCGTCGGGAGAGGACCCGCCCTGTCAGGTCAATGCCGCCCCGTGTTCCGCGTACGTTGGCTGTTCTCGACCTCTTGCCGTGATCGCAGTTCGGATGCGGCGAGTGAGGCGGTCTGGGCCGTAGGCGTCGAGGTCTTCGCTGGCGACGAAACGCCATTCGGTGAGCTCGCCGTCCCGGAAGGCGATTCGCTTGCGGTCAGCGTCGATGAGCAGGCCTGCATCGAAAATGAGAAGGATCTTGTCGCCTTCGCCGGCGGCCGGTGCCCAGTCGACTACGAGCATCGGGCCGATGTCGACGGTGAGGTCAAGTTCTTCGTGGATTTCGCGTACGCAGGCGGCGCGCGGCGACTCGCCAGGTTCGACGTACCCGCCGGGGATGTCCCAGTGGTCCTTGTAGTGCGGCTTGACGAGGAGTACGCGGCCTTGGTCGTCGAAGAAGAGGGCGCCTGCGGCGACGCGTGGGGTTGCCATGGGTGGCGTCTCGGATCCCGTCACATCGGCAGCGTAGACCGGTGGATCAGTCGAGCACGTTGAGACGACGGGCGAGTCCGACCAGCTCGGTTGAGGGCTTGCCACGTTGGCGGCGGATCCAGGTCAGCGCGAGTTGCCGGCTGAGGAAGTGGTGTCGGACCTGTTCGGGTGCCAGCTGTTCGGCGTCGAGTAGGACGGCCTGGGCCTCGTCGGTCCGGTTCCATGAGTTGTAGGCGCGGGCGACTTCGAGTGCGTGCCGTACCTGGCGTTCCAAGGGTAGGCCGGTGGTGTCGAGACGGGGTCCCAGGTCTACGGCGACTTGGACGTCGCCGAGTTCTGCGGCAGTGGCAACGCGGTGGATCGCAACGTTTGTGGGGCCAAAGGCGGTCCAGAGGTGATTGGCGTCGCCGCCGAGCCGGGCAGCAGCTTCGGCGGCGGCAGCGAGGAAGGTGCGAGTGGTGCCGGGGTCGCTGGCCCGGGCGGCGGCCATCGAGCCGGACAGGAACAGGGTGCCGTAGATCGATAGCAGGGCGGGTGTCGGCTGTCTCAGGTGGGGTTCGAGGTAGGCGGCAGCATCCTCGGTGACGCGTACGGCCTCGCGGTAACGGCCGGTCGAGTGCAAAGTGTGGCTGACCGAGCGGAAGAGCGAACCGGTCACCACGGGATCGCCCGTCGGGCGGACGGCGGTGAGTCCACGGTCAGCGGCGATCCAGGCGAGGTCGGTCTCGCCAAGCTTGGTAAGCAGGGTCGCCGCGAGTTGATAGGTCAGTCCGAGAAGGCGACAGGCTTGGGACTGGTCTTCGCCGTCGAGTCTGTCGGCAGCGGTCTGGGCGCGGTCGAGGAGGTTCGGCAAGCGGCTGGTGACGTACCCGAATCGGGAGTCCTGGTAGGCGGTCCACAGTGCGCTCACGTCTTGCTTGAGTTCGGCGATGCTGGAGGGCTCTTGGCCGTCGGTGGTCTGGCCGAACGGCGTGATGGCGCGGTAGCTCATCAGGGTGGCGCGCAGTGCTGGCATGGTGTTGGTGCCGCTGTCGGGCGTCCAGTCGAGCAACGATGGTTCGGCGAGGAGGTCGCCGAGTGAGATGTCAAAGACGTCGGCGAGCGACTTGATGACGGAGAGCCGGTCAAGCTCGATCCGATTGTTCTCGATCTTCCCGAGCCAGTCGGCGGTGCGGCCGACCAGGCCGGCGAGGACTTCTTGAGACAGTCCACGCCGCCTGCGGTACCAGGCGACGCGTTCGCCGATCGTGAGTGTGCTGGACATGCCGCGCACGATGCCTCCCCGGGGGATGGGGACCCGGAATGATTTTCCGGGGTGTAAGGCCGGTTGTGCCACACCCTTTGTCAATGATCGAGCACAACCTGTCAACCGAACGTCATTCCTCCACCGGCGCTGGATTGAAGCCCCCCACGCGCCGGGTGGCGCTGCGGCCGGTGCGGCGGTCGTCTGGGCCGTCCCGGATGGTGCCCCGGCGGTCCTGCCCGGGTTGTTCGGGTACGGACCGGGTGACGGTCTCGTGAGCTGGGCGTCGGGGTGGGTGCCGGCGCCTGGCTGTTGGGTCGACCGCAGCCGCCTGAATGCCCGCTCGCCTCGACGCCTTCCAACGACTGGAGGGACGCAGGATGGTTCCGAAACCGGGTGACGTGCTGCTGCTGGACGGGCGGGCGTCGGTTCAGTTCGCCGGAGGTCGGAGGCTGCTGCTGCGGGTGACGGTGGTGGCGGACCGTCCGACGTACTACGGCTGGTGCTGGCTGACCGGCTACGTCCTCGACCAGTCCGGGCGGGCGGTCGATCGGCGAGAGGTCTTCGTACGCCTCGCCGGGCTCTGCCTTGTCGCACCGCGGTCCCGTCGGGCTGGCCAATCCGTAGGTGCGGTGGCGCTGGTCGGGGGACGTGGTGTTTGACGTACGAGTCCGGCTCGGCGAGGTGATCCGGATCGCCTCTGCGGATCGGTTCCGTCCAACCGATGGGCCGGTCGCCCTCTGGGTGACCGGGGTGCGCCTGGTGACGAACCGGCCGGAGCAGCACGAGTGGGTGTGGCTGGAAGGTGTGAAGATCTGTCAGGACGGCCGGTCTGGCGACCAAGCGCAGATCCTCGTCCGCGCCCGTCTGCTCTCGGCTGCCCCATCTGACCCGCCTGGGGCTGCGCCGTGAGCAGCTACCGGATGACCGTCACGGTAGTGATGGCTCGGACGCGTCCGTTTCCCGGTGCACGGCCAACTCCAGTTCGATGAAGGCGTCGATCATCGCCCGGTAGGTGCGCTCGACGACCGCCGGGCTGGCGCCCACCTCCTCGGCGACGGCGCGGACCCGGGCGATGACCTCGGCCACCCGGTCGGGCGCCCGGACCGCCGAGCTGTCGGACTTGAGCCGGCCCGCCTGGCGTACCAGGGTTTCCCGCTCGGCGAGCAGCCGGACGACCTCCCGGTCGAGGAGGTCGATCCGGACCCGGATCTCCGCCAGGTCCCGTACCTGCTGTGCCGCCACGACCACCACTCTCCCCGCCGACTGACCGGACCGTCGGACGGTACCGCAACCCGTAATAGTCGACACTTCGACAACTTGGGGTGCGCTGGCCCTCCGACTTCGGACCTGACATTCTGTGCAGGTTAGGCTAACCTAACGGCACGCTGCCCGCGCAGAGCCGGCGACGTCGCGTACCGAGAGGCAGGACCGATGACCGAGGTTTCCACCGCCACGCCGCTGGTCGCCCCGTGGCGGCTCTTCTCGGCCGAGGTCGCCGGGCTGCGTCGGCTGAGCCCGTCCTTCCTCCGGGTCACCTTCACCGGAACGGACCTCGACACCTTCGCCGACCCCGGCTACGACCAGCGGATCAAGCTCGTCTTCCCGATTCCGGTGCACGGCTTCCGCCACCTCCCCACCGACTCGGACTGGTACGCCCGCTGGCGTGCCCTGCCCACCAAGCTGCGCAACCCGTTCCGCACCTACACCGTGCGCGCCGTACGCCGGCACACCCGCGAGGTCGACGTCGACATCGTGCTGCACACCGACGGCGGGGCGTACGGCAACCACGGGCCGGCTGCCCGCTGGGCCGCATCCGCCCAGCTCGGCGACCAGGTGGTCATCATGGGGCCGGACGACGGCTACCGGGGCGACCACGGCGGCCGGGAGTTCCAACCCGCGCTGACGACCCGCACCCTGCTGCTCGCCGGGGACGAGACGGCGGTACCCGCGATCGCCGGCATTGTGGAGCGGCTGCCGACGGACAGTCGGGGCGAGGTCCTGCTCGAGGTGCCGCACCCGGGCGACGTCCTCGACCTGCCGGCTCCGCCGATGGTGACCGTGACCTGGTTGCCCCGGTCCGGTGCGCCGCACGGCAGCCTGCTGGTCCCGGCCGTCCGGGCCGCGGCCGAGCGGCTGATCCCGGTCGAACGGCTGGCTCCGGCCGACACCTCGGACACGGCCGTCGACCCGGACGAGGAGCTGTGGGAGGTGCCGGTGGGGCTGTCCGGCGGCGGGCACTACGCGTGGCTGGCCGGCGAGTCCGGGGTGATCCGGACGCTGCGCCGGCACCTGGTCTCGGAGCGTGGACTCGACCGCGAATCGGTGGCCTTCATGGGCTACTGGCGGCTGGGCCGGGCCGACGACGACGCCTGAGGACGCTTCCCGGGAGCTGCTGGGCCGACGCTGTCGCCAGTGCAGACACGGTAGGCTCGCCCATTTCGGACGAGCGGAGTGACGATGGTCAGCAGGCGAAGCTTTCTCCGGGCCGGTGCCGGGGTCATCCCGGCGATCGCCCTCGGCGCGACTTCCCGGCCGGCGGTGGCAGGCCCGGTCGTACTGACCACGACCGGGGTCGTGCCGGCACAACTCGCCGGATTCGACGCCGTGCTGAAGACGTACGTCACGGAGCGCCGCATCTCCTGCGCGCAGCTCGCCATCGCGAAGGACGGGCGGATCGTGCTCGCGCGCGGTTACCGGTACGCCGCCACGACCCCGGACGTCCCGCAGGTCTCGCCCACGTCGTTGTTCCGGATCGCCAGCCTGAGCAAGCACATCACCGCCGCCGCCATCATCCGGCTCGCCCAGGACGGCGCACTGAGCCTGACCGCCCGGGTCGCCCCGCTGCTCGGCCTGTCGACCGCCGCCGATCCCCGGCTGGCCGACGTCACCGTCTGGCGACTGCTGCAACACACCGGTGGCTGGGACCGGGACATCTCCCCCGACTACCTCTACCTCGACCACCAGATCGCCAGCACGCTCGGCGTACCGCTGCCGATCACGCGGGAGCACATCGTCCGGTACGCGTCCAGCCGGCCCCTCGACTTCGCCCCCGGCACGCGCTACGCCTACAGCAACTACGGTTACCTCCTGCTCGGCCAGATCGTCGAGAAGGTCTCCGGGCAGAGCTACGAGTCCTACGTGAGCCAGAAGCTCCTCACGCCGGTCGGGATCGGCCGGATGCGGCTCGGTCGCACCCTCCGCTCGGCGGCGGCGCCGGGCGAGGTGGTCTACGAGTCGCAGTACACCAGTACGACGGTCACCGACCCGTCGGGCATCCCGGTACCCACCCCCTACGGCGGGTTCAGCATGGAGAACCGCGGTCCGGGCGGTGGTTGGCTGGCCTCGGCGGTCGACCTCGTGCACCTCGCGAAGGTCTTCGACGCACCCGGCCCGGTGTTGAACGCCACCTCCATCGGCCGAACGTTCGCCATCCCCGAGATCGGAGCCAACGCCAACGGCTCCTGGTACGCCGCCGGCTGGTTCGCCCGCGACGTCACCGGCCACCGCAACAGCTGGCACGACGGCTCGCTGCCCGGCAACTACGGCTACCTCGCCCGGCTACAGAACGGCTTCACCTACGCCGCCCTGTTCAACCGGCGGGAAGAGACCGGCAGCCTCGACTTCAACGTACTGAGCCCTCGGATCAACGCCGAGATCGGCCGGGTCACCAGCTGGCCGACCCGGGACCTCACCCCCGACTACTTCTGACCGGGCCGGCCGACCGCGGCCGTGGACGCCGGCTGGAGCCCCGGCGTCCACGGGCGCAGGCGTGCGCTCAGAGTTGGGTCGCCACCTCGCTGGCGATCAGGTCCAGGTGGTCCAGGTCGGCCAGGTCGAGCACCTGGAGGAAGAACCGTTCCGCGCCGTGCGCGGCGTACTCCTGGATCTGCTCGACGACCTGGTCCGGCGTGCCGGCGACGCCGGAGACGGCCCGCAACTCCGCCGGGTCGCGCCCGACCGCCTCGGCCCGGCGCCGTACCTCGGCGTCGGAGCGCCCGCAGAGCACCGTGAGCGCGGCGGAGAGCACCAGCGGCGCCCGACCGGCCGCCGCGCGGCCGGTCCGCTCGCAGGCGTCGGCCACCGCCGCGTAGCTCCGGGCCACGTCGTCCGCCGAGCTGAACGGCACGTTGAACTCGTCGGCGAACCGGGCGGCCAACATCGGGGTACGACGAAGCCCCTTGCCGCCGACGATCACCGGCGGCGCCGGCGACCGCACCGGCTTCGGCAGCGCGGGCGAGTCCGTGAGCTGGTAGTACGTTCCCTGGTGGTCGAAGGTCTCGCCGACCGGCGTGGACCACAGCCCGGTGATCACCTCCAGTTGCTCGGTGAGCCGGTCGAACCGCTCCCGGGGCGGCGGGAAAGGGATGCCGTACGCCCGGTGCTCGGCCTCGAACCAGCCGGTGCCGAGACCCAGCTCGACCCGGCCGCCACTCATCGCGTCCACCTGGGCCACGCTGATCGCCAGCGGTCCCGGCAGCCGGAACGTCGCCGAGGTGACCAGCGTGCCGAGCCGGACCCGGGACGTCTGCACCGCCAGGGCGGCCAGGGTCAGCCAGGCGTCGGTCGGACCGGGCAGCCCGCTGCCACCCATCGTCAGGTAGTGGTCGGACCGGAAGAAGCCGTCGAAGCCGCAGTCCTCGGTGTGCCGCGCGATCCGGAGCAGGTCGTCGTACGCCGCCCCCTGCTGGGGTTCGGTGAAGATACACAAGCGCATACCGTTACCTTGCCAGTCGGGACGGAAGGACTCGCCGGGCGGGACGGAACGAGCGGGCAGGTGTCGGAGATGCTGCCACGGGCGGCGGGACCGGCCGACCGGGGCGCGCGAACCGCGGCCGGCCCCGGAGCCGACGGACTAGTCTTCCGGCTGTGCCCGGCTACCAATGGCTCAGCCTGACCACCGACTACGGACTCTCGGACGGATTCGTGGCGGCCTGCCACGGCGTGGTCGCCCGGATCGCCCCGGCGGTACGGATGATCGATGTGACCCACCTGGTACCGGCCGGCGACGTCGCGCAGGGTGCCGCCGTACTCGCCCAGACAGTGCCGCATCTGCCGCCGGGCGTACACGTCGCGGTGGTCGACCCCGGCGTGGGTACGGCCCGACGCGGCATCGCCGTACGCACCCCCGGCGGGTTGCTCGTCGGCCCCGACAACGGCCTGCTGCCCTGGGCAGCCGAGGCTCTCGGTGGGGTGACCGAGGCGGTGGAGCTGACGAATCCGGAGTGGTTCCCCGACGTGTCCCGAACCTTCCACGGCCGGGACGTCTTCGCCCCCGCCGCCGCCCGGTTCGCGCTCGGCGCGGCGCTGGTCGAGGCCGGACCGCCGATCGACCCGACCGGTCTGGTCCGGCTCCCCGATCCACTGGTCGCCGAGGGCGACGGCTGGCTGGAGGCCGGGGTGCTGACGGTCGACCACTTCGGCAACGTCCAGCTCGCCGCGCCTGGATCCACTCTGGACCGGTTCGGGTCGGTGGTCCGGATCGGCGACCTCCGGGTGATCCGGGGCGCCACCTTCGGCGACGCGCCGCCCGGCGAACTCGTCGCCTACCGCGACTCCGCCGGTCGGCTGGCGCTGGCGGTGAACGGCGGTCGTGCGGCCGACGTACTCGGGGTGGCGGCGGGCGACCTGCTGCGGCTCGAACGGCCGGCCGGTACCGGAGGTTCCGCCACCTGACCTGCCGTCTTTCCGACTGACATGATCCCCGGGATCCGACACAGTCCATCGGATGATGCCGATGGACATCCGTCCGCTGCCCGCCGACGACGCCGACGAGTTGACCTGGCTGTTGTTCCGGCAGGACAACGTCATCTCGTGGCGTCAGGCTCGGCGGTTCCTCACCGAGGCAGCCGTCCGGCACCGGGTCGCCTCCGGCCGCTGGCGCCGGATCCATCCTCGGGTGTACGTCACACACAGCGGGCCGGTCGGGGCGGAGCAGCGGCTGTGGATCGCCGTACTCGCCGCCGGTACGGGCGCGGTGCTCGCCGGCGTCACCGCGCTGGACGGGTACGGCCTGTACGGCTACGCCGGCAGTGGTATTCATCTGCTGCTCCCGGCCGGCCGTCAACCCCGGGACGTACCTCGCGGGGTGATCGTGCACCGGAGCACCGTTCTGCCGGCGCAGGACGTACACCGGATGGCGGCACCGCCCCGGACCATGCCGGCCCGGTCGGTGGTTGACGCCGCCGCCTGGGCCGGATCCGACGACACGGCGTGTGCGATCGTGGCGGCCTCGTTCCAACGCCGTCTGGTCACCGTGGAGGAGATCGGTACGGTCCTCGACCGCCTGCCGAGGGTTCGCCGCCGTGCGGTGATCGCCACCGCCGCCCGGGACGCTGCGGGCGGCTCGCACTCGCTGGCCGAACTGGACTACCTGCGGCTGAGTCGAAGGTACGGCCTGCCCGAGCCCAGTCGTCAGGTGGTACGTCGCGACGCCGGCGGTCGGCGCCGCTATCTCGACGTCTACTACCAGGAGTGGGGCGTGCACGTCGAGGTCGACGGCGGTCAGCACGGCGACCCACGCCACCAGTGGGCGGACATGAAACGGCAGAACGAGTTGTGGATCGCCGGTGACCGGGTGCTGCGTTTTCCGGCCCATCTGGTCCGCCACCGCCCAGCCGACGTCTTCACCCAGGTACGCGCCGCCCTAACCGCCGCCGGCTGGACCCCCGACCCGTGAATCTTGGTATTCCCCCGTTGCCTTGACAGCGGTGGAGTACCAAGATTGAGCCTCTTGGTCGGGCTGGTGCAGGAGAAATGTCTACTGTGCCCGTGGCGTGCCGCTGTGAAATGCTGTCGGCCGTGGGGAAACACTCGATCGATTTCGCCGCCTGTCCGTGCTGCGCGCACCGGACCGGGGGCGGCACCTGTCCGGTCTGTTTCTGGACCGACGACGGTTCCACCGACCAGAATGCCGGCGTCGTCCAGGGCGGTCCCAACGGCGACCTCAGCCTGTCACACGCGCGGCTCAACTACGCCATCTACGGTGCGAGTCACCCGCGCTACCAGGACGCGGTCCGCCGGCCCCGCCCGGACGAACTGCCCTGAACGCGGAGCGGGCACCAGACTCGGCCGGCTGGGGCAGGATGAGCTGGTGCCCGAAGGCGACACCGTGTGGAACACGGCCCGTGCGTTGCACCGCGCGCTGGCCGGTGGTCAGCTGACCGCGACCGACTTCCGGGTGCCGCGACTCGCCACCGTCGACCTGACCGGTGCCGTGGTGCTGGAGTCCGCCGCCCGGGGCAAGCACCTGCTGCTGCGGTTCCGGCCCCTGGCCGACGGGCAACCGCTGACCCTGCACTCGCACCTGCGGATGGACGGCGCCTGGCGGGCGTACGCCCCGGGAGAGCGCTGGGCGGCGCGGCCGGCGCACACGATCCGGGCCGTGCTGCGCACCTCGGACGCGGTGGCGGTCGGCTACCACCTGCATGATCTCGCCCTGCTTCCCACCGCCGAGGAGGCGACGCTGGTCGGGCACCTCGGGCCGGACCTGCTCGGACCGGACTGGGACCCCGCCGAGGCGGTACGCCGACTCGCCGCCGAGCCGGGCCGGGCCATCGCGGAGGCGCTGCTCGACCAGACCAACCTCGCCGGGATCGGCAACCTGTACAAGTCCGAGCTGCTGTTCCTGCGCGGGGTCTCGCCGTGGACCCCGGTTCGGGACGTACCGGATCTGCCCGGCCTGGTGGCGCTGGCCCACCGGATCCTGATGGCGAACCGGGGCCGGTGGACGCAGAGCACCACCGGTTCCCTGCACCGGGGCCGGACCAGCTACGTCTACGGCCGCCGGTCCGAGCCGTGCCGACGGTGTGGCGCGACGATCCGCAAGCGCGACCAGGACGAACGGGTGACCTTCTGGTGCCCGACCTGTCAGCCGGGTCGCGACTGACCAGCGCGGCTCCGGCGACCCGGTCTCACCCGGGCCACAGGTACCTCGGAACTGAACCGGCTCGGCGGCGCGACCAGGCCGGCGGTAGATTTCGGCGGTGACGGTGGATCGGTCGGTCCCGACGGACGGTCGGCGGCCGGGGTCGGTGGGTTTCGGCTGCGTGGTCGGCGCGCTGGCCGGCGCCGCGCTCGCCGGTCACTGGGGCGGGCTGGCCACCGGCCTCGGCGCGGTGGTCGGCGGGATCGGACTGGGCGGGTCGGAGGCGGTGGCCCGGGCCCGGCAGCGTCCCGGCCAGATTCCCGCGTTGTGGGCCCGGATCGCGATGAGCGTCGCGCTGGCCGCCCCGCTCGGCTGGCTGGCCGAGCGGCTCACCGGCGTCGGCCCGCTCCCGCTCGGACTGGCAGTCGGGCTGCTGGTCGGAATCCTGGGGGTCCGTCCGCAGAAGGTGCTGCTGGGACCGGTCGTGGGGGCCGCCGTGGGCGGGGCGGCGATCGCCACCGGATACCCCGTTCCGGGGGCGGTGGTGGCGGCCGGCGTGGTGCTGGCGTACCGGATCCTGTCGGCCCTGCTCTTCCGCGACGCGCAGGTCAGCCTGCTGGCCGAGCGGGTCCGGGCGGAGGAACTGCCCTTTGTCGTCCCCCTGGCGGCCCGGACCCGGTACGTGGGGACCGACTACGTCCGGACGCTGGCAGCGTCACTCGGCGGCGGATACGTCGCGGACGCGCCGGACATCGGAATCGTCTCCTCGCTCGACGAACTGGCCGGACCGCAGTTCGAACCCGGCGCCGTCGATCCACGGGTACGGGAGTTCTACGAACACACCACCCGGTTCGCGCTCGACATCGTGCCCCGGTGGCGGCTGTGGGTACGACCCGGTTACCTGCTCTACCGCGCTCTGGTGGCACGCCCACTCGGACAGGCCAACGTGCCGATGAACCAGCGTGAGACGCTGCGGGGCATCCGGAGCCGGATCGACACCATCAGTCCACCGGGAACGCAGGTGGTGGGCATCCGTGGCTGGATCCGGTCCTTCGCCGACACCGACGAACCGATCTACGTCGGCATCTACACCACCTATCGGCGGGCCGGGCGTGGTTACGTCAGCGTCGGCTTTCCGCTCCCCCAGGCCAGCTTCACGGCCACCCTGGTCCCGCAGGCCCGCCCGGACGGCGGCCTGGTCCTGACCAGCCGAAGTGATCTCGACCAGGCCGGTCACTACCTGACCTACGTCGACCCGGACAGCGGAGAACTGACCGCCCTGGCGATGCACGGCTTCACCGAGCAGCTCGATGTGCACGTCGAGGACGACGAACTCCGCGCGGAGCACCGCTTCTGGCTCTTCGGCATTCCGTTCCTCGTCCTGCACTACCAGATGACCCGCAAGTCGGGCCGGTAGCGGCAGGAACGGTCGCCGACCCGGGCAACAAACGGTCGCCGACCCGGGCAACAAACCGTCGCCGACCCGGGCATCGAACGGTCGCCGATCCAGGCATCAACAGGGTTGAGCGGTGCGTGCCAATCCCGGGGTCGAAGCGCTTCCGTACGCCACTGCCCGTATCCATTCCTGGCACTGCGCGGTTGACTGCTTACGGATCGTCAGCAGATTCCTGGGCTGTCGGCGGACCAGTCGATGGACCGATCGGAGGCCGCCGAGTCGACCGCCTCGACCGCTGACGTCCGGCCGGTGACGTCGAGCCGTACTCCGGGGAGGGGCGTGGCCATGTTCAAGAGGTTCGCGGCACACCGGGCGGCCCGCGCGGAGCAGGCCAGGAGCCAGAACGCCGCCGGCCGGGCGACGAAGAGCACAGTGCCGGCGGCGCGGCTCGGCACCGATCCCCGCTCGGTCACGGCCCTCGACCCCTCCGCCCCACCGGACTACTTCGGCTTCGTACCGAACTTCGCGTACAGCCCACTGCCGGTGCGGGACCCGGATGGGCAGGTGGTGGCCGGCACCGGGATCCGGAAGTTCGTCACCGCCCTGCCCCGGGCCGGGCGTACCCCGAACGAGCTGGGCAACCTGATCCCGGTGGCCGTACCGGACACGATGACGTACCCCGGCTGCGACTACTACGAGATCGGCGTGCAGGAATTTTCGCAACGCCTGCACCAGGACCTGCCGCCGACCCGGCTACGCGGGTACCGGCAGCTCAACAACGGTACCGACGCGGGTGGGCACAACACGGTGGCGCCGCCGAGCCGGGCGTACCACCTCGGGCCGTTGATCCTGGCGCAGCGGGACCGCCCGGTCCGGGTCAAGTACGTCAACCAGCTGCCGGTCGGGGCCGAGGGCGCCCTCTTCCTGCCGGTCGACCCGACCATTCCGGGCGCCGGCACCGGCCCGCCGACGCCCGTCCCCGGCACCGGCCCGCCGACGTCCGTCCCCGGCAGTGGGGCGCCGGGCGAGGCGGAGCCCTATCCGCAGAACCGGTCCGCGGTCCACCTGCACGGCGGTCGTACCCCGTGGATCAGTGACGGCGGGCCGACGCAGTGGTTCACGCCGGCCGGCGAGACGACCGCCCACCGGCACGGCGCCAGCTACGCCACCGTGCCCGACATGCCCGAGCCCGGAGCCGGCGCGGTGACCGCCTTCTATCCGAACCAGCAGAGCGGCCGGCTGCTGTGGTACCACGACCAGACCGAGGGCATCGCCCGGCTGACCGTCTACTCCGGGCAGGTCGGCCTCTACCGGCTCGACGACCCGGCGCAGCGGCAACTCCTCGACGAGGCGGTGGTCCCGGCCGAGGAACTTCTCCTGGTCATCCAGGACCGGACCTTCGTACCGGACCACGCCCAACTCGCCGGCCAGGACCCGACCTGGGACGTCGCCAACTGGGGCGGCAAGGGCAGCCTCTGGTTCCCGCACGTCTACATGCCCAGCCAGAACCCGTACAACGAGTCCGGCACGAACCCGATGGGCCGATGGGACTACGGGCCGTGGTTCTGGCCGCCGTTCACCGGCATCACCCACGGACCGGCGCCGAACCCGTACCACGATCCGGAGTCGCGGCCGTGGGAGCCGCCGGTCCAGCCCGGCACCCCCACCCCGTCGGCGGTACCCGACGCGTTCGGCGACACCCCGCTGGTCAATGGCGCCGCGTACCCGTACCTGCGGCTGCGTCCCGCCGCGTACCGGTTCCGGATCCTCAACGGCTGCAACGACCGCAGCCTGAACCTCCAGCTCTACCACGCGGCGTCCGACGGCCCGATGTGGCATCCGGACGGCACGCTGGCCGACGGCGACGCCGGTGAGGTGCCGATGGTGGCGGCCCGGCCGAACCCCGACTTCCCGCCGAGTTGGCCGACCGACGGCCGGTGCGGCGGGGTGCCCGACCCAGCCGCGGCCGGACCGGACTGGATCCAGATCGGCAACGAGGCCGGACTGCTGCCGGCGGTGGCGGTGCTACCCAGCCAGCCGATCAACTACCAGTACAACCGGCGCGACGTCACGGTGCTCAACGTCACCGAGCACGCCCTGCTGCTCGGTCCCGGGGAACGGGCCGACGTGATCGTCGACTTCTCCTCCGTACCGCCGGGAACGAACCTGATCCTCTACAACGACTGTCCCGCGCCGATGCCGGGCTTCGACCCGCGCAACGACCACTACACCGGCGACCCGGACCAGACCTCGACCGGCGGGGCACCGAGCACGCTGCCCGGTTACGGCCCGAACACCCGGACTCTGATGCAGATCCAGGTGGTCGGCACGCCGGCACCGCCGTTCGACACCGACCGACTGCGGGAACGGCTCCCCCTGGCGTACGGGCGGAGCCAGCCGCCGCCGATCGTGCCGCAGAAGGCGTACGACCCCGCGTTCGGCACCAGCACGCCGAGGAACACGTACGTACCGATCGACGACACCTCGATCACCTTCACCCCGTACGGCGGCAGCGCCCCGGTGACCCTGGAGCTGCACCCGAAGGCGATCGTCGCGGAGTTCGACCCCGAGTACGGGCGGATGAACTTCCTGCTCGGTACGGAGCTGCCCAAGACCAGCACACTGATCCAGACGACGATCCCGCTGACCCGGATCGACCCGCCGACCGAGGTGCTGCACCCGTCGGACCCCACCGCCCCGGTCGGGTCCCCCGGCGACGGCACCCAGCTCTGGAAGATCACCCACAACGGGATGGACACCCACGCCGTCCACTTCCACCACGTCAATGTCCAGCTCGTCAACCGGGTCGGCCGGGACGGGGCGATCAAGCCGCCGGAGCCGAACGAGGTGGGTTGGAAGGACACCGTCCGGATGAACCCGTACGAGGCCACGATCGTGGCGATCCGGCCGACCCTGCCCGAGCCGCTGCCGTTCAAGGTCCCGGACAGCGTGCGGCTGCACGATCCCAGCCAACCGTTCGGGTCCGCCCAGGGATACACCCAGGTCAACCCGAAGACCGGCGAACCGGCGATGGTGACCAACCGGCTCTACGACTTCGGTTGGGAGTACGTCTGGCACTGCCAGCTGCTCGGACACGCCGACCACCAGATGACCCGCCCGATGGTGCTGCGGTTCTCCCCGTCCGCCCCGACCGGGCTCGCGGCGCGGCCGGCGCCCGGCTCGGCCACCGTACTGCCGGCGATCGTGGTCGCCTGGACGAACAACTCCCGGCCCAGCCTCGGCCCGCCCACTCCTCCGGGCGCCACCAACAGCCTGATCCAGCGGGCCGCCGACGCCGGGTTCAGCCGGGGACTGACCCTCTTCGAGGTGCCCGCCACCGAGAACCGGTACGTCGACTCGACGGTCACCCCCGGGGTGACCTACTACTACCGGGTCCGGGCGGAGAACGGTGTCGCCCACTCCGGGTACTCCAACACCGCCAGCGCGCTGGTGCAGTTGCTGCCGCCCACCGGGCTGGTCGCGACCGTGGCCAGCGGAACGCCGCTGCGGGTCAACCGGGGCTGGGTGAACCGGTCCTTCGCCACCAGCGTGGACCTGCAACGCGCCACCAACCCGACCTTCACCAGTGGGCTGGTCACCACCACCATCGGGGTCACCGGCAGCTGTCCGGACAGTCCCGTGGCGGCCGACACCACCTACTACTACCGGGTCAGGACCGGCTATCTCGGCGCCTCGTCACCGTGGTCCAACGTCTCCACGGTGGTCACTCCGGCCGTACCGGCGACGCCGATCGACCTGCGGCTGGCCGACGCCAGCGGCACCACGGCCGGGTCCGGCACCGCCGCGGTGGGCGTCAGCTGGTCCGTCGCGGTCACCAGCATGGTCACCAGCTTCATCCTGTACCGGGCCACCAGTCCCGGCTTCACCACCGGGCTGACGACGTTCACCCTTGCCGGTGGGACCCGGTCGTTCCGCGACACCGGACTGACCGGCGACACCGACTACCACTACCGGATCCAGGCCAGCAACGCGGCCGGCTCGTCGGTGGTCAGCCGCTCCGTCTCGATCCACACGCCGCCACTCTGACCCGGCCCCGGTTGGGTACGGCGGAAGCGGTCAGGCGCCGGTCCGGGGCATTCCACGGGTCGCCCGCAGTTCCGCGAGCCCGGCCGCGACGCCGCGCAGCAGGTCGGTCGCCTCGGTGAGCCGGGAGACGGCACCGTTGCCGTCGCCGTCCCAGCCGTCCTCGGCGACGTAGCCGGCCGCCGCCGCGACCATGCGCTCGTACGCGGAGACGCCCCCGTCGAGTTCGGCCAGCAGGGTGCGGTGGGCGGTGTCCAGTTCGACCCGGGCGTCCTCGGGGGCGAGCCGCCGCGCCCGGTCCACGCTGGCCACCCGGTCGGCGAGGTCACGCAACGAGCGCTCCGCCACCGCCGCCTCCAGAGCAGCCGTACCGGCCGGGCCGGTCAGCCGTCCGGTGAGCCCGGCCATCGTCGCCGCCGCCCGGTCCAGCCGGGTCCAGGGTTCCGCCGCCGACGAGCCGCGCATCGCGATCCTGGCGCGCTGTCGGCGTACCTCGGCCAGCGCCTGGCGGCCGGCGGGCATCCGCTCGACGACGGCGACCAGCCGGGCGCGGGCCTGGTCGGCCGTGACCGGCTCGGGCGGCGGGGGCACCGGCTCCGCCGCCAGGCCCCGCAGGTCCGACCAGCGCCAGATCGCCAGCATGATCGATCCGCCGGCCGCCGCCGTCCAGGCCGCGTCCGGCAGACCCAGTCCCTGGTACGGGGTGAGGATGGCGCTCGCCCCACCCAGGCCGCCGGCCAGCACACTCCAGCGACGAACCGACCGACGCAGGCCACGCAGCCGGCGCAGATGACGGGCTCTCTGGTCGGCCACGTCGCCCCCTTCTCGCTATGGACCGCCGGCTCAGCCGGCAGCGTTGCTGTTCCCGCCGGCCTGCTTGTCCCTGGCCAGGCTGGCACGGATCTCGTCGAGCCGGGCCACCCCGGCGGAGTCCCCGGTCGGTGCCGCCGACTCGACGGCGGGACCGCCCGCGCCGGCCAGCTTCTCGCCCGCCATGCTGGACCGGATCTGCTCCAGCCGGGACGAGCCGGCCAGGTCGAGGGTCGACTTCTGGATCTCCAGCATCCGCCCCTCGACGGAGTTGCCGGCCAGTTCGGCCCGGCCCATCGCGTTGGCGTAGCGCCGCTCGATCCGGTCCCGCACCTCGTCGAGCGAGGGCGTGTTGCCCGGCGCGGCGAGCGCGGACATCGACTCCAGCGACCGGGCCACGCTCTCCTGCATCTTGGCCTGCTCCAGCTGGCTGAGCAGCTTGGCCCGCTCGGCCAGCTTCTGCTGGAGGATCATCGAGTTGTTCTCGACCGCCCGCCGGGCCTGTGCGGCAGCGCCGATGGCCTGGTCGTGCAGGGTCTTGAGGTCCTCGGTCGACTGCTCGGCGGCGACCAGCTGGGTGGCGACGGTCTGCGCGCTCTGCTCGTACTTGGTCGCCTCGGTCTCGTCACCGGCAGCCCGGGCCCGATCGGCGAGCACCAGGGCCTGCCGGGCCATCCCCTGCAGGCGCTCGACCTCGGACATCTGCCGGGACAGCCGCATCTCGAGCTGGCGCTGGTTGCCGATCACAGCCGCGGCCTGCTGCACCAACGCCTGGTGCTGACGCTGCGCATCCTCGATGGCCTGCTGGATCTGCACCTTGGGATCGGCGTGCTCATCGATCTTGGCGCCGAACAAGGCCATCATGTAATGCCAGCCCTTGACGAACGGGTTCGCCATGTCCCGGTATCCCCTCAGTGTGATCGCTCCGGAAGCCGTGTCGGGCCGGCCCGTCGAGGCGCCCGCGCGACACGATCTCCATCGTCCCAGTCTCGCGCCACCCCGGCATACAACCTCAGGGGGATATCCACCGGATATGCCGCTAGGGGGCCACCGTAACTCGGTACGCCCCTACCGAGCCACACCTTCCCGACCCGTCGACGCCGGAATCCGCTCCATACCCGTCCGAGCAGGGCGGTGGCGGAGTCGCCCCGGGGAGAGCCGGCCGTCAGCCGACGCAGACGACGTCACGCTCGGGGTTGCCGGCCGGCCGGATCCGGCGGGTGGTCCGCAGGGTCGTCTTGAGCGGCGATTCCTGCCGAACCGTCACCGACACGGTCCCGTCGGTCGTGATCTGCCGTACCGCGTCGGTCGCGAGTTGGCGCACCCCGGCCTCGGCCAGGCTGCGTACGGCCGGCTCGGCCAGTGCCGCCCGGGGCAGGGGCGCCTCGACGTGCGCGGACTGGGTGGCGGGCTCGCCCCGGACCGGCTCGTCCGCCGACGATCCCGACTTTGGACGACTCGGCACAATCCGCTCGGCCGGCGCCATCCGCTCGGCCGGGGCCATCCGCTCGGTGCTCGGACGCTCCTGCGCCGGTACCAGGACTCCGGGCGGCTGCTCGGCCACCTCGACCGTGTCGCTGACGTCGCGGAGCAGCTCCGAGAGCCGGGCTCCGAGGGCGTCACAGATGGCCGCCAGCAGCTCGCTCGACGCCTCCTTCTGCCCGCGTTCGATCTCGGAGAGGTAGCCGAGGCTGACATTGGCGGCGGAGGACACCTCGCGCAGGGTCCGGTGCTGCCCCTGCCGACGCGCCCGTAGCGCGTCACCGATCACCCGGCGTAGCAGGACCATCGCACCTCCCGTGTCGCGGGACCAAGACTTCCCGGACGTCGGACCGGCGCCGCCGCGTCGATCACACCGCTGAGCGGAGCTGAGCCACGACGTCGACTGCCCGAGCCTTCCCGCAACCGTACCCGGTACGGCCGCTTCCGACATCCCGGCCCGCCACTCCGGCCCGGCTCGACCCCGCCCGTCATCCGGGTACCGGCCCGGGCCCTCGTCCGGGCACCAGCCCCGGCGCGCCCGCTCGGCGAACGTCACCACGGTGAGCCGTCATCCGGGCATCGGCGCCGGCCGCCTCGTCCGGGGCAGCGGCGCCGGACGGTTCGGTCCGGTGACCGGTCAGCCCGTCCGGCCCGCCGGGCTGCCGGCGGCCTCGGCGTGCAGCCGGTCGGCCAGCAGCCGCAGCGCGCCGGTCACCGCCTCGATCCGGATCTGCAACCTGTTGCCGGCGAGTTCGAGCCGGCGTACCACGGTGCCGGACGGTCCCGCCGCCGCGACGAAGACCAGGCCGACCGGCTGGCCGTCCTGCGGCTCCGGCCCGGCCACCCCGGTGGTGGCGAGGCACCAGTCCGCCCCGCAACGCACCCGGCCGCCCTCGGCCAGTGCCACCGCCACGTCCGGGTCGACGGCCCCGCGTGCGGCCAGCAGGTCCGCCGGTACGCCGACCAGCGACGACTTCAACTCGGTCGCGTACGCCACCAGCCCGCCCCGGAACACGCTGCTCACCCCGGCGATGTCGACGATCGCCGCGGCCAGCAGCCCGCCGGTGAGTGATTCGACCACCGCCAGGCTCTCGGCCCGGTCGGCGAGCGCGTGCACGACGGCGGCAGCCGCGCTGTCGACGGCGCGGACCGCGTCATCCATCCGACCCTCCCGCGCGCTCCGGCCGGGCCCCGGAAGCCGCGGCCACCCCGCCCGGACGCCGCAGCCGCAGTGCCCGGACCACGTAGTCGAGCCCGGTCAGCACGGTCACCACGACGGCGACGGCCAGGATCCACGGACCGACGCCGACCAGCCCGGCGGGGACCGGCCAGAGGTACCAGACGATCGCCAGGATCTGGACGGCGGTCTTGGCCTTACCGCCCCGGCTGGCCGCGATGACGCCGTAGCGGATCACCCAGAAGCGGATCAGCGTGACCCCGAACTCGCGGGTCAGGATCAGCACGGTGATCCACCAAGGAATACGGTCATACCACGACAATAAGACCAGTGCGGTCCCGGTCAGCGCCTTGTCGGCGATCGGGTCGGCCACCTTGCCGAACGAGGTCACCAGGGCGTACCGGCGGGCGATCCAGCCGTCCACCAGGTCCGTCATCGACGCGAAGGCGAAGGTCAGGCAGGCGGCCATCCGCCACCCCGAGTCGACCATGTCGGAGGCGATCACCAGGCCGATGAAGACCGGCACCAGGGCGAGCCGGAGCGCGGTCAGCGCGTTGGCCGCGTTGACGATCGGTACCGGACCGACCCGGCCCGGCGCGGCGTCGAGCGTGCCGGCGGTACGGCCGAGGCCGCCGGCCGGGCCCGGCCCCACCGGGGCACCGGACACCGGAACGCCCGCCTTGCCCGGCCCCGAATCCGCCGCCTCGGTCACGACGTCATCCCGCCGCACTCGACGCCACCGGACCGGCGGCACGCCCCGGACAGGCCGCCGCGCTCACCGGCGTCATCCCGCCCTACGCGGCGCCGCCGAGATCATCTCTTCCGGTACGGCGATCAGGTCCACGCCCTCGGTACCGGTCACCGTGGCCCGGACCAGGTCACCCGGCCGCAGTACGGCGAGGTCGACCCCGCCCTCGGCCGGCGCGACCAGGGTGGTGGAGCCGTCCACCTCCGGTGCCTGATGGGCTGCCCGCCCCTCCAGCACGCCGTCCTGCACCGAGTCGACCAGCACCTCGACGGTCGAGCCGAGCCGCTCCTCCGCGCGTTGCGAGCAGAGTTCGTCGGCCAACGCGGACAACCGGTCGTAGCGGCGCTTCACGGTCGCCGCCGAGACCTTGCCCGGCAGGTTGGCAGCCTCCGTGCCGTCCTCGTCGCTGTAGTCGAACATGCCGATCGCGTCCAGCCGGGCGGCGGAGACGAAGCGCACCAGCTCGTCGACGTCGCTCCGGGTCTCGCCGGGGAAGCCGACGATGAAGTTGCTCCGCGCCCCGGCCTCGGGAGTGAACTCCCGGACCGTCGCCAGGAGTTCGAGGAACCGGTCGGTCGACCCGAATCGGCGCATCCGGCGCAGCACCGGCTCGCTGGAGTGCTGGAAGGAGAGATCGAAGTAGGCGGCCACTCCCGGTGTGGTGGCGATCGCCTCCACCAGACCCGGGCGGGTCTCCGCCGGCTGTAGATAGCTGGCCCGGACCCGGACGATTCCGTCGATCGCGGCGAGCTGCGGAAGCAGCTTCTCCAGCAACCGGGGATCCCCGAGGTCCTTGCCGTACGAGGTCGAGTTCTCGCTGACCAGCACCAGTTCCCGTACGCCGGAGCCGGCCAGCCACTCGGCCTCGGCCAGCAGCTCGTCCGGGGTACGCGAGACGAAGGCGCCCCGGAACGCCGGAATGGCACAGAACGCGCAGCGCCGGTCGCAGCCGCTGGCCAGCTTGAGCGAGGCGACCGGGCCGGAGTCGAGGCGTCGGCGGAGCACCTGGCGCAGATGCGCGGGAGTGTGTTCGTCGGCGACCAGGGTGCCGCCGGCCGGACGGGCTCCGGCGGTGGCGTGGCCGGGCACCACGACCGCGCTGCGCTGCCGGGCCACCGGGGTCAGCGGCAGCAGCTCACGCCGGTCCCGGGGGGTGTGCGCGGTGATCTTGTCACCGGCGAGGACCGCGTCGAGCCGGGCCGAGATGTCCGGATAGTCGTCGAAGCTGAGCACTGCCTCGGCCTCGGGCAGGCTGTCGGCCAGCTCCCGACCGTACCGCTCGGCCATGCAGCCGGCCGCCACCACCTTGGCCCCGGTGTCGGCGGCGGCCATCAGGGTCTGGATCGAGTCCTGCTTGGCCTTCTCGACGAAGCCACAGGTGTTGACCAGGACCACGTCGGCGCCCTCGCCGTCGGTGCTCACCTGCCAGCCGTCGGCGTGCAGCCGGGCCGCCAGCTCCTCCGAGTCGACCTCGTTACGGGCGCAGCCGAGGGTCAGCAGTGCGACCCGACGGCCGGGAATTGCGGAGGAGGAAGCGGCAGACACCATCCGAGGGTACCGGGAGGGCCGGACACGCCATCCACGGCAGGCTGTCCGGGTCGGATGCCTCACTCCGACCAGGCAACCTGATCCACTTCCCGGGGTGGGGCACCGGAACCGGTCAGTTCGGGGATCTCCCGGGTCAGCCGGTCGAGCAGGAAGACCTCGCCGCCGGCCAGACCGACCGAGCAGAACATGGTCACCTGGTCCGCCGTGCTCCGGCCCGGAACCGCCCCGGCGAGCACCGCGCCCAGCGAGCGCAGCCGGCCGGCGTACGGCGCCGCGGCGGCGAGCATCGGCGGCTCGTACGCCCCGGCCTGGGCCATCGAGTCGGTGACCAGCAGATCCGCCCGGTCCAGCAGATCCGTGCCGAACTCCGCCCGGCCGATCTGCTTGTGCCCGACGGTGTTCAGATGGGTGCCGGGGCGCAGGTCGGCGGCCGAGATCACCGGAGTGGGGCTGGTGGTGGCGAGCAGCACCACGTCGCGCTCGCGAACCGCCTCGGCCGGGCTCGGCACCGCCCGCGCCGCGATGCCCAGTTCGGCCCGGACCCGTGCCGCGAACTTCTCCCGCCCGGCCGGAGTACGGCTGTACACGGTGACCTCGCTGAGCCGGCGGACCGCCGCGACCGCCCAGACCTGGGTCCACGCCTGTCCACCGGCGCCGATCACCCCGACCGTGCTCGCCTCGGGCCGGGCGAGCGCGTCCACGGCCACCCCGCCGAGCGCCCCGGTACGGCGGGAGCCGATCTCCTGCCCGACCGCGATCGCCCGGACCCGCCCCGTACCGGCGTCGTGCAGGGCGACCACCTGCTCGGCCTCTGGATGCCCGAAGGTGTCGTACGAGCGGAAGCCGTACCATTCGCCGGTCAGCTGGCCAGCGGTCAGCACCAGCCGGCCCTCGGCCAACGGCGCGGAGACCCGGGGCGGCGCGACGAGCCGGCCCTCGTACGCGGCGAGCAACGCCTCCCGGATGGTCGACACGGCCGTCCCGGCGTCCAGCCGGGCCGCCACCTCAGCGTCGGTGATGAATCGGGTCATCCGCCCAGACTGCTGGCTCAACCGCGCTTGAGGTCAAGGAGAACCGGTTAGGAAGGGGCCCTTCTTCTACCGGAAACGATAGGAAGGGGCCCTTCCTTACTCCTGTGGGCGGAGGGCGGCGAGGGCCTCATCCAGCTCGTCCGGCTTCACCAGCACGTCCCGGGCCTTCGAGCCCTCGGACGGCCCGACGATGCCCCGGGTCTCCATCAGGTCCATCAGCCGGCCCGCCTTGGCGAAGCCGACCCGCAGCTTGCGCTGGAGCATCGAGGTGGAGCCGAACTGGGAGGTGACCACCAGCTCGATCGCCTGGACGAGCAGGTCGAGGTCGTCGCCGATGTCCTCGTCGACCTTCTTCTTCGTCGCCTGCGCCGGGGCCAGTACGTCTGGCCGGAACTCCGGCTCGCGCTGGTCCTTGCAGAACTTGACGATGTCGTTGATCTCGTTCTCGGTGACCCAGGCACCCTGGATGCGTACCGGTTTCGAGGCACCCATCGGCAGGAAGAGGCCGTCACCGCGCCCGATCAGCTTCTCCGCGCCCGGCTGGTCGAGGATGACCCGGGAGTCGGCCAGCGACGACGTCGCGAAGGCCAGCCGGGACGGCACGTTCGCCTTGATCAGACCCGTCACCACGTCGACCGAGGGACGCTGGGTGGCCAGCACCAGGTGGATGCCGGCGGCGCGGGCAAGCTGGGTGATCCGGACGACCGAGTCCTCCACGTCGCGCGGGGCGACCATCATCAGGTCGGCCAGCTCGTCGACGACCACCAGCAGGTACGGGTACGGCCGGATCTCCCGCTCGCTGCCCGCTGGCGGCTTGACCTGGCCGGCCCGCACCTTGCGGTTGTAGTCGTCGATGTGCCGTACCCCGGCGGCGGCGAGGTCGTCGTAGCGCATGTCCATCTCGCGGACCACCCAGTCCAGCGAGTCCGCCGCCTTCTTCGGGTTGGTGACGATCGGCGTCACCAGGTGCGGGATCCCCTCGTAGTTGGTCATCTCGACCCGCTTGGGGTCGATCAGCAGCAGCCGCACCTCGTCCGGGGTGGCCCGGGTCAGCACGGACACCAACAGGGTGTTGAGGCAACTGGAATTGTGCGTCGGAATACAGGATCGACTGGCCAGGTACAGGTGACTCGGGCTGTCGACCTCGATGCATCGGACTGGTACGGACTCGATCGGCCGCACATCCACGATGTATCGCTGAGAGGTGGTGGACCGGGTGCTGGTCACCTGTCGACTCAGCTTCCGGGTCAACCGGAACACCTTGTCAGGGGGGGTGAAGTGGATCCGGTAGCAGGTGGAACTGTCCTCGCGGCGACCCTTGACCCGCTTCGTCGTCAGGCTGGCCTGGTAACCGAGGCCGAGAATCAACTCCAGAACGTCCCGCGCCAGCGCTTCGTTGGTGACCGCGAACTCGACACCGCCGTGCTTGGAGACCGTGCCATCCGTATCCAGTAGGCCCGCCAGCAACGCTCGCCGCTGCTGCTCCGACGCACGCAGGTACGCGTCGGGGATGTGCTTGACGCCGATCTGTCGGAACATTTCGCGCATCGTCCGGTAGCGCTCCCGAGGCGCCGTGGTCGGCACGGCGGAAGCCCTCTTGCCCGGTGGAAATCTGCCGTCGGCCGCCCGGTACGTCGCCGAGAGACCGACGCCGCAGTGCCGGGCCGCCCGAGCCAAACTGACACCCTCAGCGGCCAGCGCCACCGCTTCGGCGATTCGCCGGCCACGTTCGGGACTGTTCGAGATCGTGTAGTGGAGGCGACCCCGTGGTTGTCTGTTGACGAGGTACCCGTCCGCACGGATGTAGTCGAGGATCTCATCGTCGGCGCAGGTGAAGCCCGCGGCGTGAGTCGTCCCGTCTCCCAACCAGCAACCCAGGGTGTACGGGGCGATCGGAAGATCCTGTTCGGGGTATTCCAACGGCTCGCACACCGCTACCGCGTGGTTGACCCACGAGTTGTTACGACCTGTCACGCGGAGTGACGCGGCGATCTCCGCCGTGGTGACCGGCCGATCGTCGAGAACGCGTCTCCGGGCCGATCGGCCCGGAGCCAGAATCCGGTCACGGAGTGCCTGATACATCCGGTGACTCGAGTAGGTCTGCACCGAGCGTGTCACATCGCGCCCACCGCGCTGATAGGTCACCCTCGCCCGCAGCCCGAATTTCGGCAGGTCTCTGGTTACGTGATGGAGCACGTTCTGAAACGGCTGACCGAGATCCGACACCACATCATTGATCGATACCAGACGCTCTGGCTCGGTGAGCACCTGTTCGGTTCGGCTGGCGACCAGTCTGGCATCGTCGGCGGACCAGTACGAACCGTTCCGCCACCGGTGGGTGCGCTGTGTTCGACCGGCGCGGGTGGTCGTACGCCACTGGTGCTGGGCATCGGCGACGATCACGGTGCCGTCGGAGAACTCGACCTCGAAACACGGACGGCCGTACATCACAGGAGTGGCCGCGACGATGTTGCAGGCCCGCCCGCGCTCGTCAAAGACCCGGCCGCCGACCTTGAGGTCACCCATTGTGGACCAGCCGTCCGGGGTGGGGATCGGCGTGTCCAGGGCGAGAGCCTTCCCAGCACCGGTGGCGCCCGCGATCAGGATGTGCGGCATCTTCGCGAGGTTGGCCACCACGAAGCCGCCCTCGATGTCCTTGCCGAGCGCCACCACCATCGGATGGTGGTCACTCGTCGCCGCCCGGGACCGGAGTACGTCGCCGAGCGCCACGTCCTCACGGTCGCTGTTCGGGATCTCCACCCCGACCGCGCTCTTGCCCGGGATCGGGCTGAGGATCCGGACGTCCGGCGACTTGACCGCGTACGCGATGTTGCGGGAGAGCTGGGTGATCCGCTCCACCTTGACGCCGTGTCCCAGCTCGACCTCGTACCTGGTCACGGTCGGGCCCCGGGTGAAGCCGGTGACCGCCGCATCCACGTCGAACTGGTCGAAGACCCCGGTCAGTGCCGCGATCACCTCGTCGTTGGCCCGGCTACGGGTCTTCGCCACGCCACCCGGGCGCAGCAGGTTGGTCGGTGGCAGCTTGTAGTCGCCGGCCAGCCCGGTGATCGCCAACTGCTCGGCCCGGGTCGGCGGTGCCGAGTGCTCCGGCGGCTCGGGGGTCTTGCGGGCGGCGGGCACCTTGGCCGGCGGCTTGCGCGGCAGCGGTACGGACTCGGCCGGCGGGTCGTCGTCGTAGTCGGCCTCGTCGTCCGCCAGGTCAGGGCGGGCGGACCGGCGTCGGGTCGACCGGCGTCCCGAAGGGGTCCGCGTCGACTCCTCCACCTCGGGCTCGTCGGTCTCGGGGCGGCCCAGCACCGCCCCGGCCAGCAGGCCGAGCCGCTCCGGAACCTTGTTGAGCGGGGTGGCGGTGACCACCAGCAGCCCGAACAGCAGCAGCAGGACCAGCAGCGGCACCGCCACCCAGGCGCTGACCGCCTGTTCGAGCGGCTGCCCGACGCCGGCACCGATCAGGCCACCGGCGTAGTCCCGCTGGAGGTTGGTCACCGGATGCTGGCCGATGTGCAGCAGCGCGGCGGTGGAGACGATGAGGGCCGTCCAGCCGACCAGTCCTCGTCCCCGGTGCGCCGGCTCGCCCGGCTCCCGCATCAGCCGGACCGCCCCGATCAGCAGCAGGACCGGCAGGACGATGGAGATCGCGCCGAAGAACAGCCGGATGGTGTCGGCAAGCCGACCGCCGACGGGTCCGGCCGAGGAGAACCAGACCGCCACGCCGCTCAGGATCGCCAGGCCGAGCAGCAGCAGGCCGGCGCCGTCCCGTCGGTGTTCCGGATCGAGGTCGCGTGCGGTCGCCGCCTGCCGGCCCGCGGCCCGCATCGCCCAACCGACGCCGTGGGCCAGCCCCATCCAGGCCCCGCCGAGTGCGCGGCCGACGTACACCGCCGGACTGGTCCGGGCCGGACGGCGTGCCGCCGCGGCTCGGGCCCGCGCGGACTGACGCGCTCGGGTGTTGCCGGCACGAGTGGCGCCGGTACGAGTGGTCGACCCGTTCCGGCGCCGGTTCGGCTGAGAGGAGGCACGGCCCGCCATAAGTTCACACGTTAGCGGCGCCCGCCGAGGATTCCCCGCTTTTGCCCACCGTGTCTACCAGCGGATTACCCCGGAGAACCGGACTACCGGCACCAAACCGTGCCGCATACGATCACGGACAGAGCCCAAGCCGTCCAGGAGGGACCCGCATGCCCGCGCCGGACCCGTCAGACGCGCCGGACCTGCCCGGTGGTGGCCGACCGCAACACCTGCAGCCGTTGACCAACGAGCTTCTCGCCACCGTGCTGGACGGCCGTGGCTACACCTACTACACCGATTCGGACGGTGACCTGGTCGGCCGCTGGGACGACAACGTCATCTACTTCTTCCGGCTCGGTACGGCCGGCGAGCTGCTGCAGATCCGTACGATCGCGGCCAGCCGGTTCTCGATCGACGACGTGCCCGGCCTCTACGCGTTCTGCAACTCCTGGAACCTGGACCGGTTCTGGCCGAAGGCGTTCGTGCACGTCAACGACGACGGAAGCGCCCGGGTGTGTGGCGAGGTCGTCACCGATCTCGAACGCGGCGTCACCGTGGCGCAGCTCGACCAGTTGGTCGGCTGTGGCATCTCGACCGGCTGTCAGATGTCGGAGGCCGTGGCGGAGCTGCGGCCCTGAGTAAACTTCCCGGACCGACCGTCCGCCGACTCGACCACCCGCCAGTTCGACCACCCGCCAACTCGGCCCGCCCCGAGGAGACCACGTCCATGATCCAGCGTCGGTGGGAAGCCGCGTGACCCCGGACGAACTGCTCTCCGCGTTGGAGGACGCCCGGGACCTGCCGGACGGCGACACCAAGATCGCTGAGTTGGACCGGATCGTCGCCCACGCGGACGCGGCCGAGGACGTACGCCTCGGCATCACGGCCCGGCTCACGCTGATCGAGGCACACGCCTACCACACCGAACGGTGGCGGATGCTCGCTCCGTTCGAGTGGTGCCTCGCCGCCTTCGACCGGGACCCGGCGCTGTTCGATCCGACCGAGGCGGAACTGCTGCGCTGGTACCACAAGTGGGCGGTGGTCGCGCTGCGCGACAGCTCGCGGGTGGGCCTGGCCCGTACCGAGGAGACCCTCGCCGACCTGGAGCGGCGCCTGGGGTCCGGCGGGCACAGCCCGCACGCGGCGTACAGCCTGCGGTGCCGGATCGCGGACCACGTCGGCGACGAGTCGGCCGCCCGGCACTGGTTCGCGCAGTGGCGGGACGCGCCCCGTGACGAGAACAGCGACTGCGCCGGCTGTGATCCGGCCAACCAGGCCAAGCTCCTGACCGCGTGGGGGCGGTGGGCCGAGGCGATCGAGATCGTCCAGCCGGTGCTGACCGGCGTACTGGGCTGTCCCGAGCAGCCGGAACGGACCCTCGCCTCGGTGCAGTTGGCGTACCTGCGGCTGGGCCGGTACGACGACGCCGCCCAGGCGCACGTCCGGGCCTACCGGCGACACCGCCACGAACGGGACGCGTTTCCGTTCCTCGCCGAGCACCTCCGGTTCTGTGCGCTGACCGGGCACTACGAACGTGGCCTGGACATCCTCGCCCGGCATCTTCCCTGGTGGGACCGCCCGTACGACGAGTGCTCGGCGATGGAGTTCGCCGCCGCCGGTGCCCTGCTCTGCCGGCTGGCCGCCACGGCCGGCTTCGAGCGGCACTCGATCCCCCGCCCGGCGTACGCCGACCGGCTCGCCGCGGAGCTGACTGTCACCGCCCTCGGTGCCGAACTGCTGGCCGCCGCCCAGGACTTCGCCGGCCGGTTCGACGCCCGGAACGGCACCAGCCACCAGTCCGGGCGGATGGCGGGCTGGCTGGCCGAGCGGCCGGTTCCGGGCGTGGTGGCGCTGCCACCGGACGGGCCGGTCGACGAGGGGTCGCCGACGGAGCAGATTCCGCCGGGTGGTCGCCGCGAACTGGTCGGCCCGCTCACCACGGCGGCGATCGTCGACGTTCTGCGCGAGCGGGCGGACCACTACGTCGTCGACCCGGACGGTACGGTCAACGGCCGGTGGGGCGACGCGCTGATCCAGTTCCACCGGTTCGGCGAACGGCGGGAGATCCTGCACGCCCGGGTGATTGCCGAGCGTCGGCTGTCGGCGGACCGGCTCGCCGAGGCGTACGAGTTCTGCAACGCCTGGAACCACGACCGGCTGCTGCCCAAGGCGTACGTGCAGGACGTCGGGGACGGTGAGCTGATCCTCGTCGGTGACGTCACCACCGACCTGGAGCACGGCGTCGCCGCTGGTCAGCTCGGGATCCTGGTCAACGCGACCCTCGCCACCGGAGCCGCCTTCGCGGCCGCGGTGGCCGCGCTGCCCTGAGCCGGCGGAACAGGCCGATCCAGGAGACCAGCACCAGCGCCGCGACCAGGGCCTGGGCGAGTGCCGCGTACCGCTCGGGATAGACCACGCCCTCGATGTACCGGTCGATGAAGCCCTGCCCGACGCCGGTCTCCCCGGCCCGTCGCCGGGCCCAGTGCTCCGCGTAGGTGAGCGGGCAGACCAGTCGGGCCGCGACCACCAGTACGGCCCAGGCCGCCGCCGCCAGGTGCAGCCAGGCGGTACGCGGCCAGCGCCAGGCCAGGAAGCCGCCGACCACCAGGTACGCCAGGAAGCCGAAGTGCAGCACCAGGACCAACGTGACCAACATCCGGTAGCCCATCGCCTGCCCTCCCGCCGGCAAGGCTACCGAGCCGGGCGGCCGGCGGACCGGGTACGGATACCTAGGCCGCCGACCGCCCCGTCCTCAGCTCAGCGAGAAGCCCAGGGCGTAGCTGCCGGAGCCGCGCCGCGACTCGACCCGGTAGCGGTAGAACCCGGTGGTGCCGTTGTAGGAGAGCTGCTCGTCGGCGCTGGGCCCGTTGGCGACGGCGACGGTCCGCCAGCCGCCCCGGCTCCACTTCTGCAGGACCAGGTCGAAGTTGGCCCCGGCGGGTCCGTCCAGGCAGCCCGTCTGGCGGCCCTTGCCGGCCCGGAAGTATCGACCGGCGGGCTGCACCTGCCGGTGGCCGTTGCCGAGGGTGGCCGACTTGGCCACCTTGTGGTGGGCGCACTCGGAGCCGGGCGGCGGGGTCGCCGCCGGTGGCTCGGTGGCTGCGGGGGGCTCGGTCGCGGCGGGAGGCTCGGTCGCGGCCGGGGGCTCGGTCGCCGCTGGCGGCTCGGTCGCGGCGGGCGGTTCGGTGGCCGCCGGTGGGTCGGCGGCCGGCGGGTCGACCGGCTCGGCCGGACCGGTCTCCGTGGTGACCAGGGTGAGTTCGTTGACGGCGAGGATCTCGGCCAACGGCTGGAAGAACGTCGTACCGCCCACGGTGCAGTCGCCGGAGCCGCCCGAGGTGACACCCTGGGCCTGGTCGCCGGAGAGCCAGGATCCGCCGGAGTCACCCGGTTCGGCGCAGGCGTTCGTCCTGGTCAGGCCGGTGACCGTACCCTCCGGGTAGTTCACCGTGGCGTTGAGTGCCTCGACGACGCCACACCGGGCGCCGGTGGTGATACCGAACCGGCAGACCGAGGTGCCGACCGGTGCCTCCTGGGCGCCCGCGACGGGCAGCGTGCCGCCGCCGAAGTCGTTGACCACGGGCTGCGGGACGAAGTCGTCGTTCGTCTCCACCACGCCCCAGTCGTCACCGGGGAAGGACGAGGCCCGGAACACGCCCTGGGCGACCCCGTCCGCGTCGGCGGTGGTGCTGCCAGTCTGTCCACAGTGGCCTGCTGTGACGAAGCCGCCGACCACCGAGAAGCCGATCGAGCACTGGGCGGCGTTGTCGATCTGGTACCCGTCGCCACCCCGGATGTCGATCAGCGGCACCGGCGCCTCTGCCGAGGCGACCACCTGGACCGCGCTCTCCTGCGCGCCGCTGGACCGGACGAACTGCCGTACCGCGCTCTCGGCACCGGGCTGGGCGCGGACCACGATCCGGTTGTTCGAGACGTCGACGTACCAGCCGGCGAGGTCCGGGGTGGCGTCGGCGGCGCGGCGGTCGAGGTTGGCCTTGATCGCGTCGAGCTGCCGGGCGCTGCGGGTCACCATCTTCGGTTCGGCCCCGGCCGCCCGGACCCGGTCGGCACCGGCCGAGTCGGTCACTCCCACCATCAACTGGCTGGCGTCGGCGGCGAGCCAGGTGCCGCCGAAGCCGGCACCGAGTTCGGTACGCAGTCGCTGCGCCGTCCGGCTCGCCCACTGCTCCTTCGTCAGCCGGGCCCGTGCCTGCGCCTCGGTCAGCGAGAGGTCCCGCTGCAACGCCTCCAGCACCTCGCGGGCCGGGCCGGCCGGCGCGGTGGCCTTCGGCTGGGCCGGATCGTCCCCGGCGAGCGCCGGCAGCGTGACCGCGGCGAGGCCGGCGACCGTAGCCACCGCCACACCGATCACTATCCCCCGCCGACCCGTCGTACCTCGTCGACTTACCGTGCCACGCCGGCTTCGCGTCGCGCGACTGCGATCCATCCGATCGACTCCTTCACCTCGGCAGCCCGAGGTGAGATACGGGCGATAGCCGGCTACCGATGAATCGATCGGGATGGAGAATCTCACACCGTACGATTGAACCGATGAAGGGCCGAATACGTACCAACTGTGGCCATCGGGACGGAAGATCCGATGCCGGGCCGCCCTCGGGGTAGCGCCGAAGGCGGTGTCACCCCTGACCGGAGGGGATGGTCAGCCGGCCAGGGGTGTGGACGATCAGACCTCGACCACCGTCGGCACGATCATCGGCCGTCGCCGGTACGCGTCGTTCACCCAGCGTCCGACCGTACGGCGGACGATCTGCTGCAACTGGTGTGGATCGGTGATGCCCTCGGTGGCGGCCCGGCTGAGCGCCTCGGTGATCAGCGGGATCACCGGGTTGAACGCGTCCGGGTCGTCCGAGAAGCCCTTGGCGGAGATGGTCGGTCCGCCGACCACCTTGCCGGTGACCGAGTCGACCACCACGGTCGCCGAGATGAACCCGCCGTCGCCGAGGATCCGCCGTTCGGTGAGGAGCGATTCGCCGACGTCGCCGACGGCCAGCCCGTCGACGTAGACGTACCGGCTCTTGACGTGCCCCACCACCTTGGCCCGGCCCGCGACCAGGTCGACGACGTCGCCGTCCTCGCAGAGCACCACGCCATCGGCGGGAACCCCGGACTCAATCCCCAGCCGGGCGTGTGCCCGCAGGTGGCGCCACTCGCCGTGCACCGGCAGCAGGTTGCTCGGCCGGACCACGTTGAGCAGGTAGAGCAGCTCGCCGGCCGGGGCGTGCCCGGAGACGTGCACCTTGGCCACGTCCTTGTGGATCACGAGCGCACCGGCCCGGGAGAGCTGGTTGATCACCCGGTAGACCGAGGTCTCGTTGCCGGGAACCAGCGAGCTGGCCAGCACCACCGTGTCGCCGGGAGCCACCGTGATGTGCCGGTGGTCGCCGGTCGCCATCCGACCCAGCGCGCTCATCGGCTCGCCCTGCGACCCGGTCGACATCAGCACGATCTGGTCCGGTGGCAGGGCGGTCGCCTCGTCCAGCCCGACGACCAGGCCCGGTTGGATCCGGAGCAGGCCGAGGTCCCGGGCGATGCCCATGTTCCGGACCATCGACCGGCCGATGAAGGTCACCTTCCGGCCGTGCTCGGACGCCGAGTCCAGCACCTGCTGGACGCGGTGCACGTGCGAGGCGAACGAGGCGACGATGATCCGGCCACGCGCCTTCACGAAGATCGAGTCGAGTACCGGCCCGATCTCCCGCTCCGGGGTGACGTACCCGGGGATCTCCGCGTTGGTCGAGTCGGAGAGCAGCAGGTCTACGCCTTCCGCCCCGAGCCGGGCGAACCCGGCCAGGTCGGTGATCCGGCCGTCCAGCGGAAGTTGGTCCATCTTGAAGTCGCCGGTGTGCAGCACCAACCCGGCCGGGGTCCGGATGGCCACCGCCAGCGCGTCCGGGATCGAGTGGTTGACCGCGAAGAACTCGCACTCGAACGGGCCCAGCCGCTCCCGGCCGCCCTCCCGCACGGTGAGGGTGTACGGGTCGATCCGCCGCTCGGCCAGCTTCGCCTCGACCAGGGCGAGGGTGAACTCCGAGCCGACCAGTGGGATGTCCGGCTTGTGGGCGAGCAGGTACGGCACCGCGCCGATGTGGTCCTCGTGCCCGTGGGTCAACACGATCGCCTGTACGTCGGCGAGCCGGTCGAGGATCGGTGCGAAGTCCGGCAGGATCAGGTCCACGCCGGGCTGCTCGACGTCGGGGAAGAGCACCCCGCAGTCGACCACCAGCAGCTTGCCGTCGTACTCGAAGACGGTCATGTTGCGCCCGATGGCGCCCAGCCCGCCCAGCGGAATGATCCGGAGCCCGCCCTCGGGCAGTTCCGGCGGCGGTTCGAGGTCAATGCCCGGCTGGCTCATGCCCCCGCCTCGCTTCGCTCGCCGGCGTCATGAGCTGCCAACCTGAGCCAGCCGATTCGCTCGCTGCACCCACTCATGCCACCGCTCCGCTTCGTTCGTCGTGCCTGGCCGAGTCGTTGCTCTCGGTCACGACGGCAGTCCCAGTCCCGCGTCGGCACAGTCCGCCCGCAGTTGGGCGATCTCGGCCTCGGTGGCGTCCACCAGCGGCGGCCGTACCGTACCGGCCGGCAGGCCGTGCGCGGCCAGCGCCGCCTTGACCAGGATGGTGCCCTGGGTACGGAAGATCCCGGTGAACAGCGGCAGTAGCCGGCGGTGCAGGGCCAGCGCCGTGGCCTGGTCGCCCCGGTCGTACGCCTCGATCATCTGCTTGGTCAGTGCCCCGGTCAGGTGGGTGGAGGTGCCGACCAGGCCGACCCCGCCGATCGCGAGGGCGGGCAGGGTCAATGCGTCCTCGCCGGAGTAGAAGGCCAGGTCGGTACGGCTGGTCACCCAGGAGGTGGCCACCAGGTCGCCCTTGGCGTCCTTGGCCGCGACGATCCGGTCGTGCTCGGCGAGCCGGCACAGCGTCTCGGTCGCGATCGGCACGCCGCTGCGGTGCGGGATGTCGTAGAGCATCACCGGCAGGCCGGTGGCGTCCGCGACGGCGGTGAAGTGCCCGAACAGGCCGGCCTGGGGCGGCTTGCTGTAGTAAGGGGTGACCACCAGCAGCCCGTGGGCGCCGGCCTTCTCGGCGGCGCCGGCCAGCTCGATGGTGTGCCGGGTGTCGTTGGTGCCGACGCCCGCGACCACCTGGGCCCGGCCTCCGACCGACTCGACGACCGCGCGGACCAACCGCTCCTTCTCCGCGTCGCTGGTGGTCGGTGATTCGCCGGTGGTTCCGTTCACTACCAGTGCGTCGTTGCCCTGCTCGTCCACCAGATATGCCGCGAGTCGGGCTGCGCCGTCGAGATCGAGCGAGCCGTCCGCGGTGAACGGGGTCACCATGGCGGTGAGCAGTCGCCCGAACGGGCGGGGTGCCGCCCGATCAGTGGCGGCAGGGTGGTCGTGGGTCATGCGAACAACCTATCGGACTCGCGCCGCCCGGCCAGCGGGGAAGGGTCAGGACTGCTGGGCGTACGGGCTGGTGGCGATCTCGGTGCCGTCGGGCAGCGCGCTGATGGTGAAGTCGGCGAAGACGTTCGGGGCGACGCGCTGAAGCTGACGCAGGCATTCCACGGCCAGCTCACGGATCTCGACGTCGGCGCCCTCGGAGGCCCGCATCGTGACGAAGTGCCGCCAGGCGCGGTAGTTGCCGGTGACCACGATCCGGGTCTCGGTGGCGTTCGGCAGCACCGCCCGGGCGGCCTGCCGGGCCTGCTTGCGGCGCAGCGTCGGGTTCTCCACGTCGGCGAACCGACGCTCCAGCCCCTCCAGCAGTTCGTTGTACGCCCGCAGGCTCGCCTCGGTCGCCTCGACGAACCGCTTGTGCAGCTCGGCGTCCTCGGCGATCACCGAGGGCTCGACCATCGCGGCGTCGCGCTCCGGCACGTACCGCTGGGAGAGCTGGGAGTAGGAGAAGTGCCGGTGCCGGACCAGCTCGTGGGTGAACGAGCGGGACACCCCGGTGAAGTAGAAGGTCACCGTCCCGTGCTCCAGCACCGACAGGTGCTGGACCTCCAGGATGTGCGCGAGGTATCCGGCATTGGTCGCGGTGGCCGGGTTGGGCTTACGCCACGACTGGTAACAGGCCCGTCCGGCGAACTCGGCCAGGGCCTGTCCGCCGTCCGCGTCGGTCGACCACGGTACGTCCTCCGGCGCCTCGAACTGCGTCCAAGCGATGACCTTGACCTGGGGGCCCACCATCTCCGACATTCCTCGGACTCTAGTCGGCCCGATTGGTGGAACCGACGACCCCCTGCCGGCGTCGATGCGCCCCGCCCGGCACCGGCGTTGACGTCACTCTGACTTGCCAGTGACGTCACCATGGTGTCATGATGACGTCATGGACCTGGCTCCCTACCTCGCGGCACTACGCCGTGACCTCAGCGCCGCCGCCGCACCCGGCGGAGCCGAGATCACCCGGGCGGCGGACCTGCTCGCCAACTCGCTCGACGTCTCGGCCCGGCTCTGCCTGCTGGAAGTGCTGGCCGACGCCACCGCCGAGATCACCGCGAAGCTCGACGGGGCAACCGTGGAGGTGCGGCTGCGCGCCCGCGAGGCGGACCTGGTGGTGCACCAGGTTCCGCCGGAGCAACCGGCCGTACCGGTGCCGGCGGCGACCGAACCGACCGGCGACGTCGCCCGGATCACGCTGCGCCTGCCGGACAGCCTGAAGGACACCGTCGAGCAGGCCGCCACCGCCGAGGGCATCTCGGTCAACGCCTGGCTGGTACGCGCCGTCGCCGCCGCCGCGCCGGGTGCCGTACCTCCCGCACCGGGGCGACCCGGCCGGGGTTCGTCCCGCCGGATCACCGGCTTCGCCCAGGCCTGACCACACCCGGACACCATCCCGGGCGCACCCGGGCGCCATCCCCGACTGCATCCGCAACCCGGACCCCAACTGGAGGAGTCATGCCCGAATTCCCGCGTACCGCACCGGTCACCGTCGTCGCCGAACTGCCGGCCGGCGACCTGGAGATCGTCGCCGAGGAATGTTCCCACGCCGTCGTCGACGTGCAGCCGTACGACGCGAGTGACGCGTCCCGGGAGCAGGCCGCACAGACCCGGGTCGAGTTGACCGGAGACACCCTCTCCGTGATCGCGCCCGACCACGCCCTCGGCGGGATGTTCCGGTTCCGCTCCGGTGGGGTACGGGTCCGCGTCCGGGTTCCGCTGGACAGCGGCGCCCGGATCAGGACCGCCTCGGCCGACACGCGCATCCGGGGCCGGTACACCGATCTGGCGGTCGAGAGCGCCTCCGGCGACATCGAGGTCGACCACGCCACCGGCAACGCCACCCTGCAGACCGCCAGCGGCGACGTACGGGTGACCCGGGTGGACGGCCGGCTGGAGGTCAAGGGCGCCTCCGGTGGGCTCACGGCACGACAGATCGGTGGCCCGGTGAAGGCCCGGTTCGCCTCCGGCGACGTCGAGATCGCCGACGCCGGGGACGGCGTGGAGGTCAAGACCGCCTCCGGCGACGTACTGCTCGGGCTCACCCGGCAGGGCAGGGTCCGGATCGGTACCGCCTCCGGCGACGTCGGCATCGGCGTACGGCCCGGCACCGGGGTGTGGCTGGACCTGAGCACGATCTCCGGCAGCACCCGGAACGGGCTGGACATGACCGGCCCGGATGTCGCGCCCGACGGCCCCCGACTAAACCTCGAGGTCCGGACGGTCAGCGGCGACATCGACGTACACCGGGTGGCCTGACTGCAAGGAAGGGGCCCTTCCTATCGTTTTCTGTATAGGAAGGGCCCCTTCCTAACACCCACTCGGCGTCAGGCGGTCAGGCCGCCGTCCAGGGCGATGGTAACTCCGTTGAGGTACCCGGCGCCGGGGCCGGCGAGGAACAGGGTGGCGGCGGCGACGTCGGCGGCGGTGGCGAGACGGCGGGCCGGAATTGTCGGCAGGACGTGTTCCTCGATGTCCACGGCCGCCTGCACCGGAAACGACATCGGGCCGTCGCGCACGATTCCCGGGTTGACGCCGTTGACCCGCAGCCCCTGTGGCCCGTACTCGATCGCCCAGGTTCTGGTCAGGTTGTCCAGGGCGGCCTTGGAGGAGTTGTAGATCGAGGAACCGGCCCAGCTCCGGGTCGTACCGATCGAACTGATGTTGACGATCCGGCCGTCGGCACCGCGCAGCAGGTGCGGCAGCACGGCCTGGGTCAGGAAGTACGTCGCCTTGTAGTTGAGCCCGACGACCCGGTCGAACTCCGCCTCGGTGGCCTCGTGGGTCGGCCCGATGGTGTGCGCGGCGGCGTTGTTGACCAGGATGTCCAGCCCGCCGAACCGGTCGAGGACGGCGCCGAGCACCTCGTCGTGGCTCTCCCGCCGGCTCAGGTCGGCCGGTACGAACAGACCGTTGCCGAGTTCGTCCGCCACCGCCGTACCGAGGTCGGCACGCCGGCCGACCACGGCCACCGCGGCCCCGGCCGAGGCGAGCGTACGCGCGATCACCGCTCCGATCCCGCCGGTCGCACCGGTCACCAACGCCACCTTGCCGCTCAACTCCCGATCAGTCATGCCTCGACGCTAGAAGCGGGAGTTGATGCCGGTCAAAGACTGAGTTCCGATGAGTTGATAACGTCAGTGCATGAACTTCGAGCTCCGCCAGTTGGAGGCGTTCGTCGCGGTCGCCGAGGAGCTGCACTTCGGCCGGGCGGCCAGCCGGCTGCACATCGCCCAGCCCGCGCTGTCCCAGCAGATCCTGCGACTGGAGGCGACCCTCGGTGCCGACCTGCTGGTCCGGCAGCGCCGACGGACCGCTCTCAGCGAGGCCGGCCGACTCTTCCTGGTCGAGGCCCGCCGGACGCTGCAGCAGGCCCGGGTGGCCCAGACGGTGGCGCAGCGCGCCCAGCGGGGCGAGTTGGGCCGGCTGCGGATCGGTTACACACCCACCGCCTCGGCACAGCAGTTCCTGCAACTGCTCGGCGAGTTCCAGCGGGCCGTACCCGAGGTCGACCTGAGCCTGTCGGAGCTGCCGATCGGTTCCATCGCCACACCGCTGCGCGACGACCTCGTCGACATCGCCTTCGTGGTCACCCTCGGACAGTTCGACTGCGACTGGCTCGGCGAGGACATCGAACTGCGCCAACTGTCGTGCGAGGCGTTCGTGGCGGCGGTCCCCGCCGGGCACCGGCTGGCCGACCGCGCCGAGATCGACGTCGCCGACCTGGCGGACGAGACCTTCGCGTTCCTGTCCCGCGACCTCTGTCCACACTGGTTCGAGATGGTGGCGGGAGTGTGCCGGACCGCCGGTTTCACCCCGAGGCTGGTGCACCAGGCCGGCGAGGTCGGCACCCAACTGACCCTGGTCGCGGCCGGCCTCGGCGTCGCCCTGGTGCAGGAGTCCGCCCGGATGCTGCGCGGCGACGGAATCGCGTACCTGCCGATCCGCCACCCGGTACCCCGGGTCAGCTCCGGTGTCGCCTGGCGGGCCGCCGACCCGTCCCCGGTGCTGGGGCGATTCCGCGCGGCGCTGCCGAACTGCTGACCAATTGGCGGTCCGGATCCGGCGGGTACCCGTCCCGGGGATCATCTCAATCTATGGACGTCTATGTTGCCGCCTACCCGGCGATGTGTTTCGGTCGACGGTAGAGATGCCGGTATGACCGGGATCAAGGGGAGGCACACCATGAATCCGCTTAGAAGGCTTACGCGGGGAGTAACGAGTTTCGCCCTGCTGTTCGCGATCGCCGTACCGGGGCCGCCGGGCAGTGCCTCCGCCGCGCCGGTCGGCCCGTCGACCCCGGCCGCCTTCTCCGGGGCGAACACGCCGGCCGCCACCGGTGCTCGGACCGTCACCCTGATCACCGGCGACCGGGTCACGGTCAGCGCCGAGCAGAAGACCAGCGTCGAACCGGGACCCGGCCGGGCCGAGATCCAGTTCCTCACCCGACGGATCGCCGACCGGCTGCACGTGATCCCGACCGACGCCCTTGTCCTGCTGCGCAGTGGACGGCTCGACGAACGGCTCTTCGACGTCACCGCACTGCTGGAGTTCGGCTACGACCGGCGGGCGGACCTTCCGCTGCTGGTGACGTACGCCGGCACCGACGCCCGGGCCCAGGGCCAGCGCCAGGCCGCCCGGACCGGCGCCCGGGTGGTCCGCGAACTGCCTCCGGTGCACGGCCTGGCGGTCGTGGTGGACCGGACCGGACTGCCCGGATTCTGGACCGACCTGACCGGTCCACTACCGACGGCCCGGACCATGGACGCGGGCATCCGGACGGTCTGGCTCGACGGCCTGCGCCAGCCCACGCTCGCCGAGAGCGTCCCGCAGGTCGGCGCGCCGGCCGCCTGGGCCGCCGGCTTCGACGGCACCGGAGTGACCGTCGCCGTGCTCGACACCGGCATCGACGAGACCCATGCCGACCTCGCCGGCCAGGTGACCGGGGCCCGGAACTTCACCGACGGCACCGAGGACGATCGGGACATCGTCGGGCACGGCACCCACGTCGCGTCCACAGTGGCCGGTTCCGGTGCCGCCCGGTTCACCGGCGTGGCCCCCGGGGCCCGGCTGCTGGACGGCAAGGTCTGCGCTGCCGGCGGCTGCACCGAGTCGTGGATCATCGCGGGCATGCAGTGGGCGGCCGAATCGGGTGCCCAGGTGGTCAACATGAGCCTCACCGGACCGGACAGCCCGGTGGTGGACCCGATCGAACAGGCGGTCGGCCAGCTGACCGACGCACACGACACGCTCTTCGTGGTCGCCGCCGGCAACGTACCCGGGGTCGGCACGGTCGGCTCGCCGTCCACCGCCGACGCCGCGCTGGCGGTCGGCGCGGTCAGCAAGACCGACCAGCTCGCCGGCTTCTCCAGCCAGGGTCCCCGGGTCGGCGACGGTGCCATCAAGCCCGACCTGACCGCGCCCGGACTGGACATCGTCGCGGCCCGCAGCGTCGACTCCGGACCGGAGGTACCGGACGGCAGCGGCATCAGCATGTCCGGCACCTCGATGGCCACCCCGCACGTCGCCGGTGCCGCCGCGATCCTCGCCCAACGCCAACCGGACCTGCCGGCAGCCAGCCTGAAGAGCGCGCTGATGGCCGCCGCACGCCCGAACCCCGAACTCAGCGTCTTCGCCCAGGGCGCCGGCCGGCTCGACGTCGCCCGGGCGCTCGAGCAGCGGGTCACCGCCGACCCGCCGAGCCTCAGCTTCGGCCGACAGGCGTGGCCGCACGACGACGACACCCCGGTCAGCCGTACGGTCAGCTACCGCAACGACGGCACCGCCACGGTGACCCTCCGGCTCGGCGTACGGGCGACCGGGCCGGACGGCAACACCGTGCCCGCCGGAATGTTCGAGGTGACGCCGGCCACCGTCACCGTCCCGGCCGGCGGCACCGCCGACGTGACCGTCACCGCCGACACGGCCGGCAGCGGGGGGCCGCTCGGCCAGCTCACCGGCCACCTCACCGCGACCGCCGCCAACGGTGCCGGCGTACCGACCCCGCTGGCCGTCGACCGCGAGGTGGAGAGCTACGACGTCGACCTGTCCCACCTCGGCCAGGGCGGCGAACCGACCGCCGGTTACCTGACCATGCTGGCCGGGCTGGACAACGCCCACGCCATCCCGGTGCCCGCCGCCGCCAGTGGCGCGGTCACCCTCCGGGTGCCGAAGGGGCGGTACTCGGCCCTCAGCGCGATCACCAGCCTGTCCGGAACCGCCTACCTGACCAGCATGGTGGCCCAGCCCGAACTGGACGTCAGCGGCGAGCGCGGCGTCGTCCTCGACGCCCGGCTCGGCAAGCCGCTCTCGATCACCGTGCCGAACAGCGGCGCCCGGCAGGTCTTCTCGGAACTGGCCACCAGCGTGCTGGCCGCCGGGCGGACCGTCGAGGTCGGCACCCTCGGCAGCACCTTCGATCGGATGCGCGTCGGCCGGATCGGCCCGGACCAGCCGGCCGCCGGCTTCGTCTCCCGGATCACCGCCACCTTCGCCCCGGGCGACCCGGCCGACCAGTCGTACGCGTACCTGCTGTGCTGGATGACCGAGCAGCGGATGCCCAGCGGGTTCAGCCGAGCGGTCGGCACCGCCGATCTCGCCACCGTACGGGCCGACCACGGGCACGAGTCCTCCGGCAGCACCGGCCGCAAACTCGCCTGGTCGGTGTTGCCGGAGTCGGTGATGGGCGGGTTCGCCCACGCGATGACCTTCGCCCTGCCCTCGACCCGCACCGAGTACTACAACACCGACGGTCGGACCCAGTGGTTCCGCGCGGTGGACGAGATGACCGGCTCCGGCGCCGAACAGGCGTACCTGACCAGCCTGGTGGCGCCGCCGATCACGTACCGGGCCGGGCAGTCGTACCAGGAACAGTGGAGCCGCGGAGTGTTCGGGCCCACGGTGGCCACACCGCCGTACGAGCACCAGTGGGTGACCCGGCTCGGCGACACCCTGTACGTCCAGGCGCCGCTCTACGGCGACGGCGTCGGACGGGCCGGCTTCTCCTCCATCGCCACCGGCCGGATAACCCTGGAACGGGACGGCGCCCCGGTGGCCGAACTCGACGGTCTCTACGGCGAGCTGACCGTGCCGGCGGAGGCCGGGGCCTACCGGCTGACGATGAGCGCGGAACGGGGTGGACCGGCGACCCTGTCCACCCGGGTCAGCGTGACCTGGACCTTCCGCTCCGGCCACGTGGACGGCCAGACACCGGTCCGGCTACCCGTCTCCACGGTGCGCTTCTCGCCCCGGGTGGACAGCGACAACAGCACCCCGGCCGGGCAGACCGGCACCATCCCGGTCAGCGTCACCGCCCAACCCGAGTCGGGGGCCGGCGCCAACGAGCGGCTGAACGTCGAGGTCTCCTACGACGACGGGGTCAGCTGGGCACCGGCGGAGGTGACGGCCGGCCAGGCCGTACTGCGCCATCCGGCCGCGCCGGGGTACGTCTCGCTGCGGGCCAGCGCCACCGACACCGCCGGCAACACGGTCACCCAGACGGTGATCCGGGCGTACAAGATCGGTTGACCGGGGTGCGGCGGTCAGACGTACAGGTAGTCGAAGGGTGCCCAGGGCAGGTTCCGCAGCACCGAGAAGGCCGCCCAGGCGGCGAGGAAGATGCCGATCATCTTCGGCGTGATCTCCAACTGCGGCAGCCGCCAGCCGAACACCTGCCGGCCGGTCCAGGCCAGATAGATGTAGAGGAGGAACGGCACCGCGAAGACGAACATCAGGTGGTGCCGGGCGGCTGCCGGCAGGTCGCCGTGCAGGAGGTACCAGAAGGCCCGGGTGCCGCCGCAGCCCGGACAGTCCAGCCCGGTGGTGAGCTTGAGGATGCACGACGGTGCCGCGTCGGGGGCGCTGTGGGCCGGGTCGGTGAAGAGGGTGTAGCCGACCGCGCCGGCCATGCAGGCGAGCGCGGCCACCGGCGCCGCCCAGCGGGGTGACCGGGCCTGGATCCGGTTGACGAGTCGGGTCAGCCGATCGGGCTCGGGCATCTGGTAGGGCGGCACCAGGTAGACGGCCGGCACCGATCCGTCCGCGGGCGGCCAGGGCCCGGGATATCCGGCCGGCGGCCAACCACCGGCCGGTGCTTCCGACTGTGCGACGGCGGGTTGCCCCGACGGCACGACGGCGGGTTGCCCCGATGCCACGGCGGGTTGCTCCGATGGCACGGCGGCGGGTTGCCCCGACGGTGCGGCGGCAGCCGGCTCGTCCGCCGGCACCTGCGATCCGGTCGCCACCGGGCCGAACTCGTCCGACCGGCTCTCGCCCACGCTCGTCATCGTGCCCCATCCGTCCGCCACGGCGTCGCCGTCGTCGTCCGCGACGCATCGCCCGCCGGTCCACGGCGTCGCCGGCCGGCTCGTCTCACCGTACCGCGAGCACGCTGGCGAGTGCGGCGGTGAGCGGCCCGGCGAGGTCGCCCCCCTCGGGCGCCGCCACCGCGTCCAGCCCGAGCCAGCCCGCGAGCCGGTGAAGCTCGACGGCGAGCGCCCGCGCGGTCTCGACCGGGTCGGTGCCGGGCTCGGACCAGGCGGCCGGAATCAGCAGTACGCCGGCCTTGCGGTCGGCCTTCAGGTCGACCCGGGCCACGAACCTGTCCCCTAGCAGGAACGGCAGTACGTAGTAGCCGTAGAGCCGCTGCGGCGCCGGAACGTAGATCTCGATCCGGTAGGTGAACCCGAAGAGCCGTTCCGTCCGGGCCCGCTCCCAGATCAGCGGGTCGAAGGGGCTGACCAGGGTGCTGGCCCTGATCCAGCGGGGCAGCCGGGCCTGCGCGTGCAGGTACGCCGGCAGCCGCCAGCCCCGCACCTCGACCGGCAGCAGCTCGCCCGCCTCCACCAGCTCGGCGATCGCGACCCGGGCCGCGGCGACCGGCAGCCGGAAGTAGTCCCGCAGTTCGGGCTCGGCCGCCACTCCCAGCGCCCTGGCCGAGATCCCGACCAGCCGGCGGTACGCGTCCGGCGTCGCCGGGGTCGGAGTGGCCAGCACGGCCGGCGGCAGCACCCGCTCCGGTACGTCGTAGACCCGGGCGAAGGAGGTGTTCCGGGAGCCCGCCATCAGCTCACCGGCCCAGAAGAGGAACTCGCAGGCCTGCTTGACCACCGACCAGTTCCAGCCCCAGTTGCTCTTGTCGCGCGGCGCGTCGTGCTCGATCTCGGCGGCGGTCAGCGGGCCGTTCGCGCGTACCTCGTCGAGCACCCGGGCGACCAGTTCGGGCTGCTCGACGGCGATCCGGCGCATCCCGCCCCAGGCGTCGGAGTGCGCGCCCGCCATCCGCCAGCGCAGCGCCGGATGGAGGTCGACCGGAAGCAGCGACGCCTCGTGGCCCCAGTATTCGAACAGGTCGCGGGGGCGCCGGTAGGCCGCCCGGTCGAGCAGGTCGGTCGGATAGGGCCCGAGCCGGCTGTAGAGCGGCAGGTAGTGCGCCCGCTGGAGCACATTGACCGAGTCCATCTGGAGCAGGCCGATCCGGTCGAGCACCCGGCGGAGGTGGCGACGGGTCGGCACCCCGGCCGGCATCGGGTCGGCGAACCCCTGGGCGGCGAGCGCGATCCGCCGGGCCTGGGCCAGGGACAATGATTCAAGTGCGGCCATCAACGCGACCCTAGTCCACGGCTACGACAGCAATTCGTCGGCGGCGGTACTGGATCTGCCGGGCGAACCCGGATAAAACGACTGGGTGGTAAGCATCCGCTCAGAAGATCCCGACGACGCGCTGGCGGTCGCCGGAGTGCACGTACGCACCTGGCAGGCGGGTTACGCCGGAATCATGCCGGACGAGGTGCTCGCCCGGTTGAACGTCACCGCCTGGGCCCAGCGCCGTCGGGAGTTGGGCACCGCCGAGCCCGACCACCCGTTCCGGACCCTCGTCGCCGAGTCGGACACCGGCACCGACGCCGCGACGGTGCTCGGCTTCGCCACCGTCGGGCCGTACCGGCGGGACCAGGACCCCGACCGGCTCGACCACCGGTACGGCGAGATCCTCGGCATCTACGTCGAGCCGGCTCGCTGGGGCGCCGGGATCGGCCGGCGGCTGCTGACCGCCGCCGTCGCCGAGCTGACCGGACAGGGCCAGACCGAGTTGCGGCTCTGGGTGTTGGCGGACAACGGGCGGGCCCGCCGGTTCTACGAACGGGCCGGACTAGTCGCCGATGGTGAGCGGTCGACCTATGAAGTGCAGCGGCCGGGGGGACGGCCGCCGCTCGGGCTGACCGAACTCCGCTACGCCGCCCGCCTCGGCCAGCTGGCCGGGCCCCCGGACCGGCAGCACCAGTAGCAACGCCAGGCTGATCCAGACGTAGAAGTTGCTGCCGAGGAAGCCGAGGAGCCCGTCGAACCGGCTCTGCCAGATCCAGACCAGCCGGCTGATCAGGATCAGGTAGGCGAAGATCGCGAAGCCGAGCAGGCCACGCCGACGCCGACTGCCGGCCGGCGCCGCGTAGGCGTTGTCGACCAGCAGGATAAGCGCCGGAATCAGCCAGACCAGGTGGTGCACCCAGGTCACCGGGCTGACCAGGCCCTGCACCACCGCGGTCAGCGCGAATCCGGTCGCCTCGTCCCCGACCGCCGCCGTGGCCCGGACCCGCCAGACCCAGACCGCCACCGTCGCCGCCACCAGCACCAGCCAGAGCAGCCGGCTCGGATGGTCGGGGTCGAGCCGGGCCACCACGCCCTGCCAGGACTGGTTGGAGATGAACGACAGCGAGCCGACCCGGTCGGTGTCCCAGAGCGCGGTCGTCCAGAACTCCCGGGACGCGTCCGGGGCCACCGCCGCCGCGACCAGGGTTGCCGCCGCGGCGGTGCCGCTGGCCACCGCCGCCGCCAACCAGCGCCGGGTGACCAGCAGGTAGACGATGAAGATCCCCGGAGTCAGTTTGATCGCGGTTGCCAGCCCGATCCCCACCCCCGCGAAACGGCGGTAGCGCTGCGGCAGTCGCCGGCCCCACGGGGTCGCCGGGGCGGCCAGCCAGAGCAGGTCGGCCGCGACCAGGAAGAGCATCAGCATGTTCACCTGGCCGAAGTTGACCGTCTCGCGCATCGGCTCGAACGCCGCCGCCAGGCAGAACGCCACGGCCAGGGCGAACCACCGGGGCCAGCCCGCCCGGCGGGCCACCGGACCGACCAGCCACCAGATCACCAGCGCGCTGGCCAGGACCGTGAGGGTAACGCTGATCACCATCGCGGCCGGCCAGGAGAGGTACGCCATCGGCAGCATCACCAGCGCCGCGAACGGCGGATAGGTGAAGCCGTACTTGCTGTCCGGCATCAGCCAGTCGTAGATCTCCCCGTCGGCGCGTACCCAGTGGTGCAGGGCGCCGTAGTAGACCCGCAGGTCGAAGAAGCCGTGCCGGACTGCCGCCACGGAGAGGAACCCGGTCACCAGCACGGCGAGCGCGATCACGAATAGCACCTGGTACCGCGTACGCCCGACGGCACCCTGCGCCACTGCCGCCCCCCTCGCGTTGCGTAGGCTTCCCACCCATGAGTCTCGGGTACGTCCGCCCGGCGCGTCCCGAGGACGCCGGCGAGATCGCGCGCATCCAACTCGCGACCTGGCGGGTCGCGTACCGACGGATGCTACCGAAGCACGTGCTCGACAACCTGGACGAGGACTGGCTCGGTCGCCGGTGGAGTGCGGCGGTCGAGACGCCACCGGACGAACGGCACCGGGTCCTGGTCGCCGTCGAGCAGGCCGAACAATCGTATCTGGTGGGATTTGCGGCATCTGGACCGCCCGACGAACAGGCCCTGGCCCCGGACGAGCCGGCCAGCTCGCTCGGCCCGAACGTCGTCGCGGTGACCGACCTGCTGGTCGAGCCGCGCTGGGGTCGACGCGGGCACGGCAGCCGGCTGCTCGCCGCCGCCGTCGACCTGTGGCGCGCCGACGGTTTCGACACGGCGGTGGCCTGGGCCTTCGACGGTGACGAGGCGACCCGCAAGTTCCTCGGCGGCGCCGGCTGGGAGCCGGACGGTGCCGCCCGGGCACTCGACGTCGACGACCTGCTGGTACCCCAGCTCCGGTTGCACGTCTCGATCGCGGCCGACCCGACCGCCGACCCGGCCACGCAGCCGTCGGCCGGGCCCAGCACGGACCCGGCCGACCACTGACCCGGGCGTCAGCCCTTGTCTGCGCCCTCGTTCGCGCCCCGGACGAAGTAGCGCTGGAAGACCACGAAGATGATCGCCACCGGGATGGTGGCCAACAGCGCGGCGCCGAGCTTCAACGGATACTGGTTGCCCTTGCCCAGCGAACCGCTGACCAGGTCGGCCAGCCCTCGGGGCAGGGTGAACAGGGCGGGGTCCTGGACCGCGACCAGGCTGTGCGGAAGTTCGTTCCACGAGCCCTGGAACGACATGATGGTCACCGTGATCAGCGCCGGCCGGGCCATCGGCAGCACCACCGACCAGAACGTCCGGAACGTGCCGGCGCCGTCGATCCGGGCCGACTCCTCGACGCTGACCGGGATCGACTCGAAGAACTGCTTCATCACGAACACCCCGGTCGCGTCGACCAGCAGCGGCACGATCAGCGCGGCGTAGCTGTTGTAGAGCCCGAGCTGGTTGAGCACCAGGAACTTCGGGATCAGCAGCACCACGGGCGGCACCGCCATCATCGCCACGACCACCGCGAAGACCGGACGCCGGCCGCTGAACCGCAGGCGGGCCAGGGCGTAGCCGGCCAACGAGGCGAAGAAGACCCGGCCGATGGTGACCACGACGGTGACCAGGGTCGAGTTCCCCAGCCAGAGCGGAAAGTCGGTCCCCTCGAAGATCCGCTGCACGCTGCTGAGGTCCAGCACCGAGGGCACCGGGGAGAGCGGGTTCGCCGCCGCGTCCGGCTCGGTCTTGAAGGCGTTGCCGAGTTGGATGACGAACGGATAGAGGAACACCAGCGCGAAGAAGACCAGCACGGCGTACCCGGCGAAGCTGGTCGCCAGGGCGCCCGGCCCACGGTTCCGGCGCGGCCGGCGGCGGCCTTCCGGGCTCGGCGACCGGCCCACCGCACCCGGCCCCGGTTCGGTCAGTACGGCCATCGTCAGGACCTCCGTCCGGTCTCGCGGCCCCGGCGCCGGGGACGGCGGATCCGGCGCCCGGAATCGCGCTCCCGCAGCAGCCACCGCTGCCCGAGGGTCAGCACGATGATGATCAGGAACAGCACGAAGGAGATGGCGGCGCCCGAGCCGTACTCGAAGTCCCGGAACGCGGTCCGGTAGGAGAGATAGGCCGGGGTCAGCGTGGTCTTGGCCGGGTCACCCTGGCTCATCACGTAGATCTGGTCGAAGACCTGCCAGCTACCGATCACGCCCAGGGCCAGCACCAGGAACAGGGTCGGCCGGATCGACGGCAGGGTGAGGTACCGCAGGCGCTGCCACCGGGTCGCGCCGTCCAGCCGGCCGGCCTCCTCCAGTGACTCCGGCACGTTCTGCAACGCCGCCAGGAACATCAGCATGAAGGTGCCGGAGGTGGTCCAGACCACCAGGATGATGATCGAGCACATCGCCACGCTGGGTCCGGAGAGCCACTCCCACCAGGGCAGCCCAAAGGGTCCGTCGCCGGTGAGCGACGCCGGCGGGGTGTCCACGCCGACCGCACCGAACAGGATGTGCAGTACGCCCCGCGAGTCGGCGAACCACTGCGGACCGTCGATTCCGAAGAGTTCGAGCAGCCGGTTCACCGCCCCGGAGTTGGCGAAGATGAAGAGGAATACCACGCTGATCGCCACCGAACTGGTGACCGACGGGAAGTAGAACGCCGTCCGGAAGAACGACCGCCCGCGCAGCATCCGGTTGTTCACCACCAGCGCGAGGAAGAGCGCCAGCACCGTCTGTGCCGGCACCACTATCGCGACGTAGTAGAGGTTGTTCCGGATCGAGGTCATGAAGTTCTGCCGGGCCAACCCGTCCCGGGTGAACAGGTCGGTGTAGTTGTCCAGGCCGACCAGCGGCACCTTGCCGGTGAACGGGCTGCCCTGACCGTTCCAGTCGGTCAGGCTCACCCAGAGCGCCATCAGGATCGGCAGCAGCATGAACAACCCGAGGATCACCACCACGGGTACGACGAAGATCCAGCCGGCGGTCGCCTCCGCGCTGCGGATCCCACCCCGCCGTCGGGTACGCCGGGGCGTCGGGGCGGGCGCGGTCCGGCCCGGGTCATCCGATCCGGTGAGTACGTCGGTCGCCATGTTCCTTCCTTCACCAGCTGGATCGGGGATCGAGGGGACTGGCCCCGGCCACGACACGGGGGCGGCCGCAGCCAGGGCCAGCCGGCATCGTCAGCCGCCGAGCGCGGCCTGGGTGTTCTTCTGTACGCGCTCCAGCAGCGCCTTCGGGTCGCCCCGGTCCAGCCCCTGCAGGCCGGTGTCGAAGTCGGCCAGCACGCTGTCCATCTTCGGAGCGTTCACCGGCCCCTGGGCGTACTCGGCGCCGTCGATGTAGGCCCGGTCCGCCGGGTACGCCTGGGTGTACTGGTCCCGGGCGGCCTGCCGGGAGGGCATCACGCCGAACGCCTTGGCGAAGGTCATCTGCTGCTCCACCGAGGTCATCGCCTCGACGAACTTGATCGCCTGCTCCTTGAACCTGCTCTTCGCGGCAATGCCCCAGCAGTTCGTGAAGGAGAGCGTCGCCTTGCCCTTCGGCCCGGCCGGCAGCGGGTGTACGGAGTACTTGATGTTCGGGAAGTCGTTCTGCAGGGCACCCTTGATCCAGTTGCCCTCGATGGTCATCGCCGCCTGCCCCTTGCCGAACGCCTCGCCGGACCAGCCCGCGTCCAACTGCTTCGGGTACCGGACCAGGCCCTCGGTGAGCAGGCTCTTGACGTACTGGAGGGCCTGGAGGTTCTCCGGGCTGTCCGCGGTGGCCTGCTTGCCGTCCGGGCTGGTGAGCCAACCGCCGGACTGCGCGAGGAACGCGCCGATCCGGTCCCGGGTGTCGCCGAGCGTGAGCGGGGTGACGCCCTTCGCCTTGAGCTTGCGGGCCGTCGCGGTGAACTGGTCCCAGGTGGTCGGGACGTCCGCGTCGGTCAGGCCGGCCTTGGCCCAGAGGTCGGTGTTGATCTGGAGGGCCAGCGTGGAGAAGTCCTTGGGGGCGCAGTAGAGCTTGCCGTCGTGGGTGAACGCCGTCCGCAGGCTCGGGTAGAAGTCGTCGGCGCCCGCGACCCGGTCCCCGTACGGCTCCAGCGCGCCCACGCTGGCGTAGTCGGCGAACCGGCCGGCGTCGACGTAGAAGACGTCCGGCGGGGTGTCGCCGGCCAACGCCTGGCCGAGCTGCTGGACGAGGTCCTGGGCCGGGGTGACCGTCGCGGTGTTGCCGGACGAGCTCGCCCAGCCGGCGGCGGCCGCCTGCACCGCCGTCGTCTCGGCCGCACCGGAGGAGCCGATCATGATCTGCAACGCGGCCGGTCCACTGCTCTGGGTGTCCCCGGCGCCGTCGTCGTCGAAGCCGCTACCGCAGGCGGCGGAGGTCAACAGCGTCGCGGCGGCGATGCCCGCCACGGTCGCCCGGCGGATGAATCGTCGTGCCATCTCACTCTCCTGGTGGGGGAATCGGATCTTCTGGGTTCGCTTCTGTCGGGTCTGCTTCCGCGCGGGGACGGTCGCCGCGCCGCCGGGGAGGACGGTCAGCCGCTCTGCCGCACCACCAGGGACGGTCGCAACAGCACCTGCCCCGGCCCGGTGGGGCTGCCGCCGGTCCGCACCGCCCCGCCGTCCAGGCTCGGGTCGGTGCGGTGCCGCCCGTCGGCCGCGCCCCGCCGCCCACCGTCGAGTACGTCGGTGAGCAGGTCCATGCAGCAGGCGGCGGCCGGGGCCAGCGGCTGGCTGACACTGGTCAGCCCGATGGCCTGGGCCACCGGGGTGTCGTCGAAGCCGGTGATGGCGACCTCCGGTCCTCCCCCGGTGCCGATCGGCCAGCCACCGGGTGCGCGGACCGCCTGGAGGGCGCCGAGCGCGAGCGAGTCGCTGGCGCAGACGATCGCGGTCGGTGGCTCGGCCACGGCGAGCAGGTCCCGGGCGGCGGCCTCGCCCTGGGTGAACCCGTCCGGGGCGGCCCGGTCCAGGCCGGTCGGGTCGAGCCCGGCCGACCGCAGGGTGGTGAACCAGCCGGAGCGCCGGTCGTCGCCCACGGCGGAGCCGGCCGGCCAGCCGAGGAAGCCGATCCGCCGATGGCCGGTGTCGAGCAGTCGTCGGGTCGCCTGGGCGACTCCGTCGGCGCCGTCGACGTCGACCCACGGATGCGGGGCCGGGACGGCGGCCCGGTGTGGCGACGAGGTCTCCGCCGGGTTGTCCCAGGGGCGCCCGAAGGTCACGAACGGCACGTCCCGCTCGGCCAGCCAGGCGGTCCGGGCATCCCCGTGGTCGGTGCCGGTGAGCACGAAGGCATCCAGGTCGTACGCGCCGAGCAGGCTGTCGTACGCGTCGATCTCGGCACCGGGGTCGGCGGCGGTGTACAGCATCACCCGGTAGCCGGAGTCCTCGGCCGCCTCGGTCAGCCCGTGCAGGAACCGGTCGAGTACCGAGCCGTTGACCCCGTCCCGGGTCGGCTCGATCCGTACCGCGATCAACCGGGACCGGCCGGTACGCATCTGCCGGGCGGCCTGGTTGGCCCGGTAGCCGAGCGCGGTGATCGCCTCCCGCACCCGTTCCCGGGTCTCCTCCCGGACCATGTGCGGGGCGTTCAGCACATTGGAGACGGTCTGCCGACTGACCCGCGCCCGGCGGGCCACTGTCGCGATCGTCACTTTTTCCGCCATAAGTTCCCTCATCGCCCCTCTTGAACGATCCAATCGAAATAAGGCATCATTGGATCGTTCAAGTTGCTGGAATGTTTCGCACTTTGCACCTCCCGCGACGATCTGTCAAGGCACCGCGTACCACCCCCGATCAGGAGTTCCTCGTGGCCGACCAGCACCTGCAACCGCTGCTGCACGAACTCGTGGGAGTCGTCCTGGCTCCGACCAGCGCGTTGACCGACCCGGACGGCCAACTGAGACCCGCCGGCGTACAGGGGGTCTTCCACGCCGACGCCCGGGTGCTCCGCCAGGCCGAGCTCCGGATCGACGGCCGGGAACCGGAGGCGATCGGCAACGCTCCGGACGGCCCGCACGGCGCCCGGTTCGTCTCCCTCGCCCGCTGGCTCGGCGACCCCGGCCCCGACCCGACCGTGCGGATCGACCGGATCCGGCGGGCCGTCCCGCGTGGACTCACCGAGGAGATCCACGTGGTCTCGACCGCCACCGACCCGGTACGGGCCACCGTGACCCTCCGGCTCGGCTGTGACCTGGCACCGATCGAGACGGTGAAGTCGGGTATCCCGGTCAGCCCGCTGGACGCCAAGAGCGGCCAGCCCGACCAACTGAGCTGGACCGCCGAGGGGATCACCGTCACGGTCACCGGAGACGGCGCTGGTGCGCACACCGGGATCGAGACCGGTCCGCCGGCCAGCCCGACCGACGCCGCACCGGACCCCGGGCCGGCCGCCGCGACGCTCTCCTGGTCGATCGACCTGCCGCCGCGCGGCCGGACCGTGCTGCGCTGGCGCCTGCTCGTCGACGACCCCCGGGCGGTGGTGGTGACGCCGCCCCGGGAGCCCGCCTGGTCCCGGCCCGAGGTGGTGGCGGACGACCCACGACTGGCCCGGCTGCTCGACCGCTCCCTGGACGACCTCCGCGCGCTCCGGCTCGCCGAGGCCGACACGCCACACGAGGTGTTCCTCGGTGCCGGAGTGCCGTGGTTCCTCACCCTGTTCGGCCGGGACAGCCTCTGGGCGGCCAGGATGCTGCTGCCGCTCGGCACCGACCTCGCCGCCAGCACGCTGCGGGTACTGGCCCGGCGGCAGGGCAGCCGGATCGACGTACGGTCCGGCGAGGCGCCCGGGAAGATCATGCACGAGCTGCGCCGGCACGAATTCGTCGCGGCCGGCAACGGCCTGCGGCTGCCCGCCGCCTACTACGGCACGATCGACGCGACCCTGCTCTGGGTGAGCCTGCTGCACGACGCCTGGCGCTGGGGACTCGCCGACGAGGAGATCATCCCGCTGCTGCCGCACCTGGAGGCCGCGCTGGGCTGGCTGGCCGAACACGCCGACCCGGACGGCGACGGCTTCGTCGAATACCTCGACGGCAGCGGACAGGGGCTGGCCAACCAGGGCTGGAAGGACTCGCACGACTCGGTCCGGTTCCGCGACGGCAGCCTCGCCCGGCCGCCCATCGCACTGGCCGAGGTGCAGGGCTACGCCCACCGCGCGGCGCTGGACGGTGCGGCGCTGCTCGACGCGTTCGACCGGCCCGGCGGCGGGCGTTGGCGGGAGTACGCCGCCGCACTCGCCGACCGCTTCCGGGCCCGGTTCTGGGTGGACGGCCCCCTCGGCGCCCATCCCGCCCTGGCGCTGGACCGGGACAACCGACCCGTCGACTCGCTCACCAGCAACCTGGGCCATCTGCTCGGCACCGGACTGCTCTCCGGCGCCGAGTCGGCCCAGGTCGCCGACCTGCTCGCCGGGCCCGCCCTGGCCGGCGGATTCGGGCTGCGCACGATGTCGACCGAGGACACCGGCTTCAGCCCGCTGTCGTACCACTGTGGATCGATCTGGGCCCACGACACCGCGATCGTGATCGGTGGACTGGCCGCGGAGGGCTTCGCCAGCCAGGCCACCCGGCTCGCCGACGGGCTGCTCGGCGCGGCGGAGGCGTTCGACTACCGGCTGCCCGAACTGTACGGCGGGGACGACCGGGAGACGCTGGGCCGGCCGCTGCCGTACCCCGCCGCGTGCCGCCCACAGGCCTGGTCCGCCGCCGCCGCCGTGGTCCTACTGCACGCGGCGGTGGGCCTCTATCCCGACGTACCGGCCGGCCGGATCGAACTCCGACCGCTCTCCACCATGCCCTTCGGCGCGATCACCGCCCGACGGCTCCGGGTCGCCGGAAACCCGGTCGACGTCACCGTCGACCACTCCGGCACCGCCACCCTCACCCGGTGAAAGGAAGGGCCCCTTCCTATCGTTTTCTGTAGAAGAAGGGGCCCTTCCTAACACCTCAGGCGAGGAAGTCGTCGATGCCGACCGTGAGGCCGGGGCGGTTCCGGACCGAGCGGACGGCCAGCAGGACGCCGGGCATGAACGACGTACGGTCGTACGAGTCGTGCCGGATGGTGAGCGTTTCACCGGTGGTACCGAACAGCACCTCCTGGTGGGCGACCAGACCGGCGGCCCGGACGGCGTGCACCCGTACCCCGTCGATCTCGGCTCCCCGCGCGCCCGGCACCTCGTCCCTGGTCGCATCCGGCGCGGCTCCCTGCCCGGCCTCGGCACGGGCCTGGGCGATCAGCCGTGCGGTGTGCGTGGCGGTGCCGCTGGGGGCGTCGAGCTTCTTCGGATGGTGCTGCTCGATGATCTCCACCGACTCGAAGAACCGGGCCGCCCGCGCCGCGAACTGCATCATCAGCACCGCGCCGATCCCGAAGTTGGGGGCGATCACCACCCCGACCCCGGGCTTGTGGGACAGCCAGGTACGCACCCGGTCCAGCCGCTGCTCGGTGAAGCCGCTGGTGCCGACGACCACGCTGATGCCCTGGTCGATGCACCAGTGCAGGTTGTCCATCACCACGTCGGGGGTGGTGAAGTCGACCACCACCTCGGCACCGGCGTCGGAGGCGTTGAACAGCCAGTCACCCTGGTCGATCATCGCCACCAGTTCGAGTCCCTCGGCGGCGTCGACCGCCCGGCACACCTCGATGCCCATCCGACCACGGGCCCCCAGCACACCGACCCGCAACGGATCTCCCGACAGCGGGTCCGAGGGCTCCGGGGACGGTCCGGCCTGGGCTTCACGCTCGTCGCTCACGCGGCACAACCTATCCCACCCGGCACGCTCCGTCCGGGGGTGTCCCCTAAGCCGGAGCCGGGAAAGGGCCGGCGCCGGATCACCGTCAAGCGGTGCGCGGTGCGCCGTGCGGCAGGCGGCAGGCGTCGGCGGTTCAGGCAGCAGGCAGCAGGCGTCGGCGGTTCAGGAGGCAGGCAGCAGGCGGGTCAGGCGACAGGGGGCAGGGAAGGCAGGCGGGTCAGCCGGCCTCGGCCGGGAAGTCACCCGCGCCGAACGGACCCACCACGGCCAGCGACATCGGCCGGGACAGCAGCTCGGCCGCGAGGGTGTTGACCTCGTCCGCGTCGACCGCGTCGATCCGGGACAGCAGGTCGTCGACGGAGAGCAGATCGCCGAAGAGGAGTTCCCCCTTGGCGAGCCGGCTCATCCGGGACCCGGTGTCCTCCAGATTGAGCACGTACGAGCCCTTCGCCATCCCCTTGCCCCGGGCCAGCTCAGCGTCGGTGACCCCGTGCGCGGCAACCTCGGCCAGTCCGACGCGGATCAGCTCCAGCACCTCGTCGACCTTGCCCGGCGCACAGCCGGCGTAGACGGCGAAGAGGCCGCTGTCGGCGTACTGGCTGGAGTAGGAGTAGACCGAGTAGGCCAGGCCCCGGCGCTCGCGGATCTCCTGGAAGAGCCGGCTGGACATGCCGCCGCCGAGCACGTTGTTGAGTACGCCGAGCGCGAACCGCCGCTCGTCGAGTCGGCCGATCCCCGGACAGCCGAGCACCACGTGGGCCTGCTCGGTCTCCTTGTGCTCGACGAGATTGCCGGGGCGGCTCGTCCGGATCCGCGACTCGGCCGGACGCAGCGGAGCCGGTGTGCCGGCCTCGCTGTCCAGCGGGGTGCCCCCGATCGCCTGCCGTACCAGCTTGACCACCTCGGCGTGGTCCAGGTTGCCCGCCGCCGCGATCACGATCGACGGTGCGGTGTACCGGCGCCGGTAGAAGCCCTGGATCTGCCGGCGCGACATCGGAGAGACCGTCTCCTCGGTCCCGGAGATCAACCGGCCCAGCGGATGGTCTCCGTAGACCGCCTGGGCCAGCAGGTCGTGCACCTCGTCACCGGGCTCGTCGTCGTGCATGGCGATCTCTTCGAGGATCACCCCGCGCTCGGTCTCCACGTCCGCGGCGTTCAGCACCGAGTCGGCGACCAGGTCGCACATCACGTCGATGGCCAGCGGCAGGTCCTGGTCGAGCACCCGGGCGTAGTAGCAGGTGTACTCCTTGGTGGTGAAGGCGTTCGTCTCGCCGCCCACCGCCTCGATCGCCGCCGAGATGTCCAGGGCGCTCCGCTTCCGGGTGCCCTTGAAGAGCAGGTGTTCCAGGAAGTGCGAGACGCCGGACTGGGGCCGGGTCTCGTCCCGCGAGCCGACCGCCACCCAGATGCCGAACGACACACTGCGCATCGTGGGGATGGCCTCGGTGAGTACCCGCAGCCCGCTGGGCAGGACGGTACGGCGTACCGTGCCGCCGAGTGGATCACTGTCCACGACCCGGGTCACCGCACGGGCCGGCCCACCGCCGACGGCAGCGCCGGCACGGCCAGCGGCGGCGACGTTGGCACGGATGCTGGTGGGAACGCCGCTGGCGCCGGGGATCGACGCTCGTCTCGCCCGACTCAAGGGACCATGGCTCCTAGCTTGATGAAACGGTGCCGGCACGTGCGGCACGCACCGCGCTGACCTGCGCACAGAGGCGGCGCAGGTCAGCGCGGGCGCGATGGATCAGCTGTGCCGGTTGCGGCGACGGCGCTCGCCGCCGGCACCGCCCTCGCCACCCTCGCCGCCATTGCCATCATTGCCACCGGCTTCGCCCTCGCGGTCGCCCCGGGCCGGGCCACGGTCGCCACGGTCGCGGTCGCTCCGGTCACGCGGGCCACGGTCGCCCCGGTCCCGGCTGGCCGGACGCTCGCCGCCCGGCGCCTGGGCCGGTGCCTCCTCGCCCTCGGGCCGCACCTTGTCCAGGTAGATCTTGCCGCGGGCGTCGATGTCGGCGATCGACACCTCGACCTTGTCGCCGACGTTCAGGAAGTCCTCGACCCGCTCGACCCGCTTGCCGTCGCCCACCTTGGAGATGTGCAACAGGCCGTCGCGGCCGGGCAGCAGCGAGACGAACGCGCCGAAGGCGGCCGTCTTCACCACCGTGCCGAGGAACTTGTCGCCGACCTTCGGCAGCGTCGGGTTCGCGATCGCGTTGATCCGCTCGACCGCCGCCTCTGCCGACGGGCCGTTGGTCGCGCCGACGTAGATGGTGCCGTCGTCCTCGATCGAGATCTCGGCGCCGGTCTCGTCCTGGATGGCGTTGATGGTCTGGCCCTTCGGGCCGATCACCATGCCGATCTTGTCGACCGGGATCTTCACGGTGGTGACCCGCGGCGCGTAGTCCGACATCGTGGCCGGAGCCTCGATCGCCTCCTGCATCACGCCGAGGATGACCTGCCGGGCCTCGTACGCCTGCTGCAACGCGGCGGCCAGCACGTCGGACGGGATGCCGTCGAGCTTGGTGTCGAGCTGCAACGCGGTGACGAACTCCTTGGTGCCGGCGACCTTGAAGTCCATGTCGCCGAAGGCGTCCTCGGCACCGAGGATGTCGGTCAGCGTCACGTACTGGGTCTTGCCGTCCACCTCGTCGGAGATGAGCCCCATCGCGATGCCCGCCACCGGCGCCTTCAGCGGCACACCGGCCGAGAGCAGCGCCAGGGTGGAGGCGCAGACCGAGCCCATCGAGGTGGACCCGTTCGAGCCGAGCGCCTCGGAGACCTGGCGGATCGCGTACGGGAATTCCTCGCGGCTCGGCAGCACCGGAATCAGTGCCCGCTCGGCGAGCGCCCCGTGCCCGATCTCGCGCCGCTTCGGCGCACCGACCCGGCCGGTCTCACCGGTGGAGTACGGCGGGAAGTTGTAGTTGTGCATGTAGCGCTTGTGCTTCTCCGGGGAGAGGGTGTCCAGCGCCTGCTCCATGCGCAGCATGTTGAGCGTGGTGACGCCGAGGATCTGCGTCTCGCCGCGCTCGAACAGCGCCGAGCCGTGCACCCGGGGCAGCACCGCGATCTCGGCGGTCAGCGGCCGGATGTCGCGTACGCCCCGACCGTCCATCCGGACCTGGTCGCGGAGCACCCGGCCCCGCACCTCGGACTTGTTCAGCGAGCGGAACGCCGCGCTGATCTCCTTCTCCCGGCCCTCGAAGTCGGTCGCGAGCTGCTCGACGACCCGCTCCTTGATCCGGTCGAGAGCCTCCTCGCGATCCGCCTTGCCGGCGATCTTGAGTGCCTCGGCGATCTCGCTACGGGCGGCACCGGAGACCGCGTCGTAGACGTCGTCGTTGTAGTCGAGGAAGACGGGGAACTCGGCGATCGGCTTGGCCGAGACCTCGGCCAGCTCGCTCTGCGCCCGGCACAGCTCCCGGATGGCCGGCTTGGCGGCCTCCAGACCGCTCGCCACGACCTCCTCGGTCGGTGCGGGGGCACCGCCGGCGACCAGCGCGACGGTGTGCTCGGTGGCCTCGGCCTCGACCATCATGATCGCGACGTCGCCGTCCGGCAGGGCCCGGCCGGCCACCACCATGTCGAAGGTGGCCCGGCCCAGTTCCTCGATGGTCGGGAAGGCGACCCACTGGCCGTCCACGTGCGCCATCCGGGTCGCCCCGATCGGGCCGGAGAACGGCAGGCCGGAGATCTTGGTGGAGAGCGACGCGGCGTTGATCGCGACCACGTCGTACGGGTGCTGCGGGTCGAGCGCCAGTACGGTCTCGACGACCTGGACCTCGTTGCGGAGGCCCTTGACGAACGACGGGCGCAGCGGCCGGTCGATCAGCCGGCAGGTGAGGATCGCGTCCTCGCTGGGCCGGCCCTCGCGGCGGAAGAACGAGCCGGGGATGCGACCCGCGGCGTACATCCGCTCCTCGACGTCGACGGTCAGCGGGAAGAAGTCGAACTGCTCCTTCGGCTGCCGGCCGGCCGTGGTCGCGGAGAGGACCACCGTCTCGCCGAGCTGGGCGATGACGGAGCCGGCGGCCTGCCGGGCGAGCCGGCCGGTCGAGAAGGTGATCTCACGGGTGCCGAAGGACCCGTTGTCGATCACGGCAGTGCGGTGCTCGCTGCCCAGCGTGTTGTTGGTGCCTGGTGTTTCGGTCATGGTGCGGTAGCACTCCTTCGATCGGGGGCCGCGACCGCCCTCCGCGCCGGTACGTCCCGGCACGGGACCGTGGTCAGAGGAGCTGTTCAGACGGCCGGTCTTCGATCGAAGCGCCCGGGGTGCCGGTGCGTGCCGGCTGGCCCGGGGGCCACTACCGAGGACCGGTGCGTCGACCGGCTCCCCATCGGGTGGTCGCGCTGGCCCCTGGTGGGGTGGCGACGTGGCGGGTGGAGCGGCCGTCCCTCGGTACGCGCCGGTGGCTGCGACACCTCGGACGGCCACTCCCCCGCTCAGGTCACCGCCGCAGGCCGAGCCGCTCGATGAGCGACCGGTAGCGGCTGATGTCCTTCTTCTGCATGTAGTTGAGCAACCGGCGGCGGCGGCCGACGAGCAGCAACAGACCACGACGGCTGTGGTGGTCGTGCTTGTGCACCTTGAGGTGCTCGGTGAGTTCGGCGATCCGCTTGGTCAGGACCGCGACCTGCACCTCGGGCGACCCGGTGTCACCCTCGACGGTCGCGTACTCCTGCCGGATCTTGCTCTTTGCTTCCTGGTCGAGCGCCATATCTCCCTGTTCCTGGATTGTCGCGTACGTCCACCGATCCGGTCACGGGACCGGGGTGGCGACCTCGCACCCGCGGCGTCGTGCAGGCACGCGAGGCCACGTCGGTAACCCGACGTCCCCGTCAGGTTACCAGCCTGGCACGGTTCGTCCGAGTCAAGGGCTCGTGGGTACCGGTCGGAGCCGCACCGACCCGGCCAGATCCGCAGGTCAGGACGGGTCAGTCCAGGTCAGCGCGGGGTCAGGCCAGGTCAGCGCGGGTCAGGCCGGGTCGGCCAGCGCCCGGCGGGTCTGGGCGACGTCCTCGGCGATCTGCGCGACCAGTGGCTCGATGCCGTCGTAGGAGCGCATCTCCCGCAGGTACGCGACGAAGTCCAACGCGAGCCGCTCACCGTAGAGATCGTCCGAGAAGTCCAGGACGTACGCCTCGACCCGGCGCTCCCGGCCGGAGAATGTCGGGTTCGTCCCGATGGACACGGCAGCGGGCAGCCGTTCGGCGCGCTGCCCCGCCCGGCCGCCCCGGCGGATCAGCCAGGCCGCGTAGATCCCGTCCGCCGGCACCGCCGCGTAGCGGTGGCAGAGCAGGTTGGCGGTCGGAAAGCCGATCTCCCGGCCGCGCTGGTCACCCCGGACCACCACGCCCTCCAGCCGGTGCGGCCGGCCCAGTGCCGCCACCGCGGCGGTGACGTCACCGGCGGCGACGCAGGCCCGGATGTAGGTGGACGAGAAGACCGTCTCCTCGTCGGAGACCAGCGGCGCACCCTCGACGCCGAACCCGAAGGTCCGGCCGAGCCGCTCCAGCAGTGCCACGTCGCCTGCGGCCCGGTGCCCGAACCGGAAGTTCTCCCCGACCACCACCAGCGCGGCGTGCAACTGCTCGACCAGTACGTCGTGCACGAACGCCTCCGGCGACAGCCGGGAGAAGTCCGGGGTGAACGGCACCACGCAGAGTACGTCGACCCCGAGCGCCTCGATCAACTCTGCCTTCCGGGCGGGTTCGGTCAGTACGGCCGGATGCGAGCCCGCCCGGACCACCTCGGCCGGATGCGGGTCGAAGGTGACCACGACCGACTGCACGCCCATGTCCCGGGCCCGCTTCACGGCGTGCCCGATGATCGCCTGGTGCCCCTTGTGTATCCCGTCGAAGACGCCGATGGTGACGACCGACCGGCCCCAGCCCACCGGTGCTCCGTGGTACCCGCGCCACCGCTGCATTCCTGACTTCCCCTTCTGCCCGTGTGCCACGCTCAGGCGGGTGCGAGCACGATTTCGGCCCGGGCCCGTCCGCCCCGCTCGCTGACGATAGCGATCAGGTCGCCTTCCGGGCCGAAGACCGCGTACGGGCCTTCGATGCCGGCCGGCTCCAGCGGACCACCGTGCGAGAGCACCTTGGCCTCGTCGACGTTCGCCCGGCGCTCCGGGAAGAACCGTCGGGCCGCCGCCTCGACCGAGAGGTTGACCACGTCCGGAGCCCGTTCCTCCAGCGCCGGCAGGGTCAGCGCCTCGGCGAGGGTGAACCCGCCGACCGCGGTACGCCGCAGCGCGGTGAGATGTCCGCCGACGCCGAGCCCGGCGCCGAGATCCCGGGCCAGCGCCCGGATGTACGTCCCGGACGAGCAGTCCACCAGCACGTCCACGTCCAGTACGGCCATCCCGTCGACCGACTCCCGCCGGACGGCCAGTGGTTCGAGTCGGGAGACCGTGACCCGGCGCGCCGCGAGGGCGACCGTCTCGCCGTCGCGTACCCGTTTGTACGCCCGCTGGCCGTCGATCTTGATCGCGCTGACCGCGCTCGGTACCTGGTCGATCTCTCCGGTCATCGCGGCGAGACCGGCGTGCACGGCGGCGTCGGTGACCTCGCCGGCCGAGGCGGCGCTGACCACCTCGCCCTCCGCGTCGTCGGTCACCGTCGACTGGCCGAGCCGGATCGTCGCGGCGTAGCCCTTGCCGGCGCCGATCACGTACGTCAGCAGCCGGGTGGCCCGGCCGACCCCGATCACCAGTACTCCGGTGGCCATCGGATCCAGCGTCCCGCCGTGCCCGACCCGCCGGGTCCGGGCCAGCCGACGGATCCGGGCGACCACGTCATGCGACGTCATGCCGCCGGGCTTGTCGACCACGATCAGACCGTCCACGCTCACGAGCGCCAAGCGTGCCAGACGGCCCGGCGACGTCACCCGCGCCCCGCCCATCCGTGACGCCCGCCGCCCCGGGCCACCGGTGGCCCGGCGGGGTCAGCGGATGGCGCCGAGCACCAGCCACCGGCCGGAACGCATCCGGAGCAGCAGCCCGACCAGCCGGGCCACGACGAAGAGGGTGAGGCCGGCCCAGATGCCACCGAGTCCGAGGTCGAAGACGAAGGTGAGCCAGATCGCCGGCAGGAAGACGCCGAGCGCGCTCAGCACGGTCAGGTTGCGCAGGTAGCGGATGTCACCGGCGCCGATCAGCACCCCGTCGAGGGCGAAGACGACTCCGGCCAGCGGCTGCATCCCGGCGAACCAGGGCCAGGCGACCAGGGCCTGCTCCCGTACCTGGAGATCGGCACTGAACCAGGCGGGCACGATCCCGGCACCGGCCCCGATGATCACCGCGAAGGCGATGCCGCAGAGTCCGCCGAGCACCGCGACCCGGCGGGCCAGCAACTGGGCGGTGGCCGCGTCACCGGCACCGAGCGCGGCACCGACCAGCGACTGCGCGGCGATTGCCAGCGCGTCCAGCAGTAGTGCGGTGAAGAACCACAGTTGCAGTGCGATCTGGTGGGCGCCGACCGCGGCGACCCCGAACCGGGCCGCCACCGTGGTCGCCGACAGAAAGCTGGCCTGGAAGGCGGCTCCCCGGATCAACAGGTCCCGGCTGAGCACGAGTTGGTGGGCGATCACCCGGGGCCGGGGAGCCAGCGGAATCCGCTCGGCGACCAGCGCGCCGGCGAAGAGCAGCCCGCAAAGGGTCTGCGCCACCGCGTTGGCCACCGCCGAACCGGCCAGGCCGAGGCCGGCCGGGTAAACCAGGATCGGGCAGAGCACGGCGGAGAGCAGATTGGGCCCGAGCACGAAGTAGAGCGGCCGGCGGGTGTCCTGCACGCCGCGCATCCAGCCGTTGCCGGCCGCCGCCAGCAGCAGGCCGGGGGCGCCGATGGCCGCGATCCGCAGCCAGAGTGCCGCGCCGTCGGCCACCTCGGGGGATCCGGCTCCGGCGACGGTACGCGCCAGCGGGCCGGCCGCGAACTGCATCACGACGGCCAGCAGCAGGCCGGCGGCGAGGGCGAGCCAGGACGACTGGACGCCCTCGGCGACGGCGGCGGACCGGTCGCCGTACCCGAATCGTCGGGCCGCCCGCCCGGTGGTGCCGTACGCGGTGACGGTGCCGATCCAGACGACCAGGGTCATCACCGGACCGCCGACGGCGAGCGCGGCGAGCGGCACCGAGCCGAGGTGCCCCAGCACGGCGGTGTCGACGAGTACGTAGAGCGGCTCGGCGGCCAGTACCACCAGCGCGGGCAGGGCCAACCCGGCGATCCGTCGGGCGGACGCCCCGGCGGCCGGGGGCGGTGCGGCGACCGCCGTCGAAGCGACCGCGTCCGGAACGGCCTCGTCTTGAACCGCTGTGTCCGGAACCGCTGCGTCCGGAGGCGGGCTGGCGGGCTGGCTCATCGCGAACGATCCTGGCACGGCCCAAGTAAGGAGCACAAGACAGGGCTGCACTTACCTAGCCGCGACCCCGAGCGGTTCCCGAGGATCGATCACGAATCCTGCCCGGCGGAGAACTCACGTCCGCACCGGCTACCCGGAGGGCTGCTGCCATCCGACGGGCCGGTGCGGGCGGAACTGCTCGGTCAGGTGGCCGGTACGGGAAGATCCGTCCGACCGGAGTCGACGCGGACGACCCGGGACCGGGTCGGTCACCGCGGCGACGCGTCGGTCACTGACGGGTGTCCATCGACATCTGGACTGCGCGACGGGCCTGTTCGCGGGCCTCGTCGGTGTTCTCGGGCTTGGGCTTGTTCGGCTTGGCCGCCATGGGAGGGCTCCTTCCAGGGCACGTGGTCCACATCGACGCGGACCACTGCGGCGGGTCCTGCTGATCGTCCTCGGTGGCAGGTCCGGGATCGCCGGACAAGGTGGCCGGGACAGCGTGAGCCCGGGTCGGTTGACCCTGGAGGCAGGCGATGCTCAATGGGTGTGCCACACCCGACGCGGGTGGGACGGGCGCAGTCACGACCCTAGGTATCGTTCAGGTCCATTACCCAAGCTATCGTTCAGGTCCACATTCTGTGCGGCATTCCCGCCATGTGGAACGGTACCGGACAGTAGGTCCTGCTCAGCGGGCAAAGAAGTGCCAGCCCATCCACCACCAGAAGCCGAACAGGGCGATCCGGCCGACCGGCACCGGGCCGACCTCGTACCGCATCACGTAGGCACAGACGTCGCCGAAGGTCGGGATCCGGGACCCCTCCCGCCGGGCCGCCCACTCCACCACGACGAAGAGCAGCAGGGCCGCCGTGAACCCGCCGATCGCGAGAAGCTTCATCGGCGTACCAGTCCCCAGAAGGCCGACAGCCACGCGAAGTAGGCGGCTGAGCGGATCAGCGAGTCGTCCAGCAGCGGGTCGGTGATCTTCGAGAAGGTCGGAAAGTCGTCCCGGGAGCCGAGCATGAACGTGCCGGCCTCGAAGACTCCGAAGATCATGACGGGCAGCACCCACCAGACGGCCCCGGACCCCAACCGCTGCGGTACGGGCCGTCGGGGCATCCGGTTGGAGAGCCCGAGCCACACCAGCGCACCGCCGGTGCCGATCGTATAGAGGTTGGCCTGCGGCGAGAAGGACGGCAGCTGCCCGCCGACCAGGGACAAGAAGGTCAGGATGGGAACCGATACGACCGGTCGGTCCCAGGCCCGGGGCACATCGACGGAGAGCTCCGGTTGCTGTTCCATCCGCCAATTGTCCCTGCGGCGCCGCCCGGCGGAAAGCTAGACGCCCGCCCGGTTACTCCTGATCTTGCAGCTCAGAGGCGGCGGTCCCGCCCAGGTCCAGTGCGACCCCGCCCCGGCCCAGCTCGGTCCGGATCGCCTCGATGACCTCCGGCACCGACCCGTACGCGGTGAAGCCGGCCGCCAGGCGGTGTCCGCCACCGCCGAGGGCCACCGCCACCCGGCTCACGTCCATCGCGCCCTTGCTGCGCATGGAGACCGCCCACTCCCCCTCGGCGACCTGCTTGAGTACGCAGCTCACGTCGGCCTCGGCGGTGCAGCGGACCGAGTCGATCAGCGGCTCCAGCGTGTACGGGCGTTGCCCGTGCCGCTCCAGGTCCGCCAGCGTGGCGTACGTCCAGACCAGCCCGCGCCCGCCGGCCTCCAGCGGTTCGAGCTGGGTACGACCCAGCACGTCCCCGTAGAGCCGGACCGCGCCGAACGGCCGGGTGTCGAAGATCCGCCGGGAGATCTCCCCGGGTCGGATTCCGGTCGCCAGCAGCCGGGCGGCCATCTCGTGCACCGCCGGTGTGGTCATGTCGAACCGGAACGAGCCGGTGTCGGTCGCCAGGGCGACGTACAGGCACTCGGCGATCCCCTGGTCCAGCGGCACTCCCAGCCGGACGAGCAGCTTCTCCACCACCACCGACGTCGCGGCGGCGTCCGGGTCGACCAGGTGGATCCCGCCGAACCGGGTGTTCGAGGCGTGGTGGTCCAGCACCACGGAGGCGCCGGCCCGGTCCAACCGGTCGGCCAGGTCGCCCAGCCGCGACACGGCGGCGACGTCGAAGCAGATCACCAGGTCCGGGTCCGGGTCCGCCTCGGTGGCCGGCACCAGCAGGTCGAGGCCGGGCATCGCCTGGAACGGCTCCGGCACCTCCGGGCGCCCGGGGAAGGTGGCCTGCAACTGGCGTACGCCCAGCCGGCGCAGTCCCAGCGCGAACCCGAGCATGCTGCCCAGGGCGTCGCCGTCCGGGTTCACGTGACAGATCAGCAGTATCCGGCCGTTGGCCGGCAGCGTCGTGATCGCGCTCACCGCCGCGGCCCACTCCGCCTCGGTCGGCTGCTCGGTGGCCGCCGGCCGGGGCACGTCGGCGAGCAACGCTCCGCCGCTCACGGCCGGGCTCCGGTTCCGCCCGCTGACCGCCGGTCCTCGTCGTCGCCCGCTTCCTCGTCGTCCGCTTCCTCGTCGTCCGCTTCCTCGTCGTCCTCGACCCGGTACGGCTGCGGCTCGCCCGCGTACTCGGCCTGGGCGGCCAGCCGCTGCACCTCCGCGTCGGCGGTACGGGCAGCGGTCAGCAGCTCGTCGATCTGCTTGACCTGGTCCTGCACGTTGTCGAGGACGAAGGACAGGCTCGGCGAGTGCCGCAACCCGAGCGCCTTGCCCACCGTGCTCCGCAGCAGCCCCTTGGCGCTCTCCAGGGCGGCGGCGGTGGCCGCCTGCTCGGAAGCGTCACCGAGCACCGTGTAGAAGACCGTGGCTTCCCGCAGGTCAGGGGTGATCCGCGCGTCGGTGATCGTAATCATGCCGAGTCGGGGATCTTTGACCTGGGTACGCACCACCGAAGCGACCAACTCCCGCACGCGTTCCGCATGCCGGCGCACCTTCGCCTGGTCCGTCATCTCCGCACCTCCACGGCATCCCGCTTCCGGGCCGGACCGGCGGCGCCACGCGCCGCGGCCGGACCGGCCGACTCGCTGAACACTACCTGCGCGCCCGGGGCCCGCGCCGCCGCCGTCGACATCAGCGGACCTGACCGGGGTACCGGGGGCGGCACCGGGGATCAGTCATCCGCACCGTGCAACCGTCGGCGTACGGAGAGCAACTCGATCTCCGGTCGGCCGGCGATCAGGCGCTCACAGGAATCCAGCACCGTGCTGACGTGCTCAGTCTCGGAGGCCACCACTGCGACGGCGATCTGGGCCCGGCCGTGCAGGTCAAGCGCGCCCACCTCGGCGGCTGACACCTCGAATTTCCGCAGTGCGGCGACAATGGGGCGGACGTACGACCTCTTCGCTTTCAGGGAGCGCGAGTCTCCGGGCAGCAGCAGGTCGAAAACGGCGGTTCCGGTATACACGGCCGGAAGGGTACGGCAATCCGCCCCCGCCGATCATCACCTTTCCGGGGCGCCGGGCCCCCGGACAGGCCGGTGGCCGGGACCCGTCGGGCCCCGGCCACCGCTACATCGATCTCGATCAGGCGCGCGGCTTCTCGCGCATCTCGAACGTCTCGATGATGTCACCAACCTGAAGGTTGTTGTAGTTGCTCAACGTCAGACCACACTCGAAGCCCTCACGGACCTCGGTGGCGTCATCCTTGAACCGCTTGAGCGAGCTGATCGCGACGTTGTCGGCCACGACCGTCCCGTCCCGCAGCAGCCGTGCCTTGGCGTTACGGCGGATGACACCGGACCGGACGATACAACCGGCGATGTTGCCGATCTTGGACGAGCGGAACACGTCGCGGATCTCCGCACTGCCCAGCTCGACCTCCTCGTACTCCGGCTTGAGCAGGCCCTTTAGCGCCGCGTCGATCTCCTCGATGGCCTGGTAGATGACCGTGTAGTACCGGATCTCCACACCCTCGCGGTCGGCGATCTCCCGGACCTTGTTCGAGGCCCGGACGTTGAAGCCGATGATCGTCACCGCCTCGGAAGAGGCGCTGGCCAGCATCACGTCGCTCTCGGTGATGGCACCGACGCCCCGGTGGATGATCCGCAGTTGGACCTCCTCCGGGATGTCCAGCTTGAACAGCGCGTCTTCCAGCGCCTCCACCGAACCGGACCCGTCGCCCTTGAGCACCAGGTTGAGCGAGGTCTTCTCGCCCTCCTTGAGCTGCTCCATGATCGTCTCGAGGCTGGGCCGCCGGTGGGAGTTGGCGAAGCTCGCCGCCCTCCGCCGGGCCTGCCGCTGCTCGGCGATCTGCCGCACCGTCCGGTCGTCCTCGGCCGCCAGGAACGTGTCACCCGCGCCCGGCACCGCGGTCAGACCGAGCACCATGACCGGACGCGCCGGCCCGGCCTCGGCGACCGGCTTGCCGTTCTCGTCGAGCATGGCCCGGACCCGGCCGTGCGCCCCACCGGCGACGATCGAGTCGCCGGCCCGCAGGGTGCCCTTCTGCACCAGCACCGTGGCCACCGCACCGCGACCCTTGTCCAGGTGCGCCTCGATCGCCACACCCTGGGCCGGCCCGTCGATCGGAGCGGTCAGCTCCAGCGACGCGTCGGCGGTGAGCAGGACCGCCTCGAGCAGTTCCTCGATGCCGATCCCCGGCTTGGCCGCCACGTTGACGAACATGGTGTCGCCGCCGTACTCCTCGGCGACCAGACCGTATTCGGTCAGCTGCTGGCGGACCTTGTCCGGGTTGGCGTCCGGCTTGTCGATCTTGTTCACCGCGACCACGATCGGTACGTCCGCAGCCTTGGCGTGGTTGAGCGCCTCGATCGTCTGCGGCATGACGCCGTCGTCGGCCGCGACCACCAGCACCACGATGTCGGTGACCTGGGCACCACGGGCACGCATGGCGGTGAACGCCTCGTGGCCCGGGGTGTCGATGACGGTCAGCGCCCGGTCCACACCATCGTGCGGCACGTGCACCTGGTACGCACCGATGTGCTGGGTGATACCGCCGGCCTCGCCCTCCACGACGTTGGCCTTACGGATCGCGTCGAGCAGCTTGGTCTTACCGTGGTCGACGTGACCCATCACGGTTACCACCGGCGGACGGGTGACCAGCCGCTCGGAGGCGACCTCGGCGTCCAGGTCGATGTTGAACTGCGCGAGCAGCTCGCGGTCCTCGTCCTCCGGGCTGACGATCGACACCTCGAAGCCGAGGTGCTCACCCAGCAGGTTCAGGGTGTCGTCAGAGCAGGACTGGGTCGCGGTGACCATCTCGCCCAGGTTGAACATCTCCTGGACCAGCGAACCGGGGTTCGCGTTGATCTTGTCGGCGAAGTCCGACAGCGAGGCACCACGCGGCAGCCGAATGACCTGGCCCTGGCCGCGCGGGGCGCCCGAGCTCATCGTCGGCGCGGACAGATTGTCGAACTCTTGTCTGCGCTGCTTCTTCGACTTGCGACCACGGGTCGGCTTGCCACCCGGACGCCCGAAGGCACCCGCGGCGCCGCCGCCACGGCCGCGACCGCCACCACCGGGGCGACCCGCGCCACCGGCCGGTGCGCCCCCACCGGGACCACCGCGGTAACCGCCACCACCGGCGCCGGCACCGCCACCGGGACCACCCCGGTAACCGCCACCGCCGGCACCGCCGCCGCCCCCACCGGGACCGCCACGGAACCCACCGCCGCCACCGCCACCGCCGGGGCCGCCGCGGAATCCGCCGCCGCCACCACCGGGACGACCGGCACCGGCACCGCCACCAGGACGACCGGGACCGCCGCCACCGGGACGACCGGGGCGCTGCGTCGGCATCGAAGCCGGGCTGGGCCGGGGCGGCATGGAAGCCGGGCTCGGCCGAGGAGGCATGTTGGCCGGGTTGGGCCGAGGGCCGCCCCCAGCCGCGGGACGCTGTCCGCCCGGCGTGATGCCGAACGGGTTGTTGCCGCCGCTACGTGCCGGCGGACGGCCACCGGGCCGGGCCGGGCCGGGCGCCGGCGCACCGGGCGGCGCGGGCCGCGCGCCGGCCGGAGAACCCGGTCGCGGCGGAACGGCACCCGGGTTCGGCCTCGGCCGGGACGTGGGACCGCCCTCGGCCGGCGGCTCCCGCCGGACCGTGTCGTTGCGCTGCTGCCGAGCGGCCTGGGCGGCCTTGACCGCCGCCTCCTGCTCGGCCTTCAGCGCCGTGGCCCGAGCCTCGGCCGCGGCCAGCTCGATGTCGTGGGCACTCGCCGGCTTGGCGACCGGAGCCGCCGGCTGCGGCGGACCCGGAACCGGACCCTTGGTGGGCTTCGCCGCCGGAGGCGTCACCCGACGGGGCGGTCCCGGCTTGGCGGAGACTCTTGGCTCCCCGGGACCCGGGGTCGGGGTCGCCTTGGGGGCCGGAGGCGCTGACGGAGCGGCGGGTGCCGCCGGCTCCGAAGACGCGACGAAGGCGCCACGCAGCCGCCGGGCCACCGGGGCCTCGACAGTGCTTGACGCGGACTTGACGAACTCGCCCATCTCTTTCAACTTGGCGAGAACGGTCTTACTTTCGACCCCGAGCTCTTTTGCCAGCTCGTGTACGCGGGCCTTGCCTGCCACTGCACTCCTCACTCCGAGGTCGTGCGGGCAGCACCCGCAGCAACCTCACTCGTGCACTTGAAGCCTGGTCATTTCTGGGACTTCATCGTGTGCTCATGTCGGTCGTCCTACCTTGCTTGGGTTCCGTTGCGTCGATTCCGCCCAGCCGGGTGACCGGTCGTGGTTTGTCAACGCCTTGGAGGTGCTCGGCCAACTCACTCGCGTCAGGAACGCCAGCGATACGCAGCGCCCGTCCGAAGGCCCGACGCCGCAGCGCCAGCGTGAAGCAGGCCGGGTCGGGATGCAGGTTCGCCCCCCGTCCCGGCAGCCTACGGGTCGGATCGGGTCGGAGGCTGTGACCAGTCTCATCGCCGACCGCGACAATCCGCAGCAGCTGGCCGGCCGGCGCCCGTTGCCGACAGCCCACACAGGTGCGCTCCGGCCACGCGCGTCGTACCACTGAGAAAGTCTACCCCTACCCGGTCGAGATCGCTCCGTCCGCCTCGGCTGCGTGATCAGCACCGCCCTGCCGGCCGGCCGGTGCCGGGCTCGGCACCTGCTCGGTATCGGCATGGATGTCGATCCGCCAGCCGGTGAGGCGGGCGGCGAGACGGGCATTCTGCCCTTCTCGTCCGATAGCCAATGAAAGCTGGAAATCAGGTACGGTGACCCGCGCTGTCCGGGTCGCCGCGTCCACGACCTCGACCCGGAGTGCCTTGGCCGGCGACAGGGCGTTGCCGACGAACATCCCGGGGTCCTCGGACCAGTCGATGATGTCGATCTTCTCACCGTGCAGTTCGCTCATCACCGCGCGGACCCGCTGACCCATCGGGCCGATGCAGGCGCCCTTCGCGTTCACCCCGGCGACGGTGGACCGAACCGCGATCTTGGTCCGGTGACCGGACTCCCGGGCGATCGCCGCGATCTCCACCGTTCCGTCGGCGATCTCGGGCACCTCCAGGGCGAACAGCTTCTTCACCAGGTTGGGGTGCGAACGGGAGAGGGTGATCTGGGGGCCTCGGAAGCCCTTGACCACGTGCACCACCACGCACCGCAGCCGCTGCCCGTGCTCGTACAGCTCGCCCGGCACCTGCTCGGCCTGGGGCAGCACCGCCTCCACCTTGCCGAGGTCGACCGAGACGATGCCCTTCTCGCTGCGCGCCTCGTGCGCCTGCACCACTCCGGTGACCAGGTCACCGTCCCGGCCCGCGTACTCGCCGAAGTGCACCTCGTCGGTGGCCTCCCGGAGCCGCTGCAGGATGACCTGTTTCGCGGTCATCGCGGCGATCCGACCGAAGTCGTGTGGTGTGTCGTCGAACTCCCTGATCACCGCACCCTCGGCGTCCTGCTCCTGGGCGTACACCAGGGCCGCGCCGGTCTTACGGTCGATCTCGACCCGGGCATTCGCCTGGGCCCCCTCTGTGTGCCGGTACGCCGTCAGCAACGCGGTCTCGATCGCCGCGAGAATCGTGTCGAACGGGATCTCCCGTTCGCGCTCAAGGGCGCGCAACGCCGCGAGGTCGATGTTCACCGCTCCTCGCCCTCCACATCTTCGTCGTCGCCGTCTTCGACGTCGTCGTCATAGTCGTCATGGCCAGCGTCGGTCGGATCGTCTTCCGCGATCTCGTCCAGCCGGTTGAACTCCACCTGGACCCGGCCGGGTCCCAGGTCGTCGTACGCCCATCCGGTCGGTCCGGCGTCAGTGTCCAGCACCGCCCGGATCTCGTCGGCAGCGACCACCCGGGCCGTCACCTGTCGGTCGCCCGTCGGTCGATCGGTCGGGCCGGTCGCCGTTCCCGGGGCACCCGGGGCGGTCGCCACCGGTTCGCCGGCACCACGCACAGTCACCTTCACCAGCCGGCCCACGTTGCGCCGCCAGTGTCGGGGCAGCGTCAGCGGCCGGTCCACGCCGGGGGAACTCACCTCTAGCTGGTACTCCCCGGCGACCAGATCGCCGCTGGTCTCCTCCGCCTGGTCTAGCGCCTTGGACAGGGCCCGGGAGACGTCGGCCACCGCGTCCAGGCTGACGCCCGCGTCGCCGTCGACGACGACCCGGACCACGTACCGGCGGCCGGCCCGGGACACCGCAAGGTCCTCGAGGTCGTAGCCGGCGGCGTTCACCACGGGTTCGATAACGGCACGGAGCCGGAGCCGGCGCGCGGACGAGTCGTCACGGGGGCGCCCCGGAGCGCGGGGACCCGCCTTCGGCCGGCCGGCGGCACGGCCACGCTGCGTCATCTCCGTCCCCCTCTCGCGATCATCGGCCCCGTCCCGGCAGCCACACCAGCGTGCCACCGGACGGATGCGCCCGGCGGCTGCGCAGAGCGTAACGCGCTGGCCCGCCGAGGGCCCGATCGGCGCACCGACGAGACAGCCACGACGCCCGTGCTAACGCCGTCGCGACCACCGATGGTGTTGACTTGTTCGGTGCGGACCGGAGAGACGAACCAGAGGTACGGGACGGCGGGGCGATCCCGACGCGATGTGGTGCGAGCAGCCGCCCTGGTGGCGCTGGTCGGCACCACCGGCTCGCTGACCGGATGCGGCCTGTTCGACAACGAGCCCGACCCACCGCCCGCCCCGGACCCGCTCGCGCCACTGATCGGCGGGGCGCTCGACCTCGCCGCCCGCTACGACGCGGCGATCGCCGCGTTCCCGGAGTTGGCGGACCGGCTCGGTCCGGTCGCCGAGGCCCATCGGGCCCACGCCGCGGAGTTGGCCCGGGTCACCCGGACGACACTGCCCGGTACCGCCACGCCCTCGGCGCCCGCCGGAGATTCCGGCGCCGGAACCGCCGCCGCGACCCTGGCGCAGCTACGGGAGGCCGAGCAGCAGGGCCGCGAGGCCGCCGCGAAGGCGTGCACCGAGGCGCCAGCCAACCGATCCGCGCTGGTCGGGTCCATCGCCGCGGCCCGGGCCAGCCACCTGGAGGTGGTCCGATGACCGGGCGCCACGCCAGGACCCGGCCGACCGGGACGCCGACGACGACCACGGATTCGAGCACGACCTCGGACCGGATGACGACCGTGGCTTTGACGACGACCGTGGCTTTGACGACGACCACGGCTTTGACGACGACCGTGGACCGGACGACGGTCGCCGTCGGGCGGACGGGAAGGGCGGCCTGATGTCCGAGGCACTGGCGGCGGCGCTGGCCGCTGAACACGCCGCGATCTACGCGTACGGGCCGATCGGGGTGCACCTGGACGGCGACGGGGCTGCCCAGGCCCGGTCCGCCGAGGCCGCACACCGTAGTCGCCGGGACAGCCTGATCCTGCTGCTGAACGGGAAGGGCAGCACCCCTCCGCCGGCCGCCCCGGCGTACGCCCTGCCGTTCCCCGTTACCGACGAGGCCAGTGCGCTCCGGCTGGCGGTCGAGGTCGAGGAGCGGACCGGCGCGGTGTGGCGGGCCGCCCTACCGACCACGGAGGGGGCGCAGCGGACCAGCGCGCTGAACGGGCTCACCGACACCGCGGTACGCGCCACCAGGTGGCGGCGGGCCGCCGGGGTCACCCCGGCCACGGTGCCGTTCCCCGGCCGGCCCGCCTGATCCGTCGCCGAGCCGATCAGCCTTCCACCGCCGGGCCGATCAGTCTTTCACCGCCGGCCCGATCAGCCTCTCGTCGCCGGCCCGATCAGCCTCCGGCCGACCCGTGCCCGGCACCGCGCGCCGATCGGTGGTGTCGTCGGGACCGGGCAGCCGGCAGACTGTGGCGATGTCCACTCAGGGTAGACCGGTCTCCGTACCCGGCAGGCTCGTCCGCCGGCTCGGCCACCGGCGCTGGTTCGCCGCCTGCACCCCGCTACTGGTCCCCGCCGACCGCCTGGTCGCGCGCCTGACCCGGGGTCGGGTGGTCGCGCTGGGGCTGCTCCCGTCGTTGCTGATCACCACCACCGGGCGCCGGTCCGGACAGCCCCGGGCCAACCCGCTGCTCTACGTACCGGACGGCGACGGCTACGTGGTGATCGGGTCCAACTGGGGTCGACCGGAGCAGCCGGCCTGGGCACTCAACCTGCTCGCCGAGCCGGCCGCCACGGTCACCGTCGCCGGCAACCGGATACCGGTCCGGGCCCAACTGGTCGAAGGTGCGGAGCGGGACCGGCTGTGGCAGCTGCTGGTGGCCGAGTGGCCGGCGTACCAGACCTACGTGAGCCGGGCAGGTGGTCGCGACATCCGCATCTTCCGACTCGATCCGACCCTGCCCGACCAGAGGTAGATCCACGACAATGGCGTGATGTCGGAGGAGAACCCGTACCTCGTCAATCCCCGTTGGCTGCTCGCCGAGCAGGTGGCCGGACAGGCCCGCCGACGGTATCCGGCCGACATCCTGGCGATCGGCGTGTACGGCCCACTCGCGCACGGCGACGACGACGAGACCAGTGACGTGAACCTCGTCGCCGTCACCTACCGACCGGGGATGGGACCACGGCCGGCCACCCGACGGCTGGACGGGGTGCTGGTCGACCTCGCTCCGGTCGGCGCCGACGACTACCTGGCCCAGGCGCGTACCCTCTCGGCGTCGTGGCCGCTCGTCGCGGACCGGTACGTCAGCACGAAGCCGCTGCACGACCCCACCGGATGGCTGCCGGCGTTGCGCGACGCGCACCTGGGCCGGCTGGCCTCGGCCCGGCCGGCGGAGTTCACCTCGCTCGCCCGGCAGGCGTGGTGCCGGGGGTTCGCGGCGCACACCCGGGCGGTGTGGCTGGCGCAGTGGTACCAGATCGACGCCGCGCTGCTGATGCTCGGTGCCGCCCGACTGGCCGCGGCGACCGTGGTCGGCCTCTTCACCCGCACCTACTTCCGGACCGACGCGGACGCCGTGATCCGGACCGGCCTGGCCGGCGCCGACATGACCGAACTCGGCACGGTGCTGCGCGACCAGGCCACGGAGCTGGCCGCCCGAGGTCGCCCGGTGGACGGCACGGTCGCCGACCTGTTCGGCGACTGAGGGTCCCCGGCCTCCGGCACGGCGCCGGGCCTCCGCCGGACCGGATCACCCGGGCTCAGCTGACGCCGACCCCGATCAGCCGGCCGACCAGATACGTCGCGACGGTCGCCGCCGCGCCGAGCAGGAGCTGCCGGCCACCGCTGATCCACCACTTTCGGTTGGTGAACCGGGCGACCAGCGCACCGGCGACGAACAGGCCGATACCGCCCACCGCCAACGCCAGCCACAGGCTGGAGAACCCCAGCAGGTACGTCGCCAGCGGCACCAGGGCGCCCGCCGAGAAGCAGATGAACGAGGAGAAGGCGGCGGTCCACGGGCTGGGCCGCTCGTCGACGTCGACGCCCAGTTCCTCCTGGACGTGCACCCGGAGCGCCTCCTCCGGGTTGCGCCGGAGCGCGTCCGCCACCTGCTCGGCGAGCTGGCGGGGCAGGCCGCGCTGCACCCAGGCGTCGGCGAGTTCCCGGGCCTCGCCGGCCGGATTCCGCTCCAGTTCGCGGCGCTCCTTGGCCACCTCGGCGGCCACCTGCTCGTTCTGGGACTGCACGCTGGTGTACTCGCCCAGCCCCATCGAGATCGCCCCGGCGACGAGACCGGCGAATCCGGTCAGCACGATGTTCCGGGGCTCGGCGCCACCCCCGCCGACGCCGGCGATCAGGGCGATGTTGGTGACCAGACCGTCCATCGCACCGAAGACGGCGGGCCGCAGCCAGCCGCCGGAGACGTCCGCGTGGTGGTGTTCGCTGACCCCGGTGGAGGCGTCCGTCACGGCAGGGTGAGGATCTCGTGGCCGTCCTCGGTGACCACGATGGTGTGCTCGAACTGTGCCGTCCAGCGCCGGTCCTTGGTCACCACGGTCCAGCCGTCGTCCCACATGTCGTACTCGTGGGTGCCGAGGGTGATCATCGGCTCGATGGTGAACGTCATTCCCGGCTCCATGATGTCGGTGGGCCGGGGGCTGTCGTAGTGCGGCACGTAGAGCCCGCTGTGGAAGGCCTCGCCGATGCCGTGCCCGGTGAAGTCCCGGACGACGCCGTAGCCGAAACGCTTGGCGTACGACTCGATGACCCGGCCGATCACGTTGATCTGCCGACCCGGTACGACCGCCCGGATGCCGCGCATCATCGCCTCGTGGGTCCGCTCCACCAGCAGCCGGGCCGGCTCCGTCACCTCGCCGACGCAGAAGGTGGCGTCGGTGTCCCCGTGCACCCCGTCGAGGTACGCGGTGACGTCGACGTTGATGATGTCGCCGTCCACCAGCACGGTCGAGTCGGGGATGCCGTGGCAGATCACCTCGTTCAGGCTCGTGCAGCAGGACTTGGGGAAGCCCTTGTAACCGAGCGTGGACGGGTAGGCGTTGTGGTCGACCAGGAACTCGTGCACCACCCGGTCGATCTCGTCGGTGGTGACGCCCGGCTTGCAGTTCTCCCCGGCGAGCTGGGTGGCCTGGGCAGCGATCCGGCCGGCCACCCGCATCTTCTCGATCGTCTCGGCGGACTGGACGTGCGAGCCACGCCACTCCTTCGGCCGCTTCTTGCCGACGTACTCGGGACGGACGATTTGCGGCGGCACCTGGCGCCACGGGGAGAGCGTGCCGGGAGTCAACGGCGCACGGACGGTCATGGCCTCCAGCCTAACGTCGGCCCCTGGAAGTGCTCACGCTTCGGTGACCCGGACGACATCCGGACAGCACCGGACAACCTCACAGCGGGGTGACGTACGCGCCGGTGATCCCCCCGTCGACCACGAACTGGGCGGCGGTCATGAACGAGGCGTCGTCGCTGGCCAGGAACGCCACCGCGGCGGCGATCTCCGCCGGCTCGCCGAACCGCCCCATCGGGACGTGCACCAGGCGGCGGGCCGCCCGTTCCGGGTCCTTGGCGAAGAGGTCCCGGAGCAGCGGGGTACCGATCGGCCCCGGACAGAGCGCGTTGACCCGGATGCCCTGCCGGGCGAACTGCACGCCGAGTTCCCGGGTCAGCGCCAGTACCCCGCCCTTGCTCGCGGTGTAGGCGATCTGCGAGGTCGCCGCCCCCATCAGGGCGACGAACGAGGCGGTGTTGATGATCGACCCCTTGCCCTGGCGCAGCATGTGCGGAATGACGTACTTGCAGCAGAGGTAGACGCTGGTGGTGTTGACCCGGAGCACCCGTTCCCAGGCGTCCAGGCCGGTGTCGAGGATCGAGTCGTCGTCCGGCGGCGAGATGCCGGCGTTGTTGAACGCGATGTCGATCCGCCCGTGCCGGGCCGCGACCTGGTCGAAGAGATCGCGTACGGCCGCCTCGTCGGCCACGTCGCACTCCACGAACTCGCCGTCCACCTCGTCGGCGGCGGCCCGCCCGGGTACGGCCGCGATGTCGACACAGACCACCCGGGCCCCCTCGGCGGCGAGCCGGCGTACGGTGGCCAGCCCGATCCCGCTGCCGGCGCCGGTCACCACGGCCACCCGCCCGGTCAGTCGATCACTTGTCATCGCCGTACTCCCCTTCCGGATCACCACCGTTCCCGGCATCCTCGCCGACCCGTCGGCGGTGGTCGAGGACCAGATCGGCAGGTCTGGATCCGGACGGTCTCGGCTACGCTCCGACCAGCAGAGGCCGACAGCAGAGGCCGACAGCAGAGGCCGACAGCAGAGGCCGACAGCAGAGGCCGACAGCAGAGGCCGACAGCAGAGGCCGACAGCAGAGGCCGACAGCAGAGGCCGACAGCAGAGGCCGACAGTGGAGGAGCGCCATGACCGAGGACCGGGAGGGCGTGGTCGTCTACTGGCGGCACGGATGCCCGTACTGCATGAAGTTGATGTTCCTGTTGCTCTTCAGCCGGCTGCGGTACACGAGGGTCAACATCTGGAAGGATCCGGACGCGGCGGCGTTCGTCCGCTCGGTGGCGGACGGCAACGAGACCGTGCCGACGGTGACCGTCGCGGGCCGGCCGATGGTGAACCCGTCGGTCCGCAAACTGCTGGCGGCCGTCCGCGAGCACGCCCCACACCTGCTTTCCGGCCGCGCCTGAGCCTCCTCCGCTCCGCGTTCTGCCGGTGACAGTCTGCTGTCCGCAGGACTACTCAATCTCGGCAGGCATCGGGAGCACTGTGGAGGAACCGTGACCCGGAAGCTCGTCCTCACCGCAGATCTGATCCGGGCGCAGTTACGGCGGATGCGCACGGACGGCGGGCTGAGCCAGGAGGAGTACGGCAAGATCGCTCACTATTCCGCGTCGATGGTCTCGGCGGTGGAACCGCAGCCATGGATGTGACCGGCGCCAACTGGCGGACGTCCACCCGCAGCGGCTCCAGCGGCGGCAACTGTGTCGAGGTGGCCGACAACCTGCCGGACGTCGTACTGGTCCGGGACAGCAAGGACCCCGACGGCGGCAAGCTGGCCTTCGACGCCGACGCGTGGCGGGCCTTCGTCGGAAGTGCCCGGCGAGGCTGATCGGGGCAGCGGGGGTCACGCCGGCACCGGCTCGGGCGTGGGAACCTGGTCCCGGCGGCGCAGCCGAGGTGTGAGATAGAGCGCCACCAGCAGCGAAAGCGCCCCCATCACCGCCATCGCCAGACCGACCGGCAGCCAGCCCGCCACGGCGCCCGCGATCGTCGCCGCCACCGCCTGGAAGGTCAGCATGCCGGCCGAGTGCAGGCCGAGCGCCTGTCCGCGTAGCTCCGGCGGGGTCAACTCGATCAGCCGCTCCTGGAGCAGCAGCCCGCCGCCGAAACCGAACGAGGCGGCGGCGACCGCGACCGCGGCGACGGGCAACGGCAGTGACAGGGCGAAGAGCAGATACGGCGCCCCGAGCAGCAGCTGTAGCGGCGTGACCGTCCGGGCCCGCCACCGGGCCGGAAGGAACCTGCCCAGCAGTACGTCCCCGGCGAGCATGCCCGCCGCCCCGGCCACGAAGAGCACTCCCGCCGCATTGGGCGCGTACGGGATGAAGATCGCCTCGCAGCCGACGACGAGGCCGTTCGGCACCCACATCGCCAGGTACGCGTGCCGGCGGCCCGGCATCGACCAGAGCTCGGCGTTGACCCGCCAGGTCTGCCCCACCGACGGGCGGCCGGTGGCCCGGGGCGGGCGCCGGGAGAGGCCCAGCCGGGCGGTGAGCGCACCGGCCAGGGTCAGCCCGCCGCCGATCACCAGTACCTGGCGGGGCGAGGTCAGCGCGACCAGCAGCCCACCGGTGGCGAACCCGGTGATCTGGGTGACGCCGAGGGACATGTTGAAGACCGACCGGCCGAGGACGTACCCGCTGCCAGGCAGGATCTCCCCGAGCAGTCCCCAGCGGACGCCGCCGGCCACCGAGCCGACCAGCCCCTGGAGACCGATCACGCAGAAGATTCCCCAGACCGGCATGCCCGGCAGTGCCAGCATCAGGGTGCTCAGCCCGGCGAACACCGCGATCGCGACCATGGCGGCCCGGGGCGGCACCCGGTCCGCGACGCTGAGCAGCGTCGCCGCGCCGAGCACCTGGGCGAAGTACGACCCGAAGAGGCTGAGCGCGGCGAGCAGCGGCGACCCGGTGGCCGCGTACACCAGGGTGCCGAGCGCCAACCCCGTGACGGTACGCGCGGCGGTCAGCAGCGAGACCGTCGCGAAGAGCGGCCGGAATTCGCGGACCCGGAACAACTCCCGATAGGTGTGCATGCGCAGGAGTCTGGGGAGCGCCGCCCCGGCAAGATACCTTTTCGGCTGTACGCGAGAGGTCGTCGGCACACGGAACCGGGGGAGGCGCGCGGTGGGCACCTGGCGGATCGGTACGGACGCACTGGCCCGGAGCCGGTTCGCCGTCTCCGCCCTGGCCGAGACGGTCTCGGCGCTCAAGTCGCTGAACACCGGGATCGTCGTTCCCGGGCAGCGGGACTGGCTGGCCACCCACGCTCCCGGTTACCGGGAGCGGATCGCCGCCGATCCGTTCGCCCGGGCGCTGGTGCGGGCCGCCTTCCGGCCGAGATGGGTGGCCGACTTCCTGACGTCACCGCCCGCCGGACCGGAGGAGACGTTCGCCGACGAGCTGGCGCGGGTCCGGGCCACCCCGCCCGAGGCCGCCCGGGCCGAACTCGACGGCGGGCCGGCCGCACCGCTGCCGGCGGAGCTGGCGGTGCCGGACCTGCCGGATCGGGCCGCGGAACTGCTCGGCTGGATCTGGACCCGGACGGTGGAACCGGACTGGTCGCGGCGCCGCCGCATCCTGGAGGCCGACATCGTGTCCCGGACCCAGCAGCTCAGCTCCGGCGGCTGGGCAAGCACGCTCGACGGGATGAGGCCGGGAATGCGGTGGCTCGGCGACGGCCGGTTGCAGGTCAACAACTACGACCTGCCGGCGAAGGACCTGGCCGGGGCGCAACTGCTGTTCATCCCGAGTACCAACCACCGGGGCTGGCTCGGCTCGGCCGGATCGGACCGGCACTCGATCGTCTACCCCTGCACCGGGATCCTGGCCGACCCGGCCGATCGCCAACCGCCCCGGGCATTGAGCCGGCTGCTCGGACCGGTCCGGGCGGGCATCCTGACGCTGCTGGACTCGCCGAAGAGTCCCACCCAGCTCGTCGCGCTCACCGGGTACGGCTACGGCTCGGTCGGCGGTCACCTCCAGGTCCTGCTGGACGCCCAGCTCGTCCGGCGCCGCCGGTCCGGCCGTTCCGTGCTCTACTTCCGTACTGCCGCCGGGGACCTACTGGTCGGCGCCCAGCACCGGGACGCCGACCCGTCCGGTCTTCCTCGGCAGTCACCACCCATTCACTGACCGGTGGCGATGAAGACGTTCTTGACGTCGGTGAACGCGTGCAGGGCGTCCGGGCCCAGCTCCCGGCCGAGGCCCGAGCGCTTCATCCCGCCGAACGGCGTCCAGTACCGCACCGACGAGTGCGAGTTGACGCTCAGGTTGCCGGACTCCACGCCCCGGGCCACTCGGATCGCCCGGCCCACGTCCCGGGTCCAGATCGAGCCGGAGAGGCCGTACTCGGTGTCGTTGGCCAGCGCCACTGCCTCGGCCTCGTCGTCGAACGGCAGCACCGAGACCACCGGGCCGAAGACCTCCTCCCGCCAGTGCCGCTGCGCGGGCGACCGGGCCAGCAGCACTGTCGGGGCGTACCAGAAGCCGGGGCCCTCGGGACAGGAGCCGGTGAAGGCCACCTCGGCACCGTCGACACAGGAGGCGACGGAGGCGCGCTGACCGGCCGAGATGAGCGGACCCATCTCGGCGGTGTCCAGCGCCGGGTCCTCGACCCGGAACGCCTGCACGGCCGGCTCCAACAGGGCCAGGAACCGGTCGTACACCGGACGCTGGACCAGGATCCGGGACCGGGCGCAGCAGTCCTGGCCGGCGTTGTCGAAGACCGCGTACGGCGCGGTCGCGGCGGCCCGCTCCAGGTCGGCGTCGGCGAAGACCAGGTTGGCGCTCTTGCCGCCCAGTTCGAGGGTCAGCCGTTTCACCTGCGCGGCACAGCCGGCCATGATCCGGGTACCGACCTCGGTCGAGCCGGTGAAGCAGATCTTCCGGACCGCCGGATGCGCGACGAACGCCTCCCCCACCACGCTGCCCCGACCCGGCAGCACGGTGAAGACGTCCGGCGGAAGCCCGGCGTCGAGAGCCAGCTCGCCGAGGCGGATCGCGGTCAGCGGCGTCAGCTCGGCCGGCTTGAGCACCACCGTGTTGCCCGCGGCGAGCGCCGGCGCGAAGCCCCAGCCGGCGATCGGCATCGGGAAGTTCCACGGCACGATCACCCCGACCACGCCGAGCGGCTCGTGGAAGGTGACGTCCAACCCGCCGGGTACCGGAATCTGCCGGCCGGTCAGCCGCTCCGGTGCCCCGGCGTAGTAGTCGAGCACGTCCCGGACGTTGCCCGCCTCCCACCGGGCGTTGGAGATGGTGTGCCCGGAATTGCGTACCTCGAGTTCGGCCAGCTCCTCCCGGTGCGCGTCGACCTCGGCGGCGAACCGGCGCAGCAGGCGGGCCCGGTCTCCCGGCGCCACCTCCCGCCACGACCCGTACGCCCGGGCCGCCCGGTCGATCGCCGCGTCGGCCTCCTCGGCACCGGTCGCCGGCACCGTCGCCACCACCAGCCCGGTCGCCGGGTTCACCACTTCGGTGACCGGGGCGGCCGGGTCAGAGTCGTTCGAAGCCACGGCGCAGCTCCCAGTCGGTGACGGCGGCGTCGAACGCGGCCAGTTCGACGCGCGCGTGGTTGGCGTAGTGCGCGACCACCTCGGCACCGAACGCCGCCGCGGCCAGCGGCGAGTCGTCCCAGCGGACGAGCGCGTCCCGCAGCGTCGACGGCACCCGGGCGGCGGACCCGTCGACGTAGGCGTTGCCGATGAACTCAGGTTCCAGGTCGAGGTCGGCCTCGATCCCGTGTACGGCTCCCGCCACCAGCGCCGCGATCGCCAGGTACGGATTGACGTCCGCCCCGGGTACCCGGTTCTCCACCCGCATGCCCTGACCGTGCCCGACCACCCGGAGCGCACAGGTGCGGTTGTCGCTGGCCCAGCGCAGCGCGGTCGGCGCGAACGACCCGGGCTGATAGCGCTTGTAGGAGTTCACGTTCGGCGCGAAGAAGAGGCTGAAGTCGCACATCGTGGCCAGCAGCCCGGCCAGCACCCGGCGCCCGGTGTCGGAGAGCTGGGCCGGACCGTCGCCGAGCATCGCCGAGGAGCCGTCGGCCGTACGCAGCGAGAAGTGCACGTGGCAGGAGTTGCCCTCCCGCTCGTTCGGCTTGGCCATGAAGGTGATCGCCATCCCCTCCTGGGCGGCGATCTCCTTCGCCCCGTTCTTGTAGACCACGTGGTTGTCGGCGCAGGTCAGCGCGTCCGCGTACCGGAAGGCGATCTCGTGCTGGCCGAGGTTGCACTCGCCCTTGACGCTCTCCGGGGTCAGGCCCGCGCCGGCCATCTCGTTCCGGATCCGTCGCAGCAACGGCTCGACCCGGGCGGTACCGAGCAGGGAGTAGTCCACGTTGTACTGGTTCGCCGGGGTCAGCTCGCGGTAGCCCCGACGCCAGGCGTCCTCGTACGTGTCGCGGTAGAGCACGAACTCCAGCTCGGTGCCGGCGTACGCGGTCAGCCCGTGCGCGGCGAGCCGGTCGAGCTGGCGGCGCAGGATCTGCCGGGGCGAGGCGACGACCTCACCGGAGCCGTCCAGCCAGGCGAGATCGGCGAGCAGCATCGCGCTACCGGGTTGCCAGGGGACCCGCCGCAGCGTGCTCAGGTCGGGAACCATCGCGAAGTCGCCGTAGCCCCGCTCCCAGCTCGACATCGCGTACCCGTCGACGGTGTTCATCTCGACGTCCACCGCCAGCAGGTAGTCGCAGCCCTCGCTGCCGTGCCGGAGCACCTCGGCGAGGAAGTACGGCGCGTGGAACCGTTTCCCCTGGAGCCGGCCCTGCATGTCGACCAGGGCCAGCACCACCGTGTCGATCTCACCGCCGTCCACCGCCACCCGCAGTTCCTCCACGGTGAGCGCGGGGAGCCGGGGCGTCAACGCCCCTCCCCCGGCCTGACGGCGTCGGCCCCGGACCCGGATTCCGGCTCGGGATCGGGTTCGGACCCGGATTCCGGTTCGGGCTCGGGTTCCGGATGCGGGGCGATGTTCTGGCGGGGGCCGGTGAACCAGTGCCGGGCGCTGAGCACCCACCAGAGCCAGGCCGCGCCGAGCACCACCACCACGGCCACGATCGTGTAGTTGAAGTTCGACGCGGTGACCGGGGCCGAGGTGGGCAGCACGAAGAGGACGCAGATCACGCCCACCCAGCCGATCGCCAGCCAGCCGACCAGCGGACTCCACCGGCCCAGGTGCCACGGGCCCGGGGTGAAGTCCGGGCTGCGGCGGCGCAGGAACACCGGCCCGACGTACGCGATGTAGAGGCCGATCACCGCGATCGAGGTGGCGGCCAGGTACGCGGTGGTGTTCCAGAGCGAGGGCAGCACCAGCAGGGTCGAACAGACGACACAGAGCCAGATCGAGTTGGTCGGCGTACCCGTCCGGGGGTTGACCCGGCGCCAGATCCGCGAACCGGGCAGCGCGCCGTCCCGGCTGAAGGCGTACGTCATCCGGGAGTTGGCGGTGACCGAGGCCATCCCGCAGAAGAACTGCGCCACCACGCAGATGAACAGCAGGAAGAACCCCAGCTCCTCGCCGGCCGCGTCGATGAAGATCTGCGCCGGTGGCAGTCCGAGTTCGGTCTGCCGCTGCGCGTCGTAGTCCTGAATGGACCAGGTGATCGCGAACAGCAGGAAGAACCCGGCGACCACCGAGACCACCACCGACATCACGATGCCCCGGGGTGCCGACCGGGCGGCGTCGTGGGTCTCCTCGGCGACGTGCGCGCTCGCGTCGTACCCGGTGTAGGTGTACTGGGCCATCAGCAGACCGACCAGTACGGCGTAGACGGCCGCGCCGGTGAAGTCGAAGCCGGTGGCGTTGCGGACCTCGAAGAAGACCTCCGAGATCGGCTTGTGCTGGTCGGGGACGATCGCCAGCACCCCGACGATGACGGCCACGCCCACGAGATGCCACCAGGCGCTCACGTCGGAGAGCACCCGTACCAGGTTGACCCCGAAGGTGTTCAGCAGGCCGTGCGCGACGATGATCACGAGGAAGACCACGAAGGTTCGTTCCGGCGTCACCTCCAGGCCGAAGGTGAGGCTCAGGAACGCGGAGGTCGTGATCGCGGCGCCGAAGTCGATGGCGGCGGTGACCGCCACCTCGCCGAGGAAGTTGAACCAGCCGATGAACCAGGCCCAGGCCGCCTTGTTCCGCTTGGCCAACGCCGCCGCCCACCAGTACAGCGCCCCGGCGGTCGGGTACACCGAACAGATCTCGGCCATCGCCAGCGCCACCAGCGTGACCATCCCGCCGACGAGGAGCCAGCCGAGGGTGATCGCCATCGGGCCACCGGCGGTCATCGCGATGCCGTACGACGTGATCGCGCCGGCCAGGACCGAGATGATCGAGAAGGAGACCGCGAAGTTGGAGAACCCGGAGAGCTTCCGCCGCAGTTCCTGCTGGTAGCCGAGCTGTGCCAGGCGCTGCTCGTCGAGACCGACCTCCGGCGCGGCTGGCGTACCGCTCGGCTGGGTAGGTGCGCTCATCAGTGTCTCCTTCAACCGTGCCGGATGAAGACTGTGACCTCCGCCACTTCTATCCGAGATCGTCCGCCGGCCGGAGATCCACGTCAACCGATCACGCCGAAGTCGACCGGCGTGTCGGTGGCAGAGTGGATCGCATGCGCATCGGGGTGCTGGGCCCGCTGGAGGTGCTGGCGAACGGAACGCCGGTGCCCATCGGCGGCGTACGGCTGCGCGCGTTGTTGATCCGGCTCGCCCTCGACCCTGGCCGGGTGGTCAGCGCGCCGGGCCTGGAGCTGGGATCTGCTCGCCGAGCCGGAACGCGAGGCGGCCGCGCGGCTCGCGGTCTTCCCGGCGAGCCTGACCTCGTCCACCGCCGAGCACCTCGGGATCGGCCCGGACCTCCTGCACGCCCTCGTCGACAAGTCCCTGCTCCAGTACGACGACGGCCGGTACCGCATGCTCGAAACGATCCGCGCGTACGGGCTGGAGCGGCTCGCCGCCACCGGCAGGCTTCCCGAGGCCAGGACCGCGTACACGAGGTGCTTCCTCGACCAGGCCGAACGGGCGGCGCCGCACCTGCGCGGGTCCGGTCAGTTGCCGTGGATCGCCCGGCTCAGTGCCGAACGCGACAACCTGCTCACCGCCCTGCGCTTCGCCGTCGAGGCCGGTGACGCCGAGACGGCGGTACGGCTCGGCGCGGCCCTCGGACAGTTCTGGACGATCCACGGCGATCATGCCGAGGCGGCGAACCGGTTGCGCGGAGCGCTCGCGGTGCCGGGCCCGGTACCCGAGCAGATCCGGCTGGAGGCGGTGGCGAGTTTCCTGATCAGCTCCATGCTCGCGGGCGACCTGGCCGACGCGGCGGCGGTGGCCGGACCGGTACGCGGGTCCGGGCCCACCGCCGCCCTCGTCCGGGCGCTCCTCGCGCTGGTCGGCGGCGAGTTCGGCGCCGGGCTGTCCACACTGGACGGGTACCTGACCCACCCCGACCCCTGGACCAGGGCGATGCTCTGGCTGGTCCGGGCATTCCTGCTCGGCACCGAGGGAGATTCGCACAACGGCCGTCAGGCACTCGGCACCGCCGTCGAGGGCTTCCGGGTGGCCGGTGAACGCTGGGGCCTCGCGCTGTCACTGATGTCCCTGGCCTCCACCGCGCTGTCCGCCGGCGACTTCGACGAGGCCGTCGCCGCGCTGGACGAGACGATGACCCTGCTCCGGGTCCTCGGCACCGACGCCGACCAGCGGATCTGGGCGGCGATGGTCCGCATCGACGCGGGCGACGTGACGGCCGCCCGCGCCGACCTGCTGGACGTGCTCGACCAGGCCCCGTCGATCCGGCACATCGCGCTGGCCCGGCTGACCCTGGCAGACCTGGCCCGGTACGACGGTGACCTGCGCGAGGCGGCACACCAACTCGCGCTGGCCGGTGTGGACGGCGATCCGGCGTACCGGGTGTTGTATTCGGCCGGAGCGGGCCGGCATGCCGTCGCCACCGGTGACCTCGACGCGGCCGCTCGACACCTCGGCCAGGCGTACGCCCTGGCGGTCACCATGCCCGACCTGCCGATGGTGGCCATGGTCGGAGTGGGCGTGGCCGACCTGCTCCGGCACTCCGGACGGCCGGAGCGGGCGGCACGGATCCTCGGTGCCGCCCACGCCCTCTCCGGAGGGCCGAGCGCCCGAAATCCCGACGTGCTCCGGCTGACCCGGGACCTGCCGGCCCTGCTCGGTCCGGATGACTACCGGACCGCGTACGACGGGGGCAGGCGCCTGGGTCGCGACGCCGCGCTCGGGCTGATCCGGGACAGCTGAGCCGCCCGCCCGGGTCACACCCGCACGCCCTCCCCGCGTCGTCTGGCGACGAAGGTGTCCCGGCACCCGGAGCAACAGAAGCCGTACCGGGTGCCGTCCAGGTCGAGGGTGACGGCGTTCTCGTTCAACGGAACGATCACTCCGCACAGCGGATCCTTCACCGCCCTGCCGGCCGCGAGATCGTTCCGGTACGGCTCGCCGAGCATCTCCACCAGGTCGGTGGAGGTCCGGGGCACCCCGTCCAGACCGATGGCGCCCTCCGAGATGCCGAGCACCAGCACCAGCACGGCGGGTTCGCGCCCCGGTTCCGCCCGGTCGTCGCCGGCACCCAGTTCCGAGACCACCTTCGTCACGTGTGCGATGAGCGGCTGACTGAGTTCCTTGCGCCACGGCGCCGGCACGTACGCCCGGACGACGTACCGGGGTGGATCGGCCGGCGCCAGCGGTTCCTCGCCGACCACCCACACCTCCGGCTCGTGGATCACGACCTGGAACATCGACCGGAAGACCTCCGCCGTGCCGGGCTGGACCTCGGCGCCACCGCTCAGTTCGTGCATCGACCCGATCCGCTGGGCCACCCGCAGCCGCTGCTCCGGATCCAGGTTGCCCTTGGCCGTGGTGAGTTCGACAAAAATCATGTCCCGAGTACCTCCTTGCCGGCAGCCTGCCGATCAGGTCTGCCAGATCGCTCACAACCGGCTGTCGGGAGCAATCGCTCATCGCGGCTGTCGGGGCAATCGCTCATCGCGGTCGCAAGGGGCACCGGTCCGTGGCGTGTCGGCACTTGATTTCGGCAATATCAACCGGTGGATCGGCTAGGTTTTCCCGCATGGGACTGCTGGGCGACGCGGTGGCGGTGCTGAACGAGCGGGGCGTGCTGGACCGGCTGGGCCGGCTGATCCAGCAGGTGTACCGACGGGCGGCGGACCGGCACGAGCCGGAGCTCGGCGACGACGCGATGAGTTTCGGCACCACCGTCTGGCGCAACCTCGTACACCTGGGCCAGGCCGAGTTCGCCGGGGTGGACGGGGTACGGGTCCGGGTCGAGGACAACTCCCTGGAGATCCTCTCCGCCGGCTACGTCGTACGGCTCTACTCGCTCCAGGGCGGGGTCGAGTCGATCCGCTGGGAGGGCAGCGAGGCCCGGCTCGGCGGCGCGGTGGAAAACAGCCGCGACCGGCAGTTGGCCTTCGACGACGAGGGGCAGTTCCCCGAGGTGTTCGCCGGGGTCGTGCCGCCGAAACGACACATACGGATCGCGCACACCGGGGACATCGTCACCGGCGAGGCGGTCGCCTACGTCGGGCTGCCCCGGGACAACCGGGACGGCGGCTCGCCCTGGTTCGAGGTGCTGCTCTGGTTCGGTGAGCCGACCACGTCCGGCCAGGCGTTGCCGGTGGTCGACGGCCCGGTGCCGCAGCCCCGGCACGACGAGTTCCCGATTCCCGAGTTGGAGCTCCGGACCCTGCCCGTCGGCGGAGCGCGCGACCTCGCACCACGATCCGGCCGGTCGGCCGGACGGTCCGCGTGACGGGCCGACTCCGACCGCCCGTTCCCGCTGCTGCCGCCGCTGCGGCGTTCGCCCCGCACACCCTGGCCCTGGCCCGCCGGTGGCGGCGGATGCGGAAGAACGAGCTCGCCCGGCAGATCGGGGTCACGGCGGCGGCGGTGAGCCAGTACGAGCTGGGCCAGGCGCGTCCCTCGGCGGCGGTACTGGCCCGGCTGGCGCTGGCGCTGTCGATGCCGGTCGACTTCTTCGCCGCCGGGTTCCCGCCGCCCGTCACCCCGGGGCAGGCGCACTTCCGCAGCCTGCGGACGACGAGTCAGGCAGAGCGGGACCAGGCCGAGTCGTTCGGCGAGATCGCCTGGCGGGTGGTCGAGGTGACCGAACGGCACCTGCGGCTGCCCCGGCTACGGCTGCCGCAACTGGATCTGGCCGAACCCGCCGGTCCCGACGACGTACGGGTGGCCGCCACCACCGCCCGGGAGTCGTACGGCCTCGGTGCGGCTCCGGTACCGCACATGGTCCGACTGCTGGAGGCGTCCGGGGTGATCGTGCTCGCCCTGCCCGACGTCTCCGAGCGGGTGGACGCGTTCTCCCACTGGTACGGCCAGCGCCCGTTCGTCTTCCTCAACCCCGCCAAGGACGACAAGGCGCGGTCCCGGATGGACGCCGCGCACGAGCTCGGCCATCTGCTGATGCACCACGACGCCGAACCCGGCAGCCAGCTCCTGGAGCGCCAGGCCACCGCGTTCGCCTCCGAGTTCCTGGCTCCGAGCGCCGTACTGCGCGACGAGTTGCCGGCCCGGCTCGACTTCGACCGGCTGCACGAACTGAAGCGCCGCTGGGGGGTCAGCCTGAAGGCGCTGGTCTACCGGGGGCACGACCTGGGCGTCTACCGGGAGCACACGTACCGGCGCGGGATGGGCCTGCTCGCCCAGTGGGGCTACCCCGAACCCGGCGACCTCGGGCCCCGGGAGGCGCCGTCCCTGCTCGGCAAGGCGGTCGAACTGCTCGACCAGCAGCAGGTCACGATCGAAAGCCTGGCCACCTCGGCTGCGCTGCCGCTGGGGCTCGCGCACACCGTGGTGGCCGCCGCCACCGAGCGCGTCCCCGAGCTGGATCTCACGGCCGGCTGAGCTTCCCGTACGGCTCGCCACCCGCCATCCGGGGACCGGACCCCCGGTCGGTAATTGCCTTGCCGGCGGCCCTCGCCGACCCGCATCCTTCTAGGCGTGACATGGCAGGAGTTCTACACCGCGTGCCGCTGCCGACTGCGGCGCGTCAGCTTCCTGGCCTGATCGGACGACTTCGCGCGCGATCTCGGCGCGCCGGTCCGGCTGGCCGGATCTGGGCCCCGAAGCGGGGCCCGAAGCCGGGTCCTCGGACGACCCGGCCATCGCGACGGCGCGGGGCGCGGTCACCTCTCTCTCATCGGGTACGGCGGCAACCGTGCCGACGCCCGCCCCGCGCCGCCGCACCACTGCCCTGGCCGAACGTGTGAGTGGTTCCCGGTCGACGTCGACGGTGATCCCTCTGCTCGGCATGTCGGTAGTCGCAGCATGTCGGTAGTCGCAGCATGTCCCAGCGCGTCGCCCTTCTCCGAGCGCCGCACGCCGCGCTGGCCTAGCGTGCCGTCTCAATCACGATGTGCGATCACGTTCGCACCGCGACCCGCTGCCGCGCCGGAGCCCGCACCCCCGGGCGGCGCCGACGAGAGGACACCGAGATGACGAGGATGCTGCCACGGCTGCTCGCCGGGTTCGGGCTGGCCCTGGCGGGGCTGGCCGGCCCGGCCACTCCGGCGACCGCCCAGACCGACGCGTCGCCCTCCCCGACCGACGCCACCGCCGCCACTTCCACTGCCACCGCCACCGCCACCGCCACCGGACTCACGATCACCGCCCGCTACGCGCTGCTCGGCGACACACCGGACGTCGTCGTACTGGTCGGGCGGTACAGCTGCGGGCCGTACCCGGACGGTGTGCCGGAGCGTGGGGTCGTCGACCTCGGCGTACGGCAGCTCGTGGACGGCGTCGAAACGGCCGCCTTCGGCTACCTGGAACCTCAGGCCTGCGACGGCGAACCCCGGTGGTACGCCGCCGAGCTGCGCGGTTACGCCGGCTCGTTCGTCACCGGCGCGGCGAACTGGAGCGGCTCGGGCTACGTGGAGGGCCCGGGTGGAATGCAGCACGTGCACGTACCGGCGACACCGATCCGGATCCGCCCCGCGACGTCCCGGTGACCACGATCTTCCGACGCGCCCCGACGATGCCCGGGAAGGGCCGTCGGACGCTCAGGTGAGCACGAGGCCGACCAGCCAGACTCCGGTGATGCTGAGCGCCGCGGCCAGCTCGACCAGCAGGGCGAGCCCGACCGCCTGGAGCGCGTGTTTCGTCGACGGCCAGGCGAGCCGGGCCTCGCCGAGCCGGGCCAGCTCGGCCAGCCACAGCCCGAGGACGAACCCGAGCACCAGCCCGACCACCGGTACGACGAAGAATCCGACGATGCCGAGCACGCCACCGGCGAGCAGGGAGAGGTTCGGCACCCCGCTGCGTTTCAGGTTGCGGCCCGGCCAGAGGTACTTGACGGTGGTCCCGAGCAGGGTGATCACGGTGGCCAGGCCGAGCACCACCCAGCGGCCCACTCCCGCGCCGTCGCCGAAGAACGCCCAGACCAGCACGCCCAGCCAGCACAGAATCAGCCCGGGGATCATCGGCACGATCACCCCGCAGACGCCGATGACGATCGTCACGCCACACAGGATGGTCACCAGTCCATCGGAGTCGGTCATGTCCACGCCCTACAGGGTGCCCTACCGACGCCGGTCGACCCGCACCGAACCACCGACGCCGGTCACGCCGCCGAATCCGCCCAGGCCGACGGCCCGGCGCACGCCGGCGACCCGGCCCAGTCCGGCGGACCCGACCGGGCCGACGGCCCGGCTCACCCCGACGGCCCGGCTCAGTCCAGCGGAGCGGTTCAGGAGACCGGCTCCCGTCGGTTGTCCGCCCGGATGGCCAGACGGCGGGTGATCTCACTCTCGGGAGCCGGCGGACCGAAGTGCCGGCCCTGGGCGGCATCGCAGCCCAGCGCCCGGAGCTGGTCGGCCTGCCCGACCGTCTCCACCGCCTCGGCGGTCACCGACAGGCCCAGCGCGTGCGCCAGCCGTACCAACGCGTCGACGATCCGGCCGTCCACCAGCCCCTGCCGATCGCTCGACCGGATGCCGTCGACGAACGGACCGGCGAGCTTCAGACTGTGGATCGGCAGCCGGCGCAGGTACGCCAGGTTGGAGTACCCGGTGCCGAAGTCGTCGATCGCCAGCCGTACGCCCAGGGCGGCGAGCCGGCGCAGCGCGGGCAGCGGCTCGCCCGCGATCGCCATCACCGCGCTCTCGGTCAGTTCGAGTTGCAGAAGGTCGGCCGGCAGGCCGGTCTGGCGCAGCACCTCCGACACCGTGGCGACGATGCTCGGATCGCCCGCCTGCCGGGCCGCCAGGTTGACGCTGACCACCAGCCGGACGTCGGGGAAGTCCCGGAGCCAGCGGCTGGCCGCCTCGCAGGCACGCGTCAGTACCCAGCGGCCCAGCTCGACGATCATCCCGGTCTCCTCGGCCAGGCCGATGAACTCGTCGGGACCCAGCAGTCCCCGCTCGGGATGCCGCCAGCGGACCAGGGCCTCGGCCGCGCAGATCGATCCGTCGGCCAGCGTGACGATCGGCTGGTAGTCGACGGTGAACTCGTCCCGCTCCAGCGCCACGGACATCGCGACGACCAGGGCCGACTTCGCCTGCTCCCGGGCTCGACGCTCCGGGTCGTAGGTCGCCCACCGCCCCCGGCCCTCCGCCTTGGCCCAGTAGAGGGTGACGTCGGCGGCCTTCATCAGCTCGGAGGCGGTGGTGGCCGCGATCGGACCGGCCACGATGCCGATGCTCGCTGTCACCGACAGTTCCTGGTCGCCGAGCTGCACCGGCTCGGCGACCACCGCCAGCGCCGCCTCCGCCACCGCCCGCACGGCCCGGCATCCGGCGTTCTGACTGATCAGGATCACGAACTCGTCGCCGCCCATCCGGGCGAGCAGGTGTCCCTGCCCGGCCACGCAGTCGGCGAGGCGGCGGGCGACGGCGACCAGCAGACGATCGCCGAGATCGTGGCCGAGGCTGTCGTTGATCGCCTTGAAGCCGTCGAGGTCGAGGAAGCAGAGTCCGACGCGGGCCTCGGGTTGGGCCCCGGCGAAGACCTCGGCGAGCCGGTCGAAGAAGAGGGCCCGGTTCGGCAGCCCGGTCAACGGATCGTGGGACGCCTGGTGGCGCAGCCGCTGCTGCAACTCGCGCCGCTCGGTGATGTCCTCCACCACCGCCACCGTGAACCGGGGTCGACCGTCGTCGTGCCGGACCAACGAGACCGCCAGATCCGTCCAGACCGCGCTGCCGTCCTTGCGTCGGTAGCGCTTCTCGACCCGTACCGCGTCCTTCCGGCCCGCGAGCAGATCCTGGTACAGCTCCCACATCCCGGCCACGTCGTCGGGGTAGAACAGCGTGGAGACGTTGATCTCGCGTAGTTCCGGTACGGAGTAGCCGAGCAGTTCCGCGAAGGACCGGTTGACGTCAATGACCTGTCCGTCGACGTCGGCGATGCCGATCCCGATCGCGACGTCGACGAAGACCGCCCGGAACCGTGCCTCGCTGTCCCGCAGCGCCAACTCGACCCGGTCCCGCGCTGCCTGGGCGTCCTCGGCGATCCGCTCCTGCTGACTGAACGTCCGGGTCCGCAGCGCCTGGGCGAACCCGGCCGCCAGTGCCCCCTGCAACGCCGGGATCCGCGACGCCACCGTCGAGGCGTGAACCGTCGGCGGCAGCACCAGGGCCGGGAACTGGTCGCCGAGGCTGCGCACCGCCCAGTCAAGGACTCCGGGATCGACGAGGTCGCCGTCGACCATGGCCTGACCCACCTCGTACGCCGGCTCGGCGACGAACGGCTCGGCGACCGCCGCCCGAGCCAGCCGGACGGTGAGCGCCAGCAGCAGCGGCTGCCACTGGGTCGCACTCGCCGGAACACCGCCGAGTCGGGCTACCGCCGCCGCCCAGCACGCCGCGTACCGGTGCACGCCGGACTCGCTGAACCGCTCGCCCGGACCCGGCCGCGACTGCTCGGCACCGCCCGGCGTACCCGACTTTCTGCCGGCGGCGTTCGGCGTACCCGACTTTCTGCCGACGGCGTTCGGCGTACCCGACTTTCTGCCGGCGGCGTTCGGACCGGACCGGTCGACGCCGCCACCGGCAGGGGCGGAGGTGGGCACGGCTACGCTACGCCGCGGTCGTGCCGGCCCACCGCGCCGAAGGCGCCCAGCCGTTCCGGATGACCGTCGAGTTCGGACGGATCATCGGGCCGCCAGAGCGGCAGGTGCACCACCCCTGGTTCGACGAGCGTGAAGTCGCCGAAGAAGGCGGTGATGTCGGCCCGGGACCGGAGGGTGATCTCGGTCGCCGTACGGGCCGACAGCCGTTGCGCGTCGAGCATCTCCGGCGGCTGGTCCTCGTACGTCGAGTGCGACAGGAGCAGGTGGCTGCCCGGTACCGTGGCGGCGCGCAGGGTGGCCAGGATCTCCGCCGGCCGGTCGGCGTCCGGGATGAAGTGCACCACCCCGGCGAGCAGTACGGCTACCGGTCGACCGAAGTCGAGCAGGCCGGACTTCTCCGCCTCGGTCAGGATCCGGTCCGGCTCGCGCAGATCGGCGTGGATGACCCGGGTGTACTCGTTGTCGGCCAGGATCGACCGGCTGTGCGCCACCGCGACCGGGTCGATGTCGACGTAGACGATCCGGGCCTGCGGGTTGACCGCCTGGGCGACCTCGTGCACGTTGCCGACGGTGGGGATGCCCGAGCCGATGTCGAGGAACTGGTCGATCCCCTCGCCGACCAGCATCCGTACGCCGCGCTGGAGGAAGGCCCGACCGGCGCGCATCGTCTCGGCCAGGTTCGGGGTCATGCCGGCGATCTGCTCGGCGAGTCGGCGGTCGACCTCGAAGTTGTGCGCGCCGCCGAGAAAGTAGTCGTAGACCCGGGCTGCGCTGGGCCGAGTCAGGTCGATGTCCGCAGGTAGCCCGTCCGGCAGTCGCATGTCGGCCTCAGCTCGTCACTCCGGCCCGCGCAGGGCTGCTCGGCCACGACCTGCACGGGCAGGCGGCGCCGGCAGCCCCGGGAAGGGTCGTGGTGATCGACCCACACTTTAGGGCCTGTACACCCGATCTTCTACCGGCCGCCGGCCGGCGGGATAGGTTTGGCCGCATGGCGCAGGCGCAGTTCAACCGGGAGACCGGTGTCGATGGCCGGTCGGCCCGACCGGCTCACCGGTCGACCGGACGGTCGGGCGCGGTGGCCCGGTCCCGGCCCGCACCACGGTGACCGATCCTCGCCCCGGTGCCGGACAGTTCCGCCACGACCGCCCCGGCTCCGCGGGGCGGTCCCGGCCCGACCGACACGACCTCGCCGGGCAGGACCGGGTCCGGGTCGGGCAGGCCGAGCTGCGGCGCGGCAGGATCGCCCTCGCCGCCGGGGCCTGCACACTGGCCGGCGCGGTCGCGGTGACCCTCGCCGTGGACGCCGGACCGAGTCCCGGCTTCGCCGGCTACGTCAGCGAGGCCGGCGCGTCGGACAGCCCGAGCGTGTGGACGTACCGGCTGGGTGTGCTGGCCATCGCCGCCGGCCTGCTGCTGCTCGCCGTGGCGATGCCCCCGGCGCTCCGGCTGGCGACCGGGCTGCTGGCCGCGAGCGGCCTGGCCACGGTGGTGTCCGCCGGGGTGAGCTGCCGGAGCGAGTGTCCGCTGCCGCCCTTCGACCAGACCACCCTCGCCGACCTGGTGCACGGCGGCGCGAGCATCGCGGCCGCCGCCGGCACCGTCTTCGCCGTACTGGCGGTGGCGTTGACCGCCGGAGCGGCGCCGGCGCTGCGCCGGCTCGCCACGGTCGCCGCCGTGGTCGCCGTCCCGCTGTCGCTGACCGCCGGGGTCGCGCTGCTCGTGGTCGGCCGGGGCCTTCTGACGGGTACGGTCGAACGCCTGCTCCTGATCGACCTGGCGGCCTGGGGTGTGGCCACCGCGATCGCGCTCGGACTGGTCCGGCCGGCCGGCACCGCGACCCCGCCCACCGGCACCGGCCCGGATGACCACCCCGGCACCGGCCCGGGAGCTCGACCGGCCACCGGTCCGGGTGAGGCGCCCCGTGGTGGCCGCCCCGGCGGTCCCTCGGCCGGGCCGCGAATGTGACATCGGTCGCTTGTAAGGCGCCTCACGGGCCCCTCTCCTTTCACTTCACCTCTCCGTCGTCGTAACGTCATCCCGCGATGAACAACGTCTGGTTCCTTACCGTCCGCCTGTATGTCGATCTCCGACTACAGGCCAGCGGCTGCTGTCCGGGCTGACGCGCCCCTCCGGACCGCAGACCACCATCCGGCCGCGAGCGCGGACCCGTTCACCGGGAGATCCGCCCCGCCGGACCCAGACCTCTTGGATTCCCTGATGCCCTCTGCTCTTCGCAAGATCCCATTCTCCCTACAGATCCTGCTCGGACTCGTGCTCGGCGTCGCGCTGGGCTACCTGGCCCGGGCCGCCGACATCTCCTGGCTCGGTACGACCCTCGACACCATCGGCAGTCTCTTCGTCCAACTCCTGCGGCTCGCGGTTCCCCCGCTGGTCTTCACCGCCCTGGTGGTCAGCCTGGTCAGCCTGCGTGGCGTGGCCAACGCCGCCCGGCTGGCCGCGAAGACGCTGCTCTGGTTCGGCATCACCGCACTGATCTCGGTCGCCGTCGGCATCGGGCTCGGCCTGCTGACCAACCCGGGTCGGGGCGTGACCCTGGACGTCGCCGGGGCCAAGGCGCCCGAGCGGACCGGTTCGTGGACGGACTTCCTGACCGGCATCGTGCCGGAGAACCCGGTCGGCGCGTTCGTCGAGAACAACGTGCTGCAGATCGTCTTCCTGGCCGTGGTCGCCGGGATCGCCTCGCTGCTGGTCGGCGCCGCCGCCGAGCCGTTCGTCAACTTCAACAAGGCGCTGCTGGCGATCACCCAGAAGGCGCTGTGGTGGCTGATCCGGCTCGCCCCGATCGGCACCCTCGGCCTGATCGGTCACGCCGTCGAGGCGTACGGGTGGGACCTGCTGGCCCCGCTGGCCAAGTTCACCACCGCGGTGTACGTCGGCTGCGCGATCGTGCTGCTCGTGGTCTACCCGCTGGTGCTGATCCTCGCCGGCCGGCTCAACCCGCTGCGCTTCTACGCCGGCACCTGGCCCGCCATCGAGTTGGCCTTCGTCTCCCGCTCCTCCGTGGGCACGATGCCGGTGACCCAGAAGTCCGTGGAGCGGCTCGGCGTTCCGCGCGAGTACGCCTCGTTCGCCGTACCGTTCGGCGCGACCACCAAGATGGACGGCTGCGCCGCGATCTACCCCGCGCTGGCCGCGATCTTCGTCGCCCAGGTGTTCGGGGTGAGCCTCAGCCCGCTGGACTACCTGCTGATCGCCTTCGTCTCGGTGGTCGGCTCCGCCGCGACGGCCGGGCTGACCGGCGCGCTGGTCATGCTCACCCTCACCCTGAGCACCCTGGGCCTGCCGCTGGCCGGCGCCGGTCTGCTGCTCGCGATCGACCCGATCCTGGACATGATCCGCACCGCGACCAACGTCGCCGGTCAGGCCCTGGTGCCGACCGTCGTCGCCGCCCGCGAAGGTGTCCTCGACCGCGCCGCGTACGACAGCGCCGGCCGGCACGAGCTGATCGACGACGAGCCGCCGGCGGAGACGCCGGCCCGGGACCGCGACCCGGCCCCGGTACCAGCCTGAGGTGTTAGGAAGGGCCCCTTCTTCTACAAAAAGCGATAAGAAGGGGCCCTTCCTTTCACCCAACTTAGGGAGCGTGGATGAGCGTTCTGTTCAGTCCGTTCAAGCTGCGGGGCGTGACGCTGCCGAACCGGGTGGTGATGGCGCCGATGTGCCAGTACTCGGCCGGTCCCGACGGGCTGCCCACCGACTGGCACCGGGTGCACCTCGGCTCCCGGGCCGTCGGCGGCGCCGCCCTGGTGATCAGCGAGGCCACCGCCGTCGTGCCGGAGGGGCGGATCAGCCCCCGGGACACCGGACTCTGGTCGGACGCCCACGTCGACGCCTGGCGCCCGATCACCGCCTTCGTCGCCTCGGCCGGCGCGGTGCCTGCCGTCCAGCTCGCGCACGCCGGGCGGAAGGGTTCGACGTACTGGCCATGGTCGACGGTCCGGGGCGGGGTGCCGGACGACGAGGGCGGCTGGACTCCGGTCGGGCCGGAGACCGAGCCGTTCCTGCCGTCGTACCGGGTGCCGGAGGCGCTTGACCAGACCGGCATCGCCCGGGTGGTCGACGCCTTCGTCGCGGGTGCGGCGCGGGCGCTCGACGCGGGTTTCCAAGCGGTCGAGGTCCACGCCGCACACGGCTACCTGCTGCACGAGTTCCTCTCTCCACTGACGAACCACCGCACCGACGGCTACGGCGGGGACCTGGCCGGACGGAGCCGGTTGGTCCTGGAGGTCACCCGCGCGGTGCGGGCCACGGTCGGCGACGACGTACCGGTGCTGGTCCGGATCTCGGCCACCGACTGGGTCGACGGCGGCTGGACGGTGGCGGACAGCGTGCTGCTGGCCGGTGAACTCGCCGCCGCCGGGGCCGACCTGGTGGACTGCTCGTCCGGCGGCGGGGTACCGGACGCCGTCGTGCCGACCGGGCCCGGTTACCAGGTGCCGCTGGCGGCCCGGGTCCGGCGGGAGAGCGGGGTGCCCACCGGCGCGGTCGGTCTGATCACCGAGCCGGAGCACGCCGAGGCGATCGTCGCGAACGGCGACGCCGACCTGGTGCTGCTCGGCCGGGAACTGCTCCGCGACCCGTACTGGCCGCGTCGGGCGGCGGTCCGGCTCGGCGCCACCCCCAGCCTGCCGGACCAGTACCTCCGGGCCGGCTGAGCTGTTAGGAAGGGCCCCTTCTTCTACAAAAAGCGATAGGAAGGGGCCCTTCCTTACACCTCAGAAGAGCACGGTGGCGAAGGTGCCCACCGTGCGGAAGCCGCACCGCTCGTAGACCCGGCGGGCCGGCGCGTTGTAGTCGTTGACGTAGAGGCTCACGGTGGGCGCGACCCGGGCGAGTGCGTCGCGTACCACGGCGGCCATCGCGGCGGCACCGATGCCCCGGCCGCGCCAGGCCGGGTCGACCCAGACTCCCTGGATCTGCGCGGTGCGCCGGGTGACGACCGCCAGTTCGGCCTTGAAGATCACTTGCCCGTCGACGAACCGGGCGTACGCCCGCCGCGCCCGGACCAGCTCGGCGACCCGCTGCCGGTACGCCCGCCCGCCGTCCTCGGCCAGCGGCGAGACGCCCACCTCCTCGGTGTACATCGCCACCGCCGCCGGAAAGAGCCCGTCGATTTCGCCCGCCCGGACCGGATGTACGTCCGGGTCCGGTTCCACCTGCGGTACCGCGTCCGTCGCCAACAGGGGTTGATTGGGGCGTACGTCCCGGGCCGGGCCCCACCGGGAGGAGAGCCGCTCCCAGAGCCCGAGCACCCCTTCGGCCCGTCCGACGATCGATGAGCAGCCCCGTTCCTCCGCGCCGAGCGCCTCGGCGAAGGCCGCGATCGCCGACCGGTTGGCACAGACGGGGGTGAGCTGACCGCCCAGCCAGCAGAGCGACTCGATCTGGTCCCGGGAGCCGTAGCCCAGCACCCGACCGTCCGCCCGCCACCAGGACAGGCCGTTCGCGGCGACCCGTTCGGCCACCTGCGCGGCGGCGAAGGGGTCGAGTTCGAGGATCCGCTCCACCGCGCCACGCTCGGCCTCGCCGAGCTGGCGTACCGGAACCATCAGCACATCTACCAGCCTGCCAGATCATCGGCGGGGTGGCGGGGCGGATCACCGGCCCGCCCGGTATCCCCCCGCCGATCGCGGGGCTGGCCACCACGACCGGGCGACCAGGCCGCCGGGTCGGACAGCCGTCCCGTGCTCAGGCGGACTCCCGGACCACCAGCTCGGTGGGGAAGATGACCGCCGCGTGCGAGTCGCCGGCCAGGTGGTTGAGCAGCAGCCGGACCATCTCGGCGCTGATCCGGCCCCACGGCTGCCGGATGGTGGTCAGCCGGGGCACCGAGGTGGTGGCGACCTTCGAGTCGTCGAAGCCGCCGACCGCGACGTCGTCCGGGACCCGCCGACCGGCCCGGTGCAGTGCGGCGATCGCCCCGGTGGCCATCAGGTCCGAACCGACGAAGACCGCGTCCAGGTCGGGCACCTGGCGCAGCAGCTGCTCCATCCCCGCCTCGCCGGCCGCGTGCGTGTAGTCACCGGTCACCACGAGGCGCGGATCGGACTCCCCGAGTACGTCGTGGTAGCCGGCGAGCCGGTCCACCCCGCCGGAGGTGTCGAGCGGGCCGGTGATGGTGGCGATGGTGCGGTGCCCCCGGGACTGCAGGTAGCTGACCATCTGCCGGGCGCCGCCCCGGTCGTCGGCGGCGACGTAGCTGACGTCCCGGTCCCGCCCCAGGGGCCGGCCGCAGGCCACGAAGGGCAGGCCGCGCTCCTCCAGCTCGTCGAGCAGCGGGCTGCCGGCGTGGGTGGAGATCACCAGCGCCCCGTCGACGTGGCCAGCGGTGACGTACCGGCCGACCCGCTTGCGGTCCTCCTGGGTGCCGGCGATGGTCAACAGCAGCGTGATGTCGTGCTCGGCGAGTTCCTGGGTGCAGCCGCGGAGCAGGATGTTGAAGTTCGGGTCCTCGAAGAGCCGGTCCTGCGGCTCGGACAGGATGAACGCCACCGAGTCCGACCGCTGGGTCACCAGGCTCCGGGCGTGCTGGTTGACCACGTACCCGGTCTTGCGGATCGCCCGGCGGACCGCGTCCAGCGCCGGGCCGCTGACGTTGTGCCCCCCGTTGAGCACCCGGGAGACGGTGCCCCGGGAGACCCCCGCCAGCGCCGCCACGTCGTCCATGGTCGGGCGGGGCCGGGTACGGCGGCTACGGCTACGGCTGCGGTCGGGCGCGGTCACGCTGTCATTGTCCCCGGGTCGGCCGGCGGCGGCGGTATCGGCGGTTGTGACACACCTCGCCTACGCCTTGACCGAGCCGGAGATCAGGTCCACCCGCCAGTACCGCTGGAGGGACAGGAAGAGCGCCACCAGCGGAATGATCGACAGCAACGACCCGATGATCACCAGCCGGTACAGCGCGGGTTCGGTCGAGCCCCGGTTGAGCAGCGTGTAGAGCCCGAGGGTGACCGGGAACCGGTCGTCGTCGGCGAGCATGATGAACGGCAGCAGGAAGTTGTTCCAGATGGCCACGAACTGGAACAGGAACACGGTGATCAGTCCGGGCACCATCATCGGCATCGCCACCCGACGGAAGATCCCGAACTCGCTCGCGCCGTCCACCCGGGCCGCCTCGATCACCGAGTCCGGCACCGCCGACGCGGCGTAGATCCGGGCCAGGTAGATGCCGTACGGGCTGACGATGCTGGGCAGCAGCACCGACCAGTACGTGTCGGTGAGTCCGACCTTCGCCAGCAGCAGGTACTGCGGGACGGCCAGGATGATCCCCGGCACCAGCACCCCGGCCAGCAGTACGTTGAACACCACCGACCGGCCGGCGAACTGGTACTTGGCCAGGGTGTAGCCGCTCAGCCCGGAGACCAGCGCGGAGAGCACCCCGCCGACCCCGGCGTACAGCAGGGTGTTGAGCATCCAGCGCCAGAAGATCCCGTCCGCGTACGTCGACAGGTCGGTCAGGTTGTCCAGCATCGAGGTGCTCGGGGCGAAGGTGAAGCTGGTGAAGAGCGTCGACCCGCTCTTGGTGGACGCCACCAGCACCCAGAGCACCGGCAGCAGGCAGTACACCGCCCCGATCAGCAGTACGGCGGTCGGCACCAGCTGGGACCAGTTGGACCGGTTCGGCCCGCCGGTCGGGCCGCTCCGGATGGCCGGTGCCGGGTCCGGGGTGACGATCTCGGCGGTTCTGGTCGCCATCTCAGCGCTCCTGTCCGAATGCCCGGTTCTGCACCAGCCGCAGGAAGCCGAAGGAGAGCACCAGGGTGATCGCCGCGATCAGCACCGAGGTGGCGGCGGCGGCGTACCGGTCGTTGGTGGCGAAGGCGTCGCGGTAGACCTTCATCAGCGGCGTCCAGGTCGACGAGATCGAGTTGGTCAGCGGCTCGAGCGCCATCGGCTCGATGAAGACCTGCAAGGTGGCGATCATGCTGAACACCGTGGTCATCACGAGCGCCGGAACCAGCAACGGGATCTTGATCCGCAGCGCGATCTGCACCTCGGAGCAGCCGTCGAGCCGGGCCGACTCGTACAGCTCCACCGGGATCGCCCGCAGCGCCGTGTACAGCACGATCATGTTGAACCCGATGCCGCCCCAGAGCGCGATGTTGACCACCGAGTAGAAGACGGTGCCCTGGCCGAGCAGGTCCGGCTCGGGCAGCCCGACCCAGGCCAGCAGGTCGTTGACCGGGCTGGTCGCCGGCAGGTAGAGGAAACCCCAGAGCAGGCTGGCGATGATCGCCGGCACCGCGTACGGGAGGAAGATCGAGGTCCGGGCGAACCGACCGAACCGGGCCCGGGGCCGGTCCAGCAGCAGGGCGAAGAGCAGGGCCAGCCCCAGCATGATCGGCACCAGCAGTGCCCCGTAGCCGAGCACCCGCAACCCACCCGACCAGAGTTCCGAGTCACCGACCGCGTCGCGGTAGTTCTCCAGGCCGGCGAAGATCTCCTTCCGGGCGCCCCGGCCGAGTCCCAGCCCGCTGACCTGGACCTTCCGCAGGCTCAGATAGCCCGCGTAGCCGATCGGCAGGATGACGAACAGGGTGAACAGGATCACCGCCGGGGCGAGGAAGGCGTACGGGGCCGCCGTACGCCTTCCCCGGCGGCCGACCCGGTTGGTGGCCGTGGACATCGACTCTCCGTTCGGTCGGCCGGTTCTCGTCATTGCACCGCACCGGCACCGTGACCTGCGTGCCGGTGCCCCCACCGGTCAGCCCGCGACGGTGAAGCCGTTCTTGCGCATGTCGGCCACCGTCGCCGACTGCATCGCCTCGACCGCGCCGCTGAACGGCGTCTTTGCCGTGATCGCCTTGGCGAACTCGTCCTGGTAGACCTGGTAGGTGACGTTAACGTTCGGCCCCCAGGTGACCCCGGCGGCGGTCTCGGCGATCTGCTTGGCCACCGGATAGAAGTCGGCCTGGCCCGCGAAGAAGTCCGGCGGCTGGGCCAGGGCCGGGCCGGCCTGGGCGTCCCGGGCGGCCGGATAGACCGAGCAGTCCCGGACCAGCATCGTGGTGGCGGTCGGGTCGGTGTTCAACCAGCTGGCGAACTTGACCGCCGCCGCCTTGTGCTTCGACGCGGCGGTGACCCCGGTGGAGGAGCCGCCCCAGTTGCCGGTCCGGTTCTCTCCGGCGCTCCACTGTGGCAGCGGGGCCATCGCCCACTTGCCCTTGGTGTCGGGTGCGTTGCCGGTCAGCACGCCCGGCCCCCAGACCGCGCCCGGCCAGGCCAGCAGGCTGCCGTCGTTGAGCGACTTGTTCCACTCCGGCGTGTACATCGGCTTCCCGTCGACGACGCCCTCGGTGACCAGGCCGCCCCAGTAGTCCGCGACCTTCTTCGTCGCCGCGTCGTTGACGGTCACCCGCCAGGACTCGCCGTCGATTCCCCACCACGCCGCCCCGGCCTGTTGGGTCAGGCCGGCGAACCATCCGGGGTCGGTGGCGGAGAACGTGGTCAGGTAGTGCTTGCTGCTCTTGCCGCGCAGGGTCCGGGCGGTCTGGGCGAACTCCTCCCAGGTCTTCGGCACGGTCAGGCCGAACTGCCGGAACAGGTCGGTGCGGTAGTAGAGCATCATCGGGGCCGCGTCCTGCGGAACGGCGTAGACCGCGTCGGTGCCCAGGGTCACCTGCTGCCAGGTGCCCTCGGCGAACTTGTCCTTCAACGGCTTGGCCTGCTCGGCGATGTCGGCGAGGACGTCGTTGCTGACCAGCGTCGGCAGGGCCTGGTACTCCACCTGGGCCAGGTCCGGCGGGTTGCCCGCCTTGGCCGCGGTGAGCAGCTTGGTGACGATGTCGGCGCCCCCGGCCTGCCTGCTCAGCGTCACCTTCACCTCCGGGTTGTCGGCGTTCCACCGGTCGACGAGCGTCTCGATTTTGGGAGCCCAGGACCAGAAGGAGAGCTCGACCGGCCCGGTGGCCTGCGCCGGTTCGTCGTCCGAGTTCGAGGTGCAGGCGGCGACCAGACTGGCGCCGACTACCAACGCCAGGACCTTCCCGCCGAGCGAACGGGTCATCTCAACCTCTCAGTTTCCGCTGTGTCATCTGCTGGTGATCGGACAGAAACAACTGGGAGCGCTCACAGTCTTGGACTACCGGTCGATCATGTCAAGGTGTCAACTAGTGCTTGTTCTCCTTGTAGATCGGTGTGCAATCATGCGCACTACCGTTGGGAGCGCGCACAGTTCGGAGATCCCGCATGAGTCAGACCCCGCACCTCGTGGTAGCCGCAGCGGACGTACCGGGCCGGGCCGGGCCGCTGCCCCGACTGGACCGCCTGGCGTACGGCGGCGACTACAACCCCGAACAGTGGCCGGAGCACGTCTGGGCCGAGGACGTCGAGTTGATGCGTACCGCCGGGGTGAACCTGGTCAGCGTCGGCATCTTCTCCTGGGCCCTGCTGGAGCCGGCGGAGGGCGACTTCGACTTCGGCTGGCTGGACCGGCTGCTCGACCTCATGCACGACGGCGGGATCGCGGTCGACCTGGCCACCCCCACCGCCGTCCCACCGGCCTGGTTCCGGCGGCGGCACCCCGGAGCCCGACTGGTCGACCGGCACGGGACCGCCCTCGGCGGGGGCGCCCGGCAGTCGTTCTGCCCCTCCTCGCCCGCGTACGCGCAGGCGAGCGCCCGGATCACCGAGCAACTGGCCCGGCGCTACGCCGACCACCCGGCCCTGGTGCTGTGGCACTCCCACAATGAGTACGGCGGGGTGAACGCGCTCTGCTACTGCGAGACCTCGGCGGCGGCGTTCCGCGACTGGCTGCGCGACCGCCACGGCGAACTGGCCCGGCTCAACGACGCCTGGGGCACCACCTTCTGGGGCCAGCGGTACGGCGACTGGGCCGAGATCGAACCGCCGTTCGCCGCGCCGACGGCGGTCAACCCGGCCCAGCAACTCGACTTCCTGCGCTTCTCCTCCGACGCGCACCTGGCCAACTTCCGGCGCGAGCGGGACATCCTGCACCGGCTCTCCCCCGGCGTACCGGTGACCACCAACTTCATGCTCGCCAACTGCAAGACAATCGACTACTGGCGCTGGGCGGACGAGGTGGACGTGGTCTCGAACGACCACTACCTGCGGGCCGAGGAGCCGGACAACCACATCGAACTGGCGATGTGCGCCGACCTCACCCGGGCGGTCGCCGGAGGCCGGCCCTGGCTGCTGATGGAGCACTCGACCTCGGCGGTCAACTGGCAGCCGCGCAACATCGCCAAGCGCCCCGGGGAACTGCGCCGCAATAGCCTGGGACACCTGGCCCGGGGCGCCGAGGCGGTGCTGTTCTTCCAGTGGCGGGCCGCCCGGTTCGGGGCGGAGAAGTTCCACTCCGCGATGCTGCCGCACGGCGGTACCGGGACCCGGGTCTGGCGCGAGGTGGTGGAACTCGGCGCCGACCTGCCCGCGCTCGAACCGCTGCGCGGAACCCGGGTGGTCGGCGACGTCGCCGTACTCTGGGACTGGGAGTCCTGGTGGGCCCTTGAACTGGACTGGCGCCCGTCGGTCGACCTGGACTACCGCGAGCGGATGGCGGCGTACTACGAACGGCTCTGGCGGGACCGGCTCACCGTCGACTTCGTCCATCCGGAGCGGGCGTTGGGCGACTACCGGCTGGTCGTCGTACCGAGCCTCTACCTGACCACACCGTCCGCCGCCGAGAACCTCCGCCGGTACGTCGCCGGGGGCGGAACGGTGCTGGTCTCGTACTTCTCGGGGATCGTGGACGCCGACGACGCCGTACATCCGGGTGGTTATCCGGGTGCGCTGCGGGACCTGCTCGGACTGACGGTGGAGGAGTTCCTGCCGCTCCGGGCCGGCGAGACGGTGCGGCTCGGCCGCCCGGACGACGTCGCCGCCGCTCCGGCGCCGGGCGGGTGGCCGGCGGACCCGGCCGACGGACGGGCGGCGACGCTGACCGCAGATGTCTGGACCGAGGCGGTGCTACCGCACGCGGCCGAAACGGTGCTGACCTATCTGGACGGTCCGGCCGCCGGTGGTCCGGCGGTCACCCGCAACCGCCTCGGCGCCGGGCACGCCTGGTACGTCTCCACCCGCCTGGACGCCGCCGGCCTCGCCCCGGTGCTCCGGGCCGCGTACCGGGACGCGGGCCTGGTCCCGCCGGACGGGGCGCCGGAGAGCGTCGAACTGATCCGCCGGGCGGGTACCGACGGCAGCCGGTTCCTGATCGCGATCAACCACGGCGACCTGGACGCGGAACTGCCGGGGACCGGTACCGACCTGATCGACGGCACGTTCCACGATGGCGTGCTCCGGGTTCCGGCCGGCGGCGTACGGGCCCTGCGCACCTGAACCGACTCCGGCCGGGGTACGGGCAGCACGACGGGGCCCGTACCCCGGCACCGGTGGGCGGGCGTCGATCTACGTCGGACCGGCCCCTGGACGTACCTCTTGACATCGCTCGACGCTGATGGTTCCGTGAGCGCTCACAGCATCACTCGCTTATTCGATGCCCAAAGACAGAGTTTCTCCAGGTAACAGGCGTCTTTCACTACCTGTGAGCGCTCCCAATTCCGGGCTGATATGCGGTGCTGGCGCCCCGGCGGAGTCCCGCCTGCGGCGCCGGTTCCGACAAGGAGGAACGTTCGCCGATGCAGAACAGGAAAATCGCGTTCGGAGCTCTCGCGCTGGTCGCCGCCGTCGTCGTACCGGATCTCGGTCGACCGGCGGTGGCCAGCGGCGGGTTCGGCGCCGGCGCCGGGGTCACCAGCCCGGCCGGCGAAGTGGCGAACCCGGGGTTCGAGACCACCGGCGACCTCGGATCACCGGCCGGCTGGTCGGAGCGCGGCCAGCGGTCGGCCAGCTTCGCCGAGCCGGGTGGCCGGTCCGGGGAGAACCGGCTCACCCACTGGGCCGAGCAGCCCTACCGGGTCGAGACCTCCCAGCGGCTCAGCGGGCTACGGCCCGGCTACCACACGCTGCGGGTGTCGGTCCGGGCCAGCGGCGGACAGCGGGACGCGCACGTCGCGCTCACCGGGTGCGGCGGGGCGACTGAGCGCGTCGACCTGCCGCGTACCGGTGCCGACTGGTGGGTCGAGGTCGCCCTCACCACCCGGGTCACCTCCGGCCGGTGCACGATCGAACTCGTCTCCGACGGCAACGCCGGGGACTGGGCGCACTTCGACGACCTGAGCCTCACCCGCGCGGACGGCCCGGCCGGTGGCCCCGCGCTGCGGATCGCCGGGGCCGACGTGTCGCACCTGACCAAGAACGAGCATTACGGCGCCGTGTACCGGGACCGCACCGGACCACCCCGGGACGCGCTGCGGATCCTGCGGGCCAACGGCGTCAACTACGCCCGGCTGAAGGTCTGGGTCAACCCGGCCGACGGATTCAGCGACAAGGAGGACGTACTCGCCAAGGCCCGGCGGGCGCACGCGCTCGGAATGGGCCTGTTGATCGACTTCCACTACTCGGACACCTGGGCCGACCCCGGCAAGCAGTTCAAGCCGGCCGCCTGGGCGGAGTTGCCGTTCGACCAGCTCCGGCAGGCGCTCTACGACCACACGTACGACGTGGTCGCGAGCCTGCGCCGGCAGGGCACCCCGGCCGACATGGTCCAGATCGGCAACGAGATCAACGGCGGCATGCTCTGGCCGGACGGCCGCTGGGACAACTGGGACGGGCTGGCGGCGCTGCTCACCACGGCCAGCACCGCGGTCACCGACGCCTCGCCCCGGAGCAAGGTTGCCCTGCACCTGGCCGAGGGCGGAAACAACGGCGGCCATCGCTGGTGGTTCGACAACGCGGTCAGCCGGGGCGTCCCGTTCGACATCATCGCCGTCTCGCACTACACCTACTGGCACGGCCCGCTCGGCTCCCTCCAGGCCAACCTCTTCGACCTGACCAGCGCGTACGGCAAGCCGGTGATGGTGGTGGAGACCGGGTACGGCTTCACGCTGGCCGAGAACGACCACGAGGCGAACATCTTCACCGCCTCGTTGCAGCAGACCAGTGGCTACCCGGCGACCCCGGACGGCCAGGCCGACGCGATGCGGGACATGGTCAACACCGTGGCCGCCGTACCCGGTGCGCTCGGCGTCTTCTACTGGGAACCGACCTGGACCGCCGTCGACGGCGCCGGCTGGGATCCGGCCGACCCGGCCTCGGGTGACGGCTGGGAGAACCAGGCCCTGTTCGACTACTCCGGCCGAGCCCTGCCCGCGCTTCGGGTGCTCGGCGACTCGGTGAGCCCGAAACGGTAGGCCGGCAACCGCTCCGGGGGCCGGCGACCGATCCCTTTGACGGAAGGAAGAACCATGAGCGAGCGCAGCGAGCGAATCGGCTGGCTCAGTCTCCAAGCTCATGACACCGACGAGCGAAGCGAGGAGGCGTCATGAGCGGACCGTCCCCGCTCCGCACGCTGGCTGCCGCCACCGGCCTCGTGCTGCTCGTCGCCGGCATGGTCGCCGGCCCCACCAACCCCGCGTCCGCCGCCGCCACCATCACCAACCCCGGTTTCGAGTCCTCCGGTGCCACCCAGACACCGACGAGCTGGTCGGAGTCCTCCAGCAACGGAACGCAGAGCGCCGGCTTCACCGAGGCGGGCGGACGCTCCGGCAACTACCGACTGACCCACTGGGCGTCCGGCGCGTACCGGGTGGAGAGCTACCAGCAGCTCACCGGGCTGGGCAACGGGTCGTACACGCTGCGGGCCTGGGTACGCTCCGGCGGTGGCCAGGTCGCCGCCTACCTGTCGCTGCGCAACTGCGGCGGCACCGAGCAGCGGGTCAACATCCCCACCGCCGCCAACTGGACCCAGATCTCGGTGACCGCCCAGGTCAGCACCGGCCAGTGCACCGCGAGCATCGTCTCCGACGCGCAGGCCGGAAACTGGATCAACGTCGACGACGTGGAGTTCGTCGGCGGGGGCAGCAGCGGCGGCCCGGTGTCCCAGATCCGCGGCGTCGACATCTCCACCCTGCTCAAGAGCCAGGACCGGGGTGGCGTCTACCGGGACGCCGCCGGCACCCAGCGCGACCCGTTGCAACTGCTCGGCGCCAACGGGGTCAACTACGCCCGGCTGAAGGTCTGGGTCAACCCGGCCGACGGCTACAACAACAAGGCCCGGGTACTGACCATGGCCAGCCGGATCAAGGCGCAGGGGATGAAGCTGCTGGTCGACTTCCACTACTCGGACACCTGGGCGGACCCCGGCAAGCAGTACAAGCCGGCCGCCTGGAACGGCTACAACTTCAGCCAACTGCGCGACGCGGTCTACAACCACACGTACGACGTCCTCAACGCCCTGAAGGCGCAGGGTACGACGGCCGACATGGTGCAGGTCGGCAACGAGATCAACGACGGCATGCTCTGGCCGGACGGCCGCAGCAACAACTGGGCCAATCTGGCTGCCCTGCTCACCGCCGGCAGCAACGCGGTGAAGGCGGTTAACAGCTCGACCCAGGTGCTGCTGCACCTGGCCGAGGGCGGCAACAACTCGCAGCACCGGTGGTGGTTCGACCAGGCGACGTCCCGGGGGGTGCCGTTCGACGTGATCGGTGTCTCCCACTACCTCTACTGGCACGGGTCGCTGTCCAGTCTCCAGGCCAACCTGAACGACCTGGCGTCCCGGTACGGCCGGCCGGTGCTGGTCGCCGAGACCGCGTACGGCTTCACGCTCAACGCCGACGACAGTGAGCCGAACATCTTCAACTCGTCGTTGCAACAGGCCGGCGGCTACCCGGCCACTCCACAGGGGCAGGCCGACGCGCTGCGCGCGGTGTTCAACGTCGTCCGGTCGGTACCGAACGGGCGGGGCCTCGGGATCTTCTACTGGGAGCCGACCTGGACGGCCGTAGCCGGTAACGGTTGGGATCCGGAGAACGCGTCCTCGGGCAACGGCTGGGAGAACCAGGCGCTGTTCGACTACAGCGACCGGGCACTACCCGGACTGGCGGTCTTCGGATCGGCATGACCTGACCTGACCTGATCCGCCCCCTCGGGCGAGGTCGTCGAAGGAGTACGGAGCCCGATGCGGCGGTTCCGGCCCGGTGAAACGGGTCGGAGCCGCCGCTTTCGTCTGCGCACCGCCGGACGCCACCGCCTGACACCGACCGCCTGACACCATCTCCGATTCGATCGAGAGTTGTGAATCTAGTCTCGTTACAAACTGTTAGCAGGAGCCGTCCATATACATCGAGATTCTTCAATGTAACCTGGATGTTGGCGTCCGTTAACCCACCACCCACCGGATGATATCCAGGAGGACAGGACCCATGCCTCAGCTCGCCCTCTTCGCGATCGACATCGTCGCAGTGAACCTGCTCGTGTTCGGGCTCTATTTTCCCCGTCACCGGCGCCGAGATCTCGTGGCCGCGTACCTCGGCGTCAACATCGGGGTCATGGCCGTCGCGAGTTCGCTCGGCACCAGCAGTGCCGGCACCGGGCTGGGGCTCGGACTGGCGCTGTTCGGGGTGTTGTCCATCATCCGGCTCCGCTCGACGGAACTGGACCAGCACGAGGTGGCGTACTACTTCTCCGCGCTGGCGCTCGGCATCCTCTCGGCACTCGGCGGCGGCCCGCCGTGGCAGGTTCCGGCCATGATGGCCCTGATCCTCGTGGTGATGTTCATCGGCGACCATCCCCGGCTGTTCCGCAGCTACCGACGTCAGAGCGTGCTCCTCGACTCGGCCGTCACCGACCAGGTCGCGCTCGTCGCCCATCTGGAACAGATCCTCGGCGCCCGGGTGCACTCCGCCGGCATCCAGCGCGTCGACCTGGTCAACGACACGACGCTGGTCGACGTCCGCTACTCGCACCCCTCGGTGCAGCGCGCCGTCCGCGGCGTGACGGTCGCCGCCGCCTCGGGCGGAGTACCCCGATGACCACGCTCGACGGTGCCCCGTTGGACCGGTTGGATCCGATCGGACTCGACGAACTCACCGAGCGCGCCGACCTCCAGACCCGGGTCGACCGCAAGTACGTCCTGCCGCTCGGCGCGGTCGGTGCCGTCCTCGCCGAGGTCGGCCCCCAGACCCGGGTGCTGGAGATCGACCGGGCCCGCTCCTTCGCCTACCAGTCGGTGTACTTCGACACCCCGGACCTGACCAGCTATCTGCTGACCGCCCAGCGCCGACGCCGTCGGTTCAAGGTTCGGACCCGGACCTACCTCGACTCGGCGCAGTGCTGGCTGGAGGTCAAGACACACGGCGCCCGGGGCAGCACGGTGAAGAACCGGTTGGCGTACGAGCCGGACCAGCACACCACGCTCGCCCCGGGCTGGCAGTTCGTCGAGACCGTGCTCGCCCAGGAGTCGATCGTCCTCGGCGGCACCCCGGCGTTCGTACCCACCCTCGTCACGCAGTACCGGCGCAGCACCCTGTTCCTGCCCGACACGACCAGCCGGGTCACCATCGACACCGAGCTGACCTGGCAGGACGACGGTTGCCCGCTGCGGCTTCCGGACCTGGCGGTGGTCGAGACCAAGACCGGCTCCACCGCGTCCCGGGTGGACCGGATGCTGTGGGTCCGCGGCTACCGGCCGACCCGGATCTCCAAGTACGCCACCGGGCTGGCCGCGCTGCGTCCCGACCTGCCGGCGGCGCCGTGGCGACGGACCCTGCGCCGGCACTTCACCCAGGTCGGCTCCCCGAGCTGCGGCCACGACACCCACCCCGTCCCCCGCCGTTCCGACGTCGATGCCGACCTCGTCCGGCACGACGCCCATCCCGAGTACGGCGGCCGGCCGCATCCCGCGCCCCGACGCATCGACTTCGCCCCGGCGGCCGGGCCCAGCCCGTCGCTCGGGCAGATCTGAAATGGAGTAACCGTGCGCAGACTCGTGTACTACGTAGTGGGCGTCCTCCTGGTCGCCACCATCGGCACGGATGTCGGGGCGTCCCCCGGGCAGGGCGCCGGAATCAGCCGTACGGCCGCCGTCGCCGCTCCGGCTCTACCGGCCGCCCCTGCTCCACCGGCAGCGTCCGACAACGTGAGCACCCAGGCCGACCCCGGCGACATCACGTACTCGGTGCCGAGCGGCACCTTCCAGGGCGAGGTCTCGGTCGGCCTGGGTACCACCGTGAGCGGTGCCCAGGTCCGCTACACCACCGACGGCCAGCCGCCCACCGCGACCTCGCCCAGCTACGCCGGGACACCGCTGCGGTTCACCCGTACGACCCAGCTTCGGGCACAGGCCTTCGTCGGCGGCACCGCCACCGGAGCACCCGGTACGGCGCTCTACGTCGCCCGCGCCGTGAACACCAGCCACGACCTGCCGGTCCTGCTGCTGGACGCGTACGGGCGCGGCGCCCCGGGGCGGGACTACGTCGACGTGGCCGCGATGGAGTTCCAGCCGACGAACGGGTCCACCTCGATCGCCGCGACACCCAACCTGGTCAGTCGGGCCGGTTTCCACCTGCGCGGGAACTCCAGTGCGATGTTCCCGAAGACTCCGTACCGGCTGGAACTGCGGGACAACACCGACGACGACAGCGACCTGCCGCTGCTCGGCATGCCCGCCGACTCCGACTGGGTGCTGCGCGGGCCGTACACCGACAAGGCACTGATCCGGGACGCCTTCGTGTACGGCCTCGGCCGCGAGATGGGCATCCACGCCCCCCGCTTCGCCTTCGCCGAGGTGTACGTCAACACCGACGCCCAACCGGTGGCCGCCAACGACTACCTCGGGGTGTACCTGATCGTCGAGACCATCAAGAACTCGAAGAACCGACTCGACCTGAAGCAGCTCGACGAGGAGGACGTCACGCTGCCCAAGCTCACCGGTGGCTACATCTTCAAGTTCGAGTGGATGGCGGCCGAGGAGCCGACCCTGCCCTGCCAGGGAGCCGACCAGACCTGCTGGCACTACCTGGAGGTCGTCGACCCGGACCCGTTGCAACCCGCGCAGCGCGACTGGCTCCGCCAGCACATCCAACAGTTCCACGACCTGTTACGAACGCCGGGGTTCGCCAATCCCACGACCGGTTATCCCGCCTGGATCGACATCGACTCCTTCGTCAATCAGTTGATCGTCAGTGAGCTGAGCCGGGAGATGGACTCCTACCTGCGCAGCGCGTACTTCCACAAGGATCGGGACGGCAAGATCGTCGCCGGGCCGCTGTGGGACTTCGACCTCAGCTTCGGCGTCGGCGGCTTCTTCAACAACGACCAGGTCTCCGGTTGGCAGTACCAGCAGACCCGGAGCCCGAGCGCCAACGACTGGTTCGTCCGGCTGCTCCAGGACCCCGCGTTCGTCAACCGGGTTAGGACCCGCTGGCAGCAGCTCCGTCAGGGCGTACTGTCCAACGCCCAGCTCGAGTCCAGGATCAACACCCTCGTCGCCCCGCTGGGCAACGCCGCGCAGCGGAACTTCCAGCGGTGGCCGAACCTCAGCACCCGGATGCTCGGCCCCTTCGTCACGCCCACCGCCGCCACCTGGCAGGGGCAGGTCCAGTTCATGCGGGACTGGATGTTCCGCCGGACCGCCTGGCTGGACAGCAGCGCCGGCTGGGGGACCAGTGGCCCGACCACCCCGCCGACCACAACCCCGCCGGCCACTCCCCCGGTCACGACACCGCCCGCCACCGGCCGGACGTGTACGGCGGCGTACTCGGTCAGCGGCCAGTGGACCGGCGGCTTCCAGGGTGCGGTCCGGGTCACCGCCGGAACGTCGGCGATCAGCGGCTGGCGGGTGACCTGGACGTTCGGCAACGGTCAGACCGTCTCCCAGTCCTGGGAGACGAGCATCACGACCAGCGGCTCGGCGGTGACCGCGACGAACGCCGCCCACAACGGGGCGCTCGGTGCCGGGGCCAGCACCAATTTCGGGTTCATCGGCACCTGGAACGGCACCAACAGCCTGCCGGCGGTGACCTGTACCGCCTCCTGACCTCCTCCTCCGGTGGTGTCGGCGTCGGCTTCGGCCGGCGCCGACATCCATTTGCGCGGGTTCCGGCGGCCGGCTCGTCCTCCTTCCGGGGGTGTCCAACGGCCGAACCGGGGAAGATCCTGTCGGCTGAAGACTTGTCGCTGATAGTTTGCCGATATATCGTGAGGCTATCGGCGACAGTATGAAGGAGGCCCAGGATGGGTTTTCACCGAGGATTCAACGATCTGCACGAGTCCCGGAGGCGTGGCTTCGGCTTCCCGATGGGTCCGCCCGGTGGTCGAGGCCACGGCGGCCACGGCCACGGCCGGGGTCGCGGCGGCGGACGGGGACGCCGGCCGAACGTCCGGGCGGCCGTACTGGCCCTGCTCACCGAGCGGCCGATGCACGGCTACGAGATGATCCAGGAGCTGGACTCGCGTACCGGCGGCGCCTGGCGACCAAGCCCGGGGTCGATCTACCCGACCCTGCAACTCCTCGAGGACGAGGGCCTGATCGCGACCACCGCCGAGGAGTCGGGCGGCGGGCGGCGGCGCTTCGGGCTCACCGAGGCCGGACAGGCCGAGGCGACCCAGGCGGCCCAGGAGCCGCCGTGGAGTGAGTTCGCCGAGAACACCATCAACAGCTGGCACGACATCCGGGAGGCCGGATTCCAGGCGATGAACGCGCTACGCCAGGTGATGATGACCGGTACCGACGACCAACGCGAGCGGGCCGCCCAGGTGCTCGACGAGACCCGGCGGAAGCTGTACGCGATCCTCGCCGAATCGGAGTGAGCCGCACGACGGCCTTCGGAAGGCAATCAGCCGGCCTCGACGTGCCGGTGGCGGGAACATCCGCCACCGGTCGTCGGGGCCGGCTGTGATTCTGGTCCGATCGGCTCTGGCCCGGCCGCCGTCGTCGGGCCGCCGTGGTGCGGGTCGGTCGACCGGTCAGTGCACCGTGACGGTGGGGCCGGTCACCAGTTCGCGGAGTTCCTCCGGCAGGTCCGCGCCCATCTCCTCGGCAAGCCGGACGGCCTCCTCGATCAGGGTCTCGACGATCTGCGCCTCGGGAACGGTCTTGATCACCTTGCCCCGGACGAAGATCTGTCCCTTGCCGTTGCCGGAGGCGACCCCGAGGTCGGCCTCCCGGGCCTCGCCGGGACCGTTGACGACACAGCCCATCACCGCTACCCGCAGCGGGACCGGCAGCCCCTCCAGACCGGCGGTGACCTCCTCGGCCAGCTTGTAGACGTCGACCTGGGCCCGGCCGCAGGACGGGCACGACACGATCTCCAGGCCCCGCTCCCGCAGCCCCAGGGACTCCAGGATCTGGTTGCCGACCTTGATCTCCTCGACCGGCGGGGCGGAGAGCGAGACCCGGATGGTGTCCCCGATGCCTTCGGCCAGCAGCGCCCCGAAGGCCACCGACGACTTGATGGTGCCCTGGAAGGCCGGCCCGGCCTCGGTCACCCCGAGGTGGAGCGGGTAGTCGCACTGCTCGGCCAGCTGCCGGTACGCCCGGATCATGACCACCGGATCGTTGTGCTTCACCGAGATCTTGATGTCCCGGAAGCCGTGCTCCTCGAACAGCGAGCACTCCCACAGCGCCGACTCCACCAGGGCCTCGGCGCTGGCCTTGCCGTACTTGGCCATCAGGCGCTTGTCCAGCGAACCGGCGTTCACCCCGATCCGGATCGGCACCCGGGCCGCCGAGGCCGCCGCCGCGATCTCCTTGACCTTGTCGTCGAACTGCCGGATGTTGCCGGGGTTGACCCGGACGGCGGCGCAGCCCGCGTCGATCGCCGCGAAGACGTACTTCGGCTGGAAGTGGATGTCGGCGATCACCGGGATCTGGGACTTCTTGGCGATCGCCGGCAGGGCCTCCACGTCGTCCTGGGACGGCACCGCCACCCGGACGATCTGGCATCCGGAGGCGGTCAGCTCGGCGATCTGCTGGAGAGTCGCGTTGATGTCGGCGGTCAGGGTCGTGGTCATCGACTGCACCGACACCGGCGCGCCACCGCCCACCGGCACCGAACCGACCATGATCTGCCGGCTGGCCCGCCGGGGCGCGAGCGGCGGCGGCGGTACGGCGGGCATGCCAAGGCTGACGGCGGTCACTCTGCACTCACCTCTGGATCAGCGTTATCGGGTTGACCACGTCGGCGGTGACGGTCAGCAGCGTGAACGCGCCACCGATCAGGATCAACGCGTACGTTACGGGCATCAGTTTGAAGTAGTCGACCCGGCCGGGATCGGGCTTGCCGAGCCGGGCGAAGAGCCACGACCGGGCCCGTTCGAACCACGCGATGGCGATGTGTCCACCGTCCATCGGCAGCAGCGGCAGCAGGTTGAAGACGCCGATGAAGAAGTTCAGCGAGATGAAGAGGAGCACGAAGACTTCCCAGAGCCCGTGCTGGACGGCCTCGCCGCCGAGCCGGCTGGCCCCGACCACGCTGATCGGGGTGTCGACGTCGCGTTCCTCACCGGTGATCGCCGCCCAGAGGGCCGGAACCTTCTGCGGGATCCGCTGGATCGCCTTGGCGGTGTTGACCGCCATGTCGCCGGTGAAGTCGGCGGTCGCCCCGAAGGCCGCGACCGGCCCGTAGGTGATCGTCGGCGGCGTACCGAGTCCGACGCCCAGTGCCGAGACCGGGCCGACCGGGCCGTCGGCCTGGTCCTGCGGCGGGCGCTGCACCTCGGCGAGGTTGACCTGGGCGGTGTGCGTCGCACCGTCCCGGACGTAGGTGACCGGGACCGGACCTGGCTTGGTCGCCCGGACGGCGTCGAGCATCTGCCCCCAGTTCGCCACCGACGTGGTGCCGATCGAGGTGATCACGTCGCCGTCGCGCAGGTTCGCCTGGGCGGCCGGGCTGGCCGGGTCACCTGCCTGGCAGGCCCGGCTCGGCGGGTTCTCCCGAACGACGCAGGACGCCAGTTCGATCCGCGCCGGCTCGTTGCGGACCTCCGCCTGGTTGGTCGGGTAGTCCGGGTTGGGCAGGCCCATGAAGATCGCGGCGAGCCAGAGCGTGACGATGGCGAGCAGGAAGTGCGCCACCGAGCCGGCGGACATCACCACGGTCCGCTTCCAGAGCGGGAACCGCCACATCGCCCGGGGCTCGTCGGCCGGGTCGACGTCGTCGTCCTGCGGGGTCATCCCGACGATCTTGCAGAAACCGCCCAGCGGGATCGCCTTGAGTCCGTACTCGGTCTCGCCCCGCCGGAACGACCAGACGGTGGGACCGAACCCGACGAAGTACCGGGTCACCTTCATCCCGAACCGCTTGGCCGTGAGCATGTGCCCGGCCTCGTGCAGGCTCACCGAGATGAGGATTGCGAGGGCGAACGCCACCACCCCGAGTAGATACAGCATCAAGCTCCCTCGACCGCCTTCGCGATGATCTCCTGGGCGTGTGCCCGCGCCCAGGATTCGGCGGCGAGCACCTCCTCGACGTTACCCGGTTCGGCAAAATCCGGGGCCGCCTCCAGCACGCGTTCGAGCGTGTCGACGATGCCGAGGAACGGCAGCCGGCCGGCGAGGAACGCGGCGACGCACTCCTCGTTGGCGGCGTTGTATATCGCCGGACGGCACCGCCCGACCGTGCCGGCCTGCTTGGCCAGCCGTACGGCGGGGAAGGCCGCCTCGTCCAGCGGATCGAACTGCCAGCTGTGCGCGGTGGTCCAGTCGACGGCGGACGCGGCCTCGGGCACCCGGTCCGGCCAGCCGAGGGCGAGCGCGATCGGCAGCCGCATGTCCGGCGGGCTGGCCTGGGCCAGGGTCGAGCCGTCGACGAACTCCACCATCGAGTGGATCACCGACTGGGGATGCACCGTCACCTCGATGTCGTCGTACGGGACGTCGAACAACTCGTGGGTCTCGATCACTTCCAGCGCCTTGTTCACCAGGTTCGCACAGTTGATCGTGACCACCGGTCCCATGTTCCAGGTGGGGTGCGCGAGCGCCTGCTCGGGGGTGACGCCGGTCAACTCGTCGCGGCGGCGGCCCCGGAACGGCCCTCCGCTGGCGGTGAGGATCAGTCGGCGCACCTCGGCCCGGCTGCCCCCGCGCAGGCACTGGGCCAGCGCCGAGTGCTCGGAGTCGACCGGCACGATCTGCCCCGGGCGGCGGATCGCGGCCCGGACCACCGGACCACCGGCCACCAGCGACTCCTTGTTCGCCAATGCGAGGGTACGGCCGGCGCGCAGCGCCGCCAGGGTGGGCGCCAGGCCGAGCGAGCCGACGACGCCGTTCAGCACGATGTCGCACGGCCACTCGGCGAGTTCGGTCATGGCGGACGGACCCGCCACGATCTTGGGAATCCGGAAGCCGCCAGCTGGGTAGTCCCGCTTCGCCGCCTCCGCATAGAAGGCCAGTTGCAGGTCCTGCGCGGCGGAGGCCTTCGCGACCCCGACCACCTCGACCCCGAGTTCGAGCGCCTGGGCGGCGAGTTGGCCCACGTTACCGCCGCCGGCGCCGAGCGCGACCACCCGGAACCGGTCCGGATTACGGCGCACTATGTCGATCGCCTGGGTGCCGATCGACCCGGTGGAACCGAGCAACACGATCTCACGCGGAGAACTCACCCGGACATTCTCCCTGAACAACTCTGAGCGTCCGCTGGCAGGCCGGCCGGCGGGGCGCCCGGCCGGCAATCCGGGCGGTCAGAGGCCGGTACAGCCGTACCGACGGGCGGTCAGGGGTGGGCCAGCCGTACGGGCTGCCGGTCAGGGGCGGCGCAGCCGGAAGGCTTCCAACTCCTGGCCGCCGTACCAGTCGGCCCGCCGGCCGATCGACGCCATGCCGAGCCGACGGGCGACCGACATCGACGCCTCGTTCCCGGGTGACACGACGGCGTAGATCTCCTCGACCCCGGCCGCGAAGCCCCGCTCGACGGCTCCGCGCGCCGCCTCGGTGGCGTACCCGTGCCCCCACGAGTCGGGATGCAGGTGCCAGCCGACCTCGATGTCGGCGGTCAGCGTCGACTCGTCGACTCCGGGCAACGGCTTGAGCATCACGGTGCCGACCACCAGCCCGTCCTCCCGACGCTGCACCGCCCAGAGGCCGTACGTCTCCACGCCGAACCGGATGTTGCGGGCGTGCCAGCGACGTACCAACTCCTCGGCGTCGGCGGGCGTACGGAGCGGGAACTGTGCCGCACCCAGGTGACGGACGACCTCGGAACGGGAGTAGGTGTCGTACACCCGCGCGAGATCGGCGGGCTCCAGCGTCCAGTTCCGGACCACCAGTCGTTCGGTCTCGTAGATCGTCACGCGGCGGGATGCTAGCCATCACCCGCCCCGCACACCAGCGACTTTCCGCCGGCGGTGTCGCCACCGGCCCCGGTCGACCACCGACTGGCCGAGTCGCTGGTGCCGATGCGGGACCGGCACCCCGAACTGCCGGTCGAGGTGGCCCGGATGATGCTGTCCGGCTGGACGATGCTGTACGGACTGATCTCGATGGAGGTCTACCCCAGCTCCGCTGGGCGGTGTCCGATCCGGAGGCACTCTTCGAGGCGGAGCTGGCGGGCTTCCTGCGCCAGCTCTCTCCCGGACCCGACGCCGCCCCACCACGCACCGCCGGAACCAAGGCCGGCCAACCCGGCACCGACCCGGGGCATCCGAACTAGGCTTCCCGAGCATGACCGCCGAGCTACCCGCCCGCGCCGACGTCGTGATCGTCGGCGCCGGCCACAACGGCCTGGTTTCCGCCATCCTGCTGGCCCGGGCCGGCCTCGACGTGGTGGTGCTGGAGGCCGCCGACACGATCGGCGGGGCGGCCCGCACCGAGAACCCGTTTCCGAAGGTGCCGGCCCTGCGCCACTCCACCGGCTCGTACCTGCTCGGCCTGATGCCGCCGGAGCTGATCGAGCTGCTCGACGTCCAGATCCCGGTGCTGCGCCGCGATCCGCACTACTTCCTGCCCACCCCGGGTGGTGTCGGCTCGCCGTACCTGCTGTTCGGGGCCGACCGGGAGGGCACCCGGGAGCAGATGGAACGGTTCTTCTCCCGGGCCGACGTGACGGCCGACGACGCTATGCAGGCCGAACTCGCCGCGCTCCGGGAGGACCTCGGACCGGCCTGGCTGGCCGAACCGCTGCCGGTGGAGGAGACCGCCGACCGCTACATCCGGCGCGCCCTCCGCGAGCCCTTCGTCGATCTGGTCCGCGGCTCGGTCGCCGACTACCTGGCCCGGTTCGACTTCCGCTCCGAACTGCTGGTCTCGATGTACGCCGTCACCGACGGCCTCTCCGGACTGAACGCCGGTCCGGACGACCCCGGAACCGGCCACAACTTCCTGGCCCACAACATGTGCCGGCTGCCCGGCTCGGGCGGCACCTGGATGATCGTCGCCGGTGGTATGGGCACCGTCACCAGCACCTTCGCCGACGCCGCCCGAGCCGCGGGCGCCACGATCCTCAGCGGTACGCCGGTGTCCGCGATCACCGTCGACGGCGGAGCGGCCAGTGGCGTCGTACTCGACGACGGGCGGACGGTCGACGCCGAGGTGGTGCTCGGCGCCGGTGACCCGTACCGGCTGATGGAGCTGGTGCCGGACGGCGCCCTGCCGGCGTCGCTGACCGAGCGGATGACGGCGGTCCGTCGCACCGGCACCACCCTGAAGGTCAACCTCGCCCTCTCCGGGCTGCCCCGGTTCACCTGCCTGCCCGCCGACGCGCCGAGCCCGTTCGGCGCCACCATCCACCTGCTGCCGGGCTCCACCTCGCTGCTGCCCGGTGCGACCGGCGACGAACCGCCGATGGCGGCGCTGCGCCGGATGTGGGCGGACGTCCAGGCCGGCCGGCTACCGGACGAGCCGACGATCGAGTGGTACCTGCACACCACAGTCGACCCGTCGCTGCGGGACGAGGCGGGCCACCACTCCTCCGCGCTCTTCGTCCAGTCCGTGCCGTACGCACCGACCGGCGCGTCCTGGGACGAGCTCCTGCCCGGGTACGTGGAACGACTGCTCGCGATCTGCGACCGGTACGCCCCCGGCACCACGGAACTGGTCGCCGACGCGGTTCCGTTGACCCCACCGGGCATCGAGGCGCACTTCGGCATCACCGGTGGGCACATCCACCACGTCGACAACACCGTCTCGTTCACCGACCGGATGCCGTACGCGACCGGGCTCGACGGCCTCTACGCCGGTGGTGCGGGCTGCCACCCCGGCGGCAGTGTGATCGGCGCCGCCGGACACAACGCCGCCCGGCGGATCCTCACCGACCTCGGCCAGGTCGGCCCCGGCCGGTGAAAGGAAGGGCCCCTTCTTATCGCTTTCCGTTGTAGAAGGGCCCCTTCTTAACGCCTGTGCACGGTCGGCGGCTCAGCCGGCCGACTCGGCGTCGACGGTCACCGGGGCGGGCTCGCCGGCCCGGTGGGCCCGGACCTTGTGCCCGACACTGGTCAGGCAGCGGCCGCTCTCCAGGTCGAACCGCCAGCCGTGCAGCTGGCAGGTGAGCTGGTTGCCCTCGACGATGCCGAACCGGGTCAGGTCCGCCTTCAGGTGCGGGCAGCGCCGCTGCACCACCCAGTCGCCCAGGGTGATGTCCTCGGCGTCGACGGCCCGCTCGTGTTCGTCGTACCAGCCCTCGGCGTACTGGAGGCGCTCCTCGGAGAGGCACTTGAAGAAGGAGTAGACGAACTCGTTGTACTGGCCGATCCGGGCGGCGGAGAACCGGCAGGAGAGGAAGAGCGAGTTGACCCAGTCGACCTCGTCGATGTGCAGCAGATGCTCGACCAGCGCCCGCTCGGTACGGAACCGGTAGCGCACCTTCTCGTCCGCGGCCGGCCGGACCTCCTTGCCCGGGAAGTCCACCAGGATGGACTCGACCGACTCGCCGTCGTAGCCGACCAGGTCGAACCGGACCGGGCCGCCCACCCCCTTGGCGAGGTAGATCGACTCGTCCAGCAGCGGCTCGATCCGACGCTTCATCCCGGCCAGCACGTCGATCTCCGGATGCCGCCAGGATGCCTTCGCCGCCTCGATCACCGGCCGGGACCGGGCCTGGTACTCGCGCAGGTGCTCCTCCTTGCGGACGAAGAACTCCCGCACGTCCGGCACCGGTTGGCTGGTCTCGCAGGTGTCAACACCGACCTCGGAGACGGTGCCGGGCAGCAGGATCACGCTGTTGTCGTAGCCCAGCTCGGTGTAGTGGTCCTGGAAGACCTGCTGGTCGGGGAAGATGTTTCCCTCGTCGCCGTGGATGTCGTTGAACTGCCACAGCTCGTCGTCGAGGAAGCACGGCGGGCCGGCGATCGGGAAGACCCAGGACGCCTTGAGGTCGTCGATGTAGCGGATCGTCCGGTCCATCTGCCGGTCGCGCTTCTGCTTGCCGAACGCGGTCTTGGCCGCCGTGGGCAGCTCGTAGACCATCGGGTACCAGATCGCGCCGGAGAACTGGAGCAGGTGCGCGTGCACGTGGCCCAGTTCGGCGAAGATGTCGAGATCGCTCGGGCGGGCGTCGTTCTGGTTCAGCAGCCGTACGCCGTCGTACTCCACCCACAGCGACGAGTCACCGATCGGCCCGTCGGTCGGGCTGGTCAGCGCCTGGACCATCACCTTCAGGCCGCCGTCGAGTTCCATGACCTCGTTGGTCTTGGTACGCAGGAAGCTGGTGAACCCGAGTTCCCGCAGCTCGTCCTCGAGTTCGGAGGTGGGGTATTCCGGAAGCAGGACGGTGGCCTTCTTCGAGATGAACCGCTTGAGGTGCTCGGCGTCGAAGTGGTCCCGGTGCAGGTGCGAGACGTACAGGTAGTCGACCTGCCCGAGCGTCTCCCAGTCGAGCTGTGAATTGTCCGGGAACGGGAACCATGAGGCGAAATAGGCCGGGTTGACCCATGGGTCGCACAGGATGCTGCCCGCACCGGTGTCGATCCGCATGCTCGCGTGTCCCGTACCGGTCAGTCGCACCGCACAGTCCCCCTAGACGTAGGCAATCTCATCCCTGGCCCCGGAATCAAGGCGTACCCCCAAACGCTACCGGAGGCCCCGAGCTGGCCGACCCGCGACGCCGGGTTGGGCCGCCCGGCCGCCTCCCGGTCCGGCCGTTCCACAGCGCCGGACAGCGCCGGGACGCCGGGCCCTCCGGCGCGGCCGGTACGGCACGTGCCAGACTTACCGGCATCCGATCGTGAGGAAAGGACCGGAAAGTGGCTGGAAGCGAGCCGGTGACGTCACCCGACCAACGCAAGCCGGGACACCGCAGGGCGGGTCGGATCGGCGCGATCCTCTCCGCGGCCGTGCTGGTGTTGCTGATGTTCAACAACAACGAGGTCAGCGGCATCGAGAAGATCTGGCTCGGTGGGATCGCCGCGTTCCTGGTGGTAGCCGTCATCGGCGACACGATCCTGCGCCGCAACGGCCTGCGTTCCTGATTTCCGGCCGGCCTGACGATCGACGGCACGTCGGGCCGACCCCGGGAGGGCGGCCCGTCCGCTGAGTCGGCCGTCAGGCCTGCCGAGTCGGCTGCCCGAAGCACCCAGTCGGCGCCACCCGCCCCCGCGCGGCGAGGAGAGCGTCCTCGCCGGCGGTGGCATGGTCACTGTCCGAGCAGCAGGTCCTTGACTTCCTTGAGTGCGGCGTCGACCTCGGCCTCGAAGTAGCCGCCCGGCACCAGCCCGAACCGCATGGTGTCGAGATCGACGGGGTTGACCGGCATCGGTCCTCGCCCGGCCATGCCGCCGAGGATCCCCTCGAACAACCGGTCGACCTGATCGGGGTCGTACCCGCTACCGAACCGGCGCACCTGGAAGGTACGACGGATCTGGTCGATCCGCGCCAGCTCACCACCCGGCCCCGACGGCCCCGGAGCTCCCATCGGCGGCGGGCCACCGAGCCCCGGGCCACCCATCGGCGGTGCCATCGGCGGCGGCTCACCGACACCCCGGCCCGGCCCGCGCAACTCGCGGTCCGGCATCCGGATCTCGGCGGTCATGTCCGCCTTGCCGTGGCGGTTGGGATCGAATCCGTCAAACCGCTCGTTCGGCCCGAACCCCCCCGGCGGCCCGCCCGGGGTACGGGGCGGAACCGGAGCACCCGGGCCGCGCTGCGGCTCGAAGCCTCCGCGCGGGCCCTCGGGACCGCCCCGCTGCGGGTCAAAGCCACCCCGCTGCGGATCCGGACCTCCGCGCTGCGGGTCGAAGCCACCCCGCTGGGGCTCGAAACCACCTCGCTGCGGCTCGAAGCCACCCCGCTGCGGATCCGGACCGCCGCGCTGCGGGTCGAACCCACCCCGCTGCGGCTCGAACTCGCCGCGCTGGGGATCCCCGCCACCCCGCTGCGGGTCGAACCCGCCGCGCTGCGGCTCGAAGCCACCCCGCTGGGGCTCGAAACCGCCCCGCTGCGGGTCGAACCCGCCGCGCTGCGGCTCCATGCCACCCCGCTGCGGCTCCATGCCACCCCGCTGCGGGTCGAACCCACCCCGCTGCGGGTCGAAGCCGCCGCCGAAGGTCCCGGTGGGCTCGTCGAACTGCCCGTACGGATCGTTCGGCGGCCCGGCCTGCGCCGGCATGGGACGCAACGGTGGCGGCTGCCCACCCGGGGGCAGTCCCCGGTCGTCGCGCATCGGCGGGCCCATCCGGTCGGGCGGACCCATCCGGTCCGGTGGCCCCATCCGGTCCGGCGGACCCATTCGGTCGGGCGGCCCCATTCGGTCGGGCGGACCCATCCGGTCCGGCGGACCGAGGCGGCCCGGCTGCGTCCCGCGGTCGCCCATCCCCGAATCCCCGCCGCGGTTGCCGACGGCACCGCCGCGCTCCTCCAGCTCGGCGATCTGCCGCTCCACCCGGTCGAGGTGCAGGTCGACCTGCCACTCGTCGTACCCTCCGAAGCGCACCCGGAAGACGACGTCGTGCACCTCCTGGGAGGCGACGGGCGCGCCCAGCGACTCACCGGCGAGCGTGGCCTCGACACGGTCCAGGAACGTGTCCACCTCATCGACCTTGTAGCCCCGCCGGAGCGCCTTGCGCCGGAAACGCTGACCCTGACTCGCCACTATGTCTCCTGGTTCGCTCGCTCGCTTCGCTCGCTCACGCCGCCCCGCCACGCGGGTCGACGCCGCAAGCGGCACCACTAAGTCTGATGACCCGGCCGCTCACGGTGTCACCGCCGCGGCGGCCAGCTGGCCACACGCACCGTCGATGTCACGCCCGCGGGTGTCCCGGACGGTCGTCGAGACGCCGGCCGCGCGCAGACGCCGGACGAACTCCCGCTCCACCGGCTTCGGACTCGCGTCCCAGCGGCTACCCGGGGTGGGGTTGAGCGGGATCAAGTTCACGTGGGTCAGCCGACCAGCCAGCAACCGACCGAGTAGGTCGGCACGCCACGGCTGGTCGTTCACATCTCTGATCATCGCGTATTCGATGGATACGCGACGCCCCGTACGCTCCGCGTAGTGCCACGCGGCGTCCAGCACCTCGGCAACCTTCCACCTCTGGTTGACCGGCACCAGTTCGTCGCGCAGCTCATCATCGGGCGCATGCAGCGACAGCGCAAGAGTCACCGACAGTCCCTCCTCGGCCAGCCTGCGCATCGCGGGAACCAGGCCGACCGTGGAGACGGTGACGTGACGCTGGGAGAGACCGAGCCCCTCCGGTGCCGGCGCGCAGAGCCGGCGGACCGCCGCCACGACCCGCGAGTAGTTGGCCAGCGGCTCGCCCATGCCCATGAAGACAACGTGCGACAACCTCGGCGGGGATCCGACGACCGCCCCGGAGGCGGCCACGCCGGCGAGGTGGACGGCCTGGTCGACGATCTCGGCGGTGGAGAGGTTGCGGGTCAGGCCGGCCTGACCGGTCGCGCAGAACGGGCAGCCCATCCCGCAGCCGGCCTGGCTGGAGATGCAGACGGTGACCCGGTCCGGGTAACCCATCAGCACGCTCTCGACCAGCGAGCCGTCGTGCAACCGCCACAGCGCCTTGCGGGTCGCGCCGTCGTCGCAGGCCACCTCGCGGACCGGGGTGAGCAGGTTCGGCAGCAGCGCGTCGGTGATCCGGTCCCGGCTGGCGGTGGGCAGGTCCGTCATCCGCTCCGGATCCCGCACCAGGCGGCCGAAGTAGTGGGTGGAGATCTGCTTGGCACGGAAGGCGGGCTCACCCAGCTCGGCGACGACCGCCTGTCGTCCGGGTAGGTCGAGGTCGGCAAGGTGCCGGGGCGGCATCGCCGCCCGGCGCGACGGTGCGGACCCGATCGGGGCGTCCGGGGAAATCTGGATCATGGGCAGGCTCGTCATGGCCTGTCCAGTCTCCCACGTCCGCGCGACAACGCACCTGGCCGAGGGTGCCGAACCGGCGGGCGGTGCCGGATACCCCTGGTGTGAAGGCTCACGTCGACTCTCAACCGGTCGGGGCGAAGATCGCCAGGAGAAGGTACCCGGTGGGCACGGCGAAGAGGACCGAGTCGAGTCGGTCCATCAGTCCACCGTGTCCCGGGAGCAGGTTGCTCATGTCCTTGACCCCGAGATCCCGCTTGATCATCGATTCGCCGAGGTCTCCGAGCACGGCCGCCACCGAGACCGCCACCCCGAAGATCGCCCCCCACCACGGCTCGACGTCGAGCAGGACGCCCAGCAGTACGGCGCTGCCGATCGCCGCCGCCGCCACCGAACCGGCAAAACCCTCCCAGGACTTCTTCGGACTGACCGAGGGCGCCATCGGATGCTTGCCGAACGCCACACCGGCGGCGTACCCACCGGTGTCGGAGAGCACGACCGCGGCCAGGGTGACCAGTACCCGCAGTTCGCCGTCGTCCGGCGCGGCGGCGAGCAGCGCCGCGAACCCGCCGAGGAACGGCACGTAGACCGCGATGAGGGTGGCCGCCGTCATGTCCCGCTGGTAGCCGGCCGGCCCGTCACCGAGCCGCCAGACCAGCGTCGCCAGCACCGTCACCAGCAATCCGAGGCTGAGCGCGTCCGGCCCGGCCCACCAGGCCAGCCCGACCATCAGCAGGCCGCCCGCGATCAGCGGCACGAGTGGCGGGTGGACCCCGCTGGGCCGTACCGCCTGGGTCATCTCCCAGATGCCGATACTGACCGCGATCGCCACCACGACCAGGAAGGCGGGGCGGAACAGGAAGAGCGGAACGACGATCGCGGCGCCGAGCCCGAGCCCGACGCCGATCGCGGCCGGGAGGTTCCGGCCGGCCCGACCGGAAGCGGCCGGCTGGCCGGAGCGGGTCGCCCGGCGGCGGCCCGGACCGCGCCGCGGCGCCGAGGACGGTTCCGGGGCCGGATCCGGGTCCACGAAGGGCCAACCTACCGGGTTGGTCGGTGCCTCCGCGCTGGCGTCGGCACCACGCCGGTCGTCCCCGTCCGGGTACGGCGAATCGCCGCCCTCCGGATAGCCGGGCCGCCCGGCGGCGGGGTACTCGGTCGCGGGCCCACCCGGCTCGGCGCCACGCCACTGCGAGCCCGGGTCCCCGACGGCCTGGTCGCGGTGGCCGTTCCGGTGTCCTGGCAGTGTTCCGGACCGGAGTCCCGGAGCCTTTCCCGGCGGGAATCCGGTGGCCGGATAGCCGCCGTCGGGATCCACCGGAATGTCGGGTGGGGCGGGGTGCTGGCCAGTCGGGCCCGCGGACGTGTCGGGTAGGACCGGGAAGCTGTCGGTCGGCGCCGCATAGGTGTCGGGCGCGGCACCCCCGTGCCGCGCCCGAACCCAGGCGTCGTCGTCGCCGGCTGGCCACTGGCGGCCCGCCGGGCCGTCCTGGCGCTCCGGACCACGGGACCTATCCAGGCCACGCGGATGCTCGGGCCGTTGCTGCCGGCCACGCGGCTCCGCGCCGCCGCGATAGGGGTCGACGTGGGACATCAGACCTCGAGCAACTCGGTTTCCTTGTGTTTCACCAACTCGTCGACGTGCGTCACGTACCGGTGAGTGAGGTCGTCCAGCTCCTTCTCGGCGCGCCGACCCTCGTCCTCACCCGCTTCGCCGTCCTTGACGATCCGGTCGAGCTCTTCCTTGCCCCGGCGGCGGATGTTCCGGATCGCCACCTTGGCTTCCTCGGCCTTGTGCCGGGCCACCTTGATCATGTCCCGGCGCCGCTCCTCGGTCATCTGCGGCAGCACGATACGTAGCTGGTTGCCCTCGTTGTTGGGGTTCACGCCGAGGTCGGAGTCGCGGATCGCCTTCTCCATCGCCTGCAACTGCGAGTTGTCGTACGGCTTGATGATCGCCATCCGAGGCTCGGGGATGCCGACGGAGGCCATCTGGGTCAGGGGGGTGGGACTACCGTAGTAGTCGATGATGATCTTGGAGAACATCGCCGGAGAGGCGCGCCCGGTGCGGATGGCGCCAAACTCCTCCTTGGCGTGCTCGACCGCGCGCTCCATCTTCTCCTCGGCCTCGAGGAGGGTGTCGTCGATCACCTGCTCCTTCGCCTCCTTCTGCTGGATGCTGCTCCGTCGTTAATACCCTGCCCGGTCTGGCCGGCCCGGGCCCAAGCGCGGCTCACGCCGTGATCAACGTTCCGATGCGCTCGCCGCCGACAGCCCGGATGATGGTGTCGTCGCCCTCGGCACCGAAGACCAGCATCGGCAGCCCGTTCTCCTCGCAGAGGCTGAACGCGGCGGCATCCGCTACGCGCAGTCCGCGCCGGAGCACCTCGGTGAAGGTGATCTTGTCGAGCTTGCTGGCGTTCGGGTCGGTACGCGGATCCGCCGTGTAGACGCCGTCGACCCCGTTCTTGCTCATCAGCACCACGTCGGCCCGGATCTCCAGCGCGCGCTGGGCGGCGACGGTGTCGGTCGAGAAGTAGGGCATCCCGGCGCCCGCGCCGAAAATGACCACGCGACCCTTTTCCAGGTGGCGGATCGCCCGCAGCGGAATGTAGGGCTCGGCGACCTGCGCCATCGTGATCGCGCTCTGCACCCGCGTCTCGATGCCCTCCTTCTCCAGGAAGTCCTGGAGTGCCAGGCAGTTCATCACCGTGCCGAGCATGCCCATGTAATCGGCCCGGGCCCGGTCCATGCCGCGCTTCTGGAGTTCAGCGCCCCGGAAGAAGTTGCCGCCCCCGACCACCACCGAGACCTGTACGCCCCGGCGTACCACGGTTGCGATCTGCCGCGCGATGGCCTGCACCACGTCCGGATCGACGCCGATCGCGCCACCGCCGAAGACCTCGCCGGACAGCTTCAGCACCACCCGGCGGGCCCGCCCGGGTGGCGGCGCCGTCGGATCGTCCGCCGCCGAGGTCCGGTCACTCACAACCTGCGTCATCCGACCCGCCTCTCCCGCGCCGGCACGCCGGCGTCCATTCACCCAACCTGCCGCTGCTGACCCTACGTGACAAGGAGGCCGCGGTGCCTGTCACGTACACCAGCGGCCTCCTCTCCGTGTCACCCCGTCTGCGCCGTACGGCCGGGTCGCGACGACCCGGCCCGTACGTCAGGCGGCTCAGGCCTGGCCGACCTCGAACCGGACGAACCGGGTTACCTCGATACCCGCCTCGGCGAGCACCTGCTTCACCGACTTCTTGTTGTCGGCGACCGATGCCTGCTCGAGCAGGACGTAGTCCTTGAAGAAGGCGTTGACCCGACCCTCGACGATCTTGGACATGGCCGCCTCGGGCTTGCCCTCCTCGCGAGCGGTCTGCTCGGCGATGCGCCGCTCCGAGGCCACGGTCTCGGCCGGCACCTCATCGCGGTTGACGTACTTGGGACGCATGGCGGCGATCTGCATCGCGACGCCGCGCGCGTCGGCGTCACCGGCCTCGTCGGACTTGCCGGTGTACTCCACCATCACGCCGACCTGCGGGGGCAGGTCCTGCGCCTTGCGGTGCAGGTAGACCGCGACCGGCCCGTCGAGTGCGACGAAGCGGTTGAGCACCAGCTTCTCGCCGATCTTGGCGGACTGCTCCTGGACCGCGTCGGCGACCGTACGGCCGTCGGCCAGGGTGGTGCCGAGCAGACCCTCGGCGTCGGCCGCGCCGGACTGCCCGCCGTGCTCGACGAGAAGCTGCGCGAACGCGATGAAGTCAGCGTTCTTGGCGACGAAGTCGGTCTCGCAGTTGAGTTCGAGCAGCGCCTTGCCGGAGTGCGCCACCAGACCGTTGGCGGCGGTACGGCCGGCCCGCTTGCCGACGTCCTTGACGCCCTTGACGCGCAGGAACTCGACAGCCTTGTCGAAGTCGCCCTCGGCCTCGGTGAGGGCCTTCTTGCAGTCCATCATGCCGGCGCCGGTGAGGTCCCGGAGCTTCTTGACGTCCGCGGCGGTGAAGTTGGACATGACTCTCTCTTCGGTGTGTAACGCGGCTGATTCGGTGGTCTTCTGCGGTTACCCCGATTCGGGGCCACCGTGCCTCGTACCAGGTCGGGTTCCGCCGGTCAGACGATCAACCGGCGGAACCCGACGGCGAAATCACTCAGCGGCGGCGGTCGCCGGCTCGGCGGCCTTCGGCTCGGCAGTCTTCGGCTCGGCGGCGGCGGTCGCCGGCTCGGCACTCGCCGGCTCGGCGGCCTTCGGCTCCGCGTCGCCATCGGCCTTCTTCTCGGTGTCCTCGATCAGCTCGCGCTCCCACTCGGCGAGCGGCTCGTCGGCGCCGACGACACCCGGCTCGGGCTTCTCGTCGGTGCCCCGACGCTTGCCCGAGCGGGCGATCAGGCCGTCGCCGACGGCCGCCGCGATGACCCTGGTCAGCAGCTCGGCGGAGCGGATCGCGTCGTCGTTACCCGGGATCGGGAAGTCGACCTCGTCCGGGTCGCAGTTGGTGTCGAGCACGGCGATCACCGGGATGCCCAGCTTGCGGGCCTCGTCGACGGCGATGTGCTCCTTCTTGGTGTCGACCACCCAGATCGCGGCCGGAACCTTCTGCATGTCCCGCAGCCCACCGAGGGTACGGGTCAGCTTGATCTTCTCGCGGGACAGCTGCAGGGTCTCCTTCTTGGTGTAACCCTGCGCGGTGCCGGACAGATCGCCGAGCGCCTCCAGCTCCTTCATCCGCTGGAGCCGCTTGTAGACGGTCTGGAAGTTGGTCAGCATGCCGCCGAGCCAGCGGTGGTTGACGTACGGCTGGCCGACCCGGGTCGCCTGCTCGGCGATGGCTTCCTGAGCCTGCTTCTTGGTACCCACGAAGAGGATGCTGCCGCCCTCGGCCACGGTCCCGCGGACGAACTCGTACGCCTTCTCGATGTACTCGAGGGTCTGGCGGAGGTCGATGATGTAGATACCGTTGCGCTCGGTGAAGATGAAGCGCTTCATCTTCGGGTTCCAACGCCGGGTCTGGTGCCCGAAGTGGACACCGCTCTCCAGCAGTTGGCGCATGGTCACTACGGCCATGGTGAGGTGCTCCTTCTGTCCCTGGTTGTCCACGCCTGGCCGGCGGCCTGGCGTCCTGGCGCCGGATCGCCGGCCATGACGGACCCGATCAAGATCGGGACCAGGGGGCCGTCGCTCCACGGGCAGACCGCGGAGAGGGCGCGCGAGGTCGACCGCACGAGGCGGTCGCCAATGGCCAAGTGTACGCCCCCGCCCCGTCCACCAGCACACAAACCCCCTCCGGGGCCCCGGCGCTGGTCAGGGCACTCGTTCCGACGCTACCGGCGGTCTGCCCGGTCGGGTCCACGCCCGCCCGTCCCCGGCCCTCATCCGGCCCGTGGTCAGCCCTGGACCGGGTTGTGGTCAAGCCCCCTGGGACGGGTTGTGGTCAGCCTCTGCCGGGCCGTGGTCAAGCCCCCCTGGGCCGGGGCCGTGGTCGGCCCCTGCCGGGCCGGGTCAGCCCGTGGCGAGCGCCGCCGCGACGAAGAGCACCAGCCCGATCGTGAGGTACCCGGTCGGCGGCCGGAGCCAGGCACGGGCCGGGTCGCCGAGGGTCGCCGCATTGGTGATCAGCCCATAGAGCCCAGCGGCGAAGATCGGCAACCCGAGTACGAGAAAGACCCCAGCGAGTACCGCGGAGGGCGAAACCGGACTGCCGACCGCCCCGTCGAGCAGTACCCGGACGGCCGGTACCTCGAAGACCAGCGTGAGGAGCGCCAGGATCGCGGCCAGCCCCGGACGACGGCTCCGGTAGACCCCCTCGGCACCGGCCAGACCGACACCGCCCGGCTCGCCGTGGCCCGGCGAGGCCGGCGCGACGGGACGGCGCAGCGCCGCCCGGTCGATCGCCTCGGTGTGGAAACCGGCGGCGTCGCCACCGGCCAGCGGACCACCCCCGCCCGGCCGCGCCTCGACCTGCGGCACCAGGTTGGTGGGCTGGTCCAGCGGTCCGGGCTGCTCGGCGCCCCGCCCGGGCTGCACGATCGGATAGCCGGACAACGGTGAGCGCCCAGGATCCGCCCCCACCGGTGACCCGCCGGCATCCGGCGCGGACGGCGGCGACTGGCCCAGGTCGGCGGGCGGCGCACCATGCCGGCCAGGGTCGGCGGGCTGCGTACCGTGCCGGCCGGTTCCGTGGCCGCCGTACGGCGGGCCCGAGCCGCCGTCGACGCCACCACCGGCGGGGATCCGGTACACACCGCCGGCCGGGTCGGGACCTCCGCCGTGCAGGGGTGCCCCGGGCCCGGCGTGGCCCGGTGACCCGCCGTCGGGGCCGGTGGCCGAACCCCGGCCCCGCTCGGTGGCGTCCCGGGACCAGTCAGCCGACGGATAGCCGGGCTCGGCTCCGGACCCGGCGAGGCCGAAGCCCGGCAGCGGCACCTCCAGCGAGGCGCCGGCCGAGGCGCCGTACCGCTCGGCGGCGGCGTCGGAGGGTTGGCCGTACCGCTCGGGGCCGGCATCGGAGGGCTGGCCGTACCGTGCGTTCGGGACCGGACCACCGGGCTGCGTCGGGGCGAGAGGATCGGCGCCGGAATAGCGGTCCTCAGCAACGCCACGCCACTGCTGGTCGGGATAAGCGCGATCACCGGCCCGCCAGCCGGGCACCTGCTCTTCCGGGAAGCTGCGTTCTTGGTCCACGGCCAGGCACGCTATGTGACCTGCGTGGTTGCTCGCCAGTTGCCTGACCCAGATGCCGGCTTGCCAGCGGATATTCCGGTTTTGACGAGCGTGGTGAAGGGGTGACCGGTCACCCGGCGGCGGTCGACTCCCATGGTCGGTGGTGATCGTCGTCGCAGCGCCGGTCCCGGCGTCAGATCCATACTTCCCGCCATGAACACCGTCGAGCAGGCTCGGCTGGCCCGGTTGTTCCAGCACTTCGCCCGGCACGAGTTCCACGGTCACTCCCCCCGCTACGAGTTCCTGTCCGAGGTGGTCGCCGACCGTCCGGAGTTGGCGGCCCCGTTGCTGGCGGCGGGCCCGGGACAACGTCGGCCGATCCTCTTCTTCGCCGCGGTGCAGTACCTGCTCCGCACCACCGCGCCCGGCCATCCGCTCGCGGAGTACCTGCCAGGACTCGGCGGGTACGGCGCGATCGGTCCCGGCCTGGCGACCGCGTTCGCCGACCTGGTGCAGACGCGCCGGGACGAACTCGCCCAGCTCTGCGCGACCCGCAGCACACAGACCAACGAGGCCAACCGGGCCGCGCTGCTCCGTCCCGGATTCGGCCGGGTGGCCGAGCTGTGGCCGGAGCGACCGCTGCACCTGGTCGAACTGGGAGCCAGTGCCGGGTTGCTGCTCCGGACCGACCGGTACCCGTGCCGGTATCTCGGTTCCGACGGGCGGACCGCGACCTACGGTCCGGCCGGCGGTCCGCCGGCTCTCACCATGACCTGCGAGGTACGCGGCACGGCCTGGCCGGAGCCGGCGGCGGTGGACCCGCTGGTGGTCGCCCGGACCGGGATCGACCTGGCGCCGATCGATGCCAGCGACAGCCGGGCGACGGACTGGCTGCGGGCCTGTGTCTGGCCGGAGCAGACGGACCGGCTCGATCGGCTGGACGCCGCGCTGGCGGAGATGGGCCGGGACGACCTGCGGATGGTGGCCGGTGACATGGCAGAGACCCTGCCCCTGGTGCTGTCCACCGTGGCCGACGACGCCCTGCCGTGCGTCTTCGCCTCGAACGCGGTGACGTACCTCGGCCAGCCCGACCGACGCCGACTGGTGGCGGTACTGGCGGAGGTGGGGGCGCGACGGGACCTGACGGTGCTGCTCAACGAGGCGTCCGAGGCGGGTGCCGAACTCTTCCAGGACCACCGCCCGGCGGCGGCCGGTCCGGCCGGGGTGCTCTCGGTCGGTCTGCTCACCCTGGTCACCTGGCGGAGCGGCCGGATCAGCGTCGACGTCCTGGCCCGGACCGGTCCGCACGGTCAGTGGCTGGAGTGGCTGGCCCGCCCATAGCAGTTCGGATGCATGATCGTCCGACTGTCCACAGGGCGGCCGGATATCCACAGTTTCGTGATCGGGGCTTATGCCGGGCCGGGATCGAGGGCACGGTTACGTTCCATGACAGCGGCGAGCGAGGCCGTCGGCGCGTACGGCGAACGATGCGCCGTACGGCACCTGGTCGGGACCGGATTGCGGGTGGTGGCCCGGAACTGGCGGTGTGCCCACGGCGAGATCGACATCATCGCCTGGGACGGCGACGTCCTCGCCTTCTGCGAGGTGAAGACCCGACGGAGCGGTGCCTTCGGCACACCGGCCGACGCGGTGGTCGGCAGGAAGGCCCGACGGCTGCGCCGACTGGCCGCCGAGTGGCTGGCGGCCGGCGACGTGCACGCCGGGGAGATCCGCTTCGACATCGTCGAGGTCTACCCCGCCCGGGCCGGTGCCGCCCGCGTCGAGCACCTCAAGGCGGCGTTCTGACCCGGGGCCCCGGACGCCGCACCGGGTGCCGTCGACACCATCCGGACGCCCTTGTTGCCAAACTGTGGCAACAAGATCAGACTCCTGCTCATGCCTCCGTCCGACCCCGGTCCCACCCCGATGCCAATCCCTTCGGCCCCGATCCCCATCCCTTCCGCCCCGATCTCCACCCCTCCCACCCCGGTCTCCGGGACGGCGGCGGCCTCTCCGATCCGGCGTTCGCTCTTCCTCCACGCGCCGACTCACCGGATGCCCCGGGCGGTTCTGCGGCAACTGCTCGACCAGGTCGACGACGAGACGCCGCCGGGCGGTCCGGACGGGCCGGTCGCCCGACTGGAGCGGCGGATCGGTGAACTGCTCGGCACCGAGTCGGCGCTGTTCTTCCCCACCGGGACGATGGCGCAGCAGGTCGCGCTCCGGATCCACGCCCAACGTCGGGGCCGGCTCGGTTTCGCCGCCCATCCGCAGAGCCACCTGGAGGTCTGGGAGGGCCAGGGCTACAACGCCGTCCACGGCCTCCGGTTCCATCCGGCCGGCGACCGCCACCAGTTGATGACCGACGCGGATTTGGCGGCGATCGGTGAGCCGCTGGCCGCGGTCGTCTGGGAGTTGCCGCAGCGCGACATCGGCGGGCAGCTTCCCGAGTGGACGGACCTGTGCGCACAGGTGGCCGGTGCCCGGGCCCGGGGCGCGGCGACGCACCTGGACGGCGCACGGCTCTGGGAGGCGCAGACCTACTACCGTCGCCCCTTCGCGGAGATCGCCGGCCTCTTCGACACCGTCTACGTGTCGCTGTACAAGGCCCTGCTCGGCGTCCGGGGCGCCGTCCTGGCCGGCGACGCGGCGACCATCGCCGAAGCGGCGGTCTGGCGGACCCGGCTCGGCGGAAACATCCACGACGCCTGGCCGCTGGCGCTCGCCGCGCTCGCCGGGCTCGACACGCTGCTGCCCCGGATGCCGGCCTTCCGGGACCACGCTATCGCGATCGCCAGCGCGATCAACGCGGACGGGGTGGCGTTCGCCTGGCCCGACCCGCCCCAGACACCGATCTTCCACGTGCACCTGCCGGCGGCCAGGGCTTCGGTCGAGCGGGCCGGAGCCGAGATGATCGCCGAGCACGGCACCCAGCTGTTCGCCCGGGTACGGACCGGATCCGACCCGAGGCGGTCGAGCTTCGAGATCACCGTGGGCGAGCAGGCCATGGCGTTCACCCCGGACGAGGTCGTCGCGCTGCTGCACGAGTTGCTCGATCGGGCCGGCGCGGGCGGCGGTCAGTCCGGGTAGCGGGCTCCGCCGAAGGTGACGCGGAGCGCGTACAGCGAGGTCGAGGCGGCGATGAACAGGTGATTGCGCTTCGGCCCGCCGAACGTCAGGTTGGCGACCGACTCGGGTAGCAGCAACTTGCCGAGCAGGGTCCCGTCGGGGTCGAAACAGTGCAGGCCGTCCCAGGCCGCAGCCCAGACCCGTCCGGCGTCGTCCAGTCGGATGCCGTCGAAGCGGCCGAAGTCGCACTCGGCGAAGACGCCCCCGCCGGTGAGTCCGCCGTCGGGGGTGACGTCGAAGACCCGGATGTGGCTCGGCTCCTGCCGGGTGTCGACGATGTAGAGCCGCTGCTCGTCCGGGGAGAAGGCCAACCCGTTGGGCCGGGTGAAATCGTCGGCGACGATGCGTACCTGGCCGGTCTGCGGGTCGATCCGGTAGACGTGACAGGCCCCGATCTCGCTCTCGGCCCGGTTGCCCTCGTAGTCGTCGCTGATGCCGTAGCTCGGATCGGTGAACCACACCGAGCCGTCCGCCCGTACGACGACGTCGTTCGGGCTGTTCAGCAGCTTGCCGTCGTACCGGTCCGCCAGCACGGTGATCGAGCCGTCGTACTCGGTCCGGGTGACCCGCCGGTTGCCCTGCTCGCAGGTGATCAGGCGGCCCTGGCGATCGACCGTGTTGCCGTTGGCGTACCCGGACGAATGCCGGAACACCCCCACCGCGCCGGTCGTCTCGTCCCACCGCAGCAGCCGCTCGTTGGGGATGTCGCTCCAGACCAGATAGCGACCGGCGGCGAAGTACACCGGTCCCTCCGCCTTCCGCGCGCCGGTGTGCAGACGCTCGACGACGTAGTCACCGTTGCAGTCCGCGAACCGCTCGTCGACGAGGTGGAACCGCGCGGGGATGACGTCCGACACCAGGAACCTCCAATGGGCGCAAAGGATAAAGTTCAGGAATTCAGCCTGTACGCCGAATGCTGTATGGTCAAGCCGATGATGTCCCAGATCACACGCGGAGCAGGATGTGCTTGACGGAACGGACCGGGCACTGCTGGCCCAGTTGCAGCGCGACGCCACACAGTCGTACGCCTCGTTGGGCGCGGCCGTCGGCCTCTCCGCCGGGGCGGCCCACGAACGGGTCCGGAAGCTCCGTGAGCGAAACGTGATCCGCCGCACCACGGTCGACATCACGCCGGCCGAAGTCGGCCGGGGCGTGTTGTCGTTCGTCCTGATCGACTCCAACGCCTGGATGGGCGACCCTCCGACCCGCGACGCGCTGCTGGCCCTGCCGGAGATCCAGGAAGCGCACATCATCGCGGGCCCCGCGTCCGTGCTCGTGAAGATCAGGACGGCCAGCACGGAGGAGCTACAGGGGACGCTCCGACGGATCTTCGGCATCGACGGGGTCACCGGAACCCAGACCATCGTGGTCCTGGAGACCGCATTCGAGCGCCCACTGGACGTCCGCGCCGAGCCGGCCGAGCCGGCCTGACCGGAGCCGTCCCGGCAGGCAGGACTGCCTGCGGACGGCCACTTGGACGGTACGTCTAGCACAGTGAGCACTTGATCGTCCGGATATCCACAGCACCCCTGGTTGTCCACAGGTCCGGCCCACCGGTCTTTCGGGCCACCCTTGGTCGGGGCACCGTCGTTCCCATGCCGGTGCCGAACGACGTGACCCGTGAGTCCACCCGATGAGCTACGCCAAGGTGCTCTGCGTGGGGCTGGTCGGCGTGACCGGGCATCTCGTCGAGGTCGAGGCCGACCTGGCGTCGGGACTGCCCACCGTCGTGCTGTCCGGCCTGCCCGACACCGCGCTCAACGAGGCCCGGGACCGGGTACGCGCCGCCATCGTCAACTCCGGGCAGCGCTGGCCGAATCGCCGGATCACCGTCAACCTGCTCCCCGCGACGCTGCCGAAGTTCGGGTCGGCGTTCGATCTCGCCATCGCGGCAGCGTTGCTCGCCGGATCGGGCGAACTGCCACTGGCCCCACTCGACCGGGTGGCAGTGCTGGGCGAGTTGGGACTCGACGGAGCCGTACGCCCGGTCCGGGGTGTACTGCCGATGGTCGCGGCGGCGGCCCGGGCGGGGATAACCCGGGTGGTCGTACCACTGGACAACGCCGCGGAGGCAGCGGTCGTCCCCGGCGTACGGGTCCGCGCCGTCGACAGCCTGCACCGGCTGGTCGCGTTCATCCGGGACGGCGCTCCGCTGCTGGAGCCGCCGGCCGGGCAGCCGCCCGCCGCCCACCCCGGACCCGACCTCGCCGACGTGGCCGGTCAGGGATTCGCCCGGCGCGCCCTGGAGGTGGCCGCGGCCGGAGGCCACCACCTGGCCCTGCTCGGCCCGCCCGGTGCCGGCAAAACGATGCTGGCCGAGCGGCTGCCCTCGATCCTGCCCGAGTTGGACGACGAGGCAGCGCTGGAGGTGACCGCGCTGCACTCCATCGCCGGTCTGCTACCTCCGGACGGCCGGCTGCTGCGCCGACCGCCGTTCCAGGCACCGCACCACACCGCGACCATCGCGTCCCTCGTCGGTGGCGGTACCGGGCTGGCCCGGCCCGGCGCGGTGTCGCTGGCACACCGTGGTGTCCTCTTCCTCGACGAGGCCCCGGAATACACCAGGGGCGCGCTCGAGGCGTTGCGCCAACCGCTGGAGAGCGGCCGGATCGTCCTGACCCGGGCCAGGGGCGGCACGGAATATCCCGCCCGGGTGCAACTGGTGATCGCGGCGAACCCGTGCCCCTGTGCGAAGCCCTCCGGGGACATCTCCTGCGAGTGCACGCCGCTCGCCCGGCGCCGTTACCTTGGCCGGCTCTCCGGCCCGCTACTGGACCGGATCGACGTACAGGTGACGCTGAATCCCCTGACCGCGTCCGAGCTGATGGACGCCGGGCTGACCATCGAATCCTCCGTGGTGGTCGCCGCACGGGTCGGCAGGGCCAGGGCTGCCGCCGCCGCCCGCTGGGCAGCCGGCGGATGGCGGATCAACGCCGAGGTGCCAGGGCCACAGCTGCGCCGACCCCGATGGCGACTGCCGGCCGACGACACGCGGACGCTGCGGCGGCTGCTCGACAGCGGCGTCCTGTCCGCCCGTGGCTTCGACCGGGTGATCCGGGTCGCCTGGACGATCGCCGACCTGGACGGCCGAGAGCGACCGGACTTCGGCGACGTGGACGAGGCGACCCAACTACGAACCGGGAGACTGGCATGACGGATCCACTTCGATCAACCTCCGGCACGTCTTCCGGGATGGACGAGATGCGGCTGGCCCGGATCGCGCTGACCTGGCTCGTCGAACCCGGTACCCGATCGGTGTTCCGGCTGGTCGAGCGGTTCGGGCCGGTCGGCGCGCTGCGCCGCCTGCTCGCCGGGGAGGTGGCGGACCAGAAACTGCGGGCGAGGGTCGAGTCCCGGCTCGTCGCCGGGGATCCGTGGGAGGCAGCGAACATCGCCGCCGAGCAGACCGAACGGGTGGGCGCGCGACTGGTCACCCCCGAGGACGAGGAGTGGCCGACACGGGTGCAGGAGTTGAACCGGCTGACGCTGGCCAGCGCCGACCGCAGGGTCGACCAGGAAACCGCGCCACCGCTCTGTCTCTGGGTACGTGGCGCATGGCCGCTGGACGAGGCGCTGCACCGCTCGGTGGCGGTCGTCGGTTCCCGGGCCGCCACCCCGTACGGGCTGCACGTCGCCACCGAGATCGCCTTCGGTCTGGCCGACCGGAACTGGACCGTCGTCTCCGGCGGGGCGTTCGGCATCGACGCCGCCGCGCACCGTGGCGCGTTGAACGCTGGTGGCCTGACCGTGGCGGTGCTCGCCTGTGGGGTCGACCGGCCCTACCCGATGGGGAACACCGCCCTCTTCGACCGGATCGCCGACGTCGGCCTGCTGGTCAGTGAGTGGCTTCCGGGGGCCGCGCCGCTGCGCCCCCGTTTCCTGACCCGGAACCGGGTCATCGCGGCGGCGACGATCGGAACGGTGCTGGTGGAGGCGGCGGCCCGAAGCGGCGCCACCCAGACCCTGCGCCGGGCGCTGGCTCTACGGCACCCGTCGATGGTGCTGCCCGGACCGGTCACCTCCGCCATGTCGGTCGGGGCGCACGAGCTGCTCCGCGAGCATCCCGAGGCCCGGCTGGTCACCGGCGTACCGCACATCCTGGAAGAGGTGGGGCGGATCGGCGCCGACCTGGCCCCGCCGGTCCGTGGCCCCGAACAGCCACGGGACATGCTGGACGACGAGTCCGCGTTGATCCTGGAGTCGGTACCCCGACGAGGCGCGTTCGGACCGGACGCCCTGGCCGCACAGGCCGGGCTCGAACTACGCACCGCACTGCGGAAGCTGTCCATGCTGGAGCAACTGGGGCTGGTCATCCGCCGCGACGACGGATACGTCCTGGCACCGGCAGCCGCCCGGCCATCCAGCGGCCCGGCCGGTCAACCGGTTCAGAACCGGTGAACCGGACGGTCCGACACCGGTAGACCGTCCTGCCGGCACCGCTAGGCCGCCCTCCGGCACCTGACGGTGTCGGACGTGTTCGGACTCTTGGCGGCGGTATCCGGCGAGCATGTCGACGCCGGTATCCGGCGAGCATGTTGACGCCGGTTTCCGGCGAGCGTGTTCGCGCCGGTATCCAACGCGCATGTTGACGCCGGTTTCCGGCGAGCCCTCTTGACGAGGGCGCCACACCGAGCACACCGTCACGGGTGATGAGTCGCACCGATCGCAGCACCCGTGCCCTTCACCAGGCCCTGCCGTCGTCCCTGCGGGACGGCGTCGACGAGTTCGCCGGGCATCTCGCCCGGGTCGACAACCGGTCGACCCACACCGTCCGCGCCTACGTCGCCGACGTGGTCTCGCTACTCGACCACGCCGGCCGGATGGGCTGCACCGAGCCTCGTGACCTGGACATCAGCGTACTGCGCAGTTGGTTGGCGAAGCTGCGTACGCTCGGGGCCGCCCGCGCCTCGCTGGCCCGGCGAGCCGCCTCGGCCCGTACGTTCAGCACCTGGGCGCACCGGAACGGCCTACTGGAGACGGACGTCGGCGCCCCGCTGGCCAGTCCTCGCGCACACCGGGAGCTGCCAGCCGTACTCCGCGCCGACCAGGCAACGGAACTGGTCCTCGCCCCCGGCGACGATCCGTCCCCGGCCTCGTTCCGGGACCGGGTCGTGCTCGAACTCCTCTACGCCACCGGAATCCGGGTCAGCGAACTGTGCGGCCTGGATCTCGGCGACGTCGACGCCGCCCGTCGGGTGGTCCGGGTCCTGGGCAAGGGCGGAAAGGAACGCACGGTCCCGTACGGGCTGCCGGCACAGCGGGCACTCGACGACTGGCTCCGGCTCGGACGTTCGACGTTCGCCGTACCGGCCAGCGGTGCGGCCCTGCTGCTCGGCGTACGCGGTGGGCGGCTCCAGCCCACCGTCGTCCGGCGGATCGTCGGTGGCTACGCCCGCGCCGCCAACCTCCCCCGGACCAGTCCACACGGACTCCGGCACTCCGCCGCGACCCATCTGCTGGAGGGCGGCGCGGATCTGCGGGCCGTACAGGAGCTGCTCGGGCACGCCACGTTGTCGAGCACGCAGATCTACACCCACGTCTCGGTGGAACGGCTGCGGGCGGCGTATCGCCAGGCACATCCCCGGGCGTGACGGGAAACGACTCCGGCTACCTCCGCCCGGCACAAGCCCGGCGATGACCGGGTTGTCATGTTCCGGCCGGACCCCTGGGTCGTACCGGGATACGATCATCGAATGAGCGTCGCCGGGCCGCAGCCGCCCGTCCCGATCCCCGGCGCCCGCCTCCTGTTCTCCCTGGACCCGGGCGTCGCCCACCTCAACCACGGCTCGTACGGCGCGGTGCCGATCGGGGTCCAACGGACCCAGCAGCGGCTGCGGGACGAGACCGAGGCCAATCCGATGCGGTTCTTCAACCGTGGACTGGTCGACCGGATCACCCATGCTCGGCGACACCTGGCCGGCTTCCTCGGCGCCGACCCGGACGGAACCGCGTTGATCGGCAACGTCACCATCGGCGCGGCCATCGTCCTGCAGTCACTGCGGCTGGAGCCCGGCGACGAGGTGGTCGGCACGGATCACGGGTACGGCTCGTTCGCCCTCACCGTCGATCGGGAGGTCCGCCGCACCGGGGCGGTCCGGCGTACCCTGCCGGTGCCGTTGGGCGCGACCGACGAGGAGATCATCGAGATCGTCCGGAGCGGCATCCGTGCCGGACGCACCAAGCTGCTCATGATCGACCAGATCGCCTCGTCGACGGCCCGATTGTTTCCGACCGCGGCGATCGTGGCAGTGGCTCGGGAGCGTGGCGTTCCGGTGCTGGTCGACGGGGCACACGCGCCCGGCATGCTGCCGTTGCCGGTGGACACGATCGGCGCGGACTTCTGGGTCGGCAACCTGCACAAGTGGGGGTACGCGCCGCGCGGTACCGCAGCACTGGTCGTGGCGCCCCGCTGGCGGGAACGGATCGAGCCACTCGCCGTCTCCTGGTATGACGACGCCGGCTTCCCCACCCGGATCGAGTGGCAGGCGACTCTCGACTACACCGCGTGGCTCGCCGCGCCGGTGGGACTCTTCACGCTGCGTACGCTCGGGCTCGAACGGGTCCGGTCGCACAACGCGGCACTGGCCGCGTACGGGCAGTGGGTGATCGGCCGGGCCCTCGGGATAGCGCCGGCCGATCTGCTCCATCCCGGTGGGCCGACGGTCGCGATGCGGCTCCTCCCGTTGCCGGCCGGTACGGCCAGCACGCTCGACGATGCGATGGAGCTACGGCGGCGGATCGGCGACGAACTCGGGGCGGAGGTCGCCGTCAACGCCTGGCAGGGCCGAGGTTGGCTGCGACTGTCCGGTCAGGTCTACAACCGGGCGGAGGAGTACGAGCAGCTCGCCGAACGCCTACCGGCCCTGCTCGCTGCTCCGTCCTGACCGAGTGTCCCGGCCGCTGGCGGCAGGAGGAACGCGACCGGCCTCCCGGCCGCGACCGACACGACCGACACGACCGACGTGACCGGCACGACAGACGTGACCGGCACGACAGACGTCACCGGCACGACAGACGTCACCGGCAGGGCGGACCTCACCGGCAGCAGGCGGACCCGGCCGAGGCCCAGCAGCAGGAGTGGATCGAGGTACTCGTCGCCCCGGCGCAGCCCCCAGTGCAGGCAGGCCGACCCGACGCAGCCCGGATGCCCGGCCAGGAGTACGCCGAGCGGATCTCCGGGCCGGACCTGGTCGCCGGCCACGACACCGGGATGGACCGGTTCGTAGGTGCTCCGTAGCCCATCGGCGTGAGACACGCTGACCACCGGCCGGCCGGCGACCATGCCGGCAAAGAGCACCACTCCCGGCCCGGCGGCACGGACCATGGCACCGGCGGGTGCGGCGAGATCGACGCCCCGGTGCCCTCGCTGCCAGGGCTCTGGTGGCGGGTCGAACCGACGTACCACCCGGGGGGTGCCGTCCAGCGGCCAGCGGAACCTGGTCGTCACCGGCGCGGTGCGGCGGTGTTCGGGCACCGCCGCCCGGACGATGCCGGTGCCCGGTACCGCCCCACCGACCGGAACAGCAGCTTCCCGCAACGACTCGACCGACCTCGACGCCCAGACCGGGACCGACGCCCCAGGCAGAACCGACGCCCCAGGCAAGACCGACACCCCAGGCAAGACCGACACCCCAGGCAAGACCGACACCCCAGGCAAGACCGACACCCCAGGCAAGACCGACACTCCAGGCAAGACCGACGACCCGGGCAAGACCGACGCCTGATCCGACACCGACGACCCGGGCAACACCGACGACCCGGCCAGAGCCGCCGCCAGGACCGAGCCCGACACCAGAACCGAGCCCGACACCAGAACCGAGCCCGACACCGGGACCGAACCCGACACCGGGACCGAACCGAGCGACAACGGGAGCGAGACCAGGAACGTGACCGTCCGGCGGTGCCATCTTCTTCTCATGGCTTCGCAGAGTCGCCTCCCCTGGCCCGCGCCGCAATCCTCCGGACCCGGGCCTGTGTACAACTTCCCCCGCTGTGGAAAACGCCCACGGAGCCCGATGATCTGATACATCGCGGGGCGGCACGAACCACCCGTGAACGGCCCCCGGGGCCGTGGCACGGACCGGAATCGGGCCGGGCCGGCACCCTCGCCTAGGCTGGGCAGTCGGAGCAGGCAGCAGCCCGTCACCAGCCCGAGGAGCGGCGATGAGCATAGTGGACGACGTCAGCCGACCCTCCCGGCTCGCGGAGCCCGACGAGGGCATCAGCATCGAGGAACTGGCGCTGGCCGCGCGCAACCACGGGCTACCGCTGGAGGCCCTGCGCTACGACGTCACGCCGGTGGGCCTGCACTACCTGCTCATCCACTACGACATCCCGGCCCTGGACCCGGAGCGACACGTCCTGACCATCGACGGTCGGGTCGACCGGTCGCTCCGACTTGACCTGGCCGCCCTGCGCGAGCGGCCCCGGGTGACCCGCCGGGTCACGCTGGAGTGTGCCGGGAACGGCCGGGCGCTCCTGAGCCCTCGTCCGGTCAGCCAGCCGTGGCTGTCGGAGGCCGTCGGCACCGCCGAGTGGACGGGTACGCCACTGGCGCCGCTGCTGCGCGAGGCCGGGCTCGGACCGGACGCGGTGGATGTGGTCTTCACCGGCGCCGACCACGGGGTGGAGCGCGGAATCGAGCAGGACTACCAGCGGGGACTGCCGGTTCCAGAGGCGCTGCGCGAGGAGGTGCTGCTGGCGTACGAGATGAACGGTGCCCCGTTGCTGCCGCAGCACGGTGCGCCGCTGCGCCTGGTGGTGCCCGGCTGGTACGGGATGGCGCACGTCAAGTGGCTGACCCGGATCAGTGTGCTGGACCGGGAGTTCGACGGCTATCAGAACGCCGTCGCGTACCGGGTACGCACCGACGCTGACGATCCGGGGGTGCCGGTGACCCGGATCGAGCCACGGGCGCTGGTACAGCCGCCCGGATTTCCGGACTTCATGTCCCGGATCCGGGTGCTGCGGCCGGGACCGTGCACCGTGGAGGGCCGGGCCTGGTCGGGCCACGCTCCGGTGACCAGGGTCGAGGTGACCACCGACGGCGGTGCCAGCTGGAGCGACGCCACCCTCGATCCGACCGGGCCGGTTGATCGAGCCGGGGCGACGGGGTCGGCGGGTTCGGCGGGCGACCCGTCGGTGACCGGGCCGGACGGCCGGGAGCCGGGCGGGTCGACGGTCGACGAGCGCTGGGCGTGGCGTCGCTGGCGGTACGAGTGGACGGCGAACCCCGGCCGGTACACGCTCGGCGCACGGGCCACCGACGCGTCGGGGCGGGTCCAACCGGTCGATCCGCCGTGGAACCGGGGCGGTTTCGCGAACAATCTCGTCCAGCGGGTGGAGGTCGTGGTCCCCGAAGATCAATAGGTCACCGGCATCCCACCGCCTGCCGATCGGATCGATCGGCCGCGGCCACCCACCCCACGGACCGGCCGACGGTTGCCCGTCGGCCGATGACTCCGGTTGCCGGATGATTTGCGGCGGGTCGGACGATTTCCACAGGCCGCCCGACGATTCGGGCAGATCTCGCAGGGGTCGAGTTCGAGGTGCCAGTCGGCTCGGCCGGAGGCTCAGCCGCCGAATCCGGAATCCGCCGGAAGAGAGATGTCCGGCTTTTCGAGTTCTTCGACGTTGACGTCCTTGAACGTCATCACTCGGACATTCTTTACAAAACGCGCTGGGCGGTACATGTCCCACACCCAGGCGTCGTGCATCTCGACCTCGAAGTAGACCTCTCCGTCGGAGTTCCGTACGTGCAGATCCACCTGGTTCGCCAGATAGAACCGCCGCTCGGTCTCCACCACGTAGGAGAACTGGCGAACGATGTCGCGGTACTCCCGATAGAGCTGCAGCTCCATCTCGGTCTCGTACTTCTCGAGATCTTCCGCGCTCATCCCACTCCGCCTTCCATGGCCACATCTTCCCCCACCAACGCTGACGGCCGAAGCCGCTCGCCCAACGCCACGCCGACGGTACTCCCTGACCGGCCCGCCCGCGCCATCGACTCGATTCCGCCAAGGTGCGCCGGCCGCCGCGACCGCAGAGGGCTGCCGGCCCGGCCGGAGACGGTGGCGACATTGACGTACGAGAAGCGATGTTCCGGACACGGACCGTGAAGTTCCAGTGCGGCGCTGTGCTCGGCGGTGATGTATCCCTTGTGTTCGGCGAACCCGTACCCGGGGTGCTCGTCATCGAGCTCGACCATGATCCGATCCCGGGTGACCTTTGCCAGCACGCTCGCCGCCGCCACGCAGGCGGCGACCTGGTCCCCCTTCCAGACCGCCAGCCCCGGCACGCCCAGCCCGTCGACGCCGAACCCGTCGGTCAACACGTACTCCGGCGGGACCGCGAGCGAGGCCAGCGCCCGACGCATGGCCGCCACGTTGCAGACGTGCAGCCCCCGGGCGTCCACCTCCACGGCGGGAATGATCACCACGGCGTACGCCAGGGCCCGGGCGACCACCTCGGCGTAGATCCGTTCCCGCGCGGCCGGGGTGAGAAGTTTGGAGTCGTTCAGCCCGTCGATCTCACCGCGCCGACCCTCGGGGAGTACCGCCGCGGCGGCCACCAGCGGACCGGCGCAGGCACCTCGGCCCGCCTCGTCCGCGCCGGCGACGTACCGGAACCCACGGCGCCGCAGGGCCCGTTCCATGGCATAGATGCCGCCTTCACGGCGGATCACCGTACGGGGTGGGGTCAGCACCGCTACTCGCTCTCCAGTGCCCGGCGTAGCACTTCGGGCAGGTCGGTCGGATAGAACCGCTCCGGCGTACGGGCCAACTCGTCCATCGTCCACCAGCGGTGGGCGTCAATGGTCTCACGCTCGATCTGATCGAACCCGGCCGTGTCCACCTCCCAGGCGGGGATCCGGACCAGGAAGAACTGCTGTTCCTGCCGGTACCACTGGCCGCCGAAGGTGAACTCGGTCACCTCCCGCCAGACGGGCTCACCCAGCTCGTCGGGGGTGACCCGCAGCCCGGTCTCCTCGGCCAGTTCCCGGGCGGCGCCCGCCGCCGGCGTCTCGCCCGGGTCGAGGCCACCGCCGGGGGTGAACCAGTACCGGTGCTCGGGCCGGGCCGGGTCCCAGCCCCGGAACAGCAGTACCCGACCGGCGGCGTCGATCAGGAGTATCCGGGCGGCCTGACGAGGGCTGAACACGGTCACCCGGTCAGCCTAGTCGCGCCGCCGGTGGCCGCGCCGCCACCGGGCTGACCGCCACCGAACGCCGCTCAGCCCTGGGGATTCGGGATGGCGTCGTAGGGCTTCGGCACGGTGAGCCAGGTGGCCCGCCCGACCGGCCAGAAGACGGTGAAGGCGCGGCCCACCACGGAATCCTCCGGTATGGTCGCGAGCTCGATGTTCTGCCGGCTCTGCTGGTAGTGCTCCAGCGAGTCGCCCGAGGCCGACCGGTGGTCACCCATCACCCACAGCCGGCCGGCCGGCACCGTGATGTCGAACTCCTCGTCGGCGGCCGGATCCTGGACGCCGTTCTCCGTGAAGATGTACGGCTCGGCGAGCGACTGCCCGTTGATCATCAGGCGGTCCTCCGGGTCGCAGCAGACCACCCGGTCGCCGCCGACGCCGATCACCCGCTTGATGAAGTCCTCACCCTTCGGATTACCCGTCCACTGGGTCGGCGCCTTGAAGACCACGATCTCGCCCCGGTGCGGCGACCGGAAATCGTAGACGAGCTTGTTGACGAGCACCCGATCGTAGATGTCGAGAGTGTGCTCCATCGATGGCGACGGAATGTAGAACGTCTGAAGCACGAACGTCCGTACCAGCACCGCGACCAGAATCGCCACGCCCAGCAGGATGGGTAGTTCCCGCCAGAACGAACTGCGGGGCTTGGACTGGTCGGTCTGCTCGTCAATCACGGGTGGAGCCTACGATGCCGAGTCCCGGGAGAGCGTCGGGAACGCGCGGTAACGAGTAGAGTGCCCAGGATTGGCATAGCAATTGCTATATCTCCCGTGTTTGCGGTGTTTTGCGGGCTGCTGTCCGACGACTCGCCCGGGGCCGGTGCGGCAACGGGTCTCGGCAGTTCGTCGAAGGTCTCCGGCACCGGCAACGAGGTCCAGTTGCCGAACGGCCAGACGATCACGAAGGCCCGGCCGATGACGTTGTCGATCGGCACGGGCCCCTGGCATCGCGCGTCCTGCGACACCAACCGGTGGTCACCCATCACGAACAGCTGCCCCGGCGGCACCACCACCTCGGCGAACCGGCGGGACCGGCACTCCTGGCTGTTCGGAGGTACATCCACTGGGGAGTTCTCCAGGACGTACGGCTCGTCGAGCGGGGCGCCGTTCACGGTCACCCGGCCCTGGTCGTCGCAGCACTGCACCCGGTCCCCGGGAACTCCGATGACCCGTTTGATGAAGTCCTTCTCGCCCGGACGGCTCACTCCGACCAGGTCACCGACGGTGCGCCCGAGCTTGGCGACGAATCCGGGATCCGGCTCGTCGCTCACCTGCGGCGCCCAGGCGTCCGTACCTCGGAACACCACGATCTCGCCACGGTCCGGATCCCGGATGTCGTACACGATCTTGTTGACCAGGACCCGGTCACCGATCAGCAGAGTGTCCTCCATGGACCCCGAGGGGATGAAGAACGCCTGGAGGAGGAAGGTGCGGATCAGCACCGCGAGACAGAAGGCGACGACGAGCAGCAGCGGAAGCTCCTGCCACAGCGGCATCTGCTTACGGGTACGGCGCGATCGCCGGGCTCGACGACTCCATGGTTCGATGTCGCCCTCTTCGTCCACCCTACGCACCAACGCATCTCCCCGGTCCCGAGATACAGCGCTGTCATCCAGTCTCCCTGGATGACAGCCGTCGCGAGCGGTAGCGCGGGGGTGACCCGCAACCCCGGTGGAAGCCGGGGTTGCCGCGTCTCGCGTCTGCCCGTGCGGCCAGAGTAGCCGCGTTCGACACCGACGGCACCCCGCCAACGGCGCGGGTGCGGTCAGTCAGCGGTCAGCTGACCCGCTTCTCGCGCTTCTCCTTGATCTTGGCCTTCTTGCCACGCAGCTCACGCAGGTAGTAGAGCTTGGCCCGGCGGACGTCACCGCGGACGATGACCTCGATCCGGTCGATACCCGGGCTGTTGATCGGGTAGGTCCGCTCGACCCCGACCCCAAAGCTGATCTTCCGTACGGTGAAGGTCTCCCGCAGGCCCGCTCCGTGGCGCCGGATCACGACACCCTCGAAGATCTGCACCCGGGAGCGGCTGCCCTCGATGACTCGGGCGTGCACCTTGACGGTGTCACCGCCCCGGAAGTCGGGCACGTCGGTGCGCTGCGACTGGGCGTCGAGGGCGTCCAGGGTGTTCATCGCTGCATCCTTGATGGCTCACGGCGCACCGGTCGTCGGCGCGCGGATGGGTGATTCTGATCCCCATGGAGGCTCCTGGATCGGAGTTCCGGCGGAGATCCTCGCAGTCGTCCGTGGCACGGGCGACTGCGGCAACCCCCCTACTTTGCCATATCGTCGGCCGGTGGCTGAAATCCGGCCCCGGCCAACGCGGCGATGTCCCGTTTGTCCAGCTCCGTCGCGGGCAGCACGGCGAGCATGTCGGGCCGGCGCCGGGCCGTCCGGACCAGCGCCTCGTCCCGCCGCCACCGGGCGATCCGGCCGTGGTCACCCGACCGCAGAATCTCCGGTACGTCGTGACCCCGCCATCCCGGTGGCTTGGTGTAGACCGGCGCCTCCAGCAACCCGTGCGCGTGGGACTCCTCGGCGAGCGAGTCGGCGTTGCCCAGCACCCCGGGCAGCAGCCGGGTCACCGCCTCCATGATCACGAGAACCGCGACCTCGCCGCCGAAGAGCACGTAGTCGCCCAGCGAAACCTCGGTCACCGGCATCCGGGTCGCGGCGTGTTCCAGGACCCGCTGGTCGATTCCCTCGTACCGGCCGCAGGCGAAGATCAGATGACGCTCGGCCGCCCACTCGTGCGCCAGCGCCTGCCGGAAGGGCACCCCGGCCGGACTCGGTACCACGAGCCGGGGCGGCGGTTCCTCCCCGACCGGGACCAGCGCGTCCAGGGCCTCCCCCCACGGCTCGGGCCGCATGACCATCCCCGGCCCACCGCCGTACGGCGTGTCGTCGACGGTCCGGTGCACGTCGTGGGTCCAGGTCCGCAGGTCGTGCACGGCGAGGTCGAGCACCCCCGACGCGCGGGCCCGGCCGATCAGGGAGAGATCCAGCGGGGCGAGGTACTCCGGGAAGATCGAGACCACGTCCACCCGCATCCGGGTCGCCGTGGCCTCGTCGGGCCGGCTCACAGGTCCAGCAGTCCGGCCGGTGGGTCGACCACCACCCGGCCGCCGGCCAGGTCCACCTCCGGAACGATCGCCTTGACGAACGGGATCAACGCCGTATGCCCCTCGGGACGGCGCAGCACCAGCAGGTCCGAGGCGGGGGCGTGGTCGATCCGGGCGACCTCGCCGAGCGCTTCACCGGACGTGGTGACCACGGCGAGGCCGACCAACTGGTGATCGTTGAACTCGTCGGGGTCGGTCGGCGGCAACAACTTCGCGCTGTCCACCCAGAGCAGGGTGCCGCGCAGTGCCTCGGCCACGTCCCGGTCGTACACGCCGTCGAAGCAGATCAGCAGCCGGCCCTGGTGCCAGCGGACCGCCTCGATGAGGAGCGCCTCGGGTACGCGTACCAGTTCGCCGTGCGCGGTGACCGGCGGCGCGGCGGGCGCCCTGGTGGCGGATTCCGCCGCCGGGTCGGTGCGCAACACCGTCCCGACGGCGAACCGTGCTTCGGGATCGTCGGTCCGCACCTCCACGGTCACCTCACCGCGGATACCGTGCGGACGGCCGATCCGGCCGACGACGAGGAGCATCGTGACCGGAATCAGTACGAGTCGACGATGTCGACCCGTACCCCGCGCCCGCCGATCGAACCGATCACCTGGCGCAGCGCCTTCGCGGTACGGCCGGAGCGGCCGATCACCGTGCCCAGGTCCTCGGGGTGGACGCGTACCTCCAGGCGCTTGCCCCGCCGGGAGTCGACCATCCGGACCCGTACGTCGTCCGGATGATCAACGATGCCCTTGACCAGGTGCTCGAGCGCCGGCCGGAGTGCCACGTCAGGCCTGCTCGCCGGAGCCCGCACCGGTCTGCTCCTCGGTCTTCGCGGGGGCCTCAGCCGGCGCCTCGGCCTTGGCGGGCGCCTCAGCCTTGGCAGGTGCCTCGGCCTTGGCGGGTGCCGCCTTGCCCGCCTTCTTGGCCGGCTTGGTCGCCTCGGTCAGCCCGGCTGCGGCCTTCGCCTCGGCCTCGTAGGCCGCCTTGCGGTCGGCCCGCTCGGGAGCGACCAGCAGCGGCGGCGGGGCCGGCAGGCCCTTGAACTTCTGCCAGTCGCCGGTCTTCTCGAGCAGACGCTGGACGGCCTCGCTCGGCTGGGCACCGACGGAGAGCCAGTGCTGCACCCGGTCCGACTTGACCTCGATGATCGAAGGATCTTCCTTGGGCTGGTAGATCCCGACGAACTCGATCGCCCGGCCGTCACGCTTGGTGCGCGAGTCGGCGATGACAATGCGGTATTGCGGGTTGCGGATCTTACCCATCCGCAGGAGCCGGATCTTTACGGCCACAGTGTGTTCGCTCCTGTTGCGATTCTCACCGGCCCGGAACGGGCGGTGCGCGGGTGAGAGCCAACCGGCACCGTGGGGTTGGGCCGGAGACTGCTCGATGGACTGGCGACACGCCCGGGTAGAGGGCGCCTGACGTGTGCCGGATACCAGCGACCCATTCTGCCAGACCCGGCCCCGAGACCTCACACCGGCCGGCGAAAACGCCAGCACGACACGCTCGGAGACGATCGACCACGCCACGAGCCGACAGACCCTACCGTGGCCGTCGGTTCCGGGACCAACTGGCGGGCCGGACGGTCGCCGGGTCCGGCTGGAACCCGCGCAGCCAGCAGGCCCGTGGCGGCACAGCCAGCAGGCCCGTGGCGGCATCGACGGGACGGGCGGTCCGGGTGAGATGTACCCCGCCGTCCCGCCCATCCCGTCGGTCCCGGTCGGACCCGTCCGTACCGGTCCCGGCCCGCTCGTCGTCGCGCGGATCTCGGCCCTGCGGTGTCGACCCACGTCTCGCGCGGCGTACCGCTGCCGCTCAGCCCTTGATCGCGCCCTGCAGGCCACCGACGATCTGCTTCTCGGCGAACGTGAAGAACAGCAGCGCCGGCAGCATCGCCAGCGACGTGAAGGCGAGGATCCCCGCCGTGTCGGAGGTGTACTGGCTCGAGAAGTTCTGCACGCCCAGCGGGAGGGTGTGCAGGCTGGCGTCGCTGAGCACGAGCAACGGCAGGAGGAATGCGTTCCAGCTCGCCACGAATGCGAGGATCCCGACCGTGACGAGCGCGGGCTTCGACAGCGGCAGGACGATGAGCCAGAGAAAGCCGAGCCGGCCCGTGCCGTCGATTGCGGCGGCGTCCTCCAACTCGCGGGGGATGGCGGCCAGGAAGGGGCGCAGGATCACGATCGTGAGCGGCAACGCGAAGGCGACCTGCGGGAGGATCACCGCCAGGTAGGAATTGACCAGGTTCAAGTCGCGCAGCATGAGGTAGAGCGGCAGGATCGCCGCCCCGGCCGGGAAGAGCAGGCCGAGCGTGAAGAAGGTGTAGAGCGCCTCACGCCCCCGGAAGGTGTAACGGGCGAGCACGAACGCCGCGCAGACCCCGAGCACCACGACGGAGAGCGTCGTACCCAGGGCGATCACCGCACTGTTGAACGCCTGCGCCCAGAAGTCACTCTGCGTCAACACCCGGGCGTAGTTGTCGAACACCCACGGGTCGGGCAGCCCGGCCGGGTTCGCGACGATCGACGGGGTGGTACGGAAACCGCCGACGATCACGTAGACCACCGGGGAGATCGACACGGCCGCGATCGCGAGCGCCAGCGCGTAGGTGAGCGGACTACCCCAGGACACCGGGCGGCGCTTGGAGGGTGGGGGCAGGACAGCGTTCGCGGCCACGGTCAGTTCACCCTTCCGGTGATGGCGCCCTGGATGTCGCGACGGAGGAGGAAACGCTGGAACAGCAGCGCCGCGACGAAGGAGATGACGAACAGGATCACGGCCACCGCGTTGCCGTAGCCCCAGAGCCGGGCGAAGAAGCCGTTGTCCACCATGTACGTCGCCATGGTGGCCGACGCACCGAGCGACCGGACCGAGGGTACCGAGGTCACCCAGATCACGTCGAAGACCTGTAGTGATCCGATCATCGACAGGAACATCCAGATCCGGATCGTCGGGCCCAGCAGCGGGAGCGTGATGTGGCGTTGGATCTGCCACCAGCTCGCGCCGTCAATCTCGGCGGCCTCGGTCAGCTCGTGCGGCACGTTCGACAGACCGGCGAGCAGGAGGATGATGGCGAAGCCGACGTACTTCCAGGTGAGGACGAAGAGCAACGTCCAGATGACGACGTCGAGGTCGGCGAGCCACGCCTGCACCAGACTGCCCAGGCCCAGTGACCGCAGCAGCGCGTCGACCGTCCCGCCGTCGGTCAGGATCAGCTTCCACATGATGCCGACGGTGACCTCGGCGAGCACGTAGGGCACGAACACCAGCAGCCGGAACACGGTGCGCCCGCGGAAGCGACGGTTGAGCAGCAGGGCCACGGCCAGCGCGATGGGGCCCTGGATCAGCAGCGACCCGACCACGACGATCGCATTGTTGCGCAGCGCGTCGAGGAAGATCGGGTCCTCGAAGGCGAGGAAATAGTTGTCGAGGCCGACGAAGTCGGTGGGTGGGCCGACCCCGCGCCACCGGAAGAGGCTGTAGTAGACCGCGAAGCCCATCGGCACCAGCACGAACATCACGTAGACGATGACCGCCGGCGTCGTGAGCCCGATGATCTCGTACCACTTGCGTCGCCTGTCGGCCGCGCGGGAGAACGACCGTCTCGGGGCGGGCCGGAGGCCCGTCGGCGGCGCGTCCGCGCCGCCGACGGGATTCAGGGTTGGGTTGATGGAGGTCACTTTCGTGCGGCCGCCTTCATAGCCTCGACGACCTTCTCAGGGCTGCCGCCGCCTGCGAAGATGGCGACGATCGCGTCGTTCATCGCGTTGCCGACGGTGCTACCGAAGGCCGTGTCCAACCAGAGCTGTACGTAGGTCGCGCTGGACGTCGCCTCCAGGATGGACTTCAGGGCGGGATCCGCGACGCCGGCCTCCGCGCCCTTGGCGACGGGCAGACCGACGCCGGTCTCGGCGTACGCCTTCTGCACCTCGGGGCTCACGATGTACTTGAGGAACTCGACGCACTCGGCCGGGGCGTTCTTGGCACAGGCGAACCCGTCACCACCGCCGAGGGCCGCCTTCGGGTCACCCGCCGAATTCGAGATCGCCGGTACGGGGAACCAGCCGAGGAACTTGGCAAGGGCCGCCTTGTCCTCGGCGACGGTCTCCAGGGTGCTCTTGTTCCAGTCACCCATCAGCTCCATCGCGGCCTTGCCGTTGGCGAGCATGCCGTTGGCGCTGGTCGGATCGTTCTGGCCCGGCGTGGCGATGAAGTTGGGCTGGAACGGCTTGGTGTCGATGAAGGTCTTGAGGTCCTTGCCTGCCTTGACGAAGCAGGGGTCGTCGAAGACGGTCTCGACGGAGGCCTTCTTCAGGACGTCGACCGAGCAGGCACGCAGCGCGAAGTTGTACCACCAGTGCGCGGCCGGCCACTTGTCACCGGCGCCGAGGGCGATCGGGACGACATTGATGGCCTTGAGCTTCGTGACCGCGTCGTTGAACTCGTCGAACGTGGTCGGCGGAGCGGTGATGCCCGCTCGCGCGAACATCTCCTTGTTGTACCAGACGCCTTCGATGCCCATCCGGTACGGCAGGCCGTACTGCTTGCCATCCACCTGCCAGATCTCGGCGGCGCTGCCGATGTTGGCGGTCTCCGTCTTGACCTGGTCGGTGATGTCCTTGAGGTAGTCGGCCTCCACCTGCTCGCGGATCTCGCCACCGCCCCACGCCTGGAAGATGTCCGGCGGGTCGCTGGTCAGGAGGGCGGCGGGGAGCCGGGTGCGCTGGAGCTGGTTGGTCTCGATCGCCTCGATCTGGATCGTGACAGTCGGGTGGAGGGCGGAGAAGTCCTTGGCGACCTTCTCCCAGTAGGTCTTCCCGGGCCCGTCCTGGGAGGCGTTGTGCCACCAGCTCAGGGTCACCGGGTTCTTGTACAGCTCTTCTTCAACGGGCGTCTCACCGTCACCACCGCCGCATCCGGCGGCAAGGAGTGCGCTGGTCGTCAGCAGCGCGAGGACGGCGCCCGTACGGCGCTTGATCGGCATCGAATGTCTCCTCGACTAGGCAGTCGCGGTACTTCAATCTGAAGGGCGAGTTTTACAGCCCTGTAACGCAGTGTCAACCGTTGTCGATAACGTTTTCGACTCCCCTGCGGCGGGGTTCTGCCGGACCTCTATCATCGTCGGCGTGGCGTTTCCGCAGCGTGTCAAGATGTCAGACGTAGCCCGTGCGGCCGGCGTCTCCTTGGCGACCGTGTCCAAGGTGATCAATGGCAGGTACGGCGTCGCGCAGGCGACCGTGGAACGCGTCCAGCAGGTCATCCAGGAACTGGGGTACGAGGTCAGCCTCGGGGCACAGAGCCTGCGCAGTCACCGGACCAACGTGCTGGGGATCCTGGTAGCCGAGTTCGAGCCGTTCTCGACCGAGTTGCTCAAGGGAGCGTCCCGGGAGGTGGCCGGCACCGGCTACCAACTGCTGGCCTACTCCGGCGGCGACGGCGACGTCGCGGCCATCGGCTGGGAGCGACGGTCGTTGGCACGCCTGTCCGGATCGCTCATCGACGGGGCCGTGATCGTCACGCCGACCGTGGTCGAAACCAAGCAGGGCTTCCACGTCGTCGCCGTCGACCCCCACACGGGCCCGTCCGGCCTGCCCACCGTCGACTCGGACAACTTCGCCGGAGCCGTGCTCGCCACCAACTACCTGCTGTCGCTCGGCCACCGCCGGATCGGGCACATCAGCGGACGCCCCGACCTCGAGTCGGCACGCCTGCGCGAGGCCGGCTTCCGCAAGGCCATGGCCGACGCCGATGTCCCGGTGGACGAGAGTCTCGTACGCGTCGGCGGGTTCCGGATCGAAAGCGCCGCCGGTACGGCCGCGGAGCTGCTCACGCTCGCCGACCGGCCGACCGCGGTCTTCGCGGGAAACGACCTCTCCGCGATCTCCACCATCGACGTCGCCCGGAACATGGGTATCACGGTGCCCGACGACCTGTCCGTGATCGGCTTCGACAACGTCCCGGAGTCGGCGCTGGTGAACCCGCCACTGACGACGATCATGCAACCGCTGCAACGCATGGGTGCCGAGGCGTTGCGGCTGCTCATCGACCTGATCGGCGGCGTCGACCGCGATACGCACATCCGGCTCCCCACCGAGCTGGTCGTCCGCGCGTCCTGTCGCCCGTACGCCCCGGCCTGGCGGAGGCTGCCGCTGTCCACCCGCCCCGCGTCGACAGGCGACTGAGCAACCGGCTGACCGGCGACCGAGCGCGTCGACAGGCGACTGAGCAGCCGGCCGACAGGCGACCGAGCGCGTCGACAGGCGACTGAGCAGCCGGCCGACAGGCGACCGAGCAACTGGCTTGCCTGCTCCTTTCGACTGCCCGGCGGAGGCGGTCGAGGGCGGGGCGCCCGGGGTCGCCCGGCCGGCACCCGCAACCTCGTGGTCCGCGTCGATCCTCGGGCCGGGGCGGTTCAGCGCACGGGCAGGCGGTCCCAGCCGGGCGGCAGCGTCGGTACGGTCCAGTCCGGATCGGGTACGAAGTCGCACCAGGTGCCGTCGAACGGGAACTCCCCGGCCTCGGCCAGCTTGGCCACCCGCTCCCCCTCGGCCCGTACCGCCGTCGGGTCCGGGACCCAGTAGTGCTCCGGCAGGGCGAGCCGCTCGGCGAACTCTCCCTCGTCCTTCCACTCCCAGCTGTGGTCCGGCCAGATCACCACGTCGAGGTCCTGGTCCACCATGTCGACGCCGGCCACCTCGCCGTCGTCCCACCGGACGCCGTGTTCCTCCAGGTTGACGTACCAGTTGGCGAACCGTCCGTCGGCGTCCCGGAAGAACCAGACCGAGTGGTCGGCCCCGGCCGGCAGGAACTTCAGCAGCGGAGGTCCGTTCCAGATCCCGACCTTCAGCCGGTACGACGAGGTCACCCACTCGGTGAACGGCATCGCCCGCATGCCCCGACCGTCCTCGGTGACCTCACTGGCGGCCGGGGTGCCCCGGGCGATCCAGAGCAGCAGGCCACGGGCGTCGTCGCTGACCACCCGGGCCGGGCGGACCCAACCGATCCGCCCGCGTCGGACGTTGCGGTGCAGGACGACCCGACCCCGGGGGAAGCGCATCCGGCCGGTCAGTACGAGCGGGCCAGGATGGCGACCAGGTCGGGCTCGTCCTCCGAGTCCGGCACCGATCCGTCGGCGCGGCGCAGGCAGCGCACCGTGACGGCCTGGGCATTGGCCTTCGCCTCGCCCTCGGCACCGACCGCCGACCACGGCACCAGCGCCCAGCCCGCGCCGGCCGCCTCGATCGCCTCGTCCAACGTCTTCACCGACGCGGTACGCGACTCGCGCATCGCCAGCGCCTCGTCGTGCAGCGTCTGCTGGTCGGCGTCGAGCGCGGCGAGCACCGCCGACACCACGTCCGCGACCGGAACCGGGGTCTTCGCGCCACTGGTCCGGCGCACCAGCACCGCGTTGCCGGCGGCGAGGTCGCGGGGGCCGAGTTCGACGCGTACCGGATAGCCCTTCAGTTCGGCGTCGACGGCCCGGCGGCCGAACGGGGTGTCGACCCGGTCGTCGAAGCCGACCCGTACCCCGGCGTCGCGCAGCGCGTCGCAGAGCTTGGCGGCCGCCTCGGCGACCCCGTCGCCGGCCTTGACCACCATCACGTACGCCTGGGTCGGCGCCAGCCGGGGCGGCACCCGCAGCCCGTTGTCGTCGCCGTGCGCCATGATCAGCCCGCCGAGCATCCGGGTGGAGCTGCCCCAGGAGGTGGTCCAGGCGTGCTCCACCCCGCCGGCCGCCGAGGTGTACGTGATGTCGAACGCCTTGGCGAAGTTCTGCCCCAGTTCGTGCGAGGTACCCATCTGGAGCGCCTTGCCGTCGCCCATCATCCCTTCGAGGGTGTAGGTATGGGTGGCACCGGCGAACCGTTCCCGGGCGGTCTTCAGCCCGACCAGCACCGGGATGCCCAGCACATTGACCATGAAGTCTTCGTACACCTCGTGCAGGATCTTGCGGGCGTACGCCCGAGCGTCGGCCTCGTCGGCGTGCGCGGTGTGCCCCTCCTGCCAGAGGAACTCGCTGGTCCGGAGGAAGATCCGGGGCCGCAACTCCCAGCGCACCACGTTCGCCCACTGGTTGAGCAGCAGCGGCAGGTCCCGGTACGAGTCGACCCACTTGGCCATGAACTCGCCGATCACGGTCTCACTGGTCGGCCGAACCACGATCGGCTCGGCGAGCGGCTTGCCGCCACCGTGGGTGACCACCGCGAGCTCCGGGGAGAAGCCCTCGACGTGCTGTGCCTCCCGGCGCAGATAGCTCTCCGGGATGAACAGCGGGAAGTACGCGTTCTCGGCGCCGGCCAGCTTGATCCGGCCGTCCATCTCCGCCTGCATCCGCTCCCAGATGGCGTAGCCGGCCGGTCGGATGACCATGGTCCCCCGCACCGGCCCGTTGTCGGCGAGCTGCGCCTTGGCGATCAGGTCCTGGTACCAGCGGGGGAAGTCCTCCGCACGGGGAGTGAGCACGCGTGCCATGAGGGCACATCCTAGGCGCCTGTGCCGGGGGCGGCGCGGCGGGGCGAGGCCACTAGCATCCGGAGCATGTCCTTCCTTGATCGTCTACGCGGTCGTCCCCGTCCTCCGATGCCGCTGCCGTACGATCCGATGTCGCCGGAAGGGCTGGTCGCGCGCTGGGTCCGCTGGGTGGCCGACTCGGCCCGGCGGGAGAGTCCGGTGGCCGACGAGACCGGCGAGTTCGCCTCGGTCAAACAGCCGGACGACGTCTGGTTTCTCGCCGGCACGTTCGGTGGCCCGGTGGCGCGCCGGTGCAAGTTGCCCGCCGATCGGCCGCTCTTCTTCCCGGCGTTCAACATCTGGCAGCCCCGGGCCCGGTCCGGCCAGATGCCGATCATGGAACAGGCCAGCGGGTACGCCCGGCTCGACGACGAGGACCTGCCGCTGGCGGTCATCGGCACGCCCGAGCCGTTCCTCGTCCGGGGCGCGCTCGGCAACCCGGTGACCGGGATGCCCTCGGCGCAGCCGGTGAGCTGCTGGGGCCTGTGGGGTCGGCTCGACCCGCTGCCACCGGGCAAGTACCGGCTGATCTTCGGCGGAACCGACGGCCGCCGGTTCCGGGTCGAGGCGAACTATCTCCTGGTCGTCACCTGACCCGTGGGCCACCTACCGACCCTGCCCGGTCAGCGCACCACCCGGTCGGCGCACCACCCGGGTCAGCACAGCACCCGGGTCAGCGCACCACCCGGTCAGCGCAGCACCCGGTCAGCGCACCACCCGGCCACGCAGCACGATGCGGTCCGGCGCCTGGACGACCCGCAGATCGGCCCGGGGGTCGGAGCCGTACACGACGAGATCGGCGAGACCGCCCTCGACCAGCCCGGGGAAGCCGAGCCACTCCCGGGCCCGCCAGGAGGCCGCCGCGAGCACATCCATGGTGGACATCCCGGCACGCTCGTGCAGCAGGAGCATCTCCTGGGCGGCCAGCCCGTGCTCGATGCCACCACCCGCGTCGGTACCGACGTAGATCGGCACGCCGGCCTCGTACGCGGCCCGGACCACCGCCGGAAAGCCGTCGCGGAGCGCGAGCATGTGCTCTGCGTACCCGGGAAACCTGCCCCGGGCCTGCTCGGCGATGCCGCCGAAGGTGTCGATGTTGATCATCGTGGGCACCAGTGCCGTGCCGCGTCGGGCCATCTCGTCGACGAGGTCGAGGCTCACCCCGGTCCCGTGCTCCACGGAGTCCACCCCGGCCCGGACCATGATCTCGACCGCCGACTCGGAGAAGGTGTGCACCGCGGCCCGGACGCCGGCCGCGTGCGCGGCCTCCACCGCGGCGGCCATGGTGGCCGGATCCCAGGACGGCGCCAGGTCACCGAGGCCCCGGTCGATCCAGTCCCCGACCAGCTTCACCCAGCCGTTGCCGGCCCGGGCCTGCGCGGTCACCGTGGCCGGTACGTCGGCGGCCTCGACCTCCACCGCGATGTCCCGCAGGTACCGCTTCGGCGGCGCGATGTGCTGACCGGCCCGGACCAGTCGAGGCAGCTCCGGCTCCTCCTCCAACTCCGGATACGGGTACGGCGAGCCGGCGTCCCGGATCGTCAGCACCCCGGCGTCCCGGTCGATGAGCGCCAGCTCGCGGGCCTGGTCGAGTGAGCCGATCGGCACCGCACCCGGGGCGATGCCCGGATGGCAGTGCGCGTCGACCAGACCCGGCAGGACGAAGCCCCGATCGGCGATCGTGACCGCGTCGGCGACCGGCGTGAAGGTGATCCGGTCACCCACCAACCACAGGTCACGGACCTCGTCGTCGGGGAGTACGACCCCTCGCACGTGCAGCGCCATGCGCACATTCCTACCGGATCACGTCCCGGCCACCCGCCGCGCCCCGCGATTCACCCGCGCGCCGTGCCCCACGGTCGACGCGCCCTCCCGTGCCCCACGGTTTTCGAGCGGCGCCGCGCCCTACCTGTCGGCGCGTCCGCGCAGGCCGGCCCAGCGCGCGGTGAGCGCCGGCAGGTCGACCGTCACCTTCCAGGGCCGCTCGGTGCTGAAGACGTCATCGGTGTGCGCGGCCGGTTCGTACTCCCCGGTGGGTCCGAGGACCATCTCGGTGAGCGTCATCCGCTCGTGCAGCGGATCGACGACCCAGTACGTCGGCACGCCCGCGTGGGCGTAGACCCGGGCCTTGTCGTACATGTCGCGGAACGTGGAGTCGGGCGAGATCACCTCGACCGCGAGGATCGCGTCCTCGACCGGGACCGGGCTGCGTGTGACGTGATCGGGCCGCAGCGCCACCACGTCGGGCCGGGGCTCGTTGCACGCGTTCAGGCTATCGCTCGCTGTCCCTGTCGACCGACGGCCGCGCCCGCTCCGGTCACTTCTCGTTCGGACGCTTGGTGAGCTTGTTGAAGTCGAGCTTCGGCAGCTTGAACCCCGGCGGCAGGCCCTGCCCACCCGGCAGCGCCGACGGGTCCATCCCCGGCGGAAGCTGCGGCATGCCGGCCGGAAAACCGCCGGCCGGGCCGCCGCCGACCCGGGGCCGACCGCCGCCCTTGGTCCCCTTGCGCTTGTTCTTCGGCGACTTGGTCGCCTTCCGCCGGCCGCCCGGCAGACCCATCATGCCGCCCATCTGCTTCATCATCTTCTGCGCCTCGGTGAAGCGGTTGAGCAGCTGGTTGACGTCCATCACGGTCACCCCGGAGCCGGTGGCGATCCGGGCGCGCCGGGAGCCGTTGATGATCTTCGGGTTGGTCCGCTCCCCCGGCGTCATCGAACGGATGATCGCGGTGACCTTGTCGAAGTGACTGTCGTCGACCTCGGCCAACTGGTCCTTCATCTGCCCCATCCCGGGCATCATCGCCAGCACGTTGGCGATCGGGCCCATCCGGCGGACCGCGATCAACTGGTCGAGGAAGTCCTCCAGGGTGAACTGCTCGCCGCCCATGAGCTTGGCGGTCATCTTCTCTTTCTGATCGGCGTCGAAGGCCTGCTCCGCCTGCTCGATCAGGGTCAACATGTCGCCCATGCCGAGGATCCGGCTGGCCATCCGGTCCGGATGGAAGACGTCGAAGTCCGTCAGCTTCTCACCGGTGGACGCGAAGAGGATCGGCTGGCCGGTGACCTGGCGTACCGAGAGCGCGGCACCACCCCGGGCGTCGCCGTCGAGCTTGGACAGCACCACGCCGGTGATGCCGACACCGTCCCGGAACGCCTCGGCGGTCCGTACGGCGTCCTGGCCGACCATCGCGTCGATGACGAAGATGACCTCGTCGGGGTTGACCGCGTCCCGGATGGCGGCGGCCTGCGCCATCATCTCGGCGTCGATGCCGAGCCGGCCGGCGGTGTCGACGATGACGATGTCCCGGGCGGCGCGGCGGGCGTGCTCGAGCGACCCCCTGGCGACCTGGACCGGGTCACCGACGCCGTTGCCGGGCTCCGGCGCGTAGACCTCCACCCCGGCGCGGCCACCGAGCACCTGCAACTGACCGACCGCGTTCGGACGCTGGAGGTCGGCGGCGACCAGGAGGGGCTGGTGACCCTGCCCCTTGAGCCAACCGGCCAGCTTGCCGGCCAGGGTCGTCTTACCGGAGCCCTGGAGGCCGGCGAGCATGATCACGGTGGGCGGCTGCTTGGCGAACTGCAACCGGCGACTCTCGCCGCCGAGCACGCCGACGAGTTCCTCGTGAACGATCTTGATGACCTGCTGGGCCGGGTTCAGCGCCTGCGACACCTCGGCGCCACGCGCCCGCTCCTTGATGCTGGCGATGAAACCCTTGACCACGGGCAGGGCGACATCGGCCTCCAGCAGCGCCAGCCGGATCTCCCGGGCGGTGGCGTCGATGTCGGCGTCGGTGAGCCGGCCCTTGCCACGCAGCTTCGTGAAGATCCCGGAAAGGCGGTCACTCAAAGTATCAAACACGGCGCAGCATCCCGTTTGTCGTATTCACCCGAGCATGACGTGGCCGAACCACGGGTGCCCGGCCATGGCAAGGGTAGCCGCCCGCTCCATCCGGCGCTTCCGCGCCGCCGAGCCCGGGACCAAGTCGAGACGGCCGTACCGCTGCCGTACCCCGTCGGCCCACCGGTCGGCTCAGAGCTCGACCAGCCCGGACTGGTAGGCGAAGACGACCAACTGGGCGCGGTCCCGGGCAGCCAGCTTGATCATGGCACGGCTGACGTGGGTACGGGCGGTGGCCGGGCTGACCAGCAGCTGCGCGGCGATCTCGGCATTGCTGAGGCCCTCGCCGACCAGGCCGACGATCTGCCGCTCCCGCTCGGTCAGGGTGTCCAACTGCGGATGCGGCCGGAGCACCCGGGACGGCCGGGTGGCGAACTCCCGGACCACCCGCCGGGTCACCGACGGGGACAGCAGCGCCTCGCCCCCGGCCACCAACCGGATCGCCCGGAGCAACTCGACCGGCCGGGTGTCCTTGATCAGGAAGCCGCTGGCACCGTGGCGCAGCGCGTCGAAGACGTACACGTCGATCTCGAAGGTGGTCAGCACGACGACCCGGGTGCCGGTCAGTTCCGGATCGGCGACGATCCTCCGGGTCGCCTCGATACCGTCGATCCCCGGCATCCGGACGTCCATCAGCACCACGTCGGGGCGCTCGCGCCGGGCCAGTTCGACCGCGCCCAGGCCGTCCGCCGCCTCCCCCACCACCCGCAGGTCCGGCTCGCTCTCCAGCAGGGTGCGCAGGCCGAGCCGGACCAGATCCTGGTCGTCCGCGATCAGCACCCCGATCGTCGGCGGCGCTCCCGTTCCGCCCCCGGTCATCCCCGGGCCTCCGCGGGCAGCCTGACGAGGACCCGGAACCCGCCGCCCGAACGCGGGCCGGCCTCCAGTACGCCGCCGAGGGAGTCGACCCGTTCCCGCATCCCGGTCAGCCCGTGACCCGCCCCCGGACCCGCGACCCCCGGCCCACCACGCCCGGTGTCGGTGACCTCGATCGTCACCTCGGCGGGCAGGTAACTTATCCGGACGGTCGCGGTGGCGGCGCCGGCGTGCCGCAGTACGTTGGTCAGCGCCTCCTGCACCACCCGGTACGCGGCCAGGTCGACCGCCACCGGCAGCGTCCGGCGGTCGCCGGTGACCGTCAGCGTGACCGGTAGACCAGTGCCGTGCAGCCGCTCGGTCAGCGCGGCGACCTGGTCGAGGCCGGGTGCCGGGGCCCGGTCGGTGCCGGCGTCCCGGCGGACCACCGACAGGGTCACCCGCAACTCGTCGAGCGCCTCCCGACTGGTCCGGCTGATCGCGGTCAACGCCGTCTCCGCCTGCTCCGGTCGGGTCGGCAGCAGGTGCAGAGCGATCTCCGCCTGCATGTTGATCGCGGCGAGCCCGTGCCCGACCACGTCATGCACCTCCTGGGCGACCCGGAGCCGTTCCTCGTCGGCCAGCCGGCGGGTCTGTTCGATCCGGGTACGGGCGGCGGCCTCCCGGTTGGACCGGACCGTGGCACCCACCGCGAAGGGTACGACGACCCAGGCCGACCCGGGTAGCACCCCGGCCAACCCCACGGGAGAGGTACGGATCGACACGACGGTGTGCGCCAGCATGGCGACCAGCGACACCGCCCCGCCGACCGCCGCGCGCCGGATCGGCAGGTACGCCGCCACGGTGTACACGGCGATCAGATAGCTCAGCAGCATCGGCCCGTACGGATAGCCGCCCACCAGGTACGCCGAGGTGGCCACGGTGCACACCGCGAGGGTGGCCAGCGGCCAGCGGCGGCGTACCGCCAACGCCAGCGTGGAGAGCGCGATCAGGGCGTAGCACCAACCGTCCGCCGGAACCACCCCGGGTTGGTGTTCCCCGATTACGGTGGTCACCGGCACGGTCAACGCGAACAGCCCGACCGCCAGCGCGGCATCGGCCAGCATCGCCGGCCAGCCCCGCCCCGGCACCGCCATCACGCGGCCTCCCCTCGGCTCGGCGTCGGCCACCGCATCAGCACCCGCCACCGCAGTAGCATCCGCCAGCGCATCAGCACCCGCCCGCCAGCGCATCGGCATCCGCGCCGGAAGCGGCCCGCCACCGGACCGGCGTCCGCCCCGGAAGCGGCCCACCGGGTCGGTGTCCGCCACCGGTTCAGAGGATGTCACGGCGGTGCAGTACGGCACCGGCCACCAGCGCGAAGCCGACCAGATAACCGGCGAGGGTCAATGCCGCCTGCCCGCCACCGACGACCTGCTCGACGCCGGGGGTGTCCGCGCCGGCTCCCAACGCGGCCACCAGGGACCCGGCGTTCGGTCCGGGCAGCCCCTTCTGTAGTTCGGCCACCCAGTCGAGCAGTGGCGCGGCGAGACTGGCCAGCAGGTTCTGTACGGCCAGCAGCCACACCAGACCCAGCCCGACCGGCAGCGCCACCCCGCGCAGCAGTACGGCCAGCAGCGCCCCGAAGCAGGCCCACATCGTGGCGATCAGCCAGCCGGCCCCCACCCCCACGGTCAGCTCGGCCAGCGGAGGCCAGTGCATCGGCTGCCCCTCGACCCCGGCGATCACGGCACTGGCGACCGCGGCGGTGGCGAAGACCGCCAGCACGGCGACCAGGGTCGCGGCGGCCAGGGCGACCAGCTTGCCGGCGTACCCGACCAGCCGGGACGGGCCCTGGGTGAACAGGGTCTTCCAGGTGCCCCAGCCGTACTCGCCGCCGACGGTCAGCACGCCGAGGATCAGCATGATGGCGCCGAGGAAGATCGGCAGGCCACCGATCGAGTTGCCGACCAGTTCGGCCGGAAGCAGCCCGCTCAGCCCGCCCCCTTCGACGCCCACCTGACCGGCACCGGGGCCGTCGCCAGCGGTGCCGGTGCCCTCGACATAGCCGGCGTACGGCACCAGGTAGGTGAAGGTCAGGCTGAGTACCAGCGCGACCGTCAGCAGCAGCCAGTTCGCCGGCCGGCGGACCAGCTTGTAGAGCTCCGCGGCCAGCACCTCGGGCAGGCCGCCGGGCCGGCGGTACGCCGACGCGCCCGGATCCGGGTCCAGTCCCGCCGGGGCGGCCCGTTCAGCCAACTGTCGGAACGACATCGTCCGCCTCCACACGTCCGTTCGGTACGGCGGAGTCCCCGCCGCCGGTGAGTTCGAAGAACACCTGTTCCAGGTCCCGTTCCCGGGGGCGCAGCTCCCGGACCGCCACCCCGGCGCCGACCAGCTCCGCGTTGATCCAGGCGGCCCGGTCCGGGTCGACCGCGAGGTCCAGTCCGCCGTCGACGACCCGTACCCGGTCCGGCCCCAACAGCGCCCGGGCCCGCTCGGCGGCGGCGTCCAGCGGATCCGCCAGCACCCGCAGGCTCGCCGCACCACGCAGCTCGGCGACGGTGCTTTCGGCCACCAGCCGCCCCCGGGCGACGACGCCGACCCGGTCGCAGATCTGCTGCACCTCGCCGAGCAGGTGGCTGGAGAGCAGCACCGTACGGCCGGCGGCGCCCAGCCGGCGGATCAACGTACGCATGTCGGCCATCCCGGCCGGGTCGAGCCCGTTCGTCGGCTCGTCGAGGATCAACAGTCGGGGGTCGGGAAGCAGCGCCGCCGCCACCCCGAGCCGCTGCTTCATTCCGAGCGAGTACGTCGCGTACCGGTCGCCGGCCCGGCCGGTCAGGTCGACCAGTTCCAGCACGGTCCGGATCCGGTCCGGCGGGCTGCCGGCGTACCGGGCCAGCACCCGCAGGTTCTGCTCGCCCGACAGGTACGGGTAGAAGGCGGGACCCTCGATCAGGGCACCGACCGGGGGGCGCCCCGGGGCGTCGGGCGGGCGGCCGAACAGCCGGACCGTGCCGGCGGTGGGCCGGACGAGGCCGAGCAGCATCCGCAGGGTACTGGTCTTGCCGGCGCCGTTCGGGCCGAGGAAGCCGTACACCTCGCCGGCCCGTACCGTCAGGTCGATCGCGTCGACGGCGGTGAGTTCGCCGTACCGCTTGGTCAGGCCGCGGGTCTCGACCGGGTGCGCCGGCCCGCCGCCCGGCGGACCCGGCACCTCGCGCAGTGGTCTCGTCATGCCCACGACGATCCCCGGCGCGGGCCCCGCCGCAATCCCCCCGCGAGCGGCGTCGCCGCTACGCCCGCTGACGTAGTGCCCGGGTGTTAGGAAGGGGCCCTTCTTCTACAGAAAATGATAACAAGGGGCCCTTCCTTTCACCCTCAGCCGGCGGCGGCGGCGAGGACGGTGGCCTCGACCCGGTTCCGCTCGGACTCGTCGGGCCAGGCGCCGACCAGGTAGAACGCGTCGACGACGTCACCGCCGAGGGTGGAGATCCGGGCCGCCCGGACCTGGGCGCCGGCCTCGTCGAGTGCACTGGTGACGCGGTAAAGGAGGCCACCGGCGTCGGCGGCGCGGAGTTCCAGTACGACCGCGTCGGTGGCCGCCTCGCGGTGCCAGACCACCCGGGGGGCGGCGCCACTACCCCGGGCGGCGAGGGCCCGGCCGCGCAGCCGCTGGGTCACCGAGATGTCGCCGGTGACCGCCCGACGCAGGTCGGCGGCGAGCGCGATCGGGTCGGGCGGGGTGCCGTAACGGGGTTGGACCAGGAACTCGACCAGGGCCCGGTCCTCGACCATGCTGGCGTCGGCGGCCAGCACCTCCAGCCGGTGCAGGGCCAGGCATCCGGCGACCGCCGCGAGCAGGCCCTTCCGGTCCGCCGCGGCCACCGCCACCCGGTCCCCCTCCAGGTGTACGGCCGGCAGCGGCCCCGCCACCAGCGCCGGATCGGGTGCCGGCGGGTCGGGGAGCAGGCCGGTGTCGAGTCGGGTGTGCACCCGGCGGGCCAGTTCGGCGATCAGCCGGGCCTTCCAGTCCGACCAGGCGGCCGGTCCGGTGGCGCGGGCGTCGGCCCGGGCCAGCGCGTGCAGCAGGCTCAGCGTGGTGGTGTCCTGGACCGCCTCGGCGACTCCGGCGATGGTCACCGGGTCACCGAGGTCGCGTCGGGTCGCCACCTCCGGCAGCAGCAGGTGCAGCCGGACCAGTTTCTCGATCAACGTGACCTCGGCGGGTGGCAGCCCGATCCGGGCCGCGATCCGGGCCGCGATCGGTGCTCCGACGATGCTGTGATCCCCGGCCAGCCCCTTGCCGACGTCGTGCAGGAAGGCGGCGAGCAGCAGCAGGTCGGGCCGGTCCACCTCGCGGGCGTACCCGGTGGCCTCGGCGGCGGCCTGCACCAGGTGCCGGTCCAGGGTGTACCGGTGCACCGGGTTGTGCTGCGGCAGGCTGCGCATCCGGGGCCATTCGGGCAGCCAGCCGTCGACCAGGCCGTACCGGTCGCAGGTTTCCCAGGTGCTGACCAGGCCGGGACCGGCGCCGAGCAGGGTGACCAGCGCGGCCCGGGCGGCCGGTGGCCAGGGCGTCGGCAGCGGCGGACAGTATGCGGCGAGCCATTCGCAGGTGGCCCTGGCGATCGGCAGCCGGGCGCTGGCCGCCGCGGCGGCGATCCGCAGCGACAGGCTCGGGTCGGGGCGGGCGCCGATCGCGGTCCGGGCGAGGACCAGCTCACCGTCCTGCTCGACCACGTCCCGGGCGACCGGGCGGCGCAGCGGCCGGCCGTCGGCGCCCCGGCGCCGGCCGGAGCGGAGCCGGTCGACGGCCCGCCAGGCGTCGTCCAGGGCGTGGCTGACGGTACGGGCGTCACCGGCGACCCGGCGCAGCAACGTGTCGCCGTCGTCCAGTCCGAGCAGCGCGGCGACGGTGGCGCGTTCCTGGGCGAGCAGCCGGTCCACCCGCCGGCCGACCGACTGGTGCAGCGCGTCCCGGGTGTCCAGCAGTCGTACGTGGGCGGCCCGGACCGCCGGGCGGAGGGTGTCGCTGATCCCGGCGAAGGCGATGGCCCGGAGCAGGCCGACGTCACGCAGCCCGCCGGCGGCCTCCTTCAGGTCGCCTTCGAGCAGGAAGGCCAGTTCGCCGTGCGCCTGCCAGCGGGACGCGGTGACCTCCCGCAGCGCGGGCAGCGCCCGGACGGCGGTACGCCGCCACTGGTCCGCCGCCGCGCCGATCAGCTGGGCGGAGATCTCCGGGTCGCCGGCCAGGTGCCGGGCGTCGAGCAGCCCGAGCGCGACCTTGACGTCGTCGTGCGCCACCGAGAGCGCCTCGGGAATGGTCCGTACCGAGTGGTCCAACCCGAGCCGGGCGTCCCAGATCGGGTACCAGAGGGCGGCGGCCAGCTCGTCCATCCCGGGCACTCCGGCGTGTACCAGGACGAGGTCGAGGTCGCCGCAGGGCGCGCACTGCCGGCGGCCGAGACCGCCGACGGCCAGCAGGGCGACCCCGGTGGCGGTGTTCGGCCAGGCCGCATCGTCCGGTCCGGCGGTGTCCGGCCGGACCGGACCGCCCGCTCCGTTGCCGGTCTCGCGGCCGGTGCCGGTCTCACGCAGGCCGGTCGCCAGCAGCCCGGCCAGCCAGGTGTCGAGCGCCGCCGCACGCTGTTCACGTGCGGCGGCGCCGATGCCCGCGATGGGCAGGGGCCTCGGGTCGACCTGACCGGCGGTCGACGGCACGGGTCCCCTGGTCATCGTGATGATCTCTCCTAGAGAGCGTCGAGGCCGCGCTCGCCGGTGCGGACCCGGATCACGTCCTCGACCCCGGTCACCCACACCTTTCCGTCACCGATCTTGCCCGTACGGGCGGCGGCGACCACCGCGTCGACCACCTTGTCGACGTCGATCTCGTCGGTCAGCACCTCGACCCGGATCTTCGGCAGGAACTCGACGGTGTACTCGGCACCCCGGTACACCTCCGTGTGCCCCTTCTGCCGTCCGTACCCCTGGACCTCGCTGACGGTCAGGCCGGCCACGCCGAGAGCGTGCAGCGCCTCCTTCACCGCATCCAGCTGGTACGGCTTGATGACCGCGGTCACCAGCTTCATATCCAACCCCTCCATCGCAGTAACGTTAACCGGCGACCTTTTCGCTGACCGGAGTGGCGGGCTCGTCCGCCGGAGTGCTGGTGTTCGGCGTACCGATCCCGGCCATGGCGAACGCGCCGCCACCGCCGCTGCCGGAGGCCGTGGAGAGGTCGTAGCCGCTCTCCGCGTGCTCCGCGAGGTCGATGCTGTCGACCTCGGCCTCGGCGCTCACCCGGAACCCGATGGTCTTCTCGATCGCGAAGGCCAGCAGCCAGGCGATCCCGAAGGACCAGGCGGTGACGATCAGGCCGGCCAGGGCCTGCCGGCCGAGCTGGGTCGCGCCGCCGCCGTAGAAGAGACCGTCGGAGGCGCCCACCACGTCGCTGATCGCCCCGTTGACGCTGTTGGTGGCGAACAGGCCGAGCCAGAGGGAGCCGATCCAGCCGCCGACGAAGTGCACGCCGACCACGTCGAGCGAGTCGTCGTAGCCGAGCTTGTACTTCAGGCTGACCGCGAGGGCGCAGACCGCACCGGCGACCAGACCGAGGAGCACCGCGGCCCAGGGCGCGACGAACCCACACGCCGGGGTGATGGCGACCAGGCCGGCGATGGCGCCGGAGGAGGCACCGACCAGGGTCGGCCGGCCGCCCCTGATCCACTCGATGATGATCCAGCCGAGCACCGCGGCGGCGGTGGCGAGCTGGGTGTTGATGAAGGCCAGGCCGGCCACCGAGTCGACGGTGAGTTCCGAGCCGGCGTTGAAACCGAACCAGCCGAACCAGAGCAGGCCGGCGCCGAGCGCCACCAGGGGGATGTTGTGCGGCTTCATGACCTCCTTGGGCCAGCCGAGCCGCTTGCCGAGCACCAGTACGACACCGAGCGCGGCGGCACCCGCGTTGATGTGCACGGCCGTACCACCGGCGAAGTCGAGTGCGTGGATGTCAGCGCCGATGAACCCGCCGCCCCACACCCAGTGCGCGACCGGGAAGTAGACCAGGGTGGCCCAGCCGAACGCGAAGAGCAGCCAGCCGGCGAACTTGGCCCGGTCGGAGATGGCGCCGCTGATCAGCGCGACGGTGATCACCGCGAAGACCATCTGGAACGCCATGAAGACGTAGAGCGGGATGCCGATGCCGCTGGGGTTCTCGGCGGTCGCACCCCACAGGTCCGTCTCGGCCAGGAACGTCTTGGTGCCGAGGTACTGGGAGATGTCGCCCCAGAATCCGTTCACATCCGTACCGAACGCGATGCTGAAGCCGTAGAACCACCACAGAACAGAGATGAGCCCGATCGCGGAAAAGCTCATCATCATCATGTTGAGCACGCCCTTGGACCGGTTCAGGCCGCCGTAGAACAGCGCCAGACCGGGCGTCATGAGCAACACGAGCGCCGTCGACACCAGCAGCCATACGGTGTTGGCGGGATCGATCGTCGGTGCTTCAGGCACGCTGGCCTCCTAAAGTTGGTTACCCTCCTTCCCGGCCCACCGAGGCAGCATCGCCCGTACGCCGGTTGCGCGGAAGCTTCGTAGCTCGCTGTTTCACCTGTGGTGCCCACGGGGTTTCCGCCGCGTGACGGGTTGTTTCCAACGTGTGAAGAAACCCGTTACATCGATGGAACGGACGGGGGCATATCAGCCGAATAGCTCGCCGTGAATGAACGGAAAGCGACGCACGGCTACCGGAGTGCGTACTCCAGGGTGTGCCGCTCGTAGTCCAGCAGTCGCAGATCGCGCATCGGGCGACGCAGGTGACCCTTGTGCACGATCCGGACGAACGCGGGATCACCGGCGGCGGCCATCCGCCGGATCCCCTCCACGTGGTCCACGATCCGCTTCCGGATGGTCCGTACCAGCCGGTGCCGGTCCCGGGGAATCAGCCCGTACGCGTCGGCGAACAGCCGTAGCCGGCGCGGTCGGTTGGGCCGCTGCCAGCCCAGGGTGTAGGAGTCCCGGTCGGAGAAGAGCGGCACCCAGGTCCAGGCCGCGTACGCCACGTCGTAGATCCGGGCGCCGGGCGAGGCGAGGTCGAAGTCGATCAGCGCGAGGGTGCCGTCCGGACGCCAGATCACGTTGTGCGGGGCGGCGTCGTGGTGACAGATCACCTCGGTGTCCGGCGGCGGCGGCCCGAACGACCGCCACACCGCGCCCGGCGGCGGCTGGAAGCCGTACTGCGCGTCGTGGAACATCCGCAGCATCGTGGCGACGGTGACCAGCGCCTCGTCGGTGACCCAGTGCGGGGCGAGCGGGTACTCGCCGCACTCCCCTTCCAGGTACGACAACACCTCGCGGTTGCGCGAGTCCATCCCGAGCGCCCGGGGCGAGCCGGTGAAGCCGACGTACTCAAGGTGGCGTAGCAGGGCGTGCACGGACGGCGTCCACGGGCCCGCGTTGCGGCGGACGGTGTCACCCACCCGCACAACGGTGCTGACGTTACCGCCGTGCAGCGGGATCTCCTGCGAAGTCACGTACGTCTCTCCCGAGGAGCGGCGCCGGAGCGGTTGGCGCGGTCGCGCCCCGGGGGGACCGGGGCGCATGTGCAGAGTCCCCCGAGATTACGCGTCGACGCCAAGCGGCTCGGTGCCGAGTAGCGCGTCGACGAACTGCGCCGGATCGAAGGGAGCGAGATCGTCCGGCCCCTCGCCCAGCCCGACCAGCTTGACCGGGATGCCGAGCTTGCGTTGCACCGCGATCACGATGCCGCCCTTCGCGGTGCCGTCGAGCTTGGTCAGCACCACTCCGGTGACGTCCACCACCTCGGTGAAGACCCGGGCCTGTTCCAGGCCGTTCTGTCCGGTCGTGGCGTCGAGGACCAGCAGGGTCTCGTCCACCGGCCCGTGCCGGGACACCACACGCTTGATCTTGCCCAGCTCGTCCATCAGGCCGACCTTGTTCTGCAACCGGCCGGCGGTGTCGATCAGGACCGTGTCGACGTTGGCCTCGATCCCCCGCTGGACCGCGTCGAAGGCCACGCTCGCCGGATCCGCGCCCTCCGGGCCGCGGACCACCTCGGCGCCGACCCGGCTGGCCCAGGTGGTGAGCTGTTCGGCGGCGGCGGCCCGGAACGTGTCGGCGGCACCCAGCACGACGGTACGACCGTCGGCGATCAGCACCCGGGCGACCTTGCCGCAGGTGGTGGTCTTGCCCGCGCCGTTCACCCCGACCATCAGCAGCACCGCCGGGGTGTCGCCGGGCCGGGTGGCCCGCAGTGTCCGGTCCAGCGTCGGGTCCAGGGCGCTCACCAGCTCGTCCGCGAGCAGCGCGCGCAACTCGGTCGCGCTGCGGGTGCCGAGCACGGCGGTACGCTCGCGCAGCCGGTCGACGATCACCCGGCTGGCCTCCACCCCGACGTCGGCGCCGATCAGGCTGTCCTCGATCTCCTCCCAGACGTCCTCGTCGAGATGATCACGGGAGAGCAGGTTCAGCAGGCTCTTGCCGAACACATTCTGCGATCGGGACAACCGGGCACGCAGCCGGACGAGTCGCCCGGCGGTCGGCTCCGGCCGCTCCACCGGCGGCGCCTCGACCGGCGGCAGCTGTACCGGAGGGGCCTCCACCGGCGGGGCCACCACCTCGGTCGGTGGTGGCGACGTCGGCACGGGCGGTACCGGTGGTGCGGGCGGGATGGGCGGCAGCGGCGGCGTGGCCCGGCCACCCCGCCGGGTCACCACCAGTCCGACCGCCAGACCCACCAGAAGGAGCAGCAGCACGCCGGCCACGACCGCCATGACGACGATGTTGTCCATACGGCCGATCCTGTCAGACGTCGGGCGGCTTGGCGCAGCCGCCGCACCTGTGTCGGGTCACGCGCCCGAGTAGGCTCGCCGCGAAACCCTGGTAGCGCCACGGCCAGCCTGGGTAGGAGGATTCGCCCACCATCCCCGTCCGCTCGGAGGTCGTGCCATGCCTACCGCCCGGTTACTGGTCGGCCCGGCCCTACGCCGGGTCGTCGGAACCAGAGCCACCGTCTGGGTCGAGACCAGCGGGCCGGCCCTGGTCCGGGTCGGTACCCCGGACGGGGCCGGTGGCGAGGCGACCACCTTCACCGCCTTCGACCACCACTACGCGCTGGTCGTGGTGGAGGGGCTGACGCCGGGCAGGGCAACGCCGTACCAGGTTTTCCTCGATGACGAGCAGGTCTGGCCGGAGCCGGAGTCGAAGTTCCCGCCGAGCATGATCCACACTCGCCGGGAGGACGACCCGGACGTACGGCTGATCTTCGGCTCCTGCCGGGAGACCACCCAGCACGCCACCGCACGGAAGCTGCCGCCGGACGCGCTCGACGCGTACTCCCGGCGGTTGATGGCGGCGTACCGTGCCGGCCCGGACGGCACCGACCCCGACTGGCCCGACCTGATCGTGCTGCTCGGTGACCAGGTCTACGCCGACCAGACCTCGCCGACGGTCCGCAAGCTGCTTCGACGGCGGCGGCGGCGCACCGTCGGCGCCCCGGCCGACCAGGTGGTCAGCTTCGACGAGTACACCAAGCTGTATCTGGAGTCGTGGCGGGATCCGGAGATCCGCTGGCTGCTCTCGACCGTGCCGAGCGTGATGATCTTCGACGACCACGAGATCATCGACGACTGGAACACCTCCACCCCGTGGCGGGCCGAGGTGCACAGCCAGCCCTGGTGGCCGGAGCGGATCGCCAGCGGGCTGGCCTCGTACTGGGTCTACCAGCACCTGGGCAACCTGGACCCGGACGAGATCGCGGCGGACCCGGTCTATGCCAAGGTCATGGCGGCCGAGGACGCGACCTCGGTACTCCGGGAGTTCGGCCAGCGGGTCGACGCCGAGGCGATCGGCTACGACGCCGCGCTGGGCGCCGGTACGGCACCCGCCGACGCGGCGGTGCCCGGGCGCTACCAGTGGAGTTACGCCGTGGACCTCGGCCGGACCCGGCTGGTGGTGCTGGACAACCGGTGCAGCCGGGTGCTGGACAAGACCCACCGGGCCATGCTCCCGCCGACCGAGTGGTCCTGGTTCACCGACCAGGTGCACGGCGACTACGACCACCTGGTCGTCGGGTCGTCGCTGCCCTGGCTCCTTCCGCCCGGCATCCATCACCTCGAGTCCTGGAACGAGCGGCTGGCCGACTCGGACCGCCCCCGGGTGGCCGAGTACTCCGAGCGGCTGCGCCGGGCACTCGACCTGGAGCACTGGGGCGCGTTCCGCCGGTCGTTCGACGCGCTCGCCCAGGTCTTCGCCCGGCTCGGCAGCGGCACGCCCGGACAGCCCGGCGACCGGGTCGGCACCGGTCCGGCGTACCCGCCGCCGGCGTCGATCAGCGTGCTCTCCGGCGACGTACACCACTCCTATGTCGCCCGGGCCCGCTTCGACACCGCGATCGCCACCCCGGTCCACCAGCTGACCTGCTCACCGATCCACAACCAGATACCGGCTCCGATGCGCCCGCTGCTGCGGCTCGGCTGGTGGCGCGGCCCGTCCGTGGCGGCCCGGGCACTGGCCCGGACCGCCGGGGTACGCCGGCCGTCGGTGCGGTGGCGCCGACTCGACGGGCCCTACTTTGGCAACGCGGTGAGCACCCTGCGGCACGACGGCCGGTCCGCCGAGGTGACCATCGAGGGCACCTCGGCGGAGGGCACCCTGCACACCGTCGCCCGCCGCTCGCTCACCGGCTGACGCGGGCCGCACCGAGGCGGTCGCACCGGCTGACGCGGCCCTGGCGGGTGCACCGGCTGACGCGGCCCTAGTGGGTGACCGCGCCGGCCACCACCGATCGGCCGTCTCCATTCCCGACCTGGCGACCCGCGGTCCGCGGCGAGGCGTCGGTGTCGCCGGCACCGGCGATCCGCAGGGCCTCGACGAGCTGCCGGTAGAGCTCGTCGTTGGCCAGCAGTTCCTCGTGACTGCCCCGCGCTCTGACCCGTCCGGCCTCCATCACCACGATGGTGTCCGCGTCGATCACGGTCGAGAGCCGGTGCGCGACGGTGACGACCGCCCCGCGGGCCGCCCGGTCCCGGATCACCTGGTGGATCGCCGCCTCGGTGAGCCCGTCGATCTGCGCGGTCGCCTCGTCGAGCAGCAGCACGTCCGGGGTACGCAGGATGGCCCGGGCCAGTGCGATCCGCTGCCGCTCGCCACCGGAGACCGAGGACGAGGTGAGCGGAGTGTCCAGGCCCTCGGGCAGGGCGTCGATCTTCGAGGTGAGCCGGACCTGGGCCAGTACGTCCCGCACCTCCTCCTCGGTCGCGTCCGGATAGGTGAACAGCAGGTTCTCCCCGATCGTGCCGGGTACCACCGGGCTCTCCTGCTCGACGTACGCGAGCCGCTGGCGGATCTCGCTGTGGGTGTGCTCGCGGTAGGGGCGGCCATCGAGCCGAATCTCCCCCTCCTGCGGTTCGAGGAAGCGCAGCACGAGCGAGAAGAGCGTCGTCTTGCCCGCACCGGAGGGTCCGACGATCGCGGTGTGCCCCCGCCTCGGAATGGCCAGGTCGATTCCACTGACCGCCGGGGCGGCGTCCGGGCCGTACCGCGCGGAGACGCCCCGCAGTTCGAGCACCGGGCCGGGATGTGGTTGGTGCCCGTCCGTCGGGTCGCCGCCGGGCAGCCGATGCCCGTCGGCGCGTTCCGCCCCGGTGTCCGGCCGCTGTCGGTCAGCGCGTTCCGGTCCGGCGTCCGGGCTCTCCACCTCGATGTCGGCGACCTGGCGGATCCGGCCCGCCGCCGCGATGCCCGACTGGAGGGCGGTCACGTTCTGACTGATCTCGCTGATCGGGCCCATCAGGTTGAACGCGTACAGCAGGAAGGCGATCAGGCTGGACACCTCGAGTCGTCCCTCGCTGACCCGCCACGCGCCGATGCCGAGGATCAGGATGATGGCGAGCTGGATGCCCGACCAGACGATGGTCCAGGCCATCGCCTCGCGCCGGGCCGCGTGGACGCTGAACTTCGCCACCTGGCGTGCCTCGGCGAGGATCCGCTCGGACTGCCGGTGCTCGGCGCGGCTCACCTTCACGGTCCGGATCGCCCGCAGCGCGCCCTCCAGCACCCCACCGAGCCGGCCGAGATGCTCCTGAGACCGCTCCTGCGCCTTGGCGATCGAGGGCATGAGTACGGCGAACATCAGCGCGACCAGGATCACCGCGCCCACGGTGGTGCCGAGCAGCACCAGGTCGAGTACGCCCATCAGCACCAGCGTGCCGGCCATCATGACCGTGCCGTTGATCAGCCCGATGATGCTCGACGAGGCGGCCTGGTGCAGCAGCAGGGTGTCCGAGGTGACCCGGGCGACCAGTTCACCGGTCGGTCGCCGGGTCACCTCCGGCACGGTCGCCCGGAAGAAGCGCCGGATGATCGACTCGCGCGCGTCCAGCACGATCCGCTCGCCCAGGGTGCCGAGCAGGATCCACTGCCACAGCCAGATCGCGCTGCCGACCACGAGCAGTACGGCCAGCGCCGTTATCGGCCCCGACAGCGACGCCGAGCCGCCGAGGGAGTCGAGCACCCACTTGGTGACCATCGGCGACGCCAGCCCGGCCGCCGATCCGAGCAGGGCCAGGAGCAGGCCGAGGATCAGCTTGCCGGTGTGTGGTCGGGCGAAGGACCAGAGGATCCGTAGCCTCCCCCAGGAAAGTTGATCATTGCCGACCTTTTCCGCTACAGACATGCCCCCTAGTGGAGCACACATGTTCCACTAGGGACAACCGATATTTCAAGTTGGGTTCGATGTTGTCTAGACTTGCCGGCATGGCGGTGAGGGATAGCGTCGACGTCGAGAGCCGGGCCCGGGCCCGTACCCGGCGGGCGATCCTCGACGCCGCGATCACCGTCCTGTCGCAGCACAGCGCCGCCTCCCTCGCCGACGTCGCCGACGCCGCCGGGGTGGGACGCACCACGCTGCACCGCTACTTCCCCGAGCGCGCCGACCTGATGACCGCGCTCAGCACCGACGTGCTCGCCCGGATCGACGCTGCCGCCGAACGGTCCCAGCTCGACCGGGGACCCGCACCGGAGGCCCTGGAGCGGCTCTGCCAGGAGTACTTCGAACTCGGCGACATCCTGATGTGCGTCTTCTCCCAGCCGGAACTGGTCAACAACACCCAGGCCTGGGAGGAGTGCAGCGAGGCGGACAAGGCACTGATCCGGCTCGTCGAACGCGGCCACGCCGAGGGCACCCTCGACCCGGCCCTCGATCCGATCTGGGTCCAGCAGGTGCTCTGGTCACTGCTCTACGCGACGTGGCAACACACCCGGGAGCACTCCGTCTCCAAGCACCGGGCGCTCGACCTGTGCCTGCGCAGCCTCCGCAAGGTCGTCGCCACCAGCCCTGGCTGACTGGAGCCCGATCACCGAGGCGGCGCAGCCTCCCCGGTAACGGGGCTCCAGTCCGTGATCATCCGATCGCAGATCTTGGAGAGTTATGGTTCGGTACTAAGCACAGATCGACAAGAATCTTGGTGGCGGCTCCCCATGATCATGCGATCATGACCGGATGACCTGGACCGCCCCTGACGTCGACCGTGACCGTGCGCCTGTTGTGGCCGACGAGCGTGCCATGCTCGACGCCTGGCTCGACTTCCACCGGCAGACGCTGCTGAGGAAGTGCACCGGGCTCACCGCCGAGCAGCTCCGGACGGCCAGCGTCGAACCCTCGAACATGACCCTGCTCGGCCTGGTCCGGCACTCGGCCGAGAACGAGCGGTGGTGGTTCCGGCAGCAGTTCGCCGGCCTGGACCTGCCGTACCACTACTACACCGAGGAGCAGCGGGACCGCGACTTCGAGGACGTCACCGCCGCCGACCCGAAAGCCGACCTCGCCACCCTCCGCGAAGAGATCGAACTGGTCCGGCAGACGGTCGCCGGCCGGTCGCTGGACGAGACGTTCGTCGGGCCGAAGGGCCGCGACATCAGCCTGCGCTGGGTCTACGTGCACATGATCGAGGAGTACGCCCGGCACAACGGCCACGCCGACCTGATCCGCGAGCGAATCGACGGTACGACCGGCGAGTGACGCCGCTCAGCCGAGCCGGGCGAGCACCGGCCGGCGGGTGACGCCTCAGACGGCCAGCGCCGCCCGCAGGTAGCGCAGGTCGTCCGGCCCCGTCCACCGGTACGCCGACAGCCCTGCGACCCGCGCCCCCCGGATCGCACGGTCCTCGTCGTCCACGAACAGCACCTGGGCCGGCAGCGTGTCGACGGCCAGACAGGCCTGCTGGAAGTACTCCTTCATCGGCTTGTGCACGCCCAGCGTCGAGGAGCTGACCACCACGTCGACCTCCTCGGTCAGGCCCAGCGTGACCAGGTCGGTGTCGAGCAGGTCGGTGGAGTTGGTGGCCAACCCGACCCGTACGCCGGCGGCCCGCGCCTCCCGGACGAAGGCCAGTACGTCGGGGTCCACCGTCCCCCGGTCCGCCTGCCACTCGTCGACCGCCGCCCGCATCCGGTCCCGGTCCCGGCCCGGCCCGGCGAGCGCGTCCACCACGGCGACCATCCAGTCGGCGTGGCTGAGCTGCCCGGTGACCGCCGGACGCAACAGCGCCCACTGCATCGCGATCTCGTACAGCACGCCCGACGGCAGGTCGTAGCGGCTCTCCACCCGGGTGGCGTTGTCGGGATCCCACCGCCGCAGGACCCCGTCCAGGTCCACCAGCAGTGCGGTCGGGCGCTCCCGGGCCATCAGTCCTCCTCGTTGCTGAGTCGCTGGCTGATCACCTGGGTGACGCCGCTTCGCATGGTGACGCCGTAGAGGGCGTCGGCCACCTCCATTGTGCGCTTCTGGTGGGTGACCACGATCAACTGGCTCTTCTCCCGCAACTGGGCCATCAGGGTGATCAGGCGGCCGAGATTGACGTCGTCGAGCGCCGCCTCCACCTCGTCCATGATGTAGAACGGGCTGGGCCGGGCTCGGAAGATCGCGACCAGCATGGCGACGGCGGTCAGCGACCGCTCGCCGCCGGAGAGCAGCGAAAGCCGCTTGATCTTCTTGCCCGGCGGGCGGGCCTCGACCTCGACCCCGGTGGTGAGCATGTCCTCCGGGTCGGTCAGCACCAACCGCCCCTCGCCGCCGGGGAAGAGCACGGTGAAGACCTGCTCGAACTCCCGGGCGGTGTCGGCGTACGCACTGGCGAAGACCTCCAGGATCCGGTCGTCCACGTCCTTGACCACGGTGAGCAGGTCCTTGCGGGTCGCCTTGAGGTCTTCGAGCTGCTCGGAGAGGAACTTGTACCGCTCCTCCAGGGCGGCGAACTCCTCCAGGGCGAGCGGGTTGACCTTGCCGAGCAGGGCCAGCTCGCGTTCGGCCTTGGCGGCCCGCTTCTCCTGCACCGGCCGCTCGAACGGCACCGGCTCGGGCGCCGGCCGGTCGTCCCGCTCGGCGGCGGCGATCTCGGCCTGGGCGGGCGGTACGGGCTGCTGCGGGCCGTACTCGGCGACCAGGCTCTCCACGTCCAGCCCGAAGTCCTCGGCCGCCTTGGCCTCCAACTGCTCGATCCGCAGCCGCTGCTCGGCCCGAGCCACCTCGTCCCGGTGCACCGCGCTGGTCAGCCGTTCCAGGTCGCCGCCGAGCCGCTTGGCCGCGCCGCGTACCTCCTGGAGTTCGGCTTCCCGGGCGGACCGGGCCTGCGCGACGGCGTCCCGGGTCTGCTCGGCGGTGGCGAGGGAGACCGCGAGCCGGGTCAGCGCCTCCCGGGCGCCGATCTCGACGGCGCGGGCGATGGTGGCGCCGCGGGCCCGGGCGGCCCGCCGGGCGGCGGCCCGTTCCCGGGCGGCCCGCTCGGCCGCCGCCTGCCGGGCCAGCGAGTCGGCCCGGCCGGCGATCGAGGCGACCCGCTCCTCCGCGGTACGCACCGCGAGCCGGACCTCCATCTCGTTCTGCCGGGCCGGCGGCAGGTACCGGGCCAGTTCGTCGCGTTCCTCCGTGGACGGCTCGGCGTCGATCGGGGTGGCCTCGGCCAGCCGGAGCCGCTCCTCCAGCTCGGCCAGGCCGGCGAGGTCGCGGTCCCGGGCCTGCTGGGCCCGGTCCCGGGACTCGGCCAGCCGATCCATCTCGGCCTTCGCCGACCGCGCGGCCCCGCCCAGCTCGGCGAGCCGGCGGGCGGCGGCGTTGCGCTGCCCCTCGGCCTCCCGCTTGACCGCTGCCGCGGCGGCGACCGTCTGCTTGTGGTCGGCCGCCTCTTCCCGGGCCGCGCCGAGCTGTTCACGCAGCTCGGCGATGGTCTGCTCGGCGGTCACCCGGTTGGTCCGGGCCTCCTCGACGGCGGCCTGCACCTCCAGGTAGCTGGGTGCCTTCGCCGAACCACCGGCCGCCGCGTAGCCGCCGACCACGTCGCCGTCGGCCGTCACCGCGCGCAGTTCGGCATTACCGGCCACCACCCGGGTCGCCGTCTCCAGGTCGTCGACCAGGATCACGTCCCGCAGTGCCCGGTGCACCGCCGGGCGTACCTCGTCGGGGCAGCCGACCAGGTCCGGTGCCCAGCGGGCGCCGGCCGGAAGCGCCGGGCGCAGCGCGTCGGCCGTACCGATCATGCCCGGCCCGGCCTGCCCGCCGACCAGCAGGTCGGCCCGGCCGGCGTCCTGGATCTTCAGCCACCGCATCGCCTCGGCCGCCTCGTCGACCCCGGCCACCGCGACCGCGTCGGCGAGGCTGCCGAGCGCGGCGGCGAGCGCCGCCTCGTGGCCCGGCGCGACGGTCAGCAGCCCGGCCAGGCTGCCCAGCAGCCCCGGCACCTGGTCGGCGCGGGCCAGCAGGGCCCCGGCGCCGTCCTTGCGGCGCAGGCCCATGGCCAGCGCCTCCTCCCGGGCCTTCCAGGTCGCCGCGTCCTTCTCCGCCGCCCGCTCGGCGTCGGAAAGCGCCCGTACGGTGGCCGCCGCCCCCTCCTGCGCGGCGACCGCCTCGGCGTGCCGGGCGTCCAGGTCCGCGTTGTCCCGGTCGGCCTCGCTGGACCGCTCCGCGACCGCGTCGAGTTCGGTCTGGGTCTGCGCCGCCCGGACCTCCGCGTCGGCGTGCGCGGCGGCGAGCCGGGCGATCTCCTCGGCCGCCGAACCCGTCCGGGCGCGGGCCGAGTTGACCTGTCCGGTCAGCTTGGCCAGGCCCTCCCGCCGGTCGGCGATCGCCTTGGCGGCGACGACTAGTGAGCGTTCCGCCTCGGCGAGCTGACGTTCCAGCTGCTGCCGGCTCTCCACCGCCTCGGCCAGCCGGATCTGGTCGTCGGTGAGCGCGGTCCGCAGTTCCTCCTCGTGCGCGCGCACCTCCTCGGCCTCGGCTTCGAGCCGGTCGGGGTCGCGGCCGGGACGCTCGTCGTCCGGGGTGGCGCTCAGGTGGCGGAGCCGCTCCCGGGCCAACTGCTCGGTCGAGCGGAACCGCTCGGTGAGCGCGGAGAGCTGGTACCAGGTGTCCTGGGCCCGGGTGAGCAGCGGAGCGTCCTCGGCGAGCGCCGTCTCCAGCTCGGCGAGCCGGGTCTGCACCTCGGCGTGCTCCCGCTCGACCTGCTCGCGGCGCTGCCGCAGCGCGGCCTCGTCGGCGATCTCCTTGTCCAGCGTGGAACGCAGCGTGGCCAGGTCGTCGGCGAGCAGGCGCAGCCGGGCGTCCCGCAGGTCGGCCTGGATCCCCTGCGCCCGGCGGGCCACCTCGGCCTGCCGGCCCAGCGGCTTGAGCTGGCGGCGCAACTCCGCGGTCAGGTCGGTCAACCGGTTCAGGTTGACCTGCATCGCGTCGAGCTTGCGCAGGGCCTTCTCCTTGCGCTTGCGATGCTTGAGTACGCCGGCCGCCTCCTCGATGAACGCCCGCCGGTCCTCCGGCTTCGCGTGGAGTACGGCGTCCAACTGCCCCTGGCCGACGATGACGTGCATCTCCCGGCCGATTCCCGAGTCGGAGAGGAGTTCCTGGATGTCGAGCAGCCGGCAGGAGTCGCCGTTGATCTCGTACTCGCTCTCGCCGGACCGGAACATCCGTCGGGTGATCGACACCTCGGTGTAGTCGATCGGCAGCGCGCCGTCGGTGTTGTCGATCGTCAGCGTCACCTCGGCGCGGCCCAGCGGGGCCCGGCCGGCGGTGCCGGCGAAGATCACGTCCTCCATCTTGCCGCCACGGAGTGCCTTGGCACTGTGCTCGCCGAGTACCCAGGCGATCGCGTCGACGACGTTGGACTTGCCCGAGCCGTTGGGCCCCACCACGCAGGTGATTCCCGGCTCCAGCTTGAAGGTCGTGCTGGAGGCGAAGGACTTGAAGCCCTTCACCGTCAGGCTCTTGAGATACACGCTCTCGATCCTCGTCCGACGTGACCGCCGGGCAGACTCGCCGCTTCCCGGTCAGTTCCGCTCCCGGGTCCCGTCCGGCACGACCGCGACCGGATTCGCCGGCCCGGTCGGCCGCGACCGGACGCCGGAGGAGATGGCTCGCTCCCGGCGGTGGGAGCCTGGTCAACCCGCAGGGTAACCCGGGATTCGACGCCCTGCCCGACGCGGCACGCACCGATCAGGGTATCGGATCACCCGGAAAGCGCTCTCGGGGTACGACCGCGCTCGGCTGGCTCGGCTGGCTCGGGTCACCGGCAGCGGCCCGGCGGCCGGTGGTCAGGTGCGCGGGCGGCCGGTGGTCGGGCGCCCGGCGGCCGGTGGTCAGGCGCGCGGGGGGGCCGGTGGTCAGGCGCCCGGCGGCCGGTGGTCAGGTGCGCGGGGGGCCGGTGGTCAGGCGGCCGCGGCCGGCGGTCGGGCGCCCGGCGGCCGGTCCGGATACAGAACTGCGCGCCGCCACGGACGTGTCGGCGCGCGATTTCTTGGTGCGTTTCAGGTGTCAGGCGGGGGCGCCGGTCGCCCGGCGCCCGGAAGCTCAGGTCAGCGCGGGCTCGGCCAGCCGCAGCAGGTCATCTGCCTCGGCGACCGCCGCAGCGAGCCGATCGTTCTCGGCGCGCAACCGCGTAGTCTCGAACTCCAGTGCCTGAACCCTGGAACGCAGTCGGGTGACCTCGTCGAGTAGGCGCCGGTCTGGCGCCGCACCAACGTGGCCGTAGAGGGCCTTCGCCATATCGTCTCCTTGTAATGCGCTGCCGGAAAGGCCGGCCAACGCGCGCCCAACTCGTTCGCGACTACCTACCCGCAGGCAAACGCGGGCATGGTCGGGCGCGACTGGCGACACTTCTATAGTGTGCCGATGTCCCGGCTGAGTCAAGTTTCACCGGGGCGCGGTCCACCTGTGCCGTCAACCACCCTGAACCGAGGGCTGCCGCAAGGCACGAACCAGGTCGCTGTTCGGACACCGGAAGTGTACCGCCAGTCGATGTCTCATCTGGTAACGCCCCAGGCCAGCGCCCCGATCCCGCTCGCGGGCCTCCTCTTAACTCTTCCTTAGCCGCGTTGCCCCTGGCCAGGGGCCCGCGTAGCGTCCGGACGGTCGGAGCACCGGACGAGTGGAGGTATTGGCGTGCACGGGTGGAACGAACCGGACGACCGGGACGAGGGCCAATGGGAGCCCGTCCAGCCGGCCGGTCGCGCCCAGGCGCCGGCCCGCTCGGCACGAACGGACGACTCGGAACCGGACCTGACGGCGGAACTCGGTACCTTCGCGCTCGGCCCGGAACACGACACCTTCGACCGCGATCCGGAAGTCGACAGCTTCGACCCGGACCCGCGATTCGACACCTTCGACCCGGATCCGCGATTCGACAGCTTCGAGCGGGACCCGGAATTCGAGTCGGGGCGAGGGCTGGCCGGAGCCGGGCGGACGAGGTCCGGTCAGCGGCACCCGGCCGGTCGCGACGACGCCCCCGGGCCGGGCCGTCAACAGGCCGACCCGTCCGGTGGCAGCGGAAAGCACCGGCGGCCGAGCCGGCTGCCGGGGCCGGTGGGTCTGGGGCTCGCCGTGACCGCCCTGCTCGGCCTCTTCGGGGTCGGAGCCGCCCTGCTTCCGCCGAGCCTCGCCGACGCACCCGGGGGCCGCTCGAACCAACCCGCCGCCGACGCGGCCGCGCCCGACGGATTCGACGAGCCGACGGCACCCCTGGACGAGCCGACCGGCGTCGACGCCGAAACCGCCGCACCCACCCCGACCGCCACCACCGCCCCGCAGGCAACGCCGAAGCCCACGGCCACCACCACCAGGCCACCCCGGACGACCAAACCGACCGCCCGCCGTACGCCCGCCCGGACCCCGGCGAAGGCCGCCCAGACGGGGGACAGCCGCGAGGCGCAGGTGCTGGAGATCGTCAACCGCGAGCGCGCCGCCAACGGCTGCGGCTCCGTGGTGATCAATAGCGATCTGGCCGAGGCGGCCCGGCTGCACAGCCAGGACCAGGGCGAGCACACCAACATGTCGCACACCGGCAGCGACGGCAGCGACTTCGTGGAGCGGGCCCGGCGGGCCGGTTACAGCAGCCCGATCGGCGAGAACGTGGCGATGGGCTACGCCACCCCGGCCGCGGTGATGGAGGGCTGGATGAACAGCTCCGGACACCGCGCCAACATCCTGAACTGCAACGCGAAGGCGATGGGTGTCGGAGTGGCCACCGGAACCGACGGCCGGCTGTACTGGACCCAGGTGTTCGGCTCGGCCGCCTGACCCGTACGGCGTACCCGCGGGCCGCCTGAGCCGTACGCCGACCGTCGCCGTGCCCGTCGCCCGGGCTGACTCGTTGGCCCGTACGAGGGGGTGTGCGGCTAGTGAACACCGCAGCTCACTGAGGTGCCGACCCGGGCCACTGGACTGCTTCTCGCGCTCGGGCTGGCGCTGCTGCTGCCCGGCTGCCGCTTCCTGCCGGACCGCTCCGCCCCGGTACCGCCCTGGCCGGGTGGCCCCGCCCCGAGCTGGCAGTGGCAGCTCGACGGACCGCTCGATCCCACCGTCGACGCGCAGGTGTACGCGCTCGACGTCTTCCGCACCACCCTGGAGCAGGCCCGCCGGCTCCGGGCCGACGGCCGGCGGCTGATCTGCTCCGTCGAGGTCGGGATCCACCAGGAGTCCCGCCCGGACGCGAAGCGCTTCCCGGCCGCCGTGCGGGGCCGTCCGACCGGGGTACCGGGTCAGCCGAAGGGCGCTCCGCGCGGCCGGTGGCTGGACATCCGGCAGTGGTCGACCCTCGAACCGGTGCTGGCGGACCGGTTCCGACTCTGCCGGGGCAAGGGCTTCGTCGCCGTACTGCCCGTCGGGATGGAGTCCTACCGGCACCGGAGCGGATTTCCGTTGACCTTCGACGACCAGCTCACCTTCAACCGCCGGATCGCCGACCTGGCCCGCCGCACCGGACTGGCCCCGGGACTGACCAACGACGTCGACCAGGTGCTGGCGTTGGAGCCGCACTTCGACTTCGTCGTCAACGAGGAGTGCTTCCGGCGTACCGAGTGTGACCGGCTGGTGCCGTTCGTGGCGGCCGGCAAGCCGGTCTTCCACGTCGAGTACGAGGGGTCGGTCGTCGACTTCTGCACCGCCACCGTCGGCTACGGCTTCAGCTCCATCCGCAAGGACCGGAACCTCGGCGTACGGCGCGACACCTGCCCGCTCTGAGCGATGCCGGCGCCCCGCGTCCTCACCTCGGCGCGACCGCCGTACGGGGTCGGGGCTGGCAGCGGGGACAACTGAACGACGAGCGGTTCATGAAGGCCTCCCGACGCACCAGCGCACCGCAGTGCCGGCACGGCAGCCCCTCCCGACCGTAGACGTTCAGCTCCCGGTCGAAGTAGCCGCTCTCGCCGTTGACGTTGACGTACAGCGCGTCGAAACTCGTGCCGCCCTGTTGGAGAGCCTCCCCGAGCACGTCGCGGACGTGCCCGAGCAGCCGGGTGATCGCCGGACCGGTGAGCGCGTCGGTCGGTCGGGCACCGTGCAGGCGGGCCCGCCAGAGCGCCTCGTCGGCGTAGATGTTGCCGACACCGGAGATCAACGTCTGGTCCAGCAGCGCCCGCTTGACCTCGGTACGGCGCCGGCGTATCGCGGTCACGAAGGCGGCGTCGGAGAACTCCGGATCCATCGGGTCGCGGGCGATGTGCGCGATCTCCGCCGGCAGGGTCGCGCCGCCCTCCGAGACCGACAGGCCACCGAAGGTGCGCTGGTCCACGAAGCGCAGCTCCGGTCCGCCGTCGTCGAAGGTGAAACGGATCCGCAGGTGGATCTCGTCAGCCATCTCCGCCGGTCGGACCAGCAACTGTCCCGACATGCCCAGATGCCCGATGACGGCGTCGCCGCTGTCCAGCGGCAGCCAGAGGTACTTCCCGCGGCGGCAGGCGGCGAGGATCACCCGTCCGGCGAGCACCGCCGCGAAGTGCTCGGCACCCGGGAGGTGCCGGCGGATGGCGCGCGGATGGCGTACCTCGACGGCCGCGATCCGGCGGTTCGTCACCCAGCGGCTCAGGCCCTCCCGGACCGTCTCCACCTCGGGCAGTTCAGGCATCTGTGATCCTCGATCAGCTCGGCGTACCGGCCCCACCGGCGGAACCCCCGGCCGGTGCGGTACGGGAACGGGCGGCGGGCTCGGCCGTCGGGGCCGCGTCGCGCTCCGGACCGTCCACCGGCCCCACCCCGGCGTCGACGCCCCCGGTCGCGTCGGTGCCGACCCCGAGCTCGACTTCGGCACCGACCGCCGGGCCGTGGCCGTCGACCGCCGCCACCGGAGCCGCCGCCGACGCCGGCTCGACGTCCTCCTCGCCCTGGTCGGAGAGGGTACGCCAGGCCGCCTCGGCGGCCCGCTGCTCGGCTTCCTTCTTGCTGCGGCCGTCGGAGCCGCCGTACTTCCGGCCGGCCACCACCACCCAGGCGGTGAAGGTCTTGGCGTGATCCGGACCCGCCTCGTCGATCCGGTACTCGGGAACGCCGAGCCCCAGCGCGGCGGTCAGCTCCTGCAGGCTGGTCTTCCAGTCCAGTGCCGCCCCCCGGCCGGCCGACTCCGCCATCAGCGGGTCGAAGAGCCGGTGGATGACGATCGCCACGGTGTCCAGCCCGTACTGGAGGTAGATCGCGCCGAGCAGGGCTTCGAGCGTGTCGGCGAGGATGCTCGCCTTGTCCCGGCCCCCGGTGCTCTCCTCGCCCTTGCCCAGCAGCAGGTACGGCCCGAGACCCGCCGGGCCGAGCCGCCGGGCGACGTCGGCCAGCGCCCGCATGTTGACCACGCTGGCCCGCAGCTTGGCCAGTTGTCCCTCGGGCAGGTCCGGATGGTTGTGGAACAGCGCCGTCGTGATCACCACGCCCAGCACCGAGTCACCGAGGAACTCGAGCCGTTCGTTCGTCGGCAGGCCACCGTTCTCGTACGCGAAGGAACGGTGGGTGAGGGCCCGCTCCAGCAGCTCCGGGTCCATGGCGACGCCGAACGCCGCTTCAAGGTGGGTGATCGGCGGTCGCCGCCGCTTGTCCTTGGTCATGCCGTTACCTCGGTGTCGGTGATGCGGTTGGCCCCCGTCAGTTCGGCGAGCAGCGTGGATACCGCCGCGATGGCCCGGCGGCGGTGCAGGTGGGCGGCGAGCGCGATGCCCGAGGCGACGTCGTCGGCCCGGGCCGCACCGTGGCAGACCACCACGGCGCCGGCCACGCCCAGCAGCGCGGCGGCCCGGGGGGCACCGCCGCCGGCCGGTGGACCTCCGGCCATCGCGTACGCGCCCTCGATGCCCTTGAGCAGTACGTTGCCGGTGAAGCCGTCGGTGACCACCACGTCGGCGCGGCTGCCCAGCGCCACGTCGTAGCCCTCGACGAATCCGACGTACCGGCCGCCGGCCGGCAGTGGCTGATCGGCGATCACCGGGTCGGCGGCCCGGCGGGCCCGGTCGCCCTTGCCGGCCTCGGTGCCGATGGAGAGCAGCCCGATCCGGGGTTCCGACACCCCGTAGACGACGGCGGCGTAGGCCGCGCCGAGCACGGCGTGCCGGGCCAGGGTTGCCGGGCGGGCCTCCAGCGAGCCACCAACGTCGAGCAGCGCGACCGGGCCGGCGAGGGCCGGCAGGGTGGCGACCAGTGCCGGACGCCGGACGCCGGACCAGCGACCGAAGCCGAGGACGGCGGCGGTCACGGTGGCACCCGTCGAACCGGCCGAGACGACGGCGTCGGCGGCTCCCTCGGCCACGGCGGCCACCGCCGCCCGGATGGTGCTGTCCGAGCGGACGAGGGCGGCAGGGTCCCCGGTCATCGCGACGGCCTCACGGACGGGCCGGACGGCAACCCGGTCCCGGTCGTCGGGCCGGAGCATGGCGATCAGCTCGTCGGCGACCTCAGCCGGGCCGACAAGCAGTAGACGCAGATCGGGGTCAGCGCCGAACGCCCGCAGAGCGCCGTCAACCACGACGGCGGGAGCATCGTCCCCGCCGAGGAGGTCGACGGCGATCCGCACGGTGCCCGGCTCCACTGGAACGCCGACCGGCCGAAGTCGGTCAGCGGCGGCGGGAGCCGGCACACCGGGCAGTCGCCAGGGCGCGTGCGCCGCCCGACCAGAGGTCGGTGGCGTCACTCGGGTTCCAGGTCAGACCTCGATGACCTGGCGGCCGTTGTAGGTGCCACAGACGCTGCAGGCCGCGTGCGGCAGCTTCGGCGACTTGCACTGCGGGCAGGCGACGGTCGCGACCGCCGTGGTCTTCCAGTTCGCCCGGCGGGACCGGGTGTTGCTGCGCGACATCTTGCGCTTGGGGACGGCCACGGTACTTCCTACTCTTCTTGACGGGTCAGTTGCGACAGGCCCGCCCAGCGGGGGTCGACCTGCTGGTGGCTGTGGTCAGCCGGCAGTTCGTCCCACTGCACCCCACACTCGGGGCACAAGCCTGGGCAGTCTTCCCGGCACACGGGGTTGGTCGGCAGTGCGAGCACCACCGCGTCCCGCAGTACCGGTTCCAGGTCGATCAGGTCGCCCTGCATCCGGCCCACCTCGTCCTCCTCGGTGGTCTCGACCGTGGTGCTGTCCTCGTAGGCGTACAGCTCCTGGATCGGGACGACCAACGAGTCCGTGATCGGGCGCAGGCAGCGGCCGCATTCGCCAGCGATGGGACCGGTGACGGTCCCCGAGACGAGTACGCCCTCGGACACCGACTCGAGCCTCAGGTCGAGGCTCAGGTCCGCGCCCTCCGGCACGCCGATCAGCTCCAGTCCGAGGTCCGCCGGTGCCGGTGCCGTCCGAGCGACCGTACGCAGCACTCCAGGACGGCGCGGCAGTTCCCTCGTGTCGAGGACCAGCGGCGACCTGGGGTTGAGGTGGCTCGGCAGATGCTTGGGCATAGTCAGACTCCGGCCTGTGCGAGGCCGACGAAACAGGTTACCTGAGCAGCGGGCTTAGCGTCGAATTGGGGCAGGCCAGCCCAGTCCTGGGCGGCTCGGGCCGGGTCGGCGATCCGGACGGCGCGCTCAGAACGGCAGAGGACGTTCATTCTCCTCCCCCGCGAAGGTACCGATCTCCCGGAGCGCGTGCATCTTGTCCCGGCCACGCTCGATGGAGGCCAGCGCCCGGGTCAGGAACTGCTCGAAGTTGGCCAGTGCGGTGTCGACGTAGTCGTCGACCTCCTCGCGGAGCCGCTGGGCCTCGGCCCGGGCCTCGGCGACGATCCGGGCGCCCTCGTGCTCGGCGGAGACGGTGATCTCGTTGACCGAGACCAGCCGGGCGTGTTCCGCCTCACCCTCGCTGATGATCCGGTCCGCCTCGCGCTTACCGGCATCCATGATCTTGTCGCGCTCGTCCAGCAGAGCCGCCGCCCGACGCAGGTCGACGGGCAGTTCGACGCGCAGCTCCTCAAGGGCACCGATCATTTCAGCGCGGTCGACCATGGCGTTGTTGCGGGACATCGGGACGGAACGCGCCGTCTCCACCATGCCGATGATCTCGTCTATGCGATCGAGCGGGTCCACCGGTACCTCACTCCCGTCGTTGCTTCGGTCGACCTACATGATGAGGTGTCAGACCGGATTACTGCTCAACCAATGATGCGGTGCGCCTCGGACCGGGCCGGCGATCGACCCGGGACCGGCGCGTCGCCGCAGGCCGACGGGCGTCTACGGCGGGCCGGAAAGTCTGGTCGCCGAGCCGGGTGGCGCCGGTGTCGAGCCCAGCGCGCCGGTCGCCGGGACCGGGTCGGCAGGTCGCCGAACCGTACGGGCCCCGTCGGCCCGATCCTCCCGGGCGTACGGTCCTGACCGTCGACGCCCGCCGACGGTCCGCCGGACCGGCGACCCCGGCCTCGTCGCCGGTCAGGAACCCGGCCGGACCAGCCGTTCCCGCAGGCGCTCCCGGACCACGTCCGGAACGTGCGGAGAGACGTCACCGCCCCACTTGGCGACGTCCTTGACCAGACTCGACGAAAGAAACGAATAGAGCGGGCTGGTGGGCATGAACAGCGTCTCGACCCCGGCCAGCCCGATGTTCATCTGGGCCATCTGCAACTCGTAGTCGAAGTCGCTCACCGCCCGGAGCCCCCGGACGACGACCCCGGCCCGCTGGGTACGGCAGAAGTCGACCAGCAGACCCTGGAACGACTCCACCCGTACGTTGCCGTCGGAGGCGGTCACCTCACGGAGCATCTCGATCCGCTCTTCGACGGTGAAGAGCCCACGCTTGGACTCGTTGATCAGCACGCCGACGATCACCTCGTCAAACAGTCGGCTCGCCCGACCGATGATGTCCAGGTGACCGTTGGTGACCGGATCGAAGGAGCCGGGACAGACCGCACGTCTCACGATCGGCGACCGTACCAAAGAGTGGTCTCGCCGTAACGGCGGCTGCGCTCGGCAGTGATCCCCTGCACCCAGTCGACCGGGCCGGTCCGGGTGGACCGCTCCAGCACCAGCAGGGCATCCGGGGCCAGCCAGCCGTTGTCCCGCAGTGCCTCCTGCACCACCGTGAGGTCGGAGTCCGGTACGGCGTACGGCGGGTCGGCGAAGACCACGTCGTAGGGGCCGCCCCCGGGCGGGGTGCCGAGCACCTGGGCGACCTTCCCGGTCACCAGTCGGGCGGTACCGCTCAACGGGCTGGCCGGGGTCGACCGCAGCGCGGCGAGGTTCTCCCGGATGATCCGGGCGGCCCGGGGATCGGACTCCACCAGCAGCACCTGGACGGCACCCCGGGACAGCGCCTCCAGCCCCACCGCGCCGGAGCCGGCGTACAGGTCGGCGAAGCGGGCACCGGCCAACTCCGTCGACGCCTCGACCGCACTGAACAACGCCTCCCGGACCCGATCACTGGTCGGCCGGGTGTTCGCACCGGGCGGCGCGGAGATCCGCCGTCCACCAAGCACTCCCGCGACGATCCGGGTCATCCCGGCTTCCTCTCCATGGCGCCGACGCTACGCGATGATCTGGGCCCACCCTCGGAAGGTCGGCAACGGACAAAACGACAGGGCGCACGCACCGAGGGAGATAGCTCCATCACCGCTTGTATATCAATCATCTCGAATTGACAACATCATCGTTAGAGAAGCCTGAAGAGTATCCGCGTTCGACGGCAATCGCTAAGGTCGTGCGCTGTGCCGGCTGCGTCTTGCCGGCCTACGACGCCAGGAAGGCAATTCTTGCAGGTCGCGCCGTTACGGCAGCGGCCCTCATCGCCATTCCCACGTCGTACCGTGACGCCCTCATCTCTCAGGAGTACGCGTGATCCGTCCTAAGCTGTCGCTCCGGCGATCGGCCGCCATCCTCGGGGCCGCGTTCCTCGGCCTCGGCGCGGCGGTCGCGGTGGCCGCGCCCGCGAGCGCCCACCACCCCGAGATCTTCGGGACCTACTGCGTGGTCAAGGGAAGCAACAACTACGAGTTCAAGTGGACGGTCGGCAACAGCGAGAACATCAAGGCTGAGGTCACCCAGGTCCGCCCCGGCCCGGCCGGGGACATCAAGGTCGGCGCGGAGCTGAACCCGAAGGGTGGCGCTCCGCTGCGCGGTACCGAGACGCGTACGGCTGCCAACCACAACCAGCTCGACAAGACCCTGACGGTTGAGGCCAAGTGGCGGCGCCCCAACCAGATCGTCACCGAGCAGCGGACGGTCAAGGCGAAGGACGAGGGGAAGTGCAAGACCCCTCCGACGACGCCGCCGGTCACTCCTCCGGTGACCCCGCCGGTCACCCCTCCGGTGACGCCCCCGGTGACCCCTCCGGTCACCCCTCCGTTGACGCCGCCGGTCACCCCCACGGTGACGCCCCCGGCGACCCCTCCGGTGACGCAGAAGCCGGTCGAGCCGGTGGGCACCTACGAGTCCACCTGTGACGAACTGGTCATCACGCTGGAGAACACCACCGACGCGGAGATCAGCGTCGTCCTCACCCCGAACGAGGGCGAGGCGAAGACCCTGACGGTGGCGCCGGGCGCGACCGGCAGCGTCAAGTTCCCCGCCAAGGCGGGCCTGACCGTCACCCCGAGTGGTGAGGGCCTCGAGGGCGAGCCGATCAAGTACGAGCAGCCCGAGGACTGCGAGTCGGGTGGCGGCGGTGGCGAACTGCCGCTGACCGGTGCTGCGGCCGGTGGCATCGCGGGCGGCGCTGTGCTGCTGCTCGGCGCCGGTATCGTGCTCTACATCGTGGCTCGTCGCCGTCGGGTGACCTTCACCGCCTGATCGGTAGGACCCGCACGATCTGAACCACACGCCTGAGGGCGCGTCGGCCGGAAACGGTCGGCGCGCCCTCAGCGTCTGTCCGGACACCGCGTCGTCTCTCAGGAACGGCGAGGGCAGGCGTCCAGGAAGGACCGGGGCAGGTTTCCCGCAAGGGCGGGGGCAGGCTGCCAGGAAAGGCGACAGAGGTTCGGGCCGGTGGGATAAAGACATCACCACAGGTGAATCGATCATCTCGAATCGAAAACATCGTGATTGCCTAACCCTCAGGGGTTTTTCTGTACCACGACAATCGCTAAGGTCTGGGGCTGTGCCGGCCACGGTTTGCCGGTCTACGACGTCGGAGAGGTAGTTCTCGCAGGTCACGCCGTACCGGCGGTGACTCCTATCGCCATTCCCCGTCGTACCGTGACGCCCTCATCTTCCAGGAGTACGCGTGATCCGTCCCAAGCTGTCGCTTCGGCGGCCACTCGCCCTCGCCACGGGCCTGCTGCTCGGCGTCGCGGGCGCCGTCGCGTTCGCGGCGCCGGCGAGCGCCCACCATCCCGAGATTTTCGGTGCCGGCTGTGAGCTCGACAATGGTGACATCAAGGTCGTCTGGACCGTCGCCAACAGCGAGAAAGACTGGGACGCCGAGATCACGCAGATCTCCTCGCCGTCCGGCGCGACGGTCACCGGCCTCGGTGTCGGTACCAAGCTGCCGAAGCTGTCGTCCGGTGGACCCGCGCCGACCGGCGAGCAGACGGTCCCCGCCGGTCAGAATGCCGAACTCACCGTGACGGCCTTCTGGGACAAGAAGCGCGAGGACGTCACCAACACCAGGACCGGCCGGGCGAAGCTCAAGGGCAAGTGCGAAGAGCCGGAGCCGGAGCCGACCCCGACCCCGACCACGCCGGCGCCCACTCCGACCACACCGGGGCCGACTCCGCCCGCGACGACCCCGCCCGCGACGCCGAGCCCCACCCCGAGCGTTCCGGAGCCGGGCGAGGCGACCTTCGAACTGAAGGAAACCTGCGACGAACTCATCATCATCATCGACAATCCGGCCGACGGCGAGGCCTTCTCGATCAGGTTCCAGTCCGAGAAGGGGGTCGTCAGGACCCTCGAGGCGATTCCCGGCCAGGTCACCTCGGTGTCGTTCGACGCCTACGAAGGACTTACGGTCATCGCGAACTCCGGCGGCGAAGAGGGCCCACCGGTCAGGTGGACCAAGCCGGAGGACTGCGAGTCGGGTGGCGGCGGTGGCGAACTGCCGCTGACCGGTGCCGCCGCCGGTGGCATCGCGGGCGGCGCCGTACTGCTGCTCGCCGCCGGTGTGGTGCTCTTTGTCGTGGCCCGTCGCCGTCGGGTGACCTTCACGGTCTGACCGGTAAGAGCCGCACGATCTGAACCAGGCGCTGAGGGCGCGTCGACCGGAAACGGTCGGCGCGCCCTCGCCGCTTCTCCTGGTCCTGATCGCGATTCTGTTTCCAGCTCCGCAGTGGCGATGGATCGCCACGTCATCGGAAACTTCCGGGCCTACGGAATATTCGTCAGCCCTTTTCGAGGTACTCGGCGCGTTCGGCGTCCACCAGGGCGGCCACCGAGGCGGCGAGCGCCGGATGCCGTTCCAGCTCCGGATCCTCCTCGACCAGAGCGATCGCCTCGGCCCGGGCCTCCAGGATCAGCTTGGCATCCTTGAGCAGCGACAGCAGCCGCAGATGCGACCGCCGGCCGGACTGGGTCGCCCCCAGTACGTCCCCCTCGCGCCGCTGCTCCAGATCGAGTTCGGCCAGCCGGAAACCGTCCGTGGTCGAGGCGACCGAGTCCAGCCGTTCCCGGGCCGGTGCCCCCTCCACCGCCTCAGTCACCAGCAGGCAGAGCCCGGCGGCGGAACCCCGGCCCACCCGGCCACGTAGTTGGTGCAGTTGGGAGACGCCGAACCGGTCCGCGTCCAGCACGATCATCACGGTCGCGTTCGGTACGTCGACGCCCACCTCGATCACCGTCGTCGCCACCAGTACGTCGAGATCCCCGGCGGCGAACGTCCGCATCACCGAGTCCTTCTCGTCGGCCGGCAGTCGCCCGTGCAGTACGCCGATCCGCAGCCCATGCAGTGGCCCGTCGGCCAGTAGGGGTGCCACCTCCGCCACCGCCAACGGGGGACGCTTGCCGTCCTCGCCGGCCGCCCCGACCTCCTCCGGTGTCGCCGCCTGGTCACCGATCCGGGGACAGACCACGTACGCCTGGTGGCCGGCGGCGACCTCCTCGCGCAGCCGTACCCACGCCCGGTCGAGGTGCGCCGGTTTCTCCGCCGCCGGCACCACGTGCGAGGCGATCGGCGAACGGCCACGCGGCAACTCGGACAGGGTGGAGGTCTCCAGGTCGCCGTAGACGGTCATCGCGACGGTGCGCGGGATCGGGGTCGCGGTCATCACCAGCACGTGTGGCGGCTGCTCGGCCTTGGCCCGCAACGCGTCCCGCTGCTCGACCCCGAACCGGTGCTGCTCGTCCACCACCACCAGACCGAGATCGGCGAAGTCGACACCCTCGTAGAGCAGTGCGTGGGTACCCACGACGATGCCGGCGTCCCCGGCGGCCACCGTCTCCAGGGCACGCCGCCGGGCCGCCGCGCCGAGCGAACCGGTGACCAGGGCCAGCCGGGTGCCGTCCGGGTCGCCGTCCAGCTCACCGTGCCGACCGAGCGGGCCGAGCAGCTCGAGCATCCCCCGGTAGTGCTGCGCGGCCAGCACCTCGGTGGGAGCGAGCAGGGCGGCCTGGCCACCCGCGTCGACCACCTGGAGCATCCCGCGCAGCGCGCAGACCGTCTTGCCGGAGCCGACCTCGCCCTGCAACAACCGGTGCATCGGATGCGCGGTCGCCAGATCGGCCGCGACCTCCTCGCCCACCGTGCGCTGCCCGGCCGTCAACTCGTACGGCAGCCGGGCGTCGAACGCCGCCAGCAGGCCGTCGTCCCGGCGTGGTCGGGGTCGGGCCGGCCAGGCCGCCGCGCGGTGCTTCCGCTGCACCAGGGTCAGCTGTACGGCGAACGCCTCGTCCCACTTCAACCGGTGCCGGGCCCGGTACAGCTCCTCCTTGGTCCCCGGCCGGTGGATCCCGCGCAGGGCGGTGCCCAGGCCGCTCAGGTTGCGGCTGGCCCGCAGGCTCGCCGGCAGCGGGTCCTCGGGCGGGGTGACGGTGTCCAGCACCACCCGGACGCACTTGGCGATCACCCAGGTGGGCACCGCCGCCGCGGCCGGGTAGACCGGGATCAACGCACCCGCGAACTCCTCGATTTCCTCGCTGGCCGCCACCTCGGCACCGTCGGAACCGTCGGCGTCCGCCCCGCCGCCGTTCCCGTTCCCGTCGCCGAGCAGGACGTAATCCGGGCCGTTGAGCTGGCGCTTGCCCCGGAACTCGGTGACCTTTCCGGCGAACAGCCCCCACCGGCCCGGGCGCAGATCGCGTTCCCGCCACGCCTGGTTGCCGAAGAAGGTGAGCGTCAGTACGCCGCCGTCACCGTCCCCGACCGTCACCTCCAGCAGCTTGCCCCGGCGCTGGCGCATCGGCCGCACGTCCGTACGCCGCACCTGGCCGAGCACGGTGACCTGCTCGCCGACCTCCAGGGAGCGGATGTCGGTGTGCTCGCCCCGCTCGTCGTACCGGCGGGGAAAGTGGTAGAGCAGGTCGCCCGCCGTGTGCAGGTCCAGATGGCTGGCCAACGCCTTGGCGGTCTTCTCCCCGACCAGTTTCTTCAGCGGCGTGTCCAGTTGGGCCGAGTTCGGATCTTCGGTTGTCATCGGCCCCCCACGAGCGCTGTCATCGGTCCCCACGACCATCGTCATTCGACTCCCACCAGCAAGGGGTAGAACGGCTGACCGCCGGAGTAGTGGTGCACCTCGACGAACGGCCAGCGCCGGGCCAGGTGGGCCCGGACGGTCTCGGCCAGGCCGTCCGGCGCGTCGACGCCGAGCAGCAGCGTGACGAGTTCCCCGCCGCCGCCGAGCATCCGGTCGAGCAGCGCCTCACAGGTCCCCACCAGATCGCTGCCGATCAGGTGTACCTCGCCGTCCACCAGTCCGAGTACGTCACCGGGCTGGCACGGGCCGGCCACCGTCAGCGCCTCCCGGCTGGCGTGGCAGATCTCGGCGTACCGGCAGGCACCGGCCGCCTCCGCCATCGCGATCACGTCGTCGGCGAACCGGCGGGCCGGATCCCGTACGGCGAGCGCGGCGAGCGCCTGCACCGGCGAGCGGGTCGGCACCACGCTCACCCGTACCCCGAACGGCTGCGCCTCCTGCGCCGCCACTCCGGCCACCGCCTGGGTGTTGGGATCGTTGGGCAGCACCACCACCCGGGACGCACCGGTCGACCGGATCGCGTCGAGCAGCTCGCCGGCGGACGGGTTGCCGTCCACGACGGTGGCGCCCTCGGCCGTGAAGATCGCCGCCAGTCCGGGGCCGGCCGCCACCACCACCGCCGCCCGTTCCGGCGTCCCAGGGGTCGGCACCGGTACGGCGACGGGCTCGGGCACCTGATCCTCGAAGCGGGTGACGGAGATCTGGTACGGCCGGCCGGCCACCACACCGGCCTCGATCGCCGCACCGACGTCGTTGACGTGGACGTGCACGTTCCAGGTGGCCGTCCCGCCCGCCCGGGACCCGTCGCCGACCACCACCAGCGAGTCGCCGAGCCGGTCCAGTTCCGCCCGCAGCGTCCGTACCGCCGGGGGTGCGGCGTCGAGCAGGAACTGCACCTCGTACGCGTACTCCGGCGAGCCGGTCTCCCGCGCCGTCGTCGCCGGGCCGCCCGCCGACGACGGCGCGACGGCCCTCGCCCCGGTGCCCGACCCGGACCCGGCCGGCGGCACGGACCCGGCCGGCGGTCGCGGCGCACCGGCCGGCGGCGGCTCGGCGCAGGGATGGACGGGCAGGTCACCGGTGACGACCTCGACGAGCGCGTCGAGCAGGACGCAGAGGCCGCGCCCACCGGCGTCCACGACTCCGGCCCGGGCCAGCGCCGGCAGTTGTTCCGGGGTACGCGCCAGTGCCTCGTCGGCGGCGGACGCCGCGGCCCGGGCAACGGCCGGAAGATCGTCGGTGTCGGCCCGCTCGGCGGCGGTCGCGGCGGCGACGGCGACGCTGAGCACCGTCCCCTCCACCGGCCTCGCCACCGCCGCGTACGCCGTCGTGCTGGCCGTACGGAGGGCCGCCGCGAGCGCCCGGCCGCGTACCACCGGAACGTCGCAGAGGGCGTCGGCCAGGCCCCGGAGGATCTGCGAGACGATCACGCCGGAGTTGCCCCGGGCACCCAGCAGCGCGCCCCGGGCCAGCAGCCGCAGCACCCGTCCGTGCGGCGGATGTCCGGCATCGGCCGCGTCGTCCGGGTCCAGCCGCAACGCGTGCTCGGCGGAGGTCAGCGTGAGCACCAGGTTGGTGCCGGTGTCCCCGTCCGGCACCGGGTAGACATTGAGCTGGTTGATCTCGTCCTGGTGCCGCTCGAGCGCGGCCAGCCCGCCCGCGCACCACCGGCGCAGGGCGGCGGCGTCAAGGGTCTGCAGCACGGCGAGAAGCCTACTGGCGCCCCCTGACCCACCGCTGGCACAGCCGCGCGATCTTCCGGTCGGCGTACCCGGCGAGCCCGCCCGATGAGCCCGCCGAGGAACGCCGGTGGAGCCGATTGGCCCGGCGCACGGGGCATCGGGTAACCTGGCCAGGTTGCTGGGCAGCACCCTGCCCGCGACCTGACGAACGATCAATTCCAGGAGTATTCCGTGGCTAGCGTGTGCGACATCTGTGGCAAGGGGCCTGGCTTCGGCCACAACGTGTCCCACTCGCACCGGCGGACCAACCGCCGCTGGAACCCGAACATCCAGTCCGTGCGGACCCCGGCGGGCGGCGGCACGACCCGCAAGCTCCAGGTCTGCACCTCGTGCATCAAGGCCGGCAAGGTCGCCCGCGCCTGAGCCTGGGCACGCCGTAACGTACCAATAGCCGCCGGGAACACCACCCGGCGGCTATTGGCGTGCCGGCCGGCCCTTACGCCGGAGCACCGCCGCGCCGACTCGACGTCGTCAGGACCGTCGGGACTCCCGGGTCGACCGGCAGCTCAGAGCGAGCGGCCGAAGGCTCAGGGCGTACGGCCGAAGGCTCAGAGCGAGCGGCCGAAGGAGAGCACGTCCGGCTCGTCGCGGTAGAACCCGAAGTCCGCGATCCGCTCGTACCCGCTGCGCTGGTAGAGCGCGATCGCCTCGGGCTGCCGGTCGCCACACTCCAGGATCAGCCGCAGCCGCCCGTACTCGCGGGCGGAGCCTTCGACCGCCGCCAGCAGGGACCGGGCGATCCCGCGTCCCCGGGCCGTCGATGCCACGAACAACCGCTTCAGCTCGGCGATCTCACCGGAGTCGCCGTGCGAGCGCCAACCGGCGCAGCCGGCCGGAACGCCGTCCAGGTACGCCACCAGGAACTCCCCGGAGGGGGGAGCGAACTCGGTCGGCGCGACCGGGGTCTCGTCGCCGGCACCGCCGTACCGGGTCGCCAGTTCGGCGAGGGCGGCGACCACCAGTCCCTGCGCCGCTGAGGAGTCGTAGCGTTCGGGACGGATCTCCAGCTCACTCACTGGAAAAGGGTACGACCCGGACCGGTCCTTACCGATCCGGGGTCCGGCCTCAGCGGAAGTGGTCCCAGCCGGCGGCGCCCTTGTAGGTCCGCCCGTCCACCGTCACTCCCGCACCGTGCACCACGTGCCCGATCAGCCGAAAACCGGCGGGCAGCGGCAGGTCCTCCGGGAACGCCGCGACGATGGCGTGATCGTCGCCGCCGCCGAGCACCCAGCCGAGCGGATCCACCCCGAGGGCGTGCGCCGCGTCCCGCATCTGGTCCGGCACCTCGAACGCGGCGCCGAGCAGGTCGATCCCGACCCGGCTGGCCGCCGCCACGTGACCGAGATCGGCGAGCAGTCCGTCCGACACGTCGATCATGGCGGTGGCGCCGTGCCGAGCCGCCTGCGGACCCGCTCCGTAGGGCACCTCAGGTCGCCGGTACGCCTCGACCAGCACCTTCGGGGTACGGAATCCCCGGGACAACACGGTGTACCCGGCGGCGGCGTACCCGAGCCGACCGGCGAGCGCCACGACGTCACCGGCGCGGGCCCCGCTGCGTACCACCGGGGCCCGGCCACCGAGGTCGCCGAGGGCGGTGACCGCGATGGTGAGGGTGGGACTGGCCGACATGTCCCCGCCGACCACGCTCGCACCCACCCGGGCAGCCTCGGCGGCGAGTCCGTCGGCGAGTTCCTCGGTCCACTGCGCCTCGAGTTCCGGCGGCATGCAGAGGGCGACCAGCAGGGCGGTCGGCACCGCGCCCATCGCGGCGATGTCGGCGAGGTTCGCCGCCGCCGCCCGATGTCCGATGTCCACCGCACTCGCCCAGTCCCGCCGGAAATGCCGCCCCTCGACCAGTACGTCCGTCGAGGCGACCACCCGGCCGTCCGGGGCGTGCACCACCGCCGCGTCGTCGCCGGGCCCGAGCAGCGTGGCGTGCCCGCTGGCCAGTCGGGCGGTCACCCGGGCGATCAGACCGAACTCGCCGGCCCGTGCGACGCTCACGCCAGCCCCCGACCGTGCTGCTCGCCGGGCAGGCTCCGGCATCTTCCCGGCCCAGCCACGCACAGACCGAGCCGGACGATTCGATCGCTCATCGTGTCTCCCTTGACCACCGATCGGGATCCGACCTGCTCCGTACGGTATTTTCACGGTCGAGCCGCTCGGCGGCGGACGGGAGGCGGGTCGTGGTCCAGGCGTACATCCTCATCCAGACCGAGGTCGGAAGGGCACGTGACGTGGCCGCGCACATCGCGGATATTCCCGGAGTCGTCCGGGTCGACGCGGTCACCGGGCCGTACGACGTGGTCGTGCTCACCGAGGCGCACACCGTGGACGAGCTGGGCAAGATGATCGTCAGCAAGGTGCAGTTGGTGCCGGGCATCACCCGTACGCTGACCTGTTCGGTGGTGCGGCTGTAGATGGAACGCACCACGACACCGGGGCAGCCCGACGCCTCCGGGACGGAGTCGGCCACGGCCACCGATCCCGGCGACCGGACGGGGCCGGGTGCCCCGGACCGGACCACCCGACAGGCCGCGCTCTGGGCGACGGTGATCGCGCTGCCGCTGACCGCCCTGGTCGCGGTGCTGGTCTTCGGCCAGCTCAACCCGGACCCGGTTGCCTCGCCCGACCCGTCGCCCAGTTCGGCCCGGCCGCAGTCGACCGCCCCGGTCGAGATGGCCGCGCCGGCCCTGGCCGAACGGCCGGCCACCGTCTGCCGGGCACTGCTGTCCCGGCTGCCGGCCACGATCCGCGACCTGGGCCAGCGTGCGGTGACGGCCGGACCGGAGCAGAACGCCGCGTACGGTGATCCGGCCCTCACCCTGTCCTGCGGGGTGCCGAAGCCCACGGTCGCGCCGACCGCCGACCTGTGGATGGTCAACGGGGTCTGCTGGCACACCGAGCACGGCAATGCCGACCTGGTGCTGACCACTGTGGACCGCGAGGTGCCGGTACGACTCGTCGTACCGCCGGGGCAGGAGCAGACGGTGCAGTGGGCCGCCCCGGTGTCCGAGTCGTTGGTCGCCTCGGTGCCGTCGGTGCCGGACGTCCCGACCGGCTGCGTCGGGGGCTGACCCCCGGCACGACCGGCACGCCGTCGGGGGTACGCCGCCCGCCCGGCGGAGCATTCGTTCGTCAATGCAGGCCGGTACCCCGGCGCAAGGCGGTCCGGATCAGCCGGTTCACCAGCTTCGGGTACTCCAACCCGGTCGCGGCCCACATCTGCGGGAACATCGACGTCGGGGTGAACCCCGGCATGGTGTTGATCTCGTTGAGATAGACGTCCAGATCCGGGGTGACGAAGAAGTCGACCCGGGCCAGCCCGGCACAGTCCAGCGCGGTGAAGGTACGGCAGGCGTACTCCTGCACCTGTCGGGTCACCCGGTCCGGCAGGCCGGCGGGGATGTCGTACTCGGAACCCTCGTCGAGATACTTCGCCTCGAAGTCGTAGAAGTCGCGCTCGGCCACCTTCACCTCGGCCAGCAGCGACGCCTCGGGGCCACCGCCGGCCTCGGCCTCCAGCACCCCGCACTCAATTTCCCGACCGACGATCGCGGCCTCGACCAGCACCTTCGGGTCGATTTGCCGGGCCAGCGCGACGGCCGCGTCCAGGTCGTCCCAGTCGGAGACCTTGCTGATCCCGACCGACGAACCGGCCCGGGACGGCTTGACGAAGACCGGAAGCCCGAGCCGCTCCTTGTCCTCCTCGGTCAGGCTGACCCCGTTGCGCAGCACGACGTACGGTCCGATCGGGATTCCCTCGGCCATCGCGAGCTTCTTGGTGAACTCCTTGTCCATCGCCGCGGCCGAGGCGAAGACGTTGGCACCGACGTACGGGATGCCGGCCATCTCCAGCAGTCCCTGGATGGTGCCGTCCTCACCGTAGGCGCCGTGCAGCGCCGGGAACACCACGTCGACGTCGGCCAGTGCCCGGGGCCCCTCGGCCGGATCCAGCATCATCAGCCCGCTGCCGGTCGGGTCGGCCGGCAACACCACGGTCGAGCCGGCGGCGGCGGTGATCTCCGGCAACTGGCGCTCGGTGATGGCGAACCGGGCCGGGTCACCGTCGGTCAGGACCCACTGTCCGGCCCGGGTGATGCCCACCGGGACCACGTCGTACTCGTCCGGGTCCAGGGCGGCGAGGATGCTGCCCGCGCTGACACAGGAGATCGCGTGTTCGGTGCTGCGCCCGCCGAAGACGACGGCCACGCGGGTCTTGCCTGGGGTGGTCACTCCGGTCACCTTTCGTTCGCGTCACCGCTCGTTCGCGTCACCGCTTCGGCCTCGCACCGCTCCGGCGCGGCGGACGCCGAGTCGCCATCTGGAACCCGATCGCGACCGTTCACGCCACAACCACGGAAGGTACCTGCCGGGGCGCCGCCTCCGCTCCTCGTACGCCCACCGGGTGACCCTACTCTGCGTGGCCAACTTCCGGGTCTACACCCCTTTTCGGGACCGGCAAACCCCTGCCGGGCAGCGGATCGAGCACGATGCGTAGTCGGTTGCGAACTGTGGCCGCTGCGGCGGAAGCGCCCGGAGTGGCCGCTGCGTCGTCCGGGTGGCACGACACGTCTAGGCTCCTCGTCTTGTGAGTTCCGATTCGCTTATCGACAGCCTGACCGTCGCGGTGAGTGCCAACCCCGACGACGGTCCGCTGCGACTGCATCTGGCCGGGCTGCTGCTCGACGCCGGTCGGCCGGCCGAGGCCATCGCGCAGATCGGGCAGGCGCTCGCCCGGAATCCCGCCGACGCCGACGCGCAGTCGTTGATGCAGCGGGCGCTCGGCGGTGGCGTACCGGCAGCGGGTCCGGCGGCCGGATCGTCCGCGACCGGTCAGACCGCCGCGCCGACGACCGGCCCGGCGACCGGCGGCGGTGGCGCCGTCCCGCCACCGCCGGCCGACGACCCGCTGGCCGCCTACGAGAACGAACTCGCCGACGTGGTGCCGCCACGCTTCGCGTCGGCGAGCGACGAGCCGGAGCCGGTGGCCGGGGAGGCCGACCGGATGTTCGACGTGGAGACCTCCACCATCCGGCTCGGCGACGTGGGCGGGATGACCGAGGTCAAGGAGCGGCTGGAACTCGCCTTCCTCGGCCCGCTGCGCAACCCGGAACTACGCAAGCTGTACGGCAAGAGCCTGCGCGGCGGCCTGATGCTGTACGGCCCGCCCGGCTGTGGCAAGACGTTCCTGGCCAAGGCGATCGCCGGTGAGATGGGGGCGAAGTTCATCTCGCTGTCCATCGTGGACGTGCTCGACATGTGGATCGGCAACTCCGAGCGCAACCTGCACGAGCTGTTCCAGACGGCTCGGCGCAGCGCGCCGTGCGTACTCTTCCTCGACGAGGTGGACGCCCTCGGGCACAAGCGGTCCAAGGTGACGTCGAGCAACCTGCGGACGCTCGGCAACCAGCTGCTCGCCGAACTCGACGGGGTGGAGGGCAACAACGAGGGCGTCTTCGTGCTGGCCGCCACGAACACCCCGTGGGACGTCGACGCCGCACTGCGCCGTCCGGGTCGCCTCGACCGGGTGGTGCTGGTGCTGCCGCCCGACGCCCCGGCCCGGACCTCGATCCTGGAGTACCACGTGCGGGACCGGCCGATCGCCAACATCGACGTACGCCGGATCGTCGGCGCCACCGAGGACTTCTCCGGCGCCGACCTGGCCCACCTCTGCGAGTCCGCCGCCGAGTACGCGATGGCCGACTCGATCCGCCGGGGCGAGGTACGGATGATCGAGCAGCGCGACTTCGACCGGGCGCTGAAGGACGTGCGTCCCTCGACGAAGCCGTGGTTCGCCACCGCCCGCAACGTGGCGATGTTCGCCAACGAGGGCGGCGCGTACGACGACCTGGTGACGTACCTGAAGCGGCGGAAGATGCTCTGATGGCCGAGGGAGCCGTGGCCGACACGACGGGGCCCGGCGACGCCCCGCCCGGCGGAACGGGAATGACCGAAGAGGTCAGGGACTCGATGCTGGAACGGGCTCTGCAACTCGCCGAGGTCGGCCGGGTCAAGGCGGCGTACCCGCTGCTGTTGGAGGTGCTGCGCACCGATCCCGGCGACAGCTACACCCTCCAGGTGTACGCGCACTGCTTCCAGCGGGAGAACCGCTGGGCGGACATGCTGGCCGTGCTCGACATCGCGGCCCGGCGTACCCCGGACAGCGCCCAGCTGCATCGCAACCGCTCGGTCGCGCTCCGTCAACTGGGCCGGATCCCGGAGGCGCTCGACACCGCCGAGCGGGCCCGTACGCTCGATCCGGACGACGCCCGCAACGAGATCGTCCGGGCCGAGGCGCTGCTTCGGGGCACCGGCACCCAGGCCGTCCTGGCCGCCCTGGCCTCGACTCGGCGGGCTCGGGAACTCGATCCGGTCAGTGTCTGGGCGCACGTCACCGAGGCCACGGTGCAGCGTCGGATGGCCGAGTTCGGCCGGGCCCGGGCCGCGTACCTGGAGGCGCTGCGGCTCGCCCCCGAGGACCCGCAGGCTCTGTTCGGCCTGGCGACGCTGGATGCCGAGCGGGGACGGGCGGTCCGGGCCTCTCCGGTGATGGGCGGCATGCTCCAGGCGGTGCCCAACGATCCGGCGGCGATCCGGGCGGCGACGTCCGGGGCCCGGCAGGCGCTCTGGTTGCTCACCGATCTCGGCTGCCTTCTGCTCCTGCTCGCGAACTTCGTCGTGGTGGCGGTGCAGGAACTGGTGCCGTCCCGGCCGCTCGCCGTGGCCGGTGGCGTGATGGTCACCGTCGCGGCCGTCACCGGCGTGCTGGTGTTGCTCCGCTGGCGACTGTCCCGGCTGCCCGGACCGGTCCGGGCCCTCCTGCGCGCGAACCGTCACCGGTTCACCTTCGTCGCCGCCCCGCTGCGGCTCGCGGCGCTGGCCGCCGGAATGCTGCTGATCATCGTCGGCCCGCATCCGCCCCCGGTGGTCGAGATCGTCGGCCCCATCCTGTTCTCGGTACCGCTGCTGACGCTGCTGATCCGCTGGCGGAGTCGCGCCCTGCGGGAGTTCTTCTGGTTCGTCCGCCGCTGCTGGTTCCGGGCCCACCGCCCACCCGCGTCGGCCGGCTGATCCTCACCGATCCTCGACTGCGAGTCGCCCGACTCCCGGCGAGAGTCACTCGAATCCGGAGCGTCGCCGGCCGACGGCGAGCACCTTGACCCGCTGCCGCCCCGCCCGGACCATGCCCAGGGCCGCGAAGGCGGCGGCGATCCGCTCGGCGGCCTCCCGACTGGTGGCGCCGACGACCTGACGACGGCGCTCGGGCTCGATCCGCTCGTCCCGCCCCTCCTTGGACAGCGGTCGCACGTCGGTGAGCACGATGAGGAAACGGGTCACCGGGACCGCCCTCCGCAGTGGTCGGCGTGGCAGCCACGCCGTCCGCCGGGTTCGCGGTGGGCGGGCCGCCCAGGGTGGGCCTGGCGCCGGTCAGAATCCACGGGGCCCCGCCTCCGGCTCGGCCGTCGTACCGGCCAGCCCGCCCCAGCGGTCCCGGCACACGTAGGCCAGGTCGGCGTGGATCCAGGCGCCCTCGTTGTCCCTCAGCACGGGTCTGGCGCACCAACGACACCGGGATACCCGAGGCCAGCACGGGCTCGCTGTCATCTGTCGCCTCCAGGTCCGCGGGCTGGCGGGAGGGACACGGCGATCGGGTACGGGAAGGTCCGATCGCCGTGCGCCTCGTTCCCCTTCGGTCACCCACAGCCACCGTCGACACGACCACCGGCGGTGAGGACGTGATGACAGATTGCCAGTTGTGAACGCGTGAATGCAACTCTCACGGGCGTTCTCTCATGCACGCCTTCCCGCCAACATGTGACAGTATCGATGCATGGCTCCGAAGTCGTTCCGCGCCCGCCGCCTCGGCATAGCCCTACGCCATGCCCGCGAGGCGGCCGGGCTCACCCTCGAACAGGCTGCTGATGAGATCAACAGCACCCGCAGCACGCTCTCCCGGTACGAGAACGCGCAGACAATGGTCAGCCCGGCCTCGGTACGCGCGCTGCTCACGCTCTACAAGCGGCCGGAGAACGAGTTGGAGGACATGGTCCAGCTCGCCAAGGAGGCCCGGAAGCCGGGCTGGTGGGTGTCCTACTCGTACATCCTGGACCGCCGCACCATCGACTTCATCGCGGTCGAGGCCGAGGCCACCGCGATCGCGAACTTCGAGCCTTCGGTCGTACCGGGACTGCTCCAGACCACGGAGTACATCCGGGCGATCATGCGGGGCGGCCCGCACACCCTCGGCGACGAGGAGGTGGAACAGCGGGTCCAGATCCGGATCGGCCGACAGGAACGGCTGAAGGAGTCCGACCCACCGATCTTCGACGCCATCGTCGACGAAGGCGCGCTGCTCCGCCCGGTCGGCGGCGAGGCCGTGATGGCCGCCCAGCTAAAGAGCCTGCTCAAGATGTCCGAGCTGCCGAACGTGACCATCCAGGTCATCCCCCTCAAGGCCGGCTACCACCGGGGCACCCGTGGCTCCCTGCACATCCTCGAGTTCGCCGATCCGGAGGACCCGACCCTCGCCTCGGTCGAGACGGTCGCCGGGCAGCTGATCCTCGACCGGCCGCACGACCTGCGGACCTGCGCGAAGATCATGGAACACCTGCGGGCCGTCGCGCTGAGCCCCGCGGAGAGCCGCGACACCATCAACCGCCTCCTGAAAGGACTGTGAGATGCCACCGGAGACGAACGCACCACTGGCCAGTGCCGCCTGGCGGAAGAGCACCCGCAGCGGTGACCAGGGCGCCTGCATCGAGTTCGCCCAGATCATCAACGCCGCCCCCGACACCACCATCGCGATCCGCGACTCCAAGGACACCACCGGCCCCGTACTGACCTTCTCTCCGGCCGCCTGGACCGCATTCACCACCGCGCTGCCCGCCTCCCCCATTCTCCCCTGACCGGGGGGAGGCTGGCGGTCTCCGAGCTGCGTCCCCCCGGCAACGCTCGGCCCGCCCAGCTCCGGTGCCCCACGCCCCCTGTTCCGCCGGTCCGGGTCGGCGGGCAGGGGGCGTGGCGGAGATGCAAGGAAGGGCCCCTTCTTATCGCTTTCCGTTGTAGCGGGGGGCCCTTCCTAACACTTCTGCGGCTCGCACCGCTCGGTTAACCTTCGACACCGTGATCGCCACCGCCCTGCACCGCGCGCTCGCCGATCCGGGTCCACCGGCGCTCCGGCCGCTGCCGCCCCGGGCCGTCGAGCTGCTGCTGACGCTGGACGCCCCACCTCGGCTGGGCGCACACCTGCGGGCCGTACACGACGTCGCCGCGCGACTGCTCGACTGGCTGCGGCCGGCGTACCCCCGACTCGACGTCGACCACGACGCGGTGCTGTTCGGGGCGGCCACCCACGACATCGGGAAGACAATCCATCCCGAGGAACTCTCCGGACCGGGCTCCCGGCACGAACCCGCCGGCCGGGAACTGCTGCTTCGGCACGGCGTACCCGCCGAACTGGCCCGGTTCGCGGCCAGCCACGCCGGGTGGGACCGCCCCGCGATGAGCACCGAGGAGCTGCTGGTCAGCCTCGCCGACAAGATCTTGAAGGGCCGGCGGGAACCGGGGCTTGAGACACTGGTCGTCGGCCGACTCGCGGTGGCCGGGAACGAGCAGCCCTGGGAGGCGTTCATGCGGCTCGACGACGTGCTCGACGGGATCGGCGCGGAGGCCGACGCCCGGCTCGCCTTCCAGGCCCGCTACCCGACGGGCTGAGCGGGGCGATGAACACCGACGACTTCGAGTCCGGCCAGCGGGCCCGGGAGCACTTCCACACCCTGCGGGTGCTGCCCGGTGCCTGGACGGTGATCCGGCTGGACGGGCGGACTTTCTCCCGGTTCACCGAACAGCACTTCGACAAGCCATTCGATCCCCGGTTCAGCGAACTGATGACCGGCACGGCGCGCACCCTGCTGACCGAGCTGGCCGGCCGGTACGCGTACACCGAGAGCGACGAGATCTCCCTGCTGCTGCCTCCCGACACCGCGTTGTTCGGCGGAACCGTGGAGAAACTCGTCTCGATCTCGGCGGGCCTTGCCAGCGCCACCTTCACCAGCGCGGCCGGGCGACCGGCGCACTTCGACGCCCGGATCTGGCTGGGGGCGGGCGTCGCCGACGTGGTCGACTACTTCTCCTGGCGGCAGTCCGACGCGGCCCGGTGCGCGCTGAACGGCTGGTGCTACTGGACGTTGCGGCACGACGGCCGGTCCGCCTCGGAGGCCAACCGGGTACTGGACGGCGCCAGCACGTCGGACAAGAACGAACTGCTCTTCCGGTACGGGATCAACTTCGCCGAACTGCCCGCCTGGCAGCGCCGGGGCGTCGGGCTCTGGTGGGAGAGCCATCCGCATCCCGGCCACGACCCGGTGCGCGACGCCGAGGTGACCAGCACCCGGCGGCGGGTCCGGGTCGAACGCGAGCTGCCGATGAAGGGCGACTACCGCGAACTGGTGGAACGAGTCGCCACCAACCGAGCCTGAGCAGGCACCACCCGACCACGCTGCACCGGTCGGGCCAGCGCCACCGGCCTGGCCACGGCCACCGCCTCAGCCACGGCCACCGGCTCACCCAGGGCCACCGGCTCACCCAGGGCCACCGACTCACCCAGGGCCACCGACTCACCCAGGGCCACCGACTCACCCGCGGCCACCGGCGCGGTCCGGCCGGCGAGCCGGTGCAACCGTCCGACCAGGACCGCGAGCAGCGCCAGCTCCAGCACCACCAGGATCCGCTCCACCAGGCCCATCATCACCCGGCCACCGGGGAAGGCGACATAGTAGAGGCCGAGCAGCGCCAGCACGCTCGTCACGGCCAGCGCCCGAAGCCGGGGTACGGCGCCGCGCCAGCGTACGTCGACGGCCAGCCGGCGGATCGCCAGCAGCGTGGCGACCGGCAGGGCGACGAAGGCGGCCACCGATACGTACCGGTGCACGTATCCCCGGGTACTCAGCTCGGTCACCCCGATCGGGTCCGTCGGCACGATCGCGGCGGCGATCAGGCCCAGGCTCCAGACCAGGAGCAGCCCCTGCACGACGGCCCCGACCCGGGCGCGTACGGCCTGCAGCGCCAGCGGTACGGCCAACGACGTGACACCCAGGACGAGGATCGCCACGTTCATCGGCCAACCGTTGTTCGACACCGCGTAGTCGCTGATCGTCAGGGAGAGTGGACTCATCCCGGGGTCCGGAGCGAGGTGTGCGGCGACCCCGAGGGCCGCCGTCAGGGCGATACCTACGGCGGCAACCAGGGCGAGCGGGCGGGCGGTCCACGACTTCCAGCGGCATCCGGACATCATGTGACCAGCCTGGACGCGACGAACCGGCGCCGGATCCGGCGTGATCCCGGACCACTCCCCCGGTTGTGCGACCCTGAGCGGATCAGGGTGAGGCAGGCCCTACCAGGAAACCTGCGGCTACCGCCCCGGCTGCGGGTCGGCCGACCCTGACCGGCCGTCGAGGGTCGCCAGCGCGGCGATGGCGGCCCCCCGGGCACCGGCCATGTCGAGATCCGGCACCAGCGCGAACCGGGCCCGCTCCGCCTGCTCGGTCCGGAGTGTGGTGTGCGTCCGGACGGTGCCGAGGAACCACTCCCGGAACTCGGGACTCGCCTCGACCACACCGCCGCCGACGAAGTACGCGTCCGGGTCGACGAAGTTGGCCACGATGGTGAACAGCCGGCCCAACGCCATCGCCTGCTGCTCGAAGATCTTGAGCGCCATCGGGTCGCCGTCCACGCCGTACTGCCGGACCTGTCGGGCGGCCTGGAGCAGGTCGACCTCGCCGAGCGGATGCCCGACGAACCGGGTCAGCCAGTACGGCAGCAGATTCCGTCGGATCCCGGTCAGCGAGGCGACGCTCTCCACGTCCGCGACGAACCCGCAGTTGCAGAGCGGCACCGGCTGCCCCTCGGCGAGCAGGCCGTACATCGGAATGTGCACATGGCCGAGTTCGCCGGCCATTCCGGCGGTCCCGGTAACCACCCGCCCGCACTCGACCACGCCACCGCCGAGGCCGGTGCCGACGATGGCGGAGACCGACGACCGGCGCATCGCCTCGTCGCCGAAGTAGGAGTGGTGGGCGTAGAGCGCGGCGGCGTTGCCGTCGTTGTGGTAGGTCACCGGCAGGCCGAGCCGGCGTTCCAGGGCGGACCGGATGTCGAAACCCCGCCAGGCCGGCTGGGAGAAGTTCGTCGACCCCTTCGCGGAGATCACCCCGGTGGCACTGGCCGGCCCGGGAGTGTCCAGCCCGACGGCCCGGACCAGTTCCGCCGGGGTGCCGGTATGGGCCAACACCTGGGCCATCGCCGCCGCCAACGCCTCGACCGCCGCCTCCGGCCCCTCCAGCACCTGGCAGGGACTCTCGACCAGTTCGTCCACCAGGAAACGCCCGGTCGCGTCGAGCACCGTCGCGTTGTTGCTGTTACCGCCGTTGTCCAGTCCGACGACCACCGGGATGTCCGAGTTCGCCATGGGGCTGCCTCCTCGCCTCCGACGTCGGGCCCGAGCCGGAATTGCCTTACCCTGCCGTACCCGCGGTTATCCCGCAGCCCCCGGCCGGCGCCCGCGGGCCGACGGATCGGCTACCGAAACCGCCGGCCGGGGATCGACGCGGCGGACATCGTGCCCTCGGGGCGCGGAATCGACACATCCGCCGCTGACAAGGCGACCGTACGCTCCGCCGGTCTCTTCGGGCAGTCGACGCCGAACGACAGCTGAGGTGTCGTGGCCCGGACCGGCCCCGGCCCCGGGCCGGGCCACGACACGTCAGCGACAGCGCGACGCGGCACGACCGCCGGGCGGGTTGAACCCGCCCCGGCGGTCGCTGCTCAGCTGCTGCTGAACGCCGCCGCGGCGGCCGCCGGCCCGGTCGGGACGGGCACACCGTCGCATCCGCCGTCGATGCGGCCGGTGTTGAAGAAGCCGACCAGGTCGGCGGTGCACTCCATCAGCGCGGAGCCGTGCACGTCGTCGTCGACCGTGTACACCTTGCCGCCCGCGATGTCCCGCGTCTGCAGCGTCCACTCGTACGGTGACGGAACCTCCCACCGGTGCCCGGACAGCACCAGCGAACCGCCGCCGGGCTTGATCCGGAACGCCTGCACGGGCAGTGGCCAGCCGGCGCATCCGGCGGCGAAGTTGACCGACCGTCCGGTCATCGGGTTGTGCGTGAGGTTGCGGCGGTAGGCCGCCCACGCGCTGGCGAAGTCGGACCGGCTCGGGTCCTCGTTGCAGAACGCGGCCTTGTTCATGGTGCGGTTCGACCGCTCCGGCGCGTCGGCTGGCGGAGCCGGCGGTGGCGGGCCGGATCCTCCGAGGACCTGCTTGACCGTCGGCGGCGCGGTGGGGCCGGTCGCCTCCCGCAACTCCTTCAGGATCTGGCCGACGAGCGGCCACACCGGCGAGTCCTGGCCGGCGGCATCCGCGATGAGGCCGCCGTCAAGGGGCTCCGGCAGGTCGGTGAACCGGCGTGGGTTCGCATCGTAGTCGGCGCGGAGCGCGATGATCGTCTCGCGTACCTCGGCGGCGGTGGTGCCGAGCCCGTAGGTGTCGTCGTACTCGGACAGCCAGGCCGTCATCCGACCGGCCTTGCGCTCGGCCGCGTCGGCACGCCCCTGGACGAAAGCCGGAATGCTGAACCGCGGAATTGCGACGCTGTCCAGGAACATCCGGCCGACCTGTTGCGGGTACAGGGTGCGGTAGACGACGCCCAACCAGGTGCCCCAGGAGATGCCCAGGAAGTTGAGCCGCGGTTCACCGAGCCCGGCCCTGATCCGGTCCAGGTCCCGGGCGACGTTGGCAGTCGTGAGCTGACCCAGGAACGGAGGATCGGACCGCCCGCAGGCGGCGTTGGCGGCGACCTGTGCGTCGTAGATCCGCCGCGCGTGGTCCTCGGTCAACGGTCCGGGCGGAGGCGGATCCGGCATCTCGTCCGGTGCCGGACAGTCCACCTTGGTGCTGTAACCGACGCCGCGGGGGTCGAAGCCGATCAGGTCGTACCGCTCGTTCAGCCCCGCGGTCGACTCGCCGCGGAGTATGACCTCCACCGGCATGAGATAGCCGCTGCCACCGGGTCCGCCCGGATTCAGCGCCAGGCTGCCCAGCCGGTGCGCCTGGTCACGCGCCTTCAGCCGGCTGAGGGCCACGGTGATCTTCCGGCCGTTCGGGCGGCCGTAGTCGAGCGGAACGCTGACCGTGCCGCACTCCAGCCGACCCAGCAGCTCTCTGAGCTGCGGCTGTTTGTCCGGCGGCGCCAACAGCGCCAGCGTCTGGTCGGAGTACGCGGGACAGCTCTGCCAGGTGACCGGCGGCGCGTGCTGGCCGGCGGACGCCGGTGGCGCGACGACGGCCAGCAGGGTGCCCGCGAGTCCGGCCGCGGCCACCACCGCGGCGGCCCGCCGGCCGATCGTGCGAGTGTCGGATGGATTCATGGGACAACCGTGACGGCGAGCCGGCGCTACCCGCGTCTGCCGCGAGAGGTACCGGAGTATGCGACCTGCGATGGATTCCCCGCAGGTGGTGGTTCCGTAAGCTGCGATCGACATGGCTGAACATCCGGCGGGTAGCGTCCGCACACTGGCCCGCAGTCCCGCCGCGCAGGACGCGGCGCTCGCGGCGGCGGTACTGCTGCTCTGCGTGCTGCTCGGCACCCCGGTGGACGGGCTGGCCAAGTCCTCCGACAGCGCTCCGCCGGACGACAGCTCGGCGATGTGGTGGGCCGCGACGGTGGTCGCCGCGGTCGGCATCGCGATGCGCCGTCGCTGGCCACTGCCGATGCTCGTGTTGTGTACCGGCACCGTCGTGGTCCATCTGGCCCTGCTGGTACCGGTAACGGTCATCGACCTGAGCGCACCGATCCTGCTCGCCACCGTGGCGGTCCGGTACCCGCGGGCGATCTCCGTCGCGGCACTGGCTGCCATGCTGGCGATCGCCGCCGCCTCCAGCACGTTCGCCGTCACCCAGATCGACCCGCTGGCGCGGACATCGCAGCGCGAGGTGCGACGCCCGCTCCAGGAAGTACCTCCGCGCAAGGAGCTACCCCCACCCCAGGACGTACCGCCACGCCACGAAGAACCCCCACCCGCTCCCGCGCCGGTCGGCGTCGCGGTACGGCACATCTCGGGCATCGCCTGGAACGACCTGCCGGCGCTCATGGTGACGCTGATCGCGTCGTGGGCGATCGGGTCCGGCGCGCGCAGCCGGCGGGCCCACCTCGACGAACTGCACGCCCACGCCGCCGACCTGGAACGCCAGCGGGACCAGCAGTCGGCGCTGGCGGTGGCGGCCGAGCGGAGCCGACTCAGTCGCGAACTGCACGACGTCGTGGCGCACGGCCTGTCGGTGATGGTGATCCAGGCGCAGGGTGCCGCTGCCGCGCTGGACAACCGCCCCGCCGACACCCGCAGGGCGCTGGAGGCGATCGTCAAGACGGGCCGGGACTCCCTCACCGACATGCGCCAGGTGCTCGCCACGGTGGACCAGACAGACGACGCCTGGCGCCCGCAACCGGGGCTGGCCGCGCTACCCGCACTGCTCACCCAGGTGCGTGAGGCGGGAACCCCGGTGCGGCTGAAGATCGTCGGCGAACCGGTACCGCTGTCCACCACTGTGGATCTGTCCGCGTACCGGATCGTCCAAGAGGCGTTGACCAACGCGATGAAGCATGCCGGTCCCGCCGCCCGGGCCGAGGTCGTCGTCTCCTATACCGACGCGCACGTCGAGGTCGAGGTCACCGATGACGGGCCGGGCGACCTCCGGCTCAAGGGCGCCAGCAGCGGCGGCAACGGGCTGCGCGGCATGCGGGAGCGGATCCGCCTCCTCGGCGGGTCGTTCGAGGCCGGACGGCGGGCGTCCGCTGGTTTCCAGGTCCGGGCGGTACTGCCACTGCGAGGTCAACAGTCATGATCGACGTACTGCTGGCCGACGATCAGTCGCTGGTCCGCACCGGCTTCCGGATGATCCTGGAGAACGCGGACGACATGCGGGTGGTCGGGGAGGCCGGGAACGGTGCCCAGGCGGTGGCGATCGCCCTCGACCTGTGTCCCGACGTCGTGCTGATGGACGTACGCATGCCGGAACTCGACGGGGTTTCCGCGACCCGACGGATCTGCGTGGACGGCGCCGCGCCCGACACCCGGGTGTTGATCCTGACGACGTTCGACCTCGACGAGTACGTCTTCGCCGCCGTCCAGGCCGGGGCGAGTGGCTTCCTGCTCAAGGACACCCTCGCCCCGGACCTGCTGTCCGCCATCCGGGTCGTGGCGCGCGGTGACGCGGTGGTGGCGCCGAGCGTCACCCGCCGGCTTCTGGAGCGCTACGCCAGTGCCGGATCCCCGGGGGCCGCCGCCGCCGCGCTCGACTCTCTCACCGGACGCGAGCGCGAGGTGCTCGGCCTCGTCGCCCGGGGACTGTCGAACGCCGAGATCGCCGGCCGGATGTACATCTCCGAGGGCACCGTCAAGACCTACGTCAGCCGCGTCCTGGCCAAGCTGGGTCTGCGTGACCGCGTCCAGGCGGTCGTCTACGCGTACGAGTGCGGGCTGGTGCGCGCCGGCTCTCGGTGACTATGTCGACCCGTCACCACCTGTGCGGCTGCCGCAGCGGTGCTCACTGCGGGCAGTCGACCCCGATCGCCATCCGGACCCGCTCGTCCCGCCCGTTGGACCGGACCGTCAACGGGACACAGGCCGGCTCGTCGAGCCAGAAGCCGCCCGCGAACGCCACCCAGCCGGTCCGATCCGGGCAGCCCGGAAGACGCACCTGGCGTGCGGGCTCTGCCGGACTGCCCCAGCCGATCACGGTCCTGCCGGCCGAGCCCGCCGGCACCGACAGATCCACGGTCGAGTCGGCCCGCACCACCATGCCGGTCTTGGCGAAGAACCGGGCCGGACCCGCCTTCCCGGCCGGATGGACCTCCAACAGCCCCACCGGTACGGCGACGACCTCGGCCACCACCACCCGGTCCGCCGGCGGCGCGTCGAGGTGGTCGATGACGTGTGCGCAGGAGACCAGGCTCGCCCCGGCCGGGACCGGGCCGGTCGGCGTACGCCCCGGGATGGCCGTGGAGGTCGGCCCGGCGACACCGGTCGGGGTGCCGGACGCGGGTCCCGCCGGCTCCGGGCCGGTGCATCCGGTGGCGGCCAGCAGACCGATCGCGACGAGGACGGGCAGGGCCCGCTGTGTTGTCCGCACAGCCGAACCGAGTCACCAGCCTCGGCACCGGTTCCCGCCGTCGCTGGCGGACTGTGGGCTCCCGTCGCAGCGACGAGGCGCCGGCCACGCGCCCGGCCCAAAGGCCAGCGCGGATCTGGGCACCCCGTTCTGGTCAGTGGCGGTCGAGTGCCGCCTCCAGACGCTGGATGAGCGTCTTGCGGCCCTTTCCGGCGCGTTCCGCGCGCAGCGCCGCCTTGAGCTGATTGGCGTTGAGGCCGCGGACGTGTCGGGTCGCCTCGGCGACCGGCATCTCGGTGAGCGGCACGGTCGTGGAGTCGCGGCGCGCACGTTTGGCCGGCCCGGTGTTGGCGACGTACTGCTTGCCGGACTTCGACTCTCTGCGCTTCTTGGCGTCGGTGTCGCGCTGCTGCTCGGCAGAGAGTTGGTTCCATGCCTTGTCGGGGAGGTAACGGTCGGTTTCGCCGTCGTGCCGCGCCCGGGTGGTGCCCTGCCTGTTCCGCCACTTCTGGTCGCCCCAGTGCTGCAGGGACTTCTGACGGTCGTCCTTGGGGCCCTGATAGCCGCCGCCGTTTTTCTTATATTCCTGGGTGAGAAGCTGTGACTTGCGCGCCGACCACTGTCCCGGTCTGCCGCCCCGGTCGGACGCCTTGATCTCTTCCTTGAGCTTTTCCCGTAGCTCGGGCTTCGTGTATTGCGCCATGGGCGCGGGATACCCGCCGCTCTGCGGCGTACTCACTGGCGGGGGTCGGTCCGCTGTCGTCCGTCGGCCGCGTCCAGTGCCGCGTGCAGGTCGGCGAGCAGGTCCGCGGTGTCCTCGACCCCGCAGGAGAACCGGACGAAGCCGGCGGGAACGTCGTCACCCCACTGGGCCCGCCGGTCGGCGCTGGTGTGCAGGCCGCCGAAGGAGGTCGCCGCGAAGACCAACCGGCTGGCGGTCAGGAACCGCGCCACCCGCCCGGCGTCGCCGAGGTCGAACGACACGATTCCGGGCACCCGCCGAAGCTGCCGACTGGCCACCGGGTACGCCGGATCGTCGGGCAGCCCGGGCCACCGTACGCCCCGGACGTCGGACCGGTCCCGGAGTGCCACCGCCACCGCCGCCGCGTTGGCGCTCTGCCGGGCCAACCTCAGATCCAGGGTGGCCAGTGACCGGTGTGCCAGCCACGCGTCGAAGGCACCGGGGATCGATCCGGTGGTGGTCCGCCAGGCCCGGACAGCGTCGAGCAGTTCGGCGTTCCGGCTGGCCACGTACCCGAGAAGCAGGTCGGAGTGCCCGGTCAGCGCCTTCGTACCGGACGCGACCACCAGGTCGGCCCCCAGGTCCAGCGGTTGCTGCCCGAGCGGCGTGGCGGTGGTGTTGTCGACCGCGAGCAGTGCGCCGGCGGCATGCGCCCGCTCCGCCAGTTCGGCCACGTCGCAGACGTCCAGGCCCGGATTGGCCGGCGTCTCGACCAGCACCAGTCGTACGCCGTCGAGCGCCGGATACGGCCCGGCGGTCGGTACGAAGTCGACGCGTACCCCGAGACCGGCCAGCGTCTCCGTGGCGAAGGCCCGAACCGGGAAGTAGCCGTCGGTGGGAAGCAGCACCCTGTCACCGGGGCGGAGCACCGAGAGCAGTACGGCGGTGATCGCGGCCTGCCCGCTGGCGAAGGCGAGACAGTCTCCACCCTCCAGCTCGCCGATCGCCGCCTCCAGCCCACGCCGGGTCGGGTTGTCCGGTCGCCCGTACCCGTTCGGGGTCGTCGCGTACGGCTCGGCCGCCGGATCGAGATGGTAGGGCGCGGCGAAGACCGGACCGGGCAGGAACGGCTCCCCCGGCACCGGCTCCGGCAGACCCGCGTGTACGCACCGGGTGCCGTCGCCGTACCCGGAGAGGTCGGGCGGGCCGTGCGCCGCCCCGGTCACTCCGGCCTCGGCTTGCGACTCATCAGCACCGCCATCGCGGTGTGCGGGTCGGCACCCTCGTGACAGACCCGCTCGACCTGCTCGGTGATCGGCATCTCCACCCCGTGCGCCCGGGACAGGTCCCGGATCGCCAGGCAGCTCTTCACGCCCTCGGCCGTCTGCCGGGTCGCCGCCTGGGCCTGCTCCAGGGTCTCCCCCCGGCCCAGCCGCTCGCCGAAGGTGCGGTTGCGGGACAACGGCGAGGAGCAGGTGGCGACGAGGTCGCCGAGCCCGGCCAGTCCGGCGAAGGTGAGCGGGTCGGCGCCCAGGGCCACCCCGAGCCGGGCCGTCTCGGCCAGCCCGCGGGTGATCAGGGTCGCCCGGGTGTTGTCGCCGAGCCCCATCGCGGTGGTGATCCCGTACGCCAACGCGATCACGTTCTTCACCGCCCCGCCCAGTTCGGTGCCGATCACGTCGTCGTTGGTGTACGGCCGGAAGTACGGCGTGTTGACGGAGTTCTGCACCTCGGTCGCCCGATCCGTGTCGGTACAGGCGACCACGGTCGCCGCCGGCTGTTCACTGCCGATCTCGGCGGCCAGGTTGGGGCCGGAGACGACCGCGACCCGGTCGGCGGCGACCCCGGCGGTCTCCACGATCACCTCGCTCATCCGCTTCGTGGTACCCAACTCGATGCCCTTCATCAGGGAGACCAGCGTCGAGTCGGGTTCGAGGTGCCGGGCCCACTCCGCCAGGTTGCCCCGCAGGGTCTGCGCCGGCACGGCCAGCACGACGAGATCGGAGCCGGAGATCGCCTCGGCGGCGTCGGTGGTGGCCCGCACCCCCGCCGGCAACCGCAGTTGCGGCAGGTAGTCGGGATTGGTCCGGGTGGACCGGATCGCCTCCGCCACCTCGGGCCGGCGGGCCCAGACGACCACGTCCCGGCCGGCGTCGGCGAGCACCTTCGCGAACGCCGTACCCCAGGAGCCGGCGCCGAGCACCACGACGTGGGTCATGCCGTCACCCCGCCGCGCCCGGCACCGTCAGAACCCGGCCGGCCGATTCGCCCACGACGTCCGTTCATGCCGGATCTCCGGCCGGCGGGGCCGGATTGGCCTGCCCGGTCGACTCGTCGGCGCGGCGGTTCGCCTGTGCCGACCAGAGCGGCGGCGGCGTTCCGCCCCGGATCTCGGCAAGCATGTCCCGCAGCCGCAACATGATCGCGTCGGTCATCTCGTCCAGCACCGCCCGGCTGGGCGTGGCACCGGCCCAGCGGCGCAGGTCCACCGGCGGGCCGGCCATCACGGTGACCGGGATCTGGGGCCGGAAACTGAGCTTCTTCGTTCGCGGATCGAAGATCTTCTCCGGTCCCCACATCGCCACCGGGATCACCGGAGCCCCGGTGGCCAGGGCCAACCGCGCCGCTCCGGTCTTGCCACGCATCGGCCACAGGTCGGGCTCCCGGGTGGTGGTGCCCTCGGGGTAGATCACCACCGCACCGCCGTCCCGGACCGCGCTGACCAGCGTCTCCAGCGACCGGGCCGCGTCGACCGTGCCCCGCTCGACCGGAATCTGCTGGCACTTCAACAGGATCCGCCCCACCAGCGGCACCCGGAACACGCTCGCCTTGCCGAGGTACCGGGGCCAGCGACCGGCGTCGTAGATGTAGTGCGCCGAAACCAGCGGATCGGCGTGGGAGAGGTGGTTCGGCACGATGATCACGCCTCCGGAGGCGGGCAGGTGCTCCATGCCGCTCCAGGTGCGCCGCGTCCACCCGGCCATCGTCGGCTTGACCACGCTCACGGCAAACCGTCGCCAGAACCCCAGCCTGCGCCGTGCCACTGTGCCTCCTTGTCGTCCCCAACCCTGGCCCGGCCCGCCCGAGGCGCCGCCGGGCACCGGGCGCCACCGGTGGAGCGATCGCCGCCACCCGCGCCCGTGCCCACGGCCCTCGGCGACCTGACACCGCCGGCGGAGCGCCGCCGACCCGTGGGGGATGCCGCCGCCCGCAGCGAAATCATGCCTGCTCGCCCTGGGTACGGCCAGCCAGGGGTGCCACCGGTCCCACCGACGCCGCGCAGCGGTCGACACCGGCCGGCTGGCAGGATTGCCGCGTGGGTGAGCGGAACTGGACGGTGGTCGTGCCGGTCAAGCGCCTCGAATCGGCGAAGAGCCGGCTGCGGGGCGCGCTCGACGGGGTACCACACGAACGGCTCGCCCTGGCGCTGGCCGAGGACACCGTCGGCGCCGTACTGGCCTGCGCCCCGGTGGGTGAACTGCTGGTGGTGACCGACGATCCCGAGGTCACCCGGGTGCTGGGGCGACTCGGTGCCCGGATCGTGGCGGAACCGCCGGAAAGCGGGCTCAATCCCGCGTTCGGTGGGGGCGCCGCACTGGTCGCCGACGGCTGGGTCGCCGCGCTCACCGCGGACCTGCCGGCCCTGCGTCCGGTCGAGTTGGCCGAGGCGTTGCGGGGCGCCGAGAGCGGTCCGCCCGGCGTACGCCGGTTCGTCGCCGACGCCCCCGGTACCGGCACGGTCCTGCTCACCGCCCCTGCCGGAGTTGCGCTGGATCCCCGGTTCGGCCCGGGTTCGGCGGCGGCGCACGCGGCCTCCGGTGCCGTACCGCTCACCGCCGCCTGGCCGACGCTGCGCCGGGACGTCGACACCCCGGCGGACCTGCTCGCCGCCACGACCCTCGGCCTCGGCCGGCGCACCGCGGAGCTGACCCGGCGGTCCGCGCCGGCCGGAGCCGATCGCTGACCGGTCCGGAGCACCAGCCCCGACACCCGGTGTACGGTGCTGGGCATGCAGGGCACGGTGGCCACCTACGACCCGGAGACCCGGACCGGCACGCTGCTGCTCGATGACGGGGCCACGGTCACCTTCCCGGCCGCCGCGTTCGACGCCTCCGGCCTGCGGCTGCTCCGGCTGGGTCAACGGGTACGCCTCGAACACGACGCGGCCGGAACGCTGGTTCGGATAACGCTGCCCACCTTCCAGTGATCCGGTGGGGGCAAGTTCATTTTCCGTTCACCGCCCCCGGGGAATGATGGGGAGGTGAGCACCCCGCCGTCCCGTCGCCCCCAGTCCGAGCGTCAATCGCGATCCGGCTCCACCGAGCGCGCCACCGGCTCCGATGCGGCGGCCGAACCGCGCCGCGCCGCCCCCGGCCGATCCGCCGAACCGCGTCGAGCGACGAAGTCCCGGCCGGCACGCGCCGCGGACGGCAACGCCACCGGCAAGCTGGCGACCGGACGGAACGGGTCGGCCCCGGCCGGCCAGCCGGACGGTCCGACTTCCGATTCCCCGGCGGCCGAACCGGACCAGGCGGCGGATTCGGCTCGCGGGGCGGCCGGTGGGACGGACCGGACGCCGGCCACCGGACCGGACAACCCGGAACGGGGACGCCGGGGCAGCCCCGCCACCGGACCGGACAGCCCGATGCCGGCCAGCGGCATACCCGCCCGCTCCGGCGCGGCGATGCCGCCGGCCGATCCCGGCCCGCCGCCACCGGCCTCGGCGGAACCTCTGCCGCCGGACCGGTTCCTGAACCGGGAGCTGTCCTGGCTGGATTTCAACGCCCGGGTGCTGGCCCTGGCCGAGGACCCGGACACCCCGCTGCTGGAGCGGGCCAAGTTCCTGGCCATCTTCGCCAACAACCTCGACGAGTTCTACATGGTCCGGGTCGCCGGCATGCAACGCCGGCTCTCGGCCGGACTGCCGGTCCGGGGCGGCGACCAGATGCCGCTGCGTACCCAGCTCCAACTGGTCTCGGAGACCGCCGCCGACCTGGTGGCGCGGCACTCCCGCTGCTTCGTCGACGAGGTGATGCCCAAGCTCGCCGCCGAGAACATCGGTCTGGTCCACTGGGACGACCTGCCCGCCCCGGAGCGGCAGCGGCTGCGGACGTACTTCCGGGAGCAGATCTTTCCGGTGCTCACCCCGCTCGCCGTCGACCCGGCGCACCCGTTCCCGTACATCTCCAGCCGATCGCTCAACCTCGCCGTGGTGGTCCGCGACTCCGACGCCGGTTCGGAACTCTTCGCCCGGGTCAAGGTGCCCAACAACGTGCCGCGGTTCGTCCGGGTCGAGCGGGACGCCCCGGGTAGCCGGTTCCTGCCGCTGGAGGACCTGATCGCGGTCCACCTCGACCAGCTCTTCTCCGGCATGCAGGTGGTCGAGTGCCACCTGTTCCGGATCACCCGCAACGCCGAGGTGGAGGTCGACGAGGACCGCGACGAGGACCTGCTCCAGGCCCTGGAGCGGGAGCTGGCCCGGCGCCGGTTCGGCCCGCCGGTACGCCTGGAGGTGGCCGCCTCGGTCTCCGACCACGTCCTCGACCTGCTGGTCCGGGAACTCGACATGGACAGCCAGGACGTGCTGCGGGTGCCGGCGCTGCTCGACCTGTCGTCGCTGTGGCAGGTCTACAACGAGTGCGACCGGCCCGATCTGAAGTATCCGCCGTTCGTGCCGGCCACCCATCCCCGGCTGGTCGAGGGCGAGGTGCCGCGCAGCGTCTTCGCCACCCTGCGCGACGGCGACGTCCTGCTGCACCACCCGTACCACTCGTTCTCCACCAGCGTGCAGCGGTTCATCGAGCAGGCCGCCGCCGACCCGAACGTGCTGGCCATCAAGCAGACCCTCTACCGGACCAGCGGCGACTCCCCGATCGTGGACGCGCTGATCGACGCCGCCGCCGCCGGCAAGCAGGTGGTGGTGCTGGTGGAGATCAAGGCCCGGTTCGACGAGGTGGCCAACATCGGCTGGGCCCGGGTGCTGGAGCGGGCCGGCTGCCACGTGGTCTACGGCCTGGTCGGGCTCAAGACGCACTGCAAGACCGCCCTGGTGGTCCGGCGGGAGGGCAACCAGATCCGCCGCTACTGCCACATCGGCACCGGCAACTACCACCCGAAGACCGCTCGGCTCTACGAGGACTTCGGCATGCTCACGGCCGACCCGGAGGTGGGCGCCGACCTCACCGACCTGTTCAACGTGCTGACCGGGTACAGCCGGCAGACCTCGTACCGGCGGTTGCTGGTGGCGCCGCAGGGCATCCGGAGCGGCCTGATCGAACGGATCGAGCGGGAGATCGGGCAGGTCGAGCGGGGCGTACCGGGTCTGGTCCAGTTCAAGGTCAACTCGCTGGTGGACGAGGCGATCGTCGACGCGCTCTACCGGGCGTCGCGGGCCGGGGTGCACGTCGACCTGCTGATCCGGGGGATGTGCACGCTCCGGCCGGGTGTACCGGGGCTGTCGGAGAACATCCGGGTGCGGTCGATCCTGGGCCGGTTCCTCGAACACTCCCGGGTGTTCCGGTTCGGCAGTGGCGGCCCGGACGACGGCGTCGAGTTCTGGATCGGTTCGGCCGACCTGATGCACCGCAACCTCGACCGCCGGGTGGAGGCGCTCGTGCAGGTCGCCGATCCGGTCGCCCGAGCCGAGCTCGACGAGCTGCTGACGATCTCGATGGGTGACCAGATCGACGCGTTCGAGCTGGCCGGGGACGGCAGTTGGACCCGCCGCACCGGCAGCCCGGACCGGCCGATGATCCACCTCCAGGAGGCGCTGCTGCGCCGGTTCTCCGGGCGCGCCAAGTGAACCGGGTGCCCCGTCGAGGCGGTGGCGGCCCCGGATCTGCGGACTAGGCTGGCCCGATGCTGGAGGAGGAGCGCAAGTACGAGGTGGGCCAGGAGTTCCTCCTGCCCGATCTGTCCGATGCCGTACCGGCCGGTGGCCGGCTGGTCGAGCTGCCCCCGGTGACCCTCACCGCGACCTATCTCGACACCGCCGACCTGCGCCTGGCCCGGGCCGGTGTCTCGCTGCGGCACCGCCGGGGCGACGCCCTCCCCTGGACGGTCAAACTGCCCGCGGACAGTCCCGGGGTACGGCACGAGATCTCCCGCAAGGGCCGACCGAAGGCGCCGCCGGCCGACCTCGTCGCACTCGTCACGGCGTACTCCCGAGGAGTCGAGCTGACCCCGGCGGCGGTCGTACAGACCGTCCGCCGGGCGTACGAGCTGCGCGACGACGCAGGCCGGGTACTGGTGGAACTCGCCGACGACGCGGTGTCGGTGCTGGACGGCAAGCGGATCCGGACGACGTTCCGCGAGATCGAGGTGGAGCGCAAACTCGGCGAGCGGGAGCTGCTCGACCGGGTGGAGTCGATACTCACCGCCGCCGGTGCCCAGGCCGGGGGCTTCACCCCGAAGCACGTCCGGGCACTCGGCGCGGCGGCCGAGGGCGAGCCGGAACTGGTCGCCCCGGGCGAACTGCCCGCCGAGCCGAGCGCCGGAGACGTGGTCGTCGCCGCCATCCGCCGCAGCACGGGCCGGTTACTCGGACACGATCCGCTGGTCCGGCTCCGGGCACCGGTCGGCGACGACGACACCGCCGTACACCAGATGCGGGTCGGCTGTCGACGGCTCCGCAGCGACCTGCGGACGTTCGGGCCGCTGGTCCGCAAGTCCTGGACCCGGCCGCTGCGGGACGAGTTGAAGTGGCTCGCCGGGGTACTCGGGCAGGCCCGCGACGCCGAGGTGCTGCGGGCCCGGCTGTCGCGCACGGCGGCGGCCGACCCGGTCAGCCCGCTCGATCCGGCGGCGGTGGCCCGGATCGACCAGGTGCTCGCCACCCGGCACGAGGCGGCGCTGGCCGCCGTCGACGAGGCGCTCGGCTCGGCGCGTTACCTCGCCCTGGTCGAGGCGCTGGTGGACGCCGCCCGGACGCCGCAGTTGACCGGCCGGGCCGGACGACCCGCGACCGAGGTCCTGCCCCGGCTGGTGGCCCGGCCCTGGCACCGGTTGACCGACGGCGACGACGAGGTCGACGGTGCCGCCGACCTCGACCCGGCGGCACCGGACGAGCGCTGGCACGCGGTCCGGATCAACGGCAAGCGGGCCCGGTACGCCGTCGACGCCGTCGCCGGGGTACTCGGCGGCGAGGCGGCGAAGCTCGCCCGCGCTCTGGCGAAGGTGCAGGACCTGCTCGGCGAGCACCAGGACGCGGCGATCGCCGCGCAGACCTGGCTGTCGATCGCCGAACTGGAACGGAGCGACCACGTCACGGCGGTCACCGCCGGGCGGCTCTTCGAACGGGAGCGGGCCAGCGTGCACGCCGCCCGGGCCGCCTTCCCCGCCGCCTGGGACCGGGCGGCACGCAAACGCCGGACGGCCTGGCTGCGATGACTCCGGTACGGGCAGCGGGTGGCGTGGTCTGGCGGCGGTCCGACGACGTCGTGGAGGTGTGTGTCGTACACCGTCCCCGGTACGACGACTGGTCGCTGCCCAAGGGCAAGCTGGATCCGGGGGAACATCCGCTGACCGCGGCGGTACGCGAGGTCGCCGAGGAGGCCGACGTACGCGGAGTGCCGCAGGTACGGCTGCCGCCGGTGCACTACCTGATGCGCGACGGTGCGCCGAAGGTGGTCGAGTTCTGGTCGATGCGGGCCGCCGGCTCGGGTGGCTTCCAGCCGCAGACCGAGGTCGACGACGTGCGCTGGCTGCCACTGGGCGACGCCACCGGACTGCTCAGCTATCCGCACGACGTGACGGTGCTCGGGAACTTCGCCGCCCTGCCGCCGGTGACCGCGATGGTGGGACTGGTCCGGCACGCGCCGGCCGGCAAACGGGGCACCTGGTCCGGGCCGGACACCGCGCGTCCGCTGGACACCGCCGGCCGGGAGCAGGCCCACGCCCTGGCCGAACTCCTCGCGCTCGTCCGCCCGGTACGCCTGCTCTCGGCGGCGCCCCGGCGGTGCGTACAGACGCTCCAGCCGCTGGCCGAGTTGCTCGACCGGCCGGTCGAGGTCGATTCCCTCTTCGCCGAGCCGGCCCCGGGGCAGGACGCGGTGGAGAACGCGCTCGCCGCGGCCGGTGCGCTGCTCGACCTGGCCCGTACCGGCACCTCGGCGGCGGTGTGCAGTCAGGGCAAGGTGATTCCGGAGGCGTTGGCCCGGCTGGCCGCCCCGACGAATCCGACCGGGCGGGCGCAGGACTTCCAGACCGCGAAGGGCACCGGCTGGCTCCTCGCGTTCGCCGCCGACCGGTTGGTCGCCGCCAGCCGGCTGGACGGCGCGGACCGGCTCACCGCTGCGGTCTCCTGACCTGCGTAGCGGCGATTCTGCGGGTACAGCCGCCCGGAGGGTACGGATTACCGGGCAACGGGGTTTCCAGGCCGCCCAGGGCCCGCTGAGCACCCCTACCGCCCCCAGGCAGTACGCCTTCAACCCCGACGGACAGCACGAAGGGCGCCTCCGGCCGAGCCGGAGACGCCCTCGCGGTGCCCAAGTCAGCGCTTCGCGGCCTTCTTGGCCGGAGCCTTCTTGGCGGTGGTCTTCTTCGCCGCCGTTGCGCGGGTGGAAGTGCTCTTGGCTGCCGTCGTCTTCTTCGCCGCCGTCGTCTTCTTGGCCGTACTGGCCTTCTTGACGGTGGTCGCCTTCTTCGCCGGAGCCGTCTTCTTGCTCGCCGCGGCCTTGGTGGCGGTCGCCTTCGCCGGCGCCGCCTTCTTGGTCGTGGTCTTCTTGGCGACGGTCGACTTCGCCGTCGTGGCCGTGGCGGTCTTCTTCGCCGCGACCGTGTTCTTCGGGGCCTTGCCGCTGGCCACCATCTCCTTGAATCCGGCGCCCGGCCTGAAGGCCGGAACCGATGTCTTCTTCACCTTCACCGACTCGCCGGTGCGAGGGTTGCGGGCTGTTCGAGCACCGCGCACGCGCTTTTCGAACACCCCGAACCCGGTGATGGCCACCCGATCCCCCTTGGTGACCGCCGCCTGGACCTCCGCGAGGACCGCGTCGAGCGCCGACGTCGCCGCCTTCCGGTCACCCAGACGCGCGGCAAGAGCCTCGATGAGCTCGGCCTTGTTCACGACTTCCCTCCCAATGTGCAACTGGACTCAACGCGAGCCATTCTGCGCGCACGGTATGCCCTGTGCCACCAGGACACAAACATCTGCTCGAAAAAACCCATTGTGTCGCAACGGATTCGCCCCCGCCGGGCGAACCGACGGGGGCGAAAACGACTGTGTGGTCGAGCGTTCGGCCTATGCCACCACGGGCCGGAAGGGTGAGCGGCGCCCCTCGTACGCGGTGATGTCCGCCTCATGCCGGAGGGTCAGTCCAATGTCGTCCAAGCCCTCCATGAGCCGCCAACGGCTGAAGTCGTCGAGGGGGAAGGACCAGGTGTCGTCACCGGCCCGGACCTCCCGGGCGGTCAGATCAACATCGATCCGCACGGTCGGGTCGGACTCCACCAACTCCCACAATGCCTCGACGGCCTTCAATTCCAGCTCGACCGGCAGGAGACCTTCCTTGAGCGAGTTCCCCCGGAAGATGTCACCGAAGCGGGGAGCGATCACGGCCCGGAACCCCCAGTCACGGAGAGCCCAGACCGCGTGCTCGCGGGACGACCCCGTGCCGAACTCCGGGCCCGCCACCAGAATCGACGCGCCGGAATATGAGGAATCGTTGAGAACGAATGCCGGATCCTCCCGCCAGGCGCTGAAGAGACCGTCGGCGAAGCCCGTCCGGGTCACCCGCTTGAGGTACACGGCGGGGATGATCTGATCGGTATCCACGTTGGACCGGCGCAGCGGAACCGCCGTACCGGTGTGCACGGTGAACTTGTCCATGTCAGGTCGGCCCCTTCAGAGGTCGGCGGGAGCGGCCAGTCGGCCGACGACGGCGGTGGCCGCGGCGACCGGGGGCGAGACCAGATGGGTACGGCCACCCCGGCCCTGCCGGCCCTCGAAGTTGCGGTTGGAGGTCGAGGCCGAGCGCTGGCCCGGCTTGAGGGTGTCCGGGTTCATGCCGAGGCACATCGAGCAGCCGGCGAACCGCCACTCCGCACCCGCAGCGGTGAAGACCTGGTCCAGGCCCTCGTGCTCGGCCGCCTCGCGGACGGCGGCGGAACCCGGCACGACCAGCATCCGTACCCCGTCGGCCACCTTGTGCCCGCGCAGGACCTCGGCGGCGGCCCGCAGGTCCTCCAGCCGTCCGTTGGTGCACGAGCCGACGAAGACCACGTCCACCGGCACGTCTCGCATCCGGGTGCCGGGCTTGAGGTCCATGTACTCCAGGGCCCGCCGCGCGGCCGTCTGCTCGGCGTCGGTGACGAACTCCTCGGGATCCGGTACGGCCGCACTCAGCGCGGTGCCCTGTCCGGGGTTGGTGCCCCAGGTGACGAACGGGCTGATCCGGCTGGCGTCGAGCACCACCTCGCTGTCGAACGTCGCGCCCGGGTCGGTGGGCAGCGTCCGCCAGTACTCCAGCGCCGCGTCCCAGTCCGCGCCCTGCGGGGCGTTCGGACGGCCCTTGAGGTACGCGAAGGTGGTCTCGTCCGGCGCGATCATGCCGGCCTTGGCGCCCCACTCGATGGACATGTTGGCGATGGTCATCCGGCCCTCCATGGAGAGCCGGCTGATCGCCTCGCCCCGGTACTCCACGATGTGGCCGCGACCGCCGCCGGTGCCCACCTGGGCGATCAGCGCCAGGACCAGGTCCTTGGCGGTGACTCCGGGGGCCAGTTCGCCGGTCACCGTGACCGCCATCGTCTTCGGGCGGCCCTGCGGCAGGGTCTGGGTCGCGAGGACGTGTTCGACCTCACTGGTCCCGATCCCGAACGCTAGGGCGCCGAACGCGCCGTGGGTGGCGGTGTGTGAGTCACCGCAGACGATGGTCAGGCCGGGCTGGGTCAGTCCGAGTTGTGGCCCGATCACGTGCACGATGCCCTGGTTCTCGTCGCCGAGCGGGTGCAGCCGGAGACCGAACTCCGCGCAGTTGCGGCGCAGCGTCTCGATCTGGGTCCGGGAGGTCGGGTCGGCGATGGTGAGCAGGTCACCTCGCCGGGACCGGAACGCCGGATCGTCGTACCCGGTCGGGGTGTTGTGGTCCTCGGTCGCGAGCGTGAGATCCGGGCGACGGACCGGTCGACCGGCCAATCTCAGCCCGTCGAACGCCTGCGGACTGGTCACCTCATGCAACAGGTGCAGGTCGATATAGAGCAGATCCGGCTCACCGTCAGCGGATCGCACCACGTGAGCATCCCAGACCTTCTCGGCCAAGGTCCTGGGCGAGGACGGCTCTGGAGTGACTCCCACCATCTGGACATCCTAAATTCTGGGAGGTAGGTTTCGGCTTGTGGGACACAGTATGAGCGGTGTCGGCGTTCTCGACAAGGCGGTGGTCATCCTCGCGGCCTGCGTCGATGGCGCCAGCCTGGCCGAACTCGTCGATCGCACCAAGCTGCCCCGGGCCACCGCGCACCGCCTGGCGCAGGCCCTGGAGATCCATCGGATGCTGGTCCGGGACACCCAGGGGCGCTGGCGCCCGGGACCCCGGCTCGGCGAGCTGGCCAACGCCGCTCCCGACGTCCTGCTGACGGCGGCCGAGCCACTGCTGTCGGCACTCCGGGACGCGACCGGTGAGAGCGCACAACTCTATCTGCGCCGGGCCGACGAGCGCATCTGTGTGGCCGCCGCCGAACGCGCCAGCGGACTGCGCGACACCGTTCCGGTCGGTTCGGTCCTGCCGATGACCGCCGGCTCGGCAGCCCAGATCCTGCTCGCCTGGGAACCACCGGAGGCGGTCATGCCGCTGCTCCCCCGATGCAAGTTCACCGGCCGCACTCTGGCCGAGGTACGCCGTCGCGGCTGGGCCCAGAGCGTCGCGGAACGCGAGCCCGGAGTGGCCAGCGTCTCGGCCCCGATCCGCGACCGCACCGGCCGGGTGATCGCCGCGATCAGCATCTCCGGCCCGATCGAGCGACTCGGCCGCCGCCCCGGCGACCGGCACGCGATGGCCGTGGTCCGGGCCGGCCAACGCCTCAGCGGCCTGTAGGCGGTGCAAGGAAGGGCCCCTTCTTATCGCTTTCTGTAGAAGAAGGGCCCCTTCCTAACCATCCTCGCGACGGACGGCTGCCGAGGATGCGGGGTAAATAGCTCATTTCGCCGGCTGGACGGGCGTCGGGTGTGCGATGCTCGACCCATAAGCGGTGCGACAGCCCGCGAACGTGCAGCAGACAGCCCGCGAAGGCGTACGCCGCAAGCGGTGCCACCCGAGCGGTGCGGCGCGAGCCGTCTGCGGCTGTGGTCCGCCGCGAAGCCGGGGCGCCGGTACGACCCGCAGCCCTGGTGCAACGGAAACGGCCCGCGCCACCAGAGGTGACACGGGCCGTCAGATGTAGCCCCGACGGGATTCGAACCCGCGCTACCGCCTTGAGAGGGCGGCGTCCTAGGCCGCTAGACGACGGGGCCAGAACTTCCGTTGTTGACCTTGCGATCAACGCTGCCGAACTCTACCAGAGACCAGCTACCGGCGCCCTTTCGGACATCGGTGGCTGGGGTACCAGGACTCGAACCTAGACTAACTGAACCAGAATCAGTTGGGCTGCCAATTACCCCATACCCCATCGGTACTCGTCGCACCGAGAGCGAACATTACCGGACCCGGTGGTGGAGGCCAAATCGGGTCGGTACCGGACGCTGGCCCCGCCGGTACGCCCTAGTCCAGGGCCACCACCGGATTCGACAGATCGCCGATCCCGCCGACGCGCACCGTGACGATATCCCCGTCGACGATCGGACTAACCCCCGCCGGAGTGCCGGTCAGCACCACGTCACCGGGGAGCAGCGTCATCACGTGTGAGATGTAGGACACCAGGGTCGGCACGTCGAACACCATGTCCCTGGTCCGGCCGAGCTGACGTACCTCCATCTCCTCGGCACCCCGACCCACCTCGCAGCGGACCTCGACGTCGCTGACGTCGATTCCGGTCGAGATCCACGGGCCGATCGGACAGAACGAGTCGAAGCCCTTGGCCCGGGTCCACTGACCGTCCGACCGCTGGAGATCGCGGGCGGTCACGTCGTTGGCGCAGGTGTAGCCGAAGATCGCCTGCGCGGCGGTGGCGCGGTCGGCCCGGCGTACGCCCGGCGGCCCGATCACCACGGCCAGCTCGGCCTCGTGCTCGATCTGCTTCGACTGGGTCGGCAGCCGGATCGCGTCCCGAGGCCCGATCACCGAGGTGGACGGCTTGAGGAAGAGCAGCGGCTCGGTGGGCACGTCGTTGCCGAGTTCAGCCGCGTGCTCGACGTAGTTACGCCCGACACACACCACCTTGCTCGGCAGGATCGGCGAGAGCAGGCGGACGTCCGCGAGCGCCCATCGGGCCGTGGTGAAGCGGATCTCGCCGAACGGATGGCCCTCGATCTCGGCCACCGTCAGACCCTCTGGGCCGGCCTCGGGATCACCCTCGACCACGCCGAACGACATTCCCTTTGCATGAGCGAAACGAGCGATACGCACCCGGCCAATCTATCCCCACCAGCGGTCAGGGCCGAGGTCGCACCGGGCGGCGCACGATACCGCAGCCTCCGGTTCCCGGGCAGCGGTTCGATCCTTCGCCGCCGACCGGCGCCGGAGCCGGCCTAGCGTCGGACTGGGAGGACTTCTCGTGATGCCTGCATCGACCCGACTACGTACGGCAGGGGCGGTGATCGGGGGTTGCCTGTTGGCCGCCGCCGCGCCCGGCGTACCCGCCCAGGCCGCCGCTCCGCTGATCACGGTCGTGATGACCAGCTCCGGAAGCGCGACGCCACGCTACGAAATCCAGGTGCGCAACGGCACCGACGGCATGGCCAGGACGACCGTCCGGCAGGATCTGCCACCCGGTACCACCGCGGCGATGATCAGCCAGGGTGGGCAGGTGGTTCCCGCCGGTGGGCAGCCCGGTCAGACCGGCCCGGAGGTGGTCTGGCAGGTGCAGTTGGCCCCCCGTACCACCGCGCGGCTGACCAGCACCCTCACGCCGCCGTCCGCCGGAACGAAGGTCACCGCACCGGCCTGCGCGTACGTCGCGAACGGCAGCATGCCGTACGACTGCGCGACCGCGACCTGGGACCCGGCGAAGGCCGGCGGGGGTGGCGCCGGTACCGACAATTCGGTACGGGCCGAGCCGGCCGCCTCCCCGCCGTGGTGGCGCAGCACCCTGATGCTGGGCACGGCGATCGTGGTGGTGGTCCTGCTCGCCGGGGCTGCCGGTCTGATCTGGTCCCGCCGGCTACGGCGTCGACGGGCGGCCGGCGGTGTGAACGCCACCGGCCGCAACGGCGACGGGTTCCCAACTGACGCAGCGGCCCCGGCTGGCCCAGCGGCCCCGACTGACCCAGCGGCCCCGGCTGGCCCAGCGGCCCCGAGTGGCGCTGCGGGTCGGGGTGGCGCCGCCGAGGAACGGGCCGCGAAGAAGGCCGAGAAGAAGCGCGCCAAGAAACGCGCGGCCCAGCGGCGTGCTGCCGAGGAACGGGCCGCCGCCGCCCAGGGCCGGGTGATCCGTAGGTCCGGCAATCCCATCGCCAGGGCCACCGCCCGGGTACGCGGAAATGCCAAGATCCCCGCGCCGCCCGGCGTCCGCCTGGCGACGGGCCATGCCGAGAACGGCGTCCTGGCCGGACCCGGCACCCCGGGCACGGGCGCCGACCGGGATACGAATGCCGACCGGAGTACGAATGCCGACCGGGGTACAAAGCCCGAACTCGACGCGGATGCCGCGCTGCCGGCCGACGGGGGGCTGTTCGAGGACCGGGAGTTCGCGGAGGAGCGGGACCGGCTCGCCGACGACCGACTCCGACCCGTCGACGACCTGGTCGACGAGGACGCCGAACTGGTCGACGACGGTCTGATCGGGGCCGACCGCCTCCACCGGCCCGGTGAGCCGGCCGAGGAGGACGGACCGGTGGGCATCGCCGGCGGCGCCCGCTATGTCGGCCAGGCGGCGGTACCGCCCCGCACCCCGGTGCCGGTGGATGCCGGGCGGGCCGACGAGGACGAGCTGGAGGAAGCACCGGAGCAGTACCCCGAGCAGGTGTCCCCGGCGGTCGGTCGGGCCCGACCCAGCCCGCATCCGGCCACGGCGTACCGGCCGCGACGGCGGGCGAAGCCACCGGCCTGGCTCGCCGTGGGGGTCGCGCTGGTGCTGGCCGTGGCGTTCGCCACGATCACCGCGTGGATCGGATCGAGCCAGGTGAGCGCGATCAGCACCGGTCGACAGCCGTCGAGCGGGGCGTGGGTCGGCAAGACCGTGGCCGGGCCGGTCGGCACGAGCCTGCGGGAGAGCGCCTTCGAGTTCACCGTGTACCGGTTGCTCTGCCCGCCGGCACCGGGCGGGTGCCAGGCGATCGTCGGGGTACGCAACCTGACCGACCGGAGTCAGCAGTGGCACGGCACGCTGCAACGGGCGTACCTGCCCACGGGCGACTGGGTCGGCGCGGACGTACCTGCCACCCAGACGGCCAACGCCGGCAAGGACCCGTTCGCCGACCCCGTACCGGCCGGTGAACGCATGCTCCTGCCGCTGGTGTTCGCCCCGGCCGGCCCGGCCGCACCGACCCGGATCGAGCTGCGCAGTGCGGTCTTCTCGGCCGGGGTCAGCGTCGACGTACCGCGCTGACCGGGGCGGGACCCTGCCCCGCCGGGCGTGCGCCGAGGCTGGTCGTACCCTGGATCGGTGACCGCCACCCGTACCCGGGCCGCCGCGCCCGACCCGGCCGGCCGGCGTGCCCGGCGGGCGACGGACGATCGGGGTGACCGGCCGTGACCAGCCTGCCCGCGACGATCTGGCGTGACCTTGCCCGGGCCCACGAGGAGCGCGCCGACTCGCTCACCTCGGGACACCGTGCCCGTAAGGCATCGGGCGAACGCCACGCGATCGACGACTTCCTCTACGACTACTACGGCACCAGGCCGGCGCAGTTGCGACGTTGGCACCCCGGCGTGGGCGTCGCCCTGGAACCCGATCCGGCCGGCGCCGCGCCGCACCAGCAGTGGCGTTGGTACGCCGCCGACGCCGACGGGGTCGTCCGGCTCGACGTGCCGGCCTATCTGTTGGACAGATCCGAGTCGGTGCACCACATCCACCGGCTGTTGACCGCGATCGCCTCCCGGCCGGCCTTCACCGGCTGCCTCGGGTTGCACGAGTGGGCGATGGTGTACCGGCAGCCCCAGCACCGGCACCCCCTTCCGCTGCGCCTCGGGCAGGAGGGCACCGACGCCGTCGTCGAGTCGTCCCAGATCCGCTGTACGCACTTTGACGCGTTCCGGTTCTTCACCCCGGAGGCGGTCGGGCTCAACCGTCTTCAACCCACCCGGGCGACCCAGGTGGATCTCGACCAGCCGGGCTGCCTGCACGCGTCGATGGACTGCCACAAGTGGGCGATCAAGCTCGGTCCGGCGGTCCCCGGAGACCTGGCGCTCGACTGCTTCGACCTCGCCCGCGACATCCGACTGCTCGACATGCAGGCCTCCCCGTACGACCTCTCCTCGTACGGGGAGCCGGCGGTGGCCATCGAGACCCCGGAGGGCAGGGCCGAGTACGTCGCCCGGCAACGCGGGTTCTCGCAGCGCGCCGGTCGACTGCGCGCCCGGCTGATCGCTGTCTGCGCGGCCCTGCTCGATATCTCCACGAGATCTGCACCGTCCCCGCCGGCCGTCCCGTCGGATGTCGTGGAATCGTCGATCGGGTGAATCCAAGATCCATCCTGGCCGTGGCGAGCGCCACGCCGAGCGGCCGCATCCGATCCAGCCACATCCGGTCCGGCAGCATCGGGTCCGGCCGCACGATCCGCCGGTTCGGCCCGCTGCTCTGCGGGATCGCCCTGCTCGCCGCCTGCACCGGTCCCGCACCGGTGCCGCCCCCGCCCACGCCGTCGCCGAGCAGCACCGCCGCCGACTGTCCGGAGTCGGGGGTCGCGATCACCGTGGGCGAGGTGGACAGCGCCATGGGCCTGCGGGCGCTGGGCATCCAGCTCACCAACTGCGGCGCCCGGGACTACACCGCGAACGGCTTTCCTGTGGTCCGGGTGTTGGACGGGAACCGACGGCCGCTCGACATCACGGTCGGCAACGGCTCGTCCCCGGTCAGCGCGCCGGACAGCTACGACGCTCCGCCCCAGCCGGTGACGCTGCGCCCGGGCGGCCAGGCGACGGCGCGGGTCCTGTGGCGCAACACGGTGACGGAGTCGACGGTGCCCGCCACCGAGGGCGAGTACCTGGAGATCGCCCCGGCCGTGGGGGAACCGACGCAGATCGTCGCGCCCCGGGGCGGAATCGACCTCGGCACCACCGGCCGGCTGGCCGTGAACGCCTGGGCGATCCGCCCCTGAACCCCGAAGTCGCGGCCGGTTACCGGCTACTGTCCGCCGCCAGCAGATCGTCGAGCCCGATCCGGTGGAGGAACTCCACCCGGATCCGGTCGGCGACCGTCGATACGACCTCGCTGCCGTCCCGGGACGGATCGACGTGCACCCGGAACGGCCGGGCGCCGGCCGGCAGGTCCACCACCCGCACGATGGCCTCGGCCACTGCGCCCGGGTCCGCGTCCGGCGGGACCAGGGCGGCCAGCCGCCCACCGACCTCGGCCATCAGCTGGCCGTACCGGTCCGCGTAGTCGGCCACCCGGGACTCGTCGTCGGGTGAGCCCGCGTTGGCGAAGTGGTTGGTGCCGGACGTGAACGCGCCGGGGACCACGATCGAGGTGTCGATGCCGAACCGGATCAGCTCCGCCGCGTAGCTGACGGCGAGGGCGTCCATCGCGGCCTTGGCGGCGAAGTACGGGGCGAGGAACGGCGGGGTGCCGCCCCGGGTGCTCGAACTGCCCACCCAGAGCAGGAGTCCGCTGCGCTGGCTCCGCAACTGCGGCAGCGCCGCCCGGTTGACCCGTTGGGTGCCGAGCACGTTGGTGTCGTACACCGAGGCGAACTGTTCCGGGGTGAACGCCTCGGCCGGACCGGTGACCATGTGCCCCGCGTTGTGTACGACCACGTCCAGCCGACCCTGTTCCCGGATCACCCGGCCGATCGCCGCGTCGGCCGACTCCTGCGAGCTGACGTCCAGTTCCACGGCACGTAGGTCGACGCCGTGTCCGGTGGCGTACCGGTCGAGTTCGGCGACCGCTGCCGCGTTCCGGCCGGTGGTCTGCCGCATTCCCGCGTAGACGGTGTGGCCGGCGTCGGCGAGCGCCCGTGCGCCCAGTGCCCCGAACCCGCTCGAGGCGCCCGTGATGACGATGATCTTGCCCATTGTGGTTCTCCCTGGGACGTCTGAGGTTGGTTGGCTCCGCCGTGGGCGGTCAGATGATTCCGCCGTTGGCGCGCAGCACCTGGCCGTTGACCCAGTGACCGGCCGGGCCGGCGAGGAAGGCGACCACCTCCGCGATGTCGCCCGGCACGCCCAGCCGCTCCAGCGGCGGCTGCGCCGCGAGCTGTGCGACCCGCTCCTCGTCGTTGGCCTGGATGAACAGGTCGGTGGCGGTCGGCCCCGGTGCGACCACGTTCACCGTGACGTCGCGGCCCCGCAGCTCCCGGGCCAGTACCAGCGTCATCGCCTCCACCGCACCCTTGGTGGCCGCGTAGGCGCTGTAGCGGGGGAAGGCGAGCCCGACGACCGAGGAGGAGAGGTTGACGATCGCGCCGCCGGGCCGCAGTCGCCGTACCGCCTGCTGGTTGACGACGAAGGTGCCCCGGATGTTGGTCCGGTAGAGGGCGTCCAGCACGTCGAGGTCGAGGTCGGCGAGCAGCGAGAGTGGCATCCGGCCGGCCGCGTTCACGACCACGTCGACCCCGCCGTACGTCTGCTCGGCGGTGTCGAAGAGAGCGCTGATCGCCTTCTCGTCGGCGACGTCGGCGCGTACCGCGATCGCCTGGCCGCCGGCGGCCTCGACCTCCCGGACGGCCGCCTCGGCCTCGCTGGTGTTGCTGGCGTAGTTGATGACCACGGCGTAGCCGTCGGCGGCCAGTCGGGTGGCGACCCCACGGCCGATGCCGCGCGAGCCTCCGGTCACGACGGCGGTCCGGACGGTCGGGATCTCGGTCGGGGTGGCGTCGATGGACATGGTGTTCTCCTTCGGGGGGTGCGGGTAGGTGTCATCGCCGGACGTCGCCGGGTCGCGACGGCCGTGTGGGTGGTTAGGAAGGGGCCCTTCTTCTACAGAAAGCGATAGGAAGGGGCCCTTCCTTATCTTCGGTCGGCGAGCCGGGTCAGCCACTCCAGCAGCAGCGCGGTCTCGGCGCCGGAGAGCGGGCTCTCCGGTTGTGCCCGCAGCAGGGCGCCGAGGCTGGCCGCGAGGACGGCCACCTCGCCGACCGGCGGGGCGGTACCGGCCGGCTCGTCCGGGGTGGTGACGGCGGTGACGATCGCCTCCCGGACCCGGGCGGCGACCTCGTCGGCGTCGGAGTAGATGGCGGGACGGGTGATGAGCAGCAGTGCGACCCCCGCGTTGGCGGGCATCACCATCTGGGCGGCCAGCGTCGGGCTGACCCGCAGTCGGCCCGCCGACGCGCAGCGTTCGAGGACCGCCAGCAGCAGTGCGTGCGCCTCCGCCGCCGCGTCGGGCGGGGTGGAGAGCCCCGGCGAGTACATCAGCCGGTAGAAGTTCGGGTTCTCCAGCGCGAACGAGATGTGGTTGTCCCAGCCGTCCCGAAGGTCCCGTACCGGGTCGGTCGAGGGCTTCGCGGCGCGCTTGCCCGCCAGGTACTGCTCGAAGCCGAAGTCGACCACGGCCGAGAGCAGGCCCTCCTTGTCGCCGAACTGCCGGTAGAGAACCGGGGCGCCGACACCGGCGGCCTCGCAGACCGCCCGGGTCGAGACGTCGGCCTCGGGCGATCGGGCGAGCAGGTCGGCCGCCGCGTGCAGTATCCGTGTTCTCGTATCCACGTTAGCGACGATAACACTCCTTCCGAAGCGCCGCTACCTTGGGGATGTAAGCGTCGTTACGCCACCCGCGAGGCTCGGTAAGACTGGGCGAGACTGCGCGAGTCGAGCGGTTGACGGAGTGAGTACTCACTCCGTAGGCTGGATGGCATGACGACACCAGCGACCCGGCGACGTGCGCCGGGCATGACTCCGGAACAACGACGAGAGATGGTGCTGCAGGCGGCGCTACCGTTGGTAGCCGAGTTCGGCAGCGCGGTGACGACGCAACAGATCGCCCGAGCGGCAGGGATCGGGGAGGCGACCATCTTCCGGGTCTTCGCCGACAAGGAGGAACTGCTGGCCGCCTGCATCGCCCGGGCCCTGGATCCGACAACGGTGTTGCAGGAACTACGGTCCATCTCCGTGGAGCAGCCGTTGGCGGACAGGTTGGTGGAGGCCGCCGAGGCGCTCTCCGGGTATCTGAACCGGATGGGAACCGTGCTCGGCGCGCTGCACGCCTCGGGCTATCAGTCGCACCGGCCGCCATCCGGAGAGCAGACCGCTGCCGACGGCACACGGAACCGGTCGACCGACCGGGACAGCTCAACCGGCCGGTCGATCGGCCGGGACAGGTCGCAGGCCGAGACCCGGGAGGCGATCGCCGAGCTGTTCGAGCCGGAGAGGGCCACGCTGCGGCTGCCGCCCGACCGGCTGGCGGAGATCTTCCTGAACTTCCTCTTCGGACGGGGCAGGCCGCCGGCACAGGGGCAGCCGCAGGTCGTCGTCGAGGAACTGGTCGACCTGTTCCTGCACGGCGCCCTCAACGGAGCCGAGAAGTCGCGATCATGACCAGCTCGGATCGTTGACTACGCTGGTCAAGTGGATCTCGTGAAGGCGCAGGAGCTGTGGCAACCCGAGCCGGGCTGGCTGAACACGGCCAGCTACGGTCTGCCGCCCGAACCCGCCTGGACGGCGTTGCAGTCGGCGCTGGCCGACTGGCAGGTCGGGCGTACCTCCTGGGAGGGGTGGGACGAGTCGACCGTACGGTCCCGGGCCGCCTTCGCCGGCCTGGTCGGCGTACCCGTCGCGGACGTCACCGTCGGCGCGACCGTGTCCCAACTGCTCGCCCCGATCGGTGCGGCGTTGCCGTCCGGCAGCACCGTGGTCGTACCCGAGGTCGAGTTCACCTCCAACCTGTTCCCCTGGCAGGTGCACGCCGAACGCGGGGTACGGGTCCGCACGGTGCCGCTCGACCGGCTCGCCGACGAGATCGACGCCGACACCGACCTGGTGGCGTTCAGCCTGGTGCAGTCCGCCGACGGCACCATCGCCCGGTACGACGACGTACTCGCCGCCGCCGAGGCGCACGACGTACTGGTGGTGGTCGACGCGACCCAGGGCTGCGGCTGGCTTCCGTTCGACGCGAGCCGGGCGGACGTGGTGGCGGTGGGCGCGTACAAGTGGTTGATGGCCCCACGCGGCGCGGCGTTCGGCTATCTCAGCCCCCGGATCCGGGACCGGATCACCCCGTTGGCCGCGAACTGGTACGCGGGCGAGGACCCGCACGCGTCGTACTACGGTCCCCCGCTGCGGCTGGCCGGCGACGCCCGCCGGTTCGACCTCTCCCCGGCCTGGTTCTGCTTCGTCGGGGCGGCTCCGGCACTGGAACTGCTCGCCGAGATCGGCCTACCGGCAATCCGGGAGCACAACGTCGGACTCGCCAACCGGTTCCTGACCGGCCTCGGCCGGCCGCCCTCGAACAGCGCGATCGTCACGGTCGACGTACCCGGGGCGGCGGAGAAGCTGGCGTCCGCCGGAGTCCGGGCGGCGGTCCGGGCCGGCCGGGTCCGCGCCTCGTTCCACCTCTACTCCACCGAGTACGACGTCGACCTGGCCCTCGCCGCCCTGCTGGACTGAGCACTGCCGCGGGGTAGGTACGCCCTTCCCACCCGCCGGGCGTCACCTGCGGATCGGGTCCTGCGGACCACCGGTCAGTCCCCGTCGCCCCGGCGCAACTGTTTGATCTGGCCGCGTCGCTTCTTCTCGGCCAGCCGCCGTTCCTTCGCTCCCCGACTCGGCTTCGTCGCGCGTCGGATCGGGGGCGGAGCCGCCACCGCGTCCCGCAACAGCGCCGCCAGCCGGGCCCGGGCCGCCTCCCGGTTGGCCAGTTGCGCCCGGTGCTCGCTGGCGGTGACCGTGAGCACGCCGTCGACGAGCCGGCCGGTGAGCCGTTCCAAGGCGCGTTCCCGGAGGCGCTCCGGCAGGGTCGGCGACGTGCCGACGTCGAAGGAGAGTTCCACCCGCGAGTCGGTGGTGTTCACGCCCTGCCCGCCCGGCCCGGACGAACGGGAGAACCGCTCCCGCAGCTCACCGCCGGGAATCACCAGTCGGTCGGTCACGCGCAGGTCGTCGGCCATCTGCTGAGGTTAGTTCCCATCCGTACGAGGCCACCGGCCGCCACCGGCACAAGGAGCGGATGCCACCGGCACGAGGATCGAAGGCCACCGGGTCGGGTACGGACGGCTCAGCCGCCCTTGCCGATGATGGTGTCGGCGACCTGCTGCACCTGTTCGATCGGAATGGCGAAGCCGATCCCGATCGACCCGCTGCCGTCGATGGTGGCGATCGCGGTGTTCACCCCGACCACCTCGCCCCGGGCGTTGACCAGCGGGCCACCGGAGTTGCCCGGGTTGATCGAGGCGTCGGTCTGCACCGCACTGTGCCGGTTGTCGCCCAACCGGACCTCGCGGTCCAGCGCGCTGACGATTCCGGCGGTGACCGTGCCGGCCAGCCCCAGCGGGGAGCCGACCGCGAGCACCGGCTCACCGACCCGGGTCGCGCCGGGCTTCGCCAGCGGAAGCGCGGTCAGTCCGGCCGACGGCGGCACCCGGAGCACCGCGATGTCGCTGCTGGAGTCCCGGCCGACGATCCGGGCCGGGAACTGCCGCCCGTCCGAGGTCTCGACCATCACCGCGCCGCCGGACTCCCCACCACCGCCCCGGGCCACGATGTGGTCGTTGGTGACGACGTGGTGCATGTCGTCGAGGGCGAATCCGGAGCCGCCCGCCGACTTGCCGCCCCCGGCCACCATCACCGAGACGACTCCCGGCACGACCTGCGCGGCCGCGGCCACCAGGTCGGCCGGAACGGCGGCCTGGGCCGCCTTCCCCCGCCCCACCGACGACTCCTGGCTGGCCACGTAACCGCCGGCCAGCCCGCCGGAGCCGATCGAGAGGGCGACCACGGCGAGCGCGGCGAGCAGCGCCCGGCGCCGCCGCGCCGCCCTGGTCGGCGTGAACGGCCCATCGGGTACGGCCGGAGCACCGCGCCCGTCCGGTTCGAGATCCGGTGAGATGAACCATGGGCCGCGGGGTTCACCGAGCCCGGTCTGCGTTGCCATAGCTCACTCCTCGTCAGTCCACTCCTCGTCGGATCAGGGCAGAAGGTCCGATCGGGACACCCGGCGTCGGGTCAGGGCAGTCGGGAGAACCACGCCATCGAGCCGCCGGCCGCCGCCAGGGCCAGCAGCAGCCCGATCCCGATGAACCGGGCAGACGTCCTGCTTCTCGGTGCGGTAGCCCACCGAGGTCCCGATGTCCTCGTACACGGCGCGCAGTTCGGCGCTGGTCCCCGCCTCGTGGTACCCGCCCTTGGTCTGTTCCGCGACCGCCCGCAGGGTCTGGCCGTCGACCGGTACCCGGATCGGCCGCCCGCCCCGGGCGACGTAGCCGGACGCGGTGCCGAACGAGATGGTGTGCACCGGCACGCCCACCTGCACCGCCTCGTCGGCCGCCGCGAGCGGATCCCGCCCGGAGGTGTTCGCGCCGTCGGAGAGCAGCACGATCCGGGCCGGTGGCGGGTTCTTCGCGGCCTGCATGTCGAAGGTCTTGATCGCCTCCAGCGAGGTGCCGATCGCCTCGCCGATGGCGGTGCCCTGGACTCCGGTACTGCCCTCGGCGAGCCGCTTGATCCCGGTGTGCAGTACCGAGCGGTCGGTGCCCGGCGGCACCAGCACCGCCGCGCTGCCGGCGAAGGCCACCAACCCGACGTTGAACTCGTCGGGCAGCGAGTCGGCGAACTTGTGCGCCGCCGACTTCGCCGCCGCCAGCCGGTCCGGCTCCACGTCGGTGGCCAGCATCGAGGTCGAGACGTCCACCGCCACCATCACGGTGGCCCGCTCCCGGGGCACCCGGACCTCGGCCTCCGGCCGGGCGAAGCCGACGACCAGCAGCCCCAGCATGCCGAGGAACAGCCCGGCCGGAACGTGCCGGCGCCAGGACGGCCGGTCCGGCGCGACCCGGTCCAGCAGCCGCAGGTTCGTGAACCGTACGGCGTACCGGCTGCGGCGCCGTTGCAGCACGAGGTACCAGATGGCGAGGCCCACCACGCCCAGCAGCAGCAACAGCCGCTCCGGAGACTGCCAGGTCATGCCGTGCCTCCCCGTACCGCCGTCCGGGGCGCCCGGGTCGTCCCCGCGAGTCGCCGTTGGGTGTGTACGTGCCGTACGACGTCAGCGGTCCAGTCCCGGTCGGTACGCAGCGACAGGTGCGCGGCACCGCTGCGGCGCAGCGCCTGGCGTACCAGTTCACGCTGTTCGGCGGCGGCCACCGCGTACCGTTCCCGAAGCCCCCGGTCCCCGGTGGACACCTCCCGGCGACGCCCGGTCTCCGGGTCGACCAGAGTGACCAGGCCGATGTCCGGCAGTTCCAGTTCGCGCGGGTCGACCACCTCCACGGCGAGCACCTGGTGCCGGACGGCGAGTCGACGGATCGCGCGTTCCCACTCCGGCGTGCCGTCCTCGTCGTCCGGCAGGCCGTCGAGGAAGTCCGAGACGATCACCGCCATTCCCCGCTTCGGGGTGGCCCGGTGCAGCGCCGTCACCGCCTCGGCCAGCGTGGGCGGGTTGCCGCCGATGTCGCCCCGGGGGGCGGCGAGCAGGGCACCGAGCAGCCCGAGCAGGTGGGCCCGGCCGCTTCGGGCGGGATAGCGGCGGATCCCGCCGGCGTCCAGCAGGTGCGCGCCGAGCCGGTTGCCCACCCCGCCGGAGAGGAAGCCGACCGCCGCGACCGCCGCCACCGCCAGCTCGCGCTTCTCCAGCTCGGCGGTGCCGAAGTCCATGCTCGGGGTCGAGTCGACCAGCAGCCAGGTGGAGAGTTCCCGGTCGGCGTCGACCTCCCGGACGTGCGGCAGCGTGGTACGCGCGGTGACCGCCCAGTCCATCCGGCGTACCTCGTCCTCGCCGGCCCGGTACTCGCGGGCGCCGGTGTACTCGCTGCCGGGGCCCGGCAGCAGGCCGAGGTACTGGCCGTGCAGCAGTCCGTCGAGCCGCCGGGTGACCAGCAGCTCCAACCGGCGCAGCCGGCGCTCGGGCGCGAGCTGTCGCAGGGTGGGGTCGCCCCGGTCCGGCTGACCGTCGACGCGACTCACGCGACTCACACGACCGCCAGGCCCGGCCGGTCCTGCTCGCGGCTGGGTGCGATCCGGGGCGGCGGTACGGCCTCGACCAGGCGGTGCACCACCGACTCGGCCGGCACCCCGTCGGCGATCGCGTCGAAGGAGAGCACCAGCCGGTGCGCGATCACCTCGGATGCCAGTTCCCGTACGTCGTCGGGAAGCACGTAGTCCCGCCCGCGCAGCAGGGCCTGCGCCCGGGCGGCGGCGACCAGGCCGAGGGTGGCCCGGGGACTCGCCCCGTACGCGAGCAGCGGCGCCACCTCCGGTACCCCGAACCGGGCGGGATCCCGGGTCGCCAGGATCAGCCGGACGACGTACTCGGCGAGGGCGTGGTGGACGAAGACCCGCGACGCCCGGTCCTGGAGTGCCCGCAGTCGCTGCGCGTCGAGGACCGCGCGGGCGGTGGGGCGCTCCGCGCTCATCCGGTACAGGATGGCCAGTTCGTCCACATCGGTCGGGTAGTCGACCAGCACCTTCATCAGGAACCGGTCGCGCTGCGCCTCCGGAAGCTGGTAGACGCCCTCGGACTCGATCGGATTCTGGGTGGCCAGCACCAGGAACGGCTCCGGCACCGGATAGCTGCGCCCGCCGATCGAGACCTGCCGCTCGGCCATCGCCTCCAGCAGCGCGGACTGCACCTTGGCCGGCGCCCGGTTTATCTCGTCGGCGAGGACAAGGTTCGCCATCACCGGTCCCAGCTCGACGTCGAAGTTCTCCGTCGACGCCCGGTAGATCCGGGTGCCGATGATGTCCGACGGCACCAGGTCCGGAGTGAACTGGATCCGGGAGAAGCTGCCGCCGACGGCGGTCGCCATGGTCTGCGCGGCGAGTGTCTTGGCCACTCCGGGTACGCCTTCGAGCAGGCAGTGGCCGTCGGCCAGGAGCGCCGTGAAGAGGCGTTCGACGAGCTTGTCCTGCCCGACGATGACGCGTTTGACCTCGAAGAGCGCCTGCTCCAGCTCTGGTCCGGCCGAATCGGTCTCGACCGGCCTGGGGCGGGTGGTCACGGTGTCTGACATGTCCGTCACGGTGCGGGCTTCCCGCCCTGACCAGCCACAAACCTCGACGGTCACCCGTGCGTCATCACAAGTTCGGTAACTCCCGTCTCTCGGGGTGCCCGGAATCCCTGTCGTACCAATAAAATCGACAGCACGCAAAACCGTCACGGGGCACCGGGGCGGGACGAAACCCCGGAGGCATCGTGGTGCTGCGACGCTGGTTGACGGTACTGCTGGCCACCGCCTCGGTCGTCGCGTTCGGGGCCCCGGCGGTCGCCGCCCCCGATCCGGTGCCCGCCCCGAACTACGCCGGTTTCCGGCTCGTCAAGGCGATCCCCGGTGACCTCGGTACCCCGGAGATCACCCTGCCCGCCGGCTACGAACTCGTTCCCGGTGCCCAGCACCAGGTCGCCAGCCGGGCCGAGTACTACTCCTTCATCCGGGGCCCGCGCAGCGAGGCGGTGACGGTCACCGTCGACTGGCCCGGCACCTGGATCGGCTCGGTGATCGCCACCGACACCCGGCTGGCGGTACGGCGGCACGCCGGTGCGCCGTACCGGGTGAGCTTCGTCGTTCCGGTCACCTGGTCGACGGTGAACGCGAACCAGGCGACCGTCCAGGTCTGGAGCATGCTCAACAACTCCACGGCGAGCGGCGTGCACTGGCGGATCGAGCACAACGATCCGGATCGGGTGGCCGGGCCGTGGACCAGCGTGCCGTGGCCGGCGAAGCAGGCCGCATCCGTGATCAACTACATGATCGCGACCGAGGCGGTGCTCCAGGACTCGGGGCTGGCCGCCGAGGCACGCCGCAAGGCCCACTTCTTCTCCCTGATGGGCTTCGAGACGAACAACGTGCTGCATCCGGACAACCCGCCACACTGGCACCTGGCCTACTACCCCGGCCTCACCTACGGCGCCGCCGGAGCGCACGTGCCGCACTTCTGGGTCGACGCACAGGGCAAGACCTTCTACAACGGCATGGACATCCAGGGCCAGGGCCGGAGCCGCTTCTACGCCGGGGATCCGGCGCAGATCCACGATCCGGCCGGCGCCCTGGTCGTCACCCTCACCATCCGGGCGGACGGCGGACTGGACATCGACCCGCCGGGTGGCCCGGGTTACTCGATCAACGCACCGGACGGCGACTTCTCGCACGGGGTGGACGTCTCCCGGGACGGTGTGCCGTGGCGCTCGGTCGTCAGCCAGGACCACGTCAAGATCGGCGTCCTGGTCACCCAGGTGAAGGACCACCAGACGAAACAGCCACACCGCACGACCGTCTACCAGTACGACGCGCTGACCGGGGTGCTCGGCAGCACCTGGCCGTCGGCCGGCTGACCCCGGTCGGGTGGTCGGCGGGGGCGGGCGCCGAGCCCGCACACGTTCTGCACAGGCTCTCCACACCGGACGGTTAGCGTGCCGGTATGAGCATTGATCTCGACCCGGATCCCGCGTCCGCACCACCGGTCGTCGCCGGACGCCGACGACGGGCTCCGCTCACCGTGCTCTGCTGGCTGCTCGTCGCGCCGGGACTCGGCTGGGCGGCGGTCCGGCTCGGCGGGCTGGAACGGGGTCCGCTGGTGCAGTTGCTCGCCTTCACCCCGTACCTGGCGGCGTGGACGGTGGTCCCGCTCGGGCTGGCCCTGGCCGTCCGGCGGTGGTGGGCGGCCGGCGCCGCCGCGCTGGCCGCGATCGTCCTGGTCTGCCTGGTCGCGCCCCGGGCGCTGGCCGACGAGCCGCCGGTCGCCGGGGGCCCGACCCTGCGGGTGCTGACCGCCAACCTGCTCGCCGGGGCCGCCGAGCCCGACGCCGTGGTCGCACTGGTCCGGACCCACCGGGTCGACCTGCTCGCGGTGCAGGAGTTCACCCCGGACGCGGAGGCGGCGCTGGACCGGCTCGGCCTGGCCGGCCTGTTGCCGTACCGGCAGGCCAATGCGGAGTCGGGTACGACCGGTTCGGCGCTGTACTCCCGGCTGCCGCTGCGGGACACCGGAACCCGGCGCAACGGCGGTGGCTTCTCCCAGGCGTACGGGACGGTGCGGCCGGACGCCGGACCGGCGGTACTCGTCGAGTCCGTGCACCCGATGGCGCCGGCCACGCTCTCCAGCCTGTCGGCCTGGCACGACGACCTGCGGACGCAGCCGTCCGCCACCCCGGCGGGGCCGCTGCGGATCCTGGCCGGGGACTTCAACGCCACGCTCGACCATGCGGAACTCCGCCGGCTGCTGGACACCGGCTACGCCGACTCCGCCGCCTCGGTCGGGGCCGGGCTGACCGGCACCTGGGGGCCGTACGACGGGGACCCGATTCCCCCGGTGGTCATCGACCACGTCCTGGTGGACCGCCGGATCGCGGTACGACGGGTGGCGGTCTTCCCGTTGCCGGGCTCGGACCACCGTCCGGTACTGGCCGAGGTGGCCCTGCCCGCGCAGTCGCCCTGAACCAGACGCCCTGAACCGGGAACGCTTTGCTGTGCCGGTGCCGGCCGGCGCTGGTGCCGGCGGTGGGACGGCGCTGGCCTCCGCGTCCGTTCGGGGGGACGCGGAGGCCAGCGGTCTGACCCGGTCAGGGCAGGAAGACACCCAGGTGGAAGCTCCGGTTGGCCGGGCTACCGGACTGGTTCCAGGTCTGCACGAAGACACCCTGCGCCAGGTTGGTCCGGCCGACCGCCGAGATGAAGCCGGTCGGTGAGGTGCCGACGCTGCCGGTCAACCCGATCGTCCCCGCGAACGCGCCGGATTGCACCGGCACGTTGAACACCACCTGGTACAGGCCGAGGCCCAGCAGGGTCACCGAGACCGCCTGGCTGCCCCGGACCAGGCCGCCACCGGCGCTGACGACCGCGAACAACTGCGCGCTCGACGCCTGGATGCCGGAGCCGCCCTTGACCAGCGCGGCCTTCGCCAGGTCGATGTCGGCCTGGGTGACCAGCGGCTGCTGGACCACCCGGCCGTTGATCCGGACGGCGCCGGGGTCGTCGCGCTGTTCCGGGGCTGCGACGGCGATGCCGCCACCGACGAGGGTCAGCGCGAGCGCCCCGACGACGAGCAGGATCGACTTACGCCCAAAGATTCTGGCCATGACGTCATCTCTTTCTTTTCTACCCAGGATGGTGATGGTCTTACCGACGATGGAGATGGTCCTAGCTCTGCCTTACTGCTCCGGAATACGCCCCCTGCGCGATCCGACCCGCGATCGGCGATGGGATTGCCCGGCAATTTACGAGTAGGGCGCACCCAGCAACGAGGAATCGGTGAGCGAGGGCTGTCTGCATCATTGCCACAGGATTCTGTGGCGTGGAGAGCGCCCGGCCGGCGCCGGCCGAACCCCGCCTCAACGGCGGATACTACCTAGAGTGGCCACTCAACAACCATGAGCGAACATAGCATTCAGCAAACGTGCAGGTCAATAGCGGTATCAACCGATCGGGCTCCGACCCATTCACCGACAACCAGTCACCTCGACACCGAGCCGGGCTCGCACAGGAAATGCGTACGGCGTTCGGGTCTCACATTTTCCAGGCACTATCGAGCGCAGCCGCCAACCGGTACCGGCCCGTCAATTCCGAATGCCTCTCGGACGGGTACGGAATTCGAGCCGCCGAACGCGGACGGCCCCGCCCACGGCTCATCGCCGTGAACGGGGCCGTCCCCCAGAAACCGTCCTGGTACGCGAAGTGCGTCAGACCTCGGCGGGCGTACGCGCCACGCCGTAGGTCAGCGCGTCGACGAGGGCGTGCCAGCTCGCCTCGACCACGTTCGGGTGTACGCCCACCGTGGTCCAGTCCCGGCCAGCACTGTCGGTCGTCTCCACCAGCACCCGGGTGATCGCGCCGGTGCCGTGGCTGCCCTCCAGGATCCGTACCTTGTAGTCGGCCAGCTCGAATCCGCGCAGCTCGGGATAGTGCCGGAGCAGCCCCACCCGCAGCGCCTCGTCGAGGGCGTTGATCGGACCGTTCCCCTCGGCGGTGGCGATCACCCGCTCACCCCGTACCCGGAGTTTGACAGTCGCCTCCGAGACCACCGCGCCGTCCTCCCGGTGCTCGACCAGCACCCGGTACGACTCCAGCGCGAACGGCCGGGCAGCACCCATCCCGGGCAGCTCGCTGCGGACCAGCAGTTCGAAGGAGGCGTCGGCCGCCTCGAACGACCAGCCGCCCGCCTCCAGTTCCTTCACCCGCTTGGTGACCCGGGTGGCGGCGTCGGGATGGCCGGCCAGATCCAGTCCGAGCTCACGGCTCTTCAGCTCGATGCTGGCCCGGCCGGCCATCTCCGTCACCAGGATCCGCATGTCGTTGCCCACAACCGCCGGGTCGACGTGGTTGTAGAGCAGCGGATCCACCTTGATCGCACTCGCGTGCAGCCCCGCCTTGTGAGCGAAGGCAGCGGCCCCGACGTAGGCCTGGTGGGTGTCGGGGGCGATATTGGCGATCTCCGCGATGGCGTGCGAGACGCGCACCATCTGCGTCAGGCACCCGTCCGGTAGGACCGGTAGCCCGAGCTTGAGTTGCAGGTTCGCGACGACCGCGAACAGGTCGGCGTTGCCGGGCCGTTCGCCGTAGCCGTTGGCGGTGCCCTGAAAGTGCCGTACCCCGGCCTCGACGGCGGCGATGGTGTTCGCCACCGCGCAGCCGGTGTCGTTCTGGGTGTGGATGCCGAGCCGGTCCGGCGAGACGCCGAGCCGCTCGGTCAGCGCGGAGATCGCGGCGGTCACCTGGGACGGCAGCATCCCGCCGTTGGTGTCGCACATCACCACGCGTTCGGCGCCGGCCGCGAGCGCGGTCTCGACCACGGCCGAGGTGTACGCCGAGTCGTACCGGAAACCGTCGAAAAAGTGTTCGCAGTCCAGGAAGACCCGGCGGCCCTCGGCGACGAGATGGGTGACGCTGTCCCGGACCATCGCCAGGTTCTCGTCCCCGGTGGTCCGCAGCGCCCGCTCGACGTGCCGGATGTCGGACTTCGCGACCAGGCACACCGCCGGGGTCTCCGCGTCGAGCAGCGCCCGGAGCTGCGGGTCGGCGGCCACGTCGAGGCCGGCCTTGCGGGTCGAGCCGAAGGCGACCAGGACGGCGTGCTTGAGGTCGAGTTCGGTACGGGCCCGGCGGAAGAACTCGGTGTCCTTCGGCATCGCCCCTGGCCAGCCGCCCTCGATGAATCCGACACCGAACTCGTCGAGCAGCCGGGCCACGGCCAGCTTGTCGACAACCGAGTAGCTGATCCCCTCGCGCTGTGCCCCGTCGCGCAGGGTCGTGTCGAACACCTGGTACGTCATCTGGTCTCCTTCGGCAGTGGCGCAGCCCCTGCTCCGATGCCTTCCGGCCCGCACAACAAAATGACCCCCCGCGAATGCGGGAGGTCTGCGCGCTCGGCGGGAGGTTGCCGGCGCGCTAGTTGCCAATAATGAGTGCGGAGCAGGTCACGGAAAGTACTCTGCCACGCGCCCCCCGGTTCTGGGAGGGAAAATCCACATCGCGGGAAGCGCCCGGTGGCGAGCCGGGTGCCCACCTCCGGCCGGTGGGAACGCCAGCGGTGACGGGCGGGCGGCACACCCGGGCCCGCGAGACCGGTTGGTGTATTGATCGAGCTCCCTGGGTAGGAGTGTCCGGGACAGCCGAGAAACGTACGAGACAGTCGAGAAGAGGAGTGATAGCCAGTGGACAGGCTCGATCCTCAGACGACCCCGCAGCAGGAGACGCCGGATCCCCTGATCCATGGGGGCGGCGGCGCCATCGCGGGCGGCACGCCTTCGGGCGAGTTCGACCCGTGGCGTTACCGCGACGACGCCGGAGTCACCGGAGCCGACCTGGTCGGCTACAAGGTGGAGGCGACCGACGGCGGCATTGGCAAGATCGACAGTGCCAGTCACGAGGTCAACGCCAGTCACCTGGTGGTGGACACCGGCCCGTGGATCTTCGGCAAGAAGGTCATGTTGCCGGCCGGCGTGGTGAACCACGTCGACCACGACGACCGGAAGGTGTACGTCGATCGCACCAAGGAGCAGATCAAGGACGCTCCGGAGTTCGACGACACCGGCCGCGAGGACCCGGCGTACCGGGACAAGCTCGGTGGCTACTACGGCGGAACGTACGGCACGACAGGCTGGACGGTACCGCCAGGCCGCGCGCTGTAGGGCGCGACCCGCGACCCGGAAGCCGGTGGGGCGGCCGCCCCACCGGCTTCCGTCGCCGGCAAACGCCCTCGGCCGGCCCTCGGCCCGGAGTCGCTACTGTGGTCGCGTGGACGCCACTCCGATGACTCCGATGACGGCCTTCAACAACCTCTTCAACTTCCGGGACGTCGGTGGACATCCGGGCCTGGACGGCCGCCCGGTACGCCAGCGCCGGCTGTACCGGTCGGACTCGCTGCACCGGGTCGACGGCGTGGACCGGGAGGCGTTCGCCGCGCTCGGCATCCGTACCGTCATCGACCTGCGCCGCCCGTCCGAGGTACGTCGGGACGGCCGGGTGCCGGACTACCCGGGACTGGCGTACCGGCACATCCATCCGGAGCACGCGTTCTGGGAGGAGTCGGCGTACTCCGAGGAACTCGGCATGGCCCGGTACCTGGCCGACCGCTACCACGACCTCGCCGAGACCGGGGCCGCCGGCCTGGTCTCGGCGATCGAGGTGATCGCCGACGCCGACGCCGCCCCGACCGTGGTGCACTGTGTGGCCGGCAAGGACCGGACCGGGGTGGTCTGCGCGCTGACCCTGTCGCTGCTCGGCGTCGCCGACGAGACGATCGCCGAGGACTACGCCCGGAGCATCGAGGGCTCGGTCCGGTTCAGCGAGTGGATCGCCACCACGCTGCCGGCCTCGAAGCCGGTGCCCGCGCCCTTCCTCGGCTGCCCCGCCGAGGCGATGAGCATCTTCCTCCGCGAGCTGCGGGACCGGCACGGGTCGGCGCAGCGGTACCTGGTCAGGGCCGGCCTCGTCCAGTCCCGGATCGACGCCCTCCGGGCGCACCTGCTCAGCTGAGCCGGCGGCGCCCGGAGGTCGGCGTCGGTCAGCGGATGTGGTGGATCCAGTCGTTGACGTCCTCGGCCCGGCCCCGCTGGAGGTCGACCAGGCTCTGCCGCAGGCCCGTGGTGACCTCACCCGGGCTGCCGTCGGCGATCCGGAACTCCCCGTCCGGGTGGCGCACCACGCCGATCGGGGTGATCACCGCCGCCGTACCGCAGGCGAAGACCTCCCGCAGCCGCCCGCTGGCCGCGTCGGCCTGCCACTCGTCGAACGCCACCGGCCGCTCGACCACGGTACGGCCGGCCTGCCGGGCCAGCGTCATCACGGACTCCCGGGTGATGCCGGGCAGGATCGTGCCGCCCAGCGGCGGGGTGACCAGCGAGCCGTCGTCGTAGACGTAGAAGACGTTCATCCCGCCCAGTTCGTCGACGTACCGGCGCTGCACGGCGTCGAGGAAGACCACCTGTTCACAGCCGTGCTCCATCGCCTCGGCCTGGGCGGCCAGCGAGGCGGCGTAGTTGCCGCCGCACTTGGCCTCACCGGTGCCGCCCGGTGCCGCCCGGGTGTACGTCGGGGACACCCAGACGTTCACCGGCTGCACGCCCCGGGGGAAGTACGAGCCGACCGGCGAGCCGATCAGCACGTAGAGGTATTCGTTGGACGGGCGCACCCCGAGGAAGACCTCGTTGGCGAACATAAACGGCCGCAGGTAGAGGCTGCCCTCCTCGGTGGTCGGCAGCCACGCCCGGTCGATCTCGATCAGGTGGCGCAGCGAGTCGAGGAAGACCTGCTGTGGCAGGGGCGGCATCGCCATCCGGCGGGCCGAGTCAGCGAACCGGGCGGCGTTGGCGTCCGGCCGGAACATCGTCACCGAACCGTCGGCGGCGTGGTACGCCTTCAACCCCTCGAAGATCTCCTGGGCGTAGTGCAGTACGGCGCTCGCCGGGTCCATCGGGATCGGCGCGCGGGCCTCGACCCGGGCGTCGTACCAGCCCTTGCCCTCGGCGTACCGGACGGTGACCATGTGGTCGGTGAAGACCCGACCGAATCCCGGGTTCGCCATCAGCGCGTCGCGCTCGGCGGGGGCTACCGGCTGAGGATTCGGACGGATCTCGAAGTCGAGCTTGTCACCACCGCTCATCGCGCTGACCTCCATGAAGGGAACCGGCACCCGGGCATGGGCGAGCCGGGACGTGGGGCTTGTGCCTGAAACTTACCCGAACGGTCGTTCAACCTCGACCCTCCGGTCGACCGGAGAACTCACCACTCGCGCCTTCGCGCAGATCCGGCAACGGCACGGACCTCCGGCGGGCGGGGGCGGGAAGTGTCTGGTGGATCTACCGGGTCAGGACGCCACGTGGGCGGCGAGCCGGTCTCCGACGTCGGCGGTACGCCGCGGCGTGCCCGGAGTACGGGCGGCCAGCTCGGCGGCGACCGCCTCGGTTACTCGGCGGGCGGCGTCGGGATGACCCAGGTGGTCCAGGAGCAGCGCGGTGGAGAGCACCGCGGCGGCCGGATCCGCCACACCCTGACCGGCGATGTCCGGCGCCGAGCCGTGCACCGGCTCGAACATCGACGGGTACGCCCGCTCGGGGTTGATGCTGCCGCTCGCCGCCAGGCCGATTCCACCGGTGATCGCGGCGGCGATGTCGGTGAGGATGTCGCCGAAGAGGTTGTCGGTGACCACCACGTCGTACCGCTGCGGCTGGGTGACCAGGAACATCGCGGCGGCGTCGACGTGCTGGTACTCGGTCTCGATGTCGGGATGCTCGGCGGCGACCGTGGCGAAGGCGCGGGCCCAGAGCGAGCCGGCGTGGGTCAGCACGTTGGTCTTGTGCACCAGGGTGACCTTGCGGCGTTCCCGGCGACCGGCCCGGGCGAAGGCGTCGCGGATGACCCGCTCGACGCCGTACCGGGTGTTCAGGCTCTCCTCGGTGGCCACCTCGGCGGGGGTGTCCCGGTGCAGCACGCCACCGGCACCGGCGTACAGGCCCTCGGTGCCCTCCCGGACGACGACCAGGTCGATCTCGTTCGGCTTCACGCTGGCCAGCGGGCCGGAGGTGCCCGGCCAGAGGCGGGACGGCCGGAGATTCACGTACTGGTCGAACTCGAACCGCAGCTTGAGCAGCAGGCCGCGTTCCAGCACGCCCGGCGGAACGGTGGGATCGCCGACCGCGCCGAGCAGGATCGCGTCGTGACCGGCCAGTTCCGTGAGCACGGAGTCCGGCAGCACCTCTCCGGTGCGGTGGTATCGTGCCGCGCCGAGGTCGTACTCGGTGGCCTCGATGCCCGGCAGCACGGTGTCGAGCACCTTGCGGGCCTGCGCGACCACCTCCGGCCCGATGCCGTCACCAGCCACCACCGCGATCCGCGCCACCGCCACGTCCAGCTCCCTTGCCTTTGTCGTGTCTAAGGAACGTTAAGGGACCGTCCCGGCTCCCGGTACGGCGCTCCCAGAATCTGGGAAATCAACTGCACAGGACCTTCTCAGCCAGCATTCATGGTGTAGCCATTTTCGCTGCTTATCGTGAGCGGCGATGGCCCGAGGAGGGCACGGAGCGAGATGCGGATCCAGGGGGCGGACATGCGGATCCAGGGGGCGAACATGCGGATCCCGGGGGGCGGCCGGGGTCCGGGTCAGCATCGTCGGGGGCTGTCGCCGGCACCCGCCGTCGGCCGGGGACGACCCGACCTGCGGCTGGGTGCCGGGCGGCGGAACGTCCGACCGGGCGCGACGCTCGCCGACCGGGTGGTCGCGCGGCACACGGTGCAGACCTCCATCGCCGAGTACACCCTGATACTGAACGGCCTCGGCGAGGTCGGCTGGCGGGGCGTCGGCGACGCGCTGCGGGACGCGGTCGCCGAGCTACGGGCGATCGACCTCACCTACAGCCCGGCCCGACCGGCCAGCCTCGTCTCCCGGCTGCGCCGGGCCGAGATCTCGGCCGACGCGTACCCGCCGCTGGCCGACATCGTCGCGCGCTGCGCCGCGATGCGGGCCGCCACGGACGGCTGGTTCGACGCCTGGGCGGTGCCCGGCGGCTTCGACCCGGGCGGCCTGCTGGTCGGCTGGGCGGTGGAACGGGCCGCCGCACGGCTGCGGGCCGCCGGCATCGAGGACTACGCCGTGATCAGCGGCGCCGACCTGACGGTACGCGGCCACGCCCCGCACGGCGGACCGTGGCGGATCGCGGTGCACCATCCGACCGCGAACGACCGCCCGCCGATGCTGCTGGAGATGACCTCGGGCGCGGTCGGCACCTCCGGGGTCGCCGGCCGTCGTGACCACGTGGTGGACCCGCACACCGGCGAGCCGGCCGACCGGCTGATCGCGGCCACCGTCACCGGGCCCGACCTCGCGGTCGCCGACGCCTACGCGACCGCCCTGTTCGCCGCCGGTCGAGCCGGCCTGGACTGGTTCCCCACCAAGGACGGCTACCGGGCGCTCTTCGCCACCGCACGCTGACGGTCCTGCCCGGCGGCGACCACCGCCCCGGTCACGCCCCGCCCTGACCGACGGGTTCCTTCGACGATCACGTCGGGGAGAGCCTCGCGCCCGGACGCGATCGACCCCCGCGAGCTCGGCAACGGTCGCGGGGGCCGATCAGCGACGAGTGCGCGTGGCTCGCGCACACGGGGGTGCTGGCTACCCGGCCGGCGCGACGCCTCATCACCCGAAGACGAGCCCACGCCTAGGAACTCGCCGGGTATCCACGTCAATACGCTATCGACCCGACGTGAGTCCCCGCAAGAGGTGCCCTTCCGCGTGTCGGCCGGTATACGGCGAACGCCCACGCTTCGGGATGGCACCCTTTACCCCCGTGAGTTTCGATCTGATCGTATGGGCCCTCGGGCACGGCGCCTCGCCGGTCGACGTACGGGCGGCCCACGACCGGTGCCGCCAGGGACACCACGTCAACGGCGCCCTGGAGCCACGGATCTCGTCCTTCTACCGGGCGGTCACCGCCGGCTACCCCGACCGGCCAGGTCCGGGTACGCCCTGGGCGGTGACCCCGCTGCACGTCGCCGCCGACCACGTCGAGATGAACCTCCACGAGTCCTGTGCGGACGAGGTGCTGCTCGACATCGAACGGCTGGCCGGAGTGCACGGCCTGCTGTTACTGGACCCACAGGACGGTTCCGTCTACCCGCCACCGACCACTGTGACCGGCTGACGACGGACGGGGCGGCCCACTGCGGCTCGCCCCGTCCGGGAGTTCAGGAGGTCTTCCCCGTCACGCCTCTTCGTCGCGCAGGTCGGCGGCGCTCGCCGCCACCGCACCGATCGACTCGGCCGCCGAGTTGAGCAGGTCCGCCGCGATCGCCGAGTCCACGGTCAGGGTCATCAACGCCTCGCCACCGGCGGACCGCCGGGCAACCTGCATGGCCGCGATGTTGACACCCGTCTCGCCGAGGATCGAGCCGACGGTGCCGACCACACCCGGCCGGTCGGCGTAGCGGAAGAAGAGCAGGATCCCGTCCGCGCCGAGTTCCAGGTCGAATCCGTCCACCTCGGTCAGCTTGATCACGTCCCGGGTACCGGTGTGCACCGTGGTACCGGAGACCGAGACGGTCCGGCCGTCCGGCAGCGCACCCCGCACGGTGACCAGGTTGGCGTGGTCGATGGTCTCCGCGTGCGTGGTCAGCGCCACCGTGACACCCCGGTCGGCGGCCAGCAGCGGGGCGTTGACGTAGCTCACCTGCTCCTCCACCACGGAGGTGAAGAGACCCTTCGTGGCGGCCAGCTTCAGCACCGAGACGTCGTTGGCGACGATCTCGCCGCGTACCTCGACGGTCACGCTGGCGGCGACCCCGCCGGCGACCGCGGTGAAGACCTTGCCCAGCTTCTCGGCCAGCGGCAGCAGCGGCCGGACGTCCTCGGCGACCACGCCGCCGGCCTGCACGTTGACCGCGTCCGGCACGAACTCACCCTGCAACGCGAGCTTGACGCTGCGGGCGACCGCCAGACCGGCCTTGTCCTGGGCCTCGGCGGTCGAGGCGCCCAGGTGCGGCGTCGCCACCACGTTGTCGAAGGCGAACAGCGGGGACGCGGTGCAGGGCTCCTTGGAGTACACGTCGATGCCCGCGCCGCCGACCCGTCCCTCGGCGATCGCGTCGGCCAGGGCCTGCTCGTCGATCAGGCCGCCACGGGCCGCGTTGACGATCCGTACACCCGGCTTGACCAGCGTCAGTTCCTTCTCGCCGATCAGCCCGACCGTCTCCGGGGTCTTCGGCAGGTGGATGGAGATGAAGTCGCTCTCCCGGAGCAGTTCCTCCAGGCCGACCAGCCGTACCCCGAGCTGCGCCGCCCGGGCCGGCTGGACGTAGGGGTCGTACGCGATCAGCCGGGTGCCGAAGGCCGCGATCCGCTGGGCGAAGAGGACGCCGATCCGGCCGAGGCCGACCACGCCGACCGTCTTGCCCTGGATCTCGACTCCGGTGTACCTGGACCGCTTCCACTCCCCCGCCTTCAGCGCGGCGCTGGCGCTGGCGGTGTTCCGGGCCACCGCGAGCAGCAGCGCGACGGCCTGCTCGGCGGCCGAGACGATGTTGGAGGTCGGCGCGTTGACCACCATGACGCCCCGGGCGGTGGCGGCCGGCACCTCGACGTTGTCCAGTCCGACCCCCGCACGGGCGATCACCTTGAGCCGCGGCGCCGCGGCGATGGCCTCGGCGTCGACCTGGGTGGCGCTGCGCACGATGACCGCGTCGGCCTCGGAGAGCGCGCTGAGCAGGGCCGGGCGGTCGGTGCCGTCGACGTGGCGTACGTCGAAGTCGTGCGCGAGCACGTCGATGGCGGCGGGAGCGAGCTCTTCAGCGATCAGTACGACGGGAGTCATTGGTCCTCGTATGTGTCGTCCGGGCGAGGTCTGCGGCCACGTGGGCGCCGCACTGCGTCCCGCGCTCCGCCAAACGGGTGAGTCCCTACGGTGCGGACGCACCTATCTGCCGATCGTAGGCGTCGTGCTCCGCACGGTGGCCCACTGCCCCGCGTGAGTGCCCTCACAAGCCCGTCCGACAACTGCCGGACGGGCCCGTGCACACCGACCCGGCCGGTGTGCACGCGTGCTCCGGCGCCGCGCCGACGTGGCCGGACTCACCCCGGAACCGGGCTCACGCCGAGGTGACCACTTCCGGTGCGGGAAGCCCGGGCAGGACCTGGCGTGGCCGCAGCTGGGTCACCCGCGCGGCGACGCCGATCTGCCGGAAGGTCCCCGCCTCGGTCTCCAGTACGTCCCGCAGCAGGTCCAGTTCGAGCGAGCCGACCGGCGGATAGATCCGCTCCCGGGGCGGCTCCTCCCCCGGCGCGAGCGCCCCCTGCGCGACCATGAACTCGACGATCGCCTCCCGGACCGGCGGAAGCGAGACCGGCGAGTGGTAGAGCACGTTGAGCGCCTGCATCCGCATGCCCTGTACGTGGTCCTCGCCCTTGTTGTCGTGGAAGTGCGGGTTCCGGGTCTCGATCTGCAACACCGGCACCGAACTCGCCATCACCTCGGGATGTGCGCTCTCCAGCACCCCGCCGAACTGCTCGAACAGCTCCACGAACTCGAACGGCTCGACGGCGAAGCCACCGGCCAGCCGCATCCGCAGCCCCAGGTCGAGGCTGAGCGCGTGTTCGCCGGCATTGCCGGTGGCGATCACCTCGGTGCCGAAGCCGGAATACTCGGCGACCAGCCGGTTCAGGAACTCGTTGGTGATCTCGGAACTCCGGCCGCGTCGGCTGAAGAAGAGCCGGCCGTCCCGCAGCTTCGGTTTCGAGTGCCAGGAGATCCGGACCATCGCGTACGGGTTGGCGGCGAGATGCAGGCCGGCGGCGTAGACCTTGACGTACTCGTGCACGGCGCCCGGTACGTAATTGTCCGCGTCGATGTATCCGACGTACCCGCGGCCGGTCAGCGCGGCGACCGCCATGCCGATCAGCATCGCCTCGCCCTTGCCGGCCCGGACGAGTCCGTCGTCGTCGATCAGCTCCGGCATGCCGGCGGCCTTGAACGCGGCGGCCACCCCCGGGTCCCGCTGGTGCAGCACGATCGCCGGCCGTTCGGCCGCCCGGCAGTACTGCTCCAGCGTCTGCACCTCGATCTCGTAGCGGTCGACGGGATGTCGGGCGCTGTTCGAGACGAGCACGATCAAACAATCATGAGGAATCCCCGAGAGCACGCCTTCGATTACTCTGCGTGTCTCGTTCATGCAGGGAATGACGATGACCATTTGCCGCTCGATCGCGCGCATCGCCTCGTGGGAGACGATGCCTTCGCCGGTTGTCCCCGTGGCATCTCCCGAGTCCAGCTGTATGACCCGCTGAAGTTCGTGGATGCGAACGGCGCCGAAACGCTCGGTGCGGTGCGTTTGCTCCAGACGCATGCGGCGACAGTACCCGAGCGGACGCATTAACCGCGCGTAACTGCCCACCATTTCCTGATGCCATCAGTTCACGTACCGATTGGACGTCGAATGGCAATGATCCGGTAACGGCCGGGGTGAAGATCCGGTAACCCGGGCGGACCACCCGCCATCGCCGACGGAGCCCCGGGGTCGGCTCGGTCACCGACCCCGGGGCTCCGGCACGACGATGCAGATCAGGCCGTCTCGGTGATCGGCCGGTCCACCCAGCTCATCATCCCGCGCAGCTTCTTGCCGGTCTCCTCGATCGGGTGCGCCGCACCCTCGGCCCGCCACTTGGTGAAGTTCGGCCGGCCGGCGTCGTCCTCGGCGATCCACTCCCGGGCGAACTCGCCGGACTGGATCTCGGAAAGGATCTTGCGCATCTCGTCCTTGACCCGGGAGTCCACCACCCGCGGGCCCCGCGAGTAGTCGCCGTACTCGGCGGTGTCGGAGACGCTGTAGCGCATCCGGGCGATGCCGCCCTCGTACATCAGGTCGACGATGAGCTTCAGCTCGTGCAGGCACTCGAAGTACGCGATCTCCGGGGCGTAACCGGCCTCGGTCAGCACCTCGAAGCCGGTCTGCACCAGCGCCGACGCGCCGCCGCAGAGCACCGCCTGCTCGCCGAACAGGTCGGTCTCGGTCTCCTCCTTGAAGGTGGTCCGGATCGCTCCGGCCCGGGTTCCACCGATCGCCTTGGTGTACGCCAGCGCGAGCGGGAAGGCCGTACCGGTGGCGTCCTGCTCCACCGCGACGAGACAGGGCACGCCCTTGCCGTCGACGTACTGCCGGCGGACCAGGTGACCCGGGCCCTTCGGGGCGACCATCGCCACGTCGACGTCGGCCGGGGGCGTGATGAAGCCGTACCGGATGTTGAGGCCGTGGCCGAACAGCAGCGCCTTGCCGGCGGTCAGGTTCGGCGCGATGGCGTCGGCGTAGAGCGACCGCTGCGCGGTGTCCGGCGCCAACACCATGATCACGTCGGCCTCGGCCGACGCCTCGGCCGGGCTGAGCACCCGCAGCCCCTGCTCCTGGGCCTTGGCCCGGCTCTTCGACCCCTCCGGAAGACCGATCACCACGTCGATGCCCGAGTCGCGCAGCGACAGCGCGTGGGCGTGGCCCTGGCTGCCGTAACCGAGCACCGCGACCTTCTTGCTCTGGATGAGCGCCAGGTCGGCGTCGTCGTCGTAGAACACCTCAGCGGTCATGACTTTCCTCTCCTGCGGCGGCCCGAGTCGGGCCCGCCGTTGAATTTCGTTACGCGGGGCCAGCCTCGATCAGGCGGCCCGCAGCGTCGAGCCGGTGGTGATCGAGCGGGAACCCCGCCCGATGGCCACCAGTCCCGACTGCACCATTTCCTTGATTCCGAATGCTTCGAGATCGCGCAGCAGCGCTTCCAGCTTGTCAGCGGTACCGGTCGCCTCGATTGTGAGGGTGTCCGGCGCGACGTCGACGACCCGGGCCCGGAACAGGTTCACCGTCTCCAGCACCTGGGCCCGCTGCGCCCGGTCGGCCCGAACCTTGACCAGCACCAGTTCGCGGGCCACCGAGACACCCGGGTCCAGCTCGACGATCTTCAGCACGTTGACCAGCTTGTTGAGCTGCTTGGTGACCTGCTCCAGGGGTGAGGAGTCGGCGTTGACCACGATGGTTATCCGGGAGACCTCGGGGTTCTCGGTCTCGCCGACCGCCAGCGAGTTGATATTGAAGCCACGGCGGGAGAAGAGCCCGCCCACCCGGGCCAGGACACCGGGCTTGTTCTCCACCAGCACCGAAAGCGTGTGCTTGCTCATGTCTACGGCCTCACAGGTCGTCGTCGTCGAAGGCCGGGCGGACTCCCCGGGCGAACATGATCTCGTCGTTGCTGGTGCCGGCGGCCACCATCGGCCACACCATGGCGTCCTTGCCGACCACGAAGTCGACCACCACCGGCACGTCGTTGATCGCCATCGCGGCCTCGATCGTCTTGTCGACGTCGGCGGCGCTCTCGCAGCGCAGGCCGATACAGCCCAGCGCCTCGGCGAGCTTCACGAAGTCCGGGATCCGGTGCTTGTGGGTACCCAGCTCGGTGTTCGAGTAGCGCTCGCCGTAGAACAGCGTCTGCCACTGCCGGACCATGCCGAGGTTGCCGTTGTTGATGATGGCGATCTTGACCGGGATGCCCTCCAGCGCACAGGTCGCCAGCTCCTGGTTGGTCATCTGGAAGCAGCCGTCCCCGTCGACCGCCCAGACAGTGGTGTCGGGCTTGCCGACCTTCGCCCCCATCGCCGCCGGCACGGCGTACCCCATCGTGCCCAGCCCACCGGAGTTGAGCCAGGTGTACGGCTTCTCGTACGAGATGAACTGGGAGGCCCACATCTGGTGCTGGCCCACCCCGGCGACGTACACGGCGTCCGGCCCGACGATCTCGCCCAACCGCTGGATCACGTACTGCGGGGCGAGGGTGCCGTCGGTCGGCTCGTCGTAGCCGAGCGGATAGCGCTCCCGTAGGTCGTCGAGCTGCGACCACCACTCGGTCCGGTCGACCGGGCTGCCGGACTGGCCCGCCGCGGTGGCCCGGACCGCCTCGATCAACTCGTCGATCACGTACCGGGCGTCACCGACGATCGGCACGTCGGCGGCGCGGTTCTTGCCGATCTCCGCCGGGTCGATGTCGGCGTGCACGATCGCCGCACCCGGGGCGAAGGAGTCCAGCTTGCCGGTCACCCGGTCGTCGAACCTGGCCCCCAGGGCGACGATCAGGTCCGATTTCTGTAGGCCGTAGACGGCGGCGACGCTGCCGTGCATGCCGGGCATCCCCAGGTGCTGCGGATGCGAGTCCGGGAAGGCGCCCCGGGCCATCAGGGTGGTGACCACCGGGATCCCGGTCAGCTCCGCCAGCTTGCGCAGCCCCTCGGTGGCGCCGGCCTTGAGCACCCCGCCGCCGACGTAGAGCACCGGCCGCCGGGCCGAGGTCATCAGCCGGGCCGCCTCGCGGATCTGCTTGCCGTGCGGATGCAGGGTCGGCCGGTAGCCGGGCAGGTCGAGGGTGGGCGGCCAACTGAAGGTGGTCTGCGCCTGGAGGACGTCCTTGGGGATGTCCACCAGCACCGGGCCGGGTCGGCCGGTGCCGGCCAGGTGGAACGCCTCGGCCAGGATCCTCGGGATCTCCTCGGCGGTCTGGACCAGGAAGTTGTGCTTGGTGATCGGCAGGGTGATGCCCTGGATGTCCGCCTCCTGGAAGGCGTCCGTGCCGATCGCCGGCCGGGCGACCTGACCGGTGATCGCCACCATCGGCACCGAGTCCATGTACGCGTCCGCGATCGGCGTGACCAGGTTGGTGGCCCCCGGCCCGGAGGTGGCGATGCAGACCCCGACCCGCCCGGTCGCCTGGGCGTACCCGGTCGCGGCGTGCCCGGCGCCCTGCTCGTGGCGGACCAGGATGTGCCGCACCGACGAGTCGTAGAGCGGGTCGTACGCCGGCAGGATCGCCCCGCCCGGAATGCCGAACGCGACCTCGACCCCGAGCGCCTCCAACGACTTGACCAGTGAACCGGCGCCGGAGACCTGGACCGGTGCTACCACCTGACCGCTCGCGGCGGCCCGGGCCGACGCGTCACCGAGCGGACCGGACGCCTCGCCGGGCGCGGAGGCACCGGGCCGGAGTCGGCGGGGGTACTGGTCGGAGGGGTCGTTGACACCGTCGACGGCGGCGGGCCGGTGCCGGCGCGCGCTGTTCGCCAGGGTCTCTGGTGTGGGTCTCGTCATGGCTATTCAGGCCTTCGGCTCGGAGCAGTGTTCTTTTCCAGATATGGGGGCGGTGCGGGCGGGGCCTCACCTCGGCGGGCGGGCAACTCGCCTCCGGCGTGAGGAGGATCCGCACCTGCCGGCAGGTCCGGTACGCCAACGGAGGTGGCCCGCCCTGCCAACGAAGTACACGGCCAATAAAAACGGCCCGCGTGCTGATGCACGGGGCCTGCGCACTCTCGGGGTGGAGAGTGCGCTCAGATAAGTACTCGGAAGGACCTGGTCGGCGACATGTGGCTAAGCCTGACGCATCTCATGCGATGAGTCAACTGATCCCGCATTCTGGACAGAATCCGTGCCCGGCCTGGGCTTCTTCCGGTTTCCGGAGGGGCGGTTGTCGGCCGTCGCCCCGGCCTCGTTGGGGCGACTCTCCGCAGGCTGCGCACCCGACGGGTAGGGATCGCTCGGTGCCCGCTGTGCCGGCGGGCGGGGCCGCGGCGGCTTCGGCGGAGCCGGTCGCGCAGAGCGGGCCTCGGGTGGGCTGGCCGCCTCCAGCATCGCCTCCAGATGCTCGGCCGGGACCCCCCAGCCGAAGAGCTGCCCCTGCCCGAACCGGCAACCGGCCTCGACCACTGCCGCGAGTTCGGTGGGATTGGTCACGCCCTCGGCGATCACCTCCAGGCCGAGTTGATGGCCGAGCCGCATCACCACGTCGACCATCGGCGCGAAGGCCCGACCGTCCGGGCCGGGCGGCCGGATCGGCTCCGGCTCGGCGACCAGGCTGTGGTCGATCTTGAGGATGTCGATCGGCAGCCGGCGGAGCTGCCCCAGGGAGGAGTACCCCGCGCCGAAGTCGTCCAGCGCGATCCGTACCCCGGTCAGCCGCAACGCCCGCAGCCGCCGGATCAGTTCGTCCAGGTCGGTCGCCACCGCGTGTTCGGTGACCTCCAGCACCAGCCGCTGCGGCGGCACCCGGTGCGCCCGCAGCGCCTCGGCGACCTGGACGACGTACTCGGGGGCGTGCAGTTCCCGGGGGGACACGTTGACCGAGACCCAGACGTCGTGACCGTCGGCGAGCCAGATCGAGAGCTGGTGGCACGCCCGGTGCAGCACCCAGGCGCCGAGTTTGGCGATCATCCCGCACTCCTCGGCGAGCGGGATGAACTCGTCCGGGCCGACGTTGCCCAGCTCCGGATGGTGCCAGCGGAGCAGCGCCTCCGCGCCGACCGGCCGGACCGAGGGCACCGCCACGACCGGCTGGAACGCCAGGTGCAGCTCGTCGCGCTCGATCGCACCGCGCAGTTCGTGCTCCAACGTGGTACGCCGGCGGAGCAGGTGGTCGTAGGCCACGTCGTACCGTTCGACGCGGTTCTTGCCCCGCTGCTTGGCGTAGCGCAGGGCCAGGTCGGCGTTGCGGAGCAGCGTCTCCACGTCCCCGGCGTCGGTGTGCTCGGCGTCCCCGGCGCCGGTCGACTCGGCGACCCCGATGCTGACCGACAGGAAGACCTGACCGGCCTCGTGCCGGTACGCCGACCCGACGACCCCGAGCAGCCGCTCGGCGATCCGCTGCGCCTCCGCCGGACGGGCCCGCATCAGCACCGCGAACTCGTCGCCGCCGAGCCGGGCGGCCAGGTCACCGGGGCGGAGGTTGGTCCGCAGCCGCCGGCCCACCTCGATCAGCACCGCGTCGCCGACGTCGTGGCCCCGCATGTCGTTGACGTTCTTGAAGCCGTCGAGATCCAGCCCGAGCAGCACCCAGGGCGTCTCCGTGGCCCCGTCCTGGTGCACCGCCCGCAACAGGCCCCGGCGGTTCGCCAACCCGGTCAGCGGGTCGGTGTGGGCCAGTTCCCGGAAGTGCGCCTCCCGTTCGGCGAGCCGACTGGCGTAGCCGCGTACGTCGTTCAACGCCAGGTGCTGCCGGGCCACCAGGCCGAACCCCTCGACGATGCCGGCCACCACCGCGAAGATCGTGAAGTTGCCGCCGATCACCAGGTGGTAGACGGCGGAGACGGCCATCGCCATCATCGGCAGGAAGGCGTACGCGGTGCCGCGTCGGATGACGTCCGGGTCCGGTCCACCCGTCGCCTCCGTCAGCCGGCCGGCCAGCGCGACCGCCAGCAGGCCGAACGGCAGCAGCACCACGCCGAGCAGCGCCACGGTCGGGCCCGCCTGGCACAACCCGGTGGCGATGGCCAGCCCGCACCCGGTCACCAGGGTCACCCCGCCGCCGGCCAGCAGCAGGCCGTGTCGCGGCGACCGCGACCGTGCCCCGACGATGAAGGTGAGCCCGGTCGCCACCGCCGATGTGATGGTGGCCACCAGGATCGCCAGGCAGCCCCTGGCGGCGAACTCGCCGAGCAGCCGGGTCGGTTCGGCGAGCAGCACCCAGCCGACGAACCACAACGCCGCCCCGATCACCAGCCCGTCCAGCACGAGCCGGAGCGCGGCGGCGCCGGTCTCGGCGGCGCCGGGCAACCGGAGCAGGCCCGCGCAGAGCAGCACCCCGCTCACCGCCGTGCCGACCGCGACCAGCGTCGCCAGGCCGGTCCGCTGGGCCTGCTGATGGCTCCAGTGCTCGGCCATCGTGAGGATCGCGGCCACGCCGATCCCCGCGCTGACGACCGCCAGCGCACCGCCCACCGCCAGCAGCCAGAGTCCGACCCGGCGGGCACCGGCGTGCCGCTGGGCGGAGAAAGCCAGCATGACCGGCCCGCAGGTGGACGCGAGGCCGGTCGCCACCGCGAGGGCCGGTACGCCGGAGGCGAGTTGCACACATTCACTCTGCCGGATCGATCGCACTCCATGGGGACCCCGGATGCCTGATCCTCGATCAGAGGCACAGACCGCCCATTCGGGCATCGTGGTGACGATCGGGGCGTTCCACGGACACCTCTCGGCGCCACCGGCGTCCCGCTTGCTGGACCGCCCGCACCGGCACAGCGGCGGAACGGCGGCGGTAGTGCCACACTTGTCGAATGCCTGACCTGCGGTCAAAGACCTCCACACATGGCCGGACGATGGCCGGCGCCCGCGCGCTGTGGCGGGCCACCGGGATGACCGACGACGACTTCGGCAAGCCGATCGTCGCCATCGCGAACAGCTTCACGCAGTTCGTACCCGGTCACGTACACCTCAAGGATCTCGGCGGCCTGGTCGCCGACTCGATCGCCGAGGCCGGTGGCGTCGGCCGGGAGTTCAACACCATCGCGGTGGACGACGGGATCGCGATGGGCCACGGCGGGATGCTCTACTCCCTGCCCAGTCGGGAACTCATCGCCGACGCCGTGGAGTACATGGTCAACGCGCACTGCGCCGACGCGCTCGTCTGCATCTCCAACTGCGACAAGATCACTCCGGGCATGCTGCTCGCCGCGCTGCGGCTGAACATCCCCACGGTCTTCGTCTCCGGCGGCCCGATGGAGGCCGGCAAGACGATGGCGATCGAGGGCATCGTGCACGACAAGATCGACCTGATCGACGCGATGATCGCCTCGTCGAACGACGCGGTCACCGACGACCAACTCGGTGAGATCGAGCGCTCCGCCTGCCCGACCTGCGGCTCCTGCTCCGGCATGTTCACCGCCAACTCGATGAACTGCCTGACCGAGGCGATCGGGCTGGCGCTGCCCGGCAACGGATCGGTGCTGGCCACCCACGCCGCCCGCAAGGCACTCTTCGAGCGGGCCGGCCGGGTCGTCGTGGACATCGCCAAGCGCTGGTACGACGGCGACGACGCCTCGGTGCTGCCCCGCGCGATCGCCTCCCGGGCCGCGTTCGAGAACGCCGTGGCCCTGGACGTGGCGATGGGCGGGTCCACCAACACCGTGCTGCACCTGCTGGCCGCCGCCCGGGAGGCCGAGCTGGACTTCGGGGTCGCCGACATCGACGAGATCTCCCGCCGGGTGCCCTGCCTGGCCAAGGTCGCCCCGAACTCCCCGAAGTACCACATGGAGGACGTGCACCGGGCCGGCGGCATCCCGGCCCTCCTCGGCGAACTGGACCGGGCCGCCCTGCTGCGCCGGGACGTGCACTCGGTGCACTCGCCCGACCTGGACGGATGGCTGGCCGACTGGGACATCCGCGGCGGTACGCCGACACCCGAGGCGGTCGAGCTGTTCCACGCCGCTCCCGGTGGCGTCCGCACCACCGAGCCGTTCTCCACCGCCAACCGTTGGTCCAAACTGGACACCGACCCGGTCGACGGCTGCATCCGGGACAAGGCGCACGCGTACACCGCCGACGGGGGGTTGGCCATCCTGCACGGCAACCTCGCTCCGGAGGGTGCCGTGGTGAAGACCGCCGGAGTGCCGGCCGACCGCCTGACCTTCCGGGGCCCGGCCAAGGTCTACGAGTCGCAGGACGCGGCCGTCGACGCGATCCTCGGCAAACGGGTCGTCGCCGGAGACGTGGTGGTCATCCGGTACGAGGGCCCCAGGGGTGGCCCCGGAATGCAGGAGATGCTCTACCCCACCTCGTTCCTCAAGGGCCGCGGCCTCGGCCGGGAGTGCGCCCTGATCACCGACGGCCGGTTCTCCGGCGGCACCTCCGGGCTCTCCATCGGACACGTCTCCCCCGAGGCGGCCGGCGGCGGCCTGATCGCACTGGTGGAGGAGGGTGACGAGATCGTCATCGACATCCCCAACCGGAGCATGGAACTGGCGGTGGCGCCCGAGATCCTGGAAGCCCGCCGCATCGCCCAGGAGAAGCGCGACCGCCCGTACACCCCAGTCAACCGCGAGCGTCCCGTCTCCGCCGCCCTCCGGGCGTACGCCTCGATGGCCACCTCGGCCAGCGACGGCGCCTTCCGCCGCGTCCCCGACTGAGCTGTAAGGAAGGGCCCCTTCTTATCGTTTTCTGTAGAAGAAGGGGCCCTTCCTAACACCCTGGATCGAGCTTCAGGAGGCGGTCGCGGACCGACGAGGGCAGTACGCCGCCTTCGGGGTGACGGGCCAGCTTTCCCCGGCTGAGCAGGTCGTGTACGCCCTGTCGGGTGATCCCGAGCATCGCTCCGGCCACCGCGTACGACACCGAGCGGGCGGTGGGATGACCGACCCGCCGGACGACGGTCTGGCCCAGCGGGCTCCGCCACCACTCGACCGGGGGCTCGAACGGGCCGTCTCCGGGGTAGAGCGTGGCGGCGATCCGCATCGCGGTGCCGAGCGCCTCCGGGTCGTCGCCCTTCACCAGCCGGTACGCCCAGTTCTCGGCGCGCACCCGGACGATCGTCCGCAGCGCGTCGACCGCGTCGTGCCCGTCCAGCAGGATCTCCAGCGGATCGAGCAGCCGGATGTCGATCGACCTGATCAGCTGCTCGACCAGTTCGTCATGGCTCGGCGGCATGGCCCCTCCCATCCACTTGACAGCCATCGTCAAGTACTTGACAACAATTGTCAAGGAGGCGGGGAAGCGGGAGGGGTCGTTCCTCAGGACCCGGGTCGGACCGGATTGAGCAGGGCCGCGAGGACTCCGTCCACCCGGTCGAGCACCGGTCCGGCGGCCGTACCACCGGCGAACGCGGTCTCCATCACCCCGTGCAGGCCGTGCAGGAGGAACTCGACCGTGAAGACGGGATCGTCGACGGCCAACTCGCCCGCGTCGACACCCTCCCGTACCAGCGTCAGCAGGCTCGCCCTGATCGGCCCGAGTTCGTCGCGCTCCTCGATCCCGACCTCGTGGAACAGCAGGGCCACCAGCGAGGCGTTCGCCATCCCGAACTCGAACATGCCGGCGACGAACCGACGTACCCGGTCCAGCGCGGACGTGGCGGGCGCGGCCGACACGGCGTCCGCGCCGGCGGCCAGGATCTGCTCGTTGCACCGGTTGCGCAGCGCGGTGAAGACCTGCGCCTTCGAGCCGAAGTACTCGTAGACCGTCCCCTTGCCGAGACCGGCCTCGGCGGCGATGCCGTCGATCGTCGCGTCGGGGCCGTCCCGGAGCAGCACCCGCGCCGCCGCGTCGAGGATCTGCGCTGGTCGCTCGGCCGGCGCCCGGGGCGCGCGAGGGCGTTTCGTCATCGGTCTGGTGCCGCTCATACCGCCGGAGCCTAGCGCCGGTATTGACAACCGACCAGCGGTCGGTAAGTTGGACGCACTAACCGACCGACGGTCGGTCGATAACGCTCCGCCGGTCATCGACGGCGACGGTGGCCGCCGGTCATGGAGGCGACGGTGGCCCCGGACCTCGACGTCGACGTCGACGGAGGTCCACGTCGCCCCGCCGACCTGATGCCCGTTGCCCGTTGCCCCGACCGAGCGAGGAAGGACCTGAGGGATGAGACACCCGGTCGAACTGCTCTTCCTGTCCGGCACCATCGAGGAGGTCGAGCAGATCACCCCTCGGATGCGTCGGGTACGCATCGCCGGAGAACGCCTCAAGACCGTTCCCTGGCTGCCCGGACAGCACGTACGGGTCAACGTCTCGCCGCCCCGGCAGTGGCTCCGCCACCCCGGCGACGCCCGACGGACCTACTCCGTCTGGCAGCTCGACCGCACCCGGGGCACCCTCGACCTCTGCGTCCTCGACCACGGCGACGGCCCCGGCGCGCGGTGGGCCCGGACCGCCCGCCCCGGGCAGCCGGCCACCCTGTCCCGGCCGGAGGGGCGGCTGACCCTACGCGAGTCGCCGTACCACCTCTTCGTCGGCGACGAGACCGCCGCCGTCCCCTTCGCCGCCATGCTGCGGGCCCTTCCGACACAGACCCCGGCGTACGGGGTCCTCGGCACGGACAGCCCCGACGGGGAGGTACCGCTGCCGCCCGGCCATCGGCTCTCCTGGGTCCATCGTGGTGACGCCGACCCCGCCGATCCCGGCGCACTGCTGCACGCCGTAGCCGCCCTCGACCTGCCCGTCGGGCCGGGTACCGCCTACCTCGCCGGTGAGGCGCGTACCTGCCAGGCCGTCCGGGAACACCTGGTCCGCGAGCGCGGTTGGAGCCGCCGCCAGGTCGTCGTCAAACCCTTCTGGGCACCCGGCAAACGGGGAATGGACTGATCCCGGGCTCAACCACCGGCGGCTGGCCGCAGGTGTCGCGCTCGCCTTGCCGAAGCACTGCCATGCCCAAGCGGGTTCACCGGTGCCGCTGGCGATCTCCCGGGTCGCCGCCGGAACCGTACGGCCGGCACCCCGGTGACGTACCGGTGTACCGGCCGGCGCCGGAGGATCAGAAGCCGGGGAAGACCTTGCGCAGGTCGTCCAGGCTGAGTGGACCGGTCACGGTCACCCCGTCCGGGGTGTGCTCCGGCGAGAGGCGGCCGGTGGCCAGCCGCAGGAACGCCTCGGCCGGCGCCACCAGTTCGCCGTCCGGCTGCTCCGGCAGGTCGGTCAACTCGACCCGCTCACCCAGCCGCAGCCCGAGGGAGCGCTCGGGGTCGTTCAGCCGCACCGCCAGTTCGGCCTGCCGGCCGTCGAGCGCCTCCGGCTTGGCGACCCAGCCGAGCAGCACTCCGACCTGGTCCACGAGCAGCGGGACCGCCTCCGGCGCCACCGTCGCGAACGAGTTGAAGCCGACCTCGACGTCCCACTGGTGCAGGGCGAACTCGCTGAGCCGCATCCGGGCGGCGGCGCCGACGTCGATCGGCGCCGGAAGGAAACCCAGGTCGATCCGAAGCTTCTCGCGGGCGGTCGCGTCCAGCGCCTCGTACTGCTCGACGAGCCGCCGGTTGGCCTCGAGGAAGCCCTCGGCCTGCTCGATCGGCTCCATCGAGTCCCACCTGGCCCAGACCCGCTTGTTGAACTCGCCGTCCAGGGCCGGCCCGTCGGTGAGCGCCGCGCTCAGGGTGGCCTGGTTGATCTCGGCGCCACTACCGAGGTGGCTCAGTACCTGGGACACCTGCCACTGGCTGGCCCCGGACGGCCGGACCAGATCGGTCGGACCGAGATCCCGGACCAACGCGGCGAGTTCGTCGTGGCCCGACCGCAGAGCGGCGATGGGCTGGTCGGCAAAGGTGGCCATGGTCTTCCTGTCTCCCGAGTGGTACGCCGCCGACCCCGAACCGGCCGACGCGACAGAGTAATCATGCCCGCTGCCGCCGACAACGCGCCGCCGCTTCGACCGGCGTACGCGTCCACGCCGTCGGGTACGACGCACACCGGACCGGCGCCGTACGTCAGAGGTGCCGGTGTTCCCATCCTGGCCCGTACCTCGGGCCGGTGTCCCCGCCCTGGCCCGGACGGCGGCACCGACCCCGCCGACGCCCGGAGATCAGGCGACGCACTCCTTGTCGATCATCGTGCCCACCTCGACGAGATCGGTCTGGAGGAACTTGACCGGGTCGGACGACTTGGCGCCCGACTCCAGCCTCGTCACCATCTCCTCGATCAGGGACTTGATCTCGGGATCGTTCGCCTTCTGGGCCTGTACCTCCAGTTGCCCGGCCAGGGTGGTGAGGGTGGTCTTGATCTGCTTCGCCTGCGCGGCCTGGTTCAACCCGTTCTCGATGGCCTTCACCGAATCGTCGGCGATCTTCACGCTGCCGTCGAGGAAGACGTCGAGAACCGCCGCGCAGACCTCCTTGCTGTTCGGGGCGGCAGTGGGGCTCGGCGCCGCCGCGCTCGGGCTGGCCGAGGTGCCACCCGTCGGACCTGCCGCGGTCCCCTCCTCCTCGCTCGGCCCACAGCCGGCGGCGAGCACCGCCACCGCGGTGAAGGACAATGCGATATAACCCGCCTTATAGAGACTCTTGTTCATACAAACCCCCATGATCTTTGAGCAACGGCGGCAGAGTAACAACGGGGATCAAGAGCAGGCCGGGCCCGACCTGACGGGGCCGGAGTCGATCGGCCTCAGTAGCCGAACAGCGCCATCACCAGGGCGACGATCGCGACGGTGAGCAGTGCGGCACCGGTGCCGACACCGGTGACCGCGCTGGCCCGAACCGGCCGCCTCCGGACGACCGGAACCGCGGCCAGTGCCACCAGGGTGACCAGCACGCCAGCCACGTGGACCAGCGGGAATTTGATCAACGCGGCGAGCGGGAAGAAGTGCACCCCCACGACCAGGGCGATCCACGGGGCGATCAGGTCGCGGTAGCGCTCGCGGATCGAGAGGAGGCCGGCGCCCAGACCGGCGAGGCCGAACTCGATGCCGACCAGGATCCCGAAGTTACGACCCGTGTCGGGGGAGTTGAAGACGGAGCCGTCCGACCAGTGCTGCCAGGCCAGGAGTCCGCCGGCCACGGCGGTGAGGAGCGCCGCGACCGAGCCGGCGATCAACGGCCTGCGCCACCGCTCCGGAGGGGCCTCCTGCGCCCAGCCGAACCAACTCGAGCCGAAGAAACCGAAGATGACGGCGGTCATCGCCGCGTCGCGGACGTACTCGGCAAGCATGGGGCTCCCCCGGATCGGCAATCGTTGCGGAAGCGGCAGCCTATCCAGCCGTCCGCCCCGACCGGAGCAGGACGATCTCACCGACCAGCACTCCGCCGACGGTTGGCCGAGTACGCGGACTTTCCGCAGCTCAGCGTGGCGCGATATTTACACCCGCAAGACCCTCGATTAACATGATCACAAGCGAATAGACGTTGGGTGGCGCCCCCGACACTGAAAGTGATCGCCTGCCCGGGATGGGCAGCGCGACACCGAAGTGACGACAGGAGATCTACCGTGGGCTCCGAGATCGCCAGATCCGTACCCGACCACCCCGAGAACTCCGCTTCCGACGGGACGCCTTCGCCCGTACCCCCACCGGTCCGGCCGGGGCGCTCCCGCCGGTCGGCCTCCAAACTGATGACGCTGGTGGCGGGTGCCGCCCTCGTCATAGCGAGCACACCCATGTGGAGCGGCGACGAGGGCGCCGCGCTCGACGACGCCGAGCTCTCCGCGGCGCCGACGTACACCATCGGACTGCAGCCACCGCAGGACCCCGGTCCCTTCCCCGGCAGCGTCACCCCGACCACCCCGACCATCACCATCGCGGGTGAGCGGGACGGCGAGAGCACCTTCGACGTCGTCCGGTACGACCAGGTGCGGCCGAAGTCACCGGGCCAGTTGGACTTCGACCACTTCCACACCGGGATCGAGATCCAGTGGTGGCTCAAGAAGTGGGCCCACCAGCGCCCGGACATCGTCGACCTCTACATCGTCGGTGAGAGCTTCAGCGGTCAACCGATCTACCAGGTGACCATCACCGACAAGTCGACCGGTACCGACACCGACAAGCCGGCCGCGTTCTTCGAGGGCAACCGGCACTCCGGGGAGATCTCCTCGGCGGAGAGTTCACTGTGGCTGGCCAACCACCTGATCAGCCGTGCCGGCAAGGACCGACAGGTGGACAAGCTGCTCGACGACAAGGCCGTCTACATCCGGCCGGTGAACAACCCCGACGGGCACGACCTGTACCTCTACACCGCGCAGACGAACCGGTCCTCGGTCCGGCCGACCGACAACGACGAGGACGGCAAGCTCGACGAGGACCCGGGTGAGGACCTCAACGGCGACGGCTACCTGGGCCAGGTACGCAGGTACGTCGGCGCGGGCAAGGGCACCCACGTGATCGACGACCGCGATCCGGCCAAGATCGTGATGCGCAGTGTCGGTGCCGGTGCCGGCGACTACCTGATGTCCTCCGAGGGCGTGGACAACGACGGCGACGGACGCGAGAACGAGGACGGCGTCGGCGGCCTCGACCTGCACCGCAACTATCCGTACAACTGGCACGTCATGCCCGGGTACGACGAGACCGGCCGCAACCTGACCCAGGCCGGTGCCGGCGAGTACCCGCTGTCGGAGCCGGAGACCCGGCACGTCTACACCTGGCTGATGTCGCACACCAACATCGGCGCGGTGAACAGCATGGACACCCGGGTCCCGATGCACCTGCGCGGTCCGTCGACCTGTGACCCGGTCGAGTGCATGTACACCGGCGACCGCAAGCTCTACGAGCACTTCGACCGGGCCGGCGTCGGCTTCACCGGCTACCGGTACTCCGGCAGCGTCTACATCGACTACGCCACCCGCAACGGCGGTGACCCGGAGGCGCTGTTCGGACACGGGCCGGACTTCGGCTACTTCCAGTACGGCGCGATCTGGTACGGCGACGAGATCTGGAACGGCGGCGACTTCGTCGACTACGACAAAGACGAGCGGTTCGCCGACTGGGAGCGGTCGCGGTGGTGCGTCGAGAACCGCCGGAACAACTGCTTCCTGCCCTGGACCAAGGCCCAGCACCCCAAGCTGGGCGAGGTCGAGATCGGCGGGATCAACCCCAAGTTCTGGGCCCAGAACCCGGCGCCCGACCTGATCGGCAAGTGGGCCGCGAACCAGGCCAAATTCAACCTCTACCTGACCGAGTCGCTGCCGCAGGTGGAGATCTCACAGGTCGGTGTCAAGCCGCTCCGGGCCGGGCAGACCGACGGGGCGACGCACGAGATCTCGGCCACCGTCACCAACACCGGCCGGATCCCCACCGCGCTGGAGCAGGCGAAGGAAGTCAAGATCGTGGCTCCCGACACGGTGGCGGTGGAGGGCGCCCGACTCGTCGGTGACGCTCCCCAGTTCTTCCTCGACGGCGGGAAGAAGCAGCGGGTCACCCTTCGGGTGACCAAGGCCGACACCGAGTCGGTCACGGTACGGGCGGTCAGCGTACGCGGCGGCCTCGACTCCGCACCGGCACGCCTGAGGTAGCTCGCCCGACGTCGTCCCCGCCCCGCCGCACGGGGCGGGGACGACGTCCCGGCCGGTACCCGCACTCACTCGAATGTCCGGTACCCGCGCTCGGCCGAATGTCCGGTACCCGCGCTCAGTCGAGGTGGTCGGGTCCGTCGCCCGCGTCGAGCCAGGACTCCAGCATCAGCCGGTCGATCGAGTCCGGGTTGCCCAGTCGACCCCGTGCCCCCCGACGGGTACGCAGGTCCGCCCGGCTGAACCACCTGGTCTCCAGCAGTTCCTCGCCGTCCACGCTGGTGGCCTCACTGGCGGCCCGGGCGACGAAGCCGACCATCAGCCCCGCCGGAAAGGGCCACGGCTGGGAGGCGAAGTAGCGGACCGAGTCGACGACCACGCCCGCCTCCTCGGCCACCTCACGCCGGACCGCGTCCTCCAGGCTCTCGCCGATCTCCACGAAACCGGCCAGCAGGGCGAAGGAGTCCTCGTCCGCGCCGGCGTGCCGGGCCAGCAGGCACCGGCTCGGCGTACCGGGCAACTCCACCAGCATGATCACCGCAGGACTGATCCGGGGGAAGAGCGGCAGGTGGCAACCGGCGCACGCCCGGGCCGCGCCGCCCTCGACCGGTCGGGTCCGCGTACCGCAGGTGCCACAAAATCGCTGGTTACGGTGCCAGTGGCAGAGGCCACGGGCGTACCCGAGTACGGCCGCCCCGGCCGGGTCCAGCCGGTGCACGAGCTTGCGTACGTCCACCGTCCGGTCGGCACCGATCGCGCCGAGCGCCTCGGTCTCCGAAAGCTCGCTCAGGTCGACCGCGAACACCGGCCGGCCGGCGTGCAGACCGAGGAACACCGGGTCGCCGACGCCGGCCGGCAACCGGTGCCGATCGGCGCCGCCCAACCGGGCCACCGCGTCGTCCGTCACCAGGCAACGGTCCCGCCACAGCGGGATGATCTCGACATCGTCCCGGTCGACCAACACCCGCAACGCCTCGGGATCGCGCCGGAGCTGACCCGCGCGGTCGAGGGCACCGCCGGCGTACGGCGTGACGACCTCGCCACCGAGGCTCAGCACCGCGCACCGGCGAGCCGACTACCCGTACCCGGAGCAGGGCGAACGCCCGCCGAGCGCAACATGACCAGAAGCATCACCGCATGCTACGACCGGCCGGGGCCGACGCCCGGCGGCGGGTGGCCGGGCGCCCTGCTCGGGCAGGACGCCGCCGATCGGCGAACTCGACCTTCCAGGCGGGTGGGGCACAAACGGACGCTTCGCATTCGCCAGGTTCACGTCCACGCAGGCGGAGGAGTACGGTGACGGCGTCCCGAACCGGGTGGCTGGCCACGACAGGGTTCTTGAAGGGTATCGAGATGCGACCGTTGCGAATTGCCCTGGCGGTGCTGCTCTTCGCCGCCGTCAGCCCGCTCACCGCCAGTCCGGCGAGCGCCGCCGCGGACACGGCGCCCCCGGTGCTGGCAGACGTCACGATCTCGCCCGACACGGTCCAGGTCGCCGGGGTGGACCTGGTCCCGGTGACCGTGCGGGTCCGGATGACCGACGAGTCCGGCGTCATCGAGAGCGGCGAGATGGGCGGTGGCACCCTGCCCGCCCTCACCCTGCAACGGGTCAGCGGCAGCGGTCAGAGCCTCGAGGGCGCCGCGTTGAAGCTCAGCTCCGGAACGGCACAGGACGGCGTCTGGAGTGCGACGATCCACGTGCCCTCCACCTGGGACGGTCGGTGGGAGGTCAGCCAGATCCGGGCCGACGACGCCGCCGGCAACCAGCTCTCCATCGATCCGCGCGAGGCGGGGAAGGTCGCGGCGGTCGACGTCACCGGGACCCACCAGCCCGCCGTGACCATGCAGTTCACGCCCGACCCGCTGGTCGGCGACGGCCCGCTGACGGTGCAGGGGCGGTTCTACTTCAAGGACACCGACAAGGGGATCCCGAACCAGCCGATCTTCTTCGGCGCCGACAACATCTGCGTCGAGTACGGCGCGGAGCCCAACGGCACCACCCGCGCGGACGGCACCTTCTCGAAGACGTACCCGAAGGGCGACGCCTTCCTGCGGTGCGTCGGCATCCTGCGCCCGGCGAGCAGCGCCTTCCAGCCCGCCTTCATCGTCGTCACCTCCGGTCACCCACGGGTCAAACCCGCCGTCACCGCGACCGCGAGCCGGACCAGCGTGACGGCCGGTACGAAGGTCACCATCAGCGGCACCGTGATGCCGTACGGCGTGTCGACCACCGTCCAGGTCCAGCAGCTGCGGAACTCGTCCTGGCGGACGCTGGGCAGTGCCCAGGTCGGTGACGGAAACCGGTACACGTTCGACGTCAGGCCGGAGACGGCGGGAGCCAACCAGTACCGGGTCGTCAGCCCGAGCGACGATGACGAGCTGACCGGTGTGTCGCCGACCGTCGTCGTGACCGTGGGGTCGTCCGGCGGCGGTGGCGGTGACGACGAGACCCTGCCGATCACCGGCCCGGCGGCGCTGCGGATGGCGGGCGGCGCGGGAGTCCTCATCCTCGTCGGCGTCGGCCTCCTGCTCTTCGGACGGCGTCGGCGGAACCCGGCGACCTCGCAGCCCTCGGCCGACCGCTGATCCGCGAGCTCGACTGATCAGGCACGTTCCCGGTCCCGCCCGTATCGCCACCATCGCGGGCGGGACCGACGTATCCCGAAGACTCTTCCGCAGTACGTCTCGCCGAACCTGCAACCGATCCACCGCGTCGCGCCGATAGAGGGGTGATGCCGTGGAGAGGGGACCAGGTGACGACGGAGGAAGACCAGGACTACGTCGAGTACGTTTCGGCGTCGTTGGAGCGATTACGACGTGCCGCGTATCTGTTGTGCGGTGACGCCCATCGCGCCGACGACATCGTGCAGTCGACGCTCATCTCGGTGTATTTGCGCTGGTCGAAGATTCGTCGGGTCGAGAACCTCGACGGGTACGTGCACCGCATCCTGGTACGGCGCTACGTCGACGAGAACCGACGCTCCTGGGCCCGGGTGTTGCTGGCCTGGCGGGTACCGGAACTGGCGGCGAAACCGACCGCCAGCACCGAGGACGCCGACGCCGTACAGGCCGCGCTCGCGGGGTTGAGCCGAGGCCAGCGCAGTGTGCTGGTGCTCCGTTTCATCTGCGACATGTCCGTGCAGGAGACGGCCGCCGCCCTCGACTGCTCGACCGGCAACGTCAAGAGTCAGACCTCTCGTGGGCTCGCCGCCATGCGTACGACGTTGCGCGCGCAGTGGCCCGCGGCCAGATCAGAGTCCATCCGGGAGGTGGCGAACAGATGACCTCGTTCGAAGGCGACGACGACGCCGTGACATTCCAGCGCCAGGTATCGACGGTCACGCTGCCGCCGGGCCGGCTCACCGCCAGCGACCTGCTCGCCGAGGGCCAGCGCGCCCGGCGTCGCCGTCGTGGGCGCTCGGTGGCGGCGTCCGTCGGCGCACTCGTGCTGACGGCGGGCGTCGTGGTGGGAATCGGCGCGTACCTCCCCGGCGGCGGCGGTGCGGCCACGCCGCCGGCCGTCGGTGCCGGGCCGCTGACCCCGAGCCCGACCGCGTCCGCCGCACCCCGGCCCTGCACCGTCGAACGGCTGCCACTGCCGCGCGGCGCCGTCGACGGCGCGGTCAACGCGGGCTCTCCGAACGGTCGGTACCTGGCCGGTTTCATCCGCACCAGGACCGTCCCGGGCACCCCAGCCTGGTGGGACGGCAGCCGGGTGCAGCGAATTCCGATTTCCGGTCTCGGCGAGGCGATGGGGGTCAACGACAGCGGCGTGGTCGTGGGCGATTCCGGATCGGGGGCCTGGACCTACGCCAACGGCAAGCTGACCATGCTGCCCCTTCCGAAGGGTTACACCAGCGGCGAGGCGACTGCGATCAACAATCGGGGGCAGGTGGCCGGTGTGCTGTTGGGCGGCGGACGGGTGGCCGCCGTCGTCTGGCACGGCACCGGTGCGAACGCCCGGGTCGAGGTGCTGAAGGCGCCGAAGGGCGGCGCGATGGCCTTCGGCATCTCCGAATCCGGCATCGTGGTCGGCCGGCTGGACGAGGGCGGCCTGTACCGGTGGGACGCCGAGGGCCGGGGCAGCCGACTGGCTTCCCCGCAGGGGTCCACCGACGGCCATGTCACCGGCGCCGGGGGCGAGTGGGCGTACGGCGCGGCGGACGCGTCCGGCGGGGACGGCGCGGGGCCGGATCCGCAGCTGACGCAACAATCCGGCGGCGTCCTCATCCAGGGCGATCGGCGGACCGCCACGCTGTGGGACCTGCGTACCGGCGCGGCCAGCGTGGTGGGCGACGGCCAGGTGGGTGCGGTCAACCAGCGGGGCCAGCTGGTGGTGAACGGCCCCGACAACACCATGGTGCTGCGTCAGCCGGACGGCTCGCAGCGCGAGTTGGCACTGCCGGACGGCCCGAGCAGGTACGCCTACTCGCTGAGCGACGACGGTACCCGGATCGGCGGCACCAGTGAGGATCAGCCGGTGCGCTGGACCTGTCCGACGTAGGTCACCGACGGAGGGTCGCGGGAGGCCACGGGTGCGATCCGCGCCGGTGGCCTCCCTGTGTCGGTCCTCCGAGTCGTGGCAGTCAGTCGAGCAGTACGACCCTGCCGGTGTCGAGGTCGTACCGGGCACCGACGATCGCCAGTTCACCGGCGTGGACCTTCTCCCGGATGATCTCACTGGCCTCGGTGAGGTGCCGGGCCTGGGCCAGCACGTTGGCCCGGACGGCCGCCTCAACCACGTCGCCGGGCCCGCCGATCAGCGGCTCGACGATCGGACGCAACGCCTCGACGATCGCGTTGATCGCGCCCGGGGCGTGGCCACCGCTCCCGATCACCTCGACGGCGGCGGAGACGGCACCACACCGCTCGTGCCCGAGCACCACCAGCACCGGCGGAGCGAAGTGCTCCACCGCGTACTCGATGCTGCCCAGCATGATCGTGTCCACGATGTTGCCCGCGACCCGGTTGTCGAACAGGTCCCCGAGGCCCTGGTCGAAGAGCACCTCCGGCGGTACCCGGGAGTCGGCGCAACCAACGACGACCGCGAACGGGTCCTGCCCGTCCGCGAGGTCGCGGATGTCCCGTGGCGACTGGTGCGGATGCCGGCCCCGCCCCCGGACGAACCGCCGGTTGCCCTCGGTCAGGCGGGCGAGCGCCGCCTCCGGGCTGTCCACGGGTACGTCGCCGGACGGTTGCGCGGCGGCCGGACCGGCGAGTCCGACGGTCCCGACGGCGGTGAGCCCGCCGACGGCCAGAAGCGATCGGCGGGAGATGGCCTGCTGCTGTGGAGTGTTCTGCACAACCAGACAACGTACGCCAGCCGGCAAACCTTGCCACCCATATCCGATGGCGACTGGGTGGCCGGCTTTCGAAATGGTCGCGCTCGATGGCCTGCGCCGCTCGGGTGGCCGTACTTCCGGCCGCCCTCGGGTCAGCGTTTCGCTCACCTGACTTCCCGGCCGGACGGTCCTGCCGCAGCTGGCTGACTCGCCGGTCTACGGGGTTGTGACACCATCGCGCAAGGACTGTGTGCGCCACGAGTCTTGGGAGGACCTGATGACGACCGCCGCCGATGACGCCCGCCGCTGCGCGCGCGCCCTCGTCGCAAGCCTGGACGACCAGCAGCGCCACCTCGTCCGCGGTGACCTCGCCGATGTCGACCTGCGACAGTGGACCTATCTGCCGGGGCAACGGCCCGGGCTGTCGATGGAGCACCTCACCGGCGCTCAGCACACGCTCGCGATCGAACTGCTCCGGTCGGCCCACTCTGCCGGCGGCGGCGATCTCGCCGTCGGCGCCGTCGAGGTCGAACGGGTCAGACGGGAGCTGACGACCGGCTCACCACCCGAGGGCGACCGCTACTGGCTGCGGGTGCTCGGCGACCCGGACGGCGACGAGCCGTGGGGCTGGCGGATCAACGGGCATCACCTGGCCGTACACGTCGTCGTGACGCCGGGCGGCATCACGTTCACGCCGCACTTCGTCGGTTCCGAACCGGCCGTCGTACCCACCGGGCCGCACGCCGGTAGCCGGATTCTCGGTCCGGAGGAGGACCTGGCCCGCCAGTTGGCAACCGGGCTCGACCCCGACCAGCGCAGGCTGGGCATCAGCGCCGAGGTCGCTCCCGACGACATCCTCACCCGGGCCGATCCGGTGGCCGACCCCGCCCTGCTGCCCGAAGGTATCGGCCGCGACCTGCTACGGCCGGCGCAGCGGGACATCCTCGACCAGTTGGTACAGCGCTATCTCCACCGCGCGCCGGCGCCGTACGCCCAAGCCTGCTGGCGCGACGCCGAGGCGGCGGGCCTGCACCGGATCCGGTTCGCGTGGGCGGGCTCGACCGCCCTCGGCGAGGGCCACTACTACTGCATTCAGGCACCCGACTTCCTCATCGAATACGACAACACCCAGGACAACGCCAACCACGCCCACTCGGTGTGGCGGCACCTGCGCGACGACTGGGGTACCGACCTGCTCCGCGACCACTACGCACGGCTCCACACCGCCGTGTGACATGCGAACGTGAGCGGCGGTTCCGTCCGGCGGATGGGTTCGCTTTCGCTTCCTGAGTCGAACGGCGGCTGCGGGTCGTACTCCACGGCCAGCCGAATGGTCCCGTCAGCATGTACTTCAACCCGGAAACCGGTGAAGGCGACCGAACTGCACAGGCTTCGGCATCGCCTCGACCTGATCCGCACGTTCAACATGTGTTGGGGCGCTACCCGGTGGGGTGCTCAACCGACCGGAGCGCGCTGGGCCGCGAGCCGGGTGAGCACGGCAATCGCGTCTCGGGCCGAGTAGTTCGAGAGCCAGGTACTCACCGTGAACGTGGCGCGATCCGCTCCCTGCTGATCCGGTGGGCGGAGCGTGGCGGGCAGGTCCTTGATCCGGACCACCAGCGTCCAGGGGCCGCCCGAGATGCCCGTACGACTCGTCTGGATCGCGAAGATGGACTCGATGTGGCTCCAGGGCGCCCGGATCGCGAAGGCGTCCGTGCCGGTGCGGCTCCGTGCGCGCACCCAGACCCCGCCCAGATCAGCGGCGAGCCAGACTCCGGTCACCTTCGGCATGACGCGGACTATGGCGAAGAGCATCACGACCAGGAAAGGAAGGGCAAGCACCAGCAGGGTCCACGGCACTCCGGCCGGACTCATGGCCGGCACGCACAGCGGCGACAGAATGCCCAGCCACACGACCGGTTGCATGGCCAGTACCCACACGAGCGCCCTGCGGCGCAGGACGAACGGTTGACCCTCGTCCGGGATGCTCGGTGCACTCCGGATGATCTGGTCGTCAGCCACCGAACATCTCGCGGGACAGTCGGCCGAGCGCTGCCGGGCCGTCGCGGCCGTCCAGGGCAGCGGGATCGACAGTGAGACCCGTGATCCGCTGATATTCCGCCTGAGCGGTACGGCTGAACTCGGCCTGCGCCTCGGCGATGAGCGACAGGACCGCCTGGGCGATGGCGCGGCCGTCACCCCGGCGCAGCGCCGAGTCGGCGATGTGGAGATCCAGCACCTCGCGATCAGGACCAATCGTGACCTCGATCAACCGATCGTCGCTATGTCGCGTCACCCGTAGCTGCGCCATGGCGTCACCGGCCTCCAGGATGCGAGCCCGGGTCGCCTCGAAGGCGTTCACCATCTCGTCGAGCCGGGCGGCAAGGTCCTCTCGCACAGCTACTCCTAGGTGTATGGGTCCGCGGTCTTCGGGGTCCAGCCCTGCGCGCGACCGTCGATGCTGGGCAGCGCGTCGACCGGCGAGTTGGAGTGGCGACCGACGCTGTCGAGCGTGCTCTCGTGCTTGGCCAGTAACGCGACACGCGGCGTCGCCATCGACAGGTACGTGATGACCCCGGACGCGAGCGCACCGATCAGTCCGAGTAACGACAGGATGATGTTGCCGGCTCCGACCAGGCTCACCACGCTCAGGATCAGGCCGACGGCGGTCAATACCGCGCCTACCATCTCCAGCCAGGTTAGTTCGATGCCGTCCGCCACCGCCACAAGGGCGCCACCGACGATCGGAATGCTGTCGGCCTCCTGGTGCAGCGCCGCTCTGACCTCGCCGAGATAGCGTTCGTACGCCTCGCTGGCGCTGCCCTGCCAACGGTCTTCGACCGTCCGCAGGAACTCGTCCACCAACCGCTCTGCGTGAACGTTCAGCGCGGGCGAGGTCGGAGAAGAGGTAGGACTCGTGCCCCACACCTCGGTAGCCGCACGCCGGAACTCGTCCGTGTCGACGAACTGCTGGAACTCCTTGAGCATCTTGATCGGGTCATCGACGCCGACCAGGCGGGCGACCCCGCTGAGGACGTGGCCGCCTCCGGCAGTGCGAGAGTCATCGGCCGGCCGCCCCGGTCCGCCCGGCGGCGCCCCGGTCGCTGCGGTCGTACTCGTCAGCCGCCTCGCCGAGCAGGCGACCGGCTTCGCTGACGGCGTCCCGGATCCGGCGCAGGCGCCACTCCGTCCCAGACTGCGCGTCCGCATAGGTATCCCTGAAGGCCCGAAGCTCCTCGGCCATCAGATGAAGCCAACCGGTACGGCTACTGAACGCGTCAATCGGGATCGTTGCCGGTCCTCCCCCAGCAAACCTCTCCTGTAGCGGCTTGAGATCTTCTGCCACCTGATCCAGATGGACCGCGTACTTCCGTAGGACGTCCGTATCAGTACCGAACCCAGCCGGATTCAACATCTCAGGCCCCTCCCCTACCCCGCAGCCGACGATAGCAGTCAATCTGTTGATCAAGCTTGCCCTGCTCATCGGCCTGTCTATGGCTGGCGAGACCACACAAGTTCGGCCCCAGAGAATGACTGACATCAAACACCTGTCGCCTTCTGCTGTTTCTTGGCGCGCTCAATGAGGTGATCTCACCAAGCGTTGAAGGTCGTTTGAATCGGCACGGGTAGATCGTCCGGCGCCGCGCTCGCGGTACCCGACGGCGCGGCCGAGTGCTGAGCTGCGGCAAGCAGGCACTGTTCGCACTGGTCTGGTTCCGCAAGCGAGAGGACCTCACCGTGTTGGCCATGGGGCTCGGGATCAGCCGGGCCACCCGCTACCGCTACCGAGACGAGGCGGTGGCGGTGCTGGCTGTCGAGGCTCCCGAGCTGTCCGATGCCCTGCAACGTGCCCAGCAGGAGGGATGTTCGCACGTCATCCCGGACGGGAAGATGTCGACACCGACCGGTGCCGCGAGAAGACGATCAGCCGCAAGGGCGATGTCATCGATGTGTGGCACTCCGGCAAGCGCCACGACTTCGGCGGCAACATCCAGGCGGTAATGCGCCCGGACGGGTTGCCGATCTGGGTCGGACCGGTCGAACCCGGGTCGAGGCACGACCTGACGTGCGCGCAGGATCACGCCCTCGGCGCGCTGTATGCCGCAGCCGCTCAGGGCCTGCCGACCCTGGCCGACCCCGGCTACGACGGCGCCGGCATCGGGATCCATGTCCCGTTCACGCAGCCCGCCGATAGGCGCCGGCTCGGCGTGGACATCCGCACCTACAACAAGTTGCTTGGCGCGATGCGGGCGCTCGGCGAACGTGGCTTCGCCCTGCTGGTGGGCCACTGGCGCGTCCTGCAGCACATCACCGCCAGTCCCAGCGCATCGGCGATATCGTGAAAGCCGCCCTCGTGCTCACCCAATTCGAGCACGGATATCTACCTCAATAAGATCACTTCGTTACGGCAACGGCGTCGACCTCGACAAGCTGGCCCCGGTAGCCGAGCACCGTGACGCCGAGCAAGGTGCTCGGCGCGTCGTGGTCGCCGAACCGGGCGCGCACTACGTTCCAGGCTGCTACGAGGTCCGCCTGGTCGGTGCTCGCAACGTAGACGGTCGTCCGCACGACGTCTGTCAGCACAGCCCCTGCCGCCTGCAGCGCCACCTCAAGATTGTCCATGACCTGCCGGGCCTGCCCGGCGACGTCACCGAGCGCTACAACCCGATCGTGCTCGTCGATCGGACACGCGCCGGCGGTGTGCACAAGCCGGGCACCGGCAGGGACTACCGAGGCGTAGGCATACGGGACAGCATCGGTCAGGCCGCTGGCACGGATCAATTCCACAGACATGACGCCGACGATGCCACGTCCGCCGCCCGCCATACCACCGAGTTCACGCCAGCATCTGGCCCCTCTCTCCGTCGCTAGCCGCCCAACGCCGCGAACGCGCCCGCATCCGCAGCGAACGACATCGACGCTGGGGCCAACCCACCACCCGAGCAGCCTGACGACACCACGAACGTTCGTGGTCACGGCACTAGGGACATCCCGAGACCGTGACCAGCGGTTTTCTCGCGCACTTGGCGGATCCGCCAAGTGCGCCGCCGGATAGATGAGAACCGCCAAGATCGATGAGAACCGACATCAGCTGTAGGTTCCCGTTCGAGTTGGCGCCGGTCAGAGCGTTGACCTGCGAGCGGCGGCCCTTCCTCACCGAGATGGCGGTGCGGTCTTCTCAGCAAGATGGCGCTCTCTTGGTCACCTTCGTGCGCGACGATCGCCGCGGCCGGTGGCATGTCGACGACCGCCGTGAAGATCATTTTGGGCTGCGGGCAAGTAGGTACGTCAACCGTTTCGCCCGCACCCGGAAGGGCCGCCCATGATCGATACCTCCACATGATTCTTTCCTCGGACGACACCCTAGGCAGGGAACCCCGCCTGGCCGCCGAACACCGCGACGCAGAGACACTGCGACGCTCGCGGACCGATCCGGAAGCGTTCGCCGAGCTCTATGACCGGTACTTCGGCGAGCTGTACCGGTACGCGGCGCGGCGAGTCGACGGAACGGCCGACGATCTGGCCGCCGAGGTCTTCCTCATCGCGTTCAGTCAGCGCGGCCGGTACGACCCGGACCGGGGACCGATTCGGGCGTGGCTGTACGGCATCACCACTCATCTGATCAAGCGGCACCGCCGTGCCGAGGTACGTGGCTATCGTGCCCTGGCTCGGATGTCCGCCGAGCCGCCGTCAGACGCCTCCGACGAGCGCCTTGTCGCCCGGGCAGCGGCGTCAGCCGTACGCGGTCGGCTCGCCGCCGCGCTCGGCCGGCTCACTGCCCGCGATCGCGACACATTGCTGCTCGTGGCCTGGGCCGAGCTCTCCCACTCCGAGGCCGCCGCCGCACTCGGTGTACCGGTTGGCACGGTCGCCTCCCGGCTGCACCGGGCCCGCCGCCAGCTCCGCGAGGCGCTGGGCGACACCAATCCCACCCAGGAAGTCTTCTCCGGCAGGGAGTCCCGCAATGGATGAGCTTGATCTGTTGGCCACCGTACGGTCGGCGCCGCCGCCGACACCCGAGGTCGAGGCGCGCGGCCGTGCCCGGTTGGCTGCGGTGATCGCCGACGAGACGGCACGTGGCATTCGACCGCACCTGGTACGCGCCCCCCGTGGTGGCCGGTGGTGGCAACTCGCGGTGAGTGGCGCGCTCGCTGGCGGACTTGCCGCCGGGGTCGCCGTGATCACCCTCGCCTCACCCGACGCGAGCGTGCCGGGCGAGGCGCCGGGCACGGTTGCCGCGCCGGCCGACGTCCTCCGCGACGCCGCACTGGTCGCCGCCGCCGCCGACCTTGCCGTCCGCGACAACCAGTTCGTCCACGTCAGCTATCTGCGGACCGCCGCGACCACCGTCGGGGGCCCGGGGGTACCCGCGAGTGGTGGTCCATCATCGGAATCGGCGGGCAGGGGTTCACCTCCGGCGCCCCCGGGGCGGGCGGTCGGCGGCAGCCTTGCCTGGCTGGTGGACAGCAGGCAGGAGCAATGGGAGTCAGCGGACGCCGAGGGTGATGGGCTGCTGCGGCTGTCGTACTCGGCGCCCCGGCCGTTGCCCGGTCGGAGCCTGCCTCCGGCGGCGCGGCGGTTCCCCGACATCGAGGTACGGGTCGCCGCTTGTGCGCCGGACATGCGCGCGCCTTCGTACGCCTATCTGCGTGGGTTGCCGACCGGTCCTGGTCAGCTACGGACCCTGGTTGACGAGGAGGTACGGAAGACAAGCACTCCGCAGGATCTGGCTGATCCGGTCCGGCGGGGCGAGACCGTCTGGGAGATGCTGACCGCCCTGGCGCGGGCTCCGGCCGCTCCGGCGAAGCTGCGCGCGGCGGTGTACACCCTCATGGCCGAGCAGACGGACGTACGGCTCGTGCCCCACGCGACCGACGCGGCCGGACGTACCGGAGTCGCGGTGGCCCGGGAACTGCCCACCTACGGCACTCGGATGGAGCTGGTCTTCGACGGGAAGACCCACCAGTACCTAGGCAGCCGCACCGTCACCACGGCAGCCAACCCGCACATGGGCTATCCCGCCGACACGGTGATCGAATCCGACGCCCTGCTGGGAACCGATGTCGTGGACGCGCCACCGCCCGCCGGGCCGAATGCGCAGACCGCCGACTGTGGCGACAACCGACCGAAGGGCGAGTGACATGCGTCGAACGAACGCTTGCGTCGCGCTGGCTGCCATGTTCGGTGGCCTGCTGACCACCGTTGCCGGGCCAGCGACGGCCGCACCAGCATCGTCCCCGACGATCCAGCCTGTCCTGACCGAGCCGGCCAGTAGGTCCGCGCAGCGGCCGATCTTCGGCGATGACGCCAAGTCCGAGCCTCGCCATTGGCGGCGGGGGCGGTCCACGCTGCCACCGTCGTCCGCCCAGTCGGCCGCCGCGTCGACAACCGGCGACGCTGACAGCGTCAGGCTCGCCGTGTCGGTACGGGATAGGTCCGGGGCGACCCCCAGCACCGAACACGCCGGCTACGCCCTCGCCTTCGACCTGGCCACCGGCGCGTTGACGGCAGTGTTCCTCACGAACGGCGAGGGAAGCGCTCAACTCGCGCCGGGGACGTACCTCGTCCAGGCGTTCGTCGAAACGCCTGAGGCCAACGGCCAACTGTCGCTGAGCATGCCCATGCAGGCCCGGGTATCCGTCGTCGGCGAGACCCGGGTGTTGCTGGACGCCGAAAGTACCGTACGGGTGACGGCGCAGGTGGACCGCCGGGACGCGCGGCTGACCGGGGGGACCGTGCAGGTCACCCAGCGCACTCCCGGGCAGCAGATCTGGTATGCGGCGGACTTCGATTACACCGGGGGCCTCTACGTCCAGCCGACCAAGCAGATCCCCGGCCTCGACCTCAATGTGTACGCGGCCCTGAGCAGGAACGGCGCCTCGAACAGCCCGTACCTCTACCACCTGACGTTCGAGTCCACCAACAGGATTCCCCCGAAGCCAGCCTTCACCGCACGGACGACCGCGCTCGCGGCAGTCACCGTGCGGGTCAACGGCCAAGGCCAGTCGGCCTGCGGGCGGATCGGCGCGCGGGGCTATGACCCGAGCCTGCCGGTCGGACTCGGTGCCTCGGTCACCGCTGGCCCAGTCCCCGGAGCGTACGAGGCGTACTTCACCCCTGGACCGAATATCGTGTGGAGCCCGACGACGCAGGTCCTGCCGGCAGACTGCGCGGAAACGCCGGGCGGCGATTACTTCCGCACCGAGCGAACCTTTCCCGCCGCCGGTCCGTACATCGTGACCTTCGGCCGAGCGCCGCTTGGTCCCACCGTCACCCGCTCCAGCAGCCCGCACGCATACTGGCCAGCGGAACGCGACGGAGACGTCCTCCGGATCGCAATTCCCGCGTACGCCGACGCCAGCGCACGCAATGGCGGACCGGTCGCCGGCTTCGCCATGGACTATCCAGCCACCACCGGCACGACGACCCTGTCCCTGACGAACGGCAAGATTCTGGGCAGCACCGATCGCACCGCCTTCGGGGAATTCCCGGTGCCCCGCGAGGAATTGCAGTACGTCCTCAGCACCGAGGCGATCCGGGATGCATCTTGGTCATCGCTGTCCACCCGGCAACGAACCGTGTGGACGTTCACCTCGGCCCATCTCGACCAGGCAGCGTCACTGCCCCTGCTCGCGGTCCGGTACGACCTGGGGCTGGACACCCTCAACCGGGCGCCGGCCGGAGCTCCGTTCACCTTCGATGTTTCGGTGGAGCAGAGCGGGCCGGAACCAGCTCAGCAGATCAGGTCGCTGACCCTGTCCACGTCGTTCGACAACGGCGCGACGTGGCAGCCGGTCAGCCTGGCCCGTACCGGTGATCGCTGGACGGCCAACCTCACCCATCCCCCCACCGGCGGTTACGTCTCGCTGCGGGCCACGGCAACGGACCTCGCCGGTAACGCGGTCGACCAGACAATGATCCGGGCGTACGGGCTGGCCGGATAGGACCGTCCCGTGCAGTCGGGTGGCCGGTGTTCGACACTGGCCACCCGACAGATCACCTCACCAGCTACAGCGAGCCAGACGCCGGATCACCCGAGACAGGACAGCGACGCCAGAGCTTTCTCATCGTGGTGTCCGGATCAGTTCTCCTTGGCGGAGCGGCCGAGGCGGAGCGCCGAGACAAGGAAGAAGATGCCGCCGGGGATGGCGTAGCCGGCCACACTGGTCAGCGTCGCATCGTCCGCTCCGGCCATCACGATGAACGAGGTGCCGGCGAGCACGGAGATGGCACCACTGATGATCATCGGCCACTGGCCGCCTATCTTGCGACGGTTGGCGGCCACCATCAGCTGTACCAGCCCGGCCACGATCGCCCAGGCGCCCCAGACGCGCAGGACTGCGGGGATGCCAGACGCGGAGGCGATGGCCACGCCGATGGCGGCGAGCAGGCTGACGGCGACGTTCACGTGCAGGCCGAGCACCGATCCGGCGGCACGCGACGAACGAGCGTCGACGAGCGCGGCGAACACGTCGAACAGCGGATACAGCACGAGCAGCGTGGCGGCGAGCGGACCGAGGTGCGACGCGGTAGTGAACATCACGACGGCCCAGACGATGGCGAACGCGAAGCGGACGACGTAGAGCCGCCGCAGGGCGGACGCCGCTGCCGGGATGGCGGGTGCAGCAAGGGGAGCCACGGTGATCCTTTCGATATTGCGAGGTTTGGACCTGCGGTCAACGGACTCCACGGGCCAAATCGGGCGAGCAAACCGCCCTTGCCGACAAGAACGAACGTTCTGTCTCGGGCAACGATGACACAGCGATCGCAGAGCGTCAAGACCGAACGTTCTATCCGATACGATGGGCGCCATGGCGCGTGGAGAATCCGAAGGCCGGCCGTCCGAAGCGCGGTCCCGGCTGCTCAACACGGCAACAAGGGTCTTTTATGAGGAGGGCATCCACTCGGTCGGCATCGACCGCATCGTCGCCGAAGCACAGGTGACCCGGGCCACCCTCTATCGGCACTTCCCCGGTAAGGAAGATCTCGTCCTGGCCTACCTGAGCCAGGTCGACGAGGCCATCCGCGCTCAGGCGAGGGGGGCTGCCGACGCCGGGCTACCGGCGGCCGACACCATCCAGGCTCTCAGCGAGTCGATCGCCCAGGGCATCCAGTCCCCCGGTTTCCGCGGCTGCGCCTTCCTCAACGCCGTTGCCGAGTATCCCGACCCCGATCACCCGGTACACCAGGCGGTGCTCGCCCACCGTCAGTGGTTCCTGGACACCGTCACGGAACTGCTGGCGCGCATTCAGGAAGCGCCCGCCGAGGCCGCCGCCCGACACTTCGTCATGCTGCGCGACGGCGCCATGGCCGCCGGCTGCCTGTTCGACCCGACGCTGGTCTGCGAGACCTTCCTGCGCGGCGTCGAGGGACTGCTGCGAGCGCATGCCGCGTCCGCTCCTGCCAAATCGGCGGATGCCTGATCCCGCCCACAGGACAGGTGACTTGGTACAGCTTCGGGGCGACGGAGCGCTTCGGGTAACCCGCGCGATCACGCCTCGGGCCCGTGACTGCCGGGCGTCTCCCGCCCAATCGGCGAGGCGGAATCCTCCAGCGGCCGCCGCCGACTTCGCCACGCGTCGAGCAGCGCGACAAGGGCCAGCACTCCGGCCACCACGCTCAGTCCGACCATCGGCGGCCAGCGGACCAATGCTGGCGTGACCAGCAACAGGACTACCAAGCCGATCATCCGCGACCAGGGGAGCCGGCCAAAGATCTCGTACTCCAGCCGCACCCGGGCGGCGAGGAAAAGCACCGGACCGCCCACCACGAACAAAAGCCATGTCGGCCGCGGCGGCCCGAACGGATCGTCGATCACCAGTTCGTAGCCGACCGCAGTGACGAGCACGCTGAACACGATCAACGCATGCGTCCGTTGCGACGTCGCACCCAACTGGCCGGGCATACCCGCCCGACCCAACGCCTCGGTCAACAACAGACCGGCGCGGTGGAAGTAGATCCGCCACAGCAGCGCGCTGGTGGCGAACGCGACCACGAAGGCGGCGGCCCGCTCCGCGGAGTAGGCCATGCCACTGAAGACGATGGCGATGATCGAAATCGATTCACCGAGCGCGATGAGGAACATCTGCTGGTAGCGCTCGGCCAGATGCTCCCCGGCGATCCGCCAGCGACCCACCGCCGCAGCCCCCAGCCACGGCAGCGGCCAGCCCAGAGCCCAGGCGAGGTAGTCCACGGCAAGCGCGGCAGCCCACAGCGGCAGGCGAAGCTGGTCCGGGCCCAACGCGCCGACCAGCCAGAGCGGCGCGGCCACCGCCGCCCATGCGGCGAGCCGAAACGGCACCAGCCGTCGTGGATGACCGCGCAGCGCGGCAGCGATCACCAGCGGCCGCACCACCATCACCATCAGGTACGCGACCGTGAACGGCAACGCCCGCTCTTCCATTGCGCGTGGCAGCGTCACCGCCATCACCAGAGCGGCGAACATGGTACCGATCACGACCGCCTGAATGATCGACCGCTCCGGCTCGTAGCGACTGGTGATCCAGGCGGTGTGCGACCAGATCAACCAGAGCGCCAGGAACAGCAGCAGGGTACGACCGAGCCCGGCGACGAGCGTCCAGCCGGTGTCGCTGCCGAGGTCGGCGAACCGTTGCGAGACCCGGGTGAGCGCGACGACGAAGGCCAGGTCGAAGAAGAGCTCCAGGAACGTGGCGCGCCTCGAACTCGTCGCAGAGCGCAGCAGCTCGGCACCGCGTCCCGCCACCATCGCCCGCCCCTGTCCGCCCTGTCCGCCCTGTCCGCCCTGTGGCACCAACGAGTCGGCCGCCGACAGGGATGCGAGTCAGGAAGGAGTCGCGGCGGGCAGGTGCCATCCGGTACGCCCGACCGGGCCCCGACGTGACCGGGCAGAGTCCCAGGCGACCCTCAGATCGGTGCGACGCGCCAGGAGTTCGACGGAGATTCGTCGCGTCGGCATAGGCTGGCGATCAAGTCGTGCATGTTCCCGGGGTGTCCTAAGCAAGCCTCATCGCCGCCGACGGAAGGCACCGATGATGACGAACTGGCCCCGCCTCCTCGTGGTTCCGGCCATCGCGCTGGTATTCCTGTCGTCCGGGTGCACCGGAGCAGACCCCACGCCAACGAGGACGCGGCCTGAGCTCCCGTCGGAGGAGCAGTTGGCTGCCGACTCGAAGCCGCTACCGGGCTCGACGCTGCCCGGTACCAAACTGAAGTTCGGCCAGGAGGCGGTCATCACCGTTGGTGTCGGACCAGGCAGATCACTCGTCGGTCTCACGGTCACCGGCGTCGAGCGCGGCACCGCGGAGGACCTGGAAGTGGTCCGCGCCAGCGTGCCGACCGTAGGGGACCGGCCGGTCGGCTCGCTCTACTTCGTCAAGGCGGTCCTGGAGAACAAGGACGGCCGTCACTTCGACTCGTCGTACTCGGGTCCGTTGTTGAGGGGTACGACCGAGAGCGGCGAAGACGCCGCTGCGCTCCGCCTCGCCTTCATCGAGATCGGACTGCTCAACTGCCCGATGGGGGCACCGCCTCCGCCCGAGTTCTCCACCAGGGGTGGACGGCGCGACCACTGCCAGATCGTGTTCTCCTCGCCCGCCAATCCGGTCACGTCCGTCGGCTTCCAGGCGGAGAGTGGGAAACCGGACATCACCTGGGAGTGAATGTCCGCGTGGTTGAGGCCGTGACAGTGGCAGCTCATGCACTGCCAGCCTGCCCGTACGCGAGTCGACCGTGCGGGGGCCCCTCGCGGCGGGGACGATCGGTCAGAGGCCGAGGGCGCCGATGGCGGCGGGGAGGGTTGGCGCGGTCGCGAGCTGGCGTACGTCGTCGCGCTCACGAAGCCACACCTGGCAGGTGATGCCGTCGTAGTGGACGGCGACGGGTTGCCCGGGGTGGTGGCGGGCGAGCCGGCGCAGCGGGGGTACGGGATCGTCGACCACGATCGGCGTCGCAGTCTGCGGCACCGGAATCGGCTCGCTCGGATCGTCGGGAACGTTGCCGGCGATGGCGAGTTCGAAAAAATCGAGGCAGTACGCGATCGCGGCTTCCGGGGTGGATCGGCAGGGCGGGTCGGCCGGGGCGGGTAGCTGGCCGAGGCGGTTGACGGTGACGTCCCAGCTCTCGCCCTGAACGAGCCGGAGGTCCCCGGCATTGTGGATGTGGTCGGTGAGCGTGATCGTGACCGTCAGGCGCAGCCCGAGGACGAGCCGGACCAACTCGGCCAGGGGCGGTACGTCGGGCCGGCGGGCCAGCACGAACAACCGGGCACCAGGTCGGCCCCGGGAAGCTGAGCGCAGGTACTCGGTCAGCGGGTCGGCGTCGGGCCGGTGCAGGGTGACGGTGCCGTCCCGGAGGTCGTGGTCGAGGCTGCCGCCGCCGTCCAGCTCGACCAGGTCCTCCGGGCGTACACCGAAGTGGTCGGCCCAGCCGGCGAGCCGGAACTGCTCGGGAAGCTGGTGCAGGGGTTTGCCGCCGGGGTGGGTTGCCACGTGCGGTGCTGCCACGTGCTGGCCGGTCCGCCAGGTCTCCTCCCCCGCCTGCCAGGTCTGCCCGTCGTCCGGCCCGTCATGATCGGCCTGGCGGCCGGCGAGGTCGGCGCCCCAGGCGAGTTCCCCGGTACGCCAGCCGGACGCGCCGTTACACCAGCTGAGGTGCACGACCCGCCCGGCCAGATCGGTGATCGTGATGGCCGCGTCGGAGTGGATTCGGCGGGTGCCCCGGCAGGTGTGACAGCGCAGCAGTGACGGGCTACGACCGGAGCCCGCACATCTCGGGCAGTCGGAGTCGACCCGTCCGGTGGCCAGTCGGCAGTCACAGCGCTGGAGTCGGCTGTGCGGGTCACAGTCGGGGCAGTCGACGTACGGGATGGGTGTGTCCTGCCACGACGGTGCCGGCGGCTGCCATCCTCGGCGCAGCATCGTCGCGTGCCGGCTGTAGATCTGCCCGGTCGACCACTCGGTGAGGATCTCCGTCGTTCCGGCGGCGCGCAGGCTGGTGTGCCACCAGCGACCGTTCCGCCAGATCGCCTGCGCCCCGGCGGTCGGGCTGCCGGTGGCCAGGTCGAGGCAGTCGGCGAGGATCCGCCGTTCGAGCTGGTCCAGGTCGACCGGCGGTGGGTCGGGCGGCGGCTCCCCCATGGTCAGGTGGTGGGCGGGGGCGGTCAGGCCGCGTTCCTCCAGCCCGTAGCAGGCGTCGAGATCGGTCGTGGTGGTGATCGCGGTGATCAGGTCGTCGGCGTAGCCCCGGGCCTCGGCCGGCACCGCCCCACCCGGCAACTCGAACCGGATCGCCCAGGTCAGCCCGGCCGAGGCGACCAGGCGGCGGGCCTCGACCACCAGGTCGAGGCAGAGCAGATCGGCCAACCGGCACAGCCGGCCCAGCTCGGCCGCCGCTTCCCGGGGCGGCGCGACCGCTGCCCGGCCGAGGTAGAGCCGCCACGCGTCGTTGCTCTCCCCGGCGATCGCGTCGGCTTCCCGCGCCTCCCGGACAGTCGCGGAGTGCTCCGGCCGCCAGGCGCGCGGCAGGAGGACGAGCGGCCCGTCCGGCTCACCGGGCTGACGAACATCCGTCCACGAGCCGGCGCCGACGACGGCGGCCAGGTCGCGGAGCAGCGGGGCGAGCGGCAGATACCAACTCCCACCGCCGTCGTCCGGCCATGGCACGGGTTCCACCACCCCGGGTACGACGTTCGCAGAGGCCACCGCCCCGGTGTCCAGGTTCGCCATGCTCAGTACGAGTTGTGCGCGGCGCCGCCCGGTCTGCCCGCAATCGTGGCAGGGCCGGCCGACCGTGCCGACCCCCTGGCACACCAGGCATTCCTGGTACGCCTCCCCGGCCCGCCGGCTCTCGTCGTCGGCGCTGACCAGAAGTTGGTTGCCGCCGTACGTGCAGCGGCACGGGTCGAGGGTGAAGGAGAGCCCGTCACACGACCGGCACTGCACCATCGGCGGCTCGGCCATCAGCGCCTCGCCAACTCGTACGCCGTCGACACCTGGTGGGACTGCCACCGCCGCAACGCGTCCTTGATCCGGGCGTTCTGCTCCCGGACGCCAGCCAATTCGGCGTACGCCCTGGCCAGGTCGGCGGCGACCTGATCCAGGAACTCGGTCACCTCGTCCGGATCGATCCCCCGTCGACCGAAGCCGACCGGGGTGAACCGACGCAACCGCACCTGCGACGGCATCAACGGCCGGCGCTTTGCCGACCGGTACGCCGACTCGAGCCGCCGTAACGGATGCCCGTCCCGCCGGAACAACCACCGAAGCAGAGCACGCACAACCTCTCACCAGCCTCTCGACAGCAGCATGTGGATGGGTGGCCCCGGCCCGACACTCCGGCGCGCTCACCCCCGGGTCGGGGCCACCCCGCCCCACCGCCGCAGCCACAAGCAGCACGTACGGCAGCAGGGCGTGATTGAGGGCTGGCACGGCCGGTGGGGGTCACCAGCCGTGCCAGCGCGGATGCCCAACCGGAGGGCCGGTTGCCTACCAGGCTTTCCGTTGCCAGGCGTCCCGCAGAGGCAACTTACAATGCAAAGCATGCGAAGACAAGGGCTGAGCATGCAAAGCACGCAAAGTCTTGAGGCTTCGTTGACGATCATGAGAAGATGCAGGGGCCTACCAGGAAGTTGCCATGCCCCGAATCTCAGATCGCCAGCGCATCGCGCAGGACATCCGCAACAAGATCGCGTCGGGTGAGTACAAGCCGGGCGACAAACTGCCTTCGCTCCGCGAGCTAATCGCGATCTACGACGTGTCCGCCGAACCCGTGCGCTCAGCCCTGCTAATCCTGCAAGCAGAAGGGCTCCTGGAAGGACACCAAGGCAAGGGTGTCTACGTAACCGACCCGAAGTAGGGGTTGCTACGGCTCCACACCGGCAAGGCATCTACAGGACTGCGCTCCTCGGCCATTTCGGCTACTGTTCGGACGACCACGTTAGAGTGAGACCCGCCCGCGCGCGCTGGCGACTAGGTCATGCCGCTCGCAGATGTATACGAACCGACGAGCCCAGTCAGCGATGTGACAGTACGTCGTCACCAATCGCTACTTAGCATCGAAAAGATGCTCGATCCACACAGTCAGGATTGCATCCTGACGATCACGCCCTCGTAAGACTATTAGCAGGTCAAGGCAGATCGACAGAGTTCCGCAGAGGCGTCCATCCATAATTCCAGAATCGGGTAGGAGGTTTGAGTGGACTATTCGGTGGTGCGCCCGGAGTGGGAGCCCTTCGAGTCGGTCGTGCACCCTGAGTGGGAGGCCTTCGAGAGCATCGAACCGCCGAGAATCTCTTGGAAGCGCGCGAAGCGAGCCGTCGCGACCACGACGAATCTCGACGGGTTGCTAACCATCAGCGACTGGCAGGCACGATCACGGTGGATATACGGCTGGCATCATAATGAACGGCGGATTCATCGCCTCTGCTTCACCAAACCACACGGGTTCGATCTAGATGGCGATCCGTGGTACACCGCTGCACTGTATCCAGCACCCCCAGACCCAGTTTATGAGCTCAACAACTTGGTGGGATTGGTCACCTGGGTCGGACACGTCGGCTGCCTATGGCCCGGTCGCGATAGCGAACTGATGCTGCCGTTGGTGAAAGCAGCTGGTCACCAGTCCCAGCACTTCATCGTTCCGGTTTTTTTCGGACAGGACCCCAAAGGGCCTGATCGACCGACTGTCCTATTGCCGCAGGCTGAGGAACTGCAACCGCTACTCGATCGATTGGGGTGACAGAGCCAGCAACAGACTTGCGGCTCACGGAAGTAGACGTCTCCCATGCCTCCCGATCCAAGTGGACGGATGAGCCGGTAGTTGCCGAGCTGCTGCAATGTGGGTGGCACAGTCAAGCGCCGGATCGCCTCCCCATAACGATGGCCCTCGGCACATTACCGGCGATCACTGCGGCGATGTCGTCCGCTCACTCCCCCGTTGCGGCGGAATGCTCCAACCTGGACGGCATGGCGGGGCCGACGGACCATCCGATGGGGGTGGCCCGATCGCCCGTTGCCAGCGGTCGAGCGCGGCCAGCATTCGACGCCGCGCTCGTACCTCGCCCTGTCGGCCTTGGCGTATACCTCGTCCGCCGTTGTCCAACGGTGTCCAACTCTTCCCGTCGGATCGGGCCCGCTGCGGCACTGTCGTACCGCACGGACCGATCCAGGGGAGGAAAGATGTTGCGAGCAACCAAGAGGCGCTGGAGGTGGGTGGCTGCGGCTGGAGTCGTCGCCACCCTGATCGTCAGCCCGTCCGCCGTCAACGCCGCCGAAGGGCCCGGCCCGGCCGCCCCGGCTGCGACCTCGAAGACCACCCCGCTGCGCTACGACCACCTGCCACCGGCCAGTGCCGGGGCGTCGCGCTTCGTACTCGACGCGGGCACCTGGCTGCCGGACCGCACCCTCACCTACCGGTTCGCCAACGGTACGGCGGACGTGGGCGGCTTCGAGCAGCGCAGCGCGATCCGCCTGGCGCTCGACCTCTGGGCGACCGAGACGAACCTGAGCTTCAGCGAGGTCACCACCGGCGGCCAGTTGGTGTTCTCCTTCGTCACCGACAACCACAGTGACGGGTTCCCGTTCGACAACCAGGGCGGGGTCCTGGCGCACGGGTTCTTCCCGCCACCGACCAACACCACCTCGATCGCCGGCGACGTCCACTTCGACGACGACGAGACTTGGAGCACGCTGTCCCAGTCCAGCAGCGCCCAGCCCATCGACCTGCGTACCGTGGCCGCGCACGAGATCGGCCACGCGCTGGGGCTGCGGCACTCCGCTGATCGCAACGCCCTGATGTTCGACTTCTACAACGGATCGCATCGCTTCCTCTCCGCTGACGACATCGCCGGAATCCAGGCCAAGTACGGCGAGTAGCCCGGATCGCCCCCGTGGCAACGGTCGAGGCGTCCACACGTCGCTGGAGCGGCGTGCGGGCGCCTCGCTCGGCGGGGTCGGCCGGATCCGGAGGGCGGGCGACAAGCTGTCCGCCCGGTATGTACTGCGACGGGATAGCGTGGAGTAGGTCGAGGTGGAGAAGGGAGGACGTGCTCATGCGGTTCAGCCGGAACACATCGCGGTACACGGTGAAGTCCGCACTCGCCGACGAGCCGCCGTACGTCCTCTACCGAATCATGTCGTACGGCGGAGTTCCGATCATGGTCACGCGGGACGAGGCCGAGCGGTGGGAGGGCGCTGCGTCGGCGTACGCGAAGATTCTGGCCGAGGCCGCCGACGCCCTGCGGGTGGATGTCAGGTGGGAGCGGGGGGCGTACCTCCGGCTTCTGCCCGGCGGGCACCGCCGGGTCGCCCGCAAGGTTGCCGCGCTCGAAGACCGGTACCGCGACGTCACCCGGGCAGCCACGGCGACCTACGCACCGATCCGTAACCTGGTCGAAGCGCGGATCAAGAGCCAGCAGAAGGCTGAACGCCGGCATCAACAGGAGCAGGAGAAGCAGCGGGCACACTTCCGGTCGCTGGCGGAGCAGGAGGTCTGGGGTTATCTCGTGGAGGCCGCCAACCCGGAGACAGTGCACATCTTCTGGCACGACGTGCAGCCGACGCAGCCGCGGCCGACGTCGAGCCGCCGGTCGGAGACACCCCTTTCGGCGATACAGCTCGACGCGGAGCTACGCCACCTGATGACCGAGCAATCAATAAAGCTTCTCGCCTGGGATCCTGCCTCGCGTGAGCACGCAGCCCGGATCTACGGGCTCGCCCTGAGCGACTTCTGGCAGCGGCACGTCGGCAGCGACCTCGCCACACCCCGGAAGGCCGACGAGGACCGGTCGGCGAAGCACCCGTCCCCATCGAGGTCCACCGGCACGTCGCACCACTCCAGCCACGGCATCGGCGGGCACTACTAGTCCGGCGGACACTGTCGCCGATCACCACGACGCAGCTCGTCGCCATCTCACAGCGCAGTCGCCGGGAACCGGGAGCGGATGACCTCCCGGCCATCCGCTTCCGGTCCCCGAGCCAGCGCCGCTCAGGCCTTGGCTGTACCGGTGCCGCAGTACCGCTGTGCGCCGTTGGGCCCATCCTTCAGACACGCCTTGATGTGGATGGTCGTCCCTTCCGGGATGTTGGGCAGAGACAAGTGGCGGCAGGTTTGGTTCGCACCGTCCGCGTCCTCGGTGGCGTAGTACTGCCACTGACCGTTCCGCAGGTACTGGGCTTCCGCATAAGCACGGAGGCCATCCGCGTGCTTGTCGCACGCACCGAGCACTTCCCGGCTGTCGCCCGGCTCCCAGTTGCCCCACACGATGGCGGTTCCGCCGACCGGCAGGCCATCAGTGGTCCTGACGGACACGGTCGTGGCCGCCACTGCCGGCGTCGACGCGACGGCGATCATCGCCACGGCGCTGAAGGCGGCAAGGGCTCCCGAGAGAAGATGTCGTCTGGCCATCGCCAGGCCTCCCAATGCTTGTTCGAGGGATGATCTGTGAGCGCCGCCACCGTCGCGTACCGCGCTTGCAAAACGCTTGCAGCCGCCGCTGGAGGATCGGGTGGACGCCCAACTACGGGGCTGGACACGGCCGGCAGTCGCTCGCCGAGCTCACCGGCCTCGTGGCCGAACATGCCCTGCGGCAGCGGCTCGTGGGTCAGCTCATACTCGGGACAGCTCATGTTCAGGCCCTCCACCGGTGGCAGGATGGCCGGCATGGAGTTTGCTGAGGTGATCCGTCGTCGTCGGATGGTGCGGCACTTTGCCGACCGGCCGCTGAGTTCGGACGTCATCGAGAGGATCCTGGCCAGCGCGCTACGCGCGCCGTCGGCTGGTTTCTCGCAGGGCTGGGCCTTCCTTGCGCTCACCGATGCGGCCGACCGGGCCAGGTTCTGGCCATTCGTTCCCACCCGCGTCGCACAGACTCCGACGATGCAGGACGCGCCGCTCGTCGTGGTACCGCTCGCGCACAAGGCCGCGTACCTGTCCCGGTACGCCGAGGCCGACAAGGGCTGGACCGATCGGTCCGAAGCCCGCTGGTCGGCACCGTACTGGTATGTCGACACGGGCATGGCCTCGCTGATGATGCTGCTGACCGCCGTCGACGAGGGCCTGGGGGCCTGCTTCTTCGGCATCATGCCGATGGCGGGAGACGATTTCGATCCCGAGGTGGAGGTGCCCGCGCACACCGCCGCGTTCAAGGCCGAGTTCGCAATCCCCGACGAGTACGCGCCGATCGGCGGCATCTGTATCGGCTACCGCGCCGATGACCTGCCGCCACAGAACCCGGCCATCGCCGGACGCCGCCGTGGCGTCGAGAGTGTCATCCACCATGGACAGTGGGGCCGCCAGCACTGAACAGGCTCTTCACAGTTCGCAGTGGGCTTCTTTGCGTGCCCGCTCAGATCGGTCAACGGCGCACCCGATAGCGCAGGTGAAGCACCCGGTTTCCCTGAATCACCACGTCAGGATCCTCCAACAGGTGTTGCGCGTCGACCGACCCGAAGTAGCGCTTGCCGGACCCGAACACGACGGGTACGACGTCCATGCGCACCTCGTCGACCAGACCCGCGGCAAGCACCTGGCCACCGACGTCGCCGGCGGCGACCTCGACCAGGCGGTCACCCGCAAGCTCCTGCGCCTTGGCCACGGCTGCCTCGACGCCGTCGACGAAGTGAAACGGCGCCTCGGGGTCCCAGCCCTCGGGCGCCGGCCGGTGCGTCACGACGACCACGTGGTCGATCCCGCTCGGAGGCTTCCCGTCCCAGCCGTCCGTCATGTCGAAGACATGGCGGCCGGCGATTGTCGCCCCGATCTGGTCCCAGTACGGCCGGGTGTAGTCGTAGGACGTCTGTGACACCTTCACCGCGCCGCTCTCGTCCAACGGGACGTCACCGCTGAGCAACCAGTCGAACAGCGGTCCGGGCTGGTCGTCCTCGTCCGCGATGAAACCGTCTACTGACACCGAGCTGTACATGACCACCTTGCCCACGGGCTCTCCTCTGCTTTGGGGTGCCCCCAAATTAGCGTCTCGCGAGCTGTCGCTCTTGTAAGAAATCAATCGGCCGGCAGCGGCCAGCCGTCCAGCACGTGGCCGGGATGTTCGCGCAGGAACCGCCGCCGGACTTCGACGTACCGGGTCGGCGTGAGCCCGGTGAACGCCCGGAACTCGTGGCCGAAGTGGGCCTGGTCGAAGTAGCCTGCGTCATAGGCGAGGTCGCCCCAGTCGATCGGTCCGGCGGGGTTGATCGCGAACACGGTGGCGGTGAAGCGGTAGGTGCGGGCCAGCCGCTTCGGCGTGACGCCGATGAGCTCCTTGAACCGCTGTGCCAGATGAGTGCTGCTGACCCCGGCTGCCACGCTCAGGTCGCCGATCGCCACGCCCTTGCTGGTCGCCGCGATGACGCTGCTCGTATGGCGGACCAGCCCCAGGCCGGCGGTCTCGCACAGCCGTCGCATCAGCTCCTCCTCGAGCAGCGTCAGCATCTCGTGCGGTCCGTCGGCCGTGGCCAGCCGGTCTCGCAGCTCGGCAATGGCGGGTCGACCCCAAATTTGCTCTACCGTCAGCGGCCGGTCACACAGCTCGGCCGCGGGCATCGGCAGGAACGGCGCCAGCCCCCACGGCTTGAAGTGCACGCCGACTGACCGGGTCCGGAGTGGGTAGCCGAACTCCCACGCGCGGGTGGGCATGGTGACCACGCAGCCGTCGGCGTACTCGGCCGTCTCGATGTCGGTGCCGCCGCGGATGCGGAACGGCGCCCCCAGGTTGACGATGAGCAGCGCCGACGGCGCGGGCGGCAGCGTCAGCAGGGCGTACGGCGACGCACCGTCCAGGTAGTAAAGGTCGTCGATCAGCCCGTCCAGCGGCGGTCGCGGCACTCTGGACACGTACTCCACGCCCACAGTATCGCCGGCATCGCGCGCCGGGATGGTCCAGCCGGGTCGGTTCCCCGGACCGGGTTCCGCCGGCACGGCGCCGTCCGAGGTCGAACGGGCCACCCGTCGACCACGGGCCGGCTCCGGAACATCGGCCGCCGTATCGCCGAAACTTTCGGTCCGCTGACCGTCCGGTGGACAGGTAGCACCCGGTCGGACAGAGCATCTCGACTAGCCTGCGCCACCCGGCTAGCATTCGCGCGACTGGATTCGCGGGTGGGGTTGAGAGATACCGCCATCGCGTCGTCCCGCCCGGATAGGGAGCCCCTGATGCACATCGGACATAGACCGGCCAAACCATCTCGAAGAATGACCGCTTTTGTCACATCATTACTGCTCACCATGGTCGGTTCGGTCGCGTTCGCCGCCCCTGCCCAGGCTGCGGACCGGGTCGTCCTGGCCAACGATTTCGAGTCAGGTTCCTACGCCCCCTGGGGGCCGCGTGGAGCCGTCACTCTCGGGATAACGGCGGAGGGGCACGAGAGCGCGAATAGCCTCTCGGTTACCGGCCGTACCGCGAACTGGCAGGGTACGGCGATCGACGCGACCGCGATGTTCGAGCCCGGCGAGACGTACGTTATCAGTGCATGGGCGAAACTTCCGGCCGGTACCACCGGGCCGGCGGGTGTCCACTTCACGATGGAGGCCACCCCGGCCAGCGGCGGTGACAACACCTACACCTGGGTCGGCGACAACGTCCCCACCACCGCGGAGAACTGGGTACGGATCGGCGGCAGCTACACCATGCCCGCGGGCCTGGCCGCAGCCAACCTCTACGTGGAGGCCGAGGGCAGCACTCCGTACCTCTTGGACGACATCAGCATCACCACGCCGGAGGGCGGGCCGGAGCCCGGCACGGTCGTGATCGACACCGACTTCGAGGACGGGCTCGACGGGTGGGGGCCGCGCGACGGCGGACCCGGCGCCCCGACGGTCGGGCTGACCGACGTCGCGCACGGCGGCGAGGCCGCGGCCCTGGTCAGCAATCGGGTGAACCAGGGCGCCGGAATCGGCCGCGATGTGAGCGCGCTGTTCGAGACCGGCGTGACCTACGAGTTCCGCGCGTGGCTGCGGTTCGCCGAGGGACAGCCGACCGACCAGATCTGGCTCAGCCTCGCCAGCACGAGCGGCGGCAGCCAGTCGTTCAGCACGCTCGCCCAGTTCGACGGGATCACGAACACCGGCTGGACCGAGGTGACCGCGAGCTTCACGATGCCGGCGGCCGACAGCGCCCTGCTCTACTTCGAGTCCCGGTGGCAGGACGGCGGGACCGGAAACACCAGCGACTTCCTCCTCGACGACATCGTCGTACGGGTACCGGAGCCGCCGGTCATCGAGGATCTTCCGCCGATGCACGAGACCACCGACTTCCCGATGGGCGTCGCGATCGACAGCCGCGAGACGGTGGGCGCCGCCGCCCAACTGCTGACCCGGCACTTCAACAACATCACGCCGGAGAACCACATGAAGCCGGAGGCGTGGTACGACGCGGAGCGCAACTTCCGCCCGCACGACCAGGCGATCGCGCTGATGGACTTCGCCCGGACCAACAACCTCGGCGTCTACGGTCACGTACTGGTCTGGCACAGCCAGACTCCGGCATGGTTCTTCCAGGACGGGGCCGGCGCACCGCTCAGCACGTCGGCGGCCCACCAACAGGTCCTCCGCGACCGGCTGCGTACGCACGTCTTCGCCGTCGCCGAGTCGCTGAGTGACCGGTACGGTCCGTTCGGCTCCGCCACCAACCCGATGCGGGCCTTCGACGTCGTCAACGAGGTCGTCGCCGACAGCGGCGAGTTCAGCGACGGCCTGCGCCGCAGCGAGTGGTACCGGATCCTGGGCGAGGAGTACATCGACCTCGCGTTCCGGTACGCGGACGAGGCGTTCAACGACGTCCACGCGGTCGCCGGCGCCGACCCGGTCACTCTTTTCATCAACGACTACAACACCGAGCAGAGCGGCAAGCAGGGGCGGTACAAGGCGCTGGTGCAGCGGCTGATCGCGCGTGGGGTACCGGTCGACGGGGTGGGCCACCAGTTCCACGTGTCACTGTCCACCCCGGTCGCCAACCTCGGGACCGCGCTGGCGGCGTTCGAGGACCTGCCGGTGATCCAGGCCGTCACCGAACTCGACGTCACCACGGGTACCCCGGTGACCCAGGCGAACCTGATCGAGCAGGGCTACTACTTCCGGGACGCGTTCCGAGTCTTCCGGACGTACGCGGACGACCTGTTCGTGGTCACCGTGTGGGGCCTTACCGACGGCCGGTCCTGGCGGGTCGGCAACGGTGCCCCGCTCGTCTTCGACGACAACCTCCGGGCCAAGCCCGCCTACCACGGTGCGGTGGACGGCGAGCTTCCGGCCCGGCTGCGTACGGCGAACGTCTTCGCCGGCGACGTTGCCCTCTCCGACACCGCCACCACCGACCTGACCTGGAGCAAGCTTCCGTTGCACCCGGTGGAGGACCTGGCAAAGTTCCAGCTGCGCTGGGTCAAGGACCATCTGACGGCCTTCGTGACAGTCTCCGACGCCGCCGCCTCGGCCGGCGACCAGGTCAGCTTCGTGCTGGGTGAACGGACGTACACGGTTGCGCGGGACGGCAGCGGCGACGTACCCGCCGTGGCGAAGGAGCGGAGCGGTGGCTACGACATCGTCGCCCACCTGCCACTGACCGACGCGGCCGAGGGCGACACGCTCACCCTGGACGTCCGGGTCGGCAACGACGGTCGTACGGCCGCCTGGAACGCCCCGGGCACGCTGGGCACACTGGGTCTGGTCGAGGAACTGTCGTACCTGGAGGTCACCCAGGCCCGTACGGCGCCGGTGGTCGACGGCGCGGTGGACACCGCCTGGGCCGACGCCCGCGCGGTCAGCACCGCGAAGGCGGTCTCGGGCGCGGACGGCGCGATCGCCACGGTCCGCACCCTGTGGCGGGACCAGACGCTCTACGTGCTCGCCGAGGTCGCCGACCCGGTCGTGGACGTCTCCGGCTCCGACCCCTGGACCCGGGACTCGGTGGAGTTCTACGTCGACGGAGGCAACGTCAAGAACGGCCCCTACCGCTACGACGACACCCAGATCCGGATCAACGCGGACAACGGCGTCTCGTTCGGCACCGGTGACGAGGCGTTCCAGCGGGGCCGGCTGACCAGCGCGGCGGTCCGCACCGACACCGGGTACACCGTCGAGGCAGCGATCAGCCTGCTGGAGTACGGCGGCCTCGGCACGTTCCACGGCCTGGACTTCCAGGTCAACGACGCCACCGGCGGCGCTCGTACCGCGATCCGGAACTGGGCCGACCAGTTGGGTACCGGCTACCAGACCACCTCCCGCTGGGGAGTGGGTCGGTTGGTCGGCCCGGCCGACGGCAACGTCGACATCGTGGTCAAGAACTCCACCCAGTGGAACTCGGACAGCGGCGGCGGCTACTGCGCGACCATCGTCGCCACCAACAAGACCGACAAGCCCGTCGACTGGTACGGCTATGTCGAGCTCGGCGGCCAGATCTACACGGCCTGGAACTTCGAACGGCAGATCCAGGGCGACGGCAGCTACCGAATCCACGGCGGGAACTGGAACAAGACCCTGAAGCCGGGCGCCAGCACCTTCAGCGTGGGCTACTGCGCCAACCGGTGACCCCGGCGCGCCGCTGAATCCGCCGAGTTGGGCGGGGGCCCTTCCTATACAGAATGCGATAGGAAGGGCCCCCGCCTTTCAACTCACTCGGCGCGCAGGTGGTCCAGGTCGAAGTCGCCGGGGCTGACCCAGATCAGGATCCCGCGTACGTCGGCCAGCGCCGCCGCGTCACAGGACATCTCGGTGAGCAGGTCGGCCACCACCGTCGTCTCGGTGCTCTGCGGTACCCAGCCGAAGGTGGACTGGCACCAGGCGTACTCCGGTCCGGTCTGCAACGCGATCGCGCTGGAGGTGCCGGCCGCCGCTCCGGTCCGCAGGTCGTACCGGAGGGTCGCCTTCGCCGACAGGTCCACCGGGTTGGGCAGGGTCACCCCGAACCAGCCGCCACCGGTCGCGGCGACCCGCAGTCCGGCCGAGCCGTTGGTGTGGAAGTCGGCGGTCGGGGCCAGCGTGCCGGCGTCGGTCTGCCAGTTTCCCGGTGCCCAACCCTCGAGCCCGGTCTCCCAGGAGGCGATCAGGATCGGATCTCCGGGCGCCGGCTTGACCGTCACGGTCAGGTCGGCCGCGTTCGACGTACGCCCGGACTGGTCCCGGATGGTGTACCGGGCGACGGCCCGGCCCTGGAAGTCGTCGGCCGGGGTGAAGGTGACCGCCCCCGTACCCGGGTCGAGGGCGAATTTACCGCCCGGAACGGTCACTTCCCGCTGCTGGCCGGCGGTGGCCGGATCGAGATCGATGCTGGCCGCCCGCACCTTCGTCCGGTACGCGATGTCGTTCGCGGCCGGGGTCAGCGCCACCGGCGTACCCGACTCGGTCACCGCGTTGTCGTGGTCGGCGACCGGCGGTCGGGCCCGCTGACCTCGGGTCAGTTCCTCACCGGCGTTGCTCAGCGTGGTGCAGACCGGACTCGGGCAGTAGACGGTGTAGCCGTCGTAGTCCGGATAGGGCGTGCCGTCGTCCTGGATACCGGAGAGGATCCAGTAGAGGAACCCGCTGCCGCCGGTCTCGATGAACGCGTCCGTCCACCGTTGGTAGACCGGGTTCCGGGTCGCCTTGTCGACGTAGCCGAACTCGCCGAGCATCACCGGCTTGCCGAGCCGCCGGGCGTCCCGGTTGTGCCGCTTGATCCACTCGACGCCCCAGGCCGCGTCCTTGCCCCAGTGGTCCGGATAGAGGTGGTACGACACCACGTCCACCGCCGGCAGCCGGGTCAGGGCGAGGCTGTCGACGCCCTCGCCACAGTTGACGGTCCAGTCCGAGCTGGCCGGGTCGTCGCAGTAGAAGCCCTCGTCGCCGACGCTGGCCAAATGCCGGCGGTCGACCGACTTGATGTGCCGGGTCATCTCGTCCGCCCAGCCGGTCAGCACCTCGGGGGTACAGGTCGGCGACATCGGGTAGACGCCGGAGCCCTTGCACCTCGGCTCGTTGCCCAGTTCCCAGGTCATCACCGTCGGATCGTCCTTGTACGCCACCCCGGTCAGCGTGTTGGTCCGGTTCAGTACGTGCGAGATCCAGTCCTTGTACCAGCCCCGGATCACCGGGTCGCTGTAGAACTCGTCGTGGTACTGCCCGCCGCGCCAGCGGACGTACTGGTCCATCCCGCCGAAGTCCCGCCAGTTGTTGGTCAGCGGGATGACGAGCTTGATCCCGGCCTGCCGGGCGGCGTACAGGACGTAGTCGAGCCGTTCCAGGCCGTCCGGCCCGTCGTTGTAGGCCGGCTTCGCGCCGTCCCAGTACTGGAAGTAGACGCCGTCGGACTTGCCGGCGACCGAGTCGCTGCCGTCGGAGTTGCCGATGTCGAGGAAGCCCCAGTGCCGCAGCACGGTGAATCCGGCGGCCCTGGCGTCGGCGAACACGTCGTCGACCATCGTCCGGGACTTGTACATCAGGTAGTAGTTGTTGGTTCCGGCGAACCGGAACCGCTTGCCGTCGAGCATCAACTGGTCGCCCTTGCGGACCACGAACCCGGCGGACTGGTTCGCCTGGCCGCCCTGTCCGGGTGGGGCGGCGAAGGACGGGGCCGGCTGGGCCGCGAGCAGCAGCCCGGCCAGGGCCAGCGCGATGGTGGCACGACGCTTCATGGTGGTGGTGATCCTTCCGGGAGCGGATGTCCGGGATCGGGGGTGCGGATCAGCGGGTACGGCAATCAGCGGTGCAGGAATCAGCGGTACGGGAATCAGCGGTGCGCAGCGGTGTCGGGAACCATGTCGTTGACGCAACGGAGCACCGGACGGGCGGTGAGCGCCGCCGGGTCAAGTCGCTGAGCGGACCGTACGGTGAACGTGGTCGACTCCCCCGGCAGCAGCGTGACCAGCGCCTCGTCGACCACCGCCGCCGGATCGAGCCGATCCGGGGCGAGAACCAGGTCGCGCAGCACCGTCCGGGCGGTCACCCGGACCCGTACGCCGTCCGGCAGCGGCTCGACCGTGGCGTCGTACCCGGCCGGTGGGTAGGCCAGCTCGTGGTCCTCGGCGAAGAACCAGAAGGTCCGGTCGCCGGCATCACCGGGATCGGCGAGCAGCAGTTCGGCGCGCGGCTCGTCCGAGCTGCCGACGTCCGCCGGCAACGGCCAGGTCATCGACGAGTACGGCGGCACCGCCAACTCGATCGACGTCTTGGCCCTGGGCTCACCGGTCAGGGTCAGCCGGGTCACGTCGACCCGACCGGTCCACGGATCGCCGCCGTCGTTCACCGCCACCAGGGCCAGCCCGTCGTCCCTCGGCTGCACGGTCAACAGCCGATCGGCGTACGCCCGGCGCAGCGCGTACCAGAGGGGTTTGCGCCGCCCGTCGCCGTCCACGGCCGCCCAGGAGGTGACCGGCCAGCAGTCGTTGAGCTGCCAGACCACGCTGCCCATGCAGATCGGCCGGTACGAGCGCATGTGTTCGATCCCGAGGCTGGTGGCGCGGGCCTGGTTGACCTGGGTCAGGTAGTGCCAGTCGTCGAAGTCGCGTGGGGCCGGCAGGTGCGCAGCCAGCCCCCGGGCCAGCTTCTCCCCGCCGCCCTCGGCCTTCTGCCGGTGCGCCATCGCGGGCGAGTCCACGACCAGCCGCTCGTCGGAGATCGCCCGCCGGATCGTCGCGTACGCGGCCGGTCCCTGGTAGCCGAACTCGGCGACGAACCGGGGCAGGTAGTCGCGGTAGTGGACGTAGTCGAGCTGGTTCCACACCGTCCAGATGTGCATGCTGCCGTACCCGGACTCGTTCGGGTGCACGTCGTGCCGCCCCGACCACGGGCTGCCCGGCCAGTACGGCCGGGTCGGGTCGACGTCGGCCACGATCCCGGGCAGCAGCTCGAAGTAGTAGCCGGCACCCCAGGTCCGGCCGGCGAGCTGTTCCTGCCAGCCCCAGTCGTGCCAGCCCCAGATGTTCTCGTTGTTGCCGAACCAGAGCACCAGGCTCGGATGGCTGGCCAGCCGGGTGACCTGCTCGGTCGCCTCCGCCCGGACCTCGCCGAGGAACGGCTCCTCCTCCGGGTACGCGGCGCAGGAGAAGAGAAAGTCCTGCCCGACCAGCAGGCCCAGTTCGTCGGCGAGGTCGTAGAAGTCCTCCGACTCGTACCGCCCGCCGCCCCAGATGCGCAGGAAGTTGACGTTCGCCTCGCAGGCCTGGCCGAGCCGCTGTGCGTAGCGCTCCCGGGTGACCCGGTGTGGAAAGCAGTCGTCCGGGATCCAGTTGACGCCCCGGGCGAAGATCGGCAGATCGTTGACCACGATGGTGAACGCCGAGCCGTACTCGTCGGGCGCGGTGTCCAGGCGTACCGAGCGGAAGCCGATCCGCCGTTGCCAGCGGTCCAGCTCCCGCTCCCCGGCGTGCAGGGTCACGTCCAGCGGGTAGCGCGGCTGCTCGCCGTACCCCCGGGGCCACCACAGGTCGGGGTCGGCGACGGCAAGGGTCAGTTCGGCGACGCGTTGGCCCGGCGGCAGCACCATCTCGGCGGCCACCCCGGCGACCGTGGCCCGGACCGTGAGCGGCTCGGCGCCGGAGTCGCCGTCGGCCCGGTCGACCTCGACCCGGACCTCCACCCGGCCCTCCCGACCGGTCACCGTGACCAGCGGCCGGACGTCGGCGAGCCGCGCGGTCCGCCAGGTCCGCAGCCCGATCTCCTGCCAGATTCCGGCGGTGACCAGCGACGGGCCCCAGTCCCAACCGAAGTTGCAGGCCATCTTGCGGATGAAGTTGAACGGATCGGAGTACGCCGCCGGCCGGTCACCGAGCCGTTCCCGCTGCTCCTGGGCGTAGCGGTGGGCCGAGTCGAACCTGATCCGCAGCACGTTGTCGCCGACCCGCAGCAGTTCGCGTACGTCGAACCGGTATCCCCGGTGCATGTTGGCGGTACGACCGATCTCGACGTCGTTGAGCGTGATCGTCGCGACCGTGTCCAGGCCGGCGCAGACCAGCTCGACCCGGTCCGCCCCGTCGTCGCCGGCCCAGCCGAAGGTGGTCTCGTAGCACCAGTCGGTGTGACCGATCCAGCTCAGCCGGAGTTCGTTGTCGTCGAGGTACGGGTCCGGGATCAGGTCGGCGGCGAGCAGATCGGTATGCACACAGCCGGGCACCGTGGCCGGAACCCGGGCCGCCGCGACCGGGTCCGGGATCTCCGGGCCGGCCACCGCCGTCAGGAACCAACCGTCGTGCAGGCTCTGCCAGGACGTCACGGGCACCTCAGCTCACTTGTGGTCGCGACCTGCCATGACCTCACCGCACCTTCCCAGGTGGAGGGCGCCGCCGCCGGAGTTCGCGGGGCCGGGCGGCGAGCTCAAGACATCGAGGGATGTCGACTGAACCGGATAAGTAAAGTCACGGTACGGGCGCCCCTCCGCCCTGTCAATGGCCGTGGATTAGGACTCGAATGGCCGACGGGCGGCAAGAAAGCGCTATCCCGGCGAACCGATCGACAGCGCTCCCAACCTCGAAAATTCGGTTCTCCGAACGGGAAGAATCGATCTACCCTGGTGTTCCGACAAGATTCCCCGATCGCTATGCTTAACCGGAAAAGTTCATTGCCCAGAGCCCGCACACACGTTCCCCGCTCGTGTGGACACCAGGGCGCAGCGGGCCAGGGGCCACCGAACCGGCCCACCGGTGATCGGGTCGACCCAGATAGGAGCACCGGGTGAAGCGGCCGACAATCGCGGATGTGGCCCGCCGGGCCGGCGTTTCCAAGGGCGCTGTGTCGTACGCCCTGAACGGGCAGCCCGGGGTTTCCGACGCCACTCGCCAACGCATTCTCGCGATCGCACAGGAGATCGGCTTCAACCCCAACAGCGCCGCCCGGGCACTCTCCGGAGCCAGCGCCAACGCGGTCGGCCTCGCCCTCTGCCGGCCCGCCCGGATCCTCGGCATCGAGCCGTTCTTCATGGAGTTGATCAGCGGTGTGGAGGCGGAGCTCTCGGCCCGGTCGTACGCGCTGACCCTTCAGGTGGTGGCGAACCCGGAGGCCGAGATCGCGGTCTACCGGCGCTGGTGGGGCGAGCGGCGGGTGGACGGCGTCCTCGTCTGCGACCTCCGGCTCGACGACCGTCGGGTGCCGGTCCTGGAGGAACTCAACCTGCCGGCCGTGATCATCGGGGGGCCGGGGCACAGCGGCGAACTGGCCCACATCTGGTCGGACGAGGCGGCGGCCCTGACCGAGGTGGTCGAATACCTGGTCGCGCTGGGACACCGGCGGATCGCCCGGGTCGGCGGCCTGCCGGGCCTGCTGCACACCGAGATCCGCACCGAGGCGTTCGGCACCGTCTGCCGGCAACTCGGCCTGGAACGCACGATCACGGTCTCCTCCGACTACAGCGGCGAGGAGGGCGCCCGGGCCACCCGACGCCTGCTCAGCTCCGCCGACCGGCCGACCGCGATCGTGTACGACAACGACGTGATGGCGATCGCCGGGCTCTCCGTGGCGCAGGAGATGGGGCTGAGTGTGCCGAACGACGTCTCCATCGTCGCCTGGGACGACTCGCCGCTGTGCCAGCTCGTACATCCGTCGCTGACCGCGCTCAGCCGGGACATCCCGGCGTACGGCGCACACGCCGCCGGCCGGCTGCTCGCCGCCATCGCCGGCAAGCCGCTCGGCGACTACCAGGACGAGACCGCCCACCTGATTCCACGCGGCAGCACCGCCCCACCCCGACCCTCCTGACCGGCTCGACCGGTGACACCGCGCGCCAGCGGTTGCACCGGTCACCGGCCCGCCGGGCGGCGCCGGGCGGGCGGGTGGCAACCGATAGCATCGGCCGCAGGCGTGGACCAGCCAGGAGGACGACGATCGTGCATGTACCACCGATTCCCAGCCTGACCGCAGCCGACCCGGAGTTGGGGGCGCTGATCGAGGCCGAGGCGGGCCGGCAGCACGACAAGCTGCGGATGATCGCCTCCGAGAACTACGTCTCGACCGCTGTCCTGGAGGCCAGCGGCACGGTGCTGACCAACAAGTACTCGGAGGGCTACCCCGGCCGCCGTTACTACGAGGGCCAGCAGTTCATCGACCCGATCGAGACGCTCGCGGTCACCCGGGCCCGGGAACTCTTCGGCGTCGCGCACGCCAACGTGCAGCCGTACTCGGGGTCGCCGGCCAACCTCGCCGTCTACCTGGCCTTCCTCTCCCCCGGCGACACGGTGCTGGGGATGGCGCTGCCGATGGGCGGGCACCTGACCCACGGCTGGTCGGTCTCGGCGACCGGCAAGTGGTTCAACCCGGTCCGCTACGGCGTCTCGGCGGAAACCGGCCGGATCGACCTCGACGAGGTACGCGACCTGGCCCGCCGGGAACGCCCCAAGGTGATCTTCTGCGGTGGCACCGCCGTACCCCGGACGATCGACTTCGCCGGCTTCGCCGAGATCGCCCGCGAGGTCGGTGCGGTGCTGGTGGCCGACATCGCGCACATCGCCGGCCTGGTCGCGGGCGGTGCCCACCCCTCACCGGTGGGTCACGCGGACGTGATCACCACCACGACGCACAAGACCCTGCGCGGTCCGCGGGGCGCCATGATCATGACCACGGCCGAGCACGCCAGCGCCATCGACAAGGCGGTCTTCCCCGGTCTCCAGGGCGGCCCGCACAACCACACCACCGCCGGCATCGCGGTGGCCCTGCGCGAGGCGGGCACGGCCGACTTCCGGCGGTACGCCCAGCAGATCGTCACCAACGCCAAGGCGCTCGCCTCGGCCCTGATCGAGCGGGACTTCACCCTCTCCTCGGGCGGCACCGACAACCACCTGATCCTCGCCGACCTGACCGGCAAGGGAATCGCCGGCAAGCCGGCGGCACAGGCGCTGGACCGGGCCGGCATCGAACTGAACTACAACACGGTGCCGTACGACCCGCGCAAGCCGTTCGACCCGTCGGGGATCCGGCTCGGCACCGCCGCGCTGGCCACCCGGGGCCTGACCGAGGAGCAGATGCCCCAGGTCGCGGCCTGGATGGACGAGGCGATCACCGCAGCGATCAAGGACGACGAACCGACCCTCGACCGGATCGCCGGCGAGGTCCGGGACCTGCTCGCGGCGTACCCGATGCCGGGCTTCGCCGCCGGCTGAGTCTCACCGGGTTCCCCGCCCGTCGCTCACCGTGACGGGCTGGGGAACTCCTCCAGGTACGCCTCCACCCGCTCCGCCGGACCGGGGCGGGACAGCCCGTACCCCTGGCCGAGCCGGCAGCCGGCCGACCGGGCCTGCTCCACGTGATCCGGCGACTCCAGGCCCTCGGCGATGATCTCCAGGCCGAACCGCTTGCCCAGCCCGACCACCACGTCGATGAACGGCTTGCTCTCGCCGTTCCGGCTGCCGCCCTCGGTCACCAGGGTCCGATCAACCTTGAGGAAGTCGACCGGCAGCCGGCGGAGCTGGGCCAGGGACGCCTGCCCGCTGCCGAAGTCGTCCAGCGCGGTACGCACACCCATCGCCCGCAGCGCGGCGAGCTGGGTGATCACCGCCGGTACGTCCACACCGCCCCGCGGCTCGCCGATCTCCAACACCAGCCGTTCCGCCGCCACGTTGTGCTCGGCCAGCGCCATCCCGACCCAGCTGATGAAGTCGGGCGCGGCCAACTCCTTTGGTGAGATGTTGACCGACATCCAGAGCTCGCGGGGACGTTGCGACCAGACGGAGATCTGTCGACAGGCGGCGTCCAGCACCCAGCGGCCCAGCTCCTCGAGCAGCGACAGGTCCTCCGCCACCGGCAGCAGCTCGTTCGGCAGCACCGTACCCAGCGCCGGGCTCCGCCAGCGCAACAGCGCCTCGGTGCCCACCGGCTGCGTGGTGGCCAGGTCGACCACCGGTTGGTACACCAGGTCCAGCTCACCCCGCTGCGCCGCGCCGGGCAGTTCCCGCTCCAGATCGAGCCGCCGGGTGAACTGCTCCTCCAGCTCGTCGTCGTACCACTCGACCCGGTTGCGGCCGAGTTGCCGGGCCCGGAGCCGGGCCAGGTCGGCGCGCCGCAGCACGTCGTCGACGTTGTCCCCGCCGGAGAGGTCGGCCAGCCCGATGCTGGCGCCGGCCAACTCCACCTGTACGTCGACCACCTCGTACGGCTCGGTCAACGCGGTCAACAGCCGGGTCCCCATCGCGTACGCGAGCACCGGACGGTCCACCGTGACCACCGCGAACTCGTCGCCACCCAGCCGGGCCACCACGTCGTCCTTGCCGGCCCCGGTCCGGAGCCGCCGCCCGGCCTCGGCCAGTACGGCGTCACCCATCTGCCGGCCGTGTACGTCGTTGACGTCCGACATCCCGTGCAGGTCGATCACCAGCAGCGCACCCGTGTGGCCCGGCACCGCCCGCTGGGTGACGATGGTGCGCATCAGCTCCCGCCGGTTGGCCAACCCGGTCAACTGGTCGCGGAAGGCGAGTTCGTGCAGGGTCCGTTCCAGCCGCTGCCGTTCGCTGACGTCCCGGACGTGCACCACCAGCGCTGCCACCTCAGGCACGTTCCGCTGGTCGCTGATGGTCGACTCGGTGTCCCGCCAGGCACCGTGCCCGTCCCGCAGCCGGGCGGTGACCAGTTGCGGACGGCCGGTCGGCGCACGCCCGGCGAGCGTGTCGGTGAGGACCTGGGTGACGTCCGCCGCGTCCTCCGGATGCATCAGCTCGGGAAAGGCCCGGCCCAGGACGTCGGCGTCGGAGAGCCCGAAGAGCCGGGCCGCCGTCGGCGACTGCCAACTGATCAACAGGTCCACGCCGACGACCAGGGTCAGGTCGTTGGCCCCGGAGACCAGGGAGCGGAAGTGCGCCTCCTGGTTGGCCAGCCGCCGGGCGTACCGCCGGATGTCGAGCATGACGAGCACCTCGCGGACCACCAGGGTCGGGATGATCGCCAACCCCAGCAGGATCGGGGCGTGGTCGAAGGTGCCGTCGGTGACCAGGTTGTAGAGCGCGGAGAGCGTCGCGAGGATCGCCGGAATCGTCAGCAGCGGATAGGCGGTGAGGTTCGCCTGCGGCTCGCCCATCGAGGTCGGCTGGGCCACCGGGTTGGCCCGGCGGGCGCCGGCGGCGATCAGCGCCAGACCCGCGACCAGAGCGACGGCGACCACCGGCAGCGCGGTGGCCGGGGCGCCGTAGTCGATCAGCACGGCCAGCAGCGCGTGCCCGAACACCGCCAGCCCGGCACCGGTGCCGCAGAGCGCGGCGGACCGCCGGTACTCGTACGCCCGCAGGGTGGTGATGGTGATGATCGGCAGGCCGCCGGTGGCGAGCAGGGCGGCGGCCACGCCGAGCGGCGGCAGCCCACCGTCCGGCGGAATCATCCAGGCCGAGAAGGCCAGACTGATCCCCAGGCTCAGGCCGTCGAAGCCACGGCGCAGTCGTACTCCGACCGTGCTCGCGGCGCCCGGCAGCAGCATCATGCCGAGCAGGTAGAGGAGGAGGGCCAGTCCCAGGCCGCCGAGGGCCACCATCGAGCGGGCGTCGGCGGGGGCGAGCCAGATGGCGAACGAACTGAGGCCGCTGGCGATCAGCCCGAAACCGAGGAAGCCGGCACCCCGGCACGGCCCGAAGCCCGTGCTGGTGCGGTGCAGCCGCAGGGCGAGGCGTCCCAGCCGGGTGGCGGCCACCGCGGCGGTCGCACCGACGGCAAGGGCGACGGCGGCGTACGGAGACACCGCTCCGGTGTGACCGACGGCCAGGAAACCCACGGCGAGCAGCGGAACGCCGGTCTCACTGACCTGGGTGGCGAGCCGGCGACGGGCTCGACCATCCGCAGAGTGCGCCACGAACATGGCGGATGCCTTCGCAGAGGGGGCACGGGGCGTAATGCGGGACTGGTCTGGATGAAGGGCCACACCATTCCTATCAACCCCCAACGATCGGAAGGGGGCGTGGTTACGTGCTGGTAGGGATCTCCCACTCCTGTGTTGAGGAGAATCTTCCCTCATCGTGGCAAGTCTTCCGTCCCGCGCGCCGGTCGGGCCGGACTCCGGGTCCGCCGGAGGCCCCTGCCGGGCCCGCCGGGCCGAGGTGCGAAAATCGCAGGGTGAGCAAGACCAGCACGCTCCGCTTCCGGCACAACCAGGCGATCTCGGTGGCCGCCGTCATCGCGTTCCTGGGCGCTCTCCCCCTCGCGACCTCCCGCTGGTACCTCGCCCCGCTGCTGCTCGTCCCGGTGGCGATCGGGGTGTGGGCCCTGCGGGCCGGCACCGACGCCGACCCGGCCGGCGTACGGATCCGGGCGCTCCTGGGCCAGCACCGCATCCCCTGGTCCGACATCCTGGAGCTGGCCTCCGACCCGCGTGGTCAGGCGATGGTCCGGCTCCGCGACGGTCGGACCACCGCACTGCCCGCGGTCCGTTCCGTCGACCTGCCGGCGCTGATCACCGCCAGCGGCCAGTCGCTCGGCGAGTCCCGCCCGAACCAGCCCGCCGCGCAGGCGCACGACGCGACACCGGAGCGCACCGACCCGACCGGTCAGTAGCCGTCGCGTACCTCGTTGATCAGCGGTTCACCGGCGGCGAACCGGCGCAGTTGCTGGCCGGCGAGGCGGTAGGCGCGGGGCAGCAGTCCCCGTACCGAGCCGGCGACGTGCGGAGTGAGCAGCACGTTGGGCAGGTCCCAGAGCGGATGACCGGCCGGCAGCGGCTCCGGCTCGGTGACGTCGAGCGCCGCCGAGATCCGCCCGGTGGACAGCTCGGCGACCAGGGCGTCGGTGTCGGCCACCGGCCCCCGGGCGGCGTTGACCAGCAGGGCGCCGTCCGCCATCGCGGCGAGGAATCCGGCGTCGACCAGGCCCCGGGTCTGCTCGGTGAGCGGCACCAGCAGCACCACCACATCGGCCGCCGGCAGCAGCTCCGGCAGGTCGGCGACGGCGTACACCCGCTCGGCGGGGCGGGCGGTCCGGGCGACCATGGTCAGCTCGACCTCGAACGGCGCCAGCCGGGCCCGGGTGGCCGCCCCGATCGAACCCGCGCCGACGATCAGCACCCGCTTGCCGGCCAGTTCGTCGGTGGGGACGGCCCTGGCGTACGCCCACTCCTGCCGGGTCTGGGCCAGGGCGAAGGTCGGGAACGACCGCAGATGGGCCAGGGTCGCCGCGACCACCCACTCCGCGGTCGACGAGTCGTGCACGCCGCGCGCGTCGCAGAGGGTGACCTGTTCGGGCAGCCGCCCGGCCCAGGTGTCGGCGCCGGCCGAGAGCAGTTGCACCACCCGCAGGTCCGGCAGTTTCGCCGCGACCGGGACCGCCGCGGCCTGTGCGAGGAACGGCGGCACCCAGAAGCGCACTCCGGCCGGGTCCGAGGGCAGCCGGTCCGGCGCCGGAGCGACCTCCACCGTGACGCCTTCGGGAATCTCGCCGAGCAGTTCGCGACCCTCGGGGTGCGGAATCCATGCCTTCACGGACGCCGACGATAGCCGTCAGCTCCACCGGACGCCGCGCTGGGCCTCCGGCGGGAACCTCTCAGCGCAGCGGCAGGTCGACCGGGGCGGCGGTCTGGTAGACGTCGTACCCGGCGACGGTGGTCTCGGTGACCGCCACGCCGGTGCCGCGAAGGTGGTTCCGGACGGCCGTGTTCAGCGCGGTGCCGGCCGGCAGGACGAAGGCCGGTCGGGGCGCCTCGGCGACCAGTTCCGGGTACGCCGGATAGCGGTCCCAACCCGCCTGCAGGTCGTCCCGGATCACCCCGCAGACGAGTCGTTCCCGGGTCAGGAAGATGACGTTGTTGCAGGTCCAGTACTCGGCGTAGAACCGCCGTACGCCCAGCCGGTCCAGCCCGTCGACCAGGTCCCGGCGCTGGGCGGCCTCCCGGGCCAGGGCCGGACTCGCGCCGATCAGCGACCCGCTGGCCAGGGCCATGGTGGCCACGAGCGCCGTCAACGGCACCGCCCCGGCCAGCCGGAGCAGCCGGCCACCGCCGGGCCGGCCGGCCACCGGAGTCCGCGCAGGCGCACCGGACCCGCCCGGGACCGGCGGCCGACCCGGCACCGGGCGCCGGGTCACCATCGACCACAGCGGCCAGAGCAGTGCGGGCGTCGAGATCAGTAGGCAGGAGAGGTAGCGGGCGCTCTCCACCGGGGTCAGCGCGGCGGCGCTGCTGCTGACGTACCCGAAGAGGGTCAACCCGGCGCCGGTCAGCAGCGTCAACCGGCCCGCCTGCCGGACCCGCTCCGGGCGTCCGGTGGCCCGGCACAGTGCCCAGGCGGCGAGCAGCGCGGCGGCGACCAGTAGCACCGGATAGGCCAGGCCCCACCACAGTTGCCAGGACGCGCACCGCTCCGGAGGGCAGAGTCCGGTGCCCATCGGCACTCCGAAGAGAATGCCGCCGGAGAGCCGGTCGTACCAGGATGTCAGCACCTCGCCGTTCAGGACGTCGTAGATGGCCAGCGACCGGTTCTCCGGCGCGGTGGTCAGGTTGTGCCATCCGATCGGGACCAGTCCGGCCAGCAGCCCGGCCAGGAGCGCGAGGCCCCGGCGGCCGGGCAGGTCCCGCCAGCCGATGCCGAGCAGCAGCACCCCGGCCGCCGCGACGTACGGCAGGACCAGCCAGTCGTCCCAGAGGGTGAGTCCGGCGACCAGCCCGAAGCCGGCGTACGCCAGCGCGCGGCGGCGTACGACGCCGAGCCCGAGGTTCACCGCGAGCAGGACCAGCAGCGCACCGGCCGGGTTCATCTCCGGATAGCCGCCACCCGCGATGAGCTGGTTCTTCAGGATCCGGTCGGAGCCGAGTGCGAGCAGGCCGACGGTGGCCGCCGCCAGCCACGGGGTGTAGAGCCGGCGGGTGAGCTGCCACATCAGCGCCAGGAAGGCGGCGTACAGCAGCAGGTTGGGCAGGCGTAGGGCGAGGATCGACGAGTCGAAGGCCGCGAACAGCGGTGCGGCGAGGTAGGACTCCAACGCGCCCATGTAGTACTGACCGTAGAAGAACAGCGGAAACTCGTTCCCCTGCACCACGTGCCGGGCCACCAGCCCGGTGACCGCCTCGTCGCTGTTGGTGGGCGGCACCTCGGCGAGCAGCAGGACCAGTCGGTAGCCGATGCCGAGCGCGGCGAGCCCGACGGCGAGCCGCCCGGCGGGAAGTCGCCGCCGGGCGGGTGCGATCGGCGGCGTGGTCAGCTCCGCCGAGGTCGCGAGCACCATGTCGGGCAGTCTCGCACGGAAGGACCGGCGCGGACGCCCGTCACGGAAGCGGTGCCCCGCGCGCCGGCCCAGGCGTCCAGATCGGAACAAATCTCCCGTCGCGATCGGGAACCGGTCCGGCGGCCCACGGCTCACACCGCTGACGGGTCGCCCGATGCCGGCGACCCGACCGGCACCGACCAGGCGGTTCGTCCGCGCTGACCCGGTGGACCGGGTGGCGACGGATCGGGAAGACCGGTGCAATGATCGAGCGGAACGACGGCAGGTATGTGAACCCGACTACCCTGGGCCGGGTGAGCGTTCGCCCGTACCCCAGAATCCACCGTCGGCGCACGGCGGTCGCGCTCTGTGCGGCGGCCGTCATGGTGATCAGTGGCTGTTCGTTCGGCGAACCGGAACCGGACCCGGCCGGCGAGCCGCCGACCTTCCCCACCCCGTCGGTCTCGCCGACCGGAAGCGGGGCCGAGCAACAGGTCGCGGCGACGGTGCTGGCCAAGCAGCTCCGGGTGCCCTGGGGAATCGCGTTCCTGCCCGACGGCGGGGCGCTGGTGACCGAGCGGGACACCGCCAAGATCCTGAAGGTCGGCCCGGAGTCCGACCCGGACGGGCTCAAGGTCAGCACGGTGCAGACCGTCGCGGAGGTCGACGCCGCAGGCGAGGGCGGCCTGCTGGGCATCGCCGTCTCGCCCGCCTACCAGCGCGACAAGACGATCTTCATCTACTACTCCACCAGCGAGGACAACCGGATCGCCAAGCTCACCCTCGGGGCCAAACCGACGCCGATCGTCACCGGGATCCCGCTCTCCGGCATCCACAACGGCGGGCGGCTCGGCTTCGGCCCGGACGGCTACCTCTACGCCACCACCGGAGACGCCTCCGAGCGTGGGCTGGCGCAGCAGCTCGGCAGCCTCGGCGGCAAGATCCTCCGGATGACCCCCGCCGGCAAGCCCGCGCCGGGCAACCCGTTCCCGAACTCCCTGGTCTGGTCGCTCGGGCACCGCAACGTCCAGGGCATCGCCTGGGACGCCAACAAGCGGCTCTACGCCACCGAGTTCGGGCAGAACAGCTGGGACGAGGTCAACCTGATCCAGCCGGGCAAGAACTACGGCTGGCCCGACGTCGAGGGCGAGAGCTCCGGCGGCGCGGGGAACGACAAGTTCACCGAGCCCCTGGTCGTCTGGACCACCGCCGAGTCGTCCTGTTCCGGCGCGGCCATGATCGAGCGGGTGTTCGTGGCGGCCTGCCTGCGGGCCGAACGGCTCTGGTTGGTGGAACTCACCGCCGCCGGCACCGTGCTCGGCCAGCCCCGGCCGCTGCTGACCGGCGAGTACGGCCGGCTCCGGGCCGTGGTCGCGGCGCCGGACGGCTCGCTGTGGATCTCCACCTCGAACCACGACGGCAAGCGCGAACCCGCCCCCGAGGACGACCGGATCATCCGGCTGGTCTTCTCCGGCGGGGTCGCCGGTAAGAGCTGAGTTGATTGCCCGGATGGCCGAAAAGGGGTGTGACCTGCGGCGGGTTTTGATGATGTCCCGCTGGGCAGGTCATGATTGAGCATGGACAGGCGGAGGAACGACATCCGGACCGCCGGGGGCGAGACGCCCCCGGCGGTTCGGCGTGTGCTGGGGGCACTCCGTAGCGGTGTACGGGTCGCCCACGCCGTCCTCACCTCGGTCGGAGTACGCCGGACCGGGGTAGCGCTGGCGATCATGGCCGTGACCGTGACCGGAATCGTCATCGGCGTACTGCTCGGCGGGCGGATGCAGACCGACATCGGGCCGTTCCGCGCGGAGATGGCGATCACCCCGTCCGTCGACGGGGGCACCACGGTCACCATTCCGCCGCTCGGCGCGCTGCAACTCAGCAGCCACGCCGGACCCGCACACCTGTCGGTCCGGCTCGGGTCGCTGGACCAGCGGCGTACCGAGGCGCTGATCACCGACCCGGCGAGCATCAGCCGGGCCAGCCAGTCCGCCGTCACCGACGTGACCAACGGGGTGATCCGGGTCGGCGTACGGACCGTCGCGGTCTCCGTACTGGCCACGCTGATCCTGGCGGCGCTGGTGTTTCGGCGGACCCGTCGGGTCGCCTGGGCCGGCACGCTCGCCCTGTTGGTCACCGGCGGCAGCCTGGGGATCGCGGCACTCACCTTCCGGCCGGACTCGATCGAGGAGCCCCGGTACGAGGGACTCCTCGTCAACGCCCCGGCCATCGTCGGCGACGCCCGACGGATCGCCGACGACTACGGCCGGTACGCCGACCAGCTCCAGCGGATGGTCGGCAACGTCAGCCAGCTCTACACCACCGTCTCCACCCTGCCGGTATTCGACCAGGAGCAGGGCACGGTACGGGTACTGCACGTCTCCGACCTGCACCTGAACCCGACGGTCTGGCCGGTGGTCCGAACGCTTGTCGAGCAGTTCAAGATCGATATGGTGATCGACACCGGCGACATCACCGACTGGGGCAGCGAACCGGAGGCGTCCTTCGTCGGCTCCATCGGCCTGCTGAAGGTGCCGTACGTCTTCATCCGCGGCAACCACGACTCGGCGGCCACCGCCGCCGCCGTCGGCCGGCAGCCCAACGCGGTGGTGCTGGACAACCAGGTAATCACCGTGGCCGGGCTGACCATCGCAGGCATCGGGGATCCGCGCTTCACCCCGGACAAGGAGACCTCGCCGAGCGGGTCCGGCAGTTCGCCGCAGACCGTGAGCCAGGTCACCGGTGCCGGCGAGAAACTGGCCAGCACGATCCGGGCGGCGGGCCGGCCGGTCGACATCGCGCTGGTGCACGATCCGGCCTCGGCCGGGGCGCTGGCCGGACTCGTACCGCTGGTGCTGTCCGGGCACACCCACAGCCGGGAGGTACGCGAGCTGCCGCAGCTCCCCGGCGCCATCGCGACCCAGCTACAGGTGCAGGGTTCGACGGGCGGGGCGGGGCTGCGCGGGCTGGAGGGGGACAAGCCGACGCCGTTGGCGATGTCGGTCCTCTACTTCGACCAGCGGCGGGCCCTGCAGGCGTACGACGACATCCAGCTCGGCGGGACCGGCGAGGCGCAGGTCAACCTGGAACGGCACGTGGTGGAGGAACCGGAGCCACCGACCCCGCCGACCCCCACCCCGCCGTCGACGCCCACCCCCACGCCCACCGGCTGAGGTGTTAGGAAGGGCCCCCGCCTATGCAGAAAACGATAAGCGGGGGCCCTTCCTTACAGGTTCAGCCTTCGACGCCGAGCCGGGAGAGGATCAGCGAGCGGACGGTCTTGGCGTCCGCCCCCCGGGTGCTCTTCATGACCGCGCCGACCAGGGCGCCGGCCGCGGCGACCTTGCCGTCCCGGACCTTGGCGGCGATGTCCGGGTTGGCCTCGATCGCCGCGTCGACGGCGGTGGTCAGCGCGCCGGTGTCGGAGACGACCTCCAGGCCCCGGGCAGCCATGATCTCGCGCGGCGAGCCCTCGCCGGCCACCACACCCTCCAGGACGGTACGGGCCAGCTTGTCGTTGAGCTTGCCCTCGTCGACCAGCAGTTGCAGCTCCGCCACCTGCGCCGGGCTGGCGCCGATCGCGGCCAGCTCGACCCCGGCCTCGTTGGCCCGCCGGGACAGCTCGCCCAGCCACCACTTCCGGGCACCGGCCGGGGTGGCCCCGGCGGCCACCGTCTGCTCGATCAGCTCGACCGCACCAGCGTTCAGCACCGACTGCATGTCGTGGTCGGACAGGCCCCAGTCCTGCTGCAACCGGCGCCGGTGCAGCCGGGGCAGTTCCGGGAGCGCGGCCTTGAGTTCGGCGACCCAGGCCGCGTCCGGCGCCAGCGGCACCAGGTCGGGCTCCGGGAAGTAGCGGTAGTCGGTGGCGGTCTCCTTCGACCGGCCCGAGGTGGTGTCGCCGCTGTCCTCGTGGAAGTGCCGGGTCTCCTGGATGATCCGGCCCCCACCGTCCAGTACGGCGGCCTGGCGCAGCATCTCCGAGCGGACCGCCCGCTCGACCGAGCGCAGCGAGTTGACGTTCTTGGTCTCGGTCCGGGTGCCCCACTCGGCGACCCCCGCCGGCGACAGCGACGTGTTCACGTCACAGCGCAGCGAGCCCTCCTCCATCCGTACGTCGGAGACGCCGAGTGTGCGGAGCACGTCCCGCAGCTCGGTCACGTACGCCCGGGCGACGATCGGCGCCTTGGCACCCGTACCGGGGATGGGCTTGGTGACGATCTCGACCAGCGGGATGCCGGCCCGGTTGTAGTCGACCAGCGACTCCGTCGCACCCTGGATCCGGCCGGTGGCACCGCCGACGTGCAGGCTCTTGCCGGTGTCCTCCTCCAGGTGCACCCGCTCGATCCCGATCCGGACCATCTCCCCGTCGACCTCGACGTCGAGGAATCCGTCCACGCAGAGCGGTTCGTCGTACTGGCTGATCTGGAAGTTCTTCGGCATGTCCGGGTAGAAGTAGTTCTTCCGGGCGAACCGGCTCCAGGACGCGATCGAACAGTTCAGCGCCAGGCCGATCCGGATCGTCGCCTCGATCGCCGCCTTGTTGGCCACCGGCAGCGAACCGGGCAGCCCCAGGCAGACCGGGCAGACGCGGGTGTTGGGCTCGCCGCCGAAGTCGGTCGGGCAGCCGCAGAACATCTTGGTGTTCGTGCCCAGCTCGACATGGGTTTCCAGGCCGATCACCGGGGCGTAGCGCTCGACGACGTCGTCGTACGAGGGCAGGACGGTCGTGCTCATCAAGACTCCAGCTCTCGGGCGGCAACCGCCCCCGGCGAACGAACATCCGGACAGAACCCTGCAAGCCTAATGGCTCATCCGGCCCGGCCTCGTCCGGGTTTACGCGCTCCGGCCGGCGCGGGCCGGCGGGGTCAGACCCCGGCCGTCGTCGCGGCCGGGAAGTCGGCCGGCCGCACGGCCCGGATACCCGCCACGATGAGGTGTACGGCCAGCACCTGGTCGCGCTGCCCGGCGGCGCAGTGCACCAGGGTGTCGGCGGCGGCGACGACGTGCGGGTAGCGCCGTGGCGAGAGGGCCGCCAGCGCCGCCCGCTTGGCCCGGAACTGCTCGTCCCGGGCCTCGGGGTCGGAGTTCTCCGTGGTCGCCGGGTCGGGAGCGACGATGGCGATCAGGGAGCTGATCATCTGGCTGCCGATCTCGGCGGTCTGATCGGCGGAGAAGCCGGCCTCGGCGAGCAGGGCGAAAGTCCGTTCGGCCAGGGTCAGGCCGGGTTCCGAGGCGAAGATCCGGTGCAGGGTGAGCCCGGCCGCGTTCGGGTGCGGTGACAGCGCGGCGAGGATCGCGGCGAGCAGGTCCCGGATCTGCTCGTGCCAGGGCGCGTCGCTGGGCTCGGGCAGTACGACGGCGGCGAGGAGCCGCTCGGCGACCGCGTCGAGGAGTTCGTCCTTGTCCCGGAAGTGCCGGTAGAGGGCCATCGGGGTGACGTCGTGGTGCTGGGCAAGCCGCCGGAGCGTCACCGCGGACATTCCCTCGGCATCCGCGATGGCCAGGGCGCTCTCCGCGATCTTGTCCGGATCGAGTCGCCGCTGCCGGCCGGTGTCCTTGCTCATACTCGCCACGCCATCGAGTCTACACCGTAGACTTTTCGTATACGGTGTAGACATACTGCGTAGATGTACGCCGTATACATCCGACCGCTTCCGCGAACGAGGTAGGCAATGCGACGCAGTCCCTGGGCCACACTCACGGTGTTGGCACTCGCGCAGTTCATCGTGGTGCTCGACGTGACGATCGTGAACGTCGCGCTGCCGCACATCCAGACCGACCTGGGCTTCGCCCCCGAGAGCCTGCAATGGGTCATCAGCGCGTACACGCTGCTCTTCGGCGGTTTTCTGCTCCTCGGCGGCCGGGCCGCCGACCTGCTCGGCCCGCGCCGGGTCTTCATCGCCGGCCTCGTCCTGTTCGGGGCCGCCTCCCTGGTCGCCGGGCTGGCCGACTCGCCCGGCTTCCTGATCGGGGCGCGGGCCGTCCAGGGCCTGGGCGGCGCGCTGCTGTCCCCGGCGGCGCTGGCCATCCTCACCGTCACGTTCGCGCACGGGCGGGAACGGAACATCGCGTTGGGCGTCTGGGGCGGCCTCGCCGGGCTCGGCGGCACCCTCGGCGTCGTCGCCGGTGGCCTGCTCGTCGACTCGCTGAGCTGGCGCTGGGTCTTCTTCGTCAACGTGCCGATCGTGATCGGGCTCGTCGCCATCCTCCCCCGCTACGTCCAGGACATCCGGCACGGCCTGGACGGCGCGCGGACCTTCGACGCCGCCGGAGCGCTGCTCGGCACGGCCGGGCTGCTCTCGGTCGTCTTCGGAGTGGTCCGGGCCGAGCCGAGCGGCTGGGGATCGCTGGAGGTGCTCAGCTTCCTCATCGGCGGTGTCGCCCTGCTCGTCGCCTTCGTCGCCGTCGAGGCCCGCTCCGCCGCCCCACTCGTTCCGCTGCGGCTGTTCCGGTCCCGGGCACTGGGGGTGTCGAGCGCCGCCCTGGCCCTCAACGGTGCCGCCTTCCTGTCGATGTTCTTCCTGACCGCGATCTACCTCCAGCAGGTACGCGGCGACTCGGCCCTGGAAGCCGGCCTGCACTTCCTGCCGATGGGCGCCACGGCCATCTTCGGCGCCGTACTCGCCAGCCAGCTCGTGCACCGGCTCGGCACCCGTACGGTCCAGCTCGCCGGGGCGACCATCGGCCTCGTCGGCCTGCTGCTGCTCGGCCAGGCCGGAGCGGACGGCAGCTACACCAGTGAACTGCTGCCCGGACTGCTGCTCTTCGGTTTCGGCATCGTCAGTCTCAGCGTGCCGGCCCAGATCGTCGCGGTGTCCGACGTCGCCAACCACGAGGCGGGCGCCGCCTCGGGCGTGGTGAACGCCTTCTTCCAGGTCGGTGGCGCGCTGGGCCTGGGCATCGTCACCACGCTCTCCACCACCCGCGTCGGCGACGCCCTCGCCGAGGGGGCCAGCCAGCAGCAGGCCCTGGTGGAGGGCTTTCACCGGGGGCTCCTGGTCGCGGCGGCGTTCGCGGTCGCCAACGTCCTGCTCACCCTGGCCAGCCCGCAGCTGCGACCCGACGCCGCACGGGTCTCCGAGGTGGCGGCCGTCGCCTGATCCGGACCGCCCGGCCGCGCGACCGACCGACGGCAACCCTCGGTCGGTCGCTCGGCAGGCAGGCGGGTGGGCCGGCCGGGCCGGGCCCTCCGCTGGCGGGGTCAGACCGGCGGGTCGGCCGCCGCGCCGGGACGGACCAGACCGGTCTCGTACGCCAGGATCACCAACTGGACCCGGTCCCGGACGCCGAGCTTGGCTATCGCCCGGGTGATGTGGGTCTTGGCGGTCAACGGGCTGATGAACAGCCGCCCCGCGATCTGCTCGTTCGACAGGCCGGTGGCGACCAGCCGCAGCACCTCACGCTCCCGCTCGGTCAGCACCGACAGCCGCGCCTCGGTGTCGGTGGGCGCCACCGGCCGGTGCGCGAACTGTTCGATGACCCGGCGGGTGACGCTGGGCGAGAGCAGCGCCTCACCGGCAGCCACGATCCCGACCGCCTGGCGGAGCTGCGCCGGCTCGATCTCCTTGGTGAGGAAGCCGCTCGCCCCGGCGCTCAGCGCGGCGAAGACGTACTCGTCGGTCTCGAAGGTGGTGAGGATGATGACCCGGCATCCCGACAGCGTCGGGTCGGTCACGATCCGCTCGGTGGCGGCGAGGCCGTCCATCCCCGGCATCCGGATGTCCATCAGCACCACGTCGGGCCGGAGGGTACGGGCCTGCCGGACCGCCTCGTCGCCACTGGCCGCCTCGCCCACGACCTCGATGTCCCGGCCCCGGCCGAGCAGGCTGCGGAAGCCCGCCCGCACCAGGGCCTGGTCGTCGGCGAGCAGCACGGTGACCGTCACGGCCGGAAGCCTGCCACAGGGATCGTGGCGTGGACCGCGTATCCGCCGCCCTCGGCGGCACCGGCCCGGAAGGTACCGCCCAGCGCCGCGACCCGCTCCCGCATCCCGTTGACGCCGTGGCCAGGCACCGTGCCCGGCTCGGGACCGGCCCCGTCGTCGATCACCGCCACCTCCACCGAGTCGGCGGTGATCCGCAGCCGCACCGTGGCCCGGCGGGCGCCGGCGTGCTTCACGGTGTTGGTCAGGGACTCCTGGATCACCCGGTAGCTGGCCAGCGCCACCGGCGCGGAGACCAGCGCCGGATCACCACTGGTCTCCAGGGCGACCTCCAGACCACTGGTCCGGCTCCGGACCAACAGGTCGGCCAGGTCGGCCAGGTCGGCCTGGGGCGCGGGTACGGCAGCCGCGTCGGCGCGCTCACCCGGCGCCCGCAGTACGTCGATCAGGGACCGCAGGTCGGCCACTGCCTTGGCCCGGACCTCCTGGGCGGTACGCAGTGCCGCGCGCGCCTCGACGGTGGAGTCGTCGAGCGCCTCGTCCACCACCCGAAGTTGCACGCCCACCACGGTCAGGGTGTGCGCCACCACGTCGTGCAGCTCCCGGGCGATCTGCAACCGCTCCTCGGCGGCCCGCCGACCCGCCTCCAGCTGCCGTTCCTGCTCGGCGTGCGCCAGCCCGGCGGTGAGTTCGGTCCGCCAGCGCAGCCAGTTGCGGTACGCCACCGCGACGGCGATGAGCAGCGCCAGACAGAGCGCCTCGCCACCGACCTCGCCGACCGCCCGCTGTGCCTCCTGTTCGCCCGCCGTCCACTGCCAGGTGACGGCGAAGGCCAGCTGGAACAGCCCCGCCCCGACCGCCCAGGACAGCCTGGGGCGCTTGGCGGAGTCGTCGGCCGCGACGAAGAAGAAGATCACCGCGGCCGGCCAGACCCAGCCGGCGTCGGTCAGGTCCGCCGTCCGGTACGCGATGATGGTGGCCAGGCTGACCAGCAGTACGCTCACCGGCCAGCGCCGGTGAGCCAGCAGGAGCAGGCCGAGCGTGGTGGCCATCGGCACCGTGCCCTCGTACGTGATCGGCGCCCCGGCGACGGCCGTACCGACCAGCACGCCGGACGTCGTCAGGGCGGCCAGGGCCAGGTTCCGCCAGACCGGCCGGCGTACGACCCCCGGTCCGGCTCCGGCCCCGCCATCCGCTGCCGCCATCACCCGAGCATGCCCGATCTCCGGTCGACTCCGGTCCGGGGCCTGCGGCCCGGCGTATCCCACTCCTGCTGCCATGTCGGTCGTCCCTCCTGCGGTGAAGCTGACGACATCGACGCTAGGCAGGCCGGCCCGCCACGGCGTCGGCCAACGGCCGTCAACACCGGGTACGCCCACCGAGTACGACCTACACCAGACGCGGTAGCCGGTGCACCGGCCGGTGAACCGCCATCGGGTGCGGCACCCGGACGGGTGGCCCGGATCAGCCGGTGCCGGTGGCGCCGAGCAGTACGGCGACGAGCACCACACAGAGCAACGCGACCGGCAGGCCCCACCGGACGACGCCGAGCAGCCACCCCGGGGTCGGGACCGGTTCGTCGCCGGTGGCCGGATGGCGTACCCGGTCGGTCAGCAGCCGCCCGGACAGGAGCGGCCACCAGGCGGACAGCAGCAGCACCAGCCCGACGCCGAGCAGCGGCCAGGCCGACGCGCGGAGCACCTCCTGCTTCCAGACCAGCTGCGGAACGGTCGTCACGGCGATCCCGACGCCCACGACCAGGCCGAGCCGCCAGTCGAAGCCACCGGCGCGGCGGCTGCCCGGACGGAGCAGGAACGCGGCGACACCGACGATCCCGGCGACCCCGACGGCGACCGAGACGAGTTGGCCGACCGTGACGGTGGCCGGGACCTCCCGGGTGACCGCGTCGACCCCGGCGAGCAGCGACATCACGCCTGTCAGGGTGCCGCTCGCCACGAGCGCGGCCCGGAGGAGTTGGCCCCGCCCGGCCGGGAACCCCTGCGCCGACCCGCGACCGTGGGCGAGCGCGGCGGCGTACTCCGCCGGCTCGCCGAACGCCTCGGCGGGATCGGTGCCGGAATCGGCGCAGTACGTGTCGATCTCGGCGAGCGCCGCCCCGATCTCGGTGCCGGGCAGCCGGTGCAGCCGGGCCTCGGCAAGGAACGCTGCACGCCAGTCGTCCAGCACCCAGCCCCGGCCCATGGTCGAACCTCCTCCGCGCCGAGCAGCCCCCGCGTCCGTCGTCCGTCGTCCACGCTAGTGCGCGGGGACGTACTCAGCCGCGTGGGGACGTATTCAGCGGCGCAGGGCGTCGCTTAGCTCGCCGGCCCGGCGGCGTCCCAGGCACAGCGGCCCGGTCAGCTCCAACCAGGAGCCGTCCCGGAACATCACCCGGAGCCGGCCGCCGTGCAGCCGGTGCCAGCGTCGACGGGCGCCGGTGACCTCTGCCCGGTCCACCGACCAGAGCGGCTTCAGCTTCGCCGCCACCACCGGCGTACGCGGGGTGCCGAACGGCCGTACCTCGTCGTCGGAGCGGCCGATCCGCAGCACCATCAGCCGCCGGTCGGTCACCACGAACAGCAGCTTGTCGTCGGTCGGCACCGCGCGCACGTAACCGGCGGCGACCGAGTCGAGCCGGCCCCGCGCCGCACGTCCGAAGAGGAGCCGGATCAACCAGTCGGTGGGACCGCCGCCGCCGATGTTGTCGACGAACTCGACCCCGCTGAGCACGGCCCCGGCCACTCCCATGCCGGCCACCTGTGCCCCGTCACCGGGGGCCGGTGCCGGCGGTCGCGGGGGCGGGTCCGATGCCAGGCCGTGCGGGCGCTTGACCTCGCTGCACGCGAGCATCGCCTCACCGGGCTCCAGCCGGTGCGCGACCGCGTCGCCGTACAGGTGGCGGTAGTCGGTACCCATGACTCAGTCCAGCGGGTAGTCGTCGGCGGCGCTGCCCAGCACCTCCCGCATCGACTCCTGCAGCCGCTTGGTCGCCTCCCGCTGCGCCCGCCGGATCGTGCCGGTGATCTCCGAACCGAGCTGGTCCGGGCTGTACCGCATGCCCCGGGAGGTGATGTCCACCCGGTCCACCCGGCCGCCGTGGTCGACCGACACCCGTACGGCGCCGCTCTCGCTCTCCAACTCGACCGGCTGCTGCCGGAGTTCCTCGACCCGGCGGTTCATCCGGTCCTGCAGGCCGTCCAGGCTGTTCGCGAGCTGCTCCAGCCGATCCAGCGCGGGGTATTCCACGTCGTTCCTCTCCTGCCCTCGTCCACCCGGACCGGGCGGTCGTCGACCCGGCGGGTCAGCCCACCGAGTCGATCAGATCCTGCACGCTCTTGGTGTACGGGCCGATGTCTTCCCGGTAGGTGCCGTCGGTCGCGTAGTTGCGGTCCTTCTCTCCGTCGCGGATGTCCTGCCCGCCGACGACGGTGTCCAGCACCGCTCCGCCCTTGCCGCTCAGGTTGACCGGTGACACCTGGTTGAAGGCGAAACGTGGCAGGCCGACCTTGAGGCCGTACTCCTTCGCCACCGCGAGGCCCGCCGGGGTCCGACCCTGTTGTCGCCACATCGCGTACTGCTTCTTGAGCTTGCGCAGCTCCATCACCCGCTTGCGGTAGGTGGTGAGCAGGTCCTTGACCTCGTCCAGCTTGCCGGCCAGCTTCGTCAGGACCCGGACCAGCTTGCCCACGATCCGGGCACCCCGGCCCAGCGTCAGCGCCAGCCGGGCGAGCCAGCGTACGGCGAAGGCGGCGATCGACGCGCCGAAGCTGAGGAACGCCGCCGCCGCGGCGATGATCGCCTCGATCAGGAAGGCGGTCAGGAACTCGAAGATCAGCTCACAGAGCAGGTTGAACGCGTCCACCGCGGCGTTCGCCGCCTCGACCAGCACCTCCTTCGCCGCGGCCAGCCCGTCGCCGAGTTGCCGGATCAACTCCTCGATGTTGGTCAGGCCGGTCTGGAACGCGTCCGCGGCCTCCCCGCCCCAGGCCGGTGGCTGCAACCGGGACCGGTCACTCGTCTGCCCAGCGGCGATCCCGAGTACGTCGGTCGACGCGGCGAGGCAGCGTTCGGCGCCCCGCATCAGGTCGTCGGGGTCGCCGGCCACCTGTTCCAGCAGTTGCTCGAACGGCGACAACACCGTACGGGTGAAGCCCTGCAACGGTTCCGGCACCGAGCCGACGAACTGTTCGAAATAGGTCTTGCTGCGCTCCAGCGCGACGGCCGACACTGCGCCATCCCCCTTCGTGGTCTCTGCACGCGACGTTCTCAAGTGAGCCGGGCCGACCAGGTCCGGCGCTCGGCCGGCCCCGCTGACCCGTACGGTCAGCCGCCGGTCCGGAACCGCCCCTGTGCGGCGGCGTCACTGGCCAGGTACGAGTCCCGTTCGGCGATGATCGCGTCGGCGACCATCTCCATCACCTCGACGCCGTCCGCCAGCGCCTGGAGGCAGTCGTCGAGGCACGACTCGTACTGCTCGTAGAGCGTGAACGAGGCGGGCATGATGCCGAAGGAGGAACGCCCGACCGCGCCGTCGCGTAGCAGCCCGCGTATTCCGTCGAAGTCGTCCGCCCGCCCAAAGCTGGTCTTGGAGAAGGTCTCCAGCGCCGCCGGGTCAACGGTGAAGCCGTCACCTGAGCCACCGATCATGGCAAGGACCCTAGTAGATCGTCGCCCGGTCCGGTGGGGGGCGGTCCACCGTCGTACGGCGGGCTCGATCGCGCGGCCGGGATACGCTCGCCGCACGCGAATTCGACACAGCGCAGGAGCGGCCATGGCCCGGGTAGTGGTTGTCGGAGACATCGGTGGTCATCCCGCCCAACTGCGTGCCGCGCTGTCGTCTCTCGGCGCGGACGTCGACCGGTACCACCTGCCCGAAAAGGTCACCGTGGTCCAGGTCGGTGACCTCGTCGATCGTGGCCCGGACAGCCGGGCGGTGCTCGCCCTCGTACGCGGATACCTCGAGAACCAGCCGGAGCGGTGGATCCAGCTCGCCGGCAACCACGAGGCGCAGTACCTGCCCGGTGGCACCGAGTTCTGGCCGGAGCGCCTCGCCGGCGCCGACGCGGACCTGCTGCGATCCTGGTGGGCGGAGGGACGGATGCGGGTGGCTGTCGCGATCCGGACCGCCGACTCGGAGGACCTGCTGGTCACCCACGCCGGGCTGACGGTCGGCGCCTGGCGGGAGCTGGCCGAGCCGCCGACCGCCGCGATCGCGGCCCGGCTGCTCAACGAACGCCCGCAGCCACTGATCTTCCGGGGTGGGGAGTTCGGGGTGGACCGGGCGGCCGGACCGTTCTGGGCCGAGGCCGGCTGGGAGCTGCACGAGCCCTGGCTGGAGTTCTACGCCGGTGGCGGGTTCGTGCCGTTCGGCCAGGTGCACGGCCACTCCCAGCCCGTACGCTTCGCCGACCGGACCTGGCGCTGCCCCGGCCGGGTACGCCAGCGCGCCACCGTCGACTGGCCCGCCCGACACGTCCGGGTACGCGTCGGCGGTCGCGTCTTCACCGCGATCGACCCGAAGCACGGGCGTACCGGGGCGGCGGAGTGGAGCCCGCTGATCCTCGACGGTGCCGAACTCCTCACCGCGCACGAACTGCCCTCGCTCTGACCGGTACGTCGAAGCGGACGGTTCCCCCAGCGGCCCGCCGCCATCCTGGATCGGCTCAAGCGGCCGTGAGGTGCGGCTACCCGCCGTCGTAGGAAGATGCTTCGGTCGCTAGGGTCGAAGCTGTTGCGGAATCCCGTCCGCCTGGGGAATGGAGGAGCACTGATGTCTAAAACGACGACCGGAGCTTCCGTTCGCCCCTTGGTGACCGCAGTCGCAGGCTTGTAACGCCGCGCGGGTAGCAGCAAAGTCAGCACACATCCCGGTCGCCGGGGCGAGGTGACACGTGTCACCGGCCTCTGGCGCCCTTTGGCGTCTCCGTTCGCCTTTCCGGGAGTTCTGCTGTGTCCGCTCGTCTCTTTCCACTGCTCCGTGTACGTGTCCTGGTCGCACGCCTGATCGCTGCCCCGTTCGGCAGGAGGTCTCAACGGCCGAGGTCGGCTCCGCCTGCTCCGAACTCCGCCGACCAGACCGTCGACCGGAATGTCCGCCTTCTGAGCTGGTTCAACTTCTTCGGCGACTTCCGCATGTACGGGCCGATCATGCTCATCTACTTCGCGCAGGTCACCGGCTCGTACACCGCTGCCGCCAGCCTCCTGGCGGTGAAGATGCTGTCTTGCGCCGCGTTCGAAGTCCCTACCGGGGTGCTCTCCGACCGCCTCGGCCGACGCGGCACGATGATCGCCGGTGCCGTCGTCATGGTGGCCGCCCATCTCGGGTACGCCAGCGCTTCGGGCTACGGCCTCCTCCTGGCAGCCGTCGTGCTGGAAGGATTGGCGACCTCACTCTGGAGCGGCAACAACGAGTCTCTGCTCTACGACACGTTGCTCGAAGCCGGCCGGGAGGAGGAGTTCCCCCGGCACTCGGGCCGGGTGAACTCGATGTTCCAGATCGCGCTCGCACTGGCGGCAGCCATAGGTGGCGTGGTCGCCGGTGCATGGTCGCCGCGTGTGGTGGTCGTGCTGTCGGTCATGCCGCAGGTGCTGTGCGTGCTCGTCGCCTCGCGGGTCCGAGAACCGCGGGTGCACGGCTCGCTGGAATCGGACGTACTGGCACATCTCGGTTCGGCCCTGCGCGGCATCCGCCGTAGTCCGGTGCTCCGCCGGATGACTCTGGTGTCGGCGCTTCGTTACAGCAGCGGAAGCGCGGCCCAGTTGTCGCCTGTTTTCGTGGCGGGGCTGTGGCCGCTCTGGGCGCTGGGCCTGTGGCGCACCTTCGGCCATGGCGTGGCCTTCGTCGGCTTCCGCGTCAGTGGTCGGGTGATCGGCCGGGTGGGCGCGGCCCGCACCCTGCTGTTCGGTGAGCTGTTCGACAACGTGGCGAACTTCGTGGCGCTGGTCAAGCCGACGGTATTGTCGCCCGTGCTGCTTGGGTCACCGGCCTACGGCATGTCGACAATCGCCCAGCAGACGTTGCTGCAGCGCGAGTTCACCGACCGGGAACGCGCGACGATGGGTTCGCTCGCGTCGCTGCTCGGCAGCGCGCTCTACGCGCTCGTCGCCCTGGGAGCCGGCCTGGTGGCAGACCGTTGGGGCATCGTTCCGGCGTTGCTCGCGATCCAGGCGGTGGTGCTGATCGCACTTCCGCTCGCCTGGTGGGTGCACGCGCGCGCTTCTTCGCTCCCGCGAGCGCTGGGACGGTGACGGGATGAGCGCCTTCGCGGCCCCGGCCAGGCCTGCGGTCGACGTCGCAGTGGTGAGATCACTTGAAGGTCGTGAGACACGGCCTAGTCGTAAGACACGGCCTAAGTGATCGACAGACTTAACCGCCCGGACAACTCTCCCTCCGCCGCCGTTGCCGGCCGCGTTATGCACTGTCCGGCATGACACACACCCACGCAGAGACCGGGAACACCCCCACCGGCACCAGCCGGCGCGCGCTGATCGCGGGCACCGGCGGTCTGCTTCTGCTCGCCTCCGCCCCGGGTACCGCGTCCGCCGCCGCGACCCCACGGGCGGCCGGGCCGAACCAGGCGCCGGGAACCGGCGCCTCGCGTACCTCCCTGGTGACCCAGGGCACCACCCTGGTCCATGCCGACCTGCACAACCACACTCTGATGTCCGATGGGGACGGCGATCCGGCGCTCGCCTTCGCCTCGATGCGGGACGCCGGCCTGGACGTCGCCGCGCTCACCGACCACAGCACGCTCTTCTCGATCGAGGGAATTTCCCGATCGGAGTGGGACCGGACCGGCGCCCTGGCCGACGCCGCCGACGACCCCGGCCAGTACACCGCGATCCGGGGTTTCGAGTGGTCCCACCCGCTGCTGGGCCACGTCAACGTCTGGTTCAGCGGCAACTACACGGACCTGCTGCAATCGTCGAGCATGAGCCGGCTCTACAGCTGGATCGGCGGCTCCGGCGGAATCGCGGGATTCAACCACCCCGGCCGCGAGGTGGGCCGGTTCGACAACTTCCGGTACGTCGCCGGGGCCCGGGAGCCGATGATCGGGCTGGAGATGTTCAACCGGGGTGACGACTACCTCTTCGACGGCTGGGGCAACGGCCAGACGTCCCCGCTGGTCGCCTGTCTCAACGCCGGCTGGCGGCCCGGCCTGACCGGCGTCTCCGACGAGCACGGCACCGACTGGGGCTTTCCGGAGGGCAAGGGGCGGACCGGCCTCTGGGTCACCCAGAACACCCGGCAGGAGGTGCTCGCCGCGATGCGGGCCCGCCGGTTCTTCGCCACCCGGGTCTCCGGGCTGCGCCTCGACGCCACCGCGAACGGGGTACGGATGGGCGGGGTGCTGCCGGTCAGCCGGGGCGACGTGACCTTCTCGGTGGACCTCGACCGGGGACCGGAGTGGGTGGGCAAGCCGCTGCGGATCCAGGTGTTGCGGCCCGGCAGTGACGCGCCGGTCGTACCGGAGATGATCGATATCCAGGCCGGTCGGGTCACCCAGTTCACCGTGCCGCTGGACATCGTCGACGGGCACTGGGTGGTGCTGCGGATCTCCGACCCGACCCAGCCGAACGCCAGCCCCGGGCCGGCGAACCATCCGTGCAACGACTGGGGCGTGGCGTACACCAGCCCCTGGTTCCTCCAGCCGTGACCGCCGGGCCGGCGCGCTAGCCGCCTCCCCGGCCGGCGCGCTAGCCGCCGACGGAAAGAACCGAGCGGGGTCCGGTGCCGTCGACGCACCGGACCCGTCCCGCCCGAGGAGGTACGCGGACGTCGATACCCGCCCGCACAGGGCGGCGGTACGGGCACTATGAGGAGAACGTGGCAGATTGGGCGGAGCGATCGAGGGGGCACCATGGTCGGCGGCGTACACCACCGGATGGCGACGGTCGACGGGCTGGATGTCTTCTACCGCGAGGCCGGCTCGCCGGGAGCGCCCCCGCTCGTCCTGCTGCACGGCTTCCCGACCAGCTCGCACATGTTCCGGGAGCTGATTCCGGCGCTGGCCGACCAGTACCACCTGGTGGCCCCCGACCACATCGGGTTCGGCTACTCCTCGGCCCCGTCGCTGGGCGACTTCCCGTACACCTTCGACGCGCTCACCGACGTCACCGCGAGCCTGCTGGACCAGCTCGACATCCGCCGGTACGCCGTCTACATGCAGGACTACGGGGCGCCGATCGCGCTGCGACTGCTGTTGCGCCGTCCGGAGAGCATCTCGGCGATCATCAGCCAGAGCGGGAACGCGTACCAGGAAGGGTTCGTGGAGGCGTTCTGGAAGCCGCTGTTCGCGTACGCCCAGGCGCCCGGACCGGAGACGGAGGCCGCCGCCCGGCAGGCCTTCACCGAGAAGGAGGTCCGCTGGCAGTACGAGCACGGCGTACCCGACGCCAGCCTGGTCAGCCCGGACGCCTGGCGGCACGCCCTGGAGGTGCTGGCCCGGCCGGGCAACGACGAGAACCAGTTGCACCTCTTCCAGGACTACAAGACGAATCTCGACGTCTATCCGCAGGCGCAGGAGTCCTTCCGGCAGACCCAGGTGCCGCTGCTCGCGGTCTGGGGAGCCAACGACCAGATCTTCGGCCCGGACGGTGCCCGCGCCTTCCAACGGGACCTGCCCAACGCCGAGGTCCACCTCCTCGACACCGGACACTTCGCGCTCGAGACCCACGTCGACGAGATCGCCACCCGTATCCGGGACTTCCTCGGCCGGATGCAGGTCCAACCGGCCATGGCCCGCTGACTTCCGGCGGGCGGCAGGCTCCTGCCGGCAGCCTGCCGCCCGTCATCGGCCGCCCGTCGTCAGCCGCCCGGCCCGGTCCGACGGAGTTCGATCCGGTACCAGCCGTCGGACTCGGGATCGGCCGGGGTCTGGGTCAGGGCCTCGCTGCTACAGACGTAGTGGTCGGCCGACCAGGACGTGGACGGATCGATGTCCATCCGCTCCACGCCGTCGATGCGCAGGGCCATCGTCGACTCCTGCCGGCGAACATAGTCGTACCGGATCGTGCCGTCCGCCAAGCGATAGCGGGCGGTGGCACGGCCGGACCAGACGAGGTCGACGCGCTGACCGTCGATGGTCGTCGTGGCGTTCGTCCCGCTGCCGTAGTCGAGGACGACGGTGCCATCCGGCTGGAACGTCTGCGAGATGCCGCTGCCGGCGAACCGGTGGCTTCTGCCGAAGAGGTTCAGGTCGAACTTCCTGGACACCTCCTGCCATGTGCCGATCAGACAGGGATCCACCACCGCAATGGAAGTTGCGGGCACCGTCGGTTCGGTGATGCCGGCGGGCGGGGGGTTCGGCTTCCAGAAATGGTAGTTACCGGGCAGCGCAGTCGCGGCGCCGGCGAGGGCCAGCACGGCGAGCGCGGCGAGCCCGACGGCGGCCAACCCGCGCCCGGGTCGTACGCCAGGCGGGGCCACGGTCGCCGTCTCCGCCGCCGGTACGGCCTGGGCGCGGCGACGGCGCCAGAGTGCGCCGGTGGCAGCGCCGAGCAGGGCTGCGGGTACCGCGACCAGCAGTCCCCAGCTCGCGATCATCGCCAGGTGGTCGAGTACGAACCTGTCGGGCAGGAAGAACACCGGTTCACAGGATCGCGTTCCTGGGCGGATCAGGTGCAGACACTCGGATACGCCTCGGTTCAGGTAGTAGCCCAGCGTGGCAAGCACCACGGTGATGGTCACCGCGAGCGGCGTCAGTATCGGGCGTAGCCGCGTCGAACGGGCCGCGATGACAGCGGCGGCGACCGCCTGCGCCAGGACGGCAACGACCAGGTAGGTGTGGTAGTACACCTGGAAGAAGTAGAGCGGCGTACCGAGGGTCAGGGTGTCGACATCGAAGCCGTCAGGCGTGTGCCGGACCTCCGGAGGCAGCGCGGCACGGGCCGCGTACGGCATAGCCAGGCCAAGGGCGATTACTCCGAGACCTGCCACCGCACCGGTGACGAGCGCCTGCCGTACGCCGGGCGGACGTTCGCCGCCGCGCCGGCACCAGCCCAGCAGGACCGCCGGTACGACCCACAGCAGCACCGGGCCGGCCACGGGGATCGGTGTCTCGCCGAGGTACAGACGTGGCAGGTAGGAGATTCCGGTCCAGTCGGCCAGCCGGGCGTACCAGTCGATCGCCCAACCCGTCTGCGTCAGTTGACCCCATCGGTTGAAGCCGACGATGCTGCCGCCGAAGGATGCTTGGTACCAGATCCCGAACAGTGGCGCACCGGCGGCGATCGCGGTGGCGGCCACCAGACGCTGCCGCCATCGTCGACGGCCGGGCCGGGTGGGCCGCACGGCGAGCGCAGCATCCGCCGACCGCACCCAGGCGACGAACAGCAGGAAGCCCGCCGTGAGCAGCAGAGCGCTCAGCGGTATCAGGTTGAGGCCGAGAAGACCCGTGCCATCGAGTCCCACGTTCTCGGCCGCCGTCAGCGAGAGCGGCCCGCTCACCGCAACTCCCAGTGCGGCGACGACCGGCAACAACAGGACCCGTCGGCGTGTCCAGGGTGGCTCCGTGGTCGTGGACGAATCAGCGTGCCGCACCGCCCGGACGAGCAGGCCGAGCAGGAGGACACCGATCGCCAGTGCCAGCAACACCAGGCCGACCATTAGGTAGGCCTCGAGCAGGTTGCCGACGAAGATGCTGACGTTGTAGAGCGTCAGTCCGAGGATGATGCCGTAACTGGCGGTCTCCCCGATTCCGGTATGCAGCAGTCGCCGCGGATCGACGATGGCCGCAGCCCGCTGCGCGGGTGACGGGTGGCTGCCGAAGCGCGAGGTGAGCCGATCCCAGCGAGGTGTCCACCTCACCCACCGGGATCTGCTCGGTGGCCATGGCAAACCACCGATCACCCGGCTGAGCGCTCCGTCGGGGATGTCCCAGGCGGCGGCGGTGGTGTCGGCATGGACCTCACGGGCCCGCAGAATCGCGTTGCGGGCCAGGTACACCACCACGGTCAACGCCGCCAGCGCGACGAGCGGGTAGGCCAGGTCGGCCGGTGATCCGGCGCTGCCCGACGCGGCCCGGCGGCGCCACAGGTCGGGATTCAACGACAGGACCACGAATGGAGCGACGGCGACGGCCACGAACGACCACCAGGTCGCGATGCTCAGATAGGTACGGTCGACATCGCGGTTGCGCAGGTGCGCCAGCTCGTGCCGAACCACGGCACGGAACCCGGCCCGGTCGAGGTCGTAGCGCACCAACAGACCGACGTCGAGGCAGACTCGGCGATCACCCGGCAGTCCGAACGCCTGACCGCCGTGCGCCATCGAATAGGGGGCGACCAGCCATCTCGGCGGTCGGCGCAGACCGGCCTGCCGAGCCAACTCGTCCAACTCGTCCAACATGTCGGTGTGCTCATCCCCGGCCAACCGCCGCATTCGACGGCGCCGGGCCAACCACCACGGATGCAGCAGGTAGAGCAGCCCGGCGACAACCATCTCGACGAGGATCCCGGTGACGACCCAGATCGCCTGCTCGTGGAAGAACGGACGGACACAGTCCCGCATCAGGGCAGTGGCCCGGCCGGTTGCGTCCTCCACCGGCATCGGTGCGACGGCCTCCAGCATTCCCGCCAGGCAGAGACCCTGCACCCGGTTCACCCGCTCCGCGGCGGGCGACGCGATGTAGACCGCGCCGAACGCGACGACGCTGGACGCCAGGACCGCCGCCACCAGCATCACGAACCGGATATCGGTGCTGGCGCGTAGCGATGCGCCAACCAGTCGTCGGGAGGACACGTGTTCGTCGGTAGCCACCTCGCCCGTTTCGGCCGCTGCCACCCCGGTCACTCCGGCCGTCGCTCGGTGAACCCATCGCCGATGATCGCGGCGGCCAACAACTCGGCCCGCTGCGGCGACATCCGGCCATGACGTACCAACGCCCGCGTGACGATCGAACGGACCTCGATCCACTGATCAGCGGTGAGTGCCGGTGTGCTGTCCTCCACCGGCGCGTCGGCGACCGTTCGGGTGGGAGCGGCACGGTCAACCCGGGGCGCCCCGGGCTCCAGCCCCAGCAGCCGGCGCACGCCCCTCGTCGAGGCCACCGCGACGTTCAACACGCCAAGGCTGGCGAGGTGCGCCAGCACGCCTGCCGAAGCGTTCAGCAGTACCGGGGTGAGCAGTTCCTCGACGCCCGGCAACCCGAACTTGAGCTGTCCCCCGCCCCGGTCCCCACCGGCCAACGCCCGCTTCGGATCGGCGAAGTACGCCTGTCGGAGCACGTCGAACACCCGGCGCTCGGCCGCAGCCTGCGCCGGCTGCACCGCTGCGGCGCGGTCGAGCATCGCCTGTGCCACCTCGACCACCCACTGCTCGTCGATCGCCGGCCCGACCCTCATGCCGAACCACCGACGTCCGAACCCAACCGGGCATCCCCAGTCGCAATGAATACGTAGAGTATTCGCATTGCCGCTCGGCCGGATCCGCATCCGGGGCAAGGCACGTCGCTGATCTGCTGCATCACGCCACGATGATGCCCCACCCATCTTTCGCCGTCACGCAAAGTCACTGTCGGTCTATTGACTCGGCATCGACATCGACTGCCGTCGAAGCCGCATACGTCGAACTGCGTACCCGTCCTGCGTTCCGTGGCAGACGCGTCGTACCCGCGATACGCCGCACCCTGGACGCACCGCATCCCCCACCAGACGGAGGAACGTATGCGCACCGCAGTACGGAGAACTCTGGCCACCGCGGCTGCCGTGGCGCTGGGCGGCGCCGCGACCATGGTCGGGCCGCAGCCGGCATCGGCGGGCACACCGGACTGCCCCAGGTACAACATCTGCCTCTACCTTGAACGCAACTACGAGGGCGATCGGATGGACTACCACGAGAGCGATATGTACGAATGCCTCTACGGCTACGTGCCGCAGGGGCTCGCCTCGTCGGTCCACAACAACACCAGGTTCGCGTTCCGGCTCTGGGACTCGAACGCCGGACTGAACTGGGCCGTGGTCGGTACGGCCGCCCCCTACAAGGCGTACGGCAGCTTCGGCGCCGGTGACAATCGGGTCAGCATCATCGCCAGCCCCGGATGCACCCCGTTCGACTGACGCATCCCGCAGCCCCGGAAACCGACAGGGCTCTGTCGGGTGGACCCGGTGCAACGGTCCACCCGACAGAGCCCCACGAAAGACGGCCGATCAGCTGATCAGAGGTTCCTGGTCTGGTTGTAGAGGTTCAGGGCGGTGTTGTCGAAGAACGGCGAGATCATGATCGTCGGCGCGACGATCCGGTCGATCCGGCTGTTGACGCCGTACAGGTAGCCGAAGTTGCCGTCCCAGTTCAGCAGCCAACCGCCGCCGCTGGAGCCACGGGTCATGTCGCAGGGGATCCGGATGGTCTGCGTCGCGCCCGGGGACTCGGGTTGCGAGGTGCCGGAGCAGCGCAGCAGGTTCCCACCGTCGAACGGCGCCTCCTGCGGGTAACCAAAGGCGTTGATCGCGACGTTCAGCCCCCGGTTGACGTCCAGGCCCTGCCCACCGAGCCGGGCGACGATGTGCTGGCCGTTGAGCGTGTTCATGACCGCCACGGCCATGTCCTCGTTGAAGTTGCTGCTGGCCTGCCACGCCGCTGCGGGGATCAGACGCGCCGCGGTCCAGGTGCCGAAGGGCCGCTGGTTGGCCAGGTCGTCGTCGAACGCGGGCACGAACGCCCAGTTGGTGGCCAACGCGCCGCCCGGACCGCCCGGGTGGGTGCAGTGCCCAGCGGTCCAGACACTGTCCTGACCCTCGGAGTTGATCACCGTACCGGAGCAGACGAAGTTGCCCCCGCCCATGGTGAAGAACACCTTGCCGCTGGTCCGCGCGGTCGGGTGGTTGGACGCGAAGTTCGGGTTCAACGCCGCCGGAACCGGACCACTGTTCGGTACGCCCAGCTCACCCGCGGTCGGCGGCACGGTCAGCCGGGCACCCCGGTCGACCGACTGTCGGGCGGTCTGGCCACTGTCGACGTACCGCTTGACCGCCTGCCGGTAGGCCGGCGACTCCTCGGCCGGCTGCGCCGCGCGCATCCGCTCCGGCGTCCAGTACGCCACGACCGCCTGGTGCTCGGTGGCGCCCGCCCCGTACTCGGCCCGGCCGGCGGCCCACGCCTCGGCGGTGGCAGCGGGGTCCAGACCCGGTGCCGGTGCGGCACTCGCCGACTGGCTCAGCGCCAACGCGGACACCGCCGCCATCATCAGTGCGACCGTCACCGACGTCGCCCGACTGGCCCTGTTCGCGAGAACTCTCATCTACTGGCTCCTCCTCGGTAGGCACCGCGCCGAACCCCCTCCGGCGCGACTACTGAGCAGAGGGTCATCGATGTCCGGGAGGGTCACCGGGCATCCTGGACGTGGTTGGACACGACTGGACAGCGGGCGGCCAGGGCCGCCTCCGGTCCGGTTCGATCGGGTACGGCGGACGCGGCGGTCCTGCTGTACGCGGGGCGGGACCGGGTGCACCGATCTCCTAGACTCTCGTGGTATGCCACGGCAGGTCTGGATCTGGCTACGTAACGCGCTGATAGTCGGTGGCACGCTCGCCGTGGCCCTCTTCGGCTGGCGGCTGACGGCCGCCGACGCACCACCCGAGGGGCGTTCGATCGACGTGTGCGGTTTCGTCCGCCCGGAGACCATCGCCCGGCTGGTTCCGGAGGCGTCGGAGCCAGCGGCCGAAATCGGGGCCACGAACAGTTGGTGCGAGTTCTCGGGCTGGGTGGGCGAGGGCGCCGGCCGGGCGAGGGTGAACCTGTGGTTCGGGTACGTCCGCGCCGGGAGGGAGGAGGGGGTGTCGGCGGAGGAGCAGGCCCGGCAGACCGTCCGCTTCACCGAGTGCTTCGACTGTCGCTCGGAGCCGACACCGGTCCGGATCGGCGACGAGTCCTTCGAGTACGGCTGGACGAACGAGAGGACCCGGCAGGTCGCGCACGTGCGCGTCCGGATCGGCACGGTGACGGTCCACGCGCAGCTCGGCACCACGTACGCGACCCCGGACGCCGTGTTAGGGGCGACGAGGAGTCTGGCCCAGGAGGTGGCGGCCCGATGTCAGGCGACATGCTGACCAACCCGGCCCGGCCGGACGAGCAGAAGCACCGCGAATGGCTGGCGGCCACGCTGTCGCTGCGCCGGTGGCAGAAGCGGGCACCGATCCCGCTGCTCCTCGTCGTCGCCGTGCTCGCCTGGAGCGGCTACGCCCTGGGTCAGGCGGTGGCGCCCCAGATAGGTCGGGCCCAGGCGGCCAGGGTGGACCGCACGGCCCCCCGGGTGTCGACACCCCCCGTGCCGGCGGCTCCGCACTATCCACTGACGACACCGCTGCCGCTGGCGCCCGCCACCGGCCCGGACACCGGCACGGGAGCGCGGTTCGGCGCGGACGAGGCGACCGCCATCAGCCAGCCGGGACTGCCGATCACCTTCCGGCTGCCGGAGCATTACCCCTGGTACTGCGTGGTGCTCAGCGTGCCCGACGGCAGTGCCCGACCGACCGCCGAGTGGGAGTGCACCGCGGACTACCCGAACGCACTCGATCTGCACGTGCTGCTCGCGCCCTGCGCGTCGCCCTGCGATTCCGCCGCCAGGGAACGGCTGCGGCCACCGTTCGCATTCGGGCCGGGCCGGGCCGTCGACCCGGTGACCTGGCTCGCCGAGCGTACGACCAAGCGGGGCACTTCCCAGCGGAGCTACTTCCATCTGGTGCTGGAGCACGTCTGGCAGGCACCGACCGGCGCGTTCGGCCCCGGCTCCGCGAGCCAGACCCTCTACGTGGTGGCCCTCGTGGCCACGTCCGGCGACCGCATTCTGGCAGAGAAGGTCGTCAACGACCTGCGTACCCGGATGTAGGCCCGGCGTCACCCCGCCCAAGGGCGACAGTTCGTCACGACCTGGCCGGACCACTCTTCTCCGGGCGGAACGCGCCCGGCACCTCCGAACGCACCGTCCAGCCGAGCGAGCGGTACAGCGCGCGCCCGTCGTCGGTGGCGACCAAAATCCCGGTGCGCATCCCCCGCGCCGCCGCCCGGTCGCCGAGCGCCCGCATGACGACGCTGCCCAGCCCGCGCCGCCGGTGCGCCGGCTCGGTCTCCACCTTGTCGACGATGCCGAACTCTCCGGCCCGCGCCAGCCGACCGGAGGCCGCCGTGGCACCGCTGTCGTCGCGCACCGTCGCGACCGCGACCTCGCCGTCGAGATCAACCCGAATCGTGTACGGCGACGCGGGCCGCTCGACCGCGCTCCGGCTCAACGGAACGGTCATCAGATATCCGGCGATGTCCATCGTCCACCCCTCGGGCAGAGCGGCCCGGAACTCGCCCGGGTCCCCGGCCGCCTTGATCCAGTTTCCGGGAGCGGTCAGTTCCCGGGCGAGCCGACGCAGGGAGTACGCGTCGTAGGTGTGCAGCACGTGGCGTACCCGATGGCCTGGCAGGCCCACGTCGACCCGGAAGCCGCCGGCCACCTCGACCGGCGCGGCCGTCCCCCGGGAGACGGCCCAGCCACGCCCCCAGGCCATCATCAGCTCGGACGTCGAGTGGGCGTCGTCGGTGTGCGTGAGGCTGACACTGCGGTGTGGCACGAGGTTGCTCCCGTCGCGGACTGACCGGTCTCACCCGACCTTATTGCAAATCTTTGGCAACAAGCTCGTAATGTGATCCGCTGCATCGACGTCCCGGACCCCGGCGGCCCGGCGCACCGCACGGCCACCGCCGGCTAGTTGGGCGCTCCGCGATGACCGGCCATCCATCCGACCGCGTAGTCGACCAGGTTGCGCTGGGGCATCAGCCGGGCGTGCGCGTTTCCCACCACGCCGAGGCGTACGGCGCCGGTGCCCTCGAAATCCGCCCCGAGCCGCGGGAAGTCGCTCTCGTCGGAAGCCACGTCGGTCCAACTGACCCATCCGCTCGTACCGTCCGACCGGCGGACCGAAGAACCGGTCCGCTCCCGCCGGGGTGCCGGTTGACGCCACTCGGCCAGATGCAGCGAGGTGTTGGCATCGTGCCCGCAGCCCAGCAGCAGCACCGTTCCGGCCGACCGGTAGACCGCGCCCAGCGGGGAGCCGTCGCCGAGCGCGTCGTCCAGGCGGTGGCTGCCCACGATGTCGGCGGCCTGTGGACCCAGCGCGGCGAAGGACACCTGCGGATGGTCGCTGCGCCGGGTACCGGGCCAGGTCCGGATCGTCTCGGCGATCAACCCCATCCACCGGCTCGGGGTACGCGCCGGGTCGAAGCCGGGGGTCTGCTCGCGGATCACCGGCCACCAGCCGGGCGCGACCGGCGGGTTACGCCACCCGGCCGGATCGGTGTTGTCCGGGGTGTGGGTCGGCACGACCAGGGTGCCCTCGGGCCCGAGCACCTCCAGCACGGCGAGTACCACCGCGTGGGATCCGCCCGCGACGAAGCCGAGACTCCGCATCGAGGAGTGCAACAGCAGCACGCCGCCGGCCGGGACCCCGAGGGTGCGCAGATCGTCCGCCAATGAGGCGACGGTGTGCGGGACTGTCTGACCCACCTGGTGTGGACGTTCGACGCTCGGGTCTTCGGCGGTCACGGCTCCGATTATGGTCGGCCGGACCGGTTGCCGGCGGTCCTGCGCGGTCCTGTGCGGTCCTGCGCGGTCGTCCGGGATCGGCCGGGCGGAAGGTGTCCCGGTCGGTTCCGCCGGTGATCAACTCCGGCCTGTGACGCCCGGGTGACGGCCGTTCGGCCACCACGAGGGCCGGCGGGGCCGGCATATTCTGCGACCGTGTGGATCGTCGTCGCGCCGACACGGCGCCCCCGCCCGGCTAACGTCGAGCAGCCGGGCGTTTCCGGCCGGGAGGGATCGTGAAGCGGTATCTCAGCTCCGCGCTGGCGCCGACGGCGGAGAAGCACCGACTCGGCGCGCTGATCAGCCTGCACCGGCAGGAGCGGCCGTTGATCCGTTTCCGCGCGCGCTGGCTGTGGCTGATCCTCGGGGGCCTCTTCATCGGTCTGCTCTGGGTGCTCTGGGACCGGCAGTACTCCCGCTACCACCAGTACTCCCTCTACCCCGACGGCGCGTACTTCGCCTTCATCGCCACGCTGCACGTGATGGGTCTGGTGTTCTCCGGGCCGATCGCCGCCCGGCTCCTGCCACCCGACGGGCCGGACCGCTGGGTCGCGCTGTACGAGCACGGTCTGATCGACGTCACCCGGCCCTTCTCCGACGCCGCCGGGCGGATGCCCGAACACGACCTGATCATCCGCCCGGTGCGGTTCGAGCAGATCCGCCGCGTCGACCAGCACCGGGAATCCGTCGGCATGGTGCCGACCGGCATGGCCCGCACCGTGACCGCCACCAGTGCCGGCGCGCGCATCGTCGCCGAGCGCGACGGGAAACCGCTGGTCCTGGAATACCACGGCTACCGCCACCAGGACCGGTTCGTCGACGCCGTCCGGACCCGCCGCGCGGGCGGGCCGAGCCCGCGATCCGAGGCGGCGCTGCGCCGGTCCGGCGCGGTCTTCGGCAACCTGGCGGTGATGCAGGGCGGGCTGCGGGTCGTCGACGGTGTCGGGCTCGGCCCGGCGGAGCCGCCGACGCTGCGCTGGGACGAGGTGGTACGGGTGCACGAGTCGGACGACGGCACCCTGTCGATCTACCGGCAGGGCCGCCCCGGCGAGCGTCCGGGTGAGCCGGACACCTCGATGCGCTGGTACTCCGGGATCGTGCCGGAAACGTCGGAGGCCGCCGCACTGATCACCAGGATGCGCAACAAGGCGCTTTCCTGACGGTCCGGATATCCGACGACCCCGGATCACGGGGGAACTTCACCGGCTCCCCGGACGAACGTACGTCGGGCGGCAACCGTACCGGTACCGGTTGCCGCCGCTGCGACGTGAGACGCGTACCCGGATCAGAGCGCGGGCGGGGCGAGGGTGCCGACCACGGACTCCAGCGCGGCGCCGACCCGGTACATCCGGTCGTCCGCCATCGTCGGCGCCATGATCTGCAGGCCCACCGGCAGCCCGTCGGAGAGCCCGCACGGCACCGAGATGCCGGGCCCGCCGTACAGGTTGCTCGGGATGGTGAACAGGTCCGCCAGGTACATCTGGTACGGGTCCGACGTACGCGAGCCGAACGGGAACGCCACGAACGGGGTGGTCGGCGAGATCAGCACGTCGACCTGCTCGAACGCGTTGGTGAAGTCCTGGGTGATCAGGGTCCGCACCTTCTGCGCCTGCCCGTAGTAGGCGTCGTAGTAACCCGACGACAGGGCGTACGTGCCGAGCATGATCCGCCGCTTGACCTCGGGGCCGAAGCCGGCGTCCCGGGTCAGCGACATGACCTCCTCCAGCGAGTGCACGCCGTCGTCGCCGACCCGCAGCCCGAACCGCACCCCGTCGAACCGGGCCAGGTTCGAGGAGCACTCGCTCGGCGCGATCAGGTAGTACGCCGGCAGCGCGTACTGGAAGTGCGGGCAGGAGACCTCGACCACCTCGGCGCCGAGCTTGGTCAGCGCGTCGACCGCCTCCCGGAACGCGGCCAGCACACCCGGCTCGGCACCCTCGCCGGAGAACTCGGTGACCAGGCCGAGGCGTACCCCGGTCAGGTCACCGGAGGCGCCGGCCCGAGCGGCGGCGACCACGTCCGGCACCGGCTGCGGGATGGAGGTGGAGTCGCGCGGGTCGTGCCCGCCGATCGCCGCGTGCAGCAGCGCCGCGTCCAGCACGTTCCGGGCACACGGGCCGGGCGTGTCGAGCGAGGACGAGAACGCGACCAGGCCGTACCGGGAGGTGCCGCCGTAGGTCGGCTTCGCCCCGACGGTGCCGGTGACCGCGCCAGGCTGCCGGATCGAGCCCCCGGTGTCCGAGCCGATCGCGAGCGGCGCCTCGTACGCGGCCAGCGCTGCGGCACTGCCCCCGCCGGAGCCGCCCGGGATCCGGCCCAGGTCCCACGGGTTCCCCGTCGGGCCGTACGCCGAGTATTCGGTGGAGGAGCCCATCGCGAACTCGTCCATGTTGGTCTTGCCGAGCATCACCGTGCCGGCGGCACGCAGCCGCGCAACGATGGTCGAGTCGTACGGCGGGCGCCAGTTCTCCAGGATCTTCGATCCGACCGTGGTGGGTACGCCCTTGGTGGCGAGCACGTCCTTGACCGCCACCGGCACTCCGGCGAGCGGGCCGAGTTCCTCCCCGGCGGCACGCCGGGCGTCGACCGTACGGGCCGATTCCAGCGCCCCTTCGCTGTCGACGTGCAGGAACGCGTGCACCCGGTCGTCCACCGCCGCGATCCGGTCCAGGTGGGCCCGGGTCACTTCGACCGCGGACGCCTCGCCGGAAGCGATGAGGGCCGCGATCTCGGTCGCGGTCATCCTGGTCACGTCAGCCATCGTGGTCACGCCTTCCCATCGGAATCCGCCGGGCCCTCGCCGCGCGGGCTGGGCGGCTCGTCCTCGTCCAGGATGCGCGGCACCCGGAACCGGTCCTCCTCGCTGTCCGGCGCCCCGGAGAGCGCCTCGGCCCGGGTCAGGCCGGGCACCACCACGTCGTCGCGGAGCACGTTCGTCAGCGGAACGGAGTGCGAGGTGGGCGGGATGTCGGCGGCGGCCACCTCACCGACCCGGGCGACGGCCTGGAGGATCACGTCGAGCTGGCCGGCGAATGTCTCCAGCTCCTCTTCCGTGACGGCGAGCCGCGACAGTCGCGCCAGGTGCGCGACCTCCTCGCGGGAGATGGCGGACATCGGTGCCCCCTTCTTGCCTTGGCGTCTACCCGGCTTCCGCCGGCGTCTTTCCGGCGCAGCGTGGCACGCGCGCCGTGACCTGAGCGAGTGTATTTGTGACCCCGAGCGCCGCCGTCCCCGACTCCCCCGAAGATCCTCCGGATCCGGGTGCCGCCGGTCACTCCACGCTCGGGTGCAGTCCGGCGATCGACTCGGCCGGACCCGGCCGGACCGGGGCCTCCACTGTCTCGATCAGCACCGTCGGCGGCTCCACCGGGTCCACCGGCAGGTCGACCCGGGCCGCCGGGGACGCCCCCGGCACCGTCCGGCGCTCGGGCCGGGCCGCTCCGCCCCCGCTGGGGCCGATCGGCCGGTACCGGGCCAGCCAGGTGACCAGGTCCTCCGCCGGCATCGGCCGGGCGAAGAACCAGCCCTGGGCGGCGTCGCAGCCCGCCGCGTGCAGCAGCCGCCAGGTCCGCTCGTCCTCCACGCCCTCGGCGACGACCCGCAACCCGAGGGCTCCGGCCAGCTCGATCACCGACCGGACGATCGCCGCGTCGTCGGCGTCGGCCGCCATCCCGAGTACGAACGACCGGTCGACCTTCACCTCCGCCAACGGCAGCCGGCGCAGGTGCTGCATCGAGGAGTAGCCGGTGCCGAAGTCGTCCAGCGCGATCGCCACCCCGATCCGGTCCAGTCGGGTGATGGTGGCGAGGACCCGGCGCGGATCGGCCATCAACGCCCCCTCGGTCATCTCCAGCTGGATCCGCGACGGAGGTACGCCGTACTGGGCGAGCCGTTCGGCGATCTGGTCGGCGATCTCCCCGGTGTGCAGGTCGCGGACGCTGACGTTGACCGCGGCCCGGAGGTCCAGCCCGGCGGCGGACCACTTCGCCAACTGCTCCACCACGTCGTCGATGACCCGGCGGGTGAGCAGCCGCATCACCGCGCTCTGCTCGGCGACCCGGATCAGCTCTTCCGGGTCGACCATGCCACGCCGGGGGTGCCGCCAGCGCAGCAGCGCCTCCACGCCGATCACCTCACCGGTGTCGATCGCGACCTGCGGCTGGTAGTAGAGGGTGATCTCGCCCGCGTCGCCACCGACGGCGGCGGAGGTCGGTACGCCGGGGTGGCCCTCGGCCGGGCCCGACCCGACGGCCGCCGGGGTGGTACCGCCGGTCTCCAACACCCGCCGCAGGTCGGCCAGCAGGCTCAGCCGCTCGGCGGAGTTGTGGTCGGATTCGGCGGCGTACACCGCCACCGGGTCGCCCCGGTGTTTCGCGTCGTACATCGCCACGTCGGCGTGCCGCATGAGGGTGGCGAAGTCGGCGCCGTGCTCGGGGTAGAGGGCGATCCCGATCGACCCGCCGACGTCGAGCGGCAGCCCGTCCAGCGGAACCGGCTCGGTCAGGGCTCCGACGATCCGGTCGGCGAGCTGGCGGGCGTCGTCCACCCCGCAGAGCCGGGTCGCCACGATGGCGAACTCGTCGCCGCCGAGCCGGGCGATCACGTCCCCCGGGCGTACCGCGGCGGTCAGCCGGTGGGTGACCTCGACCAGCAGGCGGTCACCGACCGCGTGCCCGAGGGCGTCGTTGACGTGCTTGAACCGGTCCAGGTCGAGCAGCAGCAGCGCCAACTGGCCGCCCGGGGCCTCCTTGCCGGCCAGTTCGGCGTGAATCGACAACTGCTCGGTGACCTCGTCCAGCAGCGCCTTGCGGTTGGCCAGCCCGGTCAGCGGATCCAGCCGGGTGAGTTGCTCCCGCTCGGCCGAGAGCCGGGCCATCCGGGAGACCGCGTAGAGCGGCAGCACCACCAACGGGATCAGCGCGGCACTGGACCGGGCGGCGGCGACCAGCACCGGGCCGAGCAGCAGCAGGGATCCGGTGGCGAGCAGTTCGAAGCCGAGCCCCTGCCGGATCCGGGACCGCCACCGGCCACCGAAGCGCACCCGTACGGCGGTGGCGACGAGGCCGTGGTTGACGGTCAGCCAGGCGGCTCCGGCGCCGATCGCGATGGCGACGTCCACCAGCCGCAGGTGGCTCTCCGGGCCGGGTCCACCGCCGGGGGTGAGCCGGATGACCAGGTCGGCCGCGCCGAGCGCGCAGGCGTACTGGCCGATGTTGAAGATCGTCCGCCAGGCGGCGTACCGCATCCGCCAGCCGGAGGCCACCACCGCCGCCGCCTGCACGGCGATCGCCGGCCCGAGTCCCCATTCGAGCCCGATCGCAAAGGTGAAGCAGATCGACGGGAAGACGGACTGGCTCTGCCGCTCGCCGTGCGGGCTGAATGGACGGGCGTCGAAGGTGACCGCGAGCACCGCCATCAGCCAGAACGCCACGGGCAGCTCGGCTGCCTGCTCGGGCAGCCCGCTGAGCGGCACGGCGACGACTCCGGCGGCGATACCGACGACCAACCAGACGAAACCGAAGAACGGCGCCGTCCGATTCGGAGGGACGGAGTTCCGCAGCACGGCGGCCTCCATGGGACCTCCCGAGCCTTTCGGTCCAGGGCGCGGCCGGTACCGCGCGGCATGCCTCCCATGAAACGCCCTGACCCATGCCGCGTGGGGGGCGACAGACGCGAATCGGGTCGAGTCGTGACTAACTTGAAATACTGCGCATCTTGCTGACGTGCCTTCGCTAACGGAGAGCTGACTACTCAATCACTGATCGTCACTAATAGCGAGCCTACCTGCTGCTTCGGGTCCCTCCCCGAGCAGCGCGGCGAAGCCCGCCTCGTCGAGCATAGGCACCTTGAGTGCCGCAGCCTTCTCCGCCTTCGAGCCCGGATTGTCGCCGACCACCACGAAGTCGGTCTTCTTCGAGACCGACCCACTCACCTTGCCGCCCTGGGCCTGCACCGCTTCCGCCGCCCGGTCCCGGGTGAAGCCCGAGAGGGTCCCGGTCACCACCACGGTCAGACCCTCCAACGGGCGCGGCCCCTCGGCGACGCGCTCCTCCGCCATCCGTACGCCGGCCTCGGCCCACTTCCGCACCACCTCCCGGTGCCAGTCGACCACCAGCCACTCGCGCAGGCTGGCCGCGATCGTCGGGCCGACACCGTCCACGGCCGACAGTTCCGCCTCGCTCGCCGCCTCGACCGCCGCCATCGAGCCGAACTCCCGAGCCAGCGCCTGGGCGGCGGTGGGGCCGACGTGCCGGATCGACAGCGCCACCAGCACCCGCCAGAGCGGCCGCTGCCTCGCCTCGGCGATGCTGTCCAGCAACTTCCGCGCGTTGCTGCCGAGGCTGCCGTCCTTCTTGACGAAGAAGGGCACCCGGGCGAGGTGCTCCTCGTCCAGCCCGAACAGGTCACCCTCGTCGGTGATCTCCGCCGAGTCGAGCAGCGCGCCCGCCGCCTTGAAGCCGAGCACCTCGATGTCGAGCGCCTCCCGGCTGGCCAGATAGAAGATCCGCTCACGGAGCTGGGCCGGGCAGGTCCGGGTGTTCGGGCACCGGATGTCGACGTCGCTCTCCTTGGCCGGCGCCAGCTCGGTGCCGCAGGCCGGGCAGTGGGTCGGCATCTCGAACCGGCGGGCATCGGCGGGACGCAGCTCCACTATCGGCCCGAGCACCTCGGGGATCACGTCGCCCGCCTTGCGTACCACCACCGTGTCCCCGACCAGTACGCCCTTGCGCTCCACCTCGTGCGCGTTGTGCAGGGTCGCCCGGGCCACCGTGGAGCCGGCCACCTTGACCGGTTCGAGTTCGGCGAACGGGGTGACCCGGCCGGTCCGGCCGATGTTGACGGCGATGTCGAGGAGCTTGGTGGTCACCTCCTCCGGCGGGTACTTGTAGGCGATCGCCCACCGGGGCGCCCGGCTGGTCGAGCCCAGCCGGCCCTGGATGGCGACCGGATCGACCTTGACCACCACCCCGTCGATCTCGTGCTCGACGTCGTGCCGGTGCTTCGCGTAGTAGTCGAGGTAGTCCTGGATCCCGGCCAGGTCCGGTACGACCCGCCAACGATCGCTGGTCGGCAGCCCCCAGGCCTTCAGCGCCGCGTACGCCTCGGACTGGGCCACCGGCTCGAAGCCCTGACGCGCCCCGAGACCGTGTACGACCAGCCGCAGCGGTCGGGACGCGGTGATCCGGGGGTCCTTCTGGCGCAGGCTCCCCGCCGCCGCGTTGCGGGGATTGGCGAACGGCGGCCGGCCCTGCTCGACCAGGCCGGCGTTGAGATCGGCGAACGCCTCCACCGGGAAGTAGATCTCGCCGCGCACCTCCAGCAGCTCGGGGACCGGGTCGGTACCGTCGGTCAGCCGCTCCGGCACCTCCCGGATGGTCCGGACGTTCGCGGTGACGTCCTCGCCGGTCCGGGTGTCGCCGCGGGTGGCGGCCCGGACCAGCCGCCCCCGCTCGTACGTCAGGTTGATCGCCAGCCCGTCCACCTTCGGCTCGCACAGGTAGGCGACCGGACCACCGGCGTCCCGCTCGATCCGCTCCACCCAACCGGCCAACTGCTCCGGGGCGAAGGCGTTGTCCAGCGACATCATCCGCTCGACGTGGGCGACCGGGGTGAACAGCGTCGAGAAGGTGCCCCCGACCCGCTGGGTCGGCGACTCCGGGGTACGCAGCGCGGGGAAGGTGTTCTCCAGCGCCTCCAGCTCCCGCAGCAGCTCGTCGAACTCGGCGTCCGAGACGATCGGCGCGTCGAGCACGTAGTAGCGGTACTGGTGGTCGGTGATCTCGGTGCTCAGCGCGGCGTGCCGCTCCCGGGCCCGCGCCGTCGGCTCCGCGCCGGCAGCTGCCTCCTGCGCCGCGCTGACCTGCTGCGGGATGGCTTCCTCAGACACCGTCGACCTCCGTGATCGCGCTTCCCGCAACCGTAACCGGCCGGCCCGACCCGCACACCCCGCCGGCCGAACCGCACCGGCGGACCGGTTCCGGCCAGGGCGCCACCCCCGGCCCACCGCGAGCCGGAACGACCGGCCGGAGGCGGGGCTAGCCGCCCTGGTCCAGCTCGGCGTAGAGCTCGGCGATCGCCGACAGCGCCCGGGCCGGCGGCGTGCCGACGCCCCCGGTGTGGTCCTCGACGCTCCGGACGACCCGTTCGTACTCGTCGAGCGCGACCATGCGCTCGCCGATCCCGCGATAGCTGTCGGCGAGCAGGAGCCGGCAGTTGTCCGCCCACTCGATGCCGGCCGGATCACCGGTCTCGCGCAGCCGGTCCAACCACTCCGTGACCCGTAGGCAGGCGTCGACCGCCTCGGAGAACCGGCCGTCGGCGTGGGCGGCGACGACCAGGTGGTACCACAGCTCCGCACTGTCCTGCCCGGTCGAGGCCGCCAGCCCGACCGCCTCGTAGAGGTCGTCGACGGCCTCGGCGGCCCGCCCGGCGTCGATCAGTCGCCGGCCACGCAGGTAACGCAGGTGTCCGAGCAGCCGGTCCAGCGGATCCACCGGCGACGCCGGACCGGACGGTTCGGCCGACGGTACCGCCGGATCCCGACCGCCGGACCGCTCGGAGAGCAGCGCCAACTGCCGGTCGACGAAGGCGGCGAGTTCCCGTTCGGCCCCGGCCCGTTCGGCGGCGATCCGGAACTGCTCGACGGCCTCCACCGCCCGCTGCCCGGCCGACGCGGCGACGAAGGACTCCGTGGCCGAGGTCGCCAGCTCGATCACCCGGCGGGGATCGGCGAGGTCGGCGTTCCGCCACGTCGCCTCCAGCGCGGCGACCACGCCGACGACCAGCGGGTCACCGGACCGCGCCGCGTGCGCCCCGGCCCGGCCCAGCGCGGCGTACGCGTCGTCGCGGCGCCCCTGTCCGGCCAGGACGTACGCCAGCCAGTGCTCGCCCCAGGCCCGGGCCCACTCGGAGCCGTCGTCGCGCAGCCCCGCAACCGCCTCCGCCGTCAACGCCACGCCCTCCTCGGCGCGTCCGTCGTAGGCGACCCAGAGACCGAGCCAGCATCGGGTGAGCAGGGAGCGCTGCCGGTCGCCGTACCGCTGGTGGACCTCGGCCGCCCAGCGCAACCCGGACTCGGTCTCAGGGCTCTGGAAGAACATCGCCCGCAGCTCCACCGCCCGGGCCGCGAGCCGCTCCGGCAGGTCCCCGACGGCGGCCAGGCAGGCCCGCGCCTCGTCGGGTTCGCAGCGGTGGTTGTGCCACTCCGCCCGGTCCAGCACCTGCTCGTCGGGAAGGCCGGGCGGCGGCAGCAGACCCGTCCGGGGCCGGCTGCCCGGCCGAAGCGGCACGAAGTCGGCCGCCGGCGCCGCCACCAGCCGCGCCCTGAACCGGTCGCCGTACGCGGTGCTGCCGTTGCGGGCGTCGAAGCGCGCGGCCAGGTCCAGGGCAATATCCCGGGTCCGGTCGTGCAACGCCTGGAAGGAGACCGGACCCCGGCCGTCGCTGAGGTCGATCAGCGTCCCGCCACGCCCGAGTGTCATCAACCGCCGGGTCAGCACCGCCACGGCGGTGGCGAACTCCAACTTGCCGCTCGGCCGCTCGAACGCGTCGAAGCCCTCCATCAGCCCCAGCAGGTCGATCCCGGCGTCCTCGTTGCCGGTGTGCGCGTAGAACTCGACCAGCATCGCGAGGTACTCGTAGCGGTGCGCACCCTGGGCCGTCGCCCGTCGGATCCGCCGCTCGACCTGCGCCGCCCGCCGGTGCTCGCCGGCCCGGACCAGCGGCAGCAGCATCAGGCACTGGACCGGCACCGCCGGCTCGACGAACCGCCGCTCACCGGCGAGCACCGGCCCGGCGAGGGCGTACGCCCGGGACATCGACGCCGGGTCGCCGCGCAGCACCAGTCGTTCGAGCTCGGCCTCGAAGTCCCACACGTCGTCCGGGTCCGCGCCACCGGCCGCGATCCACTGCTGGTACGCCCGCTCCTCCGATTCCCAGTCGCCGATCATCTGGGCCAGCCGGCGTCGCACCGCGTACAGGCCCCGGGGGCTTCGCCCGGCCGCCCGGAGCCGCTGCTCCAGCTCCTGGTGCGTGTCGTGGAGCTGCCGCAGCGGGATGTCCGGGAAGTCCGCCATGGACTGGGCGGTGAAGGTGAGCCGGCGGACCAGGTCACTCACCTCGGCCGGGCCGAACTCCCAGGGCCGGAGGTCGAACTCGCGCAGACACTGGTCGAACAGCGGGAACGCCCGCTCCCACTGACCGTCCTGGCAGTACGCGTCGGCGACCAGCCGGCGGGCGACGGAGCCGAGTTTGGCGTGGCCGCCGATGTCCGCGCGCCACATGATGTCCTCGAGCAGCGCCGTCCGCGCCGGCCCGGGTGCCATGTGGTCGGTTCCGGCGAGCAGTGTCCACAGTCCGGCCACGGTGCCGCTCATCGGACCTTCCCCGCCATGATCGGCCCAACCGGCGGACCCGTTCCCCGATTGGCCACCATGCCCAGAGGATCTTAGGCGATCACGCCGAACGCCGGGTCCGCCCACAGAGGAGACGGGTTCGCTCAGTCCCAGGCGGCGCCGAGGACGGCGAGCTGGTCGGCGTACTCGATCCGGTCGGACCAGTCGGCCGGCCAGGCCGCCATGCCGTACGCCGCGCCGACGAAGGCGCCGGTCAGAGCGGCGATCGAGTCCGAGTCGCCGGAGGTGGTGGCGGCGCGGGCCAGTGCCGAGACCGGGTCGTCGTGCTGCCGTACGGCGCAGAGCAGCGCGGTGGCCAGGGCCTCCTCGGCGATCCAGCCCGCTCCGGTGGCGTCGCACGGGTCGGTGCCGTCGTCCGGCCCGGCCAGCGCCGAGTCGAGCCGGTCCAGCACCGACAGGCACTCGTGCCAGCCCCGGGCGATGAAGCTCGCCGGGTCGTCGACCGCCGGCTGCTGCCACAGGTCGCCCAACCAGTCCGCCCGGTAGACCGTGCGCTGCTCCTCGGCCCGGGCCCGCAGCAGGCCGGGAAGGTCGGTCAGGGCCGCGCCGTCCCGCAGCACCCGGACGGCGTACGCGGTCAGCTCGCTCGCGGCCAGCCCGGTCGGGTGCCCGTGGGTCAGTCCGGCCTGTAGCTGGGCGACCCCGGCGAGGGTCTCCAGGTCGTAACCGGGCACCAGGCCGACCGGCGTGACCCGCATGTTGGCCCCGCAGCCCTTCGACCCGGCGATCGTCGCCTCCTGCCAGCGCAGCCCCTCGGCCAGTCCGCCGCAGGCCCGCAGGCAGGTCATCCCCGGTGCGCGATTGTTCTCCGGGCTGTGCGCCCAGGCCACGAAGCCTCGGCGGAGCAACGGCTCCAACACGTCAGGGGTGGCCGCCGGGCCGGCCTCGTGCAGCGCCCGGCCGACCGCCAGGCCCATCTGGGTGTCGTCGGTGACCCGGGCCGGCTCCCCCACCAGGTCGCGAGGACCGCCGGGCCCGTAGCGCCGCTCGATCTCGGCCAGCGACAGGAACTCGGTCGGCGCCCCGAGGGCGTCACCGTAGGCCAGCCCGAACAGCGATCCGGAGGCACGCCGCAGGTCACCGCGAGTGCGCGGCGGACCGGTTACCTGAACAACCATGGCGGCCATCATTTCTCAGTCGCGCCGGGCGCCACCACCCCGGCCGAGTCCGGCGGGATCCGGCTCAGTCGTCCCAGCAGAGGCAGAACGGATGGCCGGATGGATCGGCGTACACCCGCCAGCCGTCGCCCTGGCCGGGCAGCCGGGTGGCCCCGAGCTTCAACACCTGGGCCTCGGCCACCTCGATGTCGTCGACGGTCACGTCGAGGTGGAACTGCTGCGGGCGGTCCGGATCGGGCCAGCGCGGCTCCCGCAGGTTACTCGCCCGCTGGAAGGCGAGCCGGGGCTGCTGGCCGGGTTTCCCCCCGACCACGGTCCAGCCGTCCTCGTCGTCGCTGCCGGAATGGTCGACCGGCAGGCCGAGCATCTCGGCGTAGAAGCCGGCGAGCGCGCGCGGATCCGGACAGTCGATCACCACGGTACGTAGTTGGCCAATCATGCGGCCATCCTGCCCTGCCGGACCGGCAGAAAAACCTATTCCTCGGCGAGTCGCCGGCCCGCGTCCCGACAGGCGGTGAGCACGCTCCGGGCGTACCCGTCGGAGGCGCCGGCCAGCCCGCAGGCCGGGGTGACGACGACCTGTTCCGCGAGCTGGCCCCGGGGAAAGCCGAGCCGGTCCCAGAGCTGACGTACCCGGTCGGCGACCTGGGCCGACGACGGCTCCTCGCCACCCGGAACCGGCAGCGTCGGCGCCGCTCCGGCGAACAGCCCGAGCCCCGCGTCGATCGCCTCGCCGACCGGATCGAGCCGCTCCACCAGGTGCAGGTCGAGCGCGACCGCGGCCGCGCCGGTGGACCGGATCAGTTCCAGGGGTACGTCCGGCGCGCAGCAGTGCACGACGACCGGTACGCCCACCGCCTCGACGACGGTCCGGAGCAGCCCGGTGGCGGTGCTCGACCCGACCGGCCGGTACGCCCCCAGCCCGCTCTCGGTCGGAATCCGTCCGGCCAGTACGGCGGGCATCGTCGGCTCGTCGAGTTGGAGCAGCACCGTGGCCCGGGGCAGCCGGCGGCGTACCTCGGCCACGTGCGCCCGCAGCCCGTCGGCGAGCGATTCGGTGAGGTCCCGGACCGCGCCCGGGTCCCGGAGCATCCGCCCGCCGACCGGCCGTTCGAGACCGGCCGCCAGGGTGAGCGGGCCGGCCGCCTGGATCTTGAAGGTGCCGGTCAGCTCGCCGGCCTGCTCGGTCATCTGGTCCAGGTCGCGCGCCAGGAAATCGTGGGCGCGGCGCAGGTCCCGCCCCGGGCGGCCGGCGACCCGCCACCGGCCCGCGTACAGCTCGACCGGCAGGTCCACCAGCAGCCCGCCGGTCCGGCCGATCAGGTCGGCACCGGGCCCGCGCGCGGGCAACTCGGGCAGGTGCGGCAGGGCCAGCTCGCCCAGCACGATCCGCTGCGCCTCGGCGATGTCGGTCCCGGGCATCGATCCGATCCCGGTCGCCGCCCCGGCCGGCCACGGCCATTTCCGATCCGCTGCCCGCTGCTGCTCGGTCACCCGCTGTTGGTCGGTCACCTGCGCAGGTTAGCCCCGCAGCCGGCCGCTGTGGGCAGCCGGGCCCGAAGCGGTCGCGGGGTGTTAGGAAGGGGCCCTTCTTCTACAGAAAACGATAAGAAGGGGCCCTTCCTTACCTCTCAGGCGGTGGTGCTGATGGTGGCGGAGCCGAGCACGATGTCGCCCGCCGGGTCGGGGCGGTACGCCACGATCGCCTGGCCGGCGGCCACCCCGCGGATCGGGCGGCGCAGCTGCGCGTGCAGGGATCCGCCGGTGACCTGGACGGTGGCCGGGACGACCTGACCGTGGGCGCGGAGCTGGACCTCGCAGTCGAGGGGGGTGGCGGGGAGCGGGCCGGTGGGCCAGACCGGACGCTCGGCGCCCACCGTGGACACCTCCAGCGCCTCGGCGGGGCCCACCGTCACGGTGTTGGTCTTCGGAGTGATCGAGAGCACGTAGCGGGGCCGCCCGTCCGGGGCCGGCACCCCCAGCGCCAGCCCCTTGCGCTGGCCCACCGTGTACCCGTACGCGCCGGAGTGGGCGCCGAGCACCGCGCCGGTGCCGGCGTCGACGATGTCGCCCGGAGCCTCGCCCAGCCGGTCGGCGAGGAAGCCCCGGGTGTCGCCGTCGGCGATGAAGCAGATGTCGTGCGAGTCGGGCTTCTCGGCCACCGCCAGGCCACGCCGGGCCGCCTCCGCGCGTACCTGTGCCTTGGTCGAGTCGCCGAGCGGGAAGACCGACCGGTCCAGCTGCTCGCGGGTGAGCACGGCCAGCACGTACGACTGGTCCTTGGCCTCGTCGACGCTGCGCCGCAGCAGCCCGTCCGGGCCGAGCCGGGCGTGGTGGCCGGTGACCACCGCGTCGAAGCCGAGCGCCACCGCCCGGTCCAGCACCGCCGCGAACTTGATCTTCTCGTTGCAGCGCAGGCACGGGTTCGGGGTACGGCCGGCGGCGTACTCGGCGACGAAGGTCTCCACCACGTCTTCGTGGAACCGGTCGGCCAGGTCCCAGACGTAGAACGGGATCCCGAGTACGTCGGCGGCCCGCCGGGCGTCCCGGGAGTCCTCCAGCGTGCAGCAGCCCCGGGCACCGGTGCGGTACGTCTGCGGGTTACGCGCCAACGCCAGGTGTACGCCGGTGACGTCGTGGCCGGCCTCCACCGCCCGCGCGGCGGCGACCGCCGAGTCGACCCCGCCGGACATCGCTGCCAGTACCCTCACCGGTTCATCCCTTCCACCCCACGAGGGTAACCGGCCCGACCGGGGGACCTGGCCGCCCGTTCCGGCGGACCGGGGTCGCGGGCCCCGGACGTCACCGACCCGCCCCGGCGCTCAGCTCCGGGCGGACTTGACCGCGCCGGCCCGGCGAGCCCGCTCGACCACCCCGGGCAGCGCCGCGATCAGGGCGTCTACGTCCTGCGCGGTCGAGGTGTGGCCGAGCGAGAACCGCAGCGACGAGCGGGCCCGGTCGTCGTCGGCACCCATCGCGAGGAGTACGTGTGAGGGCTGCGCCACCCCGGCGGAACAGGCCGATCCGGTCGAGCAGGCGATCTCCTGCGCGTCCAGGAGCAGCAGCAGGGCGTCGCCCTCGCAGCCGGGGAAAGAGAAGTGCGCGTTGCCGGGCAGCCGGTTCGCCGGATCGCCGTTGTAGACCGCCTCCGGCACCGCCTGCCGGACCCGGACCACCAGGTCGTCCCGGAGCGCGGCGACCCGGGCGGCGTACTCCTGCTGGATCTTGACCGCGCGCTCGACCGCGACGGCGAAGGCCACGATGCCGGCAGCGTCGAGCGTGCCCGACCGGACGTCCCGCTCCTGGCCGCCGCCGTGCAGCACCGGCGTGCAGTCCACGTCCCGGCCCAGCAGCAGCGCGCCGACCCCGACCGGGCCGCCGAGCTTGTGCCCGGTGACCGTCAACGCCGCCACCCCGCTGGCCGCGAAGTCCACCGGCACCTGACCGACCGCCTGGACCGCGTCGGTGTGGAACGGAACGCCGTACGCGGCGGCCACCTCGGCGAGCGCGGCGATCGGCTGGACGGTGCCCACCTCGTTGTTCGCCCACATCGCGGTGACCAGGGCCACCTGCGGGGCGTGCGCGTCGAGAACGGCGGCCAGCCGGTCGGGGTCGAGCCCACCCGACTCGTCGACCGGCAGCCAGTTCGCGCTGGCGCCCTCCCGCTGGGTCAGCCACTCGACCGAGTCGAGCACCGCGTGGTGCTCGACCGCGCTCGCCACCACCCGGACCCGACCCGGATCGGCGGCCCGGCGAGCCCAGAAGATGCCCTTCACGGCGAGGTTGTCGCTCTCGGTACCGCCACCGGTGAAGACCACCTCGGACGGCCGGGCGCCCAGGGCGGCGGCGACCCGTTCCCGGGACTCCTCCACCCGGCGCCGGGCACACCGTCCGGCGGCGTGCAGTGACGACGGGTTGCCGACCTCGCGAGCGGTGGCGACGTACGCCTCCAATGCCTCTTCGAGCATCGGGGTGGTCGCCGCGTGATCCAGATATGTCATCGCCATCCAGCCTAATGGCAGGTTCCGGACAGCCCACTCGGCGCCCGGCCGGGTCGGAAAGAACACCGGACCCGGCCGGGCACCGAGGGTTACGTACGGCTACCTACGCTTGCGGATCTCCTCGGCGGCCTGCGGTACGACCTTGAACAGGTCGCCCACCACCCCGAAGTCGGCCAGTTCGAAGATCGGCGCCTCGGCGTCCTTGTTCACCGCGACGATCGTCTTCGAGGTCTGCATACCGGCCCGGTGCTGGATCGCCCCGGAGATGCCGAGCGCCACGTAGAGCTGCGGAGACACCGTCTTGCCGGTCTGGCCGACCTGGAACTGGTGCGGGTAGAAGCCGGAGTCGACCGCCGCCCGGGACGCGCCCACCGCCCCGCCGAGCAGGTCGGCCAGCTCCTCGACGAGCTTGAAGTTGTCGGCGTTGCCGACGCCGCGACCGCCGGAGACCACCACGGACGCCTCGGTCAGCTCCGGCCGGCTGCCCTTCTGCTCGGCCACCCGCTCCACCACCCGGGTCAGCCTGTCGGCCTCGCCGAGTACGACGTCGAGCTGCTCGACGGCGGGCGTGGCCGGGGCGGGGCTCGGGGTCACCGAGTTCGGCCGCAGGGTCACCAGCGGCAGCCCCCGGGTCACCTTCGAGGTGACGATGGTCGAGCCGGCGAAGGCCACCTGGGTGGCGGTGCCATCGGCGGCCAGCCCGACGACATCGGTGAGCACCCCGTTGTCGAGCTTGACGGCGAGCCGGGCGGCGATCTCCTTGCCCTCCTGGCTCGACGCGAGCAGCACGGCGGCCGGTTGCACCCGCCGGACCAGCTCGGCGAGCACGGTCGCCTTCGGGGCCACCAGGTGACCGTCGATCTCCTCGTGCTCGGCCGCGTAGATCGTCTCCGCGCCGTACTCGCCCAGTTTGTCGGCGAGCGCCGCCACGGCGCCGGGGCCACCGAGCACCACCGCCGCCGGGCTGCCCAGCTCGCGGGCGAGGGTGAGCAGTTCGAGTGTGACCTTCTTGACGCCGAACTCCCGGGTGGCTTCGACGACGACGAGAACCTCAGCCATGGTCATTCCTCCTGTTCTCGGTGCCGCTCAGACGAACTTCTCGGTGGCGAGGAACTCGACCAGCTTCGCGCCGCCGGTGCCGTCGTCGGCGATCCGCTCGCCGCCGGCCCGGGCCGGGCGTCGGCTGTGTTCCACCACGACGCTGGTGGCGCCGGCCAGACCGACCTCGTCGGCGGGAACGCCCAGGTCGGCCAGGGTCAGCGTCTGCACCGGCTTCTTCTTGGCGGCCATGATGCCCTTGAAGGACGGGTAGCGGGGCTCGTTGATGGTGTCCCAGACCGAGACCACGGCCGGGGTCGCCGCGGCGACCACCTCGTAGCCCTCCTCGGTCTGCCGCTCCACCGTCAGGTTGGCGCCGTCGACGGTCAGCTTGCGGGCGCCGGTCAGCGCGGCGATCCCGAGCCGTTCGGCGAGCATGTGCGGCAGCACCTGCACCCGGCCGTCGGTCGACTCGGCGCCGCAGAGCACCAGGTCCGCGCCGAGCTGTCCGAGCGCGGCGGCGAGCACCTTGGAGGTCGCCACGGCGCAGGATCCGTGCAGCGCGTCGTCGAGCACGTGTACGGCCTTGTCCGGCCCCATCGACAGCGCCTTGCGGATCGACTCGGCGGCCTTGTCCGGCCCCATGGTGAGCACGGTCACCTCGCCGCCGTGGGCTTCCTTGATCCGCAACGCCTCTTCGATGGCGTACTCGTCCATCTCGTTGATGACGTTGTTTGCCGACCCCCGGTCGACGGTGTTGTCGTCACTGCGCAGGCTGCGGTCCGCGCCCGAGTCGGGCACCTGCTTGACGAGTACGACGATGTTCATCGCGCTTCGACGACCCCTCCTGTTGATGGCGGTCCCCGCTGTCGAGGCGATCCCGCCCGGATGCTCGGGAGCAGCCTCCCGCGTTCCTTAACGATCGGTCAACCGATGGTCGACCGGCCGGCGCACGGGAAGGTGTGGCGTTACTTACGGCTAATGTTACCCGCAAGTAGCTTTCCCTCTCCGACACCTCGGGGTGACACAGCTCACCACGGCGCGGCGGACCCGCCCCACGGAATCGACGACGGCTCGACCGTGGCGTCGACGACCGGCTCACTCCGTGGAGTCGAGTGCCTCGCGGACGCTCGCCATCATCGCCGCCTCGTTGGCGCTGATCCCATCGTGCGCCCGCGCCACCACCTCGGTCGCGTGCAGCACCGCCGACCGGTAGCTGGCCACCTCGGCGGGCGCCTTCGCCCGCAGGATCTCGACCGACCGCCGCAGCGCGGGCAGCACCGTCGAAGGCACGTCGGCCGACGCCCCGCTGGGCAGCTGTGGCAGGTTGCCGGTGGTCAGCAACTCCCGGACCAGGCCGGTGGTCCGGGCGAACGCGTTCGACGCCGCGAGGCTCTCCTTGATCATGGAAAGCGCGCCGGGTTCGGCATTGGACACCAGGTAGACCGCGCCGAACGCGGCACTCTTCAGGGTCGCCCGCTCCTCAGCGCTCAGCGGTTGCGTCACGGGTCGGAGTGTAGACGTACGGCGTGGTGGTGGTGACCGGGACGAGACCGAGCCGCTCCAGAATCGGCCGGCTGTTCTCCGAGGCGTCCACCTGCAACAGATTGAAGCCACGGGCGTCGGCCAGTCGGGCCCGGTAGGTGACCAGCGCCCGGTAGATGCCCCGGCGCCGCCAGTGCGGCAGCGTCGCCCCACCCCAGAGGGTGGCGAACCGGGTGCCGGGAACGAACCGCACCCAGCCCGCGCTGACCAGCTCGTCGCCGGCCTCGGCGACCACGATGGTCAACGGCGGCTGGTCCAGCGCGGCACCGGCGGCCAGCTCCCGCTCCAGACCGGCGGTCAGCCAGCCCCAGTCCCCGCCGTAGACCTGCCCCTTCAGCACCGCGATCCGGTCCAGGTCCGGCCGGGAGGTCACCTCACGCAGGCGTACGCCCTCCGGTGGCACCGGCAGCGTCGCCGCCAGCGGCGCGACCGGCCCGATCACGACGGTCTCCCGCTCCTCCGGCTCGAAGCCGGCGGCCCGCAACCGGTCGGCGAGGTCGGCCGGCTGGTCGTGTCCGTGCAGCTTCCACTCCACCTCCTGGCCCAGCCTTTGGAAGTGGTCCCGCTGCCGCACGATCAACTCGTCCAGCTCCGCCCCGGCCAACCCGGCCAGGTCGCAGTAGGTCAGGAAACCACCCCGGTCGAGCCCCTGGATCCGCAGCAGCGGGCCGTCCCACTCCACCGTCACGCCCGGCGGAACCGGCTCGGGCACCCGGGCCCGCAGCTGGATGTCGTAGACGTTGCGCAGCACCTCGGCGTCGAGATCAGTCACCCGACCAGGCTAAGGGTGATGTCCACCAGATAATGGCGATCGTGTACCAGGCGATCAGACGGTGGTTCCACCCACGGGAACTGCGCGAGGTGGGCGAAACCCCGGACTACCGGTTCTCGCTCGCCAACGAACGCACCTTCCTGGCCTGGCTGCGGACCGGCCTGGCGCTGATCGCCGGTGGGCTGGCCGTCGCGCAGTTCCTGCCCCCGATGCCGATCTCCTACCTACGGGAAGGGCTCGCCGTGGCACTGCTGCTGCTCGGCGGCACGGTCGCGATCCGCGCCGTCGACCACTGGGCCCGCACCGAACGCGCCATCCGGCTCGGCCAGGAGCTTCCGGCGTCCCGCTTCCCGGCGGTCCTCGCCCTGCTGGTCGGGCTCGGTGCCGTCCTGCTCGTCGTCGCGGTGCTGGTCCAGGCCGCCCGGAAGACATGAGGCCGGAACCTCGCCCGCCCCGGCGACCGGACCCCGACCTCGGGCTGGCGGCCGTACGCACCCGGTTGGCCTGGCGACGTACCGCGTTGGCGGTCGGCGTGGTGGCCGTGCTCACCGCCCGGCTGGCCCTGGCCGGCGGAACGGTCGGCGCGGTGGTCGCCGCGCTGGCCGGCCTGAGCTGGCTGGCGGTACTGGTCGTGGCCTTCAACCGGCTCGGCGGTCCGCTCGCCCGACTGCCGGGCCGGCCCGGCGCGGTACTGCCGCTGATCGCCCTGTCCTCGGCCGGTTTCGCCGGACTCGGCGTGCTGCTGGTGCTGGCGTCGATGCGCTGACCGGGCCCGGTACGTCATCATGACCAGATGGTCCGCCTCTACGCGATCCTCGCCATCGGACAACTCATCCTGGCCGTCGTCGCTCTGATCAGCTGCCTCTCGGCCGAGAGCGACGAGATCCGGGCACTTCCACGCTTCGCCTGGGTGCTGATAATCCTGTTCATCCCCCTGATCGGCTCGGTCGCCTGGTTTGTCGCCGGCCGTCCGGTCCCGGCCACCCATCCCGCCGGCGGTGGCCGACCGGGTGGCGGCGCCGCGACCGGCCGGGACCGGCAACGGCCGCTCGCGCCCGACGACGACCCGGAGTTCCTCCGCTCGCTCGACAGCGAGCGCTCGAAGCAGGACCGGGAGCTGCTGGAACGCTGGGAGCAGGACCTGCGCCGCCGGGAGGACGAGCTGCGGCACGGTGACAGCGGCGACCCACCCCGCGAGGAGGACAAGCCGGAGGCCTGAGTCCCGGGGCGCGGCCCGGCGAATTATTTCCGTCGACCCGATGACGGCGCCAGGCACAATCGACGGCGTGCAGATCGCCATGCTCGGCCCGCTGGAGGTGACGTCCGACAGCGGCGCGCCGGTACCGGTCAGCGGCCCCCGACTACGCCGGCTGCTGATCCTGCTCGCCCTCGACGCCGACCGGGTGGTCGACACCGGCCGCCTGATCGACGGTCTCTGGGAGGACGAGCCGCCGACGGGTGCGGCCAACGCACTACAGGCCCTCGTCTCCCGGCTGCGCCGCAGCGTGCCGGACGCGCCGATCGAGTCACACCCGACGGGCTACCGGTTGGCCGTCGAACCGGCGGCGGTGGACGTGTCCCGGTTCGAACGCCTGGTCGGCGCCGGCCGGGCCCTGCTCCGGTCCGACCCGCCCGGCGCCGCGACCGTACTGGCCGACGCGCTCGACCTCTGGCGTGGGCCGGCACTGGCCGACGTCGCGCACGCCGACTTCGCCCGTGGACCGGCGGCCCGGCTCGACGAGCTGCGGCTCACCGCCACCGAACAGCGGATCGACGCCCGACTCGCCTCGGGTGAGGCCGCCGCACTGGTGCCGGAACTCCACGCCCTGGCTCGGGCCCACCCCGTCCGGGAACGCTTCGCCGGACAGCTCATCCGCGCGTTGCGGGCCACCGACCGGCCGGCCGAGGCCCTGGCCGCGTACGCCCGACTGCGGAGCACGCTGGCCGAGACCCTCGGTACGGAACCCGCGCCCGAACTGGCCGCGCTGCACCTGGAACTGCTCCGCGACGCCGATCCCACCCGCCCGACCTCCCATCCAGGGCCGGCCAGCACGCCGGCCGCCCTGCCACCGGTCACCGGCCGGACCCCGAGCGCCGAGCCGCTCCGGCCGACGAACCTGCCGATCCCGCTGACCAGCTTCGTCGGCCGGGAAGAGGAACTCGGCCGGGTCACCGAGCTGCTGGCCGGGTCCCGCCTCGTCACGCTGACCGGTCCGGGCGGGGCGGGCAAGACCCGACTGGCGACGGAGTCTGCGCGTACCCTGCTCGCCCGGGAACTCGACGGGCTGTGGCTGGTCGAACTGGCCCCGGTGACCGACGGCGCCGAGGTCCCACAGGCCATCCTGCAACTGCTCGGCCTGCGTGAGCAGGGAATGCTGGCCGCCGCGCGGAACCGGATACTGGTGCCCGAGGTGGCGGATCCGGTCGGCCGGCTGGTCAGCGCCATCGCGTCCCGCCGGGTGGTACTGCTGCTCGACAACTGCGAACACGTCCTCGACGCCGCCGCCGCGCTCGCCGAGCGACTGCTCGGCGCCTGCCCGCAGCTGCGGGTGCTGGCCACCAGCCGGGAGCCGCTCGGCATCACCGGCGAGACCCTCTGCCCGGTCGAGTCACTGCCGCTGCCGCCGCCGACCGCCGACCCGGCCACCGCGATGGCGTACCCCGCCGTACGGCTGCTGGCCGACCGGGCCGGCGCGGCCCGCCCGGACTTCGCGGTGGACACCGACACCGTCGCCCCGGTGATCCAGATCTGCCGGTCCCTGGACGGGATGCCACTCGCCATCGAACTGGCCGCCGCCCGGCTGCGGACGATGACCCCGGCCCAGGTCGCCGCCCGGCTGGACGACCGGTTCCGGCTGCTCACCGGCGGCAGCCGTACGGCGCTGCCCCGGCACCAGACGCTACGCGCGGTCTTCGACTGGAGCTGGGAGCCGCTGGACGACGCCGAACGGGCCCTCTGGCGCCGGCTGGCGGTGTTCACCGGCGGAGCGACCCTGGACGCCATCGAACGGATCTGCGCCACCGACGACACCGACACACCGGCCGAGAACGACGGGGCCGGCGACGTACTGGGCCGGGCGGACGTGCTCGACCGGCTCTCGGCACTGGTGGACAAGTCGCTGGTGGTGGTGAGCGGCAACGGCGAGCCGCGCTACCGGATGCTGGAGACCACCCGGGAGTACGGGCTACGCCGGTTGGCCGAGGCCGGTGAGACCGACCGGGTACGCCAGGCACACGCCGCCGACTTCCTCGCCCTCGCCCGGACCGCCGACGCCGAACTGCGCCGGTCGGACCAACTGCACTGGCTCGGCTGGCTGAGCACCGAGCACGACAACCTGCACGCCGCCCTGCGCTGGGCGATCGCCACCGGAAACGCCCCGCTCGCGGTCGGGCTGGTCGCGGCGCTCGGCTGGTACTGGTGGATGCGCGGCATGCGGGTCGAGGGTGTCGAGTTGGCGCTGCCGGCGTTGGCGCTGCCCGGCGTCGACCGGCTGCCCCGGGACCAGGTCGCCGTCGCGGAGATGATGACCGCGATGAACCTGCTCGCCACCAGCGGCGAACTCAGCCTCGGGAGCGAATGGTTGACCCGCGCGGGCCGGACCGCCAAGGGGCACGAGCAGGCCCACCCGCTGCTGCGCCTGATCGAGCCGATGTCGGTGATCTTCGAGTGCTACCTGGGTGAGCCGGCGCTCAACCTGCTGGTCGCCCGCTTCGACGATCCGGACCCGTGGGTCCGGGCGGTCTGCCGGACGTTCCACGCGCACGCCGAACTCAACATGGGGTGCCCGGACGAGCGTCCGGAGGCCGACATGCTCCTCGCGCTCGACGGGTTCCGGACGATAGGCGAACGCTGGGGTACCGCGTACGCCATCTCGGCCCTGGCCGACCTGGCCGGCCGGCGCGGTGAGCACGAACGGGCCGCCGAGTTCCACGGCGAGGCGGTGGACCTGATGCGGGTGGTGGGCGCCGCCGAGGACCTGCCGATGATGCAGATCCGACTGGCCCACGAGCTGTGGCAGGTCGGCGAGCGCGAACGGGCGATGGCCCTGCTGCTCGACGCCGACCGGGAGGCCGAACGGATCGGTTCGGACGAGTGCCGGGCGGCCGTCGCGCACGAGCACGCCGAGATCCTGCGGACGACGGGTGACCCTCGCGGCGCGCAGCGGCGGTTGGACCAGGCCGACGCGCTGGCCACCAAGCACACGACGGCACCGCAGTGGCGGGCGATGCTCGCCTCGTCGCAGGGTGCCGTGGCGGCCGCGCTCGGCGACCTACCGGCCTCGCGGCAGCACCACGACCGGGCCCTGTCGATGGCGCTGAAGTTCTACGACGCACCCGTGATCAGCGTGGTGCTGGTCGGCTGCGCCGATCTCGCGCTCCGGATCGGTCGGCCCGAACAGACCGCCCTGCTGCTCGGCGCCGCGCACGCCATCCGGGGCGGCCCCGACTGGTCCATTCTGGACGGACCACGGATCGAGACGGCCGCGCGCGAGGCGCTCGGCGAAGCGAACTTCACCGAGACGTTCGCGCGCGGCCGGACGAGCGCCAGTCCGACCGGCCTACCCGAATTGGTCAAGGCCGCTCTCGACTGACTGTGCCGATGGCGGGGTCGGCTCAGACCCGACGCCGGACCGCACGGACGGCCAGCGGTGCGAACACCACCAGGATGCCCAGTCCCCAGAGCAGCGACGTGATGATCGGCCCCGACTCCGGACCGGAGACCAGCAGCCCGCGTAGGGCGTCGGCCAGCGTGGAGACCGGGTTCACCTTCACCCAGGCCTGGAGCCAGCCGGGCATGCTCTCGGTCGGCACGAAGATGTTGCTGGTGAAGGTCAGCGGGAAGACCACCATGAAGCCGAAGATCTGCACCTTGTCCGGCTCGCTCACCAGCACGCCGACCAGTACCGAGATCCACGCCGCGGCCAGCGAGAAGGCGAGTAGCAGGGCGAACGCGCCGATGACGCCGAACGGGCCGGTCCCGATCCGGAAGCCGAGCACCATCCCGATCGCCAGCAGCAGCGCGATCGACCAGGCCTGCTTCACCGTGTCGGCGAGAATCCGACCGGCCAGCGGCGCCCAGCGGGCGATCGGCAGCGCCCGGAGCCGGTCGAAAACCCCCTTCGTCAGGTCGATGTTCAACCCGAAACCGGTGGTCATCGTGGCGAAGAGCGCGTTCTGCACCATGATGCCGGGCAGCATGAACCGCAGGTAGTCGGTCGGGCTGTCCGCGATCGCGCCGCCGAAGACGTACGTGAAGAGCAGCACGAACATCAGCGGCTGGATGCTCAGGTCGAGCAGCTCCATCGGGTTGTGCTTGATCTGCACCAGGCTCCGCCAGGCCAGCGTCATGGTGTGCCGTACGCCGAGCAGCGGGCTGACCCGACGGCTCGGCACCAAAACCGGTGTACTGATCGCGGTCATGCCGACGTTCCTTCCAACTGGCCGGGTGCGGAGTTCTCGTCCTCGGTGCGGTGCCCGGTCAACGACAGGAAGACCTCGTCCAGGCTGGCGCCGCGCAACGCCAACTCGGCGACGGCGACCTCGGCGTCGTCGAGCCGGCGTACCACCGTGGGCAGGACGTCGTCGGTGTTCACCGGCACCGTGGCGGTGTGCTGGACCAGCTCAGGTTCGGCCCCGGCCACCTCCCGCAGCACGCTGACCACCACCGGCAGGTCACCGGGATCCCTCGGGCGTACCACCAGGGCCTGGCCACCGGTCTTGGCCTTCAGCTCCTCCGGCGTCCCCTGGGCGATCACCCGCCCGTGGTCGATCACCGCGATCTCGTCGGCGAGCTGGTCCGCCTCCTCCAGGTACTGGGTGGTGAGCAGCACGGTCACCCCCGATCCGACCAGGTCCCGCACGATCCCCCACAGCTCGGTACGGCTGCGCGGGTCCAGCCCGGTGGTCGGCTCGTCGAGGAACAGCACCCGTGGCCGGCCGACCAGGCTCGCCGCCAGGTCCAACCGGCGCCGCATCCCGCCCGAGTACGTCTTGGCGGCCCGGTCCGCCGCGTCCGACAGATGGAATCCGGCGAGCAGTTCCCGGGCCCGGGCCCGCGCGTCGGCCCGGGACATCCCGAGCAGTCGACCGATCAGCAGCAGGTTCTCGGTGCCGGTCAGGGTCTCGTCGACCGACGCGTACTGGCCGGTCAGGCCGATCACCTGACGAACCTGGTGTGCGTCCCGGAGGACGTCGTACCCGCCGACCGTGGCGGTACCGGCGTCCGGCCGGAGCAGGGTGGCCAGCACCCGTACCGCCGTGGTCTTTCCCGCCCCGTTGGGCCCGAGCAGGCCGAACACGGTACCGGCACGGACGTCCAGATCCACTCCGGCCAGCGCGGTCGTCGCGCCGAAGCGTCTGACCAACCCCTCGGCCCGGATGGCGTAGCTCATGAACTCTCTCCCCCACTGGATTGCACTGGTGACACCACCATGGCCAACGCGACTGAGCCGGCGCTGACACCGTCCGTTCGGCGCTGACAGCCGGCTGACGAGCGCCGGTGGGCGGCCGGACGACCCTTCCGGCGCCGGGAGTCCGCTGTTCCGGGGACCGGTGGGCGGCCGCGGTCGTACCATGGCCCCGATCGGTGCCACCACCCCTCGCACCGCTGGTCGGCGCGGCCGCGCCCGGGGCGAAGGACGGATGGCATGGCACACGGGGTGGTGGCCGGGCCGGCATGGCCGGCGGGCGGACCGGCGGCACCGGGCGCCGCGCCGGTGCGACGGTGGGGCCGGCTACCGGGTCGACGCATGCTGTTCGGCCTGACCACCTACGGCCTCGCCCAGGCCGTGCTGCTGTTCTGGTGGGTCGCCCGGTATCCCGGCCTGTTCAGTCCGGACTCGCTCGACCACGTCTGGCAGGCCAGCAGCGGCAACTGGAACACCCATCACCCGGTCACGTACACCGGCCTGGTCTGGGTGTCGATGCGGCTCACCGGCGGGATCGGCGTACTCACCCTGGCCCAGACCTGTGCCCTGGCGGCCGGCCTGGCGTACGCGGTCACCGGTCTGCGCCGGCTCGGCGGGCCGAACTGGGGCTGGATCGCGGCGGCGGTCGCCGTCGTCGCGCTGCCACCGGTCGGCACTTTCGTGGTCTGCGTCTGGAAGGACGTGCCGTTCGTCATCTGCCACGTCTTCCTGCTCGGCACCGTGGCCCGGCTGGTCGCCCGCCGGCCGACCACCGACGGCCCCGGCCCGACCGACGACCCGGACCATCCGACCCACCAGCCGACGGGCCCGACCCACCAGCCGACGCGCCCGCCCGCCGACCGGACGGGCCCGGCTGCCGCCCGGAGATGCCGGAACGACGCCCCCCACCCGTTGCCCCGGGTGCTGTTCGGCGCCATTCTGGTCGAGCTGACCCTGATCTGCCTGTTCCGGCAGAACGGCTTCCTGGTGGTCGCGGTCGTCACCGCACTGGTCGTGTGGCTGCTGCGCGGCGCCGCGCTCCGGGTCCTGCTGGCCGGGATGCTGGCCGCCACGGCCGCGCTGGCGACCAACTGGGTCCTGCTGCCGACCCTCGGGGTCCGGGACAGCGAGTCCATCGTCGCCTACGAGGCGTTCCTCTCCGACCTCGCGATCGGCTACGCCGCAGACCCGATGGACCTGCCGGCGGCGGATGCGGCCCTGCTGGCAAGGGTGGCCCCGCTGGCGCACTGGCGCCGGTCGGCGACCTGCCACACCGTCGACCCCACCGTCTACCACCCCGATTTCGACCGCCGGGCCGCGGCGACGCACCGGGACGAACTGCTGTCGGCCTGGTGGCGGCTGGTCCGCAGATCACCGGGTACGGTGCTGGCCGCCCGCGCCTGCCGGAGCTCAATCGCGTGGCGGCCCACGCCGTCCGGCGGGCTGCGGGTCAACCCGACCGCCTGGGCGTTGCCGATCTATCTCGACCGGGATCCGAAGTTCCGCGACGCCGGGGTCCGCGCCGTGGCGTACAGCCAGCCACTCAGTGACCGGGCCGCCCGGGTGGCGGACCGGCTGAGCCGGTTGATCACCGAGCCGGAGTGGCTGCTGTGGCGGGGTGCGACCTGGGCCTACCTGGCGTACCTGACGGTCGGCCTGCTGGCCTGGCGGCGTCGGGACCGGGCGCTGCTGACGCTGGCCACCCTGAGCGCCGGTAACCAACTCTCGGTACTGCTCGTCAACAACGCGCAGGCCGCCCGCTACATGGCCGCCCCGTTCGTCCTCGGCGTACTCCTGCTGCCGCTCCTCGCGGCCGGACAACGGCCGCCCCGCCCCGCCGGGACCGGCACTGGGCCGGAACCGGCGCACACCCCCACCCCCGTACAGCCGCTGCGGGTGATCGACCTCACCGTCGCCGTCGAACCCCCGGTAAGGAAGGGCCCCTTGTTATCGCTTTTTGTAGAAGAAGGGGCCCTTCCTAACCAACCAGCGAGCGGGGGTCAGGCGAGGTTGGAGGAGCGGGGATAGGCGTCGGTCGGGTCGGTGAGGACGTTGACCAGGTACGGAACGCCGGCATCGAAGGCCCGCTCCAGCGCCGCTCCCAGGTCGGCGGCCTTCGACACGGTTTCGCCGGCCCCGCCCATCGCGGTCACCACCTGGTCGTACCGGAGTTCGGGCTGGAGGTCGGCGGCGACGTCGTAGCCGTACATGCCGCGCATCGGGTGCTTCTCCAGGCCCCAGATGCCGTTGTTGCCGACCACGATCACCACGGGCAGCTTCTGCCGGACCAGCGACTCGACGTCCATCAGCGAGAAACCGGCCGCGCCGTCGCCCATCAGTACGCAGATCTGCCGGTCCGGGTAGCTCACCCGGGCCCCCATCGCGTACCCCATGCCGGTGCCGAGGCAGCCGTACGGGCCCGGGTCCAGCCAGGTACCCGGCTGGGCCGGCTCCAGGTAACGCCCGGCGTACGAGACGAAGTCGCCACCGTCGCCGATGGTGACCGCGTCCGGCGCCAGGACCCGGCGCAGTTCGCCGTAGACCCGGGCCGGTTTGATCGGGTCGCTCTCCGCCGCCATCGCCGCCGCGTCCCGTTCCCGGGCGGCGTCCTCGGCGGTACGCAGCTCGGCGATCCACGACTCGTGGTCGGCCCGGTCGCCGGAGTACTCGGCCAGCGCCGAGAGGATCAGTCGCAGGTCACCGGCGGGGCTGACGGCCGGCTCGACGTGGGTGGCCCGCTGGGTCGGCGCGTCGACGATGTGCACCACCCGGGCGCCGGAGAACTCGCCGAAGCCGAGCCGGAAGTCGAGCGGGGTACCGATCACCACGACCAGGTCGGCACCGCCGAGTGCCGCCCGGCGGGCCTTGGCGAAGCCGAGCGAGTGCCCCGGCGGCAGCGCGCCCCGGCCCATCCCGTTGGTGAAGACCGGCACCCGGAGCGCCTCGGCGGCCTCCCGCAGCGCCGCGACCGCGTCCCCGGCGTAGACGTCGGAACCGGCGATGATGACCGGCCGCTCGGCGGCGGCGATCAGCCGGGCCGCCTCGGCGACCTGGTCCGGGTCCGGCTCGACGACGGGGACGGCCGCCGCGACCAGCGGGTCGGTCTCGCCGGTGGAGAAGACGACTTCCAGCGGCAGGTCCAGGAAGACCGGCCCGCGGTGCGGGGTCAGCGCCTCGGTGAGCGCGGCCGAGACCGCCCCGGGTACGTCGTCGGTGGACCACACCGTGGCCGCGTGCTTGGTCACCGGCGCGACCAGGGGTACGTGGTCGATCTCCTGGAGGCTGCCCGCGCCCCAGCGGAACGCCGGAGCCCTGCCGCCGAGCACCATCACCGGGGAGGCGTTGAAGAACGCACTGGTCAGCCCGGAGATGCCATTGGTGACCCCGGGTCCGGCGGTCAGTACGGCCAGACCCGGCCGGCGCTGCAACTTGGCGACCGCCTCGGCGGCGAAGACCGCGGACTGCTCGTGCCGGACGTCGTAGATCGGAAAGTCGGTACGGTGCGCCGCGTCGTACAGCGGGAAGACGTGGCCACCGGAGAGGGTGAACATCTCCCGCACGCCGTACGCCCGCAGGGCCGCCAGGGCCAGGTCACCGCCGTGTCCTTCGATCCGTCCGGTCATCGCCGCTCCTGTCGTCCGCCGTGCCTGCCACTGGGCCGCATTGATTGCTGCGAGGTTACCGGTGAGTCAGGTTGAACGCGAAGAATACTCACCTACGGTCGATGTGGCGTCCGCTGGCCGAGCGGCCGTACCCGCCCGGCTAGCGGCCCTACCGCTCGGGCTAGCGGCCGGTGAAGCCCGGTGTGCGCTTCTCGACGAAGGCGGTCATCCCCTCGCGGCGGTCGTCGGTGGCGAACAGCGCCGCGAAGAGCTGGCTCTCCCAGGCCAGCCCGGAGGCGAGATCCATCTCCAGGCCGCCGTCGACCGCCAGCTTCGCCGCCCGCAGCGCCTGGGCCGGACCGTTCAGGTACGGCCGCACCAGCGCGACCGCCTCGGCGTACACCTGGTCGGCCGGTACCACCCGGTCGGCGAGCCCGATCCGGAGCGCCTCCGCCGCGTCGACCATCCGACCGGACATGATCAGATCCTTGGCCCGGGCCGGCCCGATCAGCCGGGCCAGCCGCTGCGTACCGCCCGCACCCGGGATGATGCCGAGCTTGATCTCCGGCTGACCGAGCTTCGCGTCCTCGGCGACCACCCGCCAGTCGCAGGCCAGCGCCAGTTCGCAGCCGCCACCGAGGGCGTACCCGGTGATCGCCGCGACCACCGGCTTGGGGATCCGGGCGATGGCGCCGAGCGCACTGGACAGGTCGGCGGCCCGCTCCGCCATGTCGACGTACGACATGTCGGCCATCTCCTTGATGTCCGCGCCGGCCGCGAAGACCCTCTCGCCGCCGTACACGATCACCGCGCGGACGTCCGGATCGGCGGAGACGGCGGTCGCGGCGGACCGCAACTCCTCCTGCACCCGCGTGTTCAGCGCGTTCATCGGCGGCCGGGCCAACCGGATCGTGCCGATACCGTCGCCGGTCTCCACCTGGACGAAGTCGCCCACAGCCCACCTCCACGTCGAAGTCGCGAGGCTCACCCTAACGGGCAGGTCGTAGGGCGGATAAGGGTGTGCCCATCGGGGTAATCTCGCGGAATAGGCGAAGCGCGTCGGACTCGGGCCTCGCCGATAGGCGGAGCGCGTCGGACTCTGGCGAGGACGTGACGGCGATGACCATCTACTACGACGATCGCGCGGTACGGATCACCTCGGAGCTGATCCGGGTCGAGGGCCGCGCCTACCCGCTGACCGAGGTCGCCCGGGTCTGGCACGTGCGCGGCGGTCGTTCCTGGGGTGCGCTCGCCGGTCGTGGCGCGCTGCTCGCGGCCCTGGGTGGCCCGCTGGTCGCCGCCGTCATCGGCATCCTGATCGCGGTACGCCTGCACACCTCGCTCACCGTCACGATCGCCATCGTCGGCGTCTCCGTCCTGATCGGCCTGGCCGCCGCGCCGGTCGCCGACTACCTGCTCGAACACGTCGACCGGAGCTACACCCGGGGCGCACACCAACTGGAGATCTGGGCCCAGTGGCGGGGTACGCCGGTCCGGCTGCTGGCCACCGGCGACGCGCTGCGGTTCGGCCAGATCTACCGGGCCCTGGAGCGGGCCGTCGAGCAGGCCGCGGTCCCGGTACGCCGCTGACCCGACCCGATCCTGGGTTGACGGCCTGACGGCTTGACGGCTTGACGGACGCGACATCAGTTGATCTAAGTCCTTGACTGCCTCGGGCGGCGCCTCCTACTGTTGCGAGCAGGTTTCGTGCGCGGATCGGCTGCGAAGCGGTGGTCGGTTCGACCCGCAGCGGCGCGAGGAGACACGATGGCAGATCCGCAGCCCGACCAGAGTGCCCCGGCAGCGACCGCCCGCGCCACGCTTCGAAATGCGACCGCATCGCCTCGTCCGACCGCGCTGACCCGGCGCGGGCTGCTCGGCGGAGCCGCGTACACGGCCGGTGCGCTGGCCCTGCCGGCCGGGCTGGCGGCCTGCGAGAAGCCGAGCACCGGCGGCGAGGGCGGCGGAACGGTCACCTTCGGCTCCAACCAGTCCGACGAGGTACCGAAGAAGGCGACCGCCGAGGTGATGGCGGCGTCCGGGCTCGACGTACGGGTGAACACCGTCGATCACAACACGTTCCAGGAGAACATCACCCGCTACCTTCAGGCGACCCCGGACGACGTCTTCACCTGGTTCTCCGGCTTCCGGATGCAGTACTTCGCCGCCCAGGGCCTGGCCACCGACATCTCCGACCTCTGGCAGTCGTTCGGCGGCGAGTACTCGGCCGCGATGAAGCAGGCGTCGACCGGCAGCAACGGCAAGCAGTACTTCGTGCCGTTCTACTACTACCCGTGGGCGGTGTTCTACCGGAAGAGCCTGTTCCAGGAGAAGGGCTACCAGATCCCGAGGACCTGGGACGACTTCAAGGCGCTGGCCGCGAAGATGAAGACCGACGGGCTGATCCCGATCGCCATGGCGGACAAGGACGGCTGGCCCGCCATGGGGACCTTCGACTACATCAACATGCGGGCCAACGGGTACGACTTCCACGTCAGCCTGATGGCCGGCGAGGAGTCCTGGGAGGACAGTCGGGTCAAGCAGGTCTTCTCGCTCTGGCAGGAACTGCTGCCGTACAACCAGCCGGGGGCGAACGGGCGTACCTGGCAGGAGGCGGCGCAGTCGCTGGGCCAGAAGCAGACCGGGATGTACCTGCTGGGGATGTTCGTCGGGCAGCAGTTCCAGGGCGAGGCAGCGGCCGACCTCGACTTCTTCCCGTTCCCGCAGATCGTCGAGGCGCACGGGCAGGACGCGGTCGAGGCGCCGATCGACGGCTTCATGATCTCCAGCAAGGTGAAGAACCTGGACGGGGCGAAGGAACTGCTCCGCTACCTGGCCAGCGCCAAGGCGCAGAACGCGTACCTGCGCAGCGACCCGAACAACGTGGCCACCAACAACTCGGCCGACACCAGCGGCTACAACGCGCTGCAGAAGAAGGCGGTCGAGCTGGTCGGCGGGGCGAAGCAGATCTCGCAGTTCCTCGACCGGGACACCCGACCGGACTTCGCCTCCACGGTCATGATCCCCTCGTTGCAGAGCTTCCTGAACAATCCGAAGGACGTGGACGGGCTCTGTAAGCGGATCGAGTCCCAGAAGAAGACGATCTTCGCCTCCTGAGCAGGTCCGGGTGAACCCGATTCCGACGGCACCGCCCGTCGACTCCCGACCGGTACCGGACGGGCCCGGAACGCCGAGCCGGCGGCGACGCCGACGCCGCCGCGTCGGCCGGTTCACCCCGCGCGACATCGCGGTCATCGGGTTGCTGCTCGGCATTCCGCTGCTGCTCGACCTGGCGCTGATCTGGGGTCCCGCGCTGGCCTCGATCGGCCTGTCGTTCACCTCCTGGAACGGCATCACCGACATCGAGCCGGTCGGGCTGGACAACTACGTCAACATCGTCAGCAACTATCCGCCGTTCTGGCCGGCGGTCCGGAACAACCTGCTCTGGCTGGCCTTCCTCGGCCTGGTCGCCACCCCGTTCGGGCTGTTCCTCGCCGTGCTGCTGGACCGGGAGATGCGGTTCACCCGGTTCTACCAGACCGCCTTCTACCTGCCGGTCGTGCTCTCGCTCGCGGTCGTCGGCTTCATCGCGCAGCTCATCTTCTCCCGCGACTACGGCGCGGCCAACGCGATCCTCGGCCGGACCGACAACCCGATCGACTGGCTCGGCGACCCGTCGATCAACCTCTGGTCGGTGCTGCTCCTGGTCGGTTGGCGACACGTCGGGTACGTCATGCTGCTCTACCTCGCCGGGCTGAAGGCCGTCGATCCGACCCTCAAGGAGGCGGCGGCGATCGACGGCGCGGGCGAGGGGCAGACCTTCTTCCGGGTCGTCTTTCCGACGCTCCGACCGGTCAACGTGATCGTGCTGGTGATCACCGTCATCGAGGGGCTCCGGGCGTTCGACATCGTCTACGCGATCAACCGGGGACGCAACGGGTTGGAGTTGCTCTCCGTACTGGTCACCGACAACATCGTCGGCGAGGCCAGCCGGATCGGGTACGGCTCGGCCATCGCGGTGATCCTGCTGCTCATCTCCACCGGCTTCATCGCCGTCTACCTGGTACAGGTCTTCCGACGGGACGAGGCATGAGCGAACCGGTCAGGGTTGCCGATCGGGCCACCGACAGCCGCGCGGAAGGCGCCGACCGGCGGGTACGCGGCAAGCGCCCGGTCAGCCCGCTGCGGGTGGTCATCCGGATCTTCCTCTGGGTGGTCGCGCTCGGCTGGCTCGTGCCGCTGCTGCTTCCGCTGTACGCCTCGCTGCGGCCGTACGCGGAGACCGCCGCCGAGGGCTACTTCTCGCTGCCGAAGACGCTCAACTTCGACTACTACGTGCAGGCGTGGCGCGGCGGCAACCTGCCCACGCACTTCCTGAACACCCTGCTGGTCGCCGTACCGGCGGTGCTGTTCACGCTCTTCTTCGCCTCGTTCGTGGCGTTCCTGATCTCCCGACGTCGGCTGCCCGGCGGAAAGCTGCTGCTGATCCTCTTCACCGCCGGCAACCTGCTCCCCCAGCAGGTGGTGCTGACCCCGGTGTACCTGATGTACACCAAGCTGCCGCTGCCGTGGTGGATGAGCTGGCCGTCGGAGCTGGTCTACGACTCGTACTGGGGGATCATCGCCATCCACGTGGCGTTCCAGACCGGCTTCTGCGTCTTCGTGCTGAGCAACTACATGGACACCATCCCCCGGGAGCTGATCGAGGCGGCCACCGTCGACGGCGCCGGGGTGTGGCGGCAGTACTGGCAGGTCATCCTGCCGCTGGTCCGGCCGGCACTCGGCGCGCTCGGCACCCTGGAGTTCGCCTGGATCTACAACGACTTCCTCTGGGCGGTGGTGCTGATGTCCACCGGGGACAAGCTGCCGGTGACCAGTGCGCTGAACAACCTCCGGTCGGTCTACTTCACCGACTACAACCTGCTGGCCGCCGGCTCGATCCTGGTCGCACTTCCGACACTGATCGTCTTCTTCGTACTCCAGCGCCAGTTCGTCTCCGGTCTCACGCTGGGCGCCAACAAGGGCTGAGTTGTTCGCCGGACCGTTGACAGCCGCGCTTTGCTGGAGTGGTGACGCTCTATTACCGCGACGACACGGTACGGGTAACCTCCGAGGTCATCCACGCGAACGGGCACTCCGTACCGGTCGCCAAGGTGGCGTACGTCTGGCACGCCCGGGGACCCGGCTCGGCCCGTACCCGGGGACGGCTCGCCGGCCGGGGCGTACTCATCTTCCTGCTCTCGATCCCGCCGCTGGTCGCGATGGTCTGCGTGCTGTCGTTGGCGTACTCGGCGCAGGACCGGGGCCAGTGGAAGATCGCCGCGCTCGTCCTCGCAGTCTGTGCCGTCGGCGCACTGGCCCTCTACCCGTTCCTGGAACTGCCGCTGTACTGGCTCGACCGGTCGTACGAGCGCGGTACCCGGGTGCAGGAGCTGTGGGTGCAGTACCAGGGCCAGGAGGTCATGCTGCTCCGTAGTTCGGACGCGCTCCGGTTCGGCCAGATCTACCGGGCCGTCCAGCGCGCCATCGAACAGCACAGCCCGGAGGGCTGATTCGATCGGACGCGGTCACCCTTTCGTAGCCCGTGCTATTCCAGAGACCCGGGCGCCCCCGGCGTCCTCGGTGCTTGATACTGCAAGGAAACCCTCGTTCCCTCGGCGACTTTAACGTTCCTACTGATATATCCAAACCTTAGCGCTTCGAAAGGAACCCATACTTCGCATTTTCGCTTACCGGCCGCCACGAGAACCCTGCATTCTTCCCAGGACGACTCACCCCTAGGCGAGGCACCATCTATGCGAACCGTCGGCGCGGTCGTCTCATAGATGACCTGCGCACCCGTCCTAGGGTAGTCAAAATTGATGATCAGCTCGGCAAAGCCGGGCGGGATATTCCTCATCGAGCTGTTTGCGCCAGCCTCTCGTTCGGCATCACGGCTTTTCTCCTCGTCAGGCGCGATCTTCCCACCACCTCGGGTCTTGCTGCGTCGCGGCAGCTTGCCACCTAGCAGCCCGGCGAACAACGCGACCACCGATAGCCCCACACCACAAACAACTATCGCGATCTTGACGATCTGCACAATTCCAGTACCGAGTGTGAGGGCCAGATTTCCTGGACGGGTGTAGGTGCATTCCTGATGCTGAGGGTGTCGACAGAATTCGACGACATCGACCGCCATTCCCCGGTCTTCAGGGGTGACGACGGAGGCGTCAACGGTCGTTCGGACTGAACGACCGTCGACGAGTTCGACCACCATGGTGCAATTCCACCACATTCCGAAGCCATGTGTGGTTATCGGGCCGACTTCTTCGCAGCCGAGAACCTCTGCCGCGCCCGTCGCACGGTAGCCGGGACGAGTCACCATGTCACCGGAATAGAGGCTCTCGACCGTGGCTAGCGATAGGGCGACCAACAGCGTGACTGCGAGCACCCCCACCGCGAAGAACAAGCAGGCAACCATGGTCTTGACGTATAACACCACGCCATCCACAGGATCGCCCTTCCAGCTCATCCAGCGAGATTCGTCAGGATTCCTGAAATTAGATTCGGAGGTCGGAACTCGAAGCCATCCCCCACGTTCCCCGGAAGGAAGCTGTTGATCCCACCGGCAGCGACCGCTGCCGGTGCTGCGTCCTTCACAATACCTTTATAGAAGTGCACGGGACTCGTCAACGCCACCTTGTGGGCTTTAAGCAGCCCTTTGAATCCGGATGGAGTGAAGAGGGCCCGAGGATCCCTGTTGACGAGATTCTTGGTCGTAGCCCATCCATTACGGCCAGCCGTACCCACAACGTTACGAGCCAAGGCTGTCGATGCTCCGACGGTCCCCTTCTCAGCGATGCTGCCTCCGAGCCCCTTCACACCAGTAAAGACCGCACCTGCCCCCTTGCCCAATATCGAACCACCTACGGCACCAACCGCACCGCCTGCAGCGCCGAACGCCGCGCCGCCGAGGGCTCCGAGCATGATATCCCCGACGTCTCCGCCCTTGAGTCCGGCGGTCAGGCCTGCGCCAACCGCACCAGCGAGGGCACCACACGCAATGGTCCCGACGCCCAGCGTCAGCGCCGAGCATCCGACGCCGACCGCGAGACCGGCCAGAAAGCCGATGCCGTCTGGACTCTTCAGCCAGTCGGCGGAGGCGCTCGCGGCCTGCTTGACTTTTTGACCGTTTCGGCACCAGAAGCTCGCCTGGCACTTGTTCCGCTTACGGATGCCGTCGAGCGCCTTGTCGTACTTCTTCTTCGACTCACCGGTCAACTCGACCTGAGTGGTCACGCTGCCATCGGGGTTCGTGCAGCTGTAGGTACCCGTTCCACCGCCACAGTCGAACTTCAGTCCTGTGGGGTCGCTGAAGGTCACCGGGTTGTTGTTGGCGTAAGTGTAGCCGTGCATCTGCTGGGGGTCGGTGAGATCCATGATCGGGTCGATCGAGACGAACCGGCCGATAGCCGGGTCGTACTCCCGAGCGCCGAGGTTCACCAGACCCGTGGTCGAGTCCTGGTTGCCGTTGACGAAGCCCTTCTCCGACGGCCACTGCCCAGGAGCGGGTTGGGTGCCCCGCGCCTCACCGAACGGTGTCAACCGGCGGTGCAACACACCACCGGCGGCGTCGACCGACGCTCGCCCGGTGCCGTTGTGGTCCGGGGCGACGTACGACAAGCCGTTGATCCGGCGGACGATGGTGCCGCCACCCGGAATGGAGTAGTAGCGGGTCCCGTCGACGACCCGGGTGCTGTGGTCCAGCCGCAACTCCATGCCGGGCAGATAGAGCGTCGTCGCGCCCGGCTCCTTGCGGAGCAACCGGGAACCGTCGACGTCGTAGACGAAGCTGGTCGTCTTGCCCGCCTCGGCCACCGACGCCAGGTTACCCTCGGCGTCCCAGACCAGCGTCTGGTCCTTGCCCGGCCCGGTGCGCCTGGTCGTGTTACCAGCATCGTCATAGTCGTAGGCGTGCAACCGGCTCCCGCTGGGGTCCGTCTCCGTCATCCGGGTCAGCGTGTGCGGCTGCGGCTGCCCCGGCTGCGGATACTCGTACGTCCTCGTCTTCGCTGCCGCACTGGCCACCGCGTGGTGCGTCTCGGTCTTCCGGTTGCCGACGAGGTCGTAGCTGTAGGAGTGGTGGTAGGCAGCGATGCCACCGACACCGGTGGCAGCCGGTCCGCCAGCACACGGGTCGGTCGCGGTGCTGTCCGAGGTCCAGGCCCCTTCCATCCGGCGCAGGTAGTCGTAGCTGAAGCACTGGACATCCCGGGTGCCGCTCGGCGTGTCCGCGATCCGCTTGATGTTGCCGGCCGGGTCGTAGTCGTAGCGGGCGTCGGTGTCCACGATCGGGACCTCGCTGCGGTCGAGCCGCTGCCGGCTCAACCGCTTGGTGCCCTGCTCGAACTCGTACGTCGACCAGATCTTTTTCGTCCCGAACAGCACCTCGGACTGGAGTACCTCCCCGGTCGCGGAGTAGTCCACGTAAGTCAGGTACGGGTCGTCGCTGGTGGTGGAGATCAGTCGCTGCAAGCTGTCGTAGGTGTAGGCGATGCTCTCGTATGGCAGCCCGCCGCCGTCGGGCATCCCGGTCGCCTGGACCGTTCCGTCCCGGTTGTAGGCCACCCCGAAGTCATAGATGCCGGCGAGTTCGGCTCCCGCCTCCGTGGGGACCTCATATTCGGTGGTTTTCGCCCGGTAGAACTCGTCGTAGTTCGAGTAGAGGGTGTTGTACGCAGCCCCGTCCACAAACCGGGTGGCAACCGAGAGGGCGCCCAGCAGTTCCTGGTCGTATACCCACTGACTCAGCAGCTCACCGGTTTCGTCTGGTCCCTCATAGGTGGCCGTCTTGCGGCCGGCGGCGTCGTAGGTGTGATAGATCGTCGCGTCCACACCGTTGCTGGTGCTGATGAGCTGGTCGAGGTCGTCGTATGTGAAGGTGGAGGTTCCGGCGTCCGGGTCGACCATCTCGACCTTGCGGCCGCGCTGGTCGTACTGGTAGCGCCAGAGGTTGCCGGCCGGGTCCTCCACGGTGGCGAGCTGACCCGGCGGAGTGTAGGTGTACTTGGTCCTGTCGGCGTCCCCGGCCGGGGCATCGCCCTTGTACTGCCACGACTCGACGGCCTGCCCGAGGGCGTTCGTGAAGGTGGTACGCGGCGTACCGCCGGCCGGCGGGTCGACGCTCACCCAGTCGCCACCGTACGTCGTCGTGGTCCGCCACTTCTCCACACCGGCGACTGCGAAGATCGCCTCGCGGATTCGACCGGCACCGTCGTAGACGTTCAGGGTCTGACCGTCCACGTCACCGTTGACGACCGGAAGGATGTCAGCATTCGGTGACCCCGCGGCCTGGTAGGTGTCGTACGTCTTGTTGACCTGCCCGGTCGAGTCATAGAAGGTGTCCGCGACCAGTCGGGTGCCGTCCGGTCCGGGCGTCTGAACCTGCCGCGGTCGCAGCCAGGCGTCGAACCCCTGGTACTCGACCCGGTAGTTGAGACCACTCAGCCGGGTCTCGGTCTTGACCGCCGCCGCCTTGTCGGCGTCGATCAGGTAGGTGTACCTGATACTCGGCGGCAGGTTGAGCGCTCCCACGTTGTCCGGCAACCACACCTTGACCAGCCGGCCGAGCGGGTCGTGCTCGGACAGGGTCAGCAGGCCGTTCGGGTCAACCTGGCTTACGGGGCTGCCCCAGGCGGGGGCGTACTGCATGGTGGTGTCGTGCCCCAGTGGGCTGGTCTGAACGACCTTCGTGGTCAGCCCATCGGTTTCGGTGTAGTCGGTCTCCGTGACCCCGCCCTCCGCGTCGGTCACGGTCCGCGGCCGGCCGTAGTCGTCGAAGGTGGTCTCGGCCACCTTCAGGTAGCGTGCCGTCGTGCCGTCGTGGCTGGCCAACTCCTCGGTGCGGGTCGGGTTACCGCGCGTCGGTGCCACTCCGAACGCCTCGCCGTCGTACCAGGTCCGGCTGTCGCTGATCACCTGGGTCTTCCGGTCAGGAGTGGCGGCGCAGCCCACCGACACCGACTCCACCCGGGCCACAAGCGAGTACAGGTAGGCGGTCGAACTGTCGGCGTACGTCGTGATGGTGCACTTCTCGTCACCGGCCTTACCGACCTCGCCCTCGTCGTTGACCTGGGTGACCCGACCGAAGCGGGTCTCGAAGGTCGAGGTCGACTTCGTCTCCCGCCAGCGTTCGGTGCCGAGCGCCGTGAGATCTCGAACACTCGCGGTCTTGACGATGTACGCCCGCTTGACGATTCGATCGTCGTCGTCGTGCGACTCGGTCGCGGTGTTGTGCCGCCACGGGATGCTCAGAGTCTTGCTGAGCTGGGTCGAGCCGTTGAAGGCGATGCTCTCGTACTCGTGGCCGGCGTACTCGTCGTAGTCGGTGTGCACCGTTCCGGCCGAGTCGGTCACCGTGGTCGGCCGGGTGCCCCCGTCCGGATTCTTGTCCCCGAACATGCCCCGCAGGTAGCGGTGCTCGGTCCGGGTGGTCATATTGTCGATGCCGTCGCCGACAGAGACCTGGACCTTGCCGTATCCGCGCCACTCACTCCAGGTGAGGTCGTCCGGATCGGCGATGCCGTCCTTGTCGGCATGGCGCCATGCGGCGCCGTCCAGGTAGTTGTACCTGGTCACCGCGTCCGGTGAGTTCTGGGTACGGTCGGTCTCGACGATCTGGCGGACCACGTACTTGTGGAACCAGTCAGTGACCTTGGTGCCGCTGCCCAGTGGTTTCCACTTGACCGGAAAACAGCGCCTGGTGCTCCTGCCCTCGGTCGGCAGACTGCCGACGACGCAGTCGGCATCCATGTAGTTGACGTCGATCTGGCCGGCGGACTCGGTGTAGACGGTCGCCAGCCGGAACCGGATCAGCGGTGAGACGAAGTCATCGGGCCTGTCGATCCGGTTCGGCAACTGCAACCCGCCGAGCTCGACCGCTGGCATCGACTCGCTGCCACCGACCAGCCCGGTGTGCGTGATTTTATACAGCCACAGGGTGCGGCTGCCGTCACCGTTGTCGGTCAGCAGGTGGTCGAGCTTCCACTGGTCCACCGGGCTCCAGCCGGAGGCACCGCGGATCTCGGTCCTGATCGACGTGAGTCGCTTGCGGCTCCAGAAACTCGGGCCGATCTGGTCGACCGTGCACCTGGTGTCCCTGGCGCAGTTGCGATCCCACGGCACATCCGGCCAGTACCGCGCGGTGGCGCTCGTCAGGTCCTGCGGATCGCAGTCGACGTTGCCGGTGGGCAGACACCGCTCCTTGGTGTCGAAATGCACCCGGGCCGGTGCGTTGGTGCTGTAAACCTGCCCATCCCGCTGGCCGTAGTCGATGCGCTTGAGCCAACCGGCCCGGTGGTACTCGACGCCGACACGGTCGAACCGGGCACCCCGGGCGTAGTAGTTGCTCTCCCGCTCGTAGAAGTAGGAGGTGACGTTGCCGTACCGGTCCTTGACGTAGTCGAGGCTCCACCGCCACGCCTGATCGCAGTACGACTCCGCGAACGTCGGCTTCTTGCACGGCTCGTTGGTGTCGTCTCCGAAGACCGGCATGGTCCAGGTGGAGGCGGTCTCCTCCTTGTTCGCCGACCAGCCGGGCAGGCGGTTCCGGCCAAAGTAGTGCTGGGTGCCGTCGACGGTGGTGATCAGCCAGTACTCGCCGTCGTCGTCGCCGTTGGTCGCCCCGGTGAGCCGTTCGATCTTCGAACCATCGTCGCTGGCGAGCCGCCAGGTGCTGCCGTCCATGATCAGGTCGGTCGCGCTGCCGTTGAGCATGACCGTGGCGTTGTCGTACGCCCAGCACATGTCGCCGGAGAGGGAGTGCCCGTCCTCCACGCACGGCTTGTAGCGCCGCTCGATGTATCCCGGCTCGTAGCTGAACCCCTCGCCGAGCCAGGAGCCCTGATTGTTGGTCGTCGCGGTACGGCCATCGACCGCCTGGGAGGAGTAGGACAGGGTGATACCCGGCCCGGCACCGGCGGGCACCGGCGGCGTGCGGAGCGGATACGACCACGAGAAGCCACCGGTGGACGGACCGACTGACCATTTCGCCGACGCGGACAGCTTGGTCGCGCCGTAGTTGCCCTGCGACGACGAGTCGTCGGCCAGCATGGTGTACAGCACGCCGGTGTTCGCGGTGGCCGTCAGCTCCGCTGACAGGGTCCGGTCCGCACTGTTGTTCAGCGTCGGCACCGACTGCCCGACACACTCGGCCAGCTCCGGCGTCGTCAGGGCGCACTCGGGCAGCCGGGCGAGTCTGAGCCGGGCGCCGTAATCACCACCGAAGAGGCCGGCGATGCCCTCGTACCCGACAGTGACCTGGACCCGCCCCGAGGCCTGCTGGCCGTCGGATCGGCCGACCCGGAACATCGGCCCGGTAGCCCGGGTCGTCTCGGACGCCTTGCGATCCAGCACGGCGAGTCGGACCCGGTCCGGGACGGTTGCCTGACCCGCCGCCCGGCCGTCCGTCACGGCGGGCGTCGACGGTGCGGTCACCGAGACGGCGAGGCCGCCGACCTTCGTGGTGGGAGTGGCCAAGGCCGCCCGGCCGGTGGCCGGCGCCGAGACGGCGAACTCGGCGGCACCGGGAGCCGGCCAGGAAACCGGCTCCGGGTCCGTCGTCGATGCCGCAAGGGCGGCGTTCGGCGTACGCGGCTTCACCTCTTTCGGTGGCCGTTGGGCAACGACGCTGGTGTTGTTGACAGTCTCGGGGCGCTCCTTGACGGCCGGGGCGGCCGAGGCGGGACCGGCAGCCGCCTGGAGGAGGCTGGCACCCAGCACACCGGCCATCACCCAGCAGACCAACCGTACGGCGCAGCGGTGGAACAGGGCGGACGCCACCAGAACTCGGGAGAACATCGATTCCTCCACGTGCGGTTAGAGCGGGCGGGTCGGTGCCGGTCGTCGGGCCGGCCGGACGGACGGACCGGCCCGACAACCTGGGCGTCAGAGGATCGGCTGTTCCCGGGTGGAGAGATTGATTCGCTGGACCAGCGTCTGGTCGGCGACCCCGTCGTAAACCCGGACGTCGTCTACGGCACCGGACAGGTGCTCGCGATAGTCGTCGTCTACGAACGCCCGGCCGAGTTGCAGTCCTCCGACGGCCTGGAACGGACTGATTAGCTCGATCGCCTCGGCCAGTTCACCGTTGACGTAGAGCAGCATCTCCCGCACGTAGCCGTTGTAGACCACCGCGATATGGTCGCCCTTGCCGAAGGTCTTCGCCGGTGTTCCGGTGTCCCGCACGGTCGGCTCGGTGCCGGCCGCGTCGCTGTCGCGCACCACCAGCTCCCACCGTCCCTCGATGTTGCACCGGATACTGACGGCGCTGTTGTGCGCGCCCTTCAACGAAAAGACCGTCATCGGAGTGCCCGCACAGCTGCTGCTCAGCCTGACCCGGGTCGCGACCGAGAAGCTGCCGGCGGTGTCGGCGTTGAGCGTCGTGCCGGCGTACGAGGCCGGCCTGCCGGTGAGCGCCAGATGACCGCCACCGAGCAGCGCTGGTGCCTCCCGGGAGACGGAGGCCTCGGCTCCGAGGGTTTGCGCGGCACCACCGGCGTACTCCGGGCTGGTCGTGCCGATGGCCGTGTTGAACTGCCAGTACGCCTTACGGCGCGGCGCCGTTTTCTTCAGTGCGGCAATCTCGCCCGGCTGGATCAGCCGGTCGAAGATCGAGATGTCGGCCAGCTCGCCCGCCCAGTGGTCGATGTATCCGCTTTTGGTCAGCCGCCGGCCCAGTTGCACCGCCCCGCGCGACTTCGTCAGCGACCGCCGTGCGGCGGTGACCGCGTTCGAGTCGTTCACCTGCAACGACATGACCCTCTGGGCCCCGTCGTAGATGGCGGCCAGGTACGTCCAGTTGGTGGTCGCCCCGGGCACGGTCACCTTCCACTCTCCGAGCGAGACGACGTCGTTGACCGGCATCCGGAACACCCAGGCCCCACCCTCGACGCCGAGGCTGAAGCCCGGTTCGCCGGTGCCGTCCTGGCTGATCGCCACCTGCCGCCGGCTCGGATCGGAGACCTTCACCCACCCGGTGACCGCGAAGCTACCGGAGGTGTCGGGCAACACGTTGTTGGCAGTGCCGAGGTGGCCGTTCGGCGTTCCGTCGAGCCGGACCGCCGTGTCTGCGGAGCCACCCGGCCCGGGCACCCCGAACGTCACCCCGCTGCCCGCCGTCGCGTCGTGGCCGCCGAACGGGTCGTTCGCGATCCGGTCACCCGCCACGTCAGAGAGGGCCCATTGCACGGTCGGTGGGCGCTTGCCGACTCGGAACGTACAGGTGGCGATGCTGCTGGACCGACCGGCCCGGTCGACGGCCTGGACGGTGACCCAGCGGGGCCCCTCCCGGTCCGGCATCCACCGCAGGCTCACCGGCCCACCGTCGTACGGCGCGTCCAGCTCGGTCAGCGGATTGCTGTTGAAGCCGTACCGGTACTTGAACACGTCGTCAGCGGCGGAGTCGAAGGTGAAGTGCGCGTAGACGCCGATCGAGCCGCGCCATTCGTCGTCGGTCCGGCACAGGTGTGCGTCGGGCTCGCCGTTGTCCTCGGCGTCCAGGGGCAGGAGCTCGGCAGAGTCGACGTCCGGCGCGCTCGGACTCGTCCGGTCGATCTCGAACTCGCAGACGTTGCGGCTGCCCTCGGAACTCCACTGCCCCCAGGTCGTGTTGTCGCTGCCGCGGACGTCCCAGGCGATCACCGCGCCCTCCGGAATGTCGGACGGGACGTCGTAGGTGAACAGCGATCCGCTGGCCTTCAACGGGGTGATGGCGCTACGCGTCTGCGCTGCCCCGGTCGCCGACGTCCAGGCCAGCCGGAACTCGGCCTTCACCTGCTCGGTGTGCGCGGACGAGTGGTCCGGGTCGCGGATCACCGCTTGCAGCCGAGGCGGGACGTCGACGAACGGACGCCCCTCGCCGAAGACACATCCCCCACCCGGCGACTGGCGCAGGTCGGCCAGGCTCGGGATCGACGGCGCCCGGTTGTAGCGGACCGAAAGTATGCCGTTGTCGCAGAACCGCTTGCTGTGCTGCGAGTTGCCCTCGTTGGTGGCCTTCAGGCCGAGGGTGACCGAACTCCAGCCTCGGTTGGCAGCGAGTTGTACCGCCTCCAGCGCGTTCCAGGCCGCGTTCTGGTTGGTGGAGGTGCAGGTGGACTGGACGCTGCTGGGTGATCTGGTGTCCAACAGGTTCGCCCCGGAGCCCCAATTCGATCCGCCCGGCTGGTTGTTCCAGTTCGTCGAGGCGCTGACGCCCCGGGGCATCAGATAGAGCGACGCCGCGCGCGGCGTGGAGTTCCACGCGTGTTGCATCGTGACCCGGAACTCGGCAGTGAGGATCGTCCGGCCAGAGTACGGCGTGGCCACGGTGTAGAAGAGCCGCTTCACCTCGGAGCTGTTGCACCGCTCCGGACACAGCCCGATCCGCTCGTGCCGCTTGGTGTCGAACTTGTAGTACTCCTCGTTCGGATAGCCGCTGTCAACCATCGCCCAGGCGCTGTTGGTGGTGGCCTGCCAGACCGGGTCGAGGTAGACCGGCCAGTTCGTGGCCGGATCGGCGAGCATCGCGGCGTCCGGGGTCAGCGTGAGGACGCCGTTGGCGAGGGCCAGATCGACCGGTGCCACCTCGGCACCGTCCGACGGTCCCCGAGCCGCCTCGTGTCCTGCGGGATCGGCACCTGATCGGGCGCCCGGCTGCGGTTCTCCCTCGTCCGGCGAGTCACCGCTGTCCCACATGACCGGAGCGTCGGCCTCGATCACCGGATTGCCTGTCGCCGGATCGAGCGCGATGACTCCGCCGTTCTCCGTCTCCTGCAGGGCCAGGCCGACGGCCGTGACGCCGAGTTCCAGCGTCTGGAGTTCCGGCAGGCTCGCCGCCTCCGGGGTCTTGAGGACGATGACGTGCGAGAAGCCCTCGATCGTCGCGTTGACCACCAGATCGACGTCCGGGAAGATCTCCGAATAAACGGCCTGGTCGCCGGCGAGGGTCGGCGCGGGCAGCGAATACGGCCACTGGAGGGCGAGGGTCCGGCCCTCCCGGTCCACCACCACCAGTGGCGCGGTGCCGCCGCCAGAGAAGCGGGCGTCCACCAGCGCGGCGGTCGAGGCGATAGTGCCGTCCGGCCGCAGCGTCAGCGTCGCGTCGGTCGGCACCCAGGTGCCGTCCCTGATCACCCGTACCGCCTGGGCGTGGTCGTTGGCCACCAGTGTGCCGTCCGGCTGGGCGAAGACATCCCGGTACTCGCTGCGGTAGGCGAGCACCTCCACCGGCTGGCCAAGGGCCGCCGCCGCCACGGCCGCCTCGGCCTCGGTGTCCCGGACCAGTTCCTCCTCCACCGCCACCGACGTGGTGGGCGGCGTGTCCTCCGGCTCCGGCGCCAGCACCGCCGTGGACATCAGACCGGCCAGGCCGGCCAGCAGGCCGAGCATGAAGAACCGACTCCGCCGACGCGTACGACCAGCCACCCTGCCGTCCTCCCCCGTCACGCTGTGCATGTCCATGTGTCCCATCACCCGATCGCCGCGCCGAAAGCGACCTCGGCGGCGGGTAGGCCGCCCTCGCCCGGCCGCCACACCTTGACCGGCGTCGTACTGCCGGCAGCCAGACCCGACCAGGCCAGCGCGTACACCGAGCCGTCGCCGTACGGGCTGGCCAGGTAGAGGTGCTGCCGGGTCCCGCCGAGCCCCAGACCAAGCAGTTCCCGCCCGGCCGGGCTGCCCGGCAGGTTGGCGTTGCCCCGCGCGAGCAGCACCGAGCTGGTGATCGGGTTGGCGGCGGCGCCGAAGACCTGCACGACTCCCGCGTCCACCGCCCCGGCCAGATCCTGGCCCGGCGCCGCGACCGCGACCAACAGCGTCTGCGGGGTGGCCACGTCGCCAGGTGCGGTGTTCACCACCAGCACCCGCTCGCCGAAGTAGTCGCCGTCCTCGGCAACCCCGGGCAGTCCTTCGAAGCCCTGGCCGACACCGTTCACCCCGGCCGCTCCGGCGGCGCTGACGTGGAACCGGTGCACCTTGCCCGCGTCGGCCTTCGAATTGGCCCGGTCACCCGGGGCGCCGACCACCAGGAACGAGTCGGGCTGCCCGGCCGGCGCGCCGATGGGCCGGTAGCCGACCATCGACACCGACTTGCCGAAGTTGGCGTTGGCGAAGCCCGCCCCGCCGGTCTTGTCCGCGATCCACTTCGGTCGACCGGAGACCAGTTCGTGGCCGTAGACCGTGATCGCCCCGGCGAACTGTGCGCCGTTCGGCGTCGTCTCACCGGGCCGCCCGACCACGACGTGATACGGAGACCCGGACACGGCGTAGCCGAACCGGTCGTCGGTCTCGTTGCTGTCGGTGGAGCCGGTCACCGCCTGGTCGAGGACAACGTTGACCGTGCCGCGCAGGTAGTGGACCAGGCCGGCGTCGACCGCGGTGCCGAGGTCCTCGCCGGGTGCGCCGATCAGCAGGTACGACTCACCCGAGGCGGTCCGGCCGCCGGCCAGCGCGTACCCGAACCAGTCCTCCGACTCGAGCGCGTCCGGCGTGCTCCCCACGTCCTGGTGGTAGACCAACGACGCGGGCCCCTTGGCCAGCCCGGTGGGGGTGCCCAGCAGCACGTAGACCACGCCCACGTCGGCCAGGCCGTTCAGGTCCTCGTACGGCACGCCGACCGCGAGGTCGGTACAGCCGTCGTTGTTGGCGTCGTAGCTGGAGATGGCGGTGCCGAAGCCGTCGCCGGCCTCCGCTGTGTCGGAGACCTGGGCATTGTTCCCGTGGATGGTCTGCACCGCCCCGGTGCCGCCGTAGCTGACGTGGATCTGCCCGGCCTTCTCCTGCCCGTTGACTGTCGCCTCCGGATCGGCGATCGCGATGTCGCTCACCCCGTCGCCGTTGAAGTCGCTGTCGGTACCGGCGGTGCATCCGGTGACCGGCGGCGCGGTGACGTACACGGTCATCTCGCAGTACGACGACCAGAGGTCACTGCCGGCCACGCCGTCCGCCGCCTTGACCCGCCACCGGTACGTGCCACCGTCGACGAACGCGCCGGCCGGCACGGTCGCCGCCGCCGTGGCTCCGGAGGCGACCCCGGTGAAGGTGCTGTTGCCGATCGGCGTGCTGGCGTTCATCGCCCACCACTCGAAGACGACCGTCATCGCGGTGCCGTCGCCGTCGGAGACGGTGGCCCGCAACTGCGGGGTGAGCGTGTTGACCAGCGGCCGGCCGGCGCCGGTCGTACAGGTCGAGGCCGGCACCGTGGCCCGGGCGGTGACCGTCGGCCACGAGTTGTACGTCACCGACGCCTTCGGGTCCTCCGCCGCGACGGTCCCCTCCCGGGACCGGAACTGCTTGAAACCATCGGTCACGGTCTCGTCCGTGGCCCGGATGCCCATGAAGGCCCGGGTGCTGGCTGCGTTCGCGGCGCGCTGGAAGAGGCTCTTCCCGTCGATGGTGGCCCAGGCGTCGGCGCAGTTCTCCGATCCGTGCGTCGCCGTGGAGGCCGCCTCCTTCTGGTGCCAGATCGGCTGGCTGGTGAACGTGGTGGTGTAGGTGGAGGGATCGGTCGACCAGATCTCCCAGGAAACGGGGTCACAGTCCAACGGGTGCGACCAGAAATTCCACAACGACACCGTCGCCGCAGTGATCTGCTTACCGACCAGAACCGTGGTGTCCCAGCTGACGAAGGACCGGGCCAGGGTCGGCGGAGTCGTCGCGAGCAGGCCGATCTGGAGGTTGTTCTCCTGGTTCTGATCCGTGCTCACGGTTTCCCGGACGTACGTGTCGAAGGTGGTGGTCAACGGGTTGACCGTCGGGTCGATGGTGACCGGGAAGGCGGTCGAGCTGCTGCGCAGCCAGGTCGGGTCCGGGGTGAGGGTCAACTCGACCCGGTCGGCCCGGTTGGTGACGTCGGTCCGGACCGGCTTCCGCACCGCCGGGTCACCGGTGACCGTCTTCTTCGCGTCCCACATCAGCGGCGCCGGGATCCGGGCCGTTTCCTTACCCGCCCGGTCGGCCAACGTGATGGCGCCGTCCGGGTTCCGGCTCGACACCGCCGCCCCCGGACCGGTGAACGGGAACCGGACCTGGTCGACCTGCCCGATCGCCGAGCGCGTCTTGACCACCAGGAACTGCTCGAACCCGAGCCGGGTCGCCTCGACGACCAGGTCGACGCCGGGCAGCGCGTCCACGTAGGTGGCCCGGTGTCGGTCGAGAACCGGTACGGGCAGCCGGCCCGACCAGCCCATCGCGATCCGCTCGTCGCCGACGCCGACCGCGGCCAACTCGTGCTCGCCGGTTCCACGGGCCCCGGCGATCCGCAGCCCGTTCGGGTGCGCCACCGGCTCCACGCCACCATCGGCCGTGGGCCGCAGAGTAAGGTCGACCGGCACCCAGTCCGAGCCCTGCCGAAACCGCTGCACTCCGAGGGCGATGTCGGCCCGGAACTGCCCGTCCGGCAGCGCCCATACCTCGGTCGTCTCCGACGTCAGGCTCTCGACCTGCACCGGCGTGCCGGACCTCCGAGCCGCCGCCAGGGATAGCGCCTCGTCGGACTGGTTCTGCACACCACCTGAGACACCGTCCGGGCCGGCGGTGAGGTAACCAAGGGGCTCACCCGGTATGCCGATCAACGCAACCGCCGTGACCAGAGCCAGGCCAAGCCGGACAGCCGCAGTTATCGAGCCAGCCACGAACCACTCCCCCGTGTCGCTCCGTGATGTTCACGGAACTCTATGGATCGATTACGCAACACACAAGAGTGATTACAAACTGTAAGGACGCGTCGCACCAAAGTGGACAAGCGGGCCCTGCCTCATGACCCTGCGACATCATCTGAGGAACACGGACGTGCCCTGGAAGCGTTTGAACACAAATGATCCGGGCCTGACCGCGATCGCGCCGACAACCGCCGAAACTAGTCCGAAAACCGGTCCGGGTCGGCGGCGGCGTACCGATCGGCCAACTCGACCGTACGTCGGGCGGCGGCGACCATCGCCCGGTCCGCGAACCGGCCGTCCGGCAGTACCACCGTTCCCGAGTCGCGGGTCTGCGCCTCGGCCACCGCGTCGAGCAGTTCCCGGGCCCGGGACACCTCGTCGGCCGACGGCCGGAACGCGTCCACGATCACCGGAAGTTGCCGGGGATGGATCGCGGTCCGGCCGACAAAGCCCAGTCGCCGGCCGAACGCGCAGGACTCGGCCAGTCCGGCCAGATCGGCGACGTTGGCGTACACCGGCATCGTCGGCGGGGGCAGCCCGGCCGCACGGGCGGCGACCACGATCCGGCCGCGTACCCAGCTCAGTCCCTCCTCGGCGGTCACCCCGAGATCGGAGCGCAGGTCCGCCTCGCCCAGCCCGATCGAGGCGACCGCCGGATGCGCGCTCGCGATGTCGTACGCCCGCTCGACCCCGATCGCCGACTCGACAAGTGGATGCAGTGGTACGGCCACCCGCTCGGCGAGCGCCCGCAACGACTCCGCGGACTCCACTTTGGGCAGTCGCAGCCCGGCCAGCCCCGGCGCCTCGGCGACGGCGTCGAGATCGGCGGCCACGTCCGGCCCGGTCAGCTCGTTGACCCGGACGAAGACCGGCACCCGGTGGGCCGAACCGACGAACTCGGCGACGGCGTCCCGGGCGTACGTCTTGCGGGCCGCCACCACCGCGTCCTCCAGGTCCAGGATCACCGCGTCGGCACCGGAGTCGACCGCCTTGCCGAACCGGTCCGGACGGTCCCCGGGCACATAGAGCAGGGAGAGCAGCATCAGATCGCGCCTCCCGCCCGCAGTTCCGCGATCTCGTCGTCGGTGAAGCCGAGTGCCGTCAGGACGTCATCGGTGTCCTGACCGTGGCCGCGCCCGGTGTGCCGGATCTGCCCCGGCGTCGCCGACATCCGGAACGGCACGTTCTGCATCCGTACCGGCCCGAGGTCGGGGTCGGGGACCGACACCGCCGTACCCAGCGCCGTGTACTGCGGATCGGCCAGCACGTCCCGTACGTCGTAGATCGGCGCGACCGCCGCCTGCGCCTGCTCGAACGCGGCCACCACCTCTTCCCGGTCCCGGGCAGCCACCCAGGCCCCCACGGCGGCGTCGAGTACGTCCGCGTGCGCCGCCCGGCCGCCGCCGGTACCGAACCACGGCTCGTCGATCAGTTCCGGCCGGCCCACCAGCCGGAGTACCCGCTCGGCGATGCTCTGCGCACTGGTCGACACCGCCACCCAACGCCCGTCCGCGCACCGGTACGTGTTCCGCGGCGCGTTGTTGTTCGACCGGTTGCCGAGCCGGGGCTGTACGTAGCCGATCTGGTCGTACCAGGTGATCTGCGGACCGAGCATCGCCATGATCGGCTCGATGATCGCCAGGTCGACCACCTGCCCCGCCCCGCTGGCGTCCCGGGCCCGCAGCGCCAGCATCACCGCGTACGCGGTCGACATCGCCGTCACCGAGTCGGCCAGCCCGAACGGCGGCAGCGTCGGCGGACCGTCCGGCTCCCCGGTGGCGGCGGCGAATCCGCTCATCGCCTCGGCGAGGGTGCCGAACCCGGGCCGGCGGGCGTACGGGCCGAACTGGCCGAAGCCGCTGATCCGGGCGATCACCAGTCGGGGATTGACGGCGTGCAGTTCCGCCGGCCCGATCCCCCAGCGTTCCAGCGTGCCCGGGCGGAAGTTCTCCACCAGTACGTCGGCGTCGGCGACCAGCCGGCGGAGCACGTCCGCACCCGCCGGGTCGGAGAGGTTGGCGGTGACCGTCCGCTTGTTCCGGCCGAGCACCTTCCACCAGAGGCCGATTCCGTCCTTCGCCGGCCCGTGCCCCCGGGACGGATCGGGCTTGGCCGGATGCTCGACCTTGACCACGTCGGCACCGAAGTCGCCCAGGAACGCGGTGGCGAGCGGACCGGCGAACAGGGTCGCGAGTTCGATCACCCTGACCCCGGCCAGCGCCGCCGAGGCGCCTCCGCCTGCCCCTGCGCCCCCGTCTGCGCCTACACCGTCGCCTGCGCCGGTGACACCGTCGGAATCGCCGGAGTGGTTGACCGTCATGACGCACCTCCTGAGAACGGTTCAGTCTCCCCGGTTCCACGGGCATCGGACAGGTCGAGGTCGGGCAGGCCAATGTCCGGCAGGCCGACGTCGGGCAGGTCGACGGCGACCCGGAAGCCGACCGACGGGGAACGGCCCAGGCCGGCGCCGAGCGAGAGGAGTTTGACGGAGGCCTCCGGCGGCTGCGGGCCGCCGTCGAGATACCAGTCCGAGCCGTCGGCCCGGTACACCGCGCCGCCCTTGACGATCACGAACCGGGTACGTCCATCGGTGTGCTCGCTCTCGGTCAGGTTCCAGACCAGCGGCTCGGCCCGGCGCAACAGCCCCGCCTCGGCGGCGACCTGCCACTCGTCCTCGGTCGGCAGCCGTGCTCCGGCCCAGGCGGCGTACGCCCGCGCGTCCGCCAGCTCGACGTGGGTGGCCGGCGCGTCGGCCGGGCCCGGCAGCCGGCCCTGCGCCCACGGCCAGCGCTCGGTACGCACCGGGCGGTGGCCGGTGACCCGGACGAACTCGGCGTACTCCGCGTTGGTCACCTCCCGCTCACCGATTGCGAAGCGTCCGAGTTGGACGGTGCGGCGCAGGGTCACCTGCTGGTGCAGGCGGGGCGGCAGCGGCTTCCACTCGTCCACATAGGGCGCCTCGCCGTACAGGCCGGTCTCCCGGAGCCGGTAACGGACCAGCAGCTCCCGTCGCCCCCCGTCGACCGCCACCATTTTCGGCGGCAGGTCGGCCCGACGCACCACCGGTGCGGCCAGCCGGACGGCGGCCCGGGCCGGAAAGTTCGGATCGCCGTCGGCCGGCTCGTTCCGGGGCACCGGCAGGTCGACCGTGCTGGCGAGCACCGCCGCGACGCCACCGCCCGGAAGCGCCCCGCCGACCGCCACCCGACCGTCGCCGACCGGGGTGACGGTCAGTTCCGCCCCGCCGACGAGGTCGTACCAGCGGTGTCCCGGGCGTTCGCCGGTGACCAGCCACGGCCCGTCGTACGCGTCGCCCCGGTTGACGGCCGTCCACAGTGGTACGCCATCGTGCACCCAGCGCGAGGCGTACACCTCGGTTCCGGGGACGTGGTCGGCGAGCGGCGTCCAGTCCTGGGCGCGCAGCCAGTCGGCGTAGTCGCGCTGTACCCGGCGCATTCCCCGGAGCAGCGCCCGGTCCCGGTCGTTCCAGCCGACCCAGACCCCGAAGACGCTCTCCCAGACCAGTACCCCGACCCCGTTCAACCAGGCCGAGTGCAGCTCGTCGAGATGGCTGCGGTGCCAGCGCCGGGTGTGGTGCAGCACATGCCGCCGCTCGAACCACTTCGCCCGCAACACCCCGGGTACCGGCGAGTCGGCGAACCACTGTGCCCAGGACATCGCGTGGTCGGCGATCCGGGCCAGCGGTACCCGCGATTCGCCCTCCAGCGCGATTCCCGGCCGTACCGCGTCAAGAGTCTTACGCAGCTCGCCGGCCCCCTCCTTCAGGGTGTCGAGGAAGACCCCGTCCACACCCAGCCAGCCGGCGAGCGCCGCCACCTCGTCGGCGTCGGCCCGAGACTCCCGCCGGGTGCCGACGTCCCACGGGTTGTAGTCGACGAAGACCCGTACCCCACGGGCCTGGAAGGCGCGGACCACCTCGGGCAGCTCCGGAACCTGCCGGTAGAAGTCGAACTGGTTGCGGTCGTCCAGCCCGATCACCGGGTACGCGTGCCAGAGCACCACCCCGTCGAAGCCGCCGAAGTCCCGTTCCGCCTCGTCGAGGAAGCTCTCGACGGTGAAGACCCCGCGCGCGAAGTCGTACAGCGACTCGTCCCAGAGCCAGGCCAGGCAGACGCTGAGGCAGTCCCCGGCGATCTCGTCGTAGTGCCCGCCGTCGTAGGCCAGGCGCCGCCGCGCCTCGGTACGCCACCGGGCGAGCTGGGCCCGCCAGGCCGGCCAGTCCGCCGGATCGTCCGGGGCGGCGAAGATCTTCCCCTCGTCCAGCACCGACAGGTCGGCAGCGGGATCCAGGGGTACCACCGTCGGCAGGTCGATCGGCCGTGGCACGTACGGGTTGACGGTCATGACGTCCCTCCCCGGCCCGCCGGTGCCGTGGTCGGATAGGTCCGGGCGTAGAGGGCGTCGATCTCGTCCCTGGTCGGCAGCGCGCTCGACGCGCCCGGCCGCCGGGCACAGGCGGCGCCGGCCGCGCAGGCCCAGCGGAGCACCTCGGTCACCGCCGCCGGCCGGGCCGGCCCGCGCCGCTGCGCCCAGGCCACCGCGAGGGCGCCGGTGAAGGCGTCCCCGGCGGCCGTGGTGTCGACCGCCTCGATGTTCGGCGCGGCGACCTCCAGCCGCAGCCCGGAGCGGTCCGCATACCGCGCCCCCTCGGCGCCCATCGTCAGCACGACCCGGGGCACCAACGCGACCAGCGCGTCCAGCAGCCCGTCCGGTTCCGCGGGCCCGCCCTGGCCGGCGACGACGGCCGCCTCGACCTGGTTGACCACCAGCAGGTCGACCGCGTCGAGCAGTTCCGCCGGCAGCGGCCGGGCCGGCGCGGCGTTCAGCACCACGGTGGTACCGGCGTCCCGGGCCCAGCCGGCGGCCTGGACCACCGCCGACAGCGGCACCTCAAGCTGGCACAGCAGTACGTCGGCCGCCTCGACGACCGCCCGGTCCGGCTCGGCCAGGCTGGTCAACTCGCCGTTCGCGCCCGGCGCGACCACGATGATGTTCTCGGCCGAGGCGTCCACCGCGATCAGCGCCACCCCGGACGGGCCGGGCACGTTCCGCAGTCGCCCGACGTCCACACCCGACTCCGCGAGGTTGGCCCGGAGCTGGTCGGCGAAGCCGTCCTGCCCGATCGCGCCGACGAACGCGCAGGTCGCGCCGGCCCGGGCGGCGGCCACCGCCTGATTGGCACCCTTACCTCCGGGTACGGTGCGCAGCGCGTCGCCGAGCACGGTCTCCCCCGGCCGGGGCAGTGTCGGCGTCGTCACCACCAGGTCCAGGTTCGTGCTTCCCACCACCACGACCCGGACCGGCGCCGACCCGGTCGATTCCGCTGTCATGACGCCTCCCCGGCGACGGCCAGTTTCCGGGTACGGTCGGCCAGCTCCGCGAACTCCACCCCGTCGAATCCGGCGACGCTGCTGCGCAGCCGACCCCGCAGCGGGGCGGTCCACTCCGTCGGCAGCGCCCCGGCACCGGTCAACGCACCCGTGATCGAGCCGACCGTCGCGCCGGTCGAGTCGGTGTCCCAGCCGCCGCTGACCACCGCACAGATCGACCGGACCAGGTCGCCGCGCCCGTACGCCAGCGCCGCCGCGACCAGGGCCGCGTTGTTCCGGACGTGTACCCAGTGCAGCTGGCCGTGCCGGGCGTACAGGGCGTCCAGCACCGGTTCCCAGTCGCCGCCCGCCGCCGCCGCACCGAGGGCCCGGGCCTCGCGGACGGTCGCCGCGAACCTGCTCTGCGGCGGCAGCACCGACTCCCCCGCGTCGAGTACGGCGTCCACATCGGACGCCACCACCGCCGCGGAGGTCATCGCCGCCACCCAGAGCGCCCCGTGGACACCGCCCCGGACGTGGCTGACCGTGGCGTCCCGGTACGCCAACTCGGCCGCCAGGTCCGGTCGGCCCGGACTGACCCAGCCGTACACGTCGGTGCGGATCTGGGCACCGATCCACTCCCGGAACGGGTTGTGCCGCAGCGCGGTGGCCGGCGGGACCAGTCCCAGCAGCAGGTTCCGGTACGCCACCCGCTCGGCGGTGAAGACCCGGCCGCCGGGCAGCCAGTCCAACCACGCCTGGGCGACGTCGTACCCGGTGAAGTTCCGCCCATGGGTCTCCAGCACCCACAGCGCCAGCAGCGCGAAGTTGAGGTCGTCGTCCTCCGGCATGCCGTCGATGTTCTCGGCGAGGCTGTTCACCGCACTGCGCCGGTTCCACGGCCACCGTGCCGCGACATCGGCCGGCAGGCCGGCGGCGGTGAAGTAGCCGCCGAGCGGCCAGCGACCGGTGGACTCCAGGATCTCCCGGATGCCGGGCCGGGGGATCTTCTCCACCGGCTTGCCGAGCAGGCAGCCGACCGCCCGACCGAGCCACCCGCCGTGCAGCCGGTCGGGGTCCGGCGGCCCGCCGGGCAGCCCGGACGAGGCCGGCCAGGTCGCCCGGATCTCCGTCAGGGCCTGCGGCTCCGTCGCCGACCCGGCGGCCGGCAGCGCGTCGCACTCGTCCAGCAGTTCCGCCGCCAACGCCCGCAGTTCCGGCCCGGCCGGCACCGGAGACGCTCCGCTGACCGGCGGCACCGTCGACCCGCCGGCGGCGGCCCACCGCCGGGCGATCGCCGAGACTTCGCGACCCTCGTCCGCGCTGGCCACCAACTCGTGCGGCAGCAGATCCTCCGGCTGTACCCAGGTGAGCCGCATCGGCCGGCCTCCCGCCGTCATGACAGGCCGGCGAAGCGCTCGGCCCGCCGGCTGAACCGCTCCCGGTCCAACGCGAAGACCTCGGTGGCCACCTCGGCCAACTGCCGGGCGGGTTCCACCAGGTCGGTGCGGGACGCCTCGGCGACCACGCTCGACCATTCCGCCGGCACCGCCGACGCGCCGCCGAGCGCACCCGCGACCGCACCGGCCATCGTCGCGGTCGAGTCGGCGTCCCGGCCGTAGTTGACCGCCCCCAGCACCGCTGCCCGGAGGTCTCCCCGGGCCACCACCAGCATGCCGAGCGCCACCGGAAGCTCCTCGATCGAGTGCAGCCGACTGGGCCGTCGCGCCCCCAGCCCCGGGCTGCGGTACTCCTCCCCGACCGTGTCGTACGGCGCCACGGCGGCGCGCAGCGGCGCGATCGCCTCGCGCCAGTCGGCGTACCCCCGGGCCTGTTCGACCACGGCGGCGATCGCGGCCCGGGTGCCGTCCTGGGCCAGGTCGAGGACGGCGGTCAGTACGTCGTCGACGCTCGCCCCGGGCGCCATCGCCGCCGCCACGGCCGCGGCGAAGACGGCGGCGGCCTCCCGCCCGTAACTGTGCTGGTGGGCACCGGCGATCTCGACTGCCTCGGCGTACGCGCCGGCCGGATCACCGGCGTTCACCACTCCCACCGGAGCCATGTACATCGCCGCGCCACAGTTGACGATGTTGCCGACACCGCCCTCCCTCGGGTCGGCATGGGCGTGGTGCAGGCGGGTGACCAACCACCGTTCGGCGGCGGCGAGGCGGTGGAAGGTCACCCCCTCCCGCTCCAGGTCCGGCAGGTAGACCACCCGCTCGATCAGGTCGGGCACCAGCAGGTCCACCACGTCGTACGCGTCGAGGTGGTCCCGCTTCCTCGCGTACGCCCGCACCAGCGCGTGGGTCATCAACGTGTCGTCGGTGAGGTGCCCGTCGCCCTTGTGGTACGGCGCGAGCGGCCGCGCGGTGGCCCAGTCGGCGTGGAAGGGTGGCGCGATACCGTCCACCCAGCCTCCGTAGCGGGCCTGGATCTGCTCGGGCAGCGCCGTTTCCGTGGCCCCGCCGAGGGCATCGCCCACCGCGGCGCCGACCAGGCAGCCGACCGACTTGTCGAGCAAGAGTTCCATGATTACCTCAGGACCTGCTTCCCACCGTCGACGAGCTGCGTACCGAGCTGGTCGAGCGTGATCTTGTCTGCGAAGTACTGCTGCAGCGCCGGGGTGGCGTACTTGAGCTTCCACTCCGGGTAGCCGTCGACCATCTGGAACGGCGCCACGGTCAGGTCCTTCGCGCTGTCCGCCGCGACGTCCCAGCCCTGCTTGCCGGTGGTCGCCTTCACCAGTTCCTCGTTGGCCTGCCTGCCGGTCGGTACCAGCCAGTCACCCTTGGCCAGCGCGGCCATGTTGCTCGGGTTCAGGAAGTACTCCAGGAACTGCGCCGCCTGCTTCTGGTGCTTCGAGTCGGCCGAGACGGAGAGCGTCTGCGGGTTGGCGGCCTGGTTGGCCGAGATTCCCCTGACCGGCGGCAGGGTGACCCACTCGAAGTCGGCCGGCGCCTGCTCCACCATCTGCTGGCGCAGCGACACCGAACCGGGCAGCATCGCGTACTTGCCGGCGAAGAAGCCCGGCAGGGTGTCGGCACCGCTCATTCCCAGCGCCTCCGGCGAGGCCGTTTTGCTGGCGTAGAGCATGTCGTGGATCCGCTTCGGGATCTCCTTCTCGGCGTCGCCGACCCGCACCTCGGTCCGGCCGCCGTCGGTGTAGAAGTACTTGCCGTCGAAGTTCAGCGCCAGGTTCAGCACCCGGTTGGTCGGCGACTTGAGTGCCCAGGCGACGCCGTATTTGCCGGGGCCGGTCAGCTTCTGCGCGTTGGCCTGGAACTCGTCCCAGGTCCAGCCGCCGTCGGCGGGCGGCACCGCGATGCCGGCCGCGTCGAGGAGCTTCTTGTTGGCGATCACGACCTGCGACTCCAGCAGGAACGGCACCCCGGTGACCTTGCCGTCGAAGGTCGCGGTGTCCCAGATGCCCTTGTCGATCTGGCCCTTGAAGTCGTCGGAGAGCAGGCCGGATACGTCGGCCAGGTAGCCCTGCTTGCTGAACTCGCCGATCGAGGACGCCTCGTAGTGCACGATGTCCGGGGCGTCACCACCCTCGAACGAGGTCAGCAACTGGTCGTGTACGGAGTTCCAGTCGCCCTGGACGTACTCGACCTGGATGTCGGCGTGTTCGGCGTTCCACTTCGCGACCAGGTCCTTGTTGGCCTGCAACGACTCCTTCTGCCAGGCCAGAGACAGGAACCGCAGCTTGACCGGGCCGGAACTCTCCTCGTCGCCGCTCCCGCTGCCGCAGGCGCCGAGAGCACCCAGCCCGACGACGCCCGCCAGCGCGGCGGCAACGAACCGTCGTCGGCTAAATCTGTTGAGCACGAAACTTCCCTCCTGTGGTGGGTAGGTGTGCAAGGAAGGGCCCCTTCCTATCGTTTTCTGTAGAAGAAGGGCCCCTTCCTAACCGGTGTGCGGTCACCCCTTCACCGCCCCGGCGAGCGACCCGGAGGCCAGCCGGCGCTGCATGAAGGCGAAGAAGACGAGGCTCGGAATGGTGGCGAGCAGCGAGCCCGCCGCCAGCGGACCGAGCCGGGCGGTGCCCTCGATGCCGACGAACCGGGCCAACGCGACCGGCAGGGTCGCCAACTCGGGCGTCTTGATCAGCACCAGGGCGAAGAAGAACTCGTTCCAGGCGGAGATGAAGGAGAAGAGTGCGGTCGCGATCAGCCCGGGGGCCAGCAACGGGAAGATCACCCGACGCAGGGTCTGCAACCGGTTCGCCCCGTCGACCGAGGCCGCCTCCTCCAACTCGCGCGGAATGTTCCGGACGAATCCCTGGAGCATCCAGAGCGCGAACGGCATCGCCCAGACGACGTACACCAGCACCAGCCCGGCGTGCGTGTTGGCCAGCCCGGCCTGCCGGAGCACCAGGAAGATCGGAATGATCAGCAGTACGAACGGAAAGAGCTGGGACAGCAGTACCCAGCCCAGGGCCACCGTCCCCAGCCGGGTCCGGAACCGCGCCAGGGCGTACGACGCGGGCGTCGCGATCAGCACGGTGAGTACGGCCGAGGCGAGGGAGACCTGGAGGCTGTTCCACGCCGCCCGGCCGAGCGCCTGCTCGGTGAACGCCTGGACGAAGTTGTCCAGGGTCGGGTTGTCGGGGATCAGGGTCGGATGCAGCTTGACCAGTTCCCGGGGTGGCTTGAGCGAGGTGGAGAGCAGCCACACCAGCGGAAAGGCGAGGAAGACCAGGTAGCCGGAGAGCGCCAGGTACTGGAGGCTCCGGCTGAGCCGCTTCGACCTCTTCCGGGCGACCGCGTTGGTCGGCTTCTTCTCGGTCATCAATTAGTTCGCCTCCCGGAGCCGGCGACGCAGGTACAACGCGAGCAGCGCCACGACGATCACGACCATCACGTTCCCGAGTGCCGCCGCGTAGCCGTAGTTGCCGTAGCGGAACGCCTCCTCGTAGGCGAAGAGCATCGGCAGCATCGTCTTGCCGCCCGGCCCGCCGGCGGTGAGCACGTAGACCAGGCCGAACGAGTTGAAGTTCCAGATGAAGTCCAGCGAGGTGATCGCGACGATCACCGGCATCAGCGAGGGCAGCGTCACGCTGCGGAACCGTTGCCAGGCGCTGGCCCCGTCCACGGCCGCCGCCTCGTGCAGCTCGCGCGGCACCCCCTGTAGACCCGCCAGGAGTACGACGGTGGTCTGCGGCATGCCGGCCCAGACTCCGACGATGATCACCGCCGGTAGTGCGGTGTTGAAGTCACCGAGCCAGGTGGTCCGCATCCCGTCGGCGCCGATCCGGTGCAGGAACTCGTTGAGCAGTCCCGCGTCGGGGTGGTAGACCAGCCGCCAGAGGATGCCGACCACCACCGGCGGCATCGCCCACGGTACGACGGCGAGCACCCGCGCCGCGCCACGGAAACGTAGTCGCTGGTTGAGCAGCAGGGCCAGCCCGAGGGCGAGCAGGAACTGCAGCACCGTCACCGAGAACGCCCAGACCAGGCCGATCCGGAACGAGCTCCAGAACAGACTGTCGGAGAGCAGTTCCCGGTAGTTCTCCAGACCGGTGAAGCTGATCGTCACGTTCCGGCCGGCCTTGGCGTCCGTGAAACCGAGGTAGATCCCCCGGAGCAGCGGGAACACCGAGAAGACCAGGACCGGCAGCAGCGACGGAAGCAGCAGCAGGTAGACCGTCCGGTGGTCGGACCGGGCCCGACCACCCCGGGTACGGGTGCCGGAGCCGTCCACCTCCGGTGGCTCGGTCAGCGTCGTCATCTCCGCCTCCCTTGCGTTGACGGTTCAGGGGCTCGGCCGCCCTGCTCGATCCGCATTCCGGCCCGTGATGCCGTCCCGGCGAGGTCGCTCGACGCGCGTACGGCGAGGCTGGGCGCGACGTGCTCGCGGCGGGGTGGCAGATCGGGGTCGGCGATCCGCTCCAGCAGCAGTTCGGCGGCGCGCCGCCCTCGGGTGGCGGAGCCGAGCGAGACGCTGGAGAGCTGTGGGAAGGCCATCTGGGCCAGTTCGGTGTCGTCCATCCCGACCAGGGCCACGTCCTGCGGAACCCGGCGCTCCTCGGTGAGCAGCGCGTGCAGGGCGCCGACCGCGATCAGGTCGTTGGCGCAGAGCAGCGCGTCGGGATCGGCCCGAGCGAGCAGCCGGGCGGCGGCGGCCCGACCGGCGGCGTACTGGAAGTCGCCGACCTCGATCAGCCGCTCGTCGACGGGGATGCCGTGGCTGGTCAGCGCGGCGCGGAAGCCGGCGTCCCGGGCCGCGCCCGGAACGGTGTCCAGTGGACCGTTGACGAAGCCGATCCGCTGGCGGCCGGCGGCGAGCAGGTGGTCGACGGCGAGCGCCACACCGCTGCGCGAGTCGGTGCGTACGTTGTCGACCGGCGCGTCGGCGGGGAGCTGGCCGACCACCACGACCGGAACCGGGCTGACCACGATCGCGTCGAGGTGCTCGTCGGTGATCCGGATCGGCGAGACGATCATTCCGTCCACGTAGCGGTTGGCGAGCCGGCGCAGCAGCGCGGTCTCGCTGGCCACCTCCCCGCCGGTGGCGTGTACCAGCAACTGCCGGCCGGAGGAGGCGACGACGGCCTCGATGGCCCGCATCATCGCGACGTAGACCGGGTTGCCGATGTCGGCGACCGCGAGCGCGACGAGCCCGGTGCGTTGGGACTGCAAAGACCGGGCGATCGCGTTCGGCACGTAACCGACCTCCGCCGCGGCCGCCCGGACCTTGCGCACGGTCTCGGCGCTGCCGCCGATTCCGTTCAGGACCCGCGAGGCCGAGGCGATCGAGACGCCCGCCCGCGCGGCCACGGTATGTACGGTCGGCCGGCCGTCGCCAGCGGGCTGTAAACGTTTACGCCCCATGCACCGAACCTCCACCCCTGACCTGTAAACGTTTCCGGAATCTTGCTCCCGCAGATCGGAGCCGTCAACCCCCCGTTACAAAAACGTTTCGCGCGCTGTTGGGGGAACCGCCGCACCCCGGCGCGTACGTACTCGGGAAGAGGGTCGAGTCCGTCCGGACCGGCGGCGATTCGTGGGTACCCTACGCGGAGCCGGATCGGAAGAATGCCGTCAACGCCGATCCCCTGTGCTGCTGACCTGGACCATCTCCGCTCCGGCGGATGTCGATCCGTTCCGTCGCCGTTCGTATAGAGGGTAGGAATCCGCCGGCGCCGTGCCGGCGGGCGAGACAGGACAGGAGGTGTCGCGGTGCCGCAGTACCTGCTCAGCATCTACCAGCCGGACGGTGACCCGCCCCCGTTCGAGGTACTGGAACCGATCATGAAGAACCTCGCGGCGTTGAACCAGGAGATGAAGTCCGCCGGGGCGTGGGTCTTCGCGGGCGGGCTGCATCCACCCAGCACCGCCACGGTGATCCGGGTCAGCGACGGCGACACGCTGATCACCGACGGCCCGTACGTCGAGGGCAAGGAACACCTCGGCGGATTCACCGTCGTCCAGGCACCCGACCTCGATGCCGCGCTGGTCTGGGGCCGCAAGCTCGCCGAGGCCATCGGCCTGCTGCCGATCGAGGTACGGCCGTTGGAGGACGAGGCAGACAGTTGTGATCCGCCGCAGGCCTGACCGACCCGATCCGGCAGCCGGAGCCGATCTGGCAGCCGGAGCCGATCCGGCAGCCGGAGCCGATCCGGAGATCGAGCGGGTGTTCCGCGCGGAGTACGGGCGTGCGGTCTCGGTCCTGGTCCGCGTCTTCGGTGACATCGACATCGCCGAGGACGCGGTCCAGGACGCGTTCGCCGCAGCCGTCCAGCGGTGGCCGTCCGGCGGACCGCCGCCCAGCCCGGCCGGGTGGATCATCACGACGGCCCGCAACCGGGCCATCGACCGCCTCCGCCGGGAGGCCGCCCGCCCGGACCGTTACGCCCAGGCCGCCCTGCTGAACGCCCGCGACGAACCGGCCGAGGAGGGTCCCGTGCACGACGAGCGGCTGCGCCTCATCTTCACCTGCTGCCATCCCGCGCTCGCGCCCACCGCCCAGGTCGCGTTGACGCTGCGGCTGCTCGGCGGACTCACCACGACCGAGATCGCCCGTGCCTTCCTGGTCCCCGAGCCGACCATGGCGCAACGGTTGGTCCGGGCGAAGGGCAAGATCCGGGATGCGCGGATCCCGTACCGGGTTCCGGCCGAGGCCGACCTTCCGGACCGGCTCCGGACCGTACTGGCCGTGGTCTATCTGATCTTCAACGAGGGCCACACCGCCAGTTCGGGCGACCGGCTGATCCGCGAGGACCTCTGCGCCGAGGCCATCCGGCTCGGTCGGCTGCTGGCTGAACTTCTGCCGGACGAGCCGGAGGTCCTCGGACTGCTCGCGCTGCTGCTGCTCGTCGAGGCCCGCCGGCCCAGCCGGACCACCCCGGACGGCGCCTTCGTCCGCCTGGCCGACCAGGACCGGACCCGCTGGAACCGGGAACTCGTCGCCGAGGGCCAGGCCCTCGTCCGGCGCTGCCTACGACGCGACCAGCCCGGCCCGTACCAGATCCAGGCCGCGATCAACGCCGTGCACGATGACGCCCCGGACGCCGCCGCCACCGACTGGGCACAGATCCTCCAGTTGTACGACCACCTGCTCTCGCTCGCCCCGAGCCCGGTGGTGGCGTTGAACCGCGCGATCGTGGTGGCCGAGATCGACGGGCCGGCGGCGGCACTCGACCTCGTCGACCAGCTCGACCTGACCGGCCACCACCTGTTCCACGCCGTCCGGGCCGACCTGCTCCGCCGGCTCGGCCGCGCCACCGAGGCGGTGCGGGCGTACGAACTGGCCGAGAGCCTGACCCGGAACGCGGTCGAGCGGGACTTCCTCCGGCGCAGCCGCACGGCGCTGGCCTCGGCGTGACCCGCCCAGGCCGGGCCGGAGCCGACCCGACCTGGGAACGGTGTCGCCGTCAGGAGGCGGTTCCGGGACGCCGGAGGTCGTCGACCTCCATCACCTCGCGGCCGAGCGGCCAGAACGCGGCCGGCACCAGCTTGAAGTTGGCGACGCCGAACGGGATCCCGATGATCGTCAGGCAGAGCGTGACCCCGGCGACGAGGTGCATGAGCGCGAGCCACCAGCCGGCCAGCACCATCCAGAGCACGTTGGCCAGGCCCGAGCCGAGTCCGGCGCCCGGCTTGACCACCAGGGTCCGCCCGAACGGCCACAGCGAGTAGTACGCCAACCGGAGCGAGGCCACCCCGAACGGGATGGTCACGATGAACACGAAGCAGATCAGCGCCGCTATCCCGTACCCGATGGCGAGCGCGATACCACTACCGAAGATCAGCCAGAGCAGGTTGAGCACGAATCGCACCATGCCGTCATGGTGCGCCCCCCCGATCAACCCATCGGGTCGGAACAGGTCGGGCAGCTGGCCGAGCTGACGTACCCTCAGTCGCCGGGAACGTAGAGGGCGTCGATCTCGGCCCGGAGCGGAAGCGCGACCGAGGCACCGAGCTTCCGGGCACAGGCCGCGCCGGCCGCGCTCGCCCAGCGGACCGCGTCGAGAAGTTCCCGGCCCTCGCCCCAGGCCACCGCCAGCGCACCGGTGAACGCGTCCCCGGCCGCCGTCGAGTCGACCAGGTCGACCTTGACCGCGGGCACGTGCGTGGTGGTGCCATCCCGGTCCCCGTACCAGGCGCCGTGCCGGCCGAGGGTCATCACCGCGCGGGGCACCACGCCGAGCAGCGCACCGGGGTGCTCCCGGCCGCGTCCGGTGATCGCCCGCGCCTCGGCCTCGTTGACCACCAGCAGGTCGACCGAGTCGAGCAGTTCGGCCGGTACCGGCTGGGCCGGGGCCGCGTTGAGCAGCACGCGGGTGCCGGCGGCCCGGGCCGCGCGGGCCGCCTCGGTCACCGTGGCGACCGGAATCTCCAGCTGCGCCACGAGTACGTCGGCATCCCGTACGGCGGTCAGCTCGCTCTCGGTCAGCCCGGTGAAGGCGGAGTTGGCGGCCGGGGTGACCACGATGGTGTTCTCCCCCTCGGCGTCGACGGTGACAACCGCCACTCCGGAGGCGCCGTACACCATCCGGACCCGCTCCGTGTCGACCCCGGCGGCGGCGATCCGGGCCCGGAGGGTGACGCCGAACGAGTCCGAGCCGATCGCGCCGAGCAGGGCGCCGTCGGCACCGCCCGGGTGGCCGCGATCGCCTGGTTGGCCCCCTTGCCGCCGGCCACCATCACGAAGTCGGTGCCGAAGACCGTCTCACCCGGTTTCGGTAGGACGTCGGTGGTGACCACCAGGTCCATGTTGGCGCTGCCCATGACAACGACCCGTGGCCGGTTCACCGGCGGCACCTCCCGTTTCGGCGACTGCCCGAGTCTAGAGCGGGCCGTTGTCGGCGTCTTCTGGCAGGCTGCCAGACATGGGACAGATGCCGATCGGAGTGATGTACCGGTGCGACACCGCCCCGGAGCAGTTACCGGCGTACGCCCGGCTGGTGGAGCGGCTGGGTTACGACGAGCTGTGGGTGGTGGAGGACTGCTTCTTCGGCGGCGCGGTCTCCAGTGCCGCGGTGGCCGCGGCCGTGACCGACAAACTGAAGATCGGCATCGGCATCCTGCCGGCGGCGTTCCGCAATCCCGCGCTGGCCGCCATGGAGCTGGCCAACCTCGCCCGGCTCTTCCCGGGCCGGATCCTGCCCGGCTTCGGTCACGGCATGGCTGACTGGGTCCGGCAGGTCGGCGCCGACCATCCGTCGCCGCTGGCGGTGCTCGGTGAGACCGTCGAGGCGGTACGCGCGCTGCTCGCCGGAAACAAGGTCACCGTCACCGGCCGGTACGCCCGACTCGCCGAGGTGTTGCTGGAGTACCCGCCGGACCAGCCGCCTCCGATCTCCACCGGGGTACGCGGCGAGAAGTCGCTGCGGCTCTCCGGGCGGGTGGCCGACGGCACGATTCTCGCCGAGGGTGCCAGTCCGGAGTACGTCCGCTGGGCCCGGGGGATGATCGACGAGGGGCGCCGGGCGGCCGGACGTACCGATGACCACCGGCTCACCGTCTACGCGCACCTGGACTTCGACGACGCCCGGGCCAGCGCCCGCCGGGAGTTCGCCGCCCAGCTCTCCGGCGGCTGGGCGCTCCCGCCCTCGGACGCCGACCTGGCCGACGAGATCGCCAACCTGCTGGCCGGTTCGTCCGGCGCCGCCGCGCTGGCCGAGGCGCTGCCCGAGCACTACCTCGACCGGTTCACCGCGGCCGGCAGTGCCGAGCAGTGCGCGGCGTCGGTGACCCGGCTCTGGGAGGCCAGTGCGGACGCCGTGGTCTTCGTTCCGCCCCGCGACGACCAGCTCGCGGTCGCCCAGATCACGCTGGCGTCCGAGACGCTGCTCCCGATGCTCCGCGCCGCGACGAACCGCTGACGGTTCGGACCCGCCGGCCCTCGCCTGACTTCCGCCGCCCGGCGGAGGTCAGGCGGCTCGGCCGACTTCCGTTCGGCGGATGTCAGGCGGCTCGGGCGGTGAACCGGCCACCCGCCCGGTCCACCACCAGCGGCACGCCGAAGGTCTTGGAGAGGTACTCGCCGGTGACCGTCTCGGCGAGTACCCCCTGCGCCACGATGCCGCCCTCGCGCAGCAGCAGGGCGTGGGTGAAGCCCGGCGGGATCTCCTCGACGTGGTGGGTGACCAGCACCAGAGCCGGGGCGTCCGAGTCCTGGGCCAGCCCGGCGAGCCGGGCCACCAGGTCCTCGCGACCGCCCAGGTCCAGCCCGGCCGCCGGCTCGTCGAGCAGCAGCAGCTCCGGATCGGTCATCAGGGCCCGGGCGATCTGCGTCCGCTTGCGCTCGCCCTCCGACAGCGTCCCGTAGCGACGGTCGGCCAGCGAGACGACACCGAGCTGGGCGAGCAGGCCCTGGGCCCGCGCCTCGTCGATCTCGTCGTACTGCTCCCGCCACCGGCCGACCACCGACCAGGCCGCGGTCAGCACGACGTCCCGGACCCGCTCGTCGGCCGGGATCCGCTCGGCCAGCGCCGCGGTGGTCAACCCGATCCGGGTACGCAGCTCGGCCAGATCGGTACGCCCGATCCGCTCACCGAGCGCGTGCACCACGCCCGTGGTCGGATGCAGCCGCCCGGACGCCAGGTTGAGCAACGTCGTCTTGCCCGCACCGTTCGGCCCGAGCACCACCCACCGCTCGTCCGGGCGCACCCGCCACGTCACGTCGTGCAGCAGTGCGGTGCCGGATCGCAGCACACCGACCCTGTTGAGGTCGATCACCGCGTCCGGGTCGGATGCTTGGGGTGGGCCGGCATCGGCGGCGACAGAAACCGGATCATCACGCACCCGCCCATCCAACCACGCAGCGCTGCGTCCCCCGCGAGCGCCGTCCGGGCCGTAGGGTGATGCGCCGTGTCCTATATCACGTAGCCGGAGGTTGTCCCGTGCCAGCGGTGATCGAGATCAACGGCCTGAGCAAGGCGTTCACCCGCTTCCGTCGCGGCCGCCGGGTCGCTCTGGACGGCTTCGACATGCTGGTCGAGCCGGGCCAGGTACACGGCTTCCTCGGTCCCAACGGGTCGGGCAAGACCACCACCCTGCGTACGCTGCTCGGCCTGGTCCGGGCGGACAGCGGCCGGATGGCGCTGTTCGGGCAGCCGACACCGCACGGGCTGCCGGCCGTGGCCAGCCGGTTCGGCGCCATCGTGGAGAGCCCCCAGTTCTTCGGCAACTTCACCGGCCGGCGCACGCTGCGGCTGCTCGCCGTGGCCGGTGGGGTGCCGCCGACCCGGGTCGACGAGGTGCTGACGCAGGTCGGGCTCCGTGACCGGGCCGACGAGCGGGTGAAGGCGTACTCGCTGGGCATGAAACAGCGGCTCGCGGTGGCCTCCGCCCTCCTCAAACAGCCCGAGCTGCTGATCCTCGACGAGCCGGCCAACGGGCTGGACCCGGCCGGCATCCGGGAGATGCGGGACCTGATGCGCGGCCTCGCCGCCGCCGGGGTCACGGTGCTGGTCTCCAGCCACATCCTGGCCGAGATCCAACAGATATGTGACCACGTGACGATCATCTCCCGTGGACGGCGGGTGGCCGCCGGTCCGGTCGAGGCGGTGCTGGCCGGCTTCGACCACGGCGAGTTCCGGATCCGGGTCGCCGAGCAGACCCGGGCTGCCGAGATCATCCAGGCGGCCGGCCTGACGGTGGCCGCCCATCCGGACCATCTGGTGGTGGCCGGCACCGAGGATCCGGCCCGGATCAGCCAGCTCCTCGGCGAGCAGGGCCTCTGGCTGCGCGAACTCACCCCGCTCACCCCGGACCTGGAGAGTGTCTTCCTCGAACTCACCGACACCCGGCCCCGACCCGGGGTGCCGCGTCAGGTCGACGAGTCCGTACTGCCCGCCGCCACCGGGGCCCGTGAGATCACCATCAGCGTCGACGACGAGGGGGCACGGTCGTGAACCTGGTACGGGCCGAGATCGGTCGGCTGGCCGCCCGTCGTTTCGTACAACTGATGCTGGTGCTGCTGGTCACCGCGTTCGGCATCACGATCGCCACCACGCTGGCCGGCTCGCACGAGCCCGGCCCCGCCGAGCTGCAACGGGCCGAGACCTGGGCGCAGGAGCAGCGGGCGGAGGTCCGGGTGCACTACGCCAACTGTCGCGTCGAGCAGCCGCTCGGCCCCGGGACCGGCTCCCGCTACCAGGGCGACTGCGAGAATCTCAACCCGGACCGGATCGACGCCTCGGACTACCTCGCCGGGGTCTTCGTCTTCGACCGCCAGATCCTGGAGCTGGCCTACTTCCTCGTCGCCTTCCTCTGCCTGTTCGGCTTCCTGGTCGGGGCGTCCTACATCGGCGCGGACCTGACCTCCGGCGGGATGACGAACCTGCTGCTGTGGCGGCCCCAGCGGATGGTCGTACTCGGCACGAAGCTGGGCACCCTGCTGGCCGGCGTACTGGCGGTGTCGGTAGTCGCCTCGGTGGTCTACATCGGCGCCTTCCGGCTGATCGCGGAGTTCCGGGGGATGCCCGGTTCGCCGACCGCCACGTTCTGGACCGATCTGTCGATGACCGTCGTCCGCGGAGTGCTGCTGGTGCTGATGGTGACCGCGCTGGGCTTCGCCGTGGCCACCCTCGGCCGGCACACCTCGGCGGCGCTCGGGGTGGCCGCCGCGTACGGCGTGGTCTGGGAGGCGGGCGGCCGGATCGTGATGGGCATCCTCGACGTGGCCCGGCCGGACCAGTTGATGCTGATCAGCTACGTCGTCGCCTGGGTCGGCGGCGACATCGAGCTGTACTCCTTCGACGCCTGTAGCGGGCGGACCATGACGGGATCCTGCGACCCGTCGTACACGATCCTCTGGCCCGCCGGACTGGCCGTGCTGCTCGCCCTGGTGGTGGTCACGGTCGGGGCCGCCTTCACCACCTTCCGCCGTCGCGACCTCGCCTGAGGTGTTAGGAAGGGCCCCTTCTTATACAAAAAACGATAAGAAGGGGCCCTTCCTTGCAGGTTAGACGCGGCTGATCCGGATCGCGTCCGCGATCACCAACCCGGTGCCGCCGGTCCAGCGGCTCACGCCCACCTTGTTGGCGTCACCGGCGGCGAGGGTGAAGGTGCCGAGGTTGCGCCACGCGCCACCGCCGGAGCGTTGGTCGACGTAGACCGTCTGGTTACCGCTCGGCGTGACGATGATGTACGGCGCGGAGCTGTTGTAACCCGGATCGTCCGGGTACCACGCCTCCACCCGGTAGCTGGCGGTCTCCGGGATGTTCACCTTGTACCAGGCGGGGTCGCTCGACTCCACCGTGCTCGCGTACCGGTAGTCGACCCCGTTCTTCTGCGACGAGTACGTCGAGGTGCCCCAGCTCGCACTCGCGGTGAACCGGCCCGACGTGCTGTTGTCCACGGTGGTCGTCCAGCCGGTGGGCGGCGGGGTCGTACCACCGGTGACCAACTGCATGTAGTAGGTCCAGTTCCAGTGCTGTCCCGGGTCGGTGTGGGTCGCACCGGGCACCTGGTTGTGCCCGATGATCCGGGACCGGTCCCGGGGGATGCCGTACCGCGTGGTGAGGTGCCGGGTCAGCGCCGCCGAGGACCGGTACATCGCGTCGGTGAACCAGGACGGCTGGGTGACGTAGCCCTCGTGCTCGATGCCGATCGACTGGGTGTTGTAGGTCCAGTTGCCGGCGTGGTGGCCGATGTCCTTCTCCCGGACCGACTGGGTCACCGCACCGTCCGAGGAGCGGACCGTGTAGTGGGCGCTGACCCCGGAGGCCGGGTTCTGGAACCAGCTGACCGTGCCGGCGTACGACCCCTGGGTCACGTGGATGACCACGTAGTTGATCGGGTACGACGACTCGCGGCTGGACACCGTGTAGTTGGCCGAGTGCGCCGGTGCCCAGGCGGCCGGACCGTAGTCGGTGCTCATGATGCCGACCCCGCCGGAGCTGCCGAGCGGGGCGACGCCGGCCAGGGCACCCCGGTCCGGGGCGACCTTGCGGGGCGCGACCTGGACCGGCCCGTCCGCCGTACCGGCGTTGATGCCGGTGCCGAGCATCTCGTAGACGGTGTCGGCGTAGAGCCGGGCGACGGCCGGGGTACTGGCTCCGCCGTACCGGATCACCGGCCCGTACCAGTGGTTGATGTCGCCCCGCTGCGCGGCGGTGAGCCCGGCCGCGTCGGCGTACGACCGCAGCACGGCGGCGGCGCCGGTGACGTTGGCGACGGAGTCGGTACGCAGCGTGTCCCGGTGCAGGCCGGTCAGCGCGGCGGCCTCGTCCAGGGTGCGCTGCTTCGGATTGCTGGTCAGGTGCATGACGCCGTAGCCGGCGGACGCGCTCGGCGCCCCGGCGTGGCCGTCGAGACGCGTCTCCGAGTAGCCGAGCGCGACGAGCAGGTCACGTGGTACGCCGTACCTGGCCGCCGCCGTGTCGAAGGCCCGGGCGAGCGCCCCGGCCTCGGCGGACGCACCGGTCACGGCATTGGCGCCGGCCGACAGGTCGACGGAGTTGAATTGCCCGGCCAGTGCGGGTTGGCCGGGCAGGCCGATGGCGAGGGACACGATCAGGGTGGCGCCGAGCAGGTGGCGCGGGCGCGGTTGGGGGTTCCGAACGGTCACCGTCACTCCTCCCCAGAGGGTGGACGTCCCGGATGGGGGACGCCGGGTGGCCGTACCGTATAGCCTCAACTTCGTCTATGTCGAGACCTTCCATTGAACTGAAGGTTAATGAAAGATATCTACATGACCGGCCGACGGAAGCCACCGTGCGAGCCATCGTGTACCGCGCCGGAGCCCGGCCGCGCCGGACAGCCCAATGCCGCATCAGGCCGACGGGCGACCAGCGGAACGGCACGGCGGATCGCCGCCGGAGCAGCGCGGCGGGCGACCGGCGGAACCCGGCGGTCGGCTGTCGGATCAGCCCAGCGTCGAGCCGAACACCTCGTCCCGGACCGCGTCCAGGGCGACCCGGAGGGCGCCGCGCAGCACCGGCTCCTCGGTCAACTCGGTGGGCACCACCCGGGGGGTGACGAGCGTGATGGCGGCGACCTCGTGCTGCACCCGTTCGGCCAGCGCGGTACCGCCGGCCTGGCCGACCTCGCCGGCCAGCACCACCAGCGGCGGGTCCAACACCACGCAACTGCTCGCCACCCCGAGCGCGAGCCGCCGGGCGACCTCGTCGAGCACCGGCCCGCCGGCCGTACCCGCCCCGATCGCGGCCCGGATCGCGTCCGCCGCCGAGGCGGACCGGAAGCCGTGCTCCCGGGCCACCGCGCGGACCGCGTCGGAGCCGGCCAACTGTCCGAACGCCGGCTTCGCCCGCCGGGAGGCGTCCCGTGGAATGGGAGCCCCGGGCACCGGCAGATAGCCGATCTCGCCGGCCGCGCCGGTGCTGCCGTGGTGCAGGCGGCCGTTCAGCACGATGGCCAGACCGATGCCGACCCCCAGCCAGACCAGTACGAAGTCGTCCACTCCACGGGCCGCACCGGACTCCGCCTCGGCGACCGCGGCCAGGTTGACGTCGTTCTCGAAGACCACCGGCGTGTGCAGGTCCTCGCGCAGGGCGGCCAACAGACCCCGGTGCCAGCGCGGCAGGTTGAACGCGAAGGTGATGTCCCCGGTGGCCGGATCGACCAGGCCGGGCGTGCCGAGCACCACCCGTCGTACGGTGGTCAGGTGGGCCTGCGCCTCGCTCGCCGCCCGTACCACCGCGTTGTGCACGACGCCCACCGGGTCGTCGGTGTCCCGGGTGGACTGCTCCACCCGCCCGATCACCTCGCCGGTGATGTCGGCACAGGCCGCCACCACCCGGTCCGGTCCGACGTCGACGCCGACCACGTGCGCGGTTCCCGGGCGGACGGCATAGAGCTGTGCGTTGGGGCCGCGTCCGCCGGCCTGCTCGCCGACCCGGGTCACCAGACCGCGCTCTTCCAGCCGTTCCACCAGTTGGGACGCGGTGACCTTGGACAGCCCGGTCAACTCACCCAACTGCGCGCGGGTGAGTGGCCCGCGCGCGAGCAGCAGCTCCAGCGCCGCCCGGTCGTTGAGTGCGCGGAGCAGGCGGGGTGTACCGGGGAGCCGGGTGCTGGCCATGCAGTATCCCTTGTTTAAGAAACTTTCTTAATAGCTAGGCTAACCTTCAGAGGAGTAGCCGTAGCGTAATGGGCCGGCGAGTCCGCAGTGCTAAGCCGATTCGGTATCGCTTGGCCGCGAGACGGTCCACGTCGATGCGACACTCGGACCGGGGAAAGCGCCGAAGGGGGAAACGTGCCGACCGATTCAGGACTTCGCCGGCTGGTGCTGGGCACGATGCTGGCCGCGTTTCCGGGCACCACGCCACCGGACTGGGCGCGCGAGCTGACCGCCGAAGGGCTGGCCGGACACACCCTGTTCGGCCGGAACGTCGACCATCCGGACCAGATCGCCGCCGCCACCGCCGCGCTCCGTGAAGCCCGACCGGACGTCCTCGTCGCGATCGACGAGGAGGGCGGCGACGTCACCCGGCTGGCGCACGCCACCGGCAGCCCGTACCCCGGCAACGCCGCCCTCGGCGCGGTGCACGATCTCGCGCTGACCCGGCGGGTGTACCACGCGATCGGCAACGAACTCGCGGCGGTCGGCGTCAACGTCAACCTCGCGCCCACCGTCGACGTCAACACCGCCGACGACAACCCGATCATCGGCACCCGGGCGTTCGGCGCCGACCCGCTCCGGGTCGCCGCGCACGCCGGGGCCGCCGTCGAGGGGCTACAGGCGGCCGGGGTGGCCGCGTGTGCCAAGCACTTTCCCGGACACGGCGCCACCGTCGCCGACTCGCACCTCGAACTGCCCACTGTGGACGTACCCCTGTCGGTGCTGCGGGACCGCGACCTGCCGCCCTTCGCGGCGGCGATCGCGGCGGGCGCCAAGGCGATCATGACCGCGCACATCCGGGTACCCGCGCTCACCGGCGAGGCTCCCGCCACCTTCAGCCGCGCCGTCCTGGTCGACCTGCTGCGCGGCGAATACGGCTTCACCGGCGTCGTGCTGACCGACGCGCTGGAGATGAAGGGCGCCGCCGACGCCGCCGGTGGGATCGGCCCGGCCGCCGTCCGGGCCCTGGCCGGCGGCGCCGACCTGCTCTGCATCGGCGCCCAGGTCGACGCCGAACTGGTCGAGACCGTCGTCGCCGAGATCATCGCCGCGCTCCGCGACGGCCGCCTCGACCTGTCCCGGGTCGAGCAGGCCGCCGAACGGACCGCCGCACTCGCCGCCTGGACCCGGGCCGCCGCGCCGGTCCGGGCGACCGGCACCGACCTCGGGTACGCCGCCGCGCGGCGCGCGGTCCAGGTCGAGGGAATCCTCACCGGACTCGACGCCCCGCTCGTGGTGCAGCTCTTCGCCGCCTCGACCATCGCCGAGGGACGGGTGCCGTGGGGACTCGGACCGCACCTGGGCGGCGCCGAACAGCTCCGGGTCGTGGCCGCCGAGACCGATGCCGAGACACTGCGCTCGCGCGCCGCCGGGCGACCGATCGTGCTGGTCGGGCGGCACCTGCACCGGTTGCCCGGCGGACCCGAACTGGTCGAGAGCCTGGCCGGCAGCCATCCGGTGACCGTGGTCGAGATGGGCTGGCCGTCGCGCTGGCGCCCGATCGGCGTACGGGCCTTCGTGACGACGTACGGCGCCAGCCACGCCAACGGCCGGGCCGCCGCCGAACTCCTCGGCCTGACCGCCTGAGCCACGGGTTCCGCCGCCGAGCCGGGCGTGATCCGGACCGAACCAGTGTGACCGTCCTATGTGGTAACGGCGTGACCGACGTCTCTTGAACACGTTCAAGGTCTGTCCTACGCTCAGTTCGACCGCAACTTGAACACGTTCAGAAAGGACGTGAGCGGTGGACATCAAAGTGTGGATGTACCTCATCTACCTGGTCATCAGCATCGGACTCACCATCTGGGTGGCCAGCACGCTCTCCCGCAACGGCCTGGTCTTCCTCGAGGAGGTCTTCGAGGACAACCGGCTCTCCCGCGCCGTCAACAGCCTGCTGGTGGTCGGCTTCTACCTGCTCAACCTCGGCTACGTGTCGGTCGCGATGAAGCACAGCGGCGGGGTGCACACGGTCAGCCAGGCCATGGAGGAACTCTCCAAGAAGATCGGTCTGGTGCTGCTCGTACTCGGGGCGCTGCACTTCTTCAACGTCTTCGCGCTGAACCGCTACCGACGCGGACGGCAACGCCAGTACGCCGGCCACCCCCCGCTGCCGCCCGCCGGTCGGCTGCCGATGGTCCCACCGGCCCGGGCCGCCATGGGCGGGCAGCCGGCGATGGGTCCGACCGGGTACCCGGCGATGGCCCCGGGTGGCGGGCGGCCGGCACCGGGCCCCGGCAACCAGCCGCCGACGGCACCGCCCGGACCCACCGGGCTGCCCACCCTTCCGTGATGGGTGAACCGGATGCCGCCGATCCCACCGGGCACGGGGCCGGTGGGATCGGCTCGTTCACGGTGCTGTACGACCAGCACTGTCCGGTGTGCCGAACCGCGCGGCGGTGGCTGGAGTCGCGCCCACAACTCGTACCGCTGGGTTTCGTGCCGGCCGGGTCGGCAACGGCCCGGCAGTTGTTTCCGGGCCTGGACCACGCGGCGACCCTGCGGGACATCACCGTCGTCGCCGACACCGGCGAGGTGTACGTCGGCGACGGCGCCTGGCTGGCCTGCCTCTGGGCGCTGCACGGGTACCGGGCGATGGCCGACCGGCTGGCCCGGCCGCACCTGCTGCCGGTGGCCCGCCGGGTGATCGCCGCGGCGGCGGCGCTCCGGGAGCAGACCACCGGGCCGGGATACCGTAGCCAGGATGAGCGACCAGACTGCGCCGACGACCGCTGCGGGTGAACCGACGGGCGCAGCGGCCGGCTCGACCACCGGTGCCAGCCGGGCCGTGGACCGTGCTGGCACCGGCCGCGCGGTCGGCGGCGGCCGTGAGTCGGAATCGGCCACCGGTGGGGCCGAGCCGACCAGGGCACGCGGCGAGCAGACCCGGCAACTGATCCTGGAGACCGCGCTGCGGCTGTTCCGCGAACGCGGGTACGCCCAGACCACGATGCGGGCCATCGCCAAGGAGGCCGGGGTGGCGGTGGGCAACGCCTACTACTACTTCGAGTCGAAGGAGCACCTGATCCAGGAGTTCTATCGACGTACCCACGCCGAACACCTGGCCGCGGCGGCCACCCCGCTCGCGATGGAGACCGACTTCGCCGCGCGGCTGCGCGCGGTGCTGCACGCGGGGATCGACGTCCTCACCCCGTCGCACGCCTTCGCCGCCACCTTCTTCAAGACCGCCGCCGAACCGACGTCGCCGCTCAGCCCGTTCTCGGCGCAGTCGTCGCAGGCCCGGTCCGACGCGATCGCACTGTTCCGCGAGGTGCTGGACGGCTCGCGGGCGAAGGTCGACCCGGAACTCCGTCCCGACCTGCCGGAACTGCTGTGGCTGGCGTACCTCGGGGTGATCCTCTACTGGGTGCACGACCGCTCGCCGGAGCAGGCGAAGACCCGCCTGCTGATCAACGGGGCCGTGCCACTCATCGATCGACTGGTCGCCCTCTCCCGGCTCCGCGTGCTGCGGCCGATCACCACGCAGGCGATGCAGCTGATCAGGACCCTGCGGCACTAGAGAAGTTCCGGCGGACCTGCTGTCAGGTAGCCGTCTATCCGGCTCGTTAACCGGTCAAATCCACCAAACGGCCAAATTGGACGAGGCACCCGCACGCTTGTCGGCGTCGACGGGAATACGTAGCGTTACCAGCACTGGTGGCGCGATCTCGACCGGCCCGAACGATCGTCGCCGCCCGGACCTCGGCCTGGGAGAGGACGCGGACCGTGGACCCCTCGCCCGGGGGTTCACGGTCCGTGGCTTGTCGGCGGGCGGCGAGGCGGGTGGGCCCGCCCCGGCCGGCCGGAGGGCACGGTCGGCACGACCCCGGTCCGGCCGACACATTGACGAACATGCGTGCCCGTCCTATGGTGGCGGTTGGGAAAGCGCTTTCCCGCTCGTGCCCCGCCCGTGCTGGCCACCCGGGCGGAGGCGCTCCCGCGCGCACGTCCGCGCCGAACGCCGCCGGGGCAACCAGACGTTTCCACCACGCCCGCGTTGCCGCCAGCGGGTGGCGCCCGGAGAGACAGAGACGCAGATGACACCTCGACCCGCTGCCACCCCGTCCACCAAGCCCGCACCCGGGCGATCGACACTCGCCGCCGGCCTGGTCGGCGTACTCGTGCTACCGCTGCTCGGCGCCGCCGACCCGGCCCGGGCCGGGCTGCCCGGTCCGGCCGCCCCGACGCGGGACGCCGCCATCGCCTGCACCGATGCACCGATCGGCTTCGCCTCGGTCAACGCCGTCGGCCAGAGCGGCACCACCGGCGGCGCTGGCGGACCGACGATCACCGTGACCACCGCCGCCGCCCTGGAGGACTACGTCGGGCGGGCCGGCCCCTACATCATCCGGGTCTCCGGACGGATCCAGGTCGACGACATGCTCACCGTCGTCGCCAACAAGAGCATCCTGGGCGTCGGCACCAGCGCCGAGATCACCGGCGGCGGGCTCCAACTCGGCTCCACCACCCGGCCGGGCAACAACGTGATCATCCGGAACATCCGCTTCACCGGCGCCGGGGACGACTCGATCAGCGTCACCAACAAGGCCCACCACGTCTGGATCGACCACAACGACCTCTCCGACGGCTACGACGGCCTGCTCGACATCAAACGCGAGTCGGACTTCGTGACGGTCTCCTGGAACAGGTTCCACAACCACAGCAAGTCGTCGCTCGTCGGCCACTCGGACACCTACACCGCCGACGTCGGCAAGCTGCGGGTCACCTACCACCACAACTTCTTCGACGGTACGGACCAACGGCACCCACGGGTACGCTTCGCCGACCCGGTGCACGTCTTCAACAACTACTACCGGAACAACGCGCTGTACGGGATCGCGTCGACGGAGAACGCCGGCCTGATGGTCGAGGGCAACTACTTCGAGAACGTGGCCCATCCGATCTACGTCGGGTACGACGAGAGCGGCCCCGGCCGGGTCGTCGAGCGGAACAACCTGTACGTCAACTCGGGTACGCCGCAGACCGCCGGGACCGTGGTCGAGCCGCGCACCTTCTACCCGTACACCGTGGACGCGCCGGCCAGCGTGCCCGGTTCGGTCTCGGGCGGGGTCGGAGTGGGCAAGGTCTGCGCCTGATCCGGTCTCCCCGTTCCGAGGTCGCCGTGATCAGGTAACCGGACGCGTGGCGCCCAGCCGACCCCCAGCGCCCCGGTCCTGATCACGGCGATCCTCGCTGCGGCCGTACGCCCGGCCCCGGCCCTCAGGAGGCGGCGGCCGGATCCGGTCTGGACAGGCCGTACGCGGACCAGCCCCGGTCGGCGAAGCCGGCGGCCCGAGCCACCCGGGCCGAGGCGACGTTCTCCGGGGCGTGCAGGTAGGTCGGCACCGCCCCCTCGTCCAGCACCCGCCGGGCCGCCTGCGCGACGAGTCGCCGGGCCAGTCCCCGGCCCCGGGCGGCCGGCTCGGTGCCGACGGCCAGTTCGTGCCCGTACCCGTCGTGGCGTTTGATGCCGACCCCGGCCAGGTAGCGACCGTCGGAGTCGCGGATCACCAGCACCTCGCCGCCGAACGGCCGCAGCCAGCCCGGGACCGCCGGATCGCGGGCGTCGATCCACTCGCCCCGGTCCGGTGACGGGGTCGGGGCGAGCGTGTGGCGGAAGACGGCCCGGTAGCCCGACCAGCCGGGCAGGCCCACCGCGTCGGGCAACTTCCGCAACAGGTCCGCGATCGGCAGCTGGCCCAGCGCCCGTACGGTGCCGGTCCGGGCCGGCGGTACGGAGAGCACGATGCCGCCACGGTCGCCGATCCCGATCACCGGATGCGGTTCACCGTCCCAGCCCGGCTGGATCCGACGCTCGGAGCCCACGACGTCCAGCGCGGTTCCGGCCGGCCACATACCCAGCCAGGTCACCAGATGGTGGTGCAACCGTTGGTCGAGCATCCGCCCCACTCCTGATCAACTGTTCGTGCCGTGACAAAGGCTACTCAGACGTCCCACACCGGATGCCACGCACCGGCCGGGCCGGTCCGCGCCCGCGATCGAGCCCTGGCTACGACACATTTCGATGTATGCTCACGCAGCGTCGCCCGGACAGCGACGCCTCGGTCATCCACCAACCTCCACCACATCGCATCACAAAGCGGCATCGATCCATCGTGGACAAAAGCTCTAAGATCCGTTGCTGGTGGCCGAGCGGCAGGCCAACCGGCCGATGCGGGCGGAAACCACCAATCTCCGCGCAAAAGCGGGGGTTGAGGGGCGGACCGGGACACTGCTAGCGTGCGCCGGGTACTCGACGATCGTGCATGAGCATCCGGGCATGACGCGACGCCACACACTCGGCGAATGCCGATGACCGCCTTCGACCGTTACGGGACGGTGCAATGGGCTTCCGCAGTTCGAGTCTGCGTACCAAGGTCGTCGCCCTGCTGGCCACCTTGACCGCACTCTGGGCGTTCGGCGCATGGATCACGCTCCGCGACGGATTCAACCTGCTCTGGGTGCAGACGCTGGAATCACAGATCTACGCACCGACCGAGACCCTCGTGCAGAACCTGCAGGTCGAACGCCGGCTCTCGCTGGCACACCTCGGCAGCCCGACGGCGCCGTCCCGGACCACGCTCGACTCCGTCCGGCAGCAGGCGCAGGCCGACGCGCAGGCGTTCGGCAAGGCGACCCGGGGTCGGTGGGCCAGAATCGCCGGCAGCGACGAACTGGAACGACGGATCGCCCAGACTCTCACCGCGCTGGACGGGCTGGCCACCGTACGGGAGCAGGTCGACGCCCGCCGGATCGACCGTCCCGCCGCGGCGGAGGCCTTCACCGAGTCCATCCGGCAGATCTTCCGGATCTACGACGTTCTCGGCGCCCTCGACAGAGGACCGATCGACCGGTACGCCAGCACGCTGATCAGTCTCAACCTGGTACGCGAGTTGATCGCCCAGGAGGACGCGCTGCTCGCCGGCGCCTTCGCGGCCGGCCGGCTCGGCCCCTCGGACCACGCACAGTTCGTTCAGCTCGTGGGCGCGCGGCGCCTGATCGCCGCCTCGGCCGCCGCCGACCTGCCCGAGGCCGACCGGATCAGCTACGACCAGGCCGTCCAGCAGGGGGCCAACTCGCGGCTGCTGACCGTCGAGGACCAGCTCGTTCTGGGTGCACGTCCCGGCGGCCGGCCACCGGTCTCGGCGGAGGACTGGCGCCGGGTGGCGGACCCGGCGTCGGAGGAGTTGTTCCGGATAGCCTTCCGGGGCGGTGAAGCGGTCCTCGACGAGGCCATTCCGGTCGCGATCTGGACCCTGGTACGGCTGCTGGTCGCCGTCGGGCTCGGCCTGATCGCCGTCATCATCTCGGTGAACACCGCTCGGGCGATGGTGCGGCAGCTCGAGCGCCTCCGCCAGGCGGCGCTCACCCTCGCGAACGTCCGGCTGCCCGACCTGATCGACCGGCTAGGCCGGGGCGAGCGGGTGGACATCGAGTCCGAAGCGCCGCCGCTCGCCGCCGGACGGGACGAGATCGGGCAGGTGGCGCAGGCGTTCAACGCGGCGCAGGAGACCGCGCTCCGAACCGCGGTGAAGCAGGCCGAGCTGCGCCGCAGCGTCCGGGACATCTTCCTCAGCCTGGCCCGACGCACCCAGGCGCTGCTGCACCGCCAGCTCACCCTGCTCGACACCCTGGAGCGGCGGCAGAGCGACCCGAAGGAGTTGGAGGACCTGTTCCGGGTGGACCACCTGGCCACCCGGATGCGGCGCAACGCGGAGAACCTGATCGTGCTCTCCGGCTCGACCGCCGGCCGGGCCTGGCGCCGCAACGTACCCATGGTCGACGTGCTGCGCGGGGCGGCGGCCGAGGTCGAGGACTACACCCGGGTGACGGTGTTGCCGGTCGGACCGGTGGACCTCGCCGGCCGTGCCGTCGGTGACGTCATCCACCTGCTGGCCGAGCTGATCGAGAACGGGCTGTCCTTCTCGCCGCCGCACACCGGCGTCCAGGTCAGCGGCCAACTGGTCGCCAACGGCTACGCCGTGGAGATCGAGGACCGCGGGCTGGGCATGAGCCCCGAGGACCGGGCGAACGCCAACGACCGGATCGCCAGCGAACCCGAGTTCACCCTCTCCGCCACCGCCCAACTCGGGCTGTTCGTGGTCAGCCGACTCGCCCGGCGGCACAGCGTGCGGGTACAGCTCAAGGAGTCGCCGTACGGCGGCACCACCGCCGTGGTCCTGATTCCGCTGGACCTGGTGACCGACCGTTCGCTCGACGACGACGAGCCGTCCGGTGGGTCGACGGGTCAGCAGCTGGCGATCAGTACGGTCGGTGGCGAGGCCCGCCGCCCGTCCGGCCCCGACGACCCGGACGGCCACCTGCCGCGCCGGGGCCGGATCCCCGAACCGAGGCATGGCCTGCCATCCGTGCCGTTCGCCGAACCACTGACCCGGCCGGGCCCGCCACCGGCGGAGCGGAACCGCGGCGCGATCCCGGCACCCCGACTGGGTAGCACGACCGGATGGGCACCGCCGGAGGTCGAGCCGACGCCGACGCCACCGCCGACGCCACCGGAGGCCGGACCGAGGCCACCGACCGGGGAGAAAAGCCGGCCGACCGCGGACGGGCCGGCCCGGCCGACCACGGCGAGTGGGCGGGCGCAGCTGACCCCGTCGGGACTGCCCGTCCGGGTCCGGCAGGCGAATCTCGCCCCGTCGTTGCGGGACGCCGACCCCCGGACCGAGCCGGAGCCGGTGGGCGAGGAGGCCCCCCGGTCACCTGAGCAGATCCGTCGGTTGATGAGTTCCTACCAGTCGGGCACCCGGCGGGGCCGGTCGGACGCCGCACGCCAGCCGGAGGAACGTACGGCGCCTCCACCTGACACGGCCGGGACGTGAGAACACCCGCCTCCGCCCTGTCGATATAACCGGTACAGAAAGGGACATCCCGTGCAGAAGACAGCGTCGAATGTTGATCTGACCTGGTTGCTCGACGACCTGGTCGGCCGGGTGAAACAAACCCAGCACGCGATCCTGCTCTCCGTCGACGGGCTGCTCATGGCCTCGTCGCGGGAACTGGACCGGGACGACGCCGAGCACCTGGCCGCGGTGGCGTCCGGCGTACAGAGTCTGGCCCGTGGTGCGGGCAAGCGGTTCGGCGGCGGTCCCGTGCAGCAGACGATCATCGAGATGCGCTCGGCGTTCCTCTTCGTCACGGCGGCCGGCAACGGTGCCTGCCTGGCCGTGCTGGCCTCCGAGGACGCGGACGTCGGCCTCATCGCGTACGAGATGGCGATGCTGGTCACCCGCGCCGGAAAGTACCTCGCCTCGGACACCCGGGCACCCCGCCAGCCACCCACACCGCAGTGATCCGCCGTGATGAGTGAACCGGAGGAGTCCGACGCGACTCACTGGGTCGACGACCATGCCGGTCCGGTGGTCCGTCCGTACGCGGTGACCCGGGGTCGTGCCCGGCCGGCGACCGGAAAGTTCGATCTGATCTCGCTCGTCAGCACCACGCGGGCGGTGTCCACCCGCGACTACGGGTTGGGGCCGGAGCATCTGTCCATTGTGGCGCTGTGCCACCGTATCCTCTCCGTGGCCGAGGTTGCGGCGCACGTCGATCTCCCGTTGGGCACCGTCCGGGTACTCCTCGGCGATCTGCTCGAGCGGCAGCTCGTCCGGGTGATCGAGCCACGCCCGGTGCCCGTTCTTACCGATGACAGCATCTTCGAACAGGTGATAAATGGGCTACGAGCACTCTGACGGCCGGGAAAGCGGGCCGCTCAGCGACCGACTGCCGACCGCAGTCAAGATCCTCATTGCCGGCGGCTTCGGCGTCGGCAAGACCACGCTGGTCGGCGCGGTCAGCGAGACCAAGCCGCTGCGGACCGAGGAACTCCTCACCGAGGAGGGCGTCGCCATCGACGACCTCGACGGGATCGAGACGAAGACCACCACGACGGTGGCGATGGACTTCGGCCGGATCAGCATCAACGACGACCTGGTGCTCTATCTCTTCGGCACCCCGGGCCAGGACCGGTTCTGGTTCGTCTGGGACGAACTGGCGCTCGGCGCGCTGGGCGCGGTGGTGCTCGCCGACACCCGGCGGTTGGCCGACTGCTTCCCGTCGGTCGACTACTTCGAGAAGCACGGTACGCCGTTCATCGTCGCGGTGAACTGCTTCGACGGCGCCCGGCAGTACCAGCTCGACGAGGTGCAGCAGGCACTCAGCCTCGACCCGGACGTCCCCGTGCTGCTCTGCGACGCCCGTAGCCGGGAGTCCGGCAAGAAGGTGCTGATCGCGGTCCTCGAGCACGCGATGCGCAGCCATCGGATGGAGCGGGAGGCGGCCTCGTCGGTGACCGGTCAGCCATCCGACCCGGAGGGCAGGGGTTGACGATCTCCGCGCCCTAAAGGACGGGGATTCCCTCCGCGCTGTGTGCAGAACACGCGGCGCCGGGTGGATTACCGCTTCTCTGCGCGCCGCCGGCACGAGTGCTGGACTTACGTGCGCTCCACGGTCGTTTGAGTTGTCCCAGCGTCCCTGGGCCAACACGTTGATCGCCGCGTTGACGTCCCGGTCGTGGACCGCGCCGCACAGGCAGGTCCACGACCGGACGCTCAGCGGCTTGGGCCCATCGAGTCGGCCGCACTCGGAGCACATCTGGGACGTGGGCGTAAACCGGTCGATCTTGGCGAAGGTGCGCCCGTACCGGGAGGCCTTGTACTCCAGCATGCCGACGAACGACGACCACCCGGCGTCGTGGACGGACCTGGCCAGCCTGGTCCGGCCGAGACCGACAACGCACAGGTCCTCGACGTACACCGCTTGGCTGTCGCGGATGATCCGGGTCGAGAGCTTGTGCTGCCAGTCCCGCCGGGTATCGGCCACCCGGGCGTGCGCCCTGGCGACCAACACGACGGCCTTCCTACGGTTCTGACTGCCCCGCTGCTTACGGGACACGTCCTTCTGCAACTTGCGCAGCTTGCGGGCGGCCCGGCGCAGGAACTTCGGCGCCGCCACCTTCGTGCCGTCGGACAGGACAGCGAAGTAGGTCAAGCCGAGGTCGATGCCGACCTCCGACTCCACCGCGGGAAGCGGCTCGTCCGGCGTGGTCACGACGAACGAGGCGAAGTACCGGCCCGCCGCATCCCGGATGATCGTCACCGACGACGGGGCCGAGGGCAGGTCCCGCGACCAGCGCACATCCAGGTCGCCGATCTTCGGCAGGCGCAGCTTCCCGTTGTCCAGCACCTTGAACCGGGCGTTGGCGGTGAACCGGATCGCCTGCCGGTTGTCCTTGCGGGACCGCAACCGTGGCGGCGCCACCCGGCGCCCCTTACGCTTGCCGCAGGCCGAGGCGAAGAAGTTGCGGTACGCCACGTTCAGGTCCGCCAGCGCCTGCTGCAACACCACAGCCGAGACCTCGCCCAGCCACGCCCGCTCCGGCGTGCCCTTCCCTCCCGCACGGCCCTTCACCCCCACCCTGAAGGGCGGAGCACTAGCCCGCATTCCGGTAGCGCACACCGGTCAACCGCTCGGATTCCTGCCACAGGCGGCGCTGCGCCGCGACGTCGTGGGCGCGCCGGTGGGCCTCGACGGGTACGGGGCCGCCGGCCAGCTCCGCCCATCCCGACGGGCCGTGGTAACCGCCGCCGGTGGCACCCGGATCGACGGCCGCCCGGACGGTGGGCAGCGCGCCCATCGCCGGCTCCTGGAGCAGCCACCCGGACATCCGGGTGAGCCGGCCGTTCGTCAGCTCCCGGATCGGCGCCGGTGCGTGCCGCGCCAGGTCGGTACGCACCACGCCGGGATGCGCGGCCACCGCGATCGTCGGCGCGGTGGCCGCCGACAGGCGACGCTGGGGTTCGAAGGTGGAGAGCAGATTGGCCAGTTTGGACTGTCCGTACGCCCTGGCCGGCCGGTACCCGGTGACGCCGTGCAGGTCGTCGAAGTGGATCCGGCCCCTCTTGTGGACGCTGCTGCTGACCGTCACGACCCGCGATCCCGGCACCGGGAGCATCAGTTCCAGGAGTAGGCCGGTCAGCGCGAAGTGACCGAGGTGGTTGACCCCGAACTGCAACTCGAACCCGTCCTCGGTGCGTCCGTACGGCGGCCACATCACGCCGGCGTTGTTGACGAGCAGGTCCAGCCGGGCATTCTCGGCCCGGAACAGTCCGACGGCCTCGCGGACGGAAGCCAACTTCCGCGTCCCGGAGACACCACCGCTCGCCATCGCCCGCCCCGCTCCCCGTCGCACCGATGTGCGCGACCGACGGGTACGCAGGAGCACCGTCGGTCCGGGCGTGGCACCATGCGGTCGGAAGTGCCGGGGGGCACCGGTTCCGCCCGGGCGGAACCGGTGCTCCGGGTCGAACCGTCAGAAGACGTAACGCTCGGCGAGCGTCTGGTAGCTGAACTGCTCGTCGTCGCCGAACCAGAGCTCGGACTCGTACTTCGCCTCGTCGACGCTGCCGGAGGCGTGCACCAGGTTGGCGATGGCCTTGCCCGTCGTCTCGGCGTACGCCTTCGACATGTGCGCGAAGTCGCCCCGGATGGTGCCGGGGGCGGCCTGCGCCGGGAAGGTCGGTCCGATCATGCGGCGGACGTTCGCCACCGCCTCGACGCCTTCCAGCAGGAGTGCCACGACCGGCCCCTGCTGCATGTACGTGGCGGTGGCGTCGTAGACGTCCTTGCCGAAGCGCTCCTCCAGGTCGAAGTAGTGCCGCCGGGTGAAGTCCGCGTCCATGTGCCGCATCTTGACACCGACGATCTTGAGCCCGGCGTCCTCGAACCGCTGTACCAGCCGTCCGGTCAGTCCGCGCGCGACCGCATCGGGCTTGAGCAGGACAAGAGTGCGTTCCATGGCCGCCACCGGGGCCCCTTCCTCGATCAAATGGTCGGGCCCCGACGAGATGGACGGCCGGCGACCCGAGAACTGGGACGTCGGGCGCCTGTTCCAGCCACAGGCCACTGAGATCACGATAGTAGTCGGCTCGGCCCTGGTCGCCCGGACCGCGCTACCGACCACCGACGCCGAGACCGGGTCAGCCTCCGGTGGCGGCGCCCACTGAGCCCCGACGCCGGTCAGAAGGCCTTGACGACCGGGATGACGTCGGTGCCGATCCGCTCCAGGACATCCAGCCGGGGCAGCTGCGGTACGGCGCCGATCGCCATGTCGAAGCCGAGGCCGTGCAACCGGCGCAGTTCGTCGATCAGCGCCTCGGTCTTCTCCCCGTTGTCGCCGATGTCGATGAGCTGATAGACGGTCTTGGTGATCTCGTCGTAGTTCCGACCTTCGCGCTCGCAGTGCCCTCGGAGTATCTCCAGCTTGCGTTCCAGCTCGGGCGTGTTGAACAGGTTGCACGCCTGCGCGTACTTCGCGACCAGCCGCAGCGTCTTCTTCTCCCCACCCCCGCCGATCATGATCGGCGGATGGGGCCGGGTCAGCGGCTGGGGCGAGTTGAGCAGACGGTCGGCCTGGACGTGTCGGCCGGAGAACGGTCCGTCGTCGTCGGACCACATCTGGAGCAGGTACCGCAGCGTCTCTTCGAGCAGCTCGAAGCGCTCGGCGATGGGCGGGAAGGGAATGCCGAGACCGCGAGACTCCTCCTCGTTCCAGCCGGCCCCGATCCCGAGCATCGCGCGACCGCCGGAGAGCACGTCCAGCGTTGTCACGATCTTCGCGAGCAGGCCCGGTGCCCGGTGGTGTACCCCGCTGATCAGCGTCAGCAGGGTGGCCCGCTCCGTGTGCCCGGCGAGGAAGGCGAGCGTGGTGTACGCCTCCGGCATCTCCGCCTCCGGCGGACCGACGGTCTGGATCTGGAAGAAGTGGTCCATCAGGGCGATGTAGTCGAACCCCGCCCGATCGGCGGTACGGGCGACCGCGGCGAGGTCACGCCCGAGCCCTGCCGGCCCGTTCGGCCAGGTCAGGTTCGGAATCTGTAGGCCGAGCTTCATGATCTCCGGTGCTCCTCCGGGATTGCCCCAACTGATCCGATCCGCCCCGTCTTCCGCCCACCCTAACCGGGGTGTCCGGGCGACCGGGCCGGTTCGGCGGCCGGACTACACCGGTCGGGTCGGTCCGGCTGCCCGCCGGCTGGACCCGATTCCGGCACGCGCGGTCGCAACCGGTCAGCCCACGGTCAGGTCGGCCACCTCCGCAGTTCAGCCACTGTTGATCCACTACGGCGAGACTCCCGGAACTATTCCGTACCCGAACAGCCCTGGGAGCCCCGTACATGCGTGACACCGCCCGACTGTTCCGCCCCGGACCGATCCTCCGCCGGGGACGATCCGCCCTGGTCGGGACGATGGCCGCCGGCCTGGTCCTGGCCGGCGCGGCACCCTCGCCGGCCGCCGCCACACCGGCCGCGCCGGTACCGGTACAACTCGTCTCCATCACGGACCTGCACGGCTACTTCGGCGACTACACCACCACGGTGCCCGGAGCGCGCGCCGGGGAACCCGGCCAGCAGGTCGGCGGCGGCGCCTACCTGACCACCCACCTCAAGCAGCTCCGCGCCGGCCAGCGCAACTCGATCCTCTTCTCGGCCGGCGACGACTTCACGGGCTGGCCGAACGAGACGGGATGGTTCTGGAACGAGCCGACCGTCGAGTACCTGAACTCGATCGGCCTGGACTTCTCCACCGTCGGCAACCACGAGATGGACCGGGGCCAGGAGTTCCTGCGGCACATGACCGACGGCACCTGCCAGGGCCGCCCCGACGACGACCTGTGCTTCCGGGACTCGACCGGCCGCAGGTTCCACGGCGCCGACTTCGACTACTACTCCGGCAGCCTGGTCGACGACCGCACCGCCAAGCCGCTTCAGCCGCCGTACCACGTCGAGTACGTCGACAACGGGCGCGGCGGCCGGCTTCCGGTGGGCTTCGTGCACGCGACCACCAAGCTCCTCTCCGAGGAGCAGATGTCCTACACGCCGAAGGGCGTCGACTTCCTCGACGAGGCCGACACCGTCAACCGGTACGCGGCGATCCTCCGGCGCCAGGGCGTACGGGCCATCGTGGCGGTCGTGCACGAGGGCTTCTCGCAGCAGTCCGGTGCGGGCTACGACGAGTGCGTCGACCCGTTCGGGCCGGCGGAGGAGTTCAACCGGCGCATCACCCCGGACGTCGACGCGATCGTCACCGGGCACTGGCACGCGCTGGTGAACTGCATGCTGCCCGATCCGGCGGGCAACCCGCGGCCGGTGGTCGAGGCGGCCAACCACGGCCGACTGATCAACGAGATCAACCTGCGGCTGGACCCGGTCACCGGCGAGGTGCTGCGGGACCGGACGACCTCGGTCAACCACCCGAACACCCAGGACGTGACGCCCGATCCGGAAACCCTGCGGATCGCGGACTACTGGCGCGGGCAGTTGGCGAAGCGGTCGAACGCCCCGGTCGCACGGGTCACCGCCGACCTGACCCGCTCGGCGGTCGAGGGCGGCGAGTCGACGATGTACAACGCGACCGCCGACGCGTTCCTCTGGGCCGCCAACCGGGACGGGCGGGCCGATCTCGCGGTCGCGATGCCGGGCATCCTGCGCCGGGACATCACGTACGCCGCCGACCCGGCCAACCCGGCCGACGCCCCCGGTCGGGTCCTCTTCGGTGAACTCGCTCTCGGCACCGTCTACGACAGCGGCATCGGGGTGGGGCTGGTCCGCGGCGACGTGACCGGTGAGCGGCTCGACGAGCTGCTGGAGAGCCAGTGGCAGCAGGCGGCCGACGGGACCGTGACGTACCGGCCGGTGGCCGTCTCGGGCAACGTCCGGTACCGCTACGACGTCACCAGGCCGGTCGGCGAGCGGGTCGTCGCGGGCAGCCTCCGGATCGGCAACCGGCCGGTCAGGCCGCAGGCGACGTACCGGATCGCGACGCTGGCGAACAACTTCTTCGCCAAGAACGCCACCCCCGGCTTCACGGCCCTGTTCGAGGCGGAGCGGCAGGACCGCAGCCTCTACAACGGCGGTGACGCGCTCTGGCGGTACCTGGAGAAGATGTCGCCGGTGCGCCCGCCGACGCTGGATCGGGCGACGCCGGTCTCCGGGCGCTGAGGTCCGCCCCCGACGTCCACCCGAAGCGGTCACCGGGTGCGGTGCGGCGTGCCGCCTGCACCCGGTACCGGGGCGGGAGCTGTCGGCCGGTCGGAGTCCGCCGGGGCGGAGTCAGCTCCGCTCGGGTACGGCCAGCTCGCCGAGGAGCGACCAGTCGTCCTGCGGAACCGTCGCGTTGACGATCCGGGGCGTCTCGGCCAGGTACGGCGGCAGGGTCTGCCGTGCCTGCCGGAAGTGCGCCGACTGGACGTGTGCCGCACCGGCGTCGCCGTCACGGAAGGCCTCGACCAGAACGTACTCGGTGGGGTCGTCGAGGCTGCGGGACCAGTCGAACCAGAGGCAGCCGGGTTCACCGCGAGTCGCCCGGGTGAACTCGTCGGCGATCTCGGGCCACCGGTCGGCGTACTCCGGCAGCACTCGGAACTTCGCGGTGATAAAGATCATCTACATCTCCTCGAACGGCTGATCAGGAGCGGGCCACCGGTTCGCGCCCGCCGAGTTTAGTGTCCCGGCGGACGCGGACCGTTCGCCGACCGGGCCCCCGCCCGGCGGTCCGTCACTTGTCGAAGCGGATCTCGACCCGGCGGTTCCGGGCCCGTCCCGCCGGATTGTCCCGACCGTTCTTCAACTCGGTCGCCACCGGGCGGCTCTCGCCGAAGCCGGTGACCTCGAAGGCCAGCGACGTCCCGGACAGCGATCCCCGCAGCGCGTCCCGGACCGCCTCGGCACGACGCCGGGACAGCGCGAGGTTCGACGCGTCGCTGCCGATGGCGTCGGTGTGGCCGTCGATCCGCACCGTTCCCCGGGCCTGTACGCGGAGCCGCTCGGCAACCTCGGCGAGCCGCACCTTGGCGGCCGGCGACAGGTCGGCCTTACCGAACGCGAAGAGCACGTCGGCGGCGAGCACCAACTCGATCCGGTCGCTGGACTCGGCCTCCCGGGCCACCCCCTCCAGATCCCCGGTCTCCAGGAAGATCTCCCGGACGGGCGTTTCGAGGTCCACGACCGGTGCGGTCACCTGCTCTCCGGGGGCCACCTGTGCACCGGGAACGATCGTGGTTCCGGGCGCCGGTGCGGTCGGCTCGGCCCAGGCGACCGCCGGCTCGGTGAGGAGCACGCAGCCGGCCAGCAGGAGACCGAGCAGCACCGGTCGCCGGTCAGCTGAGCGGGACATTGGCAAAGACCGGGACGTTCGGAACGACGACGTCGACCGCCTGGACGTCGTCGGGCGGGGCGCCGAACGAGGCGTACAGGTTGACCGACTGCCCCGGCTGGACGAACACGTTCGCCAGTTGTAGGGAGGCGAGATAGCGGTCCTGGTCCTTGGCGCCCGCACCGGCGGTCCGGGCCACCAGGTACTGCTTCCGGTTCTTCCGGTCCACCAGCGAGACGCCGGCCAGGGTGTGCCCCGGGATGTCGCCGGCGAACTCGTCCGCGATCTGCCAGCGGTACCCGGCGCCCTTGGTGCCGGTGTTGGTCACCCGCAGGTTCACGGTCACGAAGCCGTCCTTCCGGCGGAGCTGGTGCAGCTCGACCCGGATCGGGATGACGTTGCCGTTCTCGCTGACCTGGACGTCCCGGGCCGCGATGACCTCGCCCAGGTCGTCCGGCCCGGCCGGTGCCGCCCCGGCGGCGCCCGCGGAGCCGGTCGGCTCCGTCGCCGTCGGCTCGGCCCCCCCGAAGGCGTCACATCCCAGCAGCGGCAGCGTCATGGCCAGCGCCAGCGCGCCGACCACGGTTGTCCTACGGAAACCCACGAATCTTTCCTCCTCGTTCGACCACCGACCACCGCACCCGGCCGCTGCCGGATGCGGGCCGTCCGGCCAGGCTGGCCGGGTCGGATCTTCCGCCCGGTGCCGACCAGGATCAGTTCCGGTCGGTCCGTGCGACAGATCCGAACCTACGGACCGATCAATGCCACGACCGACACTCCGGGAGCTTGTGGCACGAACTGGTGATCTCCGAAACCGGCGCCGACGCAGGGGCGGCGAGCCGACGCACCGGGGCCCTCCACCGTCCCTCGATCGGCGCTCGCCGGCACGCCGAGGGCTAGGCTTCACCCCGTGATCGAGGCAGACGACTCCGGAGCCGACGAGCGGCTACGTCGGATCGAGGCGGTAACCGACTCGGCGCTGTCCCGGCTCGACGTGGACGACCTGTTCGACGAGTTGCTCGGTCGGGTCCGCGAACTGCTCCAGGTCGACACGGCGGCGATCCTGCTGCTCGATCAGCACGCCCAGCAACTCGTGGCGACCGCCGCGAAGGGTCTCGAGGAGGAGGTCCGGCAGGGCTTCCGGATCTCCGTCGGTCGTGGCTTCGCCGGACGTATCGCCCAGGACCGGCAGCCGCTGATCATCGACCAGGTCACCCCCGCCGAGGTGGTCAACCCGATCCTGCACGACAAGGGCATCCAGTCCTTGCTCGGCGTACCGATGTTCGCCGGCAGCGACCTGGTCGGCGTCCTGCACGTCGGCAGCCTCACCACGCGTCGCTTCACCCCGGACGACGTCCGGCTGCTCCAGCTGGTCGCCGATCGCGCGAGCATGGCCAGCCAGGTCCGACTCGGCACGATCGACCGGACGGCCGCGCTCGCCCTGCAACGGAGCCTGCTGCCGACCCGACTGCCGGAGGTGGGCGGCGTCGACATGGCCGCGAGGTACCTCCCCGGCCAGCAGACCGGGATCGGCGGCGACTGGTACGACGTCTTCACCCTTCCCAGCGGATGGCTCGGCATAGTGGTCGGCGACGTCTCCGGGCACGGCCTGCGCGCGGCCGTGGTGATGGGGCGGCTCCGCAGCGCCCTGCGGGCCTACTCGCTGGAGTGCGACGATCCCGCCGACGCCCTGACCCGGCTCGACCAGAAGGTCCAGCACTTCGAGGCGGGCAACCTGGCCACCGTCCTCTACGCCATGATCAGTCCGGACCGGGAGCGGATCCGGATCTCCCTGGCCGGGCACCTGCCTCCGATGCTCGCCCGGCCCGACCACGGCGTCGACGCCCCGGTCCTCCCCGTCGACCTGCCGCTGGGGGTCGGGCGGCCGAAGCAGCGCCGCAGCACCGACGTCGAGTTTCCGGACGGCGCCGTCCTGGTCTGTTACACCGACGGGCTCATCGAACGGCGCGACGAACTGATCGACGTCGGTTTCGACCGACTGCGCGCCGCCATCCGGCCCGGGCCGGCCGAAACGGTGTGCGCGACCATCATGTCCACGCTCGGCGTCGACCAACCCGCCGACGACGTGGCCCTGCTGACGATCCGCCGCCGCGCCGCCGCCTGACCGGAGAACGCCGTTGCCCGCCGCTCACAGTGGCGGTAGTCCGAGCGCCTCGTCGACCCGGCTCAGCACGGCCACGTCGTCCGCGTCCACCCCTCGGAGCAGGTCGATGGCGGTCGCCCGGATCTGACCGACGATCATGATGATCGGCAGTGGCGGCTCCCGGGTGAGCAGCCGACCGGCGGTGCGTACGGCGTCGAGGGCGGCCTCGTCGGTCTGCTCGGCGTACCGGTCGGCCGCCTCGTCCTGGCCGGTCAGGTCGGCGGCCAGTGCCTCACCGGCGGTGCGTACCCCCTCGGCGAGGGAACGCAGTGCGGCCACCAGTTCGGGCGGGCTGGCCACCGGCAGCCGGGTCAGCGCCACCCCGGCCCGAGCCAGGACGCGCACGTTGCGTACCGCGTAGTCGACCTGGCGGCTCGACTCGTGCAGCGCGTGTACCCGCCCGATGTGCCGACGCCGCCGTACGTGCAGCCGCAGTGCCTCGCCGGCGGCCAGGACCGCCGTCTGCAACCGGTCCACCGCGGCATCGAGCTGCCGGGCCCGGTCCAGGGCGGCCAGCGCGGCCGCCTCGTCCCGATGGTCGAGCGCCTCGGTGACCTCGGTCAGCAGGCCCGCCAGCGCGGTGAAGGTCTGGCGGGCCTCGGCGACCAGCGGGGCGAGCGGCTGCCGGGCGGTGAGGAGCTGACTCGCCGCCAGGGCCACTCCCCCGCCGATGAGCGCGTCGACGAACCGGTTCGGCACGAGCGCGTCGGTCGACGGCGGGACCACGACCAGATAGAGGGCGGACACCGTGGCCTGGACCACCGAGATACTGCTCGCGCCGACCGCCACGGCGAGGCCGACGGTCAGCAGCACCACGGTGAAGACCGTCCAGGTCGTCCGACCGAGCGCCTGGACGACGAGGTCGGCGACCAGCACTCCGCCCGCGACGCCGAGGACGACCTCGACCGCCCGCCGCATCCGCTGCCCCCGGGCCTGGCCGAGGACGATCAGCGCCGCCGCCGGGGCGAAGAACGGTTCCGGATGCCCGAGCAGCGTCTTCGCGACCGCCCAGGCGACCGTCGCGGCCAGCGTCGCCTCGACCACCGGAAGCCAGCCCTGGCGCAGCCGGCCGCCGACGAGCCGGAGCCAGCCGATCTGGAACATCGCACCCCTTGCCGTCGGATGATCGCCACCGACACGGTATCCACCGGCCGGTCATCCGGGTGGGTTCGCTGCGGATCTCCGGCGCCGGGGTCGCCCCCGACGCTTCGTCCGGTGTCGTGGGCTCAGCCTCCGAGGGGCAGCTCGATGGTGTGGCCGGTGTGTGCGGCCTTCGCCGCGAGGTACCGGGCGTTGGCCGACGACAGGTAGACCCCGGTGACGATCCGCTCGGTGATCTCCACGCCGAGTCGGCCGAGCTGCTCGGCCTTGTCCGGATTGTTGCTCAGCAACGCCGCGCGGCGCACGCCCAGGGTGTGCAGCATCTGCGCGGCGGCGGTGTAGTTCCGCTCGTCCTCACCACGGCCGAGCGCGACGTTGGCCTCGTAGGTGTCGAGCCCCGAGTCCTGGAGCGCGTACGCGTCGAGCTTGGCGTACAGCCCGATGCCACGACCCTCCTGCCGCAGGTAGAGCAGGAATCCACCCCGGTCGGCGATCCGCTGGACCGCCTCGCGCAACTGTGGTCCACAGTCGCACCGCTGGCTGCCGAAGACGTCACCGGTCAGGCACTCGCTGTGCGGCCGTACCAATGGCGCGGGCCCGTCGGCGGCGGAGCGGTCGAGCGAGGACCGCCAGTCGCCGAGGCCGAACGCGAGGTGCTCCCGGCCGTCCACGAGACCGTCGAAGGTGAACACCCGCGCGGTGGTGGCGTACCCGTCGGCGAAACGTAACGGCACCGTCACCTGCGTCCGAACCTCGGCCACCGGAACCGGTCCGGCCCCGGTCGGGGCGGCGGGCTCTACGGCGCTGGACAGCTCGGGCGACATCTGGGGCATTGGCTCTCCTTCACGTGGACAACGTTGACCGCCGGTCCGGCGGCGGCATGGCCGGTGGGCGGCGACGAACTCGACGACGGGCGTCGGCCGGCCGGCGGCGGACGGCAGGCGGCAGCGCCGTTGAGGCCTCCGGCGGAGCACTTCGGGCCGGCGGCGCGATCGGCACCGGCCGACGCCGAACCCGGACGAGTTCTGCATGACGATCTAGAATGCCCCCGTAGGATGCCGGAACACCCAACCGGCCCAACCTGACAGCTTCCACACCGGCCGGGTTTCCCGGACAGGGTTACCGGAAACACATCCGGGATCGACGTCAGGGCGGACGAGCGCTGGCGGGACGCCAGGATCTTCTGTCTCATCGATTGGGCCGTCTGCCGACCGCCGTGGAGGTGCCAGCCTTGGCTGACCGACCGTACGTCCTGCTGAGCTGCGGCATGTCAATCGACGGTTACCTGGACAACGCGACCGGGCAGCGGCTGCTGCTCTCGAACGACGCCGACTTCGACCGCGTCGACGCCGTACGGGCGGAATGCGACGCGATCCTGGTCGGCGCCGGTACGGTCCGGCAGGACAATCCGCGGCTCCTGGTCCGGTCGCAGGCCCGCCAGGCCGAGCGGGTGGCTCGCGGGCTGCGGCCGACGCCGGTGAAGGTGACGGTGACCGGTCGCGGCGACCTCGATCCGGACGCGCGGTTCTTCGCCGTGGGTGACATCGACAAGCTGGTCTACTGCGCGAGTCCGGCACTGGCCGAGGCGCGACGGCGACTCGGCCAGGTGGCGACCGTGGTGGACAGCGGCGAGCCCGTTGACCTGCACCGGGTGCTGACTGACCTGCACGACCGCGGCGTGGGCCGGCTGATGGTCGAGGGCGGCGGAAAGATACACACGCAGTTCCTCACCGCCGACCTGGTCGACGAGTTGCACCTGGTGATCGCACCGTTCTTCGTGGGCGACTCCCGGGCGCCGCGCTTCGTCGGCGACGGCAGGTTCCCGTGGGGGCCCGACCGGCGCGCGATACTGGTCGGGAGCCGGCAGATCGGCGACGTGGTGCTGCTGCGCTACGCACTGTCGGACCGGTTCGGCGAGAGCTGACCGACCAGGGGACCGGCGGCGGCCACCCGGGGGCGGGGAGTCAGGCGTAGCGCGGGCGCCCACTCGGGACCGTTCCGCCGGTGCCCGACCCGCCAGACGATCTCCCGTACGGCGGCGCCGCGCCGGAGTCCGCCACCCCGTACCCACTCCCGCTTCGGGTCGGCCCGCTCCGGTACGACCTGCCACTGCGGCTCCCGCTCCGGATCGACCGCTCGCGCTCCGCCACGCGTCGCCGCGACGACCGGCTGCGGTACGACCGACTGCGGCACGACCGACCGGTGTCCGACCAGCTGCGGTACCACCGGCCGGTGTCCCACCTGCTGGTGCTCGACCTGCGGGTGTACGGCCAGCGGCGCCAGCGCCGGCTTGGCGGCGACGATTCGGCGGGCGGTGCTGCGGGCGGCGTACCAGCGGACCGCGAGTACCCCGGCCCCGGGCAGACTCGCGACGAAGGCGAGGACGCCGTACACCACCGCGATGGTGAGCCCGGCCGAGGCGGTCAGCCCGACGGCGCCGAACGCCCACGCCGTCACGCCCTCCCGGGGACCCCAGCCGCCGATGTTCACCGGCAGGGTCATCGCGAGCAACGCCAGCAGCATCAGCGGCACCAGCTCGGTGACCGGTGCCGAGACCCCGACCGCGCGGGCCGCGACGACGAAGGTGGCGAGGTGTCCCGCCAGCACCACCGTGGAGGCCAGCGCGATCCCCGGCCAGTTGCGCCGGGCGAGCAGCCCGAGCCGTACGTCGGAGAGCCCCGTACGCCACGCGCGCGCCAACCGGGACGGCCCGGCGGGAGCGGCACCGGACCGGGACCCGGCGAACCGGCTCCGGCGCCGTACGACGATCCCGACGGCGAGGCCGAGCAGTAGCACCAGCCCGGCCACCCCGAACCCGAGCGCCTCGGCCGACGGGGCGCCGAACCGGATCGGCAGGTGTCCGGGAAGCGGGCTGGCGAGCAGCACCGCCACCCCGACTGTGACGAGCACCACCTGGCCGGCGGCACGTTCGAGGACCACCGCCCGGACGCCCCGGCCGACGTCGTCGACGTCCCGACCGTGCCGCACCGCGCGGTGGACGTCCCCGAGTACGCCGCCGGGCAGCGCCGCGTTGAGGAACAGTCCCCGGTAGTAGTCCGCGACGGCGCCCCGCAACGGCAGCGGGATACCGAGGCCACGGGCCACCAGGCACCAGCGCCAGGCGCTGAAGACGGTGGTCAGCAGCCCGATTCCGGTCGCGACGAGCAGCGTGCCGCCGTCGATCACCCGCAGGCCGTCCAGGAAGGCACCGCTACCGAGTCGCCACAGCAGCAGCGCGAGGATGCCGGCGCCGCCGAGCACCCGGGCCCAGGCCCAGAGGGTACGCGTCACGACGCCGCACGGCCTGACTGTGCCGCGAGCGATGGTTGGCTGGCGCCGCGCATAACGGGTCCTCCCTCGGTGAGCCTTCTTCAGACCCTTACGAGGCAGCGGCGCCAAAAGTTCATTCCGATCTCGCGAACAGGTCGGCATGGTGCACGACGACCCGCAGTTCACCCGCCTCGGCGGCGGCCAGTCGACGACCCAGATAGCCGTCGTCGGCCAGCTCCGGCCGCTGCTCGTAGGCGGCGTCGACCCAGCCGCGCAGCCACTGCGCCGTCAGCGCGGCCTGGTCACCGCCGAGCCGCCACGGGCTGGTCCGGACCTGCACCTCGACGCCGAGCCGGCCGAACGCCTGGGTCGAGGCGTCGACGGCGTCCGGACCCAACAGGCGCCGACCGCCGATCGTCCGCCGCTGGTGGGCGTCGAACGCGGCGGCGATCTCGGCGTCCATCGGCTCGGCCGGCGCGAGTTCCACCCGGCCGAGCACGGAGAGGGTGAGCAGCGCCGCGCAGCGGGCACCGACGCACGCGGCGGCGAGCCCGGCCACCTCTTCCAGGGTCAGCAGGTCGAGCAGCGCGGAGGCGGTGACCAGGGTGGCCCCGGCCAGGTCCTCGGCGCTCAGCCGGGTGATGTCGGCCTGCCGGGTCTCGACGGTGACCGGGGAGCCGTCCGCCGCGCTGCCGACCATGTTCGCGGCGGCGTGGGCGAGCAGCTCCGGATCGTGGTCGTACATGACCCAGTGCTGGGGGCCGGACAGTTGGGGGGCGAGCCAGCGCCCCATGGAGCCGCTGCCGCAGCCCAGATCGTGGATCACCGCTCGGGAGGTCCCGGCCAACTGCTGGCGCAGCGGTTCGAGCAGTTCCGTGGCGCGGGCCTGTGCGTCGGCCGGCTCCCGCAGCCCCAGCCAGCCGAGGCTGTACCGGGTGGCCTCGTCCAGCTGGTCCTGGCTGGGGGTGGTGCTGTCGTCGCTCATCCGGTCCGTACCCGTCCTGTCGTCGCTCATCCGGCCCTCCCGGGCTCCCGGCGAAGCCGTTCCAGCACGCCGGACATGGTCTGTACGGTGGTCTCCCAGCCGAGCAGGGTCGCCCGACGATCCCGGGCCGCCCTCCTCAACCGGCTCCGCAGGTCGGGCTCGGTGAGCCAGCGACGCAGCGCTCCGGCCAGCGCCACCGGGTCGGCGGCCGGAACCAGCAACCCGGGAACGCTTCCGTCGGGGGCCCGCCCGACGGCTTCCGGTATGCCGTCCACATCCGTGGACAGCACGGGAATCCCGCAGGCCAGTGCCTCGGTGACCACCATGCCGTAGGTCTCGGAGTGGGACGGCAGGATCAGCAGGTCGGCGGCGGCGTAGCTCGCGGCCAGTTCGGGCCCGCCGCGGGGGCCGGTGAACACCACCCGGTCCGCCAGGTCGTGCCGGGCGGTCAACCCGCGGAGCCGGTCGACGTACTCCACGGCTCGGCCGAGCGGGCCGACCAGGTGGCACGTCCAGGGCAGCTCCCTGATGGTGGCGAGCGCCTCGATCAGCACGTCCTGGCCCTTGCGCGGGGTCAGCGCGGCGACGCAGAGCAGCCGGGCGCCGTCCGCCGTACCCGATGCCAGCGGTGCGGCCTCCACGCCCGGCGCGGCGACGAAGACCCGCCCGGCGGGCAACCCGTGGTGTTCGATGAGCCGGCGTCCGGTCCAGGCGCTGGTCGCGATCACCGCTCGGACCGCCCGCAGGGTCTCCCGCTCCCACGCGTCCCGCTCCGCCGCCTCGGCCGGGGCGAGCCCGGTCTCGTCGGCGAGCGGAAGGTGCACCAGCACCGCCAGGCGCAGCCGGTCGGCCTCGGCGGCCACGACGTCGGGTACGCCGCAGGCCACCAGTCCGTCGAGCAGTACGACGGCGTCATCGGGTACGTCGGCGAGCGCGTCGGCCAGTCCCGCCCGGTCGGCCCGTACCGGCCGGGGCCAGGCGCCCTGGACGGGCAGCTCGGACACCTGCCAGCCGGCAGCGGTCAGACCCCGGCACACCCGACGGTCGTAGCCGTTCCCCCCGCTCGGCGACGCCTGGTCGTCAACGTCGCCGGGCAGGACCACGTACACCGGATTGGCCTGCGCCCCGGGCCCGGCGGTCTGTTCGGTCACAGGGAGCGTTCGTAGCTCGCCCAGGCGATGTGCGACTCATGCAGGGTGACCGTGATTCCGGTCAGCCCCCGGGCGCCCTCGCCGAGCGCTCCGGCGTGCACCCGGTCCGCCAGTCCGTCGGCGATGACCTTGGCCAGGGCCTCGGTCGAGGTGTTGATGCCGGCGAACGCGGGCTCGTCGTCGAGGTTCCGGTAGTTGAACCCGCCCAGCAGGCTGCGCAGTTCCTCGCTGGCCCGGCCGATGTCGACCACGATGTTGTCCGCGTCGAGTTCGGGGCGGCGGAACGTGGCGTCCACGACGAAGGTCGCCCCGTGCAACCGCTGGGCGGGGCCGAAGACCTCGCCCCGGAAGCTGTGCGCCACCATCATGTGGTCACGGACGGTAATGCTGAACAACGGTTCACCCTCCACGGATGTCGGAACCGGCCGGCCCGTCGCCGGCCTCGGAGCGATAGCTGACGAGCTGACACAGCGCGGGCAGTTCGCCGCTGGCCAGCCGGGGAAAGACCTCGGGCAGCTCCTCGAAGTCGCACTCGCCGGTGATCAGCGCGTCGAACGCGGGGTCCGCGAGCAGATCCAGGGCGAGCGCCAGCCGATCACCGAAGGTACGCCGACCACGCATGTTCGGCGACACGGTACCCACCTGGGAGCTGCGGACGACCAACCGGCGGGAGTGGAAGTGCTCGCCGAGCGGCACGCTGACCCGCTGGTCGCCGTACCAGCTCAGTTCGATGACCGTGCCCTCCGGCGCGAGCAGTTCCAGCGAGCGGGTAAGCCCGGCCGAGGTGGCGCTGGCGTGCACGACGAGGTCGCAGTCGCCCGCCGCGTCCGCCGGCAGCGCGAAGTCGACGCCGAGAGCCGCCGCCACCGCCGCCCGGCCGGGATCGGCGTCCACCAGTTGCACCCGCGCGCCGGGGAACCGGGCGAGCACACCGGCCACGGCCGAACCGACCATGCCGGCGCCGACCACCGCGATCCGGTCGCCGACCAGCGGCGCCGCGTCCCAGACCGCGTTCACCGCGGTCTCCACGGTCCCGGCGAGCACCGCCCGGGCCGCCGGCACCCGGTCCGGTACGACGGTGACCGCGGTCGCCGGCACCACGTAGCGGGTCTGATGGGGGAAGAGGCAGAAGACGGTACGGCCGAGCAGAGCCGGCGGGCCCTCCTCGACGACGCCGACGTTGAGGTAGCCGTACTTCACCGGTGCCGGGAAGTCGCCCTCCTGGAACGGGGCCCGCATCGTCGCGTGCTGGTTCTCCGGCACCCCGCCCCGGAAGACCAGCGTCTCGGTGCCCCGGCTCACGCCGGAGTAGCGGGTCCGGACCAGCACCTCGTCGGGACCGGGCCCGGCGAGCGTGACCGGCCGGATCTCGCCCCGACCCGGTGTACGGAGCCAGAACGCGCGACCACTGTGCGTCATCGGGCAGTCCTTTCTCGGCATCCATCCTCGGTTGGCTGAACCGTAGGTCCGCTTTTCCCGTTTCCCTGAGGTGGGACGCGGTAACGATACGCGGATCTTGGATTGTGCCGCAGGACGAGGGAGAAACGGTGACTGTCAGCGAACGCCCCGTCGCAGTACCGCCGGTCGACGAGCCGGCCGTCGGAATGGTCGTACAGTTCGGCCTGCTGGCGGCGCTCGCGGCCGGCGTCGGGCTCGGCCCCGCGGGATGGCTGCTCGGTTCGGCGTACGCCCTGACCAGCTGGCTGCTGCTCAACCACGCCCTGCGCCGGTCCGGCCGGTACGTGCTGGGACCGGCCAATCAGGTGACCCTGGCCCGGGCGACCCTGGTCGGCGGCGTCGCGGCGCTGGTGGCCGACTCGTTCCGTGGCAACACCCCGATCGCGGTGCTGGTGACCCTGGCCACCGTCGCGTTGGCGTTGGACGCGGTCGACGGCCAGGTGGCCCGGCGTACCGGATCGACCTCGGCGCTCGGCGCCCGGTTCGACATGGAGGTCGACGCCTTCCTCATCCTGGTACTGAGCGCCTTCGTGGCGAGTTCGCTGGGCGTCTGGGTGCTCGCGATCGGCGCCCTGCGCTACGTCTTCGTCGTGGCGGCCTGGGCGCTGCCGTGGCTGCGGGCGGCCCTTCCGCCCCGGTTCTCCCGGAAGACCGTGGCCGCGCTCCAGGGCATCATGCTGGTGGTCGCCGTCAGTGGGGTCCTGCCCCGGCCACTGGCGATCGCCTGGGTCGGACTGGCGCTGATCATGCTCGTCTGGTCCTTCGCCAGCGACGTGGCCTGGCTCTGGCGTGCCCGGCCCCGGCCGCTGCGACCGGAGACCCTGGACGCGCCCCGACAGATCTCGGCCAGCGCACAGAGCTGAGCCGAGCCGGCGGCCCCGTACGGCGCCGAGCCGACCGGCAGGACCGGTTGGCGCGCAGCCGCCGAGCGGCCGTTCGGCGCCGAGTCGGCGGGCGGGCGGTATCGTCGTGCGGCGTGACCGGCGTCCTGCATTCGCACTGCTCGTACTGCGGCACCGCCTACCCGGCCCCGGCGACCTGGCCCCGGATGTGCGCGGCCTGCGGCCAGACCACCTGGCGCAATCCGACCCCGGTGGCGGTGGCGATCCTGCCGGTGCTGACGTCGTCCGGGGTCGGCGTGGTGGTGCAGCGTCGCGACATCGAGCCGGCCCGGGGGTTGCTGGCACTGCCCGGCGGTTTCATCGAACACGGTGAGGACTGGCGGGACGCCCTGGTCCGGGAGCTGCGCGAGGAAACCGGCCTGGTCGGCGCCGCCGAGGCGGTACGACCGTTCGCCGTACGCAGCGCGCCGGCCGGCGGGACTCTGCTGATCTTCGGCGTGCTGCCGGCGCGGCGGGCCGAGTCGCTGCCCGCCTCGGCACCCACCGAGGAGGCCACCGAATGGCTCGTGCTCACCGAGCCGACCGAACTCGCCTTCGCCACCCACACCGAGGTGCTGGCCGAGTTCCTCGCCGACCCGGGCCGGAACGCACCGGCCTGACGTACCCCGGCGTACCGGCCCGATGTGGCCGGCGGGGCATGGCCGGCGGGGCGTGCTTGGTGGGGCCGGCGGGGGATGGTCGGGCGTGGCCGCAGCGGTCCGAGCGGCCGTGCCGGGGCGGCTTAAACTGTCGGCATGCGGGCGATCGGCGGAACGAGGCAGCTGGCGCCGCCGTCGGCGCACGCCCACGCCTGTTGGTCCTACGACGATCCGGCGGACTTCGACACCCGGGCCCAGGCGTTCCTTCTCGACGGGCTGCCGGCCGGCGAACGGGTCTGGCTCGTCACCGCGGAACAGCCACGGGACGTCGTGGAACGACTGCGGACCGTCAGCGACCTCGGGGCGGCGCTCGGCCGGGGAGCCGCCCAGGTCGTCCCGCTGACCTCGACGTACCGCGGCGACGTCATCGATCCCGCCGCCCAGGTGGCCGCCTACGCCGCCGCGACCGAGCAGGCCCTGGCGACCGGCTACACCGGGCTACGGGTGGTGGCCGACGCCACCTCGCTGGTACGCACCCCGGCCCGGCTCGCCGCCTTCGCCCGGTACGAGCACCTGATCGACCGGTACATGCGGACCCGGCCGATGTCGGCGGTGTGCGGGTACGACCGGCGCGAACTCGGCGACCAGGCGGTCGCCGAACTGGCGTGCATGCATCCCGAGGGCAATGCCGACGACACCCTGTTCCGGCTGCACGCCTGCGATCCCGGCGACGGCGCCGCCGCCCTCTCCGGTGAACTGGACAAGTTCAACCTCGAACTCTTCTCGACCGCACTGGACCGTGCCGACCTGCGCCCCGTCGACGGCGAACTGGTGCTGTGGGCGAGCGACCTGCGGTTCATCGACCACCACTGCCTGACCTGGTTGCGGGACCACGCCCGCCGGCTCGGCGCGACCGCGGTCCTGCGCACATCTCGGTCCACCGCCGCCCGCCTCGTCGACCTGTTGGACCTGTCCGGCATCCGGGTGGAGGCGGCACGATGAGAACGGGCGCGGCCGCCGGACACGACGGCTACTACCACGAAGCCGTCTGCTACCGGTCCGACGCGGAACTGCTCGCCGTGGCGGTGCCGTTCCTACTCGACGGAGTCGCCGCCGGAGAGCCGACCGTGGTGTCCCTCGGCGAGCAGAACGAGGCACTGGTCCGGGCGGCACTTCCCGCCGATGCGCCGGTCACCTTCCTGACCGGCGGCGACGTGTACGCCCGGCCGGCCGCCGCGATCAAGGCGTACCGGCAACTGCTCGCCGGCTACGTCGCCGAGGGCGCGCGGCAGATCCGGATCATCGGCGAGGTGCCGCGCGTCGCGCTCGGCGCGACCTGGGACTGGTGGGCCCGGTACGAATCGGCGATCAACCGCGTGTACGACGACTATCCGCTGTGGAGCATGTGCGCCTACGACACCCGGATCACGCCCGCGCCCGTACTCGGCGACATCATGCGCACCCATCCGCGCATCGCCACGGCGGACGGCCGGTCTGTACCGAGCGGCACCTACACCGACCCCGCCGCGTACCTGACCGAGACGCGTACGGTGCTGCCCGATCCGCTCCAGCGGACCGCGCCGGTGATCGAGCTGACCGATCCCACGCCGACCCAGGCCCGCCGTGCCGTGTACGGCGCCGACCGGGGGCAACTGCCGGCCGACGATGTCGAGGATCTGGTCGTCGCGGTCAGCGAGACGGTCACCAACGCGCTCCGGTACGGGCGCCCACCGGTCCGGTTCCGCCTCTGGACCGGTGACGACCGCATCGTCGTCACGGTCAGCGATGGCGGCACCGGGCCGAAGGACCCCTTCGCCGGCCTGATTCCGGCCGGCAACGGATCTCCGGGTGGTCTCGGCCTGTGGATCACCTATCAGTCCTGCGGCCACGTGGCGCTCCACCGTGACGCGGACACCTTCACCGTACGACTGACCGCCGGAAACCCGCACTTCGCCGTCTGATCCGATCCGCCGGCGCGGCATCGGATGCGGGCCGGTCGAGAGGATCCTTTCCGGGATCGTGCTGTCGCCCCGAAGATCATATTGTCGCCGAGGGATGCCGATATCGATCATGGACACCGGAGACAAGATCGTCGAATACCACCAAAGCCAGCCGGGATTCCGATCGCGGTACGACCATCCACCGCTCCCCCGCCGGTAGGTACATTGCGGACGCCGGTCTGGTATCTTCCCTCCGCTCGACAGTTCTCCGAGACATTTTCGCGCCAAACCGAGTGGATCGTTTACGGGAGACGATGCGGCATGCCGGACAGCTATTCGATCAATGGGATGGCCACCCACATGGACGCCCTCCTCGCCGAGATGCGAACCACGCTGGGTCGGATGACCGAGGAGACGTTCCGACCGACGGCGGGCCGGGGTCTCGCGGCACACGGCCGGGTGCGGGCCACCGTGGGTGACCGGGGGCATCTGACCGAACTGGTGATCGACGGTCACTGGCTCTCCAGCGTGGACAACCAGACCCTGGTGAAGGCCGTCAAGGAGGCCGTGTGCGGCGCGGTGGACGACGTACACGAGCAGATCGAGAACCTTCCGCCGATCACCGAGCACCTGGACGAGATGGTGGAGGTTCTTGATCGGACCCTGGACGAGATCTCGAACGATCTCGCCCGGGCCGTGGGCGGGACCGCGTCGCTGTGAATAAATGGGTAGCCGTCGATGTCGACCATGTCCGGCGCAGCGCCACGAAGATCTCCGATTACGGCCACGACCTGATCGAGTTGACCCGCCGCCTCGCGACGGATATCACGCCGGTCCCCGGCTGGGGAGACGAGCACGGCGGCGCGACCTTTGCGAGCGTGTACGCGGAGATCACCGAACTGGCTTTCCACAAGTACGGACTACTGGCAACAGATCTGGACGACCTCGCTGCGAATCTGCGGCGGATCGCGGTCGAGTGGGAAGGCTCCGACGACCGTGCCGGAACAATGATCGGAAAGATCGGTCGCGGCCTGTGAGCATAGAGCTCCCCCACCACCTCGGCTGGGTGCACGAGTTGTGCGGCAGTACCTGGCTGGCGGCGGACGAGGATCGTCTCTTCGACCTCGCCCGCCGCTTGAGGATGTCCGCGGCGGCCCTGCGGGAACTGGACCAGGACGTGGACCTGGTGGCTCGGGACGTCGTCGCGAACAACGACGCCGAGTCGATCTACGCCTTCGGGCAGACCTCGCGCCGGAGCCACTACAACCACCAGCTGGCGGCCCAGGCGACCGACCTGATCGGTGACATGGCAGTGAGCCTCGGCCTCGCCATCCAGGCCGCCAAGATCACCTTGCTCGGCGTCCTGGGCCTGACGGCGACCCGGATCGTGAGAGCGAAGGCGGCCGCCCAGTTCGTCCCCGGTACCTCGGCCGACGAGGCGTTCGAGGCGGCTGCGGCCGGCCGGGTGGCGATAGCCATGACGCTCCGCCGGCTACAGGTGTTCATCGAGGTGGACGTCGCCACCCACATGCGTGGCGCGATCATGGAGACCCTCGTCAGGATCAAATCGGCCAACTCCCCGTCGGCCGCCGAGCCCGCGCCGGACGAAGGCCAACGCGCCGCCGCAGGTGCCGCGGCGCAGGGCTACGACGCCACGCCTGGCACACCGGAGGGCACCGGTCCCGATCCGACGGCGACGTAGCGTGACGATCGTTGCTCCACTACGGCCTTGATGGCCCACAGGGTGTCCCGAACGGCGGGTTCCTGGTCGTCACGAGCCAACTGAACCGCCAACCAGTGTGCGACGTCGGCGTCCTCGCGGTAGCCGTTAGGGGTGAACGGGCCGACCGACCAGTGCCGCACCGCGTTGAGGGCGATCTCGTGCAGGACGGGGTGGTCGCCGTCGAGCCGGGTCAGGACCGCCGGCCAGTCGCCGAGCACGGCGAGTCCGGCCAGCCTGCCACGCTCCACGCTGGGATGGGCGCCGGCCGTACGCAGGCCGGTGAGCAGCCCGTACGCGGTCACCGCGCCGTCGCGGTCCCCGCTCTGGTAGGCCCGCCAGCCGAGAAAGCCGATCCGGGCCAGGACGTCGGCGAGCATCGACTGTTCGAGAGTTCCGTACGCCGTACTGCTCATCACCTGAACCGGCCACTCAAGCTCCTCGCGCCCGACCGTGGTGCAGGCCGACCGGAGCAGTTCCGGCGTGCCGACGCCCGCCTTCACACATGCGCCGAGGAAGGCGGGGAGCGCGGTGTGGGCGTCCTCGGCTGGCGCGTGTGCCAGCAGCGCCGCCGAGGCTGCGGCAGGCAACCGGAAGGCATCGACCTCGCCGGCATCGAGCAACGCACCGCCCGCGATGTCGGCGTTCAACCAGAGCACCGCCGCCGCGATCTCGTCGTCCCACCCGGATCCACCGTCGACCGCAGCAGAGTCCCCCGACCCGGAACCGTCGTCGCGCCCAGCAGAGTCCCCCGACCCGGAACCGTCGCCGCCCGCACCGGACAGGAGCAGGTCCCGGCACAACTCCTCGTCGAACGGCAGGCCCGTCCACAGATGGAACCACGGCCAGCCCTGTAGCAGGGCGAGTAGACCGCGCTCGCGCAACCGCCGCACCACCACGGCCGACGCCACCACGCGGTGCCTTGCCGGCAGAGCCCCGACCAGTGCCGTCAGCGCCTCGACCCGCTCCGGGTCGATGGTGTCCACCACATCGTCGATCAATCGCCGCAGCCCGTGCTCGTCGCCCTCGACCTGGGCGGCCTGCGCGGCCGCCAGCAGCCGAGAAGGGGACGATCGCGACGAGGTTCGCGCCAGTACCTCCGCGCAGCGGTCCGGATGCCGTTCGAGAATCCGGTGCACGGCGGCGACCGCCGTCCAGTCGTCGCCCTCGGTGTACCGGCGGAGCAGTTCCGGACCGTCGAGGTCCGCCTGCAGAACCTCGCGGGCTCCGGCCATCTCCGCCGGCACGATCCAGGCCGGCGAGGGTTCGAGCCACATGCTCCAGAAGATGTCCTCGGCGATGCCGAAGGAGAACCGGCGGGGCAGTAGCGAGTCGAGGCGGCCGGCGGCGAACATCCGCTCCAGGTGGGCCAACCGCTCGGCGTCGAGCCGCCCGATGCGCGTCCGGTCGGCCGTTTCCCGCAGCATCACCTCGACCACCGCCAACCGTGCCTCGCTGGCCGTCAGGTACTCCTGCTCCCGCGCCTCGCCGGGGGTGATGCCCAGCCGCCGGAGAGCCTGGTAGGCCGCATCGACGATGTCCCAGGGGTACGCCGCGTCGATCAGGTCACCGATCGTCAACCCCGGCGTTACCAACCGAACCTCACCCACCGCCTCGACGGCCTGTCGACGTAGCGTCCGGGGGACATCCGGCCGCAACAGCCCGACGAGCGTCTCGGAGAGCCCCCGGTTGAACTCGTCGGGTTTCTCGCTCGTGGCGTCACTGCGCAGGGCACGCCGAACGAGGGCGGCGACGGCGATGCCACGGGCGGCCGGCACGACGTCCGGATCGTCCGCCACGGCCCGTAGCGCATCCCAGGAGACCGCCGAGTCCAACTCCACCAGCCCGCGTGCCGCCGCCTCCCAGCTGGCCTCGCCCAGCGCCGGCGATCGGAGCAGGGCACGCTGCGTGGCGATGAAGCGGTCGAGGGCATCCTGGGGCGGGATTTCGCACGCCCGCAGTAACTGCGCGGCGAAGACGGCGTCGACGTTCTGAGCCAGGTCGATGACCTGCCTGGTCCGCTCGGGTTGGTCACCGGAAGAACCAAGCATGAGCCGCAGCGGTTCACGCCATTTGAACTGCAGGGTCCGCTCCCGCAGCAGATCGGCGTCATGCGTACGGCCGGCCAGGACGCGGGCGGCGTAGTACTCCTGGAACAGCAGACGGCGGAAGCGTACGTGCCCGCCGTCGGAGCACAACAGGTCCGAGTCGAGCAGCGCTTGCAGCAGTCTCGGAGCGTCCGACGCGCCGACCACGCCGGCCAGCAGGCGTTGTGCCTCGTCCCGAGGCATGTCCGTGACGTTGTGCCGCTCGACGAGTGCCTCGCCCAACGCCTCCAGCGCCGCTTCCTTCAGTTGCAGGGTGAAGTGACCGGGGTGTCCGTCGGCTCCGGTGCCGGCAGCATCGCCCAGCGTGAGCAGTCGGCCCGCGAAGTGGCCGAACAGCATTCCGACGTTCTCCGGCAGCGTGCCGTTGACCGCGTCGGGCGACACGTAGTACTCCACGAGCAGCCAGAGGAACAGTGGGTTCCGGGCCAGTTCCCACATCTGCCGGTTCTGTGGCCGGCGTAGCAGTCTGGACAGCCGGTCGGCCTTCTCGTAGCCGGCCGGCCCGAAGGTCGCCCGGAGGCTGTCGATGATGTACTCGTGGGCCTTGCCCTCCGTCACGTCCTGCAACTCCGCAACCGGGAAGCCGAACAGGTCGGAGGAGAAGCCCAGGCTCCGGTGGCAGACGACGACAGGAGTACGGGGATAGCTCCCGCGAAGTGCGCTCACCCAACCGACCACCGACGGCCGGCCGTCGTCGGCCAACTCGTTGAACCCGTCGACGGTGACGTGGACCGTACCGAGGCGCAGGTGACCGTCGTCGATGGCCAGCCCGGCGGCCAGCCCGAGTACCCGTGCCGGCGAGTGCCCGGTGCCGGATTCCGGCTCGCCGACCAGCAGCGTGGCCTGGGCCTGCGCGATGTCGCCGGCGCTTACCAGCACCGGGAACCGGGCCGGCGGATCGACCGCGAAGACGTCGTCACGACCCGCCGCACAGACCGCCCGCGCCAGCCGAATCCGTAGCTCGTGGACCAGCGTGCTCTTGCCTGCGCCGGGGTCGCCGACGACGGCCACCTCGGGCAGGTCGGCGATCAGATCCAGCGCGTCGCCGCGTACCCCTGACTGCACGCCGGACGGTGTCGACCCTCGCGACTCCAGGTAGGCATCCAGACGGATGTACGCGGAGCGGTCCTGCTCGCCCAGCACGATGTTCTGCGCCGCCGGCAGGAACGCGGCGGTGACGACCCGGACGCGTACGTCGTCCACCACACCGCGTACGTCGTCCGACAGATTCTCGTGGCGGTCCAGCGCGCGCAGCGCCTCGGCCACCACCCCGGCGATGTCGGTGGCCGGATCCAACCGGGCCCACGCGGCGAGCGCCAGCCCCTCCAACTCGGCCTGGGACCAGTGCCGGTACGGCCCCTGTTCGTCGAGCCACTCCGTGGCCACGCCCGCCGCCGCCACGGCAGCCCGGATCTTGTCCTCGTCCTGATCGGCGTCCGGCCATTTGAGCGTCCGGCACGCGGCGAGCGTCAGTTGCTCCAGGTAGTCCCGCCGAAAGCCGCCGTCCCGGTCCGTCTCGGGGTAGTTGGCGTACGCCAGCCGGCGAATCGTCCAGAGCATCTCGAAGGACGTGCGCAGTACCGGATCGTCAACCCCGGTGATCACCAGGTCTCCGGCCTCGGCGGTGAGCGGATGCAGCCGTACCGCCGTCGCCAGCAGGCGCTGGAGCCGCACCAGCGCCGGCCACGCCAGCCGCGGGGCGATCACCTCGCGGAGCAGGCACACCTCCAGCCACGCCGGGTCACTGAGAACCGGTTGCTCCGGAGCCACGCCGGCAAAGTCGATCAGGAACAGTTGGTCGTCGAGCAACAGCACGTTACGTGGGTTCAGATCGCCGTGCACGAGGGCGCGTACCCGGCTCCGCACGTCCGTCGTGAGGATCTGCCGCAGGACGGCGAACGGATGTCCGAGCAGCACGTCGTCGACGGTCACACCGTCTCGACCACCGTCCCGGGTATCGGGCAGGAATCGCGTGATCGTCGCCCAGTGCGTTCCCGCGCGGGTCGCCAACACCCGTCCGATGACCGGGATCCGCTCGTCGGCGAAGCGCCGCAGCGCGCCCAGCAGGTCGTGCGTCCGGGCTGGACGCAGTTCGACAGTCGTGTTCTGGGCGCGTCCGAGAACGCGCTCGTCGTCCCGTACCGAAATATGCAGTTCGCGGAGGGCGACCGTGTCGTCGACCGATATCCGGGCGCGCCCCTCCGGATCCGACGGTAGCCAGGTCGCCGCGTACAACACGTCCCGGGGGTAGCGGCGCAGCTCCTCGACCGCATCCGGCAACGGGATTCCGTGGCTCGGATAACCCTCCGGATGGACCCGGTCCACCTCGAGCACCAGGTCCACCCCGAGCGAGGGGTTGAGTGACTCCAGCGTACGAGCGCCTTCGACGACCTCACACTCGGCGTGCAGGGCTGTCGCCACCCGGGACAGCAGCGCTTCCAGCCGTCGTACGACGGGCCCGGAGTTGCACCGGAGGAGCGCGGCCCGGGCCATGCTCTCCAACGTCTCCGGGGTGCCGTCGGGCAACCCGGCCCAGTCGGCGACGTGGCGATATACGATCGCCGCCCGGCCGGTTCCGGCGAGGCCGTCCCGCGGTCCATCCAATACGGACTCGCTCACCGCGTCGACCGGCGTCAGGATCGCCTGGGACTGGTTCTTGAGGTAGGTGCGAATGGCCGCCCATTCGGCCCCGATGGCTGATACCCGGTCGACCTTGACGACACACCGTTCGCGCCGTCCCGGACCCCTGCGCTCCACGGCGACATCGAAGACCTCCGCGCCGCTACGGCCGCCGGGGAGTCTCCGCAGGACGTTGATCCGGTCGACCTGCCCGCGCCACCGGCCAGGGGATCCGTCCTCGGCACCAGGCGGATCGACGGCGATGCCGCGCAGCACCTCCTCGAGCTCGGGCCGCTGCTCGTCCGGCACGTCGGGCGCGGTGAAGCCGACCTCCATCCCACCTCCCCGGTCAACCACATCGATCGCGTCGCCACGCCGGGCTGACGCTCGACGGCCGTAGTCATGATGGCACCATGGCCTCTTCATGGGACACCGTGCTGTCCATAGTCGGCGGTGTGATCGGCACTCTGGCCGGCGTCGGTGTGGGCGGCATGATCGGCTATCGCACCCAGCGAACACACTGGTCCCGTGGCCTACGGGTAGAGGCGTACGCCGAATTCCTCCGGGCCTTCGCGGCGGTCTACAACACCGCCAGCCGGCCATGGCGGGAGGGGGAGAAGGTCGACGTGGACTGGGCCGACTGGAACCGGGCCCTCGGCATGGTCGTCCTGGTGTCGCAGACCGACCTGGCCGCGGCCGCGGTTGCCGTTGACGAGCAGCTCTGGCGCCTACACATCCTGGCCGGGAAGCACCGGCATCCGATCAACGGTGCCGAGTGGGATGACCTGTCCGCCCCGCTGGAGCAGGCCCGCCTGGACTTCGTCAACGCCGCGCGACGCGAGCTGTCCCGGAGCAACGCGCCGCTGCCCCGGATGATGGGCCGGCCCGCCGCCTCGGATGAGATATGGCGGGGTCACCCGCGCTGATCTTGAAGGGGTCAGGTGCTGTCGTACCGCGGCTACATCAATCCGTTGCCTCTGGTCGAAGCGCTGGCCAGCGTCACGGACGCCACCCCCGCCGGCTGAGAACGACACCACGTGAAGGCCGGTCTACGCGACGCGGTGTGGGGACGGCCCGCCCCGCCCCGCGACTGACGGGGGCGGGACTGGGGCGGCCTCGTGACCACCCGCCTGGGTGAGCTGCGGCCGGCCGCGCTCGCCGGGGTGCACTTCACCCTGCCCGAGTTCCCGATCGGTGCGCCGCCGCTGCACGGGGAGCCGACCGGGGAGGAGAGGGCCGCCCTGGCGCAGATGCGGTCCCTGGAGACCGGCTCGGGGTACGCCAAGCAGCAGTCGACGCGTCCACAGACCCTCGGGTACGGGCTGGCCGACTCCGGTGGGGCAGGCCGCCTGGATCTACGAGAAGTTCGCCGAGTGGACGGACACCGACCATGACCCGGAGCAGGTCCTGACCAAGGACGAGTTGTTGGACAACATCACGCTCTACTGGCTCACCAACACGGCGGCGTCCTCGGCGCGGATCTACTGGGAGTACGCGGTCGCCGGCACCACGACGGTGAAGCTGGACCTGCCGGTCGGGCTCAGCGTGTTTCCGCGCGAGATCGTCCGGGTGCCCCGGATCTGGGCAGAGCGCGCGTTCAGCGACGTCGTCTACTTCAACGACCGGGTTCCCGCGGGCGGCCACTTCGCCGCGTTCGAGCAGCCCGGGATCTTCACCGAGGAGATCCGGAGGTTCGCCCGTCAGCTCAGGTGACCGCCGGCTCTGAGTGGGACCCTCACCCACCCCGTCCTAGTCGGCTGTCGAGGACCCCAGCAGGTTGCCCTCGATCCGGTCCAGTACGCCGATCGCGTCGCGCTGTTGCTCGGCGGTCATCTCACCGACGGTGAGACGCTCCAGTTCCGTCCAGATCCGCTCGACCTGTCGGCGCAACGCGAGGCTGGCCGGGGTGGGCTCGACCCGGGTGGCCCGCCGGTCGTCGGGGTCCGGCACCCTCCGCACGTAGCCGGCACGTTCGAGGCGCTGCACCGTACGGGTCATGCTGGCGGAGTCGGTGTCGAACTCGGTGGCCAGGTCGACCTGCCGCTGCGGGCCGGACTCCCACAGCCGCATCATCAGCAACTCCTGACCGGTGTGCAGGCCGACCTCCCGAAGGAGTTGCACGGCGCGCAGCCGGTGGATCCGGCCGACCCGGAGAATCGCGTGACAGCGAGGAAAAATCAAGGCGGATAAATCGCGATCGATACAGCCCGTTCATCCTCCACCCTTCCCGACGGACTACCTTGGCGGCAGGGTCGGGAGGACGGCCACCTTCGCATCGCTTCCGTTCCGGTGACCACGGGCGAAGGCATGTGCCTGGCGTACGGGAGGATTCATGCGTACTCGACGAGGGCCGTGGCGCGGGCTGCTGGCGGCCGTCCTGGTCGGCTCGCTGCTCCCTGCCGGCTTCGGCCCGGGAGCCGGCACGGCCTCGCCGACCGGTGCGACTGATACCCACGCGGCCGGCGCTGGCTCGGTGGGCGCCAGTGTCGCCAGGGCTGGCGACGTGGCCCAGGAACTCGTGCTCATCACCGGCGACCGGGTGACCCTCAATCCCACCGGCGCGGTCAGGATCGAGCCGGGTGAGGGCCGGGACGGCATCAACTTCGCCACCTACAGCGACGCCGACGAGCATGTCCACGTCGTACCGTCCGACGCGGTGGATCTTCTGGCGCGAGGCGGACTCGACCGGAACCTGTTCGACGTGACGGCGCTCGCCGCGTACGGCTACGACAGCCGGCGCGGCGGCACACCGCTGATCGTGACGTACGTCAGGAACGGCGACAGTTCCGCGGCACGCGTTCGGATCGCCAAGGGCGGCGCGCGGCTCGCCCGGGAACTGCGAAGCGTGGGCGGTGCCGCGGTGCAGCCGTCGTCTGTCACGGCGGCGAAGCTCTGGAACGAGATCACCACCGGCGCTGGCCGGCGGAAACTGCGCCCCGAGATCGGCCAGGTGTGGCTGGATCGCAAGTTGAACCTGCACCTGGACAGCAGCGTGCCACAGGTTGGTGCGCCCACGGCCTGGGCCGCCGGCTACGACGGGACCGGCGCGAAGATCGCCGTGCTCGACTCGGGCGTCGACGCCACCCACCCCGACCTGGCGGGCAAGGTCGTCGCCGCGCAGAACTTCACCTCGGAGGCCGACGCCGGGGACCTGCTCGGCCACGGGACGCACGTGGCCTCGATCGCGGCCGGTACCGGCGCGGCGTCCGACGGCGCCCGCCGGGGTGTGGCACCCGGCGCGTCGCTGCTCAACGGCAAGGTCTGCACCGCGGCGGCCTCGAACAACTGTCCCGAATCGGCGATCATCGCCGGCATGCAGTGGGCCGCGCAGCAGGGTGCGGACGTGGTCAACCTCAGCCTCGGCGGGCTCGACACCGTCGGCGTCGACCCGATGGAACAGGCCGTCAACACCCTCAGCGCGCAGCACGGCACGCTCTTCGTGGTCTCGGCCGGCAACCGCGGTCCCGGCGAGATGACGGTGGAGAGCCCCAGCACCGCCGACGCGGCGCTGTCGGTCGGTGCCGTCGGCGACGACGACCACCTGCCCTACTTCACCGCCCGCGGTCCGCGCATCGGCGACACCGCGATCAAGCCGGACCTGACCGCACCCGGGGTGAGCATCACCGCAGCGGCCAGCTCCACCGCACCCTCGACGCCACTGGGCGAGTTCTACGTGGCGAACGAGGGTACGTCGATGGCCGCGCCGCACGTGGCCGGCGCGGCCGCGATCCTCGCCCAGCGCAACCCGGGGTGGACCGGGACACAGCTCAAGTCGGCGTTGCTGGGCTCGGCCCAACCCCACGACCCGACGCCGATCTTCGAACAGGGCGCCGGTCGGCTCGACGTCGCTCGCGGGTACGACCAGCGGCTGCTCGCCGACCCGCCGAGCCTCAGCCTGGGCCGTCAGCAGTACCCGCACCACGACGACCCGGTGCTCAACCGCACCGTGACCTACACGAACACCGGCACCTCCGCCGTCACCCTGAGCCTGGATCTGACGACCCGGGACCCGAACGGCTCGACCGCGCCGACCGGGATGTTCGCACTCAGCGCCTCCTCGGTAACCGTGCCCGCGGGTGGCAGCGCCGCCGTGCGGTTCTCCGCCAACACCGCGCTGGACGGCCCGGAGGGGCACTACGGCGGGACCATCACGGCGACGGCCGGCGGCGACGTACGCGTCGTCACCCCGTACGCGGTCGACCGCGCCGTCGCCGGTGGGGAGGTCACCTTCCGGCACCTCAACAGCGTCGGCGAGCCGACCAGCGAACGCAGCACGATCCTGTTCTCCCTGGACGGCGGGGAGGACTACTTCCTCGGCACCGAGAGCGAGCCGATCACCCGGTACATCCGGGCGGGTACGTACTTCCTCCAGTCCTGGATCACCGACTCGGCCGACTTCGACTCCCGGCAGACGATGCTGGTCAACCCGAGCGTGCGCATCGACCGCGACCAGACCATCACCCTCGATGCCCGACTGGGGCGGCCCGTCGACGTCGACGTCACCGACGACCCGAACGAGCGGACGCTCAGCGTGGAGCTCGGATACTGGTGGCGCGACAACGCCGGCAACACCCGGTCGTACGGCAATCTGCTCGATGGCGGTCGGCCGCTCGCCTTCGGCCAGGTCGATCCCGAGCAACGCACCCCCGGGCTGACCAGCTTCCTGAACGTCACCCTGGCCGAACCGGGGCCGGGCGGCGACGACTTCGTCAACTCGCCCCGCAGCTACCACCTGCTGAAGCGGTTCGACCAACACGTACCGACCGGATTCACCCAGACCTACTCGACCGCGTCGTTGGCGCGGGTGGACGCGCGACTCGCCGAGAGCACCCCGAACACGCGGGGAAACAAGTCGTCGTACCCGTCCTTCGGGGAACAGCGCTGGACCGGCCAGTTCGCGATTCAGTTCGACCTGCCCTTCACCCACACCGAGTACTACAGCGCCGCTCCCGGTCTGCGCTGGTTCTCGACGTTCGGGGACCATCATCCGCCGTCGCGCACCTCAACGATCTCGTTGCAGAGCGCACCACGCGCCTACCCGCCGGGGACGACGGTCACCGAGGGATGGAACGAGCCCGTGCTCGGCCCGTCGTACTCCGCGTTGCTGGTGCCGTCCGACGGCGTGCACCGGACCGGCAACACCATCCATCTGGACCCGATGCTCATCGGCGACGGTTCCGGCCACTCCGGTTGGGCCAACGCCACGCCGCGGTACACGCTCCGTCGTAACGGGACCGTCATCGCCGACAGCACCAGCGGCCCCTGGCCCGACGTGACGGTCCCGGCCACCCGGTCGACCTTCCGCCTGGAGGGCCGGGTGGAACCAATGGCGCCGGCTGAGCTCTCCACCCTGGTCACCGCCGTCTGGACGTTCGGCTCGCGCACGACGAGCGGCAGCACGCCCGTACGACTTCCGCTCTGGACGGTGTCGTTCCGCCCAGTTCTCGACGACAGCAACGTCGCGAAGGCGGGTACGACTTTCACGTTCCCGGCGACGCTCGCGGCCCAGCCCGGCTCGTCGCCCGGCAGCGTACGGAAGGTGACCGTGCAGTACTCGACCAACGACGGGACGTCGTGGAGCAACGCCGCGGTCTCGGGATCCGGCAACACGCGGACCGTCTCGGTGCCGCACCCGAACACGTCCGGGTTCGTCTCGCTGCGGGCGACGGTGACGGACTCCGCGAACAACTCCGTGGAACAGACCGTCGTTCGCGCGTACAAGATCGCCCCATAGCCCGGCCGGATCGTGGACGACGTCCGGAGCCACCTGCCGGAGCCGTCGTACGCACGTTCCGGGTGGTCGGGATCGGTGGCCGACCGGGTACCTAGATCGGGATCCTGCCGACGCTCAGCATGTCGATCATCGCGGGCCCGGTGTCGTACGCGGTCACCCCGCCGTCCACGGTCAGGCAGGCGCCGGTGACCATCCGGGACGCGTCGCTGGCCAGGTAGACCGCCGCGCCGACGAGGTCGTCCGGCTCACCCCACCGACCCACCGGCACGCTCCGGATCAACCCCTCGGCCAGTTCCGGGTGCTGGGCGAAGCTGCGGGTCAACTGGGTCCTCGTCCAGCCCGGCGCGATCACGTTGACCCGCACTCCGCGGGCCGCCCATTCCACCGCGAGAGTCCGACTCAGCGAGATGACCCCGGCCTTCGCCACCGCGTACGGCGAAAGCATGGGAACTCCGTTGTAACCGCCCACCGACGCCACGTTGATGACCGAACCGCGACCGACCCCGGTCAGATATCCACCCACCGCCCGACACATGTGCGCGACCGAATCCAGATTGGTACGCAGAATCTGCGTCCAGTCCGCCGGCGTCATCTCCAGAAACGGGCCGACGTGACTGAAGCCGCCGGCGTTGTTGACCACGACATCGATCCCGCCGAGTTCGTCCCGGGCCGCAGCCACCGCCTGCTCGATCTCCTCCGGCCGGTCGACGTCGCAGGTGAGCACGGCGGCCCTGCGCCCTGACGCCTCGATCTCCTTCGCCACCTCGGCCAGCGCGGATGTGCTGCGGGCCAGTACCGCCACGTTCGCCCCGGCCCTGGCCAGGCCGAGCGCGACGGCCCGTCCGATGCCTCGTGACGCGCCGGTGACCACGGCGCTCTTACCGTCCAGACCAAACACTTCGGGCCCTCCCTCGGGCGGCGCGGACCATTCCGTCGACCGATTGTCGCCAGGAGTTGCCGGCGTCGCGTCTTCGTGGATGCGCAGCAACCGCACACCAGGAGATGCGTCACCGTTCGAACCGAACGACGATTTTGGAGTACCGCCGGCAGAACCGCCTTCGCCGGTAACGCACACCTTTCGCATCCGTCGCAGGAAGGGAAACGCAATGAGCAATGCCGTCTCCCCCGTCCGTCCGGAAGACGCAAAAGCGGTACAGGATATCGTCGCGCGTATCACCTCGGCGTGGAACGAGAACGACGCCGACAGGCTGGCCACGGTCTACAGCGAGGACGCCTCGATCGTGCTGCCCGGCGCTCACCTGAAGGGGCGCCCGGCCATCCGGGACTGGATGGCGGAGGCCTTCGACGGCAAGTGGAAGGGTACCCAGGTGCTCGGCGCACCGCTGGAGCTGCGGTACATCCGGGACGACGTGATCCTGCTCCTGTCCCAGGGCGGCGCGTACCCGCCGGGCGCCACCGAGGTCCCCGTCGAGCACGCGATCCGCGGCATCTGGGTCTTCGTCAAGCAGGACGGTGAATGGATCATCACCGGATACGGGAACACGCCGGTCCGCGCCCCGATTCCGCTGCCGGAGGGGCCCAGGTGAGTCAGCCGCCGGGCGGCGTCCAGGTCGGTGAGCGCGCCGTGGTCCTGGGTGGCAGCATCGCCGGCCTCTTCGCGGGCCAGGTGCTCGCCGAGGCGTACCGCGAGGTCGTCGTCGTGGACCGGGACCGCCTGTTCGGTGTGACCGGAACCCGGCGCGCGACCCCCCAGGCGTTCCACGCGCACGCGCTGCTCGCCCGTGGGCAGCGCGCCATCGAGGAACTGTTCCCCGGCATCACCGAGGAGTCCCGGGCGGCCGGAGTGCCGACCGGCGACGTGGGAGCCGACCTGCGCTGGGTGATCAACGGCCAGCGACTGCCGAAGATCCGGACCGGGCTGGTCTGCCTCGCCATCCCCCGGACCGCACTGGAGCAACACGTCCGCAAGCGGGTCCGGGCCCTGCCCAACGTGACCTTCCTGGAAGGCCGCGACGTGGAGGAGTTGGTCACCACGCGAGACCGCGGCCGGGTCACCGGGGTGCGGATACTCCACCAGCGTGACGGGAGCTCGGAGGTCCTCCCCGCCGACCTCGTCGTGGATGCGACCGGCCGGGGCTCGCGGCTGCCGGTCTGGCTGGCGGAGCTGGGCTACCAGCCTCCGGCGGAGGAGCAGATCAAGATCAGGCTCAGCTACACCACCCGCCACTACCGGCTGCCGCCGGGCGCGCTCGGTACGGACCTGGCGTACATCGTCGCGCAGACTCCGAGTCACCCGCGCGGTGCCGTGTTCGCCCGGGAGCGGGCCCTGCCGAACGGGGGCGACCGGTACGTCCTGTCGCTCAACGCCCACCTCGGCGACCACGCGCCCACCGAGCCGGACGGCTTCCTCGCATACGCGAGGACGGTACCGGTGCCGGAGATCCACCACGCGCTCCGGACCGCCGAACCACTGGACGAGATCCGGGCATACCAGTTCCCGACCAGCCTCTGGCGGCACTACGAGCGGCTGACCAGGTTCCCCGACGGCCTGCTGGTGCTGGGGGACGCGCTGGCCAGTCCCAACCCGGTCTACGCACAGGGCAACACGATCACCGCGGTCGAGGCGCTGGTGCTCCGCGACCACCTGCGCCGCGGCGCCGAACCCCGACCGGCCGAGTTCTTCGCCGACGTCGCCCCGACCGTCCGGGCCGCCTGGGACATCAACGTCCTCGGCGACCTGGCGTACCCGCAGGTCGTCGGCGAGCGGACCCCGAGGATCCGGCTGGCGTGCGCGTATCTGGCCCGGGTGCACCGCGCCGTGGCGGACGACCCGGTGGTGGCGGAGTCCTTCCTGCGGGTGGCCGGCCTGATCGACGGGCCGCAGGCGCTGCTGCGGCCCCGGATGCTGGCGCGGGTACTGGGCCGGCGGCATCCAGCGCCGAGACCGACGGTGGCCCCGGCCGCCGTCTCCTCGTGATCCCGGGAGGTGAGCCATGGAGAGCAACGGCTGCCCGTACGTCATCGACCGCACCGGGAGCGACATCCAGGCCGAGGCGGCACGGCTGCGCGAACTCGGTCCCGCGGTCCCGGTCGAGCTGCCCGGCGGGGTACCGGCCTGGTCGATCACCAGCTACGCGCTGGCCAGACGGCTGTTCGCCGATCCACGGGTGGTGAAGGACCCCCGCCGGTACTGGCCGGCGTTCGTCGACGGTGAGATCGGCGACGACTGGCCACTGATCAGCTGGGTCAAAATGGACAGCATGACCCTCGTCGACGGTGACGACCACCGTCGACTACGCGGACTGGTCGCGCCGGACTTCGGTCCGCGCCGGATCGAGACGCAGCGCCCGCTCGTCGAGCGTATCGTCGCCGACCTGCTGGACCGGCTCGCCGAACATCCGGCGGGGCACCCGGTCGACCTTCGGGCGAACTACGCGGCGCCGCTGCCGGCGCAGATGATCTGCGAGCTGTTCGGGGTGCCGGAGGAAGCCCGGCTGGAGGTGCTGCACGGCCTCGAACTCGCCGTCGACACCACGCTGCCGCCCGAGCAGGCCGCGGCCAACCTGGCCCACTGGCAGGTGGCGCTGCGGGAGCTGACGGCCGCCAAGCGGGCGGCACCGGGCGACGACATGACAAGCCGACTGGTGCAGGCCCACGACCGGCAGGGGCTGCTCAGCGAGTCCGAACTCGTCGGTTCGTTGTTCAACGTCCTCGGCGCGGGCTCGGAAACGGTGATGAACCTGCTGACCAAGGCCGTCGTCGCCCTGCTCAGCCATCCGGACCAACGCGAGCTGGTGACGACGGGCAAGGTGTCCTGGTCCGACGTGATCGAGGAGACGCTCCGGGCGGAGGCACCGATCGCCCAACTCCCGCTTCGGTTCGCGGCCGAGGACATCGAGCTGGACGGGATCACCATCGGCAAGGGGACACCGATCCTGATGTGCCTCGCCGCCGCCGGTCGCGACCCCGAGCGGTACGGCACGGACGCGGAGACGTTCGACCTCACCCGGTCGGACAAGGAGCACCTGTCGTTCGGCTACGGGGCGCACTTCTGCGTCGGCGCCGCGCTGGCCCGGCTGGAGGCGTCGGTGGCGCTGCCGGCGCTGTTCGACCGGTTTCCCGACCTGACCCTCGCGGTCCGGCCGGGGGAGCTGGAGCCACCCGGCACGTTCATCATGAACGGGCTCCGTTCACTGCCGGTGTACCTGACCGGACCGCCGGCCGGTTGACCCTCGATGACCGCCGCACGCGGCGGTCATCGGTCAGTCCCTCTCGCACCGGACCGCGCGGCACCTGCGCGGCGGACTTCCACCTGCACCCAGGACGGGCCGCATGGGGAGGTCGGGAAGGTCCGGTCGATCGCCCCAGTCCAGGCTTCCGAGGGGGAAGCCATAGTGTGAAGGAGGTAACTGTGTTGACCAGAGGTTTGCGTTCGGCACTGCTGATCGCGGGTGTCTCGGTGGCGACCCTGATCGCCACGGCGACGGTCGCGACAGCCGGCCCGGCATCCGTCAGCGCGGATCCGTGTCCGTCCCGCGCTCTCTGCCTCTACGAGGGTTCGAACTTCACCGGCGAGATGTTCGCCGCGACATCGCTCAACCCGGCTGGTATCTGTGTCAGCCTGGTCGATCATGGTTGGGGCGACCGGGCCCACTCGGCGATCAACACCCACAACACCAGCGCCCAGATGTTCATGAACGACGACTGCGTCGGCGGCCCCTACCAGGTGCCCGGCAACTCGAGCCTGTCCAGCTTCGGCACCTTCACTCCGGAGAGCGTCTGGGTTCCGTACCGGGGCTCCTGACCAACAGATCTGGGCCGCGATCGATGGTCGCGACCTGCCTCCCGAACCCGGGCCGGCCCACCGTCGCATCAGGTGGGCCGGCCCGGTCCGGAATTAAACGGACGCGGGCCGGGAAACGAGGAAACGGGCCGGGCACAACTCCGCTCTTTCGGAGTTGGTCTGATCCGTCACGTCGATATTCTCATTTCCGTGAGTGTTCGCGACGCCGTGCCGCCGCGGCGTGCGACGGCGCCCTGTCTTCGAGGGAAGAGCCGACCATGATCACCAGTCGTGAGATCCATCTGATCGCCCGCCCGCCCGACGACCTACCGGTGCCAGGTGAGGTTGCCATGGTCGAGGTGCCGGTGCCGGCACCGGAGCCCGGACAGGCCGTGGTCCGCAACATGTACATGGCGATCGACCCCGGCCTACTTCAGCGGATGCGTGACCTGAGTGACCTGCACGTCCCGCACTTCCAGCTGGGCGGGCCGATGTGGGGGCACGCCATCGGCGAGGTGGTGGAGTCGGCCACACCCGAGCTTCAGGTCGGCGACGTGGTCCTGCACCACATGGCGTGGCGAGAGTACGCGGTCGCCGACGTCAAGGAGTTCACTGTCCTCGACACCACCCGGTACCCGTCGATCTCGCACCATCTCAGCTCGGCGATCGTGGCGTACTGCGGCGTGCGCCGGATCGGCATCGAGCACGGTGACACCGTGGTGGTGTCCAGCGCGGCTGGCGCGGTCGGCAGCGTGGTCGGGCAACTGGCCCGCCTGCGGGGGGCGACCCGGGTCGTCGGCAGCGTCGGGTCCGCCGAGAAGGTACGGCTCGCCACCGAGGAACTCGGCTTTGACGAGGCGTTCGACTATCACGACGGGTGGCCGGAGGACCTCGGCGGTGTCGACGTGTACTACGACAACGTCGGCGGCTGGCAGCTCGACAGCGCCTTCAACGCCATGCGCCCGCACGGTCGGATCCTGCTCTGCGGGAGCTCGGAGGAGCACCGCTCCGGCCGGCCCCACGGGCACCGCACGATGCAGATGGTCATCGGCAAGCGGCTGACGCTGATCGGCTTCACCACCAACGACCACCTGGATCTGCTGCCCGAGTTCGAACGCGAGTTCCCTCCGCTGGTCCGCAACGGCGAGGTGGTCCTGCACGAGACCTTCGTCGACGGTCTCGACCAGTTGATCCCCGCAATCAAGTCCTTGCTCGACGGGGCGTACCTGGGCAAGGTCCTGCTCAGGTTCTGACCGTCCGGACGCGCTGAAATCTAACCGGAGGGACTCCTGCCGTGACGTCACCCAGAACCGACCCGTTGGTCTCGGTCGTCATACCCACCTACAACCGGCGGAACCAACTGCACGACAGCCTGCTCCAGCTGACCAGGCAGCGGCCGGGCACGCCGGAGTTCGAGGTCGTCGTCTCCGACGACGGGTCGTCGGACGACTCGGCGTCGGTGGCGCGGTCCTTCTCGGACCGGCTGCGGCTGAAATACCACTTCCAGTCCGACGAGGGCAACCGGGTGGCGCTCGCCCGGAACGAGGGGGCGCGGCTGGCCTCCGCACCGATCCTGGTCTTCCTCGACACCGGGGCACTGCCCGGGCCCGAGTTCGTCCAGCGGCACTTCCTGGCCCATCAGGAAGGATCGCCGCGCTGCGCCCTGCTGGGATACGCCTACGGGTACAACCCGGAGGCTCCGATGTGGGAGGTCCCGGACATTCTCCGGCGGCACACGCCGGAGGAGGCGGTACACCGCTACGGCCAGGTCCCGGAGTTCCTCGACCTCCGGGAGGGTGTGCTCGCGGAGTGCGGTGGCGACCTGGAACGACGGAGCCTCCCCTGGCAGGTGTTCTGGACCATCAACTGTTCGATGCGTACCGACGACTTCTGGTCCGTCGGCGGCTTCGACAACGACCACCGCGGCTGGGCCGTGGAGGACCTGGAACTCGGATACCTGCTGCACCGCAAGGGCCTGCCGATCCGGCTCGACCGCACCGCCTGGGTGATCGAGTCGCTACAGGAACGCAAGCGGCGCGAGCAGCTCGACGAATTCAAGCGGAACATGCTCCGCATGGTGTCCCGGCATCCGGATCCGGTGCACGAGATCGGCTGGGCACTCGTCGACGACGACCTGTTCTGGCCCTGGGAGGACGAGTACAACGAACTGCTCCGGCACACCCGCGAGGTGCGCGACCTGGACGTGGCGACCGAGATCGAGCAGGCGCTGCGGGGCAGCTCGCCGACCGACACGGTGGCGGTCGTCGGCGTGGGCGGCCACGTCCCCGACTCACTGGGGCCGGGCACGGTCATGGACTTCGACCGGGAGCTGGTGGACCGGGTCGTACTCGGCGGACGGCACGTCGGCCATCACTCGCTCGGCCTGCGTACGCCGCTGGCCGACCAGTCCGTCGACATCGTGGTCATCACGTCCCGGCTCGCCGGCCTCTGGGACCGTTGGAAGGACCGGCTCCTGGCCGAGGCGCACCGTGTCGGGCGTGACGTTCGTTGTTTCTCCTGAGCCGCACGCGATGACGGGAGGTTGGCGCCCGGCGCCAACCCCCCGTTCCGGCAGGTGCCGCTGTCAGAGATACATCGTGTTCGGCGAGAGCCCGCAGAGGATCCGCCCGTACAGCTCCGCGTTGGTGTTCGGGTGCATCAGCGCGTGCATGTTGAGCGTCTGGATGTCCCGGTCGATCCGCTGGATCGGCACGTCGTCGTAGATGGACGTGCCGCCGCTGCCGGTTTTCAGCACACCCACCGCCTCCTTCGTCAGTTGGAATACCCGACCCAGGTCGGCGCGGGCCCGGACCCGGTCGACGAGCTGCCACGCCTCACCGCTCGCGTACTTCCCGTCCAGCAGATCCGCCAGCCGCTGGCTGTGGAACTCGGCCTCGTCGGTCTTCATGGCCGCCTCCGCGACCTGGAAGTGGGTGATCGGCGCCTCGCGCTGGCTCGTGTACTCGGTGTAGGTGATCTTCCGCTCGCCGAGCCGGTGAAGGAACGCCTCCAGCGCGGCCTTCGCCAGCCCGACCGCGGTCGCGGCGAACGTGGCGCACCCGGTCGGGACCAGCGGTTGGCGGAACAGCGGCGACCCGGCGTTGGCCGTCGAGGCGTACTGCTCGGCGAGGATCGCGACCATCGGCAGCGCCCGGTGTTGTGGGACGAAGACCTGCTTCGCGACGGTACTGACACTGCCGGTGCCACGCAGACCGGCGGTGTGCCAGTCGTCGACGATCTCCAGGTCGGACATCGGGACCAGCGCCATGACCGGCCACTGGGAGCCGTCGGGAGCGGGCCCCATGGCGAGAACCACCTGCCACTTGCTGTGCAGCGCGCCGCTGATGAAACGCCACCGCCCGTTGACCACGAAGCCGCCGTTGGTCGGCTCCGCGTTGGCGGTCGGACTGAGGACTCCGCACACCCGGACGTCCGGGTCGGCGAAGACCTCGTCCTGGGCCTCGTCGGGGAACAGCCCGGCAATCCAGTTGCTGATCGACCACACGGCCGTGTTCCACCCGGCCGAGCCGTCGCTCCCGCTGATCCGGCTGATCGTCTCAAGGACGGTGCCGGCGTCGCTCTCGTAACCCCCGTAGCGCGTGGGCACCCGCATCCGGAAGATCCCGGCCGCCGCCATCGCCTCGATGACCTCCTCGTGCAGCCGCCTGTGCTCGTCCGTCCAAGCCGCGTGCGACCGCAACAGGGGCACGAGTTCCTCGGTCCGCCGGACAAGTTCCATCCTGGGTGGAACATCGGTGCTCAACACCATGACCTCCTGAGACCTCCCCGAAGAGCGAACCGGCCGACCTGGCCGTCCCACCCCTGAACGTGACATTTCGGCATCAAACTCGCACCTTCCCCGAATACACAGTGATGGACCCGCTCAGGTGAGCGCGGACGCCCTCCGGTTGTGGTCGGCGAAGGCGATCAACCGGGCGTTGAGCACGACACCGACCAGCAACGGAACGAGCCCGGCCAGGGTCCAACCGAGGCCGACCAGTTCGGCGGACCATCCGACCAGCGCGGGACCGATGAGGATGCCCGCGTAGGTGAAGGTGGTGAAGCGGGACAGGAACGTCGCCGCCCCCGGTCCCTCGCCCCCGGCGTGCCCGACCGCGCTGAAGACCAAGGGCAGCAGCACCGACCCGCCGAGGCCGAGTAGTCCGAACCCCGCGATGGCGGCCGTCGGCGACGGGGCCAGCAGAACGACCGCGAGGCCGCCGACGCCCACGACGCCACCGGCGCGGAAGAGCGCCGGCGCCCCGTAGCGCACGTGCAGCCGGTCGCCGACGAGACGACCAGCCGTCTGGCAGGCGGTGAACGCGGTGAGGCCCAGCGGAGCCAGGGCGAGCGTCGCATCGTGGTAGTCGTGCAGAAAGACGCCGCTCCAGCTGATCACGGTGGCCTCGGTGACCATCGTGACGAACCCGATCGCGCCGAACAGCAGCAGCGTCCTGGTCCAACCGGCCCGCCAGCCCAGCCGTACCCGCTTGCGGTCCGGGGATTTTGGGACGTGGTCGGCCGAAGGCGGGAGCAGCCAGGCGGTGATCAGCAGACCGACGACGAGGAACACCGCGCCGACCGCCAGGAAGTGCCCGGTGGGCGAGATGCCGGCCCGGGTGAAGCCGGCGGCCAGCAGCGAGCCGGTCGCCGCGCTGACGCTCCAGGCCGCGTGGCAGCCGTTCATGATGGGCCGGCCCCGCACCCGTTCCACCGCGACGGCATGGGCGTTCATGGCGACGTCCAGGACGCCCATCACGGTACCCAGCACGAGCACGGCCAGGCCGAGTAGGACGGCGTTGCCGGCCAGGCCCACGGTGACCAGGGCCACCGGGAGCCCGACCAGGGTCAACCGGATGACGCGGGCACTGCCGAACCGGGCCACGAAGACCCCGACGAGCTGCATCGTGAGGACCGCCGCCACCCCGTACACCGTCAGGATGAGGCCGAGCTCGCCGTCACTGAGACGGTGCTCGGACTTCAACCCCGGCAGCCGGGCGATGTAGCTGGTCATCAGCAGCCCGTTGACGAAGAACACGGCCGTCACGGCCCAGCGGGCCCGGCCCGCCACGGCCGCGCTGATCGGCTGCCGTTCCTCGGCCGCCTCCGCCGCCTCAAGGGTGTGGTCACTCATGGGGCGCTCACACTCTCAGTAGCGGTCGTGGTGACGCAGCCAGCCGGCCTTGTCCTGGATCAACGGCCGGCCCTGCGGAGTGAGCTCCAGGTAGTTGTCGATGCCGTGCAGCAGCGCGGCACCCTCGCCGTAGGTCGAGTAGGTGTGGTGGACGGCGCCGCCGTCCTGGACGAACACGCTGAGGCCGCCCGCCTCGCCCCTGGTCTGCCCACCGGTCCGCTCCAGCGTGGCCTTGTCCCGGTAGTTGTATTCGACCGGAGCCACGGCCTCGTCCAGCGTCACGTGGAAGTCGTAGTTGAAGTCGCTGCCGTAGGAGGAATACCACGGCAGGCTCCAGCCCATTCGGGCCTTGAACGACTCGATCTTCGCCAACGGCGCCCGGGACACCAGCGCGAGCGTGGTGTCCCGGGCGTACAGGTGGGACAGGTGACCGATGTTGTCGACCAGGTACGAGCAGAACTTACAGCCCTGCTCCCAGGCCGGGTCGAACATGAAGTGGTAGACGATCAACTGGCGGCGCCCGGCGAAGAGGTCGAGCAGTTCGACCTTGCCCTCCGGGCCGTCGAACACGTACTCCTTCTCCAGCTTCACGACCGGCAGCGCCCGCCGCTGCGCAGCCAACTCCGCCAGCCGGCGGGCGGCCTCCTCCTCGCCGGCCAGCAACTGCTTGCGAGCGGTCAGCCAGTCTTCCCTCGACGCCACCTGTACGTCACCCATCTCGTTCTCCTCCTCCACCTCGACGGGGCTCTCATAGGTAGGTCGGAGCAGAGGGGCCAGAGGACGACAGCCGGCCTCGAGTTCCCGGCGAAAGTCCTACGGTCCGGCGACCGGCGCGGGCCGGACCTCGTCGTCCGGGACGGACACCGCCGTCCGGCGGCCCGGGAGCGCCACCGCGCAGGCGAGCGCGACCACCGCGAACACCACACAGGCGACGAAGCCTGCCTGGAAGCCGTTGGTGAGCTCGCTGGGCTGGTCGGGCCCGGTGGAGAAGGACACCGCCACGGTCGACACGATGGCGATACCGAACCCGCCGCCGACCTGGAAGGCGGCGTGCACGAGCCCGGACGCCAGGCCGGACTCCGACTCCGTGACCCCGGTGAGCGCGACGATCGAGGCGGTCGTGTGTGCGATGCCCAGACCGAGGCCGAAGATCACGAACGGGAACAAGAGGTCGCCGACGTAGTTGCCCCGCACATTGATCATGATCAACATCGCGCAGGCGACGCCGAGCATCACCACACCGGGCACGGCCGCCGGGCGGAACCCGCGCCGGGTGACCACCGCCTGCCCGATGTAGGCGCCGACGATGGCCATCACCGGCATGATCGAGCCCAGGAGGCCGTACTCGATGGCCGAGTACCCGAGCACCTGCTGCCCGTACAGGGAGGAGAGGAACGACAGCGAGAAAACCATCATCGCGACGAACACCATCAGCAGGTTGCCGGTAGCAACCGTACGCATCCGCAGGGTGCGCAGCGGCACCAACGGCGCGCTGGACCGTGCCTCGATCCCGACGAAGACGACCCCGAGAACGACGACCAGGGCGAGCAGTCCCGTGGTCTGCACGCTCAACCAGCCCACCACGGGCGCCTCGGAGATCGCGTACACGAGCGCGACGAGCGCCGCCGTACTGGTCAGAGCGCCGGCGAGGTCGAACGTCCGACGCCGCCCGTGGTCCCGGCTCTCCCGCAGCACCATCGGGCTGACCAACAGCAGGACCAGCACCACCGGGACGTTGACCAGGAACACCGACTCCCACCCGAAGTTGCTGGTGAGCCAGCCGCCGACCAGCATGGCCGTGGTGGCCCCGATCCCGCCGACGGCCGACCACGCGGCGATGGCCTTGTTGCGCTCGGCCCCCTCCTCGAAGGTGCGCATGAGGATCGACAGCGCGCTCGGGACCATCAGCGCCGACGACACGCCGTGCACGGCCCGCGCCGTGATGATGACCTCGGCGTTCCAGGCGAACCCGGATATCACTGAGGTGACCAGGAACCCGATCAGGCCGGCCATGAAGATCCTGCGTCGGCCCAGCAGGTCGGCCGACCTGCCGCCGAGCAGCAGCAGCCCTCCGAAGGTGAGCAGGTTGGCGGTCAGGATCCACTGCGCCGCGCTGGGGTCGAGGGCCAGCGCCGACTGCATCGCCGGCATGCCGACGATGACGATCTGCGAGTCGAGAATCACCATGAAACTGGCGCAGCACAGTACGACCAGCGCGGTCCACCGACGTGGATCGCGCTCGCCGTCGCTGGCGGATGTTGCGGTAACCCTGGCTGGTTTCATCTCCGCTCCTCCTCGTTACACCGATCGGCACGACGGTCGGCGCAGCGACGCTGCTGGCGACCGATGGTTCGGATCAACCTCCGTTCGACCGGCGCAGGGTCGGAAACAACACCCGCGAGATCATCGCCGGACGCATCAGGCTCTCCGGGCGGTCGACGAGACCGGCCACCCGCAGGAAGGCGTGGGAGACGACCGGGTCCTCGGTCGCCGCGGTCTGCAGCCGCGGCATGAACGCGTTCCCCAGGCGGACCTTCAGGGTGCGGCGGCCGACGACGCCAGGGAAGCCGAGGTCGCCACCGGCGGACATGTCCCACGGCGGGTCGATCGCCCGGGCCAGCTCGCGGAAGTACCGCTGGGCGCCCGCCGCACCGTCCACAAGGTACTCACGCAGCACGATCGCCCCGATCGCCGCCACCGTCATCCCCTGCGCGTAGATGGGATTGAAAACGCACGCCGCGTCGCCCACGACGAGCAGCCCTTCCGGCAGCCGCGCCAGCCTCTCGTACCGGCGACGGATGCTGTTGGGGAAGTGGAAGGAGACCGGACTCGTCAACGGCTCCGCCCGGCTGACCGACTCGAATATCTGCGGCACCGGCAGGGACCGGACGTACTCCAGGAAACCCTCCGGGTCGGTGGGTGCCCGGTCGCCGAGAATCCCGTTGAGCGAGACCGAGTAGCGGTCGGGCAGCCGGGCGAAGGTTGCCCCACGCGGGTTGCCGGGGGTCGCGACCGAGATGACCGCGATGTCGTCGCCGATCGGATCCACGGCCAGCGGTGCCTGGAAGTCGCACGTCGTGTAGGTCAGGTCCATCCTGACCTGCTCTTCGTCGACCCGCGGATAGCCGAGTTCGGTCAACCAGCGTGGAGTTCGCGAGCCGCGTCCCGTGGCGTCGACGACCAGGTCCGCCGGCAGCGACTGCGGGCTACCGGGCCCCTGGTCCTCCCGTCGGTGCACCCTGGCACCGGTGATCCGGCGGCGGTCCGGGCTCGCCTCGAGTCCGACCACGTCCGTCCGGTCCAGGAAGGCGACATTGGACAACTCGCCGACCCTGGCGCGGATCCGCTCCTCCAGCAACCAGCGCCCGGCCGAGATGCACACCAGGTCGGTGTCCACCTTGCGGATCATCCGGCCGTTGAAGTGCCAGCCCAGGCTGGTACCGAAGTCGCGCGTCGGCACGCCCCCGTCGGCCATCTCCTTGGTGAAGCCCGGAAACAGCTCCTCCAGGATCTGCTGGCCGCGGGCGAGTAGTCCGTGGATGTGATGTCCCTGCGGGACGGCGCGGCGGGGGCCGGTCGCGCCGGTCAACTGGTCGCGGTCGACCACCGTCACGGTCCGGTAGAAGTCCGCGAGAACCCGGGCGGCGAAGAGTCCGGCCACACTTCCGCCCAGCACCACCGCTCGGTCACCGACATGCTCGTTCATGGGGCCTCCAGGGCTCCGCCGCCGTCCACGGCGACTGTCACACCGCAGTCGGATGCCGCGCATCTTCACGGTTGCTGTCACGCGGCTACGCCGGCACCGCTTCCGTCCACGCGGCCACCCGGAAGCTGATAGCCTCCCGGCGGTGACCTGACGTTCACGAAGGGTGGCGACGGTGAAGTACCTGTTGATGGTTTGCGTCGACGAATCCATACAGTCGAGCCCGGAGGAATCCGCGGCCGAGGTCAAGGCGGCGACCGCGTGGGCTCAGGACACGCAGGCCCGCGGCGTACGCGTGCTCGGCGATCGTCTCCGTCCGACCAAGGAGGCCACCACGGTGCGGGTGCGCGACGGTGAACTGCTGGTCTCGGACGGCCCGTTCGCCGAGACGAAAGAGCAGCTGGCCGGCTTCGACGTCATCGAATGTGCCAGCCTCGACGAGGCGGTCCAGGTGGCGTCCGCCCATCCCGGCGCCCAGATCGGGACAGTGGAGTTACGGCCGTTCTGGCACGGGTGACGCCCGGCGGCCGCGCGTTACCGCGCCTGCCCGGCCACCAGGCGTGCCGCCCGGTCCTCCAGGTAGCGCCGCTCCAGCAGACTCGCCGTCCGGCGCGCCGCGAGCCGGTAGCACGAGTGCGCGGCCGTGTGGTCGCCCGCCATCTCCAGCAGGTGCGCCCGGGTGGCCTCCAACCGGTGCTGCCCGGCCAGCCGGTCGTCGGTGGCGAGCCCTCCGAGCAGGCCGAGTGCCGCCTGCGGGCCGTGCACCATGGCCACCGCCACGATGCGGTTCAGCGCCACCACCGGGCTGGGCGAGACCTGCTGCAGCAGGTCGTACAGGGCGAGGATCTGCAGCCAGTCGGTGTCCTCGGCGCGCGACGCCTCCGCGTGCACGGCCGCGATCGCGGCCTGGAGCTGGTACGGCCCGGCCGGTCCCCTCGGCAGGGTACTGGTCAGCAGCGATATCCCTTCCCGGATGGCGACCTGGTCCCAGCGGCCGCGGTCCTGCTCGCTCAGGGGAATCAGCGTGCCGTCCGACCGGGTACGCGCCGCGCGCCGGGCGTCGGTGAGCAGCATCAGCGCCAGTAACCCGGCGACCTCGCCGGCCGCCGGCCGCCGGCGATGCACCTCCCGGGTCAGCCGGATGGCCTCCCCAGTCAGCTCACCGCGCTGCAACTGCGGGCCGGACGTCGCCGTGTAACCCTCGTTGAAGATCAGATAGAGCACGTGCAGCACGACCCGCAGCCGGTCGGGCAGTTCCCGTTCGGGTGGAAGCTGAAACGGAATGCCGCTGGCCTTGATGCGCTGCTTGGCCCGCCGGATCCGCTGCGCCATGGTCGACTCGCTGGTCAGGAACGCGTTGGCGATCTGCTGCGTGGTCAGGCCGCCGACGGCGCGCAGCGTCAGCGCCGCCTGGGCGGGCGGGGAGAGCGACGGGTGGCAGCAGAGGAACAGGAGCCGCAGGGTGTCGTCCTGATCCTCCGGGCGCTCGGCGTCCGGGCCGGGCACCCACTGCTTGTCTGCCGGCAGCCGCGCCGCCGTGGCCACCTCCCTGCGCCGGCGGGCGAGTTCGCTGCGGTACTGGTCGGTGAGACGGCGCGCCGCCACAGTGGTCAGCCAGCCACGAGGGCTGTCTGGCACACCCTCGGCGGGCCACTGCATCGCGGCCGCCAGCAGCGCGTCCTGGACCGCGTCCTCGCACGCGTCGAAGTTGCCGTGCCGCCGCACGAGCGTGGCGAGCACCTGGGGCGCCAACCGGCGCAGCAGGTCGGCGCCGTCGCCGTCAATCTCCATGACTCCATGATGCAACGAGCGGCCTGCTCACGGGTCCCGGTCGGGTACAGCGGGCAGGTGTGCAAGCCAGCAAGTTTGAAGAATTGTCGAAACTGACCGGAGTCTATGGTGATGACGTGATCGAGCGATCCGGGTATCCGGGCATTGATCGAGCGGCTGAGGAACGATCACAGCGGTCTGACTTTCCGGTGCCCCGCCTGCTCACACCCGGTTGACCTTCGCGGATTAGCCACTGGAGGTACCGACCATGGAAAAGGCGATCTGCCCATTCGCCCTCGACCCCCAGGGTCGGGACACCCACGCGGAGACCGAGCGGCTGCGCGAGCAGGGCCCCATTGCCCGGGTGGAACTCCCGGGCGGCGTCCTCGCCTGGTCTGTGCACGGCTACGAGCTGGCCAAGCAGGTCCTCATCGACGAGCGGTTCTCCAAGAATCCGCGCCGGAACTGGCCCGCGTACATCAACGGGGAGATCCCGCCGGACTGGCCGCTGATCACTTGGGCGGTCATGGACAACATGGCCACCCATGACGGTGCCGACCACAACCGGCTGCGAGGGCTGCTCCTCAAGGCGTTCACGACGCGCCGGGTCGAGGCCATGGCGCCACAACTGGAGACGACCGCGACGGAACTGCTCGACGAGCTGGCCACCGCCGCCCCCGAGGAGGTCGTGGACCTGAAGACCCGGTACTGCCAGGCGCTGCCGGCCAGGATGATGTGCGACCTCTTCGGCGTGCCGGACGAGTCCCGCGCCGACGTACTGCGCGGCGGGCATGTCAACGTGGATACCAGGATCACCCCGGAGGAGGCGGCCGCCAACCTCGACCAGTGGACCAAGGCGATCGCCGACCTCGTGGTGTACAAGCGGCAGCACCCCGGTGACGACCTCACCACCGCGCTGATCGCGGCCCGGGACGAGGACGGATCGCGGCTGACCGACGACGAGCTGATCGGGACCCTGCACCTGATGCTGGGCGCCGGCTCGGAAACCATGGTCAACTCTCTCAGCCACGCCATCATCGCGGTACTCGACGATCCCACGCTGCGCGCCCGGGTGCTGGCCGGCGAGGTCTCCTGGAACGACGTGATGGAGGAGACCCTGCGGGTGGAGTCGCCCGTCGCGCACCTGCCGTTCCGGTTCGCCACCGAACGGTTCGAGATCGGCGGTGTGACGATCGAACAGGGCGACCCGATCATGATCGATTACGCCGGGCTCGGGCGGGACCCGGAGTTGCACGGCGAGACCGCCTGCACCTTCGACGCCACCCGGAAGGACAAGACGCACCTGTCCTTCGGGCACGGCGTGCACTACTGCCTCGGCGCACGGCTCGCCAAGCTGGCAACCCTGATCATGCTGCCGGCGCTCTTCCACCGCTTCCCGGACCTCGAACTCGCGATGCCGAAGGACCAGCTGAAGCCGCAGGGCACCTTTATCATGAACGGCCGTCTCGACGTCCCGGTTTACCTGCGGGGCCGGCTGACCGTATGAATCCATTCCGGATCGCGATACCCCAGGCCGACCTGGACGACCTGGACCGCAGACTGGCCAGCACCCGCTGGCCGACCGAGATGCCCGGCAGCGGATGGGACCGCGGCGTACCGCTGGACTATCTCAGAGAGCTGACCGAGTACTGGCGCACCAGCTACGACTGGCGGGCGGCGGAGGCGGAGCTGAACTCGTTCCCGCAGTTCAGCACGGAGATCGACGGTGCGAACCTGCACTTCCTGCACGTCCGCTCACCGGAGCCGACCGCGGTTCCCCTGCTCATCACCCACGGCTGGCCGGGGTCCGTCGCCGAGTTCCTGGACGTCATCGCCCCGCTCACCGACCCTCGGGCGCACGGTGGAGATCCGGCCGACGCCTTCCACCTGGTCATCCCTACCCTGCCGGGTTTCGGCCTCTCCGGCCCGACCCGCGAGCCGGGCTGGAACGTGCCCCGGATCGCCGGTGCGTGGGCACAGCTCATGCACCGCCTCGGTTACCGACCGTACATCGCCCAGGGTGGCGACGTGGGCGCGTGGATCACGCTCACGCTCGCCGGGCTCGACGCCGAGCACGTGCTCGGCGCGCACGTGAACTTCCTCTTCACCGCTCCCCCGCCGGACCCGGCGGCGCTGGCGGGGCTCGAACCCTCGGACCGGGAACGCCTCGAACTGCTGGCGAAGTTCCTCGCCGACGGCTCCGGCTACATGCTGCTCCAGGCCACCCGTCCGCAGACGCTGGCGTACGGCCTCACCGACTCGCCGGTCGGGCAGCTCGCCTGGATCGTGGAGAAGTTCCGGGAGTGGAGCGACTCGGCGAAGGTCCCCGAGGACGCGGTCGACCGGGACCGGCTCCTCACGAACGTCATGCTCTACTGGCTGACCGCGACCGCCGGATCCTCCGCCCAGTTCTACTACGAGACGGCCGACCAGCTCCCGACCGCGGCGACCCCGCCGGCCGCACCGCCGCCGCTGCCCGTACCACTCGGTGTGGCCGTGTTTCCCCGCGACTCGGCCCGGCCGGTCCGGTCCTTCGCCGAGCCGATGTTCCCGAACATCGTGCAATGGCACGAGTTCGACCGAGGTGGCCACTTCGCCGCGCTGGAGGAGCCCGACCTGTTCGTCGACGACCTCCGCACGTTCGCCCGGAAACTGAACCGGTAACCGATCGCCCGAAGCGGAGCGCCAACGACACCGTGCGGGCGCGTCGCGGGCCCTCGGCCGGCGCGGCCGTCGGCCACCCTCGACGGCGGCCGCGCCGGCCGTCCGCGCCGCGCCGATCCGGGACCGCCCGGCCCGGTCCCGTCAGGCCCGGTCCCGTCAGTTGTCCGGCATGTGCACGGTGCGCAGGAAGGCCGGAAGTAGCCACGGGCGCGGGCCGCGCACGACGAGCTTGCCGGTCAGCGCCGCCCGCAGCCGGGACATCCGGCCGAACAGCACCAGGTTCAGCGTCGGCGGGTCGAAAGACAGCCGCACGTCGTCGCCGGGACCCGGCTCGGCGACCGTCACCCGATTCCGGTTCCCGTCGTACCGGCCCGTGCCGTCCAGGACGATCGTGACCGGGATGGTGTGACGCGACCGGAACTGCACGGCGATCCGCCGCGGCGTCGGGGGCGCCGTGCTGTCGAGCAGGGCACCGTAGCCGTACGAGGTCACTCCGACGAGAAACAGCTCGATGAACAGACCCGCGTCCCGGGGTGGGATGTCCCACCGCAGGGAGCCGGCCCGGGAGATGTCCCAGCCGTGGATCAGCAGCTCGTTGGTCAGGTGGGCGAGCAGTCCGCCGAGCGGGAGCCGGGACCCGCCCAGCCAGTCGACCGCCTCGGTCGGGTCACGTCCGTCCGTGGCCCGCAGCACCGCCCGGACGTGCTCGCGCAGCCGTACCGCCAGCGGGGCCAGGTCGCGCTCCAGGAGGTACTGGCGCAGCAGCAGGTCGTTGAGGTCCCGTACGGTGTCGACCTGGGTGCCCCGAAGCTGACTGTCCAGTTCGGCGTCCCGGCCGGTGCCGCTGCCGGGCTCGACGATGGTCTCGCAGGCCCAGGCGAGCGACACCATGTGCGCCGCGGTCTGCTCGACCGACCACGACCTCGTCGCCGGGGCCGCCGGGGCCGGCACGGCGGCCAGCAGGTCGGCGAACCGGTCACCGGCTCGCCGCATCGCGTCGCGGGTTTCCACCCACTGCCGGTCGGAAATGATCACGTCGCCTCCAGTACGGCCGTCGCACCGGCGAGCCGGTCCGAGATGTGTCCGGCGCGGTGCAGCCAGCGCACCGTGTCGCGCAGGGTGGTCTCGAAGGTGGTGCCGGCCGAACCCAGCAGCTGATCGGTGGCAGTGGTGTCGACGGCCCGGCCGACCAGGCAGGTGTAGATCGCGCCGTACTCCGCCGGGATGTGCGCCGGTACCAGCCGCTGGACGAGGCTGGTCAGCGCGCCGACCGGCAGCATGCCGGAGGCCGGGAGATGGACGGCGGGCAGCCGCCGGCCGGTGACCCGGCGGAGCGTCCGCACGAACTCGCGGGTGCTGACGTACCGGCCCTGGGCGAGGAACCGGCGGGGTCCCCGGCCCGGGTTCAGCACCGCGGCGTGCAACCGGGCGACGTCCCGGACGTCGCCGACCGGGAAGCCTCCCGACGGCCACATCGGCATGAGGCCGCGCAGGGCGTTGCGGACCCGGCCGGCCTGGTCGCCCAGCTTCGGGTCGTGCGGACCGAGGGTGGCCAGCGGATAGGTGATGACCACCGGGGCACCCGCCCGCTGCGCACGCCGGGCGACCGCCTCGGCGCGGGCCTTGGTCGACATGTACGTCTCGCGCGGCGTGCCGACCGGGGACTCGGTGCCGAGCGGTTCTCGGTCGGTGGGCAGCAGGGCGGCGAAGCTCGACACGTACACGATCGGGTCGAGGCCGGCCACGCCGGCGGCGTCGAGCACCAACTCGGTGCCCCGAACGTTGACGGCCCGCATGGCGGCACGGGCCCGGCTGTCGAAGCTGTACACCGAGGCGGCGTGCAGGACGGCGTCGCAGCCCCGCATCGCTGCGGCGACGGCGTCCGCATCGGTCACGTCGCCACGGAACAGTTCGAGACCGTCCACGTCGACCCCGAGCGGATCGAGTGCGGGGACGACGCCGGCCGGGTCGCGGACCAGCAGCCGTACGCGGTGACCCGCGCGCAGGATCTCCGCCACCGAGTGGGAGCCCAGGAATCCGGTGCCTCCGGTCACCAAAACCAGCACGTCGCCATCGTCCAGTCCCGGCCGAGCGGCCGCTAGGTCGGAAATCCTCGATATGGAACGGGTTCGAAGGAGGTCGGTCAGGCGGCGTGCACGGTCATCGGCAGTCCGCCACGGATGCGCAGCGAGAGCATCGGCTCGGGCACCACCCGGTAGCCGGGCACCACACTCAGCCGCAGATCACGGGCGATCATGGCGGTGACGAACACGGCCTCCATCATGCCGAGGTGGTTGCCGACGCAGAACCGCGGACCGGCCCCGAACGGGATGTACGCGTACCGGGGCCGGTGCCCGGACTGGGCGCGGGCCGGGTCGAACCGCTCCGGGTCGAAGCGCTCCGGGTCGTCCCAGAACCCCGGGTGCCGGTGCAGGGTGTACGGGCAGATCAGCACGTCGGAGCCCGCCGGCACCCGGTAGCCGCCCACCTCGTCGGCCTCCTGCGCGATCCGGGACAGCATCCACACCGGCGGGTACAGCCGCATCACCTCTTCGATGACCCTCGAGGTGTACCGGAGTTCGCGCAGGTCCTCGTACTCCGGCAGCCGGTCTCCGAGCACCTCCCTGGCCTCGGCGCGCACCCGCTCCCGCACCTGCGGGTGCTGGTCGAGAAGATGGAACGTCCAGCCGAGCGTGCTGGCCGTGGTCTCGTGGCCGGCGAGCAGCAGCGTGACCAGTTCGTCGCGCATCCGCCGCCGGCCGACCGCCGGGTCGCGTTCCTCCGACGTCGACATGATCAACCGGGAGAGCGCGTCGTCACCGGCCGGGTCCCGGGCCCGGTCGCGGACCAGCTCGTCGACGATCCGTTGCAGCTCGTTGCGGGCCCGCCGGAACCGGAGCTGGTGCGGCAGCGGCAGCCACATCGGGACCGCGCTCATCGACACCATCTCGAACATCGCCTGGTCCTGCATCGCCTCGAATGCCTGCCCGAGCGAGTGGAAGGCGCCCAGGTCGGCGTCGAGCAGGGTGCGGCCGAGCACGCCGAGGGTCAGCCCGGTCATCTCGTGCACCACGTCGACGGGACCGCCGCCCTCGTGGGCCCGGAGCCGGGCCAACAGCCCCGCCGCCTCCTCCGCGATCACCCCGGCCTGCCGCTCGATCCGCCGGTGCTGGAAGACCGGCTGGATGACCTTGCGCTGTTTGCGCCACAACTCGCCCTCGCTGGTCAGCAGGCCGTCGCCGAGCGCCCGCCTGGCCTGGGCGAGACCGAGTCCCTTGTGATAGTTGCCGGGGTTGTCCGCCAGCACGTACTTCGCGTGGTCGGGGTGGTTGAAGAAGTAGAGCACCTTGGGGCCCATGGCGATCCGGACGGCGTCGCCGTACGCCTCGGCCGCCGAGGACATCAGCCCGAGCCGGTCCCGGACCAGCTTCCACAGCAGCCGGGGCGCGGACCGGGCCGGCGGACCCGGCGGGACCCGGACGGGGGCGGTCAGGGCCACGTCGTGCTCACCTCACTCACGTTGTTGGTGCGGACGGGCGGGCCGGTCCGGTCGAAGCGGCCGCGCAGGAACACCAGCGGGTCGGCGCTGTCCGGCTGTTCGACGGAGAGCACGGCGCCGAGGAAGATGGTGTGGTCACCGCCGTCGTAGCTGCGCCAGATGTCGCATTCGAAGTGCGCGAGCGCACCGGCGATGAGCGGCGCGCCGGTCACCGGTCCGGGACGCCAGTCAACGGAGTCGAACTGGGCTGCGCCCAGCGGCCGCCGCCGGTCGGCGAAGTACCGGGCGACGGCCTCCTGGCGGGCGCCGAGCACGGACACCCCGAACGATTTCGTACCGTCGAGGCAACCGTGCATGATCGCCTTCCGGTCGATGCAGACCAGCAGCAGCGGCGGCGCCAGCGACACCGAGGCGAACGAGTTGGCGGTCATGCCGTGTGGCACGCCGCCGCCGACGGTCACCACGGTGACGCCGGTGGCGAACGCCCCACACGCCCGGCGCAACGACTGGGCGTCGACGGTTCCACGGGCCTCCAGTGTCATGGCTGACTCCTCGCCGGCAGGTACGCGTCAAGAGCCCGGGTCAGCGACTCCGGCACCCGGGCCGGCGCCGTGGCGCCGTTCGGCCCCCGCATGCAGGCCACCCGCTGCCGGCCCCGGGCGATCAGGGTCTCGCCGCCGCCCGGGTCCAGCCGGAGGTAGTCGAAGCCGAACTCGAGCTGGGTGTGCGCCAGGTCCAGCAGCCGCATCCGGACGGCGAGTTCGTCGAAGGCGGTGATCTCGGCGAAGAACTCGCAGTCGACCTTCAGCGTGAACAGCTTGAGGTCGGCCTGGAGGTCCACCAGGACGTCCGGGGCCCGCTCCTTCAGGAACATCTCCCGGCACCGGCCCTGCCAGCGCAGGTAGTTGACGTAGTAGACGTTTCCGACGAGGTTCGTCTCCTCGAACCCCACGGTGTGCAGGTACTCGTAGTACTTGTCCATGGCTAGGACCACCCGTCGGTCAGTATCGCGACCACCACCGGTTCGGGGACGCCGTGCAGGCGCGTCGCGAGCACGGCGATCCGCAGCGTGCCGGAGGAGAGCACCAGCCACCCGTCGCGACGCACCGTGCTCAGGGTGAGCGGGGCGTGCGCCGGGAGACCTGCCTTGCCCAGGCATTCCACGGCCGTCCAGATCCGGGTGGCGGCGGTGTCCGGCGCCTCACCCAGCTCCTTGGCGGTCAGCTCGGCCAGGTCGGCGTGCGGGCCGAGCAGCGCCCGCCATTCCGCCTGGTCCCGCTCGGCCACCGGCTCGATGTCGCAGCCGAGGATCCCGGCGGCGGCGACGCAGAGCGTCACCCCCGCGCCGTGCGAGACCGAGATCGTCCGGTCGCCGGCGACCTCGGGCCGCCCGTCCGGCCGGTACCGGATCTCGGCCCGGCCGCCGAGCGCCCGGCCGGCGGCCACCGCGGTATGCCGGCGGTCCCGGACGGACTGGTCCGGCTCCACCGCGACGCCGATCCGGGCACCGACGACGTCCTCCAGCGCCCGCTCCAGGTATGGACCGAGCAGCGGCGCCACCCACGGACCCCGTCCGTCCTTCTTCCGCACGGCGCGCAGGCGCAGGCCGTCCCACCGCTCGACGACCGAGCCGTCCGGGGTACGCACCGCGATGTCGTAGACGTACGTGTCGCCGTCGCGGCTGCGTTCCGTGGCGCAGAAACGCACCTCGTCGACGTCGTCCAGAGCCCGGCCGGCCGGGTGGACCCGGTCGACGCCGGCCGGCAACAGCGTGGCGTGCGGTACGCAGACCTGGTTTCCGTGCATGAGGGCGTCCCGCATGCCCGGATCGGCGAGCAGCCGCTCCCCCGGGAGTATCGGTGCGACCCAGTCGACCGTCGGGTCGACCGTCAGGTCGGCGTCGACGTGCCGGGCGGCGGCCCGGTGGTACCGCCGCAGCCGGTGGAACCGCTTGCCCTGGAACAGCGTGTCGCCGTAGAGGTCCCGGGCCGGGTCCAGCGGCACCGGCGGCAGCCCGTCGCCGACCTGCTCCGGCGGGCCGTCGGAGACGGCGGCGTCGGTGAAGCGCAGGTTGGCCCGGAAGTGGTCGACGACGAAGTCGGTCTCCGCGCTGCGGATGGCCACCGCCACGGTGTCGTCATCGACGACCGTCGCGGCGAGCCGGATCGTCGTGCTGCCGTCCGGCGGCACCACGATGGGACGCGAAAACTCGACCTCTTCGAGCACCGGCACGGTGCTGCGCCCGGTGACCGCGACCGCCGCCTGCACCATGGCCTCCATCCCGAACACCGCCGGGAAGAGGAGGTTGCCGTCGAGGAGGTGGTCGCCGAGGTAGCGGTCGGTGCCGGGGTTCAGCTCCACCTCGGTGACCAGCTCGACGCCGTGGTAGCGGACGAGCGGGCGGTCGATGAAGCGCAGCAGCGGCAGTTCGGGAGCCTCCCGGCGTACGGTGTCGATCCCGTCGGCCCGGCCGCTGACCACCACGACGGCCGGAGCGTCCGGATCGGACAGCAGCCGCCTCATCAGCCGTACGCCCTCGTCGGGGGTGATCGGCGTGATGCCGTCCCGGTGCAGACCCTCCACGACGGAGAGCCGCTCCCCCATGCCCACGCCGGACCAGACCGACCACTCCAGGCAGAGGGCACGGCACCGCGGATGCTGGGTGGCGACCTCGGTGGTGAGCTCGGCGAGCCACTCGTTGGCCGTGGCGTAGTGGGCTTCGCCACGTAGCCCGGCGCGGCCGATGATGCTGCCGAAGCTGACCAGCAGCCGCAGCCGGTCGGCGTCGACCGCGTCCAGGACCGCGCGCAGGCCGTCGATCTTTGGCGCGAACGTGCGGCGGAACGCCTCGGCGTCGAGGTTGGCCAGGGTCGCCGGCTCGTTGCGGCCGGCGCCGTGCAGCACGGCGGTGACCGGTCCGAACACGGCGGTCACCTCGGCGACGGCCCGCCGCACCTGGGCCGCGTCGGTCACGTCGGCGCGCGCGTAGTGCAGCCGCACGCCGGCCGCCGCCATCCGGCTCAGGTTCGCCGCGAGCTCCGGGTCGTCCGCCGGGTCGGAGCGGCCGAGCACCGCCATCTTCGCGCCGGTGTCGGTGGCCAGCGCCAGCGCGCACTCCGCGGTGATGCCCTTCCCGCCGCCGGTGACCAGCAGCACGTCCTGCTCGTCCAGCGGCTGGGTCACCCGGGTGGGGCGTACCGACATCGGGCGCAGGGTCGGCACCCGCCGTACCCCGGCGGCGTCGTAGTGCGCCTCGGCGAATCTGGCCGTGCCGCGCACCTCGGCCACCACGTGGCCGACGGCCGCCGACGTGGGCGGCACATGCACGATCGTGGTGCGCACGTGCGGCGACTCCAGCCGGAGCGTCTTGGCGAGGCCCGCCGCGCCGCGGCCGTGTTGCACCAGCACGAACCGGGTGCCGGCGGTGCCGGCAGCGGCGGCCTTGGCGCCCAGCAGGGCCAGTTCGAGGTGCTGCTCGGCGCAGTCCTGCGGCAGGCACACCAGGATGCCGGAGCCGACGTCCGCGCGCTCCAGGGCGTGCCGCAACAGCTCGGCGACCGGGCTGTCGGCGGACGCGTACACCCGCCACCGGCCGTTGGCCTCGGGCTCGCCACGCGAGGGCGGTCCAGTCTCGTCGAGGTCGACCCGGAACGCCCGGGACCAGGCCGCGGCGCCGGCGACGACTGCGGACGGCCCGTCACCGGCCAGCGCGTTCTCTGCGAGCTCTGCCAGCGCGTCGGCCAGTTCGCGTACCGTCGCGGTGGCGAAGTTCGTCGGTCCCTGCGTGGCGGGCAGGGCGACCTGCTGGGCCACCTGGTTGACCAGCTGCCCGACGGTGATCGAACTCAGATGCAGGTCGTCGAGCAGCCGGCTGTCCTCGCCGACCAGCTCCAGTGGCAGCTCCGCCCGCTCCGCCGCCAGCCGGCGCAGGGTGTCCACTATCGACTCGCCGGAACGGTCCGGCCCGTCGGGCGCGGCGGGCGCCTCGGCTGGTGTCCGGCGGACGGCACTGCGCAGGTGGATCGGCGGCGCCGCCTCGCAGGGGCTGGCGAAGAAGGTGAACTCGGCGCCGACCTGGAGCGGACGGACGGGACGACCGTGGAAGAGCCCGGCGTGCACCGGCGCCGCACCGACGACGTACGCCGCGCCTACCACGGCGAGCAGCCCGGCGAGCGACTCGTCGTCGGTGTCCAGCGCCACGGCCGGTACGTCGGTGGCCACGGCTGCCAGCCCGGCGAGCACCCGGCCCGGACCGACCTCCACGAACAGGTCGATGTCCTTCGCCGCCAGCTTCACCGCCTGGGTGAACAGCACCGGATCGGTGATCTGGCGGCGCAACAGCGCCGGCACGTCGGTCTCCGGCGCCAGTGGCTCGCCGGTGACCGTCGAGACGATCCGCCGCCCGACCGGTCCCACCCGCTCCTCGGTCAGCCGTCCCGCGAAGACCTCGGCGGCGGGCGCGACGAGCGGTGAGTGGAACGCGTGTGACACCGGCAGACGGCGCCAGCCGACCCCGGCCGCGTCGGCCCGGCGTCCCACCTCTTCGAGGTCGGCGACGGTGCCGGCGACCACCGTCTGTTGCGGTCCGTTGTAGGCGGCGATCACCACCGGCAGGCCGCTCACCAGCGGCTCCGCCACCTCCGGCGACTCGTTGATCCCCACCATGGTGCCCGAGGCGCTGTGCTCGGCCATCGTGCGGCCACGGACCGAGGCGATCCGCAGCAGCGTCTCCTCGTCCAGCGCGCCGGCCCAGTGCAGTGCCGAGATCTCGCCGAGACTGTGCCCGACGGCCACGGCGGCCTCCACACCGAGCATCGTCAGCGCGCGCAGGCCCGCCGCCGAGCCGGTGACGATCCGCGGCTGGGCGACCGTGGTCGCCACCATGTCGCCGCCCTCGGGTAGGGCCGCCGAGGCGTACACCTCCGCCACCTCGAGGAAGCGACGGCGCAATGCGCCACCGCTGGTGCCACGGCCGGACCCCTGGCCCGGAAAGAGGAAGGCGATCCGGCCGGGCCCGCTGGCGTGGCCGAGGAAGCCCCGCCCGTCCGCCGTGAAGAGTGTGGTCTCGCCTGCGTCCAGCGCCTCGCACAGGCCGCGGACCCGTCGCTCGGCGTCATCCGGCGAGGAGACCACGACGGCCGCCCGGTACGGCCCGCCGCGCAGTTCCCGATGCAGGGTGGCGGCCAGGTCGGCGAGCTGGGCGTACGACAGTCTCGGCACGAAGTTGAGTACCAGTCCCAACCGCGTACGCAGTTCCGCCGGGGTGACGCCGTCGACGACCAGCAACTCCGTGTCCTGCACCGAGCAGGCCAGCGCACGGGTACGGGTGTCGAAGGGCACCCGGCGTGTCGGGTCGGCCTGGTCGAGCACGATGTGCGTGTTGATGCCGCCGAACCCCATGGCGGTCACACCGGCCCGCACGGCGGTTCCGGTCGGCCACGGCTCGGCTTGGCGCAGCACCCGCAGCGCCGCCTCGTCCTCCTCCAGCAGTTGGTGCGGCTCGACGCAGCCGACGGCCGGCGGGAGCACCTGGTGGTGCACCGCCATCGCGGCCTTGATCAGGCCGGCCACTCCGGCCGCCGCCTTGGTGTGCCCGATCATTCCCTTGATCGAGCTGATCACGGCCGGCGGCACCTCGGGGCCTGCCGCGCGCCGCGCGAGGGAGAGCGCCTTGAGTTCGGTCGCGTCACCGACCTCGGTGCCGGTGCCGTGTCCCTCGAACAGGCCGATGGTCTCGATGCCGAAGCCGGCCCGCTCGTACGCGCGGCGCAGGGCGAGCTGGTACCCGCTCACCTCGGGCCGGGTGATGCCGCCCTTGCCGTCCGACGAGATGCCCCAGCCGGCGATGGTGGCGTACACCCGGTGTCCGGCCTGCCGGGCCTCCTTCTCGCGCATCAGCACGACCATGCCGCAGCCCTCGCCCGGCCAGAAGCCGTTGGACCTGCGGTCGTAGACGCGCATCTCGTGCCGGGCCAGGGCGCCCGTCTTGGCGAACCCAATGAGTTCGAACGGATCGATCGAGAGGTCCACACCGCCGGCGACCGCGACGTCGACCTCCCCGTCGACGAGGGTCTTGCAGGCCGTGGCCACCGACAGCAGCGACGAGGAGCACGCGCCGTCGACGGTGTACCCGCCACCCTTGAGGTCGAAGTGGTTGCAGATCCGCCCGGCGATGGTGTTGGACAGCCCGCCCGCCAGCGTGTCCTCGTCGATCTGCGGGAACGGGCTCTTGAAGGTCTCCTCGAAGTCGTCCAGGAACGTCGAGAGCTGGTCGTCGTCCCAGTCCTGGTCCTTCAGAGCGGCGGCGACCATGCGGCGGACGTAGGGCCACCGCAGGCGCAGTTGGTTGGCCCGGGAGAACTCGCCGGTCAACGTGTTGCCGACGACGACGCCGGTGCGCTCGCGCGGCAGTCCCTCGGCCATCGGGAAGCCCGCGTCGGCGAGCGCCCGGGCCGCCGTGTCCAACGCCAGCCAGTGGGTCAGGTCGGTGGAGCGGTAGGTGCTTCCGGCGACCTTGTAGGCGATCCGGTCGAACCGGTACCCCTCGATGACCGCCGCCATCCGGGCGTAGAAGCGGTCCGGGGTCGCAGGGTCCGCGTCGTAGTAGTCTTCCAGCCGCATCCGCTCGTCCGGGAGGCGCCGGAACGCGCGCCGGCCGGCCAGTGCGTTCTCCCACAGTTCCTTCGGCGATGTGGCGTCCGGGTACTGGCACGCCATTCCGACGACAGCGATCCGGGTCATGCGGTCACCACCTCCTTGCTGGCCGACTCTTCGCCGGCGGGTTCACGACCGTTGGGGGAGGCGGCGACGCCGACGGGGGACGCCGCGGCCGCGGCGGCGGCGGCCGCTGCCTCACGCTGCTCGCGGGCCTGGTGTACGAAGTGGACCGACCACAGGAAGCCGCCCCGGACCAGACAGACGATCGCCGTGGCGAAGAAGATCCCGTACGCGATGCCGGCGCCCGTGATGACGCCGTAGACGACGGCCACCCCGGCCCCGAACGCGACCTGCGAGGCCGGGCGGGACGGGCTCGTGCCGGGATCGGTGACCATGTAGTTGGTGAACAGTACGAACGCGACGCCGGTCATCATCGCCAGGGCGGCCGGGATCGAGGTGTCCAGGACAAGCCCGCGGAAGACCGCCTGCAGGGCGAACGCGCCGAGCCAGCCCATGATCAGCCACATCCGGCCGGTGAGCATCCCGTTGATCATCGTGCCGCCGAGCACGATGATCGCCGGGATGATCCAGTCCACGACACCGCCGACATGTTCGGTGAAGTGGTACGGCGGCGCGACGCTGGCCCACGGGAACAGCAACAGGATCACCGTGATCCCGAAGTTCGACGGGTTCATGTAGTGCCGCAGCCGGCCCCGTACCGGCGCGCGCAGCACCCACTTGGCGCCGATCGCGACGGCGATGCCGAACATCATCGGCAGCAGCCGGTCGTTGACGTAGATCAGCATGTTGAGCGCGAGGCTCGTGATGTGCGCCGGGTAGAGGAACTCGACCATGCCGCGTACCCCGCCGCCCAGGAACCGCGGGGCCCGCCCTTCCGCACGGGCGCCGACCATCTCCAGGCCGATCTCGATCGTGTATCCGGTCAGGATCGCGATGAACGGCCAGGTCCAGGACTGCTCGAAGCCGAAGAGCGTGTAACCGAGGATGTTGAACACGGTGATCGAGATGGCGAAGTTGCGCAGCGCCTTGATCACCTTTGGGTCGTGCCGGGGTGGATTCTTGGTCTTATCCGCCATCTCCGCCATCTCCGCCTCACTTCTCCAGCGCTTGCGTACCGAGCTCGAGCGCATGCCAGCCCGGGTCCAGTCGAAGGTCTTGTCGGTGCACCTGCCCAGCACGGTCCCGCCACGTCAGGTGGACCTGCACGGGTCCGCTGACATCGCGGCCCAACCCGATGTGCACCTCGTGGCTGCGTTTACCGGAGTGCCCGCTGCCACCGTCCACCCGGCCGAGCAGCGTCCGCCCGTCCTCCGTGGTGACCGTCACCTGCGCGCCCACCACCGGGGACCCGGGTGCCGGCGACGCGACCGCCGTACCCGAGGCGGGCGGCGTGGCCGTGGCGTCGGACGGCGGCGGTACGGCCGCGCCACCCTGCGCCGGCGGTACGGCCGCGGCACCCTGCGCCGGCGGTGTGCCGGCGGTGTCCGAGGCCGGCGCGGCCGGATGGGTGAGCCGCAGTCCCAGGAACGCACCCGGAGACGGACTCTGGTTGTGGTAGAAGACCGGCGCGTCCCACTGCCGGGCGACGGCGAAGTCGAGCCGGCCGTCGCCGTCCGCGTCACCGGTCGCGATGCCACGGGTCGGCACCGGAACCGCGAGGCCGAGCTGTCCGGCCACGTCGGTGTAGCGCCCGCCCCGGTCCTTGACGAAGAAGTGCAGGCGCTGGGCCCCTCCGATGTCGTCGCCCTGCTCCAACCTCGGCCAGAACTTCGGGTGCTCCAGCAGGCCGTCGTTGGTCATGGCCAGTTCCTGGAGCTGGGGCCAACGGTTGACCTCGCCCTTGAGGAACCCGGTGGCCTGGGCCACCTGCAACTCTCCGCCGTTGTCGAAATCGGCCAGTTTCACGTCCCAGCCCCAGCCGGACCAGGCGAGCCCGAGCGGCGCGCTGCGATCCTCGAAGGGCGCCTTGCCGTCGTCGAGCCGAGCGCGCAGCTCGTCGACGTTCTTCGCGGTGTTCACGAAAGCGAAGTGGCTCTCCTCCAGCCCGAACGTGGTGGTGATGTTGCTGACGTACATGTCGTACAGGCCGTCGCCGTCGATGTCGCCGAAGTCGACGCCCATGCCCTTGAAGGAGTCCGCCCCCACCCGCTTGGAGTTGGGCACGAATGGCTCCCGGGGGGCCTTGACGGCCGAGAACTTGAAATGTCCCGGCGTGGACTGGTTGTAGAGCAGGCGATCCGGGCCGAAGTCGTGGGCCAGGTAGAGCTCCTGCCGGCCGTCGCCATCGAAATCGTTGGCGCCGGAGGCGAGCGCCCAGCCCTTCGACACATTTCTCGGCAGGGCGTCCGAGACCATCTCGTAGGTCACCGTGGGCTGCGCCCCCGAGGTGGCGCCGGTCCACCGGAACAGGTAGTCCTCGCCGCCGTTGAACGCATGCGACATCGACCGGTTCATCGCCACCCCGCCGGCCTTGGTGTCGTCCAACACCGGACCGTGCGGAAAGTAGTTCCCGACGTAGATGTCGAGGTGGCCGTCGCCGTCGAAGTCGTCGACCGCGACCGTGTTGGTGTTCCACAGCGGGCCGCCGTACCGCGTGCCGCTCGCCCCGGGCAAAAGTTCGACAGCCTGGTAGAAGGCCGGGTTGAGGGTGGTGGCATCTGCCCGCGCCAGGTAGAGGATCGGCGTACGCCCCCACAGGTAGACGAGCAGGTCCATCCGCCCGTCCTCGTTGAAGTCGCCCGGAACGCACCCCATCGGGGCCGACGCCCGCTGCGTCGGCAACGCCGTGAGATCCACCGCGAACGGCGCGTACCGGTCCGCCCGCAGCCCCGGTACCGGCGTCACCACGACCTGGTCGATGCGCGGGTCGCTGATGCACAGGTCGTTGGCCAACCCGTCACCGTCGAGGTCGTTCATGGCGATGCCGGCGCCCACCGAGGAGATCCAGGCGTCGATGTGCCGGTAGTTCTGGTTCACCTTGCGGACCGTCTGCTGAGGGAAGCCGCCCGGCATCGCGACCGAGTACGGCGTGAACCCGAACCGGCTCGCCAGGCTGTCCAGTTCGGCGGAGGAGGCGGTGGGGAGCCGGGCCGCCTGGAACAGCGTGGCCATCAGGGCCACCGCGACGATCCCGGCGAGCTGCCTGCGCAGCCAGCCCGCTTTCTTGGCCATGTGCTAGCACCTTCCGATAGAGACGAACTCGTTGGCGACCCGCCGCCGCCACACCTCGTAGGCGGGCTCGTCGCCGCGAACCGGGGCGTCCGGACGGTTTCCGTCGCTCATCTGCGCGGCCTCGGCGGCTGGCATGCCACAGAAGACGCGGGTGGCGACCTCGTTGTGCGGCACCACCAGGCCGGCGCGTAACCGGGCGGAGGCGGCGAACGCGGCACCCTGGGCGACCTGCGGCCGGCAGTCCCCGGCCGCGTCCCACAGGGTCCTCAGCTCGGACTCGTCCGCCCCGCCCGCGTAGGTGGCCGCCAGGCCGGTGCCGGCGTACAGGTCCGGCCACCGGTGCCGCGGGAACGTCTCGATCGTCTTGACGACGAGTGCGGGGGCGGTGCCGCAGACGAACCACAGCGCCCGACCGACGCCCTGGTCGAGGACACGGTTCGCGTACCACTGCGGGCCCTCCACCGGCCATGGGAAGCGGTCGTGCTGGTACCGCTCGTGCACGTACCGGTTGGTGTGGAAGTACGCCTGGTGGAAGCCGTACCCGTCGAGGGCGAGCCAGCGCAGGACCGGATCGGTGGGTGCGATCCGCGTCCAGAGCACCCGGGGCAGCCGCGCCATCGCCCAGCCGATACCCACATAGGCCATGTAGACGTGCGACTGTCCCCGCCCGGCAAGGAACCGCGAGATATTGTCGCCTCGACCAAACGGCAGGGCGTCACGAATGGCGAACCCCATCGCGGCACCCTCGTAGGCGAATCCTCGAAAGCGCACCGTGACCCGTTCGAGTCCCACTTCGGCCTCACCGGTGGTGCGCGCCTCGGCAGCGTGAGAGAAGCCACCAAGGAAGGTACTCCCAATCGTCTCCAGCAATTCCTTGGATTCCGCGTCCTTCTCGTGGAAGCCGCGAACGCCCAGCTTGGTTGCGGAGGTACTCGGGGTCAGAATGCGCCGCCGCAGTCCTCGCCAAACACTAGTCAACTCTCCCCCAAGGCATTAGATGGCCGTTGGTCGGCATTTACGAACAACCTTCGCAGAGGAATCGAACCGAGTCTTCTTCCGCCTTGCTGCGGTCTTCTTCAAAGATGCTTTCCGTCATTGTCGCGGACACAGGAAAGCACCTCAACGACGAATGAGGAGAACCACAGGGGCATTGATCGATTGACGCGTGTGAATCAGGAGATGCAGTGGGCCAGATGGAGGCTGCCGATCCGCCGGGCGGCCGCGTAGCTCGCCCACGCGGTCGCCTCCACCAGTGCGGCGTCCAGCGGCTCGATCAGCCGGAACTCGCGCACGGTGTCCTCGTCGACCTGATGGGACGCGAACGCGGTCAGCAGAGCCAGGCGCCCGGCGGCCCGGTCGGCCACCGGCAGGTCGGCGACGAGCCGCTCGCACCACTCCCGACTCAGGCCCGCCTCCTCGCCCCGCCAGCTGGCGAGCCGGTCGACCACGAGTTGCCGCACCCCCGGTGACAGGGCCCGCTCACCGGCGCGCTCGAACGCGGCGAAGGAGCGTGCCACCGCCTCGGCGATCTCCGGATGCCCGACCGCCCAGCCGGCGTCCGCCGGCAGCGGCGCACCGGGCAGCAGCGGAAGCGAGCGGCCCGCCGGGTGCACCTCCCGCAGGGAGGCGTTGAGCATCAGACTGATCCCGTGCTTGACCCGGCGGCGGGCGCGCGGACCCAGCCGTGGGGGTAGGAGGAAGTTCGCCAGGAAGACATTGACCATGCGGCCGAGGTAGTGGAAGCCCACGACCACGCCCACCAGCTCGGCGCGTTCGGCCGGGGAGAACGGCGGTCGCCGGAACACCGCCTCGTCCGGCTGGTGCGCGTTCCGCGCCCACGCCGCCAGGTCCCGGATCCGGGGATCGGCCATCTCGTCCACCCGGTCGTCCGCGACGGCCTCGGCGTCGTGCTCGGTGGCGAGGCTGTAGATGCCGATGCTGTGCATGTCGACGCAGTACGGGCAGATGTTCGCCACCGAGACGGCTGCCGCGACCGCCTCCTTCCCGAGCCGGTCGACCACGCCACCGGCCAGCAACGGCTCACGCATCAACATCCAGTACGCGGCCAGGGCTTCCGGCGCGGGCGAGTGCAGCAGGACCGGTGGCACCACCAGCCGCATCTCCTCCGCGACCTGCCGGTAGACCGCCGCCACCTGCCCGTCGGCGTTCGCGGGCGGGACGGTCCTGACGTACTTGACCTGCCGCTGGACGACAGACGAGATGACCCGACCGGCAACCATTGCTCCTCCTGCGCCTTGACGACCTACCGCCGGCCCACGACCGGCGTCCCTACGACCACGGCGCGGTCGGGTACCACGGGATGATCTCGCGGCGGGCCAGCAGCCGGACATCCCAGTAGAGGAACGTGAAGACCCCGGCCACCAGGAGCGCGACCGCCGTGATTGTCGCGACCCGGCTCGGCCTGGCGGAGAGCCACCGCCGCAGACGCGACCCGCCGACCAGCGCCACGACGGCGAAGAACACCCCCATCACCATGATGTTGCCGAGCGACTGCAGCGTGAACGCGAGCGCGCCGTAGAGCGGGTTGCCACTCTCCGCCGCATCCCTGAACATCTGCCGGAACAGGGCGAAGGGCCGTCCGATGAGGAACCCGCCGATCAGCGCCCCCAGCACGACCATCGGCGCGTTCGGGAACCTCCGCGAGACGCGCGCGAACGGGTCGGACACGATGCCGAGGGCAGCGAGGCCCAGGTAGGTCATGGCGAGCCCGATGAGGCCGAAGACCACCAGCGACTGGACGCTGCGTGGAGAGAGGCCGCCAGGGGTGTTCGCCGCCGTCGAGAACTGCGGCATCGCGGTCCCGACCAGCCCGACGATCGCGCCGTACGTGGCGGACACCGAGATCATCCCCACCGACAGCCAGCCCAGTGGCTTGAACATCTGCCACAGCCGGCTCCATCGTCCGCCCGTACCCAGCATGGGTGCCATCGCACCGAACACGGCGATGTTGCAGGCCGTGAACGTCCCCGCGAGCCCGGAGACGAACGCGAACGCCACCCCTGCGCCGATTCCGGCGATCGGGGTCTCCCGGGCGTCGTGCCCGAGCAGCGTGTCCGCCACGCTGTCGCCGATCGTGCTGTCGACGAACTCCGCGGACCAGACCACGGTGAGCAGATACCCGCCCAGGACGCTCAACGCGAGCACCAGCCACCGCCGGCGCGGGAAGTGGCCATTGACCAACATGGACGTCGCGCGTGGCGCCGGGCGCGGCGTGTCCGCCGTCTCCGGTCGTCCGACCCCAGCAGTTATCCGGCCTGTCATCGTGCCTCCCCGGCAGTGCCCGACTTTCCCGTACTCGCCAGGATGCGACGGCAGGCCGCGACGGTGTTCTCCCAGGATGCGCTCCAGTGGCGACACACTGCGCAACCTGGAAGAACAGCTCTGTAACAAAGCACGACTACCGTCGGCGAGATCGGTAGTTCCCCCGGGAGGGAGATAACCATGGTCAGCGGCTCGGCGATCGCCTCACCACCTGGTGTGATCGCGCGGATCAACGGAAGCCACCACAAGGCGGCGTTGAACCTGTACCTGTTCATCGTCGTGGCGCACTGGGCCGAGCACCTGGTCCAGGCGTACCAGATCTGGGTGCTCGGCATGCCGCGGCCGGAGGCGCGCGGAGTACTGGGCTGGTACTTCCCGTGGTTGGTCACCTCCGAGTGGCTGCACTACGGTTACGCGCTCCTCATGCTGGTGGGCCTGTTCCTGCTGCGGCCCGGATTCGTCGGGCGCGCCCGGACATGGTGGACGGTGGCGTTGGTCATCCAGTTCTGGCACCACATCGAGCACCTGCTGCTGCTCATCCAGGTGCAGGCCGGCGTCACCTTCTTCGGCGCGGCGCAGCCGACGAGCATCGTCCAGCTCTTCCTCGCCCGGGTCGAGCTGCATCTGTTCTACAACTCCATCGTGTTCATCCCGATGGTGATCGCGATGTACCTGCACCTGCGCCCGAACCGGGCCGAACTGGCCGTGACCACGTGCAACTGCGTCACCCGCTCCAGGTCCAACCAGCCCGCGCCGTCGGCAGCCTGACCGGCCATGCCCTCCCGCGCCACCGCATCCCTCGCGCTGGCCCTTCTCGGTGCCGCTGCCGGCATCGTCCTGGCGGCGCCAGCGGCCGCCAGCGCGCAGGGTCACCTCGTCTCAAGCGACCCGCGGGACCAGGCGGTGCTCTCCGTCGGGCCACGCGGCGTACGGCTGACCTTCTCCGGCGTGCCCGTGGCGGCGGGTTCGCACGTCTCCGTGCTGGACGGCGGCGGCGCTGATCTGGCAACCGGTCCGCTGGTGGTCAGGCCGGGTCGCATCGTCTGGCAGCCGATCGCCGTCGAGCCGCCGGGTGACGTGGTCGTCGCCTACCACGTCGAACTCTCCAACGGCAGTGACGCGTCCGGCGTCCTACGCTTCAGCGTCGGCACCGGAGAGCCGCCCGCGCCGCTGCGCGCCGTCATACCCACCGGCGGCCACACCCACGGCCCCGACCCGGTCAGTGCGTTTCTGCTCGTCGTCGACGGGCTCGTCGTCCTCGGCGTACTGGCGCTGTTGTGGCTGCGCCGGCCGGTCCCGCCATGACCGGGAGGGCCGGCCCGGCCCGCCGGCACCGGGCCGGCCACCTCCCAGATGCGTCAGGCCCTAGGGCGTGTCTCGCGGGCCTACTGGTGGGCTGCGGCGGGCCCAGACGACGCAAGGCGGAGATTCGTCCGGATACAACACCGGTATCCGGACGAATCTCCGCCTTGCCGGATCGCCGCCTGAACTCCGCCTCGCTCCACCGAGATCCGCGAGACACGCCCTAATACTGCAACGGCAGTTGTCAGGGGTAGCCGTGTTGTCGGTAGTGGCAGGTTCGGGCTTGGTGTTGGCGTCGTCGTCGCCATCTCGACCAGGACCAGACGTGTTCTGGTGGGTGGGTTTGTCGCACGGCCAGTGCGGTGAGGAGCCTGCGGATCTCCGGTACGGTGTAGCCGATCATCATGCCGGTGCTGCTGTCGGTTCCCCTTTTACGGCAAGGGATCGGGCCACGGACAGCCAGGCGTGGGCGGCCATCGACAGGGTGATGTGGGCGTACCAGGCCCGCCAGTCCCGTACCTGGTACTCATCCAGACCCGCTTCGTTTTTCGCCTGTTGGAAGCATTCCTCGATCGCCCACCTACTGCCGGCGACCCGGGCCAGGTCGACCAGACGGGTCCGCCGGGGTCCGTAACAGACGTAGTAGGCGATCTCCCCGGTGGTGATACTGCGGCGGGCGAGGAGCCAGTACCCGCGTCCCGGTTTCCAGAACACGCGGACCGGCACCCGCGCCCACCAGTACTCCCTGGGGCCGTGCGCTCCAGCGCCGGCGGACAGGCGGCACCATGCCCGGTCCGGCAGGCCCGCGATCAACTCGTCCGCGCGGGCTCGACCCATGCCGGTGGTGACCATGTCGTCGTTGCGGCGGGTCGCGACCACATACGCCACGTCCCGCTGTTCCAGCCAGACCCGCAGCGACTTGCACTGGCCGTAGGCCTCGTCCATCGTCACCCACCCGACCGGCACCCCCGCGTCCAACGCCCGGCCGAGCATCGTGCGGGCCATCTCCACCTTCGTGGCAAATTCCACCTCGTCCGGGATACCGGCGGCCCGGCACCGGTCCCGGTCATCGGTCCACGACACCGGCAGGTACAACTGCCGGTCGATCAACGCGTGCCCACGAGCTGACCGGTAGGCCAGGAACACCCCGACCTGGCAGTTCTCCCTCCGCCCCGCGGTCCCGGAATACTGCCGTTGAACTCCGGCCGACCGGACGCCCTTCTTCAGGAACCCGGTGTCATCCACAATCAGCACACCCCGCGGGTCACCGAGATGCTCGACCACGTAGTCCCGAACGTCGTCACGGACCGCGTCGACGTCCCAGTCCGCCCACCGCAACAACCGCTGCATCCCGTCCGGCGACACATCCCCGGCCAGCTCCGCAAGGGTCCACCCGTTCTTCCGGTCCAGGCTGGTGACCAGCCCACACATGTACTGACGAGCCCGCCGTCTCGGCTCCGCCCGACGAAACCGGGCCGCTATCCGACCGTGGAGCTGGTCCAACTCAGCATGCCACCGAACAACATCGACATCCGTCACGCGATACCCAACGAACGTGAACACAACTCGACTCGGTCAGTGCCGTTGCAGTACTAACTCGGGGTGTCGTGCAGTTGGGACGCCACCCGCGCCTCGACCCGCTGCCGCCAGAGCTCGTAGGCAGGCTCGGGTCCGGGACCGAACCCGTCCGCCGCGACGTCGTCGGCCAGCGTAGCGGCGGCCCGGACCGTCATCCCGGCGAGGACGCGGGTCGCCAGCTCGCTGTGCGGAGGCACGAAGCCGGCGAAGTCCCGGGCCTTGGCCGCGAACACCGCACCCTGCGCCAGGTACGGCAGCCTGTCACCGGCCGCGCTACGCAGCACCGTGAGGCCGTGCGCGTCGCTGCCGCCGGCGAAGGTGGCCGCCAGGCCGACACCACTCCACAGGTCGGGCTGGCGCTCCGTGGCGAAGCGGTGGACGGCCGTCGCCACATCCGGCGACACTCCGCCGTGGATGAACCAGAGGGCGCGGCCGATGCCCTGGTCGACAGCGCGCGGGAAGTAGTCGGCCCGGCCCTGCCACGGGTACGACGCCGGCCGCTGCTGCTGGGTGACCCAGCGGTCGGTCTCGAAGTAGGCGCGGTCGAAGCCGTACCCGTCGACGGCCAGCCAACTCATGGTCGGGTAGTACGGCACGCCGCTCAGGTCGGGCAGCACGTTCCGCCACAGGAACCGGGGCAACCGGGCCATCGCGAACCCGATGCCGATGTACGTGAGGAAGGTGTGCGGCCGGCCGGGTCCCCGCAACAGGTCCCGGGCCCGGTTGCCGCGACCGCCCGCCATCGCGTCGCGCACCGTGTAGGCCATCGCGGCACCCTCGTACGCGAACCCCCGCATCTCGGCTTCCACCAGCTCCAGCCGGCGTTCGACCTCCCAGCGGGCCCGCACCTCGATCGCCCACTCGAAGCCGCACAGGACGGCCTGAGGAATGGCCTCCAGCCGGCGAGTCGCCTCGCTGGCACGGACCGGAAAGCCGCGCGCCCCGAAGGTCACCTCGGCGAAGGACGGCGTCAACGCCAAACGGCGCAGCGAACCGAGCATCGGCATGCGTGGCTCCTAATCCGATAACGTGGACAACTCATCTCATCGTGGCGCGGCCATCTCGAAAAATCCGTCTCCTGCCGTGCGCTGTCGGGCTCGGGCCCCGGTTTCCGGCCGCCCGACGCCAGCGCAACGCAGAAGATGATTTCCAACCCCTGTATCGGGAGGATCGTTGTCTAACGGATCGGAATTCCCCGACCATTCGTGCGCATCTTCCCCGACACGATTACCGCCCCGGCGGACCCGATCGTCTGGAGCAGGACGCCCACGACAGGCTCCGTCACGAAAGGAGGGGATGCCGTGCAGCCCGACGAACACGACGCAGGGCCGGCCCGCACAGCCACCATAGAGGCATTCGCCGACACCATCATCCCCGGAGAGAAGCGGTCACCGGGCGACCGGGCCATCGCGGGCGCCGATTCGACCGGGGGAGCGGTCGCGGCGGGCGCCCTCGAGCTGCTCGAACAACCCGGCGGTGGTTTGGCGGAGGCGTTGGATTCGCTGTTCTACACGCTGAACGACCACGCTGCCGGATACGCCGCGAAGCACGGTCTCGTGCTCGACGACGACGTACCCGCCTTCGTCGCACTCCCCTTCGAGCACCGCACCGCGCTGGTGCGCGAACTCACCGCGCCCGAACATCCCGAGAAACAGATGTGGGTGGCTCTGGCACTTTTCAGCAACATGGCATTCGACAGCGCCGCGCACATCAGCACGGCCGAGGCTTTGGCCAGCCGGCATCCGGGCCTGTTGACGATCGGCTATTTTCCGCCGGATGCCGACGGTCTTTCCCGGTTTCCGCAGTATTCGTACGGACGAGTCCTTGCCCCGAGCCATCCGCAGACCACGGTGACAGGTGATCCAGCATGACAACAGCCACCGAGTCGACAGACGTCGTCGTGATTGGCAGCGGCTTCGGCGGCGCCATTGCGGCCTATCATTTCGCCGCCGGCGGAGCCCGCGTCGTGGTCCTGGAACGCGGACCATGGCTCAAGGCCGAAGAATTCGAGCACGACTACAAGTTGGGCTCGTCGTACACCCGCGTCTTTGATTTCGTGGTCGGCGACGGGATGAGCGTACTCAGCGGCAACTGCGTCGGCGGGGGCAGCGTGGTCTATTTCGCCACGATGCCGCGAGCGCCGCGGTTCGTCTTCGAGCGGCACGGCAGCATCGGCCGCCGGATGTGGCCGGCCAGCATCAGCAGGGACAATCTCGATCCCTGGTACGACCGGGTCGCCGAGGCGCTGCCGGTCACTCGGCAGTCCTGGGACAGGGTGCCGTACGCGGGCGGCCTGTTCGCGGCGGCCTGTGCGCACGCCGGCCGCACCGCCAACCCGCCGCCGGCCGCCGTCGATCTGGACGAGTGCGTCAACTGCAACTGGATGATGGCCGGTTGCCGGTTCGACGCCAAGCGCTCGCTGTTGCTCAACTACCTGCCCGCCGCGCTCGCCCACGGCGCCGGCATCCGGCCGTTGCACGAGGTCCAGCAGCTGACCAGGAACGACGACGGCGGCTACCGGGTGCATTACCGGATCATCGACGACGAGGACTACCGGATCCTGCACGAGAGCGGCGCGATCGACGCCAAGCTGGTCGTCCTGGCGGCGGGCGCGGGCGCGACGCCGGTGATCCTCCAGCGCTCGGAGGCCGCCCTCGGCCCGATGCCGCACGCGGTGGGGAGGTACTTCTCCGGCAACGGCGAACGCCTCAACACAGCGGTCTTCGACGAGGACCGGGTGCGCGAGGTCCTGGGACTGTCACGCCCCGGTGGACACGCCTACGCGGCGTACCAGATCGGCCGCGGGCCGACCGTGGCGAGCTGGGACCGGCTGGACGGCCGCCTGCCGGAGTACGAGCGCTTCTCGCTTGAGCAGTTGTACTTCCCGCCCGGGCTCGGCACCATCCTGGCCCAGGCGCCCGGCGCCGCCGACCCGTCCTGGTTCGGTCTGCCGAAGAAGGAGATGCTGCGGCGCTGGCAGTCGTGGCTGACCATCTTCACGATGTCCGAGGACGACAACGAGGGCGTTTTCGGGCCGCCGCCGGAAACCGGCAACGCACACCGGCTCTCCATGCAGATGTTGGGTGACGGGCCGCTGCGGTACAGGCCCACGCCCAACACCTGGCGCGGGTGGTCGCTCGCGGACGCTGAGGTCAAGGACATCCTGGAGCGCGACGGGCTGGCGCGGGTGGCGCCGTGGACCAACGATCTGGTCGGTGCCTACACCGTGCACCCGCTGGCATCCTGCCGGATCGGGGACGATCCGGCGACGTCGGCGCTCGACGACCGGCACGAGCTGCGCGGGCATCCCGGCATCTTCGTCACCGACGGCTCGGCGGTGCCGGGGGCGTTGACGGTCAACCCGGCGCTCACCATCGCGGCGCTGGCGGAGCGGGCCATGCCCGGCATGGTCCGGGCGGCCCAGGAGCGGGGCGTCGCCGTGAGGTACGGCGCACCCGCGCCCGGCGCCGGCACGGCCGCCCGGGTCGCCACGGCTCAGACGGCATGACGGGGGTGCGTCATGGGATCGCTGTTCGCACGCGTCGCGCGCCGGGCGTCCTTGGCGCACATCCGGCACGTCGCCCCGGTCGCACCGGGTACCGAGACGGGCCTGGTGGCCCAGGTGTACCAGCAGATGGAGGCCGACTTCGGCATGGTCGCGCCGCCGATAGGGCTGCACGCGCCCGCGCCGGCCACTCTCGCCGCCAGCTGGCTGATGCTGCGGGAGTCACTGCTGGCGGGTGGCGTGGTCGGCCGTCCGGTCAAAGAGGCGGTGGCGGCGGCGGTGTCGGTCGCCAACCGGTGCCCGTACTGCGTCGAGGTGCACGGGGCGGCGCTGGCGGGCCTGTCGTCCGGCCGGGACGCCGCCGCGATCGTCGCCGGCCGGTTCGAGGCTGTCGCCGACCCGCGACTGCGGGAGCTGGCCCGCTGGGCCTGGGCGAGCGGGAAGTCGGAGGGCGCCGGGCGGTCGGCGCCCTTCCCCGCCGGGCAGGCACCGGAGATCATCGGGGTGGTGGTGACCTTCCACTACATCAACCGGATGGTCAGTGTGTTCCTCACCGAGTCACCGCTGCCGCCGGTGCCGGCGTCGGCGCTGGGAGCGGCGCGGCGGGGGGCCAGGTTCGTCATGGGAAGCCTGGCACGGCGACGTCCCGCGCCGGGCACCTCGTTGGACCTCCTGGCTGACGCGCCGCTGCCGCCGGACCTGTCCTGGGCAGCCGGTCGGCCGCCAGTCGCGGCCGCCTTCGCCCGGGCCGCCGCGGCCTTCGAGGACGGCGGGCGGCGTGCTGTGACCGCCGAGGTACGAGGTTTGGTGCTGGATACGCTGGCCGGCCGGATCGGCATCGAGCCGGGGCTCGGCGCGCCGGCCTGGCTGGACGAGGCGATCGCGGCCGTGCCGGTGGGCGACCGGCCGGCCGCGCGGCTCGGCCTGCTCACCGCGTTCGCCCCCTACCGGGTGACCGGCGGACTGGTCGACGAGGTCCGGGGCGCTCTCGACGAGGCGGGGCTGGTCCAACTCACGTCATGGGCAAGCTTCGCCGCGGCGCGAGCGATCGGTGCCCGGTTGTGGCGGACCGGGTCGGCGCCGCAGACAGGGGCGACAGAATTGGACCTGGACGTTTCCTGACGATGACGAGGCAGCTACGCCGGTGAAGTGGTGCGCACCGCTATCCGATTTTCACTTCACGATTGCTCAAAGTATCGACGGGAACGAATCTCAGTGTTGCTGGACGGCCCTGGCTAAGTTAACCTCGACATGGCGCAGCGCATCGACGGGGGCTAGCGACCAGGCACAGCCGGAGCAGGGGGCTCCGACGACAATACTTCTATTATCTACCCAGTGACTGATACTGACGGGCAGCCGGAGTTGGCAAGCCTGCCTGCTTTCTACGTCTCTGCTGGTTCGACCACTGCCGACGCGTTTTGGTAACCGATTCAAGGCCGACCATTCGAGTCCTCGAGAGGAGCAGGGGTGGACGATCCAATCGAGCAGGCCGTGGGTCGCGCTATCGCCGCGATGCGCGAAAACCTCGGAGAACAGCTCACAGTAGACGACATCGCACGTGCCGCCATGTTCAGCAAGTTTCACTTCACCCGCATATTTCAACGTGCCACCGGCGTTTCTCCTGGTCGCTTCCTTTCTGCATTGCGGTTGCAGCGGGCGAAGCATCTACTGGTGTCGACATCTCTCAATGTGGCAGACATCAGCGTTCGCGTCGGCTACAACAGTGTCGGCACCTTCAGTACCCGATTCAGCAGAAGTGTAGGAATGTCGCCGACAACCTATCGTCGGCGGTCCGGATTTGCGCCGAACATACCCCTGGACCCGCATTTTGGTGGCATGGACAGACGCTCGTCCGGCCGGGTCTCGGGACGAGTGTGGCCGGCCCAGACGGAGGAAATCAGCCTCATCTTCGTCGGACTCTTTCCCGATCGGATACCACAGGGCCGGCCCGTGCGGTGCGCCATTCTGTCCGGGCCCAGCCAGTACCGGTTCGACAGCGTGCCGCCCGGCACGTGGTATCTGCTGGCGCAGGAGGTGACCGGGGATCCACGGGCGGCGATCGGCGAGTCCGACGGCTCCGACGGAGCGGTCTCAGTCGCCACGAACGGTCCGTTGACCATCAGCCGCGATACGCTCATCCAGGCCGATCTGGCACTCAAGCCGGCGGGCACACTGGACCCACCCGTGTTACTGGCCCTGCTCGACGCCCGGAACACGGCGTTGGGCGGAGTGCCGGAGTCTGAGCCACCCCGCGCCGCAGCGACCCGCCCGACCGGGGACGCCACCTCGGTGGAGATCGCCATACCGGGCAGAGCCACGCATATCGACACAAATGCCTGCGTTGACGTTAGTGATAATTTTGGCGAACTCAGCCAGGTGCGGTGCGGCACCTCTGGAACCACAAGCAACGCCCGCGGGGGGCTTGATGCGCATCTCCGATCTCAGCCGGCGGACGGGGGTCCCTGTTGCGACGATCAAGTTCTATCTACGCAGGGGTCTGCTCCCCCGAGGCGTACCGACGCAGCGGAACCAGGCGGAGTACGGCGAGAGACACCTGCACCTGATCCGCCTCATCAGGGCCTTCACGAACATCGGACAGCTCGACCTCTCCACCGTCGGCGAGCTGCTCACAGCCATCGGTAACGAGCGACTGTCGGTTCCGGACCTGTACGAGGTCGTGAACCGGGCGCGTTTCCAGGAGCAGCCGGCTCTCGACGACGTCAGCGGAATGAGTGGCGCGCGATCCGACGTGGACTTTTTCATCCAGAGGCTGGGCTGGCACGTCGACCCGGAAGTGGCGGGCAGGCTGGCGCAGGTGGTGGTGACACTGCGCCAGCTCGGCTGCGAGTGCGACATGGACTTCTTCGGCCCGTACGCGGCCGCGGCCGAGCGGCTCGTCGTCCAGGAGCTCGACCTGCTCCCGTCGGACGCGGCCAGCACCGACCGGGCCGCCGCCGTGGCACGGATGGTTCTCCTCGACGCCGCGCTGGCGACCGTGCACCGGATGGCGCAGGAGCACTTCGTGGCGCAGCGCTTCGACGCGGCTTCGCCGGCAACCGGTGAGACGGGAGCCGTCGGTCACCGCACCGGAGTCACGAATTGACCGGGGCGGCGCCCAGGCCCGGCCGGCCCCCGGTATGCCTGTGCGATGTCGAGCCACCGGTCGGCGTCCACGCCCGTCGCCGTGAGCCCGAGGTCGTCGCGGTGCCGGCGCCGTGTCACCAGCAGGCAGAAGTCGACGGCCGGACCGGTGATCCGGTTTTCGCTGTCGGCCGGGCCGAACGTCCACACCGTGCCCGACGGCGCGGTGAGTTCGAAGCGGAACTCGACATCCGGGGTGGCGAGGCCACGCGCCTGGTATCCGAAGTCCCAGGTGCGCACCGCGAAGGCGACCAGATGACCGACGCGGTCGGTGTATTCACGTCGTACGCCGAGCGCGTCGGTGATGTCCTGGCCGTGCCCGAACAGCTCCATGAGACCGGCCGAGGCCAACACCGCCACAGGCAGCGGACGAACCAGCCAGGGCACGACGAGGTCCGGCGGCACGGCCGCGAGAGCCTGCTCCGCGCGGGCACGTTCGGCACGCCACCGGGTCAGCAGGACGTCCGGCGGCTCGGCCAGAAACTCGGCCAACGCGTTGGCCACGTTCGCGTCGAAGTCGCCGCCGAGCCGCGCCGTCATGGCACTGAACCGGTCCGGACTCGCCACCGCCAGCGCCGCCATCCGGAAGGTGGCCGCCAGGTGGGCGATCTGGTGGGCGATCGTCCAGCCGGGCGCCGGCGTGGGCAGCGCCCACTCGGACGCGTCAAGCTTGCCAACCATCCGGTCCAGTTCGTCGCCCTCCGCGACGAGGTCCAGGACCACTCTTGTCTCGTTCATCCGTCTGCCACCTCTCGTACGCTATTCGGCAGGGTCGCGCGGGCAGTTGTGGTAGACCGCCAGTAGCCACGCGTCACCGCGCTTCACCAAGATCCAGGACGCCCGGATGGCCGCCTCGGCGGAGAGTTCCGACTTCCCCGGAGCCAGCACACCGCCCACCGTGGTCAGCGCGACCGCGCCGGGCGCGAGCGGGATGACCCCAACGGGCTGACCCGTCACACGGGTGCCCTGGTAGGCGTCGGCGAATCCCGCCGCCATGAAAGCGCGGATCTCGTCGCGACCCTTCCGGTATACCCCGGGGAGAATGAGTGTGCCGTCCTGGGTGAAAAGCTCGGCAAATCCGTCGGCGTCGTGCTTGGCCCAGATTTCCGTCATGCGGGCGGGGACCGCCGCTATCGCGGCGTGATCGGCGTCCGTGGTGGCTGTCGTGGGGCCGGTAATCGTCATGCCTCGTCTCACTTCCTGTCGCGTCCTGCACCGGTTGCGGCGCCGACGACCGGCGCATTCCCAGATGGACTTACCCTGGCATGCGGGCCGGAACGCCGCATCTTTGGTCTTGCGGCCTCACCAACCGGTTGCGCGCTGCCACAGTGGACGGCGCCGGCGAGAGAAATCGGGACCGGAGAATTGAACAGGCCCAGCCGTGGTGCGGTCGCGGCCGATACTCTCCGATGCCAGCGACGAACGCCGGGCGCATATCGGAACTCACCGGGGAGTGCGCCTAGACCCGCGGAACGTCGAACATATGTGGAAACCTCGCGGTCAGCGCGAGGTCGCCTTTTGTCTTCAACCTTCCCTTCATCGTGAGCGTTACCGGGTGGGCGTTTCCGGTGACCATTCGGAGAAAGTCGACCGCGCCGACGGTCAGCGTGAGCTTCGGCTGCCGCTGCGGCGCGGCCGACAGGGCGCAGGTCCCACCGTCGATGACGATCTCGTAGACGTCCACGGCACCGTCCGGGCCGTCGCCGATCTTCCAGTGCACCACGGCCGACGTGCCGCCGGCCCGGTCGCTCCGGAAGACGCCCGGCATCCGCGCGAGCACCGTGTCCAGCACGGCCCGGCGCCGGCTCCCGGACATAAGCTCGCGCAGCTCGTCGGTCGAGGTCGCCTTGACGAGCAGGGCGAGCTCGCGAGCGTCCAGCTTCGCCGGATCGAGGTCCTCGATGGGCATTTCTTCCTCCCGGTGGCACGGATCCAGGAATCATCGCCACGGCCGGCACGGCCGGGGGTAGGCATGATGCGCTGGCGCCTGTCCATCCTGGTCACCGACACTGCCGTCGTTCATCTCCTGAGGTGCTGTCCCGCCGGACTCCGGGCGGGCGGCCGGCGGTCCCGGTCCCAACCGCCCGGCCGGACCGCGGCACCCAATACGGAGCTCCGCCCCGATGGGTACGGGCGTGTCCGGCCAGGTCGGTGAAGAAGCCGTTGAGCCCGAGCCGGTGCGCCAGGCTGCGGCTGGAGGTCCAGCGCCGCCCCTCACCGTCGGCGAGCGCGTGGTTCTGCCGGCGAATTGGGTCAGTCAGCTAAGGACGGGCCCCGGAGCCTTCGAGGACGCCGTGACCAAGCTTGGCGCGGTCTATCGAGGCGACTGTCTTTCATCATCCGACGGGCTGATTCTCAAGACGACAACGTCCGATGACCTGACCGGCGGTCGCCGACCTACGCGGCTGCCAGTCCAGCCTGGTCCAACTGCTCCCGAGCACCCGGCGAGCGACCACCCACCACCGACGTACACGAAAAGGCCCCGGCCTGGTGTGAATCACCAGGTCAGGGCCTTGATCGTTGGTGCGCCGCCAGGGACTCGAACCCCGAACCCGCGGATTAAGAGCCCCGTCGATGCCGCGCTCATCGGTCCCGCACGGCGCTGGCAGTCCCACATCCCCCTACCAGTCGATTGCCTGTGGGCCGCCGTGTGCCACCGGATGCCCGTCGTCCACGGCGCGCGAGCACCCGGCGAGCACCCGCATACCGCGTCCCGGACGACCATAAGCCAGCTGAGCGGAACCGGTGCTTGGCCGGCCATGCTACTCAGAGCGGTGGGCGTAGAGGTCCTGGTGCGTCGCTCGTGTCCGTCGTACGGTGCAGGAGTCGGGACGCCGGTCTATCCGTCTCCCTTGCTTGCCGCTTCCTCTCGCGGAGCCCACATCGCGGCGTGAACGCCGAGGGCTACAGACCGCTTGCGGCTCTACCCATCTGGTTACTGAGGACGTTCCGCCTATCTGGACGGGCCGCCTGTTTCGCGCGTTCCCTACCCCACGCTGCCGCACCCGTGGTCGTCACTCCCGCCGTGAGAGGGGTACCACCATGCTCGCCGGATCCGACGGCGTCTCGCAGGATCCCGTCGGCGCCTTGCTGGCCGAGACGTTTCCGTACCAGCATGTTCTGCGCGCCGAGATTGCGGCGGGTCTTTGCCGCTGTCCAGTTCTGCTGATCGACCCGCCGAACAAGTCGTTCTTCGGCCACGTTGTGGAACTCGCGATTGGTCTGGCCTTGTGCGATCAGAGCCCGTACCTTCGCCTGCTCCACTGCCTTGATCACGACCTTGCGGCCCAATTGCTCAACATGGCCGGCTACGGGCCCACCAGCAACGCCACCACGGCATACGACGTCTGGCGCCGTAGCGGCTCAGCGCTGCAGCCAGCGCGCATCTTCACCGTGGCCAGTCGGCTCGCTCACGTCCGGAACTTGCTCAACGACCTCGACCGTAATTGCTCAGACTCCAAAGACGTCGTGCAGCATCTCCTTGAGCAATACCCACGTTTGCTCAGCGGTCGTATCAAGGAGACGTATCACACGAGGCGTGTATTCCGTACCGTCTGGGCCAGCTACTCCAGTGGCTTCCACAGCGCTTTCCGCTCCTACGGGCCGGCGACCGCGCAGCTGTCCCTGCTCGACGGACGCCGCCACGCCGACTTCCTCCTTGGCACCACCGTGCTGGAGGTGAAGAGCGGTCGACTCGACGAAGACCGCTACCTTGACGAGCTGATCCGTCAGATCCTGACGTACGCCCTGCTCGCCCATCACGATGGCCACCGCGTCACTCATGTCGCCGTCTACGCCGTTCGATATCAGCGGCTGCTGCGATATCGCATCGATGAGCTGGCCAATCAACTCGCCGGCACGCCCATCGATCTGGCTGCAACCGGCGCTGACTTGGCCGCCACCATAAGGGCCCGGCCACGTCGAAGGGCAGCCGCCTGACCGCGAAAAGCGAGCCGGGTGCACCGCAATCGGCCGTTCCACCCAGTGGACGAACAAGTATCGGTGTGCTGTGGAAGGTCGCGGCGTGGACGACGCCGCCGAACCGCACCCACCCCTGGCTCAGCGCATCGGATCCGGATACAGCTGAACGTCAGCTAACGACCGTCGGTCGAGCCATGTCTTACCGAGCTCACGACACCTAGAGTGGTGCGGTGCTGACCCTCGGCGTCGACCTCGCAGCGGCCAACATGCGTACGGCGATGGCCGCGGTCGAATGGCTGCCGGACCGCGCCATAGTGCGGGACCTGGTCCTCGACGTCAGCGACGCCCGCATCGTCGAGGCCAGTGAGCACGCTGACAAGGTCGGACTGGACTGCCCCCTCGGCTGGCCGGAGCCTTTCGTCGCGCTCGTGCAGGCCCATCGATTCGGCCACGTCACCGATACCGATGCCGACGGCGCCCAGTGGCGGCGTCACCTGGCTTACCGGCTGACCGACGAGGTGGTCCGCGAGGAGACCAGCATCATCCCACTCAGTGTGGCCGCGGACCGCATCGCTCACGCTGCCTTCCGTTGCGTCGGATTGCTGGCGATGCTCGCTGCCGCCGGACACAACGTCGACCGTTGCGGCGGCGGCAGGATTGTAGAGGTGTACCCGGCCGCGGCCCTGTGCCGCTGGGGATTGGCGTACCGCGGTTACAAGGGCCGGGGTCAGAACGTGCAGCATGCTGATTTGGTTACTGCGCTTCGCGAGGCCGCGCCCTGGCTGGAGTTGGGTGCGTTTGAGGGGCTGTGTCGGCGCAGCCATGACGCGTTCGACTCGGTGATCGCGGCCTTGAACGCGCGCGCTGCGGCGATCGGCAAGGCAGTCCAGCCGAGTGACGAGCAGCGGACGGTCGCGCGTGTCGAGGGCTGGATCGCTCTGCCCACCGGTCCGCTCAGCGACCTCATCGATGGTGCAGAAGGGATGAGCGGAGGGGATTGATGGCCTCGGGATTGAGCTGGCTGGACAGTTCCCGCGACGACCAGAACCGGATGCGTGAGCTGCTCAAGCTGTTCAGCAACGCGGAGAGCCGGGACGAGTTGGGCCTTGGCCAGGTCCGCGACGCGTTCAGTGACCTGCTGTTTCCAGGGACCTCGGTGCTGCAGACCCGGGCGCGGTACCTGCTAATCGTGCCGTGGTGTCATCAGGAGGCGCAGCGGCGTGGGCTGCGCGGTGAGCGCCCCGCCGCGCAGGTTTGACGGCAACGAGCGGAAGGTGATCGCTGCGCTGCTACACGGGGACGACACCGAGGGTGTGATCGGCCGGCGGGCCGGCTTCGGTGTGCGAACCCTGCCATCGGCCATCTACGCGGCGGCGCTGCTGCGGTACGGCATCCGCACGGGTGACGACGACATCCCGGGCCGACGGGTGACGTCCGGTCCATGCGGCCCGCATGCTGGGCGGCCCACTCGCTGAACTGCCGCTGCCGTCTGTGCCGGTCAGCGGACGGGTCGACGGACATCATGTCCGGCGAAGCGGACCTTCGGGTTCCACGTTGCACAACCGCTCTGCTGATTGTCAGGCGGACTTACTCTGCCCGGGGCCGTCGGGGTGATGTGTCGCGGCCATACGCCAGGCCAGGATGTCGAGTAGCCGCAGGTCGCTGAGCCCGTCCGCCGCCTCGGCGACGATCCCGCCGTCGGGGTCGACGCAGCGCATCCCGGCGCGCAGCAGATCCCAGGCGTCGCCGTTGCGAAGCAGGTCGTTACGAATCGCCGCCCAGTAGGTGCGCCTGTAGGTGCCGGTGAGGTCCCGTGCCGCGGCGCGAGCCGGCTCCCCGTACAGCCGCAGCAGCCGTGAATCGAGCACCGGGATCAGCCCGGGCCGCATCAGATAGAGGCACTTTCTGATCTTCGCGTGGTTGACGCCGGTCGGCCGAGCTCGGTGGAAGTGGCGGTACAGGGCGTCCGCGTCGTCGTAGAGGCCGCCGCGGACCAAAGGGTTGGCGTCGCGTAACAGCGCCTTCGCTGAGACCTTCGCCCAAGAGGCATCCACCGCCTGGTCGAGGAGTCACCGTTCCTCGGCCCTGCTGATGCGGCTGTTAACCCGCCGGGTGGCGGCCACCTGCTCGACAGTAAGGGTGTCGGTGGTACCAGCGAGCCAGTCGTAGCGCCGCAGCGTATCCGCGTGCCGACGGCAATAGTCGGCCACCACGCCGAGCGGGTCTGACACGGTCCTGCCCGCGATCTCGATCGGTGGCACCTTGCACAAGGTTTCCTCCTGCCTGCGCATGTTGACGATCAGCGACGACGGTCCCGACAGCAGCCGTGTCGCGCAAGGCTAGGCCGTGTGTCGAAGTCGGTGCCAGGGCTTGATCTGGCGTGAGGATCTTCGCGTGTCGGTGGTCGTGATGTAGCGAGGTCTCCGGTAGATGGTTCAGCGACCAAGCAGAACCTGAAACCGGAGACCTCGTGGACACCCTAGCGGTGACGAGACGGTTCGACCTGACCGACGCCCACTGGGCGGTGCTGAAGCCGCTGCTGCCAGCGCCGAAGCGGCCGGGTCGACCGTCGTTGTGGAGTAGACGGCAGTTGATCGACGGGATCCGGTGGCGGATTCGGGTCGGCGCCCCGTGGCGGGACGTGCCACCCCAGTACGGGTCCTGGCCGGCGGTGTACGCCTGTTCCGGCGCTGGCAGCGCAACGGGACCTGGCAACAGATCCTCACCGCGTTACAGGCTCGGGCGGACGCCGCCGGCCGAATCACCTGGGACGTGTCGGTGGACTCGACCACCGCCCGAGCCCACCAGCACGCCGCCGGCGCGAGGAAAAGGGGGCGCTGCAGGCTGAACCACCCGGCGGCGTCAGCACTGAGCCGGACGATCACGCCCTGGGTCGTTCTCGTGGCGGGTTGACCACGAAGCTGCATCTGGCATGTGAGCAGGGACAGAAACCCCTCGCGATCGTGTTGACCGCCGGGCAGCGCGGCGACAGCCCGCAGTTCGTCCCGGTCCTGGCCGCTATCCGCGTACCCCGCCCGGCCGGCGGACGCCCCAGGACCCGTCCTGACCGGGTCCTGGCCGACAAGGCGTACACCTCGAAGGCCAACCGGGCCTACCTACGCCGACGCGGCATCGCCGCGACCATCCCGAGCAAGACCGACCAGGACGCCCACCGGCGAGCCAAGGGCTCCAAAGGCGGACGGCCCCCAGCCTTCGACCCCAACATCTACAAGCAGCGTCACGCCGTCGAGTGCGGCATCAACCGCCTCAAACGCCACCGCGCCGTGGCCACCAGATACGACAAACTCGCCGTCCGCTACGAAGCCACCATCCACCTCGCCACCATCAACGAATGGCTGTAACCGACTTCGACACACGGCCTAGTGGCGCCTTCCGGCTTACGATGATGGGCGAGCAGCCTGCCAGCCCACTGGTAGCCAATGTCCGTTCCCGCAGCCCTGTATCTCGCGGACCGCGGGATCTGGTGGCCACAAGACATTGCCTGCCGCGTTGTACGTGGCCACCACCCGATTCCGCAGTCGGACGAGGTCCGCCTGCGTTGTTCAGTCCATTGACCAGCCGTCATCGCCGAATCCGAGGGTCTTGAGATTCTCGCGAATGGCAGCGCGCTGGTCGTTGGTGAGGCGGTCCAACTGGTCCGACTCGATATCGAGGGTGACCTGGACGTCGACGCCTGCCGAGACGAAGTGGGAGATGATTTCTTCGTAGATGCCAGATACGTCGCGGACCACGCGAGCGGAGGTGAGTTCCTTCGTGGCGTGGAACCGGGTGGGAACCTTGGGGGCTGTGGTGACGCCCCCGCCGCCGCGGGTGGTGGGCTTTCCGGACGGTGTGATCTTGACCGGGCCGCCTCGTTCGGCGCCGTCGGTACCGGTACCGGTAGTGCTGCCGGATGCTGCGCCGCTGCCGCCTTCTTCTGCGGCCTTGGCTGCCGCGGCGTCGGCATCGATCTGTTCCCGGGCGACCTTGGGGTCCACGATGAGACCACCGGGTCGAACGTCGGTGGGTTTCTTCAACGTGAGGCCGACGTAGCGACCGTGCTCGTACGCGTCGGCGTAGGCAAACCCATCGATCTCGGCGTGCAGCACTTCGTCGAGGATCCACACGCAGTCGATGACGACCTTAGGGTCGACGACCTTGGGCATGTACACGTACTGACTGAAGTAGCCAGCCACCGTACCCACGGGGATGGAGGACTTGTCGTTCCACAGGTTGAGCCGGTTGATCTCCATGCGCAGTAGCGACGGGGAGAACCGCTCGACGACGAACTCGCCTGCTCGTGCCTTCTTGGTGACCCGCTCGGCGAGGGTGCCGTCCCCGTTCATGAGGATCGCCTCGAGTTCGATCTCGGGCTTGCCGGGCTCCTGGTGCGGCACGAGGATCCAGCGGTACGCCTCCTTGATGGCGTCCTTTACGGTCTGCTGGGCTTGGGTGACCCGGCTGGTGGCCAACTTGATGTTGTGTTGGTCGAGGTTGAGGGAGCCCTTGTTGTCGAGGATGTATTCCCATGCCATCCGGTTGCGGACAGCGTTGAGCATGACGCCGACCCGGTCGACCTCGGGGGCGAGGAATACCAGGCTGTTCTTGTGGATGCGGGCGTTGGTGCCGCGTTTGTTCAGGAACTCCCTCGCGGCTGCTTCGGCTGTCGACTTGGAGCGCTTGGAGAAGGCGCGGTTGGGGCCGAAGATGACCAGGCCGACGCCGGGGTCGTCTTCCACGTCGATACTGCTTGCGGGGTAGCGGTGGACCCGGGCGAAGAGGCCCTTGTCGGTCTCGGCGCGCACGACGGCGGCGAGTTCGTCGAAGACCTGGTCCTCGTGGTAGGCGTCGGCGCGCTCCTGGACGATCTGGGAGACGGTCTGCTGCAGGCTCAGCCAGTACCGGTCTTGGTCCCGGTTCATGTACTTGCCCTGGTCGCCGAGGCGACGCAGCGCGTCAGCGACGTGGGAGGGGTTATCGCCGGGGTAGGTCGCTCCGAGCACGACACGCTTCTGCTCGATGCCTCGGATGGTGGCTTGCGACCCGTCACGCGAGCGACGATTCGCCATAGGCGCAGTACCGAGGAACACGCAGCGGGCGACACGCTTGGCGGCCATCGACCGACCAAGGATCTTGATCTCGTTGTCGATGGTCGAGGCGGCTGAGGAGTCACCGGCGATGTCGGCATCCACGATGGGCTTCCACGTGTCGTCGAGGTGGTTGGTGATCTCCTCGAACACCTTCTGGTTGTCCATCGGGATGGACGCCGGAAGGATCATCGGGGACTTGTCGCCGCTGGTCCACAGGGCGTGCACCACGGTCGCCATGAGCCGCAGGACACCACGGGTCCGCTGGAACCGTTCCAGCGTGGACCAATCCTGGTAGAGCCGGTCGAACAACTCGGGGTGGATCGGGTACGCAGCCTTCATTGAGGACCGGTAGCCGGGCCGCATGACCTCGTTGGGCAGGTCGGCGACGTGCTTGAGGTAGTGGTCGAGGAACTTGCTGACCACCAGGTCACGCGAGGCGGTCTCCTGGCTGGTGAACGGTTTGAAGATGCGCCGCCGCACGATCTCGAACGACTCCTCCACTGAGGCGGGCTGCCAAGCGGTCTCCACCCGGTGAATAACCGACCGGAGGTGGCGCAGCGCTTCGAGCCCGGCCGTGCCGCCGATCTCGTGCTCGTTCGCGATGGGGGCGTCCGCCATGTGCATGTCCCGGACCACGTCCGACGCGGGCAGTGACACCACTAGGAGGGCGTTCTTGACGGCCTTGATGGCTTCGGTGAGGGACTGCACGAACGTCATGTGGGTGTCGAACGTGCCCGCCGGCGTGGTGTCGTCTCGTGACCACAACTGGCGCAGGTAGGCGACCCATTCGTCGATCAGGATGACGCACGGGCCGAACTTCTCGAACAGGGCCGCGAGGTCGCTGGTGGGCGGCGGCGCGGACTTCGCGTCGTACCGTGCGACCATCGCGAATCCCTCGGCGCCGCCCAACTGCCAGGCGAGTTCGCCCCACATGGTGTTGATCGCGGTGCCGTCGTCGGTGGTGCGGCCGAGCACGGACAGGTCGTTGCCGACGATGACAGCTCGGTTGACCTTCGTGGGGAGCTCGGTGACGCCGAGGTTGTCGAGGACCTCGCGCATGCCCGGCAACTTATCCGCGGACTCGCCCGAAGCGGCGTGGTAGACCGCGAGCAGGGAGTGGGTTTTGCCGCCACCGAACGTGGTCATCAGGTCGATGACCGGTTCACCGCCGACACCGGTCATCCGCTGCACGGCCTGCTCGAGCAGGTACCGCAGGCCCCGAGTCAGATAGGTGCGACCGAAGAACTCGGACGGATCGCCGTACTCCGGACCCGCGACCCCGGCGTGCACCTGCCGGAGGTCAGCCGCGAACTGGGCCAACTGGAACGAGCCCCGGGCCACGTCGTCGTGCGGCTCGACCACGTCCCGCCAGGCGGGTAGGCCAGTCGAGTCAACCTGTACCGACAGGGACTTCTCCTTGGCGCGCTGGAGGCGCTTCTGGTCCTCCTCGAACATGACCCGGCGGAACTCTCGACGCATCTCGTCGACGTCGTCGGCCTGCTTGACCGCACCGATCGAACGCAGAAGATGCTCGCCGTCCATGAGGACACGCTCCGTGCGCTCGGACGAGATCGGCTTGCCGTGCGCCCACTCCTTGCGGGCATCCCACAGCGCCGACACGGCGCGCTTGTCCTCGAACGACAGTCCGTGGTCCTTCAGGCTGTGCCACTGCTTGTCGAACACCCAAAACAGGTAGGCCGGGTCGCTGGCATTCGGCGTCGTGTCGCGGTTCGTGTGCCCGGCAGCCCGGACCACCTCATCAGCCCAACCAGCGCCATACTTAGCTTCGAGCCGCTCGATCATCCACGGACCGAGCCCGTCGGCGACCAGGTCAAGGACACGTCCCACGCGTTCCTTGTTTGTCAACGCCATCTCAGAAAAGCCCCTCGCTCGTGACCGAGGAGTCCCCAGCCAACTTGATCAGTTCCGACCACGAGTTGATCAGAGCGTTGTAACGCTCCTGGTCCCCTGTACGGCCTTTCTTCGCAGCAATGTCATGCAGGCGGTACACCAGCGCCATCGCCGGGTCCTGCAGGTTCCCCAGTACCGCCATGAGCCGCGCTGCCTCCAACTCGCCGCCCCGGTCAATCAACCGGTGAGCGAGGTGGTGAACCGCCTCCCATGCCGTCGGCCGCACATCGGCAGAGGGGACCCATTTGTAGTCAAGATTCCCATTGCCGAGAAGTTGGACCCTGTTGCCCTGACTGGTCACCACCTGTGCCCGGACGACGTCATCAACACTGATCCCGAGCGGTCGCACCGTCTTATCGGCATCGCCGAATGACCCGGCATTCCAGCCGTAGGTCTCCCACCAGCGGACGGCGAAGCGAGATTCGGCGTCGAGTTCACCTTCCTGCTCCTCCAACACCTCCGCGAGCGCTGCGTTGATGAGCCGTAGCGCCTGCTCGACAGGTACAGCGCGCCCGGCTTGGTCCAGCACTGCACGATAGCGCGAGTAGATCTGCATCCCCGGGCCCATTGCGGCCTGCGCCAGGTCCACAGGGAGAATCGACGCCGCCTGCAGATCTCGAACGGCTGGTCCGAGTTCGCGCCGCAGAGCGCGGTTGAACTCAGACAGGGAGCAGGTAGTCGACGTCGCTGGCCGAGGGCGACAAACCATGACGATGTAGGCGGCGACCGCATTCGATCCGATGCCCCGCATCCGCGCCGAGCCAGTTCCGTGAATGGGCCAAGTACCGGTGATCTCCAGGTCTGCTCCGAGCATCGCGGTCAGGATTGAAGCCCAACGAGTCTCTTCGCCTCGCCCGCCCTTCTGCTCCTTCGATGCATAGACGACGAGCATGGGGAGCCCCTCGCCAAGGGACTGCTGGGCTCCCGCGAAGACTTCGGTGAAACCCGATACGAAGTAATCCCGTGCGGCCCGAGCGCCTCCGTGGTGCGACGGCGAAGCGGTCAATTCACCGGTCTTCGGAGTGGCCGCGGTGGCGTAGAGGTCAGGAAAGACCCGTCTCAGCGCGCGGCGGTGCCAGAGATAGAAGTAGTCAGAGAGATCCGCGTACCCGATCGCGTCGAAGTAGGGCGGGTCCGTGGCAACAAGCCCCCGTTCCGGGACCGAACTCACGAGTCGGGCGTCCTGCCGAACAACCGCGCCGCGCCCATTTGGCACGACGTAAGAAAGGGCCCGCAGACCGGTGGTTACCTGCAGCAGCCAGCCGCCCACCGATTCCGACATGAACGATGTTTCAGCGAAGTCCCACATCATCGGTAGGTCATTGCGATCGAAGGCCGAGACAACCTTGGCCTCCGCTGTTGGGCGCAGAAGCCAGCGGCATTGGGTCGAGTTGTACTGCGCCATCTTTCCCAGTGACAACGTGAGCAGAGATGCGACCGCGTCGGCCCATTCGCGTGCCACCCCGCGGTTGAGCAACTCATCGTGTGTCTCCGCGATGAGGTCCGCGAACGATGTGAGTGTTAAGAACTGACGGCCTGAGAACAACTGTCGCCAGGTGGACACGCCGTACCCACCGACTCGAACGCCCATTGCGTCTGGATCCAGAGGAACATCAGCGAACGCGTCGTCCTCGCTATGGACATCTGCCGCCTCCATGTCTACGGCAGTCGCTGCCCGGTATTTCCGGGCACCGCCGACTTCGACCGCAACGGCCGTCAAACGAAAACCAACGTCACCCCGCGCTCCGAGTTCTCGTAGGTGCGCGCCATCTAGGGGGGTGCGACAGCTCACACATGCAAACACACCGTCGCCGATCTTGGGTGAGGCCGGTGCCTCGCCATGCGCCAAGCCACTGACGACATCCAGTTCAACGCGCCCATCTACGACCCTCGGCTCGATCCAGGCCAGGTTCCCGCGCTTCTTCGACAGCCACCATGTCGTGGCCAGGATCGTCTCGATCCCACAGGCAGGGTTGGGGCATCGAGCGGTACGGGCCCAAAGCCAAGCCACGGGATTCTCGTGGTCGCCCAGAGGATAGAGGTGCGACAACCGCTTCCAAGCACGATCGCGGATCTGCTTGGCCAAGTAGGCGACGTCCTCCCTGAGACCGTGGAAAGGGTCATTCCTATGCCCGTCGACTCCGAAGAGAGCTGCACCGTTGGGGTCTGAGCCGGCCTCCGGGGCAGTCGCCATTCGCCCTGCAACGCGTGGAAGAACCTGGGTGAGGGTCCGGCTGATAAGCGCAGGCACAGGGTTCAAGTCTGAGCCGAAGGACGGCAGACCGAGCCGCTGCGCTTCGACCAGCGTGGAGCCCCCGCCGCAGAATGGGTCCATGACGGTTGGCACGCCCCCTGGGAACTGCTTCGCGAGTATGGCCTTGGCCTCCTCAAGCGTCTCCTCGTCTGGGAGGCCTGCTCCGTTCTCCACCAGTCGCTTCACCAGATCGAGCAGGTAGACACGCTGGTTGTCGTCTGCAGGGTCGTCAACGAGTGCTGCGAAGAGCAGCGCCCGCCAAGCAGGGAGCGGCATCGGAGCGAACCACTTGTGGAGGTTGCGGATGGTGCCGGTCTTGCGGTCCTTGTCGGCCTTGCAGGCGGCGTTGATTTCGTCGAGGGGCAGCGCAACTTCGATCAACTTGCGCCTGCGGTTGCTGTCGGTCACTGCTGCTCCATCTCAGTGGCTTCGTTCCAGAACGGGTCCCAGTCGAACTCGACGCGGGCGGCTCGCGGGTCGATCGGTGCGGTTATCGGCTGGCGTAGGTAGCGAACGGCAGTGGTGTCGTCGGACAGGACCCGGACGAGTGCGAGGACGCTGCGTTTGCCCTTGTTGAGGGCGGTGACGGCCTCCTGTCGGGTGAGGATGAAGGTGGCGCCGCCGTCGAACCTGCCCTTGACTTCGATGAAGTCGAGGCCGTCGGCGGTCTCTGACTCGATGTCGTAGCCGGGGTTGTTGTGCGGCATCTCGGTGGCGTTGTGCTTGAGCGCTTTCTCGACGCGCAGGACTGCGTCGACGGCGAGCCGTTCGATGCGGGTGGTTTCTTTCGCGCGGTGCTCGGCTGCCTGGGCGTCGACCTGGGCGTCGAGCCAGCCTTGGGTGATGACGAGGCATGCTCCGGTGATCCGTGGTGGTCGGGCGGAGATGTCACGTTCCTTGTCGAGGTCCTTGAGGCGGCGGTCGAGTCGGCGGGCGAGCGTTTCCGTGCGCTGTTCGATCTGGGCGGCGGGGAGCCGAGTCTTCTTGCCGGCGCGTTCCTGTTCGCGGAGGTCGAAGGCGCGCTGGTCCCAGTAGTTGATCTCCTTGGTCAGCCTGTCACGGACCAACCGTTCGGTCTTGTTGAGGCGGGCGATGGTGCGTTCCTTGACGGTGTCGGCGTGGTCGCGGGCGACGGTTGCGGAGGCGTGCCGGATGACCCGGGTGTCGAGGTCGGCGGCGTTGAGCCACGGCTGCTTGAGCAGGACCTGTGCTTGGGCGTGTTCGTCGTCGGTGACCGCGTCCAGGTTCGGGATGGGGCTTTGGGTGAGGGCGGTGATGGTGCCGCCGGGGTCGACGCGCGCGTACTGGGCGCGGCGGGAGACGACCTGGGGCTGGCCGTCGCGGCCGGTCCTGCCGTCGGTGACGTCGTGTTCGAGCAGGCACACGACGTAGGGCTGGGTGTTGAGCTCGGCGCGGTCGACTAGGAGGCTGCCGCGGCGTAGGGCGTCGTGGTGCCGGTCGGTGATGACGCCCATGACTGCGGACATGAGCGGGTGTCCGGGGTGCATGAGGGTAGCGAGGTGGTTGTTGCCGGCGACGCGCACGTACTTCGGGTCGAAGGTGATGCGGTGGTAGGAGTTCACGATGGGTGCCCCGTAGCCGGTGACCCGATCGTGTTCCTTGATGTCGCTCGGCACGGACTTGATCTCGTACCGGTGGTGTTCGCGCATACGGAGGTTCCCGCCGAGGTCCCTGAACGCCTTGTGGAAGAACGCCTCGACGTGGTGGGGCTGGAGTCGGGCGGCTTCGGCGCGTTCCATCTGCTTGCGGACCTCGTCGACCTCGACTTGGTCGAGGCGTGTGGGGACCAGCTGGTTCTCGGCCAGGATCTCGGGGATGCCATCGCCGACCCGGGCGTCGACGATCTCGGTGAGGTACCGCTGCCGTTCGGGGGCGTCGCCTTCCTTGATGGCTTGGATCATCAGGTCGCGCAGGCTGTTGCCTTCGAACAGCTTGCCGAGCACGTCGTAGACGCGTCCGCCGAGGGCGGCACGCTGTTCCTCCAACTTCTCCAGCAGCCGGGCGTACACGTCACCTTCGCGGGTGTCCTTCGCGACCAGCGACCACATGTGACAGACGTTGGGCTGTCCGATGCGGTGGACGCGTCCGAACCGCTGCTCGATGCGGTTGGGGTTCCACGGCAGGTCGTAGTTGATGAGCAGGTGGGCATTCTTGTGCAGGTTGACGCCCTCACCCGCGGCGTCGGTCGCGACGAGGAACACACACTTGGGGTCCTGCTCGAACGTCTCCTTGGCCTTCTTTCGATCCTCGCGCTTGGTGCCGCCATGGATGGTGATGACGGCATCCTTGCGGCCCAGGTGGTTGGTGAGCCGGGCGACGAGGTCGTCGAGGGTGTCCTTATGCTCCGTGAAGATGATGACCTTGCGGCGGGCACCGGTGGAGTCGCGCATCTCGTCGGCCTCGTCGAGGGTGTCGCGCAGCGAGTCCCACTTTGCGTAGGTGGCGCTGGTCTTCACCTTCAGCGACTTGACCAACAGCCGGTCGAGGACCTTGATCTCGGTTTCGAGCTCCTCCGGAGTCCGGGACGCGGACGCCGCGGCGACGGCGGCGTCTTCGAGGGCTTCGCGTTCGGCGTCGGTGAGGTCTCCGAGGTCGTCCTCGTCCTCGGGCACCTCCAAGTCGCCGTCCCTCTTCGGCCCAGACACCAGGAGCCGGGCCTCGTGGAGTTCGGTCTCCAACCGCTTCCTGCGGCGTTCTAGCGACCGGTGGATCGCCGCCGGGGACGAGGCGAGACGACGCTGCAGCGTGGTGAGGGCGAACCCGACGGCGACCTTCTTACGCTTGTTCTCATCCGAGGCGTCGTTGCGGTTCATCTCCTCCCGCACGTACTCGGTGACGGCCCTATAGAGGTCCTTCTCCGGGCCGGTGAGTTCGTACCGCACGGTGTAGGCGAACCGTTCGGGAAACAAGCGGGTGCCGTCGAAGGTGAGAAGTTCCTCCTTCACGAGGCGACGCATCATGTCCGACACATCGACCTTGCGGGTGCCCTCGCGAGCCACCCCTTCGAACCGGTCGGAGTCGAGCAGCGCCATGAACAACTGGAACTGCTCCTCCTTCCCCGAGTGCGGGGTAGCGGTCATCATCAGCAGGTTGCGGGTGTGCCTGCCGAGTTCCTCGGCCATCTGGTACCGCTTGGTCTTCTTGACCTCCCCGCCCCATACGGAGGCGGACATCTTGTGGGCCTCATCGAAGATAACGAGGTCCCAGTCCACGGTGCACGCCTTGTCCAGCACCCCCTCGGAGTTGCGAGCGAGCACGTCGAGCCGGGCGAGCCAGAGCCCACCACGGCCGAATGGGTTCGTTTCACCGAGGATCTTGTCGCGCGTGAGCATCTCGAACTCGATCGCGAACTTCTCCCGCATCTCCTCGTCCCACTGGTCCACCAGCACCCCGGGCGAGACGACGAGAACGTTGGCGGCGTCGCCGCGCAGGAGGAGTTCCTTGACCAGGAGCCCAGCCATGACGGTCTTCCCCGCGCCGGGGTCGTCCGCGAGGACGTATCGCAGCGGCTGCCGGGGGAGCATCTCCGCGTAGACGGCACGCAACTGGTGCGGCAGCGGGTCTACATCCGAGGTGCCGAGCGCCGCGAGGGGGTCGAACAGGTGCGCCAGGCGCATCCGACGCGCTTCGGCTGCGAGCAGGAACGCCTCGGGGGAGGCGTCGAAGGTGAACGCGATGCCGGGCTTGACGGCCTTCAGGTGCGGCAGCATGTCCGCGAACACGATCTTCTCCGCGAGGAGATTGTCCTCCGTGCGGTAGGTGACGCTGGCGGAGTCGTCGGTGAGCCGGTCGACAGCAAGGATCTTGGACGGAGCAGGTCCCGAGAGACCGGTGACCCTGGCCCCAACTGCGAGAACGGAGAACAGAGAGTCCCCGGATGATTTGGTCATTCCGGTACCTCCTGCGTTCGTTCCATAACTGTCCAAGGCCCCCTTATCCGCCCCATATCGCCAGGGCGCGGAACCCCTCCCGTGGCCGACGAGCGGATATTGGCTTGCCAGAGTCTAAGGCCTCCTCGAAGGGGCGGATCGTGGGCTCAGTCGGCGCCGAGGCTGGGGCCAGAGACGGTGAGCCGACACCGCTGAGCGGCATCCTGCAGCAGTGCAGCCTCCTCGGTGACAACGACCTGCTGTCGGAGCTCCGCCCGCAGGCCCGTCAGCTCGACGCGCGCATGGTCCAGCTCGCTGCGGAGCTGGGCATTCTCCACAGCCAGTTCACACGCCTTGCCCCGGCCACCGAACAGAAGAATCTCCCGGACTTCCGCCGCCCTGCTGTGGGCCGACTACGGGAGCAGAAGGCGTCTGGGGGCGGGGCCGGACTCCAGGTGGGATCTGGTGTCCAGCCGGTAGGCGGCACCCATCCAACAGGCAGCGTTAGCCAGTTCGGCGGTGCATTGAATCGGTATGCCACTTTTCCCCTCAATCGTCACGACGGTCCGACGAATCTAGCGCCGTGGCTCGCAACCGGATATCGAGAACCCGGGTCGGCAGGTCGGCCATCCAGACGGCCACAGATGACCAAGTGGCGACCTCAGTCTGATTACCGACATAAAATCGCATTGCTTTGGATACGCAGTCGGTCCCTCAAGTTAGTGCCCGATCGACGCTTCGCGGTTCGAGCCCCATCTGGGCAGGCAACCCCTTCACCAATCCCGCAGCTCAAGACAGAGTTAACCTTCCAAATGGGGCGAGGGCTCCAGTCGCACGAGCGAACCCGCAGTTACGTGGGGGTCGGTGCGGGCGGCGGCGGCGAAGGCCACTCCCGGAACGTCTACCGTGAGTACGGCTTGCTATGCCGATTTCGCTCCGCCACCCCGCCGTCGAGGCACCACAGCCGCTGTCACCTCGGCGGCGGCGTGGGAGAGCTCGGGTAGGACGTCGCCGTAGAACTTGGCGGTGAAGTGTGGGCTGGAGTGGCGGAGCCGGCTGGAGATGACCTTCATCTGGACGCCGGCGGCAAGGCCCATGGTGGCGGCGCCGTGCCGAAGGTCGTGGAGTCGGATGGGTGGTAGTCCGGCTTGGATGGCGAGGTGGTGGAAGTGGTCGGTGACGTCGGCAGGGTGGAGCCGACCACCGGTCGGGGTGGTGAACACGAGCCCGGTGGGGGTCCAGGCCGCACCGGCCGCGAGGCGTTCGCGGTTTTGGCGGGTGCGGTGGGCGCGCAGTACTGCGACGGTTTCGGTGTCGAGAGCGACCGCGGCTTCGCTGTCGGTGGTTTTGGGGGTGTCGATGGCGGTGGCCCAGCCGTGTTGGACGAGTTGCCAGCGGACGGTGAGGGTGTGGGCGTCGAGGTCGAGGTCGTCCCAGTGCAGGCCGCAGGCTTCGCCTCGGCGTAGGCCAGTGAAGGTGATGAGGTGGTAGAGGGCGTAGAGCCGGTCGTTGGCGTCGTGGGTGTGGTCGAGGAATCTGCCGGTGTGTTCGGGGGTCCAGATCATGACGGGGCTGGGGGTCTTGCCGGTGTCGCGCCAGGTCTTGACGCGTTGGTCGGTCCAGATGGTCGGCTTCGGTGGCCGGGCCGGGGGTAGTTCGACCATCAGGGCTGGGTTGGTGTCGATGAGTCGGTGGCGGCGCATCGCGTCGTTGAGGGCCTTGCGCAGGGTGGCGTGGATGCGGTGTTGGGTTGCTGGGCCGACGATGCGCTGGTTCTTGACCTGGTCGCGCTTGGTCTGGTCGCGGCTGGCGCGAAGGATGCCGATGGTGGTGTTACGTTCGTCGATGGCGTCGTGCATGGCGTCGATGTGGCCGGGGCGGAGCCGGTCGATGCGCAGGTGGCCGAGGTACGGGATCAGGTACAGCCGGACGTGGCCCTCGTACGAGCGCAGCGTTCCCTTCTTGATGTTCTTTCGCCCGGCGAGCCACTCGGTGAGGTAGACGGACATCGTCGGCAGTTCGGTCGGGGTGATGTCCAGGTGCAGCGCTCGTCGGATCTGGTCCGGGGTGGGGATGGGCGCGCCGGTCTTGACGGCGGTTTCGATGAGGTCGCCGGTCTTGACGGTGACGTGGGGGTCGGTGGGATCGGGGACGGCGAGCGCGGCCCGGATTTGGTCCAGGACGGCGTCGGCGTCGGTCTGATTGGTGTAGGGGCCGTGGCGGAGCGGGCGGCGGGTGCCGTCGGCTCGGGCCGGTACTTCGATCTGCCAGTGCCATTGGCCGTGGTTGCGTGACCAGCCGCCGCCGGACCGGCGAAGTTGGGGACAGGAGCGTCCCAGTCGTCGGCCCGTGGTGGTGTCGCGGCATCCACAGCGTTTGAAGGTAGATCCCTTCATTCATCGCCTCCTGGATGCTCGGCGTGGTGCCGCCAGCGGTGACGGTTGTAGTCCGCTGGTGACGGGGTCGTTGCATCCACGCTCAGCACCGCGACCGGGTCAAGTCGTCGGCCGTCGTCGGGGGTCGGGGTGGCGCTGTCGAGCAGGAGGAGTCGCAGGAGTCCGGCGACCGGAACGATGATGCGGGTGCCGGCCCGGATCACCGGTGTGGGGAAAGTGTCGGTGGCCGCCAGTCGGTAGGCCTGGGATCGGCTGATGCCGAGTACGGCTGCGGCGGTGGGCAGTGTGGTGGCGGCGCCGAGCGCGCGGATCCGCTCGGCGGTCCACGGAGTACTGGTCGCGGGGTGTGCGCTGGTCAATTGGGTGTCTTGGGTTGAGGTCGTGTTGGCGCTCATGGGGTTGGGTCTCCTGACTGCGGTTGAAGCTGTTGAGATGCGAGTGCGGTAGCGGGCGGAGCACCGGCGGGTGCCGGCCTTGTCGGTGGTGCGCTGTCCCTGGCCGGTCCCCCGGCTGCCTCGTTACGAGACGGAGACGCCGAGGGCGGTTCAGCTTTGAGAATCTTCAGTAGCTGCGATGCTCTGGTGTTGGACACGGTGTGTCCGGTGGAGCGCAGCGCGGCTGCCAGGGCAGCCCGGGTCAGCGGCTGGCCTTCGGCGGCGAGCTGGTCCTGGGTGCGTCTGGCGATGGCGAGCAATTCGTCGGTGGGGTGGGTGGACGGTCCGCCCCGGTGTCGGTGGACGGGTCCACCAGTACGGGGACGGTCCGGCTCGATGTGATCGTGGTTGCTGGTGTCATGGACGGTCGGTGTGCGCGGGGTTCGGTCCGCAGCCGGTCGTGGGGACCGGCTGTCGTAGTCCCCGTCGGACTGGGACGGGTTGGCGGTGGACTGGTCCACCGGCGGGACAGTCTGCGCGTCGGCATTTGCTTGCGCGGACGCGGTTGTGGTGTCGGCGTAGCCGAGGGCGATCTTGACCATGACGAGGAAGCCGAGCGCGGGCACGGCTGCGGCGATCCAGCCGATCGGTGACGGCTCGGCCTCCACGACCTGCGCTGCGAGGGACAGCGTCACCGCGCAGGCCAGCACCGTCGCCGGGAACACCGTCGAGACGCCGGCCCGTTTGCGGCGGCGGAGTTCCAGTCCGGAGGCGATGGACATCAGTTCCAGCACGATCGCGTCCGCCCAGGCCAACCAACCCGGCTGGCCGTGAGCGGCGGCGACGTCGCGGACGTGGCTGAAGCTGGCCGCACCAGCCGCCCCACCGATAGCGAGCATGATCACGACCTGGACGAAGCCCTCGGCCCGGCTACGTCCCGAGCGGGCATCTGGGTCACCTGATGCAGCCGTGGCGGACCACCTCCCCGGACCGGACCACAAGCGCTCCCGGTCCACCCGGCCGCGCGGACCGGGCGAGCCGACGGGTGGTCCCGGCGAGCCGGTCCGGGACCGTAAGTGGACCGACCCAGACGTGGACCGCAGACCCGCAGGATGAGGGCCGGGACGATACCTCTGCTCTCGCACTGTCAGGGCGTTCCGGTTCTGTCACCGGTCTGTCAGCCGCCTCCGGTGCGACGCTGACAGACCGGCAAGAGGACCACCCCGCTGCGGTCCCGTACGCGGACCGTGTCCGGAGGGCGTTCGGTGATCTGTCAAGGCTCACGCCGCTACCTCCCCTGCCCGGTCACGGTCGTCGACGACCGTCAGGTCGGCGAGCGTCAGTCGTTGTCCGTCGCCGCCGGCCACCGCCCACACCGCCTCAGCGGGGCACAGGCCCGCTGTGGTGGCGTGGTCGCGGGCTCCGGTGGCGACCGGCACCAGCGGCGGCATCTCGGCCAGCAGCAGGCGCAGGTTGCGTTCCCGGGCGGCGGAGTGCAGCCAGAACAGCACCGGCCACGCCCGCCCCAGCCTGACGAACAACTCCCGGTAGCCGACCAATTTGCGGGTCAGCACCGACAACTGCTCACCACCGGTGTCGAACTCCACGAAGATCGGCACCTCGACACCTCGTACGAGCCACAGGCCGTAGCCGTCGGGGCGTACCCGGGGCTGATACGCGCGTACCAGACCCGGATCCTCCGGCCGGGTGAACATCCCCGAGCGTTGGCACGCCGACTCCGACAACCACTCCCCCAGGCGGGCCTCGGGGTGGGTGCGGGCGTAGCCGGCGAGGTCGGCAAAGAAGCCGTTCACGCCGAGCCGGTGCTCCAGGGCGCGGCTCGACGTCCAGCGGCGCCGTTCCACCCGGGCGTGATCACGCCGGGGTGGCCGCTCATCACGGCCAGCGGCCACGACCTCCGCGCCGAGCTGATCGATGACGTAGTGATATGGGTACGAGCCACCGTCGGCGCGCTGCGGCCGGAACCGCCCCACCAACCGCAACCGGTACAACGTCCGCAACCGGCGCTGACAGAAATCAAGGGACGGAAACAGGGCATGCGCGATCTGGAACGAGGTCAGCACCCCGTGGTCGTAGAGCCAGCCCAGCAACACCCGATCACGGGCGGTCATCTGCGACTGGACCCGCAGAACAGGATCATCCATCTACCGTCGCCTCCTCTCCGATAAGCATTCGGCCTCCCCAGGGGGAGAGACCCGAGACCAGGACAGGTCTGTCGCAGGACAATCGACCACTACTGACAGACCGGTCGACCTGCGGTGTGAGAACGAACCAGGGGTCCGTCCGGGGGTCCGGGTGAAGACCGACCCCAACCCGGACGGCAAGCCTGACCCCCGAACGGGGGCCAAGCCGGAAACTGTCACCGCCACCAGCAACGGCAGCGGTCGAAAGCATGGAAAACAACGGAACTCCTTGTTGAGTAAGTCGCCGACGCCGGCGGTCCGACGTCGGATGGAAGCCACTGACCCTGCCCACCGGGCGCCAGGCGGCGCCGTCGGGCAGTGTCAGCAGCGGAGCGCCCTCCAGCCGAGGGCGAGACAGCGCAAACGTCACTGTGGAGTTGTCAACGAACGAGCCGCCCCGAAGCCGGGACGACCATGCGGTCACGTCACCACGCAGAGCCAACAACCGATGACCCTGACCAGCGAGGACGCGCAGAAGACGTGCGACGACGAGGAAGCCGAACCGGCAAGCGCCCGGTGTTCAAGGCAGATCTGGTCGAACGCAATTCAGGGACAGGGCACGCAGACGGACTCAGCCACCAACGGCGCGGCATCACACCAGCGGCTCAACCAGCCGGGTAGGAATCCTTCATCGCGTTCCCCCTGTCACTCATGACCATCGACGGCCTACCCCACTCCCGAGCCCGCAACGATCGGCGACGCGCCCGAAGGAGCGCCACCAGACCGACCGGGTAACCCGGAAGGCAGACCGGCCAAGCGGTCGCACGCATCCCAGTACGCCTCCACCACCAGCACCCTGTCAACCAGCCGCATCGGCGGCCGATCATGACGCCTCCGGACTCAGCCGGACCCCTCCGGACTGGTCAAACCGCGTCGGTACCAGTCCGGACGGGTTTCCCGCCTGAACAGGTCTAAAGAATCTTGGCTCGCATGGCCTTCGATCTCAAAAAGTGAGACGGAGGATGATCGCCACCGTCGCAGAGGGCACCCCGAGCACTGACTCGCCGGACGATTTGGGGCGCACGTTGATCCAGCTGAGAGCAGAGGGCACAGCAGGCGGGGATCGCGACCGCGCTGGTCCGACGTGGCCCGTGGGGCTACATCCTCGACAACAAGGTTCATCGACCGCTGCCTGTTGCAGCTCGGCTCCCTGGCCGAGCTCCCCGACCTCGTCCGCAAGCACAACGACTCGGCCGGTAACCACCGGGAAGGGCGGCCCGACCGGTGGCAACCTCGGCGCGGACGACGATGTCCAAGGCGTCGACGGCCAGCCCACTCAGATCGGGTTCATATACGAAGCGCTCTCATTCGGACGGACATCGTCGAATCGAGCGGCAGCCGATACGTTTCGTGATCGCGTCGTCACCTTCCAGCGGGTACGGTCAAGTCACGTTGTCGCCGCCAGCCAGGCGGCAACCGGACTATCACGACCTCCGCTGAGGAGCGTGTCATGCCGCGACAGATCGTCGCCGTCGACCCGACCTTCGGGCAACGACTGAAGGAGCTACGCGAGCGGCGAGGGCTTTCGCTTCGCCGGCTCGGGCAGCAAGTCCACTGTTCACATGGATACCTATGGGACCTCGAGGCCGGCGGCAAACGGCCAAGCCTGTCCGTGGTGACCTTGCTCGACGCCGCGTTGGACGCTGGTGGGCAACTGTCCGCCCTTGTCCGGACGGTGTCAGCCGACAGCGGCGGACGGCTCGCACCGTCTGCCGAGCAGGTTGGTGTACCGGGCACCGGGCTAGAGTTCGCGCCGGACTGGCGACATGGCGTGGTGGTCGCGACGAAGCTCTGGCGGGAAGACATGCAACGGCGAGATCTGCTGGTGGGTACGGGTTTCAGCGCGGCGCTGTTCCTCACTCCGGCGCTGCGGTGGTTGACCACACGGCTTGATGAACGACCGGCCGGGGACGGGGATCGTCTCGTGGGCGCGCCGAACGTCGAGACGGTCCGACAGATCACGAACGTCTACCGAACCCTGGACAACCAGTACGGCGGTGCGCACGTTCGTGACGGGCTGGTCCGCTTCCTCAACGCCGACGTCGCCCCCATGCTGCAGGGCCGGTACGACGCCCGCACCGGTGCCGCCCTTTTCTCCGCCGCAGCGGAAGCTACCCAACTCGCCGGTTGGGCATGTTACGACGTCGGCATGCATGGCTTGGCGCAGCGGTACCTGGTCCAGGCGTTGCGACTGGCCGCGGCAGCCGGCGACCAACCGTTTGGCGCGGAGATCCTCGCGGCGATGAGCCATCAGGCGGCCTACCTGGGCGCCTCGGCGGAAGCGGTCGATCTAGCTCGTGCCGCAGGGCGCACCGCTGCCGAAGCCGGCGTGGGTGCCATCCAAGCCGAGTCCGCTGTCCTAGAGGCGCAGGGCCATGCCGTCGGGGGTGACGAGGCGGCCTGCGCGGACGCGCTTGACCGGGCCGAACGCGCCTTCGACCGTGCGGACCGCACCAGCGCTCCGCAGTGGATCGGCTACTTCGACGAGTCGTACCTGGCGGCGAAGTTCGGGCACTGCTTCTCCGCGCTCGGCCGTGGTGAACTTGCCACGCGGTTCGCAAAGCGGTCGCTGCAGATGGATGGTCGCAAGTTTGCACGAGGGCGGCAGTTCAATTTCGCCCTGTTGGCCGTCGCCCATGCCCAGTCCGGGGAGATCGAGCAGGCCGGTTCGGTGGGAGTACAGGCCGTCGAGGCGGCTGAAGGACTTGGGTCGGTCCGGTCGCGCGACTATCTCGCGGCCCTCGCGGCTCGGCTTGCGCCGCACGTCGGACTGCCTGAGGTGCGGGCGTTCTCTGAACGGGTGCGACCGGTTCTTCAGCCTGTCTAGTCAGAGACGTCCGTTCGCCTTGGCAAGCAGGACGGCGAGCAGGCCGGCGACCGACCCCGAGCCGACGATCTCCCCCGTGTGGATGCGTTGTTCCACCTCGGTCAGCGGGATCCACCCGAGCCGCTCGGTCTCGTTGACGTCGGGTGCCGCGCCGGTGGACTCGGCGCCCCGGGACAGGAAGACCAGGTTCTGCTGGTCGATGGTGCCGACCATCGGCTGGAACCCGAGAACCGGCTCCATCGTTCGCGGTCGCCAGCCGGTCTCCTCCTCGACCTCTCGGGCCGCGCACGTAGCCGGATCCTCGTCCGGGTCGAGGTAGCCGCCGGGGAGTTCCCAGACCCACCGGTCGATGACGAACCGGTGCCGCCACATCATGAGTACGCGTTCATCGTCGTCGAGGACGACGACCATGGCGGCGGGCGGTACCCGGAGTACGTACTGCTCGAACCGGACGCCGTTGGGCAACTCGACGTCGGCGATGCCGAGGACGGCGCGTCTGGTGTCGTCGACCACCCGTTCGCCGTGGATGGTCCACTCACTTGCCCGTCGAGCCTGGGTACTCATGTCCGAACCCTATCGAGGTGTCAGCTGCCTGTACTCGCCCTGCGGCGCGCCGTGTCTGCTGACGCCGGCTGACAGGCGAGGGCTTCAACCTGAAGCCGGGCAGCGACCAACCTGTTTATCGAGAGATGCGACGGTCCGCGCCGTGACGACCGGGCCGCCGGGTCTCGGGCGCGGCGGCGGCCATCGAGTCGGCTGGAGCGAGCTCGCATGACCTGCTGGCCGCCGCCCCGCCCATCATTTCGATGACCCTGGAGGACCTGTGGCAACGTATTTGCGGAACGCACGGTTCGAGGACGCGCAGCGCTTGCCCGCTCGCGTTGGCGGACCTGCCGCCAGTCCGGCAGGACCGGCAGAGGCGGCGGGCTTCTTGATCCGGCAGCAGCCTCGGACTGACGGACGCCGATGATGGCTCAGGTGCTGGTGACGGGCGCGGCCGGGTTCATCGGCTCGCATCTGGTCGACGCCCTCCTGGCCAGAGGAATCAGGGTCGTCGGCCTGGATCGTCGCCGGCTCGGCGAGCACGCCCTCGCGAACGAGAACCTGGCGAGGGCCACCGTCAGTCCGCTGTTCACGCCGTACTGCCTGGACCTGGCGACCGACCAGCTCGACGAGGCAGTGGCTGGCTGTGACACCGTCTTCCACCTCGCCGCTCGGCCTGGCGTCCGGTCATCATGGGGTCGCGAGTTCGTCGACTACACCCAGGCGAACGTCCTCGGCACCCACCGACTGATCGATGCCTGCACCCGCCGGGGCGTACGCCGGCTGGTCGTAGCCTCGTCGTCGAGCGTCTACGGCCCGGCTGACCGGTCCAGCCGCGAGGACGACCCGACCTGCCCGGTCTCCCCGTACGGGGTGAGCAAGCTCGCCGCCGAGCAACTCTGTCTCGCCTACGCCCGACGAGCCGACAGCCCGCTCAGCGTCGTCGCGTTGCGCTACTTCACCGTGTACGGGCCCCGGCAGCGACCCGACATGGCGATCGGCCGAATCCTGTTTGCTGCCTACACCGGCTTTCCGGTCACCCTGTTCGGGGACGGCAGCCAACGTCGCGAGTTCACCTTCGTCAGCGATGTCGTCTCCGCGACCCTCGCCGCCGGACACCTCGACGCCCAGGCGGTGGTGGTCAACGTCGGCGGTGGCGCGAGTGTGTCGATGCTCGCGGTGATCGACGAGGCGACCAAGGTCACCGGCCGCCAAGTGCCGGTGAAGGTCGTGACCGTCCAACCGGGCGACGTACCCGGGACCGCAGCCGACCTGACCCGCGCCGGCCGGTTGCTCGGCTACTGGCCCACCGTGGCGCTCCGCGAGGGCCTCGCCCGCCAGGCCACCTGGCTGGTCAACCTCTCCCGCGACCGACTCGCCGCCTTCACCTCCTGACCTCCGCGAAGGAGCCTGCCCATGATCGTGTTAACCGCCGGCTCGGCGAGTGAGTTGTTCACCGCCGCCTGCCAGGCCGTACTCCTCAACGGCCGGACCGCATGCCCCCGCGACCTGACCACGACCGAGGTGATCGGCGCACACCTGTGCCTGACCAACCCTCGGCGGCGGTTTGTCGACGTACCGCCTGTCCGGGTGATCAATCCCGCCTTCGCGGTCGCGGAGGCACTCTGGATCCTCTCCGGCTCCGACTCCCCATGGATCTTCGACTACAACGACAGGTTGCGGGCTTACGCCGACGACGGCGTGCTACGCGGCGCGTACGGGCCACGGCTGCGCCGGTGGGACGGCCGGCTCGACCAGCTCGACGCGGTACGACGGCAACTGCACGAGGACCCGGAGTCGCGGCGCGGGGTGATCCAGCTCTACGACCCGTCCCGGGACCATCGCGGCTACCGCGACGTGCCGTGCACCCTCGGCTACCGGTTCTTCATCCGGGACGGCCGATTGATCATGCACACCAGCATGCGTAGCCAGGACCTGTGGCTCGGCTTCCCGTACGACATCTTCACCACCACCCTGATTCAGGAGTTGATGGCCGGCTGGCTCGGCGTCGAGTTGGGCGAGTACCACCATCACGTCGACTCCCTACACCTGTACGCCGACAACTCGCAGGCAGCCACCGCCTCCCTGCACGGCACCGTAGGCACGGCGGAACTGGACCCGATCGCCGTGCCCTGGCCGGATCTCGATGTTCTCCTCCAGCGCGTGATTTCCGGCAACACCGGCTCTGGCGACGGCCCGACCTGGGACGCGTTCGGCCGGACGCTCGCCAGCTACCGTGCCTGGAAGTCGAGTGAGCGCGACCAGGCACGCAAGCTCGCCGCCGACACCCCCGATCCGCTCGGTGCCGCCCTGTCGAGCTGGTACGACCACCTCACCTCAACCACGGTCGGGGACCCGCGATGATCGCGCGACGATCCGCACGAGGCGCCGAGGTGGTACTCGGGCTCTGCGCCTACACGCACGACTCCGCCGCCGCGCTCCTGGTCAACGGCCACCTGATCGGCTTCGCCGAAGAGGAACGCCTCGACGGGGTCAAGCACAGCAAGGCGTACCCCACCAAGGCCGTCGCCTGGCTCCTCGACGAGGCCGGGTTGACCGCGAACGAGGTGACGACGGTCGCGTACAACTTCGACGGCCGCCGCTACCTGCCAGCACTCGGCCAGTTTCCCGCGCACCTGGCCCGAGCCGCGACCCGCAGCCGAGCGGTCGCCCGCTCACGCAGTTTCCTCACCGTGCACCGCCGCTACCAGGCGCGCATGCGGGACCTGGCGCGACGCTTCCCGCTCGCCCGGCTCGTCCCCGTGCTGCACCACCGCGCACACGCCCTCTACGCCTTCCTGTCCGCTGGCGTGGACGACGCGGCGGTCCTGGTCGTGGACAGTCTCGGCGAGCTGCAAACCACCACGATCTGGCACGCCGCGCACCGCGACGAGCAGACTCTTCACCTCCGCCTGGCCGCTGCCGTCAAGGACCCGGCGTCGCTCGGCTACGCGTACGGCGCCGTGACCGAACACCTCGGCTGGCGTCGCGGCGATGAGGAGGGCACCGTCATGGCGCTGGCCGCCCTCGGCGAACCCGCACGCTTCGGTGACCTGATGTCCCGCGCGATCCCGCTGACCACGGACGGCTTCGCCCTCAATCCTGGGTTGTTGCCGCTTCGGGTCCTGTCCAGCCGGTACCGCCGGACGAGCCCGGTGTTCACCTCCGCCACCTGCTCGCCTCGCCCACCGGACGCGCCGGTCGAACCGGTGCACGCCGACCTCGCCGCCGCCCTACAGGAACGCACCGAGCAGGTGATGCTGCACCTGGCCAGGCGAGCCGCCCGCCTGACCGGCTCCGGTCTGCTGTGTCTCGGCGGCGGCGTCGCGATGAATTGCGTCGCTGCCGGGCAGGTCGCCCGGGCCGGCATCGTCGACGAGGTCCACATCCCACCCGCGCCGGGAGACGCCGGTACCGCGATCGGGGCCGCCGCAGCCGCCTGGCTCGAGGCAACCCGTTGCCCACCCACCGGCATCGGCGGGCACTGCTACCTCGGCCCGGCGTACCCCGATCTGGCTCTGTCGGGCCAACCACGGCCTGGTCTTGTCGCCGAACGTCCGGCCGACCCGGTCCAGCACCTCGCTCGGCAGCTCGCCGACGGAGTGATCGTCGGACTCTTTACCGGCCGGCTGGAGGCCGGGCCACGCGCGCTGGGCAACCGGTCCATCCTCGCCTCGCCCTTCGCAAACGAGGTCGTGGATCGACTGAACGGCACAGTGAAGTTCCGCGAACCCTTCCGTCCGTTCGCCCCGGTGATCCTCGCAGACAAGGCTGCCGACTACGTCCGGCTCCGCCAGTCCTCGCCGTTCATGTCCATCGCCGCGCCGGTCACCGAGCTGACCCGGACCCACCTGCCCGCGATTGTGCACGGCAACGGCACCGCGCGGGTCCAGACCGTGACCCGCACGCAGCACCCGTTTCTCGCGAGCGTGCTGTCCGCGTTCGGCGAGATCACCGGACATCCGGTGCTGATCAACACTTCGTTGAACATCAAAGGCAGACCGATCTGCGGTACCCCGGACATGGCCCTCGATTGCCTCCTCGAGACCGGCCTGGACGCCCTGCTTATCGAGGGCTGGTGGGTGACGAAGTGCTGATCGGGTACAGCTTCTGGGGATTCCTCGGCCCCGGCGTCGTCGACACCCCCGACGGCGGACGCAGCCACCGCAGCCCCCTGGTCGACGGGCTACGCCAGGCCGGACACGACATCGTGTTCCTCCAGCCCAACCGCGACCTCTGCGACGCCGGTCTCGACCTCAGCAGCAGCTACCGGTGGGACGCCGGGATGCCCGACCTCGACGCGTTGTTCCTCGAATGGCGCTGGCCCATCCCCGGCCGCAACACCACCCCCTGCGGCCGGCCCGGACACACCTGCGACCTACACCGACAGGCCGAACTCGTCACCCACTACACCCACCGGCTCGGCACCCCGACGATCCTTTGGGACAAGGACCGGCGGCTCGACCCGGCCGACCCGCTCCGACAGAGCAGCAACGTCACCGTCTGCGAACCGGCCCTGCGCCCGAGCCCCGGCGCGACGACGCTGCTCTTCCCCATCGCCGACACGATCCTCGACGCTACCGACCCCGACAAACTCGCTGGCCAGCGTCGCTCGATGCCGCTGGTCTACGTCGGCAACCAGTACGACCGCGACGACGCCTTCGACACCTTCTTCGCCCCCGCCGCCATGCACCTGCCGCACCTGATCGCCGGCAAGTGGACCGATACCCGCCGCTGGCCCGGCCTCAACTTCATCGGCCGGGTCTCATTCCCCCAGGTCGCCGAGATCCACGCCGATGCGCTCGCCACCGTGCTGCTGCTTCCGGAGCGCTATGCCCAGGCCGGCCAGGTCACTCAACGGATCTTCGAAGCGGTCCTCGCCGGCTGCGTGCCGCTCCTGCCCACCAGCGTCCGCGGCGCCGCCGAACTCGTACCGGTGAGCCTGCACGCCAGGCAGGCCACCGACGTCCGGGACCGGGTCGGCTGGCTCGCCGAGATCGTTGCAACCAGCGACCACGCCGACCTGATCGCCGACTGCCTACGGCGCCTCGGCCCGTTCCGGCTCACCACCCAGCTCAGCGTGCTCGATCGTCTCCTGCGCCATCCGGATCCGGTGCCATCATGACCCGCCGTGTCCGCCCAACCTCGCCCCGCACCGCCCCTACTCTGGAGGACCATGGACAGGATCGCCATCATCGGCTGCGGCGGCAGCGGCAAGTCGACGGTCGCCCGGCAACTCGCCCAGATCCTCGACGCGCCTCTGACCCACCTCGACGCGACCTACTACGACGAGCAGTGGAACCCGCTGTCTCAGGACGAGTTCGCCGCCAAGCAGGAGAAACTCGTCGCAGGCGAGCGGTGGATCATCGAAGGCAACTACGCCGGCACCCTGCCGATACGGCTGGCCGCCGCCGACACCGTGATCTTTCTCGACCTTCCCGCCGCCACATGCCTCTGGGGCATCGCCCAGCGACGCCGGCGCTACCGGGGCGGCCAGCATCAAGCCGACGGAGTCTACGACCGGATCACCTGGAACTTTGTCCGGTACATCCTCGACTACCGACGTACTATGCGACCCCGGGTCCAGGACCTCATGCGGGAACACGGGCCGCACGTCCGGCTGATCTCACTAACCAGCCGCCGGCAAGCCAACCAGTTGGTCGACCGACTACGGCGACAGGCCCAGCCGATGACCTGACCCGGGCGGGACGGGAGGCGACCGGTGTCGGCTAACCCGTTCCTCGACTCCGCTCTGGTCCACGGCGACCTCTACCGAACCGGCGAACGGCTGGCGGAACGCACCCGTGCGCTGCGCGAAGCCAAGGTCGCCGGACGAGACGTCGCTGAGGTCATCGCCGACCTGCTCGCCCGGCGGACCTTGCCCGGTGCCGTGGTGCTCGACATCGGCTGCGGACGGGGTACCAGCACGCTCCGCATCGCCGCCCGTCTCCGCCCTCGACGCCTCATCGCTGTTGACGCCTCGGCCGCGCTGCTGGACACCGTCCGTGCCCGGTTGGCCGAGGCCGGAGCGGTCGGCTCGGTGATCTGCGCCGACTTTCACCACCTGCCGTTGCTCCGTGCGGTGGCCGACGCGGCGGTAGCCGCGTTCTGCCTCTACCACTCGCCGACACCGGCCGCCGCAGTCGCGGAGATCGCCCGTTGCCTCCGTCCCGGGGGTGTTGCCGTCCTGGTGACCAAGTCGCTGGACAGCTACGCCGAGCTCGACCAACTCGTCCAAGCCGCGGACCTCGACCCCGACGCAGCCCGCCGCCCGAGCCTTTACGGAAGCTTCCACAGCGGCAACCTGCTCGACATCGCCGCCAGCCACCTCGCCGTGCTCGACGTCTTGCACGAGCAACACGTCTTCGAATTCGCCGGGGTCACGCAGCTCGCCCGATACCTCGCCACGACCCCGAAGTACCGGATTCGCCCGGCCGACGGACCGGCCGACCTCGCCACGATCCTCCGGGAGCGGTTGCCGGCGCCGCCCTATCTGACCCAGTCCACCGTCAGCTACGCCCTGGCGGCGCGGCTATGAGCAGCAACCTCTTCATCAAGCGGTACGACGACGTGCGGCGCTGCTCGGCAGCGGCGGCCCACCACGACTGGCTCACCGGGCTGAAGTCCGAGGTCCGCCTCCCGCACCTGATCACGCGGGCAAGTCGACATCTGGTCTTCGAACGGCTACCGGGCCGGACACCCGAGGTAGCTGACCTGCCCCGTGTGGCGTCCACACTCGGCCGGCTGCACGACGCTGCGTACCGGAGGGAACTGCACTCCGCGTGCCTCGACCAACCTCACACCACGTCGACCGGGCTGGTGCTTCCCGACTTCGCCGGCCCCCGTCGGGAGGCGCTGCACCGTGCCGCCCGTGTCACCTGCGTCGACTTGGCCGCACTCGACGCTGTCCTGGACCGGCCTTGCCGGCCGGCGGCCTTCTACAAGGACCCGAACGTCCGCAACTACCTCGTCGAGGGAGAGAACGTCGCCGTCGTCGACTTCGACGACCTCACCCTCGCCCCGTTCGGCTACGACTTGGCCGGACTGCTCGTCACCGCTTCGATGACGTACGGCCGGCTCGACGAGCGGATCCTCACGGACTGCGTCGAGGCTTACCGGGTTGCGATCGTGCCCAACGTTTGTGAGCTGAATGAGCTGCGGCAGTACGCCGAACTGCACCACCTCTTGACGCTTCGATACCTCGGCGCCAACGGATACCAGCACCCGTGGCCCACCGTCCGGCCCTGGCCCGACCCGTTCGCGTCAACCTGACCGTCCCCGAAGGAGCCCTGCCGATGACCCCAACCACCGAACTCGTCATCGCCCGTCACGGCGAGGCCGCCTGCAACGTCACCGGAATCGTCGGCGGCGAACACGGCTGCACCGGACTGACCGACCGGGGTCGCCACCAGGTCACCCGGCTCGCTGCCCGGCTGGCCGTCGAGCACACAGCTCGACCGTACGCAATCTTCTACTCCACGCCTCGACTCCGGGTAGTCCAGACTGCCGAGATCATCAGGCAGGCCCTCCAACTGCCACCCGACGTCGAGCCGGAACTTCGCGGGCCTGACCACGGCGACGCCGACGGCCAACCGTGGGCGGACGTCAAGACCGCCTTTCAAGGTCCACCCCAACACGCTCCGGATATCCCGTACGCCAACGGCTCGGAGACGTGGAACCAGTACCTCGCGCGGGCGACCAAAGCCCTGCAGAAGATCCTCGCCCGGCACGACGGTGAACGGATCCTCATCGCCGCCCATGGCGAGACCATCGAGGCGGCCAACAATCTCCTCCTTGCACTCCCCCAAAACACCTGCCTGCGGCTCGGATTCGTCACCGATCACGCCTCGGTGACCCGATGGCAGCGACCAACCAACCGGTTCGGCCGCACCATCTGGCAACTCGCCGCCCACAACGACACCCGACACCTCCAACCTGAGCGATGACCAGCAACGATCTCCTTCAACTCTGCCGGCGTCTTCTCGACACCGACGCCGTACCGGTGGCCTGGCACCCGGGCCACGCGGGCACCCAGGTACTACGCGCCTCAACCGCCGCGCACAGGGAGGTGATCGTCAAACCACACCGCAGCCATGAACGGCACGCGCAGGAGGAGCACGCCTACCGGACCTGGGTCCTGGCCCTCGGTGACCGGGCGCCCCGCCTACTCGCGACAACCGACGAGCCGCCCGCGATTGTCATCACCGCCGTGCCCGGTGTCCCGCTCAGCCAGCTAAGACTCTCCCTCGAGGCCGAGCAGGACACCTACCGCCAGGCAGGACGGCTGCTCAAGACGCTCCACGCAGCCGGACCGCCGAGGCTGGAGCCGGACTGGACAGCCTGGCTCGCCGAACGCGCCGAGTACTGGATCCACCAAGCCGGAGACCGCGTCACGCCCAGCTACCGGGCCGAGGTACGCGCCCACATGCGAGCCCTCCAGGACCTCGCCCCGCTGCCGACCGTGCCGTGCCACCTCGACTTCATGCCCCGCAACATGATCTACGGAGACGACGGCATTGTTCGCCTGATCGACTTCGAGCACAGCCGCTACGACCTGCCCGCCCGTGACCTCGTACGCCTCGCCACCCGCATCTGGCCTCTCCGCCCCGACCTACGCGGCAGCTTCCTCGACGGATACGGCCAGCTCAGCGCACCCGACCGCGAGCTCCTGGAACACTGCGCGCCCCTTGATGCCCTGACAGCTTCGGTAACCACAACCCTCAGATGAACTCAGGCAATAGCTAGGTCGCCTCCGATGGCTAGCGCCTCATCGATTTAGATGCGAAGCTATCTATGTAACGAGAAGTGCACAGGAAGCCACATTCAGCGATGTTGGTGGTTCCGTTGGGACAACTTCCGTTGTGGGGACCGGGCGCGGATGAGAATCCGCCATCGAAGCCAGTACTGACACGACCAGCGACACTCCGCCTTTTGATCACCGTGAAGGCGGCCCCCAATCCCTCGGCCCGCTACGGGGAGACAGTCTGCGTCGGCGCGCTCGGCCTGGACACGCCCTGGACCGGCTGGATTCGGCTCTACCCGATCCACTTTCGGGATCTGGCCGACGAGAGCAAGTTCCGCAAGTACGACATCGTCCACCTCGATGCGCTGCCGGCCAGGCAGGACCAGCGTCGCGAGAGCTGGAAGCCGATCGTGGATAGCATCACCACCGAGCAGCACCTGACCAACCAGCAGTCACGCCGAAATCTTCTCGATCCACTCGTCGAAGACTCCATGTGCCGGCTCAACGAGCAGACCCGCGACGACCCGAGCGCACGATCGATCGCACTGGTTCGCGTCGCCGACATCTCGGCCTTACAGGTCAAGCGCCATCCCGGCTGGTCGGTGGAGGATCGCAAGAAGATAGCCGGCTACCTCCACCAGCTCGACCTACTGGAGCCGTCCAAGCGCAGCCCTCTTCAGGCACCGCGATTCACCGGCGCCTACCGCTACCGATGCGCAGACCGCCGTTGCCGCGGTCACCAGCAGACGCTCTGGGACTGGGAGTTCGTCGCCCTACAACGTCGTCTGAGCCAGCTCACCGACGCGGAGGCTGCCGATCAGCTGAAACACAAGTTCCTCACCCAACTCTGCTCCGCCGACCGCGACGTCGCCTTCTACGTGGGCAACCAAGCGGCAAGACCGCAATCTTTCAGCATCGGCGGCGTCTACGCACCCCGACGACCCACCCCTCGATACCGACGACGCGTCAACCGATGATCTCGGTCAGCACATCAGCGTGACAGGCATCCTCAACGCGGCACCAACACGCCAACTGCTTTCCGGCGAGTTCCCGCCGTGCCCGCTCAACGAGCGCTGGCTGCCCCACAAGCCACTGCCTATACAGGCGCAACGCCTCAACCCGATCATGACTGCGAAGACTGAACGGATTGGCCCAGGGAGAACGCCGCAACCCGAACCCCTGCCGCCCGACATAGACGGCGCCGGACGGCACCACAGGGTGGTAGAGGTCCCCCTGCACTCGAACCCGTGACCGCGCTCCCACGCGGCCAGGGTAACTGTCTACGACGGGTCCGGAAGGGATGCTCCGAATACATCGTGTGTCCCGGCCACGCCGCCCCGGTCCAACCGCTCCCGAACACCCTTCGGACACCTCGGCCACGGCACGGAGCGCGAAAAGGCCCGAACCCGGAAAGGAACCCTAGGTCAGGCCCATGATCAGTAGTACGCCGCCAGAGACTCGAGCCCCGAACCCGATAGCCCGAAACTCTGCACTGCGGTATTGGCGATTGCCTCGTCAGCGACCCCGACGCGTGGCGTCACGCCGGAACTTGGCCACGAAGGTGAAGCGGTCGGGGTCGAGGGGGCGGTTTGCGACCTCTGCCGCAGCCACCGCCTCGCTGTGCAGCTCAATCTGCTTCTCCGAGGCATGGGCGCCGGCGGGAAGCCGGCGGACAAAGCCGTGCACCGGGTGGGCACTGCGATTGGTCGGCACACCTGTCCGGCCTACACGCTGCGGTTTCATTACTTCAATGGTGGGTTGATAGCGGAGTAGGTCGGTGGGCATGTCGCCACGGCGGGCCGGGTACCATAGATCACCATAGGTGTCACGGCCACCACGTACCTGGCGGATCCGGCCTGCGGCAACGAGTGCCTTGACCGCCTTGGGGATCTCGTCTGTCATCTCGGGGGGCATGCCGAGCCTGAGGCAGTTGCGTAACAGCGCGTCCTCGGCGAGGGTTGCTGTGCCCTGTGGGCAGAGATGGCCAAGTACACGAAGTGTGCGCAGGACCCAGTTCTCCATCGAAAGGGAGAGGGCTCCTCCGCTGGGGCGTCCCCCCGGCGCCAGTTCACGCGTAACCACCAAACGATCGAACTCGTGTCGGAACTCGATGCCGTCGATCCGTTCCGGTTGACGCAGCGGCTTAGTTGCTGCGGTGAGAGTTGTGCCATCCGTACGCCAGATGAAGGTGACAAGCAGCCCTGACCGTAGAGACTTAGGCCACCGAACACGGCTTAGCTCCCACCGTCCCGCAAGGCAGCGCAACGTCACCCGCTGCGGAGGCAGTGCGCTGCCGGCGTGCTCGAAGTACAGACGCAGCTGTCGGACCTCATCCGGTGGCAGCACCGTCCCCTCAGGTAGTGGGCATCGACCGCGGGCCACGTCGTCGCGGGTAACGGCCACCTGCCACATCGCCTTGACTGGGCCAACGCGGATTCGGTCGCTGCCGGGCGCCCATCGCACGTGAGAGGTCTGGTCGGGTGTCAGCAACCGGGGCGCCGGAAGCCTGCTTGCGGACGGCCTCGGAGCGGGTCGAGCGAGCGGGTTCGGCACCTTCCTTGGCGCTGCGGTCACGACCGGCCGAGGAGGTGGAGCGGACAACAAAGCCTGCAAGCGGGCCAGGATCACCGGCACGCACTCCGCGCACGATTCGCCGCGCGCGGCGATCGGACAGCTGGCCGTGTGCGCGACGCAAATGTCGCGGGTCGGTACCGCAAGGCGCGGCTCGTTGCGTACCACGATGTTCGCAGCCTGGACAAGCCGAGCCGCTCTTTCCCGGCGTGTACTTGACCCCTGGAACATCCGGTGTACCCGGTGCTTCAGGTTCTGCAGCCGCAGTGTCGCCATCGTCTCCATGGCACAGGCCATAGCGTACGCGTCTATCTCCGTCGTCGGTTGCCGCAGCCCGTTACGCTCCTCTATAGGGGTCTTGGCAAGCTTCTTCGCGACGCGGCGGCGCTCCTGGTTGAGTAGTTTCACAACATCGTTGGCGTAGGCCGCCCACCGTTCCAGAATCGATGGGTGGGATAGGGCCGCCAGGGATGGCTCGGGTTCGCGGGCCATCCTCACGAGGTGCTGCTTGAAAGACTTAGTACTGAGTCGTCGCAGGTCACGCACTTCCGGCGGTATTGAGGGATTATCTTTCTGCCGCAGGACGCTCAGCCATTCCCAGAGCGTTACGGCTGGCATGTCAAGGTCCCTTAGCATCACCCCCTGTTCCGCTAGAACCTTAGTCAACGCATCGCGAAACTCTGCGGTGCGTAGCCTCGACAGCACCAGGGCAGGTAGCGGGTCCTGAACGCGCTCAGTCGATCCGAAAACAGTACGTTCTTCCTCCTGGCGGCGGCCCCGTTCGGTGATGACCGCCCGGAGTTCCTGGTCGAGCAGCGCGCGTACGCGGCCGCGGTCGGCGTTGACATCTTCTTCACCGGGGGACGCCTCGCGGTCGATGAGCGCGTAGGCGTACCTGAGAGCCGCAGGGTAGACGACCTCGCTAGAGTATTTGGCAACCAGCCCATCCTCTTCAAGAGTCAGCTCCCGACCAGCAGCGCGCGCGATCAAGACATCGACGAGCTCCCGAAGACCTCGGGTCAGCCGCTGTGGGGCCGATGACTGGGGCAGCCCGAGCGGTGCCCGCTCCGGCTCGCCGTTGTCCGCTGGGTTGTCAGAATGTCCAGGATTCTCTGCGGTTATGGCAAAGCGGTAGCACTCGCCGCAGGTCGGTTCCGACCAGTCGCGCCCGCTTACGGCAACAAGCTGTGTGGTCTTCTCCATGCCGCAGGCAGCACAGACGTACCGAACTGGAGCCCTCAACCGAAACTGCTGCCACCGGCCGTAAACCGGCAGCATCACGCTGATCTGCCAACCCGAAGGCGGGATCGTCGCAGCCACATTGGCAACATAACGGCGATCTTGGGTTGGATCACTCCTCCGGTCATCCGATAGTCGGTGGCCGCCAGTATGATTGCCGTCAACCTATTGCGCCTGGGCTGCGGGCATTTTCTCGCCGACGCACCGAAAACCGTTTCATCTCCCGCACAGGTCGGCCGCTCTGACGCAGCCGTCGGAGACCACTCCCGGAACCGCACTTCGGGACGTGATCAGCGAGGCCATTGCGAACTCGAACGACCCTGCTTGCCGACGAGCGCTGCACCCAGGCCGCCAAGGCGCCGCGCCAGGTCATCGGGCCGGCCGCTGCCGGACTGGGGCTGGAAAGCCCGGGCGTACTGCAGATACGCCAACGCCGGGCGGTCCCCGTCATCGGTGGAGACTTCCGCGAGGCGCTGCCCGAGTTCGACGCGCTCCTCGGGGCGTTCGCCCGGGCGAGAGGCCGAACAACGGCGAGGCGATGGCCTGCCTCCGGCGGCCGGCCCACTGGCGTGCCAACCTCAGCCACTCCATTACCCCACTACGTCAGTTCCGCCAGATCCCAGCCCAGGTACGCATGATCGAGGGCGATGCCTCCTGTATCGCTCCGGCGTTGCGCCGCGGCATCGCCATGTTGCTGCTCGCCGAGCGGGACGTCGAGCAAGCAGAGGCCGAACTGGTCTCGCTGCACGAAGGTCTCCTGGTGCTGTACGGGCCGGACCGGAGGAAATCATGAGATCGGCGATGTCGTGACCCGACTCCGGTTTGCCAGGAGACGTGACGCAGCATCAAGCGTGGCGACGTCCGATGAGCGCCAGCTCAGTGATCTTGGTTGCCATCGGAAAGCCGTCACACAGAGGGCTGCGACCCTCGCCTTCGACAAGGCGGGTCAGCTCCGCGACGAACTCGGCCTGAAGCTCGGCGGGTGTGGCCGCCCAGGTCTCCTTGACCAAGTTGAAGTATCCCTCGTAAGTGAGCGGGGTCGACGGACCACGCCCGCCCCGGCTCCGAGAATCACCTACGGCCGCATTGTCGAAGACCGGAAAAATCCGGGGAAGAAGGAAGTGGCAGAACTTCGACGGGAACACCGGAGACCTCGACTTCGTCGGCTTCAGCCGCGCGACCACTTCGGGGAACGCCCGCACCTGCTCCCAGGTGACGCCGGTGATGTCCAGGTCCTTCACCGGCGCGCATGCCTGATGCCACGCGCCGCCCAGGTGTTCCCGGTTAGCAACAAGCAGAGCGGTCACGGCGGCCTTAGAGAGCGGTCGCACCGCCCTCCACCTGCTCAACCGTCGAAGGAAGTTCGGCCACCAGTCGTCCAGAAATTCTCCATCCGGGTTCAGAGCGGCCAGCTCCACGTAGGCATTGTTGTGGAAGTCGTTCGGCCAACTCGTCTTCGTCTGCCACCACCGGACACCGGCAGCGAACTCTTCCCTGTCGATCGGTTGCACCCGCGCATGGTATGACCGGACTGCAAGCATCGATGCAAGACGAATAACGGCGGATCGAGCCATCCACACAAGCCCGGCCAGCGTCGGTGATGCTCCGTGGTTAGCTCCGACCAGGTGCACCCGCAACGAACGTCGTGGCGGCCCGCCGACGTCCACGAGCCCGGCGCCGGGTACCGACATCGTCGACCCAGTCCAACGGCTCCCGAGCACCCGTCGAGCGCCCCCGGGCACGCCGGCGGCAATGAAAAAGGCCCGGACCCAGGTGGATACCCAGGTCAGGGCCTACTTCAGTGGTGCGCCGCCAGGGACTCGAACCCCGAACCCGCGGATTAAGAGTCCGCTGCTCTGCCAGTTGAGCTAGCGGCGCTCGCTGACAACGGGAGAAACCCTAACACGGGCTGACGAGGCTCCTCCAACCAGTTACCCAGCTGCCCGCACCAACCCACCGGATGCGACAAATCGCCATATTCCGCCCACTAGTCTAGATGTCCGGGGTCAAAAGTGTGGCGGTGATAGGGCACGATGTCCCCCGGGATTCGAGTGGACCGAGGTGGGGATGGGCAGGAACACGCGCAGCTGGGCGATGATCGTCGCGCTGGCGGTCGTCGCGCCATTGGGTCTGGCAGCCTGCGGCGGCGACGGAGGCGAGAAACCGCAGTTCGGGAACGGTAGCGGTACCAGCGCCGGAGCGACCGCGACGCCGACACCAGCGGCCGAGCCGCTCGCCTTCAGCATCACACCGGCCAGCGGCGCGAAGAAGCAACCGGTCAGCGCCGAGATCGGCACCAAGATCACTGGTGGAAAGATCACCAGCGTCAGCCTGACCGCCGCCGGCGTGGGCACGGTCAAGGGCGCCATGCGGGAGGACGGCTCCTCCTGGGTACCGGCCGCACCGCTGAAGTACTCGAAGACGTACACCGCCAAGGTGACCGCGACCACGGCGAGCGGGCAGAGCGAGACCAAGACGACCTCCTTCACCACGATGGCGAAGCCGAGGTCGGTCATCGGTTCCGGGCTCTACCTCTTCGACGACAAGACGTACGGCGTGGCCATGCCGGTGGTGGTGGAGTTCTCGCCGGGCATCACCAAGAAGGACCGGGCCAAGGTGCAGAACCGGATGTTCGTCAACTCGAACCCGCCGCAGCCGGGCGCCTGGCACTGGGTCTCGAACGGCACCCAGGCCTACTACCGGGCGCCCGAGTACTGGCAGCCGGGCACCACGCTCACCGTACGGATCGGCCTGGAGGGCATTCCGCTGAGCAACGGTCGGTACGGCAACGTCGACCGGAAGGCCACCTCGAAGATCGGCAGCAAGTTCGAGATGAAGGTCGACAACAAGACCAAGAAGATGACCGTCTTCGAGAACGACAAGCTGGTCCGGACCATCCCGGTGAGCCTCGGCAAGAAGGCCACCCCGTCGTCGAGCGGCAAGATGGTGGTGATGGAGAAGAAGTCCTCCACCGTCTTCGACACCCGGGACGACCCGGACCCGTCGAACCGCTACGTCACCGAAATCGACTTTGCCCAGCGGCTGACCTGGGGCGGGGAGTACATCCACGCCGCTCCGTGGTCCGTCGGCGACCAGGGCCGGCGCAACGTCTCGCACGGCTGCGTGAACGTCTCCACCCCGAACGCGCGCTGGCTGTTCGAGAAGACCAAGGCCGGCGACCCGGTGACGATCACCGGCACCGAACGGAAGCTGGAGGCCGGCAACGGCTGGACCGCCTGGAACCAGTCCTGGACAGAGTTCATCAAGGGCAGCGCCCTACCGGTCCCGGCCGACCTGGGCACCTGACGACAAACCGATCGTGCCGACAATTGTTGAACTAACCGGCTAAATCGGCCCAGTCCGATGGTGTTCTCCGGCACGGCAGGAAACCAAAAACGTGCCGACGAGCGTCATTGGGAGAGGATGACCCGTAGGGACCGAGTCGGATGGCCGTGGGAACCAGCACTGTGAGGGAATCATGCGAGCAGGCCGAAATCAGTTGATACGTCGTACGACCGGCTTGGCGCTGGCGTCGCGGCGGCGGCCCACGCCGCTCCGGGCCTTCGCCTCGGTCCTGCTCGCCGGTGCCCTCGCGCTCACCGCGACCGCGTGCACCAGCGGCGGCGACAAGGGCGGCGGTCCGTCCTTCCAGGGCGGCAGCGAGGCCGGGGACCAGCCGAAGGCCACCGCCGCGATCACCGCCCCGGCCGCGGACGCGAAGGACGTGCCGGCGTCGACGGAGATCTCGTTCAACAGCAAGGACGCCGTCGAGACCACCGTCGTGGTGAAGAACGCGGCCGGCGCGGCGGTCAAGGGCACGCTCAGCGCCGCCGGGACCTGGCTCCCGGACAACGCGCTCGAATACGGTACGACGTACAGCGCGACCGTGACGGCGACCGGCGACGACGGCAAGCCGGCGACGGTGACCAGCAATTTCACCACCATGGCCAAGCCCGGCAAGCAGATCCGGGTGACCAGCTTCCTCGGCGACGGCCAGACGGTCGGCGTCGGTATGCCGTTGATCGTGAAGTTCAACCAGCCGATTCCGAAGGACTTCCGGGACGACGTGCAGCGCCGGATGACCGTGCGGGCGACTCCGGCCCAGGAGGGGATCTGGCACTGGGTCAGCCCGACCGAGGTGCGGTACCGCCCGAAGACGTACTGGAAGGCGAACACCAAGATCTTCTACAAGATCCAGGCGGGTGGCCTGCCGATGGGCGGCGGCTGGTACGGCCGTTCCGACCTCACCGTCGACCTCAAGGTCGGGCCGGCGGTGGTGATGACCGTCGACAACAAGAACAAGAAGATGACGGTCAAGAAGGACGGCAAGGTCATCAAGACCATCCCGATCAGCCTGGGCAAGAAGAGCACCCCGTCGTCCAGCGGCACGATGGTGGTCATCGAGAAGCTCAAGAAGACCGTCTTCGACACCATGGACGACCCGAACCCGGCCAACCGCTACGTCACCGACATCGAGTACGCCCAGCGGCTCACCTGGGGTGGCGAGTTCATCCACGCCGCGCCGTGGTCCGTCGCCTCCCAGGGGCGTACCAACGTCTCGCACGGCTGCGTCAACATGTCCACCGCGAACGCCAGCTGGCTGTTCAACCAGACCCGGGTCGGCGACCCGATCGTGGTCAAGGGCACCGAACGCAAGCTGGAGAACGGCAACGGCTGGACCGACTGGAACATGAGCTGGGGCGACTACGTCAAGGGCAGTGCGATTCCGCCGGAGGCCGCCTCGCCCGAGGCCACCACCGTGCCGTCGACCGAGCCGACCGCCACCACCGCGGGCTGAGCCAGCAGGAGCCGGGAGCACGACACCAGGCAGGCCGGTGACGGCCCCAGCGCCACGCTGGGACCCGTAGTAGCCCCGGTCTGCCTGGAGGATCGCGCGACGCCCCGGAACGCCCCTGAAAACGAGCAAAGCCCCCTCGGACTGAGGGGGCTTGCTGATGGATCAGGAGATCCACGACAAGGGTGACTGACGGGATTTGAACCCGCGACACCCGGGACCACAACCCGGTGCTCTGCCAACTGAGCTACAGCCACCATGTTCACTTGATCTGGAACATGCGCCCTGTCCGGATCATCCGACCCGGCCGGTGCGACGACCAATGATAGCCACACCCCTACCCCCGCCGTCGACCGGGTTGCGGACCCGTACGGACGGACCGCCCGCCCGGCTCAGAGTTCGGCGGCGATGGCCTTGGCGGCGTCGACGTCCGGCCCCGGCAGCGGAACGAAGAGGGTTCGCCGGTAGTACTCCAGCTCCCGGATGCTCTCCCGGACATCGGCCAGCGCCCGGTGGGCCAGTCCCTTGGCCGGTTGGCCGAAGTAGACCCGGGGGTACCAGCGGCGACACAGCTCCTTGATCGAGGAGACGTCGATCATGCGGTAGTGCAGGTGGGTGTCCAGCCGTGGCATGTCCCGGGCCAGAAAGCCCCGGTCGGTGGCGATGGAGTTGCCACACAGGGGCGCGGTCCGGGGATCCTTGACGAACGACGTGACGTAGTCCATGACGAGGTCCTCCGCCTCGCCCAGGGTCACCGTCGAGCGGCGCGCCTCCTCGGTCAGGCCCGACCGTAGGTGCATCGCCTGGACAATCTCCGGCATGTCCGCCAGAGCCTGGTCGTCGGCATGGATCACGACATCCACGCCCTCACCGAGCACATTGAGATCCCGGTCGGTAACCAGCGCCGCGACCTCGATCAGCGCATCCTTGCCGAGGTCGAGCCCGGTCATCTCACAGTCGACCCAGACGAGAAGATCAGCCACGCGCCCAGACTACGCGTAGCCCGGCAACCCGCGCCTCAACGCTGCGGACAGAACGGCCCGCTAGGGTTTTCCCGTGCCAGCCGATCCCCCCGTGCCATCCGCCACCGACGAGGACGATCCCGGCGGCAGGACCGCACGCCTGGTCGCCGCCATGGTGGTGATCATCGCCCTGGTCCCACTCCTCTACCTGCTGGACACCCCGCACAACTTCTTCGACCTCAAGATCTACATGAGTGCGATGCAGTGGTGGGCCGAAGGCCATCCGCTGTACGACTACGTGCAGGGCGACCGGGTACAGGGTGAGTTGTTCTTCACCTATCCCCCCTTCGCCGCCCTGCTGCTCCGGCCGTTCGCCGGGCTCCGGATCGGGGTCACGGTGACGCTCTTCACCATCCTGACCGTGATCGCGCTGGTGGTGACCACCTGGTGGCTGGTGAAGCCGGTCGCCGCCCGGCACCGGCTGCCCTGGTGGTTCGCGGTCGGGATCGCCGTCCCGCTGGTGCTCGCCGTGGAGAGCACCCGGGAGACCCTCTCGTTCGGGCAGATCAACATGCTGCTCGTCACACTGATCCTGGCCGACCTGCTCTTCGCCGTACCCCGTAAGTCCCGCTGGTCCGGCGTCGGCATCGGGCTGGCGACGGCGCTCAAGCTGTATCCGGGGATCTTCATCGTCTACCTGCTCGCCGCCCGCAGGTGGCGGGCGGCGCTGGTGGCCAGCGCCACCGCCGCCGGGGCGACCCTGCTCGCGGCGGCGATCGCGCCCGGCGACTCGTGGCGGTTCTGGACCCACGAGCTGTGGCTGACCGACCGGGTCGGCCGACCCGACTACACCGGCAACCAGTCGCTGTTCGGCCTGCTGAGCCGGTTCACCACCCCGGGCAAACCGAACCAGGCACTCTGGCTGCTGCTGGTGGTGATCATCGCCGGGTACGGGCTGTGGCGGGCCGCCCGAGCCATGCGGGCGGGGGACCATCTGGCCGGGCTGACCCTCACCGGACTGGTCGGCGCCCTGGTGAGCCCGATCACCTGGACGCATCACGCCTACTGGTTCATTCCCGCCGTCGTGGTGCTGGTCGACGCCGGCCTCCGGCGGCCCGATCCGGCGGCCGGCGCGGCGGGACGGCGGCGCAGGGTCGGCCTGCTGACGTTCGCCGTACTGCTCACGGCCGGCATCATCTACGGCGTGGTGTCGTACCACGACTGGGGCGACGCGTTCGATCGGACCAACTCGCCGGGCGAGTTCCTGCTCCGGAACGTGTACGTCCTGTTCGCGCTGCTCCTGCTCGTGCTCCTGCCCATCCGGGCGGGGTCGACGGAGCCGAGTACGGGGACCAACACCCCGAGACGCGAACCAAGCGTCCGCTAGTAGCAGAAGTTGCACCAAATGGACAGATCTATCTAGTACGTCTCGATGCGGTTAATCTGGGGACAACACCTGAAACGTCCCTTCGGTACACCGATCCCCCGGTGAGAGTGGCCCCCCGTGTCGGCAGCGCGGGGGGCCACTTGCCGCTGCGGAACAGTCCACGGGCCCCGGCTGCCGTGCGTGTAGTGGGAAGATCTCAGGGAGCCCACGAACTCGGGCTCGGCCGCCGTACGTCCCTGCTCCGCTCCACCGGCTCGTCCGCTGACTCCGGTACGCCCTCACCGGTACGACGACCCGACGACGCGTCCATTCCCGCCGACCGGATCACCGGCTCGTAGCCCTTCGAACGGTTCAGCCCGTTCCGCGCGGTCCGGTGCTGTCCCAGGTCGTACAGCGCGGCTCCCGGACTGGCGGGCCGGAGTGCGAACCGCTGGGCCAGTGCGGCATTCGGCGGCGACGCCGGTCCGGAATCCGGCTCCACCGGACCGGCGGACACGACCGTCGGCACCACCGGACCGGCGGGCGCCACCGGTCCTCCGGACGCCACCGTCGGGGACCCCTCCGCTACCGGGCCGACCGGACCGGCCGCCCTGGGCGAGGAGGACCGAGTCGGGGCGGGAGCCGTCGAACCGGCGGCCGCCGGAACAGCCCCGCTCGGAGCCGACCCGGAGGATGCCGGCGCCGACCCGGACGCGGCCGGAGCCGACCCGGAGAATGCCGGCGCCGACCCGGAGGATGCCGGAGCCGGCCCCGGTGGGTTCGAGGCGGGCGGGGCCGGGGTGGACGGGGTCGGAGTGGCCAGGGTCGGCACGGCGGCCGCAGGGACCGGTACGGGCCTGGGCGGTGCCGGCATCGGCGGTGCCGGCGACGGCAGCGGTGGAGCGGGCGTGGGGGCGGGCACCGGGGCGGGCGGAGGCGTCGGCATCGGAGCCGGGGCGGGAGCGGGCGCGGGAGCGCGGGCGGACCGAACCGCCGACGTGTGCCTGACCGCCGGATCCGCCATCGCGTTGATCGCCGGCTGCACCGACGAGTTGACCGACGAACTGATCGCCGGCTGCACCGACGATCGGGGTGACGAGTTGACCGTCGTACCGGTGGAGGGGTTGACCGACGACCGGGTCGTCGAGCTGCCCGACGGCCGGGTCGACGAGTTCAGGGACGGACCCGTCGACGAACCGGTCGACGAGTTCAGTGACGGCCAGACCAGGCGGTTGGTCGGCTCGGTGTCCGGCCCCGCGCCTGCGGCGCCGTTTCTCGACGAGGTGAGCACATCCGCCAGGGTCGCGGGCCGGGGCGACGACGGTACCCCGGTGGAACCCGGTGTTTCGGCCGGCAGTGGCCACGCCGTCGGGGGCTCGTCGGGCAGTCCCGCCCGGAAGCGGGCCGAGACGTTGGTGCGGACCGTTCGGTGGGGCCGGTCCGGTGAATGCCCCATCTCGTTCAACGCGGCGATGCCGAGCCTGGCGGCGAAGGCCGGAACCTGCTCGGGCTCGACGACGAATACCACCTCGCGCGGGCGAACCGGTCGGGCCAGCAGCACGATGCCGGCCAGCACCAGGAGGCCGCCGACGGTCAGCAGCGTCCAGGCGGCCGGGCTGAGCCAGCCGGGGCGTACCTCGACCCGCAGGTTGGCGTCGACTCCGGGCCGGGCGTCCGGACGCATGACGACCAGGCTCAGCCGGTGGCCGCGTACGTCGTCGGGGGTCAGGTCCAGCACCCCCACGCCGTGCCGGATCCAGAGACTCTGTTCTCCGGGAACGCCGACGGTGGCGTTCTCGCCGGCCGGCTCGGCGGGGCTGACGTGCAGCGGCAACTGTCCCCGGGTCACGCTCACCCGGTCGATCCGGGCGTAGGAGGTGGTGGAGAGGTACTGCGAGACCTCGGCGGCGGGGGCGAGCCCGATGAACGCCGGGTCCGATCCGGTACGCACGATGATCCGCATGCCGGTCCGACTGGTACGCAGGAAGGGCGCATCCTGTTGCAGCAGCGCGTCCAGGTCCGGTACGACGACCGCGTGTCCGGGTGTGTCGACCCGCTCCAGCGGGCCGCCAAACGCACCGTTGGGGCTGCGCTGCTCCAGGACGGTCCATAGTGCACCGCCGATGAACAGCATCGGCAACCCGATCGTGAGCAGGAGTATCCCGGCGATCAGTCGCACGAACCGCATTCGCGTTTCTCCCTCTGGGGTCGCAGTAACTCGCCGACCATACCGAGCGAAATCGCTTTAACACGGATTATTGGCTGAAATCGCTACTGGCCCGCCGGCAGGTGCCGACGGGCCAGTGGAAAGCTGTGGATCAGGCTGCGGGTGGCGCGCTCTGCCGCCGGGTACGGGCGAACGCCAGCCCGCCCAGCGCCAGTCCGGCGAGGCCGGCGCCCAGTCCGGCGAGGCCGGCGCCGAGGCCCGCGGCGGCCAGGCCCCGCGCGGCGGCGTCACCATCGTCCCCGGTGGACGACGACGGCTGCTGCGGCGCCCCACCAGCCGGCGAGGGGGCGGCTGGAGCACCGCCCGCCGCCGCTGCCTCCGGAAGCAGCTTCAGCACCGGCGCCGGGTCGTTCTCCGGCTCGGCACCGTTGGCGGCCGGCGGTTCGATCCAACGCGCGGTCTTGCCGTCCGAGTAGTGCTGGAGGACCCGGAACACCATCTGGTCGACGGTCGGCAGGGGGCCCATCGAGACCGGGAACTCCTGGAACTCCCCCGGCTTGATGCCGGCGGCGGCCGACGCGGTCCACGTGATCTTGGAGATCACCTCGCTGACCTGGCTGCCGTGCACCTCGACCGGCGGGTCGACCTTGCGCCTCTCGGTCGTGACCGTCCAGCCCGGCACCGGCATGGTGGAGACCGAGGCGACCGGCGCGTTGTCGGGAAGTGTCACTTCCAGCTTGACGGTGGACGCGGTGTCGCTCTCGGTCGGCACCCGGAACGCCAACCGTCCGTAGCCGCCCTGGGTCGCCTCCCTCGGGTTCACCGTGACGTGCGCGGACGCCGCAGAGGCGAGCCCGAACACGCCGACCACGGTTGCCCCGAGGACGAGGGCGGCGGAGAACGCCGCCCGACGGTGACGGATCATGGTGTACCTCTCTAGGTGATCGGCACGGTGCTGGTCACCGTGGCCTGGTCGATGTCCGTGAGACGGACCGTGAACGTGAGCAGCCAGTTGCCCGGAGAGGGCAGGCTGATCTCTCCCGTGGCGTGGTTGTCCGTCAGCGGCAACAGCGGAATGGCGATCGGCTCGATGCCCCGATCGGGCAGGGCGGCCGTGGCCCGCCACTCCGCCACCGGCAACGGCTTGTTGTCCGGGGTGTACGCGTACAGGTGCACCGAGTTGCTGCCCTGCTGGGCCGGGTCCACCTCGACCTGGAGCGAGTAGATCGAACTCGTCAGCGTGGTGGAGTAGTAGCCGGGCCCACCGGCGTCGCCGTACGTGTCGGCGGTCCGGGCCGGCGGGGTCTGGACCAGGACAGCGGACAGCGCCAGGACGATCGCGGTGATGGCGAGTTCCGCCCAGACCGCCCGGCGGATCCGACGCGCCGACCGGACCGGCCGCACCGGCTCGGTCGAGGAGTCCGGCGTGACAGCCTCGTCCCCGGCCTCCCCGGTCCCCTCGTCCCCGTCCTCAGTCCCGTTCTCCTCGGCCACCTCTTCCTCGGCGGCCTCGTCCCCGGTCAACCCGTCCTCGGTCGGCTCCTCCTCGGCGAGCTCCTCCTCGACCGGCTGGTCGGCCAGGATCCGCCGCCGGACCAGTTGCCGGGAGTACGCGGCCACCGCGATGACCAGTGCGAACAGCACGACCTTGGCGATGATCAGCTGTCCGTACGTGGTCGACACGAGCGCGGACGGCGTACTCACCTCGATGAGGGCCTGGACGACTCCGGCGAGCAGGAGCGCGGAGACGGCCAGCGTCGCCCACCGGGACCAGACCGGCAGGATCGCGTCCAGCTCCCGGTCGTTCGCCTGGCGGAGCAGGAAGCCGCCGAGCATGACCAGACCGCCGAGCCACACCGCCATACCCGCCAGGTGCACGGTGTCCACGACCACGGAGACGGCCGGCACCGGTGAGGCCGCCGCGTGCCCGGCGATCGGCCAGGTGCCGAGCCCGGCCAGCCCGAGGACGGTCAGCAGGATCTGGTCACTGCGCCCGGCCCGACCGGCGATCAGGGGGCCGACCAGGATCGCCGCCGCGGCCAGGATGCCCAGCCGGACCAGGTGGGCCGCGCCGAAGGTGCTGCCCAGAACGTCACCCAGGGCGCTGCCGGTGACCGCGAACGGTCCACCCCCGGTGGTGTACGGCACCTGGAGCCAGATCGCGCCCACGGTCGACAGGACGATCAGCCCGATGCCGGCCCAGATCAGCCGGCTCGGGCCGCGCCGGGGCAGCCGCCGTGGCCAGAGCAGGCTGAGCACCAGCACCGGACCGATCAGCAGGAGCAGGCCGGCGTACCCGAGGTACTTGAAGACCCGGACCGCCCCGCCGACCGCCGGGTGGACCTCGTCCGCCGTACTGTCCGATGGCGGGGTCGACGGCGCACCGACCGAATAGGTGTACGCCCCGGCGACCGGATGGCTGTCCGCCGAGATCACCCGGTAGCTGACCAGGTACGTGCCGCGGGCCCCGGACGGGTCGATCGGGATGGTCACCACGGCGCCGTTGAACGTCGGATCACCCCGGTTGACCTGGGCGCCGTCCGGACCGAGGATCCGGATCTTGTCCGGCACCTCTCGGACGGCCTCGCTGAAGGTGAGCACCACCTCGGCGGGCGCACCGGACAGCACCGCATCAGCCGCCGGACTGCTGCTGACCAGTACGGCGTGCGCGCTGGCCGGCAGGGCCGGGCCGAGCAGCAGGGCGAGGGCGGCCAGCAGCAGGCCGAGACTGGCGCCCGCGCGCGCCAACCATCGACGATTCGCAGCAATCATGCCGGACATGGTGGCCGACCGACCGGCTCGGGCGCGACCTCGGGTCACCTGCGACCCGTCTCGATCACACTGCCGGCGCTTCCCGGTGCCGCCGGAAGGGGCGTACGGGTCGGCGTGGGATCGGACCGCCGACGGCGCCGGGGCACTCCCCGGGGCGCCGGAACCGAGTCGCCCGGCCGCTGCCGAGTTCCGTCCTCTGCCACGTTTCGATAGTCGGCATTGTCGGCGGAAAAGTTCCCGGGGATTTTCGAGGGTTTCCGGGGACGGCACGGGATCCGGTCGGACGTCGACCATTCTGCACCGGAACGCCCACATATTCCGCTGATGCCCGCGTAGCGTAATTGAACGTGATCCCACCCAGTGCGACACCAGGGCGGACCAGCGCACCCGCACGGACGGCTGGAACTACCCCATCCGGCGTGACGTCCAATGATCGTGACTGAGCGGAGCACAGGAAGCGCCCGGGGTTCGGGCACCAACCGCTGGTTGGCCGCCCGGCCGTGGCTCGGAACGGCAGCCCGGCTGGGCCTCGCCGCCGTGTGGCTCGTCGCCGGAGGATCCAAGATCGGGGACCTCGCCGCCTCCGGTCGGGCCGTGAACGCCTACCAGATTTTTCCGTACGACCTGTCCGTGGTGATCGGCGCGGCGCTGCCGTTCGTGGAGCTCGCCCTGGGGCTGATCCTCCTGGTCGGCCTCGCCACCCGGCTCGCCGCCGGGATCTCCGCGTTCCTACTGGTGATCTTCATCGCGGGCATCGCCTCGGCGTGGACCCGCGGGCTCTCCATCGACTGCGGCTGCTTCGGCAGCGGCGGCGACCTCGCCGCCGGACAGGATCCGACGTACGGCACGGAGGTGCTGCGGGACCTGGGCTTCCTGGTGCTCGCCGGATTCCTGCTGGTCTGGCCGCGTACGCCGGTCTCGGTGGACGCCGTACTGGGCCGGAACACGGCAGAAGGAGACACTGATGAGTGATCGGGGCAAGAAGCCGCAGCGCCGGCCCGCCCAGGTGGTACGGGAGCAGATGGCCCGGGAACGGCGCCGCAAGCGCACCCTGTGGACCTCGGTCGGCGCGGTCCTCGTACTGGTCGTCGCCGGCCTGATCGGCTGGGCCGTCTCCGCCAGCCAGGACGCGGGCGACTTCACCCCGCCCGGCGGCGCGAATCCGGAGGGCACCGGCATCGTCCTCGGCACCGGACCGGTCAACGTCGACGTCTACGAGGACTTCATCTGCCCGATCTGCCGGCAGTTCGAGCAGCAGGCCGGCGGTACGCTCGACCAACTCGTCGCCCAGGGCAAGGTACGGGTGACGTACCACCCGGTCGCGTTCCTGAACCGCTTCTCCAGCACCGAGTACTCGACCCGGTCGTCCGCCGCCTCCGGCTGCGCCGCGCAGAGCGGAAAATTCCGCGAGTACGCCAAGGCGCTGTTCGACCGGCAGCCGCCCGAGGGTAGCGCCGGACTGAGCGACGACGAGTTGGTCAACGTCGCCACCAGCGTGGGGCTGGCCGGGGACAGTTTTGCCGCGTGCGTCCGGGAGAATACCTTCGAGAAGTGGACCGAGCACGTGACCGAGGAGGCCGCCCGAGCGGGCGTGAACGGCACGCCCACCGTGCTGGTCGCCGGCAAGCAGGTACAGGCCAGCGCCGAGGCGATCAGCGCGGCCGTGGCAGCGGCCGGCTAGTGAGCCGTACCACTGGCCGGATGACGAGCCAACCCGTCGGCCGGGCCGGTGGCGGGCCGGCGAGCCGGGTCAGCCGCGCGCTGGTTAACCAGGTCACGTCCGGCGCCCGGCGGTCCGGGCCGCTTCGCCGGCTCGGGCTGGCACTGGCGGCGGGTCTGGTCGGGGCGCTCTCGATCGCGACACCGGCCGCCGCGCACGCCGCCGACGCCCCGGACGGCTCGAACTACCGCAGCGCCGTCAGCGGGCTCACTCCGGCCGTTCCCGGGCTCGCCGTCCGGGTGGTGGAGGGCGGCGCCCGGCTCGAACTGGTGAACCGGACCGGTCGCACGATCGAGGTGCTGGGCTACGCCGGCGAGCCGTACCTGGAGATCCGGCCCGACGGTGTGTGGGAGAACACGGCCTCCCCGGCGACGTACCTGAACCGGACCGTCGAGGGAGACACCGAGCCGCCGGCGACGGCGGACCCGACCCGGCCGCCGTCCTGGCGCCGGGTCGGCACCGAGCCGGTGGTGCGCTGGCACGACCAGCGCGGCCGGTGGCTGGAGTCCGCGCCGCCGCCCGTGGTCGCGGCCCGGCCCGACCGGCAGCACCGGGTACGGGACTGGGTCGTACCGCTGCGCGACGGCACCACGACGATGGAACTGCGCGGCACCCTGGACTGGTTACCACCGCCGGACCCACTGCCCTGGTGGAGCGTGAGCCTGCTCGGGGCGCTCGCCGTGGGTGCGCTCGGGCTGCTTCCCCGGGCCTCCCGACCGGGTCGCCGGGCCACCGTCGTACTGGCCGCACTGGCCGGCACCGGCGGGGCGGCGGCGATCTGCTTCGCGCTGGCCCGTGGCGCCGACGCCGGACTCGGGGGCATGCTGCTCGGACTCGTCACCGCACAGCTCTGGCCCACGCTCACCGGTACGGCCGCGCTGGCCGCCGCGGCGTACGCGCTGACCCGGCGCCCGAGCGCCGACTTCGCGCTGGCGCTGGCCGGTACCTGCCTGGCGCTCTTCACCGGCGTGACGAACGCGGCGGTCTTCCTCCGCTCGGTGGTCCCGGTGCCGTGGCCGGCGGAGTGGGCCCGGATCGTGATCGCGGTGGTGATCGCGAGCGGCGCCGGTCTGGCCGTGGCCGGCGCCCTGCGACTGCGCGCCACCGGCCGTTCCACCCCCGGCCGGGCCGGCTCCCGGCGTCCCCCCGCCGCCCGCCCCGGCGACGCCACCCGCCCCGCCCGCTGGTCCGTCGCGCGTTAGGAAGGGGCCCTTCTTCTACGGAATCCGATAAGAAGGGGCCCTTCCTTGCACCTGGAAGCCGTAGGGGAGTTCCAGGCGGTGCTGGGCCAGCAGGTCGGTGTCGGCGAGGAGGTCGGCGGTCGCACCGTCGGCGACGATCCGGCCGGTGTCGAGGATCAGCGCCCGGTCGCAGAGTTCGAGGGCGTACGGCAGATCGTGGGTGACCATGAGCAGGGTCACCGGAAGTCCGCGCAGGATCGCGGCCAGTTCCCGTCGGGCGGCGGGATCGAGGTTGGAGGAGGGTTCGTCGAGGACGAGGATCTCCGGGCGCATGGCGAGGACGGTGGCCACCGCCACGCGGCGGCGCTGGCCGAACGAGAGGTGTTGCGGGGCGCGCTCCCGGTGCTCGGTCATCCCGACCGCGTCCAGTGCCTCGGTCACCCGGGCGTCGAGTTCGGCACCGCGCAGCCCCAGGTTCGCCGGGCCGAACGCCACGTCCTCGGCGACGGTCGGCAGGAAGAGCTGGTCGTCGGGATCCTGGAAGACGATCCCGACCCGCCGCCGGATCTCGGCCAGGGTGGCACGGTCCCGGCTCACGGTCAGCCCGCCGACGGTGACCGTGCCCTCACCCCCGGCGAGGATTCCGTTCAGGTGCAGCACCAGGGTCGTCTTGCCCGCACCGTTCGGGCCGAGCAGGGCGATCCGTTCGCCGCGCGGCACGGTCAGGTCGACGCCGCGCAGCGCGACCTGCCCGTCGGGGTAGCTGTAGTGCACGCCACGTACGTCCAGCGAGGTGACGGCGGGAGCGGTGTCCACGTACCCGATCATCCCAGCACGACCGCGGCGGCGGCGATGCCGGTCGCGGCGAGCGGCACCGTCGCCGCGACCAGCCAGTGCCGGGCGGTGGCGGCTCCGGCGGTCCGCCACGCCCCCGGCATCCTGCCCTGGTAACCCCGGGAGACCATCGCCAGGTAGACCCGTTCGCCCCGCTCGAAGGCCCGGAGGAAGAGCGCGCCCACCCCGGCGGCGAAGCCACGCAACTGCCACAGGAACCGGGGATCGTCGCCACGGGAGATCCGGGCGACCCGCATCCGCCGGGCCTCGCCGATCAGCACGTCCAGGTAGCGCAGCATGAACGAGGCGATCTGGGTGAGGATCTGCGGACAGTGCAGCCGGTCCAGGCCGAGGATCAGGTCCCGCATGGTGGTGGTGCCGGCGAGCAGCAGCGAGGCGAGTACCCCGAGGGTTCCCTTGGCGAGGATGTTCCAGCCGCCGTAGAGCCCGTCCACCGACAGTTCCAGCCCCAGCCAGGTGATCCGCTCACCGGTGCCGAGGAACGGCAGCGCGAACGCGAACAGCACGAACGGCAGCTCGATCAGCGACCGGGTGGCGAGCCAGCGCAGGCCCACCCTGGCCAGCGTCGCCAACACCACGACCAGTACGGCGTAGCCGCCGAACGCCCAGAACGCCTCGCGCGGGGTGGCGACCACGACGATGGTGAAGGCCACCATCGCCGCGATCTTGACTTCGGGGGGCAGCCGGTGCACCGGCGACGGCCGGTCCCGGTACAGAACGTGCGCGTGCCCGGCGCCCATGTCGCGTACCCCTTATTCCGGAACGTCGGTGGACGTCCGGCCGGCGCCGGCACCGACACCGTCGGCGGAGACTCGGCCACTACCGGCAGCGTCGCCGTCGGTGGGGACCCGGCCGGCGTCGACACCGTCGGTGGAGCGCCGCCGGACGAGCCAGAACAGGCCGCCACCGATGGCGAACGTGAGCAGCACGCCCAGCACCCCGGACAGGCCGGTGGAGAGGTAGGAGTTGTCGATCCCCCGGACCCCGTAGTCGGCCAGCGGCGAGTCGGCCAGTTCGTGGTCCCGGCTCTGCTGGGCGGGGCAACTGCCGCCGGTGATGTTGTCGTCGGCGTCGAAGGTGCAGCCCTGGCGCAGCGACGAGTCCAGGCCGTCCGGATGGGCCGAGGCGAAGTTGCTGACCACCCCGGCGAGCAGCAGGGCGACCAGCAGGCCGCCGAGGATGAACGCGCCGGTGCGCTTCGTCATCCGGATTCCTCCGGTCGTCATCGGGCACCTCCGCCGACCGGCAGCTGCGTCGCCGTCGCCGGCACGGGTCGCAGGGAGCGCAGGGCGTAGACCAGGTCGGGTCGGACCTTCGCCACCGTGACCACGGTGGTCGCGGTGATCAGGCCCTCACCGATACCGATCAACAGGTGTACGCCGGCCATCGTGCCGGCCAGGCCGCCGAGGCTGCTGCCGACGTCGGTGGTGCCGCCCAGCCAGTACTGCACGACGAAGCCCTGGGAGGCGACCAGCACGCTGAGCACCGAGGCGACGAAGGCGGTGATCGCCAGTCCGTTCACGGTACGCGGCAGGATCCGCAGCAGCAGTGCGATCAGCAGGTAGGCGACCGCCGTACCGAGGATCGCCATGTTGGTGATGTTGAGGCCGAGCATGGCCACCCCGCCGTCGCCGAAGATCAGCGACTGCACGATCAGCACCACGGCCACACAGAGCGCCCCGACCCACGGCCCGACCAGCACCGCGGCGAGCGCACCGCCGAGCAGGTGACCGCTGACCGCGCCGGTGAAGATCGGGAAGTTCAGCATCTGGACGGCGAAGATGAACGCGGCGACCAGGCCGGCCATCGGGGCCAGCCGGTCGTCGAGGTCCTGCCGGCCACGGATCACACAGAGCGCGAGCGCCGCCAGGGCGAGCGCCGCGAACGCCGCGGCCACGGGACCGTTGATGATCCCGTTCGCGATGTGCATCGCCTGGGTTTCCACTCCACCACCTCCCCTACGTCGGCGTGGGATCGGCCCCGCCGGCCGGGTCAGCCTAAGAGCCAGCCGGCGTTATTGCCAAGATTTTGCAAGAGCTGTACACCAACCGCAATCTCCGGTCCATCTGGCGATAGGGTCGTGGCCATGACCTCGCCAAGCCGCCTCGAAGCCGGCGACACCGCGCCCGATTTCGCGCTGCCCACCGACGCCGGGAACACGCTCTCGCTCAAGGAGCTGCGTGGCCGGAAGGTCGTGCTCTACGCGTACCCGGCGGCGATGACCCCGGGCTGCACCACGCAGGCCTGCGACTTCCGGGACTCGCTCGCCTCGCTCCAGGCCGCCGGCTACGAGGTGATCGGCATCTCGCCCGACTCGCCGGAGAAGCTGGCGAAGTTCCGGGACCGGGACGCCATCACCTTCCCGCTGGTCGGCGACACCGACAAGTCGGTGCTCACCGCGTACGGGGCGTACGGCGAGAAGCAGTCGTACGGCCGGACGGTCACCGGAGTGATCCGCTCGACCTTCGTCATCGACGAGGAGGGCCGGATCGAACGGGCGCTCTACAACGTCAAGGCCAAGGGACACGTCGCGAAACTCCGCAGGGACCTCGGCCTGGACTGAGCCCGCCGGCCGTCTAGACTCGTCCTCGCGAGCGGGAGTGGTGTAATGGCAGCCACGCAGGATTTAGGTTCCTGTGCCTTCGGGCGTAGGGGTTCGACTCCCCTCTCCCGCACAACTGAGTTCCCTCGCCCGCCGCGTCCCGCTGTCGGCTGTTAGCGCTGTCACGACCGGTACCGGGCGGCGCCGGGGCCGACGGCCCGGGGGCGAGGATGGCCGGCGTGGGCATCCGCTTCGTACTCGATCCTCCGCTGACTTCCGAGCTACGCGACCAGATCGTCACCTTGTGGACGGCGGTGACGAACGCCGGCGGTGCGGTCGGCTTCGTCGGGCCGGTCACCGAGGACGACGTCCGGCCGCTGGCCCTGGCCACCCTCCGGGACGCGGCCGAGGGGCTGGACCGGATGCTTGTCGGATTCCACCGGCAGCGGCCGGTCGCCCTGCTCTTCTTCACCGACAACCGGTTCCGGCTCAAGGCGCACTGGTGCGTCCTCAAGCGGGTGATGGTGCATCCCGACCAGCAGGGGTACGGCCACGGCCAGGCGCTGATGCGGGAGGCCGAACGGATCGGTCGGGAGATCGGCTGGGACGCCCTGCACCTGACGGTGCGGGACGGCAAGGGTGTGGAGGAGTTCTACCGGCAGTTGGGCTACCGGGAGGTCGGACGGCTGCCCGGGGCGCTCCGGGTCGGGCCCGGCGACGACCGCGACGAGATCCAGATGTGGCTGTCGTTGACCTGACGGCGACCGGCACCGACCGGCGCCGGGGTCAGCCGCAGCCCACCCGTACCGGCGCCGGTCCGCCGGCCGCTCCGGCGATCGTCTCGGGTTCGGCCGAACCGGCCGGGGACGGTGGCGTCACGGTCGGGCTGGCCGAGGCGCTGGCAGCGACCGACGGCGTCGGAGTCGGCGTCGGCCCGCCCGCCGGAGTGCTGCCGTACATCGGCACCTTGCTCCGTTGGATCCGCCGGGGCGACATCGTGATCCCGGTGGCGACCGCCTCGTTGCCGTACACGTCGACAACCCGGATCGAGTACGGCCCGGGGCCCATCCCGCCGTCGATCACCCAGTAGTTGTCGGAGCCGCGTTTCGCCGCCCGCCAGCTCGACCCGGCCCGCTTCGCCGCCACCGATTTCACCGGGTTGCCGTGGTTGCCCACCTGTACGGCGAACCAGTACTGCGAGGTACCACTCTTCATCCGGAAGGTGAGCGGTCCGGGCGACGGTGGATTGACCACGGCTCGATAGGTGATCGAGGTGATCCCCTTGGACAGGTCGGCGATCTTCGCGAACGCCTGCTTGGAGAGGTCGATCTTGCCGCCCGTACAGCCCGCGCACCGGTCGAGCACCATCACCCGTACGGTGCCCTTCGGCCCGGTCACGTCGAGGAAGCTGCCGCAGGCGGCCGAGCCGGAGTACTGGGCCGAGCCGAGCGCGGCGTAGAGCCGGTTGGCCGGCGGACCGGGCAGCGAGCAGTTGCCGCCGGAGTTTCCCCCGTCGTAGTGCGACGCCTTTCCCTTGTAGACCTTCGGTCCGGCCGGTGGTGCGGCCAGCCCGGCGGCACAGGCCGCCGGCTCGGAGAACTGCCAGACGAGCACGAGCCCCAGCAGTGCGGCGACGACGACCGCGAAACCGCCGGCCAGCCACCGCTTCGGCCGGCGCCGTCCCGACCCCGATCCGCCGGATCGGTCGGCATCCGGCCCGTCCGGCACAACGCCGGCGGCCGGGGTCTTCTCCGGCTGGTCGGAGGGCTCCGCGTCAGTCATCCCGGGCATGTTGCCCTAGTCGCCACGGCCCACGCAAGATCCCGGCCGACCGTCGACCGACCCCTGTTTGACGAGCGCCGATCCCTGTCTGACGAGCGCCGATCCCACCGTCGCCGCCCTGCGGCTCAGCCTCCGCCCGGCCGCCCGGCCCCTCGGAGCGGCCTGGGGAACTCGAAGCGGCCTACGGAAGCAGTTCCACCGGGTCGCCGACGGTGAGGGTGTCGGCCGAACCGGGCGGGCCGAGCACCGGCACCAGGTTCTGGCCGAACAGAAGCCGCCGGTCGATGTTGTGCTGCCGGGCCAGCACCCGGAGCGGCTCCCGGCCCCGTACCCCGGTCTCCTGGTCGGTGGTGGTCACCACGCACCGGGCGCAGGGTTTGGCCACCCGGAAGACCACCGGGCCGATCCGGATCCGGCGGCCGGTCCAGTCGTCCTCGGCCCAGCGATCGGCACCGCCGACCACCACGTTGGGACGGAACCGGGTCATCGGCAGCGGCGCTTCCGGACTTCCGGACTCCAGCAGGAACTCGTTCAGGGCGTCCAGCGAGGCGCGGTTGGCCAGCAACAGGGGGTAGCCGTCGGCGAAACTGACCCGGTCGTCGGCCTCGGCGAGGTCGGTGTCCGGGATCGGCCGCACGGTCGGGTCGCCGAGCCAGACCAGCCGTACCTTGCGGTCGAGTTGTCGGGACAGCCAGTCGTTCGCGGCCGGGTCGGCGGTCCGGCCCGGCGCGGCGGACATGCTCGCGAAGACCCGTACCTCGACCGGGTCGCCGTCGGTCGGCTCGGCGACCGCCAGGTCCGTCCGCCCGGCGGCCCGCAGCAGCAGGCCGCCGGGCCGGAGTTCCGGCCGGACCGCGACCAGCGCGGTCGTCTCACGCTGGGTGACGCCCACCCCGTCGTCGTCCACGATCATCCAGCGTCGGTCGCCGGCCAGGCCCCACGGCTCGACCCGGGCACCGTCGAGGTCGAGCCGGTGACAGCCCTTGACCGGGTACGTGTGGATCGAGACCAGCCGCATGCCGTTCACCCTGCCACAGGGGTACGGACGACCGGGCGGTCACGTCCCTGGCCGGACGTCACCTCACCAGGCGATACCGATCCCGTCGCCGGGGTACCAGTGCCGGGCGGGGGTCTCCCGGTAGGCGAGGAACCGACGGCCGGTCTTCTCGGCGTGCTCGGCGAGCACGTTGGTCATCGTGACGTTGTCGGTGAGCAGCCGGGCGCCGGGCGCGAGCTTCGGTTCCACCGTCGAGAACTCCCGCCGCTCGTGCTTGGTGTGGTGGTCGCTGTCGTGCAGGAAGAGGTCGACCGGACGGTCCAGTTGCTTGATCGAGGCGAGGGAGTCCCCGATCACCAGGTCGACCACGCTCGCCCAGGGCTCGGACCTGGACAGGTAGCCGGCCTCCGGGTTGATGTCCAGCGAGGTGACCCGGCCGGGGTTGCCGTCGGCTGCGTTGCGCAGCAGGGCCGAGGCCAGTACGCAGGTGCCGAGGCCCTTGTCGACCCCGGTCTCGACGATGTGTCCGGGGCGGATGGCGCGCACGATCGCGTACCAGCCGATCCGGCGGGCGTACCGGACGCGCCGATCGGCCAGCCCACGCCGGTCGGCGGCCGCGGTGGCCTGTTCGATGTGCTGGCGGAGCGCGTCGTCCTGCTCGATCTCGGCCAGGTACGTCCGCACCTGGCCGACCGGTACGTCACAGGTCACGCTGACGAACCAGGCCAGGTGTTCCCGGCTGAGTTTGGTCAGGTCGTAGGTGTAGTTGTGGTGCTCGCGGGAGGTGAGCAGCCACTTGGCCGAGACGCCGAGCACCTGGGCGTCGTGCCGGGCCACCCGCATGAGCCGTTTGGGAAATGCCGCGACAGGGGCGAGGCGGGTGCGGGCGATCGCACGCCGGAAGTTCGTACCATCCACCCCGAAGGTTGTACCACGTTCCCGGGGTCCCATTGCCCTCTGAATTATTTCATGCATACAGTCATCTCGTGAATGACAGCGCTGTCATCGCGGCCCCACCGATGGACCGCGTGCTCGACCTGTTCCAGGGCATCCGGCTGACCCCGACGCAGCGACGGATCGCGCACAGCCTGGTCCAGCATGCCGCCTCCGCCGCCTACCTCTCGGCGGCCGAGGTCGCCGAGCTGGCCAAGGTCAGCCAGCCCTCGGTGACCCGGTTCGCGATGGCGCTGGGCTACGACGGCTATCCGGCGCTGCGCCGCCGGTTACGGGAGATCGCCGCCGCCGGGTACGGCCGACCGGACCTCGGCGCCCCGACCGGGAACGAGACGCAGCGGGCCCTGCGCGCCGAGGCCGACAACCTGGACCGGCTCGCCGAGCAGCTCACCGACCGGGACGGGGTGACCGCCGCCGGAACCCTGCTGGCCGGCAGCCGTCCACTGGTCGTACTCGGGTTGCGCGCCGCCGCGCCGCTGGCCGGGTACTTCGCCTACTTCGCGGCGAAGGTGCTGCCGGACGTACGGGTGCTGGACTCGGGTGGGAGCCTGCTGACCGACCGGCTGGAACAGGCCCGGGCGGCCGGGGCGAACGCCCTGCTGGCGATCGTCCTGCCCCGGTACCCCCGGGAGTCGCTGGAGGCGCTCCGCGAGGCGCGCGCCGCCGGGATGTCGGTGGTGGTGATCACCGATTCGGCGGTCAGCCCCGCCGCCGAGTACGCCGACATCGTGTTGCCGGCCGCCGTCGGCGCCCAGCTCGTCTTCGACCTGCACACCGCGCCGATGGCCCTGTCGATGGTGCTGTTGCAGGCGATCTGCGACGCCGTACCCGCCGACAGCCAGCGCCGGTTGGAGGAGTTCGAGCAGTCCGCCGTACGCCGACAGTTGTTCATCGGGTAGTCCGCCAACGTTCACCACCGCCGGCACCCCGTACCGCCCACACCACCCACACCGCCGCTTCACCGTTGCAGAAGGAGTCGTCATGCCCGAGCCGATCCGCGCCGCCCGCGGCACCAGCCGGACCGCCGTCGGATGGCCGCAGGAGGCGGCGCTGCGGATGCTGATGAACAACCTCGACCCGGACGTCGCCGAGCGCCCGGACGACCTGGTGGTGTACGGCGGAACCGGGCGGGCGGCCCGGGACTGGCCCTCGTACCACGCGCTGGTCCGGACCCTGACCACGCTGAAGGACGACGAGACCATGCTGGTCCAGTCGGGCCGGCCGGTCGGGGTGCTCCGGACCCACGAGTGGGCCCCCCGGGTACTGCTGGCCAACTCGAACCTGGTCGGCGACTGGGCGACCTGGCCGGAGTTCCGCCGCCTCGAACAGCTCGGCCTCACCATGTACGGCCAGATGACCGCCGGATCCTGGATCTACATCGGCACCCAGGGCATCCTCCAGGGCACCTACGAGACCTTCGCCGCCGTCGCCACGAAGCGGTTCAACGGCTCGCTCGCCGGCACCCTGACCCTGACCGCCGGCTGCGGCGGAATGGGCGGGGCGCAGCCGCTCGCGGTCACCATGAACGGCGGCGCCTGCCTGATCGTCGACATCGACCCGGAGCGGCTGGCCCGCCGGGTGCAGACCCGCTACCTCGACACCGTGGCCGACTCCCTCGACGAGGCGGTCGAGCAGGCGCTCGCGGCGAAGCGGACCGGCCAGGCGCTCTCGGTCGGCGTGGTCGGCAACGCCGCCACGGTCTTCGCCGAGCTGCTCCGCCGGGGTGTCGAGATCGACATCGTGACCGACCAGACCAGCGCGCACGACCCGCTGTCGTACGTCCCCGAGGACGTCGAACTCGCCGACGCGGCCGAACTGGCCAGGGCCAAACCGGTCGAGTACACCGAACGGGCCCGGGCCGCCATGGTCAAGCACGTCGCCGCGATGGTCGGCTTCGGAGACAACGGCGCCGAGGTCTTCGACTACGGCAACTCGATCCGGGGCGAGGCCCAGCTCGGCGGGTACGACCGGGCGTTCGCCTTCCCCGGCTTCGTGCCGGCGTACATCCGGCCGCTGTTCAGCGAGGGCAAGGGCCCGTTCCGCTGGGCGGCGCTCTCCGGCGACCCGGCGGACATCGCCGCCACCGACCGGGCCGTGCTGGAGCTGTTCCCGGAGAACGAGCAGCTGGCCCGGTGGATCCGACTGGCCGGCGAACGGGTCGCCTTCCAGGGCCTACCGGCCCGGATCTGCTGGCTCGGCCACGGCGAGCGGGACAAGGCCGGCGTCCGGTTCAACGACATGGTCGCCTCCGGCGAGCTGACCGCCCCGGTCGTCATCGGCCGCGACCACCTCGACGCCGGCTCCGTCGCCTCCCCGTACCGCGAAACCGAGGCAATGGCCGACGGCTCCGACGCGATCGCCGACTGGCCGCTGCTCAACGCCCTGGTCAACACCGCCAGCGGCGCCTCCTGGGTGAGCATCCACCACGGCGGCGGCGTCGGCATCGGCCGTTCCATCCACGCCGGCCAGGTCTGCGTGGCCGATGGCACCGCCCTCGCCGGCCAGAAGATCGAACGGGTCCTGAGCAACGACCCGGCGATGGGCGTACTCCGGCACGTCGACGCCGGCTACCCCGAAGCCGCCCAGGCCGCCACCACCGGCAACCTCCGCATCCCCATCACCGAGCTGTAAGGAAGGGCCCCTTGTTATCGGATTCTGTTGTAGAAGGGCCCCTTCCTAACACCCAGTTCCAGCGGAGCTGGGCGGAGATCGCGCCGATCGGGCGGGACGCCGGGACGGGCGGGTACCTGCGGTACGGCTTCACCGAGCCGGTACGGCAACTGGAGGAGTGGTTCCGGGACACCGCCGTCGCCGACGGGGCGCACACCGTCGCCCAGGACGGCAACGGCAACCTGTTCGCCTGGTACGGGCCGGCGCCGGAGCACGGGAACGCGGTCCTGGTCGGCAGCCACTTCGACTCGGTCCCGTACGGCGGCGGTTACGACGGGCCGCTCGGCATCGTCAGCGCCCTGCTCGCCGTACGGGCCCTGCGGGAGGCCGGTCGGGAGTTCCGGCGCCCGGTCGCAGTGGTCGCGTTCGCCGAGGAGGAGGGGTCCCGGTTCGGCGTACCCTGCCTCGGGTCGCGGCTGCTCACCGGCGCGCTCGACCCGGACCGGGCGGCGGCGCTGATTGACCGGGACGGGGTCAGCCTCGCCGAGGCGATGGGCGGTCGACCGGCCGGCGCCCGCCCGGAGACGCTGGACCGGATCGGCGCGTTCGTCGAACTGCACATCGAGCAGGGCCGGGCGCTCGTCGACCTCGGCGCACCGGTCGGGGTGGCCAGCGGGATCTGGCCGCACGGGCGCTGGCGGCTGGACTTCGCCGGCGAGGCCAACCACGCCGGCACCACCCGGATGTCGGACCGCCGCGACCCGATGTTGACCTTCGCGTTCACGGTGCTGGCCGCGAACAAGGAGGCCCGGCTGCGCGGTGCGCACGCCACCGTCGGCCGGGTCGAGGTCGAGCCGAACGCCACCAACGCGATCCCGGCGCTCGTCCGGGGCTGGCTGGACGCCCGGGCCGCCGACGCCGGCACCCTGGACGCCCTGGTCGAGGCGGTACGCGTCAAGGCCGCCGACCGGGCCGCCCGGGACGGTACGACGCTCGGGCTGACCCAGGAGTCGCTCAGCCCGTCGGTGGAGTTCGACGGCGGGCTGAACGCGGCCCTCGGACGGGTGCTCGGCGAGGGCGTACCGGTGCTGCCGACCGCCGCCGGACACGATGCCGGGATCCTCGCCGGGCACGTGCCGACCGCGATGCTCTTCGTCCGGAACCCGACCGGGGTCTCGCACTCCCCCGCCGAGTCGGCCGGCGACGACGACTGCGCCGAGGGCGTACGACGGCTGGCCGACGTGCTCGACGAGCTGGCCGTACGGTGACCGGCCCGGTCCGCTACCACGCCGAGTACGCCTGGCTGCCGGGTCGCCCGGTACCGGACGCCGACGTGCTGATCGAGCTGGCCGACGGGCGGTTCACCGGGATCACCGTCGGGGTGCCGGCGGGGTCGGCGGACGCGTACCGGTTGTCCGGGCTGACCCTGCCGGGGCTGGCCAACACGCACTCGCACGCCTTCCACCGGGCGTTGCGCGGGCGTACCGAGGGTGCCGGCGGCAGTTTCTGGACCTGGCGGGACCGGATGTACGAGGTCGCCGGGCGGCTCGACCCGGACAGCTACCTGGCGCTGGCCCGGGCCACGTACGCCGAGATGGCGCTCGCCGGGATCACCTGTGTGGGCGAGTTCCACTACCTGCACCACGCCCCGGGCGGGCGCCGCTACGACGATCCGAACGCGATGAGCGCGGCGCTGGTCGAGGCGGCCAGCCAGGCGGGAATCCGGCTCACGCTGCTGGACACCTGCTACCTGACCGCCACCGTGGACGGGCAGCCGCTGACCGGCCCGCAACTGCGGTTCGGCGACGGCGACGCGGGGCGCTGGGCCGACCGGGCCGGCAGCTTCACCCCGACCACCAGCAGTGGCACCAGCACCGGCACCGGCAGCGGCAGCGGCAACAGCGCCGGCAGCGGCAACAGCGCCGGCAGCGGCAACAGCGCCAGCACCGGCAACAGCACCGTGCGGGTCGGTGCCGCGATCCACTCGGTGCGGGCCGTACCCGCCGACCAGATCCCGGTGGTCGCCGGCTGGGCGGAGGAGCGCGGCGGCCCCCTGCACGTACACCTGTCGGAGCAGCCGGCCGAGAACGAGGCGTGCCTGGCGTACCACGGGCGGACCCCGACCGCGCTGCTGGCCGACGCGGGCGCGCTCGGTCCACGGACGACGGCGGTGCACGCCACCCACCTCACCGACGCCGACCGGGCACTGCTCGGCGGCAGCGGCACCGGGGCCTGCCTCTGCCCCACCACCGAACGGGACCTCGCCGACGGGATCGGCCCGGCCCGCCCGCTGGTCGACGCCGGCTGCCCGCTCAGCCTCGGCAGCGACAGCCACGCCGTACTCGATCTCTTCGAGGAGGCCCGGGGCGTCGAGGCGCACGAGCGGCTGCGCACGCTACGCCGGGGTCACTTCACCCCGGCCGAACTGCTGCACGCCGCCGCCGGGGCCGGGCACGCGGCGCTGGGCTGGGCCGGCGCCGGGACGATCGCCGTCGGAGCCCGCGCCGACCTGGTGACGGTACGGCTGGACAGCGCCCGTACCGCCGGGGTGCCGGCGGCGGGCGCGCTCGGCGCGGCGACCGCCGCGGACGTGACCGACGTACTGGTCGACGGCCGGGTGGTGGTCCGGGACGGCCGGCACGCAACACTCGACGTACCCGCCGCGCTGGCGGAGGCGATCGGGGCGGTGGGGGGATCGTGAAACTGCTGATCGACAACATCGGCGAGCTGGTCACCAACGTGGCGGGGATCGGCGAGGACGGCCCGCTCGGCATCCGCCGCAAGGCCGCACTGCTGATCGAGGACGGCGAGGTCGCCTGGATCGGCCCGGCCCGCTACGCGCCGGCCGCCGACCGGCGGATCGACGCCGACGGCCGGGCCGTACTGCCAGGGTTCGTGGACAGCCACGCGCACCTGGTCTTCGCCGGTGACCGGGCGCCCGAGTTCGCCGCCCGGATGGCCGGACAGCCGTACACCGGCGGTGGGATCCGGACCACGGTCGCCGCGACCCGGGCCGCCAGCGACGACCGGCTGCGCGAGATCGTCGGGCGGCTGCGCGTCGAGGCGCTGCGGCAGGGCACCACCACGATCGAGATCAAGAGTGGGTACGGCCTCAACGTCGCCGACGAGGCCCGCTCGCTGCGGATCGCCAGCGAGTACACCACCGAGACGACGTTCCTCGGCGCGCACGTGGTGCCGACCGAGTACGCCGACCGCCCGGACGACTACGTCGGACTGGTCTGCGGTCCGATGCTCCGGGCCGCCCTGCCGTACGCCCGCTGGATCGACGTCTTCTGTGAGCGGGGCGCCTTCGACGCCGACCACGCGCGGGCGATCCTGACCGTCGGGCAGGCCGCCGGACTCGGCGTACGGGTGCACGCGAACCAGCTCGGCCCGGGGCCGGGAGTGCAGCTCGCGGTGGAGCTGGGCGCCGCCAGTGCGGACCACTGCACGCACCTTTCCGACGCCGACATCGACGCGCTGGCCGGTTCGGAGACGGTGGCGACGCTGCTGCCCGGCGCCGAGTTCTCCACCCGGTCGCCGTACCCGGACGCCCGGCGGCTGCTCGACGCGGGGGTGACCGTGGCGCTGGCGACGGACTGCAACCCCGGCTCGTCGTACACCTCGTCGTTGCCGTTCTGCATCGCGCTCGCGGTGCGGGAGATGGGCATGACCCCGGCGGAGGCGGTCTGGGCGGCGACCGCCGGTGGCGCGCGGGCGCTGCGCCGCCCCGACGCCGGGGTGCTGCGTCCCGGGGTACCGGCGGACCTCAGCATCCTCGACGCGCCCTCATATCTGCACCTGGCCTACCGGCCAGGGGTTCCACTGATCATCCAGGTCCTGCACAACGGAGTACCGCAATGGCAACCGTGACCCGATCCGTCGTCACCGTCCAACCCACCGGGGTCTCCCCGGCCGATGTCGCGGCGGTCGCCCGGGGCACCGCGACCGTCGCCCTCGATCCCTCCACTCTGGATGCCATGGCGGCCAGTCGCGCGATCGTCGACCGGATCGAGCAGACCGGTCGCCCGGTCTACGGCGTCTCGACCGGCTTCGGCGCGCTGGCCAACACCTTCGTCGCCCCCGAGCGGCGGGCCGAGTTGCAGCACGCGCTGATCCGCTCGCACGCGGCCGGGGTCGGCGCCCCGATGCCCCGCGAGGTGGTCCGGGCGATGATGCTGCTGCGGATCCGGTCGCTCGCGCTCGGCCATTCCGGGGTACGCCCCGAGTTGGCCCAGGCCCTGGTCGACCTGCTCAACGCCGACATCACCCCGTGGGTACCCGAGCACGGCTCGCTCGGCGCCTCCGGCGACCTGGCCCCGCTGGCGCACTGCGCGCTGGTGCTGCTCGGCGAGGGTTGGGTGCTCGCCCCGGACGGCACCCGGCAGGACGCGGCGGTGGCGCTGCGTACGGCCGGGCTGCGGCCGGTCACGCTGGCCGCGAAGGAGGGGCTGGCGCTGGTCAACGGCACCGACGGGATGCTCGGGATGCTGCTGCTGGCGATCGCCGACGCCGGGCACCTGTTCACGATGGCGGACGTGACGGCGGCACTGGCGATCGAGGCGATGCTCGGCTCGGAGCGGCCGTTCCTGCCGGAGTTGCACGCGATCCGCCCGCATCCGGGGCAGGCGCTGTCGGCGGCCAACATCCACCGGCTGCTCCAGAACTCGCCCATCATGGACTCCCATCGGGACGACCTGGCGCACGCGGTCCAGGACGCGTACTCGATGCGCTGTGCACCACAGGTCGCCGGGGCGGCCCGGGACACCCTGTCCTTCGTGGATCAGGTGGCCGGCCGGGAACTGCTCTCGGTGGTGGACAACCCGGTGGTGCTGCCGGACGGCCGGGTCGAGTCGACCGGCAACTTCCACGGCGCCCCGCTCGGCTTCGCCGCCGACTTCCTCGCCATCGCCGCCGCCGAGGTCGGCGCGATCGCCGAACGCCGGGTGGACCGGCTGCTCGACGTCGCCCGGTCCCGGGAACTGCCGGCGTTCCTCTCCCCCGACGCGGGAGTCAACTCCGGGCTGATGATCGCCCAGTACACCGCCGCCGGCATCGTCGCGGAGAACCGTCGACTGGCCGCCCCCGCCTCGGTCGACTCGCTGCCGACCAGCGGCATGCAGGAGGACCACGTCTCGATGGGCTGGGCGGCGGCCGTGAAGCTGCGTACCGTGCTGGAGAACCTGACCAGCCTGCTCGCGGTGGAACTGATCGCCGGGGTACGCGGGTTGCAGTTGCGGGCTCCGCTCGTGCCGTCGCCGGCCGGTCGGGCCGCCGTCGCGGCGGTCACCCCGTTCCTCGGCGAGCCCGGTCCGGACATCTTCCTCGCCCCGGCGATGGAGGCGGCCCGTACGGTGATCGCCGGTCCCGAGCTGCGCGCCGCGATCGAGGCGGAGGTGGGCCCGCTCGGCTGAGCCGGTCCGCCGCCGGCAGTCCCGAGGGTGGTTGGCGCTACGAATCGGGCGCGCGCTCCTCGCTGGCGGCCGACCGACCGGTCTGCCTGCGGGCCGCCGTCCAGATCTCCCTCGCCAAGATCCACAGAAGCGCGATGATGATCGGTACGGCCACCCAGGAGCGCCAGCTACCCTCGCTCAGGATGTCGGGCGCGCGGATGCCGGTGTATAGCAACGCGATGCCCAGAAGGGTCGGCCTCTTCCACCGAGCGCCGGATCTCGCCATCGCCAGAGTGTGCCAGCCGACTATCGCCGGTGGGCCACCTCGGCGACGAAGGTCCGCCAGGCGTCGGGACCGAAGGTCAGCACCGGCCCGGACCGGTCCTTGCTGTCCCGGACCCCGACCACTCCGGCCAAGTTGTCGGCCACCTCGACGCAGGCCGATCCACCGTTGTCGCTGCGGGTCGACTTCCGCCAGGTGGCGCGGGTCAGGTCCATGACTTCGCTATCTCCGTGATCAGTTCGATCGAGGGGGTGTGCGGCAGCGCCTCACCTCTCAGACTCTCCCACCTGTTGTGCAGGCTGGCAACGGCGTCCGGGTCGGCGGTGATGTGCGCCCGCAACGCGCTGTCCACATGGGCAATCTCGCCGCTCTTCCCCTTCATCAGGATGAATCCGCCGGCCAGCCCGGCGTAGGCGCCCACCCCGTCCGGCACCACGTGCAGGTGGATGTGTGGCTGCTCGGCGCTGGTCAGCAGGTGGTCGAGTTGCTCCCGCATCACCGCCGGCCCGCCGATCGGCCGACGCAACACCGCGGCGTCCAGCACCGTGACGAACTGCGGCGGGTCATCCCGGGACAGCACCGACTGCCGGTCCAGCCGGGCCGCCAGGAACTGCTCCACCCGCTTCGCGGTGAGCAGCCGGCCGCCGGTCAGCACCGCTCGGGCGTACGCCTCGGTCTGCAACAGACCCGGCACCAGCGACGGCTCGTGCCAGCGGATCGAGGTGGCCTCGCGTTCCTTGGTCAACCATTCCTGTAGCCAGACCGGCGAGCCGACACCGGCGTCGAACTGCTCTACCAGGCGCAGGAACAGGCCGCCGGTCTTCAGCGCGTTGTCCGCGCCCCTGATGTAGTCCATGGTCAGGGCCCGGGTTCCGTTCTCTACCGCGCTGACCAGGGATGCCGAGCAGTTCGCTCCCTTGCCGAAAGCCTCCTGGGTCATCCCGGCCGTGCACCGGGCCCGGCGGATCTCCTCGACGATGAAGTCCGCCATCGAATCGTTCAGGTCGCCCACTACATCTCCTCCACACGCCGGGCCGGTCTCTCCTCGGGTACGCCACCGCACAACACAGGCATCACTCGGCCCGCACACCCGATCACGGAAAGTCAGATCGGCTACCGAGCGTAGAGCCTTCACGTCCAGAGTGGAAGCAGGCCGTCACGCTCGGTGGCAAGAGGTCGGTCGCAGAGGTACCCGGGCGTGCCGTGCGGGGGCGCCGGCCGCTACCCGGCGGCCCCCATCCACACCACGGAAGGGGTCCCATGTCGTACGCCGAACATCCACACCACCAACCCGACCAGCAGCCGGGCCTGGATTGGTGGCCGACGCTGGAACTGCCGGTCGTGGCCCCACTCTGGCTGGACGCCCCGGCCGCTCCACGAGCCATCCCCGGACGGCATCGCAACAGCCGGTGGCCGGGACACCGCCGCCCGGACATGATCGAAGTGGCGGCGGTCCGGCGGGCCGGACGGTTCACCCCCGCGCAAGCGCCCCGGGCCCGGGGCAGCGGCTCTCGATGACCGCCGACGCGCCCCGGGAACACCTGCCGCAACGGCCGATCTGGCTCTGCCGGGCCTGCGCGACGGAGTGGCCGTGCCTGGTCGCGCGCACCCGGCTCCCCGTCGAGTAGTGCCCCTGGTCGGTGCTCGGCGCCCAGTGCGCCGGTACTCCGTCCCGCCCCGGCGGCGTCGCGATCTTCAGGATCGCATTTTGGCCGGCGCGGCCCACCCGCCAGATTCCCCCGGTCGCGCCGTTCAACGGGTTGTGGTTGAGCGATTCGGCCGTCCACTGCGGAGCCACGAGATCAGCGGGCGGCCGCGGCGCTTCGCCGTTCACGACTGGCGTTCGGCGGTCGCCGCGGTCCGCAGCGCGTCGAGGAGTCCACGCAGCGCGGGCCGGGGCGGTGACGATTCGCGTACCGCCGCGTAGATCCCCCGGACCGGCTGCGGGTTACGGACCTTGCGGACGACCACGGCGGGATGCCGGCTGCCCAGCCCCAGTTCCGGCACCAGGCTGACGCCGAGCCCGGCGGCGACGAAACCCTGCGCCGTGGCGTAGTCCTCGCTCTCCACCACGAAGTCCGGGCGGAAGCCGGCCGAGCCGCAGGCGTCGAGGATCACGTCCAGACAGGGGCCCGGCCACTCGCTGCCGACCCACGGCTCGGTGGCGAGGTCGGCGAGGTCGAGCAGCCGCTTCGTGGCCAGCCGGTGTCCGGTGGGCAGCACGGCGCGATAGCTGTCGTCGCGAAGATGGACGAACCGGATGCCGTCGACCGGGGGGCGATCGGGTGACCGGACCACGAGGGCCAGGTCGGCCCGGCCCTGCTTCACCTCCTGGAGCGGGTCATCCGGATCGACCAGCTTCAGGTCGACCCGTACCTCCGGGCGGTCCCGGCGCAGCGCCGCCAGCGCGGGGGCGACCAGGGTCGCTCCGGCGGTCGCGAAGTACCCGAGGGACACCCGACCGGTACGCCCGGCGCGCAGGTCGGCGAGGGCGGTCTCCGCCTCGGCGACGTGCCTGTCGATTCCGGCGGCGTGCTCGGTCAACACCCGGCCCGCCTCCGTGGGCCGTACGCCCCGGCCGGTCCGCTCCAACAGGGCGATCCCGGCCTCCTTCTCCAGCGCCGCCATCTGCTGACTCACCGCCGACGGGCTGTAGCCCAGTTCGCGGGCCGCCGCGGTGACCGAGCCGCTGGTCACCACCGCCCGCAACACCTGCATCCGGCGTACGTCAAGCATGAAGGTGAGCTTAACACTGCGTACAGATCTTTTCGCTTGTCTAATGACGGCGTCCGGGACACGGTAGGGATCGGATCCCACGTCAGGAGGCGTAACGGTGCTCGGCTCACCCCGAACCCTCGTCCGGATGGCCGTCCTCGCCCTGTTGTGGGGCTCGGGCTTCCTCTGGATCAAGATCGCGCTGGGCGGCGGCCTGTCCCCGCTACAGATCACCGTGCTCCGGTGCGCCCTCGGCGCGGCCGTACTCCTGGCCCTGGCCTACGCCGCCCGGCAGCGACTTCCGCGCGACCGGAGAACCTGGGGTCACCTACTGGTGGCCGCCTTCTTCTGCAACGCCCTGCCGTTCTTCCTGTTCAGCGTCGGCGAACAGACCGTCGACTCGGGCGTGGCCGGCGTACTCAACGCCACCACCCCGCTGTGGTCCCTGCTGATCGGCCTGCTGCTCGGTACGGAACGCGGCCTGCGTCCGCTCCGGCTGACCGGCCTGCTGCTCGGTTTCGCCGGCACCCTGCTCATCTTCGCCCCCTGGGAGCAGAGTGGGCTGACCAGTTGGGGCGCGCTGCTGCTGCTCGGCGCCGCCGCCAGCTACGCCGTCGCCTTCGCCTACATGGCTCGGCACCTCACCGGCCGGGGTACCGCGCCGCTCGCCCTCTCCGCAGCCCAACTGCTCGCCGCCACCGGTCTGGCCACCGTCGCGCTGCCGGTGGCCCCCGCGAATCCGCTGGATGCCAGCCTCACCGCGCTGATCGCCGTCCTGGTGCTGGGCGTCTTCGGCACCGGGATCACCTTCCACCTCAACTACCGGCTGCTCGCCGAGGAGGGCCCGACCACCACCGCCACGGTCGGCTACCTGCTGCCGGTGGTCTCGGTGACCCTGGGCGCGATCGTCCTCGACGAGCACCTGAGCGCCCGCATCGTCGCCGGGATGGTCGTCGTGCTGGTCGGCGTCGGCCTGACCCGCACCCGGCCGCGCGTTAGTAGCGCTCGGCGTACCAGGTTGGTGACTCGCCGAACATCTTCTTGAAGTCGCGGGCGAAGTGCGCCTGGTCGGCGTACCCGAGTTCGGCGGCCAGGGTTGCCCAGTCGACCGGTTCACCCCGCTCCAGCCGCTCGGTCACCTCACGCAGCCGGTAGCGCCGGATCACCCACTTCGGGCCGATGCCGACGTACTCGGCGAACAGCCGCTGCAACCCTCGGACGGTCATGCCGAGATCGTCCGCCAACGCGTCGACCCGGTTGATCGTCGGATTAGCGGCGATGGTGGCGACGATCTCCGCTACCGATTCCGCCCGGGCGTCCGGTTCGGGCCGCCGGGACAGCAGGTACCGCTCCACGGTCGGCACATCGAGCGGATCGGGGAACTCGCCGGGGAAGATCTCGGCCGCGTCGAGCGCCCGGTCGGTGATCGACGAGACCGACGCGCCCAGGAACGGCCGGAAGCAACCCGGCCGGAACGCCACCCCGAGGACGCCGTCGACCCCGGCCAACACCCTGATCTCGTGGCGGCTGCTCACCCCCTGCACCGTCGCGCGGCCGTTGCGGAACGTCAGGTGCACCCTCGGGTACGGCACGATCAACTGACGGTACGGCTCGGCGTACTCCCAGGAGACCACCCAGTAAAGCTCGACGTACGGGGCGAGTGCGGGCGAGGGCTCCGGAAAGGCGTGGCGTTGGTACTTCGTCCACGCCCCGGCGAGTTCACGGACATCCCTGGCCATGCCGGCAAGCCTATGTCGCGTTCGTTCAAGACATCCGCCGAGCAGCATGTTCTGCTTGCCTCATGGCTGACCTACAACTGGCGACGCGTGCCGCCGCACCTCTGGTGGAGATCGTTCGCAACATAAAGCCCGACCAGCTCGACGCGCCCACGCCGTGCACCGAGTACGCCGTCCGCCAACTGGTCAACCACCTGCTGTTCTGGGGACCCTCGCTGGAGGGGGCCGGACGGAAGGAGCCCGTACCGGCGCCGGCCGCTTCCGAGACCGAGGTGGATCTGACCGGCGGCGACTGGGCTGCCGACCTGGCGGCACAGGTCGGGCGGACGGCCGACGCCTGGAGCCAATCCACCGCGTGGGAGGGCACCACCCGCGTCGTGGGCCCGACCGAGCTGCCGGCTTCGATGATCGGCGGGATGGTCGTCTGCGAGATGGTCACGCACGGCTGGGACCTGGCCCGGGCGACCGGACAGAAGCCGAGCTGGGACGACGAGCTGCTCGAATACGTGCACGAGGAGATCACGAGGACCGCCGAGCAGGGCCGACAGATGGGCGCCTACGGGCCCGAGGTCCCCGTGCCGGCCTCGTCGTCCGCACTCGACCGGGCGCTCGGCCTCATGGGCCGGGATCCCGGCTGGCGCCGCTGAGCTGTTCGGCCGGGTCCTGTCCGGGAGATCTGCCGGTCGACCCGATCGACCCGGTCGACCTGCCGGTGCCCGGGAGGTGCCGACCTCGCGGATCAGCGCGAAGAAGACGACGAACGCGACCGCCGTGCAGACGATGCCCAGGCCGGCGATGGCTGGTCCCGCGCCATCCGCCGACGGTCAGCGGGTCACCGGGGTCGGGGGTTGGAGGAGGGTCTGGATCAGGTTCGACGTCGCGATGTAGGCCAGGATGCCCACGACGGCGAGCGCCATCATGATCGGCGGCAGCAGGGACGTGGCCGCCGCCAGTCCGGCCAGCAGCAGCAGCCCGATCAGCCGGGCCCGGTTCACGTGGGCGAACACCGTGTAGTCGAGCAGGGCGCGGCCGATCAGGAACACCGCCGGGCCGCCGAGGATGGCCACCGCCCAGGACGTCGGGGTGTCGCCGAACGGGCGCCGGATGACGAGCTGGACTCCGACCGCCGTACCCAGGATGCCGGCCACCAGGACGACGTGGACGAAGGCGGCGATCTGACTGAGCCGCTCCGGGTTGCCGGAGGTGGAGATGGTGCCGGTCATCAGTTCCCCGGCCCGGTAGATGTAGATGCGCCAGATCAGCACAGTGATCATGAAGACCACCACGAGCGCTCCGGAACGAGCCGTCGTGTACGGGCCCTCGCTGAACGAACTACCCACCAGGAAGATCGACGCGCCGAGCGCGATGATGACGAACTGCCGGTAGCGCTCGGAGATCCGCTCGCCGACCGGCCTCGGCGCCTGGGGCAGCCGGCGCCGGGACCAGGGTGCGGGCCAGCCGAGCACGACCCCGAGGTACTCCACGACGAGCCCCACCGCCCAGAACGCCGCCCGGGCGCCTCCGGTCGCCAGGAGCGCGCCGGTGATCCAGGCCAGCGCGGCGACGGACTCCCAGAGCAGGGTACGGCCACTTCTGAGGCTCACTCCCGGACCGCGGATGAACAGCACGGAGTAGACCCCCGCGCCGAAGTGGATCGACAGGTAGGCGACCGCGAACAGCAGCCCCCGGTCGCCGTACGCCTCCGGCACCACGCCCGCCATCAGCAGGCTGCCCGCCATGATGCCGAGGACCAGCGGTGCGACGGACGGCTGGTTCAGGTCCAGCCGATCACCCACCCACGCGGACAGCGCCCAGATCAGCGTGAACGCCAGCAGCAGCACCAGGGTCTGGGCGAGACCAACCCAGGTCAGATCGTGCAGCGCCTTCTTCGACAGGGTGATCAACGCGAAGATGTACGCGAGGTCGAAGAAGAGTTCGAGGTAGTTGGGGCGGCTCGGATCGGGCTGAGCCGGTGCGGGATTCCCGGCGTCGCCGCCCGTCGCCATCGCTCAGCCCGTCGCCATCGCTGCGCCCATCCCGTCCGTACGCCCGCCAGCGGCGTCGCCACCCCCGACACTATGGGTTCGGCTGTCCGATCACTCCCTGTTTTGTAGGTTTAGGGGTAGCAGAAGGGAGTGCCTGCCGGGGTGCCGTAGGAGGCCGGAGCCGTGACGACGAGCGAGCTTCCCCGGATCCTCCGCAAACGCGGTGAACCCGAGTACCCGACGTTCCTGGAACTCTTCTTCGACCTCGTCTACATCTTCATGCTGTCCCGGCTCTCGCAGGCGCTGGTGGACGACCTCAGCATCCGCAACGTCGCGCAGACCGCCGTACTGCTGCTCGCCGCGTGGTGGGTCTGGGTGCTGACCGCGTGGCTCACCGACCTGTTCAATCCCCGGCTGCCGATAGTCCAGGCCCTGGTGCTGTTGATCATGCTCGGCACCCTGGTGATGGCGGTCGCGGTACCGAGAGCCTTCGGGGCGCACGGGTTCGTCTTCGTCGCCGCGTACTTCGGGATCCACCTCGCCCGGGACGCGGTCCTCATCCCGAGCACCCGGGTGCACCGGGCGATCCAGGCCCGCAGCGTCCGGGTCTTCTTCTGGTTCCTGGTCACGGCCGGGCTCTGGATCGGCGGGGTGTTCACGGACGGCACGACCCGACTGGTGCTCTGGACCGTCGCCGTGGCGGTCGACCTCGGCTCGGCCCGGATCGGCTGGCCCACCCCGCGCCTCGGCCGGACCGAACTCTCGAGTCAGATCTTCACCGGTACGCACCTGGCCGAGCGGCACCGGGAGATCTTCATCATCGCGCTCGGAGAGCTGATCCTGACCGCCGGCTCCGGGCTCGCCGCCGACTTCGACGCCGACCGGCTCGCCGTCTCCGCGGTGGCGTTCGCCAGCACCGTGCTGCTGTTCCAGCTCTACTTCCACCGGATCCGACAACTGCTGGCGCCGGGCAACCTCGCCTCGGTGGAACGGGTCCGCCCGGGCACCTCGACGTCGTACACCCATCTGGTGATGGTGGCCGGCACCGTGCTCATCTCGACCGGCATCTCGCTCGTCATCGACGATCCGTGGCGCAGCACGCCGGTGGCCTGGATCCTCGTGTTGTTCGGCGGCCCGGCGCTGTTCCTCCTCGGAACCTGCCTGTTCGACTACGTGGTGGCCGGCCGGATCCTCTGGTCCCGGGTGGTCGCGATCGTCGCGCTGGTCGCGATCGGACCCGCGATGCCGCTGCTGCCGCCGCTCGGGATCATGATCGTGGCGAACGCGGTCCTGCTGCTCACCCTGGTCGCCGACGTGACCGGTCCGCAGCGCCGGCCAACCGGCTAGCGCCCGGCCCAGCCGCCGCTCTCGACGGGCAGCGCCTTGGCGATCACCTTGGCCAGGGCCCGCAGCGCCTTGCCCCGGTGGCTCACCGCGTCCTTCTCCTCCGGCGACAACTCGGCGTTCGTCCGGTCCTGCTGGTCACCGAGGAAGATCGGGTCGTAGCCGAACCCGCCCTCGCCGCGCGGGGCGCGGAGCAGCCGGCCGGTCTGTCGGCCGTCGACGAGGTGCTCCTTGCCACCGGGCAGCACCAGCGCCACCGTGCAGACGAAGGCACCGCCCCGGTGCTCGTCCGGTACGTCCCCGATCTGCGCCAGCACCAGGTCCAGGTTGGCCCGGTCGTCGCCGTGCCGGCCGGACCAGCGGGCGCTGAACACCCCGGGCATCCCGTTCAGGGCGTCCACGGCCAGCCCGGAGTCGTCGGCGATGGTCGGCAGATTGGTCCACTTGACGCCCTCGCGGGCCTTGAGGAGGGCGTTCTCCCCGAAGGTCAGCCCGGTCTCCGGAACCTCCTGGTACGCCGGCACGTCGGCCAGCCCCACCAGTTGGATCCGCTGCGGACCGAGCGCGCCGTCCAGGATCCGCTGCAACTCGACCAGCTTCTTGGCGTTCCGCGTCGCCAGCAGTACCCGGGTCATTCGGCGAGCGCCTTCCGCTGGGCGTCGGCCAACTCGGCGCAACCGAGCACACCGAGGTCGAGCAGCGCGTCGAGTTGGTCCCGGGCGAAGACGCCGGCCTCGCCGGTGCCCTGCACCTCGACGAAGTCCCCGGCCCCGGTGCAGACCACGTTCATGTCCACCTCGGCCGCCACGTCCTCGACGTAGTTCAGGTCGAGTCGCGGTTCACCCTCGACGATCCCGACGCTGATCGCGGCGACCGACCGGTGCATCACCGCCGCCGGCTTTCCGACCAGCGACTTCCGGTCGGCCAACCAGTTCACCGCGTCGTGCAACGCCACGTACGCCCCGGTGATGGCGGCGGTCCGGGTACCGCCGTCGGCCTGGAGCACGTCGCAGTCGAGCACGATCGAGTTCTCCCCGAGCGCCTTCAGGTCGATGCAGGCCCGCAGGCTGCGCCCGATCAGCCGGGAAATCTCGTGGGTACGGCCACCGACCTTGCCCCGCACGCTCTCCCGGTCCGAGCGGGTGGTGGTCGACCGGGGCAGCATCGAGTACTCCGCGGTGACCCAGCCCAGGCCGGAGCCCTTGCGCCAGCGCGGTACCCCCTCGGTGACGCTCGCCGTGCAGAGCACCCGGGTGTCACCGAACTCGATCAGAACGGAGCCCTCCGGATGGATACTCCACCGTCGGGTCAGAGTCACCGGTCGGAGTTGGTCGGGCCGCCGCCCGTCAGGTCGCGCCATCCCCGCAGCTTATGTGTTGGCCGGTTCGCCGCGACCGAGGGTGCCCCGGGTGCCCACGCCGACCGTCGCCCGGCCGGTCGTACCGCCCCGGGTCAGTAGCCGCGGACCGTGGTCTTGAGCACCCACTCCCGGTCCTCGGGTCGCTCCTCGATGAAGCCCCAGACCGCGAACACCTGGATGCTCTTGCCGTCCACCGTCCACTCGAGCTCGCAGAGCGTGGCATCCCGCGCCGCCCGGCCCAGACACTGCTCGACGTCCTGCATCGTCATGTGGCTCATCCGATTGTCGGCGAGCCACTCGTGGATCACCTCGGCCGGCTTGACCGGGCAGACCTGATTCGGGCAGCGCATCTCGTACTCCGCGTTGAGCGTCTCGGTCTCGGGCAGGAACCGGGGCTCGTTCACCACGAAGCCCTTCGGCACCCCCATGTCGACGAAGAACTCCTCGGTGTCCGCGCGTTCCCGCATCGGCTGGTACCAGGCGCCGTAGGCCACACCGCCGCAGCACAGTACGGAGAGCAGGCCCAGCACGGCGAGGACGATGAGCAGCCCGGGTCCCCTGCGCTTCTTCGGCAGGGCCGCACCGGGCTGGCCCGGTCCACCCGGATAGCCCGGTCCACCCGGATAGCCGGCCCCGGCCGGATGACCGGGATAGCCGGGCGGCCCGGCCGGATGGGGCGCCGCCGGTCCCGGTGGCGGGTAGCTGCCCGGCGCGGGGTAGCCGGCCGGATACTGCGGCCCCGCCGGCTGGCCGCCGGGCGGCGGTCCAGGTGGATAAGCCCCGGGCTGCGGCGCCGGAGGGTACGGACCGGCCGGCGGCCCCGGCGGGTACGGGCCCGACTGCGGTGCTGGCGGGTAGGGGCCGGGCGACGGTGCCGGTGGATAGCCGCTGGGCGGCGGTGCCGGTGGATAGCCGCTGGGCGGCGGTGCCGGCGGGTAGGAGCCCGCTGGGGGTTGCTGACCCGCAGAGTCGGGGTGCGGCGGTCCGGAGGAAGGGTGGCCCACCCGGCGAATGCTAAACGCCCAGCGGGCACCGTGGGGGCCCGTGATCATGTACGCGGGGACGAATCAGCCGAAGCCCGGATCTTCGCGGCACGTGTTCGGGCCGTGGACGTCAGACCTCGTAGCGGGCGCCCGGCCGGACGATCTCCACCGGACCGGCGAACGCGGAGAGCGCGGCCTCGTAGGTGACCGCCTCGCTGCCCCAGGCCGGAACCAGGTGCGTGAGGAGCAGTCGGCCGACCTCCGCCTTCGTCGCGATCTCGCCCGCCTCCCGACCGGTCAGGTGCAGGTCCGGCGGATTGTCCACCCCGTCCAGGTAACTTGCCTCGCAGAGGAACAGGTCGGCCCGGTTGGCCAGCCGGAGCAGGGACTCGCAGGGGGCGGTGTCCGACGAGTAGCACAGCGAACGGCCGCCGTGCTCCAGTCGTACGCCGTAGGTTTCCACCGGATGGTTGACCCGGTCGACGGTGACCGCGAACGGCCCGATCGGGAAGGTGCCGGCCTGTAGGCCGTAGAAGGTGTAGACGTCGTCGATCGAGCCGTCGTCCAGGCTGTAGGCGTTGGCGAGCCGGTCCGGCGCACCGCTCGGCGCGTAGACGGGCAGCGGCGGATAGGGCCCGTCGGGGGCGTACCGGCGCACCACGACGTACGGGACGGCGTCGAGGATGTGGTCCCCGTGCAGGTGGGTCAGCAGGATCGCGTCCAGCGCCTTGAGTCCGACATACCGCTGGAGGGCGGAGAGCGACCCCGAGCCGAAGTCGAGCAGCAGCCGGAACCCGTCGGCCTCGACCAGGTAGGCCGAGCAGGCCGATTCGGGACCGGGGAAACTGCCGGCACAGCCCAGAATGGTCAATCGCATCAGGTCGCCCTACCGTCACTGATGGTCACGGACAGTCCGCCGACCAAGGCGTAGACGATCAATGCCGGAAGGTCTGCCACGGTGCGCAGCCTACGCCGCGACACCTGGGCACAAGAAAGATCTGAGAACAGTTGTCGCGAACGTGACAACCGGTTTGGGCGACCCGGTGCGGTAGGGGCAAGAAGCCACTTTCGGCCCTACCGTTACGTTCTGTCACCTACTCTGGCATGTCGGGAAACTGTGCACCCGTGCCTCGCACGCCCCACTTGCCCGGTGTGCCGCGTCGGCACCGGTCCAGGGAACGGTGCCGACGCGGAAACGACCGTCGATCAGGCCCAGAGCTGGCCGTCGAGGGCTTCCTCGGCATCGGCGAGGGTGCCGCCGTACGCGCCGGTGGAGAGGTACTTCCAGCCGCCGTCGGCGACCACGAACGCGACGTCCGCCCGGCGGCCCGCCCGAACGGCCTCGTGCGCCACGGCCAGCGCGGCGTGCAGGATCGCCCCGGTGGAGAAACCGGCGAAGATCCCCTCCACCTCGACGAGCTGCCGGGTACGCAGTACCGCGTCCCGGGTACCGACCGAGAAGCGCCGGGTCAGCACGCTGGCGTCGTACAGCTCCGGGACGTAGCCCTCGTCGATGTTGCGCAGCCCGTAGACCAGCTCGCCGTACCGGGGCTCGGCGGCGACGATCTCGATCTCGTCGACCTTCTCCCGCAGGTAGCGACCGGTCCCCATCAGGGTCCCGGTGGTGCCCAGCCCGGCCACGAAGTGCGTGATGGTGGGCAGGTCGTGCAGCAGCTCCGGCCCGGTCGTCTCGTAGTGCGCCCGGGCGTTGCCCTGGTTGCCGTACTGGTAGAGCATCACCCAGTCGGGGTGGTCGGCGCCGATCTGCTTGGCGGTCGCCACCGCCTGGTTGGAGCCACCGGCGGCCGGCGAGAAGATGATCTCCGCGCCGTACATCCGGAGCAGTTGCACCCGCTCGGTGGAGACGTTCTCCGGCATCACGCAGACCAGCCGGTAGCCCCGGAGCTTGGCCACCATGGCCAGGGAGATTCCGGTGTTGCCGCTGGTCGGCTCCAGGATCGTGTCACCCGGCCGGAGCCGTCCGGCCTGCTCCGCCTCCCGGACCATGAACATCGCAGGGCGGTCCTTGATGCTGCCGGTCGGATTGCGGTCCTCCAGCTTGGCCCAGAGCCGCACCGGCGGTGCCCCGTCGGGCACCGTCGGCGACAGGCGGGGCAGCCCCACCAGCGGAGTACCGCCGCACGCGTCGAGCAGACTCTCGTACCGCGTCATGGCGGCCTCCTCAGCGGGCGGCGGACGCCGCGCGGTGCCCGGAAACCGAACCGTGCCCGATGATCGCGGCTGCCGCCGCGAAGCCGAACGCGCCGCCGGCCACGGCCGGCAGGATGGTCACCGTGTCCCCATCGGAGAGCTTCGCGTCCAGGGCGCCCAGGAACCGGACGTCCTCGTCGTTGATGTAGACGTTGACGAAGCGGTGCAGCGCACCCTGGTCGGTGATCAGACGGCCTCGGAGGCCGGAGTACTTGCCGTCCAGGTCGGACAGGAGCTCGTTCAGCGAGTCGCCGGCCCCCTCGACGACCTTGGCGCCGCCGGTGTAGCTGCGCAGGATGGTGGGAATGCGAACTTCGATCGCCATGACTGTTGTGCTCCTTGAAACGACGGAGTGGGGAAAAGGACTACGGACAGGCTGCTGAGCTGGATGAAGTCAGCGGCCGGAACACTCGTAGTCGACCGTCGCCGGGCTCTGCCCGAACATGTACGACTGGACCGCGTTCGGGTCCACCGTGGCGTCGACGACCCGGATCGGCTCCTCGGTCACCACCCCGTCGACGATCCGGAACGACCGAATCTCCTCGGTGTCCGGATCGCGGGTCGAGACGAGCAGGTAGTGCGCTCCCGGTTCCCCGGCGAAGGAGATGTCGGTACGGGACGGGTACGCCTCGGTCGCGGTGTGCGAGTGGTAGATGACCGCCGGTTCCTCGTCGCGGTCGTCCATCTCCCGCCACACCCGCAACTGCTCCATGGAGTCGAACTCATAGAACGTCATGGACCGGGCGGCGTTCACCATCGGGATGTGTCGAGTGGGGGTGTCGGCGCCAACCGGGCCGGCGACCACGCCACACGCCTCGTCCGGGTGGTCCCGGCGGGCGTGCGCGACGATCGCCTCGACTATCGACCGGTCGATGCTCAGCACGACCCCAGCCTACCGCCTGTCCGGGCGGCCGGGAGTGGTCGACCTCGGCCCACGAGAGTGGCCGACCTCACCCGGCCCAGCCCGGCGCTCCGCCCCGGCCTGTGGCAGAAAGGGAAAGTCGATAACCGCCGCACCCGAGCAGGGAACACCGGGTGCGCGGGCACCGGGTGGGGAAGAACACTGCCGACCGGGTGCCCGACTGAAGGAGGCTGCGTGATGAAGCAACGCCGCATCGGTACCGCCGAGGTGAGCGCGATCGGGCTCGGTGGCATGCCGATGTCGATCGAGGGACGCCCGGACGAGGAGCGCTCGGTGCGTACGATCCACGCCGCGCTCGACGCCGGCGTCACCGTGATCGACACCGCCGACGCCTACCACCTGCACGCCGACGAGGTGGGACACAACGAGTCGCTGATCGCGCGGGCACTGGCCAGCTACGGCGGGGACACCTCCGGCGTGCTCGTCGCCACCAAGGGCGGGCACCTGCGCCCCGGCGACGGAAGCTGGACCGTGGACAGCTCGCCGGCCTATCTCCGGACGGCCTGCGAGGCGTCGCTCAAGCGGCTCGGCGTGGAGGCGATCGGGCTCTACCAGCACCACCGGCCCGACCCCAAGGTCCCGTACGCCGACTCGATCGGCGCGGTCCGGGACCTGGTCGACGCCGGCAAGGTCCGGATGGCCGGGATCTCGAACGCCAACCCGGAGCAGATCCGGGCGGCCCGGGAGATTCTCGGCGACCGGCTGGTGTCGGTGCAGAACCAGTACTCCCCGGCGTACCGCGCCTCGGAGCCGGAACTGGAACTCTGCGACGAGCTGGGGCTGGCCTTCCTGCCCTGGTCCCCGTTGGGCGGGATCTCCCGGGCCGGGGACCTCGGCAGCCGGTTCGCCCCGTTCGCCGAGGTCGCCGCCGCCCGGGGCGTCAGCCCGCAGCAGGTCTGCCTGGCCTGGATGCTGGCTCGCTCTCCGGTGGTGGTCCCGATCCCCGGGGCGAGCCGCCCGGAGACCATCCGGGACTCGGTGGCCGCCGCCGAACTCACCCTCGACGAGGCGGAGCTCGCCGCCCTCGACCGGGTCTGAGGTGTTAGGAAGGGCCCCTTCTTATACAGAAAACGATAAGAAGGGGCCCTTCCTTTCAGTCGACGAGGGCGGTGAGGAGCGACTCCTGGAGGTAGCCGAGGTACGCGTAGACGGAGAGCTGGAACACCCGGGTCGAGGTCGGGTCGTGCAGGACCGCGTCGTCCAGTTCGTCGCCGAGATCGGTGTCGGCCGAGATGTCCAGCCGTACGCCCATGGCGAGGCGGGCGTCGTTGAGGGCGCGTAGCCACGCCTCGGCGGCCTCGCCGTCCAGGCGTACCTCCCCGCCGGTGACCGGTGGCAGCGCCGCCAGTACCGCACCCGCCTGGTCGATCTTGCCCGTCTTCAGGTCGCCCTCGGTGTAGCGCCGCAGTTCCGCCGAGTCGCCCGGATTCTCCGGGTAGGTGTCCGGGAAGAGCCGCCCGACGACCGGGTCGGTGTGGTCGAAGCCGTCGGTGAGCAGTCCCACCACCTCCGAGGCGACCTTGCGGAGCACCCGCACCTCGTCGGCGGCGAACGTCGCCACGCAGTGCTCGCCCTGTCGGCGAAACGTACTCACGCCCGGTCCACCGTCGCCCACAGCCCGTACGCGTGCAGTTGGGACGCGTCGTGCTCCATCCGCTCCCGGGCGCCGCTGGAGACCACGGCCTTCCCCTTGTTGTGCACGTCGAGCATCAGCTTCTCGGCCTTCTCCTGGCTGTAGCCGAAGAGTTTCTGGAACACCCAGGTCACGTAGGACATCAGGTTGACGGGGTCGTCCCAGACGATCGTCACCCATGCCCGGTCGGCGACCGGCACCTCTTCGGTGTCCGGCGCTTCAACCGGTGCAACCTGTGGAGCCGCCATGCCCCCCATCGTGCCACCGTCGGCGGCGAACCGAAGAACCGGAACGCCGACGACCCGCGAACCGGACCGCCAGGTGGGCGAAAGCCCTGCTGGCCGGCCCGGCCCGGCGCTGGTCAGGCGAGCAGGCGGCCATGTCGGACCGCCTCCGCCAGCACGCCGGTCAGCGAACCGCCGATCACCTCGAACCGTCGGGACACCTCGCGGGACAGCTCCAGCTCGATCTCGCACAGGGCCCGCCGCAGCCACGACCGGGCCCTGATCGGATCCGACCGGGCGGGGTTGCGCCAGTACTGGTAGCAGCCCCCGGAGAGGCCGACCCCGAGTGGCGGCAGGATGGCTCCGCCGGTGCCACCGGGATAGGCCGCGAGCCCGGCCACCGCGCCGAGTCCGGGTACCGGCTCGACGGCACCGCTCTCCCGGAGCAGCAGCACCCGGTCGAGGTCCTGGGCGACGGGATTGTCGGCGAGACCCCAGCCGACCGCGGCCGCCACCCGAAGCCGTAGGCCCTCGTCCGGCACCCCCCCGAAGACCAGGGTGATGGTCTCGCCGAGGATGCGGTCCACGCCCGCGTCGCAGGCGGCCACCACCTCCAGCGACAACGCCTCGACCTCCCGGTCGAGGAAGCGGGGCAGCCCGGCGGCGCCGGACCCGGAGACGATCTCCTGGACGCCCCGCAGGTGGACGTTGGCCATCTCCAGCGCGATCTCCCGGCGGAGCCGGTGGGCGCAGGTGCGGACCTGCCGGTCCAACCGGTCCGCCCAGTCGGAGGTCCCCGCCTGTGGAGCGACCCGGACGGTACGGGTGGCGCCGGGCACGATCGGTGGGCGCAGGCTCGACCGGCGCAGTCCCTCGGAACTGGCCCAGTCCACCAGGGCCCGCCGCAGGTAGGCGGTGTCGGCGGCGGCCGGGTCGAGGTCGATCCACGGCACTGCGGCGAGCGCCGGCACCGCGGCGACCAGGGTGGCCCGGCGCGTCCCGGGCTCGGCCGGCAACCAGGTGCCGTCCGTGCCGGGCGTGCCGACCATGAAGACCGCGGCCCCACCGGCGACCTCGGTGAGCAGGTCCAACTCGGTGTCCGTGACCGGCTCGTCGGCGGGAAGCACGAAGAGCAGCGCGCCGCCCCGCCGGACGGCGTCGCGGACCACCCGGATGCCGGCCACGCCCAGGGTCCGGGTGTCCGGCGCGTCGACCAGGGTGAAGTGCCGCAGGAGCGGGTCCGGCACGGTCAGTTCGACCCGGCGGGGTGGGCGACCCAGGGCCGGCCCGGCGCCGATCGGATCGGTCCGGTACTCCCGGGCGGCCCGGAGGCCGGGCACATAGGCGGCGCCGGTGACGGTCTGCGCGTAGTCGATCACCATGAAGCTGCCGGCGGGCGCCCGCAGCGGCGGCGCCGCCGCTGCGAGCAACCCCGCGAGTACGGCCCGACGGTCGCCAGCCGACGGCCCGACGGTGATCACGGCGAGCGGCTCGTGCGGCGGGAACTCGACCAGCGCCTGCTCCCGGACGATCACCCGTCGGGAGGGTGGCGCACCAGGCGATCCCGGTGCCGCGACGGCGGGGAGCGACCGGGACTTCTTCAGGGTCTCCACCTCCCAGGCGACCAACACGGCTCCGACCAGTACGGCCGGGGCGAATCACCCGAATGCCGGAACGCTACGTGTCGATGCCCATACGCAACGAGCACCAACGATACTCATGGATGCTTGGCGGACTACTCAAATTCACTCAGTCACCGGGCGCGCGCTGAAGGCATGCGGTCTATATGCTGCCCCGATGGGGCGGTGGAGCTTCGTTGGCCGGACGGATGAACTCAGCCGGTTGGTGAGTGCCGCCACCAGCCCGGACACCCGTGGACTCTTCTTCAGTGGCACGGCCGGGGTCGGCAAGAGCCGGCTGCTCTGGCAGTGCCTGGAGGACCTGCCGGAACTCGGCTGCGCGGTCTGGTCCGCTTCGGCCAACATCGCCAGCGCCGGCATCCCGTTCGGCGGGCTCGCCCAGGTGCTGCCGGCCGACCAGCCGCCCGGGCTCTCCCCCGCCGGGATCATGCGTTGGGCCGTCGACGCACTGCACCAGCAGGCGGCCGGCCGACGGATCGTGATCGGCATCGACGACGCCCACCTGCTCGACCCGTCCTCGGCCGCGCTGGTCTACCTGATCGCCCGCTCCGACAACGCGACCGTGCTGGGTACGCTGCGCAGCGGCGAGCCCGTGCCGCTGCCGATCCGCGCGCTGTGGACGGACGACCTCGTGGACCACGCCGAGCTGGCCCCGCTCGGCCCGGCCGAGACCACCGACCTGCTCGCCGCGATGCTCGGCGACCCGGTCGACGCACCCTCGGCGGACCGGCTGCACCGGTTGTCCGCCGGCAACGCGCTGATGCTCCGGGAACTGGTCATCGCCGCGCACGCCAGCGAGGAGCTGAACCGGACGTACGGCGTGTGGCGGTGGACCGGCCGGACCCAACTGCCGCCCAGCCTGGACGACCTGATCGACGCCCGGATCGGCCAGCTCGAGCAGGGCGTCCGCGCGGTGGTCGAGCTGGTGGCGATGGGCGAGCCGATCGGCCTGGCCCTGCTGAGCCGGGCGACCGACGACTCCGATGTGGAGCTGGCCGAGGAACGGGGCCTGATCCGGGTCGTCACCCACGACCGCCGCTCGGACGTCCGACTCGCGCATCCGCTCTACGGCGAGGTCGTCCGGCGACGCTGCCCGGTGACCCGCGCCCGTCGGCTCAACGCCCGGCTCGCCGACCTGGTGGAGCGGGCCGGCACCCGGCGCCGCGACGACCTGCTACGGGTGGCGGTGTGGCGGCTCGACTCCGGCACCGAACCGGACCCGGCCCTGCTGTTGAACGCGGGCGGCCAGGCGTTCAGCCAGTTCGACGTACCGCTCGCCGCCCGGCTGGCCCGGGCCGCGCTGGACGCCGGTGGCGGGTACCAGGCCGCCGAGCTGCTGGCCACCATCCTGATGTTCGGCGACCGGGCCGAGGAGGCGATCAGCGTACTGGACTCGGTGGCCGACCAGATCACCTCGGACGAGCGGCGCAGCCGTTGGCTGACCGTACGCGGCATGGTCTCCTACTGGGGGCTCAACCGGGAGTCCACGGTGGCCGAGATCGCCGCCGACGCCGAGCGGTTGACCGATCCGGCCGACCGGGCCCGGGTGGTCGCCTTCGAGGCGATCATGCGGTTGCACCGGCTCGAATGCGACGAGGCGCTGCGGCTGAGCCGATCCGTCCTGGACCGGCCGGCCGCCACGGTCGCCGCGCGCGGTCTGGCCCGGTGCACCATCGCCCATCTCCAGGCGGCCCGGGGTGAGCTGGTGCTCAGTGCCCGGGCAGTGGAGGGTGTCGCGGCCGAGGCCGCCCAGTGGCAGGCCGAGATGCCGTACCTGCAACTCGCGTTGGAGCTGGCTCGTGGCACCGGGCTGGCCCTGGCCGGTGACCTGGCCGGGATCGACGCCATCGTCGCGGCCGAGTTCGCCGACCTGGCCGACGCGGGCGACTTCCGGCTCGGGTCGGGATACCTCTCCATCCTGCGCGCCCAGGCGGCCCGGCTGCGCGGCCAGAGCGGTGAGGCGCTCCGGACCAGTCTCGGCGCCTGTGCGGTGCTCGCCACCAGTCCGGTCTTCGCCGGCCTGGCCCACGCGGAACGGGCCCAGGCCGCGGCGATGCGCGGTGACGTGGACTCCGCCGTCGAGGCGATGCTGGAGTCCGACCGGTCGCACACCACCGTAATGGCCGTGCTGTATCCCTGGCTCGAACAGGCCCGCGCCACCGTGCTCGCCGCCACCGGTGACCTTCCGGGGGCCGTCGCCGGGCTCCGTGGACTCGTCGGTCGTCTCCAGTCCGACGGCTTCGCCGGCCACGAGGTGCTGGCCCTGCACGACCTCGTCCGGCTCGGTCGCGCCGACATCGAGATCGGCGAGCCGACCGTCACCGGGCGCCGGCAGTCCGTGGCCCAGCGGCTCACCGAGCTGAGCGAGACCGTCGACGGCCCGCTGCCGGCGCTGATGGCCCGGCACGCCCGCGCCGAGTACGGCCACTCCGGCGACCAGCTGCTCGCCGTCGCGGACGCGTTCAGCGAACTCGATCTCAACGTCTTCGCCGCCGAGGCGACCAGCCGGGCGGTGGCCCGACTTCGGGCGGCCCGATCGACCCGGTCACACGAGGCGAATCTCCGGCTCGCCGGACTGCTCCGCCGCTGCGACGTGCTGCGTACTCCCGCGCTCTCGACCCGCCAACCGGCGTTGACCGAACGGGAACGGCAGATCGCCCGGCTGGCCGCCCGGGGTCTGGCCAGCCGCAACATCGCCGAGCAGCTCTACATCTCCACCCGTACCGTGGAGAACCACCTCCAGCGGGTCTACAACAAGCTCGGGGTGGCCGGTCGCGGCGAGTTGTGGCCCGCGCTGCGGTCGATACCGGAGCAGGAGGGCGACGCCGATCGGTGACCGGCGACAGCGGGCGGATCCGGCCGCCTAGGCTGAGCTGGTGCACAGTTCGCGCCCCGCGCTCCTGACCGACCACTACGAGCTGACGATGATCAGCGCCGCCCTGCGGGACGGCACCGCCGACCGGGCCTGCGTCTTCGAGGTCTTCACCCGCCGTCTACCGGCCGGCCGGCGGTACGGGGTGGTCGCCGGCACGACCCGCCTCGTCGAACTGCTCCAGGACTTCCGGTTCAACGAGGCCGAGGTGGCCTTCCTCCGGGACAGCGGGGTGGTCGACGAGCCGACCGCGAGCTGGCTGTCGACGTACCGGTTCAGCGGCGACATCGACGGTTACGCCGAGGGTGAGCTGTACTTCCCGGGCTCGCCGATCCTGACCGTCTCCGGCACCTTCGCCGAGTGCGTCCTGCTGGAGACCCTGACGCTCTCCGTGCTCAACCACGACTCGGCGATCGCGGCGGCGGCGGCCCGGATGGTGACCGCCGCGCGCGGCCGTACCCTGATCGAGATGGGTGCCCGCCGGGCGCAGGAGGAGGCGGCGGTCGCCGCGGCCCGAGCCTCCTACCTCGCCGGGTTCGGCTTCACCTCCAACCTGGCCGCCGGGCAGCGCTACGGGATACCCACCGCCGGTACCGCCGCGCACGCCTTCACGCTGCTGCACGACGACGAGCCGACCGCGTTCGCCAGCCAGGTCGCCGCGCAGGGCCGCAGCACCACGTTGCTGGTCGACACCTACGACATCGCCCAGGGCATCCGCAACGCGATCGCGGTCGCCGGTCCGGAACTGCGGGCGGTCCGGATCGACTCCGGCGACCTGGCGGTGCTGGCCCAGCACTCGCGGGAGCTGCTCGACTCGCTGGGTGCCACCGAGACGAAGATCATCGTCTCCGGGGACCTCGACGAGTACGCCATCGCGGCGCTCGCCGCCGAGCCGGTCGACATGTACGGCGCCGGTACCGCCGTGGTGACCGGTTCCGGCGCCCCGACCGCCGGACTCGTCTACAAGCTCGTCGAGGTGGACGGCCGGTCGGTGGTCAAACGCTCCGAACGCAAGGCGACCGTGGGCGGGCGCAAGACAGCCGTCCGCCGCCACAAACCGAGCGGCACCGCCACCGAGGAGATCATCGTCTCCCAGGGCGTACCGGATCCCCGCCCCGGCGACCGCCCGCTCCAGCGGCCGTACGTCAGGGCCGGCGAGCCGGTCGCCCTCCCCACCCTCACCGAGTCCCGCGAACACCTACGACAGTGCCTGATCTCGATCCCCTGGGAGGGCCTCAAGCTCTCGGCGGGCGATCCCACCGTCCCGGTAACCGTCGTAGGGGTGTAAGGAAGGGCCCCCGCATAGCGCTTTCTGCATAGAAAGGGCCCCTTCTTAACAGGTTAGGAGAGCCGCGACAGATGAGCCGAGCACTGATAATCGTCGACGTACAGAACGACTTCTGCGAGGGCGGGTCGCTCGCCGTCACCGGGGGCGCGGCGGTGGCCGCCGGGATCTCCCGACTGCTCGCCGCCGAACCGGACCGCTGGGACCACGTGGTGGCGACCAAGGACCACCACGTCGACCCCGGCGCCCACTTCGGCGACCCACCGGACTTCGTCGACTCCTGGCCCCGGCACTGCGTCGTCGGCACCGACGGCGCGCAGTTCCATCCCGACCTGTCCCTCGACCGGATCGAGGCGGTGTTCCACAAGGGCGAGTGGGCGGCGGCGTACTCCGGGTTCGAGGGGGCCGCCGAGGATGGCGAAGGGCTGGCCGACTGGTTGCGCCGGCACTCGGTGGAGACCGTCGAGGTGGTCGGCATCGCCACCGACCACTGCGTACGGGCCACCGCCGCCGACGCCGCCCGGGAGGGTTTCGCCACCAGCGTGCTGCTCGACCTGACCGCCGGGGTCAACGGCCAGACCACCGGGGCGGCGCTGACCGTACTGCGCGAGGCCGGGGTGACCCTGCACGGCGCGCCGCTGCTAAGTGACCCCGCCGGACTTGTTCGCTGGCAGGCAGGCGGTACCGACCAGGCAGGATAGCCGGGGAGGTACGCACCCCTGATGAATCTCACCCCTTACCGGGAAGCCCTCGCGCTGCCCGGCGTACGGTCCCTGATGCTGGTCACCCTGCTGGCCCGCGTCCCGAAGACGATGACGGTCATCGCGTTGACGATGTACGTCGTGCTGGAACTGGAGCACGGGTACGCCGCCGCCGGACTGGCCGGTGCGGCGATGACGATCGGTGTCGCCGTCGGCGCACCACTGCTGGGCCGGCTGGTGGACCGCCGTGGCCTGCGACCCGTGCTCGCCCTGACCACGGTCGCCGAGGCCGCCTTCTGGCTCACCGCACCGCTCATGCCGTACCCGGTGCTGCTCGGCGGGGCGCTGCTGGGCGGGCTGCTCTGTCTGCCCGTGTTCGGCGTGGCCCGGCAGTCGGTCGCCGCGCTCGTGCCGGCGGAGAAGCGGCGCCCGGCGTACGCGCTGGACTCGATGGCCGTGGAACTGTCGTTCATGGTCGGGCCCATCCTCGCGGTGCTGCTGGCCACCAGCGTGTCGCCGAAGGCGACGCTGCTCGTGGTCAGCGGCGGCGTCGTCCTCGCCGGCCTGGCATTGTTCTGGCTCAACCCGCCGACCCGGGCCGACCACGAACCGCTGGACGCGGCCCGGCCGGTGTCCCGGCGGGAATGGCTCACGCCGCGGATGCTCGGGCTACTGGCCATCAGTGCCGCCACCACGCTCGTGCTCGGCGGCACCGACGTCGCCGTGGTGGCCGTGCTCCGGGCCGCCGAACAGGTCGAGTGGACCGGCCTGGTGCTGGCGGTGTGGGCCGCCTTCTCCCTGGTCGGCGCCTTCGTGTACGGCATGGTGTCGCGATCGGTCTCCCCGCTGCTCATCGTCACGATGCTCGGACTCTGCACGATTCCGGTCGGCTTCGGCGGTACGCAGTGGTGGTCGCTGGGCCTGGCGCTGCTGCCGGCCGGGATGCTCTGTGCGCCGGCCCTGGCGTCCACCGCGAACGCCGTGAGTCAGCTCGTTCCGGCCAGCGTCCGGGGTGAGGCGATGGGTCTGCAGAATTCCGCGATCACGGTCGGCCTGGCCCTCGGTGCGCCGCTGGCCGGCGCGGTGATCGACGCCTCCGCACCGGCCTGGGGCTTCGCCGCGACCGGCACGATCGGCGCGCTGATCGGGTTGGCCTTCCTCGCCGCCGAACTGCGCCACCGCCGGCGGAAGATCGCCGCACCGACCACCCCCGCACCCACCTCGGTCACCGCCGCACCCGCCGACCGATGACCGTCGCGTCCCCCGACCGGTGACCGCAGCACCCACCGGGCCGGGACCGGCACGTCCGCGCGGCGGTGTTCCCGGGCGGGCGTCCGGGTGGGCGGCGGTGTTCCCGGGCGGGCGTCCGGGTGGGCGGCGGTCCGGCCGGCGGGCTCGTACCATCCACAGTCGACGGCTCCGGGTCGAGGAGATTTCTTGTCGGTACCGGGCACTAGCGTTCCACGTGCTACTCGGCACCGGCGGCCGGATCCCGGCCGGAGGCGGACACATCACGCATCGCGAAGGGTGGATCAGTGGGTTGGTTGTCGGCGGGTGACTCCTACGAGATTTCCCTGACGGACGGCAAGGTGGTCGCCAGATCAGCCGCCCGTCGAGGGACCGGCCGTCCGTTGAAGACGTTGCCAAAGGCGCTGCGGGACCATCCCGAGGTGGATCGGCTGCGTCAGCTCGCCGAGTGGCTCGACCGGCACCGCGCCGACTGCCTCGCCCGGGTCGACGCCTGGATGGTCTCCGCCCTTCCGGTCCCGACCGGGCTGCTCGCCCGGGTGTGGCCCGATCCCGCCTGGCAGGGCGTCCTGCGCGACCTCGTCGTCGTGGGCGACGATCCCGAACAGTTGGGCCTGCTGCGGGACGTCACCGACCAGGGCGAGCTGCGGGTGGTCGACCTCGACGGGGAGACGCTGCGGCTGTCGCCGCGGACGGTGACCCTGCCGCATCCCGTACTCCTGCCCGATCTGGTGGAGCTGCGGGAGTTCGCGGCCGAGCTGGGGGTGACCCAACGGGTCGAGCAACTGCACCGGGCCACCTGGACGAAGCCCGCCGACCTGGACGGGTCGGCGACCTGGGTCCCGGACTTCCGGCAGGCCCGGCTCACCTCCCGGTCCGCCGTGACCGCCCGCGCCAGCACCCTGGGATACCAGGCGTCCAACGCCGCCGTGAGCTGCCGGATCCACGAGGCCGGCCGGATCGTCGAGGCATCGGTATGGATCAACGGAGAGTACTGGGAGAACCAATTGACCATGGGTGACCTGTCCTGGCGGCTTCGCGGCAGCCGGCCGATGCGTCTGGCGGACGTCGGGCCGGTCGCCTGGTCGGAGGGGATCCGGATGGCCGCGAGCCTCTCCGGTGGCCAGCCGGTCGGCACGGGGAAGGGTGCGTGACCGCCATGACGTCCGAGATCGAGGACCTGCTGTCGGCCGGCGCGGTGCTGCCACCGGAGACCGCCGGAGCCGGTGAACACGCCGTACCGCTGACCGCCCGGACCTACCGGCATCCGGTCCTGGACGACCAGCCGGTGGTCCGACTGGTCCCGGCCGAGTTGGGCGACGGGGAGGACGCCGCCGCGGCCTTCCTCGGCCTCGAACGAGCCGCCGAACCGGTCCTGGTCGGGCTCGGTCAACGCCAGTCGCTGGGCTTCCCGGAGTGGGTCCTGGTGCGGCACCCCGACGACGGCCACCACGCGCTGGCGATCGTGCCCGAGCTGACGCGGATCGTCCGGCAGGCACGGTCCAAGCCGAAGGCCGCGGTCGACGAGTACCACGCCGTCGCCCGGCGGTTGGCCAGCTCGGTGCCACACTTCCTCCCCACCTTCTACGAGCAGGCCGGACGGGTGTTCCTCGGCCTGGAGGAGAAGGGGTACGCGGGACAGATGTTCGGCCGGGCCCGCAAGGCCGAGGCGGAGCACGGGCTGACCACCGAGGCGGACCGGATCGACTCGGTGTACCTGGAATTCGCGCTGGCGGGGGCACTTCCGGGCACCGCGCTCGCCGGGTACGCCAAGGAACTGGCCGGCCGACTGCCGGCCGACGAGGCACTGCGACGGTTCAGCCAGCTCTGCGTACGGACCACTGCGGCCGGGCTCGTCCCGTCGGTGCAGAGCGCCAACGCGCTGCGTCGACTGGTCCGCGCGGCGGACAAGGTCGCCCCCGCAGGCGGCACCGGCGGCCGTGCACCCGAGGGCAAGCGTGGACCTGCCGACGGAGACGTCGGCGCGGGGCAGGCACTCGAACGGACGTACCTGGTCGAGATGCTCGACCTGCCGGCGACGGCGCAGGCCTCGATCGGCTGGTGGCAGGCGTACCTGCCGGCCCTGGTCTCGCTGGCCAAAGTGGACCGGAGCGTACGCGGTGCCCTGCTCAACCTGATGCCGCCGAACGACCCGGACGGCGACGCGCTGCCCGCCTGGCTGGAGCTGCTCACCGCGACCGGCGCGACCGACGGGCTCGTCGACGTCCGGCTGCCGGCGGCGGAACGGCCGGCCGACGGTTCGGCGGGCTGGCTCCGGCGGTTCCTCAAGGTGCGGCACCACAACAAGCACCGCTACCCGGGCCGATCCCCGGCACTTTACGGGCTGATCGAGCGGATGGCCGAGAGGCTGCGCACCGAACTCGCCGCCGAGGACGGTGCGACGATCGACGCGAAGGCCGACATCGACCTGACCGACCTGATGCTCTCGCTCGACCTGCCGGTGACCGTCCCCAGTGCCGTGGTGCACATCTCGGCGTGGGCCGTCGGAGTGGGACAGCGGGACCTGCTGGCTCTGGCCGGCGACGCCCGGTTCCGGAAGGCCCTGCACGGGGCGCTCGACCGGTGCGACGGCGAGGGCGGCCACCGGGTGATGCGCCGGCTGGCCGACTCACCGGGCGGTCGGCCGGTGCTGGTGGAGTGGGTCCGGGACCGGGCCGCCGCGCTCGGCGTCCGGGGACTGCCGTCGCTCGCCACGGCGGGCACCCTGCTCGCCTCGCTGCCCACCGAGGTACTGGTGCTGGCGCCGGACGAGGTTGCCACGGCGGCCCGCACCGATCTCACCGACGAGGTGGTCCGGAGCCTGCGCGGCGGGCTGCTGGAGGAACTGGGCTGGCCCGCCTGGGACGAGGCGATCGCCGACGTGGTCGACTCGAAGGTCGACCGGGGGCTCGTCTTCGCGGACGCCTGGCCGTACCTGATCGTGGCCGGCCCGGATCGGGTCCGCGTGATCGACGCCGACGGCACGGTACTCACCCACGACCTGCGGATTCCGCAGGGCGACCGCTGGGGGGAGCCGGGCTTCCACTACGTCGACGGCGAACTACTGGTGCTCTGGGAGTCCAACCAGCGCTACGGCGGCCTGATGGGGTACTGGCACTCCGAGCCGGAGCAGGTGCGACAGATGGTCGGCAGCCCGAGCCGGTACCAGTTCCGCCAGGACCTCACCAGCCTGCCGCTGCCCGGCGGCGGACGGACCACCGGCGCCGGCGTGCTGCACGTCGGCGACAGCGAGGTCCCGGAGGAGCAGGACCTGATCGGCGACGGTACGTCGTACTGGGTACGCCGGTCGGCCCGGCAGGGCGAGACCCCGCAGTGGCACGAGTACGACCCGGTCACCGGGAAGTACGGCCGGCAGGGCGTACCCGGCCAACTGGCCGACGCACTGCGTACCGCCCCGGCCGGCAGCACCCTCGACGAGGGGCAGAGCTGGCTGCGGCCGACCCCCTCGGACCGGGTGACCCCGCTCGGCGTACCGGTGGACGGGCTGCTCGGCTGGCGCGTGGTACGCCTGCCGGACGGGTCGTTCCGGGGCCAGGATCTCACTGGTCGCACGGTCACCACGAGCCGGGGCGTTCCGGCTGGGGCGCTCCGGCTACCCGGAGACGACCGGCTGCGGATCCTGCTGGCGGACTCGCGGCTGGCCGACCCGGACGGGATCGTGGTCACCAGACTGACGACCGGCCGGTCATCGACCCAGGTCACCCGGGCGGGCGTTCCCCTGCCGCCGCACCGGTACCGGCACCAGCTCCGGCCGCGCGACCCGGAGGGTTCTGCCGCGCTGCGCCGGATCGACCGGGACACCGTCGCGACCCTGCTCAAGGGCGCCGACAAACCGAAGGAGCTTCCCGCGCTGATCCGCTCGGCACTACCGCAGCTCACCGACGACGTGCTGGTGACCGGGGTGGCCGAGGTGCTGCGGTTCGCCGCGACCAGCCAGAGCACCCTTCGCGGGCTGGCGGACCGGCTCGCGGCGGCACTGACCGAGGGCGCGATCGAGGAGGATCCGCCGGGTCCCAGCGACGCCGCACTCCGTACCGCCCTGGACGGCCTCGCCGAGCGGTACTACTGGACGTCGCAGGAGAATCTCGACTGCGCCTTCCGGCAGTTGAGGGCGATGCGCAGGGCCGTGGACCGGCCCGAAACCGACCCCGGCGTCCGGCTGCACACCGAAGGCTCGGAGCTGCCACACTCCATGGCGGACCTGCCGGGCCTGCTGGGCTGGTGTACGGGAATCGCGTACCGGGCGGTGGCCGCGACGACTCCGGTGCAGGACCGGGAGACGCTCCGAGCCCTGCTGACCGAACTGGACGGACTCGGCCTGGCCACCGCCACCGAGGCGGCCCGGTGGCGACACATCCGCCTCATCTATCCCGACCTCACCCTGCAGTCCCACGGCGGCTGGCGGCTGCACCAGCAGCGTTCGCTGTTTCTGCTGGCCGGTGGCCGGTTCATCGCGGTACTGGACCAGAGCGCGTCGTTCACCGGTACCGAACTCGGTGGGTTGTACCACGATCCGTCCGGGGAGTTCGCCGTGCCGGCCCGGTACACCGTGCTCACGTCGACGCCGGTCGGCGACGCGCGTCCGGCGGGTTGGCTGGCCGAGTTCCTGGCCGAGTGGGCCCGGCGCGGCCCGCTGCCGTGGCAGCCCGCCGCCGCCGACGAGTTCGCCGAACTGACCGGGGTGAGCAGCGCGGTGGCCCGGCTGGTGCTGGCCGGACTCTTCCAGGCCAACAGCGTCGACCCGATGCCGGCCGAGGCCCGGGAGACGCTGGGGCTCAAGCCCAGCGAGGTCACGCTCGCCCGGTCACAGCTCACCCGGATCAACGGGGACGTCCGGCGGGCCGCCGTCGCGGCGCTGGTCCCCGACGACCTGACCCGGCTCTGGACGGACGGCCCGGACGTCGTCGCCGCCGCACAGGTCTGGAACGACGCCGTCGGGCGGCGGCCCCGGATCCCCGAGGAACTCCTCGCCGACGCACTCCGGTCGGTCAATCTGCCCTGGAGCGTGGACTGGGCGCTGGCCGGACTGCTGGAGCCGGCCGCCTGCCCCGAACTTGGTAACGACCTGACCTGGGTGCTGGCACAGGACCAGTTCGTGCAGCGGGACCACTCGGCGGTCGGATTCACCGCCGCGACGCTGGTCGGCGCCGTCGGGGCCGCCGCCTGGGCCGCCCACCGGGTCCCGGCGGGCCATCCCGTCCGGGCCGCGCTGCCGGCCGCGCTCGTCGCGGTACGGGAACGGCTGGCCAACCCCGAGCTGATGCTCAGCTTGGAGTCGTGGGTCTATCTCGACGCCTTCCGCAAGGTCGCCGGGGCACCGTCGGAGACGGGCGACGGTTGGGAGCGGTACGGCGCCGTCGTCCTGGCCACCTCCGTCAACCATCCCCGGCCGGCCATCCGGGTGGCTCTGCTCGACGACGACGGGAACGACCCGTACCTGCCGGTGCTGCGGGGCGACGCGCAGCAGATGTGGGACACGGAGGTGGCCCTGCGGGTCGCCCGGAACCCGTGGTTCGCCGCCCTGCTGGCCGACCCGGGCGACCCCGCCGCCGGAACCCGGGACCCGGACGGAACTTGGTGGCCGCAGGATCCGAGCCGTTCGGTGCCCGAACTCGTCGCCGAGGTGGTCTCCGGGTACGGGCTGAGCCCCGACGCCGCCGCGCTGTACCTGATGCTGCTGGCCATGCCCGATCCGACCGACCGCAACGTGGCCCGGTGGACCGGTTGGAAGCCCGCCCGGCTCCGGGCCGGCCGCGACGAGCTGGCCGGCACCGACCTGGTGGTCCAGGCCAGCCGGGCCCGGGCGGGACGCACCCTGTTCCTTCCCGGCGTCTGGCTGGAGCAGCGAAGCCCACGGCTGCCGATCGAGCAGTGGAAGATCCCGCTGTTCGCGGTGCCGGGTCAGTCCGACATCCCGCTCAGGCTGGCCGTGCCGTTCGCTCCCGCGCCGGAGATCTACCGGCGGGCCTGGCAACGGGTCCGGGACGGCGAGGCACCCCGGCTCGAACAGTTGCAGACCTCCCGCACCCGGAAGCCGAGGAACCCGTGACCGCGCACGCACAGACGACAGACCCGACGGCAGATATGGCGGCCCGCCCCGGTCGGGGGGCCGACGGCTGGCAGGTCCTGCCGGCCGAGCGACGGTTCGCCGCCGAACTGGCCTTCCTCGCCGCGTACGACGACGGCCCCCGGCCGCCCGGATGGGCGCTGACCCCGCGTGCCGTGGTCACGTTCATCCAGGGCAGCGACGGCGAGCCGCTCTGCCTGGCCAAGGAGCGGCGTACCGGCCCGGACGGCGGTGAACTGCCGGCCACCCTGGCCATCCCCGCCAAGTTCGTCGGCGAGCGGGTACTGGTGGAACGGTGCGTGGTCACCCTGGCCGGCGAACGGGGACTGCTGCTGGTCGGTGAACCGGGGACCGCCAAGTCGATGCTCTCCGAGCTGCTGGCCGCGGCGGTCTGCGGCACCAGCGCGCTGACCGTGCAGGGCACCGCCGGAACCACCGAGGACGCCTTCCGGTACGGCTGGAACTACGCGCTGCTGCTGGCCCAGGGGCCGACCCGACAGGCACTCGTCGAGTCCCCGGTGCTCACCGCGATGCGTACGGGTCGGGTGGCCCGGATCGAGGAGGTCACCCGCTGTCTGCCGGAGGTGCAGGACGCGCTGGTGTCGATCCTGTCCGACCGCCGGATCAACGTGCCCGAGCTTGCCGACACCGACGCCGGGGTGCTGCCGGCGGCTCCGGGTTTCACCGTGATCGCGACCGCGAACCTGCGTGACCGGGGCGTGTCGGAGATGTCGGCCGCGCTCAAGCGCCGTTTCAACTTCGAGACCATCGGACCGATCGCCGACCCGGTGACCGAAATGGAGCTGGTACGCCGGCAGGCCATCGCGGCCGTGGCGCGGGCCGGTGCCGCGTACGCCGTGGACGACAGTGTGCTCGACGCCCTGGTGACGGTCTTCCGCGACCTGCGGTCCGGGCGGTCGGCCGAGGGCTGGGACGTGGAGCGACCGGGGACGGTGATGTCCACCGCCGAAGCCGTGCAGGTGGCCGCCGCGCTCGCCCTCAGCTCGGCGTACCTGCCGGCGGGCGACGTCCTCGACCTGCTGCCCGGACACCTGCTCGGCGTGGTGCGCAAGGACGACCAGGCCGACCACGGCCGGCTCGTCGGTTACTGGGACGGCCCGGTCCGGCGGCGTGCCGAGGAGGGGGCACCGATGTGGCGGCGGCTCTGGGATCTGCGGGAGACGCTGCGTTGACCGGGGCAGCGACGTCGGACCCGCGGAAGGCGCTGGAGGCGCTGGCCGGATCGGTCCAGCCGTACCTGATCGGGGTGCGGCACCACAGCCCCGCGCTGGCCGCCCTGGTGCCGGCCCTGCTCGACACCGCCGCACCCGACGTCCTCTGCATCGAGTTGCCGACCGACTTCCAGTCCTGGCTGCGCTATCTGGCCGATCCGGCAACCCGGGCGCCGGTCGCGTTGACCGGGGCCCGCGACGGCGGACCGCTGGGCTTCTATCCGTTCGCCGACTTCTCCCCCGAACTGGCCGCGATCCGGTGGGCCCGGGAGCGTGGCGTCGAGGTCGTCTGCTGCGATCTTCCGCTCACCGACCCGGGATGGTCGCCGTCGACCGACACCACGGATCCGGGCACCGTGGCAGAGCCGGCCGTCGCGCCGGCCTTCGCCGCCGCGCTCGCGGCCAGCGGTACCGGCCGGAACGGCGACGACCTCTGGGACCGGACCGTCGAGGTACGGGCCCCCGGCTGTCCGCCCGAGGCGGTACGCCGGGCCGCCCTCGGGGTCGGGTGGGCGATGCGGCAGGACGCGGTGACCGCCCACGGCGTACCCGCTCGGGACCTGGCCCGCGAGGAACACATGCGGCGGGTGCTCGGCGAGGCCGCTGCCGGCGGTCGTCGGGTCGCCGCCGTGGTGGGCTCGTTCCACGCCGTCGCACTGCTCGGATCCGCCCACACCGCACCGACCAGCGGAGCCGCGGACCCGGCGGCCGGCGTCGCACCGACCAGCCGGGCGGCAGCCCCTGCCACGGTCGGCACTCCGCCGACCGGCCGGGCGGCCGCCACCGTTGCCGCCTCGCTCGTCCCCTATTCCTTCGACCTCCTCGACTCCCGGTCCGGCTACGCGGCCGGGATCCGCGATCCGCGTTGGCAGCAGGCCGTCTTCCTGGCCGGCGGCGATCCGGAGCAGGTCCGGCTCGCCGCCGCCCGGGCCGTCACCGACGTGTGCCGGGCGCTCCGATCGGCAGGACACACCGCCGGTACCGGCGAGGCCGCCGAAACCCTCCGGGTGGCCGAGGACCTGGCCCGGCTGCGTGCCCTGCCCGCACCGGGGCGGGGTGAGCTGCTGGAGGCGGTGACCACCGTGCTCGGCCAGGGAGAACTGCTCGGCCGGGGTCGGGCGCTGGCCCGGGCGCTGGAAACGGTGCTGGTCGGTGCCGAGCGGGGCCGGATAGCCCCGGGAACGCCCCGGTCCGGGCTCGGGCCCTCGGTGGAGGCCGAACTCGTCGAGCTGCGGCTGCCGAACCCCGCCGAGCCCACGGCACGGGAACTCCGCCTCGACCCGCTCCGGTCCACTCTGGATGGCCGCCGCGAGATCATGCTGCGCCGCCTGCGGACCTGCGGAATCGACTACGGCGAGCCGGTCGAGGTGGCCGGCATCGGCGACGGCTCGGCGCTGACCACCCGGTGGCGGGTCTCCTGGACGCCGTCCGTACCGGCCCTGTTGGATCTGGTCGGCGTACGCGGCGTCACCATGCGCCTCGCCACGGCCGGCACGCTGCGGGCGCGATTCCACCGGGAGTCCGCCGACGGTGGACCCACCTGTGCGGAGGTCCTCGCCGGGCTGGACGACGCGGCCCGGTGCGATCTGCCCGACCTCGTCGACGACCGGCTCGACCGGGCCGCCGCCGTACTGCCGGCCGCCGGCACACTCGCCGAACTGCTCAGCGCACTCGACCTGGTGGAGGCGCTGCGCCGGCAACACCTGCCGGGTACCACCGCCGACGGGCGGGAGCGGGCCGCCGAACTCGGCACGACCCTGCTGGACGCGGCGGTACGGGGACTGCCCGGACTCGCCGGCAGTGACCAGCCGGAGGAGGCCGCGGCGCTGATCGCGCTCGCCGTACGGGCCGGCGAACACCGGCTGGGGCTGCGCCTCGACGCGGCACTGGCGGAGTTGGCCCGTACCGGATCACCTCTGGTGCAGGGGGCCGCGCTGGCGGCTCGGGTGCTCCTCGACCTCGACACCCCGGACACCCTGGGCGTCCGTACCGCCGGTTGGATCGACGCCGGCACGGATCCGGCCGGGCGACGCCGACTGCTCCACCTGCTGGGTGGGCTGCTGACGGCGGCCGGCCCGCTGCTCCAGGCCGCTCCGGCCGCGCTCGACCCGCTGCTGGACCGGGTCGAGCGGTTGACCGACCAGGATTTTCTGGCCCGGTTACCGGCGTTGCGCGGCGGCTTCGACACGCTGACGCCGGCCGCCCGGGAACAACTGCTGGGCACCGTCACCGGACGCCTCGGCGACCGGATCGACCTCACCCTCTCCGCCCCGCCCGCCGTGCTGGCCCGCTGGAGCGCGGCAGACGCCGCCGGGCACGCCGTGCTCCGGGCCCTGGGCATTCCACTGTTCGGGCTGCCCGAGTCCCGGCCGACCGCCACCGGCCCGACCGCCAACGGCCCGACCACCACCGGCGACGAGGGCGCCCGGGGCGCCACAGCCGACAGCGCCGCAGCCGACAGCGCCGCACCCGTCGGCGGCGGAACGCGCGGAACGGCCACCGTGGGCGGCGCGACGGCTCGACCGCCGGAGGTACGGCTCGGCCCGGCCGACCGCTGGCGTCTGCTGCTCGGCCGGGAGACCGAACGGCTGCCGGACCACCTCCGGCGGCACGCGCGCGCCCTGGACGAGCTGTACGGAACGGGCCACGGCGAAGGGGCCGCCGACGTCGGTCAGGGCTCCGCCCCCGGCGCTGCCGGGCAGAACGCCTCCTTCCCGACCGCCCGGGAATGGGCGGACGAACTGGAGGTCCTGTTCGGCGCGGGCATCCGGGAGGAGGTGCTCGCCCGTGCGGCCGAGAACGGTCGGAGCGACGTCCTCGCCCAACTCGACCCGGAGGCCGTACGCCCCTCGGTGCAGCTGTTGACCTCGGTCCTCTCGCTCGCCGGTGGCCTGCCCGAACAGCGGCTGGCCCGGCTGCGGCCACTCGTGCGGCGTCTCGTCGACGAACTCGCCCGGGAACTCGCCAGCCAACTCCGCCCCGCGCTGTCCGGGCTGACCACGCCCCGGCCGACCCGCCGCCCGGGTGGCCGGCTGGACCTCGCCCGTACCCTGCGGGCCAACCTGGCGCACACCCGGCGGCTCGCGGACGGCCGGACGGTGGTGCTGCCGGAACGCCCGGTGTTCCACACCCTCGTCCGGCGCGAGGCCGACTGGCGGTTGATCCTCGTCGTCGACGTCTCCGGATCGATGGAGGCGTCGGTGGTGTGGTCCGCGCTGACCGCCGCCGTGCTGGGCGGGGTGCCCACGCTCTCCACCCATTTCCTCGCCTTCTCGACGAAGGTGATCGACCTGACCGACCGGGTGAGCGATCCCCTCTCTCTGCTGTTGGAGGTACGCGTCGGCGGCGGTACGCACATCGCCGCCGGGCTCGCCCAGGCCCGGTCCCTGGTGACCGTTCCGAGCCGGACGATCGTCGTGGTGGTCAGCGACTTCGAGGAGGGCGGCCCACTGGCCGGACTGCTCGGCGAGGTACGGGCGCTGGCGAACTCCGGTGTCCACCTGCTCGGCTGCGCCGCGCTCGACGACGGTGGCGTCCCGCGCTACTCGGTGCCGATCGCCCAACAACTCGTCGCGGCGGGAATGCCGATCGCCGCGCTCAGTCCGCTCGAACTCGCCCGCTGGGTGGGCGACCGGCTACGTGGAGGACCCCGGTGACCCCTTCGCTGCCTGCCGATCCGTCGGAACCGGTCGGGGACCGGCTGCCACCGGTGGCGCCGCAGGTTGTCGCCGCAGTCACGGCGGATCTCAGCTCCCGGCTGGCCAAGAAGCTCGATGCGACGATCGAACGGGTCGGCGCGGCTCCGCGCAGCGCGGGCCCGGACGGACTCCGGATCGACTGCGGTCCGGACGCGATCGTCACGCTCACGCCCGGACCGTCCGGTGTGATCACCGACGCCGACCAGGTCCGATGCGGGTGCCTGCTGGCGCCCCGCTGTCTGCACCGCGCGGCCGTGCTCGGTGCCTGCCCGGTCGCCGACCCGGCCATGCTGTCCTCGTCCTCGTCCTCGTCCTCGTCCTCGGACGACGAAAGCGGCGCCGCCACGACGATCGCCCCGAACACCTGCAGCGGCGACACCGCCGTCTCCGGCGACCCCGACCTCTCGGCCGCTGGTAGCACCAAGGCCACGGGCGCCGCGACCCCGAGCGGCAGTGCCGCGACCTCGACCGGCAGCGCCGCGACCTCGACCGACAGGGCCAGGACCCCGAACGGCAGTGTCGCGACCTCGACCGACAGCGTCGGGACTGCCCCGGGCGGCGGGGGCACCAGCGCCTTGGGCGGTGGGGTGGCCGCGCCGGCCGGCACCGGTCGGGCCGCCCGGAGCGGCGGCCCGACGGCTGCGCAGCGGGTCGCGGCGAGCGGACTGTGGCGGGCGGGTGTGGCGGTACTCGCCGCCGGGGTGCCGGCCGCCGGCGCCGTGCTCCAGGCCGAACTGCTGCGGTCCGCACACAGCGCCCGACTGGCCGGCCTGCCTCGGGCGGAGAACGCCGCGCTCCGGGCGGTACGTGGCCTACGGGCCGCCCGGGCCCGGCACGACGGTCACCGGCTGGCCGAGCTCGTCGTGGTGCTACACGAAGTCCTGCTCACCTCGGGTCGGCTCGCGGCCGGCGACGCCGATCCGGCCCTGGTCGGGGTGAGCCGGCGCAGCTACCGGCCGGGCGGCAGCCTGCGGGTGTCCGGAGTGTGCCGTGAACCGGTGATCAGCGCGACCGGCTACGCGGGCGTGGTCACCCACCTCCGCTGCGCGGACGGACGCTGGTTCTCCATCGTCGACGTGCAGCCGGGCGGGCCGGACCGGGCTCGGAACTGCGCGAACGCGGTCGTCGAGGTGGGACTCGCCGCCGTCAACCATGCTCAACTCGCCCGTGGCGGTCTGCTGATCACCGGGGCGACGGTGTCGCCGGACGGCCGGCTCGGCGCCGGACGAGGAGTTCGCGCCATCCCGGTCGACGGTCCGAGCTGGTCGACGGGTTCGCCCGCGGAACTGTTCGCCCGACCGCTCGCGGAGGCGGTACGCGCCCAGCTCGGCCCGGCTCCGGAGCAGGCCGGGAACGGCTCCGACGTCCACCTCGGTACCAACATCCACCTCGGTACCGCGTCCGACGGCTCGGCCGGCGGCCCGGAACTGGTCGGCTGTGACCTGGTGGTGCTCGGCGCGGCCGGCGACCACCTACTCGCCCGTGAACTGACACCGAGCGCAGCCGAGCCGGTGGCCGCAGCCGAGCCGGCGATCGCGACCGGGCCGGTGATCGCGACCGGGCGGGCGATCGCGACCGGGCCGGTGATCCGGCTCGTGCCGGCCGACTCCCATCCCGAGCTGGCTCATCTGGCCAACCTGCGCCGGCTCGCATCCCGGCCCGGTCTGCGGATCCGGGTCGTCGGCCGGCTGGACACCGAACGGGCCAGCACGCTGCGCCCGCTCGCGGTCGGTCCGGTACCGGGGGCCGAGCCGACGCTACGCCTGCCCGAGCAGTGGCTGGACCACGCGGATCTCGGGTACGACCTGCTCCAGGGCGGACACCTTCCGCCGGTGGGCGAGGGCCTGCCGGACGTACCGGTCGGTCAACCGGGCCCGGATCTGGTGGCGGCGTCTCCCCTGTGGCGGGTACGCCGGCTGGTGGAGTTGGCCGTGGCCGGTGGCCGTCGGACGGTCGGGGAGGCCGCCCGAGGAGACGGTTCGGGGCTGACTGCGCCGCTCCGCCGGGCCGGGTTCGCCGTGGCCGCCGCACTCGCCACCGCACTGGGCGCCGAATCCGACCGCCATGGCCGGGACTCCTTCGGCCGGCTCACCGATCCCGACCCGGACCGGTACGCCTGGGCCTGGGTCGCGGCGGCCACCCACCTAGCCGCCACGGAACGGGAACTCGTCCGGGCGTCCTGGACCGATCCGTCGCACGTCTGACGGGCCTCGGGACCCGCCTGCGGGGGTCAGCCGGCCGGACCGGTTCACGGGTTGCGGGGCGGCCGGCCTGTCCCGGTCGAGGGCGGGGCCGGCGGCGGGGCCGGGCAACGACAGGGATGAAACGGCTCGCGGCCGGTGCCGGAGAACGGGTCTCCGGTACCGGCCGCGGCGCGGGATCGAGTCGGCTACTTCCGATCGATGTTGCTGGCGGTGTCCTCGGTGTAGCTGGCACCGTGGTCGGACTCGCTGGTCAACGGCTTGGCGCCACCCTCCGGCGGCCCGGCGAGCGACTGCCCGGCGGCCAGTTCCGGGAACTTGGCGTCGAACGCCGGCCGCTCGGAGCGGATCCGGGGCATCCGGTCGAAGTTCCGCAGCGGAGGCGGCGAACTGGTCGCCCACTCCAGCGAGTTACCGTGACCCCACGGGTCGTCAACCTCGACCACCGGACCGGACTTGTACGACTTCCACACGTTGTACAGGAATGGCAGGGTCGAGATGCCGGTGATGAACGAACCGATCGTCGAGATCATGTTCAGCGTGGTGAAGCCGTCCGTCGGCAGGTAGTCGGCGTACCGCCGGGGCATGCCCTCGTTGCCGAGCCAGTGCTGCACCAGGAACGTGGTGTGGAAGCCGATGAAGGTCAGCCAGAAGTGGACCTTGCCCAGTCGCTCGTCGAGCATCCGGCCGAACATCTTCGGGAACCAGAAGTAGATGCCGGCGTACACGGCGAAGACGATGGTGCCGAAGAGCACGTAGTGGAAGTGGGCCACCACGAAGTAGGAGTCCGACACGTGGAAGTCGACCGGCGGGCTGGCCAGCAGCACGCCCGTCAGGCCACCGAAGAGGAAGGTAACCAGGAAGCCGACCGCCCAGAGCATCGGCGTCTCGAAGCTGATCTGGCCGCGCCACATCGTGCCGATCCAGTTGAAGAACTTCATGCCGGTCGGAACCGCGATCAGGAAGCTCAGGAACGAGAAGAACGGCAGCAGTACCTGACCGGTGGCGAACATGTGGTGGGCCCACACGCTCATCGAGAGCGCCGCGATCGCGATGGTCGCGCCGACCAGACCCTTGTAGCCGAAGATCGGCTTGCGGGAGAAGACCGGGATGACCTCGCTGATGATGCCGAAGAACGGCAACGCGACGATGTAGACCTCGGGATGCCCGAAGAACCAGAACAGGTGCTGCCAGAGCATCGGGCCGCCGGTCTCCGCGTCGAAGACGTGGGCACCGAGGATCCGGTCCGCGGCGAGTGCGAACAGCGCCGCCGCGAGCAGCGGGAAGACCATGATCACCAGCAGGCTGGTGACCAGGATGTTCCAGGTGAAGATGGGCATCCGGAACATCGTCATGCCGGGTGCGCGCAGGGTGAGGATCGTGGTGATCATGTTGACACCACCGAGGATCGTGCCCAGACCCGAGATGGCCAGGCCGACGATCCACATGTTCGCGCCGACGCCGGGCGAATGCTCGACATTGCTCAGCGGGGTGTACGCGAACCAGCCGAAGTCCGCCGCGCCGCCCGGGGTGACGAAGCCGCCCAGGGCCAGCGTTCCGCCGAACAGGTAGAGCCAGTAGGCGAAGCTGTTCAGCCGGGGGAACGACACGTCGGGCGCGCCGATCTGGATCGGTACCACGAAGTTCGCGAACGCGAAGACGATCGGCGTCGCGAAGAACAGCAGCATGATCGTGCCGTGCATGGTGAAGAGCTGGTTGTACTGCTCCGGCGAGAGGAACTGAAGTCCTGGCCGGGCCAGCTCGGCGCGCATCAGCAGCGCCATCAGGCCACCGATCATGAAGAACGCGAACGCCGTGACCATGTACATGATCCCGATTTGCTTCGCGTCCGTCGTACGCAGCAACCGCGCGATTGCCGAGCCCTTGACCGGCTGGCGTACCGGCCATGGCCGGGTCACGATCGGCTTTGGTGCGACGGTGGTCACGAGTGGCCTCCGGTTCTCGTTAGTCCCACTCGGCACGCGCTGTTGATCTGCGGGCCGTACCTCGGAGGCAGAATAGTCCCCGTCAGCAGCGGGTCCGGCGTCGGGTACGACTTGACCCGCCCGTGTCGTCGCGCGAGGCGTTCCCGACACCACCGACCGAGTTGACCAGCGGGCTCACGCCGGGGCGACGAGCAACCGGTAGTGCTCCTGGAAGATCCGTCCGCCACGGTCCCGCAACAGCGGGTCACGCAGGGCCGGCGGTACGTCCCTGGTGCGGTCGCGGTCACGGGTCCGGTCCAACACCCATTTGATCCGTGGCCGGCGCCGGCTCTCGTACCCGCTCAGCGCCTCCGGCACCGTCATCGACCGGCACAGCGCCCGAGCGAGGACCACTCCGTCCTCCAGCGCCATCGCGGCCCCCTGGGACAACGTCGGCGCCGTGGCGTGTGCGGCGTCACCCACCAGCACCACCCGACCCCGGGACCAGCGCCCCAACTGCACCTCGTCGGTACGGGTGACGTGCACCCGCTCCACCGCGTCCAGTACGGCCGGCACCGGGCCGCCGTACCCGTCGAACAGCTCGCGGACCCGGGCCAGCGGATCCACCGGCAGGTCGGTGCCCGCCTCGTCGGCGTAGCAGTAGAGCCGACCGGCGCCCATCGGCACGACGACGAACGCGGCCCGCTCGCCGAGCAGCCCGGTCCACTCGGCGATCCGGGGTCCGCCGGTGACGATGCTGCGGTAGACGACCTGCCCCGCCGGCCGGGGCGGACCGCCGAGCGCGGCCAGTGTGCGTACCGCCGAATGCCGGCCGTCGGCACCGATCACCAGGTCGTACTCGGCCTGGCGGTCGTCGCCGAAGGTGACCGTCACCGTTTCCCGGCCGACGTCCAGCGCCCGGATCTCGGTGCCGTACCGCACCTCGCCACCGGCCCCGGTGAGCAGCACCTGATGCAGGTCCGCACTGGGGAGCGCCCGGCACTCGCCGACGCCCGCCCAGAGTTTTCCGAGGTCGACCTCACACAGTTCCCGGCCCTGCATGTCGCAGAAACGCTGGCGCCCGATGACCTGGCCGAGCGGGCGTACCGGGCCGTCCAGGCCGATCTCCCGCAGCGCCCGTTCGGCGTTGCCGGGCAGGTAGATGCCGACCCCGGCGGCTCGGGACGCGGGCAGCCGCTCGGTGACCTCCGGCCGGAACCCTGCCAGCCGCAGAGCACGGGCGACCGCCAGACCGGCGATGCCCGCGCCAACGACGAGAATGCGCAGGTTGGATCCGGCCATTTGGTGACGCCTCCGGAGGGATCGGCACGCGTTGAAGGCAAGACACTACTCCGCGCTATCGCCCCAGCGGTAGATCCGATCGGATGCGCCCAGTTCACGGCCGGGTCGAGGCGATCGACCGCAAGATCAGCATGGTCGACCACCGGCCCAGGTAGGCCCGTCGTTGGGTGGTTGCGGGCGTCCGTTGGAGGGATCCGCCCTGGTCCGAGGGCCGAGGTCAGCTCACCGCTGGACCCGGGCGCCGGCCCCGCGGACGAGCGCCTCGACCTCCTTCAGACTGGCCATCGAGGTGTCGCCGGGGGTGGTCATCGCCAACGCGCCGTGCGCGGCACCGTACTCGACCGCGCTGGCCAGGTCACCGCCCTGGAGCAACTGGTAGATCAGCCCGGAGGCGAAACTGTCGCCGCCGCCGACCCGGTCGAGGATCTCCAGTCCGGGCCGGTGGGTCGCCTGGACGAAGCCACTGGCGGCAGACCAGGCGATCGCTCCCCAGTCGTTGACGGTCGCGCTGCGTACGGTACGCAGCGTCGTCGCCACCACCCGGAAGTTGTCGTACTCCTTGGTCACCGCCTCGATCATCCGCTGGAAGTTGGCGACCTCCAGTTCGGCGAGGTTCTCGTCGGTGTCGGGCACCTCGAAGCCCAGCGAGGCGGTGAAGTCCTCCTCGTTGCCGATCATCACGTCCACGTACCGGGCCAGTCGCCGGTTCACCTCCTGGGCCCGGGACTGGCCGCCGACCGCCTTCCAGAGGCTGGGCCGGTAGTTCAGGTCGTACGAGATGGCAGTCCCGTGCCGGCGCGCGGCGGCCATCGCCGCCTCGATGGTCTCCGGGGTGATCTCGGAGAGCGCGGCGTAGATGCCCCCGGTGTGCAGCCAACGCACGCCCAGCGTGCCGAACAGGTGATCCCAGTCGACGTCGTCCGGCCGGAGCTGACTCGCCGCCGTGTGCCCCCGGTCGGAGGTGCCGACGGCGCCGCGTACCCCGAAGCCCCGCTCGGTGAAGTTGAGTCCGTTGCGGACACTGCGGCCGATGCCGTCGTACGGCAGCCACTTCACCAGGCTCGTGTCCACCCCACCGGTGAGGATCAGGTCCTCCAGCAACCGGCCGACCTCGTTGTCGGCGAACGCCGAGACCAGCCCGGTACGCAGTCCGAAGCAGCGGCGCAGACCGCGTGCGACGTTGTACTCCCCGCCGCCCTCCCACGCCCGGAACGTCCGGGCGGTACGCACCCGGCCCTCGCCCGGGTCGAGCCGGAGCATCACCTCACCGAGCGAGACCAGGTCGTAACGGCAGTCCTCGGCGGATCGGAGCGTCAACATTGCACGGGCCTTTCGGGCGGGACGGACGGAAGACGAGCGGCAGCCGGAAAATCGAGAGGGGACAGCCGGAGCGGCGGGCCGGACGGTCGGCGGCTCAGGCCGAGGGTCGACTCGCCGCGACGGCGGCGGCGGTCAGCCGGGTCACCTCGTCCCACCGGCCCTCAGCGAGCAGCGCGGGGGCGACCATCCAGGTGCCACCGACCGCGAGCACGGCGGGCACGGCCAGGTAGTCGGCGAGGTTGCCGGTGTTGACCCCGCCGGTGGGGATGAACCGGACGGACCGGAACGGCGCGGCCAACGCCTTGATCATTTTCACTCCGCCGAGTTGCTCGGCCGGAAAGAACTTGACCGTCGTCAGGCCGGCGTCCAGGGCCATCTGGATCTCCGTGGCGGTGGCGGCGCCAGGGAAGACCGGCAGGCCACGCTCCTGGCAGTGCCGGACCACGGCCGGGGAGAAGCCGGGACTGACCACGAACCGGGCGCCCGCGTCCGCGGCCTCGTCGACCTGGGCCGGCGTCAACACGGTGCCGGCCCCGACCAGCAGGTCGGGTCGGTCCGACATTGCCCGGATGGAGTCGGCGGCGGCGGCCGTCCGGAACGTCACCTCGATGGCGCGCAGGCCGCCGGCGGTGAGCGCGGCGGCCAACGCCGGGGCGGAGGCGGCATCCTCGAGCACCACGACGGGCAGGATCCGAGTGGCGGCAATCGTTTCCGATACGTCCGCAATCTGTTCATCATCTTGAACGGTGGTCACATATGCGACCCTACTGCGCTCCCCGGCGCTGTCAAGCCGACTAGAGTGGCCGCCATGACAACGGGCACGACCAGGGACACGGGGTCGCTGCCGGGTCCGGCCACCCGGACCGACGGCGCCGGTCCGAACCGGTCCGCCGACTCCGGCGATCCCGGCGACCCGGCCGGCACGGTGGGCGCCACCGGGCCGGTCGAGGCGTTCCAGCCGGTGAAGTCGGCCGGCCGGACCCTCGACGTACTGGAGGCGCTGGCCGACTCGCCCCGGCGGCGTTCACTCGTCGAACTCGCCCGTGACCTGGGGATCCCGAAGAGCAGCCTGCACGGCCTGCTGCGCACCATGATCCAGCGCGGGTGGGTGGAGGCCGACCTCACCGGCACCCGGTTCGGACTGGGCGTACGGGCGCTCCAGGTCGGTGCCGCCTATCTGGAGGCGGACGACGCCACCGGACTGCTGTCCGGAGTACTGGACGAGTTGGCCAGCCGGTTCGGCGAGACCGTACACCTCGGCCGGCTGGACGGGCCGCACGTTGTCTACCTGGCCAAGCGCGAGTCCGTACATCCGCTGCGGTTGTACAGCGCGATCGGCCGGCACCTGCCCGCGCACGCGACCGCACTGGGCAAGGTGCTCCTCGCCGAGCGCCCGGACGAGGCGGTCGACCGGCTGCTGAGCTGGCCCCTGCCCGCGCTGACCCGGCACACCGTCACCGATCCGTCGCTGCTGCACGCGGAGTTGGCCACGGTCCGGGCCCGTGGCTACGCGGTGGACCGGGAGGAGAACACCGAGGGGATCGTCTGCTTCGCGATGGCGGTTCCGCTGCACTCCCCGGCCGTGGACGCGATCAGCCTCTCCGTGCCGGCCGCCCGGCTCGGCCCGGGAAGCGAGGAGCGGATCGTCGCGGCGCTGCGCGGCGCGGTCAGCCAGGTCCGGGCCGCCCGTACCCTGCTCGCCGGAGCCTGAGGCACCCCCACCGCCACCACCCGACGACGCCGGGCGAACTCGCGGGCCGCCCAGGCCACCGCCAGCGACAGAGGAGCCGTTTCACGGTACGCCGTTCAGCCCGCCGAACCAGCCGCCAAAACCGGCCCATCGGCATGAACGGGTTCGGCTGGGGCAGGGTCGAGTTGCTTTCCGATATCAAGCATGTAAATGTGTCACTAGCTGCTGCCATGGGAGCGCTCCCCCGGGATCACCACCAGCATCACCGCCGCACGCCCGGCACCTCGCGGCACCTCACCAACTCCACGGACACCCACCATGCCAAGGAGCATCATGAGACGTTCCGTCCCCGTCTTCGCGGCGATCGCCGGCCTGCTCGTCGCCGGCTCGATCGCCGTGCTCACCGCCGGTCCCGCCCAGGCCGACGTGCAGATCTGCGACCAGTACGGCTCGACCACCATCCAGGGCCGGTACGTGGTCCAGAACAACCGGTGGGGCACCACCGCCCAGCAGTGCATCAACGTCACCGACACCGGCTTCTCGATCACTCAGCAGCAGGGTTCCTCCCCGACCAACGGCGCACCGGTCTCGTACCCGTCGGTCTTCGCCGGCTGCCACTACACCAACTGCTCCCCCGGAACCAACCTGCCGATGCAGGTGAGCCAGATCAGCAGCGCCACCAGCAGCATCAGTTACAACTTCGTCAGCGGCGCCACCTACAACGCCTCGTACGACATCTGGCTGGACCCGTCGCCGAAGCGGGACGGCGTCAACCAGATGGAGATCATGATCTGGTTCAACCGGCAGGGCCCGATCCAGCCGATCGGTTCGTCGGTGGGTAGTGGCACCGTCGGCGGGCGTACCTGGGACGTGTGGCGCGGCAACAACGGCGGCAACAACGTCATCTCGTACCTCGCCCCGTCCCCGATCACCAGCTGGAACTTCAACGTGCTGGACTTCATCAACGACGTACGCAACCGTGGCGCGATCACCAACTCCTGGTACCTGACCAGCATCCAGGCCGGCTTCGAGCCGTGGCAGGGTGGCACCGGGCTCGGCGTGAACTCGTTCTCCGCCTCGGTCAACGGCGGCGGCAACCCGCAGCCCACCGGACAGCCCACCACGCCACCCACCGGCGGGCCGACCACGCCGCCGACCACCCCGCCGGGCGGCAGCAACGGTTGCCGGGTGGCCTACACGGCGAACTCCTGGAACAACGGCTTCACCGCCTCGGTCACCATCACGAACACCAGTTCCAGCCCGATCAACGGCTGGACGCTGAACTACGACCTGCCGTCCGGACAGCAGGCGACGACCTCCTGGAACGCCACCGTCACCCAGAGCGGATCGACGGTGACCGCCCGGAACATCAGTTGGAACGGCAGCATCGCACCGGGGGCCACCGCGTCCTTCGGCTACCAGGGAACGATGAGCGGCGCCTACTCGTCACCGTCCTCGTTCTCCCTCAACGGTTCCGCCTGCTCCCGGGCCTGACCCGGAAACCGTGGCTCCGGCCACGGTGAGCGCATCCCACCCGGCTCCGGTCAGCACTGACCGGAGCCGGGCGCCGTTCCCGGCGCCACGGTCCGGCGTCCGCCGTCGGTGTCGCGGTCGCAGTCACGGGCGCGGTCGCAGTCGCAGTCACGGGCGCAGTCGCAGTCGCAGTCACGGGCGCGGTCGCAGTCACGGGCGGGCTCGCGGGCGCGGACCGGGCTCGTGGTGGGTCAGCGTGCGGTCGGACCGGCCGGGCCCGAGGACGGGATGCCCGGACCGAGTTCGAGCCGCTGACCCGGAACGTGCCGGCCGGCGCTGCGGGGATCGGCGAAGACCACCCGGCTCAGGTCATGCCCGCCCGGATCACCGGCCAGCACCCCGGGCACCGCCGACAGCATCGCCGACCCGGCCGGCGGCACGGTCGGCAGCGCGCCGGGACGGCCGGGCGGTAGCACCGGCGCCAGCGCGTGGAACACCGCGCGTACCCGGTCCTCCCGGTACTCGGCCGGATCGTCCGTCGCCCGGAGCAGGACACCGCCGTGCGGCAGCGGGCGTACCTCGGCGAAGGCCCCCGACGCCCACAGGCGCTCCGGCCCGCCCAGTCGTCGGGTCAGCTCCGCCGGGCACACCGTCACCCACTCGTAGCCCCGCAGGTGCGTCCGGCTCTCCTGCGCCGAGGACTCCGTCGACCGGCCCAGCGCCGCGTCCAGCATCGTGGCCGGCGACAGCATTCCCGCGTTGACCACGATCTCGCCGTACGCCGGGTCCGTCGCGTCGGCGACCAGCCGGGTCAACTCCAGCAGTGCCGGCAGTACCAGCGGCAGTCGCCCGGACCGCCCCTCGAACCCGATCGAGATCTGCAACCGGACGTGTCGGCGGCCGGCGAACCGGGCGAGGAAGATGTCCATCTCCGACGCGATCGCCTGCGGTGCCACGTCGAACCAGCGCGCCGACAGTTGGCAGCAGTCCTCGGTCATCCCCTCGGCCCACCGCCCCGGCCGACGTCGCCGACCCCGCCCGGCGGCGTCCAACTCGAAGGCCGTCAGCGAGGTGGCCGGCGCCGCCGCGCCGTCCGGATGTACGAACGGCAGCAGCACGCGGCACGCCTCGTCGTACCACCACCGGGCGAGTCCGCCGAGCCAGACCGGGTCCTCGCACCGGTCGAGATAGAGCAGCCAGGTGACGAAGTCCGGCTCCGGTCCACCATCACCGGGGCCGGGCCGGCCGGGGTCCCCGCCGAGCAGTTGGTCGTACATCCCGCGCCTCTCCCTCGCCCGCCGCATCCACCGCTTCCCGCTCCGGGTGGCTCGGTGCGAGCGGCGGCGACGGCGCACGTCGACCCGGACGGCGGCTGCCGGCCAGGGTAGTCGCGCCGGCACCACCGGGCAGAATCGCCGTACCCGGGCCGAGCCGGCGTGCCGGGCGGACTCCAGACGTCCGGCGCGGTGGTACAGGGTACGGCGGCCCGTCAACGTCCCATCGCGTCGAGCTGGCGCAGCTCGGCGTCGCTGAGCGAGAACCCGAAGATGTCGAAGTTCTCCCGGATCCGGGACGGCGTCACCGACTTCGGGATCGCCACGATGCCGTGGTCGATGTGCCAGCGCAGCACCACCTGACTCGGCGTGGCCCCGTGCGCCCGGGCGATCTCGACCAGTACCGGATCCCGCAGGTCCGTGGTCTTCAACGGGCTGTAGCCCTCCAGTACGACACCCCGCTCCTGGTTCTCGGCCAGTCGCCCGGGATCGTGCAGGGCCGGACCCCAGCGGACCTGGTTGACCGCCGGCGCCTCCTCGGTCGCCTCGATCAGCATGTCGAGTTCGAGGGTGTCGTAGTTGCTCACCCCGACCGTCCGGGCCAGCCCCTCGTCCCGAACGGCGAGCAGTTCCCGCCAGGTGGCGATGCTGGCCCGGTCATCGCCCGGTGGCCAGTGGATCAGCCACAGGTCGACGTAGCCGGTGTCCAGCGCGGCCAGGCTGGCGGCGATCGTCTCCCGCTCCCGTCCGGCCTGCTCGGGAGGCAGTTTCGTGGTGACGAAGACGTCCTCCCTGGGCACCCCGCTGTCCCGGAGCGCCCGGCCGACCTCGTCCTCGTTGCCGTACATGGTGGCGGTGTCGAGGTGCCGGTAGCCGACGTCGAGTGCCTCGCGGACCGCCTCGTACGCCTTGCGGCCGGTGATCTGCCAGGTGCCGAAGCCGAGCATCGGCATCCGGACCTCGCCGGGCAACTGGGCGGTGGGCTGGTCGGTGGCAGACGTCATGGGGCCAGTCCTACCCGGGCCCGCCGAAACCATGCATCCCGACGGAACCCTGCATTCCAACGGAACTCTGAATCCCGACGGGACCGTGCACTCCAACGGCACGATGCATTCAAACGGCACCATGCATCCCGACGCGTTCGGAGAAGTCGGCGGAGAATGGTGTCATGGGTGACCGGCTGGACGCGTACCGCCGAAGGCGCGATCCGGCGCGCACTCCCGAGCCGGTGCCGGAGCCCGCACCGACCGCCGGGGAGTCCGGGGACCGGTTCGTCATCCAGCAGCACCATGCCCGCGCGTTGCACTGGGACCTGCGGCTGGAGCGGGACGGCGTACTCGCCTCGTGGGCGGTGCCCCGGGGCCTGCCCCGGGAGCCCGGTCACAGCCACCTGGCGGTCCACACCGAGGACCATCCGCTGGAGTACCTCGACTTCCACGGCGAGATCCCGGCCGGCGAGTACGGCGGGGGGCGGATGACGGTCTTCGACCGTGGCCGCTACGCGTGCGAGAAGTGGCGCGCCGACGAGGTGCTGGTGGACCTGCGCGGCGAACGGGTCTCCGGGCGGTACGTCCTGTTCCGGACCACCCGGAGCAGGGCGCCGGACCGGAACAGGACGCGGGACGGAAGCAGGGCTCGGGACGGAAGCAGGGAGCCGGACCGGAACAGGGCCGACGCGGACGGCACCGGCCGGGACTGGATGATCCGTCGGCTGGACCCGGCACCGCCGGGCTGGACCCCGATGCCCGACCTGGTCCGCCCGATGCGGGCCGGCACCGCCCCGGCGCTGCCCACCGACGACGCGGCGTGGGGCTACGAGATGCGCTGGGACGGCGTCCGGGCGATCGGGTACGTCTCCGGCGGGCGGCTGCGGTTGAGATCCGGCACGGACGACGACCTGACGTCGGCGTACCCGCAGTTGCGGGAGCTGGCCGAGGAGCTGGCCCCGACGGAGGCGGTGCTCGACGGCGAGCTGGTCACCTTCGACGACGCCGGCCGGGTACGCCCGGCACCCGGCCCGGACGGCGGACGCGGGACCGGCCGGGACCGTACCCAGTATCTGATCTTCGATCTGCTCTGGTTGGAGGGCACCGCCAGCCTCGACCTGCCGTACGCCCAGCGCCGGGAACTGCTCGACGGTCTGGCGCTGTCCGGGGCGCACTGGCAGACGCCACCGTTCTTCCCCGGCGGCGGCGGGTACGCCCTCGCCGCGAGCCGGGAACAGGGTCTGGCCGGCGTGGTGGCCAAGCGGCTGGACGCCGGTTACCTTCCGGGCCGGCGCAGCCGCCGCTGGCTGGCCGTCGACAACTGACGTTCCCGGCGCAAAGAGTGACCCACCGCGCATCCGATACCGCCCAGTCACATCGATCCGCCGGGGATCATGGAGGAACCCGACGTACTGGAGGCCACCCGGTGTACCTGACGCACCTGCAGTGCCCGCGCTGTGACACCACCCACGACGCCGACCGGCCGCAGAACCTCTGCTCGTGCGGCTCCCCCCTGCTGGCCCGGTACGACCTGGACGGCGTGCGCCGGGCGGTCACGCCGGCCACGTTCGCGGGGCGGGCGGCGGATCTCTGGCGGTACCGCGAACTCCTGCCCGTCGCCGACGACGCCCACGTCACCACCTTCGGCGAGGGCTGGACCCCGATGCTGCCGGCCCCGCGCTACGGCGAGTCGATCGGCCTGCCCAACCTGCTGATCAAGGACGAGGGCCTGATCCCGACCGGCTCGTTCAAGGCCCGGGGCGCGGCGGTCGGGGTGTCCCGGGCCCGCGAACTCGGCATCAAGCACGTGGCGATGCCCACCAACGGCAACGCGGGCGCCGCCTGGGCCACCTACGCCGCGCGGGCCGGAATGCGGGCCACCATCGCGATGCCCCTCGGCGCGCCCACCATCACCCGCCGGGAGTGCGTGGCCGCCGGCGCGGAACTCCACCTGATCGACGGCCTGATCGGCGACGCCGGCCGGCACGTCGGCCGGCTGATCGCCGCCTCGTCCGGATCCCTCGGCGGGGAGATCTTCGACGTGAGCACCCTCAAGGAGCCGTACCGGCTGGAGGGCAAGAAGACCATGGGGTACGAGATCGTCGAGCAGCTCGGCTGGCAGGTACCCGACGTCATCCTCTACCCGACCGGTGGCGGGGTGGGACTGATCGGCATCCACAAGGCACTGCACGAGATGCGGACGCTCGGCTGGATCGGGGACAGCATGCCCCGGCTGGTCGCCGTACAGTCGACCGGCTGTGCCCCGATCGTGCGGGCCTTCGGGGCCGGCGCGGACCGGGCCGAACCGTGGGCCGAAGCCTGGACGGTCGCCTTCGGCATCAACGTGCCCGCGCCGCTGGGCGACGAACTCATCCTCGACGCCCTACGCGACACCGGCGGTACGGCGATCGCGGTGGACGACGAGTCGATCCTCGCCGACCTGCACGACTTCGGCGCCCGGGAGGGTCTGCTGCTCTGCCCGGAGGGGGCCGCCTGCCTGACCGCCGCGAAGCGGCTGCGGGCCGGTGGCTGGATCCGTCCGGACGAACGGGTGGTGGTGCTGAACACCGGGGCCGGCCTGAAGTATCCGGAGACGGTCGACGTGGACGACCTGCCGGTGGTTCCCCGGTGACGGCCCGGACCCCTGGTCCGGTCAAGGCCCGGATGGCGGGCCGAAATCTGACAACGACGGCCTCCGGCCACTAGGCGTTGAGTGGTTATGTCTTTCGTCGCAAAGCCCGACCGGGCCGGCGGGTCGTTCACGCCCGACGGCGTACCGGAGCAGCTCAGCGAGGCCGACGCGGCGCTGTGGCGTGGCGCGACCACGATCCTCTCGGCCAACTGGACGGGTACGCACACGGTGCCCTCGCGCACCCTCTATCCACACCAGTGGAGCTGGGACGCCGGCTTCATCAGCATCGGGCTGGCCCACACGGCACCGACCCGGGCCTGGCGTGACCTGCGCAGCCTGTTCGAGGCGCAGTGGCCGGACGGGCGGGTGCCGCACATCGTCTTCGACCCCGGAGTGACCGAGCGGGACTACTTCCCGGGTCCGACCTTCTGGACCGGCGGCGGTGTCGGACCGGCCGGCGAGACCGGTGGACGGGCGAACGGCGGTGCCGGAGGTGACCCGGACCGGACGTTCGCCGTACCGGCGGGGGCGAACGGTGGACCGGTGAGGCTGAGCAGCGGAATCGTGCAGCCTCCGGTGCACGCCGTCGGCGCCTGGACGGTCTACCGGCACGCACCCGGGGACGCCGCCGCCGAGGAACTGCGCTGGCTGTACCCGCGCCTCGTCGCCCAGCAGGAGTACCTGGCGACGGCCCGGGACGTCGGCGGCGCGGGGCTGAGCGCCATCGTCCACCCGTGGGAGTCCGGACTGGACAACAGCCCGTCCTGGGACGAGGCGCTCGCCGCCGTACCGGTGGCGCCGGACGTACTGCGCCGGTACGCCCGGCGGGACATCCAGGTGGTCGCCTCGGACCACCGCCCGACCGACGACGACTACGCCCGGTACCTGACCATCGCGTTGTCGTACCGGGACGGGGGTTATCGGGACGGCGGCCTGGTGCTACGGCATCCGTTCCTGGTCGAGTGCCCGGGCTTCAACGCGCTGCGTGCCGCGGCGGAACTGGCGCTGGCCCGGATCGCCGAGGTGGTCGGCGCCGATCCGGCGGTGCACCGGGCCCGCGCCGCGTCGATCATCCGGGTACTGGTCGACCGGCTCTTCGCCCCGGACACCGGCATGTTCCACTCGCTGGACGTACGGACCGGCCGGCACAGCCCGGCGCGGTGCGTGAACGGGCTGCTGCCGCTGATCCTGCCCGAGCTGCCCGCCGCACAGGTGGCCAGCCTGGTGGCGGTGCTCGAATCGGACCGGTTCGGCATCTCCGCCCGGATGCCGGTGCCCAGTTACGACCGCTCCGCCGCCGATTTCGACCCGGCCCGGTACTGGCGTGGCCCGGTCTGGTCCAACATCAACTGGCTGCTCTGGCGGGGGCTGCGGACGCACGGCCAGGCCGAGCTGGCGGCCACGTTGCGGACCGCCCTGCTCGACCTGGTCCGAGAATCCGGGTACTACGAGTACTTCCACCCGGGTACCGGCGCCGGGATCGGTTCCCCGGCGTTCAGTTGGACCGCGGCCCTCGCCCTGGACCTCCTCGCCGACCCGGAGCCCCGGGCGCCGGGCCTGGCGTAGCGCCGTCAGCCCGTCGGCGGCTCGTCCTTGCCGGCCTCCTCCATCGCGTCGGCCTCCTCCTTCGTCTGGTGTACCGCCTGGTCGGCGTGCTCTGCCGGCCCGTAGACGGTGTAGAGCACCAGCGGGTTGGGACCGGTGTTGACGAAGTTGTGCTTCCGACCGGCCGGCACGACCACCAGGTCGCCCTGGGCCACCTGGCGTTTCTGGCCGGAGACCTGCGCCTCCCCGGTGCCGCTGACGAAGGTGAGGATCTGATCGGTGTCCTCGTGGACTTCCTCGCCGATCTCGCCGCCGGGCGGGATCGTCATGATGACCAACTGGGTGTGCTTGCCCGTCCACAGCACCCGGCGGAAGTCCGGGCTCTGCTCGGCAACGGTGGCGATCGTGTAGTGCTCCATGCGCGGTTTCTTACCCCGGAGACCGGCGGATAACTCGCGGTTGCGCGTCCGGAGTACCGAACGGGACGCGCCGGGGCGATCGGTCGCCGGTCCACGGCCTCGCCGTGGCTGTTCCTTAGCAGGTCCGGGCCGGCCCCAGGTTTGGTTCCGCTGACGGTGGGAAACCCCACAACCAGCCGGAACGGCACCCGCCGGACCGGTCGAGCCAGGTCCCCGCTGGCGTACCGCCGATGGGCTGCGCGGACGGGAGACGGCCAGAGCGCGGCGACGCCACGACCAGTCGGGCGGCGCCGCGCGCTCGTGTGTACACCTGACAGCTCGTGCCTGGATCCCGGTCGAAATTCCCGCTGCCTTTCCGCCGGTCCCCGCGGCGCCGGGCCGCGCCGCAGGGACCGGGGGGCCAGGCGGGGACGGCCTGGCCGGGGTGACGTCAGATCAGGACGAGACGTGCAGGTGGAAGGAGCGGTCGGCGGGGGTGCCCGCGCTGTTCCAGGTCTGCACGAAGACACCGTTGGGGACGCCGGCCCGGCCGACCACGGCGATCTCGCCGGGCGGGGAGCCGCCGACGCTGCCGGGCAGGCCGATCGTGGCGGTGAAGGCGGAGGTCGTGATGTTCTGGATGAACACCACCTGGTACTGACCGACGGCCAACCGGACGGACGAGACCGCGCCGAATCCCCGGGCCAGGGTCCCGTTGGCGTTGACCACGGCGAAGTGGCCCTGGGCGGTCGCCGGCAACCCGGCGACGGTGGCAGGTACGGCCAGGACGTCGGCCGCCTCGGCCTCGGGTCCGGTGGCGGGTGGCTGTTCGATCACGGCGTGCTTGGCGTCGCTGGTGTCGGGTTGTCTGGCCTCGCTGACGTCGGACATGGTGGTGGCTCCTTGCTGGGCGGGCCGGATTCGGCCCAGGTGACGAGGGATTGCGACAGCGGTACGGCGAGCGGCTGACCGGGAAGGTCGGGCCGGGCGGGTCCCTGCTGGTCGCGCTACTTACCTACCGGTGAGATTACTCTCCGTCAGCATATGACCACAGTTAGTACGTCTGTCCGATCACGGACACCCCGTCTGGACATCGCCATCAACGCATAGTTTGATGATTGTCAATTGGGGCCGGGCGCTGGAGCTATTCGTACTCCCAGAAAGGCTGCTGGCATGCCTCGTCCCAAGCTGCCCACCCGACTCCTCGCCGCCGTCCTCGGACTCGTGCTGCTGCCCCTGTCGGCAGCCCCCGCGTACGCCGATCCGCTGATTCCGCTGCCGCCGCCCGGCCAACCGGTGGTCACCGACATCACCTCGACCGGCGCCACGCTCACCTGGGAACGCCCCGCCGGCCCCGTCTTCCGCTACAGCATGCAGCGGCTGGTGGACGGCGAGTGGCAGGGCTTCGTCTCCATGCCGTTCAACTCGTACACCCTGGGCGGCCTCACCCCGAACACCGAGTACACCGTCGCGGTGCGGGCCGCCGCGCTCGCCGACTCGGGCTACACCCTGAGTCCGCTCTCGGAGCCCGTCACCTTCACCACCGCGCCCGAGCCGTCCGGCTGGAACTGCACGATCTCGATCAGCGCCGACCGGCCCGGCACCTTCCTGGTGCGGGGCACCCTGGTCTGGTCCGGTCCGGATCCGGTCTTCGACTGGACCGTCAGGTTCACCATCGCGACGAATCTCCAGATCACCCATTTCTGGAACTCGACGGTCCTCCGCAGCGGCACCCGGGCGACGGTCACGTCGCTGGGATCGAACGGTTCCCCTACGATCCCGCCCGGCACCCCGCAGACCTTCGCGCTCAACGGCCGCTACACCGGCACCTTCACCCCACCGAGCGACTTCCAGGTCGGCCCCGACCGACCCTGCACCATCCTCCACTGACCGGCCCGCCGGCTCCGGTCCCCTAAGTGCAAGGAAGGGCCCCTTCTTATCGTTTTCTGTAGAAGAAGGGGCCCTTCCTAACACCGCACGTCGGCACCGGGGCCCGGTGGGACAGCCGGGAGGCCCCGACCCGTTCGCCGGTGCCCGGGCCGGCGAGGCAGCATGGACGGGTGAACACGCGAACAGCCGAGCACTACGGACCGCTGGCGGACCTTCTGGCCGGTGGCGACGTCGTGGTGCTCAGCGGGGCCGGCCTGTCGACGGAGTCGGGGATCCCCGACTACCGGGGACCGAGCGGCGCGCTCCGCCGACACACGCCGATGACGTACCAGACGTTCGTGTCAGACGCGGTCGCCCGCCGCCGCTACTGGGCCCGCAGCCACCTCGGCTGGCGCACCGTGACCGGGGCCACGCCGAACGCGGGCCACCGGGCGGTCGCCGAACTCGACCGGCTGGGACTGCTGGCCGGCGTACTGACCCAGAACGTGGACGGGCTGCACCAGGCCGGCGGCGCCCGGTCGGTCGTCGAACTCCACGGCAGCCTGGCCAGGGTGACCTGCCTGGGCTGCGGCGGATCCACCGACCGGGAGATGCTGGACCACCGCCTGCGGGCCGCCAACCCCCGGTTCACCGCCCGGTACGACACGGTCAACCCGGACGGCGACGTCGAACTGCCCGACGAGGCGGTCGCGGACTTCCGGACCGTGGACTGTCAGGCGTGTCCGGGCGGGATGCTGAAACCGGACGTCGTCTTCTTCGGCGAATCCGTTCCGGCCGACCGGGTCCAGACCTGCTTCGACCTGGTCGAGCGGGCCCGGCTGCTGCTGGTTCTCGGCTCGTCCCTGACCGTGATGTCCGGCCGGCGGTTCGTGGTCCGGGCGGCGAGACTGGACATCCCCGTAGTGATCATCAATCAGGGGCCGACCCGGGGCGACGACTACGCCTCGCTGACCGTCGACGCACCACTCGGCGTGGTGCTACCCGAACTGGTCCGGCTCGTCGCCCCGGCCCGGTCCTCCGATCCGTCGGGCCACCACCCACCGGCCCACGGCCACCGGTCGACCCGCAGCAGCCCGCCGGCCGGCGGCCACCGGTCGGGTCAACCGACGGCCGCGTAGCCGAGCTTCCCGGCGGACGGTCGGCCCTAGCCGGACACGGCGGGCTCCCGCGCTGCCAGTACCACCGCCGCCGCCAGCAGCATCGCACCGAGTACGCCGACCGGGCCTAGCCGCTCGCCGAGCACCAGGGCGGCGAGCAGTGCGCCGACGAGTGGTTCCAGCAGCGCCAGCAGCGCGGCGGTGCCCGGCCGGACCGTACGCAGGCCCCGGAAGTAGAGCAGGTAGGCGACCGCCGTCGGACCGGTGCCCAGGGCGACCAGCAGCGCGATGGCGCCCGGTTCCGGGGCGAAGCCGAGTCCCGCCGTCCCGATGGCCAGTGGTGCGAGCAGCAGCCCGCCCATGGTGAAGGCGAAGCCGGTGCCGGCCAGTTCACCGAGCTGCGGCACCGGACTGGCCCCGATCAGGGTGATCGCGGCGAACCCGGCCGCCGAGACCAGGGCCAGGGCGGCACTGGCCAGCACCGCAGCCGTTCCGACCCCACCGGCCGGTACCCCGACCAGCAGACCGAGTCCGGCCAGCGCCAGAGCGCTCGTTCCCGCCGTCCGCCGGTCGACCCGACGCCGGCCGGTCAGCGCCTCCGCGGCCAGTACCAGCACCGGCGCGGCCCCGATGGTGATCAGCGTGGCCAGGCTGACCGAGGTCAGCGACACCGCGCCGAAGTAACACGCCTGGTAGACGGCGGCCAGTACGCCCACCACGGCGATCCGGGTCCAGGCGGCCCGACCGCGTGGCACCCGCCGCCCGGTGACGGCGAGAAGGGCCACGATCAGCCCACCGCCGACGACGAGCCGGTAGGCGCCGATGGCGATCGGAGAGAGTTCGGTGCTCCGGCTCAGCAGACTGCCGGTCAGTCCACCGGTGCCCCACAACGTGCCAGAGACGATCAGAAATATCAGGCCGACGTCAGATTGCCGGCGTACGGCGACGAGCGATGCTCGGGTGCTGGACATGAGGGTTCGCGCTCCTGCGACGGGAGAAGGAATCGGTCGCGGAAGCGGGGCGGCACCTGATCATGCTGGCACAGCGCGCCCGCACTGTCGGCTGGGCACGCTGGGGTTTCGCCCCGCTCAGGCGCGGGGCGGCGGGGAGATCGGGAAACGGCTGTGCACGGCGCCGATCGTACCGGCTCCTGGCCGGGCCGCCCGGGTAAATAACACCTCCGGGGGCCGGTTCGACGGCGGGTGGGATCGCCTGGGGTGCCTCGTACCACCCGGGGCGGGGCGGTACGGGCGCCGTAACGGTCCGCCCATCCACACCGGACGGACCGGTAGACCTCCGACACGTCCCACCACGCCGTCGAACCACACTCGTACCAAGGTCAGGCGGTACCGCTCGGCCTCACCCCGGTCAGGTCCGACAGTCCAAGCACGGTCGTACGCGACCTCGGGTCAGGCGTCGGGACCCTGCTCCGCGAACCCGAACTGCACCGCGCCCTGCGCGTCGACCGCGGCGTCGAGAGCCTTGTCGTCGAGGATCTGGGCGGCCTGCGGGTCCAGGAAGACCCTGGCCCCGTCGCTGTCCACCACCTGATCGCCCTGGGCCGGGCTCTCGGCCAGCGACAGGTTCAGCGACCCGGCCGAAAGGTCACTGGCGATGCGCAGTCCCGCACCGTCCGGCACCTCCTGCTGCGTGGTCAGATCCCGGATCACGAGTACGGCGTTCTCGGTCATCGTGAGCATGCAAACTCCTCGTGGATTTTCTGTGCGCCCGGCCCGTACGCCCATCGGCGTGGACGTGCTCCGGGCACCCGCGACGGGTCACCCGCGACTGAGCCGGGGCGGCCATCGGACATCGCGGCGGCCATCGGACATGTAGCCAGCCCATTCGGTCTACCCACGCTCACGCGGGACCGGGCTGACGCCTGGGTACGGCGGATGTTCGTCGCTCTCGAACTATCGGCTATGGCAACAGGCCGTACTTGCCCTACGTTGCCGCTTCCAGCCCGATTCGTCAAATCCGGTGAGCCGTTTTGCGTGCCGTGTTAAGGGCCGGTTGCCGGACGTTCGCGCTGGTCAGCCGAGTGTCGCCGGCGCGGCGTCGAGCAGTCGCCGGATTTCCCGTACGGCGTCCCGGCCGGCCCGGTTCGCGCCGATCGTGCTGGCCGAGGGCCCGTACCCGATCAGGTGTACCCGGTCGTCGGTGACCACCCGGGTGCCGTCCATCAGGATCCCGCCACCGGGCGCCCGCAGCTTCAGCGGCGCGAGGTGGTCCAGCACGGCGCGGAAGCCGGTGCACCAGAAGATCACGTCGGCGTCGAAGCTGCTGCCGTCCGGCCAGACGACGCCCCCCGGTGTGATCCGGGCGAACATCGGCAGCCGGTTCAGCAGCCCGGCGGCCTCCATCCGGCGGGTCTGCGGAGTCCACACCAGACCCGTCACGCCGACGACGCTCGACGGAGGACGACCGGCGCGTACGGTCTCGTCGACCCGGGCCACCGCGGCCCGACCGCGTTCCTCGGTGAAGTCACCGTCGTTGAAGACCGGCGGACGCCGGGTGACCCACCGGGTCGCCTCGGCCACCTCGGCGATCTCGTCCAGCAGTTGCACGGCGGAGGTGCCACCGCCGACCACCACCACCCGCCGGCCGGCGAACTCCGCCGGGCCCCGGTAGTCGGCGGTGTGCAGTTGCCGCCCCGCGAACGACCACTGCCCCGGGTAGTACGGCCAGAACGGGTGCCGCCACGTTCCGGTCGCGTTGATCAGGGCCCGCGCGGTCCACTCGCCGGCATCGGTGCGTACGGTCAGCCGGCCGTCGGCCCGGTCCCGCACCTCGATCACGTTCACCGGGCGGCGCACCGGAAGGTCGAACTTCCGCTCGTACGCCCCGAAGTAGTCGGCGACCACCTCGGCGGCCGGACGGTCCGGGTCGGGCTCGCCGAGGGCCAGGCCGGGCAGGTCGTGGATGCCGTGGACGCCGCCCAGCCGCAGCGTCGGCCAGCGGTCCCGCCAGGCCCCACCCGGCCCGCCGCCGGCGTCCAGCAGCAGATAGCCCGTCTCCGGCGCGAAACCGGCCCGCTGGAGGAAGTAGCCGGCCGAGAGCCCGGCCTGACCGGCACCGATCACCATTACGTCGACGTCCCGTCCGCTCACCTCCCGGGCAACCACGCCCGGCCGCCGTTCCGTCCCGACTCCGGCCGTCTCGTCGGTCACAGTCCCCCGCCGACGCACGCTGTCTCAACCGACGGGTAAAGGGCCGCGTCGATGGGCTGGATCCCGACGGACGTCGATGGAATCATCTACCCATGCGGATAGGTAGATTTTCGCCAAGATTGGCGGCTCGCTCGGCACTCGTCTTCATCGTCGCCCTCGGCACGCTCGGCTCGCCGACCCTGGCCGCCGGCCCGGCGAGCGCGGCGGAGCCGGATCCGACCCTCAACGACGCGGTCTTCAACCAGCCCACCGGCTCGGCCGCCGAACAAAACACGATCTTCATCCAGCTCGCCCGGATCATCGACCGGGTACCAGCCGGTGGCGAGATCCAGATGTCCTGGTTCGGGTTCGGCGTCACCGACGTCACCGACTCGGCCACCACTCCCGATCTCCCCGCCCGACTGCTGAACGCGTACCAGCGGGGGGTACGCGTCAAGATCATTCTCGACCACGAGCAGGTGACCCAGCGGCCGTACCAGCGGCTGTTGCCGGTGCTCGGCGCGAACGACACCGCCGGGTCGTACGTCGTGCACTGCGCCGACAAGTTTCCCAGCCAGGATCGCGGCTGCATCGGTACCCGGACCATCGACTACACCGACTCCTCGGTCACCGCGTACAACCACAACAAGTTCCTGACCGCGTCGAGCATCGTGCTCAACAACGGGTCGACGGTGTCGAATGTGGTCTTTCAGGGGTCGGCGAACCTGGGCTGGTGGGACGCGAACGAGGCGTACAACAACGCGGTGACGTTCAGCGACGCCACCACGTACCAGGCCTACCGGACGTACTTCGCGGACCTGCGCTCCCACCGCTACAGCTCGGCGGGCGACAACAACTACTACTGGGGGACCCCGACCGGCACGACGTACCGGGCGTACTTCTTCCCCCGGCGGGAGCGCTCCGGTACGACGATCCACGACGCCGCCAGCGACACCATCGTCAGCGTGCTGGACTCGGTGCGGTCCTGCTCGTACGACGACGCCGGCACCACCCGGCAGACCGACGTACGGGTCAACATGTTCTCGTTCAACCGGCCGGAGATCGCGAAGAAGCTCACCGCGCTCCGCAACGCCGGCTGCTGGGTCGACGTCGTCTACAGCGAGGCCAACGCCGGTGTACTCAACGCGCTGGGCAGCAACGTCCAGGTGACCAAGTGCAACTTCAACGTCGCTCCGGGTAGGGACATCCGGACCCACTCGAAGTACATGCTGATCGACGGCGCGTACGACGACGACATCGTGCCCCGGGTCTTCACCGGCAGCCACAACTACAACATGTCGGCGCTGCGGCAAGCCGACGAGGCAATGTTGCGGATCATGGGCCGGGGCATCCACGACGACTACCTGAGCAACTTCTGGCACGTCCGGGACACCTGCCGGGCCAACGGCGGCGCGATCCGCTGAACAAGATGTTAGGAAGGGCCCCTTCATCTACAAAAAACGATAAGAAGGGGCCCTTCCTTGCAGTGCAGTGCGGTGGGGGGCGGCCGTAGGCTGGTGACGGAGATCAGCTAACAGGGTGAGGAGCGCGGCGATGAGTCTGCCGGAAGGGGTCCAGGTCAGCGGGCCGATGGGCGACCGTTACGACGAGGTGCTCACTCCGGAGGCGTTGGAGTTCCTCGCCGCGCTGCATCGGTCGTTCGACGGTCGCCGCCGCGAGCTGCTGGCTCGGCGTACCGAGCGGGAGGCGGAGCTGGCGGCCGGTGGCAGCCTGGACTTCCTGCCCGAGACGGCGGCGGTCCGGGACGGGGACTGGCGGGTTGCCGATCCGGCGCCCGGGCTGGTCGACCGGCGGGTCGAGATCACCGGCCCGACCGACGCGAAGATGACCATCAACGCACTCAACTCCGGTGCGAAGGTCTGGCTCGCCGACCACGAGGACGCCAACACCCCGCTCTGGCGCAACGTCGTCGAAGGCCAGCTCAACCTCCGGGACGCGATCGCCGGCAAGCTGGAGTTCCACTCGCCGGACGGCCGGCAGTACCGGCTGCATGACGGCGAGCTGGCGACGATCGTGGTCCGGCCGCGCGGCTGGCATCTGACCGAGAAGCACATCCTGGTCGACGGCGAACGCAGCTCCGGCAGCCTGGTCGACTTCGGGCTCTACTTCTTCCACTGTGCCCGGCCGCAGTTGGCGGCCGGCGCGGGCCCGTACTTCTACCTGCCGAAGCTGGAGAGCCACCTGGAGGCGCGGCTCTGGAACGACGTCTTCGGCTTCGCCCAGGACTGGCTGGACATTCCGCGCGGCACGATCCGGGCCACCGTGCTGATCGAGACCTTTCCGGCCGCCTTCGAGATGGACGAGATCCTCTACGAGCTGCGCGAGCACTCCGCCGGGCTGAACGCCGGCCGCTGGGACTACATGTTCAGCGTGACCAAGAAGTTCCGGACCCGGGGTACGGACTTCATGCTGCCCGACCGCAACGCGGTGACGATGACCGCGCCGTTCATGCGGGCGTACACCGAGTTGCTGGTCCGGACCTGTCACCGGCGCGGGGCGCACGCGATCGGCGGAATGGCGGCGTTCATTCCCAGCCGGCGCGACCCGGCGGTGAACGAGACCGCGCTGGCCAAGGTCCGGGACGACAAGACCCGGGAGGCGGGCGACGGCTTCGACGGCTCCTGGGTCGCGCATCCGGACCTGGTGCCGATCTGCCGGGAGGTCTTCGACGGTGTGCTCGGCGACCGGCCGAACCAGCTCGACCGGACCCGCCCGGAGGTGCAGGTCAGTGCGGCCCAGTTGCTCGACGTCGCCGGTACCCCCGGTCGGCCCACCGAGGCCGGCCTGCGCAACGACGTCAGCGTCGGCATCCAGTACCTGGAGAGCTGGTTGCGTGGATCGGGCGCGGTCGCGGTGTTCAACCTGATGGAGGACGCCGCCACCGCCGAGATCTCCCGGTCCCAGGTCTGGCAGTGGCTGCACAACGACATCACCCTCGACACCGGTGTGCCGGTCACCCGGGAACTGGTCGAGCGGATCGCCGACGAGGAGATCGGCAAGCTCGGCGACGACCCCGGCCGGTACGCCGAGGCCCGCGGCCTGTTCATGGAGGTCGCCGTGGCGGACGACTTCGTCGACTTCCTCACCCTGCCCGCCTACGAACGGATGCCCTGAGCCTTGCCCTGAAACCCGACGCGCACCGGAGAAGGCGCCGACCCCGAGGCGCCGAGCCGACGCGCTGAGCATGCCCGGAGGTCGACGGTGTCCGAAGTCGAGATCGGAAGACTGGCCGGCGTGCTGCGCGCCGCGCTCGCCGCGGAGCAGGTGATCGACGACCGGGCCCGGCTCCGCACCTACGAGTGCGACGGACTGGCCCAGTACCGGGTCGTACCGGCCCTGGTGGTGCTGCCCCACACCGCGCAGGAGTGCGCGCTGGTCGTCCGGGCCTGCGTCGCCGAGAACGTGCCGTTCGTGGCCCGGGGCTCCGGCACCGGGCTCTCCGGCGGCGCGCTGCCGCACGCCGACGGCGTCCTGATCGTCACCTCGCGGCTGCGCGCCATCACGGAACTCGCCCCGGACGACGAGCGGGCCGTGGTCGAGCCCGGGGTGATCAACCTGGCGGTGACCCGGGCCGCCGCCCCGCACGGCTACTACTACGCGCCGGACCCGTCGAGCCAGCAGATCTGCTCGATCGGCGGCAACGTGGCGGAGAACTCCGGCGGGGCCCACTGCCTCAAGTACGGCTTCACCACCAACCACGTCCTCGGGCTCCAGGTGGTCACCCCGGACGGCGACCTGGTCCGGCTCGGTGGTTGGGCGCCGGACAGTCCCGGGTACGACCTGGTCGGCGCCTTCGTCGGCTCGGAGGGCACCCTCGGGATCGCCACCGAGGTCACCGTACGGCTGGTCCGGGCGCCGGAGTCGGTGCGTACGCTGCTCGCCGCCTTCCCCGGCACGGACGCGGCCGGCGCGGCGACCTCGGCGATCATCGCCGCCGGGGTGGTGCCGGCGGCGGTGGAGATGATGGACGCGCTCGCCATCGAGGCGGCCGAGGCGGCGGTGCACTGCGGCTACCCGGACGGCGCCGGTGCGGTGCTGATCGTCGAACTGGACGGCCCGACCGCCGAGGTCGACGCCCAGTTCGCCGAGGTGGAGCGGCTCTGCCGGGACAACGCCGCGTTCGAGATCCGGATCGCGGCCGACGACGCCGAGCGGGCCCTGTTCTGGAAGGGCCGCAAGTCGGCGTTCGCGGCGGTGGGCCGGATCAGCCCGGACTACATCGTCCAGGACGGGGTGATCCCCCGGACCGCGCTGCCCGAGGTGCTGCGGCGGATCGGTGAGCTCGCCGCCGAGCGCGGCGTCCGGGTGGCGAACGTGTTCCACGCCGGGGACGGCAACCTGCACCCGCTGGTCCTCTTCGACGACGCGATCGAGGGACAGGCGGAGCGGGCCGAGGAACTCTCCGGCGCGATCCTCGACCTCTGCGTCGCGTACGGCGGCTCGATCACCGGGGAACACGGCGTCGGGATGGACAAGGCGAAGTACCTGCCCCGGATGTACACCGACGACGACCTGGACACCATGCAACTGCTCCGGTGCGCCTTCGACCCGCGGGCGTTGGCCAACCCCGGAAAGATCTTCCCCACTCCCCGGCTCTGCGGCGAGGTGCCCGGCCGGCACAAGGGTGCCCATCCGCTCCAGGAGGCCGGTCTCGCGGAGGTGTTCTGAGCCATGCCCCAGCTCGACACGACGACGACGCAACTCGACGCGCTCCGGGCCGCGGCCGGCGGCGCGGTACCCGGACCGGCCGCCGGCGGCGGAGCGGTACCCGGACCGGCCGCCGTCGGCGCGCTGCCCCGACAGGCCGCCGGCGGGGAGGGCGGCGAGGTGGTCCGACCGGCGGGGCCGGGGGACGTGGTCGGTGGCGTACCGGCCCGGCTCGTCGCCACTCCCGGCTCGACCGAGCAGGCGGCGGCGCTGCTGCGGGCCGCCGCCGAACTCCGGCTCAGCGTGGTCGCCCGGGGCTCGGGTACCCGGCTCGACTGGGGCGCCCCACCCCGTGCCCTCGACCTGATCCTGGAGACCGGACGGCTCAGCGGGGTGGTCGAGCACGCCGCCGGTGACCTCATCGTGGTGGTCCGGGCCGGTACCCGGCTGGACGAACTGCGGGACGTGCTCGCCCCGGCCGGACAGCAACTCGCGCTGGACGACCCGCTGCCGGGCGCCACGGTCGGCGGGGCGGTCTCGGTGAACGCCAGCGGACCGCGCCGGATGCTCTACGGCACCGTCCGGGATCTGCTCATCGGGGTCACGATCGTGCGCGCCGACGGTGTGGTCGCGCACGCCGGGGGCAAGGTGGTGAAGAACGTTGCCGGCTACGACCTCGGCAAGCTCGTGACCGGGGCGTACGGCACGCTGGGGCTGATCACCGAGTGCGCGTTCCGGCTGCACCCGGTGCCGACCGCCCGGGCGTACGTCGGGTGCCGGGTACCGCAGGTCGGGGTCGACGGGATCGGGCGGGTGGGCCGGCTCGTCGCCACCGTGCTGCGGGCACAACTGGTGCCGAGCGCGCTGGAGATCGCGGCACCGGCCGACGGCGGATACGAGGTGGTGCTGCTGCTGGAGGGCACCCCGGCCGGGGTCGCCGGTCGGGCCGAGGCAGCCCGACGGCTCCTGCGCGACGACACGGTACTCAGCGAACGGGCGCCCTCCTGGTGGGCGACGTACCCGTGGCGGGCCGGCGACACCGGGGTCAAGCTCACCGGTGTGCTGTCCGGGGTACCCGATCTGCTGGCCGCGACCCGGGCGGCCGGCGACCGGCACGACACCCGGGTCGACGTACGCGGCTCGGCCGGCACCGGAGTGCTCTACGCCGGGATGGCGGCGGCGGCCGACCCGGACCGGGTGGCCCGGATCGTCGAGGAGTTGCGCGGTGCGGCCCACGAGGTCGGCGGGCACGCGGTGGTGCTGACCGCACCGCCCCCGGTACGCGACCGAGTCGACCTGTGGGGCCCGGTGGAGGGGCTGGAGTTGATGCGCCGGGTCAAGGCCCGGTTCGATCCCGACGCGCGGCTCGCGCCCGGACGCTTCGTGGGAGGACTCTGATGACGTCACCCGATTCCCGCCCACCCGGACCCGCCACACCAGAACCAGCCGCGCCCGGGTCCGCCGCACCCGGACCAGCCGCACCTGGACCCGCCACGCCCGGACCCGCCACACCAGGACCAGCCGCGCCCGGGTCCGCCGCGCCCGGACCGGCGTCGCCGGGCGGGACCCGGCCGGCCAGCGCTCCCCGGGACGTGCTCGGCCTGCTCGCGCCGGCCGCCGGTGGACCGGCCTTCGACGAGCACCGGCCGCCATCGGCCGACCTGGTCGCCGACTGCGTGCACTGCGGCTTCTGCCTGCCGACCTGCCCCACGTACGTGCTGTGGGGCGAGGAGATGGACTCGCCACGGGGGCGGATCCATCTGATGCGGCAGGGCCTGGAGGGCGAGCCGCTCAGCGACTCGATGGTCGGGCACTTCGACGCCTGCCTGGGCTGCATGGCCTGCGTCACCACCTGCCCGTCCGGGGTGCGGTACGACAGCCTGATCGAGAACACCCGGCAGCAGGTCGAACGGCGACACACCCGGCCCGCCCGGGAACGGGCACTGCGGGCCGCGATCTTCGCACTCTTCCCGTACCCGAAACGACTCCGGCTGCTTCGCGGGCCGCTGCGGGCGTACCAGGCCAGCGGGCTGCGTCGGCTGGTCGCCCGGACCGGGCTGCTGCCCCGGCTCGCGCCCACCCTGGCCACCCTCGAATCGCTGGCTCCCCGGCTGACCCGGGCGCCGAAGCCACCGGACCGGGTACCCGCGTACGGGCCACGCCGGGCGGTGGTCGGGATGCTCACCGGTTGCGTGCAGAGCGCCTTCTTCCCCGGCGTGAACGCGGCGACCGCCCGGGTCCTCGCCGCCGAGGGCTGCGAGGTGGTGATCAACCCGGGTCGGCAGGGCTGCTGCGGCGCGCTGAGTGTGCACACTGGACGCGAGCAGGAGGCCCAGGGGTTCGCCCGCGACCTTCTCGACGCCTTCACCGACACCGGCATCGACTACTTCGTGGTCAACGCCGCCGGCTGCGGCTCCTCACTCAAGGAGTACGGCGAACTGCTCCGCGACGACCCCCGGTACGCCGAGCGGGCCGCCGCCTTCGCCGCCCGGGTACGCGACCTCTCCGAACTCCTGGTCGAACTCGGCCCCGTGGCCCGGCGGCACCCACTGCCGGTCAGCGTCGCCTATCACGACGCCTGCCATCTCGGGCACGCCCAGGGGATCCGTACCCAGCCCCGGGAACTCCTGCGGGCCATCCCGGAACTGGAACTGCGGGAGATCGCCGATCCGGAACTCTGCTGTGGCTCGGCCGGGGTGTGGAACGTACTCAACCCGGAGCCGGCGGCCCGACTCGGCGAGCGGAAGGCCCGGGACGTACTCGGCACCGGCGCGCAGCTGCTGGTGACCGCGAACCCGGGCTGCCTGATGCAGATCGCCGCCGCCATCCCCCGGCTCGGCGGCAGCACCGAGCCCCGACCCGCCGGATCCGGTGGGATCGCCCTGGCGCACACCGCACAGGTGCTCGACGCGTCGATCCGGCGGCTCTCCGTCGACCGTCTGCTCTCCTGACCGGCGGACCCGCCGACCGTCTGCTCTCCTGACCGGCGGACCCGTCGGCGCGGCGTCGCCACCCCGGTCGGTCAGCTGGCGTACAGGCCCTTGGCGTACTGGGGGCCGTAGTAGGTCTCCAGCTGCTCCAGGGTCTCCTCGATCTGCTGGACGCGCTTGATGATCTGCGGGTGCGGCGGCAGCACCTCCGGGTCCCAGGTCTCCGGCCGCCACAGCCCGGAGCGCATGAACGCCTTCGCGCAGTGGAAGAAGATCTGTTCGATCTCGACGACCAACGCCAGCACCGGCCGATGCCCCTTGACCACCAGCTGGTCGAAGAACGGCGCCTCCCGGACCAGCCGGGCCCGGCCGTTGATCCGCAACGTCTCGCCCCGCCCCGGAATCAGGTAGACCAGGCCGACGTGCGGGTTCTCGAGCACGTTGAGGAATCCGTCGGCGCGTCGGTTGCCGGGGCGTTCCGGGATGGCGATGGTGGTGTCGTCCAGCACCAGGGTGAAGCCGGCCGGGTCACCCTTGGGCGACACGTCGCAGTTGCCGTTCGCATCGGCCGTCGCCACCAGGCAGAACGGCGAGGCGGCCAGCCACTCGCGGTCGAGCTCGTGCAGCCGTACCCGTTCCTTGGTCACCGCATTGGCCTTCGGCTCGCCGAGCAGCTCGCGCAACTCGGCCGCAGACGTGATCTCCACCTGCTCCGTCGACGTCGTCATGCCAACCTCCCCCATCGGATGTCCCCACCCAACCTACGGCCGGCCCCGCCTCCCGGTCACGCCCATTCCGGCGGCGCAGGCCTGGGTCACCGGGTCGCGCCGACGGTTAGGAAGGGCCCCTTCTTATACAAAAAGCGATAAGAAGGGGCCCTTCCTTGCATCCTCAGAAGGTGATTAGGGGGTCACCGATCAGGTCGGCGACGAAGTTGACGAAGAAGAAGCCGAAGAAGAGGACGTTGGCGACGAGGAGTACGTAGTGCCAGGGGCGGGGCCGGGCCGGCCGGGGAAGCCGGCGGTTCAGGTAGATCAGCAGGAACGGGTAGAACAGCGCGCCCAGGTTCGACATGTTCGCCGACCACTGGACCAGGTTGACCGGCACCGCCAGGTGCAGCACCACCGCGATGATCACCAACAGCACCAGCATGAACGGGTAGTAGAACTTGCGCGGGTCACCCTCGAGCATCCGCCGCAGCCGGGGACTGGTCCCGTGCGCCGCGTCGGTGCTGACCCGGACCATGCCCTCGAAGATGCCGAGCTGGGTGCTGAACAGGATCAGCACACCGACCAGCAGCATGCCGTAGAACATCAGCGGCCCGTACTCGGGTTCGAGCGCGGTGGCCACGAAGGTCGGTACGGCCGCCGCCGTCGGCACCGTGCCGGAGACCTGCACCGCGTGCGCCATCAGGATGGTGGGCAGCAGCATGCCGAGCATCGCGCCGACGAAGAAGATCCCCCACATGTCGATGAGCAGCAGCCGGTACCACCGCTTCCACCGGGCCGCGTTGGCGGGAGTGTCCGGGAAGGTGACCCCGTTGGCGAGCAGTTCCTGCCGCTCGCCGCGCAGCCCCGAGATGTAGCCGGTCCGGTGGCCCATCCCGTAGCCCTTGTCCCGGTAGTGGCCCATCACGTACCAGTTCAGGCCGGAGGCGAGGGCGGTGAATCCGGCGAGCCCGCCGAGCTGGGTGGCGGTGATCCCCTCCGGCGGTGCGGCCGGGGTGACGAAGCCCCGGATGCCCTCCCACCAGATGTCCCACGGCACCACCAGGACGGCCACCACGAGGAGTACGACGAGGATCGTGCCGACCATCACCCAGTTGGCGAGTTCGAGGGTCCGGCTGATCCGTTTCGCCCCGGCGGCGATCAGGAAGACCAGCACCAGCAGGGCGATCGCCCAGAGGCGGGGTTCCTCCGCTCCGGAGGGGGCGACCTCGCCGTGGATCAGCGCGTACACCCCCTGGCCGGCCGAGGCCGCCCATCCCCCGGCGATGAACGCGAAGATCACCAGAAACACCGACACCGGTACCCAGAGCAGGTAGCCCGGCGGCACCCGGCCCCAGCCGACCACCGGGGCCTCCCCGGTCGCTATCACGTACCGGGAACACTCGACGTTGTAGAAGGTCTGTAGCACCGCCGAGATCAGGATGACCCAGCCGACGCCGACGAATCCGAACTGGCCGACCGCCTGTGGGCCGAGCAACCACTCGCCGCTGCCGATCGAGATGCCGAGCGCGATCAGGCTGGGGCCGAGTGCGTACTTGAACAGCTCCCGTGGGCCGAGTCGACGTACCTTGAAGACCTCCTCGGGTTCGGGAAGGTCGGCGACGGCGAGCGGCGGACGGCTGGTACCAAGCGGGTAGGAGTGGACATCCGGGACTTGAGTTGCTTCCGCCATGATGCCTCCTTGGGAAAGATCCCCCGGGCATCAATCGTCATCCATCGGTAACCGGTGCGCAATGATCGATGACCATCTGGATCGATCCTTTCGGGTACCGCCGCGCTGTGCGGCATCCGACCTCCTGCCCGCGTCCCGAACGTGGTGCCGGTGGCCGACCGCCGCGCATGATTGCCTGGCGAGCACGAATTACCTGCTCAGAGGGGCATTGGCCAGGCCCGCTGTCCTAGATCTGACTGCGCCGTCGCGCTACCGAGAGCAGCGTTAGACCCGACCCGACCCGACCCGATCACGTTCCGGGGCCGGACGTACGCCGGACAGCCCGGCCGACGCCCGGACGCCAGCTGCCGCGGACCCCGTCGCCACCAGGGAAGTACGCCATGCCGCTGCAGCGCTACGACACCTCCCCCGTGCCCCGCCCGTCCGGGCTGGTCCCGCCGGTCGCCGACCTCACCGGGGTGACCGAACTCCGGCTGCACGGGGTGGGCGGCACCACCCCGGAGAACCTGCTCGGCGACGCGGCACCACAACACGTCTCCGGCGACCGGATCGCCGGCTTCTACCGGACCTCGGACGTACGGGGGCGGCACGTCGAGGCGTACTCCTGGGGTGGGTTGACCTCGCGCAGCGGTGCCCGGGTGCTGTGGCTGCTGCTCTTCCCGTTCGCGCTGGCGAACGTGGCGGGTTGGATGTGCAGCCCGCGTACCCACGACCGGCCGGCACTGTTCCGGCTGCACCGCGCGGCGATGCGCTGGGCCGCGCTCGGCCTCACCCTCAACCTCCTGCTCGTCGTCGCGATGACCGGGATGGAACTGCTCGGTTACCAGTGCGGCGGGCAACCGCAGTGTGCCGACGACGCCTGGCCGGTACGCCTGCTGCACGGTTCGCTGCTCGCCGGGCACCCCGCCCGACGACTCCTGGCCGGCGCGCTCCTGCCGCTCGCCGTGGTGATCCTGCTGTCGATCCTGTCGCTGCGCAGCATCCACCGGTACGAGGCGACCCGGCCCCGTCCGCCGGGGGCCGGGGCGACCGCCGGGCCGGAACGCCGGACCGGCAGCGCCGCCCGGTCCGGGGTGGGCCTGGCCGACCCGACGTTCTGGGACGGCCAACGCAGCGCCCTGGACCTGGGTCATCTGCACATCGCCGCCGGGCTGGCCTTCGTCGCGCTCGTCCTCACCCACACCGCGGGGGCCACGGGTCAGGCGGCCGGGGCGCCGGTCGTGGCCGGTACGCTGGGCCGGGTCACCCTGGGACTCGGCGCACTGGTGCTGCTCGCCGCGCTGGCCGCCGTCGCCGTCGAGCACCGCCCGGCGGTCGTCCCGGCCGTACTGCTCGGGCTGGGCGGCACGGCCGTCTGCGGCGCCGGCTGGTACGCGGCGGTGCAGCCGGCGTACGCGCAGCCGTTCGGCTACCTGCCCGGCATACACACGGTGGCCAGCCTGACCCTCGGCGGCGTCTTCCTCGCCCTGCTGCTGGTTCTGGCGGCCTCGGTGCCGGGCGGTTGGCAGCGCGGGACGTTCGTGGTCTTCGGTCCCTTCGTCGCACTCGCGCTCAGCGTGTTCGCGCTGAACGCGGTACTGCTCAGCATGATGACCCGGGTGGCCGCGGTGACCGCCGAGGTGTCGACCCGGGCCCACCTGCCCGCCGGACCGACCGGTCGGATCGAGCTCTACGTCCACCCGATCATCGGAAAGCTGGTGCACTACCTGACGCTGCTGCCGCTGGCGCTGATCCTGCTCTTCGTCGGGTACGAGCTGGTCAACTACTGGCGGGCCGGGGCGAACCGGGGCGAGCAGGCGCGGATCCGGGCCTGGTACCGCGAGCACGTGTCCCGGCCCGACGCCGAGCCACGCTGGCAGCGGAGCACACTCGCCGACGAACGGGTCGAACGGCAACGCCTCGCCCGGCTGTGGCGGACCATGCGCGGTGAGGGTTGGGAGGCGCGGATCGCCCGGGCCCGCCGGCTCGCCCGGATCCCCCGCGACCTCGACAAGCTGCTCACCGCGATGGCCGTGACCGGCACGATCGTGCTGGCCGTGATCCAGGTGCGGTACTGGGTCTACGACAAGCTGCCCTGGGGCACACAGTGGACCCTCACCCTGGGCAGTTACCTCGCCGCCAGCATCCCAATCGTGATCATCCTGGTGCTGCGGCGGGGCTGGCGGGACCTGCACAGCCGACGCCGGATCGGCGTGCTGTGGGACGTACTCACGTTCTGGCCGCGTGCGTACCATCCGCTGGCCCCGCCGTCGTACGCCGAACGGGCGGTACCCGAGTTGCAGCAACGGCTGTGGCGGGTGCACGACAACGGCGGGCGGGTGGTGCTCGCCGCGCACAGCCAGGGCACGGTGCTGGCCGCCGCCGCCCTGCTCCAACCGGAGAACCGGCCGGACGACGACGTGGTCGCCCTGGTCACCTTCGGCTCACCGCTGACCACCCTGTACGGCTGGGCCTTCCCGGCGTACTTCGGCGAGCGGGTGCTGCGCCGGCTCAGCTCGGGCGACGGGGGTGCGGGGCTGCTCGGTTGGCGCAACTTCTACTACCGGACCGACTACATCGGCGGCCGGGTCTTCGCCGCCGGTGACCCGTCCGGGGTGGACCAGGAACTGCCGGACCCGGTCAGCAACTGGTACATCCACGGCCAGCCGGCGCCCGGCGCCGCCCGGCACTCCGGCTACTGGATCGATCCGCCGGTCTGGCGGACCGTCGACGACTTCGCCGCCGCGGTCGCCGGGGCGCAGTCGATCCCCCGCCAGGGCCGGACCGCGCTACGCGAGGACGCCTGACCGGAATTCGAGGAGTACGACGACAATCGCACGATCATGGCGCGATGCGCAGTCTCCTGATCCGGCTGTCGTCGTACTCCTCGAACCGGAACTTCAGGCCGGCGAACGGGCTGCCGGGGAAGTCACCGGTGATGGTGACGGTCACCACCGTTCCGGCCGGAGTCTCCTCGACATCGGTGATGTCGTAGCTGACCAGCGGTACGTCGGCACGCCAGGCACGGATCGCGTCGATGCCGACGTACGTCTTCCCCTCGTCCTCGACGACGGCGTCGCCCGCGAAGAGCGCGAAGTAGGCGTCCTTGTCCGGCTGGGAGGCGAGCGCGAAGTAGCGACGGATGATCTCCGGCCCGGACTGCGGCTCGGGCATGGGTCCACCTTTCTGTCCGTGGCGGGCACGATCCGGCTCGATGACCACGAGTGCCCGCCCTGCACCGCGCTCGGGTACGTCGGCGAGGGCCGGACACTACCGATTCTGTACGACGCTTTCGACGGCTACCGCCGGTTCGCCCAGTTCCCGGCGAATCCGCGAGTCTGATCGGGCGTCGCGTCCGGCCGGCGGAAACTCCCCGAACGGGCCAGCACAGCTGCCGCCGGAGGCCGGCCCGCCGCATCGGCCGGATGTCATCGTGCGGGTCGGGCCGACCTTCCGGCGATGGCCGCGGTCAGCAGGGCCAACAGCCCGGCGAACACGGCGAGCAGATGCGCCATGATCGCGGCGTCCTCGTTCCACAGGGTCAACTGGTCCCGGTCGAGGTGGTAGCTGGCCGCCGCCAGCACCGGACCGACGGCGGCCGCCGCGACGGCCACCCACACCGATCCGGTACGCCGGACGACCAGCACGCCGAGCACCCCACTCAGGACGATGACGGCGAGCGCGACCGGCAGCACCGAGGTGAAGTGGTAGTCCAACGACCCCAGGTCGGGCATGCCCAGCCGGCTCAGGGTCCCGCGCAGCTCGCGTAGGGGTTCCAGACCCAGCGGCTCCACGATGCCGGCGTAGACCACGGTACGCGGGACGAACAGCCCGAACCCCAGTACGGCCGTCCAGAGCAGGATCGCGTAGCCGACCAGTCCACGGCCAACGGCCGGCAGCACCGCCACGGCACATCCGACGGCGGCGCCGAGCGCGATGCCCCTGACTCCGGTCCAGAGTGCGGCGTCCCGGAGCTGCTCGCCGCTGCGGTCGTACACGATCGGCAGAACGGCGAGCGCCCCCACGGCGGCGGCGGGAACGGTGCTCAGCCGGGCCACCCGGGTCAATCCGTGCCCGGCCGCCGTGACCGCGAGCGGCACCGCCATGGCCAGGAACCAGCCGACCAGGGTGACCGGCACCCCGCCCACCCGCTCGTTGCCGGCCACGAACTCGCCATCCAGTTCCAGCACCCCGGCGGAGTCCGCGACGACGACCTGGACCACCGCCAGCGCCGCGCTGCCGGCCACCGCGAGCAGCACGCCGATTCCGGCCCTGTGCAAGGCCATCCCGCTCTCCCCGCCATCCGGTCTGTCCGGCCGGACAGACGTCCGGCCCTGTCTACCGAGATTGACCGACGTCGGCAAGGCCGCCGGTGTCACAGGTCCGGCCATCGGCACCGGCGGTGCCCCACCGGTAGGCGACGCTCGCGGCGGTGAGCCCCAACCCCCAGAGCAGGTACGCCGGCATCGCGACCCAGAAGAACCACAGCGGGTACGTCCCGTCGCCCGGGTCCCAGCTCCCGGTGACCGTCTCGACGGCCAGTTGCCCGGTACCGACTCCGAAGTAGACGGTCAACCCGAGGCCGAGTCCGAATCCGGGCCCGAGCAGCAGCCAACGGGGCACCCGCCGGCCGGCGAGCAGCGGCACCCAGCGTGGGAACACCCGCCCCCAGGGATGCACCAGGGCCAGCGGCAGCAGTACTCCGGCGAGTAGGAAGCCAACCTCGAAGACGATCACGGACGGCCCGGCCGGAAACGGGGTGGCCGCCATCCCGACGGCGTACTGGGCGGCCAGCCGGACCAGGCAGCCGGTCACCGCCAGGTACCCCGCGATCCGGGCCCAGCGGGGCGTACCGGTGCCGGCGCAGGACTCGACCAGCGCCGCGATCCAGCGCAGCGCCGGCCGATCGTCCCGGCAGCGCCGCCAGTAGGCCCGTGCCGCCGCCGCGAGCAGCAGTCCACCGGTCAGCGCGCCGACCCGGCCCAGGATCCCGGCCGGATCGCGCGGCAGGCCCAGCCCCGGAATGGTCAGGCCGACCACGTCCAGCAGCAACAGCGGGCAGAGCAGTACGAGCGTCGCGCTGCCCGCCCAGCTCGCCAGGGCCAGCGGCCAGTGCCAGCGGTCCACCCGGGCGAGCGCGACCGCCAGCACCGCCGCCGCGCCGACCGGGACGACGGTGCCCCAGCCGGTGAGCGGGTAGAGATCGGAACCCAGCGGCGGAAACTCCGGAGCGCCGCCCAGCGCCCAGTGCACCCGCAGCCCCCCGTATCCGACCGCCCAGACCAGGAGCGCGTACGTCGGCCAGCCGGCACGGTCCCGGTCGGTACCGGCCCGGCGCGGCAGCCCCCCGGCCCGCCGCGCCGGTGCGTCGATCCCGCGCCTCTTCCCGGTCATGTCGTCTCCTCGCTGCGCCCGTCGTCGCCATGACATGTCGACTGGGCTGGCCGATGCCCTCGCTCCGCTCGGTCATGCGACCAGCCTGCTCGACGTCGGCCGGCCGGGAATCCCCCAGGCGACCGGTCGCGCTCCCTCGGGGGAGGGAGGCGGTCACCGGGACCAGTGGGGCGGCAGTAGACCAATGGAACGGGTGAGAACCGGCATTTCGGACCATGGCGATATCACGATCCCTAGCCTGGAGGTGCGGGTTTCCGTTACAGGAGGGACCGAGCCGACCCCTCGGTGGCCGAGATGCCTCATCGAGCCAGAAGAACATCGCACGGTATCCAACGCTCCGAGCAGTGGGAACAGCCAACACCCCGGCGGATCGGTAGAGAATCCCGGGCCGCGCCCGCCGCGCTGCCGGTACCCCGGCCCGGTCGGGCGCTGCTGATCAAGATCGTCGCCACCCTCGGGCTGCTCGCCGCGTTGACCTGGGCGGGACGCGCGTACCTGCGGATGGGCCGCCCCGACAGTTGGCTGCTCGCTCCCCTGGACGGGCTCGCCATCGCGGTCGGCGGCGACGGGGCGCATCCGGCCCGGCAGCGGCTCGGCCTGCTTCTCCTCGCCCTGGTCTGCTTCGCCGCGTGGCGACACCACCGTCGGGTCCGGCTCGCGTACCGGCCCGGTCCGGTGGACGTGCACGAGTTCACCGACGCCACCGCCGAGCACAACGCGCCGGTGGACGACCTGAAGAGCCAGTTCTGCCAACGGCTCTCCGACACGCACATCTACCCGCCGTACGCCGGGCCGGCCGACCCGCCGCCGGAGAGCTTCCTCGACGTGGCCAGCGGGGTGGACCCGAAGACCACCAACCCGCTCGCGATGATCCTCCAGATGCTGCCCCGGCTCTGGCCGAGGATCGGCTACCGGGTGACCGGGGTGTTGCAGGTCCGGGCCCAGGAGCCCTGTTACGGGGTGTCCGCCACCGTCACCTCGTTCCTGCGCGGCGGCCGGAGCGCGATGACCACCCAGTGGGGCAGCACCTGGGAGGAGGCGACCCGACGTACCGCGTACTGGGTGCTGGCGACGATCCTGCCGGTGACCCGGCTCGGCCGGGCCGCCCCGTGGCGAAACTGGTGCGGTCGGGAACTGCCGGCGGAGCTGTTCGCCGCGTACAACAAGGGCAAGGAGTTGCAGGACCACCGGCAGTTCGACGAGGCGCTCCGGTACTACGGCGAGGCGTTGCGGCTCGACCCGTTCAACGCCGACCTGCGGATGATGGTCGCCAGTGTGCAGGAGGAGATGGGACTCTTCCTGGACGCCCTCGACACGTACCAGTCGGCGCTGGTGCTGCGCGAGCAGGGCGGCTGGTACGACGACCACGTCTGGACCACCCGGACCGATCGGCTCCGGGACCTGCCCCGGCACGTACTCGGCACGCTGCGCTACCTGCGCCGTCGACCCGACTCGATCAAACTCCGCTACCAGTACGCCTGCACGCTCGCCTACACCGAACGGACCGTGCACCAGTGGTTCAAGCAGGACGGCGTCGGCAACCGGGAGAAGGTACGGCGACAGATGCGGCAGCGCCTGGAGAAAGCGTTCGTGGACCGGTACTGGCCGGTGGTGGTGACCTTCGCCGACGTACCCGCTGAACCGGCCGCGAAGGAGTGGCTGCGCCGGGTGCTGCGGGAGTTCCCGGAGGCGACCACGGTGGTGTTCCAGATCGCCGCCACGCACGAGTTGTACCGGCTCCGGGAGGACACCGTGCTCGCCTGGTTCGTCCGGGGCACCCGCTCCGAGGTGACCCACTCGGCGCTGCTGCTGCTCCGCGACGTCTGGGCGCCGTTGCGGCTGGCGAAGGCGTGGCACGACTGGGCGGCTGTCGGCTGGCGACCGCTCCGGACCGGGCCGCTGGGACCGTTCGAGGTCGGGGGCACCTTGGCCGGTTGGTGGCGACGCGGTCCCCGGAGCCGAGCCGCCAGCCTGATGCGGGAGTGGCCGTCCGGCGGCGTACTGCTGGATCGGGCCATCCGGCGGGCGCAGCGCCGACGGTGGCCCGCGCATCCGCCCCGGTCGTTCGACTTCTACAACGCGGCCTGCACCTACGGCTTCGCGCTCAAGGGGTATTTTCCCGAGCCGGAACGGCGGCCGCCGGCCCACCTCTCCCCGGCCGCCCGCGCGCTCTGGCGGGGCCGACGGCTGATCGCGGACGCACTGCCGCTGGCCCACCCGCCCCGCTGGCACCGCCGTCCGGCTTCGCCGCCCGACGGTGGCACCCGGCCGGCCCCGACCTCCGGCGACGGCGACGGCGGCAGCCGGCCTGCTCCGGCAGCCGGATCGATCGGGCCGGCGGATCCGGAACCGAGCCCGCATCCGCTGCCACCGCCGGTCGCGCCGCTGGTGGAGAAGGCGGTCGAGCAACTCCGCGCCGCGCTGGCCTGCACCGAGAGCGGAGTCGCGGCGGACCGTTTACGCCGGTGGATCCTGAGCAGCGAGCCGGATCTGGCGCCGTTGCGCCGGTTACAGGATTTCGGCTACTTCGAGGAGGAGGTGTATCCGAGCCTGAATCTCGTCTTCCCCCGTCCCGACAAGGTGATCAACCTACGGATGTCGGCGTACGCGCAGGAGTTGGTCTGCCAGGGTGCCGTACTCCTCGAACAGACCTGGCACGACCGGGCGCTGCCGCCGCAGACCGCCGATCCGCACCAGCTGATCCACTGGCTCGACCTGGACGCCGAAACCTGGGACACGCTCTGCCTGATCGCCCTGGACCACGCGCGCTACTGGCGGGACCGTGCCGAGTTCATCCGGCTGCTGCGCCGGGCGGTCGATCCGATCCGGATCGCCGAGGCCCGGTTCCCGCCGGAGATCCCACGCTTCGACGACCTGGTGCTCTCCGGTGCCGACCGACTGGTCGGCGACGGCACCCGCCCCGAGGAGAACGTAGAACGCCTGGCCCGGCTGAACATCGCGCTGGTCGACCGGAAGCTCAACGCGATCTACCAGACCGTCGCCGAGCACGCCGGGGACGGCAGCCTGCGGGCCCGACGCCGGCTGTCCGGAATGGACTACCGGGGCGAGCCGCTGCGCGGTGACGAGGCCCTGGGGATCTGCACCCGACAGGCCGGCCGGTGGCATCAGGTTGCCGAGCGGATGCGGAAGAACGGTCCCGTGGTCGACGTCAGCGGTCTCGGCGTACTCGAACCCCGGGCCTGACCTCGCGGGCCGGATTCGGGAGGCCGCCGGCCCGGCAGGCTTGGTTCTGCCTGCCGGGCCGGGAACGGCTCCGGGCTCGGGACCTGCCGGCCCCGGCGGCGATCTACCGGTCACCCGGCGCGCCGTTGTTTCAGCGGGTCATCGCCCCAGACCGATGGTGCCGGCGTCGTGCCAGGTGGTCGGGTCGGCCGGGTTGTCGAAGACGAGGCCGTTGGTGACAGCCCGTACGACGTCCACCCTGTTCCCGCTGTCGGAGACCTCGGCGAAGTAGCCGTCGTTGATCGCACGGTCGCAGAAGTTCTCCTGGCAGGGCGTACGCAGGTTGGGGTGCGGGTTGGGGTCCGACGCGGACGCCGGCGCGGTCTCGGCAATGATGATCTTCAGGCCGCCACCCCTGGCCGGCATCAGGTCGTCCCCGGTGAGCCGGTCGGTCAGGTTGGTGACCGGCACGGCGCTCTTCGAGAAGTACGCCTCGGAGATGTTGTCCCCGGCGTTCGACGGGTTGAACTTTCCGATTCCGACGAGCTGATAACCGGCCGGTACGGTGCCGAACCGGTAGGGCACCGGGGCGACGGTCGGCTCGGCCGGAGTCAGCTTGTCGGCCAGTGCCAGCAGATCCCTGGCCGGGTCGGCGGTGTTGAGCACCGGGGTGGCGAGGAGGGTGGCCCAGGCGCCGTCGGCGTACTGCCACGCGAGTGCGGCGACCTTGACGGTGCGGCTCGAGAACTGCTTCCGGTCCTGGACCTTGGCGTTCTCCACGACCCGCATATCGAACACCTGCTTGTCGAACTCGGTCTGCAGGCCGGGCAGGTCGTGGACCCGCACCGGGGTGCCCGAGCTGAACTTGTCGGGCTTGAAGACGCCGGGCCGGTACACCGTCAGGATTCCCGCCGGACGGTCGTAGGACCTCTCCCAGGTTCCGGCGCCGTTGGTCATCTTCTGCTTCTCGACGCCGTCGAGGGTGACGATCGACTCCTGGTACGCGGCCGTCGCGAAGACCGGGTCGCTGACGTGCAGCGGTCCCACGCTGTACCCCTTGATGGAGTACATGAACGGCGCGTTCAGGGTCGGGAACGTCACCGGCTCGGCGACAACGGGGCTGGCGGCCGCAAAGGTGTCAACCGGTACCGCCGGGTCGGACAGGTACGGCAACGACACGACCCCGGCGACCGCCAACGCGGCCACTGCGGCGGTCCCGCCGGTCCAGGCGTATCGGCGGCGCCGCCGCAGCGACCGGCCGGCGGCGATGGCGTCGTCGGCGGTGAGCCGCGGTGGCGGGGCGGCCGCCGTCGCGCTGTCGAGCACGTCACGCAGGTCGTAGTTCAAAGCTGTCCTCCCTTGACAAGGTGTTGGCACTGATGCGGATCTCCGCCACCCCCAGCGCCTTGCGCAGCGTGTTGAGTCCCCGTGCCGACTGGCTCTTGACGGTGCCGGTGGCCAGCCGGAGAGCCGTCGCGGTCTCCTCGACACTGAGTCCCTCGTAGTAGCGCAGCACCAGCACCGCGCGTTGCCGGGGCGGGACCTGGAGCAGTGCCTCCCGCAGGCGCAGTCGCTCGTCGGTGTTCCCGGCCGGGTCGGCCACGACCTGGTCAGGAAGGTTTCCGCCGACCGAGGTCTCCCGTCGCCACGGCCGGCGCCCCTCGTCGATCGCCGCGCGCACCACCATCCGCTGGGCGTAACCGAGTGGCGAGTCGATTTTGTGCCAGCGCACGTAGAGCTTCGCCAGCGACCTGGACACCGCGTCCTCGGCCGCCTGCCAGTCGCCGCAGGTCAGATAGGCCAGCGCACGCAGGGCATCGAACCGTGCCCGGAAGAACTCCCGGAACTCCTGCTCGTCGTCCCGATTCACGTTCCATGCCTCCCTTCGTCGTCCGGGGAAGACGGCCCGGCCGATCCTTCGGGTTGCACGGTTCGCGATGTTGTGAAAAATCGGCCGGGTCAGACCAGGTCCGCGTCGTGGACCAACAGGGCCACCTGGACCCGGTTGTTCATCTCCAGCTTGGTCAGCAGCCGCGAGACGTACGCCTTGACGGTGGCCACGCTCATGAACAGCGCGGACGAGATCTCGGCGTTCGACCAGCCCCGGCCGATGGCGACCGCCACCTCGCGCTCCCGGTCGGTGAGTCCGCCGAGCAGGCGTACCGCCCGGTCCCGCCGGAGGCTGGCGTCCCGCCGGCCGGGTGTGTCCGAGCCCGTGACGTGCGCGATGAGTCGACGGGTGACGGTCGGGGACAGCGTCGCCTCCCCGGCGGCGACCCGGCGGATCGCCTGCACGATCTCCGCCGGCGGGGTGTCCTTGAGCAGGAAGCCGCTCGCCCCGGCCCGCAACGCGCGCAGCACGTACTCGTCGACGTCGAACGTCGTCAGGATCAGCACCTCGGGCGGCTGTGGCGTACGACGCAGTGCCTCGGTCGCTGCCAGCCCGTCCATCCGGGGCATCCGGATGTCCATCAGCACCACGTCGGGGTGGTACGCCTCGACCGCCGGCAGCACCTCAGCACCGTCCGACACCTCCCCCACCACCCGCAGGTCCGGCACCCCGCCGAGGATCATCGACAGGCCGGCCCGGACCAGGGCGTCGTCATCGACGATCAGGACCCGTACCGGCAGCGGCTCCGGATCCGGCGTCGGCGTCGGCGTCGGCGTCGGGTCGACGTGTTCGGTGTTCACGGGGGCCACGGTAGCCAGGCCGCCAGCCGGAAGTCACCCGAGTCGGTGCGCCCGTGTTCCAACCAGCCGCCGAGCAGGGCGGTCCGTTCGATGAGCCCGACCAGGCCGGTACCGGTGCCCGGGATCGGGGGGCCGGTCGGCTGGCCCACCGGCCACCGGTTCCGGACCTCGACGCTGAGACCCACCCCCGGCCGCCCGCGTGCGGTCACCGTGACGATGGTGCCCGGGGCGTGCTTGCGGGCATTGGTCAGCCCCTCCTGCACGATCCGGTACGCACCCCGCCCGATCCCGGCCGGCGCCGTCTCCGTCATGATCAGCTCGGTCCGCAGGCTGACCCGCATCCCCGCCTCCTGCGACTCGGCGACCAGCGCCGGCAGGTCGTCCAGGGTCGGCTGCGGTCGTTCGGGGGCCCCGGTGGTCCGCTGCGACGGCAGCTGCCCGACCGAGGTCGCTCCCGGCGGGACCACCACCGGGTACGGCGGGTCGGGCGGATACGGCGCGGCACGCCTATCGGACCCGCGTACCGGCTCGATGGGCGGGGCGAGTTCCGGATCATCGGCCCCGGGCGGATCCTCCCGGAGCACGCCGATCACCTCGCGCAGGTCCTGCAACGCCTGATGGGCACTGGTCCGGATCACCCCGGCGGCCCGGGCGATCTCCTCCGGCGGCGCGTCGGGCCGAAACTCCAACGCCCCCGCGTGCAGGCTCAACAGGGAGATCCGGTGCGCCAGTACGTCGTGCATCTCCCGGGCGATCCGGGTCCGTTCCAGCCGCCGGGCCGCCTCGACCCGCAGCCGCTGCTCCGCCTCGGCCCGGTACGCCCGGTCCCGCCACGACACCACGAGCTGGCGCCGGGCCCGGATGAACATCCCCCAGGCGAGCATCGACGCGGTCAGCGCCGCGCTCAGCGTCATCCCGACCCAGGGCCCGTCGGTCGGGTCCGGATTGCGGAACTCGTAGAGCATGGCGACCCCGAGGTGGGCCGCGAGCAGCGGGCCCGCCACCGCCAGCCGGCGGTGCACCACCAGGCTGAGCAGGATGATCAGGATGGCGATCCCGGACGGGGTGGAGAAAAGCGCCACCGGCAGCGCGGCGAGGGCCAACCCGACCGGCCAGCGGCGCCGTACCCAGAGTGCGAGGCAGAGCGCGGTGGTCAGCACCACGTCGATCGCGACCGCCAGCTGCGAATCGGCCCGGTCCGCGACCAGCGCCGGCTGTGGCCGCAGCACGTCCCAGAACGCGATCACCGCGTAGCCGGAGGCGAGCAGGAAGCAGAGCGTGTCGACCACCCAGTCCCGGGTCGACCGCCGGGGTCGACCGCCGGGGTCGGCGAGGTCCGCGGTGAGGGTGGCCGGCAGCAGCCAGGGGTGCTCGGGGAGCACCGGCACACCAGTCATCACGCCATGCTACGCAGCGTCACAGCGTGTCGACACCGACCAAAGTCGACGCCTGGAACTAGCCGAAGGTCACCGGGTCTCGACCGCCGGCCGCAGCGCCCGACCGGTCGGCGGGGGCAGGCTGAACCGCATGATTACCGTTGAACGACTGAGTAAACGGTACGGCCAGCACACGGCCGTCGACGACATATCGTTCCGGTGTGAACCGGGCACCGTGACCGGTTTCCTCGGCCCGAACGGTGCCGGCAAGTCCACCACCATGCGGATGATCTGCGGGTTCACCCCACCGTCCGCCGGCACCGCCACGGTCAACAACGTCGGCTACCGTCAGCTACCGAATCCGGGCCGCCAGGTCGGACTGCTGCTCGACGCCGGGGCCCAGCATCCCGGGCGGACCGGTCGGGAGACGCTCACCCTCTCCGCCAGGATCATGGGCGTACCCCGGCGTCGGGTCGACGAATGCCTCGCCCAGGTCGGCCTGAACGCGGTCGCGGCGCGGCGCCGGGTCCGGGCGTACTCGTTGGGCATGCGCCAGCGGCTCGGCCTGGCACAGGCGCTGCTCGGTGACCCCCGGATCCTGATCCTGGACGAGCCGGCGAACGGCCTCGACCCCGAGGGCATCTACTGGATGCGCGGCCTGCTCCGGGACTTCGCCGACCGGGGCGGCACGGTCCTGCTCTCCTCACACCTGCTCCGCGAGGTGGAGGCGGTGGCCGACCGGCTGGTGGTGATCGGCGCCGGCCGGGTCGTCGCGCAGGGCAGCAAGGACGAACTGCTGGCCGGGGCCGGGGCGCTGGTCCGGGCCCGCGACCCGGAGGCGCTCCGCGCCGCCGTCGACCGGGCCGGGCTGCCGGTGCGGTCCAGCACCGACGGCGGCCTGCTGGTCGGGGCCGAGCCCGGTGCGGTCGGGCAGGCCGCCGCCGACGCCGGGGTGGCCCTGCTGGAGCTGCGTCCGGCCGAGAGCGCCGGGCTCGAACAGATCTTCCTGTCCCTGACCGCCGGCGAGTCCGTACGAGAGGCCGTGAGATGACCACCGACAGCACATCGACGCGGACCGCCGCCATAACCGCGCGGGACACGGCGGACGGCTCGGGTACGTACCGGCCGACGGCCGAAGCGGGGGCGGACCTGAGCCGACCGTCGCTGCTCCGGCTGACCGGGGTCGAACTCCGCAAGCTCGCCGACACCCGGGCCGGCTACTGGCTGCTGATCACCATCGGGCTGGTCTCGGTGGCGATCGTGACCGTGATGCTCGTCTTCACCCCCGACGCCGACCAGCAGTTCGCGAACTTCCTCGCGCTGGCACAGTTCCCGGTCGGCATCCTGCTGCCGATCCTCGGCATCATGCTGGTCACCAGCGAGTTCTCCCAGCGCACCGCGCTCACCACCTTCGCCCTGGTACCGCAGCGCCACCGGGTGGTCACCGCCAAACTGGCCGCCGGGGTGGTCGCCGGGCTGATCTCGGCACTGGTCACCCTGGGTACGGCGGCGGCCGGAACCCTGATCGCCAGCCTCAGCGGCGCCGACGACCTATGGTCAGCCGTGCTGATGCCACTGCTCGGCGCGGCGGTCTTCCAGGTGGTCAGCGTGCTGATGGGCATCGCGTTCGGCCTGCTGTTCCAGAACACGCCGGTTGCCATCGTGCTCTCCCTGGTGCTGCCGATCGCGTGGTCCATCCTCGGCGAGATGATCAGCGGGCTGCGTACCGCCGCCACCTGGCTCGACACCGGCCTCACCACGGCACCGCTGATCGAACCGCCGGACGCCGGCGAACTCGGCGCCGGCCAGTGGGCCCGACTCGGGGTGTCGGTCGCGGCCTGGGTACTGGTGCCGCTGGTCGCGGGGCTGGTCCGGACGATCCGCCGCGAGGTGTCCTGAAATGGCCCCGGACGGTACGTCCACCGCCGGTGGCCCGGCACCGTCGGCCGGACCGGGGATCGTGGTCGCCGAACCGACCGGGATGGTGGCCCTGGTGTGGATCACGTTCCCGCTGCTCGGCGCCGGTCTCCTCTGGCTGCTCCAGTGGTCGGCGGGGTGGATCGCGTCGATCCGGTGGATTCCGATGCGGGGGCCGTTCATGCTGATCGACGCGGTCGACGAGCCGTGGGCCACCGGTGGTGCGCTGCTGCTCGGCGTGCTGGGTGGCCTGGTCGTCGCCGGCATGGCCGCCGTCGAGCGGCTGACCGTGACCGTCGCCGCCGACCGGGTCACCCTGGTCCGGGGCGGCACCACCAGCCAACACCTCGAACGGGACTGGATCGGGGAGGTCTTCCGGGACGGCAAGCAGCTCGTCCTGCTCGGCACCGACACCGGAGAACTCGCCCGGGAGTCGTCCGACCTGCCGACCGACCGGCTGCGGAACGCCTTCGAGGCGTACGGCTACCGCTGGTCCGCCGACGGGGACCCGTACCGGGACGACTACCGGAGCTGGGTGGTGGACGGGACCGGGTTGCCGGCCGGCGCGGACTCACTGCTCAAGGCGCGACAGCGGGCGCTGGACAAGAAGGAACGGGCCCAGGTCGCCGAGTTGCGCCTCGATCTGGCCCGACTCGGCGTCGTGGTACGCGACCAGGACAAGCGCCAGTACTGGCGCCGGACCCGGTCGACCGACCCGACCCCGGACCGGAGTCCGGACCCGACCCGGGACGCGACCCCGGATCGGAGCCCGGATCGGAGCCCCGGGCGGCCCGCGCCGGGTGCCGGCTGAGCGGCGTCGGCCACGCTCTCCGACGGTCGTTGCCGCCGTTTCCGCCCTGGCAGTAGGGTTCGGCGAATGAGCCTCCAGCGCAGCGTGGACCCCGATCAGGTCGGTTTCGACCCGGCGAGGCTGGCCCGGATCGACACGCATTTCGCCCGTTACGTGGACGCCGGTGAACTCGCCGGTTGGCAACTGGTCGTGACCCGGCGCGGCGAGATCGCGCACGCCTCGACGTACGGGCTGCGGGATCGGGAGGCCGGGAAGCCGGTCGAGCCCGACACGCTCTGGCGGATCTACTCGATGACCAAGCCGATCACCTCGGTGGCGGCGATGATCCTGTGGGAGGAGGGGCGACTCCAGCTCACCGACGAGATCAGCCGCTGGCTGCCGGAGTTCGCCGACGTCCGGGTCTACGACCGGGGATCGACGCTGAAGCCGTACACGGTGCCGGCGGTCGAGCCGATCCGGGTCTGGCACCTGCTCACCCACACCGCCGGCCTGACGTACGGCTTCCTCCAGACCTCGGTGGTCGACGGGCTCTACCGGGCCGCCGGGTACGACCTGTACCCGCCGGTCGGATTCGACCTGGCCACCGCGACCGAGGGCCTGGCCCGGCTGCCGCTGCTCTTCCAACCCGGTACCGCGTGGGGCTACTCGGTCGCCACCGACGTGCTCGGCCGCCTGATCGAGGTGGTCTCCGGGCAGTCGCTGGACACCTTCCTCGCCGAGCGGGTCCTCGGCCCGCTGGGCATGACCGACACCCGGTGGTGGGCCGAGGGCCCGGACGCGGATCGGCTGGCCGCCTGCTACGCCGTCAACCCGACGAACGGTCAGGCGGTCCGGTACGACGCCATCGGCCGGTTCGCGCTGGAGAAGCCGGCACTGCTCGCCGGCGGAAGCGGACTGCTCTCGACCGCCGCCGATTACCACCGGTTCACCCAGTTCCTGCTGCGCGGCGGTGAGCTGGACGGGGTACGGCTGCTCGGTCCCCGTACCGTCCGGTTCATGACCCGCAACCACCTGCCGGGCGGGCAGGACCTGGGCCGACTCTCCACTGGAGGCTTCGCCGAGACCACCTTCGACGGGATCGGATTCGGGCTCGGATTCGCGGTGGTGGAGGATCCGGTGCCCAGCCGGACGCCGAGCAGTGTCGGCGAGTACTACTGGGGCGGCGTGGCGAGTACGGCGTTCTGGGTCGACCCGGTCGAGGAGATCACCGCGCTGCTCTTCACCCAGCTCGTACCGTCCAGTACCTACCCGCTCCGCGCCGAGCTGCGTCAGCTCGTCTACTCGGCCATTGTCGACTGATCGCCGGACCCCGACCCCGGTCCCGGCGTCCGGCGCTGTTGGCACGGCCGGAGTAGCGTTCACGATGATCGCACTCGGGGGAGGTCGCCATGGCGATGAAGGCGAAGCGGGTCAGCCTGCTGGACATCGGGCTCGACTCCTCGTTCGACGCGGCGATGACGTTCGTCCAGTCGACGTTGCAGAACATCAACGCCGAACACCAGCAGCCGATCGTCGACATCGACTTCGTCCGGTCGCGTGACCCGGACACGGTGCTGACCGCGTTCACCGCCTCCTGCGACGTACTGCACGTGATGGCGCACGGTGACCACAGCAGTACGCCCACCTTCGCCAGCAGCGACGGCCGGACCAAGATCTCGCTCGAGGCGTTGGGCGAGGAGGCGGCCAGCCGGGGGCGGGGGATCTCGGCGCACGCGATCCTCGCCGACGGCTGCAAGACCGGCACCGGAGCCTGGCAGAAGGCGGTCCGCGACTGCCTACAGGACGAGGTCACCTACATCGGCACCTCGGCGCAGATCGGCTGGCACGAGAGCGGGGTGTTCTGCTCGGCCTTCTACGGCGCCCTGTTCCGCAACCGGGGCCGGGGGATGACCCGGGCCGAGCAGGCGCAGGACGCCGCCGAGCGGGCGATCGAGGCGTACACCCTGCTCACCGACCGGAACTGTCCGTTCCGGGTGCTCACGCTCACCCCGAGCCGGTGGGCCCGGATGGCCCTGGCCTGAGCGTCCCGGCCGCCCCGCAACATCTCGGCGGCCCGAGGGGTTCGGGCGACCAACGGGTCAGGCGGCCCGAGGTGGTCACACGGTCAGGCGGCCCGGGGTGGTCAGGTGGTCAGGTGGTCAGGCAGCCGAGCGCGGTGGCGCCGCCCTGGAGAACCGCGTTCCCCCGCCCGATCGGCGCGACGTCGGCACGGCCGTCCTCGGCGAGGTCGGCGGGATGGTCGCCTCCTGCCAGTGGTCCAGCGCCGGCAGCCGGTCCCAGCCCACCTCCCGTCGCCGGGAGGCGGCGGCGGCACACCGGGCCCGCCAGCTCCACTGGTTGAGCTGGACGGACGGACCGGTCAGTTCCGTACGCAGGTCGAGCAGTACGTCCACACAGTGCCGGAGCACCACGCCGTCCCGCTCCGCCTCGGGCCTGCCGACCAGCCAGTTCAGGTCCCGTCCCGCACAGGTCGGGCAGTCGCAGTGCCACATGCCGTTGTCCGGATGCCGGCGCATCGTCGCCTCGATCACCGCCAGCGGCTGGTACGAGAGGCACTGCCGGATCAGCGCCGACGGGCGGGCGACCCGGGACGGCGGCAGGTACCCGGCCGGGCGGCGCGGGTCGAGCCGGCGCAGCCCCGGTTCGGTGCCGATCGCCACCGCGGTCGCCCCCGAGCAGAGTGCACCGAGGCCGGGCAGGTCCGACCGGAGTACGAGCACGGGTACACCGCAGCCGAGGAGTTCGAGCAGGCCCCGTACCGCCGCGACCGGCTCGAACGGACCGACCGGTTCTTCGAGGACGATCGCGACCGGTACGCCGAGGGCCGTCACGTACCGCAGCAGTGTCTGCCGGGCGTACCGGTCGGCGAGCCAGGCCGGATGCATCGGCAACAGCGCGATGGCGTCACCGAGCCGGGCGGCGCGTTCGAGGATCCCGACGAGTCCGGCCATGTCGTCCGGGGCGAGGTAGCCCGAGTCGGTCAGTACCGGTAGCCCCAGTTCCCGCTGGTACTGGATCCACCGCTGGTCGAACGGGGCGGCGGCGGCCAGCCGGCCGTTCCCGGCGTACCGGGCGGCGTCGAGCAGCAGCGGGGCGCGGTGGTGATCCACCTCCAGCAGGTGCCGGGCCCGGTCGAGGCAGCCGCGCAGATTGCCCCGCTCGGCGGTGATGACCAGGCCACCACCGGTCCGGCCGGCCGCCTCGGCCAGTTGGGTGACCTGGCTGGTCCGGCACTGTAGGAGCAGGCTGCGGTCGAGGTCACCGATCCGCCGCCCGACGCTGGTCGACTGCCCGTTCTGTTCCCGCCCCACGAGCCCCACCCCGCTGACCACCGTCGAAACATTGATCACCATGAGTGTTTATATAGTAACTCGATGCAATTGAACGGGTGCCGAAGCGGCGCTCCTTTGGCAGATTACGGAAAGTGCCTTGGCCGGCGACGGTGGTTCCGCTAATGGTGTCCGGCGAGGGATGCCGGAAGGCTCGGAATCCCATGCCGTTCTTCCGGTCGGAATCCGAAGGAACCCGGCCGGGGTAGCATGATCCGCCGTGGGCCTGCCAGGGTCGTGGCTGTCACGCCCCGGCAAGCCTTCGCTCAGACACGACGAATCCGAGGGGCTGTCCCGATGCCGGACTCCAGTACTCCCCGGGCCAAGAAGGCCCAACCAGAACCCGAGGTCGAACGACCCACGGACGCCGCGACAGGATCGGCAGGCGCCGAAGCCGACGCGACGGACGCCGGGGCACCCGAGCCGGCAGACGCCGACGCGACCTCGCCGGACGACGAGGAACCCGGTTTCGAGAACCGCGCCGCCCGCCGAGCCAAGGGCAAGGGGCCGGCCGCGCAGCAGCGGGCCCACGGCAGCACCAAGCAGTCAGATGGTGGCCGTGGCTCGGTGCAGGGACCCCGGCAGTGGGGCAACCGGCGTACCGGCTGAGCAGGTTGGCCTCGCTGCGGGACGGGTACCGGTCGACGGGCCACGAACGCCAGCGGGGTGGGAACACACCGGGTGGGCCACCCGAATGGCGGCTGGAGTTGCACCGGCCGCCATCGGGTACCTGGTTACCTCGGTGCGGACGTTGGCGCCGCCGGGTTCAACGACCGGCCGCGCCGAACGCCGATCCGCTCAGAGCGCCATCTCGCGCCACTCGGGGCGCCCGCCGAGCCAGGCGTCCGCGAGAATGCGCGCAGACGCCTCGCCGGGGCACTGTTGCACCTTTGAGCGCCCGTCGGCGCCGCCCATCTGGGCCTCAACTTCCCATCGTTGCCCATCCGTACGGATGTACACGTCGCGCCGTGAGCGCAGACCCCGATCGCCGTTCCACCAGTGCCGCTCGACTCTCACCCAGTCACGGTATAGCACGGACGGACCCGCTGGATATCCTCAATCGGGAAACCCGGCCTCCGGATGACCGTACGGACTTCGCGGAAGAGCCGGACGGCCGATCGTCGGCATCGCCGAACCGAGCGGAACATGACCGCCGCCGATCCATCGCGTTCGATTAATTCGGGGGGACCGCCGATCGGGCGGAATGCCGAATTGGCACCGGGGCGGGCTGGGATCGGCCGTCAGCTACGGGGGAAGATGACGGCCGGCTGCGGGCACCCGCCCCGGGCCTGTTCGAAGCCGGCTCCCCGCATCGTCGCGGGTACGCCGACCGCTGACCGGTCCACCGCCCGGCCGGCGGGGAGGGCCCACCGGACGTCGGGTCGCGCGGCGGACCGACCACGGAAGCATGCGGCCCGCCAGGGCGACGATGTCGGACAATCCGTCCGATGCTCCCGGAAACCGGCGCCGAGCCCGCTGCGAATCCCAGGCTGATCCACCTCACCCGCAGCACGACACCAGCGCGCATCCGGGCCGGTCCACCTCGCCCGCTACTCGACGACCGGCGCCGAGGGCGCTGCGGATCCGGGCCAGTCCACCTCGCCCGCTACTCGACGACCGGCGCCGGGCCGACCCGCTCGGCCGGTACGTCGACGGTCGCCGGCAGGGCCGCGAGCCGGCCCTGCACCCGTTCGGCGCGGGTCCGCAGCACCTGCCGGGCGTCCAGTCCCAGGCTCTCGATCGCGACCAGGGCGGTCAGCGCGACGTCGGCCAGTTCGCCCGCCACGTCGTCCAGGCTGTGCGTGACGCCCTTGCGCGGGTTCTGCCCGGTCAGCCCGATCCAGGCGCCGGCCGCCTCACCGGCCTCCTCGGTGACTTTGAGGATGCGGCAGGTCAACTCGTGGCCGCCGGTGCCGTTCACCCGGTCCAGCCAGGCACGTACGGCGCGGACAGTTCCCCACGTGACGTCGTTCACCCGCCCACGGTATCGGTGCCGGCCCCCCCATCCGGCCGCACCCGCGCCGCGCCCCCACCGCGACCGATCAGCGCAGGACCTCGGTATGGCCGGGCGGCGCCACCCAGACCTGGAGCAGATAGTCCTCCGGCCGGTCCGGGACTGCTCCGCCGGCCGGATGGTGCCGTCCCCGGGCGTGCACCCGGATCCGGTAACTGCCCGGTCCCCGGAAGCTGATCCGGGGGAAGTCGGTGCCGCCGTCCCGACGTGACCGGACATGGGACTGACCGACCGCCGTACGGAAGGAGATCTCGACCGCCTCGTCCCAGCCCACCGTCGCCGGGGCCGGGCGCTCGGCGTGGAGTTCGACACTGAGATTGACCCAGCCGCCGTCGCAACCGGTCCGGACCAGGACCGCACCCTCGGTCGCCCCGACGAGTCCGTTGCCCCCGTCGTTGGCCTGCCAGTGCCAGCGGGGCGGCGGATCCGGATCGGTGAGGCAGAACGAGAACCCGGCCACCCGTACCACGCCGGTGCAGGCCCACATCGCCTCGGTCACCCGGTATTCGAGCAGCGTGCCGGCGCCGAGCGGGATCAACGCCGCTCACCCGCAAGGTGTCGGGCACCGATGGCCAACACAGCGCCTCTCCCGTGGCAGCGCGTCAGACGGTCGCAGTGTGCAATGTCTCTCGTCGTGCACTCTGACACAGCCCCGCCAGCACCGTCCAGCGCTCGACCACCGACTTCCGGTCGACCACGCCGACCGATGTAAGCGTCGGTTTGCGGCCCACGATTACTCTCCGCTTTCGTCACTGTGCGCAGTGGTGCGGTACGGAGTACAACCCCCCATGCGGCGCAACATCGGTCGTATCGCCCTGTTCCATCGCGGACGGGTCAACAGTAAGTTAGCTGCACAGACAATTAACTGTCTCGCGAGATGCAACTTGCACCCCCGACATGCCACCCTCGCCGCAGGGGCACTCGCGCGTCAGACCGGCCGCCGCCCAACCTCGCCGTACGTTCGATGACGGCACTACGGGCAGTGACGTTCACATCAAGAATGGAGGCGCTGCCAGTGGCGAACCACCACTCGACCCGGCCGCTGAGTTCCCGCGCGGGCAACGAGCCCATCCGTCGTCCTGCCGCGGCCAACCACCCGGTTGACCTCGCATCCGCCGCGCGCCGGTCGCGCCAGATCGAGGAGCCGTGCTGACCGTGGCCCACCCCGACACCGGAACGGACCCGTTCGACAGCCCCCTGCCGCGCCGCCATCCGGGTGCGGGACTCGACGACGGCAGCGGAGAGGCGGTGCCGGAGGTGGTCCTCGACGAGGTCTCCCGGTCGGCTCCCGACGCGTTCACCGCTGCGGGTCGGCACGCGCATCCGGGCCAGTCCGCCGTCTACGCCGAACTCGGCGTCCTGCGGGACCGGGTCCCGGGGGTACGGGGTGCCGTACTCGCGGGCGTCGACGGGCGACTGATCGGGCACGACCTCGCCGCCGGACCCGAGCCCCTGGACCTGGCCGCGCTCGCGGCGACCACCTTCGGGCTCGGTCGGCAGTGCGGTCTGACCCTGCAACAGGGCCCGTTGCGCGAACTGACCGTCCACAGCCACCAGGGCTACTTCACCGTGTACGGCGTGAGCGAGCACGTCCTGCTCGCCGTGCTCGGCGACGACCGGCTGAACGTCTCCTGGTTGCACCTGGAGGCCGGACCGGTGGCCGAACGGCTCGCTGACCTGCTGCACGTCGGCGGCACCGCGTAGCAGCATGGGCTGGGGCCGGCGCCGGATCGTCTCCGGTGCCGGCCACCCGCCCAGCGCGGTGCCGCCGGATCCGGGGTGACCCGGACATCGTCAGCCGATCATGAGATAGCGGCACACCATTCCGGCCGCGGCGGTGACCGCCTGCCGTAGGGTCGCGGCGGCGTCGACGATGCCGGCGTCCAGTGCGGTCACGTACGCCCCGGAGACGACGTCGAAGGTGATCCCGGGCCCGCGCCGGGACAGGTCGGTCGGGCCGGCGAGCGGATCCCGCCCCGCGTTGCGCATCAACTCCTCGTACGGTGCGACGAGGGCGTCGACCACCACGGCGTAGCCCAGCGCCTCGTCCCCGCCCCGCGAGAGCCGGGCACCGATCCGGTCGGCGACGGTGAGCAGTGCCGCCCCGCCGCCCGGCACCAGTCCCCACTCGACGGCCGCCTTCGCGTTGCGTACCGCGTCGTCGATCTGGCGCCGCCGCTTCTTCAGCTGTCCCTCGGTCGACTCGCCGACCCTGATCACCGCGACTCCACCGGTGAGCCGGGACAGCCGCTCCCGCAGCATCTCCCGTTCGTCGTCGCCCACGTGCCGGTCCAACTCGGCCCGGAGACCCTGGATGCGGCGGCGGTTCAGCTCCGCGTCGCCGCCGCCGTCCACCACCGTGGTGTCCCGGCGGGTGGTGATCACCTTGCGGGCACCGCCCAGCACCTGCCCGGTGGCCCCGGCGAGCCCACCGTCGGCGTCGACCACCACGGTGGCCCCGGTGAGCAGCGCCAGGTCCGCCATCACCCCGCACCGCTCGTCGTCCGGCCACGGCAGTCGTACGGCGACCGCGCCGAAGGCGTGTTCCATCTTCCCGACGATCAGCGCGGTCAGCGCGGCGTCCCGGACGTCCTGGGCGAAGACCGCCAGTGGGCGCCCCTCGCGGCCGGCCAGGTCCAGGAAGGGCCGAAGTTCGGGTACGGACGACAGTCGCTGGTCGACGATCAGGATCGACGGATCGTCGAGTACCGCCTCGGCGCCCTCCGGATCCGTCACGAAGTACGGCGAGACGTGGCCGGCCGGTACCCGCATCCCCCGGGTGAGTTCGAGTTCGAGCCCGAACAGGTTGCTCTCCTCGACGATCACCACGCCGTCCTTGCCCACCCGCTCCATGGCGGTGGCGACGAGGTCGCCGACCACCTCGTCACCGGAGGCGATCGTGGCGACCATCCGGAGCTGTTCCTTCGTCTCCACCGGCACCGCGAGGTCGGCCAGCTCGGCGAGCACCGCCTGGGCGCCCGACTCGATGCCCCGGCACAGCGCCACCGGGTTCGCCCCGGCCCGGAGCGCCGCCGCGGCACCGTCCATCATGGCCTGGGCGAGCACCACCGTGCTGGTCGCGCCGTCGCCGACCCGGTGCCGGACCCCCTCCACCAGTTCCCGGACATAGCTGGCACCGATCGCGTCCCGGGTGTCGTACGCGGTGAACTGCCGCACCACGCTGGCCGCGTCGCCCAGCTCGTGGTACGCCCCGGCGGCGTCCTCCACCAGCACCCGCCGGCCGAGCGGCCCGAAGGTTCGGCGGACCAGGTCCGCACCGGCCCGGAACCCCCGGGCGACGATCGCCTGGTGCCGGTTGTAGTTGGTGCGCCGGGGCGTGGCGCCGGTGGCGGCCTTGGCCACCGCGCCCGCGCCACCATCCCGGGTACCGGGCGGACCGGCCGGCGCCGGCACGGTGGCGAGGTAGATGTGCGGCTCGGCGTTGTACGCGCTCCACTTCGGCTTCTGGTCCGGTCGGCGGCGTACCACTCCGTCGTGGACGTACCGGAACAGCTCGTCGACGCCGATCCGGCCGTCGCCGTCCAGGTCGGCACCGCCGGTGGCCAGCCCCTCCAGCAGTACGTCGGTGAAGATCGATCCCCGGGGCGCGGACTCGACCAGGCCGTCGGACTCGAACGCGTACTCGTAGCTGTCGCAGGCGCTGATCACCACGTAGCCCCGGCCGGCCTGGCCCTCCAACGCACCCTGCGACGCGCCCTTGAACCCTTCGGCGAAGGCGCCCGCGAAGCAGCAGTCCAGCACCAGCACCTTGGCGGCGGCGCGACACGCCTCCAGTTGCTCGTTGACGAAGGAGCGGGAGATGGCGGTGCTGGCCGGCCGGGTCCGGACGGTGTTGGCGGCGGCGAAGTAGAGCCGGTGGAACGGGTCCACGATGCCGTGGCAGGAGAAGTAGAGCAGGACGAGGTCGTCGTCGACCCGGTCGGTGAGCAGATCCTCGATCTCCCGGCGTACCTCGTGGTCGGCCGCGTCCTGCTGGGTGCGTACCGTGAAGTTGCCGACCGCCGGGTCCTCCAGCACCGCCGCCAGCCGTTCCACGTCCTGCTCCGGGGCCCGCAACTGGTCCAGCGACGGGTCGTCGTACTCGCCTACGGCGATGAGCAGCGCGTACCGGCCGGCCGGCGGGCTAATCCGCACCGGACCCGGCACCGCTCTGGGTTGGTGGTACGCCGAGCCACTCGGTCACCATCCGCTCGGTCTCCTCGCTGGGGGCGCTGATCGTCAGCGTCCGGCGGCCGTCCCGGAGGATGATCCGGCGGGCGGCGCCGCGTTGCACGAAGGCGACCGCGACCTGGGCCAGCGCGGCGACGGTGGTCGCGGAGAAAAGGCCGGTGACCACCAGTTCGGCCAGCGCGCCACCGGCGCCCTTCGGGCCGGGACGCCCGAGCCGGCTGAGCCGGGCGGCGGTTTCTGCGGGGCCGGCGGAGGCTCCGCCCGGGCCGGCAGAGTCAGCGTCGCCAACCGGGCCGGCCGGACCTCCGACCTCGGCGGTGTCGAACGAAGAGCCGGTGTCGAACGACGAGCCGGTGCCGAACGACGAGCCGGTGTCGAACGACGAGGCGGTGCCGAACGACGGGGCGCCGCCGGTCGGATCGTCGACATCGGGCCTGGCGACGTGCAGGATGGTCCGGGCGTGCAGCTCCCTGAACAGCGCCGTTGCCGACTCGGCATCGCCACGCACGCTTCCGGGGACCGGCCCGGAGACCACCAGGGTGATTACGCCACTATTCATGGAGTAATCGTGTCGTGACAATGAGTAGTCGCCTGTCGGGTTTCCGTCACTGCCCGGTCAGCCTGCCGACACCTCCGCGCCCCAGCACCCCGCCAGGCCATCGGCGGGCCGACTGGCCTCGGATCAGCACAGCGGGTAATCATGCCATATGCCCAGGTATGAGACACCCTGGCGGGAGGAACCGGGCCGCCCGCCCGGCGGCACCGTCTACGGACGCCGCTACCGGCGGCTGCCCGAGGACCCGCTGCTGTTCGCCGCGTTCACCGTCGGCGGCGTGGGCGTACTGCTCGGCGTGCTCTTCGCCGCCGGGGTCTTCTCCGGAACCGGCGGGGCGGGACCGGTCGGGGTCGGTCCGGCGGGAAGTCCCGGCGCCGGCTTCCCGCTGCCGACCTCGGGCGGATCGGCGGCGGCCGGCAGCAGCACAGCGGCGACCCCGAACCGCACGCCGAGCCACACTCCGGCCGGTACCCCCGATCCCACCGGTCCACGACTGCTCCGCTCGGCCGTCTCCGCCCTCTGCCTGGACATCGTCGGGACCGAGGTCGCCGAGGGGGCCGACGTGCACCAGGTGCCCTGCGGCACCGCCGCGAGCCAACGCTGGCTGCCGACTCCGGTCGGTGGTGACGTCTTCACCCTGATCAACGCCGCCAGCAAGAAGTGCCTCGACGTGGACGGGGCGAGCCTGGCCGACGGCGCCCCCGTCCAGCAGTGGTCGTGCACCGGCCTGCCCGACCAGCGCTGGCGGCTCGTCCGTACCGCCACCGGCACGACGATGCTGGTCACTGTGCACAGCGGCAAGTGCCTGGACCTGCCGGCCGCGAACCTGGCCCCGGGGATCAGGATGCGGCAGTTCAGCTGTCAGGCGACGCCGAACCAGCAGTGGATCGAGCAACGTCCGACCTGACCGGCGCCCCGCCCACCGGACCCGGCGCCACCCGCCCGCTCGGCTCCGTCGGACCGGTCGACGCGGTCGGCCCGGTGGCGCCCGTCGGCCCGGTGGCGTCCGTCGGCTCGGTGGCGTCCGTCGGCTCGGTGGCATCCGTCGGACCGGTCGGTCGAGCCGGGGTCGCGGTCACCGGCCGGTCCCGACGGCGGAGCCGTAGCGACAGCACCGCCGCGCCGGCACAGAGCGCCCCGGCGACGTACCAGGCCAGGGTGTAGCTGCCAAGCTGGTCCCGGACCAGCCCGGCGCCGGTGGCCGCGATCGCCGCGCCGATCTGGTGGGAGGCGAAGACCCAGCCGAACACCACGGCTCCGCTCGCGCCGAAGTACTCCCGGCAGAGCGCGACCGTCGGCGGCACCGTGGCCACCCAGTCCAGGCCGTAGAAGATGATGAAGACCAGCATGCTCGGCTGGGTCGAGTCGCCGAACAGGCTCGGCAGCACCAGCAGCGACGCACCCCGCAGGGCGTAGTAGCCGGCGAGCAGCAGCCGGCTGTCGACCCGGTCGGTCAGCCAGCCCGAGGCGATGGTGCCCACGATGTCGAAGAGGCCGACCAGGGCGAGCAGGCTGGCGGCGGTGGTCTCGGTCATCCCGTGGTCGTGCGCGGCCGGGATGAAGTGCGTACCGACCAGTCCGTTCGTCGACGCACCGCAGATCGCGAATCCCCCGGCCAGCAGCCAGAACGCCCGGGTCCGGGCCGCCGTACGCAGTGCGCCGACCGCCCGGGCCGCCGATCCACCGGTCGCGACCGGCGCCGGCACCACCTCGGTCGCCCCGTAGGGCGGCAGGCCGAGATCCGCCGGGTGGTCGCGCAGCAGCCATCCGACCAGGGGTACGACGGCCAGCGCCGCCCCCGCCACCACCAGTGCCGCCGCGCGCCAGCCGTACGCCTCGACGAGGTTGGCCAGCAGCGGCAGGAAGACGAGCTGGCCGGCGGCGCCCCCGGCGGTGAGCACCCCGGTGACCAGGCCCCGCCGGTGTACGAACCACCGCCCGGTCACCGTGGCCACGAACGCGAGCGCCATGGACCCGGTACCCAGTCCGACGAACACGCCCCAGAGCAGGATCAGCTCCGCGCTGGTCCGCATGAACACCGTCAGCCCGCTACCGGCGGCGACCAGGGTCAGGGCACCGGCTACCACCAGTCGGATGCCGAACCGGTCCATCAGGGCGGCGGCGAAGGGCGCGGTGAGGCCGTACAGGATGAGGTTGACCGAAACGGCGGTCGAGATGGTGGCCAGCGACCAGCCGAACTCCTCGTGCAGCGGATGCAGCAGCACGGACGGGGTGGCACGGAAACCGGCGGCGCCGACCAGCGCGACGAACGCGACGACGGCGACCAGCCAGGCGGGATGCACGCGGCGGGTACGGGTCACCCGCAGAGTCTGCGGCCCACCGGGCGGCCCGGCGAGTGGCCGGAGAGCCACGATGCGCAAGAATCGGGCCAACAGCGCCGGAGCTCGGGTCGACGTGGTCCGGCGGGACGGCAGCCGGAGGGGGAACGTGACGATGGTCACCAGCGGACGGACCGGGCCGCACCGGATCGCGGTGCTCGCCCTGGACTCCGTGGTCGGACTCGACCTGGGCACCCCCGCGCAGGTCTTCGGCACCGCCCGGGACGACGCCGGGGTGTCGCACTACACGGCGACCGTCTGCACCCTCGGCGCCCGTCCGGTACGCAGCAGCGCCGGCTTCCAGGTGCTGCCCGACCACGGGCTGGAGATCATCGAGGAGTCCGACACGGTTGTCGTGCCCGGCATCCACGGCGGTCCACCGTTGACCGACGGCACCGTCGAGCCGCAGATCCGGAAGGTGCTGCGGCAGGCCCACGAGCGGGGTGCCCGGATCATGTCCATCTGCACCGGCGCCTTCGTCCTCGCCGCGGCCGGGCTGCTCGACGGCCGTCCGGCGACCACCCACTGGGCGTACGCCGACCGGTTCCGGCGGATGCATCCGCAGGTACGGCTCGACCCGGAGGTGCTCTTCGTCGACGACGGCGACGTGCTCACCTCGGCCGGAGTCGCCGCCGGGCTCGACCTGTGCCTGCACGTCATCCGGACCGACCACGGCAGCGGGGTCGCCAACCGGTCGGCCCGGAGCTGCGTGGTGCCGCCGTGGCGGGAGGGCGGCCAGGCGCAGTACATCGAACGGCCGCTGCCCGAGGCGACCGCCAGCGGTACGGCCCAGACCCGGGACTGGATCCAGCACCGGTTGCACGAGCCGCTGACCCTGGCCGAGATGGCCGCACACGCCAGCATGAGCGTACGGACCTTCACCCGCCGGTTCCGCGAGGAGACCGGACTCAGCCCGGCCCGCTGGCTGCTCCAGCAACGCACCGCACATGCCCGACTGCTGCTGGAGAGCACCGACCTGGGGGTCGACCAGGTCGCCCACCGCTCCGGCTTCGGCACCAGCGCCGCCCTGCGGCAGCAGCTGCACCAGCGGATCGGCGTGCCACCCACCACCTACCGCCGCACCTTCCGCCCACCCTCGGTGTAAGGAAGGGGCCCTTCTTATCGTTTTCTGTATAAGAAGGGCCCCTTCCTAACGCCTCAGCCGCAGGCGTTGCCGTTGAGGGTGAAGGCGGTCGGCGCGGGGTTCGGGCCGGTGTTCGAGGCGAGGAAGCTGAACTGGACCGTGCCGCCGGGCGCGATGTTCGGATTCCAGGTGGCGTTCCGGGCGGTGACGACGGCGCCCTGCTGGCTACCCCTGGCGTTGTAGAAGGTGCCGGCCCGCTGGGCGGCGGGGAAGGTCCAGCCGACCGTCCAGCCGCTGACCGGCTGGGTGCCGGTGTTGGTGACGGTCACCGTGGCGTTGAAGCCGGTACCCCACTGCTGGTCGACCCGGTAGCTGACCCGGCAGGCGGCCGGGGGTGCGGTGGTGCCGAACGAGATCTTGTGGAGCTGACCCGGGAGGTCGTTGACCAGGTACAACTCGCCGTTGGCGTCCTGTCCGATGCTGGTCGGTTGGATGGTCAGCTCGGTCAGCGCCCGGGTGGCGTACGTCCCGCCGGGGGTAGCCGGCGGACGGACCACGAAGGCGGTGCCGGAGCAGTAGTCCGTGGCCAGGTACGTTCCGGTCGCGATGTCGGCGAACTCGTCGCCCCGGTAGACGTACCCGCCGATCACCGCGCAGCCCTCGGCCGAGGTGCGGTACGAGTAGACCGGCTCGACGTACTGGGCGCCGGACTGGCACCGCGCCTGGTTGAACACCACCGGACCTTCGCGGCAGGACCAGCCGAGGTTGGCGCCGCCCTGGTTCGCCCGCAGGTGGTCGATCTCCTCCCAGGTGCCCTGGCCGACGTCGGCGATCCAGAGTGACCCGTCACCGCCGAGGTCGTGGGAGAACTTCCACGGATTCCGCAGTCCGTACGTCCAGATCTCCGGCCGCGCCCCGGCCCTGTTCACGAACGGGTTGTCGGCCGGTACGCAGTAGCGCTGGGTCCCGCAGGCGCGGTTCACGTCGATCCGGAGGATCTTGCCGAGCAGGGTGTTGAGGCTCTGCCCGGAGTTCAGTACGTCGTCCGATCCGCCGCCGTCGCCGATGCTCCAGTACAGATAGCCGTCGGGGCCGAACGCGACGTGCCCGCCATTGTGATTGGAGTACTCGGAGTGCGCCTGGGTCAGCACCACCTGTTCGCGGTTTGCCGGGATCGGCTGCTGACCTGCGCTGTCCAGGGTGAACCGGGACAGCGTGACGGTGCCTGCGGGCAGCGCGGTGTAGGCGACGTACAGGGTGCGGGTCTGCGCGAAGTTCGGCGTGGTGACCAGGCCGAGCAGGCCGCGTTCGTTGCCGGAGGTGTCGACCCGGTCGATGATGTTGAGCAGCGGTTCGGCCGCCAGCCCGGTGTCCGGATGGTAGACCCGGATGGTGCCCTGCTTCTCGGCGATCAGCAGCCGGCCGCTGCCGTCGTCGGGCGCGAAGATGGCGGTCGGCCGTTGCAGGCCGAACGCGACCTGGGTGGTGCTGACGGTGAGCTGGTCCAGGGGTGGCACCGCCGCCACTTCGGCGCGTTCCGGGGCGGGCTGTCCCGCCGCCGACGGTGCGCCGAACGCGACGAGCGGAGCGAGTATGGCGGCCGTACCAGCCAGGCAGAGCCGCCCGAGAGATTGACGTCGCAGCATATTGACTCCCATCGGTTAACAGGAACGTAATGCTGCCAACCGCGCCTAGATCCACGTGTCCCGCACTATGGGAACGCTCCCAGGAAAGGCTACCGGGGGTCGGTACGCATGGCGCGCAGCTGTTCGAGGTGCGCCGGTAGGTGGAGTCGACCATGGATGTCGAGCATCCGCCCCCACGGCAGGGACTCCTCGATGTGCAACTCGAAGCCCTCCCGGAGATGCGAGTCCACCGGCGTCTCCGCCTCCGGCCCGAGCCGGTCCACCAGCCCGCAGAGCCGGCCACTGGTGACGTGTAGCCGGGCGGCCATCTCGGCCAACCCGACGTGCGCCGGCATCATCGCGTCCAACTGGGGCCGGAGGGTGGGCCGGGCGTCGTAGTACGCCCACGGGGAGCCGGCCAGCACCGCCTCGGTCGCCTCGGCCAGCAACTCGTCGTTGGCGGCGAGGTGCACCACCACCTGCTCGGCGGTCAACTCGCCGGGGGGCGGGGGCCCGAACCCGCCGGCCGACACCTCGGCGAGCAGGTCCGCGTACGCCCGGCGCAGCTCGGCCGTCTCCATCCGACCAAGTCTAGGGCGTATCCGCGCAGGTCAGGCCGGTATTGCCCGGCGCGGACGGCGGCATCCGGCCCGGACCGGCCGGACCGCGACCGGCACGCAGGTCGGGCCGGTACTGCGCGGCGCGGACGGTGGCATCCGGCCGGCACCGCGACCGGCGGCCGTGGACACCATCGGTACACGTCGCTACGGTGACCGCGTGCCGAACCCCGCTGGCGCCACCCCACCGGCCGGAGCGCGAGTCGACGGGCCGGGCCGCCGATGATCGGCAGCCGGGCATCGGGACTGCTCGCCGACGCGGACTTCCGGCGCTGGTTCGGCTCCCGGTCCATTTCGGAGGCGGGTACCGCGGCCAGCCTGGTGGCGCTGCCGCTGCTGACGTACCAGCTCAGTGACTCGGCGACGATGACGGCGGCGGTGGTCGGAGTCCAGGCGGTGCCGTACCTGCTGTTCGGGCTCTTCGCCGGGGCGGCGGCGGACCGGTGGCGACGCCGGGCGATGATGATCGGTGCCGACCTCGGCTGCGCGGTGCTACTGAGCACACTGCTGCTCGCCGACCTCCTCGGCGTGCTGACCTCCTGGCACGTGTTGGCGGTCGCGTTCGGCCTCGGCTGCGGATTCTGCTGGTTCGACGCCGCCGCCTGGGGGTCGCTGCCCCGGCTGGTCGGCAGGGCGAAGCTGGCCGAGGCGAACAGCCTGCTCTGGTCGACCGAGATCGTGCTGAGCATCGCCATGCCAGCGGTGGCCGGCCTGCTCGCCGCGCTGACCGACCCGACCCTGGTGCTCGGCCTGGACGCGGCGAGCTACCTGGTCTCGGCGGCTCTGCTGTTCCGGTTGCGCGCCGGTCTCGATCCGACGATCGAACGGTCCGACCGGACCCGCCGGTTGGGCGCGGAGATCGCCGAGGGGTTGCGGTACCTGTGGCGCCAGCCGATGATCCGCGCCCTCAGCCTGGCCGGCTTCGGCTTCTCGCTGTCGGCCGGCGGCGTGTTCGGGCTACTGGTGGTGCACGCGGACGAGGTACTCGCGGTCACCTCGACGGACTGGCGCGTCGGGCTGCTCTACGCCGCCGCCGCGGTCGGCTCGCTGCTCGCGGCGCTGCTGCTACCCCGGTTCGGACGCTCCGCCGGCCAGGGCGCTGTCTCGATCATCGGGTACGGGATCTTCGTCGCCGCGCTGGTCGGGTTGGCCGTCGCCCCGGTCTTCGCCGCCGCCCTGCTGCTCTGGACCGGGTGGGAGTTCGGCCGAACCACCGCGAACATCAACGGCATCACGGTGCGCCAGCAGTTGACGCCGGACGAGTTGCAGGGCCGGGTCAACACCACCGGCCGGATGATCGCCTGGGGCGGTACGCCGTTCGGCGCGATCATCGGCGGCGCGATCGCCGAGACCGCCGGCGTACCGGTCGCGTACCTCGTGCTGACCGTGCCGGCGGTGCTCGGCTTCGGAGTCCTGCTCGCCTCACCGGTACGCCGACTTCGCAGCGCCGTCGCCTGACCGCCGCCGGGTCAGCGCGGCCCGGTGCCCCCTGGCCGATCCGGCAGCCCCGGCCGGCCGGCGAACTCGCCGAGTTCCCGGACCGCCCGGCTCCAGGCCCCGGCCGCCCGGGCGCCGAGCTTCGAGCGGTCGATGGCCCAGGATTCGAGGCCGGGTACGAGCACCCGGACGACGTGCCCCGGCAGCTCCGGCGGGGACAGGTCGACCACCACCACCCGGCCGAGCCCGGCCGCCCGCAGCCGGTCCAGCAGTAGCCGGAGGTCGGCGACGATGTCGTCACTCGGATAGGAGGCCAGCTCCGACACCGGGATCAGTCCACCGCCGTCCGGGATCGCCGTGCGGCGTGGCGCCATCGGGACATCGCGGTCACCCGGCGGTACGGCCGCGGACCTGATCGGCCCGGCGGCGACGGCGCGACTCTGGGCGCACTCGGTGATGGCCCGGGTCAGCGCCACTTCCAGGTCGGGATGCGCGCCGTGGCCGACGCCGTCGTCCGAGGTCGGCCGGCCGGTGTCGTCGGACGCTTCGGACGCGTACGCCGCGACGGTCGGAACACCGAGGTCGGAGCCGATCGACCAGAGGTACAGGCGCAGGCCGGCGTCCTCGAACCGGCGCACCAGCGGGCGTACGGACGGCGGCACCGTACCGGGGTCGAGCCGGGGCTGCCGGTCGGTGGTGAGCCGGGCCGCCTCCCGCGCCGTCAGGTTCGGCGAGACCACCCCGCTGGCCAGGACACCGGCCAGTCGACTGCCGACGATCTCGGCGATCGTCATGGCGTCCCGCTCAATCAACTCGCAGAGTGCGTGAAAGATCGCCTCCTCCAGACTGTTGCCGGAGGCCAGGCCGTTGCTGGTGGTCAGGGCGTAGCAGGGCGGCGCGCCGGGGTAGCCGGTGTAGCAGACGGCGGAGTGCGGCACCAGTACCGGCTGGTCGGCGAGCAGGTCGTGCCCGGTCACCCAGTAGATCGGCAGGTCGTCGTGGTACGCCGGCAGCAGCCCGAGGTTGTGCTCGGCCGGGCGCAGGGCCGGCCGGCCGGCAGCCGCCAGTTCCCGGTACGCGGCGATGGTGGTCGGCCGCAGTGGCAGCCAGCCGGAGAACCGCTCGAGTACCTCCATCACGGCCGACGTCCGCGCCTCGACCGGGGTCGGTCCCTTGCCGCTGTAGACACAGAGGCGGTCGATCGACCCGGGAACGATCGCCTGGTAGACCGGGATGCCGACCCGGTCCAGCCCGCTGATGTCGGCCAGCCGGGTGATCCCGAGATGCCGGAAGTACGGCCGCAGTCGCGCGTACGTCCAGTCGGCGGCGTACTCGCGGTGCGCACCCGACCCGTACGCCTTGGCGACCCGGTCGCGGAGCCTCAACTCGTTGTCCCGGTAGACACGGGCGACTCAGACGGGCAGGACCCGGCAGCAGGCAACCGGGTTGGCCTGGGCCGTGGGCTCCGCGCCGGAGGCGCCGTCCCCGTTGGAACGGGTGGTGCCGGCCGGCAGGACCTGATCGAGATGGACCCCGCTGCCGGGCGTCGACCCGGTCGACTCCAGCAGCCGTTGCAGGCTGGCCGGATCGAGGTCGGTGATCGCCGCGAGCGCGGCCGCGCCGGGCTGGGTCGGTACCGGGTCAACCTTTGTGGTCTGCATGGACGCCCCGCTTCCGCCGGCGTACGCCAGCATCGGAATCTCCGCACCTGCCAAACCTGACCCTAGCCCCGGCGGGCAACGAACCAGGTAGGCAGCGGTACCGACAAAAGCGCGGGCAGTTCAGCGCCCCCGTCGACCCCGCCGGGCGCGCAGGTAGTCGGAGACGACGTACTCGCCGAGGTCGCCCAGTTCCGGGGTGAACACCCGGCCGCCCGAGCGCCGGGCCACCGCGTCGACGAACCGGCGCAGTCCGGGGTCCTCGCCCAGCATGAACAGGTTCATCGTGGCGCCGTACCGGGTCAGGTTGTCCACTTCGACCACGGTCGCCTCGATCGTCTCCGGCAACGACGGCCAGTTGAACACCGCACCGCCGAACTCCGGATCGAGGTGCGCGGTCGGCTCACCGTCGGTGACCACCAGCACCACCGGCTCCGAACCCGGATGCTGCCGCAGGTGCCGACCGGCCAGCTTCAGCGCGTGTTGCAGGTTGGTGCCCTGCACCATGTCCGGCTCGACCGCGGCCAGTTCCTGCTGGGTCAACGGCATCGCCTCGCGGCCGAAGCCGATGATCTGCAGGGCGTCCTGCGGGAACCGGGTGGCGACCAGGTGGGACAGGGCGAGCGCCGTCTGCTTCATCGGCCCCCAACGTCCCTCGGAGATCATCGAGAAGGAGAGGTCGACGCAGAGCGCCACCGCCGCCGAGGCCCGACGCTCCGTCTCCACCACCTCGAAGTCCTCCACCGCGAGCGCCACCGGAACGCCGGCGCCGGAACGCCGGACCGCGCGGGCCAGCGTCCGGACCACGTCGAGCGGCTGCTCGTCGCCGTACTCCCAGGGCCGGGAGGCCCCGGTGACCTCGCCGGCCGCCCCCGCCGAGCGCAGGTCGTGCTGGCCCCGACGTCCGGTGGAGAGTTCGGCGAAGATCCGGCGCAGCGCGGTGCCACCGAGCCGGCGCAGCGCCTTCGGGCTCAGCGTCAACCCGTCCGCGCCCCGGGTCAGCCACCCCTGCCGGCGCAGCTCCCGCTCCAGTTCCCGCAGCCGGCGTACGTCGTCGGCGGCGTCCCGGCCGAGGTTGCGGGCCACCGACTCCACGTCGATGTCGTCCAGCGTCGCCCCGGGATGCTCCTGGCCGAGCTGGTCCAGCAGGTCGTCCAGGTCGGCGATCTCGCCCAGCGCCCCGGCCGCCTCGCCGTAGCCGAGCGGTTGGTCGCCCCGGACCCGTTCCCGCCGGTCCCAGGCGAGGTCCGGACGCAACGACCGCAGGTTGGCGTCCAGCGCGGAGAGCTGCCCGGCCAGTTCCGGCCCGAGCGACGACTCCATCAGCCGGGCCAGTTCCTCGCGTTGGCTCGGCGTCAGCGACCGCATCAGCCGTTCCCCGGCGGCGGCCCGCCGGGCCAGGGCGTCGACCAACTCCTCGACCGTCTCCGGCTTCTCCGGGAAGAAGTCGCCGTGCCGCCGCATGAACTCGGCGAACGCGTCGGTGGTGTCCTCGCCCCGGTCGTGCCGGGCGAGCAGGTCGTTGAGGTCGCCCAGCATCTCCGAGAGCCGGCGCTGCGTGCCCGGGTCGGCGGCGCCCCGCATCGCGTCCTGGAGTCCACTGAACCGCTGCTCCAACACGTCCCGGCGCAGCCCGTCCAGGATCTGCTGGTAGCTGGCCCGGGCCTCGTCGCTGGTCCACTCGTACCCGGAGAGTTCCTCCACCGCCCGCGCGGTCGAGGACGGCAGGTTGTCCAGCACCGCCTCGGCGAACCGGGCATCGTCGTCCTCCCGGCCACGCAACTCGTCACGTTCGGCGGCGAGTGCCTGGTCGAGCAGCGCCTGAGCGCGGGTCACCGCGCCGTCCAGGTCTCCCCGGCGCAACGCCTCGCGCCGCATCCGCCGGGCCCGCGCGACCAGGTCGTCGAGCCCGCCCCGGTCCTGCGGCCCGCGCCGCAACAGGTTACGCAGCGCCTCGCGCAGGCTGCCGCCGGCCAGCACCTCGGCACCGACCGAGTCGACCGCGGCCCGGACGTCGTACGGCGGGGCCAGCGGATCGGGTCCGCCGCGCCAGGAGCCGTACCGGAAGCGGTTTCCGCCGGCCATACTCAGGCCCAGTCGTCGTCGCGGTCCGGGCGACCGCCGAGGTCCGGGTCACCGCCGGCGCCACGGCCGCCGCCACCGCCACCGCCGCCGCCAGCGCCACGGTCACCGCCGGCGCCACGGCCGCCGCCACCGCCACGGCCGCCGCCAGCGCCACGGTCACCGCCGGCGCCACGGCCGCCGCCACCGCCACCGCCGCCGCCAGCGCCACGGTCACCGCCGGCGCCACGGCCGCCGCCACCGCCACGGGGGCCACGGTCACCGCCGCCCGGCCGCCGGCCGCTGTCGGGGCTCCGGCCGCCGTAGCGGGTACGGCCCTCGTCGGTTACGTCCTTGGCCAGCCGCCGGGTCAGGTGCAGCCCCTCCAGGACGAACTCGATTCCGGCCGCCGCCTCGGCGGGGGTGGGCGCGTCGCCGAGGCCGAGCCGGTCCAGCGCCTTGGCGAGCCCCGGTACGGTGCCCACCTGACGCAGCAGCTCGGTCGGGCCGACCAGTTCACCGGTCTCGATCACCGCACCGTCGGCGACCAGCGCGGTGAACCCGGAGACGTCCAGCCCGGCCAGGCGGGCCCGGAACGTCTCGGCGGTGGCGGTACGCAGCAGGTGACCGAGGATCTCGATCTCCCGGCCCTCCTCGCCGCTCTCGAACTCCACCTTGCCGCGCAGGGTGCTGGTCACCGACACCGCGTCGCCGACCCGGGCCACCGGCTCGGTGTCCGCCGGGGCGGCGGGCTGACCGTCCGGGGTACCGGCGCCGAGCAGGCCGGCCCGGCGCAGGGCGGCGGCGGAGACGGTCTCGGCGGCGGCGATCGCGAACCGGGCGGAGACTCCGGACCGGGGGTCGACCGACGGCGACTCCCGCACCGCGCGGGCGAACCGGGCCAGCACCTCCAGTACGTGCTCCGGCACGGCCGACACCAGGGCCGCCTCCTGCCGGATCAGCTCCAGTTCCAGCTCCAGGTCCAGCGGGTAGTGGGTCCGGATCTCGGCGCCGAACCGGTCCTTGAGCGGTGTGATGATCCGCCCCCGGTTGGTGTAGTCCTCCGGGTTGGCGCTCGCCACCAGCAGCAGGTCCAGCGGCAGCCGGAGCTGGTAGCCGCGTACCTGGATGTCCCGTTCCTCCAGCACGTTGAGCAGCGCCACCTGGATCCGTTCGGCCAGGTCGGGCAGCTCGTTGACGGCGAAGATGCCACGGTTGGTCCGGGGTACCAGCCCGAAGTGGATCGTCTCGGGGTCGCCGAGAGTACGCCCCTGGGCGACCCGGATCGGGTCCACGTCACCGATCAGGTCGCCGACGCTGGTGTCCGGGGTGGCCAGCTTCTCGCCGTACCGCATCGAGCGGTGCAACCAGCCGATCGGCAGGTCCTCGCCGGCCTCCTCGACCGTTCGGCGGGACGCCGGGGTCAGCGGGTGCATCGGGTGTTCGTTCAGCTCGGAACCCTTGATCACCGGGGTCCATTCGTCCAACAACTGACCCAGTGCCCGGATCAGTCGGGTCTTGCCCTGTCCCCGCTCGCCGAGCAGCACGAGATCGTGCCCGGCCAGCAGCGCCCGTTCCACCTCGGGCAGCACCGTCTCGTCGTAGCCGACGATTCCGGGGAAGCGCGGCTCGCCGGAACGGAGCCGGGCCAGCAGGTTGTCCCGGAGTTCCTGCTTGACGCTCCGGTACCGATGCCCGGTGGCGCGAAGTTCACCGAGCGTGCCCGGCAGCTCGGCCGGCGGGGTCGGCGGGACCTGGGGAGTCTTTGTCACCCGCCCTACGCTAGCTCTAGATTCCACCAATTGCGGGTACCCGGCGGACCAGCCATGATCGAACTGGTGCCGCCGGCACCCGCGCCAGAATCCGGACCACAGGGGGCAGCATGAGCACACCTCGCGATTCCGGAAACAAGATCGGCCTGGGGGTCGCCCTCGGGCTGCCGTTCGGGGTCGTCATCGGCATGTTGATCGACAACCTCGCGCTGGGCATCGCGCTCGGCATGCTCGGCGGGGTGCTCCTCGGCGCCCTGAACATCCGGTTCCGCTCCTGACCCGGAGCTCGTCCGCTCCCGAGCTCGTCGCTCCTGAGTCGGAGTTCACGCTCCCGACGGAAGTTCAGCAGTACCCGCAGGCGCCCCGGCGGCGCAGGTGGTACGCGAGGGTGGCGGCGCCGAGCGCGAATCCCCAGAGCGGCCAGAGCGCCATCGGGATCACCGTCAGGCTGCCGCCACCCAGTTCCGCGAAGAGCTCCGGCTGCCCGTAGAGGGTCAGCCCGGCGGCGCTGATCGCGATCGCCACGAAGGTGGCCGGGACCACGGCCAGCTTGATCGGCACCCGGCGGCCGGCCAGCCCGACCATCCAGCGGGGGAACCGCTCACCCCAGCGTTGCACCAGGCCCAGGGTCAGGATCGCGCCGACCACCCCGAAGGCACCCAGTCCGAGGCCGGCCCAGACCAGGCCGGTGTCGTGCAACTCGTCGAGGAACTCGTCGGTGATGCCGAGCGGGATGCCGACCGCCCAGGCGAACCGGGTGACCGCGTACAGCACCGGGATGACGGCTGCGGTGTAGACCGCCCAGCGCCCCCAGCGGGTCGCCGACTCCACCGAGGTCCAGGTCGCGGCGCCGGCCCGACGTCCACAGGACGCACAGGCCCCGACGGTACGGAACTGCCAGGTCAACAAGGTTCGGGCCAGCAGCAGCCCGGTCACGATCGAGAACACCTTGTAGCCCAGCGCCAGGGTGAACAGTTCGGAGTAGTCGACCGGGGGCCAGCCGAACGGCAGTCCACCGATGAGCATCGGCGCGTATCCGGCGTACGTCAGCACCTGCACGTCCGGGACCACCAGGAGCAGCCCGGCGGCGACCAGCCAGCCGTACCCGAGCAGCGCGATCCGGGGCGCTCCGCGAAGTCGTACCGCGTGTGGGCCGGCCATCGCCAGTGCCGTCACCGCCGCGCCGAGCAGCAACACCGCGAAGACCGGGGCCGCGACCGTCGCAGGTACCCGCCACAGCAGGCTGCCCCCGCCATCCGGGTCGGCGGTCCCGAACGGGTACCCGTGACCCATGATCGCCCAGGCCGAGGCCAGTAGCCCGAAGAGCGCGGTGAAGCCGGCGGCCAGGTAGCCGATCCGGTCCGTCCAGCGGCGCGGGGCGATGGTGCCGGCAGCGTCATGGTGCGCCGGGATGATGATGGTGGTGGTGGCCATGGCGGATCCTCTCGTCGACGGTCGGCCCGGGTTCCGGGGCTGCGGCCGGCGTACCGGCCGGCCGGAGCCTTTCCCGGGTCCTGTCACCACCATCGCGATCCCGGGTCCCCGAAACCTCCCGGCCGCAGGTGAACCCCCTCCCTCCGCAGGGGGAGCCCGGCAGGGGCCCGGACGGGTTGACCTCAAGTGGGATCGAGGTATCAGGATGTGGCTAGCCGAGACATCGCTGTCCCGAGTGGAGCGGAGGAGCCGCGATGAGCGTCGATTGGGCGTACCTCTATGGACATCCCGGAGCCGATCCGGTGGCCGACCGGGTCGTGCTCGACCGAGGCGGACAGCGGACGACGCTGGTGCCCGTACCGGACGAGTCGCTGGCCGCCCCGGTGGCGGTCGCGCTGGTCGAGCAGGGGGTCGGGCTCATCGAACTGTGCGGCGGTTTCTCCGTCCAGGACGCGGCCCGGGTGATCGCGGCGGTGGACGGTCGGGTTCCGGTCGGCCACGTCACCTTCGGCGCGGAGTCTGTCCGGGGCGCCGCCGCGTACAGCGCGCAGTTCGAGGCCGAGCAGGCCCGGGACAGTTGACCGCCGCCGGGCGTCCCGATCAGTGCCCGGCACTCTCCGGGACCGGGTTGGTGGCCTCGAAAAGGGCGACACAGCCGCGTACGGTGACCCGGATGTCGGTGAACCGCTTGTCGAGTTGCCAGCGCAGCCCGGCCAGGTCGTCGTCGGTGTTGTGGAAAATGCCCCGGGCGTTGTAGACCGCCATCAGCCGGCGGGCCGCCGCGCTGACCTGCACTCCCGACGACAGGATCGTGCTGCCGAACACCCGACCACCGGGGCGGAGCGCCGCCGCCGCGTTGGCCAGCACCGCGCCCTTCTCCTGCCAGCTTCCGGGCAGGCAGTGCAGCAGGAAGTTCGCCCCGGCCGAGTCGTAGTGGCCGGTCTTGAGCTTCCCCTCGTCAAACGGCAACGGCTGGAGTACGTCCGCCTGCACCACCGCCGGTTCGTACCGCGCGACCCGGGCCGCGCTCACCCGCAGCACGGTGGGGTTCAGGTCGACCAGGGTCAGTTCGGGTCGGCGGGCCGGAAAACGGCAGCGGTCGAGGAAGTACCCGGTACCGGTGCCGAACTCGAGGTGGCGGGCGCCGACGTTGCGGTGGTAGTTGTCGAGCATGTGCCGCTTGGGACAGCGCCAGAGCAGTCGACAGGACAGGCCCAGGACGAACTGGTCGTAGCCGGCCAGCACGAGGCGGTTGTAGACGGCCTGCCCCGCGAGGACCTCGTCGGACGGTGCGCGAGGGTGCTCCTCCTGCATCGCTCCAGCTAACCGGCTCGTGGACGGCCTGACCAGCCCCGACGTGTCGTTGTGCACCCGTCGGCGAAGACTCGTCCACCGGTCGGCGCGGAGTCGCCCATCCGGCCGGTACGGAGCTGCCCACCGCTCGACGCGGAGTCGCCCACCCATCGGCGCGAGTTTGTCCACCGGTCGACGCCGAGGGGCCCGGGAGTACGTGGCGCCCGCGCCCCGCTCCGCGTACCGGTGGATAATCTCGTCATGCCTGGTCATGGTGTAGATTCGGCACCCGAGATGATCGATCTGTCCGCCGCCGTCATCGTGATCACCGGGGCCATGGCCGCCGGTAAGTCCACCGTCGCGCAACGGCTCGCGGAGCGGCTCCCCCGAGCGGCCCACGTACGCGGCGACGTGTTCCGCCGCATGATCATCTCAGGTCAGCAGGAGTTCACCCCGGAACAGGCGACCGAGGCGATGGCGCAACTGCGACTGCGTTACCGCCTCTCGGCGGCAACGGCCGACGGTTATGCGCAGTCGGGCTTCACGGCCGTGATCCAGGATGTCATTCTCGGCCCCCAACTCGCCGATTACCTCGCTCTGATCACCACCCGCCCCCGCTTCGTCGTCGTACTCGCTCCTCGCCCCGAGGTGCTCCAGGACCGCGAAGAGGCGAGAACCAAGAACGGGTACGGCGAATGGACCGTGGAGTCGCTGGACTACTCGGTACGCAACGACACGCCCCGGCTCGGCCTGTGGCTGGACAACTCCGACCAGACCCCGGACCAGAGTGTGGACGAGATCCTGGCAAAGCTCACCGAGGCACGCCTACCCGACTGAGGTGTTAGGAAGGGCCCCTTCATATCGCTTTTTGTAGAAGAAGGGGCCCTTCCTAACGGACCGGCCCTGACCTTCGACCCCACCTCCTGGCTGGCCTTTGTCGGCCGGCTTCCCCGGCAGCGGTAACCGGATCGGGCGCATGTACGAATTCACTGCCTCCTTTCCCTGGGCTGTCGTGCGGATCGAGGCGGTCGGCGCGGGCGGCGACATCCCGGAACTGGATCTGGAGTACTCCCTGGTGGCGGCCGAGGAGACCTGCATCCTCGCTGCGGTGGCGGACTGTCCGATCACGATCCGGGTGACGGCGGCCGAGGCCGACGTACCCGAAGGAGATCCGTGTGTCTTCGACGGGCGCCTGCTGGTGGCCGACGGGCAGCTCGCGGTGGCCGACCTGGTCGGGGACGACCTCGACCGGCGCTTCCGGGTCACGCCCGGTGAGGTTCGGATCAGGCTCTTCGCCGACGATCCGCGCGAGGCTCAGCGGCTGAGCGTCCTCGTCGGAGCCGAACTGGTCGAGGCCGACGTCCCCGACGTCCCCGCCTCCGACTCATCGCCGCCCGGCGCGTCGCCGATCCCATCGGTACGCTGACCCGCGTGAGTCAGCCGCCTTTCGAACCGCCTCCTCCCGGGTCCGGTCCACCCCCTCCGCCGTACCCGCCGGGTCCCCCGGGTCCGCCGGTTCCGCCCGGTCAACCGCCAGCGAAGAGCCGACGCCCCCTGACGATCGCGCTGATCAGCGCGGGCGTGGTGGTGGCGCTCTGCCTGGGTGTCGGCTGCGTCGGCCTCGTGGCGTACTACCTGAGCGAGGTCAGGACCGACGGCGGCTCAGACCCGACCAGCAGTGGCACCTCGTCGTCTGCGGGAGCGTCGTCGCCGTTGGCGTGCGCCGGTGCCAGCCAACCGGTGCGGCCCGAAACCAAGGCGGTCGGCCTGCCGGACTTCGCCGGGGCCGCCCGCACCGGCACCGCCACGATGCAGCTGACGACCAACCAGGGATCCATCGTGATCACGATGGACCGGGCCCGGACACCCTGCACGGTGGCGAGCTTCCAGCACCTGGCGAACCAGAAGTTCTTCGACCGGAGTACGTGCCACCGCCTGGTCACCGAGGGGATCTTCGTCCTCCAGTGTGGCGACCCGAGTGGCACCGGAGCGGGTGGGCCGGACTATCAGTTCGGCGACGAGAACCTCAGCGGTGCGCAGTACGGCCGAGGCGTGGTGGCGATGGCGAACACCGGAAGCCCCGGTACGAACAGCAGCCAGTTCTTCATCATCTTCAAGGACAGCTCGACCGCGCTCCAGCCGATCTACACCCCGTTCGGCACGGTCACCACGGGGCTCGACATCGTCGATCGGGTCGCGGCCGGCGGTCATGACAGTTCCAGTCCCGCCGGAGGCGGCGTACCGAAGCTCGGGGTCACGATCGAGACGCTGACCGTGAGCTGATTTCCCGTACGCCTGACCGCTGAGGCCGTCCAGAACGACGGCCGTACGTCGACGCGCCCCGCCGCCCGCAAGGGAGGCGGGGCGCGTCCACCCCCCGTCGGGCCGCGCGCGGAGCGCGCGGGTCAGTCACTAGCCGTGGATCCTGACCCCGCCCGAGGCCCATGTGGGGTCGGGTAGGTCTGTCGCTTTCTTCGTTTTCCCCCGAGTCTGGTCACGTTCCCGTCATCTCCCGGCACCGTGACCCTGCCCCGCGACGCCAAGCCTCCCCCAACGACCTAGCCGATAACCTGTGGAAACCTTGAATCCGCTGGTCAGGAACTCCCTCCCGACGTCGTCCGGTCGGCCGGGGAAGGGCGATCGGAAGGAAACCGTAAGGCGCCGCCGGCAGGCTGGTAATCACCGGACAGGCTGCACGGGCCAGTACGGAGCAGAGGGAGCAGAACGATGCGCAAGCTCATCGAGTCGACGTTCGTGTCGCTGGACGGGATCATCGACGACACCCGCCCGTCCACGGCGTCCCGGGCGGAACCGCAGCACTGGGGCCACCCGTACTGGGACGACGACCACGCCGGCTACGCCCAGAAGTTGACGGAATCGGCCGACGCCATGTTGCTGGGGCGGGTGACGTACGAGGGGTTCGCGGCGGCGTGGGGCGCGCAGTCGGGACCCGGCGCCGACGAGATGAACAGCATGCCCAAGTACGTGGCGTCGCGGACCCTGACCGAGACCACCTGGAACGCCACCCTCATCCAGGGGGACGTGGCCGAGGAGGTCGCCAAGCTCAAGGAGCAGCCGGGCGAGAACATCCTCAAGTGGGGCACCGGTGAACTGGACCGCACCCTGGTGGAGCACGGTCTGGTCGACGAGTTCCACTTCTGGTACTTCCCGGTCGTCGTCGGCGCCGGCAAGCACCTCTTCGAGGGCGCCGGCTTCGACACCACCCACCTGAAGCTCGCCGACCTGAACCGGTTCGACTCCGGGATCGTCGTCCACATCTACGTACCGAAGTAGGCGACGACGCGCCGAAGTAGGCGACGACGCACGCCACGGGTCAGGCCGGGTCCTTGTCCAGCAGGGACCGGGCCTGCTCGGGCGTGAGCCCGGCGCCGTCCGCGAAGAGGGCGTCGAAGTCGGGCTCGGCGGTCCGGGCCGCCGCCGTGGTCGGCGCCAGCTCGTCGCGGTCCGAGGCGGACAGTGGCTGCCCGGACTGCTGCCGGGCGGCGTCGGCCGCGCCGAGCAACCGCGCGGCCGGGCCGGACCGCCCGTCCAGTACCAGCGCGGCGGCCATCCCTTCCAGCGCCGACGCCATCCCGCGCACCGAACCCTGGTCCCGGTACACGTCGAAGCCCTCCCGGTGCCAGGCCAACGCCGCGACCGGGTCGCCCCGCTGCCCGGCCAGCAACCCCAGCTCGACCAGGACCATCGACAGGTACGGCGGGTGGGCGTCTCCGCTCTGCTGCTGCCGGGCGGACGTCAACAGCCACCGCAGGTGCTCCTCGGCCGGGTCGAGCTTTCCGTCCCGCCGGGCGGCGAAGGCCAGGCTGATGGTGGCGAACACCTCCCCGGACCACTGCCCCTGCTCGGCAGCCAGCCGCCTCGCCTGCTCCGCGTACTCGTAGGCGCGCGGGTATTCGCCGACCTGCATCGAGATCCAGCCCAGCCAGCCGAGCCGGGCGGCCACATCGGACCACAGCCCCAGTTCCTCGGCCATCCGCAGGCCGGCCTGGCTCAGCCGGGCCGCCTCCGCGTGGTCGCCGGTCAGGTCCGCGAGGCCGATCAGCCAGTCCGTCGCCTGTAGTACGCCCCAGTCGTCACCCAGCTCGCCGAAGAGCGTGGCGCTGCGCCGGGCGTCGTGCTCCAGCGCGGCCGTGTCGTCCCGGATGTGCGCGAGCATCGCCCGGGTGCTCAGCACCGCCGCCTCACCCCACCGGTCCCCGGCCGCCCGGAACGTCTCCAGTGCCCTCGCCAGCAGCTCCGCGGTGGCTGGCTCGTCGCCGAAGTCGATGATCGACGTGGCCAGGAACCACTCGGCCCGGGCCCGTTCGACCGGCTCGGCCACCTTCTCGTACCCGCGCAGCACCTCCGCCGCCCGCTCCGGCCCGCCCTTCGACCACTCCGGCCCGCTCTTCGACCGCGTCAGCTCGGCGCGTCCGACGTCCTCAGCGCGGGCGACGTCCTCGGTGCGGCTGACGTTCCGGTCCGATCCGGACTGGTCGCCCTGCCGGAGCGCCAGGCCGGCGTACCAGGTCTCGGCTCTGGCCCGGACCACGGCGGGTGCCTCGCCCGGCACGGCCAGCGCCCCGGTCAGGGCCCGGCGGGCCTCGGTGAGCCGGCCACGCATGAACCAGTACCAGGTCAGCGCCCCGGCCAGCCGCAGCGCCGGCTCGGCCGCATTCTCGCGTCGGAACGTCTCCATGGCCGTCCGCAGGTTCGCGGCCTCGGCGTCAAGCCGGCGCAGCCCGTCCCGCTGGCCAGGTCCACGCAACTGCGGTTCGGTCCGCTCGGCCAGGGCCAGGTAGTGGTCGGCGTGCCGGCGGCGCAGCGCCGTCTCCTCGCCGGCCTCCCGCAGCCGGTCCAGGCAGTACGCGGAAACCGACTCCAGCAACCGGAAGCGGGACCCGTCGTGGCGTACCACCAGCGAACGGTCCACCAGCCCGGCCAGCAGGTCCAGCACCTCACCGGCCGGAGCACCGTCCCCAGCGCACACCGCCTCGGCAGCCGCCAGTGTGCATCCGCCGGAGTGGACGGCCAGCCGGCGCAGTACGGCCCGCTCGGCCTCGGTCAGCAGTTGCCAACTCCAGTCGATCACCGCCGCCAGGGTGCGTTGCCGGGCCGGTGCGTCGCGTGGGCCGGTGCCCAGCAGCCCGAACCGGTCCTGCGGCACCCTCAGCCGGGCCGCCAGCTCGGGTACGCCCAGCGCGGGCGCCCGGGTCGCGGCCAGCTCCAGCGCCAGCGGGATGCCGTCCAGCCGCCGGCACACCTCCGCCACCCCGGCAACGGTCTCCGGCGCCGGGTTCAGCCCGGACCGGGCCAGGAACAGGCGTACGGCGGCGGACCGGGCCAGCCGGACCGGATCGTCGGTGTCGGGGACGTCCAGCGGCAGCAGTTCCCAGCGGGTCTCCCCGCGCAGCCGCAGCGGCTCCCGGCTGGTGGCCAGCACCCGCAGGTCGGGCGCGGCCGGCAGCAGCGTTCCGACCAGTTCGGCCACCGGCTCGACCACGTGCTCGCAGTTGTCCAGTACCAGCAGCGTCCGGCGCTCGCGCAGAACGGTCGCCAGGCGCGCACCCGGCGGCTCCGAACCGGCCGGCGCATCCGGGATCGACAGTACGGACAGCACCAGCTCGGCCGGGTCACCCAGGCCGTCCCAGGCGGTCAGGTCGACCAGCCAGACTCCGTCCGGGTACCCGTCGACCACGGCTCGGGCGACCGCGACGGCCACACTGGTCTTGCCCACTCCACCCGGGCCGGTGAGGGTGACCAGCCGGCCCGTCGCCAGAAGTTCGCGTACCCGGGCCACGGCGTGGTCCCGGCCGATCAGCTCGGTCACCGGTGCCGGCAGGTTCGTGCTGGGCCGCCTCGGCCGTGGAGCCGGTACGGGCGCGTCCTCGGCCGGGTCGGCAGCCAGGATGGCCCGGTGCAGCCCGGCCAGCTCCGGGCCCGGGTCCAGGCCCAGTTCGTCGGCGAGCCGACGCCGCAGCTCCTGGAAACTCTCCAGCGCCTCGCCCGCCCGGCCGGCCCGGTAGAGGGCCCGCAGGTGGGCCGCCCGCAACCGCTCCCGGTACGGATGCCGGGCCACCTGCTCACCCAGCTCGCCGACCAGATCGCGATGCTCGCCCAGGTCCAGCCGAGCCTCGGCGTACGCCTCCACGGCGGCCAGCCGCTGCTCCTCCCACCGGGCCACGGCCGCGCGGGCGAACTCCTCGTCGGCGAAGTCGGCCAGGGCCGGCCCCCGCCACAGGGCCAGTACCTCGGCCAGCAGCCCGGCCCGGGTACGTGGGTCAGCCGCCGACTGCACCTGTCCGACCAGCGTCGCGAACCTCAGCGCGTCCAGTGTGTCGGGCCCGGCCCGCAGCGCGTACCCGGGAGCCTGGGACACCACCAGGTCCCGACCACCCGGCTCGGCTCCGGCCAGGGCCCGGCGCAGTTGCGAGACCCGTACGTGCAGTGCCGCGGTCGGGTCGGCGGGTGCCGCCTTGCCCCACAGGTCCTCGACCAACCGGTCCGCCGAGACCGGACGCCCCTCGTGGACCAGCAGGTCGGCCAGGAGTGCCCGCACCTTGCGCCCGGGGATCGCGACCGGCTCACCCCGGTCCGTCCAGACGGCCAGCGGCCCCAGCACCCCGAATCGCACGACCACAGGCTACGAAAGCCTTCCCCGCCGCGTCGCACCCGTGTCGAGGAACTGCCGTAGACAGCGGGCGTCAACGGCGGCTCGTCAGCCCGGCGAATCAGCCGCGGGTCGGCGACGAATCAGCCGCGGGTCGCCGGCGAATCAGCCGCGGGTCAGCGGCGCGGGTCAGCGGCGATCAGTCGCGGGTCAGCGGCGGTTCAACGGCATCCAGCGCCAGCCGTCGGTCGAGCCGTAGCCGATGTCGTCGGCGCCGCGCAGGTAGAGCCAACCGTCAGAAGCCCGGAACACCCGGCCGGAGTGCTCCGGCAGACCCGTCAGATTGCCGGGTCGGTAGTCGGCTCCGGCGCCCCGGGACGCCCAGAACTGGTAGTTCCCGTTTTCCGCGAGCTGGTAGATCACGTGGCTGCCGTCGGGCGTGACGTACGAGCCGGTGTCGGAGAGCGCGTACGGCACCTGCTGCACCCCCGTACGTCGCTGCCAGCCCTGTTCGGGGGTGTACCGGTACACCGCCCGCGCCTCGGCCCCGCTCAGCACCGCGTAGCCGACCGGTCCGGGGCCGACCGCCACCTGCGGCAGGAGGCACCCGTCGGGCGGACAGGTGGGCTCGTCCACGAAGACGTGTTCGGTCCAGGTACGCCCCCCGTCGGCGCTCGTCGCGACCGCCGACCGCCCGGTTCCGCGTTCGAATCCGGGTACCCAGAGCCGGCCGGCAGACATTCCGATGGACTGCCGGTCGGTCTCGACCATGTTCAGCGCGGGCTGGCTGGCGAGCGGCGAGATGCGGCCCGACTCCGGATCCAACGCACGCAGGGTGCACGGATCCGTACCCGCCGGCACCACCCTGCCCGGATCGACGTCCGGGTCCGGCCAGCAGACGGCGACGCTGCCGGACGGCAGTGCGGGTACGGCCGGGCCGGTCTCCGGAGCCTGCCAGCTGCGCCCGCCGTCCCGGCTGGTCATCAAGCTCGGTGGCGTCGCGGACCCCGGCGGCTCGGGCAGGACGAGTCCGAGCAGGACGTCGGGGGCCAGGGCCATGAGAAAGCCGAGGTGGATCGGGGCGCCGCGTTCGGTCCAGGTCCGCCCGCCGTCCTCGGAGCCGACCACCTGCATCCGGGTCTTGCACAGTCCGCCCGCACAGGTCGACAGCGCGAGGTAGACGTGTCCCGCGTCGGCGGCCTGGATCATCTGGATCCGCCCCGACCCGGGCAGCACCCCGGGTGAGGTTCGCGGCGCGGCCGGCGCGGCCGGCGCGGCGCGCTCGTCGGGCGACGGCCCCGGGCCGGTCTCCGGAACGGAGGCCACGACGGCCGTCGTCATCGCGATGACGAGCACCGCCAGCGTGCCGCCGCCCAGCGCGGCCCGGCGCCGGCCTAGTCGCCGACGGCCCGCCGTGTAGACCTCGTCGGCGAGCAGCCGGCTCGGCGGCGGCGCCTGTGTCGCCTCCTCGAACAGTTCCCGCAACCCGGTCATGCCTTCCCGCCCTCCAATGTCAGGACCAGCTCATTTCCGGGTACGGCATCGCCGAGCACCCGGCGCAGCGTGGCGAGTCCCCGGGCCGTCTGGCTCTTCACCGTGCCCTCCGAACAGCCGAGTACGGCGGCCGTCTCGGCAACGTCGAGTTCGTGGTAGTACCGGCAGATCAGGGTCACCCGCTGCCGGGGTGGCACCTGGCGGAGCGCGTTGGCGAAGACCACCCGGCGGGTGGCATCCTCGGCGTCGTCACCCGCCCCGGCCAGCTCCGGCGTCTCGGCGACCGCCCGTTCCCGGCGCCGCCACACCCGGCGCGTCTCGGCCAGGTAGGCCCGTACCAGGCAGGTCCGGACGAACGCGTCCAGGGCCTGCGGGTCCCGTACCCGGTGCCAGGCCGAGGCGAGCCGGATGAACGCGGCCTGGGCCAGGTCGTCGGCCCAGTGCCAGTCCCCGCACATCAGGTACGCGGACCGCCGGACCACGTCCCGCCGAGCCACGAAGTACTCGTTGAACTGGCGCCGGTCCTCGTCGTCGCTTGGCATCCCGCCCCCTTCACCGGATAGGTGCGCCCCGGTGGCCGGATCGGTTGCTCGGCTCGGCGGAGAATCTTCCGGAGCCGGAGAACGAGAGCCAGGAAAACCGGAGCCGGAGAACCGGAGCCAGGGAAACCGGAGCCAGGGAAACCCGAGCCAGGGGAACCAGATCCGGGGGATCAGCCGTCCGTGGCCGGGACGACGAACCCGGCCTCGTACGCCGCGATGACCGCCTGGGTACGGTCCCGGGCACCGAGCTTGGCGAGCAGGTTGCCGACGTGCGTCTTGACGGTCTCCACCCCGAGCACCAGCTCGGCAGCTATTTCCGAATTGGACAGACCGGTCGCCATCAGCCGCAGGACCTCACCCTCGCGTTCGGTCAGCCGGGCCCGCTGGAGCCGGTCGCTGGCCGGCCCGCGCTGGTGGGCCGCCACCAGTCGACGTACCGCGGCGGGAAAGAGCAGTGACTCGCCCCGGGCGACCACCCGGATCGCGTCCACCACCTCGGCCGGACGGGCCCGCTTCAGCAGGAACCCGTGCGCTCCGGCCCGGAGCGCCTGGTAGACGTACTCGTCGTTCTCGAACGTGGTGACCACCAGGATCCGGGGTGGTTCGGCCGAGGTGGCGAGCAGGTGCCGGGTGGCCTGGATGCCGTCGATCGCCGGCATCCGGACGTCCATCAGCACCACGTCCGGCCGCCACCGGGCGACCATCGGTGGTACCTCGGCCCCGTCGGTGGCCTCGCCGACCACGGTCAGGTCCGGCTGGGCGTCGATGATGGCCCGCAGTCCGACCCGGATCAGTTCCTCGTCGTCGACGATCAACACGCTGATGGTCATGTCCGCCCCGTCCTGTGCCGCTGCTCCGGATCCACGCCGTGCCCATCTGTCTCGGAGATCCGCGTGGGCAACCGGACCGCGACCCGCCAGGTGCCGCCCTCCGGGCCGGCGGTCATCCGGCCGCCGAGCAGGACGACGCGCTCCCGCATGCCGGCCAGGCCACGGCCCTGGCGCTGCCGAGGCGGGGCCGAGGGCCCCGAGCGGGCCGGGCCGGCCGGTTCGACCACGCCGTTGACCAGTTCGATCTCCAGGCTCCCCTCCGTCACCGCGATCCGCAGCGTCACCGGGTGTCGGGCAGCGTACCGGGCCGCGTTCGTCAGGCCCTCCTGGACGATCCGGTAGCCCTCCCGGGCGACCACCGCCGGTAGCGTGTCGAGCGCGCCGGTCACCTCGACGTTCACCGCCAGGCCGGTGACCCGGGTGTCGGCGACCAGCCGGTCCAGCTCGCCGAGGGTACGCTGCGGCGCCCGGCCCGGACGGGTCCACGGGCTCGGCACCGCACCCGGGCCGTCGGCACCGCCCACGACGTCGGCACCGCCCACCGCCTCGGAGCCGCCCACCGCCTCGGAGCCGTCCACGGTCTCGGAGGAGCCGTCCATGACGTCGACCCCGTCCACCGGGTCGCTCCGGTCGTCGGGACCGTCCACGCGCGAGCCGGCGCTGTCGCCGTCGCGGAGCAGTCCGAGCACGTGGTCCAGATCCGCCATGGCCGACCGGCCGGTCTCCTCGATCGCCCGCAGCGCGCGACGGACGAACTCCCGGTCGGTGTCCAGCAACTCGCCGGCCGCCGCCGCCTGGAGGGTCGCGACTGTCAGTGCGTGTCCGACCGAGTCGTGCAGTTCCCGCGCCAGCCGGTTGCGTTCGGCGAGCTGGCTGGCCCGCCGCTCCAGCGCGACGATCCGCTCGGTCTGGGAGGGCCCGAGCAGCACCGGCGCCATCACCGCGGCCAGCGCGCCCAGTCCGGCGACGGCGTAGCCGAGCAGCACCAGCATGCCCAGCCCGATCAGGGTGAGCCAGCCGGTGTCCATCTCGTTGAACGGGCCGAGCCGGAGTCCGACGAGCGCCTCCGTACCGATGCCGAACTGCCCGACGATGAAGAGCAGCGCCATCGGCAGGGCGGCGATGAGTGCCATCCCGACCAGACCGCCGGAGAGGAGGTGGACGCCGATCCAGAGTGCACAGCGCAGCCGGGTCTCCCGGTCCACCCGACCGTCGGCGGCCGGGTCCGGCAGTTCGACGTCCAGCAGGGCACGCGCCGCGGCGATCTCCAGCGCCCGGCTGCCCCGCAGGAACAGCGGCACGGCGGCGATCGCCGCCGCGACGACGATCAACACCATGATCGCCTCCCGGGGCACCTCCCGGGTACGCAGCATCTCCGCGAAGACGGTCACGAGCATCCCGTACGGCAGCAGGAGCACCCCGCCCAGCAGCAGGAAGACGCCCCTGCGGTAGGTGGTGCCACTGGTCAGCGGGGCCAGTACGGCACGGATGGTCACCCGACCATTCTCGCCCGGCCGCCCCAGCACTTCTCGCCGGCGCTACGCCATTCTCAGCGATGCTCCCGCACGTACGCCTGTGGATCCTTGTCCTGAAAGGTCAGGTTCCGGCCACCCGGGTGCTCGCCGTAGAACGTGAGCCACCGGGCACCGAGTTCGGCCCGGAGTTCCCGGCCGGCGTTGCGTCGGAAGTCGGCCAGGGCGCCGTCCTCCTCCTCGGCCAGGTGCTCGCTGTTCTCCCGGCGGGCCGACCAGACCGCCGCCCACCAGCCGTCGGTGCCCGGAACGTGTCGCCGCGACTCGGCGATGGCGTCCCGGATCTTGTTGTGGTCTCCGATCGCGTCGTCGGTCTCCTCCCCCGCGCTGGCGTCACCGTGCCGGACCAGGTACGGGTAGAGGATCGACTCCTCCGCCTCGGCGTGGATGTCCAGATGCAACGACAGCGGGTCCCAGACCGCCCGGAGTTCCGCCTCGCCCCGGGCGTCGTCGAGTCGGGCGAACCCCCGCCGGAACGTGGCGTGGTCGTCCAGAATCAGCGCGGTGATGTCGTCCATCGTGGTCAGGCCCCCCTCGGCCGATGCATCTTGTCCCTGTTAGATCTGAAAGTTCCATTTTTGCGGACTACTAGCGAAAGTATCGCGATAAAGGTCACAATTCCCCGCATGGCTGTTGAGGGATTTCAGACGGGGGTCATGCGGCGGGCTCGGGGCATCAGCGCCGTGCTCAGCGTTCCGCCATACGTGAAACCCGGGCACTTCTACTCGCCGGCCACCGCGCCGGCCGACCGGGCCACCGCGATCCGCTGGCGTGACCTGCCGCCCGTCGGCGTCGACCTGCGCGAGGCCGAACAGCTCCGGCTGGCCGGTGAGCTCGCACCGCAGCTCCTCGAACTGCCCGTCGACCGCTGGCAGGACCAGAACGGAATGTACGGCCGCTCCGACGCCGCCGTGCTGCACGCGATGCTCCGGCACTACCGGCCGTCCCGGCTCGTCGAGGTCGGCTCCGGCTACTCCACCGCGGTGGCCCTCGACGTCGCCGAGCGGTTCCTGCCGGAACTGCGGATCACCTGCGTGGAGCCCCACCCGGCCCGGCTACAGTCCCGGCTGCGTCCGGGCGACGAGGTCGAGCTGATCCCGCGTCCGGTGCAGGAGGTCGACCGTGCCACCTTCGCCACGCTCCGGTCCGGGGACATCCTGCTGATCGACTCGACGCACGTCGTCAAGGCCGGCTCGGACGTCGTGTGGCTGTTCCTGCACGTGCTTCCGACGCTGCGCCCCGGCGTCATCGTGCACATCCACGACATCCACTGGCCCTTCGAGTATCCGGAACGCTGGCTCCGCGAGGGCCGGGACTGGACCGAGGTCTACCTGCTCCGGGCGTTTCTCACCGACAACGCCGCGTGGCAGGTCCTGCTCTTCACCTCGTGGCTGTGGTCCCGCCATCCCGAGGCGGTGCCGGCCGAACTGCGCGGCATTCCCACCGGCGCGTTCTGGATGCGCCGCACCGGGTAGCCGGGGTCAGCTCGGCTCGGCCCGGGACGGCAGGATCGGCCGGGGGCCGCGCGGTGGCGCCGCCCGAGGCTGCCACTCCCGGGGATAACCGAGCGACACCTCCTCGAACCGGACGCCGTCGAACCAGTTGACCCGCGGAATGTGCAGGTGCCCGTAGACCACGGCCTCGGCGTTGTACCGCAGGTGCCAGTCGGCGGTACGGACGGTGCCGCACCACTGGGCGAACTCGGGATGGCGCAGGATCCGGGTCACTTCCTGCACCATCGGAAAGTGGTTGACCAGTACGGTCCGGGTCCCCGGAGCGAGTTCCGCCAACCGCTGCTCGGTGGCGGTCAGCCGCGCGTCGCACCACGCCTCCCGGCTCGGGTACGGATCGGGATGCAGCAGGTACTCGTCGGTGCAGACGATCCCGGTCTCGTGCGCCCTGGCCAGCGCGGCCTCCTTGCTGTGCACCCCCGGCGGCCAGAAGGTGTAGTCGTAGAGCAGGAAGAGCGGCACCACCGTCACCGGTCCACCGGCACCGGTGAAGACCGGGTACGGGTCCTCGGGAGTGAGCACGCCGAGCCGCCGGCACACCTCGACCAGCAACTCGTAGCGGGCCACCCCACGGAGCTGGACCGAATCCTGCCGGGGCGTCCACAGCTCGTGGTTGCCCGGCGCCCACACCACCGTGTGGAAGCGCTCCTTCAGCAGCCGCAGCACCCAGTAGATGTCCTCGACGCGCTCGCCGAGGTCGCCGGCCAGCAGCAGCCAGTCCTCGTCCGAGCCGGGAACGAAGCCCTCGACCAGCTCCCGGTTGGCGGCGTACCCGACGTGCAGGTCGCTGACGGCCAGCAGTTCGCCGACGGGACGGGAGGTGGCCATCCGATGATCCTAACGAGGCCGGGCGCCGGACCGGACGGTTCGGCTCAGGGCTCGACCCAGCCGTGTGACCGGGCCAGTCCGACCAGTTGCAGTCGGATCGCGCCGATCTGGGCACCGGTCAGCGACGGCACCTTCTCGATCAGGAGCTCGGTGACCTCGGCGCTGAACTCCGTACCGGACAGGACGTCGCACAGGTCGTCGTCGCCGGTTCTGGTCGGACGCTGTTTCGGTACGCCCACCCCGGGCCGGTCGGTGATCCGGATGGTGGCGGCCTTCAGGCCTCGCTCACCCTGCTCGACCTCGTATTCGAGCCGCATCCCCGGATAGATCAGGTGCTTCTCCTCGCCGAAGTCGTTGGCATGTACGAACACGTCCTCACCGCCGCCGTCCGGTGCGATGAAACCGTAACCGCGTACCTCGTCGAACCTCAGCAGCTTGCCGACCGGCACCACAACCACCACCACTCATCGTGAACCGACAACCGGCGTACCGGGTTCCACCGCTGTCCGCAACCCGGCATCGCCTTCCGGGGCGACCGCCGCCGACCAGGCTGACCGGCCGGCCCCTCGAACACCTTAGCGAGCGGAGCCGTACGGAAGCAGCCCCGTCTTCGGCTACGAGGAGATCGCCCGGGCCCACGGTACGAGCAGCCGCTCCAGCCCCACCATCAGGTAGAACAGCCCGGCGCCCATCAGCGCCAGCAGGGTCAGCGCGGCGAAGGCGAGCGGCGTGTCAGCAGAGGTCCCGGAACTGACGATGACGGAGCCGAGCCCACGGTCGGGGTTGACCACCTCACCGATGATCGCGCCGATGATGGCCAGCGAGGTCGCCACCTTCAGCCCGACGAAGATCTGCGGAAGCGCCCAGGAGAGCCGGACCTTGACGAAGGTCTGCCACCACGACGCGGAGAGCGAGCGGGCCAGCTCCCGCAGGTCGTTGGGGGTCGAGGTGAGACCGGCCATCGCGGACACCACGATGGGGAAGAAGCACACCAGTACCACCATCACGATCTTGGGCTCCGGGCCGAACCCGATCCAGACCAGCAGCAGCGGCGCGAGTGCGACCTTCGGCACGGAGTTGATCGCCGCCATCAGCGGCATGGTCATCCGCTCGACCACCCACGACGCCGCCAGCAGGATCGCGACGACGAGCCCACCCGCGGCGGCGATGCCGAATCCGATCACCGTCTCCAGGAAGGTCACCCAGGTCTCCCGGAGCAGATAGCCGGGCAGCCGGAGGAACGCGCTGACGACGTCGGGCGGCGAGGGCAGGAAGAACGAGGAGATGTCGAACAGCTCGGCGACCAGCCACCAGAGGCCGACCGCGATGACCGCGCCGAGTACGGGCAGCCCGACGTTGGCCCACGCTCGGGTCCTGGAGTTCGTCTGGGCGTCGGTCATGCTGGGCCTCCGTGCGGATCGGCTCTTGGAACGAAGGGTCGGCCGGCACACCGGTCGGATGCGCCGGCGCGGTGGACGGAGCCCGGGGCGGCGGTCGGTCCCGACCGCCGTCCCGGTCCGCCAGGGTGGCGGTGGGGGTTGGTCAGCTCTTCGGCACGAAGCTGAAGTCCGCGACCTTGTCCGGGGCGAGGCCGGACGGGATGAGACCGGACGTCTGCATGAGCTCGATCGTCCGGGCCACCCGCTCGGAGTCCATGAAGCCGATCGGGGCCCCACCGGCCGGCGGCACGTACGGGGTCATCGCCTTGATCTCGCCCACGCCCGACGCGAGGGCGTAGGTCGGCTTCACCTTGTTCAGGATCGCCGCGGCCTCGTCGGGGTGGTCGATGGTGTACTGCAGACCCTTGAGCAGGGCACCGGTGAACCGCCGGACCAGGTCCGGGTCCTTCTCGATCATGGCGGGGGTGGCGATGATCGCATTGCCGAACAGGTCCCGGAGGAAATCGCTGTACGGCAGCACGACGACCTCCTTCTTGGAGGCGGTCGCCAGCGCGGTCTGGCTGAGCAGGAAGGTGCCGAGCGCGTCCACCTTCCGAGCCGCCATCAGACCGTTGAGCGCGGTGGTCTGGGCCCCCTGGATCTTCACCTTCTTGGCGTCGAAGCCGGCCAGTTGGGCGTACGCCGGAAATAGCAGTTCGGTGACCGACCCGGCGGCGGTCGCCATGGTCTTGCCTTCCAGGCCCTTCGGCGTGCTGATGTTGGTGTCCTTGGTCGTCATGACCGCGACCAGGGTCTGCTGGTGTACGGCGGCGACCGCACGCCACTCGGTGAATTCGCCCTTGCCCGCCTGGATCACCGCACCGGTGAAGTCGAGGGAGGCGAACTGCGCCTGGTTGGACTTGAGCGCCGTCAGGTTGGGGACGTTGCCCGCGCCCTCCTTCACGTCGACCTCGATGCCGACCTCCGCGAAGTAGCCCTTCTCCTTGGCCACCCAGGCGAAGGCGTCCCGGCCGACCGCTCCGAAGGCGGTCACATAGGTGACCTTGTCTACCTCTTTCGACTCCTTCCCGTCTCCTGCCGAATCGCCGCTGCACCCGCTGCTGACCGCCATGGCGGCGGCCAGCAGTGCGGCTGCCAGCACGCGAGAACGTCTGATCATGTATGCCTCCAGTTTTCGAACTCGTCGCGAGGGCGGGCACCGACACGCCCCGCGAATGGCGCACCCGGCCGATCGACGCCCATCTGCTCCCCGGCCCTCGTCCGGTCGAGAATCGTAAGTGTCCTTGTCGGATATGTCAGCGACAAGATCCGGTCAAAATTCTGGCAAGCGGCCGGGCGTCAATTCCCGCTGAGGCCGGTAATCGCAGCTCATAGTGGTTGACAGTCGACTTCCACACCAGACACCCTGTCGGCAATATTGTTGATAATCATGGAGACAATGTTGTGGATAGGAGCGCTGAGCTGCAACAAGTCGGGGCGTCGGCACCCGGCTCACCCGACCGACGCGGACCTCGCCGTCGGGGTGTACGGCCCGGATCCGAGGCGCATTCCCGCTAAGGTCCGACGCGTGAATACCTCCGTCGACGCGGTGGACTCCACGGAACCGACACATCAGTCTTCCCGGCACGGTCGGATCCGTCGCGGCTGCTGTCTGAATCGCCCAGATGTTGACCGATGCCGATCAGCAGACAGAATACAGCCCCGGCTTGACCGGATACCGCCCACAATGGTGACCGGATCATGACCGTCTCGGGCGAACAGCAGCCGGCAGCCGACCCTCGACAGTCGACATCCGCGCCCCGGACACCGGCAGCCCCGCAACGAACGCCGGCATCCGGACGGCCGCCGGCACCGTCCCCACGCCGTCCGTCGGCCCACCCCGCCGAGGATGCGTACGAGGAACTCCGCCAGGCGATCTACCAGGGCGAACTGATGCCGAACGAGCGCCTGATCGAGGTCGAACTGGCCGCCCGGCTACAGGTCAGCCGGGCGGTGGTCCGTACCGTCCTGGTGCGGCTCGGTCAGGACGGTCTCGTCGTACTCACCCCGAACCGGGGGGCGCACGTGCGACTGGTCACCGAGGCCGAAGCCGCCGAGATCCTCCAGGTACGGGCCGTGCTGGAGGCACTCACCGCCCGCCAGGCCGCCCTGAACGCCACCGCCCGGGAGATCGCCTCGATCCGTCGCCTACTCGATCGGATGGCCCGGAAGCTGGAGCAGGACGACCTGCTCGGGTACTCGGACGGCAACGCCAAGCTGCACGCCGCGATCATCGCGGCGGCCCGACACGAGACGGCGGCCCGGCTCATCACCGGGCTGCGGGCCCAACTCGTCCGGTTCCAGTACCGCACGATCCTCGTCCCCGGCCGGCCGTCCCAGTCGTTCGAGGAGCACACCGCGATCGTCGAGGCGATCGCCGCCCGCGATCCGGACGCCGCCGAGGTCGCGATGCGCCAGCACCTGGGACACGTCGAGTCCACCCTGGCCAGAACCGCCACGGCGATCCGCCGCCGGCCGGCCCACCCCGATTCCCCCCGGACGATCTGACCCCCGTCCCGCCGAAGGAGCGTCATGTCCGAGCACCCCGTCCCCTCCGCGCGCGCCCGGGCCCTGGTCGCCGGGGCGTACGACACGCACGTGCACGTCGCGCCGGACGTGATGGCACGACGGATCGACGACCTCGACCTGGCGCGGCGGTTCGCCGACGTCGGGCTCGCCGGCTTCGTGCTCAAGTCGCACTACGTGGCGACCGCCGAACGGGCAATGGTGGTCCGGAAGGTGGTCCCGCAGGTGGACGTCCTCGGCGCGGTCACCCTGAACGGCTCGATGGGCGGGATGAACCCGGCGGCGGTCGAGATCGCCGGCCGGCTCGGGGCGCGGATCGTCTGGATGCCCACCGTCGACTCGGGCAACCAACGCCGCAGCAGCGCCAGTGACCTGCCCGGAGCCAAGCCGGCGATGTGGGGGGCGTTGCAGGCCGACCTGCACGCCCAGGGCATCGTGCCGGACGTCGTCGAGGTCGTCGACGGCGACGGGCGGGTCCTCGACCGGGTCCGCCAGGTGCTCCGGGTCATCGCCCGGCACGACCTCGTCCTGGCCACCGGGCACCTGGACGGCGCGGAGATCCTCGCCGTGGTCCGGGCCGCCCGGTCCGAGGGAGTACGCCGGATCGTGGTCACCCATCCGGAGTTCACCTCGCAACGGCTGCCGGTCGCCCGACAGCGCGAACTGGCCGAGGCCGGCGCCCTGCTGGAACGCTGCTTCACCACGCCGTACACCGGCAAGGTCTCCTGGCCGGACCTGTTCGACAACATCCGGGCGGTCGGTGTCGAACACTCGGTGCTCTCCAGCGATCTCGGACAGCCGTTCAACCCGCCGGTCGAGGACGGTCTGGCCCTCTTCGCCGACCGCCTGCTCGACGCCGGCTTCAGCGAGTCCGACGTGCGGACGATGGCCGTGACCAACTCGCGGTACCTGGCGGCCTCGAACGTGGCGGTCACCGCCTGAGCGGTCAGCCGGCCGTTCGTCCCGTAGGTGCTGCCGTCGGGGCGTCGGCGACCACGATGACCGGTTCGTGGCGTACCGGGAAGTTGACCGAGCTGGCGATGAAGCAGAGCCGGTGCGCCCGCTCGTGCAGCTCGGCGGCCCGCTCCGCCATCTCCGGGGTGGCCACGGTGACCCTCGGACGCAGCACGACCTCGGTGAACGCGCCGCCACCGTCGCCGCTCTCGGTCATCGTGCCGACCGCCTCGTCGGTGTACGCCGTCACCACGACCCGGCCCCGCGCGCAGAGACTCAGGTACGACAGCATGTGGCACTGGGCCAGCGCCGTCAGGAGCAGCTGCTCCGGGTTCCACCGCTGGGAGTCGCCCCGGAACGTGGGATCGGCGGAGCCGAGCAACGGCGGCGGGCCGTCGGCGTCGATCTGGTGGTCCCGGCCGTAGTCCCGGTAGTTGACCGTGCCCCCGGCCCCGGCTCCGGTCCAGGTGACGGTCAACTCGTAGCTGTGCGTTCTCGGCACGATAGCCCCCTGCGCTTCCTCTGATCCGTCCCCGTGGCCCCCGGTCCGTCCCGGTGCAGCCCGGTCCGTCCCGGCGGCGCCCGTCCCCGTGACACCGCCCCCGTGACACCGTCCACGACCAGCGCGCCGGGCGGCCCGACTCGAACGATAGTTCCGGGTCCCGGGACCGCCGCACGGCGGCACCCCCGGTTGGCGCGTCCGGTGACCGCAAGTGGGGCCGGGCAGCACAGAGTGATCTTCCGGCCCGGTCTGCGCCCCGGTACGGCTTTCGCAGCGAGCCTTCTCCGGAACAGCGCCGACCGTTCATCCCGACGTCGCCTTACTCCCTGGCCAGAGCACCGGCGGCGGGCATGATGGCCGCCGGGCGCCCGGGTCGGACCCGCAAAAGCGCAGGTCAACGGGCCCGACGGAATTGTCTAAGGAGATCGAAAGTGCGAATCGCGGTTGCCCGTACGGTCGCGGTGCTCGCGGCATCCGCCGGATTGGTCGGCGTCGTCGCCTGCGCGCCCCCGGAGAAGGACAACGCGGGCTCGGGAAGCAGCGCGGCCGTCGCCACCAGCGCGGCCGAGCTGGGCGGGCTGGACAAGCTGATCGAGGAGGCCAAGAAGGAGGGGCAGCTCAACGTCATCGCGCTGCCGCCGGACTGGGCCAACTACGGCGAGATCATCAAGGCGTTCAGCGCCAAGTACGGCATCAAGGTCAACTCTGCCCAGCCGGACGCCGCCAGCCAGGACGAGATCAACGCGGCGAACCAGCTCAAGGGGCAGAGCGGCGCACCGGACGTCTTCGACCTCGGCGACGCTGTGGCGCGGGCGAACGTGCCGATGTTCGCCCCCTACAAGGTGACGACCTTCGACGAGATCCCCGCCGCGCTCAAGGCCACCGACGGCGCCTGGGTCAACGACTACGGCGGCTACATGTCGATCGGCTACGACAGCAGCAAGGTACCCGCGCCGCAGAGCGTCGCCGACCTGCTCAAGCCGGAATACAAGGGCAAGGTCGCGCTCAACGGCGACCCGACCCAGGCCGGCGCCGCGTTCAGCGGAGTGGTGATGGCGGCCCTCGGCAGCGGCGGCTCGGCCGACGACATCGCCAAGGGGGTCGACTTCTTCGGCCAGCTCAAGAAGAACGGCAACTTCCTGCCGGTCGACCCGACTCCGGCCACCATCGAGTCCGGCCAGACCCCGGTCGTGATCGACTGGGACTACCTCAACGTCGCGCAGGGCGCCAAGCTCAAGGACAAGACGACGTGGAAGACCGTCGTGCCGCAGGGCGCGGTGGTCGGCTCGTACTACGTCCAGGCCGTCAGCAAGGACGCCCCGCACCCGGCGGCGGCCCGGCTCTGGCAGGAGTTCCTCTACTCCGACGAGGGCCAGAACCTATGGCTGGCCGGCGGCGCCCGCCCGGTCCGTGCCGACGCGATGGACCAGGCCGGCACGATCGACAAGACCGCGTACGCCGCCCTGCCGGTCACCACCGGCGAGCCGGTCTTCCTCACCGAGGCGCAGACCGCCAAGGCCAAGGAGACCCTCACGGCCAACTGGGCCAAGGCAGTCGGCTGATCCCACGATGGCGCTCGTAACGCACCACCCGGACCCCGTGGCGCCCGCGCCCGGGGTCCGGCCCCTCCCGGCCCGGCGCCGGATCAGGCTCCCCGGGGGCGCGCTGCTCGGCGTCGTCCCGTTCTTCGCGTACGTGGTCGTGTTCCTCGCCATCCCCACCCTGGTGGTGGCGATCGGGGCGTTCACCGGCGACAGCGGCGGCTTCACCCTCGACAACGTCGCCCGGCTCGGCGACTCGTACATCCTGACCGCCTTCGGGCGCAGCATCCTGCTCTCCGCCGTCACCGCACTGGTCGGCGCGGTGCTCGGCGCACTGCTCGGGTACGCCCTGGTGACGGCGAAACCGGACGGCCTGCTCCGCCGGGTCGTGACGGCGGCCTCCGGCGTACTCGCCCAGTTCGGCGGGGTGACCCTGGCCTTCGCCTTCATCGCCACGATCGGGCTGAGCGGCTTCGTCACCGAGTTCCTGCGCGACCGTGTCGGAGTCGACATCTACGCCTCCGGCGTCTGGCTGTTCGAACTCCCCGGTCTGCTGCTGGTCTACACCTACTTCCAGATTCCGTTGATGGTGATCGTCTTCCTGCCCGCGCTGGACGGCATCCGGCCGCAGTGGCGGGAGGCGGCGGCGAGCCTGGGCGGGTCGACCTGGCAGTACTGGCGGATGGTCGCGATGCCGCTGCTCGCCCCGCCGTTCCTCGGCGCCACGCTGCTGCTGTTCGCCAACTCCTTCTCGGCGTACGCGACCGCGGCCGCGCTGGTCAGCCAGGGCAGCCCGATCGTGCCGCTCCAGATCCGCGGGGCGCTGACCAGCGAGGTCGTCCTCGGACAGCAGAACCTGGGCAAGGCGATGGCGCTCGGCATGATCGTGGTGGTCGCCATCGTCATGTGGCTCTACGCGCTGCTCCAGAAGCGGAGTGCGAAATGGCTGGGGTGATCCGGCGCCGCGCCCGGCGCCAGCGCCTGTTCCGGTGGATCGTCCTCGGCGTGCTCGGCGTCTTCTTCCTGCTGCCGCTGCTCGCGATGCTGGAGTTCACCACCCGGGGCACCGGCGGCAGCTTCAGCCTGGAGACCTGGCGGCTGCTGGCCGACTGGCCGAAGCTCAGCCAGACCTATCCGGACCTCGCCACCGGGATCGCCGCCTCGCTGGGGCAGGTACTGCTCACCGTCGGACTCACCCTGGTCCTGCTGGTCCCGACGGTGATCTGGGTACGGCTACGGCTGCCCCGGCTGCGTCGGGTGGTGGAGTTCCTCTGTCTGCTGCCGCTGACCATCCCGGCGATCGTGCTGGTGGTCGGGCTCGCCCCGGTCTACGCCTGGGTGACGTACCTGCTCGGCGGATCGTCGCTGACCCTCACCTTCGCGTACACCATCCTGGTCCTCCCCTACGCGTACCGCTCGGTAGACGCGGGCCTGTCCGCGATCGACGTCCGGACGCTCGCCGAGGCGGCCCGCAGCCTCGGCGCGGGCTGGACGACGGTGATCTGGCGGGTGGTGCTGCCGAACATCCGCTCGGCGGTGCTCTCGGCGGCGTTCCTCACCGTGGCCCTGGTGCTCGGCGAGTTCACCATCGCCTCCCTGCTCAACCGGACCAACCTCCAGGTCGCGGTCAACCTGCTCGGCAAGAGCAGCGCGACGATGTCGGTGGCGGTCTCGCTCGCGGCGCTGGTGCTGGCGTTCGTCCTGTTGCTACTGCTCTCCCTCGTCGGCGGCGGCCGGCGCCGGACCTCCCCGAAGGAGACCTCGTGACCGCGTCCACCCTCGCCACCGCGCCGGGCGAACCAGCAGCCCGCCAGGGTGTGCCGGTACGTCTCGAGGGGCTGCACCGCAGCTTCGGCGACACCCACGCGCTGGCCGGGCTCGACCTGGAACTCGCCCCGGGCGAACTGGTCGCCCTGCTCGGGCCGTCCGGCTGCGGCAAGACCACCGCGCTGCGGGTACTCGCCGGGCTGGAGGAGGCCGACTCCGGCCGGGTGCTGGTCGACGGTGAGGACATCACCGACCGGCCGGTCAACCGGCGCGGGATGGGAATGGTCTTCCAGGCGTACAGCCTCTTTCCGCACCTGACCGCGCGGGAGAACGTCGAGTTCGGGCTGCGGCTGCGCGGCCGGCCCGGCGGGCAGCGCCGGCAGCGGGCCGGCGAGATGCTGGACCTGGTCGGCATCGCGGCGCACGGCGACCGCTATCCGCACCAGCTCTCCGGCGGCCAGCAGCAGCGGGTCGCGCTGGCCCGCGCCCTCGCCATCCAGCCCCGGGTGCTGCTGCTCGACGAGCCGCTCTCCGCCCTCGACGCCAAGGTGCGGGTCCAGCTCCGCGACGAGATCCGCCGGATCCAGCTGGAGGTCGGCACCACCACCCTGTTCGTCACGCACGACCAGGAGGAGGCGCTCGCCGTCGCCGACCGGGTCGGGGTGATGCGCGGCGGCCAGCTGGAACAGCTCGCGACGCCGGCCGAGATCTACCTGCGCCCGGCGAGCGCGTTCGTCGCCGACTTCGTCGGACTCAGCAACCGGATACCCGCCCGGACCGCGCCGGACGGCGCCGTACGCATCCTCGACCAGACCCTCCCCCTGGTCGACCCCGCCAGCGCACCGCCCGGCGCCGACTTCCCGGTGACCGCCCTGGTCCGCCCGGAAGCGGTCGACGTCCTCCCCGACCCGACCGGCGAGAGCAGCACCCGGGTCCTCGCGGCGAGCTTCCTCGGCCCGATCAGCCGGGTGACCGTCACGCTCCCGGACGGCACCCTGGTCGTCGCCCAGGTCGACAGCGACCGCCTGGCCACCCTCCCCCCGAACACCCCCGTCCGGCTCCAGCTCCGCCCCTTCCCCGTCGCTCTCGCACTCGGCTGAGGTTGAAGGAAGGGCCCCTTCTTATCGTTTTCTGTAGAAGAAGGGCCCCCTCCTAACACCTGTGGTTCGGGCGGACATCGTGGCCGCCGGTGTACCGATCAGGAGCGCCCCCGGCGCCCGCTGTTGATGCCGCTAACTACGCTGGCGGGCACCATCCACATCAGACATGGGGGAAGACTATGTCCAGCCTCTTCAGACGGCGGCTGCTCGCCGGCGCATCGGCCCTGGCTGTCGCCGGATCGCTGCTGGTGGCCGGGCCGGCGAGCGCGGCCCCGGTTGCCGAGAGTTCGTTGTCCTGGTCGATCGGTGTTTCCGACGGTGAGCCGTTGACCGGTGTCCTCACCGAGCCCGAGGCCCGCTTCCAGAGCCTCCGTGACGGTGCCATCAACCGCATCAACGTCTACGCCGGAAGCACCTACTGGTCGATGTCGTTCGCCGCGCCGGTCGGCGAGCAGTTGCATCCGGGCAACTACCCGAACGCCGAGCGCGCCGGCTTCCAGAGCGGTCGTGCGCCCGGCCTTGACGTCTCCTACCAGAGCAGCGGTTGCAACACGGTGCACGGCAAGTTCACCATCCACCAGATCGCGTTCGACGGCACCGGCACGATCAGCATGCTGGACGCGACGTTCGTCCGGCGCTGTTCCCCGGCCGAGCCGGCGGTGACCGGTACGTTGAAATACCGGGCCACCCCGCTGTCGTACCGCTACACGCTGGCCGACGAGCAGCCGGAGACCGCGCCCTCGCACACCTTCCGCGGGGCCACCAGCACCTTCTGGGCCCAGACCTTCTGGTCCGACTCACTGCGATTCGGTGTGTCGGGCGACCGCCGGTCGGCGATCGTCGAGTTCGCGCCGCCGCAGGGCGAGCAACTGACCGCCGGGCGGACGTACCGCAATGCCCAGCCGATCGATTCGCCCAGCCAGGCAGAGCCGGGCCTGTCGGTCGACGGCTTCTCCTGTCGGCCGACGACGGGCACCTTCACCATCAAGGAACTGGAGTACGGTCCCGACGGTGAGCCGGTGGCACTGTCGGCCACCTTCACCCTGAAGTGCACGGAGTATCCGAGCCCGGAGGACCCGAGGGTGCTCAAGGGCACGATCCACTTCCACGCCTGACCTGCGGGTCACCGCTCCCGCAGGGTAGTCGAGGCGTTCCGGCCGGCCGCGCGGCCGGCCGGAACGCCGTCGGACCCGATGCTCAGAAATCGTCCGGGGTACGGATCCGGTCCCGGATCCAGACGCCCGCCTCCTTGAGCCGGCCGGTACCGCCGAACTGGCCGGCCGCGCAGGTGCCGGTGGTGAAGACCGCGCCGGAGCGGAAGTCGTCGGAGAAGTTCCAGTTCACCCAGCTGATCTTCCTGCTGGCGAAGAGGTCCAGGTAGCGCTGCGCCATGGTGAAGTTGTTCGGGCCGTCGCCGGAGTAGTCCTGGGTGCCGAACTCGGTGACGAACAACGGCAGCCGGTCCGCCGCCGCCCGAACGGTGTCCAGGTAGTAGTCGTCGTGCGAGGCGGCGTAGAAGTGGAAGACGTACATCACGTTGCCGGCGCTGACCGGACTGGCGGCGATGACGTCCGCCCCGCCACCGGAGCCGGAGGCGCCGAGCGACGACCAGTCCGGGGTGCCGACCAGCACCACCGCGTCGGTGTCCCGGGTACGGATCACCGGGATGATCTGGTCCGCGTAACTCTTGATGGCGCTCCAGGCCACCCCGTTGGGCTCGTTCGCGATCTCGTAGATCACGTTGTTCTTGGCCCGGTGCCGGTCGGCGATCTCCGCGAAGAAGGTACGCGCCCGGTCGAGGTTGTAGTTCGGGTCACCGGGGCTGAGCATGTGCCAGTCGACAATGGCGTACATCCCGCGCGCGGTGGCCAGCTCGATGTAGTTGTGCACCAGGTCGGTGAAGCGACGCGGGTCGGTCTCGTAGCCGCCCTCCTGGACGTACATCGAGATCCTGAGTACGTCGGCCTGCCACTCCCGGGCCAGGACGTCCAGCGAGCCGGAGGTGGCGCAGTTGGCGTACCACTGGAGGCCGTGCGTGCTCATGCCCCGCAACTGGATCGCCTTGCCGGCGGCGTTGCAGAGTTGCCGGCCGCAGACCCGGAGCTGGCCGTTCGCCGCCACCGGGGTAAGCCCGCCCGGCGGAACCGTCGGCGGGACGACGGTCGGGCTGACCGTCGGGGTCGGGGTGGGCTCGGTGCCGCCGCCGCAGGGCTGGCCGTTGAGCCGACAGCCGTTCGGGGCGCCGGAACCCGTACCGATGAATCCGAAGGTCAGCGAGGAACCGGGGGCGATCCGGCCGTTCCAGGACAGGTTGCCGAAGGTGTGGCGTTGACCGCTGCTGGTCAGCGTCGCGTTCCAGTACGAGCCGAGGGTCGTACCGGCCGGCAGGTCGAACTCCACCCGCCAGGAGGTGATCGCGGTGCCACCGCCGTTGGTGATGGTGTAGCGACCCTCCCAGCCCGACGCCCACTGGGAGATCTTCACGAAGGCCGCGGTCGGGGTCGCCGCCTGGGCGGCCACCGCCACCGGAGCCGCCGCGACCGCCGTCACGAGCCCGACCAGCAGGAGCGCCATGCGGATACGTCTCACGGGAGTCCTCCGGGTTCGATGGTGGCGGCCGGCCGGCGCACCCGGCCGGCCAGCCATCAATTGTTGTCGAACTATAAGGACAACTAAATATCCCCGCAACACGAGGCTCGGCTCCGGACCTCGCAGGTCTGCCGGTCCTTGCCGGTCGGAGCCGACAGAGCGGATGACCTAGAGGAGGTGGACGGTGTCGGTCCGTCCGTCCGGGTGCTGGAGGGTGAGCTTTCCGCCGCCCTGCTCGATGAGGTCGAGTACGACGTTGTAGACGACGAGGGCCCGGTTGATCGTGTCGGTCTTGGTGTCCTTGGTCTTCGCGCAGGCAGAGTCGAGAGCATCCGCGGCGCGGGGGGTGAGGTTGAAGGTCATCCGCACCAGGCCGCGTCCGGCGTCCGTTGCCGGGTCGGAGTTCGGCGGGTCGGCCGGGCGGTCGCGGGCGGCGGGGATCTCGGGTAGCGAGGTCGACCGGATGGCGGCGTCGGCGTGGTCGTCAGTCATGCGCGAGGTCCTTCGCATCGCGTCCGGGGTGTGATCCTGCGGGCCAGGGATGTCTCTGGTCGCGGGGCACAGTTCCCGGTTCGATCACGATATTCCCTTCGGGTGCTGGGTCGTCGTCGGGTTGTCGTTTGGAAGCTCGGCGACGCGGAACGGCGTCACCCGAGTGATTATTGCGTTTCTTCGGTAGCCGCAGCATTGGATGCGATGGTCCGCAGGAAGCTAATCTCTGTTCACCGATCAAGACTGTCGCCAAGTTGACTCTCGTTGCCCACGGGACATATTGACGGACAGTTTGTGCGACTGCTCCCGCCGAGGTTGACACATCCGAGAAGTTCATACTCAGGATCGGGCCGGCGATCTTTTCATTCTGAAACAACCCTTGGCCTCATTCGCGTTCACTCGCAATACAACCGGTCATTTGTGGGCGTTAGAGAGATAGGCGCGCACTGTCAGGTAGACCAGTAATACCCGGAATGCCGGTTTCGATCCGGCAACGCGCCGAGACCTGGCGCTTGATGCAGTCTCCGGGGGTGCGGCTGTATGGTCCGTGATACATCAGATACACACAGTGGTCGCGCCGGGCTGGTCGCCCATGTAGTCGGAAGGAAAGGCAATCAAGTGACGGAACCTCCCCGCCAACCGGAACCGTCGGATCACGTGGATCTGACCGACCCCGCGAACCCGGATAGTCAACCCAACCCCAGGGGATACGCCGCCGATATCCGAGGCGAACCACACGATGAAGATGAGGGTGAAATAAAATGTCGCATGTCGTTCAGGCCGTTGTGGACGTGGCGCTTCGGTGGGCAGGTTCTCCTGCCGTCGCAACTGCCGACAAGGATGGCGCCCCGGATCGGCGCGACGGTGCCGCCCGCGATCATTCTCAGCGTCTGGGTGGCATCCGGCGCAATGCCGGACACCATCGCGACACTCGCCGCAGCGCTCGCCGCGATCTTCATCGCAACGGGATCTTCCGTTAGCGAGCGGACAGGGTCGACCCGGGTGTTTTGCGCGACGGGACCGCTGCCGCCGCGCCGCCGACGCCCGGGTGGGTCCGTGCAGCGATGCCTACGGGCACGGATTCGTCGCGGATACGGCCCGCCAACGCCGTTGACGGGCGGTTGATCGCCCCACACCGTCTTCACCGCCGTTCACCACGCAGGAGGCCGGCGGTCGGAAGGACCCTGCGGTGTCCCGCGAGCAGTCTCGCCCTCCGCGCCGGCATGGCGCCGAGCCGGAGGTCGAGCGTGGACAACGCCGCCCGGACCGGCCCGCGACCGTCGTAGGAGTCGTCGGGATGGCCAAAGGGCGAGTCGACGCGATGACCGGGAAGGCCGGACCCTCCGGACCCGTGCCGGACGGGAGCCAGCGGGTCGACGGAGTCGGTTCGTCGACGACGAGGTGGCCACAGCGAGTGGGCGGAGCCGTCCGGCTCGCGGCCGACGGTGGGAACGCCGCTCTCCTCGGAGAACGGGAAACGACGGGTCATGGGCTGCTCCGGTACGACGGCGGGGCGGGATCGGGCGGCGCACCCCGCACGTCACTCCCGACTCGCGTCAGATGCCCGGATCCCGCTGGCCCGGATCAGAAAGGTGACGGCGCTGCGCCCCTCCGACACTGCCCGTACGGCCATCCGCCGGCAACGCCGGACCGACGGTCCTGTGGACAAGAGAGGGTCCTGTGGACAACCGGCCGTTCCTGTCCCTGACGGGTGGTAGGTGTCCGGCCGCCCCTGGTGGCAACGCCGCTGCGGCCTGCTCGAACAATCCGCCGACGACCGAAGTCAGCTAGTGATCAATTGAAGAATATTTGACCTTTTTGGACGGCGTCAGCCCGCCATTCGTGTCCGGCCGGATGCCTACGCTTCACGCAGCGTTCGGCCGACCGGCGGCTGATGACAGTCGGCCCCGGACTGTGCCGGACCGGACGCAGCCCGAACCCCGAACCAGCGCCCCGTGCTCGCCCGGAGCCGGGGCGCCCCCATGCTGAAAGGCACGAAAACCCCGTGAAGACACTGGTTCGTCTGCCACACCTCGACCCGTCGGTCCGTTGCCAGCACGGGCGGGTGGCAGTGGTCCTCCTCAGCGGGACCTACGGGCTCGCCCTGGCGATGCTGATCCTCGGGATCGCACCCGAGGTCTTGGTGGCGACCGTCGCCGCTGTCACCGCCGTCGCCGTACAGGCCGCCCAGTCCGTCCTTCCCCTCGACGTCGGTGTCACCGCGTCCGGGCCGGCGGCACAGCCGCCCCGTCGCTGACCGGGAGCGTGCGCAATGGGGCGCCACATGAAACCGATTCCGGAACGCAAGCCCGCCAGGCAGCTCGCGCTGAAGCTGCGTGAGTTGAAGGGAGACATCCCGTACGCCCGACTCGCCAAGGCCGTCCACGTCAAGCCGAACACCCTGTCCACGATGGCGGACGGTACCTTCCGTGGCTGGCCGAGCGTGGAGCAGTTCCTCCTCGCCGTCCAGCGATGCGGCGGAACCATCAGCGACGACGATCGCAGCGAGTGCCTCGCGTACCACAAGATCGCTGAGCGGCTGCACCGGGAGAGGAGTACCGCGACCCCGGCACCCTCCGTCGAGAACCCGTCCTCTCCGCTGCCGCCGATGACCGAGACCGTCGTCCTGGCGTCGCCACCTGAGCGGTCCCGGGGCTCGGAACCGGAGGTCGTCCTCGCCACCACCGACCCGGTGGACGGCGATGACCTGCGGTGGATCCGTGACCGCACTGCGGCCACCGCCGATGACCCGGCTGCCTCTCCCACCCGTCTGTCACTCTGGGGCAGAATCCGCACCCGCCTCGGCGTCAGTCGACGGCTGGTCTGGCGGACTCCGCCGCGCTCGAAGCGGAGAACCTGATCGAGGTGCGACCCCTGAACTCGCTGATCGAGAAGGCGAGAAGCACGGTCACCGCTGATCTGGCCCGTACGGGGAATCGACGCCCTGAGACAGTGGTAGCCCTGGTTCCTCGGGATCACTCCCGACCAGGGCTACCGCCATGTCTCACACAAGGGTGGAGCCGAGGGGACTCGAACCCCTGACCCCCACACTGCCAGTGTGGTGCGCTACCAGCTGCGCCACGGCCCCTTGCCTACCTGCTACCCGGTCTCCCGGGCACCCGCGCAATAGTACACACCCTCACGACCCCGGTCATCCGAGGGGCTGTCGCGCCGCAGGGCTCAGTTGAGCAGTACGTCCGGCGGAAAGTGCGCGACCGCGGCCATGACCCCGCCCTGCCGGCGCAGCACCATCGGCCACAGGTCGTCCGGCCGTTCCATGAACGCGTCGCCGGGCAGGGCGTCCAGGACGAACCAGGAGCCCCGGGCGACCTCCTCCTCGACCTGTCCGGGTGACCAGCCGGAGTAGCCGGCGAAGACCCGGATCCCGGTGACCGCGTCCCGTAGCCGGTCGGGGTCGACCGAGAGATCCACCGTGCCGACCGATCCGGAGACCTGGTGGATGCCCTTCACCCGCTGGGTCGGCGTACGCATCCGGGCCAGGCAGATCGCCGACTCGGGCTGCACCGGCCCTCCCTCGAACAGCACCGCAGGGTCCCGGGCCAGCCCGCCCCAGGCGCCGAGCACCTCGGAGACCGGCACCTCGGTGGCCCGGTTGAGCACCACCCCCAGTGCGCCCCCCGCCTCGTGGGCAACCAGCAGGACCACCGTCCGGTCGAAGTTCGGGTCCTTCAGCGCAGGGGTCGCGACCAGAAGCTGCCCGGTCATCGACTCCATTGACCGTCCCCCGATCGCCTGCCCCTCGCCGAACACGCCAGCCACCGCTACCGGGCCGGCCCGAGGACCACGGACCGCTCCCCGGATCGCCGCCGCGTCGGACAGTCGGTTACCACGGCTCGGACCTTCGCCGGCCCTGTCGGATCCGCAGAATCGATGGTGATCCTGCGCGCAGTAAACGCCATGCCACGCACCATAGCTTGCGGAACTGGCGCTGGTTAAGGTCTGTTGGGCTAGTCCACAGAGCGCTTTCCCGACGATCCGCCCGTCGGAGGAGAGAGGCAGACCATGCATCCGCAGGCAGAAGTCGCCGTGATCGGCGGATCCGGACTGTACGCCCTGCTCCCGGACGCCACCGAGCACCGGGTCGAGACGCCGTACGGGCCGCCGTCCGATCCGATCACCGTCGCGCGGGTCGGCGGTCGGTCCGTCGCCTTCCTGCCCCGGCACGGGCGGGACCATCGTTACCCGCCGCACCTGATTCCGTACCGGGCGAACCTGTGGGCGTTGCGGGCGATCGGGGTACGCCAGATTCTCGCCCCGTGCGCCGTCGGCGGCCTGCGGCCGGAACTCGGCCCCGGCACCTTCGTGGTCCCCGATCAGCTCATCGACCGGACCAGTGGCCGGGCCCAGACCTACTACGACCGGGGTGCGGTGCACGTCTCGTTCGCGGATCCGTACTGCCCGGTCGGCCGGCGCACGGTGCTCGCCGCCACGGCCGGGCACGGGATCGACGCGCACGACGGCGGCACCATGGTGGTGGTGGAGGGACCGAGGTTCTCCACCCGGGCCGAGTCCCGCTGGTTCACCTCGATCGGTGGAGCGGTTATCAACATGACCGGGCATCCCGAGGCGGTGCTCGCCCGCGAACTGGCCCTCTGCTACACCGCCGTCGCGCTCGTCACGGACCTCGACGCCGGGGTCGAGGGTGGGCACGGGGTGACCCAGGAGGAGGTCTTCCGGGTCTTCGGGGAGAACACCGCCCGGCTCCGGGAGGTCCTGCTCGACGCGGTCGTCCGGCTGTCGGCCGAACGCGCCTGCCCGTGCCCGCACAGCCTCGACGGCATCAAGCTGCCGATCGAGCTGCCCTGACGGTACGGCGCCGGGGCAGCCGGCCTACGACGGTCAGGTTTCGCCGCCGATGTCCGTCTGGTACGCCTCGTAGACCAGGTCCGCGCCGCGCTGCCGGTGCCGGGCCAGCTCCCGGAGCAGATCCGTGGTCCAGTTTCGCAGCTCGGAGGCGGTGATCTCGGGCAGGTCGACCCGACGCTGGAGCGCGGTCATGGTCGCCTCCACCGCGGCATGCTCCCGGATCAGCACGTGTACGCCCCGAGCCAGCCGGGGCGCATGGTCCAGCAGTTCCGCGTAGAGCCCCTCCGGCCCTTCGGTCAGCACCATGTGTTCGACGAACGCCCCGCGCAGCCCGCCCAGGCGGTCGCCGACCCGGTGTCGCCACCCCGGCTCCCGGGCCGGCGCGGCGAGCGCCTGTTCCAGGAAGTGGATCTCACCAAGCAACGCGGCCCGATGACGTCTGGCCGCCCGCAGTGCCGCCACCTCAGGCCCCGTCGCCTCTGGCGCCACCACCTGAGGCGCCACCGCCCGAGGCGCCACCACCTGAGGCGCCACCGCCCGAGACGCCACCGTCCCGGGCCCGGCGGCGGACGGCTGAGCCTGCGCCCCGAGACCGGGACTCGACATCTGGTGCTGGATCGGGTTGGTCGACATGACACCTCCCGCAGAGCGGCACCTATGGGGTTGCAGCCCGATGGTGCGGCCGTTTGCGGCAGGATGTCCACCCTCGGAGGCCGGCTCATCTGGCCCGTTGACCCCATCCGTCCCGTTCGTCACACCGGCAACGCCCGACCCGGCCGCACCCGCCCGCACCACGCCGGCGCCGGCGCCGGGAGGTACGAAAAACAGCGTCGGGAGGTACGAGAAACAGCTGCGCCCCGGTCCTGTGGTGGACCGGGGCGCAGCCAGCGATTCGTGGAGGTGCCGGGAATCGAACCCGGGTCCTTCGTCGCCTTACCAGGGCTTCTCCGAGCGCAGCTCGCTATGCCTCTACTCGGCCCCTCCGATCACGCGAGCGAGTCGGTGTGACGGGCCCAGCCGCTGATTAATCTCGCCGCGCGAACCCCGCGACCGGGTTCGGTTGGCCAGCCTCCTAGCTGATGCCGGCTATCTGGGTCGAAGGCAGTCCCAGGCCGACAGACTTGCTACTCGCCTCAGGCGGCGAGAGCGAAGTCAGCGCGATTGTGCTTGGCGCTTTTAGTTTTCCGACGACCGATTCTCGAGACGACGTCGGCTTCCTCGGCTCGCTTCCCCTGCCGCAACGTACGAAGTCGAAACCAGTCACCCCCTGTGTCCCGTCGGCTCGCTACCGGACCGACGGAGGTTGCTACCGATCTTTTCGGCCGCACCCCAAGCCTAACGCCTGGCGTCGCCGACTTCATTCCAGATACCGGCTCGCCACACCGCCGAACCGGACAACCCGTGGGTAACGTACGTCACAGGCGTACCAGCGGACGATATTGCCACTCCGGGTGCCGGGACGGTCACTCCATCCCCTTGCCACGCCGGCCCGCCGCCCGGAGGATTTCCCGTTCGGCGTCCCGCTTGGCCAGATCCTGGCGCTTGTCGTACGACTTCTTGCCCTTGGCCAGTCCGATCTCGACCTTGGCCCAGCCGTCGGAGAAGTAGACCGACAGCGGCACCAGGGTCAGGCCGCTCTCCCGCAGCTTCCCGAGCACCCGGCTGATCTCCTGCCGGTTGAGCAGCAGCTTCCTGGTACGCCGGGGCTCGTGGTTGGTCCAGGTCCCCTGGGTGTACTCCGGAATGTGCATGCCGTGCAGGAAGAGCTCGCCGTCCCGCTCCTGGGCGAAGGCGTCGACCAGGGACGCGTGGCCCGCGCGCAGCGACTTGACCTCCGTACCGGTCAGAGCCATGCCCGCCTCGTACGTGTCGAGGATGGCGTAGTCGTGCCGCGCCTTGCGGTTGGAGGCGACGACCTTGCGCCCCTTCTCCCGTGGCATCGGCGCCACACCCCTCTCGTTCCGTGAACAACCGCGCAATGCTACCTCGCGACACAGGGCCCCTGGCTCGCGCTTTTTGCGCGGGCAGGGGCCCTGCGAACGGTCTGACAGCCGATGGAGCCTAGGAAAACTAGACCCTCAGGTAGAACCGGAGCGTCACCCAGGCGGTACCCGCACTGACCAGGCCACCGACTCCGGCCATGAACGGGAACATCAGCAGTACGGTGCTCCACTCGATCGGGGTGAGCAGATCGGTGAGGTCCCGCAGCGACCCGTCGAGCAGGAAGATCTTGCCCAGCACGAGGGCGCCGAAGCCGATGATCGCGCCGAACAGACCGGCCACCACCGCCTCCAGCACGAACGGGGCCTGGATGAACCAGTTCGAGGCACCGACCAGCTTCATCACCGCGACCTCGCGGCGCTTGCTGTAGGCCGCCACCTGAATCGTGTTCGCGACCAGCAGCAACGCGGCGATCGCCATCACCGAAGCCGACGCCAGAGCCATGTTCTGGATCGCGCCGAGGATGCTGAAGATCTGCTCCAGGAGGCGACGCTGGTCGATGATGTCGTCGATGCCCTCCCGGTCCTTGTAGGCGTCGAAGATCTGCTGGTACTGCTCCGGGTTGACCAGGTTGACCCGGAAGGACTCCGGAAGCTTGTCCGCCTGCACCGCCTTGACGAGGTCGGGCGAGTCCGCGAACAGCTTCTGGAACCGCGCGAACGCCTCTTCCTGGGACTCGTACTTGACCTCCCGGACCAGCGGGTTGGCATCCAGGTCCGTCTGGAGCTGGGTACGCTGCTCCTCGGTCACACCGGCATCGAGGAAGATCGACACCTCAATGTCCTTGTAGTACGCGTCTTTCATGGCGTCGACCTGGAGGTACATCAGGCCGCTCGCGCCGAGCATGGTCAGTGAGACCGCCATCGTGATGATCATCGCGATGGTCATGGTCACGTTGCGCCACAGCCCGACCATCACCTCGGACAGGACGTATTTCAAGCGCATCGGGGGGTTCCTTCCGGATCTCCGCTGGAGTCGTTCGTCGTCGAATCAGGGCCGGGTCCCGGCTCGGATCGGGGGAGGTCCGACCGAGCCCGGCGCGGGCCGGTCAGCCGTAGACGCCCCGGGCCTGGTCACGCACGATGCGGCCACTCTCGATCTCGATGACACGACGGCGCATCTGGTTGACGATGTTGGAGTCGTGGGTGACCATCACGACCGTGGTGCCGGTGCGGTTGATCCGGTCCAGCAGGCGCATGATCTCGATCGAGGTGTCCGGGTCGAGGTTTCCGGTGGGCTCGTCGGCCAGCAGGATCAGTGGCCGGTTCACGAACGCGCGGGCCACCGCGACACGCTGCTGCTCACCACCGGAGAGTTCGTGCGGGTACCGGTGCTCCTTGCCGCCGAGCCCGACCAGTTCCAGCACCTCGGGCACGACCCGGCGGGCGACCGCCTTGGTCTTGCCGATGACCTCGAGCGCGAAGGCCACGTTCTCGTACGCGGTGCGGTTGGGCAGCAGCCGGAAGTCCTGGAAGACGCAGCCGATCGAGCGCCGGAAGTTCGGGATCTTCCACGAGCGCATCCCGGTGACGTCCTTCTGGTTGACGACCACCCGACCCTTGTTCGGGGTCACCTCGTGCAGCAACAGCTTGATGATTGTCGACTTGCCGGAACCGGAGGGACCGATGAAGAAGACGAACTCACCCTTCTCGATCGAGACCGACACGCTGTCGAGCGACGGTCGGGACGCCTTCGGGTACGTCTTCGTCACTTGCTCAAGCTCAATCACGGGTGGTGAGTCTACGCGTCGTAACGAAAAGGCCAAGAGCGGAGCCCGGCCTGTCCGACCGACATTTGTGGCGAACCTGCGCTGCGTCGAGCCTTGCTCACGCCCCGCACATGAAAACGATCGCCGTCATCGACGCACCGCAGTTGTCCCGACGCGAGCCGTGTTCACGCCGCGTCACTGGCGAGCTGGCGCTGCTTCCGCCAGCGGATCCCGGCCTCGATAAATCCGTCCAGATCGCCGTCAAACACCGAGGACGGGTTGCCCGTCTCCTGCTCGGTACGCAGATCCTTCACCATCTGATACGGATGCAGGACGTACGAGCGCATCTGGTCGCCCCACGAGCCGGCGGCGTCGGTCTTCAGGCCGTCCAACTTGGCCTGCTCCTCCTGACGCTTCCGCTCCAGCAGCCGGGCCTGGAGCACGCGCAGCGCGGACGCCTTGTTCTGGAGCTGGGACTTCTCGTTCTGGCAGGTGACGACGATGCCGGTGGGCAGGTGGGTGATCCGCACCGCCGAGTCGGTGGTGTTCACACTCTGTCCACCCGGGCCCGACGAACGGTAGACGTCGAACCGGAGATCGTTTTCCGGAATGTCGATATGGTCCGTCTGCTCAGTAACTGGCAGCACCTCGACCCCGGCGAAGCTGGTCTGCCGGCGGCCCTGGTTGTCGAACGGGCTGATCCGGACCAGCCGGTGCGTACCCGCCTCGACGCTGAGCGTGCCGTAGGCGTACGGGACCTTGACGGCGAAGGTCGCCGACTTGAGGCCGGCCTCCTCCGCGTACGACGTCTCGTAGACCTCGGTCGGGTAGCCGTGCCGCTCGGCCCAGCGCAGGTACATCCGGAGCAGCATCTCCGCGAAGTCGGCCGCGTCCACCCCGCCGGCTCCGGCCCGGATCGCGACCAGCGCCTCCCGGGAGTCGTACTCCCCGGACAGCAGGGTACGAACCTCCATCTCCTGGATCGCCTTGGTGAGCCCGACGATCTCCGTGTCGACCTCGCTCAGCACTCCCGAGTCGGCCTCCGCCTCGGCGAGTTCCAGCAGCACCCGGGCGTCGTCGAGCCGCGAACGGAGGCTCTCCAGCTTGCTGATCTCGCCGTTGACGTACGACAGCTTGGAGGTCACCTGCTGGGCCCGGTCCTGGTCGTCCCACAGATCCGGCGCGGAGGCCGCCTCCTCAAGCTCTGCCTTGGCCCGACGCAGACGGTCAACATCGAGGACGGCCTCGATGTTGCGCAGCGTCGCGTCAAGATCCTTAAGTTGGTCGGAGTACTCGGCAGCGGTCACGACAGTCAAGAGTACTGGTCGTCCGGGGGACCGGGCCGGCGCCGGCAACGAACCACCCCGGCGCGTCCGCCGGAGGTTGGCGCGACCCCGATCTCACCGCCGCGGACCCGCTCAGCCGACCGGCGCGCTCTTCAGCCAGGACAGCGCCGCCTTGTGGTACGCGACCGCGAATTCCAGGGCGGCGGCGCCGTACGAGTCACCGGCCTTCTTCGCGTCCCGGGCCTGCTCCCGGGCCGACGCCAGGGCCTCGGTGTGATAGTCGTTCGCGCTGCTGACCAACGTCCGCATCTGGGTGGCCGAGTGCTGCGGGCCGAAGGCGACCCGGAGCGCGGTCGGGTTGCGCACCGTGTCCCGGCCGGGCATCTCGGTCAGCCAGCGAGAGAATGTCCGTTTCCCGGCCGCCGTGAGCGCGTACGGCTGGCTGGACCGGGGGCCCGGCTTGCCGAGCCGGACCAGTCCCTGGTCGGCCAGCGCCGGCAATTCCCGGTAGACCTGGCTACGGGTCATCGACCAGTACGGCGCCAGGCGTCGCTCGGCGGCGGCCATCAACTGGCCGCCCGTCATCGGTCCTTCGTGGAGCAGCCCGAGCAGGGCCGCCGCGGTGGGGTTGATACCAGTATCCGCCATGCCCTCCACGCTGCCACTTTGCCGGCGCCGCGTCCAGGATTTGGCACTATCCGTGCCACTAATACCTCCATTGTGCACTGTCTTTGCCCGACAGTCAGATGAGGACGATCAATGGATGGGCCCCGGCGCGGCCCTCGGAGGGGCGCGGGCGACGCGGGCGGCCGATCGGCGCTCCGGCCGTCCGGTGGGACCGCTCGCCGCTCGGGGTCCCGGCCCGACAGCGCGCCCGCTCGGCGTCCCGGCCCGACACGCGCCCGGTCGCGCGGGTCGCCGGTCGTCCGGACGGTACCTGCCGATCGGCCACTCCCGGACCATGACGCTCCGGTTCGGGACGGCTGCCCGAGCCGGTGCGGGCGTCAGCGCAGCATGTGCCAATTGGGGAGATTAGTAGACTTTCACCGGGTATGTGGCGGATTGCCGGAAGCTGCGGACCGGACACCACCGCTCGCCCGAAACCACGACCACCGGCGCCGGTTCCGCCGGATCGGTCTCGGCCGAACCCGACCACCGGCGCCGGCCCGCGCCGCACGCCGTACCGGCCGTGCCGGCGGTGGAGTCCGAAGATTCCGACGTACGCGGGAGCGGCGCGGCACGGTTCGTCCCGAGGCCCGGACCGCCGACCCGGGCGGTACCGGTCGCCGCGCCGGTCCGCCGGGGCCACCAGGTGACCTGGTCGGCGGCCGGGCGGGGCAGCGCGGTGATCCCGTCCAGGGCCGGCTCCATCCCCCGCAGCCTGGCCGCCGCCCGCTCCGCGCCCGGCCGCCGGGCCGGATCGGTCGCCAGGCAGTCCTCGACGAACTGCCAGACGACCGGCGGCAGACCGGGCGGCGGTACCGGCCGGCAGTTCCGGTGCCGGTCGAGCACCTGGGCCGGCAGCCCGCCCCGGTACGGACTACACCCGGAGACGAGTTCGAAGAGCACGATGCCGAGCGCGTACACGTCGCTGGCCGGGGTGACGGGAGCGCCGACGATCACCTCCGGCGCGACGTACTCCGGGGTGGCCTGAGTGGTCGGCAGGCCGGAGTCCGCCCCGACCCGGCGGGCCGCCCCGAAGTCGACCAGCCGCACCAGTCCACCGTCTGCCGGCACGAGGAGGTTGCCCGGCTTCACGTCGCCGTGCACTATGTCCCGCCTGTGCAGGTACGCCAGCGCCCCGGCGAGCTGCGCCGCCACCTCGGCCGCGATCGCCGGCGGAACCGGCCCGGTACGCCCCAGCCGTCGACGCAGGTCCTCGCCCTCGATCAGCTCCATCACCAGGGCCCGCTCCCGGCCCTGCCCGAGTACGTCCCGGGACCGCACCAGACCCGGATGGTCGAGGCTGGCGACGACCTCCGTCTCGGCCTGGAAGCCCGCCACCAGGTCAGGCCGGACGGCAGCCTCGGGACGCAGCATCTTGACCGCCACCGGCTCTCCGTCGCACAGGTCGACCCCGCGCCAGACGATTCCGATCGCTCCGTACGCGACCTCCCGCACGAGCCGGTAGCGGCCGCCCAGCACCCGATCCATCGCGTTCCTCCCCTGGCCGGTCGCCGTCCGTCGGGCCTCGTGGCCGAAGGACGGTCACCTTCCGTTGTCTGGAAGTGACGCTAAGACGATCGGATCGGGTGCTGGACGGGCGCGGCGGGGCCTGGCACGAACCGGGGACCAGTGGACCGGCCCGGGGTCGGGGCGGACCGGAACGGAACGCCGCCGGCCGAATACGAATCGGTCCGGTCAGCCCATGTGCGGGTAGCGGTGGTCGGTCGGCGGCGCGAAGGTCTCCTTCAACGTCCGGGGCGACATCCACCGGGCCAGGTTGTGCCACGAGCCGGCCTTGTCGTTCGTGCCGCTCGCCCGGGCGCCCCCGAACGGCTGCTGCCCGACCACGGCACCGGTCGGCTTGTCGTTGATGTAGAAGTTGCCGGCGGCGTACCGCAGCGTCTCGGTGGCCCAGTCGACCACCCGACGGTCGGTGGCGAAGATCGAGCCGGTGAGCGCGTACGGCGCGATCGACTCCGCCTGCCGTACCACCTCCTCGAAGCGGGCGTCGTCGTAGACGTGCACGCCGAGGATCGGCCCGAAGTACTCGGTGGTGAACGACTCGTGTCCGGGATCGTCGCACTCGAACAGGGTGGGCCGGACGAACCAGCCCACCGAGTCGTCGGCGGTGCCACCGGCGACGATCCGGCAGGAGGGATCGCTGGAGATCATGTCCAGTGCGGCGGTGTGCCGGGCGAACGCCTTGGCGTCGATCACCGCACCGCCGAAGTTGGCGAAGTCGGTGACGTCCCCGTACGCCAACTCCCCGGCGGTGGCGGCCAGCCGGTCCCGCAGGCCGCCGTGCCAGAGCGAGCGCGGCACGTACGCCCGGGATGCGGCCGAGCACTTCTGCCCCTGGTACTCGTACGCCCCGCGGATCAGCGCGGTGTGCAGCGCGTCGGCGTCGGCGCTCGGATGCGCGACGACGAAGTCCTTGCCCCCGGTCTCGCCGACCAGTCGGGGGTAGCCCCGGTAGTTCGCGATGTTCGCCCCGACGCCCTGCCACAGCTTCTGGAACACCTTGGTCGACCCGGTGAAGTGGATACCGGCCAGGTCGGGGTCGGCCAGCACGACGTCGGAGACCGCGATGCCGTCCCCGGTGACCATGTTGATCACGCCGGGCGGCAGGCCGGCCGCCTCGAAGAGCCGCATGGTGAAGTGCGCCGCGAGCTGCTGGGTCGGCGCGGGCTTCCACACCACGGTGTTGCCGACCAGGGCGGGCGCCGCCGGCAGGTTGGCCGCGATCGCGGTGAAGTTGAACGGCGTGACCGCGTAGACGAAGCCCTCCAGCGGCCGGTGGTCGAACCGGTTCCAGACTCCGCTCGACGACATCGGCTGCTCGGCGAGCAACTTACGGGCGAAGGCGACGTTGAACCGCAGGAAGTCGATCAACTCGCAGGCGGCGTCGATCTCGGCCTGGATGGCGGTCTTCGACTGGCCGAGCATGGTCGCCGCGTTCAGCGTGTCACGCCAGGGGCCGGCGAGCAGATCGGCGGCACGGAGAAAAACGGCAGCGCGGTCCGCAAAGGACAAATTACGCCACATCGGGGCGGCTTGCCTCGCGGCCGTCACCGCCGCCTGCGCATCCGCGTTGGTTGCGTTGTGGGTGACCCCCAGCACGTGCTGGTGCCGGTGCGGCTGCACGACGTCGATCGCGGCACCCGCGCCCATCCGTTGCGTACCGCCGATCGTCATCGGCAGCTCCCGCCGCTCGGCGGCCAACTCGCCGAGCCGGCGCTGCAGGCTGGTCCGCTCGGCACTGCCGGGCGCGTAGTCGCGGACCGGCTCGTTGTGCGGCTCGGGTACGGAGAGAACGGCGTCCATGGCATGCTCCTGGGCGATCTCGACAACGTCGACGAAATCGGACCCGCCGGTGCCGACCGGTCGGCCGAACACCCTGACCCGGACCCCGGGGGATACCGGAGGTACGGGGGCGGGACCTGCGCCAATCCTTTCATGGTCGGCCCTGCTCCCCGGCTCGCCAGTCCCTCTCCGCGCGATCGCCCGTACGTCCCCGTGACCCGCCGCACATCCCTCGGGCAGCGCCGCCCGCGGCCGACGTTCGTCCCGACCGGTCCGCACCGGCACCACGCCACCGCTCCGGCCGCCCCGCGTACGCTGAGGGGCCGGCGGCTGTGGTCTGGTCGCAGCCCCCATCGCCGCCCCGTCGACGCGGCCGGTCACCTGCTGAAGGGGAGATGATGACGAAAGAGTCCGGCACAACCGCGATCTCTGATCGGGATCAGCCGGTCGACCTGGAGTCGCCGCCGGCCGCCACCGCTCCGCTGCCGCCAGCGGCACCCGGTGCCGTTGTGCTCGCCCTGCTCTCCCTGGGCTGGCTGGCCGCGATGCTCTGGTCGGCCAAGGCCGAGATCTCCTCCTCCGGGGTCGACTCGATGGCGATCGCCTCGGCCGCGTACGCCCTGCCCGGGGTCATCTCGGCGAGCCTGGTCAGCGGCGCCGCCGTCAGTCTCGCCCTGGCCAACCTGCTGACCCGGTTCGGTGTCCGGCGCACCACGCCACGGTTCGCCGCGGCGCTGGCCGCCGGACTCGCCACCGGGCTGCTCTCGGTGCTCGCGTTGCGCCTCAGCTACGGCGACGGATCGACGATCATGATCATCGCCGGCAGCATCGCGGCGGCGGCGACCGTCGGTGGAATCGCCGGCGGGTTGCGCAGCACCCTGGTGGTGGGCGCCATCGTCGCCGCCATGCTGGCAGTCTTCGCGGTCGGCTTCGCACTGAGCTACTTCAAGAATCCGGTGCTGTCCTTCTACGGCGCCAGCGCCACCGATCCCGAGCGGTACGAGAACGCCATGAACCTGTTCCGCTGGACCGGCTCGCTGGCCGGCGGACTCGCCGCCGGCCTGCTGGCCTTCGGCTACCTGCGGATCGCCGGGCGGGTCACCCCGGCCACGCCGCCGCGCTGGCCGGGGTACATGATCGCGGGCGCGGGCGCCGGTCTGTTGCTGCTCACCGCCGAGGTCATCACCCGGACCGCCGGCGCGGAGATGCTCCGGATGGCCAGCGCGATCAGCGAGATCGACCGGAGCGGACAGGACTCACTCGGTGGGTCCCGGCTCAGCCACGCGATGGTGGTGCTCTTCGTCGGCGCCCTCGTCGCCACCATCGGCTTCGGTCGGACACTCCGCCCGGCCGAGGAATCGGCGACCGGTGGGGAACCCGAACTCCGGGACCGCGACCAGGACGGGATGCCGGACGACCGGCCTGCGGACGACGGGATCGACGCCGATACCGACACCGACACCGGAGCCGAGGCTGACGCCGACACCGGAGCCGGAGCCGCAGCCGCAGCCGCAGCCGCAGCCGACGAGGATCGAACGAGGATGCCGACGACGACGGCCGACGAGATCCGGGCGTCGAAGACCGGCGAACCGACCGCCGTGGACGGTGGCGGGACCGAGGGTGCGGGCCGCGCCGAGGCCGGGGAGGACCACGAGCCAGCCGACCGACCCGAGCCGGTGGCCGGAGCCGGTCGCTGACCCGGACCGGTCAGGGTCACTTCATCAGGTCGGAGAGCTCGTCGAGTTCCGTCGGGGCGTACCACTCCAGTTCGTGGTCCTCGACCCCGTCCACGGTGAACTGCGCGTCCTCGTCACCCGACAACGCCTGCTCGACCACGGCCACCGCCGCCGTGACATCGTCGACGGCGTCGACGCCGTCCACGTGGATCGCGGCGACCGTACCGATCGCGATCCGGCCGGTCAGCCGTACGGTGCTGGCGCCGAGTTCGAGGTCCTCCCGCCGTACCGCCCCGGGCGGGAGGTCCGCGGCGACCACCACCCGTCGCCGGGCGGCTCCGGAATCGGCGTGCAGCAGCCGCAGCGCCTCCTGGGCGGCCCGGGTGAAGGCGACGTACTCCAACTCCTCCTCGTCCCCCTCGGCGTACCACTCCCGCAGTTCCGGGGTGACCGCGTGTCCGTGCGGGGCGAGGATCCACCCCTCCTGCCGCAACTCGGCGAGCATCGGCACGGTGCCCGGGACGTACACCCGGACGAGCTGTTCTGCCACGCTGATCTCCCCGCTCGACGCCCGCTCGCGGCGACTCCGCCGCGTCCAACGCCTGATCATGTCCGGCGCCGTACCTGTGGTACACCCGCGACGCTAGTACACCCACGGCGTGCCGGGCGGAAGCGGATCCCGGGTCGTGTCGGGTCGGAGCCACGGCCCGGGACGACCCGGTCGGCTCAGCGTCGCAGCGGAGCGGTCAGCGGGTCGACCGCCCCGGTCACCGTCCCGGTCTCGGCGACCTGGACCGGAAAACCCTCCCGGATCCAGTACTCGATGCCACCGATCATCTCCTTGACCTGATAGCCCCGGCCGGCCAGCGCGTGGGCCGCCTTCGTCGCGCCGTCGCAGCCCGGCCCCCAGCAGTAGGTCACCACCGGAACAGCCCGGTCCAGCAGCCGGGCGGCGCGCAGCGGGATCATTCCGGTGGGGAGATGGATCGCGCCGAGGATGTGGCCCTGCCGCCAGGAGGCGAGGTCGCGGGTGTCCACCAGGACGAAGCCCGGCTCGTCCCGGCCGAGCGCGGCGTACACGTCGGAGACGTCGGTCTGCACCGCCAGCTTGGCGGCGAACCAGGCGGTGGCCTGGTCGGGAGCGGCCGGCGGCGTGGCCAGCACCGGGTTCGGGGAGGTCGTCGTCATGCCCAAACGGTACGGCCGCAGGCGCGACCCAGGAACGACCATCGCGCGGCATCATGGTGGATCGGCCGATGATTCAACGGTATCTTGGGCGGATGGCCACTGATCCGCCGGCACTCGACGCGACCGACTGGCGACTCCTGACGGAGCTGCAGCGCAACGGACGGGCCAGTTTCGCCGACCTCGCCCGGCTGGTCGCGATGTCGCCGAGTGCCGTCGCGGAGCGGGTCAGGCGGCTCGAAGAGGCGGGGGTGATCTCCGGCTACCGGGCGGTGGTCGTCCCCGAGCAGGTCGGGCTCGGCATCCTCGCCCTGGTCCGGCTCCGCTATCCCACCGGGAACTACCGGCCCTTCCACGCGCTGCTCGACAGCACGCCGGAGATCGTCGAGGCGCACCACGTGACCGGCGAGGACTGTTTCGTGCTCAAGGTCGTCGCCCGGTCCATGCGCCATCTTGAGCAGGTCGCGGGCCGGATCAGTGGACTGGGCGCGGTGACCACGAGTGTGGTCTACTCCAGCCCGCTGGCCGGGCGGGACCTGACGGCGGAAGCGGCCACACCGCAGTCGATGGCAAACTAAGGCAACCGCCGTCCACCGACCGGGAGTTCGCCTGTGGAGCCGAGGTTCCTGCTGTTGTCCGACGTCGCCGCCGAGCTGAACGTCTCGGACTCGCAGGTCTACCACATGGTCCGCAGCGGGGAACTGCCGGCGATCAAGATCGGTGGCCGGGGCCAGTGGCGGGTCGAACGTGCCCGGCTGGAGGAGTACATCGCGCGCAAGTACGCCGAGACCGCCGACTGGGTCGCCGACAACCCGCTGGTCGACCGGGTATCCGAGTAGTTCTCCCGCGCCACCGGACTTTCCTGCGCCACCGGACTTTCCCGCGCCGGGTCTGACGCAGCCGCCGCCCATGCCGGTCACGGCGGCCTCCGTTGCCGGTCACCACGGCTTCTCTCGCCGGGCGGGGCGGCGTACGTCGCCGGACAGGCCGGCGTTTCCTGTCGGTCGGGGCGGCTACGGTCTCGACCTGACCGGCCAAATCGCCGAATCGCCGGGTCACAGGCTCACCAGGTCACCGGAAGCCATTGACGACGGGCAGTGAGTCCGCTAGAAATTAGCGCGTCGGAGGCAAACGAAAGCAAACGCAAGATCATGGGAGGATTCGTCATGCCCCTCGCACGCGGCCGGTCCCCGGCTCGCCCCTCCGTGCGACTTCGACCCGTGCCACCCCTCGATCCACCCTTCGACGACGAGTACGCCCCGGAGATCTGGTCCGACCCGACGACCGGCCGCGCCACCGACTTCGACCCGACGACCGAACGCGCCATCGACTTCGAGCCGACAAGCGACCGCGCCACCGACTTCGAGCCGACAAGCGACCGCGACTTCGAGCCGACGACCCGCCTCGTCGCCACCGCCCAGCCGAGCCGCGCCGTTCCCGCCCGCCGGCCGGTACGCGCGGTGCCCGTCGCACGGGTGGGCGACCCGGTTCCGCCGGAGTGCGGGGCAACCGGCGGACGGGGTCCCGCCGCACCGCTGCCGGAGGCGCTCGCGGGCGCGACCCCCGAGGCGAGACACGCGGCGCGGCGGTTCCTCGCCACCTGCCTCGAAATCGTCAACGGCTACCGCCCGGCCGGGCACGTCCGCCCGCTGTCCAGCCCGACCGAGGCCGCCGGCATCGTCGAGCAGCTCGCCGCCGCCACGACCCGGATCGGCGGCCGACGCCAGCCGGGGCAACCGGTCCGTACCCTCCGGGTGCAACGGCTCCGGGTCTGCGAGCCCAGGCCAGGAGTCGCCGAGGCCGCCGCAGCGGTGGGTGTCGCCGGACGTACCTGGGCGGTGGCGTTCCGGATCGAACGCCGTCGGGGCAGTTGGGTCGGCGTCTCGGTCGACGTGCTCTGACCTGCCGGGTCTCGAAGGGCCTGCCGCGTCACCAGACGGACGTACCCCGGTCGCTCGACGGCGACCGGGGTACGGGGTGGATCAGGCTGTGCCGCTCAGGCGCCGCCGCCGGGCGCCCCGTGGCAGCGCTTGTACTTCCGGCCGGAACCACAGGGGCACGGCGCGTTGCGGGACGGCGCGTTGGCCGCGCCGGGCTGCCCCTGCTGGGCAGGGCGCCGGGAGGCCGACGAGGGTACGGGCGGTCCGCCCACCCCGAGCGCCGGGGCCTGCGGCTGCGGCTCCGGGCGTTCGACCGCCACCCCACCGGTCGCCGGGGCTTCGCCGTCGATGGTCGGCGCCGAGTACTGCAACCCCTGGGTACGTGGTGCCCGCCCGAGTCCCTTGGCCCGGATCTCGACCGGCGGATCCGTCTTCATCGGCATCGGCGACGGGCCCGCAGGAGCCGGGGCCGGAGCCGGGCTGGTCTCCTCGACCTGGACGTCCAGGTTGTAGAGGAAGCCGACCGTCTCCTCCTTGATCCCGTCCATCATGGTGGCGAACATGTCGAAGCCCTCACGCTGGTACTCCACCACCGGGTCACGCTGGGCGTAGGCGCGCAGCGTGATGCCCTCCTGGAGGTAGTCCATCTCGTAGAGGTGCTCACGCCACTTACGGTCGATGACCTGGAGCAGCACCATCCGCTCCAACTGACGCGTCGCCTCGGTGCCCAGTTCCTCCTCGCGCCGCTCGTACGCCGCGAACGCGTCCTGCCTGAGCTGTTCGAGCAGGAAGTCGGCATCGAGGGTGTTGCGCTCGCCACCGGACTCCTCGACGAGGTCCTCGACGGTGACGCCGACCGGGTAGAGCTGCTTGAGGCTGGTCCAGAGCTGGTCGAGATCCCAGTCCTCGGCGTAACCGTCCGAGGTCGCGCCGGTGACGTACGCGCTGACGGTGTCGTCGATCATGTGCTGGACCTGGTCGTTCAGGTCCTCGCCGTCGAGCACCCGCTTGCGCTCGGCGTAGACCACCTGGCGCTGCTTGTTCATCACCTCGTCGTACTTGAGGACGTTCTTCCGGATCTCGGCGTTCTGACCCTCGATCTGGGCCTGAGCGCTCTTGATCTGCCGGGTGACCATCTTGGACTCGATGGGCACGTCCTCGGGGATGTTGAAGCGCTCCATCACGGCCTCGACCGCTCCGGCCCGGAACCGCTTCATCAACTCGTCCTGGAGCGAGAGGTAGAACCGGGACTCGCCCGGGTCACCCTGCCGGCCGGACCGGCCCCGCAGCTGGTTGTCGATCCGGCGGGACTCGTGCCGCTCGGTGCCCAGCACGTACAGGCCGCCGACGGCGGTGACCTCCTCGGCCTCGGCGTCGCAGGCGTCCTTCCACCGGGGCAGGATCTCCTCGAGCGCCTTCGCGTAGTCGTCGGCGTGCTCCACCGGGTCCAGGCCGCGCTGGCGCAGTTCGGTGTTCGCCAGGTACTCCGGGTTGCCGCCGAGCAGGATGTCGGTGCCTCGACCCGCCATGTTCGTCGCCACCGTGACGCCGCCCTTGCGGCCCGCCTGGGCGATGATCTCGGCTTCCTTGGCGTGGAACTTGGCGTTCAGCACGGCGTGCGGGATGCCCCGGCGGCGCAGCAGCTGGGACAGGATCTCGGAGTTCTCCACCGAGACGGTGCCGACCAGGACCGGCTGGCCCAGGGCGTGCCGCTCGGCGATGTCCTCCACCACCGCGTTGAACTTGGCCTTCTCGGTCTTGTAGATCACGTCCGGCTTGTCGACCCGGATCATCGGACGGTGCGTGGGGATGCTCACCACGCCGACCTTGTAGACCTTGTTGAACTCGCCGGCCTCGGTCTGCGCCGTACCGGTCATCCCGGACAGCTTGCCGTAGAGCCGGAAGTAGTTCTGGAGGGTGATCGTGGCAAGAGTCTGGTTCTCCTGCTTGATCTCCACGCCTTCCTTGGCCTCGATCGCCTGGTGCATGCCCTCGTTGTAGCGGCGGCCGTGCAGGATCCGACCGGTGAACTCGTCGACGATCAAGACCTCGCCCTCGGTGACGACGTAGTCCTTGTCGCGCTTGTAGAGCTCCTTCGCCTTGATCGCGTTGTTCAGGTAGCCGACCAGTGGGGTGTGCACCGACTCGTAGAGGTTGTCGATGCCGAGCCGGTCCTCCACCTTGGCGACGCCGCGCTCGGTCACCGCGATGGTCCGCTTGGCGTAGTCGACCTCGTAGTCGCCCGCACCCTCCTTGCCGGACTGCAACCGGGCCACCACCCCGGCGAACTCCGAGTACCAGCGGGCGGAGTGCTCGGCCGGCCCGGAGATGATCAACGGCGTACGGGCCTCGTCGATCAGGATCGAGTCGACCTCGTCGACGATCGCGAAGTTGTGACCCCGCTGTACCAGGTCCTCCTTGGTCCAGGCCATGTTGTCCCGGAGGTAGTCGAACCCGAACTCGTTGTTGGTGCCGTAGGTGATGTCGGCCTCGTAGGCGGTCCGGTGCTCGACGGACGGCCGGTTCGGCAGGATCACCCCGACGGTCAGGCCGAGGAACTGGTGCACCTGGCCCATCCAGGCCGCGTCCCGCTCGGCGAGGTAGTCGTTCGTCGTGACGATGTGCACGCCCTTGCCGGAGAGCGCGTTCAGGTAGGCCGGCAGCACCGAGGTCAGGGTCTTGCCCTCACCGGTCTTCATCTCGGCGATGTTGCCGAAGTGCAGCGCCGCCCCACCCATGACCTGTACGTCGTAGTGGCGCTGGCCGAGCACCCGCGATGCCGCCTCGCGCGCCGTAGCGAAAGCCTCGGGCAGCAGGTCGTCGAGGGTTTCCCCGTCCGCCAGCCGTTCGCGGAACTGGTCGGTCAGACCGCGCAGTTCCTCGTCGGTGAGGTTGACGTAGTCGTCCTCGATCGAGTTGACGGCAGCGGCGATCGCCTTGAGGCGACGCACCTGGCGCCCCTCGCCCGCGCGGAGGACCTTTTCCAGAATCGACACGGATCAACGCTCCCCTAGACAGTCTGCCGAACCATCGTAGGCGCATCATCGGCCCTACTGTCAGTCGCGCTGCCCTCCCGGTTCAACGAGCCGGACAAATCGCCCGATAGTTGCCGTCCAGGCCGGGAAACTCGGTTACGCCCTCGGCGAACCCTCCGGCACGATGGCCGGATGGACCAGAGCGACCGGGCATCCGGGGTGGAGATCGTCGAAGCGGGGCTGCTGCTGCGGCCCTGGCGCGCCGAGGACGCCGAGGACGTACACCGGGCATGTCAGGATCCGGACATCCAGCGCTGGACCACCGTCCCCGCCCCCTACCGGCTCGAACACGCGATCGACTTCGTGACCAAGATCGCCCCGCAGTCCTGGGCGGCCGGAACCGGGGCGCCGATGGCGGTCTGCGACGCGGCCACCGGCGAACTTCTCGGCTCGTGCGGGCTGGTCAGCATCGACCCGGTGCTGAGGTCGGCCGAGGTCGGGTACTGGACCGCGCCGTGGGCCCGGGGCCGGGGTGTCGCCGTCCGGGCCACCCGGGCGGTCTGCCGGTGGGCGTTCGCGGAGTGGGGACTGCGCCGGATCATCTGGCAGGCCGAGGTCGGCAACCACGCGTCCCGGCTGGTCGCACTCAGGGCCGGGTTCCTGGTCGAGGGGCGGCTCCGGCTCGCCCAACCGCATCCACAGGGGGGTCCGGACGGCTGGGTCGGCTCCCTGCTTCCCGGCGAGCTGGCCGGTACGCCGACCGGGGACACCGGCAGCACGCCGGCCGACGAGCCGCCGGACGCCGACCCGGCCGGTCCCGGCTCACTTCCGGCACGTCACGCCGCCGTCTTCGGTTCGCCCCAACCGATCCTCTTCGCCAGGGCCTCGGACGGTACGGAACTCCGACTCCGCCCGCTCGGCGAAGCCGACCTCGACCCGATCGTCCAGGCGTGCCGCGATCCCGAGATCATCCGCTGGACCACGGTGCCGGACCCGTACCAGCGCTCGGATGCCGAGTTCTTCGTCCACGAGTACGGCCCGACGGTGTGGTGCCGGGGCACCGGAGCGCTGTTCGCGATCGCCGACGAGTCCGACGCGTACTGCGGCGTGATGGAGCTGCGGCTGTCCCCGACCGATCCCCAGGTCGGCAACCTGGGCTTCCTGGTCGCCCCGCAGGCGCGGGGTCGCGGCTACTGCCCCGCCGCGGTGACCGCCGTCTGCGCCTGGGGATTCACGGCGCTCCGGCTGGCCAGGATCGAGTGGCGGGCCAACGTGGGCAACACCGCCTCCCGCCGGGTCGTCGAGAAGGCCGGTTTCACCTTCGAAGGGACGGCCCGGCACGCCCTGCTGCACCGGGGTACCCGGATCGACGCCTGGAGCGGCGCGCTGCTGCCCGAGGACATCGGCCTGGCGGGTACCCCCGGCTGATGCCGGGAACCGGGGTCGCATCCGGCCGGTGAGGCGGAATCGGCTCGGCGTCGGCGACACCGACACGCGCCCACCGGACCCGGTTTCCGCCCGGATCCGGTGGAACGCTGGCGGAGGTCAGCTGGCCAGGGCCAGGATGCCGTAGTCGTAACCCTTGCGTCGGTAGACGACGCTGGGCCGGCCAGATTCCTTGTCGAGGAACAGGTAGAAGTCGTGCCCGACGAGTTCCATCTGGAACAGCGCGTCGTCGACACTCATCGGCTCGGCCGGGTGCACCTTCTCCCGCGCGATGTGCCAGGGCTGCGCGTCGTCGTACTCGTCGTACTCCGGTTCGGCGGCATGCCCGTTGCCGTTCGACCGTTCCGGCGCGGGTGCGGTGAGAGTGGCCAACGCCGACTCACCGAAATCGGCGACCGGTAGCCGGGCCGTGGCGGCGGCGACGGAGACCGGAGCGTGCCGGCCACGGTGTACGCGACGACGGTCGGCGGCCCGCCGCAGCCGGGTGTCGAGCTTCGCGATCGCGCCGTCCAACGCGCTGTAGAAGTCCTTCGCGCACGCCTCGGCGCGGACCACGGGACCTCTGGAGATACAGGTAATCTCAATTCGCTGGCAGTGATCGGACTGTCGCGGATTGCGTTCGTGAAAGAGTTCCACGTCGACCCGAATAAGCTTGTGATCGTAGCGCTCGATCTTCGCGAGCTTGTCGGCTACGTGTACCCGGTAATGATCCGGCACCTCGACATTACGGCCCTTGACCACGATATCCATGCGTGACCTCCCTGCGCCATCGGAGAGTCTGCAGAAACAAAAATCCCGGTCAGCCCGCCCCTGGAAGTCCACTCGGCATGACCGGATCGCTAACGGCTGCCTCCTTCCAGGTGCCCCAGGGGCGTTGGAACACCCCTCATACCCCCGATAAATAAGACGCTAACGCCAATCTGGCCGATCGTCACCCCGGTCACCAAGACCAATTCGAGAAGATGTGCGCGGATCGCACGATAGGGTGAAAACGGTGATACGCAGAGTTAGCCGCGCTCTCGTCGGGCGGTGGCCGCGAGCAGCGCCGCGGCGTACACCGGAATGCCGGCGGTCTCCAGTTGTCGGGCCACCGCGGCGAGGGTGACCCCGGTGGTCACGATGTCGTCCAGCACCACGACGGCCCGGCCGGCCGCGCTCCGGCGCACCGCCGGCAGCCGGCCGGTGCGGAGTCGGAAGGCGGTTGCCGCCACCCGGGCCCGGCCGGCGCTGTCCAGGGTCGCGGAGTCGGGCCGGGGCAGCGCGCGCAGCGGATGCGCGACCACCACCGGCCAGCCGGCGCCCCGCAACCGGGCGGCGGTGTGCCGGGACAGCCGGCGGAGATGGTCACCGTGCCGGGTCCGGGCCGCCCGCGCGGTCGCCGGAACCGGCACCAGCAGGACCGGCCGGCGGTCACCGACGGCCGTCGCCACCACCTCGGCGAGCAGCACACCCAGCGGCCGGGCCAGGCCGTGCCGGCCCCGTTCCTTGTACGACAACAGCGCCTCCCGCAACGCCCCCCGGTACGCCCCGAGCGCCACGCAGTCCGGCAGGCCGCTCGGGGCGGGGGTCGGGCGGACCGGGATCGGCCGCAGCGCCTGGAGCGTCGCGGCGCAGGCCGGACAGGCTCCCTGCCGCAGGGGAAGTCCGCTGCCCCGGCAACCGGCACACTCGGCCGGCAGCACCAGGTCGGCCAGGTCCGTCCAGACCCCCGTCAACACCGCCGTCCTCCGCCCCCGGTCAGCACCGCCGTCCTCCGCCCCTGGTCAGTAGCGACAGATCCCCGCGCAGTGGTCAGTAGAGGTAGAACGGCGCGGTGGGTGCGGCCGTGCCGGGCGGCGGGGTCCCGGGCCCGAACGAGACCTCGTTCCGGGTGATCCTCGTTCCCGCGTACGCCACCTGGTTCGACTCGTACACCAGCGGGGCCGACGCCGGCCGCCCCAGGTCGTACGGGTACGCGGCCAGTTCCGTGATCGGCGAACCGACGCCGGTCACCTGCGGCGACTCCCCCGCCCCGTCCACGCTGAGCCGGACGATCGCCGCCCGGCCGTCCGCCTGGAGGCCGGCCACCGCCAGCGAGTGCTCGCCGAACCAGTCGACCGCGCTCAGCGCCTTCAGCGAGGTCGCGATCGGACGCGCCGGATCGACGGTCAGGGTGCCGTCGACCGGCCGCACCACCGCGACGTACAACTGCCCGCCGGCGATCAGGGCGATCCGGCGCCCGTCCAGCGAGGCGCCCACCCCGGTCACCTCCCCGGAGACTCCGGCGAGCGACACCTGCTTCAACGCGGCGTCGTCGTCGCCGAACTCCCACAGTCTGCCGTCCGCGACCACCAGTCCGGTCGGTCCGTCGTCGAGGGAATCCTTGAGCCACACCGGCCGGCCCATCGAGGTGTACGACGCGCTGTCGGTCATGAACGTGTCCACCACACCGAGGCCGGCGCCGACCCGCAGCCGGAGGGACTTCCCGTTCTTCGTCACCAACGCGGCCGAGATCTGGTCGCCGTTGCGGCTCAGGCCCGCCGAGACGATGTCCCGGTTGGCCTCTGCCGAGATCGGGACCGGCAGCGGCTGCCCCTCGCCCGAGCCCACCAGCGGATAGAGGCTGCCGGCGAGGACGCCGTACCGGGCCGGCGGGCCGCTGATCTGGTAGATCAGGTTGTCCCGGAGGTAGTCGGCGGCGACCTGGGTCATCTTCGACTGGTTCTGGATCTTCAGCTCCAGTTCGTCGCCGAGCAGCGGATTGGTCTGCAGGGACCAAATGATCTGCTTGAAGAGCTTCTTCAGGTCGGCGTCGGTCTCCAGCTCCCCCGCCTTGACGGAGAGGTTCACCTCGAGCCGACCGCCCTCCTTCGGCGCCGGCACGTTTCCCACCACCCCGGTGCCGTCGGGTAGCCGGTCGACGCCGTTCTCCAGCCAGTCCGACGGGCCGCCGACCAGCCAGCCGAGCACCTGGGTGGCCCGGCGCTCCATCGGCACCGCACGCGGGAGGTAGCGCAGGTCGGGTACCAGGGCGTCGCCGTCCAGGTTCCAGAAGTAGATCGTGTGTTCCTCGTAGTAGTTACCGAGGGCCTCGACGTCCATGAGCAGGGCCGGTGGCGGGCCCAGCACCCACAGCCCGTCGGCCGAGCCGGCCGGCGCCGGACCGATCATGAACTTGTACACCTTCTCCGTGCGCTCCGGCTCGTCCATCGAGCCGTCGGCCCGCAGGACGCCGACCTGCTGCACCTCGATCTGGACCTCGCTGGTGCCGTCGGTGTTCTCGATGATCCGGGGTGCCGCGAACAGCATCCGGACGACGTTCACGCTCTCGTTGCCCGCCTTCTGGAACTGCTTCTCCACCACGATGTAGTCGTTGATCCGTTTGCGTGCCTCGCCCGGCTCGCCGGCGGCGGCGGTCAGGAAGTTGCGGGCGAACTGCTCCGGGTTCAGGCCGCTCGCCGTCCGGACCGGTGGCGGCGCCGCTCCCGGGCCGTCCGCCGGAGCGGTGTCGGCCACCGGTCCCCGGCCGTGGATCCGGACATCGGTCTCGTCCGGAATGCCGCACGCGCCCAGCGCCGATGCCAGCAACACCGAGGCAGCGAGCATGGCCGCCGGGAACCGTCTCATCGCGTCGCCTCGCTACGTCCGCTGTCGGCCGGCAGCCTCGGCCCGACCAGGCCCTCCGATGCCGAACCCGATCCGCCCGGTCGGGACGCCGGTCCGGCTGTGCCGACCGGAGCGGCCGACGGCGTCCCGGAGCGGGCCGGACCATCGGCCGATTCCGCCTCGTCACCCGCCCCCAGCCGGTCGCCGGAATCCTCCGGCAGCCGCGCCGGCACCGCCGGCCCGGCACTGATCGCCCCGCCGGCACGGATCTCGATCGTCTGGCCGGTACCGTCGCCCTGGCCGACGAGCCCGATCCCCGGATTGGCGCCCGGCAGAGTGATGGTCCATCCGTCGGCGCCGCCCGCCACCACGGGAGCGTCGGCCGGTACCAGTCGCAGCGGTGACGAGGTCAGTCGGTCACCGGCCCGGGCCGGCAGGGTCAGCCGGAACTGGGCCCCCTCACCCGGTGCGCCCCACGCCTCCAGCCAGCCGCCGTGCAGGCGAGCGTCCTCCAGGCTGATCGACAGCCCGAGTCCGGTCCCGCCGGTCTGCCTGGCCCGGGACGGGTCGGCCCGCCAGAACCGGTTGAAGACCAACTTTTCCTCGCCCGGCTTGAGTCCCACGCCATGATCACGAACGGTGACCGCCACCGTGGTGTCGTCCGCGCCGAGGACCACCACCACCGGTTGGCCGGCCCCGTGCTCGACCGCGTTGCCCACCAGGTTCCGCAGGATCCGTTCGACCCGGCGCGGATCGACCTCGGCGATCACCGGAGCGTCCGGTACCACCGCCCGCAACGGCACGCCGCACCGGCGGGCCAGCGACTCCAGCCGGTCCACCACCCGGTTGACCACCGGCACCAGGTCGGTCGGCTCGGCGTCGAGCATGGCGAAACCGGCGTCGAACCGGCTGATCTCCAGCAGGTCGGTGAGCAGGTCCTCGAACCGGTCCAGTTCGGCGTGCAGCAACTCGGCGGTACGGGTCACGGCCGGATCGAACTCGTCCCGTTCGGCGTAGATCAGGTCGGCCGCCATCCGTACGGTGGTGAGCGGCGTACGCAGTTCGTGGGAGACGTCCGAGGTGAACCGCCGTTGCAGCCGGGACATCTCCTCCAGCCGGACGATCTGCCGTTGCAGGTTGGTCGCCATCTGGTTGAACGAGGCGGCGAGCATCGCCAGATCGTCCTCGCCGTTGACCACCATCCGCTGGTCGAGCAGCCCTGCCGAGAGCCGCTGGGCGGTGCGGGCGGCCACCCGTACCGGACTGACGACCAGCCGGGTGACCAGGCCGGAGAGCAGACCGAGCAGTACGACCAGGGCGAACCCGGTGGCCAGTACGGTGGACCGCGAACCGGTGGCGATCGAGTCCCAGCGGGTCAGCGGGACGAGGTAGTAGAGCTCGACCTGGCCGAACTGGGTCGGCACCGGTGAGCCGTAGACCAGGTACTTGACCGGTTCCTTGCCGAACAGGTCACCGGTGCGGATCTGGCTGGCGAGGGAGCCGCCCTCCACCTTTCCCAGGAGTTCCTCGCTGAGCATTCCGTCGACGTTGACCTGGGGCGAGGTCGCGGGCGCGACGCTGGCGTATTCGTACCTGCCGGCCCGGAGCGCCACCACCACGCCGCCGAGCTGCGCCGGATCGCCGCCGGCCAGGTAGTTGACCGTGCTCTCGAAGGTGGCCCGCAGCCCCTGCTCCTGTGGGGTCATGTGGTTGCTGAGCTGCTCGGACGCGTACTCCTGGCCGTCCTGGAGCCGGCCCTTCACGTCGGCGTCGGCGTTGTCCAGCACGACGTTTGTGATGTTGTCAGCGACAAGATAGGCGAACCCGCCGACCAGCAGGCTCGACGCGACCAGCGTGATGGTCACGACCCGCACCTGGAGCGACCGTCGCCAGGTGCGGTGCAGCCCGGCCGCCGCCGTCGTCATCCGGGCCGCGCCGACCCGCCGCAGTCGCCGGGCGGCGACGACGGCACGGCGCAGTCGCCGGCTGCCGAAGGCTGCGCGGGCGAGCTGCGCGGAACGCGAGGTCAGTGTGCGGGCCACAGTGCAGCCCAGGCTATCCGGTACCCGCCTTGTAGCCGACTCCCCGCACGGTCAGGATGACCTCCGGTCGCTCCGGATCCGGCTCGATCTTGGCGCGCAGCCGCTGCACGTGCACGTTGACCAACCGGGTGTCGGCCGCGTGCCGGTAACCCCAGACCTGCTCCAGCAGCACCTCGCGGGTGAAGACCTGACGCGGCTTCCGGGCCAGCGCCACCAGCAGGTCGAACTCCAGCGGGGTCAACTTGACCTCTTCGCCGTCCCGGCTGACGGTGTGCGCCGGCACGTCGATGTTGATCTGGTTGCCGGGCGGGCCGATGGTCAGCAGCTCCGGCGCGGCGTCCTCGCCCCGGCGCAGCCGGGCCCGCATCCGGGCGACCAGTTCCTTGGGCTTGAACGGCTTGACCACGTAGTCGTCGGCGCCCGACTCCAGCCCCAGCACCACGTCGACGGTGTCGCTCTTCGCCGTCAGCATCACGATCGGAATGCCGGACTCGGAGCGGATGGCCCGGGCGACGTCGATCCCACTCATCCCCGGCAACATGAGGTCGAGCAGGACGATGTCCGGTCGGTTCTCGCGGAACGCGGCCAGCGCCCGTTCCCCGTCGGCGACGAACGAGGGCAGGAAGCCCTCACTGCGCAGCACGATACCGAGCATCTCGGCCAGTGCGGGATCGTCGTCGACCACCAGTACCCGGGCTCTCATGGCACTAATATTCCACCCTCGTTTCAACGCCGTGGACCCCGCGCCCTCCGACACGACGTCCCGCCGGCCCGTCCCGGTCACGAAGCGCAGAAGCTTACCCCGGTCGCCAGGTGGGCACCAGACATGAACATCCGCTGATCAGACCGGCTGCTCCGGCCCGCCCCGCCGGCCGGGCCCGGCCGGGCCAACGCCCGGACATCGGCTTCATCCCCGCGTCGTGACCGGCCCGCAGCGGCTCTCCGCTCCGACCCGCGGATCCACCGGGTCGCCCCTGGTCACATCAAACCGTGATGCGTGAACCGGCCGAGCGGCTCCGGATCGGGTGAACCGGCATGTCACCATGACTGCTGCGGCGTTCCTCCCGCCATCCCCCCATGCCCGCCAGGAGTACGTTTGCCCGACGTCGGCCCGACCGCCGTACTCCCGCTGCGTCCGCTCACGATCGGTGAGCTGATCGACTCGGCGGTCCTGCTGCTCCGCGATCATGCCCGGGTACTGGTTCCGGTCGCCCTCGTCCTGACCGTGCTGGAACAACTCCTGCTCTATCCACTGCGCCTCGTCGCGGGCGTCGAACCGCCCGGTTACCTGCCGGACATCAACAAACTGTCGGCCTACTGGTTCCTGCTGGCCGTCGGGGCCGCCAGCGAGGCGCTGATCATCGCGCTGCTCGGCAACCTGAGTGCCCGGGCCGCCGGAACGGTGCTGATCGAACCCGCCGGACAGGTACGCCGGATGCGACTGCTCCAGCCGTACGGCGCCCGCTTCGCGGTCACGGCGCTCGTCGCCCTGCTGGCCGGCGCGATCATGTTCGGGGCGGCGCTCGTCGTACCGGCCTGGTTGATCGCCTTTGCCCTGCTCGGCTCCGTCGTACCGGCGATCGCGCTGGAGCGGATCGGGCCGTTCCGCGCACTGGTACGGTCCGGCGCGCTCGCCCTCCGCTCCGGTGGCCGGGCCGGGGCCGTACGCCTGCTCGGTTATCTCGTCTGGTGGATCGTACGGGTCGGCCTGGCCGTCGGCATCGTCTCCGGACTGGGCTCGATCGGCCTGCTCGACCCGGACTGGAAGGTGCCGGTCAGCCTCGCCGTCTGGGCCGCGGTGAACAGCGTCGCCTACCCCGCGATCGCCTGCCTCGACGCCGTGATCTACCTGGAGACCCGGATCCGCACCGAGGGCCTGGACATCGTCATCGCCCGGGCCCGGCAGTCCGGACGCCCCCTGGTCATTCCGACGGCGGGCCGCCGGTGAGCTTCAGCCGATGGTGGACCGAGACCGCTGCGGCGATCGGCGACCGGATCCCGCTGCCGCTCTTCGCCCTGCTGCTGGTCCTGACCGGCGTGCTGATCTCGCTGGCCTGGTTCTTCTTCCCCGCCTGGGTGCCGCGTCGGCTGCCCCACTGGCGGCTCTCCTGGCGGTGGCGCCGACGCCGTGCCCGCCCGACGCCCGCGCCCACGGTCGCCGCCACCGCCGACGACGAGGCCGAGCCGGACCTGCTCGACGTTCCGGCCGGGTCACTGGTCTCGCTCGCCGACCGGCTGGCCGGCCAGGGCCGGTACGCCGAGGCGGTCCGGGAGCGGCTGCGCGCGATGGTCCGGACGTTGATCGACCGTGGGGTGCTGGAGCACCGGCCCGGGATGACCGTCGCCGAACTCGCGAGGGCGGCGACCCGGACCCGGCCCGAAGTGGACGGACCGCTCGGCGCCGCAGGCTCGATCTTCTCCGACCTCTGGTACGGCCAGCGCCCGGCCCGGGCCGAACACGACGAACGGATGCGTGAACTCGCCGCCGACCTGGACCGGGCACTCGCCCGCCCGGGTTCGGCCGACAACGGGATGGTGCCCTCGTGACCGGGCGGAGCGGGGGAACGCGATGACCCGGCGGAGCGAGGAGATCAGCCCACCCCGGTTGGCAGGTCGCGGTGCCGACGGGCGGCCCGGACCGACCGTCGCCGGGTCGACCCGGCGGCGACGGTGGCACCGGATCGTCGTACCGATCGGTCTCGTGGTCCTGCTCCTGGTGGTCACCTGGATCGCCCAGGCGGTCGACCAGCCGGACCGGGACGATCCCGGCTTCCTCTCCTCGGTGAACAGCGACGACGACGGCGGGAGCCGGCTCGCCGCGCAGTTGCGGGCCAGAGGCGTCGCCATCCAGCGGACGACCAGTACCCGTCGGGCCCTCAGTCTGGCGCCGCACGACGGTTTCACGCTGTTCGTACCGGCCCCGGCGCTGGTCCATCCGCTGTACCTGCCGTTGCTCGTCGATCCGGCCGAGCGGGCCCGGGTGGTGCTGGTCGACCCGTCCCAGCGGGTACTCGACGACGCCGACATGCCGTTGACCGCCGCCGACCGCCGGCTGGCCGCCCGTACGGTCCCAACCGCCGCCGACGGCCGGCCCTGTGCACTGCCGGAGGTACGGGCGGCCGGGCCGGCGGCCGCGCTCCGACAGCGGTACACCGACGCACCCGGGCTCAGTTACCGCGCCGACCGTTGCTACGACGGCGGACTGGCCCGGAGCCGCTGGCGTGGCAACGACGTCGTGGTGGTCGGCGCCAGTGACCCGTTCCGGAACGACCGGATCGACGAGGCGGGCAACACCGCACTCGCCGCCGGCCTGCTGTCCGCGCACAACCTGGTCATCTGGCTCGATCTGGACGGACCCGAGCCGCCGCCGCCCTACCACCCGGACGGCGAACTGGGGCCGTGGTCGCCGATGCCCGGCGAACCGACCCCGTTCGACGCCGGGGACCCGAACGGGCAGCGCGGGAACGGATCCGGGGAGGACGAGGAGCCCCGACCGAGCCAGCGGGCGAACCCGCCGGACCAACCCAACCCGCTGTGGGACGCCTTCCCACCCTGGTTCTGGGCGCTGCTGGTGCAACTCGCCGTGGCCGTCCTGCTGGCGATGCTGTGGCGTGCCCGCCGGCTCGGGCCGCCGGTGACGGAGCCGCTGCCGGTGACCGTCGCCTCCGCCGAGACCGTGTTCGGCCGGGGCCGGCTCTACCAGCAGGCCCGGGCGTACGGACCGACGGCGGACACGCTGCGCGCGGCTACGCTGCACCGGCTGCTCCCCGCGTTCAACCTGCCCCCGGATACCGGGCCGGACGAGGTGGCCGGCGCGGTGGCGGCGCGCACCGGCTGGAGCCGGGCGGACGCGTACCACCTGCTGTACGGGCCGGCGCCCACCACCAACCAGGAGCTGCTCGACCTGGCCCGCGCCCTCGACGTGCTGTCCGGCCTGCTCGCCCACCCGCCGACCGACCCGCCCCGGTACGACCGCCCCGTTGAAGGAGAAGCCCGGTGACCCGACCCGCCGGAACGACCGATCCGCTGCTGTACGCCGCCGAGCCGGACCGGCCTCCGGCGCAGCCCGGTCCGGCGCAGCCCGATTCGGCCGACGCCGGGTCCGACGAGGCCCGCGCGGCGCTGCACCGGCTGCGGGCCGAGGTCGCCAAGGCGGTCGTCGGGCAGGACGCCGTGGTCACCGGCATGGTGATCGCGCTGCTCTGTCGGGGACATGTGCTGCTCGAAGGCGTACCCGGGGTGGCCAAGACCCTGCTGGTGCGGACCATCGCGGCCGCCCTCGACCTGGAGTCGAAGCGGCTCCAGTTCACCCCGGACCTGATGCCGGGCGACGTGACCGGGTCGCTCATCTTCGATCCGCGTACCGCCGCCTTCACCTTCCGCGAGGGTCCGGTCTTCACCAACCTCCTGCTGGCCGACGAGATCAACCGGACGCCGCCGAAGACCCAGGCGGCACTCCTGGAGGTCATGGAGGAGCGGCAGGTGTCGGTGGAGGGCCGCCGCCGGCCGCTGCCGGATCCGTTCATCGTGGCCGCGACCCAGAACCCGGTCGAGTACGAGGGCACCTATCCGCTGCCCGAGGCCCAGCTCGACCGGTTCCTGCTGCACCTGACGATGCCGCTGCCCAACCGGGACGAGGAACTCGGCGTGCTCCGGGCACACCACGCCGGCTTCGACCCCCGCGAGCTGACCGCCGCCGGGGTACGTCCGGTGGCCACCCCCGCCGACCTGGCGCTCGCCCGGGCGGCGATCAGTCGGGTCGGCGTCGCCGAGCCGGTGATGGCGTACATCGTGGACCTCTGCCGGGCGACCCGTGCCGTACCCGCCCTGGAACTGGGTGCCTCGCCCCGGGGCGCGATCGCGCTGCTGACCGCCGCCAAGGCGTGGGCCTGGCTGGCCGGCCGCGACCACGTCACCCCGGACGACATCAAGGCGATCGCCCGGCCGACCCTGCGGCACCGGCTCCGACTCCGCCCGGAGGCCGAGCTGGAGGGGGTCACCACCAGATCCGTCCTGGACGCGGTGCTCGGCACCGTGCCGACCCCACGATGACCGGACGGGCGGCGGCCCTGCTCGGAACGGGGGCGCTGACCCTTCCACTGTGGCCGGCGCCGTGGCTGGGCGTACCGGTCATGGTGGCCGTGGTGCTGGTCCTGATCGCGCTCGACTGGCGGCTCGCCGCGCCGCCGGGGGCGATCGAGGCGAGCCGGCACGGCGACCGGACCGTACGGCTCGGCGACACCGCCACCGTCTCCGTGCACCTGCACAACACCTCGGCCCGCCCGCTGCGTGGCCTGGTCCGGGACTCCTGGGTGCCGTCCGCCGGAGCCCGGGTCGACTTCCCCGGTGCCCCGCGGATCGAGATCTCCCCCGGTGACCGGGCCGTGCTGCCCACCCGGCTGACCCCGACCCGCCGGGGCGACCGGCCGGCGCTGCGGCTGACGCTGCGGTCGTACGGGCCGCTGGGGTTGGCGTTCCGGCAGCGGACCGAGCACCCGGCGACTCCACCGTGGACGCTCCGGGTACTGCCCCGCTTCGAGTCCCGGCGCCACCTGCCCGAGAAACTCGCCCGGCTGCGGGTGATCGACGGTACCCAGGTCAGCCGTGGCCGTGGCCAGGGCACCGAGTTCGACACCCTGCGCGAGTACGTCGTCGGCGACGACGTGCGCTCGGTCGACTGGCGGGCCAGTGCGCGCCGGGCCGACGTACTGGTCCGGACCTGGCGACCCGAGCGCGACCGGCGGGTGCTCTGTGTACTCGACACCGGTCGGACCGCCGCGGTGCGGGTCGGGGACGAACCACGACTGGACGCCGCCATCGACGCCGCCCTGCTGCTGGCGGCGCTCGCCGCCCGGGCCGGTGACCGCGTCGACGTGCTCGGCGCGGACAACACCGTCCGGATGGCGCTGGCCGGCGGAGCCCAGTCGACGCTGCTGGCCCGGATGGTCAACGCACTGGCGCCGCTCCAGCCCGCGCTGGTCGAGACCGACTTCGAGCTGATCGCCGGGGAGATACTCCGGCGGGAGCGTCGGCGTTCCCTGGTGGTCCTCTTCACCGCACTGGAGCCGGGCGCGCTCGGCGAGGGACTGCTGCCGGTCCTGCCCCGGCTGGCCGCCCGGCACCGGCTGATCGTCGCGTCCGTGCACGACCCGGTGCTGCGCGACCTCACCGTCCGGTCGCCCGAACGCGTCCAGGACGTCTACGCGGCGGCGGCGGCCTGGCGTGCCCTGGCCGACCGGGACCGGGTCCGGACGGCACTGGCCCGGTACGGCGTGACCGTGGTGGACGCCCCGGCCGACCGGCTTGCCCCGCTGGTCAGCGACACCTACCTGCGACTCAAGGCGCTCGGTCAACTCTGAGCGGTGCCGCGGCCCTGGCCCGCCGGCCGTAGACAACCACGTAGCCGAGGAACCCGGCCCAGATGGTCATGCCGATGCCGACCCGTACGGCGGGCGGCACCGCCGCCGGGGTCACGAACGCCTCGATGAGGCCGGCGACGGCGAAGAGTCCCACCAGGCCGACCGCGACCAGGATCCCGGAGCGGGCCGCCCGGGCCACCGCCTGTCCCCGGGTCAGGTCCGGCGGTGGTGCGATCCAGGCCCAGCCGATCCGCAGCCCCACGCCGGCCGCGATGAAGATGCCGGTCATCTCCAGCAGTCCGTGCGGGGCGATCATGCTGAAGAACAGCCCCGTCCGGTCGTACGAGGCGAGCACCCCGCCGGTCACCCCGATGTTGAGGGCGTTGTGCCAGAGCAGGTAGAAGACCGGCAGGATCAGGATGCCCGCCGCCAGGCAGCGGACCGCCACCCAGGCGTTGTTGGTCCACAGCTGGAAGGCGAAGCTGGACGCCTCGTGCTCGCTGTAGTAGCCGACGAACCGGGCCTCGAAGAGCTCGGCGGCGGGTCGCTCGCCGATCAGCGCGGCGGCGCTCTCCGGGTTCTCGGCGATCCACCACATGAAGAATCCCGCGATCAGGCTGAACCCGACGGCGACGCCGGTCCACCATGGCCACGCCTGGTACAACGCGCCGGGAAGACTGGTCGAGAAGAACCGGCCGACCGCCGACCAGGAGAGGCCGGGCCGGCCCGTGAGCCGGGACTGGGCGGCCAGCACCAGCCGGGACAGCCGGGCGACCAGCGCCGGATCGGGTGACCGGCTGCGTACGACGGAGAGATGGGTGGCCACCCGCTGGTAGAGGGCGATCAGCTCGTCGACCTCGGCGGCGGTGAGTCGGCGCTGAGCGGACAACTGGGACAGCCGCCGCCACTGCGCGCCGTGCTCCGCCGCGTACGCGTCGAGATCCAACTCAGCTCCCCTGGGTTCGCGACCATAGTGTTCACTGTCCTGGTGACAGCGCAACCACCGAGGTCGAGTTTCGCCCGGCCGGCGTCAGCCACCGGCCTCGGTGCCGACGCCGGGCTGGTCAGCGGCGAAGCGGTCGAGTTGGAGGTCCGGGCCGCCCGGCTCGGATCCCGGGTGCTCGCGCTGCTGATCGACGTCGCGGCCCAGCTCGTGATCGCGGTCCTCCTGCTGATCGTCGCCGGAATCCTGCTCGACTCGTTCGCCGGTACCGGTCCGCCGGACCAGGCGCTGATGACCGCGTTGCAGACCGTCGGAGTGGTGCTGATCCTGGTCGGCTATCCGGTGTCGTGGGAGACGCTGAACCACGGTCGTACGCCCGGCAAGCTCGCCGTCGGACTGCGGGTGGTCCGCGACGACGGTGGGCGCGTGGGGTTCCGCCAGTCGCTGACCCGGGGACTGGTCGGCGTCGCGGTGGAGTGGCCCGGGCTGGTGCTTCCGCTGCTCACCTGGGCGGTGAGCGTCACGGTGACGATGACCGATCCTCGTGGACGGCGACTCGGTGACCTGGCGGCGGGCACGATGGTGATCCACGACCGGAGTCCCACCGGGTACGGCCACGTTCCGGTCATGGTTCCGCCGTTGACCGGCTGGGCCCGGTCGCTGGACCTCACCCGACTCGACGACGGTCTCGCGCTGGCCGTACGCCAACTGCTCGGTCGGCGGGGGACGCTTACCGAAGCCGCCCGGCTCCGGCTGGCCCGGTCACTCTGGGCCGAGGTCGCCGCGGTGACGTCTCCGCCGCCGCCATCGAACATGCCGGACTGGGCCTACCTGGCGGCCGTACACGCCGAGCGGCACGCCCGGGCCCGGCAGCGGTTGGCCCGGACCCGGTCGGTGAGTACGACGCTGTGGCCGGAACTCGCCCCCGCCGCCCCCGAGGCCGCCGGTTCCGGACTGACCTGGCCGGTGCGGCCGGCCGCCCCACCGCCGCCCTCGACGCAGGCGCTGGTCACTCCGGTGCTCGCCGCCACGCCGCAGGGCGGGACGGACCGGTGAAAGCCTTCCTGCCCTGGCTCCTGGTCCTGCTGGTCGTGCTCGCGCTTAACGCGCTGAAGCTGCGGACCCTCGGCACGGCGGTCGCGATCGCCTGGCTGGTCTACTGCGTGTGGACCTGGATCCGGCCCCGCCGCCGCTCGCCCGGATCCGACAGGTAGGTCACCCGGCCCCGGGCGGACAGCTCGACCGGCGGCGCCAGCCGGTACGCCGATAGCCGGACCCGGCGGGCAGAAGACGGACCGGGCCGGCGCGAACGCCGACCCGGTCCCTTTGTCGCCGTGCTACCCGGCAGGAGGTGCTCAGTAGCGGTAGTGCTCCGGCTTGTACGGACCCTCGACCGGAATGCCGAGGTAGGAGGCCTGCTCCTTGCTCAGCTCGGTCAGCTTGGCGCCCAGGGCGTCCAGGTGCAGCCGGGCCACCTTCTCGTCGAGGTGCTTGGGCAGCGTGTAGACCCCGAGCGGGTACTCCTCGGTCTTGGTAAAGAGCTCGATCTGCGCGATCGTCTGGTTGGCGAACGAGTTCGACATCACGAAGCTCGGGTGCCCGGTGGCGTTGCCCAGGTTCAGCAGCCGGCCCTCGGAGAGCACGATGATCGAGTGGCCGTCGTCGAACCGCCAGACGTCCACCTGCGGCTTGATGTTGACCCGCTCGACGTCGGACCGCTTGGCCAGCCCGGCCATGTCGATCTCGTTGTCGAAGTGGCCGATGTTGCCGACGATGGCCTGGTGCTTCATCCGGGCCATGTGCTCGTTCCGGATGACGTCGAAGCAGCCGGTCGCGGTGATGAAGATGTCGGCGGTCTCGACGACGTCTTCCAGGGTGGCCACCTGGTAGCCGTCCATCGCGGCCTGGAGTGCGCAGATCGGGTCGACCTCGGTGACGATGACCCTGGCGCCCTGGCCCCGCAGCGACTCGGCGCAGCCCTTGCCCACGTCGCCGTAGCCGAGCACGACGGCGGTCTTGCCCCCGATCAGTACGTCGGTGGCCCGGTTGATGCCGTCGATCAGCGAGTGGCGGCAGCCGTACTTGTTGTCGAACTTGCTCTTGGTCACCGAGTCGTTGACGTTGATGGCCGGGAAGAGCAGCGTGCCGCTCTGCTGCATCTCGTAGAGCCGGTGCACGCCGGTGGTGGTCTCCTCGGTCACGCCCTTGATCGCCGCGGCGACCCGGGTCCAGCGCCGGTCGTCCTCGCGCAACGAGCGGTGCAGCACGCTGAGGATGACGGCGTACTCCTCGGAGTCGGCGCTCTCCACCGGAGGCACGGCACCGGCGCCCTCGAACTGGGCTCCCCGGTGCACCAGCAGGGTGGCGTCGCCGCCGTCGTCGAGGATCATGTTCGGGCCCTGACCGTCCGGCCAGAGCAGCACCTGCTCCGTGCACCACCAGTACTCTTCGAGCGACTCGCCCTTCCAGGCGTAGACCGGGACGCCGGACGGGGCCTCGGGCGTGCCGTCCGGGCCGACCACGATCGCGGCGGCCGCGTGGTCCTGGGTGGAGAAGATGTTGCACGAGGCCCAGCGGACCTCGGCACCGAGCGCCACCAGGGTCTCGATGAGCACCGCGGTCTGGATGGTCATGTGCAGCGAGCCGGTGACCCGGGCACCCCGCAGCGGCTGCTCGGCCGCGTACTCGCGACGGATCGACATCAGGCCGGGCATCTCGTGCTCGGCGAGCTGGATCTCCTTACGCCCGAACTCGGCGAGGGACAGGTCCGCCACCTTGTAGTCGCCCTCCGCGACCGTGGCGGGCCGGGTTCCGGCGGACGGACCACCTGCGGGGGCCGGGAGAGTGCTGGTCATGAACGCTCCTGTCGTACGGGTCTGCTGCGCGACCCTCCACGTTACGCCCCGGCCATCCCGCGCCGGCCTCCGGTCGGGTCGCAATCCGGACAGTCGGGGTGAGCCGGCGCCGGACAGCGCGCGGGGCGGTCGGTTCCGGGCGGACTTTCCACCCGGCCTCCGGCCGCCCCGCGCATCCCCCCGGTTTGGTTCCCCGCGCGTGTCTCGGACCTTGGTCGCGATAACGCTGCGTACTCACAGCGTCACACTGGGCAAGGTAGGTGTCAAGCTGATCCGCAAATTTCCGTTTCGTGGGCACTCGCGTTCTGGCCGTACCGCACGAACCTGGCTCAGCCGAGCCCGAAGGAACCTGCCTCAGCCGAGCCCGACCGAGGCGACGTAGACCTCTCCGGTTCCGCTCACGGTCAGCGGCCCGCCGTCCGCCGGGCCGATCGCCGACTGGCCGGGGCCGAGCCGGGCCGAGCCCGCCCCGTCCGCCACGGTCACCTCGCCGGCCAGGCAGAGCGCGATCCGAGGGCCACGGAGTTCGATCCGGGCCGACCCCACCGCCTCGCCGAGGCGTACGCCGTGCAGCGCGAAGTCGTCCACCGGAACCGGCCAGGTGACCACTCCGGGCGTGACCGGGACCGGTGGAACCACCGGATCGACGAGCACCTCGAAGCGGAGCACCCGGAGCAGTTCCGGCACGTCGACGTGCTTCGGCGTCAGTCCGCCCCGCAGCACGTTGTCACTGGCCGCCAGGATCTCCACCCCGGCGCCGTACAGGTAGGCGTGCAGGTTGCCGGCCGGCATCCAGATCGCCTCGCCCGGCGCGAGGCTGACGTGGTTGAGCAGGAGCGCGACCAGCACACCGGGGTCGGCCGGATACCGCCCGGCGAGATCGCGGACCAACGCACCGGCCTGGGCGTACTGCTCCGGAAGATCCGCCGCCACGACCGCCGCCACCAGCGCCGCCCGGTCCGGCACCGGCCAGCCGAGCAACGTGCGTACGGCCTCGCGCAGCCCGTCCGTACCGGCCCGCAGCGCGTCGACGACCGGATCGAGCGCGGCCACCCCGAAGGCGTCGAGCAGGTCGGCGGAGAGCTTCGGGTCCCGGAAACCGCAGAGGGCCTGGAACGGCGAGACCGCGACCAGCAGCTCCGGCTTGTGGTACGGATCGACGTAGTTGCGGTGGGTCAGCTCCGGATCCGTCATCTCGGCGGCGTAACCGGCCCGGGCCTGCTCGGCGTCCGGATGCGCCTGTAGCGACAGCGGCGCCTCCGGGGCCAGCACCTTGAGCAGGAACGGCAGGCGCTGCCCGAACCGGTCGATCACGTCGGCGCCGAGCCAGCGCCCCGGGTCGGTGGCGAACGCGTCGACCAGGCTCAGCGGCGCCCCGCCGCGGTGCACCGTACTCGGGTCACCGGGGTGGGCGCCGAGCCACAGTTCGGCCTCGGGTCCCGCGCTCGGCGCGGGCCGGCCCTGCAACTGCGCCAGCACCGTACGCGATCCCCACGCGTAGTCACGGATCCGGCCGTGAAGCGGCTCCACTCAGGTCTCCTTGAGCTCCGGAACCCCGTCGGCGGGCTGTTCCACGTTGCGGTAGATGTCCGGCTCCAGATAGATGACCCGGGCGATCGGCACGGAGTTGCGGATCCGCGCCTCGACCGAGTTGATCCCCTCGGCCAGCTCGGCCGCCGTGGCGTACGGCCGTACCGCCACCTTGGCCGCCACCAGCAGCTCCTCCGGACCCAGGTGCAGCGTCTTCATGTGGATGATCCGCTCGACCTCGGAACCCGCGACGATCGCCTGCTCGATCTTCTTCACGTCCTCCGGGCTGCCCGCCTCGCCGAGCAGCAGGCTCTTGGTCTCGATCGCCAGGATGACGGCGATGGTGACCAGCAGCAGGCCGATCGCCGCCGTGCCGGCCGCGTCCCAGTACCCGTTGTCGGTGGCCAGGGTCATCGAGACACCCACCAGGGCGAAGATCAGACCGAGTAGCGCGCCGAGGTCCTCCAGCAGCACCACCGGCAGCTCCGGGGCCTTCGCCCGGCGGACGAACTCCTTCCAGGACGCCTTGCCCCGGACCAGGTTCGACTCCTTGATCGCGGTCCGGAACGAGAACGACTCCAGGATGATCGCGATCACCAGCACGGTCGGCGGCACCCAGTGCCAGCTGTCGATGCCGTGCGGGCCGTCCACCTGCTGCTCGTGGTACTTGTGGTACGCCTCGTAGAGCGCGAAGAGCCCGCCGACGCTGAACAGCACGATGGAGACGATGAACGCGTAGATGTACCGCTCGCGGCCGTACCCGAAGGGGTGTTGCGGGGTGGCGCGGCGGGTGGCCCGGCGCCCGCCGAGCAGCAGCAGCGCCTGGTTGCCGGAGTCGGCCAACGAGTGGATCGACTCGGCGAGCATCGACGAGGAGCCGGTCAGACCCCACGCGACGAGCTTGGTGACCGCGATGCCCAGGTTGGCGAAGAGCGCGGCCAGGATCGCCCTGGTACCCCCGCCCGCGCTCATGTCCCCACCTCGCTCCGTCGGGCGGGGTCCTGGGCCACGGCGGCGCCGGGCCAGGTGGTCTGCTCGCTCACGGGTTGGAGAGCTCCTTCATCTCGGTGATGGCCGGTACCGCCATCGGGTCGAGGCCGTGGGCCAGGGCCAGATAGATCGAGGCGAAGTCGGGTACCGCGGTCAGCGAGGCGAGCCGCTCCAGGGCGGATCCGCCCTCGGCGGTGACCACGTCGCAGCGCACACCCCGCCGCTCGGCGAGGGTCTGCACCGCGTCGGCCCGGCGCTCCTCCACCACGAACGGCTCGTCGGAGTCGTCGTCGGCGTTGAGGCCGCCGTCCCGGAGCAGCACCAGCCGCAGCCTGGTCCCCGTCGGCTCGTTCCCGGGGTCGGCGAAGATGTCCCGGCTCGTTTCGGCGAGGCCGCCGAAGACCCCGTCGAGCAGGCCCACCCGACCCCGGCCCGCCTCGCCGAGCGCACCGGCCACCACCGGGTACCGCGCGTTCGCCGAGAGCGTGTCGCCGAACCGTCGGGCCGCCACCGTCGCCAGCGGGGACGAGCCCCAGACGATCGGCACCGAGCCGGCCAGCCCCAGCGCCAGGGACTTGGCCGGGTTGACGAAGGACTCGGCGGAGGGACGGCACCGGTCGGCCTCGGCGTCCAGCCGGGCCGCCGTCTCGGCCAGGTCCGCCTCGTTCACCTTGACCAGGCCGAGCGCGCGGGCGGCGAGCAGTACCGGGACGGTCAGCGCCCACAGGCTGGCCCGGGCCGGCGCCCGGCGGGGCACCGGGATGAACGGCGCCCGAGCGCCCTCGGCGACCGACTGGAGCTGCGAGTCCGGCGCGCCGATCGCGACCAGCCGGGCCCCGCGCCGGGCCGCGGCCTCGGCCGCGCCGAGCGCCTCCGGGCTGCGCCCCGAGGCGCTGACCGCGATGACCACGTCCGCCGCACCGACCCAGCCGGGAACCCCGGCACTTCGGTGCCCGATGACCGGAACCGGGCAGCGCGGGCCGGCGACCGTGGCCAGGATCTCGCCGGTCCGGGCCGCGGTGCCGATGCCGGCGATGATGACGGCCCGGGGACGGCCCTCGTCGGCGAGGACCCCGAGGTTGGCCTCGGCGGCCAGGGACGCCGACTCGCGGACCTGTGCTCCGGCGGCGGCGGTGTGCCGGAGCATGCCGCCCGGGTCGCTCTCGGACAGCGCGGCGACGTCGTCGAGCAGCGTGTCGTCGACAACCGGGCGGCCGCGCAGACCGGCCGTACCGTCCATCACCGGGGGTCCGTCGTGCCGCTGGCGGCTCCACCCGGCTGTTCCGCGGGGCCACCGCGCGCCTCGTCCAGGAGCAGCACCGGTACGTCATCGCGTACCTCGAAGATCCGCCCGCACTCGGTGCAGGTCAGGGTCTGCGCCGCCGAGTCGTAGTCGAGCGGGGCGTGATGCGTGTCCGGACAGGCCAGAATCTCCAGCAACTGCGGGTCGAGGGCCACTGTGCGGCTCCTTCCACGTTCGTGCGGGCGGTCGAGAACGGCGGTGTCCGACCGGCGCGGAGGATCTTATCGGCGAACCAGCCCGAGTACGTCGTCGCGCAGTGCTGCCATCCGTTCCGGGGTGGGCGCCTCGACGTTGAGTCGGAGCAGCGGTTCGGTGTTGGAGGGGCGCAGGTTGATCCAGGCCCCGTCGGGAAAGCGCATGGTGAGACCGTCCAGCTCGTCGGTCTCCGCGTCCGGGTACGCCCGCCGGACGTCGGCCAGCTTGACCTGCTGGTCCGGTACGGTCGAGTTGATCTCGCCGGAGGCGGCGTACCGCTGGTAGGCCCGGGCCAGGTCGGACAGGGGTGCCTCCTGCTCGCCCAGCGCCGCCAGCAGGTGCATCGCGGCGAGCATTCCGGTGTCGGCGAACCAGAAGTCCCGGAAGTAGTAGTGCGCGGAGTGCTCGCCGCCGAAGGCCGCGTTGGTCCGGGCCATGTCGGCCTTGATGAACGAGTGTCCGACCCGGCTCCGCACCGGCTGCCCACCGTGCTCCCGGACGATCTCCGGTACCGCGCTGGACGTGATCAGGTTGTGGATGATCGTGGCGCCCGGGTGCTTGGCCAGTTCCCGGACCGCGACCAGGGCGGTGATCGCCGACGGGGAGACCGGCGCGCCCCGTTCGTCGATCACGAAGCAGCGGTCCGCGTCCCCGTCGAAGGCCAGTCCGAGGTCGGCGCCGTGCCGGGTGACGGCCGCCTGGAGGTCGACCAGGTTCGCCGGGTCCAGCGGGTTGGCCTCGTGGTTCGGGAACGAGCCGTCGAGTTCGAAGTACAGCGGCACGATGTCCAGCGGCAGGGCCGGCAGAACCGTCGCGCCGAGCACCGCCGGTACGGTGTGCCCGCCCATGCCGTTCCCCGCGTCGATGACCACCTTGAGCGGGCGGATCCCGGACAGGTCGACCAGGGTCCGCAGATGGGCGGCGTACTCGGCGAGCAGGTCGCGGCGGCGCAGTGGCGGGCGGGGCTCCTCGACCGGTCGCGGCTCCGCCTTGTCCAGCAGTGCCTGGGCCCGGTCCCGCAGTTCGGTGAGGCCGGTGTCCTGCCCGATCGGCCTGGCCCCGGCCCGGCACATCTTGATGCCGTTGTACGCCGCCGGGTTGTGGCTGGCGGTGAACATGGCGCCCGGCAGGTCGAGGCTGCCCGAGGCGTAGTAGAGCAGGTCGGTGCTGCCCAGTCCGACGTCGAGCACGCCCAGCCCCTCCGCCCGGACCCCGTCGGCGAAGGCGGCGGCGAGACCCGGGGACGACTCCCGCATATCGTGGGCGATCACGACCGTGTCGCGGTGCTCCCCGGAGGTACGCAGGAGTTGCGCGAAGGCCGCCCCCAACGCCTCGGCGGCCGCCTCGTCCCACTGGCCGGGAACGGTGCCACGGACGTCGTACGCCTTGACGATAGCGGACAAATCAGACAAGATCTCGCCTCTCACCCGGACACCCAGTCAACGGCCTGAGCGTATCGGAGCCGAACGCCGTGGCCCGCCCCAAGGCGATCGACCGGTCGGCCGCAAGCTGGTCGACGCGCCTGGGTACTGCTGATTTTCGCTGGTGGGTGCCGGTTTTCGCTGGTCGGGTCCTGGCCGCGGGTCCCCCGCCGGCCTCCGCTGCCGCAGGGCGGCGGTCCGGCCGACATCGGCGGTGGACGGGGCGCCCCGCCGGGCCGACGGGTTGCCGGGCCGGCGGCCGGCTCAGCGCGGCTTCGGCGGATTGGTGGGCAGGATCAGGGTGGCGTCCGGACCGGGAGCCGTCGGCGGCTGCCCCGGCGAACCGGAATCGGACGCCGTCGGTGACCCGGAACCGGCGGGGGCCGACGCCCCGGAGCCCGACGGAGCCGGCGACGCGGCACCGGAGGGAGCCGGCGAGCCGGGACCGGACGGGGCTGGCGAGCCGGAAGCCGACGGGATCGGCGAGCCGGAAGCCGACGGGATCGGCGAGCCGGGACCGGACGGGGTCGGCGACCCGGAAGCGGACGGGGTCGGCGAGCCGGAAGCGGACGGGGTCGGCGAGCCGGAAGCGGACGGGGTCGGCGGGGCCGGGCGGGGCTGCCGGGGCGGCGTACGGGCGGGCAGGATCAGGGTCGGGTCACCGCCACCGGGTCGCCCCGCGCTCGGATCGGGGATCAGGGTCGGGGTGCCGCCACCGGGTCGCCCCGGAGTCGGGCCGGCAGCACCGGGTCGCCCCGGAGTCGGGCGGCCAGCGCCGGGCAACGCCACGGTCCGGTCACCGCCGCCCGAGGGCAGCATCATGGTCGGATCGGCACCGGTCGGCAGCGCGACGGTCCGGTCACCGCCTCCGGGCAGCATCATCGTCGGATCGCCGCCACCGCTCGCAGCGCCGCCGCCGTACACCGCCGCCGGTCGTGGGGTCGGCGGAACGCGGGTCTGCCATCCACCGGCCGGCGGCCCAGCGGTGGCCGGCTCAGCGGCCGGAGCACGGCGATCCGTCCGGCCGCGCCGGATGAGCAGCACCAGCAGGGCGATTCCGATCACGACCATCACGACGCCGACGATCATCACCATCGCACCGATGCCGAGCGAAGTTCCGGAATCCGACGCCGCGGCGGTCTGGTTCGGCAGCGCGGCGGCCACCTCCTGGGTTGGCACCACAGCCTCCTCGGTGGCCACCGGGCTCTCGACCGGCTCCGTAGTGGGACTCTTCCTGGTTGGCGAGGGGGTCGTCCCGGTCCGGCCGCCGACGCGGGCCGTGTCGGAGTCCCGGCCGAGCAACCTGCCGGCTGCGGTGTACGCCTCCGCCACCACCGTCACCCGGCCGGCCGGCGCACCGGCCAGCAGGCTCACCCGGTACCGGCTGGAGACGCTCTTCCGGGCGCAGAGCACGGGTCGGTCCGGCGCGGTGCGCTGGGTGGCGACCAGCCCGTCGGCACCGTCGGAGACCTGTACCGGACGCCAGTCACCGTCCGCCGCGACCCGCACCTCGACCCGATCGGCGGTCAGCCCCGGCAGTCGGATGCCGAGTCCGGTACGGACGTTCACACAGTCGCCGCCGCGCATCGAGACGTTCACCGTCACCGACCCGGGCGAGCCGCCCGCGTTCAACGCACTGGGGGCCCGGACCCGGACCGTCTCACCCTCGGCGGCGGCCGGAGCCGCACCCAGCGACACCGTCGCGCCGAACGCCACGCAGACGGTCGCCAGCCAGGTCGCTCCACGCCGTACCGACATGCTCACCTCGCTCGTCGCAGTGCAGGTCCGGGCACAGGCTACCGGGGGCCCCGACGCCGACCTCTGTCATGCCCGGCCAGCCATCGAACGAATCCTCGGATCTGCCCGGACGGGTCGGGTCGGCGGTCGGCTACCGGCCGGCGAGCCGATGGGATCAGCCCCGTCCGGCGGATCTGCGCAGCTCGTCGCGGCACAGCCGGTCGGCGGACCGGGTGGTCTCCGGCAACCGGTACCGGGAAGCCAGCCTGAGCACCTGCGCGCAGGCGTTGTCCAGGTCCATCCGGTGGCCGACCGAGACGAAGACCGGCTTGACGCCGTCCTGGGTACGCAGCACCCGACCGACCGGCTCGGTCCCGTCGACCAGCGGCGTCCAGGAGCCGCGTGGCCGGCCCGGTTCGGTCCAGTCCCCGATCAGCGGGGTCTTGCCCACCCCGATCGCCGGTCGACCGGTGAGCACGCCCAGGTGGCAGGCCAACCCGAAGCGGCGTGGATGGGCGAGCCCGTGACCGTCGCAGACCAGCAGGTCCGGCTGCACCGTCAACCGGTCCAGCGCCGTCAGCAGCGCCGGCAGTTCCCGGAACGCGAACAGCCCGGGAACGTAGTCGAAGGCGGCCCGACCGATGGTCACCGCCGTGTCCAGCACGGCCAGGGTGTCGGCGTCGAGCACCGTCACGGCGGCGGCGAGCCGGTCGCCGTCCTCGGCGTACGCCACGTCGAGGCCGGCCACCGTCCGGGGCGCGGTCGGCCCCGGCCCCACCAGATCGACCAACGGCCGTAGCCGATCCTGTACGGCTTCCGCCTCGGCCACCGTACGCGGCATCGCGTTCTTCCCGAGCGTCATGTCCACCGCAGCAGAATGGGTACGGAGTCGCCGCCGGGCAAGTCGATTCGGGTCCTCAACGCGATGCCGAGGGCCGCTGCGCCAGGTAGGTGTGGAGTTCCCCGGCAGCCGCCAGCATGGCGACGCTGCGCGTGGTCAACCGGTCCCGCCACGCGGTCAGGGCGGTCTCCAGCGGACCCACCCCGCCGGCCGCCCGCACCTGGTCCAGCAGCGGGGCGATCTGGCGGAGAAGATATCCGCCGCGACGCAGCTGGTGTGTCAACTGGGCGTCGCGGACGTCCGCCGGGGCGTAGACGCGGTAGCCCGTCCTCGGCTCCCGGTGCGGGTGGACCAGGCCGGCCCGCTCCCACTTGCGCAGGGTGGCGGGGCGGATCCCCAGTCGCCGGGCGAGAGGGCCGACGAACGTCACCCCGGCCTGGGTCGGAACGGGCAGTTCCGTCGCCGTCAGGTCGTGCAGGGCCCTTTCGACCGCCAGCAACGTGTGCCGGTCCTGTAGCGACTGCGCGTGGCTCTCGTCGACCAGCGTGAGCGCGTCCTGTACGGAGTCCTGGTTCACGGCCCGCATGATCTCCGTCGCGGTTGCGTGGCCGTGTGCCGGTACCAGGGCCCCGAAGACCCGGAGCGCCTGGGCGTGCAGCGGGGTGTAGATCCGGTAGCCGTTCGGTGTCCGGTCCGCCGGTGGCAGGATGCCCGCGTCCTCGTAGTTCCGGATCGCCTGGGTGGAGAGGCCGTGTTCGCGGGCCAGATCGACCGGCCGAAGTCGCCCACCGGGCACGGTATCCCCCGCTGTTTGAAAGTTGGCCGGATGAAGGCCAGGTCCACACCCAGGATAAGTCTCAAGGCAGGTTCAACGATAGCGGGGAGGCATCCGGTGCACCCGTACGGTGGCGGTCGTCCGGTTCAGCCGGCCGCCCGGAAGGCCCGCCCCACCTCCGTCGGCTGGGTGCCGCTGCGGAACAGTCCACTGAGGTCCTTGTCCGTGGCGGGCAGGCCGAACCAGGCGTACCGGTGCAGGTACGACAGGCCGCCCAGCATTTTGGTGGAGGCGGTGACGAAGGCCGCCTGCTGCTGTTGGCTCGGGAACCGCACCTTTCCGTCGGAGAAGTCGATCAGGGCGTACTCGGTGAGCCAGATCGGTAGCCGGTAGCGCTGGTACACCGCCTGTAGGTACTGCTTGAGCTGGGACACGGCGTTGGCGGTGACGAAGTCTCCGCCGTACCAGTGCAGTGCGATGAAGTCGACCCGGTGGCCGCGCGACTTCGCACCGGACATGAACCGGTCGAGCCAGCCGCCCGGGGTGGCGCCGCCGAAGGCGACGGCCGGACTGCCGAGGGTGCTTCCGGTGGCGGCGAGCTTCGGCCACAGGGTCAGCGCCTCGTCCACGCTCATGTTCGCCTGGCCGGCCATGTCCGGCTCGTTGAAGCCGAGCAGGTACGGCCCGGCGCTCTTGGCCTGGGCGATGCTGCGGCTGTCGACGTTGTCCCGGCCCCAGATCATCGGCACGAAGTCCACCCCGCTCGGGGTGCTGATCCCCTGGTGGTGCGTGGACCAGGTGTAGTACCAACTCGCCTTCGACTGGCCGAGCGCCTGGCTGACCCCGGAGAAGTTCCAGACCGCGACGCCCTTCTTGTCCGAGGTCCGGGCCGGTCCGGCGGGTACGGCGGCCCGGGTCGAGGTCCGGGCCGTCGGCGTCGGGGTGGCCCGGCGTGGTGTCGGGGTGACCCCGCTGACCGTGGGGGTCGGCGTCGGGCTGGCCGTGGCGGTGGCGCCGCCCGCCTGGTCGGCGGCCGTGCTCTCCGGTGCCGAGGGCTTGGTCATCTGCACCGCCAGCAGGACCGCCACGACGAGGCCGGCGACCGCCGCCGCGACCGTCACGGGCCCGGCCACCCCGTGTGCCCCCATCCCGAACACCTTGCCGAGCCCGCCCGACGGCGCCGCGTGCGAGGCTGCGGACGGCGCGGCACCGGAATGCGACGCGCCCGACTGCCCGATGCTCGGATAGGCAGCGGTCGGTCCGGAAACCGGGCCGACGACGGTGCCGGCGGTGGAACCGGCGGTCACGGCCGACAACTGCTCGGCGAGTCCCGCCGGCAGGGGCAGCAGCGGCAGCCCGGCGAGCAGGCGGTCGACGGGGAGCAGGTCGGCGTCCTGGCGCAGGCACCGGACGCAGTCCCGGATGTGCCGGGACAGCCGCTTGCGCCACAGCGGGCCGGGCTCGCCGGTCCAATCGGCCGTGGCGGCGTACAGGTCGGGGCAGCCGGGTCGGGCCCGCAGCGCGCGGACGACCGTACGGGCGGTGTGCAGTTGTTCCTTCATCCGGTGTACCCGGACGGCCGTGTGCTCGCCGGAGAGTCCGAGCGCCGCGGCGAGGTCGGCGCGGTTCAGTTCGCCGGTCTCCTCCAGCCACCACAGGGCGAGCAGTTCCCGGTCGTCCGGGTCGAGCCAGCGGGTCGCCTCGGCGACCTCGCGGCGCTGGTCGGTGAGACCGAGCCGGAGGATGGTCACCTCGGCGAAGTCGGCGCCCGGGTCGGGTACGTCGTCCGGGCTGCCCGGCACGGCCCCGGTGGCCTGACTGGCCTGGGTGGTCGTCCAGCGCTGCTGCCAGTCCCGGACCTGCCGGACGGCGATGGCCACGAGCCAGGAGCGGAAGGCTGCCGGATCGCGCAGTTCGGACAGGTGCCGCACCAACCTGAGCAGGGTCTCCTGGACCACGTCGTCGGTGTCGGCGTGCCCGTTCATCGCCCGCCCGACGATGTTGTAGACGAGCGGCAGCGAGCTGGCCACCAGCGCGTCGAGGGCACGCGGATCGCCCGCACGGGCCGCGACGACCATCCGGGTGTCGGGCCCGATCCGGCCGGTTCCGGACATGGTTGCCTCACTTCCATCGCTTGCCGACGTCGCCGGGCCGCGCCGGAGACCATCCCGCCCCGGCGCACCCGCCGCCGTGGCGCTTCCGATCAGGAGACGCGGTGGCGGCCTGCGGATTACAGATTTTCCCCGCTGGTCCGGCGCCGGGACAGGGCCGGTCAGCCGGGTTTGATCTGGCCGAGCTGGACCACGAGCTGGATCAGCCGGTACGCCGCCACGATGTCCTCGCCGGTGAAGGTGACCGTCCGGCCTCCGGGGGCGCGCGAGACCCCGGGCACCAGCGTGGCGAGGTCGACGGTGTACGGGCCGTACAGGTCGATCTCGGTTTCGACCGGTCCACCGGTCGGCACCGGCCGTACCCGGTTCCGTCGACCGATCGCCTCGGCGGCGGACCGGCGGATCCGGTCCCGGGCCTCCTGCGGATGCAGCGTCTCGGCCGCGGCCTGGCCGAGCGCCCGCTTGACCTCGACCGTGACGGCGGCCGGCACCAGGGCCCGGAGTTCGGCGCAGGCGGCGTCGTCGCCGCTGCCCAGCACGACAGGTACGCCGAAGTGGCCGGCGAGGGCGGCGTTGAGTCCGATCTCCCCCACCGACGCCCCCTGGAGCCGTACGTCGAGCACGGCATCACTGATCGTGTGGGCCAGTACGCCAGGACCGGCGCCGGCCCTGGCGTGGTACCCGATGAACAGCACCGCGTCGACGCCGGCTTCGAGTCCGGCCATCATGCCCAGTGGACGGGGCTTGCCGCGGATCAGCCGGACCCGCCGGTCCAGTTCCTCGGGCAGCAGGTTCCGGAACGTCCCGTGCGCGTCCGCGACCCGAACGTCGGCGTCCGGTACGGCGTCCAGCACCCCGGCGACGGCGGCGTTGACCTCGGCCGTCATCAGTGCTCGACCGCGTTCGTAGTCGTAGCCCCCGGGGTTGGTCTCGACGACGTGCACGATCCCGGAGACGCCCTCCAGGTCGGCGGAGATCAGTACGCGCAACCGGTCCGTCATCGCCCCACCGTACGGGCGGATGATCCAGACCGTCCCCACCCCACCTGTCGAAGGTAGCGGGGGCTCTACCCGGGGGTGAGTACGAGGCCCAGCCGTTACAGCCGGGCCTGCTGCCGGATCCGCACGGCCCCGATGCCGACCAGCACGGCGGTCACGCCGAGATAGCCGAGCCAGAGTGGCGTCCAGGTCCGCCCGCCCGGCTCTTGCGAGAGGCTGTGGCTGACCAGCGACAGGGCGGTGGCGAGCAGGATCGCGGCCGAGCCGATCAGGGCCCGCACGTCGACCACCGACCAGAGCAGCAGGCCGACCCCGACGGCCACCAGGTAGATCGGGTGCAGGTAGGTCGACGCGGAGAACGCCGTCGGTAGGAAGACCAGCGTGAGCGGGATGGCGAGCAGCCAGGCCAGCGGCTGTCGGCCCACGGCGGGAGGACGCCGGAGCAGCGGCAGCGTCAGCAGCGTCGCCACCAGGACAAGCCAGACCCCGTCACTCCGCAGCAGGAAGCCGAACCCGATCCAGAGGCCCTGCCACCGCTCGAGGACGACCATCGCCACGGCGAGGACGAGCCCGAGTCGGTAACGGCCCTGGGCCAATGCGGCGACGGCGAACGCCCCAACTGTCACGGCGCCGAGCTCGAACAGGTCCCAGTTCGCCAGCAGACCGGCGAGACCGCCGCCGGCAGGAGGCACCGAGGAGGCCGTCGCGTACGCCACCAGCAGCAGGACCGCCACCCGCAACGCCGAGAGCCAGAGCTGCCCCGGGGATCCGGTCATGTTCGCTCCGACCCGGGTACGCAGCGCACCCAGTACCAGCGCCCCGATCTCCCGCCGGGCCGGAGGCGCCGACCCCGACTCGGCGGCCTGCGTCAGTGTCGCGAGCATCTCCGCGCCCCGCTCCTCGCGGTACCACCTCGGGTACAGCAACAGGAGTCGCTGATAACGCCTCTCCCGTCGTTGGCCGGCGCGCCCGCCGGGTTCGTGGCCCGACGCGAATCGCTCGTCGTCCCGGCCGGTCATGCCGGTGCCACCGTCGGGCGTACCAGTGACGGACGGCCGCGGTGTTCGGTGACGATCCGGGCCGCCTCGACCATCCGGTCCGCCTCGGCGCGCAGTGCCACCCGACCCTCGTCGGTCAGCTCGTAGTAGCGCCGGGCCCGGCCGTTGACCACCTGCTCGTCGACGACTCGGACGAGCTGCTCGCCGGAGAGTCGGTCGAGCGCGGCGTAGAGCGTCCCGGTGGCCAGCCTGATCCGACCTTGGGACACCTCCTGAACCCGACTCATGATCGCGTAGCCGTGCAACGGCTCGTCCTGTAGCGCGGCCAGGATGAAGTACGTCGGTTCCCGCATTCGCATGCTCACGCCATAACCATATGACGATGATCTACATGTGTAAACCCCGCTCGGGCGACACCGCCCACCGGCATCTCGATGGCGCCGCCATCGCGACCACCGACATCAACCCGGCGCCGGGACGGGGATTGACGTCCGGCGCGGTCTGCTTCTATGGTTCTTCGGTAGAGTAAAGAACCAGAGAAGCGGGTTGACATGTTCGACGACCGGAGTCCGATCTATCGACAGATCGCCAGCCGGATCAAGGCTGACGTGCTGAGCGGGGCACTGAAGGGCGACGACCAGGTCATGTCCACCACCCAGTACGCCACCTTCTACCGGATCAACCCGGCGACCGCGGCCAAGGCGTTCCAGCAGCTGGTCGACGAGGGCGTCCTCTACAAGAAACGAGGTATCGGCATGTTCGTCAGCCCGGACGCCCGGGACACGCTCCGGGCCGAACGCCGGGAGAGCTTCTTCGCCAAGGTGGTCGAGCCGATGATCACCGAGGCCAGGGCCATCGGCATTCCGCTCCAGGACGTGGTGCGTCGGATCGAGGAGCACGAGCAGCGATGAGAATCGATGTCGAGGGTCTGGTGCTGCGCTACGGCGACACCACCGCGTTGGACGGACTGACCTTCAACCTGGCGGGCGGCAAGATCTACGGGCTGCTCGGTCGCAGCGGTTCGGGCAAGACGAGCCTGCTCTCCGTACTGGCCGCCTTCCGGCGGGAGTCCGCCGGCAGCGTACGGGTCGACGGCCGACCGGTCTTCGAGAACGGCGAGGTCACCCGGGACATCATCATGATCCGGGACGGCGGTGAGACGGTGAAGATCGGCACGGCCGAGGACGCCGTCTACTTCGCCGAATGGCTGCGCCCGAACTGGGACGGCGACTACGCCCGATCCCTGATGGACAGATTCGAGCTGAAGCCGAAGTCGAAGGTCAGCGAGATGTCCAAGGGCCAGCAGTCGGCGATGGGGGTGGTGATCGGGCTGGCCAGCCGGGCGCCGCTGACGATCTTCGACGAGTCGTACCTGGGCATGGACGTGCCGTCCCGGTACGCGTTCTACGAGGCGATGCTCGCCGACTACATGCTGCACCCCCGCACGATCATCCTCTCGGCACACCTGATCGAGGAGATCAGTTCGCTGTTCGAGGAGGTCCTGATCATCGATCGCGGCAAGCTGTTGGTGCACGAGGAGACCGAGACGCTGCTGTCCCGGGGTCGTGCCGTGACCGGGCCCGCCGAGCAGGTCGACGCCTTCACCAGCGGACTGACCGTGCTGGGCTCCCGCCAACTCGGCCCGACCAGGTCGACGATGGTCTACGGCGACCTCGACGAGGATCAGCGGCGCCAGGCCGTCGAGGCCGGGCTGGAACTGGAGCCGATCGCGATGCAGGACCTGTTCGTCCACCTCACCGGAGGGCCCCGATGAGATTCCCGAGCCGCCTCCTGGCCGCCAACCTGTACGTCGCGCTGTGGCTCTGGGGCGCCCTCGTCACGATCGTCGCGCTGATCGTGGTGGGTGTCGCGATCTTCGGCGAGGTCACCTCGAGCGCCTGGGAGAAGGGCAGCCTGGCGCCCCGCTGGTACGCGCTGTTCGTCGGGGTGGGACTGATCACCACGTTCCTGCCGATGTACGTCGCGCACGGGCAGACCCGCCGCCGGTTCGCCGTACATGCCGGCATCACCGTCAGTCTGATGGCGCCGGCGGTGGCCGCCATGATCACACTCGGCTACCTGGCCGAGCGGGGGATCTACCACCTGGTCGGCTGGGAACAGGTGCTGGACCGCTCTCACCTGTTCAGCGAGCCCACCCAACTGCACCTCGTCTTCCTGGAACACCTGCTCGAACTGCTGACCTGGATGGCCGCGGGCACATTCATCAGCGCCGGCTTCTACCGATGGCGGGCCGGTGGGCTGCTCACGATTCCGGTGGGCGTCGCCCTGGTCGTACTCACCCAGGGCGTTCTCGGCACCGAACTGGATCTGCCGATCGTCGACCGGGTGGTGTCCCCGGACGCGCCACAGCCGCTCGGACTGGTGATCGGCGCCGGCCTGCTGGCCTTCCTGATCGGCCTCGCGCTGACCTGGACGGTCGTCCGCGACGTACCGCTGCCGAACAAGGTCTCCTGATCGCAGCCGGCCCCGGCCGCGAGGAGTCGTCCGCGTCAACGACGCTGTCATGATTCTTGGCGAACTGCGGTTGGCTGCCGACCCCAGTTCGCCAAGAATCATGACGTTGCCCGGCGTCGCACCGGCGCGAGAGGTAAATCGCGGGCGTTGGCGGCACCGGGCCGGTAGCCTGCGCTCCATGGCCAGTCCCCGACGGCGATCCGTGGCTCCTCGCCGAGCCCTCCGCGACCGCCTGCGCTGACCATCCCGTTGCGACCGGCGGACCGATCCGCCGCCGCGACCGTCTGCCGATCGATCCGCTCCCCCTTTGAGAACGTGCCCCGGCTCCCGCCCGGGGCCGGAGCGAGATCGGCGTACCGTCATGAATCTGAAGGACCTGCTGACCGAGCGGTTGACACAGGCGTTCGCGGCCGTGGCCGACGAGCCGGTGGACCCGGTGGTCCGGCGGTCGCGGCACGCCGACTTCCAGGCCGAGGGGGCACTGGCCCTGGCCCGCCGGCTCGACCGGGCACCCCGGGAGATCGCCGCCGAGGTCCTCGACCGGGCCGAGCTGACCGACCTCTGTTCGGCGGCGCGGGTCTCCGGCCCCGGGTTCGTCAACCTGACGGTGGCCGACGAACTGCTCGGCTCGCTGCTCTCCGGGATGGCCGGCGACTCCCGGCTCGGCGCCGCCCCGGCCGGCGCCCCGGAAACGGTGCTGGTGGACTACTCCGGGCCGAACGTCGCCAAGGAGATGCACGTCGGGCATCTACGGTCGAGCATCATCGGCGACGCGACCGTACGGCTGCTGGACTGGCTCGGGCACCGGGTGATCAAGGCCAACCACCTGGGCGACTGGGGTACGCCGTTCGGGCTGCTGATCGAGCACCTGCTCGACCTGGGCGAGTCCTCAGCGGCTCACGAACTGTCGATCGGCGATCTCGACTCGTTCTACAAGGCCGCCCGGGTCAAGTTCACCGCCGACGAGGCGTTCCGGCAGCGGTCCCGGCACCGGGTGGTCGCGCTACAGGGCGGTGACGAGGAGACGCTGCGGTTGTGGCGGCTGCTCGTGGCCGAGTCGGAGGCGTACTTCCTGGCCGTCTACGACCGGCTCGGCGTCCTGCTGAGCCAACGGGACTTCGTCGGCGAGAGCTACTACAACGAACGGCTGGGCCCGGTCACCGACGAACTCGACCGGCTCGGCCTGCTCACCGACAGCGGCGACGCCGCCTGCGTCTTCCCGACCGGATTCGTCGGCAGGGACGGCGAGCCGCTGCCGCTCATCGTCCGCAAGCGCGACGGCGGGTACGGCTATCCCGCCACCGACCTCGCCGCGATCCGGTACCGGCTCCGGGACCTCGGCGCCACCCGGCTGCTCTACGTCGTCGGCCTGCCCCAGCGGCAGCACTTCGAGATGGTGTACGCGGTTGCCCGGCAGGCCGGCTGGTTGCGGCCACCGGCTCGGGCCGAGTTCGTCGGCTTCGGCTCGGTGCTCGGCGCGAACGGCAAGATGCTGGCCAGCCGGGCCGGTGACTCCGTCAAACTCGTCAACCTGCTCGACGAGGCGGTGACCCGGGCCGGCGACCTCGCCCGACAGAAGAATCCCGACCTGGACCCGGCAACGGTCGCCGAGGTCGCTCGGGCCGTCGGGATCGGTGCGGTCAAGTACGCCGACCTCTCCAACGACCGGACCAGGGACTACGTCTTCGACTGGGACCGGATGCTCGCGCTCAACGGCAACACCGCCCCGTACCTCCAGTACGCGCACGCCCGGATCCAGTCCATCTTCCGGCGCGCGGGCAGTACGCAGCTCGGCGGCAGCGGTACGACCAGCGGTGCACCAACCAGCGGCGGCCCGATCTCGGTCACCGAGCCGGCCGAACGGGCCCTCGCCATCGAACTGCTCGACTTCGGCGCGGTCATCGGTACCGTGGAGCAGACCCTGGAGTTCCACCGGCTGGCCGGGCACCTGCACGCGGTCGCGGTCGCCTTCAACGGCTTCTTCGAGCACTGTCCGGTGCTGCGCGCCGAGGCCGAGGTACGGGACAGCCGGCTCGCGCTCTGCGACCTCACCGCCCGGGTCCTCCGGCAGGGCCTGTACCTGCTCGGTATCGCCGCCCCGAACCGGATGTAACCAGCGTCGCGGTCGTATCTGCCGCGCTGGCCCGGGTCGACTCCGGCCCGGGCCAGCGCGTTGCGCACCTACCGACTGACGAAGGCCCGGACCGAGTGCGAGATCCGGACTACTGCGCCTTCGGCTGGGTGAAGCGGATGCTGTTGCCGAAGGGGTCACGAAGGCCGCAGTCGATCCCGTACGGGCGCTCGGTGGGCTCCTCGGTGAACTCGACGCCCAAGGCCAAGAGCGTCTCGTACGTCTTGCGGCAGTCGTCGGTGCTGAAGATGAGGTGGCCGCCCATCGCGCCCTTGGTCACCAGCTCCCGGACCTGCCGCGCCGTCTCCTCGGACATCGCCGGACCGCCCGGCTTCTCCAGCAGGATCTGACGCTCCGGGTGACCGGGGACGTTGACGGTCAGCCAGCGCATAAAGCCCATATCGACGTCGGCGTTGACTTCCAGACCAAGCTTGCCGACGTAGAAGTCGAGGGCCTCGTCCTGGTCGAGGACGTATATCTGCGAGTGCGTGATGGCGTTGAGCATGTCCATGACGCTACGGGGCGAGCCGGCCGGAAACTTATCCAAAACCGCTCAGCCGTCGGACGGTACCGGCAGGTCAGGCGCTCGGCCGCAGCCAGGCCATCGTGAAGCACGTCGGTACGTCCGCAGCCACCGCTTCCTTCCGGTACGTCCTCGGGGACCGGCCGATGATGCCGCGGAACGTACGACTGAAGGTGCCCAGGCTGCCGAAGCCGACCTGGAAGCAGATGTCGGTCACACTCCGGTCCGTCTCCCGCAGCAGGAACATCGCCCGCTCGACCCGGCGGCGCTGGAGGTAGCGGTGCGGCGTCTCGCCGAACGTGGCCCGGAAGGTACGGGTGAAGTGCGCCTCCGACACGTGGGCGATCCGGGCCAGGGTCGGAACGTCCAGCGGCTGCGCGTAGGCCCGGTCCATCGCGTCCCGGGCCCGGAGCATCCGGCGGTTGGTCTCCTCGGCGGCGCTGCTCACCGCGCCATCACACCACGCGTCTCCGCCGTCCGTGACAGAGCCCGCCCGCTAGGGGCGCCGGGCAACCTCGGCGACGAAGGTGCGCCAGGCAGACGGACCGAACGTCAACGCCGGCCCCTGCCGATCCTTGCTGTCCCGTACGCCCACGACGCCAGGAAGGTTCTTCGCCACTTCCACGCAGGTCGACCCGCCGTTACTGCTGCGGGTCGACTTCCGCCAGATCGCGCCGGTCAGGTCTGCCATGTCGCTGCCACTTCCTTGATCAGGCTGAGGGTCTGTTCCGTGGGCAGGGCTACGGCCCGGATGGCTTCCCACGCCTCACCCAGGTTATCAATGTCTTCCTGCTGGCTGACGACGTGCGCGCGGAGCCGATCGTCAAGGTGCGCGGCCTCGCCGTTCGGCCCCTTCGCCAGGATGAATCCCCCGGCGAGACCAACATGTCCCCCGGCGCTGGCCGGCACCGACTGGATGTTCACGTGCGGCCGTTCGGCGAGCCGGACGAGATGCGCGCACTGCTCGACCATGACCGCCGGCCCGCCGACACAGCGACGGAGAACGGCCTCGTCAACCATGGCGAAGAACTGTGGCGGCTTCGCCCCGGACAGGATCGCCTGCCGCTCCATCCGCGACCGCGTACGCTGCTCCACCTCGTCGGCGTTGAACAGCCCGCCCCAACCGAGGACAGCCCGCGCGTACGCCTCGGTCTGGAGCAGTCCCGGCACCAACGCCGGCTCGAACCACCGGAGCAACCGCGCCTCGCGCTCGAATTCGATCCACTCGCGCAGCCAGATCGGTTCGCGACGTCGCAGAACGTCCGGCCAAAGGTCCCCTACGTCCCGTCCGACGGCCGCCGCGACCTGGGCACGATGCCGCGTCTGCGGAATCCGTCCGGGGGTTACCCAGCGGGCCGCCGTCTTCGGGTCTACGCCTATCTGGCCCGCGAGTGATTCGGCCGTCTCGCCCGCCTCGACCATGGCGACTTGCAGGGCGTGGTTCATTCCGCCTCCCCACCGGAACGTACTGAACGTAGCCAAACCATAGCGGAGCGCGGTGTGATTGTTCCATCACGGAATGCAGGATCGCTTCAGCACACCCGCTCGGATCCCGCCACGGCAAGGCATCTGAAGGACGGACGGGTGTTGCGGCGGGGGTGGTGCCGGGTCCTTGGTCAGATCTGGGCCCCGCCCCCGCCCCATTCCGGCGACGGGAGGAAACATGAGACCGCGACGACGCATCCGCCCACATCACCGCCGGGACTGGCGCCGCCTGTGGCTGCGCTGCCGCTGTGGGTACCGCTGGCGCTGCCCCGACTCGGTGGAGCTGGTTCCGAGGCCGTACGAGCCCGTTGTGCCCCCGCTCGACCGCGCGACCTACCGGGCGGTCGTCCGTACGTCGGCACCCTCGATCGTGGGCCCGGACGCCCTACCCCCGCCAGCCCGCAGGCGGGCGACGAACCAGTGCACCACAGGGCATCTCGCGGAGCGGCCGGGGCGATCGACGCCCGCGCAGGGTGACCGGGCACGGCATGTCAAGCGCGTCCAGGGCTGAGCCACATCGTGCCCGACCAATCCAGACCGGCCGGCTCGTGATGCGCCGGCCATTCGAGAGGTTCCGGGCGCACACCCACACCAGGCCGCTGTTCCTGTGCCGCGAATGCGGCGCGGCGTGGCCATGCCAACCCGCGCGGCTGGCGTTGCTGGTCTGCTACCGGGGCGATCCACGAGGGCTGCGAGACTTCCTGTCCAGCCGGCTCGCGGTCGCCGTGGCGGACCAGCCACGGATCGACCCGGCTGACCTGGCAGTGCGGTTTCTCGATTGGATACCGCCGGATCCCTGACTGCCCGCGTCTCACCCGCGTCCTCGGCCGGAAACAGTTGTTGACCATGCCGCAACCGGTGACGCGTGGCGCCGAAACAATCGGCGCCTTGACTCCTCGCACTGTTCCTGAGCGAGGAAGGAATGGCATGGCGATTCCACCGCCCCCCACCGACGCGGAACTGGACGTCTACATCAGGACCCGGTTCGCCCTCATCGGCATCGACCTGTCCACCCTGCCCGAGAACGATCCGAGCGCACCGATGGACCAGGCGCGGGTGATGACCAACGCCCGGAGCACCATCCGGCAGGAAGTCAGCTACGCCGACTACGTCCCCGACCAGCAGGCGCATGCCGCAGTCCTCTACCCCGCTCCGATGTCGATCTGGACGGGGGCGTACCAGCCGTGACGACGACTCCGATCACACCCACCACTCCGGTCACGTCCAGCACGGCTGGCGACGACGCCGAGGCCGTACCCCAGGATCTGACCGTCGACCGGCGCTGGTTCCTGTCCCGGATGGCCGGGGTGTGGGCCGCGGCCGGAGCCGGCGGCGCCCTCGGCGCCGGGGCCCTCGCCGCGCCCGTGCTCGCGCACGGCGGCGGCGGGTCCGCCGGCAGTGTCTGGGAGACGGCGTACGCGCCGACGATCCGTCGGGCCGCGCTGCTCGACCCGACCGAGCTGACCATCAGCGAGGCCGCTGCGGCGTTCCGGCGCCGGCTGCTCGACCCGGTCGAGCTGATGGAGTCCTATCTGGACCGGCTGGACCGGTACGACAGCGTCTACCAGGCATACCTGTGGCGCCCCGGCAACGCGGAACTGCTCGCCTCGGCCCGCCGGGTGAAGATCACGTCGAGGTCGACGCCGCTGGCCGGCATCGTCACGGCGGAGAAGGACAACTTCTACACCAAGGACATTCCGACCACCGGAATGTCCCCGGTCTATGCCGGCTTCGTCCCCGAGTACGACTCGACCGTGCACGCCCGACTTCGGGCCGCCGGCACGATCATGATGGGCAAGGCGGCGATGGGCCCACTCGCCTCCGGCCGGGCCCGGCTCCCCGACGGCACGGCGACCACGGTGAACGCCTGGACCCCCGACGACATCCGGTACAGCCCGAGCGGGTCCAGCGGCGGCACCGCCACCGCCGTCGCCGGTCGGCTCGCCACCTCCGGCACCGGCACCCAGACCGGTGGCTCGATCACCAGCCCGTCGACCGCGCAGAACCTCACCGGACTGAAGCCGACCTTCGGTCGGGCCTCGCTGTACGGCATCATCCCGCTGACCTTCACCCGGGATCATCCCGGCCCGCTGGCCCGGGACGCGATGGATGCCGCCATCATGTTGCAGTCATTCGCCGGACCGGACCGTAACGATCCGCGTACCCTCGGGATGCCGCCGGTGCCGAACCTGGTCAAGGCGGCCACCGTCCACCGGTACAGGGGGCGGCCGAAGGTGCGCTGGGCGACCACCGTCGGCTACCCGCCGGACTTCCTCGACGGGTCGAACCCGGAGACCCTGGCGCTGCGGCAGCAACTGTTGCAGACCCTCACCTCGGTCGGCTGTCGGGTCAGCGAGCTGCCCTACCCGGCCGACTGGGACCTGCTTTCCGGGCTCTCCAGCACCGCTGGCGAGGCCACCAACATGTTCCTGCCACAGCTACGCCGGGACGTCAGCCTCTTCGCCGACCGGCTGCCGGGCTTCCTCAACGGGATGTTCCGCAGCTCCGACAACTACATGAAGATGCTCCAGGCCCGCTACCAGTTCCTGCACCTGGTGCTCACCGGCATCTTCGACAGGTGCGACGTGTTCCTCACCGGCACCGTCTTCGATGGGATCGGCCTGCCGCTGATCGCCTTCCCGTACGGGACCGGGGTGGACGGCACGACCGGGCTGACCGTACCCCGGGGCACGACCCTCGGCGCGCCGCCGTTCGGCGAGGAGCGGCTGCTCGCGGTCGTCGCCGCGTACCAGGCCGTCACCGAGCACCACCTCCGGCGCCCGCCGGACCCGACGGTCACCGCCGGCGCCCGCCGGGCCGGTGCGTACAAGGTTCCCGCCGAGTACGACGCGACCGACGAAACCTGATCGGCGGGTGGCCTGTCCCGCCGCTCTTCCCTGCGGCGGGGCGGGCCACCCGCACGACTGAGTCCGTACGCCCGGATCAGGAGAGGTCGGCGAGCATGCCCTCGCAGCTGCGGACCACGACCCGGGCCGCCCGGCGCTGGTCGAGACCGCGTACCGGATCCTCGGCCAGTTCCTGCCAGTCGCGTACCGCCGCCGAACCACGGGCCCACAACTCGTCCACCCCGGCGTCGTGCTCGACACCCAGCCGGGCCGCCACGCTGGTGCCGTCCGCCCCGATCAGCCGATTCGCCTCGGCGGTCAGCTCCGGATCGAACCGGACCTGGCCGCCGAGCAGCGCGGCCGACAGTCGCAACTCCCGAAACTCGTGCGCGCCGGTCAGCACCTGCTCCAGTCGGGCCAGCAACTCCTTCGCGCCCGGCCGAGGTTCGGACAGCAGCAGCGACTCCAGCGCCAGCAACGCAGCCCGGGACTTGAGCACCGGCGCCCGGTCCACGAAGTACCGGGTGATCGACTCCCGCAGCTCGGTCAGCCCGCTCCGCCGGACCAGTTCGGCGGCGAGCTTGCCCCGGCTGTCGCAACCGGTCCGGATCAGGGTGGTGGAGAGGCGTACCCCGAAGATGCCCAGCCGGTCCAGCAGCCCACGCCGGGTCTCGACGTCGAGCGGGACCGGGAAGTCGGCGGCGGTGAACCGGTCGGTGGAGAGCAGAACCCGGTCCGTCTCCGCCCGTTCGAGCCCGGCCAGTACGGCCAGCGCGGCGAACTCCGGCTCGCTCAGCATCCGCCCCGCCAGCGCGACGAGACCACCGAGCGCGACCACACTCAGGCACTGCGAGTTGATCCTCGGATCGCGCCGGTGCCGCCGGGCGAGCTGCCGGGCGGTCAGCAGCGCGTCCACCCGACCACCGGCGAGTTCGTCGACCCGGGACAGCACCAGGAGTACGTTGACCGGCGCCGCCCGGGCGACCGTGCCCGGCAGCGCGGTCTGGAGCAGCCGCAGGTCGTCGCCCCGGCCGTCCCGGCTCAGGTAGAGCACCGCGTCGGCCTCGCGGACGATCCGGTCTATCGTCGCCGAGCCGCCGTCGGACAGCCCGGCACCACCGCCACCGGGCAGCCCCGCGATCGCGTTGGCGGCCGGCCCGGCACCGAGCGCCAGCCGCCGCTCGCCGGAGCGGCCGTCACCTGAGTGCTCGTCGTCGCCGCCAGCCAGGACGTCGTCGATCCCGGGAGTCACCGCCGGGGTATCGATCAGGATGGCGTGCCGCAGGGCCCGGGCCGGCCACTGCACCACGATGTCGTCGACCTGGTCCCACCGGCCACCACCCAGGTCGACCCGGATGCCGCCGCCGCTCCGGCTCACCGCGAGGTCCCGGGGCGAGCCGGTGGCCGGGTACGCGGTGACCCGGGGTGCCGGCCCGTCCTCGTACCAGGTGAAGACCTGGCGGCCGTCCGCCACCTCGACCGGGGCGACCTCCTCGCCCATGATCGCGTTGAGCAGGGTGGACTTGCCCGACCGCCACGGGCCGGCGACGGCGATCCGCAGCGGCTCGGAGAACCGGCCGAGCTGACGGTTCAACTGGTCGACGGCCCGAGGATGGTCCCGATACAGCTCCAGCGCCTCGTGCAGGAGATCCCAGGTCGACTCGTCCAGCCCGTTCGCCCGGCTCACGGCCCCGGCTCCAGGCCGGTCGGCCCGGCGGCGACGCTCTGGGCGCCGACCAGCGCCTGGGACTGCTCGTAGAGGTCCGCGAGGCGCTTCATCTCCAGCGCGATCCGCCGGTGCCGCTGGTCACGCTCTGCCGCGTCGGCCTCCGCCGCCTGCTTGGCGCTGCGGAACGACCGCACGATCCCCTCCTGCAACTCCTCGGTCAGCCCGGTGAAGTGGTCCCGGAGCATCCGCTGCACCTGCCGGGCGGTGTCCTTGCAGTCCTTGCTCAGCCGGAGGAAGAAGTCGTCGACGTGCCGCTGGGTCGCCGTCTTGACCGCCGCCTGGCGCCGCTTCAGTAGCGACTTGCCCTCGTCGCGCACGCTCTTGCCGCCGAACAGCGCACCGGCACCCAGCGAGATCGGGTTGATCAGCGGCATTCCGGCCAACGTGGTGGCCAGGCCGAACATCAGCACCCCGCCGTACGAACCGCGGAGTCCGGTGACCAGCTTCTGGGTCCGGGTGAACCGCTCGACCGACGGCTGGTCCATCACCTGGATCCGGTCGGCCAGGTTCTCCGGCACCCGTACGGACCAGCTCGGCAGCGCGTCGAAGTCGTACCGGTCGAACCGGCTCGCGACCCGCTGGGTGATCCAGCCGCAGCGCTCGGCCAGCCAGGCGTAGTTCGCCTCCGCCGCGTCGGTCAGGTTCTCCGTCAGCCAGTCCTGGAAGGTGTCCCAGCCGGTCAGCGGGTCGGCCTTGTCGAACGCCTCGTCCACCTTGCGCAGGATCTGCCGGGTACGGTCGCGCAGGTCGTACTCGACGTCGGACATCAGGTCCGCCATCTCGTCGTTGAGGGTGTTCTGCCAGCGCACGGAGCACCGGCGTAGCTCGTCCACCTCCCGTTGCGCCGCGTGCAGTTTGGAGATCGGGCCGGAGGACTCCACGGCGGTCGAGACGGCGAGTTCGGCCCGCAGCGGCGCGGCGAGCTGCTCGATGACGGTCCGGGCGCTCAGCGCCACCGCGGCGCGGGCCAGGTTCTCGGACTTGCCGGCCTGGTCCCGCTTCAGCCGGTTGATCAGCTCGGGGAAGTGCGACTCGGCGTTGAGCTCCTTGTCGTTGCTCCGGGCCGCCTGCAACCGCAGCGTCGCGGAGACCGGGATCAGCGTCGCCGGCACACCCGCGTCGGCCAGGTGCTGCCGGTTGCGCTCGACCACCGTACGCCAGTGCGGCACCATGTCGATCTTGCTCTGCACGATGACCAGGTTGGCCTGCGACCCGGCGATGTGCAGCAGCAGGTTCAACTCGGTGACCGAGAGTTCCCGGGTCACGTCGGAGACCAGCAGCACCAGATCGGCGTGGCCCGGAATGGCGGCCGGACTGATCTCCCGGCCCGGGTCGGTGCCGCCCGCACCCGGGGTGTCGATCAGCACCACCCCGGAGGCGAGCAGTTCCCGGGGGATGCCGATCTCCGCGTGTTCGGCACCGCCGGGACGCCGCCCGGAGGTGTCCCCGATCCCGGTCGTACGGCCGGCACCCGTTGTCGTACCGGTGGCCTCCGCTGCGGCGACGACGTCGGCGATCCCGGCGCCACGACCACTGATCCGGGCGGTGACCTGCTCGATCGGTACGGTGACCCGCCGGGCCGGGCCGGCCGCCTGCGCGGCGACCGGGGCGGCGGCGCGGGACGTCCCGAGCCGATCCTCCGGAGTACGCCGCTGCGCCGACCGGCCGTCGGGACCGCGCCGCTGCGCCGACCGGCCGTCCGGTGATCGCCGCTCGTCCGCTGACCGCCGCTGGGTCGGTTCCGGATGGCTGGGCAGCGGGCTCCAGACCAGGGCGGCGGTCGGCGCCGCGGCGTGCGCCACGACGGTCGGGATGGTGGTGCTGACGCCCTCGCCCACCGGGCAGACCGAGGCGTTGAGCAACGCGTTGACGAGTTGACTCTTGCCCTGTTTGGGCTCGCCGAGCACCAGCACCCGCAACCTCGGATCCAGCAGTTGGGCCCGCCTGCGCCGGAGCCGCTGGATGAGGTCGCCACGACCGTGCGCACCGGAGACCCGAACGATCTCGTCGAGGACATCAAGCCAGAGGGGCGCCGTCACCGCACCAAGTGTGCCGGTTGCGCCGGAATTATCAAGAGGACCGAAGGCCGGACCGTGGGACCACGGTCCGGCCTTCGGTGGGCCTCACGGACTTCCCGCGCTCAGAGAAGGCCGTCCGTGATTCCCAGAAGGCCGCCGGAGGTGGAGGCGTCTTCGTCTCCGGTCAGGCCGCTGTCACCGAGGACACCCGAGGTGGTCCCGTGCAGGGTGTCGCCGACCTGGTCGGTGAGGCCGGTCACCGGCGAGGTGGCGTCGAGTTCGCCGAGTATGGGCGCGTCGGCGGAACCGAGCTGGTCGAGGTCCAGGGCATCGCCGACGCCACCGACGGTGCCGCTCACGCCCAGCGAGTCGACCAGCCCGGTGACCCCGTCCAGGGTGCCCCGCACCGTGTCACCGGCGAAGTCGACCACGCCCAGTCCGCTGCCGTCCACAGTGTCGCCGACCAGACCGTCGGTGGTGCCGACCGCATCGGTCGGGACGGTGAGCACCGGGTCCGCGACGTCCGCGTCGAGAGTCTCGGCGACGTCCACCCCGGTCGGGCCCAGCGGATCCGCGAGGGGGTCGTTCTCGATCCCGAGACCCGGCAGGACCGAACCAACCATGCCGAGGCTGCTCGGCGCGACGCTGATCGCACCGAGCGTCGCCGCGTTGATGTCGGAACCCGTGGTGTGCGTACCCACCGGGATGTGTTGCGCGACGCTCTGCAACTGGCCGATCACGCCACTCGGGTCGAGCTGGAACTGCCCCAGTCCGAAATCGTCACCGACCGGAACCAGCGAGGTGAGGCCCTGGACCGGCGCGTAGTCCACCACCAGCGGCACCACGTCCTGCACGTCCGCGACGCTGATGTCGGACAGGCCCGCCTCCCGCAGGGTCCCCTCCGGATCGATCTCGAACGCCGACCGGGCATCCGGGTTGGTCAGCAGGTTGAGCACGAAATCGTGCAAGGTCTGGGGCGAGCCCATGTGCCGGTCTCCTCGTTGCGATCCTCGCCCGGTCCGTGGACTGGGTGCAGTGAACCGGCGCGTCGCGGTTCGAATGTCGTAGCCGACGGTAGGCGGGGAACGCCGCACCGGACATCGGGGACGAGGCCGGGTTTCAGACCGTTCACGCTAGGGCCGGACCTTAGATCTGCGTTAGGGGAATAGGGGATGCGTTCCGTCAGAGTTAGGGTCCTGATGGCGGATAGATCTCTGGTACGAAAAGATGACTCCCTAACGGCCCACCGGGCGATGCCAAGTGCCCGGGCCGGGCCCCGGTGGGGCGACATCACCCCACTCGCCGTACCGGGACAATGACTCGCGGTGGAGGAATGGTCGGATGCCCTACGTCCTCGGAATCGACATCGGTAGCACCACCACGGCTGCCGCTGTCGTCCGACTCCGGGGCAACGCCTGGGATCCGCCCGAACCCGTCCGACTGGGCGCGGTCGAGCACACCGCGCCGTCCGTACTGCTGATGTCCAGCAACCGGTCGATCACGGTCGACGACCCCGACGAGTACCACGGGCAGGTCGACAGCGGCTGGATCGCGCGCGGGTTCACCCGCCGGATCGGCGACGACGTACCCCTGCTGGTGGGCGGCGAGGCGTGCTCGGCGCAGGCCCTCACCGCGATGCTGGCGATGTGGGTGGTCGAGCGGGTGGTGGACCAGGAGGGCGAACGTCCTGAGTGGATCGTCCTGCGCCACCCGGCGGGCTGGGGCGGCCACCGCCGGCACCTGCTCGCCGAGGCGCTCTGGGACGCCGGCCTGACCGACGTCACGCTGCTGCCCACGCCGGTGGTCGCGGCCGCCAGCCACGCCGCGCACGGCTTCACCGGCCGGACCCTCGCGGTCTACGTCCTCGGCGGCCACGGCTTCGAAGCCGCGGTGGTCGACCGGGCCCAGCCACTCGGCTTCGAACTGCGGGCCGGCCGTTCCGACACCGAGCCGCTCGGCGGAGCCGACTTCGACGAGGTACTGGTCGAGCACGTCCGCACCGGCCTCAGCAAGGAACTGTCCGACCTGACCGACCCACTGGTCCGGCAGGCACTGGTCGACCTGCGGCGCGAGTGCCGGCGGGCCAAGACGGCGCTGAGCGTCGCCGGCAGCACGGACGTGCTGGTCCGGTTGCCGCGCCGGGACACCCGGGTGCCGGTGACCCGTTCCGAGTTCGAGGAACTGATCCGGCCCGTCGTGGCGATGACCGTGGACGAACTGGCCCGTACGGTGCGCTCCTGCGGCCTGGCCCCGGGCCAGCTCGACGGCGTCCTGCTGGCCGGCGGGTCGGCCCGGATCCCACTGGTCCGGGAACTGCTCGCCGACCGGTTCCCGGTGCCGGTCGCGGTCGAGGCCGATCCGCAGCTCACCGTCGCCTCGGGTGCCGCACTCTCCGGCTGCCAGATCCTGGACCACCAACGGGGCAACCGTCCGCCGCCCCGGCCACCCGTGATGCGACCGCCCCGACCGGGATTCCAGCGCGGCGAGCCGCCGGCCCGACGACAGCGGGGCCGGTCCGGTCAGCAGCCGGACGGAACCGGCCGGGAACCAGGCCGGTACGACGAGGAGCGGACCCAACTGCCGCCCCGGCCACCGATCCGGATCACCCCGCTGGAGATGCCGAGCCGGGCGCTGTCCCGCCTCGCGTCCGGGCGCGGCACCATGACGGTGGCGCTGGCGGTCCTGGCGATCGGCCTCGCCGGGCTGCTCAGTGTCGCCGCCGGCCCCGACGCACTGACCGTCGCGGCCCCGATCGGGTCGGTTCGGTGAGGTCCCCGTTGATGCTGCGTACCGACACCGACACCCCGCTCGTGCTCGACGAGCAGACCATGGCCTTCCTGGCCCGGGTGGAGGCCGACCCGCAGGCCCCGCTGAGCACCGCCGTGCAGGCCAGCGGCGGGCACGGCAAGACCGCCCTGCTGGCCCGGTTGCGACGCGGATACCAGCAGGCGGGAGTCCCGGTACTCGACAACTGGCGGGACCTGACAGACTCCGACGATCCGGGCCAGGTCCTGCTCGTCGACGACGCGCACCTGCTCGACGCCGCCGCGCTGACCGAACTGCGCCGGCTGGCCGAGACCGGCCGGGTCCGGCTGGTGGTCGCGTTCCGGCCCTGGCCCCGACCGGTGGAGCTGGTGGACCTGGCGGAGCTGCTGCACCGGGGCGGACCGCCGGTACCACTCGGCCCGTTCACCGAGCAGCGCACGGCCGCGTACCTGAACACGACGTACGGGACGACGGTGTCGCCGGCCAACGTCCGGCTGGTACACGAGCAGACCGCCGGCGTACCCAGGTTCGTCGAGTGGCTGGCCCGGGCGCTGCGCCCGGGCGACCGCCGGCAGGTCCGGAGCGAGCGGCCCGCCGCCGCGGACCGCCCGGGCAGCGGCGGCCCGGCACCCGCCGGATCGCCCTTCGAGATTCCCCGGTCGGTGCTGCTCCAGTTCGCGCCCGAGTTGGAGAGCCTGGACCTTGAGGTACGCCGGCTGCTGCTGGCGATGTCGGCCGGGGTGACCCTGCCGACCGACCTGCTCGGCGCGCTGCTGTCCCGGCACCCGGACGAGCTGGACGAACCGCTGGCCGCAGCCCGTGCCGCCGGACTGCTCGGCCCGGACGACCGGCTCGCGCCGATCGTCCGGCGCGCCATCGTCGCGCTGAGCCCGGCGAGCCAGCGGGCCGCGGTCTGGCAGCGCCTCGCCGAACTCCAGCTCCAGCGCGGCGGCCGGGTGCTTCCGCTGGTCCGTTCGCTGCTCGACGGCGGATTCGGCGGCAGCTGTCCGGCCGCCGTCGCCGAGGCTGCCGGGGACGAGGCGCTGACCGACGAGCCGGCGCTCGCGGCCCGGCTCTTCGCCGTGGCCGAGGCCGCCGGTCGACCGGCGGCGGCCCGCCGCGCCATGGCCGCCGCGCTCTCCGCCGACCTGGACTCCGCGTTGCGGCTGGCCGACCGGCTGATCGCCACGCCCGACTCGCCGTACCGGGCGGAGGGGGCGGCGGTCGCCGCGACCGCGCTCGTACACCGGGGCCACACCGACCGCGCCGTCGAGCTCTACCGCTGGTCGGGTACGCCCGCGTCGGTGGCGTTCGCGGCGATCGGCGCGGTCGGTGCCGGCCGGTCGGAGTTGCTCGACCGGGTACTGGCCGACCCGCCGACGGACGGCCCGCCGACCCTGCTCGCCAGTGCCGCGCAGTTGATGGCCCGGGGGCTGCGGGAGACGCTGTCCGGCCCACCGACCGCCGCCCTCTCCACCCTGGTGCAGGCGTCCGCGCTGCTCGAACCGGCCGGACGGTCGGTGCTGCTGCCGGAGAGCCCGGCGGTGCTCGCCGCGCTGGTCGCGCTGCACTGCGGCGAGCTGGACATCGGCGAGCGGGCGCTCGACCGGGCCGCCTCGGCCGGCCTCGGTGCCGCCCTGATGGCGCGCCGGCACCGGCTGTTGCAGACCTGGCTGCTGATGGTGCGGGGCCGGACCGCCGAGGCCGGTCGGCAGTTGGCGACGGTGACCGCCGGCGGACTGCCGTTGGAGTCCCGCGACCTGCTCTTCGCCACCGCGTTGGAGCTGGGTGTCGCCCGCCGCAACAGCGACCTTCCGGCGCTGCAACGCGGCTGGGAGCGGGCCCGGGAAGCGGTGGTACGGCATCCGGTGGACCTGTTCACGCTGCTGCCACTGGGCGAGTTCGCGATCGCCGCCGCCCGGCTCGGCGAGCTGGACCGGCTGGCGCCGTACCTGGGCGAGGCCCGGAACCTGCTGGGCCTGCTCGGCGATCCTCCACTGTGGGCGACTCCACTGCACTGGAGCTGCCTGCACGCGGCGATCCTGGCCGACCGGCCGAACGTCGCCGACGAGCACGTCGCCGCGCTCGCCGCGACCACCGGCCACACCCCGTACGCCTCCGTGGTGGCCGCCGCCGGGCAGAGCTGGGTCGAGGTGCTGCGTGGCGTGGTCGACCCGATCCGGGTGGAGGCCGCGGCCCGGGGCCTGCACGGGATCGGACTCTGCTGGGACGGTGCCCGACTCGCCGGCCAGGCCGCGATCCGGACCTCGGACCGGCGGGCGATGACCACCCTGCTCGACTGTGCGCGGATGCTCCAGGGCCGGCCGGCCGGCGTCAAGGGGACGACCCGACCGACGGGTACCGGTGCGGCGCAGGTGGCGGACGCGATCGCCGTACCGGCCGAGGACCGGCTCAGCGAGCGTGAGCGGGAGGTCGCCGAACTGGTGCTCTCCGGCCTGACCTACAAGCAGATCGGCGATCGACTGTTCATCTCGGCCAAGACCGTCGAGCACCACGTGGCGCGGATGCGGCAACGGCTCAACTGCGCGAACCGCAGCGAGTTGCTGGCCCGGCTGCGGACCATCGTCGAGGAGCGGTCCGGCGGCCGGCCGGGCGGAACTCCCTGGCCGGAACGGACGACGCGGTGAGTCCGGCGGTGCGGCGTACGGCCGCGTTGCGGGCCGGGCTGCGTCGGATGACCCGGGTGGGACGGGTGTTCGGCAGCGCCGGCAACGGCCGGTCGACCCGTGCGGGCGGACCGGTCCGGGCAACCGGCCCCGACCCGGCGACCGGCACAGGTCAGATGAACAGCTCCGGAAGGACGAACGGAGCTGGTACGGCGAACGGGCCCGCCAGGGCGAGCGGACCCGGCACGGCGCGGGGCCCCGGCACGGCGCGGGGCCCCGGCACGGCGCAGGGCCCCGGCACGGCGCAGGGCCCCGGCACGGCGCAGGGCCCCGGCACGGCGCAGGGCCCCGGCACGGCGCAGGGCCCCGGCACGGCGCAGGGCCCCGGCACGGCGAGCAGACCCGGTACGGCCAGCGGGCCCGGCCGGGCGAACGGTTCCGGCGACCCCGGTGCGGCGAACCGGCCGGGCGACGGTGCGGCGGCGGGTCGGTCCACGACGGAGGCCGCTCCCACCCGGGTGGTGCAGAAGGCGGCCGCCCTGCTGCTGGTGCTGGTCGTGCTCTGGGGATACGCCGCCTTCCTGACCGCCCGGGAGACGATGGACCTGCTCGCCGTCCGCACCCTCGGTACGGAACTCGGCCGGCCGACCGAGGCACTGATCCTCGGCCTCCAGACGGAACGTCGACTGAGCATGGTGCAGCTGGGTGCCCCGGGCCGGCGCCCGGCCGCCCTGACCCAGGCACGGGCCCGGACCGACGCCGCGACCGGGGCGCTGCGGCGGTTCGTCGGCGAGACCGACCTCCGGCTGCTCACCGTCGGCACGGTCCGGGAGCGGGCGGCCGAACTGGTCCGCCGGCTCGACGCGATCGGGCCGCTCCGGGACACCGTCGACGGCGGCACGGTCGACCGGGCCACCGCCGCCGCGTCGTACGGGCAGATCATCGACGCCGGCTTCGCCGTGTACGGCTCACAGTGGGCCAGCCGGCGGACCGACCTGATCGAGGAGACCCGGTCCCTCGTCGCCCTGGCCCGGGCCACCGAGCTGCTCGCCCGGGAGGACGCCCTGATGGCCGGGGCACTCGCCGCGACCCGGTTGACCGAGGCGGAACACCGGCAACTGGTCGACCTCGTCGCCGTGGCGCGGTTCGCCCGGGCCGAGGCGGCGGCCGGACTGCCGTCCGCCGAGCGGGCCGAGTACGACCGTCTGATCACCGGCCCGGTCTTCGGGGCGCTGTACGCCGTCGAAGCGGAACTGCTCGCCGCCGACCGGAGCGCGGGAAGCGTCCCGATCCAGCCGGCGCGGTGGCAGGCGGCGACCGAGCCGGCCCTGTCCGAGCTGCGCAACCTCGTCGCCAGCGGGGTACGGCACAGCGTCGACCGGGCCACACCGGGCGCGGTCGGCGTCGTCACCCGGGCCGGCCTGGTCGGCGGCCTCGGGCTCGTCACGGTGGTGGCGGCGGCGGTACTGACGATCCGGAGCACCCGACGGATGGTCGGCCGACTCGACCAGCTCGGCGCGGAGCATGCCGCGCTCGGCACGGCCCGGGACGGGTTGACGGCCGAACTGGCCGCCCAGCGGGAGCGGACCGCGCGGCTGACCGCGCAGGCCGCGCAACTGTCGGCCCAGCGCAAGCGGTTGGCGACGCAGCGGGAGCAGTTGGTGGCCCAGACCGGCCGGCGACAGGCCGAGGCCGAGCGGGTGACGGAGCGGGCCGCCCAGATGGCGGCACGGTTGGCCGCGCACCAACGGATCCGGGAGGTCTTCGTACGGCTGACCCGGGACAACCAGAGCCTGCTGCACCGGCAGATCGGTCTACTCGACGCGATGGAGCGTCGGGAGACCGACACCGACGAGCTGGCCGAACTGTTCCAGCTCGACCACCTGTCCACCCAGATGCGGCGCAACGTCGAGCAGATGATCAGCCTCTCCGGCGGTACTCCGGGGCGGCGCTGGCGACGGCCGGTGCCGCTCGTCGACGTCGTACGCGGGGCGGTGGCGGAGGCGTCGGACTACCCGCGCGTGCTGGTGGCCCCGAACTGGTCGGGCTCGGTGGCGGGGCGGGCCCTGCCGGACCTGATCCACCTGCTCGCCGAGGTGATCGAGGCCGCCCTCGCCGGATCGCCGTCGACCACCACGGTGCGGATCAGCGGCGAATTCCGGAACGGCGCCGCGGTGATCATGGTCAATGACGACGGCGCGGGCCGTGGTCCGGCGGAGCTGGACACCGTCAACGAGCTGATCCGGGACACGCCCACCACCGCACCCCTCGGCGGCTCGGTCGGCCTGTACGTGGTCGGCCGGCTCGCCCGCCGGCACGGCATAACGGTCGAGATGACCGCCGGGGCCCGGGGCGGCACGACCGCAATCGTGCTCGTCCCCGATAGCCTGCTGGTCGACGCACCCGCGTCCGGCCCGGGAAGCACCCCGGGCGGCAGCACCCCGACAGGACGGCCGGCCGACAACGCAGTGGGCCGACCGGGTGGTACGGCGCGTCCGGGCGCCGCGCCTCCGGCCCTTCCGGTGCGGGTCCGCCGGCCCCACGAGGGCAACGCGGCCACCGCCACCACCCGGGCGGCCAATCCGCACCCGAACGGCGCGCCGGTACGGCCCGCCGAAACCGACTGGTCGGTGACGATGGAGCTGCCGGTGTCCATGCCGACGCCCATCGACGACCAACCCGAAAGCAGCGAGAGGACGACAGGTGACTCACGCAGTGGTCACGACGGATAACCTGGTCCGGATACTCGACGAGTTCGTGGACCGGGTCTCGGCGGCCGAACATGCCGTGGCACTCTCCCCCGACGGGCTGTTGCTCGGCGTCTCCCGGGGGGTCGGTCGCGAACTCGCCGACCAGCTCTCCAGTGTGGTCGCCGGCCTCCAGGCGCTCTCCCAGGCCGCCGCCCGGCACTCCGGCCCCGGCGGGGTACGTCAGGTCATCGTGCAGATGCACCGGGCGTTCCTCTTCGTCGCCGCGACCCGGGGCGGCGCGATCCTCGCCGTCCGGTTCGAGGGGGACGCCGACGTCGACGAGATGGCCTACGAAGTGGCACTGGCCGCAGGTCGGGCGGATTCGCACCTGCCCACCTTTCCGGTGCCGGCCGATGACCTGACCGGGGGGTGATGCGCGGTGCGCACCGGTGGAGGCGGTCGCAGCGACGATGCCTGGTACGACCAGGACGCCGGGCCGGTGGTCCGTCCGTACGCGATGACGCGGGGCAGGACGCAGCCGATCCGTGGACAGTTCGACCTGATCTCCCTGGTCGTGTCCCGTGGGCCGGCACCGGAACGGTCCGATCTGACGCCGGAACAGTCCGAGATCCTCGTCTCCTGCCGCCGACCGCTCTCGGTGGCCGAGATAGCCGCCGCGCTCGACCTGCCCGTGGGTACTGTCCGGGTGTTGCTCGGCGACCTGCTGGACGCGGGACTGATCGAGACCCACGAGCCGGCGGTGCTGGACGCTCCCTCGGAAGACCTGCTGGAAGCGGTGCTCGCCGGGCTGCGGGCGCTCTGAACCCGGTGCCGGCCGTTCCGGGGGCGGAACGCCGCGCCGGGGCGCAGCGAAGGGATTACAAGTGACCAAGGTTCGACAACGCCCGGCGCGTACGCTGCCGGTCGCCGTACTCGATCTGCTGCTCGCCGGGGTGGCGGCGGTCCGTGGTCTGATCCGCCGGGTGGCCCGGGTGCTGCCGGTCCGGCGCGGGGACCGGGCCCTGGCGACCGTCATCGTCGCCGCGGCGCTGGTCGCGGTCGTCGGCACCGGATTCCTGGTCGCCGCGCTGCTGCGGACACCGGATCAGCTCGCCCCGTTGGGCGTGGCGCCGCCGGCCACCCCCGCCGCCGAGGAGAGCACCGGAGGCGGGCCGGACGACGCCGACGGCAGCGCGACCCCACCCGCGTCGTCGCCGCTCGCCCTGCCGCCGCCGGAGTCGTCCACCGGCCCCCGCGAGCGGCCGCGACCGCCGGTGCCCCGGTCGCCGGCACCCCCGCCCACCCTCGCCGGCCGGTACGCCTCGGAGGGGGCGAACCTGCTCAACTACACCGCCTCGGTGGCGATCAGCAATCCCGGCCCCGGGCCGGTCACGGGTTGGACCCTGACGATCACGCTGCCCCGGTCGACGCAGGCGGTCGGCGAGGTCTCCGGAGCCACGACCAGTCGGGACGGGAACACCTGGACGTTCGTGCCGGACCAGACCACCCGTCGGGTTCCGGCGGACGGCTCGGTCCAGGTGCGGTTCCGGGTCGACGGGTCGCTCTTCGACTCGGCGCCGACGGCGTGCACCGTCAACAAGCGGCCCTGCGAGATGACCACGGCCAGCGGCTGAGACGCGTTCGTCGGGGCTCCGCCCGGCAGCGCCGGCCCGGCGCGGGCCGGCGCCACCCGACCACTTCGCCCGGCGCGGTCAGCGCGACTTCTCGATCGTCCAGTCAAGTCGGCGTTCGGCATCGACGGTGGGCCGGTACTGTCCGGCGTACGGCTCGCCGGTCTCCAGCGACCTCGCCACGTCCTCCAGAAGTTCCGTGACCGACGCCGGCCAGCGGTCGAAGCCCGTGCCCTCGTCCGGATAGAACTCGCCGACCCTGCCGTGTCCGCCGGGCCGCTGGTCGACCAGTAGGCAACCGCCGTCGCCGGCCGACGCGAACGGCACGAAGGCGCGGTGCCACCAGTCGTCCTCGGGCGCGTCAGCAGCCAACACCTCACAACTGGTCTCCCAGTCGAGCCTCATCTCGTCGAGGTTCAGCAGCCGGTAGAAGGGCGGCAGGTCGAAGCCGTCGATCGCGCTGGCCCCGTCGTGCCGACGCAGCGACGCGACCAGGTCGGCCGGAAAGGCGACCGACATCCGGGTCTGTGCGGCGGCGATCCGGGCCCGGGATGCCGGCGGCCGCAACGCGGCGTGCGTACGCGGTGCCTTCGCCGCCAACCAGCGTTCGATCCGGCTCCAGACGGCGTTGACCCGGGCGGTCGTCGCCGAATCGGGTTCGGTGCCGGCCACCCTTCCGGCGTACTGCGGGCAGGCGACCCTCGCCGGCAGGCCGGTCGCGCGCAGCACGCCGGTCGGCTGGGGTACGACATGTCCGCTCGGTACCGGGCGTCCGGTACCCACCCGGGCCGGGCTGGAGTAGACCCGTACCTCCCTGATCTCCGTCGCCGGGCCGCCAGCCAGGGTCAGGCCGCAGAGCAGCAGCAGCGACACCACAAAGACCCCGACGAGGACGACCAGCACCCGCTTGCCACTGACCGTCGACCTCGTGGTCGACCGGTCCACCATGACCACCACCCCCGACCCCGGCTCCGACCCTGACCCCGGCGCATCGCCGGAGGAGGAGGTGCGGCCGGTGGCGGTGGGGTCGGCGGTGGTGGCTGGGACGGTGGCGGTGGCGCTTCCGGTCGCCGGCCGGCCTCGGGTGGCGTGCAGCAGCGGATCGAGCCAGCCCGCCGCCTCCGCCCGGAGCCGCGCCGGCCGGTCGGCCGCGTCCGCCGGAATTCGGCCCGCCAGCGTGACCGGCAGCGCGCCGAGTTCGTCGTCCGGGCCGATCGCGACGACCGAGGCGGTGAGGCCACGACCGGCGACAACCTCCAGAGCCAATGTGGTGTGGTTGACCGCGTCCGGTCCCGAGCCGGTCAGCAGCACCACCGGGGCCGGCAGCGCCCAGGCGAGGTCCGCGAGGGTCCAGCCACCCCGACCCAGCGGTACGGCGAGACCGTGCCCGCCACCGACCAGGACGAGGCCGTGGGTCCGGGTCAGGGCCTGGACGAGTCCGACGACGTCCTCGGCCGGCAGCCCGCCGCCCCCACCGGCCGCCACCTCGACGTACGTGTCGACGGTGTCGTGCAGCGGCGTGCCCGGGGAGGCGTCCTCGCCCTGTCCACTCTGGTCGGTGTCGTCGGCGGAGACCGGTGAGCCGTCGTCCCCGCCGCGGTGGCCCGGTCCGGGCCCGACGATCCGGAGCACCGCCGTACGTCCGGCGGCGGCGGCGCAGAGGGCGGCGGCCGCCACCTCCCAGTTCGCGTTCGTCGAGGTCGCGGCGAGCACCCACGGTCCACCGTCCGGCCAGGACATCGACGCCTCCCGGTCGCCACCCCCGGCGGCGTTGTCGGCCACAACCAATCGTCGGGAGCCTATCCGAGGAGGGTGTCACCGGGCGGCCCTCCCGCACCGGGTACGGAGAGCCGCGTGCCCGCCACGGCAGCAGCGTGGCGGGCACTCGTCACGTTCCGGTTCGGCCGGGCACTCGTCGCGTTCCAGCTGCGGCTGGAGACTCGTCGCGTTCCAGCTACGGCTGGGCACTCATCACGTTCCAGCTGCGGCTGGGTCGAGGCGTGCTCGTCCGATCAGTGGCGTCGTACCTCGCTCGCGGTTTCCTGGGCCTGGCCACGGAGGTCCTGCGCCGATGAGCGGGCCTGGTCACGCATGCCGCTCGCATGCTGGCTGGCCTTGGACTTGACCGACTCCGCAGCCCGTTGGGCCGGCTCGCGGAGATTCTCCTGCGTCTGCCGGGCCATCCCGGTGGCCTGCTGCTTCAGCTCGTCGGAGTGCTCGGCGACCTTGTTCCGGAGCTGCCCGGCCATCCGGCGTTCCGGCTGGCTCGCCGGCAGCAGCGACGAGGCGAGCACACCGAGCCCGAACGCGACCAGACCGGCGGCCAGCGGATGACCCTCGGTCTGCTGCCTTGCCTGCTGCCCCATCGTGTGCATCCGGTCACCGGCCGACGCGGAGGCGGCGGAGATCCGGTCCCGGGAGGCTTCGCTGGCGTGCCGCACACCCTCGCGGGCGTGCTGGGCGCCCTCTCTGGCCTGCGATCCGGCGCCCATCATGTCCTCCCGGGCGTGTGAGGCGCTGCCCATGACGTTGTCCCTGATCCGCTGCCAGGTGCCGCGCACCTTGCCTGCCTGTCGGCGCGCGGCGGCGCGCGGGTTCATCCGGTCGCCGAGCGCGTTCACGTTGCCGCCCAGATCATCCTGGGTCCTCTCGATGTTCGCCCGGATCTGACTCGGGTCGGTACTCATCGTTCTCCCCCCGATCGCTGCTGTGTCCGGCCCCGGACCGCAGCCGGTACCCGCCGGATCGTCTCCGCCGTCTGCGGCAGGGTCTGTAGGCCACGGACCTGTCGTCGGGCCACCGCCACCAGGACTCCGGCGATCAGTGCCCAGACCGCCGCGACGACCAACGCCGCCCAGCCCTGGTCCATCACGTTCGCCAACCCCCACCACAGGGCGTACGACAGGAACAGCAGCACCATCAGCGCCCCCAGCGCCGCGCCGCCGAACATTCCGGCGACCCGGGTCGCGGTACGCACCTCCTGCCGCAGTTCCACCTTGGCCAGTTGGATTTCCTGCCGGACAAGGGTCGAGGTGTCTCGGGTGATCGCGCCGAGCAGTTCCCCGATCGAGGCCTGCGACGGGTCCCGCTCCCGGTCGGCGCCCAGTCCGCCTGCCGAGACGCTCATCGTCGTACCTCGTTGGCCCGACCGTCCCCGGCGGATCCGCGCCGTTGGCCCGCCTCCGCGTCGGGCAACGTACCGGGATTCGGCGGGCTGACCTGCGGCTGGCCGCGCATGCCGTCCGGCCTGGCGCCCATGTTGTCGGACCGACCGCCCATGCCGTCCGGATGGCCCTGCCCGCCGTCGGGCTGGCCGCCGTCGCCCTGGAGGGCGTCCCGACTCCGGGTCAGCCGGCCGGCGAGTACCCCGACCACCGCGGCCCCGGCCAGGAACAGACCCGGATTGCGGCGGGCATAGTCCCGGACGTCGCTCATCACCATCCCGGGTTCCCGCTGGTCGAGCCACTGGGCCGCCTGGTTTACCCGGTCGGCCGCGTGCCGGACCAGGTCGGTGGCGACACCCGGTCGGTCGGTACGGTCGGACATCGCCCGCAGTTCCTCGCCGAGCGAGTGCAGCCCGGAGGCCGCCCGGTGCTGCTGCGCCTCGGCCTGTTCCTTCAGTTGCGAAGAGGCCTGGCCCATCAGCTCCTGGGCCTGTCGGGAGGCTTCCGAAGCTACGTCCCGGCCCCGGTCCGCCGCACTGTGCGCCAACCCGCTGCCTGTCTGGGAAAATCGCTGTCCGGCTTCGGTGGCGCCCTGCCGGGCGACCTCGGTCTTCGACCGGTGCCCGTCGCCACTCGGGCCGGCATTCGTGTCACGCGTCATCACGGGCCCCTCAGCTCTACGCCTTGTCGACAGAGAGTCGATGTCGGTGGCTACCCCGCCGATCGGTAGTTATGCCGTCGCCCGGACGAGAACCGCCGGTCGACCTGCTGCGACGCGGCCGCTCGGCACTGGCCCGGTTCCTTCGACCACCGGCCACGTCCGCCCCGCACCCGCCCGTTTCGGCGCCGGCACGACCGGGCACTAACAGGTCAGCGAGGTGCGGACGGTATCTCAGCAACGCCTGGAGGACACGATGAGCTTGGGAGACAAGATCCGGCACAAGGTCGAGGAAGTCGCCGGGATGGCCAAGGAGAAGGTCGGGGACAAGACCGACAACGAGCGGCTCCAGGCTGAGGGCGCGACCGAGCAGACCGAGGCCAACGTCAAGCAGGCCGGTGACCACGTCGGTGACGCCGCCCGCGACACCCGGGACGCGTTCAAGCCCTGAGTACCGACACGCTCAACCGGCCGGCGGGCGCCCCTGATCTTGGGGCGCCCGCCGGCCGTGATCGTTACGTCGTCGGCACCCCGCTGAGCTGCTGCTTAGGCGTGGCTTATCTTACTTAGGTGCCCCTAACCATCAGCGAACCTGCGCCGCCGGGCCAGGCGCCACCGGAACCGACCCGGAGTACGGCCGCCCGACACACCGGGATCGTGCTGGTGCTGTTCGCCGCCGTCGTACTCGCCTGCCTGGCGAGCGTGCTGATCGGCGCCAAGAACGTACCGCCGGGCGAGGCCCTGCGGGCGCTGACCGGTGACCGGAGCGGGGACGCGTTGCTGGTCGCCGAGCTCCGCTTCCCGCGTACGCTGCTCGGGCTGCTGGTCGGAATCGCCCTGGGGGTGGCCGGCACCCTGGCCCAGGAGTTGACCCGCAACCCGCTCGGCGACCCGGGTCTGCTCGGTGTCTCGGCCGGTGCCGCCCTCTCCGTCGCGGCCAGCATCGGAGTGTTCGGCCTGACCTCGCCCTACCAGTACGTCTGGTTCGCGTTCATCGGAGCCGCCCTGGCGGGTGCGCTCGTCTACGCCATCGGCGGTGCGGCCCGGGCGTCGGCGCACAGCGGCGGCGCCTCCCCGGTCAAGCTCGCCCTGGCCGGAGCGGCGGTCACCGCGCTGCTGATGAGTCTCACCCACGCGCTGGTGCTGCTCGACGTACGGACCTTCGACCAGTACCGGTTCTGGGCGGTCGGCTCGCTCGCCGGCCGCGACGGCGCGCTCGCCGGCCAACTCGCCCCGTTCGTGCTCGCCGCGTTGGTGCTCACCGCGGTCATCGTTCCCCGGATGAACGCGCTCGCGCTCGGCGACGAGCTGGCCGGCTCGCTCGGCGTACGGGTCGGGGTGACCCGCCTGCTGGGTGCCGTCGCCGTCGTACTGCTGACCGGTGCGGCGGTCGCCGCCGCCGGTCCGGTGACCTTCGTCGGGCTGGTCGTGCCGCACCTGGTCCGGCCGTTCACCGGTCCCGACCTGCGCTGGCTGTTGCCCGGTGCCGGGCTGGCCGGCGCGGCGCTGCTGCTCGGCGCCGACACACTCGGGCGGCTGCTCGACCACCCCGGCGAGGTACAGGCCGGCGTGGTGACCGCGATGATCGGCGCACCATTCCTGATCATGCTGGTCAAGCGCGGCAGGTTCCGGGAGCAGACCCGATGAGCCTCCGGCTCCCCGAGCAGCCGGGCAGCACCCGACCGACCGGTACGCCCGTCACGGCACCGACCGGCGAGCGGGCTGGAACACCGACCGGTACGCCGGCTACCGCACCGACCGGCGAGCGGGCGGTACGACAGCGCGGCCGGATCGGCTGGGAGGTGGCCGGGCTCGGCGGGATCGCCCGGCCCCGGGTGCTCGGGGTCCTCGCCGTCGTGCTGGTGCTCGCCGCCGCCGGACTGGTCGCCTCGGTCTCGATCGGCGAGTTCCCGATCCCGGCCGGCGACGTGGTCCGCGCCCTGACCGGTACCGGCGGTGCCGACGCGACCCTGATCGTGCGCGAACTGCGGCTGCCCCGGGCCCTCACCGGCCTGCTGGTCGGCTTCGCGTTCGGGCTGGCCGGGGCGCTGATGCAGGCCGTCACCCGCAACCCGCTGGCCAGTCCGGACCTGATCGGCATCTCCGCCGGGGCGAGCACCGGCGGGGTGGCCGCGATCCTGATCGGCGGCGTGACCGCTGCCGGCGCCGGGTCGTACGCGAGCGTGCCGCTCGGTGCGCTGGTCGGGGCGCTGGTGGCCGCCGGAGTGATCTACGCGATGGCGTTCCGGGACGGCGCGATCACCGGCTTCCGCTTCGTACTGGTGGGGATCGGCGTGCAGGGTGCGCTCACCGCGCTGACCAGTTGGCTGCTGGCCCGCGCCGACATCAACGAGGCGTCCCGGGCGATGGTGTGGTTGACCGGCAGCCTGAACGGACGCGGCTTCGAGCACGCCTGGTGGGCCGGGCTGGCCCTGCTGGTGACGCTGCCCGTGGTGCTCGCCCTGATCCGGCCGTACCAGTTGCTCCAGTACGGCGACGACACCGCGCGGGCGCTGGGCTTGCCGGTGGATCGGGCCCGGGTGGTGCTGCTGCTCGCCTCGGTCGTCCTGGCGGCGGTGGCCACCGCGGCGGCCGGTCCGATCGGGTTCGTGGCGCTCGCCGCGCCGCAGATCGCCCGCCGCCTCACCGGTACCGCGAACCTGCCGTTGCTGACCAGCGGCTGCGTCGGCGCGGCGCTGATGCTCGGCGCCGATCTGGCGGCCCGGCTGCTGCTCGCCCCGATCGAGCTACCGGTCGGAGTGGTCACCGGCGCGGTCGGCGCCCCCTACCTGATGTGGCTGCTGACCCGGGCGAACCGAGTCGGCCGGGCCGGCTGATGAACTCGACACCCGAGGTGTTAGGAGGGGGCCCTTCTTATACAGAAAGCGATAACAAGGGGCCCTTCCTTACCGCCAACCTGGAGGATGAGATGACGGCATTGCTGGGCAGCGATCTCCGGTTGGCCTACGGCGACCGGGTGGTGGCCGAGGGGCTGGACATCGCGGTGCCGGCGGGCAAGGTCAGCGCACTGGTCGGGCCGAACGCGTGTGGGAAGTCCACCGCACTGCGCGCGCTGGCCCGGCTCCTGTCGCCGAGCGCCGGCACGGTGCTGTTGGACGGGGAGCCGATCGCCGGACTTGCCGGCCGGGAGCTGGCGCGTCGGCTGGCGCTGTTGCCGCAGTCGCCGATCGCGCCGGACGGGATCACGGTGCGGGACCTGGTGGCCCGGGGGCGTACGCCGCATCAGCACTGGTGGCGGCAGTGGTCCCGGGCCGACGAGCGGATCGTCGACGAGGCACTCGCCGCCACCGGTACCACCGAGTTGGCGGACCGGAGTCTCGACGAGCTCTCCGGTGGGCAGCGGCAGCGGGTCTGGATCGCCCTCGCGCTGGCCCAGGACACCCGGGTACTGCTGCTGGACGAGCCGACCACCTATCTGGATCTGGCGTACCAGGTGGACGTGCTGGAGCTGGTCGCCGAGTTGAACCACCGGGACGGCACCACGGTGGTGATGGTGCTGCACGACCTGAACCAGGCGTGCCGGTACGCGGACCATCTGGTCGCGATGCGGGCCGGCAGAGTCGTGGCGGCCGGACCGCCCTCCGAAGTGGTGACCCCGGAGCTGGTACGGGAGGTGTTCGGCCTCGACTGCCGGATCATCACCTGCCCGGTCGCCGGTACGCCGATCGTCGTACCGGAAGGGCGTCCTCGGCGCTGACCAGGGGTGACACGTGATCGGCTTCGCACTTTTCCATCGTCAACGAGTTTTCTTTCCCCGGCGAGCAAGGCTAACCTAACTGCGAAGTAGGAGAGCCTTACCTTAGTAGAGATGAGGAACGTTTCATGCGTCGATTCGCGCGCGGTCGCGGGGTGGCCTTCCGGCTTGCCGCCGGCCTGACCGGGCTGGCCCTGGCCGTCGGGCTGTCGGCCTGCGGTTCGTCGAACTCCGGTGGAGAGGCCGAGGCGGGCTCGGGCAACGCCACCGCCGACGCCGGCTTCCCCCGTACGGTGGCCCACCACAAGGGCAGCACCGAGATCAAGGCCAAGCCGCAGCGGATCGTGGCGCTGGACAACAGCCTGGTGGAGGCGGTTGTCCTGCTCGGCCGGCCGCTGGTCGGCGGCATCGCCAGCTACCGGAACCAGAAGACGTTCCCGGACTACCTGGGCGACGCCGTCAAGGACACCAAGGACATCGGCCCGCTGGACAACCCGAACCTCGAACTGATCGCCTCGCTCCGGCCCGACCTGATCGTCTCGGCGACCGTCCGGCACGACGCGCTGTACGACAAGCTCTCCGCGATCGCGCCCACCGTCTTCGTCGAGACCACCGGCCCGACCTGGAAGGCCAACATCACCCTGCTGGCCCAGGCCCTCGGCGAGGAGACCCTGGCCGCGCAGCAGCTCTCCGCGTACGAGGCCCGGGCCAAGAAGATCGGCGACGAGGTGAACGCCAAGGCCGGCAACCCGTCGATCTCGGTGGTCCGGTTCGTCGACGGCCCGACCCGGCTGATGGCGAAGGCGTCGTTCATTGGCATCATCCTGGCCGACGCCGGGCTGAAGCGTCCCGCCTCGCAGGACAAGGACACCTTCTCCACCGAGATCAGCGAGGAACAGATCGAGTTGGCCGAGGGCGACCACATCTTCCTCACCACCTACTCCGGCGGGGAGAGCTACAAGGCGAAGTTCGAGGCCAACCCGCTCTGGACCCGGCTGGCGGCAGTGCAGGCCAAGCGGCTGTACGAGGTCAAGGACGAGCTCTGGATGACCTCGGTCTCGGTCCAGGGCGCACACTTCGTCCTCGACGACATCTCGCGGACCTTCCAGGTCGACGCCGCGAAGTAGACACCCAGCGGACCGCCGCTGCCGCCCGGCCCCGGATCGATCCACCGGGCACCCGGGCGGCAGCGCCGGAGGAGGCTGATCCGTGCGGCTCTACCTGACCGCGCTCAATCCCACCGATTCGGTGCTCGACGGCTTCCTGCCGGCGGCGGCCCGACTCGGGCTGCCGGTGACGGTGCTGACCGATCAACCCGGAGCCTGGCCGGCGCTGCCGGGCGACGCGGAGGTGGCCGGAGCGGACGTGCGCGACGTGCGGGCCGTACTCGACGCGGTGTACCGGACAGATCCGCCCACCGCTCTGCTCTCCAACAGCGACCACCTCCAGACGCCCACCGCGCTCGCCGCGCAGTATCTCGGACTGCCCGGAAAGGACTGGCGGGCGACTCTGCGGGCCAAGGACAAGCGGCTGACCCGGCGTACCATCGGCGACGCGGGGCTGGACACGGTGGCCGCGGTGGCCCTCGACCCGGACGACGACCCCGAGCGTGCCGGAAACATCCCGTTCCCCGCAGTGGTAAAACCCCGGGAGGGCGTGGCGAGCGAGGACGTCTACCTGGTCGGCGACCCGGCCGAGCTGCGCCACCGGGTCGCCAAGATCCGTGCCCGACGCCCCGACCTGCCGCTGCTGGTCGAGGAGTACCTCACCGGCGAGCTGCACACCCTGGAAACCCTCGGCGACGGCAGCGACCTCGCGGTACTCGGCACCTGGCGGACCGGCCTCGGCCCACCACCGACGTTCATCGAGGCCAGTCTCGAATGGGCACCGCGGCTACCGTCGACAGTGCTCGACCAGGTACGCGCCCAACTCGACGCGCTCGGCGTCGGTTTCGGCGCCTGCCACACCGAGTTCGTCGTCGCCGACGGGCGGGCCCGGCTCGTCGAGGTGAACTACCGACTGATCGGCGACCGGATGGATCTGGTCCTCGCCGAACTGCTCGACGTGCCCCTCTTCGAGTACGTCATCGGGGTACACGCCGGTACGGCGCTGCCGCCGCTGCCCGACCCCGCGACCCTGGCCCGGCACGCCCGGGTCGAGTACGTCTGCGCCGACCGCCCGGGCACCCTCCTGGCCGCGCCCGGAATAGTCGACACGCCTGGCCCGGCCGGCGTCCGGCTCGGCTGCCGGCCGCTGCGCCCGATCGGCGCCACCGCACCGCTGACCCGGACGAACCGCGACTACCTGGCGGCGCTGCACGCCATCGGGCCCGATCCGGAGACGGTCGAGGAGGCCCTGCGGGACTTCCGGGTCGCGCTGCACTGGGAGATCCGCGAATGAGCGGGCGGCAGCACAGGAGCCCGGAATGACGGGAAGCACCGACCCCAGAGCCGACGCCGAAACCCGGACCGGGACCGAAGCCGGAGCCGAGGCCGGGACGGGGACCGGAGCCGGAGCCGGAGCCGATGAACCCGAGCGCGAACTCTTCCGACGGGTGCTCGACGCGCTGCTCCGCGAGGACCATCTCGGCCTGGCCGGCAACGGTCGGCACGATGGCGACGGCTGGTGGCTGACCCGTACCGCCGCTGGTCGGCTGCGGCTGCCGGTCCGGCCGGACGGATTCCAGCACGACCTGCGCACGGCCCGGCCGGAGTTCGTGGTCGAGGACGGGACCGGAACGAAACGGCTGGTCAACACCCTCGACGGGCTGCTGGACGTCCTCGGCCCGACCGACGATCCGGAGGCCGAGGCGGGCTGGCTCGCGTTCCGCGCCGAGTGCCGGCACGACCTCGCCGCGCGGCGGCTCGCCGACCAGACCCGCCCCCGGGTGTACGCCGAAATCCTCGCCGCGCGCCGGAACGCCGTACCTGGCGGTCCGACCGGGATGGCGGGTGCGCTGCTCGACGACGTACTCGCCGCCCGTGGCGACCATCCGGTCTATCCGACCAGCCGGTGCCGGCACGGTTTCGGCAACACCGACCTGCTCCGGTACGCCCCGGAGCACGCCCCCCGGTTCGCCCTGTGCTGGCTGCCGGTGCCGCGTACCGAGGTGACCCTCACCGGCACCCTGCCCCTGTGGTGGCCACCGGCCGGTACGCCGGACACCGTGCTGCTGCCGGTGCACCCGGTCACCGCCGACCGACTGAGCCTGCCGGTACGCGGAAACGGGCCCGAGGTACTCGTCCGGCCGACCCTGTCGACCCGGACGGTGTCGCTGGTGGACGACCCGTACACGCATCTGAAGCTGCCCCTGGCCACGGCGACGCTCGGCGCCCGCAACATCCGGACGATCGCTCCCGGCACCCTGGTCGACGGCGCCGAACTGCACCGGCTGCTGGCCGGGATCGCCGCCGCCGAACCGGCGTTCGCGGGTCGGATCCTGCACGCCGACGAGAGCTGTCACGGGCACGCGGGAAACGAGGTCCGCTCGTTCCTGCTCCGCCGCTATCCGAGCGGGTTGGCCGGTCACCAGGTGGTACCCGTCGCCGGTCTGGCCGCCGAGGACCCCGACGCGGGAACGGTCGCGCAGCGGGTCGGCGGACCGGATCCGGGGCACCTGCTCGAGGCCTATCTGGACCTGCTGATCGACTGGCACGGCTATCTCTGGCTGCGGCACGGGATCGCGCTGGAGGCGCACCAACAGAACATCCATCTCGTCCTCGATCCTGTCGGCACCGGGGGCGGGCTGCGGCTGCTCTACAAGGACAACGACGGGGCCAGGCTGGCCCGGCGGACCGGGCCGGAGCTGCACGACGCGCGGATGTGGATCACGGACCCGACCGAGTTGGCCGACGTCTTCACCACGATCACCCTCCACCTGGCCGCGGCGGCACCGCTGCGCGCGCTCGCCGAGCGGGGTGTGCCGGTACCGGCGCCCGGTCCCGCGTTGCGTACCCGCCTGGTTGCCACCCGCGACCGCTGGACCGCCACTCAGGCCGGACCGGGTGGACCGGACAGACCGGCCGGACCGGGTGGACCGGGTGGACCGGGTGGACCGGGTGGACCGGGTGGACCGGGTGGACCGGGTGGACCGGGTGGACCGGGTGGACCGGGTGGACCGGGTGGACCGGGTGGACCGGCCGACTGGGACGTGACCGCCGCCGCCGACCTGCTCACCGAGCGCGTCCTGACGGCCGACCGCCTGCCCGTCAAGGCGATGGTCACCGCCGGCACGCTGCTGCCCAAACATCGCACCGGTTGTGCCGACATCAACAAGTACTACCTGCGCACCGGCCCCAACTACCTGCGGTCCGACCGGTGATCGCCGTCCGGGCCGGCCGTGTCGCCCCAAGGAGCAGTCGATGACCGCCGCAGTGTCCCGACCCGCGGCCGACGTCGCCAGCACACACACGTTGCTCGGCTGCGTCGCCCGGGAAGTCGCCGGCCCGGAACGGCAGACCAGCCTCGCCGACGGGCATGCCCTGGTACGGCTCCCCCGCAGCGCCGTACTGCTGCGCTGTGCGGTGGCCCGGGTCTCGGAGGTGGGCGCGCACCGCTACGAGGGGCCGGTGCAGCGGCTCTCCGGCGGGACGTGGTCGCCGGTCGACGCGGCCGGGCTGGCGACACTGGTCGCCGACGAACTGACCCTGCGTACCGGGGTGCCGAACGAGGAGTTCACCGGGCAGGTGGTGGCCAGCCGGGACGCGCTGGACCGGGTACTCCGGCTGCGTCCGGCCGCCGATCCGGACCCGACCGGGGACGCCGTGATCGATTCCTACGTGGACTCGGAGCAGTCGCTCGTACACGGGCACCCCCGGCATCCGGCGCCGAAGTGGCGGACCGGGGACGTCGAGTCCTGGAACACGTACGCGCCCGAACTGCGGACCAGCGTACGGCTGCGCTGGATCGCCGTACCCCGATCGCTGCTCGCCTCCGACGGGCCGTTCGACGAGCTGATCGGCGTACTCGATCCGCCGACGGCACCGGCCGGGTACGCCGTACTGCCGGTGCACCCGTGGCAGTACGAGCTGTCCGGGCCGCTCGACCCGCGCCTGCGCGACCTCGGTGTCAGCGGCGCCACGCTCCGGCCGACGGCGAGCGTACGCACCCTCTACGCGCCCCGGGCCGACCTGTTCGTGAAGACGAGTCTGCACGTACGGATCACCAACTGCCTGCGCAAGAACGCCCGGTACGAGCTCACCGGAGCGGTCGCGCTCACCCGACTCCTCGCCGACCTGCCCCTGCCGGCCGGCGTGGCGCTGCTGCCCGAACCCGCGTACCGGACGGTCGACCTGCCGGTGCTGGACGAGACGTACGGGGTGATCCTGCGGGGTGGCCTGCGCCCGCACCTCGCCGACGGTGAGACGCCGCTGATCGCCGCCGCCCTGGCCGCCGGGCCGCTGGCCGTGACCGATCCGGTCGGTTGGTGGGACGCCTACACCCGACTACTGGTCCCGGCCGTGCTCGAACTCTGGTGGACTCACGGCGTCGCGCACGAGGCGCACCTGCAGAACGTCGTCGCCGTGCTGAACGCCGACCGCTGGCCGGTCAGGATGCTGCTGCGCGACCTGGAGGGCGTCAAGCTCGACGTCGATCGCCGGGCCGACTGGCTCGCCGGGCTGCCGTCGGCGATCGGCTACGAACCCGAGCAGGCGTTCAACCGGGTCAGCTACTGCCTGTTCGTCAACCATCTGGTCGAGTTGGCCGGCGCCCTGGCCGACGCCCATCCGGGGGTCGAGGCGAAGCTGTGGGCGGCACTGCGTGAGGTGGTCGCGGAGACGTCGGCCCGGCTCGGTGACCCGCCCCGGCTGCGCGCCCTGCTCGCCGGCGTACCGCTGCCGGTCAAGGCCAACCTGCTGGTGCGCTGGCGCCGGGCCGCCGACCGGCACGCCGGCTACCTGCCGTTCCCCAACCCCATCGGAGACCGCTGGTGACCACGCACGTGCCGGCCGCGCCGCAGTCTCCGACGTACATCTACGACCTGGCCGGGCTGGCCGGGTCGGCGGCGGCGATCCGGTCCGCGCTGCCGGCCGGCGTCGAGTTGCTGTACGCGATGAAGGCGAATCCCGACCCGGGGATCCTGCGCACCCTGGCGCCGTACGTGCACGGGTTCGAGGCGGCGAGCGGTGGGGAGTTACGCCATCTGGCCGAGGTCCTCCCCGGTTCCGCACCGGCCGCGTTCGGTGGACCGGGCAAGACCGACCCGGAGTTGGCCGCCGGGCTTGCCGCCGAGGTGCGCCGGTTCCACGTCGAGTCGCCCACCGAACTGCGTCGGCTCGGTCTGCTCGCGCAGGCCCGGGGCGTGGTCGCCGACGTGCTGCTCCGGGTCAACCTGCCGGTGCCGGTCGACGGTGCCGTCCTGGTGATGGGCGGTCGGGCGACGCCGTTCGGGATGTCGCCGGAGCAGGCCCGGGAGACCGCCCGGCTCGACGTTCCCGGGGTACGGGTCCGGGGCGTGCACGCGCATCTGGGCAGTGGACTGTCGGCACCGGCTGCGGCCGCGGTGGCCCGGGCGGTCGTCGACTGGGCGGTGGCCGAACTCGACGCCAGTGAGGTGAACGTCGGCGGTGGCATGGCGGTGGACTACACCGATCCGGAGGCGCGCTTCGACTGGGTCGGGTACGGCTCGGCCCTCGACGACCTGCTGTCCGCGTACCCCGGTCGGACGCTGCGGATCGAGCCGGGCCGGGCGATGACCGTCCACTGCGGCTGGTACCTCACCGAGGTGCTGGACGTGAAGGAGGCCGGCGGCGAGTGGTTCGTGGTGGTGGCCGGCGGCACGCACCATCTTCGTACCCCGGCGGCGAAGCAGCATTCGCAGCCGTTCACGGTGCTGCCCCGCCCGGACTGGGCGTACCCGTTTGCCCGGCCGGTCACCGGCCCCGGACCGGTGACGATCGTCGGGCAGCTCTGCACTCCCAAGGACGTGCTGGCCCGGATTCCGGACGGCGGCGGTCACCTGCCGGCGCCGGGCCGGATCGCGGTCGGCGACACGATCGCGTTCGGGATGGCCGGGGCGTACGCCTGGAACATCAGCCACCGCGACTTCCTGATGCACGACCCGCCGGAGTTCCGGACCGGCCGGTTGACCGACCTCTACCACTGACGAGATATCTCTGACTATAGTCAGCTAATGGCAGCGCTGATCGAACAGGCCGAACTGGTCCGCGACTTCAACCGCTACTACTCCGGCCGGATCGGGCTGCTCACCGACCGGTACCTCGGGCAGGCGCGACCACTGAGCGAGGCCCGGCTGCTCTTCGAGATCGGCACCGGTGCGTCAGTACGCGACCTGCGGACCCGACTCGACTGGGACTCCGGCTACCTGAGCAGGTCGCTGCGCTCGCTCGAAGCACAGGGCCTGGTGCGGCTGCGTCCGTCCGAGACGGACGGTCGGGTCCGGGTCGTCGAACCGACCGAGGCCGGCAACGCCGAACTCGCCGAACTCGACCGGCGGTCCAGCGCCGCCGCCAGCGAACTGCTGGCGCCACTCAGCGCCGCCCAACGGGACAGGCTGATCGCCGCGCAGCGGCAGACCCGCCGGCTGCTCCGGCTGGCCGCCGTCACCGTCGAGGTGGTCGACCCCGACTCGGCCGACGCCCGGCACTGCCTTTCCGAGTACGCCGCCGAGCTGTCGACCCGATTCCCCGAGGGGTACGACAGCTCGGCGCTGGTGACCGGAGCCGAGGTCAGCGGCGACGGCGGCGCCTTCGTGGTGGCGTACGAACAGGGCCGTCCGGTCGGCTGTGGCGGGATGCGGACGTACGCGGCGGGTGTCGGGGAACTCTGTCACCTGTGGGTGCACTCCGACGCACGCGGACTGGGGCTCGGCCGCCGGCTGCTCGGCGAGCTGGAACAGCAGGCGACAGTCCGTGGCCTGCACACCGTGCGACTGGGTACCCACCGCGCGCTCGCCGAGGCGGCGACGCTCTACCGCTCGGCCGGCTACCAGGAGATCCCGCTGTACGGCGACAGCCCGTATAACCAGCTCTGCTTCGTGCGCGTCGTCTCCGGTGAGGACCGGTCGGCCGTACCCGGGGACCGGCTGCCCTCGCTCGACGGCCGCCGGTTCCGGGCGGTCGGCGAGGTCGACGGCGGCGAGGTCGGCACCGAGACCCGGTTCGACTACCGGGAACGCGACGGGGAGATCTCGGCGACGTACGCCGGGGGTGGCATCCGAACCGGGTACCTCGTCGGCACCCGGGAGGGGAACACGCTGGACTTCCGTTACGTCCAGCTCAACCGCTCGGGCCAGACCTCCAGTGGGCACTGCGTCAGCACCCTCTCCGCGCTCCCCGACGGCCGGCTGCGCCTCGACGAGACCTGGTCCTGGGAGTCCCGCGAGGGTTCCGGCACCAGCGTGGTCGAGGAGGTCGGCTAGCCACCGCCCCGGTCGGGTCCACCGCTGCTTAAGTTGCCATCTGCTGGCATGGGCTGACGATCGCGGATTGACCTCACCCGCCCCGCACGCCGGAGGTGCAGGCGTGCGGGGCGCCGTCCGAGGTCAGTCGAGAGTCAGCCGGCCTGCGCGACGTTCTCGCTGATTGCCTTGCGAATATCGCCGACCTCTCCTTCCCCCACCCACCCGGCACCGAAGACCGTCTGGGTACGTGGGTCGGTGGCCAGGTCGAAGATCCGCAGACCGTTCCGGTCGTCGACCACGGGGTACGGTTGCTTACTCCATTGACCGTTGCTGAGCCGGAGGAAATCGCGCCCGGAGGTGACCCACAGGGTGTTGGCCGCGTAGGCGATGTCCTGTGCGTAGCCCGTCAGGCCACTTGGCACCTGCTCATGGCGCCAACTCGTCCCGTTCCAGCGGAGGTAACCGGGTGTCGTGGTGGAGCTGAAGACGTAGAGGTTGTTGGACGCGGCCGCTGCGGTGGAGCTCAAGAACCCCTTGTAGGTCGCCGGTAGGGAACCCTTCGTCCAGGTCGTCCCGTTCCAGCGGTACGCCACGAGGGTGGTCGACCTCGGCACCGCGCCCAGCAGCCAGAAGTCGCTACTCGACGTACCCACCAGGGTGTGGACATCCATCACCGGGATGCTGATCTGACGCCAACTGGTGCCGTTGAAGTGGAAGCCCTGGCTGGCGCTGCCACTGAAGGCCCAGATGTCGTTGGCGGCGAAGGCCCGAACCGTTTTGACGGCGTACTTACTTCCCGTCGGAACGTTCCGCCACGAACTGCCGTTCCAGTGCCACCGCTGCGGGACGTCCCCGCTGTCGAAGACATAGAAGTCGGTGCAGGAGGCGCCGCCGAGCGCCCGGTACTGCGTCCCTATCGTGCCTGTCAAGGCCGGCTTCGGGATCTCGGTCCAGGTCGTGCCGTTCCAACACCGGATAGGCTGCCGGTCGTCGGGCTGGTAAGGGTGGTCGTCCGCTGCCACCAGTACGTCACCCGAGGAAGTCGGTTCGGCAAACTCGTACCCCGTGAGGCCGCGCAACCCCGGCGGGATCTCACTGATCTCCGTCACGTTCCAGTTACCGGGCACCACTAACGGGTTTGCGCTGTTCTCCCCCGCCTGCGCGGGTGGCACCGACACTGCGGCTAGTCCGAATAGAAGACCGCCGGCTGTCGCCATTCGGACCCAGCGTTGCAGACTCAAAATTTCCCCGATCGAACGTGGCCACGGTGCCTGTCGGCGGGAACGATGGTGCCAACCGATCCACTGCGCCCGTGGGCCAATTGGACGTTGTCGGGATCCTAATAGGACGGCGGATGCGCGGCCAACTTGGTGGGGATGGCATCGACTGAACTCCGAACTGGCTATTACCAGCAGGCAGGAAGTGGGTGACGACGGGCCCCATGGTGGAAGGTGTACTAGTTCAATTGTCATTGGACTAGAACACTTTTCTGCGTGGCGCCTGTCTTGGTTCGTGCTCCCTTAGCCCCGGCCACAGAAGTTGGCAGTCGACGAGATCCGACCCGGCCCGGACATCGGGGTACGACGTGAAGCCGCCCTACTCCTCAGCGGCTTTGCTCGGTCGATGCTTGGCGATCCAGTCGGCTACCTCGTCCTTGTCCCAGATCCGGCCGGCGGCGAGCACGGCCAACGGGTCCGGAAAGCCCTTGCGGGAGACGATCTCTGCCGTTCGCTGCCGACTGAGGCCGCCCAGCATGGTTCGAAAGGGTGAGTGGTGGCCCGGCTCCGCTCCGTCAGCGCTCGCCACCCATCCACGCGGCCGGAGCCGGGCCACCAGCCACGACATCGGAGGTGGGGCATGCGCACTCCCAGCCCGGAACCAGGTCGATCGGGACCGGGACGACGGCGGGGACTCCGGCGATGCGGATGACGACCGACGCCATCGCGCTGCTCTGCGAGCCTGCTTCCGTGCCCACCCGGGTCGAGTTGGCGGCCATGACCGAGGTCGCCGCTCGGCACGTACCCCTGGATGGTCACTGCCTGGACTGTCGCGCGGCCGTGGGTGCCTCGGGGTGGTGCTGGATCCGCGAGGTCGCCGAGCAGCGGTTGCGCGCCGCCGAGCGAGCACCGGCCCAGCCGGCCCGGTCCGACGCATCACCGTTGCCCATCGACCCGAGCGGAAGGAATCAGCGTGACGTCTGGCGACGTGGTTGAGGGCGCCGACCCGCCGCGCACTCCGGACCCTGAGTGTGGCGCTGCCAACCCGAAGAACGGGCACACCTGCGTCCCGCCGCCTGGCCACCGTTCGGTGCACCGGGATACGGAGATGAAGGGCTGGCGATGAGGCTCGGCTCGCGGGAGGCCCTGATCCTCAGCGGTTGCCACGACTTCACGACCAGCGGCCCGCCGATCCCGAGCGAGACGGTGTGGGCGCACCTGGTGGACGTACTCCGGCGGCACCGGATTCTCGGCGGCGTCTGCCAAACGTGCGGCGAGCGGGCCGGCCCGGAGAGCCGGTGTTTCAAGGGCGTCGTCGCCGCGCGCTGGTGCCAGCAGAACCAGCTGCTGCTCTCCGACCACCCGCCGCCCGACGGACGCTGACCGGAGTGACGAGGATCCGGGATCTTGGAGCCGGACCGTCGCGGTAACGACGGTTCGGCTCCAAGATCGCGGATCTTTTGAGTTGAAGCGCGATAGCGACGTCAGGCTCGGGCCGTAGGGGTGTTCAGCCAGTCGCGGATCACGTCGAACGCCTCAGGGCCGCTGTCGGCGCGGACGTTGCGGGCGAGGTCGGCGATGGTCACCGACCGCAGCGCCGCCCGCCAGGCGCTGTCGGCCTCGCCCATGGCGCGGGCGATCGGGCACGGCGTGGTGCAGGCCTCAGCCGGGGTGGCAAGCGGGCCGCGTTGGCGGATCTCGGTGCAGACGAACGCCGACGCGGCGCCGTCGACCGCCTCCACCACGTCGAGCATGGTGATCTCATCTGCCGGCCGAGTGAGGACGTACCCGCCTGATTTGCCCTGGACAGATCGGACGAAACCGGCGCGAGACAACTCCTGTAGCTGCTTGGCTAGGTAGGTACCTGACACGTCATGCAGCTCGGCCAGCCGCGCGGCGGGTACGGGGCGCCGCGCGGCGGTCAGCACCACGCAGCAGTGCAGCGCCCATTCGACCCCGGCAGACATCTTCACCAGCACATCCTAACTTGACTCGGACAGGAAGCATCCGAGTAATATCTCGGACAAGACAAGTCCGAGTTCGAAGCGACAGGGATGAAGACATGAAGATCGTGGTTATCGGCGGTACCGGGCTCATCGGTTCGGTCCTGGTGACCAAGCTCCGGGAGAGCGGCCACGACGTGAGCGCCGCCTCGCCCTCCAGCGGCGTCAACACCATCACGGGCGCCGGCCTGGCCGAAGCGCTGCAAGGCGCCGAGGTCGTCGTCGACGTGGCGAACTCGCCGTCCTTCGAGGACAAGGCCGTCATGGAGTTCTTCCAGACCTCCGGGCGCAACCTGCTGCCCGCCGAGGCAACCGCCGGGGTACGCCACCACGTCGCACTGTCGGTCGTCGGCGCCGACCTGCTGCCCGACAGCGGGTACATGCGCGCCAAGGCCGCCCAGGAGGAGCTGATCAAGAACGCGACGACGCCGTACACGATCGTCCGCGCGCCGCAGTTCTTCGAGTTCACCAGCAGCATCGCCGAGGGCGCCGCCGACGGCGACACGGTCCGCCTGCCACCCGCGCCCATGCAGCCCATCGCGGCCGCCGACGTCTCCGCCGCGCTGGCCGAGATCGCCGTCGAGAAGCCGGTGAACGGGACGATCGAGTTGGCCGGCCCGGAGCGGATCGGTCAGGACGACCTCGTACGCCAGTTCCTGGCCGCCAAGCAGGACACCCGGCAGGTGGTCACCGACCCCGACGCGGGCTACTTCGGTGCCCACGTGACCGACGACGCCCTGGTCCCCACCGGCCCGGCCCGGGTCGGCGGCACCCACTTCGCCGACTGGCTCGCCGCCAACCAGCCCAAGGGCGCCTGAGCGAGCGACCGGGGACGGCTGGCCGTGCCTCAGACCCCGGCGGGGTACGTCTCCATCTCGCCGGGCGTGCTGGGGGAGGCCGGCAGCGGATGCAGCGCGGTGGTGTCGTCACACCAGACGAACGCGTCGTACCGGTCGCCGAGCCGGGTCGGTACGTAGTTGCCCCACGCCTCGAACGACGGGTCGTAGACCACCCCGATCGCCCGGTGGTCGGCCTCGTCGGTCAGCCAGTCCGGCCGGTCACTCTGGGACAGGATCAACAGGGCCCGCTCGGGTAGCAGGGTGTGCAGCCGCTCCTCCAGCGATCCCGCCCGGCCCGGCGGGACCGTCATCACCTCGGCCGGCGAACCCCAGCGGGACGCGGCGACCACGGTTCCCTGGTAACTGCCGAAGCCGACCAGGACGACGTTCTCGGCACCGTGCCGCTGCCGGGCCAACTGGCCGATGTTCACCATGCCGTCGCGGTTCATCTCGGTGGCCCGGGCGTCGCCGATGTGCGTGTTGTGCGCCCAGACCACCGCCTTCGCGTCCGGGCCGTACCGCTCCAGCAGCCGGTCCAGGGTGTCGGCCATGTGCGTGTCCCGGACGTTCCAGGACTGCGGACCACCACCCACCATCGCCCGGTAGTACTTCTCCGCCCCGACCAGGACCTCCGCGTTCTGCCAGGCGGAGAAGCTGCCCGCGCCGTCGTGCGCGGCCCGTTCCCGGGTACGCGCCAACAGCCGTACCACCTCGTCCTCACAGCGGGCCGAGACGAACCGACTCGCCAGGCCGTACTCCTCGACCCGGGTGCCGTACGGCTCGAAGCACTGGTACGCCTCCTGGGCCAGTTCCAGCGACGCCGGGTCCTCCTCGCCCAGAAAGTCGAGGATGGCCTGCATCGACTCCCAGAGGCTGTAGACGTCGAGCCCGTGGAATCCGGCCCGGCCCGGCTCCGGCTGGTCCAGATTCCAGGCCCGCAGCCACCGGCAGAACCGGGCCACCTCGGTGTTCGCCCACATCCAGGTCGGCCACCGGGTGAAGCGTTCCAGCGCGGTCTGCGGATCGGCGTCGCCGTCCGGGGCGCCGGTGACCGACCGGTGCACCATGTCGCAGTCGGGCCAGTCCCCCTCGACCGCCACGAAGGAGTACCCGCATTCGGCGATCAACCGGCGGGTCACCTGCTCCCGCAGCCGGTAGTAGTCATAGGTCCCGTGGCTCGCCTCGCCCAGCATCACCACCCGGGCCGATCGGGCCTGTTCCAGCAGCGGGTCGAAGTCGCCCGGGCCCCCGAGCCGGTGAACCTGCATGCCGGCGCCTACCCGGCTGGGCGGCCGGACAAACCCGCCGGGTGTGGCCGGGCCCGGACCGGGTACCAGTACGGGTATGGGATCGAACGCGATGCAGTTGCAGGAGTCGCTCGCCGGCCTGGACTACCCGGTCTCCAAGGAGGACCTGGTCCGCTGGGCCCAGGAGACCGGCCTCGACACCCAGACCCTGCAACTGCTGCGCTCGCTGCCGGCCGACCAGTTCCAGTCCCCCGCCGACATCGGCGACGCGATCATCGAGCTCTCCTGACCCCTGAGGCGTTAGGAAGGGCCCCTTCTTCTACAGAAAACGATAGGAAGGGGCCCTTCCTTACATGCCGTTGAGGTAGGCGAGGACGGCGAGGACGCGGCGGTTGTCGTCGTCGGACTGCGTCAGGTCGAGCTTGCCGAAGATGCTCGCGGTGTGCTTGCCGACCGCGCTCTCGGAGAGGAAGAGGCGCTGGCCGATGGCGCTGTTGGAGCGGCCCTCGGCCATGAGTTCGAGTACCTCGCGTTCGCGGGGGGTCAGCCGGGTCATCGGGGCGTCGCGGCTGCTCCGGGCGAGGAGTTTGGCGATCACGTCGGGATCCATCGCCATTCCGCCGCCGGCCACCCGGCGAACCGCGTCGATGAACTGCTCCGCGTTGAAGACCCGGTCCTTGAGCAGGTAGCCGACCCCGCCGGTCCCGTCGGCGAGCAACTCCCGGGCGTAGAGCTGCTCGACGTGTTGGGACAGCACCAGGACCGGCATTCCGGGCACCTCCCGGCGGGCCGCGAGCGCTGCCTGTAGACCCTCGTCGGTCTGGGTCGGCGGCAGCCGTACGTCCACCACGGCCACGTCGGGGCGCATCCCGAGCAACGCCTCCAGCAGTTCCGGACCGGTCTCCACCGCTGCCACCACATCGAAGCCGTGGGCGGTCAGCATCCGGGACAGCCCGTCCCTCAGGAGATAGAGGTCCTCGGCGAGAACAACGCGCACGGCACCTCCAGGATCACCGTCGTCGGGCCGCCCGGTGGACTGCTCATCTCGACGACGCCGTCGAATGTACCGAGCCGGCGTTCGAGGCCGCGCAGTCCACTCCCCCGGGCCGGCTCCGCACCGCCCCGCCCGTCGTCGGTGACGACGATCCGCAGCCGACCGCCGGCGTACGACAGGGCCACCGTGGCCCGGGTCGCGCGGGCGTGCTTCACCGCGTTGGTGAGGAGTTCGCTGACCGCGAAGTAGGCGGCGGACTCGACCGGCGCCTCGGGGCGGCCGGCCAGCGCGACGGTGACCTCGGTCCGGAGCGGGATGTCCAGGGCCAGCGCCCGGACGGCGTCGACGAGTCCCCGCTCGGCGAGCACCGGAGGATGGATCCCCCGGACCAGGTCGCGCAGCTCGGTCAGGGCCTTTGCCGACGCCTCCCGCGCCTGCGCCAGCAGCGCCCGGGCGGCCTGCGGATCCCGGTCGAGCAGATGCTCGATGTTGCCGAGGTTGATCCCCATCGCGACCAGTCGGGCCTGCGCCCCGTCGTGCAGGTCGCGCTCGATCCGGCGCAGTTCGGCGGCCTGCGTGTCGGTGGCGTCGGACCGGGTCTCGGTGAGCCGCTGGACCCGGAGCGCGAGCTGGGCCCGAGCGGTCGGGGCGAGCAGCAGCGCGGTCCAGCGGCCGTTTCCGCGTAGCACGACCGGGGCGGCCACCAGGCCGAGTACGGCGAGAGCCAGGCCGACCGGGATCGCCGCCACGGTGGAGCCGGCGACCGCGCCGTACCAGTCGGTGCCGCCGTCGGACCTGACCCCGGCCAGCACCGACAGTCCGGGCACCAGCAGGCCGAAGAGGCCGTACCCGATCGCGGCGAGGGTGGCCCCCAGCGACAGGCCGCCGACGATCGGGTCGACGAGCAGCCACAGGAAGTCCCGCCAGGTCGCCCGGTCCCGGGTGAGCCGACGCAGCCGCAGGTTGTAGGCCGCCCACCGCTCGGTCCGGTACAGGGCGCTGCCGACCTGGTAGCGGCCGTCCGGCCGACGGTGCGGCACCTCGTCCCGGGACAGGTACGGCGACGGTACGTCGATTCCGCTCCACCGCCCGGCCAGCGTGCGGCGCAGCTCCGGCAGCCAACGGAAGTTCTCGATCAACGGGGGCAGTACGACGACGAGCCCCAGGCCGTACGCGAGGAGGCCGACCACGCTGACCATCGCCAGCGGCAGGGCGAGCAGGCTCAGTCCGAGCAGCGCGAGCAACCGGACCAGGAGCAGCAGCTGCCGGGCGTACCAGCGGCGGACCCGCCCGACCGGTCCGGGCGACGGCGGGCGTAGCAGCAGCCGGGTCCACCGGGCGTGCAGGGCGACGAGTGCGGGCGCGACGGCCAGTCCGGCGAGCGCGGCGGCGACGCCGACGGGTACCGCCCACCAGTGCCGGCCGGCCTGGCTGACCGCGTACCAGCCGCCGGCGCCGACCAGTGCGGCCGGCAGCCCGGCCAGCGGCACTCCGAGCAGCGGGTTGACGATCATCCAACCCAGGTCGCGGTAGCTCGCCGGATCGCCGAGCAGCCAGTCCAACTGGGTCATGAAGGCCGGGAACCAGGGTCGGCGGTAGAGCCGGTTGACGTGCGGATATCGGCCGTCCGCGTCCGGAACCGGTGCCGGCGGGCGCGGCCGGTACGGCGTCGCGACCGGCAGTCCCGACCAGGCTCCGGTGAGCCGCCGCACCAGGTTGGTCAGGGGACGGCCGGCCAGGATCGGCAGGGGCAGCAGGAAGATCAAACCGAGTCCGAAGCCGGGAACCAAGAACGCCAGGTGCAGCGCGAGCGAAACCACCCCGGCCAGGCCGAGCCCGGCCAGCGCCAGTCCCCGGACCAGGGCGACGGCGGATCCGCGTACCCCCTTGGTTGTCATGGGGGTAAGTCTGGCCCGCTCCCGGCCGGAACGGCACTGGCGGAAGGCTCCCTGAGGGGGTGGGGTTAGCTACACCCCACCCGCCCTCGGCAGCGGAGGCCGACGGGCCCGACCGCAACCGGTCAGCCGGGGAGCGTGACCGTGCGGCCCTGCTCGCGGGCGGCCTGGGCGGCGGCGAGCACCGCCACCACGTCGCGACCGAAGCGTACGTCGACCAACTGGTCGCGGGTTCCGGAGTCGACCTCCGCGACCAGTTGGTCCACGGCCAGCCGGAACGCGTCGACCGCACTGCCGTCGCCGCGCGGAACGGTGTCTATGCCACTCTCACCGTGGAAGGCGAACTCGAAGGTGGTCGACGCGGGCGGGGCGTCCAGGGCCAGCGACAGGGTGCTCGCCGCCGTCTCCCCGTGCGCCAACATCAGGTGGACGCTGTCGCCGGGGCCACCCAGCGCGGCGACCTGGGTCACCCGGCCGAGCACCGGCAGGATCAGCGAGAGCGCGTGCGGGCCCACGTCCCAGAGGCCACCATGGGTCCGGCGCCAGGGCGACCGGCCGTACGGGTTGCCCGGCTGGAAGATCGACGAGTACATCACTCCCCGGGCACCGTGCCAGCCACCGGTCGCCGCGGCGGCGGCCAGGAATCCGGCGACGTTCGGATGGAACCGGTTGGTGAAGAAGACCACCGAGGCGACGCCGCTCAGTTCGGCGGCGGCCACCACCCGGTCCGCCTCGGGCAGGCTCAACGCGATCGGCTTGTCCAGCAACAGGTGCCGGCCGGCGTTGGCGGCCCGCACGGCCAGGTCGGCCTGTACGTCCGGCGGCAGCGCCACCGCCACCGCGTCCACGGCCTCGATCAGCGCGTCGGCGTCGTCGAAGGCCGGTACGTCGTACCGCTGCGCCAGCGCGCGGGCCTTGACCGGATCGCGGCCCCAGACCCCGGCGAGGCGGGCCCCGGGATGCCCGGCGAGCGCGGCGGCGTGCACCTCGGCCGCCCAGTGACCGGTGCCGAACATTCCGAACGTGAGCAAGGCGAGGCCCCTCTTTGTTCCGCTTTGAGCAGGGAGTTCTTCCTAACACATCCACTCACGGCCAACTCGGGCGACCTGTCCCGGCCCCGCCCTCCGGCTGCCCGACCCGGCTCCGGCTATCCGGCGCGTCTGCCGCGTCGAGGCCGGCGGCGCCGGGTGAACCGCTGTGCCGTCAGGTACGCCTCCCGCGCCTCGGCGGCGGACTCGGTCGCCTCGGTCAGCAGTTCCTGGGCGGTCGCCTCGGCCAGCCGGGCCTCCTGCTCGGCACGCCGGGCCAGCGCCGCAGCCTGGTCGTACGCCCGACGGGCCATGGTCAGGCGCATCCCGCCACGGTCGAGGAGCCGTTCCCGGTCCTCCTGCACCGGATCCCAGTCCCCGGCCCGCCGGAAGACCTCGCGGAGCTCCTGGAGCGAGATGTCGCCGCGCCGATAGGCCGCCAGCGCTGCCCGGGACACCTCCCGATCGCGGTCCACGCCCGGCACCGGTTCAGGTTTCGGGGCGCTGGCGACCGCCTCCCGCCCGGCGGATGCCGACTCCCATGCCTGGCGGTAGTCCCGTTCCGCCGTCTCCTGTGCCGCCCATGCCTCGTCGCGGGCCCGTTCGGCCACCGCCAGCACCGCCCTGGCCTGGCTCGCGATCGCGGCGGCACGGCCGGCCTCGGTCTGGGTCGCCAGCGCATGCGCCTCGAGCTGCTCGGCGGCGGCGCGCAACCGGACCGGATCCGGGCGCGGGGTCCGAGGTCGGTCCGTCATCACCGCGAGTACGACGAGCGCCAGGAACACCACGCCGCCGCCGATCAGCAACGCGGAGACCGCAGTGACCCCCGTCGCGTCCACGCCTTCGACTCCCCGGAGTAGGCGTCGGAACAAGTCCGGTCAATCATAGAAGAAGGCTGATGATCCAGCCACGAAGGGGCACCACCCAAGATCGCTGCCGCCCGACCGCACCGGATCGTCGGGCCACTGCCCCGGGGGCTACGCCTGGTCGTCCTCGTCGCTGCCTGGTCGTGGTCTCCGGTGCTTCGCAGCCCAGGCCATGACCTCGGACTTCAACCAGACTCCGCCACCGGCCAGCCGGACGTAGGGCTCCGGGAACGTGCGGGATGCCATGAGCTGCTTGGTCCGGCCCTTAGCCGTGCCCAGCAGCTTCCCGATCTCCTGCGCACCGACCAGTTCATCGGGTGGGGGCAACTCGGCCATGCCCGGCAAGGTAGCCATCACGCGGTCTACCCCCTGTGGTCTACCACATGTGGGCTGCCCTCTGTCTTGACTCGGGGGTAAGGCCCGGGAGAGGATCCGAGCAGGCCCTCGCCCGGGTGGCCAGCCAGGCGGTCGGGCGGGGTGCCGAACCCGGGGGCTGTCGCCGGTCCTCTCCAGTTCCTCCGGCGCCCGGTGGCAGCCCCCACCCCCGAGTGCCAAGGAGACCCCCGTGCTTCACCACGCGTTCAATCCGCCCGAGCGACCCCGGATGACCCCTGAGCAGCACGTCGAGCGACTCAAGCAAGAGTTGGCGAGCTGCCAGACCACGATGATCGACATGCAGTCCCGGCTTGCCGAGGCCCGGGGGCGACTCGGGCTGATCTCGAAGATCGTCGGAGATGACGCCCGGTGCAGACGGGCTCCCGGGGTGGCCTGGGCAGCGGTCCGGGCAGCGCTGTACGCCGAACCGGACCGGTTACGGGACCTCAGGCCTGACGCGCCGATCTTGTAGGCCCGCGAGTTGGTCACCCTGGCTGCCCGATGCTGACCCGACAGACCGCCGGCCCCCGATCGTCCGGCGGATCGGGGGCTGGTCCGTCTCGGAGACCGCCCACTCACGAGTGGACGCGATCGCGTCCCTGGTCGGTGGCGGGTTCCGCTGGCGTCCGGCATCCGCTCGGGGGTGGCGGAGGTCGGAGCTACTACACCGATTAGTAGACTGCGCCGGTGAGCCAGCCACGGATCGCCGTGCCGACCACCGGGCCGACCCGGAGGGTCGAGCGATGAACGACTACCTCGTCACGCTGACGATCGTGCTGTCGCTCGTACTCGCGGTGTGGAGCCTGGTCACCACGATGCGCAACCGGCCGCCGGACCGGTCCCATCTCGCCGGCCTGGCCGTGCTGGAGCTGGCCCTGCTGGCGCTCGCCGCCACCGCCATCGCCAGCTGGATCGGCGGCGAGCAGCCCGCCGAGGCCGGGACGTTCGCCGGCTACCTCGTCACGCTGATCTGCCTGCCGCCGCTGGCCGGGGTGCTGGCCCGGATGGAGCCCACCCGCTGGGGCTCGGTGATCGTCACCGTCGTCTGCCTGGTGGTTCCGGTAGTCGTCGTCCGCCTGCAACAGACCTGGCAGATTCCCGGTGTCTGACCCGAACCGGCCCCGGAAGCCGTCGCCGCTCAACCCGGTACCGCCGGTCCCACCGCCGCCGGGCGGACGCCGGGTGAACAGCGGTCCGGGGCGGGTGCTGGTAGCGGTCTACATCCTGTTCGCGATCGCCGCCACATCCCGGGCCGGGTTGCAGATCGCCACCAAGTTCCACGAGGCCCCGGTGGCGTACCTGCTCTCCGCGTTCGCCGCCGTGATCTACATCGTGGCGACCGTGGGCCTGGCCCGGGGCGACCGGATCGGGCGCCGGACCGCGATCGTCTGCTGCACCGTCGAGCTGGTCGGCGTACTGGCGGTGGGCGCGTTGAGCCTGCTCGACCCCGCCCTCTTCCCCGACGACACGGTGTGGTCGGACTTCGGCGGCGGCTACGGCTACATCCCGCTGGTGCTGCCGGTGCTCGGCCTGCTCTGGCTGCGCCGCACCCGGTCCGCCGTCACCGCGTGATCGCGCCGACGACCGGCGCCCGATCCGCTCACTCGACCGCGTCGCTGCGGCGCAACCGGATCCAGCGGTAGCCGTACCCGGCCAGGTGCAGGGCGTCGAACTTGGCGACCGGGTCGTACTCGCGGTCGGCGAGCACGTCACCGGGCAGGTCCGCCTCCGGGAACAACGACGCCAGGTTGACGATGACCGGCTTGGTACCGAGGTTGTGCAGGAAGAGCATGCAACCGGTCGGGCCGTCGGCGCGGTGCGCGAGCACGCCCGGCGGCAGTTCCTGGTCGACGTGCGTACAGGTGCCGGAGCCGACCTCCGGGGACTCCCGCAGGGTCCGGGTCATCCGCTCGAACCACGCCAGCAGGGACATCGGATCGTGCCGCTGCGCGGTGACGTTGACCCGCTCGAAGCCGTACTCGCCGGAGTCGACCACCGGCCGGACCAGCTTCTCTGCCTCGGCGCTGGAGAAGCCGGCGTTGGGCTTCCCGGACCACTGCATCGGGGTACGGATCGCCTCCCGGCCCGGCAGCGACAGGTCCTCACCCATCCCGATCTCCTCGCCGTACCGCAGCACCGGCGTACCGCGCAGCGAGAACTGCAACGCGTACGCCAGCTCGATCCGGCGGCGGTCGTTGCCGAGCATCGGAGCCAGCCGGCGGCGGATGCCCCGGTCGTAGATTCGCATGTTCTCGTCCGGGCCGAACTGCTCGTACACCTCGGCGCGCTGCTCGGCGGTGAGCCGGGACAGGTCGACCTCGTCGTGGTTGCGCAGGAAGGTGGCCCACTGCGCGCCGGCCGGCAGCGCCGGGGTGTCCCGCAACGCGTCGATGATCGGCTCCGGGTCCTTCCTGGCCAGCGCGAGCATCAGCCGGCCGTTGAGCATGAAGTCGAAGAGCATGTGCAGCCGGTTGGCGGAGCCGCCCGAGTCGCCGAAGTAGTCGACGAGCTTGGCCGGCTCCACGTTCGCCTCGGCCAGCAGCAGCGCGTCCGCCCGCCGCCACTGCACGTGCTGACGCAGCTCGGTCAGGAACTCGAAGTCCTTGGGCGAGTTCGGGTTGCCGGGCTCGGTCTGCTCGATGATGAACGGCGCCGCGTCGATCCGGAAGCCGGCGACCCCGAGCTGGAGCCAGAACGACATGATCTTCTTGATCTCGGCCCGTACCGCCGGGTTGCCGAAGTTGAGGTCCGGCTGGAACCGGTAGAAGCGGTGGTAGAACCAGGCCTTCGCCGTCCGGTCGTAGCTCCAGGTCTCGTCCTGCTCGCCCGGGAAGACCATGCCCTGACGCCGGTCCGGCGGCTCCTTCTCCGACCAGACGAACCAGTCCCGGTACGGCGAGTCGGGCGAGGAGCGGGCCGAGACGAACCACGGATGCTCGTTGGAGGTGTGGTTCACCACCAGGTCGATGATCACCTTGATGCCCCGGTTGGCGGCCTGGTGCAGCAGCTCCGCGAAGTCGCCGAGGGTGCCGAACCGGGGATCGATCCCGTAGAAGTCGGTGGCGTCGTAGCCGTCGTCCCGGGCCGGCGACGGATGTATCGGGTGCAGCCACAGGCAGGTCACGCCCAGCCGGGCCAGGTAGTCGAGCCGTCCGATCAGACCGTTGATGTCACCGATCCCGTCGCCGTCCGAGTCGGCGTACGTATCGATGTCGAGACAATAGACGACCGCCTCGGCGTACCACCTGTCCGTCATGCTGAAAGGTCTTCTCCGCTCGGCCGGCCCGGCAAACCGCCCCGGTCAGGTGTAGACAACCTGATCTCCGGGTACGGAATCCTCTTCCCCCCGAGTTGACCGACGAGTTCCGGACGCCTTGATAGAACGAGGTGACGGACGAGCCGACCAGAGACGGACGAGCGACCAAGGAGTGAATGCGGCGTGAGCCTCGCGCAGGACGTCGACCCGAGCCAACTCGGCGGACTGACCGGCTGGATAGCCGGTGTGATCGACGCCATGGGCATCCCCGGAGTGGGCCTGCTCGTCGCCCTGGAGAACGTCATTCCGCCGGTGCCGAGCGAGATCGTGCTGGCCCTGGCTGGTTATCTGGCCGCCGAGGGGCGGATGAACGTCTTCCTCGTGGTGCTGTCGGCCACCGCCGGCTCCGTACTCGGCGCGCTCGCGCTCTACTGGCTCGGCGCGGCCCTCGGCGAGGACCGCTTGAAGCGCTGGCTCGACCGGATCCCCCTGGTCGACACCGACGACCTGGAGCGCGCCGACCGCTGGTTCGAGCGGTACGGATCCTGGGCCGTGCTCTTCGGCCGGATGATCCCGGTGGTCCGGAGCCTGGTCTCCATACCGGCCGGGGCCGATCACATGCCGCTGGGCCGGTTCCTGGCACTCACCACCCTGGGCAGCGGCCTCTGGAACGCCATCTTCGTGGGACTCGGCTACGCGCTCGGTTCCCAGTGGCAGCAGATCGACCGGTACGCCAGCTTCTTCGACTACGGCCTGCTCGCCATCTTCGTGGCGATGATCGCCGTGTGGGTGGTCAAGAAGCGGCGCAAGCGGCTGCGTCGGCAGGGGGCCGCCAGCACGCGCTGACGGCCCGACGCCGATGCCTCAGGGCAGGGTGTTCAGGTGTGGCCGGACGGTACGGGCGAAGGCGTTGCCGTTCGCCACGTCCCAGTTGATCGACCAGGTCATCGCGCCCCGGATTCCCGGGTAGGTCCTCGGCGGGCGGAAGCTGCCGCAGTTCGTAGCCCGGGCCAGACAGTCGAGCGCCTGGTTGACCATGCTCGGGGCGACGATGCCCCCACCGGCCGCGCCCGGTCCGGCGGGCAGGCCCAGTGCCACCTGGTCGGGGCGGAGCCCGGCCTCCAGTTGCAGGCAGGCCAGCGCCGTCATGAAGTTCACCGTGCCCTGGCCGTACGCGAAGGACTGGTCGCAGCCGAGCATCGAGCCGGAGTTGTAGAACTGGGTGTGTACGACGGTGAGGATGTCCCGGATGTCCAGCGCCAACTTGAAGTACGACACCGAGGGCGACTGCATGTCGATGGTCTGCGGCGCCATCGTGATGATCAGGTTGGCGCCCACCCTGTTCCGCAGTGCCCGCAACGCCTGGGCCATGTACGTCGGGTTGAGCCCGTTCTCCAGGTCGATGTCGACGCCGTCGAAGCCGTACTGCTGGATGAGCGCGTACACGCTGTTGCTGAAGTTGGTCGCGGAGGCACTGTCGTTCACCGCGACCCGGCCGGTCTCCCCGCCCACCGAGAGGATGACCTTCTTGCCCCGCGCCTTCACGGTGCGTACGTCGGCGGTGAAGTCGGCGTTCGTGTAGCCGCCGAGCGAGGCCGACAGTCCGGGGTCGACGCCGAAGGTGACCGTACCGGGGGTGCCGGTGGCCTCGGCGAAGGCGACGGCGATCAGGTCGTACTCGGCGGGCACGTCGCGGAGCCGCAGTTCGACGGCGGGGTTGTCGAAGTTGTGCCAGTAGCCGGTGAGGAAGTGCCGGGGCAGCCCCGAGGTCGGCGGATTCGTCGGCGGGTTCGTCGGCGGCTGGGTGGTGGGCGGCGTGGTCGGCGGCCGGGTGGTCGGCGGGGCGGTGGTCGGCGGGGTCCCGCCGCCGCAGGACGCGCCGTTGAGCGTGCAGTTGGCCGGGCTGCCGGAGCCGGTGGCGAGGAAGCCGAACGACACGGAGGCGCCGGGGGCGAGGCTGCCGTTCCAGGACCGGTTGGTGAAGGTGTGCCGCTGGCCGGAGGAGGTCAGCAGCGCGTCCCAGTAGCTGCCCATCGTCGTACCGGCCGGCAGGTCGAACGCCACCGACCAACCGTTGATGGTGCTGGCGCCGCCGTTGGTGATGGTGTACTTCCCCTCCCAACCGGAGCCCCAGTCGGAGGTCTTCACGAAGGTCGCGGTCGGCCCGGCGGCGTACGCCGGCAGCGCCCCCCACGCCGCGCCAACGGTCGCCACCATCGCCACGACAACGGACAAGACAACACTTCTACGGCGTCTCATGTGGTCCTCCACCAACCGGTCGGACATCCACAGCCATCGACTGTCCGCTAATTATTAGGAGTGTTTACTGTTTCCCGCAAGCAAGGAAGGGCCCCTTCCTATCGTTTTTTGTAGAAGAAGGGGCCCTTCCTAACAGCCCAGGCGGGCGGGCCGGATCAGCGGCGGAAGGTGAACCAGTTGAGGTTGGCGAAGTCGCCGGGCTGACCGCTGCTGAAGGTCAGGTAGACGGTCCGGACCCCGGTCACCGCCGACACGTTGCCGGGGATCGACTGCCAGCTCTGCCAGCCGCCGGTGTTACCGACGGCGAAGCTGCCCAGTACCGGCCCGGTCGGGCTGTCCACCCGGACCTGGACCAGGCCGCTCACCCCGCCCCCGGCACCGGAGGCGATCCGGGCGACGAAGTCCCGGGGCGGCGTCGAGCCGAAGTCGACCCGGTCGTACCGGGCCCAGTCGCCGTTGGCGAGCCAGCCGATGTTCTGCCCGCCCTCGCTGCACGCCTCGACCCCGATGCCCTGCTGCCCGTTGTACGCCTCACCCTGGATCGTCGAGTAGGCACTCACCGTGCCGCCCGACGGCGGGGTGGTCGGCGGGGTGGTGGGCGGCGTGGTTCCACCGCCACCCCGGCTCCACACCGCGACGTAGTCGACCAGCATCGGCCGCCCGGAGACGGTCGAGGCGGTCGGCGTGGTGCCGCCGGCCACCCCGTTCGGGAACGAGCCACCCATCGCCACGTTCAGCAACAGGAAGTAGCCGGCGTGGCTGGTCATCTGCGACCAGTACGACCCGACCTGGGTCTGGGTCACCGTGTGGTAGTGCTGGCCATCGACGTACCAGCGCAGTTGCTGGGGGCTGATCGAGGTGTCCCACTCGAAGCGGTAGGTGTGGAACGCCGACTGGCAGGTCGAGCCGGGACAGGCCCGGTTGGCGCCGATCCCGTTGAACTCGTTGCACGGGCCGCCGGGGGCGACCCCGCAGTGCAGGACTCCCCAGACCGAGTTGATCCCGTTGACGTTCTCCATCACGTCGAACTCGCCGATCCCCGGCCAGTTCTGGTAGTTCCCCCGGTACGGCGCGCCCAGCGCCCAGAACGCCGGCCAGTACCCGGCCGCCTCCGCGCCGGTGACGTTCGGCATCTGGATCCGGCCCTCGATGGCCAGCACGCCACCGCTCGGCGGCTTGAAGTTGGTCCGGACCGTCTCGATCCGGGACGACGTCCACTGTCCGGACGAGTTGCGGATGGGGGTGATCCGCAGGTTGCCGCCGCCGTCGTGACTGACGTTGGCGGTGCTGTTGGTGTACGTCTGGATCTCCCCGGTGCCCCAGTTCGCCGGGCCGCCGGGATAGCTGGTACCGGTGTCGATGATCCAGTTCGCGGACGAGGGCAGGGTGTTGGCCGCCCCGGTGAAGTCGTCGCCCCAGACCAGGGACCAACCGGCCGGCGGCGGCGGGATGGCGGCGCGGGCGTTGACGGTGACGGTGGCCGACACCGTGACGAGCAGGGTGAACGCGGCGAGGAGCAGCGAAAGGCGCCGCTTGGCCAGCCGGCCGGATTGGACCGGCGGGACGGATCGGATGGTGTTCATGGTGGCCTCTCTGCAGGGGACGGGGGCCGAGAGAGCGCTCTCTCAGGAGTTGTACGTCCCCGGCCCGCGCATGTCAACAGTTGTCGATGTCCCGCCTCGACGCAGCACCACCTGCTCCAGTCCGGTCCAGGCGGTCGTGGTGACCAGATAGAGCACCGCGGCCAGCGGCACCAACAGGGCCACCAGCACGGTCCCGTACGGCAGCAGCGGCATGATCCGCGCCAGCGCGGCGGCCACCGGCGCCGTACCGGGGTCGCCACCCGCCGCCGGCGCCGTACCGGGGTCGCCGAGCGCCGCCGCCCGGCGCATCCGTCGGGAGGACCACCAGGCCAACAGCACGAGCAGACCGAGCAGTACGCCGAAGAGCGGACCCGCCGCCCCGGCCAGCCCGTCGCCGAACTGCTGGCCGAGCGGCACCCCGAACAGCCGCTCGGCCAGCAGCCCCGCCGACCCGCCGTCGTCATCCGGTACGGCGAACAGCCGGTACATGACGAAGAAGAAGGGCCCCTGGGCCAGCGCCGGCAGGCAACCGGCGACCGGCGAGGCACCCGCCTCCCGGTGCAACGCGACCAGCTCGGCACGGAGCCGGTCCGGCCGGTCGCCGTACCGCCGCTGGAGGTCGCGGATCCGGGGCGCGAGCGCCGTACGACGCCGCTCGCCGCGAATCTGCGCCCAGCTCAGCGGGGAGATCAGCAGTCGTACCAGGACGGTGAAGAGGACGATGGCGACGGCGGTGGCAGCGGTACCGGCGAACGGCTCGACCGCCGTGGCGAGTGCGGTGACGATGTGCGCGGCGGCGCCGACGGCGCCGTCGAGTGGTGCGAAGGCAAGCATGCGGGAACCCCTCGGTTCGATTCCGGAAGCCGGACGTGTCGATCGACGTCCGGGCAGGGCGTCCCGCCGCCGGGACGGCCGCCGGATCGGCGGCGCGGCCCACGGACGGGCGGGAGGAACGGAATCGGCCGCGTGGCGGCGGACTGGAGACGCCGCTACGCGGCCGAGGGGTTCTCCGACGGGGCTCGCGGCCGGGGTCGGCCGGCGGCGTCGGGGTCGAGCTGGCGAGGCATCCGTACCCGGCGGGACCGCTGCCGGAAGGTCACGCCCTGGCGGATCCGGTCGGCGGCGGCTCCCCGGGCCAGCGGCAGCCGGCTGGCGAGCGCGACGAGCAGCAGCGAGGTCGCGGCGACCACCGCGGCACCGGCCAGCGACTCGACGCCCGGCCCGCTGGGACCGCCGAACTGGGCCAGCGCGTACGCCCAACCGAGCAGGTACGCCAGCCAACCGAGCCGGTACGCCCGATCAGACGTCAGCCCCGGCAGGATCCTCGACACGGGCTCAGGCTAACCAGCGCCGGCAAGGGCTGGCTCAGCGCAACCGGTCGCCCGGCGACGGCATCGACACCGCGCGCTCCTGCTGCACCCGAACCTCGATCCGGGCCCGGTGCCCCGCCGGATGCCAGATCTCCTCGAACGGTCCCATGACCGCCGCGCCCGCACCCCGGCGCCGCACCCGGGCGGCCAGCCACAGCAGACCGCCCAGGACCGCAGCGAGTGCGGTCACGCCGACCAGGGCCGCCAGGAAAGCCTCCACCCGGGCAAGCCTACGCGCGGGAACCACGAAGGTACGGGGTCGACGTCGGCCCCGATGGCACGATTGGTGCTCACGGGTGTTTCCGGGCATCCGGCCCCGGGGTAAAGACCCCCACGAGGTCGCCGGAGACGGCGCGACCACGAGACGGACGGGCGGTGAGGGCGATGGGCAGCGGTCTAGCCGCGCCGGTTGACCCGACGATGCACGCCGGGACGGATCCGACAGTGCACGCCGGGACGGATCGGACGGAGCACGCCGGGACGGATCAGCTCACGGTCGGCGTCGAGGAGGAGTTCCTGCTCGTCGACCCGGCGACCGGAGCCGCGGCCCCGGCGGTCGAGGCCGTGATGGCCGAGGTACCCGAGGATCTGCGTGGCCAGGTGCAGCACGAGTTCCAGACCAGCCAGATCGAGATCGGCACCCCACCCGGACTGGAGCTGAGCGCGCTGCGGCACTCGCTGGGGCTGCTCCGTACCGGTCTGGCCGACGCCGCCGAGGTGGCCGGGGTACGGCTGGTCGCGGTCGGCACCGGTCCGGCCGAGGGCCCGATCCCGCCGGTGGTGGACAACCCCCGGTTCCACCGGATGATCGAGCGGTTCGGGCTGGTCGTACCCTCGCCGGGCGTCAACGGCATGCACATCCACGTCGGCGTCCCCGACCCGGAGATCGCGGTGCAGGTGCTCAACCACCTGCGCCCGGCGCTGCCGATCCTGCACGCGGCCACCGCGAACTCGCCGTTCTACGAGGGCCGGGACACCGGGTACGCGAGCTGGCGCTCGGTGCTCTGGGAGCGCTGGCCGTCGGTGGCGCCGACGCCGTGGCTGGAGTCGTTCCGGCACTACGAGGGGTTCGTCGAGGAGCTGATCGGCACCGGCATGCTGCTCGACGAGGGCATGCTCTACTGGTACGCCCGGCTGTCGTCGCGCTATCCGACCGTGGAGATCCGGATCGGCGACGTCTGTCCCAGCCTGGACGACACGATCCTGATCGCCTCACTGGTCCGGGCCCTGGTCGACACCGCGCTGACCGACATCTCGATCGGCCTGCCCGCGCCCCGGGTGCCGCACCACATGCTGGCGGCGGCACACTGGCGGGCGGCGCACGACGGTCTGGAGGGGATGGCCGTCGATCCGGTCGGTGGTGGACTCGTGCCCGCCTGGCAGCTGATGCACCGGCTCGTCCAGCGGATCCGCCCGGCCCTGGAGCGGCACGGCGACCTTCCCCTGGTCACCACGCTGCTCAGCCGGTTGCAGGCGCACGGCACCGGTGCCGCGCGACAGCGTGCGGCGTACGCCCGCCGACGGGAGATCTCCGACGTGCTCGACGACCTGGTCCAGCGGACCCGGGGCAGTGCCGGCCATGGCGGCTGAGCGCCTGGTGGTGATCGGCGGCGACGCGGCCGGGATGTCGGCCGCGTCCCAGGCCCGCCGCCGTCGGGACGCCACGGACCTGGAGATCGTGGCCTTCGAGCGGGGGCACTTCACGTCGTACGCGGCCTGCGGCATCCCGTACTGGGTGGGCGGGCTGGTCGAGGACGAGCAGCAACTGGTCAGCCGGGATCCCGAGACCTTCCGGAACAAGTTCCAGGTCGACGTCCGGCTCCGGCACGAGGTGACCGGGATCGACCTCGACCGGCGCGAGGTGGTCGCCCGGGACCTGGAGAACGGCGGCACCGAGGTCCGCGAGCACTTCGACCAGCTCGTGTACGCCGCCGGAGCCGTACCCATCACGCCGGACTGGGCCCGGACCGACGCCGACGGCGTGTTCGGGGTGCAGACCCTCGACGACGGCGCCGCGCTGCTGGCCTGGCTGGACAGCGACCCCCGGCCGGAGCGGGCGGTGGTGGTCGGCGGTGGCTACATCGGCGTCGAGATGGCCGAGGCGATGATCCAGCGCGGCCTGTCGGTCAGCCTGGTCGAGCGGAGCCCGGAGCCGATGTCCACGGTGGACCCGGACATGGGCGCGCTGGTCCGCAAGGCGCTCTGCGGCCTGGGCCTGGACGTGCGCAGCGGAGTCAGCGTCACCGGGCTGGAGACCAGGGACGGCCGGGTCAGCGCCGTGGTCACCGAGGACGGCACCCTGCCGGCCGACGTCGTGGTGCTGGGTCTCGGGGTACGCCCCAACACCGCGCTCGCGGCCGAGGCCGGGTTGCCGATCGGGCCGACCGGCGGGATCCGGGTCGACCTGCGGATGCGGGTGGTCGACGTACCCGGGGTGTGGGCGGCGGGCGACTGCGTGGAGTCGGTGCACCGGGTCTCCGGCCAGCCGGTGTACGTGCCGCTCGGCACCCACGCCAACAAGCAGGGCCGGGTCGCCGGGATCAACATCGGCGGCGGTTACGCCACCTTCGCCGGTGTCGTCGGCACCGCCGTCACCCGGGTCTGCGAACTGGAGGTCGGGCGTACCGGCCTGCGCGAGGCCGAGGCGACCGCCGCCGGCTTCGAGTTCGTCAGTGTGACGGTGGAGTCGACGAACCGGGCCGGCTACTACCCCGGCGCCCGGCCGATGACGGTGAAACTGATCGCCGAGCGGCGTTCCGGGCGACTGCTCGGCGCCCAGATCGTCGGCTGGTCCGAGGCGGCCAAGCGGATCGACGTACTCGCCGTGGCGATCTGGAACCGGATGACGGTGGACGAGATGTCCGGCCTCGACCTCGGCTACGCGCCGCCGTACGCCCCGGTCTGGGATCCGGTGCTGGTCGCGGCCCGCAAGGCGGTCGACGCGATCCGCTGAACCGGACGGCCGGCTCCGGGTCGCCGACCGGGTCAGCGCGGTGCGACCAGGTCAGCGCGGTGCGACCAGGCTCTCGATCACGAGCAGGCGGTCCAGCACGGGATCGACGTCGGGCCCGGTGAGGTCACCGATGATCCCGAGCGCCTCCAGGCAGCGGCGGTGGGCGTCCGGCCGGTCACCTCGGGCCGCGAGGATGTCGGCGAGTACGGCGAGGCCGGCGGCCCGGCGCAGCGAGTCCGCGATGCCGTCGCTGAGCGAGATCGCCGCCACGGCATGCTCCATCGCCTCCGGATACCGGCCCAACGCGCGCTCGGCGTCGGCGGCGGTGACCAGGGTGTCGCAACGGCTGGCGTCGTCCTTGGCCCTGACCTGGATCTGCAACGCCAGCGTGCAGTGTCGCAGCGCGGACTCCGGCTGACCGGTCTTCAGTCGCAGCGCGGCGAGCCGCCCGTGGGTCGCCCCCTGGTCGCGCAGGGAACCGATCCGCTCCCGGATGGCCAGCGCCTCCGTGTAACACCGGGCCGCCCGCTCGTACCTGCGCGACTGCTCGTAGGCGTCGCCCAACCGGTGCAGGCTGGCCGCCTGGCCGCCCGGGTTCCCGATCTCCCGGCAGGTGGCCAGCACCCGCTCGAAGATGCCGATCGCCTTTCTGACCTCGCCGGTTTTCAGGTGCACGCTCGCCAGGTTGTGCGAGCAGACGCAGACGGCGGCGACGTTGTCGACCCGCTGTGCCAACCGCAGTCCGGCCTCGAACCCGCTGGCCGCCCGGTGGTAGTCGTGCAACGCGAAGAAGGTCCAGCCGAGATTGTTGAGCGTGCCGATCTGCCCGATCTGGTGGCCGTCCGCCTCTGCCGCGGGAAGCGCGACCTGATGCATGGCCAGCACGTCGTCCTGCCGGCCGTACCGGCCGAACACGTCGTGGATCGCGCCGGGAATCTGCCACGCGTGCCGGTGGAACCCGTTGTCCGCCGCCGACCGCACCACGGCGTTCAGGTTCGCCCGTTCCGCCTCGCACCAGCGCAGCGCCTCCTCGTCCGTACCGAAGTGGAGCGGCTCGACCGCCTCCGGTGTCGGCAGGTCCGGGACCGGCGGGCGTTGCGGAGCCAGCAGGGCGGCGGCGTTGACCGCCGAGAGCAGGTACCAGTCGAGCAGTCGCCGGGTGGCGGCCCGGCGGGCCTCGGTGGCCTCGTCGTGCGCGGCCCGGTCCGCGGCGTACCGCCGGAGCAGGTCGTGCAGCCGGTACCGGCGGGCCGTGTCGTGGTTGACCAGGTGGCGCTTGGCGAGCGCGTCGAGCAGGCGTTCCGTCCGCCTCGGGTCGGCGCCGAGCAGCGCGGCCGCGGCGGCGGAGCTGACGTTCCGGCCCGGATGCAGGCCCAACAGCCGGAACAGCCGGCCGGCCTCGGGGTCCAGTTCGTTGTAGGACCAGGCGAAGACGGTACTCAGGGTGGCGTCGTCCTCGTCCTCGTCACCAGCGGAGTCGAGCAGCCGGCTCCACAGTTCGTCGACGAGGTCCGCGATGCTCGCCCGGGACCGGGTGGTGATGTGCTCGCCGATGACGCGCAGCGCCAGCGGCAGTCCGCCGGAGAGTTGCGCGAGAACCTCCACCGGTCCCGGCTCGTCGGCCGCGCGCGCGGTACCGATCACCTGACCGAGCAGGGTACGACGCTCGTCCTCCGGCAACGGCGGCACGGTGAGGCTGCGGATGCCCTGCCGGATGGTAAGGCTTTTGAGCCGGTTGCGGCTGGTTATCAGGGTCACGCAGCCCTCCGCCGTGGGCAGCAGCGGACGCACCTGGTCGGAGTTCCGGACGTTGTCCAGTACGACGAGAATCCGCCGCCCGTCGAGCATCTGGTTGAAGCGTTCCCGGCGCTGCTCGCCACCGGCCGGTATCCGGTCGGCGGGTACGCCCAGCGCGTGCAGGAACCGGCCCAGGGCATCCTCCGGATTCACCGGCGGAGTGGGCCCGTACGCATCGGCACTTAGGAAGAGTTGACCTTCCGGGAACCGGTCGCGCTGTCGGTGCGCCCAGTGCACGGCGAGGGTCGTCTTGCCCACTCCGGGCATCCCGTCGACGACGACGATCCGGGCTCCCGCCGCCGGCGTCCCCAGCATCGCGTCGAGTTCGGCGAGAACCTCACCCTGACCCGTGAAGTCGGAGATGTCGGCCGGCAACTGCTGCGGCGGCCGGAAAAGCACCGGCCCGCCGTCGGGCGTTCCCGGCGACGTACCGGGCGCTGATCGTCGATCTCTTCCGCGAAGTGGTGACAGATCAATTGTCGGCTCGGCGCGCATTCTCCGCCGGTAACGGCTCCGGAAATCTACCGAGAAGCGGCGTGCCTCGTCATCGCGCCCACTCGCGTAGAGAGCGTTGATCCAATGTTGTGCGAGAGTCTGATCCACATCGTTGGTCAACAGCAGCGGTTCCAGCCGACCAAGCACCGCCTCATGTTGCCCGATTCGGCTCTGGCTCTCACTGAGAAGCTTGTGCGCCGCCAGTAGCCCCTCTTTCATCGCGCGACGGATGTGTTCGGAGCGGGCGCCACGAAGATCGGCGAGCGGTTCGTCGCGCCACAGTTCGATCGCCTCGCACAGCAGTGCCGCCGACCGCTCGTGGCGGCCCTCCTCCGTCGCCCTGCGGGCCTGGTCGACGAGGCGCCGGAACCGGTGGTAGTCGACCATTGCCACGTCGACGTCGAGCCGGTACGCCTCGCTGCCCGGCATCCTGACGAGCGCGTTCGGCAGGCCGACCGCCTTCAGTACGGCCCGGCTGCGGCTGATCAGCGCCTGGAGATTGCCTCGACAGGCATCGAGCGACCGGTTTCCCCAGAGATGCTCGACGACCATGTCGACCTGGACCGGCCGACCCGCGTGATAGAGGAGTACGGCGAGCAGCCCCCGCTGTTTGGCCGCGCCCAACGGCACGGCCCGCCCGTCGATGTTGAGCGCCGTGGGGCCGAGGATGACGAACTCCACAGGCGTCGTCCCTCCGTCGGTCCGACTTACCCTTTCTCAGTCTGTTCCCGGGCAACTTCCACGCCAAGCGGAGTTCCCATCGTCAAACTTCCGACATTCCGCTATGTGGGCGTTGCAAGTCAACTGCAAGTCACTTCACAAGTGCGTACACAACATTGTCTCCCACTCTTCTGTCGTCCCGATCGGACACAGGGGAGGACATGAAATGAGTACGCATGAATGGTCACGGGTACCTATTGGCATCGATGCGTCGCGGTGGGTTACCCGAATTGGCTGCCGCACAGTATTGATCGTTGCGCACACCATTGTCAGCTGCCAACGGCTCTTGGACGTCGCGGAACTTCTGGAGGAGGACCCGAGGGTGCAGACGGTCTTCACCGTTCCGCCGGACGCGTTCAACCCAGGGGTCACCCAACACCTACGTCGCCTCGGCGCGCTCGTACTGCCGTGGGAACAGGCCGTACGGGAGAGATTCGACCTCGCGCTCGCGGCGTCGTACGGCGGCCTGTCGGATCTGCACGCGCCGCTGATGGTGATGGCGCACGGGGCGGGGTACGGCAAACCGACCCAGCCGACCGGCCGTGGCCCGGCGATGTCGGCCCTGCCGCCGGTCTACGGTCTCGATTCGCAGCGGCTGACCCGCAACGGCGAGGTGCTGGCCGCGGCCATCGCGCTCTCCTGTGACGACCAGCTCGACATCCTGCGCCGGCAGTGCCCGGAGGCGCTGCCGGTCGCGGTGGTGACCGGGGATCCGTGCTTCGACCAGCTCGTCGCGAGCCTGCCGGAACGGGAACGGTACCGACGGGCGCTCGGCGTCGACACCGAGCAGGAGCTGGTCGTGGTGAGTTCGACCTGGGGGCGGACGGGCCTGTTCGGGAACTGGCCGGACCTGCTGCCACTTCTGCTCGACCAGCTTCCCGCGCAGCGGTTCAGGGTCGCGGCCCTGTTGCACCCGGCCGTCTGGTGCGCGCACGGACACCGGCAGGTACGCGCCTGGCTGCGGAGTTGCCGCGAGGCCGGACTGATCCTGCTGGACCCGGAGGAGGACTGGCGCAGCCTGGTCGTCTCGGCGGACCACGTTATCGGCGACCACGGATCGGTCACGGCCTACTCGGCGGCACTGGGACGCCACGTCCTGCACCTCGCCCCCGGGCTGGAGGCCGTCACCTCCGGCTCGGCGCAGGAACTGGTCATCAACAGCGCGAGCCGGCTGGACCCGCGCCGCCCCCTCCTGCCGCAACTGCGCTCGGTCCGTACCGTCGACCAGGCGGCGGTGGCAAGGATGATCACATCTCGGCCGGGCCAGGCCGGCCCGCTGCTCCGGCAGACCATGTACCGGTTGTTGCAGCTCACCGAGCCGGGTCGGCACCGCCGGGCGACGCCGGTGCCGGTGCCCCGACTCCGCTCCGAGGTGACCCGTTGAGTACCGGCGCCGGGCCGGTGATCGGACACCTCGCACCGGGGTCGGGGGAGCCCCGGCGCGGCGGCCTGGTGGACGTACTCGTAGGGGAGGCCGATCACCGGTCCGCCGCGGACCGTTGCGCTGACCTGTTCGGTCGGTACCCGGGGCTGACCCTCGTCCTGTTCCTCGATGCCGGCGGTCCGGCCGCCCAACCGGCCGGTGGGCAACGGCTCGCTGGGCAACGGCTCGGCGGGCCGGGCGGGTGCGCCGGGACCGCGTTCGACGGCGGGATGCGGCTCACCGCCGGGCTCCGCGACGGACTGCTGTTGCGCCTGCGGTCCGGGCGACCGGGCCGGTGCGCCCCGGTGCGGATCGGGGAGGTCGCCCGGTGGCTCTACCTGCGCTGGTCGGTCGGGGTCGACCTGACCGGGTCAGCCGGGCGCGAGTTGGCCGACACCGCCGGCATCCGGCTCTCCGCCCGGGTCGACCGCTGGTCCGACCAGATCCGGCGGCCCGTCCCGCCCGAGGTCCCCGACCGGCTCGTCGAGTTGGCGGCGGAGGCCGAGCGCCCGTGAGGAACCGAGCCGAATGAAGATCTCCAGTGCCTGGAGGTGGTACGCCCGCGCGGCGACGGTCTCCCCGCGCCGCCGGGCGACCTGGCCGAGCTGGTCGAGAGCCTCGGCGTACTCGTGCTCGGAGCCGAGTTCCCGCATCCGCCGGGCGGCCTCGGTCGCGGCCCGCTCGGCTCCGGCCAGGTCACCCTTGCCGAGCAGGGCGCCCGCGAGCCCGATCAGCACCCGTGCCCCGTTGTACGGGTCGACGTCGGCCAGCCCGGCGAAGACGACCTCCGCCTCCCGCAGCAGACCGGTCGCCCGCTCCGGCTGCCCCAGTGCGGTGAGCAACATGCCGAGGCTGATCAACGAAAGGCCGGTGCTCCGCGCGTCGCCCTGCTCCCGGTTCGCGTCGACGAGCCGGAAGAAGATCTCGACGGCCCGATCCTCCCGCCCCGAGTCGCGGTACAGCGCGGCCAGCCCCTCCTCGGCGTCGAGACCGCCCCGGACGTCGCCGGCCTCCCGGTACCGGAGGATCGCCGCCCGGATGTGCCGCTCGGCGGCCTCGTGGTCACCGAGCTTGGTGCAGACCCGGCCGAGACGTTTCAGCATGTCGGCCTCGGCCCAGGGTTCGCCCCACGACCGTGCCGCCTCGACACCACGCTGGTCGATCTCCAACCGGTCCCGGTAGTGCTTGCGGTACAACAGCAATGGCCAGGTCACGTCCGAGAGTTGCCAGGCCAGTGCGGGGTGCCCGTGGCGCAGCGCGGTCCGCCCCGCGCCGATCAGGTTGACCCGCTCACGCTCCAGCCAGGTCAACGCCTCCTGCCGGTCGGCGAACCGGGGCAGATTCCACGGCGGGGTCAAATAGCCGTACGGCAGCCGCCGACGGTACGGCGTCACGACGAGATCGGCCTCCCTGGCCGCCGCGAGATACCACTCCAGAATCCCGCGCAGTACCACCTGCCGTTCCGGCTCCGGCTCGTCCCGCTCCAGCTTCTGTCGGGCGTGCAGCCGGACCAGGTCGTGGAACCGGAAGTGGCCCTCCGTCACCTCCTCGAGCAGGCTCGCCTCCAGCAGCGCGTCCAGCATCACGTCCGCCAGCGTTCCGGGATCGTCCGAGTCCGTCTCCCCCGGCGGGTCTCCGGTGTTCCCGGCGCCCGCCGGTAGCAGTGCGGCGGTCACGGCCGCGCCGAACTCGGGCCCGGGATGCAGTGCCAGTCGCCGGTAGAACCTCGCCACGTCCGGGTGCAGGGAACGGTACGAGATGTCGAAGGTGGCCTGGACCGAGAGTCCGTCCGTCCGGGAGAGCCGGCCCAGCCGGTGCGTCTCGGAGGCCAGGTCCAGCGCCATCCGCCGTACGGAGAGACGGGGCCGGGCGGCCAACCGGGCGGCAGCGACACAGAGCGCGATCGGCAGGCCGGCACAGATGTCGGCGATCTGGGCGGCCTCGGCGGGCTCCCGGTCGATCCGCCCCGCCCCGGTCGCCCGGGACAGCAGCAGGACGGACTCGGCCGGGCACAGCGGCGCCAGGTTCACCAGCCGGGCGCCATCGGCGACCAGCCCGACGAGCCGGACCCGACTGGTGACCAGCACGCCGGACCGGCCGGCCGGAAGCAGCGCCCGCACCTGGGCGGTCGAGTACGCGTTGTCCAGCAGCACCAGGAGGGTCCGGTCGGCGGTGACCGACCGGTACAGCGCCACCTGCTCGGCGAGGGTGACCGGGACCCGCTGCGGGGCCGTCCCGAGCGCCCGGAGGAGTTCACCCAACGCCTCGCTCGGATCAACAGGATCGTCGCCACCGAATCCGCCCAGGTCCACGTAGAGCTGCCCGTCCGGAAAACGGTCCCGCACATTGTCGGCCCATCGCACCGCCAGGGCGGTCTTGCCGACTCCGCCCGGCCCGAGGAGTACGACGAGAGCCGGTTCCCCGGTCCGGAAGAGCGCGTCGATATCGGCGAGTTCCGCCGTTCTCGCCACGAAGTGCGGGGACGGAGTCGGCAATTGTCGCGGAATCGGCAACGTCTCCGGAGAGGCTTCGTGAATATGTACGCCACCGTGAATCGCGCCGGCTTGCAGACTTGGCCCGTAGACCGTTCCGGACATCGCATTGGACGTACCCGTTTCCGGCCTCTCCGGGCCGCCCGCGCACTGGTCGTCGCCGCGCCGCTGCCGCACGGACACCTCCAGGGTCGACGTGGGAGGGGGGTCAGAACGAGACGTCGCCCCGGATGTCCCGAGCCTGGACCACCCGGTCGGCACTACCGCTGAACTGGTTGATCACCCCGCCGGACTCCGCCGACGGCTCCCCCACGCCGTCCCGCCAGAGCGCCTGCACCCGGTCCTCGAGGTCGGGGTCGGCGGCCAACAACCGGGCAAGCGCCTCGGCGAGGTTGGCCCGGTTGGTCTCGTCGGGATTCGCGACCGCCGCGTCCAGAGTGTCCTCGCCCCTTCCCTCTGTTCGGAAACGGTTTCGGACCAGGCGGTAGAGCTGCCCGAGTAGACCGCCACCACCGGCGATGAGCGCTTCTCCGCCCTTGGTCGCCAATCCGGTCGCGATGGCCAGAACAAGTTGATCCTGCATTGGCGTTCCCCCACCAACCCGAGACGTCGCGCCGCCCGGGCCGGTAATTGATCACGCTACGATCCATCCGACTCGATCGCCGGCCCACCCCTCACCTTACCGCCGCCACCACAGATGCCGACCCAAGGGACGATTCTCGGAAAATCCTTCGGTAGGCAAATGTCATTGATAAGCATATGCATTGACTGCTTTTAATATCTATTTCAGGAAAACCCATCCCAAGCCCCACAAGAGCCGGCCAACATGGTCTATACCCAGACTCTTCGCTCGGGTAGCGTACGGGCGTGACGATCATGCACCTCGCACGATTTCTCGAGTCAATTACGGAGAGCGTTTCCTTGATTACGCACAAGGCCGTCACCGCCTGGATGGACTGGCTCGCCATCGGAATGAACTACTTAGCGTGATCACTACCTCACTTAATCGGTAACACGGCCCTGTTCGGCCGAATTCTCCAAGGCACCGCCACAATCCGATAGCTCCATCCGACCGGCCGGGTCAGTGAGGTGGCACTCGGCCGGCGATTCCTCCTGGCCGAGACATGGATGTTCACCGACCCCGCCGCCGGCCGATAGGCTGTGCCACCGTGGCACTGGAACCGCAGGGCGAACCGGACCGGATCCGGGTCTCCGACCGTGAGCGCGAGCAGGTCGTCGAGTTGCTGGGTGCCGCGGCGGCCGAGGGCCGGCTGACCCTGGACGAGTACGCGGACCGTGCCACCGCCGCGCACGCCGCCGTGACCAGGGGTGAACTGGCCCGGCTCACCGAAGACCTGCCGTCGCACCCACCGTCCGATGTGGTCGCCAGGCCGGCAACCCCACTGGCGCCGACCGGACCGGCCGCGGAGCGGCTGCTCGCCATCTTCGGCGAGGACTCCCGGAAGGGACACTGGCTGGTCCCGGAACGGCTGGAGGCCCGGTCGATCTTCGGCGGGATCGAGATCGAGCTTCAGGACGCCCAGCTCCAGCACCCGGTGACCACGATCGAGGTGACCGCCGTCTTCGGCGGGGTGACCATCTACGTACCGGAGGGGGTGGAGGTCCGAATCCTCGGCACCGCGATCCTCGGCACGAAGGAGTCGAAGCTGCGCGGCGCTCCGCCGGCCCCAGGCTCCCCGAGGGTCGAGGTGCACTGCCGGGTGATCTTCGGCTCGCTCACCGTACGGCGGCCGAAACGCCGCTGGTGGTGACCGGTCGGGCGCTCAGTTCCGGGTACGTCCGATGTAGACGTTGCGGGCCCGGTAGAGCGTCTCGGCGGTCGGGCCGGGACTGCCGGCCGACCCCTCCATCTGGAGGTTGATGATGACCCACATCGGCTTGCCGACGAAGCCGGTAGCCCGGTGCTGCGCCCGCCACTGCCCGTCGAGGTAGTAGTGGATGTCCACATCGGTGGCGTTGACCTTGGCTAGCCAGACCCGGTACTCGTGCCAACTGCCGGGCGACGAGACGTTGACGATGGTGCTCGACACGTCGGACGAGGTACGGAACGTGTTGAACCAGTTCCGGCTGTCGCCCTTGTACTCCAGGATGTCGCTCTCCGGCGGCCAACTCCAGGCCCCGGTGAGCCAGAACGCCGGCCAGGTGCCCCGGGCCGACGGCGCCTGGAACTCCCCGCGTACCTCGTAGTTGGGGAACTGGTCGTTGACCAGGATCTGGTCCTTGGCGTGGATCGCACCGGAGTGGTAGCGGATCGGCAGGTACGGCGAACTGCTGCTGGTCCCCTCGTCCCAGGTGATCCGGGTGGCCTTGAGGTTGAGCTGGCCGGCCGGCGAGAGGTAGACGTGGTTGCTGTCGGTGGCGCTGGCGTACATCCGGGCGCTGCCGTTGTGGTCCGAGCCCCACGGGTAAAGGAAGTTCCACTCGGCCATCAGCGCGTTCCGGTCCTGGAACGAGGCCGGGTCGACCAGCGTCTCCCAGGCTGCGGCCCCGGCCCGGTCGGGCGGTCCGGCCACGAGCAGTCCGGTCGCGGCCACCAGCACCGGTAGCAGCCCGAACGCCAGCCGTCGTCGTACGCCCATCTCGACCACCTCCGGATTCACCACGCCGGGGCGGTGGGGTTCCCGGCGCGACATCAAATAGATGACCTTCACTATATATCGGACCCGCCCCGAATCGGCGACCCGACGGGCGACCATCCTCGGACTTGACAATCAGCCACACCGGTCGGATGGTTAGCTACATGAGTAACCAACCCACGAAGCGGGGCCCGGTCGACAGTGCGCCCAGGGCCCGGCCGCCGGCGGACGGTTCTTCGTGATGGAGGACGGGCGGCCGATCTTCCTGCAGATCGCGGAGCTGATCGAGAACTCGATCATCGACGGCACGCTCGACGAGGAGGCCCAGGTGCCCTCGACCAACGAGTTGGCGGCGTTCCACCGAATCAATCCGGCGACCGCCGGCAAGGGCGTCAACCAGCTGGTCGACGACGGGATTCTCTACAAGAAGCGAGGTATCGGGATGTTCGTCGCCACCGGCGCCCGGACGAAGCTGCGGGGCCGCCGTCGGGAGGAGTTCGCCCAGCAGTTCCTGCATCCGCTGCTCACCGAGGCGAGCAAGCTCGGCATCGACGCCGACGACCTCAAGCTGATGATCGACCGATGGGAGCAGGGCCGATGAGCACCGTGGTGAGCGCCGAGGGCATCACCCGGCGGTTCCGGGACGTGACCGCGCTGGACCAGGTCAGCTTCACCCTGGAGGAGAACAAGATCCATGGTCTGCTCGGCCGGAACGGGGCCGGCAAGACGACCCTGATGCAGATCATGACCGGCCACGGATTCGCGACCTCCGGCCAGCTGACGATCTTCGGCCAGTCGCCGTACGAGAACGAGACCGTGATGTCCCGGGTCTGCTTCATCCGGGAAGGCCAGACCTATCCGCAGCATTTCAAGGTCCGGCACGCACTGGAGTCGGCCCGGCTGCTCTTTCCCGACTGGGACGAGGACTTCGCGCAGACGCTGCTCGCGGACTTCCGCCTGCCGCTCGACCGACACGTCCGGAAGCTGTCCCGAGGCATGCACTCGATGCTCGGCATCATCATCGGACTCGCCTCCCGGGCCCCGCTGACCCTCTTCGACGAGCCGTACCTCGGCCTCGACGCCGTCGCCAGGCACCTCTTCTACGACCACCTGCTCACCGACTACGCCGAGCACCCCCGCACGGTCGTGCTCTCCACCCACCTCATCGACGAGGTCGGCGAGCTGATCGAGCACGTACTCCTGCTCGACCATGGGCGGGTACTGCTCGACACCACCGCCGAGGCACTGCGCGGCCAGGTGGTCACCGTGGCCGGGCCGGCGACGGCCGTCGACGAGTTCGCCGCGGAGAACGAGGAACTGCACCGCGAGAGCCTGGGCCGGTACGCCCGCGCGACCCTGCGCGGCACCTTCGGCCCGGCCGAACGGGCCCAGGCGAAGGCGCTCGGACTCGACGTCGAGGCGGTCTCCCTCCAGGACATCGTCATCCGGCTCACCACCGCGCAGGCGAAGGCCGGCACCACGACCAGCGGCAGCGCCGCCAGTCTCCGGAAGGAAACCGTCCGATGAGAACAGGCGTCATGAGCCGCCTACTTCCGGTGATCCGGGTCCAGCTCGTCGGCTGGCCGAACACACTGGGCTTCCCCTGGCTGCTGCTCGTCCTCATCTTCGGGGTCAACTACGCCCTCTTCTGGACCATCGGGGAGGTCGATGACGGCCCGAAGACCGGCGCGGTGATGTCGATCTACGTCATCATGTTCATCTCCGCCATCAACTCGATCACCCAGCTCTTCCCCTTCACCATGGCGCTGAGCGTGATCCGCCGGACCTTCTACCTGGCGGTCTCGTTGCTACTGCTCGCCCAGTCGGTGGCCTTCGGCGTCGTCCTCTACCTCTGCAAGGTGCTCGAGGACGCGACCGACGGCTGGGGGCTGGGACTCCGGTTCTTCGGTCTGGGCTTCCTCGACCAGGGCAACCCGCTGATGCAGATCCTGGTCTACACGGTTCCGTTCATCACGCTGGGCTTCCTGGGGATCTTCATCGCCGTCTTCTACAAGCGTTTCGGGATGACCGGGATGTACCTGCTGAGCATCGGCACACTCCTGGTGCTGGCCGCACTCGCCCTGCTGGCGAGCGGGCTGGACCTGTGGAGCGGCATCGGCCGGTGGCTGGGCGACCAGTCGGTCGCGGCCTGGTTCGTCGGCTGGCCGACGCTGCTCGCGGCACTCCTGGCCGGCGCCGGCTACCTCGCCATCCGCCGCGTCACACCCTGAAGGAAGGGCCCCTTCCTATCGTTTTCTGTAGAAGAAGGGGCCCTTCCTAACACTCTTGACCGCCCTAACGCTTCAGGCGGGTACGGGCCCGCCGAGCGGGCTGGCAGCGGGGGCACCAGTAGGAGTTCCGGCCGGCGAGATCGGCACGCAGGATCTCGGTGCCACAGACGTGGCAGGGCAGGGCTGCCCGGCGGTAGACGTACACCTCGCCGCCGTGCCGGTCGACCCGGGGCGGCCGGCCCATCGCCTCCGGCAGGTGTCGGTCGTACACCGTGTCGATCTGGCCGGTGCGGACGGCCGTACCCATCAGCTCGACGAGATCGGCCCAGATCCTCCGCCAGCCCTCGGGGCTCAGCTCCCGCCCGGGGGTGGTCGGCCGGAGTCCGGCCCGGAACAGCGCCTCGGTCACGAAGATCAACCCGGTGCCGGCCACGATCGACTGGTCCAGCAGCAGCGCGAAGAGCGGAGTGGGGCTGCGCCGGATCCGCGCGTACGCCACCTCCGGATCGGCATCGGCCCGCAGCGGGTCCGCGCCCAACCGGGCCTGCAGCGCCTCGACCTCCGGCGGCGACAGCAGCTCGCAGGCGGTCGGGCCACGCAGGTCGAGCCAGTGCAGGTCGGTGGTCAGCCGCAACCGGACCTGGCCGATCGGCGCCGGTGGCTCACCGTCCCCGTCGGCGAACTTCCCATAAAGCCCAAGGTGTACGTGCAGCGCCTGCCCGCCGTCGTAGTGGTGCAGCAGATGCTTCCCGTACGCCTCCGTCCGGTCCAGCACCGCGCCGGCGAGCAGCGCCGCACCCTCGACGAACCGGCCCTGTGGGCTACTGGCCAGCACCTTCTCGCCAGCGAACATCACCTGGTGACGCGCTGCCAACCGGTAGACGGTGTGACCTTCGGGCATGCGTCCCAGCATAGGAAGGGGCGTCGGAGCCGCCGACGAACCCCCGGGTGAATCCGGTCACCGCATGCTCCGGCAGCTCGGCGCGGTGGTGGCCGGTGGTCAGCTCTGCGGCCCGGTGATGTTGACCATCCACGGAACACCGAAGCGGTCGGTGCAGGCGCCGAATTCGTCGCCCCACATCTGCCGCTCCAGCGGAACCGTCACGACCCCACCCTCGGACAACTCGGACCAGTAGCCGTGCAACTCGTCAGCGTCGTCCCCGCTCAGGCTCACCGTGATGGCGCTGCCCCGATCGTGCGTCATCCCGGGTGGCGTGTCCGCGCCCATCAGGGTGAAGCCGCTGTCGGTTTCGAGCATGCCGTGCATGATCTTGTCCGCCTCGGCCGAGCCCTCGGCGCCGAACTCGCCGAACGTGTTGAGGGCCAGCCTGCCACCGAAGACGCGCTGATAGAACTCCATGGCCGGCCGGGCGTTGCCGCCGAAGCTGAGGTACGGGTTGAGTCGAGTCGGCACCTGGTACTCCCTGGTCGCGATCGAGTCGTCCTGTCGAGTCGTTCTGTCCAATCGTTCTGTCGAGTCGCCGCGTCGAACGTCGTGTCGAGCCGCCGCGTCGAGTCGTCCTCGGGATTAACGAGACACCTCGTTTCGGGGTTCCCGGCCAGGACGGACGAGCGGGCGAACCGGCGCGACCACCGGCGCTCATCGTCAGGTCAACTCATCGTCAGGTCAACTTGACGTCAAGGTGACTTGACGGCAAGCTGAGCGAATGGCGACGACCCCGGACGACCTGGAAAGACAGTTCACCCTGCTGACGGCGGCGGCCCGGTACGACCAGCTCCGAATGCGCGACACCCTCGCCCCGCCGACCGAGGAACCGATGGACGGCGACGAGCCGGAGCTGCGGCCGTTGACGAAGGAGGAAGCGCTGGAACTTCTCGCCCTCGGCGAGGTGATCATGAGGAAGGCGAGCTACGGCCGGCAGTTGACCGTACGGACGGCACGGGCGACCGGCGCCTCCTGGGCCCAGATCGGCGCATCGCTGGCCACCAGCAAGCAGGCCGCCTGGGAAACCCACACCCGTTGGCTCGACGAGCAGGACGCCGGCCCGACCGAGGCGGCGTCATGACCACCGTGCTCCCCCGCCCCTTCCGGCTCGATGTCGCCGATGCCGAGCTGGCCGACCTGCGTCGACGGCTGGCAGAGACCAGGTGGCCGACCGAGATTCCCGACCTGCCGTGGCGGCGGGGCGTACCGCTGGCGTATCTGAGGGAGCTGGCCGGGTACTGGCACACCGGCTACGACTGGCGTCGTCAGGAGGCACGGCTGAACGAGATCCCCCAGTTCACCACCGTGCTCGACGGCGCGAACGTGCACTTCCTGCACGTACGCTCGCCGGAACCCGACGCGCTTCCCCTGATCGTCACGCACGGTTGGCCGGGCTCGGTGGTGGAGTTCCTCGACGTGCTCGGCCCGTTGAGCGACCCTCGCCGGCACGGTGGCGACCCCGCCGACGCGTTCCACCTGGTCGTACCCTCCATTCCGGGCTTCGGGCTCTCCGGGCCGTTGCGCGAGGCCGGTTGGGACCTCGCCCGGGTCGCCCGTGCCTGGGCCGAGCTGATGCGCCTGCTCGGCTACCGGCGGTACGGCGCGCAGGGCGGCGACTGGGGCCATGCGATCAGCCGGGAACTCGGCATCGTCGACGCCGAGCACGTCGTCGGGGTACACCTCAACACCCTGCTCACGCTCCCCTCCGGCGACCCGGTCGAGGCCGCCGCGCTCACCGCCGCGGACCGGGCCCGGCTCGACCGGCTGGGGCGGGCCGAACCGGAGATGTCCGGCTACGCGAAGATCCAGGGGACCCGGCCACAGACTTTGGCGTACGCCCTGACCGACTCGCCGGTCGGGCAACTCGGCTGGATCGTGGAGAAGTTCAAGGAGTGGACGGACTCGACCGATGCGCCCGAGGACGCCGTTCCCCGGGACCTGCTGCTGACCAACGTCATGCTCTACTGGCTGACCCGGACGGCCGGCTCCTCGGCCAACATCTACTACGAGGCGTCCCATCCGACCGCCGTCGCCCCGCCCCGCCGGTTGACGGTCCCCACCGGCGTCGCCGTCTTCGGTCACGACGTCGTGGCGCCGGTCCGCCGGCTCGCCGAACGCGACAACAACATCGTGCACTGGTCGGAACTCGATCGCGGCGGGCACTTCGCGGCGATGGAGGAGCCCGACCTCTTCGTCGCCGACCTGCGGACGTTCTTCGGCCGACTGCGCTGAGGCGGGACCGACCGGTCCGCTCGTGCTGGGGCGGACCGGCCAGTCCGGCTGCGCTGAGGCGGACCGATCGGCCCGACTGCGCTGAGGCGGACCGGTCAGTCCGACTGCTCCGAGGCGGACCGGTCAGTCCGACTGCTCCGAGGTGGACGGTCCGGTCAGCCGTGCCACGAGAGCCAGAGGGACGCGTACGCGCCGTCGGCCCGGAGAAGCTCGTCGTGGCTGCCGAGTTCGCTGATCCGGCCCTCCTCGATCACCGCCACCCGGTCCGCGTCGTGCGCGGTGTTCAGCCGGTGCGCGATCGCGATGACCGTACGCCCGGCGAGCACGCTGCCGAGGGCCCGCTCGGCCCGGCGGGCGGTCGTCGGGTCGAGCGCGGCCGTCGCCTCGTCCAGGATCAGGGTGTGCGGGTCGGCGAGGACGAGGCGGGCCAGCGCCAACTGCTGGGCGTCGGACGGGGACAGGTCACGGGCGCCGTCGCCGAGCTGCGTGTCGAGGCCGTCGGGCAGGTCGTCGTACCAGTCGGCCCCGACGTCGGCCAGCGCGGACCGCATCTGTTCGTCGGACGCGGCCGGCGCGGCGAAGGCGAGGTTGTCCCGCACCGAGCCGATGAAGACGTGGTGCTCCTGGGTGACCAGGGCGATCCGGCGGCGACGTTCGGCCGGGTCGAGGTCGGTGACCCGGCAGCCCCCGATGGTCACCTCGCCGTGCTGCGGCGTGTCGATTCCGGCCAGCAGCCGGGCGAGGGTGGATTTTCCGGCCCCCGAGGGGCCGACGATGGCGAGCCGCTCACCGGGACGGACCTCCAGGTCGATCCCGTGCAGCACCTCGGGGCCGTCGGCGTAGCCGAACCGCGCGCCCCGGACGACGAGCCGCTGTCCCGGCGGTACGGCCGTCCGGCCACGCGGCTCCGGTGGCACCTGGCCGACGCCGAGTACCCGGGCGAACGAGGCTAGGCCACGCTGCGCCTGCTCCATCCACTGGAGGATCTGGTCCAGTGGGCCGATCGCCTGTTGCAGGTAGAGCGCGGCGGCGACCACCTCGCCGAGGGTGACCAGGCCGTTGTTGAGGAAGAGGCCGCCGACGAGCAGCACGGCGGCGATCGGCAGCGCGTAACTCCCCTCCACCACGGGGTAGAAGACCGACCGGAGCGCGAGGGTACGACGTCGGGTCGCCCACACCTGGCCGATCCGTGCGGTGCCGTGCACGATGCGGTCCTCGCCGAGCCGGAGCGCCTCGACGGTACGGGCGCCCTCGGCGGTCGTGGTCAACGCCTCGGTCAGCGCCGCGGTCGCCGCGCCCTCCGCGAGGTACGCGGTACGGGCCCGCCGCAGGTACCAGCGGGTCACCGCGTAGATCGACGGCAGCCCGGTCAGCGCGACCAGGCCGAGCATCGGATGCAGCAGGAACACCGCCCCGAAGAGCAGCACCAGTTGCGCGGATGCGATCACCACGACCGGCACCACCTCGCGGACCGTGATCCCGACCGTGGAGACGTCGACCGAGCTGCGGGTGGCGAGGTCCCCGGTGCCGGCCCGCTCGACGACCGACACGGGCAGGGCGAGCGTCCGGCGTACGAACTCCTCGCGCAGCCGGGCGACGGCACGTTCACCGAACCGGTGGCCGGCATACTGGGCGTACCTGCTGAGCAGGCACTGCGCCAGCACGCATCCGGCGATGGCGAGCGCCAGCCGGTCCACGGTGCCGACGCTGGCTCCGGCCCCGACCTCGTCCACGATGGCGCCGAGCAGCCAGGGCGCGGCGAGCCCGGTGACCGTGGCCGCGATGTGCAGCACCAGCATGATCGTGACCGCCCGGCGGTCCCGACCGATGAGGCCCAGCATCGCCCGGCGGATCGCCGGCCGGTCCGCCACCGGAAGCCCGCTCACCGCAGCGATCCCTCGACGTCGAAGGGCCGACCGAGGCCGGACGGGTCGAGATCGGTCGACCCGTCGAAGCCTCCGGCCTCGGTATCCGCGTCGGGCTCGCCGTCCCGGGAGACCAGTGCACGGTAACTTGGATCCCGTTCGAGCAGTTCGGCGTGGCTGCCGGTGGCGACGATCCGGCCGTCGCGCAGGTGCGCCACCGTGTCGGCCCGGCCGAGCAGCAACGGCGAGGTGGCGAACACGATGGTGGTCCGGCCGGCCCGCGCCACCCGGATCCGCTCCGCGATCCGCGCCTCGGTGTGCGCGTCCACCGCCGAGGTCGGGTCGACCAGGATCAGCACCTCCGCTTCGATGAGCAGCGCCCGCGCCAGCCGTACCCGCTGACGTTGGCCGCCGGAGAGCCGGCGGGCCCGGGCGTCGATCGGGGTACCGAGCCCCTCGGGCAGGGCGTCGGCGACGTCCTCGGCCGAGGCGGACCGCAGTGCCGCCCGGAACTCGTCGTCGCCGAGGCCCTCCCGTACCCGCAGAATCTCCCGCAGCGTTCCGGCGAAGAGGTAGGAGTCGTGGTCGGCGACGAGGATCCGGCTGCGCACCTCGGCGAGTGCGATCCTGGTCAGCGGCCCCCCGCCCCAGGTCACGTCGCTGACGACGTACCGCCCGAGCCGGTCGGCCAGCGCGTTCGCGTCGGCCGGGTCGTCGGCCGCGACGGCGATCAGCCGGCCGGGTCGTACGGTCAGTCCGGAGGCGGGATCGCGCAGCTCGGCCGGACCGGTCGGGGCCGGCCGGTCACCCGGCAGCCCACCAGGATCGTCCGGGGTCCGCCCGTCGAGGTCGTCCGGGGTCCGCCCGTCGACGTCGTCCGGGGTCAGGTTGAGCAGGGCGATGATCCGACGGGCCGCGACCCGCCCCCGGATCATCTGGTAGCTGGCCTCCAGCAGGAACCAGACCGGTACGACGAGGACCGCCACGTACCCGTAGACGGCAACCAGCTGACCGACGGTGATGTCGCCGGTCGCGGCCATCCGCGCCGCGACCCAGACCACGGCCGCGAGGAACAGCCCCGGGATGGCGAGGGTCAGCGCGTCGATCCAGCTGTTGACGGCGCCCACCCGGTAGCCCTCGGCCAGCAGGTTCTGGGACCGGTCCGCGTACCGGCGGGCGAAGAGGTCCCGTCCGCCGACCCCGGCGAGCACCCGCAGCCCGGCCACGATGTCCCCGGCCCGGGTGGTGAGCACTCCCTGCTGCTGCCGGTAGACGGTTTCGGCGCGCTCCAGCCGGCGCAGCAGCGGCCCGATGACGATGGCGATCACCGGCACTCCCAGCAGTACGCAGAGCGCGAGCAGCGGGGAGATCGACCAGAGTACGACCGCCACCACCGAGTACGCGACGACCGCGCCCACCCCCGGCCCGGTCATCGTCAACACGTGCGAGGTGTTCGCGATGTCGGAACCACCGACGGTGGCGACCTCGCCCGCGGCGAGCTTGCGCGGCAGTACCGCGCCGATCCGGGACAGTTTCCGCAGCAGTACGGCGGCGGAGCGGGCGCTCGCATCCTCCCGGATGAAGGTCATCGTGCGGTGTCGCCAGATCCCGATCTGGGCCATGGCGATGCCGGCGACGACGATCGCCGCGACCCAGAGCAGCAGGGCGCGATTGTCCCGGTCACGTAGCCCGTCGTCGATGGCCCGGGAGATCAGGTAGGGCCGGAGGGACAGCCCGGTCATCCAGGCCGTGCCGACCAGGCTGGCCCGGAGCACCCGCCAGGGTTGGCAGCGGATCAGCCACCAGATGTACCGCAGTGGCCCCCTCGTGTCCGGATTTCCGGGCTGGGGATGTGGGAGCTGCGGGGGCACGGGCCAAGGCTACCGACCGGCTCCCGACGTACCCACTCATTTTGCCTGCCCGAGCCTTGCGGCGCAGCGGTGCCGCTACGACGTGAAGTGCTGGCCCCCGAAGGCTTTGGCCAGGCGTTCGACGTCCGGGCGACAGGCATCGGTCGGCGCGCGCTGGGCGAACGTGGCGACGATGTTGCTGTAGCGGACCGTGAGCGAGCACGCGGGTTTCGACCACCAGGCCTCGTTGCCCCAGCCGGTCACGGCATCGGCCTTGCCGGCCTCGGACTTGGCGAACGTGGACGCCCCGCTCTTCGCCTGGTTCGCCGGGAAGAGCCGGAGCGAGATGGTCAGCGCCACGGTCCGCCCGGCGAGCATGCCGAGGCAGGCGGAGCCGGCCGTCCACTTCTCCGATGCCTTCGGCTCCTGATCGATCTTGATCATGTTGCCCTGGAAGGTCCCCCGCATCTCGTCGGGTAGCACGTTGCAGGCCGGAAGTGCCGAGAACGGACCGGCGGCGGCGGGGGCGGCCGTGGTGGGCGCGGCCGTCGTGGGCGCCGGTCCGGTGGTCGCGGGCGGTGCACTCGGGCTGGCGGACGGCGTTTGATCCGGTTCGTCCGACCCCCCACAGCCGGGCAGGGCGAGACAGGCCAGCATGCCGAGCAGCAGCAGGGGCGCGACGGAAGAGCGGGCGGAAGTGCGCATCGTGCCTCCAGGGGAGACGAGATAGCGAGATCCGTCTATTTTAGACCCCGGCGACTTCCTCGGCGGCGCGGTGCCACGACGCCCCGCTCCGGCGGCGTGCCGCCGGGACACCTTGCGCGTCCCGGCGGCCGGCGGCGCGAGCGACAGTGGCTATCCGGCACTCTTCCTGAAGACCTCGATCAGGCTGGTGAAGCTGTCGTCGGCGTGACCCTGTGCCATTCCACGCTCACAGATTGCCAGTACGGCGGCGGGCAGCGAGGTGTCGATCCCGGCATCGCGACGCCCGTACCGGCCACTGTCGTCGGCGGTTGTCCCGTGTCGAATGTCGACAATGCGCCCGAAATACGGCGACAAAGCGGCGCTTGAATGTGGACAGATTTCTGCAATAACATGACGACAACTCGTACTGTCTCCTGCTCGGAGTGCTGGGACCAGTACGTCGAGCAGCCCGTGCAACGAAGTGCCACCGCGAACGTGACCACCCCCGGAAAGAGCGTCACCCCCGAGAGAAACGAGTCGCTCGATGTCACGGAGCATCATCGGAGTTGTGGCGCGCTGGCCCGGACGGCCAACGCGCTGGGTCGCCACGGCGACCGTGATAGGCCTGACCATCGTGGCCGCCGGCACCGGCCCGGCCCAGGCCGACGCCGGCCCGGCCCAGGCGAATCGGGGCGGCCACGCCGGTCCGGCCCCGGTGGTAACGCGCGCCGGACTCGACCCGGCACTCGTCGCCGGTCGGGGCGCCAGCGTCGCGTTCCTCGAACAGGAGGCGGAGAACGCCCGTACCAACGGGACGGTTCTCGGCCCGGACCGGTCGGCCTACACGCTGCCGGCGGAGGCCTCCGGGCGCCGGGCCGTCAAGCTGACCCCCGGCCGGTACGTCGAGTTCACCCTGCCGAAGGCGGCCAACGCGATCACCGTCCGGTACAGCATCCCGGACGCGCCGAACGGGGGCGGCATCACCGCACCGCTCGACGTGACGGTGAACGGCGGCGCCCGCCAGACGATGACGCTCACCTCGCAGTACTCCTGGCTATACAACCAGTATCCGTTCACCAACGACCCGAACGCCGACCTGCTGCACCCGGACTGGTGGATCACCGAGTGCGCCTGCGTACCGGCCGCCACCACACCGACTCCGACGATCACGAAGCCGTTCCGGCCGATGCACTTCTACGACGAGCAGCGGCTCCGGCTGAGTCGGACGTACCAGGCCGGTGACCGGGTACGGCTCACCGCGCCGGCCGGCAGCAACGCCGACTGGACGGTGATCGACCTGCTCGACTCGGAACTCGTCGGACCGCCCCGGGTCCGGCTGCTCGCGGCGAACGTGCTGGCCTTCGGGGCCGACCCGACCGGGCGGCGCGACTCCGCCGACGCGATCGACCGGGCGATCGCCTTCGCCCAGCGCACCCGGCTGAAGGTCTATCTTCCGCCGGGCACGTACCAGGTGAACCGGCACATCATCGTCGACGACGTCACCATCGAGGGCGCCGGCAACTGGTACACCACCGTCAAGGGTCGCGAGGTCGCCCTCGATCCACCGGCTCCGGACGGTTCGGTGCACACCGGCGTCGGCTTCTACGGCAAATCCGCGGCGGACGGCGGCAGCCGCAACGTCCACCTCTCCGACTTCGCCATCTCCGGCGACGTACGCGAGCGGATCGACACCGACCAGGTGAACGGGATCGGCGGCGCGATGAGCCATTCGACCATCGACGGCCTGCACATCCAGCACACCAAGGTGGGCATCTGGTTCGACGGCCCGATGACCGACGTCAGGGTCACCAACAACGTCATCGTCGACCAGGTCGCCGACGCGCTCAACTTCCACACCGGCGTCACGAAGTCGGCGGTCCGGAACAACTTCGTCCGGAACACCGGCGACGACGGCCTCGCGATGTGGTCCGAGAAGACGGCGAACGCCGACAACACCTTCGAGCACAACACGGTGCAGACCCCGACCCTCGCCAACGGCATCGCCATCTACGGCGGCACCGACAACACGGTCTCGAAGAACCTCGTCGCCGACCCGATCCGGGAGGGCAGCGGCATCCATCTCGGCTCCCGGTTCGGCGCCGAGCCGTTCACCGGGCAGCTACGGATCACCGACAACACCGTGGTCCGGGCCGGGACGTACGAGCTGAACTGGAACATCGGCCTCGGCGCCATCTGGATCTACGCGTTGGACCGGGACATCGACGCGGACATCCGGGTGACCGGTGACTACTACCTCGACAGCACGTACAACGCGATCATGCTGGTCAGCGAGTGGTCGGTGAAGGACCTGTACTCGGTCGACGGGGTCAGTTTCGCCGACATCCGGGTCGACGGCACCGGTACCTCGGTGGTCAGCGCCCGGGTCTCCGGGTCCGCCTCCTTCGCGAACGTCGACGCCCGGAACGTCGGCGCGGTCGGGGTGAACAACTGTGGGTCGTTCAACTTCCCGCCGACCGGATCGGAGTTCTCCCTCACCGATCGTGGCGGCAACGACGGGGGCGGGACCACCGGACCCTGGCTGGCGCCGTGGCTGCTGCCGGACACCATCACCTGCGACGACCGGCCGGCGGTCGTTCCGCCGCCACCGCCCTCCACCTGGTGACACCGCGCTGACGCATGGGCGGGTGCCCGGGTGTGCGTACCCGGGCACCCGCCCACGCCCGGGCCCGGCCGTCGGGCCGGCGTAGCTTGGTGGTCGGCTCTCCCGTCGACCGCCCGCGCCGACCGCGCCCCGGGCCGGTGACCTCCCGGAAGGTGGACCGATGATCATCCACGCACGGTTCAACGGGCCACCCGGCTCGGGTAACGGCGGCTACTCCGCCGGGGTCTTCGCCCACGGCGACCGGTGCGAGGTCACGCTCCGGACGCCACCGCCGCTGGAGACCCCGCTCTCCCTGCTCGACTGCCAGGTCCGGACCCCGGACGGCACCGTCGTGGCCGAGGTCGCACCGGCCCCCGAGGTCGACACGGCGGTCCCGCCCATCGGGTACGCCGAAGCGGTCAGCGCCGCCACCGGGTACGCCGGATTCGCCGACCATCCCTTCCCGACCTGCTACGTCTGTGGACCCGAGCGGGCCGAGGGCGACGGATTACGCATCTTCCCCGGTCCGGTGCCGGAGGGCGGCACCGCCGCACCGTGGACCGTTCCGGCCGACGTCTGCACCGAACTGCTCTGGGCCGCACTCGACTGCCCCGGCGGTTGGGCGGTGATCGGCGCCGGCCGGCCGTACGTCCTGGGTCGGATCGCCGTACAGGTGGACCGGTTGCCCGCCCCCGGCGACCGGTGCGTGGTCCGGGGTGCCCTCGCCTCGACCGAGGGTCGAAAGGCCCTCGTGCACACCACCCTGTACGGCCCGGACGGCGCCGAACTGGCCCGTGCCCGCGCCACCTGGATCGCGCTGCCCAGCGGGGTCCCGGGCTAGCCGGTCGGTTCGGCGACCCGGTAACCGACGCCCGGCGTCGTGGAGATGATCGCCGGGCTGCCGAGTTTGCGGCGCAGTCGTCCGATGGTCACCGCGACGGTGTTGGTGAACGGGTCGGCGTTCTCGTCCCAGACCTGTTCGAGGAGATCCTCGGCGCTGAGGAAGGCGGGGCTGGCCCGAAGGAGGGCTTCGAGAAGCGCGAACTCCTTGACCGAGAGGTCGAGCCGCCGGTCGTCCCGGGTTGCCGTGCGGCGTACGGGGTCGAGTTCGATGCCGGCCACCTGAAGTCTCCGGGCCCGGGCGGAGGGTCGTCGACGGGCCAGCGCCCGGATCCGCAGTACCAGTTCGGGGAAGTGGAAGGGCTTGCCGAGGTAGTCGTCGGCGCCCAGGCGCAGGCCCCGGACCCGGTCTCCGGGGGAGTCGGCCGCGGTCAGCATCAGGACCATCGGTCGGTCGTCCCGTTCGGTGAGCATCTGGCAGAGGGTGTCGCCGTGGATTCCGGGCAGGTCGCGGTCGAGGACGACCACCTCGTAGGCGTGCACGTCGAGTTTGACGGCGGCCGCCACCCCGTCGTGGGCGACGTCAACGGCCATGCCCTGATCCCGTAGGCCCTCGGCCAGGATCTCGGCGAGCGCGAACGCGTCCTCGACCACCAGGATCCTCATCCGGCGACGCTCTGCGGCGCGGGCGCCAGCGGCAGGGCGACGGTGACCCGCAGGCCGCCCTCGGACCGGGCGTGCAGATCCAGCCGGCCGCCGTGCGCGGCGACGATGGCGGCGACGATCGACAGGCCGAGGCCGGAGCCGGTCTCCGAGCCGGTCCGGTCGGGGGCGAGGCGCCGGAAGGGCTGGGCGAGTTGGGCGATGTGCGCGGGATCGAGGATCGGCCCGCCCGTCTCCACGATGAGCTGCGCCGAGGCGTCCCCGGTCCTGGTCGCGACCCGGATCCAGCCGCCGTGCCCGTTGTGGACGACCGCGTTGTCGATCAGGTTGTCCGCCATCCGGGACAGCAGTGCGGGAGTACCCCGGGTCCAGGCGGTGTCGGGCAGGGCGCCGTCGTCCAGGGTCAGGCGCTTCGCCGCGAAGGCGGCGGAGCGGGTTGTCACGGCCTGCGACACCAGGTTGCCGAGCGAGACCGGGGCGCCGTCGGCGAGCGCACCGTGCTGCGCGCGGGCGAGTACGAGGAACTCCTCCAACAGGTGGTCGACCCGGTCCAGTTCGCTACGGAGCCGGTCCGCCAGCACGGTCGTCTGCGGTGGTGCCGGCTGCGGCTTGGCCGCGGCGACGTCCAGCGCCGCCCGCATGGTCGCCAGCGGCGTACGCAGCTCGTGGGAGGCGTTGGCGACGAACCGGCGCTGCGCCGCGAAGGACGCCTCCAGGCGTTCCAGCAACCCGTCGATGGTGTCCGCCAGGTCCTTCACCTCGTCGTCGGGTCCCGGCACCGCCAGCCGCTCGTGCAGGTTCTCGGCGGAGATCCGCCGGGTCGCCGCGGTGATCGTCCGCAGCGGGCGCAGTACCCGGCCGGCGACGGCCTTGCCCAGCAGGACCGACGCCACCGCCATCACGGCGAGCGCGATCAGCGAGCCCACCAGCAGTTGGCGCGAGTGTGTCGCGTGGATCTCCGCGAGCTGCGCTTCGAGCTGGTGTACGCGCTGCTGGGCAGCGGCGAGGCTGGGCTGCTCGGCCGGAGGCGCCTGCCCGGGGGCGACCCGGGTCACCTGGATCCCACCGGCGAGCAGGTTGGTGATCGCCAGCAGACCGAATCCGGACACCAGGAACAGGGCGGCGTACAGGATGGTGAAACGCAGCCGTACGGTCCCTTCCGGTAGCGCCAGCCGTCGCAGTTCGCCCATTTGGTCCTCTCCCGTCCCCGCACCCCGTCCCGTGTCGGTCTCCAGGATGCCGGGCCGGGCCTAACAGGGGCATGACAGCGGCAGTTCCGATGGTGTTACCGAAGAGTCCGTAGAACCGGACGCATGCCAGCAACCGACGAAGCCCGCACCGGGCCCTTGACCGCTCTGGTACGCCAGGAGTGGATCACATTTCGTAGCCGGGGACGCCTGATCGCGCTGACGGCCGCGACGCTGCTCATCATCCTGCTCGGCCTCCTCGTCGGGGTCGTCAACCGGGCCTCGTGCAGCGAAGGTTCGGCCGAGGTCGCCTGCCCGACCGATCCCGTGGGGCCCTCGGGTCAGATGGTCAGTGACCAGTTCTACTTCGCACACCAGCCGTTGGGGGAGAACGGCAGCATCACCGCCCGGATGACCTCGCTGACCGGGACCATCACCTATCCACCGCCGGACCACGACGAGATCGTTCCCGGCCTCGTTCCCTGGGCGAAGGCCGGCATCATCGTCAAGGACGGCACCGGGCAGGGCTCGTCCTACGCGGCGCTGATGGTCACGGGCAGCCACGGCGTCCGGATGCAGTACGACTACGTCCACGACACGGCGGGCCGTACGGGTGGCGTCTCGGCCTCCTCGCCCCGCTGGCTGCGCCTGACCCGCGCCGGGGACACCATCACCGGTCAGGAGTCGACCGACGGCGCGTCCTGGACGACGGTCGGAACGGCCCGCCTCCCCGGGCTTCCGCGTACGGTGCGGGTGGGACTGTTCGCCACGTCGCCGGGAGACCTGACGCTGCGGCCCACCGGACTCGGCGGAAGCATCGTCGAGTCGCGCTTCACCCAGGCCAGTGCCGTCTTCGACAACATCACCCTGGCCGGCGACGCGTCCGCGAACCGGTGGAGCCACGGCAGCGTCGGGGAGATGGGCAACACGGACTGGGAGCGTCAGCACCGACCGCCCGGCCTCGTCGAGTCGAACGGCACCGCAACCGTCACCGGCTCCGGTGACATCGGGCCGGTCGGCACGGCGGGCGGCCACAACGTGGAGGACACCCTGGTCGGCCTCGCCATCGGCCTGATGGTGCTGGTCGTGCCGGCGGTACGGTTCGGGATCGGCGGTCACCGGCCCGGTACGGCGGGGACCGTGCCGCCGGGTGGCCGGCTCCTGGTGGCGAGGGCGGTCGTGGTCGGCGCGGTCACCTTCCTCGCCGGTCTGGTTGCCGCCGGGGTCGTGGTGCCGCTCGGCACGCACGTGCTGCGTGACAACGGCAACGCGGTGCTGGCGGTACCCGCGCTCACGCAGGTACGGGTCGTCGTCGGTGTCGCCCTGCTGCTCGCCGTTGCCGCTGTCTTCGCGCTCGCCCTCGGCGCCCTGTTCCGGCGTACCTGGGTGGCGGTCCTGGTCGCGCTCTCGGCAGTCGTCGTCCCGTACGTCCTGGCGGCCCTGCCGCTCCTGCCCGACGGTGTCGCCGAATGGCTGCTTCGGCTCACTCCCGCGGCCGGCTTCGCCGTGCAGCAGACCGTGCACGAGTTTCCACAGGTACTCGCCCACTATGCGCCGTCGGCGGGGTACTTCCCGCTGCCGTGGTGGGCCGGGTTCGCCGTGCTCTGCGGCTACGCCGCCGTCGCACTCGGGCTGGGAGTCGCCCGGCCGCGCACCGACGCGGCGCAGCCGCCGGGCGGATGGAGGTGATGTCCGGTCGGGCGTCGGCGGCTACGGACGGGCTCCGCCGCCACCCGGCTGGATTCGGCTGATCAGGTCGTGCATCGGCTTGGTGCCGCTGCCGACCATGATCCCGGTGACGATGCCGTCGATCCAGACCGGCAGACCCTTCCACTCGGGTCCGGCGATCGCGTGCAACAGGTAGAACCCGCCGGCCGTGGAGGCGAGCGTCGCGACCGCGACCGCGATCCCCCAGGCCACGATGGTGCGGTTGCCCCGGCCCCGGTCGGCCCGCTCCCGGAGCCCGGCCAGCGCCGCCTGCTCCGTCGCAGTCGCCTCGCGGGACAGGTTCGCCAACTCGGTCTCGGTACGTTGTACGGCGGCCTCGACGCGGCGTCCCGGCAGCCAGCGGGAGAACGGTTCCAGGATCCGCTCGATCGCGGCGGCGAAGACGATCAGAATGCCGAAGACCGCGACCGTGTCCGGCGGCCGGATTACCTCTCCGCCGCCACCACTGCTCCAGAGTGCCCACGAGCCCACCCCGGCGCCACCGATCAGGACGAAGGCGGTCAGCACCGCCCCGACACTGGCCGGTGCACCGCCGGGCCGGCTCGCCGGCTCGGCACTCGGCGCGGAACTCTGGTCGCCGCCACCCACGGTCGGCGATGCCTGGACGAACCGCCCGGCTCCGGCGGTGTCCACATCGGAGAACGCGCCCGGCGCGGGGGCGGCGGTCACCCGGGCGACCGTGGCCCCGACGAACTGACCCGCCTGCCCCACGAAGGAAGTGCCCCGTTCCGCCGTCATGACTTCCCCCTGTGTCAGCATTCGTCCGAACTGCCGAGCGGAAAGGCTACGCCTTGACGGTGACGCGGAGGCGACCGGGTTCTCAGGGTCAACCAAACCGGCAGTGACCTTTCGATTCGTCTCGATACATGGGAAGCTGTCGATGATTCGCGGGGCAGGCCATGCGTGTTTCGCCGCCGAAAGGGCTCCGGCGGCGCCGTCACCGCGCCTACTAGCGAAGGAGACCGATGAACGTCAACTCTCTACGCCGCTGGTCCACAATGTCCTGCGCACTGGCCCTGGCCGCCGTGGCGGTACTCGCACCCGCCGACCCGGCGCGGGCCGCGATCGCCTGCGAGGTCAGCTACACCTCGTCGGACTGGAGCACCGGCTTCCTCGGCAACGCGCAGATCAGGAACCTCGGCGACACCTGGAACAATCCCACGGTCCAGTGGACCTTCACCGGCAACCAGCAGATCACCAACGGCTGGGGTTACGAGATCAGCCAGAGCGGCGCCCAGGTGACCGGCCACGGCTTCGAGTGGAACCGTCCGATCCCGACCGGCGAAACGCTCGCGTTCGGCTTCGGCGGCACCTACACCGGCGTCAACACGCCACCGACCAACTGGCGGGTCGACGGGGTGGCCTGTGTTCTCGCCGGTCAGCCGCCGGCGGTCATCGCCGAGCCGACCTCGCTTTCGGTGGCCGAGGGCGGCGGTGGTTCGTTCACCATACGGCTGAGCCATCCGCCGACCGGGTCGACCGGTCTCCGGATGACGATGCAGGGGACCGGTCACTGGGCCAGCCCGCCGGTGGTGCTGATCTTCAACTCGACGAACTGGAGCACCCCGCAGTCGTTCAGCGTGTACAGCGTCCAGGACCCGGACGCGGTCGACGACGCCGTCGTCTTCACGCTCGCCTATCCGGGCTACGTCTCCGACACCGTCACCATCACCCAGGTCGACGACGACTAGATTCCACCGGCGCACGTCCTGACGTCCGGCTCCGACGTCCTGCCACCTGAGTTCCGTCGAGGTGTGACGGAACCGGCATCGGGGTACACCGATCGAAGCTGCTGCGTTGGCGCCAGAGACAGGGCTCCACGCACTTATCAGGAGGTGTGCTGTGGTCAGGATTCCTTCACTTTCGCGCCACTCGGAGCCGGCGTCGACGCCGACGCCACCCCGGGACGAGAACCGCGACGGTCGGATCGACGCCCGGGACGAGACGCCGACAACCGGTGACACCACGCCGACGACCGGTGACACCACGGTCAAGGCCGGTGACACCACGGTCACCGATGCCGGGTCCACGCGTACGGCGCCCCGTACCGACCCCGTCCGGGCCGACGACGACGGCGTCACGAAGTCGCCGACGCAACGCGCCCGGAGCGCGGTCGCCGAACGGGACACCACCACCCGACCGGCTCCCCCGGGTACGCCGGAGACTAACCACGGGTCCGACACCGACCGCCGGCCGGAGGCCGAGCACGGTTTGGGCGAGCGCACGCCGCGCACCGAGGAGCGGCCGGAGGTCGTGGTACCGGCCGGACCCCGTCCCCGGGCCAGCATGCTCGCCACGCTCAGCCTGATCTTCGGGGTGGCCGCCGCCGGGTTCGTGCTCACCGGTGCCCTCGCCGGGTACGGCATCGCGCTCGGCACCATCGCCCTGCTGCTGGGCGTCAGCGGTGTCTCGGCAACCGCCCGCCGGCACGTCGCCGGCAAGTCCGACGCGCTGATCGGGATCTGCCTCGGGATCGGTGCCGTCGTCGTCGGCGTGCTGGCGATGACCGGACAGTTCGACTGGCCGACCACCGACGGGGACACCGTCGTACGCTTCCGCGAGTGGCTTGACTCACAGTTTGTGGACCGGTTCTGACCGGGTAGTTATATCCGCGGAGCGGTGGTGCACCGCTCTGGCCCCGCTGGCCGGTAGTGGTTCACTGCCAGAGCGCACGTTTTTCGGGGGTGGCGTGATCGCCGCCCCCGAAGTGCTGTCCGGCCCCGTCCGACCCCCGTCGGGCGGGGCCGTTCCGTTCTCCAGGAGCGATGACAATGCCCATCCCGGACCCTCACGCAACGGATTGGGGGTGCGGGTGGGCGCAGACGCAACGAATAGCGATGGGAAGCAAGTTTTGGCGGTGGGTTCGGACGCCGGTGGCACATAGCGTTGGGTCAGCGCCAGCCCGTGGGCCGAGAGGAGGCCGGGCGCGCCCGATCCGCTGGGAGCAGGACCATGACGTTGGAATCGACGACCGTACTCGACGGGCCGGGGGCGACCCGCCTGCCCGTCCACCGGCGCTATCTGATGTGCCGGCCGACGTACTTCGCCGTCGAGTACGCGATCAACCCGTGGATGGACCCGGGCGCCCCGCTCGATCCGGCGCTCGCGATCCGGCAGTGGGAGACGCTGCGGCGGACGTACCTGGATCTCGGCCACACGGTGCAGGAGATCGAGCCGCTTCCGGGGCTGCCCGACATGGTGTTCGCGGCGAACGGCGCGACGGTGATCGACGGCAGCGCGCTCGCGGTGCAGTTCCGTGACCCGGAGCGGGCCGACGAGGCGCCCGCGTACGCCGGCTGGCTCGACCGGGCCGGCTTCGAGGTGTACGACGCCAAGCACGTCAACGAGGGCGAGGGCGACATCCTGCCGGTCGGCGACCTGCTGCTGGCCGGCACCGGGTTCCGGACCAGTCACGCCGCACACGCGTACCTCCAGGAGGTCTTCGGCCGGCCGGTGATCACGCTGCAACTGGTCGACCCGCGCTTCTACCACCTGGACACCGCGCTCTGCGTGCTCGACGACGAGACGGTGGCGTACCTGCCGGAGGCGTTCTCCCCCGGTAGCCAGGCGGCGCTGCGCCGGCTCTTCCCGGACGCGGTCCTGGCGAGCCCGGCCGACGCCGAGGTGCTCGGCCTGAACGCGGTGAGCGACGGGCGGCACGTGGTACTTCCCGCTCAGGCCACCGGACTGTCGGCCGCGCTCCGCGACCGGGGATACGACACAATTGGCGTTGATTTGTCCGAGCTGCGTAAGGCCGGCGGCGGACCGAAGTGCTGCACCCTGGTGCTGCGGGAACGAGAGGCGACCAAGTGATCGTGGACGACACCCTGCGCACCCCGGCCGCGATACGCGAGGCGGAGCGCTGGACCGCGCACAACTACCACCCGCTGCCGGTGGTGATCTCCGAGGCCGAGGGCGCCTGGGTGACCGACGTCGACGGGCGGCGCTACCTGGACTGCCTGGCCGGATACTCCGCACTGAACTTCGGGCACCGGCACCCGACACTGATCGCCGCCGCACACGCCCAACTCGACCGGCTCACCCTGACCAGCCGCGCCTTCGTGCACGACCAGTTCGCCGACTTCTGCCGGGAACTGGCCCAGCTCTGCGGCAAGGACCTGGTGCTGCCGATGAACACCGGCGCCGAGGCGGTGGAGACCGCGATCAAGGTGTCCCGGAAGTGGGGCTACCGGGTGAAGGGCGTACCGGCGGGGCAGGCCACGATCGTGGTCGCGGACGGCAACTTCCACGGCCGTACCACCACCATCGTCAGCTTCTCCACCGATCCCGACGCCCGGGACGACTTCGGGCCGTACACCCCGGGGTTCCGGATCGTCCCGTACGGCGACCTGGCGGCCCTGGCCGAGGCGGTCGACGAGACGACGGTGGCCGTACTGCTGGAGCCGATCCAGGGTGAACAGGGCGTCGTCGTGCCGCCCCCCGGTTACCTGCCCGGGGTACGCCGGCTCTGCACCGAACGGAACGTGCTGTTCGTCGCCGACGAGATCCAGTCCGGGCTCGGCCGGACCGGCGAGACGTTCGCCTGCGACCACGAGGGCGTCAAGCCCGACATGTACGTCCTCGGCAAGGCGCTCGGCGGCGGGATCATCCCGGTGTCGGCGGTCGCGGCCGACGCCGACGTCCTCGGCGTACTGCGTCCCGGGGAGCACGGCTCGACCTTCGGCGGCAACCCGCTGGCCTGTGCGGTGGCCACCGAGGTGGTCCGGCTGCTCGCCACCGGCGAGTTCCAGCGCCGGTCGGCGGAGTTGGGAGCACGGCTGCACGGCGCGCTGCGCGGCCTGATCGGCGACGGTCTGGTCGCCGTCCGGGGCCGAGGACTGTGGGCCGGCATCGACATCGACCCGGCGCTGATGACCGGGCGGCAGGCGTGCGAGCGGCTGGCCGAGCGCGGGGTGCTGGCCAAGGACACGCACGGGTCGACGATCCGGTTGGCGCCACCGCTCGTCGTGCAGGCCGACGAGCTGGACCACGCCGTCGTGCAGCTCTCCGCAGTGCTGCACTGAACACGCAGGCTGGCCTGGCTGGGCCTCGGCCTGGCGGGCCGCGGCTGCCGCGCGAAGCGCACTCGGTGCGGCAGCGCGGCAGCCGGGCCTCGGGTCAGGAATCGGTCAGGCGCGGTCGACCACCCGCATCGCCATGGTGGGAGCCTCGGCCATCACCGACGTCGGATTGGTCATGCCGCCCGCGTTCCAGGTGCTGGACCGGCCCACCTGAACCCCGGGGTACAGCTCCACGATGTCGCCGCTGCGCATCACCCGGGACTGCTGGCGGGCCAGGGGGACCCGCTCGGCCTCGTCCATGTTCCCGCCGGGGCGTACGCCGGAGCCGTTCGTGCTCACGTCCTGTGCGACCAGGTCGCCGCCGCGCAACTCGAACCGTACGTGGCTGCGGCTGATCCACCGTCGCGCCTCGTCGTTGAGCCACTGGCCGAGCCGGACTCCGCCGGACTCGTCCGGTGCCCGGCCGACCACCACCGGCTGTTCGGCGGTGACCACGAACCGGCGCCGGACCATGCCGCCGATCCGTACCGAGAGGACCTCGGTGGTGGGCCGGGGTCCGGCGTCGGTGAGTCGCTGCTCGTGCCGGGGGCACATCGGCATTCCGGTACGCAGCGTCGGCGGCGGCTGCCCGCTCGGCTTCCGGTCGATCTCGGCGAGGTCGGCGAACGCGCCACCGCCGCCGCCACCGCCGAACAGCACGCAGCCGGGCTCCTTGCAGCGCCACGTCCGGGCGAGCAGCTTCCGCCCGCTCGGCGAGGGACCGGTGGGCATCGGTCCGTTGCCCTTCACCCGGGCCATCAGGACCGGGCCGCCCGCGCCCGGTAGCGGGGCGAGCAGCCGACCCGGTTGCCCGGTCACCCACGGGAAACGCCCGGCCTGGCCCTCGTAGCGGCCCCGGCTGAGCACCGGCAGGCCCAGCAGGTCGGCGACCTCCAGCATCCGGTCACCGGGATTGTTGAGCACCTCGACCAGTCCGTCGTCGGCCCACCGCCGGACCACCATGCGCTCGTTCGAGGTCAGGTCGGCGTCGCTGAGCAGCGCGCGGTGCACCACCGCGTACACCGTGACGTTGTCCTCTTCGAGCTGCCGGCCGAGCGCGTCGATGACCATGCCCAGCCGCATCGTGCTGGCCGGCCGGCCGCCGTCCAGGTCCTGGAACCGGACCACCTCGGCAAGGTCGAGCACCGCCCGGACCAGCGAGGGATCCGTACTGACCCGGCCCTCGATCGCGTCGAGGACCTTACTAATCTCAAATCTCACGCCGCTCCCCGGACGATCTCGTCGATACGCCGCGCCAACTCGATGTCGCGTCGGGTAACTCCACCCACCGAATGGGTGGCGCACCGGAAAATCACCGTGCGCCACCGGATGTCGATGTCGGGATGGTGGTCGAGTTCCTCGGCGACCACCGCGACCCGGTCCACCACGTCAATCACGTTACGGAATCCGGGCAACTCCACGGTACGGCCGATGCCGGCCGGGTCACCGGTCCAGCTGTCCAGCCCGTCCAGCCCGACCCGCACCGCCTCCGCGTCCAGCACCTCTGCCATGGCCAGACCTTACCGCCGAGGCCACGACGGTGGTGACCAACCGCGTCGGACGGCTCCGAGGTACCCCCGGGGCGGCGTGCGGGCGGGCGGTATTTACCAGGTGGGAGTGGCGCACCGTCGTTACGCTGTCGCGGGTCCGGCCACGGCAGGCAACTGCGCGTGGCCATTGTTTCGGGGGAGGAAAGAAACTGATGGGAACTCGACGACGGTTGGCGGTCGCCAGCCTGGCACTGCTCGCCACGCTGAGCGTCGGCGCGGCGGGCTGCAACGTCCAGGCCGGCTCCGACGGGAACTCCGGCACTGGCAGCAGCCCGGCGGGACAGGTCAGCGCGGCCGACGAACTCTCGGCCTCGGTCAAGAAGCTGAACGAGGACACGTTCACGATCCGGCTGAAGATGTCGGTGATGTCGGCGGAGGGCGCCGTCGACCCGGCCGGCAAGAAGGCCAATCTCGCGATGAAGGTCGCCGCCCCGGAGGCGTCGATGGACTTCAAGATCGTCCTGCTCGCCGAGAACCTCTACGTCAAGTACGGCGGCATCCCGGGGCTGCCGAAGGAGTGGATGCGGGTCGACGCCTCCAAGATCAAGGATGGCAGCACCCTGGACATCATGCCCGAGGGCGACCCGATGGGCGCGAACAACCTGATCAAGGGGATCGTTGACGTCGAGCGGGACGGCGACCTCGGTTTCAAGGGCACCCTCGACCTCACCAAGTCGCCGACGGCCGACCCCGAGTCGCTGAAGATGTTCGGCGACAAGGTGAAGGCGGTCCCGTTCACCGCCAAGGTCGACCCGCAGGGCCGACTGGTCGAGATGTCGGTCGCCACCGAGGGCGTGTCGCCACTGCTCGGCGAGATGCGGGTCAGCTACGACAACTTCGGCAAGCCGGTCGAGATCACCCCGCCGAAGGCCTCGGACGTGGTCGAGATGCCGGATTCCCTGCTCGGCATGATGGACGCCTGAACCCTTGCCGACATGCGGAGGTGCCGATCGCCACGTACGCGATCGGCACCCCGACGTTCCGCCGCACCGGTGCGGCGTACGGCTCCGCTAGCGGGCGGCCCGCAGTGGCTCACCGACGTAGTGCAGGTGCTGCAACGCCTGCCGGTACGAGTCGAACAGCCCGGTCTCCTCGTACGGAATGCCCTGCTCGGCGCAGTACTCCCGGACGATCGGCTGGGCCTTGCGCAGGTTGATCCGCGGCATGCTCGGGAACAGGTGGTGCTCGATCTGGTAGTTGAGGGCGCCCAGCGCGAAGTCGACCATCACCCCGCCCCGGACATTGCGCGAGGTCAGTACCTGCTTGCGGAGGAAGTCCAGCTCCTCCCCTGCGGTCGGCATCGGCATGCCCTTGTGGTTGGGCGCGAACGAGCAGCCCAGGTACAGCCCCCACAGCCCCTGGTGGATGGCCATGAAGACCAGCGCGCGTACCGGCGACAGCACGGTGAACACCACGCCCAGGTAGGCGATCGTGTGCACCACCAGCAGCAGCGCCTCGACCCTGCGGTGCCGCATCGGCGTTCCGTCGAAGATCGCCCGGATGCTCGACACGTGCAGGTTCAGGCCCTCCAGCAGCAGCAGCGGGAAGAACAGGTACGCCTGCCGCTGCGCCATCCAGCGGCCGAACCCACGGGTCTCCAGCGCCTGCTCGTGGGTCCAGACCAGGGCCCCCGCACCGACGTCCGGATCGTCGTCCTCGTGGTTCGGGTTGGCGTGGTGCCGGTTGTGCTTGTCGATCCACCAGCCGTTGCTCAGCCCGATCGCCAGGTTGCCGGCCACCAGTCCGGCCACGTCACTCGCCCGGCGGTTCCGGAACATCTGCCGGTGTCCGGCGTCGTGTCCGAGGAACGAGACCTGGGTGGTCCCGACGGCGAGGAAGACGGCGACGAGGGTCTGCCACCACGAGTCCCCGACCAGGGCGAAGGCCACCCAGCCAGCGACGAAGAGGCCGAACGTCAACGCGATCCGGGCCACGTACCAACCGGTACGGCGTTCCAGCAGACCGGCCTGGCTGATCCGACGAGATAACTGTGAGTAGTCACTTCCTCGCCGAACGGCAGGCTCCGCCGTCGCAGTGACCGCCATATTTCAGCTCCCAACGTCGCTTTTCGCCACGCCGGTTTGGCGAGCGTTGATCTCCAAGTCTCCGGAGGACGCTCGCACTCCGTAACCCCGAAGGCCCCCGTATCCGGGGTAGGGTAAGCCCCACCACACAGCCGTCCGAGACCGGGTCCCATCAATTCATCCGGCCGACCGCCGACCGCAACCGGCGAAGGTCCCGGCGCCGCCGCTCGTAGGTCATCGCGAGACCGATCAGCACGAAACCACCGGCGGCGAGGAAGATCCACCGGGGCAGCCGGTCCCAGACGTCGGCCATCTCCCGCAGCGCCAGCACGGCCAGCACGCCGCCGCCGAGCACCACCGGAGCCTGCCACCGCCACTGCGCACCGGCCAGCACCACCAGCAGCGCGCCGGCTCCGAGCAGCAGCCGCCGCCACGGCTGGTCCCCGGCCACGAGCACCGAGACCAGGCTCGGCAGCAGTGCCGCGCCCAGCCCCGGGCCGTACGCCAGCCAGCTGCTCCGGTCCGGCCAGGCCCGTAGCGCGAGCCAACCGGCCAGCAGCCCGAGTGCCGCCGCCGGCAGCGTGTACGCCTCGACCAGCGCCACCCGCGCGGCCGAGAGCAGCAGCCAGGTCGCGAGCAGTTCCGCCCCACCGGCCGCCGCCGCGTGGGCCCAGCGCCGGGCCGCCGACTCGGCCGGCCGCAGCGCGCGCAGCCCGAGAGCCACGCCCCAGAGCGTGCAGACCGCCGCCGCGTGCCGGATCTCGCCGATCGTCAGCGCCAGCGCGAACGCCGCGACGACGTGGCTGGCCACCTCGACCGGGGCCGCCTCGACCCGCCGGGCCGCAGTGGTCCGGCCGGACAGCAGCACTCCGCCGGTCAGCAGCACTCCGCCGGCCAGCGTCAGGGCCGCGACGCCGAGCACCACCAGCGCGGCGACCCGCAGCGGCAGGTCGGCGGCGAGCGGGCCCGCGACGGCCAGCGTCGTACCAGCGAGGACGGCGGTCAGCCAGCCCGGCACCCGGGCCACCCCCGGCCGGCCGACGGCTCCGGCGGTCAACCCGACCGCGACCACCAGCCCCAGCCCGGCGAGCGTGCTGGCCTTCGTCGGCAGGAGCCCGGCCAGCCCCGCACCGGCGAAGGCCACCCCCAGGGGTACGACGACCCGCGCCGGCCGTACGACCCGCCAACCGAGCGCCACCAGAAGCAGCGCGGCCAACCCGACCAGCAGACTCAGCGCCGGCACGACCGGCCAACGGGCACCGGCGGCGGCCAGCCCGACCAGCGCCGTGGTGACCCCGAGCGGCACCGCCACCAGCAGCGCGGGCCGGAGCGCGGCCCGCCAGGCCCAGCCGACCACCGCCGCCGTTCCGGTCAGCAGCAACAGGGTCGGCGCGACCTGCCCGTCCAGGCGCCAGTCGCCCGGCAGCAGCCCGACCCCGGACGGCTGCCCCGACCAGATCCGGCCCAGCCAGCCGTACGGCCCGACGAGCAGCGCCGCGACGGCCGGTACGACCAGCACGCCGACCCGCCCCAGCAGGATCACCCCGGACACCAGTGGCGGTACGGAGAACGGGCCACCGGCCGGCGAGACCGTCCGGGCCCGGTTCAGCGCCAGCACCGCGACGGTGAGCAGCAGCGCCCCGGCGGCGTACATCCCCGGTGGTTCACCGACCCCGGGCAGGGCCGGTGACAGGCCGACCGGCAGCGCGACGAGGGACAGCGCCGCACCGGCGTACGGCAGATAGTGCGGAACTCCTCGACGGACCGCGACGATTCCGGCGCAGAGCAGCACGGCGCTGGCCAGTGCGGCACGCGCCTGCCACCAGGGCGGCACGTCGGCGGCGAAGAGCCCCAGCGTGACGGCGGCCGGCGTGCCGAGCACCGCGACCGCGAGCCCGGTCCCGCCGAGCACCCGCCGGCGGTCGGGTACGAGACCGGCGGGCCGGAGTGCGGCCAGCGCGACCGCCACCCCGATCAGCACGAGTCCGCCGAGGACGGCGGCGGCACCGGCCGGTCGGGCGAGGCCGACCAGCAGCGCGTGCCCGCCGAGGCAGAACGCGGCACCGGCCATCGGCAGCATGCTCCGGCCGCTCCGGCCCGGCCGCACGGCGGCGAGCGCGAACGCGGCGGCCATCGCCAGGTCCACTGCGGACACCGACCACCACGGCAGCGGCAGCGCGGTCGGCACCGCCAGCACGGTGCCCACGGCACCGGTCAGTACGACCGGCAGCCAGGCCCGCCGAGGCACCAGGAGAAGCAGGGCCAGCACGGTCAGCGGCAGCGCCACCGGAAGCTGCCAGTCGAACGGTTCCGCGACCGGCGTCAGGTCCGCCCGCCAGACCGGCTGCGATCGGAGTACCACGGTGCCCGCCACCGCCAGGGTCATCACCCCGGTGACCCCGGCCAGGGCCGAGACGACGACCAGCCCACCGACGCGCGGGCCGATCCGTACCCCGGCCGGCAGCATTCGGGCGGTCCCCGCGACCAGGCCGGCGACACCGGTGACCAGCACCGCGCTGGCGCCCAGCGTCGGCCACGGCGACTCGAACACCGCGCGGACCAGCGCGATCGCGAGCACCACCACGAACACCCCGCCGGCCGCCGCTCCGAAGCCGACGTGCCGGGTGAGCAGCGCCGCCGCGATCGGCAACAGAGCGGTCACCAGGAGCGGGCCCCCGGCGAGCACGTCGGCCGGACCCTCCATCGTGACCAGTGCCAGCAGCCCGCACAGCGAGGACGCCAGCAGGGCGAAGGCGTACCCGGCCCACGCGACGGACCGGCGGACCAGGTCGACCGGTTCCGCCGTTCCCTCGCCGCTCCAGGCCCGGGTCATGCCGAGGTTCACCGTGGCCAGGGCGGCGAACGCCAGCGCCCAGCCGGCGGCGCCGAGCCCCGCGTCGTACGCCAGCAGTGGCGCGACCGGCTGGATCAGCAGCAGGCCGGCGAACCACGGCGCGGACAGCCCGGTCAGCCGTCGGTAGCCGGCCGCCACCGCCGCGCTGGCCCCCCCGACCAGCGCGGCGTAGCGGGCCCCCGGCAGATCGTCCACGGCGAACAGCCCCACCGCCCACGCCGCGTACCCGTCCAGCACCACCAGGAGCAGACCGATCGCCGCGAAGGTCTCGGCGGTCGCGGTGAGGCCCCGACGCCGGGCCAGCACCGGCACGGCCAGGGCCAGGGTGGTGAGCCCGGCGAGGATCAACGCACGCCCGGCGATCCCGAGCGTGGCCCAGGCGACCACGGTGAAGACGATCGCGGCGGCGCCGACCAGCAGCCCGCCGAGGACGAAGAGCACGTTCTGCACCGTCCGGGTCGACGCCTCCGGCCGTACCGGCGTCCCGACCGCGGCGACCGGCCCACCGACCGACACGACCGCGCCGGCCGACACCGCGATTCCGGGAGACACGGCGGCTCCGGGAGACACCGCGATTCCGGGAGACACGGCGCCTCCGGGAGACACGGCGGCTCCGGGCGAGGCGGCGGCTCCGGGCGGCGCGGGGGCGGCGGTCCGGGCGGCGGCGGCCGCCGCGCGGACCCGCTCGGCCAGCGTGTCGCGGCGCTGGCGGAGGTGCCGCAGCGAGGCGTCGAGACCCAGGTACGCCTGCCGGGCCTGCTCCACCCGGGGAACCAGCACGACGATCTCCGCGTCGAGCCGGATCACCTCGGCGGCGTTCGGATCGGGTACCCGGCCACAGCCCGGGCACCCGGTCGCCAGGTCGGCCCCGGCCCCACACACCGGGCAGGGGTACGCGTTCGCGGAAGCGGTCACGCTGCCCATGCTTCGGCACCGGAGGACCGGCTCACAGAGTGCGCGTACCTACCCCGGGGCGGGTACCCCGTACCGGGGCGGCGTCAGGGACGGGTCTGCTCGTGCAGCCAGGTGGAGTAGTCCGGGTTGCCACCCTCCACCCAGGTCACCAGCACCTCCGGCACCTCGTACGGGTGGGCGGCCCGTACCTGGTCGATGAGAGCCTCCAGCCGGTCCGGCGCGGTCTTGAACAGCACCGACCACTCCCGGGTGGTCTCCATCCGGGACTCCCACCAGTAGGTGCTGTCCACCGGTCCACTCACCTGTGCGCAGGCCGCCAGCCGACCGGCCACCGCCGCGGCGGCGAGTACGTCCGCGACGGCCCGCGCGTCCACCACGGTCGTCACGATGCAGATCTGATCCACGCCGGGCAGCCTATGTCGGATCACCGTCGTCCCGATGCGCATCCACCCATTCGTCGATCCGCGCCCACCAGTCGAACAGCCAGTCGATGCGTTCCTGCCGACCGGCCGGCACCTCGTCCGGCGGTACGGACCAGAATCGCATCACGATCCGCTTGTCCATCGGCAGTTCCCGCCAGACGTCGGCCACGGTCAGCATCCGGTCCAGCCCGGTGTGCGCGACGAAGATGACCCCGGCGTCCGGCGCGGCGTCCAGCGCGGCCAGTACGCCGCCCGGCTGCGGCGCGAGCACGTGCCGCAGCGCCTCGGCCCGTTCCGCCATCTCGTCGAGCCCCCGGGACCGCAGCAGGTCGATGGCGCGGAGACGGCGGCGCGGGGTGAAGTTGCCACCCTCGGGAAAGATCACGAACGCGTCGTTGGAGTCGAGGTTGACGGCCAGGTGCCCGATCTGCTCGATCAGGGTCTCCCGGGGTGGTCCACCCCGCTCGGTCGGGCCGACCTGTCGCGCCCGGCGGTCCCGTGCCGCGATGAACCGGTTGGGCAGCCTGTTCAGCAGTACGTCGACGGCCGGATCCCACTGCAACGTGTCCTTGAGCACGATCCGCGGTTCCCGGTCGAACCAGTTGACCAGCGCGTGGATCAGGATGAACGAGTCACCCGGCCCGGCGTGCCGGCACAGCACCAGTTCGGGGCGTCCGGGCAACGCGGTGTCCGGGTCGGTCCCGACGATGTCGATGCGCAGCCGCAGCGTCCACCGGGCCTGCCAGAAAAGGAAGGTCAGAAACCAGCCGGCCAGTACGTAGTGCGCCCGCTGGAACGCCGGGGACCGCTTGTGCCAGCCGAAGCCGGAGCCGACCCAGAGCCCGAACAGCGCGATCAACGCGGCGGAGTCCCAGAGCAGGTAGACGATCCCCAGCCAGAGCACCCGGAGCGGTCGGAGGTAGCCGGGAACCAGTGGGGAGATCGCCGCGGCGAGGATCAGCCACACCGGCAGCGTGGTCACCACCAGTACGGCGAGCAGCACCGTACCGGGGCCGATTAGCAGCCGCCGGACCCACCTGGGTGGCAGTGGCATCAGCCGAGGTCCACGTGCTCGGCGAGGTAGCGCCGGGAGGCCGTGTAGGCCCGGCTGATCCGCCGGCCCACCGCCGCCATGTCCCGGTACGCCCACGGCGTGTCGTCCCGGGGCCCGAGTCCCCCGGTCGGCAGCACGTGTACGTCCACGTCGTCGGGGAGCGCCCCCATCTCCCGGGCGAACCGGTGCCGCCGGGCTATCTCGAACGCGACCTGGGCGATCTCCCAGGGCCGGCGGGGCGGGCTCAACGGGCGCTCGATCCGACCCACCTGGAGTACGAAGATCTGCCGGGCCCCGGCGTTCACCGCCTCGCCGATCGGGATCGAGTTGACGATGCCGCCGTCGACGAAGTGCTCACCGTCGATCCGGGCCGGCGGCAGCAGGCCGGGTACCGAGGCCGAGGCGAGTACGGCCGGCACCACCAGACCGGTGCTGAACCAGTGTTCGGCGGCCCGCTCGATGCTGGCCGCGCAGCACCGGAACGGCACCTTGAGATCGGCGAACGTGGTGGTCTCGCCGAGTTCCGCCTCCAGCAACCGACGCAGCGGGCGCGGCGAGTGCAGGTGGGTACGGGCGGCGAAGCGCCGGAGTTGCCGGGCGATCGAGTCGCCGTACACCTCGCTGGCCTCGGGCGAGGCCCAGAGCCGGACGAGCCGGTTGGTGACCGACTCCGACGGGTCCGCCGCGACGAGCGCCCCGTTCACCGCCCCGATCGAGGTGCCGAGCACCAGGTCGGGCTGGATACCGGCCCGGAAAAGTGCCCGCAGCATGCCGACCTCGACGGCGCCGAGCACACCACCACCGCCGAGTACGAACGCCACCGGACCGCTGACCATGTTGTTCATCCTGGCACGAGCTGCCCAGTCCGACCCGGCGGTGGTCGACACGGCCATGGGACGACCACCGGCCCGTCGGTGTGCCGGTTGCCGGCCGGATCGACGACGACCGCTCGGCGCAGCGGAGGGACCGCCCGACGAAACATGACATCCCGGGCCGGGCATCCGGGCGGGCGACAGGCGATGTTGCCGGGGTTGGACTTCGGCCTCGGGCCGTACATGTCCGGGCGGCAAACCCAGCGTTGACAGACGATTGCCGGTCACGGAGCCTGATACGACCCACCACACGGCCTGATGCGACTCCCGACTTCCCAGGCAGGTGCGACGAACGATGGCAGCGTTGCAGGCGGGCGGCCTGCTCGCCCGCAGGTATCGGCTTATCGACAGGATCGGTGCCGGCGGCATGTCCGTGATCTGGCGCGCCCGGGACGAGGTGTTGGACCGGGTGGTGGCGGTGAAGGTGCTCGCCGCGTCACTCGCCGCCGACACCAAGTTCCGGGAGATGGTCCGCGAGGAGGCCCGGGCCGCCGCACAACTCGTGCACCCACACGTCACCGCCGTGCACGACTACGGCGAGACCGTCGGTCCGGACGGTGGGATCACCGCCTTCGTGGTGATGGAGCTGCTGACCGGCGAGGAACTGAAGGCCGAACTCACCGCCGGCCCACTGCCCTGGATGACCGCGGTGGAGATCTGCGCGCAGGTGGCCGAGGCCCTGGCGGCGGCACACCGACTCGGCATCGTGCACCGGGACATCACCCCGGCCAACATCATGATGACCGCGACCGGCGCGAAGGTACTCGACTTCGGCATCGCCACCCAGGTCGGCGCCCCGGACGAGGACGAGGACGGCGAGACGTTCGGTACTCCCGCGTACGTCTCACCGGAGCGGCTGGACGGTCTGCCGGCCCAGCCGGCCACCGACACGTACTCGTTGGGCGTGCTGCTCTACGAGACGCTCACCGGCCGGGTGCCCTTTCCGGCCGACACCTGGGAGGAGTTGACCCGGGCGCTGGAGGAGGGCGGCGAACCGACGCTCACCGGCGTACCCGATCTGCCGCCCGTGGTCGCCGATCTCTGCCTGCGCTGTCTGGCCCGCGAGCCGGCGGAGCGGCCGACGGCCGCGCAGGTCGGCGAGGCGTTGCGCGGTCAGCTGCTGGCCGCCGATCCCCGCCGGGTCGCGGCGGTGGGCCACCCCCGGTCCGGCACCGTGCCGACGGCCCGGCTGGCCGCCCCGCCGCTGTCGGCCGTCGGACCGTCCTCGGCGGCCCTGGCCGCCGGTGTCGGATCGCCGGCCCTGGCGACCGCCAGCCCCGGACCGGCCACCAGCCCCGGATCGCCCACCAGCCCCGGATCGCCCACCAGCCCCGGACCGGCCACCAGCCCCGCAGCGGCCACCAGCTCCGGACCGGATCCGGCCGCCGCCCACGGGGTGGCCCCGGCCCCGCCGCACGGGCCTCCGGCCAATCGGCCAGAGCCGGCGGCGGTACCAGGGACGACGGGGCCGACCACCACAGTGGGGCCGCGGAGCCCGGCGGACCTTGCCGGTCCGGCGCGGACATCCGGACCGGGGACGCCGCACCCGCCGCCGGCCGGTCCGCCGGCACTGGAGACGGTGCCACCCGGACCACCTCCCGCCGGCCCGGCCGAGCCGGCGAACGGGCCGGCGGTCGAGCCGCCACGGCCCGGCCGGGTCCTGCTGTTCGCCGCCGCGACGCTGGTCGTGCTGACCGTCGCGGTCGTCGTCGGCTCCGCGCTCGGCGGCGATCCCGCATCAAGGCCGAGCGGCGGTGCCACCACCGCCGGGCCGGGTGGAACACCGGAACCGACGGCGCCGTCGTCCGGTCCGTCGGCGCCGACCCCGACCGCGCCGCAGTCGGCGCTGCCGCCGCCGCGAACGGGCGGTACCGACCCCGACCCGCCGCCGATCAACGAGGCGATCGCCCGGCTCGACCAGCTCGTCGACGACGGGGTGGCGGCCAGCGCGATCCGCGACCACGCCGGGGTCGACCTCCGCAACCAGTTGCGCAACCTCCGGTCCGGCCTGGCGGCCGGACCGGGCGACCTGGCCGGGCAGGTCACGCTGATGCGGGAGAAGGTCGTGGTACGCCGGAACGAGGGCTCGATCTCACCCGAGTACGCCGAACAGCTCGACGCCGCCCTGGTCCGGCTGGCCCAGGCGGCCTGATTCGCGCTGATCCGGGCCCGGCGCCGGCTCGCCACCACTGCGGTGCTGAACCGGCGCCACCCGGCGGTTCAGCCCAGCCGGATCCGGTTTCCCGCCCCGTCGAACAGCATCAACCGGTCCAGGTCCACGGCCAGCACGATCGGCTCCCCGGTCCGGGGCAGGACGCCGGCCGGTACCCGGACCACCAGTTCGCCCGAAGTCGGCGGCTCGTCACCGAGTTCCGGGTCGTACACGGGATAGAAGCCGTACTCCGTACGTGCCGTCGCCGGCGGCTGCTCGGGCCGGGAGTGCGGGATCATCCGGGCCAACCGGTCCCGGACCGGATGTCCGGCCGGCAGGTCCTCGGCGAGCAGTTCGGAGAGGTGGTGACCGGTGGCCGGATGCTCCAGCCGGGACTGGGCGGCAGAGGTCGGCACGGTGCCGGTCGTGACGTGCACCAACGCCTCGTGGCCGAGGTTCTCCACCAACCGGACCACCCCGCGCAGCACCGGCCCGGTCGCTTCCGGGGCCGCCGGGGTCAACGCGTCCGCGCGCAGCGCCAGGGTCACCCGGTCGGTGTGCCGATCCCGCAACGGCGCAACCCGGGGATCGTCGGCCGGCAGCTCGATCAGTTGCGAGCCGAGGTCGAGCAGCACTCCGTCGTCGGAGGTGAAGATGGCGGCCTGCACCAGGTTCGCCCGAGGCGTACCGAGGAAGGCCGCGACGAACAGGGTGTGCGGATCCCGGTAGACCTCGTCCGGCGGCCCGATCTGCTGGAGTACGCCCCGGCGCAGCACCGCGACCCGGTCCGCCATCGTCATCGCCTCGACCTGGTCGTGCGTGACGTAGAGCGTGGTCATGGCCAGCCGGCGGGCGAGCGCCGCCACCTCGGCCCGCAGTTCCGCCCGAAGTCCCGCATCCACGTTGGACAACGGCTCGTCGAGGAGGAAGGCCCGCGACTCGCCCACCATGGCCCTGGCCATCGCGACCCGCTGCCGCTGCCCACCGGAGAGGTGTCGGGGTTTCCGGCGGAGCAGTCCGGTGATGCCGAGCTGGTCGGCGACCGCCGCGACCCGCCTGGCCGCGTCGGACGGGGTCTCCGAGCCGGTCGTCAACGGAAAGCCGATGTTCTCGGCGACCGTCAGATGTGGATAGAGCGCGTAGTCCTGGAACACCATCGACAGCCGCCGGTCCCAGCCCGCGTCCGGGCGCACCGGTTCCCCGTCGATGAGTACCCGGCCGCTGGTCGGTTCCTCCAGCCCGGCGACCAGGCGCAGGATCGTCGACTTGCCGCACCCGGTCGGCCCGAGCAGGGCGACGAACTCCCCGGAGCCGATCTCGATGCTCACTCCGTCGACCGCGACGGTGCCATCGGGGAAGACCTTTGTCAGCCGGTCGGTGGCGATGCTGACCACGGCGACCACCTCCTGTCGCCATCGTCAGGGCAGTGCGGTCCACGCGCCAGTCCTGTTGCGCCGGACGGCCACGCACGGTGCGCCGGACGGCGAAATCCGATGCGCCAGGCGGCTCCGCACGGTACGTCGGACGGCATACTGCCACGGCGTCGCCCGACATGTTGTCCCGCTCGGGAACGACAACGGATCGACCGACCGGCGTGGTGTCGGTCGCTCCACCGCCCCGTCACCCGGGCGGGCGGGCTGGACGTCAGTACCCGGAATCGGCCGGTGGCTCGGCCCGTACCGTCCGGTCCATCCAGCCGTCGCCGTCGTCGTCGTACATCCGCTTCTCGAAGAAGCCGTCGCGGTTCTTGTCGTACTCGCCGATGTCGACGAGACCGTCGGCGTCGAGGTCGTGGCCCACGAAGTCGGTACGGCCGTCCCGGTCGGCGTCGACCAGGATGTCCACGCCGCCGTCGGCCCGCCCGTGCAGGGTGTGCCGGTCCCAGTCCCCGTCGCCGTCGATGTCGACCCGGGTCCGGTACCCGTCCGGTACGGCCGGCTCGGCATCGGACGGCGGCTCGACGTCGAACGGTGGGTCGGCGGCCCCGAAGCCCGTCTCGGCACCGGCCAGCGCGGCGGCCAGTCCGGCAGCCGGATCGGCCAGCGTCGCACCGAGGCCACCGCCCGGGGCGGCCAGCGCGGCATCGGTCGCCGACCCTATCGACCGGCCGATCTCGTCACCCAGCCCGGCGAGTCCACCCACCGGTGCTCCCGCTCCGGCCTCGACCGCCGGTGCGGCACATCCCGGAGCCGTACCGAAGCCGTCGACCGGACCGGCCAACGCGCCCGAGGCGGGAACCGGCGCCGCACCGAAACCCTGGCCCGGCACGGACGTCGCACCCAACCCCTGCACCGGTACGGCGGTGCCGAAGCCCTCCGCCGAAGCCGACGGCCGGCCCAGCCCACTGGTGCCGATCTCGTTGACGGCGGGCAGCGCGCCGGCCAGCCCGACCAGCGGGGTGAACATGCCGAACAGGCTCGACTGGTTGGCCCGGGTCTCGACGCCGTGCTGTCCACCCACGTCGTCGCCGAGTTGCAGTTGGAGCAGGGCCAGTTCGTCCGCGTCGAGCCGGTAACCGGCGAGGGTGCCGACCGGGTCGACGGACAACGCGGCCGCGAACGCCGGGTCGGCGACGAGCCGCTCCAGTACGACATCGAAGTCACTCACGGTAGCCCCCTCGGTACGCCGGCCTACCCACGCTAACGCCGACGTGCCATCCGGGCAGTCCCCCGACCGGTCGGCCCGGACTACGGCCGATCAGTCCAGTTCGGGCATTGGCACCGGCTGTGGGCGTGGCCGACAGGTACCGCACTGCAACGCGTCCTCGACCACCAGCCCCTCGGCCCGGCCGCGCGCCTCCGACCGGTGCACCTGGAGCAGATACGGCCCGAACCGGGCATGGTCCTCACAGACGCCGCGCCCACAGAACCGGCACCCGCCCCGGGCCGCCTTCGGACAGAACCAACAGAGCACGGCAACTCCTCATCCGACGGTCCCACACGATTCCAGGTTGATGGTCAGGCTGGTCTCCGACGAGTTACCGGCGGCGTCTACCGCCCCGATCTGTACCCCGATCGTCCCGCCCTGGCTGTTCTCCCTGCGGTACGGGACGACGACGTCACCCTGGAACGACTCGCCGGAGCGCTTGAGTTGCACCGAGCCGCCGTCCCCCTCTCCGAGAGACCAGCTCGCGGTCATCTTGATCTCCGAACCCGGAGTGACGTTGTCGGCGACCGATCCGCCGATGGTGGCCACCCCGTCGGGTCCGCAGGAGGGGCGGGAGATGCTGGTCGGCTCGGCGAAGACGCCCGAGAAGGTCGGCCCGGCTTCGTCTCTGGATGGCGTGGTCGGGACGGTGGTGGTGGGTGGGGCCGTCGTCCGGGGCGGCGTGACCGGAGGACCGGTCGTCCTCGGGGTACCGGCCGGGGTGGTCGGGTTCGCGCCGGGCGTCGTCGGCACCGGCGTCGGCGTGGCCGAGGCGGTCGGGGAGGGTCCGACGCTCGGCGTCGGGGTCGGTGTCGTGGTTCCGGGACCGGTCGACTCGGGAGCACCGGGAGTGCCGCCCGGCCCCGTACCCTCCGGTGAGTCGTCGGCACCGCACCGGGACGGCCGGCCGCTGGCCTCCTGCCGGATCCCGGCGACGCGTACCTCGCCGGCCGAGACCTCGATGCTCCGGGTCCAGGCCGTGTACCGGGCCGGGCCCCGGTTGCTGATCCCACCGGCGGGCCGGTTCACCAGGAGTGCGAGGGGCGCGAAGGCGGGGCTGGGGCTCTCCGTGTCGGCGAGCATCCGACCGGCGTCGAGGGTCAGCCGGCCGTGCGGGGTGATCGTCCGCGTCCCGTCGCTCCAGAGGGCGCCGACCGTGGTCCGGGCACCCGCGCAGAGGGTGGCCGTCGACCCGCCCTGGAACGTCAGGAGACCCCGGGACCGGGCAGACACCCGGATCCGGTCACCGTCGCCGACATAGATCCGGCTCCCCTCGGCCAGGGTCACGCTCCGGCCGTCGACGGTCGCGACGAGCCGTCCCCGCTCGGCCGCGAGCAGGGCCCGGTCCCGGGGCATCTCCGCCCATGCGGGCCCCGGGATCAGATTGCTGGCGCTGGCGAGCAGGGCCAGCAGCAGGAAGAGCAGGACCAGCCACCAGAGCCGCCGCTCGAACCGCCGGTCGACGTCGTCGTCCACCCCGGACGGGGGCGGACCGGGCGGCGCGGCCAGGGGCGGGTAACCGGCGCCCGGATGTACGCCCGTCCGGGGCGCGCTGCCCGGCGTACTGGCGCCGGTCGCGCTGACCGGCTCGGCCGGGGCGCCGAACAGCAGCGGCAGGCCGGTGACCGCCGGCAGGGCCCAGATCCGCACCGGCGTACGGGCGGTGGCGACCGTACCCGGTTCGCCCTCGCCGGCCGGGCCGATCACCGTACCCCTGCGAAGCTGGGTGCCGTCGGGCAGTTCGATGACCCCGGACTCGACCACGACGGCGTCGTTCGCCCCGGCGAGGGTGACCGGGTCCCCGGCGCCCAGCGCCACCACCCGGGCGCCGGCGACCAGACCCAGCCGGTCCTCGGCGGTGAGTCCGCGCAGCGCGGGTGCCTCGGCGAAGAGTGCCTCGGCCTCGGCCCGGTCGGCGAGGGGCGGTCCGGGCAGCGGGCCCACCCCGGCGACCACCACCGCCGCCGGCATGCCGAGCAGGACGGTGCCGGCGGTGTGCCAGTCCAGGGTGGCCGGGGTCCCGGTGAGCGCGTTGGCCAGGCCGATCACGCCGCCCGGGCCGAGCCGCTGCCGGACCAGCCCGCCCGGGTCCCCCGGGCGCCGGCCCTCCATCGCGCCGTCGGCGACCAGGTAGACGGTCGACTGGGCGGCGCCCGCGAAGACCAGGTGCTGACCGGTACGCGGCCGTACCCACCGGGCCCGCGCGGCCAGATCGGCGAGGGTGGTCGACGGCAGCCGCCCCAGTGACGAGTTCCGTAGCGCGTCCAGCCGGCGGGGCAGGTCACTCCGATGGCGGCGCTCGATCCACCGGCCGCGTAGCGATCGGAACCGGGCGGCGAACCAGCCGACCGCGAGGTAGACCAACGGCGCGGCGAGGCCGGCGATCACGGCGAACAACAGCAGCCGGGCCGGCCAGCCGGAACGCCACAGCCCGAGCACCAGCCCGGCGACCCGGTCCGTCCAGATCCGCCAACCGAGGTTGACCGCGATCACCACCCAGAGCAGGGCGAGGGTGCCGTACAGGGCGACGAGCCGGCCCTCCCGGTCGAGCTGGGCCCAGCTCGGTGGCCGGCGCCGCAACCGGGCAAGCACGTGTGCCAGGCCGCGCGAGCGCAGGTTGGGTATCTCCAGCCAGTCCATCAGCAGGTAGTAGCCGTCCAACGCGAGGAACGGGTTCAGGTTGAACAGCGCGTTGAGGTACCAGGCGAAGGCGAGCTTGAACGTCCACGGCGCCGTCTCGGGCACCAACAGACCGACGAGCTGGGCGAGACCGGCCAGGATCAGCCCGGCGGCCGGCCCGGCCGCCGTGGTGAGCATCCGGGCCCGGCGGCCGGCCATCCAGACGTCCGTGGTGTCGACGAAGACCGACGGGATGCCGAAGTAGACCAGGAAGCCCGCGGCCGGTACCCGGCGTCCGGCGTGCTTCGTCGCCAGGGCGTGCCCCAGTTCGTGGCAGGCCAGGGCGAGCACGTTGAGTCCGACCAGCACCACCGCGCCGGCCGCGTACGACCCGTCGGTCAGGAACAGCGACTGGTCCCCGGCCCACCAGGTCCAAGCGAAGAGCAGTAGTCCGAGAACCGCCACGACGCCGAGTACTCCGGCCGCCACCCGGGTGAAGAGCAGCCGGCCGCCGCCCCGGTAGACGAGGTCGACCAGCCGGTCGATGTCGGCCACCACCGTCCGCTGCCCCTTGGCCGCCGCCAGCAGGCCGCGGCCCAGCCGTACCGGCCACGGCCGCCGGTGCACCCGGTCGAGCGGGCGGAACGCGTCGACCGGAAGCTCGGCCAGCATCCGGTTGCCGGCCAGGTCGGCGACGACCCGGGTGACCTGGTCCGGGGCGAGCCGGCCGGCGATCCGGGCGAACTCCGCGACCAGCCGGGCCACCGTCCGGGAGCCGTCCATCAGCCCGGCCAGCTGCCACTCCTGCGGGGAGAGCCGCAGGTAGCAGGCGTCACCCCGGGCGTCGGGAGAGCGCAGCATGACGTACGGGACCCCGCGTACCGAGACCAGCTCGGCGGCCTCGATGTCGGGTCGCAGTACGGGTCGGGCCCGGGCGGGATTCAGCCGCTCGACGACGGCGCTCCACACTCCCGGCTCGGCCGGACCCAGTGGCCGGCCCGGTGCACGGCCGGCCAGTGCCTCCCAGACGCTCACCCGGCTCTCGACGACGGCCACTGACCTCTGCCCTCCGCGTGTCGCTGCGGCATGCAGAGTAAAGCGTCGATCCGCCCGGGGTGTAATCGCGTCCGCTACCCGACATTAACCGGCGTCGTTCCGTACCCGCGGCTGAGGTGTTAGGAAGGGGCCCCTCCTATACAAAATCCGATAAAAGGGGGCCCTTCCTTGTGTCGGACCTCACCAGGCCACCGAGGGTGTGGAGGCCTGCTCGGCGTGCGGCTGGGGGGTGGCCCAGGCCCGGTAGGCCCGCTCGTAGTCGTCGGCCATCCGCTCGGCGGAGAAGTTCCGCCGGACATGAGCCGCACAGACGCCCGGATCCAGCCGGGCGACGTCGATCAGGGCCGGCGCCAGATCCTCGGCTTCGTCGCAGATCAGTCCGGTCTCGCCGTGCCGGATCAGTTCCGGTACGGCCCCCCGGTTCAGCGCCACCACCGGAGTACCGGTGGCCATCGCCTCGACCATCACCATGCCGAACGGCTCCTCCCAGCGGATCGGCATGATCAGGGCGCGGGCGGCGAGCATCAGCCGTACGGTGGCGTCCCGGTCCGGATTGCGCAGCACGGTCACGTCCGACCCCACCATCGGTTCGATGACCTGTTCGAGGTACTGGCGTTCGGCGCGCGAGTCGCACTTGCCGGCCAGCACCAGCGGCAGGCCGGCCGTCCTACAGGCTTCGATCGCCAGGTCGGGGCCCTTGTCGGCGCTGAACCGGGCCAGCCACAACACCGGACCCATCCCCGGCGCGGATTTCGTCACCAGCCCGGCGGTCGAGATTCCGTTGTGGATGGTGGCGGCCCAGCCCAGCTCGGGGGCCAGCCGCCGCTGGGTGTGCGAGATCGCGACCAGTCCCACCCGGGGGTCGATGTCGCCGAGCACCTCCCCGAGCTCACCGGCCGGCATCCCGTGCACGGTGGTCAGCGTCGGCACGGAGCGCTCGGCGGCGGCGTACGGCCCGACGGTGGTGTGGTCGTGCACGATGTCGAACGAGTCCGGCGAGATCATCCGGTTGACCCGGGACAGGTGGGCCAGCTCCGGCAGCGCCTGCCCGAGCCGGTGGTGTTGCAACTCCGGTACGGTCCCGACGAAGTGCGCCGCCGTGCCCGTGCCCGTACCCGCGCCGAAGAGGGTCACCTCGTGTCCCTTGGCCGCGAGCGCGTCCACCAACGCCGAGCAGACCTGCTCCAGCCCGCCGTAGCCGCGCGGTGGCAGTTCGTACCACGGGGGCACGACCATCGCGATCCGCAGTCGGCTGGTCGGCAGTGGTCCTTCGGACGGATTCTTCGTCACGCAGCGGTCCTCCCTCGGGGCCGGCAGCTCGGATGGTGTGGCGCCGCGGGTCCCGACGGATCAGGTGGCCAGGGTGAGTCGGATCTCGACGTCGACGACCCCGGGAGCCGCCCAGGCCACCCGTTCGGCCTGCTCCCGGTCCAACCACGACCGCACCTCGCCGGTGAGCACCACGGTCTCCCCGTCGACGTCGATCTCGATCAGCCCGACGTCGGCGTTCACCGTCCGGGCCAGGGCGCTCCGGATGTCACGCTGGATCTCCTCGGCCGAGATCCCGTCGACCGGCCGGACCGCGATCAGGTTGGTGACGCCCCGTACCCCGGTCAACCGCCGGACCGACCGCTCGGCGGCGCGTTTCTGGTAGCCCCGCTCGACCTCGCCCCGCAACGTCAGCCAGGCGTTGGCGACGGTCACCTCGATCTGCTCCACCGGCACGAATTCGTCCCACTCCAGGGCCCGGCTCGCCGCCGTCGCGATGTCGGAGTCGTGGCGCTCGGCGTCGCCGGGCAGTCGTACCTCGATGTCGTTGGCGACCGCCCGGATCCCCCGGATCCGGTGTGCGGTGCGCTCCGCCGCCCACTTCTTGGCGTAGCTGTCGACCCAGCCGGTGAGGGTGCCGATGCCGCTCTTGACCGAGACGCCGATCTCGCTGGCCCGGACCCGGGGGTCCCAGGCCAGCTCGGCCAGTACCTCACGCTGGATGTCCGCATCGCTGCGAGCCATGGTCGCGGTACTCATCGCCGCCCCTCCCCAGGTCCGTCGCGGTCCCCCGGTCTCGGTCGAGGCCGGTCCCGCACTTGCAGAGCACCCCCGATATTCGCCCCGGTCCGGGTGAGCCGGGCTCACCCGGAACAGGTGAAGCCCCGCTGGCGGATCGAGGGACCGGAGCGGGTGTCTCGAAGGGGTGGCGGAACCGGGAAAAGGAGGAGCGGCGGGCGACCTGACCAACCCCCTTGGTCATGTCGCCCGCCGCTCTGGGGAGGAGGTCCACCTACCGTTTCCGGAGGGTCGACCCGAAAGCCTGCGGTCGTCCTATCCTTACGACGTTTCGGCGAGCGTCACGGTTGCCGACTTTTCGGCTCCGTTTCGGGTGTACGTCACCTGCACCTGGTCACCGACCTTGCCGCCCTGTACGGCCCCGACGAGATCGTCGGAGTCGTTGATCCGCTTGTCGCCGAACTGGGTGACCACGTCGCCCTGCTGGAGTCCGGCCTTGGCGGCCGGGCTGTCCGGCTGGACCGCGGCGATCAGCGCGCCCCCGCTCTCGGCGGCGGTCACCTGGACCCCGAGCGACGGGTGACTGACCTTCTCGCCCCGCTGGAGCGCCTCGGCAACCACCATCGCCTTGTTGCTCGGGATCGCGAAGCCGACCCCGATGTTGCCGGTGCCCTGGCCGGCGGTGGCGATCGCGGTGTTGATGCCGATCACCTCGGCCTTGGTGTTGACCAGTGCCCCGCCGGAGTTGCCCGGGTTGATCGGCGCGTCGGTCTGGAGCAGGCCGGAGATCGAGCTGGCGGCGCCCTGTTGCTGCTGCGGCTGCCCGAACGGGTTCGGCTGCTCCTCCTGGCCGCCACCGGCCTGGATCGTGCGGTCCCGGGCGCTGATGATGCCGGCGGTCACCGAGCCCTGCAGGCCGAGCGGGCTGCCGAGCGCCAGCACCTGGTCACCGACCTGCATCGCGTCGCTGTCGCCGAACTTCGCGGCCGCGAGTCCGGAGACGCCGTCGGCCTTCACCACGGCCAGGTCGGTCTTCGGATCGGTACCGATGACCTTCGCGGCGGCCTTCTTGCCGTCGGCGAAGAACACCTCGACCTTCCCGTCGTCCGCGCTCGCCACCACGTGGTTGTTGGTCAGCATGAAGCCGTCGGCGCTCATCACCACGCCGGATCCCTCGGCGCTGCTGGTGCTGATCGACACGACGCTGTTCTCCACCTGGGCGGCGATCTTCGGCAGCTCGGCGGGGTTGATCACCGGTGCCGCGGTGTAGCTGCGCGTCGTCACCGCCGGACCGTCGTCGAGGGCCAGCGCGATGGCCCCACCGGCGATGCCGGAGCCGACCATCAGGGCCAGCGCCGCGGCACCGATCGCCGCGAACTTGCCGAACCGGCCGCCCGATGCCGGTGCCGGCGGTCCGACGGGTACGGCCCAGGGTGGCGCCGACGGCCCGCCGAGGTGCGGCGGCACTCCCCCGCCCGGGTTGTGCTGGCCGGGCTGACCCGTCCAGCCCTGGTGGGGCTGCTGACCCCCGTGCGGCGCCTGCCACGGGCTGGTCGCCGGCTCGGTACCGGTCGACGGCAGGCTGTACGGCTGACCGGACGCCTGCCCCGGCCCGTACGGCCCGGCGCCGTACGGCTGGCCCGAGGCCGGCGTGGCCCCGTACGGACCGGCGCTGTACGCCTGCCCCGGCGCGGGGGCACCGGCGTACGGCTGACCGGAGGCGGGTACGCCGCTGTACGGCTGTGCGGACGCGGGTACGGCGCTGTACGGCTGCGCGGCCGAGGTCTGTGCCGCGCCGTGTGCGCCGTACGGCTGCCCGGGGGCGGGCGCGCCGACGTACGGCTGCTGCCCGGCGGTCTGCGCCGATCCGTACGCCTGGTCGCCGTACGGCTGGCCGGGGGCCGGTGTCACCGTGGCGGTCGGCGGCTCGGGGCGATCACCCGCGTCGGCGGCGCCCGACGTACCCGGGTCAGCGGAACCGGTGCCGGGGGTGGCCGAGTCGGCGGGGCGGTGCCCGAAGGCGTCGGAATCGGACTGCCCGCGGTCGTCGCGCGGCAGCCCAGCGGTGGGGTGCGAGAGCTCGCGGTCGGCGTTCGCCGGCCGCCGCTGCGGGTCGGTCTCGAAGTCGCTCATGTCCCCTACCTTGCCCCCTCGCTCTGCGACCTACCTTGAGCCCGCCTGAATATTGCCTGAGAATTACTCTACGTCGATTTCTTCGGTCGGTTCCGGTCCTTCGGAGACTTCCGGCGCGAGCGGGAGGCAGACCCGGAAGGTCGCACCGCCGCCGGGGGTCTCCATCGCCTCGACGCTGCCCTGATGCCCCGCGACCAGGGCAGCGACGATCGCCAGCCCGAGGCCCGTGCTGATCTGGCCGCCCGCCTGGCGGGTCCGGGCGGCGTCCGCCCGGTAGAACCGTTCGAAGACCCGCTCGGCCTGCTCCGGCGAGAGCCCCGGCCCGGTGTCGGCGACCTCCACCACGGCGTCGCCCTGATCGGTCCGCAGCCGCAGGGTGACCGACGCGTCGGCGGGTGTGTGGGTGAGCGCGTTTGTCATCAGGTTGCCCAGCACCTGCCGGAGTCGTGCGTCGTCACCGAGCACCACCAGCGGGCCGGCGCCCGGTTCGATCTCCAGACTGATCGAGCGCTCCGGTGCGACCGCCCGGGCGGCCTGCACACTGTCGGCGGCCAGGACCGGAAGCTCGACGGGGGCCAGCGTGAGCGGGCGTTCCCGGTCGAGCCGGGCCAGCAGCAGCAGATCCTCGACGAGCAACCCCATCCGGGCCGCCTCGTCCTCGATCCGTCGGATCAGCCGGGCGATGTCCTCGGCCCCGCCGGCCGCGCCCTGCCGGTACAGCTCGGCGAAGCCCCGGATCGTGGTCAGCGGCGTACGCAGTTCGTGTGAGGCGTCGGCGATGAACTGCCGCATCCGTTCCTCGGACCGGCGGGCCCGCGACTCCGAGGTCTGCGCGGCGAGCGCGGCGTTCCGGGCCGCCCCCTCCGCGCCCCGGGCGGCGGCCTCGGCCGACCGGGCGGCCGACTCCGAGGCGGCCCTGGCGGTGAAGGCCACCTCGATCTGGCTCAGCATGGCGTTCAACGCCCGGGACAGCCGGCCGAGTTCGGTTTTCGCCTCGGCGGCACCAATTTCCGGATCGGGCACCCGCCGGGAGAGGTCACCACCGGCGATGGCCGCCGCGGTCCGTTCGATCTCCACCAGCGGTCTCAGGCTGGTACGCACGATCGCGGCGCCGGCCGCCGCGAGGGTGATCAACACCGACCCGCCGACCAGTACGTCGATCCAGATCAGTTCCTTGACCGCCAGGTCGACCTCGGTGAGGTTCTGCCCGACGGCGATGTACTCGGCGTCGTTGAGTCGCACGATCATCATCCGCCAGCGCAACTGGCGGTCGGCCGAGGTGACGGTGAAGATCTCGCCGTCGGCGTGCCGCCGGTACCAGGAGGCGTCCCGCAGGGTGCCGGGCAGGTTGGCCGAGGTCAGTTGCCGGTCGTCGTAGATCGGCAGGGCCTTCCACGACTGTTCGCTCGCCGCGACCAGCAGGTAGTCGGTCGGCAGGCTGCTGCCGTTCGTGCGCTCCGGCTCGAACTGCTGCCAGACCCGGTCCGGCTGGCTCATGAATTCCCGCAGCTCGTCGTCGATCTTGCCGATCAGGTAGCTGCGCAGGAAGAACGCGGTCATCACGCTGATCACCACCAGCGCCGCGGCGACCAGGATGAGGACGGCGGCGACCAGCTTGACCCGCAACGGGATGGCGCGCAACCGCCCCAGCCGCGGCAGCAGGGTGCTCACGCCGCTGGCTTGCGGAGCACGTATCCGACCCCCCGCAGCGTGTGAATCAGTCGAGGCTGGGTGGTGTCGACCTTGCGCCGCAGGTAGGAGATGTAGGACTCGACGATGTTGTCGTCGCCCCGGAAGTCGTAGTTCCAGACGTGGTCCAGGATCTGCGCCTTCGACAGCACCCGGTTGGCGTTGAGCATGAGGTAGCGCAGCAGCTTGAACTCGGTCGGCGAGAGCTGGACCCGCTTTCCGGCCCGGTGCACCTCGTGGGTCTCCTCGTCCAGTTCGAGGTCGGCGAAGGTCAGCCGGGACGGCGCGTGCTCACCGGTGGCCGTACGACGCAGCACCGCCCTGATCCGGGCGGTCAGTTCCTCCAGGCTGAACGGCTTGGTGACGTAGTCGTCGCCGCCCAGGGTCAGCCCCCGGATCTTGTCGTCGGTGGCGTCCCGGGCGGTGAGGAAGACCACCGGCGTACGGGTGCCGCCCTCGCGGAGCAGTCGGATCACCTCGAAACCGTCGAGGTCGGGCAGCATGACGTCGAGCACGACCAGATCCGGTCGCCGCTCCTTCGCCGCGCTGACGGCCGCACTGCCGCTGGTCGCGGTGGCCACGTCGAACCCGGCGAACCGCAGACTGGCGGAGAGCAGCTCGAGAATGTTCGGGTCGTCCTCGACCACGAGTAGTCGCGCCTCGGTCTGGGTTGTCGCTGCCATCTGGCCATCATCCGCGCCACCGCTGCGCCTCGGCTGAGCATCCCCTGAAAACTCCCTGAGAGCAGCGGGCCGGGTCGGCTCCACGGCTCGGCCGGTCAGCGCAGCAGTCGCCGCAACCCGTCCAACGCCCCGTTGAGCAGCCGGCCCGCCGTCCGGAACTGGGCCTCGCTGAACCGCCGGCTCGCGGCCAGCGCCCGTACCTCGCTGACGAAGACGATCAGGTGTCGGTCGAACTCGGCAACCGGATCGGCGTCCTGTCCGGATTCCCCGGTCCGGGGGTGTTCGCCGCCGGGGGGTCCGGCCGCCGGCCACTCGCCGCCCGGACCGCCGCCGCCCGCCGATCGGGGGTACCACCCGGAAGGACGGTGATCCTGGTCACCTCGCCGGGTCTCCTGGGCCGCCGCCCGGAGCTCCTGCTTCAGATCGCGGATCGAACCGCGTACCTCGGTCCGGATCTCGCCGGCGAGCCTGGTCAGGTCGCTCACCGAGGCGCGGATCTCCGACTCCAGGGTCGCCACCTCGTCGGCGCGCTGCCGCAGTTCGGCCCGGCCCGCCTCGGTGATCTGGTAGACCTTGCGGCCCCCGACGGCGTGGTGGGTGACCAGCCCTTCGGTCTCCAGGCGCTGGAGTCGGGGATAGATCGTGCCGGCGCTCGGCGCGTAGAGGCCGAGGAACTTCTCCTCCAGCAGCCGGATCAGCTCGTAGCCGTGCCTCGGTCCGTCGTCGAGGAGCTTGAGCAGGTACAGCCGGAGCCGGCCGTGGCCGAACACCGTCGTCATGCCGCCCTCACTCCGCCGTTCGCCGTGCCAGCAACACGATGCTGCCAGAGACCGTGCTGGCCCGGAGACTACCGACACCGGCACCGAGAACTCCCCGGCTGTCCTTCACCGGGGTCAGGCCGGCGCCCACCCGAAGCTGGGGGAAGTCGCTGCTGATCTGCCCCGACGTGGTGTGCAGGTGCACATTGAGATCGCTGTCCTCGGGCACCCGGACGGTCACGCTGCCGGAGGTGGCGCCGAGTTGGATCTCGCTGTTACCGGGGCTGTCTAGGTCACAGGTGATCGCCCCGGAGACCGTACTGGCCCGGACCCGCTCGGCGGAACCGTCGGCGAGGATCAGCTCGCCGGAGACCGTCTCCATGGTGAGGTCGCCGGAGACGCCGAGCGCCTCCACCGGCCCGGAGACCAGCCTCGCCGTGGTCCGGCCGCTCAGCCCCATCAGGGTGACCTGGCCGGAGGTGACGTCGACCTTGGTCGCCTCGGTCAGTCCGGACGCGACCACCGAACCCTCGGCCATCCACAGGTCGACCCGGGCCGTCGCCGGAACCGCGATCGAGACCTCGGGTCCGGCCTCGCGGGTCAACCAGCGGAACACCAGGAGCCAGGTCCCGATCTTCCGGTGCCGTACGGACAACCGGCCGTCCTGCTGCTCGATGATGACCGGCTGCCGGCCGGTCTGGGTGATCTCGATCCGGGCCGGTCCCTCGGTGCCGACGATGTTGACCCGTCCCGAGGTCAGCCGGACGACGAGCTGGTCAACCGGTTCGTCGATGGTCAACCGGCGGGGACCGTCGACCGTCCAACTGGCCATGGCGTCTCCCCTGCTGCTGCGGCGGGCCGTTCCGTCCGCAGGGGTGCGGGACCGGACGGTGGAGGTGGGCGTGCGTCCGCCACGATAACGCGATACATCGCGTTTCCGGAACAACCCGCTGGCGCCGTGCAGCCACCCGTCCGGCCAGGGCCCGAGGCGTCGAAGCCGGAACTCAGGCGGCGAGTTCCAGCGCTTCCGGCTGCACCGCACGCGTTTCCGGCCGCACCTCGGGGCCCGGCTCCAGCGGCGGTACGCCCGGGGATCCGACCGCCCGCACGGCCGCCTCGGCCGCGACGGCCAGCCGACGCCGCTCCACCATGCCGCCGCGCCGGCCGGTCGGGACGCCGGTCTCCGCCGACCCGTCGATCCACGGCTCGTCGAGCCTCGGCTCGTCGACGGCGGTGAGGGTCACCACCAGCCCACGCAGCGCCAGCACCCGGCGGACCGAGGAGAGCAGGCTCTCCTGCGCCAGGAAGGCGGGCGCCGTGGTGCCGCCGGCCCGGGCGGCGCCGACCGACGTACCGCCGGTCGCGTCCGCGGTGGTCGGGCGCCCCGGCCCGGACGGCGCGACGCGGTAGCCGAGGTGCACCGGTACCACCGGCGCGTCGGCGTCGATCGCGGCCTGGAACATCGCCGGGCGGAACCGGCCGGCGGCGCCGCAGCGGGCGCCCGGACGCGGCAGGCCGCACCAGGTCGTACCCTCCGGGAACACCGCGACCACGTCGTCGGCCCGCAGCGCGGCCCCGACCTGGGCGACGGTGGCCGGCAGGGTGCGCGGCCGGGTCCGGTCCACGAAGATCACCCCGCCGAGCGCGGCCAACGGGCCGATCAGCGGCCAGCGCCGTACCTCGTGCTTGGCCAGCATCCTGGCCGGCGTCACCGCGAGAATCGTGACGACGTCCAGCCAGGAGACGTGGTTGGCCACCAGCAGCGCCCGGCGCCGTGGCGGCCGGCCCTGGACGTCGAGCCCGATCCCGACCGACCGCAGCACCGCGCGGGCCCAGGTCCGACCGGCGGCCTGCCGACCGGACCGGGCCAGCAGCGGCAGTACGGGCACCAGCGCCGCCCCGAACAGCAACACACCGACCAGTGCCGCCAGGCGACCGAGTCGTACCGGCCCGGAGGCCCGGGGCGTCGTTCCCGGGTCGGGCAGGCACTCGGGGCCGCAGTTCGAGTGCGGTCGCCAGAGCGACCAGGTCGGGTGCGGATTCACTGGTCCGGGCCCAGGAAGTGTCGGCGGTACCGGGCGGGCATCCGGTCCAGGGAGAACAGGACGTAGAAGTCGGCGGCGTCGAACGCCGGGTCGTACCCGGGTTCGCCGCAGACCCAGGCGCCGAGCCGCAGGTAGCCACGGAGCAGTGGCGGCATCGGCACCCGGCCCCGGGGCGCGACCGCCTCGCCGGACGGCGCGTCCGCGAGCGCCGCCGCCCCGCTCGGTTCGGCCAGCCACGGCCGGTGCGGGCGCACCCGCATCGGTGGTGGCGACAGGTGGCGGCGCTGTACCTCCGTCCAGACCCCGAGCGCCGTCGCCCCGCCGTCGGCGAGCGGCACCGAGGCACACCCGGCGAGCCAGCGCAGTCCGCGCAGGTGTAGATAGCGGGCGATACCGGCCCACATCAGGTTGATCACGGCACCGGACCGATGCGCCGGGTCGACGCAGGACCGGCCGGTCTCGACCAGTCCGTCCCGCAGCGGCGCGAGCGGGGTCAGGTCGAACTCGGACTCGGCGTAGCGTCCGCCGGCCCGGGCGACCCGGTCCGGCGGCAGCATCCGGTACGTGCCGACCACCGCGCCGGTCCGGTCCTCCCGGACGATGAGGTGTTCGCAGTGCGCGTCGAACTCGTCGATGTCCAGTCCGGGCACCGGCGAGGAGAGGTTCGCACCGAACTCCTCGACGAAGACGGCGTGCCGGAGTCGTTGTGCGGCGGCGACCTGCGCCGCGGTGTCGGCGATCAGCAGGGTGTATCCGCTGGTCCCGGTTTCTGCCGGGGTGGTGAGCAGAACGGCCATGGTCTCAATGTCTAAGGGCCGGGACTGCCGTAAACGTGTCGACCGGCGGTTGACGGCGTGTCGATCCGGTGAACGGGGTGTACGCAGGATCGCGAGGTCACGGGGGCGGTCGCGGATCGTGGAGCCCCCGGGCCACCGGTCGATGGTGGTACCTTTCGTCGCCTCGTGCGCGACCCGAGCGGCTCCTGCTCAAGGAGGACGGGCTCCTGCCCGGGGATGAGATCCGGTTACGTCATCATCCCGATTGACCCCGCGGCTGCCACCATCAACGCTGGACAACGGCGCGGCCGGCGCGGCGGCGCTTCACCGAGGGGAGTGAAATGTCCGACGGGCGGCTGAGCCCAACGGCCGGCAACGGCCAGATAGTGGTGTCCGGCCTTACGAAGCATTACGGCAATGTCCGAGCGGTCGACAATCTGTCGTTCACCGTCGAGCCCGGCCGGGTCACCGGCTTCCTGGGGCCGAACGGTGCCGGCAAGACGACCACGCTGCGGATGCTGCTCAACCTTGTCACGCCAACGGCGGGCACCGCGACGATCAGCGGCGCACGCTACGCGAACCTGCCGGATCCGATCCGGCACGTCGGCGCCGTACTGGAGGCGTCGAGCGCCCACAAGGGCCGGACCGGTGTCAACCATCTCCGGGTGGTCTGCGCCGCGGCCGGGCTGCCGATGCGGCGGGCCGACGAGGCACTCGCGCTGGTGGGCCTCACTCCGGCCGCCAAGCGGAAGTTCAAGGGCTACTCGCTCGGCATGAAGCAGCGGCTCGGCATCGCCGCCGCCATGCTGGGTGATCCCCAGGTGCTGATGCTGGACGAGCCGGCCAACGGCCTCGACCCCGAGGGCATCCGGTGGATGCGTGGCTTCCTCAAGGCCCTCGCCGCCGAGGGCCGTACGGTCCTGGTCTCCAGCCACCTGCTCTCCGAGATGCAGCTGCTGGCCGACGACGTGGTGATCATCGCGGCCGGGAAGCTGATCCGGCAGGGTCCGATGGAGTCGGTGGTCGGCTCGATGGCGCACACCGCCCGGGTCCGGGTACGCACTCCGCAGTCCGACGAGTTGGTCGCCGCGCTCGCCGAACACGACGCGCAGGTGGAACCGGGCGAGGGCGGAGTGCTGCTGGTCGGCGGGGTGGACGCCCCGACGGTCGGTCGCGCCGCGCTGGCCGCCAAGATCGAGTTGCACGAGTTGACCACGGAGCGCCCCGACCTCGAAGGCGTCTTCCTCGAACTCACGGCCGGAAAGGCGGCTATCCGATGAGGCTGGTCCGGGCCGAACTCCTGAAGATCCGATCGACCAACACCTGGTGGACGTTCGGGCTGATCGCCCTCGGGCTGTGGGCCGTCACGCTGTTCTTCAACTACATCCAGACCCAGTTCCTGGCGGGGCCGGACGCCACCACCGGGATGCCCGAGGACCAGGCCGAGCAGCTCCGGGCCGCCGGTGAACCGGTGAGCCTGGCGGCCAACCTCTACACCAACGGCCAGTTCCTGGGCCTGGTGATCGTCCTGGTCCTCGGCGTACTGGTGGTGACCAACGAGTTCCACCACCAGACCGTCACGACGACCTTCCTCACCACGCCGCACCGCACCGCCGTGGTCGTCGCCAAGCTGGTCGCCGCGGCCCTGCTCGGCGCGCTCTTCTGGGTCGTCACCACCGGGCTCAACCTGTTGACCGGCCCGCTGATCCTGAACGCCTTCGACGTCGCCAACCAGCTCGACAAGGGCGAGGTCTGGCAGGCGATCTGGTTGAACGGGCTCGCCTACCTGCTCTGGGCCATCTTCGGAGTCGGGTTCGGAGTGCTGATCCGCAGCCAGATCGGCGCCACGGTCACGGCGATCCTGCTGTACTTCGCCGGTTTCATCGGCGCGGCGATCTTCTTCTCCACCCTGGCCACCCGGTTCGGCGACTGGATCAACGACCTCCAGGTGCTGGTGCCGTCGCTCGCCTCGCAGCTGATGGTCTCCGCCGTCGAGCTGCCGAGCCAGCCGCCGCAGTGGCTGGGCGCGGTCGTGCTGATCGGGTACGCCGTGCTGACCGCCGGGATCGGCACGCTGATGATCCGCAAGCGCGACATCTCCTGACCCGCGTCGGCGGGGGACGGATCTCCTTCGGGGGCGTGGGGCCGACGGCCCCGCGCCCCCGAGCCGTTGCCGAACGGCCGAACTTCCTCGGCGGTACGGCCGGGAACTCGCAAAACCTGTGAAACGCGACACGGCCCCGATGCGAGAATGCTGGCGGTTACCGCACGGCGTAGCCTTGGACCCGTCTTTCGACGCAGCCCCCCGGACGGGTGGCCAGGAGGCCGCGTGACACACAAACCGCGTGAAAGAGGCGATTACCGGCCGTGTCGACCCAGCAGACTTCGCAGGAAAATCCACTGGCGGGTTTCGGTCCCAACGAGTGGATCGTCGAGGAGATGTACCAGCGTTACCTCGCCGACCCGGCCAGCGTCGACTCAGCCTGGCACGACTTCTTCGCCGACTATCGACCAGCGGCGGGACAGTCGGACGGCACTGGGGCCGGCGACGCCGGGGTGACCGCCGCCACCGGTGGCGGCTCCGCAGCCGCCACCGAGAAGCCGGCGACAACCGCGCCGAAGCCAAAGCCCACCGCAGACGCCGGCACCGCACCGACCAGCGCCCCGGCGGCGCCGAAGCGTACGACCCCGACGCCGGAGGCCAAGCCGGCGACCCCGGCGAAGCCGGCCCCGAAGGCCACCCCGGCGCCGAGCAAGCCGGCTCCGGCCGCCAAGGGTGGAGCGGGCCAGGCCGCCGGCGGCGGACAGAGCACCCCGTTGCGCGGTGTGGCCGCCCGGATCGTGCAGAACATGGACGCCTCGCTGTCCGTGCCGACCGCGACGAGCGTGCGCGCCGTACCGGCCAAGCTGCTGGTGGACAACCGGATCGTGATCAACAACCACCTCGCCCGGGGGCGCGGCGGCAAGGTCAGCTTCACCCACCTGATCGGGTACGCCCTGATCAGGGCGCTCGCCGAGCACCCGGAGATGAACAACTCGTTCGCCGAGGTCGACGGCAAGCCGGCGATGGTCCGGCCCGAGCACGTCAACCTGGGCATCGCGATCGACCTGGCCAAGCCGGACGGCTCGCGCACCCTGGTGGTGCCGTCGATCAAGGCCTGCGAGCAGATGGACTTCCGGCAGTTCTGGCAGGCGTACGAGGACGTGGTCCGGCGGGCCCGGCGCAACGAACTGACCATGGAGGACTACGGCGGCACGACGATCTCGCTGACCAACCCGGGCGGGATCGGCACCGTGCACTCCCAGCCGCGGTTGATGGTCGGCCAGGGCACCATCATCGGCGTCGGCGCGATGGAGTATCCGGCGCCGTACGCGGGGATGTCCGAGGAGACCCTCGCCGAGCTGGCGGTCAGCAAGATCCTCACGTTGACCAGCACGTACGACCACCGGATCATCCAGGGCGCGCAGTCCGGCGAGTTCCTCAAGATCGTCCACGAACTGGTGCTCGGCGAGCACGGCTTCTTCGACGAGATCTTCACCTCGCTCCGGATCCCGTACGAGCCGGTGCGCTGGATGCGCGACGTGGCGGTCAGCTCCGAGGGGCAGATCGACAAGACCGCCCGGGTGATCGAGATCATCCACGCCTACCGGGTGCGTGGTCACCTGATGGCCGACACCGACCCGCTCGAGTTCGAGATCCGCAAGCACCCCGACCTCGACGTACTCCAGCACGGTCTGACCCTCTGGGACCTGGACCGGTCCTTCCCGGTCGGCGGCTTCGCCAGCAAGCAGAAGATGAAGCTGCGCGAGGTCCTCGGCGTGCTCCGGGACTCGTACTGCCGCCGGGTCGGCGTGGAGTACATGCACATCCAGGACCCGGAGGAGCGGCGCTGGATCCAGGAACGGATCGAGCGCAAGTACACCAAGCCCGCACCGGACGAGCAGAAGCACGTGCTCAACCGGCTGAACGCGGCCGAGGCGTTCGAGACCTTCCTCCAGACCAAGTACGTCGGCCAGAAGCGCTTCTCGCTGGAGGGCGGCGAGTCGCTGATCCCGCTGCTCGGCGAGGTGCTGGAGTCGGCCGCCGAGAACGATCTCGACGAGGTCGTCATCGGGATGGCCCACCGGGGCCGGCTGAACGTGCTGGCCAACATCGTCGGCAAGCCGTACGAGAAGATCTTCTCCGAGTTCGAGGGGCATCTCGACCCGCGTTCGACGCAGGGCTCCGGTGACGTCAAGTACCACCTGGGCCAGGCCGGCAAGTTCACCACGCCGGACGGCGAGCACTCGATCAAGGTGTCGGTGACCGCCAACCCCTCGCACCTGGAGGCGGTGGACCCGGTGATGGAGGGCATCGTCCGGGCCAAGCAGGACCGGATCGACCTCAAGCTGGAGGGCTACACGGTACTGCCGGTGGCCGTACACGGCGACGCCGCGTTCGCCGGCCAGGGCGTGGTAGCCGAGACGCTCAACCTCTCCCAGCTGCGCGGCTACCGTACCGGCGGCACCGTGCACGTCGTGGTCAACAACCAGGTCGGTTTCACCACGGCTCCGGAATACTCGCGCTCCAGCCTCTACAGCACCGACGTGGCCCGGATGATCCAGGCGCCGATCTTCCACGTGAACGGCGACGACCCGGAGGCCGTGGTCCGGGTGGCCCGGCTGGCCTTCGAGTACCGGCAGGCGTTCAACAAGGACGTCGTGATCGACATGGTCTGCTACCGGCGGCGCGGGCACAACGAGGGCGACGACCCGGCGATGTCCAACCCGCTGATGTACAAGATCATTGACTCGAAGCGGTCGGTCCGGAAGCTCTACACCGAGGAACTGATCGGTCGCGGCGACATCACCCTGGAGGACGCCGAGGAGCTGCTCCGCGACTTCCAGGCGCAGTTGGAGCGGGTCTTCAAGGCCACCCGGGACGCCGCCTCGTCGGCCCGCCCGGCCGCCCGGCCCCGCCGGCAGGCCGAGCCGGAGCCGGAGGTCGAGACCGCCACCACCGTGCCCACGGTGCACGCGATCGGCACGGCGCACACCACGCTGCCGGAGGGGTTCACCCCGCACAAGCGGATTCAGCAACTCCTGGACCGGCGGGCCAAGATGTCCGAGGCCGGCAACATCGACTGGGGATACGGCGAGATCATCGCCTTCGGAGCGCTGCTGAACGACGGCGTGACCGTCCGGCTCGCCGGGCAGGACTCCCGACGTGGCACCTTCGTCCAGCGGCACGCCGTCATCGTGGACTCGCGGACCGGTGCCGAGCACGTGCCGCTGACCGCGCTGGCCGGCGACCGGGCCCGGTTCTTCGTGCACGACTCCCTGCTCAGCGAGTACGCCGCGATGGGCTTCGAGTACGGCTACTCGGTGGAGAACACCGAGGCACTGGTCCTCTGGGAGGCCCAGTTCGGTGACTTCGCCGACGGGGCGCAGACCGTGGTCGACGAGTTCATCTCGTCCGGCGAGGTGAAGTGGGCCCAGCAGTCGGCGGTGACCCTGCTGCTGCCGCACGGGCACGAGGGCCAGGGCCCGGACCACACCTCCGGGCGGCCGGAGCGGTTCCTCCAGATGTGCGCCGAGGACAACATGCGGGTCGCCATCCCGACCACCCCGGCGAACTACTTCCACCTGCTCCGCCGGCAGGGGCTCTCCAGCAAGCGCAAGCCGCTGGTGGTCTTCACCCCGAAGTCGCTGCTCCGGCACAAGCTCTGCGTGTCCAGTGTCGAGGACTTCACCACCGGGACCTTCCAGCCGGTCATCACCGATAGCTCCGGAGTGGACCCGGCGGCGGTCAAGCGGGTACTGCTCTGCTCCGGCAAGGTCTACTACGACCTGGTCCAGGCGCGGGCCGATCGCGGCATCACCGACACCGCGATCGTCCGGATGGAACAGCTCTACCCGCTGCCGGTCGAGGAGGTCCGGGCCGCGCTCGCCCAGTACCCGAACGCCGAGGACTTCGCCTGGATCCAGGAGGAGCCGGCCAACCAGGGTGCCTGGTCGTTCGTCGCGCTCAACCTGCTGGAGCACCTGGAGGGCGTACGACTGCGTCGGATCTCCCGTCCGGCGGCGGCCGCCCCGGCGGTCGGCTCGGCGAAGACGCACGACGTCGAGCAGGCCGCGCTGATCGAGGCGGCGCTGCCCCGCCCCTGACGGAGCAACCCCGCCGACCGGGGCCGACCGGAAGTGGATCCCTCCACTCCGGCAGGTCCCGGCCGGCAGGTCCCGGCCGGCAGGTCCCGGCCGGCAGGTCCCGGCCGGCAGGTCCCGGCCGGCAGGTCCCGGCCGGCAGGTCCCGGCTCGGCTCGGCGCGACGGCCGGCGGCCTGACCCGGCGCCACGGGCGGGCGGGCTCCGACACGGGTCGACACGTACGGGTCACGGAACAACGAAAGAGAGCGGCGTGTACTTCACCGACCGAGGCATCGAGGAACTCGTCGAGCGCCGGGGCACCGAGACGGTGACCCTGGAGTGGCTCGGCCAGCGGCTGCGCGACTTCGTCGACCTCAATCCCGAGTTCGAGACGCCGGTCGAGCGGTTCGCCACCTGGCTGGCCCGGCTGGACGACGAGGACGACCTCTGACGGTGCCGCCCGGCCCGGCCCGAGCCGGGCCGGGCGGTCGACGGGACGTCACCGGTCGACCCGATCGGCACGGCCCGGTCAGGGCCGAGCCGGCCGATCAGGACGGTCAGCCTAGCGCGAGCCAACCGATCAGGGCGGCCAGCAGAGCGACCGCGACCGCGACGCCGATGATCAGTGGCAGCCTGGACGTCGGTTCTACGGTGGCCGGTTCGGTGGGGTGGGCGAAGACCCGGAAAGCCTCGGTGTTGCCGCTCGGGTCAGGGTGCTGGTCAGCCATGCCGAGCACGATAGCGAACCGGATGCTGGTCGGGCTTCCCCTACCCTCCCGGCGTGGCCGGCCCTACCCCCGACCGGGGTGCTTCCCGGATCGATCCAGGTCAGCCCGCCTTCTAGCGTCGAGCCATGACGACGTCGAGCGTTCTCCCGTCGCCCACCACGGGGGCAGAGCCGAGCACCGAACCGGCCCGACGGCCGGGCAACCTCGCCGCGAGAATCGCCGGTTGGAGCGCCCGGCACCGAACCACCGCCGTTCTCGGCTGGCTGCTGTTCGTGATCGCGGCGACCGCGCTGAGCGCGGTACTGGGCACCGTCGAGGCGACGGACAGCGAGAGCGGGCACGGCGACTCCCGCCGGGCCGACGAGATCATCGCCGCCGCCGGCTTCCCGGACCGGGCCGGCGAGGTGGTGCTGATCCAGAGCGACGAACTGGTCGTCGACGCGCCCGCCTTCCGGGCCGCGGTCGCCGCGACGATCGCCGCGGTCGAGGGCACCGGCCGGGTGGAGAACATCCGGTCGGAGGCGGTATCCGCCGATCGGCACGCCACGCTGGTCAGCTTCGACCTGACCGGACCGGCTGAGGACGCCGCCGACCGGGTCGGACCGGTACGCGACGCGGTGGCCGGCGTGCAGCGCGACCATCCCGACCTGTACGTCGCGCAGACCGGCGGCGCGAGCATCGGCGAGGCGATCGGAAAGACCCTGGACGCCGACATGCACCGGCTGTCGATGCTCTCCATTCCGGTGACGCTGGGCATCCTGATCGTGGCGTTCGGGGCGCTGCTGGCCGCCGTACTGCCGATGGGGCTGGCCCTGACCGCGTTTCTCGGCTCGCTCGGCCTGCTCGCGGTGGCCAGCCGGTTCGCCCCGGCGGTGGACACCACCATGCACCTGATGCTGCTGATGGGACTCGCTGTCGGAGTGGACTACTGCCTGTTCTACCTGCGTCGGGAGCGGGAGGAACGGGCCAAGGGCGCCACCGGGGAGCGGGCGCTGGCGATCGCCGCCGCCACCTCCGGCCGTTCGGTGCTGATCTCGGCGCTGACCGTGATCATCGCGATGTCGGGCATGTTCCTGACCCAGGACGCCACCTTCATCAGCCTCGCGGTCGGCACCATCCTGGTGGTCGCCACCGCCGGAGTCGGCGCCCTCACGGTGCTGCCGGCGGTGCTCAGCAAGCTGGGCGACCGGGTCGACCTGGGCCGGGTACCCGGGCTGTACCGGCGGCAGTCCGGCGGCCGGGCCTGGCGGGGCTTCCTGGGCGCGGTGCTGCGCCGGCCCGCCCTGTCCGCGGCGCTGGCCGTCGGCGCGCTGCTGGCGCTGGCACTGCCGCTGCTGGGCATGCGGACGGCCGAGGAGGACATCACCGCCCTGAAGAACCCGGCACCGGCGCTGAGCGCCTTCCTCCGGGTCCAGGCCGCCTTCCCCGGCGGCGCCGAGCCGGCCGTGGTCGCGGTCCGGGCCGACGACGTCACCACCCCGGCCCTGACCGCCGCGATCGACAACCTCCGGACCGAGGCGGTGGCCACCGGTCGACTACACGAACCGGTGACGGTCGAGGTCAACCAGGACCGGACGGTCGCGCTGGTCCGGCTGGGCCTGTCCGGTTCCGGTGTCGACGCCACCTCCGAGCAGGCGGTACGGACGCTGCGTGAACAGATCATCCCGCGTACCGTCCAGGGGGTCGGCGGTGCGGAGGTACGGGTGACCGGCCTGGCCGCGAGTTCGGTCGACTTCAACGCGGCGCTGGGCCGCAGCGTGCCACTGGTGTTCGGGTTCGTGCTGGGCCTGGCGTTCCTGCTGATGCTGGTGTCGTTCCGGTCGCTGGTGGTGGCGTTGACCGCCATCGTGCTCAACCTGCTCTCCGTCGCCGCCGCGTACGGGCTGCTGGTCGTGGTCTTCCAGCACGGTTGGGGCGCGGCACTGCTCGGCTTCTCCTCGGTCGGCTCGATCACCAACTGGGTGCCGCTGTTCCTCTTCGTGATCCTGTTCGGGCTCTCCATGGACTACCACGTCTTCATCCTCAGCCGGATCCGGGAGGGTCACGACCGGGGCTGGCCGAGCAAACTCGCCATCTCCCGGGGCATCCGGGGTACGGCCGGCGTGATCACCAGTGCCGCCGTGGTGATGGTCGCGGTCTTCGCCCTGTTCACCACGGGCTCACTGGTGTCGATGAAGGAACTCGGTTTCGGGCTCGCCGTCGCGGTGCTGATCGACGCGACCATCGTCCGGGCGGTGCTGCTGCCGTCGGTGATGGTCCTGCTCGGCCAGCACAACTGGTACCTGCCCCGGTGGCTGGAGTGGCTGCCCCGGCTCTCCCACGGCGAGGAGCCGCACGGCGCGCCTTCACCCGGCGCATCGACGTACTGACAACCGAATCGGGGGCGGACGGCGGTACAAACCGTCCGGGTGGCCGCCGTACGAGGACCGGAAAGCTGGCCTCGTACGGCGGTCCGCCGTCTAGCGTCTGTGCTGTGCGCGTGAACCCCTTGCTCGCGGGGCTGACGGTCCTGCTGCTGCCGATCGCGCTCACCGCCTGCGGGTGGGCGGTCGCCGCGCCGGCTCCGACGGCTCCGCCGGGCGGGGCGCCGGATCGGACGTACGCGGTCGGCGTGCGTACGCTCGATCTCGGTCGCGGCACCGCCCGCCCGCTTCCGGTGACCATCTGGTACCCGGCCCGGGACGACACCTCGGCCGGTCCCGCCACCGACGGTCGACCCCGGCCGACCCGGAACGCCGCGGTGGCCCCGGGCCGGTTCCCTCTGGTGCTGTTCAGTCACGGCCTGCACAGTCTGCCCGAAATGCACGCCCAACTGACGGCCCGGTGGGCTGCGGCCGGTTTCGTGGTCGCCGCGCCGGCCTATCCACACACCAACCGCCGGACCACCCGGTTCGACCGGAGCGACGTCCGGCGCCAACCCGGGGACGCCTTGCAGGTGATCCAGCAGGTGAGCCGCCTGGACCGGATCGCCGGCGACCGGTTCGCCGGGCATCTGGCGGTGACCCGGATCGCCGCGGTCGGCCACTCCGCCGGTGGCTACACCACCGCCGGCCTGTTCGCGCCGGGACACTCCGAGTGGCTGCGCGGCGGAATCGTGATCGCCGGCGGCGGGATGGCCGGCAGCACGTTCGCCGGGCCGGCGGCGCCGCTGCTCTTCGTGCACGGCGACGCCGACCGGGTCGTGCCGGTGAGCACCGGCCGGAACGCCTACCAGCGGGTGCCCTGGCCCAAGGCGTTCCTCACCCTGGCCGGTCAGGGACACGGCGAGTACCTCACCCCGGGCCGGCCCGGTTTCGACGAGACGATGGGCGCGACGACGGGATTCCTGCGCTGGACGCTCTACGGCGACGCCGAGGCCCGGCGTGCTCTTCCGGCCGCCGCCACGGCCCCCGGTGTCACCGAGTTCGCCGACCAGCTCGACTGAGCGGTCCACCGGCACGGCCGGCGCGGCACACTGGAGCACATGCGCCGACGCTCCGCCCGTACCCTCCTGGCCAGCGCGACCCTCGCGACCACCCTGACGGTGACCCTGGCCGGCTGCTCGGCCGGTCCACGCGGATCGGCGCCCGACCGGCCGGACCCGACGGGCGGCCCGACCCCGGTCGGTAGCGCCGGACCGAGCCCCAGCCGGGCCGGTGTACCACAGGGTGTCGCCCCGAACCGGCGGTTCGCGGTGGGGGTACGGGAGCTGGAGTTCAACCGGGGAGGTGACCGGGAGCTTCCGGTCACCGTCTGGTACCCGGCCACCGGAACCGCCGGAAACCGGCCGGTCCGGGGCGCCCGGGTCGCCGACGGGCGGTTTCCGGTGGTTCTGTTCAGCCACGGCCTGACCGCCCGGCCCACCGACTACCGGGCACTGCTCGACCGCTGGTCGGCGGCGGGCTTCGTGGTGGTGGCGCCCAGCTATCCGCACACGAGTCGCGGGGTGTCGAGCTATCAGGTGCTCGACGTGGTCAACCAACCTGCCGACGCGTCGTACGTGCTGACCAGGGTGTTGGCGCTGGACACCCGTGCCGGCGACCCGCTCCGGCGCCACCTCGCCACCGACCGGGTCGGCGCGGCCGGACACTCGGCGGGCGGGGTGACCACCATCGGCCTGTTCACCGTCGGCCGGGACGCGCGGCTCGACGCCGGCATCGTGCTCGCCGGCACCGCGCTGGGCGTGGGTACCGGGTTCAGCGGGCAGGCCGCGCCGCAGCTCTTCGTGCACGGGCAACTCGACGACGTGGTGTCGTACCGGGCCGGCAAGGCCGCGTACGACCGGGTTCCGTGGCCCAAGGCGATGCTGACGCTGCCCGACGGCGACCATGGCGGGGCGCTGGTCGGCGACGACGAGCAGGCCCTGCGGGTGGTCGCCGACACCACGGTCGAGTTCCTGCGCTGGTCCCTGTACGGCGACCCACAGGCGTTGCGCCGGTTGCCCGGCCAGGCGGCCCGGGGCGGCCTGGCCTCCCTCGACGACCGCCTCTGACCCGCCGCCCGCAGAGGCGCAGACGCGGCCGGTCAGCCGACCGGCCGCGCCCTCCGCGAGAGGTGGCTAGACCACCGGCCTCCGGTTGTCCGCGTACAGGTTGGTCGTCCGGTCCCAGGTGATGCCGCGCTGGTCCGGTCGGGCTATTACGCCGTACCGGTGATTCCGGCCGAAGACATTGCTCTGGATCCGGATATTGGAGGCGTTGAGATCCTCCCGTACCCCGATCGAATAGTTGCCGCCGTTGCAGTAGTTTCTCTCGAATATCAGGTTCGAGACGATCGGGCCGGTGGTCGATCCGATCATGAGGCAGGCGTTGAACGGATCTCTGGTGACCGGGTTGTACGCCTCCAGCGAGTTCCCCCGGACCACGATATTGGACGCCCCGGTGGTCTGGAGGGTGTCATTGTGTGAGCCGGGTTGCCGGGTCAGGTGATGAATCCAGGAATTCTCCACCACCACGTCACTGCCGAGCCGGGGGCCGTCGATGACGTTGCTGATGTCGACCCGGCGCAAGGTGTACTCGCCGCAACAGACCGCCGCCGAGTTCTTCCCCTTGCCATTGATCTCGACGTCCTCCACCACCAGGTTCACCGCATTGTCGGTACGGATCGAGTAGAGGCCGTCGCAGGTGATCCGGGATTTCCGCAGGATCACGTTCTTCGCGGTGACCGTCACGCAACCGGTGATGTTCAGTCCGCTCAGCACCTGCCCGTCCTGGGTGACCTTGATCGACCCGGAGGCCGTCAACGTGGTGCCGGGCGGTACGCCGGTGTTGTCCGGGCCGGGGAAGGTGGACGGAATCCGGGTGGTCGGCGCCCTGCTCACGCTCGCCTCGGCGGCCGGTGCCTTCTCCTCCGAGGACGGGGTCGGGGTCGCACCGGGAGTCGCCTCGGCCGGCGTCACCTCCTCCGGGGGCAGGTCTCCGGCCGCGACCGGCTTGCCGTTCCAGGTCGACCCGACGATGGTCGCCGGTGCGTCGGCCGAGTGCATGAAGCCGTTCTTGCAGCCGGAGATGTGGACCTTGCGGGCCGTGTAGTTGCCGAACACCAGGCCATTCGTCTCGGGCCGGGTGCATTGAATCCAGGTGTTCTCGACGACCGCTCCGGAGAAGCCGTCGAAAACCCGTACGGCGTGCGCGCCGCCGTACTTGACGGTCACATTCTTGATCGTGACGTCGTTGGCCTTGATATGGACGTAGCCCTCGATCTTGCGCCCCTCCAGGACGGTGCCGTTCTTGGTAATTGTCATCGACCCGTCGCCGCTGCTGGCGACCGCGACGCCAATACCCGCGAGGATGACCGCCAGCGTCGCCGAGGCCACCACCAGGGAACGCGGCGTACGCCAGACCCTCCTTCGGCCGCCTCGCCGGGCTGCCGGTGTCTGTCGATTGTGTTGGCCCGCCGCAGAGAAACTCATCAAGATCCGACTCCTTCGCCCTACACATCATCCGCGATCAGAGGGGCGGAACGGGACGACTGTACCTGTCGGTCCGAAGCGGACGGAGGCACGAAGGAAAAGGGCGAATGCGAACCTTTAGTTCTTCTAAGGTCCGCCTTTACTCCGACTTAGTGGCGCATTTTCGGCGGCTTATTCCGCCCGGCTGTCCGTTTTGATTCCCGGTGAAATGTCCGGATTTTCAAATCCTGTCGTCCGCGCGTGTTCAACCGACTGCCGGGCGTGTCGGCCCCGGACCGACCATCCGGTGCCGGTAGGCCACGGCACCTTCGCGCGGGATCGCCGGCACTCCGCCAGCGGGGCTCCGCTCGCCCGGCCCTAGCCGGCGTGGTCCAGCACCACCTTGCCGAAGACGTTCCCGGAGAGCAGCCGGGCGAAGGCCTCCGGCACCCCGGAGAACGGAAGGGTCTCGTCGATCACCGGCCGGATCTCCCTCCGGGCGCAGAGATCGAGCAGACCGGCCAGCTCCGCCGGGGTACCCATGGTGGATCCGAGGATCTCCAACTGCATGGCGAAGACCCGGCGCAGGTTCACGGACGGCTCGTACCCCGCCGTCGCGCCACTGACCACGATCCGCGCGCCCGGGGCGGCCGACTTCAACGAGTGGTCGAACGTCGCCGCGCCGACCGTCTCGACGACCACGTCGACCCGCTCCGGCAGGCGTGCCCCCGGCGACAACGCGGTCGCACCCAGGGCGGCGATCCGGTCCCGCTTCCCGGCGTCCCGGCTGGTCGCGTACACCCGCTTGCCGAGTGCCACCGCGAGCACCACGGCCGCCGTCGCGACGCCGCCACCGGCGCCCTGCACCAGCACCGCCTCGCCCTCGTCCACCCGTCCCCTGGTGGTGAGCATCCGGTACGCGGTCAGCCAGGCCGTCGGCAGGCACGCCGCCTCGACGAAGGACATGCCGGCCGGCTTGGGCACCAGGTTGGCCCGGGGCACCGCGACCCGCTCGGCGAGGGTGCCGGGATGGTTCTCGGAGAGCAGCGACATCCCCCGCGGATCGCCCGGGTCCGGGATCACCGGATAGACGACCACCTCGTTGCCGTCCGGATCGACTCCCGCCGCGTCGCATCCGAGGATCATCGGTAGCCGGTCGGCGGGTAGCCCGACCCCGCGCAGGGTCCAGATGTCGTGGTGGTTCAGCGAACTGGCCCGCACCTGCACCGTCACCCAGTCCGGATCGGGATGTGCCGGCTCGGGTCGATCACCCACGACCAGCGCGGCGAGTGGATCGTCGGCATCGAACTTCGAGGCGTACGCGGCACGCATGATCGACACGTTACCTCGCCGCGCCGGCGGGGTCGACCGGCCGTCGACCTGCCGACCGGGGCCGGCGGCAGCCAGCCGACGGCGACCCCGGACGGCGCGGACCACACCGAGGCCGACCGCGACGGGCAGGCCCCAGAAAGGGCCAGACCCCGACGACGGCCAGGCACGGGCGAACGGTCAGATCCGGACGACGGCCGGGCGCGGACAAACGGCCAGGCGCGGAGAGCGATGGCGCGAAAACGATGGCACGGCGAACGGTCAGGCGCGGGCGACGCCGTCTCGGCGAGCCGCCTCGGCAACCGCCTCCGCGACCGCCGGCGCCACCCTCGGGTCCAGCGGTGACGGCACGATGGCGTCGGCCCGGAGCGGCCCGGAGTCCGGCCCGGCCGGCTGCTCGCCGTCCGGCCACGCCCGCTCGCTGGCGACCGCCGCGATCGCGTCGGCGGCGGCCACCTTCATGCCCTCGGTGATCCGGACCGCCCGTGCCGCCAACGCCCCCTGGAAGATGCCGGGGAAGGCCAGCACGTTGTTGATCTGGTTGGGATAGTCACTGCGACCGGTCGCGACCACCGAGGCGTACCGGGCGGCCATCTCCGGATGCACCTCGGGCGTGGGGTTGGCCAGCGCGAAGATGGCGCCGCCGGGGGCCATCCCGGCCACCGCCTCCTCGGGGATCTGTCCACCCGAGACACCGATCAGCACGTCGGCGTCGCGCAGTGCCTCGGTGATGCCACCGGTCCGGCCGGCGGCATTGGTCAACTGGGCCAGTTCGGCCTTGGTCTCGGTCAGATCCGGTCGGCCCTGGTGGATGATTCCCCGGGAGTCGCAGACCACCACCTCGGCCGGATTGACACCCCCGGCCACCAGCATCTTGGTCACCGCGACCCCGGCGGCCCCGGCACCACTGACCGCCACCCGCAGGTCACCGAGCTTGCGGTTGAGCAGCGTGGCGGCGTTGCGCAGCGCCGCGAGCACCACGACGGCGGTGCCGTGCTGGTCGTCGTGGAAGACCGGGATCGGCAGTGCCTCGTCGAGCCGGCGCTCGATCTCGAAGCACCGGGGCGCGCTGATGTCCTCCAGGTTGATGCCCCCGAACGACGGTGCCAGCGCGGTCACCACCGCGATGATCTCCTCGACGTCCTGGGTGTCCAGACAGATCGGTACGGCGTCCACCCCACCGAACTGCTTGAACAGCACCGCCTTGCCCTCCATCACCGGCATCGCCGCCCGGGGGCCGATGTTGCCCAGACCCAGTACGGCCGACCCGTCCGTCACGACCGCCACCGTGTGCGAGACCCAGGTGTACTCGTCCACCAGGGCGGGATCGGCGGCGATGGCCTCACAGACCCGGGCGACACCCGGGGTGTAGGCGAGGGAAAGGTCCTCCCGCGTGGCCAGCGGAACGGTCGAGGCGACCGTCAACTTGCCACCCCGATGCAGGGCGAAGGCTGGATCAGTGGGGTCCACGGCGGTGGATGACATGGTGACTCCAAGATGCGTCGATGCAGTCGGAGCGGCCGGTTCGGCGCGAGATCAGCGATCGCCGGCAGCGGAGCGGGGGTCACCCGGTATGAACTACAGAGCATAGTGGCGCCTCGGGTGCCGGCCGCCCTGCAGGGTCATACCGGCTGGTAACCGAACCGCCCCGGACGTGGCCAGTACCGGAACACTACCCGTCCCCGCACGTCGGCAACCCCGTACGCCCGAGAGTCGTCGGTGACCAGTTCGTTGTCACCGCGTACCCACCAACCACCGTCGGTGGCGCGGACCGCGCGCTTGACCACGAGCAGGTCCGGTCGGGTCCGGAACACGGCGACCACCAGGTCGCCGGGGCGGATCGCCCGGCCACCGCGCCGGACCAGCAGCGCGTCGCCGTGCCGCAACGTCGGAACCATTGACGGCCCCACCACGAGTACGGCGAATACCGGCGGCCGGAGCCGACGCCCGACGTGGGGAGTGTCGGCGGACACCGAGTTTCACCTCCGCCCCTTCGGGGACATATCGCAGGAGTACTGTCATCCTGGATCATCACAGACTTGCCATGGAGGGTCACATGCGACTTCCACGCATCCTTACACCTCGCATCGTCGCCAGTGCACACTGCGATCTGCCCTGCGGCGTCTACGACCCGGCCCAGGCCCGGATCGAGGCCGAGTCGATCAAGGCGATCGACGAGAAGTACCAGGCCAACACCGACCCCGAGTTCCGCACCCGGGCCCTGATCATCAAGGAGCAGCGCTCCGAACTGGTCAAGCACCACCTCTGGGTGCTCTGGACCGACTACTTCAAGCCGCCACACTTCGAGAAGTACCCGCAGCTGCACCAGCTGTTCAACGAGGCCACCAAGCTCGCCGGTGGTGGCGGCGGCACCAAGGCCACCACCGACGGCTCCAAGGCCGACGAGTTGCTGCAGAAGATCGACGAGATCGCGAAGATCTTCTGGGAGACCAAGCAGGCGTGAGTTTTCGTCGCCGCCGCCGGGCCGCTCGGCTCCAAGGCGTCGACGCCGGTACGGCGATCCGGCCGGCACGTCACCACGACGTGCCGGCCATTGTCGCCGTACCGGCCAGAACCGCCGTCCCGAACCGGCGGCCGGCGTACCCGGGACCCGGGCGGCACCGACCGACCGGGAAGGTCGCGCCGGCTCCCGACCGGGGGTCAGATCGCTCGTGCGCCGGGCCACCGCCGGTACCCGGTGGGCGGGTACAGTCCGATACGGGGGGATAGGCCTGGTGACTCAACTGACCACACCGCCACAGACCGGCGACGACGTCGTCCTGCTCACCGTGCCCGCTGACGGTGGCTATCTCGGCGTACTGCGTACCGCGACGGCCGGACTGGCCGCGCGGCTGCAGTTCGCCCTGGACGAGATCGAGGATCTGCGCATCGCCGTCGACGAGGCGTGCGCGATGCTGCTGGCCGTCGCGACCCGGGACGCCGAACTCGAATGCCGGTTCTCGGTCACCGACGACGCGCTGACCGTCGAGGTGTCCGTCGCGACGACACGGGGCTCGCGGCTGCCCGCCGAGTCGTCGTTCGCCTGGAAGGTGCTGACCGCGCTGACCACCTCGGCCTCGGCTACCGCCGACAACGGCCGGGCGACCATCATGCTGCTCACCCGCCGCGCCGGCGGGCTCTGACGAGACTGACCGGGAGCCGGGAGCGCTGACCGGGGCCGGTGGGTCGGCCGACTCAGGCCCGCTCGGCGTCGAGGCCCAGCGCCCGGTTCGTCGGCCCGGTCAGCAGCAGGCCACAGACCAGCAGGCCGAGCACGATCAGTGGAACGCCCAGCCAGACCAGCCCGCCCTGGATCATGTAGTAACCGATCGGCACCAGCATGAACTGCAACACGATCGCCGGTGCGCGGGCGATGGTCCGGCGGCGGCCGAGCGCGACGGCGAGCGCCCACAGCGTGGCGGCTCCGGCCAGCGCGAAGACGGTCACGAACAGCCCGCCGACGAGGCTGGCGGTCTCGCGCAGGGTGGCGTAGAGCAGGAAGACCGTCAGCAGGCCCAGAGCGATCCCCTCGGCCCGCAGCAGCCACACCGCCCAGCGCAGTGAGCCGGGCAGAGGTTCAGGGACGCTTGTCACGGCCGCCACGATACCTCGGTGGCTCGCGGTACAGTGCCGCCCATGCGGGCCATCCTGGTGGTCAATCCCAAGGCCACCACCACCACCGGACGCGGCCGTGACGTGCTCGTCCGGGCGCTCCGCAGCGAGGTCGACCTCACCGTCGAGTACACCAGGCGGCGTGGGCACGCGGTCGCGCTGGCCAGGGCGGCGGCCCGGCAGGGCGTCGACCTGGTGGTCACCCTCGGCGGGGACGGCACCGTCAACGAGGTGGTCAACGGCCTGATGACGGCCGGACCCTCCGACACCGACGAGAACCGACCGTCGGCCGAGCAACTGCCGGCCCTCGCCGCCGTACCGGGCGGCTCCACCAACGTGTTCGCCCGGGCGCTCGGGCTGCCGAGCCAGTGGCCGGACGCCGCCGGTGTGATCCTCGAAGGGCTGCGGCTGGGCCGGGTACGCACCATCGGGCTGGGTCGGGCCGACGACCGGTACTTCACCTTCTGCGCGGGGCTCGGGCTCGACGCGGCGGTGATCAACCGGGTCGAGCGGGCCCGCCGCCGGGGTCGGGTCTCCACCCCGTCGTTGTACCTGCGGTCGATCGTCAGCCAGTACCTGCTCGGTGACGAACGTCGGCATCCCACGATCAGGCTGGAACGTCCGGGCGAGATCACGGAGGGTGAACTCGCCACGGTGATCATCCAGAACACCGCGCCGTGGACCTACGTCGGTGACCGTGAGGTCAATCCCAACCCGGACGCCTCGTTCGATCTCGGCCTGGATGTGCTCGCCATGCGTCGCCTACGGGTACAGAGCACAACACGGATGGTGACGCAGAGCTTGTCCCGGCAGCCCGACCCTCGCGGCCGGCAAATTTTACGACTGCACGACCTGGACGAGTTTTCCCTGGTAGCAGAGCGTCCGCAGGCGTTCCAGCTCGATGGCGACTATCTCGGAGAGCGAAACAAAGTTCGATTCACCTCCGTTGCGGCCGCACTAAGAGTAATCTGCTAGCGCTGGGGTACAGCGACCGGTAGAGAGCCCCGAGCAACGGTGAGGGCGGTGCCGGAAATGCCAGCAATGTCGGCTGGACTGTACTATATTGATTCTTGGCTGTGGCACACCGGGTGCCGACGAGGGTGGCAATCCGGACAAATGGGCCGTGAGCTGTCTCACCTGCTCAGAGTTTTTCGGGGCGTTACCCTTGACATCACGGGAGTTCGTGAAAGTATTCACAAGCGAACTTGAGTTACCGGAACATTGCGTGGGCGCACTCAACAAGGTGCCTGTCCACCGGGTTCCACAAACACAAAGCCTGCTCTCGCGTTGCCGAACCGATGGGCCCATACCGTCGCGATCGGCACCGCGGACGCATATAGGAAAGATCCACGAAAGCACTGCCGCCCACCCAGATTGAGGAGTGTTGCCGCCATGGACTGGCGCCACCATGCTGCCTGCCGCGACGAAGACCCGGAGCTGTTCTTCCCGATCGGAACGTCCGGGCCGGCAGTCCTGCAGGTCGAGCAGGCCAAGGCCGTCTGCCGGCGTTGCTCCGTGACCGACGAGTGCCTCCAGTGGGCACTCGAATCCGGTCAGGACGCCGGCGTCTGGGGCGGAATGAGCGAAGAAGAACGGCGCGCTGTCAAGCGCCGTGGTGGCCTTCGGGTCCTGCGCGCTCACTCTGCCTGACCGACCGATCATCGCATTGGACGCCCTGGGGACTGGTTCCCCAGGGCGTCTCGCTATTCACGAATTGACGACGGCCGTGCCGGCGGAATTTCGCTGACCGTCTCGTTCATGCCCACTCTCGGCAATGATCCGCCTCCGGTCGCATCCGCCCTTGCCAGTACCAATCGGGCCAACTCCGGAGCGTCACCGAGGGGGGCCGCGAAGGCCACCGCGCCCGCCTCCCGGGCCGAAGCCATCGCCGTCTCGTAGAGCCGGCCCGGAGCCAGGAAGTAGGTGGCCACCGCCACCCGCCGGGCACCCCCCGCCCGCAGCCCGGCCACGGCCACGGCGGCGGTCGGTGGCGCGGCGGAGGCGTACCCGACCCGGGTCGGGACGGCCAGGGCGGCGCCGAGCGCCTCGGCCACCTCCTCGACCGTACGGCGGGCAGCCGCGTCCCTGGTCCCGGCCGCGGCCAGCACCAGCCCGTCGACGCGTCCGTTGTCGGAGTCCCCGTGCACCGAGCACCCGGCCTCGGTCAACCGTCGGCACAGTCCCGCCACCAGCCGCGGGTCGACACCCGCCTCGGTGGGCCCCAGCACGTCGCCGACGAGTACCGGGATCTCCAGCCCCGCCGACCGGGCCGCCGCCACCGTCTCGGGGATGTCGACCTTGCCGTGATAGGCGGCGGTCAGCAGCAGCGGCACCAGTACGGCCCGCCGGTGACCGGCCGCCTCCAGCTCGGCCAGTACGGCCGCCGGGCGGGGCTGACCGTGGTCGAGATAGCTGGCCCGGGCCACCAGACCGGGCCGGGCCGCTGCCACGGCCCGGGTCAGCGCCTCGGTCGCGAGCGCCGCCCGCGGATCCCGGCTCCCGTGTGCCACCAGCACGATCGGGGCCGGGACAGCGGTCAGAGGTGCAACCCGCACTCGGTCTTCTCGAACATCGCCCAACGGCCCGCCCTCGGGTCCTCGCCCGCCTTCGTCCGGCGGGTACAGGGCCAGCAGCCGATCGAGGTGTAGCCCTGGCGGAACAGCTCGTTGACCGGCACGTTCCAGCGGGCGATGTAGGTGTCCACCTCGGCCTGGGTCCAGGCCGCGATCGGGTTGACCTTCACCTTGCCCCGACGCGGGTCGAAGCCCACCACCGGGGTGTTCGCCCGGGTCGGTGACTCGTCCCGGCGCAGCCCGGCGGCCCAGGCGTCGTAGTCGCCCAGCGCCCGCTCCAGCGGCTCGACCTTACGCAGCGCGCAGCACTCGTCCGGCGCGCGGGAGAAGAGCCGGGGGCCGTACTCGCCGTCCTGCTGGCCCACCGTCTGGCGGGGCCGGATGGACCGTACGTTGACCGGCAGGGTCCGGGCCACCGTGTCCCGTACCCGGAGCGTCTCCGGGAAGTGCAGTCCGGTGTCGAGGAAGATCACGTCGACGCCGGGCACCACTCGGGACACCACGTGCGCGAGTACCCCGTCGGCCATCGAGCTGGTCAGGCAGAAGCGCTCGCCGAACTCCTGTGCCGCCCAGCGGACGATCTCCGGAGCGGGCGCGCCCTCCAGTTCCCGGGCCGCTTCCTCGGCCAGCGCCCGCAACTCGTCCGGACCGCGTCGAGCCGGATCCGGCCGCGCCGGGCTCTGGACGGTCGGGCTCTGGGTCGCCGGACTCTGGGTCGCCGGGCCGCGCCGGGGCGGACCCCCGGGGCCGAGCTTGATCAGGCCCAGATTCGTCGCCAACACCGGACTCATCAATCTCCCCCTTCGTTCGCGACTGCGGGGCTCGCAAGCTCACTCCTCGCGCTCACCGGTCTCCCCTTCCGTTCGCGACTGCGGGGCTCGCAAGCTCACTCCTCGCGCTCACCGGTCCACCACCGAGGAGAGCAGGCCGGTGAACTTCACCGTGAAGACGCGGGCACAGGCGTGGCACTCCCAGGCGCCGTGCGACTCGGCGTTGGGTCGCAGGTCCTCCTCGCCGCAGTACGGGCAGTACATCGGCGCGGCTCGGGTCTCACTACTCACCGCAGTTCCTCCTCGTCGACTCGCACGACCCAGCTCGCGAAACTCTCGCCCTCGGCCCGACCCGCCAGGTAGCGGCGGGTCAGCCCCTCGACGTACCCGGGAAGTTCCACTGCGGTGGTCTTGAGGCCGCGCAGCTTGCGGCCGAAGCCGGCGGACTGCCCCTGGGCCATGCCCAGACCGCCGCCGAGATGTACCTGGAAGCCCTCGACCTGGCGCCCGTCCGGGCCCACCACGAGCTGGCCCTTCAGGCCGATGTCGGCCGTCTGGGTCCGGGCGCAGGCGTTCGGGCAGCCGTTGAGGTGGATGCTCAGCCCGGAGTCGCCCAGGTCGGCACCGGCGAGCCGCTGCTCCAGCTGGGCCACCAGTTCCTCGCCCCGGGCCTTGGTCTCGACGATCGCGAGCTTGCAGTATTCGAGGCCGGTGCAGGCCATGGTGTCGCGCCGCCAGACCGACGGGAACGACTCCAGGCCGATCCGGCGCAGCGCGGCCACCAGCGAATCGGTCCGCTCCGGCGGCACGTCCAGGACCAGGAGCTTCTGGTACGGCGTAAGGCTCACCCGGTCGCTGCCGTGCTCGGCCACCGCGTCCGCGAGTTCGGCCAGCTGGGTGCCGGAGACCCGGCCGACCACCGGGGCGGCCCCGACGTAGTTGCGACCGTCCCGCTGCCGGTGCACCCCGATGTGATCGATCGGCTTCTCCGGCAGCTCCGGCGCCGGCCCGTCGAGCAGGCTGCGGCCGAGGTACTCCTTCTCCAGCACCTCACGGAACTTGGCCACGCCCCAGTCGGCGACCAGGAACTTGAGCCGGGCCCGGTGCCGCAGGCGTCGGTAGCCGTAGTCCCGGAAGATCCCGACCACCCCGGCCCAGACGTCCGGCACCTCGTCGAGCGGCACCCAGACGCCGAGCCGCTGCGCCAGCATCGGGTTGGTGCTCAGCCCGCCGCCGACCCAGAGGTCGAAGCCGAGGCCGTGCTCGGGGTGCTCCACGCCGAGGAACGAGATGTCGTTGACCTCGTACGGTGTGTCGGCCAGCCAGGAGATCGAGGACTTGAACTTGCGCGGCAGGTTGGAGTACGCGGGATCGCCGACGTACCGGCGGACGATCTCGTCGATCGCGGGCGTCGGGTCGAGCTTCTCGTTCTCGGCGACTCCGGCGACCGGGCTGCCGAGCACGATCCGGGGGCAGTCGCCGCACGCCTCGGTGGTCTGCAGCCCGACCCCTTCGAGCCGGCGCCAGATCTCCGGCATGTCCTCGACCCGGATCCAGTGCAGTTGGATGTTCTGCCGGTCGGTGATGTCGGCGGTGTCCCGGGCGTACGTCTGCGAGATGTCCGCGATCACCCGGAGCTGGGCGAGGCTGAGCTGCCCGCCGTCGATCCGGACCCGGAGCATGAAGTACTCGTCTTCGAGCTCGTGTGGTTCGAGTACCGCCGTACGGCCGCCGTCGATTCCGGCCTTGCGCTGGGTGTAGAGCCCCCACCAGCGGAACCGGCCACGCAGGTCGGCGGGGTCGATCGAGGCGAAGCCGCCGTGCGCGTAGATGTTCTCGATCCGGGCCCGTACGTGCAGCGGGTTGTCGTCCTTCTTCGTCCGCTCGTTCGGGTTCAGCGGCTCCCGGTGGCCGAGCGCCCACTGCCCCTCGCCCCGCTTACGGCGGGCCGCCGGTACGCTGCTGCCCGCCGGTTCGCTCGTGGCGCCGGGTCGGGCCGGGGTGCTGCTGACCGCCATCGCGGCGTCCTCCGTTGTTCGGTGTGGCTCGGTGGACGCGCGAGGCGGCGGCACTCGGCCCTAGCGGGGCCGGGGTCGACTGTCAGCGAGGACGATGTCGGGGAGGCCGGCGCGGTGCGCGCCCAGGACGGACAGGTCCGGGCGGCGTCAGTGGGCCGGACAGATCGCGCTGCGAACGCGACCGTAATCGACGTGGCGACGGGAGGTGAATCCCGGCCTCGCGAATCGGCGCTCGGCGGCGGTCATACCCGTCATGCTGCCACATCCATATCGCCTGGACCACAGCCCCGACCACGGGATCCCGCCTGGCGGACCCGGTGTGGCCAGCTTCACGCTAGGATTTCGCGTATCGGACCTACTGCGCGAACTGCCCCCTATTGGCCATCGCGGGGTGAGGAAGGGGCCCTTCCTATACAGAAAACGATAAGAAGGGCCCCTTCCTTACCTGACTGGGCGCAGCGGGCGGGCTGGCTCTGGCCCGCCCTGGCCACGCTGGTGGTCACCGGCATCCAACTCGACCGCGCCCCGCTGTGGCGGGACGAGCTGGCGACCTGGAGCGCGGCGTCCCGCCCGGTCGACGACCTGCTGCGGCTGGTCGGCAACATCGACGCGGTCAACGGCGCGTACTACCTGGTGATGCACGCCTGGATCGCGGTCTTCGGGGACTCGGTTCTCGCCCTGCGCCTGCCGTCCACGCTCGCCATGGCCGGCGCCGCCGCGCTCACCACCCTGCTCGGCGCCCGGCTGTTCGGCCCCCGGGTCGGACTGCTCGGTGGACTGCTCCTCGCGGTACTGCCCAGCACCTCCCGGTACGGACAGGAGGCCCGGCCGTACGCCCTGGTCACCCTGCTCGCGGTGCTGGCCACCCTGCTACTGGTCCGGGCCCTGCACCGACCGGCTCCGCTGCGCTGGCTCGGGTACGCGGCAGCGGTCGCCGGGCTGGGCCTGGCCAACCTGTTCGCGGTCAGCCTGCTCGCCGGGCACGCGATCGCGGTACTCCTGTGCTGGCGTGAGCGGCGGGACCGGACGCCGGTCCGGTGGTGGCTCGGCGCGGTCGGTGCGGCCGAACTCGTGCTGGTGCCGCTGGCGGTGCTCGGGCGCAGTCAACAGGGCCGGCAACTCGACTGGGTGGGGCGGCCCGGTGCCGGGGACCTGCTGGGGCTGCCCGGCAGTGTGGTGCAGGCCGGGATCGTCGGTGGGCTGCTGTTCGGGCTGGCCGCCGTCGGTGCCGTGAGCCGTGGCCGGTGGGGCGCGGCTGTCGGGCTGACCGTGGCACTGCCGGCGCTGCTGCTCTTCGTCGCCGGCCAGCTCACCCCGCTCTTCGTACCCCGCTATCTGGTCTTCGTCGTGCCGTTCGGCTGCCTGCTCGCGGCGTGCGTACTCGCCCCGCTCCGGTTGGGCGCGGCGCTGGCGATCGTGCTGGCCGCCGGGGTACTCGGGGCGCCGGAGCAGGCCGCGTTGCGGCGTACCCACGAGTCGCCCCGGACCGCCCCGATCGACTATCCGGCGGCGGTGGACATCATCGCGGCGCATCGGCAACCGGGCGACGGCATCGTCTACGCCCCCCGGGACGGCTGGGCGTTCCTCGACCTCGCGACCGCCTACCACCTTCGAGTCAACCGCCCCCGGGACGTCCTGCTGGCCGAGGACCAGGTACGCCGAGCCGACCTCTGGGCGACCGAGTGCCCTCGGCCCGACCAGTGCCTGGCCTCGGTCGACCGGCTCTGGCTGCTGATCCGGGGAGAGCACGCCGATCCGCTGGCCGGGATGCCCGCCAGCCGGGCGGATCCGCTGCGGGCCGGGTTCCGGACCGATCGGCACTGGACGGTGCCGGGCCTCACCGTGGCCCTGCTGACCCGCCGCTGAGCCCCCGCCGCTGAACCCCCTGGCGTCGAACCTAGCGGGCCAGCGGGACCACGAGCAGGGCCTCGGTGCCACCGGCGGCCCGTTTGCGCAGTTCGATCGTGCCGCGCAGCTCGCCGGTGGCCAGCGCCCGGACGATCTGGAGGCCGAGCCGGCTGCCCTGGTCGGCGTCGAAGTCGTCCGGCAGGCCACGGCCGTTGTCGGCGACCGTGACGTGCAACTGCTTGCGGAACCGGTGCGCCGAGACGACCACCTCGGCCGGCTCGCCCTCCTCTGCCGGCCAGGCCGGCAGAGCCAGCTCGGCCGCCTCGACCGGCTCGGCGGGCTCCGGGGCGGTGCCACCCTCGTCGGTCGCCGCGAAGGCGTGTTCGGGCGCCGGGAAGGCGTGCTCGACGGCGTTGAGCAGCAACTCGTTCAGCACGATCACCAGCGAGGTGGCGATCTCGGCGGGCAGTACGCCGAAGCTGCCCTGCCGGCGCATCCGTACCGGTACCTCGGTCGCCGCCACCTCGGCCGCGGCCGACGCCACCCGGTCGACGATGCCGTCGAACTCGACCGCCTCGTCGCTGGACATCGAGAGGGTCTCGTGCACAAGCGCGATCGAGGCGACCCGGCGTACCGACTCCTCCAGGGCTGCCTTGGCGGCCGGGATGCCGACCCGGCGGGCCTGGAGGCGCAACAGGGCGGCGACGGTCTGCAGGTTGTTCTTCACCCGGTGGTGGATCTCCCGGATCGTCGCGTCCTTGGTGATCAGCGCCCGGTCCCGACGACGTACCTCGGTCATGTCGCGGACCAGGACCAGCGCGCCGATCGGCACCCCGGCGGGCATCAGCGGCAGGGCCCGGGTGAGCACGGTCGCGCCGCGCGCCTCGATCTCCCGCCGGGGCGGTGCCTCGCCGCGCAGCGCCGCCAGGACCCGGTTCGCCGCCTCGGTGCCCTCCAGCGGATCGGCGGCGAGCCGCCGGTTCAGCGCCGCCAGGTCCTCGCCGACCAGGTGCGAGGCGAAACCGAGCCGGCGGTACGCGGACTGGGCGTTCGGGCTCGCGTAGGTGACCTTGCCGTTGGCGTCGAGCCGGACCAGCCCGTCGCCGACCCGGGGTGCGGTGGTCGTCTCGCCGGGATGCCGAACCGGCGGGAACGTCCCGTCGGAGAGCATCTGGGCCAGGTCGTCGGCGGTGGTGAGGTAGTTCAGTTCGAGTTGGCTCGGCGTCCGGGCGGTGGAGAGGTTGGTGTCCCGGCCCACCACGGCGATCACCTCGCCGGCCTCCCCGTCGCCGCCGCGCAGCCGTACCGGGATCGCCTCGTGCCGGGCCGGGGTGTCGCCGTACCAGACCGGGTCGCCCTCCCGCCAGATCCGGCCCTGGCTGTACGCGATCTCCAGGTGCGCCACCTCGGGGCCGCCGACGATCCGGCCGACCTGGTCGTCCTGGTACGCGGTCGGCGCGGTGGTCGGGCGTACCTGGGCGACGCAGACGAAGCCGTCGCCGGAGTTGACCGGAACCCAGAGCAGCAGATCCGCGAAGGACAGGTCGGAGAGCAGTTGCCAGTCGCCGGCCACCCGGTGCAGGTGGTCGACGTCGACCGGACGCAGGCCCGTGTGCTCCTCAGCGAGATCGCGCAGCGTGGACACGGAGCTAGCCTGCCACGGCCATCACCGGCGCGGGCACCGGAGTGCGGCGTAGGTGTCGCCTTCGCCGGTCAGAGAGTCGCGGTCACCTTGTTCAGGCCGCGGGGCGCATCGGGGTCCTCGCCCCGGGCCAGAGCCAGGGCCAGGGCGAGCCGCTGCACCGGCAGGATGTCCAGCAGCGGGGCGTAGCGCTCGTCGACCTCCGGCACCGTCAGGTGTGCGGCGGCACCGCCGATCTCGGTCGGTCCGACGACGACCAGGTCGGCGCCGCGCTCGCCGAGCCTGCTGACGACGTCCCGCATGGCCGCGCCGCCGAGTCCGGCGCCGACCACGGCGAGCACCGGAACGTCGGGGTCGGTCATCGCCAGCGGGCCGTGCAGCAGGTCCGCGCCGGAGAAGGCGAGCGCCGGAAGGTACGAGGTCTCCATCAGCTTCAGCGCCGCCTCGCGGGCGGTCGGATAGGCGTACCCGCGACCGGTGGTGACCATCCGGTCCGCGAAGCGGTAGCGGGGCGCCAACTGTCCGGGAACCGGATCGGCGAGGGTACGGCTGGCCAGCTCCGGCAGCGTCTCCAGCGCGGCCCGCTCCTCGGCAGGCAGTACGCCGTTCCCGGCGCGGATCCCTTCGACCAGCAGCAGCAGGGCGAGCAGCTCGGCGGTGTACGTCTTGGTGGCGGCGACGGCCCGCTCGTGCCCGGCGGCCACGTCGACGGCGAGTTCCGCCGCCTGGGTCAACGGGGAGTCGGGCGCGTTGGTCACCGCCAGGGTCAGCGCGCCGGCCGACCGGGCCACCCGGAGCACCTCGGTCAGGTCGGGTGAGCCGCCGCTCTGGCTGACTCCGACGACGAGCGCCTCGGACAGGTCCGGCCGGGCACCGAAGACGGTGATCGTGCTGGGGGAGGCGAGTCCGGCCGGCAGGCCGAGCCGGATCTCGGTGAGGTACGCGGCGTAGAGCGCCGCGTGGTCGGAGGTGCCCCGCGCGGTGAAGACCACGTGTCGGGGTCGACGTTCGGCGATCACGGCCGCGACCTGCGCGATCGCGGCAATCGACGCCGGCTCCAACAAACGCGCGTAGCCCTCCGGCTGCTCGGCGATGTCCGCCGCCATGCCGGCTCCCGATTGCGCCATGATGACCTCCTCATGCGCGAAACCCGCGCGTTCCATGCTCAGCGTTGCACGATTCGGGGCGATAAGGCAATTGAGCGATCAGCTTTGCGCAGTAGATCACCAACCCCTCGCCGCATGCCCTAGGCTCCCCAACCCAGGGGAAAATCCACGTGCGGCGAAGGGTCGACTCGGTGCCCGAGGGAACGGACGACCCCCGGCTGTCGGCCGAGGGCGAACTGGCGCTGGCCCGACTGGCGCTCGACGACGGCGACCTCAGGCACGCCGCGGGACACCTGGCCGGAGCGATCGCGTACGCACCGACGATGCCCGAGGTGCACGAGGCACTCGCCCAGCTCGCCGCCCGGTCCGGCGGCGGGGTGGAGCTCTTCCCGCTCGACCAGCACCCCTTCATCGGCACGGTGGTGGCCCGGGCGCACCTGCTCGCCGCCGCCGGGCGCCCCGGTGACGGGCTGGAACTGCTGGCCGCCGCGACCGGACACGCCCCCGCCGCCGACTGGGCCGGGGTGCCCTGGGTCAGCGCGCCGGAGCTGCCCGGTCATCTCGACCCGGACCGGATCGCCCGGATCCTGATGCAGGTCTGCGCCGGTATCCCCGATCCGGTGCCGGAGACCGCCCGGGAACCCCTCTGGCCCTACCTGCGGCTGGCCCGGCACGCCGTGGCCGCACATCCGCGACACGGCCTGCTGCTCGGCGCGGCCTCGGCACTGGCCCGCCGGGTCGGCGCGATCACCCTGGCCGTCGAGTGGGCCAGCCGGGGCACCCGGGAGCTGCCGTCGAAGCTCGCCGAGGTCTGGCTGGGCTACGCCTACCGCAGCGCCGGGCGGACCGACGACGCGCTCGCCGCGCTGCGCCGGGCCGTCGAGCACGACCCGGCGGACCTCTCCGTGTACGCGGACATCGCCGGCACGCTCGCCGACCACGGCCAACTCGACGAGGCACTGGGCTGGATCGACCGGGCGCTGTCCCGGGACCCGTCCTTCGACTGCGCCGTGCACACCGGCCACCGGCTGCGCTACCGGCGGGACGGCGAACTCCACCATCTCGTGGCGCTCGCCGACTTCCAACGTGACCATCCGGACGACTCGCACGAGCACAGTGACCTCGCCGAGTGCTGCCACGGCCAGCCGTGGCTGGGCCGGGTTCCGGCCGCCGCCGAGCGGGTGGCCGCGGCGGTGCGGCAGCGACTCGGCTCCGGGGAGCCGCTACTCGGCGCGCAGCTGATGCTGACCGAGTTGGAGCCGCCGAGCGCGATGCGGACGCTGGTCGGCGAGGCACCCGACCTGACCGTCACGGTCGTGGGGACACCCGAACCGGACCTGCGCGAGCCCCGTCGGCCGGTCACCCGTCGGCTCTGGCACTACGACGGTACGACCGCCGTGCCGACCCTGCCGAAGCCGACGGCCCCGGCGGTGGAACGGATCCGGCACCTGGCCCATCCGGCCTGGCCGCATCCGCCGGCCGCCTACGACGCGGCGGTCGGGCTCGCCACGGTCGAACTCGACGACCTGCTCGGCCTCCTCGTGCACCCGCCGGAACCTCCGCCGACCGAGCTGGGCCGCACCCTGGCCGAGCACGATCCGACGTTGTGGGTGCGCTGCGTCCAGGTCTGGGTCTGCCTCGGCCTGCTGCACCACCGTACGGACGAGCCGTGGCCGGACTCGACCCGTCGCCGGGTACTGCTCGACCTGGTCTGGGGCGTCGAGGACTGGATCACCGAGGCGGCGCTCTTCGCCCTGGTCACCGCCGCCTGGGTGGACCCGTCGGTGCGTACCGATGTGGCCCGGGTCGCGGCCGAGCGGCTGGTCGACGCGGTCGAGGTGGCCGGGCGCCGGCCGGTCTCGGTCAAGCGGTCACTGGCCCAACTGGTCCTGGCCACCCCGCTGGCCGAGCCGGCCGCGGTCGACGCCGCCCGACAGCTCCTCGCCCGGGAAGACGGCGCACGGGTGGCCCGGCCGCGCCGGTTCGGACAACTCTGGAACCGGCTGTGGGGTCGACTCGTCCGGCGGCGTTGACCCCAGCCGGCCGGGCGCGGTGTCGCCAGCCCGGGGGCTGGCGACACCGTCAGTGGATCAGCGCACCGGCGGGCTGGCCAGCGCGGTCTCCGCCTGCTCCTCCGGGCTCGCGCCGTCGGCCGGCTGGTCCAGCGAGCCACGCAACGGGATCTCCTTGATGAACCACGCGAGCACCCCGATGGCCGCGGCGAACGGCACCGCCCACAGGAAGACCCCACTGATCGAGTCGGCCAGGCCGCCGAGCACGGCGAGCCGCTGCTCGGTCGGCAACCCCTGGAGTGCGGCGGGGTCGACTCCGGCGCCGTCGCTCAGCGCCGCACCGGCCGCCGAGTCGGCCAGCCGGTTGGCGAAGATCGCGCCGAACAGCGAGACACCGAACGAACCGCCGATCGAGCGGAAGAAGGTGGCCGCGCCACTGGCCGCACCGAGGTCCTTCTGCTCCACGCTGTTCTGCGCGATCAACATCGAGGTCTGCATCAGGAAGCCCATGCCGACGCCGAGTACCACCATGTAGAGGGACGACTCGGTCTTGCTGGTGTCGACGTCGAGCAGCATCAGCAGCACCATGCCGATGGTCATCACGATGCCGCCGATGATGGGGAAGGCACGGTAGCGGCCGGTCTTGGTGATCGTCCGGCCGACCACGATCGACACCACCAGCATGCCGAACATCAGCGGCAGCAGCAGCAGGCCGCTGTTGGTCGCCGAGGCGCCCTGCACGGTCTGCTGGTACAGCGGCAGGAAGTTCATCGCACCGAACATCGCGAACCCGAGCAGGAAGCCGATCGCCGAGATCACCGCGAAGTTGCGGTTGGTGAAGAGGCTCAGCGACAGGATCGGCTCGGAGACCCGGCGCTCGACCAGTCCGAACGCGACCAGCGACAGCGCGGCGAGTACGGCCAGCCCGAGGATCTGCGCGGACGTCCAGTCGTACTCGTTGCCGCCCCAGGTGGTGACCAGGACGATCGCGGTGATGCCGATCGAGAGCAGCGCGGCGCCGAGCCAGTCGATCCGGTGCTCGGTGCGGTACTTCGGCAGGTGCATCCGGGTGGCCAGCAGGATCAGCGCCACCCCGCCGAGCGGCAGGTTGACGTAGAACGCCCAGCGCCAGGAGAGGTGGTCGGTGATGAAGCCACCGACCAGCGGCCCCGCCACCATGGCGATGGCCATGATGCCGGCGATCATGCCCTGGTAGCGGCCCCGCTCCCGGGGTGGCACCAGGTCACCGATGATGGCCATCACGCCGACCATGAGTCCGCCCGCGCCCAGGCCCTGTACCGCCCGGAACCCGATCAGCTCCATCATGCCGTCGCCGGGTCCGCCGAGCAGACCGGAACCGGCCATCCCGCAGAGCGCCGAACCGAACAGGAAGATCCCGATCGAGGTGAGGAAGACGGCCTTGCGCCCGTACAGGTCCCCCAGCTTGCCCCAGATCGGCGTGGAGACGGTGGTACCCAGCACGTACGCGGTGACCACCCAGGTGAAGTGGTTCAGCCCGCCGAACTCCCCCACGATTCTCGGCAGTGCCGTGCTCACGATCATGTTGTCGAGCATCGCGAGCATCATCGCGATCATCAGGCCGGCGAGCACCACCCTGATGTTGACTCGTACCGGCGCCTCCGCCGTCGCGGTCATCTAAGCTCCCCCTGAGTTGCGACCCACTTACTTGCCGGCCGGCTAGTTATCCTACTTGCCGCACGGTAAGTTTGATGCCTGGTTCGCGTCAAGCGATTAGGAAAGGTGGTCCGGTGACCAGCAGCACAGGCGATACACGGTCGCGCATCCAGGCCGTGGCCCTCGAGCTGTTCACCGAGCACGGGTACGAGAAGACCTCGCTACGGGAGATCGCCGAGCGGCTCGGCGTCACCAAGGCCGCGCTGTACTACCACTTCAAGAGCAAGGACGACATCGTCAACAGCTTCGTCTCCGACCGGATCGAGCGGTTGGACGGGCTGATCGAGTGGGCCAGGCAACAGCCGGCCGACGCCGCCGGGCGTCGGGCGACGCTGGACCGCTACTCGGAGGAGTTCTTCGGCGACACGGGGCACAGCGTGATGCGGTTCTTCGAGCAGAACCGGACGGTGCTCACCCATCTGTCCTCCGGGCAGATGATGAAGGACCGGCTGCTGCGGATGGCCGAGGCGCTCTCCCGCGCCGACCCGTCGCCGGCCGGCCAGCTCCGGGCGACGCTGGCCATCTTCGCCGTGCACGGGAGCATGTTCGCGCTGCGCGGGCCGGAGATCAGTGTCGAGCAGCGACAGCGGCTCGCCCTCGATGTGGCGTACGAACTGCTCGACCGGATCGGTGCCTCCGGAGCCGAGGAGGACCGGACCGCGCTGCCGGCCTAGCGGTGCTGCCCAGCCGGGCGGCGGATCAGCCGCGGCTCGCCTCCGCCACCGCGCTCGGCACGTCGGCCAGGTCGATCCGGAGGGCGTGCAGGTCCACACCCGGATCCGGCGTCCAGTCCCGCTCCGGGGTACGGACGAAGCCGAGCCGCGCGTAGAGCCGGTGCGCCGGAACGGAAAAACTGCGGGTGCAGATCACCACGCCGTGGCAGCCGAGGGCAGCGGCACGGGTCAGGCAGGCCCGGACCAGTGCCTCACCGGCACCACGCCCCTGCGCCGCCGGATCCACCGCGAGCATCCGGAACTCCGCCTCGCCGGGCCCCGCCAACTGGGCGTACGGACTGCCCGGCAGCACGAACAGGACGCCACCGAGCACCTCGCCGGTGGTCTCGTCCACGGCCACCAGCAGCTCACCGGCGTCGGACCGGCCCGACACGTCGATCAGGGTCTGGTCGTACCCGGACTCGCCGGCGAGCTGTCCATCCGCCCGGTACGCGGCAACGGTCAGGCGGGCGATCGCGTCGAAGTCGTCCGGCTCGGCGAGCCGGACCAGCAGGTGGGTCATCTCGGCCCGGTCAGTCGATGACGGCGATCAGGTCGCCGTCCTGCACGACGTCGCCCTCGTTGACGGCGAGTTCCCGGAGCACCCCGTCCGACTCGGCGATGACGGGGATCTCCATCTTCATCGACTCGAGGATCACCAGCGTGTCGCCCTCGGCCACCGGGTCGCCGGCCGTGGCGACGACCTTCCAGACGTTCGCCACCATCTCGGCGCGGATCTCCTCGGCCATCAGGCCCCCCTTGTCGTGACTGATACCTACCTGCGAACGGTATCCAATCACGTGACGGCCCACCTCGGGCCCTCGGCGCCGATCCGGCGTCGGCCTCGGCGGGTCCGGCAGAACCGCCATGGGAGGATTGCCCGGCGCGAGCACAGCAAGGGCGACGTACCGAACATGACGCCGCCGCTCGCCGGAAAAGACGGGAGGTCGAGCATGGCGAAGAAGTCACGCAAGAAGAAGGCACGTAAGAAGAGCGCCGCCAACCACGGCAAGCGCCCCAACTCCTGAGCATCGGCGGAGCCGAGCCTGGGCGGACCGGGCGGGGCGGGGAGCCATCGACGATCGCAGGACGCGGTCTGGATGCCCCGGCCCCGGCCCGGTGATCCGTCCGATCACCCCGTGGGCCGACCGAAGGCGCCGGCCCGGCGGCCGAGCGGTCAGTCGGCCAGGTACTCGCGGGACTCGGTCTCGAAGACCAGCTCGGCCAGGCGTACCCGCAGCCGGTCGCGGAGGTCGGCGGGCGCGGTCTCGTTGCCGCAGCACCGCGCGACCAGCGCCTTGACCTCCTGCTCGATGCCGTACTCGCGCAGGCAGGGGGAGCACTCGTCGAGATGGTCCCGGATCAGGTTCCGCCGCTCGTCGGCGCACTCGAGGTCGAGGTAGAGATACACCTCGGTGAGCACCTCACGGCAGTCGGTCTCGTGTGGTTCACCGCAACTCATGCTCGCTCACACCTCCCGGGCAGCGGCGGCGGACCTGGTCGACGGGGCGGACGAAAAGCCCCGTTCGGCAGCGTAGCGCTCAAGCAGCTTCCGCAGGTTCCGCCGGCCACGGTGCAACCGGGACATCACGGTGCCGATCGGCGTTCCCATGATGTCGGCGACCTCCTTGTAGGAAAACCCCTCGACGTCGGTGAGGTAGACCGCGAGCCGGAAGTCCTCCGGAAGTTGCTGCAGCGCCTCTTTCACGTCGCTGTCCGGCAGCCGGTCCAGCGCCTCGGTCTCCGCGGACCGCAGCCCGCTGGAGGTGTGCGACTCGGCCTCGGCGAGTTGCCAGTCAGTGATCTCCTCGGTGGGCGCCTGGACAGGCTGCCGCTGCCGACGACGGTAGGAGTTGATGTAGGTGTTGGTCAGGATCCGGTAGAGCCACGCCTTGAGGTTCGTGCCCTCTTCGAACTGGTGGAACGCCGCGAATGCCTTCAGGTACGTTTCCTGGACCAGATCCTCGGCGTCGGCGGGGTTGCGGGTCATCCGCAGGCCGGCGGCGTACAACTGGTCGACGAAGGGCAGCGCGTCGCGCTCGAACCGGGCCCGCCGCTCGTCCGTACGCTCGTCCGTTTTCTCCGGTCGTGTCAACCGCGCGTCTCCCTCGCCTCGGTACCGAACCGGCGCAGCGGCCTTCACCATCGCCGCGGCGCTAGTCGGCTGTCCCGCCGAGGATACGCGGAAAGCACGACCCGGCGACTGGGTTCGGGCCGTGCTGGTGCTCACCGCAGCCCGTTCGCCCGGCGATCGGCCGGGTGGTCCGTTTCGCCATCGGTCGAGGCGCCGCGCCGCGTCGCGCTCGTACTCCGGGCTCCGTGTCTCGGTCGACACCGGTCAGACCCCCCTCGTCGCAGTAGCTTCCGGGAGTTGTAACCCGCCCGACCGGCGAGGCATTCCGACCACCGCCCGTCCCTGGCCCCGGCCGCGGCCAATCCGGCTCGATCCGCCACCGCTGGGACCAGGAAGGGCCTGGGAGGATGAAACCGGGCGCCGCAGTGGATTCGCATCAACCCGTGCGGTGTCCGGCATCAGAAGGAGCAACGATCACCCTGGTACGGGGAAACGGGCGTACCGCCGTGTCCTGCGCCCACCCAGCCCCGCTCCCGGAGCCAGTCCACCACCACCCCGGCGATCCCTTCCGGGTCACGTCGCAGGTCGTGCCGCTCCCCCGGGCGTACCTCGACCCGAATCCGTGGCCCGGCCGACGGCACACCGAACGGGTCACGATCGCCGTTCACCACCAGCGTGGGCAGCCCGGTCTCCAGTTCCGCCGCCCGGGACCGCTGGGGAGTCCGGGGCGGACGCAGTGGAAAGGCCAGCGCGACGACACCGGACGCCGACAGCGGTACGGCGGTACGGCAGGCGACCCGGGCGCCGCTGGACCGGCCGCCGACGACCAGGTTCGAGACCGAGCGGTGCCGGCGCAGCAGTTCCTCGACGACCGCCGTCCAGGCCTCGTCGAGGTGGCCGGCGGGTGCCGGGGCCCGTCGACCGGCGACCCGGTACGGCTGGGTGACCCTGGCCACCCCGATTCCCGCGTCGCGCGCGGCGTTCCGGAGCGCGACCAGGTCCGGCGCGTCCACGTCACCGCCCGCACCGTGCCCGAGCACCAGCAGGGTCGCCGGTTCGGGGTGGGGCAGGTCGACCTCCACCCGAGCCGGCCCGCGTGGCGTGTCGAACTCGTTGCTGCGGTGCACCGCGCCACTGTATGGCAGGTCCGACCGCGGTAATGGCAGGTCCGACCGCTGGATGGCAGTTCCGACCGGGAACATCGGGTCGTGGGCCGGCCCGGTCGAGATCGTCCGCTGGTCGTCGGCCGACGGCCCACCCCCGGGGCCCGTCGGTCGACGACCAGCGATCGACGATCGTGCTCAGCGACGACTCGTACTGAGCGGGATCAGGGTCAGCAGCCGGTCCCGGACCGGTGGCCCGGCATCGCCGGCCGCGTCCGGATCACGCTCCACCTGATCCCGCCAGGCGACCAACATCGCCCGACGCTCACGCGGCGTAGTCGCTCCCCACACACCGTGACAGTCACCCACCTCCAGCGCCCAGGCCAGACATGGCCCCTGTACGTCACATGTCCGGCACAACGCGACCGCCGAATCGGCCGGTTCGCTGGGCGCCGGAAAGAACGTCTCAGGGTCCACGCTCTGGCACACCCCTCTGGTCCGCCAGGCATCGTCGAGCTGCCGCTCAGTGAGGGCCCGGAGCAATCTCGGGTCTCGTCTCGCCGCGGCAACTTCGTGCGGGCGTGGCATCCGCGCCCGTGTCATTCACCCACCTCCCCCGTGGGACCGACAATGTTTCGATGAGTGCCGCTCGCCCGGTGCGAGCCGACACCCACTGCCGGCGCTGTGTTCTATCGCACGCACACGATGGGTGACAAGTGCTTCCAGCAAAGGTGTGGAAAAGTCCGTGCGACGATCCACCTCGAACAGTGGCAAATCGGTGCACGCGAATGTACGAAAGCGTCGTCAGAACAACGCTGATATGACCGGGTCTTCTGGTAACGCGCCCAGCGGCGCGGCCGGGACCCTGGCCACGAGCTCCGGACCGTCGTTCCGGACGTCGCCGACGCCCCTGCCGACCGGCCGCACCTCGATGCCCGCCAGCGTCTTCCCGGTCGGCGGCGCGAGGAGTTCGGCCGGATCGACGTCGTCGGACAACCAGCCCGCCCAGCGGTCCCGGGTCAGCACCAGCGGCATCCGGTCATGCACCAGCGCCAGCTCGCCGAGCGCCGGCATCGTGACCACGCTGCAACTGAGCAGCGGGTCGCCGGCACCGCGCCAGACCGACCAGAGACCGGCGAAGGCGAGCACCTCCCCGTCGCGCGGCGTCATGAAGTACGCCTGCTTGCCGCCGTCCCGGCGGACCCACTCGTACCAGCCGTCGGCGGGGACGAGGCAGCGCCGTCGGGCGAACGACTGGGCGTACGCGCGGGTGGTGGCGACCGTCTCGGCCCTGGCATTGATCATCCGGGCGGCACCCCGGGTGTCCTTCGCCCACGAGGGGAGAAGTCCCCAACGGGCGACGGAGAGCACCGAACCGCCCAGCCGGTCCGAGATCCGGACGATCGGCACCGGATCGGTGGGAGCGACGTTGTAATCGGGCACCAACCGGTCAGCGCTGTCGTCGTACGCCTCGAAGAGCGCGCTCAGATCGACCGCGCTGCGGGTCGTCGCGTACCTGCCGCACATGGGCACACGCTAGCGCCTCGCGGTCCGTTCGGCCGTCCCGCGAAGCGGGAGAGCCGGGCCGGCGAGCGGTCCGGTCCTACGGGCAGGGCAGACTGTAGCGGTGGCGAATCTGACGGCGACCCGACCGCTTCAGCCCTGGACCGCGCCGACGGCGACCGATCCGGTCGAATCGACGCTGCGTCTGCCCGGTTCCAAGTCGCTGACCGCCAGGGCCCTGGTGCTCAGCGCGGTCTCCGACGGTCCCTCGACGCTACGTCATCCGCTGCGTGCCCGGGACACCGAACTGATGGCCGCCGGGCTGCGCGCGATGGGCGCCCACGCCTCCATCGTGGACGACGAGCGCTGGCTGGTCCGCCCCCGTCCGCTACAGGGTCCCGCCCACGTCGACGTCGGGCTCTCCGGCACCGTCATGCGGTTCGTGCCACCGCTGGCCGGGCTCGCCGAGGGACCCGTCACCTTCGACGGCGACCCGTACGCCCGGGTCCGCCCGCTCGGCCCGCTGGTCGGGGCGCTCCGCTCGATCGGCCTGCGGATCGACGCGTCCGACGGCGGACGGCTGCCGCTGACCGTGTACGGCACCGGGCAGGTGGCCGGTGGCGAGGTGGTCATCGACGCCTCGGCCTCCAGCCAGTTCGTCTCCGGGCTGCTGCTCGGCGCGGCACGGTTCGACCGCGGCATCGTGGTACGGCACGAGGGGCCACCGGTCCCGTCCGCGCCGCATCTCCGGATGACCGTGCAGATGCTCCTGGCCGCCGGTGCCGCGATCGACGACAGCACCCCGAACGTCTGGGCGGTGGAGCCGGGCCGACTCTCCGGACGCGGCTGGGACATCGAGCCGGACCTCTCCGGAGCGGTGCCGTTCTTCGCCGCCGCGCTGGTCACCGGGGGCGGGGTGACCCTGCTCGGCTGGCCACGCAGCAGCCTGCAACCGGTCGACACGCTCCGTACGCTGCTACAGCAGATGGGCGGCGAGGTGACGCTCGGCACCGACGGGCTGACCGTACGGGGTACCGGCGTGATCCACGGGTTGGACGCCGACCTCTCCGACGTCAGCGAGTTCACCCCGGTGCTGGCCGCGCTCGCCGTACTGGCCGACTCGCCGTCCCGGCTGCGCGGCGTGGCGCACATCCGCAACCACGAGACCGACCGGCTGGCCGCCCTGGCCCGGGAGCTGAACGCGCTCGGTGCCGACGTCAACGAGTCCACCGACGGGCTGGAGATCCGCCCCCGGCTGCTGCGCGGCGGTGCGTTCGAGACCTACGCCGACCACCGGATGGCCCACGCGGCCGCGGTGATCGGACTGGCCGTCCCGGGGATCGAACTGAGCGACGTGGCGTGTACCTCCAAGACCATGCCGGAGTTCCCGGCACTATGGTCAACGATGGTGGCCGGCGGCGGACGCCAGTAGCCGGGACCGGCCCGTCCCGTCGCTGGCTGCCGACGCGAGACGAGACGGGGGACGGAACTGGCTGGCAAGCAGCGGGAATACGACGAGGACGACGTACGGGTCCGACCCGGGCGGGCGTCGCGTCCGCGTACCCGCACCCGGCCCCGGCACGCCGACGCCGTCGACGGGTTCGTGATCGCCGTCGATCGGGGTCGCTACACCTGCGTGACCGAGGACGACCTGACGGTGGGTGCCGGTGCCAAGGGCGGGGTCGGCACGGTCACCGCGATGCGGGCCCGGGAGTTGGGCCGCAAGTCGGTGGTGGTCGGCGACCGGGTCGCACTGGTCGGGGACACCTCCGGCGCGGACGGGGCGTTGGCCCGGATCGTCCGGATCGCCGAGCGGACCTCGGTGCTGCGACGTACCGCCGACGACGACGAGACCACCGCGGAGGGCCGGCTGGAACGGGTCGTCGTGGCGAACGCCGAGCAACTCGTGATCGTCAGCTCGCTGGCCGATCCGCCGCCCCGGACCGGGTTCATCGACCGCTGCCTGGTGGCCGCGTACGACGCGGGCATCGAGCCGCTGCTCTGCCTGACCAAGGCCGATCTGGCCGCGCCGGACGCCGTGCTCGGCTACTACGCGGAACTGGACCTGCGGCACGTACTGGTCGGGCCGTCGGTGGACCTCGGCGAGGTACGCCAACTGCTGAGCGAGCGGATCTCGGTAATGGTCGGCCACTCGGGGGTGGGCAAGTCGACCCTGGTCAACCGGCTCGTCCCGGCGGCGGCCCGGGCGGTCGGGACGGTCAGCGCGATCGGCCGGGGACGACACACCTCGACCAGCGCCGTCGCGCTGCGGCTGCCTCCGGTACCCGGCGGCGGCAAGCGGACCCATCCCGGCTGGATCGTCGACACGCCCGGTATCCGCAGCTTCGGGCTCGCCCACGTCTCGGCGGAGAGCCTGCTGCACGGGTTCCCGGATCTGGTCGAGGGGACCGTCGAGTGCCCGCCCAACTGTGAGCACACCCCGGACGAGGCCGAGTGTTCCCTGGACGCCTGGGTGGCGGCCGGTAACGCCGATCCGCGCCGGCTGGCGTCGTACCGCCGGTTGCTGGCCTCCCGGGCCGGCGAGACCGAGTAGCCGGTGGAACGGCCCTATCCGGTCGGGTCGAGGTCGACCGGGCCGCCGCTGCGCCAGTAGACGCCGTCCTCCCGGGTCAGCAGGACCTCGTCGACCAGGTAGCGCCGCAGCGCGGCGTAATCGTCGTGCCAGGCCCGCAGCAGCGCGTTGACCTCCCGCTCCGGATAGCGCACGCCCGGCTCGAAGGTCGCCACGACGTGTTCCAGCAGCAGCCGGCGCTTGCCCCTGGCCGCCGGAAACTGGACGATCCGGCCGTCCCGGACGAACGTCCGCAGCACCGCCGACGCGACCCGGTCCGGATCCGGGTCGGTCTCCGGGGACGTCGGCGGATGCGCCCGGACCGCCTCCTTGAAGACGTCGACCCGGGCGGTAGTCCGGCCGTCCACCATTGCGACCAGGCCACCTGACTCCAGCCGGCGCAGCGCGGCGAGCACCGTGCGGGCGGGCAGCCCGGTCCGCTCCGCCACCTCCGCCGGATCGCCCGCGCCGAGCACGACCGCGGCGAACGCGGCGAGTCGGTCGGGCTCGGCCAGCAGGCCGATCAGCACTTCGGGGGTTGCTTCGGAAACCGTTTCGGAGGCCACGGGGCGGGATGCTAACGCAGCTCGCGGACCCGATCGAGTAGGTTTCCCGCCATGGCCCGGTACGCGGATGATCTGTCCCTGGCGCACATGCTCGCCGACACCGCCGACTCGATCTCGATGGCCCGGTTCCGGGCCCTCGACCTGCACGTGGAGTCCAAGCCGGACCTGACCCCGGTCAGCGACGCGGACACCGCCGTGGAGCGCGCCATCCGGGCGACACTGGCCCGGACCCGTCCCCGGGACGGGGTGCTCGGCGAGGAGTACGGCGCCTCCGCCGCACCGGCCGGCGCCGGCTCCCGGCAGTGGGTGATCGACCCGATCGACGGCACGAAGAACTTCGTCCGGGGCGTACCGATCTGGGGCACGCTGATCTCCCTCATGGACGGCGACACGCCGGTCGTCGGCCTGGTCTCGGCACCCGCGCTCGGCCGGCGCTGGTGGGCGGCCACCGGCCTCGGGGCGTACGCGGGCAGGCACCAGGCCGCCGCGAGCCCGATCCGGGTCTCCGGGGTGGGCCGGCTCGCCGATGCCAGCTTCTGCTACGCCTCGTTGAACGGCTGGGAGGAGAGCGGCCGGCTCGACCCGATGCTCGACATCATCCGGACGGCCTGGCGGAGTCGGGCGTACGGCGACTTCTACGGCTACATGCTGGTCGCCGAGGGAGCGGTGGACGCGATGGCCGAGCCGGAACTGTCGCTGTGGGACCTGGCCGCGCTGATCCCGATCGTCACCGAGGCCGGTGGAACCTTCACCGACCTGGCCGGGCGCCCCGGTCCCGGTGGCGGCAGCGCGGTGGCCAGCAACGGAAAGCTGCACCAGGATCTCCTCGACCGGCTCGGCTAGCCAACCGAGCGGAGAGTGGAATCAGCCTCTATCCTCGCCAGGTGGTCTCCACCGGTTGGTGCTTCCTCGCGGCGATGATCGCCGCCTACGGCATTGCCAACCTGCTCCAGTCGGTCGCGGCGACCCGGACGACCCTGCACCACACCTTCGATCCGGGGCTGCTGCTGCGGCTGGTCGGACACCGCACCTACCTGGTGGGGCTGGGCTGCCAGATGCTCGGCTTCGTCCTCGCCTTCCTGGCCCGCCGGGACCTGCCGCTGTTCCTGGTACAGGCCAGCGTGGCGGCCGGCCTCGGCGTGACCGCCCTGCTCGGAGTGCTGGTGCTGAAGTGGCGGCTGCCGGCCGCCGAGGTGTTCCTGCTGGTACTGCTGCTGGTCGGGATCACCGCCCTGGTGCTGGCCGCGAAGCCGGCCCCGTCCCGGCAGCTCGGGACGGCCGGCGTGGTCGGGCTGGTGGTCGCGCTCGGCGTGATCGGTGGGCTCGGTTTCTTCGCGGTACGGCTGCACGGGGCGCCCGGCTCGGTGGCGCTGGGCTCGCTCGCCGGGCTGGCGTTCTCGGCCGCGGCGGTGGCCGCCCGACCACTGGCCTCGGTGCAGTCGATCGACGCGCTGCCGCGCGATCCCCTGCTCTACCTGTTGATCGCCCACTCGATCGTCGGCCAGTTGCTGCTCGGCCTCGCCATGCAACGCGGGTCCACCACCGCCGCCGTGGCCGCGATGGACGCCGCCGGGGCGGTACCGGCGGCGATCGTGGGCCTGCTGCTGCTCGGTGACCGGATCTGGCCCGGTCGGGAGTGGCTGGCCGGGGTCGGATTCCTGGTCACCCTGGTCGCGGTGCTCGGGCTGACCCGGTACGCCGAACCACAGCACCAGCACACCCTGCTGCCGGGTCAGCGCGCTCGTGACCTGCCCACGCACGCCCGCCCCGGACCGGCACCGAATTCCGGGCGCCGCGCGCTGCCGGACCGGCCGGCTCCCGGGGTACGACGGTCGGCGTCGGTCGCCCCGGTCCCCCGGCCCTGAGCCGGCGCGGTGGCGTACCCGGGCCGGCGCGTCGGAGGCGACTCGCCGTCCTCGGGTCAGCTCGTGGCGGGCTGACGACGGCTCACCACGCGCTCGTAGAGCCGCTCCAGCGCGCTCGCCGTACGGTCCCAGGTGTAGCTGCACCGCACCCGGTCCACGGCCGCGTGCCCGTACGCGAACCGCTCCGCGTCGGCGGCGAGCAGTCGGCGGAGGGTGACCCCGAGGCCGCGTACGTCCCCGGGTGGCACGAGCCGGCCGGTCACCTCGTCGACCACGGTGTCCGCGATGCCGCCCATGGAGTACCCGACCACCGGTACGCCACAGGCCATCGCCTCCAGCGGCACCCGGCCGGCGGCGGCGTACCGGGAGGTGCAGGCCACCACGTCGGCCGAGCGGTACCAGGCGGACATCTGGTCGTGCGGCACCGAACCCACCAGTCGGATCTGGTCGGCGACCCCGGTCTGCTCGGCGACCTCCCGCAGCCGGCGGGCCTCGGCGTGGTTGCCGAGGTTGCCGTCGGACGGCCCGCCCGCGATGACCAGTTCGACGTCCCCGACCAGCCGCAACGCCCGGATCAGGTCCTCCTGTCCGTGTCCCGGGGCCAGGCCGCCGGCGGCCAGGATCCGGGGGCGCCGGTCCCGGGGCATCGCCTCGCCCTCGGGCGCGAACAGCTCGACGTCCACCCCCGCCGGCACCACCACCACGGAGGCCCGTTGCAGCCCCATCCGGGTCAGTTCGTCGACCTCGTGGGTGGACTGGGCCACCGCCATGTCGACCGCCCGGGTCAACGCCAGTTCCAGTGGGATCCGCTGGCCCGGCCCGTCGTAGTTCTCCCCGAGATGTCGCAACTGTTCCGTGCCGAGCGAGTGGAAGGTCTGTACGACCGGGATGACCGTGTCCCGGACCGCGCTGGCCGCCGCCAGTCCGCCGATCCAGAAGTGCCCGTGCACCACCTCGGGTGCCCAGTCCGCCGCCCAGCGGTCGGTCAGCCAGCGGCCGAGTTCGGGGACGTGTGGCACCAGTTCGCCGGTCGGCGTACGCCGTGCCGGGCCCACCGGTACCCGTTCCACCCGATAACCCTCGATCTCGCTCGTCGGGGGCGAATCCGGGTCGTCCAGCCGCTCGTACACCCGTACGTCGTGTCCTCGTCCGGTCAGCTCGGCGGCCACCCGGGCCACGTGCTGATGCGTACCGGCGTACCGGCCGCGGACCTCCTGCGGCGGGCCGGCGTGTGCGCAGACGAGGCCAACGCGCATGGGTCACCTCCAGCGGGGGTCGCGAGCAAACGGCTGTTCGATCAGAGGCTCCCATTAACCACGGCGGGCCGAGCGGAAACCTGGCAAACCGGTCCGGGCGCCCGGCACCACCGGTCCGGCCGCCCATCGTCGACAGCCCGACCGACGATCCGACAGACCTCGCCGGCCGCCTGCGTCCCCGTTCCGCACCCGCCTAACCGCCGCGTTCCCGACCCGACTTGACCCGGTTACGGGTACCGGGGCAGCGGGTAGTGATCTGTCATGCGCGATGACGAGTTTCCGACGCCCGTGTCCGACCCTGAGGCGGAAGGTCTGCCCGACACCGCCGACGACGACTCGACGGCCGGGGACGACGTCGCCACCGGCCGCGAGGCGGACGGTCCGGATCCGGCGCCACTTCCCGGCGACCAGGCGCTTGCCATCGACCGCTTCGGCAACACCGCCGAGGAGCAGTTGGACGGCGAGTCGCTGGACTACAAGCTCGCGCGGGAACAGGGCGAACGGCCGATCGACGATCCGCTCGCCGGAGCGGTCGACCCCGCGATCGCCGGTGAGGCGGACAGCGACGAGGCCGCCGCCGAGGCACAGCTCGACGCCGACGTGATGGATCCGGGACCGACCTCCGATCCGCGCTCGCCGGTCTCGATCTACGACCACGGCATCCTGGGCGACGCCCCCGGCGGCGGGCCGGTCGGCCGGCTGGTGGAGCCGGACCAGGGCGCCCGCGAGGACGACGAGACCGACTCCATCGCGTTCGACGCCGGAGCCGCCGGCGGCGGGGCGAGCGCCGAGGAACTGGCGGTCAACGAGACCCAACCCCCGCCGTGACCCGGCCCGCCGCCCCGGGGCGCGCGGATGTGGACGACCCGGGTCGTGCCGGGCCGGCGACCCGGGGTGGGGCGGCTCAGTCGCCGAGGCCCTGTTCGATGGCGTAGCGGGTGAGTTCGACCCGGTTGTGCAACTGCAACTTGCCGAGCGTGTTCTGGACGTGGTTCTGCACGGTCCGGTGGGACAGGCCCAACCGGGCGGCGATCTGCTTGTAGGACATCCCCTTGGCGACCAGCCGGAGCACCTCGGTCTCCCGATCGGTGAGCCGGGGCAGTTCGTCGCCCGGCGGCTCGGGCGAGACGGCGAGCCGCCGGTACTCGCCCAGCACCAGGCCGGCCAGGCCCGGCGTGAAGACGGTCTCACCGGCGGCCGTACTCCGGACCGCCGCCAGGAACTCCGCCGGTCCGGCCGACTTGATCAGATAGCCGGTGGCTCCCGCCTTCACCGCGTCGAGCACGCTCTGCTGCTCACCACTGGCCGAGAGCATCAGTACCCGTACCCCGGGCAGCTCGGTCAGCAGGCCGTGGATCACCTCGACACCGGAGATGTCCGGCAGTTGGAGGTCGAGTACGACGACGTCGGGTCGGGTCGCCCGGGCCACCCGGATGGCCTGCCGGCCCTCACCACTGGTGGCCACGACGAGATAGCCGGCCTCGGTCAGGTCCCGGGCCACCCCTTCTCTCCACATCGGATGGTCGTCGACCACCATCACCCGGATCGCCGTCTCGCCGCCCACCCGGGTCGCCGTCTCGTCACTCACCTGGCCGAGCCTAACTACGGGGGTGACCAGGCAACAGTCGACGGTCGGCCAGATCGGTCCGGATCGGGCGGTGGCGCCGGAACGCTCCTCAGTCGACCGGGGCGGCGCTGCCGTCGGCGGTGGTACGACTGCGCGGCACCCGCAGTTCCACCTCGGTGCCCTCGCCCAGCGTCGAGCTGATCCGTACCGTGCCGCCGAGCTCGGAGATCCGCCCCTTGATCGACTGGACGACGCCCAACCTGCCCTGGCCGACCGCCTCGCCGAGCCGGCCCGGTGGGATGCCCGGCCCGTCGTCCCGGACCGAGACGGTCACCTCCGCGACGTCGTCCTCCACCAGGACCCAGCCCCGCCCGCCGCCGTGCCGCGCCACGTTGTCGAGCGCCGCACCCACCGCCGCGGCGACCTCCCCGGCGACACCGGCCGGCAACGGCACCGGGGTCGCCGGTGCGGCGATCGACACCACCGGCGACGCGTACCCGCCGAGCAGCGACCGCAGGTCGATCTCCCGCCGGTCCAGCCCGACCGGCGCCGCGGTCGCGATCAGCGAGCGCAACGCGGCCTCCTGCTCGCCGGCCAGTCGAGCCAGCTCACCGGCCTCGCCGTCGAGCTGGGCGCCCCGACGCTGCACCAGGGCGAGCACCTGGAGAACCGAGTCGTGGATGCCCCGGGCCAGCCGCTCCCGTTCCCGGGTGGCCGCCTCCAGCTCGACGGCCTGCTGCAACCGCTCCTCCGCGATCACCGCCAGCCGGACCACGTGCCCGACCGCGATCCCGGCGAGCAGCATCAGCGCCGCCCCCGTCAGCGAGGACTGGCCGACCCGCTCCCGCGCGGCCAGGTCGGTGGCGCCGAGAACCAGCGCCGCCACCACGCCCCGCCGCCGGCCGCCGGACACCGCCCAGGCCAGCACCGGACCGGCCAGCCAGGCGACACTGAGCGGCGGCATCCCGGCATTCAGCATCGCCGACCCGACCGCCCGGGGAGCCGCCACGATCACCGCGAGCGTCACCGCCAGGTCGGCCAGCAGCAGCGGCCAACGGCGCCAGGACGGGTCCGCGTACGCGTAACCGCTGAACACGGTCCAGCCGGTCATCGCCAACAGCACCGCGCCGCCGGCCACCGGGTGGGCATAGTCGCTCAGGTTCCGGACGGCCAGCACGGTGACGTACGCCAGGGCGGCGAACCGGTAGACGGCGATGGCCCGCCACAGCGGCGCCTGGAGGCTGCCGGGCGGGTCGCGGCGGCGTCCGCCCCGCCCGTCGGTCGACCATCGCGGCACGCACCGACCATCCCACAGCTCCCGCGAACCGGGCGACCCCACGCCGCCCGCCGGTTCCCGGCCGTGCTCGCGGGGGTGGCTCGGATGCGCACCTACATACCCTGACGTAGGGTGGGAAAGCCACGAAAGGACTCGACGACCACCGGGCGGGGCGGGCCATGAGCGACGTAGATCCCCTCGCACCCGCCACTGTCGTGCCCAACGGAATACCTCCGCTCCTTGCCGAGAGTTTCGATCATGGCCAGGTCACCGAGGTCCGACACACCGTCGCCTCCCGCGCCGAGTCGTCCGGGCTCACCGGCACCCGACTGGACGACTTCGTACTGGCCGTCAACGAGCTGATCACCAACGCCGTCCGACACGGCGGCGGGCGGGGCTGGCTGCGGCTCTGGAGTACCCGCGGCACCCTGTACTGCATGGTCTCCGACACCGGTGCCGGCATCGACGTCGACCGGCTCGACGACCGGCGACGCCCCGCACCGGAGATCGCCGGTGGCTGGGGCCTGTGGCTGGCCCGGGAACTCAGCGACGAGATGCTGGTCCGCAGTGGGCCCGACGGCACCACGGTCCGGATCAGCGCCAGCCTGGGTGGACCGGAGCCCGGCCGACTGGCCGGGTGACGTGGGCCACGACGCCGGGTACGGTGCTGCGAATGACCGGTCAGTACGTCGCCGCGATCGATCAGGGCACCACCTCCTCCCGGTGCATCGTCTTCGACGCCGCCGGCCAGATCGTCTCGGTGTCCCAGCGGGAACATCGGCAGATCTATCCGCGACCCGGCTGGGTGGAGCACGACGCCGAGGAGATCTGGGCCGCCGTCGAGCAGGTCGTCCAGGAGGCGCTGGCCAAGGCGTCGATCGGTGCCGACCGGTTGGCCGCGATCGGCATCACCAACCAGCGGGAGACCACGGTGGTGTGGGACCGGGCCACCGGCCGCCCGGTGCACCACGCCATCGTCTGGCAGGACACCCGGACCGGTCCGCTGCTGCGCCGCCTCGAATCGGAGTACGGCGAAGAGCGCTTCCGGGACCGGACCGGGCTGCCCCTGGCCACGTACTTCGCGGGGCCGAAGCTGCGCTGGCTGCTGGAGAACGTGGACGGCCTTCGCGAGCGCGCCGAACGCGGCGAGGTGCTGTTCGGCACCGTGGACAGCTGGCTGATCTGGAAGTTGACCGGCCGGCACGTCACCGACGTGACCAACGCCAGCCGGACCCTGCTGATGAACCTGCGCACCCTCGACTGGGACCCGGAACTCCTCGACGCGCTCGGCGTTCCGGCCGCGATGCTGCCGGAGATCCGCTCGTCGGCCGAGGTCTACGGCACGGCGAGCGGGACGCTGGACGGGGTGCCGGTGGCCAGCGCGCTCGGCGACCAGCAGGCGGCGCTGTTCGGCCAGACCTGCTTCCAGCCCGGCGAGGCCAAGTGCACCTACGGCACCGGCAGCTTCCTGCTGCTCAACACCGGGGAGCGTCCGGTGTCGTCGCGCCACGGTCTGCTGACCACGGTCGGCTACCGGATCGGCGACCGGCCGGCGACGTACGCCCTGGAGGGGGCGATCGCGGTCACCGGCTCACTGGTCCAGTGGCTGCGGGACAACCTCGGCCTGATCTCCAGTGCCCCCGAGGTCGAGGAACTGGCCCGTACCGTCGAGGACAACGGCGGCTGCTACGTCGTACCGGCCTTCTCGGGGCTGTTCGCACCACACTGGCGCAGTGACGCCCGTGGGGTGATCGCCGGCCTCACCGGGTACGTCACCAAGGGACACCTGGCCCGTGCCGTGCTGGAGGCCACCGCCTGGCAGACCCGGGAGGTGGTGGACGCGATGAACGCCGAGGAGACCGTGACGCTGCGCCGGCTCCGGGTCGACGGCGGGATGGTCGCGAACGGGCTGCTGATGCAGTTTCTCGCCGACGTGCTGGACGTGCCGGTGGTACGCCCGCAGATCAGCGAGACCACGTGCCTCGGCGCGGCGTACGCGGCCGGCCTCGCGGTCGGCTTCTGGCCCGACCTGGAGACGCTGCGGGCGCAGTGGCGCCAGGACGCGCAGTGGCAGCCGGCGATGGACCCCGCCCACCGGGATCGGGAGCTGCGCAACTGGCGCAAGGCCGTCGACCGCACCCTCGGCTGGGTCGACGACGAGGACTGATCCGGCCTACGCCGCGTCGTGGACGAGGACTGATCCGGCCTACGCCGCGTCGTGGACGAGGACTGATCCGGCCTACGCCGCGTCGTGCAGGACCAGGCCGAGGGTGTGCCGCAGCCCGGACCGGACGGTGGACACGCCGTGGCGTACCGGTGATGCCGACCAGCCCCGCGCCGACCGTACGGGCCGGTCACGGGTGGTGAAGACCAGTCCGTGGCCCTGCGGCAGCATCGTCACCGTGCCCCGGGACTGGGCCCGGGGACGCTGTTCGACGAGCAGGAACTCGCCACCGGTGTAGTCCAGGCCCGGCCGGTCCAGGCCGATCACCACCTGCATCGGAAAGACCAGGTCCCCGTACAGGTCGCGGTGCAGGGCGTTCCAGTCTCCGGCGCGGTAGCGCAGCAGGATCGGCGTGGACTTGCGCTGCCCGGCGGCGTGGCACATCTCCAGCCACTCGTCGAGGCTGTCCGGCCACGGGGCCGGCTGACCGAGCCGGGCGGCCCAGTCACGGGCGATCGGCAGCAGCTTCGGATAGAACGCCGCCCGCAGTTTGGCGACCAGGCCAGGGTAGGGCCGGTCGAAGTAGCGGTACTGGCCGGAGCCGAACCGGAAGCGGGCCATGTCGACCGTGGACCGGAACCGCTCCACCTCGTCGTAGAGCCCGGCGATACCCGCGCACTCGTCCGGGCCGAGGAGCTGCGGGGTCACCGCGCAGCCGACCGCGTCGAGCTGCGCGGTGATGTCGTCCCAGTCGGCGGTCGCCAGCCGGTCCCGGAGGTCGGCCGAGGTCGACGTACTCGAAGTCATGATTTTCTTCTCTCGCCGGGCGCGCCGCCGGCCCGGCGGATGGCCGGGTCCGGCGACGCGCGGTCGGATGCGCCTGCCGCGTGCGCGTCGTCGTCAGACGAGCTGCGGTTGCAGCGCGCCCTCCAGGGTCAGCAGGTCCCGCTTGCGGTCCAGGCCACCGGCATAGCCGGTCAGCACGCCGCTCGCGCCGATGACCCGGTGACAGGGCCGCACGATCAGCAGCGGGTTGGCCCCGATCGCCGCGCCGACCGCCCGGATCCGGTCCCGGGGTACGCCGAGTCGCGCCGCCAGCTCGCCGTAGCTGACCGTGGTCCCGTACGGAATCGTGTCGAGCGCCGCCCACACGCGCTGCTGGAACGCGGTGCCCTGCGGGATGTGCGGGAGGTCGAACTCGTGACGCCCGCCGTCGAAGTACTCGGCCAGTTGCCGGGTGGCGTCGCGCAAGGCCGCCGGATCGGAACGCCAGTCGGGCCGCGCCGCCGGGTCGACGGCGTCCGCGAACGAGACCGTCGCCAGCGGCGCCTGGCCCCCTCCTTCGGTCGGCTCGCCGCCGACCAGCAACAGCGCGCCGAACGGGCTGCCCATCGTCGTGTACCCGATCATCGAACTCGACTCCTCCGGTTGGTGTCCCTGTTCGATTCAACAACCGCGCGACCTCGAATCCCGGCGGTTTTCGGACGTCACGTTGCCGGGGCGTGGGCCCAGACATGCTCGTGGGCGGCCGGGCACCCATCCCCGGGTACGGGGAGCGTGCGCCCTGCCGCCCACGACCGGCTCGACGTTGACGGATGTCGCTCAGTCGACGACCGGAGGTGCCGTCCTCGCCGCTTCGGCCAGCGCCGCCGCCGCGCTGGCGTACGGGTTGTAGGTGTACGTCCGGGACGGGTTGCCCGGGATCGTGAAGTACTCGGCGGAGAGCTTCGCCGGGTCGGTGGCGATCTCGCCGCGACCGGGCAGGTCGTCGGCGTCGTCCCAGCCCCAGGGGGCGTTCGCGGAGTTGGTCGAGCAGTCGTAGGTGCCCACGCCGCAGTCCCCGGTGTCGTCACCGGCGAAGGTGCCAAGGTTGGCGAAGAGGTTCACGTTCGCCCGCTGTGCCCACAGGCCACCGCTGCCGAGGATGTCGACGAGTTGGTAGCGCACGTCGCGGTCGTTGCCGTCGCTGGGCGTCTCCGCCACGGTCGACGGGTAGTACACGAGGCCGTCGCCGTTGATCGTGTACTGCGGGTACGCCTTCAGCCCGTGCCCCTGCGCCTCCTGCGCGGTCACCGGATGCAGGAACGAGTCGTGCGGCGACGCCTGGAGTTGCAGGGTGCCGTCGACGTTCTCCCGACCGCCCGACCAGGTGCTGCCGGCCGGCGTGTACGAGTAGAAGTTGCTGTGCGCCACGCTCACGGCGGAGCGCAGCACCCCGTACGTCGAGCCGTCCCGCTCGATCGCGAACAGCACGCCCTCGCCGTCGTTCTCGTGCTCGGTCTCGAAGAACGGATGGTCCGTCCAGTCCCGGGGGTGGAAGAACAGGTACGTGATGTACCAGTGGGTGCTGGTCTCCAGCACCGAGTAGTAGGCGTGCGCGGCGAACGAGGCGCCCGCCTGGCCGGCCCGGTCCCAGTTGTTGCGTCCGTTGAGGTCGCCGTCGAAGTCGACCTTCGTGATGTAGTCCGACCGCCCACCGAGCGCGTGACTCCCGGTGGCGTCGACGTCCTGGTAGTGGATGGGTGCCCAGCGCAGTGCCAGTTCCGCCCGGCTGACCGCCGCGTTCGCCGGTACGGGCGCCGCCAGCCCTACCGCCACCAGTGCCGCCGTCAGTGCTGCCGCCGCCAGGGATCTCCCGGCGTTCCTACTTCTGTCGAGCATGTGTGCTCCCACGTTCGGGGTATGGATAGACCGTGGGGAATCTATGTGATCCACGTCAGCCGGCGCGTGTCCACCGGGCGAAGCACACATTGATGGCGCCCGACGGATTGGCGGTCCACCGGCCTGTTCACTCAGCACCTTCGCGACACGGTCCTCGTACGTCGGCGACCAGAGCAAAGCCATCTTTGATCTTGCCGGGATGTTGGACGCCGAGGAATGACCATGAGGACGGGTTGCGGTTGTTACACTTACTTCGAATGCTGCGAATAGCATCACTGGAGGCTTCATGTCGGCTCTGACAGTCAATCCGGTTACCCCGGACCCGCAGTCAGTGGCGGTGGCGGCTGCCGCGCTCACCCGGGTGCAGGCATACCTGAGCAGCCACGAGGACAGCTCGGCAACCGTGCGGCTGGTCGACGACGGTGAGAGCGACCAGCTCGTCGTGCCGCGTGGGGCCGTCGAGCTACTCGCCCGCGTCCTCGCCCACATGGCAAACGGCCACGGCGTCTCGGTCGTGCCCGCCCATGCCGAGCTGACCACGCAACAGGCCGCCGACCTGCTCAACGTCTCCCGGCCGTACCTGATCGGACTGCTGGAGGCAGGCGAGATCGAGTACCGGAGGGTCGGCACACACCGACGGGTACTCGCCGGATCCCTGCTGGCCTACAAACACCAGGATGACGCGCGCCGCCGGGCCGCCGCCGACGAGCTGGCGGGGCTGGCACAGGACATGGATCTGAGCTGAGATGGCCTTCGTCGTCGTCTACGACGCCAGCGTCCTCTACCCGAACACTCTGCGTGATCTCCTCATCCGGATCGCGCAATCCGGCCTTGCGCAGGCGAAGTGGACCGAACAAATACTCGACGAGATGTTCGCGGCGCTTCAACGGCAACGACCGGACCTCGACCAGGCCAGGCTCGCACGGACCCGAACGCTGATGGGAACCGCCGTCCGCGACTGGAGGATCACCGGGTACGACCCGCTGATCGATTCGCTGAAGCTGCCCGACCCCGACGACAGACACGTACTCGCCGCCGCGATCCGGGCTCGTGCACAGGTCATCGTCACATCAAATCTGCGCCACTTTCCGATCGAGGAGCTGCGGGCCTGGGACATCGATCCCAAGTCGCCCGACGAGTTTGTACGTGACCAGATAAGCCTGGACCGACGCGTCGTGTACGCCGCCGTCCAACAGATCGCCGACTCGTGGCGAAACCCACCCGGTGGTGTCGAGGACGTACTCGACCGCCTAGAACGATCAGGGCTTGGGGTAAGCGTCGCGGAACTTCGGGCAGGGGGCTGACCCCCTGAGGGTCGGTCCCGCCGCACCCTGGACAGCCACACCGGCCCGGACCGATGTAGTTGCCCGGTGTTGCGGCAGCGTCCACGGACCCTGCTCCCTGCACGATGCGGAAGCGCGCTCAGACGACGCGGCGGGTGCCGCCCCCGGGTAGGGGACGGCACCCGCGTGCTGACCTGCACCGACTCAGGTGTGGCAGAGGATGCCGAGGTCGTCGACCCAGGTGCCCAGCTGCGTACCGTTGCTGTTTCCGATCAGCGAGACCCGGACCAGGACGTCCCTCGGGCCGTGGTTCCACTGCGTGGAGACGAAGGTGTACGGAGCACTTCCGCTCAGCACCACCGTCTTCAGCGCGACGTACGTGAAACTGTTCGGCTCGATGATCTCGAAGTTGATCTGTTGGGTGGCCAGGACCGGGTTGACCCAGATCCCGGCCGTGCAACTGGTGGTCGCCGGCAACTGCACCCGCCGGCCGACCGAGGAGAAGCCGGCGCTGCGCATGGAGATGAATCCGTCGCGTACTCCGGTGTGGGTCTGGAGCGAGCTGAGGCCACCGGTGCCGTTCCCGACGTGGCTGAAACTCCAGTTCGCCGCCTGGGTGCCCTCGAAGCCGTCCCGGACGGTGATGATCGCGGCGCTGGCCGGTGAGGCGGTTCCGGCGAGCAGGGCCGCGGTCAGTCCGAGCAGGACCGCCACCGCCCCCACCCGACGGGCCGGCCGACCGGTGCTCCGCTGCGCCGTCGCCGGGACCGGGCCGTTCGGCGACCGGACGGAGAGCTTTCGGAGCGGTGTCGAGAAGTGAATGGAACGCATTACTGATCACCTCGTGATCTGCCTGGTGGGACGCCTTGTCACGCCCCGCTGACCAATGTCTAGTCGCCGACTCGTTGTCCGGCTTCGGGGCCGCGACCCGGACAATCAACTCCGGACGAATCGACCTACGGATGGTGTGCGGTGCCGCGACCAGAGGGCGAGTTGGGGCCGGGAACTCCGGCGGTACTGGAATTCGCCGCCGGACTGCGGCTGCTGCGGGAGAAGGCCGGTCATCCGGGGTACCGGGAGCTGGCCCGCCGGGCCCACTTCTCCGCGACGACGCTGTCCGAGGCCGCCGGTGGCCGGCGACTGCCGACCCTCGCGGTCACCCTGGCGTACGTCGCCGCGTGCGGCGGGGACGCGACGGAGTGGGCGGAGCGGTGGCGGCGGATCGCCCGGGAGGAGTTGCCCGGCGACGGCACCCCCGGCGCCCTCGGCCGCAGCGACGACGCGCCGTACCAGGGGCTGCTGGCGTACGGGCCGGACCGGGCCGACTGGTTCTTCGGCCGGGAGGACGTGGTCGACGACCTGCGCCGGAGACTGTCCGACCGCCGGTTCGTGGCACTGTTCGGCGCCTCCGGCAGCGGCAAGTCCTCGGTACTGCGGGCCGGACTGGTGCCCTCGGTCACCGGCCGTCCGGAACAACCGCCGGTGCTGGTGCTGACCCCGGGGCCGGACCCGGTCGGCGAGTTGGCGGTGCACCTCGCCCGGCTGCTCCGGGTGCCGGCCGGGGCACTCCGGGCCGACCTCGGCACCGACCCGTCCCGGCTGCACCTCGCCGTACGCCAACTGCTCGCCGAGGCCGGCGGCACGGGAAGCGGGACCGGGTACGCCGCCGCCGAGGCCGACCTGTGGCTGGTGGTGGACCAGTTCGAGGAGATCTTCACGCTCTGTCGCGACCCGTCGGAGCGGGCCGGGTTCGTCACGGCGCTGCTGACCGCGACGGCCGCACCGGACAGCCGGCTTCGGGTGGTGCTCGGGGTCCGGGCCGACTTCTACGGCCGCTGCGTCGAGCTGCCGGAACTGGTGACGGCGTTGACCGACGCCCAGGTGCTGGTCGGCCCGATGACCGCCGCGCAGGTCCGGGACGCCGTGGTCCGGCCGGCCGAGCGGGCCGGGGCGATGGTCGAGGGCGTGCTGGTCTCCACCATCGTCGCGCAGGTCGCCGATCGGGCCGGGGCACTTCCGGTCGCCTCGCACGTGCTACTCGAAGCGTGGCGGCGGCGCCGGGGCAACGCGGTGACGCTGGCCGGCTACCAGGCGGCCGGCGGTGTGGACGGGGCGGTCGCGCAGACCGCCGAGCGGGTCTGGCAGGAGTTCGATCCCGACCGGCGGCGGGCGGCCCGGCACGTACTGCTCCGGATGGTGGAGATCGGCAGCGACGGGGACGGGCGGGGCGTCCATCACCGGGTGGACCGGGCCGAACTGCCGACCGCCCGCCGGGTGGACCGGACCGAACTGGACGAGACCGACGCGCTGACCACCGAGGTCCTGGAACGACTGGCCGAGGCCCGGTTGGTCACCCTCGACGACCGCTCGGTCCGGCTGGCCCACGAGGCACTGCTCGACGCGTGGCCCCGACTGCGTCGCTGGCTGGAGGAGGATCTCGACGGCGTACGGGTGCACCGGCAGCTCACCCAGGCCGCGGCGGTGTGGCGGTCACTCGGCCACGATCCCGGCGGACTGTACCGAGGGTTGGCGCTGTCCCGGGCCACGGCCTGGGCGGAGGCGCATCCGGCCGGGTTGACCGGTCCGGAACGGGAGTTCCTCGACGCCAGCCGGCACGCCGACGACCAGCGGGCGACCGTACGCCGGCACCGCCGACGGCTGCTCGGTGTCGCCCTGGCCGGGGTGGTCGCGGTGGTGACCGTACTGGCGTCGGTGGCGGTCGTCCAGGCCGGACAGGCCCGTGGCCAGCGTGACCTGGCGGTACGTCGCCAACTGGTGGCGGCCGCGCGGGCCCAGATGCCCCGCGATCCGCAGTTGGCGTTCCTGCTGGCCCGGCGGGCGTTCGAAGCGCGCCCCGACGCCGAGGCCGAGACGGTGCTCCGGCAGGCGACTCTCAACTGGCGCGGGGTGGCGACCCGACAGGTCTTCGACACCCGGCTGAAGAACGCCGCGTTGACCCCCGACGGCCGGTACGTCGTCGCCGCCCATCCGGAGGGCACCGTGTGGCGGTGGGACGCCAGCACCCCCGACCGGTCGCCGGTACGGCTGCCGGATCCGGGCCGCGACATGCATGCGCTGGCGATCAGCGGGGACGGCCGGTGGGTGGCCAGTGGTCACCACCATCCCGAGGTACGGCTCTGGGACGGCTCCGACCCGACCAGGGGTCCGATACTGCTGCCGGGACATCGCGGCCCGGTCCTGGACGTGCGGTTCAGTCCGGACGGTCGCCAACTGGCCACCGGGGACGGGGACGGGGCGATCCGGATCTGGACGCTTCCCGGGACACCTCGGGCCCGGGTCCTGCCGCACGGCGGGCGCGGTGGGACGTACTCGCTGGCCTGGTCGCCGGACGGGCGTCGGCTGGCCGCCGCCACCCTGGCCGCCCCGGCCCGGGTCTGGGACGTCACCGCCCCGGACCGCCCGCCGGTCGAGCTGCCCGAGTCCACCGGCAGCGCCGACGGGCTGCTGTTCAGTCCGGACAGCCGGCGGGTGGCCGGGGTGGACAACGTCGTCGCGGAGGGCAGCACGCTGCGGCTCTGGAACGTCGACGGGGACCCGCCGATGGTGCTCGGCCGGCTCCGGGGCGTACTTCCGGCGGTGTTCAGCCCGGACGGACGCCGGCTGGTCACGAAGAACAGCTACGGCGTGATCGCGTTCTGGGACACCAGCGGGACCGCCGAGCCGCTTCCACTGCGTGGACATGCCGGCGCGGTCTGCGCGATCACGCTGGCTCCGGACGGCCGCCTGGTCAGCGTCGGCGCCGACGGCACGGTCCGGTCCTGGGACGTCGGCGGCGGCTACCACCCGGCGATCACCCACCCGCACGACGGTCTCGTGCACGCGGCCCGGTTCAGCCCGGACGGACGGCACCTGGCCAGCGCCGGCATCTACGACGGTACGGTCCGGATCTGGCCGGTCCCGGCGACCGCTCCCGTCCCGCCGGCAGCCGCCTCCGTCCAGCAGAACAGCTCCGGCATCCCCGCTGAGAGCGACTCGGGCACGCCCGCCGAGAGCGGCTCGGGCACCCCCGTCGACCGGGACGGCGCCGGCGCCCCCGTCGTGCTCCCCGGGCACGCCGGGATGACGATGGACGTCGCCTTCACCCCGGACGGAACCCGGCTGGCCAGCCTCGACGCGGCCGGAACGGTACGGGTCTGGGACTGGCCCGGTGCCCGGCGGCTCGCCGCGTTCGAGGCCGGTCCGGCCAGCCGGATCACGTTCGCTCCGGACGGCCGACGGCTGCTGACCAGCGGCAGCGGCGGCATCCGGCTCTGGGAACAGCTCGACGGCGCCCGCCCGGCTCCGGTGGAACTGGCCTTGACCGGCTCCGGTGCGGCGTTCAGCCCCGACGGGACCCGACTGGCGACCGGCGCCGAGGACGGCACGGTAGAGGTCCGGGCCCTCGACGGTGGCACCGTCGCGACGCTGTCCGGTGGCACCGAGCCGGTGAGTTCGGTGTCGTTCAGCCCGGACGGCGAAGCCATCGCCGGACTCGGCCGGGACGGCACCATCCGGATCTGGCCGGCCGGCGGCGGGGCCCCGAGGGTCGTACTGGCCTCGGCCGGCCAGGGCACCGCCACCACCCGGCTCGCGTACACGCCCGACGGGCGGCACCTGGCGATCCTCGGTGGCGAGGAACTCACCGGGATCCAACTGTGGGCCGTCGACGGCGCCACCGAACCGGTCACCCTGCGTACGCTCGGCCCCGGGCCGCTGGGCTTCGGCTTCGCCCCGGACGGGGAGCGGATCGCCACCGTGCACTCCGACGGCTCGGTACGGATCTGGGCCTGTGACGTCTGCGGCCCGGTCGACCGGCTCCTCGCCGCCGCCGGAGCCCGAGCCACCCGCCCGTTCACCGCCGACGAGCGCCGTACCTTCCTGCTGGACTCGCTCCAGCGCTGACGGTGCTGGACTCACTGCCACATCGACGGTTCCGGACCCGCTCCGTCGCTGACAGTTCGCCGGCCGGTCACGATGTCGTGGCCTGCACGGCGGGGACCTGCGCGAACGTGAGCGCATGCGGATCGCGATCGTCACGGAGTCGTTCCCGCCGGACGTCAACGGAGTCGCCCATTCGGTCGTACGGGTGGCCGAACACCTGGTACGGCGGGGACACCAGCCGATGGTCATCGCCCCGCAGCCGTCGTCCGGAATCCGGGACAGTACCCCGGCGCTGCCGTACCCGGTGGTCCGGCTGCCCTCGGTGCCGATGCCCGGCTATCCGCAGCTCCGGATCGGCCTGCCCGGTCGGGAACTGGCGGCGGCGCTGCGCGCCCACGGCACCGACGTGGTGCACCTGGCCAGCCCGTTCGTGCTCGGTGCCCGGGGCGTGGCGGCGGCCCGGTCGATGGGCCTGCCGTCGGTCGCCGTCTACCAGACCGACATCGCGGCGTACGCCCGCGCGTACCGGGTCAGGATGACCGAGGCGACCGCCTGGCGCTGGCTGCGCTGGGTGCACAACTCGGCGGCCCGCACCCTGGCCCCGTCCACCGCCACCGCGACGGCGCTGCACGAACACGGCATCGAGCGGGTGTGGCTGTGGCAGCGCGGCGTCGACAGCGTCCGATTCCATCCCGAGCACCGCAGTGCGGCGCTGCGCCGGGCACTCGCCCCGGACGGCGAGGTCCTGGTCGGTTACGTGGGCCGGTTGGCGGTGGAGAAGCGGGTGGACCTGCTCGCCGGGGTGAGCGCGCTGCCCGGCGTACGGGTGGTGGTGGTCGGGGACGGGCCCGCCGCCGGAGCGCTGCGGCGCTGCCTACCGGGCGCGCTGTTCCTCGGTCCCCGGCACGGCCGGCAACTGGCCCGGATCTACGCCAGCCTCGACGTGTTCGCACACACCGGCCCCTACGAGACGTTCGGCCAGACCGTGCAGGAGGCGATGGCCAGCGGCCTGCCCGTGGTGGCACCCGCCGCCGGCGGCCCGCTGGACCTGGTCGAACCCGGCCGGACGGGTCACCTGGTTCCGCCTGACGACGCCACCGCGTTCACCGACGCGGTCGCCGGGCTCGCCGCCGATCCCGGACGCCGGGCGGCGTACGGCCGGGCGGGTCGGGCCGCCGTCGGAGGGCGGACCTGGACGGCGATCGGCGACGAGGTGATCGGGCACTACACGGCGGTGCTCGCCGACGCCCGGACGACCGGCCTTCCCCGCCCCGGCCGGCTGTTCCGGCCCCGGCAGGCCGCCGCGTGAGGCAGCGAAGCGAGGGTACGGCGTGAGAATCGTCCGACTGGCCAACTTCGTCACCGAGAGCTCCGGCGGGCTGCGTACCGCCCTGCGGGAACTCGGTACCGGCTACGCGGCGGCCGGGCACGACCCGGTGCTGGTGGTGCCCGGCCGGCGTGACGGTGACGAGGAGACCGGACAGGGCCGGGTCATCACGCTGGCCAGTCCGGCCGTCCCCGGGATGGGCGGCTACCGGGTGATCCTCGACCGGCCCCGGCTGGCCCGGCTGCTCCGGGAGCTGCGCCCGGACCGGCTGGAGATCTCCGACCGGACGACGCTGCGCTGGACCGGTGCCTGGGCCCGGCGGTACGGCGTCCGCACCGTGATGGTCTCGCACGAGAGTCTCGACGGGCTGCTCCGGCTGCTTCCCGGTGGCCACCGCCGGCTGGCCGACCGGCTCAACGCCAGGACCGCCGGCGCGCACGACCAACTCGTCTGCACCACCTCCTGGGCGGCCGCGGAGTTCCACCGGATCGGTGCCCGGAACGTGGTCCAGGTACCGCTCGGCGTCGACCTCGAACACTTCCGTCCGGACCGGTACGACCCGTTGCTGCGCGCGGAGCACGCCGGGAAGGACGAACTGCTCCTGCTGCACTGCGGTCGACTGTCGCCGGAGAAGCGCCCCGAGCGTTCCCTGGCCGCGCTGACCGAGCTGCGCGCCCGGGGCGTACCCGCCGTTCTGGTCGTGGTCGGCGACGGGCCGCGCCGGGCCGGGTTGGCCGCGGCGGCGGCACGTCGCGGCGACCCGGTCCGGTTCCTCCGGTACGTCGGCGACCGCGACCGGCTGGCGGGCCTGCTCGCCAGCGCGGACGTGGTGCTCGCGCCCGGCCCCGTGGAGACGTTCGGCCTGGCGGCGCTGGAGGCACTGGCCAGCGGTACGCCGGTAGTGGCGAGCGCGGAGAGTGCGCTTCCGGAGGTGGTCGGCACCGCCGGGCTGGCCGCGTCCGGCGAGGGTCCGGCGTACGCCGACGCCGTCCTGGAACTGGCGAGCCGCGCTGCCGAGCTGCGCCGGGCAGCCGCCCGACAGCAGGCCGAACGCTTTCCGTGGTCCGCGTCGGTGGCCGGCTTCCTCACCGCGCACGACCTGGGCGTGGACGTTCCGGCCGCTACCAGCGGCGGCCGGTGAGCCGTTCGTAGACCTCGACGTAGCGGGCCCGGGTCGCGTCGACGATCTCCGGCGGCATCTCCGGGGCCGGTCCCGACTTGTCCCAGCCGGTGCCGACCGCCCAGTCCCGGACGAACTGCTTGCTCAGCGACATCTGCTCGCGTCCGGGCTGGTACGAGTCGGCCGGCCAGAAGCGCGACGAGTCGGAGGTGAGCACCTCGTCGCCGAGCATCATCGTGCCGTCGGACGCCCAGCCCAGTTCCAGCTTGGTGTCGGCGACCAGGATTCCCCGATCGGCGGCCAGCTCGGCGCCGCGCCGGTAGACGTTCAGGGTGATCGCGCGGAGCTGCTCGGCGGTCTCGGCCCCGACCGTGGCGACCACGTCGGCGAAGGTGATCGCCTCGTCGTGCTCGCCCTGCGGCGCCTTCGTCGTCGGCGTGAAGATCGGCTCGGGCAGGATCGACGCCTCCGTCAGCCCGGGTGGCAGCGGTACGCCGCAGACGGAACCGGTCTTCTCGTACTCCTTGATGCCGGAACCGGTCAGGTAGCCGCGCGCGATGCACTCGACCGGGATCATCTCCAGCCGACGGACCCGGATCGCCCGCCCGGCGAACTCGGCCGGTACGTCGGTAGCCGAGATCACGTGGTGGGGCACCAGGTCGGCCAGCTGTTCGAACCACCACAGCGACAACGCGGTGAGCAGCTTGCCCTTGTCCGGGATCGGGGTCGGCAGCGCCACGTCGTAGACCGACACCCGGTCCGAGGCGACCAGGATCAGGTCGTCGCCGTCGGCGTACACGTCCCTGACCTTGCCTGAATGCAGCAGTTCCACGGGCCCAAGTACATCACGCCGCCGGGCCGGCTCCGGCTCGGCCCGTCCCGCTCCGGTCCGGTCTCCGGGCCCGGGGCGGGCGATCCCGGGACCGGTTCCGGGCAGCCGGTCGGGCGATCCCGGCCGGACGGACGTTGACACCCGGCGAGGCTGGCTGTGTAAATGATCCGGTTGCCCGTCACAGATGACCGGTGTCGTCAGGAGCTGTCGTGCCTCTTCCCCTCCCCCAATCGGCCCGCAGGACTCGGACAGGTCGGATCAACCGACGACTGGGTGCGGCCCTGCTCGTCCTGGTGACCGTGCTGAGCGGTTGTACCGCACAAACCGAGGCCCCAAAGGACAGTCGGATCGAACTCTCCGTCTTCTGGTGGGGTGGTGACCGCCGGGCGGAGCTGACCAAACAGGCGCTGGAGATCTACACCGAGCGGTACCCGGACGTGACCTTCAAGTTCACCTGGCAGGGCAACGCCGGGTACTTCGATCGGCTGTCGACCGAGGCCGCCGCCGGCAACGCGCCCGATCTGTTCCAGATCGACGACAACTACCTGACCGAGTACGCACAGCGCGAGATCCTGCTGGACCTGACCGACTACGTACGGGCCGACCTGCTCGACCTGCGCAAGTTGCCGAACGGTCTGGCCCAGTCCAGCCAGGTGACCGGCCGTACGGTCGCCGCGGCCGCCGCCGAGAACACTCCCGGCCTGATCTACAACAAGACCCTGCTCGCCCGGCTCGACATGCCCGAGCCACACATCGGAATGTCCTACGAGGACTTTCTTTCCTGGGCCGAGGAGGTCACCGAACGCAGCGACGGAAAGATCGCCGGCACGATGGATCCGTCGGCCGACTACAAGGCGCTGTGGTTGTGGCTGCGGTCCCAGGACAAGGAGCTCTACCGGGGCCGGCAGGTGGGCTTCACCGAGGGCGACCTGGTCCGGTGGTTCGACATGTGGCGGGGAGCCCGGGCGAGCAAGGCGGCGCCGAAGGCCGAGGTCATCAAGCCCGCCAACAGCGGCGACGTCACCAAACAGCTCGTCACCAGCGGCAAGGCCGCGACCTCGTTCGTCTGGTCGAACCAGCTCTCCGAGTTGCAGAAGCTGACCAAGGACAAGCTCGGTCTGGTCAGCTATCCCGGCGACCCGAAGGCACAGTGGGCCCGGGCGTCGCTCTACTGGGCCGGCTTCCGCGGCACCCGGCATCCCGAGACCGTGGTGCACGTCATCGACTTCCTGGTCAACGACGCCAGGGCCGGCAGCATCCTCGGCACCGAACGGGGCCTGAGCGCCAACCTGGACGTGCGGAAGGCGGTGGAGCAGTCGCTGACCGACGAGAGCATGAAGATGTCGGTCGCCTTCGAGACGGACATGACCGAGCGGTTCGGTGCGGCCCCGGTTCCGCCGCCGAAGGGTCACGCCACGATCAAGGCGCTGCTGATCCAGGCGGCGGAGAGCGTCCAGTTCGGCCAGGCGACCTCCAAGGAGGCGGCAGCGGCCTTCATCAGCCAGGCCAACGCGGCGTTGACGAGCTAGCGGCACCCACGCCGGGCCGGCGCCCCCACCCGGGGACGCCGGCCCGGCGCCGGTCGCTGGAGTTCCGTCAGTCCCGCTTGCCCCCCCTGCGGTTCCGCATGATGACGACCAGTGCGACCACGACCAGCCCGACCACGATCAGGCAGCAGATCAGCCCCCAGAGGCCGAAGCTGCCCCGGGTCCGGCGGCGGGCCGCCTCCACCACCATCTCGCCAGGCCCGGTCGAGGCCCAGGCCGCCGCCGGTACGAACACTGTCAACGCCGCCGTACCGAGCACTGCGCTCAGGCGGACCCACCAGTTCCTGAGAATCTCCATGGCCCCATCCTCGGTGCTGTAGGCAAGTCCTGCCGGTAACCCGGCCGGCTTTGGGACGAAACCCGGTTCGGCGGCCCGTTCGGGTGGAAACCGGTACCGGACCCGCGCGTCCGGCAAGCGGGGCGCCACGGCGTGCGGTCGATGCCCTGACCTGCCTGTGGGCCGAATCATAAGCAGCTTCTATAAGCTCCTGATGTAAAAATGGCCCGATGACGACTCGATCTTCGGCAGCTGGGCCGGGCGCGGGCGGACCTGACGCGGACGGACCTGACGCGGGTGGAGCTGACCCGGGCGGGCCGGACGTGGGCGAGGTTGATCTGCTGCGCACCGTGACCAGCTTCGACCGCCTGCTGCGGCTGCTGCGCCGGCTCACCACCCCGGACGGGTTGAGCCTGACGGCGGCCTCCACGCTGTACCGGCTGGAGGAGTTCGGTGCACAGCGGATCTCCGACCTGGCCGTCGCCGAAGGGGTGACCCAGCCCGGGATGACCCAACTGGTCACCCGGCTGGAACGGGACGGGCTGGCCGAGCGGCGCGGCGACCAGGGCGATCGGCGGGTGGTGGCGGTCGCGATCACCCAGGCGGGACGCGAACTCGTGCTCCGCCGTCGTCGCGCCCGCGCCACGACGCTGTCCCACCTGCTCGACGGACTCTCCGTGCAGGAGCGCGCGGCGATCGAGTTGTCGCTCCGGGTGCTGGACCGACTCGCCGACTCGGCACCGACCTCGTCCAAAGCAGGGAGCGGGACGGAATGACCTCGACGATCGGTACCGCCGACCATCCGCGCTACAAGTGGATCGCCCTGTCGAACACCACCCTCGGCATGCTGCTCGCCACGATCAACTCGTCGATCGTGCTGATCTCGTTGCCGGCGATCTTCAACGGGGTCCACCTGAATCCGCTCGAACCCGGCAACGTCAGCTACCTGCTCTGGATGCTGATGGGATACATGCTGGTCACCGCCGTACTGGTGGTGACACTCGGTCGACTCGGCGACATGTACGGCCGGGTACGCATCTACAACGCCGGCTTCGCGCTGTTCACGATCACGTCGGTCGTACTCTCGCTGGACCCGTTCGACGGTGCCGGCGGCGCGATCTGGCTGATCGGCTGGCGGGTGCTCCAGGCCGTCGGCGGGTCGATGCTGATGGCGAACTCGGCGGCGATCATTACCGACGTCTTCCCCACCAGGCAGCGCGGCACCGCGCTCGGCATCAACATCGTCGCCGGCATCGCGGGCTCGTTCCTCGGCCTGGTGCTCGGCGGGCTGCTCGCCGAGTGGAACTGGCGCTCGATCTTCTGGGTCAACGTGCCGATCGGCCTCGTCGGCACCGTGTGGGCGTACCGGTCGCTGCGGGAGAGCCGGGTACGGGTCAAGGCGCGGATCGACTGGTGGGGCAACCTCACCTTCGCCGTCGGGCTGACCGCGCTGCTCGCCGGCATCACGTACGGGATCCAGCCGTACGGCGGGCACACGATGGGTTGGACGAACCCGTGGGTGCTGACCGGGCTGCTCGGCGGGACCGCCGTACTCATCCTGTTCTGCGTGATCGAGAGTCGGGTGGCGGAACCGATGTTCCCGCTGCACCTGTTCCGGATCGCCGCCTTCGCCGGTGGCAACGCCGCCAGCCTGCTCGGCTCGATCGCCCGGGGCGGACTCCAGTTCATGCTGATCATCTGGTTACAGGGCATCTGGCTGCCGTTGCACGGCTACAACTACGAGCAGACCCCGCTCTGGGCCGGCATCTACCTGCTTCCGCTCACCATCGGCTTCCTCGCCGCCGGCCCGCTCGCCGGCGCGCTCTCCGACCGGTTCGGCGCGCGACTCTTCGCCGCCAGTGGGCTGCTGGTGATGGCCGCCTCCTTCGCCGGCCTGCTGCTCATCCCGAGCGACTTCAGCTACTGGGTCTTCGCCGCGCTGGTCTTCCTGAACGGTCTCGGTGGCGGCCTCTTCGCCGCACCGAACACCGCGATGATCATGTCGAGCGTGCCGGCCCGGCTGCGCGGCGCGGCGTCCGGGATGCGGGCGACCTTCCAGAACGCCGGCATGGTGCTCTCGATCGGCGTCTTCTTCTCGCTGATGGTCGCCGGGCTGGCCAGGTCGCTCCCGCAGACCCTGGAGTCCGGGCTGACCGCGCAGGGCGTACCGGATGCGGCCGCGCACTCCATCGCCGGGCTACCACCCGTCGGTACGCTCTTCGCCGCCTTCCTCGGCTACAACCCGATCCAGCAGCTGCTCGGCCCGGAGATCCTGGACGCGTTGCCGGCCGCGAACGTGCACACGCTGATCGGCCGGGAGTTCTTCCCCAACCTGATCTCGATGCCCTTCCACGACGGGCTGACGATCGTGTTCTGGCTCGCCATCGCGATGGCGGTGGTCGGCGCGGTGGCCTCGCTGCTCACCCCGAAGGCCCGGCCGGGCGGCCCGGACGACGGCGGCAGTAGCTGACATTCGCGAAACTGCCCGGTTCCGTCCGCAACGGAACCAGCGGATTTTCCGAACCGGCGAGCGAGCCGGGCGCGCCCTGCGGGTCGAGATGCGCTGCCGGGTCATCCTTTTCAGGGGACATGCGAAACGGCCCGCCAGATGTTCTCTGACGGGCCGTTCACTGTGGTAGCGGGGACAGGATTTGAACCTGCGACCTCTGGGTTATGAGCCCAGCGAGCTACCGAGCTGCTCCACCCCGCGTCGCCTGATGAACCATAGCCCAACCGCGACGGAAGTCCAACTTCAAGATCGCCCCCGTCCGGCTGCGCCCCCGGAACCCGGCCGCAACCTTCGGCATCTTCCACCAACCGGTGATCGTACGCCTACCGTGCGGAGTCCGCCGGCGTTACGCCGTACCCACTGAAAGCAAAAACCCGGCCCCACCTGGGACCGGGTTTTAACCTGGTATTTCTTTGTAGCGGGGACAGGATTTGAACCTGCGACCTCTGGGTTATGAGCCCAGCGAGCTACCGAGCTGCTCCACCCCGCGTCGACTCATTAACACTAGCGCACACCGGTCAGCCCCACCAAAACGGGGGTGAGTTACCCGGCGGCGGCCATCTCGCCGCCGCCGGTCAACTCGCAAACCAGCAGCTCAGCCGCCTGGTGACCCGGCCGGCGGGCTCGGCGTACCGCCGCTCGCCGCCGGTGACCCGGCAGGCGTCGGATTCGGTGCCGCTCCGCCCCCGCTCCCCTGTGCCGTCTGGAACTCCGTCATCGCCTCGTCCAGCGCCTTCAACGCCCGGCCGTACCGCTCGAAGTCGCCCGACGTCTGCGCGGCCTTGACCTCGTCGATCGCGGCCTGAACCTTGGTCGCGGCGGCGGCCAGCGCCGGCGTCAACGGCGGCGGAGTGTCCGACGACGGTGTCGGGGTGGGAGTCGCCCCGGGATTCTCGTTCGTAGGCGGTGGCGTGGTCGGTGGCGTCTCCGCACCGGCCTTCCTGCCCAGCTCGACGAGCTGTTTTATGCCGTCCTCCAGGCTGTTGGCCAGTACGACGTACTGGCCTCCGTCGCCGTACGAGATCAGCACCCGTTGCAGCAGTGGATAGGCGTTCGTCTGGTTGCTCTTCACGTACACCGGCTCTACGTAGAGCATCCCGTCGCCGAAGGGCAGCGAGAGCAGGTTGCCGTACTGCACCTGGGCCTGGTTGGAGGTCAACAGGTTCAGTTCCTGCCGGATGTTCGCGTTGTTGGTCATCTTCTGGTGCACCTGAACGGGCCCGGAGACCGCCGTCTGATCGGGCAGTTCCAGCACCTCCAACCGGGGCTGGCCGTTCAGGTACGACCCGCTGATCAGTGCCGCCAGGTTCTGCCGGCCCGCCGGGGTGACCGCCGAGGTGAGCTGGAACCGCGGTTCCGCCTGCCCGGGAAGCTGGGTGAAGAGGTAGTACGGCGGCTGCTTCTCGTTGCTGTCCGGGGCGTCCGGGACGTTCGGCACCTCCCAGAAGTCCTGTCCCGAGAAGAACTCCGACGAGTCGGTGACGTGGAACCGGGACAGCAGGTTGCGCTGCACCTTGAACAGGTCGGCGGGGTAACGGAAGTGCGCCGCCAGGTCGGCCGGGATCTCCGCCTTGGGGGTCACCAGGTCGCCGCCGAACGCCTTGTTCCAGGCCTTCAGCACCGGGTCGGACTCGTCGAACTCGTAGAGCTTCACCGTGCCGTCGTACGCGTCGACGGTGGCCTTCACCGAGTTCCGGATGTAGTTGACGTCCTCCCGGGCGAGTTCGAAGGTGCCGAGCCCGGTCAGTTCGTCGGCGGTCTGCTCCTGGAGGTTCACCTGCTCGGCGTACGGGTAGGTGGCCGCCGTGGTGTAGCCGTCGACGATCCACTGGACCCGACCGCCGACCACCGCCGGGTACGGGTCGCCGTCCAGGGTGAGGAACGGCGCGACCTTCTCCACCCGCTCCCGCGGGTTACGCACGTAGAGCAGCTTGGAGTCGTCGTTCACCGCGCCGGAGAGGACGAAGTTCGGCTCCTGCTCCTTGATCGCGTAGAGCAGCCGCCGGCCGAACGAGCCGATCTCCACCCCGCCGGTGCCGGTGTAGGTGTAGTACTGCTCGCCACCTTCCCGGCCGGTCGGACGGTCGAACTCGACCGGGTTCTGCCCCTCGGGCCGACCGACGATCGCGTAGTCGCTGCCGTCCATCTGCTCGCCGTAGTAGATCCGGGGCTGGGTGGCCGGGATGGTCTCGGTCGCCGAGGAGCACGCCTCCTCGGTCCGTTCACCGAGGAAGCCGGAGACGAAGAACGGCTGGCCACCGCAGACCACCTGGTTGGCCGGCGCGCCGACCAGGCCGTACCCGTGGGTGAAGACCGTGTGCCGGTTGATCCAGTTGCTCTGCTGCGGGGTCAGCTCCAGGTAGTTGATCTCGCGCATGCCGACGACGTAGTCCTGGGTCTCGCCGTTGATCTGGTACCGGTCGATGTCCAGCTTCGGGCCGAAGTCGTAGAAGCCCCGGACCTGCTGGAGCTGGGTGTACGTCTCGGAGACCAGTTGCGGGTCCAGCAGCCGGATGTTCGGCACCACCGACTTGTCGGTGGCCAGCGTCGCGGGCGGCTTGAGGTTGGCCGCGTTGTACGGCGACATCGCGGTGCCGGCGATCCCGAAGGCGTCCCGGGTGGCCGTGATGCTGCGCTCGATGTAGGCCGCTTCCTTGTCCCGCACGCTCGGCTTGACCTCGAAGGTCTGCACCGCCCACGGGTAGATGCCGCCGATCGCCACGGCCGAGATGCCGAGCAGGGCCAGGGAGATCCCGGGCCAGACCAGGTTCCGCATCACGGCGTTGGAGAAGACGATGATCGCGACGGCGACCACGATCGAGATGTACGCCAGGATCTCCTTCGCCGGCAGCAACGCGTTGATGTCGGCGTAGCCGGCGCCGTAGAGGTTGACGCCCTCGTTGAACTCCAGCAGCATGGCCCGCCGGTCGAGGACGTACGCGATCGCCTTGAGCAGGACGAATACCGCGACGAGCGAGGTCAGGTGGGCGCGGGCGGCGGTGCTCATCCGGTCCCCGACGCCCTGGAGCCGTACGCCGCCGAAGATGTAGTGCATCGCCAGCGCGCCGACCACGGCCAGCACCACGGCGGTGAAGCCGATGCCGAGCAGATACCGCAGGAACGGGAACTGGAATACGTAGAAGCCAATGTCGATCTTGAACTCGGGATCTTCCACCCCGAAGTCCTGCGCGTTCCGGAACAGCATCCACTGGCCCCACCGGGTCTGCGCGGAAAGGCCGGCGAAGAGTCCGACGATCACGCCGACCGCGGCGAGCCAGGTTCCGATCCGCGGTGCCAGCACCGACCGGTAGCGTTCCAGCGTCACCTGCTCCGGCGAGTTCGGCCGGAGCACCGGCCGCAGCCGGTAGGCCAGCCACATGTTGCCGCCGACCAGCAGGGCCATCGCCAGCCCGACCGCGAGGAAGAGCATGATCCGGGTGACCAGCACCCCGGAGAAGACCCCGGTGTAGTTGACCTCTTCGAACCAGAGCCAGTCGGTCCAGGCCTGGACGCCCCAACCGAGCAGGGTGAGAAGCAGAAACACCCCGAGGAGTACGCCCACCGTGACGCGACCGCGCCGGCTCATTCTTGGTAGGGGGCTGCTACGCATAACCACTGTTGGCTCCGCACGTTCGGAAATGACCGGCTCTGATCAGGCACCCAGACTACGGGGTATTCCTGAGTGTGATCGGCCCCGGTCAGCCGAACCCGCAATGACGGTTCGGCCGACCGTGCACTCCGGTCGCGACCGGCCTGGTCGCGGAACGCGTCGACCTCGGAACAACGGGTCAACAGCGCGGCGGTTGGCCGCCAGCCCGGATCGTCTCCAGTGCGGACAGAGCCTCGTCGAGGGTGCCCACCCGAGCCATCGGCAATCCTGACTGTGCGTTACGAACTGCTTCCTCACAGTTGTCGGCCGGTACGAGAAAGTACTTCGCACCCGCGTGCTTCGCGCCGACCAGTTTCTGCGGGATGCCGCCGATCGGACCGACCGCACCCTCGTCGTTGATCGTGCCGGTGCCCGCGATGATCTTTCCGCCGGTCAGGTCGTCGGACCTGATCTTGTCGATGATGCCGAGCGCGAACATCAGTCCGGCGCTCGGGCCACCGATGTCGCCCAGGTCGATCTTCAGCTCGAACGGGTGCGGCTGCTTCTGCTCGATCTCGACACCGATCCGGGGCGGGCCGTTGTCGGCGGACGCGCTGGTGACGGTCGCGGTGGCCGGTGTGCCGTCCCGGGTGTAGCCGACCACCAGCGGTGAGCCCGCCGGTCGACTCCGAATGAGATCGGTGAGCGTGGTCGCGGTGGGCACCGGCTTGTTGTCGACCGTGGTGAGCACGTCGCCGACCTTCAGGATCCCGTCCGAGGGCGCGCCCGGGGTGACGTTCTTGACCACCACCTGCACCGGGTAGCCGAGTTCACGCAGCGCCGCGGTCTCGGCACTGGTCTGCGAGGCGGCGAAGTCCTCCGCGTTGCGCTTGTCGACCTGCTGTTCGCTCTGACCGGGCGGGTAGATCAGCTCGTACGGCACCACCGCCTCGTCCGAGGAGAACCAGCCGGCGATCGCGGACAACAGCTTGACGTCGGGCTGTACGCCGACGGTGGTAAGCCGGAGTTGCCCCGCCGACGTCGAGGTCTCGGTGCCGGACACCTGGATCACCTCTTTGTCGTCCTGCCGGCCGAGGGTGTCCACCGTCGGCCCGGGACCGAGCACGACGTACGGAATGGGGGCGGCGAGCACACCGATACTGAGCAGGGCGGTGATCACCGCGCCGAGCAGAACCGTGACACCGCGACGTCTCATACGCGGAAGCGTACCGAGCCACCGCCTCCGGTCCGGCACCTGAACCCAGGTTCGCCCACGGCGTGACACCTGGGCGGGCATCTCGCCCCCCGGCGCGCGTACCGTGGACGCGTGCCTGATATTCCGTTCGGCTTCGCCCTGCCGGGTGGCCAGCCGCCCGACCCCAACGACCCGCAGCAGATGCAGCAGTTCATGGCGCAACTGCAGCAACTGCTCGCCGCGCCGGGCAGCGGTCCCGTGAACTGGGACCTGGCCCGCCAGGTCGCGGCCAGCCAGCTCTCCTCCGCCGGTGATCCGGCGGTGACGCCGTACGAGCGCAACGCCGTCGAGGAGGCGCTCCGGCTGGCCGACCTGTGGCTCGACCCCACCTCGGCGCACCCGTCCGGGATCCGTACCTCGGTCGCCTGGAACCGCAACGAGTGGATCTTCAAGACCCTCGACGTGTGGCGCAAGCTCTGCGACCCGGTGGCCGGCCGGATGGTGGCCGCCATGGGTGACCTGGTGCCGCCGGAGGCCCGGTCGCAGCTCGGGCCGATGCAGTCCATGCTCACCACGCTCGGCGGCGCCCTGTTCGGTGGTCAGCTCGGCCAGGCGCTCGGCTCGCTGGCCGCCGAGGTCCTCTCGGCCGGCGACATCGGCCTGCCGCTCGGTCCCGCCGGTACGGCCGCGCTGGTGCCGGCCAACATCAGGGCGTACGGCGAGGGTCTCGAACTTCCGGAGGACGAGGTACGCCTCTACGTCGCCCTGCGTGAGGCCGCGCACCAGCGGCTCTTCCAGCACGTCTCCTGGCTGCGCGGACACGTACTGACCTCCGTGGAGGTGTACGCCGCCGGGATCACGGTGAACCGGGAGGCGATCGAGGAGGCGATGGGCCGGCTCGACCCGACGAACCCGGAATCGATGCAGACGCTGGCGATGGAGGGCATCTTCACGCCGGAGGACACCCCGGCGCAGAAGGCGTCGCTGACCCGGCTGGAGACCGCGCTCGCCCTGGTCGAGGGATGGGTGTGCCACGTCGTGGACAGCGCCGCCGCCGAGCGGCTGCCGAACGTGAACCGCCTCGGCGAGGCGTTCCGCCGCCGCCGGGCCGCCGGAGGTCCCGCGGAGCAGACGTTCGCGGCGCTGGTCGGACTGGAACTGCGGCCCCGCCGGCTACGCGAGGCGGCGGCGCTGTGGGCGGCACTCACCGAGCACCGGGGCATCGCCGGGCGGGACGCCCTCTGGGGCCACCCGGACCTGCTGCCGGCCGAGGAGGACTTCGCGGATCCGGAGACCTTCGCCCGGTCCCAGCTCGATCTCGGCGATCTGGGCGACTTCGACTTCGGCGGGCCCGCCCCGGACCCCGGCAAGCCCGACTCCGAGCCCGGCACACCCGACTCGAAGCCCGAGTAGTCGGCTCGGCGGACCCGATCGGCTCAGCGCCGCCGGGCCGGCTCAGCCGCCGAGTAGCACCCGGGTGGTCTCCCAGCCCTCGACGGCCGGGTCGAGGGCGGCGAGGTCGGCCGGCTCCCGGAGCCGGCGCCAGCCCGGGGTCACCGCCACCTCCGCCGGTCGGGGCGCGGCGGCACGCACCAGGCCGACGTCGGCGGTGTCCAGGTCCACCTCCGGCAGCCAGTCCGGCGCCGGTAGCCGGGCGGCCATCCCGAGCAGCCCGGGACCCGGTCCGAGCGCCGGGGCGATCGCGACGGTACGGCTGGTCAGCGGGCGCAGGAGCTTGCCGATGACCAGGCCGGGGATGTCGGGCGCGTCGGCGACGAGGACGGCCGCCTGGTCGTAGCCGTCCTCGGTCGCGGCGGCGAGTGCGGCGCCGACGCGGTTGGTCGGCAGGTCGTACACGGGCATGCCGGGCCAGGCGACGGCGTCCGCCAGGGCGCGGTCGGCGGGGGTGGCGCCGATCGCGGGTTCGACCTCGTTCAGGGTGGCGACCAGGTCGACCACGTCCTCGGCCAGCGCGGCACGCCACCGGGCCGGGTCGGTCCCCGGCGGCGTCCAGACGACAGGTCCGAGCATCACCACGATCACACGGCGGGCCACCCGCCGACCCTAGCCGACCCCCGGGACCCGATCGCCGACCCGGCCGACCCGACCTGACCTGACCCGATCGGTCGGTCGGTCGACCCGATTCCGGCCGGCGCCTCAGTCGGTCAGTTCGATCCCGGCCGCCGCAGCCACCCCTTCCAGGTAGCCCCGGGCCCGCTCCGCCTTCGGATAGCGCCCGACCAGGGCCCAGAACCGCGCGTTGTGGCTCGGCACGACCAGGTGGGCCAGTTCGTGCAGCAGGACGTAGTCGATCACCCAGTCCGGCATCTCCTGGATCCGGTGCGAGATCCGAATGGTCCGGTCGGCGGGCGTACACGAACCCCACCGACCGTTCTGGTTCGTCACCCACCGGACGCTGGCCGGCACCGCGACCCGACCGTGCTCACTCAGATATCGGTCGATCAGTCGACGGGACCGGATCAACAACTCCTCGTCGGACCGGCCGAGCCGCTCCTCCCGGGCCGCGAGCCGGGCGAGCATCCGGTCCACCCACTCGCTCTCCTCGGCTCGGGAGAACTGATCGGGAATGAGGACCACGACGCGCTCGCCGTCCCGGTAGGCGGACACCGTCCGGCGCCGGCGCTGACTGCGCCGTACCTCGACGACCGGCTTGCGCAATCCAGCCATTACCGGCCCGCGCCGCCCCGGGTTTCGTTCACGATGGAAAACTAATGCTTAGTGACCAGGTCACCGCAAGAGTCAACGCACAGATAGTCGCCGGAAAAATACCGGTTGGCGGCGACCCGTCCGGAAAAAATTCATTGCGGTGATCGCTTAGCGACCCCTCGCCGGCCGCCGAGCCCCGCTCCGACCGCGCTCCGGCGGTACGTCCGAGCAACGGTAAACGATCATGTTGGACCGCGCCCACCCGGCCCTTGATCAGCGATTCGATGTGGTTCATCCGGCGTGTCCCTGCGAAACTGACTTATCCGACCTATTCCGGCATGCACACTCTGATCGTCGGCTTCCTCACAGTGTCGACACATCGCTGACATGGAACTGCCCAGACCTGGGTAGGGTCCGCGGACCGGCGGTCACAGTGGTGGCCGTGGAGAAACCCCAGCGCTGGCGCCTACGTGGCCCGCCGCCGGGCGCCCGTCAGGCTCGCGAGAGCCGGCGGAATAGACGAGGAGGGGCACCGTGGCCGAAAAGGCCCAGACTTACAACGGGTACTGCGTCAAGTGCAAGGAGAAGCGTGACTTCGAGGGCAACGTCGAGGTTTCCAAGACGGGCATGAACATGGCCAAGGGCAAGTGCCCGGTCTGTGGCACCACCGTCAACCGGATCCTGGGCAAGGCCAAGGTCTGACCATCGACGAACACGCAATCTGCGGGAAGGGGTGGCCTGGCGCCACCCCTTCCCGCTTTCCGCTGTCGCGCTGCGGACACCAACCGTGATGTCCGCGCGACGACAGAAGTTACCCATCAGTTGTGGATAACTGGCCCAATCCTGTGGATAGACCAGTGCACAGCGCTCGTACGCTGTGGACAACGGCCGGCGAGCCGCAGCCGTTCGGTGACACCGTGTCGCTCCATGACCCGGATCCCGCTGCCCCGCCCCACCCTGCTGCCCGGCCTCGCCCGACTCTGGCGCGACCGGCACACCCTGCAACTCGGCCTCGATCCACACCGCGCGGTCCTGCTAGAGGTCGCCAATCCGGCCGCCGCCCGACTGCTCGACCTGCTCGACGGCACCCGTAGCGAACGGGCCGTCCTCGAACACGCCGTCACGATCAATGTGACTCCGGACGACGCCCGTACGCTGATCGACACCCTGCGGGCGGCCGGCCTGGTGGTGGCCGCGCACACCCTGCTCCCCACCGACCTGCCCGAGCCGGCCCGGCAACGGCTCTCCGCCGAGGCGGCGGCCCTCGCGTTGCGCGGACCGGACACGCCCGGAACCCCCGCCCAACTGCTCCGGCGTCGGGCCGCGGCCCGGGTGGTGGTGACCGGTCAGGGCCGGCTCGGCCCGCCGGTGGCGGTCACCCTGGCCCAGTCCGGGATCGGACAGGTGCACCCCGACCTGCGCGGTCACGTCGTACCGGCGGACACCGTCGGCGGCGGCCTGCTGGCCAGCGACGTACGCCGGCCGCGCGCCGTCGCCGTCGCGGACGCGATCGCCCGGTCCGTGCCCGGCACCGACACCCGACCGGTCCGGCGCGGCCAGGCCGACCTGGTGATCCAGGTGGGTACGGACCGACCCGCCGAACTGCTCGCCGCCGGGTACGCCCAACGTCGGCAGGCGCACCTGCTGCTGGGCCTGCGCGACGGCACACCCGTCGTCGGTCCACTGGTCCGCTCCACCGGCTCGCCCTGCCTCAACTGTCTCGACCTGCATCGCCAGGATCGGGACCCGGGCTGGCCCGGACTCGCCGCCCAGTTGGCGGTCGACGACGCGCCGGAACCCTGCCTGACCGCGACCCTGATCGCGGCGGTCGGGTACGCGACGGCCGAGGTGCTCGCCTTTCTCGACGGCGCGGCACCGGAGACGGTGGGCGGCACGGTGGAGATCACCGGTCCCGGCCGGGTACGCCGAAGAACCTGGCCCCCGCACCCACGGTGCGGCTGCGGGCCCCGCCGTCGACCGGCGGCCCGACGCACGACCCGGTCGGAGACCTGACGGGGCCGGATGTCAGGAACAAGAGCGGCAGTCGGGTCGAAGTGTGGCAGACCCGCCGGATCAGGGCGGAAATGCGTACCGGGCGTGGGCCGTCGACATCGGCCCGGGGTGGCAGCCGAGGGGACGGAAGCGTCCTTTCTTCCCCGGATAGCGCCCGAAGTTGCCCCGGCGAGCGGAGGACGTGGCCGGAGCCACCCGGCGACGGCGGTCGGGACACCGTCGCGTCGGTAACAATGATCTGGTGACCGACATCCCGCGCCGGGCCGTGTCCCGGACCGCCAAGCTCGCCGCTCTGCCACTCGGCTTCGCTGGCCGGACCGTACTGGGCATGGGGAAGCGGGTCACCGGACTGGCCTCCGAGGTGATCTCGAACGAGATCCAGCAGCGCACCGCCGAGCAGCTGTTCAGCGTGCTGGGCCAGCTCAAGGGCGGTGCGATGAAGTTCGGGCAGGCGCTGTCGGTCTTCGAGGCCGCGCTGCCCGAGGAGATCGCCGCGCCGTACCGGCAGGCCCTGACCAAGCTCCAGGAGTCGGCGCCCCCGCTGCCCGCCGCCAGCGTGCACAAGGTGCTCGCCGAGCAGCTCGGGCCGGACTGGCGGTCGTACTTCCTCGAGTTCGACGACAAGCCGGCCGCCGCCGCGAGCATCGGGCAGGTGCACCGGGCGATCTGGAAGACGGAGGCGCCCCCCGCGCTGACCGGACGGCGGCGGACCGCGAAGTCGACGGCCGCCCGAGCCGCCGCTCCGGCGCCGACGGGTCGGCCGGTGGCGGTCAAGGTGCAGTACCCGGGAGCCGGTCCCGCGCTGCTGTCGGACCTGAAGCAGCTCTCCCGGCTCGGCACGATGTTCCGGGCCATCCAGCCCGGCCTGGACATCAAGCCCCTGCTCAGCGAGCTGCGGGAGCGGATCAGCGAGGAACTCGACTACGAGCTGGAGGCGGAGTCGCAGCGGGCGTTCGCCGCCGCGTACGCGGGCGACCCGGAGATCTTCGTCCCCGAGGTGGTCGCGGCGGCGCCCCGGGTACTGGTCACGGACTGGGTCGAGGGCACCCCGCTCTCGGCGATCATCAACTCCGGTACCGAGGCCGAGCGCAACCAGGCCGGCCGGCTCATGGCCACCCTGCACTTCTCGGCGCCGATGCGGGCCGGGCTGTTGCACGCCGACCCGCATCCGGGGAACTTCCGGCTGCTGCCGGACGGACGGCTCGGAGTGATCGACTTCGGTGCGGTGGCCCGGCTGCCCGGCGGGCACCCGGAGCCGATCGGCCGGCTGGTCCGGCTGGCGCTGGCCGGCGACGCCGACGCGGTGGTCGCGGGACTGCGCGAGGAGGGCTTCATCAAGGCCGACTCCCGGATCGACGCCCAGGCCGTGCTCGACTTCCTGATGCCGATCCTGCAACCACTCTCGGTCGAGGAGTTCCGCTTCACCCGGGCCTGGCTGCGGGTCGAGGCGGGTCGGCTGGCCAATCCGAAGTCCCCGGCGTACCAGCTGAGCCGGCAGCTCAACCTGCCGCCGTCGTACCTGCTGATCCACCGGGTGACCCTCGGCTCGATCGGCGTGCTCTGCCAACTCGAGGCGAAGGCGCCCTATCGCGGCATCGTGGAGCGCTGGCTGCCCGGTTTCGCGCCGGTGCCCTGACCGCCCACCCGAAGAAGGACCTGTCGCGGCGAGTGGATGATCCATCCCGCGCGACAGGTCCTTTTTCGTGAATGTCAGATTCGGTTACCTACCGACGGCTATGTCTGCCGACGGTTACAGACTGCCCAGATCGCGAGCCGCCCGGCGGCGGGCTTCCAGCGCGATGGTTCGGGCGGCTCGGGTTGCCTCAGTGCGCGTGGTGCTACGACCGGCCTGAGGCAGTCGCATTCGAGCCCGGGACAACGCTTCGTGGATGAGTTGCATCCTGGTGACTCCGTTCAGGGTGGGCATAGCGGTGGTGGTCAATCTCGTTACCGCGGGTACCGCGGCGATCGGCGCCGATGCGAGACCGGCGGATGTACGGATCGGGTTCATGTCAGGCCGCCAACCGGACCGCGCTACGCGAACCGGCAAGGCCATCGGCCGCCAGTCGCGCCTGCGCCTCGACCCGCAGCGCGGCGTCCCGAGCGACGTCCTCCTTGCGTGGACGGCCCCGCGGCCGCTTGCGCGGAACAACCGCGCCACGCTCGAAGATCTCGCCGCCCCAGACACCCCACGGCTCGGCCCGCTCCACCGCACCGGCCAGGCACTCGACGCGCAGCGGGCAGTCCCCGCAGAGCGACTTGGCCAGTTCCAGTTCGGCAGGAGAGTCCGAGAACCACAGGTCGGGGTCGAACTTCCGGCAGGGCAGGTTCGCCTCCAGGTCGACGCTCACGTCGAGTGGGGCCAACGCCAGACTCATCACCCGGTCACCTCTCTCTCGTTTCGATCTCGTAGATCGCTGTTCCGACTTGCTTCGGCAGTGCGGAAATAACTAAGGCCGCGGATCCCGGTGTACGGGTTCCGCGGCCTCGAGGTGAGCCGGCTGGTCTGTGTTAGACCGGTCTACCTCGAGGTGGAACCCCGCTGACATCCATCCGCTTAACGCCGACCGGGATGCCATTGCCCGTGAATCCATTGGTCCCTTGACGCTGCGCGGACGCCTGGACCTGAACCAGCTCGGTCTGGGTCAGGACCTGGTGCGACTGCGAGTGCTGGGGGGCGGCTTCGGCCAGGATGCACCCGACCTCTGACACCGGAGCGAGGACAGCAGTCAGCGCCCACGGTCGCGTGGTTAGATACCTCTCCACGGTGGTCACCTCCAGCTCTCTCTCGTCACCAACATCGGATTCATACCCCTCTTGAACAGCCTGAAAGCCGCCGCTCGCGAGGTGTGCCATGAGGTTATTCCTCCCCCAGGCACGAGGGCAAACGATTTACGGCTAAGTTGCAGAACTTTCTTCCGACACTGGTCCGGGGCCCTGCGCGGGGCCCGTCACCCGTCCGTCAGCAGCACGTCGTCGACCCCGGCGCCGGCGACCAACGCGAGCACCGCGTCGCCGTACAGGCCGAGTTTGCGGGGACCGATCCCGGCGATCGCCAGCAACTCCTGCGACCGTGTCGGCCGGCGTTCGGCCAGCGCGACCACCGTGGCGTCGGTGAAGATCACGTAGGCGGGGACCTTCTGCACGGCGGCGACCCGGCTCCGCCAGTCGCGTAGCCGGTCGAGGAGTTCGGTGTCCAGGTCGGACGGGCAGTCCGCGCACCGTCCCAGCTTGCGGTCCGCGCCGGCGAGCAGGGTCGCCCCGCAGATCCGGCACGAGATGATCTGGGTACGTCGACGCTCGGGTTTGCGACCACCGGCACCCGGGGCCTCCGCCGCCCGCGTTCCGCCCGATCGGTCGAACTGCGGCAGGAAGCGGCAGGGGCGCCGGGCCCGACCACCGGGCGAGCGGGCCGAGGCGTACGACAGCCAGAGCCACTCCCGGGCCCGGGTCACGCCGACGTAGAGCAGCCGACGCTCCTCCTCCACCTGCTCGGCGGTCTTCGCATAGCTGGTCGGCAGGGTGCCGTCGGAGAGCCCGACCAGGAACACCGAGTCCCACTCCAGCCCCTTTGCCGAATGCAGCGAGGCCAGCGTCACGCCGTCGACGGTCGGTACGTGCTGCGCGGCGGCCCGACGGCTCAGTTCGGCACAGAAGTCCGCCAGCGACACCGGGCGCTCGACAGTGGCCGCCTCGCCGATCGGCAGTACGACCGGAGTCGAGGCGTACTCCTCGGCGAGCTGGACCAGTGCGGCGAGGGCCTCCCAGCGTTCCCGGGCAGCACCGCCGGGCGGGGGTTGGTCCGGGGCCCAGCCGACGGCGGACAGTGCGTCGACGACCGCCTCGACCAGTGGCGTCTCGCCCGGCGTCGAGCGGGTCGCGACGCGCAACGCGATCAGCGCCTGGCGGATCTCGGTCCGCTCGAAGAACCGTTCGGCGCCCTGGACCTGGTACGCCACCTCCGCCTCGGCCAGCGCCTTCTCGTACGCCTCGGACTGCGCGTTGGTCCGGAACAGGATGGCGATCTCCCGGGCCGGCGTACCGGCGGCGATCAGATCCCGGCAGCGCGCCGCGACGGCGGCGGCCTCGGCCGGCTCGTCGGCGAAGATCCGCAGGTCCGGCTCGGCACCCGGCGGCCGTTGCCCGACCAGTTCCAACCGCAGTCGCGCCTCCGTGCCCCGGGCCTGCCGGATCACCGCGTTGGCCAGCCCGACCACCTGGGGCGTCGAGCGGTAGTCGCGGACCAGCCGGACCACCACCGTGTCCCGGCGCTGCCGGGGAAAGTCGATCAGGTGCGCCGAGGTCGCACCGGTGAACGAGTAGATCGTCTGGCTCGCGTCCCCGACCACGGTCAGGTCGTCCCGGCCACCGAGCCAGGCGTCGAGCAGGCGCTGCTGGAGCGGGTTGACGTCCTGGTACTCGTCGACGACGAAGTGCCGGTACTGGTTCCGGATCTGGTCGCCGACGTCCGGGTGGTCCTCGATCCCCCACACCGCCGCGCGCAGCATGTCCTCGAAGTCGATCACCCCGTTGGCGCGCTTGATCTGCTCGTAGCCGGCGAACACCTCGGCCACCCTGGCCGGGTCGTGCGGGGTCTCCCGGAGCGCCTTGGCCGCCGCCACCACGTACTCCCCGGGCTCGACCAGCGAGGACTTGGCCCACTCGATCTCGCCGGCCAGGTCCCGGGCCGCCGCCCGGTCGGTCCGCAGCCCCACCTTGGCCGCCGCGAGGGTGACCAGGCGGACCTTGCTGTCCAGCAGCTCGGGCATCTCCCGGCCGGAGAGCAGTCGGGACGAGAAGTATCGGACCTGCCGCAGCGCGGCACCGTGGAACGTCCGGGCCTGCACTCCCGGCACGCCGAGGGCGCCGAGCCGGGCCCGCATCTCGGCGGCGGCCCGGGCGGTGAAGGTGACCGCCAGCACGTGCCGGGCGGCGACCTCACCGCTCAACACCCGGTAGGCGATCCGGTGGGTGATCGCCCGGGTCTTGCCGGTGCCGGCGCCGGCCAGGATGCAGACCGGCCCGGCCGGCGCCGTCACCGCGGTGCGCTGTTCGGGATCGAGCCCGGCCAGGATCCGTTCCACGCTTGAGTCAGCCGCCACAGGTAGGAATCATGGCAGCCCCCGCCGACGTTGCACCTTTAGCCTGTGTGATCGACAACCCGTCCGATCCGATGTCCGACCGGGCAAGGACCGGTCGGGCCTGGCCGAGAACGATTGAACACCGCGGAGGTCTCGACGATGTTGACGATGTATTCCACGTCCTGGTGCGGCTACTGCCACCGGCTCAAGTCCCAGTTCGATCGGGAGGGCATCGGGTACGTGGTGGTAGACATCGAGCAGGACCTGGCCGCCGCGGAGTACGTGCAGAGCGTGAACGGCGGGAACCAGACCGTACCGACCGTGCGGTTCGAGGACGGCACGGCGCTGACCAACCCCTCCATCGTCGACGTCAAGAAGCGCCTGGCGGCCCTCGCCGAGAGCTGATCGGGGCACCCGGACGCCGGCCGGATCGCCGGCGTCCGGTCCTTTCGAAGCGGGTGGGGAATCACCAGGTGAGACTCACCACCGGGAGCCGGAACCGGACGCTGGGGACGCCTCCGTCCCCGCTCCGGCCGGCGTCGGCAGACCGGCCGGCTCGACGACGGACGGGTGGTCGTCCGGGTCGACGACGGACGGCAGGTCGGTCCGGTCGACGGTGGTCGCCCGGTCACCCGGGTCGACGGCGGACGGCGGGACGTCCGGCAGGATCACGTCGGCTGCCCCGACGCCCGGCGCGAGGACGTCGGCCGCCGGTCCGGCCGGGGTACGGTCCGGGTCCACCGGGCCGACGCGACCCGGTGCGGACAGGCCACGCCCCGCCCAGAGGTACCCGGCCGCCATCGTCATCACCACCGCGATCACCACGAAGAGCAGCCGGTAGTCGAGTACGCCGACCAGCAGGGCTCCGGTGCCGATGGAGATCGCCTGCGGGCCGCTGATCAGCGCCTCGGAGGCCGCGGCGACCCGACCGAGCACCGGGGCCGGGGTACGGCGTTGGATCAGCGTGTGAAGTCCGACGAACGCGATCGGCAGGCCGAAGCCGAGCGGGACCAGCGCCACCAGGGCGAGCCAGATCGTCGGGTACGCCAGCAGCAGCGCCCCGGGCGCGAAGACCGCCACCCCGACCGCGAGCGCGGCCACCTCGCCGAACCGGCGTACGACGACGGGGGAGAGCAGGCCGCCGAGCACCCCGCCGATGCCCTGCATGGTGACCAGCACGCCGACGAAGCCGGGTTCCCGGCCCAGCCCCTGGTCGACGTACGCGAAGATCAACGATTCACTGAACCCCATCACCAGTACGGCCAGGGCGGCGCCGACGACCGCCCGGCGCAGTGCGGGCTCGCCGACCATGTGCCGCAGCCCCGCCCCGACCTCGGTGATCCACCGCAGGTGGGCCGGTTCGGGTGACCGCTCGGCGATCCGCAGTACGGAGACCGCGCAGGCGGCGGCGACGAACCCGAACACGCCGACGGTCGGCAGCGTCCAGCCGCCGGCACCGGTGTAAAGGGCCGCGCCGGCCAGCGGGCCGACCAGGCGCAGTCCCTGCTTCACGGTCTGTAGTACGCCGTTCGCCTGGGCCATCAGGTCCTCCGGCACGATCTCCTTGATCAGTCCGTTGAGGGTCGCGCCGAGGGCGACGTAGGAGAGTCCGTACAGGCCGCCCACCACGTAGATGATCCAGACGTCGTTCCGGTCCCGGACCAGGAACAACGGGGTGAGCACGACCGCCGTGGCCAGGTTGGTGACGATGAAGAACGGGCGGCGGCGGAAGCGGTCCACCATCCAGCCGACGATCGGGGCGAGGGCCATCGGCGCCACCATGGCGAAGATGGTGGCGCCGGCCATGGCGTCCGAGTCGGTCAGATCCTTCACCCAGACGGCCAGCGCCAACAGCATGATCGACTCTGCGGTCATGCTGAAGACGAGGCCGGCGAAGAGACGCCGGAAGTCGGGGCGGCGCAGGACGGTTCGCATCGGAGGGGTCCCTTCCGGTGCGGCGGCGAGTCGGGCGAGGGCTCGCGAGCGTCCGCACCCTCCCGTGGTCGCCGCCGACAGAGGTGGGCCGCGGGCACGGGTCGCCCGCGGCGGGTGGTCGCCGTGCTGGGCGGCCACCGTGCCGGCCGGCGCCGCATCGGCTGGTCGCCGTACCGGCCCGTCGCCGTCGTGCACGGTGGTCGCCGTACCCGGCTCGTCGCCGTGCGCGGTGGTCGGGGTGGGGGTGGGGGCCGGTGGTGCGGGGCATGACCGTCGGAGGGCGAAAATTCATCGCATTCGATGGTGACGCGCGGGGCGGTCACCGTCGGAGGTGGATCGGCTATCCGACGAGGACTGCGGAAAACCCTCGGAAACCTTCTTCGATTTAGACACGCCGTTACCATTCGACGGCAGGGCGTACTCGACCGGCGGCATACTGGACCGCCGGGGAGCCCGACCGGACGGTCGACCCCGGCCCGGCGACGGGCTCGACGCGATCGAGAGCGAGGATCCAGTGCCTGCTGCTCAACCCAGCCCGATTCTGCGACGCCGCAGGCTCGGCTTAGAACTGCGCCGGCTACGGGAGTCCGCCAAGCTCACGGGTGACCAGGTGATCGAGGCGGTGGGCTGGGCCTCGGCCTCCAAACTGTCCCGGTTGGAGAACGGCCGCAGCCGGCCCGACCTGCGGGACGTACTCGATCTGCTGGACCTCTACAAGGTCACCGGGCCGCTCCGGGACGAACTGACCGCGATCACCGGCGAGGCCGGTGACATCCGGAGTTGGCTGCGCTCGTACCCGGTGATGACCCCGCGCCAGCGCGGCTACGCGGAGCTGGAGGCCGGTTGCGCGGAAATCCGGGAGTACAGCCCCGTGATCGTGCCCGGCCTGTTGCAGAGCAAGGCGTACGTCAAGCTGCGGATCCTCTCCTCCCGACAGTTGGTGAACGACCCGGACCGGGACGACACCGAGGACACCGACACCGAGGTTGCCGCCCGGATGGCCCGGCAGTCGCTGCTCACCCGGGACGTCGAACCGCCGCACTACTCGGCGGTGATCGAGGAGGCGGCACTCGGCGTCCGGGCCGGCCCCCGGGAGGTGGTACGCGCCCAGCTGATCCAGCTCCGCAAGCTCGCCCTGCTGCCGAACGTCACGCTCCAGGTGCTGCCCTCCGAGCAGACGATCGCCGACTGGTACCTGCCGCACACCGCGTTCTCGCTCTACCGGTTCGCCGAGCCGCAGGATCCGGAGACCCTCGCGATCGAGGGGCTCTCCACCAACCTCATGCTCACCGACCAGGACGAGATCAGCACCTACTCGGTGGTCTTCGAGTGGCTCCAGGACTCGGCGCTCAGTCCCGAGGAGACACTCTCCTGGCTGGCCGACGAGGTGGGACAGCGGTCCGGTCCGATCAGGAACTCGGCCGGTCGCGGCTCGACGGTGCCGCCGATCCAGCGCAGTCGCCGTACCGGCCGGCTGACCGAGCAGTAGCCGCCACCGGGCACACCGGAACGACCCCGGAGCCGCCGGCTTCCCGTACGGGAGGCCGGCGGCTCTGCCGTCTCCAATACCACAGCCCCGCCCGGGGCGCGCAACCGGTTGTCACCTGATCGGACGAGCGACTACTCCAATCGGCGCGTTTCACTTGCCCGGGGCGCCGTAATGGGTGAACATAGCCCAAGGGGGACGTGGAAGTTCCACGTGATGACTTCGTTCGGTAATCAGAGGATAATTATCCGTCACCGGCCTCGGAGACACCCATGCGGTTTCTAATCGTTCGCACGGACATCCGTGCCGCCGCTGATGACGAGCTGGCTGCCGCCTGGGCACAGGGGGAATGCCTCCGCGACGAGCAGACCGCGCCGGAACAGCGCCGCCAGACCGTCCGCGCGGACGACCGGGACGCGGCGCTGCTACTCGCCCGCGCGCTGTCGAGCGTGGGCGCCGTCCGATCCGGACGACAGCGGGTCAAGGTACTGCCGGTGGGCCGGCCCGAGCCCCGGCTCCGGGGTGGGCACAACGGCGGCCAGCCGACCGAGCTGGACGGTCGCCGGACGGGCGACCGGAACAGCCATCCCGGCGCCCGCAGACCAGCGGCGAACCACCGCAACCCCACCCCGGGCGACCTGGTCGGCTTCCCGGCCGGCAGCCCCGTTCCGGCGCCCGGCACCCTCGCCCCGCCAGCCGGCGGCCCCAACCCGCAACCGAAGAACCTCGGCCCGCAGTCGAGGCTCCCCTAGACGACCGTCGTCGTCGGGCGGCGTCCCCCGCCGCGTTCCATGCCACACCCGACAACGACGGCCCGTGATCTTGGCCCGTGATCGTCGCGGCAACGACGGTCGCGGGCCAAGATCGTTTCGGTACGCCGGGACCTCCGGGCCGGACCACGGGCGCGAACCACGGGTCCGGGCCACGGGTCCAGGCCACGGGTTCGGGCCACGGGTTCGGGCCACGGGTCCAGGCCACGGGTCCAGGCCACGGGTTCGGGACATGACGAGGCCGAGCGGGCCACCGACCCGCTACGAACCGGCGTCCAGCCACCGGCGGATCAGGAACAGCGCGATCGACGACGGTGGCGGCAGCGCCAACGCCAGGTCATCGCCAAGATCGACCCGCTCCCCGGCCAGCACCGCCGCGATGTCTCGCCGGGTGAACCAGCCGGCATAGGCGATCTCCCCCGGATCCAGCCGCATCGACTGGTCCGGATCGGCGAGGGCGAAGAAGCCCAGCATGAGCGATCCCGGGAACGGCCACGCCTGGCTGGCGACGTACCCGACGTGGTGGGGCAGCAGGCCGACCTCCTCGCCGACCTCCCGGACCACCGCGTCCTCCGCCGACTCGCCCGGTTCCACGTAACCGGCGAGGCAGGAGTAGCGACGCAGACCCTCGTCGGGCCGCCAGGCCGCGTTGTTGCCGAGCAGACACCGGCCGTCCGGCCCCGGCACCCCGTCGTGCACCAGCACGATCATCGCGGGATCGGTACGCGGCCAGAGCTGGTGGCCCGCCTCGTCCATCCGGGACCAGCCGGCGTCACCCACCACCGTGGCCAGCCCGGTGATCGACGAATACAGGTGCCGGGCGTGCCAGTTGGACAGGGCGACGGCGGTGGTGAACAGGCCGGCGTCCCGATCGCTGAGCAGGTGTCCGACCTCGCGCAGGGTGACCGCCCGGGCGCCGGCAACCTCCGGCAGCGGTACGGCGACCGCGAACACCGGAACGCCGTCCGGCTCGACACCGAGGAACAACCGGCCGGCCGGCTCGCTGTCCTCGACCGTCTCCGGACCGAGCAGGAACAGCTCCGGCTTCTCCGTCGAGGGGCCGACCAGGGTCCGCCCGCCCCCCGCCACGTCGACCACCAGCACCCGGGCCCGGCGCCAGGCGTCCGTCAGCCACCGCTGGTCGGTACGCCGGTGCGCGGCCCGGTCCAGCGTCGACCGGGCGAGCGGCGGATGGCCGGAGGTCACGACTCCGGAGTCTCCGTACGCACCGGTCCCAGCACCCCGAGCGGACCCTCGACCGTGGCGGCGTCACCCAGCACCACGGTGACCGCCCGAGCCGGAGCCAGGTACGTCGCCGCGGCGGCCGCCACGTCGTCCCGGGTCACCTTCGCCAACCGGGCCGCGTGCTCGGCGAGGAACTCCAGGCGCAGCCCGGAGCCGGCGTACGCGCTGGCCACCGCCGCCAGCCCGGCCTGGGTCGAGATGCCGAGCTGAAGGGTGCCCAGCGCGTACTGCCGGGCCTGCTCCAGCTCGTCCTCCTTCGGCGGCAACGACGCCAACCGCCCCAGCTCGTAGTTCGTCTCCAGCAGGGCCGGACCGGTCACCTCGGTCGCCACCTCGGCCGCGACGACCAGGGCGGAACCCGCGACCGAGTGCTCGATCGTCGAGTGCGGCCCGTAGGTGTACCCCTTGTCCTCGCGGATGTTCTCCACCCAACGGGACGAGAAGTAGCCGCCGAAGACCAGATTCGCGAGTTGCAGCGCGGCATGGTCCGGATGGGTACGCGGCACCGCCGGCAGGGCCAGCCGCAACGAGGACTGCACCGAGCCGGGTCGGTCGACCAGCAGCAGCGGTCCCGGCTCCAGCGGCGGCGCCGCGGGCAACTCGCCCGGCGCACCGTCCCCGGTCCAGCCGGACAGCGCCCGCTCCGCCGCGTCCAGCGCCTTGGCCGGCTGCACGTCGCCGACCAGCAGCAGGATCCCGCCGGCCGGACGTACCCGGGCCGCGTGCAGGGTACGCAACTGGGCCGGCCGGACCGCCTCGACCTGCTCCGGCTCCGGGGTCTGCACGGCGTACGGGTGCTTGCCGTACATCCGCTTGAGCAGGGCCTTCCGGACCAGGTGCGCCGGCAGGCTCTGCGCCATCCGGATCCCGTCGATGAGCCGGGACCGCTCGGTCGCCACCTCGTCGGCGGGGTACGTGGCGCCGGTCAGTACCCCGGCGAGCAGGTCCAGCAGCCGGTTCAGCCCGGTCACCAGGCCGTTGCCCGAGATCATCAGCCGGTCGGAGTCGAGCCCGGAGGAGAGCCCGCCGCCGACCTTCTGCAACTCCGCAGCGAGTTCCACCGAGGACATCGTGTCGGTGCCGGAGAGCAGCGTCTGCGACATCATCAGCCCACGGGCCAGATGCGCCTTGCCGAACGGCAGCCAGAGCCGCACCTCGACCAGCGGAACGGCCGGCCGGCGCAGGGCGATCACGGTCAGCCCGTTGGGCAGGGTGCGCTCGACCTCACGGGGCAGCTTGAGCTTGCGGGTCGGCCCGAGCGGGGGCAGCGTACGGACGGTCACCTGGCACCTCCACCGGGAACGACCTCGACCGCGGCCCGCCGCTGCGGCCGCAGGGTGGCGGCCGCGGCGCGTACCTGCTCCTCGGTCACCTCGCCGACCAGCCTGGGCAACTCGCCGAGCAGGCCCGGATCACCCCGTTGCTGCTCCAGTACCGCCATCTGCAGGGTCCGGCCGAGCACCGCGTCGGTCTCCCGGAGCAGGTGGGTGGCCATCCGGGCCTGGGTCCGGGCCAGCTCGTCGGCGGCCAGTCCGTCGGCGGCCAACCGGTCGAGCTCCTCGTCGATGGTGCGCAGCACCTTGTCCACTCCGCCACCCGGCGGCAGGTGGGCCTGCAACACCATCGCGGTGGGGTCCCGGACGTCGAACGGGTCGCCCATCAACCCGAGGTAGCCGCCGATGCTGGTCACCGTGCGGTCGCGCAACACCAGCCGCTCGACCAACCGGGACGCGTCGCCGTCGGTGAGCACCTCGGCCAGCACCACGTACGGCAGGTAGTTCTCGAAGTCACCGATCGGATCCGGCACCCGCCACGCCGCGGCCACCGCGGGCAACGGCGCCAGCTTGTCGGTGTACGACTCCCGCCGTTCCCCGGTCAGGTCCGGCTCGGCGAAGTCTGGCCGGACCGGCGCGGGCCGGGCCGGCACGTCACCGAAGTGCCGCTCGACCAGCGCCGTCGCCTCCGCCACGTCCAGGTCGCCACCGACCGCGAGTACCGCGTTCCCGCAGGCGTAGTAGCGGTCGAAGAAGTCGGTCGCGTCGGCGATGCTGGCGCTCTCCAGGTCGTCGAAGGAGCCGTAGCCGTCGTGCGCGTTCGCGAACGTGTCGAACATGACCGGCGGCAGGCGCAACCAGGGAAAGCCGCCGTACGGCCGGTTGAGCACGTTGACCCGGATCTCCTCCTTGACCACGTCCACCTGGTTGCGGAGGTTCTCCTCGGTCAGCCGGGGACCGCGCATCCGGTCCGCCTCGAGGAAGAGGGCACGCTCCAGCGCGTTGCTCGGCAACGTCTCCCAGTAGTCGGTGTAATCGAGGTGGGTCGACCCGTTGAACGTCCCGCCGGCCCCCTGGACGTGCCGGAAGTGCGCCAGCTTCTCCAGATTCTCCGAGCCCTGGAACATCAGGTGCTCGAACAGGTGGGCGAAGCCCGTCCTGCCCTCCGGCTCCGACCGGATGCCGACGTCGTAGACGACGGCCACCCCGACCACCGGAGCGCTACGGTCCGGCGCCAACACCACCCGTAGACCGTTGTCGAGGGTGAACCGCTCGACCGAATGTTTCGTTGCTGGAATTCTCGATCTTCCCGCCGCCACGAACCGACCCTAGCGCGTTCCCCGACCACCGCGGGTCGCCGTCCCCCGGATCAGCCGGGACGTACCGAGGCGAGTGCGTGCTCGACCACCCAGTCGAGCTCCCGATGGGTACCCGGAACCGAGATGTAGAGGATCGCGGCCGTCGACCTGCCCACGTCGATGCAGGCGACCGCGGCCAGCTCGTCGGTGGCGCGCAGCCCCGGCCGGCTGAAGTGCAGCCGGAAGACGCTCACCCAGGCCGGCCGCCCGCCGACGGTGGCCCGCTCGTTCCGGATCGACTCCATCCGGTTCGGCTGCGGGTAGTACTCGGTACGCACGTCGTCGGCCACCTGGCGACCCACGCACTCGATGTCGAAGGTCAGGGCATCGTTCTCCGCCGCCGGCACCGCCGCCGAAAGGATGGACGCGTGGTAGTCGCTGAAGCCGTCGTACGCCGACTCGGTGACGAAGTGCTGCCCGACCTTGTACGGCACCTCCAGACTGCCGGCGCTCCACACCGCCCGCCAGGGCTCCCACGGTGCACCGTAGGTGGCGTAGGAGATCCCGGCGTCGGGGTCGACGGTCCGCCCGCCACGTAACGGCTGCCCCGGGCCAGCAGGCGGGACGACGGGAGTGGCCGGTTCCGGGTTGGCCGGGGTGGGCGTACCGGGCACCGCCGACCCCGGCAACGGGCACCTCCGGGCCAGTGGCGGCCGTACGTCCGTCGCCGCGTCCGGCCGGCTCCAGAGCGGGTCGACACCGTCGGAGACGGTCAGTCCGAGCACCACCACCAGGCCGATGACCAGTACGGAACCGGCGGCACCGACGAACCACCACAGCCGGCGGTCGCGACCGCCCGTACCGCCCGGTGGTGCTGGCGGCGGGTCCGGCGGCGTTGGCGGCAGGCCGATCCGGGTCACCGCACCCGCTCCCCAGGAGGCCCCGGGCGGGACCTGGGAACCGTCCTTCGGACGGGGGACGTTCACCGGCATGCGTCCAGTGAACACCACCAACGGATGACCGCACCGCCCGAGGCGCGGCCGGGATCAGCCCTCGCCGGCCGCCGTCAGTTCGCCACCGTCGGTGATCACCCACGGTGGCGAGTGCATCTCCACCACCTCGACCTCGGGCGATCCGGCGGCAACGCCGTACCACGGGGTGAAGGCGGCCAGCATGGCAAGGAGCAGCCCCCCGACCGCGAGTGCGAGCACCACCAGGATTTCCCGCATCGAGCCCCGACCGATACCGACGGTCATCGCAACCTCCCCCACCGCGACCCATCCCCGTGGCCGCTGGTTCCCCAGGACAGGATGACCGGTAACGGGTTACTCCACAGTCGCCCATCGGACGCGATCAGGTGTATTCGCGGGCATAATTGCCCTACCCGATCGGAGCGCGGTGAGGGTGGCGCGGGTGACGCGGGTGACGCGGTGGTGACGGCGTACTCAGGCGGTCCGGCGGGGGCGGCGCGGGCGCGGCGGCCGGCCGGTGGCCCGGTGCGGCATCCGGGGGTCGACCGGCGGCGCGGCAACCGACACCGGGGCGCCGGACGGGATCCGGGCACCGGTGACCCGGATCAAATCCTCGTCGCCGGGACGGATCCGGACCGTCTCGGGCCTGATCCCGGCGGTGCTCATCAGCCGGGCGACCTCGGAACGCTGCTCGGGCAGGACCAGGGTGACCACCCGACCCGCCTCACCCGCACGGGCCGTACGGCCGCCCCGGTGCAGGTAGTCCTTTGCCTCGGCCGGCGGGTCCACGTTCACCACCAGGTCCAGCCCGTCGACGTGGATGCCCCGGGCCGCGACGTCCGTCGCCACCAGGGCGGTCACCTGACCGGCCCGGAACTGCTCCAGGGTGCGGGTCCGCTGCGGCTGGGACTTCCCGCCGTGCAGGGCCGCCGCCCGTACGCCGCTGGTCAGCAACTGTCGGGCCAGCCGGTCGGCCCGGTGCTTCGTACCGACGAACATGATCACGCGACCGTCCCGGGCCGCGATCTGCGCCGTCGCCGCCACCTTGTCCACCGCGTCCACCTGGAGGACGTGATGGGTCATCGCGGTGACCGTGGCGGTCGTCGGGTCGACGGAGTGCGACACCGGATCGGTCAGGAATCGCCGGACCAGCCGGTCGACGCCCCGATCCAGGGTGGCCGAGAAGAGCATCCGCTGCCCGTCCGGCGCGACCTGACGCAGCAGGTCGGTGACCTGCGGCAGGAACCCCATGTCGGCCATCTGGTCGGCCTCGTCCAGCACCGTGATGGCGACCTGGTCCAGCCGGCAGTCGCCGCGCTGCACCAGATCGGCGAGCCGACCGGGCGTGGCGATGACGACCTCGGCACCGGCCCGCAGGGCGTCGGCCTGCCGGACCAGCGACAGCCCGCCGACCACGGTGGCACAGCGCAGGCCCAGCGTGCGGGCGTACGGGGTGAGCGCCGCGGTCACCTGCTGGGCCAGCTCACGGGTGGGCACCAGGACCAGCGCGAGCGGTCGGCCCGGCCGGGCCCGACGCCCGGCGGTGCGGGACAGCAGTGGAAGCCCGAAGGCGAGAGTCTTGCCGGAGCCGGTACGGCCCCGGCCGAGCACGTCCCGACCAGCCAGTGAGTCGGGGAGGGTCGCCGACTGGATCGGGAACGGCTCGTTGATGCCGTTCGCGGTCAACGCGGCGTGCAGCCCGGGGGCCAGCGGTGCGTCGGCGAACGAGCTGATGGCACGGGTCATTACGGTGAGCCTTCCTCGAGCGGTACGTGTCAAGGAAGGCTCACCGGCGGCCGGGACCGCAGCGGCTGGGCCACCAGCGGTAATGGCGCCCGGCGGCCGCGGCCACGGACCGGGAATACGCGGGAGCCAGCCCGTGCCGTCGGGCGCGGGCTGGCCGCGTCATCACCCCCGGTTAAGAGGATGATGGTCGAATTTGTCTCAGGCTTTCGCCTCAGATCGGACGGATGTTCTCCGCCTGCGGGCCCTTCTGACCCTGGGTGACCTCGAACTCCACCCGCTGGTTCTCGTCCAGGCTGCGGTAGCCCGAGCTCTGGATCGCTGAGAAGTGGGCAAAGACGTCGGCGCCGCCGCCGTCCGGGGTGATGAAGCCGAAGCCCTTGTCAGCGTTGAACCACTTCACAGTGCCAATTGCCATCTGTTTCGTCTCCTGACGGAACGATCGGACCGCACCTGTTGCGGACCGAAAAGTCGCCCACACACGAATGTGTGGACTGCTGTCGCCCTGGTCGCCCCGCCCGGAGAACTCCGGACACAACAAAGAGCGCCTACGGTCACAATCCCGCAGGCGCACACAGAGTCTCTGGGAACCAAAACTGCAACGCCTGCCACGGTAGCACAACGCCGGGGTGTGCGCCCTGGTTTCGCTGGATCAACCTTGCGGCGTCTGCTCCGGCAACGCTGCCACCAGGGCAGACAGGCCAGCGGTGTCGAGCAAATCCGCCGGCCGCACCGTGATGTTCTGCCGTACGTAGTGGAACGCCGCGCGTACCCGGTCGACCGGAACGCCGGCCAACTCCGCCCAGGCGAGCCGGTACGCGGCCAACTGCACCGCCGCCGCGTCCGCCTCGACTCCGGTCGGCTGGCGACCGGTCTTCCAGTCGACCACGTCGAACCGGCCACCCGGCAGTTCGAAGACCGCGTCCATCCGGCCCCGGACCAGCAGCCCGCCGACCAGGGTGGCGAACGGCACCTCGACCTCGACCGGGCTGCGCTCCGCCCACTCGCTCGCCATGAACCGCTCCTGGAGTTCGGCCAGCGCCTCGTCCGGGGCCGCGTCCGAGTCCGCCGCACCGGGCAACTCGTCCACGTCGAGCAGTCGGGCCACGCCGTACCGCTGCTCCAGCCAGGCGTGGAAGGCGGTTCCCCGCCGGGCGTACGGCTCCGGACGGGCCGGCATCGGCCGGCGCAGGGCACGGGCGAGCGCCGGTGGATCGCGACGCAGGGCGACCAGTTGGGAGACCGACAGGTGCCCCGGCAGGACGACCTCGACCGGCCCCGAGCGGTGGGCCAGCCAGTCCCGCTCGGCGAGCAGCAGATCGGCCTCGCGCCGCCACCCGGCCACGACAGCCTCCGCCTCCGAGTCCACCGCCGGCAACGCCTCCGCCCCGTCCCCTGGCAACGCCTCCCGGCCGGCACCCGGCAACGCCTCCCGGCCGGCACCCGGCAACGCCTCCGGACCGGAACCCGGCAGCACCACCGGACCGGAACCCGGCGATGCCTCCGAACCGGCACCCGGCGAAGTCCCCGGATCCGGCGCCTCGCCCGCCTTCTCCTCAGCCGGCGCCTCCTCGGGCACAGCGGCCTCGGGCTCGTCGGCCTCGGGCAGAGCGGCCTCGGGCAGAGCGGCCTCGGGCTCGTCGGCCTCGGGCACAGCGGCTGGAATTGCGTCCGGTCCCTCGGACATCAGGCGGCGGACCAGGGAGGCGGCCTCGGCCAGTACGGGCCGCCGGGGGCCCAACGGATCGGCCGGCCACTCGGCCCGGAGCACGACCTCGGTGGTCGGATTCGTCGCGTCGGCAGCCGGCTCCGGCGCCCAGGCGTCGACCACGAACCCGCTCTCGCCGGCCTCGGGCGTGGCCACGCACCACTCGTACACCTCGGCGAGGAAGCCCGACGGGCCGCGTGGGCGCTTCGTGCCCTCGCCCCACCAGAAGCCGGAGCAGAGCAGCAGCCGGCGGGGCCGGGTGACCGCCACGTAGGCCAGCCGGCGCTCCTCCCGCTCGTCGTGGGTCCGCCACTGCTCGGTGAAGGTGCCCAGCGCGCGGGCCACCGCCTTCTGGTCCTCGGCGTCGTCCAGCGCCAGCACCGGCAGGCCGCCGACGTCGCCGCGCAGCGGAAACGGCAGTACCCCGAGGCCCAGCAGGTAGTGGTCGGAGCCCCGGGCCGTACCGGGCCAGACGCCCCGGCTCAGCCCGGCCACCGACACCACGTCCCACTCCAGGCCCTTCGCGGCGTGCGCGGTGAGGATCTGCACCGCGCCCTCCACCACCTCCACCTCGCCCGGGGACAGCCCACGCTCCTCGTCCTCGGCGGCGGCGAGAAAGGCCAGGAAGGCGTGCAGCGGGGCCCCGGCCGAGTCACCGGCGAACCGGGCGGCCACGTCGCCGAGCGCGTCCAGGTGCCCCCGGGCCAGCCCGGCGTCGCCACCCCGACCATCGCTGCCGGCCCGGACCGCCACCTCGACGTCGAGCCCGATGGTCCGCTCGACGTCCGCCAGCAGATCAGGCAGCGGCTGGTCCAGCCGGTGCCGCAGCAGGCCCAACTCCCGGCCGTACGCCCGCAGCCGGGCGTACCCCTGGACCGAGTACGCCTGCGCCGGCCCGAGGTCGGCCAGCGCCTCGACCAGGGTCGCCTCGTCCAACCGGTCGGTAACGATCTCCGGCTCGTCGTCGCCGTCCTGCCGGGGCAGTTCTCGCCGGGCGCGTGCGATCGCGGTGGACCGGCGATGCAGTGCGACCAGATCACGCGGCCCGATCCGCCAGCGCGCCCCGGTGAGCAACCGGAGCAGCGCGGCGCCGTCGGTCGGATCGGAGAGCACCCGCAGCGTGCAGACGACGTCCCGGACCTCCGGAGTGTCGAGGAGTCCGCCGAGGCCGACCACCTCGACCGGCAGGCCCCGGTCCCGCAGCGCCGCCTCGATCGCCGGGATCTGGCTGCGGAGCCGGACCAGTACCGCCGTCGTCGGCCGGTTGGCCACCGGAATGTGCTCGGGCAGCGCGTCCGGCATCCGGGCCGCACCCCGCCAGGCGGCGAGCACGCTGTCGGCGATCCAGTCGGCCTCGTCGGCGTACGTCTCCAGCAGTGCGCAGTGCACCGTACCGCCGGCGAAGCCCCGGCCGGTGCGGCCCGGAATCTCCTCGTCCACCCGGAACGCGGCGGCCAGCTCGGCGACCTGGGCTCCGGCGGCGCGCAGCGGCGCGGCCAGCCCGTTGGCGACGTCCAGGATCTGCGGTCGGTTGCGCCAGCTCGTGGTCAGGGTCCGCACCTCGGCCGGCCGGCCGTCGGGCTGGGCGAACTCGGTCGGGAACCGGTCCAGGGTGCCGGCGCTGGCCCCCCGCCAGCCGTAGATGGACTGGCACGGGTCACCGACGGCGGTGACCGGATGCCCGCCGCCGTAGAGCGCGTGCAGCAGCACCACCTGCGCGTGACTGGTGTCCTGGTACTCGTCGAGCAGCACCACCCGGTACCGGCCGCGCTCGATCGTGCCGACCTCCGGATGGTTCCGGGCCACCAGCGCCGCCCGGGCGAGCTGGTCGCCGAAGTCCATCGCCTCGAAGTCGTCCTTGCGCTGGGCGTACGCCCGGACCAGTGGCAGCAGCCGCAGCCGGAGCTGCTGGATGTGCAGCGCCTTTCGTACGTCGGCGTAGACCCGGCCCGGCCGGGCCTGAACCTCGGCGAAGAACCGTCCCGTCCAGGTGGCCAGGTCGTCCGGGGTGACCAGATGCTCGGCCAGGTCACCGGCCAACGCCAGGACCGCGTCGGTGACCGTGCTCGGCATCCGTTCCACTTCGGACATGTCACCGTCGTGGTTGCGGACCAGCAGATCGACGATCTGCCACCGGGACGCCTCGGTGAGCAGTCGGGTCGACGGCTCGTAGCCACCCCGCAGGCCGTGCTCGGTGACGATCCGGGCGGCGTACGAGTGGTACGTCGCCACGGTCGGCTCACCACCGAACGGGTCGTCGTCGGCGTTCCGGCTGTTCCGCCCCAGCCGGCGCACCAACTGACCCAGCCGGGTACGGATCCGCATCCCCAGTTCACCGGCCGCCTTCCGGGTGAAGGTCAGGCCGAGGATCTGCCCCGGTTCGACGTACCCGTTGGCGACCAGCCAGACCACCCGGGCGGCCATCGTCTCGGTCTTGCCGGAGCCGGCCCCGGCGACCACCAGCAGCGGTTCGACCGGCGCGGAGATGATCGCGGCCTGCTCCAGGGTGGGTGCCGGCAGCCGGAGCAGCTTGGCCAGCTCGACCGGGGTGTACCGGGGGCCGGCGTCGGCGACCCGCTGCGGCGGCGCCGAGGTGAACAGGGACGGCTGGGTCATCAGGAGTTCCCCCCGCCCCGCTGCCCCGGCGGCCTCGGCTGGCCGCCCGGCGGCTGCCGTCGGGTCGGCGGCTCGACAACCTGACGTCCCTGCCCCGAGATCGGGCAACTGCTCCGTACCGGGCAGACCCGGCACTTCGAGTTCGCCACCGCCGAGAACGTCGCCGCCGCCATCGTGTCGGCGGTACGTCGCACCATCGCCCGCGCCCAGCCCGCCTCCTCGCCCTCGCTGGCCGGCGGCTGTGCCTGCTCCTTCGCGTCCTGGGTCGGCGTACCGAGCTGCACCAGCGCCGCACCGCCGGACTCGGACCCGGCTCCGAGGTCTTCGAACGCGCCCGCCTCCACCGCCGCCTGGTACGCACCGAGCTGCGGATGCTCCGCCAGCTCCGACGCCGTCACCGCCGTCGACTTGCCGGTCTTCAGGTCGATCACCACGAGCCGACCCTCGGCGTCCACCTCCAACCGGTCCACCCGACCGGTCAACTCGATCGGCCGCTTCGGGTCGTCGAGGCGTACCGCGAACTCGTGCTCGATGGCGAGCAGCCGGCGCGGGTTGCCGGCCAGCCAGCGCAGCAGTTTGTCGACCATCACCTCGGCCCGGGCCTGCTCCGGCCCGGCCATCCAGCGGGCCGCGAGTTCGATCACGTCGAACCGGCCGGCGACGTAGTCCAGAAGTTTGCCCCGGTCGACGCTGGCGTCCTCGGCGAGCATCGCGGCGGCGTGCACCAGGTTGCCCACCCCCTGGGCCGCACTCGCCGGCCCCTTCCCGCCGTGCCGCTCCAGCAGCCAGCGCAGGCTGCACCGCAGCGCGCTCTCCATCCCCGACGGCGTGACCCGGACCGGCTCCCCCTCGTCCACCAGCGGCCGGTCGTCCGACAACGCCCGCAACCCCCACCAGTCGTCCGGATGCGCCCCCGGCACACCGGCGGCAGCCAACCGGGCCAACTCCACCGCCGCCCCCCGCCGCCGCACCGCCGACGCCTCCGGATCCGTCACCGCGGTCCGCAACTCCGCCACCAACGCCGACAGCGTCAACGCCCGAGGCGGCCGCCCGATCGGCAACGCCACCGGCTCATCTGCAAGCTCGGGTGCAAGGAAGGGCCCCTTCTTATCGTTTTCTGTAGAAGAAGGGCCCCTTCCTAACACCTCGGACTCCTCGGCCTCCACCTCGCCGCCGCCGAGTTCGTAGAGGAAGCGGCTCGGCTGCTCCTCGTGGTCGGCCACCCCGACCGCCGCCGAGGCGACCGCGCTGACCAGCAGCTTCCGCCGGGCGCGGGTCGCGGCGACGTAGAACAGCCGGCGTTCCTCGTCCAGCACCGCCGAGGTCTGGCCGACCAGGGTGGCCGCCGCCCCGGCCCCCTCGCCCCGGCCGGCCAGTACGTCGACCAACCGTTCCGAGCCGAGCAGGCTGCCCCGCAGCCGCAGGTCGGGCCAGATCCCCTCCTGTACGCCGGCCACGGCGACCAGATCCCACTCCAGCCCCTTCGCCGCGTGGGCGGTGAGCAGGCGTACCGCCTCGCCCCGGTCGGCGCTCGGCGCGAGGGTGTCCGCCGGCAACTGCTGCCCCAGCACGTGATCGAGGAACACCTCGGTACGCGCCCCGGGCAACCGGTCGACGAACCGGGCCGCCGCGTCGAAGAGTACGACGATCGCGTCCAGGTCCCGGTCGGCAGCCGCGGCCCGCCAGCGCAGTCCGGTGTCCGCCGCACCTGCCGCCGTACGGGCCCGGGCCAGTGCGCCGGACCAGCGCTCGGCCAGCCCGCTGGCCCGCCAGAGCGCCCAGAGCACGTCCTCGGCGGTCGCCCCGGGGACCGTACCGGCTTCCCGGGCGGCGGCCAGGAGGGCGGCAACCGCCTGGGCGGGCTCGGCCCAGCGCCGATCGATCGCCGCCAGCTCGGCCGGGTCCCGCAGCGCCTCGACGAGCAGGTCGCCGGAGGGTCGCCGGTCCCCGGCGGCCAGGGCCAGGGCCCGCAGCCCCTGCCGCAGCCGCCGCTCGGCCAGCGGATCGGCGCCGCCCAGCGGCGAGTGCAGCAGCGTCACCGCCGCCTCCTCGTCCAGCCGGTCCGGCTCCAGCGCGCAGCGCAGCAGCAGCAGGACCGGCGCCACCGCCGGTTGCAGGTGCAGCGGCAGGTCCTCGGCGTGCACCACGGTCGGCACCCCGACGGTGTGCAGCGCGCGCTGCAACGGCGGAAGCTGCAACGTGGTGGAGCGGAGCAGCACCGCCATCCGCGACCAGGGCACCCCGTCGAGCAGGTGCGCGGAACGCAGCGCGTGCGCCAGGTACGCCGCCTCGCTGGTGGCGGAGCGGAACGTCCGGACCTCGACCGTGCCGGGCTCGACGTCCGGCAGCGGCCGCAGGTCGCGGTGCGCCGCCGGGCCACGCAGCCGCCGGGCCAGCCGCCGGGTCGCGTCCAGCAGCCCCGGCCCGGCCCGGTACGACGTGGGCAGCAACAGGGTCCGCGCCACCGCGCCGGAGGCGGTCCGGAACCGGTGCGGGAAGGCGCCGACGGCGGCCGGATCGGCGCCCCGGAAGGCGTACGTCGACGAGTCCGGGTCACCGAACGCGACCAGTGACTTACCGCCCCCGGCCACCAGGTCGAGCAGGTCCAACTGGGCCGGGTCGGTGTCGGCGAGTTCGTCCAGGTAGATGTAGGCGAGCCGGTCCCGTTCGGCGTCGAGCAGCTCCGGATCGTCGGTGAGCAGGCCGGCGGCGGCCCGGACCAGTTCGGCCGGGTCGTAGGCGACCGAGCCCCGGGTGGTGACGTCGCGCAGGGCCAGCACGGCGACGTACTGCCGGAGGAAGCGGGCGGCGGCCGGCCAGTCCGCCCGGCCGAGCCGCTCACCGAGCTGGGCCAACTCGACCGGGCCGACACCCCGCTCGGCGGCCCGCATCAGCAGGTCGCGGAGCTGTTCGGCGAAGGCCCGGGTACGCAGCGCCGGGCGCAGTTCCGCCGGCCAGCCGACCGGGTCCTCGATCTCGTCCCCGCCCTCGGAACCCTCCGAACCGTCCTCGACGCCGATCACGCCGAGCAGTTCGCGGATGATCAGATCCTGCTCCGGGCCGGTGAGGAGGCGGGGCGAAGGCTCGCCGCGTTCCGCCGCCGCCCGACGGAGCAGCCCGAAGGCGTACGCCGGGAAGGTCCGGACCAGCGGCTCGTGCAGCACCATTCCGTCGGCGCCGGCGATCCGGGCCTCGATCCGGTGCCGGAGCGCCGCCGACGCCCGTCGGCCGAAGGTCAGCACCAGGATGCGTTCCGGGTCGACCCCCTCGGCGACCCGGGCGGCGACCGCCTCGACCAGGGTGCTCGTCTTGCCGGTGCCCGGTCCACCGAGGACCAGCAGCGGCCCGTCGGTGTGCCCGACGACGGCTTCCTGCTCGGGGTCGCCGAGCCGCGCCGGCACGGCCTCGGCCGGCCGACGAACCAGCCGGTACGCCTGCACGCCGCCCATCACATCACGCCGGCCCGACGAGCCCGCCTCAGGTACGCCCGCGCGCCGCGCCTTTCGCCGGGTAGGACGGGACCGGGGCCGGGGAGCACACCCCGGAAGGGGTGGCCGCCTCGGCCCCGGCATTTCCTAGCTCGGACGTCCCGAGTCAGTTACCACTGCTGCCAGGCCAGGTAGTTGATGCCGTACGCCCGCAGCCCGTACTCGAAGCTGTCGTCGACCGCCCGCCCCGTCGCCTCGTTCTGCAGCACCCAGCCCTTGCTCGGGTCGTCCGGCCAGTACCAGATGGTCCAGCGCTGGAAGGGCTGCCCGTTGCAGCCGTAGGGACGCAGCCCGTACTCGAAACTGTCGTCGAGGCAGCGTCCCGTCGCGTGATTCTTGATCTCCACCCGGTCGGTCGTGACCGCGGTGAGTGCCCAGAGCTGGTGGAGGTTCCCGTAGTTCTCCGGGATCGCCCGCAGCCCGTACTGGAAACTGTCGTCCAGAATCCGGGCGGTCGCGAAGTTCTGGAAGCGCTCGTCCCAGGCCTGGACGCCGACACCGTCACCGGTCATCCGCGCCGCCCCCGGCGGGGCGACCAGCGGCGACGGCTCCGACCCGACCCCCGCGTTCGCGGGCGCGGTGATGCTCGCCGCCGCGATGACGGCCGCCAGCACCGCCACCAAATTCATGATCACTTTTCTCATCGGGTTCCCCCTCTTCCCCTTCTCCCCGGCGGGCCGACTCCCCGGTCACCCCGTCGCATTGACGACGATGTCGTCCCTACTTTGGAGAAACCTTGAATCGGCCTTGAAACGGTGCCGATCCGACGATTGACTGACGTCGAAGGCCGGGGGGTGGGGCGGTGGACTTCGGTCTACTCGGTGAGATCACGGTGAATTCGGGACGGGTGGACATCGGCCATATCCGCCAGCGGTACGTACTGGCGGCGCTGCTGGTGGAGGCGAACCAGGTCGTACCGGTCGACGCTCTGATGGAACGGGTCTGGGGCGAGACCCTGCCGTACCCGACGAAGAGCACGCTCTACAGCTACGTCTCCCGACTGCGCCAGGCCCTGGCGGAGGTCGGCGAGGTCACCATCGCCCGCCGGTCCGGCGGATACCTGCTCACCGTCGACCCCGCGCTGGTGGACGTGCACCGGTTCCGTGACCTCGTCCGGCAGGCGAGGGCGGCGCCGGACGACGAGCGCGGATCGGCGCTGTTCGACGCGGCGCTCGGGCTCTGGCGCGGCGAGCCGTTCGCCGGGCTGGACACCCCGTGGTTCGACGGCGTACGCCGGACGCTGGAGGCGGAACGGGTCGCGGCCGTGCTGGACCGCACCGACCTGCGGCTGCGGCGCGGCGACCACGCCGTACTGCTGCCCGGACTGGCCGACCTGGTGGCGGCACACCCGTTCGACGAGCGGCTCGCGGGGCAGTACATGCTCGCCCTGCACCGCGGCGGACGTACCACCGAGTCGCTGGCCCACTACGACCAGATCAGCGCGACGATGCTCGCGGAGACCGGTGGCGAGCCCGGCCCGGAGCTACGGGGGCTGCGCCGTCGCATCCTGCGCGCCGACCAGACGCTGACCGTACGGGCGGTCGCGCCGATCCCCCGGCACCTTCCCGCGGTGCCGCGTTCCTTCGTCGGCAGGAGAGCCGAGCTCGCCCGGCTGACGGCGGAACTCGACTCCACCGCCCCCCAACGCACGCTGGTGATCAGCGCGATCGGCGGGATGGGCGGCGTCGGCAAGACCTGGCTGGCCCTGCACTGGGCGCATCACAATCTCGACCGGTTCCCCGACGGGCAACTCTTCGTGAACCTGCGCGGGTTCGATCCCGTCGACCCGCCGACCCCGTCGGCCGTCGCCGTACGCGGCTTCCTGGAAGCGCTCGGCGTGGCTCCGGAGGGCATCCCGCACGAGCCGGGTAACCAGGTCAACCTCTACCGCAGCCTGCTGGCGGAGAAGCGGATGCTGGTGGTGCTGGACAACGCGGCCGACCTCGCGCAGGTGGAACCGCTGCTGCCGGGCGGTAGCCGGTGCACGGTGATCGTCACCAGCCGCAACCAGCTCGTCGGGCTGGTGGCCGGGCACGGCGCCGGTTCGGTGCCGCTGGGCACCCTGAGCGACGCCGAGGCACGCGAACTGCTGACCCGGCAGATCGGCCCGGAACGCGCCGCCGCCGAGCCGGACGCGGTGGCCCAGCTGGTGGCGAACTGCGGCGGCCAGCCCCTGGCCCTGGGCGTGGTCGCCGCCCGTATCGCGGTCAGCCCGCAACTGCCACTGACCGCGTACGCCGCCGAGCTGCACGACGCCACCACCCGGCTCGACGCGCTGGAGACCAGCGCGTTGGGTACCAGCGTCAGGGCCGTCTTCACCACCTCGGACCGGGCGCTGTCCCCGGGAGCCGCCGAGGTGTTCCGGCTGCTCGGCCTGGCCGTCGGGCCGGACATCGGGCTGGACGCCGTGGTCAGCCTGGCCGGAGCCCCCACCGGGCGGGTACGCATGCTGCTGCGGGAACTGGTCTCCGCGCACCTCGTCGTCGAGCACAGGCCGAACCGGTACCGCATGCACGACCTGGTCCGGCTCTACGCTGCCGAGCGGGCCCGGACCGACCTGTCGACCGAACTGCGGGACCTGGCGCTGCGCCGGCTGGTCGACTTCTACCTGCACACCGCCGACGCCGCCGACCGGCTGCTCGCGCCGATCCGGCTGAGGATCCCGCTGGAACCCGCCACCGCCGGATCCGCCCCGCTGGCCCTGACGGACCATCCGGCGGCGGCGCTGGCCTGGTTCGACGACGAGCGGGCCTGCCTGATCGCGAGCGCCGACATCGCCCGCGACCGTGGTTGGGACGACCGCGCCTGGCAGCTCTGCTGGGCGATGAACAGCTTCCACCTGCAACGCGGACACCGGCACGAGAGCCTCAGCACGTCCCTGCTCGGATTCGCCGCCGCGCGACGGCGCGGGGACCCGTACGCCGTGGTCGCCGCACACCGCCAGCTCGGTCAGGCGTACGACCGGCTGGGGCAGCACGAACTCGCCGCCGAACACCTGGAACAGGCGCTGACCCTGGCCGAGAAGGCCGGCGACGTCCTCGAACTCGCCCACACCCACCGGCTCCTCGCGGTCGCCACCGAGCGACGCGGCGACGACCGGCTGGCGCTGACCCACGCCGAGCAGGCACTACGGCTGTTCGACGAGGCGGGCGCCACCCTGCGGGCGAGGAGGATGCTCAACTCCGTCGGCTGGCTGCTGGCCAAGCTCGGCCGCTACGCCGAGGCGCGTACCCACTGCGAGCAGGGACTGGCGTTCGACCGCGAGCAGGGTGACCTGCCGGGCATGGCGATCACCCTGGACAGCCTCGGCTTCATCGCCCACCGGCTCGGCGAGTACGCCGTGGCCCTCGACCACTACGCCGAGGCGCTGGCCCTGATGCGTGAGGTGGAGATGGACTACATCCAGGCCGAGACCACCGAACGGTTCGCCGAGATGCACGCGGACGCCGGCAACCGGGACCTCGCGATCGACACGTGGCGGCAGGCCCTGGAGCTGTACCAGGCGCAGGGCATGGCCGACGGCGTGGAACGGGTCCGGAACCGGTTGGCCAGTGGTACCGGCTCGGCCGAGCCGGCGGTCGGCGCCGGGAACTGACCCCGGCCGGCGACCCGGCGCCGGATCAGCGGGACGTACGGCTGCTCGACGCGGACTGCTGGGCGGCCTCGGCCTGGGCGGTCGCGGCGTCCTGAACCGCCCCCCGCTCGGCCGCCAGCGCCGCGTCGGCGTCCACGATGTGCCGGACGGCGGCGTTGACGTCGTCGGTGACGATGATCAACTCCAGGTCGGCCAGCCCGATCTTGCCGTCGGCGGCAAGGGTGTTCCGCAGCCAGTCGAGCAGCCCCTGCCAGTACGCCGTGCCCATCAGCACGACCGGGAACCGGGTCACCTTGCCGGTCTGCACCAGAGTCAACGCCTCGAACAGCTCGTCCAGGGTGCCGAACCCGCCCGGCAGCACCACGAACGCCTGGGCGTACTTGACGAACATCGTCTTGCGGGCGAAGAAGTAGCGGAAGTCGATCGCCATGTCGACCCAGTCGTTGATGCCCTGCTCGAACGGCAGCTCGATGCCGAGCCCCACCGACAGGCCACCGGCCTCGGTGGCACCCCGGTTGGCGGCCTCCATCACGCCGGGACCACCACCGGTGATCACCGCGTACCCGGCCGCGGCGAGCGCGGCGCCCAGTTCCTCGGCCAGCTCGCACTCCGGGCTGTCCGGCTTGCTCCGGGCGGAACCGAAGACACTGACCGCGGGCGGAAGATCGGCGAGAGTGTCGAAGCCCTCGACGAACTCCGACAGGATCCGCAGGGCCCGCCAGGCGTCCTTGGTCTTCCAGTCGCCCCGGCTCCGGGAGTCGAGCAGCCGCTGGTCCGCCGTACTCAATGGGATGGACTCGCGGCGCAGGGTGACCGCGCCACGGTGCCGCTCCGGCCCCGGACCCCGGGCGCCGTTCCGCTCCTCGCTGTGGTTCATGACGTCCACCGTAATCCGGAGGGCGACACCAGGGGTGACGTCACCCGGTCCGCCACAAGACAAACATCCAGCGCAGGCGCAACCAAACAGGGCTCTGCGGCGTCTTACCAATCACACAGGGGGAACGCGTGGCGCCCACACCACCCGCCGCGCACCTTCGGGGGGCAATTGTGATGACCAACGGCGAAATTATCCGGCTCCGCCGGCAGATGCAGCGCCGGATCCGGGCCGTGTTGGCCGAGCGCCGGATGGCCCGGCACGCCATGCCGGCCGGTGCCGACGACGGGGACCACGGGCCGGAGACGGCGGAATCCCGGACACCACAGCACATCAACGGGTGATCGTCGGCCGGCGGAGGGGGTCCGCCGGCCGTACGGTCCGGTGCCGGCCGGCGGCAAAGGGCCACCGCCGGTCGGTGCCGCACCATGGGGCCTGCTGGAACCTCGGCTCAGTGGGACGCGAGCCAGCGGTGCAGGGTGGCCGCGCCGTCGCGGATCTTGCCGATCTCCACGTGCTCCTCGGGATGGTGCGCGAAGTTCGGGTCGCCCGGGCCGAAGTTCAGGGCGGGGATGCCGAGCGCGGCGAACCGTGCGACGTCGGTCCAGCCCAGCTTGCCCACCGGCGCCTCGCCGACGGCCGCCAGGAACTCCTGGGCCGGTGCGGCGGTCAGCCCGGGCAGGGCTCCCGGTGCCGAGTCGGTGACCCGCACCTCGAAGCCGTCGAACACCTCGCGTACGTGCGCCTCCGCCTCCTCGGCCGTCCGGTCCGGCGCGAACCGGTAGTTGACCTCCATCTCGCAGAGGTCCGGTACCACGTTGCCGGCGACCCCACCGTTGATCCGGACCGCGTTCATCCCCTCGCGGTACACACAGCCGTCGATGGTGACCATCCGGGCCTGGTAGCCGGCCAGCCGCTCGATCGCGGGGCCGATCCCGTGGATGGCGTTGCGGCCGTTCCAGGACCGGGCCGAGTGCGCCCGCCGGCCGGTCGCGGTCACGATCGCCCGCATGGTGCCCTGGCAGCCCGCCTCGACCACCCCGTGGGTCGGCTCCAACAGCACCGCGAAGTCCGCCGACAGCCACTCCGGATGAACCGCCGCGACCAGGGTCAGCCCGTTGTAGCGGGACTCGATCTCCTCGGCCTCGTAGAAGAAGTACGTCACGTCGTACCGGGGGTTCGGCACGCTCACCGCGAGATGCAGGGCGTACGCCACCCCGGACTTCATGTCGGAGGTGCCGCAGCCGAAGATCAGGTCACCCTGCACCGTCGAGGGGAAGTTGTTGTTCAAGGGCACGGTGTCCAGATGTCCCGCCAGCACCACCCGCTGGGCCCGGCCCAACTCCGTACGGGCCATCACCGTGTTGCCGTGCCGCGCGACCGTCAGGTGTGGAACGGCCCGCAGCACCTCCTCGACGCAGTCCGCGATCTCCTTCTCGTCGAGCGAGACGGATTCGATGTCGACCAGGGCGCGGGTCAACGCGACCGGATCAGCCAACACCTCGGGGGTGAGCGGGTTCTCCATGGTGGGAGACGGTACCGTCAAGACCGTATCGGCGGGACGCGTCACAGGCTCAGGAATGACGTTCCACACTCATGACCGAGGGCGTTCCACACGAATGACTGAGAGGTAAAGCCCGGTGACGACCGCACAACCCGCCTGGGGTATCGGAGTGGCCACCTTCGCCGGGGATCAGGTGCTCGACACCTGGTATCCGACCGGCAAGCTCGGCCTGGGCTCCTCGCCACTGGTGGCCGGCGAGAACGGCGACGTACTCGACCTGCCGCCCGGTGCGCTCGGCGAGCGGGCGCTGCCGGGGCTGCGTACCGTCGTGGTGGTCACCGAGATCGGCTCGCTGGCGGACCCGATCAAGGACGCCGCCGACGCGTACCTCCGGTTGCACCTCCTCTCCGCCCGGCTGGTCCGACCCAATGAGCTGAACCTCGACGGCATCTTCGGGGTGCTGGCGAACGTGGCCTGGACCTCGGCCGGACCATGCCCGCCGGAGCGGGTCGACGAGCTGCGGGTCCTCGAGCGGGCCGCCGGCCGGCATCTGGCGGTCTACGGCGTCGACAAGTTCCCCCGGATGACCGACTACGTCGTCCCGTCCGGAGTACGCATCGCCGACGCCGACCGCGTACGCCTCGGCGCGCACCTGGCCAGCGGCACCACCGTGATGCACGAGGGCTTCTGCAACTTCAACGCCGGCACGCTCGGCGCCTCGATGGTCGAGGGCCGGATCGTGGCCGGCGTGGTCGTCGGCGACGGCTCGGACGTCGGCGCCGGGGCATCGATCATGGGCACGCTCTCCGGCGGTGGCAAGGAGAAGGTCCGGATCGGCGAGCGCAGCCTGCTCGGCGCCAACGCCGGCATCGGAATCTCGCTCGGCGACGACTGCGTGGTGGAGGCCGGCTGCTACATCACCGCCGGCTCGAAGATCACCCTGCCGGACGGGCGGGTCGTCAAGGCCCGGGAGCTGTCCGGGGTCAACGGGCTGCTGTTCTGGCGCAACTCGGTGACCGGGGCGCTGGAGGCCCGGCCGCGTACCGGTAGCGGCATCGAGCTGAACGCCGCGCTGCACGCCAACGACTGAGCGACCGGAACCGGGAGGCGGCCGACGATGACGACCGACTCGGATCTGCCGCCCTCCCACCCGGATCCGCGTTCACCTCGGCAGCGGATGCTGGCCGGGGACTGGTACCAGGCCGACGACCCGGAACTCGTCGCCCTGGCCCGCCGCGCCGCCCTGCTGGTCCAGCGCTACAACACCACCGACGCGGACCGGCCCGAGCAGCACGCCGCGCTGCTCCGGGAACTCTGCGGCGCGGTCGGCACCGACGTGGTGGTCCGGCCGCCGTTCTACTGCGACTACGGCTCCCAGATCCGGATCGGGGACCGGACGTACGTCAACTTCAACGCCGTACTGCTGGACGTCGCCGCCATCGAGATCGGGGCCGACGTGCAGATCGGCCCGAACGTGCAACTGCTGACCCCGCACCATCCGCTCGATCCGGAGCAGCGCCGGGCGAGGTGGGAGGCGGCCCGGCCGATCACCATCGGCGACAACGTCTGGCTCGGCGGCGGGGTGATCGTGCTCGGCGGTGTCACCATCGGCCCGGACACCGTGGTCGGAGCCGGCAGCGTGGTCACGAAAGACCTGCCGGCCGGCGTCGTCGCGGTCGGCAACCCCGCCCGGGTGCGGTAAGGAAGGGCCCCCGCTTATCGCTTTCTGTAGAGAAAGGGCCCCCTGTTAACTCCCCTCAGTCGCCCGGCGGGCGGGGTTTCGGGGGCAGGCCCGGCGGGGGCGGGTCGCCGCGGAGCCAGCGCAGGGCGTCCGGGTCACGCAGCGGCCGGGAGAACAGGTAACCCTGCCCGGACGAGCACCCCATGTCCAGCAGGATGGTCCGGACCGCCTCGGTCTCGACCCCCTCGGCGATGATGTCCAGGCCGAGGGTGCCGGCCAGCCGGATGATCCCCTCGACCAGCAGCCGCTGCCGCCGCGACGAGGCGACCGTCTCGGTGAACGAGCGGTCGATCTTGAGTACGTCGGCCGGCATCTGCTGGAGGTAGCTCAGCGAGGAGAACCCGGTGCCGAAGTCGTCGATGGCGACCCGCAGGCCGTGGGCGCGCAGTTCCGACAGCTCGCTCCAGACCGGCTCCTCGTCCCGGAGCAGCAGGCTCTCGGTGATCTCCAGCATCACCCGGTCCGGCGGTACGTCGGCGGCGGCCAGCGCCGCGCGTACCGTCGCCACGAACCCGGGGGTACGCAGTTGCCGGGCGGAGACGTTGATGCTCACGTACGGCGTACCGCGCTCGCCCCGGTCCGCGTGCCAGCGGGCCGCCGCGCCGACCGCCTGACGCAGCACCCAGTCGCCGATCGGCTCGATCAGCCCGGTCTCCTCGGCCAGTCCGATGAACTGCTCCGGTGGCACCGGGCCCCGGGCCGGATGGTGCCACCGGGCCAGCGCCTCGAAGCCCACCGCCACCCCGGTACGCATGTCGACGATCGGCTGGTACTCCACCGAGAAGCTGAGTTTCTCCACCGCCTCGGTCAGCGCGGCCCGCAACTCCAGCCGCTCCACGATGGCGGTGTGCAACTCGGACTGGTACCGGCACCAGCGCCCCTTGCCGGCCCCCTTGGCGACGTAGAGGGCCAGGTCGGCGCGTTGCAGCAGTTCCCCGGCGTCGCTGGCGTCGTCGGTGGTGGCCACGCCGACGCTGACCGAGCCGTTCACGACGGTGTCGCCGAACTCGAGCGGCTCGGCGAGCGCCTGGACCAGGCGGTCGGCGACCTGCTCGACCTGCTCCGGTCCGTCGGCATCCCGGACCAGTACGGCGAACTCGTCGCCACCGAGCCGGGCGACCAGGTCGTTCGGGCTGACGATCTCGCGCAGCCGCTGGCCGGCCGCGACCAGCAGCGCGTCGCCGATGGCGTGCCCGTGGGTGTCGTTGACCGCGGTGAACTCGTCGAGGTCGATCGAGAGTGCGCCGACGGTACGGTCGCCGTCCCGGGCCTTCTCCACCGCCTCGTACACCTGGTCCTGGTAGGACGCCCGGTTGGCGAGCCCGGTCAGGGTGTCGTGCACCGCCCGATGGGTCAGTTCCTGCTCCAGCCTGACCCGCTCGGTGACGTCCCGCATGGTGAGTACGAAGCCGCGTACGGCCCGGTCGCGGCGCAGGTCCCGGCAGGTCACCTCGAGCTGTACCCGCTGGCCGTCGGAGCGCCGGACGCTCAGGTCGACCCCGTCGGCCCGCCGGTCCGGTTCGGGGCGCACCGGATCCAGCAGGGTGCTCACCGAGAGCTGGTCGTCGGCGTGCAGCACGGCGGCCAGGTCGGTGCAGTCCACCGGTTCGACCCCCAGCACGCCCAGCACCGACGGGCTCGCGTACCGGATCTGGTGGTCGTCGTCGACGATCAGGATCACGTCTGCGGCGTTCTGCACCAGGCTGCGGAAGTAGGTCTCGCTGTCCCGACGGTTGATCTCCTGGGCGAGGCTGATCCGTTCCAGCGCCATCGCCGCCTGCGCCGCCAGCACCTCGAGCGAGTCCCGCAGCGTCGGCAGCAGTCGGCTGTCGGCTGCCACCAGCAGTGCGCCGACCCGGGGGGCGCCGCTGGCCCGCCCGTCGCCGACCAGCGGGCAGAGGGCGACGGTCTCGAAACCCTGGAGCTGCTCGGCCAGTGCCGGCTGCAACGTCCGGACCCGCAGCAACCGGCTGCGCCGGGCCGCCGCGCTGGTCGGCGCCGGGTAGAAGGCGGACGGCGCGGCCACCCCGGGACCCCAGATGCTCATCGTGGCGGCCGGCACCCCGTGGGTGTGGTTGATCGAGAAGACGATCCGGTGCGCGAACTGCCGTGGCACCAGCCGGGCCACTGCGGTGCGCACCGCCCGGCGTACCTCCGCCGTGTCGGCGGCGGCGACCAACTCGGCACCGGCCTGGCGCAGGCCGCGCTCCCGGGCGACCGCCTGCCGGTGCCCGTCCACCGCGTCGCCCAGCCGGCTCAGCACCAGGGCGAAGACCACGCCGCCGACCACGGCGATCACCGCGCCGTCCCGGACATCACCGTTGATCACCTGCAACAGCAGCACCGCCGGGGCGAGCGTCGCGGCCAGACCCAGCAGCACCAGCCGGGTCTTGTCGATCTCGGAGTCCTGCGGCGCTGCCGGTTCGGTCAGCCGCGCCATCGACGGGTGCAGCGCGGCGGCTCCCCAGCTGGCATAGAAGAGCAGCCAGCCCAGTTCGGTCGGGCCGCCCGGCTGCCAGCCTCCGGCCAGCAGCGCGGCGCCGTAGACGAGGTCGGCCACCAGATTGCCGATCGCGCCGGTGACCAGCAACATCGCGGCCACACTGCGCTGCGAGGTGATCGCCAGCCGCACGGTGGTCGCCAACAGGAGCACGTCCAACAGGGCGTACGCGGCCAGCGCCGACTGCTCGAAGGTGGTCGACCCGACCCCGATCAGGTACGGATGGATGACCAGCACCCAGAGCAGGAACGCACCGACGGTGGTGAAGATCAGGAAGTCGAGCAGCCCGGAACGGTCCCGGGCTCCGGTGGTGGACCGGGTCAGGCCGAGCAGCCCGGCACCGATCAGCGGCAGCATCACCAGGTAGAAGACGTCCGACACGACCGCCGAGGTGGACTTGGACTCGCCGAGCGGCAGGTTCGCGGCGAGCAGGTAGACGGTGTCGCCGACCGTGAAGACCGCGAGCGCCGCGCCGAGCAGCCACCAGGAGTACGCCCGGTTCGGCCGGTACCGGCGTACCCCGACCGCGACGGCGGTGACGCTCACCAGCCCCACCGCGCCGGTCAGGACCGTACGGAACGCCGGCAGGGCGAAGAAGCCGACCACCAGCACGCCGATCCCCCCGGCGTACCAGGTCAACACTTTCCGAGCTGACACGGCTCTCCTGCTGATCGTCGGGACGGTACGCAACGCGATCGAAACAGCTTCGCCGATGGGTCTACCAGTCCTCGATGCGCTTCGCCATCACCCCGGCGGGTAGTGGTGTCGGCCAATAAGCAGAGTCCACTCCGGGACAACCGGCCGCACCACGGAATGGCCGCGTGTCACAGCGGAGTGGACGGTGCCATTGCGACGACGAGATCGGCACGACCGACCGTGTCGGCGATCAGTTCGGCGTTGCGCTGGTCCGTGCCCCGGGCCCGGGCCGCCGCCTCGACGGGTTCCCGACCGAAAGCGATGTGCCGGTCGGTCAGCCGGCGCAGCCGTTCGGTCTCGTCGAGGTCGAGGTACCACACCTCGTCGAGAAGCTCGCGTACCTCGCCCCACGGCTCGCCCGGGACCAGCAGGTAGTTGCCCTCCACCACCACCAGGGGCACCGACGGCGGTACCGGAATCGCCCCGGCGACCGGCTCCTCCAGCTCGCGGCGGAACTCCGGCGCGTACACGGTGCCCGGTCCGGCCGCCCGCAGCCGGCGCAGCAGCGCGACGAACCCGGCACCGTCGAAGGTGTCGACAGCACCCTTGCGGGCGTGCCGGCCGAGCCGCTGCAACTCGACCTCGGCCAGGTGGAAGCCGTCCATCGGCACCAGCTCGGCCAACTCGCCGAGCGCCGACACGATCAGCCCGGCCAGGGTCGACTTGCCCGCCCCGGGCGCGCCGGTGATGCCCAGCAACTGGCGGGGACCGGCGGAGGCGAGCGCGCGGGCCCGGGACACCAGTTCGGCCAGCGGCGCGGGATCGGATGCGGGGAACATCCGGGAACTATCTCACCGGGCTCAACCGCCGGTGGCGTCCGGCGTGACGTCCAGCCGGGGCGGACTGATCGCGAACCGGGCCTCCACGGTGGCCTGCACCGTCTGGAGCTGCGGATCGAGTTCGAGTTCCGGCATCCCGCCACCCGACTTGGCGGTCATCCCGAAAGCGGCCCGGGTCATCATCATCGGCCGGTCCGCCACTCCGCTGTCGGAGAGTTGCAGCAGGGCGGTCACCTCGGCACCGAGCGCGTCGGCGTACTCTCGGGCCCGGGCGACCGCCTCGGCGACGGCGGCCCGGCGGGCTTCCCGGTGCACCCGGCTACCCGGCCGCAGCTCCCACCACGGGCCGGCGACGCTGGTTTGGTCCTGGTCCGCGAGCCGGAGCATCAGCTCGCCGAGCATCCCGAAATCGCTCACCGTCACGGTGGTGGTGGCGCTGCCGGCGTACACCGAGACGCGCTCGCCGGTGCGCTTGAGCTCGGGGCGTACCCAGAGTTGGCCGGTCTCCCGGCGGTCGATGGCGTCGCCGTAGCCGTCGATCAGTGCGCGTACCGCGCCGGAGCGTTCGGCGAGCCGGGCCAGCGCGGCCGGGCGGTCCTTGTCGCGGGCCGAAACCGTGACCGCGAACCGGGCGATCTCCGGAGGAACCTCCCGGACCACCTCGCCGCGCACCACGACTGTGGGTTGATCCGTCATCCGCCCACCCTAGTCCGGCCGACCGGTCCGTGCCGCCGTCCCGGTAGCCGCCTCGACACCACCACCGCGCTGTTCAGGCCGTGACGAGGAGGCCGCGCGCCGGCTCGAAACCCCGGAGCGTGATGCGGTGGTGTCCGCTCGCCGCTACGACTGCCGCCCGACGTGCGTGACGAAGGTGCGCCAGGCGGTCGGGGCGAAGATGAGGGTGCCGTTGTGGCGGTCCTTGCTGTCCCGGACCAGGACCCGGCCGGGCAGGTTGTCGGCCACCTCGACACAGTTACCGCCGTTGGAGCTGCTGCGGGTGCTGGTGCGCCACCGGGCGCCGGTCAGGTCAGCCATTCTCGCGCCTTCAGGAGTGCGATCGACAGGTCGCGCGGCAGCGCCACCGACCTCAGAGTGTCCCAGGTACGCCAGAGCGCGGCAACGTCGCTTCGCAGCCGCCCTTCCGCCTGCTCGTCCAGGTAGGCCACATCGGGCCGGTCGTCCAGGCTAGCGATGGCGAACGCCCCGGCCTGGCCGCACACGTACCGATCCGGCCAAGGTATCTCTGTCGGTCCTGCGCCGCGCCCTGGCCCTGCCAACCGGCCCGGCTGGGCCTGCTGCACACCTACCGGGACGCCCGGGCGGAGCTGGTGGATCACCTCGCCGGGCACCTGCACCGGGCGCTGCGCGATCTCCTCACCACCTCGCCCAACCTCGATCTGCTGGCGCTGGCCGCACGCTTCCTCGGCTGGGTTCCGCGCACGCCGGACGGATCGGACGACCGGCGTGCAGCCCGGAGGACGCAAATCTGAGCGTCCGAATCCTACCTAAGCTCCTGAGGGGCCTACCGCTGATCAACCGATAAGGGCCCGACCGGCAGCCAGGGCCGCGATCGAGATACAAACCAGGCCGAAGCCGACCGTCAGTCGTCGGCCCGGCGTTCGCGCCTCGGACGCACCCATCCCACGCACGGTGTAGACCAGTCCAGCTAGACAGACCGGGGCCACCACGATCAGCAACCCGACCACCAGACTCGGGCGGTCGGCCTGGTCAGCCGAGAGACCGACCATCAGCGGAGGCAACGCCCCGAGAAGCAGGACGGCGACCCCCAGGTACCAGCGCAGTGCGCTGGTCTCGTCCTCGGCCACGATGTCAGCGTCCCTTCCGATGTCCAGGTAGAGAGATTCTTGGGTGAGTTGCCTGCGCCGTCGACGCGGTGGCCGGGCGGGTGGTGCCGCGACTGTGATCTCGGTCGGCGAGTCGTTTCTGGACGGTCATTATGCTGTGCCGGCGCCGTCGACCGGCAGAGATGGGGGACCCCATGCAGGACGAGCTGTTCCGCCCGACGATCCAGGAACGGCCCACGCCCGGCAAGCCGCCCTGGCGCCCCGAGTCGATCCTGTACCCGGCCTTCTTCGGCGGTCCGCTGGCCGCCGCCACGCTCGGCGTACTCAATGGCCAGCGGCTGGGACTGTCCGGCCGCCACCTGCTCACCATCGGCGCGGCCGGGCTGGTGGGTTTCGGCGCGCGGCTCGCGATCAGCGGGGCCACGGACGGCAACTCCGTTGTGCGACTGGCCGGCACGGTCACCGGCGTGCTCGTCTGGCTGGTGGTGCTGTCCTTCCAGCGTGCGCCGTTCCGGGCCTACTCGTACAGCGGCGGTGAGCCCGCCAGCCTGGTCGGCCCCGGCCTCGCCGCAGCCATCGGCTTTGGCGTGCTGGAGGCCGTCCTCATCCTGGTGCTGGTCCGATGACCGAGGCGTGGCCGGTGCTGGCCCGTGCCGAGGCTCTGTTGCTGGCGGACCGGCCGCAGGAGGCCCTGGCACAACTGTCCAGGCTGCCGGCCGACGAAGCAGTCGGCGTGCCCCCGACCCTGCTGCGGTGCGCCGCGCTGGGCCGACTGGACCGCTGGTCCGACGTGGTCACAGCCGCGAGCGCCGGCCTGGCCGCCGCCGGGCCGCATCCCGACCTGCTGTGGCACCTCGGCCGCGCCGAGCACCGACTCGGCCGTCCGCAGGTCGCCGAGCGGGCACTGCTCGACGGACTGGCGCAGGCACCACACGACGTAGACCTGCTCTGCACCTACGCCGACGTCTGTGCTGCCGACGGCCAGGTGGAGAAGGCGGCGAAGCTCGTCGAGCGGGCCGCCGCCCTGGAGCCGGAGGAGCCGATCGTGTACGCCACCCGCGTTCAGGTAGCGTTCGCCAGCGGCAACGACCGCGCTGCCGAGCGGATCAGCCGCGAGTTCGTCGCCGCCCACCCGGAGCACCCGGCCGCGCACGCCCTGCTCGGCGGGACCAGCGCCGCCCGTGGCCGGATCGGCATGGCGTACGAGAGCTACCGGCAGGCCGTCGCCTCGATGCCCGCCGAGCAGGCGTTCGCCGAGTCCGCACTGGAGCTGAAGATCGAGCAACACCCGCTGATGCTGCCGATACGGCCGATGCTGCGCTTCGGCCCGCTGAAGGTCTGGGTGGCCGCGATCGTCTTGATCTTCGGACTCCAGACGGTCGGTCTACCCACGTTCGCGGGGGTGGCCGGACTGATGTGGATGCTGCTCTGCGTCTATTCCTGGGTCGTGCCGCCGCTGGTCCGCCGCTGGCTCCGCCGGAACTGGCACTGAACAACTCTACCGATCGATTCCGGGTGAGGTTCGACGTCGTTCACCACAGCTGCGCACCTCGGCCCACTCATCGTGACACTGACGGTTGAGGTGTCTTGCTGGTCGCCGAGGCCGATCGTCTGCGGAAGGGCTCCGGCCAGCAGTCACCCGCCGGAACCCTTCCGCAACTATTGATCCGCTCAAACCGTCAGCTCGGGTACGCCTCCAGTTCCCAGAGGGAGTAGCCGTAGCCACTTCCCCGGGCGGTGCCGTTGATCCGCAGGTAGCGGCCGTTGGCGCCGAGTCCGGTGTGCTCGTCGATCCCGCCGTCGCCGCCGGTCACCGACCGCACCGTGGTCCAGGCGTTCCCGTCCGCCGAGGTCTGGATCTGGTACGCGCTGCCGTACGCCGCCTCCCAGCTCAGCTTCACCCGGCCGATCGCCCGGGACGAGCCGAGGTCGACCCGGATCCACTGCGGATCGGTGAACGCCGACGACCAGCGGGTGGCCGGATTGCCGTCCACCGCCGCCGAGGCCGGCACGTCCGCCCCCTCCGCACTGGACGCGGTCGCCGGCCGGTTCAGCAGCAGGTTGCCGCCGCCGCTCGGGCCGGACGGGGTGCCGTACACCTCGAACTCCCAGAGCGAGTAGCCGTAGCCGGTGCCCCGGGCGGTGCCGTTGATCCGGACGTACCGGCCGGTGCCGGTGAGCCCGGGATGGTCGTCCACCCCGCCGTCCGCGCCGGTCACCGTCTTCACGGTGGTCCAGGTGGTCCCGTCCGCCGAGGTCTGGATCTGGTACGCGCTGCCGTACGCCGCCTCCCAGTTCAGTCGTACCCGGCCCAACTGGTACGACGCCCCGAGGTCGACGGTGATCCACTGTGGGTCGGCGGGCGCCGAGGACCAGCGGGTGGCCGGATTGCCGTCGACCGCCGCCGAGGCGGGCAGGTCGGCGCCCTGCACCGTCGACGCGCTGGCCGGCCGGTTCAGGGCCAGATTGCCGGTCGGTTCGGGATCCGGCCCCGGCCCGCCGCCGCCCTCGCCGAGCAGGGTGAACTCGTCGATGTCGTACAGCCCGCCGCCGGTGCCCCGGAACACCAGGTACAGCTCGGCGGTGCCGGCCGGCGCGGTGACGTTCCCGGTGACATCCCGGAACTCGCCGTACCCGCCGGTGGCCGGTACGGTCGCCGACCCGACGAGTTGTCCGGTCGGCGACCCGACCCGCAGTTCCAGGGTGTGTCCGCCGACGTTCGCGCCGACCCGGGCCGAGAAGGATCGCACCCCGGTCAGGTTGTACGGGGTGAACGCGATCCAGTCCCCGTTGTCGATGTACCCGACCGCCCGGCCGCCGTGCGCCTGCCCCGGGGCGCTGGTCTGCACTCCGCTGGACGACGAGTAGTGCTCGGCCTGGCGTACCCGGGGTTGCAGGATGCTCTGGGCGTGCGTGGTCAGCGGGGCCTGCCCGCCGCCGCCGTTGTCGGTGTACTCCGCGTCGAACACCCCGAAGATGTTGGCCGAGACGTCGTGCTCGCCGTCGGCAAGCGTCCGCAGCGTGCCGGTGCAGCCCTGGGCGCTGGTCAACAGGTGTGCGTGCGAGTCGTGCCCGAGCAGGTAGCTGACCTTGACCCGGGAGCAGTCGACCGTGCCGTCCTGTGGATCGGTCACCACCACCCGGAACGGCACCGTGTCGCCGAAGTTGAAGGTCTGGCCGTTGGCCGGCAGTTCCAGCCGTACCGTCGGGGCGGTGTTGCCGACCGTGATCACCACGCTGGCGGTGGCGCTCCGGCCGGTCGAGTCCCGTACGGTCAGCGTCGCGCTCCGGGTGGCGTTCCCGGTGTACGTGAAGGTCGGGTTCGGGGCGGTGGAGTCGGTGCTGCCGTTGCCGTCGAAGTCCCAGGCGTAGGTGATCGGGTCGCCGTCCGGGTCGAGGGTGCCGGCCGAGGAGAAGGTCACGGTCAGCGGTGCCACCCCGGAGGTCGGGGTCGCCGCGATCACCGGTTTCGGGGCCCGACCGTTGCGGGCGTACTCGATCCGGTAGACCGCCGAGTGCTCGTCGCCGTTGAAGAACCCGGTCCCGTAGTCGAGGACGTAGAGCGCGCCGTCCGGCCCGAACTCCAGGTCCATCACCTGGGTTCCGGTCCACGGGAACGGATTGATCTTGAAGGGTCGGCCCGCCTCGTCCAGCACGATGTTCTTGATCCAGCGCCGGCCGAACTCACCGGCGAAGAACGTCCCGTCGTAGTACTCCGGGAACGCCACCTCGGAGGTCGAGTTCGGGTCGTACCGGTAGACCGGGCCGGCCATCGGCGAGAGCCCGCCGCCGGTGAACTCCGCCGGCTGGGATCCGGTGTACGGCAGCCAGGCCGGCACCGCCGCCGGCAGGTTCCGGATCCCGGTGTTGTTCGGCGAGTCGTTGGTCGGCCCGCCCGCGCAGTTGTACTTCGGCCCCGACGGCCCGGACGGGAAGGTGAACTCGTTGTACGCGTCGTTGTTCCCGGTGCAGTACGGCCAGCCGTAGAAGCCCGGTGAGGTGATCCGGGCGAACTCCACCTGCCCGGCCGGTCCCCGGTTCGGGTCGGCGGTGCCGGCGTCCGGACCGTAGTCGCCGAGGTAGACCGCGCCGGTGGCCCGGTCCACGCTCATCCGGAACGGGTTCCGGAACCCCATCGCGTAGACCTCCGGCCGGGTGTTCGGAGTCCCCGGCGCGAACATGTTCCCGGCCGGCACCGTGTACCCACCGGCCGCACCCGGCCTGATCCGCAGCACCTTTCCGCGCAGGTCGTTGCTGTTCGCCGAGGTCCGCTGGGCGTCGAACGCCGGATTCCGGCCGGCCCGCTCGTCGATCGGGCTGAACCCGGCCGAGTCGAACGGGTTGGTGTCGTCCCCGGTGGAGAGGTAGAGGTTGCCGGCGGCGTCGAAGTCGATGTCCCCACCCACGTGACAGCACATGCCCCGGCTGGTCGGTACGTCCAGGATCAGCGTCTCGCTCGCCAGGTCCAGCGTGTTGTCGGCCCGTACGGTGAACCGGGAGAGTCGGTTCACGCCGTTCCAGGGGGCGAAGTCGGCCGGCGTACCGGTGGCCGGGGCGCCGCCGCCCGGGGTGTTCAGCGGGGGCGCGTAGAAGGCGTACACCCAGCGGTTGGTGGCGAAGTTCGGGTCGACCTTGATGCCCTGCAAGCCCTCCTCGTCGCCGGTGTAGACGGCGAGCCGGCCGGCGACCTTGGTGTTGCCGACCGCGTCGGTGTGCCGGATCGTGCCGTCCCGAGCGGTGTGCAGCACACCCCGGTCCGGCAGCACGGTCAGGCTCATCGGCTCGCCGACCTCGGCCACCCCCTTGGCCAGGGTCACCTGCTGGAAGGTGCTGTCCACCGTACCGCCGCAGACCCCGGGCACCGCCCCGGCCGCGGTCCGGATGCCGCCCAGCAGATGGGTCCGGAACAGCGGCTCGGCGAAGGACTCGTCGGTGTGCCCGCCACCGGTGTACCAGGACCGGCCGCCGTCGTAGTTCTGGCACCAGGCGATCGGATGGTCGTACCCGTTGCCACCGCCGGTGTACGTCGTCTCGTCCAGAGTGGCCAGTACGTGCACCTTGCCACGCGGGTTGGCCCGGAAGTTGTACCACTCGTCGGTGCGGTTCCATCGCAGCGGCAACGTCTCGGTGGACGGGTGCGCCCGGTCGGCGACCTTGACGGTGGCCGGCTGTGGCGCCGGATGCGAGGCGAAGTACGCCCCGACCAGCCCGCCGTACCACGGCCAGTCGTACTCGGTGTCGGAGGCGGCGTGTACGCCGACGTACCCGCCGCCGGCCTGGATGAAGCGCTGGAACGCGCCCTGCTGGGCGGTGTCCAGCACGTCGCCGGTGGTGGAGAGCCAGACCACCGCGTCGAACCGGGCCAGGTTCGCGTCGGTGAACGCCCCGGCGTCCTCGGTGGCCTCCACGGCGAAGTTGTTGGCCGTGCCGAGCTGCTGGATCGCGGTGATCCCGGGGCCGATCGAGCCGTGCCGGAAGCCGGCGGTCTTGGAGAACACCAGCACGCTGAACGCCGGAGCGGCACTGGCCGCCGGTGGCGTCACCGCCACTGCGACGAGGACGAGCAGCAGGCTCAGCGCGGCACCGAGCCATGTTCGCATTCGATTGCGCACGGACAGAGTCCTTTCCTGTCAACAACGGACAGGCGTGCGCGCCGTTTCACGCCCCTGGGAGGGGTACGCCCGCTCCGGTTGGGCCGACCGGAGCGAGCGCGAGAGATGTCCATACATCGTTACGAGCGTGTTGCCACCGCGTCAAGCGCTCACCCCCGAATTTCCGAGAGCGCTCTCTGGTACCCCCGGGGGCGTTCCTCGCCGGGCGACACCCCGCACCCGTCGCCTGCACCCCGGTCGGTTGACAAGGGGCCCCTGCCATCACCGACAGCGATAAGCGGGGGCCCTTCCTAACCGGCCAGAGCCACGAGCGGGGGCCCTTCCTAACCGGCCAGCCGGTCAGCTGCGGCGGTCACCCGCTCGTCGGTGGCGGTGAGCGCCACCCGTACGTGTCGACTGCCGGTCGGGCCGTAGAACTCGCCCGGCGCGACCAGGATCCCGCGCTGCGCGAACCAGTCCACCGTCGTCCAGCAGTCCTCGTCCCGGGTCGCCCACAGGTAGAGGCCGGCCGAGGAGTTATCGATCTCGAAGCCCGCCTTGACCAGCGCGTCCCGCAGCACCTCACGCCGGGCGGCGTACCGGGAGCGCTGCTCGACCACGTGCGTGGAGTCGTCGAGCGCCGCGACCATCGCCGCCTGCACCGGAGCCGGCATGATCATCCCCGCGTGCTTGCGCACCGCTAGCAGGGCGCTGACGATCGCCGGGTCCCCCGCGACGAATCCGGCCCGGTAGCCCGCGAGGTTGGATCGCTTGGACAGCGAGTGCACGGCGATCAGGTTCGAGTAGTCCCCGTCGGCCACGGCCGGCGAGAGCACCGAGGTCGGCGTCTCCTCCCAGCCCAGCGTCAGGTAGCACTCGTCGCTGGCGACCACCACACCCCGCTCGCGGGCCCAGTCCACCGTCTTGCGCAGGTGCGCCGGGGGCAGCACCTGGCCGGTCGGGTTGGACGGCGAGTTGACCCAGACGAGTCGTACCCGGGGATCCGGTCCGACGGCGGTCAGTGAGTCGGCCCGGACGACCTCCGCCCCGGCCAGCCGCGCCCCGACCTCGTAGGTCGGGTAGCAGACCCGGGGGATCACCACCACGTCGCCGGGGCCCACCCCGAGCAGGGTGGGCAGCCAGGCGACCAGTTCCTTGGAGCCGATCGTCGGCAGCACCCCGACGAGGTCCGGGTCGGCCCCGCAGTCCCGGGCCACCCAGCTGGTCAGCGCCGCGCGCAGGGCCGGGGAGCCGGCGGTCAGCGGATAGCCCGGGGCGTCCGAGGCCGCCGCGAGGGCGGCCCGGATCGACGCGGGCACCGGATCGACCGGGGTACCCACCGACAGGTCGACGATCCCGTCCGGGTGCTGTCCGGCCAGCGTCTTGGCCGGTACGAGCAGGTCCCACGGAAAGTCGGGCAGCGTGCCGGTACGGCCAGCCGGTGCGGCGTCAGACGCCCGGCCGGAAGCCGGTGTGTCGCGGCTCAGTGCTCACCCCGGGGCGGCTGGGCCGCGATGAAGGCGGTGTCCTTCTCGATCTTGCCGGTCTTGGAGGCGCCACCGGGCGAACCGAGGTCCTCGAAGAACTCGTAGTTCGCCGTGGTGTAGTCCTTCCACTGCTCCGGCACATCGTCCTCGTAGAAGATCGCTTCGACCGGGCAGACCGGCTCACAGGCCCCGCAGTCGACGCACTCATCGGGGTGGATGTAGAGCATCCGGTTGCCCTCGTAGATGCAGTCGACCGGGCATTCCTCGATGCACGCCTTGTCGAGCACATCCACGCACGGCTCGGCGATGATGTAGGTCACCGATCTTCTCCTCCGCAAGCCACGCCGCGATCGACCGCGACGGTAAGAGCCTAGTATGTCGCCGGGGAGGGGGTCGATCGTGCTCGGACGGCGGGATGTGGGACACCGAATTGTAGTTCGGCGGATTGTCGGAAATCAGAGTGGTCGTACCCTGTTCACCGACGCTCTCGGCGAACTCGTCGAGCTGACCGAGACCCATCTCACGCTGGCCACCGCGAACGGTTCGCTGCGGGTGCCCCTGGGCGAGGTGCACCGGGCCAAGCGGGTGCCGCCGGCCCGACGCCCGAGCGCGGCGTCGGTGATCGAACTCGAACTCGCCTCGGACGAGGCATGGCCCGCCCCGGTACGGGACCGGCTCGGCGACTGGCTGCTGCGTACCGCCGACGGGTGGAGCGGCCGGGCGAACTCGGCTCTTCCGATCGGTGATCCGGACCGCCCGTTGGACGACGCGATCGACGCGGTGGAGCGCTGGTACGCGGAACGGGGCCAGCCGGCTCTGATCAACGTACCGCTGCCGCTGGCCGCCCCGGTCGGCGCGGCCCTCGACGAGCGTGGCTGGACCACCCGGACGCTGGTGCTGGTGCAGACCGCCCCGCTGACGACGGTCCTGGAGGCCGCCGCGGCCCGGTCGGACCTGCCGGCGGTCGAGCTGGCGGAGACGCCGTCGGCCGGCTGGTTCGGGCTGGCCGCGCACCGCAAGGCGAAGCAGGCTCGCGGGTACGGCGCCGCCCCGCTGCCGGCGACCGAGCTGCCGGCCGCCGCGCAGCACGTGCTCACCGCCGTGGACCAGGTCCGCTTCGCCCACGTGTACGCGGCACCGACCGGCGCCGCGAGCGGGTCCACGGGAAGCCGATCCGGCGGGAGCCGCCCCGCCGGAGACCGCTCCACCGCGAGCCGCTCCATGCAGGGGCCGTCCATCGAGGGGCGGGAACTGATCGCGGTGGCCCGGTGCACGGTCACCGGCCAGGGGCGCTGGCTGGGCCTGAGCCTGGTCGAGGTGGTCTCCGGGGCCCGCCGCCGGGGTCTGGCCCAGCACATGGTCCGCGCCGCCGCGCAGTGGGCCGCCGGGCTGGGTGCGACCGGCGCCTTCCTCCAGGTCGAGGAGCGCAACGAGGCCGCCGTGTCGCTCTACCGGCGGCTGGGGTTCACCACCCACCACACCTACCAGACCCGGGTCGCGCCGCACTGACCCCGGCGTGTCAGCGCCGGACCACCCGGCGTGGCTTCGCCTGCTTGGCCTCCGCGAAGCGCTTGAGCGACCGCGACCGGTAGTCCCGACCGAGCGCGGTCAGCACGAGATAGCCCAGCAGTACGCCACCGGCGGTGAACCCGGCGTAGAGCCAGATCTGCGAGAAGAACGCCCCGGCACCGGCGCCGAAGGGCTGACTGCCGCTGATGAAGGGTCCGACGAAGATCGTCAGAACCATCGCGATCAGTACGGCGAGAGCCATCTCCCCGCCCCAGTCCGGCAGCGGCCGGCGCTGCCCCCTGATGAACGCGAGGGTCGCCAGGACCAGCCCGATCGTGGCGAACATGGCCAACGAGAGCCGATCCTGCAGTTCGGTGTCCTCGCTGAAGGCGAACCGGGCGATCAGTCGCGCCAGCACGTTGATCCCGAACAGCACACCCACGAGCACTCCGACCGGCAGCCAACGCTCCTTCATCGCACGTCCTCTTGGCGTAGGGCCCCACCGTCGTTGGGGCATTCTTGCCACAGATTTCTACCACCCGTAGCTGGATGGAGCCATGGTGCGAGAACCCTACGTTTCCGGTACGGCGGTCAGCGCCGGCCCGCGCCCGGTACGGTGTCGCGCGGGGCCATGATCATCCGGAAGCCCATCACCGCGAAGGCCATCGAGCCGGCGAAGATCATCACGAGCCCGACCCAGTTGTTGCCGGCGATCAGGACGTCGCCCTCCGAGGTACCGCCGGCCGCGACCACCATCAGCATGAACCACACGACCGCCGGCAGGGCGAGCGCCCACCGGCGACCGACGGCCCGGGGCGCGAACCAGCTCAGCGCCACGTTGGCCAGCACCGCCAGCAGTGCGGAGACCCCGATCAGCACGCCGCCGACCCGGAGCGTGGCGAGCATCAGCTCCAGGACGGCGGTCAGCGCGGCGGCGGCCACCGCGAGCAACCCACCGACCACCCGCAACGCGACGTCCAGCGCGGCCAGGACCGCCGGCCGGGCGGCTGGCGGTGGATCGGGGCTCGCTTCCGGTGGCGCGGACATCGGCAGGCTCGGCAGGGTCACCGTGCGCCCGCCAGATCACCGACGGAGTCCTCCGCCGGGTCACCGCCGGAGGAGGCCGAAGACACCGCGGGAGATCCGGCGGGCAGGGGCAGACCGGCGAAGAGGTCGTCCTCCCAGCCGTACGGCCCGGAGCCCGGGCCCTTGGTCCCGGCGGCGAGCGTGTAGTACTCCACCCCCATGAACTCGCCGCCGAAGTTGCTGGCGATGGAGTAGAGCCAGGAGGTGTCCGGGATCTGGGTCGCGTGCGCCCGCATCGCCGCCTCCTTGGCGGTGTGCTGGTCGGTGCCGTCGATCCGGGCCGCGATCTGCTCGTCGGGCGTACCGAACGGCAGTTCGTCGACCTGGTCGGTGTCCGCGAACGGGTTGTCCGACGAGTCCGCGAAGGCGAGCATGCCGGCCTCCAGCACACTCTTCGGCATCGCCGTCCAGTAGATCTTGGCTGGCCCGAAGCCCTCGGCCGCCGCCAGTTCCGCCGCGCGCATCGCCACCCGGTGTGCCTGGATGTGGTCGGGATGCCCGTAGAAGCCGTTCGGGTCGTAGGTGACCAGCACCTGCGGCCGTACCTCACGCATGATCTCGACCAGGTGACCGGCCGCCTCGTCGAGATCGGCCTGCCAGAAGGCTCGTGGGTGGTCGTTGGTGGCCAGGCCCATCATGCCCGAGTCGCGGTACCGCCCGGCGCCACCGAGGAACCGGTGGTCCCGTACGCCGAGCGCGGCACATGCGCCGGCCAGCTCGGCGATCCGGTAGCCGCCCAGTTGATCGCCCTCGGCGGCGGCGAGCCCGGCCAACGCCGGCACGTGGATCTCGCCCTCCTCGCCGAGGGTGCAGGTGACCAGGGTGACGCCGCCGCCCGCCGCCGCGTAGTACGCCATCGTCGCGCCGGTCCCGATCGCCTCGTCGTCGGGGTGTGCGTGCACCAGCAGCAGCCGCCGCGCGGGTAGCTCCGGGGCCGTCCGGGCCGGCTCGGTCGAGTCGGACAGGTCGGGCGGGCCGGCGAGGTCGGCTGGGGCGGCCAGATTCGTCACCCGCGACACTTTACGCGGCGTGGTCGAACATCCCGTATCCAGGGAGTTAGTCGACATACCCGGAGAGTTAGCAAATGGCTACGACCATCTGACTGACACGCGATAGCCGGCTCGGCCACATCCCCGATCGCCCGGCTCTACGATCACGATGTGGACTACCCGGAGCTGGCTGCTCGAACCCGCCGCTTCAGCCGCGGCGCGCCGCGGGCGGTGACGGTGGCGGGCGACGGCTCACGGGTGCTCTTCCTCCGCTCCGGCGGCCCGACCGACCCGGCCGAGGCGCTCTGGCTGTTCGACGTCGCGTCCGGCACCGAACGGCTGGTCGCCGATCCCGCCGGGCTGCTCGGCCCCGACGGCGACACCGACCGGATCCGGGGCGACGACATGGACCCGGCCATGATGCAGGGCGACTCCGGCCCCCGGGCCGGGCTGCCGGACGAAACCGACAGCCACGACCCGACCGCCGCCGCACCGCACTCGACGGAGCGGGCACTGCGGGAACGGCTCCGGCTCAGCGCCTCGGGCATCGCCCAGTACGCCACCGACCCGGCCGCCAAGGTGGCCGTCTTCACCGTCTCCGGCCGGTTGTTCCGGGCCGACCTGGTCCACGGTGACGTGGTCGAGGTGGCCGTCACCGGTCCGGTGGTCGATCCCCGGCCCGATCCGACCGGTCAGCGGCTCGCCTACGTCACCGACGCGTCCCGCGCTCCCGAGCCGACCGGGAACGGCGGCCCGTCCGACCCGGCGGCCGGCGGGCGGATCGGACAGCTCCGGGTGGTCGAGCACGACGGCACCGACACCCTGCTGGCCGGCGAGGACGCCGGGGTCACCTGGGGGCTGGCCGAGTTCATCGCGGCCGAGGAGTTCGACCGGTTCCGGGGCTACTGGTGGGCACCGGACGGGCGGTCCATCCTCGCCGCCCGGGTCGACGAGTCACGGCTGCCCCGTTGGCACCTGCACGATCCCGGCGACCCGGCCAGCCCGCCGCGCTCGGTGGCGTACCCCCGGGCGGGTGGGCCGAACGCGGAGGTCAGCCTGCACCTGCTGGACCTCGACGGCGGCTGGGTCGACGTGCACTGGGACCGGGAGACCTATCCGTACCTGGTCTCGGTGGAGTGGGCCGAGACCGGCCCGCTGATCACCGTGCTGCGCCGGTTGCAGCAGCACGGCCTGGTCCTCGCCGTCGACCCGCGTACCGGCGAGACCCAGGTGCACGCCGAACTCGCCGATCCGCGCTGGGTCGACCCGGTCGCCGGCACCCCCCGGCACCTGCCCGACGGTCGGGTACTGGTCGGCGGCGAACTCGCGCACGACGGGTACGACGCCCGCTGCCTGTTCGCCGACGGCACCCTGCTCACCCCGCCGTCGCTCTACGTCCGCCGGGTGGTCGGCTGGTTGCCGAACCGGAACGGCAGCCCCGATCTGCTCGTCGAGGGCAGCAACGGCGAGCCGAGCCAGCAGCACCTGTTCCGGATCCGTACCGCGATCGGGGCCGGCGGGATCGACGCCCGGCGGTTGACCGCGGACCCCGGCTGGCACAGCGCGGTGGTCGGCGGCGACGTGCTGGTGGTGCAGACCAGGTCGCTGGACCAGGCGGGCGGCCAGTGGACGGTCTGGCAGGGCGACCGGGAGGTGGGCGTCCTGCGGTCGTCGGCGGCGACGCCGCCGTACGCGCCCCGGCCCGCCCTGGAACGGGTCACCGACCGCCGGCTGCCGGCCGCGGTGCTCTATCCCGGCAACCACGTCGCCGGCCGCCGGCTTCCGGTCCTGCTCGACGTGTATGGCGGCCCGGGGCACCAGGAGGTGGTCGCCGCCCGGTCCGCGTGGCTGGAACGGCAGTGGTGGGCCGACTCCGGGTTCGCCGTGGTCACCATCGACAACCGGGGTACGCCCGGCATCGCGCCGTCCTTCGAGAAGGTGATCCACCGGCGCCTCGCCGACGTGATCCTGGCCGACCAGGCGGACGCGCTCACCGCACTGGCCGGCAAGCATCCCGATCTCGACCTCGGCCGGGTCGCGATCCGGGGCTGGTCGTTCGGCGGCTGGCTGGCCGCGCTCGCGGTGCTGCGCCGCCCCGACCTGTTCCGGTGCGCCGTCGCCGGAGCCCCGGTCAGCGACTGGACGCTCTACGACACCGCCTACACCGAGCGCTACCTCGGGCTCCCCTCGGACAGCCCCGAGGTGTACGCCCACCACTCACTGCTCGAACTGGCCCGGGAGCCGGTACGCGCCCCCGACGAGGCCCGGCCGATCCTGCTGGTGCACGGCCTCGCCGACGACAACGTGGTGGCCGCGCACACCCTGCGGCTCTCCGCCGCGCTGCTGGCGACCGGACGCCCGCACTCGGTCATCCCGCTGACCGGCGCCACCCACATGGCCGCCGGTGGCACCGCCGAGCGGCTACTCGCCCTCGAACTCGACTTCCTCCGCCGCCACCTGTGACCGGAACCGCCATCTGCCAGCCTGGACCGCCAACTGCCGGACCGGAATCGAGGAAGTCGGCGGAGAATCGCACGCCGTGCCAGAATCGGCCCGTGACGCGACCGTCAATCTTCGAGTTCGCCGGTGGCGAGCCGGCGTTCCTCGCGCTCGCGGTCGCGCACCATCAACGCTGCCTGCAAGATCCGGTGCTGAACCATCCGTTCTCGCATCCCGGGCATCCCGAGCATGAGCAGCGGCTCGCCAGCTACTGGGCCGAGGTCTTCGGCGGGCCCGCCCGCTACTCCCAGTCGTACGGCGATCACTCCGCGATGGTGCACATCCATGCCGGCCAGGGGATGGAGGAGGACCTGGGCGAACGCTTCGTCCGGTGTTTCCTGCTGGCCGTCGACGACGCCGGGCTCCCCGAGGACCCGGAGTTCCGGGCCAGCCTGGCGGCGTACATGCGCTGGGCCGTACGCGACGTCCTCACCTACTCCCCCGCCGGCAGCCGGGTGCCGACCGGACTGCCGGTGCCCCGATGGTCGTGGGACGGCCCCCAGGACGACACCCCGGCCTGACGACAAACTCCACCAACGTCCGGCGACGACCGTCTCAGGTATTCGGTGCCGGATGGTGTCCGGAACCGGGCCACGGCCCCGACGTCTCCGGTGAACGGCACCGCGTAGGTGCCGGCGGAGAGGAGCTTTTCGTGAAATACATGATCATGTTGACCGGCTCGCAGCGGGACTACGACGCGATAGGCGGGAAGGGCAGCGATGACTCGCCGGCCTGGGCGCCGGAGGACATGGCGGCACTGCACGAGTTCATGGCGGCCTGGAACAACGAGTTGGTGGAGTCGGGGGAGTTCGTCGACGCCCGGGGGCTGAGCGCACCGGTGCACACCCGGCGGATCCAACTCTCCGACGGCGTACCGGTGGTGACCGACGGGCCGTACCCGGAGACCCAGGAGGTGCTGGCCGGCTACACGATCGTCGAGTGCGCCAGCTTCGACCGGGCGACCGAGATCGCGGCGAAGCTGGCGAAGACGCCGCATCCGGAGAACGCGACGCTGACCAACGAGTGGTACGTGGACGTGCGCCCGATCGCCGAGGGCATCGACGACCTGTAAGGGCTGTTCCGTGCCGGAAGACGACGTCGAGGACCTGTTGCGCCGGTTGGCGCCGCAGGTCCTCGGCGCGCTGGTCCGCCGGTACGGGCACTTCGACACCGCCGAGGACGCGGTGCAGGAGGCGCTGCTCGCCGCCGCCACCGGATGGCCGACGGACGGCGTACCGGACAGTCCACGCGGCTGGTTGATCACGGTCGCCGCACGCCGGCTGACCGACCTGCTCCGCAGCGAGCAGACCCGGCGGCGCCGCGAGGACACCGTCGCCCGGTGGACGCTGCCCGACCAGTGGCTGGCGCCCGCCGCCGACCACCCGCCGTCGGCCTCCGACGACACCCTGATCCTGCTCTTCCTCTGCTGCCACCCCGCGCTGTCGCCGGCCTCGCAGATCGCGTTGACCCTGCGCGCGGTCGGCGGCCTGACCACCACGGAGATCGCCCGCGCGTTCCTGGTGCCGGAGGCGACCATGACCCGGAGGATCAGCCGGGCCAAGCAGCGGATCAGGGACAGCGGCATCCCCTTCGGGATGCCGCCGGCTCCGGAGCGCACCGAGCGGCTCGGCGCCGTACTGCACGCGCTCTACCTGATCTTCAACGAGGGGTACGTCAGCACGTCCGGCCCGACCCTCTACCGCACGGAACTCTCCGTCGAGGCGATCCGGCTGGCCCGGCTGGTGCACCGGCTGCTGCCGGAGGACGCCGAGGTGACCGGGCTGCTGGCGCTGATGCTGCTCACCGACGCCCGGCGGCCGGCGCGTACCGGGCCGGACGGGGAGCTGGTGCCAATGGCCGAGCAGGACCGGAGCCGCTGGAACGCCGGACACATCGCCGAGGGGGTGGCCCTGGTCGGCGAGGCGCTGCCCCGGGGGCCGACCGGCCCGTACCAGATCCAGGCGGCGATCGCCGCGCTGCACGACGAGGCGCCCAGCACCGAGGCGACCGACTGGCCGCAGATCGTGGCCCTGTACGAGCTGCTGATGCGGATTTCCGCCAACCCGATGGTGGCGCTGAACCACGCCGTCGCGGTCGCCATGGCAGCCGGGCCGACCGCCGGACTCGACCTGCTGACCAAGCTCGGATCCGACGACCGGATCGCCGAGGACCACCGGATGTACGCGGTCCGCGCGCACCTGCTGGAGCTGGCCGGCGACCCGGCGGCGGCCCGGACGGCGTACGCGGCGGCGGCCCGGCGTACGACCAGCCTGCCGCAGCAGCGTTACCTGAACAGCCGAGCCGCCCAGCTCGACGACGACCGCTGAGGCGGATTCAGTCGGCGTTCGACCACGAGCGGCTGGACAGGACGAGCCGGTAGCCGTCCGGATCCTCGACCGTGACCCCCCAACGGTCCCAGTACGGCCCCTGGGACACCCGACGCCCGCCGGCCTGTTCGAGGCGGGTCACCAGCGTGTCGTCGACCGGGCCGGAGAGGTAGAGCACCAGCAGGTCCTCGGCGGTCGGTGTCGGCACCTCGTTGAGAGTCGCGCCGCCGACGAGTTCCAGATGCCAGCCCGCCTCCGGCCAGCCGAGCATCAGCAGGTCGTGCTCGCCCGGGCCGCCGGCCGTGGCGCGGTAGAGCAGCGTCAGCCCCAGCCCGTCCAGGTAGAAGCGTTCCGCCGCCGCAAGATCACGACTGGGTCGGGCAATTCGCAGCTGGGCCTTCGGGTCGATCATCGGAGTCGACTCCTTCCTGTCGGGCGATTTCCTGTCGGGCGATCAGCCTGCGACCTGAACCCCGCTTCAGGTCAAGTCGCCCCCGTCCCGACCCCGGCGATGGATCTGACCTGCGTGACAGCGCACGCCCGTCGGGTCGAATGTGTCGGGGTCCGACGACTCTCCGTCCCACGGCGGGCGGGAGTTTCCACTTGGCGCCGCCCGATCCGGTATTCTCGATCCTCGGGTCGAGAGGCGCTGCAACGGGCGAAGATGCCCGCCACGCTCGATCTGGCTGTTCGTTCCAGACGCAAGGGCGCCTCCGTTCATCAGCGGAGGTGGCCATGGATACGTCTTCCAGTCGGGTCGACGATCGCCCGTCGCGCATCCGAGCGTTCCGGGAGCTGCTGGACCAGCGCGTCGCCGTGCTGGACGGGGCCTGGGGCACGATGTTGCAGGGTGCCGGGCTCACCCCGGCCGACTACCGGGGCGAGCTGCTGCCGGACCACTCGCACGACGTGACCGGCGACCCGGATCTGCTCAACCTGACCCGGCCCGACGTCATCCTCGACGTACACCGGCGCTACCTGGCGGCCGGCGCGGACATCACCACGACGAACACCTTCACCGCGACGAGCATCGCGCAGGCGGACTACGGCCTCGAACCGCTGGTCCGGGAGATGAACCTGCGCGGCGCCCAACTGGCCCGGCAGGCCGCCGACGAGCTGGGCGGCCGGTTCGTCGCCGGCTCGGTCGGCCCGCTGAACGTGACCCTCTCGCTCTCGCCCCGGGTGGAGGACCCGGCGTACCGGAGGGTGTCGTTCGACCAGGTCCGCGACACGTACGCCGAGCAGATCCGGGCCCTCGCCGAGGGCGGGGTCGACCTGCTGCTGATCGAAACGATCTTCGACACGCTGAACGCGAAGGCCGCGATCGCCGCCGCCCGCGAGGTCGCACCCGAGCTGCCGTTGTGGATCTCCGTGACCATCGTCGACCTGAGCGGCCGGACGCTGTCCGGGCAGACCGTCGAGGCGTTCTGGAGTTCGATCGAGCACGCCGAGCCGCTGGTGGTCGGGGTCAACTGCGCGCTCGGCGCCACCGAGGTGCGCCCGCACGTCGCCGACCTCGCCCGGCTCGCCAACACCTACGTCGCCTGCCATCCCAACGCCGGGCTGCCGAACGCCTTCGGCGGCTACGACCAGCAGCCCGAGGAGACCAGCCGGCTGCTCCGCGAGTTCGTCGACGACGGCATGGTCAACATCGTCGGCGGCTGCTGCGGCACCAGCCCCGAGCACATCGCGCAGATCGCGACCGCCGTCGCCGGAAAGCCGATCCGCCCGGTGCCGGCGCCGCCGGTCCAGACCCGGTTCAGCGGGCTGGAGCCCTTCGTGATCGGCCCGGACACCGGCTTCGTGATGATCGGCGAGCGGACCAACGTCACCGGCTCGGCCCGGTTCCGCCGGCTGATCGAGGCCGGCGACCACCAGGGCGCGGTCGACGTCGCCCTGGAGCAGGTACGCGGCGGCGCCAACATCCTCGACGTCAACATGGACGCCGACCTGCTCGACAGCGAGCGGGCGATGACCACCTTCCTGAACCTGATCGCGACCGAGCCGGAGGTCGCCCGGATCCCCGTCATGGTCGACAGCTCCCGGTGGAGCGTGCTGGAGGCCGGACTCCGCTGCGTACAGGGCAAGGGCGTGGTCAACTCGATCAGCCTCAAGGAGGGCGAGGAGTCGTTCCTCGCCCAGGCCCGCCGGATCCGGGACTACGGCGCCGGCGCCGTCGTGATGGCCTTCGACGAACTCGGCCAGGCCGACACCGTCGAGCGCAAGGTCTCGATCTGCGCCCGCGCGTACGACCTGCTCACCCAGCAGGCCGGGTTCGCCGCCGAGGACATCATCTTTGACCCGAACGTCCTCGCCGTCGCCACCGGCATCTCCGAACACAACGGGTACGCGAAGGCGTTCATCGACGCGCTGCCGCTGATCAAGGAGCGCTGCCCCGGGGCCAGGACCAGCGGCGGCATCTCCAACCTGTCGTTCTCCTTCCGGGGCAACGACGTGGTCCGCGAGGCGATGCACTCGGCGTTCCTGTTCCACGCCGTACGGGCCGGGCTGGACATGGGCATCGTCAACGCCGGTCAGCTCGCCGTCTACCAGGACATCCCCGCCGACCTGCTCGAACTCGTCGAGGACGTGATCTTCGACCGGCGTGCCGACGCCACCGACCGGCTGGTCACCTTCGCCTCGACGGTCAGCGGCTCCGGCACCAAGCGCGTCGTGGACCTCTCCTGGCGCGAGGGGCCGGTGCAGGAACGCCTGTCGTACGCGCTCGTGCACGGCATCGTCGACTTCATCGAGGACGACACCGAGGAGGCCCGGAAGCAGGCGATCCGCCCCCTCGACGTGATCGAGGGACCGCTGATGGACGGGATGAAGACCGTCGGCGACCTCTTCGGCGCCGGCAAGATGTTCCTGCCGCAGGTGGTGAAGAGCGCCCGGGTGATGAAGCGCTCCGTCGCCTACCTGGAGCCGTACATGGAGGCGGAGAAGGAGCAGGCCCGGCTGGAGGGCCGGCTCGACTCCGGGCGGGGCCAGGGCAAGGTGGTGATGGCGACCGTCAAGGGCGACGTACACGACATCGGCAAGAACATCGTGGGGGTCGTGCTCGGCTGCAACAACTACGAGGTCATCGACCTCGGCGTGATGGTGCCCGCCGCCCGCATCCTCGACACCGCCGTGGCCGAGGGCGCGGACGCGATCGGACTCTCCGGGCTGATCACCCCGTCCCTGGACGAGATGGTCGCGGTAGCCGCCGAGATGAAGCGGCGCGGAATGAAACTGCCGCTGCTGGTCGGCGGTGCCACCACCTCCCGCCAGCACACGGCGGTGCGGATCGCCCCGGCGTACGACGCCAGCACGGTGCACGTGCTGGACGCGTCCCGGGTGGTCGGGGTGGTGTCCGACCTGCTGAACCCGGAGCGGGCGGCGGAACTCGACGTCCGCAACCGGGCCGAGCAGCAGCGGCTCCGGGAGCAGCACGAGGGCCGGGAACGGGTTCCCCTGCTCACCCTCGGCCGGGCCCGGGACAACCGGGAGCCGGTCCCGTACGACGAGTTGCCGGTACCCGTGTTCACCGGCGCACGCGTCGTCCGGCCGGAGTTGACCGCGCTACGGCCAATGATCGACTGGCAGTTCCTCTTCCTCGCCTGGGAGCTGAAGGGCAAGTTCCCGGCGATCCTCGACCAACCGGTGGCCCGGGAGCTCTACGACGACGCGAACGCCCTGCTCGACGAGATCATCGCGGCCAACTCGTTGCGGGCCGTCGGCGCGTACGGCTTCTGGCCGGCCCACGGCGAGGGCGACGACATCGTGCTCACCGCCGGGTCGGACGGGTCGGCGGAGCAGCGCTTCCCGATGCTGCGCCAGCAGACGGCGAAGCCGGCCGGCCGGCCGAACCGGTGCCTCGCGGACTATCTCGCCCCGGCCGGGGACCACCTCGGTGGCTTCGCGGTGGCCATCCACGGTGCCGAAGAACTCGCCGCCGGCTTCGAGGCGCAGCACGACGACTACCGGGCGATCATGGTGAAGGCCCTGGCCGACCGGCTCGCCGAGGCGTTCGCCGAGCACATCCACCTCCAGGCCCGGCGGGACTGGTACGAGCCGGACGCCGATCCCGCGATCGAGGACCTGCACGCCGAGCGGTTCCGGGGCATCCGTCCCGCGCTCGGCTACCCGGCCAGCCCCGACCACAGCCTCAAGCAGCGGTTGTTCGACCTCCTCGACGCCGAGCGGATCGGGATGGGCCTCACGGAGTCGTACGCGATGACTCCCGCGGCCAGCGTCAGCGGCCTGCTCTTCGCCAGCCCGGCGTCCCGGTACTTCACGGTCGGCCGGCTCGGCCGGGACCAGGTCGAGGACTACGCGCAGCGGCGCGGCCTGCCCCTTGCCGAGGTCGAGCGGTGGCTCCGCCCCAACCTCGGCTACGAACCCGGACGCTGACCCCGGCGTACCGGCCCGGTCCCGGGCCGGTACGCCCGCCCGCCTCCGCACGGCACGTGCTCTCCGCCACACGTCATCTGCACTCGCCGCAGGTCACTGGCGCTTTTCCGCAGGTCACCTTTCCGGCCGCCCAGCCCCGTCCGTCCAAGGGGCGCGTTGTCCACCTATTTGTGACCGCCGATCCATCGCTGCGCTCACTACGCTGGCGGATGGCGGGGCGAAGAGGAGGCGACGCCGTGGAACTCCGTGGTCCGATGTCCTGGCGGATGAGTATTCGCCGGTGGGAGTACCTGGTCGATTGTGCACTGTGGATCCGGGCGGCCGAGCGGATAGAGGTGCCTCCGCACCACCTGGTGCCCGGACCGTTGGACCTCGACGAGTTGCCGACCTCGACCGCGCCGGGCGGAGTGCCCGGGACCGAGTGGCTCGGCTGGTGGCTGTCGCTCGTCGAGACCCGTCGGCAGATTCCGCGCCCGGAGGTGACGCTGGAGCCGGCCGACGACACTCCGGACCCGCTCGGCCTGGCGCCGTGGCCGACGCTGCGCCGGATCGTCGCGGGGCGCTGGCCGGAGGCGCACGAATGGCACCTGAACCGGCAACGCGACGGCCTCGCCCGACACGGACCGGTGTCGCGGGCGACCGGCGAGATCGCCCACCAGGTCGAACGGTCCCTCAACCGGTCCCTCCGCCCGTTCAGCGTCGAGTTCATCCTCCTGCCGGTACGCGACGAGGTGATCCGCCGGGTCGACCACGAGCGCTACCTGGTGCCGGAGCGGGTGTACGACAGCGCACGGTGGACGGTCTGGCTCCGCGACCTGGTGTTGCGGATCGGCTGACGCCGGGCCGGTGAACGGCGGGGACCTGACCGCCCAGCGCCGGAGCGGAGCGATAATCCGGCGAGCGGGTAGGGTGTGCCGCCGTGGCGAATCTCTGGAGAGGCGTGACGGCGACGGTGAGCCGGATAGCTCGGCGTACCCCCGCTAGCGCTCCCACCCCCGGTCCCATCCCCGCCCAGGTCGCGCGGCGACGTCAGATCGCGACCCTGCAACGTCGGCAACTGGCCTACGCACCCGAACTCGACGGACAGGCCGATCCCGGCGAGATCGTCTGGACCTGGGTGCCGTACGAGGACGATCCCCGCCAGGGCAAGGACCGGCCCGTACTCGTGGTGGGACGGGTCAGCAGGACCCTGTTCGGCCTGATGCTCTCCAGCAAGAGCGACCGGAACGGCCAGCGGCACTGGTTCGCGCTCGGCCCCGGCGAATGGGACCGGGACAACCGGCCGAGCTGGGTCCGGCTCGACCGGGTGCTCACGATGCGGGAGGACAGCATCCGGCGGGAGGGCGCGGTGCTGGACCGGGCCCGCTTCGACCGGGTGGGACAGGCACTGCGCACCGGCTACGGCTGGCGCTGAGCGTTCCACAGCTGGCGCTGACGCGTTAGGAAGGGCCCCTTCCTATACAGAAAACGATAAGAAGGGGCCCTTCCTTACACCGCTACGGCTTTACGTAGCTGTTGTAGAAGACCGGCGTGCCGAACTGGTCGGAGATGAGCAGGCCGCCCACCTTGGCGCCGGTCACCAGGAAGGTGTTGTCCTGGTAGATCGGCACGACCGGGACGTACTTCTCCATGATCGTCTGGTCGAGCTTGGCCCACTCCGGTCCCGCCTCGCCGGCCGGCAGGTTGCTCACCCGGTCGATCTCGGCGTTCACGTCGTCGGCGTTGAAGTACGAGACGTTGGAGTTGCCCTTCGGGCCGAGCTTGCGGCCGTCCCACAACACCGGAACGGTCGACACCGCGCTCGGCCAGTCCGCCGCCCAGTTCGACAGGTAGATGTCGTACGGGTTGCCCCGGGTCCGGGCGGCCGGGTTGTGCGCCGGCTGGTCGACGTACTGCACGGTGACGTCGAAGCCCGCCTTCTCCAGGCTCTGTTCGACGATCGGCGCGGTCTGCTGGCCGAAGGCGCTGTTCCGGGACATGAAGACCAGCTTCGGCTTCTGGCCAGCGAGCAGTTCCTTGGCCTTCTCCGGGTTGCCGGTCGGGCCGCCGTCGTACGGGTTGGGATAGTTGGTCTGGCCGATCGTGGTGTCGGCGAGCAGGGTGTGGGTCACCTTGCCGGACGCGTCGCCGCCCTGGGTGGCGAGCAGGCCCTGCTTGTCGATGGCGTACGCGATCGCCTGGCGGACCTTGACGTCCTTGATCCGCTCGTTGTTGATGCTCAGGTACCAGACCGACGGGGCCGTCTTGCGCAGCACCCGCTCACCCAGGGACGTGTCGCCGAGCACCTGGTTGACCAGCGCCTGCGGCACCTCGTCCCAGGCCACCGCCGCCGAGTCCGCACCCTGGCCGGCGAGCGCCCGCTCGGTGGCGGCCTGGTCGTTGGGGCCGATCTCGACCTCGATGCTGTCCGGGTAGTTGTGCCGCAGCGGGTCGGTCTTCGGGTCCCAGTTCGGGTTCCGCTCCAGGACGAAGCGGGTGTCCTTGACGTACTCCTTGACCTTGTACGGGCCGGAGGAGACCACCGCCCGGTCGTACTCGGTCTTGGTGTCCTTGGCCTTCGGCACCGGTACCGAGGTCGGCAGCGAGAGCGCGAACGGCAGGTCGCAGTGCGGCTTGGCGAAGCTGAAGACCAGGGTCCGGTCGTCCTTGAGCGTCAGCCCGGGAACGGTGTCGGTTCCCGAGGTGTACGGGCCCTTGTAGGTCGAGTTGTAGGTCGAGTTGTCGGCCAGCCACTCCTGGATGTACGTCGGCCCGCCGTCGATGCTCTCCTCGAACGACCGGGCGATCCCGTACGCCACGTCGGCCGCCTTGATCGGCGTACCGTCCTCGAACTTGACGCCGTCCTTGAGCCGGTATTCCCAGGTCTTGCAGTCCTTGTTGACGTCCTTGCCGGCGTCCTCGGCGAGGTCGCCGACGAGCAGCACCTTCCCGTTGCCGTCCTCCTTGAAGACGGTCAGGGTACGCAGGAACATCTGCTGGATCGACATGCCGAAGAAGGTGTAGGTGCGCTGCGGGTCCAGGTGTTCGAAGTCCTCCTCCTGGATCACCTTCAGGGTGCCGCCGGACTTCGCTCCGGCCACCTCCGCCGCCGGTCCCTGCGAGTCCTTCGGGTCGGTCGCGATCGAACTGGTGAACTGTTTGCCGCCGCCGTTGTCGGAGTCGCCGGTGTCGCCGGTGTTCTCCGAGCAGGCGGTCAGGGCGGTGGACGCGAGTACGAGCGCGGCGCTCGTCGCGGCCACCGCGAGCCTGGGTCGCATAGGAATTCCTCCTGGTCTCGTTCTCGCGGGTCGGATCAACATTGAGCTGTTGAAGGAAATATTCACGCAAGTGGGCATGAAGGTAAGTTTCATAGCAGTAACGATGGGACAACGTTTCCGTACGGCGCCCCGGACGAGGTCCCAGATCGGGTCTTCGTCGCCGCCCGCCTCATCCGAGCCGGACCCGGGGGTCGACCACCGCGTACAGCAGGTCCACCAGGACGTTGGCCGCGACGACGAAGACCGCCGCGAGCAGCACCGTCGCCATCACGATCGGCATGTCCAGGTTCAGCGCCGCGTTCAACGCCGTCCGGCCGAGCCCGGTGAACCCGAAGACCGTCTCGGTGATCACCGTGCCGCCCAGGTAGGCGCCCAGGTCCAACCCCGCGATCGTGATGATCGGGGTGATGGCGGCCCGGAGCGCGTGTCGGCCGTACACCTTGATCTTGGATAGGCCCTTGGCCCGCGCGGTCCGGACGAAGTCCTCGGAGAGCGTCTCCAGCATCTGCGCCCGCGCCAGCCGGGCGTAGGTCGCCGAGTTGAGGAAGCCCAGCGCGAACCAGGGCAGGATCATCGCCGACGCCCAGGCCAACGGATTCTCGGTGAGCGGGGTGTAGCGCGGATAGCTCAACAGGCCGGTCTCGTAGACCAGACCGATCAGCAGCAGCGGCCCGAAGAGCAGGATCGGCATCGAGGCGCCGACCAGCGAGGTGCCGACCGCGACCTTGTCGAAGACGGTGCCGCGGCGCAGCGCCGAGACCATCCCGATGGACAGGCCCAGCACCAGCCAGACGACGGCCGCGCCGAAGACGATGCTCAGGGTCACCGGCAGGGTACGCCCGACGATCCCGCTGACCGGCTCGTCGTTGCGGAACGAGAAGCCCAGGCACGGCGCCGGACAGTCCCGGGCCGCCTCGCCGCTGCCGATGGTCCGGCCGACGAAGATGCCCCGCATGAAGTCGCCGTACTGGGTGACGATCGGCCGGTCCAGCCCCATCCGGCGCTCGATCATCTCGAGCCGCTCCGGGCTACAGACGTTCTTGCTGTCCCCGCACATCAGCTCGGCCGGGTTGTTCGGCACCGCGAAGAACATCCCGAAGGTGATGATGCTGACCGCGACCAGCGTGCTGAGCGCGAGCAGCGTCTTCTTGACCAGGAACCGCAGCACGGACGCCCCCTACCTGCTCGACTTCGGATCGAGCGCGTCGCGCAGCGAGTCGCCGAAGAGGTTGAACGCCAGCACCAGCAGGAAGAGCGTGGTCCCGCCCACGATGGTGAAACTGGGTACGTCCCGCAGGTACCGCACGCTGTCGTTGATCAGCCGACCGAGATCCGGGGTCGGCTCCAGCACCCCGATACCGAGGAACGACAGCGCCGCCTCCGCCGTGATCAGCGCCGGTACGTTCAGCGAGAAGGTCACCAGGATCGGCGCCCAGAGATTGGGCAGGAGCTGCCGGAACAGGATGTGTCCCAGGCCGGCGCCGGAGGCACGGGCCGCCTCGATGAACTCCCGTTCCCGCAGCGAGAGCACCTGCCCCCGGACCAGCCGCGCCGAAATGGTCCAGTTGAACAGGACGAAGATCAGCACCAGTAGCGACGGGCGGAACCAGGGCGACACCTCGTCACGCGGCCCGTAGAACTGGTTCACGGCCAGCGGTACCAGCGCGAAGCAGAAGATGTAGAACGGGAAGGCCAGCGCCAGGTCGATCACCCAACTGATCACGGCGTCGACCCAGCCGCCGACGTACCCGGCCACGATGCCGACCACGACGCCGAGGGCGATGGTCAGGACGGCCGCGACGAACGCGATCATCAACGACGTACGCAGCCCGTAGACGACCTGGATGAAGATGTCCCGGCCGATGCCCGGCTGGATGCCGAACCAGTGCTCGCCGGAGACACCCGCGTAGCCGAGCGGGAAGCCGTTGCGGTCCAGCCGCTCCGGGAACCGCTCCTGCGGACCCTTGCCGTACAGCCGCGCCACCAGCGGAGCCGCCGCCGCCAACAGGATGAAGAAGATCAGCACCCCGCCGCTGACCAGGGCCACCTTGTCTCGACGCAGCCGCAGCCAGGCGAGCTGTCCCGGCGAACGACCGACGAACTCCTTCGCCCCGGTTCCGGGGACGCCGCCGGCCGCGGGTCCACTGCCGACCGCCGCCGCGGTGGCCCCGATCGGCGCCGCCACCTGTTGCTCACTCACGGTGTCTTCTCCGTTCGCGGTCGCGGAGCCCGGATACCCGACTCACTCCGCACGCTCGCCCACGCTCTCCGCACCGAGGTCGCCCTCCTCCGGGAAGTGACAGGCCACCGACCCCGTCCCGGTCAGCCGCGCGGTGAGCGGCGGCTCCTCGGCGGCGCAGACGTCCTGCGCCTTCCAGCAGCGGGTCCGGAACCGGCAGCCGGACGGCGGATCCAGCGGCGTGGGTACGTCGCCGACGAGCCGGATCCGGCCGGCAGGCCCCAGCTTCGTGACGTCCGGTACGGCCGACAGCAACGCCCGGGTGTACGGATGACGCGGCCGTTCGTAGATCTCCGCCCGGTCCCCGATCTCGACGATCTTCCCGAGGTACATCACCGCGATGCGTTGCGAGAAGTGCCGGACCACGGCGAGATCGTGCGCGATGAACACGAACGCCAGCCCCAGCTCCCGTTGCAGGTCGCGGAGCAGGTTGACGACCTGCGCCTGGATCGAGACGTCGAGCGCCGAGACCGGCTCGTCGGCCACGATCAGTTTCGGGCGCAGCGCCAGGGCACGGGCGATTCCGATCCGCTGCCGCTGGCCACCGGAGAACTCGTGCGGGTAGCGGTTGTAGTGCTCGGGATTGAGCCCGACCAGCTCCAGCAGCTCCCGTACCCGTTGCCGCACCCCGCCGGGTGGGGAGATCCCGTTCACCTGCAACGGCATCGCCACGATCCGGCCGACGGTGTGCCGGGGGTTCAACGAGGCGTACGGGTCCTGGAAGATGATCTGCAGGTCCTGGCGCAGGGGTCGCAGTCGCGCACGGCTGGCGTGGCTGATGTCCCGCCCCTCGAAGACGATCCGGCCGTCGGTCGGCTCCAGCAGCCGTACCAGCAGCCGCCCGGTGGTGGTCTTGCCACAACCCGACTCGCCGACCAGCCCCAGCGTCTCCCCCGCCCGGACCTCGAAGTCCAGCCCGTCCACCGCCCGCACCAGACCACGCTGGCGGAAGCCGCCGCGCACCGGGAAGTGCTTGGTCAGCCCGGTCACCGCCAGCAGTGGATCACCGGACGGGCGGGACGGTTCCGCCGGGCGCGGCGCGGTTTCCGACACTTCCACCGTCATCGGGCAACTCCCACCGAGGCGATCTCCTCGGCGTACCGCCGCTGGCGTTCGGCCTCGGACAGATGACAGGCGACCAGGTGACCGGTCTCGCTCACCGGCCGGAGCTCGGGCACCTCGGTCTTCGAGCGGTCGCCGTTCTCGGCGGCGTACCGGCACCGGGGGTGGAACGCGCACCCGGACGGAAGATTGATCAGGCTCGGCGGGTTGCCGGCGATCGGCAACAGGTCCGCGTCCGCGTCGCCGTGCAGCGACGGCACACTGGAGAGCAACCCCCAGGTGTACGGATGCTGCGGCCGGCGCAGCACCTGCTCGACGCTGCCGTGCTCGACGGCCCGCCCGGCGTACATCACCAGTACGTCGTCGGCGACCTGGCTGACCACACCGAGATCGTGCGTGATCAGGACGATCGCCGAGTTGAACTCGGTCTGCAGGTCTGCCAGCAGGTCGAGGATCTGCGCCTGCACGGTGACGTCCAGCGCGGTCGTCGGCTCGTCCGCGACCAGCAGGTCGGGGTCGTTGACCAGCGCCATGGCGATCATCACCCGCTGCCGCATGCCGCCGGAGAACTCGTGCGGGTACTCGTCGACCCGTCGCGCCGGCTGCGGGATGCCGACCCGGTCCAGCATCTCGATCGCCCGGCGCCGCGCCGCGCGCCGACCGACGCCCCGGTGGTGCACCTGGTACGCCTCGGCGATCTGCCGCCCCACCGGATAGTAGGGATGCAGCGCGGAGAGTGGATCCTGGAAGACCATCGCCATGTCCCGGCCGCGCAGTTTGCGGCACTCGGAGTCGGCGAGCCCGACGATCTCCCGCCCGCCGACCTGGATCTCGCCGGTGATCTCCGTACGCCGAGGGTCGTGCAGGCCGAGCACGGCCAGGCTGGTGACGCTCTTTCCCGAGCCCGACTCGCCGACGATGCCGAGGGTGCGCCCCCGCTCGACGGCGAACGAGACCCCGTCGACCGCCCGGACCACGCCGTCCTCGGTCCGGAAGCGCACCCGCAGGTCCTGAACCCGCAGGTACGGGTCGGCCGTCGAGGTCGCGGACGCGGTCGATGCCGTTTCCACCCGTCCTCCTCTCCCTGCCCCGTCACCGGTTTCCGCTGCTCATCCGGCGGATCTGCGCCACCAGGGAGCAGGTGAAGATAACCTACAACAGAGTACGGAGAGTGAAAATAACCTCCAGGTACCGAACTTCGTCGCCCGTCCCCACGCGCCGACCCAGGTCAGCCGGGAGCCCGACCGATCGCCCTATTCAAATGGTTCCGGTCCTCCCCTGTCGACCCCGGCGCCCGACGGGTGGTTGCCCCCACTCCGACGCTCGACAGCCGTCCGGGGTGCAGTTGAGACACGTCCCGTCCTGATGAAATCGGATGACGCGTCGCACCACGTCCAGGATGTCGGCCGGCAACGGGTACTCATCGTGCATGGCGCTGGAGTACGTCGAGACGAACCATCAGTTCGACGCAGGGCGCGTGCCGCTCCACGGAAGCCCACGAGCAGGTCGGATGGTCGTGGCCGGTGACCCAGACCCACAGGTGACCACCGTCCTCCCGAGTCACGCCAGCGTGGACTGCGGTTACCGTCATGTCGCAGTACGCGTTGCAGGACAGGTCGTGAGTGTGGTGCCAGTCCCCGGACCGGAGTCGAAGCAGAGTTCCGGCAGGGAGGTCAGGAATCGGGGGCGGGGAGATGTGCGGCGGCTTCGTCATCGCTTCCGTCCCGGGCACCCTCACCCACCGGCGACCGTCCCATCGGTAGTCCAGCACTCTGTGCTGCCTCGCCCAGATCCAACCTCGTATCCGCGTCAGCATCGTTCCCCTCCTGAAGTCCGCATCGACGACAGCAACAGGATGTAGCCCAGACATCACCGTGTGCGACGACGCCAACGGCGGCAAAGCGGCGGCATTTGGGGCGTCATTCCGGCGACATTGGGGCTACCGTGGAGGCATGACCGCGCCGAACAGTGCCCTTCGGGCTGTCCGACTGGGAATGCGGATGAGCCAGGACGACTTCGCCCGCGCTCTTCAGGAGGCCGGCCGTCGAGCCGGTCACCCCAACGACGCCAACAAACGGCTCGTACAGCGTTGGGAATCAGGCTCTATCGCTGCCCCCCGGCCCGTCTACGCTCGCGCGCTGGAGGTGGTCACCGGGCTACCCGTCGAGTCCCTGGGATTCACCAACGCGCCGTACGCCAGCGTGTCGGCAGATGGTCAGGGCGGACATGATCTCGTCCCGCCGACCGGAGCGCCAGCGGTCCCCGCTGGTGCTCCGGCATCGCAGAGCAGCATGCACCGCAACTATTCAGGGGTGTGGCAGAGCCGGTACGAGTACTTCTCCAGCGGACGGGACGCAGCATTCGTGGGCCAGCACTACGTGGTGGTGTTGCAGCACGGCGACCGGCTGACGGTACGCAGTTTGCCCGACACGGCCAATGGGTCACTCGCCATCGATCTGACCATCGACGGCAGCGTCATTACCGGTACCTGGATAGAGCAGACCGACCCGAGCGGCTACTACCGTGGCGGCCGGTACCACGGGGCGATCCAGATGCTCGTCGAGCCGACCGGACGACGAATGATCGGAAAGTGGGTGGGGTTCGGCAAGGACATGGACATCAACACCGGGCCCTGGGAGTTGGTTTTCCGAGACGCCTCGACCAACAAGGCCACCCTGGACCGGTACAACCGGGTGCCGGACTGAGGCAGCGGCAGCGACGACCGTGACCGCAGCGCTGCTCGCCCAGGAGGGACCCTGGACCGACGCGGAATACCTCGCCCTCGGCGAGACCGGATGTCGCGTCGAACTCTTCGACGGCAGCCTGCACCTGACCCATGCCCCGACCCCTCGGCACCAGTACATCTCGCGCCGGCTGGCCACGACGCTGGATCCGGGGGCGGACGCTGCCGGGCTGCACGTGCTCGAAGCGGTCAACGTGCGGCTGCACTCCGGGCGGATACCGATTCCCGACCTGGTCGTCACCGGCGACATCGACTTCGACGAACTCGTCATCGACGGTGCGGTGGTCCGGCTGGTCTGCGAGATCACCTCGCCGAGCAACGCCGCGACCGACCAGGTGCTCAAGATGCACTACTACGCCACGGCCCGGATCCCGTGGTACCTGCTGGTCGAGCAGGAGAGTGGCACGCTGCGGCTGTATCGCCTCGACGGCTCCCACTACGTCGAACACGCGGTGGCCAAGGTCGGTGACACGCTACGGTTCACCGAGCCGGTGGCGGTGGAAATCCGGCCGGAGAGCCTGCTACCCGGGCGCTGACCCCGACTTCTCGCATAAGGTCATTCCATGATCGGTTGCCGGTACCGGCGATCGGTCACGCCGTGTCGATCCGGTTCCGCCGGTCCGGCCGGCGGCGCAGTGACCACGAGCGCAGCGAGGAGATGCCGATGACCGAGTTCGACGTGGCGACGGCGGCGGTCCAGGCGGCCCTCGACGCCGGAGCCCGGTACGCCGACGCGCGGGTGATGCACCGCCGCTACGAGTCGATGACCGCCCGCAACGGCGAGATCGAGTCCGTCACCCAGGACGAGAGCGCCGGGGTCGGGGTACGGGCGCTGGTCGGCTCGGGCTGGGGCTTCTACGCCGTACCCGATCTGAGCGCCACGGCGGCCCGGACGGCGGGTGAGCGGGCCGCCCGGATCGCCGCAGCCAGTGGCCGGGTCGCCGGCCCCGGCAGCAAGCTCGTGCCGATCCCCGCCAGCACCGGTTCGTGGAGTTCTCCGTGTGCCGTCGACCCGCTCTCGGTACCGCTGTCGGACAAGGGCGACCTGCTGGTCCGGGCCACCCGGACGTCCCAGGAGCACGGCGCCGACCAGGCCGAGGGGTTGTACCAGATCTGGGACACCCGCAAGTGGTTCGTCTCCAGCGAGGGGCACCGGATCGACCAGCACATCCGGGAGTGTGGCGCGGGGATCTCGGCCACGGTGATCGGGGACGGCGAGACCCAGCGGCGTTCCTACCCCAGCTACCGGGGCCAGTACGGCACCCAGGGCTGGGAACTCGTCGACGGGCTCGACCTCACCGCGCACGCCGCCCGGATCGCCGAGGAGGCCCGTGAGCTGGTCACCGCGCCGCTCTGCCCGGCCGGTGAGACCACCCTCATCCTCGGCGGCGAACAGATGGCGCTACAGATCCACGAGTCGGTGGGACACGCGATCGAACTGGACCGCATCCTCGGCTGGGAGGCCGCCTTCGCCGGCACCTCCTGGCTGGACCTGGAGCAGCTCGGCGCGCTGCGGTACGGCTCCGAGCTGATGAACATCACCATCGACCCGACGATTCCGGGGGCGCTGGGCAGCTTCGGCTTCGACGACGAGGGCACCCCGGCAACCCGGCGCGACGCGGTCCGCGAGGGTCGCTGGGTCGGTACGCTGGCCGGCCGCGATTCGGCCGCGATCGCGGGTCTGGACTACGCCGGCAGCGTACGGGCCGACGGCTGGGCCCGGCTGCCGATGGTACGAATGACGAACGTCGGCCTGGAGCCCGGTCCGCACACCCTGGACGAGATGATCGCGGCGACCGACGACGGCGTACTGATGGACCTCAACCGTTCCTGGTCGATCGACGACAAGCGGCTCAACTTCCAGTTCGGCTGCGAGATCGGCTGGGAGATCAAGAACGGCCGACGGGGCCGGATGCTGCGCAACCCGACCTACACCGGAATCGGCCCGCTCTTCTGGCGCTCGATGGACATGCTCTCCTCCGAGACCGTCGCCTGGGGGACGCCGAACTGCGGCAAGGGCCAGCCGGGTCAGATAGGCCACACCGGACATCCGGCCGCCCCGGCCCGGTTCACGGGCGTCCGGGTCGGAGTCCGTGGGTGAGCGCGAGGAGTGAGCCGGCACCGCTGAGCGCGGGGACATCGATGGACGCGAGGGAAGGGAGACGGCGATGACATCCCCACTCGACCTCGCCGGTCAGGTCGTCGAACTGGTCCGACAGGTTGCCGGGTCCGGTGCGGAGGCGGAGGTCGGCACCGAGCGGGCGGACCTGGCGCTGACCCGGTTCGCCAACTCCTTCATCCACCAGAACATGGGCGAGGCCGCCACCTCGGTACGGCTGCGGCTGCACCTCGACGGCCGGACCGCCAGCGGTTCGTCCACGGTGGTCAGCTCGGCGGGACTACGCGACCTCGTCGAACGTACCGTCGAGGCGGCCCGGCACTGCCCGCCCGACCCGGGCTGGCCGGGCCTCACCCCGCCGACCGAACTGAACGGCACCGGCAACTGGGACGAGTCCACCGCCGCGGCCTCCGACGACCAGCGGGCCGAGCGGGTACGGGAGTTCGTCGAGACGGCCGGCGGCCTGGAGGCGGCCGGCTACTGCCGTACCGGCCATCGGGAGGGCGCGTTCGCCAACACCGCCGGGCACGCGGTGACCGGCCGGCACACCGAGGCCGCGATGGACGGGATCGCCCGGTGCGGCGGAGCCGACGGAGTCGCCCGACTCAGCTCGTTCCGGCTCGCGGACCTGGCCGGCGGGGTGCTCGGGGCCCGGGCCTCGGTGAAGGCGCGGGCCGGCGTCGCACCGGTCGAACTGCCCCCCGGGCGCTACGAGGTGGTGCTGGAGCCGACCGCCGTCGCCGACCTCCTACAGAATCTCGCGACGTACGGGTTCAACGGCAAGGCGTACAACGAGCAGAGGTCCTTCGCCGTGCCCGGTGCCGAGCAGTTCGACCGCGCGGTCACCCTGGTGGACGACGCGCTGGCCGGTCCGGCGTTGCCGTTCGACGCCGAGGGCACCGCCCGGGTGCCGGTCGCGCTGGTCGAGCACGGCGTCACCACGTCCGTCGCGCACGACCGGCGAACCGCAGCCGAGGCCGGCGCCGGCGTCACCAGCACCGGACACGCGGTACCGGGCGGCGCCGCGACCGGGGCGGTACCGCTGCATCTCAGGCTGGTACCGGCCCCGTCGCGCAACGGCCTGACCAGGGCGGGCGAGGTCTCCGGTCCGATCGTCGACTCGGACACCGCCGCACTGGTCGCGCAGGTACGTCGGGGACTGCTGGTCACCGACCTCTGGTACACCCGGGTACTCGATCCGAGGAGCCTGGTCGTCACCGGGCTCACCCGCAACGGCGTCTGGCTGATCGAGGACGGCGAGGTCGCGGCGGCCGTACAGAACTTCCGGTTCACCCAGTCCTATCCGCAGGCGCTCGCGCCCGGCGCGGTACTCGGGGTGGGCCGGCACACCGCTCTCCAGTCCCAGACCTTCAGCAACGCGTGGTGGTCGGCGCCGCCACTGCGGTTGGCCTCGTGGAACTTCACCGGTGGCGCCTCCGGCTGAGGCCGGGGACACGCTGATCGTCGGAGGTACCGGTCGTACTGCGGGATGTCCGGACCGCCCGGGTGACACGTCGCGGGGATGCCCCGTTCGCGCGTCGATGCTTGACTGTGTGGTGTGACGGACGACGCGACCACCCACGCCGAGGACGACGCGAGCGCCCCTGCCCGGGGCGGGCCGGGTGATTCCGTACCGCCGGATGCCGCCGGGCAGGCCGGCCGGAGCACCGCCGACGTACCCCCGGGTTCGGGCGGCCAGCCGTCCGCGGCGGCGCGGCGTCCCCTCGACCCGGCCGCCCGACGGCGCCGCTGGCTCGTCGGTGGTGGCATCGCGGGTGCGGCGGTGCTGGTCCTGCTGGTCTGTGGCTGTCTCGGCGCGGCCGCCGCCGGCCTCGGCCGGTTCGCCCGCGAGGCCGACCTCGAACGGACGGCGCAGTCCCGGGCCGAGTCCGCCTGCCGTGACCTGGAGAAACGCCTCAACCGGCTGAATCCGCCCGGCGCGGCTGCCAACCCGGGTCAGCGGGCGGCGGCGATCCGCGACGAGAACGCCGCTGTCCAGCCGTTCCTGTCCGAAATCGAGCGACTACGCGGCTGGTGGAGCGAGGACGAGGACGACGACGACCGTCGCGACGGTCGGGGTGAGTCGTGGCGGGAACTGGTCGACGCCCGGAGCAGCTACGCCGACGCCCTCGACCGGCAGGTGACCAACGGCGACCCGGCGTTCTTCATCGCGCCGCAGGACCACGCCGGCCGTCCGGTGCTGGACCGGCTGGAGCGCGGCCCGGACTCGTGCGGCGCCGCCGCCCGCCGGCTCGCCGCACCCGACCTGTGAACCGCGACTGACCCGGACGCGCGTCCGAAGCAGCCTCTGGGGACAGCGCAGCAGGTGGCGACGTCGGACACCGAGTGACGGTGTCGTCGAGTGAAGTTCTGCACAACCGTGCCCGGATCCCCCGACAGGACTTTCGTAACCGACCAGAAACCCGCGAGACTCCCTTGCGCATGTGCCCGTCAGCGTGCGGCGTAACGTGTGCACCGACGCGGACGCAGGTAGCGCGGCTGCGGGGCTTCCCCTGCCCGCGCGCCCCGCCGGAAACACCATCCGTGCCCGTCAGCCAGACCGGGCCCCGTCAGGGAGACATAGATGACTACGAGGTCGGCCCCACCTATGGCCGGACTGCCGGGGGGCGCGCGTTCACGCGCCGCCATCGCGGCAAAAACCCTGCGTACCGATCGTTGGTGGTTCGCGCCGCTGATCACGGTGGTCGGGCTCGGCGCCTGGATCACCTACGCCACGGTGCGCGTCTTCATGCACGACTTCTACTGGGTCGAGGACTACCACTACCTGACCCCGTTCTACTCACCCTGTGTCACGGAGAGCTGCATCCCGGAGGCCGCGCACTTCGGGCGGGTACTGCCCGGCTGGTGGATCATCCCGGACGCGGCGCTGACCCTGCCGTTCCTGCTGCTGTTCCGGCTCACCTGCTACTACTACCGCAAGGCGTACTACCGGTCGTTCTGGCTCTCGCCGCCGGCCTGCGCCGTGCCGGACGGGCACAAGACGTACAGCGGTGAGACCCGGTTCCCGCTGGTCGGCCAGAACCTGCACCGGTACGCGTTCTACGCCGCCGTGATCATCTCGCTGATCAACACCTGGGACGCGGTCCTCGCCTTCCGCAGCCCCGAGGGCTTCGGCTTCGGGCTGGGCAACCTGGTCCTGCTGGGCAACGTGGTGATGCTCTGGGCGTACACGCTCTCCTGCCACTCGTGCCGACACATCGCCGGTGGCCGGTTGAAGCACTTCTCCAAGCACCCCGTCCGCTACCGGTTCTGGACCGTCGTCTCCAAGCTCAACGTCCGGCACATGCAGCTCGCCTGGATCACCCTGGGCACCCTGGCGCTCACCGACTTCTACGTCATGGCGCTCTCCGCCAACTGGTTCGACGACCTGCGGTTCATCAACTAAAGGGCCTCTGACATGACTACCCGAATCGAACGACACCACTACGACGTCGTCGTCATCGGTGCCGGCGGCGCCGGCCTGCGCGCGGCGATCGAGGCCCGGCTCGCCGGGAAGCGGACCGCGATCATCTCCAAGTCGCTGTTCGGCAAGGCCCACACGGTGATGGCCGAGGGCGGTGCCGCCGCCGCGATGGGGAACGTGAACAGCCGGGACAACTGGCAGGTGCACTTCCGGGACACCATGCGGGGCGGCAAGTTCCTCAACAACTTCCGGATGGCCGAGCTGCACGCCAAGGAGTCGCCACAGCGGATCTGGGAGCTGGAGACGTACGGCGCGCTCTTCGACCGGACCAAGGACGGGAAGATCTCGCAGCGCAACTTCGGTGGGCACGAGTACCCCCGGCTGGCGCACGTCGGTGACCGTACCGGGCTGGAACTGATCCGTACCCTGCAACAGAAGATCGTCTCGTTGCAGCAGGAGGACAAGAAGGAATACGGCGACTACGAGGCCCGGATCAAGGTCTTCGACGAGACCACCATCACCGAGCTGCTGCTCGACGGGGACCGGATCGCCGGGGCGTTCGGCTACTACCGCGAGTCCGGCGAGTTCGTCCTCTTCGAGGCGCCCGCCGTCGTGCTGGCCACCGGCGGCGTCGGCCGCTCGTACAAGGTGACCTCGAACTCCTGGGAGTACACCGGGGACGGGCACGCGCTCGCGCTGCGGGCCGGCGCCACGCTGATCAACATGGAGTTCCTCCAGTTCCACCCGACCGGCATGGTCTGGCCGGTGTCGGTGAAGGGCATCCTGGTCACCGAGTCGGTCCGGGGTGACGGCGGAGTACTGAAGAACTCCGAGGGCAAGCGGTTCATGTTCAACTACGTCCCCGACGTCTTCCGCAAGCAGTACGCGGAGACCGAGGAGGAGGCGGACCGCTGGTACAGCGACCCGGACAACAACCGGCGTCCACCGGAGCTGCTGCCCCGCGACGAGGTCGCCCGGGCCATCAACAGCGAGGTCAAGGCCGGTCGGGGTACGCCGGCCGGCGGCGTCTACCTGGACATCGCCAGCCGACTGCCGGCCGAGGAGGTACGTCGGCGGCTGCCGTCGATGTACCACCAGTTCAAGGAGCTGGCCGACGTCGACATCACCGCCGAGCCGATGGAGGTCGGCCCGACCTGCCACTACGTGATGGGCGGCGTCGAGGTCGACCCGGACAGCGGCGCGGCGCACGGGCACGTGCAGGGGCTGTTCGCCGCTGGTGAGGTCTCCGGCGGCATGCACGGCTCCAACCGGCTCGGCGGGAACTCGCTCTCCGACCTGCTGGTCTTCGGCAAGCGGGCCGGCGAGCACGCGTCGACGTACGCCAGCGGGCTCAGCGCCCGGCCGAAGGTGTCGGCGCCGGACGTCGAGGCCGCGGTGGACCGGGCCCTGGCCCCGCTGGAGCGGGAGGACGGGGAGAACCCGTACACGTTGCAGCAGGACCTCCAGGCGGTGATGGGCGACCTGGTCGGCATCATCCGGCGCAAGGGTGAGCTGGAGGAGTCGCTGGTCAAACTGGCCGACCTGCGCGACCGGGTGACCCGGGTCAGCGCGGCCGGCGGTCGCCGGTACAACCCGGGCTGGCACCTCGCGCTCGACCTGCGCAACATGCTGGTCGTCTCGGAGTGCACCGCGCGGGCCGCCCTGGAGCGCGAGGAGTCCCGGGGTGGGCACACCCGGGAGGACTTCCCGACCATGGCGCCGACGTGGCGCACGGTCAACCTGGTGTGCTCGCTCGACGGCGACAAGGTACGGCTGGAGCACAAGCCGCTGCCGAAGATCCGTGCCGAGCTGATCCAGCTCTTCGACCGCACCGAACTGTCCAAGTACCTGACCGACGAGGAACTGGCGGACTTCGACGCCCTCACCGGGGACGCGCACGCTGAGGAGGCGGCCAAGTAATGGACAAGCCGAACGGTACGGGTGGCACCGGCAAGGCCGGCACGACCCGCAGCTTCAAGGTCTGGCGCGGTGACGAGTCCGGTGGCGAGCTGACCGACTACCAGATCCAGGTCAACGAGGGCGAGGTGGTCCTCGACGTGATCCACCGGCTCCAGGCGACCGAGGCGCCCGACCTGGCCTGCCGGTGGAACTGCAAGGCCGGCAAGTGCGGCTCCTGCTCGATGGAGATCAACGGCATGCCCCGGCTGGGCTGCATGACCCGGATGTCGACGTTCGAGGAGACCGAGACGGTCACCATCACCCCGCTGCGTACCTTCCCGATCATCCGGGACCTGGTCACGGACGTCTCGTTCAACTACGAGAAGGCCCGGGAGACGCCCGCCTTCGCGCCGCCGGCCGACCTCGCCCCCGGCGAGTACCGGATGCAGCAGGTCGACGTCGAGCGGTCGCAGGAGTTCCGGAAGTGCATCGAGTGCTTCCTGTGCCAGAACACCTGTCACGTGGTACGGGACCACGAGGAGAACAAGGAGGCGTTCGCCGGGCCGCGCTACTTCATCCGGGCCGCCGAGCTGGACATGCACCCGCTCGACACCAAGAGCGACCGCAAGGAGTACGCACAGGCGTCGCAGGGCCTCGGCTTCTGCAACATCACCAAGTGCTGCAGCGAGGTCTGCCCGGAGCACATCAAGATCACCGACAACGCGATCATCCCAATGAAGGAACGCGTCGTCGACCGACGGTACGATCCTCTTGTGTGGCTGGGTAGCAAGATCTTCCGACGTGGGCAGAGCGAGGGCGACCAGACCCCGCGCGATCCCGACAATCTCGGCGAGGTGCACTCGGTGGGCGGCGGGTCGCACGACTCCGAGTCCGAGGCCGACGCCGAGCGGGGCGTGCACTGGAACCGGCAGGTTCCGCATCCGACGGCGCCGTCGACGGATTCCCGGGGTCGCCTGCCGATCAGCGAGTTCACCTTCGACCGGGCGGCCGCGCCGTCACCGTTCGGCGACGACGTGACGTTCCCGCTGCCGGCCGACGGACTCAACTACAGCCACCCGGAGCAGAAGGACTGAGCTCCGATCTGGCGCGACGGGCGGGGGTGGCCGATCGGCCGCCCCCGTTTCGTCTGGGCGGACGCCGCCCGTGTGCCGACCGGGCGCATGCCGCCGCGTCGGCGTCTCGGCCGGATCAGGACGGGTCCGTCGCCGCGAGGACCGGGCGCAGGGCCGCCACGACCGGTACGTCCGCCGGCAGCCACGGCACGCTGTCCAGCTCTTCCGGGCGCAACCAGCGCAGCTCGGAGTGCTCCAGCGGCTGCGGCTGATCCTCGCCGACCAGCCGGGCGGCGTACACCTTGAGGACCGATCGGCCGTGCCCCATCCGGACGTCCGGGCCGACCCGATCACCGACCTCGACCCGGATCCCGAGTTCCTCGGCGCACTCCCGGACCAGCGCGGCCACCTCGGTCTCCCCGGGCTCGACCTTGCCGCCGGGAAACTCCCACCGGCCCGCCGTCTCCGGTGGACTGGACCGGGCACAGGCCAGTACCCGCCCGGCGACGATGATCGCCGCCCCCACCACGACCTTCGGCTCCCGCCGGCCCTGGCCGGCGAATCCCCCAGTCGGCTCGTCACGGCCGTTACCGCTCGCCCATTCGGTCTGCACGGGCGTCCAGCGTGCCAGATCAATCGGGAATTCGGGTAGCGGAGCCGGCCCCACGGTCAATAGAACACGGAAGGGTGGACGTGGACACACCAGCCCCTCAGCGACAGACTAGGGAGCACCGACCGAGACACAGGATGGCGACGATTTGGCCACAAGCCGGCAACGACGCCTGGGAGGTATGGCGATGCGTGCTCTGTGGGGTGGCCGGATGGACCGCGACTACCTGAGCGACGCACTCACCCTACTGGGCGGCTGGACCCGCGAGGGACAGCAGATCAAACGGACCCTCATCCTCGACGACACCCAGCATGCGGCGCTCACCGAACGCGTGAAGATCATCGCGGACGCCCTGCACCTCCGGCCCGAGATCCGCCGGCTGGACGGGCACACGCAGATCAAGATCGGTCCCCGGGACGCCGGAGAGATCACCGAGGGCGAGGTCACCCTCGCCGCCCGGATCGAGGACGTCTACCGCGCGGTGACCAGCCCGAGCTGACGGATCTTGGCGGGGTGGCCGGGCCCTTCTACTCTCGGATCATGGCAGACGTCAGCTATGACCGTCGGGAACAGCTCAAGCAGATCCAGAGCGGACTGCTCGACGGAGAGCAGGTGATCGCCGTCTACGACGCGATCGGCGCGGGCACCGGATTCATCGGCCTGACCGACCGAAGAGTGATCATCCAGGACAAGTCGTTCGTCGGTAAGAAGTTCGCGATCACCAGCATCCCGTACTCGAAGATCACCAGCGTGAGCGTGGTCAGCAACAAGTCCTGGGGCGGTTCGTTCTTCTCCACCGGTGCCATCGCCATCCACGTCGGCACCCACACCTACGAGGTGGAGTTCCGCGGCGACCAGAAGAGTCACCACGTGCACAACGTGATCCTGCACTACATCTCGTGACCGACGGGCTGTTCACGCATGCGTCGCCTGAACGGCCATTGATGGAGACGACAGGTCAGCCGGGTTGCCCCACCCAGCGGGACATCCTCGATGTCACGGCGTCGGCCCCGTCCACGAACAGCGTCCACAGCGGATGATCAGGGAAGCCGATGATCCGCAAAATTCACCATGGCCTTCGACCCCGGCCGCGACCGGGAAGTAGCGGCTACCGGTCCTTCACCAGCGAGGCCGAGCGTCGAACGCGGCAGGCTGCACAGGCTTCCTGCTAGATCCACGGGCCGCCCTCCTGGCCTGGTCGAACGGCCAGAGGTCACACGTTGAAGCGGAACTCCATCACGTTCCGTCAGCTGCAACATCAGGAGAGCCAGACCGTCGTTACCGAATGCTACGGTGAAGGGCATGACCGCGGTGCCCGAGTGGATGCGTCCGCCTCGCCCTGAGGGCTGGTACGCCGACGACCTCGACCGGATTCCCGAAGCGCCGCGGCACACCGAACTGATCGATGGAGCGCTCGTCTTCATGATGTCCCCTCAGCGAGCCTGGCACGGTCGGCTCGTCACCGCACTGGTGCTCTCGCTTACCGAACAGGCACCGGCAGGCATCGAGGTCGAGCGGGAGATGACGATCCGACTCGATGAACGGAATCGTCCCGAACCAGACCTTATCGCCACAACGGCGCCCTACGCTGCGAACCGTACCTTTTACACACCTGACACGATCCTTCTGGTGGTGGAGGTGGTCTCGCCGGAGTCGGCGCACCGCGATCGGACGGTCAAGCTGCGCAAGTACGCAGAAGCTGGTATCGCAAACTACTGGCGCGTCGAGGAAGAAGACGAGTCGCCGGTCGTTCACACCTACGAGCTCGACGGACCGACCCGGTCGTACGCGCCGACCGGAGTCCATCGCCACGAGCTGTGCAGTCCCACGCCGTTCGCGATCAAGCTCGACTTGGACAGGCTGGTGCCCGGACGCAGGAGCTGAGCGGGGAGCACAGTCTCCGCCAGAGGCGGAAGCGGAGCCTCACTACACGTTGAAGCGGAACTCCACCACGTCGCCGTCCTGCATCACGTACTCCTTGCCCTCGATCCGTACCCGACCGGCGGCCTTGGCGGCGGCCATCGAGCCGGCGGTTACCAGGTCGCCGTACGAGACGATCTCGGCCTTGATGAAGCCGCGCTGGAAGTCGGAGTGGATCGCACCGGCGGCCTCGGGCGCGGTCGCCCCGACCGAGATGGTCCAGGCCCGCGCCTCCTTCGGCCCGGCGGTGAGGTACGTCTGCAGCCCGAGCGTCCGGAAGCCGACCCGGATCAGCTGGTCGAGGCCGGGTTCCGACTGCCCGATCGACTCCAGCAGCTCCCGCGCCTCGTCGGCGGGCAGGTCGGTCAGCTCCGACTCGACCTTGGCGTCCATGAAGATCGCCTCCGCCGGGGCGACCAACAGGCGCAGCTCGTCGAGCAGTTCGGCGTTGCCCAGTTCCGCCTCGTCGACGTTGAAGACGTACAGGAAGGGCTTGGTGGTCAGCAGGTGCAGCTCGCGCAGCTCGTCCACCTCGATGCCAGCCTTGGCCGCGCCCGCGTACAGGGTGACCCCGGTGTCGAGCAGCTCGGCGGCCTTCTTCGCGGCGGTGACGGCGGCGGCCCGGTCCTTGCGGACCCGCGCCTCCTTCTCCAGCCGGGGCAGCGCCTTCTCGATCGTCTGGAGGTCGGCCAGGATCAGCTCGGTGTTGATCGTCTCGATGTCGTCGCCCGGTGAGACCTTGCCGTCGACGTGCACCACGTTCGGGTCGGAGAAGACCCGGACGACCTGGCAGATCGCGGCGGCGTCGCGGATGTTGGCGAGGAAGGCGTTACCCCGGCCCTGGCCCTTGGACGCACCCCGGACCAGGCCGGCGATGTCGACGAACGAGACCGGAGCGGGAAGGATCTTCTGCGAGCCGTGGATCTCCGCAAGCTTGCCCAGCCGCTCGTCCGGCAGCCCGACCACGCCGACGTTCGGCTCGATCGTGGCGAACGGATAGTTCGCCGCGAGCACGTCGTTCTTGGTCAGCGCGTTGAACAGGGTGCTCTTGCCGACGTTGGGCAGGCCGACGATACCGATGGTTAGGCTCACGGACCGCAAGTGTACTGGGCAGCCGAACACCGCCGTACCGAGCGGGCGGCGCACGACCAGGTCCGATTTCCGCGAGTCATCCGGCTACAGGCGGGGCACCATCGAGGCATGGAGTTGGATTTCGAGCGGTGTTACCGGGCGGTCGACAGTCGGGACCAGCGCTTTGACGGCTGGTTCTACACCGGCGTACTCACCACCGGCATCTACTGCCGTCCGTCCTGCCCCGCGATGACCCCGAAGCGGAAGAACGTCCGATTCTTTCCGTCGGCCGCCGCCGCGCAACGCTCCGGCCTGCGGGCCTGCCGGCGGTGCCGGCCCGACGCCGCTCCCGGCTCGCCGGACTGGAACGTCCGGGCCGACGTCGTCGGACGGGCGATGCGGCTGATCGGCGACGGCGTGGTGGACCGGGAGGGGGTACCCGGACTGGCCGGCCGGCTGGGCTACACCGAGCGGCACCTGCACCGGATGCTCGTCACCGAGGTCGGCGCCGGTCCGCTCGCGCTGGCTCGGGCACAGCGGGCCCAGACCGCCCGGATCCTGGTCGAGACGACCGACCTCGGCCTGGCCGAGATCGCCTTCGCCGCCGGTTTCGGCAGCGTACGGCAGTTCAACGACACGATCCGCGAGGTGTACGCGGCGGCGCCCTCCGAGCTGCGTACCGCAGCCCGGGGCCGGTCCACCGAACCGGCCGGCGGTACGCCCGGGGCGATCAACCTCCGGCTGGCGTTCCGGGCACCGCTGCACGCCGAGGCGCTGCTCGACTTCCTCGCCCACCGCGCGATACCCGGAATCGAGGAGGTCGGTGGCGGGTCGTACCGCCGGGGGCTGCTCCTGCCACACGGCCCGGCCGAGGTCGACCTGACCCCGCTGCCCGGCTACGTCGGGGCGACCCTGCGGCTCACGGACGTCCGCGACCTGGCGCCGGCGGTGGCCCGCTGCCGCCGGCTCTTCGACCTGGACGCCGACCCGGAGGCCGTCGACGCACTGCTGGCCGAGGACCCGGCGCTGGCCGAGTCGGTCGCGAAGGAGCCCGGGGTACGGGTCCCCCGGGCGGTCGACGGCTTCGAGATGGCCGTACGGGCGATCGTCGGCCAGCAGGTCTCCGTCGCCGGGGCCCGTACCGTGCTGGCCCGGATCGTCGCGGCCACCGCCGTACCCGCGTCCTCAGAACTGGTCGGCGGCACGCCGGCCACCTCCCCGCCGGAGTCCGGATCGGAGCCGGGCGGGCCGGCCGGACTGCGGCCGTTCCCCTCCGCCGAGCAGGTGCTGGCGCTGCCGGACTCGGCGTTCGGGATGCCCACCGCCCGACGCGCCAGCATCCGGGCCCTGGCCGAGGCGGTCGCGACCGGGCAACTCGACCTCGATCCGGGCGCGGACCGGGCGGAGATGGTCCAGCGGATGACCTCGCTGCCGGGGATCGGCGCCTGGACCGCCGGCTACGTCGCGATGCGCGGTATCGGCGATCCCGACGTCTTCCTCCCGACCGACCTCGGAGTACGTCGGGGCGCCGCCGCACTCGGCCTCCCCGACACCCCGTCGACCCTCGACGCGTACGCCGGCCGCTGGCGGCCCTGGCGCTCGTACGCGGTGATCAGACTATGGAGAGCACAGTGAACGATCTGTACAGCACCGGCATGGACACCCCGACCGGACGGTTGACGGTCCTGGCCGATTCGAGTGGCGTGGTGCACGCCGCCGGTTTCACCACCGACGCTGACGGGCTGCTCGCACTCGTACACCCCCGGCTGCGGGGTTCGCTACGGGCCCGTACCGACCTCGGCCCGGTCACCTCGGCCGTCCGGTCCTATCTGGACGGGGAGCTGACCGCGATCGACGCGGTACCGGTGACGCAGTACACCGGCGGCGAGTTCATGGCGCACGCCTGGCACACGCTGCGGCAGGTGAAACCGGGCGAGCCGATCACGTACACGGAGTTCGCCGGCCTGGCCGGACGGCCCCGGGCGGTCCGGGCGGCGGCGATGGCGTGTGCCCGCAACGCGGCCGCACTCTTCGTACCGTGTCACCGGGTGCTGCGTACCGACGGCGGCCTCGGCGGCTTCCGGTGGGGGCTCCCGGTGAAGACCTGGCTGCTCGACCACGAGCGGTCCCGAGACGCGCTCTAGGCCGATCGTCCTCTCAGAACACGGCAATTCCACCCTCAATCTGGATGCCGTGGCGGAATACGCTGATACCGAGCCCTCCGACTCCGATCATGCCGGTCCGGCGCTGCCGGCTCGCCTGGCTACTCGCCCGTGACGGCACCCGGACCGCAGGTCGGATCGGATCGACTCGGCTCGGACGACTCCGCCGGGAGCCACAGATGATCGTCGTGTTCTGGCTGATGGCCCTGCTCTTCGTCGCAGTGATGCTGCGGGACCGGGCCCGCGCTTGGGCGGCCGTCGAGGCCGGACTGGCCGAGGTCCAGCAACGACAGTGGCGGCCGCCCGCCGCGCCGGACCCGTTTGTCGACGTCAATCCGTACGACCTGGCCCGGCTGAACCTCGGCGCGCACCATGCCGTCGACACGGCCATCGTCACGCTGATGCGCCACGGTGTGCTGCGGATCTCTCGCGAGGGTGAGGTCAGCGCGGTCGCGGACCAGAAGGCGCCGGCCGATCCGCTGGAGCAGGAGGTGCTGCGGGCACTCGCGGAGCACCCCCATCGGCAGCGGCCCGCCGCAGAACTGCGGTCCGAGGTGGGCATCAGCCCGGCGATGGCCGACACCTGGCAACGGCTGCTCGACAGCGGGATGGTGACCCCGGGCTCGGTACTCACGCCGGCCCGCAACTCGCTACGTACACTGCGGGACCTCTCCATCACCGCGATCGTCGTCCCGTGGCTACTGCTCGCCGTCGCCGCCCTGCTGCCACCGGCCAACTGGGGGCTCGCCGCCGCGGCGATGGTCGTGAGCACGGTGGCCGGCACGGTCGGCGTCCAGTCGTACCTGGAGGGGAAGCGGGCGATCGAACGAGCCGGCTTTCACGGTGGCTGGAGTCGGGGAACCACGCCCAACGATTGGATCGCCCCGCTTGCCGATCACGCCCTCCGGCAACGGTCGGGCGAGATCGGGCGGATGTCCGCCGCGCGTCGCGCGCTGCTGCCGGTCGGGGTCGTCGTGGCGCTGTGCGGGCTGGCCGCACTGGGCGACCCGGCGATCGTGACCGCCCTGCACCCTCCCCTGCCGGTCCCCGACGATGCCGACGGGAGCTCCGGCGGTGGTGGTTGCGGCGGCTGCGGCGGTGGATGCGGCGGCTGCGGGTGCGGCGGTTGACCGATCGGAGCGACATGTTGGGCATCGGCATCGGATGGCGTCCGGAGATCGACCTCACCGTGGAGCGCCTACCCGGGGTCGACTTCGTCGAGGTGATCGCCGAACGGCTCCGTCCACCCCGGATCCCGGAGTCGCTCCGGCTGCTGCGCGCCCGGGGCGTCACCGTGATCCCGCACGGCGTGGGGCTCGGACTCGGCGGAGCGGAGCCGCCCGATCCGGCCCGGCTCGCGCACCTGGCAGCCTGTGCCCGACTCCTCGGCTCGCCACTGGTCAGCGAGCACATCGCAGTGGTCCGGGCCGACGGCGTCGAGGCCGGACACCTGTTGCCGGTGCCACGCAGCCGGGACTGTCTCGACGTACTGGTGGAGAACGTCCGGCTCGCCCAGGCGGCGCTGCCGGTGCCGTTGGCCCTGGAGAACGTGGCGGCGCTCTTCGGCTGGCCCGACGACGACCTCGCCGAGGGAGAGTTCCTGGCCGAACTGGTCGCCCGGACCGGCGTACGGCTGCTCGTCGACGTGGCGAACCTGCACACCAACCGGCTGAACCAGGCGGTCGACCCGCTCGACACCCTGGCCGGCCTGCCCTGGGACGCCCTCGGGTACGTGCACGTCGCGGGCGGGTACCCCCGGGACGGGGTCTGGCACGACACGCACACCCGTCCGCCCTCCGCCGACGTCTACCAACTGCTCGGCGAGTTGTGCGCGCGGACCCGACCCCCGGGCGTGCTGCTGGAGTGGGACGGCGACTACCCCAGCGACGAGGTACTGGCCGACACGCTCGGACAGATCCGTCGGGTCGTCGGGTCCGCCACCGACCAGCGGTCTCCCTCCACCACCGACCAGCGGTATTCCTCCACCGACCAGCGGCCTCCCACTTTTACCGACCAGCGGTCTTCCTCTGCCACCGGCATCCGGGCGGGAGCGCCGGACCCGGTGGGGACGTTTCCGGCGCCGCACCGGTCGGCGTCCTCGGTGGGCGGGGCACGCGACCGGCTGGCCGAGCGGTACGCCGAGTTGATCCGGGCCCTCGTGCTGGCGGCGCCGGCACCCGACGGCTTCGACGTCGAACGCCTCCGCATCCAGGCCGACCGGCTGGCCGCCAGACGTCGACGGCATCAGCATCCCCGGCCGAGCTGACAGCAACACGACTCAACCAGGGCCAGAATTTGCCGTTACCGTCATGGGATGGCGCCGGATCGTGACGACGACCCCACGGTCCGGGCCCTGCCGGCATCCCGGCTGACCGCGAGACTGTCGACGTGTCGGCCCCGGTTTTCGGGACGTACCGATCCGTCCTCCCGGCCGCACCGGTCGGCGCGCCGTTTCCGGGTTCCGCTGCCGGCCAATCCACTGCCCCGCAACCTCTGGCGACTGCGCCGGTACCTCCGTCCGTACGCCGGCCAGCTCGTCTGGCTGCTGCTCGCGGCGTTCGCGGCGACCGGGGCGAGCATCGCCGTACCTCTGGTGATCCGGCACGCGGTCGACGGCCCGATCGCGCACCGCGAACCGACGGCCCTGCTCCGGCTCGGCGGGCTGGCACTGCTGCTCGGGCTCGCCGAGGCCGCGCTGATCTTCATCCGGCGCTGGGTGCAGTCGTCCTCGGCGGTGGGGATGGAGAGCACCATCCGCGACGATCTCTACGCCCACCTGCAACGGCTGCACATCGGCTTCCACGACCGCTGGCAGTCCGGACAGTTGCTCTCCCGGATCACCAGCGACCTCTCGGTGATCCGGCGGTTCCTCTCCTTCGGGTTGCTCTTCCTGGTCGTCAACACCACCACCTTCCTGAGCGTGGTGACGCTGCTGATCGCGTTGCACTGGGGGCTCGGACTGCTGGTCGCAGCCGGTGCGGTACCGCTGTTCCTGGCGACGCGACGGTTCACCCGGGCATACCTGACGGCGGCCCGACGACTTCAGGACGAGCAGGGTGACCTTGCCACCCTGATCGAGGAGTCGGCGCAGGGCCTGCGCACGATCAAGGCATTCGGCCGGCGACCGGAGATGACCCGCCGGTTCGGCGTCGGTGCGCACCAGTTGCACGACACCGCGACCGGCAAGGGTCGGCTGCTCGCCCGCACCTCGGCCCAGTTCGACCTGATCCCCAACCTCACCCTCGGGGCGGTACTGGTCGCCGGTGCCGTCGCCGTCGCACACGGATCCCTGACCATCGGCGAACTGGTCGCCTTCGTGACCCTGCAACTCATGCTGATCTGGCCGATCGAGTCGCTCGCCTGGATCATCGCCACCGCGCAGGAGGCGATGACCGCGGCAGACCGGATCTACGAGGTGCTCGACACCCGGCCCACGGTCGTCGACCGCCCGGCGGCGGTGGCGCTGAGCAGTGCTGCCGGCACCGGCCGGGGCGATGCGCTCCGCTTCGACGAGGTCTGGTTCGGCTACCCGCAGGGCGCACCGGTGCTCCGGGGCGTCGAGCTGACCGTCCAGCCCGGCGAGACGCTGGCCATCGTCGGCGCCACCGGCTGCGGCAAGACGACCCTGCTGTCGCTGGTGCCCCGGTTGTACGACGTCACCGCCGGGCGGATCACCCTCGACGGCCGGGACATCCGCGACATCCAGCTCGACTCGCTGCGCCGCCGGGTCGGGGTCGCCTTCGAGGAGGCCACCCTCTTCTCCATGTCGGTCTGGGAGAACCTCACCCTGGGCCGGCCGGACGCCGACGAGGACGAGGTACGCGCCGCGCTCGCCGTCGCGCAGGCCGATTTCGTGTACGACCTGCCGTGGGGCTTGACCACCCGGATCGGCGAGCAGGGGCTCTCCCTCTCCGGTGGGCAGCGCCAACGCCTCGCCCTGGCCCGTGCCGTACTCGGCCGACCCGGGGTCCTGGTGCTCGACGACCCGTTGTCCGCGCTCGACGTACACACCGAGGCGTTGGTGGAGCAGGCGTTGGCCCGGATACTCCGGGACACCACCGCGCTGCTGGTCGTACACCGGCCGTCGACCATCGCGCTCGCCGACCGGGTGGCGTTGCTCGCCGACGGCCGGATCACGGCGGTCGGCACCCACTCCGAACTGCTGCACACCGTGCCGGCGTACCGCTCGGTGCTCTCCGCCGCCGGGGACACCGACGACCTCGGACTCGTCAGGTCGTGACGCCGGCCATGCCCCTCGACGACAGCAGTTCCGGCCCGTCGGCCACCTCCGCGCCGCCCGCCCCCGCCCCCGGTCTCTCCGCGCCGCCCGCCTCCGTCCCGCGTGCCCCCGCGCCAACTGCCCCCACGCCGCCCGCCTCCGTCCCGCGTGCTCCCGCGCCAACTGCCTCCGCGCCGCCCGCCGCCGTCCCGGACGTCGAGGCGGCCGATGTGACCCGGTGGCGCGGGGTGGCCGCCGATCCGGAGGCGGACCGGACCGCCGCCGAGACCGATACCGCGCAGGGCATCGCCCGGCTCCGGGCCCGCAGCCGGATCCTGCTCCGCTCGCTGGTCCGCCCGCACCGCCGACTGATCGGCATCGCCGTGGCCCTGCTCCTGCTACAGAACGCGGCCGGCATGGCCGGGCCGTACCTGGTGATGGTCGGCATCGACCGGGCCATCGGGCCACTCCGGGCCGGGAACGCCGGACCGCTGGTCGCGGTGGCCGGCGCGTTCGCGACCGCGGCCGTCGCCGAGTACGCGGGCAAGCGCGGCTTCCTCACCCTCTCCACCCGGATCGGTCAGGCCATCCTGCTCGACCTGCGCCAGCGGGTGTACGACCACTTCCTGCGGCTGTCGGTCAGTTTCCACGAGCGCTACACCTCGGGCCGGCTCGTTGCCCGGTTGACCAGCGACATGGACTCGATCGCCGAACTCGTCGACGGCGGGATCGACGACCTCGTCCTCGCCGGGCTCTCCATCGTCTCGGTGGCCGGCATCCTGCTCTGGCTCGATCCGCCGCTCGCCGCCGTCACCCTGCTCGCCTTCCCGTTCCTGCTCTGGCTCTCCCGCTGGTTCGCCCACGCCTCCGCGCAGGCGTACCGGCGTACCCGGGAGGCGGTCGCGCTGGTGATCGTCCACTTCGTCGAGTCGCTGGGCGGGATCCGGGCCGTGCAGGCGTTCCGTCGTGAACCGCGCAACCAACAGATTTTCACCGCCCTGAACGACGACTACCGGCGGGCCAACCTTCGGGCGTTCCGGCTGATCGCGACGTACTCGCCGGCGATCAAGGTGATCGGCAACGTGACGATCGCGGTGGTGTTGACGTACGGCGGGATGCGGGTGCTGGACGGCCATGCGGAGATCGGCGTCCTGGCGGCGTTCCTGCTGTACCTGCGCCGGTTCTTCGAGCCGATGCAGGAGTTGAGCCAGTTCTACAACGCCCTGCAGTCCGCCACCGCCGCCCTGGAGAAGCTGGCCGGGGTGCTCGACGAGCGGCCGGGCGTACCGGAGCCGGCGCGGCCCCGTCCGCTGCCGGTCGGCTCGCCGCGCGGCGCCATCGACTTCCGGTCGGTGGTGTTCAGCTACCGGTCGGACACCCCGGTCCTGCCGGAGCTGAACCTGTCGATCCCGGCCGGCCAGACGGTGGCGCTGGTCGGTGCGACCGGCGCCGGCAAGTCGACGGTGGCCAAGCTGGTCGCCCGGTTCTACGACCCGACCCGGGGATCGGTGACCCTGGACGGGATCGACCTGCGCGAGGTCGCCGACACCGACCTCCGGCACGCGATGATCATGGTTACCCAGGAGAACCATCTCTTCGCCGGCTCGGTGGCCGACAACATCCGGTTCGGCCGGCCCGGAGCGACCGACGCCGACGTGATCGCCGCGGCCGACGCCATCGGCGCACACGACTTCATCGCCGCACTGCCCGACGGGTACGCGACCGAGGTGCACCGGCGCGGCGGCCGACTCTCCGCCGGCCAGCGGCAGCTCGTCGCGTTCGCCCGGGCCTTCCTCGCCGACCCGGCGGTGCTGATCCTCGACGAGGCGACGTCATCCCTGGACATCCCGAGCGAACGGCTGGTCCAACGGGCCCTGCGGACAATCCTGGCCGACCGGACCGCGATCGTCATCGCGCACCGGCTCTCCACAGTGGAAGTGGCGGACCGGGTACTGGTGCTGGAGGGCGGCCGGGTGGTCGAGGACGGCCCGCCTGGCACCCTGGTGGGCCGGGGCGGCCGGTACGCCACCCTGCACCGCCAGTGGCGCGACTCCCTGCTCTAAGTGCAAGGAAGGGCCCCTTGTTAGCGCTTTCTGTAGAAGAAGGGCCCCTTCCTAACACCTCTGTCACACCCGTGCGGCAGCATCCGGGGACGGGTTACCGGGAGACGGGGGATCGACGGTGGCGGTGCGGGTGGTGAGCCGACGGCGGTCGGCCGTGGCGATCGAGGCGGCGGCAGGCGGTGCCCTGGTGCTCGACGTGACCTCGCGCGGGCCCGCACCCTGGGTCCGGCTGAGCCCGTTCTATCCGCACGGCGGCATTCCCGTGCCGTTCAGCCCCGGCGACACCGGTGAATCCGTCGAGGGCATCTGGCAGGCGCTCAAGGTGTTCGACGGTGCCGACGTCGACCCGGGCAGGCTGCGGGTGACGACGATGAAGGGACTGAAGCGGACCGTCCGCCGCCACGGCGCGGTGCGTGGCCACCGGAACGGCCTGACCGGCGACCGGCTGCTGGCGTACGAGGAGGCGAGGCGGAGCGTCTACCTGCCGACGTACCGGTGGATCCTGGAGAACCCCGCCGCCGACCTGGTCGCCGAACTGCGCCGGATCAGCGTCGACCGTGACGTGGTGCTGCTGGACTACACCACCAACGGGGACGTGTCGGATCTGGGTACGCCGCTGTCGCACGCCGCCCTCGTCGCGCGGTACCTGTCGGGGAACTGGCCCGTGGAGTCGCCCGGGGCCGGATGACCGGCGGCGGGAAATCGGTGCTGGTCGGAGGGTTGCCTCCCGTACCATCGGCCAATGACGGATACGGACCGGTACCAGCGCGCCGGTGTCCCCGAGCGGCCGAGCCTGGACGGCTTGGCGGAGAAGTGGGCACACCGCTGGCAGGAGGAGGGCACGTACGCGTTCGACCGCTCGAAGAGCCGTTCGGACGTGTACTCGATCGACACCCCTCCGCCGACCGTATCGGGCGAGCTGCACATGGGGCACGTCTTCTCGTACACCCACACCGACACGGTGGCCCGGTTCCAGCGGATGCGCGGCCGGACGGTCTTCTACCCGATGGGCTGGGACGACAACGGGTTGCCCACCGAGCGCCGGGTGCAGAACGTGTACGGCGTCTCGTGTGACCCGACCCTGCCGTACGCCCCGCAGTGGCAGCCGCCGGAACGACCGGTCAGCGAGGCGGCCCGCAAGACGCCGACACCGATCTCCCGACGCAACTTCGTGGAGCTGTGCGCCCGGCTGACCGCCGAGGACGAGCAGGTCTTCGAGGCGCTGTGGCGGCAGCTCGGGCTGTCGGTGGACTGGTCGCTGACGTACACCACGATCGGGGACCGGGCCCGGGCCACCTCGCAGCGGGCCTTCCTGGGCAACCTGGCCCGGGGTGAGGCGTACACGGCCGAGGCACCGGCGCTCTGGGACGTCGGCTTCGGTACGGCGGTGGCCCAGGCCGAGTTGGAGGACCGGGAGCGCCCGGGGGCGTACCACCGGATCCGGTTCGAGGTGGTGGCGCCCGGTCCCGGCAGCGTCGGCACTCCGCCGGCCCCGGGTCCCGACCGCGACCAGCGGTACGTCCACGTCGAGACCACCCGCCCCGAACTGCTGCCCGGCTGCGTGGCGCTGGTCTGCCACCCGGACGACGAGCGGTACGCCGATCTGGTCGGCGGCCGGGTCCGCACGCCGCTGTTCGGCGCCGAGGTGACGGTGTACGCGCATCCGCTGGCCGACCCGGCGAAGGGCAGTGGTCTCGTGATGACCTGCACCTTCGGGGACCTGGCCGACGTGACCTGGTGGCGGGAGTTGCGCCTGCCCACCCGGGTGGTGATCGGCCGGGACGGACGGCTGCTCCCGGACCCGCCGGCCGAGGTCGATCCGATCCGGTACGCCGAGCTTGCCGGCCTGCGGGTGAACGCGGCCCGGCGGCGGATCGTGGAGTTGCTCACCGAGTCCGGCGACCTGATCGGCGAACCGAAGCCGGTGACCCACCCGGTGAAGTTCTACGAGCGGGGCGACAGCCCACTGGAGATCATCTCGACCCGGCAGTGGTACCTGCGCAACGGCGGTCGGGACACCGAACTTCGGGCCGAACTGCTCGCCCGGGGGCGGGAGCTGAACTGGGTGCCGGAGCACATGTGGCACCGCTACGAGCACTGGGTGAGCGGCCTGACCGGGGACTGGCTGATCAGCCGGCAGCGCTATTTCGGGGTGCCGTTTCCGATCTGGTACCGGCTCGACGACGCTGGCGAGCCGGACTACGCCCAGCCTCTCACGCCGGAACTCGCACTGCTGCCCATCGACCCGACTTCCGACAGCCCGGCCGGCTACGACGAATCACAGCGCGGTCAACCGGGTGGTTTCATGGCGGATCCGGACGTCATGGACACCTGGGCCACCTCGTCACTGTCGCCGCAGATCGTCGGTGGTTGGCACGACGATCCCGACCTGTTCACCCGGGTCTTCCCGATGGACCTCCGCCCCCAGGGCCAGGAGATCATCCGTACCTGGTTGTTCTCGACCGTGGTCCGGGCGCACCTCGAAGCCGGGGTGCTGCCCTGGCGGGACGCGGTGCTCTCCGGCTGGATCCTCGACCCGGACCGCAAGAAGATGTCCAAGTCCAAGGGGAACGTCCAGACCCCGCTGGCGCTGCTGGAGGAGAACGGCCCGGACGCGGTCCGGTACTGGGCGGCGAGCGGCCGGCCCGGCACCGACCTGGCCTTCGACCCGGGTCAGATCCGGATCGGTCGCCGATTGGCCACCAAACTGCTCAACGCGTCGAAGTTCGCCCTCGGCCTGGGCGCCGCCGACGCACTCCGGGCCCCCGCGACCGAGCCGCTGGACCGGTCGATGCTCGCCGCACTCTCCGCTGTCGCCGCGAACGCGACCGCCGCCTTCGACCGGTACGACCACACCGACGCGCTACAGGCCGCCGAGACCTTCTTCTGGAAGTTCTGCGACGACTACATCGAGTTGGTGAAGGGGCGGGCCTACGGGGAGGGGCCGGGTGCCGATTCCGCCCGCGCCGCGCTCGCCGCCGCCCTCTCCGTCCAACTGCGACTGTTCGCCCCGTTCCTGCCGTACGTCACCGAGGAGGTCTGGTCGTGGTGGCGGTACGGCTCGGTGCACCGCTCGCCGTGGCCGACGACGTACGAGATCCAGCGGGTGGCCGCCGACGGCGATCCGACCCTCCTGGATCTGGCCGGCGCCGCGCTGACCCAGATCCGCCGAGCAAAGTCCGAACGCAAGCTCTCGATGCGGACCGAGGTGCCCCTGGCCGAGGCACTCGGCCCGGCCGCGATGCTGGAGAAGATCGCGACCATCTCCGGCGACCTGCGCGCCGCCGGCCGGATCACCAAACTCGACTTCCTCCCCGACCGCACCCCGGAACTCGTCATCGCCTGCGCCTTCTGACCGGTGTAAGGAAGGGCCCCTTCCTATCGTTTTCTGTAGAAGAAGGGCCCCTTCCTAACACCTCCCTCAGCGGGCGGCGGCGATCTGGCCGGACAGCCAGTCGCTGTGCCGTTCGCGTAGCTCGTCCCGTGCCGCCGCAGTGCGGAGCAGTACGTCGGCGCCGCCGTCGTACGGGGCGTAGAGCCAGGACAGGTCGGTCGGGGCGACGATCACGTACGCCGCCTTGTCGTCGGCGACCTCACGGAGCAGTTGATCCAGCCAGCCAGGCTGCCAGGCGATGTGGTTGACGTAGGCGTGCGCGAAGAAGAGTTCCGGCTCCAGGTGCGGCCAGGAGAGCACCGACCAGCACTCCGCCTCGGGCAGCAGTTCCGCCAGCAGTGGCGTCCGGCGGCGCGGCACCGGCGTACCGGCCAGCTCAAGCGTGATCACCTGCAACTCCGAGACCTCGCCACGGAGCTCGTCGAGCAGCGCGTTGTGCCGGTGCAGGACTGTCGCGTACTCGTCGTCGGTGTCCGGATGACGCTTGGCCTCGGGCAGGGTGTGGAAGCGTACCCAGTGATCGCCCAACCCCCTCAGGTCGTGACTGATCGGCGGCACCCCCGGCCACTGGGCGTCCCACCGGGCCTGGAGCGGGTGGCCGTCGGTGCCCGGCGGGGGCCAGCTTCGTACCTCTCCCGCCGGTACGGCCTGCCGACCCGACGCGACCACCTCGCGCAGCGCGCGGACGTACGGGTCGTCGGTCGGCGCGTCGGGGTCGGCGTCGAAGACCGCGATCAGCGCGCCGCCGTCCCACCCCCAGCGATGCACGTCACGCCAGATCCGCAGGTTCGGGTGCTCGACCTCCCGGCGCGCCTCGGCCGGCGCCAGCAGTTCGATCGCCGCCGCGAGCTGGTCCCGGTCGAGCCGCACCGAGCCGGTGGATCCGTGCCAGCCCACGACCGTGGCCAGTACCGCGGCGGGCAGCACGTGGGCCCGCTCGTTCACCCGGACGAACTGGATCTCTCCGTCGACCTCCGTGACGACCGGCTTGCCATCTCCGGCAACCGGCTCTCCGTCGCTGTCCTGACCGCCGGTCGTCGTCGGAGCGAACCCGATCCCGTGCAGCACGGGCCGCACCCAGCCCAGGTCACGTTCGAATCGCGCCCGTGCCTCATCGATGTCCTCAGCCGTCACCCAGGTCTGCGTCACAGCGAGATCATCGCAAACCACGTCACCCGAGGGCGACCGTCGACCCGGCGCCGCCGGACCGCCCGCGCACACCGGGCCGGACGTCTCGTGCCGGTACGCCTACCAGTCCAGCTGTGGACTCCCCAACTCGGCACGGGCCGCCGCCGCGCATCCGCGCTCCGCGCGGCGGCACCGATCGATGACCGAATCCGGTACCTGACCCGCCGGATGTTCCGCTCGAATCATGGGCCCAGAACGCGGCGCTACTGGCGGGCGGGGGTCCAGCCGGTCGGGACGAAGCGGGTGGCGTCGGCGGCTTCGCCGTGGAAGAGCAGTCCGTTCGTGCCGGCGACGAGCAGGCGGTCGACGTACACGCCGCGGCCTCGCGAGGTGGCGTCGGTGGCGTAGCTCCAGCGCAGGTCGGTGGTGCCGGTCGGCAGATCGGCGAACGCCTGCCACCAGCGCCGTCCGCCGTATCCGGTGACCGAGCCCTCGGCGGTCCAGCCCTCGCCCACTCCGACGAACGTCACGTCGACCGGGCTCCAGGTCTGACCATTGTCGGCCGAGGCCTGGAAGTGCAGAACGTCGTAGCGCGGCTCGGTGTCGTACCAGAGTTGGAAGCTGGCGACCGCCGCGCGGCCGGCGGCGCGACGCAGCGGCGCGGTCAGGGTGACGCTGCCGCCGTCGCGGTCGTCCGCGCGCCAGGCGGTGCCGCCCAGCGGTGGCCGAACCGGCATCGCGTACGCCAGGTCGCGGGCCAGCGCTCGCCGGGCGACGGTGTTGGTGCCCCAGGCCCGGTCCGGGTGTACCCGGTTGGTCAGCAGGATCAGGAAGGTGTGGGTCAGCGGGTCGATCACGATCGACGTGCCGGTGAATCCGGTGTGCCCGAAGGTGACCGGGGAGGCGAGCGGGCCCATGTAGCCGTGCTTGTTCAGCTCGAAGCCCAGTCCCCGGTCGCTGTCCGGGTAGCGGCTCTCCAGCTCCGAGTTGTAGTTGACCAGCATGGTCCGGACGGTGGACTCGGCGAGGATCCTGGCACCCCGGTACTCCCCGCCGTTCAGCAGCATCTGGCAGAAGATCGCCAGGTCGGCGGCGGTGGAGAAGAGACCGGCGTGCCCGGCCACCCCGTCCAGCGCCCAGGCGTTCTCGTCGTGCACCTCGCCCCAGACCATGCCCCGGTCGGCGTACGGCTGGTACTCGGTCGCCGCGATCCGGTGCCGGACCGACGGTGCCGGGTTGTAGCCGGTGTCGACCATCCGCAGCGGCCCGGTCACCTCGGTCGCGACCAGTTCGGCCAGCGGTCGGCCGGTGACCCGTTCCACCAGTACGCCGAGTGCGATCAGCCCGAGGTCGGAGTAGACGTACTGGTTGCCGGGGCTGGCACCGGCGGCGAACGGGGTGGCCAGGGCGGCGGCCCGGCGCTGCTCCGGCGTCGGGTACGCGCTCCACAGTGGTGCGAAGGACGGTAGCCCACCGGTGTGGGTGAGCAGCATCCGTACGGTCACCGCCTCCTTGCCACCGGCGGCGAACTCGGGCAGGTACCGGACCACCGGCGCGTTCAGGTCGATCGTGCCGCGCTCGACCTGCCGGAGGGCCACCACGGTGGTGAACAGCTTGGAGATCGAGGCGAGGTCGAAGATCGTGTCGGGGCGCATCGGAATCTGCTCGTCGGCCGGCAACTCGACCCCGATCCGGCCGGGAGCCGGGCCGACGGCGCTGTACTTGACCGCCGTACCGATCGCGTCGTGCCGGACCACCACCCCGTCCTTGGCGGCGAGCAGTACCGCGCCGGCGTAGGTCGGGAAGTTGGGATGGTCGGGTGTCGGCGCGAGGTACGCCTCGGCGTCGGTGCGCAGCCGGTCGACGTACTCGGGAAGCAGTCCCACCTGCTGCGGGGTGCCGGTGCGCAGGGTGCGGCGCGCGAACCGGATGTCGCTCGGGTCGACGGCCGGCGGGCCGGTCTTCCACCCGGTCGGCGCGATCTCGTACTTCGCCTCGGCGTTGCGCACGATCCCCTGCCCGACGTCGGGCCCGGCCACGGCCGGGGTGGCCGCGGTCAGAACCGTGACCAGGACCAGGATCCCTGCTCCACTGCCGGTGACGCCTGTGCTGATCCGTCGACGACGCATCGCCGCACCTCCCTGCCAGGTACCGACAAGCATGAAGCTTTCCTTCGCTATGCACAAGCACAGGGAAGTTTGTTGCCAGATGCCGCCGAGGCGACTAATTTATGGTGGCAGATGGCCTACCTTGGAGGCGTCATGCGGATCCGGCCACTGGCAGCGATCGTCACATCCGTTCTGCTGGCCGCCGGAGGGATGAGCCCACCCGCCCAGGCCGCCAGCTCTCCCAGACCCTCCACGGTGGACCGGCTGATCGCCGGAATGAGTCTGCCGGAGAAGGTCGGCCAGCTCTTCTCCACCTACGTCTACGGCGGCTCCGCCACCGAACCGAGCGCGGCCGACGCCGCCGCCAACCGCCAGGCGTACGGCGTCGCCACCGGAGCCGAGGTGGTCGCCAAGTACCACCTCGGCGGGGCCATCTACTTCACCTGGTCGCACAACCTCGACTCGCCCCGGCAGATCGCCACCCTGTCGAACGGGTTGCAGGCCGCTGCCGCCGCCAGCGAACCCCGGATTCCGCTGCTCATCTCCACCGACCAGGAACACGGCATCGTGCAGCGGCTGCCCGCCCCGGCCACCCTCTTCCCCGGCAACATGGCGCTGGGCGCCGGCCGCAGCCTCGTCGACGCGTACAGCGCCGCCCGGATCACCGGCCGGGAACTGCGCGCGGTCGGCATCCAACAGGCCTGGGCCCCGTCCGCCGACGTCAACGTCAACCCGGCCAACCCGGTGATCGGAGTCCGCTCCTTCGGCAGCGACCCGCTGCTGGTGGCCGGGATGACCGCCGCCCAGGTGGTCGGCTTCCAGCAGGGCGCCGGAGTGACCGTCGCCGCCAAGCACTTCCCGGGACACGGCGACACCAGGGACGACAGCCACACCGCGCTGCCGGTGATCCACCACACCCGGGCCGAGTGGCAGCGCCTGGACGCACCGCCGTTCCGGGCCGCCATCGCCGCCGGGGTGGACACCGTGATGACGGCGCACATCGTCGTACCGTCGCTGGACCCGTCCGGCGATCCGGCCACGCTCTCCCCGCCGATCCTCACCGGGCTGCTCCGGGAGGAACTCGGGTTCCGGGGCGTCGTCGTCACCGACTCGCTGGCCATGGCCGGGGTACGGCAGAAGTACGGCGACGACCGCGTACCGGTACTCGCCCTCAAGGCCGGCGCCGACCTGCTGCTGATGCCGCCGAACCTCGACCTCGCGGTCAGTTCGGTACTCGGCGCGGTCGGCACCGGTGAACTGACCGAGGCCCGGATCGACCAGTCCGTACGCCGGATCCTCACCCTCAAGCAGCGGCGCGGCGTACTCGGCGGTGTCCAGCCGGTGGACCCGGCCACCGCCGAGCGGGTCGTCGGCCAGGCGTCCCACCAGCAGGAACTACGCAAGATCGCCGACCGTACGGTCACCGTGCTCCGCAACGACGCCAAGCTGCTGCCGCTGCGCCGGGCCGACCGGTCGGTGCTGGTGACGGGCTGGAACTCCAGCGCCTTCGACAACGTCGGCACGCTCGCCGCCGGACTGGCCGCCCAGGGCAACCGGACCAGCACCCTGCCGACCGGGATTCCCAACGACGCGAAGATCGCCGAGGCGGTGGCGGCGGCCCAGGCCAACGACCTGACCGTGGTACTGACCCAAAAGTCCTTCGACACCACCGTGACGGACCCGGGTGGACGCCAGCAGAAGCTGGTGCACGCGCTGGCCGCCACCGGCCGGCCGGTGCTGGTGGTCGCCGTCCGGGACGCGTACGACGTCGGTCACTTCGACGACGTACCGACCCAGGTGGCGACCTTCGGTTACACCCGCTCCTCGATGGAGGCGCTGGCCCGGGTGCTGACCGGGCAGGTCGCGCCCCGCGGCAAGCTGCCGGTCAGCGTGCCCGATCCGAGCGACCCGACGAGCACCCGCTACCCGTACGGCCACGGCCTGACCTGGCGGATCCCCCGCTGACAGTGGTACGCCGTACGACCTGAGGCGTAAGGCCGGGGCGGTGCCGACCAGACTCGGGGAGGTCGGCAGCCGCCCCGGACCTGCCTAGCGTCGAGGCCATGATTGAGGCACGGGCGCTGACGAAGCGCTATGGGGACACACTCGCCGTGGACGACCTGTCGTTCACCGTCAAGCCCGGTCAGGTCACCGGGTTCCTCGGCCCGAACGGCGCCGGGAAGTCCACCACCATGCGGATGATCGTCGGACTGGATCGACCGACCGCCGGTACGGTGACCGTCGCCGGTCTGCCCTACCGGAAGCACTCGGCGCCGCTGTGCCAGGTCGGCACGCTGCTGGACGCGAAGGGCGTGCACCGGGGACGGAGTGCCCACAGCCACCTGCTGGCACTCGCCCAGACCCACGGCATCCCGAGGCGGCGGGTCGACGAGGTGCTCGACACGGTCGGCCTGGCCGGTGTGGCACACCGGCGGGCCGGCGGCTTCTCGCTCGGGATGGGCCAGCGGCTCGGTGTCGCCACCGCGCTGCTCGGTGACCCTGCCGTGGTGATCCTGGACGAGCCGGTCAACGGGCTCGACCCGGACGGGGTGCTGTGGGTGCGCACGCTGCTCAAGGACCTGGCCGCGCAGGGCCGTACGGTGCTGGTCTCCAGCCACCTGATGAGCGAGATGGCGGTGACGGCCGAACACCTGGTGATCATCGGACGGGGCCGTCTGCTCGCCGACACCACCGTCGCGGACCTGATCGCCCGGGTCGCGGTGGGCAGCGTCCTGGTGCGCTCGCCGAACGCCACCCAACTGGCCGAGCTTCTCGTCGCGCGGGGCGCGGAGGTGACCGGCGTCGACCCGGGCCTGTTCCAGGTCGCCGGGCTGACCGCCGAGGCGGTCGGCGACCTCGCCCTGGCCGGCGGCGTGGCCGTACACGAACTCACTCCACGGCGGGCCTCGCTGGAAGAGGCGTACATGGAACTGACCCGGGAGGCGGTGGAGTACCGGTGACAACCGAGATCACTTTTGCCCGGGTGGTCCGCGCGGAACTGACCAAACTCCGTTCCTTGCGTTCCACCTGGCTGACCCTGGGCGCGGTGGCGGTACTCGCGATCGGACTCGCGGCCACGATCGGCTACGGCGTACGCGGATCGATCCGGGCCGGTGAACCGGGGCCGGGCGTGGCCGACGCGGTGGCGATGGCGTTCCTGCCGATGGACTTCCTGACGTTCGTCATCGGGGTGTTCGGCGTACTCCAGATCACCGGCGAGTACGGCAGCGGACTGGTCCGGGTCACCCTGACCGCCGTACCCCGTCGGTGGCCGACGCTCGCCGCCAAGGCGGTCGCGCTGGTGGCGGTCACCACGCCGGTGCTCGCGATCAGCTCGCTCACCGCGTTCGGAGCCTGCCAGGCCACTCTCGGCCGGCACGGCGCCTCGCTCGGCGACCCGGGCGTGGCCGGCGCCGTCGTCGGCGCCGCCACCTGCCCGGTGCTGATGGGGCTGCTCGGCCTCGGCATCGGTGCGATGCTGCGGCATACGGCGGGGGCGATCACCACGCTGGTGCTCGTGCTGATGGTCGTGCCGGCGCTGCTGGGACCGGCACTGCCGGGCAACCGGGAGGAGCAGGTGTTGAAGTACGTACCCACCATCGCCGGCCAGGCCATGTACGGCGTCGACGGCTCCGGCGGTCCCTTCGAGACACTGTCGCCCGGCGCCTCCGCCGCGGTGCTGGTCGGCTGGGTCGGCCTGCTGCTCCTCGCCGGAACGGCCGTGCTCCGCCGACGTGACGCGTAGCCACCATGCGCTCCGCCGACCCCACCGGCCGCCCCACCCCGACCGGCGACGCCAACTCCACCGGGGACGCCGACTCGACCGGGGACGCCAACTCCCCGCCGCTTTCTCCGCGTCCCGGCTACGGTCGGGTGCGTCGGGTTCTGGCCGGGTTCCGCCGCCGGCCCCGGTTGGTCGACGCCGGCCTGGTCCTGCTGCTCATGGCGCTGGACGGACCGGCGGCACTGGCGGGCGGCGGGGTCTTCACCTGGCTGTCCTTCGCCGCCGTCCACACGCCACTGGTGTGGCGGCGGCGAGCGCCGGTCCTGGTCTTCTGGCTGGTGTACGGGCTCGCGATCCTCTGCGGCGTCCTCGTCGGAATCCAGGTCGAGGGCATGTTTCCCGAGATGGTCGTCGCAGTGGCGGTCTACACCGTCGCCCGGTACGGCCCCCGGCGGCACCTGTGGCTGATCGTCGTGGCGATCCAGGTGCCGGCGACGGTGATCCTGCTGGGCAGCGGACCGGCCTGGATGCCGCTGAACGTCATCACTCTCGGCCTCGCCGCCACCGTGCTGCTCGGCATCGCCATCAGCACCCGGCAGGCGTACCTGGCCGAGGTGGCCGAGCGGGCCCGCCGGCTGGAGCGGGAACGGGACCAACGGGCCCAGCTCGCCGTCGCCGCCGAACGGGCCAGGATCGCCCGGGAACTGCACGACATCGTGGCGCACAACCTCGCCGTGATGGTCGCGCTCGCCGACGGGGCCGCGTACACCGCCGCCTCGGCGCCGGACCGGGCGACCGAGACGATGCGGAAGGTGTCGGCGACCGGACGCCAGGCGCTCGGGGAGATGCGCCGGCTGCTCGGCCTGCTCCGCGACGACGCCGGCGGTCGTACGCCGCAGCCGGGACTCGGTGATCTCGACGCCCTGCTGGACCAGGTGCGGGCCGCCGGACCGCACGTCGTGGTGACGTCCGGCGGGGTACCCGGGGCGTCCGGACCAGGGGCGGGACTCGCCGTCTACCGCATCGTCCAGGAGGCGCTGACCAACACGCTCAAGCACGCCGGACCGGCGGCCCGGGTCGAGGTGCGGCTGCACCACCGGGCGGACGGCGTGGATCTCGAGGTCGTCGACGACGGCGCGCGGGCAGCGGCCGTACCGGCTCCCGGCGGTGGGCACGGGCTGGCTGGGATGATCGAGCGGGCGACGGCGTACGGCGGGGACGTCGAGGCCGGACCCCGCACCGACGGCCCCGGCTGGCGGGTACGGGCCCGACTGCGGTTCGGCGAGGAAGGGCTGACATGACCATCAGCGTGTTGCTCGTCGACGACCAGCCCCTGCTCCGGCTCGGATTCCGGATGGTGTTGGAGAGCCAACCGGACCTGACCGTGGTGGGCGAGGCGGGCGACGGCGCGCAGGGCGTCTCGATGACCCGTACGCTGCGCCCGGACGTGGTGCTGATGGACGTCAGGATGCCGGTGCTGGACGGTATCGAGGCCACCCGGCAGATCGTCGACGCCGGCTCCCCCGCCCGCATCCTGGTGCTCACCACGTTCGACCTGGACGAGTACGTCTTCGCGGCGCTACGCGCCGGTGCCAGCGGGTTCCTGCTCAAGGACGTTCCCCCGGCCGACCTGCTCACCGGGATCCGGGCGGTGGCCGCCGGTGACGCGGTGGTGGCGCCGAACGTGACCCGTCGACTGATCGACGCCTTCGCCGGTCATCTGCCCGACCCGTCGACCGGCCGGTCACCCGTGGACGAGCGGCTGCACCGGCTGACCGACCGGGAACGGGAAGTGCTGGTGGAGGTGGCGCGGGGCCACTCCAACGCGGAGATCGGCCGGTCGCTCACGGTCTCCGAGGCGACCGTCAAGACCCACGTCGGCCGGATCCTCGGCAAGCTCGGACTGCGGGACCGTGTCCAGGTGGTGGTGTTCGCGTACGAGGCGGGTGTCGTACGACCGGGCGACGACCGGTGACACTTCGGTCGGCCAGGATCAGGGTCGGCCGGCCGCCCGAAAGATCAGATCAGAACGGCCAGTCCCGCAGGAAGCGCAGGCCCAGCAGGAAGGCGATCACGGCCGGCCCGACCGCCAGGGTCACCGCCTGGGCCCGGTAGACGATCCGGTGTCGGAGCAGTTCGAGGCCGTTGCCGAGGATGATCGCTCCGCCGACCATCATGAAGCCGCCCCACCAGCCGGTGTCGCCGAAGTCGAGGACGTCGTTGACGAGCAGCAGGAAGGTCACCCCGAGCGCGGCGGTGTTCAGCGCCAGCATCGCGACGGTCCGGTGGAAGGCCCGCGGCAGCGGATCGGCCGAGCGCCAGTAATAGGTGCCGGCGATGGCCAGCGCCGGCAGTGTGATCATGAACGGCCAGCCCTTGGCGATCACGCCGAACATCAGCATCGCGCCGACCGCGAAGACCAGGCCGCCCACGCAGGCCAGCAGGTATCCGACGAACGCGCGCCCGCCGCCGCGTACCAGCAACGGGCCGCCGGAGGCCGCGATCAGGGCTCCGGGTACGAGGATGAAGCCCGCCCACCAGTGGAACTTGTCGATCGTCTGTGCGGTAACGGTCACCACCACGACGGCGAATCCCGCCGCAGCCAGACTGGTCAGCCACTTCCCGGCCGGCCCTGGCCGGCGCCCCACCGCGGTCTCCACGTCAACGCTCACAATTGTCGACTCTGCCGGCCGGCACGGATCGGAACCATCCCGGCAGCCCTACCTTCCGTCGACCGGGTAGCCCGACTCGGCCCGACGCGGGCATCGGCTATCAGGATAATCCGGACATAAGGCTAGAAGTCCCCGCCACCGAAGTCCCCGCCACCGCCGAAATCCCCACCGCCGAAGTCACCGCCACCATAGTCACCGCCGGCGTAGTCGCCACCGCCCGCGTCGCCACCGCCCGCGTCCGCGCCACCCGCGTCGCCACCGTCGGCGAAGCCCTCCTGGTAACCGGCGTCGTAGCCGTACCCGGGATCGGCGAATGCCGGGGAGAAGAGCGCGTCGGCGATCAGCATGCCGCCGATGACCCCCGCGCCGGCCGCCAGGCCGGTCTTCCACCAGGGGGTCGAGTACCAGCCGGCCGGCACCGGGCGGCCCTGCATCCGTCCACCCGGGTAGTAGTAGGGAGTGGCGGCACCGGGCTGCGGACCGGCCCGGAAGGTCTCACCCTGCACCTGGACCTCGCGCGGCACGGTGAGCGCGCCCGCACCCCGGGCGGCGGCCAGCGGCGGCAGGTCGGGACCTGGGTCGATACCGAGCGCCACCCGGGCCGCCCGGACGTAGGCCAGCCCTTCGAGGGCGCTCTCCCGGGCCAACTCGTACTGTCGGGTGGTTTGGGCCTGTTCGAGCTGGCTGCCGGCGGCGTTGTACCGCTCCCCGGCGTCGGCCAGCGCCTGTCGGACCGCCGGCTCGGCGCCGTGCAGGTTCATCAGCTGCCCGCCCAGCCGCTCGTACCAGCGCCCCGCCTCGGCCCGGGCGTCGGCCAGCTCCCGGGTCTTCCGGGCCGTGCTCTCCCGCTGCCACCAGAGGAACCCGCCGAAGGCCAGGATCACCAGCAGCAGGAACCAGATCACGTTGCCCATCACCCAACGGTACCCACGCCGGGCGAGTGCGCGCGCGGGCCGACGCGGACGTTTGGCATGCTCTGTGACGTGGACCTCTCGACCGTGGCCGTGGTGGTGGTCTGCCTCGTGGCGGGCGGGGCGGTCGGTTGGCTCGCCGCGACCGCGCGGTCGACCGCCGAGATCGCCCGGCTGGACGCGACCCTGCGGGCGACCCGGGACGGGGAGGGCCGGCTGGAACAGTCGATGCGGGCGCTCTCCTACGAGGCGACCGCCCAGTCGCAGGAGGCGGTGGCGCGGGCGGTGGCGCCGCTGCACGAGACGCTGCGCCGCTACGAGCAGCGGGTGACCGAGCTGGAGCATGATCGGGTCGACGCCTACGCCGAGCTGCGCGAGCAGGTCCGATCGATGAACGCCGTCTCCGGCGAGCTGCGTACCGAGACGAAACAGCTGGTGGCGGCGCTGCGCGCGCCACAGGTACGGGGTCGCTGGGGCGAGCACCAGCTCCGCCGGGTCGTCGAGGCCGCCGGGATGCTCGAACACTGCGACTTCTCCGAGCAGGTCACCGCGTCGACCGAGCACCAGGTGGTCCGCCCCGACCTGGTGGTACGGCTGCACGGTGGCCGCAGCGTGGTGGTGGACGCGAAGGCCCCCTTCGACGCCTACCTGACCGCGATGGAGGCCCGGGACGAGCACGGCCGGGACCGGCACCTGGACCTGCACGCCCGGCACCTGCGGGCGCACGTCGACGCGCTGGCCGCCAAGTCGTACTGGTCGGCCTTCGACCAGTCGCCCGAGTTCGTGGTGCTCTTCGTCCCGGCCGACCCGTTCCTCGACGTGGCGCTGCAACGCGACCCGACGCTGCTGGAGCACGCGTTCGCCCGCGACGTGGTGCTGGCCACCCCGGCAACCCTGGTGGCGCTGCTGCGTACCGTCGCCTACTCGTGGCGGCAGGAGGCGCTGGCCCGCAACGCCGTCGCCGTACACGCACTCGCCCGCGAGCTGTACGGCCGGCTCGGCACCCTCGGCGAGCACGTGTCGAAACTGGGCGGCGCGCTGGGCGGGGCGGTGACCGCGTACAACCGGGCGGTGGGCTCGCTGGAGGCGCGGGTGCTGGTCAGCGCGCGCAAGCTCGCCGAGATGGGGGTGGCCGGGGACGAGTTGCCGGTACCCCCGCAGGTCGAGACCGCGCCGCGCCAGCCGCAGGCGCCCGAGCTGGTCGATCCGCCGACGGCGGCACCGCTCGGGGCACCCCCGTCGACTCCGCACTGACCGTTCCGATCGGACTTCTGATCAGGAAGTTATCCCCGCCGATCCACCCGAACCGCACATCACGCGCTCCACTCAGGTCACGGGCTGGTCACAACGCACAGGGCGATAGTGACAGCGATGTGTACGGCGACCGAGGATTCCGGTCACGTGTGCCCTGCGTTCCAGGGCCTGTTCTCCCGGAGGACATGAACGTGAGTAGATCCCGTACGTGGCGCCGACGGACCTCTGCCGGGGTACTCGCCTCGGTCGTGGCCCTGAGCGGCCTGACCCTGGCCAGCGGTGCCACCCCGGCGAGCGCCGAGCAGGCCGCCGCGCCCGAAACCCTGAAGACCGATCCCACCGACACCCTTGGCCCCCGTGACGCGGAACTGCTGGCCGAGGCGAAGTCCCGCAAAGAGTCCCGGGTGACGCTGCTCATCGCCGCCGACAAGGGCCGGTCGGGCAGTGTCGTCGCCGGCCTGCGCAAGCTCGGCGGCACCATCGCCAAGCGCGCCGACGAGGTCGGTTACCTGCGGGCCAGCGTACCCACCTCGGCCGTGCCTGCCGCCGCGTCGCTGCCCGGCATCGCCGCGGTCGACCTGGACGACAAGGTGAAGCTGCCCGAGCCGGAGCCTACGACCCCGGCCGGCGCGAAGGCCCGGGCCAGGGCGGCGGCGACCGGACCCGGCACCGACACGCCGGCCAGGAACCCGTACATGCCGACCGCCGAGATCGGGGCGGTGGACTTCAAGACCGCGCATCCGACCTGGGACGGCCGGGGCGTGACGATCGGCATCATGGACACCGGGGTCGACCTCGACCACCCGTCGTTGCAGACCACCTCCACGGGTGAGCGCAAGATCGTCGACTGGTTCACCGCCACCGATCCGATCTTCGACGGTGACAACACCTGGCGGATCATGCGCGACCAGGTGACCGGGCCGAGCTTCAGCTACGCGGGTGCCACCTGGACCGCGCCGGCCGGGACGTACCGGATCAACCGGTTCTCCGAGTCGATCACCGCGGACAGCGCGCCGGCCGGTGACGTCAACCGGGACGGCGACACCAGCGACCTGTACGGCATCCTCTACGACCCGACGACCAACGACGTCCGGGTGGACGCCAACCTGAACCAGGACTTCACCGACGACCCGGTGATGCGGCCGTACGGCCAGCGGTACGACGTGGGCCACTTCGGCACCGACAAGCCGGACACCGACGTACGCGACCAGACGCCGTTCGTGGTCGAGTTCCGCGAGGACGTCGACACCACCCCGGCCGGCCTGCCCGGCGCGTACGACTTCGTCAACATCGGCATCGTCGAGGACGCGCACGGCTCACACGTCGCCGGCATCACCGCCGCGAACGACATGTTCGGCAACGCCAACCTGGACGGCGGCGCACCCGGCGCGAAGCTGGTCTCCGCCCGGGCCTGCTCCTGGGGCGGCGGCTGCACCTTCGCCGCGCTCACCGACGGCATGGTCGAGCTGGTGGTCAACCGGGACGTGGACGTCGTCAACATCTCGATCGGCGGCCTCGGCCCGATGAACGACGGCAGTGACCTGCGCGCCGAACTGTACAACCGGATCGTCAACGAACTCGGCGTCCAGCTCGTCTTCTCGGCCGGCAACTCCGGCCCCGGCATCAACACCATCGGCGACCCGTCCACGGTCACCGACATCGTCAGCGTCGCCGCCGGGATCAGCCAGGAGACCTACCTGGCCAACTACGGCTCGGAGACCCGCACGCCGTACCAGCTCCTCTACTTCTCCTCGCGCGGTCCCCGTGAGGACGGCGGCTTCAAGCCGAACATCACCGCACCGGGGTCGGCGATCTCCACCACCCCGCTGTGGCTGCCCGGCGGCCCGGTGGCCGAGGCGGGCTACCCGCTGCCGCCGGGGTACCAGATGATCAACGGCACCTCGATGTCCGCGCCGCAGGTGACCGGCGGCATCGCGCTGCTGCTCTCGGCCGCCAAGGCGAACCGCAAGCTGGTCACCAGCGCCGAGCTGCGCCGGGCGATGTACTCGTCGGCGTCCTGGATCGACGGGGTACCGGCACACGGCCAGGGCAACGGCCAGCTCAACGTGCCGGGGGCCTGGCAGTTGCTGGCCGGCGCCGCGCTGGAAACCCGGGACTACACGGTCGACGCGCCGGTCTGCACGCCGCTGGCGAGCATGCTGTCCACGCCGTACCGGGGCACCGGCATCTACAACCGGTGCGCGGTCAGCGCGGGCGGGCAGAAGCCGAACGTGGCGAAGACGTACAAGGTCAAGGTGACCCGGAACAGCGGGCCGAAGGGGTCCGTCCGGCACGACCTGCGCCTGGTCGGCAACACCGGCAACGTGTTCGGCAAGGTGCCGGACCACCTGGACCTGCCGCTGGGCAAGACTGTCACGTTCAGCGTCGAGGCGAAGGCGGGCGTCGGGGTACACAGCGCGATCGTCGAGGTCGACGATCCGGCGACCCCGGCGGTGGACTTCGAGTTCATGAACGCCGTCACCGTCGCCGAGGTGCCGAAGAAGAAGAACTTCTCCTTCTCGGCCGGCGGCAACGTGGACCGCAACCTGTTCCGGACCTACTTCGTCACCGTGCCGGCGGGCGCGGGGTCGTTGCAGGTCAACCTGACCGGTGTCGCCCCCGGCTCGCAGACCCGGTTCATCGCGATCAACCCGTGGGGCATTCCGGTCGACCCCACCGCCAGCACGGCCTGCTTCACCAACTTCTCCGACGCCGCGGTCTGCAAGCCGGAGGAACGGTCGTACGACAACCCGATCCCGGGGGTCTGGGAGATCGAGGTCGAGTCGCGGCGTACGTCTCCGCTGCTCGGCAACCCGTACCAGGTCCAGGCCCGGGTCCAGGGCGTCGAGGTCACCCCGGACGAGATCGAGCTGCTCAGCGTGACGGCCGGGGAGCCGACTCCGGTCACCTGGGACCTGACCAACACCTTCGGTCCGGTCGTCATCACCGGTTCGGGCGGGCCGCTCGGCAGCACGCGGGAGACCCGGCCGAGCATCGCCCACCACGAGGTGCTCTCCTACGAGGTGGCGGTACCGGCCGGGGCCAGCCGGCTCGACGTGGCGATCGGCAACACCAGCGACGCCGGTGCCGACCTCGACCTGTACGTCTACAAGGACGGCGTACGGATGGCGTACAACGCCGACGGTGACTCGGAGGAGTCCGTCTCGCTGGCGAACCCGCCGGCGGGAACCTACGTGATCGAGGTCGAGGGGTACTCGGTTCCGGCCGGCACCACCCAGCTCGACTACCGGGACGTGTTCTTCTCCCCCGCCCTCGGCAACCTGTCGACGCCGGCGGGCTACGAATCGCTGGCGTACCAGGAGTCGACGAGCATCACCGGATCGGTGACCGCGCTGTCGGTTCCGGCCGCCGGTCGGCAGCTCTCCGGCGAGATGCGGGTCGTCACCGTCGAGGGTGCCGTGGTCGCCAGCGCCCTGGTGAAGGTCGACGCGGTGAGCTGAGTCCGACGATCCACTGAACCGAACGGGGTCCGTCCAGCCGGGGCAGGCCCCGTTCGGCGTACCGTCCACAGTCGCGGGGTGCCGGCGGTCCGACGGGACCCGGACGAGCGCCCGCCGACGTCGGTACCGCCGTGCTGACCGGTCAGCTCCGGGTCGCGCTCTGCACCTGGAACGGGGTGCCCTGCTGGCAGGTGGTCATCAGGCCGGCGCGTACCTCGCCGACGACCGTCACCCGGGCGCCCACGGTGAGCACGTCCCGGGGGCCGCCAACCAGCAGATAGCCGTCCAACAGCAGGCAGTTGGCCTCGACGCCGGCCTGGACCGTCCCGCTCAGCGTGGTCGTACCGCTCGGTGCCGCCCCGCCGCGCGGGGGCTTCGTCGGGATGACCGGACGCGTTGTCGGAGCGCCGGGCGTCGTCGGGTCGGGGCCGGCCGGACCGGACGAGGTCGGTTCGGGCGAGGCGGGCAGGGTCACCGGACTTCCTTCCGATCCGTTCGGTGGGGTCGAGCCGGAGTCCGCGCAGGCGCCGAGGGCCAGCCCGGTGGCGAGTACGACGCCGGCGATCCACCGCGTTGTCATGACAGATCCGACGGGTACGGGTGCCCGCCCGTTCCGTCCGTCCCCGGGGCCACGGCCTGCCGTGGTCGACGCCGGCACGGGTACCCGATCAGCCGTTCGCGCCGCTCGCCGCGAGCGCGTCGGTCTGCTGTGCCGCCGCCCGGGCCGCCGCCTTCATGTCGCGCCGGAGTTCCTGCGGCAGCGCGAAGGTCAGCCGCTCGTCCGCCGTGGTCACCTCGGTCACGTCGGCGAAGCCGCGTGCGGCGAGGTGGTCGAGCACCTCCATGACCAGGTCCTCGGGGACGCTCGCCCCGGAGGTCAGACCGACCGTCTCGGCGCCGGCCAGCCACTCGTCGGAGATCTCGGAGGCGTAGTCGACCAGGTAGCCGGCCCGGGCGCCCGCGTCCACCGCCACCTCGACCAGCCGGACCGAGTTCGACGAGTTGCGGGATCCGACGACGATCACCACGTCACAGTCGGCGGCGATCTCCTTGACCACGTGCTGCCGGTTCTGGGTGGCGTAGCAGATGTCGTCGCTGGGCGGCGACTGGAGCAGCGGCAGCCGGCGCTTGAGCCGGGCCACGGTCTCCATGGTCTCGTCCACCGACAGGGTCGTCTGGGACAGCCAGACCACCTTCTCCGGGTCCCGTACGGTCACCTTGTCGGCGTCGTCCGGGCCGTCCACGAGCTGGATGTGCGCGGGCGCCTCACCGGCGGTGCCGACGACCTCTTCGTGCCCCTCGTGACCAATGAGCAGAATGTCGTAATCGTCCGCCGCGAACCGCCGGGCCTCGTGGTGCACCTTGGTCACCAGCGGGCAGGTGGCGTCGATCGCCTTCAGCGAGCGGGACTTCGCCTGCTCGTAGACCTCCGGCGCCACGCCGTGCGCGGAGAAGATCACGGTCGAGCCCTCCGGCACCTCCTCGTTCTCCTCCACGAAGACGGCGCCCTGCCGCTCCAGGGTGGAGACGACGTGCTTGTTGTGCACGATCTGCTTCCGGACGTAGATCGGTGCCCCGTACAGCTTGAGGGCCTCCTGCACGGTCTGCACGGCACGATCGACGCCGGCACAGTAGCCGCGGGGCTTGGCCAACAGGACACGTTTGCCGGTCTGGGGAGTCGCCTGAGCCTCGGTCACCCGCCCAGTCTACGTTCCGCCCGTCGTACCGCCCGCCGGCCAGTTCTTCCACCCGGTTCCCGGCGTGGCCGGAGCGGGTCCGTCGTACCCGGTGATCTCCGGGTTCGACGGTCCGGCGCCGGGACCGGCGGCGCCGGAGCGGTCGGCGCCGGTCGTAGGCTGACCGGATGACCGATTCCGGTGCCCCGCGCAGCACGCCCGAAGAGCCGTGGCCGGTTCGGGTGGTCAGCCAGAAGCTGAGCGCCTGGATCGGCAAGCTGGGCTGGGTGTGGGTCGACGGTCAGGTGGCGCAGATCAGCCGACGGCCCGGAGCCGCGACGGTGTTCCTCACGCTGCGCGACCCGTCGGCCGACCTCAGCCTCACCGTCACCACCAACCGGGACGTGTTGGACGCCGGTGCTCCGGAGTTGGCCGACGGAGCCAGGGTGCTGCTGCACGCCAAGCCGGAGTTCTACGCCGCGCGCGGCACGCTGAGTCTGCGCGCCGACGAGATCCGCCAGGTCGGTCTCGGCGAGTTGCTGGCCCGGCTGGAGAAGCTCAAGAAGCTGCTCGCCGCCGAGGGGCTGTTCGACCGGTCCCGCAAACGCCGGCCGCCCTTCCTGCCCAACCGGATCGGGCTGATCACCGGTCGGGCGTCGGCCGCCGAACGGGACGTACTGACCAACGCCCAGCGCCGCTGGCCTGCCGTCCAGTTCCGTACGGTCAACGTGGCGGTGCAGGGCCCCACCGCCGTACCGCAGATCCTCGACGCGCTGAAGGTCCTCGACGCGGACCCGGGGATCGACGTGATCGTGCTGGCCCGGGGTGGTGGCGGCGTGGAGGACCTGCTGCCGTTCTCGGACGAGGCCCTGTGCCGGGCGGTCTTCGGCTGCCGGACCCCGGTGGTCAGCGCGATCGGTCACGAGACCGACATCCCGCTGGTCGACTACGTCGCCGACCTGCGCGCCTCCACCCCGACCGACGCCGCCAAACGGATCGTGCCCGACCTCGGCGAGGAGACCCGGCTGATCCGGATGGCCCGCGACCGGCTGGACCGGGCGGTCACCGGGCTGGTCGAGCGGGAGTCGCAGCGCCTCGACGCGTCGCGGTCGCGTCCGGCGCTGGCCCGCCCCGAGGTGCTGATCGACCAGCGGAACACCGAGGTGACGGCGCTGCGGGACCGTGCCGGGCGTTGTGTGGACCACCGGCTCGGCACCGCGGCCGGAGACCTGCGGCACACCGTGGCACGGCTGCGCGCACTCTCGCCCGCCGCCACCCTGCATCGGGGGTACGCCATCGTGCAGCGCGCCGACGGACACGTCGTACGGGCCAGCGCCGAGGTGGCCGCCGGTGACCCGCTGCGGGTACGCCTCGCCGAGGGCGAGCTCACCGCGATCGTCGAGCCGTAGCCCCGGGCCTGGACTTCGCCGATGTCGCGGCGGTGCACCACGGGGCGGTGTGTTGAGATGGGATCACCATGACTGATGCGGAAAAGCGGGCGAGCGGACCGGGTGACGGACCCAGCTACGAGCAGGCCCGGGCGGAGCTTGCCTCGGTGGTAGAGCGGCTGGAGGCCGGCGGAACCTCGCTGGAGGAGTCGCTGGCACTGTGGGAGCGCGGTGAGCGCCTCGCGGAGATCTGTCAGGGCTGGCTGGACGGCGCCCGGCAACGGATCGACGCCGTACGGCAGGCCCGGGAGTCCGCCACCTCCACCTGAGCCATGGTGTCGTCGGTGGTGCACCGGGTGGAGCAGCCTCGGCGGCCACCCCACCCGGCACCGGTCACTTGTTGAACAGCTCGTACGTCTCGGGGGACGCCTCGACGGTCTCGCTGGCCGGCGGCGCCTTGGCCGGGGCGGACGATCCGTAGTCGGTGTAGCCGACCGTCAGGTCCTGCGGGGTGCCGCCGCCGACCGCCGGCATCTTGATGGTCATCGAGGCGAGCCGACCCTGCGCGTCGAGCTTGGCCTCGAACGGCAGCTTGGCCGCATCCGCACCGATGCCCTTGACCGCCTCCGCGTCGACCATGCCCGCCTCGGTCGCCTTCGTCAGGTCGATGGTGCCGCTGTAGGCGCCCGCACCGGTCTTCTGTACGTCGACGACCGCCCTGGTCAGCGCCTCACTGCCGGCCGGGTCGACGTCCTTGAAGTCGAAGCCCAGACCGTCAGCGTTCTTGATCTTGGACTGGTCGAGGTGCTGGTACTTGCCGGAGTTCAGCTTCTCCAGGCCGGGCACCCCGTCGGCTCCCTTGATGCTCAGCTTCACCCAGCTGTCCGGCTCGATGTAGATGATCTCCATGTCCATGGAGAACTCGCCGTCACCGGCCTTCATGTTGATCTGGGCGCTCTTGCTGGGCAGGTGCACGCTGCCCTCGCCGTCCAGCTCGGCGCCCTTCATGGTGAACCGGAAATTGCCCTTGGTGATCTCTTTGGTGGAGGCGAGCAGCGCCTCCTTGGCGTCGTCCGGAATGGCCGGGGCCTCGGAACCGGACGAGCCCTGGTCGACGCCCTGCGTCCCACAGGCCGCCAGGCCCGGCACGAACAGGGTCGCGGCAACAAGCGTGGCCACGCCCCACCGTCGGATAGTCACGGTCGATCCTCCCCAGAAAACGGCGCGGCGGGACTGAAACCCACCGATATCTCACAGCCGCCGCAGCCTACCGTCGCGGTACGACTACCGCAGGGAAAGCGCTATCTGACGAAGATCCCCCTCGGGCACCTGACCGACGACGATCACCGTGCGGTCCGGCTCCAACAGGACGAGTGCCAGTTCGCCGGGACGGGCCGTGTAACGCTGCCAACTCCGCCCGCCCAGCTCGGTCGCCCCCTGCGGCTGTCCGCTCCTGGTCAACTCGGCCGGCAGCAACTGCTCGGCCGGGATGTTGCTCTGCACCAGTTGCAGGCCACTGTCGTCCGGGCTCAGATATCCGATCCGCAGGCTCGCACCGGCGTCGCCCCGGGTGTAGTCGGCCCGGACCGTACGCCACTGGTCACCCAGGCCGGTCGGCTCGCTGACCGGGAAGGCGTTTGCCGCCCTGGCCTGCTGGATCGCCGGGGCGGGGTCGACCACGGTCGGCTGGTCGGCGTTGAGGAAGACCCGCCCGAAGCCGAGCACGAGGGCGATCGGCACCAGCAGCACCAGCAGCGAGATGACGATGTCCTTCGTCGATCGCTGCGATCGGATCGCGGTCGGCACCACCTGTTCGGCGAGCCGGTCCGGATCGTCCGGCTCGCCGTCGCCGCCCGACGCGGGTTCTCCCGGTCGGGACGGGTCCGCCGGGGCGGCCACGTCCGGGAGTCGATCATCCGGGGCAGGTCCGGCAGACTGTGCGGAGTTCACCCACCTATCTTGACAGCCTCGCCGGTTACCGCGATCTGGGCTACCGGCCCCCCGAACCGGCGTTAAGTTGACCAGCGTGTCAGGATCCCTGACAAAGCCGGCTGCGGCGCGCGCCGCGCTGTGTGCCGGGCCACCCCGCAGTGTCGCGAGGAGGAGCCGACATGACCAACACCAGAACCCGGGTGCCGCAGAATCTGGACCGCAACCTGGCCCTCGACCTGGTCCGGGTTACCGAGGCGGCGGCGATGGCCGCCGGCCGATGGGTCGGCCGGGGCGACAAGGAGGGCGGCGACGGAGCCGCCGTCGACGCCATGCGCAAGCTGATCAACTCGATCCCGATGCGCGGCGTCGTGGTGATCGGCGAGGGCGAGAAGGACAACGCCCCGATGCTGTTCAACGGGGAGCAGGTCGGCGACGGCAGCGGGCCGGAGGTCGACGTCGCGGTGGACCCGATCGACGGGACCACGCTGATGAGCAAGGGCATGCCGAACGCCCTGGCCGTGCTGGCCGTGGCCGAACGCGGAGCCATGTTCGATCCGAGCGCCGTCTTCTACATGGAGAAGCTCGCCGTCGGCCCGGTCTACGCGGACGTCATCGACATCAACGCCGGGGTCTCGGAGAACCTCAGCCGGATCGCGAAGGTCAAGAAGTCCGACATCTCCGACGTCACGGTCTGCGTCCTGGACCGCCCCCGGCACAAGGAGCTGATCCAGCAGATCCGGCGGGCCGGCGCCGGCATCCGGTTCATCAGCGACGGTGACATCGCCGGTGCCATCGCCGCCGCCCGGGGCGAGTCGGACGTCGACGTGCTGATGGGGATCGGCGGTACGCCGGAGGGCATCACCGCCGCCTGCGCACTCAAGTGCATGGGCGGGGCGATGCAGGCCAAGCTCTGGCCCCGGGACGACGAGGAGCGGGAGAAGGCGATCGCCGCCGGACACGACCTCGACCGGGTACTCAGCACCGACGACCTGGTCACCGGGGACAACGCCTTCTTCGTCGCCACCGGGGTCACCTCCGGCGACCTGCTGCGTGGGGTGCGCTATCGCGCCGGTGGGGCGTACACCCAGTCGATCGTGATGCGTTCCAAGAGCGGCACCATCCGGGTGATCGACTCCTACCACCGGCTGGAGAAGTTGGCGCTCTACTCCGCCGTCGACTTCGACGGCCGCCCCCTGGCCGAGCAGGACTAGGGCGTGAAGCGATCGCCGGGCGCCGCCGGCCGAGGTCAGGCCGGGGTGAGCCCGGCGGTCGCCCGGAGCGCGTCGTCCCGGTCGGTCGGCGTGATGCCGAAGGTCGCGGTGGCCGCCGAGGAGTCCAGCACGAACGGCCGGCGGAACTGGTACGCGGTCTCCCGCAGTTCCCGCGCCATCGGATCGAACAGCCCGCCGAGCCAGAGCAGCGGCGCCGGCATCGAGGCCAGCCGGGGCGCGGGCGCGCCGGCCAACTCGGCGAGCCGGACCGCCAACTGCCGGAACGACGCTGGCGGCTGGCTGGGCACGTGCCAGGGACGCCCCCAGGCCCGCTCGTCGTCGGCGGCCGCGACCAGGGTCCGGGCCACGTCGCCGACGTACGTCCAACTGTGCGGGGCGTCCAGGTCGGCCGGTACCGACACCCGTCGGCCGGCCAGGACCTTCGGTACGACGAGAACGGTGAACGGCGTCTGTGCCCCGGCGCCGAGGTAGTCCGAACCGCGTACCTCGGTCATCCGGATCCGGCCCGCCTCGTGCGCGGCCGACGCGTCCTGCCACATCCGCGCCCGGACCTGCCCCTTCGCGCCGACCGGACGCATCGGGGTGTCCTCGGTCATCGGCCCGTCCACCGGCCCGTAGCCGTAGAGGTTGCTGGTGACCGCGAGCACGGCACCGGTACGTTCCGCCGTGGCCAGCACCGCCGCGGCGATCGGCGGCCAGTCGGTCGGCCAGCGGTGGTACGCGGGATTTGCGCAGTTGTAGAGCGTGGCGGCACCGTCGGCCAACTCGGTCAGCCGTTCCCGGTCGGCGGCGTCGGCGGCGATCCGCTCGATCCCCGGATGGTCCGGCCCGGCCCCCCGCCGGCTGACGAGTCGCACCCGGTCGCCCCGCTCGACGAGCAGCCGGGCGACGGACCGCCCGACCGGACCGGCGCCGATGATCACCTGTAATGCCATTTCTGCTGCTCCCCGGATCGACCGTCTGATTCGAGAGCAGTGCTCTCGACGTCGTCCAGACTGCCTCAGGAACGGGTCGCTGTCAAGAGCAGTGCTCTCGTTTCAAACAGGCGCTCTCATTAATCGCCGGGATGTGGCAGGGTTGCGGCATGTCCGCACCATCGATCCGGGCCAGGGTCCGCGCCGAACTGACCCAGGAGATCAAGGCCGTCGCCCGGCGGCATCTCGCGACCGACGGCGCCAACCTCTCACTCCGGGCCGTCGCCCGGGACCTGGGAATGGTCTCGTCCGCCGTCTACCGGTACTTCCCCAGCCGGGACGCGCTGCTCACCGCGCTGATCGTCGAGGCGTACCAGGCGCTCGGCGATGCCGCCGAGGCCGCCGACGGGGCCGTGGCCCGGGACGACCTACGCGGTCGCTGGCTGGCGGTCAGCCACGCGGTCCGGACCTGGGCGCTGGCCAACCCCGCCGAGTACGCGTTGCTCTACGGCAGCCCGGTGCCCGGGTACGCCGCACCGGACGAGACCGTGGTTCCGGCGCAGCGGGTGGTCTTCGCACTGGTGGAGGTCCTGATCGACGGGGCCGCCGCCGGCCGGCTCGCCACACCGGTCGGCACCACGGCACCACCGCCGGTCCGCGCCGACCTGCACCGACTGCTCCAGGCCCGACCCGGCGCCCTCGACGAGGAGCACCTGTCCCGCTGCATGTCCGCGTGGAGCCAACTCTTCGGCCTGGTCAACTTCGAGGTGTTCGGCCGGCTGGAGCACGTGATCGAGGACCACGAGCCGTACTTCGACCACCAGATGCGGTTGATGGCCGACCTCGCCGGCCTGCCGGACGAGCCCGGTCAGCCCGCGTCGGAGGAGTGACCGGGGAACAGGTGGGCGGCGGGGTTGATCACCACGGCGGCGTTGTTGACCGCGGTCGCGGCCTCGCCGAAGCCGGTGGCGATCAGCCGTACCTTGCCCGGGTATTCGGTGATGTCACCGGCCGAGAAGATCCGCGGCAGGTTGGTGACCATCGTGCTGTCGACCAGGATGTGTCGCTTGTCGAGCGCGAGACCCCACTCGGTCAGCGGGCCAAGGTCGGCGGTGAAGCCCAGCGCGGCGACCACGGTGTCGACCGGAATGCTCTCGACCTCGGCGCCCTTGGCCGCGATGTCGGCCCCGGTCACCGCGCCGTCGCCGTGCAGCTTCGTCACCTCGGCGTTGACGATGATGCGTACCGGCAGGTCCCGTACCCGGTCCACGGTGGCCGCGTGGGCCCGGAACTTCTCCCGACGGTGGACCAGGGTGACCGACCTGGCCAGGGGTTGCAGGGCCAAGGACCAGTCGAACGCCGAGTCACCGCCGCCGACGATCAGTACGTCCTGCCCGGCGAGATCGGCGAGGTGCGGTACGAAGAAGACGATGCCGCCCCCGACGAAGTTCTCGGCGGCCGGCAGCGGGCGTGGGGTGAAACTGCCCAGGCCGGCGGTGACGATGATCGCGCCACAGCGCAGCATGTCGCCGTTGGCGAGGCTCAGCACCGGCTTGCCGTCCAGGTACGACAGCTTCTCCGCCCGTACCCCGAGCAGGTATTCGGGCCCGAACGTCGCCGCCTGGCTGACCAGGTTGGCGACCAGGTCGCGCCCCTTGATCGACGGGAACCCGGCGACGTCGTAGATCATCTTCTCCGGGTACATCGCGGTGACCTGCCCACCGGGCTCGGGAAGCACGTCGATGACGGCCACCGAGAGGCCACGGAAGCCCGCGTAGTACGCCGCGAAGAGCCCGGTGGGGCCGGCCCCGATTATGGCGACATCGACCTCACGCATGTGCCCACCGTCGCTCTCCGCTTACGGACTGATCAACAGCTGTGCTGATCCGACCGTAGGCGGACAACGGGCATCGAAGCAATAGCCGTCCCACCGGCGGGTGTCCCCCGGTCAGGGAAGAGTCAACGTGGACTCCGACCGGTACGGATCGTCGTCGCGCGGCCGGCGCCGCCGGAACAGGATCGCGGCCACCAGTCCGCCGCAGAATCCGAAGAGGTGTCCCTGCCAGGAAATCGGCTCGTCGGTGGGCAGCACCCCCAGCAGCTGCCAGCCGTAGAGCAGGCCGACCAGTACGACCACGCCCAGGTTCCACCAGCTCCGCTCGACGATGCCGCGCATGAGCAGCAGGCCCAGGTACCCGAAGATCACGCCGCTCGCACCGACCACGATCGAATGTGGCGAACCCGTGATCCACACCCCGAGCCCGCTGACGAACATGATCAGCAGGGTCGAGTAGAGGAACCGCCGCGCGCCGGTGGAGAGCACGAAGGTGCCGAGCAGGATCAGCGGCACGCTGTTGCTGTACAGGTGGTCGAAGCCGTGGTGCAGGAACGGCCCGAAGAAGATGCCGTCGAGCCCTTCGATGTCGCGGGGGATGATCCCGGCCGTGGTGTCGAATCCGGCCTTCAGCCAGAGGTCGAGCGCCTCGATCACGAAGAGCAACGGCACGACGGCACACATGGCCACGAAGGCGCGGCCGAGCGCGGCGTAGAACGCCTCGGTGCCGAACTGGTTGGGATCGCTGCCACGGGACATCGGATCGAACGTCACCCCCATGTTGCTATCAGCTCTGCGGGCCGACCGCCAGTCAGCCGCCCCGCCGAACGCCAGTCAGCCGCCCGCCGGCCGCGAAAGGCCCGCTCCGGGCCTGGACGCACCGAAGGGGTGCGAACCGGTCGGTTCACACCCCTTCGCGACGATCAGGCTCAGTAGAAGCCCTTGTCCTGGAAGTACGTCCAGGCGCCACAGGGCGTCTTGTACCTGCCCTTGATGTAGCCCAGCCCCCACTTGATCTGGGTCGCCGGGCTGGTCCGCCAGTCGGAGGCGATCGAGCCCATCTTGCTGCCCGGCAGCGCCTGCGGGATGCCGTACGCCCCGGAGGACTTGTTCTCTGCCTTGTGGTTCCAGCCGCTCTCGTGGTCCCAGAGCTTCTCCAGGCAGGGCATCTCAGCGATCTTGAAGCCCTTCTCCAGCATCAGCGCGCAACCGATCTTCCGGTTGCCGCTGTACTCGTTGCAGGACGCGGGGATCGGCCCGGTGTACGGCTTGGTCGCCGACTCGGCCTCCTCCTTCTTCTGCTTCTCGCGTTCCCGCTTTCGGCTCGCCGCTTCCTCCGCCTTCTTGGCCCGCGCGGCGGCGGCCCGAGCGATCTCGTCCGCCTTGCGGGCAGCCTCGGCCGCGGCGGCCCGCTGCTCCGCGGTGGCGACGATGTGTGCGGCGTGCCGCTGGCGCAGCAGGTCCCACTCGGCCTGCTGCGCGTCGGCGACCGCCTCGGCCTCGATGCTGTGTTGCTGCGCTTCGCGGTCTTCACCCAGGTAGTAGCCGCCTCCGACGCCCCCAAGGAGCAACGCGACGGCAAGTCCCCGGACACCGAACCGGCTCCACGGCCGACTCACGAAGTGGTCCCTTCGTCGGGGGCAAGGACACGGCGCGGTGGGACCCGGAAAGGTCCCCTGGTCACGCCGCGAGCGCCCCGACCCTGCCGGGCCGTGGCCCCGACCGGCTGCTTACCGATCGGTGCCGCCGTCTCCTCGGCCATGCGTCGGTGACGATGCCGAAAGGACGTTGGACGCTCGATGGACACCATTGCGCAAGGTGAGACCCCTGGGAAACCAGACGGGAATTTTGTGACTTGCATCACGCCACAAAACACCACCGGAATGGGCAAAAACCGCTAGGTGGGCTCCTACAGCGGGATGTCCTCCAGAAGATCCGTAACCACCTCGGCGATCGGCGACCGCTCCGATCGGGTCAGCGTGACGTGCGCGAAGATCGGATGCCCCTTCAGCGCCTCGATAACCGCCGTCACGCCGTCGTGCCGGCCGACCCGCAGGTTGTCCCGCTGGGCGACGTCGTGGGTGAGCACCACCCGGGAGCCCTGACCCACCCGGGACAGCACGGTGAGCAGCACCCCACGCTCCAGCGACTGGGCCTCGTCGACGATCACGAAGGCGTCGTGCAGGCTGCGCCCCCGGATGTGGGTCAGCGGCAGGACCTCCAGCATCCCCCGGGACAACACCTCGTCCATCACGTTCCCGTGCACCACCGCGCCGAGGGTGTCGAAGACCGCCTGGGCCCAGGGCGACATCTTCTCCGCCTCCGAGCCGGGCAGGTAGCCCAGCTCCTGGCCGCCGACCGCGTACAACGGGCGGAACACGATGACCTTCTTGTGTCGGCCCCGCTCCATCACGGCCTCCAGGCCGGCGCAGAGGGCCAACGCCGACTTTCCGGTACCGGCCCGGCCACCCAACGAGACGATGCCGATCGACTCGTCCAGCAGGAGGTCGAGCGCCACCCGCTGCTCCGCCGAACGGCCGCGCAGCCCGAACGCCTCCCGGTCACCGCGCACCAGCCGTACGGTCTTGTCGGCCAGCACCCGACCGAGCGCGGAACCGCGTGGCGAGTGCAGCACCAGACCGGTGTGCGTGGGCAGGCCGGCGGCGGCGTCCAGGTCCAGCGCCGCGTCGTCGTACAGCCGGTTGACCTGCTCCTCCCCCAGCTCCAGCTCGGCCATCCCGGTCCAGGTCGGGTCGCTGGCCTGGCCGTGCCGGTACTCGTCGGCGGTCAGGCCGACCGACGCGGCCTTGACCCGCAGCGGCATGTCCTTGCTGACCAGGGTGACCGAGCGGCCCTCCGCGGCCAGGTTGAGCGCCACCGACAGGATCCGGGTGTCGTTGGACTCGTTGCGGAAACCTGGCGGCAGTACCCCGTCATCGGCGTGGTTCAGCTCCACCCGCATCGTGCCGCCGACCTCGTTCGCCGGCACCGGCTGGTCCAACCGCCCGTGCTGGACCCGCAGGTCGTCGAGCATCCGCAGGGACTGCCGGGCGAACCAACCCAGTTCCGGATGGTGCCGCTTCCCCTCCAACTCGGAGATCACCACGAGTGGCACCACCACCTCGTGCTCGGCGAACCGGCGGAAGGCGCCGGGATCGGACAGCAGGACCGAGGTGTCCAGAACGTACGCCCGGGTAGCTGGTGCGGGCTCCGCACTGGCGGCCGGTGCCGCCGTCCGGGTCCGGCGTCCGCCCCTGGCTCGGCTAGGTGCTCCGCTGGCGGTCGGGTTCTGGTCGTCGGCCCGAGGGTTGGTACGGCGAGTCGTCACAGGCCTGCTCCGGCGGATGTGCACCCGTACACCCGCGTTCCGCCTCGTCCGGTGCCCGGAGACACGGGGTCGGATGCGGGCCCCGTGGCGTGCTGTCGCAAGGTCCGGGCCGGCCGGCTGGCCCGGGATGACCCCGTGCCATGGGTAGACGCTAACCGGGAAATGCCGGCTTGGGCTAGGGCGAACGGCTGTGCGAATCGGCACTGAGGGCCGGATCCGTCCGGGTTTCCGGACGGCGGCTCGCCGTCCGGCACCGGGTGGACCGGCCGGGATGCATGCCCCCTGCGCGCATCCCGGCCGGTGGGATCACCATCACCGGTCTGAGGTGATCCCGACGGTGCGGGTCCGGAACGGACCTGCGCACCGTGTTCGCGGGTGACCGCTCACCCCACCGCGCCACCGGTCAGACATTTCGGCCGGCGAGGGCGTCGGTGGAGTGCCGTCCGCCGTTGGTCGCGGTCCCCGCGAAAGAGGCGCCCGTATACGTCGTTCCCTGACCTACGACGGTGTGGACGTTGTGCGGTGTGGTGGGTGATGGCACCGCCAACACCGAGGCGATAGCCGCCTGCGCCTCCCGACGCCGACGGTTCCAAGCCCCCCGGTCGCCGTCGAAATAGCCCTGCCGGTACCCGAAGCGGTAACCGAGCCGGTAGCTGAGTTGACCGTGCAGCCGCCCCACCGCGTAGCTGGACGAGGCGAGCAGCAACAGGAGGAATACCACGAAGAACGGACTCACCCGCTCACCCCACCCTGGTGCCGGTCGACGTACCGCATGTCACCGGGCGCATCTCCTCTCCAGGCCGCCGCTGTGCCAGTCCTGCTCACGCCATCTCCTCGCTGCGCTCGTCGTCCTCGCTGCGCTCGTCGTCGTGGGTCGTCATCCACCGAGCTGACCGGGGCGCCGGCTCATGCCGCCGCCTCGCCGCGCTCGCTCATGTCTCCTCCGGGTCGAGGGAGGTCGGGTCGGTGATGAGCAGCCGGTCGAGATCGTCCGTGCCCACCTCCTCCACCAACTCCACGCTGATCCGACAACCGTCGAGTACGACCTCCGCGACGGAGGCCCGTCGGATCTCGCCGCCCGCGTCGTACACCCGAACGCTCAACTCCGGACAGCCGAGATGGGTACGCCACGAGTTCCACTCCGCCCGGTCACCGACGTTGAGCGAGAGGTAGCGACAGCCGCGGGCGAGGTACAACCGCCACGGCGCGCTGAGGCCGGCGGCCACGCCGTCGGCGATCAGACCGAATGCCTGGGCCCGGGTTGCTAGTTCGGTCACCGGACTCCTCCTGTCACGAGGACGTGACCCTCGTGAGCACGAAACGTCTCACACACGAGACATACCGTAAATAGTCCCACACGCGTGACAGTATCAGCTCTTCGTCTGATTACCCCCACACCTGGGTACACCTATTGTTGCCCCGTGATACCCCTCGACACAAGCAGCAACGGTGCGGCCGGGAAACATGAGCCATTGTCACGCGCGCAGTACAAATCACTGCCGGTCCCCCCGAAATCGGGCGCGTGGTCGTACCGTCACCGCGTGCCGGACCGCGCCCACGGACGGAAGCTCGCCTTCGCCGCCTTCGTACGGAAGGCACTCGACGACGCCCGCACCACCCGTGCCTGGACGGGTACGGAGGTCTCCCGGCGTACCGGCGTGTCGCGCCAAACGATCAACCGCTGGGTACGCGGCGAGTGGGCCAGCGACCCGGAGGCCGAGCGGGTGGTCGCGTTCTGCGAGGGCCTGGGACTGGATCCGACCGTCCCCTTCGGAGTGCTCGGTTGGGACCGCGCGACCCCGTCCCGGCCGACTCCCACTGCTCCGCCGATGGATCCGGACGTCGAGGCGCTGCTCCGCCGACTGGTGAATCCGAACGTGTCGGACGCGGAGAAGTTCCACATTCGAGAGACGATCCGTTATCTGGCATATCGTCCGGTGTTGCCACTGGAAGTCCGAAAAGGGCGGAAGCAAGTCGGGTAGTTACACAAATGGCGCGACTTCGTGCATGCCACTCATCCATCTCGACTCCCGGGAGCCAAATCACGCGCTAACGTGCCTTTTCGTACTGCTTGGGCTCGTCGTCGGCGGGGGGACGGGACAAGGCCGAACCCAGCCCTGCGGGACAGAAGGAGGGGTCTAGCCATGACCCTGAAATGGATGGCAGTTGTAGTGGCGGCGGTGTCCCTGACCCTGTGCGTGACCGCGAACGTCGTGGTCGGAACGGTGCAGGGCGGTGACCAGGTGCCGTTCCTCGTGAACGCCCTCACGATCACCGCGGCCGGCACCGCCACCGTGCTGGCCGTCGTCGCCGAACTTCACGAACGGCTCAACGCCCGGATCACCGCGCTCACCGAATTTCTCATCACCCGGCTCAACGAACTCGACCACAACGCCGGCGACCGCAACACGGGCTTCGTCGAGGGCTATCTGCTCAGCCGCGGCCAAGAGTCCGCCGTCGTGCCGATCGGCCCCAGGCTGCACGGACGACGGGCCGTGCTCGGCGGCGACGACTGAACGGAACCGCTTCGACCACGGAGGATTGCCGCCGCCACGGCCGAGGTTGCCGCCTCGACGGATGAGAGGTTTTCGCGTCGACATCTGCGGCGGCAATCCACCGAGGTACGCTGACGCCCGTGCCGCCGATCAACCCGGGGAACCCGCCCCTGACTCGTCCCCTGACTGCTGAGCAGGCATGGCGGGCGACCGCCGAACGGGCCGAGCGCTGTGTCCTCTTCTTCGACTTCGACGGCACTCTCGCCCCGGTCAGAGACGATCCGACAAAGGTCGAGCCGGCGCCGAAGGCACTGGCCGCGATCAGCGCGCTCACCGACGTGGTGCAACGGGTGGCGATCGTCTCGGCCCGGCCGGTGGAGTTCCTCCAGAACCGCTTCGCCGGTCTCGACGGGGTGGACCTCTACGGGCTGTACGGCCTCGAACACCTGCACGCCTCGGGTGAGACGATCACCGAAGCGGCCGCGCTGCCGTTCGTACCCACGATGGCCGAGCTCTCCGACCGGGCTCGCGCCGAACTGCCGGCGGGCGCGCTGGTGGAGTACAAGCGGCTCTCCGTGGCCCTGCACTACCGGACCGCGCCGCACCTGGCCGAGGAGATCGAGCGGTGGGGCCGGATCCAGGCGGACCGGCTCGGCCTGCGGGTGCAGGTCGGACGGATGGTGCTGGAGCTGAAGCCACCCGTCGACCGGGACAAGGGCATGGTGATCGGCGAGGCGGTCCGCTCCGCCGGCTGCGCGTGGTACTTCGGCGACGACGTCTCCGACATCAAGGCGTTCGCGGCGCTACGGGCCCGCGAGGCGGCCGATCCGGACTTCTTCGGGGTCTGCGTCGCCGTCGCCAACCCGGAGACCGGTGACGATGTCTCCACCGCGGCCGACCTGACCATCGAGTCCCCGGAGGCGCTCGGCGACTTCCTCACCGAGGCCGTGCACCGACTGACGTGACCCGAGGCCGTGCACCCGGCTGACCCGAACCCGAGGCTGTGCGCGGACTGATCTCACGCCGGCGGCCGGCCGGGCACCGCCGATCTGACCCCGGTTGCCGGCCGTGCACGCGGGGGCCGAGCCGACGGGTACGGCCGTCCGACCGGCTAGGCGCCGTACCGGCGTTGTCGGTTGGCGTACGACCGCAGGGCGCGGAGGAAGTCGACGCGCCGGAAGTCGGGCCAGTTCAACTCGCAGAAGTAGAACTCGGAGTGCGCCGACTGCCAGAGCAGGAAGCCGGAGAGCCGCTGTTCACCGCTGGTCCGGATGACTAGGTCGGGATCGGGCTGTCCCCGGGTGTAGAGGTGCTCCGCGATGTGTTCGACGTCCAGCACCTCGGCGAGTTCCTCGATGGTGCCGCCGGACGCCGCGTGCTCGTACAGCAGCGACCGCACCGCGTCGGCGATCTCCCGCCGGCCGCCGTAGCCGACCGCGATGTTCACCTGGGCCCCGCCGACCCGGGTCTGGGTCCGTTCCTCGGCCGACTTGAGCGCGATGGCGGTCTGGGCCGGCAGCAGGTCAAGCGCGCCGACCATCCGCAGCCGCCAGGGGTTGCCCTCCTCGGCCAGCTCGACCACCAGGTCCTCGATGATCTGCACCAGCGGATCCAGCTCGCTGGCCGGGCGACGCAGGTTGTCGGTGGCGAGCAGGTAGAGCGTGACGTGGCCGACGCCGGCCTGGTCGCACCAGCCCAACACGTCCTTGATCTTGGCTGCGCCCACCCGGTGTCCGTCGTTGGGGTCGACGTACCCCATCTCCCTGGCCCACCGCCGGTTGCCGTCGCACATCACCCCGACGTGCTTCGGCACGGGCTTGCCGGCAAGCTTCGCCGTGAGACGTCGCTCATACACCGAGTAGATAAGGTCCCGGAAACTCATCCCCTGCAGCGTACCGATCAAATTCGTGGACGGAAGTGCCGGCCGGCCGAGCCGGCCGCGACACCGGCGATCCTGGTCAATGTCCGGGCGTCCAGCCGGCCGTCGCCCAGCCCCAGCTCGACGAGGACCCGGAAGACCCGCGCGTCCCGGTCCGCAGAGCGGACGACCGCGTCGACGACCGGTCGTCGACGGGCCAGCCAGGCCACCGCCGAGCTGTGCCGCAGGTGCTGGCCCAGCCGTTGGTGCAGCGTGCTGGCGTACCGGTCGGCCGCCGTGTCCGGAAAGCCCGCCGCGGCCGCCCCGGCCAGGGAGCCGGAGAGGACCGCGTAGAAGATTCCCTCCCCGGTGAACGGGTTGATCAACGACAGCGCGTCCCCGGCCAGGAGGATCCGACCCCGGCCCGGTACCGGACGGCGGGTGGACAGCGGCAGGTGGTGTGCCCGAAGTTCGGCGACGGTGTCCGGTTCCACCTCGGGCAGCAGGGCGGCCAACCGGTCCAGCAGTTCGGCCCGGCGCAGCGGCCGACCGGCCAGCACCTCGCCGTAGCCGACGTTCGCCCGACCGTCGCCGATCGGGAACGACCAGGCATATCCCGGCCAGTGCGCCGCCGAGGTGACGATCTTCTGCTCCACCGGGCCGTCGACCGTCGGCGCGTAGCCCCGGATGGCCAGCGCCAGATGCCCGTCCGGGTTCGCGCCCTGGCCCAGCGCCCGGCGGACCACCGAACCGGCGCCGTCGGCGCCGACCACGACCCGGGCCGCCAGCGTGCCGTCGAGTACCACCAGGCCGGCGCGGCACTCGATCCGGCGTACCACCTGCCGGCGCAACCGGGCCCCGGCCGCCAGCGCCGCCGCCACCAGCCGGGCGTCGAAGACCCGCCGGGGCACCGTGTACGCCGGGCGGGGCAGCGCCCGGGCAACCTGGCCACCGCCGGGCGCGACCAGCCGCAGCGCCGGCACCGGCCGGTAGCCGGCCACCGCGTCGGACACCCCCAGTTCCGCCAGTACGTCGAGCGCGTGCGCGGCGATGCCGTCCCCGCAGGCCTTGTCCCGGGGGAAGTCGGCCCGGTCCAGCAGCAGCACGTCCGCCCCGGCCCGACGGGCCGCCAGCGCGGCGCTGGCCCCGGCCGGGCCCGCACCGACCACCGCGACGTCGACCGTCTCCACGGTCGCTCACCTCATCCCGGCCGGGCGGCGACCGGCGGATCCGTCGACACCGCGCCGGTACCCGGCGAGCCGGCACCTGGCCTCCCGGCACCCGGCGAGCCGGCACCTGTCGCAGCGGCACCCGGCCTCCCCGCACCTGGCCTCCCGGTACCTGGCGCGGCGGCACCTGGTGCACCGTCCGGTGAGCCCGGGCCCGGCGATCCGTTCGCGGTGCCGTCCGTCCCGTCCACCCGGCTGGCCCGGTTGGCCCGGCGCAGCGCGTACAGCGTCAGCGCGGCGGCGGCCACCAGCGGTCCACCGTCCCGGACCAGGCCGTCGACGCCGAGCAGCGCCCAGCACAGCGGCAGGTCGACCAACAGCACCAGTACGGTGATCAGCACCAGCAGCCCGCCGGCCCAGCGCTTGCCCCGGAGCAGGAAAAAGGTGCTGAACAGCACCGCGTAGCTGACCCCGATGCCGACGACGAACCACAGCACCACGGTAGGCGCGGCGACCAGCCGGCCGTCGAGGATCGTCCCGATTGCCACCAGCGCGGGCACCAGGGTCAGCGGGGCGTACGTGAACGCCGCGACCCGGGCGGTGAGCAGCCAGCCGGCGACCGGGGGCCGACGCGGGGCGACCTCCCGCCACGACAGGCCCCGCCGGTCCACCACCAGCCGGTTCGGGTGCCGGACCAGATGCTCCCGCACCGACGTCGACCGGTACAGCAGGCACACCACGGCGGCGCAGAGCGCGGTCAGTACGGCGAAGCCGAGCAGCCCCGGCAGGGCGGGCACACCGGCCCGGGGCACGATCAACCGGCCGACCGCGAACACCGTCGTCACCGCCAGGATCAGCCCGAGCGGACGAGCCCCGGCCCGGGCCCGCCGGACGTGCCAGATGAGGACCAGGAAGCCGAGCGTACGCAGCAGGGCCCAGCCGCTGCGTACCGCCAGCCCGAAGCCCCGGTCCGGGGCGTACCACCAGTTGAGCAGGTCGACCGCGACGGTGGCCGTGGCGGTCGCCGCGAGCAGCCAGGTCAGGACGCGGACGGCGGACGGCCGCCGGACAGTGGTCTCGGCGGCCGTCGTCATGCCCTCGATGATGCCCGCCGGGTGCGACCCGCACACCCGGGCGAGGTGTTAGGAAGGGGCCCTTCTTCTACAGAAAACGATAAGAAGGGGCCCTTCCTTACCTCTGGTCCACGCCGACGCGGATGGCCTCGTCGTCCAGGCGGGCGCGGAGCGCGTCCAGTTCGGCCCAGAGCACGCCCGGCAGCTTGTCACCGAACTTCTCGAACCACTCGTTGATCATGGGCAGCTCGTCGCGCCACTCCTCGACGTCGACCCGCATGGCGATCCGGAGGTCCTCCATGTCCATGTCGAGCCCGTCGACGTCCAGCGCGTCGGCCGTCGGTACGAACCCGATCGGCGTCTCGACCGCGTCGCCCCGGCCCTCCAGCCGCTCGACGACCCACTTGAGCACCCGCGAGTTCTCTCCGAACCCGGGCCAGATGAAGTCGCCGTCGGCGTTCTTGCGGAACCAGTTGACGTAGTAGATCTTCGGCAGCTTGGCCTCGTCGCCGCCGGCGCCCTTGCCCATCTCGATCCAGTGCCGGAAGTAGTCCCCGGCGTGGTAGCCGATGAACGGCAGCATCGCCATCGGGTCCCGGCGCACCACGCCGACCTCGCCGGAGGCGGCGGCGGTGGTCTCCGAGGAGAGCGTGGCTCCCATGTAGACGCCGTGCACCCAGTCCCGGGCCTCGGTGATCAGCGGGACGGTGTCCTTGCGCCGCCCGCCGAACAGGATCGCGTCGATCGGTACGCCGTGCGGGTCGTTGAACTCGTCGGCCACGATCGGGCACTGCAGCAGCGGGGTGCAGAACCGGCTGTTGGCGTGCGAGGAGAGTTCGCCGCTGTCCGGCGTCCAGTCCCGGCCCTTCCAGTCGATCAGGTGGGCCGGCGGCTCGCTCATGCCCTCCCACCAGATGTCACCGTCGGGGGTCAGCCCCACATTGGTGAAGATGGAGTTGCCCTGGTCGATGGTGCGCATCGCGTTGGCGTTGGTCTTCCAGCCGGTGCCCGGCGCGACACCGAACAGCCCGAACTCCGGGTTGACCGCGTAGAGCCGACCGTCGGAGCCGAACCGCATCCAGGCGATGTCGTCGCCGATGGTCTCGACCTTCCAGCCCGGGATGGTCGGTTCCAGCATGGCCAGGTTGGTCTTGCCGCAGGCCGACGGGAACGCGCCCGCGATGTAGTGCACCCGGCCCTCGGGCGAGGTGAGCTTCATGATCAACATGTGCTCGGCGAGCCAGCCCTCGTCCCGGGCCATCACGCTGGCGATCCGCAGCGAGTAGCACTTCTTGCCGAGCAGCGAGTTGCCGCCGTAGCCGGAGCCGAAGGACCAGATCTCCCGGGTCTCCGGGAAGTGCGAGATGTACTTGGTGTCGTTGCAGGGCCACGCGACGTCCGCCTGACCCGGCTCCAGCGGGGCACCGATGGAGTGCAGGGCGTGGACGAAGTCGGCGTTCTCCCCCATCCCGGTCAGCACCTTCGTGCCCATCCGGGTCATGATGCGCATGGCCGCGACCACGTACGGGCTGTCGGTGATTTCCACCCCGAACATGGGCTTCTCCGCCTCCAGCGGCCCCATGCAGAACGGGATGACGTACATCGTGCGGCCACGCATCGAACCTCGGTAGAGGTCCGTCATGACGCGCTTCATCTCGGCCGGGGCCATCCAGTTGTTGGTGGGACCGGCGTCCGCCTCGTCCACGGAACAGATGAACGTCCGGTCCTCCGCCCGGGCCACATCGGAGGGATCGGTACGTCCCCAGAACGAGTTGGGCTTGCGGTCCGGGTCGAGTCGTACCAGGGTGCCGGCGTCGACCAGTTCGTCGGTCAGCCGCTTCCATTCCGCATCCGAGCCGTCGACCCAGACGACCTGGTCAGGGCTGGTTAGCTCGGCGACCTCTTTGACCCAGGCGAGTAGTTTCGAGTGCCTTGTCGGAGCTTGATCTAGACCCCGGATGGTAGCCGGAGCGGCCATGACATATCTCCTTTGGTCGACGCTGACCGATTCCAGGGCGCGCGGTGCCTGCGGGCCGGCGACCGCGTCGCCGTTGAAAGCCTGGGATTTCCGTCAGCGTAAACCGATTGGAGGTTGACGGCAGCGAGACTGGTTGTGAAGAACTGCACAAGATGCGGGTGCGCTGCGGCAATTCGATTTTTTCCCCGCTCCCACGCGCAGTTTCACGCAAATCCTTCCGGGTTATTGCATTGCGTCACGGCGCCCTCACGGTTTTCATCGGCGCCAAAGGACCCGGGCGTCACACCCGAAACTTCGGGCCGACCCCGTCGTCGTCCGTGGACGGACCGGGATCGCCACTTCCGCCCGTACGACCGGTTCGTCCGGCCGGCGGCGACACCCGCGAGTCGCTCGTAGCGGGCCGTGAGGACGACCCGCAGCCGGTAGGCTCAACCCGTGTCCTCGACCGCCACCGGCGAACAACCCTCCCCTCCGGGCGCACGGCACGGCTTCTTTCGAACCCTGTTGGACCGTTTCGGCCACCTCATCCATGAGTTGGGCAAGTTCGGGACGGTCGGCGGCGTGGCCTTCGCGGTGGACTTCGCGCTGTTCAACTACGCCAACGCGAGCCTCGGCTGGGAGACGCTGACCTCGAAGACGTTCTCCACCGTCATCGCCGCGACCGTCGCGTTCGTCGGCAATCGGTTCTGGACCTGGCGACACCGGGAACGGTCCGGGATGGCCCGCGAATACTCGCTGTACTTCCTCTTCAACGCCGTCGGCCTGGGGATCGGCCTGGCCTGCCTGGCCATCAGCCACTACGGGCTGGGCAGCATCTGGCCCGACGTGTTCAAGTCACTGGTCGCCGACAACATCGCGGCGAACTTCGTCGGCGCCGCGCTGGGCACGTTCTTCCGGTTCTGGTCGTACCGGCGGTTCGTCTTCGTCGGACCCGCGGCGGCGGATGCGCCCGATGTGATCACGCAGAGTCACAAGAGGCCGTGACCGGGAACCCACCCGTCGAACGGTCGGCGCACCTCGCCCGCCCGTCTGCCCTAAGGTGTTCGAATGCGTTTCGTCCGTCTGTTGCCTGAACGCTGGCAGAGGCTCCTCCGCGAGGTGCTGAAATTCGGCGCCGTGGGTGGCGTGAACGCCGTCATCAACTACGCGGTGTTCAACGCCCTTGCGCTCACCGTGTTCGCCGACGGGCAGCTGAAGGCGAACGTCATCGCTACCGTGGTAGCCGCCTGCTCGTCCTATTTGCTGAATCGGCACTGGACGTACCGCGACCGGCCCAAATCGGCGATGCGGCGCGAATACTTCCTCTTCTTCGTCTTCAACGCCACCGGCCTCGCCATCGAGCTGGGGGTGCTGGCGATCGCGAAGTACGGGCTCGGGATCAGCGGACTCCTCGCGCTCAACGTCGCGAAGACCGTCGGCGTGGGGCTGGCCACCATCTTCCGGTTCTGGTCGTACCGCACCTTCGTCTTCCGGAGTGCTCCGGAAGACTTGTCCGACCCCGCCTCGAACGGGGCGGTGCGCAAGACGACGAGCGGGCCCCATCCGGACGGGGAGTTCCTGGCCGGGCTGGATCCGGTCGCCGAGCTGGCCGAGGCGGTCACCGAGCTGACCGAGGCGGACGACGACCACGACCGGGACCGGAAGGCGGCGACCGGGAACGCCGTCGCGGAGACCCGACAGCCAACCGACGCCCGACAGCCGACAGCCGACCATCAGCCGACCGGTACCGGGCAGTCGCTCGAAGTCCAGTTCGCCGAGACGATCGATGTCGCGCTGGAGACGGAACTCGCCGCCGAGCTGAACGCCGCCCCTCGGCGTTCCTCGGCCCGTTGAGCCTCACCGTGTCGCGCTCGGGAACCGGCGCGACCGCCGAGTTGTTCTTCGAGGACCTGACCCCGGGCCGGTCGTTCGACCTCGGCGTCACCGTCGTCGACCGGCAGGAGATGCTCGACTTCGCCCGGCGCTTCGACCCGCAGTGGTACCACGTCGACGAGGAGATGGCCCGGCAGAGCCATCACGGTGGCCTGATCGCCAGCGGCTTCTTCACCGTGAGCCTGTTCATGCGTGCCTACGTCGACCACGTGCTGTCCCAGGCCGCCGGTGACGCCTCACCCGGTCTGGAGGAGTTGCGCTGGCTGGCCCCGGTACGCCCCGGCGACCGGCTCGCGGTCCGACTCGTCGTACTGGCCAACAAGCCGTCCACCGCCCGGCCCGGGTTCGGCACGGTCACGTTCAGCGCCAGCATGGATCGGCTGGGCGCGATGAACCAGCCGGAACGCGAGGTGCTACGGACCCGCTTCCGCGGCTGGTTCGTCATGCGGGATCCCGACACGCTCGACTGACCGGGCACCCGTCCACGCCGGCCCGATCGCTCGGGCCGGCGTCCGGAACGCCACCGGGGCGGCGCCTACTTCTTCGGCTGTTCCTCGCGCAGCGGCTTACCCTCACTCATGTCCGCGAGCAACTCCCGCATCTCGCCGTCGCCGAGCGAGTGCTTGTCGTGGTTCGCGTCCACCAGCTCGTACAGGGTGGTCTGCACCTTCTCCACGTCCGGGATGTCGGCCAGCACGGACTGCCCGCGCTCGCCGGCCGATTCGATGGTCAGCGTGCCGCAGCCGAGCAGCCGCTCAAGGAAACGCTGGTTCATCGAGTGGTCGTTGATCCGGCCCAGCGGAATGTCCCGGCGGTCCCGGGAGAAGACGCCGTGCTGCAACAGCACCCGCTCGTTCGTGAACAAATAGTGTGTGGTCCGCCACACCAGGTACGGCCAGACGCTGAACACCACCACCAGTACCAGCGCGACCGCCGCGATCACCCAGCCGCCGATGGTGCCCGCACCGGTCGACGGCAGCAGGACGAGGCCGACGACCACGGCTGCGATGGCCAGGACCAGCACCGCGACCGGCCGGATCAGCGCCTTCCAGTGCGGGTGCAGGTGCGATACGACATGCTCGTCCTTGGTGAGCACGTCCTCAGGGAAAGCCACCCCAACCTCCTCGTCCAAACACGAATATCCGCCGGTGACCGTAGCGGTTGCAGGCTACGAAAGCGGCATCCGGTATCGACTCTTTACCGGCCGGTCATACCGATCTTCATCGGGCGGTCGTGCCGGATGCCTCACGGATCGGTCACCGGGGAAGGGTCAGCGCAGGTGCAGGACGTCGCCGGCGGCGATCCGGCGCTCTCCGGCCGCGCTGTCGAGCACCAGTTGACCGTCCGGGTCGATCGTGCGCGCCGTACCGACCAGGTCGTTCCCGCCCGGCAGCAGCACCCGTACCTCCCGGCCGAGCGTCGCGCAGTGCCGCAGGTAGGCCTCGTGCAGCCCACACGCCTCGGCGTCGCCGCCCGCGGTACGCCAGCGGTCGTACCAGCGGGCGATGCCGCGCAGCAGCGCCCGTAGCAGCGGATCCCGGTCGGTGGCCGCCGCCCCGGCCAGTTGCAGCGAGGTGGCGGGCAGGCCGGTGGGGTTGACCGGCAACTCGTCGGCCCGCAGCGTCACGTTCACCCCTACCCCGAGCACCACCGCCGGTGGCTCCCCGCCGGTTCCGGCCACCCCCTCGGCCAGGATGCCGGCGCACTTCGCCTCGCCCGGAGCCCAGTCCGGCCCGTCGGCCGGGGTGGCTGGTAGGGGCGGCCGGTCCGGTGGCTTCGGGTCGGGCCAGACCAGCAGGTCGTTGGGCCACTTGAGCGCGGCATCCAGCTCGGCGAGCAGGTCCACCGCCTCCACCAGCGCGACACCGGCCAGCAACGGCAGCCAGCCGTACCGGTGCGGTGGCGCCGCCGGCCAGTCGCGCTCCGGGTCGGCCAGGCCCGGTCGGAGCAGCACGCTGACCGCGATCCCGGCCCGCGCCGGGGACTCCCAGGAGCGCCCGCGCCGGCCGCGCCCGGCCGTCTGCCGCTCGGCGACCACCACCAGCCCCTCCGGCTCTCCGGACCGGGCGGCCTCCGCCGCATCCGCGTTGGTCGATCCGGTCTCGACGCGGAGGGCCAACCGGCTCCACAGGCCGTCCGGGGTGATCAGGGCCCGCTCCAGCCGTCGCGCGTCAAGCGGCGGGCGGTCCAGATCGGTGTACGGCGATCCCGGCATCAGCCCAGCGTACGGGCTCGACACCGGCGCACCGACGACCCCGCCGGGTGGTACGGCACAGCCGTGCACCACCGGCGGCGGCCTGGTCACCGGTCGTCGTTACGATCGCGGACGTGACTGGGCAGGAGAGCGGCACCGAGGTCAACCCCCACAGCACCGCCGGGCGACTGGCGGACCTGGACCGACGGGTGGACGAGGCGGTGCACGCCGGATCGGCGCGGGGAGTGGAGAAGCAGCACGCCCGGGGCAAGAAGACCGCGCGCGAGCGGATCGACCTGCTCCTCGATCCCGACTCCTTCGTCGAACTGGACGGACTCGCCCGGCACCGCTCGACCAGCTTCGGACTGGACCGCACCCGCCCGTACGGGGACGGGGTGGTGACCGGATACGGCACGGTCGACGGCCGGCAGGTGTGCGTTTTCGCCCAGGACTTCACGGTCTTCGGCGGCTCCCTCGGCGAGGTCTTCGGCGAGAAGATCGTCAAGTTGATGGACCTGGCGATGAAGATCGGCTGCCCGGTGATCGGGATCAACGACTCCGGTGGGGCGCGGATCCAGGAGGGCGTGGTCAGTCTCGGCCTGTACGGCGAGATCTTCTTCCGGAACGTTCGCGCCTCCGGGGTGATCCCGCAGATCTCCCTGGTGATGGGCCCCTGCGCGGGCGGCGCGGTCTACTCCCCCGCGGTCACCGACTTCACCGTGATGGTCGACCAGACCTCGCACATGTTCATCACCGGACCCGACGTGATCAAGACGGTGACCGGCGAAGACGTGGCGATGGAGGAACTGGGCGGGGCCCGGACCCACAACACCAAGAGCGGCAACGCGCACTACCTGGCCGCCGACGAGGACGACGCGATCGACTACGTCAAGGCCCTGCTGTCGTACCTGCCGGCGAACAATCTCGACGAGCCGCCGGTGCTCGACGCTCCGGCCGATCTCGCGATCACCGACGCGGATCGCGAGTTGGACACCCTGATTCCGGACTCGGCGAATCAGCCGTACGACATCCACCAGGTGATCGAGCACGTGCTCGACGACGGCGATTTCCTCGAGGTGCAGCCGCTATACGCGCAGAACATCGTGGTGGGCTACGGTCGGGTCGAGGGCCGGCCGGTCGGGGTGGTGGCGAACCAGCCGATGCACTTCGCGGGTTGCCTGGACATCGCCGCGTCGGAGAAGGCGGCCCGGTTCGTCCGCACCTGCGACGCCTTCAACATTCCGGTACTCACCTTTGTCGACGTTCCCGGGTTCCTGCCCGGCACCGGACAGGAGTGGGACGGCATCATCCGGCGCGGCGCGAAGCTGATCTACGCGTACGCCGAGGCCACCGTGCCGAAGGTCACCGTGATCACCCGGAAGGCGTACGGCGGCGCGTACGACGTGATGGGCTCCAAGCACCTCGGCGCGGACCTGAACTTCGCGTGGCCGACCGCGCAGATCGCGGTGATGGGCGCGCAGGGTGCGGTCAACATCCTCTATCGCGGCGAGTTGGCCGACGCCGAGAATCCGGCCGCCGTCCGGGCGGAGAAAATCGAGGAGTACGAGGACGCGCTGGCCAACCCCTACATCGCGGCCGAGCGGGGCTACGTCGACTCGGTGATCCGGCCGGCGGAGACCCGTGGGCAGATCGTCCGGGCACTGCGGGTGCTGCGTACCAAGCGGGAGACGCTGCCGCCGAAGAAGCACGGCAACATCCCGCTCTGACCGTCCCGAGTCAGCAGCTCAGCAGCTCAGTAGCTCAGTAGCTCAGTAGCTCAGCGGCTCAGCAGGTCGCCGGCTCAGCGCGGCGACTCGGTCAGTTCCGCCCTCGGGAAGGCGCCGGCCGGGATCTTCTCCCGTACGGCCCGACGCACCGCCCGCTGCACCGCCGCGTTGACCGGGGTCGGCACCCCGTGCAACCGGCCGAGCAGCACGATCTCGCCGTTGAGGTAGTCCGTCTCGGCCGAACCCGCGTCCCGGGCCAGGCTCTGCCAGGTCGAGCCGCCCTGCCGCTGTCCTCCGCCCACCGGGACCGACTGGACCCGGTCACCACGTTCGGCCGCCTCCTCCGCCCCCGAGGTGTACGAGATGCCGGCCGCTGTCAACACGGCCTCGCCCTCGACCCGTACCGCCTCGAGAAGGTCGGCATGCGGCCCCGGCCCGGCACCGGTCGGCCGGCCGAACAGCGCCTCGATCCCGTTGCCGAGGTTGCGGAGCAGTTTGCCGTACTTCCAGCGCATCGCGTCGGCCCGGACCGGCGCGAGAATCCGGCTGGCCACCAGGTCCTTCGCGATCCGTTCGGCGGTCTCATCCGTACCGGACGGGAAGACCCCGAGGTGCAACATGCCGGAGTACGGATGCCCGCTGGCCACGACCCGGCCGGGTTCCAGATGCGTCGCCGGCAGCCAGACGGTGACCGGATAGACCCGGTCGAAGAGCCGCGCGGCGGCCCGCTCGTTCGCCACCCCGTTCTGCGCGGTCAACAGCGGCAGGCGCTGTGCGGCCGTCCCGCCCCCGGCCACCGGCAGGTCCGCCCAGCTCCGCAAGGCTGCCTCGGTGTCCTGCGACTTCACCGCAAGGATCAGGACGGTGTCCGGAGTGAGCCGCAATCCGGGCTGCTTCCCGTTGCCGGCGACGTCACCGGCCGCCGATCCGGATGCCGCGACGCCGGTGGATGCCGGCCCAGCGGAGGCCGGATCGCCGATGGCCGGCAGCCGGGCGGTGTACTCCCCGTCGGGGGTGGTCAGGGTCAACCCGTGCGCGCGGATCGCGTCCAGGTGCGGTCCCCGGGCCACCAGGGTCACGTCGTGGCCGGCCTCGCTCAGTCGTACGCCGATGGTGCCGCCGACCGCGCCCGCACCGATGATCACGTACCGCATGCTGTTCCCCCGCTCTCCCCGCCGCTCACCCGGGCAGGCTCGCGGTACTGAGTATCGGCCCGGTGAGCAGGGCCGCGCCGGCCAGCAACGCGATCAGGTTGATCGCTCCGAACAGTCCGACCCAGACCAGCCCCGGTACCCGGGTGAGCCAGGCGAGTTGGTCGGCGTCCGACTGCGGCAGTTGCCCGCGCCGGCGCAGCGTCTGCAGCTCACCCACCGGCCGTACCCCGCCGAGCAGCAGGAACCACACCCCGGTGTACGCGAACGCGGCCTGCACCTGCGGCGACGCCATCCAGGACACCCCGAGTACGACCGCGGTGGTGACGACGATCGAGACGATCCCGAAGACGTTGCGGATCATCACCAGCATGGCGAGCAGGAGCGCGACCGCTACCCAGAGCAGCAGGGTGATCCGGTTTCCGCCGAGTACCCAGGCACCGGCCAGCCCGATCAGCGACGGCGCGAGATAGCCCGCCAGCAGTGTGAACACCATCCCGGGACCGGTCGGTCGGCCGGCCGAGAGGGTCAGCCCGGAGGTGTCCGAGTGCAGCCGGATGCCCTGTAGCCGTCGGCCGGTGAGCAACGCCGCCAGCGCGTGCCCGCCCTCGTGGGCGATGGTGATGGCGTTCCGCCCGATCCGCCAGGGCAGCCGGGTCAGCACCACGGTCAGCGCCACCAGGCCAGTGATCAGGACCAGCAGCGGGGGTGGATCCGGTTGCGCTCCGAGGAGCCGGTCCCAGAGGTCTGTCAGTCCATCCATCGACACAGCGAGCGAGCCTAGCCCTGACGTCATTCCTCGGTGACGAAGACCCCGAGCCCGGGGTGGCCTTCCACCAGGCCCTTGGCTTTGAGCCAGTTCACCGCGCCCCGCACCACCGTTACGGAAACGCCGTACTGGGCACGCAGTTCCGCCGTACTCGGCAACTGATCACCCGGAGCGAGCTTCCCGGACTCGATCTGGGCAGTGATGTCATTGATGATCTTTTGGGTCTTCGAGGTAGGCAAGGGCACCCCCTGGTCCGCACTGACATTTGATCACGGCGGACCGAAGAGCCACAAGCATCACGAGGCATCATGATGCACATAGCCTTGCCTTGCTCTACCTTATGCATTAAGTTGCTGACAACCGATTCCCTCTGGTCCGCAGCTGGTGGAGGTCGGTTCCCGCGCGGCGGCCTGCCTCCCCCGGCGAGTCGGCAGGTCGCCGCGCGTCCGCCTACTCCGGGAGGTGCCTCGTGGAACGGGATCGGGCAATGGTGATCGTCGAGCAGCACCGTCCCGCGCCCCTGTGGCGATTACTGGGGATGTGGCGATGCGCCGCCTGCCGACGCCGCTGGCCCTGTCCGCGCTACCGCGACGCCCGCAGCGGCCTGCTGTCCCACGACCGGGCCGACATCGCTGCCCTCGTCCGCCGCCCCAACACCCGATGGCCATCCCCGTGAAGTCATGCGGATGGCCACGAGTTAGCGGCAGCGGGACCTGTCATCACCTACGCGGTCGATAACTGATCCGGCTGCCGCTAACGTCGCAAGCCGATTCACCGATACTGACGTGCGGCTCCGGTCCTCGGTCGGGCCGTCACCGGAACCGCCATCCGGGCCGGCACCATGTTCCGGTCCTGCATGCCTCGTCGCAGCAACAGCCAACCGCCGACCGTAGCGACGGCCACGATCACGACGCTAGCGAGCGCGACCAGCGCAACCATGCCAACGCTCGCGACGAGCAGGGCCAGGTCGCCGATGGCGACCACCATCCACAGTGCAATGCTCGGCTTCGTCGCGCGATGTCGGAAACGCATCAGTCGTACCTCCTTCCGTCGAGATCATCACTACCCCGACGGAAGGGAGGTCATGCGTGTCAACTTCCAGCGGGTTTGAAGCCGGTAGCGATGATCTCGAAGGTCGGGAGGTTCTTGGCCCAATCGCTCTCCGCGGTGTCCCAGCGGATCGCGTACGCCTTCTTACTCGACGTGACGAATCCCCGGTTGCGGACGTGCATCCGCACGCCACCCTCGGTGTGCAGCCACTCCCAGTCGGCGGCCTTCAGCCAGTAGTTCTTGACCTCTACGATCTTCACTCGCTGGTAGTTGCTGTAGTCGCCCTTGCGGTACCCCTCCTGGCTTCTCCAGTCCGCGACGGGGTCCGGTCGGGGACTGTTCGTCTGGTCGATCATCAGGAATCGGCTGCTGTTGGGATCGTTGAACTTGACGCGCGGACCCTCCCGGCTGATCGTCCAGTTGCTCGGCACCGGCACCGAGAAGCCGGTGTTGTCCCGATGAATCTTCCAGCCGTTCGGTAGCGGCGGCTGGGCTGCTTGACCGGTGGGCGTGGTGGCGGGTTGGGTCGCTGCGGCGGTCGTCGGAGCCGGTGTGGGCGGCGGTGTGCTGGTGGCGGCTGCCGGCGGGGTGGCGGCTGGCTGGCTGGTGGGGTTGGGGCCCGGCCCGGCGCCGGGATCCTCATCCGAGCCGCCGTTGGCCAGCGGCACGATCACGAAGAGGGCGCCGAGGAGCAGGACGACCACGCCCCCGATCAACCACAGCCTGCGGTTGCCGGCGGTGAGCGCAGCCAGCGGACCGGAGCTGGCCCGGTCACCGTCGTGCACGGCACCGCGGTCGGCGGGAACCGTCGCCCGGCCCGCCGGCTGTGCCACCGGCGCGACCAGTTGGGTCGGCGCCGCCTCAGGCTGCGGCTGCACCCCTGGCTGCACCGCCGTCGGCTCCGGCGCCGCCTTCTCATCGCCGTCACCGGGTACGACGACGACGGTTGGTTCGGCCGGCGCGGGCGCAACGTCCGGGGTTACGGATTCGGCCACGGACTCCGTCGGCGGCGATTCCGGTGTTGCTGCCGATGCGGCGGCGGCACTGGCCGACGAGGCGGGCAACTTCGTCGTCTCCGCCGCTGGTGGAGCGGCCGGAGGTGGCGGAGGCGGTGCGATCGGCGGCTGCTCCTGCGCGGGGCGGGGCGCCGGCAACGGCACGATCCTCGTACGCGGCTCACCCGGTTCACGCGGACCGTTCGGCCCGGGTCGCCGTACGCCATCAAGCAGTGACATCCCGGGGCTACGACGGCGACCGGAGGCGCGGCGCAGTAGCCGCTCCGCCACGTCCGCGGTGATCCGGTTCGCCGGGTCCTTGCGTAGCAGTCCGGCGAGCACCGCCTTCATCGGCCCGGCCCGCCGCGACACGGGCGGCGGCTCGGTGGCCAGCGCCGCCAGGGTCGCGATCGCGGACGGCCGGGCGAAGGGCGACTGCCCCTCCACGGCGGCATAGAGCGTCGCGCCCAGCGACCAGAGGTCGCCCTCGGGCCCGGCGGTGCCGTCCCGCGCCCGCTCGGGAGCGATGTAGGCGGGCGAACCCAGCACCAGGCCGGTACGGGTCACGTTCGGGTCGCCCGGCACGGTCGCCAACCCGAAGTCGGTCAGTACGACCCGACCGTCGTCGCCGAGAAGAACGTTGCCGGGCTTCACGTCCCGGTGCATGACTCCGGCCCGGTGCGCCGAGTTCAACGCGCCGAGCACCCCGAGCCCGATCTCGGCGGCCCGGGTGGCGGGAACCGGCCCGTCAGCGGCGAGTACGTCCTGTAGCGAACGTGACGGGACGTACTCCATGACGATCCAGGGATCACCGTCCGTACGCAGCACGTCGAAGACGCGTACCACGTTCGCGTGGTTGAGTCGGGCGATGGCTCGGGCCTCACGTAACGAACGCTCACGCATTTCGCGACGCTCGTCCTCGGTCAGGCCTGGTGGGGGGACCAACTCCTTGATCGCAACATCCCGGTGCAGGACTTCGTCGCGTGCCTTCCAGACACGACCCATCCCGCCCTGGCCTAGCGGCTCAACAAGCCGGTATCGGTCAGCGATGAGTTGTGGGGGCGCACTGGACACCCGTGGACGGTACCCAACGGCAACCTGAGTCACACCTGCGGCACGCCTATCTGAGACGTCGGCCAACCGATAACGACGTACCCTCAAGCCCATGGTTGACGACGAGAGGCTGCTTCGGGTGGTCCGAGGTACGCCCTCCCCGGAGGAGCTGGCTGCCTTGGTCGGGGCGATCTTCCTCCGTACCCGTACCCGACCGGACACATCGGCCCAACCGGCTCCCGTGTCAACCTGGGCACAACGCGCCCGGCCCGGTACGGTGTCCGGCATGCCGGCCCGAGGTGGCCGTGATGGCTGGCGGGTCGCCGGCCTTCCCCGCTGACCCGTCCTCAGGCCTTGGAACGGGGCTGCCCTCGCGGGCCTGCACCCACTAACCTTGACGTGGGGCAGTACGTAGTACCTGGGGAGAAGACGTGATACCTGAGGAAGACCGCGGCCCTGCGTGGTTGCGAGACTATGGCGGCTCCATCGAGGCCGACATCCAGCGGATGGAAGAGTTCGCCAAGCAGTTGACGGCCGAGGTGCAGAAGAACTATGTCCCGCACATGGAGGAAGTCCAGGCGGACATGCTGCCCGACCTGCCCGGGCCGGTCGATTTCCCGGAGTTGTTCGAGTTCATGACAGCACACCGGACCGTGCAGCAGGACACCTCCACCCGGGTCTGGGAGGTCGGTGACGGCACGGGTGGACTCGCCACTGCGGCCGAGACCGTCAGCAAGAACTACGGCCAGGCTGACGCGTTCTCGCACGCCCGGGTGCGCGACGTCGAGAACGCCTTGGACCAGACCACTGCGGCGCCACCGCCACCGGCTGGGACCCAGACTGCAACGCCTCCGCAGGGCGGCACGGACAACTCGGGGGGTTCGGATGCTTGACGGAGGCGGAACCGGCGGGGTCGCTGGCACGACCAACTGGGTCGGGCAGAACGTCGACGATATGTGGCCGAAGCTCGCCAACCAGCAGACCGACACACACTGGCAGCACGTCAGCGGCTGGCAGAAGACGTCGGAACTGAGCTCGATACACCTGTCGCGTCTTAAGCAGTACCGCGAGAGCCTGATCGAAGCCTGGCCCCCGGAGAAGAGCGAGGCTTCGCGAGCGTACGTCGCTCGGCTCGACTTCCTCATCGGCACCGTGCAGGGCGTCCACGACACGGCGGTCGCCAACCACCAGACCTTCAAGAGTGTCACTCAGGCAATCTGGGAATCGCGTGGCAACCTCGAAAAGATCTACAACGATTACCAGGTCAAGAAGCAGGCCAAGCTCCGGTACGACGCCGACGTCGCGGCAAATCAGGGAAAGCCGCCGGCCGGCACGACGCCAACGACCGACGCCGACCTGGAAGATCTGAACTGGCAGGCCCGCCACGTCATGTACGGGCTGAGCAGCGAGCTTGCCACGGCCCAGATGCAACTCCGGCAACCGCCGAAGTACCGGAACGAAAAGGGCCGCGTTGATGACCCTCCGGGCGGTGGAGGCGGAAGCGAAGCGATGGGTGGTTCGACACCACCTGTCTTTCCTCCGGTCGTGCCGATCTCGAGCAGTGGTGGCGGTGCAAGCTACACAGCTTCGCCGTCGCCGGCCATTCAGACCGTCGTTACGACAACGCCCCCGCCCGGAACAGGTCCGATCCTGGGCACCACGGCGCCGGTAGCGCCTCCGCCTGTCACGCCGACGCCGCCAAGCGTCATACCACCCGCCCCTCCGCCTACCACTGGCCCTGGACTACCTCCTCCGATCGCACCCCCCGGACTGCCACCTGGAACCAAGCCTCCGGTTAGCGGTTACCCCATTTCGTCTACTAACACGGGCCTGAACAAGGCGCCAGGGTATGGACCCAACGCTGGTGTGACGCCACGGGCGATGCCTCCCGGTGGAATGATCGGTGGGGCTCCTGGATCCGGACTGTCGCAACCGGCCTCGGGAGCCGGAGCAGCCCGGCGGATCAACCCGGTAGGTGGCGTCATCGGTGGCGCCAGCGGAGGCGCAGGCACGACGCCACTTGGCGGCGCCGGGCAGCGACCAGGCTCCGGAATGGGTCGGGGTCCAATGGGTAGCGGCCAAACCCTCGGGATGGGGGCGGGCGGACGTAGTGGCGATCGCAGCAAGGAAGAGCAGGGCGTCCAGCACTGGGACCCTGACAACCCCTGGGAGACCGACGAGGGAGTAGCGCCGGTCATGATGCCGGGCCGCGAAAACCGCCGGATCGACCCTGGCCCGGCGATCGGCTACAACCGGTGACGTCTCGCACGACCCGCGCGGCCGTGGCGCTCCTGTGCGTCACGGCCGTTGCCGTGCTACCGGCCGTGCCCGCATATGCCGATCAGGCTCGTGATAACCAATGGCATCTACCCTTCCTTAAGGTTGCGGAAGCTCACAGGATCAGCCAAGGTGCTGGCGTGACCGTCGCGGTCATTGACACCGGCGTCGATCCTCACCCAGACCTGCGGAACAATCTTTTGACGGGAACCGTGACCTACGCTGGCGGTTCCGGCAACGGAAAACAAGACGGCGATCCAAACGGCCACGGAACCGGAATGGCCGGCCTCATCGCCGCACATGGTCGAGGCGCGAACGGCGCGCTCGGTATTGCTCCGCAAGCCAAAATCGTTCCCATTCAAGATGAGAGGGGCGACGGGGGCTCTGCCGACGACCTGGCCAAGGGGGTCGAGTGGGCAACTTCGAAGCGCGTGGATGTAATCAGCATCTCGTCCAATGCTGGTGGGACTCCTCGCCTTCGAGCAGCGGTAGAGGCTGCAATCAAGGCTAATATCATTGTCGTCGCCGGCGTTGGTAACCGACCAAAGAGCCTGTTAGTAGGGTTCCCTGCAGGATTCCCTGGGGTCCTAGCGGTTGGAGCAACTGACCGCAAAGGAGATCATGCCGACGTCTCGGTAACAGGCAATAGGGTGGTTATAGCTGCGCCGGGCGTCGATATTTACAGCACATCTGTCGACGGGCGCTATCGTAAGGGAACCGGAACATCGGACTCGACGGCCATTGTCGCCGGAGCAGCGGCTCTGGTACGCAGCAAGTTCCCCGACCTGTCGGCGGAGGAAGTCGTACATCGGCTCACGGCGACCGCAGATGACAAGGGCGCGCCTGGCCGGGACGAGGAGTACGGCTACGGGGTAGTCAACCTGGTTGCGGCGCTGACGGCAGACGTACCTCCGTTGGAAGGGGCTGCCAGTCCGAGCGCCACCGCCAACCCGACCCCGAGCCAAGCCGACGGCAACGCCGCCCCGAACCCTGAGAACAGGTCGAACACCGCCTCGACCGTCCTGATCGTCGTCCTCGTCGCGTTCGTCGTCCTCGGGTTGCTGGTCACACTCCTGGTAGTGCTACTCCTTCGGCGACGTCAGCAACAACGGCCCGGCCCGTACTGAGTGCGGCTCGGCGCCCGCACGCGGGACATCAGGACCGGGCCGGGTAGCGTAAGTCGCCGTGCGTACGACAAAGCGACTGCACCTGGTACTCGCCTCGGCAAGCCCGGCCCGCCGTAAGCTCCTCCGCGCTGCGGGGATCGAGCCGGAGGTACTGGTCAGCGGCGTTGACGAGTCGACGGTAGACCATTCAACGCCGGAGGCGCTCAGCCTCACGCTGGCCCAACTCAAGGCACGGACGGTGACCGAACGACTCGGCCAGCCGAGCGTCAACGGGTCGGCGCCCGAGTCCGCCGATCGCCAGACTCTCGTACTCGGGTGCGACTCCGTACTCGCCTTCGACGGGGAGATCCTGGGTAAGCCGGTCGACGCCGACGAGGCGACCCGGCGCTGGCGGGAGATGCGCGGCCGGAGTGGGGTGCTGCACACCGGGCACTGCCTGATCGACCTGTCCAGTGGGCGTGAGGTGGGCGCGGTCGCCCAGACGGCCGTACACTTCGCGGCCATCAGCGACGAAGAGATCGCCGCGTACGTGGCGACGGGTGAACCCATGCAGGTGGCCGGTGCCTTCACGATCGACGGTCTGGGTGGCCCGTTCGTCGACCGGGTCGACGGCGACCCCGGTACCGTGATCGGGCTGTCCCTGCCGCTGCTGCGCGGCCTGCTCGGCGAACTCGACCTGCGGATCACTGACCTCTGGACGGCGACCCCTGCCTCGTCGACCAGCAAGTGAACACCCCTGCCTCGTCGGCCAACGCCTGAGCGCTCCTGCCTCGTCGACCAGCCACTGATCTTCCCGAGCGGTGGTCAGAGTCGCCGAACTGATCGCCCCGAGCGGTGGTCAAGTGTCGCCGACCGGTGACAGAAACATCGGTGACGCCTGCCCACCGGGCACATTGATGAACCATCGGGTCCGCTGACCATGATGGGCTAGCGTCGGGACGTGTCCACAAAATCGATTCCACTCACCGAAGACCTGTCCGCGTACGTGCTGGCGCACGGCTCTCCGCCGGACGACCTCGTCCGCGAGTTGATCGACGAGACGTTGTCGGTCCTACCGGCGGACGCCGAGATGCAGATCGCCCCGGAGCAGGCCGGGCTGCTCACCTTCCTGACCCGCCTGGTGAACGCCCGGCAGGCGGTCGAGATCGGCACCTTCACCGGCCTGTCCTCGCTGGCCATCGCCCGCGGATTGCCGGCGGACGGCCACCTGACCTGCTTCGACATCTCGGAGGAGTACACCGCGACCGCCCGGCGGTACTGGGCGCGGGCCGGGGTCGACGACCGGATCGATCTCCGCATCGGTCCGGCGGCCGAGAACCTGCGGTCGTTGCCGACGGAGCCGTACCTCGATCTGGCGTTCATCGACGCCGACAAGACGGGCTACCTGAACTACTGGACCGAGTTGGTGCCGAGGATGCGTAGCGGCGGGCTGATCGTGGTGGACAACGTGTTGCGGGTCGGCCGGGTCCTGGCCCCGAAGAACGCGGGTGACCGGGCGATCGCCGAGTTCAACGATGCCGTTCTCAAGGATGACCGGGTCGATCTGGTGATGCTGCCGATCGCGGACGGGCTGACCCTGGCCCGCCGCCGCTGAGCACATCCGTCCCTGAGCACATCCGTCTCGCCGGGGCGGGCGGCACGTCGTGCCGGAATGAGAAGACGCGGCGGGTGGCGTCGGCTCGACCTCGATGACGGACGCGCAGCCCGCCACCGCTGGTCGATGCCGACCCCACCCGTACCACTCTCGCGCTGGCCCTGCTCAGCGGACGCTGCGGGCGAACTCGCGGGCCGCCCAGGCCACCGCCAGCGCGGTGATCACCGTCATCACCGACAACCCCTGCCAGACGGCGTCGTTGCCCAGGTCACCGGCGAAGAGCGCCCGAGCACCGTCCACGGCCCAGGAGAAGGGGTTCCAGTCGGCGATCCCCTGCAGCCAGCCCGGCGCGAAGGTCAACGGCAGCAGGATCCCGGAGAGCAGCAGCACCGGCTGGGCGATCGTGTTCATCAGCGGCGCGAGCGCGTCCTCGCTCTTCACGACCAGGGCGATGCCGTACGACAGCGCGGACGTCATCAGCGCGATCAGGGCCAGCAGCAGGTACGCGAGCAGCAGGTCCCCGATGAACACGGAGAGCCCGAAGCCCAGCGCGAGCAGGGTGATGATGATCGCCTGGGCGATCAGCGACACCACGTCCCGCAGTGACCGGCCGAGTAGCAGGGCGAGTCGGCTGACCGGGGTGACCCGGGATCGTTCGATCACTCCGGCGCGCAGCTCGGCGATCAGGCCGAAGCCCTGGAAGAGCCCGCCGAAGATGGCGAGCAGCACCAGCAGGCCGGGAACGAAGATGCGGTACGCCTCGGCGTTGCTCGACGCCTGCAACGCGGGCTTGAGCAGCGGCGCGAAGAGCAGTAGGTACATCACCGGCTGGAAGATGCCGACGAAGAGCCAGACGGGCTGGCGGATCAGCAGCAGGAACTGCCGCTGGAAGATCAGCCAGGTGTCGCGGGCGAATTTCATTGCAGAGTCTCCTGTTCGGCGTGCGCGGCGGGGCGGTCAGGACTCGCGCAGCGAGCGGCCGGTCTTGGTGAGGAACACGTCGTCGAGGCTGGGGCGGTGCAGCTCGATGGAGCTGAGCCCGATGCCGGCGGTGTCGAGGGCGCGCAGGATCTGGGGCATGTCCCGGGCACCGTCGTTGACGTAGAGGCGCAGTCCGCTCTCGTCCGAGGTCTCCAGCTTGGTGACGTACGGCTCGGTTTCCAGCACCTTGGCGGCGTCCTGTGCCGTTCCTTCGACGGTGACCAGCACCACGTCTCCGGATATTTCCCGCTTCAGCTCGGCCGGGGTGCCCTCGGCCACGATCTCGCCGTGATCCATGATCGCGATCCGGTCGCAGAGCGCGTCCGCCTCGTCGAGGTAGTGCGTGGTGATGAAGACGGTCATGCCCTCGGAGCGCAGCCGGCGGATCTCGTCCCACATGTGTGCCCGGCTCTGCGGGTCGAGGCCGGTGGTCGGCTCGTCCAGGAAGACGATCTTCGGCTCGTGGATGATGCCGAGGGCGATGTCCACCCGACGGCGCTGGCCACCGGAGTACGTCTTGCACTTCCGGTCGGCGTACTCGGTGAGCTGGAACGCCGCCAGGGCGCGTTCGGCACGCTGCCGCGCCTCCACCTTGCTGATGCCGTACATCCGGGCGTGCAGTACGAGTTCCTCCCGGGCGGTCGACTCGTCCCAGGTGCTGCCGCCCTGTGCCACGTAGCCGATCTTGCGTCGTACCTCACCGGGGTTGGTCCTGAGGTCGACGCCCGCGAGGTTCGCTTCACCGCCGTCCGGCTCGATGAGGGTGGCGAGCATCCGCAGGGTGGTGGTCTTGCCCGCGCCGTTCGGCCCGAGGAACCCGAAGATCTCCCCTTCGGCGACGATGAGGTCGACGCCACGGACCGCGTCGACCGCCTTTTTACTTCCGCCCTGTCGGGAGCGGAACGACTTCCGCAGCCCTTTTGTCTCGATCATGCCTGCTCCTGGTCTACCGGATCGGCATCCCCACCGACCCGCCCCCCGGGGTCCGCCAGAAGGCGCCCACCCCAACGCTTCCCGGAGGCTAACGCGATATAGCGCATCTAGTCAACGTTGATTATTACTCGTCAGCCGAGGACTCCTCGGCAGCGTCGGACGGCTTCGTCCGCTCCGAACGCTGGACCCGACTCGGCGGCTCGCCCTCCCCGGACCCGGTGCTCGCCGCGTTCTCACCGATCAGCGTGCCGAACTCTTTCCACCCGGGCATCTGCACGAACTCCTCCGGGATGTACGGCACCCCGGCGTCGATGAGATCGGCGATCCGCTCGCACCACGCGATCTCGCCCTCCGCACGGGCGATCGACAGCTGCCACATCCAGGCGACGTGGGTCGGCCTGCCCTGCTTCATCCACCCGGACTCCATCGCCGACCGCAGGCTGTCGTTGACGGAGCGCAGCGAGCGAGCCCGGTTGCGGAGCGCCGCCGACGCCTCGTCCCGGGACAGCGCCGGCAGGAATGAGAAGGCGGCGAAGAAGGGGTCGACCACCTCGCCGATGTTCCACCACAGGCCGCGCAGCAGGTTCTGGAACTCGTCCTCGCCCTTCGGCGTGATCTCGTACGTGATCCGCGCCGGCCGGGCACCCACCTGCTCGGTGGCCACCTCCCGCAACCGCCCCTCCTCGGCCAGTTTGCGCAGCGCGTGGTAGATCGAGCCGGGCTGGACGTTCGCCCACTTGTCCGCGTTCCAGCTCAACAGCTCACGACGTACGTCGTAGCCGTGCACCGGCTGCATCCACCGGACCAGGCCGAGAATCATCATTCGAGTAGCTGACACAGATGAAGCGTAATAACCAAAATTGACTAACGCCCAACGGCACCCTCGTGGCGCGGCCGGGTTCACCCCACTGGCGCTGCCCAGCCACCCGCCGGCCGGCCAGGCGCCGTCGTCGTCCGGTTCGCCACCGCCGCCCGCCGGGCCCGACAGACCGCCTCGCCCGTCGCAGTACCCCGGGAACAGACCACCTCGCCCGTGGCAGGCCTCCGGCACAGACCGCCCCGCCCGTCGCAGGACCCCGGGACAGACCGCCCCGCCCGTCCGCGAGGACCGGGACGGACCGCCCCCGCCCGTCGGCGGGACCAGCGCCGTCGTCGACAATGTTCCTGCAAGAGCGCCGGCCGAGAGGCGGGCAGTGGGTGTCTCGGGCCCCGGTGACCACGCCGGCCGGTTCCGACAGCCGTACCGGCGCCCATCGCCGGCGGGACAACCTGAGGAGGAGCAGCCGCGTGCGCAAGGTACTGATCGCCAACCGGGGCGAGATCGCCGTCCGGGTCGTCCGCGCCTGCCGGGACGCCGGACTGGCCAGCGTCGCCGTGTACGCCGACTCCGACCGCGACGCGCTGCACGTGACCCTCGCCGACGAGGCGTACGCGCTCGGCGGGGAGACCGCGACCGAGACGTACCTGCGGATCGACAAGCTGCTCGACGTGGCCGCCCGGGCCGGGGCGGACGGCGTACATCCGGGTTACGGGTTTCTCTCCGAGAACGCGGATTTCGCGGCGGCCGTGATCGACGCGAGGTTGACCTGGATCGGGCCGAGCCCGCAGGCGATCCGCGACCTGGGTGACAAGGTCACCGCCCGGCACATCGCGCAGCGCGCCGGTGCGCCCCTGGTCCCCGGCACGCCCGATCCGGTGAACGGTCCGGACGAGGTGCTGGCGTTCGCCGTCGACCACGGGCTGCCGGTCGCGATCAAGGCCGCCTTCGGTGGCGGCGGCCGTGGCCTCAAGGTGGCCCGGACGATGGAGGAGATTCCCGCACTCTTCGAGTCCGCCACCCGCGAGGCGCTCGCCGCCTTCGGCCGGGGCGAGTGCTTCGTCGAGCGGTACCTCGACCGGCCCCGGCACGTCGAGGCGCAGGTCCTGGCCGACCAGCACGGCAATGTCGTGGTCGTCGGCACCCGGGACTGCTCGCTGCAACGCCGGCACCAGAAGCTCGTCGAGGAGGCTCCGGCGCCGTTCCTGACGGAGGCGCAGCGGGCACAGATCCACGCCAGCGCCAAGGCGATCTGCCGGGAGGCCGACTACCACGGCGCCGGCACGGTCGAGTACCTGGTCGGTGCCGATGGCACGATCTCGTTCCTGGAGGTCAACACCCGGCTCCAGGTCGAGCACCCGGTCACCGAGGAGACCGCCGGCATCGACCTGGTCCGCGAGCAGTTCCGGATCGCGGCCGGGGAGAAGCTCCGGCTCGACGCCGATCCGGCGCCACGCGGACACTCGATCGAGTTCCGGATCAACGGCGAGGACCCGGGCCGGAACTTCCTGCCGGCGCCCGGCACGGTGACCGCACTGCGGCTTCCGACCGGGCCCGGGGTACGGGTGGACACCGGGATCTCCGCAGGCGATGTGATCGGCGGCAACTTCGACTCCCTGCTCGCCAAGGTGATCATCTCTGGGGAGACCCGTACCGAAGCGCTGGAGCGCGCCCGGCGGGCCCTCGACGAGATGGTGGTCGACGGGATGGCCACCGCGCTGCCGTTCCACCGCCTGGTCGTCCGGGACCCGGCGTTCACGAGCGACCCGTTCACCGTGCACACCCGGTGGATCGAGACCGAGTTCGACAACACGGTCCCGCCGTACACCGTGCCCGCCGGCTCCGAGGCGGAGACCGGCGGCGAGCGGGAGACCGTCGTGGTCGAGGTGGCCGGCAAGCGGCTGGAGGTCAGCCTTCCGGCCGGCTACGGCGCGGGTACGGCCAGCGGCGCTCCGGGTACGGCCGGCGCCCGGCGCCCGGCCCGACGTGGCTCCCGGGCCGGCGCGGCAGCCGGGGCGGGCGGGGCCGGTGGCGACGCGCTGACCTCGCCGATGCAGGGCACGATCGTCAAGATCGCGGTCTCCGACGGGGACACCGTCGCCGAGGGTGACCTGGTCGTGGTGATGGAGGCGATGAAGATGGAGCAGCCGTTGCAGGCGCACAAGGCCGGGGTGGTGAGCGGCCTCTCCGCCGAGGTCGGCGGGGTGCTCACGGCCGGCGCCGTCATCTGCGTCATCAACTGACCCGACCGGTTCGGATGACCGGCGCCCGCCCGGTCCGGCCTCGGCTGGTCGGGGTCCCGGGCGCGCGACTGCCGGCCGGGCGGATCTTCGTCGGGCATGATGGCCAGGTGCAGTTCATCACCGGCGCGACACCCGCACAGGACCTGACCTACAACGACGTCTTCCTGGCCCCGGCCCGGTCGGCCGTGGAGTCCCGGCTCGACGTCGACCTTTCCAGCAGCGACGGCACCGGCACCACGATTCCGATCGTGGTCTCCAACATGACCGCCGTGGCGGGCCGTCGGATGGCCGAAACGGTGGCCCGGCGAGGTGCGCTCACCGTACTGCCGCAGGACATCCCGATCGACGTGGTCACCGAGGTCGTCTCCTGGGTCAAGCAACGGCACCTGGTACACGACACCGCGATCACGCTCGGTCCCGCCGACACCGTCGGCGACGCGATCCATCTGCTGCCGAAGCGGGCCCACGGGGCGGTGATCGTCGTCGACGCCGGAGGACGGCCGGTCGGCGTGGTGACCGAGGCGGACACGGTCGGGGTGGACCGGTTCGCGCAGTTGCGCCATGTGATGTCCACCGAACTGCACACGGTGCCCGCCGAGGCGGATCCCCGGACCGGATTCGACCGGCTCTCCCGGGGCCGTCGCCGGCTCGCCCCGGTGGTCGACGCCGAGGGGCGGCTGGTCGGGGTGCTGACCCGACAGGGAGCGCTGCGGGCAACCCTCTACCGGCCGGCGCTGGACGACAAGGGCCGGCTCCGGATCGCCGCCGCGATCGGGATCAACGGCGATGTCGCCCGGAAGGCCGCCGCGCTCTTCGACGCCGGGGTGGACACCCTGGTGGTGGACACCGCGCACGGCCACCAGGAGCGGATGATCAGGGCACTGCGCGCGGTACGGGCACTCGACCCGCCCGTACCGGTGGCCGCCGGGAACGTGGTGACCGCCGAGGGCGTACGGGATCTGGTCGAAGCCGGTGCGGACATCGTCAAGGTCGGTGTCGGGCCCGGGGCGATGTGCACCACTCGGATGATGACCGGGGTGGGGCGGCCACAGTTCTCCGCCGTCCTCGACTGCGCGACCGCCGCCGCCCGGCTGGGTCGACACGTCTGGGCCGACGGCGGGGTACGTCATCCGCGTGACGTCGCGCTCGCTCTCGCCGCCGGGGCGTCCAACGTCATGATCGGCACCTGGTTCGCCGGCACCTACGAGTCACCGGGGGACCTCTACACCGATGCCGACGGCCGCCGGTACAAGGAGAGCTTCGGCATGGCGTCGGCGCGTGCCGTCAGTGCCCGTACCGCCGAGGACAGCCCGTACGACCAGGCGCGCAAGGCGGTGTTCGAGGAGGGCATCTCCAGTGCGCGGATGTACCTCGACGGGACCCGGCCGGGCGTGGAGGACCTGATCGACGAGATCGTGGCGGGCGTACGCAGCGCGTGCACGTACGCGGGCGCCGCCGACCTGGCGGAGTTCCACGCGAACGCGGTGGTCGGAGTGCAGAGCGCCGCCGGTTACACCGAGGGGATGCCGCTGCCGACGAGCTGGTGACCGGCACGCGGCGTTAGCCGTGACACCCCGCTTACCGGGGCCGGCCCGGCTCGTCGTTCCGTCCGGAGGCGTCCTGGCCCGGGGCGAAGAGCAGCCGGATCACCGCCCTGGATGCCGCCTCGGGGTCGGTGCCGACCTCGGCCGGGAGCGCCCCGCCGAGCCAGAGCGTGGCGAAGCCGTGCACGATCGACCAGGCGGCCAGTTGGGCGTTCGCCGCCTCCGGCCCGGCCGTCGTCTCGGGCAGCGTGGCGACGCCGGCCCGGAGTGCGTCGGAGGCTTGCTGCTTCGCCGCCGCCAGTGCCGGATCTTCGCTGTCGAAGAGTTCCGGCCGGAACATCACCTCGAAGTGGGCCCGGTGCGCGACGGCGAATCCGACGTAGCCGACCCCGAGTTCCAGCAGGCTGTCGTTCTCGGCACGGATTCCGTTCAGGCTGTCGGCCAGCATTCCGAAGCCCTCGGTGGCGAACGCGGTGAGCAGGCCGGCCTTGTCGCCAAAATGATGCGCGGGCGCGGCGTGGGAGACACCGGCCCGACGGGCCAGATCGCGCAGACTGAGCGCCGTCGGTCCCGACTCCTCGATCGCCTCGGCGGCGGCGGTCAGCAGCGCGCGTCGGAGATCTCCGTGATGGTACGGCCGCCCTGCGGCAGTCTCCTCGATCATGCGGCCAGCATAACTTGCCATTGACAAGATGTCCTCCCAGCACGCAGTCTTGGCGACGTCAAGTTCTCCCCCTCGCCGAACGGACACCGACATGATTCCGCTGATCGCCCTGCTCGCCGGCACGTTCGTCGCCCGGATCGTCGGCTTCCTCGGCGTCGATGCCCTGGACGGCTGGCACCCCGCGCTCCGGCTCGGGCTGGCCCTGATGTTCCTGCTCGCCGGCTACGCACACTTCGCCGCCACGCACCGCCGCGATCTCATTGCGATGGTGCCCCCGAAACTGCCGCGACCGGATCTGCTGGTGACCGTGACCGGTGTGCTGGAGCTGGTCGGCGCGGTCGGCCTGCTCGTCCCGGCCACCGCCCGCTGGGCGGCGGCCGGGCTCGCGCTGATGATGCTCGCCATGTTTCCGGCCAACGTCCACGCCGCACGCCGAAAACTGGCCCTGGCCGGCCGCCCCGTGGAGCCACTCGGCATCCGGACCGCGATCCAGGTGGTCTTCGTCACCGCCGCCCTGCTCGTACTCTTCCTTCCGGCGTGAGCCCGCCTGAGCCTGCGTAAGCCCGCGTGCGCGACGCCGGCCCTCGGGGAGCCGCTGCAACTCCTGTCCCGACCCTCGCCGGATCAGGGCAGGAGTTCCGCCGAGTGGGCGGCCACGATCCCGCTGATCATCCGCAGCGCGTCCGGCGCCGCCATCGGCTCCACCGCCCGGCCGTCCCGCAGCCGCAGCGCCACCTGACCGGCCGCCACCTCCCGGGCACCCAGCACGGCCGCGTACGGGACCCGGCGCTGGGCGGCACCCCGGACCCGGGCGCCCAACGAGCCATCGCCGACCAGTTCAGCCCGCAGCCCGGCCCGTACGCACTCCTGCCGGAACGCCTCCGCCGCGGCCAACTGCTCCGGCCCGACCGGCAGGACCTGCACCTGCACCGGCGCGTACCAGGCCGGGAAGGCGCCGGAGTGCACCTCGATCAGGTACGCGAACAGCCGTTCCATGCTGCCGACCAGACTCCGGTGCACCATCACCGGTCGGCTGCGCCCGCCGGAGGAGTCGGTGTAGGAGAGGTCGAACCGGGCCGGTTTGTCGAAGTCGAGCTGGATGGTGGAGATGGTCGACTCCCGGCCCGCCCCGTCCAGGATCTGGATATCGATCTTCGGCCCGTAGAACGCCGCCTCCCCGGGCGCCTCGACGTACGGCAGTCCGGACAGCGCCTCCCGGAGCAGGTTCTCGGCGTGCTGCCACATCTCGTCGTCGCCGACGTACTTCTCCCCTGGGCCGCGTAGGGAGAGCCGGAACCCCGCCGGTCGTACGCCGAGCGCCGCGTGCGCGACCCGGATCAGGTCGAGGATCTCGGCGACCTCGGCCCCGACCTGCTCGACGGCGCAGAAGTTGTGCGCGTCGTTGAGCGAGATCGCCCGGACCCGGCTGAGTCCGCCGAGCACCCCGGACCGCTCGGACCGGTACATCCCGCCCAGCTCGGCGATCCGCAGCGGCAGTTCCCGGTAGGACCGGCCCCGGGCCCGGTAGACGAGGGCGTGGTGCGGACACAGTGCCGGACGGAGCACGAACTCGTCATCGGCGGAGAGCCGCAGCACCGGGAACATGTCGTCGGCGAAGTAGCCGAGGTGCCCGGAGAGTTCGAACAGCTCGCGCTTGCCCAGCGGAGGCGAGTAGACGTGCTGGTAGCCGGCCTGGCGCTCCAACTCCCGGACGTAGGACTCGACGCTGTGCCGGGCGGCGGCGCCGGCCGGTAGCCAGATCGGCAGGCCGGCGCCGGAGAGCGGATCGGCGTGGAACAGCTCGAGCTCGCGGCCGAGCCTGCGGTGGTCAACCATGGTCTTCTCCTGGAGATCGGGATCTGGCTGGGACGATCCCGGTCCCGGAGTACGACGAAGCCCCGGAGCGGATCGCCCCGGGGCCTGTCGACGAAGAGTTCGCGTCAGTGCGGCACGCCGGGGTCGCCCGGCGTGGTCGTCTCGTTCGCACTGCGCATGGCGGCCACGGTACGCCACCACCCGCGTCCCGCCCAGCGAATATCCGCCGGTCAGCGCAGCCGGGTGATGGTCACCTCGACGCCCTGCCCGGTGTTGGCCGGCCCGGCGTAGACGCCCTTCAACGGCGGTACGTCGCCGTACTCCCGGCCACGGCCGACCACGACGTGCCGCTCGCCGACCGGTACCCCGTTGGTCGGGTCGAAGGCCGCCCACCGGCCGACCCACCATTCGACCCAGGCGTGACTCTGCCCGACGATGCTCTCCCCGATCCCCGCGTCCGGTACCGGGTGCAGGTATCCGGAGACGTACCGGGCGGGGATGCCGATGCTGCGCAGCAGCCCGACCACCAGGTGGCTGATGTCCTGGCAGACACCCTTGCGCTGCCGCCAGGCCTGTACGGCGTCGGTCTGCACCCCGGTCGCGCCCGAGGTGTACGCCACCTCGTCGCGTACCTGCTCGCAGAGCGCCATCGCGGCCGCGTGCGGGGTCGGCCGGGCGGCCCGGACGGACTCGGCCAGGTCGGTCAGCTCCTCGTCGAGCGCGGTACGCGGGGTGGGCAGCAGCAGTTCGTACCAGCGGTCCCGGGTCTGGAGTCCGCGCAGGTCCGCCCAGCCGGCGCCGTCGGTCGCGGCCGACTGGTCACCGGGGCCCAGCGTCTCCACAGTGGAGGAGGCGGTGACCCGCAGCGACTCGTGTGCCTCGTGCAGGTCGAAGGCGGTCACCACGGTCCCCCAGTAGTCCTCGTACCGGTAGGTCCGGGCCGACGGCCACACCTCCACCCGCGCGTCCAGCACCGCCTGGCGGGCATCGTTGCGCGGCGACATCCGGGCCTCGTTGTACGACCCGGCGACCGCCCCGGCGTAGGTGAAACCGGTCTGGTGTCTGATCTTCAGCCGCCAACTGCCCACCGTCACCGGAACCTCCTCCAACACCGGGTCACGCGACCGCCTCCGGCACCCAGGCGACGGCGGAGGTCTGCCGGAAGTAGCGGCGGGAGACCGCGTCGTTCACCTGGGAACAGGTCCGTTCCAGGCCGGCGAGGACCGTGCCGAGGTCACCGATCAGCTCGTCGGCGGCCCGGAACTCCAGGCCGGTCCGGGCCCGACCGATGATCCGCTGCGCGTCGGTGGCCACTCCGGTCCGGCCGGGCTGACCCGGGCCGCCGTACGGCTCCAGTTCGGCGAGGCAGCCCTCGGCCCGGGAGAGCGCGGCGAAGACCGAGCGGGGGAAGAGCCGGTCGAGCAGCAGGAACTCCGCCGAGTGCCGGTCGTCGAGCGATCCCCGGTACGTCCGCAGGAACGTCTCCCAGGCGCCGCAGGAGCGCAGCAGCGTCAGCCAGGACGGAATGCTGCCGCCGGCGCGTACGTGGGTGGAGAGCAGTCGGGCGGTCATGTCGACCCGTTCCACGTTGCGGCCCAGCACCAGGAACAGCCAGCCCTCGTCCCGGCTCATGGTGGCGTCGGTGAGGCCGGCCATCACCGCGCAGCGTTCCCGGACCCAGCGGAAGAAGGCGTGTACGCCCTGCTCCTCGGCGCGGCGCCGGGCGCCCGGCAGGCCGTGCCAGGTCGAGTTGAGGCACTCCCACATGTCGGCCGAGATGGTTTCCCGGGCGCCCCGGGCGTTCTCCCGGGCGGCGGCCAGGGCGCCGACCACGGAACTCGGGTTCTCCTCGTCGAGGCCGAGCAGCCCGACGACCCGGGCGGCGGTGACCGGCTGTTCCAGTTCTCCGACTCCCATCACGCCGAGCAGCGACCGGCAGGCCGTCGCCTCGTCGACCCACGGGTCGGCGAGCATCCGGTGCAGGTGTACGTCGAGGATCCGCGCGGTGTCCTCGGCCCGTTCGACGTACCGGCCGATCCAGTAGAGCGATTCCGCGATCCGGCTCAGCATCTCGACCACCCCTGGTCGGCACCGGCGTCCCGAGTGGACTGTTGCTGCTGTTGCTGCTGTTCGGCGACCTGCCCGCCACCCGGTCCCGGATCGGGGCTGCGCGGCGTGGGTACCCGGGGCAGCACCGGAGCGTCAGGCTCGGAAAGCTCGGCGGGATCGACGGGCTCGGCCGGGTCGATGCCGGTGCTCAGGTCCACCGGGCTGAGTTCGGACGGCGGCTCGGCGAGGATCCAGGTGTCCTTGGACCCGCCGCCCTGGCTGGAGTTGACCACCAACGCGCCCTCGGGCAGCGCGACCCGGGTCAGCCCGCCCGGCAGCACGCTGACCCGCTGGCCGTCGTTGACCGCGAACGGGCGCAGGTCGACGTGCCGGGCCCGCAGCCGGTTGCCGATCAGCGTCGGCACCATCGAGAGCGCCACCTCGCGCTGGGCGATCCAGCCGCGCGGGTCGGCGGTGATCCGGGTCCGCAGCTCGGCCAGTTCGGAGTCGGATGCCTGGGAGCCGATCACGATGCCCGCCCCGCCGGACCCGTCGACCGGCTTGCACACCAGCCGGTCCAACTGGTCGAGGACGTGGTCGAGCACGTCCGGGTCCTCCAGCCGGTACGTCTCGACGTTGGACAGCGTCGGCTCCTCGCCCAGGTAGTAACGGATCAGGTCCGGGACGTACGAGTAGAGGAGCTTGTCGTCCGCGACGCCGTTGCCGACGGCGTTGGCGATGGTCACCCGACCGGCCCGGGCCGCGTTCAACAGCCCGGCGACCCCGATCACCGAGTCGGCCCGGAAATGCACCGGATCGAGGAACTCGTCGTCGATCCGCCGGTAGATGACGTCGACCCGCTGCTCGCCGCCGGTGGTCCGCATGGCGACCTCGTTGCCCACACAGACCAGGTCCCGGCCCTCGACCAGCTCGACGCCCATCTCGCGGGCCAGTAGGGCGTGCTCGAAGTAGGCCGAGTTGTGCACGCCGGGGGTCAGGACCACCACCGTCGGATCGGTGATCCCGACCGGCGCCGCCGCGCGCAGGGCCCGCAACAACTCCCCCGGGTACGACTCCACGGGCTGGATCCGGGTCGCGGCGAAGACCTCGGGCAGTACGTGGGCCATCGCCCGGCGGTTCTCCATCACGTAACTAACCCCGGAGGGGACCCGGACGTTGTCCTCCAGCACCCGGAAGGCGCCCTCCTCGTCACGGACCAGGTCGACTCCGGCGACGTGGATCCGTACCCCGTTGTGTGGGCTGATGCCGGCGGCTTCGCGGTGGAAGTGCGCGCTGGTGACCACGACCCGGCGGGGTACCACGCCGTCGGCGAGGACCTGGCCGGCGCCGTAGATGTCGGCGAGGAAGGCCTCCAGCGCCTTCACCCGCTGGGCGACTCCGGCCTCGACCACCCGCCACTCGCCGGCGGCGATGATCCGGGGCACGATGTCGAGCGGGAACGGCCCCTCGACACCCTTGAGTGCGAAGGTGATCCCCTGGTCGAGGAACGCCCGGGCCAGTACCTCCGCCCGAACCCGGAGTTCGACACTGGACAACGGTTGCAGGGTGGCGTGCAGGGCTTCGTACGTCTCCCGGGGCATGCCCGGCGCGCCGAACATCTCGTCCCAGCCAGGGCCGAGGCGGTAGTCCTCGAACAAGTCCGCCATGGCCTGACGTTACGCCGATCTCGTTGCGCCCGCGTAACACGACGACACCGCATGATCGCGAAATCTGGGTCCCGCCCCCAGGTCAGCGGCCCGGCGACGGCGAATCTGGACGATGTCGGTCGATGTCCCGGCCCAGGGCCACCAGCCGGAGCGTCTGCTCCCGCCAGCGCGGCAGCACCAGCCCGAGCGCGAAGGTCGGCGGACATCGACTTCCCCGGCGACCGGTACGACCTGCTGTACCGGATTCCGATCGACTGACCCGGTTGCGCCAACGGCGCCCCTGGTAAGCATCCGTGAGGCGGGCCGCCGGCGCGGGACCCGCCGGCGGCCCTGGTGGCGAACCGCTTCACCACCAGGAACGGGGGACCTGGGGGTACGGCTCGCGCGCCGACAACGGTACGCCGACGCTCCCCGGAGCGTCGTCCCCCGGCGGCCGGGGCAGCGCTACTCCAGCTCGTGCAACATCAGCTGCCGGGCCGCCTCGGTGATCGAACCGGAGAGCGACGGATAGATGGTGAAGGTCAGCGCCAACTGGTCGACCGTGAGGTTGTTCTCCACCGCGATCGTGATCGGCAGGATCAGCTCGCTGGCCTTCGGCGCCACCACCACACCGCCGACGACCTGGCCGGAGGCGGGCCGGCAGAAGAGCTTGATGAAGCCGTCCCGCAGGTCGGCCATCTTGGCCCGGGCGTTGCCGGCCAGCGGCAGCATCACCTGGCGGGCCGGCACCTTGCCGGAGTCCACCTCGTTCTGCGACACCCCGACGGTGGCCAGTTCCGGGTCGGTGAAGACGTTGGCGGCGACCGTACGCAGCCGCAGCGGCGACACCGCCTCGCCCAGGGCGTGCCACATGGCGATCCGGCCCTGCATGGCGGCCACACTGGCCAGCGGCAGTACGCCGGTGCAGTCGCCGGCCGCGTAGATCCCGGGCACGTTGGTCCGGGAGACCCGGTCCGTGCTGACGTAGCCGCCGGGAGCGACCGCGACGCCGTACTCGGTCAGGCCGAGGTCGGCGGTGTTCGGCACCGAGCCGACCGCCATCAGCGCGTGCGAGCCGTGCACCAGCCGGCCGTCGGAGAGTTCCACCTCGACCCCGTCGCCGGTCCGGCGGACCTCGTTCGCCCGGCTGTTGTTCAGGATGGTCATGCCCCGGGACCGGAACACCTGCTCGATCGCCGTCGCGGCGTCGGGGTCCTCGTGCGGCATGACCCGGTCCCGGCTGGAGACCAGGGTCACCTTCACGCCCATCGCCAGGTAGGCGCTGGCGAACTCGGCGCCGGTGACGCCGGAGCCGATGACGATCAGGCTCTCGGGCAGCTCCGGCAGGTCGTACACCTGGCGCCAGTCCAGGATCCGTTCGCCGTCCGGTACGGCGGTGGGCAGCACCCGGGGGGTGGCGCCGGTTGCGATCAGTACCGTCGAGGCATCCATCGAGTACGTGGAGTCACCGTCCGACGGCGTCACCAGCACCTGGTGGGTGTGACCGAGCGTGTCCACGCCCAGCTTGGCCCGGCCGGCGACGAACGTCACGCCAGCCTTGATCAGTTTGGCCTGGATGTCGGCCGACTGGGCCAACGCGAGGCGCTTGACCCGCCCGTACACCGTCGCCGCGTCGACGGTGATCGCCGCCAGGCCGTCGGAGTGGACCCCGAACTCATCGGTGTCGCGGTATCCGGTGACGACCTCGGAACTCGCGATGAAGGTCTTCGAGGGGACGCAGTCGTGCAGCACGCAGGCGCCCCCGGCGCCATCGGTCTCGACGACCGTGACGTCGGCGTCCAACTGGGCGGCGACCAGGGCCGCCTCGTAGCCGGCCGGCCCCCCGCCGATGATCACAATCCGGCTCACAACTCTCGTCCTCCGTCAGTGCTCACAGTGACAATCTTGCCCAGAACCCGTACGACACGCACGGTCGTATTCTCCACCACCCCTCCGCCGGGCTATCGTCATCGCCGTGCGTCATTACGCCGCGTACGGCTCAAACCTCGATCCCGCCCGAATGCGTGCCTACTGCCCGCATTCGCCGATGGTCGGCACCGGCTGGCTGGAAGGCTGGCGGCTGACCTTCGCCGGCGAGGGGGTGATCGGCTGGGAGGGCGCGGTCACCACCGTCGTCGAATCTCCTGGTGATCGTGTCTTCGTCGCACTCTACGACGTGCACTCCTGGGACGCCGCCCAACTCGACGAGGTCGAGGGCGTCGTCTCGGGCACCTACCGGAAGCTGCACGTCCGGGTGGTCACTCTGGACGGCGAGGTGACCGCCTGGGTGTACGTCTTCGCCGGCTACGAGGGCGGCCTGCCGACCGCCTGGTACCTGTCGGAGATCGCCAACGCGGCGGAGAAGGCCGGTGCCCCGGACGACTACGTGGCCGAACTGCGCGCCCGGCCCACCGGCACCGCCTCCGCCTGAGCCCCGGACTGGCGGATCAGCCCGGCATCGGGCACGGGATCTCCACGGTCACCAGCGTCGGGCCACCGACCGGGCTGTCCAGCCTGAGTACGCCGTCGAAGGTGCCGAGCCGGCGCTGGACGCCCCGCAGCCCGCTGCCCCGGGCCGGATCGGCACCGCCCCGGCCGTCGTCGGCGACGGTGATCCGCAGCGCCGTGCCGGTGTACGTGATGTCTATCTCCACCGTGCTCGCGCCGGCGTGCCGGGTCGCGTTGGCCAGTGCCTCCAGCGCGCAGAAGTACGCCGCCGACTCCACCGGCGGCTCGAGCCGGCCGGGCAACTGACCCGTCACCCGTACCGGCACCGGGTTGTCCAGTGCCACCGCCCGGAGTGCGTCCGGCAGTCCCCGTTCGGCGAGTACCGGCGGATGGATGCCGCGTACCAGGTCACGCAGTTCGGTCAGGGCGGTGGCCGACGCCTGCCGGGCCTGGGCGACCAGCGCCCGCGCGGCGGCCGGATCCTCCTCGATCAGCCGCTCGACGCCGGCCAGGCTGAGCCCGACCGCGATCAGCCGGGCCTGCGCCCCGTCGTGCAGGTCCCGCTCGATCCGGCGCAGTTCGGCCGCCTGGCTGTCGATCGCGTCGGCCCGGGTCTCGGTGAGCTGGTCCACCCGGTGCGCGAGCGAGGCCGACCGGGTCGGGGCGAGCAGCAGCCGGTCGTACCGGAGCCGGAGCCGGAGCATCGCCGGGGCGAGCAGCATCCCGAGGCCGGCCATCGCCAGGCCGACGAACGGGCTCGCCCAACCCGGAATCCACCCGAGGTCGGGCCAGAGGCGGGTGACGCCGTACCAGAGGTACCAGGGGGTGATCCACTCCCCGCTGAACACGCCGAGCGGCACCGCCCAGGGCACCCAGGACAGCGGCTGCCCGACCAGCCCGTACAGGCCCAGCCCGACCAGCGCGGCCGGGACCAGCCCGAGCACCCCGAGCAGCGGACTGGTGGCCGCCCAGAGCTGGTCCCGCCAGGTCGCCGGATCGCCGAACCACCACTGGTACCGCTGGACCCGGACCGCCGCCTCGCGATCGGTGTAGAGGGTACGGCCGATCCGGTACCGGCCGTCCTCGTCCGGAACCGGCAGTTCCGGCAGCGGCCGGTACGGCTCCGCGATGGTCACGCCGGCCCACGTCCCGGCGTACCTGCGGTACCGGCTGACCAGGGGTCGGGTCAGGTGCGACACCTGCGGCGAGAGCCCGCCCCAGGCGACCAGCAACGTCACGAGGTTGAGCAGGGTGCCACCGAGGGCGGCGAAACCCAGGCCGCTGAGCCCGCCGCCGTGCCAGGTGTCGTCGGACCCCTTCCGCAGCCAGCGGGCCGCTCTCGACCCGGTCCACCAGAACTGCGCCGACGGCCCGAGCAGCAGCCGGCTCCACCGGGCGTGCAGCCGGAGCGCCATCGGCGCGAGCGCGAAGCCCAGGGCGACCAGCGCCAGTCCGACCGGTACCGCCCAGGCCGGCGACGGTGCCCCGACGACCGGAGCCGCGCCACCGGCCAGCCCGAGCGTGCCGAGCCCGACCCCGGCCGTGGCCAGCGTCGGCGGCACCAGCACCGCGAGACCCCCGACGAACGGGGTGAGGTGCAGCCACAGCCACTCGCGCAGCAGCGCCGGGTCCTCCGAGCGCCAGGCCAGTTCCAGGAGGTACGCGGGCAGCCTCGGCGACTTGTACAGCTCGTTCTCGTGGACGTACCAGCCGTCGGCCCAGCGCTCGGGTGCCGGCGGGCCGGGCCGCCGCTCGACCTCCACCGGCAGTCCGCCCCAGCTCCCGGTCAACCGCCGACCGAGATCCGCCAGCCGCTTGGCGACCCGCGCCGCGGGCAGGTACGGCACGACCAGGGTGGCCGCCACAATCAGCAGCACGGACATCGCCAGGCCGACGAGGCCCAGCCCGAGTAGGGCGAGGTTCCGAACGAACGCGATCCCCTGTCGGCGCAACATGCGTTCAGTGTCGTCGGTCGGCGTTCCCGGCGGACTGTTGCTGGAGCCCGGACCGGGGTGTAGTTACCCCCACCCCGGTCCGGTACGTGGACGCATTCCCGCGACCGGCCGGAATTTCTACCGTTTTCCCCATGACAGTCATCGAGGTCAGCAAGCTTCAGAAGCGTTACGGCACCCAGGTCGCGGTCCGGGACGTCTCGTTCGAGGTACGTGCCGGCGAGATCTTCGGGATCGTCGGCCCTAACGGCTCCGGCAAGACCACCACGGTGGAGTGCCTGACCGGGCTGCGCCGGGCCGACGGCGGAACGATCCGGGTGCTCGGCCTGGACCCCGAGCTGGCCCGTACCGAACTCCGCCGTCAGGTCGGCATCCAGCTCCAGGAGAGCCAGCTGCCGGACCGGATGAAGGTCTGGGAGGCGCTCGACCTGTACAGCTCGTTCTACGCCGAGCCGGCCGACTGGCGGGCCCTGATGGCCGACATGGGACTCACCGAGAAGCGGAACACCGTGTTCGCCAAGCTCTCCGGTGGGCAGAAGCAGCGGCTGTCGATCGCGCTCGCCCTGGTCGGCAACCCCCGGATCGCGGTGCTCGACGAGCTGACCACCGGGCTCGACCCGCAGGCCCGTCGGGACACCTGGCAACTCGTCCGGGACGTCCGGGACCGGGGCGTCACGGTCGTACTGGTCACGCACTTCATGGACGAGGCCGAGCGGCTCTGCGACCGGCTGGCGGTCATCCGGGCCGGCGAGGTCGTCGCGATCGACACCCCGGCCAACCTGGTCGCCCGCGCCGAGGTGCCCCGGGTCGAGCGCCCCACCCTGGAGGACGCGGTCCTCGCCCTGAGCAACCCGTCCCGCGCCGCCGCCTGAGCACCGACCGCCGCCGCTCCGACAATCCAGAGGATCGAGGAAACATCATGAACGCCACCGCCTCCCGCCAGACCGACCGGCCCGTCAGCAGCATCCGGGCGACGCCGGGTCGGATCGCCGTACGGAGCACCGCGAAGTTGGTCGTCACCGAGGCGAAGCTGTTCGTCCGGGAGCCCCTCGGCGCGTTCTTCGGGATCATCTTTCCGGCCGCCCTGATCCTGATCCTGGGCAGCGCCATGCCGGGCTTCAACGAGCCGAGCGCGGACGTCGGCGGCCGGATACCGGTGGAGGTCTACCTACCGATCACCCTGGCCCTGGCGATCGGCACCGTCGCCCTGGTCAACCTGTTGAACACGCTGGCCGCCAACCGCGAGAAGGGAGTGCTCCGCCGGCTCTCCACCACCCCCGTCCCGCCGGTCAGACTGCTGGTGGCCCAACTCGTGGTCAACGTGATCGCACTGATCGTCGGCTCTGGGCTGGCCCTGCTCGCGGCCTGGGGCGCGTTCCGGATCTCCGCCCACCCGAACGTGCCCGGACTGCTGATCGCCTTCGTGCTCGGCGCGGCCTCGATGGTGTCGCTCGCCGTGCTCCTCGCCGCCTTCACCCCCACCAGTCGCGCCGCGGTCGGACTCGGCAGCCTGATCTACTACCCGATGCTCTTCGCGGCCGGGGTCTGGACGCCCGGCCCGCTGATGCCCGAGGCGGTACGCCGGATCTCCGACTTCACCCCGCTCGGCGCCGCCTCCCAGGCCCTCCAGGACAGCTGGGCCGGCGACTGGCCCCAGCCGCTGCACCTGGTGGTCATGCTCGGCTTCACCGTGGTTTTCGGCGGGCTGGCGACGAAACTGTTCCGCTGGAGCTGAGTCCCCGACGCCGAAGGGCGTCAGACTCGAAGCCGTGGTTCCGCCACAGTCGGGCGGGGCCACGGCTTCGCCCGTCCGGCGCGGCGGCGGTCTCAGTCCGGTACGGGGGGTGCCATCCGGACGCCGGTCGACGCCGTACCCAACAGGTTGACCAGTTCCGACCGCTGCGCCGCGGTGAGTACGCCGAACGCCTGCGCCACGATCCGGTCACCCACCGACTCGGCCCACAGCCGCCGTCGTACCAGCGGCCCCACCGGCGGGTACGGCGGCGACCAGCCGTACGCCACCGCACCGGACTCGCCCTCGGGACCGGCCAGGATGATCTCCATCGGCGACATGCCGGCGGCCCGCGCCGCCATCAGGCTCGCCCCGGAGTAGTACTCGAAGAGCAGATGCAGCAGCACCGCCGCCCGGGATGCCGGGGCGGCGTCGGCCGGCACCGGCATGCCCCGCCAGGCGGCGAAGAGTGGCATCCCGGTCACGTCGGCGGCGGCCACCACCGGCTCGACCAGCTCGATCAGGCGCCCCACCGGCGGGAAGCCGGCCAGGTAGTCGATGCCCCAGCGACAGCACTCGGCGCGGGCGACCTCGGCCACCTGGCACGGGGACGCCACCCGGACGGCGCTCTCCCAGCCGTCGGCCACGGCGTCCGGCGCGAGGATGCCGATCGCGGCGGCCACCGTCTCGGTCCGTACGTCGCCGAGCACCGCGCCGCGACCCGTCACGAAGAACGCCCAGCCGGAGATGCCCATCTGCCGCGCCCGGCGCAACGTCCGGGGGCACTCGATGAAGGCGCCGCCCAACTGCAGCACGCTCGGCCTGGCCGCGCCAGCGGCCTGCTCGGGGGTCAACGACACCGCCTTCCGATCCGGGCCCGCGGGCACGGTTCCCACGTTTCCCGCTTGAGTCTGCCTGTCGTGCCGCCCTTTCGGCAGCCCCACCTCCTGCCGTTACCGTCCACTCTCCGCCGCCGTCGCCTCCACGGCGGCTTCCACGTCGCCGACCCGCCGTCGTGCGGCGACCGCGCCCCGCTCGGCCGTCTTCCGGGCCAGCTTGCGCCGGCCGACCTCCCGCTCGGCGGCGGCCCGCCGCCGCTCCAGGTCGGCCAGCGCGGTTTCGATCTCGGTCAGCGCGGCGGCGCCGTCCCGCTCGGCCTCGGTGGCCCGGGCGAGTTCCGCCTCCGCCCGCTCCTGCCGGGTACGCGCATCGGCCAGCGCCCGGTCGAGTGCCCGGCGTCGAGTGGCGAGGGCCGACTCGCGGGCCGGGGCTGCCCGGGGGCCGCCCCTCGGCTCCGCCGCCAGCCGGGCGCCCGGCTCCACCGCCGTGCCCTTCCGGCCGGGGCGGCCCGGCCCGGCTCCGCCACCCTCGTCCGGCGCGGCCTCGTCGGGCGTGATCTCGTCGGGCGTGATCTCGTCAAGAACCGGCTCGTCCGGCGCGGTCTCGTCCGGGCCGCCGACGATCAACCGCAGGTTCGGCCGGGGCACCTCGCCGAATCCGGCGTAGCTGGCCGCCCGGACCAACCGGCCGGACCGGGCCTGCTCGGCGACGTCCAGGTCGGAGAGCGCGGCGTTCAGCGTGGCCTCCACCTCGGCCAGCGGCAACTTTCCGGCCGCCAGCCTCGGATCCGCGGCCTGGGCCAACTCCCGGGCCTGGCCGACCAGCGCGGTCACCACGCCGCGCCGCTGGGCGGACAGCTCGCGCAGTCGCGGCCCACGCAACTCCCGCTGGGCGGAACGGAGCGCGGTGGAGAGTTCGACCAGTTCGGCCATCAGGTCCGGGCGCCGCAGGGCCAGCAGGTTCACCAACCAGGCCGCCACCGTCGGTTTCCGCAGTTTGGCGATCTCCCGGGCTCCGGCGGCGTCGCCGGCCTCCCGGGCCTCCCGGGCCGCCTCGGTACGGGCGGCGACGAATCCGTCCGGTGGTGCCGAGTAGAGCCGTTCGACGAGGTCACGGGGCATACCTGCCATCTTCGCGTCGCCGACCCGCTCAGTCGACGGCTGTCCCGGGCGCCAGGCGGGCGTACTCACAATTGGCCAGGCGGGTCATGCTGCCGTCGTACACCGCTAGCCCGGCGGGGGCGAGCAGTCCGTCGTGCAGGGCGTACGCCCGGCGCGGGTTGACCGCCCGGACGAAGTCGACGGACTCGGACACCTTGAGCCAGGGGCCCGAGATCGGTACGAAGAGCGTGTCGACCTGCGCCCCCTCCGGTACGTCGAACGAGTCGCCGGGGTGGTACACCGAGTCGTTCACCAGGAAGCCGAGGTTGACCACCCGGGGCAGGTCCGGATGGATCACGGCGTGCCACCCTCCGTACGCCCGTACGGCGAACCCGGCCGCCTCGAAGGAATCTCCGGACTGGACCGTTCGCACCACTCCGTCCAACGCGTCCAGTTTGGAGGCGACGTCCGGGTGGGTGTACACGGTCACCGACGGGCGCTTGCCGAGCGCGTCGGCGAGGGCGTCCACGTCGAGATGGTCCGCGTGCTCGTGGGTGATCAGCACCGCGTCGACGCCGTCGAGGGCGCCGCGTTCGGTGAGCGTACCGGGATCGATGACCAGCACGGCCCCGTCCTCCTCCACCCGTACGCAGGCATGGCCGTACTTGGTCAGTCGCATCGAGACTCCTCGGCTACCGAATCGTGATGTCCCACGCGCAGTCTGCCGGAACCGGGACGACTTCGCGGCACGTCTGACGGAACGCCTCGACGGGGCAGGGAGAGCGGAGGGGACATGAGCGGGCGGAGCGGAACCATGATCAGGTCCAGACGGTCCATCGCGGGACTTCTCGGCGTGGGGGCGGTGACGGCCGGGCTGGCACTGGCCGGCTGTGGCGGCGCCGGCAGCCGCGACGCGGCGAGCACGTCGGACGGTGCGCCGGCGGCGGCTCCGGCCGAGGCGCCGGCGGTGGCGAAGGACGAGTCCGGCGGGCAGCAGGGCGTGGGGCTGCTCGGCCAGCCGGTCCAGGATCCGGCGACCGACCCGGGGGTCGGCCAGCGGGCCATCGTCTACACCGGCTCCATCACGGTACGGGTGCAGGACGTCGACGGAAAGGCCGCCGAGGCGGCGAGGATCGCCACCGGGGCGGGTGGTTTCGTCGGCGGCGACAGCCGCAGCAGCAACGAGTCCGCCGCCGAGGCGACCCTCCAACTGCGGGTTCCGGCCGACCGGTTCGCCGGCGTGGTGGACCAGCTCGCCGGGTTGGGCGACACGGTGAGCCGGGACCTCAAGACCGACGACGTCACCGAGGAGACCCTGGATCTGGACGCCCGGATCGCGACCCAGCGGGCCAGGGTGGACAGCGGCCGGCGGCTGCTGGCCCAGGCGAAGTCCCTGACCGACCTGGTGATGCTGGAGGGCGAACTGGCCAAGCGGGAGGCGGACCTGGCCTCGTTGGAGGCGAAGAAGCGCCGGCTGGCCGATCTGACCGCACTGTCGACCATCACCGCCGTCCTGCTCGGCCCGAACGCTCGGGAGGACGACGAGGAGTCGACGAGCGGGTTCCTGGCCGGTCTGAAGGGTGGCTGGGAGGCGTTCGTCGCCTCGCTGCGGGTGCTGCTGACCGTGCTGGGTGCGCTGCTGCCCTGGATCATCGGGCTGGGCCTGCCGCTGGTCGGGGTGCTCTGGGCGGTCCGGCGGCTGCGCGGGCGGCGGTCCCGGCCAATTCCGGCCACGCCCTCGGTTCCGGCCCAGGCGCCGGCCTCGACGAGCTGACCCCGGCACCGCGTCCCGCGCGGATGGCGGTGCCGGTGCCGGATGCCCCACCACCCGGTACCGGCCCGCTCCGCTACTCGGCCAGCGCCTTGAGCGCGGTCTGGAGCAGAACCCGTACGCCCACCGGAATGGCCCGCTCGTCGACGTCGAACGCCGCCCGGTGCAGGTCGACGTTGGCCGCCGTCCGGCCCACGCCGAGCCGGGCCAGTGCCCCGGGCACGTGCTCCAGGTACCAGGAGAAGTCCTCGCCCCCCATGCTCTGCGGAGTCTCCGCGATCCCGGCCGGGCCGGCGGCCGCCGCCGTGGCGGCGGTCAGTACCCGGATCGCCCGGGCGTCGTTGACCACCGGCGGTCGCCCCCGCAGGTACTCGACGTCGACGGTGGCACCGGTAGGTGCGATCACGTCCCGGACCACCTGGGCCACGATCTTGGGCGCCAGTTCCCAGGTGTCGCGGTCGAGCACCCGGAGCGTTCCGGCCGCCATCGCCTCGTTCGGGATCACGTTGTACTGGGTGCCGGCCGAGGCCTGTCCGAAGACGAGCAGCAGCCCGCTGTTTGCCGGTACCCGCCGGTTCACCAGCGCCGGCACCTCGGTGACCAGCCGGCCCAGCGCGTCGACGAGGTCGACGGTCAGGTGCGGGCGGGCGGTGTGGCCGCCCGGCCCGGTCAGCCGGACGGTGATGTTGTCCGCCGCCGCCGTGATCGGTCCGACCCGCAGCCCGACCTGTCCGACCGGCAGGTTGGGGTCGCAGTGCAGGGCGAAGATCTGGGTGACGTCGGTCAGGCCGCCGGCCTCGATGACCTCCAGCGAGCCGCAGGGCAGGATCTCCTCGGCCGGCTGGAAGATCAGCCGGACCCGCCCGTCCAACTGGCCACGTTGCGCCAGTTGCGCGAGGAGCAGGCCGACGCCGAGCACGATCGTGGTGTGCACGTCGTGTCCGCAGGCATGGCAGACCCCTTCCACAGTGGAGCGGTACGGAACGTCCTTGGCATCGGCCAGCGGAAGCGCGTCGAGGTCCGCGCGGAGCGCGACCACCGGCCCGTCGGGTCGCCCGTCGATGTCGCAGATCACCCCGTTGCCCTTGGGCAGCAGGCGCGGTGCGAGACCGGCGACCGAGAGCTCCCGGGCGATCAGCGCGGCGGTGTCGAACTCCTGCCCGGACAGTTCCGGATGGGCGTGCAGGAACCGGCGGGTCGCGATGAGCTCGGGCAGCCGGAAGTCCAGTGCCTGGTCGAGCCCGAAGGGCAGGGGCTCCGCCCCGGGCGCCGCCTCGGATTTTGACGACGCCGGCTGGCTGCCGGTCGGCAGTTGCAACGCACTCGTCACGTCGAATTCTCGATCACTGTGGATGGGATGGGACTCGGACAGCCTAGACCGCCGACGGTGACGCTGCGCAACCTCGTTCTGGTAGCGATCAGACAGCACAGCGTCACGAAAGCCCTGGTAGGAGCGTTCGGCAGCGTACGGAGCGCTACCTAGCCCACCATCAGACGCCGCCATCTGTCCCACACCTCCTACAACGCGTGACGGTTTCGCCGGTCACGATCGCGGCTCCCAGCAGGGGCGCCGCCAGCCCGAATGGTCGCACCATCCGGCCACCTTCGGGTTCGAACGGCAATCGATCACCGCCGTGCGGGGTGGCGGGGACCTTCAGGGTGACAGATGGTGTCAGAACGACCACGCACAGCGTGTCCGTCAACGCGCCAGTCGGAGGCATCTACTTCCGATACCCGGAAAACCACTCCGACATTCCCGACCCGCCCCCGCCCCCGGGGAGAAGCCCGCTCGGCAGGGGTCGGCCCGGCTCAGAACCGGTCGCTCGGGCGGTACGTCCCCCAGACCTCCCGCAGCACGCCGCAGACCTCCCCGACGGTGGCCCGGGCCCGTAGCGCCTCCTTCATCGGGTAGAGCACGTTCTCCGTACCCGAGGCCGCCGTCCGCAGGTCGGTCAGGGACCGCTCGACGGCGCCAGCGTCCCGGTCGGCCCGCAGCCGCGCCAACCGGCCCGCCTGGGCCGCCTCGATGGCCGGATCGACCCGCAGCGGCTCGTACGGCTCCTCCTCGTCGACGGCGAACCGGTTGAGCCCGACGACCACCCGCTCGCCGGAGTCGATCTCCTGCGCGATCCGGTACGCGGACGTCTCGATCTCACGCTTCTGGAAGCCGACCTCGATCGCGCCCACCGCCGAGCCGTACCCGGCGACCCGTTCCATCAGCTCCCGTACCCCGGCCTCGATCTCGTCGGTCATCGCCTCCACGACGTACGAGCCGGCGAACGGGTCCACCGTGGCCGTCAGGTCCGTCTCGTACGCCAGCACCTGCTGGGTACGCAGGGCCAGCCGGGCGGCCTTCTCGGTGGGCAGCGCGATCGCCTCGTCGAAGCTGTTCGTGTGCAGCGACTGGGTTCCGCCGAGCACGGCGGCGAGGCCCTGCACGGCGACCCGGACCAGGTTCACCTCGGGCTGCTGTGCGGTCAGCTGCACCCCGGCCGTCTGGGTGTGGAAGCGCAGCATCAACGATTTCGGATCCTGGGCACCGAACTCGTCCCGCATCAGGTTGGCCCAGATCCGGCGGGCGGCCCGGAACTTCGCCACCTCCTCCAGCAGCGTGGTCCGGGCCACGAAGAAGAACGACAGCCGGGGCGCGAAGTCGTCGACCGCGAGACCGGCGGCGAGCGCGGCGCGGACGTACTCGACGCCGTTGGCCAGGGTGAAGGCGATCTCCTGCACCGGGGTCGCCCCCGCCTCCGCCATGTGGTAGCCGGAGATGGAGATCGTGTTCCATCTCGGCACCTCCTTGCGGCAGTACGCGAACGTGTCCGCCACCAGCCGCAGCGAGGGCTTGGGCGGGAAGATGTACGTGCCCCGGGCGATGTATTCCTTGAGGATGTCGTTCTGGATGGTGCCGTTGAGCGCCGTACCGGCCACTCCGGACTCCTCGGCCACGATCTGGTACAGCAGCAGCAGGACCGATCCCGGCGCGTTGATGGTCATCGAGGTGGAGACCCGGTCCAGCGGAATGCCGTCGAAGAGCGTGCGCATGTCCTCGACGGAGTCGATCGCGACACCCACCTTGCCGACCTCGCCGTGCGCGATCGGGTGGTCGGAGTCGTACCCCATCTGGGTGGGCAGGTCGAAGGCGACCGAGAGCCCCATGGTGCCGGCGGCGAGCAGCTGGTGGTAGCGCCCGTTGGACTCGGCGGCGGTGCCGAAGCCGGCGTACTGGCGCATGGTCCACGGCCGGGAGGTGTACATCGTCGGGTAGACGCCCCGGGCGTACGGGAACGTTCCCGGCGCACCGAGGCGGGCGTCCAGGCCCGCCGGTACGTCGGCGGCGTCGTAGACCGCCTTGATCGGGAAACCCGACTCGCTCGACCGACCATCGCTCATTACCGCATGGTAGATCCCAGCATCTGGATCACTGACGGACGCCGGTCCCGGGAGCGCGGAACGTACCCGTGAACGAGTGAGTGATCCGGCACTGGGCGTCGAGAAAAACGCACTTTCAGTGAGTTGATCAACACGTACGGTCGAGTTCTGGGGAACTCCGGCGGTTGTCTTTCCCTTCTGCGGTCGGAACCCGCAATATAGGGGGGTTCTGTCCTGTGCCCCCTCGATTCTCTCGGTGGCTTTTCTGTGACTCAGATCCCGACGTGGAGTGGCGGACCGGCCAATCCCACCAACGGACGTGCGGCACCCGGCATCACCATCGGCGGTCGGTACTCGTTGCGGGCTGCGATCGGCCACGGCGGCATGGGCACGGTGTGGCGCGCGGCCGACACCCTGCTGCGCCGCGACGTGGCCGTCAAGGAGGTCGTGCTCCCACCGGGACTGGCCCCCACCGACCGCGACGCGATGTACGAGCGCACGCTCCGCGAGGCCCGGGCCGCGGCCGCCCTCCAGCACCCCGCGGTGGTCCAGGTCTACGACGTGGTGACCGAGGGCGGACGACCCTGGATCGTGATGGAGCTGCTCGACGCGCGCAGCCTCGCCGACATGGTCATCGAGGACGGACCCCTCGCTCCACGTGCCGTTGCCAAGATCGGAATCGCCCTGCTCGGCGCCCTTGAGGTGGCCCACGCTATCGGGGTGCTGCACCGGGACGTGAAGCCGGCGAACGTGTTGATCTGCTCCGACGGGCGGTGCGTGCTCACCGACTTCGGCGTGGCCCGGATGCCGACCGACGTCCAGCTCACCACCCCCGGGATGGTGCTCGGCTCGCCACACTTCATCTCGCCGGAGCGGGCCATGGGCCACGACTTCGGGCCGCCCAGCGACCTCTTCTCGCTCGGCGTGACGCTATACACCGCGGTGGAGGGCCGGCCGCCGTTCGACAAGGGCGACCCGATCGAGACGATGCACGCGGTGGTCGAGGACCCGCCCGCGCCACCGGTCCGGTCCGGGGCGCTGACCCGGACCCTGCTCGGCCTGCTGGAGAAGGACCCGTCCCGCCGGCTCGACGTCACCAGGTCCCGCACCATGCTGCGGGAACTCCTGGCCGGCCCGCTGGCGAGCAATCCGGCCGGGCACTCGATGACCGACCCGTACGCGGTGGTCCCGCCCCAGCGCTCGCCGTGGCAGCAGCCGGGTGCCCCACACCAGCAGGCCGCCCAGCAGCAGGCGGCCACGCCAGCGTCGAACCGGTCGCCGGCCGCTTCCAACGGGGAGATCGGCGGGACGGCCATGCTCGCTCCCGGCGAGTCACTGGCCGACCGGCTGGCCCGGAACGCCCGCGACGCCGCAGCCTCGGCCCGACCGCCGGTGGGCGGCCCGAACCCGAATGACACGCCGACCGGCGCGATGCCACACACCGCCGCCGGCCGACGTGGCGACCAGCAGCACGGCAGGCGCGGCGGACCGCTCGACACACCGACCGGCGCCATGCCCGGCCAGGGCGGTCGGGCCGGCACCGTGCACACGGCCAGCGGCGGCGGCCTCGGCCGTACCTTCTCCGGCGCCCGGCAGGCCAGCGGCACACTGGTGGAGACGGTCAAGGGCTGGCCCCGCAAGATGCAGCTCGCCGCGGCCGGCGGGGTGGCCGCGGTGCTGCTGATCAGCGTCGTGGCGCTCTCGCTGGGCGGCGGCGACGACCCCGAGGGCAGCACGACGCCCCCTCCGCAGGCCGGCACCAGCCCCGGAGCGGCGGTTCCGGCGACGTTCGCCACGAAGCCACACGCCGAACGTGGCGTCGCGATCAACGTTCCGAAGGACTGGAAGAAGGCAACCCCGAAGAGGGCCGTCTACATCGACTACACCGACCCGGACGGCAGCGGTCGGCGGGTACGGGTCCTGGTCGAGGACTTCAAGGGCGACGAGTCGCGTCGCTGGGCGGAGATCGCCGAGAACGGGTTGAAGTCGAGCAAGACCTGTGCCAAGCCCTATCAGCAGCTGGGCCTGACCGACGAGGAGCTCGGCGGCAAGCCCGCCGCGCAGTTGGAGTACACCTGCGGACCGGACGGTGAACAACGGCACGGCATCTGGCGGGGAACCGTCCAGGGCGGCAAGGTGTACTCCTTCTACCTGACCACCCCCAGTGAACGGTTCGACGAGAGCAAAGTGATTTTCGAGGAGATGGTCCGCTCCTTCAAGCTCACCTCCACCAGCTGAGCGCGGCCGGTTCGCCGGGGGCCCGGCGGCCGGTGCGGTCCGGCCGGCGTGCTATCACAGTCCGATGGCGGCAGAACCTCACCAGCGGCAGGCACAACCCGACGAGCTGGCCGAACTACGGGGCCGGGCCCAGGCCTGGCTCGACGACGACCCCGACCCGGCGAGCCGGGACGAACTGCGGGGCGTACTCGACCGGTTGCCGGCGAGCGCGGCCGAACTGGCGGACCGGTTCGCCGGGCCACTGACCTTCGGCACCGCCGGCCTCCGGGGTCCGATGCGGGCCGGGCCCAACGGGATGAACCTGGCCGTGGTCACCCAGGCCGCGGCCGGGCTGGTCGGCTGGCTCGCCGCCCAGGACACCGCCGGTCCACTGCTGATCGGGTACGACGCCCGGCACGGCTCGAAGGCGTTCGCCGAGCGGACCGCCCGGGTCGCCACCGGGGCGGGACGGCCGGCGCTGCTGCTCCCCCGGCCCCTGCCCACCCCGGTCCTCGCGTACGCCGTCCGCGCCCTCGGGGCGGTCGCCGGGGTGATGGTCACCGCCAGCCACAACCCGCCCCGGGACAACGGCTACAAGGTCTACCTCGGTGCCGAACTCGGCGGGGCCCTGGGCGCGGGCGCTCAGATCGTGCCGCCGGTCGACGCCGAGATCGAGGAGTCGATCCGGGCGGTCGGGCCGCTGGCGACGGTGCCGCTGGGTCCCCCCGGCGAGGTGCTCGGCGACGACGTTCCGGCGGCCTACGTCCAGGCCACGGCGGCGGTGATCGCCCCGGACGGGCCCCGCGACCTCCGCATCGCGTACACGCCGCTGCACGGGGTGGGCGCGGCGGTGTTCACCTCGGTCTTCGCCCGCGCCGGGTTCGCCATTCCGGGAGTGGTGCCCGACCAGGCCGAACCGGACCCGAACTTCCCGACCGTCCCGTTCCCGAACCCGGAGGAGCCGGGCGCGACCGACCGGCTGATCGCGCTGGCCCGGACCATCGACGCCGACCTCGCGATCGCCAACGACCCGGACGCCGACCGGTGCGCCGTGGCGATCCCCGATCCGGTACGCGGCTGGCGGATGCTGCACGGCGACGAGCTGGGCGTACTGCTGGCCGACCATCTCCTCCGGCGCGGACGCTCGGGGCTGTACGCCACCACGATCGTCTCCTCGTCCCTGCTGCGCGCCCTCTGCGAGGCCCGGGGGGTGCCGCACGCGGAGACGCTCACCGGGTTCAAGTGGATCGTCCGGGCCGAGGCCGGTGCCGCCGAGCTGGTGTACGGCTACGAGGAGGCCCTCGGCTACTGCGTCGCGCCCGGTCAGGTCCGGGACAAGGACGGGATCAGCGCCGCGCTCACCGTCGCCGAGCTCGCGGCGACGCTTAAGGCGGAGGGGCGCACCGTGGCCGACCGGCTGAACGAGTTGGCGGCCGAGTTCGGCGTGTACCTGACCGATCAGCTCTCGGTGCGGGTCGACGACCTGAGCGAGATTGGGACCACGATGGCGTACATCCGGTCCAGGACCCCGAAGACCCTGCTCGACGAGCCGGTGACCTCGGTGGAGGACCTCGCCCCGGCGGCGGACGTGCTGATCCTGCGTACCGCTTCGGCCCGGGTGGTGGTCCGGCCGTCCGGTACCGAGCCCAAGCTGAAGGCGTACCTGGAAGTGGTGGAACCGGTCGTCGACGAGGACGTGGCGGCGGCCCGGGAACGCGCCGCCGCGTCGGTCCGCGCGCTGCGGACCGAGACCGCGGCGGCCCTGGGCATCTGGTAGTCCCCGCGCCGGCCCGTCCGACGGACGGGCCGGTACGACAGATCGGCGACGGTCAGGCCCGGGTGCCCAGGGCCGTGGCGATGGCCCGGGTGAGCGCGGCGATCACCAGCGCCACGGACGGCCGGATCGTGGACTCCTCCAGGCCGCCCCCGTCGGTGAATCCCGCACCCCGGGCGATCTCCGCCAGCCGCTTCTGCGCATCCTCGGCGGCCGCCCCGGTCAGTCCCAGGTTCGGCTGTACCCGGATCGCCGCCATCACTGCGGCGAGCGCGGCGGTCCGCTCGTCCGGCACCCGCTCCCCGGTCAGGGCGTCGGCCAGCCGGCCACGGATCTCGACCTCCACCGACGGGTCGAGCACCGGATAGCGATGGATGTGGATGTAGCCGAGTTCGGTCTCGTCGACATCGCTGATCACCCCCCGCTCGCAGAGCCCGCCGAGGATCCGGTCGCGCAGCCCGTGGCGCAGCCGCTGCACCCAGGACGCCGGGGTGTGCGGAGTGTCGGCCGCGATCTTGGCGAGCACGGCGTCGGCGACCGGATCGCCGATCGGTGTGGCGTCGGTGGCCACGATCGAGCCGTCGGAGAAGGCGACCCGGCCGGCGAGGGCCAGGTCCACCAGCACGGCGGCGGCCATGCCCAGGTCGAGTCCGATCCGTGACCCGGTCGCCTTGCCGGATTTATCGTCGTAGCCGAGTAGCAACAACTCCTCGGCCAACCCAACACCAGTCATGGCCCGAGACGGTAGCCGTTTCGCGCCAGCCGCGCATGCGTCCCGGCCGTGGGTGTACCGATGGTGGCCGAAGAACCGATGATCAGAATCGGGGCATCCCGCCGAACTGCCGGTCACCGGCGTCGCCGAGCCCCGGCACGATGAACATCTTGTCGTTGAGTCGCTCGTCGATCGCGGCGGTCACCAGGCGCAGCGGCAGCCCGGAGCGCTCCAGCCGGGCGATGCCGTCCGGCGCGGCCAGGACGCAGAGCACGATGATGTCGGTGCAGCCCCGGTCGGCGAGGAGCCGGCAGCAGTGCTCCAGCGAGCCGCCGGTCGCCAGCATCGGGTCGAGCACCAGCACCGGCCGCCCGGTCAGGTCGGTGGGCAGCGACTCCATGTAGGCGCGCGGTTCGTACGTGTGCTCGTCGCGGGCCAGCCCGACGAAGCCCATCGACGACTCGGGCAGCAGGGCCAGCGCCGAGTCGGCCATGCCCAGTCCGGCCCGGAGCACCGGGACCAGCAGCGGCGGATTCGCCAGCCGGATCCCCTCGGTGGGCGCCACCGGAGTGTCGATCGAGAAGCGTTCGACCGGCAGCGACCGCGCGGCCTCGTACACCAGCATGGTGGTGAGTTCGTGCAGTGCGGCCCGGAACGACGCCGAGTCGGTCCGGACATCACGCATCACGGTCAGCCGGGTCTGGGCCACGGGATGGTCTACGACGAGTACGTCCACGGTCGCTCAACCTACTAGTAACCGCCGCCCGGCCGAATCCGGCGGTCGTCATCCGGCTACCGACGGGCATCGGACGGCACCCGAGTATGGCCAAGATCACAGTGGGGTACCGGTGCGTAGACTTGTCGGCATGACGGCGACAACGACGTCGGCCCGGTCCGACCTGTCCGAGGTGGGGCGTTCCGAGGCGACCCTGCGGACCTTCCTGCACGGCCTGCCCGGGGTGGACCAGGTCGGCGCGGAGCAGCGGGCGGCGATGCTCGGCACCCGCTCCATCAAGACCACCGCCAAGGCGTGGGCGATCGACCTGGCGATCCGGATGGTCGACCTGACGACGCTGGAGGGCGCCGACACGCCCGGCAAGGTCCGCGCGCTGGCCGCCAAGGCGCTGCGTCCGGACCCGGCCGACCCGTCGTGCCCGGCCGTCGCCGCGCTCTGCGTCTATCCGACGATGGTTCCGGTGGCCGCGTCCGCGCTCTGGGGCGCCGCGAGCGCTCCGGGCGGGTCGGCCGGGGGCGGAAGCCGGACCGGCCTGCTCGGTGAGCCCGTCGACGGGGGCGGCCCGGCCGCCGGTGGCCCTCCGGTCGGCGGCACCGGCCGGGTACATCTGGCCAGCGTCGCGACGGCGTTCCCGTCCGGGCAGTCCCCGCTGGAGATCAGGCTCGCGGACACCCGGGCGGCGGTGGCCGGCGGAGCGGACGAGATCGACATGGTGATCAACCGGGGTGCCTTCCTCTCCGGCCGGTACCAGCAGGTCTACGACGAGATCTTCGCGGTGAAGGCGGCCTGTGGCGACGCCCATCTCAAGGTCATTCTGGAGACCGGCGAGCTGGCCACCTACGACAACGTCCGGCGGGCCTCCTGGCTGGCGATGCTGGCCGGCGCCGACTTCATCAAGACCTCGACCGGCAAGGTGCCGGTGGCGGCCACCCTCCCGGTCACCCTGGTGATGCTGGAGGCGGTACGCGACTTCCGGGAGGCCACCGGCCGGCAGATCGGGGTCAAGCCGGCGGGCGGCATCAAGACCACCAAGGACGCCATCAAGTACCTGGTGCTGGTGAACGAGACCGCGGGCGAGGACTGGCTGGACCCGGACTGGTTCCGGTTCGGCGCCTCCAGCCTCCTCAACGACCTGCTGATGCAGCGCACCAAGCTGAGCACCGGGGTCTACTCCGGCCCCGACTACTTCACCCTTGACTGAGCCCGTCGACTCCACCTGGACTAAATGATGTTCGAATATGCTCCCGCGCCCGAGTCCCGCTCGGTGGTCGACCTCAAACCGTCGTACGGGCTGTTCATCGGCGGTGACTTCGTCGAGCCCGGTGACGGCGGCTCGTTCAAGTCGATCAATCCCGCCTCCGAGGAGGTGCTGGCCGAGGTCGCCGAGGCCGGCCCCGGCGACGTCGACCGGGCGGTCCGGGCCGCACGCCGGGCGTACGACGAGGTGTGGGGACCGATGTCCGGGCGGGACCGGGCGAAGTACCTGTTCCGGATCGCCCGGATCGTCCAGGAGCGCGCCCGTGAACTGGCCGTACTGGAGTCGCTCGACAACGGCAAGCCGATCCGGGAGTCCCGGGACGTCGACATCCCGCTGGTCGCGGCGCACTTCTTCTACTACGCCGGCTGGGCCGACAAGCTCGGCCACGCCGGTTTCGGCCCGGACCCCCGCCCGCTGGGCGTGGCCGGTCAGGTCATCCCGTGGAACTTCCCGCTGCTGATGCTCGCCTGGAAGATCGCCCCGGCGCTGGCCACCGGCAACACCGTGGTGCTCAAGCCGGCCGAGACCACCCCGCTCACCGCACTGCTCTTCGCGGAGATCTGCCAGCAGGCCGACCTGCCGCCCGGCGTGGTCAACATCGTCACCGGAGCCGGCGCGACCGGGCAGGCACTGGTCGAGCACGACGGCGTGGCCAAGGTCGCGTTCACCGGGTCCACCGACGTCGGCCGGCAGATCGCCCGGTCGGTCGCCGGCACCCGCAAGAAGCTCACCCTCGAACTCGGCGGCAAGGCGGCGAACATCGTCTTCGACGACGCGCCGGTCGACCAGGCCGTCGAGGGCATCGTCAACGGCATCTTCTTCAACCAGGGCCACGTCTGCTGCGCCGGCTCCCGGCTGCTGGTCCAGGAATCGGTGTACGACGAGGTGCTCGTCGCGCTCAAACGGCGGATGGCCCAGCTGCGGCTCGGTGACCCGCTGGACAAGAACACCGACATCGGTGCGATCAACTCGGCCGCCCAGCTCGACCGGATCCGCACCCTGACCGAGATCGGGTCGGCGGAGGGTGCCGAACGCTGGTCCCCACCGTGCGAACTGCCGGACCGGGGGTTCTGGTTCGCCCCGACGATCTTCACCGGAGTCAGCCAGACCCACCGGATCGCCCGGGACGAGATCTTCGGGCCGGTGCTGTCCGTACTGACCTTCCGGACCCCCGCCGAGGCGGTGGAGAAGGCCAACAACACGCCGTACGGGCTGTCGGCCGGGATCTGGACCGACAAGGGCTCCCGGATCCTGTGGATGGCCGACCGGCTCCGGGCCGGCGTGGTGTGGGCCAACACGTTCAACAAGTTCGACCCCACCTCGCCGTTCGGCGGGTTCAAGGAGTCGGGCTACGGCCGGGAGGGTGGCCGGCAGGGGCTGGAGGCGTACCTCGATGTCTGACGGTGGCGGAATGGTTGACGGTGGCGGTCGGCCGGAGCGGGTCGGCGTGCGGAAGACGTACAAGCTCTTCATCGGCGGGAAGTTCCCGCGCAGCGAGTCGGGACGGTCGTATCCGGTGCAGAACTCGAACGTGGCGCTCGCCTCCCGGAAGGACGTCCGGGACGCGGTGCTGGCGGCCCGGGCGGCCGTGAAGGGCTGGTCGGGTACGACCGCGTACAACCGGGGTCAGATCCTCTACCGGGTCGCCGAGATGCTGGAGGGGCGGCGGGACCAGTTCGTCGGGCTCGGCGTGCCGGCCGCCGAGGTGGACGAGGCGATCGACCGCTGGGTCTGGTACGCCGGCTGGTCCGACAAGATCACCCAGGTGTACGGCAACGCCAACCCGGTCGCCGGCCCCTACTTCAACCTGTCCGCGCCGGAGCCGACCGGGGTGGTCGGGGTGCTCGCCCCGGCCGAGCCGGCACTGCTCGGACTGGTCAGCGTCGTGGCACCGGCGATCGTCACCGGCAACACCGTGGTGGTGCTGGTCGCCGACACCAGCCCGCTGCCGGCGATCACCCTGTCCGAGGTGCTCGCCACCTCGGACCTGCCCGGCGGGGTGGTCAACCTGCTGACCGGACGGCCCACCGAGACCGGATCGTGGTTGGCCGGACACATGGACGTGAACGCGCTCGACCTGACCGGCGTCACCGACCCGGAGTTCGGCACCGAGTTGGAGCGAGCCGCTGCCGGGAACCTCAAGCGGGTGCTCCGGCCGCCGACCGGGCCGGTCGACTGGGCCGCCGACCCCGGCACCGGTCGGATGACCGCCTTCCTGGAGACCAAGACGGTCTGGCACCCCAAGGGGATCTGACGACGGGCATCTGACGTTCGGTGTCGTTTCTGGCACACTCCGTTCGCATGACCGAGCCGGTGCCACAGACCCGGAGCAGTCTCGTCCGGGACTTCCGCGCCCTGGGCGTACGCCCGGGGACCACCCTTCTGCTGCACGCCTCGCTCCGATCCCTCGGCTGGGTCTGCGGCGGCGCCCCGACGGTGGTCCGGGCGCTGCTCGACGTGCTGGGCGCGGCCGGGACGCTGGTCGTACCGGCGTTCACCCGGGAGAACCGCGACCCGTCCCGGTGGTCCCACGTCCGGGTGCCGGAGGCGTGGTGGCCGGCGATCCGCGCCGAACTGCCGGCGTTCGATCCCGCCGTGACACCCTGCCGCGAGCTGGGGCTGATCGCCGAGACGGTCCGGACCTGGCCCAACGCCTTCCGCAGTAGCCATCCGCAGACCTCGTTCGCCGCGGTCGGCTTCCGGGCCCGGGAGTTGACCGCCCGGCATCCGATCACCTCGGAAATCGGCCCGGACTCGCCGCTGGGGGCGATCGAGGCGGCCGGGGGCGAGACGTTGCTGCTCGGCGTCGGGTACGACCGGTGCACCGCGTTCCATCTGGCGGAGTACCGCCTGCCGGGGCTGGGCCGGCGGCCGAACCGGTGCGTGGTGCTGACACCGGAAGGTCGGCGGTGGACCACGTACCAGGCTGCTGCCCTGGACGACCGTGACTTCGTGGAGCTCGGACGAGCTTTCGAATTGACCTCCGCGAATGCCGTGCGGATCGGTAATGTGGGTGCCGGGACGGCCCGGCTGTTGCCAATCACGTCGGCGGTGACGTTCGCGACCACCTGGCTGCCCCGCCATCGCCAGGCGTCGGAGCAGCGCGCGTCCCCCAACTGACGGCGGCGCGCCGAAGGTGGCACATGGAGAGCCGGGAACTATCCTCGGGATCCGCAGGAAGAGCGCCGCCGACGTCGCATGACGGGCACGTGCGTGGCAATTCCGTCCGGCGTCATCGGCTGACCACCGAGCAGATCGTCGCCCTGGCGCAGGGCGATGGCGATCGGTACGCCATCGGCGTCCTCTCCGCCAGTCAACGCTCCAAACGGAGACTGCAACTGCTCACGGTGGTACTAGAGGCGATGAAACTGGGCGAGGACATCGCCTCCGTCGTGGCCGAGGCGACGCGACTGCTCGGCGAGGCCGAGGCGGCCCGGCCGGAATCCGTGCACTCGGTACTGGCGCATCCGTACCTCGACAACTGGGCCAGTTCCTGTTTACGCCAGCTGCTCTCGGTCGACGGGGCCGATCCGTCCAGGCCGCCGGGAATCGAGGACGAGCTCGGATACCTGACCGCTCTCGCCGCCGCAGCCGGGGCAGCCGCCGGACTGCTCTTCGACGTCACGCTGCCGGTCCGGGACGGCGTGCTGGTCCTCCCCACGCTCGGTGCCCTGGTGGGACTGGGTGACCATCGGGTTCGTGTGGTCGGCGACGGGTCGGCGCTGACCTTCGTCGGCGAGCTTCACACTGTCGTGGTGTCGGGTCCGTTCCGACGCGAGTCGGAGCACTGGCTTCCGGTCCGGCGGATCCGGGTCGATGGTCCTCGACGCCGCTACACAGTACGGATCGAGGACCTCGACCCGTACCGGAACTGCCACCAGTGGCCCCCGGCGCCACGGCTCGACGGGTCGGCGGCCCTCCGCTTCGACCAGCTGTGCCGCGAGGCATGGTCCGTCCTGGACACGGACTACTCCGACTATGCGCGGGGGATGCGCGCGGCGCTCATCTCCCTGATGCCGCTCGCGCCGTCGGAGAATGGTACGAGCCAGGGCGCCACGTCGTTCCAGGCGTACGGGTCACTGGCGGTGTCGGCGAACTCCACGGCGGAAGCGCTGGCCCTGTCCCTGATCCACGAGTTCCAGCACATGAAACTGGTGGCGATCCTCGACCTGTACGACCTGTATGAAACAGATGGCGTCGCCCGGTACATCGCTGCTTGGCGCTCCGACCCACGCCCGGTATCCGCCGCACTACACGGCGTCTATGCCCACCTCGGCGTCTGCGATTTCTGGCGACGGCGTCGTCTGCTCTTGGCGGATCCGGGAGCCGCTCGGACCGCGCACTTCGAATTCGCCCTCTGGCGCCGACTCACCCTGCTCGCGGTGCACGATCTCCTGTACGCGGGCGAACTGACCGCCCTCGGCACTGCGTTCGTCACGCCGTTGCGGGATCGATTGGAAGCCTGGGCCGGAGAACCGTTGCCGCCGGAGATCGACCAGGCCGCCGCCGACGCCGCGCTCGGGTACGCCGTGCGATGGCGGCTGCTGAACGCGACACCCGATTCGGCGACTCTCGCCCGGCTGGTGGCGGCGCCCCTGCCCGCCTGGTTGGCCGACTCGGCCGAACTGATCGACTCGTTGGCGTCCCGGAAGTCCCCCTTCGGTGCACCAGCCGCATCCGAGCCGGCCCTGGCCAACCTGATCCGGTCGAGCCTGCACATGACTCCCGGACCGGCCGCCGCGTGCGCGCCGCATCACGGGGACGCCGCCTATCTCGCCGGCCGGTACGGCGACGCCGCCCGCGCGTACGCGGCAGAGATTCGCCCCGACGATCTCGAAGGTTGGGTTCGACTCGTAGTAGCGACAGTTCGTGCGACGACCGGCCGGACCGTCGTGTCCAGAACCCTGATCGACCACCCCGGACTGGTTCACAGGTTGTACGTCGCCGCCGGCGGTCGGGTCCCGCCGGAGCAGGTGGCCGAGTGGCTGACCAGGGCATTGCCCTGACCAGTTCGAGGAATACGTTGACGCGGCCGGATGTCGCGACTTCCACCGCGGACCTACAGCGGCTCCAGTTCGATGTCGACCTTGATGCGGTGGCCGTCCCGGACCGCGATGGTGTTCGGATGTTCGTCGCCGAGGACCTGCCGGGAGAACTCGAGCGCCTTCTGGGTCTGCTGCCGAGCATCGTGCAGCGCGCCGGTGTCCCGGAGGCTGATCGCCAGGTTGGAGGTCGCCGCGATCGTGGTCGGGTGTTGCCGACCGAGCCGTTCGACCAGCTTCCCCTGAGTACGCTCGTCGAGGCGTCGGGCGTCGGCCTGGCTGCCTGTGGCATGCCGGGCATTCGCCAGGTTGAGTCGGCAGGCCAGCGTGAACGGATGATCGTCGCCGAGGACGTCGGCGAACTGCTCGGCGGTCTCCTCGAGGATCGGCAACGCGGCCTCGGCGTCACCGGTCCGGAGCAGGATCATGCCGAGATCGTTCGCCGCGCCCAGCGTGAGCGGGTTGTCGGCACCGTACGTCTCGCGGAAGTACGCCAAGACGTCCTCCACCTGTTGCCGGGCCAGGGCCTGGTCGTCGAGCGCGGAGTGCAGGCAGGCGGACTCCAGTAGGCACTGCATGGTTTCCGGATGCCGCTCCCCGAATGTCTTCTGGGACCGGCGGAGAGTGTCGTCGAGGAGCGCGACGGCCTCCTGGGGGCGCCCCATCCGGCGCAGCGTCACCGCCAGGCTCTTGGCCGCCCACAGGCTGAGCCGGTTGTCGTCGCCGAGCTCCACCTGGCAGTCCCGCAGAGCATTGGTCAACAACGCCCGAGATTGCTCCAGGTCGCCCAACGCCCGCATGTCGCGACCGAGGGCCACGGCGGAGTGCAGCGTCCAGTAGTCCCGCTCGCCCAGCACCTTGCGTCGGCGCCGGAGGTTGTCCGTGTCGATCTGGAAGGCCTCGCGGTAGCGGCCGTTGAACCGTTCGGCCGCAGCGGCGTTGTTCGCCGCCATCAGCGTCCGGAAGTGGTCGTCGCCGTAGGCGCTGCGCCAGCGCGCCCACCCCTGCTGGTTCAGCGTCGTCGCTTCCCGATAGCGTCCGTAGAGCCAGTAGTCTGCGGCGAGTCCGCCGGCCGCTTCGAGGGTGTAGAAGTGGTCAGGCCCCAACAGCTCCGTCAGCCGGGGCAGCACCTCTTCGCTGATCGCAAGCGATTCACGGGAGCGACCGACGTCCCGCAGCGTGTTGGCGAGCTGCACGCGCAGCCGCAGGGCCAGGGCGTCCTCTGTGTCGAACATCGTGGACCACTGCTTCACGGCGGCCTCGGCCAGTTCCTCGCTGCCGGCGAGGTCACCCCGCAGGCGGAGATACCGCACCATGTCCAGGACCAGCTGTCGGACGGCGTCGTCCCGGGACTCCAGCGCGCCGGACGGTTCGAGGTGCGGACGCAGTTCCTCGTAGGTCGACCAGTTCTCCCGGTCGTCCACCCCGCCCTGCCTCGCCGCCGACGTGGCCGCGAGGATCTCCTGGACCTGCACCCGGCTCTCCACCCTCGCTTCGACGCTCATCGCGTCCCTGATCACCGTTTGTACCAGTCGATGAACCCGAATCGCGTTGATTGCCGGATCTACCCGGGCGAGCGCGTACCGTCCGATATCCTGGATCAACGCGCCGTGCAACAACGGATCCCGCATCGCCCGGTCGACCTTCGCGAGTTCCTCGACCATCCGGGGCGTCGACAGCAGCCAGGTCGGGATCGGTTCCGGCGAGAAGAACGAGAAGAGTTCCAGCAGCCGGGCAGCGGCGGGCCGGCTCTCCCGGAGCCGTTCCATCGACAGGCTCCAGGTCACCGCGGCCGAGTTCGGATAGCCCTGCGGGGGCCTCTCGGCCAGCATCTCGGGCAGCCGGGTGTCCAGCAGGTTCAGGTAGCTCCGCACCGGCATCGCGGTGGTTGCCAGCCAGGCCGCCGCCTGCTCCACCACCAGCGGCAGGTCGCCCAGCCGCTCGGCGACGGCCTCGGCGTCGCTCGGCATCAGGGTCTGCACCCGGCGGGAGATCAGCTCGACGCTCTCGGCCCGCTCGAAGACCCCGATCTCGAGGTACTCGGTGACGTGGGTCCAGCTCTGGTTGCGGGTCGTGACGATCACGTCGCCGGGGCCGTCGGGAAGGAAGTCCCGGATCTGCTCCGGCTCCTCCGGGTTGTCAAAAATGATCAGCCAGCGGGGGAACCGGCTGCCCTGGCGCAGTGCCTGGAGGACGGCGTCGACCTGCTCGTTGACGGTCGACCCGGCGAGCTTCATCTGACCGGCGAGTTTGGCCAGCTCGGCACGGACGATCTGCGGCTGGTCCGCCGAGATCCACCAGACAATGTCGTAGTAGGCGGCGAAGCGGTGCGCGTACTCCAGGGCAATCTGGGTCTTGCCGACCCCGCCCAGCCCGAGCAGCGCCAGGGGTTGGGCGGTCGGGTGCCGGTGCAGCCGGTTCCGCAGCATCTCCACGATCGCGTCCCGGCCGGTGAACGCCGGGTTCCGCGCCGGTACCCGCCAGATCGGCGGCAGCGCGGCCGGGAACCGTGGCCAGGTCTGCCCCTCGCCCGCCCCGGGCGACGACGACACGTCCATCAGGTCGAGGGCGGCCAGCAGGGACTCCCGGGCCTGCATCCCCGACACCCCGTGCAGCTCGACCACGTCCCGCTCCTCGAACATCGCGGGCGTGGGTGTGGCGTCGAACCGGATCGGTACGACGAAGCGGCCCGGGCCGTCGTACTCCCGCTCCTGCCCGCGCCGCCACAGTCGGGCCGCCTCCCGGGAACGCGTGTACTCCTGGGACAGCAGCACCAGGATCCGGTCGGCCCGGTCGACCTCCTCCATCGACGCGCGCTGCTCGACCAGCCGGCTCTGCTGGCTGACCCGGGACAGTTCGGCGGCCACCCACTCCGCCCAGATCCGGTCCCGTGGGGCATAGCTGATCACCAGTTCGCCCGGGCTCAGCGGGGCACGCCGTTCGAAGTCCGCCAGCCACCGCAGTCGCCGGGTCTCCGGCATCGTGATCGGCAGTTCGATCGGCGACCCGACCACTATCCCGGCCAGCCGCTCGTACGCAGCCAGCAACGTCCCCTCCTGCCGGGGCCGGTCACCGAACGCCGCCAGGATCTCCTCGTAGGCGTAGTAGACCTTGTAGGGGATCTCCACCGAACCCCAGTACTTGTCCGAGTCCTGCCGGTCCAACGCCCGGACGAACGGCTCGAACAACTGCCGCGCGTGCGTACGGCTGCGTTCCAGCTTGGTCTGCTCGCCGTCCTCGACCCGGGTCGGCACCGGAAAGATCCGGATCGGCTGCCCGCGACGCAGGTTACGGATCGACCGGGCCACCGAGACCGCGCCCTGGATGCTCTGGGTGCTCATCGTGAAGCAGTTGACCAGCACGTCCGGCAGCAGCACCGTGCAGATGCCGGCGGTGTCACTCAACCCGGTCCGGCTGTCGATCAGCACGTAGTCGTAGTGGCTGCGTAGGTCCTCACGGAGCGCGTCGAGAAAGACCGCCCCGCCGAGCCGGTCGTAGAAGTCGTCCCAGTTGAAGGTGCTGACCCGGGTCGAGTACTCCGGACCCTGCCGGCCCGCGGGCACCAGATCGATGCCGCCGTCGTTGGGGAACGGGAACTCGAGGGAACTGGCGTAGCGCTGGATCCGGGCGAGATTGGACACCTCGTCGGGGTGCAGCACCTCCGAGCCGCCCGCAGCCGGCCGGGTGGCGGCCTTGGCGTACTCGCGTACCAGGTCGATCACACCGTGCGAGCCGCGTAGTTCCTTGTCCACCAGGAAGGGGTGGAGGTAGCGGTGCAGGCCGGGCGACTCGAGGTCCCAGTCGATGGTGAGTACGCGGTGGCCGTTGTTGGCGAGCAGCCAGGCGATGTTCGCCAACGCCATGGTGCGGCCGGTACCACCCTTGTACGAATAGAAGGTGATGATCCGGCCGGCGTGCTGCCGGACGCCCTCAGGGTCGCTCATGACCACCACCCCTCATGTTGTGCGGCGCGGCACCCGTGCTGTCCCCGGCCGGCTCGCCCGGCTCGGGCCGCTCCGGGTCCTCCTCGAGACTGAGAATCGGCCGGGGTGGTGGGCCCTTCGGCACGTCGACCGGCCGTCGAGGCTCGATCACCGCCGCGGGCTCCGGTCTCGGTGCCGGTGCCGACGACCCGGCCGGTCGGACGGCGTCGGGCGACGGGTGGAACGCGCTACCCACCGCCCGCAGATCGGACTGGAACTCCGGGTAGAGGTCGGACTCGGGCATCGGATGCCCCTCGGCGGCGATCTCCGTGATCATCAGGGCGAGCACGCTGACGAACCGCTCGTACTCGCCGCTACGCCCCCGCGCGTGCTCCCGGAGCAGGTCACGCAGGTCCTCCCGGTCGTATGTGTCACTGAACCGCGCGTCGCGGTGCTGAAGGTGCTCGATAACATCGGGGACCTGGGTACGCCGCACCCAGAAGATCGGAATGAGCCGGGCCTGACCGCTTCCGCCGTGCTGCTCCCAGCGGCGGACCCGCGCACTGAACACTGCCCATTCTTTTCCACAGAACTCGCTGCGGAAGTAGCGCGGGGAGAAGAGTGCGATCATGGTCTGAGCGCGACAGAGGGCGTTGAACAATTCCCGGGGCCAGTCGTCCCCCAGGCGCAGTGCACCGTCGTCGTGGAACCCGACGGCCGTACCGCCGTCCTCACCGGTCAGTACGCGGATCTCCGTGCTCAGGTCGTTGAAGAACTGCTGTACGCGAGCCCTGTCCTCGCGCTCCCCGTGCGCGTAACTCAAGAAGAAGTACAGCACTGGCCCTCCCCGGACCCCACGTCGTACGCAACGGGATATCCGATCAACACCGGAGTGGGGGATCGCCGTACGACGAGGAGTTCCCAGTATGCGCAACATACGCGAGTCACGCTCATTGTAGGAAGGCCGCGCACCCCCGATCCGAATCGGACCCGGCCGATGCCGCCATCGGGGCATGGACGACGGATCGCGGATCAACGTGGTCGGGAACATCAGCGGTCCGTTACGGACCCTGCAGGATGGGTCGGTCGGCCGGCGCGTCCTGGGCCGGCCTGCGGAACACCCGTCCACGGCTGAAGATGCGATTCTGCGCCTCCTCGAGCGCCGAGACAAGGTCGATCTCGAACGATTCGGGGCTGTCGATCTCGATACGAACCAGTTGGTCCCCACGCGCGAGATTGTGCGGAAAGGTCTGGGCCAGTCCGGCCCGGAGCTCACCGCTGTGCCGGACCGTCTCCGCGTCGGTCACGTTGGCCGGCGCCAGCACCGCGACGCTCGAATCCGTCTGATCGTCGAACTCGGCAAGTATCCGCCGGTAGGCCGCGAGCTTCGTGATCCACGCGTCGACCAGCAGGACAACGATCTCGTTGTTCCTGCGCGCCTGGTCGAGGCGTTCGGACAGATCGTCGAGATCGATGACATCCGACCGGAACAGGCGCTCGGCGGCGAGCGTACGGGCGTGCGCGACGAGTGGGCCCGAGAGCGCCGGCCGGTATGCGGCCCAGTCCTGTCCCCGATCACCGTAGAAGCGGATGTCGTCGCGGACCGCGCCCATCTCGGCACGGGTGCCCGCCGCCACGATGAAGTGCACGTGCTGGGTGGCGGCCTCGGCCAGATCCTTCGCCGAGGGCGTCTGGAGCGCCGACTCCACTCCCGCGTAGTCGAAGGCGCTCGGCACGTTCGCCGGATCGAAGTTGGGACTGACCGGTGGAATGCGGTGCTCCTCGACGGTCCGGACGATCTGCGTAGCCAGCGTGGTCAGCAGGGACTCGTAGCGCGGTCGGTGGCTGCGAAGTCTGATGAGCTGCCGGACCGCCTCGCGGCCCTCGCCGGGCGCGCCGTCCACGCCGCTGCCGCCGGACCAGAGCACCGACAGCAGCGCCGGAGGTTGCTGGCCGGTCTGCTTCGCGTACCGGTCGAGCCGATCGGCGAAGATCCACCACTGTCGTCCGCAGCGTTCGCTGAGGAAGAAGCGCGGCGAACAGAGCGCGACGAACGCCTGGCAACCGGCCAGGGCGTTACGGGCCGGTGCGGACCAGGGTGAGCGGCTGTCGCTGTCGACCGTTTCGACGAATCCGACCTCGCCGTCCACACCCGAGATTTCCCTGACCTTGGCCGAGAGGTCCCGGAAGAAGCGGATCGCGTAGCTGTCGTCGTCACCCGCGGCACGACTCAGGAAGAACTGCGTCAACAGCTCCTCCTCCCGCGGGGGCGGATCATGCGGCCGAGCTTCGTGGATTGCGTTGCGCAAAGAGGCCCCGTCGGGACAGCGGTCCCATTCTGGGGGGACGAACGGCCCGGACGCAAGGTACGGTGCCGGCGCGTCAACAGAGCCGGCCAGTATGCCCAGGTCGGCGCGCAATGGAAGATTATCTGGTGTCCACTGCGCACACTGCCCTCCGGTGACTCCGGACGCATCGCTCGAGGCGTCAACCTCCTTGCTACCTCATGGCCGCACGTAACTGATCAACTCAACTGCGCAAATATGAATCACGCCAGGTCAGCGCCGCTTTATCGAGTCTCCAGTGATCGCACCAATCTATCCCGTAACCCAATCACTACGCAATCGTCGCCGAAGCGTGCATCATGTCTGTGCGGATGTCCGGTCGTCAGGCCTCGCATCCGCCTCGTGATTCTTCCGCCGGCGATACGGGGGTTGTTCGGGTGAGCGCGCCGCAGCAGCCCGGGGTCCCTCGCCGCCTGCATTTCTTCCTCAGCTACGCGCGCAGCGACGACGACCCGTACGTCGAGCGGTTCTACAAGGATCTCTGTGCAGAGGTACGGGTCCGCGCGGGGCTGGCAAGCGGGGCCGAGGTCGGCTTCTTCGACAAGAACAGCATCGAGATCGGCGCGACGTGGTCGGCGGACCTGGTGGACGCTCTCTCGAACGCCTGTTCCTTCCTGGCGCTCTTCTCGCCCCGATACTTCGCCAGCGAACCGTGTGGTCGGGAATGGCAGATGTTCGCCGAACGCGTACGCCAGCACGAGGAGACGAACAAGATCCGCTCCGCCGCGCTGCTGCCGGTCCTCTGGCTACCGCCCCGCCAGATACCCGACGCGGTGCAGGAGGTGCAGTACGACCGGGACGTGTTCAGCGACGCCTACCGGCGGGACGGACTACGCCAACTGATGCGGCTACGCCGCAACGAGGACGAGTACATCGAGGCGATCAGCATCCTCGCCGATCGGATAGTGGACAACGCCACCACCAACGCACTCGAGCCGCCGCCGAACAGCCCCCGGATCGACTTCCACACCGTCAGGAGCGCGTTCCACGACCCGGCCGGGATCACCCCTCCACCGGCGGACGAGCCGCACCTGCGTCCTCGATCCGACCACGTCCATTTCGTGATCGCCGCGCCCAGTCAGCAGGAGGCCAGCACGATCCGCCGGGATGTGCACTTCTACGGTGCGGCCTCGCTCGACTGGGCGCCGTACCTGCCCGCGCTCCCGGACTCGCTGGCCAGTTTCGCCCGTGCGGTAGCGGGAAGACGCGGCCTCAGCTCGGACGCGTCACCCCTGCCGCTGCTGCCCGGAGCCGGCATGCCCCCGGCCGGCAACTCGATCGTGGTGCTCCTCGTGGATGCCTGGGCGACGCAGCTCGACGACTATCGGCAGGCTCTGGCCGAACAGGAGATCCAGCAGGCTCCCGCCACCGCCGCGATGATCCCGCGGAATCATGAGGATCCCGAGACGCACCACAACTGGCGACGACTCTCCGACGGGTTGCGGAGCGTGATGCTGCACCGGGTGGCGAGCGGAGAGCCGCTCGCCTACCGGGCGGACATCCTGACTCACCGGTCCTTTGACGAGGATCTGCAGGTGGTCCTCGAGGTGGCCCGCAACCGGGTCTTCGCCCGTGCCGCCGCACCCGACACCGAGACCTCGATGCCGAGGCGTACCCGACCAATTCTCGAGGGACCCTGAGAAGGAGTCTGGAATGGCACCCACATCCGTGCCGGGGCGTTCTTCCGGGCATATCATTACCTTCTATTCGTACAAGGGAGGAACCGGGCGCACGATGGCGCTGGCCAATGTCGCCTGGCTCCTGGCCAGCAGCGGGCACCGGGTACTCGCCGTCGACTGGGACCTGGAGTCGCCGGGACTGCACCGCTTCTTCCATCCCCTGCTCACCGACGATCCCCAACTGCATGCCTCGGACGGTGTCATCGACCTCGTCCGGGACTTCGCCGCCACGGTGGTCCAGGGGTCCGGCCAGCCGACGACTCCGACGAGGATGGCCCCGGACGTCCGTCGGTACGCGGTCTCCCTGGGCTGGCGGTTCAGCGGTGGCGGGGAACTCGATCTGCTGCCGGCCGGGCGTCAGGGGCCGGCGTACTCGGCGACGGTGAGCACCTTCGACTGGCCGAGTTTCTACGACCGGCTGGGCGGCGCCGCGTTCCTGGCCGAACTGCGGCAGAATCTGCGCGACCACTACGACTTCGTCCTGATCGACAGCCGCACCGGGCTGAGCGACAGCGCCGGCATCTGCACCGTTCTGCTGCCGGACACGGTGCTGAACTGCTTCACCCTCAGCACCCAGAGCATCGACGGCGCGGTGGCGGTCGCCCGGTCGATCCGCAACCTGCGGGCCAACGAACCCGTGCGGATCCTGCCCGTGCCGATGCGGGTGGAGGACGGCGAACAGAGCAAGCTCGAAGCGGGGCGGGACTACGCCTGGCTCCGGTTCGCGCCGTTCCTCCAGCACCTGGGCGCGGACGACCAGGCACGGTACTGGGCCGATGTGGAGATCCCGTACAAGCTGTTCTACGCGTACGAGGAGATCCTGGCGGTATTCGGTGACCGGGCCCGGCAGCCGAGCACGCTGCTCGCCGCGTACGAACGACTGGCCGCGGTCGTCGGTGGCGACCTCGTGCGGCCACTCACCCCGTTGGAGGAGGGAGCCCGGCGGCACTGGCTGGCCCGGTTCGAGCGGACCCGTCCACGGGCGATGACCCGGGCACTGGTCAGTTACGCGGCCGAGGACCGGATCTGGGCCGAGTGGGTCGCCGGGGTGATGGCCGAGGTCGGGCTGCCGACGATCCTGCGGGAGGTCGAAGAGTCGCACCGGGGCGGGCCGGCCGAGCCGGAACCGACGGCGGAGGGTGCCGACCTGGTCACCGTGCTGCTCTCCGTCTCGTACCGCCTGCCGACGGAGATAGCGGGATGGGTCCGACAGTCGACGGATGCCCGCGAACGCGGCCGGTCGAACGTGCTGACCATCTCGCTGGACGGCACGGCGCCGCCCGACGAACTCGAACGGTACGGGGTACTGGAGCTGTCCGGGATGCCGGCGGAGAGTGCCCGGGCCGGCCTGCTGGCCACGCTCAACCGGCCGGTCGTCGAGCCCGAGGGCGCGGTGCGACTCGTGTCGCCACGCTTCCCGGCGCCACCCCAGGTCTCCCGGCTGCCGCCGCGCAACTCCGGCTTCACCGGCCGGCGGCAGCTGCTGTCCCAGATCCGCGACCATCTGTCGTCGGCTCCGGCCCCGGTCCCGCCGTTGACCCTCAGCGGTATCGCGGGCGTCGGCAAGAGCCAGATCGCGACCGAGTACGCACACCGCTTCGCCGCCGACTACGACGCGGTGTGGTGGATCTCGGCGGCACAGACCAGCATGGCCCGGGCCGGCCTGGTCGACCTGGCCGACGAACTGCGGGTACGGAACGCGGAGACGCCCGGCGACCGGATCAGGCTGCTGGTCGAGATCCTCGAGCGGCCCCCCGCCGACCAGCGGTGGTTGCTCGTCTTCGACAACGCCGGAGATCCCGAGGAACTGGCGGACATCCTGCCCGACGGCGCCGCGCACGTCCTGGTCACCTCGCGGGCTCTGGGCTGGGGCAGCAGGGGCAAGCTCATCGAGGTCGGCCCGTTCGGCCGGGACGAGAGCGTCGAGCTGCTCCGGCTCCGCATGCCGGCGCTCACTGCGCAGGACGCCGAGGAGGTCGCCCGGCGGCTCGGTGACCTACCCCTCGCCGTCGAGCAGGCAGGCTCCTGGCTCGCGGCCACCAGGATGCCGGTCGACCGGTACCTCACGCTGCTCGACAGCCAGCTGTCCCGGCTGCTCGCCGAGAACCTGCCCGCGGGATACAAGGAAGCCGGGCCGGCGACCTGGCTGCTCTCCCTCGACCGGCTCCGCGCGGAGAGCCCGGCGGCGGGCCGGCTCATGGAGCTACTGGCCTTCTTCGGACCGGAACCGATCCCCGCCTCGCTGCTCTACAGCCAGCGGTTGATCGATATCGTGGCCGGCGATGACACGGCGCTGCGGGACGTCACCACCTTTGCCGGCGTGGTCGAGCAGGCCCGGCGTTCCGCCCTCGCCACCTTCGACGCGACGCAGGCCAGCGTCCAACTGCACCGGCTCGTGTCGGCGGTCATCCGGCAGAGCCTGTCCGGCGAGGTCGAGAAACGGTCCCGGCGACAGGTGCACCAGATCCTGGTCTCCGTCAACCCCGGCGACCCCGAGCAGCCCGACACCTGGCCGACCTTCGCCAGCCTGTGGCCGCACGTCGTCGCGGTACGGGCACTCCAGTCCACTGACGACGACGTCCGGCAACTGGTGCTCGGCGTCGGTCGCTACCTCTACCGACGGGGAGACTTCGCCGCGAGCGCGGAGCTGCTGGGGCCGGCGCTGGAGGTCTGGGAGGGCCAGTCCCCGGAGGACGACCTCAGTGTGTTGGCCGCGAAGATCTTCCTCGCCAACGTCCTACGCCCACAGGCCAGGTACGTCGATGCCCGGCGGCTGAGCGAGGAGGCCTACCAGGGCCTGCTCCGGACGGTGGGCCTGCGGCACGCGCACACCCTGCTGTGCATGGCCGGGCTCGCCGCCGACCTCTGGAGCACCGGTGAGTTCGTCCGAGCACGTGATCTCAACCGGGAGGTCCTGCAGCTGTCGACCGAACTGTTCGACGCGGATGACCACCGGACTCTTCGGGCGATGAACAACCTGGCCGTCGTCCTGGAATTCCTCGGCGACTACTGGGAGGCTCTGCGGCTGCACGAGCAGGCGTACCAGGGACGCCGCCGGTTGCTCGGCGAACGGTTTCCGGACACCCTCTTCTCGGCGACGAGCCACGGCCGGGTGCTCCGGCTCACCGGTGACCTGCGCGCCTCGCGACGCGTCCTGGAGGCGGCCGTGGCCGGGCATCGCGAGGTGCACGGTGACGACCAGGCGTCGACCATGCGTGCCCGGGTCGAGCTTGCCGCCACCCTCCGGCGGCTGGGCCACCTGGACGCCGCGCTGAACCTGGCCAGGGCGACCTACGAGATCTTCCGGACGTCCCGCTCGGAGACCAATCCGGACCGGCTCGCCTGCGCCAATGCCCTCGCGTTGACGCTGTCCGCACTGGGCAACCAGGTGGAGGCGCTGGAGTTGGGCTGGGAGAACATCCAGCGGCAGCAGGACGTCCTCCCCGAGACCCATCCGTACGTGCTGGCCGTCCGGGGAAACCTCGCGATCTACCTGCGTCGCAACGGTGAACTCGACACCGCTGCCCGGGAGGCCGACGCCGCACTCGGCGGCATGCGAACCGCTCTGGGCGACGGGCATCCGTACACGCTGCAGTGCCTGGTCATCGCCGCGAACGTCCGGTTCGCCCTCGACGACCCGGCGGCCGCGCTGGAACTGGAACGGCTGGCGTACGACGGGATGGCACGGATCTTCCGGGACACCCATCCGGACCTGTTGACCGCCGGGTGCAACCTCGCGGCGAGCCGGACGGCGGTGGGCGACCTCGGCGGGTTGGCGGACTTCCGCGCCGACCTGGTCGCGCGGGCGACCCGGGGCGTCGGCCGCGAGCATCCGCTCACCGCCGCGATCCTGGCCAGAGAACGGGCGGAGTGCGAGATCGATCTCTTACAGTTCTGAGCCGCTGCGACGCTAGCCCGGCGAGCGCCCCCGCAGGGCGGCCAGTTCCGCGTTCAGTCGACTGCGGATGTGGGTGATCAGTGCCGTCAGGTCCGGGCAGTAGACCGACGGGTTGTCGAACCCGTTCGCGGCCCGGTAGCGGTGGGCGTACAGGCCGCCACCGCAGACCCGGACCAGCGGACATCTCCGGCAGGTGGCCGCGAGCCCCGCCAGGCCGGACTGGCGGGACCGGAAGGCCGGCTGGGCGATCGCCTCGTCGAAGGTGGACGACCGGACGTGCAGGCCGGTGGCCGCCATCCCCTCCGCCGTGGTCTTCAACGCGTCGCCCTGCTCGATCGCGCCGTCGGTCTCCACCGTGATCAGGTCACTCGGGCTGAGCCCTACCACCTCGCTACCGCTCGAACCGCCGAGCAGCAGATCGATCAACGACTCGAACAGTCGGATTCCGGTCCGCTGCGGCCGGGTGGCGTACCACTCGTCGAAGATCGGGCGGAGCCAGTCCGCGTACGGCGTCTCCGCGCTGTCGGTCCGCCGGCCGGGCGGTGGCGTGGTCCAGTTGCCGTGCGGCAGCAGGAAGTCCATCCGGGGCGGTGCGAAGGTCAGCAGACTCCGGTACACGTCGAGCGGATCGTTCGCCAGGTTGATCGTGCAGAGGATGCCACCGTAGAGGTGCCGGTACCGGTGCTGGTCGAGCCGCTCCAACGCCTGTGCGACCGCCTGGTGGCTGCCCTGTCCGTTCGCGAAGATCCGGTGTCGGTCATTGGCCGCCTCCGGGCCGTCCAGGCTGACCCCGACCCGGATGTCGTACCGGTCGAGCAGGTCGAGGAACGTCTCGTCGAGCAGTACCCCGTTCGTCTGGACCCGCAGGTCGACCGCGGTGCTGGCCGGAACGGCCGCGCGGACGCTCCGCGCGACGTGACCGACGAGTTCCCGACCGGCCAGCAGTGGTTCGCCACCGTGCAGGATGACCGTCACCCGGCCGAGTCCATGTTGCCGCGCGTGTTCACCGATCCGGGTGGCCGCCAGGTCGACGACGGCCCGGGACATCGTCCTGGGCCGGTCCCGCCAGGTCTGATCGACGTGCTGGTAGACGTAGCAGTAGTCGCAGGCCAGGTTGCAGCGGCTGTGGATTTTGAGCAGCACCTGCCGAACCGGCGTGCCGACCGCGGTGTCGGAACCCTTCGCACCGTTCCCGTCTGGCTGTGCGGGCAGCGTGTCAGATGTAGTTGTTGAACGCCGCCACGGTGTCCCGGGGATGCCGCTGGGCCGCATCGATGACCCTCCGGATGGAGTTGGCCAGCACGGACTCATCCTCGTCCATCTGCAGCACCTGGGCCAGCGGGATGTCGTCGAGATCGACCAGATGCCCCTCGACGTCGGGCCCGACTCTCTTCATGCCGCACTCGTCCTCCGCCGCCGCGCAATGTTAGACAGAGGTTACCGTGCGCGGCGAGAGGGACGGTTATTCACGGCTCACCGTACTGACCATTCGCAGGTCCGCCCGCAGTTCGGATCGGTCGACCCGGCAGCGGACGTAACCGCGCCGGTGGCAATCGAAGAACCTGATGTGCGGATTGAACTTGATCATCGGTCCGTAGTAGTGCCCGTACACGTCCCCGCGCCGTCGAGGTCGAGCCGGGCCAGCATCACGTTGCTGCCCACCGTCCGCGGCGGAGTCGAGGGAGGTGGCCGTCGCCATAACCCGGTATACGACGGCGAGTAGTAGACTTGCCGCGTGACGCGACTCGGTGATCTCGAACGTGCCGTGATGGACGTGCTCTGGGACCGGGGCGCGAGCGCCGGCTCCGGGGTGACCGTACGCGAGGTGGCCGAGGCGCTCCGGGACCGCGAACTGGCGTACACCACGGTGATGACCGTGCTGGACCGGCTGGCCGGCAAGGGCATGGTCGAACGGGAGCGGGCGGGTCGGGCCTGGAGCTACCGGCCGGCCGCCAGCCGGGAGGCGCACATCGCCCGGCTGATGCTCGACGCCCTGGACCTGGCCGGCAGCCGGGACGCGGCACTGGTCCGGTTCGCCCGGTCGGTGACCGGGACCGAGGCCGACGTGCTGCGCGCCGCCCTCGCCGAGGAGGCCGCCGAAGAGCCGCCCGCGCCGAGCGCGGCGAGGTGACGGCATGACCTACGCCACTCACTTCGCCATCGCCGTCCTGGCCTGCTACGTGGCGGCGCGGGTGCTGACCGGTACGGGTCGGCTGGGCGCGGCGTGGGCCTGGCACAGCCCCCGGATCGCGATCATCTGCTGGCAGGCGGTCGGCCTGGCCCTCGGGCTATCGGCGATCGGACTGCCGGTCTCGATCGGGCTGGCCCCGTACGGGCAGAGCACCGGTTCGGCGCTGCGTTCCCTCGTCGGTGACCTGTTCGGCGGCGCCCTGCCCAGGGGTATGGGGGTGACCCACCTCGGGCTCGTCGGCGTCGGTCTCGGCGTGGCCGTCGTCCTGCTCTGGTCGACGGGGCGCAGCCTGCTCAGCGCGTTGCGTGCCCAGCGCCGGCACCGCGACCTGCTCACCCTGGTGGCCCGGGACGACCCGGCCGCGCCGGGTGCGCTGGTGCTCGACCATCCCAGTGCCGCCGCCTACTGCCTGCCCGGGGTACGCCCGCAGGTGGTGGTCAGCGCCGGCACCCTGAGCCTGCTCGACCAGCCGCAGCTGGCGGCGGTGCTGAGCCACGAGCGGGCGCATGCCGACGAGCGGCACGACCTGGTGCTGCTGCCGTTCACCGCGCTCTGCCGGGCGCTGCCCGGGGTGCGTTGGGTGCGGACGGCACACGAGGCGGTCGCGCTGCTGGTGGAGATGCGGGCGGACGACAAGGCCCGGCGCCTGCACGCCGACGCCCCACTCGCGGCCGCGCTGCTCCGCTTCGCCAGCGCCGGTTCCCGGGTCACCCCGGCCGGCGCGCTCGGCGCCGCGGACGGCGAACTCGACGCCCGGGTCGCCCGGCTTCTGGTGACGGAACGGCCGAACCGGCTGCGTGGTGTCGCCGCACTGACGCTCGCGACGGCCCTGGTCAGCCTGCCGGTGTCGCTTTTCCTGCGCTGAGGTTGCGGCACGTCTACTACGACTCGTAGTAACATGGAGCTACTGCGGAAGCAGTACGAAAAGATACTTCGTGCGCTGTACGCATAGGTAGGTCGCCTACTCATAGGCTGCCTGCCAAAGCGACACCGACGCCGAAGGGTTGCCATGGACCCGCTCCTGATCGCCCGCCTACAGTTCGCCAGCACGGCATCGATCCACTTCCTGTTCGTCGCCGTGACACTGGGCCTGGTCACCCTCCTCGTCTACCTGCAGACCGCCGGGTTCATCACCAAGAAGCCGGTGTACGAGCGGCTCACCCGCTTCTGGGGCACGCTCTACGTCATCAACTACGTGCTGGGCATCGCCACCGGCCTCGTGATGGAGTTCCAGTTCGGGCTGAACTGGAGCGGGCTGTCCCGCTACGTCGGCAACGTCTTCGGCGCCCCGCTGGCGATCGAGACCCTCGTCGCCTTCTTCCTGGAGTCGACCTTCCTCGGCATGTGGATCTTCGGCTGGCACCGGCTGCGTCGGGGCGTACACCTCGCGTTGCTGTGGGGCGTGGCGCTCACCGCGTACGCGTCGGCGTACTGGGTGATGGTTGCCAACTCCTGGCTGCAGAACCCGGTCGGCTACGAGGTACGCGACGGCGTCGCCCACCTGACCGACTTCTCCGCGCTGCTGGCCAACCCCACACTCACGCACGCCCTTCCGCACGTGCTCGGTGCGGCCCTGATGGCGGGCGGACTGCTGATGGCCGGAGTGAGTTCCTGGCACCTGATCCGGCGCACCACCGACTACGCCCTGTTCCGTACGTCACTGCGACTCGGCCTGGTCGCCGGGCTGCTGGGCACCACGCTCACGATGGGCAGCGGCTTTCCGCAGTTCGGCGCGGTCGGCGCGGTACAGCCCACCAAGTTCGGCACGGACGTCGCCGAGGCGGGGCTACTCGAACGGTGGACCGGCCAGTTCGGTCCCGGCGACTACATCCCGCCGGAGTGGACCGGTGTGCCGCTGGAGCTGATGATGATGATCGCCTTCGTCCTCGCCTGGGGGGTCTTCCTGCTCCCGCTCTACTACCGCGACTGGATCATCCGGCTGCGTTTCCCGCTCTACCTGGTGCTGCTCTCCACCCCACTGCCGTTCGTCGCGCTGATCTCCGGCTGGCTGGTCCGGGAGGTGGGCCGGCAACCCTGGGCGGTGTACGGCCTGCTGCCGGTCTCCGACGCGGTCAGCCCGGTCGGCAGCGGTACGCTGCTCAGCTCGTACGTCGGTTTCACGCTGCTGCTCGGCACTCTCGCCGTCGTCAACTGGGTGCTGATGGCCCGGCACGCCGCCCGGGGTGCCGAAGATCTCGCCCTGGGCCGCCCGCCCGAGCCACCACCGGCGGAGCGGCCCGCTCCCGCCCCCGTACCGGTCCACGCGTGAGGAGGTAGATCCGTGCACACCGCCTGGTACGTCCTGCTCGGTCTCTTCTTCGCCACCTACCTGGTGCTCGGCGGCTACGACTACGGCGTCGGCATGCTGCTCGCCCGCCCCGACCGGAAACGCTCCGACCGGAAACGCTCCGACCGGAAACGCTCCGACCGGAAACGCTCCGACCGGAAACGCTCCGACCGGAAACGCTCCGAGGGTGGCGGAGAGGACCGGCGCCGGGCTGACCTTACCGCGCTCGGCCCGTACTTCCTCGGCAACGAGGTCTGGCTGGTGGCCGCCGTCGGCATCCTGTTCGGCGCGTTCCCGATGCTGGAGGGGGAACTCCTCTCCGGGCTCTATCCGGCCGTACTGCTCGCGCTCGGCGGGGTGGTCGTGGTGACCGTCGCCGTACCGCTGCGCAGCCGCCCGTCCGACGTCCGTTGGCGACACCGCTGGGACCGCGCCGTCGTCGCCGGCAGCGTCCTCGCCGCCGGTGGCTGGGGAATCGTCCTCGCCGGGCTGGTCCAGGGCGTACCGGTCGCCGCCGACGGTCACGTCGCCGGACCCGGTCAGGTCTTCACGCCGTTCACCGTGGCGGGCGGGTTGCTGCTGGTCGCGCTGGTGTCCGTACACGGCGCCGCGTTCCTGGCGCTCCGGCTGCCCGGAGACTCCGGTCACCGGCTCGCCGGGATGGGCCGCCGGCTGGTCCCGGTCGCCCTGGTCGCGATCGCCGCCGCCACCGCCCTGGGCCTGCTCTCCGACCGGGTACGCGACGCGGTGCACCAGCCGGTCGCCGGAGTGCTGCTGCCGGTCGTACCCGGGATCGCCCTGCTCCTCGCCCGCTGGGCGTTCGACCGGCGGCGCCCCGGACTCGCGTTCACCGCCACCTCGCTGGCGCTGGCCGCCCCGGTGCTCCTGATCGGCGCCGCGACCTGGCCGTACGCCCTGGTCTCCAGCGTCGATCCGGCGGCCAGCCTGACGGTGGGCGCGGCGGCCGCCAGCGAGCCCACCCTGCGGTTGTTGAGCTGGCTGATCGTGCCGCTGCTGCCCGCGCTGCTCGGCTTCCAGTTGGTCTCCTGGTGGATCTTCCGTGGCCGGCTCGACGCCAGGACGCCGGTGTACTGGTGAGCCGTCGCCGCCCGTTCGATCCGCGGCTGCTGCACCGGGTACCCGGTGCACGGCGTCCGCTCGCCGCGCTCGGCGTGCTGGGCGTGGCCGCCGCCGGACTGGTTCTCGCCCAGGCCAGCACGCTCGCCATGGTGCTGGCCTCGGCGGCGGGTGGACGCCTCGACCGGACCGCCCTGGCCGGCTTCGTGGCCAGCGTGGCCGGCCGGGCGGCACTGGTCTGGGCCCAGGGCACGGTGGCGGCGCGGGCCGCCGCGACGGTCAAGGCGGCGCTCCGGGCCGACCTGCTCGACGCGGTCGGCCGGCGCGGGCCGGGCTGGCTGTCCGGGCAGCGTGCCGGCCAGCTCGCCACCCTGGCCGGGCGCGGACTGGACGCCCTCGACGCGTACTTCACCGGCTATCTGCCACAGCTCGTGCTGAGCCTCACGGTGCCGCTGGCCGTACTCGCCCGGCTGGTGTTCGCCGACTGGAGTTCCGCCGTGATCATCGCGCTGACACTGCCGCTGATCCCGGTCTTCGGCGCCCTGCTGGGCTGGCAGGCGCAGGCCGCGACGGAACGCCAGTGGCGCCGGTTGACGCTGCTCGGCGGCCACTTCCTGGACATGGTGACGGGGCTGCCCACCCTCCGGGTGTTCGGGCGGGCACGCAGCCAGGTGGGGGTGGTCCGGCGGATGGCGGACCAGCACCGGCTGGCGACCATGAAGACGCTGCGGATCGCGTTCCTCTCCGCGTTGGTGCTCGAACTGGTCGCCACCCTCTCGGTGGCGATGGTCGCGGTGCCGATCGGCCTCCGGCTGCTCGGCGGCGGGCTCGCCCTGCAGACGGCGCTGCTGGTGCTGCTGCTCGCGCCCGAGGCGTTCCTGCCGCTACGCGCCGCCGGCAGCCAGTTCCACGCCAGCCAGGAGGGTCTGACAGCGCTGGACGAGGCGCTCACCCTGCTGGATGCCCCACCGCCGGCCGGAAGCCAACCGGCGGGTGAGATCCGGCCCGCAGCCGAGTCCCGGCCGGCAGGTGGAAGCGGGCCGGCAGGTGAGGACCGGCCGCCGGGCGAGATTTGGCCGCCGGGCGAGATCCGGCCGCCGGGCGAGATCCGGTTCGAGTCGGTCACGGTCGCGTACGAACGCACCACCGCACTGCGGGACGTCAGCATCACCATCCGGCCCGGCGAGCGGATCGCCATCGTCGGCCCCAGCGGTGCCGGCAAGAGCACGCTGCTCAGCCTGCTGCTCGGCTTCGTCTCGCCGACCAGCGGACGGATCACCGTGGACGGCGTCGACCTCGCCGACCTGGACCTCGACGCCTGGCGCCGGAACCTGGCCTGGGTGCCGCAGCGGGCGCACCTGTTCGGCACGTCCCTGACCGAGAACATCCGGCTCGGCGCACCGGACGCGACAACCGGGTCGGTGCGGGCCGCGGTCCGGGCCGCCGGCCTGGCCGAGGTCGTCGCCGCGCTGCCGGAGGGCCTCGACACCCGGCTCGGCGAGCGCGGCCACGGCCTGTCCAGCGGGCAACGCCAACGGGTGGCGCTGGCCCGGGCCTTCCTGCGGGACGCCCCACTCGTACTGCTCGACGAGCCCACCGCCCGGCTGGACGGGGACTCGGAGGCCGCCGTACTCGCCGGCACGCGACGGCTCGTCGCCGGGCGTACCGCCCTGCTCGTGGCGCACCGGCCGGCACTGCTGGCCGAGGCGGACCGGGTGCTGCGGGTCGCGGACGGGCGGGTGAGCGAGGCGACACCGGCCCTGCTCGGCTCGCCGACCGACACGGGTACGCCCGAGGAGGTGGCGGTGTGAGGCTGTACGCCGAGCGGACGATCTGGCGACTGACCCGGCCGTACCTGGGTCGGTTGCTCGGCGCGGGCCTGCTCGCGGCCGGCACCGAACTCGCCGGGCTGATCCTGATGGCGACCGCGACCTGGCTGCTGATCACCGCGGCCGGGCGGCCACCCCTCGACGCCCTCACCGTCGCGATCGTCGCGGTACGGGCCCTGGCGATCGGCCGGGGCGTGCTGCGCTACACCGAGCGGCTGGCCGGCCACGACGCCACCCTGCGCGTCGTCACCGAGGTCCGGGCCCGGGTCTTCGCCGCCCTGGCAGCCCGGCGCGGCGGCGACGGGCAGCGCTCCGGCGACGTCCTCAGCCGGCTCGTCTCCGACGTGGAGGCGGTACAGGATCTGCTGCTCAGGGTGCTGGTCCCGGGGGTCGCGGCCACCGTCGTGGGCCTGCTCGCGGTGGCCGGCGCGTCCGCCGTCGCACCGGCCGCCGGGCTGGTCGTGGCCGGCGGGCTGCTGCTGGCCGCCGTCGCCCTACCGGCACTGGCGACGGCGTTGACCCGGCGTACCGCCGCCCGGGTGGCCCCGTTGCGGGGCGCGCTCGCCGCCGACGCCGTGGACCTGACCCACGGTGCCGCCGACCTCGCCGCCTTCGGCGCGACCCGGGCGGCGCTGGACCGGGCGGACGCCAGGGCCCGGGAGGTCGCCCGGCTGGAACGCCGGACGGCGGCGCTGGGCTGGGCCGTCGACGGCCTGGGCGTGCTGGTCGCCGGTGCGACCAGCGCCGCGGTGGTGACAGTGGCGCTCCGGGCGGATGTCGACGGTGTCCTGGTCGGCGTGCTCGGTGTCGGCACGCTCGCCGCCGTCGAGTCGGCGCTGGCGCTGGTCGGCGCGGCCCGGCAGTGGACCCGGCTGCGTACCGGCCTGGACCGGGTGGCCGAGTTGCTGGCCGAGTCCGACGAGCTGGCGGCGCCTTCGCCGGCCGACGGCCCGCCGACCGCACCGGACGTTCCCGGACGGTCCCACTGCCGGTTGACGGAGGTGAGCGTGCGGTACCACCCGCAGGCCGCGCCCGCGCTCGACCGGGTCAGCCTCGAACTTCCGCCGGGCAGCCGGATCGCCGTCGTCGGTCCGAGCGGCGCGGGCAAGAGCAGCCTGCTCGCCGTGCTGACCGGCGCCGTACGGCCGACCGGCGGCCAGGTCACGCTGGACGGTGCCGACCTGTACGACCATCCCGCCGAACGGCTCCCCCGGATGGTCAGCGGGCTGCTGGCCGAGGCACACGTCTTCCACGCGTCGGTTCGGGAGAACCTGCTGCTCGGCCGGCCCGGGGCTACCGACGACGAGCTGGCCGGCGCGGCCGAGGCGGCCGGCCTGCTGGACTGGGTACGGCAGCAACCCGCCGGCTGGGACACGATGGTGGGCGAGGACGGCGGACAACTCTCCGGTGGGCAGCGCCAGCGGCTGGCCCTGGCCCGGGCCCTGCTGGCGGCCCCGGCCGACGTCCTGGTGCTGGACGAGCCGACCGAGGGTCTCGATCCCGGCGCCGCCGACCGGGTGCTCGCCTCCGCGACCGCGTACGCCGGCCCGGACCGTACGGTGCTGTTGGTCACCCACCGGCTGTCCGGATTGGACCGGTACGACGAGATCGTCGTGCTCGATTCGGGCCGGGTCACCCACCGGGGCCCGCACGCCGAACTGGTCGAGCAGCCCGGCTGGTACCGGGAGCAGTGGCTACGCCAGGCCGCCGCCGAAGAGGGCTACCTGGCCCTGGGCGCCTGACCGGTGCCGGTCGAGGCGGACCCGCCCGAACTCAGGCGGGCGCCCCCGGCGACGGCACGCCGCCCAGGAACTGGCCCACGGTCGAACTGAACTGCTGCCAACTCGTCCGCTCGCCGGCCAGGGCACGGTGCCCGGCGCCGGTGAGTTCGTACGTCCGCCGCTCCCGGCCGTTGACGGTGCTCCAGACGCTGCTGACGTAGCCGGCCCGCTCCAGCCGACGCAGGGCCGGGTAGATGGTTCCGGTGGGAAGGTTGAGCGCGCCACCGCTGCGGGCCCGGAGCGCCTCGATGATGGCGTACCCGTGCAGTGCACCCCGTTCGAGCACCGCGAGCAGCAGCGCATCGAGATGGCCGTGCAGCGCCTGCGCGTTCATAGGTAGCAAGCCTACTAATAGATGCACGGAACTCCAACGGGGTGCCGGCATCCACGTCCGGCGCCGGCCTACTAGGGTGTGTGCGCAGAGTCACCGATCCGCCGGCACCCTCGCCGCGTCGGGTGCCCCATATCGAGCGCACACGGAGGTCAGCGTGGCCCGCCAGTCGTCCCACCGGCCCGACACCGACGAGCCCGGCAACGAGCCCGGCGGAAGCGACGGGGCCGCCGACCCCGGACAGATCGAGGCCGAATCCCCGGAGGCCGCCGCCGACAGCGACGGCGACGACGAGACCGTCGGCACCGCCGACCGCTCGTTGTGGGAAGAGGTCCGGATCGATCCGGTGGAGATCGCGCTGCCCTCCGGCTCCGGCTTCACCCTGCGGACCTACCGCCCGGCAAGCGCGCTCACCCCGACCGACATCGAGGACCGCGAGCAGGACGACCTCTTCGCCCACCGGTCCCGGCAGGCCGACCCCGACGACGACGAGGACGAGGACGACGAGACCGTCGTGATCCTCGACGAGGACCTCGCCGAGCAGTTCGCCGACGAGGCGGACGAGGACGAGTCGACGGACCGGGCCGCCCGCAAGGGCGACAAGGACCAGGACGACGCCGACGAGACCGACGCCGAGGCGGAGGCGGAGGCGGAGGCCGAGGAGGACGTGCCGGCGTTCCTCACCCACCGCGGCAAGCTCCTGCTGTTCAAGAGCCCTGAGGCGCTTGTCACATTCGTCCGTTCCGGCGCACCGAACGATCTGGACCAGTTGGACACCTGGGGCCAGTTGGTGGAGCGGGTCGAACCCGCCGACGTCGCGCCCCTGGACGAGGACTCCTACGAGCTCGATCTCGTCGTGGAGAACCTCCGCGGCGGGCACGACGTGTGGGACGCCACCCTGCTCATCGAGGCTGGTGAGGTGGCCCGCGACCTGGCGTACGCGCTCCGCATCCCCGCCGTACTGGACATGTTGTCGGCCGGCTCCAGCCTGGACGACCTCGACGAGGCACTCCGGGCTACCGTCAACGGCGGCCTGGGTGGTTTCCGGGGTCGGCGACGGCTCAAGAAAATCGGGGCACAAACGGCAAGTCTCGGGTGGCGCACGATTATCGGCAAGATCTCTGCCGCCGTAGACTGGCGCGATTGACCCCTTACCAGGGAGCATCAGTCTTTGGCACACCCTTGTGTCTCGGGAGGAGGACGACGCCGTGGCGCTCGTGCGGGTGTACTGCGGTCTGGCCTCGGCGGATTCAGCGGGTCGGCCGGCTTCGGCCGCGACGACACTGACCTCTGCGGTGGTCGACGACGCAGGCAGGCTGCTCCATGTCTGCGAGATCACCGATGACCCTGCCGGCTACGCCCGGCTCGGTACGGTGCTCGTCGAACGGGGCAGCGGTCCGAGCGGCGCGGCCGTCGCGGCGGACAGCGACGACCACATGGTGACGTCGTTGCTGAGCGCGGCCGGTCGTCCACTGGCGATCGCGGACGACGACTCGGTCGACGACTTCGCCGAGCGGTTCGCCGACGACGAGTCGTTGGAGGAGCGGGAGGCCGCCCCGGCCGAACGACGTGCCGTCGGGCTCGCCCGCGCGTTACAGGCCGGCGCCCTGTCCGCCGCCACCCTGCCCGCGCCTCGCGATCTCATCGGCTTCAAGCCGGTGCTCGCCGCGCACGCCGCGCTCGCCAACGGCCGGCACGCCGCCGCCGTGGCCCTGCGCGAGGTGCTGCGCGAGCTCTACCCGGCCGCACTGCGGGCCTACCCCGACCCGGCCGAGCCGGTCTCCCTCGCGGTGCTGGACGCGCTTCCCGAGCCCGGCATGCTCGGTGGCACCAGCGCGCGGGGCCGGGACACCTCGGTCGCCACCGACGCCATCGCCGCGCACCTCGCGGCGGACGGTGTCGCCGAGGCCGCCGTGATCACCGAGGCCGTCACCGCGCTGCGGGTCGCCATCGCGGAGACGCCTCGGCGCGGCACCACCAGCAAGGCGCTCACCTCCGCCGCGGCGGAGACCGTACGCCAGGCGGTGGCGGCGGTACGCGCCTGCGACGCCGGCTGCGACGCGCTGGTCGGCACCCTGTCCTCCCGGGTCTCGACGCCGAACCCGACCCCTCGCCGCGCCGGTCGGCGAGCCGCTCCCGTCGACCTGCCGACGGTGACGCCCTCCTCCCCGGGGCTGCCTGCGGCATCGTCCCCGTCCCGGGAACCGCTGCCCAGCGGTGGCCGCCGGAACCGGCACCAGCCGGCAGCGGCCAGCGGCACTCCCGTCACGCCCGCGCCGTTGGGTCCGCCCCCGGTCGCACCGGCACCGATCGCACCACCGCCGATGGCCCCGCCGCCGGTCACTCCCGCCTCCGCGCCGCCGATGGCACCCGCCGCGACGCTCTCCATGCCGGTCATGCCGGTCTCCGGCCCGCCCCGGGAGTCGCGATCGTCGGCCCCCTCCTCCGCGCCGCCGGCCTACCACCACGAAGCGCCGGCCAACCGGCCGGTCTCCGCGCCGCCACCACCGCCGCCCGGCATCACGCCGATGTCGTCCGGACGCGGCGCGATCCCGCCGGCCGAGGCGGGCGAACCGTTCCGGGCCACCCTCACCACCGCGGCGATCAACAACGCCCGGAACGAGCGGCAGCGGCCGACGCCGATCACACCTCGGCCGAAGACCAATGGGGACTCCCCGACCCGGCAGGGGACCTTCTCCGCGGCCGGGCTCACCGTGCCGGTACCGGCCGTCCGCCCCGAGCCGACCCCACCGCCGGGGTCCCGGGCGAACTGGCCGCTGGTCAACTCCGACGAGCAGGACGACCGGGCCGCCGGGCAGGTTCCCTCGGCGTACTCGTCGTACCACGGTGGCCAGCCCACCAACCGGGACGCACCGGTCAGCCCGGCCCCGACGGTCAGCCCGGCCCCGACGGACGGGCGGGTGACGCCGCCGTGGCAGGCGGACGACCTGCCGCCGGAGCCGCCGACGCTGCGGCTGGTCGAGCCGCCGCCGCTCGCCGACCGGGCGCTACACAACGGACTCCCCGCCGACAATCCACCGCTGCGGCTGGTGGAACAGGCGAACGCGGCTCTGCCGGAGCCGGCTCCGCTACCCCGCCGGAATGTCGAGACCAGCGCGCCTCCGGTCTCCGACGAGGGCGACGGCGATCTGCTGATCTTCGCGGCGGCCCGGTCGGCCTGGTTCACCGGCCACTCCGACGAGGAGGAGACCCCCGAGGTCGAGTGGTCGTCGACGGCCGACACCGGATGGCGGGCCGCCGAGCAGGCAGCTCGGCCGTCGGTGGGCGCCTCGACCGGGGCTGGGCTGCCCAAGCGGGTACCCCAGGCGAACCTGGTGCCCGGTTCTCCGCTGCGGGACGAGCGGCCACTGCGGATCGTCCGGGACGCGGCACGGATCGCCGAACACACCACCGGCTACTTCCGGGGCTGGCGACGTGGCCAGGAGATCGGCGGCTACGCCGTCGGCGGCCGTCCGGGCCGCGAGGCGGCCGGCGGCTGGGACTTCAGCCGGGATCCTGACGAGCGGGCCGAGAACATGGACTACGAGTACCGCTCAGCGGGCTACCGCTCCTGACGGGCGTACGCCCGACTGTCGCGCTCGCCGAGGAAGTCCGGTACCCCACGCGGGGTGGCCGGCGTCCCGGCGGGCGCGACGACGCGTTTCCGGACGGGCCGGCCACTCCCCACCGAGCGTTGGACCGCCGGACGCCGAACGGGACCGGCCGACCGCCGGTTCGGTGGGTCGTCGGGGTCCCCGACCGTCCCGGGTAGCCGGAACGGTCGGCTGCGGGGCGGGACGAACCGGCCGTTCGGCCGGAACTGATCAACTGACCGGCCAGTCAGTCCCAAGCACGTCCTGGCCTGCGTGTTTCTCACCACAGCCCCGAGAGTTGACGGCGGACCACACCGGCCGCGACCATACCGGCGGAACCGTAGGCAACCCCTGTGAGCAGGGCATGAAGGGTGGCGTCGGATGGCCGGACCGGCAGTCGAGGCGTGGACGCTGAGTCGACGTGGTCTCCTGGCGGCGGCGGCAACCACCCTGCTCGCCGCCTGCGGCCGGGACGAGGAGCAGACCGGGCCGCCCGGCACCGGCGCCAAGGAACTGGTGATCGGCGCGAGCCTCGAACTCAGCGGGGTCGGCAAGGTCCTGGGAGTGCAGCAGGAACGCGCGCTCCAGATCACCGCCGACACCCTCAACGAGGTGGGCGTGCCGGTCGGCAACCTCCGCCGCAACATCCGACTCGTCGTCCGGGACAACGCCAGCGACCCGCGCGTCGCCGCCCAGCACACCGCCGAACTCGCCACCCGCGAGAACGTGCACGCGCTGATCGGCGGCTGTCTCGCCGAGACCTCGCTGGCGATCGCCCCCGTCGCACAGCAGCAGCAACTGCCGTTCATCTCCTTCGCCGGCGCCGACAACATCACCCTTCCGCTGGCCCAGCGGACCTTCGTCTTCAGGCTGACACCGGACGCCCGCGACGTGGCCCGGGCGCTGGCCCAGCTCATTCGCACGCAGCGGCACGAACGGGTCGCCCTGCTGGCTGCGAGTGGCGCACACGGAGATTCGGGCGTACGGGCCATCACAGCGGCTCTGCGGGGCGTGGACAGCGAACTGGTCCGGAGCGTACGACTGCCGCGCGCCGAGAACGCCGACTTCGGCCCGGCCGCGGAACGGATCGCTGGGAAGAACCCCGAGGCGGTGATCGTCTGGGCGACCGCGCCCTACGCCGGCGCCGCCGCCCGGGCACTGCGGAAGGCCGACTACACCGGACCGATCCTCTTCGACTCCGGTGCCGTCGCCGAGGAGACCCTCTCCCCGGAGAACGCGCCGGCGGTCGAGGGGGCGTACGCCGTGCACCCGATCTCGCTCGGCGGCTCGTCGCTGACCAACACCACGACCGCCGGGCTGGCCCGTCGGGACTTCGTCTACCGCTACGTCCACCAGCACGGCTCGTTCAGCGGATTCGCCCCGTACGCCTCGGACGCGCTACAGCTCGTCGTCAACGCCGCCCGGCTCGCCAAGAGTGTCGACCGGGGCCGGCTGCGGGCCTACCTGGGCAACCAGATCACCGAGGGGATCGCCGGGGCGTACTCGTTCGCGCCGATCCGGCACGGCGGGATGGACGCGGACTCGCTCGGTGTCTTCACGGTCTCCTCGGGTGCCTGGAGCCGGGTCTCCTGACCACCTGCTCCTGCACGCCGCCCCCGGACCGGATGCCCGTGCACCGCTGACCGGGACCGTTCGGGTCGGCCGGGGCGCTGCGCGAGCCGGCTCTGCCCACCCGGGGTGCCCGCCCGGCCGATTGCCGGTGCACCACAAGCCACCACGAGCCGGCACCGGGCCCGCCGGGCGACGACGTGGGACAGCGCGATGCGCCGGCCGGACAACAGGTACGACGACGGGGCCGGCGTCGGTCTGCACGTGGTACCTGAGCGCGCCGACAGGCCTGCTCGGGCGTGCTGACCTGCCGGGCCGGCAGCAACCGTCCTGTCCGGACGCCAAGGCCGGGTCGCCGACGCCGCGGCAGAGCGCCGACCGCCCAGTCAGGACCAGGGCAGCCGGCAGCGCAGCGCGAGCTCGACGGCGTCGTCCGGCAGGAACGACACCGACGAGCGGCGTGCTCCCGCCGACCGACGTACGCGTCGGTCAGGCGGGGGCGACGGCGCGGGTACGCCGCATCGTCAGCACGTACTCGACCAGCGAGATCAGCACGTGCTTGGTCGACTCCCGGTTCCGGGCGTCGCACGCGACGACCGGAACGTCACTGGAGATGGCCAGCGCGTCCCGCACATCCTGCGGGTCGTGATACTGCATACCGTCGAAGCAGTTGATCGCCACGAGGTACGGCAGCCGCCGATGCTCGAAGAAGTCGATGGCCGCGAAGCAGTCGGCCAACCGGCGGGTGTCCACAAGGACCACCGCCCCGATCGCCCCTCGCACCAGTTCGTCCCACATGAACCAGAAACGCGTCTGGCCCGGCGTGCCGAACAGGTACAGGATCAGGTCCCGGTCGATCGAGATCCGACCGAAGTCCATGGCGACCGTCGTGGTCGTCTTGCCCGGCACCTGGCGGGTGTCATCGACACCTACACCAGCCGACGTCATGATCGCCTCGGTGGTCAGCGGCGTGATCTCCGAGACCGAGCCGACCAGCGTCGTCTTGCCGACGCCAAAGCCACCGGCGATGACGATCTTCGCCGATGTCACGCGCCCGGCCGTTGGGCGGTGCGACATGTCAGAGCCTGCGAAGTCCACTCAGCACCCTCTCCAGCAGTTCAGTGCCCACCGCGTCGTTTGAGTCGTCCAGAATTGTCGGTTCGTGCACCGCCACCATGCCATCGGCAGCCATGTCGGCGATAAGGACCCGAGCCACTCCAAGCGGCAACTGCATCCGCGCCGCGATCTCCGCGAGCGACTGCAGCCGACCATCACACAGCGCGGCGATGTATTGATGCTCCCGGCCCTGGCCGCCATTGCCGTTCCCGGCGGACCGACCGCGCACCGTCGTTTCGACGAGCGCTTCCAGGGCAATGTCGAGCCTCGGCCTGGTACGACCACGGGTGACGGCGTATGGCCGCACCAGCGCGCCGGTCGGCTCGTCGCGTTCGGCCATCATCGCCGTTCACCCCCTTCTCGTCGTACCCGAGACTCAAACCCTGGAGTTCGTCATTGTTCCATTGTCGTCGCACCGGCTGTCGTCTGGCGTCAGCCGGGTACCACTAGCTGAGCATTCCCGCGGCGGCCCGGGTCGGCGGCGTCAACGCGTCACCTACCCGATCGACGAGGAGTGCCATTTCGTACCCCACCTGTCCGACGTCACAGCTGCGGGCGGCGAGGACCGCGAACGACGATCCGTCCGAGATGGACATCAGGAACAGGAAACCATTGTCCATCTCGACCACTGTCTGCAGCACGGCACCACCCTCGAAGCAGCGCGCCGCTCCCTGGGTGAGGCTGACCAGGCCGGACGCGATCGCGGCGAGCTGATCCGCCCGGTCGCGCGGAAGGTCGCGTGACGACGCCAGGAGCAGACCGTCCGCGGAAACAGCGATCGCGTGGGCGACGCCGGGCACACGATCGGCGAAGTTGGCCAGCAGCCAACCGAGATCCTGCGTAGATGTCATCCTTCATGCTCCTTCTGGCCGCTAGCGGCCGCGGGGCCCACATCGGCCTGCGGGGATTGCTGCCCTGCCGGAGTCGCCTCCGGGTTGGTCGACTGGTCGTCTGTGGGGTTCGTGCGGCCACGCTGCACCCCACGGTGGTACGCGGACAGGAGTCCACGCACCGCCTCCGGTGTACGACGCTGTGCCGAGATGACTGGCTTCTCCACGGCTCCGGGCACCAACTGGGCCATCGGCACCCGCTTGGGGAGGCCGGTCTGAGTTGTCTCGGCGGGAGCCGGTGCCGTGGCTGCCGTGGTGGCCGCCATGGCCGCCCGCCAGCCGTCGTCGGCGGCCGTACGCCAGCCACCCGACCTCTCGCCCGGCCGCCCGGCGCCGTTGCCACCGGCCGGAGACCCACCCATGCCGGCCGGGCCGGTGGGCGGACTCTGGGTGACGGGCACCGGGTTGTTCACCATTGCCGCGTTACTCGTCGGTGAGGATGCGGTCTGGACCGTCTCGGGGACAGCGGTGTCCACCGCGCCGGCCCGGCTGGCGGCCTGGGTTGCCGTGGTGGCTCCCAGCGGACGTACACCGGCTTCCTCCGGCGTACGCCGGGTGCGGAACCAGGCCGACTCCAGCTCGCGGAAGATCGGCAGTTCCATCGTCTCGTCGGCGAACTTCGGCCGGGCCTCCACGTTCGCCGTTGCCTCGGCGGCCGGCCGGGCCATCCGGGGCAGTTCGGCGGTCATGTCCAGCGCGGCGGCCAGCCGCTCGGGGACCGGCGGTGCCGCGGCCTCCCGGTCGGGCGTGTTCACCGGCGGCCACGCCGGCGGTGCACCGGCGGCGGACGCGGCGGGCTGGGCGAGGGGGGCCGGTGGTGGCAGTTGAGCCGGCGGCGGGGCGGCCGCCGGCGGGCCGCCGAACGGACTGGCCGACGGCGTGCCACCGAACGGCGGCGCCGAGACCGGTGGGGCGGACACCGGAGGTGGCGCGTTGTACCCGCCGGGCTGGGGGTCCGGCGTGGTCGGCCGCTGCCGGGGGATGGTGAAGCCGGACATCGTGTCGGTCGGCCCCAGCGCCTCGGCGTCCTGCTCCGAGGCCCGCCGCTGCGGCAGTGGCTCGATGTCGTGCCCGTTGGGCAGCCGTGGAGTGAACGGGTCACCGCCGTTGAGCCCGGCCCGTGCCCCGGTCAGGTCGGACCAGGCCGGCATTCCCCGTACCTCGCCGGCCGGCGGGCTGGAGTGCCCGCCGCCGTTGGTGGCCGGACTGAACGGCCGGCCTGCCGGCGCGGTGTCGTGGTCGGCGGCGCGCGGTGCCGGCGCGGCCGGACCGCTCTCCAGCGCGAGCGGGGCGCCGAACGCGGGGCGCTGGGCCGGGGCGGCCGGCGACGGCGACTGCGCCGTGGGCGGCAGGCCTCCGGGATGTTGCGCCCGGCCGGAGAGCGCCCGTGGGATCAGTACCGAGGTGGGCAGCGTGACGTCGGCGACGGTGCCCCGGTCGGTTCCGGGCCGCAGTTCGACCTGGACCCCGTGCCGGGACGCCAGTCGGGCGACCACGACCAGACCCATCATCCGGGACACGGTCACGTCGACCGCGGGCGGCGTGGCGAGCCGCTCGTTGAGGTCGTGCAACTGCTCGGCGGTGATGCCGATGCCACGGTCCTCGACGTACAGCGTCGCGCGGTCGCCGACCCGGCGGGCCTCCACCATCACCTGGGAGTCCGGCGGCGAGAAGGCGGTCGCGTTGTCGAAGAGTTCCGCCACCAGGTGCACCAGGTCGTTGACGGCCTGCGCCTGGACCTCGATGTCCCGGTCGACCATCCCGAAGTCGATCCGGGTGTAGTGCTCGACCTCGGACTGCGCGGCCCGCAGCACGTCGATCAGTGCCGCCGGCTCGCGCTGCACCCGGGTCGAGTCGGCGCCGGCGAGCACCAGCAGGTTCTCGTCGTTACGCCGCATCCGGGTCGCGAGGTGGTCGAGCTGGAACAGCTCGGCGAGCCGGTCCGGGTCCTCTTCGCCACGTTCCAGCCGGTCCAGGTGACCGATCAGCCGGTCGACCAGGATCTGCGAACGACGGGCGAGGTTGACGAACATCGTCGCGACCGACGCCCGCAGCGCGGCTTGCTCCGCAGCGGTCCGGACCGCTTCGAGGTGGACCGCGTTGAACGCCTCGGTGACCTGGCCGAACTCGTCCCTACTGCGGACCGGCAACGGCTCGGCGATCTGGTTGGCGACCTGCACGGGCGACATCTGCGCGGTGAACTGCGGGTCACGCAGCCGGGACACGGCGTGCGGCAGGCCGTGCTGGGCGATCGAGAGCGCACCGTGTCGCAGCTCCCGCAGCGAACGGGCCATCGAGCGGGCGACCAGGTACGCGAAGAGGATGGCCACCAGCAGCATGCTCAGCAGCAGGCCGGTTTCCAGGAACACCTGCCGCTGCACGTCGCCGCGCAGCTCGCTGGCCTGGGCGAGCACGTCGGCGTCGAGCTTGACCTCGACCGCGCGGATGAGACCGGCGTTGCCGACCATCGCGGCGTCCCAGTCGTCCGCGTTGAAGTCCGCGTCCGCCATGCTCTCGTCGGTCTTGCTGCGGATGTAACCGCTGTAGCCGTCGACCTCGCGCTGGTCCGCACCGGCGACGGTCTGGTTGTAGAACTCGAACTCGGCCCGGCTGGCTACCGCCTGGAAGCTCTGCAACGCCTGCTGCTGCCCGGTCTCGGTCGCGATGTAGTCGGTCCGCAGCGCCGGGGTCAGCCGATTGTCGATCAGGGCGCGGTGCACCACGACGCGGCGCATCGACAGGAACTCCTTGCCGCGCGCGGTCAACGCACCGGCCCGCATCCGGTCGCTCAGCGAGGTGTCGCCGGCCAGCTGCGAGGCGAGGTCACGGATGTCCAGCAGCTCGTTGATCAGACCCTCGTACTGCTGTACGGCGGTCGTGAGCTGAAGCTTGAGGTTGATGACCTGGCTGCGGAGTCCGGGTAGGTCGGCGAGGCTCTGGTCGATCCGGCCGAGCAGGGCGTCGAAGTTGGCTGGGAGCTCGTCGAGCTGGGCGCGGCGCTCGGAGTACGGGCCCTTGGCGCCGTCCACCCGCCCGTGCACCTTGTTGTAGAGCTCCAGGTATTCCTTGCGTCGCGCGGCGTTGGTCGTGCCGAGCAGCAGCACCGCGTTGGCCCGCTCGTCCTGGAGGTCGTGCACCAGTTGCCCGGACGCCTCGGAGAGGGTCGCCAGAGTGTGGGCCTGGTTGGCGTCGTCCAGTGTTCCCATGTGGTCGACGATGCCGGTCGTACCGACCACGACGACCGCGATGGTCGGCGCGATCATGATAAGACCGAGCTTCGACCAGATCGGCATGTCGCGAAGCCGACCGGCCGGCCAACGGAGACGCGACAGGAACGGGCTCGCTGTCTTCGGCCGCTTGCTCACGTCACCGCCTTCCCATCCAGTACCCCACCGATGGCTCAGGGCACCGCTGATCGACCGACCCGGGTGGGTCGGACCTCCGAGATTCCATCACGCCGCAACTCAAGAAGAAAGCCCAGGTTGTCGCCGACCGTAAGCGCAGCGGGGAGTTTCCCGCGATTTGACAGCGGTCTGTCTTTCTGGAGTTACCCAGAGTAGTCACGCATCCTGTCCGCACTCTTCCTGCGTACCCACCGTCCGAATTCGGAAGGTCGGTGCTCGGCCCCGAACCGGGGATCCCGCGCCGCAACGCATCGAACGTTACCGGAACGGTGAAACCCTACGCCCCCGCGCCGGGCGGGCGCGATCGGCTCCGGTGACAACCGCGAGCCTGGCACTCCCACGGCGGAGAAGACCATTGCCCGACCGGTCCGGTACGGCAAGGTCGAAGTGCCGGATTACGCGATCCGTGCGGACCGCCGAATGGCCGGCCGGACAGCCGGACTGGCCGGCCCGACAGTTTTCCCGACCGAAGAGATTCCCGTGGGAGTCCGGGAAGTCAGGACGGAGACCGGAGCATCAGGACAGAAGCTTCCCGTACGCCGGCTTGATCACTTCGTTGATGATGGCCAGCCGCTCGTCGAACGGGATGAAGGCGCTCTTCATCGCGTTGATGGTGAACCACTGCAACTCGGCGTAGCCGTAGCCGAACGCCTCGACCAGCAGCGCCATCTCCCGGGACATCGAGGTACCGCTCATCAGCCGGTTGTCGGTGTTGACGGTGACCCGGAACCGCAGATCGCGCAGCAGCCCGATCGGATGCTCCCCGATCGACGGGGCCGCGCCGGTCTGCACGTTGGACGACGGGCAGAGTTCGAGCGGGATGCGCTTGTCCCGGACGTACGCGGCGAGCCGGCCGAGCACCGGCCGGGCCCCCGGGGTGATGTCGTCGACGATCCGTACGCCGTGTCCGAGCCGGTCCGCACCGCACCACTGGATCGCCTGCCAGATCGAGGGCAGGCCGAACGCCTCGCCGGCGTGGATGGTGAAGTGGAAGTTCTCCCGTTGCAGGTACTCGAACGCGTCCAGGTGCCGGGTGGGCGGGAAGCCCGCCTCCGCACCCGCGATGTCGAACCCCACCACGCCGGTGTCCCGGTGCCGTACCGCGAGTTCGGCGATCTCCTGCGAACGGGCGGCGTGCCGCATCGCGGTGAGCAGCGTACCGATCCGGATCGGTCGTCCGGCCGAAGCCGCCTGGGCCGCCCCCTCGGCGAAGCCGGCCAGCACCGCCTCGACCACCTCGTCGAGGCGCAGACCCCGCTCCAGGTGCTGCTCCGGCGCGAACCGGATCTCGGCGTACACCACGCCGTCCTCGGCCAGGTCGAGTGCGCACTCGGCGGCGACCCGGCGCAGTCCCTCGACCGTCTGCATCACGGCGACGGTGTGCGCGAACGTCTCCAGGTAGCGTTCCAGCGATCCGGAGTCGGCCGCCGCCACGAACCAGCGACCGAGTTCGGCCGGATCGGTGGTCGGCAGGGGATGCCCCACCGCGTCGGCCAGCTCGACGATCGTCGCCGGGCGCAGCCCGCCGTCGAGGTGGTCGTGCAGTAGCGCCTTCGGAACCCTGACGATGTCTTCGTAGTCGATTGCCGCCATGAACTGACATTAGTGGCCCGGTCACCGCCCATCCCGCTGACCCGGGCGGAACGAGGCCGGCGCCACGTCAGGGCCGCGGCACCCCCGGAACGGGTGGCTCGCCCGGCCGGACCAGGCCCGTCTCGTACGCCAGGATCACGGCCTGTACCCGGTCCCGCAGTTCGAGCTTCGCCATGATCCGCTTCAGGTGGGTCTTCACGGTCGACTCCTCGACCACCAGCGTCGTCGCGATCTCGGCGTTGGCCAGCCCACGGGCGACGAGGTCCAGCACCTCCCGCTCGCGCGGGGTCAGCGAGCGCAGCCGGCGCCCATCGGCCGGATCGGGCTGCGGAGAACGCGCCATCCGCTCGATCACCGTACGGGTGACCGAGGGCGAGAGCAGCGAGTCGCCCTCGGCCACCGCGTGGATGGCGGCGATCAGCTGCTCGGGCCGGGTGCGTTTGAGCAGGAAGCCGGAGGCGCCGGCGTGGAGTGCGCCGAAGATGTAGTCCTCGTCCTCGAAGGTGGTGAGGATCAGGATCCGGGCCTGCGAGGTGCTGGCGGTGATCTCCCTGGTCGCGGCGATCCCGTCCACGCGCGGCATCCGGACGTCCATCAGCACCACGTCCGGCCTGGCCTCCCGGACCCGCGCCACGGCCTGGGCGCCGTCCGCGGCCTCGTCCACCACCTGGATCGTGTCGTCGCTGGAGAGCACGGCCCGCAGGCCGGCCCGCATCAGGTCGTCGTCGTCGACGATCAGCACCCGCAGCGGCGCCGTCACGACACCGGCTCCGACCCGGCCGGCGGGGGCCGGCCGGTCACCGGAGCCTCGGCCCGCCGTTCCACCGGATCGCCCACCCGCATCAGCGAATGGTACGGAAGCCGGGCGTGCAGCCGGAACGTGTCCCGGCCGGCTACGGCGTCCAGGCTGCCGCCGAGCAGGGTGGCCCGCTCGCGCATACCCACGATGCCGTGCCCACCGGCGGCGGCGGTCGTCGTACCGCTCCCGCCGTCCCGGGCGACCGGGTTCGACACGGTGATCTCCATTTCCTCCGGGCCGAAGAGCAGCCCGACGTCGGCACTTCCCCGACCGTGCCGGGCCGCGTTGGTCAGCGCCTCCTGCAGGATCCGGTACGCCGACCAGGCGACACTCGGCGGCAGCGTCCGGCGTACGCCCCGTTCGGTGGCAACGATCCGCAGCCCGCTCTCCTCGTGCCGGGCGAGCAGTTCGTCGAGCGCCGCCGGATCGGCGGGTACGCCCAGCTCGGCGGTCCCGTCGTCGCGCAGCGCCCGGACCAGCCGGTCGATTTCGCCGATCAGGCCCCGGGCCACCTCCTCGACGGTGCCGATCGCCTGCCGGGAACGCTCCGGGTCCCGTTGGTGCAGCAGCCGGGCGGCACCGGCCTGCACCAGGATCACGTTGACCGCGTGGCCGGCCGAGTCGTGCAGGTCCCGGGCGATCCGGGCCCGTTCCTGCACGGCGGCCAGGGTGCGCTCCCGCAGCATCTCGCGCTCGGCCCGCCGGGCCTGCTCCTCCAGGGCGCCGATCCGTTCCTGACGCAGCCGGATCCGGTCCCCGACCAGCCACAGCGACACGAAGATGGCGCCGGTGGTGACCATCTCGGTGCCGATCCCGGCCAGCCGGACCCCGACGACCGCGTACAGCAGCGTCATCGAGGGCACGAACGCCGCCACCGCAAGGAGCGCGACCCAGCGCCGGACCGGGCGGCGGTCCCCGCCGTGCGCCACCGCGACCGAGTACGCGGCGACCGCCGTACCGATCGCCAGGTCGAGCGTGTAGCCGAAGGCCAGCAGCGTCAGGCTGGCCGCCGCGCTGACCAGGTAGACGGTCAGCGGCCACCGGCGGCGTACCGCGATCGGCAGGGTGGCCACGGCGGCCAGGAGCACCCCGAACAGGTCCAGCCTGCGGTCCTCCGGGGTCGCGGCGCCCAGCCCGCCGTCGTGCAGGATCGCGAGGGTGAGCCCGAACACCAGACCGGCCACGCCCACGTCGATCGCCACATCCCGCCGCCGCACACCACGGACGTTATCCGGTACGGCGACCCGGCCGGATCACCCCACGGGAGCAGCCCGACTACCCCGCCGGGGGTACGCCCGGATCGCCCCGTCGGGTGTTCCGGCGGAGCGTCCGGTCTTCCTAGCCTCGGCCCGGACACGGTTGTGGGCCGCCGGACGGGCTGGTCACGACCCGGGAACGGCCTTGGAGGGCGAACAGCCATGGTGGAGTTGCACCCACCCCGCACCACGACGCGGCCGAGCGGGTTCGAACGGCTCGCCAGTTGGTCGTACCGGCACCGGCGTTGGGCACTGCTGCTCTGGGTCGTGGTGCTCGGCGCCGTCACGGTCGCGGCGCAGGGCGTCGGGGACGCGTACCGCAACGACTTCTCGCTGCCGGGTACGGAGTCGCAACGGGCCCTGGACACGCTCCGGGAACGGGCTCCGGCCCGGGCCGGCGAGACCGTGCAGGTCGTACTCGCCGATCCCGCCGGACTGGCCGCAGCGCCGACCCGGGCCCGGGTGGACGGACTACTGGACCGGGTACGTGGGCTGCCGCACGTGGCCGACGTCCGGAGCCCGTACGACGACGGTGCGGTCTCGGCCGACGGGCGCATCGGCTACGCCACGGTCACCCTGGACGGGATCACCGAAGAGGTACCGGCCGAGTCCGTCCGGAAACTCGTCGACACCGCCCTCGCGGGTCAGGAGGGCGACCTGCGGGTCGAGGTGGGCGGTGACCCGGTCCGCGAGGTCCAGGAGGCCGGGGGCGGGCCCGCGGAGGGCCTCGGGATGCTCGCCGCTCTGATCATCCTGGTGCTGCTGTTCCGGTCGCTGCTCGCCGCGAGCCTGCCGCTGGTGATCGCGCTCTTCGCGGTCGGCGCCGCGATCGGAATGATCACCATCGCCTCGCACGTGGCAACGGTCGCCGACTTCACCCTGCCGTTGATGATCCTGGTCGGGTTGGGTGTCGGCATCGACTACGCGCTGCTGGTCTTCTCCCGGTTCCGGGCCGAGCTGATCGCCGGCGCCGAGCCCGAGGCGGCGACCCGCCGGGCGATGGACACCGCCGGCCGGACCGTCCTCTTCGCCGGCTGCACTGTGATCATCGCGCTGCTCGGGCTGGTCACCCTGGGCCTCGGCTCGCTACAGGGCGTCGCCGTCGCGATCGCGCTCACCGTGCTGGCCACCATGCTCGCCTCGCTGACCCTGCTGCCCGCCCTGCTCGGAATGCTCGGTCACCGCGTCGAACGGGCCGTACGACGCCGGGCCGAGCGGCCGGGCCGGACCGCCGAGGGGACCGCCTGGCGTCGCTGGGCCACGCTGGTGCAGCGGCACCGCTGGCCGGCCCTGCTGATTCCGGTCGCCGCACTGCTCGCCCTGGCCGCTCCCGCGCTGGACCTGCGGCTGGGCTTCGCCGACGCCGGCAACGACGCCGGGTCGAACACCGGCCGCCGGGCGTACGACCTGCTCGCCGAGGGGTTCGGCCCGGGGTTCAACGGTCCGCTGGTGGTGGTCGTGGAGGGCGGCCAGCCGGCGGCCGAGGCCGCGCACCGCATCCTGGCCGGTACCCCGGGGGTGGCCAGCGCCGTACCACCCGTCCCGGTGTCGGCGGACCTGTCCACGATGATCGTGTTCCCGGACAGCAAACCGCAGGCCGCCGAGACCGCCGAACTGGTCACCCGGCTCCGGCAGGAGGTACTGCCGCCGGTGGCCCGGGACACCGACGCGACCTTCCTGGTCGGTGGCTCCACGGCGGCGGCCGAGGACTTCGCCGACGCCGTCGCCGGTCGGCTGCCGCTGTTCATCGCGATCGTGGTCGGGCTCTCCGCACTGCTCCTGATGGTGGTGTTCCGTTCGCTGCTCATCCCGGTCAAGGCCGCGGTACTGAACCTGCTCAGCGTCGCGGCGTCGATGGGCGTGATCACCGCGGTCTTCCAGCACGGCACCCTGGGCGTCCAACCCGGCCCGATCGAGGCGTACGTACCGGTGATGATCTTCGCCATCGTGTTCGGGCTCTCGATGGACTACGAGGTGTTCCTGCTCGCCCGGATGCACGAGGAGTGGGAACGCGACCGGGACGCCGAGACGGCCGTCCGGGAGGGGCTGGCCAGCACCGGCCGGGTGGTGACCGCCGCGGCGGCCATCATGATCGTGGTCTTCGGCGCCTTCCTGCTCAGCCCGGACCGGATGCTCCAGCAGTTCGGCCTGGGACTCGCGGTGGCGATCCTGCTCGACGCGCTCGTCATCCGCTGCCTCATCCTGCCGGCGGCGATGCGGGTGCTCGGCCCCCGGGCGTGGTGGCTGCCCCGCTGGCTCGACCGGTGGCTCCCCCGTGCACCGCTGGAACGCGGCTGAGCCCCACCACCCGGGAGACACGGCCGCGCCACTCCTGCCGGCCACTATCGTGGCCAGGTGCTCGCCGACATCCTGCGTCGTCTCCGCTGCCCGGTCTGTACCCGCCCACTGGCGCAGGTACCGACCGGGCAGCCGAGCACGAACGGGACCCCGGCGACCTCCGCACTGCGGTGCCCCGTCGGCCACAACTTCGACCTGGCCCGGCAGGGCTACGTCAACCTGACGACGGGTCGCGTCCCGCATTCCGGCGACACCCCGGCGATGGTGGCCGCCCGGGACGAGTTCCTCGGCGCCGGCCACTACGACCTCATCTCGACCGCGCTCGCCCGGCTCGCAACCGCGTCGGCCGGCGACGCGTCGGCGACGTACCCGGAACTGGTCGTGGACGCCGGAGCCGGCACCGGCCGGCATCTCGGTGCGGTGCTCGACGCCCTGCCCGGCGCCACCGGCCTGGCGCTGGACGTGTCCAAGCCGGCGCTGCGCCGGGCGGCCCGGGCCCACCCCCGGGCCGGCGCCGCGCTCTGCGACACCTGGCAGGGGCTGCCGCTGGTCGACGGCGCCGCCGGCCTGCTGCTCAACGTCTTCGCCCCGCGCAACGGTGCGGAGTTCCACCGGGTACTGCGGCCGGACGGCGCGCTGCTGGTGGTCACGCCGGACGCCGAACACCTCGGCGAACTGGTCGAACGGCTGGATCTGCTCCGGGTGGACCCGGAGAAGGAGGCCCGGGTCGCCCGCAGCCTGGCCGAGCACTTCAGCACGGGGCAGGCCGAAGTCCACCGCCGGACGCTCCGGCTCACCCGCGACGAGGTCCGCACCCTGGTCGGGATGGGCCCCAGTGCCTGGCACACCGCTTCGGCCCAACTGGACGAACGGATCGACGCCCTTCCCGAGCCGGTCCCGGTGACCGCCGCGGTCCGGGTAACCGCCCACCACCCCCGCTAGAACCGCCCACCCCGTCTCAGGTGGACAGATCGATCTCCTCCCACCCGGCGGGCGCGTCGTGGAACGGCCCCCGGAAGACCACCGCCCACTCCAGGGCCCAGCGCCGCTGACCGATCGCGTTGCTGTCGATCAGCCCCGGCAGCCGCAGTCCCTCGCGTTCGGCCTCCAGGTAGCCCCAGTCCAGGCAGTAGTAGAAGTCGAGAACGGCGGCGACCTCCGCCGCGTCCCGGGGCGCGGCGAGGGTACGGGAGCGCCAGGCGGCAAAGGTCTCCCCGGCCGGCAGGTGCGGCAACTGCTCCATCAGCCGGTCGTCGCTCGGTGACGTCGGATCGAGGTGCCGGCTCAACCCGAGCACCCAAGCCAGCGCGAACACCGCGTCGTGGTGCAGTACGAAGGACCGGTGGTCGCCCCGGCTGCCCATCACGAACTGCCACTCCGGCGGGGTGACCATCTCCACCAGGTGTGAGCCGAGCAGCCAGCTCATCCCCACCTCGGGCGGCATACCGAAACACCGCGCCAGCACCAGGTGCAGTACGGCGGCACGGGCCTCGATCTCGGCGGTCGGGCGCAACTCGACGGTGTCGCCCGGCTCCCAGACCAGCGGAAACTGGTCCGGCGGCACCGGCAGCCCCAACCGGCCCAGTTCGTCCAGGTTGAGGGAACGAACCGCCTGGGGATCGGGAGCGGGTACGGTCACAGCCTTGTTTCCCGTCGCGTCGCAGTCGCCTCGGACGCACCAGGCGCCCACGCCCCCGGATGCCGACCCGGCCAAAGCCGACTCCACTGCGCACCCGTGGTTTCTCCCCCCGGCGACGGAGGATAGCCGGTTACGGACGCGTACACCATGGCGCCCGGCGTGGTTGCCGGCCAACCCCAGCACCGGCGGCCCCGGCTATCCGATCCGGTCGATCACCAGCGCCGGCACGGCGGGGCGGTCCGCCGAGATCGACACCGCGTCGGCGGCACCCGACCGGGCCGCCGGAATCCGCGCCGGGTCCTCGGCACGGAGCTCGTAGAGCGGGTCGCCGGCCCGGACCTGATCCCCCGGCTTCCGGTGCAGTACCACCCCGGCCGGGGCGCTGACCGGGTCCTCCTTGCGGGCCCGGCCCGCGCCGAGCCGCCACGCCGCCACACCGATGGCGTACGCGTCGATGGCCGAGACGAAGCCGTCCCGTTCGGCCCGGACGACCTCCACCTCCGGGGCGACCGGCATCGGGGCGTCCGGGTCACCGCCCTGGGCACTGACCATGGCCCGCCAGACGTCCATGGCCCGGCCGTCCCGGAGCGCCCGTTCGGGATCGGCGTCCGGCAGCCCGGCCGCGGTGAGCATCTCCCGGGCCAACGCGAGGGTCAGCTCCACCACGTCGGCGGGACCGCCGCCGGCCAGCACCTCGACCGACTCGGCGACCTCGACCGCGTTGCCCACGGTCAGGCCGAGCGGCGTGGACATGTCCGTGAGCAGGGCCACCGTCCGTACCCCGTGCGCACCGCCCAGCTCCACCATGGTCCGAGCCAGCTCCCGGGCATCCGCCTCCGACTTCATGAACGCGCCCGAGCCGACCTTCACGTCGAGCACCAGCGCCCCGGTCCCCTCGGCGATCTTCTTGCTCATGATCGAGCTGGCGATCAGCGGAATCGCCTCCACCGTGCCGGTGACGTCCCGCAGCGCGTACAGCTTGCGGTCGGCCGGGGCCAGCCGCTCCCCCGCCGCACAGATCACCGCACCGACCTCCCCCAACTGCGCGATGAACTCGTCGCCCGAGAGCGCGGCCCGCCAGCCCGGAATCGACTCCAGCTTGTCCAGCGTGCCGCCGGTGTGCCCCAACCCCCGCCCGGAGAGCTGCGGTACGGCGGCACCACACGCCGCCACCAACGGAGTCAACGGAAGCGTGATCTTGTCACCGACGCCACCCGTGGAGTGCTTGTCGACGGTCGGCCGACGTACCCCGGCAAGGTCCAGCCGGTCCCCGCTGGCGATCATCGCGGCCGTCCACCGGGCGATCTCCCCCGGGTTCATCCCGCGCAGCAGGATCGCCATCGCCAGCGCCGACATCTGCTCGTCGGCGACCCGGCCCCGGGTGTACCCGTCGACCACCCAGTCGATCTGCTCGTCGGAGAGCACCCCGCCGTCCCGCTTGGTCCGGATCACGTCGATCGCGGCGAACCCACTCACAGACTTCCTCTTCCTGAAGGTCGTACCACCAGAACACCGCACCGACCCACGGCCGGCACCACCGGGCCGGGGCCTGCCGTGCCCGGCGCAGGGATCAAGCCTGACCGCCCGGAGCCGGGCACGGCAGGCCCCGGCAACCCCGCACGGCGCGCACGGGCACGCCAGCCCAAACCACCACGCACGCCAGCCCAAACCCCGACGCACGCCAGGTCGCGAACCCTCAGTCACCCCACCGAAGCGGAATCTCCAACGGCGGCTCACCCTCACCAGCCCAGAAGATCGACCCGGCCGCGTCAACCACCACCACCCGGGGCGTACGAGCCTGTCCCCAGGTCACCGCATCAGCCGGATCGGCCCAGCTCGGCGCCTCCTCCAGTACGCCGGTCGGCGCGCCGTCGGAGTCCCCCGCGGACCTCTCCCAGTACCCGGTCCACACCTGCTGGCCACCGGCGACGTCAGGGTGCAGGAACACCGTCCCCCGCCCCCGCCAGACGGCCAGTTCCTCGGGTACCGCCGGCAGCTTCGTCGTACCGGCGATCGCTTCCAGGTCGGCCGGTCCGAACGCGTGCGGCAGCAGCTCGGCCATCCGCAGCGGGACGGGTTCCGCCTCGATCAGGCACTCCGGTCCGCCGTGCTCCCAGAGCAGCTGCCGGCACCGCCCGCACGGCATCAACGGCTCACCCGTCGCGCCTACGCACGACATCGCGATTAGCTTCCCGCCACCGGAGGCGTGCAGCGCGGAGACCAGTCCGCACTCCGCGCAGAGCGTCACGCCGTACGACGCGTTCTCCACGTTGCAGCCGACCACCATCCGGCCGTCGTCGACCAGTGCCGCCGCCCCGACCGGAAAGTTCGAGTACGGCGCGTACGCGCGCCGCATCGCGTCGATCGCGGCGGCCCGCAGAGCCGCCCAGTCAATATCCATCGTCACGCCCCCCATCCTGCCCCGCCGCTGGTCAGCCCTTGATGTAGGGCTTACCGTCGGCTGCCGGCGCGCGTACCTTGCCGACCAGGCCGGCCACGGCCAGCAGCGTGGCGAGGTACGGCAGCATCGCCAGGAACTCGCTCGGGATGCTGCTGTTGATCGCGCTGAGGTAGGTGCCGAGCTGGTCGGCGAACCCGAAGAAGAGCGCCGCCAGCAACGCGCCGGTAGGACTCCACCGCCCGAAGATCAGCGCGGCGAGCGCGATGAAGCCCTTGCCACCGATCATGTTCTTGCTGAAGGTGTAGAGCGCCAGGGTGTAGGACGCGCCGCCCACCCCGGCCACCATCCCGGCGAGCAGCACGTTCCGGTACCGCAGCGCGAGGACCTTGACCCCGAGGGTGTCGGCGGCGGTCGGGTGCTCCCCGACCGAGCGGGTCCGCAGTCCCCACCGGGTACGGAACAGCCCGACGTGGATCACCAGCACCAGGAACAGCGCCAGGTAGAGGAAGATGTTGCCCCGGAACAGCGCCGGGCCGAGCACCGGGATGTCGGAGAGGAACGGGATCGGCCACGCCTCGAACCGGGGCGGCTGGTTGTACCTCGCCGCGTTGGGCTGCATCAGCCGCTCGTAGAGGAACCCGGTCAGGCCGAGCGCGAGCAGGTTGAGCACGATCCCCATCACGACCTGGTCGACCAGGTAGCGGATCGTGAAGATCGCGAGCAGCAGCGAGATCAGCGCCCCACCCAGCGCCGCCGCGATCAGCCCGATCCAGGCGCTCCCGGCCAGCGTGCCGACCAGGGCACCCGCGAAGGCACCCATCAGCAACTGGCCCTCGATCGCCACGTTCACCACGCCGGACCGCTCGCAGAGCACCCCGGCGAGGGCGCCGAAGATCAGCGGCAGGGCGAGGATGAAGGTGCCCCGGACGATGTTGACCAGCGGCATGAAGTTCTGCCCGGCCGGTGCCGCCGACACCTGCCAGCAGAGGAAGGAGAGCACCACCCCGACCACCGCGACACCGAGCAGCGGCACGAACCACCGCTTCGACGTACCGGCCAGCAGGCCCGCACCGGCCGCCGCCGCGACCAGCCCGAAGATCACCGCGCCGAGGGTGCCGTTGATGGCGAGTGCCGCGCCGCCCGCGTCCTCGCTGAGCGTGAACCGCGCGTCCGTACCGGTGGCGAGCGCCCCGAAGAGCACCGCCGCGACCAGCCCGAGCAGCAACGCGCCGGCCCCGACCTTGCGGTCCCGGGTCCAGAAACCCTGCCGTACGGCGACGGCGACGTCCTCGACAGCCATGGTGGACATCAGGCCAGCTCTCCGTTCGCGACTGCGGGGCTCGCAAGCTCACTCCTCGCGCTCACCTGCGCCACCATCCGTTCACGACTGCGGGGCTCGCAAGCTCACTCCTCGCGCTCACCGTCACCAGCCCTTCGCCATGCTCGTCTGGAGCCGGGCCGCCCGGGCCGCCCGGAGCCCGAAGATCGCCTTCACCAGTGCCGGTGCGGCGATGAAGATGACGATCAGCGCCTGCAACACCGTGACCAGTTCCAACGAGATGCTGGCGTACGACTGCATCCGGTTTCCACCGGCCTGTAGGGCACCGAAGAGCAGGGCGGCCAGCGCGACTCCCCACGGTTTCACCCGGCCGAGCAGCGCCACCAGGATGCCGTCGAAGCCGATCTGGGCGATCACCAGCGGGGTGAGGGCGGTGGCCGTGGTGCCGAGCACCATGTTCGCGCCGCCGAGTCCGGAGAGCGCGCCCGCGATCACCATCACCAGGACGTACGTCCGTCCGACGCTGATGCCGGCGGTCCGGGCCGCGTCCGGGTTGGCCCCGACCGCCCGGAGTTCGAAGCCGAAGGTGGACCGGTTGAGCAGCCAGGCGACTCCCCAGGTGGCTCCGATCGCGAGCACGATGCCGAGGTGCACCCGCAGGTCGCCGCCGAGCAGCCGGGGAAGCTGCGCGGATCCGTCGACCGACCGGCTGATCGCGTCCGTCCGGCCCGACGCGTGTACGCCGTCCTGCACGATGATCCAGGCCAGGAAGGAGATCGCGACGTAGTTGAGCATGATCGTGGTGATCACCTCGTGCGCGCCGGTACGGGCCTTCAGGAACCCGGGCACGAATCCCCAGATCGCCCCGCCGATCGCCCCGGCGAGTACGGCCACGATCAGGTGCACCACCGGCGGCAACGGCAGCAGGAAGCCGGCCAGCGCGGCCAGGACCACCCCGAGGGTGGCCTGGCCCTGCGCACCGATGTTGAACAGCCCGCCCCGGAAGGCCAGCGAGACCGCGAGGCCGGTGAAGACCAGCGGCGCGGCGTACGTCAGCGTCTCGGAGATCGGCGCGAAGACCGGTTGCCAGCCGTTCGTGCCGTTGATCCAGCCGCTCACCGCCGCCGGGTCGAAGACCGCGCCCTTGAACAGGTTCGCGTACGCGTCGCTGACCACGGTCCAACTGGAGTTGAGCGCGTCCGCGGGCTGGGCGGTGATGTAGCCGTAGGTGGCGAGCACGTCCGGATCGGAGACGATGATCAGTACGGCGCCGATCACCGTGGCCAGCACGATGGCAAGCACGGTGACCACGACGGTGTTGGCCGCCCACAGGTTGCGGACGAAGAGCCGGAGCAGGAGAGGCCCGCCCGAGTCCCGGCCGGTGAGCGCGTCGGCACCGGCACCTGGTGCCGTACCGCCGGGGGTGTCCTTCACGGCGTCGGTCGTCGGCCCGCTGGTTCCGGTCGCCGGGTCCGTGTCGCCGGTCTGCTTGTCCGGGCTGCCGGAGACGTCCGGGCTGCCGGACGGCCGGCCCTCGACGCCGGCCCGGTCGCCGCGCGCATCAGGAGCGCTGCCGGCCTGGTCGGCGCGCTCCTTGGGCTCGCTGCCGAGCTGGTCGCTTCGCTCGTTGGGCTCGCTCACGGGGTTTCCTCGCTACCAGGGGCGTCGGAGGCCGACGTCGCCTTCCCGTCCTCCGGGGCGGCGGCGGGCGCGGTGCTGCCGTCGGCGGACCCGGCGGTCGCTGCCGGCTCCGGTCCGGTGATGCCGGCCATCAGCAGGCCGATCTCCTCGCGCGGGGTGTCCGGCCCGACCACTCCCAGGATCCGGCCGCGGTACATCACGGCGATCCGGTCGGCCAGCCCGATGACCTCGTCCAGCTCACTGGAGACCAGGAGTACGGCGGTGCCGATGTCCCGCTCGTGGATGATCCGACGGTGGATGAACTCGATCGAGCCGACGTCCACCCCCCGGGTGGGCTGCGCGGCCACGAAGAGCTTCAGCGGCCGGGACATCTCCCGAGCAATGATCACCTTCTGCTGGTTGCCGCCGGACAGCGTGCCGACGGCAGCCTCGGCGGACGGTGTGCGTACGTCGAACTCGGGAATCCGCTCCCGGGCCGAGGCGGTGATCGCGTCCGGCTTGAGCACCAGGCCCGCCCCGAACGGCGGCCGGTCGTAGATGTCCAGCACCAGGTTCTCCGCGACGCTGAACTCCTTGACCAGCCCGTCGACGCTGCGGTCCTCCGGGACGTACCCGACGCCGGCCCGCAGCACCCGCTTGGTCGGCCAGCCGTCGACGCGCTGCCCCGACAGGGTGACCGAGCCGCTCAGCACCGGACGCAGACCCATCAGCGCCTCGATGAGTTCGGTCTGACCGTTGCCCTGCACCCCGGCGATGCCGAGGATCTCGCCGGCCCGGACGGTCAGGTCGACCCCGTCGACCGCGCGTACGGACCGCTCGTCGTCGACGACGAGTCCCTCGACCTCCAGTACGGGCTCGCCCGGTGTGGCGGGACCCTTCTCCACCAGCAGGTTCACCGTGCGCCCGACCATCAGCGCGGCCAACTCGTCCTCGCTGGCGTCCGGGCTGGCGGTACCGACGGTCCGGCCCCGGCGGATCACCGTGATCCGGTCCGCGATCGCCTTGACTTCCTTGAGCTTGTGCGTGATGAACACGATCGACTTGCCGGACTCCTTCAGCGACCGCATGACCGCGAGCAGTTCCTCGGTCTCCTGCGGGGTCAGCACGGCGGTCGGCTCGTCCAGGATGAGCAGTTCCACGTCCCGGGTCAGCGCCTTGACGATCTCGACCCGCTGCTGCACGCCGACCGGCAGGTCCTCGACCACCGCGTCGGGGTTGACCCGCAGGTTGTAGCGGCTGGACACCTCGGTCACCTGGCGCCGGGCCCGACGCCGGTCCAGGAAGCCGGCGATACCGCCCCGGACGTGCTCGGCGCCGAGCATGACGTTCTCCGCCACGGTGAAGACCGGTACGAGCATGAAGTGCTGGTGCACCATGCCGATGCCGGCGCCGATGGCGTCACCGGGGCCCTTGGCCCGCAGCGGCGCCCCGTCGACCAGGATCTCGCCCTCGTCCGGCTGCAACAGGCCGTACAGCACGTTCATCAGGGTCGATTTGCCCGCGCCGTTCTCACCGAGCAGCGCGTGAATCTCTCCGGGCTCCACCGTCAGGTCGATGTGGTCGTTGGCGACCAGGTCACCGAACCGCTTGGTGATGCCGCGCAGTTCGAGTCTCAGCGCAACCTCCTGGGAGTGCGGGCGATGGTGCAGCGTAGCTGCTGCCAGACCGGGTCGACAGGGTCGGTCCGGTGGTCACGGCGGGCTGTTCGGCCCGGCCTGGGTGGCGCGAAAACCGGCCGTCCCGATCCTCGCGGGCGAACCTTGCCCCCGAGGGTCGGGACGGCCGGATCGTCGACGTTCTCCGTCGGCCCGGCCGGCCGTCCCGAACGCCTCTGCGGGACGGCCGATCCGGCGTCAGACCGGCTGTGCCGCCGAGGTGACGGTGACCGCGCCGGAGTTGATGTCGGTCTTGAGCTTCTCGATCTCGGCCTTCAGCTCCGCCGGCACCTTGCTGTCGAAATCGTGGTACGGCGCCAGCGACACGCCGTTGTTGGCCAGGGTGCCGAGGTAGCCGGGGTCGTGGGCGAGCTTCTCGCCGTTGGCCGCCGTCACCACCGCGTCCTTGACCGCGTCCGAGATGTTCTTGACCACGGTGGTGAGCAGCGCCGGGCAGTTCGGCGTGCTCTGGCATCCGTCGACGTCGACCCAGATGACGGAGTACTTGCCACCGGAGGCCTGCGCCGCCGCCGTGGTACCCAGGCCGGCGCCACCGGCCACCGGCATGACGATGTCCGCGCCCTGCGCGACGAGGGCGTCACTGACCTTCTTGCCCTCGTCCTGCTTGACGAAGTCGTTGGTGAACGAGCCGTTCTGGGTGGCCTTGTCCCAGCCGATGACCTTGACGGTCTTGCTCTTCACCTTGTTGAACTGCGCCACGCCGTCGACGAAGCCGTCCATGAAGATGGTCACCGGACCGATCTTCATTCCGCCGTAGGTGCCGACCGTGCCGGACTTGGACATCCCGGCCGCCAGGTAGCCGGCGAGGAAGCCCGCCTGCGCGGTGTTGAACTGCATCGGGAAGACGTTGCTCTCCGGCAGCTTCGCGTCGACGATGCCGAACTGCTGGTCCGGGTTCGCCTTGGCGATCTTGGAGGTGGCCTCGCCCATCAGGCCGCCGACGGCGAGGATGAAGTCGCAGTCCTGGTTGACGTACTGGGTCAGGTTCGGCTCGTAGTCGGCCTCGGCCTTGGAGGCCACGTACTTGATATCGATCTTGCTGTCGGCGGCCTTGGCCGCTTCCAGCCCGGCCCAGGCCGAGGTGTTGAACGACTTGTCGTCGATGCCGCCGACGTCGGTCACCATGCACGCGGTGTACTTCTCCGCCGCGGTGCCGCCCGCGTTGCTGTCGCTCGGAGCCTCGCCACACGCGGCGGCGGCGCCCAGCGCGAGCCCGCCCACCGCGAATACCGAAACGATCCGCATCCCACGCACAGAGCGCAAGACGGTCTCCCTTCCCATTGCACACCGCCACCGCGGTGGCAGCCCAAAGCCGGCCTGCGCGTTTGCCGCCGGCGTCCCACGTTACGGACGGGAGCGTACGCCCGCGCCTGTCCACCGGCCGACAATCGTGCCTGACTGTTGAACGCCCGTTACCCTTACGTAACTTGGGGGTGTGGGACATCACTTGTTAACCCGCCCGATGCCCGCCGTCGAATCACGAAGCGCCCCGTTTTCACCGTTCCGGGTGCTCGGGACCAGCCGGGGCGGCGGCCGAGCCCCGGTTACCGGCGGCGGGCCCGGTACGGGTGGCCGACGGAGGGGGTCAGCGCCAGAAGACCGCGATCGCGGCGTTGGCCAGGGTCAGCACGATGATCCCGATGAAGTGCCCACGGTTGACCGACTCCCGCTTCCGGGAGAAGAAGACCATCACGAAGATCATCAGGCCGATGACGAGCTTGGTGGCGAGCTTGGCGGGGGCCGGCTCGTCGCCGTCGCGCAGCGGCGCGGAGAGCCCGATCCCGGTCAGCACCTGGATGATGGCGCCCCAGAGCATCAGGGGGTTGATCCGCAACCGGCCGGTGACGTACTGGGTGAGCGCGCCGCCCAGCAGCAGTGCGAACCCGATCAGATGCGCGTAGAGGAGTATCAGCCGCAGAGGTTCCACGGCCGACATCCTGCCCCATCGGCAGCCGCGCCGTCGCCCCCGGCCCGGCCGCCGACCGGCCGGACCACGGCGGCCGACGATGCCGCCGCCGTGACCCGGCGAGCGTGGTCAACTACGGCTGGCCGCCAGGTCGGCGTTCCCCGCGTCGCTTCCGGTGGTGCCGACCGCCGGCGCGGGGCCGAGGCCGATCGGCCGGGCCCGGCCGACGGCCACCAGGACCAGGCCGACGACGGCGTAGCCGACGAGGATCAGCAGCGGTGTCGCCGCGCCGGCGCCGTCGAAGAACGCCGTCGAGCGGAGCAGGCTGCCACCGGCGCCCACCGGTAGCCACTGGCCGACCACGCCCCACGGCTGGGGCAGCAACTCCGGCGCCGCGGTGACCGCGGACAGCGGGTTGCCGACCAGGAAGACCAGGACCGCGCCGAGGGCCAGGCCGGCTCGGCCCAGCGCCGTACCGAGCCCGCTCAGGGTGGCCGCGATGGCCAGTCCGACCAGCCCGATGGCGGCCCCGTTGGCCAGGTGGTCGCCGGGGAGCACACCGAGCCAGCCCTGAAGCACCACCGGCCCGGCGAGTCCGGCCAGCAGTCCGAAGCTGACCAGGCCGGCCAGCCGGGCGGTCCGGTTGGCGACCAGGAGCGCCAGCAGTACCCCGGCCACCATGCTGGTCAACGCGAGCGGCAGGAATCCGGCCGCGAAGCCGCCGCCCCGGGGATCGTCCGGGTCGGCGGGGACCACGTCGACCACCCGAAGCGGCTGACCGCCGGAGAGCTGCCCGGCGGACTGGGTGAGCAGCGCCGTCACCGTCGGACTGGCCCCGCTCGCGGTGTGCAGCGCCGGCCCGTCCGGGCCGATCACGAACGCGGCGTACGCCTCGCGGTCGCGCAGCGCCTGGTCTGCCGCCGTACCGTCCGGCAACCGGATCACCTCGAAGGCCCCGGGGGCGGCCGCGGTCAGTTTCCCGATCAGCGCGTCGGTGGCCGGGGCCGGCCCGGCGACGACGACGGGCAGGTCGCGCGGTTCCAGGTTCGCCGCCGGACCGGCGAACAGCGGTACGAGGAGCGATTGCAGCAGTACCACCCCGGCAGCGACCAGTACGGCGACGGCGTACGGCGGGCGGCGGTGCCCGGAGCGGGGCGGCTCCGGTGGGACCGACGGTCGACTCATCTTCCGACTCCCTCGTGGCGATCTAAAACGAATGTTCGTTCTCTTTAGAACAGGTTCCCCGCCATCGCCGGCGGCGTCAAGAACGAGCGTTCGTTTTACAATGTGCGGCGTGCCACGTGTCTCCGACGAACACCTCGCCGCCCGACGGCAGCAGATCCTCGACGCCGCCCGGCGCTGCTTCCTGCGCAACGGTTTCCACGCCACCTCGATGCAGGATGTGATCAGCGAGGCCGGCCTGTCGGTCGGCGCGGTCTACCGCTACTTCCGGAGCAAGCAGGAGCTGGTCAGCTCGATCGCCGGATCGGTCCTCGACGACGCGGACGAACTCTTCGCGGCCATCGCCGAGGAGGAGCCGCCGCCACCACTGGTCGACGCGGTGGACCGGGCACTCGCGTTCGTCGAGGCCCAGGTCGCCCCGGACGGCCTCTTCCCGCTCGCCATCCAGGTCTGGGCCGAGTCGCTCCGCGATCCCGAGCTGGCCGACTTCGTCGCGCGGATGTACGGCGGGACCCGAGCCCGATTCGTCGCCCTCGCCCGGCGGGCGCAGCAGGCCGGGGAGCTGCCCCCGGACGCCGATCCCGAGGCGGTGGGCGCCGTCCTGTTCGGCATGATCCCGGGCTTCGCCCTGCAACGCCTGCTGGCCGCCGGCCCGGACCGGAAGACGTACCTGAGTGGCGTACGGGCACTGATCGCCACCCAGGGCCGCGCCGACGGTTGACCGTGGCCCGGGCGTCCTGAGTCGACCCGGCGCCGCGCTGGTCGACACCCGGGGCGATCTTGTCGTCGCGCCGAGCTATCCCCTCTGACCTCGGCCGGTCCGCCACACCGCCGAAGCTTCCACGGCTCCGTCCGGGCGGGCTACCATCGGCCGACCCCGTGGCCGGACACACCGGTCCCGGGTGGAAAGCCCCGGCTACGCCGCGACCGGCCGGCGGCGGACGGGAGTCACGCTGTGGTGTTCGCCAGGAACGGAAAACAGGGCGATCGTCGGCCCGCGATCGTGCTCGTGACGCTCGTGGAGGCGACGGCGGTGGTGCTGGCCATCGGGATCGCCCTCGTCGTGGGCCCGACCGACGAGACCCCGACCGCCCGGCCCGGACCGGATCCCACCACCGGAAGTACGACCACGCCCAGCACCCCGCCCAGCCCGGTCGGGTCGACCGTGCCGGTGATCCGCCCCGGCCGACCCGGCGAGTCGGCCGACGTGGTCGCGCCGAACCAGCTCACCCCCCAGTCCGGTCCCCGGCACAACAGCGCCGACGTCCTCTTCGTCCAGATGATGGTCCCGCACCACGAGCAGGCCCTGCAGATGGCCGCCCTGGTACCGACCCGGGCCGGCGGCACCGGGGTCATCTCGGTCGCCGACCGGATCAGGGCCAGCCAGCAGCCCGAGGTCGAGGTGCTGCGGAGCTGGCTGCGGGACCGGAGTCTGCCCCCCGACGTGGAGTCCGGCCACGAGCACCACACGATGCACGGCATGCAGAGCCCGGCGGCGATCGCCGCGCTCACCTCGGCGACCGGGACGGCGTTCGACCGGATGTTCATCGAGATGATGAGCGCACACCACCAGGGCGCCATCCAGATGGCCCAGGCCGTACTCACCGCCGGGGTGGATCCGCAGATCCGGGAGCTGGCCCGGAACATCGCCTTCGAACAGGCCGTCGAGATCAACCGGATGCGTGAGGTGATCGACCCCCAGGTGCCCTGATCGGCGGCGACCCCGCCCTGCTCAGGGTCAGGACATCCGCCAGACCTGGAAGGTGGGCCCGTCACCGGGCAGGGTCAGCGCACCGCTCGGATCCGGGTGCAGGTCGGGCGCTCCGCCGTACAGGTTGACGCCCTCGACACCGCCCGCCCCGGACGCCGCCCCGACCAGGCGTACCGGTTCGGCGGACGCGCGGCGGGCCAGCACCAGCAGCGACCCGGCCGGCCCCTCACGCAGGAAGACCAGGCTGTCCGCGTCGGCGTACGCCCAGCGCAGGCCGCCGTGCCGCAGTTCAGGCTCGCTCCGGCGCAGCGCGACCAGTGCCCGGTACCGGTCGAACGTGCCCCGGTCCCAGGTCTCCGGCCGCCGCCAGGGCATCGGGGTACGCGAGTCCTCGCCGTTGCGCCCGGTCAGTCCGAGCTCGTCACCGGCGAAGATCATCGGCGTACCGGGCAGGGTGCAGAGCAGCCCGACCGCGACCTCCTGCCGGGCGGCGTCGCCGACCACGGTCCGGATCCGGGCCGAGTCGTGCGAGCCGAGCAGCAGCCACGACGCGGCCAGCGCCCGCCAGGAGACCAGCGATCCGAACGCCCGCATCGTGGCCAGCACCTCCGGCCCGTCCCGCCTCGGCACCCCGTCCGGTACGCCGAGGAAGTCCGGCAGGTCCACCTCGGCACAGCGCAGCCAACTCCACACCGGACGGAGGAAGCCGGCGTAGTTCATCGTGCCCTGCCAGCCGTCGGCGTCCAGGTCACCGGTGAAGTCGTGGCAGTGCTCGGCGACGATCAACCCGTCCGGCCGGGCCTCGGTCACCGCCCGGCGCAGCGCGACCGCCACCTCGGTGGTGTACGCGTCCCGCCCGCGCCGACCGGTCATGTTGGCCACGTCCACCCGCCAGCCGTCCAGCCCGTACGGCGGGCGCAGCCACCGGGCCAGCACCGAGTCCGGACCGGTGTGGAACCGTCGCCGCAGCTCGGCACTGCCCCAGTTCAGCTTCGGCAGCGACTTCACGCCCAGCCACGATTCGTAGTCGCCGCCGTCGTCGAAGTAGTACATCTCGCGCTCCGGGGAGCCGACGTCGGAGATCGCGTCGACGAACCACCGGTGGCTGTCGCCGGTGTGGTTGCTGGTGACGTCGCCGAGCAGCCGCCACCCCCGGCCGTGTACGGCGTCGGCGAGCCGGGCCAGCGCGGCGTCGCCGCCGAGCAGCGGATCGACCCGGTCGAACCCGGCGGCGTCGTACCGGTGGTTGGAGCGGGCCGGGAAGATCGGGGTCAGGTAGACGGTGTTCACCCCGAGCCGGTCCAGGTGGTCCAGCCGCTCGGTGATCCCGTCCAGGTCGCCACCGTAGAACTGGTACGGCGTCTCGGGTCCACGGCCGATCACCGGGGTCCGGTCCCAGTCGCACGGGATGGCCCAGTCCGGCGGGTCCCGCTCGGCGGCGCCGGCCGAGCGGGCGAACCGGTCCGGGAAGATCTGGTAGACCACGGCGTCCCGGACCCACTCCGGCGGCGGGTCGTACGCCACCAGCCTGAAGTCGGTGTTGTCCGGTACGTCGTACCCGACGACGCCGCGCGCGTGAAGCCACCGCTGCCCGCCGCCGGTCGGCCCGGAGTCGACCAGGAAGCGGTAGTTCGTCACCGGGTTGCGGACCTCGACCTCGGCCCGCCACCACCGGACGCCGCCGGCCTCCCGGTCGAGGACGGCCGTGCCGTACCGAGGTTCACCGTCGGCGACCGACCGGATCCGGACGGTCCGGACCGACGCGGAGGTCCGGACGAACACCGGCACCGTCTCGCCCAGCCCGGGGGCCTGGTTCGGGACGTACCGGGCCGAGCCGTCGTGGTGCGGCAGGCCGAGCATGCTCACCCCTTCACCGAGCCGGCGGTCAGCCCGCTCACGATGTACCGCTGGAGGAACTGGAAGACCAGCACCGTCGGGATCGCGGTGAGCAGCGAACCGGCGCAGAAGACCCCGAAGTTGACGTTCCGGGACTCGCCGCCGAGCAGCCCGTAGAGCCCGACCGGCAGGGTCTTGGCGTTGGTGTCGGTCAGGAAGATGTTGGCCAGGAGGAACTCGTTGATGGTGGCGATGAAGACGAGCAGCCCGGTGACGGCGATGATCGGCATGACCAGGGGCAGGATGATCCGGAAGAACGCCTGCGCGTGTGACGCGCCGTCCATCGTGGCCGACTCGTCGAGTTCCTTCGGCACAGTGTCGAAGAAGCCCTTCATCAGCCAGGTGTTCACCCCGAGCGCACCGCCGAGGTAGAGGATGATCAGGCCCCAGGCGGTGTTGAACCCGATCGCCGGCCAGTACTCGGTGATCGTGGTGAACATCAGGTAGATCGTCACGATCGCCAGGAACTGCGGAAACATCTGGATCATCAGCAGGGACAGCAGTCCCACCCGGCGGCCCCGGAACCGCATCCGGCTGAACGCGTACGCGGCCAGCATGGAGATGAACACCGCCGCGCCGGACGCCAGGCCGGCGATCAGCAGCGAGTTGCCGTACCAGCGGGCGAAGGCGTGCTCGGCGAACAGGTCGAGGAAGTTCCGGGCGGTGAACCCGGTCGGCAGCAGTTCGCTGGAGGAGAGGGTGCCGAGCGGGTTCAGCGCCGCCGAGACCACGAAGACGATCGGGAAGAGGGAGAAGAGGACGGCACCGACTCCGACCAGGTGTCGCCAGCCGACACTCTTTACCCAGGTCATCGGATTCCTTCCGTGGATACTCCGACCTTCAGGCCGGAGAGGAAACGGGACTCCTGCGGAGCAGGGCAGGGATAGCCGATCCGCCGCCAAGGCGGATAGGCGTCTACCCGCGCGCCACCGCAGGGCTCACCAGCTGGTTCGCTAACGTGTGGACCGTGTCCAGGACCGTGAAGCGGGCGTTCAGGTACCGCTTCTACCCGACCGAGGCGCAGGCAGCGGAGCTGTCGCGTACGTTCGGGTGCGTCCGGAGGGTCTACAACCTGGCGCTGCAGGCCCGTACCGAGGCGTGGGTCCTGCGGCGGGAACGGATCACCTACAACGCGACCAGTGCGATGCTCACCGGGTGGAAGAGGACCGAGGAACTGGCGTTCCTCAACGAGGTGTCGTCGGTGCCGTTGCAGCAGGCCCTGCGGCACCTGCAGGGCGCGTTCGTCAACTTCTTCGCCAACCGGGCCCGGTACCCGAGCTTCAAGTCCAGGAAGAAGTCGCGGAAGTCGGCGGAGTACACCACCAGCGGGTTCCGCTGCCGCGACGGCCGGCTGACTCTGGCGAAGATGGTAGAGCCGTTGGACATCGTGTGGTCGCGGCCGTTGCCTGAGGGTGCGTCGCCGTCCACGGTGACGGTGTGCCAGGACGCGGCCGGACGCTGGTTCGTGTCCCTGCTCTGCGACGATGTGATCGAACCGGTCCCGGCCGTCAACACGGCTGTTGGGGTGGACGCCGGACTGGACAGCCTGCTGACGTTGAGTACCGGTGAGAAGGTCACCAACCCGCGCCACGAACGCGCCGACCGGTCCGCGCTGGCCCGCGCCCAGCGCCAGCTCGCACGTAAGGAGAAGGGGTCGGTGAATCGGGCCAGGGCCCGGTTGAGGGTGGCCCGGATCCACGCGCGGATCACCGACCGGCGTCGGGACCACCTGCACAAACTGACCACTCGACTCGTTCGTGACAACCAAACGATCGTGATCGAGGACCTGACCGTGCGTAACATGGTCAAAAATCACACTCTGGCCCGTGCGATCAGTGATGCGGCCTGGCGGCAGTTCCGCACCATGGTCGAATACAAAGCCGACTGGTACGGCCGGAACCTGATAGTTGTGGACCGTTGGTTCCCGTCGTCGAAGCTGTGCTCGACGTGTGGTGTTCTCGCGCAGCGGATGCCGCTGGACGTGCGGACGTGGACCTGCCGATGCGGCACCGTCCACGACCGCGACGTCAACGCGGCCCGCAACATTCTGGCGGAGGGGCTCTCCGTCACGGCCTGTGGAGCCGGTGTAAGACCTCAACGGGCGGACGCCCGGACGAGGCAGTCGGTGCCGAAGCAGGAAAACCCAAGGGCGACCGAGGGAATCCCCGCCCATTAGGGCTGTGGAAGACGTCAAGAGTACACCTCTTCCTGGGCCCGGGTCCGGCGGAAGGTGACCGCCGAGATGATCGCGACGATGGTGAAGATGACTACCGAGATCGCGGCGGCGAAGCCGTACTGGGCACCCTGGGCGTCGAAGGCCAGCCGGAACATGTACGTGATCAGCAGGTCCGTTCCGCCGGCACTGGAGTTGTCGGCCGGGAACGGCGCTCCCTCGGTGGTCAGGTAGACGGCGGTGAAGTTGTTGAAGTTGAACGCGAACGACGAGATCAGCAGCGGGGAGAGCGCGACCAGCAGCAGCGGCAGGGTGACGCGGCGGAACCGCTGCCACGGCCCGGCGCCGTCCATCTCGGCGGCCTCGCCCACCTCCTTCGGGATCGCCTGCAGTGCCCCGGTGGCGACCAGGAACATGTACGGGTAGCCGAGCCACAGCTGGACCAGGATCACCGCGACCCGGGCCGACCAGGTGCCGCCGAACCAGTCGACGTTCAGGTCGAGCATCCGGTTGAGCAGGCCGAAGTCGGTGTTGAAGATGTCCCGCCAGATCAGCAGCATCGCGAACGACGGCATCGCGTACGGCAGGATGAGCAGGACCTGGTAGATCCGGCGGCCCCGGAGCCTGGGCGAGTGCAGCGCCAGCGCGCAGAGCAGCCCGAGCGCGAACGTGCCGAGGGCCGAGGCGGCCGCGAAGGCGAGGTTCCAGACCAGGATGCCGGCGAACGGGCCGGCGATGGTCGGGTCGGTGACCACCCGGGTGAAGTTGGCGAGGCCGACGTTGACCCGCCAGCCCTGAACCAGCCGCTCCCCCGCCTCGTTCACGAAGGCGCCCTCGGCGTCGTCGGCCCGCCACTGCCTGCCGGTGGCGGCTTCCCGGACGCAGTCGCAGCCGGCGTCGTAGAGCTGGCCGGCCTGGCCCTCGTACGCGCCGGAGATGCCCTGGGCCCGGATCGCGCCGCGATCGGTGGGCACCGTGAAGGCGGTGATCTCCGCACCCCGGGCGGCGGACTGGCCGATGCCCAGCAGGTTGTAGCCCTCGGCCGCGGTGATCCGCCCACCTGCGACGGTCGCCCCGGACAGTGGCCGCAGCCCGGCGGAGTCGCCGACGAAGGCGGCACCGGCCGGATCGACGAGCAGGAACAGCAGCGGGTCGCTGGCGGGTACGCCCCGGGTCGCGACCGAGAGCGCGTACTCGGTCGAGCCCGGCACCCGGCTCACCGACGAGGTCTGGATCGCGATGATCGCCTCGTCCTTGCTGCCCCGGTGCCCGTCGCCGAAATTGGTGACCGCGGTGCCGACGGTGTACAGCACCGGGACCACCTGGAAGGCGATCAGCAGCAGGGTGCCGGGGAGCAGGTACTTCATCGGCACCCGGCGGGGCGACAGGTAGACGTAGCAGACCACCGCGACCACGCCGACCTCGATGGCGAGGCCGACCCACAACCGGCGCTCGATCAGCGGGAACGCCGCCCACACGGCCAGCGCGATGGTGACCGCGAGCGCCGTTGTCTTTCCGATTTGCCCACCCAGCCCGACCGAACGCGGTGGCCGGGGAGTCTCCTGGGAGACTTCCCGGCCAGCACGATCCTCCGGGAGGGTGGCCGTCTTCTCGGCCACGACCAGACCCTCCGCCGGACTACTTGATCTTGTCTTTGATGGACTTGCCCGCCGCGGTGACCGTGGACGGTACGACGGCTCCCCCGACGATCGCGGCGGACGCCTTGCCGAACGGATCCCACACGTTGGCCATCTCCGGGATGGCGGGCATGATCGCGCCGCCCTTACCGGCGTCCATGATCTTCACGACGTCCGGATCGGTCCCCTTGACCTGGTCGAACGCGGCGGTCAGCGCCGGTGGGCGGGGCTCGGCGTCGTAGAGCACCTTGGCCAGTTCCGGCTTGGTCACGTAGTTGGCCACGAACTCCTGGGCGATGGCCTTGTTCTTGCCCTTGGACGCCACGTAGAACGCCTGGACCCCGACGAACGGCTGGGCCGGCTGACCGCCCGCGAAGCCGGGGATCGGCTCGATCTCGTACGAGATCCCCGCCTTCTTCACGTCGCCGATCGACCACGGTCCACTGATCATGAACGGCGCCTTCTTGCCGGTGAACAGCGACAGCGCGTTCTCGTGCCCGATCGAGCGCTTCAGCGCGCCGTCACCCTTCTCGCCGAGCTTCCGGATCTTCTCGAAGGCGGCGATCGAGGCGGGGTTGCCGACGCCGACGTCCTTCGGGTCGTAGCCACCGTCCGGCTTGGTGCCGAACAGGTAGCCGCCGCCCGAGGTGTACAGCGGATACATGTGGTACGCGTCGCCGGTCTGCCCGACCGGCATCGAGAGGATCTCGGTGGCCTTGCCGGACTGCTTGATCTGCTTGCCGGTGGCGACCAGCTCCTCCAGCGTTCCCGGTGCCTTCGGCGCGAGTTCGGTGTTCCGGAACAGCGCGAGGTTCTCGACCGCGTACGGCACGCCCTGCACCTGGCCGTTGAACGTGACGCCCCGGATCGCGATCTCGGCGAACGCCCCGCGCTGCGCCTCGGTCAACTGGATCGGGTCGATCGTGCCGTTCTGGACCAGGTTCCCGATCCAGTCGTGCGCGCCGATCATGATGTCCGGCGGGTTGCCCGCCTGCGAGGCGGTGACGAACTTCGGCATCAGCTCCTCGGAGACCGCCTGGACCTCGATGGTGACGCCCAGTTCCTGACCGAACTTGGCGACGAGTGGCTTGAGGGCGGCCGTACGCTTGTCGTCGGCCCAGATCATCAGGCTGCCGCCGGCTCCGGCGGAGGCGCTCGGCTCGGCACTGGGCGAATCGCTGCCGCAGCCGGCGCCGGCGAGCGCCAGTCCCATCGCGGCGACCACACCCGCGGTACGGATGCGCATCGGAACTCCTGTCGTCATGGTCGGCCCCGGGGGCGGGCTACCCGACCGGCGGGAAAGTGCTACGTCTGTCAACCGGCGCCGGGGGTAGCGCGCCGCCGCTGTCGCGTGGTGTCGCGTTGTCCTGTGTGCTCGGTGTCGCGGCGCTACCGGTGTGGTGGCGCCGGTGTCGTGCTGCTCGGTGTCGTGCTGCTCGGTGTCGCGGTGCTACCGGTCTGGGGCTGCTCGGTATCGCGGTGTTACCGGTGTCGCGTGTTGCCGGGACGTTAGCAAGACGTTGCAGCCAATGGAAGACCTTGCAGCAGGCTCCGCAAGAACTTGCTGAATAAGTTAAAGTGCGGCGCATGCGTGCACGACTAGCCGACATCGCCCAGCAGGCCGAAGTAAGCGAGGCCACGGTGTCGCGGGTGCTCAACGACCGCCCCGGCGTGGCCCCCGAGACCCGACAGGCCGTGCTGACCGCGCTCGACGTACTCGGTTACGAGCGGCCCGCCCGGCTTCGCAAGCGCAGTGCCGGCCTGGTCGGGCTGGTGGTGCCGGAACTGGAGAACCCGATCTTCCCGGCGTTCGCCCAGGTGATCGAGTCGGGGCTGGCCCAGGCCGGCTACACCTCCGTGCTCTGCACCCAGACCCCCGGCGGGGTCACCGAGGACGAGTACGTCGAGATGCTGCTGGACCGGCAGGTCTCCGGGATCGTCTTCGTCTCCGGCCTGCACGCCGACACCTCCGCCGACTCTGCGCGCTACCGCACCCTGCTCGGCCGGCCGCTGCCCATCGTGCTGGTCAACGGCTACGTGCCGGGCATACCGGCCCCCTTCGTCTCCTGCGACGACCGGGAGGCCGGCGAACTCGCGGTAGCCCACCTGGTCGCGCTCGGGCACCGCCGGATCGGCCTGATCACCGGGCCCGGCCGGTTCGTTCCCGTACAGCGGAAGGTTGCCGGCTACAAGGCCGCGATGAAACGACTCGTCGGGCTGCCTGACGCGGAACTCGACGAGCTGGCCGAGTTGTCGCTGTTCGGGGTGGAGGGTGGCGAGGTCGCCGCCGCCCGGCTGCTCGACCGGGGCGTGACCGGGCTGGTCTGCGGCTCGGACCTGATGGCGCTGGGGGCGATCCGGGCGGCCCGGCAACGGGGACTCTCCGTACCCGGTGACCTCTCCGTGGTCGGCTACGACGACTCGCCGCTGATGGCGTTTACCGACCCGCCGCTGACCACGATGCGGCAGCCGGTGCTGGCCATGGCGGTCGCCGCCGTACGCTCGCTGGTCGACGAGATCCACGGGCACGCCGCACCGCACTCCGAGTACATCTTCCGGCCCGAGCTGGTGGTCCGGGGATCCACCGCGGTCGTACCCGGGGCCGCCGACCGGTCCGGCGCCGATCCCCGGTCCTCGTCGGAGCTGGCGCTACCGGTCTGAGCCGGATCGGCGCGGGATCGCCCCGGAAGTTCTTGCGCAAGAATTGCTTGACTCTTGCAGCCCGTGCCCGGCATCCTGCTCTGAACCCGGAACAAGGCCCCGCTCGCGCCCCCGACAAGAACGGAAAGCGCCGCAATGACCGTGCACCCCGAACCGCCCCGGCCCGTCGAGGACTGGTGGCAGTCCGCGGTCGTCTACCAGGTCTACGTCCGCAGCTTCGCCGACGCCGACGGTGACGGCATCGGCGACCTGGCCGGCGTCCGGAGTCGACTGCCCTACCTGCGCGACCTCGGCGTGGACGCGCTCTGGCTGACCCCGTTCTACCGGTCCCCGATGATCGATGGTGGCTACGACGTCGCCGACTACCGGGACGTCGACCCGATCTTCGGCACCCTCGCCGACTTCGACGCGATGATCGCCGACGCGCACGCCCTGGACCTGCGGATCATCGTCGACATCGTGCCGAACCACACCTCCAGCGCGCATCCCTGGTTCAGAGCGGCGCTGGCCAGCCCGCCGGGTTCGGCGTACCGGGCGCGCTACCTGTTCCACGACGGCCGGGGCCCGGACGGCGCCCTGCCGCCGAACGACTGGGAGTCGATCTTCGGCGGTCCGGCCTGGACCCGGGTACCCGACGGCCAGTGGTACCTGCACCTGTTCGACCCGGCCCAACCCGACCTGAACTGGCGGCACCCCGAGGTCCGGGCCGAGTTCGAGGACATCCTGCGGTTCTGGCTCGATCGTGGTGTCGACGGTTTCCGGATCGACGTGGCGCACGGGATGATCAAGGAGGAGGGGCTGCCGGACGTCGGGCGTACCTCCGCCGACGGCCAGCGCCAGGTCGAACTGCTCGGCCGGGGGCGGCTGCCCTACTTCGACCAGGACGAGGTGCACGAGATCTACCGCGCCTGGCGGCCGATCCTGGACAGCTACCCCGGGGGCCGGATGGCGGTCGCCGAGGCCTGGGCCGAGACTCCGGCCCGACTGGCCCGGTACATCGGGCCGGACGAGCTGCACCAGGCGTTCAACTTCGACTTCCTCGACGCGACCTGGTCGGCCGACTCGTTCCGCAAGGTGATCGACACCGCGCTGGCCGAGTCGACGATCGTCGGCGCACCGACCACCTGGGTGCTGTCCAACCACGACAAGCAACGGCACGTCACCCGGTACGGCGACGGCGCACTCGGGCTGCGCCGGGCTCGGGCCGCCGCCCTGCTGATGCTCGCCCTGCCCGGCTGCGTCTACCTCTACCAGGGCGAGGAACTGGGCCTGCCGGAGGTGCTCGACCTTCCCGACGAGCTGCGACAGGACCCCGCCTTCCTGCGTACCGGACAGAGTCGGGACGGCGCCCGGGTGCCGCTGCCGTGGAATGGCGAGGTGTCCCCGTACGGCTTCGGTCCGGCCGATGGCGGACCGTCCTGGCTGCCGGCCCCGCCGACCTGGCGGGCCCGCTCGGTGGCCGCCCAGACCGGCGTCCCGGACTCGACCCTGGAGCTGTACCGGTCGGCCCTGCGGCTGCGTCGCGCGCACACCGCGCTGCCGACGGATCGATCCGCCTCCGCCGGGGGGACCGGGATGACCTGGCTGGACAGCGAGCCCGGCGTACTCGCCTTCGGTCGGACCGAACCGGCCGGTGGACACCGGCTGATCTGCGTGGCCAACCTCAGCGGCGCCCCGGTCTCGGTGGCCGGGTACGGCACGCCGATCCTGGCCAGCGAGCCGCTGACCGAACGGAACGGCGAGGTGACGCTGCCGAATGACGCGGCAGGGTGGTTCATCCGGCCGGTAACCGGGTAACTCAGAACTGACCTGGTCGTCCGTCGCGCTCCGCGCCGACGGGCGACTGGGGCCGACAACCCCTTTGTGGTGGAGGGGATGGTGGTGCCGGTGCCCCGGGAGTCCGCTTCCGGGGCACCGGTGTGTGCGGAGAAGTCAGCGGGTGCGGGTTCCGCCGCGGTCACCGCCAGCGGACAGGCGACAGGATGTTCGTCGTTCCGATTGGCGGTAGGCCGTCGTCGAGGCCACGCAGCCGCTGGTAGGTGTCGCGCATCGCGCCCTTGTCCGGAATGTGCTCAGTGCCTGCTGCGCGCTCCAGGACTGTCAGGGCGCCGCACCTGACCGAACCCCCTGGGTCATCCACCCGCCCAACGCGCGCTCACCTCGCGGGATGCCGCCTTCGACCGCGTCGGCTACTGGCCGGGCCGGGTGAGCATCGCGGCGATCCGGGCCAGGCCGGCCCGTACCTCGGCCGGATCCGGCGGCTGCTGCGGCTGTGCCGCCCGGCGACTGCTCTCCCCGATCAGTTCCTCGTCGCCGACGTCCTCGTAGTCGCCGTAGACGGTGGCCTCGTCCAACTCCACCGCCTCGTCCTCGGCCGCGATCTGCGCGGCGGCGATCTCGGCGCGGATCTCGTCGGCGGAGACCCGGGGCAGCAGGGGCTCCACCACGGCCATCAGTTCCTCGTCGGCCACCACCGACTCGGCCAGCGCCAGCGCGTGTGGCCGCTCGTAGGGGCCACAGACCACCGGCTCCCACTCCTCGTCGTCGTCGAGCGGGCCGAAGGTGATGATCCAGGGCAGCGCGAGGATCGGCGAGTCGTCCGGAAGCTCCAACGTCACGAGTGCGCCCACGCGACTCATCATGACGGCGATCGTCTAACGATTAGTGCCTTTTGCCCGAATCGCAGGACTGGTCGTTTCATCGCTGGTCGGTCACACTCCGCTGCGGCGCCGCCGCCTGGTCGCAAGAACACGCAGGCGGGCCCCCGCAGCCCCACCTGACGGATGCGAGCGGCGACGCCCCGCCGACCCGGCCCGCCGTCAGCCTCGCGACGGCGGCTCCGGCGGCCGATCTGACGACGACTCAGTCCGCTCCGACGACGACTCGGCGCGGTCCGACGACTCAGTCCGGTCCGACGACGACTCAGTCCGGTCCGACGACGACTCCGCCCGATCTGGAGGCGACTCGGTCCGGTCCGACGACGACTCGGCGCGCTCGGGCGGTTCGCCCAACGACCATGATTCGCTGCGCGGCGGCGGGCGGTCCGTCGATGGCGGTTCGGGGCGGGCCGGGTCGGCGACCGGTACCGCCCCCGCCAGGTCCCGGACCCGCCCGCTCCGGCTGGTCGCCGCGATCGCGGCCCCGAACAGGAGAAGCTGGTTCAGGAGATAGAGGTAGATCAGCAACCCGACCGCGCCGGCCACCACCGTGTACGCCGGATTGCGCTCCCAGCGCACCACGTAGTAGCGGCCCACCGAGTTGATCAGGGTGATGCCCACCGCGACGAACAGCACCGGCGGAAGCCACCGCCGGAAGCTCATCCGCAGGCGCGGTACGGCGAGCAGCAGCGCCGACCCCAGCAGCACGTTGATCAGGAACGCCAGCGCCCAGCTACAGATCGTCAACGCGATCGACCGCGCACCCAGCAGCCAACTGAGCAACGACTCCAACGCGTCCACCGCGCCGACCGAGAGCCCGAGCAGGATGAAGATGACCAGCAGGATCACCAGGTCGACCAGTTGCCGGAGCACGATGTAGCCCGGATGCTGGGCCAGCCCGTGGATCAACCGCTGCGACGAGCGGATCGACTCCACCCAGCCGATACCGGTGACCGCGAGCAGGACCAGCCCGATGATGCCGGGCCGGCTGCTGCTCTGCCGGATCTGTTCGGGGTCGACGAACGGCAGATTCCGCTGGAGGAAGCCGACGATCACCCGGCCGCTCTCGACACTGTCCCCGAGCAGCGCACCCAGGACCGCGTACGCCACCAGGCCGAGAGCGAAGACCGCGAAGAAGCCGTAGTACGCGATGGCCGCCGCCAGCCGCCCGCCGAGCACATCGGTGTAGCGGCCCACCGCCCGGGCGAAGTGATCGAACCAGGGCGATCGCCGACGGTGCGCCGTCAGCCGCCGGTCGATCCAGGACAACACCCGTTCAAAGGCGTTCACGCCGCCATCCTTGCCCATCGCCACGCCGCTCGGGGGCCGGTCAACCCGGCGCGCCGGTTTTGCGGGTCAACCGCCGAGCACGAAGTCCCGTCGGGGCTGCCAGTGCATCCCGCCGTTGTGCGAGAACAGGGTGAACTTCTCCACCTTGAACAACGCGGAGAAGTCGGCGAGGTCCTCGTAGACCCGGTCCAGCGCCTCGGGCGCGACGTCCTGGGCCACCGTGACGTGCGGGTGGTACGGGAAGCGGCTCTCCCGACGCAGTTCAGGCGCCGTACCGATCGCCCCGGCGAGCAGCTCGCACTCGCTGATCCCGGCGGCGACCACCACGAAGACCACCTCGGTGAGCGGCCGGAAGGTGCCGGTACCCCGCAGGTGCAGCAGATACGGTCGGTGCGCGGCGGCCACCTCGGCCAGGTGCCGCTCCACCGCCGGCAGGCTCGCCAGCGAGATGTCGGTCGGCCCGAGCAACGTCAGATGCGCCGGAACGTACGCGGCCTGCGGGTCGCCCGCCTCCGCCCGTCGGCGGGTGAGGAACTCGCACCACGGCTCCGGGACGTCCACGGCGATCCCGACCCGGGTCACCGGGGCCTCGGGATCCTGCGATCCGTCCGTGACAACCACACTCCGCTCCACTTCACCCCTCGGCCGGCACCCCGGACCGACGAGCACGTCCCTGGTGACCGGCGGGTTGCCCCGCACCGTCACCGCCCTCACCAGAACTAACCGTTCCTCGCCCCCGGCAGGAACCCGACCCGGTCGTACGCCTCGCGCAGGGTGGCCGAGGCGACCGTACGGGCCTTCTCGGCACCGAGCGCCAGCAGCTTGTCCAGCTGCGCCGGGTCGTCCAGGTAGGCCTGGGTCCGCTGCTGGATCGGCCGGACGAACTCCGTCACCACCTCGGCCAGGTCCTTCTTCAGGTCGCCGTAACCCTTACCCTCGTACGCCGCGACCAGGTCCTCGATGGTCCGGCCGGTGACGGCGGCGTAGATGGTCAGCAGGTTGGCGATCCCGGGCTTCTGCTCCGGCTCGAAGATAATCTCCCGGCCGGTGTCGGTGACCGCGGACCTGATCTTCTTGGCCGACCGGGCCGGGTCGTCCAGCAGCATGATGATCCCGGCCGGCGACGACGCCGACTTGGACATCTTCGCCGTGGGGTCCTGGAGGTCGGTGATCTTCGCGGTGTCCCGGACGATGTACGGGGCCGGCACGGTGAAGGTACGGCCGAACCGGGTGTTGAAGCGCTGCGCCAGGTCGCGGGTCAGCTCCAGGTGCTGGCGCTGGTCCTCGCCGACCGGTACCGCGTCGGCCTGGTAGAGCAGGATGTCGGCGGCCTGAAGGATCGGGTACGTGAAGAGGCCGACGCTGGACCGGTCGGCGCCCTGCTTCACGGACTTGTCCTTGAACTGGGTCATCCGACTCGCCTCGCCGAACCCGGTTATGCAGCTCAGCACCCAGGCGAGCTGTGCGTGCTCGGGCACCTGCGACTGGACGAACAGGGTGCACCGCTCGGGGTCCAACCCGACGGCGAAGAGCTGTGCCGCCGCGACCCGGGTCTGGTTCCGCAACGCGACCGGATCATGCCCGGCGGTGATCGCGTGCAGGTCGACGACGCTGTAGAAGGTGTCGTGCGTCTCCTGCATCGCCACCCAGTTGCGTACCGCGCCCAGGTAGTTGCCCACGTGGAAGGAGTCGGCGGTCGGCTGGATGCCGGAGAGCACCCGAGGCCGGGCAGGAACGTCGGACATGCCGGCAATTCTGACAGCATCCCTGGGAGCGTGTCCCGACGGCCCTGTGCCAAATCCCCCCGGCCCCCAACTCGGTGGAACCGGGTGCCCCGGCGGCGACTCGTACCCTGAAACCGGAGTCGGTCGGCGTCGCCGCATCCGCGCGCCGCACGGCCTGGCCGGAGGGACAGCACTTGGTACGGAATCGGGGCGGACGCGGGACGGGCCGTGGGCGGGCGACGGTGGACGAGGCGATGGGCGAGCTGTACCACGCCTGTTACCGGCGACTGGTCGCACAGGTCTACGCCTTCACCACCGATCTGACCGAGGCACAGGACGTGGTGCAGGAGGCCTTCGCCCGGGCGATCGCCCGGCCGCAGGGGCTCGCCGACGTGGACAACCCGGAGGCGTGGCTGCGGACGGTCGCGGTCAACGTGGTCCGGCGCCGATGGCGACGACGCCAACTGCTGAACACCATCCTGCTGCGGGACCGTCCGGTCACCCGGCTGGTCGAGCCCGCTCCCGGGCCCGAACGGACGGATCTGCGGGAGGCACTGGCCGGCCTGCCGGTCGGCTATCGGGAGGTGATCGTGCTGCACTACTTCGCCGACCTACCGGTCGAGGAGATCGCCGGACTGCTCGGCGTACCGGGTGGCACGGTGAAGTCCCGGCTGTCCCGGGGCCGCGCCGCACTCGCCGCCGAACTCGGCGACTACCAGGGCGGCGGTGCCCCGGCGCCCGCCGCCAGAACGGAACCGCCGGCCCGGACCGCCCGGGCCAGCGGTTCCAGCGGGGTGAAGCATGCGTGATCGAGAGATGCCCGGTGCCGGTCTCGACGTACGGCTGGCACACGGCCGGACCGACCTGCTGGACAGCATCGACCAGCCACCGATGGCCCGGATCCGGGAGCGGGCGGCGGTCCGGCGACGGCGCCGACGCGCGGTCGGCAGCGGCAGCGCGGGCCTGCTCTGTGTCGCGGTCGCGGCGACCCTGCTCCAGCCCTGGAATGCCCAGGGCAGGGATCCGCTGCCGCCGCCGGTGGCCGAGGCACCTGGCGGTGGCCCGGTCTACACCGACGCCGGGATCACCATCAACGGGCTCACCGAGTCGGCCGTCACACAGGTCCCGGGCACGATCACCGATGTCGAGTTCGTCGACCCGGACCACGGCTACCTGCTGGCCGGCTGCCCGGCCGTGGCCCCGTGTCCGACCAACGTCGGCCGGACCGACGACGGCGGCCTGACCTGGCAGTACAGCGAACTGCCCCGAGCCGTCGTCGGCTCGGAGGGCGCGGAACTGACCGGCTTTCCCGACGGCCAATTGATGATCACCTCGGGGCCGCGGACCCACGTCTCGACGGACCAGGGACGGAACTGGCGGCCGGTCGGGGCGGGCGGCGGCACCGGACGCGTACCGGCGACCGCCGACGACCTGCTGCGGGCCGGACCGGGCGGCGGCCGGTGCGGGCTCGACGTCGAGGTCTGGCAGCCGGCGCTGCCCCGGGCCGGCGTTCCCGCGACCGCCCCCGACCTCGACGTCTGCTGGGTGGCACCGGCGACCACCGCCGACGGCGCCTGGTGGGTCGGCGGTACCCGCGACGGCAACGCCGCCGTGGCGATGACCCGGGACCGGGGTACGCACTGGCGAACGGTCGAGCTACCCGGAACCGGCGTACCGGCCGGGTCGGTGGAGGTGACCAGCCTGGGCAGTCAGGCGTACGCGGCCGTGCTCGGCACCGACCGGACGGTGCGGGCGCTGTTCCACTCCTCCGACGGCGGGCAGAGCTTCACCCGCACCCTGTCCGGTGGCCCGGCGGCACCGCAGGGGGTGAGCGGCGCGCTGGTGCCCCTGCTCGACGGGCGGCTGCTGGTGGCCGGCACCGATCGGCGCTTCCACGTCAGCGCCGACCAGGGGGCGACCTTCAGCCGGGCCGAGGGCAACCTGCCGGTGGTCGGCCGGCTGACCCGGACCCTCGCCGGATACGTCGCCTACGACCTGTTCGGCTCCGGCTGGGCGGCCTATTCCGCCGACGGTGCCACCTGGCGCAAACTCCAGATCAACTGACCTGGCCGGCCGGTCCGCCCTCCGGTTCCGCCGCCACCCGGGCGGCACCCCGGTCCGCTCGGCCGGTGTCTCCGACCGACACGCTCGTACGCTGCTCCGGCAGCCGGCCCACCGAGATGCCGACCCGGGCCACCCGCCGCCCCTGCACCGCCAGCACCCGCAGCAGCCAGCCACCCGGGGGAAGTGGGTCGTCCGGTCCGGCACCGCCCCGAGCCGCCCCGGAGGCGGTCGGATCCTCCATCCCGGGCACCGCGACCTCGTCGCCCCGGACCGGCAACCGGCCCAGGGCCGCCATCACGAACCCGCCGACCGTCTCGTACGGGCCGGGGGGCAGTGCGAAGCCGGCCCGTTCGGCGAAGTCGGCCAGGTTGAGCCGGCCGTCCACCTCGATCGGGCCACCGGTCAGCACCGGGTCGGGGTCGGTGTCGTACTCGTCGTGGATCTCGCCGACCAGCTCCTCGATCAGGTCCTCGAGGGTGACGATCCCGGCCGTACCGCCGTACTCGTCGACCACGACGGCGAGGTGGTGGCGTTCGCGGCGCATCTCGGTGAGCGCCGCGAGTACCCGCTTGCTGCCGGGCACCTTCTTCACCTCGCGGGTGAGTTCACCGATCGTGGTGCAGGCGTCGCCGTCCGGTCGGAGCAGTACGTCGCGCAGGTGCACGAAGCCGATCACGTCGTCGTGGGTGCCGTCGACCACCGGGTACCGGGTGTGGGTCTCCGCCCGTACCAGTTGGGCCGCCTGTCTCAGGGTCAGCCCGGCCGCCAGGAAGACCACCTCGGTCCGGGGCATCATCACCTCGCGGACCAGGCTGGCACCGGCCTCCAGGACCTCGTCGATGATGCCCCGCTCCACCGGGTCGAGCCGGGTGTTCACGGCGACCAGGTCGCGGAGTTCGGCCTCGCTGATCTGCTCCCGGCCCGCCGTCGGACTCGCCCCCAGCAGTGCGGTGACCAGTCGGGTCGCCCCGTCCGCCGCACGTACGACGATTCGGGCCAGCGCCCGGGCGAGCGGGCCCGGATCTCTTCGAGGATGCCCCGGCGATCGTCGCCGGGGCCCGGTACTGCCGGACTCCCGCATGCCAGAAATGGTAGACACCAGAGGCGCCCGACGTGGGCACCCTGGACCCGGTTCATCCTCCCGGCCGTGTTCGGCTCTGTGCAGAATTGACCGAACGTGGTGGAATGCTCCGGGCGTTGGTCAACTGAATTCCGCTCATCACACCAGTACCGATCCCATCGCACCAGTCAGGAAGGGCACAGGCGTGAAACTCCTCGTCACCGGGGGTGCCGGTTACATCGGCAGCGTGGTCACCCGGATGCTGCTCGACGCCGGGCACCAGGTGGTGGTCCTCGACGACCTTCGCACCGGATATCCCGAGGCGGTCGCCCCGGAGGCCACCTTCGTCCGATCGTCCATCCATGACGCCGCCGAGGTACTCACCCCGGACGCCGGTTTCGACGGCGTGCTGCACCTCGCCGCGCTGATCGCGGCCGGCGAGTCGATGGTCAAACCGGAGATCTACTGGGCGAACAACACGGTCGGCTCCCTCGCCCTGCTCGACGCGGCCCGGACCGCCGGGGTACCCCGGTTCGTCTTCTCCTCCACCGCGGCCGTGTACGGCAACCCGACCAGCCTGCCGATCGCGGAGACCGCCAACACGCTGCCGACCAACACGTACGGCGCCACCAAGCTCGCCGTCGACTTCGCGCTCGCCTCGATGGCCACCGCGCACGGACTCGCCGCCGTCTCGCTGCGCTACTTCAACGTCGCCGGGGCGTACCTGCGGGACGGGGTCGCGCTCGGCGAACGGCACGAGCCGGAGACCCACCTGATTCCGATCGCCCTCCAGGTCGCCGCCGGCCAGCGCGAGAAGCTGCAACTCTTCGGCGACGACTACCCGACCCTCGACGGCACCTGCGTGCGGGACTACATCCACGTCGAGGACCTGGCCCGGGCCCACCTGCTCGCGCTGGAGGCGGCCCGGCCCGGCGAACACCGGGTCTTCAACCTCGGCAACGGCAACGGCTTCACCAACCGCCAGGTGGTGGAGGCGGTTCGCGAGGTGACCGGCCATCCGGTGCCGACGGAGACGGCCCCCCGCCGCGAGGGTGATCCGGCCGAACTGGTCGCCTCCGCCGACCGGGCCCGCACCGAACTCGGCTGGACCCCGGCCAAGCCCGGCCTGCCCGAGATCGTCTCCGACGCCTGGACCTTCTACCAGGCACGGCTCCAGGACGGCCAGGCGTGACCGGCCAACCGGACGAACCGGTCACCGAACGGGCCACCGCGGGCTTCACGAGGGCGTACGGCAGCCAGCCCGCCGGGCTGTGGGCGGCACCCGGCCGGGTCAACCTGATCGGCGAGCACACCGACTACAACGACGGCTTCGTACTGCCGTTCGCGCTGCCCCGGCGTACCGTCGTCGCCGCCGCGCCCGACTCCGGTCGACGCTGGACGGTCTGGTCGGAACAGGCCGGCGAGCAGGTCTCGTTCGGCCGGGCCCAGGCCGCCGAACCTGGCCGGGTCGGCGGCTGGGCGGCGTACGTGGCCGGGGTCGTCTGGGCCCTCTACGAGGCCGGACTCGACGTACCGGTCGCCCGGCTGGCGATCGCCTCCGACGTACCGCTGGGGGCCGGACTCTCCTCGTCGGCGGCACTGGAGGCGGCGGTGCTCACCGCCCTGCTCGACCTGGGCAAGCTGGACGTGCCGGTGGCCGACCGCCCCGCGCTGGCGCAGCGGGCCGAGAACGGCTACGTCGGGATGCCGTGCGGGATCATGGACCAGTCGGCGTCCATCCGCTGCCGGCCCGACCACGCGCTGTTCCTGGACTGCCGCACCCTGGAGGTCGAGCAGGTCCCGTTCGACCTCGGCGCCGCCGGGCTCGCCCTCCTCGTCGTCGACAGCCACGCGCCGCACCGGCACGTCGGCGGCGAGTACGCCGCCCGCCGTACCGCCTGCGAATCGGCCGCCGCCGCCCTCGGGGTGCCGGCGCTGCGGGACGTCGGCACCGACCAGCTCGACACCGCGCTGGCCCGGCTCGACGACCCCGTGGTACGCCGCCGGGTCCGGCACGTGGTGACCGAGAACCAGCGGGTACGGGAAACCGTGGAACTGCTCCGCGCCGGCCGGCTGCCCGAGATCGGGCCGCTGCTGACCGCCTCCCACCAGTCGATGCGGGACGACTTCGAGATCACCGTGCCGGAGGTGGACACCGCGGTCGAGGCCGCGCTGGCCGCCGGGGCGTACGGAGCACGGATGACCGGCGGCGGCTTCGGCGGCTGCGTACTCGCCCTGGTCGACCGGGCCGCCGCCGAACCGGTGGCGTCAGCGGTGGCCAAGGCGTACGCCGAGCGGGGTTTCCGGGCTCCGACGAGCTTCACCGCCGTTCCCGGGCCGGGCGCCCGGCGCCTGTCCTGAGCACTCCGAGCCTCTACGGGACTCCGGAACCGGAATTCGAGGTCAGGAGGCGTCGTTTCGCTGCCATGCGGCGTGGTCCGCCTCGATCCGTTGCCACACAGCCCGCAGCCGCCCGTCCGGTACGTCGTCGAGCGGTAGCCGGAACACCTCCCGCAGCACGTCCCGCCAGTGCGCGTACCCGGACAGCTCCTGGACCGTCGCGGACCCGGCTACCGGCCGCTCGGTCAGCATCCGACCACGGATGATCCGGACGCCGGCCGGGGTCCGGTGCTGCACCGTCACCACCCGAACCATTCCGGAGGTCGGCGAGGTCGAGATCTCGATGTTCTTCTCCACCAGCGCGGCCGGCCCGGTCGCCGTGGTGGGGAAATCCATCCCGACGAACGCGCCACCGGGCTCGTGGTCGAACCGCCAGCCGTTCGGCACGGCGTCCGACGGTCGTAACCGGAACCGGTCGTCGGGGCCGAACGCGCCGGCCACCAGCGGCACCGGGTCGAGCGGGCCGTCGCCCAGGCCGGTGTCCAACCACCAGGCCCGGCCGTCGACGACCGTGGTCAGCGCGAGATGGTTGCCGTTGTCCCCCGCCGGGTCGTCGGCCTGGCCCTGCACGCCGGCCCGATGCCAGCTGACCCGGTAGCCAAGCGTGCTCAGCAACGCCGAGAAGGCCCCGTTGAGCTGGTAGCAGTAGCCACCCCGCCCGGCCACGAGGTAACCGGCCGCCTCGACCGGGTCCATCCCCCGCGTTTCACCCAGGGCGATCCAGACGGTCTCGTACGGCACCCGCTCGACATGCGCCGCGTGCAGGCGGTGCAGCTGCGCCACCGAGGGCGGGTCGGCCCGCTCGGCCGCCGAGTCGAGACCCAGCCGATCCAGGTACGCGGTGACGACCGCGTCGTCGAGCGCCGGTGGCCGCCACAGATCCGCTTGCGCTGCTGGCTTGATCACCCGGTCAGCCTAGGCAGTGGCTGTGACATCAACGCGCGTACTGCCGTCAGCCGGTCTCGACGATCATGCCGGCGCCGACCGTACGATTCGTCGTCTCGTCGATGATGATGAACCCGCCGGTCGTACGGTTCCGGCGGTACTCGTCGGCGAGCAACGGCACGGTGGTACGCAGGCGTACCCGGCCGATCTCGTTGAGGTTCAGCTCGGCGGCCGACTCGTCGCGGTGCAGCGAGTTGACGTCGAGCCGGTACCGGAGACTGCGGATGACCGCCCGCGCGGACCGGGTGGTGTGCTTGATGGCGTACTTGCCGCCGACCCGCAACGGCCGGGTCTCGTCCATCCAGCAGATCATCGCCTCGATGTCCTGGGCCACCGCCGGGGCGTTGCTCGGACGGCAGATCAGGTCACCCCGGGAGATGTCGATCTCGTCGGCCAGCCGGACGGTCACCGACATCGGCGGGAACGCCTGCTCGACCGGGCCGTCGGCGGTCTCGATCCCGGCGATCCGGCTGGTGAACCCGGAGGGCAGCACCATCACCTCGTCGCCCGGCTTGAGTACGCCGGAGGCGACCTGTCCGGCGTACCCCCGATAGTCGGTGACCGTGGTCGACTGGGGACGGATCACGTACTGCACCGGGAACCGTACGTCGACCAGGTTCCGGTCCGAGGCGATGTGTACGTGTTCGAGGTGGTGCAGCAGCGACGGGCCCTCGTACCAGGGGGTGTTCTCGGAGCGGCTGACGATGTTGTCGCCGCGCAGCGCCGAGATCGGCACCACGGTCAGGTCCGGCGCCTCCAGCTTGGCGGCGAACGCGGTGAACTCGTCGGCGATCCGCTCGAAGACCTCCTGGGACCAGTCGACCAGGTCCATCTTGTTGACGCAGAGCACCAGGTGCGGCACCCGGAGCAGGGAGCAGAGGAAGGCGTGCCGGCGGGACTGCTCGACCAGGCCCTTCCGGGCGTCGACGAGGATCAGCGCCAGGTCGGCGGTGGACGCTCCGGTGACCATGTTCCGGGTGTACTGGGTGTGCCCGGGGGTGTCGGCGATGATGAACTTCCGCCGGGGGGTGGCGAAGTACCGGTAGGCGACGTCGATGGTGATGCCCTGTTCCCGCTCGGCCCGCAGGCCGTCGGTGAGCAGCGCCAGGTTGGTGTACTCGTCGCCCCGGGCCTGGCTGACCGCCTCGACCGCTTCGAGCTGGTCGGTGAAGAGCGACTTGGTGTCGTAGAGCAGCCGGCCGATCAGGGTGGACTTGCCGTCGTCGACGCTGCCGGCGGTGGCGAACCGGAGCAGGTCCATGCCCCGGGTCTCGGTGGGGATCGCGGTGGCCGTCATCAGAAGTAGCCTTCCCGTTTGCGGTCTTCCATGGCCGCCTCGCTGACCCGGTCGTCGCCCCGGGTGGCGCCGCGTTCGGTGATCCGGGTCGCGGCGACCTCCTCGATCACCTTCTCCACCGTGTCCGCCTCGGAGCGGACCGCGGCGGTGCAGGAGGCGTCGCCGACGGTGCGGTACCGGACCTGGGCGGGGAAGGGTGTCTCGGTGCCGCGCGGGGAAATGAACTCGTTGACCGCGTACAGCATGCCGTCGCGCTCGATCACCTCGCGCTGGTGCGCGTAGTAGATCGACGGCAGCGACAGCTTCTCCCGGGCGATGTAGTGCCAGACGTCGAGCTCGGTCCAGTTGGAGAGCGGGAAGACCCGGATCGACTCTCCGGGATGGTGCCGGCCGTTGTACAGCGACCAGAGTTCGGGGCGCTGGTTCTTCGGATCCCACTGCCCGAAGTCGTCCCGGAAGCTGAACATCCGCTCCTTGGCCCGGGCCTTCTCCTCGTCCCGGCGGGCGCCGCCGAACAGCGCGTCGAACCGGTACTTCTCCACCGCGTCGAGCAGCACCGGGGTCTGGATCCGGTTGCGCATCCCGTCGGCCGACTCCTGGACCAGCCCGGATTCGAGTGCCTCCGGAACGCTGGCGACGACCAGGTGCAGGCCCATCTCGGTGACCCGCTGGTCGCGGTAGTCGAGCACCTCGGGAAAGTTGTGGCCGGTGTCGACGTGCATCACCGGAAACGGGATCCTGGCCGGTGCGAACGCCTTCTCGGCCAGCCGGAGCATGACGATCGAGTCCTTGCCGCCGGAGAAGAGCAGCACCGGCCGCTCCAACTCGGCCACCACCTCGCGGATGACGAACACGCTCTCGGCTTCGAGGGCGTCCAGATGCGACACCCGGTACGCCGCAGGCTGGCGCATTTCAGACCTTTCCGGCCGGTTAAGTCAAGTAGACCTTGGCTAGGGTACCCGGAGATGGTGCTGCAACGCTGCAAGCAACCGGGGCGCAAGATCCTTACGGCACACCACGAGATCGGGCAGCCGAGGATCGGCCTGGTTGTATCTCAGCGCGGATCCGTCGATTCGGGAAGCGAAAAGTCCGGTGGCCGTCGCCACAGCGACCGGCGCGGCCGAGTCCCACTCGTACTGGCCGCCGGCGTGCACGTACCCGTCGACCTCGCCGGTTATCACCGCGGCGATCTTCGCGCCGGCCGAACCCATCGGCACCAACTCGGCGCCGAGTTCGTCGGCCAGTTCGGCGAGGAAGACCGGCGGACGGCTGCGGCTCGCCGCGAGCCGGATCTTCCGGCCCGGCCCCACCGGGTCCGGCGCCCCGGCACCGCCGGTCGCCGCCGGCAACGTCATCGGCGGGTACGCCGGCGGCTGGTCCGTGCCGAGCACCCGGTGCTGCGCGGGCAGCCCGATCGCCCCACCGACCAGCCCGTGCGGGGCGCCCGACCGCCGGGCCCAGAGCGCGACGTGCACCGCCCAGTCCGTCCGGCCCTCCTCGGAGAACTCCCGGGTGCCGTCCAGCGGATCGATGATCCAGACCCGGTCGGCACGCAGCCGTGGCGCCACCTCCGGCTCGGCACCGGCGGCCCAGGCCAGCCGGGAGCCCTCGTCCTCCTCCGACAGCACCGCGTCGGCCGGCCGCCAGCGGGCCAGTTCGGAGCGGAGAAGCTCGTGCGACACCTTGTCCCCGGCCGCCTTCAGCGCACCCGGATCCGCGTGCCCCAGCTCCGCGCGCAGCTCCAGCAGGGCCTGGCCGGCGCGGCTGGCCAGCCAGCGGGCGAAGGCTCCGTCGATCACCGGTGGCGCGGCCATCAGCACACCTCCGAGGAGCCGGCGTCGCCGACCGTCGAATAGACCAGGATCATGGATTGCCTCCTCATTCGCGGCGAGAAGACTACCGGGCGAGGGCCATCCAACAGGCAAATCCACCGATCCGCCACACCGGCAGGCCGTCCGGCGTCAGCCGCCGTGGTACGCGTTCTGCGCCCACTCCAGGCCCCGGGTGACGACCGCCTCCACCACGTCGGCCGACCGGTCCACCAGGAACTCCAGCTCCTTGCGCTCCACCGCCGAGAAATCGGAGAGTACGTAGTCGGCCGGGTCCTGCCGCCCCGGTGGCCGCCCGATGCCGAACCGAACCCGCACGTAGTCCTTGCTGCCCAACGACTTGGACATCGACCGCAGCCCGTTGTGGCCGCCCTCGCCGCCACCGCACTTCATCCGGAGCTGCCCGTACGGAATGTCCAACTCGTCGTGTACGGCGATCACCTGACCGACCGGCACCTTGTAGAACTGCGCCAGCGCCGCCACCGGCCCACCCGACAGGTTCATGTACGTCAGCGGCTTGGCCAGCACCAGCTTCGGCCCACCGAAGCCGAGCCGCCCCTCGGCGACCTCGGCGTGGGCACGGCGATGCCGGCCGAACTTGGCACCGATCCGCTCGGCGACCAACTCGGCCACCATGAACCCGACGTTGTGCCGGTTCCTGGCGTACTCCTTGCCGGGGTTGCCGAGTCCGACCAGCAGCCACGGCTGAAGCTCTTCCGCCACGCCCTTCTCCCTGTACCGCTGGTGGTCCTGTTGCTGCCACTGGTGTCAGTCCTACGAAAACAGGCGCCCCCGATCGGTCCGGGGGCGCCTGTTCTACAGATTCGGTCAGGACTCGTTGGAAGCCTGGGCCGGTACGGCCTCGCCCTCCGCCTGCTCTGCCTCGGCGCCGGGGCCCTCGGCACCGGCTTCCTCTTCCTCGGCCTCGGTCGGCTCGCCCTCGCCCTCCGCGGCCATCTGCTCGGCCGAGGGTGCCTGGGTGACGAGCGCGAGAAGCTGCTCCGGGTCGGCGACCAGCTCGACGCCCTCCGGCAGCCGTACGTCCGCCGCGGTCACCTGCGAGCCGACCTCGAGGCCCTCGATCGAGACCTCGAGGCTCTCCGGCAGCCGGGTGGCGTCCGCGCTCACCGAGAGCGTGTTCTGCTCGTGCATGACCAGGGTGTCGCGGGCCGCCTCGCCGGTGAGGTGCACCGGCACGTCGACGGTGACCTTCTCGCCCCGTCGGACCAGCAGCAGGTCGATGTGCTCGAAGGTGTCCTTGATCGGATCACGCTGGATGGCCTTCGGCAGCGCGAGCGCCTGGGTGCCGTCACTGACCTCGATCACGAACAACTGGTTGGCGCCACCGTGCCGAATGGCGGCGGCGAACTCGCGCGCGGGCAGCGCGATGTGCTTGGGCTTCTCGCCGTGCCCATACAGCACGGCAGGCACCTTACCGGCCCGGCGGGTACGACGGGCACCACCCTTGCCGAACTCGGTGCGGGGCTCGGCGCTGATCTTTACCTCGGACACGGGAAGACTCCTGATACGGTCACTGCGTCGCTACGTCGGCTGGCGGTTGCGGTGCTAGGGCGAGGGGCTCGCTGGGGCGCTTGCGTCGTGAACACAGCCCGGAGCACCGCGTCGATGACGGTGCGTCCGTGCGGCGCTTGCTCAGCGGCCCGCAGGGCACCCTCGCCGTGGCAACCGCACCAGTCTACCCGAGCCCCGATCCGGAGTTTCGGCGGTCCCCGGCCAGCCGGCCGGGGACCCCACGAACCGGCTCACGCCCCCGCCCGCCGATCTTCCGGACGCGGGCGACGACGTCCGGAGGTCGTACCGGGGCGCCCCCCGGCACGGCTGCCTGTGGGACGCCCCGGTACGACGCTCGCGGGGTCTAGCTCAGCCCGCCGAACAGGGTGGTCACGGAACCGTCGTCGAACACCTCGCGGATCGCCCTGGCCAGCAGCGGCGCGATCGACAGCACGGTGAGCTTGTCGAGCTGCTTCTCCGGCGGCAGCGGCAGGGTGTTGGTCACCACCACCTCGCTGATCCGGCTGTTCTTCAGCCGCTCGGTGGCCGGGTCGGAGAGCAGGGCGTGGGTCGACGCGACCACGACGTCCGCGGCCTTCGACTCGTGCAGGATCTCGGCCGCCTTGCAGATGGTGCCACCCGTGTCGATCATGTCGTCGACGATCAGGCAGACCCGACCCTCGACGTCTCCGACGACCCGGTTCGCGACCACCTGGTTCGGCTTCAACGGGTCCCGGGTCTTGTGGATGAAGGCCAGCGGACAGCCGCCGAGCCGGTCCGTCCAGCGCTCCGCCACCCGGACCCGACCGGAATCCGGCGCCACCACCGTCATTGGCCGGCCGGCGTACTTGCGCTGGACGTACTCGGCCAGGATGTCCATCGCGAACAGGTGGTCCACCGGCCCGTCGAAGAAGCCCTGGATCTGCGCGGTGTGCAGGTCGACGGTGAGGATCCGGTTGGCGCCCGCCGTCTTGAGCAGGTCGGCCACCAGCCGGGCCGAGATCGGCTCCCGACCCCGGTGCTTCTTGTCCTGCCGGGAGTACGGATAGAACGGCAGGACGACGGTGATCCGCTTGGCCGAGCCGCGCTTGAGCGCGTCGACCATGATAAGGGTCTCCATGACCCACTTGTTCACACCGTGCGTGACGGACTGCACCACGAAGGCGTCCGAACCACGCACCGATTCATTGAAGCGGACGAAGATCTCTCCGTTGGCGAACTGGTACGAGTCGGACGGTGTCGGCGCCACCCCGAGCACCTCACCGATTTCCTTTGCCAGCTCCGGAAATCCGCTTCCGGAGAAGAGCATCAGGCTCTTGCGATTTTCGGCGACGATGCTGCCCATCGGCTCGTCTGCTCCCGTTTGTCGGTGGGTCACCCGGTGTTGGGCCAGAGACTATTCGGTTGCAGTATCCCCCGAGGCCGGGCCACGGCCACCCGCATCGGGCGCCCCGTGGATTGCCTCACCTTCGCTTGCGCCGGTAGCCGTCCGTCCGGCACGCTCCGCAGCCGCCGCCGACTTCGTACCGGGCCGGCGGCGTGCCACCCAGCCCTCGATGTTGCGCTGCTCCGCCCGGGTGACGCCGAGCGCTCCCGGCGGTACGTCCGCGGTGATGGCGCTGCCGGCCGCGACGTAGGCGCCCGCGCCCACCTCGACCGGTGCGACCAGGTTGGTGTCGCAGCCGATGAAGGCCGCCTCCCCGATCGTGGTGTGGTGCTTGTTCACGCCGTCGTAGTTGACGAAGATCGTCGCCGCCCCGATGTTGGCCTGGGCGCCGATGGTGGCGTCGCCCACGTAGCTGAGGTGGGGCACCTTCGCGCCCTCGCCGATCTCGGACTTCTTGACCTCGACAAAGGTGCCGATCTTCGCCCTGTCCCGCAGCACCGCCTCCGGCCGCAGGTACGCGTACGGCCCGACGCTCGCCCCCGCGCCGATGGCGGCGCCGACCGCGTGCGCCCGCAGTACGGTGGCGTCGGCCGCGACCGTCGTGTCGATCAGGGTGGTGTCCGGTCCGACCGTCGCGCCCGAGCCGACCGTGGTGGCCCCGCGCAACTGGGTGTTCTGGTCGACGATCGCGTCCCGGTCCAGGGTGACCGTGACGTCGATCCAGGTCGTCGCCGGGTCGAGCAGGGTGACGCCGGTCCGCATCCAGCCCTCGTTGATCCGGTCACGGAGCAACCGGCGCAGCGCGGCCAGTTCGACGCGGTCGTTGCAGCCGAGGGTCTCGGTCGCGTCCGGGGCGACGTGCACGGCAACCGTCTCGCCGGTCGCCACGAGCAGGCCGAAGACGTCGGTGAGGTACTCCTCACCCTGGTCGTTGTCGGTAGAGAGCTTGCTCAGCGCGTCCCGGAGCAGTGCCGCGTCAAAGGCGTAGATGCCGGCGTTGATCTCCCGGATCGCGCGCTGGGCGGGGTTCGCGTCCCGCTCCTCGACGATCTGCTCCAGCCCACCGTTGCCGCTGCGGACGATCCGGCCGAGGCCGGCCGGGTCGGCTACCTCGGCCGCCAGCACCGTGGCCGCGGCGCCCGCCGCCTCGTGCGCGGCCACCAGCGCGGTGACCGTCTCCGGCCGGAGCAGCGGCACGTCGCCGTTGAGTACCACCACGGTGCCGGTCGCGTCCGGCGCGCTGTCCAGCGCGATCCGGACCGCATGTCCGGTGCCGTGCTGCTCGGCCTGGAGCACCGGCTCGGCCGAGGCAGCGACCTCGGCGAGGTGGGCGGACACCCGGTCCGCGCCGTGGCCGACCACGACCAGGGTGCGCTCCGCCGCCAGCGGCGCGGCCGCCGCCAGGACATGGCCCAGCAGGGTACGGCCGAGGATCGGGTGCAGCACCTTGGGTATCGCCGACTTCATCCGCTTGCCCTCACCGGCGGCGAGGACGACGACGGTACGGAGGCGGGGCTGGGACACGAGGTAGCTCCCTCAGAACGGCCGGCAGTATGCGGCCTCATGCTAGTCGCACCACGAGGGGAGGTTCCCGCGTTCCCGGCCGGACGAACAGCCCGGAAAGGGGCTGACGTGGGAGCTCGGCCGCCAGGACTCGAACCTGAAACACAAGAACCAAAATCTTGGGTGTTGCCAATTACACCACGGCCGAAGGTGTGCGTGGTTAGCCTAGCGCCTCGCCCTCGGCCGGTCCCACCCCCTCGATCCGCCGGCGGTCTCCGTGGTTCGGCCGTTTCATCCGGTCCGGTCGGGGAACATCCCGCAGCGGCGCGTACCACCGGCCCCTGCCGGCGCCACGCGGTGCTGGATCTCCCGCGCGGCAGGCGGCTCAGCCGATCCGTGGACAGTGCGCCACGACGGCGTAGCAGACCGGCTCTGACCAGCGAATTCAACCGAATGTACGACAGGATCGGTCGATACCTGCCAGCGGACTTTCAGGTTCGCGTCCATGGCAGACTACGGCAGCGTAGGTTACGGTGACGTAGGCGTAAGTTACCGATCCTTCCCCTACGCTCCGTGTGAGGTGCCATGTCCTCCGTCCTGCTCGAACCACCGGCCTCCGGCGCGAAGAGTGGACCCAAGCCGCTCACCGTCGGCGTCCAGCCCAAGGGCATCCTGATCGCGCTCTGGGCCTTCGTGACCGTCCCCTTCCTCGCCCTGCTCATCGCCGTACCGGTGGCCTGGGGTGGCTGGCTGAGCTGGACAGACATCGCGATCGCCAGCGTCTGGTACGTGGTGGCCGGGGTCGGCATCACCGCCGGGTTCCACCGCTACTTCACGCACGGGTCGTTCAAGGCGAAGCGCTGGCTGCGGGTGACCCTGGCGGTCGCCGGCTCCCTGGCGATCCAGGGTGACATCACCCAGTGGGTCGCCGACCACCGTCGTCACCACGCCTTCTCCGACCTCGAGGGCGACCCACACTCGCCATGGCGGTTCGGCAACAGCGTGTGGGGACTGACCAAGGGCCTGTTCCACGCGCACGTCGGCTGGCTGTTCCACCGGGAGCTGTCCAACCGCGAGCGGTTCGCCCCGGACCTGTTGGCGGACAAGGACATCCGGCGGGTGACCGCGCTCTTCCCGGTCCTGGTAGTGGTCTCACTGCTCGGTCCGGCGGCGATCGGCGGCCTGGTCACCTGGTCCTGGCAGGGCGCGCTGACCGCGTTCTTCTGGGCCGGCCTGGTCCGGGTGTCGCTGCTGCACCACATCACCTGGTCGATCAACTCGGTCTGTCACGTCTACGGTGAGCGTCCGTTCGAGGTGCGCCAGGGTGACAAGGCGACGAACTTCTGGCCGCTGGCCATCCTGTCCTTCGGGGAGAGTTGGCACAATCTGCACCACGCCGACCCGACCTGTGCCCGGCACGGGGTGCTGCGGGGTCAGGTGGACATCACGGCCCGGACGATCTGGGTGTTCGAGAAGGTCGGTGCGGCCTACGACGTACGGTGGCCGAAGCCGGAGCGGATCAGCGCGAAACTACTCAAAACAACACCCTCGCAGTGATCCGCGACGCGACCGGGCATCCTGCCATGCGTATCTGGCTGGCAGGATGGCCAGGTGACCGAGCGAAGCGGGGGCACCACCGGGAACGGCACGAGTCGACATGGCGGCACGGCGGGACAGCGGGATAACGAGGTGACAGACGGCGCGAGTACCACCGGTCGGGGCGCCGGCCGCCGACAGGTCCCGGCCGCCACGCCGCCGATACCCAAGCCCGGATCCCGGGTACGGATGTCCGCCGCACAGCGACGCGAACAACTCATCGCCATCGGCCGGCAGGCCTTTGCCGAGCGCGGATTCGACGCGGCCTCGATCGAGGACGTCGCGGCCCGCGCCAAGGTCTCCAAGCCGGTCGTCTACGAGCACTTCGGTGGCAAGGAGGGCCTCTACGCGGTCGTCGTCGACCGGGAGGTACGGGCCCTGCTCGACCGGGTCGCCACCGCACTGACCGCCGGGCATCCCCGCGAGCTGTTGGAGCAGGCGGCACTGGCCCTGCTCGACTACATCGAAGAGGAGACCGACGGCTTCCGGGTACTGGTCCGGGAGTCACCGGTGCTCTCCGCGACCGGCAACTTCAGCAGCGTGATGAACGACGTGGCGCACCAGGTGGAGCACATCCTGGGGGCCGAGTTCAAGAGCCGGGGGTACGACCCGAAGCTCGCGGAACTCTATTCGCAGTCGCTGGTCGGCATGGTGGCGCTGAGCGGGCGCTGGTGGCTGGAGGTGCGCAAGCCGCGCAAGGAGACCGTGGCCGCGCACCTGGTCAACCTGGCCTGGAACGGCCTGTCCCACCTGGAGGCCAAGCCCACCCTGCTCACCCGCCGGGCCCGCTGAGGGCTCCGGCGGCGGGCCGTGCTCGGCGACCTCGGCGGGGCGCTCGACAACATTGGTGCGGCGTTCGGCGACCTCGGCGGGGCGCTCAGCGGCCGGGTCGGGCGGACGAACTACGCCGCCACTCGGCCTCCTCCTCGGCGTGCTCCGGCGGACCCACCTTGTCGTACAGGCCGGTGGCCAGGAACAGCAGGCCGAACAGCATCGACACGACGACGGTCGAGATCGAGAAGTTGAGGATGTTGGCCTCGGTCTGCAACACGGACAGCATCACCAGTCCGACGACCAGGAAGACCACCCCGGCGGTCAGGTTCATCAGGTGCCCGAGGTTGCCCCGGTGTATCGCCCCGAAGAGGACGATGATCCCGAAGACCACGGAGACCAGCGCGAAGGCCAGGTTGGTCCGCAGCCCCAGCACCCAGTGACTGTTCCGGCTGAACAGGTCGTCGTCGGCGGTCTCGAACAGGCCGAAGATGCCGAAGATCAGGATGTAGAGCGCGATGAGCCCGGCGATGACCCGGTAGACCGGCCGCGCCGGGTGATTGACCGGGATATGCGCCATGGGCCCTCCTCCGTACCAATGGATGACTTTCCTACCGGATTGTCACCCAGGACGGAGGAGGCTGCCCGGCAAACCGGCAATCACCGGCCGAGGGCGTACCCGCAGTTCAGGACACCAGACGCGCGCTCTCGAAGGCCTTGGCGTCGTCTTCGGAGCCGACCTTGCCGTACATCCCGGCCACCAGCAGCACCTGACCGATGATCATGAGCACGATCGTCGTGGCGATGGTGAAGTTGAGGTAGTTGGCGTCGGTACGCAACACCGCGAGACCGGCCAGGCCGAACGCCATCAGGGCGTACCCGAGCACCTTGTTGACTGCCGCGTCGACGTTCCGGCCGATCAGGGCCACAGCCAGGATGATCACGCCGAGCACGGCCGAGATCACCGAGTTGCCGAGATTGGTGCCCTGACCGAGCACCGCGGTCTCGTCCTGGGCGAAGAACTCGCCGCCGCTGGTCTCGACGATGCCGAGCACGCCGAAGAGCACCAGGTAGACGCCGGTCAGGCCGCCGATCGCCCGGTAGATCGGCCGCGCGGGGTGGTTGACGGGATTGTGGCCCATGCTCGAAGTCTCCAACGCCGTTCCAGTGGGGGGTCGAAGCCGATTCTCCCGCATGCCACCCGGACGACGCCGCACACCCCCGGGCCGCCACGCCGGGGTCAGCTCTCCGGCACCTCTTCGGCCAGCGCCAACCACGCCTCCTCGGTCTGTTCCCGCTCGGCCCGGACGGCCCGGAGCTGGCCGTCCAGCTCGGCGACCCGGCCGTAGTCGGTGGCATGCTCGGCAAGCTCGCCGTGCAGCGCCGACTCGCGCTGCTCCAGCTTGCGGACCTGCCGCTCCAGCCGGGTCAGCTCCTTGCGGGCCGCCCGGAGTTCCCCTCCGGACAGACCGTTCTCGGTCCGCTCCGGCGCCGTACCGGCCGCCGTACCGGGCTCCGGGCCGGCGGTGCCGAACCCACCGGTCCGGAGCCCACCGGAGGTGGGTACCCGGGCGAGATACTCGTCGATGCCGCCGGGAAGATGGACCAGGCGCCCGTCACCGAACATCCCGTACACCACGTCGGTGACCCGTTCGACCAGGTAGCGGTCGTGGCTGGCGACGACCAGCGTTCCCGGCCACGAGTCGAGCAGGTCCTCCAGCGCCGCCAGGGTGTCGGTGTCCAGGTCGTTCGTGGGCTCGTCGAAGAGCAGCACGTTCGGCTCGGCGGCGAGCAGCCGGAGCAGTTGCAGCCGCCGCCGTTCACCGCCGGACAGGTCCGAGACCGGCGTCCAGAGCCGACGGTCGTCGAAGCCGAACATCTCGGCGAGCTGGGACGCGTTGATCTCGCGGTCCCCGAAGACGACCCGGCGGGCCACCTCCTCGACCGCCTCCAACACCCGCAGCCGGCCAGGCAGTTCCGCCAACTCCTGGGAGAGGTACGCCGGCTTGACCGTCGAACCGGTCCGCAGTCGCCCCTTCTCGGGCTCCCGGGTGCCGGCGAGCAGCCGGAGCAGGGTGGTCTTGCCGGCGCCGTTCGCCCCGACGATGGCGATCCGGTCACCCGGGCCGACCTGCCAGGTCAGGTCGTCGAGGATCAGTTTCGTGCCGGCCCGCAGGGTGACGTTCTCCAGGTCGTACACCTGCCGGCCCAGTCGGGCGGTGGCCAGCCGTTGCAGCGACACGGTGTCCCGCGGCGGCGGTACGTCGGCGATCAGCGCGTTCGCCGCATCGATCCGGAACCTCGGCTTGGAGGTACGGGCCGGCGGTCCCCGGCGCAGCCAGGCGATCTCCTTGCGCAGCAGGTTCTGCCGGCGTGCCTCGGTCGTGGCGGCCACCCGCTCCCGTTCCGCCCGAGCCAGCGTCCAGGCGGCGAACCCGCCCTCGTAGGCGCGTACCGCCTGGTCGCCGACCTCCCAGGTGCTGGTGCAGACGGCGTCCAGGAACCACCGGTCGTGAGTGACCACCACCAGCGTGCCCCGCTTGCCGATCAGGTGCCGGGCCAGCCAGTCCACCCCGGCCACGTCCAGGTGGTTGGTCGGCTCGTCCAGCACCAGCAGGTCGGCGGTGCGGACCAGCAACGCGGCCAGGGCCACCCGGCGGCGCTCGCCACCGGACATCGGTCCGACCGGCTGGTCCAGCCCCAGGTACGGCATGCCGAGGCCGTCGAGGATCGCCCGTACGCCCGCGTCACCGGCCCACTCGTGTTCGGCGCCGAACCCCTCGTCGAGCCAGGCGGTGCCCAGCACCACGTCCCGGACCCGCGCCTCGGGATCCAGGGTCAGAGTCTGCGGCAGCGAGGCGACTCGCAGGTCACGCCGGTGCGTCACCCGGCCGCTGTCCGGATCCTCGATTTTGGTGAGCAGCCGGAGCAGGGTGGACTTGCCGGCGCCGTTCAGCCCGACAACCCCGATCCGGTCTGAGTCGTCGAGGCCGAGCGAGACGTCGGTGAGCAGTTGCCCCGCCGCGCCGTACCCCTTGGAGACCCGATCCAGGTTGACGATATTGGCCATGCTCGCCACCGTAGTCAGGGGATCAGCAGACCCTGGCGCCGGGGACCGGCCCGTACGCGGTACGTGCCGTCCGACACAGTCCGGACGCCCGCAACTCGGTCGCGATCCCCTCCGCCTGGGTCGCGTCGGTGGCCAGGAAGACGCAGGTCGGCCCGGAGCCGGAGACGATGCCGGCGAGCGCACCTGCCGCCTCGCCGGCCTTCAGCGTCTCCGCCAACGCCGGGCGCAACGTCAGCGCGGCGGCCTGCAGATCGTTGCCGAGCGCCCGGCCGAGCCGCGCCGGGTCCCGGCCACGCAGCGCGGCGAGCAGGGCGTCGGCGCTGCGCAGCGGCGGTGGGGCCGCGTACTCGGCCCGGAGCCGGTCCAGCTCCCGGTAGGCGGCCGGGGTGGAGAGACCACTGTCGGCGATCGCCACCACCCAGTGCCAGGTGACTGGACGGGCCAGGATCGGGCTGATCGTCTCGCCGTGCCCGGTGCCGAGCGCGGTACCGCCGTACACCAGGAAGGGGACGTCGGAGCCGAGCCCGGCGGCGATCCCGGCAAGCTCGTCCCGGGACAGCTCGGTCCCCCAGAGCGCGTCGCAGGCGACGAGCGCGGCGGCGGCGTCGGCGCTGCCGCCGGCCAGGCCGCCGGCGAGCGGGATCTGCTTGCGCAGGTGCAGCCGGGCGTGCGCCGGCATCCCGGTGTGCTCGGCGAGCGCCCGCGCCGCCCGGATCACCAGGTTGGACTCGTCCAGCGCCAGTTCGCCGGTGCCCTCACCCTCCATGGTCAGGGTCAGGGTGTCGCCGCGCCGGGCGGTCAACTCGTCGTGGATCGAGATCGCCTGGTAGACGGTGTTCAGCTCGTGGAAGCCGTCCGGACGCAGCGGCCCGACCCCGAGATGGAGGTTCACCTTCGCCGGCACCCGGACCTTCACCGGGCCCGGCAGGCCCCGGCGCGGACGGTCCTCGTCGTCGTCCGGTCGCCACGCCTCGGTCACGGAGCGACGTCCCGAACGCGGAGTCGGACCTCGAACGGCTTCGCCAGCACCAGCTGTCGGAGCGGGTCGGGTGACCACGGCCGCCGGGACGCGGAATCGACGGGCTGCGCCGTCACCTCGGACACCTCCTGCCACACACGCGGTCAGCCTACTCGGCGGTCGATGCGGTCACCGGGGCCGACGCGGCGATCGCGGCGAACTGCCCGACGGTCAGCGACTCGCCCCGGGCACCCGGATCGACACCGGCCGCGACCAGCGCCTCGGCGGCCCGGTCCGGGCCACCGGCCCAGCCGGCCAGGGCGGCCCGCAGGGTCTTGCGGCGCTGCGCGAACGCCGCGTCGACCACCGCGAACACCCGCTTGCGGGGTACGTCGGTCCGGGGCGGCTCCCGCCGGGTGAAGGCGACCAGACCGGAGTCGACGTTCGGTACCGGCCAGAACACGTTCGGTGGTACCCGACCGGCGCTCCGCGCGTCCGCGTACCAGGCGAGTTTCACCGACGGGATGCCGTACGTCCGGGAGCCGGGGCCGGCGACGAGGCGGTCGGCCACCTCCTTCTGCACCATCACCAGTCCCTGGCGCAGGCTCGGCAGCTCGGCGAGCAGGTGCAGCACCACCGGCACCGCGACGTTGTACGGCAGGTTCGCGACCAGTGCGGTCGGGGCCGGGTCGCCCAGGTCGTCGGCGGTGATCCGCAGCGCGTCGGCCAGGTGCACGGTCAACCGCTCGGCAGCCGGCGCCCCGGCGTGCCGGGTGACCGTCTCCGGCAGGGCCCCGGCCAGCACCGGATCGATCTCGACGGCGTGCACATGCCCGGCGACCGCCAGCAGGCCGAGGGTGAGCGAGCCCAGCCCCGGGCCGACCTCCAGGGCGACGTCCGCCGTGCTCAGCCCGGCGGCGGCGGCGATCCGGCGCACCGTGTTGGGATCGTGTACGAAGTTCTGGCCGAGCCGCTTGGTCGGCGCGACGCCCAGCCGGGCGGCGAGTTCCCGGATCTCCGCCGGGCCGAGCAGGTCTGCGGCCATGCTGAGACAGCGTACGGCCCACCTCACCGGCTCCAGCGCCGCCCGGCCCTGGGACGGGGCGGGTCCCCGGAGGCGGGCGGTCACCAGGGGCCGAAGATCCGCTCCCCGTTCGCCGAGATCGCCGCGCAGAGGTCGCCGAGGTCGGCGCCGGTGGTCTCGGCCAGCGACCGGACCGTCAGCGGAATCAGGTACGACGCGTTCGGCCGGCCCCGGTGCGGCATCGGAGTCAGGTACGGCGCGTCGGTCTCCACCAGGATCTGGTCGAGCGGGGTAACCCGGGCCGCCTCGCGCAGTCCGGCGGCGTTGCCGAAGGTGACGGTTCCGGCGAAGCTCAACACGTAGCCGCGCCGGACACACTCGGCGGCGAACTCGGCGTCGCCGGAGAAGCAGTGCAGCACCACGGTCTCCGGCGCGCCCTCGGAGTCCAGGATCCGCAGCACGTCGGCGTGCGCGTCCCGGTCGTGGATGACCAGCGGCTTGGCGTACCGCTTCGCGATCGCGACGTGGGCCCGGAAGCTGACCTCCTGGGCCGCCCGACCGTCGTCCCCGGTCCGGAAGAAGTCCATCCCGGTCTCACCGATGCCGCGTACCCGGTCCTCGGCGGCGAGCGACTCGATCTCCCGCAGCGCCTCGTCGAGATCGGCCAGCCGGGGCGCCTCGTTCGGGTGCAGCGCCACCGTGGCCACCACCGCCGGCTGCCGCCGGGCCAGCTCGGCGCCCCAGCGCGACGAGGCCACGTCGACCCCGACCTGCACCAACCGGTCGACTCCGACCTCGGCGGCCACCTCGACCGCCGCCACCACCGGATCCTCCGACCGTCCGTCCCCCGGCGGCGTGCCGGCCTCGGCGACGGTGATGTCCAGGTGGGTGTGACTGTCGACCACCGGCGCGGGCAGTCGCTCCGGCGCTGGCGGAAACTCCCCCGCCCGGCGGGCGGCCCGCTGACGGCGGCTCTCGGTTGGCTCACTCATCGCCGCCAGCATCACATATCGGTCCGGCGAAGCGGGCTCGGGCGTACCAGATGGGCCTGGTGGACCGGCTCGGGCCGGAGGTCGCCGCCAGCGGGCCGGAGGTCGCCGCCAGCGGGCCGGAGGTCGCCGCCAGCGGGCCGGAGTCGGTCGGCGGGCCGGAGTCAGTCGGCGGGGCGGAGTCAGTCGGCGGGGCGGGGAGTCTGGACCAGGGCGTCCTGCGGGGCGGGCGATCGGATCGGCCGAACCGGCGGATGCGGGGGCCGAACCGGCGCCGGGCGGCCAGCCGAACCGTCAGTTCGCGCTCGGCGGGGCCCGGCCAACCCCGGTCGGTAACCCGATGTTCACCGGGCCGGTGCTGACCGGTCTTAGCGTCGGCGCGGTGAGCGTGTCTCCGCCGGCCAGCGCGGTCCCCGAGACGCCGACCGGGCTGCGGGTCCGGTACGGCGGTGCGGTGCACCCGGCCGACGAACTCGCCCGGGGCGCCGCGTACGAGTTGTTCAGCACCGATTCCGCGCCGGGGTTCGAGCGGGACCGACGCCCGGACGCGCGCTACCCGTTCCACCGGTACGCCCACGCCAGCGAGGTCGGCGTACTGCCCGACGTCCGGCCGGTGAGCAGCGGTGCCGGTACGGGCGACCCGGCGAACGGGCGCGGTACTCCGGACACGCCGCTGACGGCGCCGCTGCACCGGGTCTGGGGCTGGTCGGACATCCACGGCCTCAGCCAGAGCCCGGGCGCCGCCGAGGATCCGGTGCTGGTCTCGGTACGCGAGTCGGCGACCGTGCGGCGGGGCAGCCAGATGGTCAAGGCCCTCTCCGCCCAGCAGTTCGCCGGGTTCCTGCTCCGTGGCTGGCTGCCGTACGGCTTCTGCTACCGCGAGTACGACGTGGCCCACCTGCGGATGCCGGCCGACCAGATGCTGCTGCGTACCGACTCCGACGCGGGACGGGCGGTGCCCGAGGTCGCGTACCTGCTGCGCTGGCGGGCGATCGACCCGGTCGACTACGTGGCACCGCTGGCCGCCGAGTACCAGGGGCTGATGTCGATGCCGCCGCACGACCGGGTCGGGCCGCCGGTACTCGGCACCGGGTTCACCCCGAGTGGGCGGCACCTCATCCCGGAGTTCGTCACCCGGGACTTCGCCGACCTGCCGCTGCCGGCGAACGCCGCCCTGCTGGCGCACACCTCGGACGGGGACGAGGTGGTGCTCTACACGTACCAGCCGGAGCAGCGCGGCTGGCTGCGGATGGCCGGCCCGCGCTGGCGGCACCTGCTCGCCACGGTGCCCGGCGTATCGCCCGACCAGGAGTACGTCTCGACCAGCGACGCGATCCGGTCCACCCTGCTGATCGGCGGTTACCGGGGACAGGAGCACGAGGCGGTCGCCGACCCGCCCGGCGAGTTCCGGGTGCTGGCGATGACCCGGGCGGCCCGCTATCCGGTGGAGACGCTCACCCGCCGGGCCAGGTACGTCCACTGGCGCGACACCCGGTGCCTGGTGCTCCGCGAGGAGGGCGGCTGGCTGCGGGTCCGGCTCTGCCAACCCGACCCGGACAACGTCGCGGCGCTCGGTGCCCAGTGCTACGAACGCGGTGTCTACGAGTCCTGGGCACCTGCCGTCGAGGTCACCGAGGATCAGGTGCTCGACGTCCCGTACGCGCTCTGAGAACGGATCGGCCAGCACGCCCCGGGCCGATGTCGCCGGTTTCCCGACGGGCCCTACCCGCCGGGCTGGCCCAGCCGGGCGAGTTCCTCGTCCACGATCGACGGATCGAGCTTGCGGAAGACCGGCTTCGGGGTGGCCAGTGCCCGCCCCGCCTCGACCGGTACCGACTTCCACTTCGCCCCGACCGTGTAGTCGCCGGTCAACACCGGGTACGACGGCCCGCCGTCGAGATCGTCGACCGGCACGATCGACGGCATCGGCGCGTGTACGCCGGTGCCGCCCAGCAGTTCGTGCACCTGCTGCGCGGAGTGCGGCAGGAACGGGGTGAGCAGCGTGTTGGCATCGCTGACCACCTGGAGTGCGACGTGCAGGATGGTGCCCATCCGGGGCTTGTCCGACTCGGCCTTCAGCTTCCAGGGCGCCTGCTCGGAGAGGTACTTGTTCGCCTCACCTACCACGCGCATCGCCTCGCCGATCGCCTGCTTCTGCCGGTGCCGCTCGATCAGCTGGCCGACCGTCGTGAACCCGGTCCGCGCGGTGGCGAGCAGCGCCTCGTCCGCCGCGGTGAGCCCGGCCGGGTCGATCGGCGGGATGGCGCCGAAGTTCTTCGCCGCCATCGAGATCGACCGGTTGACCAGGTTGCCCCAGCCGGCGACCAGTTCGTCGTTGTTGCGGCGCAGGAACTCCGCCCAGGTGAAGTCGGTGTCCTGGCTCTCCGGCCCGGCGACCGCGATGAAGTAGCGGAGCGCGTCGGCGTCGTACCGGGCCAGGAAGTCGCGTACGTAGATCACGATCTGGCGGGACGAGGAGAACTTCTTCCCCTCCATGGTCAGGAACTCACTGGAGACCACCTCGGTCGGCAGGTTCAGCCGGCCCAGATCGCCGGGCTCGCCGGCCCGGTCCCCCTCGCCGTCGTAGCCGAGCAGCAGCGCCGGCCAGATCACCGAGTGGAAGACGATGTTGTCCTTGCCCATGAAGTAGTAACCACGGGCGTCCTTCCCCTCCGCGTCCGCCGACCACCAGCGTCGCCAGGCCTCGGGGTCGCCGGAGCGCCTGGCCCACTCGATGGAGGCCGAGAGGTAGCCGATGACCGCGTCGAACCAGACGTAGATCCGCTTGTCGCCGCGATCGCGCCAACCCTCCAATGGAATCGGTACGCCCCATTCCAGGTCCCGGGTGATCGCCCGGGGCTGGAGGTCGTCGAGGAGGTTCTTCGAGAACCGGAGTACGTTCGGCCGCCAGCCCTCCCGGCCGTCCAGCCACTTGCCGAGCGCCTGGGCGAAGGCCGGCAGGTCGAGGAAGAAGTGCTCGGTCTCGACGAACTTCGGCGTCTCACCGTTGATCTTCGAGCGGGGGTTGACCAGGTCGATCGGGTCGAGTTGGTTGCCGCAGTTGTCGCACTGGTCGCCCCGGGCGTGCTCGTACCCGCAGATCGGGCAGGTGCCCTCGATGTAGCGGTCCGGCAGCGTACGGCCGGTGGACGGGGAGATCGCCCCCATCGTCACCTTGGGCACGATGTAGCCGTTGCGGTGCAGCGTCTCGAAAAGCTCCTGCACCACGGCGTAGTGGTTGCCGGTGGTGGTCCGGGTGAACAGGTCGTAGGAGAGGCCCAGCCCGTGCAGGTCCTCGACGATCACCCGGTTGTAGCGGTCGGCCAGCTCACGAGGGGTGACCCCCTCCTTGTCGGCCTGCACCTGGATCGGCGTTCCGTGCTCGTCGGTGCCGGAGACCATGAGCACGTCGTGACCGGCCATCCGCATGTACCGGCTGAACACGTCGGAGGGAACTCCGAAGCCGGAGACGTGGCCGATATGGCGTGGGCCGTTGGCGTATGGCCAGGCGACCGCCGCGAGAACGTGACTCATGAAAACCAAGCCTAGTGACCGGGGCGGGGCAACCACGAACCAATGCCCTGCTCGCGGCCCCGGGCGGACGCCGGATGGACCGGCACCGAAAAGCGACGCGGCGTACGTCAATGCCGGAAAGGCGACCTATTAAATCGGAAAGATCCGCTCTCATCTGCCAATATCCGACTGTTTTACCGCCGACACGCGCGCCAGGCTGCCTTCCCGAGCCGGCCCTCCGTTGTCCAATGGACCGGTGACGGGCAGCTCAGGTGGGCAGCAACCAGCGGAAACGCAGCCTCCCGAGGCCGATCCCGCCGCGCCCGGCGAGACCCGGACGCACGGCGGTACGCCGCCGTCGACCCAGGTGCCGACACCGGGCCGGGCCGAACCGCCGGCCGCCGACGTACCGGGTTCGGCCAGCGACGTACCGGCGGCAGCCGCCGAGGTATCGGGCGCGGACGACGCCGGGCCGGTCGCGGTGCCGGCGCCCGCACAGCGAGGGGCGGCCCAGCGGGCGACCGGGTACGAGCCGTCGCCGGTCGGACCGTTCGGCGGGGCCTCGCCGATGGTCGGCTCGCCGTGGGTCAGCGCCCCGGGCACGGTCCCGGGACCGTCCGGCATCGAGGCGACCACCGGCGCACCGCTGACGATGCTCCCCCAACGGGCACCCCGGCTCAGCGCAGCGGAGGATTTCGCGGGCTGGGACGGGCCCACCACGTCGATGCCGGCGGCTCGGCCCGGATCTGACCCGACCACCGACGACGACGGCGAGGACTTCTGGCTGCCGATCGAGGAGGTCCACTGGGACGGGACACCGGTGGCCCCCACACCCAGGACCTGGTACGGCCGGCCGAAGAAGCCGGCCGCCGAAGCCGCTCTGCCCCGCCCGCCCAGGCCGCCGAAACCGCAGCGGGACCCGGTGTACGGGCTCGCCGGTGTGATCCTCTTCTCCCTGCTCGCCAGCTTCTTCGCCTGGGTCAGCGCGGAACCGCTGTGGCTTGCCGTCGGCCACGGCGACGTGGGTACCGCGACTGTGGCGAGTTGCACCGGTCGTGGGCTCGGGCAGCACTGTCGGGGCGAGTTCACCGCGGCGGACGGCCTGTTCAAGGCCCGGGACATCCGGCTGATCGGTGTCGAGGGGCGCCACCGGACGGCCAGCGCGCAGGTGGCCGCCCGAATGACCGGCGCGGACAGTCAGAAGGCGTACGTCGGCGCGGGCACCGGCCCACTGCACCTGCGGTGGTCGCTGGGACTCGGGGTGATCCTGCTCTGTAGCACCGGGGTCGGTTGGGCCGCCGGAGCACTGCGCCTGTCCGAGCGGCGGTACCGCCGTCCGGCGGCCCTGATCAGCCTGGCCGGGCCGCTGCTGCTCACGGTCGGCTTCCTCGCCGCCGCCTACTGAACACACCGCCTACTGAACACACCGCCCCGCCGAGCGCGACTTCTGCCAGACGCGACTCCCGCTGAGCGTGAACGCTTCGTCGCCGGTCAACCTGCCGTGGGCGGATGTACTACGGCGTAGACGTCCCGGCGGCGCAGGCCGTACTCGGTCGCGATGGCGGCGATCGCGTCACGTCGGGACGTACCCGTGGCCTCCAGGTCGGCCACCGCGGCCCGCAGGTCGGCGTCGGCCGGCGGCGGGGTCGCGACCACCGGGGCGCCCGCCACCACCAGAGTGATCTCGCCGCGCGGCTCGCCGGTCGCGGCCCAGCTCGCCAGCTCGCCGAGCGGGCGGCGGAGCACCTCCTCGTAGGTCTTGGTCAGCTCGCGGCAGAGCGCCGCCGGTCGGTCGGCGCCGAAGGCCCCCGCCAGGTCGGCCAGCGCGCTGGCCACCCGGTGCGGCGCCTCGAAGAAGACCAGGGTGCGCTCCTCGGCGGCGAGCGCCCGCAGCCGGGCCCGGCGCGGCCCGCCGGTCCGGGGCAGGAAGCCCTCGAAGCAGAACCGGTCGGTGGGCAGGCCGGAGAGGGCCAGCGCGGTGGTCACCGCGCTCGGACCCGGGGCCACGGTGACCGGCACGCCCGCGTCGAGGGCGGCCCGGACCAGCCGGTAGCCGGGGTCGGAGACGCTCGGCATCCCGGCGTCGGTCACCAGCGCGACCAGCGCGCCGTCGAGGACGGCCGCGACCAGATCCGGCGTACGCCGTTCCTCGTTCCCCTCGAAGTACGACACGATCCGGCCGGGGATGACGACGTCGAGATCGCGGGCCAGCCGAGTGAGCCGGCGGGTGTCCTCGGCGGCCACCACATCGGCCTGGCCGAGGGTGTCCCGCAGCCGGGTCGAGGCGTCGCCGGGGTTGCCGAGCGGCGCACCGAGCAGGACCAGCCGGCCGCTACCGGGCGTTTTTCCCACGAACTGACTCCTTCATCGATACATGTCATCGCGCATAGCGAGCGTCGTGCCCCGTTTCACACCATGGCAGCCTACGATCACGGGGTGACTCTGGCGTCGACAGCGCAGACCGAGGGCCCGACGATCGCCGGCCCGCCGGCAGGGCCCGTCGTCGAGGTGACCTCGCACACCTCCACCGGGCCGCCCGCGACCGACCGTCCCGACCGGCGCACCGGCGGAATTCCGGCGATCATCAGACGCCGGTTGGCGCCGTTCGACGCCCGGCTCGACGGATGGTCCTGGCTGGCCACGGCGGTGGTCGTACTGATCGCCGGCATTCTGCGCCTGGTCGGACTGAGCAATCCGAAGGGCAAGATCTTCGACGAGCTCTACTACGCCACCGACGCGCACAATCTGCTGCTTCGCGGCATCGAGTGGGACGAGAAGAACAACACCGCCGCGTACGTGGTGCACCCGCCGCTCGGCAAGTGGATGATCGCGGTCGGCGAGCAGATCTGGGGCTACAACGAACTGGGCTGGCGGTTCTCGGCCGCGATCATCGGCACCCTCTCGGTGCTGCTGCTCGTCCGGATCGCCCGCCGGATGTTCCACTCGACCGTGCTCGGCTGCGCCGCCGGCCTGCTGATGGCGCTGGACGGCTTCCATCTGGTGCTGTCCCGCACGGCGTTGCTCGACATCTTCCTGATGTTCTTCGTGCTCGCCGCGTTCGGCGCCCTCGTGGTGGACCGGGACGTCCGGCGCGCGCGCTGGCTGCGGGCCGTCGAGAACGGCCTCGACCCGAGCCGTACGGGACGCCGGCACCGGCCACAGTTCCGGCTCTCCGACGGGGTGCCCTGGTGGCGCCTGCTCGCGGCGGTGATGCTCGGCTGCGCCTTCGGCGTGAAGTGGAGCGCGCTCTACTTCATTCCGGCGTTCGCGCTGCTGGTCGTGCTCTGGGAGGTCGGTGCCCGCAAGTCGGTCGGAGTACGCCGGCCGTGGCGGGACACGTTCCTCGACGAGATCGGCTGGCTGCTGGTCGCCGGGGTGCTGATCCTGGTCACCTACCTGGCCACCTGGTCGGGCTGGTTCCTCAGCGACAACGGGTACTTCCGGAACTGGCGGGCCGAGACCGGCCAGTCCAGCATGCCGATCATCGGCAGTTTGCAGAACCTGTGGCACTACCACGCCGAGGCGCTGAAGTTCCACGCCCAGCTCGACGACAAGCACGTCTACCAGTCCTGGCCGTGGCAGTGGCTGCTGCTCGGCCGGCCGGTCGCGTTCCACTGGTCGGACCAGGGCTCCTGTGGGGCGCCCAGCTGTGCCTCGGAGATCCTGCTGCTCGGTACCCCGATCCTGTGGTGGTCCTTCCTGCCGGCCCTCGCCGTGCTCGGCTGGCTGGGCATCGCCCGCCGGGACTGGCGGGCCCTGGCGATCCTCCTGCCGGTGGCGGTCGGGCTGCTGCCCTGGTTCTGGTTCGCGCTGGACGGCCGGACGATGTTCTTCTTCTACGTCGCGCCCGTCGTGCCGTTCATGATCCTCGCGGTCACCTACGTGCTGGGGGCGATCACCGGGCCGGCCCGGGCGCCGACGCCAGCGAGCGCGCGAGGTGGGAGCGGCGATCCGCCCGTCGAACCGGCCGACGCCGACGGCTCGGCCGGGCGGGCGAGCGACCGCCGGATGATCGGCGCGATCGTGGCGGGCACGTACGTGCTTCTGGTCGCGATCTGCTTCGCCTACTTCCATCCGATCTTCGTCGGACAGCTCCTGCCGTACGCGGACTGGTCGACGAGAATGTGGCTCGGCAACCGCTGGATCTGATCCACGGCTGCACCCCCCACACCGCCGACCGGCGATGATCTTCGCTGCCGTCGGCGCCACACGCGGCCATCCCGGCAGCGCCACGTGTGGCGATCCCGTCGGCGCCGCGTGCAGCCATCCGGTGGGCGCTGCGCGCGACGGGTGGGCGGGCGGTTGCCGGTTCCACGGTGGACGGGCGAGCGGGGGCCCTGCTGCGGTCGGGGCGTTGCCGTACTGCGATTTGCGGCGTTGCCGTGCCGTCGACGCGAAATCGCCGTGCTGTCGCCGGACTGCTCGCCTGCTGCTCAGCCCCGGTCGGGGCGAGGACGGCGGCGGAGGTCGGCGGGGCGGACGGGCGGCGCCGAGGGGTTCAGACAAAGGTGCGCGCCCCGATCGCCTGCCACGGGGGAAGCGGGCGATTGGGGCGCGCACCAAGGAGCTTAACCACCCGCGATCAGCGGCACAACGGGTGATGTTAAGTCAGATTTCCGACCGACGCACCGCCTACCAGAACGGGCAGATCGGACACAGTGCCCGGACGGGCATCAGCCACCCGCGTGGCCGTCGACACCGGGACCCGCGAAACAGCGCGAGGGCGTCCTTTCGGCTCACATTTGGTTCGGTCCGGCCGGCGATCGTCGGCATGGTTACAAATTCGTTGCCGTCACCGCTGATCCAGTTACCCGTTTGACGCCGTAGAACGGGCGGTGCGCCGCCACCATCGGTGCCGGTGTCCTCTCCCCGCGTTTCCCGGGGCCTCCCCACACCACGTACCCGCGGGACTTCCCCCTCGCGAACCGGAGGAGAGAGACATGTCCGATCTAGCCGAGCGGGTGGTGCCGCCATCCGTACCCCCTGACGAGCCGGTGGAGCGGTCCGCGCTCCCGGTCCGGCGCCGCGCCCGGGAGCTGCCGGTCGAGCCGGAGTGGTACAAGCGAGCGGTCTTCTACGAGATGTTCGTGCAGGCGTGCTTCGACGCCAGCGGGGACGGCTACGGCGACCTGCCGGGCCTCACCTCCAAACTGGACTACCTGCGATGGCTCGGCGTCGACTGCCTGTGGCTGCCCCCGTTCTACGACTCACCGCGCCGGGACGGCGGCTACGACATCCGCGACTACCTGCTCATCTCCCCGGACTACGGAACCGTCGACGACTTCGTCACGCTGGTCGACGAGGCCCACGCCCGTGGCATCCGGGTGATCACCGACCTCGTGCTGAACCACACCTCGGACACCCACGAGTGGTTCCAGCTGTCCCGGCAGGACCCGACCGGCCCGTACGGCGACTTCTACGTGTGGCGGGACACCGACACCGGGTACGCCGGGGTGCCGGTCATCTTCTGCGACACCGAACCGTCCAACTGGACCTTCGACCCGCTTCGCCAGCAGTTCTACTGGCACCGGTTCTTCGCCCACCAGCCCGACCTGAACTACGACAACCCGGCCGTGCAGGAGGCCATGATCGACGTGGTGCGGTTCTGGCTGGAACTGGGCATCGACGGGTTCCGGCTGGACGCGATCACCTACCTCTACGAGCGGGAGGGGACCGACTGCGCCAATCTGCCGGAGACGCACGCGTACCTCAAGCGGTTGCGCAAGATGGTCGACGACGAGTACCCGGGCCGGGTGCTGCTGGCCGAGGCGAACCTGTGGCCGACCGACCTGGTCGACTACTACGGCGATCCGGACGTCGGCGGGGACGAGTGCCACATGGCGTTCCACTTCCCGGTGATGCCCCGGATCTTCATGGCGGTACGCCGCGAGTCGCGCTACCCGATCTCGGAGATCATCGCCCAGACCCCGCAGATTCCCAGCGGCTGCCAGTGGGGCACCTTCCTGCGCAACCACGACGAGCTGACCCTGGAGATGGTCACCGACTCCGAACGTGACTACCTCTACAACGAGTACGCCAAGGACCCCCGGATGCGGGTGAACACCGGGATCCGGCGCCGGCTGGCTCCGCTGGTGAACAACGACCGGAACCAGATCGAGCTGTTCACCTCGCTGCTGCTCTCCCTGCCCGGTTCTCCGGTGCTCTACTACGGCGACGAGATCGGCATGGGCGACAACGTGTGGCTGGGCGACCGCAACAGCGTCCGTACGCCGATGCAGTGGTCCCCGGACCGCAACGGGGGCTTCTCCAAGGCCGACCCCGGCGCGCTCTACCTGCCGGTCAACCAGGGCCCGGTGTACGGGTACCAGGCGGTCAACGTGGAGCGGCAGCTCGAACAGCCGGCGTCGCTGTTGCAGTGGACCCGACAGATGATCGAGGTACGCAAGCGGCATCCCGCGCTGGCCACCGGCTCGTTCCGCGACCTCGGCGGCAAGAACCCGACGGTCCTGGCCTTCCTGCGGGAGTACGAGGGCGAGGGCGAGGAGCGGGTCGGGGCCGAGGTGGTGCTCTGCGTACACAACCTGTCCCGGCATCCACAGCCGGCACAACTTCCACTGGGCAGCCGGTTCATCGGGCACCAGCCGGTGGAGTTGACCGGCCAGACGCCGTTTCCACTGATCGGCGCCCGCCCGTACCAGCTCACGTTGCCCGGCTACGGCTCGTTCTGGTTCCGGATCACCGTCAAGACGCCAAGGCCCCGGACCAGTTCGGAGGCGCGGGGACGCACCAACACGGACGTCGCGCTGCTCCCGACCGGCTGACCTCGCTGACCTCGCCGACCCGCTCGCCGGGCTCCACCGGTGGTCGTGCGGACTCCGGGACGGATCGCGCCGGGTCGGTACGCTGCCGGCGGCACGACCGGCAGCGGGTACGGTCGATGGGCGCGTTCGGCGGGGGCGGGGCGACAGACCATGAGCGGCGAGCGGCTGGCCGAGAGCTGGGCCCGGATCGAGGAGTGGCTGGCCGCGTACGCCGTCGAGGCGTACGCCTCGCTGCGGCCGCCCGCCGACCCGGCGGCCGTCGACGCCGCCCAGCACGCGATCGGGGTGACCTTCCCCGACGAACTGCTCGGCTCGCTCGCCCGGCACGACGGCTGCGACGACCGGCCGGGCGGGTTCCGGCTTCCCCGGGGGCAGCGCCCGTTGTCGGTCGCGGAGATCGTCGGCGGCTGGCAGCAGGCGGTGTCGGCCGTGCGCGAGGCGGGACCCCGGCGCCCGTTCTCCGACAACCCGGCGCCGGGCAGCCGGTGGGCGCCGATCATGAGGGACCCGATCGGCGACCTGTACGTGCTGAACTGTCAACCGGGCGAGGCGTACGGGACGATCGGAAAACACCGTTCCCACTACGGCGAGACCCAGCTGCCGCGCGCCGGGCTCCGCCTCGGTGACCTGTGGGAGACGCTGGCGGAGACGTTCCGGCTCGGCCAGCCGTTCGAGGGGCGGTTGCCGGCGGGCTTCGAGGGCCGGTTGTACTGGGAGGCGGTCCGACGGCAGCATCCCGCGCCGCGGTCGCCGCTGGGCCTGGCCGCGGCGGAGTCCGGGCCGCTCCCGGCACCCGTCGTCGGGGTTCCGGAGCCGGCACCGGATCCGGAGGTCGGCTGGATCAGCGGGTACGACAACGTCACCCTCACCTTCGTACACCGGATCACCCAGGCCGAGCTGTTCCGCCGATTCGGCGTCGATCCGGCCCGGTCCGTGTCCCGGACCCGGCGGCAGCTCCTTGAGCTGGAACGCACCTGGACCGAGGGGTATCGGCCGGCCCTGCGGGTGGGGTACGCCGGCGACTGGGCGTTCGCCGTCGAGGAGTTCCACTCCGAGGGCGGGCGACCGGAGCGGCTGCGCCGGCTCTCCGCCGGCACCTGGGCGGCGGCGCTCCACTATGCCGCCGGCCACCTGCGACTCACCGTGGTCGCCGACGGAACGGTGGTCTTCGGGTACGACAACCACCGTCCCGAGTCGCCGACCGGTACCGAACCCGACCGGTTCCTTCCGATGCTGCGCGCCGCCGGGCTGGCCCCGCCCGACCACGACCGGAACCCGGACCTGGATGTCCCGGCCCTGCTCGACGTCCTCCGCGCCGAGTGGGGGATCGTGCTGGACGGCCGGATGCTGGCCGGGGCGCTGCCCGCCGCGCAGTACCGGCCACTGCTGCCGGAGTCGCCGCCGCCCGGTGACTGGGCGGCCCGGTCCGAACCGGGGATCAGGGTCCTGCTCGCCCACGCGCCGGAGCCGCGGCTGCGGTCCGCCCTGGTCGCCCAGGCCCGCCGGCTCGCCACCGAGACCGGGCTGGACGGGTACCCGGAGCTGGCGGAGGCGCTCGACCGGATGGCCACCGGGGAGCGCTGGCGGATCGACGAGGACTCGCCGTGCGGCCTGCGCATGCACGAGATACTGGCCGAGGCCCAGGCCGCCCGGCACTGGGACCAGGACCCCCGGGTCGAGGACCGGCTCGATCCGGCGGAGCGGGCGGCGTGGGGGCGCCGGGCCGGTGCGGTGGAGGGGATCGTCGGACTGCTCTGCTGGCCGTTGCCGGCCGTCGCGCGGCATCTCCTCACCCAGCGGCTGAGCCCTGACTGGCGGGCCGAGTTCGTCGCCGACCTGGGGCCGGTGACCGTGCCCGGGACGGCGCTCCAGGAGTTGCTCGCCGCCGAGGTCGGGACCGGCGGGAGCACGCCGGCGCTCCGGGCGTCGCTGGAGCGTGCGCGCCTGCGGAAGCCGCGAAGGACGGCCGGCTGAGTTGACATTGAATTGACCGGGCGAGTCGCCTGTCGGTCATGATGACCCGTGGGCACACTGTGCCGGTGACCACACCTCGGCACGGCCGGCTCGGCACCGCAGGTGCCCGGCTCGGGGTATTCGCGCTGGTCGTCGTGCTCGGGGGCACCTCCTGTGACTCCGGAGGACCGTCGACGGACAACCCTGGGCCGCAGCGGTCAGGCGGTCAGAGTTCCACCCCGAACGCCCCGGCCAGCCCGGTCCCGACCCGCTTCACCGGATGGTCGGACCCGGCGGGGGTCGGGCGGCCGTACGGCGACAAGGTGCCGGGACTGCTCACCTTCCGGGGCAACCCGACCCGGACGTACTACGGCTCGGGGCCGATGCCCCGGAAGACACCGGTCAAGGACTGGCAGTTCCCGCGCAGCGGTGGACTCTGCGGGAAGTCGACCGACGAGAAGGGCACCCGGGTCTGGTGCGGTACGGGTTGGACCGGCCAGCCGGCGGTGTTCGAGCGGGGCGGACGGACCTGGGTGGTCTTCGGCGCGTACGACCACAAGATCCATTTCCTGGACGCCGATAGCGGGGAACGGATCCTGCCGGACTTTCCGACCGGAGACATCATCAAGGGTTCGGTCACCGTCGACCCGGACGGGTTCCCGCTGGTCTACTCCGGATCGCGGGACAACTTCTACCGGATCCTCGCCATCGACCGGGGCAGGCCGACCGAGCTGTGGCGGCTGTCGGCGAAGGCGGTCTCGCCGACGATGTGGAACGACGACTGGGACGGTGCCGGCCTGATCCTCGACGATTACCTCTTCCTCGGCGGCGAGAACAGCCAGTTCCACATCGTCAAGCTCAACCGGCGGTACGGCGCCGACGGCAAGGTCACGGTACGGCCGAAGCTGGTGTTCAACGCCCCCGGCTGGGACAGCCGACTGCTCCGGGACGTCGACGACCGGATGGTCTCCATCGAGAACTCGGTCGCGATCCACGGCAACGTGGTCTACTTCGCCAACTCCGGCGGGCTGGTGCAGGGCTGGGACATCAGCGGCCTGAAGCAGGGGCGCAAGCCCGAGCGGGTGTTCCGGTTCTGGACCGGTGACGACACGGACGCCTCGATCGCGGTCGACGAGGCCGGCGCGCTCTACGTCGGCTCCGAGTACGAGCGGGGTACCGCCCGCTCGAAGCAGTTCGGGCAGATGATGAAGCTGGATCCGAAGCGGGGCGCCAACCCGGCCGTCTGGCACGTCGACGACCGCGCCCGTCGGCCCGCGGGGATCTGGGGCTCGCCGGCCCTGCACCGCGACCTGGCGATCTTCGACACCCAGGGCGGTGAGGTGCTCGGCGTCGACCGCACCAGCGGCGCCGTACGGTGGCGGTTCAGACTGCCCGGTCCGACCTGGCAGTCCCCGGTGGTCGTCGACGACGTACTGGTGATCGGGGACTGCAACGGTTTCCTGCACGCGTACGACATCGCCGACACCGCCGCCGCGCCGAAGCCACTGTGGAAGCTCAAGCTCGGTGGCTGCATCGAGTCCACCCCGGCGGTCTGGCGTGGCCGGATCTACGTCGGTACCCGGGCCGGGGCGTTCCACGCGATCACGGCACGCTGACGACTGAAGAAAGAAACCTACACGACCCCTTCCGCGAGTCGCAGGTATCTGCCAACCTGACATCTACTCTCACCGATGTCAGGAGGCAGCCATGTCGCTGCGTCGTCGTCCGGTCCCACTGCTGGCCGCCATCGCCGTACCCCTGTTCACCGCGGTCACGATCGGGGTGGGCGCCGTGCCCGCCCAGGCCGCCGCCACCACCTACACCGCACTCGGCGACTCGTACGCCTCCGGCACCGGAACCCGGGAGTACTACCCCGACAGCGGTTCCTGCCAGCGCTCCCGGCACTCGTACCCGGTCCTCGACGCCGCCCGGCTCGGCGCCACCCTCACCTTCCCGGCCTGCGCCGGAGCAACCGTCGCCGGAGTCCTCAACGGGCAACTGGGCAGCCTGGACGCCGCGACCAACTACGTCACGGTCAACGCCGGCGGCAACGACATCGGCTGGTCGTCGGTGATCGTGCAGTGCGCACTGCCCTGGCCGACGAACTGCTGGTCCCAGATCGACAGCGCGGAGAACCAGATCCGTACCACCCTGCCGGGGCGGCTGGACCAGCTCTACTCCCGGATCCGTACCCTCGCGCCGAACGCCCGGGTGGTGGTGGTCGGCTATCCCCGACTGTTCAACGGCGAGGAGTGCAACGTCATCGCCCGGATCTCCCCCGGCGAGCAGACCGAACTGAACGCCGCGGCGGACCTGCTGGCGACGACCATCCAGGCCCGGGCCGCCGCGCACGGGTTCACCTTCGTCGACGCCCGCGGCCCGTTCACAGGCCACGCCGTCTGCGACGACGTCGAGTGGCTCAACGGCACTTCCAACCCGGTCGGCGAGTCGTACCACCCGAACCGGGCCGGACACGTCGGTTACGCCGGCATCGTGGAGACGGCGCTGCGCGGCTCGGCGAAACGAAAGCACTGACCATTCCGTACGGACGGATCGGTTTAGGGCAGAATCGAGCGGAGCGGCCGGTTATGACAGCGTTGAATATACCGGCCGCCCATTCCGGATGGTCTCTAGTCGGGGGCCGGCGTGACGTACACGCCGCGACCTTGGTGGCCTTGCAGCACGCCGCGCTCCTGCAACCGCGCGAGTGCCTGCCGCACCGTCGGGGCAGAACACTTGTACTGTTCGGTCAGCTGACTTATTGACGGTAGTTGGTCACCCGGACGCAGTTCAGCCTTCTCGATCTTGGCTTCGATCTCGCGCATGATTCTGCGGTACACGGGCACGGCCGGTTCAGGCATACCAGGTGCTCCTTGCGTAGGCACCCATATCTGATCATGGCCTGACCTGGCTTTACAAGCAAACTCGGCAAGCAACGTTGACTTGGATTGCTTGGCAATCTAGGTTTGCCGGCGAGGCACGGGGGCCTTTCCTTGCGTAGGCACCAAGGCCGAGCCCGCCGACGCTTCCCTCCCCGCCGCGCGGCCGAGGACGACACGATCCGCGATCCATCGTGGCGCCCGATACCGCAGCGGCGGGGAGGTTCCTCTGCCTGCGAAGACCCACGTCCGGCGCAACTTAGATTACTAGGCTTACCAAGTTAGGAAACGGGATGCCAACATCGGTAATGACCCGCCGAAGCCTCCTCGTCGGCGCCGCCGCCACCACCGCCGCGGCGATGACCGCGTGCGACAGCGGCAGCGGCGGCAAGGCCAGTTCCCGGCAGACCGAAAAGGTCACGATTCTGACGGGGGCGGGTTTCCAGGGCCGTGAGGCGCCAATCTTCGTCGCGCGGGAGAAGGGCTGGTTCGGTGAGGTGGACCTCGACGTCCAGGTCCTTCCCGGCAAGGGCACGACCGACAACCTCAAGACCCTGGTCGGCGGCCAGGCCACCTTCGCCACCCTGGACGTCAGCGGCGCTCTGATGGAGTACTCCAAGCCGAACGGGATCAAGAACTTCAAGCTGACCTCCATCCTGCACCAGCGGAATCTCGCCTGCTTCGTCGCGCTCAAGAGCAGTGGCATCAACACTCCGGCCGACCTCGCCGGCAAGACGCTCTCGTACATCCCCGGCGGGATCAACCACCTCCTGTTCGCCACGTACGCGCAGCTCGCCAACTTCGACCCCAGCAAGATCAAGTGGGTCAACGCCGGTCCGCTCCAGCACGCGGCCCTGCTCGCCGAGCGCAAGGTCGACGCGATCAGCCAGTTCGTACCGGCCGTGGAGTCGGTCCGGGTCCTCGCGAAGCAGCCCCTCACCGTCCTGCCCTTCACGGACTACCTCACCGACCTGCACGGCTCCGCCATCGGTGTGACCGCCGAGACCGCGAAGAACAAGCCGGACCTCGTACGCCGGTTCAACAGCGCCCTGCTGCGCGGACTGAAGTACGCGATCGACAACCCCGACGAGGCCGGCAAGATCTACTCAGCCCAGAAGGAGACCCAGGGTCAGAAGCCCGAGGCGGCGGTCGCCGAGCTCAAGGGGCTGGTCGGATACATCGAGGGCATCGCCGACGCGCCGCTCGGACACTTCGACATGTCCCGGGTCGCCCGCAACATCGCCATTCTGCAGGGCGCCGGAGCGGTCCCCGTCGGCCTGCCTCCGACCGACATCGTCCTCACCAACCTGGCCGGGTAGGGCTGCCACCGGATGGCACGCCGCGCAGGTCGCGCCGCCGTACGAGGCGGACGGAAGGTCCTGTCGATCGTCGGAGCGCCGCTGCTGGGCACCGCCGGCTTCATCGCCGCCTGGTGGACGGCCGTCGCGGCCCTGGAGATCGCGCCGTACCTCGTGCCGTCGCCACCGGCGGTGGTGGCCGCCTTCGGGCGGCTGCCCGGCTACCTGCTCCAGAACGCCTGGGTGACCCTGGTCGAGGCCCTCACCGGTTTCGGCCTCGCCATCGCGACGGCCGTGCTGGTCGGGGCCGCGCTCGCGACGTCCCGTGGCCTCGAACGGGCGCTCTATCCCATGCTGCTGGTGCTCAGCGCAATACCCAAGCCGGCGCTGGCACCGCTGCTGCTCGCGATCGGCGGGTTCGGCCAGGGGCCCAAGGTCGTCCTCGTCTGGCTCATGTGTTTCTTTCCGGTGGTGCTGGCGACCTCGGCGGGACTGACCTCCACCCCGGCCGAGCTGGCCGAACTGGCCCGCACCCTCTCCGCCTCGCGCTGGGCGACCTTCGTCAAGTTCCGGCTGCCGGCGGCGCTGCCGCAGATCTTCGTCGGCCTCAAGACCGCCCTGCCGCTCGCCGTCATCGGCGCCGTGGTCGCCGAACTGTTCGGCGCGGTGGCCGGGCTGGGCTTCGTCATCCAGACCGCCGGCACCGACGCGGCGCTGGCCTTCGCAGCGGTCGCCCTGCTCGGAACCATGAGCGTCACCCTGTTCTACGCCCTCACCGCCGTCCAGCGCCGTATCGCCCCGTGGATCCCCCACACCACCGCCTGACCTCCGGGAGAGATTCGTGTCGACCACGTACGTCTTCAAGGACGCCGAGACCGAGGCGGGCGCCATGCTTCGCCACCTGGCCGGCATGTACGACCCGTTCAGCGAGCGGCGACTCGCCGACGCCCGGGTGGCGCGGGACGCCCGCGCTCTGGTGATCGCCGTCGGCGCGAGCAGCGTCGCCGCCACGCTCGCCGGCCTCGCCCCGGACGGGGAGGTGATCGCCACCGACATCGACCCGCAGCACAGCGCCGCCGATCCCCGGATCGACCTCCGGCAGCACAACGTGGTGACCGACCCGCTGCCCGGGACCTTCGACCTCATCCACGCGCGGCTCCTGCTCGGACACCTTCCCCAGCGGATCGAGGTACTCGGCAAGCTGGCCGACGCGCTCAACCCGGGCGGCGTACTGCTGGTCGAGGAGTTCGAGGGGACCTGGGGCACCAGCGTGCTCGCCAGCCCGGACCCGGACGCCGACCGGCTGTACGGCGCGTACCACGACGCGTTCGCGAGCGTGCTCCGCGCGTCGGGGAACGATCCGGCCTGGAGCCGCCGCGTCCACGGGGCCATGCTCGACCTCGGACTGGAGGTGGACACGGAGGGCCACACCGGCACCTGGGCCGGCGGCACCCACGGATGTCTCCTTCCCCGGGCCACCGCCGGTGCCATCCGGGAGAAACTCGTCGCCGCCGGAATGGCGGAAGCCGACCTCGACGCGTTCCGGCAACTCCTCCTCGACCCGCGGCTGAAGGTCAAGGGCAACCTGGCCCTCTCCACCCTCGGGCGTCGCCGCTGATCCGTCCCCACCTCTTCACGATCACGGAGAGTTCGGCCCGTCGCGTATGGCGGGCCGAACTCTCCGTTTTCACTGAGTGGTTGGGGCGAGGGCTATTCGGTCATGCCGACCGGGTCGGAGCGTACGAAGGCCAGCGTCCAGGTGCCGTCCGGGGTCCGCTCGGGCTTCAGCTCGTACAGGTGGTCCACGCCGGGCAGGTCGGGTGCGTCGTCCCGGGTGCTCAGAATCCACCGCTGCGGCGGTCGGCCTCCGGGATCGGCCGGCAACTCCCGCGCGCTGCCGTCGGCGGGCCCGCCGACGAAGCGCACCGTCACCGTCTCCATCGCCCCATGCTATTGCCGCCGGTCGGAGCGGGCCGGGAGAGGAGCACTTGCACATTGTTCAAGTCGTGGCCTAGGGTCTTACTTGAACAGTGTGCAAGTCGCTGCGGAGCTCGCCGCGACCAACAGCAGGGGGACTGACATGTCGTACGACACGTTGCCGGATTTCGTCCGGGCGACGGCCACGGAGCTCGGCATTCCCGGCGTCGCCGTCGGAGTCTGGGCGGGCGGCCAGGAGATCTACGCCTGCCACGGGGTGACCAGCGTCGACAACCCGCTCCCCGTTGACCAGGACACGCTCTTCCAACTGGGCTCGGTCACGAAGACCTACACGGCGACCGCGGTGCTGCACCTCGTCGCCAGCGGCCGGGTCGAACTGGACGCGCCGGTACGTCGGTACGTCCCCGAACTCCGGCTCGCGGACGAGCGGACCGCAGCGGAGATCACCGTGTCGCAGCTGCTCAACCACACCGCCGGACTGGACTGGGGACTCATCGTCGACACCGGTGAGGGCGACGACGCCCTGGCCGGTTACGTGGCGAAGATGGCCGAGTTGACGCTGATCGCGGCGCCGGGTGTGCGGGCCTCCTACAGCCAAGCGGGGTACAACCTGCTCGGACGGGTGATCGAGAAGGTCGTCGGGATGCCGTACGAGAAGGCGATCTCCTCGCTCGTCTTCGAGCCGCTGGGCCTGTCGCGGAGTTTCTTCGCGCGTGACGACGTCATGACCCGGCGGTTCGCCGTGGGGCACAACCTCGACGAGGACGGAACGCTCTCCGTCGCGCGGCCGTGGCGGCATTCGCGCAGCGGCAACCCCGGCGGGGGCATCGTCGCCTCGGTGTCGGACCAGCTTCGGTGGGCCCGGTTCCAGCTCGGCGACGGGCGCGCGGAGAGCGGCGCGCCGGTCCTGCCCGCCGAGGTGCTGCACCGGATGAAGGAGCCGACGGTCGCGTTGCGGGCCAGCACGCTCGGCGACGCCATCGGCCTCGGCTGGTTCCTGCGCGACGTGGACGGCGTACGCACCGTCGGCCACGGCGGGTCGGCGAACGGCCAGTTCGCCGAGTTCCTCACCGTGCCCGAACGCGACTTCGCGATCGTCGCGGTCTCCAACGCCGGCCCGAACGGCATCCCCTTCAACCAGGCCGTCGTCCGCTGGGCGCTCGACCACTACCTGGGCCTGGTCGACGGCGATCCCACACCTGTCCCATACGACCGGGGGCGGGCTCAGGAACTCGTCGGGCGCTACGACATCGACTCCATGACGCTCGCCATCGCCACGGACGGCGCGGGGCTGACACTGGAGGTCAGGATCAAACCGGAGATCCGTACGGCGTCGGAGACCGAACTGCCGGCGGACTATCCGCCGGCCGACTTCGGCCTGCTGCCCGGCGACGGGGACGAGTACATCATCACCGGGGGCGGGCTGAAGGGACAGCGCGGCTACTTCACGCGCGACGAGCACGGCGCGGTGGTGGGAGCCGACCTCGCCGGCCGGTTGTTCAACCGGGTTAAGGCAGCCGCCGGGTAAGCCGTACCCGGTCGTGCTCGACTCCGGACCGCAGGCATCACGTCCGGGCTGCCGACTCCGGCCGAGCTACCCCGCCCTCGTCCACCGCCCCGACGCGGTGGACGAGGGCGCAGGTCGTTGCGCCGGAACGGGCATTGCGCGACCTCGGTGCATGACCTTCCTCAGCGCCCGCCCTCCCCGGGCCGCTGAGATACTTCGGCCGTGGATACCAGTACGAGAACGGGCGGAATACGGCCAGGCCAGGTGCCGTCCGGCAGTGGATCGGACCGTCCCGTGGAGTGGGTGCTGCATCCTGCCACACCGGGCGACGTCGAGATGATCGCGGAGCTGCGGGCGACGGTGCTGCGCGCCGATCTGGAGCGGTTGGGCCGGTTCGACGAGCACCGGGTCCGGCAGCGGCTGCGGGACTCCTTCTCCCCGCAGTACACCTCGGTCATCGTGGCCGATGGCGCCTTCGCGGGCTGCGTCACCCTGCGACCGACCGAGGACGGGCGACGGCTGGAGCATTTCTACCTCGTACCGGGTCTTCAGGGCCGGGGGCTCGGTTCGGCCGTACTCCGAACACTGCTGGACCGGGCCGATGCCGCCGGCGTGCCCGTCCGGCTGAACGTCCTACAGGGCAGCGCCGCCCGGCGGCTGTACGAGCGCCATGGGTTCACCATGGAGGCTCAGGACCCGATCGACGTCTACCTGGTTCGACGGCCGGGTACGGTCTCCCGCCGTTGACCACCCGGCCGAGCGTCCGGGCCTGAGCGGCCGAGCGGCCCGGGCCTGAAATACGGATTCCGGCCGACCAGGATGGTTTCCTGGCCGGCCGGTTCGCGCCGAGGTGTCGGGGTTGGTCAGGCGATGACGGTCGCGACCAGGGCGAGGGCCGAGGCGGCGAAGACGACGGTGTGGCGGGCGTTCTGCAGGATGGGCACCCAGGCGGGGAAGCCGCTCTCGGCCGCCTTGAGCAGGGCCGGTACGTCGATGCGGTCGAGCATCGGGTCGCCGTTGCGGGCGAAGGCGGCCTGCACGGCCTTCACGGCGGTGAGCTGGCTGTGCAGGATGAGCGCGTTGCCGACCAGGACGATCGACTGGAAGATCCAGGTCAGGAGCGGACCCCAGTCGTTGCCGGACAGGTTGAGTACGGCCAGGGCCACCATGACGGCGGCGACGGCGACCGGGGCGGCGGTCTCGTGACCGCTGGCGTCGAAGCTGAGTTTGTTGTCCCTCAGGACGGTGACCGGGACGCCCTGGCGGGTCAGTTCGGCCTCGGCGTTCACCTTCGCGCTGTCTCCGTGGCGGTGGCGCACCAACGGGATGCTCACGAAGGCCAGGGCGACGAGCAGTTGCAGGACCGCAGCAAAGATCAACATAGGAGTTCTCCTGGTCAGGGTGGCCGGGGGCACTTCGGGTCACCTGACCCTCGTCGCCGACTTGCACGTTGTTCAAGTCGAACTTTAGGGCATGACTTGAACAGTGTGCAAGTGTTGCCTTGAACTTTGTGCAAGTCCGTTCGGGTGCCCTATCGTGGGTGCATGCCGCGCGACACCCTGACCCGGGAACAGATCGTCCAGACCGCCATCGAACTCCTCGACGCCGATGGCCTGGAAGGCCTGAACATGCGGAGCCTGGGCAGACGACTCGACTCCGCCGCGACGGCGGTCTACTGGCACGTCAAGAGCAAGGACAACCTCGTCACGCTCGCCGGAGACCAGGTCTGGAACGAAATCGAGCTGCCCGACCTGCACACCGTCGACTGGCGCGGCGCAGCCACCTCGATGGCCACCGACCTGTACGCGATGTTCACCCGACATCCGTGGCTGGTGCAGGCGCTGGCCTCCCACCTGTTCCAGGGTCCCGGGAAGGCGCGCCACGACGACCACACCCTCGCGGTCTACGAGGCGGCCGGATTTGTCGGCGCGGAGGCGGACCAGGCGGCGGCAACCGTCTTCATGTTCGTCCTCGGCAACGCCCTGGGCGAGTCCGCCACGGCCTCGCTGACCAGGCGACTCAGCCGCGACGGAGGCAACGCGGAGGAACGGTTCCGCGACACCATGGCCCAGGCGACCGAGACCGCGATGCGGTTCCCACGGCTACGCGCCCGCCTCGAAAGCGCGGCAGCGGCCGGCTACGGCACGGCACCCGACGACAGCTTCGAGTTCGGACTCCGGGCGATCTTCGACGGCCTCGAAGCCCAACTCGCCGCCCGCCGCGCACCAGCCGTCCAGGCGTAGGGCGCGCGAGGGCCGTACCGGCTGCGGTAACTCGGGCTGGGCGGCATCCACGCAGGAGCGGCCGATGCGCGCGAGGGAAGACCCGGGAAGGCGGGCCGGACCGGGGAACGAACGAGGCCGCCGAACTGTTTTCCCAGTTCAGCGGCCTGATCTATCAGTCTTGCTGGTGGAGCTGAGGGGATTTGAACCCCTGACCCCCTCGATGCGAACGAGGTGCGCTACCAGTCTGCGCCACAGCCCCTTGCCGACTCACCGAATATCCGACTCACCCAAACGTCCGACTCACCGAACGTCCGCCCACCAACACCGTTGGCGGGGCGAGCCGGCGCCAAGGCTAACAGGTCGGCCGCCCCGGCCGCGAACCCACCCCTGCGCGGAGCGCACGACGATCCGACCGGGCGAGGCACTCACTGTCCGGCGGTCGGCCCCCGACCGGCCTCGTAGGGGCGTCCCCGTAGCCCACCGGCCCGGCGGTAGGAAACCGAGGCAGCCGCCCGGCCACCGCCACTGGCCGCCGGTGGCAGGTCGGTGTTCCGGTTCATCCCCAGCGCGGCCCGACGTACCATCTCGCGCTGGGCCGCGAGGCGACGCTGCGCCTCCCGGCGGGCCTGCGCCCGGCGGGCGTGCGCCCGGCGTACCTCCGCCTGCCGGGCGGCCAGCCACGCCGCCTCCCGGGCCTCCGCGCGCCGCCGACGGCGGTCGGCGATGGCCCGCCCCCGCAGGTGTACGAGGTACGCGCCGAGCAGCGAGCCGGTGACCGAGAAGCTGATCCAGAAGCCCGGACTGACCACCACCACCCCGATCAGCTCGACGAGGTTGAGCAGCAGCAGGGCGGCGAAGACCCGACGGCGCCGGTACACCGCCGGGGTGTGCCGGGCCGGTGGGCGCCGACGCCGGGCCCGTCCCGCGTTCCGGGGAACGGAACGCAGTCGTCGGGACCGCCGGGTGGACGAGGGTGGCCCGGAGACCGGCGAGCTTCCGTCCGCCGGGTTCCCCGAGGACGCCGCGGCCGGCGAGCCGGCGGGTGGCACCTCAGCACGGAGGGTGACGATCCGGAAACGTGACGGATTCATCGGCTTCCGCCCCGGGACACTGCGACGGCGCCGACGGCGTTGGAGCACCCGCGCCGTCGACTGCGCCCGCTCCGCCGCCAGTCGCTCGGTGGCGTCGTACCGGCGGACCAGTGCCGGCGCGAGGGCGAGCAGACCGGCTGCGGCGAGGACGGCGAGGAGCACCGAGGCCGGCACCCTCATCCCTCCCGTCACCCACGTCGGGCAACCGACCGGACCGCAGTCCCCCGACGACGCGATCACTTCTCACGGCTCGCGGAGATCATGCGGGTTCGTCCGACGTTGCCGCACGTCCCAGTTACTTCAGGTTACGGGGGCACACCAGGAATATCGTGCGGCGCGCCGGCCGACCAGCGGTCGGTAAGATCAACAAGGATCGTCCGGCCGGATCAGGAAGCGGCGGTACGCAGCCGGTGCCACCGGGCCAGCAGGCCGCCCTCAGCCGCGACGTCCTCGCTGGTCATGGCGTAGCCGATGTGATCACGCCAGGCACCGTCGATGTGCATGTAGCGGGGGTGGTACGCCTCCTCGCGGAAGCCCAGCTTCTCCACGACCCGTCGGGACGGCCCGTTCTCCGGCCGGATGTTGACCTCGATCCGGTGCAGCCCACCCGGGCCGAAGCCGTGGTCGACGGCGAGCGCCATCGCGGTGGGGATCACGCCACGCCCCGCCACCCGACCGTCCACCCAGTACCCGACGTACGCCGAGCAGAAGGCCCGACGCACGATGTTGCCGAGGTTGAGGTGCCCGACCAGCCGCTCCCGGCCACTCGCCTCGACCAGGCACACCGCGAACGGCATGCTCTCGCCCCGACGTGCCTGCCGGCGCTGGTCGCGGTGCACGAACCGGAACGCGGCCGGCGAGTTCAGTTCGCCCCAACGGCCGGGCGGGGACGACTCCCAGGGCGCCAGCCAGGCCTGGTTGACCCGGCGCACCTCGGACCAGCTGGCCGCGTCCGACCGCCGGTACGGCCGCAGCAGCACCGGACCGTCCCGGAGTACGACCGGCCAGCCCGGCGTCACGGTGAAGTTCACGGCTGTTGTCCTCGTCCCCGCACCAGTCCCGGTACCCTCCTCGGCGACGACCGGTCGGGCGTCACCGACGCCGGTCCAACAGCAGTACGTCCACGGTGGAACCGGCCGCCGCGCTGGTCACCCGCTCGCCGAGCACCACCAGTCCGTTGGCCTCGGCCAGCCCGGAGAGTGTGTACGGCCCACCGCGCAGCGGCTGCACGGTATAGCCCCCGCCCCGCCGCTCCGCCACGTGGGCCGGCCGGAACTCGCGCAGCCCGGCCGGCGAGGAGACCGTCTCCAGCAGGTGTGCCCGGACACTGGGCCGGAACACCGGCTCGGCGCCGGCAAGCAACTGGATCGCCGGGCGGGCCAGCACCTCGAAACCGATCAACGCCGCGCCGGGATCACCGGGCAGACAGACCACCGGCACCTCCTCGGCACCGACCGTACCGAATCCGAGGGCACTTCCGGGATAGAGGGCGACCTCCATGAAGGTCACCGGGCTGGCCCGGCCGCCGTCCCGACGGGACAGCACCCGCCGGATCATGTCACCGGGGCCGGCACCGGTACCGCCGGTGGTGATGATCAGGTCGGCGCGCAGGGTCTGGTCCTCCAGCAGCCCGCGCAGCCCCTCCGGATCGTCGTCGCAGATCCCGACCCGGTACGCCAGCGCGCCCACCTCGGCCGCCGCCGCGGTGAGCGCGTGCGAGTTGATGTCCACCACCTGGCCGGGCTGACTGCCCCGGCCGACGTCGACCAGTTCGTCGCCGGTCGCCACGATCACCACCCGGGGGCTGGGCCGTACCACCACGTGTCCGATGCCGGTCGCCGCGAAGACCGCGACCAGGGCCGGGGAGATGTACGAGCCGGACCGGGCCAGCAGCGTACCGGCGGGAAGCTCCTCGCCGGCCCGGCGCAGCCCGTAGCCGCGCTTCGGGGTCCGGAAGATCTCCACCGCCGCCATGCCCTGGTCGGTCCACTCCACCGGCACCACCACGTCGGCGGCGATCGGCAGTGGCGACCCGGCAGCCACCGAGAAGCAGGCGCCCGGGGTCAGCCGCACCGGCCGCCAACTCGCCGCGCCGAGGTCCCCGACCACGTTCAGGCGTACCGGCCGGGGGTCGCCCAACCGGCTCGGGCCGTAGCCGCCGCCTCCTCCGGCGGCGGCCCGTCCCGCCCCCGAGATGTCCTCCCAACGGGCCGCGTAGCCGTCGATGGCGGCCTGGTCGAAGGCCGGGTACGAGTGTGGCGCGACAACGTCCTCGGCGAGCACGTTGCCGTACGCCTGGGTCAGGTCGAGGTCGAGCGGTGGAAGCGCCCGCAACCTGCGCAGCACGCTGCCCAGGTAGTCCGCGAGCGGCGTCAGCTCGTTGGCGGCCGCCTCGGCACCGGCCGTCGCTGTCACACCGTCACCTCACCGCGGGCCGTCATGTCCGGCGGCCGGCGTCGGAGGCGACGAACTCGCCCAGCCACTGCCGGAACTCCACCCCAAGATCATCGCGCTCGCAGGCCAGTTGCACCACCGTCTGGAGGTAGCCCAGCGGCATACCGGTGTCGTACCGGGTGCCGCGGTAGACGATCGCGTGCACCGGCGTGCCCTCCTTCAGCATCAGGCTCATCGCGTCGGTCAGTTGGATCTCGCCACCACTGCCCCGGCCGGTCCGCCCGATCGCCTCGAAGATCCCGCTCGGCAGCACGTACCGGCCGAGCACCGCCAGGTTGCTCGGCGCGTCCTCCGGCTTCGGCTTCTCCACCAGCCCGGTCACCTCGACCACCTCGCCGAGGTCGGAGAACTCCGGGTCGGCCGGCGCCACCGAGGCGATGCCGTACCGCTTGGTCTCCTCCGGGGGCACCTCGAAGAAGGCCAGCACGATGCCACCGGTCCGGGCCTGCAGGTCCAGCATGGCCGGCAGCAGCGGCTCGGAGAGGTTCACGAACTCGTCGCCCAGCATCACCGCGAACGGCTGGTCCCCGACGTGCGTCTCGGCGTACCCGACGGCGTGGCCCAGGCCGAGCTGCTCGGGCTGCCGACAGGTGTAGATCTGGGCCAGCTCACCCGGCCGACGCACCGCCGCCAGCAGCTCCGGATCGCCCTTCTCCTCCAGCCGCGCCTCAAGGTCGGGCCGGCGGTCGAAGTGGTCGACCATCGCGGTCTTGCCCCGACCGGTGATCAGCAGCACGTCGCCGATGCCGGCCTGCGCGGCCTCCTCGACGATGTACTGCAGCACAGGGCGGTCGACCACGGGCAGCAGTTCCTTCGGCACCACCTTGGTGGCGGGCAGGAACCGGGTGGCCAGGCCGGCGGCCGGGATGACGGCTTTCGCCGCCCGACGTCCGGTCGTCGACGTTGAGGGGTTAGCTGGGGTCGCTGCGTGCTCCGGCATGTCGCGAGACTATCGGCCACGGCCCTGGCGCGGCGGTTGTGGCCCGGATAACGCGCCGTCCGGGCCGCTACCCGCGTCGACCGGCGCGCTTCCGCCCGCTCGGCCCGGGGTGGTGGGCCGGACGACGCCGGTACCCCGGCCCGACCGGACGCCACCCGGAGTCCGCTCCGCCGCCGAGGCCCGCCCCGAGCCGTCCCCGGCCCAGGGCAGCCCGTCGTCCGGTGACGCGGCGCCGACCCGTACCGCGATCTCCTCCGACACCGGCCGACCGCCCGCCGTGGCCAGCTGATAGGTGTCCCGGCCCGCCGCCTTGGCCGCGTAGAGCGCCTCGTCCGCCGCGACCAGGAGCTGCGGGCCGGTGGCGGCGTGATCGGGGTAGACGGCGACGCCGACCGACACGGTGATCGAGACCAGCGCCCGGACCGGAGCGATCACCCCCGGCCGGGGTCTGATCGCGATCGGGGTCTCCCGGACCGCCGCGCCCAGCCGTTCGGCCACCGTCGCCGCGCCCCGGGCGTCCGTCTCCGGCAGCAGCACCACGAACTCCTCACCCCCCTGCCGGAAGGCGAGATCGACCTCCCGCATCGCGCCACGGATCCGCGCGGCGAACTCGGCCAGCACCGCGTCCCCGGCCGCGTGCCCGTACGTGTCATTGACCTCCTTAAATCGATCGAGGTCAAGGGCGAGCACGCTGAGCATCCGGCCGAACCGGCTGGCCCGTTCGATCTCCCGCCGGATCGACTCCTTGAGATAGCGGTAGTTCCACAGCCCGGTCAGCGGGTCGGTCAGCGACAGCCGCTGCGCCTCCTCGTGCACCCGGACGTTGTCCACCGCCACCGCGGCATGACCGGCGAAGGTACCCAGGGTGACCAGGTCGGCGTCGTCGAACTCGTCCGACCCGAGCCGGTCGTAGAGGGCGAGTACGCCGACGGCGGACGGTGGGTCGCCCGGCCCCGTACCCGGGCCACCGGCCATCCCCGGGTACCAGGTGCCGGACCCGAGGGCTCCGGCCGACCAGCGGGCGGCGGCAGCGGGGCGCAGCGGCAGGGTTCCGCTTCCGCTGGCCGAGGCGGGCGGCAACGCCGTACCGGCCGGCGCGGGGGCCGAGAACGGCACCGCGACGTACGTCCGGCAGTGCGGTTCGTGCGCGTACAGGGGTGGGCCGTCCCGGTCCAGCCTCCCCCGGCGCGGCTGCCTGGTGGCCGCGACCGTGCCCAGCAGCCCACCGCCGAGCGGAACCCGCAGTTCCGGCGGACCGGGCTGCCCCGGCCGGTCGCCTCCGGTCGGCCAACCCACGGTCGGCTCCCGACCGTCCAGCCCCTCGGCGCACTGGCTGACCAGGATCCCGGTACCGGGGTCGAGCAGCAGCACCACCCCGGCCCGGGCACCGGTGGCCGCCATCGCGGTACGCAGGATCACCTGGAAGATCCGGTGCAGGTCGTGGGTGCTGGCGAGGGTGTCACCCAGCACGCTGAGCTGGTCGCGCAACTGGTGCCGACTGATTACCAGCGCCCGCAGGTAGGACTGGGTGTCCCGGGTCATCCGGTTGAAGCTGTCGGCGAGCCGGCCGACCTCGTCCGGTGCCCGGACCGGCACCCGGGCCGCCAGGTCACCGTCGGCGACCCGGTCGGCCGCCCGGGCGAGTTCGGTCAGCGGGCGGGTGGTCGAACGGGCCAGCCGCCAGGCGGCCAGCGCCGCGAGCGCCCCGGCGAGCAGTACGCCGATACCGAGTGACCCGTACCGGGCCGTCGGCGGGTTCCGGGGTACCGACAGCACCAGCGGCAGCGGCTGGCCGGGCGACGGGCCGACCCGCCGTACGTACCGGCCGCCCTCGGCGCGGACGACCTTGTCCCCGGAGATCCGTCGCGCGGCTTCGAGCACCCCGGCCCGCGCACCTGTCGACTCGGTGCTCTGCGACTCCACCTCCGGCGACCCGGCGCCCAGGGACCCGGTCCCGCCCGGAACGGCCTCCGACGACGGGACCCCGCCCGATGCGGAGCCGACCGTCGGCGGTCCGGGGCCGGACGACGTACCCGATGGCGGGCCGGCGGCCGGCGGCGCGGCGGAGGGTGGCCCGAGGTCCGGCGGCGCACCGGGGCCCGGCGGCGCGCTGTTCGGCGGCGGCGGGCTGTGCGGCACCGGCCCGGTACCCGGCGCCGTCGCGGCCGGTCCGGGCCCGCCCCGGATCAGCGTCACCGCGGTTCCGCTGGCGGCGGCGAGCCGCCGGACGAACGTGGCGTCCAGGACCTGGGCGGCCCACACCGCCCCGACCACCACGCCGAGCCGGTCCCGCAGTTCCACCCGCACCGCCAGGGCACCCAGCGCGGAACCGGTGGCGGCCGGGCCCGCGCACGACACCCACGGCCGGGCCGGCGCACCCGGGGTGACGAACGCCGTAACCCCGGCCGGATCGGTGATCAGGACGGCGCCGGCCAGTCCGCGCGCCACCACCTCGGTGGCGACGCCGGCCCGACTCGCCGGATCGGCGATCAGGGCGACGGCGCCGGCCGTGGCGTGCAACTGTTGGCAGAGTGCGTTGATCGAGGTCCGGACCGTGCCGGCGGCGAGATTCAGGCGGTCCTCGGACTGGTGGCGACTGATCGTCGCCACGGTGCCGGCGACGAAGAACGCGCCGAGCAGGACCGGCCCGAGCACCACGGCGAGGAAAGCTGTGGTCAAGCGTCCGCGCAGCGTCACTCATCCCCCCGGAAGCTCCGCACCCGATGCTGCGATGCTGACCCAACCGAATTGGTTAACCGGTGTCACCGCGGGAGTGTTACGTGCCGGATTTTCCGGATGAAGGGATCGGTCCGGCAAAGGCCGCGCTCCGGGTTCGGATGCTCGCCCGCCGCCGGGCGCTGTCACCGCAGGTCCGCGGGGTCGCGACCGAGCGGATCCGGGCCGAGTTGATCACCCTGGTCCGGCGGGTACGACCGAATCGGATCACCGGGTACGTCCCGGTCGGCTCCGAGCCCGGTGGGCCGGACCTGCCGGACGCGTTGGCCGGAGCGCTCGGACCGGGTGGCCAACTCCTGCTGCCGATACTCCGCCCGGACCTCGACCTGGACTGGGCCCCGTACACCGGACCGGACGCGCTGGTGGCCGCTGGCCGGGGACTGCGGGAGCCGACCGCCGAGCGGCTCGGTCCGGGTGCGATCGGCACCGCCGAGCTGGTCGTGGTGCCAGCGGTGGCCGTGGACCGTACCGGGCTGCGGCTGGGCCGGGGCGGTGGCTCGTACGACCGGGCCCTGACCCGGGCCGACGAGGGCGCCCTGACCGTGGCACTGCTGTACGACGGCGAGCTGGTCGACTCCGTCCCGCGCGGGCTGCTCGACCGTCCGGTTCGTTCCGTGATCACCCCGTCCAGTGGGTTACGGCGGCTGATCTCCGATTGACGCCCGCACGCGTCGACGCCGGGCCAGGGTCAGCCCCGACACTTTGGCTGGACGAAAGCGGGTACGATGCCGCACCATTGGCACTCGGATACGTCGAGTGCCAACAGGCTTGCAAGATCCGGAGGGATACGTGCCCACCTACCAGTACGCCTGCACCGAGTGCGGCCACCAGCTCGAGGCGGTGCAGTCCTTCACCGACGAGCCGCTGTCCGAGTGCCCGGCGTGCGCGGGCCGGCTGCGCAAGTTGTTCAACTCGGTCGGCATCGTGTTCAAGGGCTCCGGCTTCTACCGGACCGACTCCCGGGCCAACGGCTCGGAGGGCAGCACGGGCGCCGCGGCGGCGAAGTCCGACTCCGCGAAGTCCGACTCCGCGAAGGGCAGCTCCGGCGGCAGCGGCGACTCCGGCTCGTCGGGTGGCAGCGGCTCCGGCTCGACCTCCGGCGGCGGCAGCAGCGGAGACGGCGGCGGAGGATCGGGCTCGACCAACGGCTCGACCAGTTCCGACAAGTCGGCCAGCAAGTCGAAGGCGTCGACCTCGTCCTCCTCGACCAGCAGCAGCTGACCCCTCCGGCAGCACAGTTATCCACAGGCCCCTGGGTTATCCACAGGCGGTCGGTTCGGGCCCGCCTTCCGGCCCGGTCTTCGCCTAACCTCCTGCGCACCGGACGGCGCCCCCGGGTGCTGGCGCCGCCGGCCCAGGGAGGCTCGCCATGGCGCACGACCGTACGCCCGCCCGCCGCGACGGCACACTGGCACCGAGCCGCTGGCCGGTACGCCCCAGCGGCGGTTCGGCACTTCGCTGGGCGTTGGTCGCCGCCCTGCTGACCCTCGCACTCGGCCTGCTCTACCTGCGTCAGCCCTCGTCCTGCCCCGATCCGACGGGTGCGGGACCGGCAGCCGGACGCTCCTCGACGGCGTCCCCGGCGGGTACCACCGCGACGCCCGGGCCCGGCTCGTCCGGCAACCCGCCCGACTCCAGCGCCGCGCCGTTACCGGTGCCGGCGGGGGCGGTCGGCGTTCCGATCCGGCTCGCCGAGCCGGCCGCGTTGACGGTGGCCCGGCCGGGAGTCCGGGTCGACCTGCTGGCGGTGCCCGGCAGCGGCGATCGAACGGCCCGGACGCCGAGGCCCACGGTGCTGGCGGCCCGGGCGTTGGTGCTCGACGTGTTGGAGAGTGCTCCGGACCAGGACGCGGCCAGCGCGATCTACCTGGCGCTCAGCCCTGACCAGGCACACCGTGCGGTCGGCATGCCGGAGCCCACCCGCTTCGCGATCATCGTCCGACCCTAGGTGTACTGCCCAGGGAGGTTGATGATCGAGTGGAACTCGCACGTCCGGCCCGCCCGAGGGCCGGTCAGTCCCAGTGTGGCGGGCGCTCGGCCAACAGCCGGTCGTCGTTGGAATCCGACAGCTCGCCCCAGCCCCGGTCGGTGTCATCCATGGACTGGTCGGGCAGCACCCGGTGATCGTCGGTCAGCTCGACCCTTCGGTCGTCGTCTCCGGCGTCACCCGTGGCGCGCGGCTCGTCGGTCCTGTGCACCCGGGAAGCGTACCCGCGCCCCCGGCGCGGCGGCGTGGCCGCGCCCCGCCGGCCCGCCGTGGCAGCGTCCCCGCGCCCTCGCCCCGGCATGGCAGCGTCCCCGCGTGCTCGCCCAGGAGCCGGCCGCGCGGCCGGCCTGCGGAAAGCGCCCCCACTACCGGAGCCGGGCCGCGCGGTCGGCCCGGCGTACGGGTCGGTGACACCGGAGAACGCTCCGGTGCGGCTCGGGTTGGTAGCGTCGGACAGCGTGACGACGCAGAGCGGGAACTCCGCCGATGACGCCTTCTGGCGCCGGCCCCCGGAACCATCCGCCGGCACGCCGGAGTCGGCGGCGGACACCCCGGCGCCGCCACCGACGCGACCCGAGGTCCACTACCCCGGGCCGCCCCCGAGCGACACCCCACCGCCGGGCTGGCGACCGGCGTTGCACGTGCAGCCGCCACCGCCACGACCACTGCCCGCCCAGGACCTGTCCGGCCTGGAATTCGCCGAGGGCAGCGCGCGGACGTTGACCTACGGCATCGGGATGGTCGGTGGCGCGGTGGTACTCGTGGTGATGTGCCTGCTCTGCTCGCGGCTGCTGTTCTGACCGGCCGCCCGGGCGCCGGTCACGCGGGCGGCGGTCAGGCGGGCGGCCTCTGCCCGGGCGGGCTCGGGCGGCGGCGGCCCTAGAGGATGCCCTCCCAGACGGTCTTGGCGCCGGTGTCGCCGGTGAGATAGACGTAGTAGACGCTGATCCCGGCGAGCACCACGACGATTCCGGAGAGCACCAGCTTCACCCAGCCGGGCAGCGACCGGGCCTGGGCACGCCGGCTGGTCAGCACCACCAGCAGTATCGTGGCCACCCCGAGGCCGAGGCTCCACCAGAGCGTCAGCTCGCCGTAGCCCTGGTGCTCCTCGATCTTGGCTATCCCCTCCGGCGGGTAGTTCCGGCCGATCAGCACCTCCTTCAGCTCCTCGCCGGACATCTTGGCGAAGAAAGCCGAGACGGGTGCGCCCACCGCGAGGGCCACCGCCGCCCAGTCGAGCCGGGACCGGAACCGGGGCAGGGCGACGTAGGCGACGCTGACCAACGCCAGTAGCGGCACGAAGACCACGACGGCGTGAATCAGCATCGGATGTAAGGGGAGGCCCATGAATTCCCTGAACACCAGCGTCTCCTTTGTGATGATCCCGACCGGGGACCCTACGCTACGACGAACAGGTCACAGTTCCTGTGATCCATTCCGGTACACGGGTGAGGAGCCCGGGCGGTTCAGTTTGGTTCCGCCGGTCTCCGGTTGTCACCCTCCGACCGGCCCCGCCCGAGGTGGCGGCGGCCACGATGAGCCGGTACGCGCCTTGTTGGCACCGCATTCACGTGCTGTGATAGGCAGATGACTGGCGAGGAGCTGCTCCGGTCGAGGGGCCTTCGGGTCACCAGGCCACGGCTCGCCGTACTGGAGGTGCTGGCCGCCGGCGGGCACCTGGAGGTCGACGAGATCACCCAGCGGGTCCGCCAGCGGCTCGAATCGGTCTCCACCCAGGCGGTCTACGACGTGCTCGGCGCGCTGTCCCGGGCCGGGCTGTCCCGCCGGATCGAGCCCGCCGGGTCACCGGCCCGTTACGAGGCCCGGGTCGGGGACAACCACCACCACGTCGTCTGCCGGGGCTGCGGCGAGATCGCCGACGTGGACTGCGCCGTCGGCTCCGCCCCCTGCCTCGACCCCGTCACCGCGTACGGCTTCGAGGTCGACGAGGCGGAGGTCACCTACTGGGGACTCTGCCCCAACTGTCAGCTACGCCGGGCTTCGGACGACTGACCCGACCGACCGGCACCGGACCGGGCGGGGCCGGCGGCAGTGCGGGACCGGACGGCGCGCAGGGTGCCGACGCGGGCGTGCTCCGGCGTCACTGCGGGTCGGCCGGCAGCAGTGCCCGCTCCACGGCCGTCCAGGGTTCCTTGGCGGGTGCGTCCGCTCCGGCCGGGCAGGTACGCCGGTAGTCGCACCAGCCGCACCGCACCCCCGGCGCGACCGGAAACGCCTCGTCGGGATCGGTGCCGTCGGTGATCGCCCGCTCGGCGGCCATGATGTCCCGGGCGGTGTCCTCGGCCCGGCCCAACTGCCGGGCGAGGGACTCCGGGGTGTGGTCGTGTGCCGCCACCGTCCCGGTGGGCAGGTGGTGCAGTTCCACCCGCCGGCAGGGCTGCCGGAACACCCGCTCGGCGGCGTACGCGTACAGCGCCAGCGCCTGGGAGCCACGGGCGTCGTCGGCGTCCAGCCCGGTGCGCCCGGTCTTGTAGTCGACAATCACCAACTGTGGACCGTCCGGGCCGGGGCGCGAGTCGATCCGGTCGGTCCGACCGTTGAACGCCAGCACGGCGGTCTTGACCGCCACCACCCGCTCCACGCCCAGCGGGTCCTGATCGGGGTCCAACGTCTCCACGTAGGACTCCAGCCAGTCCAGGGCACGGCGGAACACCGCCCGCTCCTGCTCCTCGTCCCGGTAACCCTCCCGGACCCAGGTGCCCTTGAGCAGCGTCGGCAGCGCATCGGAGCTGCGGCGGTCGGCCGGCAGGGCGTACCAGTTGCGCAGGGCCGTGTGCACGCTCGCGCCGAGGGAGTTGTGCGCCCAGGGCGGGCCCTTCGGTGGCGCGGGACGGTCGACGTACGAGTAGCGGTAGCGCCGGGGGCAGTCCGTGTACGCGCCGAGCTTGCTGGGCGTACAGACGAAGAGGCGTTCGGGCATCCCCTCGAAGCCCAACTGCTCGGGCTCGGCGCCACGGGGTCGAGGGGTCCGGTTACCGCCGGAGGAAGGCCTAGGCACGGCCCGATCCTGCCATGTCGGTCCGACACACCTGTCGATCCGCCGTCCGTACGCCGTGCCGCGCCACCCGAACCGGTCCGACGTCCTAACGCCGCGCCGCCCGAACCGGTCCGCCGTCCGGGGTGCCCGCCCGGTCAGGCGCCGTTCAGGTGCGCGGTGACGAAGGCGGCCACCGCGTCGGCGATGAGCTGCACCGCGATCGCGGCGAGCAGCAGGCCGGCGATCCGGGTCAGCACCTCGATCCCGGCCGGCCGGAGCACCTTCACCACGATGCCGGAGAAGCGCAGGATGAGCCAGACCGCGGCCATCACCGCGACGATGCCGACGCCGATCGACAGGTAGTCCGCCGTCCCCTCCGCCCGCTGCACGAAGAGCATGGTGGCGACGATCGCCCCGGGACCGGCCAGCAGTGGCGTACCCAGCGGCACCAGCGCGATGTTGGTGGTGGTCTGCTCGCCGGGGTTGTCGGCCTTGCCGGTCAGCAGTTCCAGCGCGACCAGGATCAGCAGCAGGCCGCCGGCTCCCTGCAACGCCGGCAGGTCGATGTGCAGGTAGTCCAGCAGTGTCTGCCCGGCCACCGCGAACACCACGATCACCCCGAGGGCGAGCGCCACCGCCTGCCAGGCGGCGCGTACCCGGTCCCGGGCCGGCATCTGACCGGTCAGGGCGAGGAAGATCGGCACCATGCCCGGCGGATCGGTGATCACCAGCAGGGTCACCAGGACCTCGCCGAGCAACTTCATGTTCACGTGATCACCGTAGTCCGGCCCGGACCGCCGTCCGGGCAGGTCAGCCGGGGTCGGCGAGCACGGCCACCCCACTGGCCGAGGCCAGGATCCGGTGGTACGCCTCGACCTGCGTCGTGTACGCGCCGAGCCGGACGGTCTTGTGCGTGCCGTGGAAGTCCGAGGAGCCGGTGACCACCAGCCCGAGTTCCGCCGCCAGGGCCCGTACGTGTGCCCGCTCGGCCGGCGAATGGTCCTCGTGCTCGGCCTCCAGGCCGGCCAGCCCGGCCGCCGCCAACTCCACAATCAGCGAGTCCGGCACGATCCGGCCCCGTCGGCTGGCTCGGGGATGCGCCATCACCGGTACCCCGCCGGCCTGCCGGACCAGCTCGATCGCCCGGAACACGTCGATGTCGTCCTTGGGCAGCCGGTACCGCTCGCCGAGCCAGTCCGGGGTGAACGCCTCGGCCGTCGTCGCGACCAGACCGGCCCGGATCAGCGCCTGCGCGATGTGCGGCCGGCCGACCGTTCCGCCGGCGGCACTGGCTCGGATCTCCGGCCAGCTCACGTCGACGCCGTCGGCGCGGAGCAGGTCGACGATCCGTTCGCCGCGTACCTCCCGGGCCGCGCGGACCCGGGTCAGTTCGGCGACCAGTTCCGGGGACTCCGGGTCGAAGAGGTAGCCGAGCAGGTGCAGCGGGATCGACGGCTCGGTGCCGTACCACCGGCAGGAGAGTTCGGCGCCCCGGACCAGGGTGAGTCCCGGCGGCCGGGCCAGCGCCGCCCGGTCCCAGCCGCCGGTGGTGTCGTGGTCGGTTATCGCCAGTACGTCGAGCCCGGCCGCCCGGGCCGCGCGGACCAGTTCCTCGGGGGTGAGGGTGCCGTCGCTGGCAGTCGAGTGGGTGTGCAGGTCGATCCGGGCGGGACGGTGTCCGGCGGCCGGCGTCGCGGGCTGGGGGGACGTCACCGGGGCGACGTTACCGGCCGTCGACCGGCACGATCAGCCTCGGCACCGGCTGCCAGCTCTCCTGCACGCCGTCGGGCAGCGGCACCTCATCCTTCGTGCCGTCGGTCCGGCAGCGCACGACCCGCCCCTCGTCACCGGTGACCACCGTCCGGTCGTCCGCCCAGACGGGGGTCACCGCGGCGGTGACCGGGCACGACACCAGGTCGGATCCGCCGCCCAGGGTCCGCTCGACGTCGATCAGGGCCACGTCCGCGGTACGCCGTTCGGCGAGCCAGCGCCCGTCCGGGGCGAGCCCGCCGTCGGCGGCCGTACCACTCAGTCCCAGGGCGCAGCCGTCGACGCGTACCGGCAGCAGCTGGCCGCCGTCGGGAGCGAGCCTGGCCAGGCAGGTTCGCGAGCCGTTCTTCTCCCGGACCAGCCCCACGAGATCCGCGCCGGCGGGGGCGTAGACCGCCGTGACGTTGGCGTTCCGCAGCGGCGCGGCCGGCTGGGTCAGGTTCACGAATCCGTAGCCGTGCGGGCCGTTGGAGATCACCACCCGTTCGGCGGTGAGTGCCACCGGCCAGCTGTCGGCGGGCACCGGCACGTCTCCGACCACCGCCATCCCGGACGTGGTGATCTTGGCGTAGTAGAGCGTCGTGCCGATCTGGAAGGCGAACAGGTTGCCGTCGGCGCTCAGCACCCACCGGTCGTCCTCGCCGCTGAGCGAGCGTGCGGAGCCGTCCGGTCGGAGCAGACGGACCTTGCCGGCCCCGGCGTACACCCAACCGGCGGGTACCCGGTAGACCCGGGTGACCTCGCCGACTCCGGTGAGGCTGAGCCGCCGCCCCTCGGTGGTCCACAACTGGTCACCGCTGCGGATGTCGAGCCCGATCCCGGTGTTCCGAGCCGCGAGCGATGGTTCGACCGGCGGATCGACCGGTGCGGTCGAGTACGGGTCGACGGAGTCGACGCTGAAGCCCGCCACCGAGCTGGACGGTCCACTCCGATCGGGGAGCCAGCCGCCGCCCAGCGTGGTCATACCGGCGATGACCAGCACCAACGCGGCCGCCACGGCGAACGAGGATCCGACGGTCCGCCGACGCCGCGCCGAACGCCCGCGCTGGATCACCGTCCCGGCCGGATCGTCCGCCACCGGCGGCGCCTCGACCTTGGCGGTGAACATCTCCCGCAGCGAATCTTCCATCATGATCATCGAACTTCCGCTCCGACCGCCGGAACGGGTGTGCTCGGCACGGCCAGCGGCGACGCCGGCCGCCGGGGGCCGACCTGCCGGGGTCGCGGGGCCGCCGGCTCGGTGGCCGGTGACCTGCCCTCGGACGGTCGCGCCGCCTCGAACTGGTCGGCCGCGGCGATCCGCCCGACCGGTACGGGCGCCAACTCGTCGCCGGCCTGGGGGACCGGGATGTCGGCCTCGGCCCCGAGCCGGCGCCGGAGCGTACTGAGGGCCCGGGAGGTCTGGCTCTTCACCGTGCCCGGGGAGATGTCGAGCATCGCCGCCGTCTGGGCCTCGGACATGTCCTCGTAGAAGCGCAGCACCAGCACGGCCCGTTGGCGTACCGGCAGGGTGCGGACGTGTCGCCACAGCCGGTCGCGTTCGAGCTGTTCCTCGATCTGGTCTGGGGCCGGCCGCTCCGGCAGCACCTCGGTGGGGCGCTCGCCGTGCCAGCGCCGCCGCCACCAACTGGTCGCGGTGTTGATCAAAACCCTTCGGGCGTACGGCTCGACCGCCTCGATCTCACCGAGCCGCTTCCAGGCCAGGTAGGTCTTGGTCAACGCGGTCTGGAGCAGGTCCTCGGCGGTCGCCCAGTCACCGGCGAGCAGATACGCCGTACGCAGCAGGGCGGCCGACCGCGCCGCGACGAACTCGCGGAACTCCTCGTCCACCGAGTGCCTCGGCGCCACTGTCGCCTCCCCCCGCCATGACAATCGAAGGCTGCCACAGCCGGACCGGTCAGGTCCATGGCGGATAGGTGCGATTGCATCCGATGTTCGGGCAGAAGGTTGCGCCGCCGTAGTCGGTTGCCAAATCCCGTTATCAAGCTCACATGCCCGTCAACGGTCGGGTGCTCTCGTCAATGGGGCTCAGGCACCGTCGTCGGCCTTGGCCTCCTCGGCCTCCTTGCCCAGCCGCGCCTCGACCGCCTGCGGCTCGTACATCTCCTCGACGACCCGGAGATAGAGCTCATTGGGGTTGGGCAGGTACTTGACCTCACGCAGCGCCTGCTCCTGGCCGGCCGACTCCAGCACGAAGGTGCCGTAGTTGAGCGCCCGGCCGAGCGGGGATTGTTCGTATTTCATGTCGGTGACCCGCAACAGCGGCATCATGGCGACCTGTCGGGTGATGATCCCATTGACCACCATCACCCGCTTGTTGGTCAGAATGAAGCGGTCGAAATACCAGTCCGCCACCTTCCAGGCGACCCAGCCCATGATGCCGAGCCAGATCAACACCGCGATGGTGGTCAACGTGCCAACCCGCTGACCGGCCAGGAAGCCGGAGAGGTAGCCGAGCACGAAGGTGGCCAGCAGGCCGATCAGCAGCGGGGTGGCGAGGTAGATCTTGTGCCGCTTCCACTCCCCCCGGTAGCGCTCGGTGGGGAAGAGGTAGCGCGCGACCAGTGAGGTCGGCTCGTCCTCCAGCGGCAGTACGCGGCGCGGGCCGAGCGGCATCCCGGAGGCGTCGACCCGGAGGCCGGCGAGTTCCTCCTCGGAGATCTCCGGGCCCTGGTCCGGGTCACGCACCCAGCCCCGGGTGCCGGCCCGACGCTCCTCGCCGCCGTACCCGATGCCTTCGGAGTACTCCGGGCCGTCCGAATAGGAGGGCCCGTCGGAGTAGTCCGGACCGGTGCCGAACCCCGGACCCTCGTCGGGCCGGACCCGGGGGATCGGTTCGGTGTCCCGGTCGCGCCGTCGACGCTCGGCATCGTCCTCGGGCTCAGGGGGTTCACCCGACGGATTGCCCATCGACGGCTAAGCGACGAGGTCGGTGAAGAAGTCGCCGAAGCCCTGGGCGATGTCCAGCAGGCCTCCGCCCAGCGACTTGAAGACATCGGCCGCGGAGGATGGCTGGTAGGCGACGAAGAAGACCAGGAAGGCGATACCGCCCCAGGTGAAGACCTTTTTAACCATGGCGGGCCATCCCTCCGTGCGGTACCGGGCTGCGAACCGCGGCAAAACCCAGAGTATCAGTCAGCTGTCCTGTGGTGAATAAACCGCGCGCGCCCTGTTCCGCTGCCTGACCGGCCATTTCAGACCTTCCCGTGCAGGTAGGGGGAGGGAGCACCAAACACAAGCTCGGGCGGTGTCCACTCGGTCAAGTCGTGTAGGTCGACGTCTTCCGCGAGGAGGTAGCCTGCGCTCGCCGGCCAGGTTATCGCATAGAGCCAGATCCCCCGAGCTTCACCGGCGTAGGCGCTCCGGTCTGTCGGAGATTTGACTGCCCATAGTGGAGTCGGATGACCGGCAGCCCGGACCTTGGCGTGCGCGACCCGCTCGGGATGGCCCGGGCCGGGTTCGGTGATCGCCTCGTTGAGCTGCGGACCCGGGTCCGGTCCGGCGGTGCCGGCGAGCCGGGTGCCCAGGCCGACGCCGGGCTCCTCGGCAACCAGCACCAGGTCGGCCGGTCCGCCACCGAGTGGGGTCGGCCCGCTGCAGGCCACCGCGGTCGCCCGGACTCCGCCGCGATCGTCGCCGGCCCAGCCGACCCCGGTCATGGTCCAGCCCGGCGGAAGAGGCCAGGGGCACCAGAGCGGTACGGAGGGCGTGGCGCGGGCACCGGAGCCGGGCGTGTCCGGGTCGGTTGAACCCCGGTCGACGGTGATCCGCTCGATCGTGCTGGCCACGATCTCCGGCCCGATGTGCTCCGCGACGTGCAGCGGGGACACCGGGCCACAGTCGGGACATCGCCACGCAGTGTGCATCAGGTCCGGCGCTCGCACCGGACCGCCGCAACGTGGACAGCTCACCGCAACACCCACGAGAACTACAGTCCCCGCACTACTGCCCCGGAGTCAAGCGAACCGGCCTTTTCGGTCGTTCTCCGTACGTGTCGGGACGCCTTTTCCGAGGTTCCTGGCGGTATCGGGTAGTGAATTAGACAGGTATGGGCGGTTTCGTGTGCTGGAGGCTGCCACCACGCACACCGGCCGGGCGAAGGGTCAGGCGGGCTGGTCGGGCGGCGGACCGCCGTACGCCCGGACCCAGGCGTGCATGGCGATGCCGCTGGCCACGCCCGCGTTGATCGAGCGGGTCGAGCCGTACTGGGCGATGGAGAAGACCGCCACCGAAGCGACCCGGGCCGGCTCGGACAGCCCCGGGCCCTCCTGGCCGAACAGCAGTACGCAGCGGCGGGGCAGCACCGCGCTCTCCAGCGGCCGCGATCCGGGCAGGTTGTCGATCCCGATCACCGGCAGGTCGGACGATCGGCACCAGTCCAGGAAGCCCTCGATCGTCTCGTGGTGCCGAACGTGCTGGTACCGGTCGGTCACCATGGCACCCCGCCGGTTCCACCGTCGACGGCCGACCACGTGCACCTCGGCCGCGAGGAAGGCGTTGGCGTTCCGGACCACCGTGCCGATGTTGAAGTCGTGCTGCCAGTTCTCGATCGCCACGTGGAAGTCGTGCCGCCGCAGGTCCAGGTCGGCGACGATCGCCTCCCGGCGCCAGTAGCGGTACCGGTCGACAACGTTGCGCCGGTCGCCGTCCGACAGCAGTTCCGGGTCGTAGCGCGGGTCGGTCGGCGGCTCGCCCGGCCACGGCCCGACCCCCACCTCGACCTCGACCTCGGCGCCCTCCACGATCTGCAGAGGGTACGGCCCGCCGGTCAGCCGGCCGAGCGCAGGCCCAGCGCCTCACCCAGCTGATCCAGGAGCCGGCGGTGCGCGGGGTCCACGGGATCGCCGAAGGGCCGGGGCCGGCCGTCGGGACCGGCGGCGCGACAGACCCGGGCCGCGACGGACTGCACCCACTGGCGGTACGCGGCCGAGTCCGCCGGATCGGCGTGCCGGGCCAGCGCCTCGACCGCGGATCGGCAGGACCGGAGCAGTTCGGCGAGTTCTCCGTCGGATCCGTCCGGCCGGACCGACGCCGAGTGCCCGTCGTCGGATTCGGCATAGATGGTGGCGACCACCGCGCGGACCAGTTCGCTGTCGAAGGACCTGCCGGCGGCGATGCCGTCCAGGCCGGCCAGTCCCTCGGTGACGGCCCGGACCGGATTCTCCGGCCCGGTCGACGAGGCCGCGACGATCACCCGGCCCGGCAGCCGGGTGAGCAGTTGCCATTCGTCGGCGGCGTAGCCGGCCGTGGTCGCGCGCCACATGCCGTGCGTGGCGCCGGGCGAGTCCGGGGATCCGGTGTGACTCATGGCGGCCCTCCCGGGTCAGCATATGCCGCTGCTGGGGAAAAGGTCCCGTTCCGCCCCGAAAAGCGACAGTGCCGTGCCGGTCCGGGCCTCGCCGCCCGGTCGTTCCGACCGTGCCGCCCGGTCCGTCGTTGGACAACCGGGCTACCCGGGTACGCCGACGGCGCCACTATCGGTAATTGACAGTCCCTCGGGAGCGGTGAAACCGACCCCGGACGCAATGAGCGGCGGGGCCCTCCCCGGCACCCGCCGCCCACGCTCTGATGGGAAAGATTGTGCCCGATCCGACCCACTCCGCAGAAGAGGCGGACGAGAGATGGGGCTCACAGTTACCTTTTTGTAATGTTACTGAACGTGAACGGTCGTACGCGACGAGGCATCCGTTATGTCACCTGTTTCCGCTTGCCAACCGGCAAGTTTCCCGATCACACCCGGATTGGCCAGCGCAACCCTTGGAAACGCTCCCATAACCCACTGTCACCAGACTGTGTCACCAATGTTTCACTTCCGGATTCGGCCGACAAGGGACCCGTGTCGATGCCGGGCCAGAACGTGACGCGCCCCACGATGACCGTTTCAACCCGGCGGGCCCGGGAATTCGAAGGAGGCCGGACAGGTTCTCCAGACGTAAGGCCAATTGCGGTGATCGGAGTGATCAATGGCGACCGTTGAGCTGACCACAGCCAACTTCGACGAGGTGACCGAGCAGCCGGGCATCGTGCTGGTGGACTTCTGGGCCGACTGGTGCGGCCCGTGTAAGCGGTTCGCACCCGTATACGAGCGTTCCTCGGAGAAGCACGGGGACATCGTCTTCGGCAAGGTCGACACCGAGGCACAGCAGGAAGTCGCCGCGAAGTTCGATATCCGTTCCATCCCGACGATCATGGCTGTCCGGGATGGCGTGATCGTTTTCGCCCAGCCGGGCGCCCTGCCGGAGTCGGCGCTGGAATCGCTGATCGAGCAGGTCCAGGCGCTGGACATGGACGACGTGCGCAAGCAGCTCGCCGAGCACGCGGAGCACAGTCACTGACCTGGTAAAGACAGTCTTCGGCCGGGCGCCCGCGACGGGTGTCCGGCCGAAGTCGTCCGGCCGGCCGAAGCGGTGGTGACCGGCTGGCCAGGAGGACGGTACCCGGGCGGTTGCGGTAACGCGTAGGGTCTCCAACCGATGAGCGCGTTGACGAGGCGGGGCCGGAGCATCCGGGTGGGCCTCACGGTGCTGGTCGGCGCGTTGGTGCTGGGCGGAACGCTGTGGGGCCAGGACGACCATTTCCCGTTCGGTCCGTTCCGGATGTACGCCGGCTCCAACCCGCCGAACGATCCGGCCCCGGACACCCGGGTCGAGGGGGTCGACACCACCGGCGCGGTCGTCGGACTCGGCGAGACGAGCACCGGCATCCGGCGGGCCGAGATCGAGGGGCAGCAGGGCCGCTACGCCGCCGACCCGACGCTGCTGCGCCAGGTGGCCGACGCGTACGCCGAACGGAACCCCGAGGCTCCCGCGCTGGTCGAGGTACGCATCGTGATCCGCTGGTACGGCATCCGTGAGGGCCGGCCGACCGGCACCTCCACCGACGAGACGGTGGTCCGGTGGCGGGCCCCGTGACCGTGGTGAAAAGCGTGCTGTCCGCCGTACCGCGCTGGCTGACCGAGCCGGTGCCCCGGGGACGGGTGGCGGCCTTCCGTACCCTGGTCTACCTCTTCGTCGCGGCGGACCTGCTGGTCTTCACCCCGTGGATCCGCGACAAGGCCAGCATCCCGGGCGACCTGTACCAGCCGCTCTTCATCGGCCGGCTACTGCCGCTGCCCACCCCCACGCCACTGCTGGTCAACATCATCTTCTGGGCTCTGCTGCTGCTCGCCCTGGCCGCCGCCACCGGGCGGGCGCCCCGGGCGCTGGGCTGGGCGGTCTTCCTGCTCTATTTCGAGTGGATGATCATCGCGATGAGCTACGGGAAGGTGGACCACGACCGGTTCGGCCTCCTGATCGCGCTCGCCGTACTGCCGACCGCCGGCCGGGCCCGGCACGGTGACCGCGAGAGCACCGAGGCCGGCGGCTGGGCCCTGCGGGTCACCCAGATCGCCGTGGTCTGCACGTACTTCCTGGCCGCCTGGGCCAAGCTCCGGTTCGGCGGGATCGAGTGGACGACCGGCTCGGTGCTGGCCCGGGCGATCATCCGGCGCGGCACCGACCTGGCCGACCTGATCGCCCAGGTGCCGTACCTGTTGATCGCGGCGCAGTTCGGCATCATCGCGTTCGAGCTGCTCAGCCCGCTGGTGTTCGTGGTCTCGTCGCGCTGGCGGCAGTGGGTGGTCGCGTTCTTCTACTCGTTCCACCTGGTCACCATCGCCACCATCACGATCTCGTTCGCCCCGCACCTGGTGGCGATGACCAGCTTCCTGGAGCTGGAACGGCTCCGCCCGATCCACCGGCTACGCCGGCTGGCCCGCCGCCCCGACGGGGACACCGGGCCGCCGGAGATGGCACCGGAGACGCCGACGGCTCAGCCGTCCCCCGCCGTACCGTAGAGCCGCTCCCGGGTCGCCTGCGGCAGCGAGCAGGCGGCCGTACCGCCCGGCAGCCGGTGCCGGTTACGGGCCACCCAGCGGTACCCGGGCCAGGCCACCGCCCGGACCGGGGGCAGCCGCAGCGCGGCACCGAGCACCCGCCAGACCGGCCGGCTCGCACCGAGCAGCCGGGCGATCGCGTCCGGCCCGGCGGCGCGTACGCCGTCGGTGCCGATCCACCAGACCGCCTCCTCGCACTCGGCGACGGTCAGCCCGAGCGCGTCGAGGTCGGCGAACTGCCAGGGCACCACCCTGGCCCCGGTCGGGATCCGCCGACCGATGAAGTCGGCGCACGTGGTGCAGAAGGCGCAGTCGCCGTCGTACACGAAAGTGGGCTGGTCCATGCCCCCATCCTCCCCCGGGCCGGGTGGCGCCGACCAACCCCGGTCAATCCACGTGGGCGAGATAACCGGCCAGGGTACTTTCCAGGATCTCCTGGCCGGGTCGGGCCCAGACCTCCGCGTTGAAGACCTCGACCTCGATCGGCCCCTGGTAGCCGGCGGCCTCCACCGCCTGGCGGAACCGGCGCAACTCGACGCAGCCGTCACCGGGCAACGCCCGGCCCAGCAGCACCCCCTCGGGCAGCGGGGTGGCCCAGTCGGCGACCTGGAAGGAGGCGATCCGGTCCTCCCGGCCGGCCCGGTCGATCTGCGCCCAGACCTGGTCGTCCCACCAGATGTGGTACGTGTCCACCACCACCCCGACCGTCTCGCTCGGGTACGGCGCGGCCAGGTCGAGCGCCTGGCCGAGGCTGGACACCACGCACCGGTCGGAGCAGAACATCGGATGCAGCGGCTCGATCGCCAGCCGTACCCCGGCGTCGCGGGCGTACGGCACGAGAGCGCCGATCGCCTCACCGACGTGGGCGCGGGCGGCGTCCACGTCCCGACTGCCCTCGGGCAGCCCGCCGGAGACCAGGACCAGTACCGGCGCCCCGAGGGTGGCGGCCTCGTCGATGGCGCGGCGGTTCTCGTCGTACCAGTCGGGGGTGTTGAAGAAGCCGCCCCGGCACAGTGAGGTGACCGCGAGCCCGGCGTCGCGGACCAGCGCCGCGGTCTTGTCCAGGCCGTGGGCGGCGGTCTCCTCCCGCCACAGCCCGACGGCGGGAACCCCGGCCGCCACGCAGCCGGCGACGAGGTCCGGAATCGGCCAGTACTTGGCGGTGGCCTGGTTGAAGGAGAACCGGGCCGGCACCGTCATCGGGCGGCCTCGCCACCGAGGTCGGGGATCTCGATCCGCCGGCCCTCGCGGGCGGAGAGCAGGCCCAGCTCGGCGAGTTGTACGCCGCGGGCACCGGCCCACAGGTCCCAGCTGTACGGCTCGTCGAGCACCACGTGCCGCAGGAACAGCTCCCACTGGGCCTTGAAGCCGTTGTCGAACTCCTCGTTGTCCGGCACGACCTGCCACTGGTCCCGGAAGTTCTCGGTCGCCGGCAGGTCCGGATTCCACACCGGCTTCGGCGTGCTGGCGCGGTGCTGGATCCGGCAGTTGCGCAGCCCGGCCACGGCGCTGCCCTCGGTGCCGTCCACCTGGAACTCCACCAGCTCGTCCCGGTAGACCCGGACCGACCAGGAGGAGTTGATCTGCGCCACGATCCGGCCGTCCTGCCCGGGTCGCTCGATCTCGAAGATGCCGTACGCGGCGTCGTCGGCGGTGGCGTCGTAGCGTTCGCCCGCCTCGTCCCAGCGGTGCGGCACGTGCGTGGTGACGTGCGCGGCCACCGTCGCCACCCGGCCGAAGATCTGTTCGAGCACGTAGTGCCAGTGCGGGAACATGTCAACGGTGATGCCACCGCCGTCGGCCGCGCGGTAGTTCCAGGACGGCCGCTGCGCCGCCTGCCAGTCGCCCTCGAAGACCCAGTAGCCGAACTCCCCGCGTACGGACAGGATCCGGCCGAAGAACCCGCCCCGGACCAGCCGGTCGAGCTTGCGCAGACCGGGCAGGAAGAGCTTGTCCTGCACCACCCCGTGCTTGATGCCGGCCGCGTCGGCCAGCCGGGCCAGCTCCACCGCGCCGGCCAGGTCCTCGGCGGTCGGCTTCTCGGTGTAGATGTGCTTGCCTGCCTCGATCGCCAGCCGCAGCGCCTTCTCCCGCTGAGCGGTGACCTGGGAGTCGAAGTAGATCTGCACGTCCGGTCGGGCCAGCGCGGCGGGCAGGTCGGTGGTCCACTCGGTCAGCCCGTGCCGCTGCGCGATCTCCCGTAGCTTGGTCTCGCTGCGGCCGACCAGCACCGGTTCCGGCCAGAGTTGGCGTCCGTCGGGCAGTGGCAGTCCGCCCTGCTCGCGGATGGCGAGCAGGGACCGGACCAGATGCTGCCGGTAGCCCATCCGCCCGGTCACGCCATTGAGCACAATGCCGATCGTGGTACGGGCCATACGTCGCCTCCTCAGGCTGGCTGATCCGCGGATGCCGCTCGTCGAGGCGGTACGGGATCGTGCGGTGGAAGCCGTCATGGGGCGCGTTGGTGGAGGTGGAGCACGCCGCATTCCGGTAAGCGCTTTCCCGATTACGCTACCGACTCGGTTCCGATTCCGGCAAGGCCCTCCCACCGTCGCGGCCGTCGCCACCAGCGATCCATGACCGTCGCGGCCGGCGGTCCCGGGCCCCGCCGCAGACGCCTCGACGACGGGCGATGAAGCCCGATCCGGCACCGCGATATCCTCACCTGCAACCGACCAGCGGGCGGTCGGGGAAGGACGGGGGAATGGCCACTCTGGCAGACGTCGCACGACGGGCCGGTGTGTCACCCGCCACCGCGTCCCGAATCATCAACGGCAGTCCGAAACCCGTCACCGACGCGCTCCGGGAACGGGTCCTGGCCGCCGTCGAGGAACTCCAGTACGTACCCAACGCACACGCCCAGCAGCTCGCCCGCAACCATCGCAGCGCGGTCGGCGTCATCGTGCACGACGTCTCCGACCCGTACTTCGCCGAGATCACCCGAGGGCTGCAACGGGTCGCGACCGAGCACGGCCGGCTCGTCATCATCTGCAACACCTACCGGGACCCGGACAGGGAACTCGAGTACGTCGAGCTGCTCCGGGCCAACCAGGCCGCCGCGATCATCCTGGCCGGCTCCGGCTACCACGACGAGCAGTTCACCCACACCCTGGACGCCAAACTGCGGGTGTACCAGTCCACCGGCGGGCACGTGGCGGTCATCGGCCGGCACGAACACACCGGACACGCCGTGATCCCGGCCAACGAGGCGGGCGGCCACCTGGTCGGCGCCGAACTGTTCGGCCTCGGGCACACCAGGGTCGGCGTCGTCGCCGGTCCGCGGCATCTCACCACCACCACGGACCGGCTCGCCGGGCTCCGCCGGGCCGCCCGCGAGCACGGACTGAAGTTCTCCGCCCGGCAGATCGTCTACGCCGACTTCGAACGGGCCGGCGGTGCCGCCGCGACCGCGGCACTGCTCGACGCCCATCCGCAGCTCACCGCCATCGCCGCGCTGAACGACTCGATGGCGATCGGTGCGCTCGCCCTGCTCCGCGAGCGGGGCATCGCCGTACCCGGACAGATCAGCGTGGTCGGCTTCGACGACATGCCGATCGCCGGTGACGTGATGCCCGCGCTCACCACCATCCGGCTGCCGCTGGCCGACATGGGCGCCCGGGCCATGACCCTCGCGCTACAGCCGCCGGAGCCGCTGAACACCCCGCAGATAGAACACGTCGACGCCGTACTGGTCCGCCGGGAGAGCAGTGGTCCGCCGCCGCCCGGCTCGTGACGGCGCCTGAGTCGTAACCGACCGCCGTCCCCGCGTGGCGGAGTTGCACAAGTCATCGTACGCATGTTCGAATAGGGCCCATGCGCTGGGAAAACCTGTCGTCGGCTCCCCCCGACACCGGATCCCCCTCGGGGGCGGCGTCAGCGGCTCCACCCCTGCCGCTGGCGCTGCCCGGCGCTGTCGTCCGCACCTTCGACACCCCCGCGTTCGCCGGCATGACCTTCTACGAGGTGCAGGCGAAGTCGATCCTCAACCGGGTGCCGGGCACGTCGCGGGTGCCGTTCGAGTGGACGATCAACCCCTACCGGGGGTGCAGCCACGCCTGCGCGTACTGCCTGGCCGGGGAGACCGAGATCCTGCTCGCCGACGGTGGCACCCGACCGTTGGCGCGGCTGCGGGTCGGCGACCAGATCTACGGAACCGTCGCGCAGGGCAACCACCGGCGCTACGTGCGTACCGAGGTGCTGGCGCACTGGTCGACGGTGAAGCCGGCGTACCGGATCACGCTGGAGGACGGCACCGAGCTGACCGCCAGCGGCGACCACCGGTTCCTCACCCCGCGCGGCTGGAAGCACGTCGTCAGCTCGCCGCCCGGCGACGCGCCCAGGCCCTATCTCGCCCTCACCGACAGCCTGGTCGGCACCGGCCGGTCGACGGCGACCACCGACGCGCGTCCCGGCGGTCCCGACGGCCGGCTCGACGGGACGATCCTCGGCAGCCGGGCCGCGCTGCGGATCCGCGGGATCGAGCCGCTGGACGGCGAACTCCGGCTCTACGACATCACCACCGGGACCGGTGACTTCATCGCCAACGGGGTGGTGAGTCACAACTGTTTCGCCCGGAACACCCACACCTACCTCGACCTGGACGCGGGACGCGACTTCGACAGCAAGGTGATCGTCAAGGTCAACGCGGGTGAGGTGGTCCGCCGCGAGCTGGCGGCGCCGAAGTGGCGGGGCGAGCACGTCGCCATGGGTACCAATGTGGACTGCTACCAGCGGGCCGAGGGCCGTTACCGGCTGATGCCGCCGATCCTGACGGCGCTGCGCGACTTCGCCAACCCCTTCTCGATCCTGACCAAGGGCACGCTGATCCTGCGCGACCTGCCACTGCTGCGCCAGGCGGCCACCGTGACCCGGGTCAGTGTCTCGCTGTCGGTCGGCTTCGTGGACGAGCCGATGTGGCGCTCCGTCGAGTCGGGTACGCCGAGCCCGCGCCGCCGGCTCGACGCCGTACGGCAACTGACCGACGCCGGCTTCCAGGTCGGCGTGCTGATGGCACCGATCCTGCCCGGCCTGACCGACACCGAGGAGTCGATCGAGGCGACGGTGGCCGCGATCGCCGCCGCCGGAGCGGTGAGCGTCACGCCGTTGCCGCTGCACCTGCGCCCCGGCGCCCGCCAGTGGTACGCGGCCTGGCTGGCCCGGGAGTTTCCGCGACTCGTCCCGCGCTACCGGGCACTCTTCGGCACGGGCTCCTATCTGCCGCAGGCGTACCAACGGGAGGTGACGGCCCGGGTCCGGATGGCGGCCCGCCGGCACGGCCTGCACCGCGCCGGGTCGGGCGAGGCCCGGCAGGTCACGCCGACGGACGTTCCGGCGCCCGTCGTTGAACAGCTCACCCTGTTGTGATGGTCCCCGGCGGATCGACGGCGCTACAGTCGCCAGGTGCGTAACGCTCAGCAGATCCTGGCCGAGGCCGGCGTGATCGCCGTGGTCGGTGCCTCCCGCGACCCCCGGAAGCCGGCGCACAGCGTGCCGTTGCAGATGCAGCGGTACGGCTGGCGGATCATCCCGGTCAACCCGGAGGCGGACGAACTCTTCGGCGAAACCGTCTACCGGTCGCTGGCCGAGATCCCGCACCCGGTCGACCTGGTCGACGTGTTCCGGCCGGCCGAGGACGCCGCCCAGGTGGTCCGGGAGGCCGTCGCGATCGGCGCCCCGGCGGTCTGGTTGCAGCTCGGCATCGTCTCCGCGCAGGCCCGGCAGATCGCCGAGGAGGCCGGCATCGACTACGTCGAGGACCGCTGCCTCGTGGTCGAACGCGCCGCCGGCGGGCTGTCCCGCCAGCACTGATCCCCCCTGAGGCTATTTCTTGAGTGAATAGTTGACAGGACTATTCACCGGATAAATAGTAAATCGGTGTCCGCCTCGTTCGTGCTGCTCGGTCTCCTGTCGTCCGGGCCGAAACACGGCTATGAGCTCAAACGCGCCTACGACCGCAGCCTGCCCAACGCGAAGCCGCTCGCGTTCGGGCAGGTGTACGCCACGATCGGCCGGCTCGAACGCGACGGACTGGTCGAACGCGCCGGCCAGGACCGGGACGGTGGGCCCGACCGGGTCGCGTACGCGCTGACCGACCTCGGCCGGCAGAGTCTCGACGAGTGGCTCGGCGCCGTGGAGCCGCCGGCCCCGTACGTCAGCAGTGTGCTGCTGGCGAAGGTGGTGGTCGCCCTGCTCACCGCCGACTCCGACCGCGCCGGCACGTACCTGGCCGACCAGCGCGCCGCGCACACCGCCCGGCTACGCGAACTGACCCGGTCGAAGCACGAGTCGACCGCCAACATCGGCGACGTGATCACCGCTGATTTCGCCATCGCCCATCTCGACGCGGACCTACGCTGGCTGCGTACCACGCTGGAGCGCGTCGGCGAGATGCATCAGGAGACTTCGCCATGACGATCCTCCAGGCACGGGGAGTCGTGCGCTCCTACGGGCAGACACCCGCGCTGCGCGGAGTCACCCTCGACGTCCACGAGGGCGAGATCCTCGCCGTCACCGGCCCCAGCGGATGCGGCAATCGGAATCGCATCGGAACCGTGTCGGCGCCGGGGTAACTATCCCGACATTCACTCGGATAACGCCGCCGACCGGTACGTTTCTGGGGAAGGAGGGCGAAAGCATGAGCTACCCAGGGTCCGGCCAGTACGGTCAGCCCGGCCAGTACGGCCAGCCGACCGGCGTCAACGTGTTGGCGATCCTGTCGCTGGTCTTCGCCTTCGTCTTCGCCCCGGCCGGCATCGTGCTCGGACACCTGGCCCGGCGCCAGATCAGCCGGACCGGCGAGCAGGGTGGCCAGTTGGCGCTCTGGGGGTTGATCCTGAGCTACCTCTTCACCGCGCTGTACGTGATCGGCTGCTGTGGCTGGCTGGCCCTGGTGAGCTGGGCCGGGTCGGAGGGCAGCGGTGGCGCCTACTGAAACGGCACGACGCCACCGCCGCCACTGGTTCTAGCGGAACTCCGCCTCGCGCACGCTGTTCCCACCGTCCACCACGAGCATCTGCCCGGTGATGTACGACGCGGCCGGCGAGCAGAGGAAGGCGATCGCGGCGGCGACCTCGTCCGGCGTACCGGGCCGGCCGACCGGGGTACCCAGGCCCTGCTTCAGCTCCGCCATCGTCGACGCCGCGGTGTAGATCGTTCCCGGTGCCACCGCGTTGACCGTGACCCCGTCGGCGATCATCTCCATCGCGAGCGCCCGGGTCAGCCCGACCACGCCCGCCTTCGCCGCCGCGTACGCCGCCTCGGTGGGTAGGGCGTTCACCGGGCCGGCGGTCGCGGAGAGGTTGACGATCCGCCCCCAGCCCCGTTCGGCCATGCCACCGATGAACGCCCGGCTGCACAGGAAGGCGGTGCTCAGGTTCCGCTCGATCTCCCGGTGCCACTCGTCGTAGCCGAGCTGGACCACCGGGCGGAGCACCTCGGGACTCGCCCGACTCGCCAGCCCCGCGTTGTTGACCAGCACCTCCACCTCGCCGAGCTGCTCGACGATGGCGTCCGCCAGCGCCCCCACCTCTGCCTCGTCGGTCAGGTCGGCCACGAAACCCGTCGCGCCCAGCTCGGTCGCCCGCTCGTGGATCCGCCGGGTGGTCGAGACGATCGCCACCCGGGCGCCCAGTCCGCAGAGCCGGCGCGCGGTGGCGTACCCGATCCCGTCCGGGCTGCCGGCCCCGGTGACCAACGCCACCCGTCCGTCGAGGCGCATCGTCACCGGCTCGACGTCATCACCCGGCGCGCCACTTCGGGCCGGGTCGATGCTCTGCGAGACGGTGCCTTGCGAACCGGAGCGGGTCCGGCGGGCCAACGTGGGGCGCGTAGCGTCCCGGCGGGGCCGATTACCGGCTCTGTCCCCGGCGCGCGCGTCGAATACCATGCCGCGATCCTGCCCCGTCCGGACGATACGGGCAACGGCGCACCGCCGTACGGCCCCGCCGAAGGCCGTGCTCGTGGTCGGGCCGGGGCGAAACCAGGGACCCCAAGCTGGCGGGCGACGACTACCCTGGCGAGGCGCACCGGACAGATGGAGTGAGAATCCCACATGAGCGACCCCCAGCAGAGCGGCTACTCCAGCGACCCGTCGTGGCAGGCGCAGCCGGCGCCGCAGCCACCGGCACAACCGGTCTACCAGGAGCCGACCTACCAGCCCGCCCCTTCTGACCAGGGCTACCAGGCCAGCTACCCGGATTCGGCCCCACCACAGGGTTACCCGGCCGAGCAGGCGTACCCGACCCAGGCGTACCCGACGAGCGCGGATCCGTACGGCCAGCCGCAGGCGGCGGGCTACCCTCCGCCCGGCTATCCGGTCATCGTCGCCGCGCCACCGGTCAACGGGCTGTCGATCGCCGCCCTGGTCGTCTCGATCGTCGGCGTGCTCGGCCTCTGCGGCTACGGCCTCGGCGGCTACATCGGAATCGTCGGCGCGATCCTCGGACACGTGTCGCGCAAGCAGATCCGTGAACGGGGCGAGGGCGGCGCGGGTCTGGCCACCGCCGGAATCATCGTCGGCTGGATCGCCGCCGCGATCGCGGTGCTCGCCACCATCGCGATCGTCGGGCTCATCGTCTGGGCGGCCCAGCAACCCTCCGACTTCGAGAGCGGTTACTGAGCCGCTCGAGAGCAGCAGGAGCCGTCGTGAACCCAGCTACTCCTGACCCACCGTCCGAGCCGGACCGCACCGGCCTGAACCCGTACGACGTCGAGGCCGGTCAGCAGTCCGCACCACCGGTCGGCGGTCCGCCCCCCGCCTGGGCGCCCGGTTATCCCGGATACCCCGGCTATCAGGTACGCCGGCCGACGAACAGCATGGCGATCGCCGCGATGATCACCGGCATCGTCTCGCTGTTCAGCTGCCAACTGATCGGCGTGGTCGCCGTCTACCTCGCCAAGCGTGCCCGCGACGAGATCCAGGCCAGTGGCGAGGAGGGCGCCGGCTTTGCCACCGCCGGCCTGGTCCTCGGCTGGGTCGCCGTCGGCCTGGCCGCGTTGACGATCCTCGCCCTGATCGCCTACTTCGGCCTGATCGGACTGGTCTTCGCGACCAGTTCGAGCACCTCCTAAGGTCCAGCGGCTCCGGGCCGGCCGGTCGGATCGAATGACCCGACCGGCCGGCCCGATCCGGTCCGCCGCCACCGCCTCCGTGCGGGCGCCCAAGCAGCCGCCAGGAAATCCAGCCCACCACCGGCCGCCCCACGCCCCAACCGGCCCGCGGCGGTCAGTCGGTCCGATGCGTACCGTCCCGCACCGGGTCGGGCTGCGGCAGCGGCAGTGGACCGGCCTCCGGCAGTACCGGTACGGGATCCGCCCGGTCATCCCGCCCGGACCGGGTACGCCGGCCGGCGCGTGCCTCGGCGTGCAGTACGACGGCGACTCCGGCCAGCAGCAGGGCCAACCCGGGCAGGGCGGTCGACCGGGGTACCTGGTCCAGCCAGGCCCAGGCGATCAACGCGGCACCGGGCGCCTCGAGCAGGAACAGGACGCTGATCGTGGTGGCCGAGATCCGGCGTAGCGCGTAGTTGAACATCGAGTGGCCGAGCAGTTGGGCGCCGGCCACCAGGGCGAGCACGGCGAGCCAGGTCGAGGTGTCGAAGCCGGTGACCGGAACCCCGCCGACCAGGCACACCACGAGCAACGCGCCCGCGCAGACCCCGTAACAGATGGTGGTGTAGGTGACGGTGCTGGTCGTCGTCCTGGCCCGCTCGCCCAGCGCGGTGTAGACGGCCGCCGCCATGCCGCCGGCGACCGCGAGCAGGTCGCCGGCCACGGCCCGGCCGGACACCCCGAAGTCGGCTCCCACCGCCCAGACCGCGCCGAGCACGGTCACCCCGATTCCGACCCAGGCGGCGACGGGCAGCCGCCGGCCCTGCCCGAGGGCGATCAGTCCCTGCCAGACCGGCTGGGTGACCACCAGGGCGGTGGCGGCGGCCACCGAGGTCAGTTGGGCGCTCGGCATCCAGGTCGCGAAGTGCACGGCGAGGGCGAGGCCGGCCAGCGCGCAGTACCCGGCCTCCCGGCGCCCGGCGCCCCGCAGCAGCGCCCGGAACTCGGCCCGGCGGCGGGCCAGCGCGAACGGTCCGAGCACCCCGACCGCGAGGATGTTGCGCCAGAACGCGATGGCCAGCGCGGGCGCGGCGGCGAACGCGATCAGCGGCGCGGACGACGACACCGCCGCTACGGCGACAGCGACGGCCCCGATACTCAGCGGGTCGATCGACGTCCGGGGTGGCGGAACAGGGGAAGGCACGGAAAAATCCTCACATGTCACTCCGGGCCATCGCATGGTCGACAGTCCGTTAATATCGTCCGGTCCCGCCTCGCCACATCTGGTTCTGGAGGCCGCTCCCCCGTGCCCACCTACCGGTCCCCCTCCCCCGTAGACCGGTTCCCGGCAACCGCCGACCAGGCTCCCGCGTACGCGGGCCGGCCCCGGTCGCCCGCGTACCGGGCCGTGCTCTTCGACTTTTTCGGCACCCTGACCTGCGCCGTCCGCCGTGGCCCACAGCACGCCGCCGTCGCCGCCCTGCTCGGCTGCGCGGTGGAGCCGCTGGTCGACGTCCTCGACCGCTCCTTCTACCTGCGGGCCAGCGGGGCGCTCGGCAACGCCGCCGACACCCTGCGCTGGGTCGGCGAGCAGGCCGGGGGCCGACCGTCCGCCGCCGACCTCCGGGCCGCGGTCGCCGCCAGGATCGAGGCGGTACGGGCGGACACCCGACTGCGCCCCGAGGCGGTGACGGTGCTGCGCGCCCTCCGGCACCGGGGCGCACGCATCGCACTGGTCAGTGACTGTACCCACGAACTCCCCGCCTTCCTGCCACAACTGCCGGTCGCACCGCTGCTCGACGTACGGGTCTTCTCCGTACAGGTGGGCCGTTGCAAGCCCGATCCGGCGATCTACCGGGCCGCCTGCCGAAGGCTGGGCGTGGCCCCGGCCGACTGCCTGTACGTCGGCGACGGCGGCAGTCAGGAACTGACCGGTGCGGTCCGGGCCGGGATGACCGCCGTCCGGCTCGCCGCGGCCGACCTCGACGGACACCTCGTCTTCGACGGCGAGCCCGACTGGACCGGCCCGGCACTCGACTCGCTGACCCAGCTGCCCGCGATGCTCGACGCCCGGGTGTGAGGAAGGGCCCCTTCCTATCCAGAAAGCGATAAGAAGGGGCCCTTCCTTACCCCTGATCGGCCGGTCACGGGTGCCGGGGCGGTCCCGGGTGCGGCAGGATGCGGGATGTGACCGACGAGGTGGACGACCGTGGCGTGTCACCACTGGTGACCGAGGCGATGAAGAAGGCAGCCGTGGCATGGGTGGCGGTCCAGGATCGCCCGGCCCTCGCGCTGTGGTGCGTACCACTCGACGGCGCCCTGTACGTGGTGAGTGGCCCCGGCGAGCAGTCCGCGCCCGGCCTCGCCGAGGCCCGTACCGCGACGGTGACGCTGCGCGGCGACCACGGCGGACGGATCGTCAGCTGGCCGGCCGAGGTGAGCCGGGTGGTGCCGGAGAGCGAGGAGTGGGCGACGGTGGCGCCCCAGGTGGCCGCCAAGCGGCTCAACGTCTCCGGAAGCCCGGCCGATCTGGCCGTCCGCTGGGCGACCGCGTGTGCACTGCACCGGCTGGCGCCGGGCGGGGCGCCGACGGCGGCCGGCGGGACGCTGCCCGACGGCTCCCTCGCCGCCCCGCCCCGGGAAAGCCCTGCCGTGCGACAGACCCGCAAGCCGTTCCGGCTGCACCGGGTACGCCGCCGCTGACGGCGACGGGGGCACGCGGCGGAAAGCGGACGGTAAGCACCCGCCGGGGCGACAGGACGACAAAAAGCGCCGCGCGCCTCAAGGGGCTAGGCGCGCGGCGGGTCTCAACGATCGTCGCACCCGAACGGTACGGCGTCTACCCGTCAAATCGGCAATTTCACCATCCGTGGCTGAAGACCCGACTTGCCCGCTACGCCGTGCCGTGTCGCTCACACTCGCTGAACAGGTGTGGCCGGCCAGTCGGATCGCCCGGCGACGTAGCATTGCGGACATGTCTGCTCCCGCCGTCCCCGGCCACGAGGCTGCCGCATCCGCCACCGATCGCGAGGCCCCGCCGATGACCGCCGCCGAGGAGGCGATCCACGCCGCCCTGGCCACCGTCGACGACCCCGAGATCCGGCGACCGATCACCGATCTCGGCATGGTGCGCTCCGCCGTACTCGGCGCCGACGGCACCGTACGGGTGGAACTGCTGCTCACGGTCGCCGGCTGCCCGCTCAAGGACAAGCTCCGGTCCGACATCACCCGGGCGGTCGGCGCGGTGCCCGGGGTGACCGGGGTGACGATCGAGTTCGGCGTGATGAGCACGGAGCAACGGCAGTCCCTACAGTCCCGGCTGCGTGGTGGCGGAACGACCCAGGAGCCGTTGATCCCGTTCGCCCAGCCCGGTTCGCGTACCCGGGTCTACGCGGTCGCCAGCGGCAAGGGCGGCGTCGGCAAGTCCAGCGTGACGGTCAACCTGGCTGCGGCACTGGCCGCCAAGGGGCTGTCGGTCGGGGTCGTGGACGCGGACATCTACGGGCACTCGGTTCCCCGGATGCTCGGCACCACCGCCCGACCGACCCGGGTCGAAGACATGATCATGCCGCCCCAGGCGCACGGGGTGAAGGTGATCTCGATCGGCATGTTCGTCGACGGCAACGCGGCGGTCGTCTGGCGGGGACCGATGCTGCACCGGGCGTTGCAGCAGTTCCTCGCCGACGTCTACTGGGGCGATCTGGACGTACTGCTGCTGGACCTGCCCCCGGGCACCGGCGACGTGGCCATCTCGCTGGCCCAACTGCTGCCCAACGCGGAGATCCTGGTGGTGACCACGCCGCAGACCGCGGCCGCCGAGGTGGCCGAGCGGGCCGGTGGAATCGCCCTGCAGACCCACCAGCGCCTGGTCGGGGTGGTGGAGAACATGTCGTGGTTGGAACTGCCCGACGGCTCCCGGATGGAGGTCTTCGGCTCCGGTGGGGGCGCGATGGTCGCCGAATCGCTGACCACGATCATCGGCGCCCAGGTGCCGTTGCTGGGGCAGATCCCGCTGGACCCCCGGGTCCGGGAGGCCGGCGACGCCGGTGATCCGATCGTGTTGGCCGAGCCGGAGGCACCCGCCGCCCAGGCGCTGATGGCGGTCGCGGACCGGCTCGCGATCCGGCGCGAGACGCTGCTCGGCAAGTCGCTGGGCCTGCGCCCCGTCGGCCGCTGACCACCGTCGAGCGGACGCCGCCCGGCGCTCGATGACTCTCGGCGGCCGGTGGTTCCCGCCGGCCGCCGTCGGCAGGGCTGACAGTCAGCGGGCCGAGGAGCCAGCCGGCGCCGAGGAGCCAACGGGCCGATCCGCCCGAGGGCCGACGGTCAGGTGGCGTCCAGGTCGAAACTGCGACGCTGCGGGGCCACCACATCGGCGCCGGAACCCGGTGTCGAGGCGCCGCCGGCAGCACCGGTGGATCCGCCCGACGACCGGACGTCCGCCGACGAGGCCACGTCGTCGATCTCCCGGTGCACGTCGGTCAGGTCGGAGCGGAGCTTGTCGTACGCCCCCTGGAGGGGCTTGCGGATCGCCTGCTCGTCTTCCTCGCTCAGCAGGTGCTTACGGATGAACGCCTTCGGGTGCAGGTCCTCGAGCTGGATGTCGGTGCCCAACTCGCGGCTCAGGTCGCCGGTGGCGTTCCGGGCCATGTTCCGCAGGTTGCGCAGCATCCGTAGCCCATCACTGAGCACCTGCGGCAACCGGTCGCCGAAGATCAGCAGAGCGACCAGCAGTAGCGCACCGATCTCCCACCAGTTCAGGTTCTCGAACACGCGTGCCTCCTCATGCCACCCCTGGCACCAGCAAGAGTACGCACGTCACCACGGCCAGCGGGAGGGGGAGCCGGGGGCTACTTGGCATCCGCGGCAAGGGTCACCGAGGCCGACTGGCGTTCCGAGCCGCGCCGGTACTCGACGCTCACCACCGAGCCGGGTGCGTACTTGCGAACCAGTGCGATCAGGTCGCTCGGCTCCTCCAGGGGCTTGCCGTCGAGCTTGAGCACCACGTCACCGGTCTGGAGCCCGGCCTCGGCGGCGGGTCCGGCCGGCTCGACCGAGGAGAGTCGTACGCCGCCCGAGCCGCCCGACCGGGTACCGCCGACCCCGGCGCCGATCACGGTCCGGCGCGCCTTTCCGGTGTCGATGATCTCCTGGGCGAGCCGCTTGGCCTGGTTGATCGGGATCGCGAAGGCCAGGCCGACGTTTCCGGCCGTCTCCTCGTCCACGGCCGGCGTCTGGATCACCGAGTTCACCCCGATCACCCGGCCGGCCCCGTCGACCAGCGGACCGCCGGAGTTGCCCCGGTTGACCGCCGCGTCGGTCTGGATCGCCGCGTAGTAGCGCACCTGCCCGCCCGGCTCGCCGTTGCGGAACGTCCGGTCCAGCGCGCTGACGATGCCCGAGGTGACCGTGTTGGCCAGGGACAGCGGCGTGCCGAAGGCGAGCACCGGGTCGCCGACCGCGACGGCATCGGAGTCTCCGAACTCGATCGGCTTCAGGCCCGTCCGGGCCACCTTGATGACGGCGATGTCCGCCTCGGGGTCCTTGCCGACCACCTCGGCCGGGGCGGTGGTGCCGTCGTTGAACTCGACCGTCGCGGTGTCCGCGCCCACCCCGACCACATGGTCGTTGGTGATCACGTAACCGTCCTGGGTGACGACGAATCCCGAGCCGAGCCCGACGCCGCCGTTCCCGCTGACCCGTACCGTGACGACGCTCGGCAGCAGCCGCTCCGCGACGCCGGCCAGTGACTCGGGCGGTCGCCGGGCCGAGGCCGGCGGTTCCCCGCCGGCCGAACCGAGCGCGGTCGTTCCGCCGACGCCGCCGCCGACCGCGAAGGCGTACCCGAGGGCGCCGCCGAGCGCGCCGGCCAACAGTGCGGTGATCAGCGAGACCAGGAAGACCGGGGCCAGGCCGCGGGGCCGGACGGCGTCCGGGTCGCTGACCGGCTCGGGCGCGGCCTGCGCCGAACCCGGTGCCGCCGCCTGCACCACGACCGCCGCCGGAGTCCCCGGGTTGCGCCACGGGTCGTGCAGCGCGTCGGACCACCATGGGGACGATGCCGGGTCCGGTGCGCCTGCGGGCACCGCCCGCGCGCCGACTGTCGGGGGCGCGGGCGACGGGGTGTACCCCGGCGTCGCGGTCCCATCGGGCTGGCGCCAGTTCCAGCCGTCCGTCACGTTCGCTGCCTCCCAGTCCGTCCCTGAAGCCGGGCGCCGCGCGGGCGCGGGCAACCGCTTCCGGCCGCAGCGTCCGGGTTCCGCATCCAGGATCGCACGGATGGCTGAATACCGGTCATCGGTTGTCCGAGGCATGGCCACCATCGGAGGCACGCGACTGCCGATCACGTACCGCCACCCTTAGGCTCATACCCGCAACCCCGCCCCGGACCGCTCTTCCCGCCGTCCCACCGACCGCCATACCCAGCCTCGCCGCCCCGCCACCCCTGCCGCCCGGAGGTGCCCCATCGCCACGGTCGCCCGGTCAGTCAGCACGACGACCGCCCAAGCACTCCAGTTCGCCGAAGCGTACGTCGCCGAGGATCTGGTCCTGCGTACCGCTCGCAGTCTGGCCACCGAGGTCGGTCTCGCCGCGGTCACGCCCGGAACCGGCGCGACGCTGCGGTTGCTGGCCGCCGCCGGCAGTGCCCGGGCGGTGGTGGAGATCGGTACCGGAACCGGGGTCAGCGGGCTCTGGCTGCTGCGCGGGATGCGCGCCGACGGCATCCTCACCACGATCGACGTGGAGACCGAGCACCAGCGGATCGCCCGACGGATCTTCCAGGAGGCGGGCTTCGCCTCGGGGCGTACCCGAATCATCACCGGCCGGGCGCTGGACGTGCTGCCCCGGCTCGCCGACGGGGTCTACGACCTGATCTTCGTCGACTCGGAGGTCGCCGAGTACAGCGCCTGTGTCGAGGCGGCGACGCGGCTGCTGCGGCCCGGCGGGGTACTCGCGCTGCACGGCGCACTGGCCGCCGGCCGGATCGGCGACCCGGCGGCCCGGGACGTGGAGACGGTGACCGTACGGGAGGTGGCCAAGGCGATCCGCGAGTCGGAGGACTGGATCCCGGCCCTGCTGCCCACCGGTGAGGGGCTGCTGGTCGCCGTCAAGCGCTGACCGGGCCCGGGCCGGGGCGACCAACCTCCCCGGGCGGTACGCCTAGCCGGGCTGGGTGGCCAGCCAGCGGAGCAGGGTGCGTACGCCCCAACCGGTCGCGCCCTTGACCAGCTCGCCGTCGTTTCCCTCCGACCAGGACGGCGCCGACATGTCCAGGTGCAGCCAGCGGTCGCGGAGGTCACCGGCGAACTCGCGCAGGTAGAGGGCGGCGACGACGGATCCGGCGCCCTGGGTCGGCGCGCTGTACAGATCGGCGATGTCGCTGCCGAGGTACTCCGCGTAGTCCACCGGCAACGGCATCCGCCAGGCCCGCTCACCGGCGGCGTCGGCCGCTGACAGCACCGCGTCGGCGAGTTCGTCGGTGTCGCTGTAGAGCGCGGCGGTCCGCTTGCCGAGCGCTACCGAGTTGGCTCCGGTGAGGGTGGCCAGGTCGACCAGCAGATCCGGCTCCAGCCGCTCCACGGCGTACGCGAGCGCGTCGGCGAGCACCAGTCGGCCCTCGGCGTCGGTGTTGGTGCTCTCGCTGGTCAGGCCGCCGTAGTGCCGTACCACGTCGCCCGGCCGGTACGCCGAACCGCTCGGCATGTTCTCGGCCAGCGGCGCGAGCGCGGTCACCCGGACCGGAAGGCCGAGCGCGGCGGCACCGATGGTGGCCGCGATCACCGCCGCCGCCCCGCCCATGTCCTTGCGCATCAGTTTCATGCCGTCGCGCGGCTTGATCGAGACGCCGCCGGTGTCGAAGGTGATCCCCTTGCCGACCAGTACGACGTGGGTCCGCGCGCCTGCGGGCCGCCAGCTCAGCTCGACCAGCCGGGGTCCCTGGGCCGAGCCGCCACCGACGGCGAGGATGCCGCCGAAGCCCTCGGCGGCGAGCCGGTCCGGTTCCCGGACGTCGACGGTCAGCCCGGCGTGCCCGGCCGCCGCCGCGATCACCTGGTCGGCGAACCAGGCGGGCGTCTTGAGCGAGGACGGCGTGTTGGTCAGGTCCCGGGCGAACCGGGTCGACTCGGCGACCACCCGGGCCGTGTCGAGGGCCGCCCGGTAGCGCTCCGGATCGGCGACCGCGAGCAGCACCTCGGCCAGGGCGGGCGGGGCGGCGGGACCCGTGTCGGAGGCGGCCATCCGGAACCGGTACGACGCCAACCAGAGCCCCTCGGCGAGCCCGCGTACGGCCTCCGGATCAACATCGACCGGTATCGCTATAGTGATCGAACTCTCACGTACGGCGGCCCGGGCGATACCCGCCCCGGCGGAGCGCCAGCCGGCCTCGTCGCCGGTACCCACGCCAGCCAGCAGGAGCCGGCTGGGGGTGAGCAGCGGCCGGATCGACCGGTTCACCGTTCCGGCAACGCCAGGCTTTTCGAGGTACGGCAGCAGCGCGCCCGCCTCGGCCACCAGTTCGGCGGGCAGGTCCAGGCAGGTGGGTACGAGCGCAGCCGTCGCGTCGACGGGCTGAGCCGCCCCTTCGACGGGCCGGACCGGCAGCACCAGGGTGTCGACCCCGGCGGGATCTACTACCAGACGGATCGACAGCACGCCGACGCTACCTCCGAACACAATCGTGGATCAGGACAGTACGGACGGCCACGCGGCCGCCCCCGGGACCGGGCATCACGACCCTGGGCCACCGGCAGCGCCGATGGCCCAGGGCTGATGGATTCCGCCGGGTGCCACGTGGCACCCGGCGGAGTCGTCGTTTCTCTTAGCCGGCGGCGGCCTTCAGCGCGTCACCGAGCGCGTTGGCCTCGTCGGGAGTCATCTCGACGACGAGCCGGCCACCACCCTCCAGCGGAACCCGCATGACGATGCCCCGGCCCTCCTTGGTGACTTCCAGCGGACCGTCGCCCGTCCGCGGCTTCATCGCCGCCATGTTGTCTCCCCTCAGACCTTCACCAGGGTCGGTGGGTTGCCCCACATCCATTTGGTCAGCATCACCGCGCTCAAGGCCGCGGTGCCGACCAACGATTTTCCCTGATGAACACCGCCGGACCCAAACCGAACCAGCACTGATGTAACAGCATCTAGCATATCTTGAGAAGGGGTGTCACAATGTGCGGTCATGCAGGCACGGTCGGCACTCTTCGACCTGTATGGCGACTACCTCCGTTCCCGGGGCGGTCGCGCACCGGTTTCCGCGCTGGTCAAACTACTCTCCCCGCTGGGGATCGCCGCACCGGCGGTCCGTACGGCGGTTTCGCGGATGGTTCGTCAGGGTTGGCTGCACCCGCTCCGACTCAACTCTGGACCCGGTTATCTGCTCACTCCAAGAGCCGCCAGGAGATTGGACGAGGCCGCCGCCAGAATCTACCGAACCACCAAAATCGGATGGGACGGGCGGTTCGACCTCATCGTGCTCGAAGCAGCGACAAATCGGCGCGACCGCCAGCGCCTCGCCGCCAACCTGAGCTACCTGGGTTACGGCATGCTCGACGAGCAGAACTGGGTCGCCACCCGCGCCGGTGAGGACGTGGACGGCCTGCTCAGCGAGGCCGGAGTGCGGTACGAACGGTTCACCGCCGCCCACACCGCCGGTACGCCCGGGGCGATGGGAGTGGTCCGGCGGGCCTGGGATCTCGACGAGATCGGCAACGCGTACCAGGATTTCGTCTCCGGCCAGCGCCCGCTGCTCGCCTCGGTGACCGTACGCAGCTGCGACGAAGACGCGTACGCCGCCCGGTTCAGGCTGGTGCACGCATGGCGTACCTTCCTCTTCCGGGACCCGCAACTGCCCCCTGCGCTGCTGCCCGAGCGGTGGCCGGGGACCAGCGCGGCGGCGTTCTTCGACCGGCACGCCGCCCGGCTGCGCCCGGCCGCCGACCGATTCGTCGAGCAGTGCCTCGACAGCTCCAGCCGGATCGCCCGACAGAAGGGTCCACGACCGTGACCGAATCGTTGCTCATCGACCGCTCCGATTCGGTGGTGACGCTGACCCTCAACCGTCCCGCCGCGATGAACTCGCTTGACGTGCCGCTGAAGGAGGCGCTCCGCGACACCCTCGCCGAGCTGGAGCAGGACCGGTCCTGCCGGGCGGTGGTGCTCGCCGGCGCCGGGGCGGCCTTCTGCGCCGGCCAGGACCTCCGGGAGCACGCCGCGACGCTGGAGGCGGGCAACACCGATCCCCTGGGTACCGTCCGGGCCCACTACAACCCGATCGCGGCCCGGCTGGCCAGCCTGCCCAAGCCGGTGATCGCGGCGGTACGCGGAATGGCAGCCGGAGCCGGCGCCTCGCTGGCCTTCCTCGCCGACTTCCGGATCGGCGGTCCCGGTACCAGCTTCCTGCTCGCCTTCGCCAAGGTCGGCCTGGCCGGCGACACCGGCGCGTCCTGGTCGCTGCCCCGACTCGTCGGCCACGCCAAGGCGGTCGAGCTGCTGATGCTCGCCGAACCGGTCGGCGCCGACGAGGCACACCGGCTCGGCCTGCTCAACCGGCTGGTCGACGACGAACTGGTGCTCTCCACCGCGCAGGAGCTGGCCGCCCGGCTCGCGGCCGGGCCGACGGTGGCGTACGGGGCGATCAAGCGGCAGCTCTCGGTCGGCGACGCGGGGACCCTGTCGGAGGCGCTGGCCGCCGAGGCGCAGGCGCAGGCGATCTGTGGCGCCACCGCCGACCACCGGGCCGCCACCGCCGCCTTCGTGGCCAAGCGCCGGCCGGCGTTCGAGGGCCGCTGACCCGCCGCCCCGACCCCGCCGAGGGCGGCCGGGGCCGAGACAGACCCGCCCCGACCCCGCCGCCCTCGCCGGAACCGAGGCAGATACCCGTCCCGATCCTGATCTTTACGAGTCTCGTACATCGATGTCCTATGGTTCGGCACATGGTCGATCGGGACGCTGTCGCACACCTGCTGCGCCGCGCCACCTTCGGGCCCACGGCCGCCGAGGTGGACGCGGCCGAACGGGACGGGGTGGCGGCGACGCTGGACAGATTGCTCTCCCCCACCGGGCGGGACGCGGGTGCGGCGGCCACCCCGGTACCCCGGCTGGGCGCCGATCCCTTTGCCGCACTCGACAAGAAGCCCAGCCGGGAGCAGCGGCAGCAGGCCCAGCGGGAGCGGGCCGAACAGGCCCGTCGGCTGGCCGACTGGTGGCTGGACCGGATGGTCGCCGCCGACCACCAACTCCCCGAGAAGCTCGTCTTCTTCTGGCACGGACACTGGGCGACCAGCGTCCGCAAGGTGAAGTCCGCCCAGCTCATGCTGGGCCAGCTCGACACCTTCCGGGCCCACGGCAGGGGCGGGTTCGAGGCGCTCGTCCGGGCGATGGTCCGGGACCCCGCCCTGATCCTGTGGCTGGACGGCCAGAAGAACACCCGCGCCGCCCCGAACGAGAACCTGGCCCGGGAGCTGATGGAGCTGTTCACCCTCGGCATCGGCAACTACACCGAGGCGGACGTGAAGGCCGGGGCGCGGGCGCTGACCGGCTGGCAGGTCGACCGGAACGCGGCGAAGGCCAGATTCGTGCCCCGGAGGCACGATTCCGGCGAGAAGACGATCCTCGGGCAGACCGCGGCGTTCGACGCCGACTCGTACGCCCGGCTGCTGGCCGGCCGCCCCGAGGCCGGTGCCTTCGTCGCGGCCCGGCTCTGGTTCCGGTTCGCCAGCAGGGACACCGCACCGCCGCAGTCGTTGGCCGCCACCGGCGACACCACCGGAACACTGCGGGCGATCTTCACCGCCCCGGCCTTCGCGCAGACCCGTAACCAACTGGTCAAACAGCCGGTGGAGTGGATCGTCGGCGCAATGCGCCAGCTCGGGATCCGGCCCGGCCGGCTGGCCGAGAAGGAACGCAAGGAGCTGTCCAACCGGCTGGCCGGGATGGACCAGGTGCCGCTGCGCCCGCCGAGTGTCGGCGGCTGGCCGGCCGGCGAGTCCTGGCTGACCACCTCCTCGTTGCAGGCCCGGATGCGCCTGGCCACGCTGCTCGCCGGGGCGGCGGCACCGACCGTCGTCCAGGGACTCTCCGCCGCGCCGAGCGCCGGACGCCCGGACGCGCTGGCCCGGCTGCTCGTGGTGGACCGCTGGACCGCACGTACCCGTACCGCCCTGACCGCACTGGCCGAGGACCCGGAGCGACTGCTCGCCGCCGGGTTGATCAGCCCCGAGTACACCGTCTGCTGACCGGGAGGCGACGAACGAATGGACATCCTGACCCGGCGCAAGTTCCTGATCGCTAGTGGCGTCACGGGAGCCGGCGCGCTCGCGGCCGGCGCCACGGCGTACGGCCTGTCCGACCTGTTCGACACGGCCGGTGACCGCGACCAGGACAGCCGTACGCTGGTGCTGGTCACCCTGTACGGCGGCAACGACGGCCTCAACACCGTCGTCCCGTACGCCGATCCGGCGTACCACGACGCCCGCCCCGAGTTGGCGTACTCGGCCGAGGAGGTCAAGCGGCTCGACGACCAGGTCGGGTTGAACCCGGCGCTGACCGGACTGCACGGGCTGTTCACCGCCGGCCGGCTCGCCATCGTCCGAGGTGTCGGCTATCCGACACCCGACCGCAGTCACTTCCGCTCGATGGACATCTGGCAGACCGCCCGGCCCGACCGTCCCGAGCGCACCGGTTGGCTCGGCCGGTGGCTGGACGGAGCGGGCGGGGATCCCCGGCTCGCGGTCTCCTTCGAGCCGACCCTGCCGCCGCTGCTGGCCGGTGCCCGCAGCGCCGGAGCGGCCGTACCGGTCACCGGGCGGCAGGCCCGCCACCCGCTCGGCGACAAGACACTGGCCTCGCTCGCGGCGGCGGAGCCCGGCGAGCCGGCCGGCCAGGCCCGGGCGGCGGCCTGCTTCGCCGACCTGCGTGCCGTGGACACGATGATCACCGAGGTACGCGAGGCCGCGGCGGCCGAGGAGGCCGAGAACGCCGACGCCGAGGAGGCGCCGGCGGCGACCGCGACCGGCGGTGCGCGCAGCTCGCTCCAGGCCCAACTGGACCTGGTCGCGCAGTGCGTCGAGGTGGGCGTGTCGAGCCGGGTCTTCTCGGTCTCACTGGGCGGCTTCGACACCCACGCGGACGAGAAGCAGCTCCAGGCCGTGCTGCTCGGTCAGGTCGACAAGGCGCTGTCCGGCTTCCTCGACCGGATGGGCAGCACCGAGGCCGGCCGCAAGGTGGTGGTGGCGGTGTACTCGGAGTTCGGCCGGCGGGTCCGGGCCAACGCCTCGGACGGTACCGACCACGGCACCGCCTCGGACGTCTTCCTGCTCGGCGCGGGGGTGCGCGGCGGCCTCTACGGCGAAGCGCCGAACCTGACCGAGCTGGACGACGGCGACCTGCGCTTCACCACCGACTTCCGGGACGTCTACGCGACGCTGCTCGAACGGGTGCTCGACACCGATCCGGGCCAGGTGCTGGGCCGGTGGCCCGGCCGGTTGCCCGACGTCCTGACCTGACCGGGCCGCCACCAGCAGCCGGCCTGGTCGGTCGCACTCGGGCGACCGGCCAGGCCGGCGGAACACCGCTCAGTCTTCCTCTTCGGGATCCTGGTTGGCCTCGACGCCGAGCACGAACGCCTGCATCGCGAGTTCGTCGTCGACCGGGGCGACGAAGGCGGGCAGCTCCCGTGGCCCCAGCTCCTGCACGTACGCCCAGAACAGCCGGACCGCCTCGGCCGAGGTCGTCGCCTCGATCGGCATGTCCAGGCTGACCAGCCACTTCCGGCGATCGGGCGCGGGCCCGACCCGTCCGGCCAGCTCGTGGTAGACCGCCGGGTCGATCCGGGTCACCGGGCCGTCGAGGGCGAGCTGGTCGGCCGGCACCGGCGCGTCGAACACCTGCCGGGTGTACGTCACCGCCAGCGCGGTGCCCTCCTCCGGCCCCGACTGCGGATCGTCCGGGTCCGGCTCCTCGATCCCGCCGGTCGCCACCACCCTGCCGAGCGCCACCACGGAGGGCGGCTGCTCGTCGCGTACCACCAGCACCGGGTCGCCGGGGCCGGGCCGGTCCCCACCGCCCAGGCCGGTCAGCTCCAGGGTGTCGTGGTGGAACAGCCGCTCCGCCTCGTAACGCTCGCCGGGGATGACCACCGCCCACGCGCCGGCCAGAACCGTCTCGCTCATGGTCACCTCGCCGCGCCCGGCGCCGTCAGAAGCCGCTCAGCCCTGCGCCGGCCGATCCGCTCGCTCATGCCGGCACTCCGCCACGCTCCGGCCCGCCCTGCGGCTCCCGCCCGCCGAGCCGGCCGGTCCGCTCATCCCACTGCCTCATCCGGTTATCCCATCACGGCGGCGGCCGGCCGTTTCACGTGGCAACCGTCGAGATGGTCGTCCACCATTCCGGTGGCCTGCATCAGCGCGTACGCGGTAGTGGGTCCGACGAAACGGAAACCGCGCTTCTTGAGCGCCTTCGCCATCGCGGTCGACTCGGCGGTGATGGCCGGCACCGAGGCGAAGGACCCGGGCCGGGTCGCCCGGGCGTCGGGGGCGAAGGACCAGAGCAGCGTCGCCAGTCCGTCCGGCAGGTCCAGGGCGGCCCGGGCGTTGGCGATCGCCGCTTCGATCTTGGCCCGGTTCCGTACGATCCCGACGTCGCCCATCAGCCGGGCAATGTCCGTTTCGTCGTACCGGGCGACGGTCTCCAGCCGGAACCCGTGGAAGGCGCTCCGGAACGCGGGGCGTTTCCGCAGGATGGTCAGCCAGGAGAGCCCCGACTGGAACGCCTCCAGACTCAGGCGCTCGTAGAGGGCGTCGTCGCCGTGCAGCGGCCGGCCCCACTCCTCGTCGTGGTAGGCGGCGTAGTCGGGCGTGCTCGCGCCCCAGCCGCAGCGGGCCAGGCCGTCGACGCCGGTCACCAGATCAGTCACGGCACCAACGGTAGGTCAGGCGCCCGACAACCTGCCGCCGACCAGGTGCCCGGGCCGGGGGCGGTGGAACCGGATCAGGGCAGCCGGCCCTGCTCCACGAGTCGGGCGAACCGCTTCAGCGCCTGGCTGAGACCGACCTTGGAGCCGGGCCAGAGCACCGGCCAGGCCAGCCGGGCGGCCGGCCCACCGGGCAGGTGGAACCACTCGTGCCAGACCACCTGGGTACGGTCCCGGTCCATCTGGGTACAGCGCAGCACCCCGGGACCGCGCAACAGGCGTCCGCAGTGCACCACCCGCACCTCGTACGGCGGGTCCATCCGGACTACCCGCATCTCGTCGCGGAGCACGGCCGGCCCGACCGTGGTGACCGCCTCGACGAGGCTGCCCTCACCCCCGTCGCCCTCGACCAGCCGGACCCGGGTGAACGGAATCCAGTCGCCCTGGCGCTCCCAGGCGGTCAGGGCGGCGAACACCCGGGGTGCCGGGGCGGCGACGATGACGGTCGCGGTGACCTCTCCGGCACCCGGCTGGGCCGCCGCCCGCAGTCCCTCCGCGCCGTCCGGGTCCGGGTCGACAGGTTGATCCGGGCCGACAGGTTGATCCGGGCCGTGGTTCGGATGCCGGCCGTCGCCGGAGCCCGAACCGTCACCGGGCCCCGAACGACCGCCCGGACCCGAACCACCGCCCGGACCCGAACCACCGCCCGGACCCGAACCACCGCCCGGACCCGAACCACGGCCGGGACCCGATCCGTTCGCCTCCGGACCACGCCGGCTTCCCGGGCCGCCCGGGCCGCTGGGGCCGGTCGCGGTCACTTGCGCTCCGACTGCTCCGGCGGTCCGCTCGGCTCCGCCGGGTCGGAGGCCCGCATCGGTCGTCGTACCTTCGTCGTCACAGCTTCCTCGTCCTCGGCCCCGTCCTCGGCCGTCGTCCCGGCCCGCTCCGTCGGCCCGGCCGCCGGCACGGGTCGGGTCAGCACCGTCGCGGTGTCGTCGTCGGCCTCGGCGGCCGGCCCGGTCGGTGCCGTCCCCGTCTCCGCCGGCCCGGCGGCGCCCGGTCGCACCACCTGGGTCTGCGCCGCCAGGTCGCCGTCCTCGGTCTCGATCACCGATCCGCCGGCCCGGACCGGTCGGGTCGGCGCCGCCGGGTCGGCGTCGTCGTCCGACCGCTCGTCCCCGGCCCGCTCGGCCGCCCCGGTACGGGACACCGCCCCGCCCTGATCGGCCGGTTCGACCCGATCCGTTCCGGCGCGGTCGGTTCCGGCGCGGTCGGTTCCGGCGCGGTCGGCTGGCGACCGGTCGAACTGGACGCGCTCGAATTCGAGCGGGCCGGGTGCGACAGGGCTGGCCCCGGCGGCGACGGCGGCGGCCGGGCCGGCGGTGGTCGTGCCACTGGAGGCTGGAGTGCTGGAGGCCGTGGTGCTGGGGGCCGCCGGATCGCCCCACGGGGAACCGCTGGTCAGCCCGTTGCCCACCGGTCCGGGTTCCGTTCCGAGGGCCGGGGCGCCGGTGGCCGGACCACCGGCGGACACGCCAGCCGGTGCGAGGGCGGCTTCCCGGGCCCGGCGTAGCGCCTCGGCGTCGGGGACCCGTCCCTCGCGCAGCGCCGTGACCTCCGCCTGGAGGACCCCGATCAGCTCGTCCTTGTAGCCGATGTCGTACGCCGCCCGGCGCAGCGCCTGGTCGACCTGCCCCATCCGGTAGCCCCGGACGGCCGTGTCGAACCGGACCTGCCCGACGTCGGTTTCCAGTAACGGCCGGTTGCCGGGCAGTGGCACCGCCCGACCATCGGGCTCCGCGGTCCCCAGCCCTGGATCAGAGCCGGTAACCAGCACCGTTACGCCGAAGACCACCGCCGCGACGGTCAACGCCACGACCAAGAGGAGCAGAACCTGACCCATCCGCCGATGGTGGCATGGCGAGGCGGGCAGGGCGACCCCGCCACCCCGCTGAATCTTCGCCGGACGTGAACCCGGCCCACTCCCCGGGGACATCGACGAGCCGCCCTGACCGGTACGACGGAACACCGCCGACTAGCGTCAGCAGCGCGGGCGACTCGACAGGAGGACCGGATGGCGAACGCGCTTCGGCTGGGGCGACGCACGTTCGCGCCCGGGGAACTCGCCGTGATGGCGATCGTGAACCGCACTCCGGACTCGTTCTTCGATCGCGGCATGACCTTCGCCGCCGACAGTGCGCTGCGGGCCGTCGAGCGCGCCGTGGCCGAGGGTGCGGAGATCATCGACATCGGCGGGGTGAAGGCGGGACCGGGAAACGAGGTCGACGTACCGGAGGAGATCCGCCGGACCGTGGGCACCATCGCCGCGGTCCGGGCCGCCTTTCCCGACGTGGTGATCTCGATCGACACCTGGCGGGCCGAGGTCGCGGTCGAGGCGATCGCCGCCGGAGCGGACCTGCTCAACGACACCTGGTCCGGCGCCGACCCGGCGCTCGCCGAGGTCGCCGCGGCCACCGGGGTGGGTCTGGTCTGCTCGCACACCGGCGGGCTGAGTCCGCGTACCCGCCCGCACCGGGCGGCGTTCGACGACGTGGTGGCGGACGTCGCCCGGACCGTCACCGGGCTCGCCGACCGAGCCGTCCGGCTCGGGGTACGCCCCGACGGCATCCTGATCGACCCCGCGCACGACTTCGGCAAGAACACCCGGCACTCCCTGGAGATCACCCGGCGCCTGGCCGAGCTCTCCGACACCGGCTGGCCCGTACTGGTGGCCCTGTCCAACAAGGACTTCATCGGGGAGACCCTGGACCTGCCGGTCGACCAGCGGCTGGAGGGCACCCTCGCGGCGACCGCGCTGTCTGCCTGGCTGGGCGCCCAGGTGTTCCGGGCCCACCAGGTCGGGCCGACCCGGCGCCTGCTGGACATGGTCGCGTCGATCCGGGGTGACCGCCCGCCGGCCGTGTCCCGGCGCGGGCTGGCCTGACCGTCGCTCGATCAGCACAGTCGGTCGCTCAGGTCGCCGTCACCAGGTCAGGACACCGTCAGCGGGTCAGGTAGGCGTCATCGGGTGAGGACACCGTCACCGGGTCAGGTCGGCGTCACTGGGTCCAGCGGAGGATGTTCTTGCGCCAGGCGTAGAGGATGCCCAGGGCGAGCACCCCGACGAAGATGGCCATCTCGACGACCGTGGTGACGCCGAACCCGGGCCGGTCGTAGACCACCGCCCAGGGGAAGAGGAAGACCGCCTCGACCGCGAAGAGGACGTAGAGGTAGGCGTAGACGTAGTAGCGGATCTGCATCTGCGCCCAGTCGCTGCCGACCGGGTCGAGTCCGCACTCGTAGCTGGTCCGCTTGCCGACCGGCTCGGCGGGGTGGGCCGGCCGGAGCACCCGGTTGGCCGAGAACGCCCCGACGAAGACCAGTACGCTGGCGAGCAGCAGCAGCCCCAGCGTCGCGTACGACCCCAGGTATCCGGTCATGTCCGGCAGCTTACCGGCCGTCGGGGCCGCGTCGGGCTCCCGTAGATTCCCGGTCCAGTTTCCGCCCCGCAGAATTCGGCGTCCGAAATTCGGTGATCTGGATAACGACAGAGGTTTCCGGGTGGGGCGAAAGCACGCTAATACTCCCATCAGAGCGTCCCATACGACGGACCTTGGGGAAGGATCACCTAACGATCGACGTAGGCTCTGCAATGAAGGACTGGAGCGGGCCGGCCCCTCACCACCGCCAACCCGCCACCGGCGCTCAAGGAGGACACGTGGCCGAGCAAGGCGAGGTCACCCCTGAGCTCAGCCTGTCCCACCGGGCTGAGCGAAGCGAGGTGCAGCTGTGAGCAAGCAGGTCCAACAACTGGATCGGGTGGTCATCCGGTTCGCCGGGGACTCCGGCGACGGTATGCAGCTCACCGGCGACCGATTCACCTCGGAAACCGCGCAACTGGGCAACGACATCTCGACGTTACCCAACTTCCCCGCGGAGATCCGCGCCCCTGCCGGCACCCTGCCCGGGGTGTCGAGCTTCCAGGTGCACTTCGCGGACTACGACATCCTGACCCCCGGCGACGCGCCGAACGTCCTGGTCGCGATGAATCCGGCCGCGCTGAAGGCCAACCTGGCCGACCTGCCCCGTGGCGCGGACATCATCGTGAACACCGACGAGTTCACCAAGCGCAACCTCGCCAAGGTCGGTTACCAGGTCAGTCCGCTCGAGGACGGCTCGCTGGACGCCTACGCCCTGCACCCGGTCGCGCTCACCTCGATGACCGTGGGCGCGCTGGCCGAGCACGCCGTCTCGAAGAAGGACGCCGAGCGGGCGAAGAACATGTTCGCGCTCGGGCTGCTCTCCTGGATGTACTCCCGGCCGTACGCCTCGACGCTCCGGTTCCTCGAACGCAAGTTCGCGGCCCGGCCGGAGTTGGTGGCGGCGAACACGGCGGCGTTCAAGGCGGGCTGGAACTTCGGCGAGACCACCGAGGACTTCGGAGTCCGGTACGAGGTCAAGCCGGCCAAGATGAACCCGGGCACCTACCGGAACATCACCGGCAACGCCGCGCTCTCGCTGGGCCTGGTCGCCGCCGGGGTCCGGTCGGGGCTGCCGGTGTTCCTCGGCGCCTATCCGATCACCCCGGCCTCGGACATCCTGCACGAGCTGAGCAAGCACAAGCGGTTCGGCGTCACCACGATGCAGGCCGAGGATGAGATCGCGGCCATCGGTGCGGCACTCGGGGCGTCGTACGGCGGGGCGCTCGGCGTCACCACCACCTCCGGTCCCGGTGTCGCGTTGAAGGGTGAGACGATCTCCCTCGCCGTGGCGCTGGAGCTGCCGCTGGTGATCGTCGACGTGCAGCGGGCCGGGCCGTCCACCGGCATGCCGACCAAGACCGAGCAGGCCGACCTCAACATGGCGCTGTTCGGCCGGCACGGCGAGGCTCCGATCGCGGTGATCGCCCCACGCTCACCGTCGGACTGCTTCTTCGCGGCCCTCGAAGCCGCCCGGATCGCGTTGACCCACCGGACCCCGGTGATCCTGCTCTCCGACAACTACGTGGCCAACGGCTCCGAGCCGTGGCTGCTGCCGGACGTGGACTCGCTGCCGGACCTGCGGGTCGAGTTCGCGACCGAGCCGAACGGCGAGGACGGCAAGACCTTCCTGCCGTACCTGCGCGACCCGGCGACGCTCGCCCGGCCGTGGGCGATCCCCGGCACGCCGGGGCTGGAGCACCGGATCGGCGGTCTGGAGAAGGCCGACAAGACCGGTGACATCTCGTACGACCCGGCGAACCACGACTTCATGGTCCGGACCCGGGCGGCCCGGATCGAGGCGATCGAGGTGCCGGACGTCGAGGTGGAGGATCCGGACTCGGACGCCCGGGTGCTGGTGCTCGGCTGGGGGTCGACGTACGGCCCGATCGGCGCGGCCTGTCGTGGGCTGCGCCAGCGGGGCCTGCCGGTGGCCCAGGCGCACCTGCGGCACCTGGCTCCGCTGCCGGCCAACCTCGGCGAGGTGCTGGGCCGCTACGAGCGGGTGGTGATCCCGGAGATGAACCTCGGTCAGCTGGCCCACGTGATCCGGGCCCGCTACCTGATCGACGCGATCTCCTACAACCAGGTCCGAGGGCTGCCGTTCACCTCCACCGAGCTGGAGACCATGCTGGAAGAGGTAGTCAAGAATGCCTGAGGCGACGAATTCCGGTGGCGGCGCGACCGCGACGCCCGTAGCCCTCAAGCTGACCACGAAGGACTTCAAGTCCGACCAGGAGGTCCGCTGGTGCCCCGGCTGCGGCGACTACGCGATCCTGGCCGCGGTCCAGTCGTTCATGCCGGAGTTGCAGATTCCCCGGGAGCGGACGGTCTTCGTCTCCGGCATCGGCTGCTCGTCCCGGTTCCCGTACTACATGAACACGTACGGGATGCACTCGATCCACGGCCGGGCGCCGGCGATCGCCACCGGGCTGTCGGTGTCCCGTCCGGACCTGTCGGTCTGGGTGGTGACCGGTGACGGCGACGCGCTGTCGATCGGTGGCAACCACCTGATCCACGCGCTGCGCCGGAACGTCAACCTCAAGATCCTGCTCTTCAACAACCGGATCTACGGGCTGACCAAGGGGCAGTACTCTCCGACGTCCGAAATCGGCAAGGTCACCAAGTCGACCCCGGTCGGCTCGGCGGACTCGCCGTTCAACCCGCTCTCCCTGGCCCTGGGCGCCGAGGCGACCTTCGTGGCCCGGACCATCGACTCGGACCGCAAGCACCTGCAGTCGGTGCTCCGCGCCGCCGCCGAGCACGAGGGGTCGGCGTTCGTGGAGATCTACCAGAACTGCAACATCTTCAACGACGGCGCGTTCGACGAGTTGAAGGACGCGGGCACCCGGGACGACTACCTGATCCGGTTGCAGCACGGCGAGCCGATCACGTTCGGCAAGGACGGCCAGTTCTGTGTCGTACACCCGCCGGGCGCGTTCGGGCTGGAGGTCCGGGAGACGGCAGCCGTACCGGCGGACGAGATCGTCGTGCACGACGCGACGGTGGACGAGCCGGCGTACGCCTTCGCGCTCTCCCGGCTGCCCGGGTTCGCCCTGCGGAACACCCCGATCGGGATCTTCCGGGACGTGCGGCGGCCCTCCTACGACAGCGTCGTCCAGAGCCAGGTCTCCTCGGCCCGGGCCAAGGCCACCGGTACGCCGGAGGAGCAGCTCGCCGGCCTGCTGAGCAGCGGAGACACCTGGACGATTCTCTGACGGCCCGTCCGTCGACCCGCTCGACCGAAGCCCCACCGAACCCGCTGACCGGCACCCGCCGGTCAGCGGTTCTTCTTTGGTGTCCTCGGTCAGCGGTTCTGGTCGGAACCCCGGTCCGCGTTCCGGTCGGTGTTCCCGTTGCTGGGCCGGTCGTCCCGGACGTACACCAGCATGTCGCCGGTCTCGATGGCGGTAGCGGCCTGATCCGCCAGCGATACCACCTTGCCGCGCCGGACCAGGGCGATGACCAGCGCCTCCAACTTCCGTGGCGAGACGCCGACCTCGTCCCGGCTGGCCGAGCGCATGGCCAGCGCCATGCCCTGCCCCGGGGTCAGCAGGTCCTCCACCACGTCGATCAGCGGTGGGGCGGAGGTGGAGACGCCGAGGAGCCGACCGGCGGTCGCGGACGAGACGATGACGTGGTGCGCCCCGCTCTGCCGCAGCAGCGGGGCGTTCTCCGCCTCCCGGGCGGCGGCGATGATCCTGACCTGCCCGGCGGTGAGCTGACGTACGGTCAGGGTCACCAGCACCGAGACCTCGTCGCTGTCGGTCGCGATGATCACGGACTTCGCGTTCTTGACGTGTGCCTCGTTCAGCACCGACGACCGGGTGGCGTTCCCCTCCACCACCACCAGTCCGGCCGAGGTGGCCTGTCGGACCGCCGCGGAACCGCGTTCGACGACGATGATCCGCTGCTTGTCGTAGCCGGTTTCGAGCAGTGCGGAGATGGCGCTACGGCCCTTGGTGCCGTAGCCGCAGATGATGACGTGGTCCTTCACGGTCCTCCTCCACCGCGTCAAGCGGAGGCTGGTGCGGTACTGCTCGGTCAGGACTTCCAGGGTGGTGCCGACCAGGATGATCAGGAACAGCACCCGGGCCGGGGTGACGACCAGCACGTTGATCAGCCGGGCGCCTCTGGTGATCGGCGTGATGTCGCCGTACCCGGTGGTCGAGAGGGAGACCACCGAGTAGTAGAAGGAGTCGAGCAGGGTCAGCCCGTCCTCGTTGACGTCACGGTAGCCGTCCCGGTCGACGTAGACCACGGTGACGATCAGCAGCACGAGACCGAGCGCCGCGCCCAGCCGGACGCTCAACGCCCGCAGTGGCCCCCGGCGTACGGCGGGAAAGTGGATCACGACGCACCCTGCCTCATCGCTGCCCCCGCCCGCACGCCCACAACATAGCCCGGATCTTTCCACCGGGTCCGCCCTCGTCCGGGATCGGGTCCCATCGGAGCGGCGCGGCTTGCCGGCTTGCCATGCATACGGATGAAATTTTGGTTAGATGGATTGCGCTGGGTACTGCTGAATATGCACTCTGTGACGTCAGATGCGGTCGGACCCGGCCGATCCCCCGTGCCCACCACCACATCTCCCACGCCGCCTGGAGGTGCCGTGACCACGCTGCCCGCAGTTCCCGACCTGGTCATCGGGACAGTACTTCAGCTCGACAAGGAAGACTGGCGCTACGGCGGTCGTCCCCTCCGGTTGCGGGTCGAGCGGGTCCTGCACGACATCTCGCACTACTACCAGGACGAGTGGGTCTGGATCGTCGGTGAGCAGCTCGACCACGAGGGGGCGGCGCAGGGCCGGATCGAGGCGTTGGTTCGGGTCACGGCGCTGCGGGGGCGCGATTGATGGTCGTACGTCGTCCGTCCATGGTCCATTGAGGGCTTGCGCGCGGCGCGAGCGGTGTGAAAATTTCCTTCCAGCGGTATAAACGCATCGGCACAAACCGCCGAGGACGCGGCCGCCGTGCCCACCCGTCACGGGGAGCCCAACGAAGGGACGCACCGCATGAAGTTATATCGGCTCAGAGCCGCCGGGCTGGCCGTCGCGCTGCTCGGCTCGCTCGCCGCCGTCGCCGCGCCCGCGACCGCGACCGCCGCGCCAATAGCTGACACCGCCACCGCACCCGCATCCACCGGCACCGCAGGCTGCGCCACCGACGCCGCGACACCCAAGCGGCAGCTCCGGGCCATGTGGATCGCCAGCGTGGTCAACATCGACTGGCCGACCAAGGCGTCCCAGACCGCGCCGGACCGGATCGCCGCGCAGAAGGCCGAGTACGCCGGCTGGCTCGACCTGGCCGAGCGGCTCAACCACAACGCGGTGATCGTGCAGGTCCGGCCGACCGCCGACGCGTTCTGGCCGTCCCCGCACGAGCCGTGGTCGGAGTACCTGACCGGGGTACGCGGGCAGGACCCGGGCTGGGACCCGCTGGCGTACCTGGTCACCGAGGCGCACAAGCGCAACCTCGAATTCCACGCCTGGTTCAACCCGTACCGGATCTCCATGCCGGACGGCGCCGGCCCCGACGTCGACAAGCTCGCCCCGGGGCACCCGGCCCGGACCAACCCGGGCTGGGCCGTCCCCTACCCGGTCAACGCGGCCGGCTCGCGGCTCTACTACAACCCGGGCATCCCCGAGGTACGCCAGTTCGTCCAGACCGCCATGCTGGACGCGGTCAAGCGGTACGACATCGACGGCGTCCACTTCGACGACTACTTCTACCCGTACCCGGCGGCCGGGCAGGACTTCGCCGACCAGGCCACCTTCGAGCGGTACGGCGCCGACTTCGCCAGCAAGGCGGACTGGCGGCGGAACAACATCGACCTGCTGGTGCGGGAGATGGGCCAGCGGATCAAGGTGGTCAAGCCGTGGGTGAAGTTCGGGGTCAGCCCGTTCGGCATCTGGCGTAACGCCGCGGCCGACCCGCTCGGCTCGGAGACGAACGGCACCCAGTCGTACGACGCCAACTTCGCCGACACCCGCAAGTGGGTCAAGGAGGAGTGGGTCGACTACATCGTGCCGCAGGTCTACTGGAACATCGGGTTCACCGTGGCCGACTACGCCAAGCTGGTGCCCTGGTGGTCGGAGGTGGTGGCCGGTACCCGGGTGCAGCTCTACGTCGGGCAGGCCGACTACAAGATCGGCGACCCGGCCCAGCCGGCGCCCTGGCAGGACCCCGCCGAGATGTCGCGGCACCTGACCTTCAACCGGGACCACCCGCAGGTGGCGGGGAACGTGCACTTCAGCGCAGTCCAGGTCCGGGCCAACCGGCTCGGTGCCACCGACGTCTACGCCGCCGCCCACTACTCCCGGCCGGCCCTGATCCCGACCATGCCACACCTGCCGGCAAAGCCCCTGCTCTTCCCGGTGCTGACCGGCGCCGCCCGGCAGAACGACGGCGTCAAGCTGCGCTGGTGGCAGCCGGCCGACGGGCTCGGACCGTTCGGCGCCGCGACGTCGTACGCGATCTACCGGTTCGACGGGCTGAGCCTGCCCGGATCGTGTGGTTTCGCCGACGCCGGCCACCTGGTCGGCACCGTCCGGTCGACCGGCAGATCGACACAGTCCTACCTCGACGAGACGGCCGAGCCCGGCCGGCGGTACAGCTACTACGTCACCGCGCTGGACCGGCTGGCCAACGAGAGCCAGCCCAGCCCACCGTGGTTCGTAACGCGCTGACCTGCGCTGATCTGGACTGACGGGCGAATGCTCCGGGGCCGCTACCCCGGAGCATTCGCCTGTTCTGGCGCCTGCCTACGAAAATAAAGGTTGCGTAGAGATCGTTGGGTGACGATTCCTCCAGACTGTCATGTATCCAGATCACCCGATCGGTGACAGTCGGTCCCGCCCCGGGCGCCCTCATGAGGGACGCCCTCGTACCCGGAGGTAGTTCATGCCCCGTCGCCTGCTCACCGCCCTGGCGGCCGGTACGTTCGCCGTACTGGCAATCCTCGGTTCCGCCTCGCCCGCCGCCGCCGCCGTCACCCCGGAGCAGAAGCTCGCCGTTCTGTCGAGCTGGACCCAGACCAGCGCCGGCAGCTACAACGCCTGGAACTCGGCCCGGACCAACCAGGGTGCCTGGGCCGACTACGCGTTCAACTGGACCACCGACTACTGCTCGTCGAGCCCGGACAACCCGCTCGGATTCGACTTCGAACTTTCCTGCTACCGGCACGACTTCGGGTACCGCAACTACAAGGCGGTCAGCCAGTTCGACCCGAACAAGGCCCGACTGGACAGCGCCTTCTACGAGGACCTGCGACGGTCCTGCGCGACGTACAACGTGTTCGTCCGGCCGGCCTGCAACAGCCTGGCGTGGACCTACTACCAGGCCGTACGGGTGTTCGGGTCCGTGATCATCTCGCAGTCCGACCTGGACAAGGCGGCGGAGCTCAAGGCCGACGGCGAGCGCCGGGCGGCGGCAGCGGCGGCTCGCTGATCTCCGTACCGCGACCCTGAATTGCTTGGGACCGGCGCCGGTTGCCGTCGGCGCCGGTCCCAAGCGGGTTACGGGTAATGTCGAGGCGCGGTTTCCGCCCGGCCGGAGGTGACCGGTTCGACCCGGGCCGGAAGTTGACCGGTGGAGTCGTCCCAGGCGTACCGCTGGTTCCTGGACCGCAGGCGGGTCGGCCGGTCGGGGGCCACCTGCGGGTCGGCGGGCCGGGCCTGCGGAGACGGCGGCGGGATCGGCGCCAGCGCCGCCACGGCCTCCCAGTCGGGGCACCCCCACCGGAGACCGCACCGGCAGTACCGCCACAGTCGGCGCCAGTCCCGGCGATGTCGTTCCGGCGTATGTCGTAGCCAGCTCATTTCGCGACCCCCTCTTCGCCACGTGATCTGGGAAGCGGGGGGCCGCCCGCGTGGTGCCCGCCCCGGGCGGTCCCCCCAGCGGTTCCGCCCGTCCCACTCGACCCCGAGCGGTTCCGCTGATGACAGTCTTGTGTGGAGGCATTTAATGTCGCTAGAGATCCGGCCTGTTTGCGCAGTTCGAAACTCCGTTGTGCGTAGTCGCGAGTGGGCTGGGGAGTTGCTGGCACATTTCGAGTGGAGGACGCGTAGATGGGCGCTGCGGTGGACCTTCTGGTCGAGGAGTTGATCGAGGCACGAACATCCCGGTCCATGACCCAAGAGGAGTGGGCGCACAGAGTCAGGTTTTCTCCGACGCACGTCAGCTCGGTGGAAACGCGGCACCGACCACCTACCGGCGACTACGTCGCCGCCGTGGACAAGGCGTTCCAGACCGGTGGGGCGTACACCCGACTATTGGTGAAACTCGCCAGTTTCGATACCGCGCCAATCTGGCTGCGCGACTGGCTTGAGATCGAACGGGAAGCGGTGCTGCTGCGCTGGTTCGAGCCGGCGTACGTGCCGGGGCTGTTGCAGACCGAGGCGTACGCCCGGGCGACCCTGGCCGGTGGCCGGTTCACCGCCGAGGAGATCGACCGGCACGTCGCCTCGCGGCTGGCCCGGCAGGCGATCCTCAACCAGGAGGTACCCCCGCAGCTCATCTCGGTCATCGACGAGGCGGTGCTGCACCGGCCGGTGCCCGATCAGGCCGGCCTGATGCGGGAGCAGGTCGAGCGGATCATCGAGTTCGCCGCACTGGACCACATCCAGGTGCAGGTGGTTCCGGCGACCACAGGCATGTATCTCGGGCTGGCTGGGCAGTTCATCATCGCGGAGATGCCGGACGACAAACGCGTCGGATATGCCGACAACCAGCTCAAAGCTCAGATAGTGGACGAGGCGGGCGAAATTGCTAGACTAGCCCGAATGTGGGAGGTCGTACGCAATCACGCCCTTCCGGTCAAACAGTCACTCGAGCTGATCAAGGAAGTGTCAAGGATATGGACCTAAGCGGTGCCAGCTGGCGCAAGTCGACCCGCTCCGGCGGTAACGGCGGCGCGTGCCTAGAGGTGGCGGACAACCTGTCGGACGTGGTCGGAGTCCGGGACAGCAAGGATCCCGGCGGCCCCGTCCTCACGTTCGACACCCAGGCGTGGCGCTCGTTCGTCGGCCTCGCCAAGCAACACTGATTACCGCTACTCCGATGCTCCCGTACCCCCCGGGGTACGGGAGCATCGCCGTCTGGCGACCCGGTCGCCCGAATGGCAGATGTCGCTGTTGTCATCACGTGCGTCGGCCGGGAATTGACCCGAACGGTGCGAAGCGCGGAGCGCTCCCGGTATCGGACGACGGTCTTATCAAGATCAGATATCGGTGCCGGATCCCGATGGAAACGAAATTCGGCGACACTTCCGCAGGAATGTCCTACCCGCCTTCGTGTGGAGCGTCGAGCGGCTCCCGTGGACGAGGACGCGGAGCCGGTGTCTCGACGTTGGCGAACCGGATCGAACCGTCGGCCAGATCGGGATGGTCGACCTCCAGGGCCACCGCCGCCGCCTCTTCGAGGGTCAGTTCCGCACCGGTGGCGTACGCCGTGTCGAAGGCCGTGTCGCCCATCACCGCCCGCAGCGCCGACTGCTCCTGGATCCAGTACGCCCCGAAGGTGCCGGGAGTGCAGCGCATCGCCGAGCGGGTCAACTGGGCCGCGCCGAACAGCCGGGCCGCCGCCCTCGGATCCCCGCCGCCCGCGCAGCGCACCGCGATCGCGTTCACCGTGTCGCAGGCGCGAGCGAGATAGCCGTAACTCATCCGCGACCGCAGGGCGACCACCAGGTGGTCGTGCGCGGCGACCAGGTCACCCCGGGCCAACGCCACCATGCCGAGGAGCATGTCGACGGAGCGCTTGCCCCGATCGGTCGGCCGGGCCGCCTCCACCGGCCGGGCCCCGCCGAGCAGGTCGGCCGCCTCGTCCAACGCCCCCCGGCGCCACAGCAGTTCGGCCAGGCTGTAGACGGCGAGCAGCGCCTCGCCGGCGACGTTCTCCGCTTCGGCCCGGGCGATCACCTCCCGGCACACCCGCTCGGCCTCGTGGAACCGTCCCATGTCGATCAGCGGCGCGGCCCGACCGGCGAGGACCCGGACGAGCAGGCCGATGTCGCCGGCCTGCCGGGCAGCGGACTCCGCCCGCTGCGAGAAGCGCAGCTCCTCGGCGAACTCACCGTCCGCGCCGGCATGCTGCGAGTGCATGTGGTACGCCGCCGCGACTTCCGCCTCCGGAATCTGCTCGCCGGTCTCGGCGATCCGACCGTAGAGGCGGAACAGCCACAACCGCCCCTCCCGGGCGAGCCCCCGCTCCCGCCACCACTCGTCCAGTCCACTGGCCAGTTGCAGCCCCTGTCGGGCGCTGCCTCCGGTGACCGTCCAGCGCAGCCCGGCCCGCATCTCGTCGGCGAGCGGGTCCAGCGCGTACAGGGAGAGGGTCACCGGCCGGTCGTCCGGACCGAGGTGGGCCCGCTGCAACGCGTGCAGGCCCCACGCGACGTGCCGGTCCCGGGCGGTCTGTTCCTCTCCCGCGTCGACCAGCCGGCGGGCCGCGTACGCCCGGATCGGGTCGAGCATCCGGTACGTGCTGCCGGAGACGTTCGGCTCGGCCTGGATCATCGACTTGTCGACCAGTACCGACAGCGGATCGAGCGGGTCGTCGTCGAGCAGCCACTCCACCGTCGCCAGGTCCACCGGGCCGGAGAAGACCGCAAGCCAGCGCAGCAGCCGAGCCGCCCGGGGCCCGAGGGTGCGGTACGACCAGGTCACCGTCGCCTGCATCGTCACGTGCCGTTGGGTCGCCGACCGCTGGACGGCCCGAGCCCCCGGCGGTGGCGCCACGCCCCGGGCCGCCGCCGCCAGGTCGACCGTGTCCTGCTGGTTGGCGACCCAACTCCGGCCCGCCGCCGGGGTGGGCTCGACGTCGTCACGCCCCGCGTCCAGCGCGCCGAGCACGTCGTCCAGCCGTTCCGCGAGCTGACTGGCGGAGAGCACCCGCAGCCGGGCGGCGGCCAGTTCGATCGCCAGCGGCAGCCCGTCCAGTCGGGTCACCACCCGTTGCAGATCGGCCGACTCGGCCGGGCCGGCCCGACGCCCACCCCGGGCGGCGGCGGTACGGTCGAGCAGCAGCGTGACCGCCTCGCTCGGGCCACCCCCGGGTGCCGGATCGACCGACAGTGGCGGGATCCGCCAGATCACCTCGCCGGGCAGGCCGAGCGACTCGCGGCTGGTGGCCAGCACCCGTACGCCGCTGCCGCCGGCGAGCAGCCGCGAGATCACGTCGGCACAGGCGGCCGGCTGGGCGTCGCAGGTGTCCAGCACCACCAGCATCCGTCGGGACGCGGCGAACTCCACCAGGGTCTCCAGCATCGGCCGGCCGGGCTCCGGTCGCAGCCCGAGCACCGCGGCGACCGCGAAGGCGACCAGACCCGGGTCGGTCACCGTGGCGATGTCGACGAACCAGACGCCGTCCGGGTAGGACTCGACCACGCCGCCGGCCAGCTCCACCGCCAGCCGGGTCTTTCCGGCCCCGCCGGCCCCGACCACGGTGACCAGCCGGTGGTCGTCGATCAGCCGGTCGAGTTCGGCCCGCTCCACCTTCCGGCCCACGAACGAGGTGACCTGGGTCGGCAGGTTGTGCGGAATGGCGTCGGCGGTCCGGGGGCGGGGGAACTGACGCTCCAGCCCCGGGGCGATCAGTTGGAAGAGCCGCTCCCGGTCGTCGAAGCCGCGTAACCGGTGCAGCCCGAGGTCGAGCAGGGACGCCCCGGGCGGCAGTGGTGCGGCGTACCGGGCGGTCGCTCCGGAGCAGAGCACCTGGCCGCCGTGCGCGGCGGCGGCGATCCGGGCGGCCCGGTGCACCTCGGCGCTGGCGTACTCCCCGGCGAGTGGTTCGGCGTGGCCGGTGTGCAGGCCCATCCGTACCCGTGGGGTGGCCTCCGGGGTGGGCCACTCGTGGCTGTTCAGCGCCCGTTGGGCGGCCAGCGAGGCGTCCAGCGCGGCCGACGCGTCGGCGAACGCGACGAAGAACGAATCACCCTCGGTGAAGAGTTCCGTTCCGTCACTGGCGGCCAGCGTCGCCCGCAGCAGGCGCCGGTGCTCGCTGAGCACCGGGCGGTAGCCGGAACCGAGCATCTGGGCCAGTCGCGTGGAGCCCTCGATGTCGGTGAACATGAATGTCACCAGCCCGCTCGGCAGGTGGATCCGTGCTGACATGCCTGGAACCTCCCGCCCCCTGGAAGTCGCGTTCATGCTGCCGCATATTCATGCTCTGGCCCATCGTAGGAACGGACGGGCGACGCCGTACCAAGGTGCTAACCGGGGACTGTGCCACGAAACCGACATCACGGTCGTGAGTCGTCCTCACCGTCCGGTAGGGAGGGGGCCCGGGCCCGGACGGTCGACCGGCGGGGTCAGCAGCCGCAACCGCCGCCGCAGCAGCCGCCGCCCGTGGGGGCGGTCGGAGCCGCGCCCGCCGAGCCACCACGGCCGGTCATCGCGACCGTCGACAGTAGCTTGACCGTGTCGTCGTGTCCGTGCGGGCAGGACGCCGGGGCCGAAGCCTCGGCCATCGGCCGGTTGATCTCGAAGGTGTCGCCGCAGGCGCGGCAACGGAACTCGTACCGGGGCATGTGAACAGCGTACGGCCAGACCTGACGTTCTCCGGCCGATGGGTAATACTCGACGGGTGGCGGACCGCGAGGAGACATCGACGACTCGACCCCTGAGGCCTGCCGTGCCCTTCTACGACGGGCCGTTGGCCAGCTCGGGCGCCGCCCCCGATCCGGAGCCCGCTCCTGATCAGGCGCCCGCAACCGTGCCCCGGCCCCGGGCCGGATCCGAGCCGGTCTCCGGTTCCGCGCCGGAGTCCGCCGCGACCACCGGACCGGAATCCGCGGCGGCATCGTCACCGGCGACCGTCGAGATTCCGACCGGCGAGCCCTCGACCACCAAAGCCGGCCCGGCCGCCGCCGGACACGAGTCGGTGGCCGCCGCCACGGCCGAGACACCGGCTGCCACCACTCCGACCGCCGAGGCCGCCGCCACTACCGCCACTACCTCCGCTGCCGGTGACGCGGCCACCACGACCTCCGCTGCCGCCACCGAGACGGCCGCCACGACCTCCTCCGCTGCCTCCCCCGCCGCCTCCGTCGCCGCCGATGCCTCGACCGGGACCGGGAGCGGCGGGCCGGCGACGGCACCGGTCCCCCGGGCGGAAGCGAAGCCGACGACCGGGCCGGACGCGAAGTCGACCGCCGAGCCGGGTGCGGCGGCGAGCACCGCCCCGGAGACGAAGCCGGCGACCGAACCGGGCGCGAAGCCGGCGACCGGGCCGGACGGAAAACCGGCCGACACGGTCATCGACCTCGATGTGCCGGCCGTGGGGCAGGCCGGGGTGAACCGCCGGATCCGAGTACGGTTCGCACACGCGGTGCACCACTGGCCGTCGCCCCGGACGACCGCACGGTCGGTACGGGCCTGGTCCCGGCGCCCCAGTGGCCGGCTCACCCTCCCCGCGCTGCTGCTGTTCGCCCTGGTCGCGGCGACCGCTGCGGCGGGCGCCTTCCTGATTCCGGCGACCGCGCGGGCCCCCCGGGCGGTCGAGGCGACGGCCACGTCGAGCACCCCGCTGCCCGAGCTGGGCGGGCCCGGATTCACCGCCAACCCCGGCGGCCTGCCCTCGGGCCTGCCGAACATGCCGCCGCTGGGCACCCCGACCGTGCCGGTGCCCCCCTGGAACGCGGTCGGCGGGCGCCCGTCCGACGTTCTGGCCGGCTGGGCGAGTCAGGTGGGCAGCCGGGTCGGCGTCCCGGCGGTGGCCATGCAGGCGTACGGCTACGCCGAAATGCGCCTCGGCCAGTCGATGCCCGGTTGCGCACTGCGCTGGACCACGCTGGCCGCGATCGGAAGGGTCGAATCCGGCCACGGAAGTGCCAACGGGGCCGTCCTGGGGGCGAACGGGGTGGCGGCTCCGGAGATCATCGGACTGCCGCTGGACGGCAACGGCGGCCGAATGCGGATCATGGATACCGAGGACGGCCGGCTCGACGACGACGCCACGTACGACCGAGCGGTCGGTCCGATGCAGTTCATCCCCACCACCTGGGCCCAGGACGGGGCCGACGCCGACGGCGACGGCGTGGAGAACCCGCACAGCATCGACGACGCGGCCTTGGCTGCCGGTAACTATCTGTGCAAGGGCGGCCGCAACCTGTCGGTCGCCTCGGACTGGTGGAACGCCATCCTTTCCTACAATGACGTGCGGCCATATGCCCAATCCGTCTTCGACACGGCCAACAAGTACGGCACGGACAGCAGAACTTAGCGTAATGGCCCCGGTACATTGAAGAACTGGGCACTTTCGCCAGGCTGCGGTTAACGGCAAGCTAGACGGGTGATGGTGCGCGAGTGGGATCCCCGGACCGCCCCGGCCGCCGAGATCGAGTCGTTCCTGGACGCGATCAACGCGGTTTTCGCGGCCGACCTTCCGGAGGATCCGCAGTGGGAGAACGGGCTGCTCCGGGAATACCTCTGCGAGGTGATGCCCGGCGAGCGCCGCATCTCCTGGGTCGTCCAGGAGGACCCCTCGGCCGACGGGCAGCCGGGCCGCATCCTCGGGCACATCCACGTACTGCTGCTGGGTGACATCGGCGTGCTGGAGGTGATGGTGCATCCGGCCGCCCGACGCCAGGGCCTGGGCCGCAAGCTGATCGCCACGGCGGCCCGGCGGACGTACCAGGAGGGCTTCCGGCTGATGGGCGTCGAGGTCATCGGCCGTACTCCGGCGGTGGCCTTCTACGAGAGCCTCGGCTTCGCCCAGGAGTACGTCGAGGCGCGCAGCGTCCTACGGCTGTCCACGGTGGACTGGGATGCCCTCGGCGACATGGCCCAGGGCATCGGCACGGGCTACCGGCTGGAGTTCTGCCCGGGTGGGCCGCCGGACGACCTGATCGAGGCGTACGCGATGGCCAAGGCCGAGGTACGGGACGTCGACGACGGCGACCTGGACCTGCGCCCGAGTTCGTACGATCCGCAGCGGTTGCGGGACAGCCTCGGGTGCCTGCACCGGCGGGGGATGAAGCCGTACATCGTGATGGCGATCGAGGAGAAGACCGGTGTCGTCGCCGGCCTGACCGAGGTCGTCGTGCCGGCCCAGCACCCGACCCGCGCCGACCAGTACGACACCATCGTCGGCCAGGAGCACCGGGGCTACGGCATCGACCGGGCGATGAAGGCCCGGATGCTCTTCGAACTGCGCTCGGCCGAGCCGAAGCTCTCCGAGGTGCAGACCTGGAACGCCCTGGCCAACGAGCCGATGCGGGCGGTCAACGCCGACCTCGGGTTCCAGGACGACCGGGAGTGGTACGAGTACGGCGTGGACGTGGCCGAGCTGGTGCACCGGCTCGACGCCTCCGGCTGAGCCCACCGCCGCCGAACCCCTCGCCGACTCAGGCGGGGACGTCGGTGCCGAGCCGTTCGAGGCGTTCTACCTGGCGAACAGCGACCTGAGCGTTCAGTAGCGCTCGCGGAGCATCCGGGCGGCGTCGACCGCCCAGTAGGTGAGGATGATCTGGGCACCGGCCCGACGGATCGAGGTCAGGGTCTCCAGCACGGCCCGGTCACGGTCGATCCAGCCGTTGGCCGCGGCCGCCTCGACCATCGAGTACTCGCCGGAGATCTGGTAGGCGGCGACCGGCACGTCGACCTCGTCCCGTACCGCGGCGACCACGTCGAGGTAGGGCAGGGCCGGCTTGACCATCACCAGGTCGGCCCCCTCGGCGACGTCGAGGCGTACCTCCCGGAGGGACTCGCGCAGGTTGGCCGGGTCCTGCTGGTAGGTGCGCCGGTCGCCCTGCAACGACGACTCCACCGCCTCCCGGAACGGGCCGTAGAAGGCGGAGGCGTACTTCACCGCGTACGCCAGGATGGCGGTGTCGGAGTGACCGGCGGCGTCCAGCGCCCGGCGGACCACGCCGACCTGCCCGTCCATCATTCCGGACGGCCCGACCATGTGTGCCCCGGCCTCGGCCTGGGCGATCCCCATCTGGGCGTACGCGGCCAGGGTGGCGTCGTTGTCCACCGTCCCGTCCGGGGCGAGCAGCCCGCAGTGCCCGTGCGAGGTGAACTCGTCCAGGCACAGGTCGCTCATCACCACCGCGGCGTCGCCGACCTCGGCGATCACGTCCCGGATCGCGACGTTGAGGATGCCGTCCGGGTCGATTCCGCCGGAGCCGGTCTCGTCCTTGTCGGTCGGTACCCCGAACAGCATGATGCCGCCGATGCCGGCATGCACCGCCTCGGCCGCCGCCTTACGCAGCGACTCCCGGGAGTGCTGTACCACCCCGGGCATCGAGGCGATCGGCCTCGGCTCGGCGAGCCCTTCCTTGACGAACATCGGCAGCACCAGCTCCGCCGGGGCGACCCGGGTCTCCTCCACCAGCCGGCGGACCGCCGGGGACCGGCGCAGTCGACGCGGACGGACCTCTGGGTAGGACATGACCACTCCTTCTGAGGGGCTGCGGATGCCGCCCGTCAACCGATTGCCACACGTCCAAGGATGCCGCACGACGGCCGGCGGCGGCGCCCGACTACCGGAACCGCAGCGCCGTCGGGCCCTGCACCTTCGAGCCCCGGCGCTGCTTGGCCGGCATTGCTGCCAACTTCTCCCGAAGTTCCACGGCGTACGACGCCAGCGCCTCCACCAGGTCCGGCACGGAGGCGTGCGCCGGCTGGGCGTCCACCCGCAGGCCGAACTCGGTGGCGGTCTCCGCCGTCTTCGGGCCGATCACCGCGACCACGGTACGGGCGTGCGGCTTGCCGGCGATGCCGACCAGGTTCCGCACGGTCGAGGAGGAGGTGAACAGGACCGCGTCGAAGCCGCCCGACTTGATCGCGTCCCGGATCTCGGCCGGCGGCGGCGCCGCCCGGACGGTCCGGTAGGCGGTCACGTCGTCGACCTCCCAGCCCCGCTCGGTCAGCCCGGCGGCCAGCGTCTCGGTGGCGATGTCGGCGCGGGGCAGCAGTACCCGGCCGACCGGGTCGAGGATCTCGTCGTGCGGCGAGAACTCGGCCAGCAGGCCCTCCGAGGACTGCTCGCCGGCCGGGATCAGCTCCGGCTGGATACCGAACGCGCGTACGGCGTCGGCAGTCGCCTCACCGATACAGGCGATCTTGACCCCGCCGAAGTGCCGGGCGTCCAATCCGTGCTCGCCGAACTTCTCCCAGACCGCGCGGACCGCGTTCACCGAGGTGAAGATCACCCAGGCGTACCTGCCGTCGACCAGACCCTTGACGGCCCGCTCCATCTGGGCCGGGGTACGCGGCGGCTCGACCGCGATGGTCGGCACCTCGCACGGGATCGCGCCGTACTCGCGCAGTCGGGCGCTCATCACCCCGGCCTGCTCCTTGGTCCGCGGCACGAGCACCTTCCAGCCGTACAGCGGACGGTTCTCCCACCAGCTCAGCTTGTCCCGGTGGGTGACCCCGGTGCCGAGGGTGAGCACCACCCGGCCGGTGAAGCCGAGCGCGGCGGCCACGAAGCTGTCCACCGTCGAGGTGGTGGTGTACTGCGTCTCACCGGTGCCGTCACCGGTCACCGCGACCGCGGTCGAGCCGTCGACGCCGACCGCCAGCAGCCCGTCCCGAACCGCTGCCAGGTCACCGGCGTCGACCGCCAGCGCCAGCGAGCCACGGGCGACGGCGGCGGCGAGCGCCTCGAAGTCCATCGCGGCGACGTCGTCCACGTCGGCGGCGGTCCGTACCCCGGCCAGCGGAACCCCGGCGTAGGTGGCCACTCCCTCGGCCTGTCCGACGCCCGGCACCACCTCGAAGTGCACGGCGGTACGCGCCACCGCCTGCACCTCCTTGACCACGGCCTCGTGTCCGAACGGGTCGCCGGCCACCAGGTGTACCGCGCTCAGGCCGGACCGGGCCGCCGAGAGCAGCACCTTGGCCACGTCACCCGGCGCCCCCTCGGCCGGGCTGAACTGCGCATCGTCCTTCGCCTCGGCGCGTACGACGTTCAGCAGCGCCTCGGGGACGCTGCGGTCGTACACGACCTGGTCCGCGTCGACCAGCGCGTCATGCGCCCGACGGGTCAGCAGACCCGGATCGCCGGGTCCAGCCCCGACGAACGCGATCCGGCCTGCGGGCTTACGGGTGCCGATCATTCTGTAGCTCCAAGATGCTGGGTCCTCGCGCCGGATTCCGTAGGCGTGCCGAGGATCGAGTCGGCGCCGAGCTCAAGGAGTTCGGCGGCGAGTGCCTTACCGATCTCCGTCGCCTCGGCGGGCGTACCGGTGCGGGACAGCCGGATGTCACGAGAACCGTCCGGGCTGATCACCGCCCCGCGCAGATAGATCTCATCGCCGTCGTCGCCCTCGGCGAGTTCGGCGTACCCCGCGACCGGCGCACTGCACCCGGCCTCCAGGGTGGCGAGGAACGCCCGTTCCGCGGTGATCGCGGCCCGGGTCGGAGCATGATCGAGTACGGAGAGCAGCTCGATCAGGTCATGGTCGTCGGCCCGGCACTCCACCGCGAGCGCGCCCTGAGCCGGCGCGGGCAGCATCAGCATCGGGTCGATCGTCTCGGTGATCTCGGCGGCCCGGCCCAGTCGGGCCAGCCCGGCCCGGGCCAGCACCACCGCGTCGAGGTCCGCCTCCGGCCCGAGCACCCGCTTGACCCGGGTGTCGACGTTGCCCCGGATCGGGACGACCGTGAGCTGGAGCCCGAGCGCGTGCAACTGGGCGATCCGGCGCAGCGCACCGGTGCCGACGGTCGCCTCGGATGGCAGCTCGGCCAGGGTACGGCCGTCCCGGGCGACCAGCGCGTCCCGCGGATCCTCCCGGGGCGGTACGGCGGCGATGTGCAGCCCGGCCTGGATGGCCGTGGGCAGGTCCTTGTACGAGTGGACCGCGAAGTCGATCTCCTTGGCGGCCATCGCGTCCCGCAACGCCGAGACGAACACTCCGACGCCCAGCCGGTGTACCGGGGCGCTCGACCGGTCGCCGGCCGTCACCACCTCCACCAACTCGACCTCGCGGCCGGTCGTCGCCCGGAGCGCGTCGGCTATTCCCTGGGACTGGGCGAGCGCCAGGGCACTCCCCCGGGTGCCCAGACGTAGTGCGGTCACGAGTCCACCCCGCTCCACCCAAATCGCTCGCTCATCGTTCTCCTCCCGATTGCTGTCGGGGTACCGGGGCCCGCTGCGCGGGGCCGCCGATGTCTCCCTGGCCACCCAGGCTCGGCAGCTCGGCGAGACCGGGCAGTCCGGCGAGACCGGACATCCGGTTCGCGCCGGGCACGGCGGCCAGTTCGGCGGCGGCCAGATCCGGCACGGTGTCGGCCTGCGAGGTGACCGGCACCTCAAGATCGAAGAGCTCGCGGAGCAGCGCGGCGTACTGGTCGCCGCCCGGCTCGGCGGCGAGCTGGCGTACCCGCACGGTCGGCGAGTGCAGCAGGCGCTGGACCACCCGGTGCACGGTGCGGCTCACCTCGGCCCGCTGGTCGTCGGTCAGGTCCGGCCGGCGCTGGGCGAGCCGGCGCAGCTCGGCGGTGACCACCTCGTCGGCGCGGGCCCGCAACGCGGCCACCGTCGGCGCGACGTCCGCGCCGCGCAGCCAGGTCAGGAACGTCTCCACCTCGGTACCGACGATCCGGGTGACGGCGGCGGTGTCGGCGGCGGCCGGGCCGATCGGCTGGGCCGCGGCGAGTCCGTCGATGTCGATCACCACTGCGCCGGGCAGCTCGGCGATGCTCGGCTCGATGTCCCGGGGGACCGCGAGGTCGAGCAGGACGAGCGGATCGGGCCGATCGGCGGCGCGTTGCCGCAGCGCCCGGCTGACCGTCTCCCGGGTGAGGACCGGCTCGATCGACGCGGTCGCGGCGACTACTATGTCCACTGTGGAAAGGGCGCTCGGAAGGTCGGCGATCGGCACCGCCGTCGCGCCGTACGCCTCGGCCAGCCGGAGGGCACGGTCGGCACCCCGGTTGCTGATCCCTACCGGCCCGGCACCCCGCCGGGACAGCGTGGCCACGGCCAGCGCACCCATCGAGCCGGCGCCGACCACCAGCGCCCGACGCCCCTCGATACCACCGGGGAAGTGTGTGCCGGCCAGGTCGAGCGCGGCCGTGACGACGCTCTGGCCGGCCCGGTCGATGTCGGTCTCGGAGTGCGCCCGCTTTCCGACCCGGAGGGCCTGCTGCATCAGCTCGTGCAGCAGCCGGCCGGGCGCGTCCGCCTCGCTCGCGACGTGGTAGGCGTCCCGGATCTGGCCGAGAATCTGCGCCTCGCCGACCACCATCGAGTCGAGCCCGGCGGCGACCCGGAAGGCGTGCTCGACCGCCGCGCCGTCGTAGTGCACGTAGAGGTTGTTCGCCAACTCGCCCGGAGCGGAGCCGGCGTGGCTGGCGAGCACCGCGCAGATGTCCCCCAGCCCGCCGTGGAAACCGGTGACCGCGGCGTACACCTCGACCCGGTTGCAGGTCGAGACGACGACGGCCTCGCCGATGTACGGCTGGGCGAGCAGGCGTTCGAGGATGCCGGGCAGTTCGGTGGTGCCGACGACCAGCCGTTCCAGCGTGGCGACCGGGGTGGTGCGATGCGACGCACCGACGACGAGCAGGTTCATGATCCGACCGCCTCCGCATTTGTCGACCGGAGCGATCCGGTGGGCGCGGGCTCGGTGGTGCCGGTTGCCGCGAGTCCGCCGGGCAGGGCCGTCAGACCCGCTCCCGCCGAGCCGCCGAGCGCACCGTTCGGCGTGGCCAGTCCGCCACCGGCGGGGGGCAGCCCCGGTCCGGAGGCGGCCGGCAGGCCGGTCAGCGCCGCTTTGCGATGCTCGTGGAAGGAGAGGATCTGCAACTCGATGGCGAGGTCGACCTTGCGCACGTCGACCCCGTCGGGCACCGCGAGTACGCACGGTGCGAAGTTGAGGATGCTGGTCACCCCGGCGGCGACGAGTTGGTCCGCGACGCTCTGCGCGGCGGCCGCCGGAGTGGCGATCACCCCGATCGCGATGCACTCCTGCGCGGCCACCCGGGGCAACACGTCGATGTGCTGGACGACCAGGCCGTTGATCTCCTCGCCCACCCGGGCGGGGTCGGCGTCGAAGAGCGCGGCGATCCGGAATCCCCGACTGACGAAGCCCGCGTAACCGGCCAGGGCGTGACCGAGATTACCCACTCCGACCAGGGCGACGGCCCGGCGTTGGGTCAGCCCGAGCACGAACTCGATCTGGTCGATCAGCAGCGCGACGTCGTAGCCGACGCCCCGGGTGCCGTACGAGCCCAGTTGGGAGAGGTCCTTGCGTAGCTTGGCCGAGTTGACTCCGGCCGCCGCGGCCAACTCCTCGCTGGAAACCGTGTCGTTCCCGGTTTCGGCGAGATTGTGCAGGGCACGAAGGTATTCCGGGAGCCTGGCGACCGTCGCCTCGGGAAGATCCGGAAGCGCCGGCACAGCACCGGCTCGGCCGGGCGTGCCTACGGGGCGGTGCTGACTCATGCGACTCCGTGCAATGCGATCCTCGACCAACCGGATCGGCGGGTCGTTTCGGGACACCCGCTCGCGACCGCTGTGACCGGCTGTGCTAGCAGGGCTCGTCGGAGTAACAGAGTAGGCGCTTGTGAAGACACGCACAAATCGCGATCTTGATAGATCGCGATAACGCCTCACCTGTACCTCCCCTTACAAGATCAGTCGGCGACCCATCCGGAGTCGCCCCGGCGATTATTGCGCAAGTCCGACTTATCTAGCCAACTCGCCACTGGCTCGCCGCCGATCGGCCGGACCTTCCCACCAGGGTCAGCAATCTCGGCGCCGTACTGATTTCGTTTGGGCCTGTCATCTTTCTTCCGCCACAATCGGAACCGGCCACCGAATTTCCAGGCCCGGATTCCGGCCGCCGTGCCGCCCCGGCGGCCGGCCAGGATCCGCCGCCGGCGGGCCGCCGACGACGAGGGCCGGGACGCCTCTCCTGGTGGGGACAGCCCTACCGGAAAGAGGCCAGCCGATGGGATGGGGACCGACCACGCAGATGCCTAGCGTCGAGAACATGACCACCACCGCCACCGCCGTGGGCGCCGGCGCCGAGCCGGGCACCAGCCGCAGCGTCCTGCGCCAGCTCGCCATCGACTCCGGCTACGTACTCCTCGGCCTCCCCCTCGCCCTGGCCAGCTTCATCGTCCTGATCGTCGGATTCGCGCTCAGCACCGGCATGATGGTCACGGTCACCGGGCTGCCGATCCTCGCCGGCACCCTCTACGCGGCCCGCAGCTTCGCCGACATCGAACGGCTGCGGATGCCGGCGGTGCTCCACCAGCCCCGGGTACGCCCGAACTACCGCACCATCGAACCGGGTGCCAGCGCGTGGCGGCGGATCTTCGTACCGATCACCGACGGCCAGTCCTGGCTCGATCTGGCGCACGGCGTCCTCAAGCTGATCATCGCGATCGGCACCTTCGCGATCACGGTCACCTGGTGGGCCGGCGCCATCGGCGGCTCCCTCTACTGGGCGTACGACTGGACCCTGCCGACCGGCCCGAACGACGAGGGACTGCACGAACTGCTCGGGCTCGGCGACACCCCGGTCGCCCGGATCGGGCTGAACACCGCGCTCGGGGTGTTCTTCCTGATCACCCTGCCGGTGGTGGTACGGGGCTGCGCCATGATGCAGGCCTCGTTCGGCCGGGCACTGCTCACCGGGGTCGCGGAGATGCGCAACCGGATCACCGTGCTGGAGGAGCAGAAGCGGGCCGCGGTCTCGGCCGAGGCCACCGCGCTGCGCCGGCTGGAGCGGGACATCCACGACGGGCCGCAGCAGCGGCTGGTCCGGCTCGCCATGGACCTCAGCCGGGCCCAACAGCAGCTCACCACCGACCCCGAGGCGGCCCGGCAGACCCTCGACGAGGCCCTCACCCAGACCCGGGACACCCTCGCCGAACTGCGCGCGCTCTCCCGGGGCATCGCGCCGCCGATCCTGGTCGACCGAGGGCTGCCCAGCGCCCTCGCTGCCCTCGCCGGCCGTGGGCTGATCCCGATCGACCTCACCGTCGACCCGCAGCTCGGAACCCGGGACGGCCGGCCCGACCCGGCGGTGGAGAGCACCGCCTACTTCGTGGTGGCCGAGGCGCTCACCAACGTCGCCAAGCACAGCCGGGCCACCGAGTGCTGGCTGACGGTCACCCGCGCCGACCGGACGCTGCGGATCGTGGTGATCGACGACGGCGAGGGCGGTGCCCACCTGTCCAAGGGGCACGGCCTGGCCGGTCTCGCCGACCGGGTACGCGCCAACGACGGCACCCTCAGTGTGCTCAGCCCGACCGGTGGGCCGACCGAGATCAGGGCCGACCTGCCATGCTGAGGCCGACCTACCGCGCGGAGCTGACCTACCGGGCCGAGCTGGCGAGCTGGGTCGAGTTGACCGGCCCGAGCCAGCCGGTTCCCGAGACCGTCCCGCCCGTCGGCGGCCCCGCTGAGGTGACCCCGACGCCGTACCCCCGCCCCGTGGAAGCTCGCGGGATGGTAGACAGCAGCATGCGTGTAGTGATCGCCGACGACGCGGTCCTCCTCCGGGAGGGCCTGGTCCGCCTGTTGACCGAGCACGGCCACGAGGTGGTGGCAGCCGTCGGTGACGGTACGACACTGGTCGAGGCCATCGTCGCCCATCGCCCGGACGTTTCGATCGTGGACGTACGGATGCCGCCGTCGCACACCGACGAGGGACTGCGGGCTGCGGTGGAGGCCCGGCGGCTGGTGCCCCGGACCCCGATCCTGGTCCTCTCGCAGTACGTCGAGGTGTCGTACGCCGACGACCTGCTCGCCACGGTCAAGCCCGGCGGCGCCGGTGGCGGCGGCATCGGCTACCTGCTCAAGGACCGGGTGGCGGCGATCGACGAGTTCCTCGACGCGCTGCGCCGGGTCGCCACCGGGGGCACGGTGCTCGATCCCGAGGTGGTCGGCCAGCTGCTGGTCCGGCGGCGCCGCGACGACCCGCTGCGCGAGCTGACCCCGCGCGAGCGGGAGGTGCTCTCGCTGATGGCCGAGGGCCGGTCCAACACCGCCATCGCCCGGGCCCTGGTGGTCAGCGACGGCGCCGTGGAGAAGCACGTCCGGAACATCTTCACCAAGCTCCAACTGCCGCCGGACGAGGAACAGCACCGACGGGTGCTGGCGGTGCTCGCCTACCTGCGCGGCTGACCCGTCCGGCGGTCCCGCCCCCACTTCGCGGCCGGCCCGGTCATGACTCAGTCCAGCTTCGCGGCCAGCTCGACCGCTTCGCTGAGCGAGTCGGCGACCGGCCAGCCGCTGGCGCGCAGCCGGGCCGAATCGGTGAAACCGCCGGTGTAGAGGACACATCGGGCACCCACCGAGTCGGCGGCCTCGGCGTCGTCGATCGAGTCGCCGATCAGGACCGTCGTCGGACCCTCGACACCGAACGCCGTCAGGTGCCGGGCCAGGTGCTCCGCCTTCCGTTCGCCACCCACCGTGCCCCGTAGCCCGTCGACCCGGCGGAACATGGTGGTCAGGCCGTACCTGTCGACCGTCGGGACCAGCTCGTCGTGGAACCACATGGACAGCAGCGACTGGGAGCCGGGCCAGGACCGGATCGCGGTGACGGCGTCGGCCGCCAGCTCACAACTGGCCAGCCCGATCCGGTACGCGTCGTGGAAGATCTTGTCGAGCCGGCCGAACTCCTCGGCGTCCAGCACCCGGCCGAGCACTTCGGCGTAGTAGTCCGCGATCGGGCGGCGGAACTGCGTCCGGTGCTCCTCCGCCGTCACCGCCGGCCCGCCGGCACCGGCCAGCGCCACGTTGGTGGAGGCGACGACCAGGCTCAGGTCGTTGAGCAGGGTGCCGTTCCAGTCCCATACCAGGTGGTCACGCATCCGAGCACGATACGCGGCGGGGGCGGCTCAGTCGCGTACGGCGGTCAGGTCCCGCAGCAGCCGGTCCTCCTCGACCCGCCAGTAGCCGTGCTCACGGCCGTCGAGCAGTACGACCGGCAGCCGGTCGCCGTACTCCCGCTCCAGGTCGAGGTCGCCGGTGACGTCCACCTCGGTCCACCGGTCCCCGGTGACCGCCACCACCCGGTCGACGGCCTCCTTGGCCACCTCGCAGAGATGGCAGCCGGGGCGGGTGATCAGGGTCAGCCTCGGCTCACTCGTCACCACTGCCCCCCGACTCCCGAAGTATCGACCTGCGCACCCGGCCGATCGCGGAGAGCGGCAGGGACCCGACGAACTCTATCCTGCTCGGGCACTTGAACCTGGCCAGGCTGGCGGCGCAGTGCCGGGACAGGTCGGCGGCCGAGACCGCAGCGCCGGGCGCCCTGACGACGTACGCGACGACCGCCTCGCCGGCCAGCGGGTGCGGTACGCCGAGCACCGCCGACTCGACCACCTCGGGATGGCTGCCCAGCACCCGCTCGACCTCCTGCGGGTACACGTTGAACCCGTTGACCAGGATCAGCTCGCCGAGCCGGTCGACCAGGAAGAGGTCGGAGTCGACGTCGGCGTAGGCGATGTCGCCGGTCCGCCACCAGCCGTCGGTGTCCGGGCCGTCGTGCCCGTCCGGCCAGTAGCCGGAGAAGAGGTTGGCGCCGCGTACCACGATCTCGCCCGGGTCGGTGCCGGGCGAGGAGAAGGCAAGGTCGAGGTCGTCCCCATCGTCCTCATTGTCCCCATTGTCGGCTCCGGCGTCCTCGGGGTCGGCGGTGGAGCCGTCCCGCCAGAGAACCTCGCCGTCGCGACCGACCAGCCGCAGCTCGACGCCCGGAATCGGCCGGCCGATCGAGCCCGGCTTCGACGCCGGACCGGCCAACGTGGAGGTCAGCACCGGCGCGGTCTCGGTCAGCCCGTAGCCGACCTGGATCTGCCGTCCGGTCGCCTCGGCGAACCGGGCCGCGCCGCCGACGGCCAGCGGAGCCGCGCCGCAGATGGCGACCCGTACCGACGCCATGGCCGTGCGCAGCGCCGACCCGACGGACACACCGGCCGCCGCCGGGGCGTCGGGCAGCAGAACCCAACCGAGGAACATCGACGGTACGCCGACCAGCACGCTGACCCGCTGCCGCGCCACCACCTCCAGTACGCCCGCCGCGTCGAACCGGTCGACGAGCACGCCACACGCCCCGTGGTACGCCACCGCGCCCAGCCCGGCGTTCAACCCGTACGCGTGGAACAGCGGAAGGGCGAGCAGCACCCGGTCGTCCGGCCCCACCACCGACGGTTCGATCCGGTCGATCTGCTCGTGGTTGGCCAGCAGGGCCCGGTGGGACAGCATCGCGCCCTTGGGCCTGCCGGTGGTGCCGGAGGTGTACAGCAGCACCGCCACCGCCTCCGGGTCCGTCCCGATCGGCCGGTCGGCCGGCTCGGCGGGCACCCGCGTGGTCCCGCTCGCCGGCTGCCCGATCGGCCGGTCGGCGGGCACCCGCGTGGTTTCGCCCGCCGGCTGCCCGATCGGCCGGTCGGCGGGCCCCCGCGCGGCCCCGCTCGCGGGGTCCGGGGTGGTCGGCAGTGTGGTGTGCACCTCGGCCAGCGCCGGCAGTTCGGCGGCGATCGCGGCGATCGTCGCCGCCACCTGCTCGGTACAGATCAGTACCGTCGACCCCGAGTCCGCCAGGATGTGCCGCAGTTCCGGCCCGGTCAGCGCCGGATTGACCGGTACGGCCACCAGCCCGGCCCGCTGGACGCCGAAGAACGCGACCGCGAAGTCGGGTGAGTTGGCCAACGCGATGGCGATCCGGGCCGGATGTCCGGCGCTCGGCCCGTCGGTCCGGCTCCGGAGTGCGTCGGCGACCCGGTCCACCGCCCGATCCAGTTCACCCCAACTCAGCGTGCCGTCGGGCCAGACGAGGGCAGGTTGGCCGCTCCGTGTGGTGGCGGCCAGGCGTACCCGGTCGGCGAGGGTGACGGCGGGCGGCTGGGCCGGGGTGCTCGCTCCATCCTGCACGGTCGCTGAGTCTGACACAGTGGCGCGTCGCTCGGGTGGTCGTATCGGCCGTCGTTCCAACGGTCGCACAACCGACCATCCCGGACTCGTCGTACGGACCACAGCGGACGGGTGGCCCTCACGGGATTTTCTCGACTTCGGAGCATTGTCGCGGTACCGTCCACGAGACCGTAACGGGTTTCGCAATACCAGCCACAGGACCAGGTGGCTACCCATTAGCACATACGCAGCGGCACGCCCAAGGCGCGCCGCCATCTGGCGTGTTTGGACATTTTCCCTGCTCAGGGCGTCCGACTTAGCATTGTCCGGGATCTGACAACGCACATCCGGTGCGCCCTAACGGGTGTCTTTCGGGAAATACTTTGGCTCTGTGTAACGGACTTGCCGCGCAAGGGTGACGTTGGCCCTATCATCACTCGGGTCGGCTCACCCCTTTTGACGTGAGTCGACACCCCTCAGCCCGAGGAGGCCGCCGTGCCTGTCAGAGCACTGCACCAGCAGCTGTGGGGCGTGTGCCGTCGTACGGCGCACCCCGGAACCGTCGAGTCGGATCGCACCGATCCCGGCGGGGGTACCGCCAGCACCGCGGGCGGGCCCCGGCAACCGGCCCCGCGGCCCCGGCCGGCCGGGGAGGTCCAGTGAGCACATACGGATACCTCGACGACACAGCCCGAGGCCAGGTGCGTAACGCCCGTTTCGCCCTCACCGAGGGGCTGAACCAGCTTCGCACGTCCATGGGCGACATGCGGGTGTCCATGGACGACATGTTGAGCCTGGCGGTACGGGGCGACGGGGGGTCCAAACGCACCCGAAACCGGCCACATCCGAACGAGACGCCGACCCGGCAGAACACCCCGGGCGGCAATGCCAGACCGGTCGGGGGCCGGGTGGCCAGCCCCGCGAGGCCAACCATGCCGGCCCAGCCGGGGTCCACGCCCGCGCCGGCCGAGACCGGGTCCAGACCGGACAGTCCGGACACCGAGACGGCGATCCTGCCGATCGTGCCGGCGACCGAGAAGTCGACCGGCTCCGGCGGCGGGTCCCCGACCGGCTATCCGGACCGTCCCGACCCGTCCGATCCGGCCCGTGAGGTCTGGGCGCTGGTCGAGCGGGCCCAGGCTGGCGAGCCCGAGGCGTTCGGACTGATCTACGACCGGTACGTGGACACCGTCTTCCGGTTCGTCTACTTCCGGGTCGGCAACCGGCAGCTCGCCGAGGACCTGACCTCGGACACCTTCCTCCGGGCGCTGAAGCGGATCGGCAGCTTCACCTGGCAGGGCCGGGACCTGGGGGCCTGGCTGGTCACCATCGCCCGGAACCTGGTCGCGGACCACTTCAAGTCCGGTCGCTACCGCCTGGAAGTTACTACGGGTGACGTACTGGATGCGGACCGCGAGGATCGTGGACCGGAGGGAAGTCCGGAGGCGGCCGTCGTCGAGCACATCACGAATGTCGCCTTGTTGACCGCCGTGAAGCAGCTCAACCCCGAGCAGCAGGAGTGCATCGTTCTGCGGTTTCTACAGGGCTTCTCGGTCGCGGAGACGGCCCGGGCGATGGGCAAGAACGAAGGCGCGATCAAGGCTCTGCAGTACCGCGCGGTACGGGCCCTGGCCCGGCTGCTGCCGGACGGGTTCCAGCCGTGAAGCGCTCCGCAGCCGCCGGGACAGCCAGGTGACACCGCTCACTCTTCGTAGTATTGACCCGCCGGTGCCCGTAACCGGTCGACCCCGCCGACCGTTTGTCCCGGTGCGACCGGTAGTTGCCCCGGGTTCCCTCCGGCCGGTCGGTTGGTCGGATCGTTGATCCGGCTGCGGATGCCGCAGCCTGATCCTGCGTCAGCCACCGTCGCACCCGGACGGCGACGACGCCGACCGCGGCGTCGCGACCAGCGAAGGGAGGTGTCGGCGGTGAGTTGGAAATCGTTCTACCGCCAGCGCGCCGAGCGCTTCGCGCAACTACTCGACGAAGCGAACGGTGCCCGTCGTCACCACATCCGCACCCGAGTCGACAGCGATCTCGCCGAACCTGTGGCGATCGGGCAACGGCTCCAGGACGTCCGCTCCACCGTCGAGGTCGATCCCGACTTCCGGGCCGGCCTGCGGGCCATGCTGGTCGCCACCGCCGAACGCGAGGGGATCGGGGCCACCGCCACCGCCGAGCCGATCACCGAGGACGGCGCCCGACCGGCAGCGGCCCGGGCCGGCCGCGCCGTCGGTCGGCCCGCACTCCGTGATCCCGGCACCCGGACCCGGGCCAGGGCCCGTGGCGCGATCGTGGTCGGCGTCGCGATCGGCGCGATCGCGGTCTCCGGGATGTCCGCCGCCAGCGAGAATGCGGTACCCGGCGACGCGCTGTACGGCATGAAGCGGCACACCGAGCGCGCCCAACTGGCCCTCGCCAGCTCCGACCTCAGCCGGGGCCAGCTCTTCCTCGACTTCGCCCGCACCCGGCTCGCCGAGGCGGCGGCGGTCGGCGGGCAGAGCTACGGCTTCTCCGCCGTCCTCGACGACATGGACGCCGACACCCAGCAGGGCATCAAGCTGCTCACCACAGCGGCGGTCCAGCGCCGGGACCCGGCCGCGCTCGACGCCGTCGACGCCTTCGTCCGGCAGCAGCGTCCCCAGGTCGGCAGGCTGTTCGAGGGCACCACCCGGGCCACCCGCGAGCGGGCCAACGACTCGCTCCGGCTGCTCGACTCCGTACAGCGCCGGTCGGACGGGCTCCGCGACGCCCTGGCCTGCCGTGCCGGTGCCACCGGCCGGGCCGATCTGATCGGACCGCTGCCCCGCGCCTGCCCGGTCAGCCGGAACGCGGTGGACCCCGTGCCTGCGCCAGCCGAGGAGCAGAACACCAGCGGTCGTGGCCCGAACGAGCCGCCACGGGCGCCGGAGCGTACGACCCCGAGCCGCACCTCCGCGCCCTCGCCGAGCCAGGAACAGCCGGCCGTACGGGACCGGCCGGCCGATCCGGCACACCGCTCCGGCGGCTGACCCCTTCCGCTGGTACGGACCCGCACCAGGTCCGGCCCACCCGTCGGCCCGGACGCCAGGTGCGCCCCCGCGACTCCGGCTACCCTCGCTGTGTGTACAGCATCAGCGAGGAGGTCTCCGCGTGGCCCGCACCCGCAAGGTGACGGTCAGCACCGACGAACACGGCCACACCGCGGGTTGGTCGTCGACGGGGCTGGACACCACGCTGCCCGTACCGGCCGGTCCCGCCGACGACGGTGCCGCCGGCTTCTTCGACGTCGACAACACGGTGATGCGGGGCGCCTCCATCTACTGGTTCGCCCGCGGCCTGGCCTCCCGGAACTACTTCACCACCTCCGACCTGGTCCGGTTCGCCTGGCAGCAGCTGCGGTTCCGGGTACTCGCCACCGAGCACGCCGGCAACATGTCGCAGGCCAAGGAGGCGGCGCTGGCGTTCGTGGCCGGTTGGCGGGTCGAGGACGTCGAACGACTCACCGAGGAGATCTTCGACGAGCTGATGGCCCCGAGGATCTGGGCCGGCACCCGGGCCCTGGCCCAGCAGCACCTGGACGCCGGGCAGCGGGTCTGGCTGGTCACCGCGGCCCCGGTCGAGATCGGCCGGGTCATCGCGATCCGACTCGGGCTCACCGGCGCGATCGGCACGGTCGCCGAGATCCACGACGGTGTCTACACCGGCCGCCTCGTCGGCGACCTGATGCACGGGCCGGCCAAGGCGGACGCGGTGGTGCAGCTCGCCACGGTGGAAGGCCTCGACCTCGACCGGTGCGCCGCGTACAGCGACTCCGCCAATGATCTTCCGATGCTCTCCGCCGTCGGTCGGGCGGTCGCGATCAACCCGGACGGCGCCCTGCTCCGGGTCGCCCGGGACCGGGGCTGGTCGGTGTACGACTTCCGGACCGGCCGGAAGGCGGCCAGGATCGCCGTACCGTCGACCGTCGCCGCCGGTGCTCTGGCGGGTGCGGTGACCGCCGGCCTCGCCATGCGACGGCGCTGGCAGACCAGGTGACGGTCGCCGGTCGCGGCTGATCGGGCTGACCCCTGATCGCACTGCTCCCGGCCGGCGGCGCCGGGATCAGGGGCCGAACGGGTCGGGGCGCTGCTCCAGCAACTTGTGCACGGTCTGCTGGATGGTCTCCCGTACCTGGTCGGCCAGGTTGAAGACGACCAGCGGATCGTCGGCGGAGTCGACCAGATGGTCGGTCGGGATCGGCGGGCAGAACTCGATCAGCCACTTGCTCGGCAGCGGCACAGCCCCGAGCGGGCCCAACCACGGGAAGGTCGGCGTCAGCGGGAAGTACGGCAGCTTGAGCAGCCGGGCCAGCGGCTTGATGTCGGCGAGCATCGGGTACGTCTCCTCGGCGCCGACGATCGCGACGGGGATGATCGGCGTACCGGTGCGCAACGCGGCGGAGACGAATCCGCCCCGGCCGAAGCGTTGCAGCTTGTAGCGGTCGGCGTAGAGCTTGCCGACGCCCTTGAAGCCCTCGGGGAAGACGCCGACCAGTTCACCCCGGCCCAGCAGGCGCTCCGCGTCGGGGTTACACGCCACCGTGCCGCCGCTCTTGCGTACCAGCTCGGAGACCACCGGCATCCGGAAGACCAGGTCGGCACCGAGCAGGCGTAGGAAGCGGTGCCGGGGGTGTTGGTCGTGCAGCACCGCAGAGAGCACCATCGCGTCCATCGCGACCGTTCCGGAATGGTTGCCGACCACCAGTCCGGCACCGTCGACCGGCAGGTTCTGCACGCCGAAGACCTCGGTCCGGAACCAGTCGCGGTAGAGCCGCCGCAGCACCGGATGGAAGACCTGTTCGGTCAGCTCGGGGTCGAAGCCGAACTCGTCGACCTCGTACTGGCCGGACAGCCGCCGGCGCAGGAACGCCAGTCCGGCCGCGACCCGCTGGTCCCAGACGTCGCCGGGCCGGTCGGTCACCGCCGGGCGTACCGGCCCCGGCACGTGTCCGTTGCGCCGCGCCGGCCGGTCCAGGTCCGTCGCGTCGTCCTTCGGCGGTACGCCGAGCCGCCCGGCCCGGTCCGCCGAGTTCCGACCGCCACCGGTGCCGTCGTCACTCATGATCCGCCTCGCTCCGCTGCGCGGCGCCGCGTTCCTCGGTCGCTCCGAGTTGACCGATCCGGTCCCGAACCGTGGCCCGGGTGTGCCGGATCCCGTCCATGATCATCTGCTCGGCCCGCCGCAGCTGCTCCGGACCGAGCACGGTGCCGTCGCCGTGACTGGAGATGAAGTCGTCGAACGCGGCGGCGGTGGAGCGCGGGGTGAAGGAGTATTCGCTGATCAGTCTGGTGGTGTCGACCACCCTGCCGTGCACGAACAGGTCGACCTGGTCGAGGCCGTACCGCCCGAAGCCGAGCACCCGGGCGAGCCCGGCGGCACCGGAGAGCCCCGGCTCCACCACCGGTACGGCGACCCGACCGGCCCGGCGGATCGCCTGGGAGAGGGCGAGTACCCCGGAACCCGCCACGTTGTACGTCCCGGCGTGCTCCTCCACCACCGACCGGTGCAGGACCTCCAGCACGTCGTCGACGTGCACGAACTGCAACCGTGGGTCACGCCCGAGGACGGTCGGCACGAAGGGCTGGGCGAAGTAGCGGGTGAGGGTCGTGTTCGCCATCGACCCGATCAGCGGCGCGAACCGCAGCACCGTGGCGGTGACGTCGGAACGACGCCGTCGGAACCCGCGGACGTACCCCTCGATGTCGAGGATGTCCCGGGCGAACCCGCCGCGCGGCACCGCCCGGGGTTCGGTGTCCTCGGTGAAGACGGCCGGGTCCCGGAACGAGGCGCCGTAGGCGGCGGTCGACGACCGGACGACCAGCTTGCGCAGCCGGGGCGCCCGTTGGCAGGCGGCGAGGAGCTGCATCGTGCCGATGACGTTCTGCTCTTTCATCGCCGCCCGGCCGCCCTGCTGCGGATCCGCGGCGGTGACCAGCGCCAAGTGCACGACGGCGTCGGCGCCCAGCTCGTCGATAATGGTGCCCACCGAGCCGGCGTCGGCCCGGACCCGTTCCACGCCGTCGAGCAGCGGGGCGAACTCGGGCGCCGGATCATGCGCATCGAGGCCGACGACCCGGCCTATCCGGTCATCGGCGACGAGTCGGGCCGCGACGTGCGCCCCGAGGAAACGGCTGACCCCGGTCACCACGACCACCCCCGGAGCACCAGGGGTGCTACCGGGGGTCACCTCGCGCTCCGCACGGACCGACCCGGGCCGGGCCCGGACCGCCGCGACGTCGTCACGTGGGCCTCCGAAGGTCGACAGCTGACCGGCGTCACCGCTGGCCGGGCAGGAGCCCGGCCAGGGTCACTTGCCGAGACGGCGACGCTGGACGCGGGTCTTGCGCAGCAGCTTGCGGTGCTTCTTCTTGGCCATACGCTTGCGGCGCTTCTTGACCACCGAGCCCATACGACAGCCCTTCTGGTGCGACGTGCTGGACGGATCGGCGACACCCGCGGGTGTCGCCGATAACCGAGCTGGACAACGGACCGGACCGGCACGGTGGGCAGTCACACACACCGGCACGTGGCCACGGCCGCGATCCAGACTAGCCCTCGGCCATCAGCCGGACGAACGCGCCCCCTGGACAAGCCTCCCGGGACGTCCGGGAGACCGGCCCGGCACCGCGTTCCGGCGGCGTCCAGAGCGTCGCACGGGCCGGGTCGCCAGCCCCCGGTCGACGACCCGACACCTGCTCAGCCGTCAGGCGGTCTCCTGAAAGGCACCGCGCAGGTACTCGTGCACGGCGTGCTCGGGCACCCGGAACGACCGACCCACCCGGACCGCCGTCAGCTCGCCGGAGTGCACGAGCCGGTAGACCGTCATCTTCGACACCCGCATGAGCGTCGCCACCTCGGCGACGGTCAGGAACCTGACCTCCGGCATTCGGCCGTCGGACTGTGGTGATCCTGCCATGGCTCACCAACCCATTCCAATCCCCGGCGCGTGCCGCCCGGTGGGATGCTTCCGCGCCGCGGCGGGCTACGCGCGTGTTACCAGTACGGTAACGGGACGGCTGTGACCGGCGCGATCCCTTCGGGCAATTGATCATCCCTGGACATCTGCGCGCCGGGTGGGAACGGGTGACCACGGCACATTCGAGGTCATTCGGCACGGAGGGCGATTACCGGGTCCAACCGCCCGGCCCGCTGCGCCGGGACCACCCCGAAGACGATCCCGACCGCCGCCGAGACCCCGAACGCGAGCGCCAACGACCACCAGGTGACGGCGGCCGGCACCGGGGAAAGGGCCGACACCAGCAACGCGGCGCCGACGCCCAGCGCCATCCCGAGCACCCCGCCCAGGGCGGTCAGCAACACCGCCTCCAGCAGGAACTGGATCCCGATGTCCCGGGGCCGGGCTCCGACCGCCTTGCGCAGGCCGATCTCCCGGGTCCGCTCCCGTACCGAGACCAGCATGATGTTGGAGACGCCGACGCCGCCGACCAGCAGCGAGATCCCGGCGATCGCGGCCAGTACGCCGGTCAGCACCCCGAGAATGTCCCCGAGTACGCCGAGAATCTGCTCCTGGGTCACCGCGCTGAACTCGGTGTCGGGATGCCGGCGGGACAACTCAGCGACGATCCGGTCGCCGAGTTCGGAGATCTTCTCCCGGTCCGGGGCCTTGACCGCGATCCCGTCGATCCGCTGGGTGCCGTACAGCCGGTGCGCGGCGGTCACCGGGATGTGCACCTCGGCGTCCCGGTCCACCCCCAGGCTCTGGCCGAGCGGAGCGAAGACCCCGACCACCCGGAACCGTACGCCCGCGATCGCCACCTGCTGGCCGACCGGCTCCCGGTCGCCGAAGAGCGCGGTCGCCACCGTCGCGCCGAGCACCGCCACCCGGCGGGACGTGTCCACGTCGGACCCGGTCAGGTAGGCGCCCCGGTCCAGCTCCCGGACGAACACCTGGGGCGTGGTCTCCAGCACGCCCTGCACGGTGGTGAACGCGGAGCGGGTGCCGGCGCGTACCGTCTCGCCGGAGGTGACGGTGACCGCGACCCGCTGCGGATCGCCGACCACCCGGTTCACCGCCTCGACGTCGGCCAGCGAGAGCCGGGACACCGCCGGTGCCGCGCCGAAGTCGATCCGGCCGGGCACCACGATGAGCAGGTTCGACCCGAGCCCCTCGACCTGCTGCTCCACCTCGCGCTTGGCGCCGGTGCCGATGGCGACCAGTACCACCACCGCGGCCACCCCGATGACCACGCCGAGCATGGTGAGCATGCTGCGCAGCCGGTTGGCCGAGAGCGCGTCCAGGGCGACCCGCCAGGCCTCGGCGATCCTCACGACCCACTTCCCGGGCCGGCGCCGGTCGACCGGTCGCACCGCTGCCCGGCGGCCGGGCCCTCGGTCGAGCTCTCGTCGGCGGCCGGGCTCTCCCCGCGGCGTTCGGTGGCTCCGGTGGCGCCACCGGAGCCACCGAACGGGTGCCCCGAGTCGCTTCCGGACGCTCGTCGGGGCTCCGCGCTGGGAGCGGGATCTACTATCTCAGGCCCCCGACGTGCCGCTGGCACGACCGTCGCCGTACCCGGATCGTCGGCTGGTGGTACGACGACGACGCCGTCCCGCAGAACGATCTGCCGGCGCGCCCGCGCGGCGACCTCCCGGTCGTGGGTGACCAGCACGAGCGCCACCCCTGAGCTGGCATTCAGGTCTTCGAGCAGGCTCAGCACCGACTCGCCCGTTCCGCTGTCGAGGTTGCCGGTCGGCTCGTCGGCGAGCAGCACCACCGGATCGGTGACCAGGGCGCGGGCGATCGCCACCCGCTGCTGCTCGCCGCCGGAGAGCTGGTTCGGCCGGTGGTCGAGCCGGTGGCCGAGCCCGACCCGGCCCAGCATCGCCGCTGCCAGGTTCCGGCGCCGGCGGCCACTGATTCCCCGGTAGACCAGCGGCAGCGCCACGTTGTCGACCGCGGAGGTCCGGGGCAGCAGGTGGAACGACTGGAACACGAAGCCGATCGTCTCGTTGCGCAGGGTCGCCAGCTCCCCGGCGTCCAGCGTGGCCACGTCCCGGCCACCGATCGTGAGCCGGCCGCTGGTCGGCTGGTCCAGCCCGCCAAGCAGGTGCATCAGCGTCGACTTGCCCGATCCGGACGGCCCGACTATCGCCACGTAGTCGCCGGCCGCGATGGTCAGCGACACCCCGCGCAGCGCGGCCACCGACGTCCCGCCCAGGTCGTACGTCCGGCCCAGCTCGACCGCCTCGACGGCGACCCCCGGCCGGCCGCCCCGGGTCCGGTCGGACGCCGGTTCCGCCTCGCGACGGCTCACCGCACCCGCTCTCCGGTACGCACCTGGTCGGCTCCGGTCACCACCACCTGCTGGCCCGGCTGTACGCCGCTGACGATCTGCACCAGGTCCTGCCCCTGTACGCCGACCGTGACCGGCACCCGTTCGGCGATCCCGTCCCGGACCAGCCACACCGCGTCCCGCCCCTCGGCGAAGTGCACCGCCGCCGCCGGTACCGTCACCGCGTCCGTGGCCTCCCGGACCCGCAGCCGGACCACCGCGCTCATTCCGGGTCGTGGCGCGGGCGCGGCCCGCCCGTCGGCGAACCGCCCCGGGCCGAGCGAGAGCCGTACCCGGTACGAGACGCCACCCCTGCTGGACGCGGTCGGCAGTACGTCGACCGAACGGACCCCGGCCGGATAGGTGGCGCCGGGAGCGGCGTCGAGTTCGACCGTCCCCGGCACCCCCTCGGTCACCAGCAGCACGTCGGTCTCGTCGACGTCGGCCACCAGCCCCAGGTCGGTCAGGTCGACCACGGTGAGTACGGCCGTTCCCGCGCTCACCCGCCCGCCGACCGGTACGGCGCCGTCCACCCCGGCCACGGGCGCGGTCGGGGTGCCGCCGCCGAGCAGCCCGGCCGGGTCGATCCCGGTCGGTGCACCGAGCCCACCGGTCGCCCCGAGCAGACCGGCCAGCGCATCGGCTGAGCCGGAGCCGCCGGCCGGGGCGGGCCCGCCGAACTGCACCACGCCGCCGATCGGCGCCCGCAGCACGAGTGCGTCCACCGTCGCCTTCGCCAGGTCGTACGCCTGCTCGGCCTGCAACCGCTGCGCCTCGGAGAGCGCGCGTACGGCGGAGTTCAGCCCGGCGACGCCACGCTGGACGGCGCGGACCGCATCCCCGGCGACCTCGGACGCCGCCTCGTACTGCCGCTGCGCGGCCCGGACCTGGGCGAGCAGTACGGCCCGGTGGCGCGGATCGGTGAGATTGTCGGCGGCCTTGCGGGCGGCGTCGAACGCCTGTGCCGCCGCCCGGTCGGTGCCCCGGCGCAGCCGGGACAGGTCACCGGCACCGCCGATCCCCCGCCCCGCACGTCGGGCCGCATCGCGCGCCTGCCGGGCCTTGGCCAGCCGGTTCCGGGCCGAGGGCGAGGTGATGACGGCGAGGACCTGGCCCGACTTCACCCGATCACCCGGGCTCACCCGCAGCTCGGTCAGCGTGCCGTCGGCGGGGGCGCTGAGCGTGGCGGCGGCCCGCGCCGTCACGCTGGCCGACGCGTCGACCAGTTCGGCGACGCTGGTCCGTTCGGCGCTGGCCAGCCCGACGTCGCCGTCCTCCTCACACGAGGCGGCGGAGAGGCCGAACAGGACGCTGACGGCGATCAGGGTGGCGGAGGTGACTGGTCGACGGGGCCGCGTTACTGCGGACAGGCGCGGCGGAGAGGCACGGCGCACGACGCCATGGTACGAGGTGCGGGGCGCCCGGACGACCCGACGCGCAGGCCCGTACCACCCCCGCGAGCTGCGCCGTCGCCCCTTCGAACGGCGTCGCCACGGCTGCCACCGTCCCGACGCGGCACCGGGCGCCCGCCGCCGAGCCGGGCGGCGGGACAGCCACGGCCGACCCGGGCGGCGGGACGGCCACGGTCAGGAGGCGGTCTTGCGGACGTACTCCACGCAGTCGTCGTGCAGTGTCGTCCAGGCCACGCCGAACGCCTCCTGCGAGGCATCCGTCTCCGACCTGCCGTCGTGCACCACGAGTTCGAAGAACTTGAGCACCTTCTCGTCGCCGAACCGGTCGACGAGGTGCCGGACCGCCAGGTAGCCGACCCCGTAGCTGCCGCCGACCTGCCAGTCCTCCGACTCGTCGTCCGGCGCCACGTCCTCGAGCTTGCCGTCCCAACCGGCGTCGACCAGCCGCTCGACATCGCGCAACCCCTGGTAGCGGTTCGCCGGCTGACCACCGGCCGCGGCGTTCTCCGCCACCCCCTCGACCAGCCACCACGCGTCGCCGTCGATCCGGCCGGCGCCGGAGAGCGAGGACGCGTGGGTCAACTCGTGCCGCATCAGATCGCCGTACTGGCCGGGGGCCAGTCCCTTCGAGTTGAGCACCAGGTCGTACTGCTCGTCGCCGACCGGCACCGCGTAGCCGGCGGTCCACTCCGGACGGTCGCCGCCGTACCAGAGCTTCCACTCGTTCGGGCCGGCGTAGAAGATCAGGTACCGGTCCGGCGGCGAGCCGTCCACCGCGTACCGGTCGGCGACCTTGGCCGCCTTCTCGGCCTCGCGCAGCAGTTCGGGCAGCCGGTCCCGGAAGGCCCGGGGCGTGGCGACCAGCGTCCGGTCGCCGATCGACGCGACCAGTTCGTCGGTCTCCCACGGACGTGGCCGGTCCGGGCCGCTCGGCGGGTCGATCGCGGTCAACTGCGGCTGGCCGGCCGCGTCCCGCCACCGGGTGACGATCGTGATCTCGTTGAGCTCGCAGTCCGGGGTCACGAAGCAGTGCTGGACGACGAGGTCCGCCCGCCAGGTGCCGGGCTCGTCCAGCCGGACCAGCTTGCCGTGCAGCTCCGGCTGCCACTTGGTGACCTTCATCGTCCGCAGGGTCCGGAACTCCCGCCGGAGCTGCCGTGACAGCGGCGTGCCCGCCTGGGCGAGCGCGAGGTATCCGTTCTCGTCGCCGCCGAGCAACGCGGCCGCCTGCTTGTCGAGCAGGCCCATCACCCGGTCCCCGAGCCAGTCCCGGGTGACGGTGGGCGCGTCACCGGGCTCCGGGCTGGCCGCCGCCGTGCCGGCCCCGGCGCCCGGTTTCGCCGAGTCGGTCCGGGCGAGCACGACCGCCCCGGCAACCAGCGGCGTCGCGCAGAGCAGGAGCATGAGCACCGTCCCGACCACCACCCACGGTCGCCACGAGCGCCGGGCGGGCGGCACCGGGCCACCGGCACCGGGATAACCGCCCGGCCCCGGGTAGCCGCCGGGCGGCGGATAGCCACCCGGAGCCGGATAGCCGGGCGGCGGCGGATAACCGGGTGGCGGCGGATAGCTGCCGGGCGGGAGGTACCTGCCCGGCGCCGGGTAACCGGCGGGCGACTGATACCCGCCCGGGGACTGGTAGCCGCCCGGGGCTGGGTAGCTTCCCGAGGACTGGTAACCGCCCGGAGACTGGTAACCGCCCGGAGCCGGGTAGCCGCCTGGGGACTGGTGATCCCCCGGAGCCGGGTAGCCGGCGGGCCGCTGGTAGCCGCCGGCCGGCTGGTCGTCGGCGGACGGCTGGTACTCGCGCGGCGGCGGGCCGCTGACCGGCCGCTGGTAGCTGTCCGGTGCCGGGTAGCTGTCCGGAGACTGGTCATCGCCGGAGGCTCGGTAACTACCGGCCGGCTCGGATCCGGCCGGCGACGGATAACCGCCGGGTGGCTGGTATCCGGCCGGCGGCTGATGCCCGTAGTCCCCGTCACTCACGGCCCGGAGAGTACGACCATCCGTCCAGTCACGCGACCCATCTCCTTGTGATCTGGATCAACCGAGACCGGATCGACACGGCGCCGTCACCGGTCACGCCGGTCATGACCAGGGGTGTCGACCGTCGGCGAGGTCGCGACCCTCCTGTGTGGACGCCCGAGACCAATTGTCCGCCCGTTACGACCCGACGAGTTGGCCCGGCGGCCGGAACTCCTGGTGCGGTGCCGCCGCCCGCCAGCAGTGCCAGGCGGAGGCGAGCACCAGGGCAGACAACGTCAGCCAGACCAGCCCGCCCACGAGCAGCCCGACACCGCCGGCCTCGGGCGGCAGCACGGTCAGCAGGCTGCCGCAGAGCAGCGTCGTCCCGATCACCACCGAGGCGAGTACGGCGGTCAGCCGCGCCACGACCAGGTGGATCCCCACGTGGCGCAGCCCCCAGCGCAGCAGGACGACCGCGACGACGGCGCTGGTGAGGGCGAGCCCGGAGAAGACATCCGTCGCCCGCGCCAGCCACAGGTACGCCCCACCCGGCTCGTTGGCGCCCCACAGTTGCTCCCAGCCACCTGTCCGGCCCATCAGTTCGGTCGTCAGGTACTGGGTGCCGAGTACGGCGAGCAGCAGTCCCGCCGTACGCCGGGCCTGGTCCACGGCCAGTACGTTCTGCAGTCCCGCCGCGATCCGCCGCGCCGACCCGAACTCCTGTACGGCGAGCCGCTCCGCCTCGGGCGTACCGGCCCCGTCCCGTTGGTGGCTCTCGGCAGCGTCGACCAGCGCGTCGCGGATCTCGGTCAGCATGTCCGCGCGGAGTCGGGCGGCGCCCCGCAGCCCCGAACCCACGGCGGCGACGTAGTCGTCGATAACGGGCGTCACCGGGCCAGTCTCGCCGGTCGCCCGGACGGGCCGCCATCCGGAGGATCCCTGACCGGGATAGGACGCCTTTCGTGCCAGCAGTGCCTCTACGCGTCGGATGTACGGATTCGTCCTTCACGGGGTGTCTTTGAGGTATGGCGTAATAAGTCCTTCGGACGCCCTGTCTGCTTTTCCTTGCCCGGAATGAATTGATGGGATCTGGCCGCCATCTATCTGGTTCGCACTTTTCAAGCGTGCAGCGGCCTAATTCCACTTGATCGTGGGTTTTCCTCATATAAGCCCGCGATGCCCGGAACGGGGCCGTACGGTGACGTTCAGTGGCTACAACCCATTTGTAGCCCTCCGCGCCCCACTTGGTGCGGCCGTGTCTTGTATTCGAAAGGCAGGGAGCTTGATGTCCGAATTCCAAGGGAGCCACGTGGATCCCGGTCAGCCCACAACGCGGCCCACAAGGCGGCGGTCCCGGTGGTTCTTAGCCGGAGGCATCGTCGTCGCGGGCAGCCTGGTGGTCGGGGCTGCTGGCCTGACCGGCGTGGCAACGCTGGCCGGAGACAAGGGCCTGACCGATCTGAACCTGGGACAGCTGTCCGTCGTCGCCGCTGACAACGACAAAGGCGAGAACGGCAAGGATCCCGGCAAGCACGACGAAGACCCCAAGGACTCGAAGGGCAAGCCCGAAGAGGGTCAGAACTCTGGCGGCAGCGGCTGGCAGGGTGGGGAGAAGGACAAGGGCTGCGACACCGGAAACAGCGGAGGCTGGAACGGGTCGTGGCAGGGCCAGGGTGAGCACGGCAAGCCGGAAGAGTCGAAGGACCCGAAGGCCAAGCCCGAGGAGTCCAAGGACCCGAAGGCCAAGCCGGCCGAGACCAAGGACCCGAAGGCCGGACCGACGGCATCCAAGGACCCGAAGGCCGGACCGGCCGAGACCAAGGACCCGAAGGCCGGACCGACGGCATCCAAGGACCCGAAGGCCGGACCGACCGAGACCAAGGACCCGAAGGCCGGACCGACGGCATCCAAGGACCCGAAGGCCGGACCGGCCGAGACCAAGGACCCGAAGGCCGGACCGACCGAGACCAAGGACCCGAAGCCCAAGCCCGAGGAGTCCAAGGACTCGAAGGAGAAGGCTGAGGAGTCCAAGGACTCGCACGGCTCCGGCTGGCAGGGTGGCTCGCAGGGCGGGTCCAACTGGCAGGGCGGTTCGCAGGGTGGCTCGCAGGGCGGGTCCGAGGGCGGATCCAACTGGCAGGGCGGCTCGCAGGGCGGTTCGCAGAGCGGTTCGCAGAGCGGCTCCGGCTGGCAGGGTGGCTCGCAGGGTGGCGGCGAGAACGGTGCGTCCGGGGAGACCCCCGGTTCGGACAGCTCGCGCTGGCACGGCGGGTCCGAGAGCGGGAGCGAGAGCGGCTCCGGCTGGCAGGGCGGCTCGGAGAGCGGCGGCAGCCAGGGCTCGGGCTGGGAGTGCGGGAAGGACGAGAAGGACGAGAAGGACGAGAAGGACAAGAAGGAAACGTCCGTACCGTGCGACCCGGACGAGCTCATCGCGGCGCTGGTGCACGCCAACGCCGAGGGTGGGGCCAGCCTCACGCTCGCGCCGAAGTGCACGTACGTGCTCACCGCGTACGACGACAGTGGTGACAAGTACAACGGCAAGGGTTTCAAGGACGACAGCAAGGATGACAAGAACGGCAAGGATGACAAGAACGGCGGCAAGGGCCACAAGTACGGCGACAACTCGGGCCTGCCGGTCATCAAGACGCCGATCAAGATCAAGGGCGAGGGCGCGACCATCAAGCGGGACTCGTACGCCAAGGACTTCCGCTTCTTCACCGTCCGCGACGGTGGCGAGCTGGAGCTGAGCGACGTGTTCCTCAAGAACGGTCGGGCCTCGGACGGCGGAGCGATCTCCGTCGACCACGGCGCCAGCGCTGTCGTCAAGCGCATCACGGTCGCGCACAGCACCGCCCTCTCCAAGGAGGGTGGCGGCGGGGCGATCTTCAACGACGGCCACCTGGCGGTCGTGGAGAGCAAGTTCGTCGACAACAGCTCCTCCGGCAGCGGTGGCGGCATTCTCAACGGTGGCGTCCTCACCGTGGAGAAGTCGGAGTTCTTCGACAACAGTGCCTACCGGGCAGGCGGCGGACTCGCCAACTACCAGGGTGCGGCCGACATCTACAAGAGCGCCTTCGAGCACAACAACGCGGCCGAGGGCGGCGGCATCGCCAGCGTCTCGGCCCGGACGAAGGTCGAGGACGGCGAGGTCAACGGCAACACCGCCAAGGTGGGCGGCGGCCTGTTCAACAAGGACGCCACCCTGACGGTGCGGCACGTCAACGTCAGCCAGAACCTCGGGACCGCGAACGGCGGTGGCATCGCCACCATCAAGGGTCTGCTCGTGGTGGACGACAGCAAGATCACCCGCAACACCACCCGTGGTGACGGCGGCGGGATCTTCGGCGAGAAGTCCGAGGTGATCGTGCGGAAGACCGAGATCAGCCACAACAGCGCGGTCGGTCCCCGCTCGGTCGGTGGCGGCATCGCGATCAAGGGCGGTTCGCTGAAACTGTCCTGGGTCAAGATCACCGAGAACGACGCCACCAAGAAGGGCGGCGGGGTCTTCGCCGACCACGCCAAGGTCAAGGTGGACGACGATTCGGTCATCTTCAAGAACCGGCCCGACAACTGTGCGGGCCGCTCGGAGATCGACAACTGCTTCGCCTGATCCTCGTCGACACGAGGAACGGGTAGTCGGCGGACGGTGAACTGGTAGGAGCACCACCGTCGACGACGGAGCGGGCGCATCCGGTTCCCCGAGGAGACGGTCCTTCGGACCAGACCTCCGGGGTGCCGGATGCGCCTGTCGGGCGTACCGGTGGAGAGCGGGACGGCGGTGCGGGCGGCGACTACCGCCGGGTGGCGACGGCGCGGGCGAAGAACGCCAGGTTCGCCGGGCGCTCGGCGAGCCGCCGCATCAGATAGCCGTACCAGTCGGTGCCGTACGGCAGGTAGACCCGTACGGTGTGCCCGGCCTCGGCGAGCCGGGCCTGCTCGTCGGGGCGTACGCCGTAGAGGAGCTGGAACTCGAACTCGGACGGCGCCCGGTCGAACCACCGGGACCGGTCCTCGGCGATGGCGATCAGTCGGGGATCGTGGGTGGCGATCATCGGGTACCCGGGGCCGGAGAGCAGGATGTTGAGGCAGCGGACGTACGATTTGTCCACCTCGCGCGCTGACTGGTACGCCACCGACTCCGGCTCCTTGTACGCCCCCTTGCAGAGCCGTACCCGGGATCCCTGGGTGGCCAACTCCCGACAGTCGGATTCGGTCCGCCGCAGGTACGCCTGGAGCACCGCCCCCGTACCAGGGAAGTCCTTGCGCAGCTCGGCCAGGATGTCGAGGGTCGAGTCGGTGGTGGTGTGGTCCTCCATGTCGAGGGTGACCGTGGTGCCGGCCGCCGTCGCGGCGGCGCAGATCGCCTGGACGTTCTCCCGGGCCAGCCGCTCGTCGAACTTCTGCCCCAGTGCGGACAGTTTGACGCTGACCTCGGCCGGCGGGGTCAACCCGGCGTCGGCGAGCCCGGAGAGCAGGCGCACGTACTCGTCCCGGACGGCGATGGCCTGGTCCCCGCTGACGGTGTCCTCACCGAGGTGGTCGATGGAGACCGCGAGACCATCGGCGACCAGCGCACGGGTGGCGCGCAGTGCGTCGTCGGTGGAGATGCCGGCGACGAACCGGCGTACGACGTCCCGGGTGAACGGGGCCGTCTCGACGAGCCGCTCGAACCGGGTTGACCGGGACGCGGCGAGGATGACCGATCGGAGCATGAGCCGAGCGTAACGCCAGCCGATTCCGGGTACGCGGGGACCGGATGCCAAGCCGCCAACCAACCGCCCGGGGTATCCGTCGGTGGCGCGCATCGGTTACAACGATCTCGTGGAAAAACTTTCGCCACGGCGTCTCCGGTCCGCGAGCGTGCACCTGGGCGCGCTCACCGCGCTCGCCCTGACCCTCACCGGGTGTAACCAGGTGGGCGACGATGACGACTGCGACTCGCGGTCGAACAACCCGAAGAACCGCTCCCTGGCCACCGCCACCCCGGCACCGCCGCGCGTGGCCGAGGCCAGGGTCGGCGGTGGAGGCGCCGAGCCGGTCGCGGCGGTGCCCACCCAGAGCGGCTTCGGCACCCACCTCGCCTCCTGCGGCGGTTGACGGTGCGGCGGGAGAGCAGTACGCCCCGCCCGGACTGGTCCGCGACGGTCCGGAGTCAGGGTCTGGTCTACGCCGACACCGAACTGCCGGACGGCCGGTTCATGTCGTACTGGGACGAGAGCGCCTGTTACCGGATGGAACTCGACGAGGTCCTCCGGCTGGAGGAGGCGACCGAGGAACTGCACCGGATGTCGGTGGCGGCGGCCGAGCACGTGGTGGCGAAGAACCGGTTCGCCGAGTTCGGCATCCCGGCCTGGGCGGCCGAGGCGGTCAGCCGGTCGCTGCGGGAGCAACCGCCCACCCTCTACGGCCGGTTCGATCTCTGGTACGACGGCTCCTGGCCCCCGAAGATGCTGGAGTACAACGCGGACACTCCGACCGCGCTGGTCGAGGCGTCGGTGATCCAGTGGTACTGGCTGGAGGACACCCGACCCACCCTCGACCAGTGGAACAGCGTGCACGAGCGGCTGGTCGAGGCCTGGCGGAAGATCGGCGCCGGCCTGCACGACCCACTGGTGCACGTGGCCTGGTCGGACGAGGAGGAGACCGGCGAGGACCAGATGACCGCCGGCTACCTCGCCGAGACCGCGTACCAGGCCGGGCTGAGGACCGAGATGCTGCCGATGCTGGAGATCGGCTGGGACGGCCGCCGGTTCACCGCTCCGGCCGGCCCGGACGGGGCCCGTACGCCGATCCTCACCTGTTTCAAGCTCTACCCGTGGGAGTGGATGCTCGCCGAGCCGTACGGCCGACCGGCGCTGGATCCGGGCACTCCGACGACCTGGATCGAGCCGGCCTGGAAGCTGCTGCTCTCCAACAAGGCGCTGCTGGCGGTGCTCTGGGAGCTGTATCCCGATCACCCGTTCCTGCTGCCGGCGTACCTGGACTCGCCCCGGGGAATGGCCGAATACGTGGTCAAGCCCCTGTTGGGCCGGGAGGGCGGATCGGTCCGGATCGTCACCGGCGCCGGAGAGATCAACAATCCAGGCATCTATGGTGACGAGGGATGGTGCTACCAGGAATTCCGCGCACTACCGTCGTTTTCGGATAATCACGTGGTGTTGGGCAGTTGGGTGGTCGACGGGGAGTCGGCGGGCGCCGGCATCCGGGAGAGCAAGAGCTTGATCACCGATGGCTACGCGCGGTTCCTTCCCCACTACGTGGACGCGCCACGGGAGCCGTGAGTCGTCTACGGTTGTCGGGTGAACTTCGACGCGTACGCCCGGACCGGGGTTGATCTCGTCAACGCGCGACTCGACGACCTCGACGACCTCCGGGCCGTTTTTCCCGAGGAGCACGGCTGGATGCGCGATGAGGTGGCCGAACGCGATGTCGCCGCCTTCCGCCGAGCCCAGAAACGACTCAGAGACGTCTTCGAATTCGGATCCGCCGGTCGGGACGCCGACGCGGTGACCGAGCTGAATTCACTTTTGGAGAACTACCCCGTTCAGCCGCGCATCTCCGGTCACGACGCCAAGGACTGGCACATGCACGTGACCAGCCGCGGCGCCTCGGTCAGTGCCGAATACCTGGCCGGTGCGGTCTGGGGCCTGTCGGTCTGGCTCTGCGAGTACGGCAGCGCGCGGTTCGGCCTCTGCGCCGACGACCGGTGCGGCAACGTCTACCTGGACACCTCGTCGAACTGCTGCCGCCGGTTCTGCTCGGAGCGCTGCGCCACCCGCTCGCACGTCGCGGCGCACCGGGCCCGCAAGCGCGCCGCCGTCGAGGCGAAGACGCCGGCTCCGGTCGAGCTGACCGTCGCGGAGATGGCTCCCGCGTCGGTCGGCTGACCACCGCCGGATCCGAGGTCCCACCACTGCGCACGGCGTCGCTCGCCCCCGTTCGCCGAGGTCACCGGTGAGCGGGGCGGGCCGGCGTGCACCGCCGCACCGCGCCACCCTCAGGGGCAGGGGTACCACGAGCCCTCGTCGACCAGCGGAATCTCCTGCGTCCGCACCTCGCCACCGACGTAGGTGACCCGGAGGATCAGGGTCGCCCGCCGTCCGTTGTGGTCGTCGACGGACGTCCGTACCACCTCGTAGCCGGTCGCCTTCGGTCCTGACTGCTGGGCGGCGACGAACTCCTGCTCGGTCATCGACCGCTGGGTGGCGGCACAGGTCTGCCGGTACGCGTCGGCCCAGTTCCCGGCCCGCAGGCTGGACACGTATTCATCGGCGGTGCGCTCGACCGAACCGAGTGCCTCCTCGAAACTCCGGTGCAACCAGTAACCACCGGCCGCACCCACCACACAGCCCACTGCCAACAGCGTCACGAGAATGTCGAGCAGGACGGGCAGTGGCTCGCCGGACTTCCGCCGCGGCGGGCGTCGCGGCGGGAGCGGCGGATGTGTCATGTCGCTGATGCTAGGACGCGTCCGCCATTGACGGCCGTGGGTCGGTCCCGGCCCCCCACTCGGCGCCGATGCCGAGCGAAAACGGTTGGCGCAGGGCGCTATTCCGGAGTTCGGACGCCGTCAACGCCGGCCCGGCCACCGCGTCGAATCCGGGCCGTGCCGTGGGCCGAGCATCCAGGGCGCCGGAAATGCGGCCGTGCTGACCAGTGGATCCGGGCCGCCGGCCGGGTTGTCGTAACTCGACGACCGATCCGGCCCGACGACCGCCGATGCCTCCCCGGTGGCCGCGTACCCGCTGGTGTGCCGCGCGTGTTGGCCGATCGGACCGTCACCAGGACGCCTTGCGTACGCCGGGCAACTCGCCGCGCAGCGCCAGTTCCCGGAACCGCAGCCGGGACAGCCCGAACCGGCTGAACACGCCTCGGGGTCGTCCGTCGAGCTGGTCGCGGGAGCGCAGTCGTACCGGGCTGGAGTCCCGGGGCAGGATGCTGAGCCGGCGTACCGCTTCGGCGCGTACCGCCGGATCGGTGTCCGGGTCGGCGATGGCCCGCTTGAGCGCGCCCCGGGGCCCGGCGTACCGGCGGACCAGGTCCGCCCGGCGGGCCTGGCGCTCCACCAGGCTGCGCCGGGCCATCAGCGTTCCTCCCGGAAGTCGACGTGCCGGCGCAGTACCGGGTCGTACTTGCGCAGGACGAGACGGTCCGGGTTGGTGCGGCGGTTCTTCCGGGTGACGTACGTGTAGCCGGTGCCGCCGGTGCTGCGCAGCTTGACGATCGGCCGGAGGTCGGTGTGCCGGGCCATCAGCGGCGTACCCCTCGGGCCCGCAGCCCGGCCACGATCCGCTCGATTCCGTCGCGGTCGACGGTCCGGATCGCCCTGGCGGTGAGGGTCAGGCTGATCCAGCGCCGCTCGGCGGGCAGCCAGTAGCGGTGGCGTTGCAGGTTGGGGTTCCAGCGGCGGCGGGTGCGCCGATGGGAGTGGGAGACGGTGTTGCCGAAGCTCGGCTGCGCTCCGGTGACGTCACATCGTCTGGACACGTGTCGTTCCTTCCTTCGATCCGGCCGTTCCTGCTGCCGGCCGGGAGTTGCTGCTCCGGCCGGCTGTTGCTGCTCCGGCCGGGAACTATAACGGGAACGGTTTTCATTCTCGATGCCCCCTCCCGCCAGCATCCAGCGTCATGCGGGCATGCCACAATGACAACCGTTTTCAACAAGTGCCGAGAGGATGCCCCGATGTCGTCGCCCCTGGCCCCGGACCACACCACCACCGCCGGCGTACGCACCGACGGCCGCGCCCGGCTCACCGTGCTCTCCGGGTTCTGGCCGTCCGCCACCTTCGCGCTCGCCCGGGCGCTACTCGCCGACGACCCGTCGCTGCTGCTGGTCCGGCACGAACTGGTCGACCTCCGGGCCGGGGTGGTCCGCCGGGTCGTGCGTACCGGCACCGGGATCGTCGAGGACGAGATGGTCGGACTCGTCCACGGCTGCCTCTCGTGCACCCTGCGCGAGGACGTACTGCCCACCCTGGCCCGGCTGACCCGGACCCACCCCGGGCAGGACCTGGTGCTGATGCTGCCCGAGACGGTCGAACCGGAGGCGGTCGCCGAGGTCTGCGGGCACACCCTGGTCGACGGCGCCCCGATCACCGATCGGGTACACGTCGACTCGTACGTCACGGTGGTCGACGCCGAACACCTGCTCGACGGGCTCGCCAGCACCGACGACCTGGCCGGGCTCGGCATCCAGGCCGCCGACGACGACCACCGGGCCCTGGCCGACGTACTCGTCCGGCAGATCGAGTACGCCGACACCCTCGTGCTGTGGGGCGAGGGGCGGTACGACGGCTACGACAGCGCCCAACTGTCGGTGCTGCTGCACCGGCTCGCCCCGTGGGCCACCCAGCTCCCGGTCGACGAGCCGTACGTCGACGCGGGCGCACTCGCCCGACAGCTGCGCCACACCGACCGACACCGGCCGGAGACTCCCGGCGTACTGGCTCGGGGGATCGAGGGTTACCTGCTCGGAGTGCACGAACCGGTGCCGGACTGCGAAATCGTCTCCGCCGTCTTCCGGGCCCGCCGACCGTTCCACCCTGGACGGTTGCACGAGCTGTTGGCGGCGGTGAACGCGCCGGTGCTCCGCTCGCGCGGCGTACTCTGGCTGGCCAGTCAGCCCGACACCGCAGTGGCCTGGGAGTTCGCCGGTGGTGGACTGACCCTGGGCTCGCTCGGCCGCTGGCTGGTCGACGTACCGGACGAGGGGTGGGCCGAGGCGAGTGCCCAACGCCGGCTCGCCGCCGCGCTGAACTGGGACCCGTACTACGGCGACCGGGAGAACTACCTGGTCTTCATCGGTTTCGACCTCGACCCGGTGGAACTGCACCGGGTCCTCGCCGGCTGCCTGCTCAGCGACGCCGAACTCGCGGACGGCGAGGCCGGCTGGCGGCACTACCCCGACCCGTTCGCCGGCTGCTTTCCGGTCCCGGAACCCAACTCTGCCGGACGTACCGCGTAGCAGCCCTCCAGGTGGCCATCGTTATCCGATGTCCGACACCGGGCCGGATCGGGTCGAGCATGTGCGGGGAGTAGTCACGAACGTCGCAGGCCCGCCGGTTTCGACGGGGCCGGGCACCGCCGACGGCGCGGGGTGAAGCGACAAATCGCGTACCCACCCCTGCCGCCCCTGGCACGGTCGACGCCTTGTGCCACTGCCGGGGCCGGCGGACCATGGGCCCGTCCCCCGTGACTGTGAACTCCGGTCGTGTCGACGTGACGGGAAGTGACCACCGATGTTTGGACGATCACGCAGAGCTCCTGGATACGCCATCGCCGCGACGATGCTGGCCGGGGTCGGGCTGCTGGGGGCGACCGGGCAACCGGCGAACGCGGGCGAACGCGCCGCCCTGGCGCCTCGGCCGATCCCGGCGGTGCGGATTTCACTCGACGCGCCGCGCAAGGTGAACAACCTCGGGCAGGTCATGAGCGTCTCGGCCGTGTGGCAACGTGGCGTACGGACCCCGATCAGGGGTCTCGACGGTCTTTCGGTCAACACCCGGGACATCAACGATCGCGGCCAGGTGGTGGGCCAGAGTGGTACGCCCTCCGGCGATCTGCACGCGTTCGTCTGGCGGGACGGCGTGACGACCGACCTCGGCACGCTCGGCGGCCCGGACAGCAGGGCCCTGGACGTCAACGAGCACGGCGAGGTGGTCGGCGTCAGCAACACCGCGGACGGCCCGGACGCCTACTTCGTCTGGCGACGCGGCGTGATGACCCGGCTGCCCTCGCCCGGTCCCGTCGACATCGTTCACGCGAACGCCCGGATCAACAACCGGGGTCAGGTGGCCGCCAACTACGCCAGTGACGAGCCGGCACCACCCTTCGGTATACCGCCGTCGCGGATTTTCCGCTGGGACGACCGCCGTGGCCTGACCGACCTGGGCGCGCTGGGCGGCCACGACGTCTCGCTGAACGACCTCAACGACCTCGGGCAGATCGTCGGCAGCGACTACCCGCCGGACGCGGACCCGTCCATCTTCTTCTGGGACGACGGCGTACGCACCGAGATCGGCGAGCCGGTGATACCCCCGTCGACCGGCTCGGTCGACCTCAACAACCGGGGTCAGGTCGCCTTCACCGGCTACTCCCCGGCCGGCCCGGCGCGGGCGTACGTCTGGCAGCGCGGCGTCCGCACCGGCCTGGGCGACCTTCCCGGCGTACGCTCGTCCACGGCCGTGGCGATCAACGAACGCGGTGACGTGACGGGCGACCTCGTCGGCCCGGCCGGCCTGCGCGGGTACGTCTGGCGACGTGGCGCGGTGACCCTGCTCGACGTCCTCGGCTCCGACGACAACACCCAGGTGAGGGCCATGAACGACGAGGGCATGGTCGCGGGTCTCAGCGTCAATTCCGGCGACATCACGGTCCCGATCCACCACGTCGTCTGGTACACCGACCGGCGCGGCTACTAGCCGGACGCCGACCGTCACTCCCGGGTTCGTCGCCGGTCCGTTCCCGGGGCGGTGAGGTCGAGACGCCAGTCGTTGGAACGCATCGGCCGCCCCGGCGGAAACTCGAACTCCGTCTCGCCGAGCAGCGCGAACCCGGCCTTGCGGCAGACCGCGTTCGAGGCGGGATTGTCGACCGACGGGAACGCGTGGGCGTACCGGTAGGTCCGCCGGGCCCGGGCCACGTCGACCACGGCGGCCAGCGCCTCGGTCGCCAGCCCCCTTCCCTGGTACGCCGGCAGAATGCTCCAGCCCATCTCGAAGATCTTCTCGTCGTGCCAGAGGCGGATCCAGTAGCCGATACTCCCCACCGGTACGGCCTCCGGCAGGGCGAGCACCCGGAACATGCAGCCCTGGCCGGTGTCGGCGAACCGGACGTACCGCTCGTGCCGGGCGAGCACCTGCTCGTCGGTCTCCGGCCCGCCCAGGTGTCGTTTCATCTCCGGAGAGTTGATCCGGCGCAGCAGGTCGAGGTCGTCCTCGCTCCACGGCTCGATCCGTACCCGCTCCGGCCCGGACTCCGGCTCCACCGTCACCACGTTCACCACCATCCCGTCGGCCGCCTGCGCCTCCATTCAACCCGGCCGGCCCGACAGAACCGGCGGTCAGGTGGCGGAGCCGGTGGTGGTGGCCGCCCGACGAGTTTCCAACCGGGCCGCCCGACGAGTTTCCGTCCAGGGCTGTCCGACGAGTTTCCGGCCGAGGCGGACCGACGAGTTTTGGGCCGGGGTGGGCCGACGGGTTTCCGGCCGGGGCGGTGGTAGTCCGGCCGTCGTGAGCAGGGCTGATATCCGAACGGATATCGACCGGGCCGGCGGATGGTCTTGGACGGGGACGCTCGGTCGGTGGTTTGGTTTCGACGGCATTCGACCGCTCAACTCGCACAACGATCGGAGGGCACAGCCATGCCCGAATCTCGAATCGACCGCCGGGATCTGCTCCGGACCGCCGCCGTCGGCGCCGCCGCCCTGACCACGGTGGCGGGGCTGCCGGCAGCGGCCTCCGCGTCTGGTTCTGTGGTGGCTAGCCGGAACGGGACCGGGAGCCGGGGCCGGGACGCGGTGGCGACGTTCCGCTGGTTCGGCACGTCCGGCTGGCGGATCGACATCGGCGCCCGGACGGTGCTCGTCGACCCGTACCTGAGCCGGTTCGACACCGGGCTGTTCAAGGGGGCGTTCAACTCGGCGACCGAGCTGACCGTGGACGCCGGGGCGATCGCCGAGCACGCCGGGCGGCCGGAGACGGTGCTGGTGACCCACACCCACTGGGACCACTTCAACGACGTACCCCTGATCGCGGCGAACAGTGGTGCCAGGGTGATCGGCACGATGACGGCGTACCAGCTCGGGTTGGCGTACGGGACGCCGTCGGCGCAGTTGAGCCCGGTCAAGGGCGGGGAGGTGCTCGAATTCGGCGACTACCGCGTCGAGGTGGTCGGCTCGCTGCACAGCCGGAACGCGGCGTACTCGATGGCCTTTCCGGGGGTACGGCTGAGCCCGCCGGCGAAGCCCCGCACCATCGCCGACCTGCCCGAAGGCGACACCCTGGCCTACCAGTTGACCGTCAAGGACGGGCCGGCGGTCTTCTTCATGGGCGGCAGCGACTTCGTGGAGCGGAACGTCGCCGGTCTGGCCCCGGACGTCGCCATGATCGCGATGGCGTCCAGCGATGCCACCGGTGAGTACGTACCCCGGCTGCTCGACGCCCTGGACCGGCCGGAGATCGTGGTGCCGGTGCACTGGGACAACTTCGAGACGGCACTGCGGAATCCGCCGCAGGTCGCACCGGCCGACCGCCAGCGCCTCGACGCCATGGTCGCGGCCGTCCGGAAGGCCGCCCCGAAGAGCAGGATCGTCGTTCCGGAGTACCTGACCAGCTACACGTTCTGATGAACTCGGGGATACGACCGGGTCAGGCCCGGAGGAACCGGCTGGCCGGCAACGGCCGGTCGACGATCCGGATGTCGCCGATCCAGCCGTAGAAGCCCTGCTCGACGATCCGGTCGTGATGGTGGGCGCCGACGAGCCACGGCTCGCCGGAGGTGGCCAGCCCGGTCGCCGGGGCCGACGGGTTCCGGAGCAGTCTGAGACCGTCGACGTACAGAGTGCTGTGCTGGCCGTCGTTGACCACCGCCACGTGGAACCACTCGTCGGCGCGCATCTCGTGGCCCCAGTTGGCGATGAGGGCGTCCTGCGCGAGCGGAAAGACCGCCCACAGCACCGCCATCCCGTCCGACATGCTGAGCGTCGCGATCGGTGCCGCCGGGTCGCCGCCGAGCTTTCCGGCGTCCCGGCCGGCACCGAACCGGCTCAGGATGCTCATGTTGGCGTGGTCGTCGGTGGCCCGTACGTCCGCCGGCAGTTTTACGAACGCCTCGACGGTGTACCCCTGGTCGAAGGTCGCCGCGTTCAACGGCGCTCCGTCGACCGTACGCAGGTAGGCGCCCCGGGCCGGTCGCCTGCCGCCGTCGGTCTGCCTGCCGCCGTCGGTCTGCCTGCCGCCGTCGGTTTGCCTGCTTCCGTCGAAGAAGAGGCTCGCGTGGGCCGGTTGGTCGTCGTGGTGCCCGGCCGACCACCGCAGCGCGGCCGGGCCGCTGCCGGGGAGGGTGACCCGGGTCAGGTGGTTGCCCCGCCCGGACAGATCGTCGATCCGGAAGCCGTCCGGTACGGCGGTGCCCTCGGCCCGGCCCTGGTCGAACCGCCAGTAGGCGACGGTGCCGTCGACCAGTACGGCATCGGGGCCGCGCGGCGGGCGCCGGGGCACCGGGGCGAAGCCGGCGAACCGTTCGGTGAAGTCGATCGGCAGGGAGAACCGGTTGGCCGGGTCGGTCAGCTCGACCTCGCGTCGGGCCAGGGCGTCGCGCCGGTCCGGTCGCTGGCCGAGGATCCACGGCGAGATCGTCTCGACGTCGATCGTGTCGCGGGCCAGATCGAAGTGGTAGAGCCGGAGCATCGCCCCGCCGCCGTAGTAGCGATCCTGGTAGTTGGTGATGTGCACATGCACGTCCCGGCCGGCGGCGTTGCGCCGCACGAGGCGCCCCGGCGGCCAGTAGTGCCCGTTGAGGGTGAGGAAGATCTGGTCGCTGTCCGCGATCAGCCCGTCCCAGAGCCGCCGGCCGTGCGCGGAGAGCCAGGCGACCCCGGTCTCGTCGGAATCCGCGAGGTCGTGGGTGGTCAGGATCGCCGGGGTACTCCGATGCGCGGCGAGCACCGACCGGGCCCAGTCCAGGGTGCCGTCCGACGGTCGCCAGTCGAGCGCCAGCAGCAGCCACTCGCGTCCGGCGGCGGTGAACCGGTGGTACGTGTTGTAGCCGTCCGGCGTGCCGCCGCCGTAGCTTGGCAGCCGGCTCACCCGGTGCGGCCCGAAGACCTCCAGGTACGGACTCGGTCCACGCTGGTCCGTGGCGGACGCGTCGATATCGTGATTGCCGGCCAGCACGCTGTACGGCATCCGGTGCCGGTCGAGGACCTCGTAGACCTGTCCCGCCTCGGCCAGTTCGGCGGCGCCCGCGTTCTCGACGATGTCGCCGAGGTGGGCGGTGAAGACGATGTTCTGCTCCGCCCGGTGGTCCAGAATCCAGTTCAGGGTCGCCGCCAGCGGTTCCGGATCGCCCCGGTCGCCGTCGAAGAGATACTGGGTGTCCGGGATGACCGCGAGGGTGAATCGGGGCGACTCCGGATCGGCACCGTCACCGGTACGGTCGCCGGCCCGCCCGGTCAGGTCCAGGACCGGAAGAAGTGCCCCGGCCGCGCCGCCGCCACCGACCAGTCCGGCCCCGACCAGTCCGGCGCCCTGGAGGAAGCTGCGCCGGCTCGGAGTGTCTTCCATGCTCGCGCTCCTCAGATCTCGCCAGGCCACAGCCGGTACGCAGCCGGTACGCGGCGTCCATCATCCGCCGGTCCGCCGCCGTCAATCTATGGGGCTCGACCCACTACGCTCGACCGCCATGTCCGACGCACAGTTTCTCGCCGACACCCGGGACGCCTACGACGCCATGGTCGACGGATACGTCGACTTGTTCGGCTCGGACCTGGACGGCAGACCCCTCGACCGGGCACTGCTGGGCACGTTCGCCGAGCTGGTACGCGCTGGCGGGAACGGCCCGGTCGCCGACGTCGGCTGCGGACCCGGCCGGGTGACGATCGTGTTGCAGAAGCTGGGACTGGACGTGTTCGGCATCGACCTGTCGCCCGGGATGATCGACCACGCCCGCCGTACGTATCCGGCGCTGCGGTTCGAGGTCGGCTCGATGCTGGCCCTCGACCTGCCCGACGCCTCGCTCGGCGGCCTGCTCGCGTACTACTCGATCATCCACGTTCCGTTGGAGCGCCGGGCCGACGTACTCGCCGAGTTCCACCGGGTACTCGCGCCGGGCGGCCAGCTCATGCTCGCCTTCCAGGTCGGCGACGATTGCGTGCACCACGACGAGGCCTTCGGCAAGCCGATCAACTGCGACTGGTACCGGCAACAACCGGACGACATCGTCCGGTTGCTCCGCGACGCCGGCTTCGACCTGTGGGCAACGGTGGTACGGGAGATCGACGGCGTGGACAAGACCCCGCAGGGGTTCATCCTGGCGCGGAAGCCGGCCGTGGAGGTCTGAGGGCCGGAGCGGGCCGACGCGGCGGTGCCACGCTCAGGCGGCGGTGGGGATGTGTTCGGCCGGCCGGTACCTCGTCAGGACGACTCCGGAGACGAAGGGTTCGGCGGAGAGCGGTTCCAGTCGTACCGGCGGTTGGTCGCCGTCGAACAGCGCCCTGCCCCGGCGGAGGAACAGCGGATGCACCAGGAGATGGAACTCGTCGACGAGTCGGAGGTCGGTGAGGGACCGGATCACTCCGAGACTGCCGTAGACCACGATGTCCCCGCCGGGGCCGCGCTTGAGCTCGGCGATCTCGTCGCGATCGATACGGGCGAGTCGCCGGGTGTTCTGCCACGTCGCGGTCTTTCCTGAGGCGGAGACGACGATCTTCTCCATGGCGTCGACCCGCCGGGCGTACCCGCGTACTCCCTCGGTCTCGGCGGGGTTCTGGGCGGCCTGTGGCCAGTAGCCGGCGAAGTCGTCGTGGGTGATCCGGCCCAGCAGCAGGCTGCCGGCGTTCTCCACCAGCTCGCGTTCGTACCGTCGAACCTGGTCGTCGACCAGCAGCCAGTCCATCTGGTCCTGCGGGCCGGCGACGAATCCGTCGAGGGTGGTCCACATCGTCACGACGATTCTGCGCATCTGCCGTTCTCCGTTCTGCTGAGTTGATTCCGTCTGCCCTGATCGGGCCGCCGCTCGACCACGGGCGCCTGTTCCGACCGGGCCTGCGGCACTGCCGGCTATCCCTCGCCGCGCAGGGCCGCCTGGACCGGTTCGGGGGTCATCGCCGGGAAGCGTTCCTGGAAATCGAGCACTCCCACCCAGGTGGGGCGCAGGCCGATCCGGACCATCCGCAGGCCGGGCTTGTCGATCGCCCGCAGGTAGGCGTCGCCCATCTCGTCGCCCATTCCCGCGCGCTGGATGGTGGCGTACTCGGGCAGGACGCCGTCGACCTCGGCCAGGGTGACCTTTCCGCGCAGCATCAGCACCTGCGGCAGCCCGTCGGCGGTGTCGATGCAGACCGCCACGTCCGGCCTGGCCCGCAGGTCACGGATCTTGTAGGTGCCGGCGAACGCGCCGACGACCAGTTCCTCGCCGGTCCAGAGGAAGTTCACCGGGATCAGCCGCGGCGTCCCGTCCTTGGCGGTGTACGCCAACCGCGCCACCAGGGACGCGCCGAGCAGGCGCTGCGCGATGGCGGTGTCCAGCAGCTTCAGATCGCCCTGCGGCAGGCTCGCCGCTCGACTGTCGGGGAGGCTCATGGAAGTCAAGCTAGAGAGTCGACTCCTAGAAAACAAGTGTCGATCCTGAATTAGGATCGACAGGTAGACTGAAGGTCATGAGCGGCATGCGTAGCTATGGGGACCCGTGCGGTGTCGCACGTGGACTGGATGTCATCGGCGAGCGCTGGGCGCTGCTGGTGGTTCGGGATCTCCTGCTCGGGCCGAAGCGCTTCAACGACCTGCTCGCCGGCCTGCCCGCCGTGAGCCCGAACGTGCTGAGCCAGCGGCTCCGCGAGCTGACCGAGGACGGCGTCGTACGACGGCGCGACCTGGGACCACCGACGCGGGTCCGCCTCTACGAACTCACCGAGTGGGGTCGCGCGCTGGAACCCCTGCTCCTGCAGCTCGGACGCTGGGGAAGCCAGGCCCCACCGCCACTCGAAGGCACCCTCGGCACCGACTCCCTGCTGCTCAGCATCAAGGCGGCCTTCGACCCGGCACGGGCCGCCGAGCTTCGCGGCGTCTACGAGTTCCGCATCGACGCCGACACCTACCTCGCCGAGGTCGCCGACGACTCGGTCCAGATCCGCCGCGACACGGCGTCCGGGCAACCCGACGCGACGCTCAGCACCGATCTCGACACCCTCCGGGCCGTATGTGATCACCAGATCACCCTTGCGGCGGCAGTGAAGTCGGGCGCGCTTCGCCTGAATGGTGACCCGAGCGCCAGGCGGCGTCTCACCGACCTGCTTCTGGCCCCGTTCGAGCCCGCACCGCAACGCTGATCGAACAATGCGACGATCGAGTGCCGGCTGTCCGACCTCGTCACGACCCTGGAGCACAATCGCGACGCCGTCCGGCATCCTCGTCAGTTCTGACCCACAGGTGGGAGTGGGTCGGGGGCGGAGGTTCGCCTGGGCCGTTGACCCATCAGGTGGCGACCGTGTCCGGACCTACCGCCGTCCCGCCGGTCGCGGCTGACCGGCGGGACGTCAGGTGCTCAGGCGGTGGGGCCGGTCCCGCCCGCCGGCTCGTCATCGGCCGACGGGGTGGCCTCGTCCACCGGGATGGGCTCGGGCCGCCCGGTGTCGCGCAGATGCCGGTTGTGCCGGGGTTCCTGCCGGGTCTTCGCGTCGTTGAGCCGACGCCGGAGGTCGTCCCGGACGTCGTGCAGACCGGCCTTCAGGTCCTCCTCGGACGAGGTGGTGACGATCTTCTGGCGGCCGGCGATCCAGCACTCCAGGGTGACCTTTTGTCCCTTGGCGTCCCGGTCCTTCACCGACACCTCGAGTTCGGTCCCGTCTGCTGGGAAGGCGGCCAGCCGCGAGTCCAGGGTGGTGAACTGCTCGGCGATCCAGTTGAGGTCGCCCTGTGAGAAGCCGGCACCCACCCGCAGGCAGTCTGCCACCGTGGCCGGATTCCCCCGAGCGCCGCTCATCGCCGTGCCTCGCCCTGGGCGCGTACGGATCCGGAGGCGAGGGACGAGCTGTCCATGACCATCTTCGGTGACCCCTTCGTTCGACAACGCGCTGCGGTTACCAGCGGTTGATCGCCTGGTACCCAGCGGGGCCGGAAGATATACGGGTATTGAGAAGGTGATCCCGGTGTGGCCTTGCTGCCCCGGTGCTACCGACCGGTTCCTGTCGGTTCGGCCTCGCTGCGGTGCTGGCGTAGGGCCGCCTTGTCCGGTCGGTCCGCGACCCTCTTCGGGAGCCGCAGACGCCGGCCGGCAAGCTCGGCGTAGTGCGTGGCGGTCTCGGCGAGCCGGATCTGATACGAGTCGTCGATCCAGAGCAGGCCACGGTCGAAGAGGTTGTGCAGGTCGGCTCGGAGGAGCAGACCGTTGTTGACCTGGTTCGTCGCCGCTCCGTCGTACCGGGAAATGTGTGCCGCCTGGAGCACGGCCTCGACGTCGCAGCCGGTGATCGCGCACCGGCCGCCGTACGCCTCGATCAGCCGGCGGCGGAAGCTCACCTGGCCCTGCCGGAGGGTAATCTCGGCGAGCCGGCGCCGCCGTCCAACCGGAAGTTCCTCGGGCGTGGGTGCCTGGTGCTGGCCCAGCAGCTCGGTCAGGCGGACGTACTCGTTCGACCGCATCGCCCGGATGCCCTGCACCTCGGCTTCCAGCACGGCGGACGTGGGGGTCTGCGCCGACAGCAGGGTGTTGGTCAGCGGGCGGTCCCAATCGACCGTCAACCGCCACCGGACACTGCCCTCGTCGAAGATCAGCTCTTCCGTGTCGGACCAGGCGATGCCGGCCGCCACGAGCCGCCGGGGTGGTTCGCCCACGCAGACCCAGATCCGGTCACCCGCGCTGACCTGACGGAACCAGGAATCGGCTTTGGCGCCCCCGCTGCTCTGCGGCGACCGTTCGAGGTTGCTTCGGTCGTGCCGCCAACCGTCGAACTGCTCGTCGACCGTGTAGAGCCACTCGCCGGTTGGACGCGTCCGGCCGAGCACCTCGTCGGCGAGCTGGTAGTTGTGGCCCGACCTGTGGCTCGTACGGCTGGTCAGCAGCGATTCGGCAAGATCGCGTACGGCGGCGGCGAAGTCCTCGTCCGCCAGGGCCGCCGTCAGCTCGTCGCGCCGGCCCCGGACCCTGGCCTGGTCCGGTCCCGCGTCCACATAGTCCGAGTCCTCGATGGTGAGCCCGGGAAAGGTTCCCGCCAGCGCCTCCGGGGTGGGCCAGTGCCGGGTCAGCGTCGACCGCCGGACGATCACGAACCCGGCTGCCGGCCCGGCGACGCTCCGATCGGCCGGCTGGTGGAGGACGAAGGTCTCCATCCCCTTCATCGAGATGGTGGAAAGCCGACCCGCCCGGGTACGGGGCAGGCAGGAGAGCGCCCAGAACTCCCGCTCCGTCTCGGCGGGGTCGGGTACGGCAACCTCCAGGTACGCCCGGTTCGCGGCCACCACAGCGGCGAAGTACGAGCCGTCCCGCAGCCGCTCGAACTGGCTCTGCTTCCTGGGGTCGGACCGCATCACCGACTCATCGGCCGGCAGAGCCCCGGTTCGCCTACTCCCCGGCACCTCACCGCCGCCGGGGATCACGTGATTGAAGCGGGGCCTGAGCCGCTTTACCAGCGCTGCCTTCAGCGCGGATCGCTGGTCGGTCGGATGCCAGCGGACCGTCCGCCCGCCCAGCCATCCGGTGATCTCGTCCGCCGTGGCGACCGGTCCCCCTGCGGCATCCAGTACCTCGCCGACCTGCTTGTGCAGCACCGATGAACCGCGGTTCCCGCGTAGATGCTGCCGGAGACGCTGGCGCAGGTGTCCGGTCTCGCCGACGTAGATGACCTCGTCGTCTTCGATCACGACGTGTACACCGCCGGCGTTGGGTGCGAGGACCACGACGTCGAGGGTGAAGGGGCGCGGCTCGGAGAACTCGGCGAGCAGACCCTCGGGTGTCGGGTCGACCATCCTGGCACGGTAGCCGAGGACGATTCTGAATCACAGCGCCGCTGGCGGAGGGTTTACGGCCCTCCTCAGCTCATCCGCGTGTGGATCCGCAGCCGCCGGGGTGGCCGACGAACCGCGTACAGCGCCGACTCCCAGGGCCGGCGCGAGGCTCGCCGACCGGGGCGTCACACCAGATCCGGGTACGCCTCGACTGCTCGTCCTCCTCGGAAAGAGTCGCCTCCCCGAAGTCGAGTACGGGCACGTGCGTCAACGATGTCCGCAACGCGTCGACCAGGTCGATGGCGGCGTCCCGGGAGGTGATCGTGGTCGGCAGGTGGATGACCCACCGGGGTTCGGTCACCAGTGACCGCCGTTGCGGGGTGGCTGATCCGGCTCGGAGTCGTCGGCGGACCGGCTGCCGGAGCGGGGTCGCGGGCTCTGCTTGACGCACCAGGTGGGTGGGTCGACGAACCGGCAACCGACGTGCCGGGACCGCCACTGCCGCAGCCCTTCGCGGATCCGTTCCGCTTCGGTCCTGGCGGTGGTCGCCTCGCGTTGGAGCTGCTCCATCTCGTCGGCGACCATGTGCAGGTAGGCGTACACCTCGTCGGGGTCGAGGCCGCCACGCCAGCGCCGCCGCACGAAGGTCGCGGCGCGGACGAGATGCGCGCCGAAACGCTCACCGGCCCGGTAGCTCATGGCCGTACCGCCGATGCCTCGTGGTGCGTGACGGACGCGCGGACCTGGGCCTCGGACAGGCCGCGCTCGGCCAGCACCCGTTGACCCCAGCGGTGCAGCCGACACGGATGCGCCGCCTGGTCGTTGCGGCACCGCAGCCCGTCCGGCCCCTGCTCGGGGGCGTGCACCGCGATCGCCCGTACCGCGAAGTCCACATCCTCTGCCGTCACGTACGGCGGCAACGGCACCTCACCCAACACCTCGTCGATCCGATCCATGACCCTCCCCTGCCATCCGCTGGTGGTGGAGCGGCACCGGGGCGGGCGGGGTCGGGCGGTACGACCGCACGTCCGTACCGACCGGAGCCCAGCACCCGCCCCGGGCCACACATCCACCCTGGTCAACGTCGCGAACTCCGGGTACGACTACGCGCTGTACCTCTGTGGCACCTATTCAGTAGCCAGTGTCGGTAAGCTGCCCAAAGACCGATCTCGACCTGATCGGAGACGATTTGATGACAACCGTGCAGCGGTGGACCGGTCGCGAGACCCGCGCGTTGCGTCACGCATTGCGGATGAGCATTCGCGACTTCGCTGAGCACCTCGGCGTCAGCGAGCGAACCGTTTCCAAATGGGAAGCCGGCCAGGTAGGTGTCTACCCACGCCCCGAAATGCAAGCCGCCCTCGACACCTCGCTCGCCCAGGCCGAGGGCGATGCGCGGAGCAGATTCAGCTCGATCCTCGGCGCCTCGGAAAGCACTGTGCCCGCGACCGATTGTGACGAGGGGTCAGACCTGGCCACCATCGCTCGTCGGCAGGTCACTCAGGCTCGGACTGGGCTGGGGCTGACTCCCGAGCAGTTCGCCGAGGCGCTCGGGCAGGCACTGCGGTGGAAACCAACCGCCGAAATGATCAGCTCCTGGGAGACCGCCACGGTCCCCCCGGGTGACGTGCTGCTCGGGGCCAATCGGCTCCTCGACGGACAGCGAGAGGTTACGGCCGAGCAGTGCCAGGAAGTCCGTGGCTCCGTACCGACCGAACACCTTGCCGGGGTAACAGCGGTGTACCGAACCCGCGCTGAACTTTCCACGCACCTACCCTGCGAAAATCTGCTGTCTGGTGCCCAGCAGGTACGAGCAGTAGGTCTTTCCCTCAACCTGCTGTGCCAGCACTACGCCGACCGCCGATGGCGTGAACTCATTGAGACGGGCACGCACGCCCGCTGCTTATTTCTCGATCCAGACGGCTCGGCGGTCAAGGTCCGAGAAGCCGAGGAGGGATTTCCGGAGGGTCACCTCGCCGCGCTGACCAAGCTGAACATCGAGACGCTGCTGAGGGTTCGCGACCGGCTACCCGATGGCCTGAAGGGTCAGCTGGGCGTCGCCACCTACAACCAGACGATCCGGTTCAACATCGTCATCGTGGACGACCTCTGCATAGCTCAGCCGTACCTTCCAGACAGTCGAGGTGTCGACGCGCCCGCGTTCGTAATCCGGCAGGGCGAGTCACCGGAAGGGCTCTATCCAGTGTTCGAGCAGGTCTTCGACTCCCAGTGGGAGCAGGGCCGGCAGCTGTGACGGCATACCGCGAGTTGCTGCCGATCGCCGTCAAAGCCATCGAGCAGGCCAGCACCCTGATGCGGCGACAGACACCCGGTGCACTCACCACAAAGGGAGACCGGGACGTTGCCTCCGAGCTCGACTACCGGATCGAACGGGAGCTTCGCGCCCTCCTGCGGGATCTGACGCCAGAAATCGGCTTCCTCGGCGAGGAGGAAGGGTCCAGCGGGTCCGGCGAGTTGCGCTGGTCCCTTGATCCGATCGATGGCACGGCCAACTTCGTCCGCAGGCTTCCGCTGTGCGGGGTGTCGCTCGGTCTGATTCACCACCAGCGGCCAGTCCTTGGCGTCATCGACCTGCCCTTTCTCGGCAGCCGGTACACGGCCGCCGAGGGTGAGGGCGCGTACGTGAACGGCCAGCCGATCGAGGTCAGCAGCACGGCAATCCTCAGCGAGGCCATCGTGGCGATCGGTGATTATGCCGTCGGTCCCGACGCGTCGGGCAAGAACCGCCTGCGCCTGGCACTGACCGCCCAACTCGCCGAAGAGGTGCAGCGGGTACGAATGACCGGCTCGGCAGCACTCGACCTCGCCTGGCTCGCCGAGGGAAAGCTCGATGCCGCCTTGACCCTTTCCAATCACCCCTGGGACATGACCGCAGGTGTCGCCATCGCCCGCGAGGCCGGCGCGCGAATCCTCGATCGTGACGGCACGGAGTACACCTACGATTCGTCCGTAACCCTCGCTGCCACACCGGCCCTGGCAGGGCAGTTGCTTGCAGCGGTCCAGGCCGCAGAGGCGTTGGCAGGCTCGGCACATGAACGTTGAACGGGCGGTGCTGGTCGTCATCGACATGCAGAACGGCTTCATCAACGAACAGAGCCAGCATGTTGTGCCGAGGGTTGTAGACCTGCCAGGCAGATCATCACCACCGCCGAGGTGAGGTAGCAGATGTCCTGCTGCTTCACAACCGCCGTTGGACTGCTGACGTGACGGAACAACGTCCTGTCCTGTACGTCGTGGTCTGCGCCGCGCCCCCGGTTCTAGAGGTCAGCGAACTCGTCGAGCTCCTGATGGCGGACGCCTGGACGGTCTGTGTGATCACCACGCCGATGGCGGCGACCTGGATCGACACCAGGGTGTTGGCTGAGAAGACCGGCTATCCGGTGCGCTCAGCCTGGCGGAGGCCAGGTGCGCCCGGCGCGCTTCCGGATGCGAACGCGGTCCTGGTCGCACCAGCGACGTTCAACACGATCAACAAGTGGGCGCTCGGCATCAGCGACAACTTCGCCCTCGGCCTTCTCAACGAACTGCTCGGGCTGCGGCTGCCCATCCTCGTCTCCCCGTACGCCAAGAAGGCGCTCACCACACATCCCGCGTACAGGCGCCACGTGCAGGTCCTCAGCGATACCGGAGTCGTGTTCACTCCGTCCGAAGCGCTGCGGCCGGTAGCGCCAAGCAAGGACTTCCAATGGCGTCGGCTGGCAGAGGAGTTGGCACGCCTACGACCCTCATAACGCGTCGAGCCAAACATCATCGGCAGCGGCACGCCCGGGCTCGGCGACGCCTGGCACGGCTCGAACATCTGGGCGAGGCTCAGCTATCGCCGCCGACTCTCTCCGACTGAACGAACGACTGGCATCCAGACTTCGTCTTGATCCGGATCTTTGTCTGAGGGTCTAACCTCGTCGAGGTGACGGAGCTGGCACGCGGCATCTACGAACACCTCATCACCAACGAGCTCGCAAGCAAGCTCCAGCATGTGGATCCCACCCTGGTCCAGAGAGACGACCTTGACCCGGCCGATGCTGACAAGGTGCTCGCCCGGCACATCGCCGGCCTGGCCATCCGCGCACTGAACGCGGTCGCTGGCAGCCAGGACCCCCAGCGGCTCGGCCGGCAAATCGAGATAGCAAACAGGATTGCCGAAAGCATTGCTGCTATCGAGCCACGAGCAGCCGGCGATGACGACCAGGTGACGGAGGCCCACCGGCAGCTTCTGACCGCTATCGCTCATCCCCCGACGCCGCCGGCCGGAACACACTTCCCGGCTCGTCCCAGCACGCCGTTGTCCACTGGCGCCCTACTGGTCAATGGCCGGCACCAACCGCGCATCGGCCACGAAGTTGGTTACGAGATGGCCTCCGCAGATCAAGTCGATCTTCTCTGCGCCTTCATCACCTGGCCCGGCGTGCGCATGCTGGAACGGCCGATCCGGGAGCTAACCGCCCGAGGCAGCCGGCTCCGCGTCATCACCACGTCCTACCTCGGGGCAACTGATCAGCGCGCAGTGGACCGGCTAGCCGAGCTGGGCGCCGAGATCAAAATTTCGTACGAGACGAAGACCACGCGGCTACACGCCAAGGCCTGGCTCTTCCGACGCGACAACGGCGTAGCGACCGCGTACGTCGGCTCGTCGAACCTCTCCCGCGCTGCCCTGGTCGATGGCCTGGAGTGGAACATCCGGGTATCTAGCCTGGAGCAGCCGCACGTCATCGACACCTTCGACGCGACGTTCACCGACTACTGGAACGACCCCGCGTTCGAGACGTACGTCCCGGCTGAGGACGGGGATCGGCTCCGGCAAGCGCTGCGCAGCGAGCGCCGGCACCACCGGCCGCGTGGCCAGCGGTTGGTCGACAGCGACAGCCTCGACGTCGAAATCGCTAATATCGACGTTCACCCGTACGGCTACCAGCGGAGCGTCCTCGCCGATCTCGCAGCCGAGCGCCTGGTCCATGGTCGACACCGCAACCTGGTCGTCATGGCGACCGGCACCGGCAAGACCGTCGTCGCTGCCCTGGACTACCGCGACCTTCGACGGGATCGCAGCGTCAACTCGCTGCTCTTCGTGGCTCACCAGGAGCAGATTCTTCGGCAAAGCCGCTCGGTATTTCGGCAGGTCCTCCGCGACGGCAGTTTCGGCGAGGTTCTGGTCGGTGGGGAGAAGCCGCAAGACTGGCGCTATGTCTTCGCCTCCGTCCAATCCCTGCACCGGCTTGTCGACGAGGACCTACCGCCGCACCGGTTCGACATGGTGATCGTGGACGAGTTTCACCACGCCGAAGCGCCAACGTATGCCCGTCTCCTGGGGCGACTACAGCCGCGCGAACTCCTCGGGCTGACCGCCACTCCTGACCGAGCCGACGGCGGAGACGTGCGCCGATGGTTCGGTGGACGTACGGCGGTCGAGCTTCACCTCTGGGAGGCGCTGGAACGACAGCTCCTTGCGCCATTCCAGTACTTCGGCCTGCATGACGACGTGGATCTCGCAACGCTGCGGTGGCGCCGTGGACAGGGCTACGACCTCAGTGAGCTGAGCAATCTCTATACCGGCGACGATGCACGCGTTTCGAAGATCCTCCAGGCGGTACGCGACAAGGTCGACGTGGGTAACATGCGCGCGCTGGGGTTCTGCGTCAGTATCGCCCACGCCGAGTTCATGGCCGAGCGGTTTGCTGGATCGGGAGTGCCGTCCGCAGCGGTGACGTCACGAGTCGATCCTGCTGACCGCGTACGCTTGCTCGACCAGTTTCGGCGCGGCGAGCTGCGGGTGCTTTTCACCGTTGACCTGTTCAACGAGGGCGTCGACCTGCCGATGGTCGATACGATCCTGCTGCTGCGCCCCACCGAGAGCGCAACGATCTTCCTTCAGCAACTTGGCCGTGGCCTTCGGCTCGACTACGGCAAAGCCTGCCTCACCGTCCTCGACTTCATCGGTGGGCAGCACGCCAACTTCCGCTTTGACCTTCGGTGGCGGGCGCTGACCGGCGTCAGCCGCCGAGCCCTGACCAACGCTGTCGAGTACGACTTTCCCCACCTGCCCAGCGGCTGTCACATCGAGCTTGACCGCGTGGCCAAGGACATCGTGCTGGCCAACCTACGATCGGCGTTGCCCAACTCGACATCGACTCTCACCGCCGAACTGCGCGAACTCGGGAATGTCACACTCGCCGACTTTCTTCGGGAGACCGGCTTGGAGGTGGAGGATGTCTACCGTCGCAAGTCACTCGGTGGCTGGACCGGGCTACGGCGCCGTGCCGGTCTAAGCCGTACGCATCCCGGTCCGGATGACGTCACGCTCGGGGCCGCCATCGGTCGCATGCTGCATCTGGACGACACAGACCGACTTGAGCTGCTTCAGGGAGTTGCCGCTGGTGGACGCTCAGGCACCGACCGGCTCGCCGATCTGCTACACGTCGCACTTTGGGGCAACAAGATTCCCCTCGACCGGACGGACGAAGGATTACGCCGGCTGTGGAAACATCCGGACCGCTGTGAGGAGATCGCCCAAGTCGCTGAGGTCCTCCGGGAACGGATCCACCGCATCACCCTCGGACAGGTGTCGGCAACCGTACCGCTACGGCCGCACGCCCACTACAGCCGAGACGAGGCCTGCGCCGGCTTCGGTGTGTCCAACCCGACCCAGCTCCGGGAGGGTGTGAAGTGGGTCCCAAGCGAGCGGGCAGACCTGTTCTTTGTCACCCTGGTCAAATCCGAGCACCACTACTCGCCCACCACGATGTACGCCGACCGGGCCATCACCGAGGAACTCTTCCAATGGGAGTCCCAGAGCACCACCTCAAGCGGGTCGCCGACCGGCCAGCGCTACATCCACCATGGCGGCCTCGGGTCGACCGTGCACCTCTTCGTCCGAGAGACCAAAGTACGCGACGGCGACCTGGGTGCCCCGCCGTACCTGTACGCCGGCCCCATGACGTACAGCTCACACACCAACGACCGTCCAATGCGGATTGTCTGGCGGCTTGCCCACCCTCTCCCGCCTGACGTGTACGCCGCCGCACGCGCTACCGCCGCCTGAGGTTTCCTTGAGGCCAAAATCGCCGTAAGCGGGGAGCTTTCGAGGCTGTGCTGATGTTAGGCATTAGCCCGGCGGAGGCGTTCGGCTGCCTGCGCCCGAAGCGCATCGGCGCCCTGCGGAGCGCCACCGCACAGTGCCATCTCTCGGGCGTTGTACGCAGCCATCCACAAGCTGGCCGCCCATGCGATTTCCAACTCCACGGCCGTGAACGGGCGCCCTCGAATGTCTTGATAAGCCACCAGGAACGCCTCGGAGCTTTCGATCGGCGCCAGCGTGGGCGGCCCGGAACTGGCGAACGACCCACTCGCCGCTCCCACAAGTGCCGCCTCCGGCTGCCACGCCAGGCTGTCCCAGTCGTGCACCGTAGCTACCTGCCAACCCTGCCACCGCAGGTTCTGCGCCTCGAAGTCGGCGTGGCCGAGCACGCACGGCAAGCCGGCGGCCAGCAGACGCTTCCGGGCCCGCTCAGCCGTATCGACAATGTGCTCGGACACGACACTTTGGTCCCGGCCGTCGAGAAAGTCGATCGCCGGCCACACCCCGGAATCGGTGTGGTCCCAGCGCACCCAGGGCGGATTTGGCAGCGGCGGCGCGACGGGCACACCGGCAAGTTCGGCCATCAGCCGGGCGAACAGCTCCGCGCAGCGCACAGCGATGTCCGGAGAGTCCCCGTGCAACACCTCGCCGCCGGGCCGGAATTCCTCGGCGTGCACGGCCAGTGCACCGACACCGACCACCGGCGTGAGCGGCCGGGCACACGCAAACCCGCGCTCGGCCAGCCAGGCCTGCGCCGCGACACACGACGAGGCCCGGCCGTCGTCGGCGCGCGCCTTGACCACGACGTCCCTGCCACCGGCCAACCGCAGACCGAACACCATCGAGACCTGTCGCGACTGGAACAGCACGCCGGCGGGTTCACCGCCCAGATGGTCAAGACACCAAGCCGGCAACCAGTTCGGCAGCTCGTTCAACGGCACACTCAGGACTGTGCCACAGGCACCGCACGCACCGGAGGCGAGATCGTCTGCTGGACGAGCACCAGACCTCCGTGACGATCCGCCCAGAACCCAGAATGGCGGTCGAAGTCGAGTCAAGATCACGGCCGCCATGAAAGACCGGGGTTAGCATCTAGCCATGATCAGTGCGCGTCGCCGTCGAGGAGCAGCTACGTCCCTGTGGCCGGTACTCGCGTCCGTGGTGTTGTTACTGGCTGGATGCACAACGGAATCTGCACCACCAGAACAGCCACCTCCTGCGTCCATTATCGCCACCGTCACGGTGCCACCCAGCAGCGGCATCACGATCACAGCCGAACAATTGTCAAACTCCGACCCCTGCGGATTACTGGACTCCCAGGTGCTCTCGAAGTTCGGTGATGCCGAAATCGAGATAGATTTCAGATTCACCGGCTGTAACGGCGAGATTTCCTCACCGGCGGGCGACCAGGTCCGTATCTCTGTCGGCTTTGACTTTGACCTTTCCAGCCTGTCCATGGCGCCGAGCATCCGTCACGGCGTGACCGTGTACAGAGACGGAGACCCGAACTGGTGCCGACGGTCCATCGTCGTCTCCCCCGCAGCGGCGATCAATCTAGCGGTGGCAGCGGACGCAGAATCCACTCGCTGCCAGGTTGCGGATGCCGTACTCGATGCGATGCTGCCGCAGCTGAGGCAAGGCCAGCTCACGCCAGCCAACCATCCGCCAAACTCCCTCGCTAAACTCGATGCCTGCCGACTACTGAACCACACCGAGACCCACGAGGTGCCCGGCATCGATCGAACGCAGGTATACCCGGGCTACAATGGCCACCATTGTACGTGGGGGAAAGAAACCGTCAGCGATCCCCACGTGTACGTGGCATTCAATCGAAGCTTTCCGCCTGAGGCGAAAAGCACCGGTGCGGTCGCCACCACAATCGCAGGGCGTCCAGCCGTCGTTGACCCATTCGCCGGCGGCGAGAACGACAGTTACCGAACTCTGCCGGACTGCAATGTCGAGTTCGCCTACCGGCCACTGGATCGCCCTAGTGGTGTGCGTACCGTCGAGCTGGTACATGTGGGCGTCAGTTTCGACGGACCAGAAAAAGCCAGGTGTGAGCTTGCCACCGCACTGGCGACCAAGGTCGCGGAGAGGCTACCGAGTTAGGTACGCCATCACCGCCTGGTTCGCCTCCCAGCCGTCCGGAAACCTGACCGGTACGTTCAAATGCACCGGCTCGGTCGACGGATGCGCGTCCAACAACTCGGCGATCCCCGCCCGCGCCACCACCACACACGCGTGTCGATGCCGAGACGTCAGCACGCACAACCGCCCCGCCTCCAGGTGAAACGCCGTAGCGTCCCGCCGCCCCGACAACGGATGCAGCACGATCGTCACGTCGTACTCCCGCCCCTGCAACCGGTTCGCCGTGTCGACAGTGATCCCCGCACCAACCGCCCCGAGCCGCGAGCGGATCGCCGCGACCTGGTCCCGATGGGCAGCCCCGATCGCGATCCGGTCAGCCGTCACTGCCACACCCCCCGGCGCCCGCTCCGACACCGCCACCGCGCCCCGCTCCAGCAGCCGCAACGCCAGCCGCGCACAGGCCGCCGCAGCCTCCCCATCCGTACGCAACGTGTGCCGAGCCGGCAGCTCGTACAGCGCCCACCCGGTCGACGCCGCCAACTCCAGCGCCTCGTCCTCCGCCCCACCCCCGAACCCAGTGGTAGTGAACGAAAGCGACCGCTGCGCGGCAGTCGTACCCGCCGAGAACCCGGTGAACGGATAGAACGCCTCCGCCACCACCGGAGCCGCCGACGCCGGCAGCCGCCACGACACCGGTAACCGGTGCACCGGCAGCTCCGGGTTGTGCCGCAACAGCGCCGCCACCGCAGACTGCATCGGATCCCAGGTCAGACCGGTCCACCGCCCGGTCTCCACAGTCGAGAACGGGTCGAGCTGCCCCGGATCACCCACGAACAACGCCCGGTCGAATCGCCCCGCCACCCGCAGCAGCGCATCGGACCGCATCTGGTACGCCTCGTCCACGATCGCCCACGGCCAGCGCCCCTCCGGCACCAGCGCCCACTTGGCGGCCGTACCGATGATCACGGAGGAACCACCGAGATCCGCGACCTTCGCCGCGACCCGGACCGTCGAGTAGTTCTTGATCCGCTCTGTCGCGGTGTACTCGTTCGCGGAGAGTCTCCCGATCGGCAGCTCCGGCTGGGCCTGGGCCAGCCGCCCGATCAGGTCGTCGACCTGCTCATTCGTCTGCGCGATGACGATAAGCGGCTCACCGGCCTCGGCCAGCTCCCCCGCCGCCCGCACCACCAGCGTCGACTTTCCCGCCCCGGGCGGCGAGTCGACGACAACCCCCCGATGCTCCCCACTGTGCAGGTCCGCCAGCACCTCGGCGATCACCCGCCCCGCCGCCTCCCCCGGCGGCAACACCAGCCCCGAACGACCGTCCCGGACCACTCGATCGACTGCCGATGGAGAAGTCAGGAAGTTACTGCTGCTCATCGTCGTCGGGCCCCTCGATCAATAGCCGGCGGGCTTCGGCCTCCAGCGCGGCGAACTCCTCAGCGGCCTCGCGATCCGCCTCCGCCAACTCCCGGGCTCGGCGCTGGGAGTCGAAGTCATCGAATCGCTCGTGAGCGATCTTCTGCATGTCGGTCTGCGAGATCCGGCCCGCGTTGCCAAGTACCTGGCGCTCGTTGAAGTCGAGGAAGCGGTCGGCCTGGGTCATCCACTCGGCCATCCGGATCTGCTGGCGTCGCCGGGTCCGATCCTCGGCGAAGTCGAGGAACATCGTGGTCAGCCGGTTCAGTTCGTCGATCTCGCTGCCGTTCAGGTAGTTCTTCGACACGGTCACGTCGCTCTTGCGTACCCGCGACCCACCCCAGTTGGTCAGGCCCATGTTCGGCGTCTCAGGGTCGGCGCGCGCCACGATCAACTCGGCTGCGGTGTGCCCGGTGACCGCGTAGACCAGCTTGTTCTGAATCGTGGCGAAGAACGTACGGGCCAGCTCGGTCGTACCGTCGTAGTCGACGCTGGTCTGGGCGAACAGGTCCCGTACCTTCTGGTAGAAACGCTTCTCCGACGCCCGGATGTCCCGGATCCGGGCGAGCAGCTCGTCGAAGTAGTCATGGCCACCGGGCTGCTTCAACCGCTCGTCGTTGAGCGCGAAGCCCTTGACCAGATACTCCCGCAGGACTGTCGTCGCCCACTGCCGGAACTGCACCGCCCGCGTCGACCTGACCCGGTAACCGATGGCCAGGATCATCTCCAGGTTGTAGACCTGCACGGTCCGCCGGACCTGCCGGGCACCCTCCTGGCGAACTATTTCCTGCGAGGAAATAGTTGCTTCGCCCTGTTCTCTGTCGGACAGGATCGAGGAGATGTGTTTGTTGATGTTGGGCACCTGAGTGTCAAAGAGCGTCGCGATCTCGGCCTGGGTGAGCCAGACCGTGCCGTCTACAGCCCGCAGTTGGATCTCCGTACGCCCATCGTCGGTGCGATAGACGATCATTTCGCCGGTCGGCTCGCTCACGACCACTCCTCCCCGGCCTCCTGGACCGTCGGCTCGGCGGCATCCTCGTACGCCGTCGGCGGCCCGCCATGCGTCCACGGCGTCTCGTCCCGCCCCGGGAACTCCCCCGGTGGCATGTACGAGTCGGAGAGCGTCGTGTAGCAGAGCCGGTCCCCCACCTCCGGCACGCTTCCCGGCGCCGGACTCAACGACCGTCCCAACCCACCCGACAGCTCCAGCACCACGTCCGTCTGGCCCGAGGATCCGTCCGGCGTCACGAACACCACCCGCGCCTTCTGCCCCGGCCGTGCCGGACAGAACATCGCCGCGCCCGGGGTGACCAGCACCGGATCAGCCGTCGTCACCTGGATCCGGGGCCGCAGCACCCGCCGCTTTCCGCTGTCGTCGATCCGGTTCGGCTGGGCCAACGTCACCTCGCCCACGAACGCTTCCCCGGTCAGCCGATGGTCGGCCATCACCAGCGGATCGTCGTACGCCCGCTGCACCGCGTACGACTGTAGGGCCCGTTCCATCCGGTGCAGCCGCTGTGCGGCGTTCACCGCCCCGTCCCGGCGCGGCTGCGGATACCCGCCCCCGTCGACGTACAGCACGAAGTTGCTGAACGCGTCCCGGTCCTCGGCCCAGCGCCCCTCCACCCGCGCCCCGGCCGGCAACTGTCGCAGCAACGCGATCGCCCGCCACATCAGCCGCCAGGTCGGCTCGATCTGGGCCCGCAACGCCTCTTCCAGTACGTCCCGAGCCCGAGCCTGCCGAGAAACGTCGCCGGCCGCTTCCTCGTACCCCTTGATGGCCCCGCCGAGGATCTCGTTGTCGAACGTCGGGTCGGTCGCCGGCCCGGCCGGTGGCCAGTTGACCGGGTCCTCGGCGGCGGCCGCCGCCTGCGCGCCCGTCATCCCGTCCGGCGGATCGATCCAGCCCAGCAGCGCCGCGAGCTGCGCGTCTTCCAGCCCGCTCTGCCCGGTCGCCCAGTGCATGCCCAGCGCCTCGGTCATCGACAGCAGCATCGAGGATCCGGGATGTTCGGCCCGATCGGCCAGGAACGTCAACCACTGCCCCAGCAGCGGTACCGAGTGGTGCACCGGATAGTCCCCGTCGGTACGCCGGAACCGGGTCGACCGCCCGAACAGCCGCACGAACCCGACCCCGGCCGAGTTCGGCACCAACACCTGCGGCGCGTCGACGTACCGGTAGCGGACCTCCTTGCCCCGGTTGGCCGACACCACCTCCGTCACGCCCCGGCAGCTCGCCAGGTACGGCAGCAGCACCTCGGCCAGCTCGGCCGCGAACCCGAACCGCTGGTCCCGGTTACGCGGCTGCGGCACGACCAGCAGTCTCGGGTTACCGGGATCGGTGCCGACCATCGCCGCCAGCGGCGCGTTCGCCTCGCCGGCCATGCTCAGCGGGATGAACACCAGCGGCCGGTCGGCGAGATGCAGGTGTCGTACCGTCGTGATCCGCTGCGCGACCCCGGCCACCACCGCCTCGGCCCGGGCCAGCGTCGTCAGTGTGCTCACTCCACCGCCCCGCGACGCGCGGCCCCGGCGCAGGTCCAGCCGACACGCGAGCTCACAACCCGACCCCGGCCATCAACTCCGCCCGCAGCCGCGCGGCGGACCGGAGCAGTGCCGCCGCCTCCGCCTGGTCCTCGGCCGGCGCCAGCTCGTCGTGGGCCAGCGCCAACGCGGTCTCGACCCGCTCGATCCCGCCCAGCTCCTCCCGGGCCGAGGTGCCGAGGGCGGCGGTACAGCCCTTCGCCTCGTTCCGGCAGAAATACGCCAGCTCGCAGACCGCGAGGCAGTCCGGCGCGTACCGGGCGTCGACCGCGTGCAGCGCGTCGACGATCGCGTCCGGGGCCCGGGTCGGCACCCCGGCCGCGTCCGGCGCCAGGTCGAAGCTCAGGTTCGCCGGCAGGGCGGCCAGCATCTGGTCGACCTTCGTCATCCGGCCGAGCTGCCGCCGCAACACCGACAACTGCTTGCGTACGTCGACCAGCACCGCCGTCGGCTGGTTGGAGAAGTCACGCGGGCAGACCAGCACCACGTCATGCGACACGATCGTCGGGTCGTACCCAGATTCGGCCAGCATCTCCCGCATCGCCAGTACGTAGACGGCGGCCTGGATCGCCGCCGCCGACACCTTGCTCGGATCGGCCTGCCCGTCCACCACCGCGAACGACTTGATCTCGACGACGTGGAACCGGCCCTCGTGCTGGAACGCGATCAGATCCGGCTCAAGATAGACCCGCTGACCCGCCACCTCCAGCCCGAGCAGCGGATGGTCGAAGAGCGTGCCGGCGCCGGAGTCCCCGGAGGCGGCCCGGGTCAGCAGGGCGCGCGAGCGGGCGTACCGGACCTCGGGGCTCTCCTTGTCCCGACCGGTCACCGACTCCAGGTCGTCGTACGCCACCTCCGGGATCGGCAACCCGAGCCGTTCCCGCAACAGGCTCAACAGATCGGCGCAGCCGTTCGCCTTCACCTGCGCCTCGAACGCGTTGCCCCGGGCGAGGGCGAACTGCGACTGCCCGAACCGGGACGGAAAGTCGATGTACGCCGCCAGCCGCTGCTTGTCCACCCCCGCACCGTCCAGCACGGCCCGCCGGGCACAGCCCGGATTTCTGGTCAGCGCGGCGATGGTTCGGGCGTTGTGCCGGGTCGGCCGGACCCCGCCCCGGATCTCGGCCAGCCGCTGGGCGGTGCCGTCGCTCGTACCGATGATGCTCGTGCTCGTCATGCCGTCTTCCCCTCGAGCGTCCGCAGCGGGCTGCCGAAGAGCTGCTGCACGTTGTCGAGCTGCCGGCGGGCCCGATCGGCGGCCGATGCCCGCTGCGCCTGGTCGGCGTCGGCGTGCACCTCGCGTTCGGCCTCGGCGGCCCTGATCACCACCGCAGGATCCACTGTGTCATGTCCGGCAACCCCTGACCGGGAGCTGGTGGCACCGGGAATGTTCGTGGCGAACCGCCACAGCAGCCGGCTCACCGTCGCGACGCTGCCGTCCGGCACCGAGCCGGCCCGCTCCGCGAGCCGGGCCGCCGCGGTCAGGAAGTCGACCCGTGGACTGAGCGGGCCGACGATCCGCCGTTCCAGCGGCCAGGTGGAGACCGCGACCAGGCCGCGCGCCGGCGCCAGGTGCTCGGCCGTCAACGCGGAACAGAGATAGTACGGCCGCGCGTACGGCGCCGTCTCGAACGAGCGCTTCTCGTCCCGGCGCAAATGGGTGAGCTTGTTGGCGCCCAGGCTCGTCGCCGTTCCACCGAAGAACGCGGCGTGCACCTCGGCGACCAGTCTCGGCGCGGCCGGTACCGAGAGCAGGATGAGCGCGTGGTGCACCTGCTCGCGTACCGGCACCAACGACCCGCCGGCCAACTGTTCCGAACTCTCCGAACTCTCCGAACTCTCGACGGAATCGGACTCGTCGGTCAGCTCGGCGATGGCCTGCTCCCACACCCGCTCGGCGGTACGCAGCTCGGCCCGCAGAGCCCTGGTACGCGCGCCGTCCCGAGCCACTACGGAACGCCGGACCTCCGCCCGCAGGGCGTCAATCCGACGTTCGAGCATTTCCATGGACTCGGCCACGGGAAGGAATGGTACAAGTTCCAGTATTCTCCAGCAATCACCCGCTCACCGCCCGGTCGACTGGACACCGCGAACTAGGCTCCGGATCCGTGCGCAGAGCAGCTTCACTACTGGTCCTGGGAATACTGCTGACCGTCGGCCTGGCCGGCTCCGCTTCCCCGGCCCACCTGGTGGACACACCCATCGCGGTCTTCCTGATGGCCGACGCGACCGAGCAGCAGAAGCAGGCGGTCGAGGCGAGGCTGCGCGCCGTACCGGGCATGGCGGACGTCGTATTCGAGTCGAGCGAGGAGGCGTACGCGCGGTACATGGAGATGGTGAAGGACATCCCGGACGCGCCGAAGGACGTCGAGGTCGATCAGCTTCCGGAGTCCTTCCGGCTGATCCTGCGCAACCGTGCCGCCTTCGACCGTGCCGTCGCCGGCCCACTCCGCGCCGAGCTACGCCTGCTGCCTGGCGTGGACGACATCGTCTACCTCGGCATGCCGAAGCACACGTCGGTCAGCCAGTGCGTTACCGATCTCCCGGCCGTGCCCAGCCCGCCAGGACTACCGGACACACTGGACCGGCTCGAAGTGCGGGTCTTCCTCGGCGCCAACCTCGGCGACGCCGAGCGACAGGCGATCGAGGCGAGGCTGCGTGCCGTACCGGGTGCCGCCGGAGTCCGGCTGGAGACCCGCGAGCAGGCCGCCGAACGGTTCCGTGAGCTGTTCAAGGACGTGCCCGAGCTGGTCGGACTGGGCAGGCCGGAGTTGCTCAACGAGTCGTTCCTGCTTCGGCTGGCCGACGAGGACGCCCTCGGCCGCGCCGCCGATGCCGACCTCGACACCGAGCTGTGCCGACTGCCCGGGGTCGACCAGGTACACATTCCACCGAAGCGCCTGCGATAGCGGGGTCGGCGGTCCCGCCACGGTCATCCGGGCTCGGTGGCCGGTACCGCGACCTGGTCGAGATCCTTGAGCTTGACCCGGACGGCCTCCGCGTCGGGGTGGTCGAGGTCGGTGAGGATGTCCAGCGCCTCGGTCCAGACGGTACGGGCGGCGGCGGGATCACCGGCGGCCTGGTGGGTTTCGCCGAGACGGTCCAGGACATCGGCCACGTTGTACCGATGCCCGAGATCACGCAGCAGCGAGAGCGCCCGCCGAAAGCAGTCGACCGCCTGGGCATGGTGGCCGAGATGGTGATGGGCGTAGCCGAGACTGTCCAAGGTGCTTGCCTGTCCATGGCCGTCGCCGACCTCCTCGAACAGGACGAGCGCCTGCTCGCAGGCGGTAAGGGCCTGGGCGTGGTCGCCGAGCTGGGCGGCACACCAGCCGACCGAGTTGAGGGCGTGCCCCTGTCCTGGCCGGTGCCCGGCGGCCCGGTGCAGGGCGAGGGCCTGCTGGCTGTGGTCGAGCGCCTGGTCGTACCGGTCCTGCCGCTGCAACAGGTAGCCGAGGTTGTAGTGGGTGAACGCCTGTCCGCTCAGGTCACCGGCCCGGGTGTACAGGTCCAGGGCGTGCTGGAGGTGGGTGTGCGCGGCATCGTGCCGGCCGAGTTGGGTGTCGGCATAGGCGAGACGGCGGCGGGCGAAGGCCCGTGCCGGGTCGGGCAGGCGGCCGGCGGCGTGCAGGGCGCCCTGCCAGGCGGCGGCCTGGTCGTGCCACTGTCCCCGCCGGTCGAGGAAGGTGTTGAGTGCCCAGGCGAGTTGCCAGGCGTGCGCGTCGGACCCGGTCTCGGCGGCGTACCTGACAACGGCCACCAGGACCGGGTACTCGGTGCTGAGCCAGGCCATCGCCTGCTGGTGGTCGGTGGGATCCGCGGGGCTGGCGCCCGTCGCCGGCGGGATGAGCGGCACCGGGATCGGGTCGCGCGTCGGGTGCAGAAGCCGATCGGCGGCGTGGGCGGTATGGGTGTAGTGGTCGAGGACCCGCCGGATGGCCCCGAGACGATCGTGCTCGGATTCGGCGCTGTGGCCGAGTTCGGCGGCATAGGCGCGGAGCAGATCGTGACAGGTGTACCGGCCCGGGACGGGTTCGGCCAGGAGGTTGGCCCGGGTCAACTCGCCCAGCAGCCGGCGGGTCTCGGGCACGGGATGGCCGGCGAGGCTGGCCGCGGCCGGTGTGCCGATGTCCGGGCCGGGATGCAGCCCCAGCAGCCGGAACAATCGGGCGGCAGGCGGGCTCAGCGCGGTGACGGACCAGGAGAACACCGCCCGCACCTGGCTGACCGGATCGCCGGCGTCGAGGGCGTCGAGCTGTCGACCGGCCTCGCTCAGCTCGCCCGCGAGAGTGGCCAGCGGAAAGCTGGACTGTTGGGCACGGGCTGCGGCGATGCTCAGTGCGAGCGGCAGTCGGGCGCAGGCAGCGATGATCTGCCGGACGACGTCCGGCTCGGCGGCGATCCGCTGCGCGCCAAGTCGGTACGTCAGCAGGTCCCGGGCCTCGGCCGGGGACAGGATGTCGAGGATGAGCGGGCGGGCGCCGTCGACGGCGAGCAGCGGGGTGAGCTGGTTGCGGCTGGTCACCACGGCCAGCGCGGTGGGGGTGGCCGGTAGCAGCGGGCGGACCTGCTCCGCGTCACGGGCATTGTCGAGTACGACCAGGACCCGCTTGTCGGCGAGCAGGCTGCGGTAGAGCGCCACCTGGGCGTCCAACGCCGCCGGAACGCGCCCGGGTGGTACGCCGAGGGCGTCGAGGAAGCCGCGGACCGCGTCGACCGGTGCCATCATCCGCCGGTCCGGGTCGAACCCGCGAAGGTTCACATAGAGCTGCCCGTCGGGAAACTCCCTGGCGACGAGGTGCGCCCAGTGCACCGCCAGCGCCGTCTTGCCCACCCCGGCGGTCCCGGACACCGCGGAGATCACCACGGCCGTCTGCGCCGCCCCGGACCGTCGCGTCAACAGGGCATCGAGTTCCGCGAGATGCCCGGCTCGGCCGGTGAAGCCTGGCACGTCGGCGGGTAACTGGCGCGGTATCACCGGTGCCCCGGCGCCCGGCCGGGTGGCGGCGGCAGGATCGCGGAGGGGATCCAGTTCACCGCGCAGGATCGCCTGGTGCATCGCCCGCAGGTCGGGCCCGGGGTCGACGCCGAGTTCGTCGGCGAGGTGTCGGCGGACGGTGGCGTAGTGCTCCAGGGCCTCGGCGGGCCCGCCGGCGGCGTACAGCGCCTGCATCAGCGCCGCGGCAAGGGACTCCACCAGGGGGTGTTCGCCGGTCAGCTCCCTGAGCGTGGCGATTACGGCGCCGGGGTCACCGAACCGCACCTCGGTGTGGGCCCAGGCCACGACCGTGTCGAGGTATTCCCGACGCCACCGCTCACGGGTCCGCGCCGCCCACGACCCGGTCAACCCGCCCAGCGGATCACCGCGCCACAGCTCGACCGCCTCCCGCAGCAACGCGGCCCGTTCGACGTCGCCGCACCGCGCGACGCGAGCCTGGCCGACCAACCGGCGCATCCGGTGGACATCGATCCGGTCCGGGTCGACGTCGAGTACGTAGCCACCGGAGCGGCGCACCACCGTCGGCGGCGTACCGGCCGGTGCGGCACCCTCCAGCAGCCGTCGGATCCGGGTGATGTGCGCGTGCAACGTCCGACGGGCGCCCGGCGGGACCTGCTCCCAGACCCGGTCCATCAACATCTCCGTGGTCACCGCCCGGCCCACGTCGGCGGCGAGCGCGGCCAGGACGTGCCGCTGCTGGCGGGGCCCGACGTCGAGGGTCCGACCGTTGCCGCACACCTGCACCGGCCCCAGCACCTGAATCTGCAAGACGCTCCCTCGAACCGGTGGCCCGGCGCCGCCACTTCCGCGGCCTCGCCCAACGACCTACAACAATCCGTCAACCATCCACCCCATCATGCCGAAGCACGCTGAGGAAGCCCGGCCCGCCGACCCAGACAACCCTGTGCCGCTCGCCGGGTCACGGCCACACCACGCACTGCGGACGTCTCGATCAAACCGCTCCATCGTGTCCGGAGTGCACCATCGACAAGGGAGTGTCAATGAAGAAACGTATGCTGCTGCTGTCCGGCGCGGCGATGATCGCCATGAGTCTCAGCGGCCAGACGGCCGCCGCGGCGGCGGCCACACCGGCCCCGGCCACCCCGGTCGTGACCAAGACCAAGGTGTCCGCGCCGTCGGCAGCCCCGGCGTCGTCGGCCGCCCCGGCCGCGTCCTGCCCCGTCGTCCGGTACGGCTACACCGGTAACGCCATGTGCTACACGTGGGCGATGGACGTCGACTGGTACGGCGACGGCCGCCGGCTGGAGACGTTTCTCGTCGCGCCGAACCGCACCGTCTGGCACGCCTGGCCGGGAAGTGGCGGCTGGCGCCTCATGCCGGGCAACAAGACGGCCGACGACATGGAGAACGCCTGGTGGAGTGGCACCACCCGGAACATCTCGGTCTGGGTCAACCACCCCACCGTGTTCTGGTGCATCAGTGACCCGGGCAGCGGCTGGACCGGGGTGTGGCGGGACTGCTGACCGCCGCCCGCGGTGTTGATGGGTCCCCGACCTGGTGACCTGAACCTGGCGTGACGACCAGCGTCGGAACGGTCGGACCATCGGCCCGCCCGACCACGGCCGCACCCGCCCTGGGGGGGCCGGACGGCGGAGCTTCCGGTGGTGAGATGTCCTGCACCGACAGGCTCGCCACCGGGGCTCCGCCGCCTGCGGTCCCGGGCGCCGGACCCTTCCCCGGACTCGTCAGTCGGCCCGGACCAGCCACTCCAGCATTGCCGGGGTGGCATCGAAATGGCCGGCGTGTCCGACGTCGGCCCGGGTGGCCAATGTGGCGCCCGGAATCCGTGCCGCCAGCCACCTGCCGTGGCCGACCGGTACGGCCTCGTCCAACTCGCCGTGCCACAGCCGCACCTGCCGGCTGATCGTCGAGGGGTCGAAGCCCCACGGCAGGCCGAACAGGGCGCGGGTGTCGTCGACCCAGCCGGCGATCCCCGGCCGTATCGCCTCGGCGAACGCCGTACGGACCATCTCGCCGATCTCCGGCCGGGCGAGGATCGCCTGGTCGTTGGCGGGCAGCAGCGACGGCGCGCTCGCCGACGCGGACTTGCCGAGATGCGCCGTGAGCGCCTCGACGCCCCGGATCGCCTCGGCGGCACTGGCCCGGTTGCCGGCCCCCATCCCGGCCGTCCAGTCCAGCCCGTCGGCGTCCCGGGGGGCGAGGCCGGCCAGCGTGGCCACCCTGACCACCCGATCCGGGTAACGGGCGGTGAAGGCCAGCGCGTGGGGCCCACCGCCGGAGACCCCGAAGATCGGGAACCGGGTCAGTCCCAGTGTGTCGGCGATGGCCGCGATGTCGTCGGCGGCGTCGACGACCCGCCGCCCGGGTTGCGGGGTGGAGTAGCCGAAGCCCGGCCGGTCGTACGTGATCAGCCGAATCCCGAGTCGCCCGAAGAGATCCGGGTCGGGGTACCGGGCGAGCCGGCTCATCGGGCTGCCACAGACGTAGAGGACCGGCGTGCCATCCGGCTCGCCCCACTCCTCGACCGCCAACACCCGACCGTCGCCGCTGATCACCTTCTGCATGGCCGCAAAGCTAGCGGCCACCGCAACCGGGACCTAGACGCTGTGAGCGAACACAGTGCCTGGCAGCGCCGGGTAGACGGCTCAGCGCGGCGAGTGCGCGTCGACCGGGGTCGGCGCGGCCAGGTGCTGACGGGCGAACTCCAACGCCTCCCGCAGGTCGTCCTCCCGGTCGGCCCGGCTCTTCGCCCGGCGGGTGGAGACCTCCACCGCCACCGACCCGGTGAAGCCCCGACCGGACAGCGAGGCCAGCAGTTCCGCGCAGGGCTGGGTGCCCCGGCCGGGCACCAGGTGCTCGTCCCGGCCCTCGCCGGTGCCGTCCCCGAGGTGTACGTGGGCCAGCCCGGCCCCCATCTGGTCGGCCATCTCCAGCGAGTCGCTGTGCGAGGCGGCGCAGTGCGACAGGTCCAGGGTGTAGGCGTCGTACCCGGTGTCGGTCGGATTCCACCCCGGCATGTACGGGACGAACTCCCGCCCCGCCATCCTGACCGGGTACATGTTCTCGACCGCGAACCGGACTCCGGGGTGCTCACCGGCCAGTTCGCCGATTCCGTCGGCAAACGTCCGGGCGTAGTCACGTTGCCAGGTGAACGGCGGGTGCACCACCACCGTCGGCGCCCCCAGCGACTCGGCCAGCACCGCCGACCGGCGCAGCCGCTCCCACGGGTCGGAACTCCAGACCCGCTGGGTGACCAGCAGACAGGGCGAGTGCACCGAGAGCACCGGTACGCCGTAGTGCGCCGCGAGTCCGCGCAACGCCCCGGCGTCCTGGCTCACCGCGTCGGTCCAGACCATCACCTCGACACCGTCGTAGCCGAGCGCCGCCGCCATCTCGAAGGCGGCCGCCGTCGGCTCGGGAAAGACCGAGGAACTGGACAGCAGTACGCGGGTGGTCACGTCCTCAGGGTAGCCCGGCCGGGAAAATCCCACCCGGTACAGGCCGCCCCGGCACGCTCATCCGGTAGCTGAACTCCCAGCTCAGCGCGGCTGAGCCAGGGAAAGTCAGACCGGCTCCCGCGGGCCCTGTGCCGGCTCCAGCAGGTCCAGCCGGCGCAGGATCACGCCCTCCCGCAGGGCCCACGGGCAGATGTCCAGCGTCTCCACCCCGAACCGGCGCATCACCGCCTCGGCCACGATCGCCCCGGCCAGCAACTGGTGGGCCCGGCGGGCGCTGACCCCTTCCAGCTCGGCGAGTTTGCTCGGCGGAATGTGCCGGATGAAGCCGATCACCTGCCGCAGCCCGGTCTGGGACAGGCTGCGCCGGGCCCAGAGCCCGTCGGACGAGGGCGCCGCCCCGGCCAGCCGGGCCAGGGTCCGGAACGTCTTGCTGGTGGCGGCGACCCGGTCCCAGCCGACCTCGGCCATCTCGTCCACCACCGCGTCGAGCATGTCCTCGACGTACTCCGCCAGTTTCGCCACCGCCGTCGCCGACGGGGTGTGGTTGCTGTCCGGACCGATGTGCAGCCAGTCCCGGGTCAGCCGGCCGGCGCCGAGCGGCAGCGACTGGGCGAACTCGGGCTCCTCGTCGATCCCGGCCGCCATCTCCAGCGAGCCACCGCCGATGTCGAGCACCAGCAGCCGACCGGCGGACCAGCCGAACCACCGGCGTACGGCGAGGAACGTCATCCGGGCCTCGTCGGCGCCGGTGAGCACCTGGAGCCGTACCCCTGTCTCGGTCCGGACCCGGGCCAGCACCTGCTGCGCGTTCGTGGCGTCCCGGACGGCGGAGGTGGCGAACGCCAGCACGTCGTCGGCGGTCAGTCGGGCCGCCGCCATCTTCGCCTCGGTCACCGCCGCGACCAGCGCGTCCGCGCCCGCCGTGGTCACCGCGCCGTCCCGGCCGATCTGCTCGGCCAACCGGAGTACGGCCTTTTCCGAGTGGGCCGGCCACGGATGGGCGCCGTGGTGCGCGTCCACCACCAGAAGGTGCACCGTGTTGGAACCGACATCAAGCACGCCGAGTCGCATGGGAAAGACACTAGACGCAGGTCGTGGGGCGATAGCGGGCGTAGGCTGGCCGGGTGGCAGCACGCAACCAGCTCCGGATCCTGGTGGACGACCCCGACGACCCCCGCAGCCGGGAGGTCCCGCTCGACTTTCCTCGGGAGTGGATCGAGTTCACCGACCCGGCCGATCCCGAGCACCTGATCCGCGCCGACCTGACCTGGCTGCTGTCCCGCTGGACCTGTGTCTTCGGCCAGGCCTGCCACGGCATCATCGCCGGTCGGGCCGCCGACGGCTGCTGCTCGCACGGCGCCTTCTTCACCGACGCCGACGACGAGAAGCGGGTCCGGGCGGCGGTCAAACTGCTCACCCCGCAGACCTGGCAGCACTACCGGCGCGGCTTCAAGAACTACACCGAGGTGGACTCGGTCGACGGCGAGACGCCGGCCCGGCGTACGGCCACCCAGTCCGAGGAGGGGCCCTGTGTCTTCCTCAACGACGCGAACTTCGCCGGTGGCGGCGGCTGTGCGCTGCACGCCCAGGCGTTGCGCGACGGCGTACATCCGCTGGAGTACAAGCCGGACGTCTGCTGGCAGCTTCCGGTACGCCGCGACCAGGACTGGGTGAAGCGGCCGGACGACACGAAGGTGCTGGTCTCCACGCTGGGCGAGTTCGACCGGCGCGGCTGGGGCGCGGGCGGGCACGACCTCGACTGGTGGTGCACCTCGTCACCGGAGGCGCACGTCGGCACCGAGCCGATGTACCTGTCGTACTCCCCGGAGCTGACAGCGCTGATCGGCAAGGCCGCGTACGCGAAACTGGCCGAGATGTGCGTCGAGCGCGAGCGGCGCGGCCTGGTCGCGATGCATCCGGCGACCGCCGGAGCCGATCCGGTGCTGACCACCGGTCCGCAGGAGGGTGGCCGGGAACCGGCCAGCCCGAAGGCCGCCGCCGCCGGCCGCCGCCCGGCCCCGCAACGCAGCCGGGGCGCCAACCTCTGATCCGCGCCGGTCGGCGGGTGGGCCGGCCTACGGCTCGAACTTGTAGCCCAGGCCCCGGACGGTGACGATGAACCGGGGCGTCGACGGCTCCGGCTCGACCTTCGACCGCAACCGCTTGACGTGTACGTCCAGCGTCTTGGTGTCGCCGACGTAGTCCGCGCCCCAGACCCGGTCGATCAACTGTCCCCGGGTCAGCACCCGCCCGGCGTTCCGGAGCAGCAGCTCCAGCAGCTCGAACTCCTTGAGCGGAAGCTGTACGGCCGCACCGTCCACGGTCACCACGTGCCGTTCGATGTCCATCCGTACCGGCCCGGCGGCCAGGGTCGGGGTACCCGGCTCGACGGTCTCGTTGCCCCGCCGCCGCAGTACGGCCCGGACCCGGGCGACCAGCTCGCGCGGCGAGTACGGCTTGGTGACGTAGTCGTCGGCGCCGATCTCCAGCCCGACCACCTTGTCGATCTCGCTGTCCCGGGCGGTGACCATGATGATCGGCACCTGGGAACGCTGGCGGAGCTGACGGCACACCTCGGTGCCGGACATCTCCGGCAGCATCAGGTCGAGCAGCACGATGTCCGCGCCGGTGCGGTCGAACTCGGTCAACGCGGCGGTGCCGGTCGCCGCCGCCGAGACCTCGAACCCTTCCTTACGCAGCAGGTAGGAGAGGGCGTCGGAGAACGACTCCTCGTCCTCGACCACGAGTACGCGGGCCACGGACTTTCCTTTCTCTGTCGGTACGGTCGGAAGCACTATCCGAACGCACCGGTTTCGATCTCAACTGAGGGGGCTGGCGGTAGGAAGGCGTCCGGTGGACGGGCGGGGAGCCGGAGGGTGAACGTCGAGCCACCTCCAAGAGTGCTGGAAACCTCTACCCGACCGCCATGGTTGGTGGCGATGTGTTTGACGATCGCCAGTCCGAGTCCGGTCCCACCGGTCTGCCGGGACCGGGCCTGATCGGCCCGGTAGAACCGTTCGAAGATCCGGTCCACGTCGTCCGGGGCGATCCCGATGCCCTGGTCGGCGACGGAGATCTCGATGTGTTCGGCGCTGCTCCGGACGGTCACCGTCACCTGGGTCTGTTCGCCGGAGTAGGCGATCGCGTTCTCCACCAGGTTGCTGACGGCGGTGGCCATCTGGCTGTCGCTGCCGTAGACGGTCAGGTCGCGTTCGCCCTCGACGACGACGGCGACCTCGCGGGCCGAGGCGGCGGTACGGGTCCGGTCCAGCACCTCGGCGGTGACCCAGTCCAGCGAGACCGGGTCCGGGGCCGGCAGCGGCTCGGCACCCTGCAACCGGGTGAGTTCGAGCAGTTCGTTGACGAGTTTGCCGAGCCGGGTGGACTCGTGCTGGATCCGTACGGCGAATCGGCGGGCGGCCATCACGTCCTCGGACGGGTCGAGTACGCCGTTTCCGGGGCTCTGCTCGGTGGCGTCCAGCAGCGCCTCGGCGAGCAGTTGCAGCGCGCCGATCGGCGTCTTCAACTCGTGGCTGACGTTGGCGACGAAGTCCCGGCGTACCCGGGCGACCCGGTGCGACTCGGTGACGTCGGCCGCCTCGACGGCGATGTACCCGGAGCCCAGTCCCATCGCCCGCAGGTGCACGCCGAGCGGGTCGGACATTCCGCCCTCGCGTCCGCGCGGCAGGTCCAGCTCCACCTCCCGGCGTACGCCGGTACGACGTACCTGGCCGGCCAGGGTGCGGATGATCGGATGCGCGGCGACCGTACCCGGGGTGGCGCCGACCCGGAGCAGGCCCATCGCCCGCGCGGCCGGATTCACCAATACCGGAACATCGTGGGCATCGAGGACAACCACCCCTACCCGGAGCGAATCAAGACTCTTCCGGCCGAGTCCGGGCAGCCCGGCGGCCATCTCGTCGTTGGCGATCGCCGGCCTCCTGTTGCCTAGTACGCCGCCTCGTCCGGAGGCGACGCCACCCGACCTGAACCACCCGGCGATCCGAGAACGGAGCGGACCGAGGGCCAGGCCGAGGCCAAGCCCTGCGAGCACACCCACGACCACCCCCCACTCCACGCGGCGATCGTAGGGTCATCGTTAACCTATCGACCAGGCAAAATTGGGCGAATCACGCTCACAACCAGGAATGTTCACCCACCGGTCCAGTGCCGTTCACCGCTGTTCACCCCGGCGCCGCCGGATCGCCCTACCGTGGGCGGCACCCGACCATCCGTACCGCCGCAGTCGGTCCGCCGGACGGCACCCGTACGGCTACCCCCCGACCACGGCGAACCCAGCAGGACGTGATCATGCGCGAGGAATTCCGGATCGACCTGAACATCGTGAGCCAGTTGCTGGTGGACATGGCGGAGGCGGTCCGCGCCGCCATGCGCCAGGCCACCCGGGCACTGCTCACCGCCGACCGGAACGCCGCCGAGGACGTGATCGCCCGGGACGCGGAGGTCGACTCCCTCTACCGGCAGATCGAGGAGCGGGTCTGCGACCTGCTGGCCCGGCAGGCCCCGGTCGCCTCCGACCTGCGGGCCCTGATCACCGCGCTACACGTCGCCGCCGACCTGGAACGGATGGGTGATCTCGCCGACCACGTGGCGAAGACCGCCGTACGCCGGCACCCGTCGCCCGCCGTACCGGCCGAACTGCGCCCGGTGTTCACCGAGATGGCCACCGTCGCGGACCGGATCGCCAACAAGATCGCCACGGTGCTCTCCAAGCCCGACGCCACCCTCGCGGCCGAGCTGGAGCAGGACGACGACGCCATGGACGACCTGCACAAGGACCTCTTCGCGCTGCTGCTCGCCGACGACTGGCCGTACGGCGTCGAAACGGCGATCGACGGCACCCTCCTCGGCCGCTTCTACGAGCGGTACGCCGACCACGCCGTCAACGCCGGCCGCCGCGTCGTCTACCTGGTGACCGGCGAAACCGTCACCGACTGAAGTGCAAGGAAGGGCCCCTTCTTATCGTTTTCTGTAGAAGAAGGGGCCCTTCCTAACACCTCTGAGCTAGCGGCCCTGGTTGGCGACCGCGGCGGCGGCCTCCTTGGCAGCATCGGGGTCGAGGTAGGCGCCGCCGGTCACCAGCGGACGCATCGACCGGTCGAGGTCGTAGCGCAGCGGGATGCCGGTCGGGATGTTGAGCTTGGCGATCGCCTCGTCGGAGACGCCGTCGAGGTGCTTGACCAGGGCCCGCAGCGAGTTGCCGTGCGCGGCGACCAGTACGGTCCGGCCGGCCAGGACGTCCGGGACGATCGAGTCGAACCAGTACGGCAGCATCCGGTCGACGACGTCCTTCAGGCACTCCGTCTTCGGCATCAGCTCGGGCGGGAGCAGGGCGTAGCGCGGGTCACCGGCCTGGGACCACTCGTCGCCGTCCGCGATGGGTGGCGGCGGAGTGTCGTACGACCGGCGCCAGAGCATGAACTGCTCCTCGCCGTACTCGGCCAGGGTCTGCTTCTTGTCCTTGCCCTGTAGGGCGCCGTAGTGCCGCTCGTTGAGCCGCCAGGACCGGCGTACCGCGATCCACTGCCGGTCGGCGGCGTTCAGGGCCAGTTCGGCGGTACGGATCGCCCGGCGCAGCACGCTGGTGTGCAGTACGTCGGGCAGCAGGTCGTGCTCGCGCAGCAGCTCGCCGCCGCGCCGGGCCTGGCTCTCGCCCTTGGCCGTGAGGTCCACGTCGACCCAGCCGGTGAAGAGATTCTTGGCGTTCCAGTCGCTTTCGCCGTGTCGGAGCAGCACCAACGTGCCCACCGCGGCTCCCTCGCCCGCCACCGTGGATCCTTCCGGCCCAGTCCTCGTGCTCGCAGTCATGCGCATCATCCTGCCGGAACCGCCGAGCAGGCATGCGGCGACCCAGGGTGACGACCGACACGTGGAAAAACGGATGACCGGGCGGGACCCGGCCGACTAGCTTCGTAAGGAATCCAAGAACAAATGGTCATTACCGGACGGGGGGCGGCCGGGTGCGGACGGTCCGAGATTGGTTCCAGGACACCGCTGGTGGACTACCCAGGACGTTCTGGTACCTCTGGACCGGCACCCTGATCAACCGCGTCGGCTCGTTCGTGATCATCTTCCTGGCGATCTACCTCACCGAGGTACGCGGATTCGACGAGTTGCAGGCCGGGCTGGTGCTCGGTCTCTGGGGAGCCGGCGGCGCGGCCGGCACGCTCACCGGCGGGGTCCTCGCCGACCGCTGGGGACGCCGCCCCACCCTGCTCACCGCCCACCTGGGCGCGGCCACGATGATGCTGGCCCTCGGGTTCGCCCGGGACCTGTGGATGGTCGCGCTCGGGGCGCTGCTGCTCGGGATGTTCGCCGAGGCGGCCCGACCGGCCTTCTCCGCGATGATGATCGACGTCGTGCCGGAGCGGGACCGGCTGCGCGCCTTCACCCTCAACTACTGGGCGATCAACCTTGGCTTCGCCTGCGCGGCGGCCCTCGCCGGACTGGCCGCCGAGGCCGGCTACCTGCTGCTCTTCGTCGTCGACGCGGCGACCACCCTGGCCACCGCCGCGGTCATCTTCCTGAAGGTCGGCGAGACCCGATCGGTCCGCGCCGGCCGGCACCCCCAGGCCCGGCCGGAGACCCCGCTGGCCGCTCCGCATCGGGGCGGCCTGCGTACGGCCCTGACCGATCGGGTCTTCATCGGCTTCGTGGGCCTGAACATCCTGCTCGCGCTGGTCTTCATGCAGCACGTCTCGATGCTGCCGATCGCGATGAGCCAGGACGGGCTGTCGCCGTCGACGTTCGGCGCGGTGATCGCGGTCAACGGGGTACTGATCGTGGCCGGGCAGCTCTTCGTACCCCGACTGATCCGGGGGCGTAGCCGGTCCCACGTACTGGCCCTGGCCGCGCTGATCGTCGGCGTCGGCTTCGGCCTGACCGCGTTCGCGGACGCCGCCTGGTTCTACGCGCTGACGGTCATCGTCTGGACGCTCGGCGAGATGTTGAACTCGCCGTCCAACTCGACCCTGATCGCCGAACTGTCGCCGTCGGCACTGCGTGGCCGGTACCAGGGGGTCTTCTCGCTCTCCTGGTCGGTGGCGACGTTCGCCGCCCCGATCTCCGGCGGCTTCGTCCGGGAGCGGCTCGGCGACTCGGCGCTCTGGTTCGGCTGCGCGGCCATCGCCGGCGTGGCGGCGCTGGCCCACCTCTTCTCCGGGCCCGCCAGGGAACGCCGGGCGGCCGAACTCCGTACGCCCCCGGCCGGTCCGGCGCTGGCGAGCACCGCCCTGACCAGTACCGCCTTGACCAGTACCGGCGCCGGCAGCGGCAGCCCGGGCACCGGCACCGCTGCCGCCACCTGACTCCGGTACCGGCACCCGACTCCACCATTTGGGCTGCGGCAGCGCGGCCGGGTCATTGGGTTGACCCGATCTTACGTAATTACGTAAACTCGAAACATGACCTTGGAGGAGCGGGTAGCGGCGCTGGAACGCCGGCTCGACACCCTGGCGGAACAGGGCGGCCGGGACGGGGATCCGGGCGGCCGACGCCCCACGGACGGCGACTTCTGGGCCCTGGAGGGCCTGAAGGCGCAACTCGCCGAGCACGGTGCCGCGCAGGGTGGCGTGCTCTTCACCGGCTCGGTCCGGCTACCCACCCACGACCGCTACGACTGGCAGTACGCCCTGCCGACGGAGGCACTTCTCGACGTCGAGGAGCGTTGGACGGAGGCGGCGGAATCCTTCGCCGCACTCGGCCATCCGGTCCGGATGCGGCTGCTCCGCGAGATTCTGGCCGGCCGCCGCACGGTCGCCGAACTGACCGCGCTCGACGGCATCGGCACCACCGGGCAGGCGTACCACCATCTTCGGCAGTTGACCGCCGCCGGCTGGCTGCACAACCCGGGCCGGGCCCGTTACGAGGTACCCCCGGGCCGGGTGGTTCCGCTGCTGGTGGCGCTGGCCGCCGCCCGCCCCTGACCCCCCCGCACATCGCGACCGAAGGAGAATCCCATGCTCAAGACGCTGATGATCCTGCACCGCTGTTGCTGGGTGGCGTTCCTGGCAATCCTCGTGACCGGGTTCTTCCTCGACTTCTCGTCGCTCTGGGGTTGGCTGGCGATCGCGGTCGCCATCGCCACCCGATTCGTCATGGGCCGACTGCTCAGGCCGTCCGCCGAGGAGACCGCCAATCCTCCGGCACCGGTCGAGGTGCGACCGCCGGTCACCGGCCGCTGGTCCGCGCTGAACAGCCCGGCGACCAAGGTGCCGAGTCACGGCCTTCGGGCCTACGGCCAGGCGTACGCGATCGACGTGCTCGCGGAGCCGGAAGGCGGGACCCGGCCGGCCTTCGGCTGGTGGCCGCTGGCCCGGCGCAACCGGGACTTCCCGGCGTTCGGGGCGCCGCTGCTGGCGGTCGCCGACGGCACCGTGGTCCGCGCCGTCGACCGGAACCGCGACCATCTGAGCCGCAACTCGTACCCGGCGCTGCTGTACCTCGCCTTCGAGGCACTGTTCCGGGAGATCGCCGGCCCCGGCCAGATTCTCGGCAACCATCTGATTCTGGATCTCGGCAACGGCACGTACGCCGGCTACGCCCATCTGCGCCGGGGTTCGCTACTCGTCGGTAAGGGAGATCGGGTCCGAGCCGGGCAACCGGTGGCCCGGTGCGGAAACTCGGGCAACTCCACCGAGCCGCACGTGCACTTCCAGCTGATGGACAATCCGGATCTGGACGTGGCCCGGGGAATTCCGTTCACCTGGCGCGGCCTCGGCGTACCGGCCAACGGCGAGGTCTTCTCGGTCGACCCGGTACACACCGAGGAGCCAGAACGGGCCGGGGTCACCCGGTAGAAAGAAAGGACCGGCGGCGGCGGGCGACGTTCACCCCCGTAAACGTCGCCCGCACACACCGCCGGTTACAGGTGACGACGCCGTCCCCCAACGGCTCATGCGCCACCCGTCCCCCTGCGCCGCCGCTCGGTGCACGAATCTGTTCGATCCGCCGTTCCCCCGAACGTTTCCGAGCGTGGCGCGTGCAATAACGTTAGTTGTCGCCGGATCAGCCACACAACCCGGTATCTCTGTCTCGCCGATCACACCGGGTGAGAGCGGTCGATCTCCAGCGCCTCGTCTAACACAACCACCCTGAGGTGCGGAGACATTCCCACTCACCCCGCCGACGCTCTCACCCATCCTCGCGATCCGGCGATTCGGTACGGAAGAAGTTGCTCTGCCGTCCGTCGGAAAGCTGCTCCTGGTAAATGAAGTTCAGCCCGCGCAGGTCGAACGTGTGGAACCACTCGTCCCAGCTAACCGGCTTCAGTCGTCCGCCTTCCCGCCAACCGGGGAAGTCAAACGTCAGTACGCCGAGTCGACCTTCGCGCTCGGTGCCCTCGATTGTCGCCGGTTGGGCGTTTCGGCCCTCGGCCCAGCGCCGGATGACGTCGTGTTCCCGGGTCACCAGGCTCCGCCCCGGCCGCTCGGGCTGATCCTGCGGCGAGGAGATCGGCTGGGCGTACTTCAGGGACTTGGACTGCCCGCTGCCGCCGCCTCCGGTCGACGCGGCCTTTCGCGCTCCGCCCGAGGATCGTGCCCCGCCGGTGGCCTTCGCCGTCTTCGTGGCGCTCCGGGCGGCGCCGCTCTTCTTCGCCGGAGCCGTCGCACTCTTGCGCGCGGATGCCGTGGAGCTCTTGCGCGCCGGAGCCGTGGAGCTCTTGCGCGCGGCAGCCGTCGTGCTCTTGCCGGCTGCGGTGGCCTTCCGAGCGGAGGTACCGGTAGTACCCGCGCTCGCCCCCGCCGCCTTCCGGACCGTGGCGGTGGTCGTCCGGCTCGACCCGGTGCTCTTCCGGGCCGCGGTGGTGCTCTTCCGGGCTCCGGTCGCACGGGTCCCCGACGTCTTCCGAGCCGCGCTGGCGGTCGTCTTGCGCGTTCCGGTGGCCCGGCCCCCGGGCGCCTTTCGGGCCGGCGCGGTGCTGGACTTGCGCGCTCCGGTCGTCTTGCGCGCGGCCGTGGTGCTCTTGCGCGTCCCGGTCGCCTTCCGGACCGACGCGGTGGCCGTCCTACGCGCCCCGGTCGTCTTGCGCGCGGCCGCCACGGTCTTCCGGGCCGGCGCCTTCTTCGCGGCGGCCGTCCTGGCCGGGGCCTTCTTCGCCGTGGCCTTCTTGGCCGGCGCCTTCTTGGCCGTGGCCTTCTTGGCCGGCGCCCGCTTGGACGCCGACGCGCTGGTCCGCTTGGACGCCGACGCGCTCACCCGTTTGGATGCCGACGCGCTGGTCCGCTTGGACGCCGACGCGCTCACCCGCTTGGTCGGCGACGCGTTCGCCCTCTTGCCGGCGGTGCCGCCTCGGCTCTCCGCCCGTAGGGTCCGGACCAGGCTCTTCACCAGGTCCATCTTGCGAAGCGCGGATATGCCCGAAATGCCGCGCTTGCGGAGCTGCCCCCGGATGTCGTCGGCCTTCATGGAGCCGATCTTTCCCTCGTCGACCTCGCCCATACTGCTGGCTCGGCGCCTCGTGGCGGTCGCGGTCGCGCCGCGACCGGAACTGTTCCGTTGGACCATGAGATCCTCACGCTCCCTACCCGGTCTGTCCTCGGTAGGCGGCACGGTCATCGCTACGTGCGGGTGCCGCCGCGGGGGCATACCCGTCAGGGACGGTCCAAATCCGAGTTTTCCACCGCCGACCGCTCGAAGAGGTGCGCGAAGGCCCGCAGGTTCGCCAGGGACTCCCCCCGCTTCACCCGCCACTCCCACTCGCGACGGATCGCCGAACCGAACCCGATCTCCAGCATGGTGTCGAACGACTCGTCCGCGTACGTCAGCACCGAGCCGAACAACCGGTCCAACTCGTCCTCGTGCACCCCGGACAGCCCCACCCGGCCGGTGAGGTAGATGTCGCCGACCGCGTCGACGGAGAACGCCACCCCGTACATCCGGGCGTTGCGCTGCAACAGCCAGGTCCAGAGCTCCTCGCGCCGCTCGTCCGGCTGCCGCATCACGAACGCCTCGACCCGGAGCGCGTGCTCACCGACGATCAGGTTGCAGACCGTCTTGAGCTTGTGCGTACCCGGCAGCGTGACGGCGTACGAGAACTCGCCCGTCGACTCGCAAGCCAACTCCCGCTCGGCACAGACCGACTCGATCAGCCGGCCGATCTCGGCCCGGGATCCCATATCCGCCACCTTTCCCGGCCCCGCCTCAGCAGGTTGCCAGTGGCAGCGCCGCCGCCCCGTCCGCCAACTCGGAGACGATCTGGTGGCGCTGCTCCGCCACCGCCTCACGGTAGACCGCGAGCAGCCCGGCGGCGGTACGCGTCCAGGAGAAGGCGGCGGCGTGCTCGATGGCGCCCCGGGACAGCTCGGCGCGTCGCCGGGGCGCGGCCAGCAGCCCGGTGAGCGTCCTGGCCCAGTCCAGCGGGTCGTGCCCGTCGACGAGTACCCCGCTCACCCCGTCCCGTACGGCGGTGACCAGGCCGCCCACGGCGGCGGCCAGTACCGGCGTACCGCAGGCCTGGGCCTCCAGGGCGACCAGGCCGAACGACTCGTTGTGCGAGGGCACCGCCACCAGGTCGGCGGCCCGGTAGAGGGCCGGCAGGTCGTCGCCGGTCTGCGGCGGCAGAAACCGCACCGCGTCGTCGACGCCCAGCTTGGCGGCGAGTTCGATCAGCGCGGTCGGCCGGTCCAGGCCGGTGCCGCTCGGCCCGCCCGCGATCACCACGGTGACCGTCTCGGCCAGCCGTGGCTCCCGGCTCCGCAGTTCGGCCAACGCGTGCAGCAGCACGTCCGGCGCCTTGAGCGGCTGGATCCGGCCGACGAACGCGACGATGGCGCCCCGTTCGGGCAGTCCGAGCCGGCGTCGCGCGGCGAGCCGGACCTCCGCCTCCCGGCCGGCCGGCGGTGGCGTGAAGCGGTCCAGGTCGACCCCGGGCTCCACCACCTCGACCCGGGCCGGGTCCGCGCCGTACCGGGCGATCAGGTCGCGGGCCTCGACCGCGGTGTTCGCGACCAGCCGGCTGGCCTCGGCGACCACCTGCTCCTCGCCGATCACCCGGGCCTTCGGTTCGGGCCGGTCCCCCTCGGCGAGCCGGGTGTTCTTCACCTTGGCCAGGGTGTGCGCGGTGTGCACCAGCGGCACCCCCCAGCGCTCCTTGGCCAGCCAGCCGACCTGGCCGGAGAGCCAGTAGTGCGAGTGGATCAGGTTGTAGAAGCCGGGCGGGCGGGCGGCCTCGGCCCGGAGCACCCCGGCGGTGAACGCGCAGAGCTGGCTCGGCAGTTCCTCCTTGGCCAGCCCCTCGAACGGCCCCGAGGTGATGTGCCGGACCGTCACCCCGGGCGCCATCTCCACCTGCGGGGGAAGATCGCTGGAGGTGGCCCGGGTGAAGATCTCGACCTCGACGCCGGCCTCGGCCAGCCGTCGGGAAACCTCCACGACGTAGACGTTCATCCCGCCCGCGTCACCGGTGCCGGGTTGGTGCAGCGGTGAAGTGTGTACGGACAAAGTGGCGATTCGTCGCGGCGTCGGCCACGGTTGGGCACCTCGCTGCCGGGCTACGCCGGTGTGCAGTTCCGCCACGTCCGCTCCTTCTGTCACGGTTGTTACGCCATCCCGCACGACCGGGGTACCGCAAAGAGCAACCACCTCGATGGGTGTCATCTTCCCGATCGGGCGTCCGCCAATCGTCCGGGCGTCCGTGGAGGTGACCGACCTCATTCGGTCCCAGAGCACGGCGCCAGGCCGGCTTGGGCCAGAATGTCCCGATGACCTCTGTCGCGATCGTCACCGGTGCGTCGAGCGGAATCGGCGCCGCCACCGCCCGCCGGCTCGCCACCGAGGGCTTCCACGTACTGGCCACCGCCCGGCGCGCCGACCGGCTCGACGCGCTCGTCGAGGAGATCCGCTCGGCCGGCGGGACGGCCACCGCCCAGGTCTGCGACGTCACCTCGGACGAGTCGGTGGCGGAGCTGGCCGACGCCGTACGGAACCTGCCCGGCCCGGCCACCCTGCTGGTGAACAACGCCGGTGGCGCCCGGGGGCTGGATCCGGTCGAGTTGGGCTCGGTCGCCGACTGGCAGTGGATGTACGACGTGAACGTGCTCGGCACCCTCCGGGTCACCCAGGCGCTGCTGCCCGCCCTGGAGGCGTCCGGCGCCGGCACCGTCGTGGTGCTCAGCTCCACCGCCGGCCTGATCGTCTACGAGGGTGGCGGCGGCTACGCGGCGGCCAAGCACGCGCAGACCGCGTTGGCCGAGACCCTGCGGTTGGAACTCTGTGGACGGCCGATCCGGGTGATCGAGATCGATCCGGGGATGGTCCGGACCGACGAGTTCGGACTGGTCCGGTTCGGCGGCGACGCCGATCGGGCGGCGGCGGTCTACGCCGGGGTGGCCGAACCGCTGGTCGCCGACGACGTCGCCGACTGCGTCGCCTGGTGCGCCACCCGGCCGCAGCACGTCAACGTCGACCGGCTGGTGGTGCGTCCACTGGCCCAGGCGGCCCAGCACAAGGTGCACCGGGTCCGACCCGACTCCGAAGGCTGACACCCGCCGTGCCGGCCGCGCGTTCGCGCCCCGTCGGCGCGGTGACCCGGGGGACCACGAACCCCAACCGGCTGCGCCGGGTGGACAACTGGATCGCGGCCACCTGCGCGGATCTGATCCGGGACACCCCGGACCCGGTGGTGGTCGACCTCGGCTACGGGGCCAGCCCGGTCACCGTGGTCGAACTGCGCGCCCGGTTGGCCGCCGCCGTCCGGCCGGACGTCCGGGTGGTCGGGCTGGAGATCGATCCGGTACGCGTCGCCGCCGCCGCGCCCGCCGCCGACCCCCCGGGACTGACCTTCGCCCGGGGCGGGTTCGAGTTGGCCGGGCTCCGCCCGGTCCTGGTCCGGGCGTTCAACGTCCTGCGCCAGTACGCCGAGCCCGAGGTCGTACCGGCCTGGCGGACCATCACCGGGGCGCTGCAACCGGGCGGCGTACTGGTCGAGGGGACCTGTGACGAGTTGGGCCGGCTGGCCGCCTGGCTGCTCGTCGACCCGACCGGCGCCCGCTCGCTGACCCTGGCCGCCCGGCTGTCCACACTCGACCATCCCGGCTCGCTGGCCGAGCGGCTGCCGAAGGCGCTGATCCACCACAACGTTCCCGGCGCCGGGGTACACGCGCTGATCCGGGCGCTGGAGGACGGCTGGCGCGATGCCGCCCCGTACGCCACTTTCGGGCCCCGGCAACGCTGGCTGCGTACGGTGGAATCCGTCCGGGCGGCCGGTTGGCCCGTCCTGGACCGGCCGGCGCGGTGGCGGCTCGGCGAGGTGACCGTCGCCTGGGCGGCCGTAGCCCCACCCGGTACGGCCGACCCGCCGGGCTGACTGGCCGCCGGAGCGCCCGGCTCGGCCGGAGGTCGGCTGTCGGCGGGTCCGGCAGCCGGATCGTGCCGCCGGAACACCTCGGTGTGCGCCGCCGACGGCTACCCGGTGCCGACAGCTACCCGGTGCCGACGGCTACCCGGTGGCGAATCCGGCGGGCGCGGGGGCGGTGAGTCGCCGGATGCGAATCTGCAGGTACGTCCCGGCCGTGGCGAAGGGCACGACGAGCATGAGGAGGATGGCGACCAGCGAGGGCAGGTTCGTGTCGTGGAAGCCCACCACCCTCAGGACGGGGAAGAGCCCGACGGCGCTGAGCAGCAGGGCGGTGGCGACGAGCTTGTCCCGGAGCCGCCAGACCCGCGACAGCCAGAGCAACCCCACGATGATCACCGGTACGACCTGCCAGGGCCGGACCAGCCCGAACGGGACGAAGATGCTCGGAACGACCACCAGCAGCGGGCCGAGGCAGCTCAGCAGCAGCACCAGCGTCTCCAGGGGGCCGCGCCGGCTCGGCGGGACACCGAACCGGTCCCGCGCGTCCGCGCCGAGCGTCGCCGGATCACCCAACCGGTCCAGCATCGCCTGCACCTGTGCCGTGCTCCGTACGTCCGGCGCCAACCGGCTTTCGGCGATGTGCTCGTTGACCTGGTCGAGTACCTCCTGCCGGCGGTCCCGCGGCAGGTCCCGCAGTTCGTCGCGGAGTCTCCGCAGGTATCGGCGGACGAGTGCGTCGGGCGTGGTCGGCTTCATGCGGTCTCCTTCGGAATGACGAGGGAATCCACCGCGTCGCGGAACCGGATCCACTCACCGACGAACTCGTCGAGTCTTTCCCGCCCCGGCTCGGTCAGCCGGTAGTAGCGGCGTGGTGGTCCGCTCGGCGATTCGTGCCAGGCGGTCTCCACCAGTCCGTCCCGGCGCAGCCGCGACAGCAGGGGGTAGATGGTGCCCTCGCTGGTCACCATGCCGTCGACCGCGCCGAGTTCACGGACCAGATCGAGGGCGTACCGCTCACCGGGGCGGAGCAGGGCGAGCACGCAGTACTCCAGCGTTCCCCGGCGGAGTTGACCGGGCAGGGCGGCGGGGCGGGTCGGCTCCACGAGCTAGCGGTGAACGTCGACGTGAACGGCAGCGGCAGCGGCAGCGGCAACGGCAACGGTGCCGGTGCCGGTGCCGGTGCCGGTGCCGGTGCCGGTGCCGGTGCCGGCAGCGACGGCGGGTCGGGCCGGGTCGGCAGGTTCCTTGTTGCGCATGGTACCTGTTATAGCATGGATGTCGGCACCCGTCGCCCCCTTGAGTACGCCTCGGCACACGGTGTCGATCAGCCGACCAGCCACCCCCGGATCGGTGGAGTCGGTGGCGTCCTCGGCCACCATTAACGTCTCGCCCCGCATTCGCCCTAGGCTGGAAGCCAGCCCGGCCGGTGGCGGCCCGGTCGCACGGGAGGATCGTCATGAGCAGACTGCACGGCACCAAGGACTTCTGGATCGGGGCACTGCGCGCCGAGGGTCCGACCTTCGGCGCCACGATCGCCGAAGCCCCACTCGACATCCGGGTGCCGTCCTGTCCCGAGTGGACCATGACCGATCTGGTGCACCACCTCGGCTCGTGCTACCAGTGGGTCCGGAGCGTGGTCGAGGTGGGGGCCGTACAGACCCCGGCCCCACGGGTCGTACCCGACGACGTGCCGACCGGCCCGGCGGTCATCGAATGGTGGCGCTGGGAGTTCGACCAGCTGATGGCCGTGCTGGACCGGCTCGACCCGGAGACGCCGGCCTGGAACTGGGCGCCCCAGCCGAAGAAGGCCGGGTTCTGGCACCGCCGGATCGCACACGAGACGGTGGTGCACCGCTGGGACGCCCAGATGGCGATCGCCGCCGGTGAACCGGTCGAGGCCAAGCTCGCGGCCGACGGCATCAGCGAGGTGCTGGACACCTGGCTGCCGGCCGGCCGACGCGCCTCCGACCAGCCGTGGCACGGCGTGGTCCAACTGGTCGCGGTGGACGCCGGCCAGGAATGGTTCCTGCGCCTGCGTGGTGAAGGGGTCGCGCTGCTGGACACCGACACCATCCTGGACAGCGACGACCACCATGCCCGGGCCCACATCTCGGGTACGGCCAGCGACCTGCTGCTGGCACTCTGGGGCCGGCTCGGCTTCGACGCCCTGGACGTGGCCGGCGAGGCCCAGCTGCTGGAAGGGCTGCGCGCCGGCAGATGAGCCGATTCGCCCGAGAGCCGTACGACGGGTTGTTGACCTTCACGACCACGTGAAACGATTTCTCGGCAAAGTAGCTGAGGAGCGGAGATGGCGGTGGCCCGCGCGCGGCCCACGCTGGAGGCGGTAGCCCAACGGGCCGGAGTGTCCCGGGCCACCGTGTCCCGGGTGGTGAACGGCTCGACGACGGTCGCCGAGCCGATCCAGCAGGCCGTCCGTCGGGCGGTCCAGGAACTGGGGTACGTGCCCAACCTGGCCGCGCGCAGCCTGGTCACCCAGCAGACCGACTCGATCGCGCTGATCCTGCCGGAGGCGTCCACCCGGGTCTTCTCCGACGACCAGGTCTTCCCCCACATCATCCTCGGGGTCAGCCGGGAGCTGGAGGCCGCCGGCAAGCAACTCGTGCTGACCCTGGCCGAGTCGGCGGCCAGCCACGAACGGGTCGAGCGCTACGCGATGGGTGGGCACGTCGACGGCGTACTCTTCGCCTCCCTGCACGGCGTGGACCCGCTGCCCGGCGTACTCGCCCGGACCGGGCTGCCGGTGGTCTGCGGCGGTCGCCCGCTCGGCGAGGCGTCCGCTCCGGTCGCCTACGTCGACGTCAACCACATCGGCGGCGTACGCCGAGCGGTCCGGCACCTGCTCGACTCCGGCCGGCAACGGATCGCCACCATCGCCGGGCCGCCGGACATGGTGGCCGGAATCGAGCGGCTGACCGGCTACCGGGCCGAACTGCGGGAGGCCGGACGCGAGCAGATCGTCGCGCTGGGCGACTTCACCCGCGAGTCGGGAGCGGTCGCGATGCGCGAACTCCTCGACAAGGACCCGACCCTGGACGCGGTCTTCGTCGCCTCCGACCTGATGGCGCACGGCGCGTTGCGTACGCTGCGGGAGGCCGGCCGCCGGGTGCCCGACGACGTGGCCGTGATCGGCTTCGACGACATCGAACTGGCCGGCTACACGGATCCGCCGCTGAGCACCGTCCGGCAGCCGATCCAGGAGCTCGGCCGGACGATGACCCGCCAACTGCTCCGGCTGGCTGCCGGGGAGCGGATCGAACCGGTGGTCGTACTCCCCACCGAACTCGTGCTACGCCGGTCGGCCTGAGCCGTCGGATTCCCCGTCGGATTCCCCGTCGCCGATTGTCGGACGGTCGTCGCGGAGCCGCTCGCGTACCCCGACGGCGGTCGCGTGGGTGGTGGCGTCGAAGAGCACCAGCCGCGCACGGGTGACCGTGGTCGGGCGCGCGGCCGTGAGCACGGCCAACGCCTGCCGGACCGCGTCCTCGACCGGCCAACGGTAGATGCCGGCGGAGATCAGCGGGAAGGCCACCGAGGTGGCCCCCAGCTCGTCGGCGACCCGCAGGCTGTTGGCGTAGCAGTCGCGCAGCAGCGACGACCGGTCCTCCGACGCCGACCAGACCGGCCCGACGGTGTGCACCACCCAGCTCGCCGGCAGGTTCCCGGCGGTGGTCGCCACCGCCTGCCCGGTCGGCAGCCCCCGCCCGTACCGGGACGCGCGCAACGCCCGGCACTCGGCCAGGATCGCCGACCCACCCCGGCGGTGGATCGCGCCGTCGACGCCGCCCCCACCGAGCAGTGACGAGTTGGCGGCGTTGACGATGGCGTCCACCCGGACCGCGGTGATGTCACCCTGGACCAGTTCGATCTCCATCATTCCTCGCCGGCCCGCTTCCCCGGCTCCACCCGCCGGCCCGACTCGCCCGATCGGGCGGCCTCGATGGGCTGGGCCGGGTCGATCGACTGAGTCGGGTCGATCGAGGGGGCGGCGCTGGCGGGCCGGGCGGGGTCGACCGGCTGGATCGAGTCGATCGACTGGGCGGCGGTGCTGCTCTGGGCGGCCTCGATCGGCTGGGCGGCCGGGCTGGGCCGGGCCGGGTCGACCGGCTGGGCGCCGCCGGTGCTGGGCTGGGTGGTGGTGGGCTGGTTGAGCGTGCGGCGGGCGAGCAGGGCGGCACCGGCGACCGCCGCCGGCATCAACAGCACCGCGCCGAGCGGGATCAGGAAGCAGAGGAAGACGGCGACGCCGAAGCCCAGCGCGATCGGGCGGTTCGCCCGGAGCACCCGGCGACGGTCCGGCAGCCGCAGGCCGCGCCGGTAGAACGGGACACCGACCAGTTCCACCGCGAGAAACCAGCCGGCGACCAGCGCGACGACGACCGGTACGACGAACTGGCCGATGATCGGGATGAACCCGGCGACGAACAGCGGAATGCCGATCAGCACCGACCGGACGAGCAGCCGTGCCGAGTCGACGAGGCTACGCCGCAGCGAGCGCCACCAGGGCACCTCGATCTCGTCCGGCACCCCGCCGTACCGCGCCTCCACCCGTTCGGAGATCTGCTCGTAGAACGGGTCGCCGACGAACAACGTGATCGCGGTGAAGGTGAGTACCCCGAGCAGGCCGCCCAGGCCCAGGAAGGCGAGCCCGGCGATCAGCCGTACGACGTCACGGGCCCAGCCGGCCCAGTCGTCGGCGAACGGGGTGATCAGCTCGGCGAGATCGGAGACGAAGTAGATCAGGGTGCCGAAGGCGGCCAGGTAGAACACGCCGGTGATCAGGCCGGGGATGATGCCGAGCAGCACCAGGCGGGGATTGCGGGCGTAGATCCCGAGCCCCTTGAACAGCAGCCCGACGCCGGAGCCGAACCCGGACAGGAACGTACCGACCCGGCCGGCGGCCGGTGCGTTGACCGTGGGGGTGTGCACGACCGGGAAGCCTATCGGGGAGCGCGGCACCCGGCATGACGACGGCGCGACATCCGGTCGGTCGGGTGCGGGGCGACGACGCGGATCCGCTGCCGGGCAGGATGGGAGGATGCGCGCCGCCCGGCTGATCTCCCTGATCCTGCTGCTACAGAACCGGGAGTCGATGACCGGTGCCGAACTGGCCCGCGAGCTGGAGGTCTCGGAGCGGACGATCTACCGGGACGTGTTGGCGCTCGGTGCCGCCGGCATCCCCGTCTACGCCGATCGGGGCCGGGCCGGCGGCTACCGGCTGGTCGGCGGGTACCGGACCCGGCTGACCGGGCTGAGCCGGGACGAGGCCGACGCGCTCTTCCTGTCCGGCCTGCCCGGCCCGGCCGGCGAGATGGGCCTGGCCGAGGTGGTGGCGACCGCCCGGTTGAAGGTGCTCGCCGCGCTGCCGAGCGGATTACGGGACGCCTCGACCCGAGTGGAGCGGCGGTTCCATCTCGACGTACCGGGCTGGTTCCGGGAGGCGGATCCACCGGTCTGGCTGACCGAACTGGCCCAGGCGGTGTGGCAGGACCGGACGGTGAACCTGCGCTACCGCAGGCGGGACCGGGAGGTGAGCCGGACCGTCGAGCCGTACGGGCTGGTGCTCAAGGGTGGCGGGTGGTACCTGGTCGCCCGCGTCGGCGCGAACCATCGCACCTACCGGGTCGACCGGATCGTCGGGGTCGAGGAGGCGGACGCCACGTTCAGCCGCGACGAGTCGTTCGACCTTGCCGGCTACTGGGCCGACCAGGCCGAACGGTTCGTCCGGGAGATCCTCGGCGACGAGATCACGGTACGACTCAGTCCGGCCGGCCGGCACGCCCTGCGGTACGTCGCCGAGGCGCCCGCCGTCCGGGAGGCCGAGGCGAACGCCGGCGAACCCGACGAGCGGGGCTGGGTGGTCATCCGGCTGCCCGTCGAGTCGCCCGACGTCGCGTACGGCCAACTGCTCAGTCTCGGCCCCGAGGTGGAGGTACTCGCACCACCGCAGCTCCGGGCCCGCCTGGCGACGGCAGCACACCGCCTCGCCGAGCTGTACGCCCACTGAGGTGTTAGGAAGGGCCCCTTCTTCTACAGAAAACGATAGGAAGGGGCCCTTCCTTGCATCTCTACCGGTAGCCGGTGGCGTCGGCGGGCTTGCCGGTGGCCTGTACCTCCGCCATGTACCGCCAGGCGTCCGGCTGGCTGCCGTCGAGGTCGGTGAAGCCGTACACCTGGGCGAGTTGACCGCTGGAGAGGGACTGGCCGGACCAGCGGGCCTTGTCCGGGTCGGCGGCCAGTGCCGCGACCGCCCGGCCGACGTACGCGGGGCTCTCCGAGACGACGAAGTGCGGTTCCTTCTCCGCCGCGTCCCGCCAGTTCTCCTCGGTGACGCCGAACTCGTCGAGCATGAACTCGGAGCGCAGCCAGCCCGGGGTGAGGACCACCGCCGTACCGCCGTGGTCGCGCAGTTCGTGCGCCCAGACGAATGCCAGCCGGTTCACCGCCGTCTTGGCGATGTCGTAGAAGGCCGAGAGCCGGTAGTTGGTCTCGTTGTACTCCCGGGTGCCGTCACCCATCTCGACGACCAGGCCGCCCGGGTTGCGGATCAGCAGTGGCATCGCGAAGTGGCTGGTGATGATGTGGGTGTCGACGGCCAGCCGGAGCGTACGGAAACCGTCGTCCAGCGACTGCTCCCAGACCGGCTTGTACCACCCGATGAACGGGTCGGCCCCCCACACGTCGTTGACCAGTACGTCGAGCCGCCCCTGCTCCCGGTCGATCCGCTCGACGAGGGCCCGGACCTGCTCCGGCACCAGGTGGTCGACCTGCACCGCGATTCCGACCCCGCCGGCCGCGGTGACCAGTTCGGCGGTCTCCTCGATCGTCTCCGGCCGGTCCATCTCCGAGCGCTGTTTGCGGGTGCTGCGTCCGGTGGCGTACACGGTCGCTCCGGCGGCGCCGAGTTGGACGGCGATCTGTCGGCCGGCGCCCCGGGTGGCCCCGGCGACGAGTGCGATCTTTCCGGTCAGTTGTGCTGTCGTCATACCGCCGACCCTGCCAACGAATTCTGACAGCCGACGTCCGGATTCACCGGTCGACATCCGATCGCGTACGTGGCGGGCGTCTCAGTTGGGGGGACGGCGGTGCTCTACGCGGTCAGTTGACCAGCCGGACGCGTACCCGGCGGTTGGCCCGACCCTTGCTCTCCACCTTGACCACCTGCACCTTGCCGATCTGCGCGGTCGAGGCGACGTGGGTACCGCCGTCGGCCTGCACGTCGAGCCCGACGATGTCGACGATCCGGATCTCCTGCTCGTCTGCCGGGATCAGGTTGGACTGGGTACGGATGATGTCCGGCAGCGCCAACGCCTCGTCCCGGGCCAGCACCTTGACCGCGACCGCCCGGTCGGCGGTCACCTCGGTGTTGACCAGTTCCTCCAGCCGGGCTTTGAAGTCCGACGGGACCTCCGGCAGGTTGAAGTCCATCCGTGCCTCGCCGGGTTCCATGTTGCCGCCGGTGACGAGGGCACCGAAGTCCCGGAACACCACGCCGCAGAGCACGTGCAGACCGGAGTGGGTACGCATCAGCAGGCTGCGCCGATCGTCGGCCACCGCGCCGGTGACCGCCGTACCGACCGGCGGCAGCGGATCACCGTCGGCCGGGATCAGGTAGAGGTCGTCGCCCTTGCGGGTGCCGACGATCCGGGTCTGCACGCCCTGCCAGAGCAGCACTCCGTGGTCCGGTGGCTGGCCGCCGCCACCGGGGTAGAACGCCGAGCGGTCCAGCACGATCCCCTGTTCCGGATCGGCGGCGAGCACCGTGCACTCCCACTGCCGCAGTGTCGGGTCGGCGAGGTCGAGGCGACTGGTCCGGCCGTGCTGAGAAACGCCCATGGAGCGCCAGGTTACTCCGACCCATCGACGCTGGGGGCACGGCGGCACCACCGCCGGACCCGGGTCGGGCGGGATCAGTTGAGGAAGTTCGAGATCCGCTCGCGTACGTCGGCGCGGTTCGACCAGAGCAGCCCCGGTTTGTCGTACACGTGCAGGGTCGCCGCCGGCAACGCGGCGGCGAGCTGCTCGGCGACCGGGACCGGATGCAGGTCGTCGCCGGCACAGGCGATCACCAGCGCGGGGGCGGTGACGGCGGCGAGGTCCGCCCGCTGCCGGACCGCGACCTGGGTGGCCAGGCCGGCCAGCCCGGCGCCGAGGCCGTCCCGGGTCAACTGGTCGACCCGCTGGCGCAGGTACGCCCAACCCGCCGGGGTGTTCCGGACCGCCGGGGGCACCTCGACGGCGACCGCCTCGGCCACGGTGGCGGCGTCGCCGCTGCGGATCGCGGCGAGGAGTTCGGTGAGCCGGCGTCGCGTCACGTCCGGCCGGGGCTCGTCGAGTACGGCGGGCAGCACGAACACCACCCGTTCGAAGCGCTCGGGACTCTCCCACAGCACCCGGCAGAGCGCCCCCGCGCCGAGGCTCACCCCGAGTGCCCGGGTGGCGCCGCCCAGGTCGGCGATGGCTCGCAGGTCCCGGGCGAGGTCGGCGTAGCTCCATTCGCCGTCCGGCGCGTCGGAGCGGCCGTGGCCACGGAACTGGAAGAAGATCTTGCGACCGGCGACCGCGCTGCCCAGGGGTCGGGTGGTGGAGATGCCGGTGCCGAGGCCGTGCGCGAACACGGTGGCCGCGTCGCCCTCGCCGGTCACCAGTCGCTCCAGCCGGACGCCGTGCGGGGTGGTGACCAGTTCGGTCTCCGGGTCGGGCAGAGCCGGCCGGCCGCTGCGTGGCGCGGTCGGTCCGGGGCCGTACGTCCGTGGCCCGCCGTCAGGTGGCGGAGGCCAGCGGAAATCTCTCACCAGAAGCCTTTGCCGTCGGTCAGGTCCCGCAGGCCGACCCGGACGTCGAGCAGGTAGATCAGGGCGGCGGCGATCCCGATCAGGGCGAACAGGCTGATCGGCCCACGCAGCAGCAGGGTCAGCACCAGGCACACGGCCAGGATGGCGATCCAGGCTCCCTTGGGGAGCGTGCCGATCGCGGGGAATGCGTCCGAGCGCTGGGTGATGCAGTGCACGAGCGCGACACCCTGGATCACCAGGGCGAAGACGATCAGCACCAGGTCGATGACAGAGCGGACGGCGTCGAAGAAGAGCGGCGCGGAAGTGGCCATGGCGGCAAGCTTATGTCGGCCACCCCGGGTGCGTGCCACTTGCCGCACCCACCCGGGGGTGGCCGGGGGCTTACTTGTCGGTTGCCGGCCGGGTGCGCTTGGCGGCCGGCCGGGTCGACTTGACCGCGGGCCGGCGCTTCACGGCGGAAGCCTTGGTGGGCTCGTCGCCGGTGCTGGCCGGTTCGGCGGTGCTCGCGGCGGCGGGCGCCTTGATCTGCTCGACGACCTCGGCCGGGGTGCTGCTGGCCGGGGTGGCGGTCACCGCCGGCGGCTCGGTCGCCTCCATGTCGGCGTTCACGGTGTCGGCGGCCTGTACGACGCCGGAACCGACCACCCGCTCGCCTCGGGCGACCAGGTCGCCGTAGACGGCGAGGGCCCGCTCCTGGGCTGCCTGGGCGCCGGCCACCACCACTGCCGCGTTCCGGATGGTCGCCTCGCGCAGCCGGTCGAGGTCCAGCTCGCCGTTGGCCGCGCGGTGCCGCAGGGTCGCGGCGCCGGAGTTGGCGTTGCGCAGCGTCACTACGGCCTTCTCGCGCAGCTCGGCGGTGGTCGCCACGGCCTTCTCGCGCAGTTCGGCGGTGGTCGCCGCCGCCTTGTCCCGCAGTTCGGTCCGGCTGGCCTCGTCGCTGAGCCCGTTCACCACGGCGGGCAGCCGGCGGAGCTGCTGGAAGGCGATGTCTCCGGCGCCGGCCACGGCGTAGAGCGGGGTGGGGATGCGGGTCGTTCGGGGCTCGCTCATGACTACTTCTCCTCGTCAGTGGCCGGGGCGGCCGGCGGGGCCGACGGCGTGGCCTTCTTGACCGCCTTCTTGGCGATCTTCTTCACGGGTGCGGGCTTCGGCGTGGACGCGGCATCCACGCCGGCCGGCGGGCTGGTCGGCGGCGCGGCGGCGGCGCCCGCCTCGGTCACCGCCACGGATTCGAGTACGGCGTCGACCGGTGACCCGGCACCGCCGCCCGCCGGGGCGGTGGCGCTGACCGGTGTGCCGGCACCCGCCGAAGCGGTGGCGCCGGCCGGCGTGCTCGGTCCGGTCGTGGTGCCGAACGGTTCGGCGACGCCGGCATCTTCGGGGCCGCCCGGCTCGGTGTGCCGGAGGTTCTCCCGGCGGAACGTCTCGTAGATCTGGGCCAGCGACTGCTTCTGCGGCATGGTGAGATCGGGATCGGCCGCGATGGCCGCGAGCACGCCCTGACCCTCCCGGTCGTCGAGCAGCCCGGCCCGGAGGTACATCACCGGGGTGGAGACGCGCAGGGCGCTGGCCAACTGCTGGAGCACCTCCGCGCTGGGCTTTCGCAGCCCACGCTCGATCTGGCTCAGGTACGGGTTGCTGACCCCGGCCTGCTCGGCCAGCTGCCGCAGCGAGATCTTGGCGTTACGGCGCAGGTCACGGATGAACCCACCGACGTCTCGGGGAAGGTCCTTCGGATTGGCCATGACATCGACGGTAGCGACCCGCGCTTGCTCCTGCAAGCAAAACGCTTGCGATAGTTAGCGATGTCTCAGCGTGGCGTGCTTCGGGAGGACATCGACGGGCCCACCCGCCCGAGGGTCACCAGCGGGCGCGTACGGAGCCGACCGGCTCGCCACCACCGGACAGCGTCGACTCGGCCAGCAGGTCGAGCACCGGAGCGTCGAGCACCGGAGCGTCCAGCGCCGTCCCGCGTACCGACAGCCGGCGCAGCGCCGAGACCAGTACCGGCGTCCGGGCCCGGGTCGCGCCGTCATCGATCTTGAGCGCCACCGCCCCGACTCCGGGCACCGCCACCGCGACCACACCCTCTGCGCCGCTCTTGGCGAGCAGTCCGGGGATCCCGGTCATCAGTTGGGTGTCGGCCCCGTCGGTGCCGGCCACCATCAGCGGATGGGCCCGCATCGCGTCGGCGACGATCCGCTCCACCGAACCCTCCGCCGCCGATACCAGCCGCAGGTACGCCCCGGCCAGCCCGGTCAGCGAGACCGCGAGTACCGGAGCGCCGCAGCCGTCGACCCCGACCGCCGCCACCGACTCGCCGGTGAACTCCTCGACGGTCGCCGTGATCGCCCGCTGCAACGGATGGTCCGGGTGCCAGTACCCGGCCACCGGCCAGCCGGCGGCCTGACAGGTGAGCAGCATCCCGACGTGCTTGCCGGAACAGTTCATCCGGAGCCGGGAGGCGGCACCGCCGGCCCGGAGCACCGCGTCCCGGGCGTCCTCGGACAGCGGCATGTCCGGCGGGCAGCGCAGCGCCGACTCGTCCAGCCCGGTGGTCCGGAGCAGCGCCTCGATCCGGGCCAGATGGACGTCCTCGCCGTAGTGGCTGGCGCAGACCACGGCCAGGTCGGCCGGGTCGGCCAGCCGCAGCCCGGAGCGGATCATGCCGATCGCCTGCATCGGCTTGCTCGACGAACGGGGGAACACCGGCGCCCGGACGTCGCCGGCCGAGGCCACCACCGCCCCGTCGGCGTCCAGCACGACCACGGAACCCCGGTGTACGGACTCCACGAAGCCCGACCGGACCGCCTCCACCAGCGGTACGCCGCCGTCGTAGATCTCGCCCATGGTCGGCGACCGTACCGACCGGTGCGGACCGACCGCCCGACGGCCCCTAGCGCTGTGGTGCGAGTCCCAGCAGTTCACGCGCCTGCGCGGTACCCAACGGCGGGCGCTGGGCCAACTGCGCCAGCCCGACCGCCCGGGCCACCAACTGCATGTTGGATTCGACCGGACGCCCCTTGGCGTACGTGACGGTGTCCTCCATCCCGACCCGCAGGTGCCCGCCCGTCGAGATCGAGGCGAGCATCACCGGGATGGTGCTCCGGCCGATCCCGGTCGCCGAGAAGGTGGTCCCCTCCGGCAGGTCCCGCAGCGCCTGCCGGCAGGCGACCAGCGCCTCGGTGCTGCCCGGCATGCCGCCCGGTACACCCATCACGAAGTCGACGTGCACGTGCCCGCCGGCCGGCAGGCCGTACCGGTCGAGCAGCCGGTGCAGTGCGGTCAGGTGACCGAGGTCGAAGATCTCGTACTCGGGCACGATGCCCCGGTCCTGCATCCGGGTGTGCAGGTCGACGATGAACTCCCAGCGGTTGAGGAAGACGTCGTTGCCGAAGTTGACCGTACCCATCGTGCAGGAGGCCATCTCCGGGCCGGCGTCCAGTACGGCCAGCCGGTCCGTCTCCGGATCGGTCACCGCGCCCCCGGTGGAGAGCTGCACGATCAGGTCGGTGCCGTCCCGCAGCGCCGCGACGGTGTCCCGCAACCGGCCCGAATCGAGGGTGGGGCGGGCCTGGTCGTCCCGGATGTGCACGTGGATCACGGCGGCGCCGAGCGCCTCGCACTCCTTCGCCGTGAGCAGCAGCTCGTCGAGGGTCACCGGCAACGCCGGGACCTCCAGCTTCGCCGACTCCGCGCCGGTCGGCGCGACCGTGATCAGCGTCCCAGTCGTCATGCCGGCGATCCTAGCCCCGACCGCTCCGCCCAGCCCGGCCGGCGAACACCCGCGGCCGGGCGCGCCCGCACGCGACGCCGGGCGATACGCCGAGCCGACGCCGGGCGATACGCCGAGCCGCTACTCCGGGTCGACGGCGGCGGCGGAGCTGCCGACCGTCAGTGCCGCGTCGTCGGGCACCGACCGCTTGAGCACCGCGAGCGCGACCGGCCCCAACTCGTAGTGCCGGACCGCCGTGCCGACGAACCCGACCGTACGACCCTCGACGGTCACCGGAGTACCGACGGTGGGCAGTTCGTCGGTGGTCACCCCGTCGAAGTGCAGCAGTACCAGCCGACGCGGCGGACGCCCCATGTTGTGCACCCGGGCGACCGTCTCCTGCCCCCGGTAACAGCCCTTGTCCAGGTGTACGGCGGGACCGACCAGCCCGACCTCGGCCGGAATGGTCCGGTGGTCGGTCTCGAAGCCGACCCGGGGCAGCCGGTCCGCCACCCGCAGCGCCTCGTACGCCCACAGCCCGGCGACCGGTGTTCCGGCAGCGGTCAGCGTGTCGACCACCTCCGCCATGGCGGTACGCGGCACCAGCAGGTCGATTCCGAGCCGGACCCGACGGGCCCAGCCTCCGGCCGGCAACGGCTTCACGTCGTACACGATGCTCGGGCGGGGTGGCACGGAGCCGGCGGCGAACTTCGGACCCGGCACCCCGAGCGCGTCCGGTTCGGCCAGCCCGGAGACCCCGAGCACGGCGACGGCCTCGGCCGCGCGCGGACCCACCAGCGACAGCAGCGCCCAGTCGGCGGTCGCGTCCCGGGGGTCGACCGGGGTGAAGAAGCGCATCTTCTCCAGGTACGTCAGCAGCCCGGCGGTCGCGCCCGGCTCGGTGTCCAGCCAGGTGGTCTCGCCGTCCTCGGCGACCATGGCGTGCTGCTCGACGTGCCCGTGCGGGGAGAGAACCAGCAGTTCACTGCCCTGTCCGGCGGCGAGTTGCGCCAGATGCTGACTGGTCAGGGTGTGCAGCCAGCTCGCCCGCTCCAGCCCGGGTACGGCGATCACTCCCCGGTGCGACCGGTCCACCAGGCCGACCTCGGTGGCGAGCAGTCGCTGCTCGCGCATCGGGTCACCGTAGTGCGCGGCCACCGGGCGTACGCCCGCCGCCACGTGCTCCGGGTCCGGCTGGTCCCGGGTCTGCTCGTCGATGGCCTCCACCGTCACCGCACCCGCGATGTCGATCATTCCCGCCGCTCCTCGCACTCGGTCCTGCCGCAGACGCCGAAGAGCGCCACGTGCCCGATGTCGACCTGGAAGCCCCGCTCGGCCGCCAGCTTGTCGGCCAGCGGTCCGAAAACCTCCGGGTCGACCTCGTCCACCGACCCACAGATCCGACAGACCAGGTGTACGTGGGTGTCCTCACCCGCGGCGTGGTACGTCGGTGACCCGTGGGACAGGTGCGTATGGGTAACCAGTCCGAGGCGTTCGAGTAATTCCAGAGTGCGGTAAATAGTGGTGATGTTCACTCCGGCGGCGACCTCACGCACCGCCGAGTGCACCTGCTCCGGCGTGGCGTGACCTAGGTCGAGCACGGCTTCGAGGACCAACTGCCGCTGCGCGGTCAGCCGCAGTCCACGGGAACGCAGCATCTCCGCCAGCGACGATTCCGACACCGACAAAGCATAGTGCGGAACGCAAAGCAGCGTCCGGACGCCTACGACTAGCCTCGATGGGGTGCCGAGCCCGCAAATGATCACCGCAGTGTTGGGTCGGGGCGTGGTACCGGTCGACGAGCCGGTGATCCGCGCCGACGACCGGGGCGTACTCCACGGCGACGGGCTCTTCGAGACCATGCACGTCCGGGCCGGACGCCCCTGGCTGGCGCAGGAGCACCTGGCCCGGCTTGTCCGGTCGGCGCCGGCCCTCGACCTGCCGCTGCCCGACGCCGCCGCGCTGCGCGAACTGCTCGACACCGCCTGCGCCGGCTGGCCGGTCGGGACCGAGGGGGCGCTGCGGCTGGTCTGCACCCGGGGGCCGGAGGGCGGCGGGCCGGGCACGGTCTACGCCACCCTGGCCGAGGTGCCGGCCGCGTCCCGCCGCGCCCGCCGGGACGGCATCACCGTGGCAACCCTGCCGCTCGGCGTCGCCGCCGACGCCCGGACCGACCGGCCGTGGCTGCTCGCCGGGGTCAAGAGCATCTCGTACGGGCCGAACCAGGCGACCCGGCGCTGGGCGGCGGCCAACGGGGTCGACGACGTGCTCTGGACCTCCACCGACGGGTACGCCCTGGAGGGGCCGAGCGCCAACCTGGTCTGGCTGGCCGGGGACGAGCTGTGCACCGTACCGGCCGAGAGCGGGATCCTGCCCGGCGTGACGGCCGACTGGCTGCTCCGGCACGCCGGGGACCTCGGCTTCACGGCGGTCCGCCGACACGTCACCCCGGCCGAGTTGCGGACCGCCGACGGGGTCTGGTTCACCTCGTCGGTACGCGGCCTCGCCGAGGTCCGCGCGCTGGACGGCACCCCGCTGCCCCCCGCCCCGCACACCCCCGCCATCCGGCACCTACTCGGCTTCGAGGTGTAAGGAAGGGCCCCTTCCTATCGTTTTCTGTAGAAGAAGGGCCCCTTCCTAACACCTCTCAGCCGCCGACACCTCTCAGCCGCCGACGCGGATCAGCCGGGCGGACAGGTGTGGCGAGAGGGGGTGTCCCAGCGCCGCCATGTCCTGGGCGTAGAGCAGGGCGCCCTCGACGATCCCGTAGAGGCGGTGCCCGGCGGTGACCTCCTTGGCGGTCGACGTACGCAGCACCGCGTCGGTGACGATCTCGACCCGGGTACCGGTGACCTTGCCGAGGTGAAGTTCCATGATCCCGGTCGGCACGGCCAGCATCACCTCGAGTTCGTCGGTCGCGCTGCCGTCGTCCTTCAGCACCGGTCGCCACCAGCCGACCTCCCGACCGGCCGGGCGGATCGGCTGGCCCTCCTCGTCGAGCAGCCAGGCACGCGACTCGTAGTGCAGGAACGGCCGGCCGTCGTGGCTGATCCGGATCTCCTGCGCGTAGTCGAAGTCCTCGATTGTGGGGAATCCGCCCCGGCCACGCCCCCGCCACAACCCGACGTACGGAAGCAGACCGAGCAGGGCCGGGTGCAGGTCCGGTCCCTTGCGCAGGTCGTACGTCTCCTCGTAGGGGTACGGGTCGACCGGTGGCGCGTTCAGCCACGGTGGCGGCGCAACCGGGTTGTCGCTGTCGCTCACAACGATCCTCTCCGTTCGCGACTGCGGGGCTCGCAACCCGGCTCACTCCTCGCACTCACCAACGTCCCCTCCGTTCGCGACTGCGGGGCTCGCAAACCCGGCTCACTCCTCGCACTCACCAACGTCCTCTCGAAATGCGTACGGCCAGATACACCAGGCAACCGGCGAGCGCGCCGAATCCCGCCACCAGCAGGCTGACGAACCCAATCTCGGTAACCATGACGGGTTGATCCTATGCTGGCGGCATGGCTCGCACCCTGGTCGTCAAGGCCACCGCTGGTTCGGACTCGCCGGAACGCTGTGCCCAGGCGTTCACCGTGGCCGCCACCGCGGTCGCCTCCGGCGTCGACGTGTCACTCTGGCTCACCGGCGAATCGAGCTGGTTCGCGCTGCCCGGCCGGGCCGAGGAGTTCGACCTGCCGCACTCCGCGCCGCTGGCCGAGCTGCTGCACGTGATCCTGAGCGGCGGCCGGGTCACCCTCTGCACCCAGTGCGCCGCCCGTCGGGAGATCACCGAGTCGGACGTGCTGCCCGGGGTACGGATCGCCGGAGCGGCGGTGTTCGTCGAGGAGTCGGTGGCCGACGGCGCCCAGGCGCTGGTGTACTGAGAGTCGCCGCACCGACGAACTGGTCCGCCGATAACGGCGGGACCGGCACCGGCACCATGGTCTTCGGGTCAGCTCTGTCCGCAGGCGTCGGTCTCCGGATGGACCAGCAGCGCGAAGGTCCTGGCGAACACCGGCTCCGCCGGTCGGGGCCACGGCAGGGCGAGCAGCGCCCTTCCGGATTCGGGGTGCTCGCGCCCGTTGATCCGTACCTCGGCCACCTCGGCGCCCGCGACCCCGCCGAACAGGATCTTGACTCCGTTCAGGTGACCCCGGTCCAGGCCGCCGGAGACGACCGAGGACAACTGCGGGATCAGCGGGTTGTCGGTGGCCCACCGGGCGAGTGCCTCGGGCTCACCCCGGCCGAATCCGACGAAGCCGGCGGAGATCGTGTGCCAGCCGAGGAAGCCGCCGGGATCGTTGCCGTGGTAGTGGTCGGCGAACTCGTTGGCGGGCCGCATCAGCTCGACCACGGCGGCGGCGGTCAGGGTTGCCCAGACTCCGACACCCTGCTGCCAGGCGTCCCGGGCAGTCGCGCCGTACCCGGTCACGCAGTCGCTGATCGTGGTCTCCGCCGGCCGGTCCACGTTCAGGACGAAGTCGAGGTCGAGGTGCTCGTCATGCTCGGTGTGGTTGTCCCGTAGGGCGACCACCCAGCTTCCTGTTCCGGTCAACCGGCTGCCGTCGACGGACGTCGTCCAGTCCGGACCGAAGGCGTCGAGGCGTTCCGCGACGATCTTCAGTACCTCGGTCGTCCGTCCTGACTGGAGGTCGCCGTCCGGTCGGTTGCGCACCCACTCCAACAGCGGTGTCATGCGGGGGACGGTATCAGCGCAGCCTCGTCGATCCCGGCCCGTTGCGTTCGAGGATCGACGCCTCCCCCGGCGAGCGCCAGGGGCGGGACGGCAGGCGTGGGCCCGTGGGCGCCGGGTCAGCTGGGGCAGCCGGTGGTGGTGGCGACCCGGATCCGACCGTCGCCGCTCTCGACCACGACGCTGACGGCGCCGGCCCGGTAGGCGTACACCTGCGGGGTGTCGGTGACCACGACGGTGCCGGCGGGCCGGGGCAGCAGTGCCCCGGGCGGGCCGGTGGCGGTCGTCCGGCCGGCCGACCGGGCGGTCCGGACGGTGCCCTGGCCCGGGCAGTCGACCGCGATCAGGTCCACCGGGTCGAGGTCGGTCGCCCCCAGCGCGGTGAGTACCCGGACCGGGTCCTCGTCGGCCGGCGACGGCGGCGGTGTCGACCGGTCGTCGAAGGTGTCGGAGGCCGGCCGGCAGCCGGTCTGCACGGTCAGGCTCACCACTCCCGGTTCGACGAACTCGCCCTCGATCGCGACGAACTCGCCGGCATCGGCCCGCAGCGCGTCCGCGGCGCCGTCGGCGCGATGTCGGACACCCGCCTGGTACGCCGCCGGCAGCCGGCTGGCGATCCGGTCGAGCACCTCGGGCGCCTCCGCCTCGGGGCTGCGGATGGTGATCGCGGCGTCGATGGCGGCACCCTTGCGGAGCAGGGTGACCTCACAGTCGTCGCGCACCCGTCGCTCGGCGAGTTCGACGACGACGTCCGGGCCGGCCGCCGCGACGAGGTCACCGATCGCCCGGTCCACGACCGGTCCGGCCTGCTCGATGCTGCGCTGCTCCCGTACGGTCGGATCGTCGCGGCGCACCGAGACGTAGGTCACCACCAGCAGCACCACGATCCAGCCCGCGAGGCCGGCGGCCAGCCAACGCCGCCGCCGCTGGGCGCCCGGAGGGTCCGGCTGGCTCGACGGCGCCAGCCACGGGGGGTGCTCTGTGGTCACGCCCGCCATGGTGGCACGACGGCACCGGGCCGGCAGGACCGCCGTCACCGGGGCCCGCGTCGATCAACGATCCGGACGACCTCCGCCAGGCCGCGCGTCGATCAGTGGTCCCGACGGTCTCCGCCCGGCAGCGCGTCGATCAATGATCCGGACGGCCTCCGCCAGGCGGCGTGTCGATCAGTGGCCTGGCGCGAGGCGGTAGCCGACCCCTCGCACGGTCTGCACCTGCGGTCCGCCCTCGACGGCGCGCAGCTTCCGGCGCAGCCGCTTCACGGCCGAATGCAGGATCGCGGTGTCGCCCAGGTAGGCGCCGCCCCAGACCGACCCGAACAGCCGCTCGTAGGTCCACACCCCGAGTGGCGCACTGGCCAGCCGGGCGAGCAGTTCCCGCTCCAACCTGGTCAGCGCCAGGGGTTCACCGCGCCAGGTCACCAGGTGTCCACCCGGATCGACCGACAGGTCACCGAGGCTCACCGGGCCGGACTCCGATTCCGCGCCGTTGCCGGTCAGTGGAAACAGCATTGCCCGCAATTCGGACAGATCCGCGCAGATCACTACGGTACCGAAGTCGTCCAGACGTCGAACCACTCGCTCCCGCACCGCGACGTCCGTGGACACGCAGACCACTAGCGGGACTTCTCCGTTTGCCACCCCGCTCCACCCCTCCCCCGTCGACTCGGCGCCAAGCCAAACCCGTTTGGCCGGGCGAGTCAACAGCGACGCTAACCGATGTCCGTCAGATACCGGGCCCCTGACCGAGGTACGCCCGGTTACTGCCCAAATACTGGCCGACAGTGGGCATTGATCACTACCCCTTGGAGCAAGAGCATTACTCCAAGCCGATGTGGGGGGCGCTGTCCGTGAGTAATCGTCGGACCCACGCGTGCCGGCAGCGCCGGACATCCCGGAGCTGGGGGGGTTGGCACCCGAACGGATCGGGATGCTGGACAGGCGGGGAGGACCCATGTCGCATCGACCTGGACGCAGTAGGACGGGCCGGACAAGACTCTGGCGGACGACCGCGGTCGCGATCGCCGTGGTCCTCGGCCTGACCGCGCAGCCCGCAGTGGCCGCCGCCGCCGAGCCGGAGGCCTCGGTGAGCGCCGAACTGCTCGCCGAACTGGCCGCCGAGGGCACCGCCACCTTCACCGTCTACCTGCGGGAACGTGCCGATCTCCGCAGCGCGGCGAAACTGGCCGACTCCGACGACCGGGCCACCGCGGTCTACCGGCAACTCACCGGTACGGCGGAGCGCACCCAGCGTGGACTCCGCGCGGAGCTGGACAAACTCGGCGTGAAGTACCGGTCCTACTGGATCGCGAACGTGCTCCGGGTGGAGGGCGGCCGAGACCTGGTCAACACCATCGCGGCCCGTGCCGAAGTGGAGAGCATCGAACCGAGTCGCAGCTACGAACTGATCAAACCCGAGCCGATCCGGGCAACCACCGACGCCGGCACCGACGCGGTCGAGTGGAACCTCAGCAACATCGAGGCGCCCCGGGTCTGGTCCGAGTTCGACACCCGGGGCGAGGACCTGGTCGTCGCCAACATCGACAGCGGCGTCCAGTTCGACCACCCGGCGCTGGTCGGTGCGTACCGGGGCAACACCGGCGGCGGCACCTTCGACCACAACTACAACTGGTTCGACCCGGCCGGGGTCTGCGCCAACCCGGCGCCGTGTGACAACAACGGCCACGGCAGCCACACCATGGGAACCATGGTCGGTGACGACGGTGCCGGCAACCAGATCGGTGTCGCGCCCGGAGCCCGCTGGATCGCCGCAAAGGGCTGCGAGACCAACAACTGCTCCGACGCCTCGCTGCTCGCCGCCGGCGAGTGGGTGCTCGCGCCGACCGACCTCAACGGCGACAACGCCCGGCCGGATCTGCACGCCGACATCGTCAACAACTCGTGGGGCGGTGGCCGCGACGACGAGTGGTACAAGCAGACCGTCGAGTCCTGGCGCTCCGCCGGAATCTTCCCCAGCTTCTCGGCCGGCAACGACGGCCCGGGCTGCAACACCACCGAGAACCCGGGCGACTACCCCAACACGTACGGGGTGGGGTCGTACGACGTCAACAACGCGATCTCCAGCTTCTCCGGCCGGGGATCGTCCAGCATCGACGGCGGGATCAAGCCGAACATCTCGGCACCCGGCAGCAACGTCCGGTCGAGCGTGCCCGGCAACGCCTACGGGCTCGGCAACGGCACCTCGATGGCGGCCCCGCACGTCTCCGCCACCGTCGCGCTGATCTGGTCCGCCGCTCCGGCCCTGAAGGGCAACGTCAGCGCCACCGAACAACTCCTCGACGACACCGCCACCGACGTCGACGCGCTCACCTGCGGTGGCACCGTCGACGACAACAACACCTTCGGCGAGGGCCGGCTCAACGCGTACCAGGCGGTCAACGCCGCACCGCGCGGCGACGCCGGACGGGTCACCGGCACCGTCACCAACGCCGGCACCGGGGACCCGATCGCCGGTGTCCGGGTGGTCACCGGCACGTTCAGCGCGGTCACCGGAGCGGACGGGAAGTACGCGTTGGTCCTCCCGGTCGGAGTGCACGAGCTGACCGCCACCGCGTACGGCTACACCGCCGGCACCGCGACGGTGACCGTTGCCCGGGGTGACGTCCTCACCCAGAACTTCGGGCTGGTGGCAGCGCCGATGAGCACCGTCTCCGGCAAGGTCACCGACGGCTCCGGTCACGGCTGGCCGCTGTACGCCAAGATCGAGGTCTCCGGTCGACCCGGCGGCCCGGTCTACACCAACCCGGTGACCGGTGCCTACTCGTTCACGGTGCCCGGCAACGCCAGCTACCAGCTCACCACCACGGTCAACTATCCCGGATACCGGCCGGTGACCACGGACGTCGCAGTCGGCACCGGAACCCGGACCCTCAACATCACCGCCCCGGTCTCGCCGGGCTGCACCGCCGCCGGCTATCTGGCCGGGGTCAGCGAACCGCTGCTCTCGGAGAGTTTCGACGGCACCACGGCCCCGGCCGGCTGGTCGGTGGTCGACCGCACCGACAAGGGCGGCTGGGCGTTCAACGACCCGGGAGCCCGGACCAACCTGACCGGTGGCGCCGGCAACTTCGCCATCATCGACAGTGACAAGCTGGGCAGCGGCAACACCCAGGACACCGACCTGATCCCGCCCGCGCTGAACTTCTCGGCGGTCAACGCGCCGCTGCTGCGGTTCAACAGCGACTGGCGGGCGGTCGGCGTCGGCGACACCGCCGATGTCGACGTCTCGACCGACGGCGGCACCACCTGGACCAACGTCTGGAAGCAGACGGCCAGCCGGCGCGGCCCACGGGTCGAGGAGGTTCCGCTGGACGCGGCGGCCGGTGCGGCGGACGTCCGGGTCCGGTTCCGCTTCCGGGGCACCTTCGCCTGGTGGTGGGAGGTCGACAACGTCCAGGTGGTCAACCGGCTCTGCACGCCGAAGCCGGGTGGCCTGGTCGCCGGCTTCACCACCGACGCCAACACCGGTGCGCCGTTGAACGGGGTCACGGTGGCCAGCGACGGTCAGCCGGCGGACCGGGGCGTGTCGGTGGCGACGCCGGACGACCCGAACATCGCGGACGGCTTCTACTGGCTCTTCTCCAGCCTGACCGGCGCGCAGCCGTTCACCGCCAGCCTCGCGCCGTACCAGGCGTTGAAGAAGTCGGTGACGGTGGTCGCCGACAGCACCCGGCAGGCCAACTTCGCGCTCCGGGCCGCCCGGCTGACGGTCACCCCGACAAACCTGGAACTGCATCAGCCGTACGGCAGCACCCGCAACGCCAAGGTGACGGTCACCAACACCGGGAACGCGCCGGCCAGCGTGCAGTTGCTGGAACGGGGCGGACAGTTCAGCATGCTCTCCGCCAAGGGCGCCGAGCTGGTCGAGCACCGGATGAAGGGGATCAGCAAGAGCCGCACCGGCATCGCGTACGGCGCCGGAACGGACACCGCCGCGGCGGCGCCGCTGGTCGACGATGCCTGGGCCCGGGTGGCCAACACCCCGGCCTCGGTCTTCGACAACTCGGCGGTGACGCTGGGCGGCAAGGTCTACTCGATCGGTGGCGGCAGTGGCACCGGCAACGAGCGGAAGACCTGGGTGTACGACCCGGCGGCCAACACCTGGGCGGCGCTGCCGGACATGCCGACGGCCCGGTCGAAGCCGGCGGTCGCCGCGCTCAACGGCCGGATCTACGCCGTCGGCGGCTGGGGCACCGACTCCACGCCGGTGGCCACGGTCGACATGTTCAACCCGGCGACCGGCACCTGGAGCACGTTGCCCGGGGTGACCAACCCGGAGCCACGGGCGGCAGCCGCCTTCGCGGTCGCCGGCGGCAAGCTCTACGTCGTCGGTGGCTGTGCCGACAACGAGTGCTCGGTGGACACCGCCGACGCGACGGTGTTCGACCCGCTGACCACGCGGTTCAGCAGCGTCGCCGACTATCCGCAGGGTGCCTCCTGGATGTCCTGCGGCGGGATCGGCGGCAAGGTCTACTGTGCCGGCGGGGTCGGCACGGCGGAGTTCAAGAACGGGTACGTCTACGACCCGTCCGGCAACGCCTGGTCCCCGCTGCCGGACATGCCGCTCGACCTCTGGGGCTCCCAGTCCGCCGCGGCCGGCGGCATGCTGGTGCTGGCCGGTGGCGCCACCGCCAACTCGACGGTGCTCACCAACCGGACGGTGGCGTACGACCCGGTGGCCGGGGCCTGGGTGAACCTGCCGAACGCGCAGTTCGCCCGGTACCGGGGTGCCGGCGTCTGCGGCGCGTACAAGGTCGGTGGCTCGCCGAGTTCGTTCGTCGGATCGGCCGAGACCGAACGGCTGGGTGGCCTGGAGGCCTGTCTGGAGGCCGATCAGGCGTCCTGGCTGACCACCGAGCCGAGCAGCTTCACCCTCGCCGCCGGGGCGTCGAAGGTCGTCACGGTCACCCTGACCGCCACGGCCGCGGCCGGCGTCGCCCAGCCCGGCACCTACACGGTGGATCTGGGCCTGGTCACCGACACCCCGTACCCGGTCCCGATCGTCGGGGTGGAGATGAACGTCTCCCCGCCGGGGACCTGGGGCAAGATCCAGGGCAGCGTTCTCGGCCGGACCTGTGGCGGTGCCGAGGTTCCGCTGGCGGCGACGGTCCGCGCCAACCTGGTCGGCGACCCGAGCACCGGCTACACGTTGTCGGCGACCAACCAGGGGAAGTACTCCTGGTGGCTGGCGAAGGGCCGGTACGACGTCATCGTCGCCAAGGACGGCTGGGTGCCCCAGGTGAAGCGGCAGCAGATCCAGCCCAGCCTGGTCACCACGCTCGACTACGTACTCGATCCGGTGAACCCGTGTCCCGCCCGGCTCGGTGGGATCTGACCGGCGGACCGGCCGGGTGTTGACCCGGCGGTAGGCCACGATCGACGGTGCCCGTCGTCCCGGCAGGGGCGGCGGGCACCGTCGGTCTGCCCGGGGGTCGCGATTCCCGTCGACCGGCCCGGGGACGGGGTGCTCCACCTAGGCTGGGACCGGCACAAACCGCCGAAGACGTACGCCGGACCGGCGTACCGCCGACCTCTAGGAGAGCAGATGGCCGCGCCTTCTCCGGTGCCTCCGTTCACCCGGGACACCGCCATCCAGAAGATCCGAATGGCCGAGAACGGCTGGAACTCCCGGACCCCGGAGCGGGTGGCTCAGTCGTACACCCCGGACTGCCGGTGGCGGAACCGGGCCGAGTTCATCACCGGGCGAGACGAGATAATCCAGTTTCTTCAGCGTAAATGGGCGAAGGAGCTGGAATATCGCCTCATCAAGGAACTCTGGTCCTTTGACGGCAACCGAATCGCCGTACGCTTCGCCTACGAGTCGCACGACGACTCCGGGAACTGGTTCCGCTCGTACGGGAACGAGAACTGGGAATTCGACGACAACGGCCTGATGCGGCTGCGGCTGGCCAGCATCAACGACGTACCGATCTCGGAGTCGGAGCGGAAGTACCACTGGCCGCTCGGGCCGCGTCCCGACGACCACCCGGGACTGAGCGATCTCGGCCTCTGAGCGGACGACCTGCCGGCGCCATCCTGTCGAGCGATCGGCCGGCCGCCCGGCTCTCGGTCGCCGGTCACCCGTCACCGATCAGCGGTCGTCGATCACCCGTCGCGGATCACCCGTCACCGGTCGGCGGTCGCCGGATTCGGCGATGATCAATTGTTGGCGCCGTTCAGCGGGTGGCTGATACTTTGACTCCGCTGGATCGACTGGCGATCAACGCGGGGGCCTGGCATGACGGTGCGGGTGAACACGCCGGAGTTACGGAGCCTGGGCGGCCAGGTCATTTCCGTCGCGGGCGATCTGAAGAACAACAACTCGTCGACCGAGGGCAAACTCGCGCCGGCCGAGGGCGCCGGTTCCGCCGGATGGGCAACCTCCCCGGCCGCCACCGCCGCCGCGCAGGGCTGGCACGACTACCTCAACGGTCTCGTCGGCCGGTTGGAGAAGGCGGGGCAGTCGATGATCGACGCCGCCAACAACTACCAGTCGTCCGACGACCGGGCGGCGAACCGGTCCGGCAGGGCGGCGATCTGATGGCCGGTCTGACCTTCGAGGCGCTGCTGAACGTCGACCCGAAGGCGTTCCGGACGGCCGCGACCGGCTGGGACGACCTGGCCCAGGCGATCGACGACCGGGCCGACGCGTTGGATCCCACGGTGAAACGGATCCCGGACATCTGGGAGGGGCCGGCCGGCACCAAGGCGTCCGCGCACCTACAGGGGCTGCGTAAGGAACTGGACCTGGCGTACGTTCCGGTGCTCACGATCTCGCAGGCGCTGTCGCGGCACGCCGACGGCGTGGAGTCGCTGCGCTCCCAGGCCCACTCGCTGGTGGCCCGGGGCAAGGAAGCCAACGTCACGATCAAGCCGGACGGCTCGATGACGCTCGATCCGGCGGGCCAGAACGAGTGGGGCGCCCGCGCGCTCTCCGCGCTGGTGCACGAGCGGGACGAGCTGATGGAGGCGGCGGCGCAGCTCGACTCGCAGACCGCCAAGACCATCAGTGAGAACACCGCGACCGGTTCCGGAGTACCGGCGGCCCGGGTCGACCGCACCAGCATCCCGCCGAAGGGCTCGGATCCGAAGGCGGTCAAGGCCTGGTGGGACTCGCTCTCTCCGGCCCAGCAGCGGTTCGTCCTGGCCGAGTATCCGGAACTGGTCGGCAACCTCGACGGGGTGCCGGTCGCCTCCCGGGACATCGCGAACCGGATCGTCCTGGACCGCGACCACGACGCGCTCAACACCCGACGTGGCGAGGTGGACGCCCGGGAGGCGTACATCCGGCGGATGATCGAAGAGGGACGCGGCGCCGAGCTGTACCCGAATGCCGGGAACCCGGTCGGCGAGGCCACCGCCGAACTGGACCGGCTCAAGGAGGAACGGTCCGACATCGACGGGAAGCTGAGGGGGATCGACAAGATCTCCGATCGGATCGACGACGACGGTTCCGACCGGCCGCGCGGCTTCCTGATCGGCTTCAGCTCCGAGGGCGACGGCAAGGCGATCGTGTCGGCGGGCAACCCCGACGACGCGGACAACGTCGTCACGTACGTGCCGGGCACCGGAACCGACCTGTCCAAGGTGGGCGGCGACCTGGAGCGGGTCGACCGGATGGTCCACGACGCGAACCGGCTGGAGCCGGGCGAGGACACCGCCGGGATCATGTGGTTCGGGTACGACGCGCCGGACGACATCCCGGCCGCCACCCTCGACAGGTACGCCGAGGACGGCGCCGGTGACCTGCGGAACTTCCAGTCCGGGCTGCGGGCCACCCACGAGGGCGAGTCGTCGCACAACGTGGTGCTGGGCCACAGCTACGGTACGACGGTGATCGGGCAGACCGCCTCGGAGCAGGCCGGACTCAACGCCGACGATCTGGTCCTGGTGGCCAGTCCCGGCGCGGAGGTGGGCGGCGCCAAGGACCTGAACATCACCGGCGGCGACCCGACGAAGCACGTCTGGGCGACGACGGCCAAGAACGACTTCATCCAGAACACCGGTCTGGAGGACAACCTGGTGCACGGGGAGAATCCGGTCGGCGCCGGGTTCGGCGGTCAGGTCTTCAAGAGCGACGAGGGTACGCCGCTGTGGGAGTGGCAGGACCCGTTCAACGCACCCAACTTCGCCGCGCACTCCGAGTACTGGGACCCGAACAACGAGGCCCGGAAGAACATCGCCAGCATCGTGACATCGAACTACGGGGACGTGACGCGGTGACCCCGGTCCGGCGGTGGCGACGGCTGGCGATCGTGCTGGTGGCCGGTCTGGTCATCTCCGGATGCGACCAAGGGAGCGACGTGCGACCGACGATGACGGTTGGCCAGGCGGCCGAGCGTACCGAGGAGATCGTCCGGGAGGCGCAGGCGGCGCTGGCACCCGGAACCGAGCTGGAGACGGACCTCGACGACACCACGCCGTGTGACGATCCCAGTGACGGCGGTCCGCCCGGTCGGGTGTTCGTCGAGAAGCACTACAAGGTCGTCTATCCGGACGGGTGGCCGGTGAACCAGGCGCTGGTGGTGCTGGCGCAGTACTGGGAGCAGCGCGGCTACAAAGTGATCAAGGATCTACGGTCCGAACGCAACCCGCAGTTGGCGGTGGAGAGCCCGAACGACGGTTTCCGGATCGGAATCGAGATCTACCCCCGGGACAGCGGGCGGATCGACGCCTTCCTCGTCGGCAGCTCACCCTGCATCTGGGAGAACGGCACCCCGCCCGCCGACACCTGAGCCGGACTCCGGCCCTACAGATCCGCGACGACCAGCCGGTATCCCCCGTCGAATACGTCGAGCTCCAGCAGGTCGGCGTGCCGCTCGTGCCAGCGTCCCGAGGACAGGTCCGCGGCGAGCCGCTCCAGACCTGACCGCAGGACCTCGTCCCCGAGCTGGGCGAGCATCGACATCCCGGCCCGGACCGCCGGATCGAGATACGCCTCGGGCCGGCGCCAGTACGCCACGCCGAACCCGTCGGTGCAGTCGTGCGGTACGGGCACCTGTTCCACCCGGGCGTTGCCGAGCAGCGCGGCGAGCCGGTCGACCGGTACGGCCCGGGTGTCGTCGAAGGCCGCCGCCTCCGGCAGGTACTCGCTCAGCAGCCAGAACCGTCGGGTTACCGCCTGGTCCCAGGTCAGTACGACGATCCGCCGCCGGGCGATCCGCCGCAGTTCCGCGATCCCCGCTTCGAGATCGGTCCAGTGGTGCACGGTCAGTAGCGCCATGGCGGCGTCGGCGTAGTCGTCCTCGATCGGAATGGACTCCGCGACCGCCTGGACGACCGGCGCCGATCCCACCGGCCGCTGCGCGATCATCACCGCGCTGGGTTCGACCGCGAGCACCGTCTGCGGCGGCTCGTAGGAGCCGGTGCCGGCGCCGACGTTGACGACCGTCCGCGCCGCACCGAGAGCCGCGACGATCTGGGCGGCCACCCTCGGGTCGGGCTGCCTGGTGCCGCTGTAGGTCGTGCCGATGCTGTCGTAGACGATCATGCTGGCCAGTGTGCCACCGGGCCGCCGAGCCCCGGCTGCCCCGGCGCACGCGCTGCCCGCCCATCCCCTGTTCCCGGCCGAGATGGTCCGGAGCGAACCGGATCGTCGGCACCGCCGCCGGCTCCGGCCGGCCACCGTCCCGGGCCACCGCGCCAGCCCGCTCCAGTCGGTGTCCAGCCCACGTCCAGCGGGGCCCGGCAACCTGCCGACACCAGGGATGAAAGGGGAGTCAGATGAAGACCAGACTGCTACGCGGCGTCGCCGCCGCAGCCCTCACGCTCACAGTTCTCCTACCGGGAACCATCCAACCGGCCCAGGCCAACCCCGACGGCCCGAACACCTCGCTGATCGACATGATCGACCTCGCGCTCAGCCTGGTCGGCAGGGCCTCCAGCGGCGGGGTGACGCCCGAAGCCCTCGCCGGGATGACCCAGGACGTCATCAACGCCCTCAACCAGGCCGAGTCGGCGGTCATCGTCCACATCGACTCGATCGCCGCCGCGAACGTCCGCAGCGACGCCCGACATGCCGTCATCGAGTTCGACGACATCAACGCGTTCGGCGAGGAAACCCTGGAAGACTGGGCGATGGACGTCACCGGAGCCGCCACCCGGGCGGCGACCTATCTCGATGCCGTCTCGGACCCGCGGGCGATCGACGATGTCGGGTACGCCGTCGTCACGCTCTATCCGATCGCGTTGGTGGCCCGCGCGCGGGCGGGGTTCAGCACCACGAGGCTGATGGCCGACTACCGCGCCGCCCTACAAAAGATCATCAACAAGCTGGCGCCGACGTGCCGCGACCACTTCCCGGAGCCCAACACGATACCGATGATCCGGGCCTACACCTGCACCGTGTACGGCGTCCACACCGCCACGCAGTTGGAGCAGAACTGGTTCGGGACGTGGAAGTTGGGACCGATCGTCCCGGCGGCCGTCGAGGCGGCGTCCTACGCGAACACCAGCCGGAGAGTGGCGATCGAAGCGTTGGCCGCGCTGCCGTAACACCGCCTGGTCAGCCCCGCTCGTCTGGGCCTGTGCCAAACGTCCTGGCATGGGCCCAGGCGGCGGTGTACGCCGAAAGGCAACGAGTCAGGTGTCGCCGTCCGGCCTCGGCGACCGTTGTTTGCGGTCGGGCAGGATGCCGATCGCGGGCAGGATCGCCTGGTCGACGATTGCGGCGAGCTTATCGTCGTCCGGCAGGTCGTCGGCATCCGTGACGTGCTTGAACACCAGGGCCTCCCCGATGTCGCGCACTACCGGCGTTATCAGTTCGGGGTCGATCTGTCCCTGCTCGGCGTAATGGCGCAGCACCGTGTAGGTGAAGGTGCTGCCGTGGCCTTTGAAGACCCGGTTGTACAGCGCCTCGACCAGGTCGGGATGGCGGTGCCGTTCGAGCATGATGACCCTGACGGCATTCCCGGCCGGTTCGACCATCCAGGCGACGAGCTGCTGGAGCGCCCGGATCAGGTCGCCGCGCAGGTCGTCGGCGCCCGGCGACGGTAGCTCCTCGGGATGCGCCTCGTACAACGCGTCCAGTAGCAGTTCTCGTGGCGACGGCCAGCGCCGGTACAACGACGTCTTCGCGGTCGCCGCGCTCTTCGCTATGCCCTCCATGGTGAGCCCGTCGACTCCGACCTTGGCCACCTCGGCGAGCACTGCGGCGTGGATGGCCTGAATCAGGTCATCTCCCCGGCGACGGGAGCGTCGCAATGTCGGGTCCTGCGGTTTCTCGGTCAAGACGGCTCCAAACTAAGACACGCTTGCGTAGCTTAGCCTCGCGGTGTTAGATACGTCTGCGTAGCTAATTGACGGGGCCTGGCGCCGGCGTCCCGGGCAATTCTGCCGTGTCTTCACGAAGGTCCGACTCCGAGAACGGGGCGTCACGTGTCCAGACTTGTCATCGAGCCCAGCACCGGTCCACCCAATGTCGCCACCAGGCTGTCCGACAGGTCACTGGCCCCCGATCTTGCCCGCGGAACGATGCTGCTGCTCATCGCATTGGCCCACGCACACATGTACCTGTACGGCCACCCCAAGGGGTTCCGCGGCTACCAACTGAACGGTGGCCCCATCGACCAGGTCGTCGCCGGCCTTCAGGTCCTCTTCGTCGACGGCCGCGCGCTGCCGATGTTCGCCGCACTGTTCGGCTACGGACTGGTCCAGCTGGCCAACCGGCGAATCGCGGCCGGAGCCGAATGGCCGGACGTACGTCGCCTGTTGCGCCGCCGCAGTCTCTGGCTGATCGCGTTCGGCTTCGCCCACGCGCTGCTGTTGTTCTTCGGCGACATCCTGGTCACCTACGGGCTGCTGTCGCTGATTCTCGTGGGCATGGTGCGGGCCCGTGACCGGGTGCTGCTCTGGGTCGCCGGGCTGTGGATCCTGGTGTTCGCCGCGCTTGCCATGCTGCCGGCGTGGGCCATCATCACCGAGGGGTCGCCGCCGCTACCCACCAGCGTCGAGTCACCGATCGAGGCGGTCGGCCAGCGGTTGGCGGTCTGGGCCGGGCTCGGACCGATGCTGGCCCTGGACATCGTCACCCCGTTCCTGCTCGGCATCTGGGCGGCCCGGCGCCGACTGCTCGACGAACCCGGTCGGCACCGTGCCCTGCTGACGCGGGTCGCGGTGGCCGGAATCGTCATCACGATCCTCGGCGGTGCCCCGCTGGCGCTGATGGACTCACAGATCTGGACGGACTGGACGACGGGTACCGCAGTGCCGGTTTATGCGCTGCACAGCGTGACCGGTATCGCCGGAGGGCTCGCGTACGCCGCACTGGCCGGCCTCATCGCGCACCGCGTCGCCGACGCGCCCGGACGGGTGGCCACCGCGCTGGCCGCCTGTGGGCAGCGGTCGCTCACCTGCTATCTGCTCCAGTCGGTCGGATTCGTGGCGCTCTTCGCGCCGTTCACCCTCGGACTCGGCGGGCGGCTCGGCGACGCCGGCGCAGCAGCGGTGGCGATCGGTACCTGGCTGACAACCGTGCTGCTGGCCGAGCTGATGCGCCGGGCCGGATGGCGCGGGCCGGCCGAGGGCCTGCTCCGGCGACTGACGTACGCCGCTCGTCGACCTGCCACACGCTGAGCGAGCCGAGCAGCACACCGCCTTCCCCACGCGAGGCATCAGCCACACCATCCACACTCCATATGGGACGGTAAGGAAGCGTATTGGGACTGGCCCGGGTCTCGTGAGATCCGGGCCAGGAGGTTCGCAGTCAGCTCCGGCGAGAGTTAGCGCCCGGGGCCCGGACCACTGCACGCGAACCGACGGCGTCGAGGCACGCGAGGAGGCCGCTCGGGGCACCTGCACCTGCGGCGTGATCTCGGATGACTCACCCTGCGGCTCAGCGGCGCCTTCGAGCGCCGGGGGAGGGCAGTGAGCGGCCCGCGTACGGCCTGGAGAAATGCTTGAGCCCTGTGGACCGGACGATTCCTCGCGGTCTCCCCACCGGGCCCCTCCCCAGACCCGGCGATACCGTTGCGTCCTCGAACGCCAATCTCCGACTGGAGGAGCAGGTGGAGACAGGGACCGACGGTCGGGTGATCCGCAAGTACCGGCTACGACCGGCACAGTTGGTGTTCATCACCCTCTTTCTGGGGTTGCCGGGCATCTCGTTGGCGCGCTGGATCGTGCCGGAGGACGACCTGCCCCTGACTTTCAAGGCGGGAATGCTCGTGCTGATCAGCACGGTGTATCTCGCCATCATCTGGTTCTGGCGGGCGGCGACCATCGTCCACCAGGACCACATCGCAGTACGGCAGCTGCTTCGGACCCGCAGGACAGTGTGGCCCGACGTGTTGAGCATCGAGGTCGAGAACAACCCGGCTTCGTCCAGGACGATGCTGCTCGACCGCGCGGGACGACTGTTCGCCCTGCCAGGGGGCGTTGGGGCACAAGCTGACGAGGTGCGAGCCATCAAAGACATCTGGGAGCGATCCCGTGGCGGGGGTTGGACGCCTCCGGCTGAGGCCACCGTGCTGGCGGCCCAGTACCGCTCCTGGGCGCGGCAATCCGCGATTGTGTGGGCAATTTTCCTGACGGTTGGCTCGTTCCTCGCACTGCTGGTGTCCGGACTTGTTCTTAACGCCAGGTCAGAATGGAACAACGACGAGATCCCGTGGTTGTTCCAGGCGATCGGCTTCGTGCCGGTGGTGGTGTTCGTCGCCGTGTATCAGGTCGCTGTCCGACTCCTCCGCCGCCGGCACACACGCGTGCCCTGACCCGAGATGAGCGCGCTCCCGCTCTTCAGCCCTCGATCGGCGGCGGAGCTTCGCAGATCGTCGAGCCGAAGCCAGCCGAGTCAGGGCTTACGGAGCCAGGTCTTCGGATCGGTCACGAAGACACCTTTGCCCTGGTAGCGGTCGATGACTTCCAATGCTTCGAGACGGACGAACACCAGCCGGATGGTCGACGGGCTGACCCTGTACTTGTCGCACAGTTCGGCGATCGAAGGCAGCTTGTCACCCGCCTTCATCCGTCCTTGCTTGACGTCGGCGATGATGGCGTTCGAGATCCGGAAGTAGTCCGGCAGAGCAGGCATGGCACTCCTCGCGTGGCACCTCCGATTTGATCACCTCCTACTGTGTGGAACAAGTCTTAGCGGTGGATTGTGCGGAGGTTGACGTCCGCGACATCCACACATAAGTTGGCTGAGAGCACTCCTCGTGTGGCAGCTAGGAGCGCTCCCCCTGGTCGGGGCGGGTAGCGACGCGAAAGGGGTTCACCCGTCCCGGCCCCCTCGCAGGCAGCCCTGGGGCCGTACTGCCGATCAAGGCTGCGGTCGCGGGGCGGGTGGCCCGGCTCGTGCAGTCTCCCCCGATCCGCGAGCCGGGCCGCCCTTCCAGACGACTCAGGAAGGTGCTCATGTTGCGCAGACTGTTCCGATCCCGCCCACCGACGGCCACATCGCGGCTGACTCGGATCTGGCCGCCGGCCACCGGCATCCATCACGCGGCGGCGGCACGTCCACCGCTGACCGTCGGCCAGATTCGCGGCCACCAGTTCTCCACGGCCCGTCGGGGCCTCGACCCCAACGAGGTACGCGGCTTCCTCTACCAGGTCGCCGACGAGGTGGCCGATCTCCGGGCCGAGCTGATCCGGACCCGTACCGAGAACAACCGGATCAAGAAGGCACTACGCGACTGGCAGTCCCGGTACAAGAACCGGGGAGTCTGGCTATGACCGACCAACCCCGCCAGCGGTACCTCGTCGACGAGCCAGCCGACAGGTCGGGCCGCAAGCCGGGCGACGACGGTCGACCCTGGCCAGACTGCGATTGCCCTGAACATCGAAGCATATTAATGTGATGGAACATGAAAATCTTTACGTCTCGCCGGGCCCCAGTCGTCGCTCTGGCTGCGGCACTAGCCCTCGGCGCTGCGGCGGTCGTGTCACTGCCCGCTTCCGCCCACTCGACCGTCGCGGCCTTCGAAGTAGCCGGCGGTCGCGGCCCGGACGTCAGCCCGCCGACCATCCCGGCGAACCCCCGCACGGAATTCGGGAGCCAGACCGTCACGCTGCGGTGGGACGCCTCGACCGACAACCGCAGGGTGACCGGGTACGAGATCTTCTCCAACGGCTCTCGGATGGCCACCACCACCGAGACCAGCCACACGATGCCGGTCCCGCCACCGATGCTCTTCACCTTCGGCATCCGGGCGGTCGACGCCGCCGGCAACTCGTCCCCGTTCGCCATCATCAGATTCGGTCCGCAGCCCGAGACGGTTCCGCCGACCGCCCCGACCAACCTGCGGCTCACCGGCCCGCAGAACGGCCACTACCGCGTCACCTGGGACGCGTCCCGGGACAACGTCTTCGTCGCCGGATACGAGGTGCAGCAGACCGGCACCGTGTCCGCGGTGACCATGGTCGGCGACACGTTCGCGTACGGGGTCTCCCGTGGGTTCGGCATCTACATGTTCCGAGTCCGGGCCTTCGACAGCTCGGGCAACTTCTCCGCGCCGGTGCAGCTCGGGATCGCGGTCGACCCGCCACCACCCACTCCCGCTCCCTAGTGGGTAGTCCGAGCGACAACCCCGTCGTTCCACTCAGGACGGCAGCCCCTGCCAGGAGAGCCGGGGAGTCTCGTTGAGGGTCGTCTGGTAGTCGACCGCCGTGGTTTCCCTGCCCCACTGCGGCATGCCGGCCGGCAGGTCCTGCGGGTCGACGATGACCTCGACGATCGTCGGTCGGTCCGGTACGCCGCCCAGCCCGGCCAGCACCCGGGCGAGTTCCCCCTCCGTGCTGACCAGGTGCGAGTCCACCGCCACGTCCGGGCTGAGCGCGGCCGGCAACTCCGTGTACCGCCAGTCGTCGATGTCGTTGTACGGCTGGTGCGGCCCGTCGATGGCCCGTTCCACCGTGTAGCCGGCGTTGTTCAGCACGAAGATGATCGGTCGCTGGCCGGTCGCCATCATCCGGCTGATCTCCTGCACGGTCAGTTGCAGCGACCCGTCCCCGGTGACGAGTACGACCCGACGCTCCGGGCTCGCCGTCGCCGCTCCGAACGCGGCCGGAATGGCGTACCCGATCGCCCCCCACAGCGGCGCCTGCACGCACACCGCGTTGCGCGGCAGCCTGATCGACGCCACCCCGAAGGAGGGGGTACCGGTCTCCGGCACCACGATGTCGCCCTCGGCGAACATGGCCGCCATCGCCGGCCAGAGCCGGGCCTGGGTGATCGGCGCGTTGCTGGCTGGATCGAGCCGGGCCCCCTCCGGCCGGCTCGGGTCGGGACTCGTCGGCCAGTCGACCGCGCGGACCGGCGCGATGGTGTGCAGCCGGGCCAGCGCGGCGTCCGGGGCGACCGGTTCGAAGACCTTCCCCCCGACCGAACTCGCCCGACGACCGATCGTGATGATCCGGCTCGGATCGAGATCCGCGGTGAACAGACCGTCCCAGTCGAAGAACTTCGTCCCGACACAGACCAGTACGTCGGCACCCTCGACGACCTGCCGGACGGCATCGACGCTGTCTCCACCGTTGTAGATACCAACGAAGTTCGGGCCGGTTTCGTCCAGCAGCCCTCGGCCGAGTCCCTGGGTCGCGGCCGGCCAGTGCCGGTCGGTGAGCAGCGCGGCGATGTCGGCGCCCAGGCCGTACCGGATCGCCAGGTTTCCGACCAGCAGAGCAGGGCAGACGGCTCCGGCCAACAGCCGCTGGGCGGCGGTGTCGAACGCGTCGAGCTGATCCGGCTCGCCGATCGGTACCGGCCGGGCGAACCGTCCGGCCGGCAGCGGAATGGAGTGCTGGGCCACGTCGCCCGGCAGCCGGAGGTAAACGGGACGCTGCTGCGTCCAGCACGCGTCAAGCACCCGGTCGATCTCTGCCTCGGCGTTCCCGGGCGTCAACGTGGCCTGGGCGACGGTCACCTCCCGAGCGATCCGGACCCAGCGGTCAAAATCACCGTCGCCGAGCGAGTGGTGCATGGCGGCCCGACGGTCCATGATCTCCAGCGTCGGTCCCCCGACGATCGAGACGATCGGCACCGACTCCGCCATCGCCCCCGCCAACCCGTTGACCACGGACAGTTCACCCGGGCCGAAGGTGGTGACCATCGCCGAGATCCCCGCCATTCTGGCGTAGCCGTCCGCGGCGTAGGCGGCGTTGACCTCGTTGCAACTGCCGATCCAGGCGATCCCGGGAAACTCCTCGACCTGGTCGAGGAACTCCATGTTGTAGTCGCCGGGCAGGCCGAAGATATGCCGTACGCCGAGGTCCTGAAGCCGACTGAGCAGCAATTCGCCCACCGTGGTGGTCGTCGGCATGTTCCCCGACATAACAGCCTCCAGTCGCAGGTCCCGGTCTGTCCGCCCGCGCCCGCCGCTACGGAACGCGTGCCCGCCCGCACGTACGAACGGTCGGTGGTTCCCCGGTCAGCCCGTCGTACACCTGCGTGCCGGCGTACCCCCCGGGGCGCGTGGCGGGCTGAGGCGCTGTGACCAGCGCATCAGGGCATGGCCGACCAACCGGAGAAAGCTCCGGTTATCCTGGACAGGTAACGGAGGAGGCTCCGGTTCGATACTCCGGCACCAAACGGGAACCCGGCACCTCGCCAGAAAGCGGAAGAAAGGCAAATCAATGAACGACAGCCGCATCACCACACCCTTCGGCGCGCACTCGACCGCCGCCGATATCGTCGCCGGAATCGACCTCGACGGTCGTCGGGCGATCGTCACCGGCGCCGCGTCCGGGATCGGCGTCGAGACCGCCCGTGCGCTCGCCAGCGCCAACGCCGAGGTGACCCTGGCCGTCCGCGACATCGCCGCCGGCGAGCGGGTCGCCGCGCAGATCAGCGCGAGCACCGGCAACACCCGGGTCCGGGTCGCCGCGCTCGACCTCGCCGACCCGGCGTCGATCGCGGCGTTCGTCGCCGGCTGGACCGGCCCGCTGCACATCCTGATCAACAATGCCGGGATCATGGCCCCGCCGCTCACCCGGACCCCGCAGGGCTGGGAACTCCAGTTCGGCACCAACCATCTCGGGCACTTCGCCCTGACCACCGGCCTGTACGGCGCGCTGGCGGCGGCCGGTCGGTCCCGCGTCGTGTCGCTCAGCTCGCGGGGACACCAGAACGCCGGGATCGACTTCGACGACATCAACTTCGAGCGGCGCGACTACGACCCCTGGGTGGCGTACGGGCAGTCCAAGACGGCCAACATCCTGTTCGCGGTCGAGGCCGACAAGCGCTGGGCCGCAGCGGGGATCACCGTCAACGCGGTACACCCCGGGGCGATCATCGCGTCGAACCTGACCCGGTACATGAGCCAGCAGGAGCTCGACGCCGCGAAGGCCTCCGGTGAGGAATTCAAGACTCCGGAACAGGGTGCGGCGACCGCCGTACTGGTCGCGACCTGGCCCGCGCTCGACGGAGTCGGCGGCCGGTACTTCGAGGACTGCAACGAGGCCGTCCGGGGCGCCTCGGGACAGTCGGGCGTGGCCGGGTACGCGCTCGACCCGGAGGCCGCCGCCCGGCTGTGGCGGGTCTCGACCGAGATGCTCGTCGCCCGGATCTGACCCATCCGGTCGGCTCCGCACCGCACCGCACCGCACCGCACCGCACAGCAAGGATCCCGCCGATCGGAGCAGATCGGCGGGATCCTGGTGTCGCAGTCAGTACCGGTACGCCTCAGCCGACGGTGACGGCGACCTCGTTGATGCCCCGACCGGCGGTGATCGCGGTGTCGCCATTGCCGTGCCGGGACAACGCCCGCAGCGTCCAGCTCCCCGGTGCGGCGAAGAACCGGAACTGGCCGGCCGGTGAGGTGACGACCTCGGCGGTGAACTCACCCGTGGAGTCGAGCAGCCGGACGTACGCCCCCGCAACGGCCTCGCCGTTCTCGGCGCTGACCACTCCGGTGATGACGGTTTCCTTCTCCAGGTCCAGACCCGCGGGCAGCGGAGCCGCCTGGTCCGGGGCCGCGCAACCGGCGGCGATGGGAGCGGTCATCGTACTCACGCCTCCCCCGGCTCATCGCCGAGCGCCACCGGCACACCGACGAGCGAGCCGTACTCGGTCCAGGAACCGTCGTAGTTCTTCACGTTCTGGTGCCCCAGCAGCTCCTTGAGGACGAACCAGGTGTGCGAGGAGCGCTCGCCGATCCGGCAGTACGCGATGGTCTCCTTGCCGTCGTCCAGGCCGGCCTCCGCGTAGATCTTGCGCAGGTCGTCGTCGGACTTGAAGGTGCCGTCCTCGTTGGCGGCCTTCGACCACGGCACGCTGATCGCGGTCGGGATGTGCCCGGCACGCTGCGCCTGCTCCTGCGGCAGGTGGGCCGGGGCGAGCAGCCGGCCGGCGTACTCGTCGGGGGAACGCACGTCGACCAGGTTCTTGCTGCCGATCGCGTCGACCGCCTCGTCGCGGAAGGCCCGGATGGTGAGGTCCGGCTCCTGCGCGACGTACTGCGTCGCCGGGCGGGAGACCGCGTCGGCGACCAGCGGACGACCCTCCAGCTCCCACTTCTTGCGGCCACCGTCGAGGAGCTTGACGTCGCCGTGCCCGTAGAGCTTGAAGTACCAGTACGCGTAGGCGGCGAACCAGTTGTTGTTGCCGCCGTACAGGATGACGGTGTCGTCGTTGCCGATGCCCCGCCCCGAGAGCAGCGCCTCGAACTGCGACTTGTTCACGAAGTCCCGCCGTACCGGGTCCTGCAGGTCGGTCTTCCAGTCCAGCTTGATCGCACCGGCGATGTGCCCACCGTCGTACGCGGTGGTGTCCTCGTCGACCTCGACGAAGACCACGCCGGGGGCGTCGAGGTTCTTCTCGACCCAGTCGGCCGAGACGAGTGCGGTGTCGCGACTCATCAGATCACTCCTTGGTGAGGATTGTGGTGAGCCTGCGCGTGTGGATCGACTGATGTTGTGGTCGCAAGTCACGCGCGGGACCCATGGATTGGACGGATCACGGGTACGTGCGACGGCGCCGCTGCCGGGCGTGGAAGGGACTCAGAGGGTACGCAGAGACAGCCCCGCCGTCAGATGACGGGGCGACACAGGCAGGTGGCCACGCGGCACAGGTCGACCGCGCGCCGTTTGGTGAGGAGCGTCCCCATGGTTCGGGAGCGTACCAGTGGTACTAAGCCGTTACCCAGCGCCGACCACGATCCGGGATCACCCGTCCACGCCCCGGATCAGCTGACCTCACTCAGCGACACGTTACGGGCGCTTCCCGTCACGGCCAGTCCGTTCGGCATCGGCCGCACCTCCTGGAGCTCCAACTCGAACGGCAGCGCCGGCAGGGGCACCCGGACCGAGAGCTGCTGGGCGAAGGCGGAGATGAAGGACTGGATCGCCGGGTTGTCCGGCAGGTCGTCGGCGGTCAGCCGCTCGAAGTTGATGACGATGTCGGTGCCCTGCACGGTCAGCTTCGCGGTGCCCCGTACGGTCAGGTTCTGCTCCAGGATCGGCACCCGTACCGGCGCGGTGACGGCCAGCTTGCCGTCCTGCTCCCGCAGCTCCACCCCGGGGCGGTCGATCAGCGCGACCACGCTGTCGTAGGCGACCGTCGCCGTACCCTGCACCGTCTCGGCGGTGACCTCGCCCTGGCCGGTGCGCAGCGTGTCGAGCGACGCGGTGACGTTCCGGGCGTCGGCCGTCAGCTCCGGCACCCGTACCGTGGTGGTGGTGCCCTGGACCGGTCCCTGGAGATCCCGGAGCACGACGTTGATCGAGTCGTACCGGCCGCCCAGCACCTGGGTGAGGAACGGAAAGCCGCCCACGGTCACCTCGGGGGCCGACGACTGGACGTTCTGCTTGGTGAGCTGCTGGTCGACCTGGTCGGCGACGACCCGCTCGGCGATTCCGGCGGAGACCCGGTCGGCGATCACGAGCAGGCCGCCCAGCACGAGCAGAAGGATGATCAGGATGATGAGCGCCCGACGGCCCCTGCGCCGACGGGGCCGTTCGCCGTACGTCCCGCCGTCTGCCGGATAGCTGTCTGCCACGCCGCCGCCTCTTCTCGGAAATCGGGTACGCCGGTCGATCACCGTCACCGGCACCACTATCTACCCGACGCGCCACATCTCCAATCGTGGCCCCCGGGCGGTGTTAGGAAGGGGCCCTTCCTGTACAAAAAGCGATAAGAAGGGGCCCTTCCTTACAGGAAGAAGACGCTCATCGCGTAGGCCGCCGGTGCGGCCAGGGCGAATCCGCCGAGCGGGCCCTGCATGTGCCGGGCGACCCACATCGTCGGCGGTTCGCCGGCCATCTGCCGGCCCGCCTCCGAGTAGCCGACCGCGAGGTCGGCCAGCACCGCAGCGGCCGCCGCGACCAGCCCGACCACCGCGCCACGGGTCGGCGTCATCGGGACCAGGTAGCTGCCGAGGATGGCGGCGGCCAGGGTGCCGAGCATCGCCCCGAGCACCACGCCGGCCGCGCCGCGCGGCACCTGCGGGGCCAGTCTCGGCCACGGCAGCAGTGCGTCGGTCAGCCGTGCGACGGTCACCGCGACCGCGGTCGCGGTGAGGCAGACGATGATCGCCTGGGTGCCCACCGGGATCCGGCTGAGCACGATGAGGGTCGCGAACGAGACGACGCCGATCACGATGAACAGGGTGGCGCCGAGCGACTCGGTTACCCGGGCCCGGTCGGCCCGCCGGACGAGCTGACCGACCACCCCGACCAGCAGGGCACCCGCGGCCACGTACCCCAGCGGGCCGAGCGCGGCGACCTCCGGCAGTACGGCGGCCGCGTCGGCGGCGGCGGCAGCCGCGACCGACACCCCCGCGACCAGCAGCAACGCGGGCGGGCGGGTGGCCATCGTCCAGGCCAGGATGAACAGCAACTGCACGCCGAAGACGACCATGGTGAACGGCAGTCGGGCACCCGGGCCGGCGGTCTGCGCCCCGAAGATCAGGCCGACGCCGACCAGTCCGGCGAACCCGGCGATCGCCACCGACAGCAGCCGACGGATCGGTACGGGTGGCAACTCCTCCTCGTCGTCGTCCTGCTCGTCCAGGTCGCCGACCGCTTCCGCCCGGGCGGCGGCCTCCGCCCGGGAGGCGTCGGTCGACCGGTGGTCACCGGCGGATCGCGGTGCGTCGGACGGACGCGGACTCTCGGACGGCCGGGAACCGTCGGACGGCCGGGGACCGTCGAAGGGGCCGCCCCGGGGATCGGGACCGGCGGGGTGGCCGCGAGGGTCCGGGGCACGGTGCGGGCCGGCCGGACCGGGCCGGTTGTCCGGCCAGGAATCGCGACCTGTCTCCGGTGGCGTCGAGGGGTACACGCCTCGATCGTGCCAGACCGACCGGGTGACGCGCCGATCCCGGTTTAGCCGACTTGGAAACTTGTACGTAATGACCGATCCCACAGACGATCGGAGAAACGTGTGAGAGCAGTGCGGGGAACTTCCGATAAACTCAGGCCTTACCTGCCCGCCAGCGAAGCCGGGACAAACCCCAGTCTCCAGCGGTACTCCCGGCCACCGCCGAGCGCCGCTGGCCACCGTGCGGCCCGTTCGGTGCCGCCGGGACGGAGGTGATGTGTGGAGATCCTGCTGCTGGTGACCGCGCGCGCAGGCGAACCGTCCGTTGTGCTGCCTGCCCTCGATCTGCTGCCCCACTCGGTGCGTACCGCGCCACGTGATGTCCGCACCCTCGTGTCCGGGCCCAGCCCGGACGCCGTACTGGTCGACGCCCGCTCGGAACTGAGCGAGGCCCGGGCAACCTGCCGGATGCTGCACGCCACCGGACTCGGCGTACCGCTGGTGGCGGTGGTGACCGAGGCCGGCCTGATCGCGTTGAACGCGGACTGGGGCGTGGACGACGTCATCCTGTCCAGCGCCGGTCCGGCCGAGGTCGAGGCCCGGCTACGGCTGGCCGTCGGCCGACTCAGCAACGCGACCGCGGCGGCCGGCGGACTGATCCGGGCCGGTGAACTGACCATCGACCCGGACACCTACGCCGCCAAGCTGAAGGGTCGGCCGCTCGACCTGACGTACAAGGAGTTCGAGCTGCTCAAGTTCCTCGCCCAGCACCCGGGCCGGGTCTTCACCCGGGACCAGTTGCTGCGGGAGGTCTGGGGCTACGACTACTTCGGCGGCACCCGCACCGTCGACGTGCACGTACGTCGACTGCGGGCCAAGCTCGGCTCGGAGTACGAGTCGATGATCGGCACCGTCCGGCAGGTGGGGTACAAGTTCGTCACCCCGCCCTCCCGGCCGCTGCCGGAGTCGGAAGGCGTACCGCTGCCCGTCTGAGACGACGACATCGTTTGAGGGCCGCCCGCGACCGCCGGGGCGGCCCTTCCGTCGTACGGCCTGAGTAATCTTCGCAGCAATGGAAGAAACTATCTCTATTCGGGCAATTGGTACGTAGCCTTGACCGGGAACATCCGGAGGGGGCAGACGTGTCAGCAGCGAGTGTCGTGGCGAAGGTGGCGGGCCGGCGTACGGTCCCTCCCGGAACGGCCCGCTGATGGCCACCCTGTCCAGGACCAACATGCTCGTGGTCGCCACGGTGGTCACGACCGCGATCCTGGGCGGCGCCTACGTTCTCGGCCACACCCTGGGCAGCCCCGGTGGCCCACTCGGCGGTACCCGCCCCCAGTCGGCGAACTCCGCCGATCCCGGCTCCCACACCGCACCCGACACCCGATCCACGATTCCGTCGCCGACGGCCCCGACCAGCACCCCCGGGCCGACCGCCGCCTGGCCCGGGAACGAGGACCTGGCCCCGGGCCAGGCGTACGGCCCACCCCAGCTACCGGCGGAACGGGACGGGCCCTTCGGCGCCCGGGTGACCACCGGCTCCCAGTACGTGGCGCTCACCTTCGACGACGGACCGGACCCCCGGTACACGCCACAGGCGCTGGCCATCCTGCGCCAGTACCAGGTCAAGGCCACCTTCTGCCTGGTCGGCGGCAACGCGCGGGCGTACCCACAGCTGGTCCGGGCCATCGCCGCCGAGGGACACACCCTGTGCAACCACTCCTGGGCGCACGACATCGGACTCGGCGGCCGGTCTCCCACCGCCATCCTGACCGACCTCACCCGGACCAACGAGGCGATCCGGGCGGCCGTTCCCGATGCCCGGATCGCCTACTACCGCCAGCCCGGTGGCAACTGGACCTCGTCGGTGGTCGCGGCGGCCCGGAAACTGGGCATGACCTCGCTGCACTGGACGGTGGATCCACGGGACTGGACCCGGCCCGGCGCCGGGAACATCGTCGCCACGGTGACCGACAACGTCTCCCCCGGCGCGATCGTGCTGCTGCACGACGCCGGCGGCAACCGGCAGGGCACGATGAACGCGCTCTACCCGATGCTGATCAACCTGAGCCGCCGCTTCGGGCTGGTGGCCCTGCCCACCGGGCCACCAGCGAACACGGACCCGGAAACCGGCCCGCCGGGCATCCCTCGACCGACGGGTACGGCCACACCGAGTGGTCCGCCGGCCACAGCCCCGGCCCGGCCCCCGACCCCGTTCTGAGCGGTCCGGCCGGCAGTCGTCCGGATCTCGGGTCTACGGTGTGAAGGTGATCAGGGCAGACGCGGCCGACCACCGGGTGGTGCGACTCGAACGACCTTCCCCGGACGACGTCGAGGCCGTGCTCGCGCTCATCGGTGCGGCGGGGGCCGCCGACGGGACCGAGTCGATCTCCGAGGACGCCACGCTGCGGCTCCGGCACGCCGAGCCCGGGGCGGCCACCCACCTGACGCTGCGTCGACCCGACGGGCTCCTGACCGGGTACGCCCAGTTGGAGTTCCGCAGCGACGGCGGCGGGATCGGCGCCGAACTCGTCGTACATCCGATGCACCGCCGGCAGGGGCTGGGCCGCGCCCTGGTCGAGGCGCTGCTCGCCGCGACGGCCGGCGACGACCGGCCCGGTGCGCGCCTCGGTACCTCGGCGGACGCCGCCGACCTGCTGGTCTGGGCACACAGCGACCATCCGTCCGCCGCCGCGCTCGCCCTCGACCTGGGCTTCGATCGGGCCCGGGTGCTGTGGCAACTGCGCCGGTCGCTGCGGGAACCGCTGCCCGAAGCCGGACTGCCCGCCGGGGTGTCGATCCGGGCGTTCCGGCCCGGCGAGGACGACCAGGCCTGGCTGGCCGTCAACCGGCGGGCCTTTGCCGACCATCCCGAGCAGGGCCGGTGGACACTGGCCGACCTGCGGCTCCGGCTCGCAGAGCCCTGGTTCGACCCGGACGGCTTCCTGCTCGCCGTCGACGACCCGACCGGACGGATCGTCGGGTTCCACTGGACGAAGGTGCACGCTCCGGCCGGCAGGTCCCCGGCGATCGGTGAGGTGTACGTGCTCGGCGTCGATCCCACCGCCCACCGGCGCGGACTGGGCCGGGCGCTCAGCCTCGCCGGCCTGCACCACCTGCGGAACCAGAACCTGACCCGGGTGATGCTGTACGTCGACGAGTCGAACGAGCGGGCGATGGCCCTCTACACCCGGCTCGGCTTCGCCAACTGGCTGCGACACGTGCAGTACCGACGACCGGCCGTGGCCGCCGGCTCGTAGCCCGTCCCCGCCGGGGCAGCACGGCCAGTACGGTGCCGAACGCCACTCCGTGGGCGGTGACGAACCCGTCCTAATAGCACTTCATGTCGCACCAGTCCCACGGTTCACGGAACGGACATCTCACCCTCAGGATCCGGCCATCCAGCCGGCTATCCCTGTTCACCCTGCGTTCACTCACGACCGGCGAACCGGCTACCTGGTGCTCCTAACTTTTCCCTAGTAGCCGGTCACCAGCCGGCTCCCGGGGCGGGGCTCCGGGGTTTGCTCTCGTACAAGGTGAAGGGAACCTTTCAGGTGAAGCTCCAGCGGCACGGCACCATTGCCTGCCTCGCTCTGGCCACGGCACTGGCAGTCAGCGCGTGCGGCTCGGACAATAACGAGCCCACCGAGGCATCGGCCTCCGGGTCCCCCGCGGCTGCCGACTGCGCTACGGGCACCATCAACGCCCAGGGTTCGTCGGCGCAGAAGAACGCGGTCGACGAATGGCGTAAGGCATACCAGCAGATGTGTGCTGGCTCGACCATCAACTACGAGCCGAGTGGTTCCGGCGCGGGCATCCAGGCCTTCATCGCCGGCACCGCCGACTTCGCCGGTTCGGACTCGGCGCTCAAGGAAGAAGAGCAGCCGCAGGCCGACGCCAAGTGCGTCGGTGGCAAGGCGATCCACCTGCCGATGGTGATCGGCCCGGTCGCGGTCGTCTACAACGTCAGCGGCCTGGACAACCTCCAGCTCAAGCCGGCCACCCTCGCCAAGATCTTCGCGGGCAAGGTCACCAAGTGGGACGCCGCCGAGATCAAGGCCGACAACCCGGGTGCCACCCTGCCGTCGACCACGATCCAGACCGTCCACCGCTCCGACGAGTCGGGCACCACGGACAACTTCACCGACTTCCTGGGCAAGACCGCCGAGGCCGACTGGACCTTCGGTAAGGGCAAGGCGTGGAAGGCCCCGGGCGGCACCGGTGCGGCCAAGTCGGACGGCGTGGCCAGCGCGGTCAAGCAGGCTGACGGCAGCATCAGCTACGTCGAGATGTCGTACGCCGAGAACGGCGGCCTGAAGATGGCCAAGATCGGTAACGGGGCGGGCGAGTTCGCCGCGCTGACCGCCGAGTCGGCCGCCAAGACCATCGGCGGCGCGCAGGTCACCGGCCAGGGCGACGACCTGAAGATGTCGATCGACTTCAACACCAAGGAGGCCGGGGCGTACCCGATCGTCCTGGTGACCTACGAGATCGTCTGCAGCAAGGGCCTCGCCGCCGACAAGCTGGCGCTGGTCAAGGGCTTCCTCAGCTACGCCGCCAGCACCGAGGGCCAGGCCGACCTGACCGAGCTGGGCTACGCCCCGCTGCCCGAGACGGTGCGTACCAAGGTCGAGGCCACGGTCAAGACCCTCGCCTGATCCACCCGCTAGATCATCCTCATAACTTCGTCAATCGGAGCGAGCGAGCAGATGGGCGACACCCCAGACCGCTCGGCCAACGCCGGCACCGGCGGACCGCGCGTGACCCCCAGTCACGTCCGGTCCGCCGGTGCCGCGCTGTCGGTCGACGTACCAGTGACACCCGTGGACCGCGCTCCGAACGGAGCCGGGGGCCGGGGCGGCGACGGCGGCGGCATCGGCGGTGGACTGGGGGGCGGCGGCGCGCTGCCCCGGCGACGTGCCTTCGGTGCGGAGCGCGTCTTCCAGGGCCTCACCGTGGCCGCCGGCACGATGGTGCTGGTCATCATCGTGGCGATCGCGATCTTCCTGATCGCCAAGGCCGTACCGGCGCTGAACGCCAACACCGCCAACTTCTTCACCTTCGAAGGCTGGTTCCCGAACGAGTCCTCGCCGAGGTTCGGCATCGGCGCGCTCGCCTTCGGCACCGTCCTGACCTCGGTCCTGGCGCTGCTGCTGGCCGTACCGGTCGCGCTGGGCATCGCGCTCTACCTGTCCCACTACGCCCCCCGCCGGATCGGTACCGCCCTCGGCTTCCTGATCGACCTGCTGGCCGCGGTACCGAGCGTGGTGTTCGGGCTCTGGGGCCGGGACTTCTTCTACGGCCCGGTCCGGGACCTGTCGGCCTGGTTGAACAAGTACTTCAGCTGGATCCCGATCTTCGGCGGCGACGGTCCGTTCGGTAAGTCGATCCTGCTCGGCTCGCTGGTGCTGGCGATCATGGTGCTGCCGATCATCACCTCGCTCTCCCGCGAGGTGTTCCGGCAGACCCCGACCGCCAACGAGGAGGCCGCACTCGCCCTCGGCGCCACCAAGTGGGAGATGATCCGCACGGCGGTGCTGCCGTACGGCCGACCCGGTGTCATCGGTGCCACGATGCTCGGCCTCGGTCGCGCGCTCGGCGAGACGATCGCCCTGGCGATGACCCTCGGCATCGTCTCGAACATCTCGTTCAACATCATCGAGAACGGCGGGAACACCGTCGCCGCCAACATCGCGAACGCGTTCGGCGAGGCCAACGACGTCGGCCGGGGCGCACTCATCGCCTCCGGCCTGGTCCTCTTCTCGATCACCCTGATCGTCAACATCACCGCGCGGGCGATCATCTACCGGCGCCGGGAGTTCACGGAGTCCGCCGCATGAGCACACTGACCACCGCACCTCCCCCGGTGGCACCCGGCCAGCGTCCGCAACTGCGGACCCACCGCCTGCCGGTGCTGGCCGCCCTCGGCATCGCGGTGGCGGCCGTCGTCGTCTCCGCCGCACTCGTCTACGGCACCGACATCGGCGGCACCGCCCTGGTGCTGGCCCTCGCCGTGGTCTTCTACCTGGCCGGGCTCTACCTGGCCAGCAACGTCGTGGAGGGCCGCCGGCAGGCGCGCAACCGCACCTGGAGCGCGCTGATCCACTCCGCCTTCGTCCTGGCCCTGCTTCCGCTGGTCTCGGTCACCTGGACCCTGGTCAGCAAGGGCATGGAGCGGCTGGACGGAAACTTCTTCCAGACCTCGATGAACAATATCGGCGCCCGGGACCCGAACGGTGGCGCGTACCACGCGATCATCGGGACCCTGGAGCAGGTCGGCGTCGCCACGCTGATCACCGTGCCGCTCGGCGTGCTCTGCGCCATCTACATCGTCGAGTACGGCCGGGGGCGCTTCGCCTTCACGATCCGGTTCTTCGTCGACGTGATGACCGGCATCCCGTCGATCGTGGCCGGTCTCTTCGTACTGGCCTTCTGGATCCTGATCGTCTCGCCGATCTTCAACGACGGCCGGCCGGGCTACTCCGGCTTCGCCGCCTCGCTCGCGTTGAGCGTGCTGATGCTCCCGACCATCGTCCGGTCCACCGAGGAGATGCTCCGGCTGGTGCCGGCGCCGCTGCGCGAGGGGTCGTACGCCCTCGGCATCCCGAAGTGGAAGACCATCCTGCGGATCGTGCTCCCCACCGCCCTGCCCGGGATCGTCACCGGCGTCATGCTGGCCGTCGCCCGGGCCGCCGGTGAGACGGCACCGGTGCTGCTGGTGGCCGGCGGCGGTGCGGCGATCAACTTCAACCCGTTCGAGAACAACCAGTCGTCGCTGGCGCTCTACGTCTACCAGCAGGCCGGGGACGCCTCCCGGTACGCGCCGGCCCGGGCCTGGGCCGCGGCACTCACCCTGGTCGCCCTCGTCCTGATCCTGACGATCGCGGCGAAACTGCTAGCCCGTCGCAACCGGTTCGGCCGCTAACAAAGGAATGACCACCATGGCCAAGCGCATCGAAGCGATGAACGTGACCGCGTACTACGGCTCGTTCAAAGCGATCGAGGACATCAACCTCACCGTCGAGCCGAAGACCGTCACCGCCCTGATCGGCCCGTCCGGCTGCGGCAAGTCGACCTTCCTCCGCTCGATCAACCGGATGCACGAGGTGCTGCCGGGTGCCCGGGTCGACGGCAGCCTGACCATCGACGACGAGGACATCTACGACCGGGACGTGGACGTGACCGCCGTCCGCCGGATGATCGGCATGGTCTTCCAGCGGCCGAACCCGTTCCCCACCATGTCGATCTTCGACAACGTGGTCGCCGGGCTGCGGTTGAACGGCGTACGCAAGAAGGCGGTGCTGGAGGACGCCGCCGAGCGGGCGCTGAAGTCGGCCAACCTCTGGGACGAGGTCAAGGACCGGCTCGGCAAGCCCGGCGCGGGGCTCTCCGGCGGCCAGCAGCAGCGGCTCTGCATCGCCCGGACCATCGCGGTCGAGCCGCAGGTGGTGCTGATGGACGAGCCGTGCTCGGCGCTGGACCCGATCTCCACGCTCGCCATCGAAGACCTGATGTTCAAGCTCAAGGACCGCTACACGATCATCATCGTGACGCACAACATGCAGCAGGCGGCCCGGGTCTCCGACCGTACGGCCTTCTTCTCGATCGAGCGGACCGGCGACCCGGGCCGGCTCATCGAGTACGACGACACCCAGAAGATCTTCAGCAACCCGAGCGTGAAGAAGACCGAGGACTACATCACCGGCCGCTTCGGCTGACCCGCCGTCGGGGCGGCTCAGTCGAGGAGGAACCGGGCCGCACCGTCGGAGGACAGCTCGACGCGGGGCATGATCGGCCTGGCCGGCGTACGCAGCGCCGCGGCGGCGGGCAGCGCGGCCAGGTCCGGGCAGGCGCCGACCTCGGCCAGGGTGAGCATGGTGGGCGGCAGCATGGCGATCTCGCCCGCCTCCACCCGCGCCAGCGCGTCCGCCGGACGGATCCACATCGTGTGGTCGGCCTCCCCGGAGACGTCCCGGGGGCGCTGCCCCTCCGGCAGCAGCGCGACGAAGAAGTACGTGTCGAACCGGCGCGGCTCGAACTCCGGCGTGACCCAGCGGCTCCACGGCAGCAGCAGGTCGGAGCGGAGGGTCAGCCGGCAGTCCCGGAGCAGGTCGGCGAAGCCGGTACGCCGGTTCACCAGCGCCTGCCGGGCCACCTCCCACTCCTGTCCGCTGACGTCGCCGACCACGGCCTCCGGATGCGCCCCGGCGAGCAGCACACCGGCCTCCTCGAAGACCTCCCGGGCGGCGGCGCACACCACCCCCTGGGCCTGTCCGGCCGGCAGACCGAGCCGGTCACCCCACTGCGCCGGGTCGGGACCCGACCAGTCCAGCCGGATCTCCGAGTCCTCGGGGTCGACGCTGCCGCCCGGGAACGCGTACATGCCGCCGAAGGTCATTCCGGCGGCGCGGCGGATGACGTACACCTCGAAGCCCTCGCGGCCGGACCGGTCCGGCCGAAGCAGCAGTACGGTCGCCGCCGGCCGGGCCGGGACGGGAACCCCGCCCTGGGCGTAGAACCGGCGGGCGTGTTCGATGATCGACTCCGGGGCGGCAAAGGACGGCATGCTGCGAGGGTAGTCAGGCCGCTGGGGCGACCGCGCCCGCCGCCCGGACAGTCGCGATCTTGCCTTTCGGGGGAGTCGACCGGCGGACGGATTCCCTCGGCTACCGTGCCGACATGACACGTTGGGGCATCCTCGCCACCGGTTACATCGCCGCCACCTTCGTCGAAGACCTCCGGCTGCTGCCGGACGCCGAGGTCGTCGCCGTCGGCTCCCGGACCCTGGAGACCGCCCGCGCCTTCGCGGACCGGCACGGCGTGCCCCGGGCGTACGGGTCGTGGCAGGAGTTCGCCGCCGACGACGACATCGACGTGGTGTACGTCGCCACCCCGCACGCCGCGCACTTCGACGCCTCGATGGCCTGCCTGTCGGCCGGGAAGGCGGTGCTCTGCGAGAAGCCGATCACCCTGGACCGGGCGCATGCGCAGACGCTCATCGACACCGCCCGGGCCAACAACCTCTTCCTGATGGAGGCGATGTGGATGCGGTGCAATCCCGTCGTACTCCGGATTCTGGAGCTGATCGCGGACGGCGCGATCGGCGAGGTGACCGGCGTGCAGGCGGACTTCGGGGTCGGTGGGCCGTTCCCGCCCGAGCACCGGATGCGGGCCCGCGCACTCGGCGGCGGCGCGCTGCTGGACCTCGGGGTCTATCCGGTGAGTCTGGCGCACCTGCTGCTCGGCCTGCCGGACCAGATCCGGGCCTGGGCGAAGATCAGCCCCGAGGGTGTCGACGAGAACACCGGGATGGTCTTCGGCTACGACTCGGGCGCCGTCGCGAGCCTGAGCTGCGGCATGATCGGCGCGACCCCGGTGGCGGCGACGATCACCGGCCGCACCGGCCGGATCGACCTGTCCCCGCCGTTCTACCGGCCGACCCGGGTGACCCTGCACCGCGCGGGCGGCGCCCCGGAACTCCTCCCCGTCGACCTCGCCGGCTCCGGCTACCAGCACGAGGCCGCCGAGGTGCAGCGCTGCCTCCGCGCCGGCCTGCTGGAGAGCCCGCTCGTGCCGCACGCCGCCACTCTCGAGGTGATGGCCCTGCTCGACGACATCCGCGAGCAGATCGGCGTCACCTACCTGTAAGGAAGGGCCCCTTCTTATCGTTTTCCGTTGTAGAAGGGGCCCTTCCTAACACCTCAGAAGAGCGGGCGGACCACGAAGAACATCAGCGCGCCGATCGAGCCGGCGGCCGGGAAGGTCAGCACCCAGGCGCCGACGATGTTGCCGGCCACGCCCCACCGGACGGCGGAGAGCCGCTTGGTGGCGCCGACGCCCATGATGGCCGAGGTGATGGTGTGGGTGGTCGAGATCGGCGCGCCCAGGACCAGCGCGTTGAAGTAGAGCACCCCGCTGGCCACCGTCTCGGCCGCGAAGCCCTCCGGTGGACGCAGGTCGATGATCTTCCGGCCGAGGGTGCGGATGATCCGCCAACCGCCCGCGTACGTGCCCAGGGCCAGCACGGTCGCCGAGGTCCAGAACGCCCACTCCGGGATCGTCTCGGCGCTGTCCTGGTAGCCGCCGACGAAGAGGGCGAGCACCACGATGCCGATCGTCTTCGCGGCGTCCTGCATGCCGTGCCCGATCGACATCGCCGCCGCCGAGGCGGTCTGGGCCCACCGGAAGCCACGGTTCAGCCTGCCCGGCTGTCCGTTCCGGAAGATCCACTGGACCGCGATCATGACGATGTAGCCGAGCAGGAACCCGACCACCGGAGAGACGATCATCGGCAGTATGACGCTCTCCGCGATGCCGCCCCAGAGCACCGTGCCGGAGGCGGCGAGCGTCGACCCGACGAGTCCACCGATCAGCGCGTGCGTGGACGACGAGGGCAGGCCGAAGTACCAGGTGATCAGGTTCCAGGCGATCGCGCCGATCACACCGGCGAAGACGATGCCCAGGCCGGAGGTGCCGTCGGGTAGGGCGACCAGCCCGCTGCCGACCGTCTTGGCGACGTCGGCGCCGAAGTGCGCGCCGATGAAGTTGCCGATGGCCGCCATTCCGAGCGCGACCCGTGGGGTGAGCGCCCGGGTGGAGATGCTGGTGGCGATCGCGTTCGCGGCGTCGTGGAACCCGTTGGTGTAGTCGAAGACGAGCGCGACGGCGATCACCGCCAGTACGGCGATGAGTTCGGGATCCACCGGTCAGCTTTCCTTGACCGCGATGGTCTCGACGGTGTTCGCCACGTGCTCGAAGGCGTCACAGGCCGCCTCCAGCTCGTCGGCGACCTCCTTCATCTTCAGTACGGTCAGCGCGTCGTACTCGCCGGAGAAGAGTCGGACCAGCAACATCCGGTACGCCTGGTCGCCGTCGTTCTCCAGCCGGTTGCACTCGATCCAGTAGTCCTCGAGGTCCTTCATCGACTTGAGCCGGGGCATCGCGTCGGCGGTGAGCTTCGCCTGCTGGTCCAGGACGTTCACCAGTTCGTGCATCTCCCGGGGCAGCGACGGCAGCTTGGTCAACCCGTACAGGTAGAGCAGGTTGCCGACCGCCTCCAGGTGGTCCATCACGTCGTCGAGCAGCGAGCCCAGCCGGTAGATGTCCTCCCGGTCGAAGGGCGTGACGAACGTCGAGTTGATCTTCTTGTAAAGATCGTGGGTGATCTGGTCGCTGTCGTGCTCGACCTCGGTGAGCCGCTCGCTGACCGACTGTACGTCGACCCCGGGCAGCGCAAGCTCGTTGAGCAGTTCGGTGCCGCGCACAAGGTTCTGAGCGGCTCTGGTGAACAACTCGTAGAAGGCGCCCTCGGATGGGCGGAGGGAAAACTTCACGGCACAACCTCGTTGCGTCGGCGGACGGGTGGCGGGCCGCAGGAGGCTGCCCCTGGGGAATGCTAGGAAACCTCGGATCGAAGATTTGCCCGGCCCACCCCTGGTCAGGGGCGGTTCATTTGCCATTTACCTCTCGTTCATCTTGACGGTGCCACGCCACCCTCCCGTACCGTCGCCGGGGCCGTCACCCAGCAGGGACAAACCGAGCGGTGTGCCCCGGACAGCAGGAAACCGGTCAGCCCGGAGCAGTACCCGGAACACCGCACCGGCACACCTCCCGGTCGATCCGGCCCGGCCGACCGGCCCGGCTGAGACGCCTGTCACTGCCGGACGCCCGACGGTCGGGATCGCCCGCGACTAACCTCGCAGGTGGGCGCGAAGCGGACGGGGAGAGACGCCAAGCGGACGGGGAGACGGCCATGCGGGACCTGGCGACCGAGTTCGAGGCCGAACGTGGCCACCTGATGGCGGTCGCCTACCGGATGCTGGGAAGCCGGACGGAGGCCGAGGACGCCGTCCAGGAGACCTGGCTGCGCTACGCCGCCGCCCTGGCCACCCCGCAGGCCCGCGCCGAGATTCGCGACCTGCGGGCCTGGCTGACCACTACCACCGCTCGGGTCAGCCTCGACGTGCTGCGGTCGGCCCGGGTCCGCCGTGAGACGTATCACGGGCAGTGGCTGCCGGAGCCGGTCGTGAGCCGGCTACCCGACCCGGCCGACGGCTTCGCACCGGACCCGGCCGAGCGGGCCGTCCACACCGACCAGGTCGGCATCGCCCTGCTGACCCTGCTGGAACGCCTCTCCCCCGAACAGAGGGTCGCGTTCGTCCTGCACGACGTCTTCGCGGTGCCGTTCGCGGAGATCGCGGGGGTGCTTGGCAGCACACCGATCGCGGCCCGGCAGCTCGCCTCCCGGGCCCGGCGCGCGGTGGCCGACGGCACTCCCCGGCAGCCCGCCGATCCGGCGGAGCACCAACGCCTGGTCGCCGCCTTCCTGGAAGCCGCCGAGTCCGGCGAGCTGGACCGGCTGCTGGAGGTGCTCGCCCCCGACGTGGTCTTCGTCGGCGACGGCGGCGGCCTGTTCCCGACCTCCCGGCATCCGGTCGTCGGCGCCGTCAAGGTCGCCCGGTTCGCGTACGGGCTGTTCCGGCGGGCCGTGCGGGACACCAGGGACCTCCGGATGGTGCCGGTACTGGTCAACGGCAGCCTCGGCATCCAGGTCGAGGCGGAGTACCGGCCCGACCTGCCGCTGCGCGGCGTCATGTGGTTCGTCACCGACCAGAGCCGGCTCACCGGCATCTACCACCAGGTCAACCCGGCGAAACTGACCCGGGTACCCCGGATCGCCCCCGGTGAGGACACCCGGACGCTCGGGTCCCGGCCCGTCTCCTGACCGGGCCGACGGCGCCGGCTCAGACCACCAGGGCCAGCCACTTCCGGTACGCGGACGCGAACGGTTCGGTGCCGTCGCCCAGGGCGCCGTACAGCCACTCGGCGGCGGCGTGGGCGTTCGTCACCACGTCCTCGGGATATCCGAACCGGGCCCGGTGCTCGGCGAACTCGTCCTCGTCCCGCAACTCCACCGCTGCGGTGCCCCGGCGACGTACGACGTCCAGGTCGAGGTCGATCAGGTGGACGGTGTCGCCCTCCCAGCGAGCCGGGCTCGCGATGTCGCAGTAGACCTCGCTGGTCCGGGGCGGCGGGTTGAACATCGCGCTCCACCACGTGTCGTGCGGCACGAGCAGTACGAACGGGATCTGCTCCACCGAGGGGCGACCGTGGTAGACGGACTGGGTGCCGGCGGTCACGCCGAGCCAGACACCGGAGTCGTCCTCGGTCAGCCTGCGGGCGGGGTAGTCCCGGTGCGCCGTGCCGTCGTACTTGCGGTAGACGACCCGGACCATCTCGCTCGGCATGCCCGCACCCTAGCGGATCTGGCCCAGTACTCGCCGTGCACGAAGCATCCGCCAGGCGTCGTAATCGGCAACATCACTGCACCGATCCGGTGGTGTCGCGGACCCGCCGGTCGTGTGCGCGCGGCCCTGTCGGGACGTACGGGTACGGTCGCACAGTGACCGCGCCCGCCACCGACGCCAGCTTCCCTGACCTGACCGGGCCGACGGCGGCGGAGGCCGGTGCACCTCCGGCCGGCCGACCCCGCAAGCGCCGCCGCGCCGGTCGGCCCAGCGGCACCGAGCTGCTGGCCGCGGCCGTCGGCGCCGTGCCCGGCGGTTCCACCCGGGAGGGCCAGCAGCAGATGGCCACCGCGATCGAGGAGTGCATCTCCTCCGGCGAGCACCTGCTGGTGCAGGCCGGGACCGGCACCGGCAAGTCCCTGGCCTACCTCGCCCCGGCGTTGACCGTGGACGGACCGGTGGTGGTCTCCACCGCCACCCTCGCGCTCCAGTCCCAGCTGGTCGAACACGACCTGCCCCGGCTCGCCGACGCGGTCACCTCGGTGCTCGGCCAGCGACCGACCTTCGCGGTGCTCAAGGGCCGGCACCACTACCTCTGCCTGGCCCGACTGGAGAACTCTACTGAGGACGAGCCGGAGGACACGCTCTTCGACACCCCGGGCCGGAGCGGCGGCGGCCCGAAGTGGCTCGGTGAGGCGGGCCGGCTGGGCAAGCAGGTCGAGCGGATCCGGGACTGGGCCATGGAGACCGACACCGGTGACCGGGACGAGCTCGACCCGGGCGTCGACGATCAGGCGTGGCGCCTGGTGTCGATGCCGGCCCGGGAGTGTGTCGGGGCCGGCCGCTGCCCGTACGGCGCCGAGTGTTTCGCGGAGGCGTCCCGGGCCCGCGCCCGCGAGGCCGACGTGGTGGTGACCAACCACAGCCTGCTCGCCGTCGACATGCTCGCCGGCCGGCACATCGTGCCCCCGCACAAGCTGCTGGTGGTCGACGAGGCACACGAACTCGCCGACCGGGTCTCCTCGGCGGCCCAGGCCGAGCTGATCCCGGAGCTGATCGACCGCGCGGCCCGGCGTACCCGGCCGCTGATCAGCCCGGAGCTGGCCGAGGCGCTGGTCGCGGCCGGCGACGCCCTGACGGTCGGGCTGGCCGAGTCGCCGGCCGGGCGGATCACCGGCGGCCTGCCGGGGCCGCTGCGCGAGGCGTGCACCCTGCTCGACGCGGCGACCCGGGCGGCGCTGGAGAAGATCGGCGAGGTGAAGGCCGACGACCCCGACCCGGTCCGCAAGCAGCAGTCAAAGGCGGTGCTCGACGAGCTGTCGAAGACCTCCCAGCGACTGCTGGAGGAGGCCGACCACGACGTGGCCTGGGTGGAGAAGCCGGAGGGCGCCGCCGCCGGCCGTCGGGCGCTGGTCGTCGCGCCGCTCTCCGTGGCCAACACCCTCGCCACCCACCTGTACGAGGACCGCACCGTCGTCGCCACCTCGGCCACGCTCGCCCTCGGCGGCCGGTTCGACACCGTGGCCCGGGCCCTGGGACTCGGTCCGGCACCGGCTCCGACCGCCCCGCCGTCGCCGGCCGCCGGAGCGCTCGCCGCCGGTACGGCCCGGTCCAGCGCACCCGGCCGGTCCACAGCCACGGCCGGCGCGACGCCGAAGGGGTCGACCGGATCGGCATCGGCGGGCACGGCCGAGCCGGCCGGCGGATGGCGCTCGCTCGACGTCGGTTCGCCGTTCGACTACCCCCGGCAGGGCATCCTGTACGTCGCCGCGCACCTGCCCCGCCCCGCCGCCTCGGGCCTGCCGGCCGCCGCCGGTGAGGAGTTGCTCGGGCTGGTCGGCGCGCTCGGCGGTCGTACCCTCGGGTTGTTCTCGTCCCGGCGGGCCGCGCTCCAGGCCGCCGAGCTGCTACGGGCGCGTACCGACCTGCCCGTGCTGCTCCAGGGCGAGGAGTCACTGCCGCTGCTGGTCCGCCGGTTCCGGGAGGAGCGGGCGAGCTGCCTGTTCGGCGTCATGTCGCTCTGGCAGGGCGTGGACGTGCCGGGCGACTCGTGCCAACTCGTGGTGATCGACCGGCTGCCGTTCCCCCGCCCGGACGAGCCGTTGGCGGCGGCCCGGGCGGCGGCGGTGGACTCCGCCGGTGGCTCGGGCTTCGCCTCGGTGAGCGTGCCGATCGCGGCCGTACGGCTGGCTCAGGGGGTCGGTCGGCTGATCCGGTCGACCGGCGACAAGGGCGTGGTGGCGGTGCTCGACTCCCGGCTGGAGACCGCCCGGGGGTACGGCGCCTTCCTGCGCCAGTCGCTGCCGCCGTTCTGGTACACGACCCGACCCGACATCGCCAAGGGCGCCCTGGAGCGGCTGGCCCGCACCTGAGCCCCGACCGCCGACCGGCCGGGGCCCACGCTCACGGTGCCTGGCTGGCGATCACGACGGCGTGCGGCGGCACCTCGGGCGGCCGGCGGTGGGCCAGCCGGCGGACCGCCGTGTTGAGCACCGCGATCAGCGGCACCGAGACCAGGGCGCCGACGATGCCGGCCAGGACGACCCCGGCGGCGATCGCGACGATCACCGCGAGCGGATGGATCGCCACCGCGCGCCCCATGATCAGCGGTTGCAGGATGTGTCCCTCGATCTGCTGCACGCCGATCACCACACCGAGGATGATCAGCGCGGACACCCAGCCGCTGTCGACCAGGGCGACCAGGATCGCCACCGCACCGGAGAGGGTCGCGCCGACGATCGGGATGAACGCGCCGAGGAAGACCAGCGCGGCCAGCGGAAACGCGAACGGGATGTCGAAGATCACCAGGAAGATGCCGATCCCGACCGCGTCGATGAACGCGACCAGCACGGTCGCCCGGACGTACGCGACCAGGGTCGCCCAGGAGGCCCTACCGGCGTCGTCGACCCGCCATCGGGCGGCCAGCGGCAGCAGCCGGACGATGAAGCGCCAGATCTTCCCGCCGTCCCGCAGGAAGAAGAAGGTGGCGAAGAGCACCAGCAGAGCGCCGGTCAGCACCTCGAAGAGGGTCGTCGCGGTGGAGACCGCCCCGCTGGTCAGCGCCCGGGTGTTCTCGTTGATCCACTGCTCGCCCTCCTCGATGTACGAGTTGAGCTGGTTGTCCGACAGGTGCAGCGGCCCGGTCTTGAGCCACTCCTGGATCTGCCGGATGCCGTCGGTGGCGTTGCGACTCAGGTCCGGTACGCCTCGGATGAACTCGTTCACCACCAGGGTCAGGGTGCCGACCACCGCCGCCAGCCCGGTGACCAGCACCAGGGCGGTGGCCAGTGAGCGGGGGAACCGGGCCCGGAGCAGCAGCCCGACCGCCGGGGCCAGCAGGGCCGAGAGCAGCAGGGCGATGATCAGCGGAATGATGACGATCCGGATCGTGCCGACCACCCGGATCAGCGTCCAGGCGACGACGCCGATCACGATCAGCCGCCAGGACCAGGCCGCCGCGATGCGCAACCCGTGCGGTACGTCCGCGTCGTCCCGGCTCGACGTCGAGGGGTGGCCGTCCGTCGGGGACTCACCCTCGGCCGGCCCCAGCGGATGGGTCAGCGACAGGGAGTCCGCCGGCGGAGTTTCCTGGCCCTCTCCCGGGTTTCCGGCCGAGCCAGACCGGGGCCGAGCGGACGCGAGGGCACGACGGATCCTCGCTCGCAACTGCTCGAATCGGCTCAAGCGCACCTCCCACTCAGGAATCGGCTCCCCTACGGTAGCCGCACCGGCACGGGCCGGCTCGGAACGCTACGGGAGGCCACGCCACCAGCCGGCCCGACGCCCGTGCACGGTACCGTTCCGGTCGTGACCGCCGAGGTGAACAACGACAACGGCCTGCCCATCCGACTGCTACACGACCGGGTGCTGGTCCGTACGGAGGGTAGCGAGGGGGAACGGCGCTCGACCGCCGGCATCGTCATCCCGGCCACCGCTTCGATGGGGCGGCGACTGGCCTGGGCGACCGCGGTGGGCGTCGGTCCGAACGTGCGATCCATCGTCTCCGGGGACCGGGTGCTCTTCGACCCGGACGACCGGTCCGAGGTCGAACTGCACGGCCGGGAGTACGTCCTGCTCCGCGAGCGCGACGTGCACGCGGTTGCCGCGCAACGGGTGGAGACCGACTCGACCGGGCTCTACCTCTAGGCGAGCGGCGCCCTTCCGGCACCGCTCGCCCCGCCGGCCCGGCTCAGCGGTGCTGCTGCGGACCGGGCCAGGACGCTCCCGGTGGTGCCCCGAAGGTCGGCGGTCCGCCGTACGGGCCGGGCGGGCCGTAGCCGACCCCGGCGGGTACCGGTGGACGGGCCGGCCCGAGCACGACCGGGATCGGCACCACCGGCTCGTGCGGGGGCTCCAGGATCCGCAGGCTCCCGTCCGGGAACGTCAGGTGGTAGTGGCTGCCGTCCCACACCCCGACCGGTGCCTGCGGGTCGCGCCCGACGAAGGCCTGCCGGGCGTCGTGTATCGCGCCGAGCAGTTCCCGTTCCTCGGCCAGGGCCCGAGCCAGCTGCACCGGCTTGGCGTCCAGGCCCCGGGTCAGCCCGTCGCGCAGCAGCGCCAGCCGGGTGGCGGCGAACTGGAACCGCCGCATCGCCTTGAAGCCCTCGTCGCCGGCCACCCGGCGGGCCCAGCGACGGGCCGCGTGCCGCCGGCCGATGTTGGTCAGCGCCGCCAACTCGGGCGGGGTGAGCCAGCCCGCCCGTACGTAGTCGGGCAGTCGACGTTCGGTGAGCCGCCCCTCCCAACTTCGCAGCCAGATCGCCAGCCCGACCATGCCGAGGAAAATCGGCACCATCAGGCCGATGTACCCGTAGAGCAGGATCAGTTCCTCCCCGGTCTCCTGCACCAGCGTGGCCGTCAGGTTCCAGGTGCCGTGCAGGATCATCGCCAGCAGCAGACCGGCGAACGGGGTGAGGATCCGGATCCGCATGTCGGCGGTACGGGCGGCGATCCCGAGCCCGACGCCGGTCATCGAGGTGAACAGCGGGTGGGCGAAGCCGGTGATCAGGATCCGCACGATGAAGATCCCGAAGACGTTCTGCGCACCGGTGGCCGGGCCGTACTGGTCGGCGCCGTCGGCGTAGCCGTGCAGGCCGAGGTAGAGGATGTTCTCCACCATCGCGAAGCCGACCGCCGACAGACCACAGTAGACAATTCCGTCGGTGATGCCGGACCACTGCCGACGCCGGTAGAGCAGCAGCAGTAACGGCCCGAGGGCCTTGGTCAGCTCCTCGATGAAGGGCGCCACCAGCACCCCGACCAGCGGTACCGGCAGGCCCACGTCGGCCGCGAACGTGTTGACCTTCAGCGCCGAGTAGGTCGACACCGCCGCGCCCCAGCCGAAACAGAAGAGCAGGTACTTGATCGGCTCCGGCTCGTACCGGTCGAGCCAGAGGAAGCAGGCGACCAGGACCGGTACCGGCAGGACCGCCGCGGCCAGCCCGATCACCAGCGGCGTGACGCCGGCCGGCTCACCGAGTTCGAGCAGCATCAGCACCGCGCAGACGGCGATCAGCAGGATCGCGCCGATCATCACCGACAGGCGCTGCACGCTCAACCCCTGCCGTGACCCGGCGACCTTGACCGCCGGAAGGTCGGGCGGCGGCTGGGGCGCCGGGGACGTCGTGGGCGGCGACCACGGTGGATTCGGTGCCGGCGACTGGGGCGCCGCCGCACCGGGCGGGGTGTCGGCCATGTGGTCAGCGTAGTCACCCCGGCCAGGCTGGCCCGACCACATCCGGTCCGGCTATGCTCGTCCGCAGGTCACGAGTGCCAGCGTCCAAGCCCCGGCTTGCTGGCCGGCAACCCTCGTCAGTTCGCGGTGGGGTGCCCCGGGTGATGACCGGGCTCGGTGCATGCCGCACCGGGCAAGCGCGGACCCCGTTCCCGCCCGCCCCGGGGTCCCTGGACCCCGGAGGTAACCCGGTGAGCACCATCGTCGCACCCGTGTCCCGTACCGTTCCCGCACGAACGGTCGCCGTGCCCGTACCGGCCGATCCGAACCCGGCCGGGCACGGACCGCTGGACGTGCTCGGCGTACCCGGACAGGTCAACCTCGACTACGCCGCCACCGCGCCGTGCGCGCGGGCCGCGGCGGACGCGGTGGCCGAACTGCTGCCCTGGTACGCCAGCGTGCACCGGGGCGCCGGAGCGCTGTCCCGGCGCTGCACCCTCGCCTACGAGCGGGCCCGGCAACAGGTCGGCGACTTCCTCGGGGTACGTCCCGACGACCACGTCGTCTTCACCCGGAACACCACCGACGCGCTCAACCTGTTGGCCAGGGTCCTGCCGCCCGGCGGCAAGGTGGTGACCTTCGCCTCGGAGCACCACGCCAACCTGCTGCCGTGGCCCGTCGACACGGTCCGGCTGCCGGTGCCCGGCTCGCCCGGCGCGGCGGTACGGGCCCTCGACGCCGCACTGCGCGAACTGCGCCGGGGCACCGACGGCAGCGCGCCGATCCTGGTCGCGGTGACCGGGGCCAGCAACGTCACCGGGGAGTGCTGGCCGATCGCCGATTTGGCCCGCGCCGCCCACCGGCACGGCGCGCGGATCGTGCTGGACGCCGCTCAACTCGCCCCGCACGCCGAGGTGGACATCTCCGCCCTCGCGGTCGACTACGTGGCCGTTTCCGGTCACAAGCTGTACGCGCCGTTCGGGATCGGCGTACTGGCCGGGCGGGCGGACTGGCTGGACGCCGCACCGCCGTACCTCGCCGGTGGCGGGGCCACCCGCACGGTCGGTCCGGCCACCAACGACGTCGACTGGGCGGACGGGCCCGGCCGGCACGAGGCCGGTACCCCGAACCTGCTCGGCGCGGTGGCGCTGGCCGCCGTCTGCGAGGCGCTGACCGGCGCGGACCGCCCCGCGCTGTACGCCCGGGAGCAGGCCCTCCTCGCCCACCTGCGTACCGGGCTCGCCGCCACGCCGGACGTGGTCGAACTGCGTACCTTCGACGCGGACGCACCCCGGGTCGGCATCGTCTCGTTCGTGGTCGCCGGCCGGGACTCGGCGCAGGTCGCCGCCGAGCTGGCCCAGCGCTGGCAGATCGGGCTCCGGGACGGTCTCTTCTGCGCGCATCCGCTGGCCCGACGCCTGCTCACCGAGGCGGGCACCCGGAGCGGCCGGCCCGACCTGCCGCCGACCGCGCTGCGCGCGAGCATCGGGCTGGGCAGTACCACCCGGCAGGTGGACCGCCTGCTGGCCGCCCTGGCCGCCCTCGGTTGACCGGCCCGGTCGCCCGGCGCCCGGGGTACCGGACGGTCGGGGTCACGACCGGGTGGACCGGGCCTCCGAGGACGGCGTGTCCGACGGTGTGTCCGAGGGCCGCCCGCCGGGATCCTTGAGCGCGTCGTCGGCGGCCTCGCCGGCATGACCGCCCGCTGCCCGCCGTACCAGCCGGTTCGCCTCGGTGCGTTCGATCCCGGTGGCCCGGAGGATGTCGCTGCCCGTGGTACGCACCTGCGCGATCACCACGCTGCCGGAGAACCCGACCCCCTCCGCGTACGCCCGACCGGCCTGGCCGATCGCCTGTAGCGCCTGCTCACGGGCGGCCTCCGGCCGTACGCCGAGGCCGAGATCCTTGCGCAGCAGTCGTACCGACTCGGCCAGCAGAGCCACCGCGGCCGACATCTCCTCCGGCACCGGTTCCTCGTCCTCCAGCGCGGTGACCGCCCGCCGGATCAGGGTTCCGCTGTTGTGTACGGCGTGCTCGATGTACTCGGCGCTCTCCACGTACTGGGTGAGCGCTCCCCGGCGGTGCCAGCGCACCGGCGCCAGGATGGAGGTCTCCCGCCCACCCTCCAGCGCCTCGGTGAAGCCCTGGAGGTGGTCCTCCACCTGACGCAGCCGGTCCAGGGCGGCCTGGGCCCGGGAGGCGTTCCGGGACTTGAGCGCCTCGGCGGTCTCGCTCAACTCCTCGGTGAGCCGGCCGAGCGCGGGTCGGGCCGCCCGGTCCACCACCCGGAGCGGGTTGAGCGGCAGCACCAGGGCGAGCACCACCAGCCCGGCGAAGCCGCCGATCAGCGCGTCGATGACCCGGGGTGACTCGATGTTCTCCATCGACGCCGGGGTCACGGTCACGATCAGCACCGCGGTCGCCGCCGCCTGGGTCACCACCGCCGGGCCGCCGCCGAGGAAGATGGTGACCACGATCGACAGAAAGACGATCACGCCGAGCTGCCAGGGCCCGGTGCCGGCGGCGAAGACCAGTGCGTCGCCGAGGCCGATGCCGACCGCCACCCCGATGATCAGCTCGATGGTCCGGCGGAACCGCTGGCCGACCGAGGAGGCGAGCGTGCCGATCGCGGAGATCGGTGCGAAGACCGGCGACGGATTGCCCAGCAGTTCGTGCGAGCCGACCCAGGCCAGCGCCGCCGCGACCCCGGCCTGGAGCGCGAGCACCAGATTGAACTGCACGGCGTGCCACCGGTCCCGCACGGTGGCCCGGGACCGCTTCTTGGCCTCCTGCGCCAGCCTGGCGATACGCTCCCGATCGACCTCCACGGGCGTTCTGGCCATGGTGTCCCGGACGGAGCGCATGGCGGGGACTACCCTCTTCCGAACCTCCCGAACCCGACGAAGGAAGGGCCCCTTCTTATCGCTTTTTGTATAAGAAGGGGCCCTTCCTAACGCCTGAGGCGCCGTGGTCGACGTACTCGTCCGGCGGATAGCCTGCCAACCATGCCGGATCTTCTCGACGACCTGCGGGCCGTGCTCGGCGAGTCTGCCGTGCTGACCGACCCCGACCTGCTCCGCGGCCACCAGCGCGACGAGGCGGACCTCTGCGCCGCCGGGATGCCCGCGGTGGTGGTACGGCCGCGCGACACCGCCGAGGTGGTCGCCGTACTCCGGACCGCGGCCACCCACGGTGTCCCGGTGGTTCCGCAGGGCGCCCGGACCGGGCTGGCCGGGGCCGCCAACGCGGTCGACGGCGCCGTGCTGCTCTCCACGGTGGCGATGGACGAGATCCTGGAGGTGGATCCGGTCAACCGGATCGCGGTGGTCCAGCCGGGCGTGGTCAACGCCGCCCTCGCCGCCGAGGTCGCCAAGCACGGCCTGCGGTACCCGCCCGATCCCGGCTCCTGGGAGTCGTCCACCATCGGCGGCAACGTGGCGACCAACGCGGGCGGGATGTGCTGCGTGAAGTACGGCGTCACCACCGAGTACGTGATCGGCCTGGAGGTGGTACTCGCCACCGGCGAGGTGCTGCGTACCGGACGGCGTACCGCGAAGGGGGTCGCCGGGTACGACCTGACCCGGCTGTTCGTCGGCTCGGAGGGCACTCTCGGCGTGATCACCGAGGTGACCGTGTCGTTGCGCCCGGCCGCCGAGGAGTCGTTGACCCTGGTGGCGGTCTTCCCGTCCACCACCGCTGCCGGGCAGGCGGTGGCCGGGATCTCCGCACAGGGGCTCAGCCCGAGCCTGCTGGAGTTGCTGGACCGGACCCATCTCGGCGCGATCGAGGCGTACCGGCCGATGGGGCTGCGTACCGATGCCGGTGCGCTGCTGCTGGCCGCCGCCGACACCGGTCCCCGGGCCGCCGCCGACCTGGCGAGAGTGGCCGAGGTCTGTACGGCGAGCGGTGCCGACGAGGTCTTCGCCGCCACCGACGCGGCGGAGGCCGCCGCGCTGCTCCAGGCCCGCCGGCTGGCCCATCCGGCGATGGAACGGTTCGCCGCCGAGACCTACCCGGGTGGCAACGGTGGGCTGATCATCGACGACGTGGCCGTACCCCGGACCGCACTCGCCGCGCTGCTCGACGGCGTGGCCCGGATCGCCGACGAGTACGACATCCCGATCGGCGTGGTCGGGCACGCCGGGGACGGCAACATGCACCCGAACATCGTGGTCGACCGGGCCGATCCGGCCAGTCTGGAACGTGGGCGACTGGCCTTCGACGCGATCATGGAACTCGGCCTCTCCCTCGGCGGCACCTGCACCGGCGAGCACGGCGTGGGGCTGCTGAAGCGGGACTGGCTGGCCCGGGAGATCGGGCCGGTCGGCGTGCGGGTGCACCGGGCGATCAAGGAGGCGCTCGACCCGATCGGCCTGCTCAACCCCGGCAAGGTCCTCTGACCGGTCCAACCGCCCGGCCCGGCGGCCCGGCGACCGACCCAGGCGGCCCGGCGAGCGGCCCGGACAGCGGCGTCGCCGAGCCGGGTCAGCCGGGCAGTTCCACCCCGCCCATCCCGGCCTCGGCACTCCGGTCGGCGGCGAAGCCGCGTACGTCGGGGGCACCGACCCGGGCCGCGTCGGCGGTGGCGTCGTCGGGCATCCGCTGTGACTGCCGTTCCGCCTCCACCCGGGCCAGGTAGTGCTCGACCTCGCGGGCCCGTACCGTGGCGTCCCAGCCGAGCACCCGGCCCATGATCTCGGCCGCGTGTCCCGCCGATTCCACCCCCCGGTGCGGGGTTTCGAAGGAGATCCGGGTACGCCGGGTCAGCACGTCGTCGAGGTGCAGCGCGCCCTCGGCCCGGGCCGCGTACGCCACCTCGGCGGCCAGGTACTCCGGTGCCCCGGCCAGCGGCGATCCGAGCAGCGGGTCGGCGTCGACCATCCCGAGCAGGTGGTTGGTGAGGTTGCCGTACCGCTCCAGCAGGTGTTCGACCACGCCGGCCTGGATCCCGTGCCGGCGGGCCAGGTCGGCCCGGTCCCGCCACAGCGCGCCGTACCCGTCCGCGCCGAGCAGTGGCAGGTCGGCGGTACGCGACTGGCGTACCCCGCCGAGCCGCCGAGCCGCCCGGTCGACCACGTCGGCGGCCATCACCCGGTAGGTGGTGTACTTGCCACCGGCCACCAGCAGCAGTCCGAGCATCGGCTCGTAGACCGCGTGTTCCCGGGACAGCTTCGAGGTCGAGTCGGCCTCGCCGGAGAGCAGCGGGCGCAGCCCGGCGTAGACACCCTCGATGTCCTCGGTGCTCAGCGGCCGGTCCAGTACGGTGTTGACCTGGTCGAGCAGGTAGTCGATGTCCCGGGCCGAGGCCGCCGGGTGGGCCCGGTCGAGCCGCCAGTCGGTGTCGGTGGTGCCGATGATCCAGTGCCCGCCCCAGGGAATCACGAACAGCACCGAACTGGGCGTACGCAGGATCAGCCCGGCCTCGCCGGTGATCGCCGAACGGGGCACCACCACGTGCACGCCCTTGGAGGCGCGTACCCGCAGTCCCCGGCGTACTCCGACGTCGCCGAGCAGCTCCGCCATGTCGTCGCTCCACACGCCGGTGGCGGCGATGACGGTGCGGGCCCGTACCTCGAACTCGGCGTCCGGTGACCCGGGCGGCGCCTCCATGTCCCGGACCCGTACCCCGGTCACCTCGCGGGCCTGCCGGGTCAGTCCGACGACCCGGGCGCTGGTCACCATCGCCGCGCCCAGGCTGGCCGCCGTGCGGGCGAGGGTGACCACCAGGCGGGCGTCGTCGACCTGGCCGTCGTAGTAGCGGATGGCTCCGGCGATCGCGTCGGCGCGCAGGCTCGGGAACATCCGGCGGGCGCCCTCCCGGCTGAGGTGGCGGTGCAGCGGCATGCCGCGCCCGCCGCCGAAGACCCCGGCGAAGGCGTCGTAGGCGGCGACTCCGGCGCCGTAGTAGGACCGTCGCCAGGCCCGGCCGGGTAGCCCGGTGGGTCCGCCGCCGGGCGGCAGCGGGACCAGGATCGGTACCGGGCGGACCAGGTGGGGCGCGAGTCGGGTGGCCAGCAGGCCACGCTCGGTCAACGCCTCGTGGACCAGGCCGAACTCCAACTGCTCCAGGTAGCGCAGACCGCCGTGGATCAGCTTGCTGGACCGGCTGGAGGTGCCGGACGCGTAGTCGCGAGCCTCGACGAGAGCCACCTTGAGGCCACGGGAGGCCGCGTCGAGGGCGGCGCCGGCGCCGGTCACGCCACCCCCGATGACGAGCACGTCGAACCGTTCGCCGCGCAGCCGACGCAGGTCGGCGGTGCGGCGGGACGGCGAGAGCCGGCTGGCGGTGTTCCGGGAAACGCTGGGGTCACGCACCCGTCCACGGTAGCTGTACCGCTGGTTCCGGTGCGGCCGGCGGGCTCCGGCTTCGATCGGGGCCCCCGGGGCACCAGCCATCTCTTGGCATTGGCGACTTCCTGACAGGGGCGTTCCCGGAGCCGGCCGGGCCGTCCAGGGGGTCGCGCTTCCTTGACAGGTACCCATAAGCTTTGCAATGCAGAGTCCGCTGCTGTTCGCCGCCACCGCCGCCTGGTACGCCTGGCGAGCACGCCAACTGGGCGTACGGGTGGCCTGGCCGCTCTTCGCCGGCACCGGACTCGGCGTACTGCTGCTGCTCGCCGTCGTCGCCGCCGTACCGAAGACGGAAATCGCGTCCGACGCCATGACCGCCGACTTCTCCGCGTGGTCGTGGCAGGGGCTGCTCACCCCGCTACTGCCGGTGGCTGCCGCCGTTCTCGCGCTCGCCTGGGCCGAACGCAGCCCGAGCCTGGCCGCCGCCGGGCTCTGGATCACCCTGCTCACGACCTGGCTCTGCGGCAGCTTCCTACTGGGTCACATCCCGGGCTGGGTCGCCGGACTCCTCACCGGCGGTGCGAGCACGTACGGCGGCCAGCTCGCACTCCGGCCCGGTCACTATCTTGGGCTGATGGCGCTGCCGCTCGTGGTCTTCGCCGTGGTGCGCGGTACGCGGGCCCGGCGGCTCCGTCGTGCCTGACCCGAAGCCGGTGCCGACACATCCGGCGCTGGCCCTCGACGACACCGTCCACCAGCGGGTCCGACTCGGCATCCTCACCGTGCTGAGCGAGACCCGGGAGTGCAAGTTCGGCACGTTGCGGGACGAACTCGGGCTGACCGACGGCAACCTCAACCGACACCTGCGGATCCTGGAGCAGGCCGAGCTGTTACAGGTGATCAAGGGCTACGAGGGCCGCCGTCCCTGCACCTGGCTCCGGCTGACCCGGCAGGGCCGGGCCGCCCTGCGCGCGGAGGTCACCGCGCTGGAGCAACTGGTGGCACGGCTGCGCAACGCTCCCGTCGACGAACCCGAGGCCGACGCCTGATCCGCGAAGCGGAGGGTCCACGGTTCGCCGACCGGCGTCGTACTGTTCGGGGCATGCAGGATGGTCCGCCGCCGCCACCCGACGAGCCGTCCGTGCCGCCACCCGGCCCGGCGCAACCGCCACCACCGCCGCCACCCGGGCTGGCGCAACCGCCACCACCGCCGCCACCCGGGCTGGCGCAACCGCTGCCGGCACCGGCCGGTCCGGAAAAGGTGCCACCGTCGGTCGGCCCCGCCTACCCGACCCCGCCGCCGGCGGGGCCGCCGTGGCCGCCATGGCCGCCGCGACCGGCGCCGCCGAGCGGCCCCTGGCCGGTGGTCGCCGCCGCGTTCGTCGGAGTCTGGGCCGTGCTGGTGACGGTCGGCACGCAGACCATCGTCTGGCTCGTCGAACAGGTCCTGCTCGTTTCCGGGCTCGACCAGCCGGCCTGGACCTGGCCGGCCACCGCAGTGGTGAGCACGCTGCTGGTCGGGGTGCCCGCCGCACTGCTCGCCGTCCTGCCCCGATCCCCCGGGGTACGGGCCGCCGGGCGGGCCTGGCTGCTCGGCGCGATCGTGCTCGGCGCGTTCGGTCTGCTCCGGGCGATTCCGCTGCCGCTGCCCGAGGTGTACCTGGCCGCCCTGGCGGCGTCAGCCGCGCTGGCCGCCGTACTGATCCGGTGGCGTGCCGCCCGAGTCCGGCGCCGTGACCCCCGGGCGGCGCAGGCCCGTACCGAGCCGGCCACCATCGCCCTGGCCGTGGCCGGCGGGCTCGCCCTGCTGTTGCCCTGGCTCTGGGTGGGCGCGCTGGGTGGGCTGCTGGAGACGGCGTTCGGACTGCTCGCGGCGGCGGCTGTCGGCTGGCTGGCCGCCACCATTCTGGACGGATCGTTCTGGGCCGGCTACGAGCGGCCGGGCGGGGCCGGGCCGGCGGGACAGGCGCCGGACCGACCGGTCGGCGGGGCCCGTCTGGTCCTGGTCGGCGGTCTGGTCGCCGGGGTGACCCTGGCTCTCCTGGCGGGTGGGATCGGCCAACCGGGCGTACAGCTCGCCGCGCTGCTCGTACTCCCCCCGGCCGGCTTCGCGATCGCCGCCCTGCGGCCCGGTTCCCGACCCGTGCTCCGCAGCGCCAGGCCGGCGGCCGAACTGGCCGCAGGACCGTGGTTCGGCGGGACCGCCGCAGTCGGCTGGCTGGTCGGGATCGCCGCCGCCGGGCCGCTGATCCTGGTGGATCCGGAGGAGATCACGATCCTGCTCACCACCACCCGGGACGTGCCGTTCTGGGTCGCGGTCGCCGCCACCGGCTCGCTGGCCGTCGCGGTGCTGCTCGGCCTCGGGTACGGCTTCGGCTTCGGCCGGGTCGGCGCACCCGTCCCCCGCCGGCTGGTGGCCGGGGCGGTCGCCGCCGGCCTGCTGCTCGCCTCCGCCGGGGTGTACGTCGGCCTCGGCTCACCCGGCTGGCAGGGCGAGCGGCTGTTCGTGGTGCTGCGGGAGCAGGCGGACCTGACCGGGATGACCGGCGCCGGTACCGGTTCCGCCGGCCGGGAGTCCCGAGCCCGCGAGGTGTACGGCCGGCTCGTCGCCACCGCCGAGCGGTCCCAGGCCGGACTGCGCCGGGACCTGGACCGGCTCAGGCTGAACTACACGCCGTACTACCTGGTCAACGCGCTGGAGGTGGACGGCGGTACGGCCGTACGCGCCTGGCTGGCCGGGCGTGACGACGTGGCCCAGGTACGGGTCAGCCAGCGGTTACGGGCACTGCCCGCCGCCGGCTCCCCGGCCCGGGGGACCGACCCGGCGCCGGCCGTACCGGGATGGAACCTGAGCCTGATCGGCGCCGACCGGGTCTGGTCCCAGCTCGGGGTGGACGGCTCGGGAGTCGTCGTGGGTGGCTCGGACTCCGGTGTGGACGGCAGCCATCCCGCGCTCTCCGCCGGATTCCGGGGCGGTGACGACTCCTGGTTCGACCCGTGGAACGGCTCCCGCTCCCCCGTCGACCAGGGCGGCCACGGCACGCACACCCTGGCCACCGCCGTCGGCGGCCGGAACGTCGGCGTGGCCCCGGGTGCCCGCTGGGTCGGCTGCGTGAACCTCGACCGGAACCTGGGCAACCCCGCGCACTACCTGGACTGCCTACAGTTCATGCTCGCGCCGTTCCCGCCCGGTGCCGACCCGTTCCGGGCCGGACGGCCGGAGCGGGCGCCGCAGGTGCTGACCAACTCGTGGGGCTGCCCGGAGATCGAGGGCTGCGCCCGGGACACCCTGCGGCCGGCCGCCGACGCCTTCGCCGCCGCCGGTGTCTTCTTCGTCGCCGCCGCCGGTAACACCGGCCCGTTCTGCGGATCGATCGACACCGCGCCCGCGCCGTACCCGGAGGTGTTCACCGTGGGGGCGGTGGACCGGCAGCGCCGGGTCGCCGACTTCTCCAGCCGTGGTCCGGCGGCCGGTGGGGCCGGCAAGCCGGACGTGGTCGCGCCCGGCGTCGCCGTGCTGTCGGCCCTGCCCGGCGGCGGGTACGGCAGGCAGAGCGGCACCTCGATGGCGACCCCGCACCTGGCCGGCGTGGTGGCGTTGATGTGGTCGGCGAACCCCGCGCTCGTCGGCGACCTGGAGACCACCCGCCGGATCCTGCGGGAGAGCGCGACGCCGGCCGAGCCGACCTTCCGATCCGGGAACGACGCCGACCGGTGCGGGTCCGAACGCAACATCACCGGGGCCGGCCTGGTCGACGCGTACGCCGCGGTGCGGGCCGCCCAGCAGGCGGTACGCGGCTGATCGGCGGGCTCCCCGTCTCGCCATCGGCCGGAAGATGACCTAGGGTCGGCGCTCGTGCATGCCGAGTTCTCGATCGTCGAGCTGACCGACGACCAGCTACCCGCCGTGGTGCAGTTGTGCCGGGAGGCGTTGGACCTGCCCGACGACGCCGCCGAGGCGGTGGCCATCGTGGACCGGTTGCGGGACGACACTCCCCCGCCCGGGTCGACGTCCCGGCGCCGTACCGTCGGGTTCGTCGCGCTCCGCGCCGGCGTACCGGCCGGAGTGGCGCTCGGCTCGCTGGCGTACCGGGATCCCACCGTCGGCCACCTCGACCTCCTGGCGGTTCATCCGGACCAGCGGCGCCGGGGCCTCGGGCGCGGGCTGCTGCTGCGGGTCGAGAACGCGCTCGCCGGTCTCGGCGCCACCCAGGTACGGCTCGCCGGCAACGCCCCGCACTACGTGTGGCCCGGCATCGACGTCCGGTACACCCCGGCGATCTGCGCGGCGCTGGCGCTCGGTTACGAGCCGGAGGGTACCGCCTGGAACATGACCGCCGACCTGTCCGCCGAGTCCTCTCCCGCGCTGCGGTCCACCGACGCCGCCGAACGACGACTGGCCGACCAGGGCGTGACGGTACGCCGGGCGGTCCCGGACGACGCTCCGGCGCTGATCGAGTTCGCCCGGACCACCTTCGGCGGCAGTTGGGACGCCGAGCTGCTGCACTCGATCGACCGCGAGGGCGCCGGCTGCCACCTCGCCCTCCGTACGCCCGCTGGCGGTGGGCCGGTGGAACTGCTCGGCTTCGCCGCGTACGGCTCGTCCCGGCCGAGCTGGTTCGGGCCGATGGGCACCGCGCCGAGCGCCCAGGGCCTGGGGATCGGGAGCGTGCTGCTCCGCCGCTGCCTGCGCGACCAGCGGGCGGCGGGACACCGGCGCGCGCAGATCGGCTGGGTCGGCCCGATCCCGTTCTACGCCCGAGGTGCGGGTGCCTGGATCGAGCGGGTGTTCTTCCTCTACCGCAAACAGCTCCAGTCCGGTATCGAAAGCAGCTCCGGTCACCTGTCGGCGGTTTGAATCGAAACAGCGCCATTTTCCCGTGCCATTGGCCGGAAGCCTCCTACCGTTTGGGGAGAAGGAGGCAGTCATGGCGAAGGACGACGAACCAGTTGACGATCTCCACTCGATCACTTCGGCACCGCTCGGAGATCTGCCACCACCGGCACCGGTGTCCCGGCTCGACTACGGTGATGCCGCCCAGCGGGCTGAAATGGACGAAATCAAGGACGTGTCCCTCGACGAGCCCATCGAGTTGGTAGACGCCCCGGTACAGATCCGAGAACCGTTCAGCCGGGCCGAAAAGCGGCGCAACCAGCGACGCATGACGACATGAGAAAGGGGCGGACCGCTCGCGCGGCCCGCCCCTTCCAGACGTGAAGACTGGACTCAGAAGTCCATGTCCCCGCCGCCCGGCGCAGCCGCCGGGGCCGGGTTCTTCTCCGGCTTGTCCGCCACCACAGCTTCGGTGGTCAGGAACAGGGCCGCGATCGACGCCGCGTTCTGCAGCGCCGAACGGGTCACCTTGGCCGGGTCGATGATGCCGGCCTTGAGCAGGTCGACGTACTCACCGTTGGCCGCGTTGAGGCCGTGGCCGGCCTCCAGGTTGCGGACCTTCTCGACCACGACGCCACCCTCGAGGCCGGCGTTGACGGCGATCTGCCGCAGCGGGGCGTCCAGCGCGATCTTGACGATCTGCGCGCCGGTAGCCTCGTCACCGGCGAGGTCCAGCTTGTCGAAGGCGGTCTTGCCAGCCTGAACCAGCGCGACACCACCACCGGGGACAATGCCCTCCTCGACGGCGGCCTTCGCGTTACGCACCGCGTCCTCGATCCGGTGCTTGCGCTCCTTCAGCTCGACCTCGGTGGCCGCGCCGACCTTGATCACCGCAACGCCGCCGGCCAGCTTGGCCAGGCGCTCCTGCAGCTTCTCGCGGTCGTAGTCGGAGTCGCTCTTCTCGATCTCGGCGCGGATCTGGTTGACCCGACCGTTGATCTGGTCGGCGTCGCCGGAACCGTCGACGATGGTGGTCTCGTCCTTGGTCACCACGACCTTGCGGGCACGGCCCAGCAGGTCGAGGCCGGCGGCGTCGAGCTTGAGGCCGACCTCTTCGCTGATCGGCTGGCCACCGGTGAGGATGGCGATGTCGCCCAGCATGGCCTTGCGGCGGTCACCGAAGCCCGGCGCCTTGACGGCGACGGACTTGAAGGTGCCCCGGACCTTGTTCACGACCAGGGTCGCCAGGGCCTCGCCCTCGACGTCCTCGGCGATGATGACCAGCGGCTTGCCCGACTGCATGACCTTCTCGAGGATCGGCAGCAGGTCCTTGACCGTCGAGATCTTGCTGTTGACGATCAGGATGTAGGGGTCGTCGAGGACGGCCTCCATCCGGTCGGGGTCGGTCATGAAGTACCCCGAGATGTAACCCTTGTCGAAGCGCATACCCTCGGTCAGCTCCAGCTCGAGCCCGAAGGTGTTGCTCTCCTCGACGGTGATGACGCCTTCCTTGCCGACCTTGTCCATCGCCTCGGCGATGATCTCGCCGACGGTGTTGTCACCGGCGGAGATGGAGGCGGTGGAGGCGATCTGCTCCTTGGTCTCGACGTCCTTGGCGAGCTTGCTCAGCTCCTCCGAGACGCTCGTGACCGCGGCCTCGATGCCCCGCTTCAGGGCCATCGGGTTCGCGCCGGCCGCGACGTTGCGCAGGCCTTCGCGGACCAGCGCCTGGGCCAGGACGGTCGCCGTCGTCGTGCCGTCGCCGGCCACGTCGTCGGTCTTCTTCGCGACCTCCTTGACCAGCTCAGCGCCGATCTTCTCGTACGGGTCCTCGAGCTCGATCTCCTTGGCGATGCTCACACCATCGTTGGTGATGGTGGGAGCGCCCCACTTCTTCTCGAGCACGACGTTGCGGCCCTTCGGGCCCAGCGTCACCTTTACGGCGTCGGCGAGGGTGTTCATGCCCCGCTCGAGGCCACGGCGCGCCTCCTCGTCGAACGCGATCATCTTGGCCATACGGCGTTGTCCTCCTGGACACTCACGGCCGCCGGGGCCTTGCCGACCCCGAACCTGCCGCCTGATTACGCACCTTCGGACGTCACTACGGCACTGGCGGCGGGGTCGTCGGGCGCCCGAGGGCGCCTGATCGACTCCGTCGCGTTGTGCGACAGTGACGTCCGCCGGCCGGGCCGGACAGCCCGCGACGACCGGCCGACTGCCGCCGGTCTGTCTCCCAGACCCGCGACCGTGGCCCTAACCGCCCCGACCTTTGGCACTCGCGGCGCGCGAGTGCCAATCACTTGTTTAGCACTCTCCCCTGCCGAGTGCAAGCCGCTCGGGGACCGTCAGGAGAGTTCGGCGGCCAGTCGCGCGGTGTTCACCGGCGCCTCCTGACCCCGCTGCTCGGTGTACGTGAGCAGGATCCCGATGACCTGTGCGAGTTGGACCGGCAGGCTCAGCACGGCACCGACCACGGTGATCACCACGTACCCGACGGAGAGGCCCACCACCTCCGTCGGCCCGATCCCCACGGCGAGCATCCCGAGATTCTGTAGCACAGCCACCACCAGGCTCCCGCCGAGCAGCACGCCCACCACGATCGCGACCCGACCGAGGACCATCACGAACCGGGCGTGGACCATCTGGAACGAGCGCCCGACCGGATTGCGCCGCTCGAACAGGTAGATCGGACCGGCGAGGCTCACGGCCAGGCCGAGGTAGAGAGCGGGTACGAGGCAGGCGCAGACGCCGGCCGTGATGATCAAGCTGCTGAGCAGGTACCAGCCCCAGAGCCCCAACGCCCGGCGCAGGCCGTACCGGAAGGCGGGGCCGAGGGGAGCGGGCTCGCCGGAGGCCTGCCGGACGATCACCCACACGGCGGCCGCCCAGCCCATGCTCTGCACCAGGCCGGCGACGAGCACGACCGCGAGTACGACCACCATGAAGACGAGAAACGTTCCCAGGAACTCTCCGACGGCTCCCGGCGCCGGCTCGCCGGTCGACCCGACGGTGGGCTCGAGGAGCGTCGGATCCGGCTGGAAGGGCACCATCGCCAGGGTTACGACCACCAGCGGCAGCACCTGGGTGATCAGCAGGATCAACGACAGCGGTCGCCAACCTCGCCGGGCCACCGACCAGCACCGCTCCCACCACGCGCCGATCCCCGCGCCGGGCGGCGGAACGAGCGGGTCGCGCGGATCCGGGTAACCCGGCGCAGGCCAGTACCCGGGACCGGCCCCCGGCACCGGGCCGGGATAGCCGGGGTACCCGGGCTGACCCGGATAGCCCGGCTGACCCGGATAGACGAGTTGCCCCGGGTAGACCGGCAGATCTGGATAGGTTTGCTGGCCGGGATCAACGGCCTGGCCCGGGTATCCCGGCTGGCCCGGGTATCCCGGATGCACCCGCGGAACTGGGCGGCCCGGCTGGCTCGATTGATCCGGCCCGGGCGGGCTACCGGACTGGGCCGATTGACCCGGCTCCGGCGGGTTAGCGGGCTCGGGCGGCTTACCGGACTGGGCCGGTTGACCTGGCTCGGGCGGTTGACCGGCCCAGACCGGACGATTCGGCTCGGCCGGTTCCGGTTGCTCGCCGGGGCGGGCCCCTGAACCGGCATCAGAATCGGGCTGGCCAACTGGCGGCGGTTCGACCACGAACTCTCCTCAGGCAGGAGCGGGAAAGGGGGCAGATCCCGATCTTGCAGCCCGATGAGACGACGAGGACAGCCGCCGATCGGTCAAGGGCTGAACTCCCGGCACATCAGGAGAGGGACCCGGTCGAGCGGGAGTACGAACTCCAAGCCCGCATCGGGCCGGTGGAACGCCGACGATCAGGCGATCAGGCGAACCTTTTCCGCCTGCGGGCCCTTCTGACCCTGAGCGATCTCGAACTCGACGCGCTGACCGTCGTCAAGCGCCTTGTAGCCGTCCATCTCGATCGCGGAGAAGTGGACGAAGACGTCCTGTCCACCATCGACCGCGATGAAGCCGTAGCCCTTTTCGCTGTTGAACCACTTCACGGTGCCCTGCGCCACGGTGCACTTCCTTACTCCGGTCGCGCCGGAGCTGACAGAGCCCCGGCGTCGACGTACGCCTGCCGGGGCCGCCGACCCGTTTTCGCCACGGTGTCACGCAATTGAGGGATCGAACGAATCAAGCGGCCGAACCCGCACGGTACACCAAGGCCGGGCGGCAGCGCACTAGGCTAAAACGGTCATGAGGCCGACAACCGGGCGCCCGATTCCGCACCGGCTCCCATTGGCGGCCATCGTTACCCGACCCGGCAGACGCCGATCAGAACCGGAAAAGGCCCGGTTACCCGGCGGAACGGGGCGGCGTACGGCGTGCGACCATGGCGAACGTGCCGGCACCCATCCCGCAGACCGCCACCAACGCCGCGCTCGGTCGACCCACCGGCCCGTCCCGGGCGAACCCGGCGAGCCCGACAGCTCCGAACGGGACAGCGTCGAATTCACCGAACCCGACAGCTTCGAACGGGACAGCGTCGAACCCGCCGGACCCGACAGCTCCGAACCGGACAGCGCCGGGTCCGGGGTCCCCGGAGCTGGCGACGCCGAACCCGGCCGACGGAGCGGACCGGTCCGGCGACCGTCCGGCATCCGGAACGGCGGCGGCGAGCGCGGCCGCCAGGGCCGGCCTTCCCACGATCCGCCGGGTACGAGTCACCGACGCGGCCCGGTTCCGGGCCATCCGACTGGAGATGCTCGCCGACTCGCCGCTGGCCTTCCTGGAGACCCTCGCCGACGCGGCGGCCCGGCCACACGCCGAGGTAGCCGCCCGGGTCGCCGGGATGTCGTCCGGTCACCGCAGTGCGGCGTTCATCGCCGAGGTCGACGGGCGGATCGTCGGCCACGCCGGTGGACAGGCGGCGTACGGCCAGCCGGGCGTCAGCGTCGTCTTCGCCGTCTACCTCACTCCCTCGTGGCGGGGCAGTGGACTACTGGCCGCCCTGATCGACGAGGTGGCCGCCTGGTCCAGCGCCGCCGGCCGCAGGGAACTACTGCTGGAGGTCGTGGTCGGCAACGACCGGGCCGTACGGGCCTACGAGCGGCTCGGTTTCGTCGACACGGGCGTACGGGTGGCACATCCGATCGTGCCCGCGCTCCGCGAACTACAGATGCGCCGCACCACCTGAGGACCGGTTAGGAAGGGCCCCTTCTTCTACAGAAAACGATAAGAAGGGGCCCTTCCTTTCACTTCAGCTGTGGCGGCGGGCCTGGACCACGCGGAACCGGTTGGCGACGTACGCGCCGTCGGTGAGGGCCGCGTTCGCGGCCGGGTTGGCGCCGCTGCCGTGGAAGTCGGAGAACGCGGCCGACTGGTTGACGAAGACGCCGCCGGTCAGGTTGCAGGACAGGTGTACTCCGGTTTCGATCGCCGCCGTCTCGGCGGCGTCGAGGACCGCGTCGTCGGTGGAGTAGACGGCGGCGGTGAGGGCGCCGCGTTCGCCGACCGTCTGGCGGAGCAGGGCCAGGCTGTGCGGGGTGGAGTCGGTCGAGATGACGAACGAGATCGGGCCGAGCCACTCCCGCCCGTACGTGCCGACGGCGTCCGCGCCGAGCTTCGCGATCAGCGGGGTCCGGACCACCGCACCGGGGTAGGTGGGGTGCTCGACGGAGCGGGACGGCAGGATCTGCTCGCCGACCCCGGCAACCTCGTCGAGCCGGGCCAGTACGCCGTCGTTGACGATCGCGCCGATCAGCTCGACCGCGCGGGCCGGGTCGCCGGTGAGCTTCCCGACCACCCCGGCGATGCCGGCGGCGACCTCGTCGAAGCTCTTGTGTCCCTGGTCGGTGTCGATTCCGCCGGCCGGCACCAGGATGTTCTGCGGGGTGGTGCACATCTGTCCGCTGTAGAGGGTCAGCGAGAAGCCGATGTTGCGGCACATTCCCGCGAAGTCGTCGGTCGAGTCGACCACGATCGCGTTGACCCCGGCCTTCTCGGTGTAGACGGCGGCCTGCCGGGCGTTGGCCTCGAGCCAGTCGCCGTACTCGGTGGAGCCGGTGAAGTCGACGATCCTGACCTCGGGCCGCAGCGCCAGGGTGGAGGCGAGGCCCTCGCCGGGCGCCTCGGCGGCGAGCAGCATCAGGTTCGGGTCGAACCCGGCCTCGGCCAGCACCTCGCGGGCGTACCGGACGGTGATGGCGAGCGGCAGCACGGCCCGGGGGTGCGGCTTGACCACGACCGGGTTGCCGGTGACCAGCGAGGCGAACAGGCCGGGGTAGGTGTTCCAGGTCGGGAAGGTGTTGCAGCCGATCGCCAGCGCCACGCCACGCGGCACCACGTGGAAGGTCTTGGTCATCCGCAGCGGGTCGCCCTTGCCGGCCGGCTTCTCCCAGGACGCGGTCGCCGGCTGCCGGGTCATCTCCCGGTACGCGTAGGCGAGCGATTCGAGCGCCCGGTCCAGGGCGTGTGCGCCGCCGGCCTGGAAGGCCATCACGAACGCCTGCCCGCTGGTCGCGTGCACCGCGTTGGCCAGCTCGAAGATGTGCGCGTGCAGCCGGGCCAGGATCTCCAGACAGACGCCGACCCGGGTCTGCGGGCCGGCGTCGCGCCAGCCGGGCAGCGCGGCCGCGGCTGCGGCCAGCAGCACGTCGGGGTCGGCGTGCGGGTACGTCACCCCGAGGTCGATGCCGAACGGGCTCGCCTCGGTGGCCACCCAGTCGCCGGTGCCGGGCTGGTCGAGCGGGAACTTCCCGTCGAGGTACGCCCGGAAGGCGGCCTCGCCCTCGGCGGCGGCGGTTTCGCCGTACACCCGGGGGCTGGGCGACTCGGGATAGGCGGACCAGTAGGCGCGCTCGGTGATCGCGGTCAGCGCACGCTCCAGGGTGTCGGCGTGCCGGGCGAAGAAGGGGTGCGGGGTCTCCGTCATCCCGCCATCATGCCGCACCCGCCGGACCGGTCCCAGTCGCCGCCCGGTCGACTCAGATGGTCGCCTGCCAGCTGTTAAGTCCGGCGACCGCCTGGAAGCCGAGCGCCTCGTTGATCGAGATCATGTACTCGTTCACCGCCGCGTTGTACGTGTCGACGACCCGCAGCGCCGGCTCGTGCGTCCGCGCGTACCGAAGGTTCTCGATCTTGATGACGATGCCCAGGCGGTGGCCGCGGTGCCGCGGTTCGACCAGGGTGATCTGCTGGAAGGCGTGCCAGTCGCAGTCCCCGGTGAGGCTGATCGCCGTCCAGGCCACCAGCCGGCCGGTCGCGTCGTCGCGGGCGCCGCAGTTGTAGAAGCGCAGCCCCCGCGCGTCGAGTGCCGCTTCTATGCCGCGCAGCCGGTCGACGTCCGGTTTGGCCGCCTCCCAGGTGAGGTCGCCGATCGGCGCGTCCTCGATCAGCCGGCTGTCCAGGTAGGCCACGTCCGCCGCGTACTCGTCCGGGACGCGCCCGTGCCAGCGCACGATCGAGTAGCCCTCGGCGCGGGTCAGGCCGGCGGTCAACAGCCGGTCCAGCTCCGGCTCGTCCAGCGTGGTCAGGTCGAGCCGGCGGCGTACGTCGGCGAGCGCCGGGTGCGCCCCCATCGCGGCGGCGAACGCGTCGCCGGGCGCGCCCCGACCGGCGGCGGGATCCATACTGGCCGTCTCACCGATCATCCGCTTGCGGCTCTGCTCCCGGAGCAACCCGACGGCGTAGTCGTGAAGGGCCCGGCCGACGCCGCGACGGCGGTGCTCGGGGTGCACCATGAGGACGACCTGGGCGTTCTCCCGGTTCTCCAGCTGGGGCAGGGTGAGCGCCAGACGGCCGACCGGCACACCGTCGAGATAGGCCAGCGCGTGCCGCTCCTCGTCACCCGGCCACGGATGCCTCAGCCCGCCGAAGAAGCGCTGCCGGGACAGCGGCGGCATGTCCGGCTGCTCGAACGCGCGACAGGCGGCCTCGATCGCGTACGCCCGCTCTGCTGCGGCGTCCCCGTCCGCGGCGGCGAGGTGCAGGGGGGTGACGACGATGTCCATGGCGTCGAGAGTGCCGGGTGTACCGGTCCGGCGCGACCGATTATCGCGGGCACCGTCACCCGAACGGGTGGATCGTCGTTGAGTCCATCGGGCCGATGGGCGTCGGCCCGGTCGAAAGAATTTGGTCGGGAGGACGCCCGCACAACGCCTCCGGCGCTGGGTCGTAAGAGCTTAAAAAGTCTACGGCGGTGCGTCCTCCCGCACGGAGCATCTTGCGTCCTGCAGATGCAGTCGTCAAGTCCTCTTCCGCGTGTTTTCGTCACCGGTGGCAAATCCCCAGCTACAGGCCGCATTCGTACCACTGTCGTGGACCGTGGCCCGCAGATGCGCGTACGGCGCGCACACTGCCGCGCCCGGTCACCATCGGTTCCGGACGGTGACCGGGACGTCGCGCTTGAGAATGTGGAGTCCGGCGGGAAGGGGCCGACTCAGCCGAGCAGGCCGGCGTCGCGGACCGCGCGCAGCGACGGCTTGACCCGGTACGTCGGGCCGACCTGGGCCGCCACCGCGTCGAGGGTCTTGAGGCCCTCGCCGGTGTTGTAGACGACCGTCTCGGCGTCCGGATCCAGCCGACCGCTCGCCACCAGCTTCGCCAGTACGGCCACGGTGACCCCGCCGGCCGTCTCGGCGAACACGCCGGTGGTCCGGGCCAACTGTCGGATCCCCGACCGGATCTCCTCGTCGTCGGCGTACTCCATCCAGCCGCCGGTCCGGCGTACCGCCTCCAGGGCGTAGAGGCCGGCGGCCGGGTCGCCGATGTTGAGCGACTTCGCGATGCCGGTCGGCCGGACCGGGGTGATCACGTCGGTGCCGGCGTGCAGCGCCGTGGCGATCGGGTTGCAGCCCGCCGACTGGGCGCCGAAGACCTTCCAGCCGTTGGCCGGGGCCTCGACCAGGCCGATCTCGACCAGTTCGCTGAACGCCTTGTCAATCTTGGTGAGCAGTTCGCCGCTGGCCATCGGGATGACCACCTGCTCCGGAATCCGCCAACCCAACTGCTCGGCGACCTCGTACCCCAGGGTCTTCGAGCCCTCGGCGTAGTACGGCCGGACGTTGACGTTGACGAACGCGGTGTCCTCGAACTCGTCGGTCTCCACCAGTTCGCCGCAGAGCCGGTTCACGTCGTCGTACGACCCGTCGATCGCGACCACGTCCCCGCCGTAGACGGCGGTGGTGACCACCTTGCCCAGTTCCAGGTCGCCGGGGATGAAGACGATCGACGGCACCCCGGCCCGGGCCGCGTGCGCGGCGACCGAGTTCGCCAGGTTGCCGGTCGAGGCGCAGGCGAACCGGGTGAAGCCGAGCTCCCGGGCGGCGGTCAGCGCCACCGAGACAACCCGGTCCTTGAACGAGTGGGTGGGGTTGGCGCTGTCGTCCTTGACCCAGAGCGGCGCCCGGATGCCCAGCTCGGCGGCGAGGCCGGGGGCCGGAACCAGCGGGGTGAGGCCGGGGTCGAGGGTGACCCGGGTGGCCGGGTCCTGGCCGGTCGGCAGCAGGGCGGCGTACCGCCACAGGTTCTGCGGGCCGGCCTCGATGTCGGCCCGGGTGACCCGGGCCAGTGCCTCGGTGTCGTAGCCGACCTCCAGCGGGCCGAAACACTCGAAGCAGGCATGCTGGGCGACGAGCGGGTACTCGGATCCGCAGCCGCGACAGACCAGCGCGCGGGCGGGGCTGGGGGTGACCTCGGTGGTCTGACTGGGGGTCGCGTCGATGATCGACGTCATGGCGATGGCCGTCCTCTCATCTTTCCCGGGACCGCACGGCGCGGCGGGGACGGATTTGGCACCTGCTCCGCGGTGGAGTGGTTGCCGGGGCGTCATCGGGCCGTATCCCTCAGCCCCTCTGGATGAGGTATGAAGTTGTCCGGCCAGTCTACGGGTCCGACCATCCCGCTGTCCCGGGCACTCGCCCGCTGTGACCAATATCCCGACCGGCTCCGGGCCCGAGACGGGGACGGGACGGGGACGGGCACGGCGAGGGTGAGGCCGTCGCCGGGAGCCGGCATCCCGGCCGTGGATCGTTGCCTTAGGCTAACGATCGTGCCGGACCAGGGCAGGACCGTCGACGACAGCGCGCCGGTCCGGTCGCCGAAGGTCCCTGGCCGGTGGAGGAGACGGGAGCACGACGTTGCGGGACGCGATGCAGGCCGGAACGGTCCGGATCACCGGGGCGGGCGGGGACGAGATCGAGGCGTACCTGGCCCAGCCGGTCGGCTCGGAGCCGCGCGGGGGCGTGGTGGTGATCCACCACATGCCCGGGTACGACGAGTCGACCAAGGAGATCACCCGGCGACTGGCCAGCTACGGGTACGCGGCCATCTGCCCCAACCTCTACAGCCGGGAGGCGCCGGGCGCCAGCCCCGACGACGCGGCGGCCACGGCTCGGGCCGCTGGCGGCGTACCCGATGACCGGCTGGTCGGTGACGTCGGCGGCGCGGCCGACCACCTGCGCGGGCTCCCCGCCTCGAACGGCAAGGTCGGGGTGATCGGGTACTGCTCCGGTGGGCGGCAGGCGTTCCTGGCCGCCTGCCGGCTGCCGCTGGACGCCGCCGTCGACTGCTACGGCGCGTTCGTCGTCGGCAACCCGCCGGAGAACTTCCCGCTGGCCGTGACACCGCTGCTGGACCAGGCGGGCTCGCTCTCCTGCCCGCTGCTCGGCATGTTCGGCGCGGACGACCAGTACCCCTCTCCCGCCCAGGTGGCGGAGTTGGCTGGAGAGCTGACCCGGCTGGGCAAGCCACACGAGTTCCACAGCTACCCCGACGCCGGACACGGCTTCTTCGCCGTGGACCGGCCCAGCTACCGGCCGCTCGCCGCGACCGAGGGCTGGCAGCGGGTCCGCGAGTTCTTCGACCGCCAACTCGGCGCCTGAGGAGGTCGGCATGTGCACCTACGTCACCGTGCGGCGAGAGGTCGAGGGAAGCGGGAAGGGCGCCGGCGGCTGGTTCCCGGTCAGCGACGCCACCGTCTACGTGGACCACCCGACGCACGCCCCGTACGCCCACACCCTCAACATCGACTTCCTGAACCCGGCCGCCGGGCCGGCCGCCCGGGTCGCGGTCGAGCTGACCGAGGAGTCGGCGCTCGCCCTGGTCGAGGCGATCCACGCCGCGCTCGCCGCCGCTCCGGCCGGGATGGCCAGCCGGGACCAGAAGCTCTGACCGGGGGTACGGCGGGCCGGGCGGTGGCCGTACCTCCGGCGCACCGGCAACCGGGCCCGATGGGCGAGGATGGGCCCGTGACGGCGTCAGGGGAAGTCGACATCTCGGCACGCGAGGCGGAGGTGCTCGCGCTGCTCGGTGAACGGTGCACCAACGCCGAGATCGCCGCGCGGCTGTTCATCTCCGTCCGTACCGTGGAAAGCCACGTGTCGTCGTTGCTGCGCAAGTGCGGCGTCGCCGACCGCCGGGCCCTGTCGGCGTTCGCTGCCGCCCGCGCTGCGACGCCGCCCCGGCGTACCGGTGGTGTCGCGGCTCTGCCGGTGCCGCGTACCAGGTTTGTCGGCCGCCGGCAGGAGCGGGACTCGGTGCTGGCCGCGCTGCCGGACACCCGGCTGGTGATGCTGGTCGGAACGGGTGGAGTCGGCAAGAGCCGACTCGCCGTCGAACTCGCCGCCGAGGCCGCGCCGCGGTTCCCGGACGGCGGTGCCTTCGTCGATCTCGTCCCGGTACGGGACGGCTTCGTGGCCCAGGCGGTGGCCGCCGCGCTGGGTGTCACCCCGAGTCCCCGGCAGCCGCTGACCGAGGCCATCGTGATGTGGCTCGGCGAGAGCCGGTCGCTGCTGGTGCTGGACAACTGCGAGCACCTGCTCGACGCGGTCGCGGTGTTCGCCGAGCGGATCCTGTCCGGCTGTCCGGGCGTGTCCATCGTCGCCACCAGTCGCGAGCGCCTGGGCGCGCCCGGGGAGCGGGTGGTGCCGGTGCTGCCGCTGCCGGATTCCGACGGCCGGGAACTCTTCGACGATCGCGCTGGTGCGGCCGGCTCCGCCGCCGACGACCCGGTGGTGGTCGGGGAACTCTGCGTACGCCTGGACAACCTGCCGTTGGCGATCGAACTCGCCGCCGCGCGCAGCGCGTCGCTCGGCGCCGCCGGTCTGCTCGCCGCCCTGCAGGATCCGCTGCGGATGTTGTCCGGCGGCCGGGATGCCGACCAACGGCACCGCTCGTTGCGCGCGGTACTCAACTGGAGTTACGGCCTGCTCGACGACGTCGAACAGGTGCTGTTCCGGCGTCTTGCCGTGTTCGCCGGTGGCTTCGACCTCGGCGCGGCCATGGTCGTGTCGGGCGGGGACAGCCTGGCCGAGACCGCGGATCTGCTCGGCCGGCTGGTGGACAAGAGCCTGGTGACGCACCAGCGCGACGCGGGTCGATGGCGGCTGTTGGGCACCGTACGGGCGTTCGCGCGGGAGCTGTTGGACGCCGACCAGGGCCGGGCCGAGGTGTTCGACCGCTATCTGGACTGGGCGTCCACGGCGGCCGGGAAACTGGTCGAGCGGCTGGGCGACGAGTGGCGGGACGACTTCGACGCCCTCGCCGACGACCTGCGCGCCGCGCTGCTGATCTGTCCGTCCGCCTCCGGCACCACGTGCCACCGGTTGGCGCGCGCGCTCGGCCGGCTCACGTACGCGCGCCGGTTCCTGGCGGACTCGGTGAGCTACTACCTCCAGGCGGCCGAGCGGGCGCCCGGACCTGCCGATGCGGCGCTGGATCTGCGTAGCGCGGCGGACTGCGCGATGATCGGCATGGCATCGGGAGCACGGGTCGTCGACCTGCTGCTCGCCTCCGCCCGACGCGCCGAGGCCGCCGGCGACGGCAATGCCATGGCGATCACGCTGGCCCGGCTGGTCGAACTCGTCAACCGCTGCGACGGCCGCATCGCCAGCGACATCTCCCACGAGCGCCTGGGCGGCCTGCTCGACGAGGCCCGTGCCGTCGGCGACCCCGGTGATCCCGCCGTCGCCGCCGCCATCGCCGTCGCCGCGGCGTGGAACGTCTCCAGCCGCAGATTCGACGCCGATCCCGTGCTCGCCCGTACCGCAGCGGAGGTGGCCCGGAACAGCGGTGACCCGGTGCTGGTCAGCGCGGGCCTCGATGCACTGGGCAGTGCGGCGGCGCAGACGGGCAGGCCGGCGGAGGCATACCGGATCAGCCAGGAGCGGTTGGGCCTGCTGCCGACACTCGACCGCACCGACCCGCGAGCGGCACCGGAGATCGACGACATCTTCCAGATGGCGGCCACCTCCGCACTGCGGGCCGGTGACCTGCCCAGCGCGCTGGATCTGGCGCGGCAGATGGTGCAGGACGACCTTTTCGGCAACCGCTCCTACTACGCCGTGAGCACCCTCGTACCGGCGCTGCTGCTCACGGGCGGTATCGACGAGGCGCTGGGGCATGCCAACGTGCTGTGGGACGGTTGGCAGCGGGCCGGACGCCCGCCGGTCGGCTACATGGTGAGCGTCGCGGCGTCCGCGGTACTCGGCTACGGGCTGCGCCACCACCGCGAGAATCTCCTACTCTGGCGTCGTCGCCTCGCGGAGTTCCCAGGTGGCCCCAGCGTCGACGTGTCGCGACTTCCGTCGGTGGTCTTCGCCCAGTGCCGTACCGCCGTCCACCTCAATCAGTTCGCCGACGCGTCGAGGCTGGTCGACCGGGCCTTCGGCGACTTCCACTCGTACCGGTACGACACGTACGCCTGTGCCGCGGGTGCGGAGTTGGCGGTCGTCGCCGGGCTGCCGGATGCGGTGGAACGGATCTCGGTCGCCGACCGGACGACGGCCGGGAACGCGTGGTCTGATGCCTGCCTGACCCGGGCCAGGGGCCGGTTGCACGGCGACGTCGACGCGCTCGCCGCCTCGCTGGCCGGTTTCCGGCGGATCGGTGCCCGGGCCGAGCACGCGTACACGTTGCTGCTCCTGCCGGGCCGCGAGCCCGAGGGGCGGGCCGAACTCGAGTCGCTGGGGCTGCCGCCGCCACCGGCCAGCGGGAAGCCGCCACCCGTCGGTGGGAAGCCGCCACCCGTCGGCGGGAGGTAGCCGGCACCGAGCCGCGATCCGTGCTCGTCGACCGGAGCGCGGTCAGTGGCCGGATCCGTGTCGGCCACGGATGTGCCCCGCCGCTGCGCGGTGGAGGGTCAGGTCAGGAGCGGCACCCGGCACGGCGGGTGCCTCCGGACCAAGGAGTGATCATGACCGACACCTTGCGGGAGACGACCGTCCAGACCCACCGGGTCTATCTCAAGGCCAGCCCGGAACAGATCTGGGCCGCGTTGACCGAGTCGGAGTGGACCCAGCGCTACGGCTACGGCGGCCGCATCGACATCGAGGCGCGGCCCGGCGGCGTCTACCGCGGCTACGCCAGTGAGGCGTGGGTCGGCCCGGACGTCCGCACCGTCATCATCGAGGGCGAGGTCATCGAGGCCCAACCGGGCACCCGACTGGCGCTGACCTGGCGGATGACGGGCGACCCCAGCATGGCGACCGAGAGCCCGACCCGGCTCAGCTACGACATCGCCCAGGACGAACGCGGCCTGGTCACGCTCACCGTCACGCACGACGTCACCGGCGCCCCGAACACCGCCGCCCTGCTCGCCGGCGACCTGCCCGGTACCGGTGGTGGTTGGCCGTTCGTGCTCAGCGACCTGAAGACCCTGCTGGAGACCGGATCGCCCCTCACCGCCTGAGTGGTCAGGTGCCGGGGTCGGTCTCCAGCCGGCCCCGGCACGTCCGCATGTGGGGCGCGAGCCGCGTCCCCGGGCCGGTGGGGGTCAGGAGACGACGTCCTTGCGGGTGAAGCGCCAGAAGGCGAGCGACCAGAAGACGGTGGCGTAGCAGATCGCCGAGATGGCGCCCTTGACGATGTCGTCGGTCTGCACCGGAGTGGAGAGCAGGCCCAGCCAGGCCTGGCTGTAGTGCGTCGGCAGGAAGTCCCGGAGCACCCCGAGCGCGGTGATCTGGTCCAGGATGCTGGACAGGATCCAGAGCAGCACGGCCCCGCCGACCGCGCCCAGCGCCGCGTCCGTGGTCACCGACAGCAGGAACGCCAGGCCGGCCACCACCAGCAGTACGACCGCCAGGTAGCCGAGGATGCCGAGCAGCCGTAGCAACCCCTCCCCGGCCGGGATCTGCGCCGCCACCGTGCTGCTCAGCGGCTCCCAGCCGTACCGGAGGGTGCCGGCGAGCATGGCGGTGCCGGCGAGCAGCAGCAGGGCCAGCAGCGAGTACGCCAGCGCGACCACCAGCTTCACCGTCAGCAGCCGGGCCCGGGGCACCGGTACGGCCAGCAGGTAACGCAGGCTTCCCCAGCTCGCCTCGCTCGCCACCGTGTCGCCGCAGAACAGCGCCACCACGACGACCAGCAGGAACGACGACGAGACGAGCAGCGAGAAGAGGGTGAAGTTGAGCCCGCCGGTGGTGGCCATCTCGATCAGGCTGCCGAACTCGCCCCCGCCGTTGTCGTCGTCCCCGGAACTCTCGAACTGGAAGGCGACCAGGATGACCAGTGGCAGCAGCACCATGAACCCCAGCGCGAGCTGGGTACGCCGCCGCGAGGCCTGCCGGCGCCACTCGGCGGCGATCGAGAGCGTGGCCCCGGGCCGGTAGCCGGCCGCACCGCCCGCCGCGTCCGGCGTACCGACGGTGTTGGTCTCGATGGTCGTCATCAGCGGTCCCCGCTTCCCCGAGAGTTCTCCCCGACCAGGGCGAGGAAGGCGTCCTCCAGGCGACGCCGGGGCACCACCCGGTCGACCCCGACACCGGCCCGGACCAGTTCGGCCACCACCTCGCTCCGGGCGGTGCCGTTGGTGTCCACCACCAGGCCGCCGTCCGGGTCCGGCAGCACCCGTACCCCGTCCAGCCGGTCGAGTACGGCCCGCGCGGCGGCATCGTCGGAGACGTCGAACTGGGTGCTCGGGGACTCGCCGACGATCTCGTCCACCCGACCGGACGCCACGATCGTCCCCTTGTGTACGACGACCGCGTGCGTACAGGTCTGTTCCACCTCGGCCAGCAGGTGGCTGGAGACCAGTACGGCCCGACCGTCGGTGGCGTACCGGCGCAGCACCCGGCGCATCTCGGCGATCTGCGGCGGGTCGAGCCCGTCGGTCGGCTCGTCCAGCACCAGCAGCTCCGGCAGGCCGAGCATGGCCTGCGCGATCGCCAACCGCTGCCGCATTCCGTGGCTGTACTTGCGGGTCTTGCGGTGCACCGAGTCGCCGAGCCCGGCGATCTCCAGCGCCTCGTCGAAGTGCGCGTCCGCCCACTTCCGACCCGTCGCCCGCCAGTACGCCCGCAGGTTCTCCAGCCCGCTCAGATGTGGCAGGAAGCCCGGTCCCTCGACCAGGGAGCCGATCCGGGACAGCACCGGCGAGCCGGGTACCAGCCGGTGGCCGAAGACGTGGATCTCGCCCGCGGTCGGCTGGGTCAGCCCCATCAGCACCCGGAGGGTGGTGGTCTTGCCGGCGCCGTTCGGCCCCAGCAGGCCGACCACCTGACCCCGGTGCACCTCGAAGTCGATCCGGGAGACCGCGACGAAGCCGTCGGCGTACTCCTTGCGTAGTTCGCGGACCACCAGCGGGGTGTCGGCGTACCCGGGGACGATCGAGGTGTCGTGCCGGCGGTGCCGGCGGCGTACCACGGCGACGACCACGACGAGCCCGAGCACGATGGCGGCGAGCAGGCCGACCAGGGTCCAGCGCCAGGCCACCGCCGGGGTGGCGATCGGCGTGCCGTCGACCGTCGGCAGCGACACCTCGGCGCCGGTCAGGGCGGCACCGCCCGGAACCGCCCCGACGTTCCCACCCGCCCCGCCGAGCGCGACGGTGTAGGTGACCGGCTCGGCCGGGGTGGCGTAGCCCTGGTCGGAGCTGGCGACCACGATCCGGAGCCGGTGTCCGGCCTCGATCCGGCGGACGATCGCCGGCAGGGTCACCCGGACCGGTACGGCCGCCGCGATGTCGGCGGGCAGGCCGGTCAGCCGTACCGGGGCGACCAGGCCGTTGGAGAGCGCGGCCGGACCGGTCGGGTCGACGTCGTAGAGCTTCACGAAGAGCACCGCCTCGCCGGTCGGCGAGGCGGCCCGGATCGCGACGCTCGGCGAGCCGACCACGTCGACCGCGTGCTCCAGCGGTGCCGACTCGAACCGGGCGTGCTGGCCCGGCAGGTCACCGGCCACGCCGTCGAGCAGCGAGGAGAACCCGCCGGCGAACGGCAGCGCCGAGATCGCCGCCGGATTTCCGTTGGGCGGGTTCGCGATCCGCTGCTGCGGCCCGGCGACCCCGACGGTGCTGGTGGCGGCGCCACCGACGCCGGGGTAGTCGGCGACGGAGAAGCCGGTGGCGACCAGGCCACGGTCCAGCGCGTCGAAGCCGGCGATCCGGGACCAGGTGAAGCTGGCCGACGGCGCCTCGCCGGCACCCTTGACGTAGTGGTCGAGCCACTGGGCCATCAGGAAACGGAGCCGGTCCTGGTCGGTCTGCGGGCCCTCGCCGCCGTCGTGTCCGCCGGTGAACCAGGCGACCCGGACCGGGGTGCCGGCCGCCGCGATGCCCCGGGCGTTGGCGTCGGCCTCGGCGAGCGGGAAGAGGGTGTCCGCCGCGCCCTGGACCAGCAGGGTGGGCGCCTTGATCCGGTCGAGCACCCCGGCCGGGCTGGACCGGCGGAGCAGCTCGACCGCCGCCGGGTCGCCCCGGCCGGTGGTGGCGATCCGCAGGTACGCGGCGCAGACGTCGGCGGCGAAGCGACCGCAGGCCGGATCGGTCGGGGTGGCTCCGGGTACCGCCCCCGGCACCGTGCCGAGCACCGGGTCCTGGCCGGCCGGAGGCTCGTTCCCGGTGCCCTCCGGACCGGATTCGTCGTCCGGGCCGGACTCGTCGTCGGAACTTCCGCCCGGGTTGCCGGCACCGCCCGGGGCGCCCAGGCCGCCGAGCCCGCCACCGCTTCCGCTGCCGAAGAAGATGCCGGCCCAGCCCTTCTTGAACACCCCGTCGACCGGTTCCCGGCCGGTGGACTCGGGCAGGAAGGAGCGGGCCAGGTCGTGCCACGTGATCATCGGCACGATGGCGTCCACCCGCTGGTCCTGGGCGGCGAGCAGCAGGGCCAGTCCGCCGCCGTACGAGCCGCCGACGACGCCCACCCGGGGGTCACCGGCCGCGTCCTTGCGGATGTCCGGTCGCTGGGCGAGCCAGTCGAGCAGCCGGGAGGCGTCCCGTACCTCGTAGTCGGGATTGTCCAGGTGGATCTGCCCGGTGCTGCGCCCGAACCCCCGGGCGGTGTACGTCAGCACGGCGTACCCGAGGTCGGCCAGGTCCTGCGCGTCGGAGGAGACCGAACGCTTCGTACCGCCGAACCCGTGCGCCAGCAGCACCGCCGGGGCCGGCCGGGCCGAACTCGCCCCCTCCGGCAGGTAGAACGTGGTATCCAGATCGACCGGCTGGTCCCCGTTCGGCCCGGACCGGACGGTGATCATCGAGTCCGTTGTGGAGTACGACCGCTGTTCCGGCCAGACCGCCCAGCCGACCAGCGCCGCGAGCAGCACCACCACGGTCGACCCGGCCACCACCCGCCGCCGGGTCAGGCGGGCCCGCCACGGCCGCGCGGGCGGGTTCGGGCCGGCGGCGTCCGGTCGGTCCGGCTCGGCCGGGCGCAGGACACGGCGCAGCCGCGCCAGCAGTCGGGAAGGCATGGGCACACCGTACGGCGCGGCGCCTGAGGGTTGGCTGAGATCCGCCGTACGTCCGTCCGGCTGGCCCGTTCGGTGTGGACGGTTGGTCGTCCGCGCCGGGAGGGGCGGTATCCGGCGAAGCATATTCGGATCCCGTGAATTCCGATCTTTCGGTGCACCAGCCATTAATCGATACATGCGCCTAGGCAACTATGCACAACGAGTGACATTTTCGGTCACTGGGCGTTACCTGTACCCAAGTGACGCATAACTGACTGCTCGACCTGGATCGTCCGGGTCCGAAGTCCATTAGTTTTCCGGTCCGGTGGACGGGACCGGCGGCCTCCCCACGCCCTCCACCAGATCGCACCCCTCGCCGATGGAGATGGACGATGACAGTTACCGCGCAGCGGTCTCGGCGCGTGTCGAAACGGACCGGTGTGGTGCTGCGAGTGCTCCTCGCGGTCGCCCTGCTGGTACCGATCGGTGTGCTGTTCAGCTCGCACTGGCAGACCACCGACGAGCGGCGGGCGTACGCGGACCGGGAACGGCACGGCATCGAGTACCTTCGTGCACTCGGGCCGGTCACGGTCGCCCTGGTCGACGCCCAGTCCAGCGCGGTGGCGGGTCGTTCGGGCGCCCGCGAGGCGCTGCGGAGTGCGGTCGAGAACACCAGCGCGGTGGACGTCCGGTACGGCGCCGAACTGCGGACCAGCGAGCGCTGGGCCGGGATACGCGCCAAGATCGAGGCGCTGCCGGACAGCACCCCGACGGATCCGGCCACCGCGTCGGCGGCGTACAGCGAGGCCGGCGACCTGCTGTTGGCCCTCTACGCCAAGGTGCGGGAGAGTTCCGGCCTGATCCGGGACCCGGAATCGGATTCGTACCACCTCCAGGACGCCGCGGCCGAGGAACTGCCGGAGGCCCTGGTCGCGGCCGGTCGCCTCGCCGACCTCACCGTGATGGCGGCGAAGCGTCCGACGTCCGAGCGGCTGCGGACCGCCGGCCAGCTGGCTCTGGCCCGCGCCGCCGTGGTCGAACCCGCGAGCGACCTGGTCAGCGGCCTGCGGGTGGCGGTCGAGGACACCGAGAGCCGGACCCTGGGCGGCAACCTGCTCCGGCGGCTCGACGGCTACCAGCGCGCGGTGGAGACACTGGCCGGACTCACCTCGGATCCCCGGGGTGCGGACCCGATCCAGGTGAGCACCGCCCGGTCCTCGGCACACCTGTCCGGAGCCGAACTCTCCACGATCATCCTGGCCGAGCTGGACATCCTGCTCGCGGAGCGCGCCGGCGAACTGACCGACCAGGGACTGATCGCGATCGCCGCGCTCGCACTCGCGGTGCTGATGATCGTGGCCCTGGCCGCCGGTACCCTGGTCGCCGGCCGGACGACCCGGCCCGGCTCCGCCTACCTCGGTGAACCCGGCATCATCCCGGCCGACGAGGCCCGCCCCGGCCTGGCCCGCGAGGTCGGACCGCCGCTGGGCGGGCCACCACTGGCCGAACCACCGCCCGTTCTCGGGTCACCGCTGGCCGGACCGCCACCGCTGGCCGGACCACCACCGCTGGCGCCACCGTCGCCGCTGCCCGAGCGCCGGTCGTACCGGCCGGACCCCGCTGGCGACCCGGGCCGGCGTAGCCCACTGCCGGACTGGCCGGACCCGGTACCCGCCGGACAGGCCAATCCGGCCATGCCCGGCGGCCAGGACGGCCAACCGGCGCACTGGGGACGTCCCGATGCTGCTCGGTAGGCTGCGGATCCGGGGCAGGCTCGCCCTGCTCGTCATCATCCCGCTGCTCAGCACCATCGGCCTCGCCGTACCGGTGCTGGTCGACCGGATCGACTCGGCCCGGAAGGCGGCCGACACCGCGGACTCCGTACGCCGGGCCGGCCGGGTCGGCACCCTGGTGCAGGAGTTGCAACTGGAGCGTCTGCTCTCGATCGGCTACCTGCTGAACGTCGTCGGCCGGTCCGAACTGGTCAAGCAGACCGCGCAGGTCGGAGACCGGCTCGCCGACCTGCGCGCCGAACTCGGCGAGGATGTGACCCCGGAGATCGAGACCGCCCTCGGCACCGTGCAGCGGCTCACCGACGTACGGCTCGGCGTACTCGCCCGACGGATCAGCCCGGACGAGGTGGTCAACGGGTTCGCGTACAGCCACACCAGCCTGATCGAGTCGTTGCGACTGGTCCGGAGCGCGGACGCGAACACGCCCGAGGGCCGACAGATGATCGCCCTGGACGCGGTGCTCCGGACCGACGAGGGGATCAGCGCCGCCGGCACCCTGATCGTGCTGGTCGTCGGGACGAAGAGCCCCTCCGCCGGCACCGCGTACGTGGCCAACATGTCCCGGCTGCAATCTAATCTGGCCCGGTTCCGTGGCTTCGCCACACCGGCCCAGAACGAGCTGTACGGGCTGGTGGAGCGGGCGGTGGCGGCCCGGACCAGCCCCGAGTTCCTCAGCGTCGGCTCGCTCAACCCGACCGGCGCGGTGATCGGGCTCTCCCTGGAACGGCTGTTCCCGGCCGTCTCCTCGCTGACCACCCTCGGCCAGTTCATCGAGAAGAAGATCGTCACCGATGTGGTCAGCGAGGTGACCGAGCAGCGTCAGCGGGCGATCGCGGGCGCGTACACCGTGGGTCTGCTGGTGCTGCTCATCATCGCGCTGATGATGCTGCTGAGCCTGGCCGTGGCCCGTACCGTCGCCCGGCCGCTGACCCGGCTGACCGTCTCCGCCGACCGGATGGCCCGGGTCGCCGAGGCGGAACTGGTCCGGATCGTCGACGACGAGTCCGAGTCGCCCGACCCGATCCGGCTCGACCCGGTGGACGTACGCGGCCGGGACGAGATCGGCGACCTGGCCCGGGCCTTCGAACGGGTGCAGGGTACGGCCGCCCGGCTGGTCGAGCGGCAGGCCGCCAGCCGGCGCAACGTGGCCCAGATGTTCGGGCACGTGGGACGGCGTACCCAGAATCTGGTCGGTCGGCAGATCGCGCTGATCGACCGGCTGGAACAGCAGGAGACGGATCCGGGCCGCCTACAGCACCTGTACCGGCTCGACCACGTCTCCAGCCGGCTGCGCCGCAACGCGAGCAGCCTGGTCGTGCTCTCCGGCGGGGCCGGCGGGGACGGGCACGTGGCTCCGCTGCCGCTCGGCGACGTGGTCCGGCTGGCACTCGGTGAGATCGAGGACTACACCCGGGTCGACGTGCAGGTCCGGCTCGATGTCGCGGTGGCACCCGGGGTCATCGGTGACCTCGTCCTCACCCTGGCCGAACTCATGGAGAACGCCACAGCCTTCTCCCCGCCGCACACCCGGGTGACGGTGCTCACCGAGGTCATGCCCGGCGGGGTACGGCTCAACCTGGTCGACCACGGCATCGGCATGACACCGGAGCGGCTGGCCGAGGAGAACGCCCGGTTGACCCGACGCGAGCGGCTCGACCTCGTGCCGACCGAGGTACTCGGACTGTTCGTGGTCGGTCGGCTCGCCCGACGGCACGGCTGGCAGGTGACCCTCTCCGCGACCACGCCCGGCGGCGGGGTGACCGTGGGCGTCGAGATCGACGACCAACTGCTGATCACCCGCCACCCGGAGGCGCCGGTGGTGGCCCGGGCACCGGTGCAGCAGCCGCTGCCCGTCCGGCCGGTCCACGTTCCCGACGCCGGACCGCCGATGGCCCTGGTGCCGGGCCGGCTCCCGGTGGAGAACCCGATCCTGAGGCCGACCGTGGCGCCGAGACCGGAGCCGACCGTGGTGCCAAGGCCGGACGTCGCACCGAGGCCGGACATGTCGCCGAGGCCGAGCCTGGCCCCGAGGCCGGACGTGCTGCCGATGGCCCCGATTCCGGAACTGGTGCCGGCGGCGGCCTCGACCGCGCCGGTCTTCGACGCCGAGCTGATCAGTCGGGCGACCCGGTCACTGGCCTCCGGCCGGCCCTGGAACGCCTTCCTGACCCGGTCACCCGAGAGCACCGGGCCGGACGTCACGGGCCAACCGGCCAGCACCAACCATGGGGAATCGCCGGAGCACCCGGAAGCCCGGGGGCCGGCCAACGGCTCGGACCGACCGGGTCACCCCGGCCAGCGCAACGGTGCGCCCGGCCAGCCGGCTGCCGGTGGCCCGGCGACGGGCGCCGTCGACAGCGGCCCGGGACCGACGGCCGCCGGCCCAGGCGCAGGGCTGCGCCAGCGGGTTCCGGGCGCCCAACTCCCCGCCACCGGCCCCAAGACCCGGCCCGAACCGACCCCGGCCGACCCGTCGGTGGTACGGGCGTTGATCGAGGAGTTCGAGGCCGGGGTACGCCGGGCGCAACGCGAGCAGCAGTCCCGGCCGCCCACTCCGCGACCGGCGCCGGAGCCCGAGAGCAGCCGCCCGGAGTACGAGAGCAGCCGCCGGGCACCGACCGAGGTACGCGCGGAGCACGGTGACCCCCGGACCGGCCAGGGTGGCGCCCGACCAGAGCACGGCGACCCGGCACGGCCGGAATCCGGTGGCTCCCAGCCGGGACAGGCTGGCCAGCGGCCGGCGACGACGGCAGCCCGCGCCAACGGAGTGGGAACGGCGGAATCCGGTGCCACCGGACCGGGTGCTCCTGCCGGCCCGGGTACCGCTGGCGCCGGAACGGGTGCCGCTCCGCCGCAACTCAACCGGCGGGTTCCCGGCGCGAACCTGAGCGTCCCGGCGCCACCCAACATCGCGACCGCCACGCCGGACGATCCCGACCGGGCCCGCGAGTTGATCATGCAGTTCGAGTCCGGCGTCGCCCGCGCGCTGAACGAAGTCCGTTCAGACAACCGCCACGAAGAGGGAACACCACGATGAGCACTCCCTTCATCCGCATGGAACAGGACCTGCAGGGAAACGGCACCGGCGAACTGAGTCAGGAGGCCCGGACCTTCAACTGGCTGCTCGACTCGTTCACCTCCGGCACGGCCGGCGTACAGGAGGCGATCGCGGTTTCCTCCGACGGCCTGCTGATGGCCATGTCGTCGATCAAGGACCGGTCCAACGCCGAACGACTCGCCGCGGTGGTGTCCGGGATGACCAGCCTGGCCAGTGGAGCCGCCAACTGGTACACCCTGGGTGCGCTCAACCGGGTCGTGGTGGACATGACCGACGGTTACCTGCTGGTCAGCGCGATCAGCAGCGGCTCGGTACTGGGGGTGGTCGCCGACCGAACGGCCAACCTCGGCACCGTCGCGTACGAGATGACCCTGTTCGCGGGTCGGGCCGGAGGAGCGCTCACCCCTCGGCTCATCGTCGAGCTGAAGAACTCCGTGCAGTCGTGATCGGAGGTGGTGCGGCGTCCGGGCCGCTCAGCCGGACATCGCCATACGCCCGCGGACGGAGCGAGGAGGTGCCATGACCGAACTGCCGGAACCGGAACCAGAGCCGGAGCCGGATGTGCTGCCGACGGTCCGGATCCGGCCCTACCTCCGGGCCGCGATGCCGGAGCCGGAGCCCGAGCCGGAGGCCGACACCGGGGAGATCCCGGTGTCCGACCCGGTGCCGACCGGGTTACGTCCGTTCGTACTCACCGCCGGGCGGGTGTCCGGGGTCGATCCGGCGATCAGTCTGGAGACCCAGGTCACCGCCAGATACGAGGGCAGTTCCTGGACCAACCTGCCAGTCACCCGTCTCGCTTCGGAACTCCAGGACATCGTCGCCTTGTGCGCCGAGCCGATGTCCGTGGCGGAGATCTCCGCACGGCTCCGGATGCACCTCGGCGTCACCAAGATCCTGGTCGGTGACCTGCGGGCCGCCGGCCACCTCGACGTACACGTCTGTGACGTCGAGGATGCCCACGACCCCGACCTCATTATGCGAGTGATCGATGGACTTCGTGCGATCTCCTGACTGGCCGACGTCCCCGCCGGCCGGCCCATTGGCCAACAGTGCGCCCGGCCGTTACGGCACGGGGTATGGCGTACCGGCTGGGCGGATGCCACCGCCGGTCGGATACCCCCAGCCGGCCCGTCCACAGCCACGCCACGCCCGCGAGTCGGACGGCGATCCGGTGGCGGCACCCCGGTCCGAACAGCGACGCGGTTCGAGCGCGCCGATCCCGGTGAAGATCCTCATCGCGGGTGGCTTCGGCGTCGGCAAGACCACCACGGTCGGCGCGATCTCCGAGATCGCGCCGTTGACCACCGAGGCGGAGATGACCACTGCCGGGATCGGCGTCGACGACCCCGGAATCCGCTCCGACAAGACGACCACCACCGTGGCGATGGACTTCGGCTGCGTCACCATCGACCGCAGCCTCAAGCTCTACCTCTTCGGTACGCCGGGTCAGTCGCGCTTCGGCTTCATGTGGGACGACCTGGCCCGTGGCGCGCTCGGTGCCCTGGTGGTGGTGGACAGTTCCCGGCTCGACGACTGCTACCCCGCCATCGACTACTTCGAACGTGCCCGGCTACCGTTCGTGGTCGCGGTCAACGCGTTCGACGGGCACATCGCACACGATCTCACCGCGATCCGTTGGGCGTTGGCGATCGGAGAGCATGTCCCATTGGTCCAGTTTGACGCCCGCGATCGGCTTTCGGTCCGCGATGCCCTACTGATCGTGCTGGATCGGGCGCTGGATCGAGCGATCCGGGAGCGGGAGACTTAGCCCGCGACGGTCCGGCCAATTCGGTCGACGGTTGGGCCGGGGAAGGTGACACCATGAGGGGCGAACTGGACGACGCACTCGCACGAATGGAGCGTCGCGAGGCGTTGCAGCGACGGCGGGCCCAGGAGGCGGCGGCGGCCCAGGCCGGGTCACCCGTCGACGAGGTGACCGAGGCCGTACAGCGGGTTGTCGCCGAGCATCCGTCGTTGGCGGTCACGATGTGGGTCGCCGACGGCCCGAAGATCTCGGCCATGCACGTCGCCTGGGTGGACGGAACGGTGACGGTACGGCCGGCGGCCGAACCGGCGTTGCCGACCGCCGGCCAGCCTCCGCATTCATGGCCAATGTCGGTCAAGACAGTGCCGAGTTGGGCAGCACCGGAGGATCCCCCGGCACCCGACGCCGCCGCCCGGCTGGCCGACCTGATCCGGCGGGACCCGTCCCTGCTCGGCCCGGACGACCACCAGCCCTGACGGGCCGGGCCGCACCATTGCCGCCGGGGCTGGCTCCCGGCCGGTACTCTCGGCCGGTGACGGGTCCGGATCTCACGCTCACGGCCAACCTGCGTCCGGCCGCCCTGGAAGCCCGGCGGGGCATCGTCCGGCTACATCCGGAGGTGCTGACCGCGCTGGGTCTGCATCCCGGCGATCCGGTGCAGCTCACCGGGCGCCGTACGACCGCCGGGATCGTGGCGCGGGCGGAGCCGACCACCAGCCGGGCGCTGCTCTACGCCGACGACCTGATCCTCGGCAACCTCGGTGTCCGGGACGGCAGCCAGGTGACGGTGACGCCCATCCCCGTGGTGGCCGCCCGGCGGGTGATCCTGACCGGGCCGGCGGAGATCACCGCCGCCGTCTCGCCGGAGATGCTCCGCCTGGCACTGCTCGGCAAGATGGTGACCACGGGCGACGACGTCTCACTGCTGCCCCAGGACGTACTTCCGGAGGCGGCGGTCCGGACCCTGGTCGAGGCCGCCCGGCGCAGTCTGGCCAACACCGTCGGCTACGCGTGGACGAGCACCCTGCTCACGGTCACCTCGGCGGAGTCCGCGGCCGGACCGGGCGGTGCGACCGGTAACGGCGTCGCCGGCCCGAGGACCGGTCCGGGCTCGGAGCAGACCGTCTCCGTACTCGTCACGATGGACACCATGGTCGGCTGGCAGGACGGCCACCTCACCCACGGCACCGGCCCGGCCGAGGTCAGGACGGCGACCGGGGCCGGCTCTCCGGCCGTACCGGAACCGGACCCGGGACCGGGTCTGGACGAGTTGCCCGGCCTGCGGGCGCAGGCGGAGGAGCTCACCGAGCTGCTGGACCTCGGCTTCCACCACCGTGAGGTGCTGGGCCGGCTGGGTACCACGGTGTCGCTCGGGATACTGATCACCGGGCCCGCCGGTTCGGGCAAGTCCGCCATGGTCCAGGCGGTCGCCAGTTCGGTCGGCGCCCGGGTGGCCGCGCTCTGGGCGCCCGAACTCGCCGCGCTGACCAACGACTCCGCCGCCCGCCGGCTCCGGGAGACCGTCCGGTCCGTGCGGGACAGCCCGCCGACGGTGCTGCTGGTCTCCGACGTCGAGGCGCTCGCCCCACGCGACGTTCCCGGACCGATCGGTACGGTCTTCCGCCAACTGCTCACCGAGGCGGTACGGACCGGAACGGCGGTGATCTGCACGACGAGCCGCCCGGAGTCCGTGGACCCGTCGTTACGCGCCCCCGACCTGCTCTCGCTGGAGATCGCGGTACCGCTGCCGGACGCCGCCCTGCGCCGGGAGCAGTTGACCGTGCTGACCCGGGGAATGCCGCTCGCCGAGGACGTACGGCTGGACGAGGTGGCCGCCCGTACGCCGGGATTCGTCGCCGCCGACCTGGCCGCGCTGGCCCGGGAGGCCGGGGTACGCGCCGCCCTGCGCCAGAAGGCGGCGACCGCCCCCACGGTGGCGATGGCCGACTTCTCGGCGGCGCTGGAGGTGGTCCGGCCCACCTCGATGGCCGAGTCCTCGATGTTGGAGTTGGCCGACGTCACCCTCGACGACGTGGGCGACATGGTCGAGGTCAAGGAGATGCTGACCGAGTCGGTGCTGTGGCCGCTGAACTATCCGGACACGTTCGCCCGGCTCGGCGTGCAGCCGCCGCGCGGGGTGCTGCTCTACGGCCCGCCCGGCTGCGGAAAGACGTTCCTGGTCACCGCGCTGGCCGGTACCGGCCGGGCGAACGTGTTGTCGGTCAAGGGCGCGGAGCTGCTGTCGAAGTGGGTGGGTGAGAGCGAGCGGGCGGTCCGGGAACTCTTCCGGCGGGCCCGGGACGCCGCGCCGACGCTGGTCTTCCTCGACGAGGTTGACGCGCTGGCCCCGATACGCGGGCAGGCCACCGACGGCGGCACCACGGACCGGGTGGTCGCCGCCCTGCTCACCGAACTCGACGGGGTGGAGCCGCTGCGCAACGTGGTGGTGATCGGCGCGACGAACCGGCCGGATCTGGTGGATCCGGCACTGCTCCGGCCCGGCCGGCTGGAGCGCGGCGTCTACGTGCCTCCGCCGGACGCCGCCGCCCGGGCCGAGATCCTCCGCGCGGCCTCCCGCTCGGTACCGCTCGACGCCGAGGTGGACCTGGCCGCCCTGGCCGAGGAGTTGGACGGCTTCTCCGCCGCCGACTGCGCGGCGCTGGTCCGGGAGGCGGCGCTCGCGGCGATGCGCGAGTCGTTGGAGGCGACCACGGTCAGCGCCGCGCACGTGGCGACCGCCCGGGGCCGGGTCCGGCCCTCGCTGGATCCGAGCCAGGTCGCCTGGCTGGCGGCGTACGCGGCGCAGCGCTGAGCACCTCGGCGGGACCGGTCCGGCGATAGAGTGAGTTGTGACTCACCTTGACCGAACGGGTCCCGGTGCACCTGGCGAAGGAGACCCGTCCGGATGACGCCCGGCACCAGCGGCACCGGCCGACCGATCCGGGCCGACGCCCAGCGCAACCGCGTACGGATCCTCGACGCCGCCGAGCAGGTCTTCGCCGAGTACGGGGTGTCGGCGTCGACCGAAGAGGTGGCGCTCCGGGCCGGGGTCGCGATCGGCACCGTGTTCCGGCACTTCCCGACCAAGAACGACCTACTGACCGCCATCATGAAGAACCTGCTCGAACGGCTCGCCCGGGAGGTGGAGGCGCTCGGCCGCAGCGGCGATCCCGGCACCGCGCTGTTCACGTTCTTCCGCCGCCTCGTCGAGCAGGCCGCGACGAAGAAGGCGGTGGTCGACCTCATCACCTCGACGGGCGCCGGCATCACGGTCCCGGAGGTGGTGCAGGTCTTCGCCCAGGCCGTCGACGGACTGCTGCGGCAGGCACAGGACGCCGGCACCGTCGACGACCGGGTACGGCTGCCCGAGGTCATGGCGCTGCTCGCCAGCACCTGTCAGGGGGCCCTGCTCGGCGGCTGGGACGCCGACCTGCAACGTCGTACCCTCGGCATCGTCTTCGCGGGACTGGGTCCGGCGGCCCGTCGGCAATAGCCCCGGCCGGTCATCGGCTGGCGCCGGAGCGGGGCGGATCCCGCTAGGCGGTCGAGGCGAAGAGGTCGACGATGTCGTCGAGCCGTACGACGATCAGCGCCACCACGGCGCCGGTGACGGCCGCCAGCAGCAGACCGGCCCACTCACCGGAGCCGACTCCCGTCCCGGCCAGCGCCGCGACCAGGCCGGTGCCGGCGATGGCCAGCAGCACCGCGTTGCGGATGACCTGCCGGCCGCCCAGCCGGGTGGTCGACACCCCGAAACACGGGCAGGTCGCGTCGACCCCCCGGCGCATCATCAGCCCGATGCCTCCGACGAACACCGCCAGCAGCGCCCCGGCCAGCAGATAGCCGATCGGTACGGTCGCCGGAACCGCCAGCAGCAGCACCACCCCGACCTCGGCCGCGACCGTCAGCACACCGATCCGTCGGGTGTTGCCGGCGGAGACCAGGCCGGTGTCCCGGAGCCCGACCGCGAACGCGTCGAACGCCGAACGGTTCCGTAGCTTGCTGGCGGCCGAGACCAGGAAGACCACCCCGAGCAGCACCCGGCAGGCCATTTCGAGGTAGTCCACGTCCGTCACCCCCGCATCACGGCGGGCGGGCGGGCCCCGGCGCCGGGCACGTGATCAAAATTACCAGACCCGGGCGGCGGGACCGATCCAGCGGATCCGATGGACTCGCACCACGGGCGAGAGCCGGCCGCTGCCGTCGGGTCCGGCGAGGTCGTCACCAGGCGCCGGCCACGTCCTCGTTGACCCCGAGCCGGATCTCCGCCCGGACCCCCGTACCGTCCGGTCCCAGCACCGCGCCACAGCGGCGCAGCAGGTTGAGCGCCGGAGCATTGTCGGCGCGGGTCTCGGCCACCACCTTCCGGGCCCCGGCCTGGATCGCCTCGGCGAGCAGCAGGCGTAACGCGATCAGTCCGATGCCCTGGCCCCGGGTCGACTTGCCGAGCCACAGTCCGGTCTCCAGGGTGCCCGGTTCGGCGCGTCGCCCCAGCCGGGCCATCCCGACCACGTCGCCGTCCTGCACGATCGCGTACATCAGGTTGCCGGTCGGTCCGTCCAACCCGGCGTAGTTCTCCCGGTGGAACGCCCGGAACGCGTCGCGCCGGGCCTGCGACCAGCCGGCCGGAGCAACGACCGGCGGCATCACCTCGTCGGGCTCGGTCTCGGCGACCGCTACCGACAGTAATGGCTCCAGAGTCTGCTCGTCTACCGGCGTCAGCCGGACCTCACGGGTCACGAACCGATGTTTCTCGCCCTGCCGGCGCCGCGTCCACCCGTTTGGCAGACCCGCTCCGTTCGGGCCACGCCTTTCGACCGGGTGTCCACCTGACCGACTGGCTGGTCGTGCCGGAACGGCGCCGGCCGGTTCCCCGCCGAGGCCGGCGGTGCCGTCGACAGCCCCGGCCGGAGCGCCCTGGCCGCCTTTCGGCAGGCGAGAGTCCCGTCGGTCAGACTCGCCGCCGTTCCGCGCCGATCCGATCACCCAGCGCTGATGCTCGTCGCGATCTCCGCCGGCAGCGGGTACGGCCGCTCGGCGGGGAGCAGCGCGGTGGCGCCAGCCCGGTCGCCGTCCCGCAGCCGCTCCCGGATCGCGTACGCGGTCGGCGTGACGTCGTCGATGCCGACGATCCACTCGTCGACGTACCGCCCGACGGCCTCGCCGCTCAGGCCGACCTGCAACGACCGGTGGGACAACGGTCGCAGGTCCAGCGAGCGTTCCGGGTCCCACTGCACGCGTACCGGACTTGCCTTGAGCTGTCCGGCCCAGGCCGTACGGCTCTCGTGCCGGTCAGCGTCGTAGTGGCTCAGGCAGGCCCGGCGCAGCGCCCACTCGAACCCGGTGCGGCTGATCTCGACCGCCAGCACCTGCTCCTGATCGGGCTTGCTGGCCCACCCGCACCGGTACATCATCCAGAGGAAGGACGGCTTGACCCAGGTCATCCGCTCCCGCTTGAACGGCGCCACGAAGCGGTCGTTCGCCAGCGCCGGCCGGGCGATCGACGGCGGGTACGCCTGGTAGACCGTGATCGTCTCGTCGGTGTAGGAGGCTCGGACCTGCCGCTGCGGAACTGACACGAACCCGATCTTCGCTGGTCGCCCGGAGAACCACCAGCACGTTTCCGTCCGGTCGGCCGGAGTCGCGCAGTCCTCGAACCGGCCGGAGTCGCGCAGTCCTCGAACCGGCCGGAGCCGCTCAGTCCTCGAACCGGCCGGAGTCGCTCAGTCCTCGAAGCCGCACAGCACGGCGGTCGCGTCGTCGTACCGCTTGAAGCCGGAACGGCGCTGGCCGTCGCCGGCCTCGGCGAGCCGGACCCGTCGGATCAGTTCGCCCGGCCCGGCCTCGCTGAGCACGTCGAGCAGGCCGCGCCAGTCGAAGAGGCCGAACTGCTCGACCGCGATCGAGGCACCGTCGGTGAGCAGCGCGGCCCGGCGGACCCGGTCCGGTCCGTCCAGCGGCAGGCTGCCGGCGACCGCGTGGTACGCCGCGTCGGGATTCGCGGCGGCGACCCAGTACCCGTGCGTCTGGTTCATCTGCTCCCGTTGCAGCGCCACCGCGCGGCGGAACCGGGTCGCCTGGTCGTCCGGTTCGCCGCCCGTACCGGTCACCGTCAGCGCCTTCTGCCGCAGGTCGGCCATTGCTGTCCGCAACCGGTCGTCGGAGATCACCCGTACCCGCTCGCCGAGATCGAGCACCAGAGGGCTGTCGCAGAGCACCAGGTAGTCGACGTGGTCCCCGCCGTACCGCAGCAGGCAGACCGTCGCCGACGGGGTTCCCGGATGGTCCAGGTCGCACCTGCCGCCGTGGTCGGCGCGTACCGCCAGAATCGCGGCGGCCAGGTTGCCGGTCAGCGCGGCGGCGGGACGGTCCGCGGCGGCCAGGCCGATCCGCGCGGCGAGCTGCCGGACGTACCAGACCGGTCCGTGTACGCAGCCGGTGTCGAAGCCGTCCGGCACCGTCGCGCCGTCGAGTACGCCGACCAGTTCCCCGTACCGGAAGACCTGGTCCTCGTTGTCGGGGCGGCCGGGCGCCGGCTCGGAGGCCGAGCACACCCGCATCATCGACCCGGTCCCGGCTGGTCGAGGCCCGGCACTGTCATGGCGGCTCCCGGCGGTGTGACGGGTCGGTCATCCTCCTGTCTACCGCGAACCGACCTCCGGTCCACCCCGAATCGCGCTGCCCGTCGGCATCCCCCGCAAGTCACGCCGGCCGGGTCGCCCGATCGCGTCGACCGCATCCGGGAAACCTCGCACCCCCCGGCTGAGCTGGGCGGTAGCGTCGGCTGCGGGGAGCTTTCGCGAGGGGGGAACGCAAATGTTGGAGCACATGCATCGGATGGGCCTGCGGGCCGACCACATGTACATGGCCGGCGTTGCCAGCATCGGGCTGTCGTTCCTGAGCTGGATGCTGTCGAAACAGATGGAGAGCGCCGGGATCGACCGGGCCGACCGGTGGGGGATCTTCATCGGCGAGTGGGCGCCCACCTTCATCTCGCTGGGCAACGGGCTGCGCACCTACGAGAAGTGACCCGGTTGCCGGCGTTCTGGCTGCTCAGCGGCGGCGGTTGCGGCTCCGGGCCGCCCGCAGCCGGCGCAGCCGGGCAACCAGCATCGGCTCGGCGGCCAGCGCGGCCGGGTTGTCGAGCAGTCCGTTGAGGAGTTGGTAGTACCGGGTCGAGGAGATATCGAAAGCGTCCCGGATCGCCTGTTCCTTCGCACCCGCGTGTTTCCACCAGCGCTGCTCGAAGGCCAGGATCTCCCGCTCCCGATCGGAGAGTGCGGGGTCGGCGGGCGACGTCGGCGCGGGCGGTTCGGGAGCCTCGGGCGCATCGTCCGAATCGGCGGCGGGTGCCGAGCGGGGCTGCGGTACGTAGCTGCCCCGATCCGGGCGGCCGACCTCGGTGGCGGCGCCGCCCGCTTCGTCGTCGGCCGGAGCAGAGGCGTTCCTCATGATGCTCCTCCGGGCTGGATGGCACGACCTGCGAACAGGCTCACCAGCCTACCGACGACCCGTCAAGACCGCACCGGCCGCCACTTCGCGGGCGCCCGCTCGACACCCGCCGCGAAGACGGAAGTCGGGGACGGCGCCCCCCGGCCGCCGCCCCCGACACCACCACCCCCCCGGATACCGCCGTGGCTCAGGTGATGTCCCGGCGGCGCATCGACCAGATCGCGGCCCCGAGCACCAGCACCAGGGAGACGGCGAGCAGGATCGACGAGCTCTGCCAGGTGACGTCGAACGTCGCCGGTCGACACTCACCGGTGAACGACGCCTGGCAGGCGTCGTAGTCCTGCAACGTGACCTTCTTGTTCATCCAGGCCAGCAGGTACGTCGGCAGCAGCCAGATCTCGACGAACCTGACCTGGGCCATGTCCAGCACGATGCCCAGGCCGAACTGCCCGACCACCATCACCCCGAGCACCCCGCCGAGGGCGAGTGCGGTGTGCCGGCCCAGCGAGGCCAACCCGAACCCGAGTGCCCCGGCCACCAGTACCAGGATCAGGCCCCGCAGTCCGGTCAGGCCGAACGACTGCCAGACCCCGGAGGTCATCCGCTCGGTGCTGCCCCGGTAGGTGGCGGTCGCCCAGAACGACGCCGTCCAGACCGCCGCGGCTACCACGGTCACGCCGCACACGGCGGAGAGCAGCGCGCCGAGCTTGGTCAGCAGCACCCTGATCCGCTGCGGTCGCCAGAGCAGCAGGTTCATCATGCCGCCGGTACTCCACTCGGCGCCCACGAAGGAGGCACCGCCGATGAACGCGACCAGGGCGAGTACGGCGGTGAGCGTGGTGACGGTGCCCCCGAACTCCTTGCGGAACTCGAAGGTGGCCGGCAGGTGCCACTGGGCCTGGAACATCTCCCGGGGTGGCGGCTGGATCAGCGAACAGTCCTCGGGGAACGCACCCTCGGGGGCGTTCCCGGCCGCCTTCGCCTTGTCGCACTCCGCCCGGTGCTGCCGGGTGAAGGTGAGGTTCTGCTCGTACTCCCGGTCCGCCGCCCGTTCCGCCGCGGCGAGCTGGGCGGGCCCGACCTTCTGGTTGGTGAAGAACATGCCGACCGCGACGGCGATCAGCACCAGCAGCCCGGCCAGGGTCAGGTAGCGGACGAACCGCCGCTTGCGGAGCCGGCGCAGTTCCGTGGTGTAGAGGTTCACACCCCCCACCCCCCGGCGGCCGAGTCGGACGGGGCGGAGCCGGTCCGTTCGCCGAGCACCACGGACTGGTCCACCTGACGGTGCTGGCCGGGTACCGGAGCGGTGCCGGTCAGTTCCAGGAAGACGCTCTCCAGGTCGACCTCGACCGGGGCCAGCTCGCTGACGAACAGGTCGGCGCCGGCGAGCGTACGGGTGACGGCGGACGGCTTGTCCACGCCGTACACCAGCAGGTGGTCGTCCTGCGGAGTGACCCGTACGCCGGACCGGGTGAGCAGGTCGGCGGCGACCGGCAGGTCGGTGACCGCCTCCAGCCGGACCCGCAGCCCACCACCGGAGTGCTGGGCCAGCACCGCGGAGACCGGTCCGAAGGCGACCCGGCGTCCCAGCGAGATGATGGTGACGGAGTCGCAGATCAGCTGCACCTCGCCGAGGATGTGGCTGGAGAGCACCACGGTCATCCCCGAGGCGGAGAGGTTGCGCATCAGCGTACGCATCTCCCGGATGCCGCCCGGGTCGAGCCCGTTGGCCGGCTCGTCGAGGATCAGGAGCTTCGGCTCCTTCAGCAGGGCGGAGGCGACGGCGAGCCGCTGCTTCATCCCCAGCGAGTAGGTCTTGACCCGGTCCTTGGCCCGTTCCCGCAGGCCGACCAGTTCCAGTACCTCCGTCACCCGACGCTCGGGTACCCCGCCGGCACCGGTCAGCAACGACAGGGTGTCCCGGGCGGAGAAGTGCGGAAAGAACTGCGGGCTCTCCACGATCGCGCCGACCTGGCGGGCGACCCTGGGCAGCGCCGCCGGCACCTCCTGACCGAGGATCGCCATCCGGCCGCCGTTCGGGCGGATCAGCCCGAGCAGGGTACGCAGCGTGGTGGTCTTGCCCGACCCGTTCGGGCCGAGGAAGCCGTGCACCTGGCCCGCCTCGACCCGCATGTCGAAGCCGTCCAGCGCACGCCGGGTCCCCCGACGTCTGCTCCGGTAGGTCTTCTGCAGACCCTCGATCTCAAGTACGGCAGCCATATCGGCCTCTCTCCTAATGTCCGATATCGCCGACACCGTACCACCGCTTTGCGTGCTACCGCGTTATACGCGCTACCGGCGCGTCGAAAGAGGTCTGAGGTGTTAGGAAGGGGCCCTTCTTCTACAGAAAGCGATAGGAAGGGGCCCTTCCTAACACCTCAGGCGCAGACGACGGTGAGGCCCGCGTCCCGGAACGACTGCACGATCGCCGGGTCGGCGCCGGAGTCGGTGACCAGGGTTTCGATCCGCTCGATCGGGCAGATCCGGGCGAAGGCGTGCCCGCCGAGCTTGGACGAGTCGGCGATGATGACGACCCGCTTCGCGCGGGCGACCATCAGGTTGTTCATCGACGCCTCGCCCTCGTGGTGCGCCGCCGCACCGAGCTGTACGTCGATGGCGTCCACCCCGAGCAGCGCCACGTCCAGGGTGACCTCGCGGAGCAGGGCCCCGCCCAGCGGGCCGACCAGCTCGAACGACTGCGGCCGGACCACCCCGCCGGCCACCACGATCTTCATCCGGGACCGGACCAGCAACTCGTTGGCGATGTTCAGCGCGTTCGTCACCACGGTCAGCTGGGCACCGTCGGCGCTGCTGTTCAGGTCCGGCCGGACGGCGAGCGCCCGGGCCACCTCGGTGGTCGTGGTGCCGCCGTTGAGCCCGACCACCGTGCCCGGGGAGACCAGCGCGGCGGCGGCGGTGCCGATCCGCTGCTTCTCGGCCGAGTGCTTGGCCGTCTTGTAACGCAGCGGCAGGTCGTACGAGACGCCGTTGGCCACCGCCCCGCCCCGGGTACGCGTGATCATCTGCTGTTGGGCGAGCTGGTCGAAGTCACGCCGGATGGTGGCCTGCGAGACGTCCAGGCGGGCCGCCGCGTCCTCCACGCTGACCCGGCCCGAGTCGGTCAGCAGTTCGAGCAGGGCGTTCCATCTCGCGTACCGGTCCACCGCGAACCCTCCAGGTGCGTACGGTGACGAATTGCGTGCACAATAGTGCGCGAAACGCCCGGCCGCAAAACTCCACTCTGCTCGAAGCTGCGCGCGGTTGCCACAAGCACCGTTTTTCGCGCAGAATGGCGCGCGAAAGACCGTCAAATTGAGCCGTATTGCGCAGGCCGTACCGCGCCCAGCGGTGCCCTGTCGGTGCGGGACATTTCGCCCGCGAGGAGCTGCGATGGGGCACGTCGACGCGGAGATCAGCAGTCAGCCCGAATGCTGGCGACAGGCCGCCGCACTGGCCGCCGAGTCCACCGCTGTGCTACCCCGTCCCGGTGAGCGGGTCGCGGTGATCGGCTGCGGTACCTCCTGGTTCATGGCAATGGCGTACGCCACGCTGCGCGAACGCGCCGGCCAGGGCGAGACCGACGCCTTCCAGGCCTCCGAGTTCCCGCTCGACCGCCGGTACGACCGGGTGGTGGCGATCACCCGGTCCGGCACCACCACCGAGGTCCTCGACGTACTCGGTGCGCTGGCCGGACGGCGGCCGACCACCGTGATCGTCGGCGACCCCGACTCCCCCGCCGTGGCCGTCGCCGGGGACACCGTGGCGATGCCGTTCGCCGACGAACGGTCCGTGGTGCAGACCCGCTTCGCGACCAGCGCCCTCGCGCTGCTCCGGGCCCACCTCGGCACCGACATCACCGCCCTGGCCGCCGACGCGGAGGTGGCGGTGCGCGCCCCGCTGCCGTTCGACCCGGCCCGGGTCGAGCAGATCACCTTCCTCGGCCGGGGCTGGACCGTCGGCATCGCCTACGAGGCCGCCCTCAAGTGCCGCGAGGCGGCCACCGCCTGGGCCGAGGCGTACCCGGCGATGGACTACCGGCACGGGCCGATCTCGATCGCCGCGCCGGGCCGGGTGGTCTGGGCGTTCGGCGAGATCCCGGACGGGCTGGCCGAGGACATCTCGGCGACCGGGGCGGCGTTCGTGCACAGCCGGACCAACGGCGTACACGCGGTGATCGGCGGCTGGGCCACCGGCCGGCCGCCGCTGGACCCGATGGCCGACCTGATCCTCGCCCAGCGCTTCGCGGTGGCCCTCGCCATCGGACGCGGGCTGGACCCGGACGCGCCCCGGCACCTGAGCCGGTCCGTGGTGCTGGCGTGACCAAGGCCGTCCCACCGGACACCGACGGCGCCGGTCCGGTCACCGGGGGCGGTGAGCGGACCGGCGAGGTGGTCGTCGCGCTCGACGTCGGCGGAACCGGGATGAAGTGCGCCCTGATCCGGCCGGACGGTACGACCGAACTCGCCGAGCGGCACCACACCCGGGCCGAGCGCGGCCCGGCGGCCGTGGTCGAGTCCATCCTCGACGTCGCCGAAGGACTCGTCGGAAAGGCCCGAGCCGGCGGACTGACCCCGGTCGCGGTCGGCCTGGCCGTTCCCGGAGTGGTCGACGAGACCACCGGCAGCGCGGTCTGGTCGGCGAACCTGGGCTTCCGGGACGTACCCCTGCGGGAACTGGTCCAGACGCGGCTCGGCCTGCCGGCGGCGCTCGGCCACGACGTACGGGCCGGCGGGGTCGCGGAGGCCCGGCTCGGTGCCGGCCGGGGCACCCGACACGTGCTCTTCGTCGCGATCGGTACCGGAATCGCCGCCGCGCAGGTGATCGACGGGTCGGCCTTCGCGGGCGCACACGGCGCCGCCGGCGAACTGGGCCACATCGTCGTACGCCCGGAGGGGCCCCGCTGCGGCTGCGGCCGGGTCGGCTGCCTGGAGGCGGTGGCCTCGGCAGCCGCCGTCGGACGGCGCTACACCGCACTGGCCGGAATCTCCGCGACCGCCGCCGACGTGGTGACCCGGGCGACCGGCGGCGAGGTAACCGCCGGCCGGGTGTGGCGGGAGACGATCGAGGCCCTGGCCGACGGGCTCGTCATCGCCCAGGCGCTGTACGACACCGAGGTCATCGTGCTCGGCGGCGGGCTGGCCGAGGCCGGCGCCGACCTGCTCGACCCGCTCGGGGTCGCCCTACGGCAGCGCCTGACCTTCCAGACCGAACCCAGACTGGTGCGCGCGGCGCTCGGCGACGAGGCCGGCTGCCTCGGCGCCGCCCTGCTCGCCCTCGACACCCTGGAGACACTGTGACCGTGCGGGTTGTTGGCAAGGTGGTGACTCCGACCGGGATCGTCCGGCAGGGTTGCGTGGAACTCGACGGCGAACGGATCTCCGCCGTCGCCGAGTACCCGTCGATCCGGGACGGCCACTGGATCGTCCCCGGTTTCGTGGACATGCACACCCACGGCGGCGGCGGGCACACCTTCACCACCGGCGACGCCGACTCGGCCCGGGGCGCCGCGGCGTTCCATCTCGCCCACGGCACCACCAGCCTGTTGGCCAGCCTGGTCAGTTCGCCGTACGAGCTGATCCGGGACGCTACGGCGGCGTACGCCCCGCTGGTCAAGGAGGGCGTGCTGGCCGGCGTCCACTACGAGGGGCCGTACCTGTCGGCGGTGCGCTGCGGTGCGCAGAACCCGGAGTTCCTCCGTGCCCCGTCCCTCGACGAGCTGTCCGAACTGCTCGCGCTCGGCGACGGGACCGTCCGGATGGTGACCCTCGCCCCGGAACTGCCGGGCGCGCTGGCCGCGATCGAACTCCTCGTCTCCCGGCGGGTGGTGGCGGCGCTCGGCCACACCGACGCCACGTACGAGGAGACCACCGCCGGGGTGATTGCCGGCGCGACCGTGGCCACCCACCTGTTCAACGGCATGCGCGGCCCGCACCACCGGGAGCCGGGTCCGGTGTTCGCACTGCTCGGTTCGCCCAATGTGGTCTGTGAACTGGTCGCCGACGGGGTGCACCTGCACCAGGGAACACTCGCCTTCGCGGCCGGGGTGGCCGGTGCCGACCGGGCCGCGCTGATCACCGACGCGATGGCCGCGGCCGGGATGCCGGACGGCGAGTACGAGTTGGGTGGACAGCCGGTGGTGGTCGCCGACGGTACCGTCCGACTGGCCACGTCGGACTCCTCACCGGGGGCGATCGCCGGCAGCACCCTCACGATGGATGCCGCGCTGCGTCAGGCGGTGACGGCGGGCATTCCGATGGTGGACGCCTGCCGGATGGCCGCCACCACGCCGGCTCGGGCGATCGGGCTCGGCGACCGGGTCGGCGCCCTGATGCCCGGCTGGCGGGCCGACCTGGTGGTACTCGACGACGACCTGAACGTGACCCGGGTGATGCGCGCCGGTACCTGGGTCGAATAGCGCCGCCCTCGTCGCGGACGGTGGCGCCGGGTCCGCCGGCGCCGATGTCACCTGACGGCTCCCCGGGGAGTCGTACCTGGTGACACCGACCGCAGGCAGGGAGTGCCATTGAACCGGGAACTGGATCTGCGCGAGATCTACGCCGCCTCGGCCAGTCGACTGGTCGCCCAGCTGTATGGGATAACCGGCGACTTCGCCGAGGCGCAGGACGCCGTCCAGGAGGCGTTCGCCAAGGCGCTGGCCGGGCCGAGCCGACTGCGTGGGGTGGCCAATCCGGAGGCCTGGCTGCGTCGGGTGGCCATGAACGTCGCCCGGTCCCGGCACCGCCGCCGGATGCTGTTCGACCGGGTCGTCCGCTCGGGCCGGCTCCGGCCGGCCGACACGGTCCCGGCGATCTCCACCGACCACGTCGCGCTCGTCGCCGCCCTGCAACGGCTGCCGCGCGCCATCCGGGAGACCGTCGTGCTGCATCACATCGGAGATCTCCCGGTCATCGAGGTCGCCAACGTCCTCGGTTGCAGCGTGGAGAGCGTCAAGACCCGGCTCGTCCGTGGGCGCCGAGCGCTCGCCGAGCACCTTACGGACACGGAGAGGGAAAAGACCCATGCCTGACCGCGAGCGCGCGGACGTCGACCCCGGCGTCTTCCACTTCGAGGGCTTCACCGCCGACGTACGGCAGGCCTTCAAGCCACACTTCGCCGACGTGGTGCGGCGAGCCGGCCGTCGTCGCGGCGTCGCCCGCGCGGCCGGGGCCGCCATCGTCACGGTCGGACTCGCCGCCGGTGGAGGCACCACCATCGCCCTGACCGGCAGCGGTGGACCTGGACCGGTAAACCCGACGCCGAGCGCCGGCGCCGGTCCGTGGGTGACCCAACCGCCGGCACCCGGCTCGCGGCTACCGGCCCCGCAACCGAACTACGCCGAGGTCGCTCCCGGCAACTACGACCCGACGGAGCGGAACTCACCGTTCACCGGGCTCTGGACCGCGATGATCGCCGGTGACCTCGACCATCTCTACCTGGAGTACCAGAACTGCAAGGGCTCCGACTGCACCCGGATGATCGCGACCAGTGCAGACCGTGGACGTACCTGGCGCAAGCTGAAGATGCCCGCCGGCCTGGTTACCGCGCCGGGGGGCACCTCGATGGCCGCGGCGCACGGCAAGACCCTGGTGGCGCGGAACAGCCTGGGACGCAACCCCGACTCGCCCGCAACCTACTGGACCAGCACGGACGGCGGCGTCAATTGGCGCCAGCCGACGGTACGGGAGGTCGACGCGCTGCCTGTCGACTGGTCGCTCCTTCCGGAGAACAATTCTCTGGCAGCCTTCGACCCGGCGACCGGCGACATGGTGCGCACCGGAAGCGAAGCCTCGGGCCTGGTTGAGGGAAAGAAGGCCCTCTCGCCAATAACGGTGCCGATCAGCGCCGGCATCTGGAGACTCGCCGTCGAGTTCGCCCCCATGCCGAGCCCGCTGCCGACGAGCTTCGATCTCGACAGCTGGCTCGTCGTGATGGTCAGCCGGGACGGCGGGCGGACCTGGGACACGCACCGGCTTCCCGAGACGATCGCCGGGGAAGAGGGTGGCGCCGGCGGGCTCGACGACGTTCGGTTGGCGACCGCAGACGGCGAAACCGTCTACGCGACCGAGAAGCGCGGCGACAGCGTACGGGTGCACGTCAGCACGGACGGTGCGGCGACCTGGCGGGCCGGGGCGTTGCTGGATCTCGACGGGCCGGCTCTCTCGGTGCTGCCGACCGCCGACGGGGCGCTGATCATCGAAAGCCCGACCGCCACGTTCCGGAGCACCGATCAGGCGCAGACCTTCACAAAGGTCGGCCCGTCGCTCGGCAACCGGGGTTATGCGCTACCGGGCGGCGGCTACGCGATCCCGACCAACAACAACGAGGTCAGCGCCTGGCTCTCCCCGGACGGCGCCAACTGGACGTACGTCCCCCGGCCCGACCTGCCCTGACCGGCGATCCGCTGTGATGCTGCGGCGTCCCCTGGGCAGCTCTGCCCAGGGGACGCCGCACCGCTGGTCGGGGGCGGGATCCCGATCGCCGGGGGATGGGCCGGTCAGGCCGCGAGGACGGAGTCCAACCAGGCCCGGATCGGCCACGATCGGGTCTACCAGCGGCTGAGGCCCGGCGTCTGCCGGGCGCCAGCGGGGTGGACGGAAAAGCGGTGGTCGTCCCCCGGCTCCGACACCCGGCCTCGATAGGATCAGGCTCCCCGATCCCTGGCCCGGAGGCGTAGGCAGACATGGGCAATCCCGAACCGCCGAACCCGCAGCAACCCGCCCCGCCATCGGAACCGCCGCCGCCGCCGGCACCGGCACCGGCACCGGCGCAGGAGTCCGGGACGCCGGTGTCGCCGCCACCCGGCCCGCTACCGCCCCAGCCGGGCTACGTGCCTCCACCCCAGCCCACCCCCGGGTACGGCCAACCGCACCCCGGCTACGCACCGCCCCAACAGGACTACGGCCAACCGCAGCCCGGGTACGGCCAACCGCAACCCGGGTACGGGCCAGCACCGCAACCCGGGTACGGCCAGCCCCAGCCCGGGTACGGCCAGCCCCAGCCCGGGTACGGCCAGCCCCAGCCCGGGTACGGCCAGCCCCAGCAGGGGTACGGCCAGCCCCAGCCCGGGTACGGCCAGCCCCAGCAGGGGTACGGCCAGCCGCCCGCCCCGAGTCCGGGCTACGGTCAGCCGGGTTACCCGTACCCGGGAGCGCCGGGAGCCCCCGGAGTCCCTGGCACGCCATCGGTACCGGCCCGACGTACCGGGCTGATCATCGGGATCGTGGCCGGTGCCGCAGCGCTGCTCCTGCTCCTGGTCTGCGGGATCGGCGGCCTCGTCTGGTACCGGTCGAGCAACGGCGCAGGTGCCGATCTGTCCGATGTGGTCAACTACCGCGAGTCGAACCCGGGCGCGCTCACTCCGGACCACGTCCAGGAGCCGGTCTCGTACCCGATGATCCCGCCGGCCGGCGGACCACACTTCCAGCAGTGGCAGAACTGCAACGGCGATGTCTACACCGCGCCCATCGTGGACGAGAACGCCGTACACAGCCTCGAACACGGCGCGGTGTGGATCACGTACTCCCCGGGGCTGACGGCCGCCGGCGTGGAGCGCCTCGCCGAGCGGGTACGCGGGCAGTCGCACATGATGCTCAGCCCGCACCCGGCGCAGAACACGCCGATCTCGCTCCAGGCCTGGGGTTACCAGCTCGCGGTCGAGGATGCCGACGACGAGCGGATCGACGAGTTCATCCGGACTTACCGGGAGACTGCGGCGATCGAGCCCGGGGCACCGTGCGGAGGCGGAATCACCACGACCCAGTAACAGCGCCCGATCACCAGGGGCCGCGGTTGGGCGTACGCCGGCCTGGTTCGACGAACCAGCAGCGGTGGTGCCGGATACGCCACTGCCGTAGCTCCTGGCTGGCGAGCTCGGCCTCGGCGCGGGCGGTGCTCTCGGCCCGTACCAGGTGATCGAGTTCGTCGGCGAGCCGGCGCAGGTAGGCGTACACCTTTTCGGGGTAGCGGATCGCCAGCGAGATCCGGGACCGGATCAAGTCCGGCGAGCTGAAGCCGGGCGACAAACTGCCGTCAACATCCGAGTTGTGCACGCAGTACGGCGTATCCACCCAGGTCATCCGGTCCGTCATGCTGACGCTGCGCGCCGAGGGCCTGGTCGAGGGACACCAGGGACGTGGCGTGTACGTCCGTGACCGGAGCGCGGCCGAGTAGGAACGCCAGGCCTTCACAAGAGGCTCCTACTCCTCGGCCACCCCGCGAGAGCGAGTCGACCCCGGCCAGGAATGGCGACGTCTTGGGTAGCCCGCGAGCAGGGGAACGGTCGCTCCGGCACGACGCCAGGAAGCCGCCGTGGCGGCGCACCCGTCGGTGGTCGGATGAGCAGCTCAAGCCCCGCCGTCACTTACGATGGGCACATGAGCGCTGAGGCCGTCGGCATGCACATGCCCGCCGTCGTGACGCTCGACGACGTTGCTGCCATGAACGCCGCCGACGCGAACGGTCACCGCTACGAGACCAGCCCCGAGGGGGTCCTGTCGGTCATGCCGCCGCCCGACTCCGAGCACGCGATGATCGCCAGTCGCCTCTTTGCCTGGTTCATCATGGCGGGGTGGCCCGCCGAACAGGTGCTACAGGTGGCCGGTCTCCGCATCCCCGGCCCGTCCGGAGACGGCGGGCGGATTCCCGACATGAGCGTCTGGCGGAAACCGCCACCGCGTGCCGTTTGGTTGACGGTGACCGATACCGCGCTCGTGATAGAGATCGTCTCGCCGGGCTCGGAGGCCATGGACTCGGTGACAAAGGTCCTCGAGTACGCGTCAGCGGGTGTCCCCCAGTACTGGGTGGTCGAGCGGGACGGCCCGCAGACGGTCACCCTGCATCGCCGCACCGGACAGGGTGGATACGAGGAGCGGGCGAGGATGCCGCTGGCATGGCTGCTACAGACCTCGCCGGATGACCACATCGACTGAGCCTGTGCTCAGCTTCCCGGCCCGGCTGGTGCCGCCCGGCGTCGCCGCCACGTTCGCACCGCACGCCCGATCAGCACTGCGGAGACGACGCCCGGACCGCAGTGGACCAGTAGGACACCGGCCAGGCTCGGCCCGCCCCAGTCCTGCCGGTAGGTGGCGGGATCGGTCATATCGATCACGAATGGCTCGACCAGAGCACGAACGATCAGATAGAAGCCGACCACGATTCCGACCGCGCCAAGAGCCCTTTTCATACGCTCGACTGTAGAAAAGAGGTCCGGATCTCCACATCAACCCGGGGTCGTACCGTCGACGTCGTACCAGGGTATGTCCTGCCGCTCGGGCGACGGCGTCACCGCGACCCGTCGGCGCCCCCCGAGTGCCGGACGAACCGGCGGGCGGCGTACCCGAGGGCGCCGATGGCGAGCGCGGCGAATCCGGCCAACACGCTGCCGATCGGCAGGGCGACGGCGAGCAGTAGGCAGCCGACCAGGCCGAGGACGGCCAGCGTCCGCCCCGGCAGCCGTCGCCCCGACTCCCGGGGCAGCGTCAACGCCGACGCGTTGGTGATCGCGTAGTAGACCAGCACGGTGCAGCTGGAGAAGCCGATCGCGTCCCGTACGTCGCCGAGCGCGACCACCAGGATCACCACGGCGGCGACCGCCAGCTCGGCCCGGTGCGGCACCCGGTACGTCGGATGCACCGCCGCCAGCCCACCGGGCAGGTCCCGTCGCCGGGCCATCGCCAGCCCGGTCCGGCCCACCCCGGCGACCAGGGCCAGCAGTACGCCGGTGACCGCGACCGTGGCCCCGGCCCGGACCAGCCAGTCCAGGCCGGGCAGCCCGGCGGCGTCCACCACCTCGGCCAGCGGTGCCGTCGAGGACGCCAGCCGGGCCGGGCCGAGCACCGACAGCGCGACCACGGCGAGGCCGAGGTAGCTCAGCAGCACCAGTCCGAGCGCGATCGGCACCGCCCGGGGGATGGTCCGCTCCGGTTCGCGTACCTCCTCGCCGAGGGTGGCGATCCGGGCGTACCCGGCGAAGGCGAAGAAGAGCAGTCCAGCGGCGGTGAGGACACCGACCGGGACGATCCCGTCGACATCACCGGGATGAACACCGCCACCGTCAGCACCGACGGAGTTGCCGATCCTGGCCGGCCGGAACGCCCCGCCGAACAGCCCGGCCAGCGCCACCAGGGCGAGTACGGCCAGCGTCGCCGCCACCAGCCACCGGGTCACCCGGGCCGTCTTCTGTACGCCACGCAGGTTGACGGCGGTCAGCGCGAGTACGGCGGTCACCGCGACCGGCCGGGCCTGCCCCGGCCACAGGTACGCCCCGATGGTCAACGCCATCGCCGCGCAGCTCGCCGTCTTGCCGACCACGAAGCCCCAGCCGGCGAGGAACCCGGCGAACGGGCCCAGCCGTTCCCGCCCGTAGACGTAGGTGCCGCCGGACTCCGGGTACCGGGCGGCGAGCCGCGCCGAGCTGGTGGCGTTGCAGAAGGCGACCAGGCCGGCGACGGCGAGCGCGATCAGCAGGCCGGATCCACTGCCGGCGGCGGCGGTCGCCGGGGCGAAGACCACGAAGATCCCGGCGCCGAGCATCGACCCGAGACCGATCACAACGGCGTCGGTCACGCCGAGCCGGCGCTCCAACGTCTGCATCCGGCCGAGCCTAGGCGTCGCTGGTGAACACCCCGTGTCGCTGCACCCCGCCGGGCAGGGCCGGCAGCGGTACGTCGTCCCACGGCACCCGGGCGAGCAGCCGGTCGAGGAAGAGCCCGAGCAGCAGGCCGGCGACCGAGTCGGTGATCCAGTGCCAGCCGAGGTAGGTGGTGGTGCAGAAGACGATGGCCGGCGGTACGACCCGGATCGCCCGGTACACCCCGACCGGCGCGTCCGGCCTGCCGAGCGTACGCAGCAGCGCGGCGAGCAGCAGCGCGATCACCCCGTACCAGACGATGGCGTTGGCCACGTGCCCGGACGGGTACGCCGTGCCGTTCACCGGATCGCTGAACAGCTCCTCCGGGTGTGGCAGCTCCCAGTTGTGCGGGTAGCCCCGGTCGAGCAGCAGCTTCATCGGCCCGATGGTGAACGAGGTCAGCACGAACCCGCCGACCGGCACCAGCAGCGGCCGGACCGATCGGGTACGCAGGCTGACCAGTGCGCCCAGCCCGAAGGCGATCGGCATCAGGAACCAGCCGCCCTGGCCGAGCGAGTTGAACACCCGCGCCACCCAGTACGCCGGATCCGGCCGGTGCGCGTCGACCCAGTCCCGGACCGCCAGGTCGAACCCGAGGAGTTGGCCGGCGGCGAGCGCGACCGTCAACCCGACCACCGCCGCGACGAGTACGCCGTCCAGCCACCAGCCGGTCGGATGGACCGGACGCAGTCGCGGGAAGCGTCGTACCGTCGTGGTTTGCCGCATCCGCCCACGCTACCGGGCGGTCCGGGGCGGTGTGTGTCCGCACACGTGAGGCGGCGGTCGGCGGCCCGGACCGGCATGCTTGTCTCCGTGCGGATCACCTCGGCCCTCGTCGACCCGGCGCTGCTCGACCTTCCCTGGTCGACTCCGCTGGAGCAGTGGCCCGCCGATCAACTCGTCGCACTACCGCAGGGCATCTCGCGGCATATCGTGCGTTTCGTCCGCCTGGCCGGCACCGTGTACGCGGTCAAGGAGACCGGCGAGCGGGTGGCCGAGCGGGAGTACGACCTGCTCCGCGCCCTGGAGCGGATCGACTTCCCCTCCGTGGAGGCGATCGCCATCGTGGCGGACCGGCAGACCGAGGACGGTGAGCCGCTGGACCCGGTGCTGGTCACCCGGCACCTCCAGTTCTCGCTCCCCTACCGGGCGCTCTTCTCGCACACGCTGCGCCCCGAGACGATGAACCGGCTCCTCGACGCGCTGGCCGCACTGATCGTCCGGATGCACCTGACCGGCTTCTTCTGGGGCGACTGCTCGCTGTCCAACACCCTGTTCCGGCGGGACGCCGGTGCGTTCGCCGCGTACCTGGTCGACGCCGAGACCGGCGCCCTGCATCGCCAACTCTCCAACGGGCAGCGGGACGAGGACCTGGAGATCGCTCGGGTCAACATCTTCGGCGAGGCGCTGGACCTCCAGGCCGCCGGGCTGTTGCACGACTCGATCGATCCCGAGCTGGTCTGCGAGGAGGTGGTCCGGCGCTACGAACGACTGTGGCACGAGATCACCTACGAGCAGCAGATTGAGCGGGAGGCCCGGCACGACATCGAGGGCCGGATCCGTCGCCTCAACGACCTCGGCTTCGACGTCGCCGAGGTGGCGATGTCGTTGGTGGACGGTGGCCGCTACCTGGTCCGCCCCAAGGTGGTGGATGCCGGGTACCACACCCGCCGGCTGCTCCGGCTGACCGGACTGGACGCCGAGGAGAACCAGGCCCGGCGACTGCTCAACGACCTGGACACCTACCGGGCGGAGAGCGACCTGACCGACGAGCAGCAGGCCGCGCACCGCTGGCTGACCGAGGTCTTCGAGCCGGTGGTCCGGGCCGTACCGCCGCACCTGCGCGGAAAACTCGAACCGGCCGAGCTGTTCGTGCAGGTCATCGAGCACCGCTGGCGACTGTCCGAACGGGCCGGTCGGGACGTCGGGCTGGCTCCGGCCGTACAGTCGTTCCTCGCCGACGAGCTGGTGCACCGCCCGGACGAGCAGGCCGTACTCGGCGCGGCCCTGAACTGACAGATGTTAGGAAGGGCCCCTTCTTCTACAAAAAGCGATAAGAAGGGGCCCTTCCTCACAGGGTCGGTGGGGTACGGCGGAGGGGGCGGGCGACGGTACTCCGGGTGGTGCCGCGTACCGGCTGGGCCGGCTGGTCGCCGGCTCGGTCCCGCTGACCGGGGCGGCCCGACTGCCGGGGTACGCCCGTCCGGACCGCCTGGTCCGGCCCGTCGGTTCCGTGCGGCGGATGTGGTGGCGGCGTACTCGCCTCGCGGAGCAGGCGGTTCAGTCCGGCCCGGCGGACCACCACGGTCAGCCGGTCCCCGGGCCGGAGCCGCTGCTCCGGCGGAAGTGCCCATTCGGTACGGGGCTGACCGGCCCGGGTCACCGCGATGACCCGTACCCACTCCGCCTGGCTCACCACCCGCAGTTGCTGACCGGCGAGGTTCGCCCCGGTCATGATCGGTACCTCCGCCACCAGCAGCGCGTGCCGGGCGATCGGGATGGTCGCGATCACCGCCCGGTTCAGCAGGGCCGCCGAGAAGGAGGGAGCGGCCAGGTACGAGACACTGCGGGAAATGCCGATCTTGAACGTCTTCTGGATCCGCTGGGCGAAGTCCCCGTCGAACAGCCGCAGCACCACCCGCAGGTCGGCGCGGAGCGCCCGGCCGTGCAGGGCCGCCTGAAGGTTGCTGACGTCGTCGGTGGAGACCACCACCAGGGACTGGCAGGTACCGACCGAGGCGGCGTCGAGCGTCTCCTCGCGGGCGACGTCCCCGATGATCAACGGAACGTTGAGCCGGCGGGCGACGGCGGCGCCCCGGGCCTCCGGATCCTTGTCGATCGCGACCACCTCGACCCCGAGGTCGTTGAGCTGCCACATCACCCGGGTACCGACGTTGCCCAGACCCACCACCACCACGTGCCCGTTGCGCTCGCTCGGCAGCGCACCGGCGTCGAGCGCCAGCCGGGCCTTGACGATCCCGTCCACCACCGCTGCGGTGATCAGCGGGATCAGCGCGAGGCCGGCCAGGTTGAGCACCACCTGGAGTACCTGCGCCGCCGCACCCTTCTCGATGTCCGGGTCGGCGCCGACAATGGTGGTCACCATGGTCAGGTAGAGCGCGTTCCCGATGCTGGTCTCCTCGGCGAAGGAGAGCAGGAAGCCGAGTACGACGACCACCCCGAGCACCGAGATGGTGGCCATCCCGATCTTGCGGGTGGCGAACGACCGCATCGCCCGGAACAGCACGGAGATCCGTCGACGGGGCCCCCGACGGGACCGCAGCAGCCATCGCCGGGTGGCCAGTTCCGGGCCGACCTGCCCGGTCGCCTCGGCGAGCACCAGGTCGGCGCTGGACTCGTCGGCGGGCAGCACCAGCGGATGGTGTGGATCTTGGGTGTCGGCCAGCCCGCAGATCACGTGCTCCGGCCGGACATCGGTACGCGGGGCGACGTGCAGGGTCCGCCCACCGTGCCGGAAGTACGTCGGCGCGACCTCGCCGAGCGCCGCCGCGACGAACGCGGGTGCCGCCATCGACGCGTCGGAGAGGACCGCGCTGTTCGGAAAGAGTTGCCGGATCCCGTTGCCGAGGTTCATGTTGAACATCCGCAGCACCACCCGGAGGTCCGGTTCGACCTCCTGGGCACAGAGCGCGGCGTGGATGTTGCCGACGTCGTCCTGGTGCAGCAGCGCCAGACCGCTCGCCCCGACCAGCCCGGCCGCCCGGAACGTCTCCTCGTCGAGCCGGTCCGCCTGGATCGACCGGACTCCCCGGATCGACCGGATGTCCGGCCCGTCCTGCCGGCGCTGGTTCGGCACGATGACGGTGACCCGTACCCCGTTGCCCTGCGGATCGTTGCCCAGCAGTTCCTCGACGAGGTGGACGGCGAGCGCGTCCTGGCCGCAGATCACGTAGTGCGGGCGGTTGTCGCCGTTGGTCCGCAGGCCGTCCCGCAGCCGGGTCTCGAACGCACGCCTGGCTCGGGTCCGCCAAAGATCCGCCATGCTCGGATGGTAGTCAGTGTGATCACCCGACGCAGCCTCCGAAATTACCGGACAATGTGGGCATGACAGCGTCGGTTTCGGGAAGCGCAGGCTGATGCAGACCTTCCTGCCGTACCCGGACTTCGGACGGACCGCCCGGAGCCTGGACCAGTTGCGGCTGGGCAAGCAACGCGTCGAGGCGATCCAGGTGCTGCGCGGGCTGATCCGTCCCGGGTACGGCTGGCGGCACCATCCGGCGGTGAAGATGTGGGCCGGATACGAGGAGGCGCTCGTCCGGTACGGGCTGGACATCTGCGTGCAGTGGTGCTCGACCGGGCGGGCGGACACCTGCGCCGACACCCTGGTCGCCGACCTCACCGCCGGCTGTGGCCTGGAGCGGGTACGCCGCCAGGACGAACTGGCGGCGGCCGGTGAGCTGCCGCCCTGGCTCGGCCGGGAGGACCTGCACCTCAGTCACCGCTCCTCGCTGCTGCGCAAGGATCCGATCCACTATGGTCCGATCTTCGGTGACGTGCCGGCGGATCTGCCGTACGTCTGGCCGCCCTCCGACCGCCCACCCGGATGCCTGCCGCCTCCGTCGACCGGGAACGGGTAACCCCCGATGGCGCCCTCCGGCTGGTTGTCCCGGCTGACCGGCGTACGCCCGGAGCGTGCCGAACCCGGCGCAGGTGGCCCGGCCGGGGTACCGGACGGCGTCGACGCACTGGTGGTGGGCGGCGGGATCGCCGGCATCTCGGCGGCGGTGGTGCTCGCCGAGCGCGGCGTACGGGTCACCGTGCTCGAAGGACGTCCCGGGCTCGGCGGCCGTCTCGACACCCGGCCCGAACGGCTGGCCGACGGTACGCCGCAGCCCGTCGACCACGGCTTCCACGCGTTCTTCCGGCAGTACTACAACTGGCGGTCGATCCTGCGCCGGATCGACCCGGCACTGCGGCTGCTCCGGCCGGTGGCCGGCTATCCGGTGCTGCACACCGGCTGGCCGGCCGAGGAGTTCGGCCGGTTGCCGGCCGCGCCGCCGTGGAGCCTGCTGGCCCTGGTCGCCCGGAGTCCCAGCCTGCGGCTGCGGGACCTGTACCGGATGGACGGCCGGGCCGCGCTGCCGCTGCTGGCGTACCACCCGGTGCGCAGTTACGCCGAACTCGACGGTACGACCGCCGAGGAGCTGCTCGACGCGCTGCGGCTGCCGGACCGGGCCCGGGCGATGCTCTTCGAGGTCTTCTCACACTCGTTCTTCAACCACGAGGCCGAGCTGTCCGCCGCCGAGTTGGTGGCGAGCTTCCACTTCTACTTCCTGGGCAATCCGGAGGGGCTCGCCTTCGACGCTCCCGACCGGGACTACGAGTCGGCGATCTGGCGGCCCCTCGCCGGATACCTGGACCGGCTCGGGACCCGGATCCACACCGGTACGCCCGTGACGGCACTGCGGCCCGACGATGCCGGCTGGGTCGCGGAGACCGACTCCGGGCAGCGCCACCGGGCCCGTTACCTGGTGTTGGCGGTGGACCCGCCGGCCCTGACCCGGCTGCTGGCGGGCTCGCCGGAACTGGCCGCCACGGCGCCCGTACTCGCCGGGCGGGTGGCGGGGCTGGGCACCGGCCCGCCGTACGCGGTCGCCCGGTACTGGCTGGGCGGGGACGTCGCCGCCGACCGGGCGGTGTTCAGCGGGGTGTCCCGACAGCCCACGCTGGACTCGGTGACGCTGTACCACCGGCTGGAGGCGGAGGCGGGCCGCTGGGCGGAACGGACCGGCGGGTCGGTGCTGGAACTGCACGCGTACGCCTGCCCGGCCGGCGTGCCCGCCCCGGAGCTGGCCGAACGGATGCGGGCCGAGCTGGTCGGCCTCTGGCCGGAGGTGGCCGGCCTGCCGGTACGGGAATCGCGGTCCCGGATCGAGCGCCAGGCCCCGGCCTTCCGCCCGGGTGACCACGCCGACCGTCCCGGTGTACTCACCGACGCGGACGGGCTCTACCTGGCCGGCGACGGGATCCGGACCGAGCTGCCCAGCGCCCTGATGGAGCGGGCCGCGCTGACCGGAGTACTCGCCGCGAACCACATCCTGCGCCGGGAGGGCGCCGGCACCGAACCGGTCCGGTCGATCCGCCGGTACGGTCTGCTGACCCGGCACCGCACCGACCACGACTGACCGGGCGCCGAGCTACCGCCTCGGTGGGAAGCCGCCACGCCCGATCCGAGGATCATCCACCGCTCCAACGGAGGCCGAGGCGGAATCCGAGCTAGGGCTCGCCGCCGGCCGCCGCCCAGCCGACGGCGGCGAGGCAGAGCAGCAGCACGATGCCGGCCCGGCTGGTGGCGATCCGGGTCACCGCCCAGGCCGCGGTGCGCATCCCCGGCAGGCTCGCCTTCGTCTTCCGGTAGTCGGTCCAGGCCCGCCGGGCGACCGCGTACCCGATGCCGGCGAAGAGCCCGAGCGCCACTCCGAGCAGGAGTGCCGCGGCGGGTACGGGCCGGTCGTCCACCCGGCCAGTCTGGCCGCCGAACACCGACGACCGGTATCACCCAATGTGATGACGAGGGTGACCGATGCCCGCGTCATCTCGGCGAGCCGTCGGCGGGCAACCGGTCGACGATGTACCGGGCGATCTCGAACGAGCTGGTCGCGGCCGGGGACGGTGCGTTCAGCACGTGCACCTGCCGATCCGCCTCGACGAGCAGGAAGTCGTCCACCAGCCCGCCGTCCGGGCGGATCGCCTGGGCGCGTACCCCGGCACCGGCGGGCACGATGTCCGCCTCGGTCAGTTCGGGTACGAGCCGGGCCAGGCTGGCCGCGAACCGCCTCCGGGACAGCGACCGGGTCACCTCGGTCAACCCGTACCGGTAGTGCCGGCGGGCCAGCGCCCACAGCCCCGGGTAGCTGGCCTGCTCCCAGACGTCGCGCGGGTCGAACCGGCGCCAGGAGTAGCCCTCGCGGGCGGTGGCGAGTACGGCGTTCGGCCCGGCGTGCACGCTCCCGTCGATCATCCGGGTCAGGTGTACGCCGAGGAACGGGAACTGCGGGTCGGGTACCGGATAGATCAGCCCGCGTACCAGGTCCCGCCGGCCGGGGACCAGTTCGTAGTACTCGCCCCGGAACGGCACGATCCTGGCCGGCGGGTCGACCCCGGCCAGTCGGGCGATCCGGTCGGCGTGCAGCCCGGCGCAGTTGACCAGTACGTCGCCGGTCACCTCGCCCGCGCTCGTGCTGACCAGTACGCCGCCGCGCCAGGCCCGGATCCCGGTGACCCTGGTGTTCAGCCGCAGCTCGGCACCGCTCTCGGCGAGCAACTCGGCGAGCCGGCGACAGACCGCGCCGAAGTCGACGATCCCGGTCGAGTCGACCCGCAGGGCGGCCACCGCCGTGACGTTCGGCTCGTACTCGGCCGCCTCGATCGCACCGATCAGGCTGACCGGGAGCCCGTTGGCGACGGCCCGTTCGTGCAGGGCGTGCAGTCGGGGCAGTTCGTCCGCCTCGACCGCGACGATCAGCTTTCCGCAGATCTCGTACGGCAGCCCCTGCTCGGCGCAGAACCGGGCCATCGAGACGCTGCCGGCCCGGCAGAGAGTCGCTTTGAGACTGCCCGGTCGGTAGTAGACCCCGGCATGGATCACCCCGGAGTTGTGTCCGGTCTGGTGGGCGGCCCAACCCGCTTCCTTCTCCAGTACCGTCACCTCGGCACCGGGCCGATCGGTCCGGAGGCGGTGTGCGACCGCCAGGCCGAGGATCCCGCCACCCACGACGACGTACCTGGTCACAGCGCTCCTCTGCCCGTTGGCACCGGCATCGATGGTATGCGTCCGGACGGTCGCGTCGTGGCCTACGACGAAACCCGACCACCTGCCGGGCGGGCCGGTGCCGGCGGGCCCGTTACGCCTCGGCCGAGAACCCGGAAAAATATTCGAAATCTGCCGCAACCGTTGCCCCGCCCGATGCGTGTAACCCCGGTCGCGGTCTCTTCCGCGACGGCAGCGGGGAGGATCTGTGGGGGTAGCGGAAAGAGTCGACGAGCCGCCGGCCGTCGGCAGCGTCGTGTCGTCCGCGCCGGCCGTCGACGCCGGCCTCAGTTTCGACGAGTTCTACCACGCGCACTACCGTTCGTTGACCGTGCAGCTCGCCGCCTACAGCGGCGACCTGGGCCAGGCGCAGGATCTGGTCCAGGAAGCCTTCTGCCGCGCGTTCGCCCGCTGGTCCCGGATCTGCCGGTACGACGATCCACTCGCCTGGGTCCGCCGGGTCGCCTGGAACCTCGCCACCAGCCGGTGGCGACGGTTGCGTACCGCCCAGCTCTTTCTCGCCCGGCAGCGTGAGGAGCACTCCCCTGGCCCGAGTCCCGACCGGGTGGCGCTGACCGCCGCGTTGGCGGGGCTGCCGGCCAACCAGCGTCGGGCGGTGGTGCTGCACTACCTGGCGGACCTGACGGTGCCGGAGGTGGCCCGGCAGGAAGGGGTCCCGGAGGGCACCATCAAGTCCTGGCTGCATCGCGCCCGCGCCGCGCTGGCCGCCCAGCTGTCCGAGAAGCAAGGAGGTGCGGCGTGAACCTGGACAACAGCGTCGAGCAGCCGGACCTACTGGACGCCGAGTTCAGCGCCCTTCGGGAACGACTGCTGTCCGACGTACACCCGGTCGGTCCCGACGCGGTCCGGTACACCGTGCGGCGGCGCCGTCAGCGGACCGCCGTGGTGATGTCGGTGGTCGCGGTGGCGGCCCTCGCCCTGCCGGTGGCCGGCTACGGCCTGCTGATGGACCGCGAGGCACCGCCGACCGGAAACGTCGTTCCGCCGCCGTCGCTCGCACCGACCTCCTCGGTCTCGCCGACCGTCTCGTCGACCCCGACCGGTACGCCCGTGGCGAAGGACGGCCGGCTCACCCGGGAGGAACTCCTCGGCACCGCCTTCGACCTGCCGGACTGGCCACAGAGTGCGTCCAGCGTGTGCGGCGGGTCGGCGGTCCGGCTCCGCTCCGGCCCGGTCAACGAGGAGGTGCCGGCCCTGCTCGACCTGGCTCACGGGGACGTGGACTCCGATGGCACGGTGGAGACGCTGGCCCGACTGGAATGCCGGTCCAGTATCGACTGGCCGAGGCAGATCGTCGCCTTCGACCGCGACACCACCGGCCGGATCGTCGTCCTGGGTCAGGTGACCCGGACCGGCCCGGGAGCCGCCGACCTGCGGGAGTTCCGGGTCGAAGGTGGTGCGGTCCGGGTCCGGGTGGCCGACCAGTGCTGTGGCGCCAACCCGGCGCAGACACAGTGGCGGAGCTATTCGTGGAGTGACGGACGGTTCCGCCAGACCGCCGGGCCCACCAACTTCCCGAGTACGACGAAGGGCACCCCGACCACGGCGCCACCGGCGAGAACGGTAGGCCGGCTCACCCTCACCGCCACCGACCTGGTGTACGGGGCGGCGAACGAGGACGGCGTGCGACGCGCCGCCAGCACGGTGACGATCGTCAACCCGACCGACGCGACCGTCGGGTTCCCGGCCATCACGTTCGTCGACAATGGCAAGGACACCGCCGAACACGCCATCTGGTCCGGCTGCCCGACCGCCTACGGCTACCCGGACCGGATGGTCTGCATCACCCGGCCCCTCGGTCCCGGTGAACGCCGCAGCATCGCCTTCGGGTTCCTCACCACCGACACTGGTCCGGCCAGGACGGTGACGGTACGCGCCGACATCGCCGCCGAGCACGACACCAAGGTCCTCCTGCCGAACTCCGGCAACCAGACGACGATCCAGGCCGTCGCCGGCTCCTGACCTCGACAGCGCCGCCCCCGCCGGATATCCGGCGGGGGCGGTTTCGTTGTGTGGAGACAGGTATCGGCCCGGCCCGGCTCCGGCCAACGTTTGAGAAGGGTGTTTGGTTTCAAGGTCATCTGTTCGATTGGCGACACCGAATCTCTGAAACCCTTTCCCTATCCCGCAGGTGTTACCGACGTGCTCCAAACGGAGCCGACAACGGGAGGATGGAAATGCTCAAGACTTCTCGCCGACGGGTTGCGCTCGCCGCCACCGGCACGATCGCGATGACCCTCGGCATCATGGCCCCCGCCGTGGCCGCGTCGGCCGCGCCGGCACCCGCCACCGTCAAGGTCACGCAGGGCGACGCGTCGGCCTCCTTCGGCCGCCTGGTGCTCGAACCGACCGAGCGCGGATACCAGGGCAGCCTTCAGGTCACGGTCCGGAACCAGGGCACGGACGCCGGCAACTTCCGGTTGCTGTTCCGGGAGCCCGTCGCCGGATCGGCGATCCTGCCGACCTCGCCGGAGCAGTTCTGCCAGACCGAGGTCGGCTACTCGGGACACCGGGAGACGTTCGGCTGCTTCCTCAGCCAGATCGCGCCGGGCGGGAGCCTGACCTTCTCGATCGCCTTCGCGGTGCCCACCGCGACGAAGTCGTTCCCGATGACGGCGGCCGGCGGTCGGATCGCCATCTCGGACGACTACGCCCTGAACGCGCCGCTGAGCAAGTTCAAGCCGTTCGAGACGCTGTTCCGGTCGACCGATGGATCGCTGCGTGACCCGCGGCCGTACCGGCAGGACACCAAGGCGAAGTCGTCCATCGTGGTCGCCGACGAGGTGACCCTTACCATGGGTCCGAACGGCCGGTACACCGGACGGATCGAGGCCACCGTTGCGTACGGTGGCGACGCCGCGCACGGCTCCCTCGATCTCGACACCTACGTGGCGGAGGACCGGGCCATCCTCATCGACACCGACCCGGCCGAGGTCCCCTGCTCGCGCGGTTGTCCGGTGCCGGGCCGCAAGTTCATGGAGGGCGAGTCCCGCACCTTCGGCCTGATCTTCTCGGCCGCAGCGGACGCCGCTCCGGGCCTGTACGAGGCCACCGCCATGGTCAGCGCGTCGTGGCAGCATGCGGTCGTGGATGAGGACGACTACTCGGACAACCTCTCCAGGTTCCTGGTCCGCATCCCCGAGCCGGTCTGACACCTTCGGCCCTGACCGGTCACCAACCCCGGACGGCCCCGCCCGACCTCGTGTCGAGCGGGGCCGCCGGCTGTTCGGGGCAGCGCGCCGACTGTCGGGTTTCCGACGATTTTCCCCTGATGCCAGTTAATCAGACGAATATCAATGCTGGGTCTGGCTCGCCCGATTTATAAACCTATTCAGCTATAGGGGGAATGATGCCGACCTATGCCCAGCTACAGGCTGAATCGTGGTGGAGCCGCGAGATCCTGACCCCGGAACTCGACTGGCTCGGCGACGAACTGTGCCGCCGTACCAAGCGCCCACGCGGAGCCTTCGGCAACAAGGGCGACAACAACCATGTGCGCGGCGCCCACCGCTCGCAGGAGTGGATCCTCAAGTCCCGGTACGCGACGTCCCGGACGTACACCGTGCAGTCCGGACTGACCGCCGTCCAGCAGCGACACATCGCCGGGGTCGACTTCACGCCGGGCTCGACCAACCAGATGATCGCCCAGTGCAAGCGGATCTACGCCGCCATGCGCGCCGGCCAACTCGAAGACGTACGCGAGTTCTACGGCAACATCGACGGAAACAAGGTCGTCGACGGCTGGGACAACGTACGCAACCGGGTCGCGAGCAGCGATTCCAGCCATCTCTGGCACTGGCATCTGACCCTCGACCGGCGACACTGCGCCAACAAGCACCTGATGGAGCGGATCCTGGCGATCGCGCTCGGAGACCCTGAGGAGGAAGACGTGGACGACGCGACCATTGACAAGATCGCAACGCGAACGAAGACCAAGGTGATGGCCGACACCGGCATCCAGCAACTGCTCGCCCGGGTACAGCAGTTGACGGCCAACCAGGCCAGCCTGCTCGACGCCGTCGGTCGGGACCCCACCGACGAGCGGGCCATCGTCGACGGCGTTCTGGCCGGGCTCGGCACCCGGGACATGGACAGCGTCGCCGCAGCACTCAGGACCGCGTTCGGTGACCGTGCGGCGGAGTTGGCGGCGAAACTGGGCGCTCCGGCGAGCTGACGTGTGGGCGAACTGGCAAATTTCCTGCCGGCCGGCGGGTTCGGCGCGGTCGGGGTCGGCAGCCTGCTCGTCACTGTCGTGGCGTACCTGCTCAACGCCAACCGCGCCGATCGCAAGGAGTACCAGGAGGCGATCGACCGCGCCGAGAGGCGCGCGGACGACGCGGCACGTCGGACGGATGCCGCCGAGCAGCGGGCCGAAGGACTGCAACAGGCCGTCGACGAGGCCCGGACCGCCCGGCGCGCCGTCGAGGACCGGCTCGCCCTCATCGAACGCGAACTGGCCCGGCACCGCGCGGACGGTACGACATGAACGATGAGACCGTGCAGTTCCGGCAGCGGATGGACCGACGTATCCGGCGCCGGTTCATCGTCGTGGTGGCGGCGACCGCGCTGATCGCCGCCGGGGCCGGCTGGGGCTGGGCGAGCCTGGGCGAACAGGCCGCCGTCGAGCAACGCCGCGCGGACACCGCCGTCTCCGGCGCCGAACAGCTCTGCCAGCAGGTACGCCAACTCGGCGGCAACTGTGTGGTCGACCCCGCCAACCTGCGCGGCCCGGCCGGGCCGGAGGGTCCACCCGGGCCACCTGGCGTACCCGGTCTGGAAGGTCGGGACGGCCGGAACGGTGATCCCGGGCCGCCCGGCGCGACCGGCGCGGATGGTGCACCGGGTGTCAGCGGGGCGGACGGGGCGTCCGGACCGGAGGGTCCCGCCGGACCGGAGGGCCCTGCGGGCGGGACCGGTCCGCCGGGCGAGCCGGGTCCGTCGGGCGAACCGGGGTCACCCGGCCCGACCTGCCCGACCGGTACGACCCTGCGCGTCCTCACCGTGACGACGACCGAGGGCCCGCAACAGGTCGCCGCCTGCGTCGCCGACGGCCAGACACCCGAACCGGAGTAGGCAGCGCCCCACCGTCAGGGTTGGGTCGCGGTCAGCTCCGCGGGGTATTTGGAGCCCCCGGCCGGGCTCGAACCGGCGACATCTCGCTTACAAGGCGAGTGCTCTGGCCAACTGAGCTACAGGGGCGCGATTGTTCGTGGTCAGCATAGCCACCGGGACCCTGCTACCACGGCCGGCACCGATTCCGAAACCCGACAGTCCACAGCCCCTGGAGCCCGTGGCGGCGGATCGTGCCCGGATGCCCGAAATGTTCGTCAGATAGATCCCAACCACGGGTCCCCACCTTGGCATGTGAGAAAAACACGTTTACCGTGGCGTGACGCGGATGACAACCCGGTGCTGCCTCGCGGCCGCCCGGGCGCCCTCCACGGACCGGTGCGCTATCGCACCGGTCGTTCTTTCACTCGGATCGTCCGGCACGTTCCTGCCGGTGGAAGGAAGCGCTTCACCATGGCTACGGTCACGTACTCGAAGGCCACCCGGGTCTACCCGGGCACCGAGCGCCCAGCGGTCGATCACCTCGACCTGGAGATCGGCGACGGCGAGTTCCTCGTCCTGGTCGGCCCCTCCGGCTGCGGCAAGTCAACCAGCCTGCGGATGCTCGCCGGGCTGGAAGACGTCGACGACGGCTCGATCTACATCGACACCCGCGACGTCACCCACCTGCCGCCGAAGGCCCGCGACATCGCGATGGTCTTCCAGAACTACGCGCTCTACCCGCACATGTCGGTCTACGAGAACATGGCGTTCGCGCTGAAGCTCCGCAAGACCTCGAAGTCGGAGATCGACCGGCGGGTCAAGGAAGCCGCCGCGCTGCTCCAGCTCGAGGACTACCTCAGCCGCAAGCCGAAGGCGCTCTCCGGCGGTCAGCGCCAGCGGGTCGCCATGGGCCGGGCCATCGTCCGCGAGCCGCAGGTCTTCCTGATGGACGAGCCGCTGTCCAACCTGGACGCCAAGCTCCGGGTGCAGACCCGTACCCAGATCGCGACCCTGCAGGCCAAGCTCGGCGTCACCACCGTCTACGTGACCCACGACCAGGTCGAGGCCATGACGATGGGCCACCGGGTGGCGGTCATGCTGGACGGCGTGCTGCAGCAGGTCGACACCCCCCGTGAGCTGTACGACGCTCCGGCCAACGTCTTCGTCGCCGGCTTCATGGGCTCCCCCGCGATGAACATCAAGACGGTGGGGCTGACCGACAACGGGGCGATGTTCGACACCCTGGCCATCCCGCTGACCCGGGAGCAGATCGCCGCGGCCAAGGCCGAGGACGGCAACGGCAAGGTGACCGTGGGCTTCCGGCCGGAAGACTGCGACCTGGTCTCGGAGAGCGAGGGCGGCCTGCCCCTGGTCGTCGAGCTGGTCGAGGACCTCGGCTCGGACGCCAACGTCTACGGCCACGCCGCGATCGACGGTTCCTCGGAGCGGTTCGTGGTCCGTACCGACCGCCGGCACATGCCGAGCATGGGTGACACCGTCTACGTGAAGCCGCGTACCGGCCGGAACCACGCGTTCCACGCCGTCACCGGGAACCGGATCTAGCAGACAACGACAGGGCGCCGCCTCCCTCTGAGGGAGGCGGCGCCCTGTCGTTGTTCCTACGGTGTTAGGAAGGGCCCCTTCTTCTACAAAAAGCGATAAGAAGGGGCCCTTCCTTGCACTCAGAGGCCGATGCGGCCGGTGCCGGCGCCGCCGGTCACGATGGACTTGACGCTGCTGGCGTTGTCGAGCTGGTACGAGTACGGGATACCCGAGACGCTGCCGCCGCCGCTCTGCGGTGAACCGGAGCCGACGAAGTGGTTGCTGCGTTGCACGATCGCGCCCGGGTCGGAACCGGCGTAACCGACCAGGGTCGGCTCGTCGACGTTCTCGAAGTAGTTCCCCTCGACCAGGACCCCGGCGTTCATCGTGGAGGCGACGCCGTACTCGTTGTCGTAGTAGTAGTTGTTGTAGACGTGCACCGGGTTGCCGAACCGGACCCGGGGGTGCCGGGTACCGGAGCCGTCGAACCAGTTGTGGTGGTAGCTGACCCGCAGGTGCCCGACATCCTGGCTGGCGTTGTCGTCGCTGTGCCCGAGCAGCATCGACTTGTCGTGGCCGAACACCCGGTTCCAGGAGATGGTCACGAAGTCGGAGCCGCGCTTGACGTCGACGGCACCGTCGTACCCGTCGGTGAAGCTGTTGTGGTCCACCCAGATGTTGGTGGCCCCGGTCTCCACGTTGATCGCGTCGTCGTCCCAGCCCCGGAAGTTCAGGTTGCGGATGATGACGTTGCGGTCGCCGTTGACGGTGAAGCCGCAGCCCGAGATGGTGGCGTTCGAGCCGACCCCGAGGATGGTCTTGTTGGACCGGACCCGGAGCATGCCGGAGCAGGAGATGGTGCCGGAGACCCGGATCACCGCCGCGCTGCTGGAGCCGAGCGCGCTGGTCAGCGCCGAGGCGCTGGTCACGGTCGTCGAGCCGGCGCTGCCGCCGCCGGAGGTGCCGCCGTTCTGGGTGGCCCAGCCGACGAGTCCGGTCTGCGGCGGGAGCGTCGGGCCGGTGGTCGGCGGCGGCGTGCCGGTTCCGGTCGGGCTGGGCGGGCCGGTGGTCGAGCCGGGCGGAGTGGTGGGCGGGTTCGAGCCGACGGTGTCCACGCTGACGTCGTCGAAGACCGCACTCGCGAAGACCGTGACCAGGGCTATCCGCCCGGTCCCCTGCGCCGAGTTGCTGCCCGAACCGACCTGGGTGCCGTTGACGAAGCCCCGGATCGTGCTGCCGTTCGCCTCCAGGCGCAGGGTGTACCAGCTACCCGTCGACACCGATACCGACGCCGAGCCGATCACCGTGACCGCGCTGCCGTTGACCGCCTGCAACTCGGCCCGGTTCGCGTTGACCAGCGCCAGCCGGTACATCCGGGTCGAGCTGTTGGCTCGGGCCGCGACCGCGACCAGCCGGTTCGCGCCGTTGAACGACAACGGCTTGACCCTGGCCTGCACCTGGTAGTTGGTCCAGCCGGTGTCCCCGGCGAAGCCTCGGGCGAGTTCGCTGCCCGAGTTGTCCTGCCTGTACGCCGGCGTTCCGTCGGTGGCCACCGACCAGTCGCCACCGGACTTCGACCATCCGTCGGCGTTGCCGTCGTTGAAGTCGTCCGAGTACAGGGTGGCCGCCTGGGCCGGGTTGGTCAGCACCCCGACGGTGAGCGCGACGGCCAACAGGCCGGCGCCGGCTGCGGCCAGCAGGCCGCGGCGGTGGGTTCTGGTTCGCATCTCTGCCTCCAGTTTCGCTGCGCGCATCGTCGCGCGCGACGTGCCGTGGTGGGGCGGCGGCTGCCGCTTCGCGCTGTGCCGACGTCGTGGGGGCCGGCGACCGACCGATGCCGGTCGCCGGCCTCCACCTACGCCTGTGCCTTTCAGCTATTGCCTGTTAACGCTGGCTGTGCCTGTGCCGTTGCGGAGTCAGATCCTGCCCGCGCCCGCATTCGCCGTGACGGACGCCTTGACCGTGGCGACGTTCTCGGCGCTGTAGCTGTACGGGAGCGCGGCCACGGACCCGTTGACCTCACACGGCCCGGAGTTGGTGAGCGAGTTGTTGCGGGCCACCAGCCGGCCGGGATCGGAGTCCGCGTACCCGCTCGCCGACCAGCACGCCTGCTGCACGTTCTCGAAGACGTTCGATTCGACGAGTACGCCGGCGTCCATGGTCGAGGCGATGGCGTACGAGTCGGAGTTGTTGTTGACGTTGGAGTAGTAGTTGTTGAAGACGTGGACCGTCTCGCCGAAGCGCACCCGGGGGCTGCGTTCGAAGGTCCGGTCGAACCAGTTGTGGTGGTACGTGATCCGCAGGTGACCCTCGTCCTCGCCGGAGTTGCCGTCGGAGTGGCCGACCAGCGAGGTCTTCCAGTGGTTGCGGACGACGTTCCAGGACAGGGTGATGTAGTCACCGGCGTGGGTGATGTCGACCATGCCGTCGTAGAAGTCGACGTCGTCCTCGATGGTGCTGGAGAGGGTGTTGTGGTCGATCCAGATGTGGGTGGCGTTCTCGATCTGGATCGCGTCCCCACCGGGTACGCCACGGATGTTGAGGTTCTGGACGATGACGTTCGCCGGTTCCATGTCCTCGATGTTGAGGGTGGTACCGGAGAAGCCGGAGTTCGCGCCGACGCCCCGGATCGTCTTGTTGGCCGTGACCTCGATGGTGCCCGAGCCGCTGAGCATGCCGTTGACCAGGATGGTCCGGGCACCGGAGGCCTGCGCCTGGGTCCGGAGGTCGGCCCAGCTCGACACGGTCACCGTGGAACCGCCCGCACCGCCGGTGGTGCCGCCGGCCTGGGCGGCCCAGCCGACCAGTCCGTTCTGCGGCGGGCCGGTGGTCGGCGGCGGGGTGGTCGGGGTCGGCGGCGGGTCGGTGGTCGGCGCCGGGGTGGTCGGGGGCGGGGTCGGCCCGCTGGGCAGCCCGACCCGGCCGACGCCGGACTGCGCGGTCACCACGGCCTTCATGTCGCAGGCCGTCTGGATGGTGTACGAGTACGACGGGTTACTCACGCTGCCACCGGTCTGGCCGGAGCCCGAGTTGATCAGGCAGTTGTTCCGGGCCACCAGCCGGCCGTCGCCGGAGTCCCCCTCACCGAGGTGGTACGGGTCGTCGACGTTCTCGAAGTAGTTGCCCTCGACTATGACGCCCGCGTTCTCGGTCGACGCGACACCGTAGCTGCCGGTGTTGAGGTAATAGTTGTTGTAGACGTGCACCTGGTCGCCGAAGCGGACCCGCGGGTTGCGCTGGTTGGTGCTGTCGAAGAAGTTGTGGTGGTAGCTGACCTTCAGGTACCCGACGTCCTGGGCGGCGTTGCCGTCGTCGTGGCCGAGCAGCATGTTCTTGTCGGTGCCGTCGGCGTGGTTGTACGAGATCGTCACGTACGACGAGCCGCGCTTGACGTCGACGCCGCCGTCCGCGCCGGTCGTCCAGGTGTTGTGGTCGATCCAGATGTGGTGCGAGTACATCTGCACGTTGACCGCGTCGTCGTCCCAGTTCCGGAAGTTGAGGTTCCGCAGGATGACGTTGTGCACCGCGTTGGACGGTGGCGAGGTGATGTCGTCGTCGATCGCCAGACCGATGTTCAGGCCACCGCCGGTGAAGCCGGAGTTGGATCCGAGCCCGACGATCGTCTTGTCCGAGCTGACCTCGTGCATCGGGCCGGGAAGGTCGATCATCCCGTTGACCTGGATGATCCTCGGTCCGGCCGAGGCCGCCTCGGTGATGAACTGTGACGCCGAGGTGACCGTGACGGTCGAGCCGCCCGCGCCGCCGGTGGTGCCGTTCTGGCCCAGCGCGTTCACCGAGGCCCAGCCGTCGGCCACGTTCTGGCCGGGGTTGCCGGTCGGGGTCGGGGTCGGGTTGGTCGGGCCGGTCGTCGGCGGCGTCGTCGGGCTCGTCACGCTGTCGCTGACCAGGACGTCGTCGAAGTTGGCCGTGGCGTTGAAGGTGGCCACGCCGATCCGGCCGGTGCTGTACTGGCTGTCGGTGCCCTCGGTGAGCAGCGAGCCGTTGACGTACCCGCGCAGTGAGGTGCCCGAGACGTCGAGCCGCAGCGTGTACCAGCTGTTCAGGCCGACCGTCACGCTGGCCGTGTCGAGGGTGGTCGAGGTGCCGCTGCTGAGCCGCTTCAGTTCGACGGTGTTGTTGCTGCGCAGTGCCAGGTAGTAGTAGCTGGTGGTGCTCTGCACCCGGGCCAGTACCGCGACGAACCGGTTCGACCCGTTGAACGCGGTCGGCTTGACCCTTGTCTGTACGGAATAGTTGTTCCAGCTCGTCGTGCCGGCGAGCGCCCGTGCGTCACTGCTGGTACCGGCCTGCCGGTAGACCTGGCTTCCGTCGGCGGCGACCGACCAGGTGCCACCGGACGCCGTCCAGCCGGTCGAGTTGCCGTCCTCGAAGTCGTCGGTGAAGAGCGTCGCCGCGTGGGCGGCGGCGCCCATCCCGATCGCGAGGGCGACCGCCGTGAGCGCGGCCCCCGTCGCGAGCAGGAGACCGCGGCGATGTCTCCGCCGGGTGTCGGTGGTGGTACTCACGAATTCCTCCTCGGTTGTACGACTGCCCGGGCCGGGCATCTTGATCGACATCCGTCGATCTTTGAGCGTCGCGGCCTCCCCGGATCAGGAGGATCAGGGGGCGGTGGCCACGGGTGGTGCGGCCGCGCGGGGTGGGCCGTCGGCGGCGGAGCGGGCGTCGGTGCCGCACCGCCTGGGATAGCGCTTTCCAGAAAGGACCGAAGGGGGCGGGTGCCGCCGGGGCGTCGGCGGCACCCGCCGGACTAGAAGGGGAGCTTCCCGGTGCCGCTGCCCGCCATGACCGCCGCCCGCACGCCGTTCGGGTCGGCGACCGTGTACGGGTAGTAGGTGCTCGGCTCGGTCACCGAACCACCCGAGTCGCCCTGCTCACTCGTACCGGCCAGCACGTTGTTGCGGGCGACCAGCCGGCCCCGGGATCCGGCGTAGCTGATCGACCAGGGCACCTCGACGTCCTCGAAGTAGTTTCCCTCGACCACACAGCCCGAGTTGAGCTGGCAGGCCACGCCGACGTCGGTGTTGTAGACGAAGTAGTTGTTGAAGACGTGCACCGGGTCGCCGAACCGGACCCGGGGGTTGCGCTGCGGCGTCCGGTCGAACCAGTTGTTGTGGTACGTCACCTTCAGGTAACCGGTGTCCTGCGCCGCGTTGCTGTCGTCGTGGCCGAGCAGCATGTTCTTGGTGTGATGGTGGGTGTGGTTCCACGACACCGTCACGTAGCTCGATCCGCGCTTGATGTCGATCAGACCGTCGTAGCCGGCCGACAGGTCGTTGTGGTCGATCCAGATGTGGTGCGAGAACATCTGCACGTTGATCGCGTCGTCCACGGTGTTCCGGAAGTTCAGATTACGGACGATCACGTTGTGTACGGCGTTCGCCGGCGGACTGGTCGCGTCGCTGACCGGCAGGCCGATGTTCAGCCCGCCGCCGGTGATCCCCGAACTGGCGCCCACCCCGACGATCGTCTTGTCCGACATCACGTCGTGCATCGGGCCGGGCAGCGCGATCATGCCGTTCACCCGGATGTTCAGCGGGCCTGACTGACTGACCGCGGTGAGGAAGTCGGTGGCGTTGCTGACCGTCACGGTCGGGCCGCCGGCCCCACCGGTGGTGCCGTTCTGGCCGAGCGAGTTCACCGAGGCGAAGCCGATCGGCGGTGCACCCGGATCGAGCGGCGGCCCGGTCGGCGGCAGCGTCGGCCCGCCGGTCGGTCCACCGGTCGGCGGCGTACCGGTGACGGTCGCGACCTCGATGTCGTCGAAGGACGCGCTGGCGTACGAGGCGGCCAGGCCGACCCGGCCGGCAGGAAGGACGGAGTCGGTGGCCTGGACCGCGAGGCTGCCGTTGACGTACCCGCGCAGCGAGCTGCCGGTGGCCTCCAGCCGCAGCGTCGCCCAGCTGTTCACCGGCACCGCGCCGGAGCCGCTGGCCAGCGCGACCGGCGCCGATCCGTCCCGCTTCACCAGTTGCACCCCGCCGCCGCTGGTCACCACCAGCGCGTAGTAGCGGCTGCTGCTCTGCGCCCGGGCGATCACCCCGACGTGCCGGTTGGCGCCGTTGAATCCGGTCGGCTTGACCCGGGCCTGCACCGCGTAGTCGCTCCAGGACGTCGTCCCGGTCAGGGTACGGGCGTCACTGCTCTGCCCCGACTGCCGGTAGACCCGGCTGCCGTCGGTGGCGACCGACCAGCTTCCGCCGGAGGTCGACCAGCCGGTGGAGTTCCCGTCCTCGAAGTTGTCGGTCAACAGGGTGTCGGCGAAGGCGGCCGGTACCGCGACGGTCAGGGCGGCGGCGGTGAGCATTCCGGCCGCGCCCGCGATGGCGAGCAGTCGCCACCGGGGCCGGGCGTGGGGCTGGTTGGCGTGCACAGTTGAGCCTCCTTGTGGTGGTGGGAGGGATCTGAGGTGTTAGGAAGGGGCCCTTCTTCTACAGAAAGCGATAACAGGGGGCCCTTCCTTACACCGGTAGGCGGCCGGCGCCGGCGAGGGCCTGGACCACCAGGGGTACGAGCGGGGCGGGCAGGACCGGTCCGGCGCGGAGCATCGGCGTCCAGCCGGCGTCCGGAGACAGGTCGGGGTCGTGTTCGGCGTTGTACGCGGCGAGCAGGTCGACCGGGCGCGCCGGTGCCCTACCGGTACGGACCCAGTTGCCGCGTACGGTGATCACGGTGCCGTCCCAGTCGTAGAGCAGGTCCGCAGCCGTGATGTCGGAGCCGAGCGCGAAGTAGTTGTTCTCGGCGTGGATCGCCGACTGGACCCCGACGCCGAGGGCGTAGCCGAAGCCCGTACCGGAGAGCCGGTAGTGGTTGTTGTAGATGTCGACCTGGCCGAACCGCACTCTCGGCAGGCGTTGCATCGTGCCCTCGAACAGGTTGTGGTGCAGCGTCACGTTCAGCCGGCCGACGTCCGGGCCGACGGTGTTCGACGAGCCGATCAGCATCACCTTGTCCCGGGCGACGAACCGGTTGTACGAGGCGGTCACCCGGCTCGCGGTGTGCGTGACGTCGAGCGATCCGTCGTGCACCATGTACGGCCGACCGAAGTGGACCGGCAGTTCACTGTCCGGGTTGTCGCCGTCGGTGAAGGTGTTGTGGTCGACCCAGACGTTCTCGCTGCGTCGTACCGACATCAGGTCGAACTGCGAGTTCCAGTTGCCGGCGTCGCCGTCAGTGGGCGACCAGGCCGGAAAGCAGTCCCGGGCGTCGGCGAAGTGCAGGTTCCGGACGATCACGTTGTTCGCGGTGTCCACCATCAGGGTCAGCCCCCGCAGGGTCGCCCCGCGCAGTCCGACGATGGTGGTGTTCGGCCCGACGTTGATCTGGGTCTGCCGGGTCTGGTTGGCCACCGACCGCACCCGGGCCTGCTCCAGTGGCCCGGACGGCGCCACCCGGCCCCAGGTCGCCGGGTCGTACGCGGCCAGGTAGGCGTCCAGCGAGTACTCGGGATCGGCCAGGTCGGCACAGCTCGTCAGGCGCCCGTCGGCGTCCTCGTAGCCGTCCACCAGGCCCTGAACGTAGATTATCTTCGGCGTCGCGTTGCCGCGGTTGGTGGCGTTGTCGCCGCCCAGGGCCGCGACCAGCTCGGTCCGGCTCCGCACCACGTGCACCTGTTCCGGCGTCGCCGTCGATCCGCCGGTGGTGCCGGGCCCGGCGGCGGCCCAGCCGTCACCGGCCGGCAACACCTGCCGGCCCAGCGAACGGGCTCCCCAGGACAGTCGGTCGTCGTCTCCACCGGTCGCGCTGGCCGTACCGGGCACCACCAGGGCGGCGCCGGAAACCATCACGAGGAGACTGCCGACCACGGTGGCGGTCAACCTGCTCGATCGCATCGCACTCTCCGTGTCTGTCTACCGTTCGCCGGATCTCGTAACGGGTACGAAATCCTCTTGTTATGAAAGGTAGATAGGAACACTTAAAAGTGTCAATGAGTAGCGTTTGCAGATATGTTGCATTAAATGGGGGCAATGGCGATTACCTCGGCCACCCATTGCCGAGAAGAGGGGTATTCGGTCCGATTTCTAGCTGGCAGTTGTCCCCGTGATTTGCAGCATGTTCTCCGTTGTCGCGCACCGAACCCGCATGTCACTCACCGCCGATCTCCCCCTCCACCGTCGTCCGGTGCGGTTTCACCGCCCAGGGCACGCCCAGCTCCGACAGCAGCGCGCCCTCGGCCGCCGCCCGCCGCAGCACCGCGTTGATCCCCCGGATGGTGAGCACCCGGTCCGGCGGCTCCCCGTTCGCCACCACCCGCTCCCCGGCGACCAGCGCCGGTTCGGGAGCGGCCTGGATCACCTGGACCAGGGCGGTGAAGCCCGCGGTACGGGCCAGCGGCACGATCAGCGGCACGCCGGCCGGGTCGTCCCGATGGTCCAGCAGGTTCTCCAGCAGTCCGGCCCGGCCGGACACCTCCCGTGGTCCCGGATCGCCCGGCAGGGTCAACCGGTCCGTCGGGTACTCCAGCACCGCCCGTCCGGCGGTACCGTGCACGATCACCTCGCCCGCGATGAAGTCCTCACCGGCGAGCGTCACCGCGGCCACCACCGGCAGGCCGCAGCCGAGCGTCACCCGCAGCGACGCGGTGTCGTCCACCTCGATGGGCCGGGTCCGGTAGCGCTCCAGTTCGGCCTGGACCGGCCAGTCCGGTGCGGCACCGTCGGTCCCGTCGTCGACCGGCCCGGCAGCGCCGACCGTCGGCGCGGCAACTCCGGCGGCCACCGCCGCCTGCGCCACCGCGAGGCACTGCATGACCGCGTGCGCCAGCGGATTGACCAGTACGCCGTCCAGCGCCGGACGCCCGTCCAGGCTGCGCCGGCCGGCCCACGGCGACCGGGCGTAGTAGCCGTCGGTGCGTTGCCAGGACGCCACTGTGGAGATCCCGGTGACCCGGCCGAGCCGGCCGTCGGCGACCGCCGAGGTCAGTTCGCGCAGCGCCGCCGAGCCGAGCGCCTGGAAGCCGATCTGGGCCACCCGGCCGGTCCGGGCCAGGGCGGCGGCCAGGGTACGGTGCTCGGCCAGCGACAGCACCGGCGGCTTCTCCAGCAGCAGGTCCGCCCCGGCCGCCAGCGCGTCCAGTGCGATCGGCAGGTGCGTGTGTGGCGGCGTACAGATCACCACCACGTCCGGGCGTACCGCCCCGAGCATCTCCCGATGGTCGGTGAAGACCCGGGTACCGGGCGGGATCGGCGCGTCCGGTGCGGCCTCCACCGGCCGTACGTCGACCAGGGCGACCAGCTCCAGCCGGCCCGCGTCGTGCAGCGGCGCCATGGTCCGGCGGTGCCAGTTCCCGTGCCCGCTCGCGCCGATCAGCGCCACCCTCGGCGGCGCCCCGTTCCGGTCCCGTTCCGTCATGCCACACCTGCCAGGGTCTTCTCCACGCCGTGCCGGTCCAGTGCGGTGAGCCACTCGACGACGAGTTCGCGTACCTCGTCGTCGGCGGCCAGTTCCGCCGGGAAGACCTCGGTCAGCCCGAACAGCGCGTCCACCACCCCGGCCGGGGAGTCCTTGCCGGCGGCAAGCGCCGCCCGGATCCGCGTCGCCAGCGGGTCGTCCAGCGGCAGCGCCGTACCGTCGTCGGCCCGGCCCAGGGTGAAGCGCATCCAGGCCGCGACGACCAGGGCCGCCCAGCGGGGCCGACCACCGGCCGCCCGCACGTCCTCGATGGTGTGCAGCACCCGCTGCGGCAGCTTCTGCGAGCCGTCCATGGCGATCTGGATGGTGCGGTGCCGGATCACCGGATTGGCGAACCGCTCCAGCACCTCCTCGCCGTAGTCGACCACCGAGACGCCGTCCGGCGGGGTGAAGCTGGCCGCCACGTCCTCGGCGATCAGCCGACGCATCACGTCCCGCAGGTGCGGGATCTCCAGCGCCTCGGCGATGGTTTCCCGGCCGGCCAACGCGCCCAGATAGGCGGTGGCCGAGTGCACCCCGTTCAGCGCCCGCAGCTTGAGCCGCTCCCACGGGCCGGCGTCGTCGGTGAGCACCGCACCGGCCCGTTCCCAGGCCGGCCGCCCACCGGGGAACCGATCCTCGATCACCCACTGCCGGTACGGCTCGGCGGCCACCGCCGCCAGGTCGGTCACCCCGAGCGCCGTCCGCGCGTCCGCCAGGGTCTGCTCCGTACTCGCCGGAACGATCCGGTCCACCATCGAGCAGGGGAAGCTGACGTTGTCGCGTACCCAGTCGACGGCGGCCGTCGGCACCCGGCCGTCGGCGTACTCCAGGGACTGGGTGACCAGGCCGGCCAGGCGGATGCCGTTGGACGGCAGGTTGTCGCAGCTCAGCAGCGTGATCGGGCCGGCGTCCGCGGCGACGCGGGCCAGCAGCCCCTGGACCAGCAGGCCGGGCACGGTCAGCGGCGGCCGGTCGGTGGTGAGGTCGGCCACGACCGCCTCGTCCGGACGGAGCCGACCGGTCGCCGGATCCATCTGGTACGCCTTCTCGGTCACCGTCAGCGTGACCATCCGGATCGCCGGGTCGGCGAGCAGCGCCACGATCGCCGCCGGGTCACTGGCGGCGTGCCGGACCTGCCCGAGCGCCCCGACCACCCGGGTCAGGTTGCCGTCGCCGGAGGTGCTGGTGACGCTGAACAGGCAGTCCTGGGCGGCGAGCTTGGTCACCATGTCGGTGCTGCGCGGCGCCACCCCCACGATGCCCCAGTCGCCACCCGCCGCGGCGATCGCCGCCTCGGTGTAGACCGCCTGGTGGGCCCGGTGGAACGCGCCCAGCCCGAGGTGCACGATCCCGGCCGGTACCGTGCCGGGCCGCACCAGCGGACGGCTCGGTTCGGGCAGCCGGCGCAGCGCGCCGAGGCCCAGCCGGGACGCGCCGATCGTCACGCCCATACCGGGCCGTCCGGGAAGGAGAACTCGGCGATCGAGGCGCGCTTCATCGTCGAGCTGTAGCCGGGCTGGTCGGGCAGCAGGTACCGGCCGCCACGGGTGCGTACCGGGTCGACGAAGTGCTCGTGCAGGTGGTCGACGTACTCGACCATCCGGCCGTCGAGCGAGGCGCCGACCCGCAGGTAGTCGAAGATCGCCAGGTGCTGGACGTACTCGCAGAGGCCGACACCACCGGCGTGCGGGCAGATCGGCACCCCGAACTTGGCCGCCATCAGGATCACCGACAGCACCTCGTTGACCCCGCCGATCCGGCAGGCGTCGATCTGGCAGACGCCGATCGCCTCGGCCTGGAGGAGTTGCTTGAAGATGACGCGGTTCGCCGCCACCTCGCCGGTGGCGACCCGGCAGCGTCCACCGGAGAGCCCGGTCACCGCCTCGGCGATCCGGGCGTGCCCGAGTACGTCGTCGGCGTGCGTCGGCTCCTCGATCCAGTACGGGTCGAACTCGACCAGCCGGGACATGTTCTCGATCGCCTCGTCGACGTCCCAGACCTGGTTGGCGTCCATCATCAGCAACGCGTCCGGGCCGATCTCCTCCCGGATGATCCGCGCCCGGCGTACGTCGTCCTCGATCGGGCCGCCGACCTTCATCTTCATCGCCCGCCAGCCCTGGCCGTACGCCTCGCGGGTCAGCGCCCGGACCTTGTCGTCCGGATACCCGAGCCAGCCGACCGAGGTGGTGTACGACGGGAACCCGTCCCGCTCCAACTCGGCCAACCGGTCGGAGAGGCCGATCTGCCCCTTCTCCAGGATGGCAGCGGCCTCGGCCGGGTTGAGCGCGTCGATGATGTGGTGGAAGTCGATGTTGCGGACCAGTTCCTCGGACGGCATCTCGGCGAGCAGCCGCCACAACGGCTTCTCCGCCAGCTTGGCCCGCAGGTCCCAGACGGCGTTGACCAGCGCACCGGTCGCCATGTGGATGACGCCCTTCTCCGGCCCGAGCCAGCGCAGCTGCACGTCCGCCGTCAACGACCGCCAGAACGCCACCGGCTGTGCCACGATCTCCTCGACGGTCCGGCCGACGACGTGGTGCGCCAGGGCACGTACCGCCGCGCAGGTGATCTCGTTGCCCCGGCCGTTGGTGAAGGTGAAGCCGGCCCCGAAGGTCCCGCCCGGCGCATCCGTACGCAGCTCGACGTAGGTCGCCGAGTAGTCGCCCCGGTTGATCGCGTCCGAGCCGTCCCCGGCGGCGGCCGTCGGAAACCGCACGTCGTGTACGTCGACGCCGGTGATGGTAACCGTCACTTGATCGAGCTCCCGATCTTGAAGACCTTCTTGGGCAGGTGGTACGCGAGGTCGACGATCGTCTCGGCGGCCTCGTCCAGCGGCAGCCGGTCCTCGGCGACCAGCCGGGCCAGGAAGCCGGCGTCGATCCGACGGGAGACGTCATGCCGGACCGGGATCGAGCAGAACGCCCGGGTGTCGTCGACGAACCCGGCGGTGTTGTAGAAGCCGGCGGTCTCGGTCACCGCCTCCCGGAACCGGCGCAGCACCTCCGGCGAGTCCAGGAACCACCACGGCGCACCGAGGTAGAGCGCGGCGTAGCCGCCGGCCAGCGGGGCCAGCTCGCGGGTGAAGGTGTACTCGTCCAGGGTGTAGACGACCAGCCGCAGCCGGGGGTCGTTGCCGTACGCGTCCAGCAGCGGGGTGAGCGCGTGCAGGTACTCGGTGGCCTGCGGGATGTCGCCGCCGACGTCCCGGCCGTGCCGGGCGTACAGCCACCGGTTGTGGTTACGCACCGCACCGGGGTGCAGCTGCATCACCAGTCCGTCCTCGATGGACATCTTGGCGAACTCGACCAGCATGTGCGCCCGGAACGCCTCGGCGTCCTCCGGGGTGGCCTCGCCGCGCAGGCCCCGGCCGTAGAGGGTCGCCGCCTCGGCCTCGCTGAGCCGGAGGGTCAGCGCGGTCGGATGCCCGTGATCGGTCGAGGTGGCACCGGCGGCGATGAACGCCTCCCGCCGCTTACGCAACGCGGCGAGATACCCGGCGTACCGCCCGGTGTCCTCGCCGGTGATCTGGCCGAGCTGCTCGACGTTGCCGGCCCAGCCGTCGAACTCCATGTCCACCACGTTGTCCGGCCGGAACGTGGTGAGAACCCGGCCGCCCGGCCCGCCCCAGCCGTCGGCCGCCAGCTTGGCGTGCCGGCCGAGGTCGTCCAGCGGCGACTCGGTGGTGGCCAGCGTCTCGATGTTGAACCGCTCGAACAGCGCCCGGGGCCGGAACTCGGGCTGGGCGAGCTGCGCCGCGATGGCGTCGTAGATCTCGTCGGCGGTGGCCGGCGACAACGCCGTACGCACACCGAAGACGTTCGCGAAGGTCTCCTCCAGCCAGAGCCGGGACGGGGTGCCCCGGTACAGGTGCCAGTACCCGGCGAACCGCCGCCAGATGGTCCGCCCGTCGGTCTCCACCGGCTCGCCGTCCACCGAGGGCACGCCCAGTTCCGCCGGGGGCACACCCTGGCTGAGCAGCATCCGGGTCAGGTAGTGGTCCGGAACGATGATCAGGCGCGCGGGATCCGGAAAAGCCACGTCGTCGGCGAGCATGCCCGGGTCGACGTGCCCGTGCGGCGAGATCAGCGGCCGGTCCCGAACCAGGGCGTACAGCTCGCGGGCGATCGCCCGTTGGCTGGGCTCCGAGGGAAAGAGCAGGTCGGGCCGGTCGGACTGGGGAGACACCAGATGCTCCTAGGCTGGTCAGAGATGTAAGGAAGGGCCCCTTCCTATCGTTTTCTGTTGTAGCGGGGGCCCTTCCTAACACTTGGTCAGGGGATGGTCAGCAGGTCGGCGACGCGGACCGCCTGTCCGGTTTCGAAGGAACGGTTCGCGGCCAGGCCGGTGAGCAGGGCGAGCGCGCCGTCCCGGGCGGTGGCGGCCCGGTTCATCGGGTCGGTGTGGCCGCCGAACAGCACTGCGGTCATCCGGGCGTCCGCGCCGCCGTGACCACTGCGGGTGTAGCCGGAGACCGGCACCTCCCGGGGCGGCTCCCAGAACGGCCGTACGGTCAGCTTCGCCCAACCCTCCTCGACGGCGGCCTGTACGCCGTGCAGCGCGGCGCCCTTCAGCTCGCCGGCGGCCTGAGGGCTGACGAAGTCGCTCTCCACCACCTCCAGCTCCAGCCGCCCCCGACTGCCGTTGAACATCACCCGGTAGCCCTCCCACGGGGCGTACGCGGTGAGGTGGTAGCTCATGCTGGCGCCGCTGGAGTACTTGGCCAGTACCGCCATGTCGTCCTCGATGCTCACCCCGGGCCCGAAGACGTTCTGGTCGCGGTGGTAGCCGTCCTCGGCCTCGGCATCGAGGTAGAGCGCCCGCAGTCGCGGATGCTCGGCCAGGTGCAGCGCGAACGGATCGTCGGCGGCGTCCGGCGCGCCGTGTGCCCGCTCGTACGGGCGGGCGTAGCCGTGCCGGCGTCCGGTCTCGCCGTAGAAGAAGAGCTGGCCGGCGGCGTAGACCTCGACCGGCGTCGCGTCCAGCCACCAGTTGACCAGGTCGAAGTGGTGACTCGCCTTGTGCACCATCAGTCCGCCGGAGTTGGCCTTGTCCCGGTGCCAGCGCCGAAAATAGTCGGCGCCGTGCCGGACGTCGAGCAGCCATTCGAAGTGGACCGAGCCGATCTCGCCGATGGTGCCCTCGGCGATGACCTCGCGAACCTTCTCATGCAAAGGGTTGTAGCGATAGTTGAAAGCGACTGAAACTTTTCGGCCGGTTTCGGCCACGGCACGCAGGATCCGCTCGCACCGGGGCGCGTCGATGGTCATCGGCTTCTCGGTGATCACGTCGCAGCCGGCCCGCAGCGCGGCGACGATGTACTCGTCGTGGGTCCGGTCGACGGTGGTCACCAGGACCACGTCGACGCGCTCCTTGGCCAGCATCTCGCCGAAGTCCGTGGCCGGGTACGTCGACACCGGATCGAAGCCCAGCTCGGCCAGCCAGTCGTTGTGCGCGTTCATCCGCGCCTGGTTGACGTCGGCGAAGGCGACGAGTTCAGCGGTGTTCGGGTGGTCCAGGACCAGCGCCCGGACGAACATCTCCGCCCGCGCGCCCGTACCGACCAGAGCGAAGCGTTGCCTTCCAGGTGTTCCCGACATCCCAGCTCGCCTCCGTTGGCTGCAAAGGTTTGCAGGAGAAGTAACCATGTGCGCCAGCCGGACGTCAACGACTTGTAGCAATCCTGCGCACTTTATCCGCATTTGCAACTATGGAAGGGCTCCCATGGCTGCGCACCGCAACAAACCCGTAACCGAGGCCCGTTGACACCTGAGCAACCGTTTGCATTAATTGGCCAACCAAGTGACGGCAGACACACACCGGCGACCGCAGAAGGGACTCGCGTGCCAGCCACAATTCGAGACGTCGCGCGAGCCTCCGGTGTGCACATCTCCACTGTGTCCCGCACGTTCTCGGCCCCACACCTGGTGAACCCGGAGACCCGGAACCGGGTGCTGGCCTGCGCCGAGGACCTCGGCTACCGCCCCAACCGGGCGGCCCGGGCACTCATCACCGGACGCACCCACAACATCGGCCTGATCATCGCCGACATCGCCAACCCGTTCTTCCCGCCGCTGATCAAGGCGGCGGAGAGCCAGGCCCGGCAACGGGACTACCACATCTTCATCGCCGACACGAACGAGGACCCGGCGGCCGAGGAAGACCTGGTGCACGCCCTGGCCAAGCAGGTCGACGGCGTACTGCTGTGCAGCCCGCGAATGAGCAACAGCCTGATCGAGCAGCTCAGCCGCGAGGTGCCGCTGGTGGTGATCAACCGTCAGGTCACCGGCCTGCCGGCGGTGGTGATGGACGTCGGCCAGGGTGCCCGGCTCGCGGTCGAACACCTGACCGGGCTCGGGCACCGGGAGCTGGCCCTGCTGGGCGGGCCCCGCGGCTCCTGGACCAACCGCGAGATCCGCCGGTCGGCGACGGCCGCGGCCCGGACCGCCGACGCGGCCCTGACCGTGCTCGGCCCGAACCCGCCCACCGAGGGCGGCGGCATCGCCATGGCGGAACAGGTACGCCGCAGTGGCGCCACCGCAGTGCTCGCCTACAACGACCTGATGGCGATCGGCCTGATCGAAGGGCTGGACACGCTCGGGCTACGGGTGCCCCAGGACGTCAGTGTCGTCGGCATCGACGACATCGCGCTGAGCCGACTCACCCGACCCAAATTGACGACGGTGGCCACGCCAACCGCGGCCGCCGGCCGGACGGCCGTCGACATGCTCCTGCAACACGACGGTTCCTTCTTCGCACGCGCAGGGCGCGGCGGCGGAAGAACCACTACAACCGACGACCGTCGTACCACCGCACAGGTAACGCTCCAGACCGAATTGGTCATCCGCGACTCGACGGGCGTCGGTCCGGCGGCCCCGGCCGACCGGCCCGGAACGGCGGCACCAGCCGACCGCCCGGGCGCGGCATCCTCCGCTGACCCGGGTTCGCACGGCCATGCGGATCCGGGCGACGCGACCGCGGCCACCCCCGAAGTTGTCGCCTCCTAACGCCAAGGAGTGAGCGCAATGCACCCCGCCACATCCCCGACGGCAAACGCGCCTGCCGCGCGTGGCCACCGTACTCTCCAGCGGCGCAGCCTGCTCCGCCGTCTCACCGCCGCAGCGGTGGCTGTCCCCCTGCTCCTCGGCGCCGCTGCCTGCGGCGGCGGCGAGGAGGAGAGTGCCGACCCCAACGCCAAGGTCGAACTGTCGATCTTCTGGTGGGGCGGTGAGGCGCGGGCCAAGCTCACCGAGGAGGCCCTCGCCCTCTACACCAGCAAGCACCCCAACGTGACCTTCAAGAAGACCTGGCAGGCCAACCAGGGCTACTTCGACAAGCTCGCCACGCTGACCGCCGGCGGTGACGCGCCGGACATCTTCCAGATCGACGACAACTACCTGACCGAGTACGCGTCCAGGAAGACCACGCTCGACCTGAACAAGTACAAGGACGACGGCAAGCTGGACGTCTCCAAGTTCCCGGAGAGCCTCTGGCAGTACGGCGTGGTCGACGGCAAGCTCTCCGGCGTCGCGTTCGGCGAGAACACCCAGGGCCTGGTCTACAACAAGTCGCTGCTGCAGAAGCACAGCCTGCCGGAGCCGACGACGGGGATGACCTGGGAGGCGTTCATCGCCTGGGCCGCGAACGTCAGCAGGACCGCCAAGGTCCCCGGCACCATGGACCCGAGCGCGGACTACAAGGCATTCTGGGTCTGGCTGCGCCAGCAGGGCAAGGACCTCTACAAGGACAAGGAACTCGGCTTCACCGCCGACGACGTGACCAAGTGGTTCGAGCTGTGGAAGGGCGCCCGGGCGCAGGGGGCCACCCCGACCCCGGACGTGATCCACGAGGGCAACGCCACCGACATCACCAAGCAGCTCGTGGTCACCGGCAAGGCGGGCACCTCCTTCGTCTGGGCCAACCAGCTGCCGGAGCTGAAGAAGAACACCAAGGACGAGCTGGGCGTCGTCGCGTACCCCGGTGACCCGAGCGCGCAGTGGGCCCGGGCCTCGATGTACTTCTCGGTGTTCCAGAAGACCAAGAACGCCGACGCCGCGGTGGACGTCATCAACTTCCTGGCCAACGACCCGGAGGCCGGCAAGATCCTCGGTACCGACCGGGGCCTGCCGTCCAACATGGACGTCCGCAAGACGGTGAGCGAGTCCGTCACCGACCCGGCGATGAAGCTGTCGATCCAGGTCGAGAACGAGCTCGGGGCCAAGTTCGGCCCGTCACCGCAGGTGCCGCTCAAGGGGCACAGCAAGATCCGGGCCGAGCTGATCAAGGCCGCCGAGGAGGTCCAGTACGGACGGCAGACCCCGGCGCAGGCCGCGGCCGCCTTCCTGGAGATCTGCAAGTCCGCGATCGCCTGACTGGTCCGGCCCACACGTTCGGAGAGGAGTTGGCTCGTGGCGTTGACCACGGCGCCGAACCCGACTCCGCCGGCCAAGTCATCCGTCCGGACCCCCGCCAAGGCGCGCGGGTCCGGACGGATGCGGCACGGCGAGGGTCTGGCCGGGTACGTCTTCCTGTCGCCGTGGCTGATCGGCCTGATGGCCATCACGGCGATCCCCATGCTGTTGTCGCTCTACCTCAGCTTCACCAACTACGACATCCTGACCGACCTGTCGGACGTCGAATGGGTGGGACTGGCGAACTACGAGCGGATGTTCACCGCCGACCCGTCGTACTGGCACTCGGTGCAGGTGACGTTGTCGTTCGCGCTGATCGCCGTACCGCTCAAGCTCGCCGCCGCGCTCGGCGTCGCGCTGCTGCTCAACCGTGCCTGGCGCGGCGTCGGCCTGTTCCGGGGCCTGTTCTACCTGCCGTCGCTGCTCGGCGGCAGCGTGGCGCTGGCCATCGTCTGGGTCAGCATGTTCAACCGGGACGGGGCGTTCAACTCGTTCCTCTCGCTGTTCGGAGTCGAGGGCAAGCCCTGGGTGAACGACCCGGGCTGGGCGCTGGAGACCCTGATGGTGCTCGCCATCTGGCAGTTCGGCGCACCGATGGTGATCTTCCTGGCCGGGCTCAAGCAGGTCCCGACCGAGCTGTACGAGGCCGCCTCGGTCGACGGTGCCAGCCGGTTCCGGCAGTTCGTCAGCGTCACCCTGCCGATGCTCTCCCCGGTGATCTTCTTCAACCTGGTGTTGGAGACGATCAACGGGTTCCAGGGCTTCACCGCCGCGTTCGTGCTCAGCAACGGCACCGGCGGTCCGGTGGACGCGACCCTGATGTACACGCTCAACCTCTACATCACCGGCTTCACCGAGCTGGAGATGGGCTACGCCTCCGCCATGGCCTGGGTGTTCCTGCTCGCCATCGCCCTGATCACCGCGCTCTTCTTCAGCACCGGCCGGTTCTGGGTGCACTACTCGGACGGAGACGGAAACTGATGGTCGCCCAGACTCCGACCCTTCCCCAGCGCGGTACGGTCGCCGGCCGTCGCCGTGGCGCCGGCCGGCAGGTCGGCCGGCTGCTCGTCCTGATCGCGATCCTGGCGGTGGTCCTCTATCCGCTGTTCTGGATGATCGGCACCTCGTTCAAGTCGCAGGAAGAGATCGTCAGCAACATCGGGCTGCTGCCCCGGGAGTTCACCCCGGGCAACTTCAGCAACGGTTGGGGCAACTTCGACGTCAGCTTCGGCCGGTTCTTCCTGAACAGCGCGGTGGTGAGCCTGCTCACCGTGGTCGGCAACGCCGTCTCCTGCCTGCTCGCCGCGTACGCCTTCGCCCGGTTGCGGTTCCGGCTGCGCGGGTTCTGGTTCGCCATCATGATCGGTACGCTGCTGCTGCCCGGTCACGTACTGATCGTGCCGCAGTACATCCTGTTCCAGAAGACGCAGATGGTCGGGGCGGCCTGGCCGTACCTGCCGCTGGTGGTGCCACAGTTCCTCGCCACCGAGGCGTTCTTCGTCTTCCTGATGGTGCAGTTCATGCGGGGCATCCCTCGCGAACTGGACGAAGCAGCCAAGATCGACGGCGCGACCTCGTACGGTATCTTCCGGCATGTGATTCTGCCGCTGAGCCGACCGGCGCTGGTCACGACCGCTATCTTCTCGTTCATCTGGACCTGGAACGACTTCTTCCGACAGTTGGTCTACCTCTCCGACCTGGAGGACTACACGGTGCCGGTGGCGCTGACCCTGTTCATCGACTCGACCAGCCAGAGCGCGGTCGGGCCGATGTTCGCGATGTCGCTGCTGTCGCTGCTGCCGGTGTTCCTGTTCTTCATCGCCTTCCAGCGGATGCTGGTCGAGGGCATCAACACCAGTGGGCTCAAGGGGTGACCGGACAACCCGCCCCGAACTGGCCGGAGGAGCCGGCCGGCCCGGCCGCGACCCGACCCGACTGGCGGGACACTCTGCGCAACGCCACCGACCTGGCGCTGCTCGGCATCGTCGTCACCCTCGCCGCGCTGCCGGTGGTCACCGCGGGAGCCGCGGTCGCCACCGGCAGTGCCGCGCTGCACCACTGGATCGAGAACGGAAGCTGGCCCGGCGTACGACCGGTGCTGCACGACCTGCGCCGGGCGCTGCTGCCCGGGATCGTGGCGACCGTGATCGGCGTCGCCGCTGCCGCCGTACTCACGGTGAACCTGCTGGCGCTCAGTCGGGGCGTCGTACCGGGCGGCACGGTGCTGGTCGCGGTCACCGCCGTCCTGACCGCGGCGGCCGGCGGCTTCGCCGGGCTGACCGTGGTGCAACTCGGCCGGCAGGCGGGACAGGGCTGGCGCGTCGCCGCCCGGGCAGCCGGCCGGATCGTGCTGGCCCGGCCGGCCACGCTGATCGGCACCGCCGGTACGGTCGCACTGGCGGCCGTACTCTGCGCACTCATCCTGCCCCTGCTGACCCCGATCCTGGTCGGCTACACCCTCTTCGGGCTGCACGCCACCACCCGCCGACTCACCCGGGAGCCTGCCTCCGGTTGACCCGTACGCCGGCCGGTGCCGACGCTCGCCCCGGGCGACGTACCGTCAAGTGCCGGCGCCCGCGAGCCGGAACGAGTGGTCAGGGCTGGTCGGAGCCGAACTGCTGGACGGGCGTGAAGCGCACCGGTAGCGCCGCCGGGCCACGGGTCCACGCCGAGTCGACCGGCGCCACCTCCTCGGCCGGAATCGCCAGCCGGACTCCCGGCAGCCGATGCAGGGCGGTCTCGACGGCGGTACGGACGATCAGCCGGGCCGGGAGCCGAGCCGGACAGGAGTGCGGACCGGCGCTCCAGGAAACGTGCGCCCGGTTGCCGACCTCGGCGGAGGTCCCACCTCCGGTATGGATCCGAGGATCGGCGTTGGCGGCGGCCAGCCCGAGGATCAGCGCGTCACCACGCCGGATCGACTGCCCACCCAGCTCCATGTCCTTCAGCGCGTACCGGGCCGCCACGTTGGTGAAGGGCGGGTCCCGCCACAGCACCTCGTCCAGCGCGTCGTCCACCCCGAGCCGGCCGCCCCGCAGGCGCCCACCGAACCGCGCGTCGGTGAGCATCAGCCGCAGCGTCTGGCTTATCCAGTTGATGGCGTTCTCGTTCGCCCCCACGATCAGCAACAGCATGGTGTCGTAGATCTCGGCGTCGCTGTGCAGGTCCGGATGCTCGGTGAGGAAACTGGTCAGGTCCTGCGTCGGTGCCGTCCGGCGTGCCGCCACCGCCTCGGCGATGAGCCCCACGACCCGTCCGTAGGCGGCTGCGGCGTCGCCCTCCCAGGAGTACAGCTCCAGCAGGCCCTTGTAGAGGGCACGCCCCTGGGCGGCGTCCAGGCCGAACACGTCCGCCATCGAGAGCACCGGGATGATCGCGGCGTAGTCGGCGACCAGGTCGGCCTCGCCCCGACCCACGAAGTCGGCGATCACGTCGGTGCACAGGGCCGCCACGGCGCGCCGCAACTGCCGCTGGTCGATCCGGCCGAGCCCGGCATCGATCGGGGCACGCAGCCGCCGGTGCCGCTCGCCGTCGGTGAAGAAGGCGTTGTCGTACGGCGTCATCATCGCGCGGATCCGCGAGTCCGGCGCGAGCCTGTCGTCCCGGTTTACCGACCAGTTGACCGGGTCGGCGGCGAACGCCTGTTCCTGCCGGGCAACCGTCAGGACCTCCTGGTAACCCAGGACGAGCCAGCCGTTGATTCCCGGTTCGAGTTCGACCGGCGCCACCGGCCCGTACTCCTCCCGCAGCTTCGTGAAGACATGCTGCGGCTCCGGACACATCGTCGTCGACACCAGCGGCGTCAGTCCGGTCATGTCGTCGAGAGACGTGGGAGCACCCGGCTCCCGGCGAAAGGTCGCGGCTGTCACGAGACCACCTCCTGAGGGGCCGGAACATTCTGGGCCGGAGCCGAGCCGCCGGCAGACTCGACGGCGTACTCGACGAGAGTGGTCAACGCGTGCAGCACCGAGGCCCGGTCGCGGGCGTCGCAGTCCAGGATCGGCGTCTCCGGCAGCAGATCCAACGCGGTACGCAGTTCGTCGACGCTGTGCCGGACCGTGTCCGGAAAGTGGTTGACCGCCACCACGAACGGCATCTGGGTGCCGAGCTCCAACTGGTCGAACACCTCGAAACTGGCCTCCAACCGACCCGGTCGGGTGTCGACCAGCACCAGCACGCCGGCGGCGCCGGAGGCCAGCCCCTCCCACAGGTCCCAGAACCGCCGCTGTCCGGGCGTACCGAACAGGTACAGGGCCAGACTCTCGTTGAGCGTGATCCGGCCGAAGTCCATCGCCACCGTGGTGGTGCGCTTGCCGGCCACGCCGGTGAGATCGTCCACGCCCTCGCTGACCTGGGTCAGGATCTCCTCGGTCCGGAGCGGGGTGATCTCGCTGATCGCGCCGATCAGGGTCGTCTTGCCGACTCCGAAACTGCCGACCACGAGAATCTTCACCGACTTGGTCACACTGCCGGGCAGGTACCCGTCAGAGGGCACGGAGTCCATTCAGCACCTCTTGGAGTAGTTCCCGGGATGGTTGGGCGGCACCCGGGCTACCGGCCCGCGCGGTCAGGTGACCGGAGTCGACCAGGTCGCTCGCCAGCACGCGTACGACGCTCACCGGCAACTCCAGCCGGGCGGCGACCTCGACGAGGGAGAGCAGCCCTCGGCACATGGCCAGCAGGGCACGCTCCTGACGGCCGGCCGAGAGTGGTAGCGACGGTGCCGGATCCGTCGCGATCACCAGCGTGTCCATGCCGATCGTGTTGCGCGACGGGCGACCCCGGCCCTTCGTCAGCACGTACGGCCGCAGCGCCGAGTCACGGTAGGCACCGCCCCGGGGGTCGGGAGAGGTCATCGCCGCCCCTCGCGCCGTCCGGTCATGCCCCGGAACCGTGGCGTGCCGTCGTGGCGAGGTTTCGCTCACCGATCCTGTTCACCTGGGTCTGCATCTGGTGGGCGATCAGCGCCGGGTCGACGGTCGGCTCGGTCACCACCGCCAGGTGTGAGCCGTCCCCGGCCCGCCGGACGAACAGGTACCCGCCATCGAACTCGACCATCAGATGACGAAGCGAGCGCCCGCCCGACCCGAACTCCCGGCCCACGCTCCGGCCGAGGGACTGAAGTCCGGAGCAGGCCGCCGCGAGCCGATCGGCGACATCCGGATCGGTGTGCTCCGAGCGGACCATCGCCAGGCCGTCGGCGGAGAGCACCACGGCGTGCCGGACGTACGGCACCGACACAACCTCGGCCAGCATCCAGTTCTGGTCTTGTTTCGTCGTCATCGTTCGTCATCCTTCGGTTGTCGGCGGTCAGGTGGTACCCGCCAGGCCCGGTTCCTCGCCGGTCCGGCCGCCTTCGATGAAAGCGCCCATCCAGGAGCCCGCCTGCTCCGGTGTCGGGGCGGCGGATGTCGATGCCGGCTCGTCCGGGACGGCGGCAACCGCCTGCCCCCTGCGTGAGCGCCGCTGCGGAAGCGTCGCGCCGGATGCCGGTGTACCGGCGGTTTCGGGTTCGGCTGCCGTCGCCGGCTCCGACTGCCGTACCGGGCCGGCCGGCGGGCTGTCGGGCCGACGGGTGGCGACCGCCTCCGGAGGTTCCACGGTTTCCACGGCCTTCGCCGGAATCAGGACCACTGCCCGCAGCCCACCGTACGGAGACTCGCTCAGATCCGCGCGGAACCCGTGCCGGCGGACGTAGTGCCCGACGACGGCGAGGCCGGTCTGCGGAATCTCGCCCAGGTCGCTCAGCCCGGCCCGACGGCGCCCGGAGACCGTTTCCCGAGCCTGCTCCAGCCGGTGCGCGTCCATCCCCACACCGCCGTCGTCGATCTCGATCACGGCGCCGCGTTGCACCCTCCGCACGGTCACCGGCACGCTCGTCGCGGGCGGCGACGACTGGGTGGCGTTGGCCAGCAGCTCCGCCACCAGGTGGATCACCGGTTCGACCACCTCGGCGGCCACCGCCACGTCCTGGTCGCCGGAGACCTCGATCCGCTGGTACGCCAGGATCCGCGCCGAGGCGGCCCGGACGACGTCCACCATCGCCAGTGGCTCCTGCCACTGCTGTCCCGGCCACTCCCCGCACAGCACCGCCAGACTCTGGGCGTGCCGTGCCTGCTGGGCGGCGGCATGGTCGACCCGCATGCTCGACTCCACCACGTCCGGGTCGTGCTGATGCCGATCGGCCATCAGCGACACCGACTCCTGGATGGAGTGTGCCGCCGTCTGCACCCGCCGGGACAGTGCCACCACCGCGAGCCGCAACGACTCTTCCCGCTCGTCCGCCCGCTTCAGGGCACTCGCCGCTTCGGCGAGCACCCCGTCGACGAGGCTGGCCGCGACCTCGTCCAGCGCGGAGTCGTCGTAGGCGGGTGGCACCGGTGAACCGGCCAACGCTGCCGAGAGCCGTACCCGGAGGAGGTGTTCCAGGGCCTTGTTCACCGCTTCGGATCGCGCCTCGGCACGCTCGGCCCACTGGGCCTCGCGCTCCACCAACTGCTGCTGGTGCCGCAGGACCAGCCGCTCGGTCTCCCGCTGGTGCTGCGCGAACGCGGCCCGGGCGGCCCCCTGTCGGCGACGCAGCATCCCCAGCAGCGTCAACAGCAGCAGCGCGACCGCCGCCGCCAGCACGCTGACCGACATCCCGCGCGGACTGGTGCTGAGCACCACGCCGGCCACCCCCGCCGCTGCGGCGAGGGCCGTGACCGCGAAGGTGGCCGACCACAGCAAGCGACCCTCCGGCGAAGGGCGGCCGGACGAGAGAAGAGGGGTCATTTTCACCTTCGAGCGAAGATCCAGGCGGGACGGAGCGACGAACCGCACTTCAGGCACGTGGTGGATCAGGATCGTACCCGATTACGCCTGGACCGCCGGCCCCTAACTGGACAGATATCGCTGGGCGAAGCGTCGACGGCAAGCCGGCGGGAGTCGTCTAGCCACCGGTGAACCGGGCGAAGACGAACTCGGACCCGGTAGGACAGACGATGACCGAACTGTTCCACGAGCAGGAAGCCGGGATGATCTTCTTGAGCTGGCCCAGCTCGGTCGTCTTGGCGGAGCCGACGTTCACCCCGGCGACGCTGGCGTCGTCGGCGTACGTCGTGAGTTCCGCGTCGAACGCCAGCACGTTGCCACCGTCGACGCGTACGGCCACGCCGTCCCGGGTCAGCGTGTTCTCGCCGTCCGGGGTGAAGAGCCTCGACGACCGGTCCGACGAGCCGATCCGGACCAGGATGTTCTCGCCGACCGGCACGAGGCCCTGCGCCTGCGGCACCTTCTTCCGCCAGGCCGGCTCCTGGCTGTCCGCCCGGTCGTCGGTCCGGACCGCCACCAGTTCGGTGGACTCGTCGTCCGAACCGGTCCCCTCCAGCAGGCAGACCTGCTCCTCGCCGCACGGCTCCAATGCCCGGGGCCGACGGCTCTTGTCCGGTGCGGTGTAGACGTTCGTCGGCGATCCGAGGGTTGCCAGGTCGTACCGGGCGAGTCCGTAGCCGTCGGTCGGCGAGGCCACGAAGAGCTGACCGTCGTACGCCAGCACGAAGTCGTCGGTGTCGGCCGCGTTGGCACGGGTCTTGAGCACCCGGCCGTTCGTCACGTCGAGCACCCGGATCGAGCCGTCCGCGCCGATCTGGACCAGCCGTGGGTCGTCGCCCCGGTTGGGCAACGCCGGATCACCGTTGGGGTTCAATGCCGCCCCGCCGACCTCTTCGGCGGTGTTCATCGCATAGATCTCCGAGGCGTTGTCGTACTGGCCCTGGGGGCTCGGCTGGCTCCATTCCTTCCCGGTACGGGCGTTGATCCCGACCACCGTCGCGGCGGTCCTGTCGAGCAGTACGACGTACTGGTCGAAGTAGTAGACGGGGTCGTCCCCGCGGACCTGCCGGCTCCACAGTTGCTTGCCGTTGTCCGGGTCGAACGCGATCAGGTCCCGGAGGGCGCTGGTACTGGCCGCGTCCGCCCGGACCAGCAGTACGTCCGGCAGCGCCTTGATCCCGTCCCAGCGCTCCGCACGGGCGCCCGTCGTGAACCAGCGCGACACCTCCGCCGTATCCGCCTGTACCTGCGCCACCGCGATGTCCAGCTGCTGGTCCTCCCGCTGATAGGCGACGTACGCGCGGTCGCCGGCCATCGCGGTGAACGGTGACGTCGGGTTCTCGACGCGGGCGGCTACCCGGGAGATCTCCGCGAACGGCGCGAAGTCGATGGCGGGGTGACGGTCGCGGGTCAGGTACAACGCCGCCGCGCCGACCACTGCGAGGAGCGCGACCAGGGCAGCCGCGCCGATCCAGATCGCCCGGGGTGGCGGGCGCTTGACCAGCCCGGCCAGCCCGCTCGGGGACGAGGGCGCCGAGCCGGCCCCGTACGGCGGCGAGCCGTCCGGCCGTCCCGAATGGCCGGCCGGCACTCCCGCCGGGTACGGCCCAGGACTCTGCTGGTGTGGACCGGTGCCCTGCTGGTGCGGACCGGCGCCCTGCTGGTGCGGACCGGTGCCCTGCTGGTGCGGACCGGGGCTCTGTGACGGTGGGGCGGAGACGGTCGCGACCGGGCCGCCCTGGTAGGGCCCGGCCTGCCCCGACAGGGCCGCCGTACCGAGCGCGGCCGGGCTGGTCGGCACCCCGGCCGCATCCCGGACCGTCGGCGCCGCGACGGTCGCGAGCGCCGTACCGGACAGCTCGGCGAGCGCGCCCTCGGCGACCGGCAGTTCCGGCTGTTCGAGTACGGTCGGCGCGATCCCGAGGTCGGCGTGCAGCAGCCGGGCCACCAGCGGTACCCGGGACGATCCGCCGACCAGGAACAGCCCGGCGAGCTGGTCGACGCTCAACCGGCAGTTCGCGAGCACCGAGGCGGCCTCGTAGACGCCCCGGCGCAGCAGCGGGGTGACCACGCTCTCCAGCTCGTCCCGGGTCAGGTGCAACGCCTGCTCGACACCGGGTACCGGGACCGGGGCGGTGGTGGCCCGGGACAACATCTCCTTGGCCCCGCGTACGTCGTCCCAGAACTGCCGGCGGCTGCGCCACTGACTGGCCGTCACCGGTTGGCTGAGCTGCTGCCAGACGGGTCCGTGTGCGGTGCCGATCACCCCACCGAGGTGCTGGACCAGTGCCGCGTCGAGATCGAGCCCGCCGAGGTCGGCGACCCCGCCCGAGCCGATCACCACGAACCGGGCGCGGCCCGTCTCGTCGATGCCCTCGTTGCGGACCACCGCGATGTCCAGTGTGCCGCCGCCGAAGTCGAAGACCGCGAGGGCCGAACCGACCGGCACCGGTCGGCGCAGCACGTCGGCGAAGTAGCGGGCGGCGGCGACCGGCTCCGGCACCAGCAGGGTTCCGTTGGTGGACCGGAACGACGGGTCGCTGTCGGAGGGCCGGGACGACGCGTCGGTACCGGTCACCGGCGGCCAGCCGGCCCGGCCGACGGCGGCGGCCAGCGCCTCGCGCCGACGGGCGCCCCAGGTGGCCGGGTAGCTGAGCACGGCCGGTGGCAGGAAGCCGACGGCCTCGACCGCCGCGTTCGCCACCGCGCCCAGCACACTGGCGAGCAGGTCGACGGTCGGAAACTCGCGGTCGCCGAGAAGTACGGCCGACTCGTCGATCCGTCGCTTGGGATTCGGCTCGTACCGGGCCGGATCGGCCTGGGCCAGCCGCTGGGCGTCCCGCCCGACGTGCGCCCGCCCGGCGGAGTCGAGGAACACGCCGGACGGCAGGATCGGCTGCCCGTCGAAGAGCAGTGGCCTGGTACGCCCGTCCGGCCAGCGCAGCACCGCCACGGTGTGTGAGGTTCCGAGATCGACGCCGAGCCCGAAGCCTGCGTCCTGCCCTGCCATGTACCGACTCCTCCGCAGGCGAGGGGTTGCCCGGCCCTGCATGTTACGGGGCAGTGCCCAGCACCGGCCGGGACGCCGGTGCCCCTTCGCCAGCCCGCGCGGCAGCACCCCGTACCCGGTCACGGAGAGTCCCGATCGCCTCACCGCCGAACCGGTGCGCGGGCCGGACGTACGGCGCGTTGGACCTGCCGCCGTCAGACCGGCCGGATCGACCGGACGTGGAGGTGGCCGTCCCGGGGGAAGGGCGGCCGGGCCGGCATGAGCCGGTCGAACCGGTAGCCGGTCTTCTCCGCCACCCGGCACGACGCGGGGTTGTCCACCTGGTGCAGCAGCGCGAGCCGGTCCAGTCCCTCCGGGCCGAAGGTGTCGAAGGCCCAGCCGGTGAGCGCTTCGAGTGCGCGCGGAGCCACCCCCTGACCCCGGGCGTACGCCGCCGTCCAGTAGCCGACCTCGGCGGACCCGACGGCCGGGTTGACCGACTTCAGCACCACGTTGCCGAGCAGGCGCCTCCGATCGCCGCCCGGACCGCCGCCGGGACCGTCGTCCGGACCGCCTTCCGAATCGTCGGCCAGGACGGCGAAGCTGATCCGCTTCCGGCTCTCCCAGCCGACCCGCTGAAGCGCCAGCCACCGGTACGCGTCGTCGACGCTCTCCACCGGAACCCTCGTCCAGCGCCGCAACGCCGGGTCGCGATACACCTCGATCAACGGTACGACGTCCTCGTCCTGCCAGGGGCGCAGCAGCAGGGCCGGCGCGGACGGGGTCGCCTCGGCTCGCAGGACGACGGTCATCTCGCTGCTTGCCGGAGGGGGTTGGCTGGTCACGGCTCATTTGACCACAGCGGCACCGGACAGCGGGCCTACGGCGATCGGGGCGGCCGTGCTCGGGGGGGCTACCGCAACGGCCGGGTCGGCGTGGTCGTCCCCAGGTGCAGGATCGCGTCGAAGGCACCGGCGAGCGGGTCGACCACCATGTTGTGCGCCGGATCGTTCGCCGCGTCGTACTCGTGGCCGATCAGCCGGATCGTGCCCGGTGCCCGCAGCCAGGCGTCGACCGGCCCGGACGCCGGGGAACGCAGGTCGAGCAGGTAGTCGGCGAGCCGCGCGCCGCCCAGGATCTCGTCGACGGTTCCCGGGGCGGGTCGACCCACCCGGTGCGGCGACGGACCGCTCGGCGCCGTCCACCCCGTGAAGATCTCGCCCTGGTGGAAGACCGTACCGATCGAGACGTAGCACCGGCCGTACCGCTGGCGCAGCAGGGATCCGGCCATCACCTCGGTCCTGGTGACCGGCGGCAGGGTGAACGTCACGGTCGGGGTGGCGGCGGTGTGTGCGTTCGCCGCCCAGTAGACGGCCTTTCCTCCGCCGAGCCGGTGCCACCAGCCGATCGTGTCGGCCATGAACAGGTCCCGGTGCCGGACCTGGCCGTCGGCGTAGAAGGTGTACCAGCCGTGCACCGCCGCCGCGTGCCGCTGGGCGTACGCCCGGTCGAGCCGGGATCCTCCCCGCAGCCCCGCCACCAGTTCCTCGGCCCGGCGGGCACTGTCGACGTACGGCTGCCGGTCCGGCTGCTGGAAGTACCAGGCCATGTGCTCCCACGGATCGCCCTGCGGCCGGATCGGCCCGAGATGTTGCTCCAGTTCGGCGAGCCGGTCCGGCGCGACCCGCCGGACGAAACCGGTCACCTCGTCGAAGCTGAGGGCGCGCAACTGGGTGATGTCGGTGCCGAGGAACCGCAGCTTCTCCCGGTGCCTCAAGTTGTACGCCCGCATCCAGCGCACCAGCGTCAGCATCTCCTCGGTACGCCAGATGTGCGACGTCACCCCGACCAGTGCCGCCGGGTCGCCCGCACCGGAGACCACGTACCGGTCGAGGGCCACCCCGGAGGCGAAGTCCTCCTCCAGGGCGAGGGTGCGGAAGCCCCGCCGCTCGACGAGGTACCGCAGCACCCGGTGCTTGAGGGTGAACTGGTCGTGTGAACCGTGTACCGACTCGCCGAGCCCGACGACCAGTGCGTCGCCGACCGTCCGGCCCAGCGGCGCCAGGTCGTCGAGCGGGGCGCCGGGTTCGATGCTCGACAACGGGACGGCGTACCGGTCGATCCAGGACGGTACGGCCCCGCCGGCCGATCGCACCCCGCCAGCCGGTACGACGGCTCGGGCGTACGCCGGCTGCCGGCCCGGTACGAGTGTCGCCGCGCCGACCGAGGCCGCGACCCCGCCCAGACCGGTCAGAATGCTGCGTCGGGTGACCATGATGTGTCTCCTCACCGACGGGCGACACGTCGGTGAGCCCGGCGTCGCCCGTCCGTTCGCGACGGACGTGCTGTCATCCGGAATCGTCGCGATCGGACGGTGCCGACGCGTCCGCCCGGCGACGACGATCGCGGTACGCAACTCGACGTAGGCCGGGCGGACGGACGGTCGGGCGGTCAGGTCAGGTCAGGCGGCCGACCGGCGCCGGGACACCTCGGCGAGGGTCACCGCCGCCGCGACGCTGGCGTTCAGCGACTCGACCTCGGAGACCATCGGGATGCTCACCCGCAGGTCACAGGTGGCGCCGACTAGCCGGGACAGACCGCGTCCCTCGGAACCGACCACCACCACGAGCGGCCCGACCGCCGCCTCCAGGTCGTAGAGGTCGGTTTCGCCGTCGGCGTCCAGGCCGACGACCAGGAACCCCTCCTGCTGGGCGAGCTTGAGCGACCGGGTCAGGTTGGTCACCTGGCTGACCGGAACCCGGGCCGCCGCACCCGCACTGGTCCGCCAGGCGGTGGCGGTGATCCCGGCGGCCCGCCGCTCCGGTACGAAGACCCCCTGGGCGCCGAAGGCGGCGGCCGAACGGATCACGGCACCGAGGTTGCGCGGATCGGTGATCCCGTCCAGCCCGACCAGCAGTGGTGCCGGCTGCTCCAGCGCCATCGCCAGCATGTCCTCGAAGGGCTCGTACGCGAACGGCGGCACCTGCACCCCGATGCCCTGGTGCAGCACTCCACCGGTCATCCGGTCCAGCTCGGCCCGGCTGATCTCCAGGATCGCGATGCCCCGGTCGGCGGCGGTCCGGAGCGCCTCGTTCACCCGGTCGTCGATGTCGATGCCCTGGGCGACGTACAACGCGGTCGCCGGCACGTGGGCGCGCAGCGCCTCGACCACCGGATTCCGGCCGACGAGCAGCTCGGCGGCCTCCCGACCCGGCGTCGAGCGACGGCCGGGCGCCACCCGGGGCCCGGACCGGGGTGCCGGCTTGCCTCCGGTACGACCACCGGCGCCCCGCCCGGCAGTACCCCGCCCGGCGGTCGCGGCGCTCCGCCCGGCAGTGCTCCGGCCAGCGGTCGCGGCGCCCCGGCCGGCGGTGCTCCGCCCGGCGGTGTCGGCGCCCCGACCGGCGGAGACGGCCGGACGGCCGCCCTTCTTCTTCGCGCTACCACCACCGGCGCCCCAGGTGGTGTCCTTGCTGCCCGGCATGCCGATCTTGGGCACCCGGCCCTCCTCGGCGGCGCTCCGACGCTCCTTCTCCTGCTTCCAGGCGGTACGTCGGGGCAGGTCCTCGGTGCCGGAGTAGCCCTTGTGCCACGGGCGCTCGTCGGCGGGCAGAGTCTTACCCCGGCCCACGAGGCTGCCCCGGTTCTTGCCGCCCGAGCCGCTCGCGGCGCCCCTCTTCGGGGTGACCCGCCGACCCCGACGCTGCGAGTTTCCGGCCATCAGTCCTGTTCTCCGATCGTCCAACGCGGGCCGTGCGGGGTGTCTTCGACCACCACGCCGGCATGCTTGAGCTGGTCACGTACCGAGTCGGCGGCGGCCCAGTCCTTACGACCACGGGCCTGCGCCCGCTGTTCCAGGGCCAGCGCCACCAGCGAGTCGACCACGGCTCGCAGGTCATCATCCTGCCCGCACCCGGCCCAGGCTACGTCGAGGGGGTCGACGCCGAGTACGTCGAGCATCGCCCGCGCCTGTGCCAGCGTGGCCCGGGTCACCTCGTCGTCGCCGCCGGCCAGGCCGACCTGGCCCTCCCGGACCGTCTCGTGCAGTACGGCGGTCGCGGCGGAGGTGTTGAGGTCGTCGTCCAGCGCCTCGGCGAAGGTGGTGGGAATCTCCCCGATCGTCCCGGCGCCGACCCGCTCGCCGGCCCGGCGTACGAAACCTTCGATCCGCCGGTACGCCACGGCGGACTCCCGCAGCGACTCGTCCGAGTAGTCGATCCGGGAGCGGTAGTGCGAGGCCACCAGGTAGTAGCGCAACTCGACCGGACGGACGCCGATCGAGGCGACGTGGTCGAGGTCGACGACGTTCCCCAGCGACTTGCTCATCTTGGCCTCGCCGAGGTTGAGCAGGCCGTTGTGCACCCAGTAGCGGGCGAACGGCAGGCCGGCGGCCCTGGACTGGGCCAACTCGTTCTCGTGGTGCGGAAAGGTCAGGTCGAGTCCGCCGCCGTGGATGTCGAACTCCGCCCCGAGGTAGCGCCAGCACATCGCCGAGCACTCGATGTGCCAGCCGGGACGGCCGGGTCCCCAGGGCGACGGCCAGGTCGCGTCCGCCGGCTCCTCGGGCTTGGCGCCCTTCCAGAGCGCGAAGTCGTGCGGATCCCGCTTGCCCCGCTCCAGGACCTCGTCGGCGATCTGCGTCTGGGTGGCGTCCGGCCGCTGACCGGACAACGCGCCGTATTCCGGGTACGACCGGACGTCGAAGTAGACGTCGCCGGAGCCGTCGTCGGCCTGGTAGGCGTGCCCGTCCGCGATCAACTTCTTGATCAGCTCGTGCATGTCCGGGATGTGCCCCGTCGCCCGGGGCTCGTACGTCGGCGGCAGCACGTTGAGGCTGCGGTAGGCGGCACCGAGGATCACCTCGTTGGCGTACGCGATGGACCAGAAGGCGCGCTGCTGGTCGATCGACTTCATGAGGATCTTGTCGTCGACGTCGGTGACGTTGCGGATGAAGGTCACCTGGAAACCGCTCCGCGTCAACCAGCGACGCAGTACGTCGTAGTTGACGCCACCTCGAAGGTGACCGATGTGTGGCGCGGACTGGACGGTGAGACCACACAGGTAGATCCCCACCTTGCCGGCTTCCTTCGGGACGAAGTCCCGTACCGATCGGGTGGCGGTGTCATACATGCGTAGCGTCACCGCACAAGGGTACCGATTGCGCCCTGTCCGGGCTCGCCCCGCGGCCGGCCGCGGTGCCGCCGGGCCGGCGCCCGGTCGTACGCTCCCTGGTGTGGCGACGACGGCAGGCGGTACGGCCGGTACGGCAGGCGGAACCGCTGGCCGGCCCGGCGAGACGGCGCAGACCCTGGACCGGGGACTGCGGCTGCTGCAACTCGTCGCGGACGCGAACGGTGGACTCACCGTGACCGAGGCGGCGACGCGGCTGGGCGTCGGCCGGGCGGTGGTGTACCGGCTGCTCGGCGCGCTCACCGAACACGGCATGGTTCGCCGGGACGGCACCGGCCGGCTGCGCCTCGGTGCCGGGCTGCTGCACCTGGCCAGGCGGGCCCAGCCACTGCTCGCCGACGGGGCGCTACCGGCCCTGCGCCGACTGGCGGAGCAGACCGGCGCGACGGCCCATCTGACCGTGGTCGACGGCGGCGAGGGGGTGGCGCTCGCGGTCGTCGAGCCGAGCTGGACCGCGTTCCACGTCGCGTACCGGACCGGGGCCCGGCATCCCCTGGAGCGGGGCGCCGCCGGACGGGCGATCCTGGCCGGCCGGGCCGGACGGGCCGACCCGGTGTCGACCAGCGGCGAACTACAGGCCGGCGCGTTCGGGGTGGCCGCGCCCGTACTCGGGGTGCCGGGGCTGGAGGCCAGCGTGGGCGTGGTGGCGCTGGCACCGCTCGACGTCGCGCTGGTCGGCGCGCAGGTCGCCGCCGCAGCCGCCGAGATCACCGCCGCGCTGGCCTGACGCCGGCCACAACGCCGAGGTCCGCCTCGATCATCCTGATCGTCCCGCTGGCCTGCCCTAGCTGTACTGCCAGCGCTCCAACACCGACGGCAGTTCGGCGAGCGAACGCACCTCGGCGTCGGGCCGCAGGCCGGGAGGGCGCGGCAGGCCGTCGCGGTTCAGCCACACCCCGCGCAGGCCGGCCTCCTGGGCGGCCTGGACATCCTTGTCGGGCGAGTCGCCCACGTGCACCACCGACGACGGCGCCACCCCGGCCTCCGCCAGCACCGCGGCGAAGAAGGCCGGCGAGGGCTTCTTCGGTACCCCTCGGACGTGGGCGTAGACCTCGAAGGAGAACTCGGCGGCGAGCCCGCACCGGTCCGCCCGGCTGTTGCCGTTGGTGGCGAAGCCGAGCACGTACGACCGGCGCAGTGTGCCGAGCATCGGCAGCGCGTCGTCGAACGGCCGGCTGAGCGCGAACCGGCGGGCGAAGAACAGCTCCGCCATCCGGTCCAACTCGTCGGTCAGCCCGACCCTGGCCAGCGACCGGGCCAGCGCGGCCCGGCGGATCCGCATGACCGGCTCGTCGACCAGGTCGGCGTAGACGGCGTCCCAGTCCCCCGCGATGTCGGCGAACGACACCTCGTCCGCCGCCGGAGTCAGCCGACGCATCTCGGCCAGCACCACGCGCAGCCCGGCGTCCACCGCCGGACGCAGGTCGATCAGGGTCTCGTCCGCGTCGAACACCACGGTGGTCAGCATCCGACGAGGGTATTCGAGCCCCGGTCGACGGCCGGAACACGCCGCAGGTGCCGGGCGGGCCGGCCCGGTCAGGGGTGGGTCATCCGCAGGACGTCGAGTGCCTCGTCGAGCTGCTGCTCGGTCAGCCGGCCCGCCTCGATGTGCCCCCGGGCGACCACGACCGCCCGAATCGACAACTCCTTGGCCAGCGCCTCCTTCGCGATCGACGCGGCCTCGTCGTAGCCCAGGTAGCGGTTCAGCGGGGTGACCACCGACGGCGACCCCTCGGCGTACGCCAGGCAGACGTCGACGTTCGCGACCAGGTCGACCACGCAGCGGTCGGCGAAGAGCCGGCTGACCGAGGAGAGCAGCCGGACCGATTCCAGGACGTTGCGGGCCATCACCGGCAGCATCACGTTCAGCTCGAAGTCGCCCTGTGAGCCGGCGAACGCCACCGTGGCGTCGTTGCCGATCACCTGGGCGCAGACCTGCCGGGCCGCCTCGCAGACCACCGGGTTGACCTTGCCGGGCATGATCGACGAGCCGGGTTGCAGGTCCGGGATGGCCAGCTCCCGCAGGCCGGCCCGGGGCCCCGAACCCATCCAGCGGATGTCATTGGCGATCTTGTAAAGCCCCACCGCGACGGTACGCAGCTGGCCCGACGCCTCGACCAGCGCGTCCCGGGCGCCCTGCGCCTCGAAGTGGTTACGCGCCTCGGTCAGCGGCAGCCCGGTCATCTCGCACAGCTTCGCGATCACGGCGGGCGCGAAGCCGGCCGGAGTGTTGATCCCGGTGCCGACGGCGGTGCCGCCGAGCGGCAACTCCGCCAGCCGGGGCAGGCAGCCCTCCAGCCGCTCGATGCCGTACTGGATCTGGGTGGCGTACCCGGAGAACTCCTGCCCCAGCGTCACCGGCGTGGCGTCCATCAGGTGGGTACGCCCCGCCTTCACCACCTCGGCGAACTCGTCCACCTTGGACTCCAGCGCGAACTCCAGGTGCCGCAGCGCCGGCAGCAGGTCGTGCACCACCGCGTGGGTGGCCGCCAGGTGGATTGAGGACGGAAAGACGTCGTTGCTGGACTGGGCGGCGTTGACGTCGTCGTTCGGATGGACCTCGCGACCCAGCTCGCGGGCGGCCAGGGTGGCGATGACCTCGTTCGCGTTCATGTTGGACGAGGTGCCGGAGCCGGTCTGGAAGACGTCGATCGGGAACTGGTCGTCGTACCCGCCGTCGGCGACGTGCGCGGCCGCGGTGGCGATCGCCGCGCCGACATCCGCGCCGATCACGCCCAGCTCGGCGTTGACCATCGCCGCCGCGCCCTTGATCTGGGCCAGGGCCCGGATGTGTGCCGGCTCCAGCCCTCGTCCGGAGATCGGGAAGTTCTGCACCGCACGCTGCGTCTGGGCCCGCCAGAGCGCGTCGACGGGCACCTCGACCTCGCCCATGGTGTCGTGCTCGATCCGGTAACCGGTCGCCTCTGATCTGGTCACGCGTACCATCCTGCCCCGAGCCGGCCCGGTCCGCAGATGATCGCCGTCACCCGGCCGGGCTCCGATCAGTCGAGTTCGGCCAGCCGCTGCCGTACCGCGTGCTGGTCCGGTGACTCGATCTGGATCAGCAGTGCCAGCGCCCGGGTCCAGTACGACCGGGAGGCGGCCGGATCGGTCGTCCGGAGGCAGCTGGCGAGCCCGTCCAGTGCGCGGGCCTGCTCGAACAGGTGCTGGATCCGGGTCGCGCCGACCAGGGCCTGCCGGTGCAGTTCCAGCGCCGCCGAGGTGTCTCCCAGGTCCAGCAGCGCCCGCCCGAGGTGGTTGCGGGCGGCACACTCCCCGCCCCGGTCCCCGGCGTCCCGCATCGTGGTGAGCGCCTGCCGGTGCAGGTCCACCGCCACGTCCGGACGGCCACACGCCCGCTCCGCATATCCGATCTCGTTGAGCAGGTCGGCGATGGCGTACGGATTGCCCCGGAGCCGCTGTAGCCGCAGCGCCAGGTACATCCGGCGCAACGCCAGGTCGTACCTGCCCAGCCGGTTGTAGACCGCGCCGAGGGCGCCCATGGTGTCCGCGACCAGGATGATCCTGCCCCACTGGCGGGCCATGAACAGCCGGTTCCGCAGCACCCGCAACGCCTCGGGATAGCGGCCCAACTGGAGGTAGCCGGTGCCCAGGTTGACCAGGACGGTCGGCATCGAGTGCCACTCCTCGATCCGGCGGGCCAGCGACATCCCGTGCTCCAGGCACTCCACGGCCTCGCGGACCCGGCCGAGCATCATCAGCGGCAGGCCGAGGTTCACCGTCGCCACCGACTGTCCCGGGAGGTCGCCGAGCCGCTCCCACAGCGCGATGACGACGCGGAGCGCGTCGGCGGACCGCTGGAACTCGCCGAGCCGGAAGTACGCCGACGCCAGGTAGTTCTGGATGGTGGCGATGCCGAAGTCGTCGCCGAGCGCCTCCGCGGCGCGTAGCCCGTCGGTGTGCGTCTGGATCAGCTCGTCCAGATGTCCACCGACGAAGAGCGACCGCCAGTTGGCCCGGGCTAGCTGCCAGGCGTACCGGTGCAGGCCCTGCTCGACCGCCGTGCGGACCAGCGCCACCATGTTGCGCCGTTCACCCTCCAGCCAGTCGCGGCCGCCCCCGGCCGCCGCCTCGACCAGATCGGGTCGGGCCGGTTCACCGGGTATGGCGACCCGCAGGTTCCCGGTCGGTTCGAAGGCCTGGCTGACCGAGGCGGCGGCGTGCAGGTAGAAGTCGAGCAGTGCCTGTAGCGCCCGCCGCCGCTCCGGCTCGCCGCCGACGACGGTGACGAGTTCGGCGGCGTACTCCCGGATCAGGTCGTGGAACCGGAACCGTCCGGCGCCCACCTCGTCCACGAGATGGGCGTCGACGAGTTCGTCGAGATGCTCCTGCGCCACGGTCATCGGCAGCTCGGTCAGCGCCGCCACCGCGTACTCGTCGAACTCCTCGCCGGGATGCAGGCCCAGCAACCGGAAGGTCCGCTGGACCGGTTCCGGCAACTGCGCGTGGGACAGCGCGAACGCGTCCGCCAGGTTCCGGTGCTCGACCGCGAACTCGGCGAGAACCGGCCGGTCCGCGTCGCCGAGCCGCTGCGCCAGATCCGCCACCCGCCAGCGGGACCGGTGCGCCAGCCGGGCCCCGGCCAGCCGGATCGCCAACGGAAGGTAGCCGCACCGACGTACCACCTCGGCCGCGGCCGTCGGCTCGGCCCGGACCCGCTCCACGCCGACGATCCGGGCCAGCAGGTCGATCGCCTCGGCGGGCTCCAGCACGGTGAGCGACTGCGCCCGGACCCCGTCGAGTCCCATCAGCCGACGCCGACTGGTCACCACGGTCAGACAGCCGGCAGCCGCCGGCAGCAGCGGGCCCACCTGAGCCGCGCTGGCCGCGTTGTCCAGTACCAGCAGGGCACGCCGGCCCGCCAGCTCCGTACGCCACAGTGCCAGCCGGTCGGCGAGGTCGGACGGCAACCGCTCTCCCGGTACGCCGAGTTGGCGCAACAGCGCGCCGACGGCGGTGGCCGGCGGCAGCGGGCTGTGCAGGCTGTGCCCGTGCAGGTCGACGAAGAGGTGGGCGTCCGGATACTCGTTGCCGAGCACGGTGGCCAGATGTACGGCGAGTGCGGTCTTGCCGCTGCCCGGCATGCCGTCGATGACGTACACGGCGGAGAAGTCCGGACCGATATCCTCGATCTCCTTCCGCAGCCGGGTGACCGTCTCGAGCCGGCCGGTGAAGTCCTCGATGGCCCGGGGCAGGCAGCGCACCGGCGGCCTGATCGACAGGTTGACGCCAACGGACCCGACCTCACCGGCGAGCACCCGCCGCTGGATCTCCGCCAGGGCCGCGCCGGGCTCGATCCCCAGTTCTCCGGCCAGGATCTCCCGCCCGCTCCGGAACACGGTGAGGGCCTCGGCGCGCCGACCGCTGTCGGCCAGCGCCAGCATCAGCTGGCCGCGCAGCCGCTCCCGGAGTGGATGCCGATCGACGAGGTCGGTCAGTTCGGCGACGACGTCGCCGGCCCGGCCGAGCCGCAGCTCCACCTCGAAGCTGTCCTCCAGCGCCAGCATGTGCTGCTCGTCGAGGGAGGCAGCGGCCCGCCGGACCGCCGTACCGCTGATCCCGGCGAGCGCCGGACCACGCCACAGGGCGAGCGCCGCCTGGTACTCCGCTCGCGCGTCGGGCCAGTTCTGCTCGGCCACGGCGGCCCGGGCCCGGATGACCAACCGCTCGAACAGCTGGACGTCGAGGTCGTCGGATTCGAGTACGACGCGGTAGCCGGCCGGTCCGGTGACAATGGTCTCGCCCGGCACCCCGGCGGCGGCGAGCAGCCGGCGCAGCCGCGAGACACAGGTCTGCAACTGGCCCCGGGCCGTCGCCGGTGGATCGCTGTCCCAGACGGCGTCGACCAGCTCGTCGACCGGCACCACCCGACGAGCATGCAGCAGTAGAACCGCCAGAACCACCCTGTCCCGGCCGGCCGTAACCGTCGATTCTCCGCCGCCCACCTGGAGCGGCCCAAGGATCCCGAACCGCATGTCAGCTCCTGACCGAGGTCGCGTCCGGCAGCAGAGTAACCCGACAATCACTCGCGGCAGAAACGGGTTGAGAGTGAGGTGGCAGCGGATTGAGAGCGGCAGGCAACAAACTTTCCGACGGATGCAACAGAGCAGGTGAAACGCATCGACGGGGGCGGTGCGTCCGGCGGCCCGTACCGGGCGACGGACGCACCGTGTCGGAGCAGCGGTTTCGCCGCCTCCCACACCTGAGGAGACGCCAGGAGATGGACGCCTCTAGCGCAGCCCCGCCGTCAGGTCCGGTACCGAGCACCGGCGACGTACTGCAATTCGCCGAATCGGACTACTGCTACGGAATCGGTCCGCTCGTCCTCCGGGTCACCGGGGTCGGTGCCGACCTCGGCAGGTACCCGCAACTGGAGTGGCTGTCGCTGCGCGGCGTCGAACTGCGCCGGGACGGCAGCACCGGCCCCGAGCGGCAGGTGCTGGTCCGGACGAGCGCCCTGCCCCGCACCGGCGTACTGCCCCGGACCGCCTGACCCGAACCGCCCGCCACGGCCCGCCGGTCAACGCCGCGCACAGGAAGCTTGAAAAGTAGGCCTGGCTTTTCACGTGCACCCTCATGCGGCGCCCAAGATTTGAAGTTTTCTGCCCGCGACGTTAAATCACGCAGGGCAAATTCAACCGCGCTACGTGATGTCAACACCTGTACAGCGTCCGGCCGGACCGATCGCCGCCTCGGTCCCCGCCATCGGCGAGGGAACGAGCGCCGGAAGATCAGGGTCGAGCGCCGATCCGAAGGACACTCTTGGGCTTCATCACCTCGGCGAAGAAGTCGTTGCCCTTGTCGTCGACCACGATGAAGGCGGGGAAGTCCTCCACCTCGATCTTCCAGACCGCTTCCATGCCGAGTTCCGGGTACTCCAGGACCTCGACGTGCTTGATGCAGTCCTGGGCCAGCCGGGCCGCCGGCCCACCGATCGAGCCGAGGTAGAAGCCGCCGTGCTCATGGCAGGACGTGGTCACCTGGCTCGATCGGTTTCCCTTGGCCAGCATCACCTGCGAGCCACCGGCCTCCTGGAACTTCGCCACGTACGCGTCCATCCGGCCGGCCGTGGTCGGTCCGAACGAGCCGGAGGCGTAACCCTCCGGTGTCTTGGCCGGCCCGGCGTAGTAGACCGCGTGGTCCCGCAGGTACTGCGGCATCGGCTCGCCCGCGTCCAGCCGCTCGGCGATCTTCGCGTGCGCGATGTCCCGGGCGACCACCAGCGGGCCGGTCAGGGACAGCCTGGTCTTCACCGGGTACTTCGACAGCTCGGCCCGGATCTCGGACATCGGCCGGTTCAGGTCGACCCGGATCACCTCCGCGCCCTCGTCGAGGTGCGAGTCGGTGACGTCGGGCAGGAACCGGGCCGGGTCGGTCTCCAACCGCTCCAGCCACACCCCGGACGGGGTGATCTTGCCGACCGCCTGCCGGTCGGCCGAGCAGGAGACGGCGATCGCGACCGGACAGGACGCGCCGTGCCGGGGCAGCCGGACCACCCGTACGTCGTGGCAGAAGTACCGGCCACCGAACTGCGCGCCGATTCCGAACTGTCGGGTCAGCTCCAGCACCTCGGCCTCAAGCTCCAGGTCGCGGAAGCCGTGCGCCAGCATCGACCCGCTGGTGGGCAGGTTGTCGAGGTACTTCGCGGAGGCCAGCTTCGCGGTCTTGAGGGCGTACTCGGCGGAGGTGCCGCCGATCACCACGGCCAGGTGGTACGGCGGACAGGCGGCGGTGCCGATCAGCCGCAGTTTCTCCTCCAGGAACTGCATCATCCGGGTGGGATTGAGCAGCGCCTTGGTCTCCTGGTAGAGGTACGACTTGTTCGCCGACCCGCCGCCCTTGGCCATGAACAGGAACTTGTACGCGTCGGGGTGCCCGTCCGGGTCCTCCGCGAAGATCTCGACCTGGGCCGGCAGGTTGCTACCGGTGTTCCGCTCCTCCCACATGGTGAGCGGAGCGAGTTGCGAGTACCGCAGGTTGAGCCGGGTGTACGCCTGGTAGACCCCCCGGGAGAGCGCCTCGTCGTCGGCCCCGTCGGTCAGCACGTGCCGGCCCCGCTTGCCCATCACGATCGCCGTACCGGTGTCCTGGCACATCGGCAGTACGCCACCGGCGGCGATGTTGGCGTTGCGCAGCAGGTCGAGCGCGACGAACCGGTCGTTCGGCGACGCCGCCGGGTCGTCGATGATCGCCCGCAGCTGGGCGAGGTGCGCGGGGCGCAGGTAGTGGGCGATGTCGTGCATCGCCTCGGCGGTCAGCGCGGTCAGCGCCGCGGGTTCCACCGTCAGGAAGCGGCGGCCGCCCGGCCCGTGGACCACGTCGACGCCCTCGTCGGTGACCAGGCGATATTCGGTCTGGTCGGCGCCGACGGGCAACAGGGGGGAGTACGAGAACGGGGCGCCACTGCTCATAGCCGGCAAGCCTAGGCCAGCCGACCGTGCCCGGCCCACCCGCCGGGTACACCGTGCGATGCCGCTCTCATCCGACCCTCTCCGCCGCGCTCCGGCGATGATCAACTCCGACGCCGCTGCGGCCCCCGATGCCAGTCAGCCGGGCGGGTGCTCAGCCGGCCTTGCCGTTGGCCGCCGGGCACTCCGGCTGCTTCGGACCACCGCAGTCCACGCCGGGTTCCGGGTTCTGGCCGCCCGGGCCGGCGCTCGGTCCCGATCCGGGCGGCGCGGCGACGCCGTTGAACCGGACGTACCCGAGATCGCGGCCCTCGCCGATCACCATGCCGCCGGGGCCGACCGCGAGGACCTCGGCCCGGGACCGGACGTTCGCCAGTTCGCGTCCGCTACGCGGGTCGAGCGCCACGATCCGGTCGGGCCTGCGGTCGATCAGCACGGCGGCGAAGGGGGTGAGGACACCACCGCCCTCCGGGTTGACCGGGCGGGTCCACCGAGGGCGATCGATGGCGAGTTCACTGCCGATGATCGATTTCTTGTCGGCCGATCGGGACAGGGTGTACCGGTCGTCGACGGCGAGCAGCTTCTCGCCTTTGGGACCGACCCAGAGCAGCCGCCCGTCGTACGCGTCGACGACCGTCTCCCGGGAGTCCGGGGCGACCCCGACGAAGACGTTCTCCCCGCCCTGCGGGTCCTCCCGCTGCGCGCAGCCGGCACCGTCGGCCGTACGCAGGTTGAGCCCGTCCCGGCGCCACACCTCCTGCCCGGTCGCCGGGTCCCGGGCCACCACCGTGAAGTAGCAGTTGCCGTCCGCGCTGCGGGCCTCGATCCGGAGCATCCGACCACCGACCACCACGATCCGGTCCTCCTGCCCCGGCTTCAGGTCCTGCATCACCCGGCCGGTGGCGGTGTCCACGATGTGCACCCGGCCGTCCACGGGCAGCCCGATCAGCGGTGGCATCTCGACCGGACCGGCGGCGTCCTCGTGTACCTGTCGGGCGGTCAACTCCCGGGTACCCAGCACCTCGGGGTTGCCGGCGAGCGGGCCGGTCTGCACGCCCGGCAGGTACGCCGTCCAGATCGGATCGCTGCCCCGTGGATCCCGTGCGGTCAGCGTGCAGTCCTTGGGCTCCCGGCAGCGTACGTCGAGCAGCGCGTTGCGGTACGTCCAGACGCCGACCGCCGAGGTGTCCTTCCGGCGTACCGCCCCGGTCTCGGGGTCGAGCAGTTCGTAGCCCTTGCTGAGCAGTTTGCCGACCGCGACGACGGAGTCCCGTTCGCCGCCCGCGACGGCGGCCCAGTCTGCCTTGCGCTCCCAGAGTCGTACCCCGGTGGCGAGGCTGCGCGCCTCGACCCTGGTCCGGTAGCGGATCACCACGGTGTTGCCGGCGATGTTCACGTTCTGCGGGGTGCCGCCGACCCGCTGTTGCCAGACCACGTCCGGCTCGGACAACGGGTCGTCACGGTTGACCCAGTCCCAGACTCCGGGGAAGGGGTTCCAGACGTTGGTCGCGGCGAGGACGATCACCACGATCAGCGCGATGGCCAGGGCGGACTTGGCGCCCAGGCCCCGGGCGCTCCCCTTCGCCATTCGGCTACCGTAGACGACGCGATCTGGCAATGCCGCTAAGGCGTTATGTCCGTGTCGCGAATTATTTTGGCACCGGGTCGTCCCGCCGTACGCGATCGTCTACCCGGCCCGGGGCGTCGCCGACCTGCTCGGCCCACCGCCGGCCGGCCGTACCCCGGAAGCCGTCGACCGGCTGATCGGGCCGTCCCGGGCGGCGATCCTGCGGGCGCTGGCCGTCCCCGCCACCACCAGTCAGCTCGTCGCCCAGCTCGGTACGGGTCTGGGCAACGTCGGTGGACACCTCGCGGTGCTCCGGGACGCCGGCCTGGTCAGCCGGACCCGGCTGGGCCGATCGGTCCGCTACGAACGCACCTCGCTCGGCGAGGCACTGGCCGCCGTTCGCGGCCCGCCCGGCGAGCCGGCGGAACCCGACCGGTCCCCGCCTGGCGATCCGGTGGTGCCCGACCGGTCCTCGGCCGGCGACGCGGTGGTGCTCGACGAGTCCACGGATGCGGTGGTGCCCGGCCGGTCCTCGGCCGGCAATCCGTCTGCGGCCGCTCGGGCCAGTGGGAGTACCCGGTAGGGGATCTTCTCGGCCAGCGCGATGATGCTCGACGCGCGGGCGATGCCCTCGTGCGACACGATCCGGTCCAGTACCCGTTGCAGGTCGGCGTTCGACCGGGCGACTATCCGGCAGAGCACGTCGCCGGAGCCGGTGATGGTGTGCGCCTCCAGCACCTCCGGGATGGCCCGCAGGTGTGCGGTCACCGGATCGTGGCCCGGCCGCTGGTTGATCTCCAGCGTGACGAAGGACGTCACCCCGAACCCGATGGCCGCCGGGTCGAGCTGTGGCCCGAGTCCCCGGATCACTCCCCGGGCGAACAGCTTGTCCAGTCGGGCCTGCACCGTGCCCCGGGCGACCTGGAGCCGGCGCGAGCACTCCAGGACCCCGATCCGGGGCTCGGCGGCGAGCATGTCGATCAGTTTCACGTCGAGCGCATCAAGCTGGACAACTTGTACAGCGGTCATGGTTGATGACCGTACTAGATGCACAACCTGCCCAGCGTTTTTCGAATGGGTTGCCCAGGGGACGCCGGGCCGAGATGCTTCGGGAAGACGGCCGTGCCACACACCACGGGCATCGGCCGAGGACGCCAGGGAGGTACGACGATGACCAGCGCGCTCCACCCGCCGCCCACCGGCTCGGATCTGGACCTCGACGTCGATGTCGACCGACTCGTCGGCGCCGTCGACCAGGGCAGCACCGACGACCCCTTTCCGGTGCAGGGCATCGACCACATCCGGTTCATGGTCGGCAACGCCAAGCAGACCGCGCACTACTACTCGACGGCGTTCGGGATGACCATGGTCGCGTACCGCGGTCCCGAGCAGGGGCACCGGGACCACGCCGAGTACGTGCTGACCAGCGGCTCCGCCCGGTTCGTCTTCACCGGTGCGGTCCGCCCGGACGCTCCGGACGCGGACCACGTGACCCGGCACGGCGACGGCGTACTGGACATCGCGCTGGCGGTTCCGGACGTCGACGCGGCGTACGCGCACGCCATCGCACAGGGCGCCACCGGACTCGCCGCCCCGTACGACGTGACCGACTCCTCCGGCACCGTCCGGGTCGCCACCATCGCCACGTACGGCGACACCCGGCACTCCCTGGTCGACCGGTCCCGGTACTCCGGTCCGTTCCTGCCCGACTTCGTCGCCCGGGGTCCGATCGTCGACCGGCAGCCGATGATCGACGCCGGCCTCCAGCCGAAGCGCTTCTTCCAGGCCGTCGACCACGTGGTCGGCAACGTGGAACTGGGCCGGATGGACGAGTGGGTGGAGTTCTACCGCCGCGTCATGGGCTTCACCAACATGGCGGAGTTCATCGGCGACGACATCGCCACCGACTACTCGGCGCTGATGTCGAAGGTGGTGGCCAACGGCACCCGCAAGGTCAAGTTTCCGCTCAACGAGCCGGCGGTGGCCCGCCGCAAGTCGCAGATCGACGAGTACCTGGAGTTCTACGGCGGTCCGGGCGCCCAGCACATCGCCCTGGCCACCAACGACATCCTGGGTACCGTCGACGCGATGCGCGCGGCCGGGGTGGAGTTCCTGGACACGCCCGACTCGTACTACGACGACCCGGAGCTGCGGGCCCGGATCGGCCAGGTGCGGGCCCCGATCGAGGAGCTGAAGGCCCGGAAGATCCTGGTCGACCGGGATGAGGACGGCTACCTGTTGCAGATCTTCACCAAGCCCGTACAGGACCGGCCGACGGTGTTCTTCGAGCTTATCGAGCGGCACGGATCGCTCGGATTCGGCAAGGGGAACTTCAAGGCGCTCTTCGAAGCCATCGAGCGGGAACAAGAGGCCAGGGGAAACCTGTAACACTGTCCTGCGTGACCCAGCAGCCTCCGCCCATGCCGCCGTCCGGGGAGAATCGGCCAGTCGCCGGCTCTCCCCAGGGCGGACCCGTTCCGCAGCCACGTCAGCCTGGCTACGGTGTGCCGCCCGGTCAGCCTGGCCAGCCCGGTCAGGGGACGCCGGGATACGCCGGCCCGCCGAGGCCGTCCGGCTACGGCCCGCCCGGGTACGGGCCGCCGCCGGCCGCACCGGTCCCGCCCGGGTACCTCCGTCCCGGGTACGGTCCGCCGCCCGGCTACCAGCTGGCGGCGCCGCAGCCGACCAGCCCGGCCGGTCTGCCGCTCGCCTCGTTCACCGACCGACTGCTGGCCGTCCTGATCGACGGGGCGATTCTCGGCGGGACCGTCATGGTGCTCGCGATTCCCGCGTTCGTGATCTTCTTCGCCACCGCCGGGTCGGATTTCTTCACCACCACCCCCGGTCCGGACGGCACATATCCGGCACCGGACTTCCTCGATATCCTGGTGCCGCTGCTGCTGATGGAGGCCGGCCTGCTCCTGGTCGCCATGATCCTCCAGTACGTCTACCACGTCGAGATGGCGAAGCGCACCGGCCAGACCATCGGCAAACGGATCATGAAAGTCAAGATCACTCCGCTCGATCCGGCCGGCTCGATCAGCCGGGCCTTCCTCGCCAAGCGCTTCCTCGTGCAGTGGGGCGGCAGCCTGATACCGGGCCTGACCTACCTCGACGGCCTGTGGCAACTCTGGGACAAGCCGTACCAGCAGTGCCTCCACGACAAGTTCGCCAAAACCGTGGTGGTTAAGGTTCCAGCGTGAACGTCAGGACGCAACCGAGGTCGTTCCGGTGACGGTACAACCGGGCTGGTACGCCGATCCCGCCGAACCGACCACCCAGCGGTACTGGGACGGTGAGGGCTGGCTCGGCGCGCCGCTGCCGGTCGACGCCACCCCGCCAGAGGGCCCGCCGCCGATCGAGCCCGAGCCCGAGCCAGCCCCTCCGCCGTCAAGCGGTGTCGGCAGCCCGGCCAGCTCGTCCGCCCCGCCCGGAGCTCCGGGCGCCTCCCCGGCGCCCTGGACCGGGCAGCCGCCGACCTGGGGTACGCCGCCGACTGGTGGCCCCCCGTCGAGCGGCCCACCGGCCGGCGGAGCACCGTCGAGCGCGCCACCGGCTCCGTACGGGCAGCCGGGGCCGGCCGGGACAGGCTGGCCGGGTACCGGACAGGCGCCACCCCCCGGAATGCCCCCGTACCCCGGACAGGCCCCGCCCCCCGGGATGCCTCCGTACGGGATGCCGCCGCCCGGGACACCGCACTACGGAACGCCGCCGCCGGGCTGGCCGGGGCCGTACTGGGGACCGCCGCCACCGCCCCGGCCACACGGGCTGGAACTGGCGCCGCTCGGTGCCCGGGTGGTCGCCCGGCTGATCGACATCGGCCTGGTGTTCCTGCTGAACGTGCTGGTCAACGGCTGGTTCGTCTGGCGCTTCGTGCAGGAGATCGAGCCGGTCTCCCGGGAGATCACCCGGCGACTGCTGAACGGCGAATCCAACACCGAAGGGCTGCCCCAGGCGAGTGCCCAGGCTGACGGGCTCCAGGTGGTCATCCTGCTGATCGCGGTCGCGCTCTGGTTCGCGTACGAGGTGCCGTCGGTGGCGAACGGCGGGCAGACCTTCGGCAAGCGGGTGATGGGGATCAAGGTCGTGGCGTTGGCCGAGACCGAGCAGTTGGGCTTCGGCCGGTCCTTCCGGCGCTGGAACATGCTCGGGTTGCCGGTGTTCCTCTGGAGTTGCTGCGGCATCGGCTTCCTGATCCAACTGGTCGACTGTGCGCTGCCGTTCTTCGACCGGCCGCTCCGGCAGGCGCTGCACGACAAGCGGGGCCAGACCGTCGTGGTGCGGATGCCCCGGCAGTCCGTCACCTCGGACGGCCCGTCCGACTCCTCGAACGGCCCGTCCGACAACCAGCCCGGCCCGTCCGACACTTCGACCGACACCCCGAACGACCGCACCGGAGGCACCGCGTCATGACCGGCTCCACCAGTTCGACCCCCGGCCCCGACCGGCGCCCCCGCAGACCCCGGCTGACCCGCGCCGACCTCGACGCACTGCCCAACTACGTCCCCGGGCGCAGTCCGGCCGACCTGGCCCGGGAACTGGGCCTGCCCGAGGCCATCAAGCTGGCCAGCAACGAGGTGCCGTACGGCCCGCTGCCCGGGGTGGTCGAGGCGGTCGCCGAGGCGGTCGCGGGCGTACACCGGTACCCCGACATGGGCGTGCTGGCACTGCGGGACGCTCTCGCCGAGCGGTACGGGGTCGACGCGGACCGGATCGCCACCGGCTGCGGATCAGTGGCGCTGGCCGAGCACCTGGTCCGGGCAACCTGCCTGCCCGGTGACGAGGTGGTGTACTCGTGGCGCTCCTTCGAGGCGTACCCGATCATCGTGGCGACCAGCGGCGCGACCAGCGTACGGGTGCCGAACACCGCCGACCACGGGCACGACCTGTCCGCGATGGCGGCGGCGGTCACCGACCGTACCCGGCTGATCCTGGTCTGCAACCCGAACAACCCGACCGGGACCAGTCTGCGCCGCGCCGAACTCGACCGGTTCCTCGACGCCGTACCGGACGACGTGCTGGTGGTGCTCGACGAGGCGTACCGGGAGTTCGTCACCGACGCCGAGGTGCCGGACGGCCTGACGGCGTACGGCGACCGGCCCAACGTGGTGGTGCTGCGCACCCTGTCGAAGGCGTGGGGGCTGGCCGGGCTGCGGATCGGTTTCCTGGTCGGGCAGCCGGAGGTGGCCGCCGCGGTCCGCAAGGTGGTCACCCCGTTCTCCACCAGCCTGGCCGCCCAGGCCGGGGCGTTGGCCGCGCTCACCCAGGCCGACGAGGTACGCCGACGTTGCGCGCTGGTGATCGCCGAGCGGGAGCGGGTGACCGAGGCGCTGCGCAAGCGGCTGCCGGCCGGACCGATCGGCGGGACCGTGCCGGAGAGCCAGGCCAACTTCGTCTGGCTGCCGCTGGGTGACCGGTCGGTGTCGTTCGCGCAGGCCTGCGAGGCGCGCGGGATCATCGTCCGCCCGTTCGCCGGCGAGGGCGTACGGGTCACCATCGGCACGCCGGCCGAGAACGACGCCTTCCTGGCCGCTGCCGAGTCCGTCCTGTAGCGCTTCAAGGCGATATCAGTTCGACGGCGCCCATTCCGCGCTTCAGGCACAACAAGGACGATGTCGGATTTAGACGTTTTCGACCTGCTTATGAGTGAGTCGCCCTATATTTCGGAGTGACCCGTGGCGTCGGGATACCGGCGCGCGGCGGGGGGTCATCACTTCGAGAAGGGTACGGACGACGTGCGAATCAGCAGAATCCTCGTGGGCGGCGTGGCCGCCATTGCAGCGGTCGGGCTCATGGCGGCCCCCGCGAAGGCGGCGGTGACCGACACCGCGGACACCGTCGTGACATTCCTGTTGGAGGAAGGCCTGCTGGAGATCAGTGCGCCTGCGGCCGTGACTCTCGGCGACGTCGATGGCGACTCACAGCCACCGGGCAGCCTCATTGCGGGGCAGATGGGAGTCGTCACGGTCACCGACAACCGGGGCGCCGCGGACGCCACCTGGACCGCCACCGTCAGCTCCACCGCCTTCTGTATCGGAGTCTGCGGGGCCGACCCCAGCCTGACGGTGCCAGCGAGCGCCGTCCTCTACTGGTCAGGGGTGGAACTTGCCCCGCCGGTCGGCGACGGGACCTTCACCGAAGGCCAGACGGACGCCACGGACGCGGTTCCGCTCTCCACCGCGCCGGTGGCATTCAGCCACGACGGTGGCACGGGTATCAACTCGGTCTCCTGGAACCCGACCCTGGAGATCCAGACCGCCGTCACAAACCAGGCCGGCACCTACACCGGAACGGTCACCCATTCGGTGGCAGATGCGTAAGCCTCATCGACGATGGGCAGATCTCGCTGCCCTCATCGTCCTCTGCGTCGCTGGCCTGGGCGTTCCCGCCCAGGCCAGCGCGCCGGATCCGGATCTCGACGAGGGCGGCTTCGGCGTCCAGCTGATGGAGGCCCCGGCCGAGCGGCGAAAGGATCCGCGCGCCCGGCGTTCCATCGTGGACCACCTCCCGCCCGGCACCGTCATCCGGCGCCGGGTGCAGCTCGCCAACCACACCGACCGGCGGCTTCGGATCGAGGTCTATCCGGCTGCCGCGAGCATCGGCAAAGAGCGGTTCCAGCCGGCCGAGGGCCGGGCGACCAACGAGCTGACCTCATGGATATCGGTCGAGCGTGACCACGTGGATCTGAATCCCGGTCAGAAGGCCCCGATCAAGGTCACTGTCCAGGTACCGCCAACCGCCTCGGCCGGCGAACGGTATGGGATGGTCTGGGCGTCGGTCACCGCCAAGGCGACCTCGAGCGCGAACGTCGGCAGGACCCATCGGGCTGGCATCCGGCTGTATCTGAACATCGGCCCCGGCGGCGAGCCGGCCTCGGACTTCGCCATCGGAGACCTGGTTCCGGCCCGTGACACCCAGGGGGTGCCGTCGGTCGCCATCAAGGTCCGCAACACCGGGGAACGGGCCCTGGACATGGGCGGGCAGGTGCGCCTCTCCGAGGGCCCGGCCGGGATGCGGGCCGGCCCGTTCGAGGTGCTGAAGGGCACCACCCTGGCACCGGGCGAGACCGGAACGGTCACCGCCAGGTTCCCCCGCGAAGTGCCGAACGGACCATGGCGGATCGACGTGGACCTACAGAGCGGCATGGTCAAACACAGCGCCACCGGTCAGGTCACCTTCCCCGACCCGGGTCAGGTGGGCGAGGCCAGCACCCTGTACGACCGACTGACCACACCATGGGGATTGATCGCGACGTCACTGGTGGTGGGGCTACTGATCGCCGCCGGGCTGGTCATCGCCGCCCGCCGGTCGCGCCGCAGGACAAAGGTCGGAGTCGGTTGATCGGACCGGCTGTGGAGTGGTCCGACGCGAAGCCGGTGCCCTGGTCAGGTGGCGGCGAGGATGACCGGTTGGGCGGCCAGGTAGTAGCGGCTGTCGGCGGCGGCCGGGTCCACCGGCTCGGTGAGCCGCTCCACCGCCACGAACCCGTTGGCCGCGTAGACGAGGCCGGGTGACCACGTGGTCGAGTCCCGTCCGTACGTGAACGGGAACCTGGACCGCTCCCGGCCGGTCTCCGAGTCCAGCGTGAGCAGTTCCCCCGCCTCGGTACGCAGGTGCACCCGCCCCGACTGGGCAGCGAGGATGCGGGCCGGTCCGGTGCCGGACCACTGCCACAGCGCCGCACCGGTACGCACCGACCGGGCCACCAGCCCGGTCCCCCGCGACGCCACCGCGACCTCGCCGACGAGCACCGATTCCGGGGCGTCCAGGGTCGGGGCCGGCACCGGGCTCGGACCGCCGACCAGCCAGCCCCGGATGACACCGCCGCCGCTGGTCCGGATCGCCGGACACCGGAACCGGCCCACCGCGCAGCCGACCGGAGTGACCTCGACCGCCGAGGTCGCGGGATCGGGTTGCCAGCGGGTGATCGGGGCGCCGGTCCGCACGTCGTAGAAGCCGACGGCGGGCGACCCGGCGCAGCTGTCCACCACGACGAACTGACCGGCGGTGGTGGTGAGCCCTTCGGCCGGGTCGACGGCCCGACAGGCCGGGTCGACGTCGGCCCGCCACAGCTCCCGGCCCGACGCCAGGTCGAACCCGCGACGTTCGGTCGTGCCGATCACCACCAGCACGTAGGTGCCGTCCCGGGTCTGCGCCGGATAGAGCCCGCTGGGCGTGTAGACGGTGGCGCCGCCGGTGCGCCGGCCGAGATATCCGTGCTCCGGTCGGGGTCCGCCGGCCCGCCACCGCACCAGGCCGGTGCGGGCCTCCAGGGCGACCAGTTCGCCGTCCGACCACCGGGTGACCACCATGCCGCCGTCCGCGACCAACCCGGTCACCTCGGCCGGCCAGCGCCGGAACGACCAGTACGGGGTACGCCTGGTCGGGGCGTCGAGCGGCTGGTCGGCCCGGACCTGCCGGGCGGTGGCGTAGACCCGGAGCCGGCCGTCGACGATCAGTGGTGCCGCGTTCAGGGTGCCGATCACGCCGGGCTGGACGGTCACCGGAGCCGGATATCCGGCCCGCGCCGGGGTGATCACCTCGGCGGGCGCCAGGACCCGGTGCACGATCACGGCGGACGCGACCACGGCCAGCACCGCCACGGCGGCGGCGAGTGCCCGCCGGAGCCAGCGCGGCGCCGCTGCCTCGCCGGGCTCCTCGTCGTGGCCACCACGACCGCGCCAGCCGGTGCCCTCGCTGCGCTCAGACACACCCGTTCGGCGTTGCATGCCCGCACACCTCCGTCGGGCACCCTACCGACCAGCGCCCGGCCGACGGCTGGCAGGTGTGCGCGCCGGACCTCGGGAGTCCGCTGGTGGTTCGGGAGCTGGGGTGCTGGTCAGGCGGCAGCGGCCGGACCGATCCGGCGGCCGGGTTCGGTGGCGGCGGCGAGGTCGTCCAGATCCCGGCGCAACGCGCCCTCACCCGCCCTGGCGGCAAGTCCGCCGAAGAGCACCGCCAGCAACCGGCCGTACCGGGCGGTGGGCACGCCCTCGTGGCTGACGGTCACCACCGTTCGGCCACGATCCGGCCGTCGTGCCTTGATCGCGCTGAACGTGTACGTCGTCCGGTAGTCCACCCCGTCCCCGGACGAGATGACGACGAGATGCTGCGGCGGCGCCACCTCCGCCACCGAGAACTCCTCGACCATCCGGCTGCCGCCCGGTCCGGTACGACTCTCCCGCCAGACCGTTCCGACCCCGAACTTGGGCACCGCGTCGACCCCGGCCGGGCTCGGCGGCACGCTCGGGGGCAGCACCTCGACCTCGTCGACCGGACAGAGCCACCGAGGGCGGGAGGGCAGGTCCGTGAAGACCCGCCACACCTCGTCTGCGGGTGCCTCGATCAGCCGGCTGAACGCCACCGTCGACATGGGCGCCTCCCCCAGGACCACGGTACGACGCGGAGCAGGCTTGGTCACGCCCGCGCCGCCGCAGAGTGACCAGAAAGTGACGAGTCGACACAGGTGCGGTTCCGGCCCCCACAGCAACCGGCCGGAACCGCTCCATCGGCAACCCTGCCCCGATCAGCTCTCGAAGCGACCGGTCCTGGTCGCGGCGACGAATGCCGCCCAGTTGGCCGGCGGGAACGCCAGCACCGGGTCGGGGTCCTTCGAGTCGCGCACACCGACGACCCCGGGGAGGTTGTCGGCGACTTCGACGCACAGACCCTGGTCGTTGGATCGGCTGCTCTTACGCCACACCGCAGCATCCGCGTTGAACATTTTGTACCCTTTCAAGGTCAAACACACTTGATGACGGGTTTGTCCCCGCCCGGGTAACTCAACGCGTCATGAACCGATCCTGTTACTCCCTCCGGCCCATCGATCGCACAGTCCGTCCGATGACGCAGAACTCGAACACCGCCGCCTTGCCCGGAAGCCGGCGGCTCAGGACGGTTGAGCGGGAGCGATGGTGCCGGCGACCTCACCGAGTCCGACGGTGGTGCCGTCCGGTCCCGGTGCCGTGGCGCCGATCCGCACGGTGTCGCCGTCGAGGAGGAAGGTCCGTTCGGTCCCGTCGGAGAGCTTCACCGGCTCGGCCCCGCCCCAGGTCAGTTCGAGGAACGAGCCGACCTGGTCGCGCCGGGGCCCGGAGACGGTGCCGGAGGCGTACAGGTCTCCGGTACGCAGTGCGGCCCCGTTCACGGTCAGGTGGGCGAGTTGCTGGGCCGGCGTCCAGTACATCCCCTCGAAGGGCGGCTCGCTGACCCGGTCGCCGTTCCAGTCCACCGTCAGCCGCAGGTCCAGCCCCAGGTGCGGTACGTCGCGGAGGTAGTCGAGCACCTCGGGCTCCTGGTTCGGGGCGGGCACCCAGGCGTCCGCCAGCGCCTCAAGCGGCACCACCCAGGGCGAGACCGAGGTGGCGAACGACTTGCCGAGGAACGGCCCGAGCGGCTGGTACTCCCACGCCTGGATGTCCCGGGCCGACCAGTCGTTGACCAGTACCACCCCGAAGACGTGCGCGGCGAAGTCCTCGGCCCCGACCCGCCCGCCGAGCGCGGACGGTACGCCGACCACGAAGCCGACCTCCGCCTCGATGTCCAGCCGGGTCGACGGACCGTACGCCGGCCCGTCCGGGGTGGCCCGCTGGCCCTGCGGTCGGACGATCGGCGTACCGGAGACCACGACGGTGCCGGCCCGGCCGTGGTAGCCGACCGGCAGGTGCCGCCAGTTCGGCAGCAGCGGCGCCGCACCGGGTCGGAAGATCTTCCCCACGTTGCCGGCGTGCTGCTCGGAGGAGTAGAAGTCGACGTAGTCGGCCACCTCGAACGGCAGGACGAGGTCGATCCGGTCTAGCGGAATCAGCAGCGGCGCCACGGCCGGCCGATGCTCCTCGTCGGTCAGCAGTTCGACGATCCGCCGCCGTACCGTCGTCCACTGGGGATGGCCGAGCGCCAGGAACGCGTTCAGCGTCGGACCGCGCAGCGCGCCGCCGGCCAGGATCAGCCCGGCCGCCTCCGCGCCGTCGAGGTCGAGGACGAGATCCCCGATCCGTACGCCGATCCGGGGCACCCGGCCCGGCTGTACGAACACCCCGTACGGCAGGTTGTGCACCCCGTACGGCGAACCTGCCGCACCCTCGACCCAGCTCACGCCGTCTCCTCGCTCTTCTCGCCCGTCGCGCTCGTCACGCTCGTCTTGTTCACGCCCGTGCGGCTCACGGTTGGTAGCCGCCGTTCACCAGGCCCAGCCGGACCAGGTCGATCAGCGGTTCCATCACGCTGCACGACCCGAACCCGATCCAGAGTGGACGTGCCTGGTCCCGACGGGACCGGGCCGTCTCGACCAGCGGCAACGGGTCGGTGGCGGCCAGCACCTCGGCGACCTCGGCCACCTCGGCACCGGTCTGCGCGACGGCGGCGCCGGCCAGGACGTTGACGAAGCCGTGGTGGGTGAAGCCGGTCTCCGGGTCGATGTGCCGGATCGCGTGGTGCAGCCCGGCGGTGAGCTTGAACGGCAGGTTCCGGTCCCGGCAGGCGCCGATGACGGCGGCCAGTTCGACCGGAGTGGGAAAGAGTTCGGCGGCCAGTCCGCCGGTCCGGAACTTCGCCGCGATCCGCTTGCCGGCGGCCCGTTCTCCGGCCAGCCGGTCGAGCGCGCCGAGCAGTCCCCAGGTCAGCGGGATCTCGGCGTAGACGTCGGCGTCGTCGAGGTGGGCCGGCAGCCCGGCAAGCGCGGCCAGGCCGGGCAGCGGGTCCTCGCCGCGCTTGGCCACGGCCGCCTCGACCTGGCGGATCCGGATTCGTGGGTCGACCCGGTCCCGCAGCGGGTACAGGTCGGGGATCGGTACGTCGCCGATCACTCCGACCTCGATCCGCTCCTGCGCGCCGAGCAGCGCCGGCAGGTCGGCCAGGGCGGAGGCGGGCAGCAGCAACGGTCCGACCAGGTCGGCGTACCAGGCGGTCCGGTGCCGGCGGTGCGCGGCGAGCGCGTCGGGCAGCGTGGCGTTGCCGGGCGGGAAGACGGCGGCATCGTCGACCAGCCCGTCGAAGAGCCGGGGCACCTGCGTTGACACGAACAGAGAACTTACGGGACGCTACGACTAGCGGACAACAGCGTCCGATTATCGGACGTTTCCGGCCGGTGACTGGGACAAAACGGAGGCGATCATGCCGTACTACCGCAGCGTCGGCGAGGTACCCCGCAAGCGCCACACCCAGTTCCGGCAACCCGACGGCAGCCTGTACGCCGAGGAGCTGATGGGGCAGGAGGGTTTCTCGTCCGACTCGTCGCTGCTCTACCACCGCTACCTGCCGACGGCGATCGTCGCCGCCGAGGAGTACACGCCACCGACCTGGTCCCGGGTGCCGAACCTGCCGCTCAAGCCCCGGCACCTGCGTACCCACAAGCTGGACGGCACCGGTGCCGACCCGATTCTCGACCGGCAGCACCTGCTCGCCAACGACGACGTCCGGATCTCGTACGTCGTCGCCGACCGGCCCAGCCCGCTCTACCGCAACGCGGTCGGGGACGAGTGCCTCTACGTCGAGTCCGGCGCGGCCCGGATCGAGTCCGCCTTCGGCGTGCTCGGGGTCACCGCCGGCGACTACGTCATCATCCCCACCTCGGTGGTGTACCGGATCGTGCCGGTCGCCCCGGACCCGCTCCGACTGCTCGCCATCGAGGCGTCCGGGCACATCGGCCCGCCCAAGCGCTACCTCTCGGTACGCGGCCAGTTCCTCGAACACTCGCCGTACTGCGAACGGGACGTACGCGGGCCGGAGGCGCCGCTGCTGGTCGAGGAGACCGACGTCGAGGTGTACGTCCAGCACCGCCGGGGCTGGACCCGTCACGTGTACGCCAACCACCCGTTCGACGTGGTCGGCTGGGACGGCCACCTCTACCCGTGGGCATTCTCGATCCACGACTTCGAGCCGATCACCGGTCGGGTGCACCAGCCACCGCCCGTGCACCAGACCTTCCAGGGCCCGAACTTCGTGATCTGCTCCTTCGTGCCCCGCAAGGTCGACTACCACCCGCTGGCCATCCCGGTGCCGTACAACCACCACAACGTCGACTCCGACGAGATGCTCTTCTACACGGGCGGCAACTACGAGGCGCGGCGCGGTTCCGGAATCGAGCAGGGGTCGATCTCGCTGCATCCGGCCGGCTTCACCCACGGTCCCCAGCCCGGTGCGCCGGAGCGAGCGATCGGGGCGGAAAGCTTCGACGAGCTGGCGGTCATGGTCGACACCTTCCGCCCACTCGACCTCTGCGCCCCCGCGCTCTCCTGTGAGGACACCGGGTACGCCTGGACCTGGGCCGGTCGTACGTCCGGCACCGACCGGTCGTAGGACCCGCCTCCTGGGTACGACGGGTGCCCGTCGGTCACCACGTCAGTCGCGATCCCGGGACCCGCCGAAGAGCACCGCCAGTTCGGCGGCGGTGGTGGTGACGATCGCGAGCACCAGCGGCCAGGGCGAGCCGACGAGCGCGTAGAGCAGGAGCAGGCAGAGCCCGGCGGCCACCGCGTACACGGCGAGGCCCAGGGTCCGGTCGGCGCGCATCAGGGCGGGCAGCTGTCCCCGGGCCAGGTTCGGCACCCGGCGGCTGAACCGCCACAGCAGCGCCCCGCCGGTCGCCGCCGCGATCCCGGCCCAGAGCCGGGACGACACCGGGCTCATCGCCGCCATGCAGGCGATCAGCACCGACACCACGATGACGTAGCCGGCGCCGTACATGACCAGGCGGCGCAGGCCGTCGCCGATCGTCTGACGACTGTCGCTGCTGGTCGGTGCGATCGCGGCGGCGTCGGCGAGGTGTTCCAGCGCCTCCGAGTAGCGCCGCTGCTCCAGCCGGATCACCCCGATGTTGTGCTGCGCCTCGGCCAGCTCGGGGTCCAGCCGCAGCGCCTCCCGGTACGCCCGCTCGGCCAGGTCGAACAACTGCATCCGGGCCGCCACCAGGCCGAGCACCAGATGCGCCTGCGGCTCCTCCGGCGCCAGCTCGACAGCCCGCCACGCGGCGTTGATCGCCTGCTGGCCGTTGCGCGACTCGGCGAGGATCGCCGCCGCGCTGCGCTGGGCGTACGCGTCGTCGGGGCCGAGCGCCAGGATCTCGTCGGCCACCGCCGCCGCCTCCTTGAAGCGGCGCAGGTCGGCCAGGGCGTGCCCCCGGAGCACCAGTGCGTGGACCAGTGCCGGCGCGGCGGCGATCGCCATGTCGGCCGCGGTCAACGCCTCCTCCGACTTGCCGGCCGCGAGCTTGACCATCGCCAGCATCACCAGCGCTGGCACATTGTCGGGCTCGAGCGCGATCGCGAATCCGACTTCGGCGGCAGCTTCGTCGTACCGGCCGAGTTCGGCAAGCAGTTCGGCGCGCTGGACGTACCCTTCGGCGGACGAGGACTGGTCGGATTCGGCGTCGCTGGACACGGCCCGAGCCTATCCGGCGCTGTCCCGTCCGATGTTCACGCCCAACCCGGTGCACACCCCCGCCGGCCGGACAACCGTCGACTTCCGGCGGGTTGACGGCGACCCGCCGAATGCCCACTCCCCAGGCGCGGTGATGCGCGGTACCGTAGACGGGACCAAGCCTGGCGCTCCCCCCGTGGCGTCAGGCTTGGTCCCTAAATTCCCACTGGTGACAGGGCTACTGCCAGCCGGTGGACTCGGTACCGATCCCGCCCAGAGCTACGCCCCCACACCGTGCTGCCACACGGGCGTGGGGGCGGTCTGCTCGATTCGGATCAGCTACCCGTGACGTCCCCGGTCAGCTACCCGTGACTTTCTCCGGGATCAGTTGGCCGGAACGGCCCGGACGAAGGCCCACCATCCCGCCGGGTCGAAGGTCAGCACCGGCCCCTGCCGGTCCTTGCTGTCCCGCACCAGCACCCGGTCCGGAAGGTTGCCGGCAACCTCCACACAGTTGCCCTGGTTCGAGCTGCTGCGGGTGCTCTTACGCCAGATGGGCTGCTCAGCCATGCTCCTCAACCGCCTTCACGATCAGGTCCCGCGACTGGTCGACCTACGCTCAGTTGGCGGCGTCTTTAACGAACGCCCGCCACGCCCCCGGACCGAAGGCCAGCACCGGCCCCTGTCGGTCCTTGCTGTCCCGCACCAACACCCGGCCCGGAAGGTTGCCGGCAACCTCCACACAGTCCCCCTGGTTAGCACTGCTGCGGCTGCTCTTACGCCAGATCGGCTGCTCAGCCATGCTCCTCAACCGCCTTCACGATCAGGTCTCGCGACTGGTCGACCGGTAGAGCCAGCCCGGTCACTATCTCCCAGGCCAACTCTAGCCCGGTCAACTCCGCCGGATCGGTCACCACTCGGCCGCGCAACTGGTCGTCCAGGTAGCCAGCCCGCACCCCACCGGGTAGCGCCGCCAACACGAACGGACCGGACATTCCGATATGTAGCCCGGCGGTGCGCGGCACCACCAGCACCTGTACCCGGTTTCGGTGGCCGATGTCGACCAGATGTTCGAGCTGGTCCTTCATCACCTCCGGCGGCCCGCACCGCAGTACGCTCTCGCCGAGCACTGCGGTCACCATGGGTGGCTCGGGCCGATCAACGGTTGCCGCCTGCCGCTCTTTGCGAACCTGAGTGGTCCGCTCGACGGCCTCGTCCGGAAGCCGGCCCCCACTCAGCACCGCCCTGGTGTACGCCTCGGTCTGGAGCAGACCGGGAATCAGATTGGGTTGGAACGCCCGCAGCAGTACGGCTCGGCGCTCGTTCTCGGTCCATGGGCGCAGCCACGGTGCCTGCGCGTCCTCCCGTACGGCGTCGGCCGCCCGCTGGATTTCGTCGCCGGTGCCGAAGAACGCGTCGAGCCGTTCGGCGGTGTCCGGCTGTGGCACCAGTCGACCGGACTCGATCGCCGCGATCAGTGATCCGCTGACGTTGATCGCCGCGCCGGTCTGGTCCTGGGTCATCTTCTTCGCGGACCGGAGCCTTCTGAGAATTTGCCGGAGGTCACTCACCTATTCCCCCTTAGTAAGGATTCGCCACTCGTTATCTCTGGCTATTGCCGTCGGTCCATTTTTCTCCTCTTCCGTCCGGCGGTCCAGGGTGGAGAGAGCGAAACCGTGCCATCGACGGAAAGGCCGACCGATGTCCAGACGACACCGCGCCCGTATCCGGCATCACCGCGCCTGGTATTTCCTATGGATCTTCTGCGCCTGTGGGCGCCGCTGGCGTTGTCCCCGTACCCGGGCTGCCGTACGCCGCCCCGGCCCACGTCCGGCGCCCCGGACCGCGCTCGCCATGGTGCCTCCGGCCATCCCGTCGCCACCGGCCCGCACCCGCCACACCAACAGCCGTGCCTCATGGGGTACGCCCCTGCGGACCCGCGCCGGGAACAGCCGGGCCGGATGGCCGGCACCCGACCAGGACAGCCACGCCCGCCAGGTCGAGTACCGGTAGTCGGGTGGCCGTGTCGTGTCGTACCGTCCGCACAGCCGGTTCCGGCCACACACGCCCGCGCGTCCGTCGTTCCGGTGCCGGGCCTGCGGGGCGCCCTGGCCGTGCCAGCCGGCCCGACTCGGCCTGCTGCACATCTACCGGAACAACCGGATCGGGCTCCTGATCTATCTCGCGAGCCAACTCCAGCGCGCCCTACAGGATCTACCCACCACCGACCCCCGCGAATTGTCCGCCCGGATCGTCTATTGGGTACCCCGCCACCGACCTCACCAAGATTCTTGTTGATTAAGGGTTCGTAGCGAACCAGAACTCTCCAAGATCCCTATGCCGTCGTCGTTCAATCCGGGCCGGGCAGGCGACAACCGATCAATTCGTACGGTCAGTCGGGGGCGGCAGCGCCAGCAACGTCCGTCTGCGCATCGGAAGGAACGATAGTCAGCTATCGCAAGGGGACACCAGACGTGTGATCAGGGCTGCGGGTGGATCAGGGCGACGGCGATGCCGGCCAGGCCCTCGCCCCGGCCGGTCAGTCCGAGCCCGTCGGTGGTGGTGCCGGAGACCGTCACGGGGGCGCCGACCGCCGCCGTGAGCGCCTGCTGCGCCTCGGCCCGGCGCGGGCCGATCTTCGGGCGTACCCCGATCACCTGGATCGAGACGTTGCCGATCTCGAATCCGGCGGCCCGGACCCGGCAGGCGGTTTCGGCCAGCAGGGTCACCCCGGCCGCGCCGGCCCACTCCGGCTCGGCCACCCCGAAGTTGCTGCCGAGATCCCCGAGCGCGGCGGCGGAGAGCAGCGCGTCGCAGGCCGCGTGCGCGGCGACGTCGCCGTCGGAATGGCCCGCCAGCCCGTCAACCCCCGGCCAGTGCAGGCCGGCCACCCAGCAGGCCCGCCCGGACTCGAAGGCGTGTACGTCGGTGCCGACGCCGACCAGCGGAAGGATCATGTACGGAAGCGTAGGCGATCAGCCGCGCTCGGCAGCCGGCGCCACATCCGGCAGGTGCTCGGCGTTCAGCAGGTGCTCGGCCAGCGCCAGGTCGAACGGACGGGTGATCTTCAGGGCGTACTCGGAACCGGGAACGCAGGCCACCCGGACGCCCTGCTTCTCGACTAGGCCGGCGTCGTCGGTGAGCGGGTCGACGGCGGCGGCGTGTGCGGCCGCGAGGACCGAGCGGCGGAAGCCCTGCGGAGTCTGCACCGCGCGCAGCGCGGACCGGTCGACGGTGCCGAGCACGACTCCGTCGGCCGAGACCTCCTTGATCGTGTCGACGACCGGCAGCACCGGGATCACGGCGTCCTCGCCGCCCCGGATGGCCGCGGCCACCGATTCGACCAGTATTGCCGGGGTCAACGCCCGGGCCGCATCGTGGACCAGGACGATCTCGGGGCCGGGTGGCACCGCGGCCAGCGCGGCGGCGACCGACTCCTGCCGGGTGGCGCCACCGGGCACCACGATCAACTCGGCGACCGGTGCGAGTAGCTCCCGGACCGCCCGGACGTCGCCGGGCGGCGCCGCGACGACGATGGTGTGTACCGAGCGGGCCGCCGCGATCCGCCGTACGGCGTGCACCAGCAGTGGTTCGCCGCCGATCCGACGGAGTGCCTTGGGGCCGCCGGGACCGAGTCGTACGCCGGCACCCGCAGCCGGAACGAGGACCGCGACGTCACCGCGCGGATTGAGCTGCGCGGTCACGTCGCGGTCCTCGGACTTTCTCCGATACGCAGGCACGGGCGGAACGTGCCAGCTTGGGGGCTATGCCTCGGTGAGCACCTTGTCGAGCAGGGATTCCGCTTCGTCCTTGGTGCTCTTTTCGGCGAGTGCGACCTCACCGACCAGGATGTCGCGGGCCTTGGCGAGCATCCGCTTTTCACCCGCCGACAGGCCCCGCTCCCGCTCGCGGCGCCAGAGGTCGCGAACAACCTCCGCCACCTTGAGTGGGTTACCCGAGGCCAGCTTTTCCAGATTTGCCTTGTAACGTCGCGACCAGTTGGTCGGCTCCTCGGTGTGCGGAGCACGGAGGACATCGAAGACCTTGCCCAGGCCCTCTTCGCCGACCACTTCGCGCACGCCCACGATCTCGGCATTCTCTGCGGGCACCCGGACCGTCAGATCACCCTGAGCGACCCTGAGGACGAGGTACTGCTTGGGCTCGCCCTTGATGACCCGAGTCTCGATTGCCTCGATGAGTGCGGCCCCGTGGTGGGGGTAAACAACGGTCTCGCCGACACTGAAAACCATAGGTTCGAAACCCCTTTCGCTGTGTCTAGGGTAACACGCTCAGGCACCGATGTCCCACCGCAGTCCTGACCGTTAGCGCAGCTCAGAGGCCCTGTGAGAGGTCTTTCTTCGGCTTGACAGGACAGTGATCCGTAGATTTCGCCACGCTGTGTGACGTGCGGATCACCGGCCGGCAAGGCGGATCGGAAAAATCGGATGTAGGGCGTTGCGGTTCTACCAGCATATCTCTTCGACGCGAACCGAGCCGGCCACTGGCCATACGACCCTCGGTGGGGGAGGCTGGAGCAGAGCCCGATTCACACCTCAGGTGACCGGCCAGGGGGTGCGTTATGAGCACGTCTGCGGACGACGGCCGGCCGGACAACGGCCCGGAGCACGGCCCGCTCGATGGCGTGCCCGACCTGCCGGCCGAGTGGGGCCGGATCGTGATCCCCGACGATCCCGCCGAACTCGCCACCGAGGCCGCAGAGGTACGCCGCGAGCTGCGGCAGCAGGCCCGCCGCGAGGACTGGCGCCGCCGCCTCGGGTTGCCCTCGGCCACCTCCGGCCCGTCGCCGCTGCGGATCTGCCTGCTCGTCATCTCGATCGCCCTACTGGCGACCCTGACCAGCCTCTTCGCGATCGCCTGGCCCGGCCAGCCACGTCCGGCCACCACCGGTCGTACGACTCCGAGCAACCCGCCCGGCCGGACCCTGCCCGCCCTGGACCTGGTCGGTGAGGACGGCCGACTGGTACCGCTGCGCGGGCTGCTACCGGCCGTGGTCATCCTGATCGACGGTTGCACCTGCGCGGACGAACTGGAGGCCGCCGTACGGGCCGTACCGCCCGGGGTCAGCGTGGTGGCGGTCAGCGGGCGCCGGACCGTGCCGAGCCCACAGACGATGCGACCGCCCGGCACCGGTGGCACACCCCGCTACCTGACCGATCCGACCTCGGAGATACGGGGCACGATCCAACTGGTACAGCGGCCGGGAGCGGCCACCGCCATCCTGGTCAGCCGGACCGGGGAGATCGTCCGGACCGTACCGGCACTGACCTCGGTCGCGGACTACCAGGCCGACCTGGACCGCCTGGCGACAACCACCGTCCGCTGACGCCGACCAAGTCAGGAGAGCGCCACCACCTGCAACGCGACCTCGACATGCCGGTGGTTCAACCGCCTCGCCATGATGGTCAGGTAGTCCCCGGACGCGACGACCCGGACGCTGCGGAACGGTCCCGGGCAACTGACCGACTTCGACCAGCTGTCCATCGCGCCGCGTACCCGGACGTGCAACTCCCCCTGGGTGAGGCAGACGTACTGGAGGAGATAGCGGCCACCCGGCCGGGAAGCCATCGACCAGGTGACGAACCTGCGCTCGTTGAGGGTCGCCGTCTCCCGCCACACCGTGTCGGGGAAGCGCGGCAGGGCCGACAGGGCGATCGCGGCGCCCCGTTCGACGGGTGGGTTCGCACCACCGACCCCGGGCGCGACCTTCGAGGCACCGGTCACGCCCCGCGCCGGAGCGATCGGCGCTGGTGCCGACCTCGCCCACCACCAGCCGCCGATTCCGACGGTTACCACGGCCACCATCGTCAACGCCAACCTGCGCACTCGACCGCCTCCCTCGCCGGTCCAGCGGGTACGTCCTAGTAGTCACCCCGCCCAACCTCGCCCGGCAACGGGCCACCCGTCGGCGCGGCACCGGAGGAGAGGTCCAGCAGTACCGCGTAGAGGGTCAGCCCGGGTCCGAACGCGAGCATTACCACGGTACGGGGTGGAGCGGCGGAACGCCGGAGTCGTTCCAGAATCAGCAGGGATGTGGGAGAAGAACAGTTGCCGTACTCGTCGAGGGTCGCCCGGGACGCGGCCAGAGCCTCCGGTGGCAGGCCGAGTTCCTCCTCCACGACGTTCAGGATCCGGGGCCCACCCGGATGCACCGCCCAGCCGTCCACGTCGGAAATCTGCCGGTCGTGCCGGGCCAGCAGCGAGGTCACCAGACCGCTCACGTGCAGCGCGAGCACCTGCGGCACCCGGGGCGAGAGCCCCATCCGGAAGCCGGTGTCGGTCAGCTCCCAGGTCATGTGGTCGGCCGTCGAGGTGTCGGTCACCGCGGTGACCTCGCGGACCGCGTACCCCGGTCGGTGCCCGGGCGCGACCACCACGGCGACGGCGGCGTCGGAGAAGAGCGCGTGCGAGACGATCTGCTGGGTGTCCACCCGGGCCGAGGACGGCTGGATGTGCAGGCTGGTCAGCTCGGCGCAGAGCAGCAGCGCCGGACGGCCACGGGCCGCCACGAAGTCGTTCGCGGCACCCAGGCCGGGCAGCGCGGCGTAACACCCCATGTGGCCGACGAACATCCGCTGGGTGTCGGCCGCCATCCCCATGTCCCGGGCCAGCAGGATGTCCAGGCCCGGAGTCGCGTACCCGGTGCAGGAGCAGACCACGAACAGGCCGATGTCCCCGGCCCGCAGGCCGGCATCGGTCAGGGCCCGCTCGACCGCCTCCTTGCCCAGCGGCAGCGCCTCGATCTGGTAGCGGCGCATCCGGCGTTCGGTCGGCCAGTCGGAGACGTCCTCCAGGAGCGGATTGACCGCCGCGTGCCGCCGGGTGACGCCGGAGTTCGCGAAGATCCGCTGGGCGAGCGCCCGGGTGGTACCGGAGAAGTGCTGGGCGAAGTACCCCTTCCACAGCTCGTCCTGCCTGGCGCCCGGCGGCAGCGCCACGCCCAGACCGACGATCACTCCAGATCCGATCTCCCTACGACCACTCACCTTGCCGCCCTCCGATCGCGACTGCGGACCCGCCCGCGCTTGGCGCGCTCACCGAGCCCAACCCCCGAGCGTGACTCCGGGACTCGCGAACGGCACCGGGCAGGTCACCATCGCGGGGCCGAACCGTCCCGGTCCGGGTCGCCGCCCAGCGCCGCGATGCCGAGCCAGTCGGCGCAGACGTCCGAGGTCGCCGGATGCAGAGATCCACAACGGGCATCCCGGTAGAGCCGCTCCAGCGGATGCCCCCGCCGGGTCGCCGACGTGCCGGCCGCCTCCACCATCGAGGCCGCCACCTCGGCGGCGGTCGTACCGGCCAGCAGCTTGGCCCGCCACACCCAACGGTTCGTCTCGACGTCCCCCGGCGCCTCGTCGACCCGACGTGCCGCCTCGGCCACCGCCAACTCGGCGGCGGCGGTCGCGGCGTCGGCCCGCCCCACCCGGGCCCGTACCGCCGGCAGGCCGTCCAGCCCCCGGGCGGTCAGGTGCTCGACCGCGGCGTCCACCGCCGCCCGGGCCACCCCGACGTACACCGCCGCGTAGCTGGCCACCAGCCAGTGCGGCATGAGCTGGGCGACCACCAGGGCCAGTCCCTCCACCCCGCCGAGCAGCCGGTCGGCCGGCACCGTCACGTCCAGGTGCAGGTCGTGCGAGGCGGTGGCCCGCATGCCGAGCGAGTCCCAGGTCGGCTCGACGTGCAGCCCGTCCCGGCCGGCCGGCACCAGGAACTGCGAGACGATCGACCCGTCGGCGGCACTGCGCGCCGCCACCAGGTAGGCGTCGGCGTGACCCGCACCGGAGCAGAACGTCTTCGCGCCCTTGATGTGGTAGCCGCCGTCCACCGCCTCGTACGTGGTGGTCAGCTTGGACAGCCGGGACCCGGCGCCGCGCTCGCTCATCGCCACGCCGTACCAGGCACCGGCCGCCGCCTCGGCGAGCAGCCGGTCCCGGGCGGCCAGCGCCTCGTCCGGTACGCCCAGCGCCTCGGCCAGCTCCTGGGTGAGCGCGCCCAGCGCCCCGGTCACCGAGGCGTGCATGTTGAAGACCAGCGCGGTCGCGCCGTTGCCCCGGGCGAGTTCGGTGGCGACCCCGGCGTACCCGGCGAAGCTGGCACCGAGACCACCGAGGGCCGGCGGGACCATCAGGCCGAAGAGTCCGGCGGCCCGCAGGTCGGCGAAGTCCTCGACCGGAAAGCTGCCGTCCCGGTCGTGTTCGGCCGCCCTGGCCGCCAGTCGCGGCGCCAATCGACGCGCCGCTGCGAGGGCATCCACTGTCATCCGTGTCCCTTTCCGCACCGGCCCAGAGCCGGCGCTGCCGCTCGCGCTACCGCTCCTTGGTCCCCCACCCCTGGTAGAGCACCGCCGCCGACCAGGTCGGCACGATCCGTGGCAGGTTCCGCCCGGCCGTCCGGGCGGAAGCCACCTCCCGATCCGTGGCCATCCGCCCGGGGACCGCGCCCTGACCCGGCAGATCCGAACGGCCCTGCGGTGCCCGCGCGGACGGCCCCGGCCCGGAGCGCCGCAGAGCGCGGCCGACCAGCCAGCGCGCCACCGACCAACCCCCGGGCCGTACGCCCCGGATCCGCAGCTGGATCCCGTGCCGGGCGCACTCTTGGACCAGCGCCCGCGAGTCGACGAACAGCCGTGGATCGTGGATCCCCCGGGGCACCCCGGGCAGCCGCTCGGCCACCCGGACCGCCAACAGCCGGCTCAGCGCGGTGGCGTTGAGGGTGTCCAGCACCAGCGTGCCGCCGGGCCGGAGCACCCGGCCCGCCTCGGCCACCACCCTCGGCCAGTCCGGAACGTGTTCGAGCACCTCGCCGGCGGCGACCACGTCGGCACACCGGTCCGCCAGCGGCACGGCACCGACGTCCGCGTTGATCGGCTGGACCCCGTGCGCGGCGGCCTGCCGGAGCGCGGAGCGGACCAGGTCGACCCCGACGTGCCGGTAGCCCTTGCCGGCGATCCGGGGGGCGAGCAGGCCGGCACCGCAGCCGAGGTCGACCAGGGTCGCCCCGGGACCGGTGGCCGGCGGCACCAGCGCCGCCCGGGCCTCGGCCAGCCAGTGCAGCATCGCGAAGGCGCCGTCCGGATCCCACCACTCGTCGGCCAGGTCGTCGTACTGGCGTGGATCGTTGGGCGGCAGGGTACGGCCCGGGACGCCGGGCGTCGGGTGCCCAGTTCCCTGCCCGGCCCGTTCGTACCGCATGCGGTCGAGCCTGGCACGACCGAGCGGTAACAACCAGACTTCCCATATGTCGCATGTGGTGTTAGGGCTGGTCCGGGCGAGTCACCCGGAGCCGGCGGTCGCGGTGACCACGGTGTCGGCCCTGCTCGCCTGGGGCATCGGGCATCCACCCGCCGGGATCGTGGCGGTGGGCCTCACCGTGCTGGCCAGTCAGCTCGCCATCGGCTGGGTCAACGACTGCCTGGACGCCGACCGGGACGCCGAGGTCGGCCGGCGGGACAAGCCGGTGGCGAGCGGCATGATCAGTCGACGCGCGGTCGGGCTGGCCGGCGCGGTGGCCGCCGTGCTGACCCCGCTGCCCGCGCTCACCCTCAATCCCACCGCCGCTGTCTGGGCCACCGTCGCCCTGGTCTCCGCGCTCCTCTACAACTGGCCGCTGAAGTCCACCCCGGCCTCGGTGCTGCCGTACGCGGTCTCGTTCGGGACGTTGCCGGCCTTCGTCGTACTCGCGTTGCCCGGCGCGCCGGCCCCGCCGGCCTGGTTGGTGGCCGCCGGGGCGCTGCTCGGCGCCGGGGCGCACTTCGCGAACGTGCTGCCGGACCTGGCCGACGACGAACGGACCGGGGTACGTGGGCTGCCGCACCGGCTGGGTCCGACCGGGTCCCGGGTGGCCGCCGCCGGGCTGCTCCTGGCGGCGACCGCGACGCTGGTCCTCGGGCCGCCCGGCCCGCCGTCCTGGGCCGGGCTGACCGCCATCGCGGTCGCTGCCGTGGTGCCGCCGGCCGGCTGGTACGCGAGCCGGGCCGCCGCCGCCCGGGGCGACCGCCCCGTGGCCGTCTTCCGGGCCGTCATGCTGGTCGCGCTGATCGACGTCGTGCTGCTGGTCGCGAGCGGTCGGGTGGTCTGAGCCGGGCGCTCGGGTGGTCTGAGCCGGGCGCTCGGGTGGTCTGAGCGGAGCGGTCGAGTGGCCTGAGCGGAGCGGTCGAGTGGCCTGAGCGGAGCGGTCGGGTGGCCTGAGCCGGGCGGTCGGGACGGGGTCGGGACGCGGCCGGGATACCGGGTCGGCGTACGGGAGGCGATCACCGCCCACTACCCTGGAGCCCGTTGGGCCCGGGTACGACGACCGTGCCCGTTCCGCCCAGCCGGAGATCGCTAGGGCGACCGGATTCGCAACGAGGAGGACCAGGTGACGCGCTCGATCTGGGGGGCCCGGCGAGCCGCGGCGATGCTGACCGGTACGGCAGCCGCCACCACCCTGCTGCTGTCCGGGTGCGGCACGGGCCAGATCGCGGAGACCGCCGCGAAGGTGCCCACCAGCGTCGGCGCCAACGCGCAGTCGGCGGACAACAACTTCAAGGTCCGCAACCTGTCGATCGACTACCTGAGTCTCGAGGGCTACCCGGCCGGCGGCAACGCGCCGATGAACGTCGCCCTCTACAACGACTCCGGCCAGCCCGTGACGGTCAAGATCATGCCCGAAGGTGCCCGTGCCGTGGTGCTCACCGGACCCTCGGCCGCTCCCACCCCGGGCGGTACGGTCTCGCCCAGCCCGTCGGCGACCGCCACCTCCGGCAGCCCGTCCCCCGGAACGACCTCCGGCAGCCCCGAGCCGGGCGGCTCGGCCTCCGCCACGCCGACCGGGGGCGCGTCGGCCACCCCGACCCCGACCCCCACTCCGGTTCAGGAGTCGGCGGCCGAGATCCGGCTTCCTGCCGGCGGGTTCGTCATCCTGAACAAGACCGTCGGCAGCTGGCTCCAACTGGCCGGGCTGACCGAGGCGCTGCCCCCGGGCGAGTCGGTTCCGCTGACGTTCGACTTCGGCGGCAGCAAGGTGCAGGTCGACGCGCCCGTCGCGGTGCCGATGACCCCGGCGCCGGTCGGCACGCCGGTCACCGGTGAGGGCGAAGAAGGCGAAGAGGGCCACGGCGGCTGACAACCGGCCTCCGTCCGGCCCGGTCACCTCCTGGCGTACCGGCACCTCCTGGCGTACTGGCGAGGTTGGCGTGCGGTCGGAACGCGTTTCGTCGTACGAGTTGGATAGCGTGCTGAGGTGACCAGCCGAGCCACACCACGTCCCGCCGCCGGGCGCACCCGGGCCGCCACCCGCGAGCCCCGGCCCGCCTACGAGTGCGACGCCTGCGGCCACCAGCCGCCCAAGTGGGTCGGGCGCTGCCCGGAGTGCGGCGAGTGGGGTGCCGTCGTCGAGTCGACGCTCACCGGGCCCACCGTCTCCGGCCGGGTAGTGAGTTCCCGGGCTCCGGCCGAGCCGGCCCGCCCCATCGCCACGATCAGCGCGGCACCGGCCCGGGCCGTCCCCACCGGCGTGCCCGAGCTGGACCGGGTGCTCGGCGGCGGTCTGGTGCCCGGTGCGGTGGTCCTGCTGGCCGGCGAGCCCGGCGTCGGCAAGTCGACCCTGCTGCTCGACGTGGCGCAGCACTGGGCTGCCGGTGCCGGCAGCCCGTCGCTGGTGGTCAGCGGCGAGGAGTCGGTGAGCCAGGTCCGGCTCCGGGCCGAGCGGATGGGCACGCTGCACGAGCAGCTCTACCTGGCCGCCGAGAACGACCTCGGGGCCGTCCTCGGGCACCTGGACGCGGTCAAACCGGGCCTGCTGGTGCTGGACTCCGTGCAGACGATCTCCACCCCCGGTACCGAGGGGGTACCCGGCGGGGTGACCCAGGTCCGGGCGGTCACCGCCGCCCTGGTCTCGATCGCCAAGGAGCGGGGTGTCGCGACCGTGCTGGTCGGGCACGTCACCAAGGACGGCCAGGTCGCCGGTCCGAGGGTGCTGGAGCATCTCGTCGACGTGGTGCTGCACTTCGAGGGCGACAAGCACTCCTCGCTGCGGATGGTCCGGGGCGTCAAGAACCGGTTCGGCACGGCCGACGAGGTCGGCTGCTTCGAGATGCACGAGGGCGGGATCAGCAGCCTGGCCGATCCGTCCGGGCTGTTCCTGACCCGGTCCACCGAAGCGGTCCCCGGGACCTGCGTGACGGTCGCCATGGAGGGCCGGCGGGCGCTGGTCACCGAGGTGCAGGCACTGATCGGCGCCACGGTCGCCGGCTCGCCCCGCCGGACCGTCTCGGGCCTGGACAGTGCCCGGCTGGCGATGGTGCTCGCGGTGCTGCAACGCCGGACCGAGCGGCTGACCCTGCACGACCGGGAGGTCTTCGCCGCCACGGTCGGCGGGATCCGGGTGGTCGAGCCGGCCGCCGATCTCGCGGTCGCGCTCGCCGTCGCCTCGGGCGGCCTGAACCTCGCCATCGCACCGAACCTGGTGGCGATCGGGGAGGTGGGCCTGACCGGGGAGGTACGCCGGGTCGCCGCCGTACCCCGACGGCTGGCCGAGGCGGCCCGACTCGGCTTCCGCTTCGCGCTGGTGCCCACCGGCTGTGGGCCGGCGGCGAGCGGCGCGGGCCCGGAGAACATGCGGGTGACGGAAGTCACCGACGTCCGCTCGGCGCTGCAATCCGTGGCGCGGATATCGGCTGAGTAACCATACGGTCACGGAGCTGCGGCACGCCGCGCCGTGTCATGCTTACGGCCGTTGCTACCCGGGGCCGACAGGAACCACGATGCCCGACAAGGCTCGCCATTAAGGTGCAAACTGGACACTTCGCAGCCGGTTCCGAAGGGGTACCGACGGCGCGTCGATGGGAGGAAACAGGCACAGTGGCACGTCACAGTAACCGCGGCAGCACCCAACGCAGGGCGGTCCGTAGAATGTCCGAGTGCCGATCGACCGCGAAGCGAACCGACCCGCCAGCGCGGCCTCCCCTGTCCGCACCAGCGCCGCCGGTTCGGCGGCACGCCCCGTCAACGTCGGAATGACCGTGACCGGCGGAGGGCTGACCGGGGATCCGTTGCGGGCCAATCTCGCGCTGATGGCGCCGGGTACGGCACTACGCGACGGCCTCGAACGCATCCTGCGTGGCCGTACCGGGGCCCTGATCGTGCTCGGCTACGACAAGGTCGTCGAAACGCTGTGCACCGGCGGCTTCCCGCTCGACGTCGAGTTCTCCGCGACCCGGGTCCGTGAACTGTGCAAGATGGACGGCGCCGTGGTGCTCTCCAGTGACGGCACCCGGATCGTCCGCGCCGCCGTGCATCTGATGCCCGATCCGTCGATCCCGACCGAGGAGTCCGGCACCCGGCACCGCACCGCCGAGCGGGTGGGCCGGCAGACCGGGTTCCCGGTGATCTCGGTCAGCCAGTCGATGCGGATCATCAGCCTCTACGTCAACGGCCAGCGGCACGTACTTGACGACTCGGCGGCGATCCTGTCCCGGGCCAACCAGGCGCTGGCCACCCTGGAGCGGTACAAGCTCCGCCTGGACGAGGTCTCCGGCACCCTGTCCGCACTGGAGATCGAGGACCTGGTCACGGTCCGCGACGCGGTGGCGGTGGTGCAGCGGCTGGAAATGGTACGTCGGATCGCCGACGAGATCGCCGGCTACGTGGTGGAACTGGGCACCGACGGCCGACTCCTCGCGCTCCAGCTCGACGAGTTGATGGCGGGCGTGGACGCGGACCGGACCCTGGTCATCCGGGACTACCTGCCGACCGGGCGCAAGGCACGGACCCTTGACGAGGCTCTGGTCGAGTTGGACCTGCTCACCGCGACCGAGCTGATCGACCTGGTCGCGGTCGCCAAGGCGATCGGCTACCCGGGCGCCTCGGACGCGCTCGACGCGGCGGTCAGCCCACGCGGGTTCCGGCTGCTCGCCAAGGTGCCCCGGCTGCCCGGCCTCGTGGTGGACCGGCTCGTCGGCCACTTCGGCAGCCTGCAACGGTTGCTCGGTGCGACGGTCGAAGACCTCCAGGCCGTCGACGGGGTCGGCGACGCCCGGGCCCGGGGCGTACGGGAGGGGCTGTCCCGGCTCGCCGAGGCGTCCATCCTGGAGCGGTACGTCTGAACAACCCCGGGACCCTCGGGCTCATCCGATGAGCCCCGAGGGACTCCCGGTGGGGTACGTGCCCTCGACCCGGCGCCCGCCGCGCCCCCGACTCGGCCGCCGCGTCCTCGACCTAGCGTCCGCCGGACCCCGATCCCGGCCCGCCGCGTCCCCGGCTCAGCCCGTGATGGTGAGTCGCACCGGTTCGCTGAGCTTGTCGCCCAGCCGGCCGAAGAGCTGGTAGGTGCCGGCCGGCGGATAGTTGCCCGCGGCGAGCCCGTTGTCGCACTTGGAACTCTCTCTGCCGTTCCAGTCGATCGTGTACGTGCTCTCGTGGCTGGGCGGGAACGGCCGTACGTCGTTGGCCCGTACGGTGCTACAGCCGTCGGACGACCAGACCTTGCGGGCGCCGAGCTTGAGGTAGAGCTCCTGAAGGTCGGCGCCGACGTCCCGGTTGCAGGTCCGCCCTGACAGGTTCTTGATCTTGATCCGCAGGCTGACCGGCTCACCACGCTGCGCCGACGTCTGGGACGGAACCGGGATGACCGACATCTCCGCGTCGGTGCACTCGTTCTGCACCGGAGGCGGGGCCGTCGGCACCTGTCCACCGCCGACAGGTGCGACCGGAGCCTCGTCGCCGCCACCGTCCGGCTCCCCCGTCGGGTCACCGCTCGACGCGGGCTCCACCGGAGCACCGGACTCGGGCGTGCCGGACTGCGAGGGGTCGACCTCCGGCGTGAGCAACGGAGTCGGTTCGGTCGACTGACCACTACCGGCGCCCTTACCGGTGTTGTCCTTGTCGCCCGGCCCGAAGCACGAGTACAGGAGCACGATCAGGAAAAGCAGCCCGGCACCGAGCACGACGGCTCGACGCCGCCAGTACACGGCGGGCGGCAGGGGGCCAACCGTCAAACGCATAATGTCCTCACCGTATCGGGACCCGCGCCGCCGACCCTCACGACGCGCCGGGCGCCGGTGCAGGCGTACCCGATCGGTCTGGGTGCCGGTGCGCGGACCCGGCGGCGGCGCCTCCTCCGCCGGTGGTCACAGGTAGACCTTGCGCTGGTAGACCGCGTGCGCGCCGGCCACCCGGTCGAGGAACAACCGACCCCGACAATGATCGATCTCGTGTTGCAGGGCCCGCGCCTCGAAGCCGTCCGTGACCAGCCGCACCGCCGCACCGGTGCCCGGCAGCACCGCCTGGATCACCACCCGGCTGGCCCGCTTGACGTCACCGGTCAGGTCCGGGACCGACATGCAGCCCTCCCGGCCCAGCCGCCACCGGCTGGCCTCGACCACCTCCGCGTTGCAGAGTACGAAGATGCCGTGCGACGTCAGTGTCTTGGGGTGACCGGTCACGTCCACGGCGAAGACCCTGGCGCCGACCCCGACCTGCGGTGCGGCCAGCCCGACGCAGCCGGGTGACACCCGCATGGTGGCGACCAGGTCCGCGGCGAGCCGGACCACGTCCTCGGCGAGCGGATCGACGGCGGCGCCGGCCCGGCTCAGCACCCCCGCCGGGGCGGTGACCACCGACCGCACCTCACCCGGATCGCCGAGCACCGCCGTCGTCCAGCCGCCCAGACCGCAGTCCTGCTCGGCGGTCACAACAGATCCGAGTCGGCTCGGCGCAGGGTGACCTCCACGTCCAGCCCGACGGCCACCTCGGACAGCCGGTCGGCGAGGCTTTCCGCCGTACCCGGCGGCAGCTCGACCTCGGCGAGGAGGACGTAGAGCGGCCCGGTGAGCCGGGTGGTCAGGTCCGTGACGTTGCCGCCGGCCTCGGCGAGCACCCGGGTCAGTGCCGAGACGATCCCGAGCCGGTCGGCCCCGTGCACGGCCATCAGGTACGGCTCGCCGAACGGCGTACTCGACGCCTCGGCGCCGACCTGACGTACCGTCGCCACCAGTGGTCCGTCGGCGACGACCGGGGCCAGCGCCGCCTCCGCCTCCGGCCCGGACGGGCCCACGCAGATCAGCGTCATCGCGAAGTGTCCACGTAACCGGGTCATGGTCGAGTCGGTGAGGTTCGCCCCGACCTCGGCCAGGGCCTCCGCGACGTCAGCCACGATGCCGGGTCGGTCCGGACCGATGACGGTGATCGCCAGCTCGCTCATCCGGGCAGTCTGCCCGATCCACGCCCGCCCCGGGGCTCGACCCGACGACCGGCCCAAGCTCCGGGACGGAACCGTGCGCCGGACCGTCGACCGGGTCCGGCTGCCGTCGGCGTCGGTGCCGACGCTGGCCGTCCCGACGGGGGAGGCCCGACGACGGAGGCCCGACGGCGGAGGCCCGACGATGGAGCCCCGACGAATGGAGGCCCCGACGAATGGAGGCCCCGACGGCGGAGGTCCCACTCTCCGCAGCACTCCGGCGCGGCCCGCCGGATGCCGCCACGCGGCCGGACCGGCGGGCGTGACAGGATCGACGGCGCGATGTCGAAGACACAGCTCGCCGCCGCGGCCATCCGGTGGTACGACGAGAACGCCCGCGACCTGCCGTGGCGAGAGCCCGGTGTCGGGGCCTGGCCGATCCTGGTCAGCGAGGTCATGTTGCAGCAGACCCCGGTGGTACGGGTGCTGCCGGCCTGGCGGGCGTGGCTGACCCGGTGGCCCGTACCGGCAGCGCTGGCCGCCGACACTCCGGCCGAGGCGATCCGGATGTGGGGACGCCTCGGCTATCCACGCCGGGCCCTGCGACTGCACGAGTGCGCCTCGGCGCTGGTGGAGCGGCACGATGGCGCCGTACCGGCCGACCTGGAGCAGTTGCTGGCGCTGCCCGGCGTCGGCAGCTACACGGCACGGGCGGTGGCGGCCTTCGCGTACGGCCAGCGCTACCCGGTAGTGGACACAAACGTACGAAGGCTCGTCGCTCGGGCGGTCGCCGGTGAGCCGGACGCCGGTCCGGCGACCCGACCGGCCGACCTGGTCGCGACCGAGGCACTTCTGCCGGCACATCCCGGTACGGCCGCCCGGGCCAGCGCCGCCTTCATGGAACTGGGCGCGCTCATCTGTACGGCCCGGTCCCCCCGGTGCGTCGACTGTCCACTGGCCACCCGCTGTGCCTGGCGGGCGTCCGGCCGAACCGCGCCGCCCGGCCCGACCCGGCGTCCCCAGCGGTACGCCGGCACCGACCGGCAGGTCCGGGGCAAGCTCCTGGCCGTGTTGCGGGAGACCACCGGGCCGGTACCCCGGGACCGGCTGGACCTGGTCTGGGCCGACGATCTGCAACGGTCCCGCGCACTGGCCGGCCTGATCGAGGACGGCCTGGTCGAGATGGTCGGCGACACCTGCGTACTTGCCGGCGATCACGCCGTCGACTGAGCTGAGGTGTTAGGAGGGGGCCCTTCTTCTACAGAAAACGATAAGAAGGGGCCCTTCCTTGCACTGCTGCATAGAAAAGTCCGGCCCGGCGACGAAGTCGCCGGGCCGGACCTTCTAGTGCGCGTGCTTACTCGTCCGCGCCAGCGGGGGCGGTGTTGCCCAGGTCGGCCGGCACCGCGTCGGGCACCTCAACCGGCTTCTCCGCACCGCGGAACACCAGCTTGGACTTGTCGATGTCCTCCGGGTCGCCCTCGCAGTCCACGACGACGATCTGACCGGGCGTGAGCTCGTTGAAGAGGATCCGCTCGGAGAGGTTGTCCTCGATGTCGCGCTGGATCGTCCGACGCAGCGGTCGGGCGCCCAGCACCGGGTCGAAGCCCTTCTTCGCCAGGTACTTCTTGGCGTTGTCGGTCAGCTCGAGCCCCATGTCCTTGTTGCGGAGCTGGGTCTCGATCCGCTGGATCATGATGTCCACGATGTGCAGGATCTCGCCCTGCTTGAGCTGGTGGAACACGATCGTGTCGTCGATCCGGTTGAGGAACTCCGGCCGGAAGTGCTGCTTCAGCTCGTCGTTGACCTTCTGCTTCATCCGCTCGTAGTTCGACTCGGAGTCCTCGGAGGCCTGGAAGCCCATCGACACCGCCTTGGCCACGTCCCTGGTGCCCAGGTTGGTGGTCAGGATGATGACGGTGTTCTTGAAGTCGACGATCCGGCCCTGGCCGTCGGTCAACCGCCCGTCCTCCAGGATCTGGAGCAGGGTGTTGAAGACGTCCGGGTGGGCCTTCTCGATCTCGTCGAAGAGGACCACCGAGAACGGCCGACGCCGCACCTTCTCGGTGAGCTGGCCACCCTCGTCGTAGCCGACGTAGCCGGGGGGCGCCCCGACCAGCCGCGACACGGTGTACCGGTCGTGGAACTCGGACATGTCGAGCTGGATCAGCGAGTCCTCGCTGCCGAACAGGAACTCCGCCAGCGCCTTGGACAGCTCGGTCTTACCGACACCGGACGGACCGGCGAAGATGAACGAGCCGGACGGACGCTTCGGGTCCTTCAGGCCTGCCCGGGTACGCCGGATCGCCTTCGAGACCGCCTTGACCGCGTCCTCCTGGCCGACGACCCGCTTGTGCAGCTCGTCCTCCATGCGGAGCAGCCGGGAGGTCTCCTCCTCGGTGAGCTTGTAGACCGGGATACCCGTCCAGTTCGCCAGCACCTCGGCGATCTGCTCGTCGTCGACCTCGGACACCACGTCCAGGTCGCCGGCCTTCCACTCCTTCTCCCGCTGCGCCTTCTGGCCGAGGAGCTGCTTCTCCTTGTCCCGGAGCTGCGCGGCCCGCTCGAAGTCCTGCGCGTCGATCGCGGACTCCTTGTCGCGACGGACCTGGGCGATCCGCTCGTCGAAGTCGCGCAGGTCTGGCGGCGCGGTCATCCGACGGATCCGCATCCGGGCACCGGCCTCGTCGATCAGGTCGATCGCCTTGTCCGGCAGGAAGCGGTCGGAGATGTACCGGTCGGCCAGGGTCGCCGCCGCCACCAGGGCGGCGTCGGTGATGGAGACCCGGTGGTGTGCCTCGTAACGGTCCCGCAGACCCTTCAGGATCTCGATGGTGTGCGCCAGCGACGGCTCACCCACCTGGATCGGCTGGAACCGCCGCTCAAGGGCGGCGTCCTTCTCCAGGTGCTTGCGGTACTCGTCGAGGGTGGTCGCGCCGATGGTCTGCAGCTCGCCACGGGCCAGCATCGGCTTGAGGATGCTCGCCGCGTCGATCGCGCCCTCGGCGGCACCCGCACCCACCAGGGTGTGAATCTCGTCGATGAACAGGATGATGTCGCCGCGGGTGCGGATCTCCTTGAGCACCTTCTTGAGGCGCTCCTCGAAGTCACCGCGGTACCGCGAGCCGGCGACCAGGGCACCCAGGTCAAGCGTGTAGAGCTGCTTGTCCTTGAGCGTCTCCGGCACCTCACCCTTGATGATTCGCTGGGAGAGGCCCTCGACGACCGCGGTCTTGCCGACCCCTGGCTCGCCGATCAGGACCGGGTTGTTCTTGGTACGGCGGGAGAGCACCTGCATCACCCGCTCGATTTCCTTCTCCCGGCCGATGACCGGGTCGAGCTTGCCCTCCCGGGCGGCCTGGGTCAGGTTCCGGCCGAACTGGTCCAGCACGAGGCTGGTCGACGGCGCGGCCTCACCCGGGGCGGTACCGGCCGCGGCCGGCTCCTTGCCCTGGTAGCCGGAGAGCAGCTGGATGACCTGCTGGCGGACCCGGTTCAGGTCGGCGCCGAGCTTCACCAGCACCTGTGCGGCGACGCCCTCACCCTCGCGGATCAGCCCGAGCAGGATGTGCTCCGTGCCGATGTAGTTGTGGCCGAGCTGCAACGCTTCGCGCAGCGACAGCTCCAGCACCTTCTTGGCCCGCGGCGTGAACGGGATGTGCCCGCTCGGCGCCTGCTGACCCTGGCCGATGATCTCTTCGACTTGCTGGCGGACGCCTTCCAGCGAGATGCCCAGACTCTCCAGGGCCTTCGCCGCGACGCCTTCACCCTCGTGGATGAGACCTAGCAGGATGTGTTCCGTACCGATGTAGTTGTGGTTGAGCATCCGGGCTTCTTCTTGAGCCAGGACGACAACCCGCCGCGCTCGGTCGGTGAACCGCTCGAACATGCCCTCGTGCTCCTCACGTGCCGTGCGCACTCGATCTTGATGGCCAAGCATCGTGGCGGGGCCACCACCCGGACGTCCGAGGCGGACGCCCGTGCTCCCTTACTCTATCGCCGCGAGCCGACTCTCCTGAGGTCGTGTGTTCCTGGAATGAGCCACGTACGCGACGTTTTTACCAACTGCCCACGCTCAGCGATGCTTCCCAGACCGCCCGCTGTACGCGCAGAGCGAAATTTCAGGCCCCTACCCTGACGACGCGGACCCGCATCGTCCACAGGCTGTGGACAACTCCGTCCACTGGTTGTGGACAACGTCTGGGCCGCCAGGTTGTTCCCGGGACCGGGCCGGTTGCCGGGCCCACCTGGCCACACACTCCGACACAGGCCCGGCACGGAGGAGATTCGCCGCCGATGCGCCGTTAGGGCGAATTACCCCATTTGCCAAATAACTAGAGTATCGGGATGAAACGTGCGGGGTGGGCGAACGGCCGGCCGTCCACCCACCCCGCCCGGGGCGTCGAGAAGCACTACGACTAGCGGCCCGCCTTCGCGTGGTACTCATCCACGATCTCCTGGGGGATGCGCCCGCGGTCGGAGATGTCCTTGCCTTCCTTCTTGGCCCACGCCCGGATCGCCTTGTTCTGCTCCCGGTCGGCGGTGGCGCCACCTCGACCGCGAGCGGCGCGACCGCCGACGACGACGCCGCCCCGACCCACCTTGGAGCCGGCCGCGACGTACGGGGCGAATAGGTCCCGCAATTTGCCGGCGTTCTTGTCCGACAGGTCGATCTCGTACTGAACGCCGTCGAGCGAGAACTTGACGGTCTCGTCCGCGTCTCCGCCGTCCAGGTCATCGACCAGCTTGTGAATGATCTGCTTGGCCACGTGTCGCTATCCTTTCGAGCAGGTTCTCCGCAAACAAGAGCACAATAGCCCGCGAGATGCTTGCTTCGTCAATAGGATCGCGAAACTATGCGACAGGCCGGGGCCGACTACTACTCGGGGCGGACCATCGGGAAGAGGATGGTTTCCCGAATTCCGAGGCCGGTGAGGGCCATCAGGAGCCGGTCGATTCCCATTCCCATGCCCCCGGACGGCGGCATTCCGTACTCCATGGCCCGCAGGAAGTCCTCGTCGAGCCGCATCGCCTCGTCGTCGCCCTTGGCCGACCGCTGCGCCTGGACCACCAGACGCTCCCGCTGCACAACCGGGTCGACCAGCTCGGAGTACGCCGTGGCCAGCTCGAATCCGAGGACGTACAGGTCCCATTTCTCGGTGAGCCCCGGCTCGGACCGGTGCTCCCGGACCAGCGGGCTCGTCTCCTCGGGATAGTCCCGCACGAAGGTGGGCTGCCGCAGCGTGGGCACCACCAGTTCCTCGAAAAGCTCCTCGGCGAGCTTGCCCGGCCCCCACTTGGGATCGACCGCCAGCCCCACCTTTTCGGCGTACCCGAGGAGGTCGGTCATCCCGGTCCGGACCGTCACCTCCTCGCCCAGGGCCTCGGAAAGCGCCCCGTAGAGGGTCGTCGACGTCCACTCGCCGCCGAGGTCGAACTCGGTGCCGTCGGCGTGCGCGACCACGTGCGACCCGGTGGCCGCAAGTGCCGCACGCTGCACCAACTCACGAGTGAGGGTCGCCATGGTGTCATAGTCCCCGTACGCTTCGTACGCCTCCAGCATGGCGAACTCGGGCGAGTGCGAAGAGTCGGTCCCCTCATTTCGGAAGTTGCGGTTGATCTCGAAGACCCGGTCGATGCCGCCCACCACCGCCCGCTTGAGAAAAAGCTCGGGGGCGATTCGCAGATACAGATCCGTGTCTAACGCATTGCTGTGCGTCACGAATGGCCGCGCGGTAGCACCACCGGGCAGCGCTTGCAGCATGGGGGTTTCGACTTCGATGAAACTCCGGCCGTGCAGCGAATCGCGCAGACTACGCAGCGTCGTCGCCCTCGTGCGTACCATCTCCCGGGCCCGGGGGCGCACGATCAGATCGACATAACGCTGTCGGACCCGCGCCTCCTCGCTAAGCGGCTTGTGCGCCACCGGTAGCGGCCGGAGCGCCTTCGCGGTCAACGCCCAGGAATCGGCAAGCACCGAAAGCTCACCCCGCCGACTGGTAATCACCTCGCCGGTCACTCCGACGTGATCACCCAGATCGATCTGGCGCTTCCAGACATCGAGGCGGTCCGCGCCGACCCGGTCGAGCGAGAGCATCGCCTGCAGTTCGGTGCCGTCGCCGTCCCGGAGGGTGGCGAAGCAGAGCTTGCCGGTGTTCCGGACGAAGATCACCCGGCCGGTCACCGACGCGACGTCCCCGCTGGGGGTGTCGGTGGGCAGGTCCGCGTAGCGGGCCCGGATCTGGGCGAGGGTCGCCGTACGCGGATATCCCAACGGATACGGCTCAACGCCCTCGGCGAGCATGCGCTCCCGCTTCTCCCGGCGGACCCGCATCTGCTCGGGGACGTCGTCAACGGGATCGGCAGGGCTGGGAATCTCCTGGGTCACGGCATGCTTCCTCGGGAATTGTGTCGGCTGAGTTCGGCCCCGAGCGTACTCAAGTGCCCACCGGGTCCGGCACTGGATAACCTCCAGGCATGGTTGATCAGATCCACGCGCTCTCCTTCGGCGCCGCCGCGACCGCCTACGACCGGTACCGGCCGAGCTACCCCGAGCCCGCGATCACCTGGGCCGTCGACCGTCCCGCACCTGCTCAGGTCGTCGACCTCGGCGCCGGTACCGGCATCCTGACCCGGGTACTGCTGGCCCTCGGCCACCACCCGGTACCCGTCGAGCCGGACCCGGGGATGCGGGCCCAACTCGCCCTCGCCACCCCGGGCGTCACCCCGCTGGCCGGTACGGCCGAGCAGATACCCCTGCCGGACGGCTCGGTCGACGCGATCGTCGCCGGACAGGCGTACCACTGGTTTGACCATCCGGTGGCGCACGCCGAGGGGGCCCGGCTGCTGCGCCCGGGCGGGACGTACGCCGCGGTGTTCAACGAGCGGGACGAGTCCGTGCCCTGGGTGGCGGCGCTGACCGCGCTCACCGTCGACATGCTCGGCGGGCGCGGAATCCGGGAGGGTGGCGCGTCGATGGCCGAGCACGACGAGCACTACGGACCGGTGGAGCGGGCCGAGTTCCGGCACCAGGTCACGCACACCCCGGAGACCCTGGTCGGGATGATCGGCACCCGCTCGCACCACATCACTGCCACGCCGCAGCGGCAGCGGGAGGTCGACGCGGCCATCCGGAAGCTGGCGGCGACCCATCCGGACCTGGCCGGGCGGGAGACGTTCGAGCTGCCGTACCGGACCCTGGTCTTCCGGGCCCGGCGCCGCTGACCGCCGGCCGGGGATTTCGGTCCGGGCCGGAGCCCTACCGGTTGCGGTCGTAGACCATCCGCAACCCGATCAGGGTGATCATCGGCTCGTGGTGCGTGATCGTCCGGCACTCGCCGATCACCAGCGGCGCCAGCCCGCCGGTGGCGATGACCGCCCGCACCTCGCCCAGCTCCTCGACCATCCGTTCGACGATCCGGTCCACCTGGCCGGCGAAGCCGAAGTACATCCCCGCCTGGAGGCACTCGACGGTGTTCTTGCCGATCACCGAACGCGGCACCGTCGGCTCCACCTTGCGGAGCTGGGCCGCCCGGGCGGCGAGGGCGTCGAACGAGATCTCGATGCCGGGGGCGAATGCGCCACCGAGGAACTCGCCCCGACCGCTGATCACGTCGAAGTTGGTGGTGGTGCCGAAGTCGACCACGATCGACGGTCCGCCGTAGAGGGTGAACGCCGCGAGCGTGTTGACCACCCGGTCGGCGCCGACCTCCTTCGGGTTGTCGATCGCCAACTGCACGCCGGTCTTCACCCCCGGCTCGACGATCACGTGGGGAAGATCCGCGTAGTACCTGGCCAGCATCGACCGCAGCGACCGCAGCGCCGCCGGCACCGTCGAGCAGGCGGCCACGCCGGTCACCTCGACCGCGTCACCGGCCAGCAGGCCGCGCAGCTTGAGGCCCAGTTCGTCGGCCGTCGACCGGGCGTCGGTCTTGATCCGCCAGGAGTGGATCAACTTCTCGCCCTCGAAGGTCGCCAGGACCGTGTTGGTGTTACCGATGTCGATACAGAGCAGCATTCGTCAGTCCCGGGCCCGAGGTGTTGCCGGCCGGCCACTGCCCGCGGCCGGAGGTCTGTCGCCGACCGGCCGGCCGGAGCCGACCGACCGGGTGGTCCGTCCCCCTACCGGCCGGTGTCCGTCGGTCGGAGGTCAAGTGCGATGTCCAAGATAGGCGAGGAGTGGGTCAGGGCCCCAACCGAGAGGTAGTCGACGCCGGTCGCGGCGTACTCGGCGGCCGTGTCGAGGGTCAGCCCGCCGGTCGCCTCGAGTTCGGCCCGGTCACCCACCGCCGTGACCACCTCGGTCAGCAGCGCCGGGGTCATGTTGTCGCAGAGCAGGAAGTCGGCGCCGAGCTCCACCGCCTCCACCGCCTCGGCTACCGAGGTCACCTCCACCTGGACCGGCACGTCCGGAAACGCCTCCCGGACCCGCCGGTACGCCGCTCCGATGCCGCCGGCCGCCAGCTTGTGGTTGTCCTTGATCATGGCGACGTCGTACAGGCCCAGGCGCTTGTTGGCGCCGCCGCCGGCCCGGACCGCGTACTTCTCCAGCATTCGCAGGCCCGGCGTGGTCTTCCGGGTGTCCAGCACCGTCGCCTTCGTACCGGCCAGCGCCTCGACCCAGGCCCGGGTATGGGTGGCCACCCCGGACATCCGGCTGAGCAGGTTCAGGGCGGTCCGCTCGGCGGTGAGCAGCGACCGGGTCGGCCCGGTCACCGTCGCAAGTACGTCGCCCCGGGCCACCCGGTCGCCGTCGACGGCCACCGGCAGCACCCGCACCGTACGGCTGGCGGCCAGGTCGAAGACGGCGGCTGCCACGGCCAGCCCGGCCACCACGCCGTCGGCCCGGGCCACCACGTCAACCGTGTCGACCTGCTCGTCCGGCACCGTGGCCACAGTGGTCACGTCGCGTCGCTCCGGCCCCAGGTCCTCGTCCAGCGCCCCCCGTACGATCCGTTCCACCACCACCGGATCGAGCCCGGCGGCCTGCAACGCCTGCGTGGTCGAGAGTTTCAGCACAGTGCCTCCCAATCCTGTTCGAAACTGCCCGTCTGTCCGATCGAGCTGATCAGGTGCCCGAGCCAATCCTCGCGCGAATCCGGGTGGTCCTCGCGCCAATGGCAGCCCCGGGTCTCCTGCCGGGCGTAGGCGGCGCCGACCAGGGCCGAGGCGACGGTGAGCAGGTTGGTCGCCTCCCAGCTCGCCGTCCGGGGAGCGCCCCGGGTGGCGCCGAAGGCGACCAGTTCGGCCGCTGTCGCCCGCAGCGAGCCGGCCGACCGGAGCACCCCGGCACCCCGGGTCATCGCCCGGGCCAGCCCGGCCCGCACCGCCGGATCCACCACCGCACCGGTACCGCCGCGCCACGCGCCGCCCGGTGCGGGTTCGGCCTGGGCCGGCAGGTCCCGGGCGATGTCCTGGGCGATCCGCCGGGCGAAGACCAGCCCCTCCAGCAGCGAGTTGCTGGCCAGCCGGTTGGCACCGTGTACGCCCGTGCAGGCGACCTCGCCGCAGGCGTACAGGCCCGGGATGGAGGTACGGCCGAACAGGTCGGTACGGACCCCGCCGGAGGCGTAGTGCGCCGCCGGGGCCACCGGAATCGGGTCGACCGCCGGGTCGACACCGGCCGCCAGGCAGGAGGCGACGATGGTGGGAAAACGCCGGGCCAGGAAGTCCGCGCCGAGATGCCGGGCGTCCAGGTAGACGTGATCGGTGCCGGTGGCCAGCAGGACCCGGTGGATCCCCTTCGCCACCACGTCCCGGGGGGCCAGTTCGGCCAACTCGTGCTGGCCGACCATGAACCGCTTGCCGTCGGCGTCGACCAGGTGGGCGCCCTCGCCCCGCAACGCCTCCGAGACCAGCGGCTGCTGGGCGTCGGTCGTCGTACCCGTCCCGGTGGCCCCGGCCGGTCGGATCAGCGCGGTCGGATGGAACTGGACGAACTCCAGGTCGGTCACTGCCGCGCCGGCCCGCAGCGCGAGGGCGACGCCGTCGCCGGTGGAGACCGCCGGGTTGGTGGTGGCGGCGAAGACCTGGCCCATCCCACCGGTGGCCAGCACCACCGCGCGGGCCAGGATCGCGCCGACCCCGTCCTCGCTGCCCTCGCCGAGCACGTGCAGGGTGATCCCGCAGGCCCGACCCGGGTCCGCCGGCCCGGACCCCGGGCTGCGCAGCAGGTCGAGGACGAGAGCGTGCTCAACCAGGCGGATCCAGGGGTCCCGGCCGACCGCCGCGTGCAGCGCCCGCTGCACCTCGGCGCCGGTCGCGTCGCCGCCCGCGTGCACGATCCGATCGGCCCGGTGCCCACCCTCACGGGTGAGCATCAACGAGCCGTCCGCGTTGCGGTCGAACTCGGCACCGGTCCGGATCAGTTCCCGCAGCCGGGTCGGCCCCTCCTCCACCAGCACCCGGACCGCCGCCGGGTCGCAGAGCCCGACCCCGGCCAACTCGGTGTCGGAGGCGTGCGCCGCGGGCGTGTCCAACGGATCGAGTACGGCGGCGATGCCGCCCTGCGCCCACCGGGTGGAGCCGTCATCGATGTTGACCTTTGTCACCACCGTCACGTGCAGTCCCGCCTCGCGCAGGTGCAGCGCGGCGGTCAGCCCCGCGATGCCCGACCCGATCACGATCACATCGGTCGTCTCCACCCAGCCCGGCTCCGGCGCGGCCAGCAGCCGGGGTAGCTCCGGCAGGTCAACGATCGGAAACTGCATCATTCCAGTCAACCGCGTACCGGTGGCGACGGTCCGGGCAGGGCCCCCGGAAGTGGCCTGCGACGCTATCCGGTCCGCAGCGGCAGGCCAGCGGTGCCGGCGCCCTTGAGCGATCTGGTGAACCTGCCGTCGGAGATCCACAGGTAGCACCGCACCCCCCGGTTGCCCGCCTGCCACTCCTCCGCTCCGGAGGGCAGCGCCATGATGCCGGTACGGAACCGGATGCTGTTCTGCGGCACCTCGACGTACCTCGCGGTGACCTGGTAGCAGCCGTCGTAGAACGCCGCCCAGTCCCGCTCGGCGCTCGGGTACTTCAGTCCGGCGGGCGCCCGCCACACCCCGGTGAACTCGCTGTTGTGCCGCTTGCCGCAGTCGACCGTCGGCATCCGGTCGATGTTCTCGGTCCGGGTCAGCGTCGCCGCGTAGCAGCCCAGGTGCAGCGGTCCGGGGGTACGCAGGGCGCCCTTGAGACTGCCGGTCCGGGTGACCGTGTCGCCGTCGTCCTCGACGTTGGACAGTTCGGTCACGTCACATCGGAACCACCGGGCTCCGCCGCTCCAGCCGTGTGGCGAGGGGGTCGCCACCCCGAGCCAGAGTCGGCCGGTCCGGAAGTCCGCGCCGAGGAACTCCCGCGCCTTGCCGTCACACTCCGCATAGGCCTTGCCGAAGTCGGCCGAGCCCCTGGCCGGCGGCGCGGCAGCGTTCGCCGCCGCTGCCGTGAACGCTCCCACGTGTACGGTCTCCAGCCGGTGACTGGTCGGACAGTCGACCGGGAGGTACGACGACAGGTAGACGGTCTCGGAGAAGTCTGCCGCGTGGCAGGCGTCGGCCTTCGGGGAGAAGGTCTTCGGCTCGCCGACCCGGGCCCAGTCGTCGGTCAGGTCCCCATCCGAGCCGCCCGGCGCGGCGCACCCACCCGCACCGAGGCCAACGGCTCCGGCCAGCGCCAGGGCGGTCATCCAACGGCGCATCGCGTCCTCCCCAGGGCGACCAACAGTCACAGATGGCTGCACCCTACGTTAACCGGCGCGGTCATCCGGAGCGTAGAGATCATCCTGGCGTCGGGACGGCCATCCGCGTCTGGAGCAGCGTCACGCGTTCTGCACCTGGTCGCCCCGGACCAGGTCACCGGCCATTCCCGGCACCGCCTCGGCGGGATCGCCGCCCAGTTCGATGATCCGGTTGGCCGCGTCCACGTGCACGATCCGGGGCTGGTACGACCGGGCGGCGGCATCGTCGAGCTGGGCGTAGGAGATCAGGATGACCAGGTCGCCGGTCTGCACCAACCGGGCGGCGGCACCGTTGATGCCGATCACGCCGCTGCCCCGCTCGCCCGGGATGACGTACGTCTCCAACCGGGCGCCGTTGGTGATGTCCACGATCGCGACCTGCTCGCCGGGCAGCAGGTCGGCGGCGTCGAGCAGGTCGGCGTCGACCGTCACCGAGCCGACGTAGTGCAGGTCCGCCTGGGTCACCGTGGCCCGGTGGATCTTCGACTTGAGCATGGTGCGGAACATTTGACTATTCCTCCGTGGTGCGGGCTGCCGGAGCCAACTCGACCGGCAGGTTGTCGATCAATCGGGTACCGCCGACCCAGGCGGCCGCCAGCATCCGGGCCGGGCCGGTGACCGGGGCGGGTCCCAGCTGCGGGTCGGTCAGCACCAGGTAGTCCAGCTTGGCGCCGGTCGTACCCTCGCCGAAGGCCCGGTACGCGGCGGCGAGGGCACCGTCGGCGCCCCGGCCCGCCCCGGCGGCGGTCGCGCCGGCCCGCAGCGCCGCCGACAGGCGCAGTGCCGAGAGCCGCTCCTCGGCCGAGAGGTAGCGGTTGCGGCTGGACAGCGCCAGCCCGTCCGGCTCCCGGACGGTGGGCACCCCGACGATCTCCACGTCCAGCTCCAGGTCCCGGACCATCCGGCGGATCAGCGTGAGCTGCTGGTAGTCCTTCTCCCCGAAGACCGCCACGTCCGGCCGGAGCAGGTTGAGCAGCTTCAGCACCACGGTCAGGACGCCGTCGAAGAAGCCGGGCCGGCTGGCCCCCTCCAACTCCTCACCGAGGCTGCCGGGGTCGACCCGGACCATCGGCTCGCCGTCCGGATAGAGCTCCTCGCGGGACGGCGCGAACACGTACTGCACCCCGGCGGCCCGGCACACCTCCAGGTCGGCGTCCAGGGTCCGGGGATAGCGGTCGAAGTCCTCGTTCGGACCGAACTGGAGCGGATTCACGAAGATCGTCGCCAGTACGAAGTCGGCCTGTTCCCGGGCCGTCCGCAGCAGCGCCTCGTGCCCGGAGTGCAGAGCACCCATCGTCATCACCACCGCCAGCGAACCCGGCAACGGCGCGAGCGTGGCGGCCAGCTCCGCCCGGGTCCGCAACACCGTGGTCATGCTCTCTCCTCGCGCAGTTCGTTCCGCCGGCCGAGCTGTCCGGTGCTCCCGCTCCACCCGGTCATGGCCCTCCGTCGCCCCCGCCCGGTCATGCGGCGACCTCGCGGTCCCGGTCAGCCAGCACGCCCAGCAGCGACTCGGCGTCGGCCGGACGGAGCCGGCCGGCGGCGATCGCCCGGTCGGCGGTCCGCCGGGCCAGCGCGAGGTAGCCGGGGACCGACTCCGGGGCGGTCGCGGCGAGCCGGTCCAGGTGCCGGGCGATCGTACCGGCGTCGCCCCGGGACACCGGCCCGGTCAGCGCCGCGTCGCCGAGCCGCAGGGCGTTCTCCAGCGCGGCCCGGAGCAGCGGCCCGAGCACCTTCTCCGGCCGGCTCACACCCGCGTCGCGGAGCCGGTCGGCGGCCTCGTTGACCAGGGTTACGAGATGGTTCGCGCCGTGCGCGAGGGCGGCGTGGTACAGCGGACGGTCCCGTTCGGCCACCCACTCCGGTACGCCGCCGAGGTCGGCGACCAGCCGGACGGCGAACGGCCGCAGCGGCGTCGGGGCGGTCACCCCGTACGAGATCCCGGGTAGTCGGGTCAGGTCGTCGGCGGTACCGGTGAAGGTCATCGCCGGATGCAGGGCCAGCGGGCGGGCACCCACCGCGACCGCCGGGGCGAGTACGTCGAGCCCGTGCGCCCCCGAGGTGTGCGCGACCACCTGTCCCGGCCGGAGCACACCGGTGGAGGCGAGCCCGGCCACGACCGCGGCGAGCGAGTCGTCCGGTACGGCGATCAGCAGCAGGTCGGTGGCGGCCCGGGCCACCTCGTGGGCCGGCCGGACGTCGGTGCCCGGAAGCAGGCTGTCGATCCGGTCCTTGGCCGCGGCCGATACCCCGGCGGCGGCGACCACCCGATGGCCCGCGGCGACCAGGGCGGCACCCAGTACGGCTCCCACCCGGCCGGCGCCGATCACGCCGACGGTGAGCTGGCGCGGTGATGCGCTCATAGCGATGATCCAGTCCTCGAAATGTGGTACCGGTCGATCGCAAGTATGCGCCGTCGGAACATGCCTGGAACAAGAGGTTGTGAAAACGTTCACGGCCGATCCGGCGCCTTCCGGCGGTGCCCGGAAAGCGCTCGGCGACGGGCCCGGGAAGGCCCGCCCGGCACCGGAACCGGCGGCGGTTCGACCGGCGGACGGGCCCGGGTGACCGGTGGCACATAACCTGTGCCGGTGCCCATCTCCTGGCGATCGGCGATCTCCACCGCGCTGTACGGCAGCTCGGGGTTCTTCGTCGCCGGAGCCGGACCGGCCGCGCACTTCCGGACCAGCGCGCACGCCGTACCGGTGCTCGGCAACGCACTGCTGGCGCTGCTGGACCGGGTCGACGCCGCGCTCGACCGGCCCGATCCGCTGGACGTCGTCGACGTCGGCGCCGGTCGGGGTGAGCTGCTGACCACGCTGGCCCGGCTCGCCCCGCCCGAACTCGCCGCCCGGCTCCGGCTGACCGCGGTCGAACTCGCCCCGCGCCCCGACGAACTGCCCGGGACGATCGCCTGGCGGCCGGACCTGCCCGACCGGGTGGTCGGGCTGCTGGTCGGCACCGAATGGCTGGACAACGTACCGCTGGACGTGGCGGTGCCCGGACCGGACGGCTGGCTTCGGATGCTGGTCGACCCCGCCACCGGTACGGAATCGCTCGGCGGGCCGCTCGACCCGGACGAGGTGGACTGGCTCGACCGCTGGTGGCCGGACCAGCCAGCCGAGGTCGGGCGGGTCGAGGTCGGGCGGGTCGAGGGCGGGCGGGTCGAGATTGGGCTGGCCCGGGACCTCGCCTGGGCCAGCGCGCTCGCCGCCCTGGAGCGCGGCCTCGCCCTCGCCGTCGACTACGGCCACCTGCGGGAACGCCGGCCACCGGATGGCACGCTCACCGGGTTCCGGTCCGGCCGGCAGGTCGCCCCGATCCCCGACGGCAGCTGTGACCTGACCGCACACGTGGCGATCGACTCCGTGGCGGCGGCCGGCGAGCGGGCCAGCGGTCTGCCGTACACGCTGGTCAGTCAGCGCACCGCGCTGCGCGCCCTGGGGACCGACGGCCGCCGGCCACCGCTGGCCCTGGCGTCGACGGACCCCGCCGGGTACGTCCGCGCGCTGGCCCGGGCCTCCACAGCGGCCGAACTGACCGACCCCGCCGGCCTCGGCGGACACTGGTGGCTGCTCCAACCCGTCGGGCTGCAAGGAAGGGCCCCCTGTTATCGCTTTCCGTTGTAGAAGGGCCCCTTCCTAACCGGGTACGGAGCGCGCACGCCGCGCCCGCGACGGCCGCGGCGTGGCACGATGTCGGTCATGACTGCCGACACCGGCACGCTGCGGGAGCTGACCGTCGGCACCGGGGCGGGCCTCGACACCGCCGACATGGTGCTGAACATCGGACCGCAGCACCCGTCGACCCATGGCGTACTCCGGCTCAAGCTGGTCCTCGACGGCGAGCGGGTGATCTCCTGCGAGCCGATCGTCGGCTACATGCACCGGGGCGCGGAGAAGCTCTTCGAGGTACGCGACTACCGGCAGATCATCGTGCTGGCGAACCGGCACGACTGGCTCTCCGCCTTCTCCAACGAACTGGGCGTGGTCCTCGCGGTCGAACGGCTGATGGGGATGGAGGTACCCGAGCGGGCGGTCTGGCTGCGCACCGCGCTCGCCGAACTCAACCGGGTGCTCAATCACCTGATGTTCCTCGGCTCCTATCCGCTGGAGATCGGCGCCATCACCCCGGTCTTCTACGCCTTCCGGGAACGCGAGACGTTGCAGACGGTCATGGAGGAGGTCTCCGGCGGCCGGATGCACTACATGTTCAACCGGGTCGGCGGGCTCAAGGAGGAGGTGCCGATCGGCTGGACCCGGCGGGCCAGGGAGGCGATCGGCGAGGTCCGGCGACGCCTGCCGGACCTGGACAACCTGATCCGGCGCAACGAGATCTTCCTCGCCCGTACGGTCGGCGTCGGGGTGCTCTCCGCCGCCGAGGCCGCCGCCTTCGGCGCCTCCGGACCGGTCGCCCGGGCCTCCGGGCTCGACTTCGACCTGCGCCGTGACGAGCCGTACCTGGCGTACGGGTCGCTGGACGTTCCCGTGGTCACCCGTACCGCCGGCGACTGCCACGCCCGCTTCGAGATCCTGCTCGACCAGGCGTACGTCTCCCTCGACCTCGCCGAGCGCTGCCTCGAACAGGTCGACCTGATCAGTGGACCGGTGAACGTCCGGCTGCCGAAGGTGGTGAAGGCGCCGGAGGGGCACACCTACGCCTGGACCGAGAACCCGCTCGGCATCAACGGCTACTACCTGGTGTCCCGGGGCGAGAAGACCCCGTGGCGGATGAAGCTGCGCACGGCGTCGTACGCCAACGTGCAGGCGCTGGCCACGCTCCTGCCCGGCTGCCTGGTGCCGGATCTGATCGCGGTCCTCGGCTCGATGTTCTTCGTGGTCGGCGACATCGACAAGTAACCGGCATCGACAAGTGGCCGGCGCGGTCGGCCACGGTGCCGGCCGGCTCAGCGCCAGTTGTCCTCGGGGTAGCCGTACTCGGACCGCCGGGTGCCACCGGCCCGGGGCACCTCGTCCAACGGCGGGTAGCCGTACTCCTCGTCCTCCCGCTGCCGTCGACTCCGGCGGGCCGGCTCGGGCTCCGGTTCCTGGGCGGGAGGACCCCACACCGCTGCCTGGTCCACGCCGCCGACGGGCAGTGCCGGCGTACCGCTGTGCCGCTCCCAGCCCTGGCTCTCCCCCGGATCGAGGCCACGACCCCCGCCCCGCCGCTCCGGGCGCCGGACGTCGTCGGTCTCGGCCCAGTCCGCCGACTCCGGCTGACCACCCCGTCGACGATCGTCGTCCCGGGACTCCGACCAGCGTTGCTCGTCCTCGCGAGGCTCCGGCCAGCGCCGGTCGGACCGGCGGTCGTCGTCCGGCCTCGGCTCCTCCCGGCGGATCGCCGCCCACCGGTCCTCGACCCGGAGCTCCGTACCGCTCTCGTCGGCCCGCATCGACGCCCGCCGCTCGCCCATCCGGACTTCCTGGCCCCGCTCGTCGTTGCGTACCGACGTCCACCGGTCACCGGCCCGCAACTCGGCCCAGTACGAGTCGTCGGCCGGGTCGCCGGTCACCTCCCCCGGATCCGGGTCCTCCGACCGGCCCCGCCAGCCGCCGCCGTCGCCCCGACGGTCGTCTCCCGGACCGTCGACGGGCTCGTCCGACCGTCGACCCCGGGCAGCACGCCGGCCCCGGTCGCTCCGGTCCTCGGCGCCATCGTCACGATCCCGCCCGCCACCGCTGCCGTACGTACCGCCGCCGCCCCCACCGCCGCCGCCGTACGTGCCGCCGCCGCCCCCACCGCCGCCGCCGTACGTGCCGCCGCCGCCCCCACCGCCGCCGTACGTACCGCCGGCCCGCTCGCCGCCGCCGTAGGTTCCACCGTCCGGCTCGCCACCGCCGTAGGTTCCACCGGTCCGGGCGCCGCCGCCGTAGGTGTTGCCGTCCGGGCCGGCGCCGCCGCCGTAGGTGCCACCGGTCCGGGCACCGCCGCCGTAGGTGCCGGCACCCCGGCCGGTGTCGTCGTCCCGGCCACCGCCGTAGGTGCCGCCTCCGCCGCCGGCATCGCCGTAGTCGCCGTCCCGGCCACCGCCGTGGTACCCGCCGTCGCCGTAGCCGCCGTCCCGACCACCGCCGCCACCGTAGACGCCGCCGCTGTAGCTACCGCCGCCGTAGGTGCCGCCCTGGCCGGCGCCGCCGTAACCGCCGGTGCCGTAACCGCTGCCGGAGCGTGGGTCGTCGCTGTGCGCCCCGACGATGGTCTGGCGGGTGGTGACCTGGACGGTCTCGGTGTGCCGGACCACGCCGGCGCCCAGATGCGGCCCGGATGGCATGTTCGGCGCACCGTGCTGGGGACGTCCGCCCGCGCCCCACGGCTGTCCCCCGGGACGGCCGTACTGCCCGGGTGGCCCGTCCGGGTCGACGTCGGGTCGCCCGTAGCTCCGGCCAGGGCCGGCCCGGTCGTCGTCGGGATAGCCGCCCCGGTCGTCGTAGCCCGGAGCGGGCGCTGCCTGGTAGTGGCCGGGACCGCCGTGCTCGGCCCCCCGGGACGGCCCGGGGCCGGCGGCCCGCCGTGGCCCGTCGCCCCGTGCTGCCTCGCCCCGTAATCCGTCGCCCCGTAATCCGTCGCCCCGTAATCCGTCGCCCCGTAATCCGTCGCCCCGTAATCCGTCGCCCCGTAATCCGTCGCCCCGTGGTCCGTCGCCCCGTGGTCCGTCGCCCCGCGCTCCCTCGCCCCGCGCTCCCTCGCTCCGGGATCGCTCACCCCGGGATCGCTCGCTCCGCGATCCGTCGCTCCGGGAGCCGTCGCCCCGGGAGCCGTCGTCGCGTGACCGTGACCCGGCCTCACCCCGGACCGGGCCGGCGGGTGCCGCGCCAGCCGGACTCCAGCCGGCCGAGGGCGCCTCCTTCGGCGTCCGGCCAGTCTGTCCAGGGGATTCGTGCTGGCCCGCGCCGGCCGGGGTGACGGCGGCAACGGCAGCGCCGCCGACCGCCGCGCCGGCCACCACCGAACCGGCGGCGGTCGCCGTCGGTACGGCAGCCGCGGCGCGCGGGGCGTCGACGCTGGCCCGTACGGCATCGAGCTGGCCACGCAGCGCCTCGACGTTGCCCTGCACCACCTCCAGCTTCTCGCCGAAGGCCTTGTGCGTGGCCCGAGCCGCCGTCGCGATATCGGTACGGAGTTCGCCGCGCAGATCGTCGAGTTCCTCGAGGAGGGTCTCCTCCAGATCCAGCCCGGCGCCATCGGAATTGCCACGCAGTGTGATCGACAGTCCGATGAGCACCACCGCCAGTACGGCGAGCACGGCGGCGATCCGCAGCGGCCCGTTCCCCTGTCCCAGCAGGAGTAACAGGGCAGCCAGCGGAGCCAATCCGACGCCGACCCAGAAGAGCACGGTCAGCAGTGGCTTGCGGCGTGACTCCTCGGGGGCCTCGCGAGCTGACATGGCAGTCGAGCCTACCCACAGTTTGTCGGTCACCGAAATGCCGGCGTGGTCGATCCGAGCGCGGCCGGCGCCACCCATGGTGACGCCGGCCGCGATGTCCGGTGATCGTCCGCCCCCCGGAACCGGACCGGTTCCGCTGGTCGACCGGGAGGGGGTCAGCCCGCGGCGAGCGCGCCGTCCGAGGAGAACACCAGTCCGACACTGATCGCGCCCGAGGTCAGGGCCGATTTCGTCTGCGGGCCACCGGCGTCGAGCGAGCTGAACCGACCCACGTTGAGGTTGTAGACCTGGATCAACCCGGCCTGGCACTTGGGCCGCTGCGGGCACTCCGGCGGGCCGCCGAGCACGGTCGCCGTGCCGGAGCACTTCGCGGCCAGCTCGCTGAGCGTACGCACGGCGTGCTGGTCGGCGAACTCCTTGGTTACCGCGAACGCGTTCTGGTCCTGGGCGGCGGATGGCTTGCCGAAGCTGATGCCCACCTTCTCGCCAGCGGCCTTCAGCCCGGTCACCGTCTGGTTGAGGTCGGGGGAGGAGATCGGGGGTGGGGTCGCGGTGCCCGACTTGTTGACCTTGTCGTTCAGGAAGTCCGCCATCGTCGCGGCGTACTCCGGAACGACCTGGATCTCGCCCTTCTCCAGCGCCGGCTCGTACAGCTCACGGTTGCCGATCTGCTGGACCTTGACCTGGTAGCCGGCCGCGGTGAGGGCGATCCGGTACAGCTCGCCGAGGGTCTGGTTCTCGCTGAAGTTCGCGGCGCCGACGGTGATCGAGCCGGTGCCGCCGGTGGGAATTCCGGCGGTCAGGTTGTTTGCCGAGGCAAACTCCTCGGCGGCCACCTTCGGCGTCTTCCGGTCCACGTCGACGGCCTTGTTCAGGCCGATCAGCTTGGTGGTGTCGAGGCTGTCCGAGACCTTGTCGAGCGCGGCGACCAACTGGGGCTGGGCCGCCTTGCTGTTGATCGCCGGAATGATGTTGTCGGTGTTCTGGAGCTTCTTGTCGTCCTCGAGCACGACCAGCCTCGACCCGGCCACCGGCGCGCAGCCGGCGCCCTGGGCGCCGGTCGCCGGAGCCTCGGTACCGGACGAGCCGGCGCCGCCGCAGCCGGCCAGAAAACCGGCCGCGACGAGGGCGCCGGTGGCGCCGATTGCCAGACGTGTACGTGTGCGCATCAAAACGCCCGCCTCCTGTGTCCCGGCGCGACCCCGCTGGGCCGGCCGCGTGTCCGACGGGCGACGAACCGTGATGGTCGCCCGCGACCTCCCACGAAACATCCTCTCGCCCGGCGGGACAATCTGAGGCGACCTTCGTCACCGTATCGTCACGCAAAAAGGTACGAGGCGCGCACGCCCGCCTACTCCGGGTGACTCGACCCGCCGATCGGGAGCCGATGGGCGCCGCCGCAACCCGCCGATCGGGAGCCGATGGGCGCCGCCGCAACCCGCTGGTCGGGAGCCGACGGGCGCCGCCGCGCCCCACCGGTCAGGAGCCGGTGATCGCCGCCGCGGCCCGCTGGTCGGCCTGCCGGGCGACGCGGCGCCGGGTCCGGCGCAGCGGACGGGGGGTCACGATCCGCTCCACTCCGGCGAAGATCAGCTCGATCACCAGGGCGAGCAGCGCGACGAGCAGCCCGCCGGCCAGGATCTGACCGCCGCCGACCGAGATGCCCAACCCGAAACCGGCGCTGATGATCTGCCCGAGGCCGCCGCCGTTCACGAACGAGGCGAGCGCGGCGGTGGCCACCACCTGCACCGCGGCGGTACGGAACCCGGCGGCGAGGTACGGCACCGCGAGCGGCAGTTCCACCCGGCGCAGCAACTGCCCGCCGGAGAGCCCCATCCCACGCGCGGCGTCCCGCACCTCCGGATCGACCTGCCGGATCCCCGTGTACGCGTTGGCGAGCAGCGGTGGCACCGCGAAGACCGCCAACGCGATGATCACCGGAGGCTTGCCGAAACCGAGCGCGGTGAGCGGCAGGATGGTCAGCAGGGCGATGGTCGGAATGGCCAGCGTGATGTTCGAGACCAGCACGACGGCGCCGCCGCCCCGGCCGCTGTGCCCGAGCCAGAGCCCGAGCGGCCAGGCGACCAGGCAGCCGAGCGCGACCGCCGCCGCGGAGATGCCGAGGTGCTCGACCAGCCGGTCGAGGATGCCGCCGGGGTTGGTCCAGTTCAGCGGATCGTTGATCCAGGTCACGGCCTGGTCGATCGGGTTCATCCGGCGGCTCCCCGACGTCGGGCCCACGGGGTGAGCAGTCGCCCCAGACCGGCCAGGATCAGGTCCAGGATCAGGGCCAGCACCACGCAGAGAATGGTCCCGGTCATGATCTCGGCCTTGAAGAAGTTGTTGCGGAATCCGCCGAGGATGAGCTGACCGAGGCCGCCGTGCCCGACCAGCACGCCGACGGTCACCAGCGCCACCGTGGAGACGGTGGCCAGGCGCAGGCCGGTGAAGATGCCGGGCAGCGCCAGCGGCAGGTCGATCCGGATCAGCCGGGCGAACCTGCCGTACCCCATCCCCTGGGCCGCGTCCCGGACCTCTGCCGGCACCTGGTTCAGCCCGGCGAGCGAGTTCCTGATGATCAGCAGCAGGGCGTAGAGGACCAGACCGAGGAGCACGGTCGCGGTGCCGGTGCCGAGGTACGGAGCCGCGAAGGCGAACAGTGCCAGCGACGGGATCGTGTAGAGGGCGCCGGAGAGTGCGAGAATCGGCCCGGTGAGGGGCCGGAACCAGTACGCCAGCACGGCGAGCGGGATCGCGACCAGGGCGGCGATCAGCACGGCCTGGGCGGTCAGCCAGGTGTGCTCCCGCAGCGCGGCGAGGATCGTCTCCGAATTGCTCTGCACATAATCCCAGGAGAACCACGGATTACCCGGGTCAGCCCGGTCGATCACGCGGAAGGACATACGTGGACGTTACCCCGGAGCGCGACTCCGCCGGGCCGGCCGGTGCCGTGAGTGCCGCCGCGATCACCCTCGACCAGGTACGCAAGCAGTATCCCGACGGCACTGTCGCGGTCGGCGACCTGAGCCTGGAGGTCAAGGCCGGCGAGCTGGTCGTGCTGATCGGCCCGTCCGGCTGCGGCAAGTCGACCGTACTTCGCATGATCAACCGGCTGATCGAGCCGACCTCCGGGCGGATCCTGCTCGGCGACGAGGACGTCACCCGGACCGATCCGGTCCAGCTCCGGCGGCGGATCGGCTACGTGATCCAGAATGTCGGCCTCTTCCCCCACCAGACCATCTCGGCGAACGTCGGCACCGTGCCTCGGCTGCTCGGCTGGTCCCGGGCCCGGATCCAGACCCGCGCCGCGGAACTGCTCGAGCTGGTCGGTCTCGACCCGGCCACCTTCGGCCCGCGCTATCCGCACGAGCTCTCCGGCGGCCAGCGGCAGCGGGTCGGGGTGGCCCGGGCGCTGGCGGCCGATCCGGTCGTACTGCTGATGGACGAGCCGTTCTCCGCGGTCGACCCGATCGCCCGTGGGCGGCTCCAGGAGGAGTTCCTGCGGTTGCAGGCGGAGGTACGCAAGACGATCGTGCTGGTCACCCACGACCTCGACGAGGCGGTCCGGCTCGGCGACCGGATCGTCGTACTCTCCCAGGGCGGCAAGCTGGAGCAGTACGCCAGCCCCGCCACCCTGCTCGGCGAGCCGGCCTCCGCGTTCGTCCGGGAGTTCGTCGGCACGGACCGGGCGATCCGGCGGCTCGCGGTCACCCCGATCACACCGGATCTGCTGCAACCGCTGCCGCCCGACGGGAACGTCCCCGCAGGGCTGCCGACCGTGCCGATCGGCTCGTCGCTCTACGACGCGCTGGCGGTGCTGCTCACCACCAACTCCGACGACGCCCGGGTGACGACGGAGGACGGCGAGCCGGTCGGCCTGTTGAGCCGGCACCGGATCCTCAGCATCGACTATCCGGCCGACCCGATCGGCGGATAGTCCCACCTACCGGTCCGGCTCCTCCAGCGCCGTCGCCAGCCGGGCCCCGGCCCGCCGGCACCACCATCGCGCCCGACGTCGCTCCAAGTAACCCTGTAAGTACCTTCCGTGGCGATTCGCGTAACTTGCCCCGATATTCCATCGTTCAGCCGGAGGACAGTCCCGGAGGCGAACTCCCGGCCCGTCCGGTCAGCTGACGTGCGAAGCGGGGGAACCGTGGGATCCATTCGGAAGAGCCTGTCCATCCTTGCGGCGGTACTGGTCGTAGGTGCCGTCGTGGTCGGCCCGCCGACGCCGGCCGTGGCACAACCGGGCAGCGCCAACGCCCGGGGCGTGGTGGTCGACCTGTCCGCAGAGGTCCTCGGCAACATGGTGATCAGCGCCGACGCCACCATCGGCAGCGCGACAGCGCCGGCCGGCGGCGGCACCGACACCTCCACCCTGATACCCATCGCCCTGCCCGGCGCCCTCGGGGTAACCGCGAGCGGCACGGTCGAACAGGTCACCGCCACCCGGGGCGCAACCGCCTCGTCCGCGTTCTCCAGCGTCAACGGGCTCAACCTGGCGGTGCTGGGCGTCGACGTACTCGACGGAGCCGAGATCACCGCCACCGCCACCTGCCCGCTCGTCGGAGCACAGACCGCCGACACCACCATCACCGGCCTGTCGCTGTTCGGTACGACCGTCACGCTGATCGTGAACGGCCCGAGCGTCACCGGCAGCGCGGTCGTCACCGTGGCGGGGATGATCGGCGCCACCCTGAACGCCTCGCTGACCCGGACCGAGACGACCACCGCCGCCGGTGCCGCGGCGACCGCCGTACTGGCCACGTTCGCCCTGACCGGCATCGTCAACGGGCAACTGGTGACGATCCCGGTCGGCACCGTGATCGTGGCGCAGGCGAGCTGTGAACGCCCGCCGGCCCCGGTCCCGCCGACGACGTCGACGATCGCACCGGACTCCGGCCCACAGTCGGGCGGCCAGACCGTCACCATCACCGGCACCGGCTTCGTGGCCGGCAGCACCACGGTCACCTTCGACGGCGTACCCGCGACCGGGGTCACCGTCGCGACCGGCGGAACCTCGCTGACCGCCGTTACCCCGGCGAACCCGGTCGGACCGGCCGCCGTCGTCGTCACCACCCCCGCCGGATCCGCGGCGCCGCTGGACTACACCTACCTGGCCGACGGCAGCGGCGCCAACATCACCGGCCTGACTCCGCCCACCGGCCCCACCGGTGGTGGCACCACCGTCACCATCACCGGCACCGGCCTGACCGGAGCGGTCGCCGTGGACTTCGACGGGCTGCCCTCCACCGACTTCACCATCAACCCGGCCGGTACGGCGATCACCGTGGTGACCCCGCCGAACCCCGCCGGTCCGGCCCTGGTGGAGGTCGTCTTCCCCGCGGGCCGGGTGACGGCACCACCGTTCACCTACGTCGCGCCGACGATCACCTCGATCGTCCCGGACGAGGGTCCGAGCACCGGCGGCACCAGCGTGACGATCACCGGTACCGGATTCACCGGAGCGACCGGGGTCAACTTCGGTGACACCCCCGGCACCAACCTGGTGGTCGACCCGAGCGGCACCTCGCTGACCGTGTTCACCCCGCCCGGAGCGCCCGGACCGGTCGACGTGACCGTGCTGATCCCCGGAGCGGACGCGGTCGCCCCCAACGGCTTCACCTATCTGGCCGCGCCGCCGACGGCGTCGGCGATCTCACCGGACTCGGGCCCGCAGTCGGGCGGGCAGACGGTCACGATCACCGGCACCGGCTTCGTACCCGGCAGCACCGTCAGCTTCGACGGCGTACCGGCGACGAACGTCGTCGTGGCTCCCGGCGGCACCTCGCTGACCGCCGTCACCCCGGCGAACCCGGTCGGGCCGGCCCTGGTGGTGGTCACCACGCCCGGCGGATCCGCGCCGCCGCTGGACTACACCTACCTGCCGGACGGCAGCGGTGCGGTCGTCACCGGGCTGACCCCGACCTCCGGACCCGCCGCCGGCGGCACCACCGTCACCATCACCGGCACGGGCTTCACCGGGGCGACCGGGGTGACCTTCGACGGCAACCCCGGGACCAACCTGGTGGTCGACCCGAGCGGTACCTCGCTCACCGTGGTCACTCCACCCGGGCTGGCCGGCCCGGCGGACGTACGGGTGCAGGTCCCCGGCGCTGACGCGGTCGAGGCGAACGGCTTCCGATACCTTGCCGTGGCGCCGGCCATCGAGTCGGTCGACCCATCCCGGGGCGCCAGGACGGGCGGCACGACCGTGACCATCGACGGCGGCGGGTTCGTACCGGGCCAGACCACGGTCACCATCTGCGGGCAGACCATCCCGGCCAGCCGGATCACGGTGAATCAGGACGGCACGTCGTTGACCTTCCGTACCCCGCCCTGCCCGGCCGGCGACACCACGATCAGCGTCAGCACGCCGAACGGCGTCTCCAACGCGGTCACCTTCCGGTACGTCGGCCAGAACCTCCCGGTCACCGGTAGCTCCACCATCACACTGGTCAGGTACAGCTCCGGTGCGGTCGTCATCGGAGTCGTCCTGCTGCTACTTGGCCGCCGCCGTCGCGGAAACCACGTCCTCGGCTGAGACACCGGCACAAACACGCCGGAAGGCACAGCGCGGGCCTCAGGGAACGATGATCCTTGGGGCCCGCTCAGTGCTTCTGCAGGTAGTCGATGAAGGCGGCCCGGAGCAGCGGCGCGGTCTCCTCGTACCCGTGCCCGGTGAACTCGCGCCAGAGCGCGACCGCCTCGTCCACGGTCGGGCCGGCGGAGTTGGGCGAGCCGTCCAGCGCCGCCGCCTCGTCGGCGTTCGGCAGGTGCCGGATGACGGACCAGAAGAAGCCGATGTCGCGGCGCTCCCGAGCCAGGGTGAACGCCCGCTCACGCAACTCCTCGGTGGACAACGCGTCCAGCTCGGCAAAGGTGGGGGTGGTACGCGACTCGGCACCAGATTCGGTCATAACGCCGAGCCTAACGGCCCGAAACGCCACGGCTTCGCCCGGCCGGAAGGTCGGCGATCCGAGCCACCCCACCGCTGGCCGGCCGGAACGTCAGCGGTCCGAGCCGCCCCACCGGTCGCCGCCCCACCGGTCGGCCCGGTTGTCGGTCGGCTGGTTCGGCAGCGAGGAGGTCCACGGCTCCGGTGGCTGGGTCCGGGCCGCCTCCCAACTCGTCGTACTCGCCGGGGCCGGCTCCTCCTCCCACTCCTCGGTTCGGCCGACCACCGGCCGGGGCCGGCCGTACGTCTCGACGAGGCGGGTCACCAGCAGGCCGACCGCCACCACGACGGCGGCGACGGCGCTCAGCGCGATGTCGAGGTTGCGTTCGTCGGCGTACTGGATGAACAGGGTGAGGGCGACGGTCGCGAGGAGTCCGCCGGCGATCCCGCCCCGTCGGCCGAAGGCGCTGGCGCCACCGATCAGCGCGGCACCCATGGCCAGACCGGTCCACTCGATACCGGTCGTCGGCGCCACCGGCCCGCTGGAGCCGGCGGCGAGCAGCATTCCGGCCACCACCGCGAAGACCATCGAGATCACCGTGCTGAGCGTGACGATGACACCGGCCGCGGTGCCCCGGCGCAGCGCCGGATCGCCGACCGGCCGGAACCGCCCGACGGTGCGGCGTACGGTCTTGAGGGTGCCGAACAGGCCGGCCAGCACGGCGACCGCGGCGAACCCGCCGAAGAGGTAGATCGCGTGCTGGGTCGGGTCGTAGTCGCCCTGCACGTCGACGGGGGCGGTCCGCTGCTCGATGAAGACGATGGCCGCCAGCCCGGCGGCGAGGGTCGCCGCCCAGGCCGGCACGTGGAATCCCGCCACCAGCAGGGACACCACCAGCCCGAGCACCACGGCCGCCACGGTCGCCGGCAGCATCGCCGCGACCACTCCGCGATCGGAGTTCTCCGCGAAGTGCAGCGCGGCGGCGACGGCGACCGGCCCCAGAGCGAGGTTGGGCGCGCCAGACCGCAGGGTCAGTGCGGCGGCGAGGGTGAGCAGCCCGATCGCCGCACCGAAGACCAGCAGGCTCTCCAGTCGCGCACCCCGGACCAGGTCGGGATAGTCCCGATTGCACAGGAAGGCCAGTGCCGCCACCGCGACCAGCAGCACCAGTTCCCAGAGCAGGTGCACGACAATCCGGTCCCGCCCGGGCTCGCCGTGGGCCGGATCGTCGAACACGTTCTCCAGCGCGGCCGGCGGGACGGTCCGTCGGCGTACCGGCTCGTCCGGCTCGAAGCGCCCGGCCGGCTCGGCCGGCTGGCCATCCATGAACCGGCCCATGACGTGGCCGGACGAGGCACGCGAGTCGGTGTCGTCGTACCCGGGGTCGGCAGTGCCGTACCCGGGGTCGGCAGCGCCGTACCGGGGATCCTCCCGCCCACCGGCACCGGCCGGATCCATGCTGCCGGTCTCGCGTCGCCGATAGATCGAATCGTCGTACGCCATCTCGCGCGCCTCCTGATGTCGTCCCGCGGAGCAGGCCCGGACCCGGGGCGGCCTCCGGGACCGGAGCGGTCGAACGGAAGGGCCGATCCGGCGAGGCGGCTGGATCTGGCCCGGTCGGAGGCACCGTACCCGCGTCTACGCCCGGCCGTCACCCCCGGTGTTGGTCGATGCGAGCTCGACGGACCCCTCAGAGATCGTCGGGGCGACGCCGGTCGTCCTCGTCCGGGTCTTGGTCCGGGCGGTCCGGCACCCGGCAGGACCGCTCCAGCCAGAGCGCCGCGCCGACCAGCGCGAGCGAGGCGGCGAGGCCGGCACTGGCCGCCGGTACGTCGTTCGCGGCGGCCCTGGTCCGCTCGATGAGCAGCCAGGCGTCCAGTCCCGCGTAGAAGCCGGCGAAGATGGCACCGGCCAGTGCCGACGCCTTGGCCAGTACGACGAACCGGGCGACCGCGAGCGGGTCGACCGGATCCCGGCCCGGTTTGCGCGCGATTCGGGCCCGGGTGTTCGCCGCCGCGTAGCCTTCCAACACCGCGAGCCCCAACAGCGTCACGATGGGTAACCATGGCAGGGGCGGTATCCGGCTGTAGAAGCTGCTGACCAGCAGCCAGGCCACGGCCGCCGCGGCCAACCCGGCCACCACCAGGGTCGCGGGCCTGGTCGGGCCCATCCGTCCCTGCTCGGGTGCGGGCCCACGCGTCGGAGGCCTCCGCTCGGTCACGACCCCTCCTCGCCTCGTCGGTCAGTCCGACTCTAACCGCAGATCCGGTTGGGGGCGCAGCTCCAGTACGTCGCTGGCGACCGGTTCGGTCGACATCAGGTCGGTCAGCCAGCCGTGGCCGGGCAGCCGCCCGTACGGCTGGATGTCGATCCACGGCCGCAGCACGAACGCCCGCAGATGGGCCCGGGGGTGCGGCAGGGTCAGTTCGGGATCGTCGCTGACCACCGGCTCGCCGTCGTCGGTCCACACCGCGACGACGTCGACGTCGAGACTGCGCGGGCCGAACCGTCGCGTCGGATCCCGGACCCGACCGGCGCCGGCCTCGGCGGCCCGGGCCCGGTCGAGCCAGTCGCCCGGGGCGACACCGTCCCCCCGGACCAGGACCACCGCGTTGAGGTACGCCGGCTGGTCCAGGTCGCCCCACGGCGGCGTCTCGTAGACCCCGGACACCACCAGGAGTACGTCCCGCAGCTCCGACACCGCCGTCCGCAGGTGCGCGAACCGGTCGCCGAGATTGCTGCCCAGCGAGAGCACGGCCTGGGTCACCGTCACCGCCGCCGGGTCAGCGTGACCGCCACGTCGGCGAAGTCGTGCGGGATCGGCGCCTGTGGCTTGTGCACGGTGACCGAGGCCGCCGCCACCCGTGGGTCGGCCAGGCACGCGACGGCCAGTCGATCCGCCAGCGTCTCGATCAGGTTCACCGGCTCGCCGGTCACGATGTCGACCAACCGGCCGGCGAGTTCGCCGTAGTGGACGGTGTCGGTGACGTCGTCGGAGCGGGCCGCCGGCCGGAGATCCAGCTCCAGGACCACGTCGACCACGAAGTCCTGCCCCTGCTCCCGCTCGAAGTCGTAGACGCCGTGCCGGCCGCGCGCCCGCAGCCCGGTCAGGACGATCCGGTCGCCGGGCGGGCCGGGCGTCGGGGCGCCACCGGTGCCGGTCATCCGGTCACCAGCCGGGGCCGCCCACTGGCCACCCACACCGCGAGGGCGTCCACGGTCTCCCGTACGTCGTGCACCCGTACCCCGAAGGCGCCGGAGGCGACCGCGAGAACGCTGGTGGCGATCGTCGCGGCGGTCCGCTCCCCGGTCGGCCGGGGGGTGCCGTCCGGCCCGGCGAGCAGCACACCGAGGTACGACTTGCGGCTGGCCGCGACGAGCACCGGGTAGCCGAGGCCGAGCAGTTCCGGAAAGCGGGCGGTGAGCTGCCAGTTGTCCCCGGCCCGCTTGGCGAACCCGAGTCCCGGGTCGATCACGATGCGGTCGGCGGCGACCCCGGCCGCGAGGGCGTCGGCGATCCGCTCGGCCAACTCGGCCTTCACGTCCACCACCACGTCGGTGTACCGGGCCAGCTCCTGCATCCGCTTGGCATGCCCCCGCCAGTGCATCAGGATCCACGGGCAGCCCGCCTCGGCGACCACCTTCGCCATGTCCGGATCGGCGAGCCCGCCGGAGACGTCGTTGACGACCGTGGCGCCGGCGTCCAGCGCGGCGGCCGCGACGCCGGCCCGGTACGTGTCGACGCTCATCGGTACGCCCCGGGCGGCGAGTTCCCGGATGACCGGCAGGATCCGGGCCGCCTCGGTCTCGGCGTCCACCCTGTCTGCACCGGGGCGGGTCGACTCGCCGCCCACGTCGATCAGGTGTGCGCCGTCGCGGTGCATCTGTACGCCGTGCCGCACCGCGGCGTCGAGGTCGGCGTACCGGCCGCCGTCGGAGAAGGAGTCGGGCGTGACATTGAGGACGCCCATCACCACCGGCGGGCGCTGGCGGAGCAGGTCGCCGTCTGACGTGGATCCGTCGCCGGGCGTGGCGGGGTCCTGGACGAACTCGGTCACGGCTAGACGTTACCTACCGGCCCTGGTCCGGCCGGGACCGCCCGGGGCGGGACGTCCCCGACCCACCCGTGCCGGTCGCCCCGCGGCGGCCCGGCCGGCCGACCGGCGGGACGGCTCGGCGTGACCGCCGATCGGCTGTCGGACACCGGGAGCGGAACCCGCCCTCCGGGGTCGATTGGTGGCACTCCACTCCGCTTGTTCGAAACAGGCACGCGCCGTACGCTCGCATCAGCCAGATGCCAGAACTTAAGAGATGGGCCGAATTAGGACAAAGACGCCCACAAACCATCACCGTACGCGGTGACTGCAAGACGCAGGGTCGATCAACACCCCACGACCGGCCTGGTTTACCGGGCTTGACAGCAGTGCGGGGCGCGGGCCACCGCACCGGGGAGGATTCCGATGTTCGCCATGGAGCTGGTGGAGACGGCATGGCCGGCTGCCACGCACGCGCTCCACACTCTCTCGCTCATCCCGCTGGCCGAGCCGGCTCCAGAGGGCAATATCGACACCTCTGGCGTCGTCAACTTCTTCGCCACCAACATCGCGCCGATCCTGCTCGCCGTACTCGGCGTGATCTTCATCGGCCGGGCCAGCAAGGGCGAGGTCTCGAAGGTACTGACCAGCTCGGCTATCGCGCTGCTCGGCCTGGCCTTCATCGCCGGGGCGGCGACGCTGTTCTTCGTTGGCGAGAACCTGATCAACCTGATCTTCGAGTAGACCGCGGAGCACGAAGATGCGGCTGCGCACCGACGACGACATCTATCGGGCCCGCCTGGTCTACCTGGGGCCGCCCGGCTACACCCTGCCCGTACACCTGCCTTACACGCAGTACGGGCTCTTCATGTTGCTGGTGCTGCTCTACATGTTCATCCACTGGCTGTTCACGCTCAGCGTCGAGTTGATCCCCGCCTGGGAGATCGCCCTCGCCATCGTCTCCACCTCATTCATCTTCCGGTACGTCGACCCCGATCGCCCCGCCCGGATGGTCATCCGGACGGCGCTGACCGACTGGCGGCGCACCCGCGAACCGGCGACAGAGCAGCGCGACCCACGACTGGTCGCGACCCGCATCCGGATCCGGGAGCGGTTGACATGACCGAACGCGGCGAGGTGACGGCATGAACGAGTGGAGCGAGTGGATTGCGGTACGGGCTGCCGGTCCGGGCGAGGCGGCGGCATGACCCGCTCCGCCACGCCGGGGTCCCCGTACCCGGCAGGTCGGCCGACCGACGGTACCGGTAACGGTACGCAGTCCTCCGACTACCTGCCGTCGGATCCCGCCGACGAGAGCGAGTACGACGCCGCGCTGCTCAGCAACACCGGGCACGGCGGCGTCGCGGTGTTCCAGGCACCCCAGCCACCGGCCCGGAACCGGCCGGCCCGGCCTTCCGCCGGGGCACCCGCGGCCCGACCGGCGCCCCCGGCGGAACATCCGGACATCGACTCGCCCTTCCTCGACCTCTTCGGTGCCGGCCCGCTCCAGCCGCCGCCCCCCGGACCGGCACCGGCCCGGGCCCCGCGTACGCCGTCGCCGCATCGGCCGGGCCGGTGGGGCGAGGAACCCGAGGCCCCCGTCGGCCTGCCCGCCTGGAAACCGGACGAGTCGGCGCCGGACCGGCCCCAACCCGCCCCGCCCCCGCAGCACGGCCAACCGGCCGCCCTCCCGCCCGGGCAACCGGACGATGCGCGGCCCCACCAGGCCGGCTACCCGAGTCCCGGGCCGTCGCCCCGGTTCGCCGGCCCCGGCCCGGGTGCCGACGCCGCCGAACCCGCCCTCCGGAACACCCCGGCACTCGGCAGCCAGGCCGGAGCCGCGTTCCAGGACACCGAGGCGACCCGCTACGGCTCCGGTACGACGCCCGCCGCCGGCTGGCCGGCCGACCCGCCGGCATCCGCCGCCAGCACGGCGCCGACCACCGTCGCGCCCGAGACGTTCGGCGGGCGGCCGAGCCCCGCGCCGCACCAGCGCGGCGGCGAGCAGCCGGCGATCCTGCCGGTGGTCCGCGAGCCCGCCGACCAGGCGGCGCCCGCGCCGGCCCGGCGTCCGGCCGGCCGGCCCGATCGTGACCCGGGCCCGGTCGCGCCGAAACAGCGGCGGTCGAAGTCGAAGCCGGCCCGGCCGGAACCGGTGGCGGTGACGAAGGCCCAGCGGGTACGCGCGCCGAAGGTCCGGTTCGGCGACCGTGATCCCGCCGTCGAGCTGGCGATCACCGAGATAGCCGGTCACCTGACGTTCACGCCGAACACCGTCACCGCCTGGTACTGGCTGCCGGAGGTGCGTTGGGCCTTCCGGCCGGACGCCGAGCGGGAGGCGCTGCTCTCGGCGATCTCCGAGCAGTACGCCGGGCTCGCCGGGTTCCGGCTGCACCTGCGCCGCACCACCCGGCCGTTCCCGGCCGACGAGTGGGCCCGGACGATCGACTCGCACACCCCGGCACCGCTGGCCACCGTTTCGGGAGCGCCGAGCTGGTCGGACCACCTGGTCGCCGCCCAGCGCCACCTGCTCTCGGTCAACCACGCCGAGGGCCAGACCTATCTCGGCGTCACGTTCGCCCGCCGGTCGCTGGGGAACAACCTCGCCGAGCGGGTCCTGCGCGCGTTCGGCCGTGGGGTCGCCGACGGCGAGCGGCGCAAGCTCGGGCGCACCGTGGAGCAGTTCGACGAGGTGCTGGGCGCGTTCGGCATGCGCGGCCGACAGGTCACCGCCGAGGAGCTGGAGTGGCTGCTCTACCGCTCCGTCGCGCTCTGCATGGCACCCCCGGGCACCCTCTCCCCGATCACCAACGGGCACTGGGAACGCGGTGACCTGCTCGCCCTGACCGAGCAGGTCGAGCGCTACCGCACCCCGTACGGGTCGACGGTCAAGCTGGTCAACCGGATGACCGGGGAGGAGCGGCACGTCGCCGTACTGGCGGTGGGCCGGATGGAGCCGCTGGAGATCCCCGAGCGGCACGAGCCCTGGCTGCACTTCCACGAGCGGCTGCCCTGGCCGATGGAGATCTCCACCCGGGTCGACATCCTCGGTCCCGGCGACTCCTTCCGGAACCTGGAGCACCGGCTGCGGATGATCCGGTCCCAGCAGCTCGACTACGCCGAGCACGGCATCGACGCCCCGCCGGAGCTGGAACGGCTGGCCAAACGGGCACTGGTGATCGGCGACGAGATGACCACCGGCCTGCCGGTGGAGTCCGCCCGCGCGCACGGCTGGCACCGGATCGCGGTCGGTGGGCGTACCCGGGAGGAGTGCCTGGAGCGGGCCCGCCGGCTGATCCAGCTCTACTCGCGGGAGCTGCGCATCTCGTTGCAGCACCCGAAGAACCAGGACTGGCTGGCCCGCGAGTTCATTCCCGGCGAGCCGATCGCCAACACCGGATACCTGCGCCGGATGCCGGTCAACCTGCTCGCCGCCGCACTGCCGCAGGCCGCCTCCACGGTCGGCGACCGGCGCGGTGACCTGATCGGCCGGACCGCGGGGACCTGCCGCCGGCCGGTCTTCCTCGACCTGCACTTCCCGATGGAGGTCCGGGAACGCTCCGGGCTCGCCGTCTTCGTCGCCGAGCCGGGCGGTGGCAAGTCGACCCTGCTCGGTGCCCTCGGTTACCTGAACGCCCGGCGCGGAGTCCAGGTGACCCTGCTGGACCCGTCCGGCCCGCTCGCCCGGCTCTGCTCGATGCCGGAACTGCGGCCGTACTCCCGGGTGTTGAACCTGACCGGCTCCGAGCACGGCACGCTGGCCCCGTACGCGCTGATTCCCACCCCGCTGCGCACCGAGTTCCCGGCCGGCACGGGCGGCGACCGGGAGTTCCAGATCGCGGTCTCCAACGCCCGGGCCGAACGGCGGATGCTGGTCCAGGACATCTGCATGATGCTGGTGCCGCCGCAGGTGGCCCGGGAGGCGTCCACCGCGACGCTGTTCCGGCACGCGGTCCGACAGGTACCGGCCGAGGAGACGTCCACCCTGGACGACGTGGTGGCCTGCCTGTCCGGGCTGGAGGACGAGGGCCGGGAACTGGCGAACCTGCTGCTCGACACGGCCGAGATGCCGCTCGCGCTGCTCTTCTTCGGCCGCCCGCCGGAGGGTCTGCTCGGTGCCGACGCCACGCTGACCGTGATCACCATGGCCGGGCTTCGGCTGCCCGACCTGAAGATCGAACGGGAGTACTGGTCCGCCGAGGAGGCCCTCGCGCTGCCGATGCTGCACACGGCGCACCGGCTGGCGGTACGCCGCTGCTACGGCGGCTCGATGTCGTCCCGCAAGATGGTCGGACTGGACGAGGCGCACTTCATGGAGGGCTGGCGGTCCGGCCGGTCGTTCCTGGTCCGGCTGGCCCGGGACTCCCGGAAGTGGAACCTGGCGGCACTGGTCTCCTCGCAGAACCCGAAGGACATCCTCGGTCTCGACGTGCAGAACCTCGTCTCCACCGTCTTCGTCGGGCGGATCGCCGAGGACGTCGACATCGCCTCGGAGGCGTTGCGCCTGCTCCGGGTGCCGGTGAACGACGGCTACGAGGCGACCCTCGCCTCGCTGTCGGCCGTGGACAGCGCGTCGGCGGACCGACTCGGCTTCCGCGAGTTCGTGATGCGTGACGTGGACGGCCGGGTGCAGAAGGTCCGGGTCGACGTGTCGTACGTGGCGGGTCTGCTCGACCACCTCGACACCACCCCGGTCACGGCCAAGGCCGTCACGTCGAACCTGCCCTCCCCGATCGCGGACCTGGAGGCTTGACCATGGCGAGGATCGGAGCCCGCGTCGCCGCCCTGCTGCTCGCGATCGGGGTGCTCGCGAGCGCCACCCTCGTCTGGCCGGTGCTCGGCAGCGCCGCGCCCGCGTCGGCCGCCCCGATCCCGACCCGGGCCAAGGTCGCCCTCTGCACCACCGCCGAGTGGGAGGCGGACTTCCGCGCCTGCGTCGACCGGCTCGCCGACGTCAGCCAGGCCACCGCCCAGTGCCTGAACGCGCCGACCCCGACCAAGCCGGACTCCGGTCTGGCCGGCTGGTTCGCGTCCCGCCCCGAGGCGAGCAAGCAGCCGGGCGTGAAGGGGCTGTACACCGAGTACGGCAACGCCGGCTACAGCTACGAGACGTACGACGACTCGGGCGGCTGCGCCTCGGACGTGATCGATCCGGGCAGCAAGGTGTTCAACAAGATCGCCGACGGCGAGATCCGGATCGCCACCGCGATCATCGGCGCCTCGAACGCGTTGCGCGAGCGGGCCTGGGATCCCCGGACCATGTGGGACTGGGCCGATCCCCTGGTCGAGCAGGCCACCAGGGCCGTCTACGAACGGGTCTTCAGCGTCTTCGGCATCATCACCCTCTGCGTGGTCGGCCTCTACCTGCTCTGGCGGTCCCGGCAGTCCGACATGAGCAACGCGATGACCACCGTCGGCTGGGCGCTGCTGGTGATGGTCGCGGTGACCGCCATCGCCGCCTGGCCGGTCCGGTCGGCCAACCTCGCCGACGGCACCCTCGTGACCACGCTCAACGTGGTGCACGAGGCGGTCGGTCCCCGGGCCAAGGACATCCCGGCCGACCGGTGCGCGTCGCTGCGCCCCGATAGCTGCAAGGACAACCGGCCACCGGCGGTACGGGCCAGCGACACGGCGACCGAGACGATGCTCTACCGCAACTGGCTGCGCGGCGCGCTCGGCTCCTCGGACAGCGAGACGGCCCGCAAGTATGGCCGCGCGCTGTACGACGCCAAGGCGTTGAGCTGGGAAGAGGCGGCGAAGATCGACGCGAACCCGGGTACCCGGGACGCCACGGTCGAGGCCAAGAAGAAGCAGTGGCTGAAGGTCGCCGAACAGATCAAGGCCGAGGACAAGGAGGCGTACGAGTACCTGCGCGGCGCCCGCGACTCGGACCGGATCGGCGCCGGACTGATCGCCATCCTGGCCGCGATCCTGTTCGCGATGTTCGACCTGACCGCCTCGGTACTGGTGCTGCTCGGCTTCCTGCTCTTCCGTTGGGCCGTGATCGCCGCCCCGGTGCTCGGCACGGTGGGCCTGATGCGCCCGGCCAGCGCCGGGATACGCCGGCTGGGCAACGCCGTGGTGGCGGCCATCTTCAACATCGCCATCTTCGGCACCGGCGCCGCCATCTACCTGTTGGCGGTGGACCTGGTGATGACCACCTCCACCATTCCCGGCTGGTTGCAGGTGGTGCTGGTCTGGCTGTGCGGTGTGGTGGGTTGGCTGCTGCTGCGCCCGTACCGCCGGATCACCCAACTCGGTGGCAAGGACAGCACCGAGGTGATCGGCGCGGCCGGCTCGTGGCACCGCCGGTTCTTCCGGGACGTCCGGGCCGCGTCCCGGCTCGACCCGGCGGACGACCGGGACGGTGACGTACGGGTCAAGAACCGCAACCTGGTCATCCAGCAGACCAACGTCCGGCCGGAGAGCCGGCACGAGGATCCGTCGCACGGCGCCGGCACCCGTTCGGAGAACGCCACCGAGCGGGCGGCCGAACCGGCCACCACGGCGCCGACGAGCCCCGCCGAACGGGGTTCCGGATCCCGGCCGACACCGGGCCGGCCGTCCCGGCGCCGTCCGGCGGAATGGACCGAGCCCGACGTACCGGCGGAGAACCCGTCCTACGTCATCTACCGGCCCGACTCGGCGCCGGTGCCCGAGCCGAAGCCGGCGGCGGCACCCCGGATCCGCTCCGAGGCCAGGTGACCTGGCATGCGGCGGGCGATCGAGTTCCTCCTCACCCGGGTCCTGCGGTCCCGGCTCGGCCTGGCGCTCGGGCTCGCCATCGTCATCATCGGCATCGTCGGCGCGGCCCGGCTGGTCGCCGGGCCCGGCAGCGACGCGTCCGGTCTGCGCGGCGGCCCGGTCAGCCCGATCAGCACCACCGACCCGTCGGCGGGTGACGACGGGCTGACGGTGGTCGAGGAGCCGACGCCGTGGACCAGCCCGGGGGCTCCGGCTCCGGTGGCGGTGGCCCGGTCGTTCGCCACCGCCTGGCTCGATCATCGCGACGTGACGGCGGAGGAGTGGCACAAGACGCTCCGGCCGCTGGCCACGGCCGCACTGGCCGAGAAGCTCAGCGGTGTCGACCCGATCGGTGTACCGGCGGACCGGATCACCGGCGATCCGGTGGTGGTACCCCGCAACGACAGCCTCGTCGAGGTGGTCGTTCCGGTGGACTCCGGCGAACTCCGGCTCGGTCTGGTCGCGCCGGAGGGTCGGTGGCAGGTCGACACGGTGGACTGGCAACGGCGCTGAGGCGGGCGCGGAAGGTGGGGGCGGGATGACTGACCACGGTCCGACGACCCGGCGGCCGGTCCGCCGGGTCGCGTTGGCGGTCGCGCTGACCGCGACACTCGCCCTGCTCTGCTGTACCGGTGGGACCGTCGCGTTCCTGGTGACCATGTTCGCCAACGAGGAGGAGAACCTGGCGGCGGCGACCCTCGGCTGCGGCTCAAAGGGCCCGATCACCGTCGACGGCGACCTGCCGCTGGTCGGGCCGTACAAGGCCGCGCAGATGCGCAACGCGGCGGTCATCATCAAGGTCGGCAAGGAGATGGGCATCCCACCGCGCGGTTGGGTGATCGCCGTCGCCACGGCGATGCAGGAGTCCGGCCTGGCCAACCTGCCGCACCTGGGTTCGGACAACGACCACGACTCGGTCGGGCTGTTCCAGCAGCGGCCCAGCCAGGGCTGGGGCACCCCGACCCAGTTGCGCACTCCCGAGTACACGGCCCGGAAGTTCTACGAGAAGTTGACGAAGGTACGGAGCTGGCAGCGGCGGCCACTCTCCGCCGCCGCCCAGGCGGTGCAGGTCAGCGCCTTCCCGGACGCGTACGCCAAGCACGAGCCGATCGCGACGGAGATCGTGAACGCGTTGACCGGCGGGGCGGCCCGGTCCGTCGGCACGAACGTCGCGCTCGACTGCGCCGACGGGGCGGACATCGCCGCGTCCGGCTGGACGGCACCGATCCCCGGCGGGGTCGGTTCCGGATTCCAGACCGCCGAGCGGCCGTCGCACAACGGCGTCGACATCGGAGCCCCGAAGTACACCACCAAGATCCGCGCGGTGGCGGACGGCCGGGTACTGGTGTCCCGCTGTGACCCGGACCGGCGGGGCCGGTTGAGCTGTGACGTCGACGGCTATCCGGGCAAGGGCGGCTGCGGCTGGTTCGTCGACATTCTGCACGCGGGCAACGTGATCACCCGGTACTGCCATATGGTCAGCAGACCGATGGTGGCGAAGAACGACATGGTGGAGGCCGGGCAGGTGATCGGCAGGGTCGGTTCGAGCGGCAACTCCTCCGGGCCGCACCTGCACTTCGAGGTGCACCTGCGCGGGGACCGGAGCAAGAACGGCGCGACCAACCCGGTGCCGTTCATGCGGGACCGGGGCGCTCCGCTGACCGATGGCGGATGAACCGGCGGAGCGACCCGTGAGTCACGATCCACTTCCTGATCCCTTCGCCGGGCAGCCCGACTGGGCTCCGGCGCCGCCTCGACCGATCGTCCTGGCCGCCGCCTCCAGCCGGGTGGACCTGCGGGGGCGACGGGTGCTCGTCGGCCTGCCCGGGCTCGGCTGGCGGGCCGACCTGCGGGCGGACGAGCGGGTGGTGCAGGGCAGCCGTACCTACGTGCCGGTGCTGGCCGAACACGAGTGGTACCGGGCCGAGGCCGAGCAGATCGAGGTCTTCGCGCCGCTGGTGCCCGCGGACCGGGTCTGGGTGGAGACGCTCGGCGAGGCGTCCTCGTGGGAGGGCGGCGGATCGCCGATCCCCCGGCCGGCCCGGTCCGACGTGATCTCCCGGCTGGTGTCGCTGGACGCGCCGACACACCGGTCCCCGGTGCCGGTCGTCGAGGCGGACGCGGTCGCCGGCCGCCGGGTGGTGCAGGTCGCCGACGGGGTGGAGCGACGCGACCTGCGGGCCGTCACCGAGGTCCACACCAGCGCCGACGGGGACATCTGCGTACGGGTCACCGCCGAGTTGGACTGGTACCGCTGGGCGTGGAGCGGCCGGCCGCCGACCACCCTGGAGGTGCCGGTCCACCTGCTCTGGATCGAGTGACCACACCGGCGGCGTCGCCGCGGACGGACGGGGTCAGTTCGCCCGTCCCGCCTCGCAGACCCGCCAGCCGTCGTCCTGCTCGGTGACGAACCGCCACCGTTGGTGCTCGCTCTGGTTCAGGTTGTCGACCCGGTACGAGATCACGAGTTCCACGAAGACCTCGGCCCGGCTCTCCTGGGCGCGTACGTCCAGCGGGCCCCACTTGACCACGAAGGTGACCTGGAACTGCTTCTCCCGGGCGGTCAGGTCGGTCCGCAGCCCGGCCAGCTCGGCCAGTCCCGCCGAGGAGTCTGCGCACTCGAACTCGCCGGCCAGTACGTCGTTGCGGTCGACCAGGTAGGACCGCAGGTAGTTGTCGACGACCACGTCCGGGGCGCTGCGGTCGGGTGCGGTGAAGCGGTCGTAGGCGACGTACGCGACGGCGACGCCGGCCAGGCAGAGCAGTGCCAGTGCGCCACCGACCACCGCCAGTACGACGGGCAGCCGCCTGCGGCGGGGCGCCGGTGGCGGGGCGACCGGCTCGGGGACGGCCTGTCCGGGCGGGGTCCGTTGCGTGGGTACGCGGGACACCTGGGAATCGGCCGGGGGGTGCACTGATTCCACCCCTCGAGGCTATCGGCTGGCGCTCCCGTACCCAATGGCCGCGAATTCCAGCTTGGTAACCAAACGGGAGCAACCCGTAATTTCCGCCAGCCCGCCCCGGCGCCGCGATCGGGCGTCCACCCTGGCCACCGGTGGTGCGCGCACCAGCTCTGGAGGTACCGACCGCCAACTGTGCCACAAGTTCCTCGCCGACCATCGCCGCAGGTCCGCAAAGATGCCGGTCGGCTGGGATACCGTCTGGAGTCCAGGACGAGGCGACGCGCCTGCGGGTGCTCCGTGGCCAGGACGAGGGCGCCCGGCGCGGGTGCCCGCCAGGGCCGACAGGCGGAGGAGTTGGTGCGGTGGAGACCTGGAGGGGACCGACCAGCCCGGCCGCCACGCTCCGCTGGCGGGCCGCCGCCGGTACCGCCGCCGCGCTGCACCGCCGGGCCGCCGCCACCACCGCCGCCGCGGCCAGCGCACTCGACGCGATCCGGCCCGTCCCCGCCGACCAGCGGGAACAGCACGAACTCGCCGAGCGGTTGCGGGCCGCCGCGAGCCTGCTCGCCCCCGGCTGGCTCGGCGCGCCGCTGGACGCCCAGTCCGAGGACGCCCCGCTGGGCGGGCCGGCCCTGCCGGCGTTCGTCCGGATCGGCATCGCCCAGCCGCTCGACGACGCGCGGTTCCCGGCGGTGATACCGCTGCTCGGCACCGGGCACCTCACGGTCGACGCGGACAGCCGCGATCCACGGGTCGCCGGCCTGCTCCGGTCCGTGCTGCTCCGGCTGCTCGCCGCCGCCCCGGCCGGCGCACTGCTGGTGCGCGGGGTCGACTCGGCCACCTCGGGCCAGCTCTTCGCGCCCTTCGCGCCGCTCGCCGACGCCGGCCTGATGCCGCCGCCGGTCACCGACCGCGCCGGGCTGCGGGCCGTACTGACCGAGGCGGAGCAGTGGGTACGGCCGACCCGTCCGACCACCGCCCGGTACAACCGGCACGACCGCACCCTGCTGGTGGTGATCGGCTCGCTGCCGGAGCTGACCGAACCGGCCGACCTGGCCCGGATCGGCGCACTGGCCCGGGAGGGCCCCGAAGCTGCCCTGCACCTGATCGTCGCGGGCTGGCCGCCCCCGCCGCTGACCGCGCAGACCAGTCAGGCACCGCTGTCCCGGAGCACGATGATCGCGCTGCGCAACCCGTACGCGCTGGTCGGCGATCCGCCCGGGGCCTCGTTCGGAAGCCCCGCACCGCACCTGCCCGGCACCGGCCTGAACGCCCCGGTGTTCCTCGACGAGTCCCCGCCGGTTCCACTGCTGGACCGGGTCTGCCGGGACCTCGCCGCCCGGTTCCAGGCCGACTACCGTCGCACGCTCGACGACCTGTTGCCCGAGCCGTCGGACGGGCTCTGGACCGAGAGCGCGGCGGGAGGTCTGGGCACCACGGTCGGCCACGCCGGGGAGCGGCCGGTTCCGCTCGGCTTCGACGAGCGCACCCCGCACTGGCTGGTCGGCGGCCGGGCCGGCGCCGGCAAGAGCGCCTTCCTGATCAACGTGCTCTACGGCCTGTGCGCCCGGTACCACCCCGACGAGTTGGCCCTCTACCTCGCCGACTTCGCCGACGGCACCGCGTTCACCGAGTTCGTTCCGGAGCGGGCCGACGGCTTCCTGCCCGAGGACGGCGCCGAACCGGGCCGGCCCTGGTTGCCGCACGTCCGCGCGGTCGGCGTACAGGCCGATCGGGAGTACGGCCTCGCACTGCTCCGTGAACTCGACGCGGAACTGGACCGTCGAGCCACCGAACCGGATCAGCGGCGGATCCTCTGCGTGCTGGACGAGTTTCCGATGCTGCTCGCCGAGGACGACGCGTTGACCACCGAGGCGCTCGGCCGGCTGGAGTCGGTGGCCCGGCGCGGGCGCTCGGCAGGCGTACACCTGATCCTGACCAGTGGGCCGACGCCGGCCCTAGCCGCGCTGCGGGCCCGGCGGGACTCCTTCCTCGCGCAGTTCCCGGTCCGGGTGGCGCTGCCCGGCGGTGCGGACGTGCTGGAGCCGGCGAACGACGCGGCGGCCGGTCTGCCGCTCGGTACGGCGGTGGTCAACACGGCCGGCGGGCTCGGCGGACCGCGCGGCGCCACCCGGGGACACGAGCGGATGGTCCGGTTCCCCGACCCGCATGCCGACCCCGACGCGCTCGCCCTGCTGCGGCACCGGCTCTGGGCGGACCGGCCCGCCGGGTCGGCCGGCCCGGCCGTCTTCACCGGCTACCTGGCCCCGCCCCGGCCGGACGGTCCGGAGCCGACCGCCGACCCCGCCGGAGGCGTTGTCGCGCTGGTCGGCCAGGTGGTCGAGGTGCCGCTGCATCCGGCGGCGGTCCCGTTCGACCGGTCGCCGGGCCGACATCTCGCGGTGCTCGGGCCGGGTTCGGCCGCCGAGGACGTGCTGGACGGCCTGGCCCGGAGCCTGGCCGGGCAACACGCTCCCGGTGAGGTCCGATTCGTGGTCGCGGCGCTGGTCGCCGAGGCGGAACCGACGGCGGCGGCGTTGTCCGCCGCACTCGCCCGGCGGCACCCGGTCGACCAGGTCGACGCCGCCGGCCTGGCCGCCGCGCTGGATCTCGGCGGGCCCGGCTACCTGGTGATCTTCGGGATGGACGGGGCAGATCCCGATACCGTTCCGGTGGAGCGGCTGCGGGCGCTGCTCCGGGACGGACCGGCCCGGGGGGTGCACCTGATCGCCTGGTGGCGCGGCATCCGCCGGTTCGCCGACCTGATCGCGGCCGTGGCCGAACCGGAACCGAGCACCGACCGGGCCCCGGCACCCGAGGACACGCACCCCGACGGCACGGATCCCGACGGTACGGAGTCGGGTGGTGCGCGGTCGGGTGGTGCGGAGTCGGCCACGGAACCGGGGAACGCGGCGACGATCGACCACCTGCTCTTCCTCGACGTACCCGAGCCGGAGGTGGCCCGGTTGCTCGGTCGGGCCGTACGGTGGCGACCCCGTCCGGGCCGCGCCCTGCTGTACGACCGCCGCACCGACCGGGCCAGTCTGGTCGTCCCGTACGCCACACCGACGGAGGTGAGTACGCGGTGAGCGAGGACCCCTGGCAGGACTACCTGGCGGCCGCACAGCGACTGGACGCGGTACGCCGGACCGCCGCCACCGCCGCCGGCCGACAGGCGCAGGGCGTACACACCGCTCGGGAGGAGCTGACCGGGATACGCGCCCGGCTGGTGCCCCAGCAGTCCCGGCTGCGGGCGCTGGGCGTACCCGAGGGGGACCTGCAGCCGTCCGAGCCGGAGGTGGCGGCGGCCGGCAGGGCGATGGCCGCCGGCCCCGAGGCGGTGCTGGCGGCGCTGCGGGAGGCCCGGGCGACCGCCGACGCGGCGGACTCGGCCACCGAGCTGCCGGGTACCGGTCCACTGGCCTGGCCCCGGGTGCTGCTCTACGGTGCGATCGCGCTGGGGGCGCTACTGCTGCTGGTCGTGCTCTGCGTCGGCGGGATCTACCTGCTCTGACCGGCGCGGACCGGCCGTGGCCGGATCCGGCCGGCCCGGCTCAACCGCGGATGATCAGGGACATCGCCTCGGCGCGGGACTTGGCGTCCTCCTTCAGCAGGCCCCGGACCGCCGAGGTGATGGTCCTGGCGCCGGACTTCTGGATGCCGCGCATCGCCATGCACATGTGCTCGCACTCCAGCACGACCAGCACGCCACGCGGTTCGAGCTTGGTCATCAGCAGGTCGGCGATCTGCGAGGTGAGTCGCTCCTGCACCTGCGGCCGGCGGGCGAAGACCTCGACCAGCCGGGCCAGCTTCGACAGCCCGGTGATCCGGCCGTTCTCCCCCGGGATGTAGCCGATGTGCGCCGAGCCCCGGAACGGGAGCAGATGGTGCTCGCAGAGGCTCATCACGTCGATGTCCCGGACCAGCACCAGTTCGTCGTGGTTGGCCTCGAACGTCGTGCTGAGCACCTGGGAGGGGTCCACCCGCAGCCCGGCGAAGAGTTCGGCGTACGCCCGGGCGACCCGGGCCGGTGTCTGCCGGAGGCCGTCGCGGTCCGGATCCTCGCCGACGGCGATCAGGATCTCCCGTACCGCCTTCTCGATCCGGGGCAGGTCGACGGCCGCCTCGACCGGTCCACCACCGAGCTTGCCGTTGATCAGCCGGGCGGCGAGGTAGTCGAGTTCCTCGTCGCCGTCCGGTTCGGTGGCGGACGCGGACAGGCCGCCGGCAAAATCGCCGGCGGCCTGGTCGTCGCTGCTCCGGATCAGTGCGGGCCGTCCGAGTTGGGGGCGGTGTTGTTGCTGTTGCCCCCGACGGTCGCCTGTACGCCGTCGGCCTCGGCCTGCGCCTTGAGCTTCTCCTTCTCACCCGGGGTGAGCACCGGAGGCTCGGTCGACGGCTGCCGCTTGCCGAACCCGTTGTACGGGGCCATCGGCGGCCGCTTGACCACCCGGGCACAGATCCGGGCCATGTCGGCGGTGGAGAGGGTCTCCTTCTCGATCAGCTCCAGTACGAGGCTGTCGAGGACGTCCCGGTATTCCACCAGGATCTCCCAGGCCTCGTCGTGTGCCAGCTCGATCAGCGACCGCACCTCGGCGTCGATCTCGGCGGCCACCGAGTCGGAGTAGCCCCGCTCGTGGCCCATGCTCCGGCCCAGGAACGGCTCGTCACCGCTGGTGCCGTACTTGATCGCACCGAGCTTGGAGCTCATGCCGTACTGGGTGATCATCGCTCGGGCCAGCGCACTGGCCTTCACGATGTCGTCCGCGGCACCGGTGGTCGGCTCGTGGAACACCAGTTCCTCGGAGGCCCGACCGCCCAGCGCGTACGCCAGCGTGTCAATCATCTCGGCCCGGGTCTGGGTGTACTTGTCCTCGGTGGGAAGCACCAGCGTGTGCCCGAGGGAGCGGCTGCGGGAGAGGATCGTGACCTTGTGCACCGGGGCGGAGTGCGGCAGCGCCCAGGCGACCAGCGCGTGCCCGCCCTCGTGGTAGGCGGTGATCTTCTTTTCCTTGTCGCTCATCACCCGGGTCCGGCGCTGCGGGCCGGCGACCACCCGGTCGATCGACTCCTCCAGCGCGTCGTTGGAGATCGCCCGCTTCTCGCCACGGGCGGTCAGCAGCGCCGACTCGTTGATCACGTTGGCCAGGTCCGCACCGGTGAACCCCGGGGTACGCCGAGCCACCGCGTCGAGGTCGACGTCCGGCGTGAACGGCTTGCCCTTCGCGTGCACCCGCAGGATCGCCTTGCGGCCCTCCATGTCCGGGGTGTCCACCGCGATCTGCCGGTCGAACCGGCCCGGACGCAGCAGCGCCGGGTCGAGGATGTCCGGCCGGTTGGTCGCGGCGATCAGGATCACGCCGCCCTTGGTGTCGAAGCCGTCCATCTCGACGAGGAGCTGGTTGAGCGTCTGCTCCCGCTCGTCGTGCCCGCCGCCCATGCCGGCGCCACGGTGCCGACCGACGGCGTCGATCTCGTCGACGAAGACGATCGCCGGAGCGTTCGCCTTGGCCTGCTCGAACAGGTCACGGACCCGGCTCGCGCCGACACCGACGAACATCTCGACGAAGTCGGAGCCGGAGATGGAGTAGAACGGCACACCGGCCTCGCCGGCCACGGCCCGGGCCAGCAGCGTCTTACCCGTACCGGGCGGGCCGAAGAGCAGCACGCCCTTGGGGATCTTGGCGCCGAGGGCCTGGTACTTCGCCGGATTCTGCAGGAAATCCTTGATCTCGTGCAGTTCCTCGACGGCCTCTTCCGAGCCCGCGACGTCGGAGAAGGTGGTCTTCGGGGTGTCCTTGGTGATCATCTTCGCCTTGGACTTGCCGAAGTTCAGGACCCGGGAGCCGCCACCCTGCATCTGCGACATGAAGAGCAGCAGCAGGATCACCAGGATGGCGATGGGCAACAGGTTGACCAGGAGCGACACGAAGATGTTGTCGCCGGAGACCTCGGTGTCGATCGGACCGGTGATCCGGCCCGCCGCCTTGGCCGCGGCGACCTGGTTCCAGACCTCGTCGCCGACCTCGTACGGGAACTGGGCCTGGATCTTGTCCGTGTCCGTGTCACCGAACTTGGCCGAGTCCTTCAGGTCGAGCTGGAGCGTCTGCTCCTTGTCCTGGAAGATGGCCTTCTGTATGCCGCCCTTGTTGAGCTGGTCGAGGACCACGTTCGTCTCGACCTTGTGATAGCTCGGGCCGCCACTGAAGAATGAGCTGAGCGCAATCGCACCGATGATCACCAGGATGATCCAGACCACCGGGCGGCGGAAGAAACGCGTACGTTCCATGCTGTATCGAGCGCCGTAACGCCCGGACCCTCCTGATCGACGTCCTGATCGTCTGGTTGCCTTCTGTCGTCGCCGAGGCGACGGCCGGAGCCGTCTATGTGCTAGCCGGCCCGACACCGGACGCTAAGTACCGCGCCGCGGTCATTCGACGGTACACCGTGAACGCGAGGAGCGAGCCTGCGAGCCCTGGGGTTACGGGTTCACTCCCGCTCGTGTGCCGGGTGACGGCAGACCAACTCCGGTCCTCCGCCCTGGATGGTCGACCCTTTCGGGTCAAACAGGGCAGGAACCCCGGCGCGGGATGCTTGCGTGCCACCACCGCATACCGTAACCGTGATTCCTGGGAGCGCGCTGTACGTCGACGCGATATTTCCCTGCCGATAATCAGGATGGGCGGGGTACACCGGACGGCTCAGCGGGCCCCTAACCGGTCGACCGGTCGCCAGCGGGACGGGAAGCGGTGGTCAGGACCGGGCGTAGACCTCGGGCTTCAGCACGCCGACGTAGGGGACCTCGCGGTAGCGCTCGCCGAAGTCCAGGCCGTACCCGACGACGAATTCGCTCGGAATGTCGAATCCCACGTACTTGACCGGCACCGAGACCTTGATCGCGTCCGGCTTGCGGAACAGCGCGACCACCTCGACGCTCGCCGCCGCCCGGGACTCCAGGTAGCGGAGCAGCCAGGACAGGGTGAGGCCGGAGTCGACGATGTCCTCGACCACCACCACGTGCCGGCCGGCGATGTCCCGGTCGAGGTCCTTGCGGATCCGCACCACCCCGGACGAGGTGCTGCCCTGGCCGTACGAGGAGAGGGCCATGAACTCGAGTTCGGCCGGGGGCCCGTGCCGGCCGAGTGCGCGGGCGAAGTCGGCCATGAACATGACCGCTCCCTTGAGCACGCACACCAGCAGGAGTCCGTCCGCGACAGGGGCGTAGTCCGCCGCCACCTGTTTGGCCAGTTCCGCGATCTTCTCCCGAATCTGCTCCTCCGAGATGATCACGTGGTCGATGTCGGCGTCGTACCAGGAGCCCTGAGCCATGCGCCTAGCCTGCCGTACGCCAGTTCGGGCCTGTCGCCGGGGCGGCACCTTCACGCGGTGTCCACCCCGGCTGGCCAGGCATGCACTTCTCGGCGCCGTCGTCAGGAACGCGGCGAGGAACGCCAGCCACCGTTGCTGGGCCGCCAGTCGGCCGAGTCACGGCTGTCGGAGGTGAAGCCGAGCACGGAGGCGAGGAGCAGGACGAGGAAGAAGAGGGTGAGGAAGAGTTCCATGGCGGCGTGACCTCCCGGTCAAATTCCGATCGTGCCGGGGACGGATTTCCCGGTCTTGATCAGGTGTTCTGGGGCTTCGCCGCCGGTGCGCACCGGCTGATGGTTCAAGTCTCGGCCGGACGGACCGAACCGGACAGTGGCAGCAATGCCATGCACCCTCGATTTCCTGCCACTGTTCCGTTAGGGTCGGTGCATGCTCCGCAATGTGGCAGTGATCGCCCTGGACCCGGTGGCCACCTTCGAACTGGGGGTGCTCTGCGAGGTCTTCGGCACCGACCGGACCGACGACGGATTCCCCGACTACCGGTTCCACCTCTGCACCGCCGACGGGAAGCCGATCCGGACCCGGTCCGGCTTCGGGCTCATCCCACATGCCGACCTGTCGCCGGTCGAGGACGCCGACCTGGTCGCCGTGCCGGCGGCACACACCATCGGGGCGCCGATCCCGGAGGCCGTACTCGACGCGCTGCGCCGGGCCGACGAACGCGGGGCGTACGTGCTGAGCGTCTGCTCCGGCGCCTTCGTGCTGGGCGCGGCCGGCCTGCTCGACGGCCGCGCCTGCACCACCCACTGGCGGTACGCCGACGCCCTGGCCCGGATGTACCCGGAGGCGGACGTGCGGTGTGACGCCCTCTACGTACAGGACGGGAACCTGCTCACCGGTGCCGGCACCTCCGCCGGCATCGACGCCTGCCTGCACCTGGTACGCCAGGAACACGGCTCCGCCCTGGCCACCAAGCTCGCCCGGCGGATGGTCGTACCCCCGCACCGCGACGGCGGGCAGTCCCAGTACATCGAGGCACCCATCCCGCGTACGCCCGACGCGCCCACCCTGGAGCCGGTGCTGAGCTGGTTGATCAACCACCTCGACCAGCAGTTGACCGTCGACGACCTGGCCGGGCGGGCCCACATGGCGCCCCGGACCTTCGCCCGGCGGTTCCGGGCCGAGACCGGCACCACCCCGCACGACTGGATCACCAACCAGCGGGTGCTGCTGGCCCGGCGCCTGCTGGAGGAGACCGAACTCGCCGTGGAGGCGGTGGCCACCCGGGCCGGCTTCGGCGACGGCGCGACCCTGCGGCACCACTTCGGCCGGCGGGTCGGCGCCACGCCGCACGCCTACCGGGCCACCTTCCGGGACCGTACGCCCACCGACCGTCAGGCCAGCCCGGTCGGCTGACCGGGGCGGCCGGCTACGCCACCCGCGAGCGTCCGGCCACCCCACCGCCGGCCGGTGCCAGCACCGGTCAGAAACCGCGCGGCCCGGTTCAGTAGCCGATCGCGCACCCGTCGGCTCGGGGCTCTGAGCCGGCCACGTACCCGCCGTCGGGGAGCCGCCAGATCGCCTGGCCGTACCCGAAGGCGGACGGCTCGGCCTCGACGGCGATCTCGTGCCCCCGGGACCGCAACCGCTCGACCGCGTCGCGGCCCGCCTCGTCGGCCAGCAACGCCGGCTCGACCAGCACCGACCTGCCCGCGTGCCAGTACCAGCGGGGGCGGTCCAGCGCCGCCTGCGGGCCGAGGCCGGCGTCCACGGTCGACGAGACGACCTGCACGTGCCCCTGCGGCTGCATGTGCCCGCCCATCACCCCGAACGGGCCCACCGGCTCGCCGTCCCGGGTCAGGAAGCCCGGGATTATGGTGTGGAACGGGCGCTTCCCGGGTGCCACCACGTTGGGGTGGGCCGGGTCGAGACTGAACCCGGCGGCCCGGTTCTGCAGCCCGAAGCCGAGCCCCGACGGTACGACGTACGAGCCGAAGCCGAGGTAGTTGGACTGGATCAGGCTCACCATCATCCCGTCGGCGTCGGTGGCGCAGAGGTAGACGGTGCCACCCTTCGCCGGGTCGCCGGGTGCCGGCGTACCGGCGGAGGAGGTGACCAGGGCCCGGCGCGTGGCGGCGTACTCCGGGGTCAGCAGTTCCGCCGTCGGTACCGTGACCCGGTCCGGATCGGCCACGTACGCGTGCGCGTCGGCAAAGCCGATCTTCGTCGCCTCGATCTGCCAGTGCAGTTGCTCGGCCGGGGACATCGCGGCCAGATCCACGCCGTCCAGGATGTTCAGCGCGAGCAGGGCGGCCACGCCCTGCCCGTTCGGCGGCAGTTCCCACAGCTCGTGGCCCCGGTAGGTCGCCCGGATCGGATCCACCCAGCTCGACTCGTGCTTGGCGAGGTCGGCCCCGGAGAGCAGCCCACCGGTCCGGTCGGCGTACCCGGCCAGCACCTCGGCGATCTCCCCGGTGTAGAACGCCGCCGAGCCGCTGGCCGCGATCCGGCGCAGCGTGCCGGCGGCGTCCGGGTTGCGCCAACGCTCCCCGGCCCGGGGTGCCCGTCCACCGTCGACGGTGAAGACCCGGCCCCATTCGGCGTACTCCTGGCCGACCAGTTCGGCGTGCTGGCCCACCGCACGGGCCCAGCCCGCCGCGACGTTCGGTGACACGGGGAAGCCGCACTCGGCGTAGCCGATCGCGTCGGTGAAGAGGTCGGCGAAGGGCAGCGAGCCGAACCGGTCGTGCAGGTCCCGCCAGCCCGCCGGAGCCCCGGGTACGGTCACCGAGAGCCAGCCCCGGGCCGGCATCGCTGCCCCGCTGGCCTGCGCCCCGCCGTGTGCCCCGGTCGGCTCCGCACCCCGGCCACCGGTCGCGGCGAGCACCGCGTCCCGGGTCAGCGCGGCCGGCGACCGGCCGGATCCGTTCAGCCCGTGCAGCCGCTGCCCGTCCCAGACGATGGCGAACAGGTCACCGCCGATGTCGTTGGAGCCGGGCTGGACCACGGTGAGCGTGATGGCGGTGGCGAGGGCGGCGTCCACCGCGTTGCCACCCCGACGCAGCACCGCCAGACCGGCGGCGGCGGCGAGCGGCTGACTGGTGGCGACGGCGCCGTTCGGCGCGAAGACCGGCTGTCGAGGGTAGGCCATGGGTCATGTCTACTCCGCGACCTGCCCGTCGCTCTACTCCACGACCGGCCCGTGTTCCTGCTCCAACACTGGCCCGCCGGCCTGCTCGGCTACCGAACCGCCGTTCTGCTCGGCCAGCAGCCGGCCGTCCTGCTCCGTCGCCGGCCCGCCGTCCTGCTCGGCCAGCAACTCCGCGCCGCGCCGGGTCGCCCGGATTCCGCCGGGCAGGTGTGTCGGTCCCTGTCCCCGCCAGGCCGTGACCAGGGCATCGAGCGCCGCGACGTGCCGGTGTGACAGCGCGGCCGGCGACGCGCCCAACTCGCGGGCCCACCGGTGCAGGACCCGGGTACGCACCGCGGCCGGCATCGCCGCGAGCACCGGTACCGCCAGCCCGTCGACGCTCCGGGTCCCGCCCGGGGCGATCCGCGCCTCGGCGTACCCGATCCGGGCGAGTTCGTCCAGCGCGGCGGTGTCCGCCGCGACGAGCCGGGCGGTCCGGGCCAGGTTGTCCAGCACCCCCGGACCGAGCACCCGGACCAGCACCGGCAGCACCTCGGCCCGGACCCGGGCCCGGGCGTACCGGTCGTCGGCGTTGTGCGGGTCCTCCCACGGGGTCAGCCCCAGCACCGCGCACGCCTTGCGGGTCTCCTCCCGGGAGACGTCCAGCAGCGGGCGGGACAGGATCACGCCGTCCAGTTCCCGGTCGACCGGCATTGCGGCCAACCCGCGCGGGCCGGCTCCTCTGGCCAGCGCCAGCAGCACCGTCTCGGCCTGGTCGTCCCGGGTGTGCCCGAGCAGGACCGTCGACGCGTCGTACCGGTGGGCCGTGGCGACCAGTGCCTGGTAGCGGGCCTCCCGGGCCGCCGCCTCCGGCCCGCCCGGCCGGCCGGCGACCTGGACGGCCACCGCCTCGGCCGGCGCCAGACCGATCCCCCGGGCCCACTGCACCACCTCGGCGGCCCGGCCCGCCGAACCGGCCTGTAGGCCGTGGTCGACGCTGACCAGCCCGGCGGCCACGCCGAGCCGGGGCGCCACGAACGCGGTGGCGGCGGCCAGCGCGAGCGAGTCGGCACCACCGGAGCAGGCGACCAGGACCGGACGATCCCGGGGTACGCCGACCAGCGCCCGCCGGACGGCGACCCGGATGGCCGCGACCGGCGGGGGCAGGGCAGCCACGAAGGATTCCGCCTCAGCCGGTGGCGGCGATCGGCCCGACCGGACCGTGCACCCGGGCGACCCAGGCATCGGGGTCGGAGAGTTCCTCCAGCCGGGGCAGGGTGAGCGGTGAACTGAAGATCCGGTTGAAGCCCTCCATCCCGACCCGGTCCACCACCCCGTGCACGAACTTCCGCCCCTCGGCGTACTGGCGCATCTTCACGTCCACGCCGAGCAGCTTGCGGATCGCCTTCTCCAGCGGGTTGCCCGACTCCCGGCGCCGGTTGAACCGGGCCCGGATCGTCTCCACGCTCGGAATGACCTCCGGCCCCACGCCGTCCATCACGAACTCCGCGTGCCCCTCCAGGAGGGTCATCAGCGCCGTCAGCCGGTCCAGTACGGCCCGCTGCCCCGGCGTCTGCACGATGTCCAGCACGCTGGCCCGGCTCTCCGGGTTGCGGACCGAGTCGGAGAGCGTACTGACGCCCCGGCGCAGCCGGTCCAGGAAGTTGTCGCCACCTGCCTGCGAGGCGTCGACGAACGCCTGCACCTCGCCGAGGAAGTGCCCACGCATCCACGGCACCGCCGTGAACTGGGTGCGGTGGGTGACCTCGTGCAGGCAGACCCAGAGCCGGAAGTCCCGGGGGTCGGCCTGCAACTTCCGCTCGACCTCGACGATGTTGGGCGCGACCAGCAGCAGTTGCCCCGGATCGGCGGAGAAGACCTCGTACTGGCCGAGCACCCGTCCCGAGAGGTACGCGAGCACCGTACCGGCCTGTACGCCGGTCAGCCGGGACCCGATCGTGTCACTGATCAGCCCCGGCGGTTTGTCGCCGGAGAGCCGGTTGATCAGCGGGGTGATCACCTCACGCAGCCCGGCGATGTTGGTGGCCGCCCAGTCCCGGCGGTCCACCACCCGTACCGGTGGATGGGCGACCTGTGGCCGCAGCCCGGTGTACGCCAGCACGTGCCCGGCTGCCTCGTCCGTCAGCCGCCGTAGATCGGCGACCACCTCGGTGGCCTCGTCGTAGGAGACCCGAGGTCCCGATTTTCCCAACGCCCCGGCGGTGGCGGCGGCCAGATCCCAGTCCACGAACTGCGCCATGCATCCCACCGTACCCGGATCACAACACCCCCACCCTGCGGTAAGGAAGGGGCCCTTCTTATCGCTTTTTGTATAAGAAGGGCCCCTTCCTAACATCTCAGCTCAGCGGCAGCCGCACTGTGCCAGGGCGGTCGCGATCCGGTCCAGCTCGGGCTGCGCCTGCTCCTGACCGCCCGGCACCTTGTTGGCGAGCACCGCGAACGCGAGCAGCCGGCCGTCGAGCGTCGTCACCACGCCGGAGATCGCGTGCACTCCGCTCAGGGTGCCGGTCTTGGCCCGTACGACTCCCGCTCCGGCCTCGGTCGGACGCTCGCCGGCGCGCTCGAACCGGTCGTCGAGCGTGCCCGACCAGGCCGCCACCGGCAGCCCGGGGAACAGGCCCGCGAGTTCCGGTCGGGTTCCCTTGGCGGCCAGCGCGAGCACGTCCGTCAGCAGTCCGGGGGTGACCCGGTTGGAGCGGGACAGGCCGCTGCCGTCGGCGAGCGCACTCTCCGCCTCCGGCAGGCCGAGTTCGGCGACCATCTCGTCCATCGCGACCGCGGCCCCCTCGAACGAGGCCGGCTTGTTCCGGGCCAGCGCGACCTGCCGGGCCAACGTCTCGGCCACCACGTTGTCGCTCTCCCGGAGCATGAACTCGACCAGCCGGATCATCGGCGGCGAGTGGATCTTGCCGAGTTCGGTGCCGGGGGCGACCGTTCCGGGGGTGGCGCTGGCGCCGGCGGGCGGCGAGGCCGTGGGGGGCGGCGGGGCGGTGCCCGTCACCACCGCCGAGTTCGGCAGGTCCAGCAGCTTGGCGAAGGACCGGCCGGCGGCCTGGTCTGGCTTGTCCGACCGTTCCGGGCCCCGGTCCTTGTCCTCCGGGTCGATCCGGGCGCCGTCGGTCATCAACGCCGTGATGACCGCCCCGAAGCCGCCGACGTGGGCGTCCGCGTCCCAGCCCGGACCGACTTTCGGGCCGGGGAAGAGGCCGCCGTCGACGATCACCTTCGTCGGGGCGGTGCCACCGAGCGCCTTCTTCACCTGGTTGGCGAGCCGGTCGAGCCGCCCCGCACCCGGGTACCAGCCGGTGGCGTTCACCGCCAGGGTCGGATCGCCGGCTCCGATGATCACCACCTCGCCCGGATTCGGCCCGGCTACGACCCGGGTGGGGATCCGGTAGGCCGGCCCACGGGCCGCCAGGACGGTCGCTGCGGTGACGAGTTTCGTCGTCGACGCCGGCACCGTCGGAGTGTCCTGCCCGTTCTCGTAGAGCGCCTCCCCGGTGGCGGCGTCGACCACCGAGATGTTCACCTCGTCACCCAGTACCGACGAGGTGAGCAGCGGGGTGAGCGCGGCGCGTACCCCCTCGGGGGTCGGGGCCGGGGCGCTGGTTCCGGCGGCCGTCAGCACGGGCGGGGGCGGCGGCTCGCTCGGGTCGGCCCCGGCGGCGGGCGTGGCCGGGTTGCCACCCAGCCAGCCGTCCACCGGGCCGGGACGTACCACGACCACCCCGGCCACCGCCAGACCCACCACGAGTACGGCCGCGAGCGTAAGAACCAGGCCGCGCCGCCGACGCGGCCGACCCGCCGGTACGCCGTCCGGCGGCGCCCCGTCGGGCGGCGTACCGCCGGCTCGTGGGCTGCCGGGTGGCTGGCCTCCCGGCGGCGGTTCGCCGCCCGGTGCCGGATTGACCGGCTGGCCCGCCCAGCCCTGCGGCCCGGCCTGCCCGGAGAAGGCGGTCGGGCCCTGCCCGGGTGCCCCCGGCCGGTCCGGTGGGCCGAACTGCGCCGGTCCGGCAAGATTCTGCGGCTGGCCGGGCGAACCCGGCGGCTGGCCCGGCAAATTCTGCGGCTGGCCCGCCGGTCCCGGTGGCTGTCCGGCCAGGCCCTGCGGCTGGCCTCCCAGGCCCTGCTGCTGGGCCGGCGCGGCCCGGCCCGGCCACTCCGGCGGCGGCGCGGACGACCATCCGGGGCGCTCCGGCGCGGCGGGGGACGTCTGACCGGCCCGGCCCGGAACGCCAGCCGAGGGCACGGACGGCGGCTGGCCCGGGCGGCCCGGCATCAGGGGCAGGGTCTGACCGGCCCAGCCCGGCGGACCGGGCGGTGCGGGGGTGGGCTGGCTCGACCGCTCCGGCGACACCGGCAGGGTCTGACCGGCCCAGCCCGGAACACCGGGCGGCCTGGCCGCCTCGCCCGGCGGCTGCGGCGGGCCCGACGGGGTCGCCGAGGGCGGGATCGGCAGCGTGGTGGGCAGCGGCACGACGGCCCGGCCCCGTGCCGGCAGCGAGCCCGCAGCGGGTTGCGGCCCTCCGACGCCGGGCACCACGACACGCCCGCGCGGACGGTCCGACGGGTTCTCACCCGTCAGGTCCGAGTGTGAATCTTCACTCCCCACCGGCCCCTCCTCCCCGTCGAATTCTGCCTAGGCGACACTACTTTGGTCCGAACACCGCACGGCGGCCGGCGCGAACCAGGTGAATCGCCAGATCACCCGCGCCGGTATGCGACGTTGTGGTTCCGTTGGCCAGCGCCGGCAAACGAGGGAGCGTGCGAGATGGATTTCGACGTAACGGTTGAGATCCCAAAGGGTCACCGCAACAAGTACGAGGTGGACCACGCGACCGGCCGAATCCGGCTGGACCGCACGCTCTTCACGTCGACCCAGTACCCGGCTGACTACGGTTTCATCGAAGGCACACTGGGCGAGGACGGTGACCCCCTCGACGCTCTGGTACTGGTACCCGAACCCACGTTCCCAGGTTGCCTCATCCGGTGCCGGACGATCGGCATGTTCCGGATGACGGACGAGAAGGGCGGCGACGACAAGGTCCTCTGCGTGCCGTACGAGGACCCGCGTCAGGAGCACCTCCGGGACATCCACCACCTCGGTGAGTTCGACCGCCTGGAGATCCAGCACTTCTTCGAGGTCTACAAGGACCTGGAACCGGGCAAATCAGTCGAAGGCGCCACCTGGGTCGGTCGGACCGAGGCCGAGGCCGAGATCCGGGCCTCCTTCCGGCGCCAGCAGGAAGCCGTCGAACGGGGCGAGTCGGCGCACTGACGCCGAAACCAATCGTCAAGGCCGACAGCCCTTGACCGGCCGAAGTCCAGCGGACTTCATCGGTCAAGGGCTGTCGTGTGCCATCCGTCCCGAACACCCCGGGGACGGCCGGGGTTCAGCCGATCAGGCTGCGCGCCTGGGCGTACAGACCCAGCACCGCGCACGCCACCGGCACCACCGCCACCACCATCAGGGTGTCGACGATGTCGGCGGTCCGACCGAGGTACGGCCCCGGCTCACGCTTCGAGTACGTCGCACCGGCGCCGATGGTCAGCAGGGCGAGCCCCAGCCCACCGGCCGTGATCAGGAGCAGGCCGGTCTCCTGGACCCGGAGCAGCAGGGCGATCCCGAGCACCACGAACGAGACGACCCCGGCGACCACCAGTGGAACCCGTTGCCGAACCGTGACGAAGAGCCGGGACCGGAGCAGCAGCGCCGCCGCCGAGACCGCCACCATCAGCCGGCCGGAGAACCCGCCCGCGACCACCAGCAGCAGCGCCGCCGCGACGGCCAGCACCGCGTGCCCGATCAGCATCCCGGTGAGCATCTCCTCGGTCCGGGCGACCGCCGCGAAGACGCGTCCCCGGTCCGGCCGCTCCCGTACGCCGCTCTGGCTGGAACTGGCCGCGCTGAAGCCCTCCGCCGCCTCGGCACCGGTGGGCAGCGTGATCGGCGGCATCGGCAGCTTGCCGAACCGGATCGCCAGCAGCGGCAGCATGCCGATCGCACAGACCAGCAGGGCCATCAGGATGGCGGCGGATCCGGCGGCCGACAGCAGGAAGCCGGTGAGCGCGGTCACCGCGCCGAGCAACCCGACGGAGACACCGGCGGCGAAGACCCGGAGCCCGGCGGCCACCCCGACCAGGCCCAGGACGGCGATCAGGAGCAGTGCCACCGAGCCGGCCAGCGCCTCGGGCGCGCCGAGCCAGCCGACCGGACCGAGCACCCCGACCCGGTCGCCGGAGGCCACCAGCAGGGCACCACCGAAGAAGGCGAACGGCATCGCGTACCCGCCCAGTGCGGCGCCCGCCGTCGCGTCCCCGTACGCCCGGGAGGCCACCACGGCCCCGACCGCCAGCAGTACGGCGGTGCCGAGCGCGACGAAGGCGCCCAGGGACCAGACCGTGCCCCCGGCGACCACCGCGAGCAGCCCGACGGTGAGCAGTCCACCCGCGGCGCCCAGCGTCCCGATCCGGGTGTTCCGCCCGGACCACGCGCTGCCACGTCGACGGGCGCCGTCGGCGATGGCCTCCACGACGTCGTCGTACTCCAGTTCCGGCCACTGGGCCCGGGCCGGTACGAGATGAAGCACGTCACCATCCCGTATGCCCTGCGGCAGCAGAGCCTTGCCGGCGGCCAACGGTTCACCGTCGGTCCGGCGCAGCAGCCACCCGCCGTGCTTCTCGCCGTCGTCCGCCAGTCCTTCGCCGGCGTGCCGCAGCACCTCTGGTAGAAGTTCGGCCAGCGGCAGGTGTTCGGGCAGCGCAACGTCCACCCGTCGTTGCGGCGCGCTGATCGTGACGCGGGCAAGCCCGGTACTCATCGACAGTCCTCCATCGAGGGGGCAACCCATGGCTGCGCGGACGACCGCACTTTACCTAGGATGGTGCAAGCTCGTCCGACCGAGCACGAGGACATTTGCGACGCGGGCGCGTCGAATGGCCCGCCGGCACCGGATAACTGCTCCATCGCCGCGGCCTTAGGGGAGGTCTCACATGGACACGGGTAGCCAGTGCCGGTGCGGTGTCAACCGCGCCGGACGGGCCCGCAGGCTCGACACCGGCCCGCCGCCGGGCGGCCGACTCCGGCGGGAAACCGCTGGTCGGCAGGGTGGAGGAGCACGGTGAGTACCGTTGTCATCAAGCGCCCTCCCCGGCGGCCGGCACCGGACATCCCGACCGGTGAACTGACCGTCGAGCCGCCACCGGAGATCCCCCAGGCCACCGGCAGCAAGTGGCAGCAGATGATGATGGTGCTGCCGATGCTCGGCGGTTCGGTCGCGATGGCGATGATGTTCGGCCGTGGCGGCGGCGCCTACTCGTACGTCGTCGGTGCGATGTTCGGCATCTCCTCGCTGGCCATGGTGGCGTCGTCGTGGGGCAGTTCGTCAGGTTCGCCGAAGAAGTCGGAAATGATGGCCGCCCGGCGCGAGTACCTCCGACACCTGGCCACGCTGCGGCGCCGGGTCCGGGAGACCGCGTCGAAGCAGCGGTCGGGCCTGTTCTACCGGCATCCCGACCCGGCCCAACTGTGGTCCACTGTGGGCAGTTACCGGGTCTGGGAGCGCCGCCCCAGCGACGGCGACTTCGGCGTGGTCCGGGTCGCGGTCGGCCCGCAGACCCTGGCCACCCCGCTCGTGCCGCCGGTCACCCGGCCGCTGGAGGACCTCGAACCGATGACCGCCGGCGCGCTGCGCCGGTTCCTCGACGCGTACTCGGTCGTGCCGGACCTGCCGGTGGCGCTCTCCATCCGGGGCTTCGCCCGGGTCTTCATCCGCAACGCGCCGGGCGCGCGGGACCAGTCCCGCGATCCGGCCGGCGGCGACCCCCAGGCGGTGGCCCGGGCGGTGCTCACCCAGCTCTCGGTCTTCCACGCGCCCGAGGAACTGCTGATCGCGATCTGCGCGGGGCCGGAACGGCGGGCCCGGTGGGAGTGGGCCAAGTGGCTCCCGCACGTGCACCACCCGACCGGCACCGACGCGCTCGGTCCGGTACGCATGGTGGCCAGCTCGGCGGTGGAGCTGGAGAAGCTCATCGAGGACGTGGTCGGCAACCGGTCCCGGTTCAGCCTGTCCGGCCCGGCGACCGACGGCCCGCACGTGGTGATCGTGCTCGACGGCGGCGACCTCAACGGGGCCAGCTACCTGGCCGGCGACAGCGGCATCGACGCGGTGACCATCGTCGACCTGGACAGCCCGCCGCCCCGGCTGCTGGACCGCGCCACCCTGGTCCTGGAACTGGCCGGCGGCCGGCTGAACACCTTCACGATGGACGGGCAGGCCGAGGTCGGCACCCCGGACCGGCTCAGCCTCGAAGAGGCCGAGGCGGTCGCCCGCCGGCTGGCCCCGCTGCGGCTCGCCGTCGCCCAGAAGGGCTCCTCCGACGCCCCGCTGGCCGCCGAGATGACCCTCGGCGAGTTGCTCGGCGTCGGCGACCCGGAGAACTTCAGTACGGCACAGGGCTGGGCGCCACGACCCAACCGGGACAAGCTGCGGGTGCCGATTGGCGTGGGCGCCGACGGCGGCGCGATCGACCTGGACCTGAAGGAGTCGGCCCAGGACGGAATGGGCCCGCACGGCCTGCTGATCGGCGCCACCGGCTCCGGAAAGTCCGAGCTGCTGCGTACCCTCGTGCTCGGGCTGGCGGCGACGCACTCCTCCGAGGCGCTCAACTTCGTACTGGTCGACTTCAAGGGTGGCGCGACCTTCGCCTCGCTGGACCGGTTGCCGCACACCGCCGCCGTGATCACCAACCTGGCCGACGAGCTACCCCTGGTCGACCGGATGGTCGACGCGATCAACGGCGAGATGATCCGGCGGCAGGAGTTGCTCCGCAAGGCCGGCAACTACGCCAACCTGAAGGACTACGACAAGGCCCGGTCCGGCGGGGCGGCGCTGGCACCGCTCCCCTCGCTGCTGATCATCTGTGACGAGTTCTCCGAGCTGCTCAGCGCCAAGCCCGACTTCATCGACCTCTTCGTCCAGATCGGCCGGCTGGGTCGGTCGCTCGGCGTACACCTGCTGCTCGCCTCGCAGCGGCTGGAGGAGGGCCGGCTGCGCGGGCTGGACACCCACCTGTCGTACCGGATCGGTCTGCGGACCTTCTCGGCACTGGAGTCCCGGGCGGTACTGGGCGTGCCGGACGCGTACGAACTGCCCCGGGCGCCCGGACACGGTTACCTGAAGTTCGGCACCGAGCCACTGATCCGGTTCAAGGCGGCGTACGTCTCCGGCCCGTTCCAGAAGACCAGCACGAGCGGCCCGGGAGCGCAGGGCTACACCGGTCCCCTGCTGCTGTCGTACTCCACCCACCTCGTGCCGGTCCCGAAGCCGGTGGTGCCGGTCGCTCCGAAGCCGGCGCCGGAGGAGCCCGAGGGCGAGAGCCTGCTCGACGTGATGGTGTCCCGACTGGTCGGCCAGGGCCCACCGGCCCACCAGGTGTGGTTGCCACCGCTGTCCCTGGCACCGGCCCTGGACGAGATCCTCGGCCCGGTCATCACCGACCCGACCCGTGGGCTCACCTTCGGCAACCCCGAACTGCACGGCGCCCTACAGGTGCCGGTCGCCCTGATCGACAAGCCCTACGAGCAACGGCGTGACCTGCTGTGGCTGTCCCTGGAGGGTGGCGCCGGGCACGTCGCCATCGCCGGTGGGCCGCAGTCGGGCAAGTCGAGCCTGCTGCGGACCCTGGTCTGTGGCCTGGCCCTGACCCACACACCGGCCGAGGTCCAGGTCTACTGCCTCGACTTCGGTGGCGGATCGCTGGCCGCGCTGCGCGACCTGCCGCACGTCGGCGGGGTCGCCGGACGGTCCGAGGCGGCGGCGGTACGGCGTACCGTCGGTGAGATCGCGACCCTGCTCAACGAGCGTGAGCAGCGGTTCGCCGAGTTGGGCGTGGAGTCGATGCCGGCGTACCGCAAGCGGCGGGCCGCCGCGGGCGGGGTCGGGGTCGGCGCGGACCCGTTCGGCGACGTCTTCCTGGTCGTCGACGGCTGGCCCACCCTGCGTGGCGAGTACGACGACATGGAGCCGCTGATCACCGACATCGCCACCCGAGGCCTGTCGTACGGCGTGCACGTGATCGCCGCGGCGCCGCGCTGGATGGACTTCCGGCCGGCGATCCGGGACCTGTTCGGATCCCGGTTGGAGCTGCGGCTCGGTGACCCGACCGACTCGATCGTCTCGCGCAAGGCGGCGGCGAACGTGCCGGAGAAGTCGCCGGGTCGGGGCATCACGGCCGAGAGCCTGCACTTCCTGACCGTTCTGCCGGAGCTCTCCAGCCTGGGCGGCGGGCAGACCCAGGCACTGGTCAAGGCGGTGGCCGGCAACTGGGCCGGTGCACCGGCGCCCCGGGTACGGCTGCTCCCGCCGATCCTGCCGTACGCCGATCTGGACGTGGCCGGTGCGACCGGCCTGCGGCTGCCGATCGGCATCTCCGAGGCGGACCTCCAGCAGGTGGCGATCGACTTCGCCTCCGAGCCGCACTTCCTGCTCTTCGGCGACGCCGAGTGCGGCAAGTCCTCGTTCCTGCGGGCGCTGGCCATCTCGATCACCACCCGGTACACGCCGGAGCAGGCGCGGGTGATCCTGGTCGACTTCCGGCGCAGCCTGCTGGGCGTGGTCCAGTCCGACCACCTGATCGGGTACGGCACCGCGGCCGCGGCGACCAGCGAGCTGATCGAGTCGGTGGCCGGTTACATGCAGCGTCGGCTGCCCGGCCCGGACGTCACCCCGCAGCAGCTGCGGGACCGCTCCTGGTGGACCGGGCCGGAGCTGTTCGTGCTGGTCGACGACTACGACCTGGTCGCCACCGGCCCGAACAACCCGCTGACGCCGCTGGTCGAGTACCTCCCGCAGGCCCGGGACGTCGGTCTGCACCTGGTGCTCACCCGGCGCTCGGGTGGCGCCTCGCGGTCCCTCTACGAGCCGATCATCCAGCGGCTCCGGGAGCTCTCCTCGCCCGGTCTGGTGATGTCCGGAAGCAAGGACGAGGGTGCGCTGATCGGTTCGGTACGTCCGGGACCGATGCCGCCCGGCCGGGGCCGACTGGTGACCCGGAAGGAAGGCATCCGGCTGGTGCAGCTCGGCTACCTGCCGCCCACCTGACGGCCCGGTCGACCGGTGGCCACCCCAAGGTCACCGGTCGACCACGGGCGTCGGCGGCCGGTCGACCCACCGTCGTCGGCCGCCGGCAGGGTCCGGCTCCGCCGGCTGGTGCGGGGGCGGTGTGCGTACCCGGTTGGAGGTCCATGGAGGTAGTCGCGAAGTTTCGTCCCGCGACAGGGGTGAAACGGGGTAACCTCCGTGCATCATGTGTCCCCCGGGGTGAAATGGCCATGCTGTGACCAGGCTGCCGCATCAACAGGACCGCGCTGTCGCCCGGGTCGCCGGGACGGCACTGCTCGCCACGGCCGGGCTCGCCAGCTCGCTGGTCGCCCCGGCGCCGGCAACCGCCGCGATACCGGCGCGCCCGGTGAGCCTGCCCGTCGTCGTCGACGCGATCCGCGACAAGCAGTGGCAATTGGACTTGTTCAACGCGAAGGCCGCCTGGCGGGTGTCGACCGGCAAGGGCGTGACGGTCGCGGTCATCGACTCCGGGGTCGACGCCTCACACGAGGACCTGGCCGGGCAGGTGCTGCCCGGCATCGACCTGGTCGACAGCACCGGTAACGGGCAGATCGATCCGGTGGGGCACGGCACCACGGTGGCCGGCCTGATCGCCGGGCGCAACGACGACACCCGTGGGGTCGCCGGCCTGGCCCCCAAAGCCAAGATCCTGCCGGTCCGGGTGCTGAACGAGGAGAACCGCTACGACGACGCGCTGGTCGTGGCGAAGGGCGTCCGTTGGGCGGTCGACAACGGCGCCCAGGTGGTGAACCTGTCGCTGGGCGGCAGTGGGGACAGTCCCGCGCTGGCCGCGGCCCTCGACTACGCCTTCGCCCGGGACGTGGTCGTCGTCGCCTGTACCGGAAATCTGGGCTCGTCCGCCGGCAAGCGCGTCTGGTACCCGGCCCGGGAGCCGGGCGTGGTCGCCGTGGCCGGCCTGGAACGGGAGAGCGACGCGCTGTGGTCGGGGTCGATAACCGGCCCGGAGACCGTGCTGTCCGCTCCGGCGACGGGGCTCTCCGGCGCCCGCCCGGGTGGTTTCTGGCAGGTCCAGGGCACCAGCTTCGCCGCGCCGCTGGTGGCCGCGTCGGCGGCGCTGGTCCGGGCGCACTGGCCGAAGATGTCCGCCGCCGACGTGGTCAACCGATTGATCAATACTGCCCGGGACGTCGGTCCGTCCGGTCGGGACGACCAGTTCGGCTTCGGCGTCGTCGATCCCGTCGCCGCGCTGAACGGTGAGGTCTCCGCCGTGCAGCGCAACCCGCTGGACGACGGCGAGGCGGCGCCCGCCGTCTCCGGGTTCGGCTCGGCGCCCGGCCTGGAGCAGTCGCCGGAGCTGGCCGAGGACGGCTCCGGCTCGGTCGGAACGGTGGCCTCCGGCCGCTCGGCGAACTGGTCGGTCGAGCCGGCGGGCAGTCCGATCCCCGGCTCCCACAACGGCCTGTTCGGCAGCGGTCTCCTGCTCATCGTGGTCGTCGCCGGGGGCGTCCTGCTGGTCCGCCGGTTGGGCCGCAAGGGCTCCTGACCCCGCGGGGAAGGCCGGTCCCTGCCCGTACGCCGCCGCGCGTCGCCCGTACGCCGCCGCGCGTCCAGGGCGTGGATCGGGAGGCGACGCCGGTCAGGTGCAGTCGCCGGTACCGGTGACGCGGGTCCGCTCGACCCCGGCGGTCGCGGTCGACCGGGCCTCGTCGGCCGTCACCGCGAACCCGGTGTTCGGATCGTCGGCCGCCGCCGCGAAGATCACTCCGAGCGCCTGGCCGCCGGTGGTCACCAGTGGTCCGCCCGAGTTTCCGCTCCGGACCAGTCCCCGGATCGTGTAGATCTCCCGGTTGACCCGTCCGGACTCGTAGATGTCCGGACCGCTGATCTCACCGATGTCACGGATCCGGGCCGGCTGGGCGTTGTACGGGCCGTCAAGCGGAAAGCCGAGCACGATGGCGTCGTCCTCCACCTCCGCCTCGCGGGGGGCGAACGGCATGATCGGGGCGGTCATCTTCGGCACGTAGAGCACGGCCAGGTCGCGGTCCGGGTCGTAGACGACCACCCGGGCGGTGTGCCGCTCGCCGGCCAGTTCGACGGAGACGCTCCGGGTCCCGGCGACCACGTGGGCGTTCGTCATCACCCGGTTGTCGGCGTAGACGAAGCCGGAGCCCTCGATCCGGCGGGAGCAACTGGGCGCGTTGCCGAGCACCTTGACCACCGAGCGCCGGCCGTTCACCACCGCCTGGGATCCGGCGAGCGCCGGATCCGGCGAGGCCACCTCGCGGGACCGGGTCGGGGCCAGCCCGCCGAAGACGTCCGGGAAACCGTTGGTGTCGACCGTGTCCCGCAACGCCCGGGAGAGCGCCTGGGCCTCCTCCGGCAGGGCCCGGTCCACCACGGTCAGCAGGGCACTGTTGCGGACGGCGCTGGCGAGCCACGGCAGCGACGACGACGCCAACGGTACGGCCACCAGCCACGCGACGAGCAGTACGGCGAGCAGCGAGACGATGGCGCCGCCGACGTCGTCCACCCGCCGGCCCACCTGACTGGTGATGGCGTGCCGCAGATGCGAGCCGAGCCACCCGGCGAGGGCCTGGCCGAGCACCGCAAGGCCGAAGATCGCGATCAACGCGACCACGACCCGGGTCGAGTTGTTCGAGAACTGCTCCGCGAGCAGCGGGCCGACCTGCAACCCGATCAGCGCGCCACCGAAGAACCCGGTGAAGGAGAGCAGTCCGATGACGAAGCCCTGCCGGTAGCCGCTGATCGCGAACAGCAACATGAGCAGAATCAGGACGACATCCACCACCGACACCCGTTCAGGGTACGGGGGCGACCCGAGAATGACCTCGCCACGACGGAGACAGCCGAATCACTTTCTGGCTCGGTCGGGTCGCGGGTCCGTTACTCCGGCTCGTCGGCGCTCGCGTCCGGTGCCGGCGCGGGGCTGGCCGGCGGCAGTTCCAGTACCCGGTCCTGGGGCCAGGGGCGGGCCCAGCCGGCCATGTCGAGCAGCGCCGCCAGCACCCCGGCGGTGAAGCCCCAGACCAGCATGCCGCGGGCCTGGAAGGCCGGACCGATCCAGCCGCTGGGATGGCGTACCCGGACCCGGTTCGCCGGGTCGACCAGTTCGCTGACCGGCAGCCGGGCCACGTGTGCCACCTCGGCCGGCTCGCGGGAGTGCACCGGATGGGGCCGGTGCCACCAGGCCAGGATCGGGGTGACGACGAAGTCGCTGACCGGAATCCACAGCCTGGGCAGCTGGGCCAGCACGGTGACGCTGTCCGGGTCGAGGCCGACCTCCTCGTGTGCCTCCCGCAGCGCGGTCGCCGCCACGTCCGCGTCGCCCGGATCGCAGGCGCCACCGGGGAAGGCCGGCTGGCCGGCGTGGGTACGCAGGGTCGCCGCGCGTTGCAGGATCAGTACGTCCAGCCCGTGTGCCGGCTGTTCACCGAGCAGCACCAGTACGGCGCTGGCCCGCCCGCCGTTGACGGGGGTACGCAGCCGGGTGAAGTCCTCGGTACGGGCCGACCGGACCCGGGTGAGCAGTGGCTCGCACCAGGTCGGAAGTTCCCGGTCGGTCACGACGACACCGCCACCCCCAGGTGCTGTCGGACGAGGTTGGCCAGCTCCGCGTCGTCCAGCGCGCCGGTCTCGTCCCGGTGCCGGATCCGTCCCTCGCCGTCGACGAAGAGCGTGATCGGCAGCACGTTGCGGCCGAGCGCCACCCGGAGCCGGTCGTCCGGGTCGAAGAGCGTGGGGAACCGCAGTCCGAAGTCCTCGCCGATCGACTCCGCGCGGGACCGGCTGTCCCGGGCGTTCACGCCCAGCACCCGCAGCGTGCCGGAGGTCCGTTCGGAGAGCCGTTGGAAGGCCGGCAGTTCCTTGCGGCAGGGTGCGCACCAGTGGGCCCAGAGGTTGATCACGGCGGGTCCGCGCAGCTCGCCGATTGCCACCCGGCTGTCCCCGGCCAGACAGGGCAGGGTCAGCGCCGGCAGTGCTTCGCCCGGACCGGCCGCCTCGGCGGTGTCGGTCGGGGTCGGGGCGGGCAGCGGTGCGGTCAGGGTGCCGCAGTCCGCGAACGCCGTGGTTCCGGTGGTCTGGCCGGCCGGCACCGGGCCGGCCTCGGAGTCCGGGTCCGAGCCGGTGCAGCCGGCGGCGAGCAGCAGCAGCGGCACGAGCGACCCGGCGAGCAGCAGCCGTTTCACGGGGTGTCCGAGACGACGGCGGTCGGCGGCACCAGATCGGGGTCCACCCCGGCCTGTACCGCGAGTTCACGGGCCCGGGGGCCCTTGAGCAGCTTGGCCGCCGGGGCGGCCTCGGTCGGCCCGGTGCCGTACGACGGGCAGACGCTGGCCAGCGTGCAGGCCCCGCAGGCGGGCTTGCGGGCGTGGCAGACCCGCCGGCCGTGGAAGATCACCCGATGGGACAGCATGGTCCAGTCGCGCCGCTCGAACAGCGCCCCGACGGCGTGCTCGATCTTGACAGGGTCGGTCTCGGCGGTCAGCTCCCACCGGTGCATCAGCCGTTGGAAGTGGGTGTCGACGGTTATCCCGGGCACCCCGAACGCGTTGCCGAGGATGACGTTGGCGGTCTTCCGGCCGATCCCGGGCAGGGTCACCAGGTCGACCAGCCGGCCGGGCACCTGGCCGTCGTACCGTTCGACGAGCTGCTGGCCGAGGTTGATCAGCGAGTTCGTCTTGTTCCGGAAGAACCCGGTGGGCCGGATCAGCTCCTCCATCTCGGCCCGGTCCGCCCCGGCGTAGTCGGCCGCCGTCGGGTAGCGGCGGAACAACTTCGGCGTCACCTCGTTGACCCGCTGGTCGGTGCACTGGGCGGAGAGGATGGTCGCCACGGCCAGTTGCAGCGGCCCGGAGTGGTCGAGCTCGCAGTGGGCGTCGGGATGGGCCTCGGTCAGCAGCCGCCCGATCCGCCGGGCCCGCCGCTTGCGACCAAGATCGGTTTCCACCGTACGGCGGGACGGCCGGGCGGCCCGGATCGCCTTGGTCGCCGCACCGGGTGCCGTCACGACCCCGGTGTCGACGGAATCGTCTGTCGCACTCACGTCGGCCAGCCTACGTCGCGGCAACGACGTCGAAGCCCGGGAGCCGGACGAGGCCGAAGCTTGGGAACCTGACGGTCAGCCGGTCAGCTCGCCGGGGCGGGCGGCGAGATCTTGCCGTCCGTGGCGAGCTTCGCGCCGGTCTTCGGAAAGTCGGACTTGCCCAGATCGCGTACCAGGCCCAGCGCGCGCTTCTGGCCGTCCATGGTCGGCTTGCCCGCGTCGTTCATGTACGTCGAGAGAAGCTGCCCGCCGGCCCAGGTACCGTCCGAGGCGAGCGAGACCTTGAGCACCGCACCCCAACCGAGCCGCCCGTTGTTGCTGAGCGTCCCGCCGCCACCGGCGAAGTTCCCGAGGCTGTACGCGATCAGGCGCCCCTTGTAGAACTCCATCGCCCGCATCACGTGCGGCCCGTGGCCGACGATCAGATCCGCGCCCGCGTCGATCATCGCGCGCGAGAACTTGATCGGGTCGCCCCGGTTCTCGCCCAGGAAGAGTTCGGTGCCGGGCCGTACCCGGGTCTTCTCGGAGCCCTCGCCCCCCATGTGCACCTGCACGACGACCAGGTCGGCCATTGTCGCGGCCTTCTGGATCACCTTCTTCGCCGAGGTGATGTTGGTCAGGCTGTTGGACCAGGGGTACGACGAGAAGCCCGCCACAGCGACCTTGACGCCCTCGACCTCGGCCACGGTGATCTGGTTCGGCGCACCCGTGTGCTGGAGGTCGTACTTCTCCAGCGCGAGCTGGGTGTTCCGGTAGCCCGCCTTGCCGAAGTCGTACCCGTGGTTGTTGGCCTGGTTCAGCAGCTCGAAGCCGGCTTCCTTCAGGTGCGCCGCGTACCCGGGCGGGGCCCGGAACTGGAAGCAGCGGGTCGAGTTGGCGCCGCACTTCGAGGTGCCGGTGTCATCGGTCAACGGCTCCTCGAGGTTGCCCATCACCAGGTCGGCGGCGAGCGCCTTCTTGACCGAGTTGAAGAAGCCCTTGCCCCCGCCCGAGGGCAGCCGGCCCGGGGCGTTGCCCATCACGATGTCCCCGGTGGCCGACATGGAGATGACCTTCGGCTCCGGCTTGCCGGTCGGCGACGGGTCGGTCGAGGTGCTCCCGCTGGCCGCGCCCGGTGTCTGCGGCGCGGCCGAGTCGTCACCCATGACGTTGAAGACCGCCACCGCGGCCACACCGGTGCCCAGGAGCACCGTCAGGACCGCGGTCACGATGAGAACGGTCCGGCCGGTGCGTCGGGGCGCCCGGCGGGACTTCGGAGGAGGTCGATTGGTGTCGTACATCGCCCGGTGACAGTACCGGGAGTGGGCAAGGCGAGCGACCGCCGACAGGCCGGAATCTCGCCACCGATCCGCCAGCCGCCAACACCCCCGCTCTCCCCGCCGCCGGGGCGCCCGCCGTCGTGACGCACGCCCCGGCGGCGGTTCGGTACTCCTACCGGCTCAGCGGTCCTACCGGCTCAGCGATCCGACCGGCTCAGCGGTCCGACCAGGGGACGCCGGGGGTGGCGCCGCCGATCCGTACCGCCCGGCATGCGGCTCGGGCCAGTGGCGCACCCCAGCGGGAGCGCGGGCCGCCGTACGGGGCGGCCGGGCCGTCGGGCGGGCAGAGCAGGGTCACCGCGTCGGTGGCGGTGCCGGTGGCCGGCAGACCCAGTTCCCGGAGCGCCTGTGCCTTCGCCTCGGTGACCGTGGCGACGGCGTTGACCAGTGCCGCGTCGCTCAACCGGACCGGCAGCAGCGCGACGATGTTGACGGTGCCGACCGGTCGCGCCGGCTCCCGCTCCAGCTCCCCGGTATCCGGCCGCGCCGCCCCGGGCCATCCTGCCTCCGGCTCCTGCTCACCGTCCGCAGCGGCGACCTCCCAGCCCGGAGCGGCGGCCTCCCAGCCCGGAGCGGCGGCCCAGATCGGGGCACCGAGCCCCACGGTGGCCCAGAGCCGGACACCGGTGTCGGTAGCGGTCACCACCTGTGCGACGTCGACGCCGGTGAGCAGTCCGACCCCGGGCCCGCGCAGGTCCAGCCGGTCGGCCAGCTCACCGAGGTGGACGTCCGGGTCGTCCCGGCGGTACGACATCGGCACGGTCGCGTTGACCACCCAGTGCCGTACGCCGATCCCGCCGCCGAGCGGAGCGGAGCTGATCGCCAGGGTCGGCGCGGTGAGGCGCCAGACCAGGACCGGCATGTCCCGCCCGTCCTCGGTACGGGAGGTCAACAGCGGCTCGGACGACACCGGTCGACCCTACGTACCCGTCGGTCCGGCGGCCGACTCCCCACCGGGCACCTGCCGTTTTCCCGTCCGATGCCCGGTTCCGGGGCGGCCCGGGCCGGTCGCTCCGTGCCCGGCCGGACCCGCCCGACCGGTGACACGGCGGAACGAACCGGACGTACCCCCGCTCATCTGCTCTTACGCTTGTCCGGTACCGGATCAAGATTCCAGGGGCCACCTCCGATTACTCTTCACATGCGCCTAGACTTGGCGGCGCGCGGGGGAACACCGGCCACGAACCCGGCCGGCGGGACGGCCCGCGTAGGCGGAGGTGCGCAATGGACGAGGTACTTGCCCGCAGCGGGATCTTCCAGGGCGTCGACCCGGAGGCTGCCGAGGCGCTCGCAAAGGACATGGAGACGATCGAGGTCCGTAAGGGCGAAATCGTCTTCAACGAGGGCGAGCCGGGCGACAGCCTTTATATCGTCTTGAGCGGCAAGATCAAGGTTGGTCGGCGTGCCGCCGATGGTCGGCAGAACCTGATCGCCGTGATGGGCCCCTCGGACATGGTCGGCGAGTTGTCACTGTTCGACCCCGGTCCCCGTACGGCGACCGCCACCGCCGTGATCGACACCCGGCTCGCCCGGCTGCGCAAGCAGGCGCTGCGGCCGTGGCTGAACAACCGGCCGGAGATCGCCGAGCAGTTACTGCGGGTCCTCGCCCGGAGACTGCGCCGGACGAACGACAACCTGGCCGACCTGATCTTCACGGACGTGCCCGGTCGGGTGGCGAAGAACCTGCTCCAGATGGCGGGCCGGTTCGGCACCCGGGACGGCGGCGTACTCCGGGTCACCCACGACCTGACCCAGGAGGAGATCGCCCAGCTCGTCGGCGCCTCCCGGGAGACCGTCAACAAGGCGCTCGCCGACTTCGCCTCGCGCGGCTGGCTGCGCCTGGACGGCAAGAGCATCATCATCCTCGACCCGGAGCGTCTGGCCCGCCGCGCCCGCGTCTGACCCAGCGCCGAACGCAAAGCCTCGTACCGCCCGCCGTCGACGGGCGGTACGAGGCTTTGCGTACCGCCCGACCGAGCCGAGGGCCGTACCCACAGCTCCCGCGCTCACGGCAGCAACAGCCCCCAGTACGCCGCCCACGGCAGGAAGACCAGCGCTCCGGTCAGCAACAGGCCGAGCCGGAGCCGGTCTCGTCCGGGGGTGACGGCTCGGGCCCGGACCCAACCGATCACGGTGGCGACCGCCGCGGCCACGACAGCGACGGCGAGCAGTTGCACCACCAGCCAGGACAGTGCCCGGCCGGCCACCACCGGCCCCAGGGACGCACCCGCGTTGCTGGCGACGAAGACCCAGAGGAAGCCGAGCATCGCGGCCAGGCCGAGGCCGGCCAGCCAGCGCGCGGGCGCCAGGCCGGCGAGGGAGCCGCGCCCACGGCGGAGCCGGCGGCCGAGGGCCACCATCGGGTACGCGAGGAAGGCCAGCGTGCAGAGCAGGATCGCGGCGAGTTGCAGTCCGGGCGACTCCCACCAGGCAAGGGGGTGGATCACCGGGCTGGGCCGATCCTGGCGGGGCACCGGATCTACGTGCCGCTCCGGCGGCCGGTCGGCGACGACGTCGGCCACCCACGAGGTCACCAGGTCGGCGTAGCCGGGCATCAGGTCGTCGAGTCGGCGGAAGCCGTCGTCGGTCGACTGGTGCACCGCGTGGTCACCGTTCGGAAAGACCCGCAGCATGTAGTGCGGGTTGCCGGTGCGGGCCAGTACCTGGTGGTAGACGGTCAGACCCTCGCCGGGTGGCGTCTGCCGGTCCTTGCCGCCCCAGATGGCGAGCACGGGTTGGCGTACCCGTTCGAGCACCGGTACCGGATCGTGGTGGGCTTGGGCGAAGAGGTCCGCTCCGGCGACCAGCCGGATACCGGTGGTCGGGAAACGGTCCTGCGAGGAGCCGGAGATTCCCTGATGGCGCTGCCGTTCGCCCATCGCCCAGGCTTCCTGCCGGGCCGGGGGGACCCCGTTGGCGCCGACCACGACGAGGAACGCGACGGCGCTGGACCGAGCGGCGGCCATCGGTGCCACCCAACCGCCCTCGGAGAATCCCCACAGCCCGACGTTCGCCGGGTCCACCTCGGACCGAGTACGCAACATGGCCAGTCCGGCGAGTGCGTCGTCGGCGAGCAGCGAATAGTCCCGGTGTACCGGGGAATAGTCGGCGGCCCGCTTGTCGTAGATCAGCGTGACGATTCCACCCGCGGCGAACGCCTCCGCCTCCCGCCGCAGCTTCTCCCGGGAAACGCCCACGCCGGAACCGTGCACCAGCACCATTCCGGGCCGGCGCGGACCGGCGGCGCGTGGCGCGAGCACGGTGCCGTGCAGGGTCAGGTCACCGCTGCGAAAGGTCACCTCGGCGGCCGTGAGGCCGGCGGGGAGTCCGTTCGGCTCCGCCGAGGCGGGCATCGGGGTGCCGATGAGTGCGGACGCGGCGGCCAGTGAGCAACCGAGCAACCCGACGAGGCTTCGCCGCATGGTCTCCTCCTATGTCGCTTTTGGAGACTGCCAGCCCATGACGGCTCTGACATCCGGGGTTTGCCGCGTTCGACCCCGTGCCGCAGATCGGGGAGAACCCCGATCTGGCCCCGAGCCGGACGAGCGAAGTGCCCGTGGCGGGCCGGTTCGGCGTACCGGTGTGCGGCGGTCAGCCGAGCCCGAGGCGCCGCAACGCCAGCATCACGAAGCCGCGTAGCGCCCGGCTCCAACCGACGACGCCCTGGTCGAGATCCCGGGCCGACGCGTCGACCAGGATCGACAGTGCCTCGTCAGGCATCGAGGCACCCTCCCGGTACGCCAGGGCGATCGCGGCGGTCACGACTACCACGTCGGCGTCGGATCGGCTCAACTCCCGCAACCGCCGCGCGACGTACGGGTCGACGTACGGCACGTGTGCCAGCGCCAGGTTCGCGCTCGCCCGGAGCTGGGCTCGGCTCGCGGAAGCGGTACCGAGTGCGAAGACGGTGGCGGCGGTGGCCGGAAACCACGGCATCAGGGCGGCGGCGCGGGCTGCCACCTCCTCGTCCGGGTCCGACAACCAGCCGGTGATGGTGGTCAGGCGGGCCGCGGCGCTGGAGTAGCTGTCCGCCGCCCAGCGCACCGCCTCGGCCTCCAGCAGGTCGATCTCCTCCTCGGAAAGGTCCTCTCCGGCGTAGAACCGTCGGATCAGGCCCGTCGTGTCGACCCCGGTGAGCCGCTCGGCGGCGTTGAACGCGCGCCCCGGGTCGAAGGGCAACTCGTCGTCCCGCCGGTCACCGATGGCGACCGCCGCGAGCAGTTGGCCGACCCCGGCACGGTTCGGTGTCGCCGGATCGTCGACCAGCGCGACCAGGAACGGCACGACCACGTGGCTGACCTGCCACCGGGTGCCCTGATGGTGGACGTTGCCGAAGAGCTGCGACAGGGCCTCCGAGCGCCGCGTCGGGTCGGTAGTGCGCAGCGCGCGAAGCTGGTCGGGCACATCCGTCGCCGGACCATAGGCATGGTGCAGCCGGTGCCACGCCACCTGGTCGATCCCGGACAGCGGATCTTCGACAATCGTCACGACCCGTTTCTACGCCGACATCCCGCCCGACGAACGCCGGGGTACGGCCGTCCCGCAGGCCGCAACGATCCGCCTCGATGAATACGCGAGTGAACGTAGCTAGTCACGTGCCCCGTGCGGCAAACTCGACGCCTGGATAGAACCCGCCGGTAACCAACTGAGGGAAGAGGCGGAATGCGTCGAGGCAGCCTGGTCAGGCTGGCCCTGCTCGCCCTGCTCTGGGGGTCCGGCTTCCTCTGGATCAAGCTGGCGCTGCGCGGCTTCACCCCGGTCCAGATCGTCTTCGTACGCCTCGCGCTCGGCGCGCTCGTGCTGATGGCGATCGCGCTGCTCAGTGGCCTGCGACCGCCGACCGACCGGCGGACCTGGGCACACCTGACCGTGGCCGCCCTGGTGGCGACCACCATCCCGTACACCCTGGTCGGGATCGGGGAGCAGAGCATCGGCTCGAACGTCGCCGGGGTACTCAACGCCACCACTCCGGTCTGGACGGTCCTGATCGCGTTCCTGGTCGGAACCGACCGGGTGACCAGCGTGCAGCGCGGGATCGGGATCGCACTCGGCTTCGGCGGAACGGTGCTGATCTTCTCGCCCTGGAAGTCGGCCGGTGAGATCGCGAGCTGGGGTGGACTGGCCGTCCTCGGTGCCGCCGCCAGCTACGCGGTCAGTTTCGTCTACATGAGCCGCTACCTGACCAACCGGGGGATCTCGCCGCTCATGCTCTCGGCGAGCCAGCTCGTCGCCGGGACCGCACTGATCGCCCTGGCCCTGCCCTTCGGCGGCGGACTGACTCCGTTGGCCTGGCGGGGTGACGCGGTGGCGAGCCTGCTGGTCCTCAGCATCGCCGGCACCGCCTTCGCCTACACCCTGAACTACCGGCTCATCGCCGACGAGGGCGCGACGGTCGCCGCGACCACCACCTACCTGCTGCCGATCGTCGCTGTGCTGCTCGGGGCCCTGGTGGTGAACGAGCCGACCACGATTCCGATGATCGCCGGAATGGTGCTGGTCCTCGGGGGCGTGGCCCTGGCCCAACAGCGCAAACCCGTCCTCGCCGGACCGGACCCGGCGGCACCGACCCCGGTCGACTAGAACCGGGCCTGCGCCGCCAGAAACAAGCAGGCTTGACTGTTTGTTTCTGGACCGGCAGGCTGGGCGGATGTCGAGCGCCCCGACCCGTACGCCACAGCGGGAGCGCAGCCGTGCCACCCAGGCCCGGGTGCTGGAGGCCACCGTGGACTGCCTGCTGGAACGGGGTTGGTCTGGGACCACCACCACCGTCGTCGCCACCCGCGCGGGCGTGTCCCGAGGCGCCCAACTGCACCACTACCCGACCAAGTCGGCCCTGGTGATGGCGGCCGTCGAGCACCTCGCCGAACGCCGGGCGGCGGAGATCCGCACCGAGGCGGCCAGCCTGCCGGCCGGCCCCGAACGACTCGACCGGGTGATCGACATGCTGGCCACGGCGTTCACCGGTCCGCTCTTCGTCGCCGCGCTGGAACTCTGGGTGGCCGGGCGTACCGATCCGGAACTGCGGGACGCCCTCGTGCCGCTGGAGGCCCGGGTCGGCCGCGAGATGCACCGGCTCACCGTCGAACTCCTCGGCGCCGACGAACGGCAGCCCGGGGTACGCGAGACCATCCAGGCCACCCTCGACCTGTTACGCGGGCTCGGGGTGGCCAACCTGCTCTCCGACGACTCCGCCCGGCGTACCGCCCTGCTCGGCACCTGGAAACGGCAGCTCGCCGCGATCCTGGCCGCCGTACCGACAACACCATCGGCCAGCACCGGCTGAACCGTCGCCCCGCCGCACCGCCATCCGCGCAAGGAGCCTCGCATGGTCGACCTCGACAGTCTGCTGACGGATCTTGCCGCCGAGTCGGAGAGCCTGGAGGCGCTGGTCGCCGGGCTGCCCGACGCGGACTGGGCCCGGCCCACCCCGGCGCCGGGCTGGACGGTCGCACACCAGATCGCACACCTCGCCTGGACCGATAACGTCGCCCTGCTCGCCGCCACCGACATCGACGGCTTCGCCGAGTCGATCCAGCACGCCGCCACCGACCCGTACGGCTTCATCGACCGGGGTGCGGCGGAGTTCCTGGCGCCGGTACCGGAGTTGCTGGCCCGGTGGCGGTCCGGCCGTACCGCCCTGGCTCGCGCGCTCTCCGGCGTTCCGGCCGGGGTCAAACTGCCCTGGTACGGCACCCGGATGTCGGCCACCTCGATGGCCACCGCCCGGATCATGGAGACCTGGGCGCACGGCGAGGACGTCGCCGACGCACTCGGCCACACCCGTACGCCGACCGCCCGGCTCCGGCACGTCGCGTACCTCGGCTTCCGTACCCTCGGGCACGGCTTCGCCACCCACGGGCGCCCGTTCCCCGACGCGCCGGTCCGGATCGAGTTGCGCGGGCCCGACGGCGACGAATGGTCCTTCGGCCCGGCCGACGCGGTCAACCTGGTCTCCGGCCCGGCACTGGACTTCTGCCTGCTGGTCACCCAGCGGCGACACCGTGCCGACCTGGCCCTGGTCGCCGTCGGCCCGGTCGCCGACGAGTGGCTCGACATCGCCCAGATCTTCGCCGGCCCACCCGGAGCCGGCCGGGAGCCCCGCACCGGCCGGGAGGTTGGCGACGGCCGCGCGTCCGGCGGCGGTCACGAATTCAACGGTGCCGGTCGGGAGCCGGGCGGCAGTCGGGAGCCCGGCGGCGGGGCCGGGTCCGAGCCGGGCAGGCCGCAGTGACCCGAGCGGGCCTCGCCGGCCGGCCCGACGTGCTCCGGATCGGCAACGCGTCGGGCTTCTACGGCGACCGGTTCAGCGCCTGGCGGGAGATGCTCGACGGCGGCGACCTCGACGTGCTGACCGGCGACTACCTGGCCGAGTTGACCATGCTGATCCTCGGCCGGGACCTGCGTCGCGATCCGGAAACCGGCTACGCGAAGACGTTCCTGCGGCAGATGGAAACCTGTCTCGGCACCGCGCTCGACCGTGGCGTACGGGTCGTGACGAACGCCGGCGGGCTCAACCCGGCCGGGCTGGCCGCCGCACTGCGTACCCTCGGCGACCGGCTGGGAGTGCCGGTCCGGATCGGGTACGTCGAAGGCGACGCGCTGCCCCGTCCGGACGCGTTGACCGCGAACGCCTACCTCGGGGCGTTCGGCATCGCCGCCTGCCTCTCCGGCGGCGCGGACGTCGTGGTGACCGGCCGGGTCACCGACGCCTCGCTGGTGGTCGGGCCCGGGATCGCGCACTTCGGCTGGGGGCGTACCGAGCTCGATCCGCTGGCCGGGGCGACGGTCGCCGGCCACCTGCTCGAATGCGGCACACAGGTCACCGGCGGCAACTTCAGCTTCTTCACCGAGCTGCCGGACGGCGGGTACCGGCCCGGCTTCCCGATCGCCGAGCTCCGGGCGGACGGGTCGGCGGTGCTGACGAAGCATCCGGGTACCGGCGGCGCGGTCAGCACCGAGACCGTCACCGCACAACTGCTGTACGAGGTCGGCGGCCCCGGCTACCTCGGCCCGGACGTGGTGAGCCGGCTCGACTCGGTGACCCTCACCCCGGACGGCCCCGACCGGGTACGCGTCAGCGGCGTGGCCGGCACTCCCCCACCGCCCACCCTCAAGGTCGGGGTGACCCGGCTCGGCGGCTTCCGCAACTCGATGACGTTCGTCCTCTGTGGACTGGACATCGAGGCGAAGGCGGCACTGGTCCGGGCCCAGCTCACCGACTCCGTCGGCGCGGACGGGCTGGAGTTCGACCTCGCCCGTACGGACCACGTCGACGCGGCCGACACCGAGGCGGCGAGCGCGCTGCTGCACGTACACCTGCGGGACGCCGACCCGAAGCGGGCCGGACGGGCCTTCTCGGCCGCCGCCGTCGAACTGGCCCTGGCCTCCTATCCCGGCTGCACCCTGACCACACCGCCCGGCGACGCCACCCCGTACGGGGTGTTCAGCGCCGACGAGGTGCCGCAGGACGGGGTACGGCAGGTGGCCGTCCTGCCCTCCGGGGAGCGCGTCGACGTCCCGCCTCCGGTGCTGACTGAGCGGCAGCCGGCACCGGGCCCGGAATCCGGGACCGACGGCCGGGCGGACACCGCACCTACCCACGCCCAGGCTGGTACCCCGTCCACCGATGGCCGGCCGACCCGGCGGGCGGCGCTCGGCGAGGTCGTCGGCGCCCGTTCCGGCGACAAGGGCGGAGACGCCAACCTCGGGGTCTGGGCCCGCTCGGACGCCGGCTACGGCTGGCTGCGCGGATGGCTGACCACTGATCGGCTGCGCGGTCTGCTGCCCGAGACCGCCGATCTTGCGGTGCACCGGTACGAGCTGCCGAACCTCCGCGCGGTCAACTTCGTCCTGCCCGGCCTCCTCGGCCAGGGGGTGGCGGCGTCGACCCGGTTCGACCCGCAGGCGAAGGCGCTCGGCGAGCTGCTGCGCTCCCGAATCGTCGACCTGCCAGTCGACCTGACCGGAGCAGGGCGATGACTCCGAGTCGCCTCCTGAGCAGCCTCGGCGGGGTCGACGGACGTTCGCAACGGGCTGACGAGAGCCTCGAACGGCGCCAACTCCGCGAGCTGACCAGGCAGTTCGTCCAGCGGGACGTGCTGCCGTACTTAGCCGACTGGGAGCGGGCCGGCGAGGTGCCCCGTACGCCGCACGCCACCGCCGCCGAGCTGGGACTGCTCGGGGTCGGCTTTCCGGAGGCGGTCGGCGGCAGCGGGGGCGATCTCCTGGACAGCCTGCTCGTCACCGAGGAACTGATCCGGGCCGGTGGTTCGTCCGGGCTGGTCGCCGCGCTCTTCACCCACGGCATCGCGCTGCCGCACATCGTCGCCGCCTGGCAGGACGCCGGCCGCCCGGAGCCGACCAGCGACCTCGGCGAGCTGGTCGACCGGTACGTCCGGCCCACCCTGGCCGGCCGCCGGATCGGGGCGCTCGGCATCACCGAGCCGGACGGTGGCTCGGACGTGGCCGGACTGCGTACCAGCGCGCGGCGGGACGGGGACCACTACGTCGTCAACGGCACCAAGACGTACCTCACCAGCGGGGTACGGGCGGACTTCGTCACCACCGCTGTCCGGACCGGACCCGCGGGACCGGGCGGCATCTCCCTACTGGTGATCGACAAGGATGCTCCGGGCTGCACCGTCGACCGCCGGCTGGACAAGCTCGGATGGCACTGCTCCGACACCGCCGAGCTGTCGTTCGTGGACGTACGGGTGCCGGTGCGGAACCGGGTCGGCGCGGAGAACGCCGGCTTCGTCGCGCTGATGCGACAGTTCGCCACCGAACGGCTCTCCCTGGCCACCCAGGCGTACGCGACCGCGTGGCGCTGCCTCGACCTGACCCTGGCCTGGTGCCGGGACCGACACACCTTCGGTCGTCCGCTCGCCGACCGGCAGGTCGTCCGGCACCGGCTCGCCGAGATGGCCACCCGGACGGCGGCGGCGCAGGCGTTCGTCACCCAGGTGGCCGTCCGCGCCGCCACCGCCGGGGCACCGGCGACCGGACCGCTGGCGGGCGAGGCGGCGATGGCCAAGAACGCGGCGGTGTCCGCCTGCGACTGGGTGGTGGACCAGGCCGTACAGCTGCACGGCGGGTACGGCTACCTGCGTGACGCCGAGGTCGAGCGGCACTACCGGGACGCCCGGATCCTGGGCATCGGCGGCGGCACGACCGAGATCATGAACGAGATCATCGCGAAGGGCATGGGGATCTGATCGTGAGCGTGCTGCGCACCGTCGTCGATCCGGCCGGTCCGGCGTACCAGGAGAACCGGACGGCGATGCTGGCCCGGCTCGACGACCTGGACGCGGCGCTGGACGCCGCCCGGGGCGGTGGCGGGGAGAAGTACGTGGCCCGGCACCACGCGCGGGGCAAACTGCTGCCCCGGGAACGGATCGAGCTGCTGCTCGACCGGGACGCCCCGTTCCTGGAACTCTCCCCGGTCGCCGGCTGGGGCACCGACTTTCCGATCGGCGCCAGCGTCGTCACCGGAATCGGTGTGGTCGAGGGCGTCGAGTGCGTGGTCGTCGCCAACGACCCGACGGTACGCGGCGGCGCGGTCAACCCGTACTCGTTGAAGAAGACCCAGCGGGCCGGCGAGATCGCGTTCGCGAACCGGCTGCCGATGATCAACCTGGTCGAGTCCGGTGGGGCGGACCTGGCCAGCCAGTCGGAGATCTTCATCCCCGGTGGCCGGGTGTTCCGCGACCTGACCCGGCTCTCCGCGGCCCGGATCCCGACCGTCTCGGTGGTGTTCGGCACGGCGACAGCCGGTGGGGCGTACGTGCCGGGCATGTCCGACTACACGATCATGGTCCGGGAGCGGGCCAAGGTGTTCCTGGCCGGACCGCCACTGGTCAAGATGGCGACCGGGGAGGACGCCGACGACGAGTCGCTGGGCGGTGCCGCCATGCACGCCGGCACCTCCGGACTGGCCGACTTTCTCGCCACCGACGAGCGCGACGGCCTGCGGCTGGCCCGACAGTGCGTACGCCGGCTGAACTGGCGCAAGCACGGCCCACCGGCCCGGACCACCCGGCCCGCCCCACCGAGGTACGACCCCGAGGAACTGCTCGGGATCGCCGGCACCGACCTGCGGGTGCCGTTCGACCCCCGCGAGGTGCTGGCCCGGATCGTCGACGGCTCCGAGTTCGACGAGTTCAAGCCCGGCTACGGGACCGCCCTGGTGACCGGCTGGGCGGAACTGCACGGCCGGCCGGTCGGCGTACTGGCGAACGCCCGGGGAGTGCTCTTCTCCGAGGAGGCCCAGAAGGCCGCCCAGTTCATCCAGCTCGCCAACGTCGCCGCGACACCCCTGCTCTTCCTCCAGAACACCACCGGCTACATGGTCGGCACCGAGTACGAGCAGCGCGGCATCATCAAGCACGGCGCACTGATGATCAACGCTGTCTCGAACTCGACCGTGCCGCACCTGACCGTCAACCTCGGCGCGTCGTACGGGGCCGGCAACTACGGCATGTGCGGGCGGGCGTACGACCCTCGATTCCTCTTCACCTGGCCGAACGCCAAGTCGGCGGTGATGGGGCCGGCACAGCTCGCCGGAGTGCTGTCGATCGTCGCCCGACAGGCCGCCGAGGCGAAGGGCCGGCCGTACGACGCCGACTCCGACACCGCGATGCGGATGATGGTGGAGCAGCAGGTCGAGTCGGAGTCGGGCGCGCTCTTCCTCTCCGGACGCCTCTTCGACGACGGCGTCATCGACCCCCGGGACACCCGTACCGTCCTCGGGCTCTGCCTCTCCGCCGTCCACAGTGCACCGGTCAGCGGCGCCGACACCTTCGGCGTCTTCCGAATGTGACATGCAAGGAAGGGCCCCTTCCTATCGTTTTCTGTAGAAGAAGGGCCCCCTCCTAACACCCCAAACCTCAAGGAGGGAGCCGCGGATGATCCGCAGACTTCTGGTGGCGAACCGGGGCGAGATCGCCCGCCGGGTCATCGCCACCTGCCGGGCGCGCGGCATCGAGACCGTCGCCGTGTACGCCGACCCGGACGCCGACTCCCCGTACGTCGCCGACGCCGACGTCGCGGTACGCCTGCCCGGCGCCACACCGGCCGAGACGTACCTCCGGGTCGACCTGCTCGTCGCGGCGGCCGTCCGGACCGGGGCCGACGCGGTGCACCCCGGCTACGGCTTCCTCGCCGAGCACGCCGGATTCGCCGAGGCTGTCCTCGACGCCGGACTTGTCTGGGTCGGCCCGTCCGCCAAGGCGATCGCGGCGATGGGCGACAAGATCGCGGCGAAGGAACTGCTGGCCGACGCCGGAGTGCCGATGCTGCCGACGTACACCGATCCGGGCCGGGTCGACGCGTTCCCGGTACTGGTCAAGGCGGCGGCGGGTGGTGGTGGGCGCGGCATGCGGATCGTCCGGGCCCCGGCGGACCTCGCCGAGGCGATGGCGTCGGCCCGGCGGGAGGCGACCGCCTCATTCGGCGACGGCACGGTCTTCGTCGAGCGGTACGTCGAGCGGGCCCGGCACATCGAGGTGCAGATCCTCGCCGACGCGCACGGCGCCGTGCTCTCGTTCGGCGAGCGGGAGTGTTCGATCCAGCGCCGACACCAGAAGATCATCGAGGATGCTCCCTCGACGGCGGTCACCCCGGAACTCCGGTCCGCGCTGACCACGGCGGCGGTGGCGGCGGCCCGGGCCGTCGGCTACCTGGGAGCGGGCACCGTCGAGTTCGTGGTGGACCCGTCCGGCGACTTCTACTTCCTGGAGATGAACACCCGGCTCCAGGTCGAGCACGCCGTCACCGAGTGCGTCACCGGCACCGACCTGGTCGGGCTGCAACTGCTGGTCGCCGAGGGCGGCGCGCTGCCGGCGTCGGCCCCGCCGGTGGCCGGGCACGCCATCGAGGTACGGCTCTGTGCCGAGGACCCGGCCGCCGACTGGCTGCCGGCCACCGGCACGCTGCACCGGTTCGCCGTACCGGGGGTGAGCACGCAGTTCCGTCCCGAGGCGCGGAACGATTCCGGGTTACGGCTGGACTCCGGGGTGCGGGACGGCTCCGTCGTCGGGGTGCACTACGACTCCATGGTCGCCAAACTGATCGCCTGGGCGCCGACCCGGACCGAGGCGGCCCGGTTGCTCGGGACCGCCCTCACCAGGGCTCGGCTGCACGGCGTGACCACCAACCGGGACCTGCTGGTCCGGGTGCTGCGCCATCCGGCGTACCTGGCTGGCGAGATCGACACCGGCTTCCTCGACCGGCATCCGGAGGTCTTCGCCCCGCTGCTGACCTCGGTCGACGGGCTCCGGCTCTCCTGCCTGGCCGCCGCGCTGGCCGGCGCCGCCGCCCGCCGGGCCGCCGCGCCGGTGCTGGCCGCGCTGCCGTCCGGCTGGCGCAACGTGCCGACCGGACCACAGACCATCGGGTACGACTGCCCGTCCGGCCCGGTCGAGATCGGCTACCGGCTCGGCCGCTCCGGCGAACTGGTCACCTGGTGGGTCCGCCCCGAACCCACCGGTGGTACGGCGACCGACGCCGACGCCGACGCCCCGGTCGACCATCCGACGGTGACGGTGACGGTGCTGCGGGCGGAGCCGTCCGGCACGGTACTGGAGGTCGACGGGGTACGACTCGACTTCGCCGTACACCGGGTCGCCGGGGTCTCCTTCGTGGACGGTCCCGAGGGTGCCGTCGCGCTGGCCGAGCGCCCCCGGTTTTCCGAGCCCGTGCCGGAGGTGCCCGAGGGCTCGTTGCTGGCGCCGCTGCCCGGCATGGTCAGCCGGGTGCTCGTCGTCGCCGGGCAACGGGTCGACGCCGGTGAGCTCCTGCTCACGCTGGAGGCGATGAAGCTCGAACACCCCGTGCACGCCCCGGTCGCGGGCACGGTCGCGGAGCTGCCGATCGGCGAAGGTGCCCAGGTGGAGACCGGCGCGGTGCTCGCCGTTCTCACGCCCGGATAGTCCCGTCCCCGAGCCACGGAACCGGCCCGGACACCCGTCTGCATAGGGAAGGCGCCCCTGATGGACTTCGACCTCACCTCCGAGCAGCAACAGCTCCGCGACGCCGTCGCGTCGCTGGGCCGGCGCTACGGCCACGGGTACTTCGTCGCCAAGGCGAAGTCCGGCGGGCACACCACCGAGCTGTGGGACGAGGCGGGCCGGCTCGGCTACCTCGGCGTCAACATCCCGGCCGAGTACGGCGGCGGAGGCGGCGGAATCACCGAACTCTCCATCGTCTGCGAGGAGCTGGCCGCGGCCGGCTGCCCGCTGCTGCTGCTCGTGGTCTCGCCGGCGATCGCGGCGACGGTGATCGGTCGGCACGGCACGCAGGCACAGCGCCGACGGTTCCTGCCGGGCTTCGCCGACGGGTCGCTGAAGATGGTCTTCGCGATCACCGAACCCGAGGCGGGCTCGAACTTCCACCGCCTCGGCACCGTCGCCCGCCGCGACGGCGACGGTTGGACGCTCTCCGGCCGCAAGTGCTTCATCTCCGGCGTGGACGAGGCACCGTACGTCCTGGTGGTCGCCCGGGTAGCCGACGACGAGCCGGAGGCCGCCGACCGGTCCGACGGCTCCGCCGCATCGCCCGGGTTGACGGGCCGGGGCGGCGCCGCCGGGTCGACAGCTCGCGGCGGCGCGGCCGGTGACCGGCTCAAGCCGGCACTGTTCATCGTCCCGACGGACGCACCCGGGCTGACCCGGTCGAAACTGGAGATGGAGATCGTGTCTCCGGAGAACCAGTGGCTGCTCTATCTCGACGACGTCCGGCTGCCCGCCGACGCCCTGCTCGGCAGCGACAGCGGGGCGGACTACCGCAGCGGGCTCGCCGCCGGGCTTCCCGCACTCTTCGCCGGGTTGAACCCGGAGCGGATCACCGTCGCGGCGATGGCCGCCGGCACCGCCCGGTACGCCATCGAGCGCGCCTCCACCTACACCGCGAGCCGACAGGTCTGGGGTCGGCCGATCGGCGCCCACCAGGGCGTCTCGCACCCGCTGGCGCACGCCGCCGTACAGCTGGAACTGGCCCGGTTGATGATCGCCAAGGCCGCCACCCTGTACGACGCCGGCCGGGACGCCGAGGCTGGGGTGGCCGCCAACCTGGCCAAGTACGCCTCGGCCGAGGCGTCGGCGCTGGCCGTCGACACCGCGATCCAGGTCCACGGCGGCAACGGCATGACGACGGAGTACGGCGTCGCCACCCTGCTCGGCGCGGTACGGGCCGGCCGGATCGCACCGGTCAGCCGGGAGATGATCCTCAACTTCGTCGCCCAGCACGTGCTGCGCCAGCCGAAGGCCTACTGAACGGCAGGGCGTACGGCTCAACGCGTGGTGGACGCCGTCGCCCGGCACGCCGCGTCGACCCGGGTGACCGGGCGTACCCGCCGGCCCATCCCCTCCAGCAGCGAGTCCTCGACGTGGAAGTCCCGGACCCGCAGCCGGTACCGGGGCAGTTCCCCCTCGGTCGGGCAGAGCACCTGCGCCTCGACCCGGCCGACCGGCACGTACCGCACCCCGCCGCGCTCCTGGAGGATCACGGTGCTGACGTCGTCCACTGTGATCACGTGGCCCCGGATGTCCTCGGTACCGTCGGCGCCCGCGTCGGCCCGGACCGTGGTGACGGTCAACGGCAGTACCGGAGTGGTGATCACCGGTAGGGCGGCCCAGCAGAGCATCGCCAGCACGGCCAGTTGGGCCGTCATGGCGAGCGGGCGCGCGACGATCGGGGGGATCGGTCCGGAGACGAAGAGCGCCAGCACCGGCGGTGCCGCGATCACCAGCACCGCGAAGACCTCCCGCTGCTGCCACGCGTCCCAGAGGGTCGGCAGCATCAGGTACGTGTAGCCGGCCAGCAGCCCGCCGAGCAGCAGCAGCCGGGGGACGCGGCGCTCGTCCAGCCGGTCCGGACCGAACTGGAGGGCGGCGGCGAGCGCGGGCAGCAGCAGTGGCAGGTAGAGGATCGGCCAGGTGGCGAGCGCCACGGCGAAGCTGGCGACGACCAGCCAGGTCGGGCTGATCGCCCGCCAGCGGGCGAAGAGCGGCGGGTGCCGTCCGATCCAGTGCGTCGGGGCGGCGGTGGCGCTGGCCGCCAGCGCCGCCCCGATCGCGAAGATCGCCACCAGGCCGGCGGAGAACAGCCGGGCCGCCGTGGTGACCAGCGCCGCGGCCAGGTTGACCGGGTTCACGTTCGCGACGAGCAGCAGCGTCGTCTGCAACTCACCGCCCGCCTCCACACCCAGCCGGAGCACGGAGAAGATCGCCGGTACCCCGACCACCAGGGTCCAGAAGGACTGACTGGCCCGGGATTTCCGATCGGTGAGGTCCGGCGCTCCCCACTGGCCGCCCACCGGCTCGTCGGGGCCGGACCGGTCGTCACCCGCCGGTTCGTCGACCCTCGACCGCAGCTCGACGGCCGGCGGCCCGGCCCGGCTTCCCGGGTGGTCGTCCGGTATCGGTGGATCGCCGGGCGCGGCGGCCCGGGGAACCGTCGACTCCCGGCCGGGCAGGGTCATACCGGTGCCTTGTCGTCGAAGTCCACCAACTCGGGTACGTCGAGCGGCGGCGGTTGCTCCCGCTCGCCGGGGAGCCAGGGACCCAGGTTCTGGTGGTACGCGGTGAGCCACGGGCTGGTCCTGCCACTGCGCCCGGTCAGGTAGCTCTGCTGCAGGAAGTACGCGACCAGGTCCCGGAGTGCGGGGTCGCTGATCGGTACTCCGACCCCGAGTTGTTCACTGGTGCCGAACGGCAGGTCGACGATCTCGAACTCGGTCGGGTACATCGAGCGGAACCCGGCCAGGATCGTCTCGTCGGAGCTCACCGCGTCGTACAGGTTCCTCTTCCGCATGCCGTCCACGCAGTCCCGGACGTTCTTCACCACCAGCGTCTTGATCCCGTGCTTCTCGAGTTCGGCCTCGGTGGTCGACCCGCCGCCCACACAGACCCGGTAGTTCGGGTTGCGCAGGTCCTCGATGGTGCGGATCTTGTCCTTCATGGCGACCGGGACCATCACCTCCTGCGTGGTGATGAAGTACGGCCCGGCGAAGCTGACCAGCTTCTGACGCTCCTCGGTGATGGAGAAGCTGGACACCACGATGTCCACCTGGCCGCTCTGGAGTGCGGGGATCCGGTCCTCGGTGGCGAGGTGGACGAACTGGATCGCGCTGTCCCCCTCGTACCCGAGGGATGTCGCGATGTACCGGGCGATGTCGATGTCGAAGCCGACCAGCTTGTTGTTGTCCAGCACTCCCATCAGCGGCTCGTAGGTGGCCACCCCGATCCGCAGCTTGCTCTGGCCGAAAATGTGCGTCTGCTCGAGTTTCTCCTGGACCGATGGAAGTTCCGGCTCCCGCTGGCTGTCGCAGCCGGCACCGGCGGCGAGCAGCAGGGTGAGCACGACCGCCGTGGTCGTGGCGAGCAGTCGGACACGTCCTCGGAGCGTTACGGTGATCATCGGCGGCCCCTGGTCTGAGGGCGGGATGCGAAAGCCCAGGGTAGCCGGCAGAGTCCATTCTGGTGATCGGCCGAGCGGGTTCCCCGCTGCTCGGCGAGACCCCGCCGACGGTCCTGCCGCCCGTCGGCGCCGCGCGGTCAGTCGGCGGTGAGGGCGGGCCCGGTGAGCTTGTCGACGCCCTTGCCGGCCAGGCAGCGGAAGGTCCGGCTGGCCGGACCGGCCGCACCGGCGGTCGCCGGCGGCAGCACCTCGAACTTCCAGCCCTCGGTCTCGATCAGGGTGGTGGTCAGCCGGAAGACGTTCGCGTTGCAGATGCCGCGCACCGTGGCGTCCCGCTTCACCGCCCCGTGATCGGTCGCGTCGACTCCGAGCGGCAGATCCCCTTCGGCGTACGACTCCCAGGTGTGCCGGCCGGTGCAGGGCAGTCGCCCGGCCTCCGCCTCGGTGCTCCTGACCCGTACCGGGCCGAAGCACTCCAGCTCGACCGGGCAGCGGGCGCCACCGGGCAGCGGCACGAGGCAGCCGCGCAGCACGCCACCGGTGCCGGGGAAGACCCGGGTGGCGGCCGTGCTGGCCGGTGCGGTGCCGCTGCGGCTGGCGCTGGGCGACGGGCCCGGCAGTCCCCGGGTCGCCGCGTACCAGGACCCGCCGGCGATAGTGGCGACCAGGACGATCGCGCCCAGCCCGCCGAGGAACCAGAACAGCGACCGGCGGCGGCTGGGGCGCGGCGGCACCGGCGGCACGTCGCCCTGGGCCGGGCCGGCGGACCGGGGTGGGGGCGGGGCGTAGGAACTCGACAGGTAGACGTTCGGCGGCGCACCACCCGAGGTCGGCACGCCGGACACCGGTACACCTGAGACCGGTACCCCGGAAACCGGAGCGCCGGAGGTGGGCGTCCGGGGTGCGGGAACTCCCGGCGACCCGCCGGATCCGGCATCCACGGCCGAGCCGGCGGACGCGGAGGCCGCGCTGCCAGCCGGGTCGGACCCGGAACCTCCGGGCCAGGAACCGCCGGAGACCGAGCCGCCGGAGACCGGAATCCCGGAGACCGGTACGGCACCCATCACCCCGGGGTACGGACCGACGCCGACCGTCGGCGGTTCCAGCGGGACACTGGCGAGCAGATCCCGCAGCTGCTCGGCGGAGGGTCGGTCCGAGGGGTCGTTGGCCATTCCGTAGCGGAGTAGGTCCAGCAGCCGGGTCGGCACGCCCGGCAGTTCCGGGATCGGCTCGGTGAACAGCTCCAGCAGGGTGAGCAGCCCCGGGTTCCGGTCGGCCTGCCAGCGCGGCGGCTTGCCGTGCATCACGGCGTACAGGGTGGCGCAGAGCGCGTACACGTCGACGGCCGGCGAGGGCGGGCTGTGCCGGAACATCTCCGGTGGCGCGTACGCCGGGGTGAGCACCTCCAGGGTGATCGCCGTGTCCCGGGCCTCGGCGAGCACGGCCAGTCCGAAGTCGGCCAGTGCCGGTTCGTTGAACCTCGAGTAGAGGATGTTGGCCGGCTTGACGTCGCGGTGCAGCACGCCGAGCTGGTGGGCGTCGGCGAGCGCGTCGGCGATCTTCACTCCGACTTCGCGCGCCTCGACCGGAGTGAGCGGCGAGGTACGCATACGTTCCGCGTACGAGCCGTCACACAGCTCCATGATCAGGAACGGGTGCTGGTCCTCGGTGACCCCGGCGTCGAAGAGGTCGACCACGTGCGGATGGGACGACATCCGGCCGGCCGCCCGCGCCTCGCGGAGGAATCGCCGCTGGTCCCGCTCACTGTCCAGGGTGCGGTTCTCGACCTTCACCGCCACCTCGCGCCCCACGGACTGCTGGGTGGCCCGGTAGACCGTGGCGTAGCCACCTCGGGCGAAGACCGACAAATCCGTCAGGCCGGGCACCACGGGCAGAGGCAGCGCGCCGGGCGGGGTGTCAGTCACAGACTCGAAAATACCGAAGACATGAGACGATTCAGCCCCCCGCACCCATGGCTGTTACCGCCTGGTTGCCAATCTGACGCCGGTCGAGCCACAACGCGACCGCGGTGGCGACCGCTCCGGCCCCTTCCCAGAGCGCGACGCCGAGGAATCGCGGCGGCGCCACCTCGGTCAGCACCAGCACCGTGAACACGGCGAAGGTCAGCAGCCGGAAGACCACCGTGAACCGGAAGAACGGCTCCCAGCCCGAGCTGGCGGCGAGCAGGTAGTACACACCCATGTTGAACGACGCCATCGACGAGGCGGTGACGAACGTCCGGGTGTAGTCGCCCGAGGCCCGTCCGCCAGCCGGCAGCACCTCGAAGCCGAGCAGCGTGAGCAACGTCTCCGGCCGGACCAGGCCGACGGCACCGAGCAGGAGGGCGAGTCCGCCGAAGACGGCGATGGTCCACGCCGCGGCCGAACGGGGCAGCCTCACAGACTCCGCCCTTCGTCCCGACGCCCGTCCGGTGTGGACGGAATTGGATCTAGGCTATCGGCTGCCCGGGCTGCGCGGTATCCCGGAGATCGACCGATCCCATCCTGGCACCGGACCCGACCTCGTCCGGCACCCCGTGCACCGGCACACCGCCCGGTCCGCGCTGCCGGATGATGACCACGCCGTCCCCGGCCGGCTGAGGATCCCGGGACAGCCGGGCCCGCAACTCCTCGGCCGCGGCCCGCTCACTGGTCTGCTGGGTCGAGTACGCCAACCGGACCGCCTCGTCGGCGACCAGCCGCGCCTCGGCCCACTCACCGGCCTCGACCAGCGCCTCGGCGAGCACCCGTGCCGCGATCACCCGACTCCGGACGTCCTCGCCCGGTGCCTCCACCGCCTGCCGGGCCCAGTCCAGCGCCACCGCCGTCTGCCCGTCGGCGAGCAGCGCGGCGGCGTACCGGGCCAGGGCCTGGCGCCGGGAGAAGAGCACCGACGGCACCGTACCGGCCGCCGCGATCGGTTCGAGCAGGCTCACCGCCGTCGGCGCGTCACCGCCGGCCAGCCGGCAGGCGGCGAGCAGCATCCGGGGACCGAGCTGGGTCGGAGCCAGCGGGTTGTGCGGCTCGACGGCCGCGAGCACCGCTTCGGCGTCCCGCTCGGCACCGGACACGTCCCCCCGGTCCAGCGCCACGAATCCCCGGAGTGTGCCGGCGAGGCCGATCAGCAGCGGGTGCGAGGTGCGGTTGCCGTACGCGAGCGCGTCGGTGAGCAGGTCGAGGGCGTGCTCCGGCTCGCCCACCCCGCGCGCCACGGCACCCCGTACGACCAGGGCGAAGCCCCGGCCCCAGTCGTCGGACGCCGCCGCGAAGTCCCGGTACGCCCGCCGCGCCTCGCGATCCGCCTCGGCGAGTTCGCCCAGCTCGGCGGCGGCGAACGCCTCCACGGCGCGCAGTGTGCCGACCGCCCACGCCTCGCCGACCCGCTCGCCGAACGGCAGGAACACCCGGGCCAGCCGACGGGCCTCGCCCAGCCGGCCGGCGAGCAGCCGGGCGAACGCGTTGGTGCCACGCAGCCAGGCCTGTCCCACCGGATCGTCGATCTCGGCGAAGAGTCGGGCCGCCCGGCCCAGCACCGCGTCGGTGCCGGCGAAGTCTCCCCGGGTGGTGGTCACCCAGGCCAGGTTCTGGAGGGACCAGGCCTGGCCCCGCGGATCGTCGGCGTCCAGATTGACCTGGTACGCCCCGGCGAACCGACTGCTGGCCTGGCTCAGCCGACCGCTGACGAAGTCGGCCATTCCGAGCCGCCGCATCGCCGACGCCCGAGGCCCGGGCAGGCCGGCCCCGGTGGCCACCTGCAACGCCTCCCGCCAGATACCCACCGCCCGATGCCGATCACCCTGCGCCTGGTACGCCTGCCCGACGACGAGCAGCGCTCCGGCCCGGACGGCGGCGTCGTCCCCCGCGTTCGCACCGACCTTCTCCGCGAAGGCGAGCGCGTCGGCGATCCGGCCCACCTGGAGCAGGGCGCGGGCGTGCACCAGCCGGTCGCCACCGGGTACGGACTCTCCGGCGAGCCGGGCGGAGCGTTCGGCGTACTGAACCGCCTGTGCCGGTTCCCCGGCCGCCAGCGCACGCCGGGCGGACCGGTTGAGCGCCGCCATGCCGAGCGGCGCCACGTTCCTGGCCGTCGCGTCGGAGCGCAGGCTGACCACGTCGGCGAGGGCGGTGGCCCGCTCGGCGTGCTCGGCGACGAACGCGTCCCGTTCCGCCTCCGGCATTCCGGTCGAGCCGGTCCCGGTCGGGGCGACCGGCCCCGACAGGCCACCGCCGCCGTGGACGACCTGACCCGGCAGGGCCGCGGCGACGGACGGCGCGGCCCACTCGGCGAGCGCCGCGTGCCGGTCGGCCCGGTCGGCCTTGCCGATCCCGGCGTAGACGGCCTCGCGCATCAGCGGGGTGGCGAAGATGTAGCCCTCCCGGTTGCGGTGCAACATCCGACGCTGGAGCAACTCCTCCACGGCCCGTTCCAGTTCGACCGCGACGACCGCCGTCGGCCGTCCCTCGCGCCCGGCCCGCCGCTCGCGCAACGCCTCCAGCGCACCGGCCGGGACCGTGTCACCGATCACGGCGGCGTCGCGGAGGGCCGCCCGCGCGTCGGCCGGCAGCGCGTCGATCCGGGCCGCCAGTACGGCGGCGAGGTCCCGGGAGAGCAACCGGCTGCCCAGCGAACCGGGTACCAGCCGCCAGATGCCGGCCGGTCCCGGCCCGGCGGGCGGTGCCGACGCGGCGGGTCCGGAACCATCGGCCGGGCCGGTCGCGGCGTCGGTGCCGGACCGGACACCGACGACCGGCCCGGTCCGGGTGGGAGTCCGGTCCAGCACCGTGGTCAGGGCACCCCGCTCCATCAGCAGGGTGACGAGTTCGGCCAGGTAGAACGGGTTCCCCTGGGCGGTGGCGAGCAGCCGGTCGACATCGGCCTGCGGTAGCCGCCCACCGCTGAGGTACGCGGTGAGCAGCCGGGCGGCGTCCGCGCCCCGCAGCGGCGGCAGCGAGTGCACCTCGGCGTCGGCCAGCCGGGTCAGCGCCCCGGCGGTACGGACGAGTTCGGGCCGGCCGAGCAGCAGCACCAGCACCGGCCCGGTCAGCCGGGACAGGGTCACGCCGAGGGCGTCCGTGGTCTCCGGCGTCGCGTCGTGCAGGTCGTCGACGATGACCGCCAGCGGAGTCTCGGCGGCGAGCGCGCTGAGCAGTTCGGCGACGGCGGCCGGGATCGCGTCGGCGGCCGACGCGGGCTCGCCGGCCGACCACTCGGCGGGGCCGGCCGGCACGGTGCCGTGTGCGGAAGGCAGGTCGGCGTAGCCCAGCAGGGCAAGCAGGAGGTCGACGGCGACCGGCGGCGGGTCGGGACGGTGCCGGGCCAACCGCTGGCCGAGCCGGCGTAGCCTCTCCTCGACCACCGACCGGGTCACGGCGGTGGCCGGGCCGTCCGGCAGGCCGACCGCGGCCCGGACCAGGTCGGCAAGGGGCGCCAGCCGGCGGCGTTCACCGAACGCCGCACACTTCACCGAGAGCACCCGGGCACCGGTGTGGGTCGCGTACCGACCGGCGCCGACGTCGTAGCCGGCGGCCAACCGTTCCACCTCGGCGCCGAACCGGGACTTGCCGATGCCTGCCTCGGCGGTCATCAGCAGCACCCGGGGCTGACCCTGGTCGATGACCTCGGCGAGCCGGCCGGCGACCCGGCCGATCTCGGTCTCCCGACCGACGAACGGCGCCTCGTCGCCGAGCCCGGACCGGGTACCCGGCGCGTCGAGCAGGCCCAGCAGTTCGTACGCCTCGACCGGCTCCCGCTTGCCCTTCAGCCGCAACGGCCGCAGCGCCCGCCAGGAGGAGACCCGTCGGGTCGCCGCCGCCGTCCGGGCCCCCGCGTAGACGGCGCCGATCGCGGCGGCGTCGGCCAGCCGGGCGGCGGTGTTCACGGTGTCGCCGATGACGGTGTACTCGATCGCGGCCTGGATCCCGGCGACCACGTCTCCGGTGTTGAGGCCGACCCGCAGGCCGAGCGGGGCGCCGCCGCCCTGCTCGTCGTCCAGGACCCGGCGGACCGCGCGTTGCATGGACAGCGCCGCCCGGACCGCCCGCTCGGCGTCGTCCTCGTGCGCGACCGGCGCCCCGAAGACCGCCATGATCCCGTCACCGGTCAGCTTGTCGACGTGTCCACCGAAGGTCTTGACCGCGCCCGCCAGCGCCGCCAGCACCCGGTCGGTGACCGTGCTGACCCGCTCCGGGTCGAGGTCCTCCGACCAGGAGGTAAAATCGGACAGGTCGCCAAAAAGTACCGTTACCACCCGCCGCTCCGCCTCCGGGAGGGTGGCGGCAGCGGGCAGCGCGACTCCACAGTTGTGGCAGAACCGCGCTCCGGGTACGGCGACAGTTCCACACACCGGGCAGGTCACGCGATGTCCAACCCACCGGCCCCCGGGCCGGATTCCCGGTTCTCTTGATCGAGATAGGCGAGCTGTGCCCGGACCGACCATTCGGCCGCCGGCCAGAGCGTCCGGTCCACGTCGGCGTAGACCGTCGCCACCACCTGTTCGGGGCTGCTGGCGCCCTCGGCCACCGCTCGACGGACCTGGTCGAGCCGGGCCCGCCGGTGGGCCAGATAGAACCGGGCCGCCACGGCGCAGTCGGCCAGTGCCGGGCCGTGCCCCGGCAGCGCGGGGGTCCCGTCGTACGCCGTCAACGCCGTCAGGCTGTCGAGGTAGTCCCCGAGATCGCCGTCGGGATGGGCGACCACGGTGGTGCCCCGGCCCAGGATCGTGTCCCCGGTGCAGACGGCCCGCTCGTCACCCCCCTCGATCAGGAAGCACAGCGAGTCCGCGGTGTGTCCCGGGGTGACCAGCGCCCGGACCCGCAGGCCGGCCGCGTCGACCGTCGACCCGGCGGCGCCGAAGCCCAGCCGCTCGGCCCCGGTCAGCTCCAGGAACCGGTCCAGCCCCTCGGTGTGGTCGGGATGCCCGTGCGTGATCAACACCCCGACGACCGGCCCGAGTGCGGCCACCGCCGCGAGGTGCCCCTCGTCGAGCGGGCCGGGATCGACCACCAGTACGCCACCCGCGCCCGGGGCGGCCAGCACCCAGGTGTTGGTGCCCTCCAGGGTCATCGGGCCCGGGTTCGGGGCGCGGACCAGCGTCGCCCAGCTCGGTAGCTGGTCAGCCAGCGCCGCCGCCGGCGCCGTCACGTGCCCCGTCATGGCTGAGATGGTACGACCCACAGATGACAAGCCCGCGACGCGCGGCTGTCCTCAACCCGACCCGGCCCGGCCTCCGGTCAGGCGACCTCGACGATCACCTCGACCTCGACCGGGGCACCCAGCGGCAGTTCGGCGACGCCGACCGCACTCCGGGCATGCCGTCCGGCCTCGCCGAACACGCTGCCGAAGAGTTCCGACGCGCCGTTGACCACCGCGGGCTGGCCGGTGAAACCGTCCGCGGACGCCACGAAACCGGTCACCTTGACGATCTTCACCACGGTCTCCAACCCGACCAGCGCGTCGATCGCGGCCAGCGCGTTCAGGGCGCACCGGGCGGCCAGATCCTTCGCCTGTTCGGCGGAGACTCCCGCGCCGACCCTGCCGGTGGCGAGCAGTTTGCCCTCGGACAGGGGCAACTGGCCGGAGACGTACACGTGTCGACCGGACTGGACCGCCGGTACGTAGTCGGCCAGCGGCGGTACCACCTCGGGCAGCACCAGACCCAGCTCGGCGAGCTTGGCGTGTGGCCCAGCGGTCACGACTTGGCCCGCTTGAGGTACGCGACGAGCTGTTCCGGGTTGGGGCCGGGCACGACTGCCACGAGTTCCCAGCCGTCCTCGCCCCAGTTGTCGAGAATCTGCTTGGTGGCGTGCACGAGCAGCGGCACCGTGGCGTACTCCCACTTCTGCATTGCTAGAGGTCTCCCTCGGTCTCGGGGGCGTTTCCGCGACAGCCTACGGGCTGCACCGCCAGCCCACGTACGCCTCCCGGCCGGTTCGCCGGAGTCGACGTCCGCCGCGACCGGTACGGCCCCGGCTGGCCACGCCGGGTTACCCTCGCCCCGGTGGGTCACTAAGCCCTTCCGCCACGCTCAGGACCACGCCAGCCCCCCCGCGAGCCGCCCGCCGGTCACGGGCGACCACCGCATCGGGGCCCACCGGGATTGGGGACACCATGACGCAACCACCCGACGGCGACGAGGCCCCCCGCCGCCCAGGTGAGCGCCCCGACGCGACAGCGGACACCGACCCGGCGCCGGAAGCCGTCGCGGCAGCGGACGATCCAGCCACGCCGGACACGGCTGCGGCAGCCGACACGCCGACCACGCCCAGCACGCTCGGCGCAATGGAAGCTCCGGCCACGTCCAACACGGCTGCGGCAGCCGGGACACCGACGACACCGGTGGCCGATCCGGGCATCGAGGACGGACGGGACGCCGAGCAGTCGACGGTGTCCGTCGACCGGGCGGCGCCGCCGGAGCCGTCGACCTCGCCATGGGCCGCGCCGACGGCGACCGGCGACGCCACCGCGCCCGTTCCCCCGGCTCCGCCGACCGACGAGACCACGCCGCTGGGCCAGCCTGGCTGGCCGCCGGCCGGGCAGTTTCCCCCGGGTACGTTGCCGGTTCCCCCGGGTACGGTGCCGGCCGGGCCGGTCGCGGTGCCGAAGAAGCGTCGCGGCCTGCTCTTCGCGGCGATAGCGCTGGCGGCGACGCTGCTGCTCTGCGTCGGCGGCGGAGTTTCCGCCTACCTGCTGCTGCGCAACGCCGACCGGGGTGAGGGCGCCGCCGAGCCTGCCGCCGCCGTGGAGGGCTTCCTGGAGGCGGTCTACACGCACCGGGACCCCGGCCGGGTGGCCAGCCTGACCTGCCCGGCGGCCCGCGACGAGGACAAGATCGCCGCGAAGGTCGAGGAGCTGGCGGATCAGCTGAAGGCGTACGACACGCCCCGGTTCCGGTGGACCGAACCCAGGGTCGACGAGCAGGACGCCGAGCGGGCCCTCGTGTCGACCACGCTCACCATGGCGACCGGCGACGAGCGGACGATCGACCAGCGGCTGGGGTTCATCGTGGTCGAGGAGAACGGCTGGTGGGTCTGCGACGTGGTCTGACCCGCCCGGCTGGATAGGCTCGGAGGGTGCGAGCGGGCGAGGAGTCGGACGACCGGGCGGACGCCGAACGGGTCAGCGCCCGTTGGCCCGCCCGGCTCCACGTGGTCACGGGTAAGGGCGGAACCGGCAAGACGACGGTAGCCGCCGCGCTGGCGTTGGCGCTGGCCAGCGGCGGGCGCCGTACCCTGCTGGTCGAGGTGGAGAGCCGGCAGGGCATCGCCCAGCTCTTCGGCACCGACCCGCTGCCGTACGAGGAACGACCGATCGCCACCGCCCGGCGCGGCGGTGAGGTCCGAGCCCTGGCGGTCGACTCCGAGGAGGCCCTCCTCGAATACCTGGACATGTTCTACAAGCTCGGCGCCGCGGGGCGGGCACTGCGCAAGCTCGGTGCGATCGACTTCGCCACCACCATCGCGCCCGGCCTGCGGGACGTACTGCTCACCGGCAAGGTCAAGGAGGCCACCACCCGGACCGCCGACAAGCGCCGGGTGTACGACGCGGTGGTGCTCGACGCCCCGCCGACGGGCCGGATCGGCCGGTTCCTGAACGTCACCGCCGAAACGGCCCGGTTGGCCAAGGTCGGCCCGATCAAGACCCAGAGCGAGGGTGTCGCGGCGCTGCTGCGCTCGCCGATCACCGCCGTCCACGTGGTCACCCTGCTGGAGGAGATGCCGGTCCAGGAGACGATCGACGCGATCGCCGACCTGACGAAGCTGCGCATCCCGGTCGGCCGGCTGATCCTCAACGCCACCCGCCCGGCGCTGCTGGCCGGCAAGGTCACCCAGGCCGAGTTGCGTCGCGGGCTGGCCGCCGCCGGCCTGCCGACCGACCGGGCCACCGTCGCCGGGCTGCACTCCGAAGCCCGTGACCAGCTCATCCGGCGGAACCTCGAGGAGACACTCCGCGCCGAACTGGTCGAACTGGGGCTGCCCCTGGTCGAACTGCCCCTGCTGACCGAGGGCGTGGACCGGGTCGGTCTGGACATGATCGCCGACACCCTGCTCGACGCGCCGACCTGAGCCGAGCCGAGCGGGGCGATGGGGCCCGGCGTCAGGGATCGGGACCGGGCGTCGAGCGCGGGGCGCCGGGGATCGGCTCGAACGGGTGGCGCCATAGCCGACTGACTCACACCTGGGCGCCACCACACCGTCCGCGCGGCACTGTCCCGATACGCTCGTTTGGTGCGTCCCGATCACCCAGTGCCGCAGCTGGACATCGACCAGATCCTCGCCGATCCCGGCGTCCGGATCGTGGTCTGCTGTGGCGCGGGCGGGGTGGGCAAGACCACCACCGCCGCCGCGCTGGCTCTCCGGGCCGCCGAGCGGCACGGCCGGCGTACGGTGGTGCTCACCATCGACCCGGCCCGACGGCTGGCCCAGTCGCTCGGCCTGACCGAGCTGGACAACACTCCTCGGCAGGTCAAGGGGATCGACGTCGAGGCAAGCGGTGGCCAACTGCACGCGATGATGCTGGACATGAAGCGGACCTTCGACGACGTGGTGCTCGCGCACACCGATCCGGCGAAGGCGGCGGAGATCTTCGCGAACCCGTTCTACCAGGCGATGAGTTCGACCTTCGCCGGTACGCAGGAATACATGGCGATGGAGAAGCTGGGTCAGCTGCACTCCCGTGGCGAGTGGGACCTGATCGTGGTCGACACCCCGCCGTCCCGGTCCGCGCTCGACTTCCTCGACGCGCCGGCCCGGCTGTCCCGGTTCCTCGACGGTCGGATGCTGCGATTGCTGCTGGCCCCGGCCCGCAGCGGCGGCCGGAGCATGTTCAGCCTGGTGACGGCCTCGTTCGGAATGTTCTCCCGGGTGGTGCAGAAGGTGCTCGGCGCCCAGTTGCTCACTGACCTGTCCGGCTTCGTAGCGGCGCTCGACTCGATGTTCGGCGGCTTCCGGCAGCGCGCCGAGCAGACGTACCGGGTGCTACAGGCGCGGGAGACGGCCTTCCTCCTGGTCGCGGTGCCGGAGCCGGACGCGGTCCGGGAGGCCGCCTACTTCGCCGGCCGGCTGAGCCGGGAGCGCATGCCGCTCGCCGGTCTGGTGCTCAACCGGGTGCATCGGCCGGCGGTCGAGACACCCACCGCGGCCGACAGTCTCGCCGCCGCCGACCGGCTCGAAGAGCTGGGTGGTCACGAGGCGACGGTCGAGGCCCTGCGTGCCCACGCGGCCCTGACCCAGCAGGCCGCGCGGGAGCGCCGGGTGGCCCGGGTCTTCACCGACGCCTTCCCCTCGGTGCCGACGGTCGCGGTCACGGCTCAGCCCGCCGACGTTCACGACGTCGACGGGCTGCGCACGATAGGTGCCGCGATCAGCCAGCCGTGACGAGGACCTTGTCCTTGTTCTTCATGGCCGCCTCGAACATCTTCCGCCAGCTCGCCACCTGCGGGTGTCGACGCAGCAGGGCCCGGCGTTCCCGCTCGGTCATGCCACCCCACACCCCGAACTCGATGCGGTTGTCGAGCGCGTCGGCCAGGCACTCGTAGCGCACGGGGCAGCTGCGGCAGATCCGCTTCGCCACGTTCTGTTCGGCGCCCTGTACGAACAGCGCGTCAGGATCCCCGTTCTGACACGCCGCCAATGTGGGCCAGTCTGTGATCATGCCCATCTGTTTCTGTCCCCCCTTGCAGTCCCGCTACCGACCAGAGCCGGTCAGCCGGCGATAACCCCCCGGTCACCCGTGCCGCCCTCCCCCGGACACCACGGACGACATGCGATTCTCTCGCCCGACCATCATGCTCTGTAGTCAACTGATTACGCAACGTTGTCAGCCAAATCCGTCAACCCGGACAGTCCCTGACCCTTTCGTCCGGCGATCCGGCGCTGACTACCCGGCAGTAAGCTGCGAAAACGCTGCGGAGGCTGCTCGAAAGGAGGAGACTCTGCAGCAGAAGCCCGCAACCGCACACCGGGGGTCATGCGTTTAGCACAACGAGGCCAGCGCCAGCAGGAAATGGGGAAAGTACGCAGGGCGCGACCTCGGTGCTGATTCACGTACCCTGTCGAGGTGACCTGGATGCGGAAGCGTGACCACAATGTCTTCACCAACGCCGCGTCGCTGCTGATCTGTGGCCTGCTGGCCGGCGTGGTGGTCGCGGCCGCCGCCTTCCCCGCAGTGGCGATGTCCGGACTGGCAGCGAAGGCCGGCTCGGAGACGTTCGACAAACTACCCACCGAACTGACCGTCAAGAAGGCGCCGCAGATCAGCTACATGTACGCGTCGGACGGTAAGACACCGCTGGCGACCATGTACGACGAGAACCGCCGCGACGTGGCACTGAAGGATGTCGCACCGACCGTCGGCAAGGCCCTGATCGCCGCCGAGGACAAGCGCTTCTACGAACACAACGGCGTCGACATGAACGGTGTCGCCCGGGCGTTCGTGGCGAACAACCAGGCGGGCGTCACCACTCAGGGTGCCTCGACGTTGACGATGCAGTACGTCCGGCTCACCATCGCCTACTCGGCGACCCACCCGCAGGACGTCGTCGCCGCCACCGAGGACACCAGCGCCCGGAAGCTCCGCGAAATGCGGTACGCCCTGCAACTGGACGCCGACCTGTCCAAGGACGAGATCCTGGAGGGCTACCTCAACATCGCCCCGTTCGGCAACGGCGCGTACGGCATCTTCGCGGCCAGCCAGGTCTACTTCGGCAAGCTTCCGAAGAACCTGAAGCTCGACGAGGCCGCGATGCTCGCGGGCATGGTGAAGGCGCCCTCGGACAACGACCCGACCACCAAGAGCGGTTACCCGGCCGCCGTCGAGCGGCGCAACTGGGTGCTCGACCAGATGGTGGAGACGAAGGCGATCACGCCGGAGGAGGCCACCGCGGCCAAGGCGGTCAAGCTGACGGTCAAGGACAAGCGCACCCCCAACGGCTGCGTCGCCACCAACAAGAACGACTGGGGCTTCTTCTGCGACTTCTTCTACCGCTGGTGGATGCAGCAGGAGACGTTCGGCCCCACCCAGTACGACCGGGAGCGCCGGCTCAAGAGCGGCGGCTACAGCATCGTCACCACCCTCGACGCGAAGACGCAGAAGGCGGCCAAGGACGCCATCGAGCGCAACGTCAAGACGGGCAAGAAGGAAGCGATGATGCTGGCGGCGGTCGAGCCCGGCAGCGGACGCGTCCGCGCCCTGGCCGTCAACCGGAACTACAAGCTGGACGACCCGAAGAAACCAGCGAACAAGATCTCCACAAACCCGGCCAAGAAGAGAAAGAACATCCGGGGCACGTACCCGAACACCACCAACCCGCTGCTGACCGGTGGCGGCGACATCACCGGCTACCAGGCCGGCTCGACGTTCAAGATCTTCACGATCGTGGCGGCCCTGGAGAACGGCTACCCGCTGCACCACACGATCAATGCCAAAGAGGTCGCCCAGACGAAGTACATCGTCGAGTACGGCTCTCCGGCCGCCTGCGGGGGCACCAACAAGTACTGCCCGCAGAACGCCAACAAGAGCATGGCCGGGCCGTCGAACATGTGGACCGCCTTCGGCAGGTCGGTGAACACCTACTTCGTGCCCCTGCAGGAGCGGGTCGGCGCGGCCAAGGTCGTCGACGCGGCGAAGCGGATGGGCATCACCTTCCGGGCCAGCAACGACGCCCGGTTCGCCTCCAACAAGCAGTACGCCAACCAGTGGGGCGCGTTCACCCTGGGTGTCTCCCAGACGACGCCGCTGGAGCTGGCCAACGCGTACGCCACGCTGGCCGCGGACGGCAAGTACTGCGAGCCGATTCCGGTGCAGCAGATCCGCGACCAGGACGGCAACAAGCTCGACATCGCCAACCCGCGCTGCGAGCAACGGATCAAGACCGAGGTGGCCCGGGCCGCCGTGGACGCCGCCCGCTGCCCGGTCGGTGACGATTCCTCCACGTCCCGTTGCACCAGCGGCACCGCGCAGAACGTCCGTGGCATCGTCGGAAAGCCGGTGGCCGGCAAGAGCGGTACGACCGACTCGGAGAAGAGCGCCTCGCTGGTCGTGATGACCAAGCAACTCGCGATGGCCGGCATCCTCGCCGATCCGGACTGGGCCGAGACCACCCAGAACATGGGGCACGACGTGCGGGGTGGCGTCAATCCCCCGGTCTACCAGGCGCTGCGGGACGCCATGAAGGGCAAGAAGTCGATCCAGTTCACGCCGCCCTCCGGCAAGATCATCGAGGGCGACCAGAAGAGCATCCCGGACGTCAAGTGCCTGGCGCTCCAGACGGCCCTGTCCCGGATCAACGGCGCCGGCTTCGACGCCGAGAAGGGCGGCGAGGTCGACTCCAGCTGCCCGAAGGGTACGGCGGCCGGCACCAGCCCGGACGGTCGGACGATCAAGGGCGGTCCGGTGGTCGTCGACGTCAGCAACGGCAAGGGAGCGGGCGGCAACCCGCCACCGAGGCGCTGACCAGGCCAACTCCGGCTACGCCCGCCACCAGCGGGCGTAGCCCTGGGCTCGGATGAAACGACGAACGGGCGGTCACCCCAGTGCCGGGGTGACCGCCCGTTCTCCGTTTCCTGACGGGCCGTTCTCCGTCCGCTGACCGCCCGTTCTCCGTCCGCTGACGGGCGCCGGCGACCTCCGCCGCTGACGGAACGGCGACGTCCGCCGCTGACGGGCCGGCGACCGCTATCCGGCGCCGAGCTGGCGGCGTACCTCGGCGGCCACCCGGCCACCCTCGGCCCGGCCGGCCACCGCGGCCTGTGCCGCCTTCATCGCCGGGCCCATCTGTCCCCGGTCGGTGAACCCACCGGCGGACAGCGCCCCCGCGACCAGATCGGCCAGTTCGTCGTCGGGGAGCTGCTTCGGCAGGTACCGGTCCAGCACCGCACCCTCGGCCCGCTCCCGGGCCGCCTGCTCCGCCCGGCCGGCGTCACCGAACGCGGCCGCCGCCTCCCGGCGCTTCTTCTCCTCCTTGGTGAGCACCGCCAGCACCTCCTGGTCGGAGAGTTCCCGCTTCGCCTTGCCAGCGACCTCGGCGTTACCGATCGCCGCCAGCGCCATCCGCAGCGTCGAGGTGGTCAACTCGTCACGAGCCTTCAGCGCGGTGCGCATGTCTGAGGTCAGGAGGTCCTTCAAGGTGCCCATGGACGGTCAAACTACCCTGAGCGGCATGCGAAAGCGCACAGTATTCCAGCTGGCCGCCGGGACCGTCGTGGCCGGCGGCGCCGCCTTGGCGTACGCCTCGCTCATCGAGCGAAACATGTTCACCCTGCGCCGGTACGACGTACCCGTGCTGGCCACCGATGCCGAACCGCTGCGCATCCTGCACCTGTCGGACCTGCACATGATGCCCGACCAGCGCCGCAAACAGGCCTGGGTAGCCTCACTCGCCGCCACCGACCCCGACCTGGTCGTGGTGACCGGGGACAACCTCGCCCATCCCGAGGCGGTACCCGGTGCGCTGCGGGCCCTGCAACCGATGCTCGACTATCCGGGCGCGTTCGTGTTCGGCTCCAACGACTACCGGGGACCGGTCTGGAAGAACCCGCTCAGCTACCTGCTGCCGGAGCGCGAGTACGTACAGGGCGTCGACCTGCCGTTCGAGGATCTGCGCGAGGTGCTGGTCGGCGCCGGCTGGGCGGACCTGAACAACGCCCGTACGACGATCAAGTCCGGTGGGCGGCTGATCGAGCTGGTCGGCGTGGACGACCCGCACATCGAACGCGACGACTACTCCTCGGTCGCCGGGAAGATCGGGGAGCGGACCGACCTCGCCATCGGGCTCACCCACTCGCCCGAGCCCCGGGTGCTGGACGAGATGGCGGCCGACGGCTTCGAGTTGCTGCTCGCCGGACACACCCACGGCGGGCAGGTACGCGTCCCGTTCGTCGGCGCCCTGACGACCAACTGCGACCTGCCCCGGTCCATGGCACGCGGGCTGCACCGCTGGCCCGACTCGGACGCCTGGCTGCACGTCTCCGCCGGCCTCGGCACCCATCCCACCGCCCCGGTCCGGTTCGCCTGCCGGCCCGAGGCATCGCTGCTGACGCTCATCCCCCGCTGAGCCGTCCGGCTGCTCCGGCACGTTCCCACAGGTCGGTGTGGGGCCGGACGCACCGGCCCGGATACCGAATTTGACCGGCGGGTCGGGTGGGCTACTATTGCTCGGCACGCCTCGGGGTGTGGCGCAGCTTGGTAGCGCGCTTCGTTCGGGACGAAGAGGTCGTCGGTTCGAATCCGGCCACCCCGACCAGGTCAGAGGGCATATCCGATCCATGGATATGCCCTCTAGTGCTTCCTGAGTGACTAACTGAGTGACTGTCCCTCCGGGGCAAGCGCGAAGATGCGATCCATCGCCACCGCACCGCTCAGCAGGACCGGGCGTAGCTGGTGCCGGTAGACCTTCTCCGTGACGGTCGTACCCGAGTGCCCACAGAGATCCGCGATGTCCTCCAGGGTCACCCCGCTACTGGACAGCACGGACACGAAACTGTGTCGCAGCTCTCGGGGCGTCCAGTCGGCTGAATCGACTCCAGCAGCCTTCACGGCCTGGCGGAAAGTACGCCGAACGGTCGCAGCGCCACTAGCTACTTCGACACGAGGATCCCGGCGCGTCCGCGCCGGTCGAGCTCGTCGACCATGAGGTCACTGAGATCCCCGTGGTGATTCGGCCCGTCGTGCAACCCGGACGAGCCCGATTCCGTATGAGCGGTGTCCACATGTCCAGTATCGAGAGAGAAGGCGGGCGTCCGTGACATGGAGATCCGAACGAGATCGCAGGTTCACCGAGTTCGTGCTGGCCAAACGTGCCGCGCTCGTGCGTGTGGCGACTCTGCTGCTGTCAGGTGACTTGGCCAAGGCTGAGGACGCGGTGCAGACGGGGCTGGTTCGTCTGTACCTCGCTTGGCCGCGGGTTCGCCCTGAAACGCTGGAGGCCTACGCACGCCGCTGCGTGGTGAACGCGGCGATGGATGACCGCCGGAGTCTGTTCCGCCGCCGCGAGCGGGTCCAGGCGCAGCTGCCGGATGTCGCCGCCGCCGAGGCAGCGTACGGGGACGAGAAGGCGACGGCGGCGTTGCTGGCCACTTTGCCGGCCCGCATGCGGGCAGCGGTTGTGCTGCGTTACGTCGAGGACCTCAGCGTCGCCGAAACCGCAGACGCGATGGGTTGCAGCGAGGGCACGGTGAAGAGCCAGAGCGCTCGTGGCTTGGAGCATCTGCGTGCGGTCTTTCCACAGCACGAGCACAACTTCGTTTGATCGACAGCTGGTGAAACTAATCGGAGAGGTATTGCTATGCAGGAAATCGTTGATGTTCTGAGGGAACTGCCCCACGTGGACTCACCCGCAGCGGCAAGTGCGGAGACTGTCGCCGCGGATGTGGCCCGTGGGCATCGTGCCTTGATCCGTCGCCGACGCAACCGGATCGCTGGCTCAAGCCTCGTTGTCGCTGCCGTGGCCGCCATGGTGGTTGGCGTCACTCAATTCGGACCCGCTGGTTCCCGGCCCACTGCCGCAGGCGAGTCGGGTACGACGACCCAGCAGGCGCCCCGGATTCAGCTCGTCGCCTTCACCGGCACCCAGCCGGCCGGTTTCAGAGTTGACACCGTACCGGCTGACTGGCAGGTGATCTCGTCGAACAGGAACGAATTTGTGGTCGTGCCGCCCGGCGCGGATTCCTCTTCGGCGCTTCCTATGGTCGTCGGTTCCCAGGGTGCCGAGGCGGAGGGATCGAGCGTCAGCTACGACGGTCGCATCGCGGTCACCCTCCAGGGAATGTCCCGGCTGCCCAGCGAGACGCCCGTCACGAAGGTCTCCGTGAACGGCAGGGATGGCCTACTGGGACACGCCAAGGGCGGAGTCATCTGGTTGATCTTTTCTGACGCCGCAGGCAAGAAGGTCCTGGTGCAGGTCCCGACTTCCGTCGGCCTCACCACCGATCAGGTAGTCAGTTTCGCGCAGGGCATCACCGTCACCAGCGACGCGCACTCCGTGGGCGGCTGACTCGCCGCCCCGGCTGCACCAAACGGCGCCACCGACGAGGTCGGTGACGCCGTTTGGTGTGGACCTCGGCGAAGTCGTTAACTGGCTAAGACCTCGGGGCGCTTGGCGCGAAGCACTCCTAGTGCGCCGCGCCGGAATTTCGCGTGATAAGTGGGTAGGTCGAATCCGGCCACCCCGACCAGAGTAAGTGCAGTTCAGGGCCGGTCTCCTCACCAGGGGCTGGCCCTGAATCATCTCCGGGAGCGCTCGGCGTCCACTCGTCGCAGGTCCAGAGGCGCGCTGGTCGATCACCACGTACGGGCAGGCTGTGTGACGATGCGCGGAACGCACGCTGGAGCGGCGGAGTTCTTCGTTCCTCTCGGAGCAGTCGGTGGGCCAGGAAACGGGACGTCGACCACGAGGCTTGGCGCTGCGGTACGGGATGCGGCGCTGGCCGTTCCCTCGGTCTTCGCGCTCGTGCTGCTCGGCGCGTACGCCCTGAAGGAACCACCGCACCCGGCCGTGTGGCTCACCTCCACCGGCGTGATCGTCGTGCGGGTTCCTACTTGTGGCTCTCGGAGCGTCCGGCCGAAGCTGCACCCGACCCGACTGATCAGTGGCCGGTTCCGGCGAAGTGTCAAGCCGAAGGACCCGCTACCTCCATCGGCCCTTCTGGCGAATCTTGATCTCACGCATATCCGTCGCCGCGATACGGATCGGGTGGTAGGGAAGGCCGTACGCATCCAGCGCCCTGATCGCCCGCTGGGTGGCCTCGTGTTCGCCATCATCCGGGTCCACCGGCACCTGACAGCGGAAGGTGAATGCCGAAACACTCGCGTCATGGGTGAACCTGCCAGCCTCGGTGAAGCCAGCGCCGTTCGCCGCCAACACGGCGGCTCTGCCGGTGTCGTCCAAGCCAATGAATTTTCCCGAGATCACCACTCGAAACATGTCAGCCCTTCCGTACGGCATAGCTGAGAACCTGCTCGCTGAGCAGGCTTTCGACAACGTCGAGCAGGGCCAGGGCCGCCTCGGCGATGGCTTCGGGGCCCTCGCCCGCCGTGGTGCGTCTGCCGATCTCGGCGAAGACCAGCGAGTGCAGGCAGCCGAGTTGCCAGGCGATGGCGCGAGGCAGCGGATCATCCTGACCTGCCCCGGTTTCCTCGACGAGTAGGGCCGTGAGCCGATCGGTCATCTGGCGTCCGAGTTCTTCCAGCCGAGCGCTGAGCGTGGGGGCGGCCCGCATCATCTCCAGGACGGGAGCGAAGCCCTCGGTCAACCCAAGTTTGCGATCTCGGCGACGCACCTCGTCACGAAGCTGGCTCAACAGCGCCCCGGCGGCAGACTGGCCGGGGGTGCGTCGCCGCACGATGTCGGCGATCCGCGCCGGAGACGCCTCGTCCGGCGGTAGGACGAGGTCCTCCTTGGCCTCGAAGTAGTTGTAGACGGTGTTCACTGACACGTCCGCCGCTGCGGCGACCTCCGCGATCGTCACCTGCGCGAAGCCGCGCTCCACGAACAGCCGGGTGGCCACCGCCGAGAGGCGCTGCCGCGTCTGCCGCTTCTTCCGCTCCCGAAGCCCTTCTGCCACGACGGGCAGGCTATCAAAATTGGACTCGATTCCAAAAATACAGCAGGTTGCAGATTTGTGCTGCTGGCTCAGAGCGATGTGGGGCGCTCAGGAGGCGATGACGAGCCGGCTCATGAGCAGGTCGCTGCCCTCGCGGATCGGCGCGGTCTGACCGTCGGGCCGGAAGCCGTACCGCTCGTAGAGTCGCCGTGCTCCGGGATTGGCCTCGGCGACCCAGAGATCGACCACGAGTGCCCGCTCGACGGCCCAGCCGACCACGTGGTCGAGGACCTGCCGACCCACCCCACGCCCACGCCAGTCCGGCTCGGTCCACATCGCCACCACCATGAGCCGGCCCGGCTCGTAGAGCCAGCCCGCACCCATTCCGACCGGTACGGCGTCCGCGTACGCGAGGATGCCCGGTCCGCTCGTGCCGTCGATCCGCGAGCGCCAGGTCTCCTCGTCGAAGACGGCCTCGCGTTCGTGGGTCGACCCGAACGCCGCCGGGTCCTGCGACAGCGAGCGCAGCCGGATGTCGCGCCACGCCGGCCAGTCATCGGGCGCGACCTCCTCGGTCCGGACGTCACTCATTCCCAGATCCCCTTTTCCGGTACGCGCACAGGTGGCGTTCAGAACGACAAGCGCGGCCTTTCCGAGCATCCTGCACCCATGCCTCCGGTCGGGGTACCCGATTTCGCCGGGCGGCCAGTACGGTCTGCTGATGTGGCCGTGGCAGGACGTCGACCGGCTGACGCTCATCGATGAGTTGTCCGCCGGTCCGGGCTGCGCCTGGCTGGTGTTGCGGACACCGGTGTTCCTCCGGCGCGGCGAGCGGTACCGCCCGGAACCGGCCGGTCTCGCCGTCCTGCACAGCGACGGAAGCCGCTCGTTCCATATTGGAGCGTGGGAGACCCGACGCTTCCAGTAGTCCTTCCCCGCGATCCGGCCGCCGGCCTCGGCCGCGGACGGGCCTGGTCGACGCGAAGCGGCGGATGACGCCGATGGCACCGGATCGTGGTGACACCGACCTCGAACAGTGATCATTGATGGTCACGCTGGAAGCATGCGCATCCTCCGCGTCGTACTGCTGCTGCCGGTGGCCCTGGCTGCCCTCGTCGGCTGTTCACCGGCGAGGGAGCCGTTGACCGCGCTGGCCGTCCTCGACGGCAAGCCGACGATCGTCTCGGTTGCCTGCGCGTCGAGCCACTCGACGACGTCCATCCACGTACGCGAAGACCGCTCCACGCCGCCCACCGGCCTGAGCCCGTCGACCGGCACCACGAACCCGCCGACCGCAGATCCGAACCCGCCGACATCGCCTTCGGCACCGTCTGGCGGCCCGAGCGCGCCCGGCAGCGCGACGGCGGACGCCGATTCGCCGAGTTGGTCGATCAGCAGCACCGATCCCCAACCGGTCAGCGAGATCGAGCTGCTCGGCCCGCCGCCCGCCGGCTGGAAACTCGACCACTCGAATCTGCACCAGCTCCAGCCGGACGTCTGGTACGCGATCGCAGCCTACGGATTCCGCGATTCGATCACGCTGAAGTTCACCACCGACGTCTTCGAGAAACTGGACGCCGAACACGTTTTAGCACCGGTCGGCAACCGCAAACAGGAGATCATGACGAGGTCGAAGTTCGAACGGAACGCCAAGGACGTCTGCCCACGCCGGTGACCCGAACCCGCTGGCAACTGGGCGTGCTGTCCCTCAGGGAGTCGGCACCGGTTCGTTGTTGAGCTGGGCCGTGACGATCTCCACCAGACGGTTCCGGGCCTCCAGCAGTTGCCGGGCCAGCTCGTCCAGCGCGCGCGGATCGACCAGTTGACGTACGTGGGTCTTGTCGTCGAGCAGGTCCCAGCGCTGCGCCAACCCGTCGGGAGCCTCGCTGACCCACATCGCGGAGACGACGGCGTGCCGCTTGGCGAGGAGCTTGGCGGCGATCTCGACCACCGGAAGGTACGCCTGCCGGTACTCCAGGGCCGCGAACTCGACCGAACCCCGGGCCGCCCGCACCGGCTCGCCGGGTCGGGCCAGCACCTCGAACGCGTTGCCGCCCGCCTGGTCCGCCCCGATCCAGGCCAGGATGAGTTCCAGGTCACCGGCCGCGATCGTGATCCGACCGACTGCGGACACCACCTCGTCGGGCAGCCTCGTCATTTCGGCTCTCCCGTCTTCCGGCTCTCGACTCTTCGACTCTCCGTCACCATGATCACAAAGACTCTGGCCGATCCTAGTCCCGGGTCCACCGCTGGTCCTGGTTCGTCCCGGCGTGTTGGGAAGCCCGCCGCTGACCCGTCCAACCAACCGGTGCCGCCGTGGCAGACACGACCGCCGGCCGTACGGCCGCGTTGGCATGATCTGCAATACCTGTGTCGTTGACGCCACACCTCCGCTTCGACCAGCATGAACGGCATGCAACGACGTGTCGTGGTGGTGATCTTCGACGGCTTCCAGCTTCTCGATCTGGCCGGCCCGGCCGACGTCTTCGCGACCGCGAGCCTGATCGTCGGAAGCGAGCGCGGCTATCGACTTGACGTGGCGGCGGTCCGCGCGGGTGCCGTACCCGCCGGCAAGGGGATCGCGACCGTGGCGGAACTGGCGCTGCACGAGATCAGCGGACCGATCGACACCCTGGTCGTGGTCGGCGGGCTGTCGGTGCCGAAACGCCTGGGCGACCGGCACCTGATCGGGGAGATCAGCCGGCTGGCCGGTACCGCCCGCCGGATCGCCTCGGTGTGCAACGGCGCCTTCCTGCTCGCCGAGGCCGGCCTGCTGGACGGCAGACGCGCCACCACGCACTGGCTGGCGGCGCCGGAACTGGGCACCCGGTACCCGGACGTCGACGTGGACGCCGATCCGATCTACGTACGGGACGGAAACGTCTGGACCTCGGCCGGGGTGACCGCCGGAATCGACCTCACACTCGCGCTGGTGGCCGAGGACCACGGCCACGACGTGGCCCGGGAGATCGCTCGCGGGCTCGTCGTCTACCTGCACCGACCCGGCGGCCAGAGCCAGTTCAGTACACCGATGCGTAGTACGACGCCGCGCAGCGAGCCGTTGCGGGAACTCCAGTCCTTCATCGACGCCAATCCGGCCGGTGATCTGAGCGTGCCCGCCCTCGCCCGACGGGCCGGGATGAGCGACCGGCACTTCTCCCGGGTCTTCACCAAGCAGACCGGCCTGCCACCGGGCCGGTACGTCGAACGCAGTCGTGCCGACACCGCCCGACGGCTGCTGGAGGAGACCGGACATCCGCTGGACCGGGTGGCCCGGGAATCCGGACTCGGGGCGGCGGAAACCCTCTACCGGGTCTTCCGCCGGCACTGGCGGGTCGCACCCGGCGACTACCGCCGCCGGTTCAGCTCACAGCGGACCTGACGGCCCACCCGCACCCGACCTCCACCACCACCAGGTACGCCCCCAGCCCCTCCGCCCCGCCCCGCGCCGCCCCGAGCCGAGCCGGGCCAGGCCAGGCCGGGCCGGGCCAGGCCAGGCCAGGCCGGAGTCGATCCCACCCGCCGTCAGCACGGACGCCCGCCGTCAGCACGGACGCCGTCAGCACGCCCACCTCGTCCACACGTCTCGAACAGGAGAGTCGACCATGCATGTCGCCATCCCGCTCTACCCCCGGTACACCGCGCTCGACGTCGTCGGGCCGTACACGGTGCTGGCCTTCGCCCCCGGGTTCACCGTCACCCTCGTCGCCGCCGAGCCCGGTCCGGTCGTCGACGACCAAGGCAGCCTCGCGATGACCGCGACCGCCTCCTACGCCGAGCTGCCCCGCCCGGACATGATCGTCGTGCCCGGCGGGCCGGGCACGGCCGCTGCGATCTCCGACCAGGCGCTGGTCGGCTGGATCGCCGCCGCGCACCAGCACACCCGGTGGACGACCTCGGTCTGCGCGGGCTCGTTCCTGCTGGCCGCCGCCGGGCTGCTGACCGGCCGGCGGGCGACCAGCCACTGGGGCTGGGTGGATCGGCTCGCGGACTTCGGCGCCGAGCCGGTGCACGAGCGGGTGGTCACCGATGGGCGGATCGTCACGGCGGCCGGCGTCTCGGCCGGCATCGACATGGCCCTGACCCTGCTGGCCGAGTCGACCGACGTGAGCACGGCGCAGACCGTACAGCTCGCCATGGAGTACGCCCCGGAGCCGCCGTTCGACGCTGGTACGCCGCAAACCGCCCCCGCCAACCTGATCAAGCCGGCGTTGGCCCTCATCAGGTAGCTCCCCCGCCGAAACGGTTAGGAAGGGCCCCTTCTTCTACAAAAAGCGATAAGAAGGGGCCCTTCCTTGCACCTTCCTTGCACCTGCTTGCAGGGCTCAGCGGTTTCTCAGCACCCTGAGTAATCTTGGTCGGGCGTCGTCCGGCCGCCGCCGGATGGCCGGCCCCCTGCCCCTCCGACGCACGACGTACCCCCTCGGCCCCTACCTGCGGATCGGACCCGGTGTCCCTCGATCACTTACGCGTCGTACGCGACGTGACCACCAGGCTGCCCTCGGCGTCCACCGCCGTGCAGGCGTGCCAGGCGATGGTGGCCGCGTTGGGCCGGCACACCCCGGGGCGGATCGCCGTACTTCTGTGGGTGCACGACCGGCTCCGCTGTGTCGCCGCGACCGGCTCCTGGCAGGTCTTCGCCTCGGCACCCGCCGGCATCGGTGTGGTCGGCCGGGTCTACGCCTCGGGCAAGGCGGAGACGGTTTCGGAGATCACCGACGATCCCGACTACGTACCGTTGCGCCCGGACGTCCAGGCGCAGATCTGTGCCCCGATTCTCGACGCGGCGGGACGCCCGATCGGCGTGCTGGACCTCGAGTGGACGACGACCGGGGTCGACCTCGACGCCTGGCGGGACACCGTCGAGCAGATCGCCGCCCGGCTCGGTACCCGGATCGGACAACTGGGTGGGCCACCCGCCGAGACCCGGAGCGAGAAGCTGCTGCGGCACGCCTCGGCCCTGACCGCTGCCGCGACCGAGACCGACCTGATGACCGCCGCCGTCCAGGCAGCCCGGGACATCTCGGGGCTCTGCTCGGCGGTCTTCGTAATCGACGGGCCGGCCGGTCCCTTCGTGGTCACGCCGAGCCTCGTACCCGACGAACTCGAGGCACGGGTGCACGCCGCCCTGGCCGGCGCCGGCCAGCCGCTGCTGGAGCGGCTGCGCAGCCGGGCCCACCGGTCCGGGGCGTCCTACACGCTCGGCGAGGGGGACCATCCGACCACCGCCGACCAGGACCTGCTGATCGCGGCCGGGGTACGGACGCTGATCTCCGTACCGTTCGGGCCGACGGAACTCTGCGGGGTGCTGCTGGTCGGCGACACCCGTACGCTGCGTCCCGATCCGACCACGGTCAACCTGATCGAACTCCTCGCCGCCCAGTCGTGGATCTGCCTCGAACGGCTGCGCGGGCTGGCCCGGCTGCGGGAGCAGGCCAGTTCCGATCCGCTGACCGGGCTGCGTCACCAGGGCTCCTTCGGCGAGCGGATCGCCGAGTCGAACCCGGGGCGTACGGCCCTGCTCGCCGTCGATGTCGACGACTTCAAGACGATCAACGACACGTACGGCCACCAGGCCGGCGACCGGGTCCTGGTCGACCTGGCCCGAGCCCTCCAGGGCGCGCTGCGGCACGGCGACGAGCTGTACCGGATCGGTGGCGACGAGTTCGTGGCGGTGGTCGAGGTGCTCCGCCCGGAGGAGGCGGTCGGGATCGCCGAGCGGCTGGCCGAGGCGGCCCGACGGATCGGTCGGACGATCAGCGTCGGGGTGGCGGTGCAGCGGGACGGCGAGTCGCCCGACCTGACGCTACGCCGGGCCGACGAGGCGCTCTACGGGGTGAAGCGGCAGGGCCGGGACGGGGTGGGACTGGCCGCCGCCGGCTGACGCCGGTTGGCGCCCCACCGGCCGGCTGCCGCCCGCTACCCGCCGACTGCCGCCCGCTACCGATGGGCTGACGCCCGGTTGGCGTCCGGGCGGCCGACTGCCGTCCTGGCGGCCGGCAATCGGCAGGGCGTCAGCGGGCGGCGATGAACTCGGCGGCCAGGAGTTCGGCGATCTGGGCGGTATTGAGGGCCGCACCCTTGCGCAGGTTGTCGCCGGTGACGAAGAGGTCCAGCGCGCGGGGGTCGTCGATCGACCGGCGGATCCGGCCCACCCAGGACGGGTCGGTGCCGACCGCGTCGATCGGCATCGGGAACTCGCCGGCCGCCGGATCGTCGACCAGGATCACCCCCGGCGCGTTGCGCAGCGCCTCGCGCGCCCCCTCGGCGTCGACCTCGGTTCCGAAGACCGCGTGTACGGCCACCGAATGGCCGGTCACCACCGACACCCGTACGCAGGTGGCGGAGACCTTCAGGTCGGGCAGACCGAGGATCTTGCGCGACTCGTTGCGCAGTTTCAGCTCCTCGGACGACCATCCGCCGTCCCGGAGCGAGCCGGCCCAGGGCACCACGTTGAGCGCCATCGGGGCGGGGAACGGGCCGAGATCGTCGCCGACCGCCTGCCGCACGTTGCCGGGGCGGGAGCCGAGTACCCGATCGCCGGCGATCTTGGAGAGTTGGTCGTGCAGGGTGTCCACGCCGACCTGTCCGGCCCCGGACACCGCCTGGTACGACGCGAGCACCAGTTCGCGCAGCCCGTACTCGCGGTGCAGCGGGGCGACCGCGATGATCATGGTGAGCGTGGTGCAGTTGGCGTTCGCGATGATGCCCTTGGGGCGGTTGCGCACCTGCTCCGGGTTGATCTCCGGCACCACCAGCGGCACGTCCCTGTCGGTACGGAACGCGGCGGAGTTGTCCACCGCCACCGCACCCCGGGACACCGCGATCGGCGCCCACTGCGCGGAGACCTCGTCCGGCACGTCGAACATCGCCACGTCCACGCCGTCGAACGCCTCCGCGCGGAGCGCCTGGACGGTCAGCTCCTCGCCCCGGCACATCCGCGTCTGCCCGGCCGAGCGCGGCGACGCGATCAGCCGGATCTCACCCCACACGTTCTTCCGCGAGGAGAGCAGGTCGCACATGACCGTGCCGACGGCACCGGTCGCGCCGACCACCGCCAGTGTGGGGAGTGTCGCCATCGCGGGCTACCTCCCGGTCCCGGCGTAGACCACCGCTTCCTCGCTACCGCCGAGGTCGAAGGCCTCGTGCACGGCCCGGACCGCGGCGTCGAGGTCGGTGTCGCGGCAGACCACGGAGACCCGGATCTCGGACGTGGAGATCATCTCGATGTTGACTCCGGCCTCGCCCAGCGCGGCGAAGAAGCCGGCCGCCACGCCCGGATGCGAACGCATGCCCGCACCGATCAACGAGACCTTGCCGACATGGTCGTCGTAGAGCAGACCCTTGAATTTGACCTGCTCCTGGACCTTGCTCAGCGCGGCCATCGCGGTCGGTCCGTCGGCCTTCGGCAGGGTGAAGGAGATGTCGGTCCGCCCGGTGCCCTCGGTGGAGACGTTCTGGACGATCATGTCCAGGTTGATCTCGGCTCCGGCGACCGTTTCGAAGATCCGCGCGGCCGCTCCGGGCTCGTCCGGAACGCCGACGGCAGTGATCTTCGCCTCGCTCCGGTCGTGGGCGACCCCGGTGATAAGTGCTTGCTCCACGGGTTGGTCCTCCGTCGATCCGGTCACCATGGTTCCGGTGTTGGTCGAGTATGACGAACGTACGCGGATCGGCAACCCCGCCCGACGGGCATACTCCACGCTCCGCAGGTGCAGTACCTTCGCTCCGCACGCGGCAAGTTCGAGCATCTCCTCATAGGTGATGGTCTTGATGTGCCGGGCGTTCGGAACGATCCGCGGGTCGGCGGTGAAGACGCCGTCCACGTCCGTGTAGATCTCGCAGACGTCCGCCCCGAGCGCCGCCGCCAGCGCCACGGCGGTGGTGTCCGAACCGCCCCGGCCCAGCGTGGTGATGTCCTTGGTGTCCTGGGAGACGCCCTGGAAGCCGGCGACGATCGCCACCGCACCCTCGTTGAGCGCCGCCCGCAGCCGGCCGGGTGTGACGTCGATGATCCGGGCCCGGCCGTGTACCGAGGTGGTCAACACGCCGGCCTGCGATCCGGTGTACGAGCGTGCCTCGTACCCGAGGTTGTGGATCGCCATCGCGACCAGCGCCATCGAGATGCGCTCACCGGCGGTGAGCAGCATGTCGAGTTCGCGGCCGGGCGGCAGCGGGCTGACCTGGTTGGCCAGGTCCAGCAGCTCGTCGGTGGTGTCGCCCATCGCGCTGACCACGACCACCACGTCGTCGCCGGCCTTGCGGGCACCGACGATCCGTTCGGCCACCCGCTTGATCCGCTCAGCGTCGGCGACGGAGGATCCGCCGTACTTCTGCACCACGAGTGCCACGACGGTTGACTCCTTCCCCTGGGCCGGGCGAGGCGCACCGGCCCTGAGCGTGCCAACGCCGCCGGGTCGAGGCCGGCGGCGCCGTGTGAGACTCCCTCAGCGTACCGGCCGACCGGCGCGGACCGACCAGCCGTTCCCACCATCCGACCTTGCGACGACACGCGACGGTAGCTGGGCTGACCACTCGTTTCGGCGGTCTGGCCCCAGAATGGCGGGGTGTACCCCGGTGTCGCCACCCACCCCACCGCCGACCGGGACCGGCCCCCCGTCCGCCCGTACCGGGCGGCGCCGCACCAGGCCGCCGTCCGTCCCGTGCTCGGGGTACTTCTGCTGGTCGGAGCGCTGCTGTTGACCGCCTGCGGTGGCGGGACACCCGCACCCGCGGCGACCCCGACCGAGCCGGCGGCGAGCCGGCCGGCCGAGGCCCGGGACCAACTCGCGGCGCTCGCCGCCGCCGCCCAGGACCGCCGTCTGGTGGCCGGGTACACCCTCTCCGCGCAGGGACAGCCGGACCGGACGATCTCGGTGACCCGGGCGACGGACGGGTCGTGGCGGGTGGACATCCCCGGCGGTGCGCTCGGCGGCACCGCCGATGTCTCGATGGCGCAGACCAGTGCCGGGACCTTCCAGTGCGCGCTGTCGTCGGCCGGGCAGCCCGGGTCCCCCGGCTGCGTCCGGGTGGCCGATCCCGGAGAGCCACTGGACGCCGGTATCGACCCCCGGATGCAGCATCCGTTCACGGACTGGCCCGAGGTGCTCACCGACCGCCAGGCCCCGCTCTCGATCTCCACCTCGGCGCTTCCCGGCGCTCAGGGTGCCTGCTTCGCGGTGGAGTCGACCTCGGCGTCGGTCAGTCCGCCGCTGGACTCCGGCATCTACTGCTACGCCCCGGACGGCACCCTGACCGCCGCCCGGTTGCCGGCCGGCACCCTCACCCTGACCGGTACGCCGACCGCCGCGCCCGCCACGGTCGCGCTGTCCGGCCCGCTGGTCGACCGGGAGCCGCTGCGGATCGCCGCGCCCCCGCCCGGCGAGCAGACCGGTTCGGACGGCGAGGGCGGCCCGGAGGGCGACGGCGGGCCGGACGGCGGCACTCCGGACGATCCGGCCAGCCCGAACGAGTGAGGCCCTCTCACGTTACGGGTGCGCCCGGTCACTTCTGGTGACCCCGGTTAAGGGACAGAGCGTCCGATACGGCACACTCAGCGGCATGGCCCAGCTCTCCCCGCTGCTCGCGACCCGGTGGAGTCCGCACGCGTTCGACCCGGTCGCCGACCTCACCGACGCCGAGGTCGCGTCGCTGCTCGAGGCGGCCCGGTGGGCTCCCTCCGCCGACAACACCCAGCCCTGGCGCTTCCTGGTGGGCCGGCGCGACGACGAGGCGTACAAGCGGATCCTGGTCAACCTCACCCCGGGCAACCAGCGGTGGGCCGGGCGCGCCTCGGCGCTGCTGCTCGGCGCGCACGCCACCACCGGCCCGACCGGCTGCCCGCTGACCCACGCCGCGTACGACCTGGGCCAGGCCGTGGCACACCTCACGGTCCAGGCCACCACGCTCCGGCTCTACGTACGGCAGATCTCCGGGTTCGACGCGGCCGGGCTCCGTACCGACCTGGAACTGGCCCCGGCGGTACGGCCGCACGTCGTGGTCGCCGTCGGGCGGCTCGGTGACCCGTACTCCCTCCCCGAGGACCTGCGGGCCCGGGAGGTCGGCCTGCGTCAGCGCCGGCCGCTGACCGAGTTGATGCTGCGCTGACCTGGGCGGTTCCCAGATTGCGGACTACGCTTTCGGTTCGCGCATCAGTCACATATGGTCGCGGTTGTCATGTGGCAGGCCCTGCTCCTTCGCTGCCGCGACGAGGCCCCCCAGGCCGGCACCTCGTCGCGGAGTTGAAGCGCGCCGTCCTGCATCTCGGCCGATCCCCGTCGCGGCCCGCTCGTCTCGAAGCCCGAACACCTCGGCGCCCATTGCCACATGACCACGGGAGTTCCTCGCCATGGCCCAACAAGCCGGCACCACTGACGCTGATCCGATAGCCCGGCAGCGACCCAGCCGCATGCCGTTCCAGCGCTACCAGCCGTACCACCAGCAGTTCGCGATCGACCTGCCCGACCGGCAGTGGCCGACCCGGCGCATCGACGCCGCGCCGCGCTGGTGCGCCGTGGACCTACGCGACGGCAACCAGGCCCTGATCGACCCGATGTCGCCGGAACGCAAGCGACGGATGTTCCACCTGCTGGTGCAGATGGGCTACAAGGAGATCGAGGTCGGCTTCCCGTCCGCCAGCCAGACCGACTTCGACTTCGTACGGCAGCTGATCGAGCAGGACCTGATCCCGGACGACGTGACCATCCAGGTGCTGACCCAGTGTCGGGAGCACCTGATCGACCGGACCTTCGAGTCGATCCGGGGCGCGAAGCGGGCGATCGTGCACTTCTACAACTCGACCTCCACGCTGCAACGCCGGGTGGTGTTCGGCCTGGACAAGGCCGGGATCACCGACATCGCCACCCAGGGCGCCCGGCTCTGCCAGAAGTACGCCGAGATCCACGCCCCGGACACCGAGGTCTTCTACGAGTACTCGCCGGAGTCGTACACCGGAACGGAACTCGACTACGCGCTGGAGGTCTGCGCGGCGGTGATCGAGGTGATCGACCCCACGCCGGACCGGCCGCTGATCATCAACCTGCCGGCGACCGTCGAGATGGCCACCCCCAACGTCTACGCCGACTCGATCGAGTGGATGCACCGGCACCTGCCCCGCCGCGACAGCGTGATCCTGTCGCTGCACCCGCACAACGACCGCGGCACCGGAGTCGCCGCCGCCGAACTGGGCCTGCTGGCCGGCGCCGACCGGGTCGAGGGCTGCCTGTTCGGCAACGGCGAGCGCACCGGCAACGTCGACCTGGTCACGCTGGGGCTCAACCTGTTCTCCCAGGGCGTCGACCCGGAGATCGACTTCTCGAACATCGACGAGATCAAGCGCGCCGTCGAGTACTGCAACCAGCTTCCGGTGCACGAGCGGCACCCGTACGCGGGTGATCTGGTCTACACCGCGTTCTCCGGCTCGCACCAGGACGCCATCAACAAGGGCTTCGACGCCCTGGAGGCCGACGCCCGCACCGCCGACGTACCGATCGACCGGTACCCGTGGGCGGTGCCGTACCTGCCGATCGACCCGAAGGACCTGGGCCGCACCTACGAGGCCGTTATCCGGGTCAACTCGCAGTCCGGCAAGGGCGGGGTCGCGTACGTCATGAAGACCGAGCACCACCTCGACCTGCCCCGACGGTTGCAGATCGAGTTCTCCGGCGTCGTACAGCGGGTCACCGACGACGGTGGCGGCGAGGTGGAGCCGGCCCGGATGTGGCAGCTCTTCGCCGAGGAGTACCTGGTCGACCAGCAGCGGCAGCCGGCCGTGCGGGTGGACGACTACGCCATCGGCACCGTCGAGGGCAAGGTCGAGATCGAGGCCGAGACGCAGTTCGGCGCCGGCCGGCGGTCCCTCTCCGCGACCGGAAACGGCCCGATCGACGCGTACGTCAACGCGCTCCAGGCACTGGACATCCAGGTACGGGTACTCGACTACCACGAGCACGCGATGTCCTCGGGCGGCGACGCCCAGGCCGCCGCGTACGTGGAGTGCGAGGTCGACGGTCAGACGGTCTGGGGTGTCGGCCTCGACGCCAACATCGTCACCGCCTCGGTCCGAGCGGTGACCAGCGCCGTCAACCGCGCCCTGCGCTGAGCCCGGCCGCGCGGGTCGGACCGGCCACCCCGGCCGGCCCGCGCGAACGGTACGCCGCCGTCGACGTGACCGTCCCGACCCATGGTCACGTACAGCTTCGCGCCGCTACGAGCGGTGCTGCTCCACCCGGCTCCGGTCCGCATCCTGGTCCGGCTCGTGCAGGTGGGTGGGCGGCGGCGGCAGGGCCGGACACGGCCGGGACTTGCGGGGCTCGCGTCCCGGCCGGTGCACCAGCACCATCGCGAGGATCGCGCCGAGCACCATCAGTCCGGCGGACCACAGCACCGCGGCCCGGTACGCCGGGGTGAGCTGCCCGGAACGCTCGTACCCACCGCCGGAGAGCCCGACCACCAGCGGCAGTGCGGAGACGGCGAGCAGTCCGCCGACCCGGGACGCCGCGTTGTTGAGCCCACTGGCCGCTCCGGCGAGCCGGTCGGGGGCGGCGGCCAGCACTGAGGCGGTCAGCGGCGCCACCACCAGGGTCATGCCGAGCCCGAAGAGGGCGATTCCGGGCAGAATGTCGGTCCAGTACGAGTCGCCACGGCTGATGCCGTGCAGCAGGAGCAGCCCGGCGGCGGCGATCAGTGGCCCGATCGAGAGTTGCGGGCGGGGTCCGATCCGGGCGGCCAGCGCGCCGGACCTGGCCGAGCCGATCAGCAGCCAGATCGTCAGTGGCAGGGTGGCCAGGCCCGTCATCAGGGCGGAGTAGCCGACGACGTTCTGGAGGTAGACGGAGAAGAAGAAGGTGAGGCCGCTCAGCGCGGCGTAGATCAGCACGGTGTAGAGGTTGAGCACGCTGAACAGCCGGCTGCCGAAGAGTGTCGGCGGCAGCATGGCCCGCTCACCCCGGCCCCGTTCGAGCAGCACGAACCCGACCGAGGCGACCACCCCGAGCACCGCCGCGACCACCACCTGGACGGAACCGGGTCCGAGCTGCTGGGCCTCGACCAGGGCGTACGTGATGCCGGCCAGGCCCAGCGCGCCGAGCAGCGAGCCGGCCACGTCGAACCGGCGGCTCGCCGCCCCCTCGGCCCGGCTCTCCGGCGTCCAGCGGTACGCGGCGATCAGTACGACCACCGCGAGCGGCAGGTTGAGGAAGAAGATGAACCGCCAGGAGAGCGCGTCGATGAGCCAGCCGCCGAGGAACGGGCCGAGCGCGGTCGACACGCCGGCCAGCCCGGACCAGGCGCCGATCACCCGGCCCCGCTCGTCCGGATGGAAGCTCGACTGGAGCAGGGCCAGCGAGCCCGGCGTCAGCAGCGCGCCGCCGAGCCCCTGGAGGAAGCGTGCGGCGATGAGCCACTCGATGCTCTGTGCGGCCCCGCAGAGCACGGAGGCGGCGCAGAACGCCAGTACGCCGAAGACGAAGATCCGGCGGCGCCCCAGCCGGTCGCCCAGCGCCCCGCCGAGCAGCACAAAGGCGGCCAGGGTCAGCAGGTAGCCGTTGAGTGTCCACTGTAGGCCGGCGGTGCTCGCGTGCAGCTCCGAGCCCAGGTGGGGCAACGCCACGTTGACCACCGTCGCGTCGAGGAAGACCATGCCGGAGGCGACGACGGCGGCGAGCAGGGTGCCCCGGCCGGCCACGGTGCCCATGCGTAGCGGTGCTGCGGAATCGCTCACGGTGTCAATCTGCCCTGCCTGTGGCGTAAGATGCCGCGAAACGCCAGAACCGGTTCTGGATCTCGTGTCCGCCGGTCGACACCCCGCAAGCTGGAAACGTGCCGTTCATCCGTACCAGATCACGAGCGCGGCTGCGAACCACGGCCGTGCTGGTCGGCGTGCTCGCCCTCGGCGGTGTGGCCGGCTGCACCTCCGTGGAGACGCCGCCGCCCGGCACGACCGACACGGCCGACACGGCCGCCCAACTCGACCAGCTCACCGTCGCGGCCGCCGCCTCGATGCGGGGCTACAGCCGGGAACGCTTCCCGCACTGGCGCAACGCGGGCAAGAACTGCGACGTCCGGGACACCGTGCTCCAACGCGACGGCACCGGCATCAAGCTCTCCGGCTGCAACGTCGTCGGTGGGCGCTGGTCGAGCCGGTACGACAAGCGGACCCTCGCCGACCCCTCGGACGTGGACATCGACCACATGGTGCCGCTGGCCAACGCCTGGCGTTCGGGTGCGGACGACTGGAACGACGACAAGCGCGGCGACTTCGCCAACGACCTGGACCGGCCGCAACTGGTCGCCGTCTCGGCCTCCTCGAACCGGGCCAAGGGCGACCAGGACCCGTCCCAGTGGAAGCCGTCGAACCGGGACGACTGGTGTGGGTACGCCGAGGACTGGATCGCGGTCAAGCACCACTGGCGGCTCTCCGTGACCACCGCCGAGAAGGCCGCGCTCGACGACATGCTGGGGAGCTGTTGATGGCCGACACCGCAGATGCCGCCGCCACAGCCGACGAGGCTGACGCCCGGACCACCGACATCACCGCCGGACCGGGCGGGGTGATGACCGACGAGGTCGGAGTGGTCACCGGGGAGTTGACCCTGCGTACCGAACTACGGGCGGGGCAGGTCGTCCTCCGGGTCCAGTACAAGGACGCCGACGAGTGGTACGCCGTCACCGGCGGGCGCGCGCCGCTGGCCGACCCGGCCGACCTGGCCGCCGTGCACACGGTCGCGGTCGGCCTGCTGCACCGCCCCGAGGGCTGACCGCCGCTCTCTCTGCTCGCCGTTCTTCCCGCTCGCCGCTTTCTCCGCTCTGCTCCGCCTCGATCTTCGTGTGGGCGATTGACAAAATTTAGTTTTACGTACAGGATTGTTTTTGCCATGAGAGACGTGATGTACCTGGAGCAGATCGAGCAGGCGGAGACCCTGCTCAAGCCGCAGCGGATCGAGGTGCTGCGGCAACTCGCCGAGCCGCACACCTGCACCGAGGTGGCGACCCAACTCGGCCAGACCCCGCAACGGGTCTACTACCACGTCAAGCGCCTGGTCGAGGCCGGCCTCGTCGACCAGGTGTCCGAACGCAAGGTCCGCGGCATCCACGAGGGCATCTACCAGGCGAGCGCCAGGTCGTACTGGCTCTCACCCCGGCTGGTCGGCCGGCTCGGCCTGCGCAAGACACAGGACGAGATGAGCCTCGGCTACCTGCTGAACCTGATGGAGGAGGTCCAGGCCGACATCGCCGGGCTCGACCGGACCGCCCCGGAACTGCCGTCCATCGGGGTCTCCGGCGAGATCCGGGTGCCGGCGGAGCAACGCCAGCAGTTCCTGACCGACCTGCAGACCGCACTGCAAGACCTGTTCACCCGCTACGGCGGCTCCGAAGGCGACGCCTTCAAGCTCGCCGTGGCCTGTTATCCACATGGGAGTTCGAAATGACCGCAGCACTGACCGTCCGCGCCCGCGCCGCCGCACCGACCAAGAACGTCTGGCACGCCCTCACCGACGCCGCCGAGCTGCGCGTCTGGCTGGCCGAACACGCCGAGGTCGAGCTGCCGCACCGGTACGAGTTCTGGGGGCGCTACATCCCGGAGGGCGACGCCCCGCACCAGCGACCGGTGCACGTCGGCGACAACACGCTCCGGTTCACCTGGCTGCTGGACGGCGAGGAGACCACCACCGAGATCCAGCTCACCGAGGAGAGCCCGGACTCCACCATCGTGTCGCTGTCGCAGAGCCACTGGAGCTTCGAGGACGCGATGAGTGGCACCACCATCCGGGGTGTGCTGCAGACGTACTGGTCGCTGGCGATCGCCAACCTGGTCGACCACGTCGAGGGCCGGCCGATCACCCCCAGGACCGACTTCACCTCCTCGACCTTCCGCGAGGAGCTGCTGATCGACGCCCCGGCCGACGCCATCTACGACTCGTTGACCGACTCGGCCAAGGCCAGCGAGTGGTTCGGCTACCCGGTCGGCATCGAGCCCGTCGTCGGCGGGCGGTGGGCGATGGGTGGCTTCGACAACAACCCCAACCCCGCCAAGGTGCTCGACCTGACTCCCGGCCGGGCGATGACGGTCGACTGGGGACCCGTCGGGGTCGTGACCTGGGAGCTGGAGGAGAGCGCGGGCAAGACCAAGCTGTCCTTCGTACAGAGCGGCTTCGACACCGGGAACCCGCCGTACGGGGCGTGGGCCGGGTGGCTCAGCGGGCTCGCCGAGCTGCGCCGCTACCACGAGCTGGCCGACTGGCGGCCGATCTGGCTCCCCGAGCCCACCGACAACGCCTCCGTGGACGCATCCGCCACCGCCTGAGCCCGTTCGCACCCTCGCACGCTCGCACCCGCTATCCGACGACCGCCGGGAGGACGTTCCCCCGCTCCCGGCGGTCGTCGGCGCTCCGGAACCGGTTCACACCCCCGCTCGGAAGGACACCCCGATGGGATCGCCCCGTCTTCGTACCCTCGTCTCCGTCGCCGCAGTGGTCGCGGTGGCCGCGGCCAGCGTCCCGGCCGGGCCGGCCGTCGCTGGCCAGCCCGCGCGGCATCCCGCCGGCACGCTCGGCTGGTCGGGCGGCTGGGCCACCGCCGTCCAGCAGCCATGGCCGGGCTACGAGGCGCCCAACTGGTCGCTCGACGGCTTCACCGACCAGACCCTCCGGCAGGTCGTCCGGATCAGCACCGCCGGAACCCGGGCCCGGATCCGCCTCACCAACCGGTACGGCAGCCAGCCGCTCCGGCTCACCGGGGCGACGATCGGCCGGACCGGGAACGGCGCCGACGTCCGGCCGGGGACCCTGCGACCGCTGACCTTCGGCGGCTCCCGGGCCACCACGATCGCACCCGGTCGCGACCTCGCGTCCGACCCGTTGACGCTGGCCATCCGGCCGCTGGAGCGGCTGACCGTCACCCTGTACTTCGCCGGGTCCACCGGCCCGGCCACGTTCCACGAGGGGGCGTTGGCAACCGTCTACCGGGCCGACGGCGACCTCCGGTTCCAGCCGAGCGGGGCCGCCTTCACGAGCGGGCCCAGCCAGTCCTGGTACTACCTCGCCGGGGTGGACGTCAGCGGCGGCCCGGTCCGGGGCGGCGGCACGGTGGTGACGTACGGCGACTCGATCATCGACGGGTACGGCTCCACCCCCGACGCCGACAACCGCTACTCCGACGAGTTGGCCGAACGACTCACCCGGGCCGGCAGCCCGCTCGCAGTGGTCAACACCGGACTCAACGGTGGCCTGCTGCTCACCGACTACCCCTGCTTCGCCGGTGACTCGGGGCTGACCCGGTTCCGCGCGGACGTGCTCGACCAGCCCGGCGTGCGGACCGCGATCGTGCACCTCGGACTGAACGACATCGCCGTCGCCGGCATGCCGCTGCCCTGCGCCGCCCCGCCGAAGCTGACCGACGCGAAGCCACTCATCAACGGGCACCGGGCCCTGATCCGCGCCGCCCACGCCCGAGGAGTCAAGGTCATCGGTGCGACGCTGATTCCGGTGAAGGACGTGCCGTACTACTACGACGCGGAGAAGGAAGCGATCCGCGACGCCCTCAACCACTGGATCCGGACCAGTGGCGAGTACGACGCCGTCGTCGACTTCGACCGGATCCTGGCCGACCCCGGTGACGCCGACGCGCTGGCACCGGCGTACAAGGCGGCGGACGGCATGCACGTCAACGACGCCGGTACGAAGGTGATGGCCGACGCGGTCAACCTGAAGGTGCTCCGGAACGGCTGACGTACTCCTGCCGATCTCCCGGCGCCGGCCCTGTCGGTACCGGGAGATCGGCGTACGGACGGGCGCGGGACGAATCCGCTCGGCACGCTACGGCGATACGAAAGCGTCGCAGATAAGCGGGTCCATGCGAATTTAATTTGCGTATCAATTGACGGTAATCCGACCACTCCCATTGATTCGCCCCCTTTCCCAGGGCAACGAGAATTGCCCATCATTAAACGCGTGACAATATCGGACGAATCTTCTGCCGGCGTCGCGACGTTGGCAATCGAGCACGCGGCCCGGGAAGCGACGGCCCGGCTGGCTCCCGACGAACTACAACTGTTCGACGACATCACGGCCGCGTGGCGGCAGGGGCGGTTGGCGTACCAGGGACGACCGCACCGGCCGGCCGGCGGCTCTGTCGGCTTCGGCGTCGACTTCAGCCTCGTCGGCGAACTCGTCTATGCCGTGGTCTGCACCGCCACGGCTGATGTACTCGGCACGCTCGCCACGGATCGCCTCCGGCAACGCCGCTGGTGGCGTCGCCGAGCGGCAGGGCCGCCGGACGACCGGCACATCGTCCTGCGGGACTGCGACGTCGGGCTGCTCTGGGCCGCGTGCCGCCGACACGGGATCGCGTTCGGGCTCACCGAGACTCAGGCCGAGGTGCTGGCCGACACCGTCCGGGACGCCGTCCGCCGCCCGCAGGATCCATCATGACCGGTTCGACCCCGCTGGCCGCGCCCACCGTCGGTTGTCCGGGCCGGTCGCTCGACGCGAGCGGTCTGGGCCGGATGTACATCCTGCTCTTCGCCCTGCTCGCCGGTCTGGGCCTGAGCGCGCCGGCTGGGTCGCGGCGATGACCTACGACCTGGTGGACATGGACCGGATCGACACCTGCATGTTCAACGCGGGCTGGTTCGGGGTGGAATCGGGCCGGAGCCCGGAATCCCTGGAGGCCGCGTTTCCGGCATCTCTCGCCGAATGCATCAAGCCGGCGGCCCTGCCGTGGACGGTGACCATGTTGGCCGGCGCCGCCGGCACGCTGGCCGTCACCGCCCTGGCGATCGTGCTCGATGGACTGTGGGTGCGCTGGCGGCTCCGCCGGGAGGGGCCGGCCTCCGAGGCGACCCTCGAAGCGGCCCGACGGCGTTTCGCCCAACTCTGTGCCGAGCACGGCCCGACCCGCCGACCCCCCGACCTGTGGATCAGCCGCCCAGGTTCCCGGTACACCGAGGCGTTCACCACCGGGGTGCCGCTGCGCCGGCCACTGGTGGTGGTGCCGGTCGGTCTGGTCGTCGGCGGCATGGCCCGGTTCGACCCGGTGGTGCACCACGAACTCGCCCACGTCCGGTCCCGGGACGTTGCCCGGGCGTCCGCTGCGTGGTGGTCGGGGTGGATCAGTGTGCTGGTAATGGTGGCAGCGGTCGCGCCGTACGCCGGATCGGCGGACTCCAGCCTGTTCAGCCCGGTACTCAAGCTGCTCGTCCCCGGCGGGTTGGCGGTGCTGCTGCTCGTGTTCCGGGCTCATCTGCTGCGGATCCGTGAGCACGCCGCGGACCGGCTCGCCGCCGCCCGGCTCGATCGTCCGGAGCGGTTGGCCGAGGTGCTCGCCGGTCGGCGCGCCACGGCGACGCCGCACGCCACGCCCCGGATCGTGAACCGCGTATTCGGCTGCCATCCGACGCCGGCACAGCGGATCCTCCTGCTCGGCACCGGCCGGCGGGTGGACGAGGGAGGCTTCCTGCCATCCCTGGTGACCGTGCTGCTGGTGCTGCTGCTGGTGCAACCGGTCAACCAGATGGTGCACAACTCGACGGGCTGGCGAGGCGCCGGCGATGTGCCGGTCTACCCCCTCGCCGGTTGCCTGATCGCCGCACTTCTGCTGCCGATGTGGGTACACCGGGCCGACGCCGCCCGGCGGCGGGGCGTGCCGGCGGGCTGGTTCGGCCCGGTGCTCGGCGTCGGCCTCGGGGCGACCGCCGGGGTCTGTCTGCCGATTCCCGGTACGACCGCGAGTTCCGGGATCAATGCCCTGTCCGGGGCCTGGATCGGTGGGCTGCTGATCTTCGCGGTCTTCTGCGCGATGGCCTGGCTGATGCTCCAACTCGCCCAGGACGTCGACGTCACCCGTCGATCCGCGGTGGCGCTGACGACCGTTGCCGGTGCTCTGATGGCTGCGGTGGTGCTGTCCGGCGCCATCAAGCTGTTCTTCGCTGCCGGCAACACTCCTCCGGCCTTCCTACGGGCGACGGTGCAGTACATCGGCGGTCTGTCCGAGTGGGACGCCGGATTGATCTTCGGGCTGATCGCGCTGCTGGCCGTGATGTCGGCGCTGTCCGGGCCGTCGCCGCGCCGGCTGTTGGCCCGGGCCCGGACGGCGCTCCGACACGATCCAATTCCCCGCCTTGCGCTGACGATGGTCGTGATCGCGGTCGTCAGCGGCATGCTGGCCACCGCCCTCCGGCTACCGCACGATCGACCGAGATCCACCGAGGTGTACCTGGTGTGGCAACGCATCTGGGTGTTCGCCTTCGCCGGCTGGGTCGTCCTGTTCGTGCTGCTCCACCGCGCGGCGGGCCGGACCGCGCCGGGACCCCGCCCGCTCGGAACGCTCGCCCGGGCGTTCACCGCCGCCGCCCTCACCACCCTGGCCGGCGCGTTCGTCCAGTTCGGACTGGAAGTCGTGGTGCAGGGCGGTTGGCGTCCCGCACACCATCCCTGGCTTGCCGACAGATACACCGCCACATCGCTGCTGTTCCTGCTGATCCTGAGCGTCCTCCTCACTCCGCTGGCGATGCTGATCAGCCCGCTTCTCCGGCGTCGTCGACGGCCCGCATCCGCCCTGGGACGGCAGGTGGTCGCGGCACTGCTGACGGTGCCGATATGTGTCGCGGTCCTGGTCGGCGCCACCGACACGCTCACTGGCCGCCCCGACGACCTCACGACGGTGATTAGCGCCTTTCCGCCCACGCCGCCGCCGCGTACGCCGCCGCCACCACCCGGCGGTCACGCCGGACGTCAGCTCGGCCAGGACGAGGTAGCGACGGTGGCCGCGGCGATCGGACCGGCGCTGCCCGGCTGGACCAGGCAGCCCGCCAAGCCGGACCAGCCGGACAAGCCGCACCCGGCGGACCGTTGCACGGCGCCGGACGAGGACGGTGGACCCGGTCCGGCGGCCAGAGCGGAGATCACGTATGCGGCCGCCGAGGCGAAACACCCACCGGTCGGGGCCGACATGATGATCAGGGTCGACTCCTATCCGGAGGTGCTCGACCCCGCGAAGGTGTTCGCGGCGGCACGTGCGGAGTTCGCCCGGTGCGCGTACTGGTCCGAGAAGAATGCCGACAGCGCCGACGGCAGGGGTCACTTCCGGCTCGGCGAGCATCCGGTAGGGCCGTTTCCCTTTCCGGTGCTCGGAAGCCACATCACCCTGACGATCCGAGGTGAACACACGATGATCGTGACCACCGCGCACGATATCTCGGCCATAGTCGGTCATAACCGCGTACACGTACTCTTTACATACGGCCATGCGGGCAACCCGCCGGCAGCCCGGCTGAAGCCGTTGGACGAACGGCTCGTCGCCGCCCTGGACGCCGCGGTTCGGCAGCTCGGCCAGGAATAGCGTCGAACAGTCGCCGCCCTCGGAGTCCTCACGAGTCCGACGGCAGGTTGCCCGGCGGGTGGTGACCCGCCGGGCGACCCGGCCGCCGTTACGGAGCAGGAGCCCTCAGACGAACGAGCCGGGTTCGGTCGGCGCGGAGACCACCCCGGGCGTCTCGCCCTCGTCCTCAGGCCGGGTGATCTGCGCCGTCACCTTGTGCGGGCGCAGTTCGCCGCTGGCGATCGGCTCGGCCCAGTGGCAGGCGACCCGGCTCTCGCCGATCTGACGCAGCACCGGCCGCTCCTCGGCGCACCGGGTCGGCTGCGCCCAGGGGCACCGGGTGTGGAACCGGCAGCCGGTCGGCGGGTTGGCCGGGGAGGGCAGGTCACCGGCGAGCAGGATCCGTTCCCGCCGGTCCTCGACCTCGGGGTCCGGCACCGGTACGGCGGACATCAACGCCCGGGTGTACGGATGCAGCGGCTCCCGGTAGAGCCGGTCACCGGGCGCCTCCTCCACCAGCGCACCCAGGTACATCACGCCGATCGTGTCGGAGATGTGCCGCACCACCGCCAGGTCGTGCGCGATCACCAGGTAGGTCAGCCCGAGCTCGGTCTGTAGCTCGTCGAGCAGGTTGACCACCTGGGCCTGGATCGAGACGTCCAGGGCGGAGACCGGCTCGTCGGCCACGATCAGGTCGGGACCGAGCACCAGCGCGCGGGCGATGCCGATGCGCTGGCGCTGGCCGCCGGAGAACTCGTGCGGATAGCGGGACAGCGCCCACTTGGGCAGCCCGACCGCGTCCAGCGTCTTGGTGATGATCTCTCGTCGAGCGTTCCGGTCGGCGCCGATGCCGTGCGCCTGGAGGCCCTCCACCAGGATTGATTCGACGTTCTGCCGGGGGTCCAGGCTGGACATCGGGTCCTGGAAGATCATCTGCATCCGGCGACGCATCGCGCGCATCTTGTTCGGCGGCAGTTTGGTCAGTTCGACCCCGTCGAAGTTCACCTGGCCCGAGGTCGGCGGGGTCAACTGGAGTAGCGCCCGGCCGAGCGTCGACTTGCCGCATCCGGACTCGCCCACCAGCCCGTACGTCTTGCCGCGCGGGATGCTCAGGTCGACCCCGTCCACCGCCTTGACGTGCCCGACGACCCGGTCGAAGATCACCCCTCGGCTGATCGGGAAGTGCACCTTCAGGTCGCGGACCTCGACCAGGTTCTCGCCGCGCTCGCTCGGAGCGGACACGTTGCCGTCGGTCATGCCGACCCCTCCTCGCGCGGCGCGGGCACCGACGATCGCTTCTCCTCGGCCGCCGGCCCGGAAGCCGATTCCGGACCGGCCTCCGCCACCGGATCGGCGTCTGCCACCGGACTGGCCTCTGCCACCGGATCGGGAACCGAGTCCGGCTCGGCGACGGCTGCCGGTTCGGCGTCCGCTGGTGCCGATCCGGGCGGCGGGACCGGGTTGACGCACCGGTAGGTGCGGTCGGTGTGAGTCAGCACGAGCTGCGGAGGCTCGCCGACGCACGCCTCCACCTGACGATCGCAGCGGGGCGCGAACGCGCACCCGTCCGCCCAGGGCAGCACGTCGCGGACCGAGCCGGGGATCGGGGACAGCTTGTCACCACGCCCCGCGTCCAGGCGCGGGATCGAGCCGAGCAGACCCACCGTGTACGGGTGCCGAGGCTCGGCAAAGAGCGGACGGCGGCGAGCCGTCTCCACCACCCGGCCGGCGTAGAGCACGTTGACCGTGTCGCACATCCCGGCGACCACACCCAGATCGTGAGTGATCATGACGAGGGCGGTACCGGAGTCGCGTACCAGGTCCTTGAGCAGTTCCAGGATCTGGGCCTGGATGGTCACGTCGAGCGCCGTGGTGGGTTCGTCGGCGATCAGCAGTCGGGGCTGGCAGGCCACCGCGATGGCGATCAGCGCCCGCTGGCGCATCCCGCCGGAGAGCTGGTGCGGATACTCCTTCAGCCGGCGGACCGGGTCCGGGATGCCGACCCGCTCCAGCAGGTCGGCGGCCTCTTTACGGGCCGCTTCCCCGCGGAGTCCACGGTGCCGGGACAGCACCTCGGTCACCTGCCGGCCGATCGGGATCACCGGGTTCAGTGAGGAGAGCGGATCCTGGAAGATCATGGCGACGTCGCGACCCCGGATGTCCCGCATCGCCCGCCGGTCGACCCGGAGCAGATCGGTTCCGTCGAAGTCGGCCTTACCCTCCACCGTGATACCGGGTTGCCGGGGCAGCAGCCCCATCAGGGCCAACGAGGTCACGCTCTTGCCGCAGCCGGACTCGCCGACCAGGCCGACGACCTCGCCCGCGTCCACCGAGAACGAGACGCCGTCGACCGCGCGCACCGTACGCTTCCCGCGCTGGCGGAACGTTACGGAGAGATCCTCCACATCAAGCAGTGCCATGACAGATCACTTCCGCAGCTTCGGGTCGAGGGCCTCACGCATCGCCTCACCGAGCAGGGTGAAGCCCAGCGCGGTGATGATGATCGCCACCGCCGGATAGATCGCCAGCGCCGGACGGATGCCCAGGTACGGCTGCGCGTCGGCGAGCATCACGCCCCACTCCGGCACCGCCGAGTCGGGGTTGCCCAGCCCGAGGAAGGAGAGCGCGGCCGCCTCGATGATCGCGGTGGCCAGGGTGAGCGTCGCCTGCACGATGACCGGCGCGAGGGAGTTCGGCAGCACGTGGCTCAGCGCGATCTTGGATCGGCGTACCCCGAGCGAGGTCGCGGCGAGCACGTAGTCGGTGTTCGACTGGGCGATCATCGAGCCGCGCAGCAGCCGGGCGAAGACCGGTACCGAGACCACACCGACCGCGATCATCACCGTGGTCAGGCTCGCACCGAGCAGGGCGGCGATGCTGACCGCGAGCAGCAGGCTGGGCAGCGCCAGCAGCATGTCGACGATCCGCATCAGGCCGGTGTCGAGCCAGCGTCCCCAGCGCCCGCCGAGTCCGGCTGCGGCACCGGCGATCCCGCCGACCAGGGCGCCGATCGCGAGACCGATCAGCGTCGACACCACACCGACCAGCAGGGTCTGCCGGGCTCCGACGACCAGTCGGCTGAACTCGTCCCGACCCTGGTGGTCGAAGCCGAGCCAGTGGTCGGCCGAGGAGCCCGGGATGATGCCCTGTCCCGACTTGACCAGACCCTCCCGGATGCCGATCGTGTCGGTCGGGCCGTACGGCACGAACAGCGGGCCGACGACCGCGACCAGCACGAACAGCCCGAGTACGACGGAGCCGACGATGGCCGCCGGGTTACGCCGCAACCGCCGGAACGCCTCCTGCCAGAGGCTGACCCCGCGCTCCTCGTCCCGGGCGGCGGAGAGTTCGCCGAGCCGGTCCAGCTTCTCGGCCTTCTTCCGGGCCCGTTCGGTGATCGTCACCTGCGCCACCATCCGTTCGCGACTGCGGGGCTCGCAAGCTCACTCCTCGCGCTCACCTGCGCCACCATCCGTTCGCGACTGCGGGGCTCGCAAGCTCACTCCTCGCGCTCACCGGACCCTCACCCTCGGGTCGATCAGGCTGTACGAGAGGTCGACCAACAGGTTCACCAGCACGAAGAGCACCGCAATGATCATGATGAAGCCCATCAGCACCGGATAGTCACGTTGACTGATCGAGTCAGCGATGAACGCCCCGATGCCGCTGAACGCGAAGACGGTCTCGGTCAGCACCGCACCGGAGAGCAGACCGCCGGTGAGCAGACCGATCGTGGTGGCCACCGGCAGCATCGCGTTACGCAGCACGTGCCGCTGTCGTACGACGCGTTCGGTGAGTCCCTTCGCCTCGGCGGTCCGGACGAAGTCCTCGCCGAGCACTTCGAGCACGCTGGCCCGGGTGATCCGGACGATGATCGCCAACGGAATGCTGGCCAGCGCGATGCCGGGTAGCACCAGATGCCAGATCGCATCGGCTGCGGCGTCCCACTCGCGGGTCATCAGCCCGTCCAGGACGAAGAAGTTGGTGATCCGGGTGGCTTCGAGGGTCGGGTCCTGCCGGCCGCTCGACGGGAACAGGTGCAGGTTCTCCGCGAAGATCGCCTTGAGGACGTACGCCAGGAAGAAGACCGGGATGCAGACACCGATCAGCGATCCGGCGACCGAGACGTGGTCGAGGAGCTTGCCCCGGCGACGGGCGGCGAGGTAGCCGAGCGGGATGCCCACCGCGATCGCAATGATCAGCGCGGTGACCGCCAGCTCGACGGTGCCCGGGAAGCGTTGCAGGAACTCGGTGGTCACCTCGCGCTTGGTCGCGATCGAGCTGCCCAGATCGAGTCGGAGCATCCGGCGCATGAACCGGCCGTACTGCACCAGGATCGGCTCGTCCAGGCCGAGGTTCTGCCGGATCGCGGCGCGCATCTCCGGGGTACCGCGCTCACCCAGGATCGCGGTCTCCGGGCCACCGGGAAGCCGGTGCAGCCAGATGAACAACAGGATGGAGAGCCCGAACAGCGCGGGTATCAGCTGTAGCAGGCGTCTGACGATGAACCGGAACACGGCGGCCTCTGGCGGGGGTGCGGAGGGGCGCACGGGCGGACGCTTGCTGACCTCCGGCCGGTGGTCTACCGGCCAGGGTCAGCGCGCGTCCGCCCGCGGTCCCTTTTCCGTTATCTCAGGACTTGAACTCGGCGGTAGCGAACCGCTCGTCGGTGAGCGGGCTCGCCTTCACCCCGGTCACGTCCTTACCGAACACGATCGCCGGCGGCGAGTGCGAGATCGGCACACCCGGCAGGAACTTCATGACCTCGGCGTTGAGCTGCTTGTACAGCTCGAACCGGGCCGCGGAGTCCGCAGTGCTGTCGGCCTGCTTGAACAGGGCGAACAGCGCGGGGTTGTTGAAGCCCCACTCTGCCTTCTGCCGGTCGAACATGGTGCCGATGAAGTTGTAGGCGTCGCCGTAGTCACCGGTCCAGCCCAGGAAGTGCAGGTCGTGCGCGCTACCCGAGCTGGTGGCGTTCAGGTAGTCCGGGGTCCACTTCAGCGGAATCCCCTGCACCTTGATGCCGACAGCCTGGAGGTCGGTCGAGAGCAGCTCGAAGATGTCCTTCGGGTTCGGCATGTACGGCCGGGTGACCTCGGTCGGGTAGTGGAACCGCAGGGTCAGGTTCGTCGCACCGGCCTCGGCCAGCAGCTGCTTGGCCTTCTCCACGTTGTAGTCGTACGTGGGGACCGAGGAGTTCCAGCCCTCCACCGTGTCCGGCATGAACTGGGTGGCCACCTTGGCGCCCGGGGGCAGCTTGGAGTCGACCAGCGCCTGCCGGTTCAGCGCGTACGCGATCGCCTGCCGGACCTTGATGTCGGCGAGCTTCGGGTTCCCCTTCTGGTTCATCGCCAGGTAGAGGATGTTGAACGCCGGGCGGGTGAGCATGTTGAAGCCCTCGCCCTTCAACGGCTCGACGTCGGCCGGGCCAACCAGGTCGTACCCCTGGATGTCGCCGGACCGCAGCGCCTGCTTGCGGGCGTTCTCGTCCGAGATCGTCTTGAAGATCAGGGTCTTCAGCTTGGCCTTCGGGCCGGTGGTGTAGTCCTCGTTGCGCTCCAGGGTCAGCGTCTTGTTCGCGACGTCCCAGGACTTGAACTTGAACGGCCCGGTGCCGGTCGGGTGCTCCATCGCGTACGACGGGTACTGGACGTTGTCCGCGCTGCCGCCGATGGCGCTGGCCTTGAACTCGTCCAGCGCCTTCGGGCTGTGGATGGAGAACGACGGGAGCATCAGCGCGGCCGGAACCTTGCTGGAGACCCGGGTGAAGGCGAGGTCGACCGTGGTCGCGTCCTTCGCGGCGCAGGACTTGAAGAGGCTCTCCGGCAGGTCTTCGCGCTCGTTCTTGGCGAAGCCACCCATCACGTCCTGCCAGTACGGCGTGACGTCCGGGCTCTGCATCAGGCCGGTGGCGTTGTACCAGCGGTTGAAGTTGACGCAGACCGCCTCGGCGTTGAAGTCGGTACCGTCGTGGAACTTCACGCCCGAGCGCAGCTTGAAGGTCCAGACCGTGCCGGTCGAGTCGGGGGTCCAGCTCTCGGCCAGGCCCGGCGTGATCTTGGTGCCGCCCTCTTCGGGGCGGACCAGGGTCTCGAAGACCTGTCGGGCGACCCGCAGCGACTCACCGTCACTGGCGAGGCTCGGGTCGAGCACCTTCGGGTCACCGGCGACGCCGAATACCAGGGTGTCCTTCTGGCTCTCGCCCGAATCGCCGCGGTCGCTCTCGGCACAGCCGGCTACCGCGAGGGCCGCGACCGCGACGGCCGCGATGGCGACCTTCGGTCTTGGTGCACGCATGGTGCTTCACCTCGTCCTGTGGATACGACAAACGCGGTGACGGGGGCCACCGATGGCGAGACCTTAGCCGCCGGGCGGACCGGGCGGAAACGGGCCGCGAACGGGTTGGTACCGGATCGTGTCTTTACCGTCATGGCACCCACGACGGAGCGTCGCGCATGGTCAACAATCGGATCATTTGTCCAGATCAGACTATGCGAAGTTGTTACATGACCCGTCGGTTTGATCAGCACCGATGTCAGACCCGGATGACCACCGCTGGGAGGTTCCGTCAGCCCGCCGACGGCACGGTTCGTCAGCCGTCGACGGGGATGGCGTCGGGTGCGGTCAGACGGCCCGGCGGCCCTCGAAGGCGCGGCCCAGGGTGATCTCGTCGGCGTACTCCAGATCGCCGCCGACCGGCAGGCCACTGGCCAGCCGGGTCACCGCGATGCCCATCGGCTTGACCATCAGGGCCAGGTAGGTGGCGGTCGCCTCACCCTCGGTGTTCGGATCCGTGGCGAGGATCAGCTCGCGGACCGCACCGGTACCGAGCCGGACCAGCAGTTCCCGAATCCGCAGGTTGTCCGGGCCGATGCCCTCCAGCGGATTGATGGCGCCGCCGAGCACGTGGTAGCGGCCCCGGAACTCCCCGGTCCGCTCGACCGCGACGACGTCCTTGGGCTCCTCGACCACGCAGAGCACCTCGTCGGTACGGCGCTGGTCGCGGCAAATCCGGCACTGCTCGGACTCCGCGACGTTGTAACAGGTGGTGCAGAACCGGACCAGTTCCTTCACCCGGCGCAGCGCGGTCGCGAGCCGGGTGACGTCGGTCGGGTCGGCAGAGAGAACATGGAAGGCGATCCGCTGGGCGCTCTTCGGGCCAACCCCCGGCAGCCGCCCCAACTCATCGATCAGATCCTGGATGGCACCCTCGTACACGGGGTGACTCAGAGACCGGGCAGGCCGAGGCCGCCCATGCCGCCGGTGACCGGGCCCATCTTCTCCTCGGTCAGCTTCCGCACCTCGTCGTGTGCGTTGTGTACGGCCGCCAGCACAAGATCTTCGAGGGTCTCGACATCCTCCGGGTCGACCGCCTTCGGGTCGATCTTGATCGCCTTGACCTCACCGGCACCGGAGATGGTCACCGTCACGAGCCCACCACCGGCGGTGCCGGTCAGCTCCGCCTCGGCCAGCTCCGCCTGCGCGGTGGCGATCTGCTGCTGCATCTTCTGCGCCTGCTTCATCATCTGCTGCAGGTTGGGCTGTCCACCCGGGCGCACGGCGACTCCTCGATTACGGAAACTGGTCAGTGCCAGCCTAGTCCGGCCGGCCCCGGGCGGCTCGACTGCCCGTGACCGGCCGGCGGGTCGAATCAGGCGGAGACGACGACGGTCTTCATGATCTTGTCAGCGATGGTCTGCTTCTTGGCGTCCCAGAGCGGGAAGAGGTAGCCGATGTAGCAGATGATGCCGTCGACGAAGTGCGCGAGCTCCCGCACGAACGCCTTCCCCATGCCGATCGGCTGGCCGCCGGCCTCGTCGATCAGTGAGATGCCGAGGGCCTTCTTGCCCCAGCTCTGGCCGGTCTTCCCGGTCAGGTACCAGCGGTTGTAGGCGCTGACCAGGAGCCCGAGCAGCAGAAAGACGTAGTAGAGCGGACCCGGGCCGGAGACCTGGCCGGTCTCCGCGTCCGTGCCCATCCCGCTGAAGACGAAGGCGAGGATGCTGAACGGGAGGACGACCAGCCCGTCGATGAGGGCGGCGCCGACCCGGCTGCCCCAGTGGGCGTAGTTCAAGGGGTGCTCCTTAGAAGGATGGTGCTGACTGAAGGGGGATCCGGCTCGGTCACCCCGAGCCGGTGTAACTGGACCAACCAGCTCGCCAGGGCGAGCAGGCCAACACCCCATCCCGTACGCCGCCGGGCCCGGACCGACCAGGCGACCGGTGGCGGTATCGCACCGAGCACCCGCAGCCCGAACAACCCGGTCCCGACGACGGTGACCGTGGCCAGCGCCACGATCAGCGGATTCGCCGCAGCCGCACCGACGAGATCGCCCCGAACCAGGGCGATCGCCGCCGTGGTCAGACCACAGCCGGGGCACGGCACCCCGGTCAAAGCGCGCAGCGGGCACGGCACGGACAGACCGGTCGTGTCGGTCACCGAGGGCCAGAGCGTCGCCGCCACGGCCACGCCCAGACCGAACATCCCGAGCCGCTCGGGCACCGAGAGTTCGCGCACGCCGCACTCTCACAGTTCAGAAGGATGGGCGACCGACATTAGATGATGATCGATCGATGCACCGTCCCATTTACGGGCGGGTGCTGAAAGCTGACAGATAGTTTCCTGTGAACGTTTGACCATCCGGCCGCCGCCGGGCCGGTCGGTCGGCGTCGGCCGTACGCCTCGGTCGCCTGCCCGTTGAGCGACCAGTCGACGCCGTTGAGCGACCGGCCGACACCGAAGAGCGACCGATGGACGCCGTTGAGCGACCGGTCAACAGCTCACCGGCCGCAAAGGCGCACCGACAACTCCGCCCGTGACCCTCCAAATCGGACGGGCCGGGCGGGGCCGCTACTTGACGTCCACCTCGCCGATGCGCTCGGCGCCCAGGGCCTGCTGGAGCAACTGCACCGCCTGCTGCTCGCTGCTCTGCCGGGCGGTGCGTTCGTCGACCACCTCGTCGAGCGGCTCGTCACCCGGATCGAAACCCTCATAGCTGGCGACGGAGGCTGGGGGTGGGCCGTCGTACTCGGGATCGTAGGGCGGCTCGCCGGCCCACTCCCGGTCCGCCGTCCGGTCCGTGGTGGCCGCGGGACGAGGCCCACGGCCGGCCGCCGCCGCCCGCGCCGCCGCGAGGCCGGACCCGACCGCGGCACCCCCACCCGGTCCGCCACCGGTACGGCCACCGCCGGCCCCACCGGCACCGTTTCCGGACTTCCCGGCCGGGCCACCACTCGTACCGCCGTTGCTTCCGCCCCCGCCATTGCTCGCGCTCGGGCCCACACCGCCGTTGTTTGCGGCGGAGTGACCGCCACCGGTGGCCGGGCCAGCGTTGCCCGTCAGGTGTGCGGAGGCGGGCGCGCCGCCCGGCGTACCCGATGGGTTGGGGGTCGCGCCGGCACCGCCCAACGGGGTCGGCTCCGGCCAGTCGTCGTCGTCCGATGCCGTCGGTGCGACACCACCCGGTCGGGCCGGTTCAGGCCAGTCGTCGTCTCCGCCGGATGGCGTACCACCCGCGTTCGCGCCACCGCCCGAGCTTTCCCGGCCTCCCGCCATTCCCTGGGCGGCGGCGGAGGCCGCCGAGCCGGAAGCGCCGCCGGACCGGGCCGGTGCGCCGTTCGGGGCCGGTGCGGCGTTCGGGGCCGGTCGGGGCGACGCGGACGGCCCTGTGGTGGGCCCACGGGTTTCGCCGGCCACCTCGCAGCGGATCTGCCAGCGCCCGCCGAACTCCTCGTAGAGGGCGTCGGTGAGCACGTTGGAGGCGTTGGACAACATCTGCGCGAGCACCGACGACTTCACGGTCAGCACCAGGGTGTCGCCGTCGAGGTCCCGCACCACCGCGTCCCGCATCAGGGCGGCGATCCGCTTGTGGGTCCGGTTGACCATGCCGACCACGTCGCCCCAGACCCGACGTACCGCGGCGGCGTCCAACTCGCCCGCCGGTTCCGTACCGGCCGGCATCGGGTCCGGGGTGGCCGGATCGGGCATCACCGCTTCCGGGGACACCAGCTGCCGAGCCGGCTGAGGCGGGGCCGGTGGGTCCACCGCCGCCGCGTCCGGCGCCGGGCCCGGCGCGGGTCCAGCAGTCGCGCGTACGTCCGCTCCGGCCGACGGGGCCGGCGCGGTGCTCGACGGGCCACTTCCCGTACCCGATGAACCGCTCGCGGCTGCCGGTGGTGCCGGCGGTGTCGGTGCCCGACCGGGACTGCTCGCCGGGGCGGGGGCTGGGGCTGGGGTCGAGATCGGGGCAGGGGCCGCCGGCTCGCCGGAGAGGGTCAGCCGGCGCTCCATGCGTTCGAGCCGCTGCAACAGGCTGCCGGTGGAGTCCTCGGCGCCGGGCAGCAGCATCCGGGCACAGATCAGCTCCAGCAGCAGCCGTGGGGCGGTCGTACCCCGCATCTCGACCAGCCCGTTGTGCACGATGTCGGCACAGCGGGACAGTGTCGCCGGGCCGAGCCGTTCGGCCTGGGCCGCCATCCGTTCGATCTGGTCGGCCGGGCCGTCGATCAGCCCCTTGGCCGCCGCGTCGGGCACCTGTTGAATGATGATCAGGTCCCGCAGCCGTTCCAGCAGGTCAGAGGCGAACCGGCGCGGATCGTGCCCGGCCTCGGCGACCCGGTCGACGGTGGCGTACGCGGCAGCACCGTCACCGGCCGCAAGCGCGTCGCACATCTCGTCGATCAGGGCCGCGTCGGTCACGCCGAGCAGGGCGACCGCGCGGGCGTAGCTGACCCCCTCGGGGCCGGCCCCGGCGATAAGTTGATCGAGTACCGAGAGCGAGTCCCGGGCGCTGCCGCCACCGGCCCGGACGACCAGCGGGAAGACCGCCGGCTCGATCTTGGCGCCCTCGGCCGAGGCGAGCTGCTCCAGGTACGGCCGCAGCACCCCGGGCGGGATCAGCCGGAACGGGTAGTGGTGGGTCCGGGACTTGATCGTGCCGAGGACCTTCTCCGGCTCGGTGGTGGCGAAGATGAACTTGACGTACTCCGGCGGTTCTTCGACCAGCTTGAGCAGGGCGTTGAAGCCCTGCGTCGAGACCATGTGCGCCTCGTCGATGACGTAGATCTTGAACCGGCTGCTGGCCGGCGCGAAGAAGGCCCGTTCGCGCAGTTCACGGGCGTCGTCCACGCCACCGTGGCTGGCCGCGTCGATCTCGATGACGTCGATCGAGCCGGCCCCGTCGGTGGCCAGACTCTTGCAGGAGCCGCAGACGCCACAGGGCTCCGGTGTCGGCCCCTGCTCACAGTTGAGCGAGCGGGCCAGGATCCGGGCGCTGGAGGTCTTGCCACAGCCCCGAGGACCGGAGAAGAGGTACGCGTGGTTCAGCCGCCCGCTCCGCAGCGCCTGCGACAACGGCTCGGTGACGTGCTCCTGGCCGATCACCTCGGCGAACGTGCGGGGCCGGTACTTGCGGTAGAGCGCCAGTGCCACCCGTCCCGCCTCCTCTCGACCGGGCCATTCTCCACCCGTCGCCACGCTGCCGAGTGCCAGGCTGTCACGCGCGCCCGACGATTTCCACGTCGATCATGCGAGGCTCGAACCCGCTCGGGTACTCCGGGTCGATCATGGGAAGGGCGGCTGACGACCGACGGGTACGCTCGCCCGGCTCAGCCGACTCCGGCCGGCCAGGGAAGGTTCCGGTGCTGGTCAGGGAAGAACAAGGCCCCCCGTGCACCCGCCAGAGCTCGCTTATCCTTGCTGCCTTCCGGCCCTGGGGAGGTTCACGAGATGGGCGCCGCACGGGGGGTGCTGAGAAGTCTACCCGGTGGGCTGACCGATCTTCAGGGGGACCGCCGGGGTAGGCCACCGGTCCCGAGCCTGTATCCTGTCCGACGGAGGATTCGCCTAGAGGCCTAGGGCGCACGCTTGGAAAGCGTGTTGGGTTTACACCCTCACGAGTTCGAATCTCGTATCCTCCGCTCGCCTGAGCAGCAGAAACGCCCGGCAGATCCTAACGGACCTGCCGGGCGTTGGTCTTGCGGTCTCAGTTGTGGTCGCAGTTGGCTGGTACGGGCGCCCCCCCGCCTGGCCGTCGTCAGGGTCCGTGTCGGTCCCCTGCTCAGCCTGGTCGTCCGTCGCCTGCTTCCAGATGGGCCCACCGACCCGGTTGGCGATGTCCGACCGGATGGAGTCGGTGACGTGCTGGTACCGGGCGGCCATCCCGGTCGTCGCCCAGCCCATGCGATTCAGCGCAGGAAACGAGAGTCCTGCGGGCACCCTGAGGTCATGTAGCCGACGAAGGATGCCACCTAGCTCTATGGTCGTTCCGTACTCGGCGACATCGGAAGCGGATTCCCATAGGGAGATTACCCGGCCCTGGGCAACGATCGGTTGTGATACGTCCAGTGCGCGAATACCCGGCACATGTTCAGTGCTAAGCCAGCGAGAGACGGTTACTTCCCGTTCGGCGCTGGTAAATCTGTCCACTGACCGACCAACCCTGGCGATGACTGGATCGCGGCGTAGTCGGAAACCGCATTTTTGCCGAGACGGATCAATTCAGCGTCAACGGGATCGAGGTTGATTGAGCTACAGGCTTCGGTAAGAGCTGCACGAGCATTGTCGTGGTCGAGGGGTGCAAGTATGGCGTCCGCAGTCCCTTACCTTCCCGAGAAGCACTCGGACGCTGGGTCTCGGTCGCTGCTGTTCTCTGACACCGGTCGGCCACCGACACCAGGCCGAGGGCGACCAGAGTGCCACTCGTTGATCCGGGCTGGTCGCCACATGTGGGTACGGCCGACGGTCATGTCGGGTGCTGGCACCTGGCCACGTTGCCGGTAGGAGCTGACAGTGCCGATCCGAAGACCAAGGTAGGCGGCAACGTCTGAGGTGGTCCACCACTCTGCATCGGGATCTGGGGGCGTCTGCGTCACTATGACATCCTCCCTGATCGTCGGGGTAGCTCCCAACAGTGCGACCCTCAGACAGTCACTCCGAGTGTAGAGACTGCCGGTTGAACCGCCAGCGCCCGTACGAGTCGTTACGGTCCGGGCCGCAGAGCGGGTCGGGCGGCAGACGGATGGTACTGACGCTGGATACCCTGTCAACGGGTCGAACTGGTTGTCGTCGTGTCATCGCCTGAATCAAAGTTGTTGTTGACCTCTTCTGAATATTCCTTCTCTCGCGACTCCGAGAGAACATGGAAATCGCTGCCCTTCTTTTTGGTCAGGGTCCAACCGCGAGGAAACTCCTGCACTCGATCTGTTCTGCGCCGTACCGTGCAATAAAAGAAGGCGTTGTCCTCGAAGGTAAATCCTTGGGGAAAGTGGCAGTTGCCAAGCCGAACAACATCGTCGAAGTGCGTATTTTGGAAGGCGACGTATCCGTAGATGTGCGCGTTGTCAAAGATTGCGAAGTTGTTGAATAGGGCATAGCTAAACCGCACGTCTTCATAGAAGGCCGAGTCACTGAAGGTAGTAAAGCCAAGAAAGTCGGCGCCAGAAAAAGAGGCCCCTAGTCTGAAGTCCACTCTCCTGAAATCCGTATATCCATGGAAGACAACCCCGGCAAAGTTCGCCGACTTCATAGTGCAATCGATTAACCTCCAGTTGACCAGAGTGGCCCCAGATAGATCCAACGAAAGTTCTCCCCAGTAGCTTTCGGAAGCCCGACTGAGGTGTTTCTGAAGGGCATCTTGGGCCGTCGATCGGACCAGAAGTTCCTCATGGGCGTTCCTTCGTTGATCGGAACTTGAAGCATTTGGGACTTCTGTCCCTACTGAAAGATTCTCACGCTTTCGCTGATGTGGGGGTACCCTATCGGTCAGTGGATCGATGATTGACGGCGGCGAGAATGGCATTCGTAGGTATGCGCACAGTACATTGACTATTGTCTGACGCTGGTTCTCGTTGTTCTGCGCAACGCGTTCCAGTGCGTAGATAGCACCAAGACGTACTGCCGCATCAGTAGAGCCAAGATGCTCGACGGCCTTCATATAGAGTTCGATCTCTCGGCGTTCGGCAGCGTCGGTTTCGCTGTGTGCCTGAGTGCGTAAGGCAAGTTGGTGTGCTTCTTCTGATAGGCGTTGTCGACGGACAGCCAGCAAGAGAGCCGCGACCGCGCCGCCGCTCGCAACTACGCCAATTCCATACTTGATGGCGTCCAGCCTAAGTTTTGCGCGATCGGCGGGCGGAGCCGCTTCCGCTACCAAAAGCAATATCCCCAGCACGACCAGCCCGACTGCGGCGACAATCGCCGTCACTGCGGCGATGGAGCGGTCCGACAACCATCTCGCACCTTGCCCTGAATACTCGACTCGCCTTCTTTGACGAGCTCCGCCTACCACCGCGACGGATGCAGCGATTACGGCGAAAGTGAAGGCTACATACCGCCACTGCCGAACCGTCGACTCCCAGATCTCCGACAGTTTCGTCGCATCCCACGGTATCGCCACAAGGCATGCGATCAGACTGAATAGACCTGCTCCTATGTAGATTCTTTGGCCTTTAGTCACGCCACCCATGGTAGGGATCCTGCGCAAGGCTTCGCATAGGGCGAATAGGGGACTCTTTGATGGCCTCTACTTGAGGGTGCCCCCCTCACTTGCCGGCAACCATCGACCTCGTTGACGTCGCTCTCGACGGCGGTCCGCGCCGTGAATCCATCGCGTTCGACGGACCAGCCCGGACCGAGATCGCGCCGGACCCATGCCACCCACTCGCCCCGTGATTGGGTCAGCACCGGTCTCGGTTGTGGTCTCATTCGTCGTCGTACAGGGACGTACTAGTAGGGCCGGACGGGCAGCCAAACGCTGGTCACGGACGCCGACGATCCTTGACGTACGGCCGGACGCAGACTTGGAAAGCGTTGGGTTTACACCCTCACGAGTTCGAATCTCGTATCCTCCGCAGTGATCGACTAGTGCAAAGGCGTAGGTCAGGACCGGCTTTCGGGCCGGTCCTGATGATGTTTAAGGGGCCGCATAGGGGAAGGCTCCCTCACTCCTCCTCCGGGTGGAGCAGGCGAAGAGGCCCACCACTCCAAGGCCGCTGCGCATAACCAGCGTCACCGGTGAACGCTTGACGCGGCGCATCAATCGGACACAAGAGACGGTCAGCGGTCCCATCTACCGGATCCGCCATCAGCGGCGTTCGTGGCCGATCGGGTCAATCCTGCTGCGCCGGCATCACTCGGGCGGCGGAACCTCGACCCGGTGCCTGTGCGCTGAGTACGCCTCATCCAGCCCGCCAGGGCTCCGGATGATCAGCAGCGGCACGCCTTCCGGAACGTCCAGGGCTCGCCGCTCCTCCGGGGTCGGGTTGCGTGCCCACACCTGCGATCCCGGCTCGGCGACGATCAGCTGCGGCTCGACCGGCTCCCGCACAACCACACCGTAGCCTCGGACCAGTTCGGCGAGGCCCTCATCGCGCAACTGCTTAAGGGCAGCGCGGGCGGTCTTGCTCGCCACCCCGTACGTCTGGGCAAGCGCGCCCTCTGAGGGAAGGCGCCGGCCCGGCCGGTACTTGCCGCTGTGAATCTCCGTGCGCAGCGTGCTCGCTATCTCCTGATAGCCGACGGGTGGCTGCTGAGGGTAGATCACCGGTGCAGGCTAGGTTGCAGCCCACAGGGGGCTAGCCAGCTAGCTAGCTAGCTGTCCTGCGGCGTCTCCCCGCCTGGCCAGATGTCTCTGCCGATGTCCCACAGGTGTTCGATGTGGGCGGCGTAGCGGTCCCACAGTCCGCCGTCCTGGCGGCGACGTAGATGCCAGGTAGGCGAGCCGTGGCCCATCTGATCTTCGAGGTGGGTGCAGACCAGCATGTCGTTGTCGAACCGGAAGACGGACAGGGCGATGTGCCTGTCGCTGAATCGGCCCTGCACCCGGGGTGCCAGGTCCCGAAGCTTGCCCATCTGGTCAAGCGTGACCTGGATCCGCGTCGACACGGTGAGCGGCACCCCCTCGATCCGCTCCCGCTCGGCCGTGATGGCGCTGTCCTGATCACCGACGAGGAATCGGACCCGAGCGCCGGCCTCGACCCGGCGGCGCAGTGTGTTTTGAAGACCGGGCAGGTCGAGCCATAGGAAGTAAGACGTATAGCCGCCAAACACGAGATCATGACCGGCGTGGGCGATGAGGTCTCGCCATAGCGTGCGGGGGATGAAGCTCCTATGTGGGTAGACCGAGACGATCTCGCGGTCGTACCCAGTCTTGATGGCGCTTCGGACGGCCTCCGGCCAGATGTTGTCCACGTCGACCTCCAGTGCGACGGCGACCGCATGCCGGTGTCGCGGGTGCGGCATCCGCCCGGGCGACACCCACCGAGAGACCGTCTTCGCGTCGACCCCGACGATGCCGGCCAGGTCGGCTTCCGTCATCTTCGCACCGGCTAGTGCATCGCGTAGTGCATGGTTGGGCACCTTGCCACCTCGCTAGGACGTCTGGGACGTTTCTCGCACTGTAGCGACAAACGTCCTGCCCGTCCCTGGAACGTCGTTCCCCGACCTAGCTAGCTCGCCTACGTTGCGTGTGGGACGTCTCGACCGGCCGTAGGACCTGGGTCAGTCGCAAGCAGGTGCGCGTCCCCGTCGGTCCGGGCTGCTGCCTCGGTGTCCCGGACCTGCGCCGGATCAGGTAGTGAGTGGCGCTCCGTGATCGGTGATCCGGGGCGCCACGTACCGGGAGGTGACGCGACGATGGACGCATGGGCCCGTTGGCGGGCAGACCGGTGGATCGAGCGGCTGCACCAGGGCGGTGGCCGGTGCACCGAGTGTGGACGGCGCGGCGGGTGCCTGGCGCTACTCGCCGTCGTACGCCGCAAGATGGCCCGGTCCCGCGCATGGGGATGATCGAGGGTCCGCACGGTGTCGCGATCGATGCTGCGTACGACATCATCACCACGCACGCCAGCGGCGGCGACTGCGGAGCCTGCCGGCTCAACTGGTGCCCGACGGCCGAGTGGGCGCTGTGGGTTGTCGTCGCCGAGCCGGCAGCGGTACGCCCCGACGCCCGGCAGTTGGTCACGATCGTGGCCCGTCAGGTGATGGCCGCGCACTGGCCAAGTGCCGTTGACGGCTGCCGGCCCTGTGGACTGCCGGACTGCGACCGGATCCGGACCGCCGGGCCGTGGCTCGAAGTCCACGATCCGGGGTACGTACCGCCGCTGATCCAGACGCTGACGCGGTCCAGACCGCCGACCGACGACGAGCTACGCGAGATCACCGGAATCGATTGAGAGGAGGGGTACCAGGTGGTTGTGCACCGGGTTCAGGACGGCACCGACAAGACGAGGTGCGGCGAACGAATCAGCAAGTTGTCGCCGACCGAGGGGACGACGACCCGTCCGGATCGGGTCACATGCCCGCTGTGCAGGTAGAGCTTCTACCTGCACACGCGTAGGCGGGTAGAGGGAACTGACCCGGCCCCGCTCGGGCAGCAAGAGCCGGTCGGCCCGGCGGGACCCGGTAGCCCGGACGTGATGCTGTCGGGTCCCGCCACCCCTGGCACCCTGGATGCGGGACCGATGCCTCGGTATGCATAAACCAAAGACGGATGTGACGCGGGTCACGAACGGGAGAGAACCGTCTCGGGGGTACGCGTCGTCTTGCCTGATGTGAGACGAAGCCTGGACGAACTCGACGAGGGCGAGTTGCTGCGCCGGATCGCTCGGGGCGACCGGCGCGCCTTCGACGAGTTGTACCGGCGTACCTCGCCGTGGTTGACCGTGCGGCTGCGCCGGCGGTGCGCCGACGAGGACGTGGTGGCCGAGGTGCTCCAGGACACGTACCTGGCGGTGTGGCGCTCGGCCGGCAGCCAGGCGCACGCCAGCGCCGGAGGCAGCGCGGTGGGCTGGTTGTGGACGATCGCCGCCCATCGGCTGGTCGACGCGTTCCGGCGCCGGGCCCGGCTCGAGCGGGTGCCGGCGGTACGGACCTTCGAGGCGGTGGCTCCGGCGGCCGAGGAGGAGGCGCTGGCCGGCGGAATGGACGCCGATCTGGAGCGGGCCCTGCTGGCGTTGCCGGCGGAGCTGCGTCAGGTACTGCGCGCGATGGTCCTCGACGGGTTGACCGCGCGGGAGACCTCGCTGCTGCTCGGTATGCCGGAAGGGACCGTGAAGACCCGCGCGCGGCGGGCCCGGATCGCCCTGCGGGAGGCGCTGTCATGACCACTCATCCGACCCACGCCATGATCTCCCGGTACGCCGTGGGCGCCGCCGACGTCGACGACGCGACCGTCTGGGCCGTGGAGGCGCACCTGGAGTCCTGCGCCACCTGCCGGACGTTGTTGGCGGACGCCGTCGACCCGGGCACCCGGGACCTGCTGGGCCGGGTGGCCGACGGAATCGCCACCGGGATCGCCACCGGCCCGAGCCCGGTGCGTCGTCGACGGTCGCGGCGTACCGGGGTCGCCGCCCGGGTGCTGCCCTGGCTGGCCACGGCGGCCGGACTGGTGCTGGCCGCAGTGCTCTTCGAGCGGACCTTCGACAGCCTGCCTTCGCTGGTACTGCTGATCTCGCCGGTGGCACCACTGCTGCCGGTCGCCGCGGTGTGGAGCCGGCGTACCGATCCGGCCTGGGAACTGCTGGCCACGATGCCCCGGGCCGGGTTGTGGCTGCTGCTGCGCCGTACGTTGGCGGTGCTGGCGGTGGTCCTTCCGGTACTGGCGATGGCGGGTTGGTGGACCGGTCACTCCCCGGCCCTGTGGTTGTTGCCGGCGCTGGCCTTCACCGCCGGAAGCCTGGCGCTGGGCGGACTGGTGGGGGTGGACCGGGCCGCGCTCGGGTTGGCGGTCACCTGGTCCGCCGCGGTGGTACTGCCGAGTCTGGCCGGCAACCGGCTCCCGGCGATCCTGACCGGCGACAGCTGGCCCGGATGGGCGGTGATCACCGTGGCGCTGCTGGCCGTACTGCTCGTCCGGGCCGCCGACCACCGCCGTCTCGGCCTCGGCCGTACCTGACCCGGTGCCGCGAAGCCCCCGGCCGGGCCGGGGCTCATCACCACACCGACAGCCCTTCCGAGAGAACCCATCCCGGTGGCGTATCCGCGCTACCCGACGAATGGAGACATCATGATGCGCGCGGTCAGCGCGGCGGAGATCGCACCGACCACCTATCCGTGGGCGGTGCACGCCGAGAAACTGGTCGTCCGAGCCGGACGGCACGTGGCGGTCAACGGGCTCGACCTGGCGCTGAACACCGGCGTACACGGGCTGCTCGGCCCCAACGGCGCCGGCAAGACGACGCTGATGCGGGCGCTGGCCACGGTGGTGGAGCCGGCCGGTGGGCGGCTGAGCCTGCTCGGCGACGACCTCACCGGCCGCGCGGACCCGCGTCGGGTACGCCGCAACCTGGGGTACCTGCCGCAGCACTTCGGCTTCTACCCCCGCTTCACGGTCCGGGAGTTCGTCGAGTACATGGCCTGGCTCAAGGAGATGCCGAAGACGGTCATCCCCGGTGCCGTGCAACGGGCCGTCGAACGGGTGGGTCTGGCCGACCGTGCCGACTCCCGGATGAAGACGCTCTCCGGCGGCATGCTGCGGCGCGTCGGCATCGCGCAGGCCCTCGTCAACGATCCGCAGGTGCTGCTGCTCGACGAGCCGACCGTCGGCCTGGATCCGGAGCAGCGGATGGGCTTCCGTGACCTGCTACGGGAACTCGGCATGGACAGTTGTGTACTGGTCTCCACCCATCTGGTCGAGGACGTCGCGGTGGCCTGCACCGACGTGGTGCTGATCCACGAGGGCCGGTTGGTGTGGCAGGGCAGCACGGCGGAGCTGGCGCGGCAGGGTACCGCCGCTGACGCCGGGGACAGCGCCACCGAACGCGGCTACTCGGCGTTGCTGCGTGCGTACCGTGGGCAGGTGTCGGGATGATGGGACGGATCCTGCGCATCGAGCTGCGGCGCTCGGCGGCGGTCGGTGTCGCACTGCTGTCACTGGTGGTCGGTACGGCGATGCTGCTGTCGTACACCGAGGGGTTCGCCGGGCGGTGGATGCAGTTGGCGGTCTCCGGCCGGTCGATGCTGATGCTGCTGTGGCCGTTGGCGCTGGCCGGCGGGGCCTGGCTGGGTCGGCGGGACAACCGCAGCCGGGTCGACGAGTTGTTCGCCAGCACCGCCAGGCCGCGGTGGCAGCGCGTCCTTCCGACCGCCGGCGCACTCGCGGTCACGGTGGTGACCGCGTACATCCTGATGTTCCTCATCGGGGCGGCATGGGTGGTACCGACCGCCGGTTACTTTCCGATCGCCGCGATCGTCGCCACCGCGGTCGGTGCGCTGTCGCTGATCGCCGCGGCCTGGCTCGGCATGGCCGCCGGCCGGGCGATGCCCCGGCTGGTCACCGCGCCCGCTCTCGCGGTGGCGGCGGTGGCCCTGCTCGCGCTGCTGCCCGACTACCTGTCCGTCTCCGCCATGGTCGACGGCCGGCCCGGTCCGGCGGCCCTGCTGCTCACCCCGGTCTACGTCGGCGGCCTGGACGATCTCCAGACGATCGTGGCCCGGGTCAACCTGACCCAGACGCTGTGGCTCGCGCCCCTCGCCGCCACCGGGCTGCTGCTGCTCGGCGCGGTCGGCCGTCGCGCCATCGCGCTCGCCGTACTTCCGGCGGTGCTCGGTGCCGCCGTCGCGGTACCGCTCATGCCCACCGGCGGCTACGACGCGGCGGGCGCCGTCGACCCGAAGGCCGCCGAACTGGTCTGCGACAACGACGGCTGGCAGATCTGCGTCACCCGGGCACACGCCGGGCTGCTGCCCGACGTCGTCGGCCCGGCCCGGCAGGCCCTGACGATGATGGCGGCGAAGCTGCCCGGCGCCCCCAGTCGGGCGGTGGAGACCCGACAGCTCGACTTCTGGGTACGGTCGAGACCGGCCCCGACGCCGGCCCTGGCCGACACGCTCGTCTTCGACGCTCCCCCGATCGGGCGTACCGGGCGCGCCGACCTTGCGGACGCGCAGTTTCTGCCGGCGCTGCTCCAGTCGGCCTGGCGGCAGGACTGCGGCGACGAGCCGGAACACCGGGACGTGTACCTCGCCCGGACGGTGGCCGCCGCCTGGCTGACCAACCAACCACCTGTGGCCGAGGACTGGTGGGAAGCCGGGGACCGCAACCGGGTGGACGTCGCGTACCAGACGCTGGTCGGGCTGCCCCAGGCCGAGCAACAACGTCGAATGGCGGCGGCCCGCGACGCGGCGTTGGCCTGCCGAACCGACACCCTCCGGTCGATGCTGCCCAAGGAGATCCCATGAGGTTCCTCCAGCTGTACCTGCGCTCCCGACGGGTTCCTCTCGCACTGGCCATCGCGACAGCGGCGATCACGGGTGTCTGGGCACTGTGCCTCGTCTACTCCGATTCGCCGACCATCGACGCCCGAGGGGTGAGCCTCACCGTGATGATCGCGGTGGCCGCGCTCGCCCCCACCCTCAGCGGCGCCGACGACGCCCTCGACCACACCGCGTCGATCAACTGGTCGAACCGCCGCGCCGGACACCTGCTCCTCGCCGCCACTGCGATCATCGCGTTGTTGCTGCTCAGCACGCTCACCGACGCGCGCTTCGCACCGTTGAGTCTGGTGCTGCGCAACACCGCGGGCCTGCTCGGGCTCACCGCCCTCGGCGCCGCGCTGTTCGGCACCGCCCGATCCTGGATCGCCCCGCTGACCTGGACCCTCATCTCGGTCCTGCCGCTGATCCATCCGAGCCCGGAGGTGACGATGCAGGTTGCCGGCTGGCTGGTGCAACCGGCCGGCACCACCGCTGCCACTGTCTGCGCCGCCGTGCTGGGGGTGGCCGGCCTGCTCGCGTACAGCCTGCGCGGCTGCCCCCGGAACCCCGCCGCCGAAACAGCTCCCGACCGCTGAGGACGCCGCCTCGGCAGTCCGGGAACTCACCGGGTTCGGTGCGCAGGTGGCAACCAGCGGCCACCGGCGAGGAAGTTCCGGATCGCCGTGGCGTACGGGGTCGGGTCGAGGTTCTTGCCGGCTGCCCACCCGTCGTCGTGGTACGTACGCAGGTGCCGGTCGGCGGCGTCGCCCACCAACGACACCACCGAGCCCTCGACGCCGCCGTCCCGCAGTTCGGCGACCAGGTGCAGAGCTCCCCACAGGTTCGTTCCGGTGGCTCCGCCGACCGGCAGCCCGGTATCCGCCCGTACCGCTCGGGCGGCGGCGACGCTGGCGGCATCGGGGACGGGGATCACGAGGTCGACCAGGGAGGGTACGAAACCGGGCTCCATCCGGGGCCGACCGATCCCCTCGATCCGGGACGGCATCCCGGTGGCGTAGTCGGCGGCACCCGTGGCCCAGCCCGGGAAGTACGCGGAGTTCTCCGGATCGACGACCGCCAGTCTGCTCGGCAGACCGTGGTAACGGATGTGCCGGCCCAGCGACGCCGAGGTGGCACCCGTACCCGCTCCGACCACGACCCACTGCGGATCGTTTCCGGCGACCTGCCGATGCTGGTCGAAGAGTTCACCGGCCAGGCTGTCGCCGCGCCAGTCGATGGCACGCTCGGCCCAGGTGAACTGATCGAGGTAGTGGCCGCGGACCTCGGCCGCCAGGCGCTGGGCCGTCTCGTAGATCGCCAGTGGCGGCGTGACGAACTCGCACCGCCCGCCCAGCGCCTCGACGGCGGCGGCCCGAGCCGGATCGGCCCTGCCCGGCATCACCGCGACGTACGGCAGATCGAGCAGTCGGGCGAAGTACGCCTGCGCCACGGCGGCGTTGCCTCCGGTGGCCTCGACGACCGTCGTACCCTCGGTGATCCGGCCGGACGCGACGGCGTACCGGAACAACGCCCGCGCCACGCGGTGCTTGACGCTGCCGGTGGGTTGCGCGGACTCGTCCTTGAGGTAGAGCGCGACACCCCACTCGGGCGGCAGTCGAAACGGCACCAGCCGGGTCGGTCCCACCTGCTCGGACTCGGCCGTCAGACGCCCGATGGCCCATGCCGCCCACCGCGTGGAGTCTCCGCTGTCTGCCATGCCGACCATGGAACCAGGTTCGGCACCATCTGACAGGACCGGAATGCGATCTGTCGACGGACGCTGCCCGACGGGTCCGCGAGAAGCCGCCGGGCGTCGATCCTGTCGTGTCGGTCGGGGTGAGCGCCGGAGATCGACCTCGGCGGGAACCCGAGCGCCTTCGCTCGCGAACGACGGCTTCGCTCGCAGAACGACGGCCGAGCTATCCGTCGGCCGAGCTATCCGTCGGCCGAGCTATCCGTCGGCCGAGTCCTGCTGGCGCAGTTGCTCGTTGAGCCTCAGGGCTTCCTGCAACTGGTCTTCGAGGATGATGATGCGGCAGGCTGCCTCCAGGGCGGTGCCCTGGTCGACCAGTTCGCGGGCCCGGCCGGCCAACCGAAGCTGGTACCGGGAGTAGCGGCGGTGCCCGCCCGCCGAGCGCTGCGGCTCGATCAGCTTCGCCTCACCCAGGCTGCGCAGGAATCCCGGCGTGGTGCCGAGAATTTCCGCGGCGCGCCCCATGGTGTAGGCGGGGTAGTCCTCGTCATCGAGAAACGTGTCCGACTCTTTGCCCATCTAGCCTCCACATGCGAGGGCCCCGGTGCACAAAGCACCGGGGCCCAGGGTTTTGGGTCTGAACACCATCTACCGACGTCGTCGGCTTGTCGTATCCGCACCGACCGCTCGAAGCGGTTGGCGGTGCGAGGATCGCGTAATCGTGACCGTTGACCACCTTTCGTTCTGATGGGACTACGGTGTCCGCTCCACACGCAACCGCGGGTAGCGGGCGATCCAACGGTGTGAAACCCTCCCTTTCCTCTACTTCCACTGTCACTTTCACTTCGCATCCGTCATTGCCGGAGCCCCTTGCAACCTCATGGCCCCATGCACGTGCGACGGACCGTCCTACCGGCCGGAGTCCGGATGTGCACGACCCCGGCAAGTCCACCCGTCGTGTCCTCACGGCCGGGCGGTGTACGTCTGCGTCTTTAGCAACCCTGTTCTCCCTACGAGAGAGAACATTAGCCGGCGGGCAGCCGAATGTCTACCGCAGCCACGATAGATTTTGTCGTCCACCGACCCGAACATGTTTCGGGTCAGCGAGTGACCCCCGCCCGCCACGGACGGCGAACGGGGATCCCGCACCGGTGACGGTCAGGCGCAGACGGCGTAGGCGCGTACGCCCCAGTTGCCGGAGAAGCCGTTCTCGTCCTCCATCCCGGTCACCGTGACCGAGGTCGACGACGTGGCGAGCACTCCGGTCATCCGGACCTGCCCGGCACCACCCTCGATCTCCCCGCCGACGCCGTGCACCCGCTTACCCGAGGGGCAGGTGGCGGTGTTGGTCTTGACGCTGGTCGAGTCGAGCAGACCGAACGGCCCCGCAGCCCGTACCAGGCCGGCCGGCGGCGTCACACAGATCGCCTTGGCGGTGATCCGCCAGTTCCCGGTGTGGCCGTTCGCGTCCTCGGCGCCGGTCACCGTGACGCTGCTCAGGTCGGCGTCCGGACGCAGCTCTTCCAGGACCACCTGGCCGAGGCCGCCGGACAGCTCACCGCCGGCACCCAGCGCCTTCTTCCCGGGCGTGCAGGGCAGGGTGACCGACTTGTCGGTCGAGTTGTCCGGGGAGAACATCGTCTCGGTCTCCAGGCCGGCGGGGGCCGGGGCACAGAGCGCCGTGGTGGTGATCGACCAGTTTGCGGCGAACCCGTTGTCGTCCTCCCGACCGGTCACCGAGTACGCGCTCCCGTCGACGAACGGCAGCATGGTGTCCATCACGACCTGGCCGGAGGCAGCGTTGATCCGGCCGCCGCCGCCGAGCACGGTGGTCCCGGCCGGGCACTCCGCGTTCGTCGTCTTCCAGTCGCTGTTGGCGGGTCCGGTGGTCTGGACCCGGACCAGGCCGGGCACCGCGTTGGCCGGCGCGACCACCATCAACTGGCTCGCCAGGACCGCCGCCGCGGCCAGGTTCACCCCGACCAGGATCCGCCGGGTACGGGCGGCACCATTCTGTCGTACGTTCATCGGGCAGCCTCTTCTCTTTCGCCTCTTCGGTAATTGGGTCGCCCGTACTGTCAATTCGATGACAGTTCTGCCGCATCCGACGTCGCAGCGGTTGACCCTGCTCCGACCTGGGGTTTTCCCGGTCAGGAAAGACGTTACGAGAAATGCTCTACAGTCGACTCACCAATTCGTGCCAGGCTGCCGGGAAGCGGAAATGCCCGAAATCGACGTCAGCAGAACCCATCGACGCGAGGCTGCATTTCTACATATCTAGAGGGAATGGGGTTCCGATCGCCGTGCGACGCGGGGACGCAGCCCGGCCCGGATCAGCTCCAGCAGCAGCCCGGCCGCGACCGCCAGCGCCACCGCCACCCCCGGCGCGGTCGTGCCGACCAGGCTCAACTGGAAGAACTCCTGAAGGAACGGCACCAGCAGGACGACCGCGAATCCCGTACCCATCGCCGCGACGAGGAGGATCCGCCACCAGGTGTACGGGCGGGCGATGATCGCCACCGCCCAGAGCCCGACCAGGAACAGGGTCAGCGTCGCGGCCGAGGTCTCCGCGGCCAGGTCACCGCCGTAGACACTCCGGGCGAAGAGGTACGACGTGATGGTCGCCGCCATCGCCACGAGTCCACCCGGTACGGCGAACCGCAGCACCCGGCCGACGAAGCCGGGTCGGGCCCGTTCGTTGTTGGGTGCCAGCGCCAGGAAGAACGCCGGAATGCCGATGGTGAGCGACGAGATGATGGTCAGGTGCCGGGGCAGGAACGGGTACGGCACCTGGCTCAGCACCACGACGATGGCGAGCAGCACCGAGTAGACGGTCTTGGTGAGGAAGAGGTTCGCGACCCGCTCGATGTTGCCGATCACCCGTCGGCCCTCGGCGACCACCGCCGGAAGCGCGGCGAAGTTGTTGTCCAGCAGCACGATCTGGGCCACCGCCCGACTGGCCGGGCTCCCCGAGCCCATCGCCACCCCGATGTCGGCGTCCTTGAGCGCGAGTACGTCGTTGACCCCGTCGCCGGTCATCGCCACGGTGTGCCCCCGGGCCTGGAGTGCCGCGACCATGTCCCGCTTCTGCTGCGGCCCGACCCGACCGAACACCGTGTGCCGGTCCACCGCCTCGGCAAGCTCCACCGGATCGGCGGGCAACGTCCGGGCGTCGATCGGATCCTCCGCCCCGGGCAGTCCGAGGCTACGGGCGACCGCGCCCACCGACAGCGCGTTGTCCCCGGAGATGACCTTCACCGCCACGCCCTGCTCGGCGAAGTACCGCAGCGTCCGGGCCGCCTCCTCCCGTACCCGCTGCCCCAGCACCACCAGCGCCACCGGATGCAAGGAAGGGCCCCTTGTTATCGCTTTTTGTAGAAGAAGGGCCCCCTCCTCACTCCCCTCCCGGGCCAACAGGAGCACGCGGAGTCCCCGGGCGCCATAGCCGTCGGCTTCGGCGAGCACCGGGTGGCCGGCCGGCAGCAGTACGTCCGGAGCGCCGAGTCGCCAGTCGGCGATGGTCCCCGACGGGTCGGTGAGGGTGGCGCCGCTCCACTTCCGGGCGGAAGAGAACGGAACCCGGTCCAGGACGCCCCAGCCGGCCGGCACCGGGTACGCGTCGACGATCGCCCGCAGGCTGGCGTTCGGTCGCTCGTCGGCCACGCCGAGCATGCCCAGTACCTGCGCCACCGGGGCGTCCGGGTCGAGTTGGCGTACCTCGGTCACGTCCATGGCGCTGTCGGTGAGGGTTCCGGTCTTGTCCAGGCAGACCACGCTGACCCGGGCCAGTCCCTCGATCGCCGGCAGTTCCTGTACGAGGCAGCGCCGCCGGCCGAGCCGGATCACCCCGACCGCGAACGCCACCGAGGTGAGCAGCACCAGCCCCTCCGGCACCATCGGGACCAGGCCGGCGACCATCCGTCGGACGGCCTCGGGCACGTCGTCCGAGTTGACCAGGTACTGGCTGACGATCAGGGCCAGTCCGGTCGGGATGATCAGCCAGGTGACGAACCGCAGGATGGTGTTGAGTCCGCCGCGCAGCTCCGAGTTGACCAGGGTGAACCGGCTGGCCTCCTCGGCGAGCCGGGCCGCGTACGCCGCCCGACCGACCTTGGTGGCGGTGAACGCCCCGCTGCCGGCGGTGACGAAGCTGCCGGAGAGCAGCGGGTCACCGACCTGCTTGACCACCGGATCCGCCTCGCCGGTCAGCAGCGACTCGTCGACCTCCAGCTGTTCCGACTCGGTGACCACCCCGTCGACCGCGATCTGGTCGCCGGGTCCCAACTCGATCAGGTCGTCCAGGACGAGATCGGCGGCGGCCACCTCGACGGCCTGCCCGTCGCGGCGTACCACCGGACGGGCCGCTCCGACGATCGCCAACCGGTCCAGGGTCCGCTTGGCGCGTAGCTCCTGGACGACACCGATCAACGTGTTGGCGATGATCACGCCGCCGAAGAGCGCGTCCTGGATCGGGCCGACCGCGAGGATCACCCCGAACAGCACGCCCATGATGGCGTTGATCCGGGTGAACAGGTTCGCCTTGACGATCTCCCCGACGCTCCGACCGGACCGGACCGGTACGTCGTTCACCTGGCCCGTCGCGATCCGTTCGGCGACCTGGGCCGTACTCAGCCCGGCTTGCACTGTCAGCATGCGGTCGAAGATACGAATTCCACCCCGCCGACCGATGCACCCGATGGTCGCCCCTGGACCCTGACCTTTGTCAGGGTCGCCGCCGACCATTTTTCCGGGTACCCGGGCAGGCGTCCCCGATCGCCGAGGCCCGCTCCGCGCCGTAGCCTCGGAACGGTGTGGCGCGCGATCAAGGACATCCTGCTCTGGGCGCCGCTCTCCGTCCTAGTCGGACTCTCCTGGACCGGCCACCGGTCGTACCCTGTCTGGTTGTTGGTCGTCGGGTTGGCGGCCTGGGCCGGCGCGCTGGCGGTCGGCCGCCGGGCACCGGTGGTCCCGCTCCTCGTCGTGGTCGGACTCTGTGCCCTGGACGGCAACTACGCGTTCGGCCTGCCGGTGGTCAGCTACCTGCTCGGGCGGCGGATGGCCAGCACCTGGCCGGCGGCGGTGAGCTTCTCCGGGGTGGCGCTGGTCGGCACCCCGGTCGTGCTGGCCCAGTACGACTTCATCGCCTGGGCGACGCACGTCGGCGCGCTGATCTACGCCGTGCTGTTCCCCTGGCTGCTCGGACGTTACCGGCGCCAGCAGCGCGATCTGCTCTCCGCCGGCTGGGAACAGGCCGAGCAGTTGGAACGCGAGCAGCGGATCCTGGCCCGGGAGGTACGGCTGCGCGAGCGGGCCCGGATAGCCGAGGACATGCACGACTCGCTCGGGCACGAGTTGAGCCTGCTCGCGCTCCGGGCCGGTGCGCTGGAACTCGCCCCCGGGCTCGACGAGCGGACCCGTGCGGTGGCCGGACAGCTCCGGGTCGGCGCGGCAACGGCCACCGGACAGCTTCGGGAGGTGGTCGACGTGCTCCGGGACGATCCGGCCGCCGAGGCGCCGCTCCGGCCGGCCGCGAAGAGCGTCGCCGAACTCGTGCGCCGGGCCAGCGCGGCGGGCATGCCGGTGGAACTGCTGCCCCGCGCGGACCCGGCAGTCCCGTCGGAGTCGTCAGACCCGTCAGACCCGTCAGACCCGTCAGACCCGTCAGACCCGTCAGACCCGTCAGAACCGTCAGAACCGTCAGAACCGTCAGAACCGTCAGAGTCGTTGCCGGCGCTGGTGGACCAGGCCATTCACCGGGTGGTGCAGGAGGCGCTGACCAACGCCAACAAGCACGCCCCGGGCGCCGCGACCACCGTACGGTTCGGCACCGACGGCGGCGGGACGGTGCTGGTCAGCGTCGTGAACGCCCGGCCGCCGACCGGGCCCGCGTCCCGGCCCGGCCCGGCGTCCGCGTCCGGCGGCGGGCCCGGCGGTCACGGCGGGCCCAGCAGTCAGGGCGGTCAGGGCGGTCACGGCGGTCACGGCCTGGTCGGGCTTCGCGAGCGGGTACGACTGGCCGGCGGCACCCTGCACACGGGTGAGCGGGATGGCGGCTTCGAGGTCGTCGCGCGGCTGCCCAGCGGGGCCGGCCGGACCGGTCCACCGCTCCCGGAGCCGCCGTCGGCAACGGACCGGCGCCGGCTGGTCCACCGGGAGGCCCGACGCGGACTGGTGCACGCCACGATGGTGCTGACCGTCCTCGCGGTGACGCTGGGCGGTACGGCACTCGGCTACTACCTCTACGCGACCAGCAGTTCGGTGCTCAACCCCGGGACGTACGCCGGGCTGGAGGTGGGGCAGGACTGGGCCGTACTGGCCCCACTGCTGCCCAGCCGGGAGACCCTCGAACCGCCCGATCCGGATCCGCTGCCCCGGCCGTCCGGCGCGCGGTGCCACTACTACCGCTCGCACGGCAACGTCCTCCAGCCCCGGTTCGACGTCTACCGGATCTGTTCGGCGGACGGCCGGCTGGTGGCGAAGGACGTACTGCCGTCGTCCTGACCCGGGTGGTCGGTCAGCGGTGCTGGAGCCAGACGTTCGGTTCGACGTACACGCCCTGGTCGGCGGCGTGGTCGACGTGCAGGACGCTCAGCCCGTCCGGGATGACGAATTCTCCGGAGTCGGGGAACGCCATCCCGGTCCAGTCCTGCCACTGCGCGACGGTACCGGTGATCACCTGCGACCGGGGCGCCGTGGCCACCATCCGGGCGCCGAGCCGGTGGTGGGTCCGAATCCACGGGTCGAACGGACTTCCGTCCGGTCGGGTCCAGCCGGCGTACCGGTCGATCGGGGTGAGTGGGTAGCGGGACTTCAGGGTCGGGCGGACCGGACAGATCACCCGGGGCCAGCCGGATCGGCCGGCGAGTTCGCGAAGCGCGTCAAGCAGTTCACCGGCGAGGCCCCGGCCCTGACGGTCGGGGTGGACGGCGGCGGCGAGGATGGCCAGGGTGTCCGGCTGCTGTCCGGCGTCGTACCCGGCGAGAGCCCGGGCCAGCGAGTCGTTGTACCCGGCGGGAAGGTCGTCGACCTCGCCGGTCCAGCGCAGCGGCACCGCCCAGCCCGCCGCTACGATCTGGTCGCCGTCGAGCAGCGCGACCTCCAGGTCGGCGAAGAGTTCGCGGACCCGGCCGAGGTGCCGGGCGGTCTCCTGGTCGTGGAAGACGAATTCGGGCCAACCGGCGGAGAGCCAGGTCAACTGTTCCGCCGGTCGTGGCCGGGCGTGCAGCGGCTGCGCGACGATCGCCATGGCGTCGATTCTGCTGTGGAGCCAGCGGGATGACCCCGACGAATTGCACCAATCGGGGATAAACTACTCTGTGTGCCCGGAGGGTTACATGGAGGCACGGAGAGTCGTACGGATCGCCGCGGTGCTGGTGGCTGCCACCATCGCGACCTGCCATGCGTACCGGATGGGGTCCGACGAGCCTCCGTCGACCCCGGCCTCCGGTCCGGAGATCCTCAACCTGCGGGGCGTACGCAACGTCGAGTTCGGCGACACCGAACAGGAGCTGCTGCGACGCGGCCAGTTGCATCCGGAACCGGAACCGGGCTGCGGATCGAGCCTCACCGCTCCGGCGGCGGTCAGCCCGATCTTCGCCGACGACCGGCTGGTGCTGCTCTGGGCCAGCCCACCCGTACAGACCCCGGAGGGCGTCACCGCGGGTACCCCGGTCGACCAGGTCCGGGCCGCCTATCCGGCCGCGACCCGGTTGACCGCGCCACCCGGGACGTACCGGTTCGACGGGCTGCTCGCCCGGCAGGGCGACCGGGCGTACCTGTTCCTGCACGACGGACGTACGGTCCGAAAGACCGTCGCCGGGTACGCCCACTACGCGCAACGGCTGTTCGACGAGGGCTTCGGCACCTGCTGAGCAGTTCGAACCGGGCGGAACGCGAGGTCCGATGACCGCCAGCATCCGCCTTCCGGCCCCGGCCAGAGTTGACGCATGCACATCGTCCCAGGGCTCAAGGTGTTGTACTTCGGCACTCCGGTGGTGCTGATCAGCTCGCGCAACTCCGACGGGACCGCCAACCTCGCACCGATGTCCTCCGCCTGGTGGCTGGACCAGTCGGCCATGCTCGGCCTCGGCAACAGCGGCCAGACGACGGCGAACCTGCTGCGCGAGCGCGAGTGCGTACTCAATCTGCCCTCGTCGTCGATGGTCGACGCCGTCGACCGGATCGCCCTCACCACCGGGAAGCGGACCGTGCCGGAGCACAAGGTACGCCAGGGCTACCGGTACGAGCCGGACAAGTTCTCGGCCGCCGGCCTGACCGAGCAGGCATCGGAACTGGTCCGGGCACCCCGGGTCGCGCAGTGTCCGATCCAGTTGGAGTGCCGGGTCCGCTCGGCGCGGCCGTTCGGCGGCTCCACCCCGGAGTGCACCGCGTTCGAGGTGGAGGTGGTCCGCGCGCATGTCGAGGAGCGCCTCGTCATCCCCGGTACGCACTACGTGGACCCGGTCGGCTGGGACCCGCTGATCATGAAGTTCTGCGAGTTCTTCGGCGGTGGCCAGAACGTGCATCCGTCGAGACTCGCCGAGGGCTGGGAGATGCCGCACCAGCTGCCGATGATCCCCGCCTGACGACTGGATATCCCCGGATCCCGCGGCCGGGCCGCACCCACGCTGCGGGGTACAGCCGAGCCGTGGGTGCGTCGCCGTGACCGCCCAGCGCACTCCATGGTGCGGCGCGTGGACGTTCAGCGGGCGGCGGCCCGGTGTTGGCTCGCCTCGACCGGATCGGGCTCGCGGTCCGCGTCGAGCCGTTCGGCGGCCCCGCCCGACGTGCGGTTCGGCCGGGGCGTCACCAGTACCAGACCTGCCGCGATGAGGATCAGGTTCTTGACCACGAACTCCCCGGTCATCGTCAGGACCAGCGGGTTGCCGCCGAGAAAGGCCACCTCGGGCTGGGTCACCAGCACCAGGAAGGTGCCCGCCAGATGCCCGATCATCAACAGGACGACCAGGCCCGTCCACCGCCCGATAATCAACGCCACACCGAGGACGAACTCGAAGAGACCCAAGGCAGGTACGAACTGATCACCCGGAAGGAACGGGAGGGTGTTGGCCACCAACTCGGCCACTGGCGTTGCATTTGTAAACTTCAATGCACCGAACCAGATGAAGACCAGCCCGAGGGACATCCTCAGCACCCCCGTACTGCTCCTGGCAACCGCCCCGTGCAGAAAGAACAGCCGGTCGTAACGCGCCGTACCGACACCGAGCAATCTCGCGGCCGACCGCCTCGTCGCCTTCGCCCGCCTGGCTAACGTACCCACGACCACTCCCTTTGGTACCGATGGATGCGGCAGCCAGCCCACGCGGAGCCGACCAGGAGAACTTCGCTGGCCCGACCCCGAATCAGGATGCCGGCATGAAGGGTGACGCATTTACGTTCGCAGATGCCTTGTCTCCTGTAAAGCAATTCGCCTACATTGGAATCGCTAAAGACAGATCGAGAATTACCCTTGGGGGCGTTAACGCCTGTCGACCATTGAGGCGGCACGCACGGCGGAAGTGATCGATACGCCTGCCGGTGCTCCAACCCCCTCGCGGCGACCGGGACGATGGCAGTGGAGGCTTTCCGGGCTCGGCGGTCGGCCCGTGGAACGCACCTCTGGCGGACCCGTACGCCACCGGACGGGCGAGCCGTCTGCCTTTCCCGGATCCCCGGCGCACGGCGTCACCATCAACTGCCGATGGCGGCTACCCGCTTGCTCCGGTCACTGGGGCCTTGGGGAGCCGACCCCTCCGTGCGGAGGCCGAGTCCAGATGGCCACGCGCCAGGACCGGCTCCGGCTACAACCGAAATGGAAATTCCACGGACTGACAGATCATGATGAGGCGAACGCACAGTTCACAGTTGACTGTGAGTGAACATGCATGATTCCGATGTCATCGGAGGAGGGGGAGCAAAATTGTCAGACTGGCCGTAGTCAGCGAAGGAGTCATCGGATGGTGGTTCGAAAACCTGAGCCCCTGAACGACCTGGGTCGCAGACTCGTCCGGCCGGTGCTGCTCGCTGTTTCGACGGTCCTCCTCATCGGAGCGCTCCTGGTCGCCACGATGTCTCCGGTCATTATAGACGCGCTCTATCGGGGTGAACGCGACTTTTCCAGAGCCAGCAGCATAGGACAGGCTTACGGAGCCGCATCCGCCCTGTTGGCGGCCCTCGCCCTCACAGTCGTTTCCGCCTCGCTGCTAATCCAGTACAGCCAGTTCAGATACGAACGCCTACAGACCGTCTACCAGCACACGGAGGAGCTCGTGAAGCTTGCCATCGAGAACCCTCAGTACTGCCAGTGTTGGGGTTCCCGGATGTCCCCGGAGCACGTGGACGAAAGGTTGTTCTACTACTGCAGCCTCATCATCAAATCGTGGACGCGGGCCTGGGAACGGGGCGGCCTATCGGAGCGGGAGGCGCGCAACTTTCTGAAGTCCTTCTTCGACAGCGAGGTCCCCCGACTCTTCTGGCAACGGCACGGAGACTGGCATCTCTATCGGAAGGCCCGCACTCGGGCCGGCCGCTTCATGATCCTGATAAACGAGGAGTATCTGGGTGCCATCAAATCCGGGCCGCCGTCCCGCTCCCACGAGCCCGGCCCAGACGGCGGTCGGGCCGGCGATTAAGGAACCACAGGGGGCAGAATAAATGTGCAGATCTAGTCACCTGAGCCGGCTGGTGGTTCGAAGGCTCCAGCCTTCACCCCAGCGATCAAATTCCGCCAAACACTCCCGGGCAGAAGAAGAACCTCCGCCGGGTGTCGGGAATTCCGTAACGAGATGACTTCGGCCGCGGAGGCGACCTCGACGCAATGGTGCTCGGTGACGCACCGCGAACTTCGCTGCCAAGCTGATTGATTGAGACCTGCCCGATCGGAGCCCACCGATTGATTCCCCTCTCCCCGAAACGCTAGCCAACTGAAGTCCGTCGACCAAGGGACAGTAGCAGACAGACTATCCCATCTTGGTCATATCGGACAGTACCCCTAGAGCCGGCGGGCGGCGCCTGCGGTTGACCACCGACCGGCCGGAGTGCCTCGGTCCGGGACAACGGCATGGAGGGACGCGACCGCCACCATACCGGGACCCGGGAATCCATAGCCGACTCCGGCACCGGGCCGTCCTTGGGGGACGGCCCGGCCCCGGGGTCGGGGCGACCCCGCCAGCCGGTGCCGGTCAACCGTCAACCGGTCAGCGGGGTGCCGATCAGCCGATCCGCTCGACCACGGGTCGCCGGATCACGAACTTTCCGGGTTCCCGGACCTGCTCGAACGCCGCGTCGTTGAGCAGGACGCAACTTCCCGAGGGGCTGGTCACCTTGACCGTGATGCTCTTGTTGTTGTCCAGGTTCGTGACCTTGAGCGTGGTACCGATCGGGAACGTCCCGCTGGAGGCCGCCGGTGCGGCATTCTCGTTGAACAGCGTCACGGTCGACCCCGTGCAGACGACGTTCCCGGCCGACCCGGTCCCGCCGCCGGAGTTGGCGGGCGGCGCCTTCGGCGGTGCGGCCGGCGGCTTGGCCACCGGCGGCTTGGCGGCCGGTGACTTCGTGGCCGGTGGGGCGGCCGGCGGGGCCTTCGTCGGCTCGACCGCCGGCGGCTGCGGAGCGGGAGCGTCCGCGCGGACGTCGGCGGTGCAACCGGCGGTGGCGCGGCGCTGCTGGATCAGGTCGACCACGGCCTGTCGGTTGGCGATCCGCGCGTCCGACTGGGCGTCCGGGAGGGCCTGCTGGCCGGCGATGAAGTTCAGGTTGTTGCGCAGCGCCGCGTCCAGGCCGGCACAGTTCTCGCCCGCGTTGCCGAGTCCGGTGCCGACGGCCAACGCGCCGCCGAGCAGGGCCGTCGCCGCCACGCCCAGGAAAATCTTCCGCGACCGGCCGCTCGTCCTGCTTCGCCTGTACATGCACCGCTCCCTCGATCGTCCGCTGCCCGCTTGCAGCTACCGATGAGTACGAAGGCGGGGATCCCAGTGGATCAGTTCAGATTCCTAAATATTCTTTAAGTCCTGCCGCCGCGTCCACATCGGATCGCCGGCGGGCCGGGCATGACGGGGTGCGAACGGCTCTTGACCGTACGACATCGACGGCCCTACCTTCAGGGCACCGGAAAGTTTGCTAACAATTACTGTCGCTCCAACCCCCGTCAGGAGTGCATATGCGCGGATCCGTCCTCCGTCGACTCAGCACCGCGACCGCCGTCACCGCGGTCGCCGCCGTGCTGGCCGGCATCGCCGTACCCCCGGCATCGGCCGCCCCCGGCGCACCGTCGAAGCACGACGGCGGCCAGCGGGACGGCTTCGTCAAGGTCGGCTACTTCACCCAGTGGGGCATCTACGGCCGGGCCTTCACGGTCAAGAAACTGCACGACTCGGGCGCCGCGCAGCGGCTGACCCACCTGAACTACGCGTTCGGCAACGTCAGCCCGGACGGCCGCTGCTACGTCGACGGCGCGGCGCCGGAGGGCGACGCCTGGGCCGACTACCAGCGGCCGGTCCCGGCGCAGGAGAGTGTCGACGGCGTCGCCGACGCCTGGGGCGAGCCGCTGAACGGCAACTTCGGCCAGCTCCAGAAGCTGAAGGCGGCCCACCCCGACCTGAAGGTGCTGATCTCGCTCGGTGGCTGGAGCTGGTCGACGCACTTCTCCAACGCCTCGCTCACCCCCCAGTCGCGGCAGAAGTTCGTCGCCTCCTGCATCGACCTCTACATCAAGGGCAACCTGCCCAACCCGGACGGCAGCGCCGGCGGACCGGGCTCACTCGCCGGGGTCTTCGACGGCATCGACCTGGACTGGGAGTGGCCGGGCTCGGCCGGCGACGTCGACACCGTCCACCGGCCCGAGGACAAGCAGAACTTCACCGCGCTGGTCGCCGAGTTCCGCCGGCAGCTCGACGCGATCGGCCGGCCGGCCCGCAAGCACTATGAACTGACCGCCTTCGTACCGGCCAACCCGGCCGCGATCGACGCCGGCTTCGAGGTCCGGAAGGTCTTCAAGAACCTCGACTTCGCCACCGTGCAGGGGTACGACTTCCACGGCACCTGGGAGCCCGTCGCCAACCAGCAGTCCGCGCTGCGGGTACCGGCCGGGGCCACCGAACCCGACTTCGCGGTGGATCGCACCATCGACGCCTGGCTCGACCGGGGCGCCGAGCGCGGCAAGCTGGTGCTGGGCATCCCGTACTACGGGCGTGGCTGGGCCGGCGTGACCGGCGGGCGCAACGGCCTCTACGGCACCTCCACCGGCGGTGCGGCTCCGGCCACCTTCGAGGCCGGCTACGAGGACTACAAGGTGCTCAAGACCAAGGTCGGCCAGAACGGCTTCAAGGTCTACCGCGACCTGCGTGCCGGTACCGCCTGGCTCTACGACGGTACGACCTTCTGGACGTACGAGGATCCTGCGGTCGTACTCCAGAAGACCCTCTTCATCCGGTCCCAGCGACTCGGCGGCGCGATGATCTGGTCCCTCGACGGCGACGACGACCAGGCGACGCTGACCCGGACCATCGACCTCGGCCTCTGGCACCCGTAGCCGTCCCGAACCCGGTAGCCGTCCCGAAACCGGTAGCCGTCCCGAAACCGGTAGCCCGTCCCGCAACGCGACGCCCGGCGGATCAGGGTGGATCCGCCGGGCGTTCGCCGTCCGCTCCGTTGTCTATCCAGCTATCTGCATGCGACGATCCGACTGCTCGCGCACGGGGCGCGAGATGTCACGGGGGAGTTCGTGTGAGAGCTGTCGATGCACCGCGCCCATCCCGCCGAATCCGGCGACGCCTTCCGATCCCGACCCTGATCGCCGCCACGCTGGTGTCGGCGGTCTTCGCCGTACCCGGCACCGCCCTTGCCGCCGGCCAGCCGGTTCCGGTCGCCGAGCCGGCGACCACCGCCGGTACCACGCCGACCGGCCCGATCGGATCACCCGAGGCGACTCCGTCGCCGGAGCCGCAGCCGGGTACGGCCAGGTCGTCCAGCCCGAGCGCGTCGCCGGAGCCCAGCGGTTCCCCGAGGGCCGCGGCGGCCGCGTGTGGCGGCACGCTCGCCCTCGGCGAGGTGGTCAGCTGCCCGTCGATCAGCGGGGCGGAGCGGCACGTCTACACGGTCACCTCGACGGTCGACGGGGACACGCTGCTCGCCCAGCACCGCCAGTACGGCGACACCCTCAGCACCCGGGTCACCTCGGCGACCGGCGAGAGCACCTGCTCCCTCACCGGCTACCAGAGCCGCTGCCGGCTCGGCGCCGCCGGCAGCTACACGATCACCGTGTCGCTCCGCGACGGAGAGGAGACGACCGACTACTCGCTCGCCGTCGACTCGCTGCTGGCCCCGTCCTCCTGCACCGACCTGCCCGACTCGTTCTTCTCCTTCGCGTCTCCGGGCCACAGCGCGACGATGCCGACCGGCGCGGTGGGCGACTGCTACCGCTTCGAGCAGCCGGTGGGTTCGGTGCTGCACCTGGCGGCCCCGGGCGGCGCCGCCTGGACCCAGGGCCAGATCCTCGACGCGGAGTACGAGCCGCTCTGCACGGTGGGGTACGCCACCGAGTGCACGCTGACCCGGCCGGGGCCGTACCGGCTGTTCCTGCAGAACATCTACGGCGAGGAGAGCAGCTACACGCTGCGGATGCCCCGGATCACCAACGCGGTCGGGTGTCCGGTCCTGCCGCTGGCCGCCTTCGGTGACCCCGGGAACGCCGTCGGCACCGGCACGGACGTGGAGCGGGACGAGGTCGTCTGCCACGCGCTGACCGCCGCCGGGGCCGGCGGGGTCATCGTGCGGATCAGCCCGGACCAGTCCCTGCCGTGGCGCATCTACGACGCCCAGGGCCAACTCGTCTGCGCCGAGTACGACGCCGCGCGCTACTGCGGACTGCCGGCGGCGGGCGCGTACACGCTGCTCGTGCAGAGCGACAGCATGCTGGGCGAGCCGATCGACTACCAGGTGGCGGTGACCGGGTTGGCGCAGACGCAGGGCTGTACGGAGGCCGCCGGCACCACCTGGGACCTGCCCGCCCTGCTGGTGCAGCAGACCTCCCCGGTGCAGACGCACTGCCAGCCGTTCGAGGGCGAGGCGGGCGACCGGATCGTCCACTACACGGCCCCGACCCGGTACAACGAGGCACACGCCTGGCTCGTCGACGAGACGGGCAAGCTCGCCTGCCCCGATCCGGACTGGGACCAGGACGGTTGCGTGCTGCCGGCCACCGGCACGTACCGGATGATCTCGTTCCTGCGGCACTGGCCCGGCGACAGCGACGAGCTGACGTACCAGATGCAGATCCGTCGGCTCTCCGAGGCCGAGGGCTGCCCGGTGATCACGCCGGGCGCGTACGGGGCGGCTCCGGCCGGGGCGCTCGGCGGGATCCGCTGCCGCGTCCTGGACATCCCGGCCGCCGGCAGCTACCTGCTGGACGTGGTGGACCAGGAGAACTACCAGGATTACGCCCGGGTCTACGACACCGGCGGCCGCCGGGTCTGCGGCACCACGTACTGCGAGTTCCGCCAGCCCGGCCGGTACACCATGGTGGTCGGCGGGTCCGGGTCCGGCCAGGTGCTCAACAACGACTACCGGTACGCCGTGGCCCTGCTTCCCCGGGTGCCGTCCGGCTGCGAGCAGGTCTCCGACAACGGGTACGCCACCGCACCGTACCGGGGGAACTTCCAGGCCGCCGGGGAGTACCACTGCCTGCGACTGTCCAGCCCCGCCGGTGCACGGATCATCGAACTGGAGCCGGGCGACGCCAGCGGAGTGGCTTCGCCGTCCGTCGTCGTACTGGACTCCACCGGGGCCCAGCTCTGCGACTCGTCGTGGCCGCTGCGGACGTACTCGTGCCAGCTGAACGGCACGGCGCCCTTCTACGCGGTGCTGAGCGCGCCGGAGCGCTCCTTCGTCGGCCCGTACGCCAAGGCCTTCGCCCGGGTCGACGGCCCGCCGAACTGTCCGGTCCTGCCGGCGGGTACGACGGGCTCGACGGTGACCACCGGGGCCGACCGGTTCGCCGTCTGCCTCTCCCTCCCGGCCGACCAGCGCGGTTCCCGGGAGAGCTTCACCTACCGCCGTACGTCGGGTACGGGTGACGCCAGTCTGTCGGTCTTCGACGCTTCCGGGATCCGGTACTGCGGCCCGAGCCCGCAGTCCGTCGAACGCACCTTCACCTGCACCCTGCCGGCCGGTCCGGTGACGGTGATCCTGGAGGCGGACGGGGTCGACGCCACCTACCAGCTCACGCACCAGAGCGCGGGCACGCCCACGTCCTAACCGGACGACGTCGTAGCCGAACGGGGCGGAACGCCCGGCAGGTCCGTACGGGTCTGCCGGGCGTTCCGCGTGTCGGCCGACGTGCCCCGACCGTGGGGCTGAGAAACAAATCTTGCGACTGGATGAAACCATCTAGGCGCTCATGGCCTTTGGTAGATAGAAGACCTGACAAGTCTCGGAAGGGTACGGGGTCGATAACCGAACGTATCTGATCAGGTACCGGAAGGTCATCAGCACGGAAGGCGACGCACCCCGGTGCGTCTCGACGGGGGGCCAGGAAGTGGAAGAGCGACGCCGAATCAGGGACGACATCCGGCACGCCGAATTGTCGCGGCGTGCCATGGTGCGCGGCGCACTCGCGGTCGGCGGGCTCGGGGCCTTTGCCGGCCTGGCCAGCGGCTGTAGTAGCAGCCGGATCATCGATCCGAAACTCGTGGCCAGCCAGCCTCGCCCGGCATTCCTGCTCGGATCTTCCACCGAGGTCAATTTCGAGTACCACAACTTCCCGATCCGCGAACTCCGGGACGGAATCCGGCCGTACCACATGAGCACGGCGGTGCCGCTGACCGACCCGGGCACACACGACTCGTCGGGCGTCCGGATGGCGTTGCTCGGCGGGAAGCTCTACGACCATCCGGTCGGCCAGGCGCAGTACGGGCTGCATCTGATCGAGGCGCACCGGCTCACGAAGAATGCCGAATACCTGAACCGGGCCAGGAAACAGGCCCAGCGACTGATCGACCGGCGGGTCCTGCACGGCAACGGCTGGTTCTACCCGTACCCGTTCCGCTACCGGCTGCACCGCAGCGAGGACGTCTACGACGCACCCTGGTACTCGATGATGGCCCAGGGGCAGGCGCTCAGCGTGTTCTGCCGGCTGTTCCGGGTCACCGGCGAGGCCAAATGGAAGGCCGCGGCGGACGCGACGTTCGCGTCGTACCTGGTGACCCCGGTGGCGGGCAAGCCGTGGGGGGTCTACGTCGTGGACGGGAAACTCTGGCTGGAGGAGTACCCGAACCCGAAGGAGGTCAGCGGGGACCGGACCTACAACGGGCACACCTTCTCGGCGTACGGGTTGTGGGACTACTGGGTGGTCACCAAGGACGAGCGCGCCAAGGTGCTGTTGCAGGGCGCCCTGACCACTACCCGGGACGTGTACGGCGACATCGCCAACCGGCAGTGGCGGAGCAAGTACTGCCTGCGGCACGCCAATGACGCGGGCAACTACCACACCACTCACACCACCCAGCACATGCAGTGCTTCGCGATCACCGGCGACACCGCTTTCGCGCGGATCTCGGAGTCGTACTACACCGACTTTCCGCCGCACGGCATAACCGGGACGATCATGTTCCAGCCGGGCGACCACATCGGATACCAGTTCGACGACGCGGGGGCCGTCACCGCCACCAAGCCGCTCAGGCTGATCCAGCCCTATCAGGCCCAGTCCAAAGGACGCGTACGGGTGAAGGATCAGCGCGACATCTGGTACGAGATCACCGACGGCGAACTGGCCGGTTATCACGTGAAGGAAATGGCCGGGCATTCGTACCAGATCGGTGAGACCGCCCCGATCGGTTACCGGATCGCCCGCCCGGCGTCGATCGCGCAGGCGCCTCTGGAGGCGTACAGCCTCGACGCGACCGGCGCGCTGACCTCGGTGGTCACCAGCTACCGGGTGGGTGATCGGGTCAGCCTCGACCGGCGTGCCGTGCTGAACGGCGTGGACCACCTCCGGCTGGGAGCCGGACCGCACACGGGTCGTTGGGTCAGGTACGCGGCAATCAACCGCAGCTGACCCACCCGCACAGCCTCGACGTGGTGGCGGCAGGTGGGCGGGTTCGCCCCCGCCCCCTGCCGCCTGCCGTCACTGGTTGAGCGGCACCTCAAGGTCGGTCGGATTGTTCACCGAACTTGATCCGAGCGGCCCGCCGAGCCAGGTCCCGAGCTGGGTCTGCTGTGCCGGGCCGACCACCGCCGCCGATCCGAAGACCAGCCCGGTGTGTACCGATCCACTCGATCCGTTGAGCAGCATCGTCGCCTGCTCCGCGAGGCTGGTACCGGTGCCCGGGGTGAGCATCAACGGTCCTCCGAGCACGCCCATCAGCGCCCCGCCGGTGAGCGCGTCCGGCCAGTCGGTCCCGGTGGCGATCCCCGTGTACCGCTGGCCTTCGAAGAACTCCAACGCGGTCAGGTACGCCGTGTCGTACCGGCTCGCGCCCCAGACTCCACGGACGAGGGGGCCGACGGGGTCGTACGAATAGGCGGCTGTGCCGCCCTGCAACCCGATGCCGTACAGGAGTCGCTCCTGCGGCAGCGCGTCCAGGAAGGCCTTCGTCGCCGGCGGAATCACCTGATCCCGGGTGAGCAGGAGCACCGCCGAGGAAGGGCTGTCCGGGGAGGCGTTGTACGAGCCGGCCGCCGCGCCGGCGGCCAGCGCGTCCGGATAGTTCATGCCGGTGGCCAGCAGCACCACGTCGGGCGTCGGGTCGATCTCCCGCGCGATCGCGAGCGACGTCGAATACCGGTCGGGACCGGCGAGCCGCCGCACGTGGTAACCCAACGCCCGAACCTGCACCTCGACTGCCGTCGACAGGGCACCGGGACTGCCCAACAGGTAGACCGTGCCGTGCCCCGGCATCAGAACCCGCTGCATCTCGGCCTTCGTCCTCGCGTCCAGGCCGGTCGGCGGCGTCAGCAACAGCGGACCACGCTTCGCCGCCGCCAAGGTGCTGCCGCTGAGGGCATCGGCGTAGGTGTCCGACCGCGACAGGACCACGGCATCCGCACCGCCGGCCGGCCAGAGCGACCGGGACACCGCCACCGCCGTATCGAACCGGTTCGCACCGGACAACCGCGCGACCCGGTCCTTCCGCCGCGGCTGATACGCCGGCACACCGTCCAGCCCCGGTACCACCACCGGCTCCGCCGAGCCGTCCGCCAACGCCGTGTACGCCGGCCGCGCCCCCGTCGACGTCACCCTGCTGAACGCCAGCGTCGTACCCTCCGGCGACCAGGTGGGATCGTCGTACTGGACGCCCTCGGGGGTGACCAGCACCTCGTTCTCGCCGGCAAGGTCGGAGACGACGATCCGGCCGGCCCGAACGAACGCCACCCGGGACCCGTCGGGTGAGATCGACGGATTCGACCCGTTGTCGTCGACGAGTGTCACCTGCCCGAGGATCCGCGCACCGTCGTACAGCATGACCGCCGACCGGCCGGACGGCTGGCCCGAACCGTCGTCGTCCTGACGCTGGAACACCACCCGCAGTCCAGGGCCACCGTCCGGATTCAGGTAGTGCTTTCCGTCCCGGGGAGAGATCCACCCCTGGCGCAGCGGGCCCACACTGCGTTGCCAGGCGACATGCCAGGGAGCGGCGGCCGAGGCCTTCTCCGCCCAGGCAACCCGGCTTCCGTCAGCCCACCAACTCGGGCTGTGGCGCAACACCCCGGCATCCGGCGGCGAGGTCACCGGATAGCGGGCCGTACCGTCGTTGAACCGGAGCTTGCCGACCCGCCCACCCTGGTCGATGTAGACCGCCTGACTGCCGTCCGGAGACCAGGCGGCCTCGGTGACCGTGTCGGACGAACTGAGCGACGTCCGGGTCGGATCCCCATGGAACCTGATGACGGTCTGGCCGTTACTGCTGGTCAGTACGCTGCCCGAGCCAGGAAGGCTGGCCGTCGCCGCCGTACCACCGACGAGCGATACGGTCGCGCCGAGCGCGAAGGCCGATGCGACAGCGATCGGCCGACGGAGTGGAGAACGAGGCAAGTAGGCACCCCTTGCTGGAGACGCGCCGCTCGATCCGTCCGTCGGTCGATCCGACGAGGGGCGGCGGGTTTTCCGAGACTCTATCGCCGCAGCCCGACAACGACGATGGTCCGGTCGGAGGTCCGCGTGCCCGCCGGGGCGGACATCGAGACGACCACCGGAACCGGTGATCCTCGGCTGGGACCTCGCCTTCAACCGGCGTTGCCGAGGCGCCGGGTGCGGTCGCGGGTACGGGACCGGAGGAGGCTGACGACCAGCACGGCGAGCAGTACCAACGCGCCGCCGTCGGTGACCGCGGAGGGTAGGACACCGATCCAACCGAAACGGTCGACGGCGGCCTCGAACATCTCGGTCGGGACCATGAACACGCCCGCCGCCTGGCCTGCGTTGACCGCGACCACCAGCCAGAAGACCCAGGTCCTGCCGCGCAGCGCGAGCATGCCCAGCGCGTTGCCGATGATGAACAGCGTGCCGACGAGACGGAACCCGGCGAGGAAGCCCGGAGCGCTGTCGGTCGCTTCCGACGCGCTCACCCCGGCCAGCCGCATCATCTGTTCGAGCGTGTCGAGGTTGACGATGACGAAGGCCTGCGCAGCGGTGCCGATCGTGAAGATGACCGAACAGACGAAGGTGAAGATCCGGGTCCGTCGAGTCCAGACTGTCGCGGTGCGCGTCGGGCTGGACGACGTCGGCAGGACGATCGGGCGGGAAACCATCGAGGAACTCCTTGGAGGAAAGAACCAGGCCTGAACGGTTCCCATGCTCGTGGTCGAGGTCGGAAGACTCGTCGTTCCCGGGTCGGCTCTTGTCCGTACTCCCCGGGTGGGTGATCTCCGGCCGGCGCGGCCGGTGTACCACCTGGGGAGTACGACGGAACTGCTCTTCAGGGCGGCTTGGTCCGGCCCGCGACGCGGCTATCGTGGCCCGCATGGCCAGGTGGAACCTCGACAGCCTCGCGGCGGTCGCCGTGGCGGCCGGGGTGATCGCGGGCACCCAGTTCGGGCCCCGGGCCGACGAGCAGATTCCGTTGGATCTCGCCGGGTACGCACTCCTGGTCGCCGGTTCGCTACCGCTGGTCTGGCGCCGTCGTCGCCCGCTGCTGGTGGCCGCGTTGACCGCCGTCGCCTGCGTGGCCTACTACGGTCTGCTGTATCCCGGCATCTTCGCCGCCACACCTGTCCTACTGGCCGTCTACACCCTGATCAGCCTCGGCCATCGTGGCCAGGGAATCGCGGCGGCGCTCGCGTACGCGACCGGGTTCTACCTCGCGATCACGGTGGCACGCGCCGACTTCGAGATCCACGACGGCCTGCTCTGGCAGATCGGTTTCCTGATCGCGGTCGGGGTGATCGGGCAGATGGTGGCCAGCCACCGCGCCTACCTCCGGGCGGTCGAGGAACGGGCGATCCAGGCCGAGCGGACCCGGGACGAGGCCGCGCTGCGTCGAGCCGGCGAGGAACGCCTCTGGATCGCCCAGGAGCTGCACGACACCCTCACCCACAGCATCGCGGTGATCAACGTACAGGTGGGCGTCGCCGTCCACCTGCTGAGCAAGAACCCCGAGCAGGCCCGTTCGGCGCTGACCGCGATCAAGGAGACCGGTCAGGAGGCGATGCGGGAGCTGCGGTCCACCCTCGGTGTGCTCCGCCACGTTGATCCCGACGGCGCCGAAGCCGGCCTGGCCACGTTGCCGAAACTGGTCGCCCGGGCCGAGGCGGCGGGACTTCCGGTCACCCTCGCCGTACGCGGCGACGTCCTACCGCTGACCGCCGAGGCCGATCGTGCCGCCTACCGCATCGTGCAGGAGGCCCTGACCAATGTGCTGCGCCATGCTGGCCACCCGGCCGTCACGGTGACCCGCGAATACCATCGCGACACGGTCACCCTGCGGGTCGAAAATGACGGCGAACCGCTGCGATCGGAGCCACGACACGGGATGGGGCTGATCGGGATGCGAGAGCGTGCGGTGGCCGCCGGAGGCTCACTGAGCACCGGCACACGCCCCGGTGGCGGATTCCGCGTCGAGGCCGAACTGCCGTTGGGACACCCGTGATCCGGGTCCTGCTCGCCGACGACCAGCCACTGATCAGGGCCGGCTTCCGCGCCCTGCTGGAGAACGAGGACGACATCACCGTCGTGGCCGAGGCCGGCGACGGCGCCCAGGCAGTGGAACTCGTCCGCGAGCAGCTACCCGACGTGGCACTGCTCGACATCCGGATGCCACTGCTCGACGGCATCGCCGCCACCCGCCAGATCGCCGCCGACCCCCGACTGGCGGCCGTCCACATCGTCATCCTCAGCAGCTACTCGATCGACCGCTACGTCTTCGCCGCCCTGCGTGCCGGCGCCAGTGGCTACCTGGTCAAGGACATAGAACCGGCCGAACTCCTGCACTGCGTACGGGTCGCCGCGCGCGGGGACGCACTACTCGCCCCCGCCGTGACCCGAAGCCTGATCCAGGAGTTCGTCTCCACCCCGCCCCGGCCCAACCCGCCCACCAGCCTCGCCGTGCTCACCCGACGGGAACGCGAGGTACTCGTACTGGTCGCCGCCGGCCTGTCCAACGACGAGATCGCCGCACATCTGACCATCAGCCAGCTCACCGCCAAGACACACGTCAGCCGTACCATGACCAAGCTTGGCGCCCGCGACCGCGCCCAGCTCGTCGTCTACGCGTACGAGTCCGGTCTGGTCGCGCCAGGAGGCCCTTGGAGGGCGTAAACCCTCACCCGCTTTCGAGGTCTGTCGGCCACCGTCGTCGAGGACCTGGCCGGTCCGTGAGCTGCGCCGCTGGCTGTTGGCTGGCTCCGACCGGCCATCCTCGAACGGGCGCGAAGGCGACGACGATTGGAACGGCTGCCGCGTCAGTCCGGCTTGCCCGCAGACAGCCACTGAGCGGCGAGCTCGGTGATGATTGCTCCGCCTCGGTTGTTCAGATGGATGTGGTCGACGAGCAGTTCACGTCCGCCGTTGCGGGCGACCTCGTCCCAGCTGCGTCCGAACAGGTAGTGCTGAGTCGCCGCACCAAAGGCCAGGGCGAAGCTGAAGTCGTACGGCGTCGGGTCGCCACCGCGCTGCCGGAGGAGGTCCACCATCTGCTCGTGCACGGGCAGGTAGTCGACCTGGGTACGGGCAGCGGTCTCTTTGATCGCCGCGTTGTACCCGGTGAGCTTCTGGTTGATCTCCGCGTTCAGGTCCTCGCCGAGCGGGGGCAGGGACATCAGCGCAATCCTGGCGGTGGTGCCGGCCTTGACCCGGTCGACGATCGCGCCGAGATTCTGCCGGTACCGATCCAGCGGTACGTCATCACGTACGTCGTTGGTGCCGATCAGGATTGTGACCGCCGTAGGGCGACACGCCACGATGTCGGTATCGATCCGATGTAGGAGGTCGGCACTGGTCGCGCCGTTGACGCCGGCGTTGACAAACTCGTACCCCTGATGTTCGGGCCGATCGCGAAGTGCGCCCACCCAGTCCGCGCCGAGCGTGCCCTGCGTCATGCTGGCGCCGGCCGCCACGACGACGGGACGCGAGCCCGGGCTGCGCCCGTCGGCACAGGCATCGGCCGGCGGGTTGGCGGGCGACCGGACGAAGGTCAGGTAGCCGACGGTGCCTGCTGCGCCGAGTACGCCGACGAGCAGCAGGCACAGGACGATGAAGATCCGTTTCTTCACGTTCAGTATCCCAATCCGATGGTGTGGCCAACGGTGGTCGGGGCGTCCAGCGTGGCGACGATCGCGCGGGCGCCGTCGGCGCACACCGACACGTCGCCTCTGACGCGAGGTCCCAGAACGGATACCACCGCGTCCTGGCCGGTCAGGGTTTCCCCGATCGCGTCGGGGTCCATCGCGTCGGCGATCACCGGTTCGAGTCGAGGGTGGTCTGCGTGGTTCAGGCGGGCCGGGTTCCGGACGACAGCGGTGACGTGATGGCCGGCGGCGAGTGCCTGGCGCACGAGGTGTTGTCCGGTGCCGCCGGTCGCGCCGAAGACGGTGACGCACATGCGTACCCTCCAGGGGTGTTAGTGATTACTAACCCCCATACTAGGGTTAGTAATCACTAACCTGTCAACCTACGAGATGGGGCGGCATGAGCACCCGGGAGCGGATCCTCGACGCGGCTGCGCAGATCCTGCGTACGCGGGGAGTGGCGCTGGCCACAACCAAGGAGATCGCGCAGGCCTCGAAGGTCTCGGAGCCGACGCTCTACAAGTACTTCGAAGACAAGGAGCGACTGCTGCTCGCCGTCCTACAGGAGAGGCTGCCCGGCCTGTCCCGGGTATCGGTCCGCCCAGGTACGGGCGACGTCGAGGAGAACCTCGCCGAACTCGCGCACGCGGTCCTGGACTTCTATCAACGGTCGATCCCGATGCTGGCGGCACTCTTCGCAGACCCAGCGCGGATGGCGGCACACCGGGTGGCGATGAGCCGTCACGGCGGCGGCCCGGACAAGGCGGTCGCCATCTTCGCCACCTACCTGCGGGCCGAGCAGGACATCGGACGCATCAGCCCGGACGCGAACCCGGACGCGGCCGCGTCGCTACTGATCGGCGCCTGCTTCAACGAGGCCTTCCTGCGCTACTACGCCCAAGGGCCGGACGCGGACGCGGCCCCGCGCGCATTCGCGGAGGCGCTGGCCCGCGCGGTTGTCCGCCCACTGGTGTGACCGCGCAACACGCCTGGACCTGTCTTCGGCTGGCTAGCCGGGCACGCCCACAGCAAGGCAGAACGCCTGGCCGGCCATCTCGGACCGACCAGGCGTTCTTGCCTGTTCACTGGCTTCGCGGATCCGTTTCCAAGCGAGACCGCCAGCCTGCTGGTGGGCCCATGACAGCTACTAAGCTGTACTCAGACCGGGATGCGACGACAGGCTTAGGACTCAAGGTGAGCGAAGAACTCCTCTCCAGGTCCGCTGGGGCGAATGGACGATCGATGTTAGGCCCCGGAGTCACGCAGACGTCGGATGGGCCATAAACGCCGCGGGTCCAACGGGAGTTGATAGCCCGACAGGTAGTTATCAAGCTGCCTGAGGAGCAGATAAATAGCGGCGCCGGCGAGAACACCCGCCAGGGTATCGGTCGCCCAATGAAAGCCGGATATTACGGTGGCTACCGCGACGATCGACGCCACCAGGACTCTGACGAGGAAATAGGCGTGGGAGTGGAGCAGGGTCCCCAGTAGAAGCGCTCCGAGCCCGTACCACACAATGGAGTTGGCCGCATGGCCAGATGGGTACGACATACATGCCGCACCGCCACAGAAGGGTTTGCTGAACAATTCAACAGCATCCACCTGCAGGTCCGCTGGGGCGCCTCGCCGGAGGTAAATTTTCGGCACGCCGACGATCAGGTACAAGAGCAGGAACGCCCCACCCCAGAGAATCATGGGCTTTATGGTTTTATGGCGCCAAGCTTGAATGATCGCAATAAAGAGGGCCAGCACGGTCAATGGACCCCCTTGCCCCAGGTAGGCCCCAGCTCTTCCGAGCCCGATAATCTCGTCCGGGAGCTTCTCTGACACGAGGTTCTCAATCTCGAGATCCCAAGCTACCAGTGTGTCCGCGACCAGAAGGACAGTGACCGCAGCATATCCGGCTAGCGATACACATATGGCCAGGACACGATGACTCCGCTGGGGGGTGTGGTGATCCACGGCATGGACTCTAGCATCCTGCGCTCGTGGCCAGTTGGCCGACAGGAAGGGAGCCTCTTTCACCAGGACGCCTGACGGATTCTTGGCAGCGTTTCAGCGATTCGCGGTCCGCCAGCATGTGACGGACCGCGAGTCAATTGCAGTTATTGTCATCGGATAAAGACCGGGTGCCGCGATAAATCAGGGGTCGGGGAAAGGGGTCCCTTGACCCGCTCCCGTATCCTGATTCGGCGATTGGGCGGGAGCGGTCTGCCGCGCGACGGGGGGTAACGCTATACGTTGTCGATCGTCCCGTGGCACAGCCAGTTGCTCACGAACAGGTAGTACGCGTTGTAGAGGCCGGTGATACGAGGACTGTCCTGCTCGCCGTCCCACGTGGTCCCGCTGGCCACCAACTGGCCGGCGTCTGTGTCCCTCAACTGCCAGGTGCAGTAGCCCGGGGCCAGCCCGCCATTGATGACAAGTACGTCAATGTAGTTGCCCGGACGGTTCGACAGGATGGCACCGGTAGTGCACTCGCCTTGGCAACTGACCCGCGCTGCCTGTGCCGGCGCTCCGGCTAGCGCTAGGACGGACATCACGGTAACGATCGCGACACTTACCTTGGCCAACATTCTGTTCATGTGCTGGACCCTCGCTTCCTGGAGCGCAGTACGAATAACACGACACGTCGCCCGAGCATGAACGAAACCCCTCACCTCGTTTCCCTTTGCTTAACCCAAGGGAGCCCTCGGCGCTCCGACATAAGACAAACATAGGACACCGGGAACAAGGGTCAATATGCACGCGAGAAGGTGGCCGGCGGCGGCCAGACTGAAAAAGCCGCTTTATCTCTATTGCGAACATCGATCAAGAATGATATGGTTCTAAACACCTGCAAGGGAAATGTTCGCTCAATGCACGGGGGGCGGAAGTGCGCCTGGCGGCAGACTACAAGCCAGATGAAGTTTCGGTCCGATTGCTGCGCGCCCTAATCCATGGGAGGAGCTATCGAGATATCGCGTCCATGGAGCACATGAGCGACAGAACTGTCCGAAGGCTTATTCATAACATGAAGCGGGAGACGGGAGCACCCTCGCTCGTAGCGCTAGGATTCATTGCCGCGACGAAGGGTTGGCTCAAGCTGTAACAGGGCGGCCTTGCCGGCTCGTGCATACTCTGGCGCGTCGGGCAGCGATGCTCGGCGGAGTTGGAGAAGCGGATTGCTGTCTCCCGCGGCCGCGGTCGTCCAGCTCACCAGTCGGCCCGACCTTCCAGAGCCCGTGGACCGCTTGGCCAGTGTCGCGGTCTGGTAGGCAGAGGACATAGGTAGGGCAGTAGCGCCTCGTTCTCCCAGTTGACGCCACCCTGCCGACGCAGCTCTTCGATCTCGGCCGACGTCGTCATCCGGTAGCCGCTCGTTCGACCTCGGCCCGCCTTGAGACGTGGAAACGAGACGCACCGCTCATGTAGTCCTTCGGGCCGTCGGCTGAGGTGTCTGTGCCGGCCGCCGGGGAACCGTAGAATGAGGCCACGCTTCACGCGGACGACCAGGGCGCCGCCGAGGTACGCGACCGCTTCCTGAGGGACAACTGAGACCAGAAGCAGAACGCCCGGTGGGTCGTCTCCGACCTGCCGGGCGTACTGCCTGTTCCGTGGCGGTGGTGAAGGGATTTGAACCCTTGGAGGGCGTAAACCCTCACACGCTTTCGAGGCGTGCTCCTTAGGCCGCTCGGACACACCACCGCCGAGTAGGGTACCCGACGCTCCTGGCGGACGTCGCGGCGGTATCGGCCGGACCGACCTGGCAGGATCACCTCACATGAGTACGCACATTGGCGCCAAGCCTGGCGAGATCGCCGAGCGGGTCCTGATGCCGGGCGACCCGCTGCGGGCCAAGTGGATCGCGGAGACCTACCTCGAGGACGCCAAGTGCTACTCGACGGTCCGCGGCATGCTGGGCTTCACCGGCCGTTGGTCCGGTACCGAGGTCTCGATCCAGGGCTCCGGGATGGGCATGCCGTCCGCCTCGATCTACGCCCACGAACTGATCAACGAGTACGGCGTGAAGTCGCTGATCCGGGTCGGCTCCTGCGGGGCGCTCGCCGAGGATCTCCAGCTCCGTGACGTGATCGCGGCGAGTGGCTCGTCCACCGACTCGAACATGAACCGGATGCGGTTCGACGGGCTGATCGACTACGCCCCGGTCGCCGACTTCGGGCTGCTGCGTACCTCGGTCGAGGTGGCCGAGCGGCGCGGTATCGCGATGCGGGTCGGACCGATCCTGGCGGCGGACGCCTTCTACACCGATCGTCCCGATCTCTACGACACCCTCGCCGACTACGGCGTACTGGCGGTGGAGATGGAGTCGGCGGCGCTCTACACGATCGCGGCCCGGTTCAGGGCCCGGGCGTTGACGCTGCTGACCGTCAGCGACCACATCAAGCGCGGCGAGAAGACCACCTCGCAGGAGCGGGAGCAGACGTTCGGCCAGATGGTCGAGATCGCCCTCGACACCATCATCGCCTGACCGACAACGCCAGGATTCTTGTCGAGTTGCGGTCCGCAGCGAACCACAACTCGACAAGAATCTTGGCTGTCCCCCGCCATCCAAGCGCGAACTATGGCGTGGCGAGGGCCTCGGTCGGGGCGAGCCGGGAGGCCCGGATCGCCGGATAGAGCCCGGCGAAGGCGCCGATCAGCAGGGTCGCGCCGACCCCACCGGCCATCGCCCAGCCCGGTACCACCGTGGGCCACTCCCGGGACAGGGCGTAGCCCGAGGTCACGACGATGCCGATCAGTACCCCGCCGACCCCGCCCAGCGCGGAGAGCAGCAGCGACTCGGCGAGGAACTGGGTGCGTACCTGTGCCCGGGTCGCGCCGAGCGAGCGGCGGAGCCCGATCTCGGCCCGCCGTTCGAGCACCGAGATCACCATCGTGTTCGCCACTCCGACCCCGCCCACCAGCAGCGCTACCGCGCCGAGGCCGAGCAGCAGCCCGGTGAACGCCTCGTCGGTGGCCTGCTGTGCGGCGAGCGCGTCGGAGGGCTGGGTCACCTTGACCTCGTTCGGCGCCTCAGGATTGGCGGTGGCACCGAGCACCTCCTGTACGGCCTCGACGAACGCCTCCGCCGACCGGGTGTAGATCGTCGTCGGATGACCGTCGAAGTCGAGGTACGACGCGGCGGCCTCCCAGCCGATCAGCGCGGACAGATCCAGTTCCGGGGCCAGCGGTGCCGGCGCCAGGATCCCGACGACGGTGAACCACCGCCCGCCGACCTGGACCTGTACGTCGGGTCCGGCGGTGCCGAGCCCGAGCCGTTGGGCGGCGGTGGCCCCGAGTACGACGGCCGGATAGCGGGCCGTCGCCTCGTTCAACCAGGTGCCGCTGGTGACGGTCGTCCCGACCGTGTCGAGCAGGTCGAGCCGGGCCGCCCGGGTGGCGATTCCGCCGCTCTCCGCCGCCGGAATCTGGTCCGACCGGTACACCTTGGCATCGCTGAGCTGCCCGGTCGCGGATACCTGTTCGACCGGGCCGATCCGGCCGACCATCGCCACCGACTCCTCCGGCAGCTGGGCGTTCTCCCCGAACACGGTGTTGCCGGGCGAGACGGTCAGCAGGTTGGTACCGAGGGACTCGAGCATCCGGTCCAGCTCGGCCCGGGAGGACGACGAGATGCCGACCACCGAGACCATCGCCGCGATGCCGATCGCGATGCCCAGCGCGGAGAGGAAGGCCCGCAGCGGTCGGGTACGCAGCCCGACGCCGCCGACCCGGAGGATGTCGCGGGGACGCATCCGGGCCGGTACCAGCCGGGGTCGGTCCGCACTGGTGGTCCCGGCCATCAGCGCCCCCCGTTCGACGCGCCGGGACCGGCTCCGACCGGCACGGGCCCGGCCGGACCGAACCCGACCGGGGACCGGTCGACGCAACCGTCGCCGGCGCCGTTGTCCGCGACCACCACACCGTCCCGCATGTAGACCTGCCGGGGCAGGCTCGCCGCGATCTCCCGGTCGTGGGTGATCACCACGACGGTGGTACCGGCCGCGTTCAGCTCGCGCAACAGGGCGAGCACTCCGGCACCGGACGCGGAGTCGAGGTTGCCGGTCGGCTCGTCGGCCAGCAGCAGCGCCGGGTTGCCGACGACGGCGCGGGCGATCGCCACCCGCTGCCGTTCCCCGCCGGAGAGTTCGTGCGGCCGATGGTCCAGCCGGTGCCCCATCCCGACCCGGGCCAACGCGGCCTCCGCGCGCCGCCGCCGCTCCCCGAGGGGTACGCCGGCATAGAGCAGCCCGTCCGCCACGTTGTCCAGCACCGGTACGCCCGCCGCGAGATGGAACTGTTGGAACACGAACCCGACCCGGGACGACCGCAGCGCGGAGAGTTGCCGGTCGGTGAGTTTCGCGACGTCGTACCCGTCGATGTGCACCCGGCCGGTCGAGGGCCGGTCCAGGGTGCCGATCAGGTGCAGCATGGTCGACTTGCCGGAGCCGGACGGGCCGACGATCACCGCGAGTTCGCCGTGCCGGATCGTCAGCGAGACCCCGCCGAGCGCCGTCACGCCGCCCGGATAGACCTTCGTCACCTCGTCGAGCACGACGACCCCGTCCGATTCGGACAACGCGTCCGCGGCCCCGGCTCCGGCGACGGCGTTCCCGCTCACCGGGGCATCCCGACGGTCGCACCCTCGGCCAGCCCGGCACCGGAGATCTCCACCCGACCGGACGCGAACAGCCCGGTCTGCACCGCCACGATCCGGGTCGTGCCGCCCTCGACGAGCTGGACGCCGTACCCGCCCTCGGCGAGTGCGAGCAGGGCGGCGACCGGCACGGTCAGGACGTCCGTGCGCTGGTCGGCGGTGAACGCCACGTCCACCGAGGCGCTGTCGAATCCGGCCAGCGCCTTCGGGTCGGCCGCCGTGACGGTCACCTCGATCTTCGTCTCCGGCTCCTCGTCGGCGCCGCTGCCGGTCTCGATCACCGTCTCCACCGTGGCGATGGTGCCGGCGACGTCCTTGCCATCCGGCAGCGTCACCGTCACCTTGCCGCCCTTCTTGGCGAGCCGCTGATCCTCCACGTCCAGGGTCGCGGTGACCACCCGGGCCGTACCGGTGTAGGTCAGCACCCCGCTGCCGGGCTGGGCGGCGTCGCCGACCGTCGCCTCGTGGCTGTCCACCCGCACCTCGCTGGCGGCGTAGACGACCTGGCCCAGTTCGACCCGCCCGGTCTCGTCGAGGCCGAGATCGTCCTGCCACTGTTCGACCGCGTCGGCGGTGGCCGAGGTGTACTCGTCGTCGACGGTGAACCCGTCGTACCCCAACGCGCTCAGGTTCCGCTCGAACTGCTTGACGTCGGCGCCGCTGTCCCCGGACCGGAGCGTCCGGTACGCCGGCAGTGTGCCGTAGAGCAGCACGACCTTGGCGTTGTCGACCGAGAACAGCGGTCTGCCCCGGGTGACCCGGGAACCGGTACCGGCCATCCAGGTGACCGTGCCGCCCGACCGGACAGCGGCGGTACGGGTCTCGCCGTACCCGAGTTCACCGGTGGCGGGCTCCGAGTCGATCAGCGTCTGGCGGGTGATCTGGGCGTTGGCCGGTGGCAGGGTGCCGGCGGTCGCCGTACCCGGATCGTCGCCGCCGAATCCGACGGCCGCCGTCACTGCGGCGGCGACCGCGACCACGGCGGTCGTCGCGACCGCCACCACCCGGGTACGGCCGCCGCGGCGCCGCCGGTGCGCCCGCCCGGTGCCTCCGGGAACCGTCGCGGCCGGCACCGGCCCGGTCTCGGCGGGCGGCGGACCGGACGGGTCGACCCCGTCCGGATCGGAGCCCTCCGGGGCCGGCCCGGCGGTGGTCACCGAGGTGCCTGCCGTCATCGCGTGTCCCGAACCCGGATCGGCGCGTCCCCTCGGCACTTCTGCATCGCGGCCTGGAACGTCGGGTTGTCCCGGTCGAACCCGGCACCGCCCTTGAACTCGATGGTGCCGTCCGCGCCCGGGTCCGGGAAGTCCGGTACGCCGTTCTCCCGCATGCACTTGGCCATCAGGCGCAACTGCTCGATCTGCTCCGCGTCGAGCTTCATCCCCTCGCCGCCGTTCGGCAGCAGGCTGCGGCACTTCTCCATCGCCGCCTCCATCTTCTCCCGGTCGTCCCCCGGTTTGCGTTGGATGCGGACTCCGCCCTGACCCGGCTCCGGGTCGGGCATGTCCACCCCGTTCTCCCGCATGCACTTGGCGAACTCCCGCTGCCGGTCCTCGTTGCTGAGCGCGGCGGCGCTGGCGCTGACCGTGGGTCCGGCCTCGGGCCCACCGCCGGCGGTCGCCACCCCGGCCCCGGAGTCGGATGGACCGCAGCCGGCGAGAGCCAGCCCGAGAGTCAGGGGCAGGACCAGCCAGGTGCTCGACATTCGTCGGCGCATGGCACAACTCCTTCCGTGGGCCGGCGCGGTTCGCCAGCCGATACGGACAAAGTCAAGTGCAGGGCACGTATCCGGGGCGTAACCGTCGACGTTTACGCCGGGGTTACCCGGCGGCGAGTCACCATGGGACAGTGCGGGTACTGGTGGTCGAGGACGAGAAGCTGTTGGCGGACGCCATCGCCGAGTGGCTGCGTCGGGAGGCGTTCGCGGTCGACGTCGTGTACGACGGCGACGCGGCGCTGGAGCGACTCGGGGTCAACGACTACGACGTGGTGGTGCTCGACCGGGACCTGCCGGTGGTGCACGGCGACGACGTGTGCCGCGCGATCATGGACGGCGGGGCCGAGACGAGGGTGCTGATGCTCACCGCCGCCGCCGCTGTCCGGGACCGGGTGGCCGGCCTGGCGCTGGGCGCCGACGACTACCTGATCAAGCCGTTCGCGCTGGTCGAACTCTCGGCCCGGGTGCACGCGCTGATCCGCCGGGCCCGGCCGGCCGCGCCGCCGAAGCTGACCCGGTCCGGTCTGGTCGTCGACCCGGCCCGGCACGAGGTCTACCGCGACGGCCGGCACGTCGCGCTCTCCCGCAAGGAGTTCGCGGTGCTGGCCGAGCTGATGCGGGCCGGCGGTGCGGTGGTCTCCGCCGAGGAGTTGCTGGAGCGGGCCTGGGACGAACACATCGACCCGTTCACCAACGTGGTCCGGGTGACCGTGATGAAGCTGCGCCGCAAGCTCGGCGATCCGCAGGTCGTCGAGACGGTTCCGGGAGTGGGGTATCAGATCCGGTGAAGCGACTGACCATTCGGGCCCGCCTGACAATCGTCTACGGCGGCCTCTTCCTGCTCGCCGGGATGCTCCTGCTCGGCGTCACGTACGTCCTGGTCGACCAGCAGATGCCCGGTTCGATCGGGGTGTCGTTGAACAGCATCCGGCAGCCGCCGGCCGGGTCGCCGAGCCGGGCGGTCACCCCCGACGACGCCGAGCAGCTCCGGGTCTTCGCCCGGCAGATCCAGAGCCAGGCCCGGCAGGACGCGCTGGAGACGCTGCTCGCCCAGGGCGGCATCGCGCTGGGAGTGGTCTCGGCGACCGCCATCGCCTTCGGCTGGCTGCTCTCCGGCCGGGCGCTGCAACCGTTGCACCAGATCACCGGCACCGCCCGGCGGATCGCCGCGGCCGGGGTGGCCGGACGCGGGCTGCACGAGCGGATCGCACTGCGCGGGCCCCGGGACGAGGTGAAGGAACTGGCCGACACCTTCGATTTGATGCTGGAGCGGCTGGACCAGTCCTTCGACGGGCAGCGCCGGTTCGTCGCCAACGCGTCGCACGAACTGCGTACCCCGCTGGCGCTGAACCGCTCGCTGCTGGAACTCGCGATCACCCGGCCGGACGCCCCCGCCGAGCTGCGGCAGCTCGGTGAGACGCTGCTGTCGGTCAACGAACGTCACGAGCGGCTGATCGACGGGCTGCTCACCCTCGCCGACTCGGACCAGCAGGTCGTCGACCGTACGTCGATCGACCTGGCCGAGGTGGCCGCGTACGTCACCGACCAGACCACCGCCGGAAAGCAGCTCTCGGTACGACGGCAGTTGGCGCCGGCCCGTACCCTCGGCGATCCGATCCTGCTGGAGCGGCTGGCCCAGAACCTGCTGGAGAACGCCGTACGGCACAACGTCCCGACCGGCGGGCAGGTGTGGATCAGCACCGGCACGGTCGACGGCCGCGCCACGCTGGTGGTGGCGAACACCGGGCCGGTGGTGCCGGGGTACGAGGTCGAGACGCTGTTCCAGCCGTTCCGGCGGCTACGTCAGGAGCGGGTCGACGGCGGACGCGGGTTCGGCCTCGGGTTGTCGATCGTCCGGGCGGTCTCCAGCGCGCACGGCGGCTCGGTCCGGGCCGAACCCCGGTCCGGCGGTGGCCTGGTCGTCACGGTCGTCCTGCCCGCCGAGGCGTCCGATGGATTTTCGGCGGCGGGCCAGCCGACGTGGGAACCGGTTCCGGCAGCGGCCACCGGCCCGGTCACCGGTACCGCCGTCCCGACAGCCGTCGGCGCCCGGAACCGCTGATCCGCTCCGTCCGGTCAGGGGAGTCGGGGCAGCAGGTGCAGCGCGACGTCCAGGGCGCGGGTCCCGGGCGTGCCACCGCCGCCGGCAGTCCACACCTCCGACAGCATGCCCTGGACGAATCCCCAGGCGACGACCCGCTCGACCGGCATCTCCAACGCGTCGGCGAGCTGCTCGATCCGGCGCGGAACCAGGGCGAGGAGGTCGTCCTCACGTCGGCCCGGTTCGGGGTTGTAGAGCAGGGCGCCGATCTCGTAACCCGGATCGCCGATGACACCGTGCGGGTCGATCGCCAACCACGGTTCCCGGTTGGCCCGCAGGATGTTGTCGTGATGCAGGTCGCCGTGCAGGATCACCCGGTCCGGCGCGCTCGCACACAGCTCGTCGAAGAGCCGGCCGGCCCGTTCCACCAGGTGCCGGGGGAGCTGACCGCCGTCCGGGTGGCTACGCAGATAGTTCGAGAAGGACGCGCTCCGGGCCGACAGTTCGGGCAGTGGCCAGCCCGGCGGAGCCGTACGGTGCAGCCGCCGCAGTACGTCGACGAAGGCGGCGGTCGCCTCCTCGTCCCGGTGTGGCACTAGTGCGCTGATCGGGGTGCCGGGATTGGCCCGCTCCAACAGCAGCGCTCCCCGATCGACGTCCCGGGCGAGCAGACGTACGGCTCCCTGGCCGGCGAAGAACTCGAGCGTCGCCGCCTCCTCCGCCAGGTGACCGGCGTGCGGCACCCCGAGTTTGAGTACCGCCGGCGAGCCGTCGGCCCGGTTGACCGAGGTGACCCAGTTGAAGCTGAGCGAAAACGGGGTGCCCGGCGCCAACTCCCAGTCGCGCAGCACCGAGGCCTCCACCGCCGGCAACTCGGTCAGCCACGCCCTGCCGACCTCGCCCCAGGTCTCGGTGACGTTGCGCCTGAGGGCGGCGGGAATGACCATGCGGGGCACGGATCGCAGTCTGCCAGTCGGGTACGCCCCGGCAGGTACCCGAAGGCGCCGGCCACCTCCCGCCGAGGGCGTCGACCCGTCGGGTCCAGCCCGGACCCGAGAGCACGCTGTCCACAGCCCGTACGGAGTTTTCCACAGGTTTTGGCGTTATCCACAGAACTGTGGATAACCCCTCGGGCCTGTGGCGGAACTCAGCGGAAGAACGCCCGGAGTGCGGCGGCGCACTCGGCGCCCAGCACCCCGCCGTAGACCTCCGGACGGTGGTTGAGCCGCTGGTCGCGTACGACGTCCCAGAGTGAGCCCACCGCGCCCGTCTTCGGCTCCCAGGCGCCGAAGACGAGGGTGGCGATCCGGGCGAGCACGAGTGCCCCGGCACACATGGTGCACGGCTCCAGCGTCACGACCAGGGTGCAACCGGTGAGCCGCCAGGCCCCCACCACGCCGGCCGCCCGACGCAGCGCCAGGACCTCGGCGTGTGCGGTGGGATCACCGGTACGCTCCCGCTCGTTGCGGGCGCTGGCGAGTTCCGTTCCGTCCGGGCCGTAGATCACCGCGCCGACCGGTACGTCCTCGGCTGCCGCCTCCCTGGCCCGGTCGGCGGCGTCCTTCCTCGCCGGGCCGGCCAGCCTGAGGCCGCTCGGTCCCGGAGCGCCCGATTCGAGACCACCCGGTCCGACACCGACCGGTCCGGCGCCGCTCACTCCGATGCCGCTCGCGCCGAGGTCGCCGGCTCCGGTGCCGCAGACCTCCAGCGCCCGCCGCATCCACGTCTCGTGCTGTTGCCGCCGGCCGGTCACCACCGGACCCGCCGGATCCGGGCCTGCCGACCTCCCGCACCTGGGCCGGTCACGCCTCGCGGAGTTCCTCGACCTCGTTGCCACAGCCGATGACCTGGCAGACCTTTGTCGTGACGTCGGCCGGCAACATGCCCTCGTGGGAGCAGATCGCGAGCAGGCGGTGCGCCGAGATGCCGAGGTCGGCGAGGAGGTCCGCGTCGCCCACCGGGTCGGCGTCGGGATCGACCACCGGGTCGTTGTCGTCATCGTCGTCACCGGACGACCCGGCCACCCGCGCCGCCGGTTCGACGACATCGTCGATCTCCAGTGCCGGCGCCTTGATGTCCCCGACCAGCAGGGCACCGAGCCGCGACTCCTCGGCGAAGGCCGAGTCGGAGCCGAAGATGCGCAGGTCCTCACCCTCGTCCAGCCGCATGATGGCGAGGTAGACGTCATCGGACTCGACGAAGAGCAGCGACACCTCGGCGTCCTGGTCGACGTCGCGGAGCAGGTCGGCAACCTCGTCGATGTCCGCCGCGCCACTGAGATCAACTTCTGCCGCAGTCCAGCCGGACGCGCGACGCGCCACGGCCGCAGCGAAGTACGACACGGTCCCCCCAATTACCCCTGCGGCCCCCAGCCGCAGATCACCGCCGACATTCCCGTTCACAGCCGACTCTCCTGTTACGCGTGACGGTATCCGGTCGCATCCGCAGGAGCCCACGCAACGCCCCGAAGCAGATCAGGGAATCGAAGTGGTTGACGCGGTCGGTCAGCTCACCAGCCGACGACGAGTGGCGATCAACTCACGCAGCCGATCAACCCGGGCACGTCGTGGATGCTCACGCTCCCGCACTGACTTCGCCCCGGCGAGCTCGGCGAGGAGCTGCAACCGGCGGCGGCTGCGGTCGGGGTCGAGCCGATGCTCTGTCCAGGCCATAACGCCGAGAGTGCCGAGTCCCGCGCGGTTCGTCAAGGCCGATCGCGGTACGCAGCCGCAGGCTCACCCAGCGCCCGCAACGAGGGCGGTTTTCGCCCGGTTTCGCCCGACCGGGCGCTACCAGAGCGGCCAGTCGGCGGCGGAGGACCAGCGGACCGCCACTGCCGCCGCGGCGATGGCCCAGCCCAGCGCCCCGGCCAACGCGATTCCCGCGCCGACCCCCCGATCACCCCGGGCGGTCAGCACCAGGGCGACCAGCCAGGCCACCCCACCGGCGAAGAGCGTCCACAACACGTATCCGCGCAGGTCATGGCCGAGCAGACCGAAGACGAGCAACCAGACCGCCGTCGCGCCGGCCCCGGCGAACACGCTGCCGACCCGGGCCGGATGGGGTTCGCGGTAGGTCGGATGGGAGTTCGGCGGCGGACCGGCCGGGAAGAGCCCGGACGGGCTGTGCACGGCCGGCGGGGGCGTCCAGACCGACCCGACCTGTGGTCCGCTCCGGAGCACGTCGCCCGGCGGGAGCGCTGCCGGTCCGGACCGGCCGGGCTGGCGGACCTCCGGGTACCCACCACCGGGCCGGGATGCGTCGGGCCAGGGTCGGAACGCCGGCTGTTCCGCCATGACGCCGCTCCTTCCACCACCGTCCGCGCCGGATTTCCGCGCGGCCCGCCGTCCGCAGCCTATCCCGCGAATGCCGGGTACCCGCCGGGTCGGGGCCAGTGGTCGACCGGACGTCCCGGCGGGCACCCGGGGTGGTGGCGAGGTTCCGGGCGGGCGCGCGGCACGACGGTCTGCCAGTATTGCCGGATGTCGTGGCGAGGAACCCCGGAGCGGGGTCGGCGGAGCGGCCGGCGGACGTACCCGGTCGTCGTCCTGCTGGCGACGGCGCTCGTCGCCGGCTGCGCCGAGACGAGAGAGCCACCGGGCCCGCCGGCCTTCGAACCGATGGACACCTCGGTCCCGTCGACCGGCGGCACCTCGCCGCTGGCGGCCGCCACGCCGACGATCCCGGCCACGTCCGGCACGTCGCCCTCGCCGAAGCCCACCACCCCGTCCCCGACGACCGGCAGTCCCCGGTACGTCTTCCCGGTGACCGGCAACGCCTCGTACCACCCGACGCACTCGGGCTACCCGGCCACGGACATCTTCGCCAACTGCGGCGCACCTGTCCTCGCCGTCACGGCGGGCCGGATCCTGGAGGTGAGCCGGGTCGACAACTACAGCAAGTCCGGTCCACAGGGTCCGAACAACGGCGGCAGGGCGGTGTCGCTGCTCGGTGACGACGGGGTGCGCTACTACGGCTCGCACCTGACCAACGTCGCCGCCGGGATCAACGCGGGAGTACGGGTACGCGCCGGCCAGCAGCTCGGCACGGTCGGCAAGACCGGTAACGCGAACAACGTCTGCCACCTGCACTTCGGCATCTCGCCGCCGTGCAAGAAGACCGCCGACTGGTGGATCCGGCGCGGCGTGGTCTGGCCGGCGCCCTTCCTCGACGGTTGGCGCAAGAAGCGCAACACGTCGCCGGTCGCCAAGGTGCGGGACTGGCACGCCGACAGGGGCTGCCCGAAGGCGCCCTGACTGGCGTCGGTGTGCGAGAGTTCCCGACGTGGACGTCGCGGTGATCGGGCTCGGTCTCATCGGTGGCTCCGTGCTCCGGGCACTGGCCTCGACCGGCCATCGGGTCCTGGGGTACGACGCCGATCCGGCGACCCGGGCCACGGCCCGGACGGCGGCCGCGCAGGCCCCGGCCGACGGGCGGTGGCAGGTCGCCCGGACCGTACGGGACGCCGTGGCGCGGGCCGAACTGGTCGTGATCGCGGTGCCGCTGCCCGCCGTGGCGGGAGTGCTGGACGAACTGGCCAGCGCCGGCTACACCGGCCTGGTCACCGACGTCACGTCGATCAAGGGCCCGGTGCAGGCGTTGGTCGACCGGCACCTGCGCGTCGGATCCGATCGGCTCGCCGGATTCGTCGGCGGGCATCCGATGGCCGGCCGGGAGACCTCCGGGTTCGGCGCCGCCGACCCGAGCCTCTTCACCGGCTGCGCCTGGGTGCTCTGCCTCGAACCGGGGTCGACGTCGCTGGCCGACTGGCTCGAAGTGGCGGAGTTGATCACCCGCCTGAACGCCCGGGTGGTACCGGCCGTCGCCGACGAACACGACCGGGCGGTCGCCGCCGTCAGCCACGTACCGCACCTGATGGCCTCGGCGTTGGCCGCCGTCGCCGCCGACGATCCGCTCGCCGGCACCCTGGGCGCCGGCTCGTTCCGGGACGGTACCCGGGTCGCGGCGACCCGGCCGGACCTGGTGGCGGCGATGTGCGGCGGCAACGCGGCGGCGGTCGGTCCGGCCCTGGACGCCGTTCTCGACGCGCTGGTACGGGCCCGAGCCGCGTTGGACGGCCCGGACCCGATCGACGGGCTACGGACCTGGCTCGAACCCGGCTCGGCGGCCCGGTTGGCCTGGCCGCCCCGGGGCGGTACCCCGGTGGAACTGCCCGCCGAGTCCGACGCGCTGCTCCGGCTCGGCCGGGCCGGCGGCTGGGTGACCCGGGTCGCCGACGACCGGCGTACGGTCACCGCCGTCAGACCCGCTCACCGCGATCCAGCCTGATCACCCGCCGGTCGGTGACGATCGCGGTGACCAGCTCGTGGGGCGTCACGTCGAACGCGGGGTTGACCGCGTCGAGAGTGGCCCAGCCCGCTGACCCGGCGTCCGGTCCGGTCGACTGGTCATCCGGTCCGGCCGACCCTGCGTCCGGTCCGCCGCCCGGAACCGGGGGCTGACCGCCCAGTGCGGGCAGCCGGTCGGCTGACAGCACCTCCTCGGCGCCCCGGTCCTCGATCTCTACGTCGGCACCGGAAGGCGTCGCCAGATCCACCGTGGATTCGGGCGCGACGACGACGAACGGGATGCCGGCCCGGTGTGCGCCGAGCGCGTGTGCGTAGCTGCCGATCTTGTTGATCACGTCGCCGTTGGCGCAGATCCGGTCCGCGCCGAGTACCACCGCGTCGACCTCGCCCCGGGCCATCAGGAACGGTCCGGCCCCGTCCACCGCCACCCGGTACGTCACCCCGGCCCGACCCAGCTCCCACGCGGTCAACCGGGCCCCCTGCAACAACGGCCGGGTCTCGCTCGCCACCACGGTGCCCAGCGCGTCCCGGCGGTGCAACTCCAGCACCGCACCCAGCGCCGTGCCGCCGACCACCGTCGCCAGCGCCCCCGTGTTGCAGTGCGTGAGCAGGCGCGGGCGGGCCCCGCACAGCTCGACCAGCAGGTCGGCGCCCCGGGTGGCCATCGCGGCGGACGCCTCGATCTCCTCGTCCCGGATCGCCAGGGCCTCGGCGAGCACCGCCTCGGCACCCTCCGGCAGCCGGGCGGCCGCCCGCCGGGCACCCCAGGCCAGGTTCACCGCCGTCGGGCGGGCGGTCTCCAGCAGGCGTACCGCCGCCGCCGGATCGGTCGACCGGCGTGCGGCCAGCGCCACTCCGAGGGCACCGGCCACTCCGAGCGCGGGTGCGCCGCGTACCGCGAGCCGCTGGATCGCCGTGACCAGTTGTTCGACGGTGGTCAGCCGCAGCACCGTGAGCCGTCCCGGCAGGGCGGTCTGATCGATGATCTCGACGGCTCCGTCAACCCAGTCGATCGTACGCATGATCGCCAGAGTACGGCGCTCTGACCAGGTCCGGCGAGCCCCGCGACGTCGGTACGGCGGGGTGGGTCGGCTCAGTCCGGCGAATCGAACGACTTGAGCGCCTTCAGCAGGGTGTCGCGGCTGTGCTTCTCCAGCAGTTCACTGCTCCAGCCCTCCTGCAGGGCCACCCGACGGCCGTCGTGCAGGACGAGTTCGGCCTTGAGCGGCACCTGCTTGCGTACCGTCGCCGTGGCGACCTCCTCGAAGGGCATGAACTGGTGCCGGCTGGCCAACTCGGCGATCGGGGCCGAGTCGACCAGTTCCCGGAGCCGCTTCGTACCCTTGTCCGCCTTGCCCGGGTTGCTCACCAGGACCAGGCCACGGTTGAGCATCAGCAGGTCGTGGTCGACGCCGTCCACCTTGATGTTGGCGAGCGCGGCGAGCAGTCGGGCGCCGGTCGCGTCCGCTCGGCGCTGCACCACCTTTCCGGCGGCCGGGTCGATGCCGAGCGCGGTCAGCCGCGCGACGGCTTCCGGCAGGGTCTGCGGCGCGACGGCCAGCTCGGCGATCTCGGTGAGCTGCATCGGCTGGCCGTCCCGGCCGACGAATCGGGCCGGCTCCGACCAGGAGTGCTGCCAACGGGCCGCCCCGGAGGTGACGGCGGCGCTCTGCAACAGCGACTCCATCGCTTCCACGAACTTCCCGGCCGCCTCCTTGCGGGTCGCGTTCGGGAAGAACTGCTCGGCGAACGCACCGAGCCGGCCGTCCTGCACCAGTTCGAGTACGGCCGGCAGCCCGGGGTCGGGCGTACCGGTGAACCGGCCGAGGGCCCGGAAGACGCCGTCGGCCTGCCGCTGCACTGCCGCCGCGACCATGGCGGCGGTGAACTCCGGCCAGGGCAGCACGGTCCGCTCCCCGACGTCGACCACCAGCTGTTGCAGCCGACGGCCGAGCGCGCCGATGTCCGGCAGCAGCACCCGGGCCGGCCGGCCGTCCTCGGCACTGGGCACGTCCGGGGCGGCGGCGATGATGCCGATCCGTTCGGGGATCGGCGGATGGGTGTCCCAGCGCGAACCGCCGCCCTCGGGCTCGGCGCCCCGCATCTCGTCCAGCTCCGCCTGGCGGGCGACGAGCAGCTCGCCGAATCCGCCGAAGAGGTCCTCCGGGGCGTAGCCGGCCTGCCAGCCGGGGTGGACGTACCGCCCGAAGTAGAAGTCCCAGGCCGCGTCGAGGATCGGCAGTTCGCGCAGGGCGGACGCGGCGGCGGCCCGCCCGGCGACCCGTACGGAGGACCGGTCCGCCTCCAGCTCCTGCCGGCGGGAGGCGGCGTTGTCGACGAGCAGGTACAGCCGGGCGTATCCCCGGAACACCCAGCCCACCGGGTTGTACTGGCCGATCCGGCTGATCGTGCCGCCCATCGCCAGCCGTCCCCGGTACGCCACCGCGCCGAGCCGGGTGTGCCGCCCCGAGTAGTGGCCCAGTTCGTGCGCGAGGATGGACCGGATCTGGTCGACCCGCATCGCCTGGAGCAGCGGGAGTCCGATGTAGAGGATGCGCCGACCGCTGATCAGGCCGAGCAGTTTGGCGTCCTCGGTCACCGCCGCGTTGACCTCGGGAACCAGCCGGATCTCGTTCGGGACCCGGGTGCCCACCACGGTGGCCAGCTCGTGCACCGTACGCCAAAGTTCCGGCGCCTGGTCCGGGCCGACCGAAAGCCCCGGCGCGGGCTGCGGCTTGGCGCGGATGGCCTTCCACAGTGCGACGGCGACGGCGCCGATCGTCGCGCCGAACAGCGGAAGTGCGAGCTTCAATGCGAGCAGGCCGGTCAGCACCGTGCTGAGCCAGAACGCCAGGGCCACCGCGCCGACGAGCTGGATGAGCGCGACGACGTAGAACCCGGCGAGCATCACCACCGACGCCAACGCGCGGAAAGTGGCGACCACGATTCGTCCTCCCCCGTGAGTGCGGCAGCCGCCCGTCGGCCGTACAACCCGGACGGAGAAAGCGGCGCACGGACACTACGACGGTGATCTTCGCTCGACATCCCCTTAGCGGTGGACCTCGCTCGGCCAATCGACCAGGTCCGGCCCTCCCCCGTTACGCCACGCGACCGTCGCGCGACCCCGCACCCACGGCGGGCCACGCCGCGCCGTCGGCGATCCACACCACCGGGGACGGGTGACAACTAACGTGGCGGTATGACCGACCGGGATCCCCTCGCCGATCTGCGCCGGATCGCCTTTCTGCTGGAGCGTGCGAACGAGGCCACCTACCGGGTCCGGGCGTTCCGGTCCGCCGCCAAAACCCTCGCCGAGCTGCCGGCCGAGGAGCTTGCCGCACGGGCCGGGGCGGGCACCCTGACCGAGCTGTCCGGCGTCGGTGACGTGACCGCGCGCACCGTCACCGAATCGCTGCGGGGCGAGGAGCCGGTCTACCTACGTCGGTTGACGGCGACCGAGGGGGTCGACCTGGAGGGTGCCGCCGCCGCGCTGCGGGCCGCGCTCCGGGGCGACTGCCACACGCACTCCGACTGGTCGGACGGGGGCTCGCCGATCGAGGAGATGGCGCTGGCCGCGGTCGATCTGGGGCACGAGTACCTGGTGCTGACCGACCACTCTCCCCGGCTGAAGGTGGCCCGCGGGCTGACCCCGGACCGGCTGCGCCGGCAACTCGACCACGTCGCCGCGGTCAACGCCGCGCTGCCGGAGGGCTTCCGGATCCTCACCGGCATCGAGGTCGACATCCTCGACGACGGTTCCCTGGACCAGGAGGAGGAGCTGCTCGCCCGGCTGGACGTGGTGGTCGGCTCGGTGCACAGCAACCTGCGGGATCCGCAGGCCCGGATGACCCGGCGGATGCTGGCCGCGATCGCCAACCCGCACCTGGACATCCTCGGCCACTGCACGGGGCGGATGGTCACGGCCCGTCCGCCGGGGGTGACCGGGGCCGGAGACCGGGGGCACCGGGCCCGTACCCGGCCGCCGAGCGAGTTCGACGCCGACGCCGTCTTCGCCGCCTGCGCGGAGCACGGCAAGGCGGTCGAGATCAACTCACGTCCGGAACGGCAGGACCCGCCGAAGCGGCTGATCCGGGTGGCGGTGGAGGCCGACTGCCTGTTCGCGATCAACACCGACGCGCACGCGCCGGGTCAGCTGGACTGGCAGGGGTTCGGCTGCGAGCGCGCCGCCCGGTGCGGCGTACCGGCCGACCGCGTCGTCAACACCTGGCCGGCCGGGCAACTGCTGGACTGGACCGCCTCACACCCGGGCTGACTCGCTGACCGGCGCCAGCCCGCTCGGGATCTCCCGGCGGCGCCGTCGGGTGCCGATCATGCCCTGCGAGACTCCCACGCCGACCAGCACGATCGCCGCGCCCACCGGCTGGTACCAGGCGAGGTGCTCGTTCAGCGCGAGGACCCCGATCAGCACCGCGAAGATCGGGATGACGTAGGTGACCGTCGACGCGGTGCTCGCACCGGCCAGCCGGATGTTGCGCATGTTGATCACGAAGGCCAGGCCGGTGCCGAGCGCACCCAGCGCCAGGACGCTGGCGATCACCTCGCCGGAGAGCCGGGTCGGCACCGGCGGGGCACCGGCGATCAGCGGCGCGACGATCGCGAGCTGCGCCGTCGCCATCAGGAGCTGCCCGGCGGAGAGTGCGAGGCCGGACTCGGGCCGGCCGGCGAAGAACCGCTTCTGGTACGGGATCGCCACGCCGTAACACGCCGCGGCGGCGAAGCAGAGCAGCTGCCCGGTGAAGTGGGCACCGCCGAGGCCCTGCCACACGCCGAGCACCACCAGCACCCCGACGAAGCCCAGCCCCAGGCCCACGCCCCGGCGGGCGGTCATCCGCTCGGTCCGGAACACCAGCACCGCCAGCGGCAGCACCACCAGTGGAGTGGTCGCGTTCCAGATCCCGGCGAGCATCGACGACACCCGCTGCTCGCCGTACCCGAAGAGGGTGAACGGCAGTGCGATCCCGATCGCCGCGTACACCGCGCTGTGCAGCCACAGTTTCGGATCGCGGGGCAGCCGCTCGCGGAGGATCGCCAGCACCACCAGCAGGGTGATCGCGCCCGCCCCGACCCGCCCCAGGGTGACGTAGACCGGGTGCATCTCCCGGATGCCGACCTTGATGAACAGGAAGCTCGATCCCCAGATGGCGGCGAGCGCGAAGAAGCCCGGCAGCCAGGCCCGGAAGGCGACCTTGTCAGGAGCGGTAGGGGCAGTCACTCCTGACACTCTGCAACAGGGGTCCGACAATGTCCCGCGACTTTCTCGCCTCGTGTCGGACGACACACGCCGGAAGGTCGGGTTGGTACCGTCGAGGGCGTCGAGGAGGTGACCCATGGCGATGCCGGCCCAGTTCGATCCGCTGGTCGATTTCGACGGCATGTGGACAACCCAACTCGCCGACCGCTATCTTCCGCTGCCGGAGCTGCCTACCGCACGTTACGAGTGCATCAACGGAAGGTTAGTGATGACCCCGGCAGAAGTCGGTGCCAACAGTTACGGGGAGATGTCCCTCGCCCACCTGCTTCGACCCGCGGCCCAGGCTGCCGGGTTCTACGTCTACGGGCCGGTCAACCTCACCTTCGAGCTGAGGCAGTGGATCCAGCCGGACGTCACGATCCTGCACGCGCTTCCGCAGACCGACGAAGAGGACAAGTGGGTCCCGGTCCGGCTCTGCACCCTGGCGATCGAGTTCGTCTCCACCGGCAGCCGCAAGCAGGACTTCATCGACAAGCCGAGGCGGTGTGCCGAGGGCGGCGTTCCCTACTTCATGCGGGTGGAGATCGTCCGCCGGCTCCGGCACGCCTCCGTCGAGTTCTTCACCCTGGTCGACGGCGAGTACCAGCGCACCGCCGAGGCGGTTGCCGGGCAGCGGGTCCGGACGGATCTGCCGTTCAAGATCGACTTTGATCCGCGCGAGCTGCTGCCCTGATCCCGGGTCCTCGCCGGGCGGGCGCACCCGACCGACTTCGGTACCTGCGGGTAACACGGATGAACCAGACGGCACGGATCACGTAGGGTCGTGCCGTGGGACGAATCAACGAGCTGGCCGACCGCTACGTCGACGACTGGGCGCGACTCAATCCGATCGGCGCGACCTTCGTCGGCATCGGCGGCCACGACGACCAACTCGGGGATCTCTCACCCGACGGCTACGCCGCGCAGGCCGACCTGACCCGACGTACGCTCACCGCGCTCGACGCCACCGAGCCGGACTCCGAGGCGGAACGGACCGCCAAGGAGGCGATGCAGGAACGGCTGGGCCTGGAACTCGCCCGGTACGACGCCGGCGAGTCGACCAGCGAGCTGAACGTCATCGCCAGCGGGCTGCACGAACTCCGGCAGGTCTTCGACCTGATGCCGACCGAGGGCGCGGAGGCGATCGGCAACATCGCCGCCCGGCTCGACAAGTTCGCCGGTGCGGTCGAGGCGTACAAGGCGACGCTGCGTACCGCCGCCGAGGCGGGCCACGTCAGTTCCCAGGCCCAGATCGTCGAGGTCGCCAAGCAGTGCGACATCTGGACCGACCCGGACGGCGACAACTTCTTCCACGCCCTGGTAGAGCGGCTGCCCGCCGACGGCACCCTCGCCGCCGAACTGCGCCGGGGAGCAGCTGCCGCCACCGCCTCGACCGCGCAGTTCGGGCACTTCCTGCGTGAGGAACTCGCCCCGCTGGGCCGGACCAAGCAGGCCGCCGGCCTCGACCGGTACGAACTCGCCTCGCAGTACTTCCTCGGCGCGAAGATCGACCTCGCCGAGACGTACGCCTGGGGGTTCGAGGAGCTGGCCCGGCTGGAGGCCGAGATGCGCGCGGTGGCGGTGGAGATCGCCGGCCCCGGCGCCAGCGTCGACGACGCGGTGACCGCGCTGGACGCCGACCCGGCCCGCCGGATCCAGGGCAAGGAGGCGTTCCGGGACTGGATGCAGGCCCTGGCCGACAAGGCGATCGCCGAACTGCACGGCACGCACTTCGACATCCCCGAACAGGTACGCCGGATCGAGTGCTGCCTGGCGCCGACCAGCGACGGCGGGATCTACTACACCGGCCCGAGCGAGGACTTCTCCCGACCGGGTCGGATGTGGTGGGCGGTGCCGCAGGGCATCACCGAGTTCTCCACCTGGCGTGAGGTGACCACGGTCTTCCACGAGGGCGTACCCGGGCACCACCTCCAGGTGGCCCAGACCCAGGTCCGTGCCGACCTGCTCAACCGCTGGCAGCGGCTGCTCTCCTGGTCGTCCGGGCACGGCGAGGGCTGGGCGCTCTACTCGGAACGACTGATGGACGAGCTCGGCTACCTGGCCGACCCGGGTGACAAGCTCGGCATGCTCGACGGACAGGCGTTCCGGGCCGCCCGGGTGATCGTCGACATCGGCATGCACCTGGAGCTGGAGATCCCGCAGAAGAACCAGTTCGGATTCCACCCGGGCGAGCGGTGGACCCCGGAGCTGGGCTGGGAGTTCATGCGGGCGCACTGCCGGGTGCCGGACGAGAACCTGCGCTTCGAGCTGAACCGCTACCTGGGCTGGCCGGGACAGGCGCCGTCGTACAAGGTGGGCGAGCGGATCTGGTTGCAGGCCCGGGCGGACGCCAAGGCCCGCAAGGGAGCCGACTTCGACCTCAAGGAGTTCCACCGCGCCGCGCTCGACCTGGGCTCGATCGGCCTGGACCCGCTGCGCTCCGCACTGGCGCGGATCTAGCGTTCCTGCCGGTCAGACGTCTCCGACCAACCGGGCCCAGGCCGCCGCAACCGGGTGCATGACCGTGTCGAGGTCATGCACCCTTCCATTGGCTCAGGCTACGAAGCGCCTGCGTCGGACCAGCCGATGACTGATCGTGACGAGCGCCGCGCCGAAGCCGATCATGGCTAGGGCCAGGATGATGTAGCTCGCTCCCTGGCTACCGGTGACGGGCAGAATAGGACGTTTGCCGACCGTGAGGCTCGCCGAGGCGGGCGAACCGGGGCCGCTTTCCACCGAGGTGACGGGAAGCGTCGTATTGACCTTCGTCCCGGTGGTCGTGCCGGTGACGTTGACCGACACCGTGCAACTCCCGTTGGCCGGCAGGGTGGCGTTGAACAGGCTGATGCTGCTGCCGCCGGAACTCGCGACGACCGTCCCGGAGGCGCAGTTGGTCTGCGCGGCGTTGGGCGTGGCGACCACCAGTCCCGAAGGAAGGTTGTCGACGAAGCTGACGCCGGTCAGCGACCTGCCCGAGTTGGGATTGGTGAGGGTGAAACGCAGCGATGTCGTTCCGTTGCGGGGGATGCTGGCGTCTCCGAAGGCCTTGGAGAACGTCGGTGCTGCGGCAACCCTGACCGTGATGCTTGCTGCGGCGGGGGTGCCCGGGCCGGTCTGGTCCGAGTCGACCGGGCCACTCGTGTTGACCTTTGTACCGCTGGTCGTGCCGGTGACGTTGACCGAGAAGGTACAGGTCCCGCCGGCCGGTAGGGAAGCACCCGTCAGGCTGATGTTGCCACTACCAGCGGTGGCGGTGATCGTGCCACCACCACACGAACCACTCAACCCGTTGGGAGTCGCCACCACCAACCCGGCAGGCAACGCGTCCGTGAATTGAACCCCGGTCAACGCCGTGCTCGTGTTGGGGTTGGCGAGGGTGAAGCTCAGCGACGTCGTCCCGTCGGCCTCGATGACGACGTCTCCGAAGGCTTTGGAGATCGTCGCTGGCGTAGCGGGCGCGATCGTGACGCTTGCCGAGGCGGGGGTACCTGGGCCGCTCTGGTTCGAGTCGACCGGACTGCTCGTGTTGACCTTCGTACCGCTGGTCGTGCCGGTGACGTTGACCGAGAAGGTACAGCTGCCGCCGGCTGGTAGGGAAGCACCCGTCAGGCTGATGTTGCCACTACCAGTGGTGGCGGTGATCGTGCCACCACCACACGAACCACTCAACCCGTTGGGAGTCGCCACCACCAACCCGGCAGGCAACGCGTCCGTGAAGTTGACACCGCTCAACGCCGTACCCGGATTGGGGTTGGTGAGGGTGAAGCTCAGCGACGTCGTCCCGCCGGACTCGATGATGGCGTCTCCGAAGGCTTTGGAGATCGTCGGTGGCGCGATGACCGCGGCGGCGACCGTGACGCTTGCCGCGCCGGCGGCACCCGGGCCGCTCTCGTTCGAGTCGACCGGGCCACTCGTGTTGGCCTTTATACCGCTGGTCGTGCCGGTGACGTTGACCGAGAAGGTACAGCTGCCGCCGGCCGGTAGGGAAGCACCCGTCAGGCTGATGTTGCCACTACCAGCGGTGGCGGTGATCGTGCCACCACCACACGAACCACTCAACCCGTTGGGAGTCGCCACCACCAACCCGGCAGGCAACGCATCCGTGAAGTTGACACCGCTCAACGCCGTACCCGGATTGGGGTTCGTGAGAGTGAAGCTCAGCGACGTCGTCCCATTGAGAGGGATGATCGCATCGTCAAAGGCCTTGGCAATCGTCGGCGGCGCGACGACCGCAGCGCCGACCGCGACGCTTGCCGAGGCGGGAATGCCCGGACCGCTCTGGTCCGAGTCGACCGGACTGCTCGTGTTGACCTTCGTACCGCTGGTCGTGCCGGTGACGTTGACCGAGAAGGTACAGGTCCCGCCGGCCGGCAGGGAAGCACCCGACAGACTGATGTTGCCACTACCAGCGGTGGCGGTGATCGTGCCACCACCACACGAACCACTCAACCCGTTAGGAGTCGCCACCACCAACCCCGTGGGCAACGCATCCGTGAAGTTGACACCGCTCAACGCCGTACCCGGATTGGGGTTGGCGAGAGTGAAGCTCAGCGACGTCGTCCCATTGAGAGGGATGATCGCATCGTCAAAGGCCTTGGCAATCGTCGGCGGCGCGATGACCGCGGCGGCGACCGTGACGCTTGCCGCAGCGGCGGCACCCGGTCCGCTCTGGTCCGAGTCGACCGGGCCACTCGTGTTGGCCTTTACACCGCTGGTCGTGCCGGTCACGTTGACCGAGAAGGTACAACTCCCACCGGCCGGCAGGGAAGCACCCGACAGACTGATATTGCCACTACCAGCGGCGGCGGTGATCGTCCCACCACCACACGAACCACTCAACCCGTTGGGACTCGTCACCACCAACCCGGCCGGCAACGCATCGGCGAAGTTGACACCGGTCAACCCCGTACCCGGGTTGGGATTGGTCAGGGTGAAGCTCAGCGACGTCGTCCCATTGAGAGGGATGATCGCATCGTCGAAGGCCTTGGAGATCGTCGGCGGCGCGATGGACGGAATGCAGAACGGGCGCGTGATGGTGTTGCGGATCAGCGTGACGGCACCGTTTCGCGCCAACACCCGCCCGATCACGGTGGCGCCTTCGCCCAACGTCGCTGATTGCAGCGCCAGGATGCTTCCGGCGAAGACGGTTCTGGTGTTCAAGGTCGCCGAGCTGGTGACCTGCCAGAACACATTGCACGGTTGGGCGCCGCGGATCAGGCTGACCCGGCTGTCAGTCGCGGTGATCAGGCTCGAGCCCGCCTGGAAGATGAACACCGAGTTGGGATCGTTCTGCCCGTCCAGCGTGACAGTGCCGGTCAGCGACATGACGGCGGGCGACCTGTACACCCCTGCGACCAGGGTTTGGCCGCCGAGGTCCGCACTCACCGTGCTGGTGGCCGGCTGCGCCGCCGCGAAGTTGTACGCCGTGGTCAAAGCGGACTGGGCCTGCATCGCTTCGGTGTCGCCGACGTGTATTTCGCCGTTCACCACGGGGGAGCCGGTGAGCGAGGTACCTGGCCAGACACCCAGGTCCCCGTTGATTGTCGATGGGCCGACCGGGGGCGGGACGTCCGTGACCTCCTGGCCACCCAACACCCCGTAGGTTTCGGCGACCCCCAACGGGACCGGGGGCTGGGCCCACGCCGCCGGCATCCCAACGACTCCAACGAAGATGATCGTGGCGACGAAGGCCCCCACCATTGGCACCGCAGCAAACCAACGGCGTACAGGAGACGCCAAACGGGTCACCGACACGGATTTTCCCCCACCGATCAAGATCCCGCCCCGGGGCCGGATTCAGTACACGAAGGTTGTTTCTCAGACGCGCGTCAGCAAAGACGCCAAAAACCATGTTAGTTCCTAACTTGGACATAATGGCACCAAAACACCTAGACAGGGCGTAAACGATGATGTACGGCGTGTCCGAGGCCGCCGGACCGGGCGGCAGCTGACCCGGAACGGGGCCGGCCTGATCGAGTGATCAGGCAGGTCAACGCCGGGGCACCCAGTGCTGGGATTGACCCCAGATTCGTGCGAGGGGTTTATACGGCGGTGGGACGTCCCCCGACCGGGGTGGTGGTGGCGAGGATCCGGGTGAGTGCGGATCGCGCATCTTCGAGCGTGGAGATCTTGTTCTCCAGGCCATGAAGCTGTTCCCGCAGCGTCGGCGCCGCGCAGTGTTGTAGCTCCGGGCCCGGACCCTCGACGCAGGGCAGCATTTCGCGGATGACGCTGGTGGACAGGCCGGCGGCGAGCAGGGCCCTGATGTGTCCGACCACCACGGCGGCGTCATCGGCATATCGGCGGTGGCCACCGCCAACCCGGTGCGAGGTGAGCAGCCCCTGCTCCTCGTAGTAACGCAGCATTCGAGGACTGACGCCGGTTTCGTCCGCCAGATCCCCGATCTTCATCTGCGTGTGATCTCCCTCATCTGCGCTTGAAACTCACACCTATGTCAGATTCTAACGTTGCCGCCATGACCTCTTTCGTCACTCAACGTAACGGCAGGGCAGCGGCCGCCTCGGAGTTGGCGCCGCTGGCTTTCGCGGGCTATGCCCACTTCACCGCCATGCAGGTGCGCGGCGGCAAGGTCCGGGGCCTCGACCTCCATCTGGAGCGGCTGCGGTCCGCCTCGGTGGAGTTGTTCGGTCGGGCCTTGCCCGACGATCGGGTGCGGTCCTGTCTGCGAGCGGCGCTGGAGGCCGGTCCGGCTGACCTCTCGCTGATCGCCACCGTGTACTCGCCAGCGGGCGAGTTCACCGTGGCCGGCGCGGATGTCGAGCCCGAGGTGCTGGTCCGTACCGGACCGGCCGGGTTCGGCCCAGCGGGCCCGCTGACGCTGGCGACGGTCGAGTACGAACGAGTCCTCCCGACCGTGAAGCACGTCGGTGAGGTGGCGAAGACGTACTTCCTCCGTCAGGCCGTTGGACGGGGCTTCGACGACGCCGCCTTCGTCGACCGTCGCGGTCGGCTCAGCGAGGGTTCGATCTGGAACCTCGCCTTCTGGGATGGCACCTCGGTGGTGTGGCCAATGGCCGAGATGCTGATTGGCACCACGATGGGCATCGTCCGCCGGCAACTGGATCGCCTCGATGTCCCCCAGCGGGTCCAGGAGGTCACGCTCGCCGACCTGCCGGCGCTGGCCGGGGCGGTCGTCATGAACTCGTGGACGCCGGGTGTACCGATACACCGCATCGGCTCGGTGCCCCTGCCTCAAGCACCAGAGTTCCTGGAGTTGCTGCACCGGGGATACCGGGCCGAGCCACTCACCTCGCCGTGACGGCCGGTCCGGGGCGAGCCTGATCGGGTGAGAAGGCGGGTCAGTGACGCCGGGGCACCCAGTGCAGGATCTGGCCGGCGATCAGTGCGGGGTGCGTGTCGGGGAGTTCCTCCAGGGCACGGGCGAGATGTGCGGCGAGGTACATCAACAGGCCCACCCGATCGCCCCGAAAGCCAATCAACAGGGACATCCGCGCCTGTGGACAGGGCCAGGCGTCATCGCAGACACGGCAGCGGTACGACGGATGTGCCGGGACGTGGGCACCGGCCCCGCCACGCCGCCGGGCGGCGAAGCGGTACCACCGCTCCTGTGGCCCGATCACCGGTCACGTCCGATCGCGTCGCCGGGCGCGATTCCGCTGCTCCGCGAAGAGGCTGCCGGCTGGCCCGTCCAGCCCGGCCCATTGGTTGACCATCCGGCGAGGCGGCGACGGCGGGAGCGGGAGCGGTGCTGGCTCCCAGGGCCTCGGCGGTGCCGCCGTCAGCGAATCGAAGTCCGGACAGCGCCAGCGGAACCCACATCGGCAGTACCGCCACAGCCGCCGCCAGTCCCGTCGGTGTACGCGCCGTACTCGGCGAGAAGCCATTGGTCACCTCCTGGAAGTGAGCGGGGCAGGAGCCGCTATTGCGCACGCCGTGACCCCCGCCCCTTATCCGGATGACGGAGGTTGGATGGACTCGGCCCAACCGGGCTGCCTATTTCCCGGTCATGTCGATGGGCCGCGCCGGCTCTCCGTCTTATTCCACCCTGGACTGTGACCGCGCGGTGACGGAAGATAATTGGCGGGCACTACCAATCCATCTCCGAAGCACAGCCGGCTACAGGAGGGCATTGAACGTGAGTAATCTTCCGGCGAGACTTAAGGAGCTACGGGCCGAGCGGGGCGTTAATCAAGATCAGGTAGCCGATGCGGTTCAGGTCAGCAAGTCGCTGATCGCGGCATTCGAGACGAGCCGGCTCGCCCCGCAGCAGGACACGGCGGCGGCACTGGACGCCTTCTTCGACACCGGTGACGAGATTCAGAAACTGTCCGCCGAAGCCAGGAAGAATCGGAAGCCGACCCCGAGCTGGTTCCGACCCTGGCGGGACGTGGAGGAGACGGCGGTAATCCTCCGCTACTTTCAGGCAACCCTGATCCCCGGTCTATTGCAGACAGAGGATTACGCGCGGGCGGTCTTCGCCAGCACGGGCATGCTCAGTGACGACGAGGTGGCGAGCCGGGTTGCCCAGCGATTGGAGCGGCAGGCCGCCATCCTCGACCGGGCGGACCGGCCGGCCTTCGCCTTCATCATCGACGCCGCCGCCCTCCGGTGCGGGCCACCCGCGATTGCCAAGGACCAACTGCTGCACCTGGCCGACACCGGTGCCAGGTCGAACATCTTCGTCCACGTCGTCCCGGACTCCGCCGGGTTACACCCGGGCCGCAGCGGGTCATTCGCCCTGGCAACCATGGAGGTCGGTGGCGCGGTTGGCCTCCTGGATGACTTCTACGAAGGCCGCGTAACAGCGGAACCAACTCACGTGACCGGCCTGGAGCGAACGTGGCAGACTATAACGGCGGTCGCCCTCCCGTGTGACCAGTCGAGAGATCTCATCTTGAGGTTGGTGAATGACTATGACGACCCAGCAACCAAACTGGCGCAAGTCCAGCCGTAGCGGCCAGAACGGCGGGGACTGTGTGGAGGTTGCCGACAACCTCCCCGGCCGGGTCCTCGTCCGGGACAGCAAGGACCAGCAGGGACCGGTGCTGACCTTCAGCCCCGAGAAGTGGCAGGCATTCGTCAGCCTGACCAGCCAGCACAACTGACCTCGGTGCGCCGCAACAGCCCGGGGATCCTGAACGGACGACAGAAAAGCCCTCCGCCATCCCGGCCGAGGGCTTCTCTGGCTGTCACCTTCGGCCGGGACAGCCCATGGGCATACGTCTGCCTTCGTCGGAACCGGTCTCTCCGCGTACCCGGATGACCTTTGCGGCCGATGTCGCACCCCGCGCCTAGACTCAGCCATTGATCTTGCCGGACGTATGAAGGGATACGGCATGGGTTACGGCGTGATGGCCTATGCGGTCGACATCGACAAGCTGGTGGCTCTCTGCGGCAGTGGTGACGACCGGATGCGGCGAGTGATCAGCGGCAAATTCCGAAATGACATCTACCAGGTCAACGACTTTTTGGGTTGGTCCAACGAGCGCGGTGAGCCCTCGGTCTTCACGGCGATCAAGCACCTCGTCATGGGGGAGGAAAAGTCGCTCGACGGTGCCATGTACGGCTACGGGTTCAAGTTCATCGTCGAGTTTTCGGGCAGGTTCCTCGACAACGGCCCGTTCTACCCGTGCCCGTCGCAGTACCTCTCGGACACCGTCGACGTAGAGCTGGCAGGCATCGGTGCCAGCATCACCATGAGCGACCTTGTTTTCGGTGGCGCCCCGGTGGCGTTTCCCGCCCCGCATGACTTCCCGGCGATCGGGCACTGGACGGCGGACCAGGTCGCCCAGAACGTTGAGCCATTACGGGCGGGCTCCAGCACCGAGTTGAAGACCATCGCGAGTTGGCTCGACCAGGCCGCCGCCACTGGCCGAGGGGTGGTCGGCTTCTACCACTGAGCTATCGAGGGTGCGCCGGGCAGGACGCCCAACGGGCCTCGGGCTCTCCCGGTCGGGGAGAGTCCGAGGCCCCCGGGCACAACTGACCCTGACGCGCCCCCAGCTGTTCGATGCGCCGCCAGCAGGAAGACAGCAGCCCCCGCCATTGATGTCGGGGGCTTTCTGCGCTTCCAGTCAGCCGAGGTCGTACTCGCTCGGGCTGGTGTTGAGCACCCAGGCCAGCGGCATGCTTGCTCGTACCGCGTAGTGGTCACCGTCCAGGCGGTGCATGGTGACGGTCTGGGCCGCGTCCTGGTCGACTATCCAGTACTGCGGGATGCCGGCGGCCGCGTACTCGTTACGTTTGGTCACCGTGTCCACACCCTCGGAGCCCGGCGAGACGATCTCCACCACGAGGAGTACATCGGCGACCGGCAGCCAGACACCGTCGACCTGGGCCTTGCTCCACACGACCAGGTCGGGGATGCGCCCACCGACGCCGTTCCGACCCGGAATTCGCAGTCCGACCGCCTGCGCGATCCGGTCGGCCGGGACACCGGCGGTGGCGAGCCACACCATCAGCCGCGTCGCGATGATCGCGTGTGCATACCCCGGCGGCGGCATGATCGAGAGAACTCCCTCGGGGCTGATCTCGTACCGGTGGTGCTCGTCGGCAGCCATCATGGCGGTGAGGTCATCGAGCGTCACGACCGGGGGCATGTGCCTGCCAACAGCCTCGGAGCTCATGCCCGCATCCTACCGGTGCCGGCCGGGGCAGGGTCCCGGCCGACACCGCTCGTCCGTCGCCCGTCACCCCCGCTGCCGGGGCGCCCCGGTGGGTACGCCGGCCGGTCCGGCCACCACGGCCGGCTCCACCTCGACCGCCGGCTGCGAGAACTGCGCGTGGTAGAGCCGGTGGTACGCGCCCTCGACAGCCAGCAGCTCGTCGTGGGTACCCTGCTCGACGATCCGGCCGGTCTCCATCACCAGGATCAGGTCGGCGTCCCGGATGGTCGACAGCCGGTGCGCGATCACGAAACTGGTCCGGTCCGCCCGCAGTGCGGCCATCGCCCGCTGCAACAACACCTCGGTACGGGTGTCCACCGAACTCGTCGCCTCGTCCAGGATCAGCAGCGACGGGTCGGACAGGAACGCCCGGGCGATGGTGATCAGCTGCTTCTCGCCCGCGCTGACGTTGTTGCCCTCCTCGTCGATGACGGTGTCGTAGCCGTCCGGCAGGCTCTGCACGAACCGGTCGACGAAGGTCGCCTTCGCCGCCGCGACGATCTGCTCCTCGCTCGCCTCCGGGTTGCCGTACGCGATGTTGTCCCGGATCGTGCCGCCGAACAGCCAGGTGTCCTGGAGCACCATGCCGATCTCGCCGCGCAGGGTGTCCCGGCGCAGTTCCGTGAGGTCGACGCCGTCCAGGGTGATGCGCCCGGCGTCGAGTTCGTAGAACCGCATGATCAGGTTCACCAGGGTGGTCTTGCCGGCGCCGGTCGGCCCGACGATCGCCACCGTGTGTCCGGGCTCGGCCACCAGGGAGAGGTCGTCGATCAACGGCTTCTCCGGGTCGTACCGGAAGGAGACGTGCTCGAACTCGACCCGGCCGTGCCGGTCGGTGAGCCGGGCCGGTACGGCCGGGTCCGGGCTCTGCTCCCGCGCGTCCAGTACGTCGAAGACCCGCTCGGCCGAGGCGACCCCGGACTGCAACAGGTTCGCCATCGACGCGACCTGGGTCAGCGGCTGGGTGAACTGCCGGGAGTACTGGATGAACGCCTGCACGTCGCCCAGCGTCATCGTTCCGGAGGCGACCCGCAGGCCGCCGATCACCGCGATCAGCACGTAGCTCAGGTTCCCGATGAACATCATCGACGGCATGATGATGCCCGAGACGAACTGTGCCGAGAAGCTCGCCTTGTACAGCTCGTCGTTCTTGGTGCCGAAGGCCGCCTCGACCTCGCGCTGCCGGCCGAAGACCTTGACCAGCTCGTGCCCGGTGAACGCCTCCTCGATCTGGCCGTTCAACGCCCCGGTGTGCTGCCACTGCGCGATGAACTGCTTCTGTGACCGCGTCGCGATCTGCTTCGTCACGAGCACCGACAGCGGTACGGCGACCAGCGCGACCACGGCCAGCAGCGGCGAGATCACGAACATCATCACGAGTACGCCGATGACGGTGAGCAGCGAGGTGAGGAGCTGGCTCAGCGTCTGTTGCAGGCTCTGCGAGATGTTGTCGATGTCGTTGGTGACCCGGCTGAGCAACTCGCCCCGGGGCTGGCCGTCGAAGTACGGCAACGGCAGCCGGTTGAGCTTGTCCTCGACGTCGGCGCGCAACTGCCGGATGGTGTTCTGCACGGCACCGTTCAGGATGTACCCCTGCAACCAGCCGAGCAGGCTGGCGGCGAGGAACAGGCCCATCGCCAGCAGCAGCACCTGGCCGAGCCGGCCGAAGTCGATGCCGACGCCCGGCAGGACGTCCATCTTCTCCAGCATGTCGGCGAAGCTGTCGTTGCCGGCCGCGCGGGCATTGTCGGCGGCCTGCTGGGCGGTCACCCCGGCCGGCAGTTGCTTGCCGATCAACCCGGAGAAGATCAGATCGGTGGCGTGCCCGAGGATCTTCGGGCCGACCACCGACATCCCCACGCTGACGATCGCCAGCACGATGACCGCGAGCAGGTGTACCCGCTGCGGCCGGAGCCGGCCCATCAACCGCCGGGCCGACGGGCCGAAGTTCATCGACTTCTCGGCCGGCATTCCGACGCTCGCCCACGCGGGGCCGCCCCGCCCGCCCCCGGCCGGCAACCGCGCCGGAGTCGTCGGGGCCGTCTTCTGGTTCAATTCCGCACTCCGGGTCTGCTCGTCCGCCGGCTTGCCGTTGGCGTCGCTGATTCGCTCGCTCCGCTCGCTCATGACCGGACCGCCACGGCCAACTGGGACTCGACGATCTCGGCGTACGTCGTACAGCTCTCCAGGAGTTCGTCGTGCCGGCCGGCGCCGACGATCGACCCGTTCTCCAGCACGATGATCTGGTCGGCGTCGACGATGGTGGAAACCCGCTGCGCCACGATCACCACTGCGGCGTCGGCCGTGACCGGGCGCAGTGCCGCCCGCAGCCGCGCGTCGGTGCCGAGGTCGAGTGCGGAGAACGAGTCGTCGAAGAGGTAGATCTCCGGTTTCCGGACCAGGGCGCGGGCGATGGCGAGCCGTTGCCGCTGCCCACCGGACAGGTTCGTTCCGCCCTGCGCGATCGGAGCGTCCAGCCCCTCCGGCAGCGCCTCGACGAAGTCCCGGGCCTGGGCGATCTCCAGGCTGGCCCAGAGTTCCTCGTCGGTCGCGTCCGGCTTGCCGTACCGCAGGTTGCTGGCGATCGTTCCGGTGAAGAGGTACGGCCGCTGCGGCACCAGGCCGATCCGCTCCCAGAGCAGGTCCGCGTCGAGTTCCCGGACGTCGACCCCGTCCACCAGTACGGCACCGCCGGTGACGTCGAAGAGCCTCGGCACCAGCCCCAACAGGGTGGTCTTGCCCGCTCCGGTGCTGCCGATGATCGCGGTCGTCTGTCCGGCCCGGGCCCGGAACGAGATGTCCCGGAGCACCGGAGCCGCGGCACCCGGGTACTGGAACCGGACGTCCCGCAGTTCGAGGTCACCGTGCACCGCGACCTCGGTCACCGGTCGCGGGGCCGACACCACGGAGGATCCGGTGTCGAGCACCTCGACGATCCGCTCGGCGCACACCGCCGCCCTCGGCACCATGATCAGCATGAAGGTCGCCATCATGACGGACATCAGGATGAACATCAGGTAGCTCAGGAAGGCGGTCAGCGCACCGATCTGGATCTGTCCCGAGTCGATCCGGGAGGCGCCGAACCAGAGCACCGCGACGCTGGAGGCGTTGAGCACCAGCATCACGATCGGGAAGACCAGCGCCATCAGCCGGCCGACCTGGAGTGTGGTGGCGGTGAGGTCGGCGTTCGCCGCGTCGAACCGTCGGGTCTCGTACGGCTCCCGGACGAAGGCCCGGACGACCCGAATGCCGGTGATCTGTTCCCGCAGCACCCGGTTCACGGTGTCGATGCGGGTCTGCATCAGCCGGAACTGCGGCACCATCCGACGGATCACCAGGCCGATGGCCAGCACCAGCACCGGTACGCAGACCAGCATCAGCCAGGAGAGTCCGACGTCCTCCCGTAGCGCCATGATCACGCCGCCGAACAGGGTGATCGGGGCCGCCACCAGCATCGTGCAGGTCACCACGACCAGCATCTGCACCTGCTGGACGTCGTTGGTGTTGCGGGTGATCAACGAGGGCGCGCCGAACTGGCCGACCTCGCGGGCGGAGAATCCCATCACCCGATGGAAGATCGCGGCCCGTAGGTCCCGACCGAAGCTCATCGCGGTCCGCGCGCCGAAGAAGACCGCCGCGATCGAGCAGGCGATCTGCACCCCGCTGATCAGCAGCATCCAGCCGCCGGTGCTGACGATGTAGCCGGTGTCGCCCCGGGCGATGCCGTTGTCGATGATGTCGGCGTTGAGGCTCGGCAGGTAGAGCGAGGCCATGGTGCCGACGAGTTGCAGCAGCACCACGGCGGTGAGCGGTCGGGCGTACGGCCGCAGGTAGCCGCGTAGTAGTCGCGTCAGCATCGCTGACCCCCCGTTTCGAATGCGCGGTTGAAGATCATGACTGCTCCGGGTGGTGTCGACGCACCCCGTCGAGCAGCAGGGCAACGATTTCCTCCGGGGCGATCGGCTGCCCCTCGGTTATCAGTGGGTGGGAGCCGGAGAAGAGGACCAGCTGCATCAGCCGGGCCACCTCCTCGACCGGGTAGCGGAACTGGTGCTGGTCCGGCCGCAGCAGGTCGGCGGTCAGTTCGAGGATCCGCTCCCTCGGCGCCCGGAGGTTGGCGCGGTGCTCCTCGTGTTCCTTGGGCGGCGGCGGAGAGTGCACCCCGATCGCGATCAGCAGGTTGATCACACCGATCAGGCGCCGTTGCATGATGCCGGCCGCCTCGGTGAGCCGCTCGCGCAGCGGCAGCGCCGGGTCCACCGCGGCGAGTTCGGCCAGTGGTTCGGTGGGATCCAGTGCGGTCGAGACGGCCGCCTGGATCAGCGAGTCCTTGTCCGGGAAGACCCGGAAGATCGTGCCCTCGGCGACCCCGGCGGCCTCGGCGATCTGCCTCGTGCTGACCTTCGTCCCGTACTCGGCCACCAGCGGCAGAGTGGCGGCGATCAGCGCCGCGCGGCGCTCGTCCGGCGGCAGTGGCCGGGCCCGTTTCGAGGGGCACTGGGCCGGCCCGGTTCCCGGGCGGTCCGCCGCGTCGCTGGTGCCGTCTGCTCTCACGGAGGGGAACTGTAACTGAGTGAGCGACTCACTCACCATTGATTTACCGCCTCTCCCCCGGCCGGCGACGTGATCCGGACAACAGCCCCGGCGACGAAGTCGGCACCGCGCATCCCCCACCCGACGCCGGGCCGCCCCGACTAGAGTTTGGGCGCGTACCAGAACGCGCATGATCGCCACCGTGGACCGCGGGCGATCCGCGGGCGAAGGAGTTCTCGGGTGCAGTTGACGGAATTGCGTGGTCGGCGCGTCGCGGTCTGGGGCACCGGCCGGGAGGGCGTGGCGGCGGTCAACGCCATCGCGCCGGTCGGACCGGCCGACCTCGTCGCGGTGATGGACCGGGAAACCTACGCCGCCAACCCCTGGACCGGGCGGCTCGCCGAGGCGGCACCCCTGCACACCGGGCCCGCCGCCCTGGAGGCCCTGCTCCGGGCGGACGTGGTGGTCCGGTCCCCGGTGATCGGCGAGACCCACCCCTGGGTGGTACGCCTACGTCAGCAGGGCGTGCCGATCACCAGCGGCACCGCGCTGTGGATGGCCGAACACGCCGCCGCGACCATCGGGGTGACCGGCAGCAAGGGCAAGAGCACCACCACCAACCTGATCAGCCACCTGCTCACCGCGGTCGATCGGCCCAACGCGATCGGCGGCAACATCGGCGTACCGGTGCTCGACCTGCCCCCCGCCGACCGGTACGTGCTGGAACTCTCCATGTACCAGTGCGCCGACCTGACCGACTCACCCGAGGTGGCGGTGCTCACCTCACTGGTGCCGGAGCACCTCGACTGGGCCGGTGGCGAGGCCGAGTACTACCGCCACAAGCTCAACATCGTCGAGCACGGGCCCCGGCAGGTGGTGTTCAACGCGTACGACGAGCGGCTCCGGGCCGAACTGACGGCCCGCGCCGGGCTGCCGCTGGTGCCCGCCGGGTCGGCCACCGGACCGGAGGCCGGGGTCGGAGTCGCCGCCGGCCCGGACGGCACCCCCTGGCTGTACGTCGACGACCAGCCGCTCTTTCCGCGTACCGCCCTGGCGCTGGTCGGCCGGCACAACGAGTGGAACCTCTGTGTCGCACTCGCCGCGCTCCGGGCGGTCGGCGTCGACTGTGTCGCCGAGCGGGAGCGACTCGCCGCCGCGCTGGCCACCCTGCCGGCGCTGGAGCACCGGCTCACCCCGATCGAGGACCCGTCCGGCATCACCTTCGTCGACGACTCGCTCTCGACCATCCCGCAGTCGGCGATCCACGCCATCGAGGCGTACGCGGCCCGCCCGTTGACGGTCATCGTCGGCGGCGAGGACCGGGGGGTGGACTACGCACCGCTGCGCGACTTCCTCGCCGAGCAGGGGATCACCGCGACGATGATCGGCATCCCGGACAGCGGGCCCCGGATCCTGGACGTGGTGAAGGACGTACCCACGATCACCACCCTGACCGCCGACGACCTGGTCGAGGCGGTCCGGATCGGCCGGGAGCGCACCCCCGCCGGTGGGGTGGTGCTGCTCTCCCCGGCCGCACCCAGCTACGGCCGGTTCGACAACTACGCGCACCGGTCCCGGGTCTTCCGGCAGGCGATCCAGGACAGCGCCGAATCCGGCTGACCGGGCGCCCGCCCCGGTCCGGAACGTAGGCGGGGGACCGGTCCGCCGACCGGTCCCCCGCACCGCACCGCCGTTACCGGCGCGTCCGCTCCTTGAGCTCCGCCGCGAGCGCCTCGGCCTGCTCCGGGGTACGGAGTTCCGGGGCGCCGGTCGTCGGCTGCCGCCCCGCGCCACCGGCCCCGACGGCCGGGACGACCGCACCGGAGATCCCGAGGTCGGTCACGTTCTCCCGCTGGTCGAACCCGCCCGGACCACTGATCCGGCTGCCGACCCGGGTCTGCTGGTCGGCCGAGACGACACTCGGGCCACCGAAGACGAGCCCGGTGTGCACCGTCGCGCTGTTCTCGTCGAGGTACCACTCCACCTCGGTGGAGAGGTTCGGGTCGGTGCCCCGGGTGAGCAGGAGCGGAGACCCGATCGTGCCCATCAGCGCACCACCGGCGAGCGCGTCCGGCCAGTCCCAGCCGGTGGCGACCCCGACGTACGGCGTGGCGCCAAAGAAGAACCAGGCCGTGTACCACGCCGTCTCGAAACGGTTCTTGCCGATGATCTCGGTCCGCCGGTACGGCCTGGTGGCGATGGACGCCTGGAGGCCGATCCCGTAGATGGCGGGGTACCCCGGCAGTGCGTCCAGATAACTCTTGGTTTCCGGGGTCAGCACGTAGTCCTTGGTCAGTACCACCACCGCCGACCTCTCACTGCCCGGAAGGTTGTGCGCGCCGGCCGCCGCGCCGGCCGCGAGCGCGTCCGGGAAGTCGGCGCCGGTCGCGGTGAGAACCAGGTCGGGAGTCGGGTCGATCTCGTTGGCGATGGCGATCGAGGTCGTGTAGCGGTCCTGGCCGGCGAGCCGCTCGACCTGGTAGCCCAGCGCCCTGACCTGGGTCTCCACGTTGACCGAGAGCGCACCGGGGCTGCCGAGCAGGTAGACGGTCCTACCGGGGGCGAGGATCCGCTGGATCTCGGTCCGGGTGGCGTCGTCCAGCGCGTCCGGCGGGGTCAGCAACAGCGGCCCCTGCTTAGCGGCGGCCAGCGCCCCGCCGCCGAGCGCGTCGGCGTACAGGTCCGACCGGGAGAGTACGACCGATCCGGCCGCCTGCCGGGCGTCGGCGCCGTCGGCCACGCTCGCCCAGTGGGACTGCGAAACGGCGACCGCCGTGGTGTGCCGGTTCTGGCCGGTGAGTCGCGCCACCGTGTCCCGCCGACGCGGCTGGTACGCCGGTACGCCGGACAGTCCGGCCACCACGGACGGGTTGCCGGCCGCGCTGCCGTCGGCGGGCGCCGTCGCCACGCCGTTGTCCTGGCTGAACGCGATGGTCCTGCCGATCGGCGACCAGGCCGGGTGGTCGTGGTTGGCCGCGTTCGACGTCACCGGGGAAACGTTGTCGCCGTCGATGTCGGCGGCCCAGACCTGGTTGCGACCGTTGCCGTCCGCGCGGATGAACGCCACCCTCGTACCGTCCGGGGAGATGGCGGGGTTGCTGGCGTTCTCCACGATGGTCCGGAAGCCGAGGCGCGGGTCGTAGATCCCGACGTCCGACCGCCCGCTCGGGGCGTCCGCGCCGCCGGCCTGCGTCTGGTAGACGACCAGGTCACCGGGACCGGCGTCCGGACGCAGGTAGTGCCGCCCGTCCTGCGGCGAGAGGGTGGTCGGGGCGTTGCCGCTCACCGCCCGTTGCACCTCCAGCCGCCACGGCCTGCCGGCCTCCTTCCCGGCCCAGACCGCCTCGACGCCGTTACCCCGGTAACTGGGGTCGCGGCGATCGACGATCGTGTCCTCGGGGGGAGCCATGATGTACGGGGAGACGATGAAGTGGTTGCTGGCGTCGTCGAACCGGATGGTGACGATCTGGCCGCCGCTGTCGGAGTAGATGAGACGGCTGCCGTCGGGCGACCATGAGGCGCCGTCGATCACCTGCGCCACGGTGAGGGTCTCACCACTGGCGAACCGCAGTGTGTTGGTGCCATTGCTGGCGCTCAACACCTCGCCGTCGCCGCCGGGGCTGGCGGTGGCCGCGGTCGTACCACTGAGCACAGTGGTCGCGGCGAGGGCGAGGACCGAGGCGAGCGCCAATGGCCGATGGAGTTGACGTGGAGTCAAAACAGGGCTCCTCGTGACAGCTGCGCGCCGCACTTCCCAGCTGGGCCGGCTGGCCCCCCGTGGGGCGACGCCTCCTGCACCATATGGCTCCCGTTATGAATCGCGCTGCCCCGTGCCGGTCCGGCGGTCCCGGAAACGGCGTCGAATACCGCAGCACAATTCGGACGTACCAATCTAGTTTTACGCCTGAGTTGGATTTTCGCCTCGCCGGCGGACGACCCCGGGCAGGCGAACGGGGGCCGGTCGATTGACCGGCCCCCGCGCGTACCCGTTTCTGTACTGCCTTGCTACCGCTCCAAGCGCTCCTGCAGTTCGGCCAGGGAGGCCCGGATCTGCTCGGGCGTACGGCGCCCGGTCGGCTCCGTCGCCGTCTTGGCCCGCTTGCTCTTGGCCGCGCTGTTGACTCCGACGGCGCCGTTGATCCCGATGTTGGTCGGGTTCTGCACCTGGGTGTACCCACCCGGACCGCTGATCCAGGTACCGACGCCCGCCTGCTGCCCGGTGGCGACGACGCCGGCCGAGCCGAAGATGAGCCCGCTGTGCAGGGACCCGCTGTGCTCGTCGAGGAAGAGCTCAGGCTCCAGCGACAACGTCGACGCGCCACCCCGGGTGAGCAGCATCGGACCGTTGATCGTCGCCATCAGGGCACCACCGGCGAGCGCGTCCGGCCAGTCCGCACCGGTCGCGATTCCGGCGTACGCGGTGCCTCCGAAGAATCCCCAGGCGGTCATCAGAGCCGTCTCGTAACGGTTCGTTCCGTAGATCTCGATCGGGTTGTACTGTGCCGTGGCGGTCTTGCCCTGCAGGCCGACTCCCACGACCACCGACCGCTCATTCAACTCGTTGAGGTAGGTCTCGGTCGCCGGGTCCAGGACGTAGTCCCTGGTGAGGATGACCACCGCAGCCTCGTCACTGCCCGGGGTGTTGAACGAGCCGGCCGCCGCACCGGCCGCCAGCGCGTCCGGGAAGTTGGCGCCGGTGGCGGCGAACACCCAGGTCGGTTCCGGGTTGATCTCGTCCGCGATGGCGAGCGAGGTGGTGTACCGGTTCTGGCCGGCGAGCCGCTTCACCTGGTAGCCGAGCGCGGTGACCTGGTTCTCCACCGTGGTCGAGATCGCACCGGGGCTGCCGAGCAGGTAGACGGTCTTGCCCGGGGCGAGAATCCGCTGGATCTCGGTCCGGGTGGTGACGTCCAGCCCGTTCGGGTGGGTCATCAGCAGCGGACCCTGCTTCGCGGCGGCCAGCGCCGCACCGCCGAGCGCGTCGGCGAACAGGTCCGACCGGGACAGTACGACGCCCTCGGCCGACTGACGCGGGTCCGAGGCGTTCGATGCGGTGGCCCAGTGCGACTGGGAAACCGCGGCCGCGGTGGTGTACCGGTTCTGCCCGAATACCCGGACGACCTTGTCCGACCGACGCGGCTGGTACGAGGGCACCCCGGAGAGGTTGGCCACCGTGGTCGGGGTCGCCGCCCCGCTGCCGTTCGCCGGTGCCGTCGCTACGCCGGTGTTCTGGCTGAACGCGACGGTGTTGCCGTCGGGCGACCAGACCGGGTTGTCGTGGTTGGCCGCGTTCGAGGTCACCTGGACCACGTTGCTGCCGTCGATGTTGGCGACCCAGACCTGGTTGCGGGTGCCGTCCGAGCGGATGAACGCGACCTTCTTGCCGTTCGGTGCCATGGCAGGGTTGCTGGCGTTCGACAGGATCGTCTGGAATCCGTCGTCGGTGTTCGGGTCGAAGACGCCGACGTCCGGCGTTCCACTCGGCACGCCCCCGCTGTCGGCCTGGGTCTGGTAGACGAAGAGGCTACCCGGGCCGGAGTCCGGCGCCAGGTAGTGCCGCCCGTCCTGGGGTGAGATGGGATTCGCGGTGAAGCCGCCCGAGCTGACCTGCACCTCGAGCCGCCACGGCTGGCCGGCCTGCTTGGCGGCCCAGAGCACACCGATACCGTCGCCCCGGTAGCTCGGGTCACGACGCTGGACGTTGTCCGGGGCGGACATCCACCAGTAGTCCCAGCCCTCGTTGTGCCGGACCGTCGCGATCCGGCCGTTCTCGGTGGCGAAGATCGCCCGGCTGCCGTCCGGGGCCCAGGCGGCCCCGTGCATGGTGGTGATGGTCGGGTCTTCAGGGCTGTCGAGCGTGAGCTTGGCACCACTGGAGAACGTGATGCTGGTGCTGCCGTTGCTGGAGGTCAGCACGTTGCCAGTGCCGGCCGGGCTCGCCTGTACCGCCGTCGTGCCAGCGATGGCGGCGGTGGCGCCGAGCGCGACCACCGAGGCGAGCGCCAACGGCCGGTGGATGAAACGTGGAGGCAAGGGTACTCCTCGCGACAGATTGCGCGCCGCACTGCCCACTTGGGGCGGTTGACCCCCGTGGGGCGGCGCCGTCGAGAACCTTAAGGGTTCCTTTATTCAGCGCGCTGCCCCGTATCGGCCTCACGGCACAAAATGGTCCGTTAGGCCAGTGGAAGGCGGCCGATCCGGCGGTTCGTAATTGATAGCCGATACTCTGGTACGGTCCGCGCCAACTAATCCCGTTTGCCGTACCGACGCCGATCCGTCTCCGACCCGCTCGGTCGTTGTCGAGTCGCCGTGTCTATCCGGTCGCCATCCGCATTCGGTGGCGATGCGTACCTGGCCCGCTATGCGCATGTGGCCGTCGTACGTATCCGTCCAAATCCGCATCGGACGCCACCACCCGGATCCGAGGACGCCGGAAACCGGACTGCGGGCCCGGGACCGTGTTCCGGTCCCGAACCCGCAGCCGTGACTTTCCACACTCGACGTCGCGGACTCAGCGTCCGCTCAGAGCCGGGCGCACTGTCCCGTCGCCGGGCCCCGGACCGTGTTGGCCCGGCCGTCGTTGCCCGGCCCGGGGTTGTTGCCCAGGCAGGAGAGCGGGCCACTGATCTTGTTACCGGCCACCAGCACCGGCTCGCTGCCGGTGTTCCCGACCAGGGAGACCGGGCCGGAGACGGTGACGGTGTCCACCCGTACGCCGCCGCTGCTCAGCACGATCGAGACCGGGCCGCTCACCCTGCCCTTCTCGACGAGCACCTGGCCGGTCCCGCCGACCACCGACACCGGGCCGGAGACCGTGGTGCCGTCCAGGGTGAGCAGCACCGAACGGGTCGCGGTCACCGGGCCGGCGATGCTGCCGCCGGTGGCCACCAGGGACGCGCCCGGCAGTACGGTCACCGGTCCCGAGATCGTCGCGTTGTCCAGGCAGGTCAGCCCGGAGAAGACGGTCAGTGGCCGGTTGTGCCGACCGGTGATCGTCGTGGTGCACTGCGGACCGGGCCGCCCGATCGTCGACCGGGGCGCCGGATCGGCGGTCACCGGCGAGTTCTCGGCGAGGTGGTCGGTCAACATGGTCAGGTCGTTGTCCCCGGTGGTGACCCGATCGGTGCCGCCGGCCAGGGTGACGAAGTTGTCCCCACCCGAGGCGAGGAACGAGTTGACCGTCAACCGGTAGCTGCCGGTCGGGCTGACCGGCGTGCCGTTCAGGGACATCGACGTGATCCGGGAGCCCTGTGCGGCCTCCGGGTCGTAGGTGTAGCTGAACCCCTTCGAGACGCCCAGCCAGAGCACCGGCCGGGACGCGCCCGCCGGCTGCCACTGCTCCTCCAGTACCTGCTTGAGTTGGGCACCGGTGTAGCTCTTCGTCACCACGTCGTTGGCGAACGGCTGCACCGAGAACGCCTCCGAGTAGGTGACCACGCCGTCGGCGCCGTACAGCAGGTCGGCCCGAAGGCCACCCGGGTTCATGAACGCGATCTGCGCCCCGCCCCGGCCGGCTGCGGAGGTGCCGGCGAGCTGCACGTCGGCGATGAAGTTGCCGAGCACCGACTCCTTGCCCCGGTCCTCGTTACCCGCCTCGTTGTACGCCCGCTTGATGTCCGCGGTGATCGAGCCGAGTTCCCGCTGGCCCAGTTCCTGGGCCCGGACCTTGGCCGCCGCCACGATCTCGGCCACCGCCGGGTCCTGCGGTGCGCCGACCACGTCGACGAGCCCGGCGTCGGCCGTGGTGACCTCGCCGGTGGCCGGGTCGAAGGTCAGGTTGACCCGGCCCAGCCGCTTGCCGTAGTCCTCGGCCTGGACCACCGGACGCAGCTTGTCCGTGCCGGGCACCGGCACCTCGAAGGCGTACGGCTGGTGGGTGTGGCCGCTGAAGATGGCGTCGATGGTCGCGTTCGCCCGGGTGAACTTTCCGAAGACCGGGTCGTTCGCCAGTTCCTCGGCCGAGCTGATGTTCTCGGTCGCCGCCCCCTCGTGGGCGAGCAGCACCACCACGTCGGCCTCGCCGTTGGCGGGATCGCCGTCCTTGAGCTGTCCGGCGACCGCATTGGCCTCGGCCACCGGCTCCCGGAAGGTGATCCCGGCGATGCCGTCCGGGCTGACCAGCGAACCGGTCTGCTCGGTCACCACGCCGACGAACCCGACCCGGATCCCGCCGATGGTGCTGACCGAGTACGCCGGCAGCACCCGCTCGTTCCCCCGGTACACGTTGGCGCCGAGCAGCGGGAAGTCGGCCCGGTCGGTGACCCGGCCCGTCAGATCCGCGATGCCCTTGTCGAACTCGTGGTTACCGACCGCCGAGGCGGCCACCCCGATCTGGTTCAGCGCGTCGATCGTCGGGTTGTCGGCGTCGATCGCCGAGATGAAGGTGGAGGCACCGATGTTGTCGCCGCCGGAGACGAAGGCGGTGTTCGGGTTCTCCGCCCGCAACTGGTTGACCAGGCCGGCGACCTGGGCGGCTCCGCCGATCGGCCGTCCGTCCGGCGCGTTGCCGGGGGATTCGAGCCGACCGTGGAAGTCGTTGACGCTCAACAGTTGCAGCTCGACCGGACCGGCCGGGGCGGTGTTCAGCCCGACGACGATCGGGTTGTGGTCGCTGGCCCGGTACGGGTCGGCGGCGTAGAACTCGGGGTGCCCGTCGTACTGGAAGGCGTACGACTCGTGCGAGTTGATCTGCCAGATGTCGACGCCGGTGACCCGGGCGGCCAGCGACGGCGAGGCGACCGCGTGGTCCAGCGAGCCGGACTCGCCCCCGAAGACGTAACTGTGCTTGCCGGTGTCGTTGAGGTCGACGTACGTCGCGTCGTAGAGGACCTGCATCGGGTCCTCCCGGGTGTACGCGTTGAAGTCGCCCAGCAGCAGTACGTCGTCGCTGCCACTGTCCGTCTTCAACTGCTCGACGAAGGTGACCAGGGAACGCGCCTGGCGTACCCGGTCGCCGTTGAACGCGCCCTGTCCGTCACCGCTGTCGGCGTTGTCGCCGGTCGCGGCGTCGGAGGTGCTCTTCGACTTGAGGTGGTTGGCCACCACGGTGAAGGTGACCGGGCCGGCAGTGAAGCTCTGCGCGATCGGCTCCCGGGCGTTGGACCAGACGGTCTCGTCGTTGATCGCCCGGGACGCGCCCTTGGGCTGCGCCTTGGCCGGCTTGAAGATGATCGCCGTGGTGATGAAGTCCTGCTGGGTCGCGCCCGGCAGGTCGGCCGGGCTGCGGACGTAGTCCCAGGTACCGGCGCCGTCGGCCGTGTTCAGCGCGGCGACGAGTCGCTTGAGCGCCTGCTGCGGATCGACGGTGTTGAACCGGACCGAGTTCTCGATCTCCTCCAGGGCGATCACGTCGGCGTCGAGTGCGCTGATCGCCGAAACGATCTTCGCCTCCTGCCTGGCGAGGCCGGCCTCGTCCTGCGCACCCCGGGCGTCGCCGCCGAAGTGGACGAAGTAGTTCAGCACGTTGAAGCTGGCCAGCCGCAGGTCGCCACCGACGTTCTCGGGTGCGGCCGTACGCGGGTTGGTCACCTTGAACGTGGTCCGGCCGATCGGCGGGGTGTCCGCGCTGACCGGGGCGGTCGGCTGGAGCCGCCACTCGTTGAAGCCGTACGACAGCACGCTCGGCCCGAACGCCTCGACGCTGTCGCCGACCCGCAGCGGGTTCGCCTTCGACAGGTACGGCGGCAGCAGTCCCGCGTCCGCCAGGTTGGTGGTCCGGCCGTCGTCGAGCAGCAGCCGGCCGAGCTTGTTCGCGGCGGCGGCCTGGCGGGCGGCGTCGGAGCCGGGCCGGGCGATGTCGGTGGGGATGACCGCGGCACGGTCTCCGGCGGCGAGTACCACCTCGCCGTACCGGTTGGTGTTGTACACCTCGGAGACGGTGTACTGACCGACCGGGGCGACCACCATCGACTCGACCGACTCGCGGGCGGCCGGGTCCAGCGGCAGGCCGAGCGCGACCGGTGCCGGCAGTGCGACCCCCTCCGCACAGACCTGTACGTCGGTCCGGGCGGCGATGCTGACCTGGGTCAGCCCGTTGAACTCGCTCGCGGTGCCGCTGACCCGGACCCGGTCGCCGATCGCGACGCCCGGGTGGTTGGCGGTGTTGGTGGTCAGGTAGACGAAGAGGCCGTCCGAGGCGGTGCCGGCGGCCGGCGCCCGTCCGCCGCTGCCGGCGGTCTGGAGGTAGACGCCGTTGTAGCCCCCGGTGCGGTGGTCCGCGGTGACGACACCCTCGATCGTCACCCGGGTACCGGCCAGCGGGGTCGCGTCGCCGGTCCCCTGGACCTGCGCGATGGTGTGGCTGACCGGGGTGTCGCAGCCGACCGGTTCCGGATCGGGGTCGGGGTCGGCACCGCTGTTGCGGGTGCCGAAGCTGTGTGCTGCCGGTGCCCGCCAGTCACCGCCGACGCGCTGAAGCGACTCTCCCACCGGAGTACTGCTGCCCTCCGCCACCCCGATGTCGGTGGCGGCGAGTGCGTTGGCCGGTCCACCGACCCCGGTCAGGCCCCCCTCGTAGCTGAGGAACTCGGCGACGGTGCCGTCCGGCGCGACGAGCGCGACCGCGTCGGGCGAGCCGTTCTGGATGCCATCCGTCGGGTACGTCGCGACGACGACCCCGGCCGCCGGTACGGCACCGGCGAGCGTCCTCGTGTTGTATGCGGCGCCGTTGTTTCCGTTGTAGAGGACGAGCTGCCACCCGGTAAGGTCGGTTCCGGTCGGAGCCTCGACCTCGATGGCCTCGCCGCTGTCGGCGCCGACGTTGTCATAATGAATTTCACTGATGAAGGGCGTCGCGGCGGGTTCCGCGGCGAACGCCGCGACTCCACTGGTCATACCGAGCGCACCACTGGTGAGAAGTACGCCCAGCGCCTTGAGCGAGCGTCCGCGTCTGTTCCGGCGCATCAAGTTGCCTCCGATAGGGGGTCGACGGTCGGAGCATATGCGGGGTCGGTGGCGAACCGAGAGCTGCCAGGTGTACGGAACACCATGGATGTTCGGCTGTAACGCGCCGAAGTTCGGACTATTCGGCGTTATCGACCGGGTGTCCGGGGGCCGCTGCCCACGGCACCGCCCGGGACCACCGCCAGATGACGAGGTCCGGCCTGACGCGACAGTGATTCGGAAGCCCGCCGTTTCCGGGAGGGCCGCCGCCCGTTCCAGCCGAGTTTTGGCTACCGTAGTCGTCCAGGTCTTGCCGAGCGGGCCACATCGACGCCCGCCGTATCGCCCTGATCGAGGTGTCCGTGAGTCAGTACGGCGAGAACAGAGTGCCCGTCGACGAGCAGCCGACCATCCAGATGGCCGCCGTCTCGGTCCCTGCCGAGGAACGTCCGACCATCCAGATCGCTGCCGTCACGCTGCCGGCGGAGCAGCGATCCGGCCAGGCCCGGAACGCGACCGCCCCCGGCACCGCGCCCTTCGGGGCGGGCACATCGGGTGGCCCCCGCACCGGCGTCACCGGCCCGACAGCCGGCAACGCCGGCTTCGGTGGCCCGACAGCGGGCAACCCCGGCCTCGGTGGCCCGACAGCCGGCAACGCCGGCTTCGCCGGTCCGACAGTCGGCAACGTCAGCTTCGGCGGTCCAACAGCCGGCAACGTCGGCTTCGGCGGTCCGGCAGTCGGCAACGTCAGCTTTGGTGGCGCGACAGCCGGCAACCCCGGCCTCGGTGGCCCGACAGCCGGCAACGCCGGCCTCGGCGGCCCGACGGCCGGCAACCCCAGCTTCGGCGGTCCGACGGCCGGTGCCGCTCGTTCCGGCGGGGCCGCCGTCGGTGGCGCTCTCCTCGACCGTCCGACCGGCACCGATGCCGGCGGTCCCGGCACGCCTGCCTCCGGTGGATGGGAGAACCCGGGCGCCGCTGGCCCAGAGCCCGCTCCGACGGCCCGCCGAGGGCTGCGCCGGACACTGCTCGCGATCGGCACCGTCGCCGCCGTACTCGTCGTCGGAGGCACGGCGGCCGGTGGCTACGCGTACGCCGGCGAGGTTCCCCGGGGCACCAACGTGCTCGGCATCGACCTGGGCGGCAAGAGCCGGGCCGAGGCCGTCACAGCTCTCCGCGCCGACCTGGACCGCCGGGCCAGCACGTTCACCACACCGGTGCCAGTACGGATCGGCGACCGGACCGGTGAGATCTCCCCGGCCGCCGTCGGGCTCGCGGTCGACGTGGAGGCGACCGTGGCGGCTGCCGTCGCACAGCGCCCCGGGCCGGTCAGCCTGTTGTTCGGTTCCCGGGACGCGGCGCCGGTCGTCACCGTGGACGCCGAGAAACTCGACAACGAACTGCGCAAAATCATCGGCAAGAGCGGCCCGCAGATGACGTTGCCGGCAGTCACCTTCGCCGGCACCACCCCGAAAGCGGTGTACCCGAAGCCGAGCAAGGGCATCCGGGCCGACGACTCGGCCAGGGCCGTACGGGACGGCTGGCTGCGGGGCCAGCCGGTGGTGGTGCCACTGGTCGAGACGCATCCGGTGACCACCACCGAGGAGGTGGATCGGCTGATCACCGAACTCGCCAAGCCGGCAGTTGCCACGGCGGTGTCGGTGAAGACCGAACGGGGTGCCTTCACGATTCCGCCGGCCGCGATCGCGAAGAGCCTCGTCCTCAGCTCCGACAAGACCGGCAAGATCCAGCCCCGGGTGGACGAGAAGAAGCTGCGCTCCGCGCTGACCAGCCAGCTCGGCAGGGTCGAGGTGAAGGCGAAGGACGCCAGCATGTCGATCCAGGGCAACAAGCCGAAGATGGTCGCGGGCGCCGGCGGGCAGCAGGTGGACACGGCCACGCTGGCCCGCGAACTGCTGCCGGTGCTGTCGAAGGCCGACGGACGTGAGGTCACGGCGAAACTCAAGGCGGTGCAGCCGAAGGTCAGCACCGACGACGTCGCCAAGATGGGCATCAAGGAGCGGGTCTCCAGCTTCACCACCAACTTCACCGGCGGACTCAGCTCCGCCCGGAGCCAGAACATCGTGACGATCGCCCGGGACGTGGACGGCACGCTGGTGAAGCCGGGAGAGACCTTCTCGCTCAACGGCCACACCGGCGAGCGCGGCTACTCCCAGGGCTACCGCGACGCGCCGGTCATCCTCGACGGCAAGCTCGTGCCGGGAGTCGGTGGCGGTACCTCCCAGTTCACCACGACGCTGTTCAACGCGTCGTACTACGCCGGGCTGGAGGACGTGGAGCACAAGCCGCACTCGTACTGGTTCAGCCGCTATCCAGCGGTGATCGAGTCGACCATCTTCTGGCCGAACCTGGACTTCAAGTTCAAGAACGACACCCCGCACGGCGTACTGATCGACACCTCGCACACGTCGAGTTCGATCACCGTGTCGATGTGGAGCACGAAGGTGTACGACAAGGTGACCACCGAGTACAGCCCACGCCGGAACATCACCAAGCCGAAGGTGATCAAGCTGGCCGCCGGCCCGTCCTGCATCCCCACCAACGGCATCGACGGCTTCACCCAGGACGCGTACCGGGTCTTCCACAAGGGCGGCAAGGTGCTCAAGCGGGAGAAGTTCACCTGGAAGTACCTCGCCGAGCCCCGCTACAGCTGCGGCTGACCAGCGGGCTTCCCGGGTGGTATGACACAACCGGGATGGCATCGGCACATTGCGATATACCGATCCGGGTCCCTACGCTGCCGGCATCGTGATCAGCGCGCGCCCACAAGGCGTGCCATCGATGCTCGGAGAGGACCCACATGGCTCGTTGGCGTACCCTCACCCGCCTGGCCGCCGTCGCGTTCGCCGCGGCGACGGTCGGCGGCGTCGCCCTGGCCGCACCGGTCAGCGCCGCCCCGGAGAACAGCGACGTCACACCGTTCGTCGTCGGCGGCACCCCTGCCGCACAGGGCGAATTCCCGTTCATGGTGCGACTGTCGATGGGCTGCGGCGGGGCGCTCTACAGTCCCCGTCTGGTCCTCACCGCCGCACACTGCGTCGGGCGTACCGGCAACAACACCACCATCACCGCCACGCTCGGCGTCGTGGACCTGCAGTCGTCGAGCCGGATCCAGATCCGGTCCAACTACGTCTACCGGGCACCGGGCTACAACGGCGCCGGCGACGACTGGGCGCTGATCCGACTGGCCAGTCCGGCCACCGGGCTCAGTACCCTGCCGATCGCGACCAGCACCGCGTACGACAGCGGAACCTTCACCATCGCCGGCTGGGGTTCCAGCCGGGAGAACGGCCCGCAACAGCGCTACATGCTGAAGGCGAGCGTGCCGTTCGTCAGCGACTCGGTCTGCAACGGACCGTCGTCGTACGACGGTGACGTCATCGCCGCCGAGGAGATCTGCGCCGGACCGCTCTCCGGAGGTACCGACACCTGCCAGGGCGACTCGGGCGGCCCGATGTTCCGGCAGGGCGGCAGCGGCCTGGTCCAGGTCGGCATCGTCAGCTGGGGCAACGGCTGTGCCCGGGCCAACTACCCGGGCGTCTACACCCAGGTCAGCTACTTCTCGTCGGCGATCAGGTCGGCCGCCACGAGTCTGGGTGGCTGAACCGGTCGAGTCGTGGTCGGGGCCGTGGGAACCGACCATTCCATGTCACCGGACCGGTTGAGAAACGATCGGTAAAACAATGTAGGGCCACCCCGGAGGGTGGCCCTACATTATGAAGATGTCCGGCGGCGTCCTACTCTCCCACACCCTCCCGAGTGCAGTACCATCAGCGCTGGAGGGCTTAGCTTCCGGGTTCGGAATGTTACCGGGCGTTTCCCCTCCGCCATAACCGCCGTAACTCTATCAACAAATCAAACAACACCACCCAAAACACATTTGGGGGTCTGTTGTTCGTTTGCTGTGAATCACACAGTGGACGCGTAGCAGCTTTGTAGTCAAGTCCTCGGCCTATTAGTACCGGTCAACTGAACCAGTTACCTGGCTTACATTTCCGGCCTATCAACCCAGTCGTCTACCTGGGGGCCTTACCCCCTTTACAGGGGTGGGATACCTCATCTTGAAGCAGGCTTCCCGCTTAGATGCTTTCAGCGGTTATCCCTTCCGAACGTAGCCAACCAGCCATGCCCCTGGCGGGACAACTGGCACACCAGAGGTTCGTCCGTCCCGGTCCTCTCGTACTAGGGACAGCCCTTCTCAAGTATCCTACGCGCACGGCGGATAGGGACCGAACTGTCTCACGACGTTCTAAACCCAGCTCGCGTACCGCTTTAATGGGCGAACAGCCCAACCCTTGGGACCTGCTACAGCCCCAGGATGCGACGAGCCGACATCGAGGTGCCAAACCATCCCGTCGATATGGACTCTTGGGGAAGATCAGCCTGTTATCCCCGGGGTACCTTTTATCCGTTGAGCGACACCGCTTCCACACGCAAGTGCCGGATCACTAGTCCCGACTTTCGTCCCTGCTCGACCCGTCAGTCTCACAGTCAAGCTCCCTTATACACTTACACTCAACACCTGATTGCCAACCAGGCTGAGGGAACCTTTGGGCGCCTCCGTTACATTTTAGGAGGCAACCGCCCCAGTTAAACTACCCACCAGACACTGTCCCTGAACCCGATAAGGGCCCGAAGTTAGATACCCAAACCAACCAGAGTGGTATTTCAAGATTGCCTCCACCCATACTGGCGTATGGACTTCACCGGCTCCCACCTATCCTACACAAGCTAATTCAAGTACCAATGTCAAGCTATAGTAAAGGTCCCGGGGTCTTTCCGTCCTGCCGCGCGTAACGAGCATCTTTACTCGTACTGCAATTTCGCCGGGCCTGTGGTTGAGACAGTGGGGAAGTCGTTACGCCATTCGTGCAGGTCGGAACTTACCCGACAAGGAATTTCGCTACCTTAGGATGGTTATAGTTACCACCGCCGTTTACTGGCGCTTAAGTTCTCAGCTTCGCCCCGAAAGACTAACCGGTCCCCTTAACGTTCCAGCACCGGGCAGGCGTCAGTCCATATACATCGAATTACTTCTTCGCATGGACCTGTGTTTTTAGTAAACAGTCGCTTCCCCCTGCTCTCTGCGGCCATACAACGCTCCAGGAGCAAGTCCCTTCACGTCTCCGGCCCCCCTTCTCCCTAAGTTACGGGGGCAATTTGCCGAGTTCCTTAACCACAGTTCACCCGATCGCCTCGGTATTCTCTACCTGACCACCTGTGTCGGTTTGGGGTACGGGCCGCTCGGAACTCGCTAGAGGCTTTTCTCGGCAGCATAGGATCACTGACTTCACCTGAATCGGCTCGGCATCACGTCTCAGCCTTAATGCACCACGGATTTGCCTATGGTACGGCCTACACGCTTACCCCGGCACAACCACCGGCCGGGCTCAGCTACCTTCCTGCGTCACCCCATCGCTTGACTACTACCCGCCAGGTTCCCACGCTCCCCCAGATCAGTCCGAAGACCTCACCAAGATCGGGTGGTTAGCACAACAAGGTTCATCACGGGCGCTCCTACACGGGTACGGGAATATCAACCCGTTGTCCATCGACTACGCCTCTCGGCCTCGCCTTAGGTCCCGACTCACCCAGGGCGGATTAACCTGGCCCTGGAACCCTTGGTCATCCGGCGGAAGGGTTTCTCACCCTTCTTTCGCTACTCATGCCTGCATTCTCACTCGTGCCGCGTCCACAACTAGGTCACCCTGCTGCTTCACTCGCGGCACGACGCTCCCCTACCCATCCACACACCTGCACACAACCCCAAAGAGTCATGCGAAGTTAAAATGTGAATGCCACAGCTTCGGCGGTGTACTTGAGCCCCGCTACATTGTCGGCGCGGAACCACTTGACCAGTGAGCTATTACGCACTCTTTAAAGGGTGGCTGCTTCTAAGCCAACCTCCTGGTTGTCTGTGCGACCCCACATCCTTTTCCACTTAGCACACGCTTAGGGGCCTTAGCTGGTGATCTGGGCTGTTTCCCTCTCGACTACGAAGCTTATCCCCCGCAGTCTCACTGCCGCGCTCTCACTTACCGGCATTCGGAGTTTGGCTGATTTCAGTAACCTTGTAGGGCCCCTAGACCATCCAGTGCTCTACCTCCGGCAAGAAACACGCGACGCTGCACCTAAATGCATTTCGGGGAGAACCAGCTATCACGGAGTTTGATTGGCCTTTCACCCCTAACCACAGGTCATCCCCCAACTTTTCAACGTTGGTGGGTTCGGCCCTCCACGCGGTCTTACCCGCGCTTCAGCCTGCCCATGGCTAGATCACTCCGCTTCGGGTCTAGAACACGCGACTACACGCCCTATTAAGACTCGCTTTCGCTACGGCTACCCCACACGGGTTAACCTCGCCACGTGCCACTAACTCGCAGGCTCATTCTTCAAAAGGCACGCCGTCACCCCTAAAGGCTCCGACGGATTGTAGGCGAACGGTTTCAGGTACTATTTCACTCCCCTCCCGGGGTACTTTTCACCATTCCCTCACGGTACTCGTCCGCTATCGGTCACTAGGAAGTATTTAGGCTTACCAGGTGGTCCTGGCAGATTCACGGCAGATTACAGGAGTCCGCCGCTACTCGGGAACACCCACAAAAGAGACCAGCCACTTTCACCTACCGGACTCTCACCGTCTACGGTTGGCTTTTCCACACCATTCGACTAGCAACTGGTTTTATAACTCTCCACACAAGTGTCAGCTCATGTCATGAGGTCCCACAACCCCGACCACGCAACCCCTGACAGGTATCACACGCAACCGGTTTAGCCTCAATCCGCTTTCGCTCGCCACTACTCACGGAATCACTGTTGTTTTCTCTTCCTGCGGGTACTGAGATGTTTCACTTCCCCGCGTTCCCTCCACACACCCTATGAATTCAGGTGCGGGTGACACCACATGACTGATGCCGGGTTACCCCATTCGGACACCCTGGGATCACAGCTTGGTTGACAGCTCCCCCAGGCCTATCGCGGCCTCCCACGTCCTTCATCGGCTCCTAGTGCCAAGGCATCCACCGTTCGCCCTTGACAACTTGACCACAAAGATGCTCGCGTCCACTGTGTAATTCTCAACAAACGACCAACCCACAACCCACAGCCCCACACCAACAACCCCACAAGGGATCCGGTATGTGAGACCAGGCCATGCCTGGCAACCCAAGACAACAACCCCGCCCTCACGAAGAGGACCACGGTTTGTTCCCTCAGGACCCAACAGGATGCTCTACATTCGCCAACCAGCCGCACCCCCACCACCCTCCACACCCCCGAAAGGGTTGTACTAGTGGAAAGAAGGCCGTTGCCGGTAACAAACTCGCCAGTGTCTCCGCCATTGAGCACCCCGACCCGACATACGCGGACCGTGGGCTCCTACCCGACCTTCGCCGAGAGGTGCTCCTTAGAAAGGAGGTGATCCAGCCGCACCTTCCGGTACGGCTACCTTGTTACGACTTCGTCCCAATCGCCAGCCCCACCTTCGACCACTCCCTCCGGAAAACCGGTTAGGCCATGGGCTTCGGGTGTTGCCGACTTTCGTGACGTGACGGGCGGTGTGTACAAGGCCCGGGAACGTATTCACCGCAGCGTTGCTGATCTGCGATTACTAGCGACTCCGACTTCACGGGGTCGAGTTGCAGACCCCGATCCGAACTGAGACCGGCTTTTTGGGATTCGCTCCACCTCACGGTATCGCAGCCCATTGTACCGGCCATTGTAGCATGCGTGAAGCCCTGGACATAAGGGGCATGATGACTTGACGTCATCCCCACCTTCCTCCGAGTTGACCCCGGCAGTCTTCGATGAGTCCCCGCCATAACGCGCTGGCAACATCGAACAAGGGTTGCGCTCGTTGCGGGACTTAACCCAACATCTCACGACACGAGCTGACGACAGCCATGCACCACCTGTGACCGCCCCCGAAGGACCCCACATCTCTGCAGGTTTTGCGGCCATGTCAAACCCAGGTAAGGTTCTTCGCGTTGCATCGAATTAATCCGCATGCTCCGCCGCTTGTGCGGGCCCCCGTCAATTCCTTTGAGTTTTAGCCTTGCGGCCGTACTCCCCAGGCGGGGCGCTTAATGCGTTAGCTGCGGCACAGAGAACCGGAGAGGTCCCCCACACCTAGCGCCCAACGTTTACAGCGTGGACTACCAGGGTATCTAATCCTGTTCGCTCCCCACGCTTTCGCTCCTCAGCGTCAATATCGGCCCAGAGACCCGCCTTCGCCACCGGTGTTCCTCCTGATATCTGCGCATTTCACCGCTACACCAGGAATTCCAGTCTCCCCTACCGAATTCTAGCCTGCCCGTATCGGCTGCAAGCCCACAGTTGAGCTGTGGGTTTTCACAGTCGACGCGACAAGCCGCCTACGAGCTCTTTACGCCCAATAAATCCGGACAACGCTCGCGCCCTACGTCTTACCGCGGCTGCTGGCACGTAGTTGGCCGGCGCTTCTTCTGCAGGTACCGTCACTTTCGCTTCGTCCCTGCTGAAAGAGGTTTACAACCCGAAGGCCGTCATCCCTCACGCGGCGTCGCTGCATCAGGCTTCCGCCCATTGTGCAATATTCCCCACTGCTGCCTCCCGTAGGAGTCTGGGCCGTGTCTCAGTCCCAGTGTGGCCGGTCGCCCTCTCAGGCCGGCTACCCGTCGTCGCCTTGGTAGGCCATCACCCCACCAACAAGCTGATAGGCCGCGAGCCCATCCCAAGCCGAAAAACTTTCCACCCTCGGTCATGCGACCAAAAGTCATATTCGGTATTAGCCCCGGTTTCCCGGGGTTATCCCAAAGCCTGGGGCAGGTTACTCACGTGTTACTCACCCGTTCGCCGCTCGAGTACCCCGAAGGGCCTTTCCGCTCGACTTGCATGTGTTAAGCACGCCGCCAGCGTTCGTCCTGAGCCAGGATCAAACTCTCCAACAAAAACTTGGAAAATCAACCCGGCAACAATAAAAACACTTGCTGCCAAAACAATCAAAACCATTTTGGCACTGGCTTATCAAGCACCCTGTTGAGTTCTCAAAGAACAAACACACACCGAACAATGAGCCGAAACCCACCACTCGGGGCTTACTTTCCTCGCCCCCGGCGTTTCCGCCGGGCGCTTGTAGAACCTTACCCGACCGTTTTCGCATCGTCAAACCGGTATTTCCCGGTTTGTAACACTCCAACAGCCTTCATGCATCCCGGCGGGCGCAGCGGTAGACCACCACGATCGGTCGGGATTTGGCAGGCCGGCCGCCAGCGGTGCTTCCCGCTGGGCTTGCCCGGTGCCCTGCCGAGAGAGAAAGTTACACGGCGGGGCCGGTAGCGCCAAATCGGGGCCACACCGCCCACCGATCGCCCCGGCATATCTGGAATGTCGGACTCTGCGCCCGCGTTGGCTATCTCGTACGTCCGATTCGTCGCCGATGGCCTCGACCGGCGGCCCGCAACAGGCAGCACGCACATCCACCGCCGCGACCGAAATCGGTCGACGGCCGCTGACAGCAGAGCTGCACGGAACGGGCAACCGCTCGCGGCCCAGGCCGACGAGCCGGCAACCCCACCATCTGACAACCCGAAAGGAACGACGGAGTGCTGAGCACCCTCCTTCGCGGGGCCCGATGGCTGACCACCATCACCCCGTCGACGACCCGTCGCGCGGCCCTGGCCACCGCCGGGCTGGCCGTCATCGGCGGCAGCGTGGCCGGGCCGGCGATCGCTCTCGGCGCGACGACCCAGGACGTCGGCTTCACCGCACCCACGGCCAAGGAACTCTCGGTCGACTACCAGGCACAGCCGAACTTCTTCTACTGCGGGCCGGCTGCCACCCGGATCGCGCTCACCGCCTCCGGGCACGCCCCGAGCCAGGACGAGCTCGCCGCTCGGCTGCGTACCACCGTCAACGGCACCGACTCGGCCGAGGACACCACACGGGTCCTGAACAGCCTCGGTGGCAGTGACTTCTACCGGACCCGGTCGATCCCGGAGGAGACGGCAACCCCAACCGAGATGGACCGGCTGCAGGCCGACGTGACCCGCGCGGTGGCCCGGGAGCATCCGGTGGTGGTCAACGTGATCGGTGCCGCCGTCGACAGCAGGGGCGTGGCGCACTCGTACGAGGGCGGGCACTACCTCACGGTGGTCGGGTACGAGGACGAGGGACGTACGGTCAAGATCGCCGACCCGGCCGACGTCAACGGCGACAGCTCGTACTGGATGAGCACGATCAACCTGGCCAACTGGGCCGCCAGCCGGGGCTACTCCGGCTGACCGACCCATCGGCAGCGCGGCGGGGCCCGACCATCGACACGGTCGGGCCCCGCTCGACACGGCCGGGCCTGCCGGCCGCTAATCGAGGGCCGAACTCCTGCCCTCGATGAACACGGCAACGCCGTCGAGCATCCGCTGAAGGCCGAACTCGAACAACCGATCCAGGTCGAATTCGAGATCGATCTCCGCGAGCCGGGCCAGCATCGGCATGGCCCCGGACTCGAAGATGCTGTTCAGGGTCGAATCCTGATTCGCCATCCACTCCTCGTCGGTCAGCCCGCTCTCCTGCTCGGCCTCCGACTCCCAGACCAGGTTGGCCGCCATCCCGTGCGCGAAACCGGCGGTCGAGACCACGATGTAGAACATGCTCGGCGTGTCGAGCCCGAGGCCGTCCACCGCACGCATCGTCCAGTCGGTCTGCGCCATCCCCTGCGGCGAGAGCATCGGACGGGTCAGCGACATCGTCTGGTGCATCCAGGGATGTTGCCGGAAGACCGCCCAGCGCAACCGCGTGATCAGCTCCAGTTGTGCCCGCCAACCCGGCGGGGGCGTCTCCGGTAACTGCATCTTGTCCAGCACCTCCTCCACCATCAGCGCGACGAGGTCGTCCCGGCTTGGCACGTGGCGGTAGAGCGCCATCGTGCCGACCCCGAGCCGAATCGCGACCTGACGCATGGACAGCGCGGCGAATCCCTCGGCGTCGGCGACTTCGATCGCGGTGTGGACGATGCGCTCCCGGGTCAGCCCCGGATCCGGGTCCCGGGCCATCCGACGTCGCCCGCCGCGCGCGGCCGGCGGAGGCTCCGGGTCGGGCTCCGCCACCACCGTGCCGACCCCGGGTACGGCACGCACCAGCCCTGCCTCACGCAACGCGGTGAGCACCTTCGTGGCGGTGGCCATCGCCACGCCCCACTCGGCGGTGATCTGTCGGGTCGACGGCACCCGGTCGCCGGGGCGCAGTTCCCCGGCCACGATGCGACGCCGGATCTCGGCCACGATCCGCCGGTACGGCGGCTCTGTTCCGGGGCGGTCCACCGCGCCCTCCTTCGATCGGCCTGGCCTGGCTGCGTACTAGTGCACCAATGCTGCCCGAGGGTAGCCGGCGAACCCGGCGGATCTGCGGCACGGCGGAGTAGTGCACGTCAGCTGCCCTCGCCCACCGCACTACCTAGAGCACTAGTGCACTAGCACCGCCAAACCCGACTATTACCAGGTAATTGCGTTTGATCGAACCGCATGCTTAACCTGTACGCAAGCACCTGTCCCGTACGCCGCCCGGTCGGGCGAAGGCTGAGGAGTGGAAGAGGATGGCAACAGGATCGGCGGTCGAGGCGACCGGCCTGGAGAAGTCGTACGGATCGGTCCGGGTACTCGCCGGCATCGATCTCCGGGTACGTCAGGGGAGCGTCTTCGCGCTACTCGGCCCCAACGGGGCGGGCAAGACCACCACGGTACGGATCCTGTCCACACTGGTCCGGGCGGACGCCGGACAGGCCTGGGTCGCGGGCTTCGACGTACTGCGCGAACGATCCCAGGTACGCCGGAACATCAGCCTGACCGGGCAGTACGCGGCGGTCGACGAACTACAGACCGGCGAGGAGAACCTACGGATGATGGGGCGGCTCGTCGGCCTGTCCCGTCCGGCGGCCCGCCGTCGTGCCGAGGAACTACTGGGCGAGTTCGACCTGCTCGACGCCGGGCGACGGCGGATCGGCACCTACTCCGGCGGCATGCGTCGGCGCCTGGACCTGGCGGCCGGCCTGGTCGGGCAGCCGTCGGTGATCTTCCTCGACGAGCCGACCACCGGCCTCGACCCGCGTAGCCGCCAGGCGATGTGGCAGGTGATCACGGATCTCGCCGGCTCGGGGGTGACGGTCTTCCTCACCACGCAGTACCTGGAGGAGGCGGACCGGCTAGCCGACCGGATCGCCGTACTGGATGACGGCCGGGTGGTGGCGGAGGACAGCCCGGCCCAGCTCAAGACCCGGTTCGCCGACCAGCGGCTGGATCTGACTCTCACCAGCGCCGCCCACTACGACTCGATCGCCGGCTATCTGCGCGACCGGCTGCTCCACCGGGACGCGGATCGGCTGACCCTCGGCGTCGCGACCGACGGAAGCGCCTCGCACATCCGCGCGGTGCTCGACGAACTCGACCCGGGACGTACGGCGGTGCTGCGGTTCGCCGTACACACCGCGACGCTCGACGACGTCTTCCTGGCTCTGACCGGTCACGCCGCCACCCGTACCGACGCCGTTATCCGTACCGCGAAGGAGACCGCCGGTGTCTGAACTCGCCGCCAGTGGGATGGCCGGGGTGCCGCAGCGCCGCTCCGGACCGACGGACCTGGCCACGATGATCGGCCGCTGTCTGCGCCTCTCGGCACGCAACGTCGACGCGCTGATCATGTCGCTGATGCTGCCCATCATGCTGATGCTGGTCTTCGTCTACCTGTTCGGCGGGGCCATCGACACCGGCACCAGTTACGTCAGCTACGTCGTCCCCGGGGTGATCCTGCTCTGCGCCGGCTTCGGTTCGGCGACGACGGCGGTGGCCGTACACCAGGACCTGACCGGCGGAATCATGGACCGGTTCCGGTCGATGGACATCAGCGGCGCGTCGGTACTCGGCGGTCAGGTGACGGCCAGCGTCGTCCGCAACCTCGCCTCGACCGTCCTGGTCTTCGGGGTGGCGTTCCTGATCGGCTTCCGGCCACAGGCCGGGCTGGTCGAGTGGCTCGCGGCCGGCGGCATCCTGCTGGCGTTCATCCTCGCGATGTCCTGGCTCGCCGCCGTGGTCGGGATGCTGGCCAAATCGACCGAGGCGGCGAACGGCTTCACCTTCTTCATGACCTTCCTGCCGTACCCCAGCAGCGCGTTCGTGCCGATCGACACCATGCCGGCCTGGAGTCGCGGCATCGCGGAGCACCAGCCGATCAACCCGGTGATCGAGTCGCTGCGCGGCCTGCTGCTGGACACTCCCGTCGGCAACAGCCCGTGGATCGCGCTGACCTGGTGCGCGGGCTTCCTCGCCGTCTCCGTGACGCTCGCCGTCGTACTCTTCCGGCGCCGTACCGGCTGACGGCTCCGCCGACGGGCCGTGGACTGGCTGACGGCTCCGCCGACGCACGGTGGACCGGCTGACCCGCGATCACGGGCCAGCCGGTCGCGGCGGATCGGTCGACCCTGACGAGCAGTCGACAGCGGCGGAACGGTCGACGGGGGCGGATCAGTCGATGGCGGCGGATCAGTCGATGGCGGCGATCACCGTCTTCGGTTCGGTGCAGAACTCGCGGCTGAAGTCGCCACCCTCCCGGCCCACCCCGGAGACCCCGAAGCCGCCGAAGGGCGCCCGTGGCTCGCGTACCCCGAAGGTGTTGATCCAGACGGTGCCGGCCCGCAACTGCGCGGCCACCCGGTGGGCCCGGCCCAGATCCCGGGTGAACAGCACCGCGGAGAGGCCGAACGGCGTGTCGTTGGCCAGCCGCAACGCCTCCGCCTCGTCGTCGAACGGGGTGACCACCGCGACCGGCCCGAACACCTCCTCGCGGCAGATCCGCGCCGCCGGCCCGAGCCCGACCGCGACGGTGGGTCGGACCAGCAGCGTCCCGTCGACCCGACCGCCGGTACGCAGTTCGCCGCCGTCGGAGCCGACCGAATCGAGGTAGTCCGACACCTTGGCGTGGTGTTCGGCGCTGGACAGCGGGCCGACGTGCGTCGCCGGGTCGTGTGGATCGCCGTACGGCAGCGCCTCGGCGGCCCGGACGAACCGGTCGACGAACTCCTCGTAGGCGGCGCGCTGGACGTAGACCCGGCTGGCGGAGAGGCACACCTGGCCGGAGTTGCTGTAGATCGCCCGGATCGAGCCGGCCACCGCGACGGCCAGGTCGGCGTCGGCGAAGACCAGGTTCGCGCCCTTGCCGCCGCACTCCAGCGAGACCGGGACCAGGGAGCGGGCCGCCGCCGCCGCGATGATCGATCCGGTACGGGACTCGCCGGTGAAGGTGATCCGGTCGATGCCCGGGGCGGTGGTCAACCACTCACCGGTCGAATCCGGTCCGAATCCGTGCACGACGTTGAGCACTCCGGGCGGTAGTCCAGCCTCCAGGGCCAGTGCGGCGAGCCGGGCCGCCGAGGCCGGTGACTGCTCGGCCGGCTTGAGCACGACGGTGTTGCCGTACGCCAGTGCCGGAGCGATCTTCCAGACTCCGAGGTTGAGCGGGTAGTTCCAGGGTGCGATCGCCGCGAAAACCCCGGCCGGCTCGTAACGCAGGTACTGATGCAGCCGGTCGTCGCCGGGATAGGTGCTGGCGGTCGAGAGCTGCGCGTGCGAGGCGAAGAACCGGAAGTGGTTGATCGCACTGGTCACGTTCCAGTTCCGGCTGTTCGTCACCGGCATGCCCATGTCCCGGGTGTCCAGCCGGGCGAGTTCGTCGGCGTGCGCCTGGATCAGGTCGGCGAGCCGGTGCAGCAGGGCGGACCGTTCCCGCTGCGGCATCCGGGGCCACGGGCCCTCGTCGAAGGCGCGGCGGGCCGCCGCGACCGCCGCCTTGACGTCCGCCCGGCCGGCCCGGGCGACCCGGGCCCACGGGCGTTGGGTCCACGGGTCCACCGATTCGAAGTACGCCCCGTCGGCGCTCTCCCCGATCCGGCCGTCGACCACCTGGGCCACCTTGTCGAGCCCGCTGGGGTTGCGCTCGCTCACCACTGTCTGCATTGCACGAACACCTCCGGAACTGGCCTGGGCCCGGGACCCGGCTCGGACGGGCGGGTACTCCGCACTATCCATCACCGCGCAACGAGGGGCAGCAAGATTCTGTTTTGCAGAACCAAATTGGTTCCGTACAGAAGAATTCGAGTTGGCTCCATTCCGCCTCACGGTCGTTGGCGTTACTGTCGCCACATCCCGCCGGTACCGGCGCCACTCGATCGCCACGTCGCGTAACACCAGGTCAAGGGGTGATCATGAGCAGTACGGCGATCCGTCCGACCATTCGGAACAGTGGTACGCCAGCGGCCCACGCCCTGCTGGACGTACTGACCGGTTGGGGTGTCCGACGGGTCTTCTGCTGTCCGGGCAGCACCGAGGCCGCCTTCCTCGACGCGGTCGTCGAACGTTCCACGGAACTCGACATCGTGCTCACCACACACGAGTCGATCGCGGTCGCGATGGCCGACGGCGCGGCCCGGATCACCGGCCGCCCCCAGGTCGCCTACCTGCACACCAACGTGGGCATGGCCAACGGGGTGGCACACCTGACCGCCGCGCAGCTCGCGAACTCACCGGTGCTGGTGCTCAACGGGCTCAAGTCCACCGCGCTACAGGGTCGCGACGGGTTCACGACCGTGCCGTACCCGCGCGACATGATCCGTCAGCACGTCAAGTGGGCCCGCCAGGTCAGCTCGGCGGGCAGCCTGCCCTCCGACGTCGCCCGGGCACTGCGTACCTCGGCCGCCGAGCCCGCCGGTCCGACCTGGATCGGCCTGCCGCAGGACGTCATGGACGCGAGTACACCGGTCGGGGCAGCCCTGGCGGCGGTGCCACCGATGGGCGTACCACGCAACCGGCCGGCTGCCGACGCGGTCGCCGCCGCCGCCCGGATGCTCGCCGAGGCGACCCGTCCGGTGCTGGTGGCCGGCGGCGACGTGGCCCGGCACGGTGCGACCGAGGCCCTGGTCGCCCTCGCCGAGCACCTCGGCGCGACCGTACTCGGCGAGGACCGGCGCGGCTTCCAACGAACCGCCTTCGCCACCTCCCACCCGCGCTTCGCCGGGTCGTACGCCCCGAACCACCCGGCGGTACGCGACGCCGACCTGCTCTTCTTCGTCGGCTGCCGGATGTTCACCGAATTCGAGGCACCGGCCGAGAACGAGTTGCCCACCCGGGCCGGCACCATCCACGCACACGTCGACGCCGGCGAGGTCGGCCGGCTGTACCCGGTGGACGTGGGACTGGTCGGGCACACCGGCGCCGTCCTCGACGACCTGCTCGCGGCGCTGCCGACGGTCGCAACACCGACACCGACACCGACACCGACACCCGCGACCGCGACACCCTTGTCCGCGACCGCGACACCATTGCCCGCTTCCGCGACAACATTGCCCGCTTCTGCGGGACCGTTGCCCGCGACCGCGACACGGCCGCCGGACGTGGCGTCCGAGCGGCCGGTCGCCGCCTTTCCGGGCCACGTCGGGCTGGCTCCGATCGTCGCCGCGCTGGTCGACGGGCTGGGCGACGACACGACCGTGGTGCTGGACGCCACCACGGCCACGCCGGCGCTGCTGGCCGCGCTGCCGCAGCGCCGCCCCGACCAGGTCCTGCTCTCCTCGTCCGGATCGCTCGGCTGGGGTACCGGCGCGGCGCTCGGGGTCCGGCTGGCCCAACCGGAGTACCCGGTGGCCGCGATTCTCGGCGACGGATCCTTCCAGTTCGGGATCCAGGCGCTCTGGACCGCCATGCACTACCGGATCGCCGTCACCTTCGTGGTACTCAACAACGGAAGCTACAGCGCGGTCGGTTCGGCGTTGCACCGGTTCGACGGTGCGGCTCGACGTACCGGGCGCTGGCCGGGTACCGACATCGGCGGCCCCCGGATCGCGGAGATCGCCGCCGGTTTCGGGGTTCCGGCGACCCGCGTCGAAACCCCCGCCGAACTCACCTCGGCGCTGCGCGCGGTACGCGCCACCGCCGGTCCCACGCTGGTCGAAGTCCTGACCGGGCCGTAGTCCTGACCGGACCGTAGTGGTGACCGGACCGTAGTGGTGACCGGGCAGTCGCCGCCCGACCCGTCCGGCCCCGATCGCCGGCCGTCCGCTGCCGGCACCGGCCGACTATCGCTGGCAGGTCGGCCGACTATCGCTTGCGGCGGGCGGCTATCGCTGGTGTCGGGCGGCGAACCCGGAGACCATCGCGGTCAGTCCCACCTCGAACCAGTGTTCGTAGTACTCGGCGACCTCCGGCGTCTCCGGCGGAGCGGCCGGGGTGCCCGGCGGGGTGCCGACCTGGGCGAGAGCGTGTCCGAGTACGAAGACGGCGACCGACTGTACGGCCGTCAGCGCCTCGTTCTGGGACAGTCCGGCGGCGGCGAACCGGTCGAGAACGGCTCCCATGAGTCGCAGGCCGGTGTCGATGTCCATCGGATGGGTCGCCAGCAGCGGCACGGCTCGCGGATGTGCCAACAGCATCCGCCGGTACACGGTCCCGAACCGGGCGAGCGCTTCGGACCAGGAGTCTCCGGGCTCGAGATCGGTGACCGCGTCGACCGCCAGGTGGTTGACGACGGCGGCGAGTACGGCGTCCCGGTTGGACAGGTGCCGGTAGATCGACATCGCCGCGACTCCCAGTTCGGCACCGAGTCGGCGCATGGTCAACGCCTCCAGCCCGTCGGTGTCGATTACCCGGACAGCCGCGGCGACGATGTCGTCGCGGGTCAACTGGGCCGGGCGACCGCCGCGGCCGCCAGCTCGGTGTTCCGGTGTCGTGGCCATGTCCTCATGGTGACGCTGACGGTCGCGGCCAGCATCGCCAGGGTGAGCAGTCCGACGACGGTGTGCTGGACGTCGATGACCACGTCGTGTCCGGCGGTGGGCAGGAACCTGAGGGTCTGGGAGTAGTACTCCAGGTAGTCCGCCCGAGCGGCGGCGGTGGCGCTGCCGAAGTAGGGGAGCCACCAGGAGTTGACGTGTCCGACGACGCAGAGCGTGCTCAGCCCGACGGCGGCGACGTGGGACCAGCGTCGGCCGAGGGCCACTGCCCCGGCGATCAGCAGCGGGATCGGATAGTTCGCGGCGGCGGCGATGGCCCGGTCCTCGGCGCTGATCACGTCGAGGTCGTTGAGCGGGAACATCGGTACCCAGTCGATCAGGACGAGCCAGCCGAGCCAGACCAGCGGCGCGATGATCGCGATCTTCTTCATGATGCCACTCCCTAGTTTGCGTACGCCGTAAGCTTACGACGTACGCAAACTAGCCCGGCGGGAGGCCGGCTGTCAATCGGCTGGGGTGTTAGGAGGGGGCCCTTCTTCTACAGAAAACGATAGGAAGGGGCCCTTCCTTACAGGTGGTCGAGCTGGTTGAGGTAGGTGGTGCCGGTGCGGACGATGGCGGCGGCGAGAGCGGTGGTGGTGGGCTCGGCCCCCGACGTCTGCTCGGCCCGGGCAACCCGGGTCGCCTGTTCCAGATGCGCCCGCAGGTGCTGGCTGAAGAGGCGGCGGAACTCGGCGTCACCGGCCGTACCCAGCGCGCTCAGCTCGGCGGCAGTCACCATCCCGGGCATGTCGTGGCCCTCGTGCGGATTGGTCTTCGGCGCACCGGCGCTGTCCAGCAGTTTCCGGGACAGGGCGAGATCGGCCCGATGGGTGTCCCGGACCCGGGCCGCCAGTCGGCGTAACGCCGGCTCGACGGTCTGCGCCGGGACCAGGTCCAGCATCGGGAGCACCCGCTCGTGCATCGCGACGGTCAGTTGCAGCCAGGCGACGTCGGTGACGTTGAACGGACCGGACGAACTCGTCGTACCCGTCTGGGCCGCTGGACCGGGGGTGGCCGGGACGGGGCTGGCGGCCGTACCCGGAACGGAGGTCGGTGGTGGCGCGGAGCCGGCGCAGGCCGCGACGAGCAGCACCACGACGAGCATTGCGGTGGACGGTACGACAACGACCCGGGCCCTCATCTGCGGCCTCCTTCCTCCGTCCGGACAGCCGAACAGGGGTGGACCCGGCGCTCCGGGCCCACCCCGCGTCCGATCAGCTCGGCCGGCCGTCCGCACCGCACTTGATCACGGGACGGATGCAGTCCCGCACCCGACGGAGCATCTCCGCCTCGGGCCAGGCGTTGAAGAAGTCGCCGTGCATCGTGAAACCGGCACCGGACGCGAGCCGGAACCGCGCCGGGTTACCGCTGACCGGATACCTGATCACCTGTCGGAGCTTCGGTACCGCCACCGGGTGGCTGGGCGGGCAGGCCTGGTTCACCGGGTACGCCATGTGGCTCTTGTGGTCGGGCGAGTCCAGGTCGCGGCCGTTCCAGCACTGCGGGAAGTCGAGGTACGACTCCAGCATCGTTCCGGAGGGACAGTTGACGAAGTCCTTCGACGCCCCGACGTGCCCCGCGTGCAGGCACGACCAGCGCGAGATGGTGGTCGAGTCCGGGGCCGTCGCCCGGGCGTTGCCGGCCACGATCCGCAGCCCCAGCGGGATGGGCTGGGTGTTCGCGACGATGTCGCTGCGCACCCCCTCGCCGAGGTAGTAGAACGTGACGATGGCCGGTTCCACCGGGGCGTTGTCCGCGTACAGGGTGGGCACCCAGTACGACGAGACGTCGACCCTCGGGTTGCAGGTGGTGTCGGAGTTCAGCAGGTCGGCCAGGTTGGTGTAGGCATTGGTGGTCGTGGCGCCGAAGAAGCTGTGCATGTGCGAGGCGCCGGGCAGCCCCGGGTAGATGATCGGGTCGTCCGGCAGGCGGTGACTGAACTGGCAGTCCGCCAGGAACTCGGCCACCCGCACGATGGGTGCCCGCGCCTCGGCGGGTTCGGCCCGCCCGATGACGGTGTACGCGCCGAGCAGAGCCAGCAGCGCGCTGAGCAGTGTCACGAGCCGCAGGCGGCGGCGCAGTCCGGGTAGGGGTGCAACCCTGTCCATCTCTGACTCCTAGCTGGTGAACGGGCCAGGTTCGGTTCCCGATGGCGCCGCCGAGAAGCATCGGAGATCGCTGGCCAGACTGGTGGTGGTCTGTCCTCCTAAGGGAGGTGAGAGAGCGCTCTCTGCCCACCAGAGTGAGCCTGCCGTCGAAAACTGTCAATACCTGTGGCCGACTCCCTGGCCCGCCACCCCGACTCCCTGGCCCGCCACCGGGACACCGATCTGAGGGCCGACCCCTGGTCCGGTGGCTCACCAGCCATCGCCACCAGCCGGCTCAGGGGCGGCGGCGGGTCGGGTCGAGGAAGACGTACCGGATTGCCGGGTTCCGGGTGACGAGGCGGCGCTCGGCCTCGTCCGAGGCGATCTCGATCTCCTCCCGGGTGGCTTCCTCGGCGAAGTTGATTTTGACGGCGACGAGGATGTCCTCCGGGCCGAGTTGCATGGTCATCAGCCGGTCCACCCCTCGGACGTCCGGCACCCGGGACAGTTCCTGGTGGATCTCCTCCCGGACCGCCTCCCCAGCCGCCCGCCCGACCAGCTGACGGATGTTGTTGTGCGCCAGAGTCGTGGCCACCATCAGCAGCAGCACGCCGATGGCGATGGAGGCGATCCCGTCCCAGACCGGACTTCCGGTGAGTTCGGAGAGCGTCACGCCGGCACCGGCCAGGACGAGGCCGACCAGCGCGGCGCTGTCCTCCAGCAGTACCGCCTTGATGGTGGTGTTGGGGGTGTTGCGGACCACCCGCAGCCACGGGACCCGCCAGCGGGCGGCCCGGCGACGCAACTGCCGTACGGAGCGGAGCAGGGAGATCCCCTCCGCGACGAAGGAGACGGCCAGCACCAGGTACGCGACCGTGGCGTCCAGCTTCTCGCGCCGCTCCTGGATCGCGTCCACGCCCTGGAAAATGGAGAAACCGGCACCGATGACGAAGGTGACGACGGCCGCCATGAACGCCCAGATGTAGCTCTCCCGGCCGTACCCGAACGGATACTGGCTGGTCGCCGGCCGGCTGCCCCGACGCAGGGCCACGAAGAGCAGCACCTCGGTAGTGGTGTCGGCGACGGAGTGGGCCGCCTCCGACAGCACCGCGGCCGAACCGGAGAGCACCCCCGCCAACGCCTTTGCCACCGCGACCGCCAGGTTGGCCAGGCCCGCGACGATCACCGTGCCGACGCTCTGCGAACCCTGCGAACTCGTCGAACTGAGCGGGTTCTCCGAACTCTGCGGGCTTTCCGAACTCTGCGCGCTCGGCCCGTCCTGGGGGCGCTGCGCCGGTTCGGCCATGAAATCAGCCTAGGTGCCCAGGCCCGGGCCCATCGGCTGGTTGCGGATCGGATCGGACCGGACCGGACCGGGCTGCGCGATCAGGCTGGCGAGCGGGACGGAGCGAGCGGGGCGGAGCGAGGTCGGGCTCGGGCCGCAGTCTGGCCGCCGATCGAGGGCGCAGATCGGCCGTCGATCGGGTTGGAGCGGGGTCGGGCTCGGGGCGTCGATCGGGGGTCCGGGCGGGGACGGATGCGTGGGCGGGATGCGTCGTACCCAATCTCTAGGCTGTGTGCAGGACACGACAGGAGGTCACGGCTGATGCGGAGCGCGGGGGCGGCAACATGAGTGAGCTGGTGGTCGACTCCGTTGACCCGGTGGTGGACGCCGGGCTGGCCGAGCCGTTCGAGGACCGGGCGGACTACGCCACGGCGCTCGCCGAGATCAGGTCGGCGGCGGCCGCGTACTACAGCGGCACGGATCTGGCGATGGACGACGCGACCTACGACGCCTTGATGGCCCGGGTCATCGCGACCGAAACCGCCCAGCCGGGCTGGAAGAGCGACGACTCGCCCAGCGAGCTGGTCGCGGCCGGGGCCGGAGTGGTCGGCGACGTCGAGCACAGCAGTCCGATGCTCAGCCTCGACAACGTGTTCGGCGAGGAGGAGTTGGGCCGGTGGGCCGCCCGGCTGGACAAGCTGCTCGGCCGTCCGGCCGCCGGTTACACCGTGGAACCCAAGATCGACGGCCTCGCGATCGCCGCCCGGTACGTGGCGGGCCGGCTGACCCAGGTCGCCACCCGGGGGGACGGCCGGGCCGGCGAGGACGTGACGACCCAGGCCCGCCGGGCGGTCGGCCTGCCGGAGCAGCTCAGCGAGCCGGTGACGCTGGAGGTGCGCGGCGAGGTGTTCATGACCGACGCCGACTTCGTCCGCGCCAACGAAATGCGGACCGGGAACGGCGAGCCGGCCTTCGCACATCCGCGCAGCGCCGCCGCCGGCACCCTCCGCGCCCAGGACCGGGCGTACGACGCGCCGCTGTCCTTCCTTGCCTACGCGGTGCACGGGCTCGACGACGCCGTACCCGAGATCGGTGCCGACGGTGAGGTAGCTGGTGCTGCCGAGCCTGGGCCCGGTGTCGACGGGCCCACGGCACGTCCGCTCTCCGCGACCATGGCCTACATCGAGAGTCTCGGCGTCGCCACCACCGCCGGCTCACCGGCCGGAATGCCGCTCTGCGCCACGATCGACGAGGTGCTCGCCGCGGTGGAGGCGCTCTACGCCGGGCGGGGCGAACTCGGCTTCGGCATCGACGGCGCGGTCATCAAGGCCGACCACCCGGCGGACCGCGAACTGGCTGGGTCGGGGACCCGGGCACCCCGCTGGGGCATCGCCTACAAGTTCCCCGCCGACACCCGCACCACCACCCTGCTCCGGATCGAGGTGCAGGTCGGCCGGACCGGAGTGATCACCCCGGTCGCCGTACTGGCCCCGGTGCAGGTCGGCGGTGTCACGGTCACCTCGGCGACCCTGCACAACTTCGACGACCTCGTCCGGCGCAACGTACGGGCCGGCGACACCGTCTTCGTCCGGCGGGCCGGCGACGTGATCCCCGAGGTGACCGGCGCCAAACTGGACGAGCGCCCGGCCGACTCGACACCGTACGACCCGCCGACCGGTTGCCCACGGTGCGGCGGCGAGATCGACCGGTCACAGAAGCGCTGGCGCTGTACCCAGGGGCGAGCCTGTGGAGCCCGCGAGTCGCTGTCGTACTACGCGGCCCGGGACTCGATGGACATCGAAGGACTGGGCAGCAAGATCATTGATCTCGTTGTCGGGGCCGACCTGGTCACCGATCCCGGCGACCTCTACGACCTCGACGCCGCCACCCTGGCCACCCTCGACCGGTTGGGTGAGACGTCGGCCAGGAAACTCGTCGCCAACATCGAGGCGTCGAAGAGCCAACCGCTGTCCCGGGTCCTCACCGGCCTCGGCGTACGGATGACCGGCCGCTCGATGTCCCGGCGGCTGGCCCGGCACTTCGGCACGATGGAGGCGCTGCTCGCCGCGTCCGTACCCGATCTCCAGCAGGTGGAGGGCGTCGGGCCGGAACGGGCCGTGACCATCGCGGCGGAACTGGTCGAACTCGCGCCCGTGGTCGACAAGCTCGCGGCGCGTGGCGTCAACATGACCGAGCCGGGGATCGTTCCGCCTGCGGCAACGGGCCAGGGCGACGACCGCGATCCCGACGCCGCCACCCCGACCCCGACGGCTCTGCCGCTGCGCAGGCCGGACGGCACCCCGATGACGGTGGTGGTCACCGGCTCGGTGCCGGGACTGTCCCGCAACGAGGGCAACGAGGCCGTCGAACGGCTCGGCGGGAAGTCCTCCGGCTCGGTCTCGAAGCGGACCGATCTGGTGGTGGTCGGCGAGGGTGCGGGCAGCAAGGCGGAGAAGGCCGTCACGTTGGGCGTACGGGTGCTGCCGGCGGAACGGTTCGCGGCGCTGCTCGCGGCACACACGGCCGGCGACGTGGCGACGATCGCCGAGGTCCTGGCGGAAGTCGACGGGTCCGTCGAGCAGGCTGCCGTCGACGTCCACGCCGTCGAGCAGGCTGCCGTCGACGGTCCAGGTTGACCGTGTCGCTCATCTACACTGGGGCGCCGATTTAGGGCCTCCGACCAGCGCAAGCACCCTGGGCGAGGCGACGCTGAGGAAAGGTGGGCATGGTCGCGACCCCGCAGGACATCCGCACGGCGGAGGGGACCGACGACGACCCCGCTGGCGGTCTTCCCGAGACGCCGTTCCTACTCGTCGACCGGGCGCGGGTCGAGCGCAACATCGAACGCCTCCGGAGCCGGTTGCGGCAGCTGGGCGTCGGGCTGCGGCCACACGTGAAGACGGCGAAGTCTGTGGACGTCGCCCGGCTGCTCTTCGACGGTGGCACCGGACCGATCACCGTGTCGACCCTGCGCGAGGCGGACGCCTTCGCCGCGCACGGGTTCACCGACATCCTCTATGCGGTGGGCCTCGCCCCGCACAAGCTCGGCCGGGTGGTCGCGGCACACCGGGCCGGAGTGGACCTCCAGGTGACGATCGACAGCGTGACGCAGGCCGAGGCGGTCGCCGCCGTCGCCGACTCCGGCGTACGGATCCCGGCGTTCATCGAGGTCGACTGCGACGGGCACCGGGGCGGCGTACGACCGGGCGACCCGACCGCCGTACGGATCGCCGAGGTGCTGGAACGGGGCGGCGCCGAGGCCCGGGGCGTACTCGTGCACGCGGGTGGGTCGTACCACAGTCGTTCCCGGAAGGAACTCGTCGCCGCGGCCGAGCACGAGCGGGCGAGCGCGGTCCGGGTCGCCGAGGATCTGCGCGGGGCCGGATTCGCCGCACCGGTGGTGAGCGTCGGCTCGACCCCGACGGCACACGCCGCCGAGGACCTGCGCGGAGTCACCGAGGTCCGGGCCGGCAACTTCGTCTTCTTCGACCTCGTGATGGCCGGCATCGGGGTGTGCGACGTCGACGACCTGGCGATGTCCGTGGTGACCACGGTGATCGGCCATCAGCCGGAGAAGGGCTGGATCATCACCGACGGCGGCTGGATGGCGACCTCCCGGGACCGGGGTACGGCCAGCCAACCGGTCGACCAGGGGTACGGACTCGTCGCCCGGCTCGACGGGCCGCTCTACCCGGACCTGGTCATGACCGACGCCAGCCAGGAGCACGGCACGCTGACGATCCGGAAGGGCAGCCGGGCGGCGCTGCCCGAGCTACCCGTCGGCACCCAGGTCCGGGTGCTGCCGATCCACGCCTGCGCGACGGCCGCCCAGCATGACGTCTACCAGGTGCTCCAGCCCGGTACCGGGACGATCGGATCGGTCTGGTCCCGGCTGCGCGGCTGGTGAGCAGGGCGGCCGGCCGGCCGTACCTCCGCGAACGGGATCGCCGGTCGTACCTCCGCGAGCGGGATCGCCGGCCGGCCGTACGGTCAGCAGCGGCCGATCACCACCGTCGCCGGTAGCTCGTCGTCGCGGGCCAGCGTCGGGGCGAGACCGGCCCCGGCCAGCGCCGCCAGCGCGGCGTCCGCCTGTTCGAGACTGGTCTCCAGCAGCAGATGCCCACCGGGAGCCAGCCAGTTCCCGGCCCCGCCGGCCACCCGGCGCAGCACGTCGAGGCCATCGGCACCGCCGTCCAGCGCCACCAGCGGCTCGTGGATCCGCGCCTCCGGCGGCAGCAGGCCCACAGCCTCGGTGGGTACGTAGGGAACGTTGGCCACCAGCACGTCGACCTGCCCACGCAGTCGGGCGGGAAGTGGGTCGTACAGATCTCCGACGTACACCTGGGCATTCAGCGCCGCGAGATTGCGCCGCGCGCAGCGTACGGCGGCCGGCTCGATGTCCACGGCGTGCAGCGCGACATCCTCGACGAGCCCGGCGACGGCCATCCCGATGGCGCCGCAGCCACAGGCCAGGTCCACGATCGTCGCCCCGGGTACGGCCAGCGCCGCAGCCCGGCGTACCAGGAGTTCGGTCCGGCGACGCGGCACGAAGACCCCCGGGTCGACGGCGACCCGCAGCCCGCAGAAGTCGACCCAGCCGACGATGTGCTCCAACGGCAGCCCGGCGACCCGTCGGTCGACCATCGCCAGCAGCTCGGCCGGGGTCGCCGAGGCATCCATCAGAAGTTCCGCCTCGTCCTCGGCGAACACGCAGCCGGCGGCGCGAAGCCGGTCGACGACGGTGGCCGGGCTCGGCATCGGGATGGGACTGGACGCCGGAGCGTCGGTTGATTTCGACACGTACAACAACCCTTCGGAAACGCCTCGGGCGCTCCTGCGGTTACCGTGGCCCGGCCTCGACCGGTGACGCCATCGGGTCGCGTGGTGGGAGCACCCCGCCGATCAGAACGAGAATCGGTCCCACCTCCTCCGGTAGCCGTAGCTGTGGCTGACAACGTATCCCAGTAAGGGATCCCGGCTCTGCCGGGGCTCGTCGGTGTCGGCCTCGGCGGGTCGCGCCGCGCTCGTACCCGAGTGAATCTGGTCGGTTCGGCCGCTGCCCTCGGCCCGGTCCGGCAGGCTCGATGCCGACGGGGGTGGCGGCGGTGCGGGTGAGACTCGATGTCACGGTGTCCGCTCGGGGCGTCGCGACCCGGGTCGGCATCGCGGTACTGGCTGCGGTTCCGGCCGTCGTCGTCCGGCTGTCCGGCGGTCATCTGCCGCCGCTGGTCGGGATGGCGGTCTTCGGGGTGGCGGTGCTGTCGGCGGTGGCGCTGCTGATGTGGGCCTCGGAGGTCGCCCGGGTGGACCTGCCGGGCAGTCTCGCGCTGGCACTGCTCGCACTGGTGGCGGTGCTGCCGGAGTACGCGATCGATATCTACTTCGCGTTCGCCGCCGGCTCCGATCCGGAGTTCGCGGCGTTCGCGCTGGCGAACATGACCGGCGCCAACCGGCTGCTGATCGGGGTCGCCTGGCCGCTGCTGGTCTTCTTCGCCATCTGGGCCGTACGTCGGCGGGGGCGACCCGGCGACCGCAACGGCGTACGGCTGTCCCCGCACCGGCGGACCGAGACCGTGTACCTGCTGATGGCGACCGTGTACGCGCTGGTCATCCCGGTCACCGGTCGGCTGGCCTGGTACGACACCGTGGTCCTGGGCGGCCTGTACGCGCTCTACCTGTCCCGGATCGGGCGGACCGAGCACGCCGAGGAGGGGCTGGTGGGGGTGGCGGCCACCCTCGCCAACCAGCCCACCAAGCGGCGCCGGTTGACGGCCACGGCCCTGTTCGGCACCGCCGCCGTGGTGATCCTCAGTGCCGCCGAGCCGTTCGGCAGGTCCCTGGTCGAGGCCGGCTCGACGCTGGGGATCGACGAGTTCCTGCTCGTCCAGTGGCTGGCTCCGGTGGCGTCCGAGGCTCCGGAGGTGATCGTGGCGGTGGCCTTCGCCCTACGGGGTCGGGCCGACGACGGGCTGGGCGCCCTGCTGGCGGCGAAGCTCAACCAGTGGACCCTGCTCGTCGCCTGTCTGCCGATCGCCTTCTACCTCGGCGGCGGCGAGTTCGCCGGGCTGCCGTTGGACGCCCGGCAGACCGAGGAGTTGTACCTCACCACCGCGCAGACTCTGCTCGGCGTCGCGATCCTGCTGGATCTGCGCATCTCCCGTAGCGAGGCGGCGCTGCTGTTCCTGCTGTTCGCCGTGCAGTTCGCCGTGCCGACCCAGACGGTCCGCTACGTGGTCGCCGTCGCGTACGCGATCCTGGCCGGGATCCTGTTCCTCCGCCAGCGCCGGGAGCTGCCCACCCTGGCCCGGGCCGCCTGGCCGACCGGCCGCGCCCGGTCGCGCTCCTGAGGCGACGCCGCACCGGCCGGACTCGCCGGAACCGGCGCGGCGCGGCCGGGATGAGCAGGCGGTACCGGGATCAGTGCGGCAGCAGTCGTTCGATGGTGATCGGCAGTGACCGGATCCGGCGGCCGGTGGCGTGGAAGACGGCGTTGGCGATGGCCGGGGCCACACCGACGATGCCGATCTCACCGAGTCCCTTCATCCCGACCGGATGAAGCCCGTCCGGCGCGCCGAGAAAGACGACGTCGAGTTCGGGTACGTCCGCGTGGACCGGGATCAGGTACTCGCCGAAGGTCGCGTTGGCGACCCGGCCCGCAGGGTCGAACACGGTCCGCTCCAGCATCGCCATCCCGAGCCCCATCACCGTGGCCCCGATGATCTGGCTGCGCGCGGTCTTCCGGTTGAGGACCCGGCCCGCGTCGACGACCGTGACGATCCGCCGGACCCGCAGCAGTCCGAGTTCCTCGTCGACCCGGACCTCCACGAACCGGGCGGCGAACGAACCGGACGGCGCCATCGGTACGCCGTCGACCTGCGGAGTGGCCTCGCCGTCCGCGGTCAACTCGTCCCGACCGTGCCGGGCCAGGATGTCGAGGTACGTCTCCCCGACCGACGGATCGTGCACGAGGTGCAGGCGACCGTCGGTGGCGCGGACCTCGTCCGGCTCCCGGCCCCGCAACGGTGACCGGTCGTCGCCCGCGACGAGGGTCAGGAAGGCCCGCAGCAGGTTGCCGGCCGTGGCGTGGATCGCCGCGCTCAGCGCCACCGCCAGCCCCGACCCGCCGGACTGCGGGGCGGGTGGCAGGTCGCTGTCCCCGATCGCCACCCGGACCCGGCCCCGGTCGAGGCCGAGCAGTTCGGCCGCGAGCTGGGTCGCGATCGTGTAGGTACCGGTACCGAGGTCGGTGGCCGCACTGCGTACCTGGGCCGTACCGTCGCGACGGATCGAGATGCTGGCCCGGCACGGCGACTGGTACCACTCGAACGTCACGCCGGCCATCCCGTAGCCGACCAGCCAGTTGCCGTCCCGCGTCGACCGGATCCCCGGGTTCCGCCCGGCCCAGCCGAAGCGCTCGGCGCCGACCCGGTAGCAGTCCCGCAGGGCCTTGCTGGACCACGGCAGCCCCGACTGTGGGTGGACCTCCGCATAGTTGCGCAGTCGCAGTTCGAGCGGATCGATCCCCAGTTCGTAGGCCAGTTCGTCGAGCGCCGACTCCAGGGCGAAGTGCCCCTGGACGGTGCCGGGGGCGCGCATCCAGCCGGGATTGGGGATGTTCAGCCGTACCTGCCGGTCCCGGGTCGCGACGTTCGGGCAGGCGTACGCCAGGGCCGTACCCCTGCTGAGGGGTTCGAGATTGGTCTCCTCGATCCCGATCGTCGAGGTGCCCTCGTGGTCGATCGCCACCAGCCGGCCGTCCCGGGTGGCACCGAGGCGTACCCGCTGCACCGTCTCCGGCCGGTGGCCGATGGAGGTGAACATCTGTGGCCGGGTCAGCACCAGTTTGACCGGGCGGTCGAGTGTCCGGGCGGCGAGCACGGTCAGCACCGTGTGCGGCGGGACCCGGAGCCCCGCTCCGAACCCGCCACCGATGTGCGGCACCAGTACCCGTACGTTCCCCTCCGGTACGCCGAACACGGCGGCCAGGGTGCTCCGGACCAGCATCGGCCACTGGGTTGTCTCGTGTACGACCAGCCGGTCCGCCTCCCAGCAGGCCACCGTGGTGAAGAGCCCGAGTGGGTTGTTGGTCTCCGGGGCGATCGCGAACGTGGCGTCGAGGACCACCTCGGCGGCGGCCAACCCGGCGGCCGCGTCGCCGCGTTCCGTGTCCGTCCCGTACGGGTTCTCCAGCACCGGGGCTCGCGGGTTGTCGATGCCCAGCACCGGAGGCGTCTCGGCGTAGTCGACCTCGACCAGCCGGGCCGCCGTGGCCGCCTGCTCGGGGGTTCCGGCCACCACGATGGCCACATGCTGGCCGTAGTGCAGGATCCGGTTGTCCGTGAACGGGTACCGGGGCGGCGAACCGAACGGCGACGGCGGTGGTGCGGCAAGCTCCGGAGTGTTCTGGTACGTGAGCACGGCCACCACTCCGGGGGCGGCTTCCGCCGGTCCGGTGTCGATCCGGCTGATCGTTCCCGCCCCGATCGGCGACTGGACGAGCGCGGCGTGCACCAGGCCCGGCAGGGCGACGTCCGACGGGTACGGGGCGGTGCCGGTCACCTTGAGCGGTCCCTCGACCCGGTCGACCGGATCTCCGAGCAGATAGTTCCCGACCACCGCAGTCATGACCGCACCCCCGATACGACGGCGGTGCCGCCCGACGCCGACGCCTGCCGCCGACGTCGTTCCGGCGACGTCACCGGGTCCGCCGCCCCGACGGCCGCTCGGCCCACGGCGACTGCCGGACCTGCTGGGAAACCTACAAGGCGTCCGGGCCGCGGTCGGGGGCGAACCGGCGATTGCCACTCGCCGGAGTGAACCCGCGGGGTCCGCTCGAACTGGATTGACTTCCCGTTGACCGTTCGGGTTTGCTTGCGCCGCCTTCAACATCAACTGGGAGTAGTGCAGACGTGGGCAGACGAATTCGCGCGGCCGTGCTGGCCGCGCTGACCATCGGGATCGCCGCCGGCTGCGGCGACAGCGCGGGAACGCCGTCCGCCGGTGGCGCGGCCTCGGCAAGTCCGGGTACGACCCCGGTGGCGCCGGGTCCCCCCTGGTACGACGATGTCGCGCCGGCCACGGCCGCCGCCAAGGTCGGTCCGAAGGGTACGCCCTGCGAGCTGCCGATCACCTTCGATCTGCCGGCGAAGTGGAAGGCCAAGCCGGTCGTGTTCAACCCCGACTTCGCCGAGTTGATCCAGGTGGGTGGCTCGACCATGAGCTGCGAGATCGACGCGAAGCCGGCCGGCAACATCGGCTTCATCCGGGTCTGGGTCGTCGACCGGGGTGCCGTCATCGGCGCCCGTAAGGGCCTGGAGGAGTTCGTCGCCAAGTACGGCAAGCTCACCGACGTGCAGTACCGGGACACCAAGGCCGGTCCGCTGATCGCCACCGAGGTGACGTTCATGGAGGAGAGCGAGCTGACCGGTGAGGCCAAGCGGGGCCGGGCACTGGTGGTGGCGACCCGGATGGGGACGATGCTGCTGACCCTGAGTGGTACCGACACCGAGGAGTTCGAGGCGATGTTGCCGGCGTTCCAACTCGCCAGGCAGACGGTCTCGGTTACCAGGTAGCGGCGATCGACGTACCCGAACACCTCCGCACCGGCCGGTGCGGAGGTGTTCGGCGTTTCCGGGCTCTGTTGGTACGGCGTCCGGGCGGATCGCGACTATCGGGTCCAGGTGGCCGGGCGACCGAGGTAGTGCAGCAGCACCGTGACGTCGTCCGCGCCGGGGTCGGTGTCGAGCGCCGGTGCGTAGGCACCGTAGGTCCGGAGCGGCTCGACGATGTTGCGGGCGACGATCAGCAGCGGCCGGGCCAGCTCGGGAGTGAGCGCAGATGGCTGACCGGTGGCCACGGCGATGTCCCAGGCGTGTACGGCGGCGTCGAGCGCGCAGGCTCCACCGGCGAGCCACGCCGGCATCGGCCCCTGCGGCAGCGGGGTGGCCACCGCGTTGGCGTCGTCCTCGACCGTGGCCCAGGCCTCGGCCGAGGCGACCAGCACCGGGTCGAGGAGGGAACGCGGCTCCCCGTCGAGTTGACCGGAGGGCGTGAAGGGGTTCTCCGAGGGCCCCGGCCCACCGGTGATCGCCGAGGTGAAGGCCATCTGATCGCCGGTCGCGTGCTGGATGACCTGCGCCACCGACCACTGCTCGCAGGGCGTACGCAGGCTCTGGTCCTGCGTACCGACGCCGGCGACGGCGGTCAGCAGCGCGGTGTGCGCGTCGGCCAGTACTGCGCGCCAGTCGGAGATGGTGCTCGTCCCGCTCATGTCCCGTACCTCTTCCCGCCGGTGTTCCGCCGGCATCTCCCACGCTGCCTCGTCCTCGTTCAGCTTATCAGAACGGAATGATCTGTTCCGCTATCGGGCAGGAATGTGACGCGGACCACTCGGACCGTTTTGCCTAACGGGCCAGCAGGGATCGGAGCGCCCTGACGACCTCGGCGGGGGCCTCCTCGGCCATGAAGTGCCCGCAGGAGACGGTGGTGTGCTCCAGGTCCGAAGCCCAGCCGCGCCACAGCCCGGCAGCGTCGAAGCCGAGGGCGGTGCCCCAGTCCTGCTGGAGGACGGTCACCGGCATGCCGAGCCGGTTTCCGGCGGCCCGGTCGACCCGGTCCTGCTCGACGTCGATCCCGGCCGAGGCACGGTAGTCGGCGACGATGGAGGGAACGGCCTCGCGGGACGCCTTCAGGTAGGCGGCACGCACCTCGGCGGGAATCGCCTCCGGGTTCCGGGTCCAGATGTCGAGGAAGTAGCCGAAGAAGGCGTCGGGGCTGGCGCCGATCAACTGCTCGGGCAGCCCCGGCGGCTGCGCCATCAGGTAGAGGTGGAAGCCGACGGCGGCGGTGACGCCGTGCATGACGTCCCACATGTCCAGGGTGGGCAGCACGTCGAGCGAGGCGAGGTGGGTCACCGTGCCGGGGTGGTCCAGGCCGGCGCGGATGGCGACCAGGGCGCCACGATCGTGTCCGGCCAGCGCGAAGCGCTCGTGGCCCAGCGCACGGGCGAGCGCGACGACGTCGGCGGCCATGGTCCGCTTGGCGTACGTCGTCCCGTCGGCGTCGGCGGGCTTGTCGCTGGCGCCGTAACCGCGAAGGTCCGGACAGATGACGGTGTGGTCGGCGGCGAGGTCGGCCGCGACGTGCCGCCACATGAGATGGGTCTGCGGAAAGCCGTGCAGCAGTACGACGGGGCTGCCCGAGCCGCCGACGGCGACGTTCAGGGCCACGCCGTCGGCGACGCCGACGCGTTGGTAGTCGAAACCGTTGATCCTGGGTTCCACGATGGTGCCTTTCTTGTGCGACCGGCGAGCCGGTTGGGGCAGGCGAGCTGGTTGGGACAGGTGGGACAAGTGGGGTAAGGGAGGGAGCGGGGTCAGACCGGAAGGCTTCCGTTCGCCGGGCCGTACCCGCCGTGGTGCCTTCCCAGCGTGGCCGGCGGTGATCAGCGGCGGATCAGCATCGGATGAGTACGCCGGCCGTACCCGGATGTCCGCCGGATGCCCCGCCCGTGCGGCGGTCGGTGACCGGGCGGAGACCGCCGGGCGGGCAACCGCTGCTGCGTACATTGGGGCCATGACCAGGCAGGCGACGGCGCAACCGGTCGCCTTCGGCGTGCTTGGCCCGGTGGAGGCCGCGTCCGAACGTGGTCCCGTTCCGCTGAAGGGCCCCCGCCAACGCGCGGTACTGGCCCGCCTGCTGATCGCCCGGGGCAGGGTCGTACCGGTCGACCGGCTCGTCGACGATCTGTGGGATGTACCCCCGGATGGCGCGGTCGCGGCGATCCGTACCTTCGTGTCCGACCTGCGCCGCGCCCTGGAGCCGGATCGACCGCCCCGGCAGCAGGCCCGACTGCTGGTGACCGCGCCGCCCGGCTACGTGCTGCGCGCGGCACCCGACGCGGTGGACGCCTGGCGGTTCGAGGCGATGGTCGGCGAGTCCGGGCGGCTGCTGGCAACCGGCGAGGGTACGGCGGCGCTGGCGGGTCTGGACGAGGCGCTCGCCCTCTGGCGCGGACCCGCGTACGCCGAGGTCGCCGGGGAGATCTGGGCCCGTGCGGAGATCGACCGGCTGGACGAGCTGCGGATGCTGGCCGTGGAGCGTCGGGCCGAGGCCCTGCTGCTGGTGGGACGGGCCAGCGATGCCGTCTTCGAACTCCAGGCCCACACGCGGACCCAACCGCTGCGCGAGGACGCCTGGCAGTTGTTCGCCACCGCCCTGTACCGGTCCGGCCGGCAGGGCGAGGCGCTCGCCGCGTTGCGCCGGGCGCGCCAGACCCTGGCGACGGAACTCGGCCTCGATCCGGGACCCCGGCTGCGGCAGCTCGAGGCCGACATCCTCGCCCAGGCGCCACAACTGCACCCGGCAGCCGCGCAGAAGCCCGCACCGCGGCCGTTCGTCGGCCGCGCCGAGGAGCTGGCCCAGCTGGAGCAGGTCGCCGCGACGGTCGTCCGGCAGGCCCGACCCACCCTCGCCCTGATCTCGGGAGACGCGGGGACGGGCAAGACGGCGCTGGCCGAGGCGCTCACCCGGCGGCTCTCGACAGCCGGCTGGACGACGGCCTGGGGCCGGATCCCCGAGTACGACGGTGCGGCGATCGCCGGGCCGTGGACGCAGATCATCGACACGTTGACCGAGCCGGTTCCCGCGCCCGTTCGGGCGCAACCTGCGCAGGGCGACGCGGAGGCCGTCCACTCGGAGGCCGTCCACTCGGAGGCCGTCCACTCGGCGGCCGGAGACCCCGCCGTGTCCCGGGTACGCCTCCGGCACGCCACGCTGTCCCGGCTGGCGAGGGTCGCGGAGCAGGGGCCGGCGCTGCTCGTCGTCGACGATCTGCACCGGGCGGACGAGAGCAGCCTGGACCTGCTGACGACGCTGGTGGCGCAGCCGGCACCGGTCAACGGACCCGTGCTGGTCGTCGGGACGTACCGGGCCACGGAGATCACTGCGGAGCTGACGGCGGCGCTGGCCCGGATCGCTCGTACCGAGCCCGTACGGATCTACCTGGGCGGGTTGTCCGAGACGGCCACCGGCGAACTCGCCCGTGCGGTCGCCCGGCAACCCCTGGACGCGTCCACCGGACACCTGATCCATCGCCGCAGCGGTGGCAACCCGTTCTTCGTCCGGGAGTTGGCGCGGCTGGTCGCCGCCGAGGGTGTTCCGGCGGTAGAGAAGATCCCGGCGGGGGTACGGGACGTGATCCGGCACCGCCTGAGCCGACTTCCGGACCCGGCGCGGACCGTGTTGCGCCAGGCCTCGGTGATCGGCCGGGACATCGACCCGGACGTACTGGTCGGGCTGGTCGGCGACGAGGGGACGATGCTCGACGCCCTGGACACCGCCCTCCAGGCCGGTTTCCTGACCGAGGAGGCGCCCGGCGGCCGGCCACGCTTCACCCACATCCTGGTACGCGACACGCTCTACGGCGACCTGTCCGCGATGCGCCGGGCCCACTGGCACGCCGCTGTCGCCGAGTCGATCGAACGGCTGCACCCGCACGACGTCGCCGCCCTCGCCCACCACTTCCAGCAGGCCGGTACCCGGGCCACCGCACCCCGCGCCGCCCGGTATGCCCATGCCACGGCCGAGCAGGCCGAACGCCGATCCAACCCGCACGAGGCGGTACGGCTGTGGCGACAGGCGATCACCGCCCACGACCGCGCCGACCGGGCGGACGTACCCGGGCGGTTGGCGGCGGTCATGGGGCTGGGTCGGGCGCTCGCCGTGACCGGTCGACTGGGCGAGGCGCGCCGGCTCCGGGCCGAGGCGATCACCACCGTCGAGCGGCTCGACGACCCGCAGTTGACCGCCAACGTGATCGCCGCCTTCCAGGTGCCCGCCATCTGGACCCGCAACGACGACGAACAGCTCTCCACGCAGATCGTCCGGGTCGCCGAACACGCCCTGGCCGGGCTCGGCGAGGACCAGCTCGTACCCCGCAGCCGCCTGTTGAGCACGGTGGCGTTGGAGCTGCGCGGGACCCGTACGGACCGCGGCCGGCGCGCGGCGGACGAGGCCACCGCGATCGCCCGGCGGACGGCCGACCCGGCGCTGTTGGCCTTCGCCCTCAACGCGCGCTTCATGCACACCTTCGAGCGGCCCGGCATGGCCGACGCGCGCGCCCGGGTCGGCACCGAACTGGTCGACCTCGCCGCCCGGCACAAGCTGGTGACCTTCGAGGTACTCGGCCACCTCATCGGGTTGCAGGCGCACTGCGCGCTCGGCGACCTCGCCACCGCCGACGCGCACGCGAAAGCCGCCGACCGCCTGGCCGACCGTTACGGCCTGCCCTCGGTGAGCGTCTTCACCCGCTGGTACGCCGCCCTGCGCCTGGCCGTGGACGGTCGTCCCGCCGAGGCGGAGGCCGGATACCGGGCCGCGAACGCCCAGCTCGTCGGTGGCGGGATGCCGGGCATGGCCGACGGACTGCTTCCGCTCGCCCTGCTCTCCCTGTCCCTCCAGACGTCGACTCCGTTGGTCGGGTGGGAAGGCTGGAACTGGGGCCCGTACGAGCCCTGGACCCGCCCGCTGCTGCTGTTGGCGGCCGGCCGTCGGGGCGAGGCCGCCGGAGCGCTGTCGACCGTGCCGGAGTCACCCCACGACCTGCTCTGGGAGGCCCGGCTCTGCCTGATCGGCCGAGCCGCCCTCGCCCTCGACGACCACCCGACGATGCGGTACGTCCACAGCCAGCTCCTGCCGGCCGCCAACGAGCTGGCCGGCGCGGGAAGCGGCGTACTCACACTGGGTCCGGTGGCCCGGCACCTCGGCGATCTCGCCGCCGCGCTCCGAAGCTGACCCGCGCCGGGACTGACCTGCGCCGGGGCGGACGGCCCGTACGCTCGGACGGCACGATCGGCGGTGGCACCCACGCCGACGCGCGGACCTGGGCTGGAACGATTCTGGTGGTTCCGGCCAGCCCCGGGTAATTTCAGCTGACCAGCACCTTCACCGTCGATTGAGGAACCTCGCCACGTGTCGAACATCGAGAAGGTCACCGGGGAACTGCGTGCGTTGTTGGCGGGCGTGGAGCGGGCGCAGGGTCAGGCCGCGGCCGCCGGCGAACAGGCACAGGAGGTCGCCGCCCGGGCCGCTGGCGCCGGTTTCCTCGCGGTGGCCGCAGGCATGGCCCGGGTGAAGGACGCGGTCAACGGCATCCAGGGCCGGCTGGGCGAACTCGGTGAACTGATCGGAGAGGCGACGAAGAGGACCGCCGCCGTCCCCCAGGGCTCCACGCCCGAGGAGACGATCAGCGGGCTTACGCCGTTGCAGAGCACGCTCGACAACAGCCGCAGCGTGGCGACCCGCACCATCGAGCAGGTCACCGAGGCACAGCAACTCGTCACCGTCATCCTGCAGGGCGGTCAGCCCGGGCCGATGCTCTCGGCACTGGAGAACATCAAACAGGTCCTCGCGCAGGCGACCCAGCGCGCCGGCACCGCCCGGCAGTACGTCGACGCGGCGATCGTCGAGGCGCGACAGCTCGGGTCCTCGGGGAACTGACCGGGGCTCGCGGTCGCCCGGCGGCTGGCCGGTGAACCCGCTGCGCAGCCCTGCCGCAGGGTGATCATGTGATCGCAGGTACAACCTTGCGGATGGCGCGCCCAGCGGTAGCGTAAGTAGACATGGGGGATGAAGTACGCGCCGATCCGGTGGAGATAGCCAGGGTCGCTCAGTCTTATCTGGAAAGTTCCACCGAGCTCGCGACCGCGCTGCGCACGGTGCGCGCCGAGGCGCTGATCTCACCATCCGACTTCGGGCAGGTCAGCTCGGCCGGGCAGCTCAACGATGCCTACACGGCCGTGGCTGCCAGCGCCGGCACGGCCGTCGAGCGCGTCATCGCCGTGCTGGAGGTCGACAACGAGAGCCTGCTCCAGGTCGCCTTCGCCTACCAGCAGGCCGACGAGCGGGCGGCCCAGCGCCACCGCAGCGCCCATCCCAACATCCCGATCTAGAAAGGACCGTCTGATGGGCATCCCACCGGAGGATCGGGAAATCCATGTCGACGCCGCGCTCTGGGACCTTCAGGCGAACCCGGGCCGGATTGAGAGCGCCGCTTCGGCATGGCAGCGCTTCGGCAAGGCGAGCGCGACGATCGGCGACAACCTCGACGCGGACGCGCGGAAGTTGATGGGCTCGCAGTGGTCGGGGACGGCCCGCGACTCGTTCGGCCAGCACCAGTCCAAGGTGTTCGACAGCCTGGACACGATGGGCGCCCAGGCCAGCAAGCTCGCCTCGGCGCTCGACGGCGTGGCGGACCTGCTGCGGTGGTACCAGGGCGCGCTCGACACCGAGCGTGAACAGATCATGGGCGCCGTACCGAGCTGGCGTGCGGGCGGCGAGATAGTGTTCCGGTGGAACAAGCCCGAGCAGGCCACCAAGGTCACCGAGGCGACCGGCCGTGCCCGCGTCCTCCGCAAGGAGCTTGACGACGCCCTGAAGGGCAAGCTGAGCGGCTTCGCTGCCACGGAGTGGGAAGCCATCTCGAAGCAGTGGGACAGCGTCTCCTCCGGGGCGGCCGACCCCTTCACGCTGCCCGCGGAGGCGACCGGCGTCTCGGTGCTCATGGTCGACGGCCGGGCCGTGGTCAACACCGGGCCGGGCGACGACAACGTCAAGGTGACTCGCGACCCGGACACCGGCCAGGTCATTGTCGAGGTCAACGGCGCCAAGTACTACTACCCCGAGGGCACGCCGGTGACGATCCGCGCCGGGGACGGCAACGACCGCGTCGAGGTGCCCAAGGGCGCGAATCTCAGCCTCACCCTGCTCGGCGGCGAGGGCAACGACGAGCTGCGCGGCGGGGACGGCAACGAGCGGATCGTCGGCCTGCACGGCGACGACAAGATCTACGGCGGCGCCGGAAACGACTACGCCTCGGCCGGCTCCGGCCGTGACTACGCCGACGGTCAGGGCGGCAACGACCTCCTGGCCGGCGGGCGCGGCAACGACGTCGTCTACGGACTGTCCGGCAACGACAACATTGCCGGCGGCGAGGGCGAGGACTATCTCGAGGGCGCGACCGGCGACGACACCGTGCATGGCGGAGCGGGCCGGGACACCATTTCCGGCGGCCGTGACAGCGACCGGCTCGACGGCGGGTCCGGCGACGACGTGCTCTACGCCGGCCACGGTCGTGACACTGTCACCGGTGGCGGCGGCGCCGACACCGCCTACCGCCAGGATGAGGACCAGGCGACCGGGGTACGCCAGGATGTGCGGGTCGAGGTGAGCGATGCGGCGCAGTACATCCAGATCCAGGGCTCGCCCGAGTTCCAGGAGCGCGTCCGCGCCGACCTCGACATGATGCGTGCCTCGCCGGTCGGGCAGCAGATGCTCACCGAGCTCGACGACATCCACAACGACACCTCCGCCGTCGCCTCCGACTGGCCGGTGCTCGGCGGAGTCTCCTACCAGGGCAACCCGCTCGTCATCACCGAAGCCGACTCCAACACAGCCTCGTCCACCAGCAACTGGCATCTGGGCGAGGACTACGAGGTCACCTACAACCCGAGCCGGCTCTCCTCTTCGGACGACCGTCCGCCGGTCGCGGGGCTGTTCCACGAGTTCGCCCACGTCTACGACTACGGAAACGACACCTCCGCGTCCGGTACCCACGAAGGCCCGGACGATGTCGGAATCGAGAACGATGAGCGGGAGGCCGTCGGCCTTCCGATCGACGAGGACAAGGACCCGAACACACCCGGCCAGATCGACCCCGACCACCCCTTCGGTTACACCGAGAATGCTTTCCGCGACGAGTTGGGCTGGCCGAGAAGGACGTCCTACTCTTGATCAGGAAGCTGCTCCTCGCCGGCACCGCGGCCCTGACCGTCCTCACGCTGGCCAGCTGCGCGGAGGCACAGGTGGATTTCGAGCCGGAGTGGACCGCGACCGGTGCCAAGCCGACGGTGACCTTCGACGCCGAGGTCACCCCCCGATCGGGGGCACTGGCCATCCGCTACACGCTGCGCAATCAGGGCGCGGAGCCGATCGTCGCGTACGTCGGCGTGGAAGGAGACGCGGCCTCGCACGCCTCCGACGTCTACGTGACCGCTCGGAAGGATGGCACGGTCGAGCTGGCCAAGCGCACCTTCGCCATTCCGGACGGGGTGAACGCCGATTCGATCGGCACCATCGAGGGCAAGCTCGTCGCACCTGGCGAGGAGGTCACCGAGGAGTTCACGGTTTCCCTGCCACTCAAGGGCCGTCGCCCCTACGTCGGCGCGGTAAAGCTCCCCGACCCGGTGCGCGAGGTGGTCTTCTGCCTCGGCGCCGTACTTCAGAGCGAAGCGGCCCAGCCGAAACCTGCCACCCAGGGTCGCGGCAAGTATCCGCTGAACGGGCCGCAACACCTCTTCTGCTCGCCACCCGCGACGCTGTGACCCCGAACTCCCTATCCACGCCCCCTCGTCAGATCGATCCGGTGTTGTCCTCCGGACGCTCCGGCCAGGGGTGGCCGGCGAAGAACGACGGAGCCTCGATCGGTCGGCGACCCTCCCGCCAGGACGGTCGGCCCGAGGACACGAAGTGGGTTCCGGCCTCGTTGAGCAGCCAGACGTACGCCCAGTTGATTTTCTCCTGACCGTGCGCGGCTTGCAGCCGAGCGACCTCCGACTCGTTCGGCCGACGCAGGTGCAGGCCCCGGATGATGGGCGCCAGCACCATGAAGGAAACGTTGCCGAACCACACCTCCGAGCGATCCAGTTCGATGCCGCCGGTCGCATAGTCGCAGCGGATCAGGAGCTGACGGTGATTGGCGTTGAACTCCCAGATCCGGTAGTCCCAGTCGGGCCTCAGATAGGGCGAACCGGGGGCCGTCACACCGGGCCTGCCCTGAACTCCGCCCGGTTGGGTTCGGGGAACTCCGTCTTTATCAGCGTTACCACGCATGCGGGCCTCTTCGTGGTCGTCGACGATCGGCAGACCCTGGCGGTGCAGGCCCCGGAGAAGCGGCTCCGGGCCAATCCAGCGCGTATCGTACAGTTCCACACTGATTTTGGTCTATTCCGTGGTGATCACCTCGCCCTTCATCCCGGCTGGGGCGTTTTCGTCTGCGCTCGAATGATCCGGTGCTGCCGCCTACGGGTGCGGCCCGGTTGGCCGGGCATCGGCCCGACTATCCCCTGTACGCGATGGCCTGCCTCCCGAGTGACACCCGCCTCCGCTTGGCAGAATCTCCGGCCAGTGGTGGACGGCTCGGGTCACCGTTGCTGGGCCGAGTTGTCCGTCGGTGCGAGGTCGGCGACCCGGTCCGCCCAGCGGGTCATCAGCGCTGGATCGTGGGTGATGAGCAGGACACCGGCGCGGTGGGTCTGTTGGTAGTCGGTGATGACGGCGGCGACGTGGGCCTGGGTGGAGGCGTCGAGCATGGCGGTGGCCTCGTCGCAGAGCAGGTAGTCGGGGCGGTGGATGAGACCGCGGGCGAGGCAGGCGCGTTGGAGTTGGCCGTCGCTGACCGCGTGTGGTCGCCGGGTGAGCAGGTCGGAAGTGAGGCCAACCAGTTCGGCGAGTTCGGCGACCCGTTGGCGTACCTCGTGCTCGGGGTGGCGGGTGGCCCGCAGTGGTTCGGCGATCAGGTCGGTCAGGCTCAATCGTGGGTCGGCGGCGGCGCGGGGGCTCTGGAACAGGACGGCGATCCGGGTACGGACGGCGACCGGTACTGCGTAACGCGTACCGGTGACCGGGGTGCCGTCGATGCTGACCTGCCCATGGATCGGGCGGTGTAGCAGGGCGAGGACCCGGACGAGGGTGGATTTGCCACCGCCCGATGGTCCGCGTAGCCCCACCGTCTCGCCGCGCGCGATCCGCAGGCTGACCCGGTCCAGTACCACCTGGCGGCCGTAGCCGGCGGTGACCTCGTGGGCGGTGAGGTGTGCTGGTGCTGCGGTCACGACGGTGCTCCGGAGTTCAACGGTTGGTGGCAGGCGACCGCGCCGGTGTCGTACGACGTCAGCGGGGGTTGGCGTTGGCAGGTGTCGGTGACGTACGGGCAGCGGGGCGCGAAGGCGCAACCGGTCGGCAGGGCGGTGAGCATCGGCGGATGGCCCGGGACCGGGCGGAAGGCCCGATCCGGCAGCGCGTCGAGCAGGGCAGCGCTGTACGGGTGGACGGGTGCGCTGAAGAACCGGTCGGCGGGTTGGTGTTCGACGATGCGGCTGGCGTACATGACGGCGATGCGGTCGGCGACCCGTTCGGCGGCGGCGAGGTCGTGGGTGATGAGGACCACCGCGTTCCCGCTGTCGCATCTGCCGCGGAGCAGGTCGAGGGTGTGGTCGACCAGTGGCCGGTCCAGGCCGGAGGTGGGTTCGTCGGCGATCAGCAGGGCCGGATCCGGGGCGAGCGCGAGGGCGGTGACCAGTCGTTGCGCCATCCCGCCGGAGAGTTCGTGTGGATAGCGGTCCAGGTCTACGGGGTCGAGACCGACATCGGCGGCGACCCGTTCGGCTCCGGCGCCGGCCTCGGCCCGGGTGTGCCCGTGGGCGCGCAGGGTCTCCTCGACCAGTCGTCGGCCGGTACGGACCGGATTGAGCGCGGTGGCCGGACTCTGCGGCACCAGTCCGACCCGGCGGCCCCGTACCCGGGTGGCGAGTTGCCTTTCGCCGCAGCCGATCAGGTCGACCGGGCCGCTGTCCGGCACATGGAGTACGGCGCGGCCGGTGACCGTGGCGTTGCGGGGCAGCAGGCCGAGCAGGGCGTGGGCGAGGACGGACTTGCCGCAGCCGGACTCGCCGACGATGGCGACCAGTTCTCCGGGGTGGACGGTGAGGGTGAGGTCGGTGACGGCCTGCACGGTCGCGTCGCGGAGCCGGAACTGGACGGTGAGGCCGTCGACGGTGAGCACCGGCGTGCCGGAGTCGTGCCGATCGGTGGTGGCTGCGCTGGTGGGTCGGCTGGTGTTCACAGGTGCAGCTCCGCTCGGACGCGGGGGTCGAGCCGGTCCCGCCAGCGGGCCGCGAGGACGGCGATCGACAGGGTGACCACGACGATGGCCAACCCGGGGGCGAGGCTGGCCCACCACGCGCCGGTGAGCAGTGACCCCTGGGCGTCGTTGATCATGTTTCCGAGCGAGGCGAGGTGCGGTGGCAGGCCCAGCCCGAGGAAAGAGAGCGCGGTCTCGTGCCAGACGGCGTGCGGGATCATCAGCGTGGTGGCCAGGGCCAGTCGGGGCAGTACGTGTGGCAGCAGGTGCCGGGTCAGTACCCGGACCCGGCTCGCACCGCCGGTGATGGCCGCGTCGATGAACGGCCGGGTACGCAGGCTCAGCAGCTCGGACCGGACGATGCGGGCGGTGGAGAGCCAGTGGGTGAGCCCGATCGAGGCGATGACGGCCCCGAGGCTGGGGCGCAGCATGGCGACGATGAAGATGCCCAGCAGCAGGTGTGGCAGGGCGGCGACGGTGTCCACGATCCGCATCAGGGCCCGGTCGAGTCGGCCACCGATCGTGCCGGCGATCCCGCCCACGATGCCGCCGATGACGGTGGCGACCAGCGCCGCGACCGCGCCGACGAGCAGCGAGACCCGCAGCCCGTAGAGGGCCCGGTGGGCGACGTCCCGGCCGAGGTCGTCGGTGCCGGCCGGATGTGCCCACGACGGGGGCAGTCGGGTCTGGTCGAGGGCGACGGCGCTCTGGTCCAGCGGCCAGAGCAGCGGCGCGAGCAGGCAGGCGGCGATCGTTGCCACCAGCACGGTGCCGGCGACGACGGAACCAGTCTGCCCGGGGCGTAGCCGCAGACGGATCCGCCACAGGGCGGCGGGTCGGGGGCGGGTCAGGTCAGTCATTGAGGCGTACCCGGGGGTCGGCGGCGGCGTAGCCGAGGTCGGCGGCGAGGTTCGCGGTCAGTACTACCGCCGTGGTGAGCAGGGTGATCGCGGCCAGCAGCGGGAAGTCGCTGCCCAGTGCGGCCTGCACGGTGACCGCGCCCAGTCCGGGTAGGGAGAAGACGGTCTCGACCAGCACCGCCCCGCCGACGAGTTCGGGCAGGTGGGTGCCGATCAGGGTGAGGAAGGGCAGCAGCGCGGTACGCAACGCGTGCCCGAACAGCACCGTCCGGCCGGGCAGCCCCCGGGCCCGGGCGGCGAGTACGTGGTCGTCGCGGAGACTGTCGGCGACCGCGTCCCGGACGAAGAGGACGAACCACGGAGCCTGGGACACCGCGAGGACGCCGATCGGCAGAATCAGGTGGTGCGCCACGTCGGTCCACGAGGTGCTGGTGGCGGTCACGTCGGTCAGCCCGCCGGCAGGCAGCCAGCCCAGCGCCAGGGCGAACACGGCGATCGCGGCCAGGCTGAGCCAGAACACCGGCATCGATTCGACCGCGTACGCCGCCGCCCGCAGCCCTCGGTCGAAGAGCCCCCCGCGCCGGTACGCGGCCAGCGCCCCGAGCAGCAGGCTCGCCACCAGGACGACGGCGAGCGCGGCGCTGACCAGTAGCAGTGTCCAGCCGGCACGGGCGGCGATCACCGACGCGACCGGTTCGTGCCGGCTGGTCGACCAGCCCAGGTCACCACGGAGCAGGTTGCCGATCCAGCGCAGGTACTGCACCGGCAGCGGGTCGTCAACGCCCCAGTTGGCCCGGATCTGCGCCAGGTTCTCCTCGGTGGTGGTGAACGCCGCCGCGCCGGCGTACTGCTTCGCCGGGTCGACCGGGGAGGCCGCACCGAGGGCGAACATCCCGATGCTGGTGGCGACGAGCACCGGCACGGCGACCGCCAGCCGGCGCCGGACCACCGTCCCCGCGCCCGCCAGCCGGCTCCGGCGGCGGTTCGTGGCCGGGTGTTCGGACGCCTGGGTTGGGTTCGGTCGCTCTGTCACCTGCGGGTCCAGGTGTGGATGTTCCACCAGAGGCTGTTCGCCACGTCGTGCTCGTGCGCCTCGACCCGGGGCGTCACGCCGTCGATCGAGTCCCGCAGCACGTAGGTGTGCTTCAGATAGGTGAGGTAGACCCACGGCACGTCCGTGGCGAGCTGCTTCTGGAACGTCGAGTACGCGGCCTTGCGCCGGCCCGGGTCTGCCTGGTCCCGGCCCTCCTGCAACGCCTGGTCCACGACCGTCGACGTGTAGTGGCCCGGGTTGAAGTAGCCCTGCCCGGCGAACCGCGACCCGAACAGCTTGTAGGAGACGAAGTCCGGGTCGTACGGGGTGCCGTAGCCCATGATCAGCGGATCCGTGTTGAGTCGGGGGTCGATCGCGTCCCAGGTCAGGCCCTCGGGAGTGATCTCGATGCCGATCTTCTTGGCGTCGGCGGTCACCGCCAGCGCGAGTTCCTTGCGCAGGCTGTCGCTGGCCGGGTACATCAGGGTGAACCGGGCCGGCCGGCCGTCCCTGACCCGCGTGCCGCCCGCTCCGGGTATCCATCCTGCCCCGTCCAGCAGTGCGGTCGCGGCGGCCGGGTCGGCCGTCGGCTTGCCCGCGACGGCGGGCTCGACAAACTCGGAGCTGGGCGGGACCGGCCCGTACCCCGGCTCGCCCGCGCCGCCGAGGACGCCGTTGACCATCGCGGTCCGGTCGACGGCGAGGTTGAGTGCGCGGCGGATCGCCGGGTCGGCGGTGACCGGGTTGCCCATCGGCAGCATCACGCCCCGGTAGTCGGCCGTCGGCACCCGCTCCACCCGGTAGCCGGCGACGCTGTCGAAGCCACTGGCGAGTTTCGGGGCTAGTTCGGCGGCATCGAACTCGCCGGCCCGCATCCGCTGGGCGCGGATGTTGTCGTCGGCGACGAACGCCACCACCAGCCGGCGGTTGGTCGGCTTGCCGGCGAAGTACCGGTCGTTGGCCGTGAGCACCAGCCGGTCGCCGGGGGTCCAGGACTCCACCTGGTACGGGCCGGTGCCCACCGGCCTGCGGTTGAACTCCGCCTTGTTGACGTCCTGGCCGGTCAGCGCCTTGGCCGGTACGACGCCGAGGGTCAGGCGTTGCAGGAACGGCGCGTAGGCGTACCGGAGCCGGAACACCACCGTCGAGGCGTCCGGTGCCTCCACCGACTCCAGCATCTCCAGATCGGACCGGAGCGTCGAGTCCACCTTCGGGTCCAACACCGTCCGGTACGTGAAGACGACATCAGCCGAGGTGAGCGGGCTGCCGTCGTGGAACTGCACTCCGTCGCGCAGCTTCGCGGTCACTGTCCTGCCATCCGGCGACACCGTCGGCAGCTCGGCCGCGAGGCCCGGCACGAGCCGGTTCTGTCCATCCCGGGAGACCAGGCCGTCGAAAATCAGCGACGCGCCGTCGACACCGTAGTTGAGCACTGGATTCAACGTCTCCGGTTCGCCGGCGGTGGCCACCACGAACGTGTCACCAGCGGCCGAGGCGTCGGGCGTGGCCGGTGACGAGCAGGCCGCGACGGCGAGCAGGCCACCGGCGGCGGCCATCGCCACGAGTCGTCGGGGGGTCGGACGCATCCGGGTCACGGAAGTCTCCCGCAGAGGTCAGGTATGGACGGAGACAGCCGCCCACTCCGGGGCGGTCAACCTCGGAGCCGGACGGCCTGGAGACAGGAGTTGATGACCTGATGCGAGATGGCTGGCTCACGCGGTGCCAGGTCACCAACACCCATGGCTGACCACGGTGGCAGAGTTGCAAAAGTTTGGCAATAACACAGTGCCGGCTTTAAGCTGCGGATCTTGTCTACGTAACCGGCCGGCAAACTGCGAACGCCCGAAGAGCGTCCCTTGTGAAGTCATCGAGGGGATAGAACAACTCGATCGCCAGCTCCGACAGCGTCACGTCGGCCGGAGCGCCGAACGTGGCCATGGTGCTGAACATCGACAGTTCGCCCTGTGGGGTACGAATCCTCAATGGCACCTGGATCGGGCTCGGCGGGTGTCCGAGGTTGTCGTCCCCATCCGTGATTTCGCCTGCGGGCACCGGATACCGACACACCTCCTCGTACAGCGAGCGCAGATCGGCGTCGCCGGTGGCGTTGACCTGGCGGAGCAGGCGTTCGAGGAAGAGCGCTCGGACCTGGCCGAGGTTGGCCAACCGGCCAGCCAGCCCGTCGGGGTGCAGGGCCAGGCGAAACACGTTGGGCTGTGGCTCGAGCAGGTTCGGTGGTATGCCGTTCATCAGGATGGCCATGGCCCGGTTGCCGGCCAGTACGTTCCAGCAGCGATCGACGACGACGGCCGGAAACGGCTCGTGCGCCGCCAGCATGGTGTCGAGGGCTGCGCGGATCGACGTCATGGTGTCGTCGTCCAGGCTGCTCTCTCGGTACTCCGGTGCGTAGTCGGCGGCCAGCAGCATGGTGTTGCGGTCGCGCAGGGGGACATCGAGGGCGGCAGACAGGCGCAGCACCATCGTCCGGCTCGGGCGGGCGCGCCCGGTCTCCAGGCAGGAGAGGTGACGCGCGGAGGTGTCCGCCAGAAGGGCGAGGTCGAGCTGGCTGAGCCGGCGACGCTGCCGCCATTGGCGTAGCAGGACACCCGCCCGGGCCGGCCGCTGCGCATCCATCTGCCGGACGTTACCCGGCCGCAGGTCGCGGGTGCCATGACCTGCAAGGTCATTGAGTCCATGCCCCTCGCGTGCCACCGTTCCCAGGACCGGGGGCGACCAGGCCCCAGCCGACGGACGAGGAGAGACCGGATGGGAACCCTGACCATGACAGCCGAGCGCGGGGCGGGCTCACGGGACAGCCCCGCGGACCTGCTCCGCCGCAGCCTGCGGATCGACGGCTGGGGCACCGCCGCCTTCGGCGTCGTCATGCTCCTCGGTGGCAGGCGGCTCGGCGGCACTCTCGGCCTGCCGAGCGGCTGGTTCGTCCCGGTTGGGATCGCCATGCTTGGCGGGGCCGCCGCCCTCGGCCTCATCGCCAGGCAGCCAAGGATCTCGTCGCGGCTGGCCTGGTCGGCCATCGCGGGCAATGCGTTGTCCGGCGCGGTGATCCTGCCGCTCGCCGTCACCGACGTGGTGCCGCTCACCGGACTGGGGATCGCCTTCATGGTCGCCGGCGCGCTGTGGGTCATGACCTTCGCTGGACTCGCGCTTGTCGGCCTTCGGCGCTCGCGGAGGCTCCCGTGAGACTGACCGTGTTCGGCGCCACCGGCGGCACCGGCCGACTGCTGGTGCGACAGGCACTGGCGGCCGGACACGAGGTCACGGCCGTCGTGCGAAAGCCGACCGTGCCCGCGATCGACCACCCGTCCCTGGAGATCGTCGTTGCGGACGTCTTCGACCCTGCGTCCCTCACGGCGGCCCTGACCGGCAGCGTCGCCGCCCTGTCGGCGCTGGGTCCGCACGGGCGGAACGACACCACGCGGGTGTGTTCGGCCGCGACCGGAAGCATCCTGGAAGCGATGGACCGCTCCGGTGTGCGTCGGGTGGTCGCCGTTAGCGCCCAACCGGTGCTGCGAGGTGGCGCGGGCGAGCCGCTGTGGTTCCGTACAACGGTCAGGCCGCTCATCCGGGCGGTGTACCGCAACGTCTATGCCGACCTGGAGCGGATGGAACGGGTACTGGCCGCGAGCGCGGCGGACTGGACCGTGTTGCGGCCTCCGTACCTGACCGACCGGCCGGCGACCGGTCGATATCGCAGCGCTATCGAGGCCAGCGTGCCCAACGGCAGCATGGCGCGGGCAGACCTGGCCCAGGCGATGCTCGACATCGTGAACGACCCGGCGACCGTCCGGCATGCCATCGGGGTCGGCCCCGCCAAATAACGCACGATCACCCAGTGCACCCTGCCGGGGGTCTAGGGCCAAACCGGGTCGCTATGGTGCTGGGCGTTGGGTCTCACTCAGCGCCGAAGCGCCGCCCATTCGGCGCGGCTGGTCCAACGTCACGAGCGTAAGAGGGGACCTTCATGCCCGAGCTGGAACTCTCCGCGGGGACCATCGACTACCAGGACACCGGCGGTGAGGGCCCCGTGGTCGTCCTGCTGCACGGCGTCGCCATGGACGGCTCGCTCTGGCGCCACGTCGTCGCCGGGCTCCGGGACGACTACCGCTGCGTCGTCCCCACCCTTCCGCTCGGCGGCCACCGCCGGCCGATGCACCCGGATGCCGACCTGTCGATCCTCGGCGTCGCCCGGCTGGTGGACGAGTTTCTCGAACGGCTTGACCTGAGCGACGTCACGCGGGTGCTCAACGACTGGGGTGGCGCACAGAGCCTGGTCGCGGACGGCCGTACGGCCCGCATCGGCCGGCTCGTCATCACCTCCTGCGAGGCCTTCGACAACTACCCACCCGGCCTGCCCGGCAGCAACCTGGTCACCTCCGCCAGGCTGCCCGGCGGCCTGGCCCTGGCCTTCAACCTGCTCCGCCTCAAGCCCATGCGCCGACTTCCGGTGACCTGGGGCTGGATGACCAAGCGGCCAGTGCCATCCGAGATCATGGACGCTTGGTTCCGGCCCGTGGTCACCTCCGCCGAGGTACGCCGCGACCTGCGCAAATACGTCCTCAGCACCCCGCCGAAGGCCGAGCTGCTCGCCTGGTCCGAGGCACTTCGGACCTTCGACCGCCCCGCCCTTGTCGCCTGGGCCGCCGAGGACCGCGTGATGCCTCCCTCCCACGGCCGCCGCCTGGCCGAGCTATTGCCGCAGGCCAAGCTCGTCGAGATCGCCGACAGCTACACCCTCATCCCTGAAGACCAGCCCGCCGTCCTCACCGCCCACCTGCGGGACTTCCTCGGCGACCGCAGGTGCTTCCCTGACTGAAGGTGTGTCAGAAGCTCTTCGATGCAGTTCCGGCGAGGAAACCGGTAGCTCCGGTGTCCAAGGCCCTCATGGCAGGCTGCCCGGTTCTAAGCATTGTTCAGACACCCCCTTGACCAAAATCTGGCATCAGCGGCTGGACGTCGACCGGTCGACCCGGTGGCTTCGTCGGCACTCGCTCATCCCCCTGGTTTGACGAGTCCTGCGTCGTAGGCGAAGACGATGGCCGCGGCCCGGTCGCGGGCGCCGAGTTTTTTGAAGAGGGAGCCGACGAGGACGGTACGGGGTGCCGCCGACACGCCCTCCATGTCCCCGGCGACGTCGAGATCGATCCGCATCCCGGCGTCGCGGTACGTGCCCAGCAGATGTTCGAGTTCGTCCGGATCGAGTGGGGCGAGCGAGGAAGAGCCCTGGTGCATGAGCATCAGGGCCTGGCGCAGCTCGTCCATGCCCTTGCGACCCACGAGTTCCGCCTGCCGCAGGGCCGCCGCGGCCTCGGCGACCTCCGTCGGCGAGGAGGTGAGGAGCATCCGCGCCCCGGAGAGGTGGAGCAGGACGACGCTGAAGCTGTGCCCCACCAGGTCGTGCAGGTCCCGGGCGATGCGTTGCCGGTCCTCGGCCACGGCGGTCTCGGCCAGCCTGGTGCGGGTACGTTCCAACTCGTCGATCAGCGCGAACTGCCGGCCGACGACATGCCCGAAGCCCCAGCCGATCAGCAGGCCGCCGAACCAGAGCCACGCCCCGATCCCCCGAGCCTCTGAGAGAAGGGGTCGAAGGGCGGCCGGCCCAACTCATGAAGCGCGGCCTAGATGGTTTGCGATCCTTGCGGCCGTTAAGAATTGGCTGATTCCAAGGCCGCCACGGCCTCCAGCGAGATCAGCCGTGAGTTCTGCAGGGCGACAACCTCCCAGTGGTCGTCCTGCCAGCCCATGACGAACAGTTGCATGGAGTAACGGCTCGGCGGCGGCTCCTCTTCGCCTGGCATCGCGATCCCGACACGGTGGTGTACGACGCCGCAGCTCGACCCGATGATCCGGGCGAACGGCACCTCGCCGTGCAGTAGCCGAGACCCCTTCAGCACCGTGTCGAAGAGGGGTTGATGGGTGGCGATCATCTGCTCGCGTCCCCGGTAAATGGTTCCCTCGAAGTCCGCGAACTCAGCGTCGTCCGCGAAGTCGGCGAAGAAGGCGGTGGCGTCACCACGGTTCCAGGCCTCGTTCATCCGGGCCGGGATGGCGCTGATCGCCTCGACCGTCTGCTGCATGTAACTGCCTTTCTGTGTCGTCAGTCTTCGAGCTATTTGATGTCACCACCTGTGGCGGTGACGACGAGCAGGATGTTGGCGGTGCCGGCGCCGGACTCGTCTTCGAGGAGCTTGGATGACAGTCTGGAGTCGACGGCCCCCGGTGTCCTCGGAGTGGGGTGTCGATCCGGTCCCTCCCACGGGTGGGCGATGCGGCGTCGGCTCCTACTGCGGTAGGAGGCGTCGACCCAGTGACGAGCTGATGATGCTCACCTCCGTCACCGAATGCCCTCCCAGATTTGCCTCTCGTCCGCGGCGGGGTCGGTCACCTCTTCGATCTGGCTGGTGATCAGCGCGACAGCTCGGTCGGCGATGCGGTAGGGGGCCCAGCCTGGTGCGTTGCCGGTTATGAAAGAGACCCAGAGGCCATGCATGGTCTCGGCCACCGCTCGTGATGGAGTGTCGCCGATGCGTGGGCGGACGTCCGGCCTGTCGATGGTGTCGAAGATGTACGGAAGATCGATGCCGTGGCAGGCGCCGAGCCCGTTGTTCGCGGCGGGCTCCGGGTGGTCGAAACGGTAGACCCAGGTGGCCTCCCGCCGAGCTTCGGCGACTCGTACGACCGGAATGCCGAAGGTCCAGTCGGTGGCGATGGCCGAGAGGATTTCTGCGTGGCTCGCCTCCGGCCGGTTGGCTCGGTAGGCCGCCGCTTGAGCGGATGTCAGGCCGTACCTCGCTGCGGTCGCCGCCACCGCGTCGGCGTCGATATGGTCCCAGAGGCCGGGGGCGACCAGGAAGAGCCGTGCCTCGTCACGATTGGAGCCGATAAGCAGCGGCACGTCCGCGGCCGTACCACGCCGAAGGGACTCCAACGGGGTGTCCACGAGCACATCGCCGTCGACGACCGGCGCGAACGCCAGTTGGCTCACCGCGATCGCGCCCCACTTCGCGGGATCGGGGGCGGTCTGGACCTCGGTGACCAGGTCTGAAGCGGCAGCGACCAGCGTTTGCAGGGGAACGTTCTCGATGGCCGTACGGGTGGGTTCCACGCCGAGCGCATCGGCGAGGTGACCGGCGACCAGCAGCCCTTGCGCGATGGTGAGCGTGTTGGCGGCCGCGCCGCTCTGCGCGATCACGCGGCTGAACAGGCCCTTGGCCGCAGGCATCGACATCAGCGTGACGGCGCTGATCGCGCCCGCAGATCCGCCCGCCACGGTGACCCGGCTGGGATCCCCACCGAAGGCGGTGATGTTGTCCTGTACCCAGAGCAGGGCCGCCATCTGGTCGAGCAGCCCCAGGTTGGGGTGTCCGTCTCGCAGGTACAGGAAACCCTCGGCGGCCAACCGGTAGTTGATCGTCACGCAGACGACCCCGGCTGCGGCGAAGGCGCTGCCGTCGTACTCACCGACCGATCCGGAGCCGTTGGTGAAGGAACCACCGTGTATCCAGACCAGCACCGGCAGCCCGCCGGCAGCAGGGTCGGGCGTCCACACGTTCAGATTCAGGCACTCCGGGCCCGGATCCGTGATCTCGGGAAAGAACGGGCGATACGGCGCCGGATAGCGTCCCTTGGGGACAGTCGGCCCGTACTCGGTGGCAGACCGGATGCCCTCCCACGGGGCGACGGGCTGCGGCGGCCGCATCCGGTTCGGCCCGAACGGCGCCGCCGCGTACGGGATTCCCAAGAAGGCCATGCCGGAGGCCGTCGGCCGACCGCGCACCTTGCCGGCCCGTGTCGTTGCGATGAGGTTCATATCCTCAGGTGCGCGCCTGGCGCCGAAAGTTCGACCGATCGGCCGGCGAATATCGGCCGCTACAATCCTGAACGGTGATCGACGCTGTATCGGACCCGGATCTGGTGCGTCTCGCCCGGGCCGGCGACGCGGCCGGCTTCGGCGCGCTGCTGCACCGTCACGAGGCGCGGATGCTCGCCACCGCGTACGCCCTTCTCGGCTACGGGCCCAACGCGCAGGACGCCGTGCAGGAGGCTTTCGTCGTCGCCCTGTCCCGCCTGGCTACCCTGCGGGACCCGGAGGCCGTCGGCCCCTGGCTGCGAGGCATCGTCCGCAAGGTCTGCCTGGCTTCCCTCCGCGCGCGCAGCCCGATCCTCGTCGCAGACCTCGGGGTGGACGTGGCCGCCGCTGCCGCCGACCCGGCCGAGTTGCTCGACCGGCAGGCGCTGCGGGACTGGGTGTGGCACGCCTTGGAACAGCTGACGCCGAACCTGCGGGTGGTGTCGATGCTGCGCTACTTCACCGAGGCCAACACGTACCCGCAAATCGCCGAACTGTGTGGCGTACCCGTGGGTACGGTGCGTAGCCGGCTCAGCGAGGCACGCAGGAAGCTTGCCGAACAGTTGCGGGCGACCGCCGCGGTGGCCCATCCCGATGCCGCCGCACGCACGCTGCGGTCGCATCGGGAGGCCGAGGAGAGCCTGGCCGCGATGCGTGCCGGTTCGGCCGCCGCGACGCTTGCCGAAACCTGGTCTCCATCGGCCGAGGTGGCGCTGCCTGACGGGACTCTCGAGCACGGGTACGGCCGGTTGGCGCGCATGATCAGCGCCAATCACGAGGACGGCGTACGGTACCGCCTGACCAACGTCGTGGCCGGTAGCGATGTCTCCGTGTGGGAGACCGAATTCCTGAATCCGCCCGACAAGCCCCTGCACTGCCCGCCTGCGGGTGTCTGGCTCCACTTCCTCGACGCCGGTCGCACACAGCGCTTCCGACTGCTGCACGTTTCCCAGCCATAGACCTTCGACGTACGACAGGACGGGCGGTCAGTCACTTACAGCGACGTACTCCTATGTGATCAGGGGCTCATCCAATCGGGCCACGGTCGACGAAGCTGTACGTGCCGCGGGTACCGCCGTCTCCGACCTCCTGGATGTAGAGCGCCGAGCCGTCGTTCTTCACCTGGATCGCGCCGAACTTCTCATTCGCCAGGTGGTGCGTGACGCGGCCCTGATCGTCCCTCCCGTCAGCCTTGGTGACCTTGAAAAGGGTGGTCTCGTCCTCCGCGCATGCCTTGGTGCCGAGACTGACTGGCTCGGTGCGGGTGTCGCCGTAGACGCACCAGCGGCCGCCTTCCTCACGCGCGCGCAGCGCTTCGAGTAGGTGCCTGCCGCCGGCGGCCGGGACGATGCGGAACAGCGCGCCGTCGTCGGTGCCGTCGCCGATGGCGATCGGGCCCTCGTAGGTGGCGCTCCAGTCCTTGTCGTCCTCGGCGATGTGGATGAGGACCTTGCGATCGCCGGCCAGGATCTCGTCGTAGTGGTCGGTGTCGCCCGACGGCGATCCGCCGGACGGTGCCGTGGCGGATGTCTCGGCCGCAACCGGCGACGATGTGCCGGATGACGTGGTGTCGCTGGACGCGGTGCACCCCTGCGTCGTCAACGTCACGGCGGCAAGGGCGACTCCGGTGGCGAGCGCTCGGGACGAGTGCACGACATCCACCTCCACAGTGGGCGAATTGTCCTGGTCAATTGACCCGATACCCGGTGCCGGTGCCAGGGAAACCGATGACACCTTCCAGCGCGTGGTACGCCCAGCGGACGCTCGGCCCGGGGAGCAGCCTATTCGTCCTGCGACAGGAAGTCGGTGACGAAGCAGGTGATCTCGCCACGCCCCGAGCGGATCCGTAGCGACTATCCGACCGGTCGGCAACGAAAGCCACGTACGTTCGATCGAGGACCGTTCACCATTGGTATCCGTACCAACCGCGAACCGCTCGTCGCAATCGATCCGACCCTCCTGCACGGACCCAGCCTCTCCGCTCGACTGCCAACGCCGCGCCGTAGCCGTCAGGCGCGCCGTACCTCTTACGTCGGTCCCCGCCACACTCGATCATGGCTGGCACCCTCGTGCGTGTCAGTCGCCGCGCCGGGTACCCCCGCCCAACTGGCCCATCTCGACCCGATCGGCATGTTCACCGCCCCGGGACGCCCGGTCACCGCGGCCGACCTGGTCAAGCTTCTCGAAGAGGTTCGATGAGGGCCGCCGGCCGCCACCGGCCCGATGCCCACGCCTGGATATCGCGCCGAAGACGGTGGGGATCCCGCGGTCACCGCCGACCAACGGAATCCCCACCCACCGCGCTATCCGCCGACCCGGTACGCCCGGATCACCGTCTGCTCCACCGTGTTGCCGTCCGCGTCGGCGACGTTCGCCCGCAGCGACACGTGACCGGCCCGGCCGTGTGGCACCAACGCCAGCCAACCGGCACCGTCCCGGCTGACCGGCACCGCGTGCCAGCTCCGGCCGTCGTCGTACGAGGCGGCGACGGTCACCGTCACCACCGGTCGCTCTGCCACCCCGTCCTGCCGGTGCACCGACATCCGCACCGGGCGGCGGTCACCGACCGGCACGGTGTTGTGCAGGTCGACCGGTGCGTCGAGGAGCACTCCCAGCAGTGGCAGTGGCTGCCGGGCCGATGACGTACCGGACCGGAAGGTCCACGACCCGCTGACCATCGTGCTCGACCGCCAGGTCGGCGAGTTGTGCGTCGCCGAGGCGGTGAGCCGGTACGTCGCCGCTCCGGCCGGTACGGCGAACTGCCCCCGCCCCGGCTCGGCGACGGTGCCGAGAAGCTGCCCGTTCCGGTACAGGCTGGTGCTGCCCGTGGGGCTGTCGTCGTCTGCCGCGACGGCTCTCGGATGGCCGCTGCCGTCGGTGAACATCGGCAACGTCACGTCGACGATGTCCCCGTGCCGGCTCACCCACGGGTTGCCCTGGTTGTCCCAGGTCGGTCCGGTCAACGCCGGGCCTACCACGGAGTTGTCCCAACTGACCGCAGGGTTGTCTCCCGGCCGCAGGTTCAGCATCGCCCTCGCCCCGTCGAACAGGACGTTGTTGTCGAGCAGCATGGCCCAGTTGCCCGGGGTGTAGTACTCGGTACGCCGCAGCGGCGCGAACACCGGCACCGTCATGTTCACCCCGTGAGATCCGTCGCCGAGCTGGAGGTACGCACGGCTGTACCGGACCCCCTCGCCCGCGTCGTGGTAGCTGGTCGGGACGGCGGCCAGTTCCGCGGTCGTCGGCCGGTACGCCAGGTTAGCCGGGACCGCGCCCCGAACATGGTTGACGAGCTGGTAACGATAGGGACTGACCGGCTGCCCGGTCACGGTCGCGAAGAGCCCCCCGGCATCGGCGAGCTCGACGAATCGGTCGAGCCCCGGAACGCCGGGTCCCGACTCGATGGTTGGCAGCGCGAGCGGCTCGTCGTCCCAATCGAACTCTCTGGTCGCCGTCAGCACCATCCGGGCGCCCCGCTCCTTGAGCTGCCGTACCACCGGGGCCAGCGCGAACGGTTCCACCACGTCGTCCGTGGAGGTGAGCACGGCGAGCGCGCCGCTGACGTCCACGTCGGGCAGTTTCCCGGCCGGACCGACTCCGACCCGGACGGCCGGAAGTCGCGCGGTCCCTTCGAAGGGTGGCGTCGATCCGGGTCGCCAGAGCCAGCCAGCCCAAACCGGAAACTGCTCCGGTGCGGTCGCCGACAGCTCCAGCATCGGCCGTTCCAGGACGGCCGCGTCGCTGAGGCTGAACTCCTCGGCGCTCACCCCGGGTGCGGTGCCCACCAACACCTCACCGAAGCCTGCATTGGTCAGGTTTGCCATGCTGGCGTCGAGCGGGCTGCCGGCGAACCGCGCAGCCATGACGATCTGCCGCATCCCGTCGGTTGCCGCCGGCTGGTCGGCCACGCCGAGCGGTACGGCGCGGGCCCACCGGGCGTCCAGGGTCACCGTGGTGTCGTCGGCGATCGTCAGGCCCGGATGGCCGAGCGCGGCGTTCCGAGTCCCTCCGTTCAACAGTGGAGGCAGATCCGTGCTGGCCAGCAGGGCGTACCGCCCGGCGGGCACCGACACCGGCTCCGTGCCGTACGTGATCTCCCGGAACCCGGTGTTCTGGGCGTCGGTGCCGACCACCATCGTGGTGGTGGCCTCGGTGGGCTTGCCATGCTGGTCCAGCGGCCGGACGGTGACCTCGTGCGTCTCGGGGGCCTGCCGCACCCCGACCGGGGTGCGGACGCTGGTGTCGGCGGCGGTGGCGACCACGACCCCGCCGTACGTCCCGACCCTTCGCTGACTTGCGATCCGCACCGGAACGGAGGCACTGCCCCGGGCCGGCACGGTGAGGGTCGTCGCGCCGAGCGTGGCCAGTCCCGGCGGGGCCGGCCGACCGGCGGCATCGGCCAGGCTCAGCGTCAGCCGCAGCGTGACCGGCATCGACCCGTCGTTGCGGTAGGTCAGTTCCCGGGTGCCGCCCGGCGCCCCCCAGGCCAGATCCATGTTGAGGCTGGCCACCTCGGCCCGTACCGGCTGGATGACGGCCCGGGCCACGTCGAGCCGGCCGGCGCCGACGTCGAAGACCCGGGACTCCCGGGCCGGCGTCGCGGTGCCGACCAGGGCCGCCTTGAGCTGCGTACCGGACCAGTCGGGGTGCCGCTGTGCGAGGATCGCCGCCGCTCCGGCGACATGCGGCGCGGCCATCGAGGTGCCGGAGAGCGGCACGTGGTCCGGATCACCGGCGATCCCCGGGTACGCCCCGGTCGCCCGGGCGGCCAGGATCGCCTCCCCCGGCGCGGCCAGCTCCGGTTTCACTGCCCCGTCCCCGACCCGGGGTCCCCGGCTGGAGAACTCGCTGATCCGGTCGGCCGAGTCCACACTGGAGACGGCGAGCGCCGCGTCGGCGCTGGCCGGAGCCGACACCGGCGCGTACGCTCCTCTGTTGCCGGCGGCGGCCACGAAAAGCGTGCCGTGTTCGGCGCTGAGCCGGTCGACCGCCTGGCTGACCGGGTCGGTGCCATCGCTCGGGGCGCCGCCGAGACTCAGGTTCACCACCTTCGCACCGGCCTTGGTGACCGCCCATTCCATGCCGGCGAGAATCCACTCCTCGGGTCCATGACCGGAGTCGTCGAGGACCTTGCCCACCGCCAGCTTCGCGTCCGGGGCGACGCCGCGATGCCGACCGCCCGCCCCCGAGCCCGCGACGGTCGCCGCCACGTGCGTGCCGTGGCCGAACTGGTCCTCGACGCTCCCCGTCCCGGTGAAGTCCTCCGCCGCCGACACCCGACCGGCCAGATCCGGATGGTCGGTGTCGTACCCGGAGTCGAGGACCGCGACCGTGACGCCGGCACCGGTGTAGCCCGCCTGCCAGGCCGCGGGTGCGCCGATCTGCGGCACGCTCCGTTGCAGGGTCGCCCGGTAACGGGCGTTCAGCCACACCTTCCGGACGCCGCCGGGGATGCTCCGTGCCCCCGGATTCGCCTGCCGGACCAGGTCCGCCCAGAACCGGGCTGCCGTCGCCTTCGGCTGGTCGTTCGCGGTCAGGTTCAGCCCCGGCAGCACCCGGCGAGCCCTGGTTCCCGCCAACGGGACCGCCCGCCGGGCCTGGCCGGTGTCGACGTACTGGACCAGCAGCGGCAGTACCCGGCTGGCACTGTCGTCGTACCCCTGCGCCAGCAGGCCCGTGACGTCGAACAGCCGCTCGTCGAGCAGGTCCGCCCGGAGCAGGGGTACGGCGTCGGTGGGGACCACGTACCAGGCGCCGTCGCGCTGGTAGCGGGCGTACGAGACGGTCCGGGGCCGGACCGGGCCGGACACGTCCCGCCCGGTACCCGGCGTAACCGAGGGTTCGCCGTCCCCATCGAGCCGGACCACGTCCCCGGTGATCAGCGTCACCGTGCCGGCGGTCCTCGGCACGCCCCGCCCGGCACCAGACGTCCCGCCGTCGCCGGAGTTCCCCGTCGATCCGACGGAAGGGGCTTTGGCCGCCCCGTACGACGGCACGACCGTGAGCAGCGCCGCCACGGACAGTCCGACGGCCAGTAGTCTCCGTCCGCCGACCCGAAAACGCTTCTTTCCGGCGGTCATCGGACCTCACCGACCCGGTCGACGATGGTGAACGTGGGCACGGCCTCTGCCGCCACGGTCCCGGCCGGTATGCCGCGTGCCGTCCGGATCTGCACCGTACGGAAGCCGAGGAGTTCACGTCCGGCGGTGTCGAAGACCAGTTCCTCCCGCTTGGTCTCGTCCCCGGTCGACTCACCGTCCCGGCCGATCGCGACACCCTGCCGACCAGCCAGATCGACCCGGCCATCGACCCGCTCGACTCCGGGAATCAGTGCGACCGCCTGGTAGAGGGCCGCCCGAACCTTCGGAGGCATGATCGGAGCGGCCTCCTGGAGCAGGTCCAGGACCGCGGTGAAGACCTGCTGGTCGGCAGAGTGCTTGTTCTGGTCGCCGACCGCCTGCCGCAGGGTGTCGAGTAGCCGGGCCGGATCGGTCGGCAGGCTCGCCAGGTATGCCGGCGTCGGCCGGTACAGCTCGCCCGGGTCTCGGACCGCCGGACAGCTCTCGCAGTCGGCGGGCGGTTGGTAGTCGGGCGCCGGACCGTGCTCCTCGACCCTCGGTGGGGCGGTCAGGTCGTACCCGAGTTTGCGGGCCGCCTCGGCGTCCGCCGGGGTCAGCGGGGTGCGGCTGGCCCCCTCGGTGATCCGGAGCTGTGCAGACCGCAGGCCCTCGACGGTGTACCACATCTCGTGCCGGCGGACCACCCAGATCCTGGCCACCGGCCCGTCAGCCTTGACGTCGCCGATCACCGACAGGGACCCCTCGGCGATCACCCGGTAGATGAACTGCCCCGGCCGGACCTCGACGGCCGGGTCGAGCCGGGCGTTCGCGGCGGCCAGCCGCAGCACCGTCCCGGCGTCGTCGCCGTCGCCGATCGGGAGACTGGCCACCCCACCCCGGTCCGGGTCGCCGGGACCCGTCGACGGACCGAGGATCGCCGGTACGACCAGCGCCGCAGCAACCGCAGCCGAGATGCCGAGCCCGCCGAGCGACCAGTGCCACCACCGGGCGCCGAGCCGGTGACTCCGGCCCGCCGGCCGGGTACGCACCGCTGCGGCACGGCGGCGCCCCTGCGCCACCACGTCGCCCGTCCGGGTCGCCACGTCGCCCGTCCGGGTCGCTGCGGAGTCGGTCCGAGCCTGCACCAACAGGGCCGCCCGGGCCCGGGCCACCGCCTCGGCGGACGGTGCCGGAGCCTTCCCCAGTACGTCGCGAATCATCCGCACTTCGTCCATCACAGGTCCCCCAGGTCTCGATCGTGGCCGGTCGGATCGGTGTCGCCGAGCGCCTTGCGCACCTTGCGACGCGCCCGACTGAGCCGGGAACAGACCGTGCCGTACGGAATTTCCAGGGCTGCCGCGACCTCGTGGTAGGTGAGTTCGCCGAGCGCGACGAGCAGGAGTACGTCCCGGTCCCGGGCCGAGAGTGAGGCCAGTGCCCCGGCCAGATCACGCTGCACGCTCTGCGCGCTGACCATCGCGGCTATCCGCTCGTCGTGACCGACGACGGAGGAGTCCCGCGGCGCCCGGGCCAGTGCCCGGTAGCGTCGCTGCTCGCTACGCCGCTGGCGGCGGACGAGGTTCGTGGCGATGCCGTACAGCCACGCCCGGACGTGCCCGCCCGGTACGCACTCCCCGGTTGATTCCCTGGCTTCGCGACCGGTGCCGGCGTCACCGGCACGGTCGGCCGGGGCACCGTCGTCGTCGGCGGGATCACCGGTATCGAAGCGGGCCCGTTTGACGAAGGCGATCAGAAAGGTCTCCGCCGCCAGGTCGTCGGCGGCGGTCGGGCCGAGCCGGTTCGCGGCGAACCGGTGGATCTCCGGGTAGTACCGATCGAAGAGCAGCGCAAACCTTTCCGGCTCGGTGCGCGACTGCCTGATCAGGACGGCGTCGGCCACCGCTGCGACGTCGTCGGGCGGGTCGGTGCCGGCCAGGGAGCCGGGGTCGACCGCACACACGGGTGGCGCGGTCACGAGAGGGGGTCCGGTCATGGATAGTTGTCCTCCAGGGAGCGTCATGTGTCCGACACCCCTCTACGCCCGATGACCGTGCTCCCCTTCGCGCCCGACGGCTGGCGTCCCGCGATCCTCGCGAGTGTGCCCCCGGCACGGCCTCCCCGTCAGATCTGGAGTTCGGCGTGGAACACCGTCGTCGCATCACCGAGAGGGGTGCGACTGCCGGGAAAGAACCCCCTGAGCTGCTCGAAGGTGCGCCATACGTGGATCGCGACCGGTTCCCGGCCGGAAGCCTTTGGCCGACCGCAAGGTGCTGTGCGCAATCCTCTTCGCCTTCTAGGCGAGATTCCCGCTACCGAGGGCATCATGGTGACCAAGGCCCGCCCCGCACCCTGCGGGCGAACTGCTTCATCGAACGCTGGGGCGCAGCGCCCACGGCAAGTGCACCGATCACGTTCTGATCTGAAGCAAGCGGCACGCGCTGGCCGTGGTCGGTCATTACGTAGACCATTTCAAGCACGCTTGATCAACGAGTAGCACCGAGGCAGACCGACGTGATCTTCGAAAGCCCGGGTCACGGCCATCAAACGAGTTTGGGACGGTAGAGCCCGCCCGCTGGTGGCACCGCTTTCCGACCTGTGGAAACCGGTCGGCGCGATGGAAAGACCGAGGGGAGGTACCGCGCATCGTCCGGTCGGATCCTTTGATCGATCGGCATCATCCGGTAACGTCGCCCACACCGGACGTACCGGACCTGGTGTGCCGGTGACGAAAGATCGTAGCGGCTGGGGGCTTATGCGTGGAAGTCACGATTGAGACCGTAGAAACCGGCTGGCCACAGGTATTGGATCTGTTCCGGAGCGGTGGACCGACCCGGGTCGCCACCCGGCACGGAATCTCGTTCGACCTGCCCGGTCTTACGGTGTGGCTAGACAATCCGAACGATCTCACCGCTCCGGCCGACTATCGGTACCCGGAACTCATCAAGGACTACCGGGACCGGCTCTTCGGTACGCAGCGCGACAAATCGCTGTTGTTCCAGCGCATGCGCCGGTGGCGCGAGGACGACCTCGACGCGTTCGACCAGCTCGAACACATCACCGACCTGTTGCGCCGGGAACCCAGCAGCCGCTCCGCGGTCTTCTCCACCTGGCTGCCCCCGGCCGACCTGGAGGCGGCCTTTCCCGTCTCGCCGGTCGGTGGTGCGGTGCGGGTGGTCTCCGACACGCTCCACCTCTTCGTGACCGCGCGGAGCGTCGACGTCTGGGTCGGCTTCGTGCCGGAACTACTCGCCTTCGCGCAACTCGCCACCGAATTCGCGCTTGACCTCGGCGTGCGGCGCAGCACGGTGTCGTACCAGTGCTGGAGCGCCCATCTTTACGAGGTTGACTTCCTGACCTATCTCACGAGGCAGTGATGGAACGATCGCTCACGATGCTGGACAGCGGGCTCGTCGGGTACGACACGCTGGACCGGGTCCTGCAGGCGGTCGTTTTCTTCGCCGACTCGATCGCGATCCGGTCGTCGTACGAGGTGGCCCCGACGGACCGGGCCGACGCCGCGCTGATCGAACACCGCGTCCTGGAGCTGCGGGACCAGGGTTTCGTGAAGCTCTGGGCGCACGAGTACGAGGTGGACGACTCGGGGGAGGTCCATACGCCGACCGCCGCCGACGGAACGCGGCGCCCCAGCGATCTGGTCCTGCCCACCGCGACCCTCGGCGCCGGACTGGGCGAGATGGACGAGGTGATGCGTTCGGTGCGGGAACTGGCTTATGGCGGTGAGTCGGGTGCACCGATGAAGCTGCGGCAAGGAACGGCCGAGATAGTGGGTCTGCGGAACCACCTCGCGTCGCTCGTGATCTCGAGCGAGCTCAACCAGGACGGCATGTTGACCAACCCGGCGGTGCGTACCGCGCTGACCAGGAGTTTCCGCGGCAGCTCTGGGGGAAGTTTCCAGACTGCGGTGGTGCGGGACGTCATCGCCCAGATGCAGCTCGGCTCGCTGACGCGACTCACGGCCGACCAGGTCGAGGAGTGCCGCCGGTTCAGCCGCGACTTCCGTCTATTGCTCGACGAGTCGCTGCTTGCGGTCGCCCGGGGTGTGGACCCGGTGCTGACCCCCGAAGCCACCGCCCGAGAGATCACGAACCGGTACCGGGCCATCTCGGCGGAGTACGCGCTGCCCCAGCTGGGCCCCGAGATCAGCGGCGAGATCATCTGGGACGTACTCGGCGCCACCGTCCCCGCCAGCATCGTGCTGAAGTATGGCACCAAGGCGTTTCGTTGGCGGCGCATCGCCCAGGAACTGCGGCCGTACCTGCTGCTGATGCACCTGGAACGTTCGCTCTATCAGAGGGGGATCCGCGCATGAAGACTTGATCCGGCGGTTGGGATGGTGCGTCTAGATTGTCGACATGACGGTGGTTTGAGACAGTGGCCCAATCGCTCTCGTTGCCAGTTAAGGCCGGCACAGCAGCCGAGATCAGCCAGGGAGGAGAGTTCGATGCCGTTGGTGATCGGGGGGATCGGCCAGGAGATGTGCCGAACCATCATCCGCGCCGGGGTCGATCTGTCAGTCGGGCAGCACATCGGCTGGCGGGTCACGGACGGCGCCGAACGGCGCTCCCTGGCCACACTCTCCCGCGAGCTGCACTCCTGCCACTCCGATGGCCGCAACTTCGACCTGCCGGAATCGGTACAGGACGTGTTCGGCCTCCGGTTCGACATCGCCGACACCGCGTATCCGCTGGCGATTCTCTATCTCTGGATTCTGGGTAGCCTCGACGACCAGATCGGTCCGGCTCGTGAGCGAAATGCCGCCAACGCCCTCGTGTGGCAGCTAAGCCGGCTTGCGCCAGATCTGCCGTACCGGGAATTCCAGGAGCTTCGGCGGGCACTTGACCGAGCGGCGGGCGTCGATGTAGAAACGTAGTTTCAGGCTCATCTAGCGTTGCAATAACTGAACCCGCCGAAGTTTCGCGGCGGAGGATCACGAAAGCGCGGTGAACCGGTGGATCCTGCAAATGACCAGGTCGGTACCGAGGTTGTTTTCGAGGACGAAAACCTACGGGTGTGGATACTCGACCTGCCGCCGCAGGCGTCTTCTCCGTGGCACACTCATCGCGCCCCCTACCGTTACGTCGTGACCCGTGCCGGGCCGGTGGCGACGGAGTACCAGGATGGCCGGCTGGAATACCAGGACGACAAGGTCGGCGACTCCTGTCGTCGATCTGACAATGAACCGCATCGGCTCGTCAATCTCGGCGACTCCGTGTATCAGAACGTCATCGTAGAGTTCCTTGACCCTCATGGGTGATCCGCAACAGGCTCTCAACGACTGGATCGCGTCGCTGCACCCCGATCTCCCCGAGGTCGCCGCCGCCATCGTCGATTCCCAGGCGGAGGCGCCGGAACGAATCTCCAACGCCTACCGGGAATTGCTCTCCGGTTACCGGATCAACCGGGCCGACCTCATCAAGGTCACCGTCGTACTCGATCCCACGGTCGAGTACGACGGCGTCGTGACGGCCCACGACATTCCCTTCGTGTCGCTTTGCGCGCACCACCTGCTCCCGTTCTTCGGCCACGTAGCGATGGCCTACCAACCCGGCGCCGTGATCCTTGGTATCGGCAAGCTGCCACGCCTAGTGGAGATGCGGGCGCGGCGGTTTCAGATCCAGGAATTCCTAGCCCGCGATCTCTGCGAGGACCTGATGGACGCGGTGCACGCCAGAGGAGCCTTCGTCCGCACCACTGCGCAGCACCTCTGCGTCTGCGGGCGCGGCCCGAACAAGCAGGAGGTCTGGAACACCACGACGTACGCCCGCGGCAGCCTCGGCCAGTGGCGTGACCTTCCCGTCGGAAGCGCGCCGCGGTGAGGCGCTTCGAGTGGGAGAGCCTCTTTCCTGCGGAGATCGACTGTGTCGTCACCGTTCCGGATTCGATGTTGACGCCGGTCGTCCGCCGGGTGGTCGAGACGACCGATCTGGACTACCTCCAGACCGTGCACGAGTCCCAGGCGGTCGCCATGGCGGTCGGACTGGCCCTCGCCGGGCGCCGTCCCCTGGTCTGCATGGAGAACTCGGGTCTGCGGGCGGCCGGTGAGACCATCGCGCGGCTCGTGGTGCTGCACCAACTGCCGCTGCTGACGCTCGTCTCCGACCGCGGCGGGTACGGCGACCCGAACTGGTGGGCCCAGTACCATTCCGATCATATGCGCGGGCTGATCTCGCTCTTCGCCCTCGTCGGCACGGTGGCCGCGACTCCGACCGAGTTGACCCGGGCACTGCGCGGCGGGCTCGACGTGGTCGCGACCCGGATGCGCTCCGCCGTCGTGGTGGCCGCCCCCGAGCTGCTGAAGGGGCTGCGGCGTGAACTCGGCTGAGGCCGTTGGCGCGGTGCGCGAGGCCGTGGGCGGGGACGTGGCGGTGGTCGCCGGGGTCGGCCGGGCCGGCTGGACCGCTGGCCAGTACTGGCCGGAGCGGACGTTGCACCTGGACGCGCTCGGCGATGTGCTCCCGGTCGCGTCGGGACTCGCCCTCGGGCTCGGACCGGCCGGCCGGGTCCTCTCGGTCGAGGGGGACGGTTCCCTACTGTTCGGGCTGGCCGGATTGGCCACCCTGGCCAGCCTGCGCGGGCGGCTCGGCGGGTTCACCGCCGTGGTCCTCGACAACGAGCGGTACGAGTCGGGCGGCAACCTCCCCTCCCGTCACTTCCCGCTGGACTGGCCAGCCCTGGTCGGCGCGTTCAGTCTGCCCTTCGGGCAGGCGTACCGACCCGTCGAGGTCGCAGCGGCGCTCGCGGCCTCCGCACCGGTCGGCGTGGTGCGGCTCGTTGTCCGCGACGAGACCCCGCTGCCGGCCCCGATCGGGACTAACAACGGCCGCGAGGCGGTACACGCGTACCGCCGGATGCTGGACCTCCGGTACGGGGTACGTCCGAGTGTGCCGGCCCGGAAGTTCTGAGGTGACGCGCTGATGCGACTCGCACCGGCCGGGGTGACGGGTCTACACCGGCTCGAGTGGGCGGGTCGGCTCGGGGCGTACGTCTTTTCGTGCCCGCCCGGTCGTCGGCTGCTGCGCGATTCGACCCTGGTCGGCTCGGCCTTCCAGGACCTCCTGCGGCGCTGCTGCGCCGAGGCGCTCGGCGCGCTGCTGCGACACGATGCCGACCTGGCCCGGACCCTCGCCGCAACACCGGCGGACGTGCTCTACATCCTACGCGGCGGGCTGAACTTCGGACTGCACGGCGTGCTGGAGGAGCTGTCCGGGCGCGCGTGCCGGGTGAGCTTCCTGAGCAGCCAGCGCAGCGTCGCACGGGGGCGACCGGTCGTCACGGGCGACGACTACCGCCGCTTCAACCTGGCCGGGTCGGCCGTGCTCTGCGTCGGCGACATCGCCGCCACGGGCCGTACCCTCGCCAACGCACTCTCGCTCCTCGCCGCCGCCAATCCGGCGCTGCTGCCGCCCCGGATCGTCGTAGTCACCATCGGCACCGCCGACGCGGTGCGGCGGCTCGATGAGCTGGCCGCCCGACTGGCCCTGACTAACCCGGCGACGATGCTGACCGTCGTCGCGCTCGAAGGGCTCTTCGGCGTTTACCGCAGCGCATACGGGCTGCCCTTCCACCTCGACCAGACGGACTTTGTCCGGCGCGGCGGTGTGATCGCACCGGAGTTCCGGGCTGAGTCCGCCCGCGACCCGATCGCCCTGCTGGAACGGTGCGTCGTCTACGACGGTGGCCTGCGCGGGTTCTCCCCGGCCGAACACCTCCGCAGCCTGCTCGATTACTGGACCGAGCTATGCGATGAATTTGCCGCCGAGCCGAAACTGATCCGGCACCATCTCGGAGTCAAGAACGACTTTCCCGCGATTGTGGAAGTCGATCATGGCGGCGGCCGGGGCGGGCCCCAGCCCACCGCGCGCCCACTTGACTCGACAACTCTGCTTGCACAATGCTGTGCCCACCGCGACCGTATCAAATCAATAATCGATTGAATAACCGAGGGTGATAATGAAGGTCATTGACAAGCTCGCGTGGGTGCACGTGACGGACGGCAAGGTCCTGAGCACCAGGTCATACGGCAAGGACGCGTGGTACATACCGGGGGGCAAGCGGGACGAGGGCGAGACGGATCACGAGGCCCTCAAGCGGGAGATCCGGGAAGAACTCTGCGTCGAACTGATCGACGGATCGATTGAGCCGATGGAGGTCTTCGAGGCCCAGGCGCACGGAAAGGCTGAGGGCGTCATCGTCCGGATGACCTGCTACCGGGCAGAATACAAGGGTGAACTCACGCCCGGCGCGGAGATCGAAGAGATGTCCTGGCTCGACTATTCCGGTAGGGAGATGTCGTCCACGGTAGACAAGCTGATCTTTGACTGGCTGCGCAAACGTGGCGAACTCTAGAGATATCTGACGGATCTTCTCGGTCGTCGCGTATGGCGTGACCGGGATCTTAGTGATGACGAGTGCGCTCGACTGGAACCGTTGCCGCCTTCCATGACACCCCAGCGGGGGAGCCGATGGCGCGATCAACGTCACGTGATCAATGGGCTTCTCTGGCGGACCGAGCAACTCGCCGGCCACCTTGCCGCAGGCGCTGCGCTGGTTCCGGTAGTCCACCGCGTCGGCGGTGCGGATGCTGCGCAGCTCGGGCCCGGCGATCTCGTCAGCTCAGCCCGTGCCGCGTCCGCGATTGCGGTGATGAGCCGGGGTACCCGCCGCCTAGCACCCCGATCCGCAAGATCCCGTTGATCGCCGGGTGTCTGCTCCTCAGTGGGCCAAACGCCGCGTCCTGGCGAGGTGCGGCGACATCCTCGACTACCGTGAGTGGACGGTCGCCCACGTCACAGGGTTAGCCCGCTGCTACTAAGACCGGGGCGCCGAAACGTCCGGCGGCTACTGGACGTATGTCGATCAAGTTCGGCGACCGTTCATAAATCCAACGGAGGAAATCGCGACGCGGTACACGCATTTCTTGTAGACCGGCGCACGACAGCCTGGCCCCGCGGGGTCAGCTCGGTGCGCTCATGGTGGCGCTGCCGGTGCCGCCTCGCGGAGCGTCCAGTCGACGCCGTCGAGATGCACCTGGTCCTCATCCGGCCGCCCGCCGCGCCAACCAAAACCGCATCGCGCTGGGCCGCCGCTGCTAGAGATCCATACCGCCGGGGCGGCCCACGACTCGGTGCCGTTGCTGCGCTCATTCCGCGTCGACCTCGGGGGCGAGACCGTCGGGTGAAGCCGCCCCGCCTGACGAGGCGCCGGGCTCTGATGTGGAACAGCCCTGGTCAGACGCCAGGTCCGACCAGGGCTTCCGGTTGAGGCAGCGGAGCGGGCCTACTCGCGGATGCCGACGCCCTCGACCGGCGGGGTGCGCAGCAGCCGGCCGATCGGCAGCATCGTAGCGACCAGCGCGAGCGCGACGGTACCGCCGACAATGGTGATCCAGCCGGCGGTTGGAACGTACGGGATGCGCTGTCCGGCCACGGCGTTGACGATCGAGGAGAGGGTGACCGCCGCGATCGTCGCACCGATCGAGATTGCCACACCCAGCAGGCCGGCCTGTTCGGCGTAGACCATCCGCTTCACCTGGCCGCGGGTCACCCCGATCAGGCGCAGCAGGGACAGTTCCCGGGTCCGGGCCAGGGCCGCCATGCTCAGCGTGTTGGCCGCCGCGAGCACCGCGTACCCGACCAGCACGGTGATCAGCAGCTTGTTCAGCCAGGCGCTGATCGCCAGGTCCTGGGCGAGCTCGCCGGTGAGCTGGTCCGTGCCGACCACGGTGCTCGCCGGATACTCGGCCGCGAGTTTCGCCAGGGCCGCGCCGACGTCGGCACCGGGCGCGGTACGGATCAGGACGCGGTCGTCGAGGCCGGTCACGGTGTGGCCGGTGAGCGTCTCGCTGTTCAGGGTGATGTCACCGAATCCCCAGCCCCGGTCGTAGATCGCGACGACCCGCAGGGTGACCGGCGTGCCGTCGCCGAGCCACAGTCGCGCGTCGCCGCCGAGCCGCCAGTCCGACGACTCCGCCTGCGAACTGGACACCGCCACGGTGTCGCCACGCAGATCGCCGAGACTTCCCGACCGTACCCGGAGATCCATCGTCTGGTCCGCACCCTGCGGGTCGATGCCCTGCGCGACCACCGCCTGGGCTTCGAACATGTTGGGCACGATCACCGACGTGCGGCGCACTCCGGTTGCGGCGAGGACCCCCGGGATCTGGCGGGCTTTGGCGGTGGCCGACGCGGGCAGGCCGGCGCCGCCGATCAGCGCCTGTTGGGCGAGCGAGCCGTCCTGGCTCTGGACCACCGTCTGGCGTGCCAGGTTGTCCTGTAGGAACCAGACCGAGCCGCCGAAACCGACGGAGAGCACCAGCGCGGTCAGCACGGCGACCATGCCGCGGGCGTTCGCCCGCATGTTCGCGGCGGCCAGGTATCCGCTGTTCCCCCAGACGATCCGCAGGACCGGCCCGAGCAGCCGGGCGGCGGCCTGGTTGATCCACGGGGCGAGGAGTGCGATCGCCAGCACGAACGTGTACAGCATGCCCACCGCGGCGCCCATCGCGGTCTGGCCGGTGGCGAAGCCGGTAAGGCCGATCAGGGACACCGCGCTGGCCAGGAACACCAGGCCGAACACGACCCGGGTCCTGCCGCCGAGTGTCGGCTCGACGGCCGCCTCGCCCAGCGCCTCGGTGGGGCGGATCCGGGTGGTACGCAGCGCGGCGATCCAGGCGGAGGCCAGCGCGATGGCGGCCACCGCCACGGTCACCGCCAGCGCCGACAGGATGCCGCCGCCCAGGGTGAAGGTCTCGGGGACGAACCCTCGGGTTACCAGTTCGTCCCGGGTCCAGGCGGTGGCGGCCAGGCTGGCCGGGATGCCCACCACGGCGGCGAGCAGGCTGAGCAGGCCCACCTCGCCGAGGATCATCAGCCGCACCTGGCCCGGGGTCGCCGCGATCGCCCGCAGCAGGGCGAGGTCGCGGCGGCGGTGCCGGACCGACAGGCCGACCGTCCCGGCGACCACGAAGATGATGATCATCGCGGCGTAGCCGCCGAACGCGGTGCCGGCCCCGACGATCAACCCCCGCGCGCCCGCCGCCTCGGGCTGCTCGACCAGTCCCCGCTCGGCGTCCGTGTACGTCTTGGCTCCCGCCTCGGCCGCCACCCGGCGCACCGCCGCCACTACAGCCGACCGGTCGGCACCCGGCTCGGCGAGCACGCCAATCGCGTCGACGTTGCCCTGGTGCGCGTTCAGCCGAGCCGCCCGCGCATCGGTGAAGAACAGTGCCGCTGTCGGGCCGTCCGCGCCAGCCGCCTCGACGACACCGCTCACCCGGTACTCGTGGGCGGTCCCCCCGGTGATGATCGCTGTAATGTCGCCGGGACTCAGCCGCCCGCCCGCGGCGAGCCGGGCGTCGACGGCGATCTCACCGTCGGACCGCGGTGGCGTGCCGGAGGCCACCCGGTACGGTGCGAGGGCGGCGCTGCCCCAGCCGTGGCCCGTGGTCGGCAACCCCGGCGACGCTGCCACCGTCGCCACGATCGAATGATCACCTACGGCGCTGGCCACGCCGGGCACCTCGGCGATCGCCGCGACCAGCGAGTCCGGGACGCTGCCGCGTTCGGGCAGCGCCACCGTGGTGGAGGTGGGTTCCTCCTCGCCGAACGTCTTCGGTCCGACCACCGTGAGGTCGCGGTTGGCGACGACGGCGACCGTCTCGGCGTACCGCTGCGGCAGGCCGTGGTAGCGCAGCCCCGATTCCACCAGAAGCCCGCACGCCATCAGGATCATGACGCCGGCGGCGAGCGCGACGAACGTCGCCACGAAACTGCGCTTGCGGAAGCGCAGCATCTGCGCGGCCAGTCCGAGCATGGCTCAGCCCTCCCGGCTCGCGACGGGCTGCCGGCGGCCGAGCAGCGCCAACTGTTCGGCGATCCGCTCGGCTCCGGGCTGCGGCATGTCCTGCACGATCCGGCCGTCGGCGAGCACCATGACCCGGTCGGCGTAGGACGCGGCGACCGGGTCGTGGGTCACCATGATGACGGTCTGCCCGGCCTCGTCGACCACCGATCGCAGCAACCCCAGGACCTCCGCCGCAGTCTGCGTGTCGAGCGCGCCGGTCGGTTCGTCACAGAAGATCACCTCGGGCCGGGTGACGAGCGCGCGGGCGATGGCCACCCGCTGCTGCTGGCCACCGGAGAGCTCCGACGGCCGGTGCCGCAGCCGGTTGCCCAGGTCCACCCGTTCGACCACCTCGGTGAGCCAGGCCCGATCCGGGCGGCTGCGCGAGAGTCGCGACGGCAGCAGGATGTTCTGCTCCACGGTCAGCGCGCCCACCAGGTTGAACGCCTGGAACACGAAGCCGATCCGGCTGCGACGCAGCTTGGTCAACTGCTTCTCGGACATGGACGACAGGTCGGTACCGCCGATCCGGATCACGCCCGACGTGGGCCGGTCCAGGCCCGCCGCGCAGTGCAGCAGCGTGCTCTTGCCGGAGCCGGACGGTCCCATCACCGCCGTCATCGTCCCCCGGAGAAACCGGGCGTCGACGTCGGCCAGCGCCACGACAGGCTGCTCACCGCCGTACGTCTTGCTGACACGTTCGACACTGACGGCGTCGTCGGCCGAGGTCACTGACATGGTGGGTGCCTTCCGGAGAGAGTCTCATTCGGGACTCCCTGACGGTAGGAAGATCAGAGATCCGCCTCAATGAAGGCCGCTGCCGGTCGGGGGTAGCGCAGGCACCACCACACCCCCGGCATCCACCGGGCCCGGCTGGTGTCCTATCGTCTCCAAACCATAGGAGCTTTCCGATGCGTTGGAACTGCGACCTTCGGTCGAAGGAGGTGCGGATGCTGAGTCCCGCTGACTACGACAGCCACGACGTCTCATCACCCGCTAGCGGGTCGGGCCTCGCAGGGATCCGCCGTCGGGTCGACGCGCACGACGGAACATTCGAGTTGGCCAGTCCTGCGGGCGGGTCCACCACTGTCACCGTGAGCCTGCCATGCGGATTGTGATCGCCGAGGACGACTTCATCCTGCGCGAGGGCCTCGCGCTGCTGCTACGCGCGGAGGCCCTCGACGTGGTGGCCACCGCCGGCGACGCTGACGAGTTCCTGGCCGCCATCGACGCACACGAGCCCGATGTCGCCATCGTGGACGTGCGGATGCCGCCGACGAACACCGACGAGGGCATCGTGGCGGCCGTCGAGGCCAGGCGGCGCCAGCCTGGGCTGGCCGTACTCGTGCTTTCGGCGTACGTCGAGCAGGCGTTCGCCACCGAACTGCTCGCCCAGGGCAGCTCCCACCTGGGCTATCTGCTCAAGGAACGGGTCGGACGGGTCCAGGAGTTCCTGGAGGCCCTGCACCGGGTGGCCAACGGGGGTACGGCAATCGATCCCGACGTCGTCGCCCAACTGTTCGCCCGGACGCGGCCGAACACAGCGCTGGAACGCCTGAGTCCCCGGGAACGCGACGTGCTGGCACTGATGGCCGAAGGGCTGGGCAACGCGGCGATCGCCGAACGGCTCTTCGTCACCGACGGCGCCGTACACAAGCACATCCGGAGCATCTTCGCCAAGCTCGACCTCCCGCCCACCGACCGGGCGGACCGGCGGGTCACCGCCGTCCTGCGCCACCTCGAAGACGCCCAACGCCGAGCCTGACCCTCGGATCCGGCCTTGATCACTCGTTGATCGCGGCTGTCCGCATTCGACTGCGGTTCGTGAGCGTTCGTAGTGCTGGCTATACCAACGGTTTCCAGTGCAGTGGATCGATAGGCCGTCGCCGCCCCGACATGCTGAACACGTCGAAAACGATCCCAACAAATCGAAGGTGTCGCCATGTCCCATCTGCTGTTCAACCGTCGTCGGGCCGCCGCCACGCTGACCGCCCTTGCCCTGGCCACCGGGCTGACCGCGGTTCAAGCCAGCGCCTCCGAGGCCAGCACCCCGCGCCGGGACAACGTGGTCCAACAGAGCCTGGACGGACTGGTCCGGGACGACAACTTCCCCGGCGCGTTGGCGTCGGTCCGCGGCCCCGACGGGCGGATGCGCAACTACACGGCCGGGGTGGGCAACCTGAAAACGGGGGCGAAGGTGCCCGTTGACGGACAGGTGCGAATCGCCAGCAACACCAAGATGTACACCGCCACAGTGGTGCTGCAACTGGTCGGCGAAGGCAAGATCGACCTCGATGCGCCGGTCGAGACCTATCTGCCGAATCTGGTCCGCGGCGACGGCATCGACGGCCGAGACATCACCGTCCGGCAGATCCTGCAACACACCAGCGGCCTGGCCGACTACGACGACGTGCTGGCACAGGACTACTTCAAGGTGCAGCACACCTATTTCGAGCCGCGGCAGCTGCTCGACGTCGGACTGGCGAAGAAGGCCCTCTTCGCCCCCGGCACCAGCTGGAGCTACAGCAACACCAACTACATACTGGCCGGCCTCATCGTGCAGAAGGTCACTGGCCGCCCGATCGGCGAGGAGATCACCAAGCGGATCATCGACCGGATCGGCCTGCGCCACACGTACTGGCCGGCGCTGGGCGACCAGACGATCCAGGAACGCCACCCCCAGGGCTACTGGCCGGCCGCCGACGGTTCCTGGGTCAACGTCACCGAGAACGACCCGTCCATGGCGTGGGCGGCCGGACAGCTTGTCGGCACTCCCAGCGACCTCAACCGCTTCCTCGCCGCACTGCTCGACGGCGAGCTGCTCGAGCCGGAGCAGCTCCAGCAGATGCAGACGACCGTCGAGGCGCCCGAATTCGACCTCACCGGAGAGTCCCGCTACGGACTCGGCCTCGCCACCTTCAAGCTGAGCTGCGGAGGCTTCGCCTGGACGCACGGCGGCAGCTCGCCTGGCTACATCACCAGCAACGCCGCGACCAGCGACGGGCGGGCCGCCGCCATCGCCGTCACCGGGCTCCCCACGTCACTTGCCGCCGCTCAGCACATCGAGGCCGCCCTGGATACCGCCCTCTGCAAGTAGGCCACGACGACGCCCGCCGCTGACGTCAGGCACAGGGCAGCAAGATCAGGCGCGTTACCCACGAGGGTCGAGGACAGGCTGCCGGAGCCGTCCTCGGCCCTCGTCAGTTCGGAGCCTACGGCCGTGAGCCGCCGTTCGGATTCGGCTGCGGAGACTCCGGGGCTGCGGTTATTGGTGTGGGATGTCTACGCCGGCGCAGCGCAGTTTCGTCTCGACCAGCGTGGTCAGTCGGGCCATGGCGGGTGCATGGTCTTCACCATGGTGGTTGAGCAAACCGTATCGAACGGCGTCAGTGCGGGCCTGGAGGCCATTCGGGATCGCGAGCAACGCGGGGTTGGCGAGGAAGCGGTCGGCCACGGCGGTCGCGAGTTCCTCGATACGGGGATCGTCGGGTTCCCAGTCCTTGGCGGCCCAGCATTGCTTGTTCAAGGCGACGAACCGGGTGTCGTCGAGGGCGTGCTCGCCCCCGGTGAGAAAGTCGTCGAAGCCGTCGGGAACCAGGGCCCTGGCCAGCACCATGCCCTCGCGGTTGGCGGCCACCTCGTCCGGGGTGAAGCCGAGTTCGGCGGCCCGGTCCAACAACGCGCAGGCCCGGTCGGGCAACAGGGCCTGGTCACTGTTGGCCAGCCGGTCCAGCGAGTCGCGGCGCGCGGCCAGTCCCTCGATCCGCTCGGTCAGCCGCCGTTTGACCTCGGCCAGGTTGGCGGCGAACCGCTGCGGATCGGCGCTGAGCAGGGCGCCGATCTCGGACAGCGGTACGCCGGACTCGGACAGCGTCCGGACCTGGACGAGCCGCAGCAGGTCGGACGAGGAGTAGCGGCGGTAACCAGAACCGTCGCGGCGCGGTTCGTCGACCAGACCGAGCCGGTGGTAGTGGCGAATGGTCTTGATCGTGACGCCGACGAAGCCCGCCGCCTGGCCGATCGTGACGCCGCTGGCCATGCTCGTCAGCGACTTTCGCGGGTGAGGGCGGCGAGCTCGCGGGTGGCCCCGGCGATGGCGCGGAAGTCCTTGCGCACGATCGTGCCGTGGTTGCTGGCGACCTTCGCACTTATCGCGAGGTTCGGGTTGCGGGCGAGCACCGGGTCAAGGGTAGTACGCATCTTTTCCTGCCAATCCTCCTTGCTCCCCAGTGCCTCCCCGGAGGCGACCACGTACCGGACCGGGACGGTCAGGCTGTCCAGGACCGGTTCGAGGGCGGCGTGGATTATGTGGGCCTCGATGTTGATGTCGGCATGCTGTTCGGCACTCATCCGCGCGGCGTTGCCGACGAGGCGCACCATCGGCAACAACCACCGGGCCTTACGGAATCCCCGACGAATGTATTCATGGCCGGCATCGTCGGTCCAGCCGAACGGGAAAGGGCCGTCGACTCCGACCACGCCCGCGACACGACCCGGATTCCGAGCGGCCCACACCACCCCGAGCAACGCGCCGTAGGACCAGCCCACCAAGAGCGGCTTCTCCACCTCCCTGGCTTTCAGGACGGCGTCGAGGTCGCGGACGCACGCCTCGAAGGAGTAGTCCGCCGACTTCTTCGACCTGCCGCGAGCCCGCTCGTCGTAGGTGATGTGTCGCCACCCCGACCCCAGGTCCTTGATGACGGGCCGCCAGTGCCGCTGGCTGGCGTAGGAACCGTTCAGGTACACCACGGGGATACCTGTCCCGCCAGTGTCTGTCACGGCCAGCGCGGTGTCTTCCACCGGCAACATGCCAGTCCAGACCGAGGAAATCGCGTTCGAGTTCGTCACGCCACCAGCATCGACCCTGACCCTAAGGTCAAGGTCAAGCCGCACTTCGGTGAACTCCGCCCCGACGGGCGCGCATTGACGAGACCAGCCCCTGGTAGACGGGTTGGACAGGAGTCGACCGGCGGCGACGCAGGAGCAGCGTTCGGGAGAACCTGCTCATCGTCCGCCCTGCCGCCGGAATGCACGGCGGTTGGGCTCAGCATCATCGGGCGGTGATCAGGGCAGTCAGCGGCATCTCCCCCTGAGGCATCATGGATGATCATTCGCCTGGCCCCGCCCCAGGCCAATGATCCAGCTGGTGACGGCGATGATGGTCGCGGACGCGACCAGCCAACCGTCAGTGGCGACGGTGCGCGTCTTCGAGGTAGCGCAGCACGGCGGTGACCCGGCGGTCGGCGCGGTCGGTGGGCGCCAGGTCGAGCTTGGCGAAGATGCTCCGGATGTTCTTGTGTACGGCGCCGTCGGTGACGACGAGCCGCTCGGCGATGGCGCCGTTCCCGAGCCCTTCGGCCATCAGCGCCAGTACGTCGCGTTCCCGTGGAGTCAGGCGCTCCAACGGCGTGGCTGGCAGGGTCCGGGCCAGCAGCTGGGCGACGATGTCGGGGTCGATCGCGGTGCCCCCGCCCACCACCCGGTGCAGCGCGTCCAGGAACTCCTGCACCCGCCCGACCCGCTCCTTGAGCATGTAGCCGAGCCGAGAGCTGCCCTGGGCGAGCAGTTCGGTGGCGAACGCCTGCTCGACGTAGGCCGATAGCACCAGTACGGCCAGCCCGGGCTGCCGGCGTCGCGCCTCGACGGCCGCGACGATCCCCTCGTCGGTGTGCGTCGGTGGCATCCGGACGTCAACGATGGCCACATCGGGTTTGTGTACGTCAATGGCGACCAGGAACTCGTCCGGGTTGCCGGTGGTGGCCACCACGTCGAGGGACTCGGCCCGCAGCAGCAGCGCCAGACCCTCGCGCAGCAGCGGGTCGTCCTCGGCGATCACGATCCGCATGGCAGGCTCACCGTAAGGGTAGTAGGTCCGCCGACCGGGCTGACCAGCGCGAATGTTCCGTCGTGTGCTTCGACGCGGCGACGGATACCGACGAGTCCCGAGCCGCCGTCCACGTCCGCCCCACCGTGGCCGTCATCGGTGATCTCGATGGTCAATCGATCCTCACGTCGGCGAAGCTTAACGGTGGCGCGCCCAGCCCCGCTGTGCCGGGCCACGTTGGTGAGCGCCTCGGCCACCACGAAGTAGGCCGTCGCCTCGACGGACGCGGCGCACCGTTCCGACGCGTCCGCGTCGATATTGCAGTTCACCGGGCAGTCCGCGACGAGGGCGCTGAGCGCGTCGGCGAGGCTGCGATCGATCAGCACCGGCGGCAGGATGCTGCGTACGACGGCGCGCAGTTCGGCGAGCGCCTGTTCGGCGGCGTCCTGGGCGCGGTCGATGATCGCCTCGGCGTCGGCCGGGTTACGCCCCAGTGCCCGACGTGCCGCGCCGAGCAGGACGTTCACGGCGACCAGCCGGTTCTGGGTGCCGTCGTGCAGCGACCGCTCGATTCGCCGCAGTTCGGCGGCGTGCGCGTCCAGCGCGGCGGCCCGGGTCGCGGTCAGTTGCGCGACCCGCATGTTGAGGTCGGTGCCGGCGTCCGGCGACAGCAGGCGGCGACCGGGCCACGCCTGCAACCAGGCCATGTGTGGAGTGACGGTCACCAGAACGATGAGCCAGCCCAGGCCCGTCAGGCTTACCAGGAGCGCGGTCTGTAGGTCGTTCACCGAGATGAGCTGCAACGTATCGGAGGCTTCGCCCGGTGGCAGGAGGTACCACCACAACGGGTTGCTGCCGTTGGTCACCACGTAGAGGGGCAGGGTCACCCCGGCCGCGCCGAGGAAGAAGCCGAGCGTCCCATGGCACGCCAGCCACAGCACCTCCCTGCGGACCGCGGGATCCCGCAGGGCGTCGCCCAGCCGGGCCGGTACCGGCTCCGCGCCGACGATTTCCGGGCCCCAACGGGAGAGCCGGGCGCGTTCTCGATCGGCGACGACGCGCAGCACTCGCAGTGCGATCGGCATGAGGAGTAGGCCGACACCGATGAGACAGGTAAGTGCGGCAAAGACCAGGAAGAGCAGCGCCGTCGCGGCCAGAATTCCGGTGCCCAGTCCGCCAACGAGGTGTTCGAGCGCGTCCAGAGTGGCGCGGGCGCGGGCAGTAGCCGCCCGTTGCCAACCCGGAGGCTTAGCGGAGGGCGGGACGTCGTGAATGTCGTACGCGCCGGGACTCGGCATCCGTATCTCCAGTCTTCGGAAATCCTCGGGTGAATCGGAGATGCCCTATGGCCCGGAGACCATAGGACATCTGGTACGCCTTCGCCTACACCTCACCCAGCCCATTCCTGCTGAAGAACAACGTCTCAGGCTCGGCTTCCACCGTCTCGGGCCCGGCGGCCGGCGGACGGGGCCCGGTGGCCGGCGGACGGGGCCCGGTGACCGGCGTCTTGGGCTCGATGACCGGTTGGTAGCCGAGCCGGCCACGAGTCGCGACGAGGACTACCAGCGCCGCCGCCGAGGAGGTGAGCAAGATAACGTGCGACGCGTTCTGAGCGGTGGCGATCGACGGGAACATCGCCGACCAGCCGACCGAGAGGAAGGTGTTGACGCTGACGTGCAGCAGCATGACCAGCGGCAGGCTCTCGCCGCTCCGGTTGAACGCCCAGGTCAGGACGACGCTGAGGGCGCAGGCCCCGGCGACGAACTCGGCGACCATCAGCCAGGTCACGTCCGGCCAGCCGCCCCACTCGCTGAGGAACAGCGGCAGGTGCCAGGCTCCCCACAGCGGTCCGAGGATCATCGAGCCGACGAGCGCGCCGTACCGCCGTTGCAGGCGCGGGGTGGCGAAGTCACGCCAGCCGGGCTCTTCCGCGATGCCGGTGGTGACCATCTGGATGAGCAGGAGCGGCAGGTAGGCCACGAGCGCCGTGACGGGAGGCATCTCGATGGCTCCGCCGGACCACGCGATGGAGACGAGGATGAGCGCACCGGGAACGCCGGTGAGGACCAGCAGGTACCAGCGCCAGCCGATCCGCCACCTCAACATCCGGCCGACCCAGCGACGAAGCCCGGCCCGGCCGTCGGTGACCGCGGTCACCACGAACGCCGCCGTGATCGGGCCCAGGTAGGCGCCGGGCAGGACGCCGGCGAACTGGGTGGTGCCGAGAACCGACGGGAACCGGAAATCGAGGAGGCCGAGGCCGGTGCTGGAAAGGATGTACGGAAGCCAGGCGATCCAGCTCAACAAATTGGCCATCGCGAAGAAGCTGAGCAGGGGACGGCGGCGGATAAAACCAGGAATCCCGGTATCACAGGACCCGCTGTCGGTAACCGCCCGATTATCGATTACAACCATGATGTCCTCCAGGAAGCGCGTTTGCTTTCGTGGAGAAAGTTCATCAGTCGCCGCCCGTCGGGTCTCTACCGTGGACACCCGAACGGGGGTATAGCCAGGGGTACCGCTGGACCACCGCCAGCACATCCAGGGCGGCGCCATTTTCGGAGTACGAGAATCGCGCGGTGTTGGACAGCAAAACGGCGCCGATACAGCGCTGAATCCGCTGTATCGGCGCCGTACCGCCGGTTTAGTCCTGGGTGAACGCGTGCGCGGGAGTGGTGCTGCTCGGTCGGCAGGTCTCATCGACTCCGATGCCGGTAGTGGTCCACGATCAGCGCGGCGGCGCAGGCCAGGGTGACCAGCCCGAACCCGGCGCCGATGAACATGTTGACGCCGGCGGCGGAGGACACCACGTTGGCGGCGGCGCCCAGCACCGCGAACAGCCACAGCAGCGGGCGTACGGCGCCGACCCGGTCCGTCGCCGTACTCGCGGTCTGCGGCGCCTCGGAGATTCGGTACATGTCATTCACGGCGTGCTCCTTGTGGGTCGGGCTGCTTGGATGCCTCAAACCTATGAGTCGCTGCCCCGGTGCACGATCCAGCCAACGAGTCAGTCCAGGTGCAGCAGGCTGCACTCCTCGGGCGGTGGAGCCAGACCGGCCAGCGGCCACCAGGACGGGTGGGATTGACCCTCCAGCCCGGACAACCAGTAGCGCTGCCAGCGCCGCACCGTCCACGTCCGCGCCAAAGCCTCCGGCCCCGGCAACTGAGCCAGCTCCCAGCAGGCCCGCTCTGCCTCAGCCAGGGTGGCGAATCCGCCCCTGCGCGCCCGCTCGCGACCCCCGTCAGGCCGCGGACGGCGGGTATCGCGTTCCGAAGCGCAGATCGAGTCGGAGGTAGGAGCAGCTGTGTTCGTGTTCTTTTCAACCGCCTGGGGTGCATTGGCTCCCTACTGGTATCACTAGTGCTCACCGCGATTTTCATCCTGGTGATCTCAGTGATCTGGTAAGCCGTGGCCCGGCAGGCGCGAGCGCGGGTGGGAGGCGACCTTCGAGCCGATGTTGCGGTTGGTCTTGGTCGCCATCACAGCGCCACCTCATCCAAGCCGAACAACCGGTCGTAGTCGGCGAGTCGCCGGTGCTCGACCTCTCCGCCGACGCCCGTTACTCCCGATGTCCGCCGAGATCTGCGGTGGAGTGCAGGAAGGTGTCGACGGCTGCGGCAAGTTGCGGCCCCGCTGTGGTGACGACGTTGTGGGCGGCGGCGATGGTAAGGGTGTGGCCATTCGGTGTGAGAGCGACGGCGTGGTCCACCCAGCGCGCTGGTGCGATCGGGTCGCGGTCGCCACGTACCAGCAGGGTCGGCACGCTGATCGCGGGGAGTTTGGCGTCGATGTGGTCTTCGACAGCGTGTCGCAGGGTGGCGATGATGCGGCGTGGTCCCGCGTCGCGCAGATCCCTGGCGAGAATCGGCATCTGCCGCCAGTCCTCGCGCGGAAGGTCGCGCAGCAGCCGGCGTAGTTGTCCGGTCATCGTGGCTGCTGCCGGATCGGTGGTAGGACTGACGAGGATGAGTGCCGCGACGAGGTCCGGGCGGCGCGCCACGAGTTCGACGGCCACCTGACAGCCGAACGAGTTGCCGAGTATCGCGGCGGATGCGATGCCGAGGGTGTCCGTGAGTGCGGCGATCGCCTCGGCGTGTTGGCCGACGTCGAGGACGGCGGGCGGTTTGTCGGACAGTCCGAAGCCGGGAAGGTCGGGAACGTAGACAGCGCGGCCACCGAGGCGCAGCGCGGTGGGCATCAGGTAACGATGCGAGACCGCGAGACCGTGTAGGAGCACACATGGCGTGGCGGCGTCCGCAGTGATCCGTTGCCGGACATGCATCCGCCGGCCGGCTACCTGTACCCAGCGGCTGAGGAATCCTCCGACTGGCGCAGGTGCCGCGAGTGCCGCCCGGCGTTCCGCCGCGGTCAGTCGTCCGGGCGGGCTGTGGCGAAGGCGCTCAGCGCTGACAGGGGTGATGGGGGGCCTCCGTGTACGAAGAGAGTTCATTGGGACATGGTGTCCAGTGCGGACTGCTGGCTCGGCGTTGACGGGCGTCGGCGGTCATGCGGGTTCAGGCTTGGCCGGTGCGTGTTCTGGTAGTGAATCCGGTTCAGTTGCCCGGCCCGATGCCCAGACCGCTCCCGCGCCGGGCAGGAGCTGGCAGCCAATTCCGCGCGGCAAGCCGGTTCCTCTTTCACCCCTGTTGACGGGGGGCGAACTCTCCTCGCCCGCATCTGGGCCGGAGTGGTGCACAGGGTGCCCTGCAAGGGTAGGACACAACGGGCAAAAGCGTCCGCACGTGCCGAGCGCATCAGGATGGTTTGCCTCGAGGTCCGTCCCGATGTGCTCGCCGGTCGTCAGGGCTATCCAGTGCACAACGCCGATGGAGCCGTCGTTGCGTCTGGCGACGAGTCGCACTGGTCGGCCAGCGCAGGTCGTGAGTCCCGCAGAGCTTCGGCGACTGGTCCTGGCGGAAGCCGTCATGTCGACCGGCCGACCCGCCAAGGCCGGTCGCTCGGCTGGCGCAGCGGATACGTTCAGGGAAACGCCCGAGCGGCGACGCATGGACGCGTCGCCGCTCGGGTGGGTGCCCCGGTGTCTCCCGACAAACACATCACGCCGAGATCTGGCGAGTAGAGGTCAGACGTTAGAAGAATCGCGGCTGCCGGCCTTCGCGAGCCCTCTGCTGACCATGTATCCGATGGTCAGCAGCACGATGTACAACCAAGCACGGTCGGCACGGAAGTAGTCACCGGCAGCGCCGTTGTCCCCGTTGCCGTTGCCATCAACCATGATGGAGGCGATGAGCACGCCAACGAAGGCGACGAGGTAGGCGACAAACTCCGTCGTCTTGAACGCGGCCTTGGTCTCGGCGGAGCGGCGGCGAGGCTGCCCGTCGAGTACGGCGTCACGGCGGTCGGTATCGGCGGTGACACTGGACATGTGCAACTCCTATAGGCGTCGTGCATGGACCACACCGCATGATCTGCGGCGTGGCGATGTACCAGGCGCGCCGCAGGAGTCTGGGCGGCGAACAGCCACATGTAGCTCACGTAGACGGCTACGTCGATGCATATGGATACCCTGCACCTAGGGACGCAAACCCACCTAGCTCGACAGAGCCTAAGTAACCCGGATGAACCAGCGCCAACGGACCATAGCGCTCAGCCCGACGATCGCCGCCAAGTACATGGACACGCCTCCGAGTCCGAAGACCTGCCCACACCGCGCACACCGCCGGTGTGCGCCTTCGGCCGCACCTCCGGAGGGTCAGGGCGCAAGCCGGCGCCTCACCGTGCCCAACCTTCCCCCCGCCACTGCCCGCCAGACGCTTCGAGGGAACGACAGACGGCGGCGGGTCTGCGGGCCGAGGTGTGGCAGACGCCGCGTAACGCCCGGCTGGACGCCATCGCCGTCCAACACGTTTTCCTACTACGACCACATGCTCGACACCGCCGTCGCCGTCAGCGTGATCCTCGACCGGTTCCGCCGGCTCGGCCTCTCCGAGCTGGACCTACTTCGCGATGGCACACGGTGTGGCCGATGAGCCTGCGCTGGAGCTGTGATCGGAATGTCTTTCAGCGCCTGGGGCGAGGGGCGGGCAGCGGCGGGCCTCGGCACGTCGATGCGGGCGCCGGTGGCGAGCCAGGCCCACCCGCCGTTGACCGACACCGCAGCCAAGCAGTCGCGGCCGATCCCGGGCCATCTCTGCGACCTCGCCGCCTTTCGTGACACCGGTCGCCCATGTCGCACGTGGTTGCGGTCGCCACCCGTCCGTCCGCTTCGGGAAGTGCTGCGCTCGCCTGAGACGGTCGAGCCGTGACGTGACGATCAGCCATGTTTTGGGTACTGCTCACGGGAGGGTCGGAAGGGGGCTGCCATGAGGTGGTTCGGTTCGGTTCGTGAGCGGGCGCGTACCCGGTTGACGACTGCCCGGCAAGGCGGCTCGCTGCCGCCCTTCCAGATCGACAGCACGTTAGGCGCTACCACCGGGCGGGCGGTCGCCGAGCCGGCACCGACCGTGGACGATGGTATCCCCCGTGGCGTGCGGATTGCCGGGGCGTGGGCGTGGCGGCTGATCTTGTTTATTGCCGCCGCCTATCTGCTGATCAGAGTGATTGCGATCCTGCGCATCGTGGTCATCCCGGTGGTGGTGGCGCTGCTGCTCGCCGCCCTGTTCGAGCCGGCCGTCCGAGGGCTGCGCAACCGGGGAGTCAACCGCTCCCTGGCGGCCGGCGCGGTGCTCATCAGTGGGCTGGCGGCCGTGTTCGGCGGCCTCGGGCTGATCGTCGGGACGGTCATCTCGCAGTTCGACGACCTGTCGGCCCAGGTCCGCGACGGCGTGAACGAAGTACAGACATGGCTCACACGCGGTCCTTTGCACCTGTCGCAGGCGCAACTCACCCAGGGGTTCGAACGGCTGCAGCAGCAGGTATCCGAGAACCAGGGCGAGATCACGTCCGGCGCGTTGAGCACGGCCACGACGGTCGGCGAGGTCGTCGCCGGGTTCTTCCTCGTGCTGTTCACCCTGTTCTTCTTTCTGCGCGACGGGGCACAGATCTGGCGGTTCCTCTGCCGCCTGCTGCCGCGCCCGGCCCGCGTCCCGGTGGCCCGCGCCGGTCACTACTCCTGGCACACCCTGGGCTCGTACGTCCGCGCCACGGTGCTGGTGGCGATCGTCGACGCCGTTGGCATTGGCATCGGGCTTGCCGTGCTGCGTGTCCCCCTCGCGCTGCCGCTGGCCGCGCTGGTGTTCCTGGGCGCCTTCATCCCGGTCATTGGCGCCACCCTGTCCGGCACGGTCGCCATCCTGGTCGCGCTGGTTACCCAGGGCCCGGTCACCGCGCTCATCGTCCTTGCCGTCGTCATCGGCGTGCAACAACTGGAAGGCCACGTGCTGCAGCCGCTCATCATGGGCCGCGCCGTGGCCCTGCATCCACTCGCCGTCATCCTCGCGATCGCCACCGGCCTCGTCGTCGCCGGCATCGTCGGCGCGCTCGTGGCCGTACCGGTGTTGGCTGTGGCCAACACCGCCGTGCGCTACCTGAGCGCACATCCGCAGGGCGAGCCCACCCCCGACCGCGAACCGCCCGGCACCCGACCCGCCGACGACGAGCAGGCCGAGGCCGAGCAGACCGCACAAGGCGAGACCCCCGTTGACCAGGATGACCCACCACCGGTCGCGACCTCCGTCAAGCCCGATCCGGGGGCACCGGTCGGCGGCGGTGCGGCTGACAGATGAGCGCCAGAAGACACGGCCGGCGCCGCTCGCCGCGCGACACCCCGTCGCGGGCAAGTCGAACCAGCCACCCGGACCACGTGCGTGCCGACTGCGAGTCGGCGGAAGCGCTGTCCCAGGCGCTGTTGTTGAGTATCACGTTCCGGATCCGTCCGTAGCGGCTGGACCGGATTAGGAGGAGTCCGGGGAGTTCGGCCACCGGGTCCCAGGAGCGGGGCCATCATCCACCGTCCAGGACGGCCCGGCTGGCTCGGACAGGGGCGAGTACCAGTCGAGGTTGCGAGGCGGTGACGACGGGATCATGGTGGCCTGTGGCGTGGCGGTAAGCATGGTCAGCCGTCCTGTGTGAGGGGTGTGGGGTCGGCGTCTGGGCGTCCGACCTGGTGTAGGTGGCGCAGGACCTGCCGGTACGAGGCGAACGGGCCGGTCTCGGTGTAGCTGACGTCGTGCTCGGCGCAGAACCGTCGGATCAGTTGCTGCGAGCGGCGCAGGTTGGGCCGCGGCATGTTCGGGAACAGGTGGTGTTCGATCTGGTAGTTCAGCCCGCCGAGGAGGAAGTCCACCAGCCGGCCGCCTCGGATGTTGCGGGAGGTGAGCACCTGTCGACGTAGGTAGTCCAGGTCGTCGTCGGCGGTCAGCACGGGCATGCCCTTGTGGTTGGGTGCGAACGAGCAGCCCATGTAGAGGCCGAACAGGGCCTGGTGGACTGCGATGAACGCGATCGCCTGCCAGGGTGGGAGCACCAGGAACACCATGGTCAGGTAGCCCACGGTGTGCACGGCGAACAGGGTGATCTCCAACGCCCGGTAGGCGCGGGATCTGACCGTCGGTCCAGCGAGTGCCCGCACGCTGGCGACGTGCAGGTTCAGTCCTTCGAGCAACAGCAGCGGGAAGAACATGTACGCCTGTAGCCGCCGCCAGAGCCGGAGCGCCCTGCTGCGGAGTGGGGCGTGCCACCCGGTGAAGACCAGCACACCTGGTTCGATGTCGGGATCGCTGCCGACTTCGTTGGGGTGGGCATGGTGTCGGTTGTGCTTGTCGATCCACCACCCGTAGCTCAGCCCGACGCCCAGGTTGCCCACTGCCACGCCGAGCAGGTAGTTCGCGCGCCGGGTCCGGAAGATCTGCTTGTGGCCAGCGTCGTGGCCGATGAAGGCGACCTGGGTGTACAGCACCGCCAACAACGCGGCCGTACCCAGTTGCCACCAGGACGGACCGATCACCACGAACGCCACCCACGCGCCGGCGAACGCCAGCACGGTCGTCATGATCTTGAACGTGTAGTAGCCCGCCCTCCTGTCCAATAGGCCAGCGTCCTTGACGCGTTTCAGAAGCTGCCCGTAGTCGCTACCGCGCGCCGCGCTGGCAGGCCGGTCGATGACCGAACCGACGGTTGTCATGATTCTTCCTCCCGGTCATTCACTCGTGGCGCAACAGTGGGCAGTAGCGTCACCAGTTGTTGTCCATATCAGAACGACGCACCTACCACTCCCGTCGCAACACCTGCCAGTAGGCGCTCTCGTCGCCGTAGGCCAGATGCGTGCTCGACGACGCCGAGCCGAACGACGACGTGGCCGAGCTGCTGACAGCGAGCAAAGGGCTGATCAAGCTAATGATGTCCGCCAAGAGTCAGGTAAAGATCAACTGCGGGCATCACTTCCGCGGACCGACGCTCGCGCATGCTCGGTGAGCACCGACGCATATCAAAGGATGGGTTCATTCCGTACTTGGCAGGCATGGACTCAAGACGAGCGTGGTGGGGCATCAGTGGGGCTCGTCGCGGATAGTGGCGATGGTTGCCATGTCGGTGACCCGTAACATCCATTCGGTCGCCGGCCTGGCCCGCCACAGAATGAGCTCGGCGTCGTCCGGCACCGCTTGGCGGACTCGTACGACGAAGTTGGGTAGCGTCGAGCAGGCGAAGGTGAGCTCGGCGAGGTCCACCAGCACGCTGACCGGCGCCAACGCGGTCAGCCAGTCGACGGTCTTGGACAGGACCGCAGATGACGCAATGTCGATCTCGCCGGCCAGGCACAGGTAGGTACGGCGATCGCCGCCGGGCAGAGTGCGAGCGGTGACGGTCAGACCGTGATCGGATTCCTGGTAGAAGCCGTCGGAGTTCTGAGGCATGGTCCCGCCTTGCGTGGCGTGTGACATGCCGGGTCCGGGGCAACGGCCCACCACCTGGAGCCGCATCAAGCATCATGCCCCGGGGTGTGATTACCGGCAAGCCGGCCGACGCTTCTGGTGCACGCATCTGCAAGATTCGTCAGGGCGAGTATGATTTCAGCAGGATCGGACCATCCGGTCCTACTGCCCGAGCCCCGGCGGTCACTTCATCCGCCGCAGAGGTGTAGCCGTGCCAGCTCCCATTTCCGGTATTCCCACGGCGACGCTGTGCCGCCGAACCGAGCCGCTGTTCTGCTCCGGTGTACGTGGTGGCTGACCGGGTCACCGCGATCAGGAACCTCATCGCGGCGCAGCCGGGCCAGTCCCACAGCACCAACGACTACCTCCAGCGGGTGTGTCAGACCGCCGCCCGAACGTTGTCGGCGTCCGGGACCGGGATCAGCGTGTTGACCGACAACGGTGTACGCGGGGTATGTGCGGCCTCCGACCCACACAGCGAGCGGATCGAGGAACTTCAGTTCGTCCTCGGTGAAGGTCCCTGCATCGATGCTTTCGACTCCCGCCGCCCGGTCCTGATCCCAGACCTCGCCCACGACGCGGCCGCCCGCTGGCCGATGTACGGTCCCGCCGCTCACGACAGCGGCGTCCGAGCCGTGTTCGCGTTCCCGCTCCAGATGGGCGCCGCCCGTCTGGGTGTCCTGGACGTCTTCCGCGAACACCCCGGGGCACTGTCGGGTGCCCAGCTCAGCGACGCGATGACCTTCGCCGACCTCACTCTGGAGGCCCTGCTCGACCAGCACGAAGCCACCAGCGACGTCGACACCGACGATGGTGTGGCCGACGCGGTCGGCTACCGGGCGGAACTGTTCCAGGCCCAAGGCATGGTCATGGTGCAGATCGGAGGGACACTCAGTGAGGCCATGGCAAGGATGCGGGCCTACGCGTACGCCGAGAGTCGTGGCCTGGGTGATGTCGCCCATGACGTGGTAGCCCGCAGGTTGCAGTTCGACCGAGACCACCGATGACCGTGTGGTATCCACGCATCGATGCCGGGAGGCAGGCATGACCACCGTTTCCGCCGAACGGCTCGCGACGATCTTCGTCGAGGTCGCCGACACCCTGGTCGACGAGTTCGACCTGCTGGAGTTCCTGCACATGCTCACCGACCGGACCGCCGACCTGGTCGGCGCCGCCGCCGTCGGACTGGTCCTGGCCGACAAGGACGGCCGCCTCGAGTTCATGGCAGGCTCCAACGAGAACGTCAAACTCCTCGAACTGTTCCAACTGCAAACCCGCGAGGGGCCCTGCCTGGAAGCGTTCCGCACCGGGCAGCCTGTCATCAACGTGAACCTCGGCGAAGCCGCCCCCCGGTGGCCCCGCTTCGCCCCCCGCGCCACCGCCACCGGATTCCAATCCGTACACGCCTTCCCGATGCGGCTACGCAGCCAGACCATCGGGGCGTTGAACGTGTTTGGCGACACTGAAGGCGGTGACTTCGACGGTGCGGACGTGCCAATCGTGCAGTCCCTCGCGGACATCGCCGCGATCGCGTTGCTGCAGGAACGCGCCATCCACCGCAGCGAAGTCCTGACCGAGCAACTACAGGGCGCCCTGAACAGCCGGATCGTGATCGAACAAGCCAAAGGTGCCGTCGCCCAAGCCCACCAAATCAGCGTCGATGAGGCGTTCACCCGCATCCGCACCTACGCCCGAGGCAACAACAAAAAGCTCACCGACGTCGCGCACGCCATCGTCGTCGACCAGAGCGCCCTTCTCAACCTCAGCTGACAGAGCGCCCATTGGGGGACGCTGAAGGCTGCTAGCCAGCCGAGTCACGCCTGAGAGGTGCCCTCCAGCGACATACGGACCCTCGCGTGGGACAGCAGCAACGCGGCGCTGGCGCGCACCGCCTCCTTAGCCATCTTCTTGAATATGTAGATGTAGGTTTCCGCTGTGGTCGCCGGGCTGGCGTGCCCCATGTCGTGCTGGATCATCTTCAGGTCCACCCCAGCCGCCGAGGCCAGTCCCGCAGCGGCGTGCCGCAGGTCATGCAACCGCACCGGTGGCAGCCCAGTTGCTTGACCAGCTTCGCGAACCGGCGGGTCAGCCAGTCCGGGCTAACCGGGCGGCCATTCGCGTGCACGAAAAGAGGCGTCCCCGGCCCCTCGGGTTGATCGGTCTTCTACAACCCGGTCCCAGAATCGAACATTGCGCTCATAGTTCCTGATTCCATAGTCAAGCTGCAAAATCTATCCCCAACAAGATAGACATGCATCTAACTACGACCAAAAGCTAGGGAATCGGGCTCTTCGCACGCACCCTCTTCGAACCGCTGCGCGCTGGCGCGATCGACCAGCTCAGCGGGGCCAAACGGAGCCTTGCGCGTGGGTCGCAGACGTGACTCACATGGCCTCAGGGAAGATAGCTGGTCGGCTATCTTCCCTGTTCAAGAAGGCGCGCCCGAAGGGATTCGAACCCCTAACCTTCTGATCCGTAGTCAGATGCTCTATCCGTTGAGCTACGGGCGCAGGTGCCGGGCCAGTCTACACACCGGCCATAGCGCGGAGACTCCGGGATTCGAACCCGGGAGGGGCTTTAAGACCCCAACCGCATTAGCAGTGCGGCGCCATAGACCAGACTAGGCGAAGTCTCCCTGCGTGGTCAGCAGACCACGTCGGTCGAGGATACAGGGCAGCCACCCGGAGGGGCAAAACGACTTCCCCGTCGGGCCCGCGACGGCACCCGCCGCCCTGATCATCCCGGCCGCAACCTCGGCCGATTTCTGTTCGGTGCCGATCCACGGACACGACTAGGCTCGCGTGATATGGAGGAGCAGCCGTCCACCGAACCCCCACGCCGCCGCCCGGAACCGAAGTCGACGCGTGGCTCCGGCCGGACCAGGGCCGCCTTCACGTCCCCGCCGGAGCCGGACCCGGAGTCAACGGGCGAGCCGCCCAAGCCGCCCCGGCCGCGTACCCGGCAGACACCGCCGGCGGTGCTCTTCCAGCCGCCGACCGAGCCCGAACTGCCGCCGCCGTCCACCGGTTCCACCGTTCGGCCGCCCGTGTTCCCCCCGCTCGGGTCGGGCTTCACCGGGGAGAACTCGCCGGAGCCCGGTGCCGAACGGGGCGATCAGCCGACCACGCCAGCGCCGGAATCTTCGCAGGCTGAGGACTCCACTCCGAGTGGCCAGGACGAGCCGACCCCTTCCAGCCAGGCAACGGCACCGGCTCCCCGGAAGACGACCGCCGCCAAGAAGGCGGCCAAGCCCGCCCAGAGGGCCGGCGCCGAGAAGAAGACCACCGCCAAGAAGGCCACCGCAGCCAGGACCGCGGTCGCGAAGAAGGCCACCACCGCCGAGAAGACCACCGCCGCGAAGAAGACCGCCGCCAAGGCGCCCGCTGTGAGGAAGGCCACGACCACCTCCGCAACGACCAGGGTCGCGGCGCCGCCACCGGCACCGTCGGCGGCGCCGACGACTTCACCGGACGATCCGACGCCGGGGCCGGCAGAGTCGGTCGGCGGCCCTGCCACCCCTCCGGCCGAAACCTCGCCCGGACCCGCCAACGCCGACTTCCCGACAAGCGAATCATCGGGTACGCCGGCAGCCGACTCCACGCCCCCCGTCCACACCACCGCCCGCGAGGCGGTCGAGACCGAGGTCGTCGACGAGCCGACCGGTGCGGTCGACGGCACCCGTGTACCCGACGAGGTTGACGTCCTTCGGGTGGACGCCGAGCTGCCGGATCGAGCGGCTGGCGGCCGTACCCCTTCGTCAGGGTCGCCGCGCTCGACGGTGCGGCACGTTCTCGACCACCCCGGGTACGCGCCGGAGTTGCTCGCCCTGGCCGCCGTACGCGAGTTGGGGCCGGCGGCCCTGTCCTGGGCGGCGCGGGTCCGGACGGCCTATCCGAGCGCCACCCCCGACGGTCTCGCCCGGCTGGCCACCCAGCGGTACGTCCGACTCGCCGCCGCCGGCGGCGCCCTGTCGATGGCGACCGGGCTGCTCGCCCCGTTCGCGGAGCTGGCGGTCGTCACCTGGGCACAGGCCGGCCTGGTGCTGCACCTGGCCGCCGCGCACGGTCATGATCCGACCGCTCCGGACCGGGCCGCCGAGCTGCTGGTGCTGACTCGGGTCCATCCGGACGGGGAAAGCGCCCGAGCTGCCCTGGACGCGGCCGCTGCGGCACTGCGCGGCGGGCCGGACGGGTCGTCGCCGCGGTTGGCGGAGGCCGGCTGGCGGCTCGGTGCGCCGATCGTCGCCCGGAGCGTGAACTGGCTGGCGCTACGGCTGGCCGTACGGCGACTGCCGGGGGCGACGACGCTGGTCACCGCGCTGGCGAGTTCGGCCGCCACCGAGCGGGTCGCCGCCCGGGCCACGGCGCACTACCGAACCACCGCCACCGGTCCGCGCTCCGCCGATCCGCCCGCCGCTGGTGCGGGTACGGCCGGTCCGCCAGCGCTGCCCTACAACCAGTCGAACCAGCTGGGCGGCAGCAGCGCGTAACCGACGAAGGCGACCACGTCCAGCAGGGTGTGCGCCACCACCAACGGAAGCACCCGCTTGGTACGCAGGAAGAACAGCGCGAAGACGACCCCCATCACCGCGTTGCCGAGGAACGCGCCGAAGCCCTGGTAGAGGTGGTACGAGCCGCGCAGCAGGGCACTGGTCGCGATCACGGCGCCGATCCGCCAGTTCAGCTCCCGCAGCCGTGTCATCAGGTAGCCGACCACCACGACCTCTTCGAGGATGGCGTTCTGCGCGGCGGAGAGGACGAGCACCGGCACCGCCCACCAGAGATCGGGCAGGTTCGCCGGGACCACGGTGGCGTTGACGCCCAGGTGTGCGGCGATCCAGAACAGGCCGAGGCCGGGTAGCCCGATCGAGGCGGCGAGGGCCGCCCCCCAGGCGAGATCCCGGCCGGGCCGCCGCCCGTCCAGCCCGAGTACCCACCGCGCACCGCCCCGGCCCTGGTCGAGCACTCCGTCCCGGCGCAGCAGCCCGTCCCGGTCGAGCGACCGGTCCCGGTTGAGCAGGTGTACGGCGAGCAGCACCGGCACGAGGGCGAAGAAGATGCCCAGGAGCTGGTAGGTGAGGTCGAGCCAGTGACGTGTCGACTGGGAGGCGTTCAGCGTGGCGGTCTGCTGGGACAGCGGCTGGTCGGCGGTCAACCGGGCGATGATCGTCACCGCCGAGTAGACCGCGGACTGGCCGAGGGACAGCCCGAGGACCAACAGCACCTCGATGCCCAGCACCCGGCGGGCAAGTGGTCGGGCGAGATCAACCGTCACCCGACAACTGTGCCCGATCCGACGGGCCGCCGTGGTCTCCCGCACCGGGTCGCCGCCGGTGCAGTACCCCTGGCAGGCGATGTTCGGGCCCAATCGCACAATCTGTGCGACCAACATCGACTCTCGGTATTCATTCTTACTCACGCAGTAGCCCCGACCGAGAAGGGTGTCAATGGACAACCTGGCGCAGCTCTTGAAGGAGAGTTGGACCCTGGTCGAAGAGCAGCGGGACAAGGTCGCGGGATACTTCTACGCCCGGATGTTCCTGACCGACCCCGCGCTGCGCACGCTGTTCCCGGTCCAGATGGACGGGCAGCGGGACCGGCTGCTGGAGGCGATCGTCACCTCCGTCCAGACCATGGACGATCCGGAGAACTTCGACGACTATCTCCGCTCGCTCGGTCGCGACCACCGCAAGTACCACGTACGGGCCGAGCACTACGACACTATGGGCGACGCGCTGACGGAGGCGTTGCGGCGGACCGCCGGCGAGCAGTGGACCGTCGAGTACGACCAGGCGTGGCGGGACGCGTACCAGGCGATCGGGGAGCGGATGCAGGCCGGAGCGGCCGGCGATCCGAACCCGCCGTTCTGGCACGCCGAGGTGCTCAGCCACGAGCGCCGGGGTCCCGACGTCGCCGTACTGACCTGCCGGCCCCTCCAGCATCCGCTGCCGTACCGGGCGGGTCAGTACGTCAGCGTCGAGGCGCCGCGCTACCAGCCCCGGCTCTGGCGGACGTACTCGATCGCCAACGCCCCGAGGGAGGACAACGTCCTGGAGTTCCACGTCCGGGCGGTCGGCGCCGGCTGGGTCTCCAGTGCCCTGGTCCGCCGGGTCAGGGTCGGCGACCTGCTGCGGGTGGCCGCGCCGATGGGTTCCATGACGTTGAACCCGGGATCCACCCGGGACGTCCTCTGCGTGGCCGGCGGCGTCGGGCTCGCCCCGATCAAGGCACTTGCCGAGGAACTGGCGGTCCACAACCGCACCCGGTGGATGCACGTCTTCGTGGGCGCGACGTCCCGCGACGACCTGTACGGGCTGACCGAGCTGTACCAACTCGCCGCCGGGCACCCCTGGTTGTCGATCATCCCGGCGTGCAGCGCCGATCCCGGCTTCACCGGTGAACGGGGCGAGATCGCCGACGTCTTCGCCAGGTACGGCCCGTGGACCACGCACGACTGTTACGTCTCCGGATCAGCCTCCCTGGTCCGCTCCGCGCTGCGGACGCTCGCCGCCGACGACGTACCGCCGGAGAACATCCGGTACGACGCGTTCGGCGAAATCTAGACCCCCACTCCCCCCAAGCCGGGTCTCGTGTCCTGTCCCGCAGGGCACGAGACCCGGCTCCCGTTCGGGTGGGCGAGGACGGCGCGCTCGGCAGGGCGAGGGTCGTACCCCTGGATCGGCCGCGGTCGCGCTCAGTAGCGCCAGGGGTTGCCGGTGTCCCGGTACTCCTCGATCGGGACCAGCGGCACGTCCGGGTCCATTCGGTCGACGTACAGCCGGCCCTCCAGGTGATCGACCTCGTGGGCCACCAGCCGGGCCATGGCGAGTTCGAACGAGGTGATCACGCGTCCGCCGTCCCAGCGGGCGTGTTCGATGTCGAGCCGGAGCGGCCGGGCCACCAGTCCCCGCAGGTCGAACAGGGAGAGGCAGCCCTCGTACTGTTCGTCGGTCTCCAGGGCCGCGTCGACGACCCTGGGGTTGAGCAGCACGACCGGCTCGGCGTCCCGGTCCGGTGGCCGGACCACGGCGGCGGCCCAGGGCAGCCCGATCTGCGGCGCGGCGAGGCCGACCCCCTTGCTGAACGGGTGCAGCTCGTCGAGTCGTTCCAGCGCGGCCCGTAGCCGGGTCACCACGTCGCGGGCGTTGGCCTCGTCCCGGGGCAGGTCGAACTGCCGGGCCGGCTGCCGGAGCAGGTCCGCGCCGAGTTGGACGATGCCGGCGGCGCGCATCCGGTCGCTGGCCCGGGTCTCCGACTCGGGCGGTGGGGCGGCCGGCGCGATGGGCGCGGCGCGGTAGCGCCACTCCAGGCGGTACCGGGCGTTCAGCGGCGGATCGTCGGTCGACCACTCGAAGAAGGCCCGGCCGTCCTCGTCGTGCCGGACCAGCGGGGTACGCAGCGGCCCCTCCTCCGCCGACAGCGACGTCTCCACCCCCCAGACCTGTGGGTCCAGGTCGAGCGGCAGGTCGAGCCGGAGCGCGAGCCGGCGGGTGGGCAGCCGTACCGCGCGCTGGAACCACTGGCCCCACTTGTCCTGGTTCACCCGGTACGAGTACTCGGTGGTGACCCGTTCCCCGGGATAGAGCGGGAATCGTCCGTCGGAGTTCTCGAAGAGCAGCCACACCTCCTTGAAGGCGTCCCGGTCGTGCTTCTTGCGCCACTCCATCGGCTCGCGGGTGCCCTGGTCGTCACAGAACGCCTGGAGGTCCAGTTCCGCGAAGGTCAGCGGGTTCTCCCGGTGGTGCCGGTTGGACCGCCCCGGATCGTTGGGGTAGCGGTCGACCGCCACCCGGACCAGGTAACGGGTCACCGGCTCGGTGCCGGCGTTGTAGAGGGCCCGGCGGATCACACAGCGGTAGGCGTCGTCGTGGTAGGCGAGGGTGGCCGTCTCCTGCTCCACGATCAGCCCGGTGCCGGGCGGCATCCACTGCTCCGGTACGGGCGGATCGCGGTGCGCGACGATGGCGGAGCGGGCCTGCCGGAGTTCGTCGTACTCCTGGAAACGCTGCCAGATCGCTCCGGCCGCGCCCAGTACGGCCTCGGCGCGGCGCGCGAAGTCCTCCGTCGGACGGTGTCGTCGACCCTCCACGTGACTGACGTAGGAGGGGTCGAACCCCATCCGGGCCGCGAGCTGCTTCTTCGTCATTCCCCGCTCGACCCGCCGACGGGAAAGCTCGGCCGCGAACGAGTCGGCAGCCCGCTCGATAGGCGAGGTGGTCATCAGGTTCCTCTGGCCGGGAATCTCAGTTTGCTGGCCGAGCCGGCCAGTCTGACAGAACTGGCGCGTTAACGACAATGGCTTGACATTCCGGCCACCCTGGTCGATCCTTCCCGGCCGGATCTCCCCGGTCATGTCAATTGGACGACGTGTCGGGGGAAACATTGTCGAAGGGACCCCGTGATCGCCGACTCTGGTTAGCCTTGCCTTAGTAGGCTAGGGTGACGTTCGGTTGGCGCAAAGTGGGGGGTAGATCCTGGTGGCACTGCTGGCATCGAAGCAGACCAGTACGGTTACGACGACCGTACCGGGCGACTGCCGGCGCGCCGGAACGCCGCGGATCGGCGACCGAGCGTGACCGTCCTGATCGGTGACCGGGCCGCCGCACCTCTCGCCCCGGTGACCGCGACGCTGCGGGCCACCTTCGGCACCGACGAGCTGCCCGGCCTCGCCACCGGCCTACTGGTCACCGACGAGACGGGCTGGATCCCCGCCACCGAACTGGTGGACGGCACCCGACTGCCCGAGCTCCTCGACGCCACCCGGCAGCGTTGGGGCGCCCAGCCGCACGCCGCCGCCGCACTTGCCTGGAAGGCCTACACCTACTGGCTGGCGCTGCCGGTGGTGCTGGGCTGGGCCTCCGCCCGGCGGGTGCCGCTGCTGCACCCCTCGGACGTACTGGTGCAACTGGAGGAGCACCGGCCGCTGGTCAAGCTCGGCCTCCGCCGCTCCACCACGATCGCGGTGCTCCCGTCGGACCCACTGGCCCTGTCCGGGCTGCCCGAGGTCCGGATCGTGCTGGGCGAGGCCGAACTCCTCGACGTGTTGCGCGCGTCCCTGCTCGACGCACACCTGACCCCGATGCTGGACTCGCTGCACGCACAGGTCCGGGTCGGCGCCCGTACACTGCTCGGCTCGGTCGCCTCGGGGGTCGCGCACGGCGTACTGCGCGCCGCCGACTCGCTGCCCGGTGGGTCCGCCGAGACGATCGGCGCGTTGCTCGACGCCCTCGGCGTGGCGGACCTGGTCGACCTGGTGCCCGGCCCGTCGGGCGAGCTGACCGTGCAGCGCAAGACGTGCTGCCTGGCCTTCACCCTGCCGCAGCCCAAGGTCTGCGCGGGCTGCTGCATCCGCACCCCCTGAGCGTGGCCCTGAGGCGTTCCACGGCAGCCCCGGCGGGACGGTCGGCGGGGGCCTCCACCGGGTTGACACCCGACTGTTATCGAGTCGACACGCCTGGCGAATGTGATCAAGATAATCTTCGGGTGCTATGTAACAAAACACCCCCGAACTGGTCACAACCGATGTGCGATGCATGAGTTCGGCTCGCATGAGTGCCCCAATTTCCCTACGGTCGTCGTAGATGGTTCACTCTGTCGGTCCAGTGCAGGTCGAGTCAGAGCGTGAGGAATCGACGCATGGCAGAAATAACTGGAGATCAGCGGGTTCAGGAAGAGGTGCTCGAGGGCCTCGCCACCGCCGTCAACCACCGGCGCTGGTTCGTCGAGCTGGCCCTGCCGTACCTCGGCGACAACCCGATCGAGATCGGCAGCGGCCTGGGCGACTACGCCATCGAGTGGGCGCCGTTCCTGGATCGGTTCACCGCCACCGAGGCGGACCCGGACCGGCTGATCGCCCTCAAGGAACGGCTCTCGGACGAGCCCTCGATCGAGGTACGGCAGATGTTGCTGCCGACCAACGAGCAGGGCGACTACAGCGCCGCCGTCTCGTACAACGTGCTGGAGCACATCGAGGACCACGTCGGCGCGCTGCGCAGCATGCGCGGGCTGGTACGCCCGGGCGGGGCGATCGTGCTCATCGTGCCGGCGTTCGAGTTCGCGATGGGCCCGGCGGACATCGCCACCGGCCACGTACGCCGCTACACCAAGAAGACCATGCGGGCCGCGCTGGACGAGGCCGGTCTGCAGGTGGAGACCCTGCACTACGCGAACGCGCTGGGCCTGATCGGCTACTACATGGCCACCAACGTGTTCCGGCTGATGCCGAAGGAAGGGCCGATGGTCAAGGTGTACGACACCCTCGTACTGCCGGTGACCAAGGCCGCCGAGCGGGTCGTACGGCCGCCGTTCGGCCAGTCCGTCTTCGCCGTGGCCCGGGTGCCCGCCTGACGCTTTCCGGGCCACGGGCCGGCACCGGCGCCCGACGGGCGTACCCCGATGCCGGCCCGGACTCCGTCGTCAGTCCTTGACCTGGTACGTCGGCCGGACCACCGCCCGGGCCAGGGTGTGGAACGTCAGGTTGAAGCCGACGTACGCCGGACTGGCCTCCGGGGTCAGCTCCAACTGCTCCACGTCGAGGGCGTGTACGGCGAAGACGTACCGGTGTGGACGGTCACCGGCCGGCGGCGCGGCACCCCCGTACGACTGCTCGCCGTAGTCGTTGCGGACGCTGAACGCGCCCGAGGCCCCGGCCGACGGTGTACCGCCGGCGCCCCGGGGCAGCTCGGTCACCTCGGCCGGAACGTTGACCAGTACCCAGTGCCAGAATCCGCTGCCGGTGGGCGCGTCCGGGTCGTAGCAGGTCACCGTGAAGCTCCGGGTCTCCGCGGGGAAGCCCGTCCAGGCGAGGTGCGGCGACTGGTTCCCGCCACCCACGCTCGGGTGCGCGAACTCGGTGGCCAGCGGCTCGCCGTTCTGGACGTCGTTGCTGGTCAGCGTGAACGACGGTACGGCCGGCAGCACCTCGTACGGGTCGGGTGGGATCGGTCGGTCAAGAGCCATCAAGAGATCCTTTCAGCGCAACAGGTGGGCTGGCGTCGCAGTGGAAGCCGCCGTGCCCTTTCTACCCGCTCCGCGCGTCGCCACCCCCGGGACCTCACCCCACCCGGAGTACCCCGCCCCGGCCGCCGGACTCCCCCGTCGGGTCAGGGTTGCCGGCTCTGGTGATCGGAGTCCGCGCACTCGTCGTCGTCCGCCCGCCACCCGTCGCGGTTACGGATCCCGACGTCCCACCGTCCCATTCCGTGCGGCGCCAAGTCGGCGGCGATCCGCAGCTCGGCGGCCGTGATCCCCGGCGGCGGTACGGCGGCGCGACGGTGGATCTCGACGGCCGCCGGTGGCTCCGGCCGGTCCACCCGGGCCAGGTAGCCGAAGGCCACGGCGAGCGCCTCGCAGTGCAGTACGCCGCAGACCGGGCAGATGCCCTCGGCATCGGGAGTGTGATCGGTGACGATCCGCCGAGCCGCCAGGATCAGTCGGTTGCGAACCTGCACCGGGGACAGCCGCAGATCCATGGCGCCCTCGCTTCACTCCGTACGCTGCCCGGGTGTTCACCGGTCGGCGGGCGGCCAGCCCAGCCGGTTCGCGGTGGTCCCGGTCATGCGATATCTACGTAGAATCACTGATTGATTACTATGCGTAGGGTAGAGGATCGCACCACGTGCCCGTCAACAGGCTGTGGGCGATATCCCAGGTGCCGGACCTCGGTGTGGGGGCCCGCACCACATGTCGTCGCGGGCGGTACGGGCTGTCGTGCGGGGAAGCGGAGGGTGTGGGATTCGAACCCACGAAGAGGTTGCCCCCTTACCGGTTTTCAAGACCAGCGCCATCGGCCACTAGGCGAACCCTCCCGGAGCGACGTACCGCCCCGCCGGGACGGGCCGCTGCCCGCACGTAGTGTGCCAGATCGCCGGGTCGGGCCGCACCCGCCGGCACGGCCCCGGAAGCGGACGCTCCCGGGGCCCACCGGGTCAGCTCCGGGTGATGGTCGGGTAGCCCACCCACTTCCCGGCGTAGTCACCGTCGCCGAACCGGAGATGCTCCACACCGTTCAGCACCGCACGGCGGTTGAGGTTGACCGGATCGCCCACCTGGTAGGTGGTGACCTCCGAGGCCATGTTGCCGGCCTCGTCGATCGTGTACGCCTTCAGCGGCGACGTCGCGATCGTCGCCGGACGCAGGATCCGGTACCCGATCGAGGCGGCCTCACCGATCTGGTACGAGTGCTGCGGCACTTCCTTGAGGTAGTAGCCGGCCAGACTGCCGGCACTGATCTGGTACCAGATTCCGTCGTTCCGCATAATCTTCAGCCGGGCGGTCGACGGCGCGTTACTCCGGCGCTCCAGGGTTAGTTTCCGGCTGGCGGTGATCGTACCGGCGCTGTCGAACTGGTATCCGGTGTGACTTCCCGCCTGGAACATAATTGTCCCGGTTATGCCGTGCGGCGGGAAATCGGTGTAATACAGTTCCGCGATCTGCGCGAAGATGGTGTCACCGGTGATCGCGTAGCACTGGATGTGCTGGGTGGTGTGGGTGGTGTGGTAGTTGCCGGCGTCATTTGCGTGCCGCAGGCAGTACTTGCTCCGCCAGTGCCGGTTGCGGACGTCGCCGTGGACGTCACGGGTGGTGGTCAGGGCGCCCTGGAGCAGCACCTTCGCCCGCTCGTCCTTGGTCACCACCCAGTAGTCCCAGAGGCCGTACGCGGAGAAGGTGTGCCCGTTGTAGGTCCGGTCCCCCTTGACCTCCTCCGGGTTCGGGTACTCCTCCAGCCAGAGCTTCCCGCCGACGACGTACACCCCCCAGGGCTTGCCGGCGACCGGGGTCACCAGGTAGGACGCGAAGGTCGCGTCGGCCGCGGCCTTCCACTCGGCCTCGCCGGTGAGGGTGAACAGCCGGCAGAACACGCTCAGCGCCTGCCCCTGCGCCATCATCGAGTACCACGGCGCCTCGTAGACGTCGTTGGACCGGTGCAGCTGGTAGCGGAACGGGTACGGGTAGAACCAGCCGCCGCCCTGTAGGACCCGCCGGTCGATCAGCCGCTGCGCCTGCTTCTTGGCCCGGTTCAGGTACTCGACGTTCGAGGTGATCCGGTACGCCTCGATGAGGTGCAGGCCGTACTGCGCCTGCGCGACCGGATGGTCGTAGAGCTTCCCGCCGAGCGACGCCATCCGCACGCCCGAGGAGTCGTGCACGCCCGGGTCGACCAGCGGCACCGCGTAACTCATGTGGTACGGCCGGATACCGTCCGGCAGCTCGCGGATCTCGAAGTCGTGGTACTCGAAGTCGAACGGCACCCCGGGTACGGCGTTCGGGACGGCCCGGGACGTGATCCCCGGCGTGGACGGCCTGACCGGGGCGAGCCGCCGCGCATCGGCGCGGGAGAGGGTGGGCACGTCGGAGAGTGCCTCGGGGGGCAGCGGCGGGGAAATCTCGAACGCCGGGTCGATGACCGGGCCGGCCGGCCCCGGAAGGGTCTTCTCCAGACCGAGGTCCAGGCCGGAGTCCAGCCCGAAGGGATCCCCTCCCGGAGTACCACCACCCGGCCGGGCTGCCGCCGGGTCGGCGAGGAGCCCGAGTCCACCGATCGCGAGTCCGGCGCCGAGTAGCGTCCGCCGGGACCACCGGCCGGACCGGAAAGCGTCTCTTTCTGGACCTTGCTTATCCATACCCACCCCGTTTGAATGTGTCGGATTGGGCAACCTGTATAGCACACGGGGACGCAGGTGTCAGTAAGGCGCTTTACCGTTCATCCCCGCCGGAAACCAATGTTGAATCGCCCGGCCGTTCGGGGCGGATGGCCAATGGCAGCCGGCCGGACAACCATTTCTCGGCATTCAGCGACCATTCGTCCGGAAAGGTCGCCACGAAACTCGCTGAATGGTGCGAGCAGTACGCGTCCCGATATGTGGGGACTTGGCGTGGGGCCGTACGCGACGTTGGTAGGAGCGATGGTGGGCCGGCTGGTGCTGCGGACTGGCGGCACGGCGGTAAGACTGTGTCCATGAAGGCGATCACTGTCCCCTCACCGGGCGGCCCCGACGCGCTGCTCTGGGCCGATGTGCCCGACCCGACCCCCGGACCCGACGAAGTGGTGGTCGACATCCGCGCCAGCGCGGTGAACCGGGCCGACCTGCTGCAACGCCAGGGCCTCTACCCACCGCCGGCCGGCGCCCCGCCGTACCCGGGGCTGGAGTGCGCGGGCGTGATCAGCGCGGTCGGAGCCGAGGTGACCGGCTGGACCGTGGGTCAACCGGTCTGCGCCCTGCTCACCGGCGGCGGATACGCCGAACGGGTGGCCGTGCCGGCCGGGCAGCTCCTGCCGGTACCGAAGGGCATCGAACTGACCGACGCGGCCGCGCTGCCCGAGGTGGCCTGCACGGTCTGGTCGAACGTGGCCCGGCTGGCCCGGCTGGGTGCCGGCGAGACGCTGCTCGTACACGGTGGGGGCAGCGGCATCGGCACCTTCGCGGTCCAGTTCGGAGCCGTGCTCGGCGCCACCGTCCTGGCCACCGCCCGGGCCGGCAAGCACGACCGGCTACGCGAACTCGGCGCCACCTCGGTCATCGACTACACCACCGAGGATTTCGTCGAGGCGACGAAGGAGGCCACGGACGGCCGGGGCGCCGACGTCATCCTGGACATCATCGGCGGGTCGTACCTGGGCCGCAACGTCGCCGCACTGGCCACCGGCGGCCGGCTCGTGGTGATCGGGATGCAGGGCGGGCGTCGGGGGGAACTGGACCTGGGCGCGCTGCTCGCCAAGCGGGCCTCGGTGACCGCGACCGCGCTGCGCTCCCGACCGGCGGCGGACAAGGCCGCGATCGTCCAGGGCGTACTTGAAAACGTCTGGCCGCTGGTCGAGTCGGGTGCGATCCGGCCCGTCGTCGACCGTCGGCTGCCGATGACCCAGGCCGCTGAGGCCCACCGGGTGGTCGACTCGGGCTCGCACTTCGGCAAGGTCCTGCTCACCGTCGACTGATCAGGTCACCGGCATTCCATCGATCCGTCCTCCCGTCGCCCCGCCGATCCGTCGGCGGGGCGATGCCGGTTCACGGGAGCATCCGGCGCGGGCCCGGTCCCTGTTGGGCCAGCTCGTCGTCCGGGTTGTAGAGGCTGCAACTGCGCAACGAAAGGCATCCACAACCGATGCAGTTGGTCAGGCTGTCCCGGAGCCGGGTCAACAGATCGATCTTGTCGTCCAGCCGGCTCCGCCAGGTCGCGGAGAGCTGCGCCCAGTCGGCCTTGTTCGGGGTACGCGAGTTTGGCAGCGCGTCGAGCGCGGACCGGATGTCCTCCAGGGACACTCCGAGCTGCTGGGCGATCCGGATGAAGGACACCCGGCGCAGCTCGGCCCGCTCGAAGCGCCGCTGGTTGCCGCCGGTACGACCGGCCCGGATCAGCCCGAGCCGCTCGTAGTAGCGCAGCGCCGACGGCGCCACGCCGGACCGGACCGCCAGCTCGCCGATGGTCAGACTCTCCTGCCGCACATCAATCTCCGCTGCCCGAGGACCCTTGAGTTCAAGTGCACTTTAACTTGCAGGCTAGGGGCATGACCACGACCTCCACCGCGCCCGACCCGCCGGTCGGCACCGCGACCCGGAACCGGCGCCCCGGACGGCCGGCCCGACTCGGGCCGCTGCTCCGCCGGTTGACCGGCGACGAGAAACACGCGCCCAGCGCCCATTCGACCCTCGACGTGCTCTGGGTGCTCTACGACCGGATCCTGCGGGTCTCGCCGGAGACCGCCGACTCGCCGGACCGGGACCGCTTCCTGCTCTCCAAGGGCCACGGACCGGCCGCCTACTACGCCGTACTCGCCGCCAGGGGATTCATCCCGGAGGACTGGCTCGACGACCTCGCCGGTCCGGATAGCCGGCTCGGGCACCACCCCGACCGGACCCTGGTACCCGGGGTCGAGATCGGCACCGGCTCACTCGGCCACGGCCTCGGGCTGGGCGTCGGCACCGCACTCGGGCTGCGGGCCCAGGGCCTGGACCTACCCCGGGTGTACGTGCTGCTCGGCGACGCCGAACTGGACGAGGGCTCGAACCACGAGGCGATCGCGTACGCCGGTGCGACCGGACTGGCCACGCTCACCGCGATCGTGATCGACAACCAGTCCGCCAGTCACGGCTGGCCCGGCGGGATCGCGAGCCGGTTCACAGTGCACGGCTGGACCGCCCGCACCGTCGACGGCCGAGACCACGACGCGATCGAGACCGCCCTCACCATCGGCCAACCGGACCGGCCGCACGTGCTCGTCGCCGTCGTCGAAGCCAAGGGATGACCGAGATGCGGGACACCTTCACAAACACCGCCACCGCCCTGCTGGACGACGATCCGCGCACCGCGATCGTCCTCGCCGACATCTCCGCCTCGGCCTTCGCCCCCGCCGCCCGACGGCACCCCGACCGGTACTCAACGTCGGGATCCGTGAACAACTGATGGTCGGCGTCGCCGGTGGACTCGCCCTGACCGGCCTGCGCCCGATCGTGCACTCGTACGCCACGTTCGCCGTCGACCGGGTCTACGAGCAGCTCAAACTTGACCTGGACCACCAGGGGGTGGGCGCCGTCGTGGTCAGCGTCGGCGCGTCGTACGACGGGTCGAGCATGGGCCGTACGCACATGTCGCCCGGTGACGTGGCGCTGCTGGACACCCTCACCGACTGGACGGTGCACGTACCCGGGCATCCGGACGAGGTGCCGGCGCTGCTGCGGGCAGCGGCGAACCACGACGAACGGGTCTACCTACGGCTCTCCACCGCGGCCAACGACCTGCCCCGACCCGCCGCCGGACGGCTGATGGTGGTGCACCGGGGATCAGCCGGCGCACCCCTGGTGCTGGCGGTCGGCCCGATGCTCAACCCGGTACTGCACGCCGTCACCGGGCTGGACGTCACGGTCGCGTACACGCACACGCCCCGACCGTTCGACGCTGTCGGCCTGCGTGAACTGGTCGGTACGCCGGCACCGGCCGCCCCGGCGGTGGTGCTGGTGGAGCCGTACCTCGCCGGTACGTCGAGCGCGGTGCTGAGCGGGGCGCTGGCCGGCGTACCCCATCGGCTGCTGGCGCTCGGCGTGGGCCGCGCCGACCTGCGCCGCTACGGCAGTCCGGCCGACCACGCCCGTTGGCACGGCCTGGACGCGGCGGGACTGCGCCGGTCGATCAGCGCCTTCCTCGGCTGACCCGGTCGATCAGCGCACCGGCCGGGGAGGGCCCGGTCGGTCAGCGCGACGGGCGGGGAGGGCCCGGTCGGTCAGCGGCGGCCGGGGAGGGCCCGGCGACGGGTCCGCTCCCGGCCGAGGATGAACAGCGCCTCGACGCCGTCCTTCCAGGTGATCTTCTTGCCCTCTTCCCGACCCCGGGCCCGGTAACTGATCGGCACCTCGTACGGGCGGATCCGGCGACGCAGCAGCTTGCCGGTCACCTCCGCCTCCATTCCGAACCCACGGGAACGCACGTCCAGGGAGCGGTACAGCGCGACCGGCATCAGCTTGAAGCAGGTCTCCAGGTCGCCGATGTAGGAGTTGAACAGCACGTTGGCGGCCGTGGTGACGGCCTTGTTGCCCATCACGTACCAGAAGCTGTAGGCGCTGTGGCTGCCGAATGTTCGATTTCCGTAGACCACGGTCGCCCGGCCGTCCAGCACCGGGGCGAGGAGCTTGGGGATGTCCTGCGGGTCGTACTCCAGGTCGGCGTCCAGGATCACCATGTACTCGCCGTCGGCGTTGTCGACCGCGCTCTTGATCGCGGCGCCCTTCCCCGCGTTGCGCGGATGGGTGATCACCCGGAGCCGGGTGTCGTCGACCCGTCCGAGGATCTCTCCGGTACCATCACGGCTACCGTCATCGACCACAACAAGCTCGATCTCGCACGGGTAGTCGACCGCGAGCGCCTGCTTGAGGGCGTCCGCGACACGTTCTTCCTCGTTGTAGACCGGCATGAGGATCGAGAGCTTCACGGGGATCTCCACGGTGCCGACGACGAATCGGCCCTAGCCTAGCCTGATCGGCGCTCTTCGCCGTCCCTGGCATCGGCACGACCCCTGGTCAGATCTTCGCGACCCGGTTTCACGTCCAGGCTGTTCCCGGCGCATCCGAGTGCTGGTCGGGGCCCGTCCGGCCGCTGTCCGGCAGCCGTTGTGCGGCTCTGGCGGTCGCGTGGCCAGGGACTGTCGGCGGCGTACCAGCAGGCTCTTCCGGGCCTCGGCCGCCGGCCGCGGCGACGGTCAGCACGTCCGGTGCGGGACCGCACCGACGGCCGGCAGCCAGACGGTGAACCGGGCGCCGCCCTCCGGGGCGTGCCCCGCGCTGATCCGGCCGCCGAGCCGGCGAACCAGCCCGGCGGCGAGCGCCAGGCCCAGGCCGCTGCCGACCTTACGGACCCCCTGGTACCGCTGCCGCAACGCGCCGCGTTCGAAGGCGACCGCGAGGTCGTCGTCGGCGAGCCCCGGCCCACCGTCCCGGACCTCCAGCACGGCACCCGCCGGCTCGTCCGGAGCCGGCGGCCGTACCGCGAGCACGATCGTCGCCCCCGGCGGCACCACCCGGAGCGCGTTCTCCAACAGCCCGTCGACGACCTGCCGGATCCGTCCGGGATCGGTATGGACCCAGGTCGGTACGGCCGGAGTCTCGGTCCGCAGCACGACGCCGAGGGCCGCGCACCGGGCCGCCCAGGTCTGCGTGGCATCGCGACCCAACTGGTCGAGGTCGACCGGCACCGGCTCCAGCGCGAAGTCGGCCGCCTCCAGCCGGGCCAGCGACAGCAGATCGGTGACCAGCCGATCGAGGTGTTCCGCCTCGGTCAGCATGATCTGACCGGCCCGCTGGCCCCCGTCCGGGCCGACCACCCCGTCGGCCAGGGCCTCGGCGTAGCCACGGATCGCGGTCAACGGCGTACGCAACTCGTGCGAGACGGAGAGCAGGAACTCCCGCTGCCGTCCCTCACTCTGGGCGAGCGCGGCGGCCAGGTCGTTGAGCGCGTACGCCAGGTCGGCGGCCTCCTCCGGCGGTTCCACCGGTACCCGGACCGCCCGGTCGCCGGCGCGTAGCCGGGCCGCCGCCGTGGCCGCGTTGCTGATCGGCCGAGCCAACCGGCGGGCGAGCAACGCCCCGGCGACGACTCCGGCCGCGAGCCCGGCGAGCAGCGGCAGCCAGAGCCACCCGACGATCTCCTGCCAGAGGCCGGTGGTCGCCGGACGGGCCAGCACGACGCCGTTGCCGCCCGGCAACCAGCGGCCCTCGATCATGGTCGGCTGGCCGGCGAGCTGCCGGAGCCCGGAGAAGTTCCGGCCCCCGGCCACCCGATCCACCACCTGGTCCGGCAGTCCGGGCCGGTCGGCGCGGCCGGCCCGGATCAGGTACGCGTCGATCCCCTGGTTGCGCAGTTGTCGGACGATCCGCTCCTCGTCGACCGTCCGTCCCCGGTCGATCCGGGGGCGCAGCGCCTCGGCTGCCAGCCGGGCCTGTGCGGTCAACGCGTCGCTGGCCTGCCGCTCCGCCGAGCGGGCGGCGAGCGGGAGGGCGATCACGGCGGTCACGAAGACCGACACCAGGGCCACCGCGCAACTGACCGCGACCGCGCGGGCCGTCAGGGTACGACCGAACCGGCGCCGCCTCCGGCCCGACGACTCGAACCGGCCGCCCGACGAGTCGAGCTGGCGGCCCGGCGACTCGAACCGCCCCGACGACTCGAACCGGGTCGAGGGTTCGAACCGGGTCGAGGGTTCGAACCGGGTCGAGGGTTCGGGGCCGTCCGGCGGCCCGACGAGGTCAGTCGGCACAGGCGTACCCGACGCCGCGATGGGTCCGGATCACCTCGGCGGCGCCGCCGAGCTTTCCCCGTACCTGCGCCACGTGCACGTCGACGGTGCGGGTTCCGGTGTGCGCCGCGTAGCCCCAGACGCTGGCGAGCAGTTCCTCCCGGGTGAACACCCGTCCCGGCCGGCCCATCAGGTGCGCCAGCAGGTCGAACTCGGTGGAGGTGAGCTGTACCGGGATTCCGCCCACGGTGACCAGTCGCCGTACCGGGTCGAGCGTGACCGGGCCGACCACCCGGGGCCGCTCCGCACCGTCCGGGGTACCGCCGGTCCGGCGCAGCACCGCCCGGATCCGGGCCACCAACTCCCGAGGACTGAACGGCTTGGTCACATAGTCGTCGGCACCGAGTTCCAGGCCGACGACCCGGTCCACCTCGTCGTCGCGGGCGGTGAGGAAGATTACCGGCGTCCAGTCGCCGACAGCACGCATCTGGCGACAGACCTCGGTACCGGCCATCCCGGGCAAGGCGATGTCAAGCACGCAGGCGACCGGACGCATCCGGCGGGCGGCGTCGAGCCCGGCGATGCCGTCGTGCTCGACGTGCACCCCGAACCCGTCCCGGGTCAGATAGAGGCGGACCAGGTCGGCGATGGACCGCTCGTCCTCGACGACGAGGACGAGACCTCGCGGGTACGCATCGACGGCCACCCGACAATGATGTCCGACGGGCGGCCCGGCCACCCGGGTGGGAACGTTCGGATCGGGTACGGAGTCGGTCTCCGCCGCGAGGTCGTCAGGCTCCGCCGCGAGGTCGTCACGGTCGCCCGCGAGGTGTCAGATGGCGATCGCGGGGCGCAGCCTCGACGCGCGACCGCCTCCGGTGGCGCCCGCACCGACCGGCCGGAGCACCGGCGCTCCGCCGGCCCGGCTGCCCTGGGCGGCGGTGGAGTCGGTCGGCGTGCCGACGGTCGGCAGCGCGACGGCCTGCGGAAGGGGGACGGCCCGCGCCGTCATCTTCGGCCGGAAGACGTGGCTGAACAGGGCGTCGAGTTCCCACATCTGGCTGGGCCGGTCGGCCCGGATCAGGAAACGCTCACGGACCCCGTCGACGGCGGTCGCGGCCAGCTCGACCAGCAGCTCCCGGGGATCCGGGGTCCAGCTGACGTTGCCGAGGTGCCGCAGGTCGGTGTTGAGGTGCAACCGCAGCCGGTGCAGTACCCGGCTCTGCTGGGTGACCACCAGCCGCCGGGTGGTCATCAGCAGCAGGTAGCTGTGGTGTGCCGACTGTTCCGGCCGGGTGCACCGGGTCACCAGGATCGTGGCGTCCCCCGCCTGCACGCAGTTGCGCAGAATCGGCAGGTGCCGACTCACGGTCGGGCTGGCCACCCCGGTCGCCGCGGCGGCCGGCAGGAACGTTCGACAGAACACATCCATGTCCGATTCAACGAGATTCTGCCGAGGATGACGCGGCAGGGACATGGATGAAAATGAAATTATAGAAGTTCCACGATGGTTGCGTTGGCCATCCCGCCGCCCTCGCACATGGTCTGCAGGCCGTAGCGGATGCCGTTGTCGCGCATGTGCTGGAGCATCGTGGTCATGATCCGGGCGCCCGAGCCGCCGAGCGGATGTCCCAGGGCGATCGCCCCGCCCCGGGGGTTGAGTCGGGTCGGATCGGCCTCGGTCTCGGCCAGCCAGGCCAGCGGAACCGGAGCGAACGCCTCGTTGACCTCGTACACCCCGATCTCCTCGATTCCCAGCCCGGCCCGGCGCAGCGCCTTCGCGGTGGCCGGGATCGGCGCGGTGAGCATCAGTACCGGATCGTCGGCGGCGACCACGGCGGTGTGGATCCGGGCCAACGGTCGCAGACCCCGTTCCCGGGCCCAGTCCGAACTGGTCACGGCGAGCGCCGCGGCGCCGTCGGAGATCTGCGAGGCGGATCCGGCGGTGACCATTCCGTCGGCCCGGAACGGGGTCGGCAGTTCGGCCAGCCGGGCCAGGGTGGTGTCGCGGCGGATCCCCTCGTCGAGGGCGACCTTCGCCCCGTCGGGTACGGCGACCGGAACGATCTCGGGCTCGAACGCGCCGGCGTCCTGGGCGGCGGCCGCCTTCTGGTGGCTGGCCAGTGCGTACTCGTCGAGCTGGGTCCGGGACAGCCGCCACCGCTGCGCGATCATCTCCGCGCCGACGCCCTGGCTGAACGGCACCGGATCGTCTGCGGCGAAGCCCGGCCGGCCCCGGTAGCGGTCCCGGAGCTGGCCGCCGTACGGCAGCCCGGTGCCGGCCGGTGTGCCGTCGGCCGGAGGCTGGATGCTGCTGCCCATCGGTACCCGGGTCATCGACTCCACGCCACCGGCGACCACCAGGTCCGCCTGCCCGGAAAGGACGGCGGCGGCGGCGAAGTGCAACGCCTGCTGGCTCGATCCGCACTGCCGGTCCAGCGTGGTACCCGGCACCGACTCCGGCCAACCGGCGGCGAGTACGGCGTTCCGGCCGACGTTCCACGCCTGCTCGCCGACCTGGGACACGCATCCCCAGATCACGTCGTCCACTTCGGCCGGGTCCAGCCCGGCGCGCTCGGCCAGCGCGGCCAGCACCCGCGCCGACAGGTCGACCGGATGCACCGGGGCGAGTCCGCCTCGGCGCCGTCCGACCGGGGTCCGTACCGCACCGACGATGACCGCGTCCGCCATGTCTACTCCCCAGTAACTTGTCTGCCCCGATCCTACGTCGTCACCAACGGCTCGCGGGCGCTGGCGTGGACCGGATACGGGTACGGCGGTGGCGTGGACCGGGCACGAGAGCCGGCTACGGCGCAGGCGTGGACCGGGCCCGGAAGGGCGGGTACGGACGGTGGCATCCTGGACCCGTGCACTCCGACCCGGACATCCCGCCGCTTCGCTGGCGCGTCAACCGGGCGCTGCCCGTACTCAAGCTGACCGGCGCGGCGCTCTTCGTCGCGCTGGGCGCGGCCTTCGCCGACGGCGACCCGGTACGGCTCGGCATCGCCGCCCTCGTCGCGCTCGGCCTGCTCGGCTGGGGCGTACGGGATCTCGTCGCCCCGGTGAGACTCGCGGCCGATGCCGGCGGCGTCACCGTGCCCAGAGGATTCGCCGGCCGACGGTACATCCCCTGGGCGGAGGTCGAGCAGATCAGCGTCGACAGCCGACCCCGGCTCGGGCTGCGCAGCGAGACACTGGAGATCGACACCGGTGCCTCGATCCACCTGTTCAGCCAGTACGACCTCGGCGCACCCCCGACGGACGTCGCCGCCGTACTGGAGAGCGCACGCCCGACCTCGGCGACGGGCCAGTCCAGCGACCCGTCGCACTGATCCGGACGGACGACCGGTCAGCTCAGCAGGGCGGCCGTCTGCATCAGGGTCAGCCCGGTCAGCACCAGCCCGATCACCGCACCGCCACCGACCTGGAACAGCGTGCGCCGGGACCGTGGGGCGTAGGCCAGCACCAGGGCCATGGCGGCGCCAGCCGTCAGACCACCCAGGTGACCGGCGATGGAGATGCCGGGTACGGCGAAGGTGAAGACCAGGTTGATCACGAGGATCGGAATCACCGACGAGGTGTCCCGACCCATCCGCCGCATGATCACGAACAGCGCGGCGAAGAGTCCGAAGATCGCGGTCGAGGCGCCGACGGTACGCGCCGTCGGATCGCTGAACAGGTACGCCGCGACGTTGCCGCCCACCCCGGCGACCAGGTACAGCGCCAGGAACCGCAGTGGCCCGAGGGTGGCCTCCAGAGAGCGGCCCAGCACCCAGAGCGCCCACATGTTCATCAGCAGGTGCAGCGGCCCGTAGTGCAGGAACATCGCGGTGAACAGCCGGTAGTACTCGCCCGCCGCGACGCCCTCCTCCGGGCCGAACGGAAAGACGATGTCCAGGCCGAGCACCGCTCCCCAGTTGGTCAGCGGGGTCGACCCGCCGAGCAGCCCGCCGAATCCGGCCCCGGCGAGCGAGTTACCGCCCCGGGCGGAGTAGACGGAGAGCAGGATCAGCAGGACGTTGACCGCGATCAACGCCTTGGTCACGTAGCCCGCGTGGCCGGCGGCACCGCCACCGAAGACGGTGCGCGCCGGCCGGGACGTTTTCCGCCCCTCGGCCACACACTCCGGGCACTGGTGCCCGACCGAGGCCTCCCGCATGCAGTCCGGGCAGATCGGCCGCTCGCACCGCGTACACCGGACGTAGGTCTCCCGGGACGGGTGGCGATAACAGACCGGGGTGGTCGGAGGAGACTCGCTCATGCCCGCCCTCCGCCGCACACCGGTCCGGCAGAAGCCGGACCGAGCTGACCGGTTCGCCCGCTACGCTCGCTCATGCCCGCCCTCCGCCGCGCTCACTCATGCCGGCAAAGGTACCCGGGATCGACGTCAGCCGTCTTTACGCTCGATCTGGACGCGCTCGATGACGACATCCTGGATCGGCCGGTCCATGGCTCCGGTCGGCGCGTTCGCGATCGAATCGACGACCTTGGCCGAGTCCTCGTCCGCGACCTGCCCGAAGATGGTGTGCCGGTTGTTCAGGTGCGGCGTCGCTCCGACGGTGATGAAGAACTGCGAGCCGTTGGTGCCGGGCCCGGCGTTCGCCATCGCCAGCAGGTACGGCCGGTCGAACCGCAGGTCCGGGTGGAACTCGTCGGCGAAGTTGTAACCCGGGCCACCCCGGCCGGTGCCGGTCGGGTCACCCATCTGGACCATGAAGCCGCTGATCACCCGGTGCGAGATCGTGCCGTCGTAGTACGGCCCACTGCCCGGCTGACCGGTACGCGGGTCGGTGTACTGCTTGGTGCCCTCGGCGAGCTCCACGAAGTTGGTGACGGTCTTGGGTGCGTGGTTGGGAAAGAGCTCCAGCCGGATCGGCCCGGCGTTGGTGTGCAGAGTTGCGTAGACGGCCTCGGCCACGAGTACTCCTCGATCGACATGCCGCCGGCCTGGAGGTACCGGCCGGCGGGACTCCTCCGCCGGCCAGGAGGCCCAGGCCGGCGCTGGGTAGGTGGTTCTATGCGGATCCTCCCATGTGCCCGTTCTGGCAGTGCGGGCGCATCCGAGGGTGCAGGATGACGGAGGAACAACACCCAAGGAGGTGGGGACCGGTGTTTGGATTCGGGGGGCGCAGATCCCGTAGGAAACTCGCCAAGGCCGAACTGGGCGAGAGTCTCGATCACCTGATGCGGGCGGCCACCCACGCCGCGTCGGGGGTCGGGGCGGCGGTGGGGCCACGGGCGGACGCCGCTCGTGCGTACCTCTCGCCGACGGCGACCATGGTGCGGCGGACGGCGTCGGACGGCTGGGAGTCGACGATGACCCGGTTCGCACCGCTGGCCGTGGCCGCCGCGGCCGCTGCGGACGGCGCCCGCCAGGCAGGCTCGGTCGCCCTTAAGGCGAGGTCGAAGAAGAAGATGAAAGCCATGCGGAAGAAGAACTCGATGATGCGTCGACGTTGGCCGATGCTGACCGGGCTGCTGGTCGCCGGGGCGGTGGCCGGCGCGGTGGGCGCCGCCGCCATGCGGCGGCGGGGACGACAACCCTGGGACGAGTACGACCCGGCGGCGACCCTGGACGCGGTACGTGACGACGCCGCCTCGATCATGGGCAGTTCCGCGGGTGGTTCCGGGCGTGAACCGGCGGCGCCGAAGTCGTCGCCGACGGACAGGGCCAAGGACCGCACCGCGGCGGCCGGTGAGAAGCTCGCCACGACCACCGCGCCGATCAGCGAGAACGTCAAGAAGGTCGCGACCAAGAGCGGCGACAAGTCGGACGGCCTGCTCGGCGCCGCCGCCACGCCGTCGAGGAACAGCGGCAGCTGAGGGTCGGACGGGGTGGATGGCGCTCCGCCGGTACGACCGTCGGGGGGCGGTACGGATCACAGGAGGTCGAGACGATCGCGGCGTGGGGCGAGGCTCGCCCCACGCCGCGTCTCCTGTCGACCCGGACGACCAGCGGATCGCGCCGATCGCGCCGACGGCGGTTGACGGTCAGAGCCAGCGGTTGCGCCGGAACCAGCGGTAGAGACCCAACGAGATCGCCAGCATCAGGGCCAGGACGACGGGATAGCCGTACTTCCAGGTGGTCTCCGGCATGAAGGTGAAGTTCATCCCGTAGATCCCGGCGATCGCGGTCCAGACCGCCGCGATGGCGGCCCATGCGGCGATCTTGCGCATGTCGTTGTTCTGTTCGACCGTCACCTGGGCGAGTCGGGCCTGCAGGATGGAGTTCAGCAGGTCGTCGTAGGCGCTGACCTGCTCGACCGTCCGGGTCACGTGGTCCTGCACGTCGCGGAAGTACCGCCGGATCTCCTTCGGCACGTTCCGGTTCACCTGGGCGGTCAGGGTCATCAGCGGCCGCTGCAACGGGACCACGGCCCGCTTGAACTCGACCAGTTCCCGCTTCATCTGGTAGATCCGCTGGATCCGGCCGTGCGCCTGGCGGGCGAACACCTCGCCCTCGAGGACGTCCAGATCGTCGCCGACCCGGTCGGTCACCTCCAGGTAGATGTCGACCACCCGGTCCATCACGGCGTACGCCACCGCCCAGGGCCCCTGGCCCAGGATCTCCCGCCGGCTCTCCAGATCCGACCGGACCGGAGCGAGCCGGCACGCGTCGCCGTGCCGCACGCTGACCACGAAGTCGGGGCCGATGAAGAGCATCACCTGGCCGGTCTCGATCACGTCGGAGTTCTCGGTCAGCTCGCCGTGCCGGACGTAACGGACGGTACGCAGCACGAGGAAGGTGACCTCACCGAACCGCTCCAGCTTGGGGCGCTGTTCCGCCTTGACCGCGTCCTCGACCGCCAACTCGTGCAGCCCGTACGTCTCCGCGATGCCGGCCATCTCCGCCGAACTCGGCTCGTGCACGCCGAGCCAGACGAAGGCGCCGGACTGTGCGCGGGCCGCCTCCAGGGCATCGGCGTGGCTCCACTCGCCGGGCTGACGTACCCCGTCGACGTAGAGGCCGCAGTCGACGACACCGCCGTGCTCGGCGCGACTCTCCGGAGTCTGCTGCTGGCCCACCTCGGTGTTCAGCATCCGGGTCACCGCGCGTACCGGCGCGGTCCAGGCCCGGGGTCTCGGCCTGCCGTTCCCGTTGAGGTCAACTCGATCGTGATCGACTCGATCCGGCATCGCCGCCCCCCTTTCGGCCAGAGTCTGGGTGCGGATTGCAGGGTACGCCCGCCCCGCGCGCCGGCTGGCATGTCGCGAATCACCACCCGCGCCGAGCCGGGACACCGAGGGCGATCGACCGGCCGGTCCGGCGGTCGCGCTGGACGGATCAGGCCGTCGCGGTGAACGGAATCCGATCGTCGCGGTTGGCAGGATCCGGCCGTCGCGGTTGGCGGAATCCGGGCGGTCGCGCTGGACGGTCAGGCCGTCGCCCGGGGCCGCGTTCCGTCGCTCGCGGTGGACGGAATCGGGTGCTCGCGGTGGGCGGATTCGGGCGGTTCCGCCGGTCGGGTCACCGGGGGGTGGCGCCGGGTGGACCGTCCACGTCGGGGGGGTAAGGTGCGGACGGCCCACCCGGCGCCGTGGGGGCGGGGGGTTCTGTCATGCGCGCCAACCACGTACGGAACTCCGCCGGGCCGCCGCCCGTCGGCGGATGGTCGACCCTGACGCGAGTGGCGCTCGCAGCATTGTGAGCCGCCTACCGGCCCGTAGGAAACCCCGGATCGACCGCTGCTGGCGATTGTCGGATATCCGACACAAGTTACGGCCGGAAAAAGTGGGCATTGGTCCGATGCTCCGGCTAACCCGAGCCCCCGCACCCGAGCCCGTTCCCGAGACGTCGGCCCCGACCGCAGGCGGACGCGGAAACTGAGCCGGAACAGACGCGGAGCTGGACCCGGAACAGACGCGGAAACGGACCCCCGAACAGACGCGGAAAACGGACCGGAACAACAGAACGCCGGGGCACGGAACGGGCGATGTCCGCCCCTGTCCGTACCCCGGCGTCGGGTCGTTCGGATCTCAGTCGCGGACCGCCCGCACGGCGTCGGCGAGCCGGCGTACGCCCTCGTCGATCTGGTCCACCGTCACCCCCGAGTACGCCAGCCGCAACGCGTGCTGGCCGCCCTCGACGAGGAAGTCACTGCCCTTGACGACCGTCACGCCCCGCTCGGTCGCCGCCGGCACCAGCCGGTCCACGTGCACGTTCTGCGGCAACTCGATCCAGAGGAAGTAGCCGCCGTTCGGCTCGGTGAACCGGACGTCCGGGATGTGCTCCCGCAGCGCCGACGCCAACGCGACGGCCCGCTCGCCGAGTGCGCCGCTGACCGTACGGATCGACCGGTCGATGTCGCCGGAGACACAGAACTGGTGCACGATCGCCTGCGCCACCATCCCCGGCGAGATGTAGAGGTTGGTCGCCTCCTTGGCGATGTCGGCGATCAGCGGGGCCGGCCCGACCAGGTAGCCGACCCGGACACCTGGGCAGACCGTCTTGGTGAAGCTGGAGGCGTGCACCACGCTGCCCCGCTCGTCGAGCGAGAGCATCGAGGGCAGCGGCTCGCCCCGGAACCGGATGTCCGCGTACGGGTCGTCCTCGAAGATCGTGAAGTCGTACTCGGTGGCCAGGTCGAGGAGGGCCCGTCGCTTCTCCAGGGAGAGAGTCACCCCGGCCGGGTTCTGGAAGTTCGGAATGATGTGCGCCAGCTTCGGGCGTACCCCGGATTCCAGCAGTTTGCCCAGTTCGTCGGTGTCGATCCCGTCCGGCTGGATGGTCACCGGGTGGACCTCGCTGCCCTGCTGTTGCAGGTTCAGCAGCGTCCGGTCGTACGTCGGCCGCTCCACCACGACCGCGTCGCCCGGCCGGATCAGGTGCGCGAACAGAAATGCGTCGGCCTGGAGGGATCCGTTGGTGACCAGCACCTGGTCGACTCCGACGCCGTGCTTGTCGGCGATCCACTTCCGCAGGGGCGGGTATCCGACCGATGTCCCGTACCCGGTGATGCCGGCCGGATCGGCGTCGAAGGCGCGTCCGGCCGCGGCCTTGAGCCCGTCGATATCGACGATGTCCAGCGATGGCGCCCCACGGGCGAAGGAGATCAGCTGCTCGGCAGTCATGACTCCCCAGCCTACGGGCGCTCCCGGCGTCCGGGGCGGAGGCACGACAATGTCCGTATCTTGAGCAGTGGAACCGGAGGGGTACGCCTCCGCCCACCGCTACCGAGCTGGGAATTCGCTCCGGGATGGGCCGGCGGAACGGTCAGATCGAGGCGGTCGCCGGGGCGTCGACCCAGACCCGGACGATGTCCCGGACCGAGATCATCCCGAGCACTTCGTCGTCCTCCAGCACCACCAGGTGGCGGAAGCCGCCCCTGGACATCGCCTCGGCCGCCTCGTGCACGGTCCAGTCCGGGCCGGCGTAGACGACGTCCCAGGTCAGGTGGGCGGCGGTCCGTTCGACATCGCAGTCGAGGCCGGCGCCGATCGCCTTCAGGACATCGCGTTCGGTCATGATGCCGACGCCCTCGGAATCGGGGTCGACCACGACCGCGGACCCGACACCGCGCTGGGACATCATCTGGGCGGCCTGCCGAAGCGTGTGCTCCGGACCCACCACGAGGACGTTGCTGGACATCGCTTCGCGTACCCGCATCACACATCACACCTTCGGGACGGGACGGGCGGTACCGGTAGGGACAGACTGGACGCTCGGCCGGGGAAGTACAAGCCGGCGGTGGGAGGCGTCGGCTCCGGGTGACTACGCTCGACAGGTGTCCACAGAGCCCCTACGCTGCGCCGGAGCCCTCGTCGTCGACGACGAGGGCCGGATCTTTTTCCAGCGACGGTCCCCCCACCGGAAGCTCTTTCCCAACACCTGGGACGTCGTCGGCGGTCACCTCGAACCGGGCGAGACCGTCGAGGAGGCGCTGTTCCGCGAGGTCACCGAGGAGACCGGCTGGAGCGTCTCGCTGATCCTGGGACTGGTCGGCGAGTACCGCTACACCGGCGACGACGGGCTCGACCGGATCGAGTCCGACTTCCTCGTCCGGGTCGACGGTGACCTCGCCCGGCCCCGGCTCGAACCCGGCAAGCACACCGAGTTCCGGTGGCTCGCCGAGCACGAGGTCGCCGTCCTCGACGAGAGCCGCGACCCGGGCGACGGGCTGATCCGGCAGATCGCGGAGGACGGCTTCCGCGCCCTGCACCTGATCGGCCTGTGAACGACCCCGTCCCGCTCGCGCCGCACCAGGCCGCCGCGCTGGTCTGGCCGGCCGTCGACCGGGTCTTCCGCGCCGCGATGACGGCCGCCCGGAACCGGGGCGGGGCCGAGCTGGTCCAGCGCTACGGCGGGCCGGCCGCGGTCGGCTTCCTGGTCGACTTCCGGACCCGGCTGGCGGCACCGGGCGGCACCATCAGCGGTACCGGCCTGGCCGCCCTGATCCGCTACGGCGACCAGGCCGAATGCCAACGTGCGCTCGACAAGCAGGTCGCGCACGGCATGATCCATCGGCAGCCGGACGGCGGGATCCTCGCCACCGAGCGCGGCCGGGCCTTCCTGACCGAGCTCTACGAGTTGCACGCCGAGGTGACCCGGGAGATCTGGACCGGGCACTCCGAGCGGGTACGCCGGCTCGTCGACACGGCCGGCCGGCTGCTCGGCGCCGCGGTCGACGCCCCGCCACCGGCGCTCGACCTCCAGCCGGGCGGCTGGACCGGCCCGACCGGCGGTGGATTGGCCGAGGACCCGGGTCGGCCGGCCGAGGTCGGCGCGTTCGGCGCGATGGCGTGGCCGTACGAGCCGGACGGCACCCCGGCCGGTGTTCTGCTGCTCAACCGTCTCGGCACGCTGCGCTACCACCGTGCCGACGCGCACGCCGCCGCCTGGCAGGCTGCCGGGCACACCGCGCGGACGATCGTCGATCTGACCTCGGGGCCGGAACGGGTCGCCATCGAGTTGGAGACCGACCGGCGGGCCGCCGGGCCGTACGCCGTACTCACCCCGTCCGAGCGGCTGCGACTCCTCGCCGACCTGGCCGCGCTACCCGGCTGAGCCGGGGGACTCGGGTCGTCGGCCGCCCGGATCGCCGGGGCGACCCCGTCGTCGGGCACCCGGAACGCCGAGGCGACCCCGTCGTCGGCCGCCCGGATTGCCGGGGCACGGAACGGGCGGCGTCCGCCCCGGCCCGCCCGGCCGGTGCCACCAGCGGCTACGGTCGACACGGATTGGCCCAGCATTCGCCGGGAATTCGTGCTGTCGTCACGCGGCGCTATCCTCCGTGCGATGGCGCTCGTCGTGAGGAAGGACCCGGAATGATCGGTATGGTGCTGGCTGCGGGAGCAGGCCGGAGATTGCGCCCGTACACGGACACCCTACCCAAAGCGCTCATTCCGGTCGATGGGGAGACGACGATCCTCGACATCGCGCTGGGCAACCTCGCGGAGGTCGGGCTGACCGACGTCACCGTGGTGGTCGGGTACGCGGCCGAGGCCGTCGAGTCGCGGAAGGCCGCCCTCCAGGACCGGTACGGCGTACGACTCACCCTGGTGCACAACGACCGGGCCGAGGAGTGGAACAACGCGTACTCGCTCTGGCTGGCCCGGGACCACTTCGCCCAGGGTGCGCTGCTGGTCAACGGCGACACCGTGCATCCGGTGAGCGTGGAGAAGACCCTGCTCGCCCAGCGTGGCCCCGGCATCCTGCTCGCGGTCGACGACATCAAGAAGCTGGCCGAGGAGGAGATGAAGACCATCTTCGACGACCGTGGCCAGCTCACCCGGATCAACAAGGCGATCGACCCCGCCGAGGCGTACGGGGAGTACATCGGGGCCACCCTGATCGAATCCCGGATCGCCGTGGAGCTGGCCGACGCCCTGGAGACGACCTGGCGGCGCGATCCGCACCTCTACTACGAGGACGGCTACCAGGAGTTCGCCGACCGGGGCGGCGAGGTGCGGGCGGCGCCGATCGGTGACGTCTCCTGGGTCGAGGTCGACAACCACGACGACCTCGCCCGGGCACGGGAGATCGCATGCCACTACTAGCCCGTACCGTCAACACCCCGCTCGTGATCGACGTACGTCGCGGAGCGATCGCGGACCTGGGCTCGCTCCTGGCCGACCGGCGCATCTCGGCCGGCGGCGAGGTGGCGGTGGTGGTCGGGCCCGGCCAGGGCGAGCGGATCGCCGAGCTGATCCGCCCCGGCCTCGGCAACGCCGACCTGTTCACGGTGACCGGCGGAAGCGTGGACGCCGCCCAGGAACTCGGCGAGAAACTGCACCGCCGCTCCTACGACGCGGTGGTCGGAATCGGCGGCGGCAAGACCATCGACACCGCGAAGTACGCCGCCTCCCGGTACGCCATCCCGATGGTGAGCGTGGCGACCAGCCTGGCCAACGACGGGATCGCCTCGCCGGTCGCCGCGCTGGACCACGACGGTGGGAAGGGCTCCTACGGGGTGCACATCCCGATCGCCGTCGTGGTCGATCTGGACTTCGTGGAGAACGGCCCGGACCGGCAGACCCAGGCCGGGATCGGCGACGCGCTGAGCAACCTGAGCGCGGTCGCGGACTGGGAACTGGCCCACCGGGTACGCGCCGAGCCGATCGACGGGCTGGCCGTGACGCTCGCCCGGACCGGCGCGGAGGCGCTGGTCAACCATCCCGGGAAGATCACCGACGACGGCTTCCTGACCACGCTGGCCGAGGCGCTGATCCTCGGCGGCATCTCGATGTCGGTCTGTGGTTCGAGCCGACCGGCCAGTGGCGGCTGCCACCTCATCTCGCACGCCCTGGACCGGCTCAACCCCGGCCTCGGGTCGCACGGCGAACAGGTCGGGCTCGGGGCGCTGTTCTGCACGTTCCTGCGCGGGGACCTGGAACGGTTCGGCCAGATGGCGTCCTGCCTGCAACGGCACGGGTTGTCGACCACCCCGGCCGAGCTGGGCCTGACCGACGCCGAGTTCGTCGCGGCGGTGCACCACGCGCCGCGTACCCGACCGGACCGTTACACCATTCTCGAACACCTCGACCTGGCTCCTGACGCGATCGGTGAACGGCTGGCAAACTACGTCGATGCACTCCGTGAACATCTCGGCTGAGTTGTTGCCCCCGCCCACCGCCGCCGACTTCTACCGGGTCAACCGGGGCGGTGGCCTGTTCAGTGAGGCGATCAGCCAACGGATCGGCGCCGGCATGGCCCTGGCCGCGCACCGGATGGGACTGCCGCCCACCGCACTGACCATGGGCAACCTGGTGCTCGGGCTGGCGGTCTCGGTGACCGTGGTGACCCTGGCCGGTCAGGTGGCCAGCGGGGACGTACCCGCCTGGGTGGTCGGCCTGGTCGCGCTGGTCGGCTGGCAGTTGGCGTACGCCCTGGACTGCGCGGACGGGCAGCTCGCCCGGGTCACCGGCCAGGGCAGCCCGGCCGGCGCCCGGGTGGACGTGCTCTGCGACGTGGCCGCCCAGATCGCGCTGGTGACCGCGCTGTCGGCGACGGCGGTGGCGCAGCGGCCGTCGGCCCCGACCTGGCTGGTCGCGGCGTTCGCCGGTACCTGGATGGTCAACCTGGTGACCTCGGTGATGGCCGCCGGCCCGAACGCCGCCAGCATGGTCACCTCGACCTCGCTGCCGGTCCGGCTGGCGAAACTGATCCGGGACTACGGTGCGGTGATCTTCCTGGCCGGCCTGGTGCTGACCGTCGTGCCGGAGTGGACGACCTGGCTCATCGCGGCGTTCACCCTCGTCAACGGCGGCTTCCTGCTCGCCAGCATCGCCTTCTCGGCCCGCGCCTCGCTGCGCTGAGCGCCGCTCCGGTTGAACTGTTAGGAAGGGCCCCTTCTTCTACAAAAAACGATAGGAAGGGGCCCTTCCTTACATCTTCGTGTAGACGTCGACGAGCTGCCGGGTGACGACGTCGGGGTGGAACGTCCGCTCGTAGCGGGTCCGGGCCAGGGGTGCGAGCGTGCCGGCCGTGGCGCGGGCGGTCGGCAGGGCCGCGGCGAGGGCGGCCGGGTCGGCAGGGACGATCCAGCCGGCCGCGCCGGCCGGGTCGTGGGCGCCGACCAGGTAGGGAATGCCGCCGAGTGCGGTGCCGAGTACCGGGCGGCCGGCGGCCAGCGCCTCGATCACCACCGTCGGCAGTACGTCGTGCCAGGTGGGTACGGTCAGAACGACGGCGGTGGAGCGGAGTGCCGCCGCCACCCCGGCCCGGTCCAGCGGCCCGAGGAACTCGACGTCCCCGCGTTCGGCGGCGGCGGCCTCGGCCAGGCCGCGCAGTTCGCCGTCGCCGGCGATCCGGAGTGGACCGAGCGCACCGTCCGGGTGCCGGCGCCAGGCGTCCAGCAGCAGCCCGACGCCCTTCTCCGGGGAGAGCCGGCCGAAGAAGAGGAAGCCCTCGCCGAGCGGTGCCGGCGTTCCGGGGTCCGGAATCCCGTTCGGCTTGATCACGATCCGGTCGTCCGGGATGCCGTAGTCCCGTAGGTGCTCGGCGATGCCCGAGGTGAGCGCGATGTACCGGTCCACCGAGCGCCAGGTCGGCCGGTGTACGGCGAGCGTCGTGGCCATCAGCGCGCTCTGGGCCCGGGAGCCCCGGTAGCACTTGTGCACGATCGCCGGCACCCCGAGCGCCCGCCCCCGGCAGTCCTGGCAGATCCGGCCGTCCCGGAAGTAGAGCCCGGAGGAGCAGACCTGGCGGTAGTTGTGCACCGTCTGCACCACCGGCACCCCGTGCTTGTGCGCGGTCCGGACCACCCAGGGCGAGAGCAGCGGGTACGGGTTGTGCAGGTGCAGTACGTCCGGCCGGTGCTCGGTGATCAGCCGGCTCAGCTCCTGCTGCGCCTTCGGGGCGTAGATCGGCGAGATCGGCAGCAGCGCCTTGGCTGCCGGCGAGAACTCGGCGATCTCGTCGGAACTGCGCAGGAAGGGATGAACCTCCACTCCGGCCGCCCGGAGCTGGACGATCTCCTGGTCGACGATGGTGTTCTCGCCGGACGGCTGCGCCTCCCGATAGCGGTTGTGCGCGACGATCACCTGCACGCCGATTGCCCTCCTTCGGGACCGTCCGCCGACCCGGCCGCGCGGCGAGCGGGCCGGTCGCCGATGGGCGCGCATTGCCGCACCCGGGGGATTGAACGCTACCGTTTACCTCGTGCCTGAGTTACCGGAGGTGGAGGCCCTCGCTGGCTACCTGCGCGAGCGGGCGGTCGGCCGGCGGGTCGACCGACTTGAGGTCGCGGCGATCAGCGCCCTGAAGACGTACGATCCGGCGCCGTCCGCGGCAGCCGGTCGGAAGGTCGTGGACGCGGGTCGACACGGCAAGTTCCTGGACGTACGACTGGACGGCGATCTGCACCTGGTGGTGCACCTGGCCCGAGCGGGTTGGCTGCACTACCGGGAGGCATTCAACTCTACTCTTCCCCTCAAACCCGGCAAAGGACCCATAGCCGTTCGAGTACGCCTCGACGACGGCTCCGGGTTCGACCTGACCGAGGCCGGTACGCAGAAGAAGCTCGCCGCCTACCTGGTCACCGATCCGGCCCTGGTGCCCGGGGTGAGTCGGCTCGGGCCGGACGCGCTCGCCGCCGACCTGGCGACCTTCAGCGAACGGCTCCGCAGCCGGCGGGGACAGGTCAAGGGCGTACTCACCGATCAGGAGGTACTGGCCGGGATCGGGAACGCGTACTCGGACGAGATCCTGCACGTCGCGAAGCTCTCGCCGTTCGCGCTCACGAACCGGCTCTCCGAGGCCCAGCTGGCGACCCTGCACGCGGCGGTGGCGGAGGTGCTCGGAGACGCCGTCACGCGCTCGATGGGGCAGCGGGCCGCCGAGCTGAAGGGGGAGAAACGGGCCGGGCTGCGGGTACACGCCCGGACCGGGCTGCCCTGTCCCGTCTGTGGCGACACTGTCCGTGAAGTGTCGTTCGCCGACTCCAGCCTCCAGTACTGCCCCGGCTGCCAGACCGGCGGCAAACCGCTCGCCGACCGGCGGCTCTCCCGGCTCGTCCGTTGACCGGCCCGGGGCGCTCGCTGATCGGTTCGGCTCACCCGTTGACTGCGCCTGCTTGTATGTTGAGCGATTGTGCTTGTACGTTGGGTGACTCTGGCTCTTGATAAGAGTGGAAAACGCCCACGAGGCGATGAACCGGCCCGCGCTGGGCTCTACCGCCAGCCCCTTCCGTCGGTATAGTGACCCGGTCTGCGACTCTGCTCTGGGGCGGCCCGGCTCTTTCTGCCGGTGGAGCGGGCGGCGTACTGTCCCTCGGGTCGGCGTCCCCGTGGGGCCTGCATGGGAGAGACTGAGACGGTGGGCGACCCGAGCCCTTACGGCAAATGGGCGGCACGTGTCACGCGGGAGGACGTGGGTGAGGTGACGACAAGCCTCCAGCGCCCGGTAGGCAACGCTGGCCAACCGAGCACCCTGCGGCACGTCGACAGCTTCGAGATCCAGCCGCCGACCGCTCCGCAGCCGAATGGCGTACCCCGCTCCGCGTGGGCGCGGTCCCATCGGCGGGTGTCGCGTTGGCACCGGCCGTACATCGCGATCCTGCTGCTGATGGACCTCGCGGCGACGGTGCTGGCGAGCTGGCTGGCCAGCACGGAGTTCGAGCAGGCCAGGGCCGGTTTCCAGACCTCCAACGCCACCTGGTTCTACACCGTCTCCTACCTGTTGCTTCCGCTCGGCTGGGTGATCGTGCTCTGGTCCAACGGGGCCTACGATCGGCGCTACCTCGGGCTCGGCACCGACGAGTTCAAGCGGGTCACCCGGGCCGGGGTGGCGGTCGCGGCCAGCGTCTCCTTCGTCACCTTCGCCACCAACACCGACGTGTCCCGGCTCACGGTCGGCACGGCGCTGCTCGGCGCGATGCTGCTGGTCCTGTTCGCCCGGTACCTCGCCCGGATCGTCCTGCACACGATCCGCCGCCGAGCCGGGCAGGCCGCCCAGCAGGTGGTGCTGGTGGGCACCCTGCCGGAAGCGCTCGAGGTCTACAAGGCGGTCAGCCGGAGCCCCGCCGCCGGTCTCATCCCGGTGGCCATCCACCTCACCGACGGGTACGCGGCGGCCCGGGGCCTCGAGACCCCGATCCCGGTGTACGCCGGCCGGGACGTGCTGTCGCTGGTCCGGGAGGTCGGTGGCGACACCATCGCGGTCTGCGGCTCGGCCAGCACGGAACCGGGCGAGTTGCGCCGGCTCGCCTGGCAACTGGAGGGCTCCGGCGTCGACCTGATCGTGGCGCCGCAGCTCACCGACATCGCCGGTCCCCGGGTGCACATCCGGCCGATCGAGGGCCTGCCGCTGCTGCACGTCGAGGAGCCGACCCTCTCCGGTCCGGCCCTGCTGGCCAAGAACCTGCTCGACCGGCTCGCCGCCGGGCTGGGACTTCTGCTGCTGATTCCGCTCTTCGTCACGATCTCGGTGGCGATCCGGCTCTCCGACCCCGGGCCGGTCTTCTTCCGCCAGCCCCGGGTCGGCCACGAGGGCCGGACCTTCCGGGTCTGGAAGTTCCGGACGATGTACGTCGACGCCGAACAGCGCCTCGCCGGCCTGGTCGACCAGAACGAGACCGACGGCATGCTGTTCAAGATCAAGGAGGATCCCCGGGTCTTCGCGGCCGGGCGGTTCCTCCGGGCCAGTTCGCTCGACGAACTGCCCCAGCTGATCAACGTGCTCTGGGGCGAGATGTCCCTGGTCGGCCCCCGCCCACTGCCGGCCGACGACGGCGACTTCCTCGGCGACGTCCGGCGCCGGCTGCTGGTACGTCCCGGTATCACCGGGCTCTGGCAGGTCTCCGGCCGCTCCGACCTGTCCTGGGACGAGGCCGTCCGGCTGGACCTCTACTACGTCGACAACTGGTCGTTGGCGTACGACCTGAGCATTCTGTGGCGGACCGTCGGAGTCGTACTGGCCCGCAAGGGCGCGTACTGACGACGCACCGGCAGCGGCGCACTTCGGGCCGACCGGGGGCGGGGTCCGGACGTACGCAGGCTTGGCGAACCGGGCCGGACCCGTCAGGATCTCTGCGTGGGGCCGAACCTTTCCACGGCGATCGCCGTGGTGGCGATGATCAGCGCGCTGGGCGCTGCGCTCTTCGCCGTCGTCCGGCTCCGGGCCCGGCGGGGTATCGCCACCGCCACCCAGCGGGCCACCTACGACGTACTGCACACCGCCGGGCTGGCCGCCGAGCCGCTCCGCGCCGGGCTCACCCCGGCCGGAGCGGCCAAGGCGGTACGCCACCTGCGTACCCTGGTCGGTTCCGCCGGGTTGGCGCTGGCCAACCGTGACCGGATGCTGGCGCTCGACGGCCGGGGCGGCCACCACGGCCAACAGTTGCTCGCCGCCGCCGCCCAGACCATCAACACCCGCCGGTCCACAGTGCTCGGCGAGACGGAACTGCGCTGTGACCGGGTCGACTGCCCGGTCCGGGGCGCCGTGATCGCCCCGCTGACCGGCCCGGACGGCCGGGCCACGGTGGCGCTGGTGGCGATCGCCGACGACCAGCCCGTGCCGGGCCTGGTGCAGGCCGCGCTGGAGACCGCGCACTGGGCCGGAGCGCAGCTCGCGCTCGCCGAACTCGACTCGTCCCGGGAGCGGCTGGCCCGGGCCGAGGTACGGGCGCTGCGGGCGCAGATCAGCCCGCACTTCATCTACAACGCGCTGACCGCGATCGGATCGTTCGTCCGGACCGATCCCGAGCGGGCCCGCGAACTGATCCTGGAGTTCGCCGAGTTCACCCGCTACTCGTTCCGGGCCCACGGGGAGTTCACCACGCTCGCCGAGGAGTTGCGGTCCATCGACCGGTACCTGACCATCGAGCGGGCCCGGTTCGGCGACCGGCTCCAGGTGAAGCTCCAGATCGCCCCCGAGGTACTGCCGGTCAGCCTGCCGTTCCTGTGCCTGCAACCGCTGGTCGAGAACGCCGTCCGGCACGGCTTGTCCCGCAAGCCGGGGGTGGGGATGGTGAGCATCGAGGCACGGGACGCCGGCGCCGAGTGTCACATCACGGTCGAGGACGACGGGGTGGGGATGGATCCGGCCGTACTGGTCGCCGGGATCGCCGAGGCCGCCGCCGATCCGACCGACGACTCCGGCCAGCACGTCGGGCTGTCCAACGTGGACGAGCGACTCCGGTCGGTCTTCGGCGACCAGTTCGGCCTGGTCGTGGAGACCGGTCTCGGATCGGGTACGAAGGTGAGCATGCGGGTGCCGAAGTTCCACCGCCACGTCCGGGCGAGCGCATGAGCGGGGTGACGGGGGCGTGAGCGGTTTCCTGCGGGTCCTGGCGGTCGACGACGAGCCTCCGGCACTCGACGAACTCGCGTACCACCTGCGGGCCGACCCCCGGGTGGCCCGGCTGCACACGGCCGGCGACGCGACCGAGGCGCTGCGGGTGCTCCGCGACGCCGACGTCGACGTGGTCTTCCTCGACATCCGGATGCCCGGCCTCGACGGCATGGAACTGGCCCGGGTGCTGCGGCGGTTCGCCCGGCCACCGGCGATCGTCTTCGTCACCGCGTACGACGACGGCGCCGTCGACGCCTTCGACCTCGGCGCCACCGACTACGTACGCAAGCCGGTCCGGGCCGAACGGCTCGCCGAGTCGCTACGCCGGGTGGTCGGCGCACGGGTGGTGCCGACACATCCGGCGGCGATGGCGCGGGCCGAGCCCGATCCGACGATCCCGGTGGAGCTGGCCGGCACCACCCGGATGCTGCCCCGCTCGGCCGTACGCTGGGTGGAGGCGCAGGGCGACTACGCCCGGCTGCACACCTCCGACGGCTCGCACCTGGTCCGGGTGCCGCTGGCCACCCTCGCCGAACGCTGGGCCGATGCGGGATTCGTCCGGATCCACCGGTCGTATCTGGTCCAACTCCGGCTGATCGCCGAACTGCGGTTGGCCAACTCGGGCTACGTGGTCGTGGTCGACGAGACCGAGCTGCCGGTCAGCCGGCGGCACACCCGCGAGCTGAAGGACAAACTGGTCCGCGCCGCCAAGCAGGACTGGAACCGCTGAGCTGCGGCCGGCTCAGTCGGCCTCGTCGACCTGCGCCCGGGCGGCGCGGGCGGCCCGCTCGGCGAGGTGCCGGCGCTCGGGCAGGCTGCTGGTACGCCGGGCCGCCTCCCGGTAGCTGTCGGCGGCGGCACCGGACCGGCCGGCCAGCTCCAGCAGGTGGGCCCGGGTCGCGAGCAGACGGTGGTGCTTCGCCAACCGCTTGTCGGACTCCAGCGTGCCGAGCAGTTCCAGCCCGGCGGTCGGGCCGGACACCATGGCGACCGCGACCGCCCGGTTGAGCGTGACCATCGGATTCGGCGCCATCTTCTCCAGCAGGTCGTAGAGGCCGAGGATCTGCGGCCAGTCCGTCGCCTCCATCCGTTCCGCCTCGTCGTGCACCGCGGCGATCGCGGCCTGCACCTGGTACGGGCCGACGGGCCCCCGGGGCAGCGTCTCGGTGATCAGCGCGACCCCCTCGGCGATACGCCCCCGGTCCCACCTGCCGCGATCCTGCTCGGCCAGCGGCACCAGCGCCCCGTCGGGCCGGGTACGCGCCGGCCGGCGGGCGTCGGTGAGCAGCATCAGGGCGAGCAGTCCGGCCACCTCGGCGTCCGAGGGCAGCAGCCGGCGCAGCCAACGGGTGAGTCGGATCGCCTCGTCGGACAGCTGCGGCGCGGTCAGGTCCGGCCCGGCCGACGTCGTGTACCCCTCGTTGAAGACGAGGTACAGCACGTGCAGCACCGCCCGCAGCCGCTCGGCGCGATCCGGTCCCGCCGGCATCGCGAACGGCGCGCCGCTGTCTCTGATCCCCTGCTTCGCCCGGCTGATCCGCTGGGCCATGGTCGCCTCCGGAACCAGGAACGCGGCGGCGATCTGCGCGGTGGTCAGACCGCCGACCGCGCGCAGGGTCAACGCGATCTGGCTCGGCGGCGAGAGCGCCGGATGGCAGCACATGAACAACAGGGCGAGCGAGTCGTCCCGGTCCGTGCCCGGCTCCACGTCCGCCGGACGGCCCAGCAACTCCGACTGCGGCGTCGCCGCGAAGACGGCATCCTCCCGGCGTCGCCGCGACGTGTCGCTGCGGAACTCGTCCAGCAGCCGGTGCACGGCGACGGTCACCAGCCAACCCCGGGGGTTGTCGGGTATCCCGTCGGTGGGCCAGCGGGTGGCGGCCCGGACCAGTGCCTCCTGGGTGGCGTCCTCGCTGGCATCGAACTGCCCGTACCGCCGGACCACGGCGCCGAGGACCTGCGGCGCGAGTTCCCGCAGCAGGTCCTCGACACTCCGGTCCAGGCTCACCGGACGGGTACCGGCTCGTCGGTCACAGGTCGGCCGCCGACTCGTGCAGGATCGGCCACACCTCGACGGGCTCCTGGTCGGCCCACGGCATTTCCGCCGCGATCTCGTACGCCCGTTCCTCGCTCTCGCAGTCCAGCAGGTAGAAGCTGGCGATGTACTCCTTGGCCTCCAGGTACGGCCCGTCGGTGACCGCCGGCGCCCCGTCCTTACGCCGGACCAGCCGGGCGGCGGCGGCATCGGACAGGCCGTAGCCACCGATCAGTTCACCACTCTCGTGGTACTTCCGGTTGAAGGCGTCCTGCTTGGCTATCTCCGCCGGCCACGACTCGGCCAGGATCGAGTCCCACTTCTCCTGGTTACCGTAGATCAGCAGCAGGTACTTCATCGGGTGTTCCTTCCGTCGGCGTACCCCGCTGGCACGCTTCCACCCTACGGACGGAACCGCGACGCCGGCCTCGACATCGCCGCCGGGGCTCCCCCCGTCGCCACCTCCCACACGTTTCGGCGGGCAGGCCGTAGCGTACGGAGCGTGAGTTCCAGGAACGGGCGCCCGATGGTCCGGCGCCGGAACAGCGAGCGTTACCAGTGGGAGAAGGACCGGGTACGGCTCACCGAGGCCGAGCGGCGCCGGACCGGCGGGACCGAGCGGGACACCGGCCTGCGCACGCACGATCTCGACTTCCACGCCGAGTACGCCCGGATCGAGGCCGACGAGGACCTGGCCTCGGCGTTCGGGGTGCCGATCGGTACTCCCCTGCTCCGCCGGGCGTACCGGACCAGCTGCCGGAGCGCGGGCACACCGCTCTCCGCGTCCCGCTCCTACCTGCCGTACGACCTGGTGGCCCGGAACCGGGACCTGCTGGACCCGGAGCGCGAACCCTGGCCCGGCGGTACGCAGCACCAGCTGCACACCGTCGGCGTCGAGCTGGCCCGGGTCGAGGACCGGATCCGGACCCGACCGCCGTCGCCGGACGAGGCCGAGATGCTCGACCTCGAACCGGGGACCTCGGTCCTGGCGCTGCGCAAGATCTCGGTGGACGTCACCGGGCGGGTGGTCGAGGTCGCCGACGCCCTCTTTCCCGGGCACCGGACCGAGCTGGTCTACGCCACGCCCCTGAAGCGGTGGGACGGGTAACGAGCCCCGTCACTCCGGCGCCTCCGACCGAACCCGGCTCCTCGGCATCGGCGGTACGGGCGCCAGCCGGACCCGGCGGTGCACCGGCTCGACGTCGACGATCTCGACCCACATCTCGTCGCCCACCCGTACGTCCTGCGGCAGGGAGTCGACCGGCTTGCCGGACCGGTCGGAGGGTCGTACCAGTCCCTCGATCCCGCCGACGCGGTCGAGTCGTACGACCCGGACTGGGTCACGGACCCGAGCCCGTGGATACCCGCCGACGCGGAACGTCTGTTCTTCGATTGAGTCGGACCGGCGAGCCCGGCCTGCTGCGCGGTCGTGCGGCCCCTGACGGTGGAACCGATCCGCCTCCCGGTGTCTTTGCAGAGGTGGAATCTCATCCATCGGAGGAGGTACGGGCATGACCGAGCGAATCCGATCGCTGCTCGACGCGGCGGTCGCCGACACCCGACCACGGGTCGTCGACCCGGTGTCGGAGGTGCTCCGGCGTGGGCGGGCCCACCGGCGGCACCGGCTGGCCGTCGCCGGTGCGGCCGGCGCCGTGACGATCGCCCTGCTCGCCACCGGCGGCCTCGTCGCCGCGAACCGAGGGGGCGGCGGAACAACCACCGCCAACCCCTCCCCGAGCGTCAGCGCCCCGCCCACCCTCCCCTCGGAGACGAGCAGGAGGCCCAGCAGTCGCCGGACAGTGGCGGCGACGGTGACCGATGGAGAGGTACGCGCGAACGGCCTCGTCCTGACCGTTCCGGACGGATGGCAGGTCGTCCCCGAAAGTGGCCAGCAGGTGACCGACTGCGACGTGGTACCCAGGTCGGTGCTGATCAATGTCAGATGGAGTCCCGGCGGGGACTGCGACGCGCGCGCCCAGATCCAGGTCGGTTCCTGGGGCACGATGTCCTATCGGTCCGAGTCGCCGAAGAAGTTCAGCGAGGGAATCAGCGAGATCGTCCTGCCCGGCGGGCAGCCAGCCTGGTTGACCGACAACGACGTTGGTAACTTCCGGGTAAAAGGGCCGTGGGCGGCCTTCAACATAGGGTTCCCGTGGGCCGGAACAAGTTTCGGCGTCGAAGTGGCTCAGCAGGAGCTGGATCTCGTCCTCGGTTCGATCAGCAGCGAACCGGTCGTACCGGGGCGGCTGGTCCTGCCGGACACCTCGCCGTTCGTGGCCCTCGGTCAGCGGGACCGGGACCGAATCGACTCCGCCGATACGTCCGCCATTTCCCAGGTGCTGGAGCGCCTGCGTGGACTGGACCAGGTCGTCCAGACCGACGAACTGCCCTGCGCTTCGCCGCTGCCGCTGACCCCGAGTCGGAAGCTGGCTGGTAAGGACATGGCCGCACTCACCTTGCACTACCCGTCGGGTCCCGCGCAGGCCCTGGTGGCGATCAGCAGCACTGACGAGTGCGCCTTCGCCACCTCGTCGATGGGCGGCCGGGTCTGGCTGCCCGCCGGATTCCTGGCCGAAATCCGGGCCCTGCTCGCCGACGGGGAGAAGTGATGGGCAGCCAGGTGACCGCGCCGGACAGCTTCGCCGAGTTCGTCAACGCCCGCTACGCCGCGCTGGTCCGGCACGGCACCCTGCTGACCGGTGACCACGGCCACGGTGAGGACCTCGCCCAGGAGGCGCTGGTCAAGACGTACCGGGCCTGGCACCGGCTGCACCCGGACGGCGACGCCGACGCGTACACCCGGCGGGTGATGGTGCGCGCGGCCTGGCGGGCCGGACGGCGGCTGTGGCGGCGGGAGGTCCCCACCGGGGAACTGCCGGAGCGGCGGGCCGCCGACCCCTACGAACCGCGCGACACGGCTCGGCTCGTGCTGTCCGCGCTACGTGAACTGCCCGTCCAGCAGCGGGTGGTGCTCGTGCTGCGGTACTGGGCCGGGCTCAGCGAACAGGAGATCGCCGGGATGTTGAACTGCTCGACCGGAACGGTGAAGAGCCGGGCCAGCCGGGCGATCAGCGCCCTTCGCCGGGTCGACGGCCCGTTGGCGGAGGCGTTCCGAGTGTCCCTGGCAGGCTCGAACTGACCGGGCATCGTCGGGACCCCGATGCCGGGCACCGGGGTCCCGACGGCGTGAGACTCAGCGGGCGGTCGCCCTGGCACGCAGGGTATTGACGGTGTCCACTGCGGTGGCGACGTCGCGACACGTGACCAGGCGGCGGGTGCCGTCGGTCAGCCGTAGGGCCAGAACCTGGCCGGGCAGCAGCGGTAGCGTGGGGTCGGTCGCGCCGCGCAGCATTCCACGGGTGAGCCAGGTTGCCGCGTCCAGGCGAGTCTCCTCCGCCGCGGCGATGGCGGTCAGCGGCAGCCGCCATCGGACCAGGCCGAAGGTGAGCCGGACGCCGCGGGCGTCGATGGCGAGTCGGTAGCGGGTGAACGGGAGCAGAACGGGTGCGGTCACGGTCGGCGCCAGCCCGGCCCAGCCCGGCAGGCCGACGAAGGGCACCAGCACGGCGGCGAGCAGGAGACCGGAGACGGCGAGTGCGACCATCGCCCACACGACCGGGCGCAGCGAACGCGACTCCCACCAGAGCAGTCGCTCGTCGTCGGCCGTCGCGGCGGGCCGGGCGGGCTGCGGCGCCGAGGCGGTCGCGGTCGTCGCGGTGGGGTCCGAGGGCTGCGCCGGGGCGCGGCCGGCCAGCAGGGTCGCCACGAGACCTGACAGGACGGCGGCCACCGCCGGCACGGCCATGATGGCGGCAAAGTAGGCCCAGGAGATGTGTACGTCGGCCGCGGTGGTCGCGTCGAGCGCTGCTCCCAGCACCATCAGGAGAATCGTCACCGCCGCGCCAGCAACGGCGGCGACCGCGACCTGGACACCGGTGCGTAGCCAGTGCCGGGGTATCCGGGGCAGCCGGCCGGCGGCGAGAAACACGACGAGCCCGGTGATCCACGCGGCGAGGGCCACTCCGATCAGGATCGCGGTCAGCATGTCGACCGAGATCGTGGTCACCATCGGGCGGTCGCCGACGCCGCCCTGGTTGGGTAGGTGATCCGGCAGCCGCTCCCGCCACGCCAGCGTCAGGGCTGTCGCGCCGCCGAGCAGGACCCCCGGCAGGAGCCCGATTCCGGCGATCCACCGTGCTGTCCTCATCCGCCTGCCTCCTTTGTGTATTGCTGGCGTACCAGTGCGACGACCTCGTCCAGGCCAACGCCAGCCCGCTGCGCGTCGCTCACCAGATGTCGCACCCACTCGATCACCTGCGCCCGTTCCCGGGGCACCGCGCCGGTCACCACGGCGCCACGACCGCGCCGCAGTTCGATCAGCCCGTCATCGCGCAGTGCCGCGTACGCCCGGAGAACCGTGTGCATGTTGACGTCCAACGTCTCGGCAAGCTCCCGGGCCGCTGGCAGACGATCACCGCGCCGCACCGCCCCCTCGGCCAACGCACGACGCACGCTGGCCGCGATCTGCTCGGCCAGCGGCGTTCCGCTCTCCGGCACAACACTGAACAACATGTTCGCATACTACTAGAACAAGTCAAGCAGCGCGACAGTCCACCGTATGCTCGGCGCCGAGCATTGGCCCGCGGATGGCTGGTACACCGATCGCGGCCAACGGAAGATCGGAGGCCCTGGTCCGGACTGATTGTCCTGACCAGGGCCTCCGAATCTGTCCCGGTGAAGGGAACTGGCTGAGTCCGGCGTCAGCTCGTCGTCGGCTCCGGGTTCCTGCCGGAGGATTCTGCGGTGACCACTACCTGCGAGACATCGATCTCCACTGCTTCGGCGGCCCGTGCGCGCAGCAGGTCGAAGGTGGCGCGGTCGATGGCCGGCCCGGCGTACGTGGCGCGTACCCAGCTAACCCACCGATTCTGTGCGTCACGTTCCCGCCCGCTGGCGGAGCCTCTGATGGCTATCCCCTCGAGGTCAATGACTGGTGCCCTGCTGGTGCCGGAGGCGGCGGGGCCGGTGGCCGATACGGTGAACCAGAGGCCGGGTACCTCGACGACCCGCGCGTCCTGCACGCCGGCGAGCTTGCGCAGGTTCGCGGCGGCGTGCTCCAACTCCGCTCTCGTGACCGACTGATCGATGGCGATGGCCGGGCCACCGACCGGAGCGTCGGGAAAGCTCTTTCGCAAATCGTGGAGCTGGGAGTAGTCATGATCCCCCGGGCCAAGCGCGGAGAACACCGCCGTACGGAACTCGCTCGTGGAACTCACGTCCCGCGCCCGGCGTCCCGCGCCCGGCGTCCAGCTCAAGATGGGAATCTGGGTCCAGTACTCGCGCAACGAAGGGTCCAGGGCGGTGGCCGACGCGGCCGGCTGCGGGCGGCCCCCGTCCCGGTCAGGCCCGCCACCGCTGACGGCCGCGACCCCGAACGCCAGAAAAAGCACTACCCCGAACACGCCGGCCGTCGCGACCCGCGCGGTTCGGCGCCGCCGCACCAGACCCTCGACCAGGTCGTACGGCGGCACGAACGTCCGGCGCGTCGCGTCGTCAGCCGCGTCCCGGAGCATGGTGTCCAGGCCGGGCAGCGGGCTCTCCAGGACAGGCGTATCTGGCGCGGGGCTTTCGAGGTCGCGGCTCTCTCGGTCAGAGTACTGGCGTTCAGGCATGACGACGCTCCAAGGTTGTGCTGTCGTTCTGTCGGTCGGACCGGCGCGGCGTGCCAGCCGGCGGCTCGCCCGAGGGAGGTGTGGAGCCGAACTCCTGCCGGCTCCCCGGATGCGAAACGTCCGCCTCTTCGAGAATCTGTCGCAGAGCGGTCCGCCCGCGCGACAACCGGGCCTTGACCGTCCCGGATGGCACCCCCGTCTCGGCGGCGACCTGCTCGACAGACCGATCGCACAGGTGGTGCAGCACGATTGCGCGTCGCTGCTCCTCGGACAGACGTTGTAGGGCCGCCACGATCAACGGCGTCTCCACGCCAGGCCCAGGCACGTGTGGAACCACCCCACGGCGCCGCCACGCCGCCAACCCGGACCGCGCCGAGCGCCAACGGCTGACCGCGACCCGGCGGGCGACCGTTCTGATCCACGCCTCCGGCTCGTCCCCGTCGACGAACCGGCGACGTCTGCTCCAAGCTCGGACAAACGCTTCTTGAACGGAGTCCTGCGCCTCAGCAAAGTCGCCGGTCAGCAGGTACACCTGACCGACCAACCGCGCGAACGACGATGCGTAGAACGCCCGGTAGTCGTCCTCTGTCACGCCGACCTCACTCTCCTCGGTGCCTGCTGCTCCTCCCACTCACGCAGCAGAGCGACGCCACGGTTGCACCGGATCGGCGAAATATCCGCGCGGCTACGGCGCGGGAAGTCGACAGCCTCAGCGGGGCTGGCAGCCGTCGTAGGTGAGCAAGTTGTGACGCCCATGATCGGCGGAGACGGACGCAGCCAGCACGCCAGACTGGAGGGGCACGAAGGGGGACGACCTCCGGACAGAGATCAGAAAGAACGAAGGCCAGCGTCAGAAATGCTCCTCCGACCTGGGCCTTCATTGTCCGAGCGGGGTGAACGGAATCGAACCCTCATCGTCAGCTTGAGAAGTGTCGAAGATCGGGCCTCCGACCAGCCGGCACCCTGATCACGGCGGCCTCCAGCGGCCTGCGTTGGCCTCTGTTGCCCTGGCTCAATGGCACGCTAATGGCACGCTCCGTTGGGATGCCTGGCCAGATCGATCACGTGCCGCCCAGCGTCCTTGCGAAGCCAGCCCTGGCCTTCTCCCTCGCCGCGCACTGCGATCACGGCTACCGTCGGCTATCGACTATGTCAGCACGCTGTGCTGGCTTGATCACGTCCCGCCACAGCCCTCGCATCAAGGCCTGATGTCGATTTGTTCCGCCACGTGGCATCAACTGGTCTCGCGACATCCTGATCATCCCTGTCCAGCAGAGCGCCACACCGGCAGCCATCGCCACGGCCGCGACAGCGAACAACGCAATCGTCAACGGCAGGAAGCGAACGAGCGCCGACACAAGGACCAACAGGCCGAAGACCAGCCCGACGGCTAGGCAGCGGTACCCCCGGACCAAGTTGCGGTAGCCACCGCTGCTTTGGATTCGCGCAACAGCCATGTTGAGCTCTGTCTCAGCCACCGCCACCGTCCTCGTTCCAGGCATGGCCAGTATGTCCGGTGCGGGTGCGGCTGCGGCTGCCCGGCGGCAGTTGCCGCACGCGATCTTCCGCGCGCCCCACTGAGCACTGTCCAACTGGTTCGCTCAGCACGGATGGTTCCCCGTTTCGGAGCGAGGTAGAGGACCCTCTCAGGTGGCCGACCCGGTCATGCCGAAGTTCGGTTGTGCCGCGAACGCCGTACTGGGCTGACATTGCCGTTCTGCCGCGAGCGAACCCGCTTGTCTTGTTGCGGGGCGCTGTGGAGGATCGGTGAATGGATCTCCATACTGCGGAACGGCAGCTCCAAGCGGCTCAGCGCGCCGCCGATGTCGAGTCCCTCGACGCGCTTCTGCACCCCCAGGTCGTGGGTGCTGGACCGGATGGCACGGTTTTCACGAAGGAAGATGACCTGGAGAGCTACCGCTCGGGGGCCCTGCGAATCACTAACCTGGTGGAGGAGTCGCTCGACGTCCAGGAAGACGGTGAGACCGGGATGACTCGCACGGTCGCTGCGGTGGATGCCGTTCAGGGCGGTGCCGTTATGTCCGCGCGGTTGCGCTACACCCGGCTGTGGGTGCGTGAGGACGGCAACTGGCGGGTGTTGGCCGCCACCTTCGTCCCGGTCTAGTGAGCGCTTCAACTGCCGTAGGTCAAGTTTTCGATGTGGTGTAGGGCCAGGATGGCTTGCCCGATCGCGGTGGCAGCCTGGCGCTCGGGGGAGTGCGGGCCTCCCGAGGCCCGCTAATGGCCCGCTAATGGCCCATCCCTGTTTCAGCATGACCTAGAACCACGGAAGCCCTGGCGGGACGTCTGTCCTGACCAGGGCTTCCGCGTGTGGAGCGGGTGAGGGGAATCGAACCCTCACTGTCAGCTTGGGAATCACGTTGATTAGCACTCTGGGTAGTTGTGCCGGCCAGCAGACAGGCACGGAGCGTTCAGGTCGACGCCGTAGAGGTGCCGGTGCTGGCTGGTGTTGACCGCTGCATCGGGCACGCATCGGGCACGCCGACCACTTCGGTGTGAGCTGGTCTCGACGCGAAGTCTCCGGGTACGGTCACGCCGTGGACCTTCGATCTCGGCAAGCTGCCAGCAAGCGTGTACTTGGAACCATGGCAATAGCCGGGGGCTTCCTGGCCTCCGTGCTCACCATGGCGAGCAACTCCGGACAGGCCGAAACGCATATCATTGCGGGCCTCCTTGTCCTGACAGGGATCGGGCTGCGCATCGAGACGGCGATCATTGACACTCGGGGTTAGGAGCTCGACCCGGCGCGTCACGTACGCCGAGACGACGGGCCGGGACTGACCACTTCGGTGTGAAGGAACCACTAGCCGTTGGTGGGCTGTGCCAGCAACAGGGCTGAGCTGCCCGAACGGTCCACCGGAGTCCATGGACGTCCAGCGTTGCTCGTGCCCATTGTCACCCAGTTGGTCACCCAGCTCGGGTGTCAGACGTTGATGTGTGACACCGACTTCTCGCCGCAGCCCAAAGGAAATGCCATCCCGTCTGCCGTCGAGCCGCCCTCTTGGGGAGCGGGCCGCCGCCCGGCCCGCCATGTCAAGCGGGCCTTGACGGCTCGTACGGACGCTGGTGGGCCGGGCGGTGGTGTGCTCGGCTTGCCTGGGTCGATGGCAGGCGGGATGGCCCCCGCAACGTATAGAAAGTTCTCACCGCGCCGAACTACTCCGAAGATCCCAGCTCCGAACTCGCCGCGCTGCGCCGCCGCGACCTCGACCCGCGCTGTGGGACCGTCACGGTCCGCGCGACTCTTGTCGAGCGACAGAACGGCGGCCTCGTCTTCGGCCCGCCCAAGTCGGACGCCGGACTCCGCGCGGTCACCATCCCGAACGCGATCCGCCGCGACGTCCGCACGCACCTGCGGGACTTCGTCGCCAACGAGCTTGACGCCCTGGTCTTCACCGGCACCAAGGGCGCACCTCTGCGCCGCTCCAACTTTCAACGCACCTCGAACTGGACCAGGTCTGTGACCGAGGTCGGCCTACCGGGCTTCCACTTCCACGACCTTCGACACACCGGAAACACGCTCGCTTCCCGATCCGGAGCGAGTCTCGCCGACCTGCTGGCCCGTATGGGTCATGGCTCCACGCGGGCCGCACTTGTCTGTCAACACGCTGCTCAGGCGCAAGACGAGGGCATCGCTGGCGCGCTCAGATCACCAGGGAACGTGATCGGGCGCGTAACGGGCACGGCCCCCGAAAGAATCGACGCTCATAAGTAAAGGCCCTGGTTCGATACTACGTCCGACCAGGGCCTTTATCTCTGAGCGGGTGAAGGGAATCGAACCCTCACTGTCAGCTTGGGAAGCTGATGTTCTGCCATTGAACTACACCCGCGAGCGGACCCCACTGTACCTGGTCGGGTCGGCTCGCGCACTCACCCGCCCCCTCCCTCGTGGCTCGCCCACGCCGCCGTGCCGTCTCAATCGCCGTACACCACACCGCCGCGTGTCATTTGCAAAGGCCGTCACGCAAGGTAACGTCCGCCCCACCTGTAACAGTGGCTCTGCGTGATCGTAGCGCCACTTTCCGGAGGCAAAGGGTGAGGCAATGGCGTTGCACAACATTCGACGGTCGTCGCGCTGGGTCGGCTTGGCGAGCCTTCCACTCGTACTGCTGCTCGGGTCCAGCCCGGCGGTCGCGGCGCCGACGATCCCGGCCGGCAGCGCCGAGCCGGACTGCGTCGAGGCGACCGACGACCACCCAAGCGCCAAGGCCAGACCCGGTACGCCACACGGGCTCGAGCCGAACGAGCTGACCGCGACCGAGGCGGCCGAACGGGAACGCGTCGTCGACTCCGCGTACGCCCAACGGGTGGGGGTCGCGCCGCTCGGCATTCCCGGCAAGCTCCGGATAACCATCGACGTGGTCATCCACGTCATCGCCAGGGACGGGTCCCGGGCCGGCGGCAACGTTCCACAGTCACTGATCGACACACAGTTCAAGGTGCTGAACGACTCGTTCGCCGGCCGTACCGGCGGGGCCTGGACGCCCTTCCAGTTCAAGCTCAAGAAGGTGAACCGGGTGGTCAACCCGGCCTGGTACCCGATCGTCGTCGACAGCCCGGCGGAGGCGCAGATGAAGCGGGCGCTCCGGGTCGGCGGAAAGGACACCCTCAACCTCTACACCGGGCTCCTGGACGAGGAGCTGCTCGGCTGGGCCACCTTCCCGGAGCGGAGGTTCGACCGGCTGGACGGCGTGGTGGTGCTCTCCGAGTCGCTGCCGGGCGGTACGGCGACGCCGTACAACGCGGGGGACACGGCCACCCACGAGATCGGCCACTGGCTGAATCTCTACCACACCTTCCAGGAGGGCTGCGCCGGTCGGGGCGACCAGGTGTTCGACACGCCCCCGGAGGCGGTGCCGGCATTCGGCTGCCCGGCGGGGCGCGACAGCTGCCCCACCAGGCCCGGCCTCGACCCGATCCACAACTTCATGGACTACTCCGTCGACGCCTGCATGAGCCAGTTCACGTACGGGCAGGCGCTCCGGATGCTGAAGGCGTGGAAGGCGCTCCGCGAGTCGTAGTTCCGCTCCGGTCAGGGTGCCGGCACCGGCTCCTCGGCGGCGGCCCGGTGCCGGATCCTCCGTTTCGGCCCGACGGCCGGGGTGGCGCCGGCCGGATCCAGCCAGACCTGCACCGCCGGGCGCTCGGAACGGTCGCCCGCCAGCGGGGTGGCTCCGTTGCTGCCGTGCCGGGACAGCATCGCCACGTCGACCGTGAACTCGAACAGCCGCCAGTCGACCTGAGGGGCGGCCCTCAGGTTGCCGGCGAGCTGGTCCACCCGGGTCTGGTCGGTCACCGGGCGGGCCCGGCCAGCCACGTAGGCCTCGTCGTCGCTGTCCTCCGGTGGGAACGAGTGCAACGCGTAGCGGCCGTCCCGTTCGAGATCACGGCGCTTGGGCGAGTCGACCACGAAACAGAACATCCCCTCGTCGGTGATGACCGGGGAGACCGGGTGCACGCGCGGCCCACCATCGGCGCGCACGGTCGCCAGGTAGCCGAGACCCGGCCCGTACTGCTGGATGAGGACGCGGATCGCGTCGGCGAGACGGGGCTCGTCGGAGGCGAATTCGGACCAGGATGCCATGGGAACATTCTATCGAACATATGTTCGATCACCTACCCCGACCCGCACTTCGGCAGGTCACGGCCGAGCCCGGTCCGGGAAGTCGCTAAGGTGGCACGGTGCTGCTCTCTGACCACGACCTAGTGATCGAGATCAAGGCGGGCACCCTCGCGCTTGAGCCCTTCGAACCCGCGCTGATGCAGCCGTCGAGCATCGACGTACGTCTGGATCGCCTGTTCCGAGTCTTCAACAACCACCTCTACACCCACATCGACCCGGCGATCCAGCAGGACGAGCTGACCTCGCTGGTCGACGTGCCGGACGGCGAGCCGTTCGTGCTGCACCCCGGCGAGTTCGTGCTCGCGTCGACCCTTGAGGCGATCTCGCTCGGCGACCAGCTCGCCGGCAGACTGGAGGGCAAATCCAGTCTGGGCCGGCTCGGGTTGCTCACCCACTCGACCGCGGGCTTCATCGACCCCGGGTTCTCCGGTCACGTCACCCTGGAGCTGTCGAACGTCGCCAACCTGCCGATCAGGTTGTGGCCCGGGATGAAGATCGGTCAGCTCTGCATCTTCCGACTCTCGTCGCCGTCCGCGCACCCGTACGGCTCGGCCGTCTACGGTTCGCGCTACCAGGGGCAGCGCGGACCGACCCCGAGCCGTTCGTGGCAGAACTGGCACACCTGGCCCACCCGCTGAGGCCCGCCTACAGCGTCCCGGACGCCGCCAGGCGGAGTTGACCCGACCGGAGCACGCCGCGGGCTCGTACGGCCCGCCCGAGAAGGACAGAACCCCCGCCGCATGGTTGCGACGGGGGTTCTTCCGCGTACAACTCGGTCTTCCGGGTCCCTCCTCCGGTCGACCGATCGGACTGAATCAGCCAGGTCTGCCGAAGCTGTGGATCTCGCCGTCGTCCATCCGCTTCATCTTGACCGGTTCGCCGGCCCGGGAGGCGTGCACGATCCAACCGCCTCCGACGTACATTCCGACGTGGCTGAGGTCGGCGTAGTAGAAGACCAGGTCGCCGGGGCGGAGTTCGGAGCGGCTGACCGACTTGACCTTGCCCCGCTGGGCGCGGGCGTTGTGCGGCAGCGAAACACCGCCCTTGGCCCAGGCGGCCAGGGTCAGGCCGGAGCAGTCGTACGAGCTCGGGCCTTCGGCACCCCACACGTACGGCTTGCCGATCTGCTGGCAGGCGAACTTGACCGCCTTGCCGGCGTTGCCACCCGGGTAGGTGGCCGGGCAGGGCGCCGGGGCGAGCGGACCGGCGGAACCGTTGCCGTACGCCTGGATCCGCAGCTTCTGCAGCTTGTCGACCTCGGCGTCGATTTCCTTCTTCTTCTTGGCCAGCTCGGCCTCGGTCTTGGTGAGCTGGTTGACCAGGGTGTCCAGCGGGCGCTTCTGGGCGTCGTACTTGTCCCTGAGGTCGATCACCGCCTGCACGTCGCGCTGCTGCTGACGGGCGAACTGGTCGAGCACCGAGAGTTGGCCGACGAGCGCGGCCGGCGACTTGTTGGTCAGCAGGGCGTTGAGCGACGAGGCCTTGTCGCCCTTGTACGCCTCCACCGCGAACTCGCTCACCCGGTCCATCGCGGCGTCGATCTGCGACTGGAGCGGGGCGATCTTGTTCCGCAGGGTCTTGGCCTGGGCCTTCTTCGCGGTCAGGTCCTGCCGGGTGGCGTTGTGCTTCTCGACGACCGGCTCCAGCTTGCGCCAGGCGGTGTCGATCTGCTTTTCGATCTCGGCCACCGTGGGTTCGGCGAGGGCCGGCGTGGTGCCCACGAACAGCACGGCGACGCTGGCCAGCACGGCGAATGCGGCGGCGAGAATGGACCTTCGCAAAGGCGGTGTCGCCGTCCCTTGGCCAGTCGAAACCGACCGGAGGGAGGGCGACCGCGGGGCAGGGGCAGCCACCGGGGTCCGTACTCCTTCTTCCGTAAGCCCGCCTACCGGGTTAGCTGACGGGTTCGGGCGGGAAGAGATTCGCCCTACCGCTGACGCGCGGATTCACCCCATGGTGCCCGGGTCCCCGGTTCGCTGATTCTCGACGATTCGGCGGTGTAGAGACGTCGCCGCCCGGATGGGCGGCAGGCCGTCGTCTCCGACGGTCCCCAACATTAGAGAAGCCTGTTATTCAAACGCAACCCATGATTCGAGTCGATTCGTTATGTATCTGGACGCTCGCTGAGGGTGCGAGCGAACAGGTGTCCGAACGCCCTGGGAAATAGGTGAAGATTTCCTACATCGCGGTGAGCCTGACCGGCAGCTATTGACGGACGCCGGTCCCGGGTGGAGGGTGATCTTCAAGCCCACCCCCGGCGAATGGAGGTTCGATGCCTCGAACGACAATGCCGTTGAGCAGGAGAATCGCGCTCGGCACCGCCATGGTCGGCGCCGTCGCACTGGTGCCGTCCGGCCCCGCGCCGGCGGCCGCCCCGGCGTCCGACGGCCGGCAACAGGAGTACGCCGCCGCCGCGACCGAGTTCGGCGTACCCGAGAGCGTTCTACTCGGCGTCTCCTATCTGGAGTCCCGTTGGGACACCAACGCCGGCACGCCGAGCACCAGCGGCGGGTACGGCCCGATGCACCTCACCGACGCCGAGTACCTGCGCGGGTTGCCCGCAGCACCGCACGAGCACGGCGAGGACCGGCGCGGTGACAGTGCCCGGCCCGCCGCAGCCGCGCACCCCAGCGCGCCCGAGCGGACTCCCACCGACAGGGCGACCGCGCCACCGGCCGCTCCGGGGGCGCAGACCCTCGACGCCGCCGCCGCGCTGACCGGGGTCGACGAACGGGCACTGCGCACCGAACCGGCGGTGAACATCCGGGGCGGGGCGGCGCTGCTCGCGTCGTACCAGAAGGCGCTCGCCGGACCGACCGGCCGGACCAGCGACCCCGCGGCCTGGTACGGCGCGGTGGCCCGGTACGCCGGCAGCGACAGCGCCGACGCGGCACGTACCTTCGCCGACGAGGTGTACCGGACCGTCACCGAGGGTGCGGCCCGGACCACCGACGACGGCCACCGGATCGTCCTGGCCGCCCACCCCGGACTCGTTCCGGCCCGGTCCTGGCTGGACCGGCTCGGCCTGCGCAAGCCCGCCCGGCCGGACGGGCTGGAGTGCCCGCGCGACATCTCCTGCGAGTGGATCCCCGCGCCCTACCAGGCGTTCGGGGCCGGCGACTACGGCAACCACGACCTGTCCGACCGGCCGGCACGACAGAAGATCGAGTACATCGTCATCCACGACACCGAGGGGAGCTACGACACCACGCTCCGGCTGGTGCAGGATCCCACCTACGTGAGCTGGCAGTACACGCTGCGTTCGGCGGACGGGCACATCGCGCAGCACGTGAAGGCGAAGGACGTCGCCTGGCACGCCGGCAACTGGTACGTCAACGCCAAGGCGATCGGGCTGGAACACGAGGGCTTCGCCGCCCAGGGCACCTGGTACACCGAGGCGATGTACCGGACCTCGGCCAAGCTGGTCCGCCACCTCGCCGACCGGTACGACATCCCGCTGGACCGCCAGCACATCATCGGTCACGACAACGTGCCCGGGATCCTGCCGGCCAACGTCCGGGGCATGCACTGGGACCCGGGGCCGTACTGGGACTGGTCGCACTACTTCGACCTGCTCCGCTCCCCGTTCTGGAGCACCGGCACGTCCCGCACCGGCCTGGTCACCATCGACCCGGACTTCGCCACCAACCGGCCGGCCTTCACCGGCTGCGACGCGGCCGGCGTACCGTGCCCGGCGCGCGGCTCGTCGTCGGTGATCCTGCGCAGCGCCCCGGCCGCCGGCGCGCCACTGGTGAACGACATCGCACTGCGCCCCGACGGCACCCCGAACACGATGCACATCTCCGACCACGGGGCGCGGGCCTCGGCCGGCCAGACGTACGCGGTCGCCGGCCGGCAGGGCGACTGGACCGCGATCTGGTACCTCGGGCAGAAGGCCTGGTTCCACAACCCGACCGCGAACCCGAGCGCGAAATGGTCGATCGGACTCGTCGCGACGCCGAAACCGGGTCGGGCGACGATCCCGGTGTACGGCAGGGCGTACCCGGAGGAGGCCGCCTACCCTGCCGGCGTGCCCTACCAGGCGGTCACCCCGTTGCAGTACACCCTTTCCGCCGGTCAGCGGTACGCCGTCGGCAACCTGCTGCCGAGCGAGTACTACCGGGCCACCACGTTCGACGGCTCCTCACCCGGAGACTGGACGGTGATCCGCGGCGACACCCGGTACGTCCAGATCCAGTTCGGCCACCGGATCATGTACGTCGACGCCGCCGACGTACGGCTGCTCCTCTCGCCGATCGGCGCACCCGGCTGATCCGATCCGCTCGACACGTCCGGGGCTCGCCACGCGGCGGGCCCCGGACCCGCGTCGGCGAGGTCCGGCGCGGGTCGGCGAGGTCCGACGGGCGTCAACGAGGTCCGGCGGCGCGGCCGGAGCTCAGGCCGGCGCCGGCTGCTGCCCTACGCCGCCCGGCTCCGCGCCGGCACCGACGACGGCGGTCAGCACGTCGTCGAGCGTGACCACACCCATCGGCACCCGCCCGTCACTGACCAGCACCATGTGTCGGCGCTCCCGGCGCATCGCCAGCAGCAGGTCGGCCAGGGTGCGATCCGGTGGCACCACGGCCAGCGGACGCAGCAGGTCGGCCGGCACCGCCGCCGTGCGCGCCACACCCTCGTACCCCAGGATGTCCTTGACGTGCACGAAGCCCAGCACCCGGCGGGTGGACCGCTGGACCACCGGAAACCGGGACCGCCCGGTCCGGGTGGCCAGTACCTCCAGTGAGGCCGGTGAGACGTCCTCGGCGACCGTGGTCACCGTCGCCCACGGCCGCAGCGCGTCCCCGGCGGTACGGCGGTGCAGGGCGAGCGCGCCGGTGATCCGGGCATGCTCCTCCGAGCCGAGCAGCCCCTCGGTACGCGCCTGCGAGACCAGTCCGGCCAGTTCCTCGGCGGTGAACACCGTCTTCACCGCGTCGGTCGCCTCGATCCGCCAGAACCGCAGGATCCGCGCGGAGGCCCACTTCATCGCCAGCAGCAGCGGCTTGGTCGCCACGCAGAACGCCAGCATCGCCGGCCCCAGCCAGAGCGCGGACCGCTCAGGACCGGCCAGGGTGATGTTCTTCGGCACCATCTCGCCGATCACCGTGTGCAGGAAGACGACCAGGCCCAGCGCGATCACGAAGGCGACCGGATGCACCGCCCGCTCCGGCATCCCCAGCGCGTGGATCGGGTTCTCCAGCAGGTGTGCGATCGCCGGCTCGGCGATCGCACCCAGGCCGAGCGAGCAGATGGTGATACCGAGCTGGGCGCCCGCGATCATCAGCGGGATCTGGTTCATCGCCGACAGCGCCATCCGGGCCCGTTTGGAGCCGGCCGCCAACGGCTCGATCACGGTACGTCGCGACGCGATCAACGCGAACTCGCTGCCCACGAAGAAGGCGTTGCCGAGCAGCAGCCCGACGGTGATCAGCAGGTTAGTCACGGCGATCGCCGGGCTCCTCCGGGCGGACCACCCGAACCTGCTCGATCCGGTGCCGGTCCACCTCGACCACGGTGAACTCGAAACCCTGCTCCCGCACGGTCTCGCCGGCCACCGGAATGTGCCCGAGCCGGGCCAGCAGGAACCCGGCCAGGGTCTCGTACGGCCCCTCGGGCAGCCGGAAGCCGACCTGTTCGGCCAGCTCGTCCTCGCGCAGCACCCCGTCGACGAGTACCGTCCGGTCCCCGCCCGGCGCCGTCAGCTCACCCGGGCTGTCGGGCATCGCGTCCGGGTCGAACTCGTCGGCGATCTCCCCGACCAGCTCCTCCACCAGGTCCTCGACGGTCACCACGCCGTCCGTGCCGCCGTACTCGTCCACCACGATGGCCAGGTCGGCACCGGCGGCGCGCAGCGCGGCGAGGACGCCGTCGAGGTCCAGGCTCTCCGGTACGTACACCGGTTCCCGGGCCACCGAGCCCACCGTCGTACCGGCCCGGTCCTTCGGCGGTACGCCCAGCGCGTCGGGGACCCCGGCCACCCCGGTCACCAGGTCGACGGTGTCCTCGTAGACCGGAAACCGGGTACGGCCGGTCTGCTGCGCCAGCGCCAGCAGCTCCGCGACCGAGGCACCGGCCCGGAGTGCGACCACGTCGACCCGGGGGGTCATCGCCTCCGCGGCCCGCTTGTCGCCGAACCGGATCGTGCGTTGCAGCAGCATCGCGGTCTCCCGGGGCAGGGCGCCGGCCTTGGCCGAGATCGCCGCCAGCAGACCCAGTTCCTCCGGCGACCGGGCGCTGGCCAGCTCCTCCTGCGGCTCCACCCCGAGCCGGCGGACCAGCCAGTTCGCCGAGTTGTTCAGGGCCCGGATCAACCAGCCGCAGACCCGGGAGAAGGTCCGCATCGGCGCGGCGGTGGCCAGCGCGACCGGCATCGGCCGGGCCAGCGCGGCATTCTTCGGCACCAGCTCGCCGAAGAGCATCGAGAGCAGGGTGGCCAGCGCCAGCGCCAGCAACGGGGTGATCCGCCCGGTCGCGTCCCCGGCGATCGGCCGGAGCACCGGCGTGAAGAGCTTCGCCAGCGCCGGTTCTGCGAGGTAGCCGGTGAGCAGGGCGGTGATGGTGATGCCGAGCTGGGCACCGGAGAGCTGGAAGGAGAGTTCGCGCAGGGCCTTGCGTACGGTGGCGGCCCGGCGGTCGCCCTCGGCGGCACGCCGCTCCAACTCCGCCCGGTCGACGGTGACCAGCGCGAACTCGGCCGCTACGAAGAACGCGTTGCCGCCGGTCAACAGCAGAAATCCGACCAGTGGCAGCAGTGTGGTCAGAAGTAGGGCGTCGATGTTCGGTTCACCTCGACCGTGGTTGCGTCCCGCCCGGGATAATCGAGCAGAGTACCGGCCCGACCAGCCATCGAGCGCCCCGCCCGGTCAGCGTCGGAAACAGCGCCAGTCGAAGGCGTCCCCACCGTCGTTGCGGGCGAAGGCTCCGTCGCCGTAGGTGTCCCGGCAGGCGGTGTCCATGTCGACCGTGCGGGACGACAGCAGCAGCCGCTGGCACTCCCACCGGCCGTCGCCGCGCGGGTCCGCCCAGCTCGTACCGCCGACGTGCCGGTCGCAGTACCGGTCCATCATCTGCGCCAGCTCGTCCCGGCCGTCGGGACCGAGCAGCACCGGCTCCGGCGGCGCGGGCGGGGGCGGCAGCTGGGCGGCCGGCGGATTCGACGTACCGCCCGGAGCCAGCGGCGGGGTGACCCCCGGCAGCGCCGTCCGGGTCGGAACGGGCCGGACCGACGGCGACGTGGTCGGAGTGCCGGTCGCGGGCGGTGCCGACGGCGACGTGGTCGGGGACGGGGAGAGCTCCGGCGTACCGCTCGGCGTCGGTCCGGCCTCCTGCGTCGGCGGGGAGGCCGCCGGCGGGCTGGCGACCGCGACCGGCACCGCGGCCTCCGGCCCGGAATCACCACCCCAGACGTACGGTCGCAGCACGCTCGCCCCGGCCGGGATGGCGAGGACCAGCAGCCCGAGGCCGAGTCCCAGGATCGCCGTCAGCCGCAGTCCACGCCCGGACCGGGCCCGCCGGTCCACCGCCCCGGTCGCCCGGTCCACCGCCCCGGTCGCCTTCCCCGCCGGCCCGGTCCCGCCGGCCGAGCGGTTGGCCCGGTGACGTCCGGTCGCCTCCGCAGCCGTCCCCGTCGGTGCATCCTCCACCACGCGCCGTCCGCCCCCTCGTGATCTTCTGGAACTCGATCGATGTGATCGCGACTCCGGTCGATTGTGGCCGACCTCGATCCATCGGCGAGCGTCAGCCTTCCCGACACCAGCAAGGTACGAGCGAACGGCGTGTGTGGTTCACCGCAGTCCGTGACTGTGGTGCGCGGCAACCGGCCCGGCGCCACTCCCCAGGGTTTACGCAGGTGCCAACGACTAGCGTCGAAGTCATGATCACTGCTACGGACCCACTCGCCGCCGAGCCCGCACCGCTGACCGGGATCGCCGAATGGGCGACCGACCTGATGGACACCCTGGGCGCCCCGGGAGCGGGATTGGCGGTGGCCCTGGAGAACCTCTTCCCGCCGCTGCCCAGCGAGATCATCCTGCCGCTGGCCGGCTTCGCCGCGAGTCAGGGCGAGATGAGCCTCTGGTCGGCGATCTTCTGGACCACGCTCGGCTCGGTGGTCGGGGCCCTCGCGCTCTACTATCTCGGCGCGTTGCTCGGCCGGGACCGTACCCGGGCGCTCGCCGCCCGGATCCCGCTGGTCAAGCTCGCCGACGTGGACCGTACCGAGGCGTGGTTCCTCCGGCACGGCGTCAAGACCGTGTTCCTCGGTCGGATGATCCCGATCTTCCGCAGTCTGATCTCCATTCCGGCCGGTATCGAACGGATGCGGCTGCGGACCTTCCTGGCCTGCACTGCCCTCGGCAGCCTGATCTGGAACACGGTCTTCGTGCTGGCCGGCTACCTGCTCGGCGAGAACTGGCACCTGGTCGAGGAGTACGCCGGACTGTTCCAGAAGGTCGTCATCGTCGCCGTCGTGGTCGTGGTCGGCTGGTTCGTGGTCGCCCGGCTGACCCGACGCGACCGGGTACGCAGCCGGCACCGGATGTGACCGGTTAGGAAGGGCCCCCGCATCTACAAAAAGCGATAACAGGGGGCCCTTCCTTGCAGCTTCAGTCGCCGAGGTAGCGCAGGACCGCGAGGACCCGGCGGCTGTACCCGGTGACGTGCGCCAGGTCGAGCTTGTCGAAGATCGCGTTCACGTGCTTCTCGACGGCGCTCTGCGAGACGTGCAGGTGCTCGGCGATGGTGGCGTTGGTGTGCCCCTGCGCCATATGGTCGAGCACGGCCCGCTCCCGCTCGGTCAGCCGGCTCAGCGGGTCGGTGTGGCTGGTCCGGGCCAGCAGTTGGCGTACCACCTCGGGGTCGAAGGCGGCTCCGCCGTCGCCCACCCGGGTGAGCGCGTCGAGGAACTCGCCGACCTGGGCCACCCGGTCCTTCAACAGGTACCCGACTCCGGCGCTCTGACTGGTCAGCAGCTCCACGGTGTAACGCTTCTCGACGTACTGGGAGAGCACCAGTACCCCGACGGCGGGCCAGCGACGGCGGATCTCCAACGCGGCGCGCAGCCCCTCGTCGGTGTGGGTCGGCGGCATCCGTACGTCGGCGACCACCGCGTCCGGCGGATCCGCCGCGACGGCCGCCAGCAGGGCGACCGCGTCGCCGACCGCGGCCGTGACCTCGTGCCCCTCCTCGACGAGCAGCCGGACCAGCCCTTCCCGGAGCAGGGTCGAGTCCTCGGCCAGGATCACCCGCACGGCAACTCCGCGACGACGCTGGTCGGCCCGGCCGGTGGGCTCTCCACCCGGAGCCGGCCGTCCTGGGCGGCGACCCGGCGCGCCAGCCCCGACAGCCCGCCGCCGGCCGGGTCGGCGCCGCCGATGCCGTCGTCGCGGACCTCGACGACGAGCCAGCCCTCCCGGGCGGTGACCGCGACCTCGACCCGGCTGGCGCGGGCGTGCTTGGCCGCGTTGGTCACCGCCTCGGAGATCACGAAGTACGCGGCGGTCTCGACCGGGCGCGGCGGCCGTCCGGTGAGCCGGTAGTCGATCCGGACCGGCAGCCCGGCCCGCTCCGCGACCCGGTCCAGCGCATCGGCCAGCCCCAGGTTGTCCAGCGCGGTCGGATAGACCCGCCAGGCCACCTCCCGGAGTTCGTCGAGGGCCCGCCCGGACTCCTCGTGCGCCTGACGCAGCAGTTCCGCGGCCTTCGCGGGGTCACCGCTGCGCCGGGCCCGGCCGACCAGCATGCCCAGGGCGACCAACCTCTGCTGTACGCCGTCGTGCAGGTCCCGTTCGATTCGCCGGCGCTCGGCGTCGACCGCCGCCACCACTCCGGCCCGGCTGGTGGCCAGTTCGGTGATCCGCCGCTGGTAGGCCGCCCGGTCGGTCGGCCCGAGCATGGCCCGGGCGAGCCGCCGATCCAGCGCCGCGACGCCGATGACGCCCTGCACGGCGAGGAACAGCAGAACCAGGGCGAAGACCCCGATGTACGTCACGATCAGCGGCGTGGCCTCGATCCCGTCCACCGGACGTCCGATGAGCCAGCCGACGAGTACGGCGCACATCACTCCCGTGCCGTACAACATCAGGAACAGCACGATCCCGCCGAGCACGCCGAGCGGCAGCCGTACGGCGAGGTAGCCCAGCGCACGGGCATCGCTGACCACGCCGGCCGGACTGTCGCCCAGGAACCGCTCGACCCTCCGCCGGTCGTACTCGGCGACCCGGCGGGCGAGCCCGCCCAGATGCCGGCGGAGCTGTGGGGCCCTGGCCAGGGCGGGGTACCCGACGGCCGCGACGGCGAGATAGCAGAGGCCGAGTGTCGCGGTGGCCGCGCCCAGACCGATCCCCGCAACCGACCTGATCCAGACCCGTACACCGCTCATGCCAGGCGCGCGACCGCTGGATGGGCGACCGGGTCATGCCCCGGACACGCTCGGTTGGTCGTCATGCCTCCGACGCTAGGTGGTGTCGGCCCCGCCATCCAATGGGGCATGCCCTCGGCCGGTGGTGTGGTTTTCCACAGCCTGGCGCCGGGACGTGCCTGGTACGGGCGCCGCGGAGCTGTTGGAGGTACGCACCGGGGCTCGGCGGCTCAGGCGGGCGTGGCCGGTTCCGGGTTCGGCCGTACGGACCGGAGCAGCACGGTGGCGACGTCGACCACCTCGACCTGGTCGGCCGCCTCCTTGCCGTTGACGCCGTCGCTGAGCATCGTGCTGCAGAACGGGCAGCCGACCGCGATGGTCCGGGCACCAGTGGAGATGGCCTCCTCGACGCGGTCGACGTTGATCCGCTTGCCGATCCGCTCCTCCATCCACATCCGGGCGCCACCCGCGCCGCAGCAGAACGACCGCTCCTGGTTGCGGGGCATCTCGGTCACCCCGTCGGCCGCCGCCGCCCCGAGCACCTCGCGTGGCGGCGTGAACACCCGGTTATGCCGACCCAGGTAGCACGGGTCGTGGTACGTCAACGAGCCCTCCACCGGCTGGACCGGGGTGAGCCGGCCGGCCGAGACCAGTTGGGCTAGCAACTGCGTGTGGTGTACGACCTCGAAGTCCCCGCCGAGCTGCCCGTACTCGTTGCCGAGGGTGTTGAAGCAGTGCGGACAGGTGGCGACGATCTTGCGCTTGGCCGGCTCGCGGTCGCCGAACGCCTCGTTCAGCGTCTCCACGTTCTGCTGCGCCAGCATCTGGAAGATGAACTCGTTGCCGATCCGCCGGGCCGGGTCACCGGTGCAGGTCTCGCCCTCGCCGAGGATGGCGAAGTCGACCCCGGCCTCGTGCAGCAGGGTGGCCACCGCCCGGCTGGTCTTCTTGGCCCGGTCCTCGAACGCTCCCGCGCAGCCGACCCAGAAGAGGTACTCGAAGTCGTCGACCTCGCCGACCCGGGGCACCTCGAAGTCCAGGCCCTTGGTCCAGTCCTCCCGGGTGTTCGGCGGCGCTCCCCACGGGTTGCCCTTGTTCTCCAGGTTGCGCAGCATCACGCCGGCCTCGGACGGGAAGCTCGACTCGATCAGCACCTGGTAGCGACGCATGTCGACGATGTGGTCGACGTGCTCGATGTCCACCGGGCACTGCTCGACGCAGGCGCCGCAGGTGGTGCAGGACCAGAGCACGTCCGGATCGATGATCCCGAGTTCCTCCGCGCCGCCGATCAGCGGCCGGTTCGCCTCCGCCAGCGAGAGTACGTCCATGTGCGCGAGCTGCGCGGCGGTCGCCTTCTCCTCGCCGGACAGGTCCTTGCCACCACCGCCCAGCAAATACGGCGCCTTGGCGTACGCGTGGTCGCGCAGCGACAGCACCAGGAGCTTCGGCGACAGCGGCTTGCCGGTGTTCCAGGCCGGGCACTGCGACTGGCAGCGGCCGCACTCGGTGCAGGTGGTGAAGTCGAGCAGGCCCTTCCAGGTGAACTGCTCGACCTGGGCCACTCCGAACTGGTCGGACTCGGGGTCCGCCTCCTCGAAGTCGAGCGGCTTGCCCCCGCTCATCATCGGGCGCAGTGCGCCGAGGCCGGATGCCGGCCCGGCGGGGTCGCGCTTGAAGAAGATGTTGAAGAACGCGGCGAACCGGTGCCAGGCCACCCCCATCGTCACGTTCAGCGCGATGACGATCACCCAGGTCATGGAGATGGCGATCTTCACCGCAGCGGTGACGCTGACGCCGGCCGCCGCATCCGGCAACAGGCTGCCGACGGCGTGGCTGACCGGGGTGGCCCAGAGGGGAAACTCGAAGTGGTCCGTGGCGACCTTGAATCCCCGGATCAGGAATCCGCAGACCAGTACGGCGAGCACGACGGCTTCGACGAAGTAGCCCTGCCACATGGTGGAGCCGGTGAACCGCGACCGCCGCTCCGGATTACCCGGCCGGTTGGCCAGCCTGATGGCGATCAGCACCAGGATGCCGACCACCCCGAGGACGCCGATCACCTCGGTGACCAGGCCGTAGACGACCCAGTGTCCGAGCACCGGAAGCCCACCGGTCGGGCTGACGACCTCGAAGTACGCCTCCAGCACCAGCAGGGAGAGGACGACGAAGGCCACCATGACGAACCAGTGCGCGGCGCCCACCACACCCCAGCGCAGCATCCGGGTGTGGCCGACGGTCTCGACCAGCATGTTCCTGGCCCGGACGCCCTTGTCGGCGAACCGCTCCGGGTCTGGTTGCCCCCGCCGGATCACCGCCGTCATCCGCAGCACCGCGCGCGTCGCCAGCCATACCGCTACCGCGGTGATGCCGGCGGCGAGGACCGTGGTGACGATCTGGACGCTGCCCATGCGCTTGGCCTCCCCGTCCTGCTGCTGCCTGATCCGTCCGCTGCCGGGCGGGCGGTCCATCGACCGGCGGCGGCGATGGGTGCAGCCTACGCGGCGAGGTTACTCGTTGGTAACGTGGCCGTCCTCGTGGCGCCCGCCGCCACCCTGCGGACACCCTAGGCCGTCGGGCGGTACCGCCGGTCGGCCAGGCGGCACCGACCAGGGTCGGAGCATGGCGTCACCCGCCCGGAGGCGCCGAGGAACGGCGACACGGGGTCACCCCGGGACCCGCCGTCCGAGCGGCGAATCGCCGGGCGGAGACGCGACCGGGAGGCGCGAACCTTCCACTCGCAGGTGGCGTACGACGCTGTTCCTCAGGTCCGCAACCTGCGCCGCACGCCAGCGAACCCGGCACGGCCGGGTGTGCCCGCCGCGCGGGTGAACTCGGAGGTCAGCGCCAGCGGGAGAGCAGTCCGAGCGAGCCGACCATCGCGCCGAAGCCGATAGCGAGGTTCCAGTAGCGCCAGGTGGCGACCGGGTACTGCATGTCGGACAGGTAGAAAACCACCAGCCAGCCGATACCGAAGACGATCAAGGCGACTGCGGTGGCCGGCAACCACACCGGGCTAGGCTTACGCGTCGCCGCGGTCGACGTCGGTCGGACGTCGGTCGGTGGCGTGTACACCTTCTTCTTGCGGACCTGAGACTTGGGCACGGCGCTCTCCTGAGGGGGTGGTGATCCTCGTCCGGCCTGACAACCGGACGCAAGGGCGACGGTCCATGGCCAATAATGTTCGACAGCTAGCGTAGTCGCGATGACCCGTTCAAGCCACGGACCCGGTCACGTGGGTACGGAAGGGTGAACATCCAGATCGCTCCAGGAATTCCCGCGATCAGGACATACTTACCATATCGGCATGACCCGGAGGGAGAGCCTCGATGGAGTACACATCCGGCGCCGCCTCCTGGCAGAAGGTGCTCCGGCGAGCGGCCGCAGGGCTGCTCCCTCGACGGCCCACGCAGCGCAAACCCGGTTGGTCGATCGGCGTACCGCTGATCGCCCTCGCCGCCGGGGTGCTCTTCACGACCTCGGCCACGGCGGCGGGCGGCACCTCGCTGCGCGAGGACCGGCGGCCGGAAATCGCTCAGCTCATCGAGGACCGTCGAGATCAGGTGGCCACCGGCCAGGAACGGGCCGCCGCCCTCCGGGACGAGGTGGAGAGCCAGACCGAAGCGCTCGGCGGCTCCGACGGCAGGGTCGCGGCCCAACGCGGCCGCGCCGCGAACAGCCGGGAGGCGGCCGGCTTCACCGCGCTCACCGGCCCCGGGATCAGTGTGGAACTCAACGACGCACCACGGCTCGGTGACGGCAGCCAGCCGGCCGACGCCAGCAACGACGATCTCGTGGTGCACCAGGGCGACGTGCAGGCCGTCGTCAACGCGCTCTGGGCCGGAGGGGCCGAGGCCATGGCAATCATGAATGTCCGCATCCTCTCCACCAGCGCGGTACGCTGCGTGGGGAACACCCTGCTCCTGCACGGGCGGGTGTACTCACCACCCTTCCAGATCACCGCCATCGGCGATCCCGCCGCACTCACGCGGGCACTCGCCGCATCCGAGGGGGTCCGGTTGTTCAAAGACGCCGTCGCCCACTACCAGCTCGGATACCGCGAGACAGTGGAGCCCACCGTGACCGTGCCGGCGTACGACGGTCCCGGCGGACTGCGGTCCGCGAAGGTTCCGGGGTGAGTCCAGTGACCGGCGACCCGTACTCCGCCCGCAACGGTCGGCACCGCGCCCCCGACGGCGAAGACCCGACCATGTTCATCCCCCGGCCCGGCGAGGCCGGCGAGCCGTCCCCGGTGGATCGGCCGGAGCGGTCGGCCTCACCCGGGCCCGCCGAACCGGCCGGCCGGCGGCTCCGGATAACCGTCGACCACGTCGTACCGCCGCCGAGTCCACCTCGCGAGCCGGAAGTCGGCCGGGACAACGACGACACCGTCGCAATCCCCACCGGTGACCACGGCCGCAGACCGGCCACCGAGCCGAACGGCCGGACGGCGTCGGCCACCCCCGAACCACGGCCCCACGACGGTGCCGACGGATTCCAGCGCCGCCCGGCCCCACCGGCGTCCGCCCCCGAGGCGTGGGACCCGCAGCCCGCCCCGGGCCGCTGGACACCCCCCTCGGTCGCCGGCTCCGAGCGGCGGGAGCCGACCCCCGCCGTCGGCGCGGACCGCTGGGAACTGACCCCGGCCACCGCCCGGGAACGCCGGGAGGCCCCGCCGGCCGGTCCCGGACTCGCCTCGGCGACTCCGGCGCCCTCCGGCGCTGCTCCCTGGGCGCCCTCGGTGCCGGGCCGCCCCACCGCCGTCCCCGCCGGTGCCGGGCCGGTGACCGCCGCCATGGCCGGGCTCGGCGGCGGCGCGCCGGTGCCGACCCCGCCCGCCGCCGCGCCGACCGGCCGGATACGTCCGCCCGGCCCCGATTCGGCGGGTACGGCCGAGCGCCCCGGCGGAGTCAACCGGAGCGACAGTCCGACCACCCTCATCCCGACGATCCCGAATGCGGATCCCGGGGTCACCGCTCTGATCCCCACCGTCACGAACCGGCGGGGAAGTGGCGACGACGGCGCCACCACGAGCCTTCCACACCTGCCCGGGCCGGCCGCGCCACGCCGGGACGACATCGAGGCCACCGCCCTGATCGGGGCGATCCCACCCGCGCCGCCCGGCGGTGACGGGCCGGACGGCGATTCGGCGGCCGACGGCGAACGCCCCCGACGCGGCGAGCGTGTCGTCCAGCTCCGGCCCGAGCAGACCGGCGAGGGCTACAAGAGCGTCTACTCCGAGCTGACCCGACCGACGATCGGCTCCCGGATCCGTACCACCATCCGGGGCACCGGAGAGGTGCTGATCACCTTCGGCCTGGTGGTGCTGCTCTTCGCCGGGTACGAGATCTGGGGCAAGTCGACCATCGTCAACGCCCACCAGGACGATCTGGGGCAAGAGCTGGCCCAGCAGTGGGCGGAGCCCGACCCGACCGTCGGGCCGACCCCCACCGCCACCCCGAAACCCGAGAAGCCGGTGCAGGGCAAGGCGATCGCCGGGCTCTACATCCCGAAGCTGGACAAGCACTGGACCGTGGTGGAGGGGGTCACCCAGAAGGACATCCGGTACGCGCCGGGCCACTACCCGGAGAGCGCGCTGCCGGGTCAGGTCGGGAACTTCTCGGTCGCCGGCCACCGGAACCGGGCCACCTTCTGGCGACTGGACGAACTCGACGACGGGGACCCGATCGTGGTCGAGTCGAAGACCACCTGGTACGTCTACCAGGTCTCGCAGACCCGGATCGTCAGGCCGAGTCAGGTCGAGGTGGTGGCTGCCGTACCGGGCAAGCCCGGGGCCAAGGCCAAGGACGCGATGCTGACCCTGACCACCTGTAACCCCAAGTTCGACAACTATCAGCGGTTGATCGTGCACGCGAAGCTGGTCCGCACCGAGCCGAAGACGCCGGACGGCATCAAGCCCGTCGAGTTGGGCGGCTGACCGGCGATGTACGGATGGATCTGGCGGAAGTTGCCGTTCGGGCTCCCGGGCAAGCTCGCCGGCTCGTTACTGATCACCGCGAGCGTGCTCGCCCTGCTCTGGTACGTCGTGTTCCCCTGGGCCGAGCCACTGCTGCCGTTCGACGACGTCCAGGTCACTCAGGACTCCGGTGTTCCGGGCGGCGAACCCGGGCTCGAGAACGCACCGGATTCCGAGGTCTCCGGAGAGCCGACCGGCGACGAGCACGAGTTGCCGTACGACACGGAACAGAACAACACCCCGCCCCCGAGCCCCACCAGGTAGGCCCGATGCGCGTACTCGTGATCGACAACTACGACTCGTTCGTCTTCAACCTCGTGCAGTACCTCGGTCAACTCGGTGCCGAGTGCGAGGTACGCCGCAACGACGAGATCGACCTCGCCGAGGTGGGCCGGCTCGACGTGGCCGGGGTACTGCTGTCTCCCGGCCCCGGCACACCCGACCGGGCCGGCGTGTGCCTCGACGTGATCCGGGAGTACGCCGGCAAGCTGCCGATCCTCGGTGTCTGCCTGGGCCACCAGGCCATCGGTGCCGCGTTCGGCGGGACCGTCACCCGGGCTCCCGAGCTACTGCACGGCAAGACGTCCGAGGTTCGGCACCGTGCCGAGGGCGTACTGGCCGGGTTGCCGGATCCGTTCACCGCCACCCGCTACCACTCGCTGGCGGTGCTGCCGGAGACCCTGCCGGCCGAGATCGAGGTGACCGGCTGGACGGAGTCGGGCGTGGTGATGGCGATGCGTCACCGGACGCTGCCGATCGAGGGCGTGCAGTTCCACCCGGAGTCGGTGCTGACCGAGGGCGGCCACCTGATGCTGGCGAACTGGCTGGCCGGCTGTGGCCTGCCGGACGCGCTCGACCGGGCTCCCGCCCTGGCCGCCGAGGTCGACACCCGGCGGCGCTCCGCCTTCGTCACCGTCTGACACAGCCTTCGTCACCGTTCGACGGACCCGGACCCGGACCCGGGCCCTGTCGGGCCGGCCCGGGCCCGCTGGGCACGCACCGGACCGACTCAGGCACGCATCGGATCCGCTCAGGTCGCGCCGAGCACGCCATCAGACCCGCTCGGGTCGCGCCGAGCAGCGGTCGGCCCGCCGAGCATCAGCGCGGCGCCGGCCGGCGTCGGTTCGCTCAGCGGGTCCCAGGCCGGTTCGCCGGCGGACTCAGCGGCGGAAAGAGCCCACCGCCGGTTCCGGTCGACGGTGGCGTCTGGCTCGGCGTGGTCGGCGGCGGGTTGTTGGGCTCTTCCTCGGGAACCGTCACGGTGATGGTGACGGTGGAGCCGGTCGCCTTCTTCTCGTTGGCATTGGGGTTCTGCGAGGACACCTCGCCGGCCTGGTTGCGGGGCACCTCGTTGCCCTCGACCACCTTCACCTCAAAGCCCGCGTCGTCCAGGATCTCCCGCGCGTCGTCCGCGGACTGGCCGACGACGTTCGGCACCGGAATGACGTTGCCCCGGGAGACCTCGACGGTGACCGTGCTGCCATTCTCGACCTCGCGTCCGGCCGACGGGTCGACCTTCGTGACGATGCCCTTGGGCTCGGCGCTGTTCACCTCTTTCTTGGTGACCACGAGACCGAGGCCCTTCAGCTGGCCTTCGACCGCCTCGAACCTTCCGCCGACCAGGTTGGCGGGGATCTCCACCTTGCCGGGACCGGTACAGACCTTGATCTCGACCTCGGTGTTCGGCTGGACCTTGCTGGCCGCCGGCTGGCTCTGCGCGGTGACCTGCCCGATGTCGCAGGTCTTACTGGTGTCCGGGGCGCCGGGCACCGGCGTCAGACCGACGTCCCGCAGCTTCTGCTCGGCGACCTCCTTGGTGCTGCCGACGACGTTCGGCACCTCGACCGCGGTCGGGGTGCCGCTGCCGCCGTCGTTGAGCAGCAGGGCGGCGACCAGGGCGATCACCGCGAGCACACCGAGACCGCTCAGTGCGGCCAGTACCCAGGCCGAGGAGCGGCGTCGCCGGGCGTCGCCGACCCGGGCCGGCGGCATCGGTCGGTTGCCGCCCTGCATCGGGCGGGTCGCCGTCTGCGACATCGCCATCGTCTCGTCCTCGCGCATGACCGGGGTGGCCATCACCGGCCGGCCGGCCGCCGCGCGGAGCAGGTCGGCGCGCATCTCGCCGGCGCTCTGGTAGCGGTTGAGCGGGTTCTTCGACAGCGCCTTGAGCACGATCGCGTCGATCGGCGGGGTGACGTCCCGGTTGATGTCGCTCGGTGCCGGCGGATCTTCCCGGACGTGCTGGTAGGCGACGCTGACCGGGCTGTCGCCGACGAACGGCGGGTGACCACAGACCAGTTCGAAGAGCACACAACCGGCCGCGTACACGTCGGAGCGGGCGTCGACGGCCTCGCCGCGTGCCTGCTCGGGCGACAGATACTGCGCGGTACCGATCACCGCGCTGGTCTGTGTCATCGTGGTCGCCCCGCTGGCCAGCGCCCGGGCGATGCCGAAGTCCATGACCTTGACCTGGCCGTTCAGGGTCATCATCACGTTGCCGGGCTTGATGTCCCGGTGGATGATGCCGTGCCGGTGGCTGAACTCCAGGGCGGCGCAGACGTCGGCGGTGATCTCCAGTGCCCGGCGAGGCTGTAGCCGGCCCTCGGCCGCGAGCACTTCCTTGAGGGTCCGCCCGTTGACGAACTCCATCACGATGAACGGCAGGGTCTCGCCGGTCGGCGCGATCTCCTCGCCGGTGTCGTAGACGGCGACGATCGCCGGATGGTTCAGCGAGGCCGCGTTCTGCGCCTCGCGCCGGAAACGCATCTGGAACGTGTCGTCTCGGGCCAGATCGGTACGAAGCATCTTAATCGCGACATCACGGCCCAGCCGGAGGTCACGCCCCCGGTGTACCTCGGCCATGCCGCCGTAACCGAGCAGCTCGCCGACCTGATACCTGCCACCGAGCAGGCGGGCCTGCGCCGTCATCTCGTCAGTCGTCCTTCGCTCATCTGGTCACCCCGCCGGGATACACGACTCGCTCCACCTGACGGTACGGCGCACCGGGCGGTCCGTCGCGTCCGTCTTCCGACCGCAATACCGATATCGCCACTTTCGACGATGGCATCGCGCTGTTGCTGTCGTTGTTCTTCCGCCACTGAAAGGCAATCACGCCGGAGCAGATCAGTACCAACAGGCCCAGTACGACGAGGAGCACGATCACCAATGAGCGGTTCCCGGGCTGCGGTGCCGAGGACGGCACCGGATGCCTCGGGTACGAGTATGCCGCCTCCGGACGGGGCCGGACCGGCTGCGGCACGGCTGCGGCCCCCCGGCTGTATCCGGACGGACCGGCGACGGCACCGGCCGCCGGGCGCGCCGTCGGCGCGGCCGGCGAGTGCGGCGCGTGCGGCGCGTGCGGCGCGACCCTGGCCTGCGGTACCCGGGTCGCCGGCGGGGTCCCGCCCGGACCGTGCGGCGGCGCCGGCTGGGGCGGTACGGGCAGCGTGCCCAGCGGTCGTCCCGGCTGTCCCGGCGTCGTGCCCACCGTGGCCGCCGCCTGTCGGGACACCGCGGCCAACTCGGCGGCACTCTGCCAGCGGGCTCCGGGGTCCTTGGCCAACGACCGCTCGACGATCGCCCGGATCGCGGGTGGGATGTCCCCGGGCAACTGCCGGGGAGTCTCCCGTACGTGCTTCATGGCGATCTCGATCGCGCTGTTGCCCTCGAACGGACGCCGGCCGGCGAGACACTGGTACGCCACCACGCCGAGCGCGTAGACGTCGGAGGTGGGAGTGGCGACCGCCCCGGCCGCCTGCTCCGGCGAGATGTACGAGGCGGTGCCGAGCACCGACCCGGCGGCGGTGAGTTGAGCCACCATGGCCGAGCGGGCGATGCCGAAGTCGGTCAGCACCAGCGTGCCGTTCGGGCGTACCAGGAGGTTTCCGGGTTTCACGTCGCGGTGCACGATGCCCTTGTCGTGGGCCGCCTGCAACGCGTCGGCGGCCTGCGCGACCAGTGCCATCGTGCGGGCCGGGGTGAGCCGGCCGACCCGGCCCAGGGTCCGGGACAGGGCGTCACCCTCGACGTACTCCATGACCAGGAAGGCGATCTGCTGGTCGCTGCCGTAGTCGTAGACGTCCACGACGCCGGGGTGGTTGATGGTCGCCATGGTCCGGGCCTCGCCCCGGAACCGCTCGGCGAAGCCGGGCTCGTCCAGCAACGCCGGCAGCAGGATCTTGACCGCCACCGTACGGCCGAGCACCTCGTCGGTGCCCCGCCACACGTCGCCCATGCCGCCACCGGCGATCCGCTCGTCGAGCCGGTACCGGTTACCTAGCAGCACTCCGGGCTTGAGCATCTCACCGACCTCCCCGGTCGGCGATAACCGCGCGCATGATCTCCTTGCTGATCCGCGCCGCCTCGGCACTGCCGCCCGAGCCGGCGTCCTCGAGCAGGACGCAGACCGCGGAGACCGGCACACCGGCGCTGTTGATCGCGAAGCCGATGAACCAGCCCTGGTCGCCGTTGACGCCGCCGGTCTCCGCGGTACCGGTCTTGCCGCCGACCCGGTAACCGCCGATCTGGGCACTCTCGCCGGTGCCGTTCTGCACCACGCTGACCATCATGTCCTGGAGGTCGCGGGCGACCTGGGGACTGACCGGCTCCCGCAGTTCCTTCGGAACGGCGGTGTAGTAGTCGGTGGTGCGGTCCGGACCGAGCTGCTGCTGCACGAGGTACGGCCGCATCTGCCGGCCGTTGTTCGCCACGGCGGCGGCGACCATCGCGCCCTGCAGCGGGGTCATCCGCACGTCGTTCTGACCGATCGAGGACTGGGCGAGCGTCGGCGGGTCGTCCCGGCCGTCCGGAGTCTGCATGGATCCGGTCCGACTGGCCGCCACCGCCTGGCCACCGTCGTTGAGTCGGCCCACGGTGAGGTCCTCGTCCTCGAAGCCGAACTTCCGGGCCTCCGCCTTGAGCTTCTCCGCGCCGAGCGTGACGCCGAGCCGGGCGAAGCCGGTGTTGCACGACTCGGTCAGCGCCTCTTTCAGGGTCACCTGCGCCTCGGGGCAGATGCTCGGCACCGCGTTGCGGATGGGCACACCCGCGGTCGGCGCCAGGTAGCTCGACCCCGCCGGGATCTGGGTGTTCTGGGTGTACCCGTTCTCCAGCGCCGCCGCCGAGGTGATGACCTTGAAGGTGGAGCCCGGCGGAAGGATCTCGGAGAGCGCCCGGTTCTTCAGCGGGCCGTCCTTGTTGTTGTCGAGCTGGTTGTACGCCGCCTCGGCCTTCTTGGAATCGTGGTCGACCAGCGGGTTCGGGTCGAAGCTCGGCATCGAGACCAGCGCCTGGATCGCCCCGGTCGCCGGGTCGATCGCCACCGCGGCGCCCTTGGTCACGTTCTTCCTGTTCTCGGCGAGCTGCTTGAACGCCACCTCCTGGGCCCGCGGCGAGAGGGTCAACAGGATGTTGCCACCGGCGGTCTGGTTACCGGTGAAGATGTCCCGGACCCGGTCGGCGAAGAGCTGGTCGCTGGTACCGGCGAGGAACTCGTTCTCGCTCTTCTCGATGCCGGTGTCGGCCAGGTTGACCGGCTTGTAGCCGAGCACGTGGGCGTACATCTCGCCCTTGGGGTAGGAGCGGAGGAACTTCAGCTCGCCGCCGGTCTCCCGGCTGGTCGCCAGCGGTGTTCCGCCCGCCTCGATGATGCCCCGCTTGCGCTCGTACTCGGCGACCTGTACCCGGCCGTTGTAGTCGCTGTTGCGGTATTCGTCAGCCTTGTACGCCTGTACCCAGTTCAGGTTGGCGAAGAGCAGCCCGAACAGGACCATCACGACGACGCCCACCCGGCGCAGAGGTGCGTTCACGGTCTGATCACCTCCGTTGTCGCGCCGTGCAACTGAGCCGGTGGACCCGCGGGCGCCCCGCTGGGCCGGGGACCGGTGCCGGACTCGACCGGCCGGCGCGCGGCGTCGGAGATCCGCAGCAGAGTCGCCACGAGCAGCCAGTTCGCCATCAGCGACGAGCCACCGGCGGAGAGGAACGGCGTGGTCTGCCCGGTGAGCGGGATGAGACTGCTGATGCCGCCGATGATGACGAAGAGCTGCAGGCACAGCGTGAAGGAGAGCCCACCGGCGAGCAGCTTGCCGAAGGAGTCCCGGACCGCCAGCGCGGCCCGCAGGCCCCGCGAGATGATCAGCAGGTAGATCACCAGCAGGGCGGAGAGGCCGAAGAGGCCGATCTCCTCACCCATCCCGGCGAAGATGAAGTCGTTGTGCACCTCGGGGATCTGGGTCGGCTGCCCGCCGCCGGGCCCGGTGCCGAACAGGCCACCCGTGCCCAGCCCCAGCAACCCCTGCAACGGTTGCCAGCCGGCGCCGTACGCGTCGCCGTACGGGTCCTGCCAGATCTCCACCCGGGTGTAGAAGTTGGCGAACGGACCGCCGATGGTGCTGCCGAGGAAGTAGGCGAGGAACGCGCCGCCGAAGAAGAGCAGCAGACCGATGATCAGCCAACTGACCCGTTCGGTGGCGATGTAAAGGGTGACCACGAACATGCCGAAGTAGAGCAGCGAGGTGCCGAGGTCCTTCTGGAAGACCAGCACGCCGAGGCTGATCAGCCAGACCACGACCACCGGGCCGAGGTCCCGGCCACGCGGGAAGTCGACGCCCAGGAAGCGCCGACTCGCCAGCGACAGCACCTCGCGCTTGCGGACCAGGTAGTAGGCGAAGAAGACCAGCAGCGCCAGTTTGGCGAACTCACCCGGCTGGATCGTGAACCCGCCGACGCTGATCCACAGCTTGGCGTCCGACTGCGGGTTGACCTGCGAGTACTTGGCAGGTAGCACCGCCGGAATGATCACCAGCACGATGCCGGCCAGGCCCAGCGTGTACGCGTACCGGGAGATCGCCCGGTGGTCGCGCATCAGCACCAGCAGCCCGGCGGCCAGGATCACCGAGGCCAGCGTCCAGGCGAGCTGCCGGCCACCGGTTCCGGAGAAGATCGCGAAATCGGCGCGCTCCTCCGGCACGGCGTTGGCCAGGTCCAGCCGTCGCAGGAAGGCCACGCCGAGACCGTTGACCAGGGCGACCGCCGGCACCAGCACCGGATCGGCGTACGGGGCCAGGAAACGGACCACCAGGTGCAGGGCGAGGAACACCGCGCCGACCGCCGCGATCGGCACCCAGAAGTCCAGCGTGACGGTGTCGAGGAGGTTGGCCTCGACCGTCGCCGCGTACGCCGCCACCACCGCCATCGCCAGTACGAGCAGCGCCAGCTCGGCGTTCCGCCTGGGTTTGGCGGCCACCCGGACGCGCGGCATCTCGCCCGTGGGTGCGGGCGTCGATGCCGATCCAGGTGGGGCGGTCACGAGAATTCCCTCGGATCGTCGGAGCTGACGCTCACTCGATCGACCGGCATCCCGCAGGGTCGCTGACCGGCGGGATCGGGTCGGACGGTGGCGCGTCGGGCGTACCCGCCGGGGTGGCGGTTGCTCGCACGGTCGGGTCGGGGGTGGTGTCCGGCGTGGCCGGCGGTGGCGTGGTGGCGCTCACCGTGGGCGTGACAGTCGGCGCCGCGCTCGACGGACAGAGCGGCTTCAGGTTGGGGTTGCCCGGGTCGTCGTTGGTCAGCTCGGCGAGCCGCCGTTCGGCGTCGGGCTGGTCCTCCGCCTGGATGCCCTGCTTGACCTGCTCCTGGGCGGCATCGGTCAGGTCGTCCAGCTCGGTGGGGCTGGTCGCGTGCACCTTCGACAGGTCGAGACCGGCGATCCGGCCCGGAACCCCCTGGAAGACCGCCAACTGGCCGTCGTCGGTGGCACCGACGTAGTACTGCCGCTGGGTGACGCTCCAGCCGAACCAGAGCCCGCCGCCGACGAGGCCGAGCAGCACCACGACCAGCAGCGCGGTCCGCAGCGGACGCCGCCGGGGCCGCTCGGAGTCCTCGTCGCCTCCCGAGTCGGACTCGGTCGACTCCGGGCTGGCCGGACGGGGCGGGGAGAGCGCGGACGCACGGGCCGCCGGCGTGGACTCGTCGGCCGAGGTCGCCATCCCGCGATCCCGGGCCGCCGCGCCACCGACGATCGGCGCCGCCTCCACGATGTCCTGGTCGGTCGCGTCCGCGATGATCACGGTGATGTTGTCGGGACCACCGCCGCGCAGCGCGAGCTGCACCAGCCGCTCGACGCACGCCTGGGGATCCTGGTGGTTGCGCAGCGTGTCCCCGATGGTCTCCGCGCTGACGACTCCGGAGAGCCCGTCACTGCAGATGAGGTATCGGTCGCCGCGCAGCACTTGGCGGACCGAGTATTCGGGGTCGATGTCGCGACCGTCCAGGGCCCGGGTGAGTAGGGACCGCTGGGGGTGGCTACTCGCCTCCTCCAGACTGATCCGGCCCTCGTCGACCAGCATCTGGACGTACGTGTCGTCCTTGGTGACCTGGGCGAATTCGCCCTCTCGGAGCAGGTATGCGCGGGAGTCACCGATGTGCACCATGCCGATCTTGCTGCCCGAGAACAGCAGAGCGGTGAGCGTCGTGCCCATCCCCTCCAGATGCGGATTGGCGTCCACGGTGTCGCGCAACTGCTGGTTGGCGGTGTCCACGGCCGAACGCAACGCGTCGACAAGGGCGTCACCAGGGACGTCCTCGTCGAGCGGGGCCATGGCACCGATGACGATGTTGCTGGCGACATCACCGGCGGCCATACCACCCATGCCATCAGCCACGGCGAGAAGCCGTGGCCCGGCATAGACGGAGTCTTGATTGCCGTCTCGGATCAGCCCGCGGTCGCTGTGCGCCGCATAACGCATGGTCAGAGTCATGGCCGTAATTCGAGGGAAGTGCGGCCGATCCGGATCGGCACGCCGAGGGGGACGGGGGTAGGTCCGGTGACCTTAGCGCGATCGAGGTAGGTCCCGTTAGTCGAGCCGAGATCTTCGACGAACCACTGTCCGGACCGGGGCACGAGCCGGGCGTGCCGGGCCGACGCGTAGTCGTCGGTGATGACCAGCGTCGAGTCCTCCGCCCGGCCGATGGTGATCTGCGCCTCGCCGAGTGTTATCCGGGTGCCGGCGAGCTGGCCGGCGGTGACGACCAGTTGATGGGCCGCCCGTCCCCGCTTGACCTTCGCCGGTTTGTTGTTCCCCAGCACGGCCCCCACGCCACGCGGCGCGGCGACGAGGCGACTGGACCTCGCTCCCGCGAAGAGGTCCCGGCGGATCACTCCGACCACCGTGAACACGAAGATCCACAGCAGGACGATGAACCCGATCCGGGCGACGGTGATGACGAATGGGGGCAAGGTGTTAACCGTCCACGCGGAACGTCAGGGTGGTCGTACCGAGCTGGATCATGTCGCCCGGGTTCAGCGCCACGGCCGAGACCCGCTGGCCGTTGACCATGGTGCCGTTCGTCGACCCGAGATCGGTCAGCACCACCTGGGCGCCGTCGAAGTCAAGCCGCGCGTGCCGGCGGGAGATGCCGACGTCCGGCAGCCGCAGGTTGGCCTGGTCACCCCGGCCGAGCACCGTGGAGCCCATCTGCAACGGGTACGTCCGTCCGTCGCCCGAGACGAGCCGGATGTTGCGCCCACCGCCACCGTGTCCGGGTGGCGGACCGTAGCCGCCGCCCTGGTCGTACGGCGGGTAGCCGGGCTGGGGCCCGCCAGGCTGGTCGTACGGCGACGACTGGTGCACGGGCGCCACGTCGCCACCGGTGTAGACCTCGGCGGTGACCCGGAACATCCCGGTGTCCAGTCCGTCCCCGCGCTCGATCTCGACGATGACGTCGCCGTAGACGGTCCACGCCTGCTCGCCGATGAACTCGGCCTGGGACTGTGCCAGCTCCTGGGCGAGCGCGGCGGCGTACGGCGCCAGCCGACTGTGGTCATATGGTGAGAGATCGATCACGTAGCGGTTAGGTACGAGAGTGCGCCCACCGGCGAGGATCGCCTTGTGCGCCTCCGCCTCCCGCTGCATCGCGTTGAGGATCTCGACGGGGTGCACGACCCCTTTGAACACCTTTGCGAAGGCCCCCTCTACCAGGCCCTCCAGACGCTTCTCAAAGCGTTGCAGCACGCTCACCGGCTCCTCCTCGGGTTCCGAGGACATGATGGTATCCGGCCGTTGCACGTACGGCTCGCACGCCGCTCGGCCGCCTGCTGCCGGCCTCTATCAGCAGCCGGGTTTTGTCGTGCTACTCTTCCATCCGCCGCGAGCGGTAACGCCCGTGGTGGCAGTAGGGACAGCGTAGTATGTCCCGGCACATGCCGAAGAGCGGGCTCCGGACAGAATTGTTATGGTCCTGTGGCACGCTCGGGGACGGGCCGGTTGGTCCGCGTTCTGAAGTGAACGCGGGGCGACGCGGGTCGGCCTTGCAAGGGGAAGTGGCGGAATGGCAGACGCGCACGGTTCAGGTCCGTGTGCCCGAAAGGGCGTGGGGGTTCAACTCCCCCCTTCCCCACCGCTACGAGGGGCTCCGTGGGAACACGGGGCCCCTCGTTCATATCGGGGCAAAGGCGCCACCGCGCTATGCTCCGGTGGTTTCCGACCCGTGGGCGAACCAGGAGTGACGTGTGAGTGTCGCGTTGGTGACCGGATCCGGTGGCCTGATCGGATCCGAGGCGGTCCGGCACTTTGCCGGGCTCGGGCTGGACGTGGTCGGTATCGACAACGACATGCGCAGCCAGTTCTTCGGCGCGGAGGCGTCCACAGCCTGGAACGTTCTGCGGCTGACTAGTGATCTTGGCGACGCGTACACGCACCACGACGTCGACATCCGGGATCGGGACGCGCTAGCGGGGATCTTCCGGCGGTACGGCCGCGACATCGCTGTGGTGATCCACACTGCCGCGCAGCCGTCACACGACTGGGCCCTGCGCGACCCGTTCACCGACTTCGACGTCAACGCGGGCGGCACCCTGAACGTCCTGCAGAACGTGCGGGAACACTGCATCGGTGCCCCCGTCATCCACTGCTCGACGAACAAGGTCTACGGCGACCGGCCGAACAGCCTTCCGCTGGTCGAGCAGGAGACCCGCTGGGAGCTGGCGGCGGACCACCCCTACTTCGACGGCATCAAGGAGGACATGTCGATCGACGGCTCGCTGCACTCCGTCTTCGGCGCCTCGAAGGTGGCCGCCGACGTGATGGTGCAGGAGTACGGGCGGTACTTCGGCATGCGTACCGCCTGCTTCCGGGGCGGCACGCTGACCGGCCCGGCGCACTCCGCCACCGAACTGCACGGCTACCTCGGGTACGTCATGCGGTGCAACATGGAGCGGCGGACGTACAAGATCTTCGGCTACAAGGGCAAGATGGTCCGGGACGCGATCCACAGCCACGACGTGGTCGGCGCCTTCGAGGCGTTCTTCCGCGCGCCCCGGTCGGCGGCGGTCTACAACCTCGGTGGCGGGCGGCACTCCAACTGCTCGCACCTTGAGGCGTTCGCCCTGGCCGAGCAGATCACCGGCCAGGAGATGATCACCGAGTACCACGAGGCGAACCGGGTCGGCGACCACCAGTGGTGGATCGGCTCCAACGCCGCCTTCCAGCGGGACTATCCGGACTGGAAGCAGATCTACGACGTACCGATGATTCTCCAGGAGATCCACGCCGCCAACGTCGACAAGTGGGTGCCTGTAACGTGAGCGCCCAAACCAGTCGGCTCCGCTATCACGATCACGGGGTCGACGAGCGCAGCGAGGAGAGGCCGTGAGCGAGCGCAGCGAGCGAACCAGCCAGCTCCGCTATCACGGTCACGGGGTCGACGAGCGCAGCGAGGAGAGGCCGTGATCTCGCGGGGTAAGCGCAATGTGCTGGGCGTGCTGGTCGACGCGATCGACTACGAGGCGGCGACCGAGCAGGTGGTGACCGCCGGGCGCGAGCGCCAGTCGTTGGCGCTGACCGCGCTCGCCGTACACGGGGTGATGACCGGGGTACTCGATCCGGCGCACAACGCCCGGCTCAACGCCTTCGACGTGGTCACCCCGGACGGACAGCCGGTCCGGTGGGCACTCAACCTGCTACACCGCGCCGCCCTCGCCGAGCGGGTCTACGGCCCGGACCTGACGCTGAGCGTCCTGTCCCGGTTCGCCGACGAGGGCATGCCGGTCTACCTGTACGGGTCCACGGACGACACGCTCGCGCGGTTGATCCCGCAGCTGGAGCGGATGTTCCCGGCGCTGAAGATCGCCGGTGTGGAGTCGTCGAAGTTCCGGCCGGTGCGACCGGGCGAGGACGCGGAGATCGCCGACCGGATCCGGGCGTCCGGCGCCCGACTGGTGCTGGTCGGTCTCGGCTGCCCCCGCCAGGAGGTCTTCACCTACGCCATGCGGCCCCTGCTCGACATGCCACTGATGGCCGTCGGAGCCGCCTTCGACTACCACGCCGGACTGCTGAAGAAGCCGCCGCCGTGGATGCAGCGGGTCGGCCTGGAGTGGCTGTGGCGGTTCGGCCTGGAGCCGAAACGGCTCTGGCACCGCTACATGGTGCTCAATCCCGCGTACGTGGCCCGGCTCACCGCGCAGCGGCTCGGGGTCTGGAAGGCTCGCCCGCCGGCCCCGGCGAGCGAGCGCCCGGAGACCTTCGCGGTCTGAGCGGGTACTCGGCGCGACCCCCGGGCTCCACTGTGCCGCATCCCCGGGTAGGGCTGCCCCTACCCGGGAGACGCCGGTCGCCGGGAGTGTGCCGGACCGCCGGCTCCGATTGACTCGGAGCCATGGAAGCACTGCGGTTGGTGAAGGTCACGCCGTGCTGACGCTCGCCGGTCAGACCTTCCGGTCCCGCTGGACCGCGTTCGTCGGCACCTTCGTCGCGCTCGCTCTCGGCGTCTGTCTCCTGGCGACCACCGGGCTCACCCTGGCCGCCAGCGTGGCCGGAACGGATCGCGCCCCGCAGTGGTACCGGCACGCCGACGTGGTGGTCACCGGCACGAACACCGTCTCGGTCAGCACCGGTACCGGCGACGAGCGGATGACCTCGACGACGGGCACGGCGTACTCCGCTCCGCTGCCGGCCGACCTGCCGGCCCGGCTGGCCGCGTTGACAGAGGTCGCCGAGGCGGTGCCGGCCACCCAGGCACCGATCGAGGTGGCCGGAGCCGCCGGGATCGCCCGGCCGTGGTCGGCCGCCGCGCTCGGCGCGTACACCGGACTGGCCGGCGGCGCTCCGACGGCGGACGACCAGGTCGTGCTCACCGCGCCGACCGACCACCGGATGGGCGACCGGGTACGGACGCAGACCGCCGACGGTCCGCGGACGCTGACCGTCAGCGGGGTGTTGACGCCGGCCGCCGCCGCTGGCGAGAACTTGCCGACCGTCATGTACCTCACCGACCGGGCCGCCGCCGGACTGGCCGGTGACCGGATCACCGCCGTCGCGCTCCGGGCCTCCGGTGGAGTTCCCGCCGACACGCTGGCCGGCCGGGTCCGTGCCGTCGCCCCGGGAATGCGGGTGCTGACCGGCGACGACCGGCGCGGAGCCGAACCGGATACGGACAGTGACGCGCTGGCGCTCGCCGCCTCGCTGCTGGGCACCACCGCCGGGGTGGCCACCTTCGTGTCGATCTTCGTGGTCGCCGGCACCTTCTCGTTCGCCGTCGCCCAGCGCCGCCGGGAGTTCGCCCTGCTCCGCACCACCGGTGCGACCTCGCGACAGATCCGCCGGCTGGTGCTCGGCGAGGCGATGCTGGTCGGCCTGCTGGCCGGGGTGGTCGGCAGCGCGCTGAGCCTGGTCGTCGCGCCGCCGTACGCGCACTGGCTGGCCCGGTCGGGCTTCGCGCCGGAGCATTTCACCGCCCGGTTCATCCTCTGGCCGCTGCTCGCCGCGTCCGGGGTCGGTCTACTGGTCGCGCTGGTCGGCGCCGGGGTGGCCGCCCGGCGGGCGGCCCGGGTACGCCCGATCGAGGCCCTCCGCGAGGCGTCGGTGGACAACCGGGTCATGGGTTGGGGGCGCTGGCTGTTCGGGCTGCTCTTCCTCGGCGGTGCGGTGGTGCTGCTGGCGGTGCTGCCGAACATCGGGGTCTCCGACGGCCTGGCGCTGGTCATGCTCGTGGCCCAGTTGGCCCTGACCGCCGCCGGGCTGCTCGCGCCGGTGCTGATCCGGGTACTCGTCCGCCTGCTCGGCGCCCCGCTGCGCGGCCAGGTCGGCACGATCGCCCGGTCCAGCGCGCTGCGTGCCGTGCGCCGGACCTCCGCCACCGCCGCGCCGATCCTGGTCACCGTCGGCATGGCGGCCACCACCCTGGCGCTGACCGCGACGTTGTGGCAGAGCGAGCAGCGGTCCGCCCGGGACCGGGTCACCGCCACCGCCGTGGCCACCGCGAGCAGCCCGGTCGGCCTGGCCGAGCCGACCATCGCCGCGCTTCGCGAGGTGGCCGGCGTACGCGCCGCCGTGCCGAGCCGACAGACCGAGGTGTACGTGGACAGCGGCGACTACCCCGAGCATTACTCGGCCCGGTACGTCGGCCCCGGACTGGACCGGGTGCTACGACTGCCGACCGTGGCCGGTTCGATCGACGGGTTGGCCGGCACCGACACCGTGGCGGTGAGCCACTCGATGGGCTGGCAGGTCGGCGAGCAGGTCCGGGTCTGGCTCGCCGACGCGACCGAGGTACGGCTGCGCGTGGTGGCCGTACTCGCCGATTCGATCGACCTCGACCGCACCCTGCTGCTGCCCTGGGAACTGGGCCGGGCGCATCAGCCCGTCGGCAGCGCCGACATCGTCTACCTGGACGGCGGCGATCCGGCCCTGCTCGGCGACGCCGCCGGCCCGGGTGGCGGTCGGGTGTCACCGGCCCTCGACCACCTGGTGGCGGGCGATGCCGAGCAGTACGAGCAGAACCGGGTGGCGCTGCTGGCGATACTCGGGATGGCGCTGCTCTACACCAGCATCGCGATCGCGAACACGCTGGTGATGGCGACCCACGACCGGCGCCGGGAGCTGGCGGTGCTGCGGTTGACCGGGGCCACCCCCGGTCAGGTGCTCCGAATGATCGGGCTGGAGGCGGTACTCGTCGGGCTCTCCGGGACCGCGCTCGCCGCGCTGGTGGCCGCCGCCATGCTGGCCGGGCTGAAGGCCCGGCTGGCCGACGTGCTGGCGCAGCCCGAGGTCGTCGTTCCCTGGTTGCCGATCACGGTGGTCGCGGCGTGCTGCCTGGTCGCCGCCGTGCTGGCGAGCCTGGTTCCGGCCGCGCTCGCCCTGCGTGTCCCCGCCGCCCAACTGGCCGCGGCGCCGGAGTAGTCCATCCGGCGGCAGCTCCGGTGGCGGGTCCGGCTGCCCGTCCGTCGGGGCTGCGCCGGTCCGGACCAGCTGCCCCCTGTCGCTCGGGATAGCGCTTTCCTATGCTGGTCGGATGATAAGGATCGACCAGGAGCTGACCCCGTCCGCGCTGTTACCCAAGATCGACCGGCTCTGGGAGGCGTCCGCGCAGAAGATTGACTCGATCGAGAAGAGTTGCCCGCCGGGCGCGGCCTCACCGGTGTTCACCGTCGAGGGGCAGTACACGGCGCGGGGCTGGACCGAGTGGACCCAGGGCTTCCAGTACGGCTCCGCGCTGTTGCAGTTCGACGCGACCGACGAGCGGCGGTTCCTCGACTCCGGCCGGGAGCAGACCGTCGCGGTGATGGCCAGTCATGTCAGCCACATCGGCGTACACGACCACGGGTTCAACAACGTCAGCACGTACGGGAACCTGTGGCGGCTGATGAACGAGGGGCGGATCCCGGACGACCGCGCCGAGCGGAACTTCTACGAACTGGCGCTCAAGCTGACCGGTGCGGTACAGGCGGCCCGGTGGCGCGGCACCGCCGACGGCACCGGCTACATCTACTCCTTCAACGGTCCACAGTCGCTCTTCGTCGACACCATCCGGTCCTGCCGGGCGCTGGCCGTGTCACACCTGCTCGGACACGTGCTGATGGGCGAGCGGGACGAGCGGATCTCGTTGCTCGGCCGGCTGGTGGAACACGCCGCCAACACCGCCCGGTGGAACGTCTTCTACGGCGAGGGCCGGGACAGCTACGACCTCCTCGGCCGGACCTCCCACGAGTCGATCTTCAACGTGAACGACGGCAGCTTCCGGTGCCCGAGCACCCAGCAGGGCTACTCGCCGTTCAGCACCTGGACCCGGGGGCTGGCCTGGGCGATGCTCGGCTTCCCGGAGCAGTTGGAGTTCCTCGGCGAACTACCCGACGAGGAACTTACCCCGTACGGCGGGCGCGCCGAGATCGAGGCGATGCTGCTCCGCGCCGCCACCGCCACCGCCGACTTCTACCTGGCGCACACGCCGACCGACGGGGTGCCGTACTGGGACACCGGGGCACCCGGGCTGGTCCGGCTCGGCGACTACCTGGACCGCCCGGCGGACCCGTACAACGAGCACGAGCCGGTGGACTCGTCCGCGGCGGCGATCGGCGCGCAGGGCCTGCTCCGGCTCGGGCGCCATCTCGACCGGGCCGGCCGGACCGAGGAGGGCCGGCGGTACTGGCAGGCCGGGCTGACCGTGGCGGACACCCTCTTCGGCGAGCCGTACCTCAGCACCGACCCGCAGCACCAGGGACTCCTGCTGCACTCCGTCTACCACCGGCCGAACGGCTGGGACCACGTACCGGCCGGGCAGCGGGTGCCGAACGGCGAGTCGAGCATGTGGGGCGACTACCACGCCCGGGAGCTGGCCCTCTATCTGCAACGGGTGGCCCGTACCGACCCGTACTACACGTTCTTCGGCCCGAGCCGTACCGGAGTGGGCGCATGAGCGACGCCATCACCGGCCGGCCGGCGGCGGTGGTGACCGGCGGCTCCCGGGGGATCGGTCGCGGCATCGTGCTGGCGCTGGCCGGCGCCGGGTACGACGTGGTGGTGAACTACGCGAGCAACGCGGACGCCGCGGCGGAGGTCGGCAAGGAGGTCGAGGCGCTGGGCGGCCGGGCCCAGCTGGTCCGGGCCGACGTGTCCCGGGCCGACGACCGTCGACACCTGATCGACGAGACGATGGCCGCGTTCGGCCGGCTCGACCTGCTGGTCAGCAACGCCGGGGTGGCGCCGAACGTCCGGGCGGACCTGTTGGAGGCGGGTGAGGAGTCGTTCGACCGGCTGGTCGAGATCAACCTCAAGGGGCCGTACTTCCTGATCCAGCTCGCCGCGCGCACGATGATCGGGCAGTTGGACGCCGGCCTGATCGAGCGGCCGAAGATTGTCGTCATCTCGTCGATCAGCGCGTACACCGCGAGCGTCAACCGGGGTGACTACTGCGTGACCAAGGCCGGGCTGGCGATGACCACCCAGTTGTACGCCACCCGGCTGGCCGAGCACGGGATCAACGTCTACGAGATCCGGCCCGGCGTCATCGAGACCGACATGACCGGTCCGGTCAAGGCCAGGTACGACGATCTGATCTTCAACCAGGGCCTGACCCCGATCCGGCGCTGGGGTCAGCCGGACGACGTCGGCCGGGCGGTGGTGGCCGTCGCCACCGACCTGCTGCCGTTCAGCACCGGTCAGGTGATCGACGTCGACGGCGGCTTCCACCTGCGTACGCTCTGACGCTGAAGTGCAAGGAAGGGCCCCTTCTTATCCAAAAAGCGATAAGAAGGGGCCCTTCCTAACCGGAATCAGAGGTTGAGGTTCCAGGAGTTGATGTATCCGGTGTCACCGGAGTACACGTCCCGGACCCGCAGCCGCCAGGTGCCGTTCGCCGCCTCGGAGGAGAGGTTGACGGTGTAGGTGGCGTTCACGTTGTCCGCGCCGTCGGCGATGCTGCTGTTCTTCAACAGGTAGGCGGTGCCGTCCGGGGCGAGCAGGTGGATGACCAGGTCACCCCGGTAGGTGTGGACGATGTTCACCGCCACCGTGGACGCCGTGGCGGCGTTGCGGGCACAGCCCGCGATGGCGATGTTGCTCGTCACGTTCAGGTTGGTGTCCGGAATCGTGACATCGCTGCCGTTGCTGCCCGAGCAGCCGGTGCCACCGCTACCGGTCACCGTCAGCGTGTAGCTGGCGGTCCGGCTGACCGACGCCCCGGCCCCCGTCACGATCAACGGGTACGTTCCGGCCGGAGTGGTCGCCGAGGTGGCGACCGTCAGCGTGGACGACCCGCCCGAGGTGACCGTGGCCGGGTTGAACGACGCGGTCGCGCCGCTCGGCAGGCCGCTCACGGAGAAGCTCACCGACTGTGCCGAGCCGGCCGTGGTCGAGGTGCCGACGGTGGCCGTGACCGAACTGCCCGCCGTGGTCGACCCGCTGGTCGGCGAGACCGACACCGAGAAGTCGTTGGCCGGCGGCGGCGTGGTGTCGTTCACCACGTGGAGCAGCTGGTTGGGGGTGCCGGTGCCGACGTTGCTGACCACGTTCGGGGTCGAGTTGTTGACCAGGTAGTCGCGGACCTGCTGCGGCGACCAGGTCGGGTTGGCCGAGAGCACCATCGCCGCGACTCCGGCGGTGTGCGGCGACGCCATCGACGTACCGCTGATGGTGTTGGTCGCCGTGTCGCCGGTGGACCAGGCGGACGTGATCCCGACGCCGGGCGCCAGGATGTCCACGCAGGTGCCGAAGTTGGAGAAGCTCGCCGCGGCGTCGCTGTTCGAGGTCGCACCGACGGTGATCGCGCTCGGTACCCGGGCCGGCGAGTAGTTGCAGGCGTTCTGCCGGACTCCCAGGGCGTTGCCGTTGCCGGCCGCGACCACGTACGTGATGCCGGCGTTGATGGAGTTGCTCACCGCCGTGTCGATCGCGCTGTCCACCCCGCCACCGAGGCTCATGTTGGCGACCGCCGGGAACACCGCGTTCGCGGTGACCCAGTCGATGCCCGCCACCACCTGCGGGGTGGTACCGCTGCCCTGGCAGTTGAGCACCCGTACGCCGTACAGCCGGGACGCCTTGGCCACCCCGTACGCGGAGCCGCCCACCGTGCCGGCGACGTGCGTACCGTGACCGTGGCAGTCGTCGGCGGATCCGCCGTCGATCGCGTCGAACCCGCTGACCGCCCGGCCACCGAAGTCGCTGTGACTGAACCGGATACCGGTGTCGATCACGTACGAGTTGACGTTCGTCGCCGTGTTCGGGTACGTGTACGAGCTGTTCAGCGGCAGGTTCCGCTGGTCGATCCGGTCCAGGCCCCAGGACGGGGGGTTCGGCTGGGTACCACTGATCTGGATCGTGTGGCTCTGCTCGACGTACGCCACGTTCGGATCGGCGGCGATCCGCGCCGCCGACTTCGCGTTGGTGTTGATCTCGAAACCGCGCAGCGCGGCCGTGTAGGTGCGGGCCACCTTGCCGCCGTGCCTGCCGATCAGGCCGGACGCCCTCGACCCGACGGTGGCACGACTGACCGCACTGTCCTTGAACACCACGATGTAGCTGCCCGCTACGGCGGTGGCACCACCGGCTTTCCGGATAGTGCCCTCCGGCGGGGCCGCCGCGGCCGGTGCAGCCACCGCGGCGAGCATGGCCAGAGTGGACACTCCGACGACGAAGAACCTCCTACGAGGGAGACTCATCTCCCCTCCTCCCCTCCGATCGGCGCAGGGCCGTCCGTCCCGTTTTTGTGGGAAGGATCAACACGACCGATCGAGCTGAGATTAGTCAGCAGCGGTGGAAAACAATAGATCCCGAGCGTTCTATCTATCGGGGACGATGTCCCCTACGGGTGCCTTCTCGGGGGTCAGCGGGGGCGGGCCCGGATTCGGTATGCCGAAAAACGGGCAAGACTACCAGACATGTTTACGGATTTCGCCCTCCTGTTCGCGATCGCCGTCGTCTGGGTGGCGGCCGGTCTCGTCGCCGAAGGACTGCCGCGACTGCGTACCGCCGGGCCGCTCCGCCGACGCAGTGGGCTCCTGTTCGTACTGGTCGTGTCCGGCCTGGCCGGTCTGGCCGGGGTGCTGTTGGCCGGGGCGGTCGAGGCGGAGCCGACGCTCGCCGACCGAACCGCCGTCGGGCTCGCCCTGCCGGCCGTGCCCGCCGTGGTCGTCGCCCTGATCACCGTACGGCGGGTGCGCGCGCTCCGGGTTCGCGCGGGCGCGTTCGCCACGGCGCCGGAGGCCCCGGCCCCACCCGCACTGCGGGCCGCCGCCGCACATCCGATGATCGCCCTGCCGGTGCAGGTGACCGGGCTGGTGATGCTGCCCGGACTGGTGACCGCCGCCGGCCTGGTACCACTGACCAGTCCGAGCATGATCGGCGTGGTGCTCACCGCCGCCGTACTCGCGGTCGGCACGATCGGGGTACGCCACGCGCTCCGGCACAGCCGCCTGGTCGAGCGGGCGATCACCGTCCGGTCGAGGTCATCGCGAGCGGCTGGAATCCTGCACGTATAGCAGTTCGAGGATCGCCCGCGCGGCCTCGAACCAGCGGTCGAGCCAGAGCGACCCGGGGATGGTCCCCTTGGGCGGCAGTTCCAGCAGCAGGCCCCGCAACAGCGGGTGGTCGACGAGCGGTTCGCTCGGTACGTCCGGCCAGCCGGCCGGCGGGAAGACCGGTTCGGTCAGCCCGCCCATGTCCAGCGACGGTAGCGTCGGTCCACGGTCGGGCGGGGGCATCGCGCCCGCCAGGTCCATGTTGCCCGGCAGGTCCGCGACCCGCTCCGAGCCGGCGCCCTCCGAGGCGCCGATGTCGGCACCCATCGACGGCTCCGCGACCGTGGTGCTGCTGCTGTCTCGACGGGCCCCGCGGTACTTACCGGTGAACCGCTCCGGCTTTGCCGAACCGTTGCCCAGATTCTCCGACCCCATCGTCATCCGCCTCGCCTGCCTCGCTCGGTTGAATCCCCCCTGCGGCGGGTCGGCGTGGCCCACCGCGCCGTCTGGTACAACGACCCGGCGGGTCGGCGGCGACGGCCGAACCGGCGGGTGATCGTCGGTACGCCCCGCCGGCACCGGCGGCGCCGCAAGCCGTCTACCGGCGGAAACAGGCCGATCCGCGCTCCGCCGGGGTGCACCGGGACGAGTAGCGCGGCCACCCGGCAGCTGCTCGCTGACCGGGTGACCGCGCTCGGCTGACCGTCGGTTGTCGTGACCGTCAGACCAGGTCGAACTCTCCGTCCCTGGCACCGCCGACGAACGCGTCCCACTCGTCAGGCGTGAAGATCAGGGCTGGCCCGGTCGGGTTCTTCGAATCACGCACCGCGATCGCGCCGCCCGCGAAAGCCACCTCGACGCAGTTGTCACAATTAGGTCCGCTACGCGAACTCTTGTGCCAGGCTGCCCCGCTCAGGTCGACGCGGTACCCCTTTGTCTCCACTTCCACAATGGCTCCTCTGCCAACTTCGCAATCAAAGCGACGGACTCTTCCGGGCGCATGGCCGCTGCTCGAATATGATCGAAGATGAATATGTATTTCTGCAGCTCATCCCGCTTCTCCAGAAATAACCCACCCGTGGCGTTTTCGGCGTACACCACGTCCGGATCACCCGGTTCCGGAAAGCCGAGGATGGTAAAGGTGCCGTCCATGCCGGCATGCGCGCCGACGTCGAACGGCAGGACCTGAAGCGTGACGTTCGGTAGGTCAGCGGCTTCCACCAACCGCTCCAACTGGGCCCGCATGACCGCGTCGCCGCCCACCGGTCGGCTGATCACCGTCTCATCGAGCACCACCCACAGATCGATCGGATCGTCCTGGTCCACTAACGACTGGCGACCCAACCGGACACGGACCCGCTGGTTGACTTCTTCGGCGACCCAGTCCGGTCGGGCGGACCTGATCATTGCCTGGGCGTACTCCTCCGTCTGCAACAGACCCGGCACGGTCTGCTGCTCGTACGCGCGGATCGAACCCGCCGCGGCCTCGAGGCCGACGTACGCCCCGGCGAGCACCGGGCTGTACGGATGCCACCAGCCCTTCTGCCGGGCCTCCCGGGCGATCTGGATCAACTCGTCGCACTCGGCGCCTGTGACGCCGTAGATGCCGAGCATGTCCCGGACGTCCCGGACCGTTGCCGTGGTGTGGCCCGTCTCTATGCGCGATACCTTGGACCCGGAACACTCCAGCAGGTCGGCGACGGCTTCTATCGTGACCCCGGCCTTCTCCCGGCGCTGGCGAAGTTCCGCGCCGAGTCGGCGGCGGCGGATGGTCGGGCTCCGGCGCTCGGTCACCGGGTCACCTCCGTATTGATCAATAAGAGAGGTCTGATTGTCCGCCGCGCGGACGACCGCCGATCGGCGGGGATACGTTCACGGCGGATGGAACGATGACCCTGTCGGTCAAGGCGACCGAAAGCGGGTCCAGTCTGCCGCTTCGACGCGCGGCGCATCAAGGACCGGACGGTCCACTATCGCCATCCCGGAGCAAAGGGCAAACTGCAACTTGCATTGATCATGTTCTTGATGCACCCTGTCCGTATGGCTCGGGCTACACAGCGTTCCGATCTGGTCAGGCGATGCAATGCTCCCCCATTCTCGCCTGACCGGGGCGACGGTCGTACCGACGGTACGGCGAGAAGCCCCGCTCCGGGGTAAGAGCCCCCGCCGCTGTATGCCAGGGCCGCTACGGCGGCGGGCGCGTCCCGGAGTCGACAGGTATCGGCCGGGACGGTGTGACGGAATCCCGACGCATCGTCCCGGCCGATGCCCCAGTCATGCAGAGTCCTGATGTTCTTGCCGACATATGCCCGGGTCAGACCCCCCACCAGACCCCCGCCCGCCACTACCGCCGGCCAGCCCGGCCAGTCGGACAGGAGCTGATGTGCTTCCCCGCTCCGGTGATGTGCTCCACGTGACCCGTACGGCGAGCGTGCAGTTCGCCGACCCGATCTTCTTCCGGGTAATCCGGGTGCACGACTGGCCGACCTATCACGGGTGGGTCTGGCTCGACGGCTACGAACTCGACGGCAGCGGCGACGCGGTCGAGCGCCGATCCATATTCGTACAGGTCAACGGGCTACGTCAGCTCTACACCAACACCACCCGACGCAACCACCTGCCGGCGCAGCGACCGATGCGGAACAACTCCACCGCGCTCGCCCAGCGGGTCAGGGTCGGCTGAGGCCGCATCCGCCGGAACGCCGCCGGTGACCGGGTGACCCGCCCTAGACTGGGTACACCCCATCGCAGGTTGCCAACCCCGCACGTCGTCAAGGGCCCCGAACCTGGGAGCCGCCCATGGCCGTGGAGCCCTTCGCCCCACCCCGAACGACGTACCGAAGCATGCGGGTCAGCGTTCTGCTGATCCTGATCACCGTTGGCGTACCCGGCTGCGTGAGCGGTGCCGGAGCATCCCGGCCACCGGCCGGCCGCTACCCGACGACCGGTCCGGCGGCCTCCGCCGAACCGGCCCGCGCCGAACCCGGAGCGCAGCCGCACCCCGCCACGTCCATGGACGCCGAAGCCGGTCCACACTCCGGGGAGCCGACCGGCGGCGGCGCGGCGGCGCCTCCCGCTGATCCGTCCGCCGCCGAACCGGCACGACGCAAACACCACTGGCCACCCTGGCGACAGGTTCCGGCACAGGGCAGCCCGCAGACATCCGGCCCGTCCGCCCCGCCCGGTGCCGGCGAGGTGCCCCGGGACCGGGCCGTACCCCAGGAACATCGGGCCGGGGGGCCCGCTCGGGTCGTACCCCTGGACCAGCGGTCCGGATCGCCACCGGCCACCGACGGGCTGTCTGCGGGGTACCGGCGTTCGCTGGCCTGGTCGGGGCTGCTCGGCCTGGTCATCTCGGCCGTCGGACTGGCGATGGTCGGCTACCGCCGCCGATGCTGGTGACCACTCCGGTGGCGGGTGGGCCGCCGGCCGGGGTCAGCCGTCCGCCGGACCGGAACGACGACGGCGGGGCCGGTGGGCCGCCGCCGGTCTCAGCCGTCCCCCTGCGGCGGCGCCGAGGTGGTGGGCACGGCGGTGGGGGTCGGATCCAGTCGGGACTCGGCGATCACCAGCGTGACCCGGTCTCCGGGTGCGACCTCGTCACCGGCCGGCGGGTCCGTCTCCAGGACGGTGCCCGGCGGTCGGTCCGAGCCACGGAACCGGATCCGGGGGACGAGCCCGAACTGCTCCAGCAGGTCCACCGCCGCCTGCTCCGGTAACCCGACGAGTGGTGGCACCACCACGGTCGTACCGGCGGTGGCGGTCGGCGTGGGGGTCGGGTCCGGCGCAGTGGTGGTCGGCGCGGCGGAGGTACGGACGGATGTCGCGGCGGGCGTGCTGGTCGCCGGGAGCGGTGGAGCGGGCGTCGTCCGCCGGGCCGAGTCGATGATCACCCACCCGGCGACGATCAGGACGGTCACCAGAACCAGGGCGATCACCCCGATCAGGATCGGCATCCACCAACGACGACCGTCCGGCTCGTCGGCGTAGGACCCGTCGCCGTAGGACCAGTCCGCCGACGGCGGGCGGCCGGTCGTACCCGGGCCGCGCACCGGCACCTCGGCCCGTCCGGCCCAGGTCGGTGCCCGGGGCGGAACCGGCGGGACGGCGTCGCCGTCCGCGTCCGGAACGTCCGGAAGGTCGGGGGATCGAGGCGGGTCGTCGTCGGCCATGGCACGTCCTCTCGCCACCGGATGGGACCGGGCCAACCACCGTCAAACCTAGCCGGCAGACGGTCGCCCAACCGGTCGCGCACGCTCAGCGCGCGTCCGGCGTGTCCGTACGGGAACGTGCCGGACCGGCTACAACGTCGGTGTGGCGGTCGGACCGGCGGAGTCCGAGCAGTGCAGGTTCACCCGCTCGTTCCAGCGCAACGTGGCGCCCCCCTTCGGATCCTGACTGCGTACCTCGCCGCTCTTGCCGGTCGGATAGCTGGGGTAGAGGCCGTCCTCCACCACTCGCCGCGCCGCCTGTGCGCAGGACTGCCCGACGAGCTCGGGTACGACCACCTCCGGTGGCGCGCCGACCACGGTCAGCCGGACCGTGATGCCCTTCCGGACGGAGGTGTTGGCCTTCGGGTTGGTGCTCGCGACGCTGCGGTCGTTGCCCGCCCTACCGAAGACGATCTGGGCACCGAGGCCACGGCGGAGCAGTTCCTCCCGAGCCTCCTCGAAGTCCATCCCGACCAGGTCCGGCAGCCGCATCTCGCCAATCTGTGGCGGCGAGGCTGCGGTCGGCCGCCGGCTCGGCGTCCGGCTGGGCGTGACGCGCGGGGTGCTCGGCACCACGTTGGTGGCGGTCGCACCGGAGCCGGCCTGCTGGTCGGTCGGTTCCTCACCGCCGCCGGCCAACAGGAAGCCGCCGAGGGCACCGACGACGGCACAGATGACCAGGCCGACGGCCGCACCGGCCACCAGCCCGGTCCGATTCGAGGAACCAGACCGGCCGCCCGCGTCCGGTTGTCCCGCCACGTACTCATCCGACATGCCGAATCCGCCTCACCATCCGGCGTACGGGGGTTCCACGCCGATATTCCACATCCGAAGTGTGCCGCACGCCAGCATCGGTGGCCCGGCCCCCGGAGCGCAACCGGCACCGGTCGAGGTTTGCCGCGGGTACCCGGTCGCCCCTCGCCCCGCCGCCGGGTGGACGCTACGCTGCCCCGCATGGCCGCACGAGGCTGGGGAGGATCAGTCGCGACGGCGATCGGCGTTGCTGCCGGCGCCGGCGCCGCTCAACTGGGTCTCGGTTACGGGCTCGGCATCATCGCCTGGCTGCCCTCCGGCGACGGCACCAGCGAGGCCGCCTGGGTGGCCAGTCTCACCTGGGCGGCATGGATAGCCGCCACCTCCACCGTCGCCGGGGCGATCTGCGCGCACCGGCTCAGTGGTGCCGGCCGGACCCGGAAGTCGACCGCCCCCAGCGGCGGCCCGGCCACCGAACCGCCCCCGACCCTGGCCAGCGGGTTGTGGCGGGCCGTGCTCGCGGTCTCCGCCGCGATCGGCGGACTGGTCACCGTGGTGCTCGTCGCCGTACCCGCCCGGGCGGCGGTACGCGCGGACACCTCGTCACCGCAGACCGTCGCCGCGGGCTACGCAGTCGTCGGCGTCATGATCGGGCTGCTGATGGCGATCTGGGCGACCTCGTCGCCGGCCGTCGCCACCAACGTGCTGGCCACCGTCGGCTGGCTCTGGACCCTCGCGGTGGTCGCGGTCATCGACGGGGTGCTGTCCGGCCGTGGGCTGGCCAGCGCTCAACTCGGGGTCTGGCAGCTGACGTCGGACAGCGAACGCTTCTGGTTCCGCGAGTACTTCTACTGGCCCGGAGCCGCGCTGTCGCTCGGCTCCGCACTGCTGATCGGCATGTTCGCCGCCCGAGCCGCGGCCCGGCGACCGGCGGCCCGGGTCGGGGCCGCCATCTCGGGCATCAGCGGTCCGCTGCTGGTGGCCGTCGCCTACTTCTTCGCCGCGCCCCGGCTGGTCGGCATCCGCCCCGAGCAGGTGTCGGCACACCTGATGGCGCCGTACGCGGTGGTCGCGGGGCTCGCCGGATCCGCCCTGGTGGCGGCGCTGGCACAACGAGCGGAGGCGCGCGCCCAACACGCGGAGTCGCAGGCTCCCCGGCCCGAACCGCTGGTACCCGCAGCCGAGGCACCCGCGACCGAAGCCGAATCGGCGGGGCGGCCGTACGGCGGCTCCGAGGCGGCCGGGGACTCCCGGAACGAATCCGGCCGACCGATAGGCGCCGACGCCGGGCCGGCCGATGCCGGTGCCGAACCCGCCGATGGTGTTCCGGATGGTTCCGGACCTGCGCCCCGGTTGCCGGCCCAGCCGACCGGCGGATCCTGGCGTACCTCCGACGACGCCGACCCGGTCCCGTCCCGGCACACCGACGGGTCCACCGATCCCGCCGGCTCGGACGGGCTCGACCGGTCGGGGTCGACGTCCGACGGGGCGGGTGGCAGCGGCGGTGCCGGGGAGCGCACCGACGAGCCCGCCGACGGGGCGTCCCCGGGCAGCGGAGACGGTAAGTCGAAGGGCAGGCTGGGCCGATTCGGCCGCCGGTCGCGGTGACCGGACGCCTCAGTCCACCGGCCAGGTGTGCACGGGCTCGTCGGTCCGCTGGAGTTCGCCGTACCGCTGGAGCATGTGCCGGAGTGCCTGGGGACGGTTCATGCCCCGGCCACGTTCGGCCGCCCGTACGGCCTCGACCTGCCACACCGCGCCGTTGCGTCCGGTACGGCAGCGCTGCTCGATGATCCCGAGCAACCGGTCCCGGTGCGTGGCGCCGACACCGAACCGGTCGAGTCCGGCAGCCGCCCGGGGCAGCAGTACGTCGAGCACCAGGTCGGTCACGCGTACCTGACCCAGCCGGGGCCAGGCGACGACGGCGTCGATGCCCCGCCGGGCCGCCGCGTGGAAGTTCTCCTCGGCCGCGCTGAACGTCAGTTGACTCCAGATCGGCCGGTCACCCTCCGCCATGTCCCGGGCCAGCCCGAAGTAGAAGGCGGCGTTGGCGAGCATGTCGACCACGGTCGGCCCGGCCGGCAGGACCCGGTTCTCCACCCGCAGGTGCGGGCGGCCGTTCATGATGTCGTAGACCGGCCGGTTCCAGCGGTAGACGGTGCCGTTGTGCAGCCGGAGTTCCGCCAGCTTGGGCGTACCGCCGTTGTGCAGGACCTCGACCGGGTCCTCGTCGTCGCAGATCGGCAACAGCGGCGGGAAGTAGCGGACGTTCTCCTCGAAGAGGTCGAAGATCGAGGTGATCCACCGTTCGCCGAACCAGACCCGGGGCCGTACGCCCTGGGCTTTCAGCTCGTCGGGCCGGGTGTCGGTGGCCTGTTCGAAGAGGGCGACGCGGGTCTCGGCCCAGAGCTGGCGCCCGTGCAGGAACGGCGAGTTGGCGCCGAGTGCGACCTGTACCCCGGCGATGGCCTGGGAGGCGTTCCAGTAGTTGGCGAAGCTGTCCGGCGCCACCTGGAGGTGGAACTGGAGGCTGGTGCAGGCGGCCTCGGAGGCGATCGAGTCGGTGTGGGTCTGCAACCGCTCCACGCCCCGGATGTCCAGCTCGATGTCCTCGCCCCGGGCGGCCACGATCTGGTCGTTGAGCACCCGGTAGCGCTTGTTCCTGGACAGGTTGTCGAGCACCAGGTGCCGGGGGGTCAGGGTGGGCAGGATGCCGATCAGGATGATCGTGGCGTCGGACTTCACCGCGAGTTCCTCGGCGCGGCCGAGGCTCTCCCGCAGGTCCTGCTCGTAGTCGGCGAAGCCGGCACCCTCGATCAGCCGGGGCCGGGCGTTGAGTTCGAGGTTGAACTGGCCCAGTTCGGTCTGGAAGGTGGGATCGCCGAGGTTGTCCAGCACCTCGGCGTTGCGCATCGCGGGCTCGGCGTCATCGTCGACCAGGTTCAGCTCGATCTCCAGGCCGGTGGTCGGCCGGTCGGCGTCAAAGCCGAAGTCGTCGAGCATCAGGGCGAAGACGTCCAGGCACCGCCGTACCTTCTGCCGGTAACGAATCCGGTCCTCCCGGGAGAAGGGGAGCACCTCCGAGACGTCCTGGCCCATGTGCCCTCCCCGCCGCGAGGCGCTGTCGCCGCGGTCCGGCTGGCCGTACCTGCCGGACGCATGTTCGAACTGTCACCGTAGGAGCGCCGAGCGCACGCGGCCACAACCACAGCGCCCGCCGGCCGAGAGTGAGCGACCGGCGGCGCTGCGTCCACCTTCGCACACGATCGACATACCCCTTCCACCGGGCGCATTACCCAACGGGACGCCCCGGTCACCAGTCAATCGGTGCCCGGGGCGTAACGCCGTCGTCCGTACCGGCCCGACCGGAAGCCGATCGGGCGGCATTCGTCATGCCTGGCGAATGGCCTCGCCCTCGATCTCGATCTTGATCTTCTTGCTGACCAGCACGCCGCCGGTCTCCAGCGCGACGTTCCAGGTCAGGCCGAACTCTTCCCGGTCGATCTCGGTGGTGGCGGTGAAGCCGAAGAGGTCCTGGCCGAACGGGCTACGTCCGGCGCCCTCGAACTCGACCTCAAGGTCGACCTGGCGGGTCACGCCCTTGATCGTGAGATCGCCGGTGAGCACGAACTCGTTGCCGCTGTGCGACTTGACGCCGGTGCTGCGGTACTCCAGCGTCGGGAACTGCTCCACCTCGAGGAAGTCACCGCTGCGCAGGTGGTTGTCGCGGTCAGTCGCGCCGGTGTCGATGCTGCCGGTCGAGATGGTGGCGGACACCGCGGACTCGAGCGGGTTCTCCGTTACCGTGATGGTCGCCTCGGCCTCACGGAACTGGCCGCGCACCTTGCTCACCATCATGTGTCGAGCCACGAACCCGACGCGCTTGTGCGCCTGGTCGAGCAGGTACGTACCCGGGGCCGGGATCGTCAGCCCTTCCCACGAACGGGTGGCGGATTCGGTGCTGCTGCTCATGGTGCTGCCTTCCCAGGAAAATAGTTTGTGTGGACCGATGACTGACGCAGCAACTATAGATGCAGCAATATTCCCCGTGTCAAGTACTGCTAGGATGGGATCGTGACCGAGAACCTCTACGATGACTCCCGCCTGACGGCCATGGGCCTGGTCATGGAGGTGCACGCCGGGCTCGCGGCCAGATTCGCCGCCCAGTTCGAGGAGCACGACCTCTCGTCCGTGGAGTTCGAGGTCCTGATGCGGCTGGCCCGATCGCCCCAGCACGAACTCCGGATGACCGACCTTGCCGCACAGACCTCCCTCTCCACCAGTGGGGTGACCCGGGTCGTCGACCGGATGGAGCGCGACGGGCTGCTCTGCCGGCGCGCCTGCCCCTCCGACCGGCGCAGCGCGTACGCGGTCGTGACGGAGTCCGGCATGACGAGGCTCGACGAGACGCTCCCCGGACACATCCAGCTCATCGAGGACTGGTTCATCAGTCAGCTCGACTCCGCCGCACTGGACAACCTGCTCGATTCCCTCCGGATCGTCCGGGACGCGGTTCACCCGGGTGCCACCGCCGGAAGCGCGGGCCGGGCCGGCGACTGCTGAATTCTGCCCGTTTTCTGGCTCCGTGGCCGAATATCGCGGCCCGCTGGCCGAATGGCGCAGCCGGTCGGCGAGGCCGTCCGAGGGGCACCGGCAGAAAGACCGGCAGAAGTCACGTACACATCGCAACATGACCCATTAATCGGAAAAAACGGATGCCACTGCTGGTTAATCTTCGAACAACCGGGGGGCTCTGGGGACGTGGCGCGAGGGGGACCGGTGAGGGGCTCTGTCGGGGGGCAGTTCCACTCGCGCCACGGCCCCAGGTGCCGGATCAGTCGTCACCGAAGGTGCCCTGGTCGAGCCCAGCGAGGTTGATCATGGCCCGCTCCCGGGGCAACAGGACGATCCCGCCCTCCCGGCAAACCTGATCAAGGCTTTTGACCGCCACCGCCCGCGCCGCCGGATCGTCGGTGCTGGCCACCAGGCCGACCAACGCCTCGGCGACGTCCCGCTGATCCCTGGACCCGGCGCTGGCCTGGGCCGCCGCCGCGAACCACTCGGCCGCCCACTCCCGGTCACCCCGCTGCATCGCCAGGCTCGCCTCGATGAGCGCACAGATCCCGTCCTCCCGGGGTACGGCCTCGTCGACCGCCGCGCGACCCGACTCCGGCTCGGCCGCCCGGCCGCCAGAACCCACCGTCCTACGCGCCCGAAGCTCGGCGAGTACCGCCGCCGCCTCGTCGAGCCGTCCGTCCTGGGCGAGCGCGAGCCCGACCGTGCCGAGAACCCGTCGACGGTGGCCGGGATCCCCGAGCGCGACCAGCGCCGCCATCACCCGGCGCCCCTGCCGGACCGCGTCCGCGTACCGGCCCTCCAGCCGGGTCACCTCGGTGAGGTTCGCCCGGGCCAGTACCCGGAGCCGCTCCTCGCCGCACTCGCCGGCCAGCCGGTCCACCGCCGCCAACCGCCGCCGAGCCGCACGCAGGTCACCGATCCGGATCTCGTGCCAGGTCAGGTTGTTCTGCGACACCGCCATGTCCCGGATCCGACCGGTACGGGTGGCCAGCTCCAACGCCGCCTCGCCGTGCCGCCGGGCCTCGTCGTGCCCGCCGACGGCGGTCCAGAGTCCACAGAGCACACTGCGGGCGGCGAGTTCGCCGGGGACGTCCCGCAACCGTTGGAACGCCGTCAACGCCGCCTCCACGGCCGGCATCTCCTGCGGCCCGGCGCCGTGTTCCTGGGCGAGCTGCGCCACACCCACCTGCGCCCAGGCCCGTGCCGTGGGATCCGCATCGGCGGTACGGGGATCGTCCAGCAGCCGGCGCAGCCACTGCCGACCGGCGACGTCCCGCCCCCGGTAGCGCCACCAGCGGGCAAGGTTCGCGGCCAGCCGGAGCGCCGTGTGCGGATCGTCGTTGGCCGAGTGTGCCAGCGCGGTCCAGAGGTCGCCGGCCACCTCGTCCAGCAGGCCGACCGCCTCGACGAGCTTCCCGCCGGCCAGGTCCGGTGCGACCCGACCGGCCAACCGGGCGAACACGGCCGCGTGCCGACCCCGGATCGCCGCCAGTTCGCCGTCGGCCGCCGCCCGCTCGGCGGCGAAGTCGCGTACGACGTCGAGCAGTCGGAACCGGAGCGGCCCGGTACCCCGGGAACTGATCAGCCCCAGCGCCAGCAGGCGGTCGAGCACCCGGACCGGGTCCCCGCCGCTGTCCGGCCCGGCCGGGGCCGGGTTTCCAGCCGGGGCCGAGTGATCGCCCAGGGCTGAGTGAGCGCCCGGGGCTGAGTGAGCGCCCGGGGCGGGGAGGATGCGACCCGTCGAGGACGGATCGTCGTCGAGCATGGCCTCCGCCAGCTCCACCGACCACCGGTTGCGGAGCATCGACAGCCGGCGCAGCGCGGACCGCTCGCCGGCTCCGAGCAACCGGTAACTCGCCGCCACGGCGTCCCGCAGGGTCACCGCCGCCTCGCGGGCGACGGGTGGGCTGCCGAGGTCGAGCACCCGATTTCCGTACCGGTCGAGAATCTCGTTGAGATCGAGCACCCGGCCGTGCGCCGAGGCCAGCTCGATCGCCAGCGGCAGCCCGCCGAGTCGGCGTACCAGTTCGACGAGCGCGAGCACCTCGTCCGGGCGCGGCGGCTCGGGGCGGATCTGGCGCAGCCGGGCGAGCAGCAGCGCGACCGCCGGGTACTCGGTCAGCGCCGCCAACTCGGCCGGGGCGTCGACAGGCGGCACCTCCAGGGGGGTCACCGGCCGGACCCGCTCGCCGGGCAACCCGACCGGATGCCGGCCGGTGGCCAGGATCCGGAGCATCGGCGCGGTCCCGGCAAGCCGGTTCAGCGCCTCGACCGCCGCTCCCGGGGCCCGTTCGACGGCATCGACGAGCAGCAACGAGGGTACGTCGGAGAAGCGGCCGGCCAGCTCGCTCGCCCGGCCGACCCCGAACACCATGGCGACGGCGGCCAGTACGTCACCCTCGGTGGAACCCTCGATCATCACGATCCCGCTGACCCCGCCGGGAAACTCGCCGGCCACCCGCTGGGCGACCTTGAGGGCCAGGCCGGTTTTCCCGACCCCGGCCAGGCCGACCAGGCTCACCACCCCGGGTGTCAACTGTGGTCGCTCGGTCAGCATCGCGGCCAACTCGGCGACGTCCCGATCCCGTCCGATCAACTCACCCGGATCGGGCAGGCCCAGGCCACGGGCGGGAAGTCGGCGGATCGGCGTACCGGCGACCGTCTCGGGAACCGGTCCTGCCTGGCCACGGGCCGAGGCGACGAAGTCGGTCCGGTCCTGGCCGGCGAGCGCCAGTGCCGTCGCCAGCAGTTCGACGGTCGTACGCTGCGGACGGGACGAGCGGCCCCGTTCGAGGTCCCGGACCGTACGGACCCCGACCCCGGCCCGCTGGGCGAGTTCGACCTGGGTCAGGCCGGCCGCCAACCGGCACCGGCGAAGCAACTCGTCGAAGCCGATCGGGATCCGGTCGGAGCCATGATCCGGAGTCATGGCCAGGAAGAGTACGCACCCTCGATCGACGCCGGCAGCGATGCGTCGCGCTACCGACCGAGGAAGACATAGATATCCGACAGCTTCCCCGAGCACGCTCCCACGATGCAGCGGAGCGAGCCGACACCATTACCGTACGTCGATGAAACCGGGGTCACGGTCCGGCCCGGACCGGCTCCGGTGGGGTCGGTACGGGCGCGGGTGTCGTCGGTCGTCCGCCGCCGAGGAATCGTCGGTGCAGCCGGCGCAGCGGCCCGGGTGCCCACCAGTTCCACTTCCCGAGCAGGCTCATCACCGCCGGCAGCAGCAGACCCCGGACCACCGTCACGTCGAGCAGCACCGCCACCGCCATTCCGAACCCGATCTCCTTGACCGCGGTCAGGTCACCGAGCAGGAATCCGAGGAAGACGATGGTGATGCAGACCGCCGCCGCCGTCACCACCGGACCGGTCCGGGTGATCCCCGCCAGCACCGCCCGCTGGCTGGCCCGGATCCGGGCGGCCGGCGTACGCAGGTCCGACCAGCGATCCCACTCCTCCCGGATCCGGGCGAGCAGGAACACCTCGTAGTCCATCGACAGGCCGAAGACGAAGACGAACAGCAGCACCGGGGTGGTGAGGTCGATCGCTCCCCAGGACTCCACCCCGAGCAGGGCCGAGCCGACACCCCACTGGAACACCACGACCAGCACGCCGAGCGTGGCGAGCAGGGTCAGCGCGTTCATCACCAGGGCCTTCACCGGGATGACCAGCGAACCGGTGAGCGCGAACAGCAGCACGGTGGTGACCAGCAACAGCACCAGTACGGCGAACGGCAGTCGCGCCGACACCGACGACCGGTAGTCCACCAACTCGGCGGCCGGCCCTCCGACCAGCAACGGAAGGGGCTGCTCCAGGGCGCGTACCGCGCGGACCAGTTCCCGCGACTCCGGCCCGCCGGTGCTGCCCTTCGGAGTCAGGTCGATCACCACGGCGGCGCCCGGCACGTCGGGTCGGGGCTGCATCCTGATCACCTGGGGCAGGACGTTGAGCTGGTTCATCAGGTCACGGACCTCGGCACTGGCCGGATCGGCCTCCACCACCACGGTCACCGGCGCCGCCCGACCCGCCTCGAAGTCCCGGAGCAGCACGTCGTGCACCTGCCGGGCCTCCATCGACCGGGGCAGTGCGCGGGCGTCGGAGTTGGCCAGGTTGGCGCCGAACAGGAACGGCAGGGAGAGCAGCAGCAGACCGGCCGTGACGGTGAACGCCACCGGTCCCGGTTTCCGCTGGGCGTACCCGGCCAGGCGTCCGAGCAGCCCCGGGCCGTCGACGGGGTTCTTCCGCCGGCGGGTCGCGGCCAGCGCGCGGCGTACCCAGGTGTCGGACCCGGGGGCGGGGATGTGCCGGTGGGCGACCGCGATCAGCGCCGGCAGCAGGGTCAGTCCGGCCAGGGTGGAGAGCAGCACCGCGACCGCGCCGCCGAGCGCCATCGCGGAGAGCAGCGGTTCGGCGAACGCGTACAGGCCGATCATCGCCACCGCCACCGCGAGGCCGGAGACGAGTACGGCCCGGCCGGCGGTCGCCATCGTCCGGGCCAGCAGGATCCCCGGATCCACGACGCCGTCCCCCCGGGCGGCGGCAACGGCTGCGGCCCGTTCCTCCCGGAACCTGGCCACCAGCAGCAGCGCGTAGTCCACGGTCAGGCCGATGCCCAGCAGCGTGACCACGTTGAGGGTGAACTCGCTGATCCCGGTCACGGTGCTGAGCCCGTACAGGCCGAGCAGGGTCACCGCGACGGCGGCGAGCGCGGCCAGCATCGGCAGCAGCCCGGCCAGCAGGCCGCCGAGGATCACCACGAGGGCGATCAGGAGTACGCCGAGCGCGATCGACTCCCCGACGGCCGCGTCCTCGATCGCCTGCTCGGCGAAGGCGCGCTCGGCCAACTTCTCCCCGCCGACCAGCACCTCGGGCGCGTCGATCTGCCGGAGCAGGACACTGACCCGGTCCTCGGCCCGCTCCCGCTGCTCCGGGGCCAGTCCTTCGGCCAACTCGACCTGGACCAGGGTGCTGCGGTTGTCGGCGCCGATCCGTCCGCCCGCCGCGTTGTAGAGGTCCTCGACGGCCTTCACCCCGGGTACGGCCAGCAGTTCGTCGCGGACCTGTCCGACGCTGGCCACCAGCGCGGGGTCGTACGGGTCCCGGTCGCGGACCACCGCGACCACGATCGGCCCCTCGGGCAGGAGTTCGTCCACCCGCCGCTCTGCCTGCTCCGACTCGGCGTCGGGTCGCAGGTTGTCGGTGCTGGACAGCCGGTCGAAGACCTGGCCGCCGAGGGTCGCCCCGGCCAGCACCAGTCCGAGCCAGCCGATCAGGACCGGCCAGCGCCACCGCCACATCGCGCGCCCGAGTACCGGGAACATCGTCGACCTCCCCCGGGCCGACGCCCGCTCGTCGCCCTCGGCGCACATGCAAACACTCTGGGGAGTCGGACGTCAGCCCCCTTTCCGGCAGTCCGGGCTGCCAACCGGACCAAAAGCGCCGTGCGGAGGTGCGCGTCAGCCCCGCTCGGCGACGCGCCGGACCCGAAGGCGTTCGGCGAGCGCACCGAGCGCCGGAGCGGCGCTGGCGACGGCCGTACGCTGCTCGTCGGTGAGGTCGTCCAGGGCGGCGGCGAAGATCCGGGCCCAGGAGTCCTCGATCCGGGCCGAGCCGTGCGCGGCGTCGACCGTCGGCTGGAGCCGTACGGCGCGTCGGTCGTTCGGGTCGGGCTCGCGGCGGATCAGTTCCCGGGCCACCAGGGCGCGGACGGTCGCGCTCACGTTGCTGGCGTGCAGGCCAAGGTCGCGGGCCAGGGTGCTCACGGAGACGCCGGGAGTTTCGAGGACGTACCGGAGCACCTCGAGTTCCGAGGGTGGCAACTGGCCCAGCCCGGCCTCGTCGACGCCCTGGAGCCGCATCACCCGGCCCAGTTGGTACAGGACTGGTACGAGTGCCCTCGCCTCCCGGAGAACCGTCTCGTCCGCGTCCATCACTCGTTTCACTTCACGAGGGTACCGGTAGACATACTTATATAGTTATAGTAATTTCCTGCCGTGACTTCCACCCCCTCGCGAAGCGAGCAGTCGAGTCCGCCGATTCCCTCGATTCCCCCGCAGCCGCTTTCGCCGGAGCCACTTCCGTCCCAGTCGATCCCGGCGCACCCGAACCCGGCGCAGCAGCTTCCATCGGAGCCGCCGCCGGCGGAGCCCTCGCCACCGGAGCCGTCGCCAGCGGAGCCGAGCCCGGTACGGCCCGCCGGACTGCCGGTGCTGCTCACCGTCGCGCTGGTGCTGCTGGCCTTCGTGCCCCCGATGGGCATCGACATGTACCTGCCGGCGTTCCCGCTGATGGCCGAGGAGTTCCGGACCGACCCGTCCGGCATCCAGCTCACCCTCACCGCTTTCCTGGTCGGCCTGGCACTCGGGCAGCTCGTGCTCGGCCCGCTCTCCGACCGGTACGGCCGGCGGATCCTGATCCTCACCGGTACGGCCCTGTGCGCGGCATCCGCCGCCGCGTGCGCGATCGCTCCCTCGCTGGAGTCGCTGACCGTACTGCGGTTCCTGATGGGATTCAGCGGGGCGGCCGGAGTGGTCGTCGGTCGCGCCGTCGTCTCCGACACCGCCAAGGGTCCTGCCGCCGCCCGGATGTTCGGCATCCTGATGGCGCTCGGCGGGATCGCCCCGATCGTCGCACCCCTGATCGGTGGTGCCGTGATCAGCGCCGCCGGTTGGCGGGCGGTGTTCGGGGTCCTCGCCGCCGGTTCGCTGCTGACCTTCCTGATCACGCTGGTCGCCGTACCGGAGAGTCTGCCGCCGGAGCGGCGGCATGCCGGCGGCCTGCGATCCACCCTGGCCACCGCGCGGTCGCTGCTGCGCGACCGGATCTATCTCGGCTACACGTTCGCGTTCGGTTTCGGTTTCGCGGCCCTGTTCTGCTACATCGCCGCCTCGCCCTTCTTCCTCCAGTACGTCCTGCGCCTCACCGTCGGACAGGCCTCCGTGGCGTTCGCCGCCGGAGCACTCGTCGCCACCCTGAGCAGCGCGGTGAACGCCAAGATAGTCGGCCGGATCTCCCCGGTGACCCTGCTCCGGACCGGCCTGGCCGCGATGCTCACCAGCAGCGCCGCCCTGCTGGGCGTCACGCTGGCCGGGCAGCTCGACCGGATCGTCGTACTCGGACCGCTGCTGCTCTTCTTCGTCGGGCTGGGCATGATGATGGGGAACGCGACCGCGCTGGCGATCCAACGGGTTCCGCACGCCGCCGGGACCGGATCGGCGGTGCTCGGCACGTTGCAGGCCGTTCTCGCCGCGACCGTCGCACCGCTGATGGGCCTCGGTGGACGGGACGTCGCCGAACCGCTCTTCCTCGGCATGACCGTCTGCGTCGGGCTCGCCTGCCTTGCCCTGCGGTTCACCCGACGCCCGGCGGTAGCCGGCTAGACCGTGGTGTGTACGGGGTTGCACCTTCCGTAGCGGCATGTGGTCCAGTGGACTTACGTCCCGATCCCTTGAGGAAAGGTCGCTCCTCATGCATTCGTCTTTCATGCCACCCCGCCAGGTCAAGATCGGTGACGCGGCGGCCTTCGCCGGCAGCACGCCACGGGCGATTCGCCATTACCACGAGATCGGCCTGCTCCCCGAGCCTGAGCGGGGCGGTGACAACCGCCGCCGCTACGGGTACGAGGACATGATCCGCCTGCTGTGGATTCGCAAGATGGCCGACGCCGGGATCGCCCTGGACGACATCCGTGACGCCTTTACCACCGGCACGGCTTCCGCCGGTGCGGACAGCGGAGACGGTATCGCGGGCATCCTGGAGCGCTTGGAGGAAACCCTCGCCGAGCAGGAGGCGGAATTGCGGCGGCAACGGACCGCCGTGCAGCGGATGCGCACCGAAGGCAGCCGGATGGGCCTGCTCTCCGACTTCGTCACCGAACGCCTCAAGAGCCTGCCCGAAGGCTCCCTGCGTCAGGCGGACCTGGACGCTCTGCTGGTCACTGAGCGGATCTTCGGCCCGCTCGGCGCGGCCGTCCAGGCCACCCGCTTCGTCGCCCTGGCCACGCATCCCACTCTGCGGGAGGATTCCGACCGCATCGATGCCGCCGAGGAGGCACTCGATGACAGCGTCGCCGTCGATGATCCACGGGTGGCGCAAGTGGCCGCCGAGCGGCACGCCTTCGAAAGCGCCCTGCAGGCCGTCATCGAGGAGTCCGGCCTGGATAGGGACGACGATGCCCTCTTCGACGCCTGGGACACTTTGCACCCTGCTACCGCCGATCACGGCGAGGACGAGGCCGACTTCAGCTCTGGCAGGCGGGAGATGAGCGTACTTGAAGCCGTCGGCAAGATGCCCTACGACTTCTCCCCAGCCCGCCTGCGCTGTGAGGAACTGGCCATAGAGCTATCCGCCCAAGACTCACCCGCTACCTAAAACACGGCCTGGACCCGCCGGTCGCGGGCATGACCTGGCGGACCTGGAGGCTCGGGTGGCGGGCGTCGGTGTCTGGGCCGGCTATCCGGCGAGCAGGACCGCGAACGCCTCCACCACGCTGGGCGTGACGTGGTCGGGCACGGGCAAGCCGCTCGGCCAGGCACCACCCCGGTCGACCCAAACGGTTCGCAGCCCGGCCGCCTGGCCGCCGCCGACATCCGATGTCGCGCTGTCACCGATCATCCAGCCACCATCGGACAAGGTGGTGCCACACCGCCGCGCGGCGATCTCGAACAACCGCCGGTCCGGCTTGCGTACGTCCTCGGCGCCGGAGATCGCCCAACCATCCAGGTACGCGCCCATCCCGCTACCGGTGATCGTGCGCAGTTGTACGTCGGCGAAGCCGTTGGTGACCAGGCCGACCTTCCAGCCCTCGGCCCTCAGCCGGGTAAGGCCGGCGGGGACACCGGGAAAGACCGGAATCAGGGCGGGATGACGTACCCGGTACTGCGCCCACAGGCTCGACACCGAGTCCGGCAGCCGGAACCGGTCGCGTAGCTCGCCGAAGAAGATCTCCTTCGGCACCAGTCCGTCTCCGTCCGCCTCCACCATCCACTCGACGTCGGCCTGGCCGAGACCACGCCGTACGCAGAACTCCTGCGCCCAGAGCCGGAGACCGGCCGCCCGGTCCACCAGCGTGTTGTCCAGGTCGAAGAGCACCAACCGCTGCACAGCGTAGGCCGTGTTCCGTTAGTGGCGGACCAGGCAGAACGGATGCCCTGCGGGGTCGGCATAGATACGCCAACCGCGTCTATCTACTCCTTCGTCCAACACCGTTGCTCCCAGGGCCAGCACCTGCTCTTGGGCGCGGTCCAGGTCCGTAACGCCGAAGTCCAGGTGGAATTGCTGGGGCCGGGCCGGGTCGGGCCACTGCGGTGGCTGGTAATTCAATGCGCGTTGGAAGGCCAGGACGAGACCAGACGACGTGTGTAACGTCGCCCAGTCGTTGCTGAGCGCCCATCGCTGATCCCGTTGGTTGACGGCACCGCCGAGGAGCGCCTGGTAGAACTCGGCAAGTTCCATCGGGTGGGGGCAGTCCAGCACGACGCACTGGAGGTCAGCGATCATGAGCCGATCCTAGGCGCCAGCCAGGATGCGGCTCGTCGGCCTAGGAAAGTCGCTGGTCACGGGCCTTGGGCTGTGTTTCCATGCCGCAGTGAAGAGCGAGAACGTGTCCGGCGCGGACGTACCCCCGAGTGTCCGACAGCGGACTGATCGCGACCTCGGTGACTGTGTGCGGGTGTTGGCAGAGGTCCATGAGCGCGACGGTTATCCGGTGAACTGGCCCGATTTCCCGGACGCATGGCTCACGCCGCCATCGCTCATCGCCTCCTGGGTGGCGGAACTGGATGGCCGCATAGCCGGCCATATCGGCTTGTCCCGGAGCGACGCGGGAGACGCGGCACCTCGGCTGTGGAGCGCTCGTGCAGGCGTGAGTATCGACGCGACCGCCGTGGTCAACCGACTGTTCGTCGCTCCGTCGGCCCGCGGCCATGGGATCGGTGCGCTGCTGATGGCGCAGGCTGTCAGAGAAGCACAGGATCGTGGCTTGCATCCGGTGCTCGACGTGGTGGCTTCTGACACTGCGGCGGCGGCTCTGTACGAGAGGCTCGGCTGGCAGCTGCTGGCCACAGTCGAACAGCAGTGGAGCCCGGAGCAGAAGGTGGCCGTCCGGTGTTATGCCGCAAACGGCCCGGCTTGATGCCCGAAGGCAGCAACGGCTCAGCAGACCCTAGTCCAACCAGCAGATGATGGCGTCGCCGTCCTTCGCGGCGGCGGCGAAATAGTCCTGGACGTACGGCAGGTGGTGGGTGACCCAGCGGAGTTCGTCGGGCCGGTCCCAGACATCCGGATAGATCTGCGCCCGGGTCAGCTCCGCCGGATCGACACCACGGATCAGATCGTCCTCGGTCAGACCGGCCAACTCCGTCGCGGCCGTGGCCACCTGCTCCGGGGTCAGGTAACGCGGTGGCCCGTACCCCCAGTCGACCTCCGGCTCGACGAATTCCTCGTCGTCCGGATCCAGGTCGGGAGTCTCGACGAACGACTCGGCGCCGTACGCGATCTCGATGTCGAAGCCGCGCCGCTCCAGCAGGAATTCGAAGGCCTGCCACGCCTTGTCGGTGCCGCACAGCCGCTCGTCCTCGGCTGCCACGGCGGCCTGGACGAACTCCTCCGCCCAGTCGAGATCGTCCTTGGCCCGCGCCAACTCGGCCGGTGTCACCCGCAACCAGTTCCCGTTGATGCTCACGCCGAGGAAGCCTAGGACCTTCCGGCGGTTGTCTCCCCGACGATCTCGGCCGTCGGGTCGCGCAGTTCCGGGTCGACCCGCTCGAACAGCACCATGACGAGCAGGCCGCCGAAGATCATCAGCGCGGCGCCGACGCGCAGCGCCAGCGCGTACCCCTCGGTCATCGCGACCTGCGGATCCACGCCACGCTGAATCTCGTCGCCGCTGTACCGCAGCGCGAGGGTGACCAGGACGGCGAGGCCGAGCGCCCCACCGACCTGTTGCATGGTGTTCTGCACCCCGGACGCCAGGCTGGAGTCCTGGACGGTGACCCCGTGCAACGCGGCGGTGGTCGCGGCCGGCATGGTCGCCCCGGCGAACAGCCCGAACACGATCATCCCCGGCAGGATCCCGCCCGGGTAGCTGGTGTCGATATCGATCATGCTGGTCAGCAGGAGCCCGATGCCGGCGCCGACGAAGCCGGCGGACGTCACCGCCTTGACCCCGAGCCGGGGCGTCAACGTGGCGCCGAGGCCGATGCCGGCCCCGATCGCCACCGAGAGCGGCAGCCAGGCCAGCCCGCTGACCAGCGGCGTGTAGCCCAACACGTGCTGCTCGAACAGGGTCAGCATGAAGGTGTACGAGATGAACGCCGCCATGAAGAACAGCGAGGTGGCGTTGACGACCGTCCTGGTCCGGTTGGCGAAGAAGCCGAGCGGGATGAGCGGGTCCTTCGCCCGACGCTCGATCACGAGCATCCCGGCGAGCAGACAGACTCCGGCCACCAGCGGAATCAGCACCGATGCGGATCCCCACGGATGCTCGGCAGCCTGGAGCAGCCCGTAGACGATGGCGACGAGGCCGGCCGTCAGGGTGATCGCCCCGGGGAGGTCGAGTCCGGCGTTCTTCGCCCGTACCATCCGGCTCTCGCGGACCAGCCGAGGCATGATCAGGAGCACCACCACCGCGACCGGCAGGTTGATGAAGAAGATCCAGCGCCACGACGTCAGGTCGGTCAGCAGACCGGAGATGACGTAGCCCGAGGTCCCGCCGAGCGCCACGAGCCCGCTCCAGATCCCCAGCGCCTTCGTCCGTTCCTTCGGATCGGTGAAGAGCAGTGCGATCAGGCCGAGCGACGCGGGAGCGGCGATCGCCTCGGCGACGCCCTGGCCGAACCGCCCAGCCACCATCGTCGCCGGGGAGACGGCCGCACCGCAGACGGCGGAGGAGACCGCGAAGATGACGACGCCGGTCAGCAGCAGCCGTCGCCGGCCGAAGACGTCGGCCAACCGCCCGCCGAGGATCAGCAGGCCGCCGGCCGCCAGCACGTACGCGTTGACCACCCAGGTCAGGCCGGAGTCGGAGAAGCGCAGGCTGTCCTGGATCCGGGGCAGCGCCACGTTCACCACGGTCATGTCCAGCAGGATCATGAACGACAGGCCGGAGAGCAGGGCGAGCACCCACCAGCGCCGGGGATCCTGCGCCGGGGCCTCGACATCGACCGAGGCCCCGACCGACTGAGCCGTGGTCACGCCTCGAAGTCCGCGGGGCTGAACTCCCGCGACTCGACCAGCACCATCCAGTTGCCCGAGTTGTCGCGGGCGACCGCCTCGACGCCGTACGGGCGGTCCTCCGGAGGCTGGATGAACTCGACGCCCTTGGCCCGCAACTCGTCGTACGTCTTCCGGCAGTCGTCCACCCGCAGACCGAGGCTGAACATGCCGCCCTCGTCCATCGCGCGCTTGATCGAGTCCACCATCTCCGGCGAGTACGGCGGGCCGGGCGGGGTCAGGTGGACCTCCAACTCGGGCTGGCTCGGGTGTTTCACCGTGCACCACCGGTAGGACCCGTCGCCGAGGGTGATGTCGGTGTGCTCGGCGAACCCGAGGACGTCGATGTAGAACGCCTTGGAGGCGTCGATGTCCTTCACGAAAACGGCGGTGATCGAAATGTTTGTGATCATTGGACCAGGCTAGGAGCCGGCGTCTGCCTGCGGCTTCTCCTGGTTTGCGCAGCCGCGACGTTCGGCCAGGCCCCACATGAACACGAAACATCCGGGGATGCGGGGCGCACCAGTGGCGGCCCAGCGCCGCTGGAACTCGCTCGGCGTCTCCCCGATCAGTTCCCGGAACCGGCTGCTGAACGATCCGAGGCTGGAGAAGCCGACGGCGTGGCAGACCTCGGTGACGGTGAGGTTGGTGGCCCGGAGCAGATCCTGCGCGCGTTCGACCCGCCGCTGCGACACGTACGCCGACGGCGAGATGCCGTACGTGGCGGTGAACAACCGCTGGAAATGGTACTTGCTGATGCCGGCCACGGCGGCCAACGTCTCAAGATCCAGCGGCTCGGTGTAGTGGCGGTCGGCATGGTCACGAGCCCGGCGTAGATGCACCAGCATGTCGCCCGGGGCTCGGCGCGGCGGTGCGCTCACCGCGCCAGTCTAGGCTGCTCAGACCCGCCGGGCCGGCCCGCAGCACCGACCCGCCCGGCTAACGGTCCTTCAGGGTACGCACGAACGACCGCCACGCGACCGGCTCGAAGGCCAGCACCGGACCGTCCGGGTCCTTGCTGTCCCGAACCCCGACCACTCCGGTCAGGTCGCCGGCCACCTCGACACAGTTGCCGGCGTTGGCGTTGCTGCGGCTACTTTTCCGCCACGTCGCGCCACTCCACGTCATGACTCCGCCACCTCCTGAATCAACTCGATCGACTGCGGGTAGGACAGCGCCTCGCACCGAATTGTCTCCCAGATCCGGTTGATCGCCGCGACCTCGTCCGCACGCTCGATCAACCGTCCCTCAAGCTGGTCGTCCAGAAAACCGACGTCGTCTCCGTGGGACAGTGTCGCGATCACGAAGGGACCGTTCACTCCGACGTAGGCCCCGACCGAGGTCGGGACGACCTGGACCCGGATTCTGGGCTGCTCGGCGCAGAGCTTGGCGATGTGCCGGAGTTGATCGCCCATGACCTCGGCGCCGCCGACCGGCTGACGCAGCACCCGTTCGTCGATCACGGCGGTGAACAGCGGCAGAGTCTCCCCGGTCAGAATCTCCTGACGAGCCATCCGGGTGGCGACGTGCTGCTCCACCTCGGCGTTCGTGAACAACCTTCCGCCGCTGAGCAGCGCGCGGGCGTACGCCTCGGTCTGCAACAGACCGGGGATCACGGTCAACTCGAAGCAGCGCAATGCGAGCGCTTCCCGTTCGAGCACCGCCCACTGCCGGAACCAGGGCATCATCGGGCCGGGGCCGAGCACGGCCTGAATGCGTTCCAGCAGGCCGCCGGTGTCCAGCACCGCGTCGCAGCGCTTGGCGAAGTCGCGGGTCGGTCGACGCTGGCACAGCTCGATCTTGGCGATCAGCGCCGACGAGAAGTTGATCCGCTGTGCCAGCCCGTCCTGGGACAGCCCGGCGATGCCCCGGAACCGGCGTAGCTCTCCGGCGAAGAGCGCGAGGGTCGACGGCTCGGCCACGGACATGCTCCTTACCTCGGACTTCTCGACTCCGGACAACGCCTCGGGTCGCCCGGCGAGCACTTCCGACAGTAGTGGCTCGATCACCAGACTGTGAACCGGGAAACGCGTCCGGCGGCACCGGTACCCGATTCGGTACCCACGCTCTTCGCCACCCAGAGCCCAGCCAGGAGGAGGTCGATGGTCCGATGTGGTCACCGTTCCGGCACCGACCCGAACCCCTCCGGTACGCCCCACAACACCGACGCGACTGGCGGCGCCCCTGGTGGCGGCACTGCCGCTGCGGTGACCGGTGGCCGTGCCGGGACCGGTTCAATCCACCGCCACTCGTCCCGCCGTACCCGGATTCCCGGATCACCTCGAACCTGCCGCCCGAGCGTCCCCGGAAGCGTCCGACGAACCGGGGACCCGGCTGGCAGCTGACCCCACCCCGTCACTGGTACGCGTCGAGATGAACCCGCCCAGGGACCGCCCGTCCGGATCGCACCTGCCGATCCGTCCGCTCTGGATCTGCCGGCGGTGCGGTCATCCGTGGCCGTGTGCCACCGCCCGGCTGACGCTGCTCTCCGAGTACCGGCACGATCGGGTGGCCCTGCACGTCTACCTCGGCTCGGCGCTCTTCGCCGCCACCGCCGACCTGTACCGGTTGAATCCCGAGCCCGGGCCCGACCCCGCTGCCCTGTTCAGCCGGTTTCTCGGCTGGGCCCGCCTGCGCCGCTGATCCGGAGCATTCCCGCCGCCCCGCCTGCGGCCGTCGGGGCCGATACGGCAAACCGCCACCCGTACGAGGGACGACGGTTACTCTCCGGAGTATGACCCGAGGGTTGCTGGTACTCAGAGTAGCCAGCGCCGTGCTGGTGCTGCCGTCGGTGACGATGGCGGGTGCTCCCGGGACGGCGGCGACGCGGCAGTTCGCCGCCGCGAGACAGGCCCCGATGGCACGGCAGCCGACGACGGTGCGGGTGGCCGCGCCGGAGATACCGTGTCCCGCGCCGACCCCGCCGGTGGCCCGACCGACCCGACCCGCGCCGCCACCGCTCAATCCGGCCCACCGCACGGTCGGTGGCCCGGAACTGGCGACCGCCGGGCTGGTCCTTCCGGCCGGCGCACCGACACCGCCGAAGATCACCGCGACGTCGTGGCTGGTGACGGACCTGACCACCGGCGCGGTGCTCGGTGGCTGCGGCCCACACGAGTACGGCGTACCGGCGAGCGTGCAGAAGCTCCTGCTCGCCGCGACGGTGATGCCACGGCTCGATCCGGCACAACTGATCGAGGTGACCGAGTCGGATCTCGACTTCGAGCCGGGCAGTTCGGCCGTCGGGCTGGTCCGGGGCGGTCGGTACTCGGTCGAGACGCTGTGGCTGGGACTCATCCTCAACTCCGGCAACGACGCGGCGAACGTACTGGCCCGGCTCGGTGGCGGGACGGGTGGGATGGCCGGCGGTGTCGCCGCGATGAACGCCGAGGCCCGCCGGCTCGGGGCGTACCAGACGCATGCCGCGACGCCGTCCGGGCTGGACGGGCCGGGGCAGTTCACCAGCGCGTACGACCTGGCGCTGATCGCCCGCGCCTGCTTCGCCCGCGAGGACTTCCGGCGGTACGCCGCGACGAGGATGGCGCAGGTGCCGGCCCAGACGGCGGGGAACACCAAGGGCTTCCCGATCTGGAACGACAACAAACTGCTGCACAACTATCCCGGCGCGTTGGGCGGCAAGACCGGCTTCACCGATCTGGCCCGGCACAGCTTCGTCGGGGCGGCCGAGCGGAACGGCCGTACCCTGCTGGTCACCCTGCTCGGCGCGGAGTCGCAGCCGCTCGCCGGCTGGCAACAGGGCGCCGCGCTCCTCGACTGGGGCTTCGCGCTGCCCACCAACGCCCGCGTCGGCCAGCTCGTCTCCCCGGGGCAGGTCGACTCGCGGGGGCGGATCCCGTCCCAGGCCGCCGGGACCGAGGCCCGGGCCGAGGTCGATCCGCGCTGGCGTCCCAACTGGCTGCTGATGGCCGGCGCCCCGGTAATCCTCCTCGGCATCCTGCTGACGATCCTCTTCCTGCTCCGGCGGCGCCGCCTGGCCGACGACTGAGCAGAGGGGCCGGGTGGGCCAAAGGGTGTAGCCCGATTTCGTCGGCGGGCAGGAGGGCGCGCGGGCCGGGCCCGACTAGGTTTTTTGGCAGACCTGGTACACCAGCCCTCCGCGAAGAAGGACGCCCGTGGCCTCTGCCCGTAAGACGCTCCTGACCGGTTCACTCACCGTCGTAGTGGGGCTGGCGCTCTGGCTGTTCGGCTCGGACGAGGAGATTCTCGTCTTCACGCCGTCAAAGGTCGGCGTGGTCATGATGGTCGCTGGAGGTCTGGAGTCGTTGTACGGCGTCTACAAGAGCCTGCTTAGCAACATGTCCAGCCCACCCGGTCCGCACTAGCCTGACCGGCATGACCCAGTACGTGGCACTGCTGCGCGGCATCAACGTCGGCTCGGGCAACCGGATCGGCATGGCCGACCTGCGCCGGATCGTCACCGACCTCGGGCACGAGGACGTGAAGACCTATCTACAGAGCGGAAACGTGGTCTTCGGCGCAGAGCCGGGGGCGGGGAAGGGCGGCGCCCCGGGCCCGGATCGGCTCGCCACCGCCATCCGGAAGGCCGTCGCCGACGAGCTGGGCGTGGACGTACCCGTGCTGGTTCGGTCGGGCGCGGAGCTGGCGGCGTTGGCCGCCGAGAACCCGTACCTGAAATCGGAGCGCGACGAGACCAAGCTGCTGGTCGCCTTCCTGGCCGGGGCACCAGCGACGGACAAGGCGGCCGAACTGACCGTGCCGGGTACGGACACCGCCGAGTTCACCCTCGCGGGTCGGGAGATCTACCTGCACTACCCGGACGGGTTCGGCCGGACCAAGTTCAGCAACGCCTACCTGGAGAAGCAGTTGGGGACGGTGTCGACCACCCGCAACTGGAAGACCGTCCGGGCCCTGGCCGAGCTGGCCGCCGACTGACCGGCGCCCCCGCCACGGTGGCGCCGGTGCCCGACCGGCCGGGAACCGTCAGAGGCCCAGGTCCCGGGCGATGATCATCCGCTGTACCTCGGAGGTGCCCTCACCGATCTCCAGGATCTTCGAGTCGCGCCAGAACCGGCCCACCGGGAACTCGTTCATGAAGCCGTAGCCGCCGTGGATCTGGGTCGCCTCCCGGGCGTTGTCCACCGCGCACTCGCTGGAGTGCAGCTTGGCGATCGCCGCCTGCCGCTTGAAGTCCTCGCCGGCCAGCATCCGCGCCGCCGCGTCGTAGTACGCCAGCCGCGAGGTGTACGCCCGCCGCTCCATGTCAGCGATCTTGAACTGGATCGCCTGGAAGTTGCCGATCGGCTGGCCGAAGGCGCGTCGGTCCTTCGCGTACCGGATCGACTCGTCGACGCAGCCCTGGGCGAGCCCGACCGACAGGGCGGCGATGGCGATCCGTCCCTCGTCGAGGATCCGCAGGAACTGGGCGAAGCCCCGGCCGCGCTGGCCGAGCAGGTTCTCCGCCGGCACCCGGCAGTCGTCGAAGGTCAGCTCGTGCGTGTCGGAGGCGCACCAGCCCACCTTGGAGTACCCCGGCGCGACGGTGAAGCCCGGAGTGCCGGACGGGACGATGATGCTCGACAGCTCCTTGGATCCGTCGGCGTTCACCCCGGTCACCGCGGTCACGGTGACCAGCGCCGTGATGTCGGTGCCGGAGTTGGTGATGAACGCCTTCGAACCGTTGATCACCCACTCGTCGCCGTCCAGGACCGCCCGGGTCGCCGTACCGCCGGCGTCCGAACCGGTGCCCGGCTCGGTCAGGCCGAAGCCGGCCAGTGCCTCGCCACTGAGCAGCTTCGGCAGCCACCGGGCCCGCTGCTCGTCGGTGCCGAACCGGTAGATCGGCATCGCGCCGAGCGAGACGGCCGCCTCCAGGGTGATCGCGACACTGGAGTCGATCCGGGCCAGTTCCTCCAGCGCGAGGCAGAGCGCGAAGTAGTCCCCGCCCATTCCGCCGTGCTCCTCCGGGAACGGCAGGCCGAACAGCCCCATCTTGCCCATCTGCGCGACGATCTCGTACGGGAAGGTGTGCTGCTCGTAGTGGTCGGCGATGACCGGGGCGACCACCTCGCGGGCGAACTCCCGCACACTGGATCGCAGCGCCTCGTACTCGTCGGTGAGCCGGAAGTCCATGGGTTCCTCCATACGGATCGGTCGGTCCACCGGGAGCGCTCGTGGCGGCCGGCGGGAGGTTGCTGCTCCAGAGCCCGCAGCGGGTCCTGATCGTTAAACGGGCGTGACGCCGTGCCGGCGCCGGGAGAACTGCCGGTCCTTGCCCCGGGCGGCGTCGAACCGCTGGATCAGCTCCGGCCGTAGGTCACCCGGTTCGACGATCGCGTCGACGACCAGTTCGCTTGCCAGCCGGACGATGTCGATGTCCTGCTCGTAGGCGGCACGCCGCTCCGCGACGAAGGCGGCCCGCTCGTCCGGGTCCGCGATCGCCGCGATCTTGTTCGCGTAGACCGCGTTCACCGCCGCCTCGGCACCCATCACCGCGATCTTCGCGGTGGGCAGCGCGATCGTGGCGTCCGGCTCGAAGCCGGGGCCGGCCATCGCGTAGAGGCCGGCGCCGTACGCCTTGCGGACCACCACACAGATCTTGGGTACGGTCGCCTCGGAGATCGCCGTGATCATCTTGGCGCCGTGCCGGATGATGCCCTGCTTCTCCACCGCCGTACCGACCATGAACCCGGGGACGTCGGAGAGGAACAGCAGCGGCACGTTGAACGCGTCGCAGAGCTGGACGAACCGGGTCGCCTTGTCGGCCGAGTCGACGAAGAGCACCCCGCCCTTGAACATCGAGTTGTTCGCGACCACCCCGACGACCTCGCCGTTCAACCGGCCGAAGCCGATGGTCAGCTCCTTCGCCCAGAGCGCCTGGATCTCCAGGAACGAGTCGGCGTCGAGCAGGCCCTTGACGTACCGGCGCATGTCGAAGGCCTGCCGCTCGCTCGCCGGCACCAGCGCGGCCAGGTCGACGTTGCCCGGCGCGGCGGCGGACGGCGCGACCGGTGGCGGCTGCGTCCAGTTCGCCGGCAGGTACGACAGGTAGCGGCGGACCACGTCGAGGGCGTCGGCCTCGGTCTTGCAGAGGAAGTGCCCGACCCCGGACTCGGCGCAGTGCACCCGGGCCCCGCCCATCTCCTCCAGTGTGGTCTTCTCCCCGGTGACCATCTCGACCATCCGGTCGGAGCCGAGGTACATGCTGGCGTTGCCGTCCACCATCGCCACCACGTCGCAGAACGCCGGAATGTACGCGCCGCCGGCCGCGCTCGGCCCGAACAGCGCGCAGACCTGCGGTATCGAGCCGGAGGCGCGGACCTGGTTCCAGAAGATCTTTCCGGCGCCGCGCCGGCCGGGGAAGAGGTCCACCTGGTCGGTGATCCGGGCGCCGGCCGAGTCCACCAGGTAGACCATCGGCTGTCCGGCGGCGTACGCCCGCTCGATGATCCGAATGATCTTCTCGACCGTACGCGCGCCCCAACTGCCGGCCTTGACGGTCGAGTCGTTGGCCATCAGGCAGACCTGCCGGCCGTCGATGCGGGCCGAACCGGTGATCACGCCGTCGGCGGGAAGGCCGTCGGCGAGCGCGTTCGCGTACATGCCGTCCTCGACGAAGGAGCCCTCGTCGACCAGCATCGCGATGCGCTCGCGGGCGAACAGTTTGCCCTTGGCGGCGTTGGCCGCGTGGTACTTCTCCGCGCCGCCGGACCGGACCCGCTTGCCGAGCTGTTCCAGCTCCGCCCCGCCGTGTTGTCCGGGTGCCGCTCCGTCGAGTGCCACGCCGACCCCCTAGCCCGCCTTGCCTGACTTGACCTGAACGATCGTTAGGTTACGGCATCCGGGCAACTTCGGGCCACCCCGGTTGTCGACCTCGCGCTGGATCGTCCGGCGCAACGGCCAGGCTCCGCGTGTCCGAGCAACCGTCATACCGAGCGACCACGTATGTGGAAAGGATGTTGAAATTGACAATTGTCGATAATTATGCTGCTGGCACCCCCTTAAAACCGGATCGGAGTGTGAGTCATGACCTCACGGATCAGCCGGCTCGTCGTCGCGTTCGTCGCGACGGCAGGTGCGACCCTGGGCGTCACCATCGCCAACCCGTCGCCCGCGTCCGCCGCCATGACCATCTGCTACAACACCAGCCAGGCGGGCAGTTTCGCCGGCGTCGCCAACCAGGCCGCCTCGATCTGGAACAACGCCACGTCGAACCTGACGCTCTCGGCGAACTGCGGCAACAACCTCCGGATCTACTCGATCACCGGCGGTGGCTCGTACGCCCAACGGACCAGTCTCGGCAACGGCCGGGTCTACATCGACACCCGGCAGGCCGCGCAGTACAGCCCACTGCGGATCATGAGCCACGAGATCGGCCACATCCTCGGGCTGCCGGACAACTACAACGGGAACTGCTCCCTGCTGATGTCCGGTGGCAGCGCCGGCACCAGCTGCACCAACCCGAACCCGAGCAGTGCGGAGGCGAGCCGGGTGACCAACCTCTTCGCCGGTACCCGGGTCAGTGGTGAGGACGCCCGTGGCACCGGAAGCCAGGTGTTCCCGGACAGCTGGCCGGCCGTGCTCGCCCCGATCGGCTGAGCCGGGGCGCCCGCCCCTGCCCCCGGGGCGGGCGCCAGCGACGGAGGGGCCGGCGAACCCGCCGGCCCCTTCGTCGTACGCAGTGGTGGGAGTTAAGAGGGGGCCCTTCCTATACAGAAAGCGATAAGAAGGGGCCCTTCCTTACACCGCCGTCAGGCGGCTGCGGGGGCCGGCGCGGAGCACTCCGGAGGGCAGCTCCCGGCCGACCAGCTCCTCGGCCAGCGCCGCCGCCTCCAGCAGCGCGTCGAGGTCGATCCCGGTCTCGATGCCCATGTCGTGCAGCATGTGCACGACCTCCTCGGTCGCCACGTTCCCGCTCGCCCCCGGGGCGTACGGGCAGCCGCCCAGGCCGCCGACGCTGGCGTCGTACTCGGTGATCCCGAGTTCGAGGGCGGTGAGCAGGTTCGCCAGCGCGGTACCCCGGGTGTTGTGGAAGTGCAGCAGGACCGGGATGTCGGGCTGCCGGTCCCGAACGGCGGTGACCAGTTCCCGGACCCGACGCGGGGTCGCCATCCCGGTGGTGTCGCCGAACGCCACCCGGTCCGCCCCGTCCGCCACCACCCGGTCCACGATGCCGGCGACCCGGGCCGGATCGACGTCCCCCTCGTACGGGCAGCCGAAGCTGGTCGCCACGATCACCTCGGCGGTCGCCCCGGCGGAGTGCAGCAGGTCGATCAGCCCGGCGATGTCGTCCAGCGACTCGGCCGTGGACCGGTTGACGTTGCGCCGGTTGTGGGTGTCGCTGGCCGACACCACCACCTCGATCTCGGTGAACCCGGCCGCGAGAGCCCGCTGCGCACCGCGGGAGTTCGGCACCAGCGCCGAGTAGCGGACCCCGGACGCCCGGGACGCCCGCGCCCAGACCTCGTCCGCGTCGGCCATCTGCGGGATCGCCTTCGGATGGACGAAGGAGACCGCCTCGATCCGGCGTACGCCGGTCCGGGACAGCGCGTCGAGCAGCCGTACCTTGCCGTCGGTGGGTACCGGATCCTCGTTCTGGAGACCGTCGCGCGGACCGACCTCACGGATCGACACCACGCTCGGCAGCTCCGCCCGGCCGGTCACTTCTTCGCCCGCATCCGGCCGACGATACCGGTGTCGTAGTCGCCGCCGAGGAACTCGGAGTTGTCGAACAGCTCGGAGAAGAACGGCAGGTTGCACTTCGGACCGGCGATCTCGAATCCGGCCACCGCCGTCCGGGCCCTTGCGATCGCCTCGGACCGGTCCGCGCCGTACACGATGAGTTTGGCCATCAGTGAGTCGTAGTGCGGCGTGACGGTGGTGCCGAGGGCGTACCCGGAATCGACCCGGACCCCCTCCCCGGTCGGCTCGGTCCACGCGGTCACCGCGCCCGGTCCCGGCAGGAACCGCTTCGGGTCCTCGGCGTTGATCCGCAGCTCGATGGCGTGCCCGCGCGCCGTCAACGCGTCCGGGTCGAAGCCGGGCGCCAGTCCGGCCGCCACCCGGAGCTGTTCCTCCACCAGGTCCACGCCGTAGACCAACTCCGTCACCGGGTGCTCGACCTGGAGCCGGGTGTTCATCTCCAGGAAGAAGAATTCCCCCGTGGCCGGATCGAGCAGGCACTCCACGGTGCCCGCGTTGCGGTAGCCGACCGCCTCGCCGGCCCGGACCGCGGCGGCCAACAGCCGCTTCCGGAGTTCTGCCGACACGGCCGGTGACGGCGACTCCTCGACCAGTTTCTGGTTGCGCCGCTGCACCGAGCACTCCCGCTCGCCCAGCGCCACCACCCGGCCGTCGGCCAGGCCGAGGATCTGCACCTCGACGTGCCGTACCCGGGGAAAGTAGCGCTCGATCAGCACCGAGCCGTCCCCGAACATCCGCTCGGCGAAGGCGCGTACCTTGTCGTACTCGGTCCGCAGGCCGGCCTCGTCGGCGGCGACCGCCATGCCCATTCCGCCGCCACCGGCGGCGGCCTTGACCATGACCGGGAAGCCGATCGTCCCGGCGGCGGCCAGCGCCGCGTCCACGTCGGCGGCCGGGTCGGTGGTGCCGGGCGCGACCGGTACCCCGGCGTCCGCCATCAGGTTACGCGCGTTGATCTTGTCGCCCATCGCGGTGATCGCGTCGGCGCCGGGCCCGACCCAGATCAGGCCGTTCGCCTCGACGGTACGGGCGAAGTCCGCGTTCTCCGACAGGAAGCCGTACCCGGGATGGATCGCCCTGGCGTTGGTCGACTTGGCCGCGGCGAGGATCGCCTCCGGGTTGCGGTAGCTCTGCGCCGGGTTGGCCGGTCCGACACAGACCGCCTCGTCGGCCTCACGCACGAACGGCAGGTCGGCATCTGCCTCGGAGTAGACGGCGATCGTCCGTACACCGAGCCGCCGGGCGGTACGGATGATCCGGCGAGCGATCTCGCCACGGTTTGCGACGAGCAGCGACTCGATCATGTTCTGTTGCGTCCCTCTCCAGGTGTGGTATCGGCGTCCGCCGGGCTCAATCGTCCGGATCGGCGCTCAGTCGTCCGCCGGGCTCAACCGTCCGCATCGGCGCATCGGCGCTCAGTCGTCCGCCGGGCTCAGTCGTCCGGATCGGCCAGCAGGGCGGCGAGGGTCGCGGCCCTCAGCAGCGCGGCCCGGCGCTCTCGGTCGACCTCACCGCCGAGGAACGGCGTGGAGTTCATCAGACCGAAAGCGGCGTGTGCCAGCACCCGGGCCTCGCCGGCCGACAGCTTCGGATGCAGCGCGGTCAGCACCCCCACCCACTCCTCGACGTAGAGCCGTTGCAGCCGACGGATCTGCCGACGCGGCTCCTCGGGCAGTCGGTCCAGCTCGTGCAGGTGCAACGCGATGACCGCCGGGTTGGCGAGCGCGAACTCGACATGGAAATCGATCAATGACTCCAGTGCCGCGCGGGCGTGCTCCGGATGATCGGCGACCCGCTGCCGACCGCCGGCCAGCAGCCCGTCGCTCACCGGCATCAGCGCGGCGGCGAGCATCGCCTCCTTGCCGGCAAAGTGGTGGTAGAGCGCTGGCCCGGTCACCCCCGCCGCCGACCCGATGTCGTCCATCGACACCCCGTGGTAGCCGCGGGCCGCGAACAGGCCGACCGCGATCTCCAGGATCTCGTCGCGGCGGGACCGCCGCCGCCGTACGCCGCTGGCGGGCACGCCGGCCTCCGCCCCCATCACCTGCTCCTCCACCGTCACCCGACCAGCCTAGCCAGGTGTCAATCGCCGACGACCTGCCCCTTTACCCCCAGGCCCCTCCGATCCACCCGGCCCGCCCCGGCGCTGCCGCTGGTCGGACCGGTAACCGGAGCCGACAGCGACCAGGTCGTCACGCCTCGGCGTCGAGGATGTGACCGGCGCGAGCGGCCAGACCGTTACCCGCCCGCGACGCGTACCGGCCCCGGGTCGGGGACGCGATCGGCCCGAACGGGCATACCGTCACTGGTCGGGGTCGAGGGCGTACTCGGCGCGCAGGGCGGTGGCTTCCTCGTACCGGCCGAGCGCGGTCAACGCCTCCGCAAGCCACAACGCACCCCGGGAGGCCAGGTCGGGGCGCTCGGTCACGACACCGAGCGTCGTCCGCAGCAGCGGCTCCGCTTCCGCCGGCCGATCCGACCGGACCAGCAGCTCGCCGGTCAGCAGGTCGACGTGCTGCGCCTCGCCGAGCGCCTCCAACGACCGGAGTTCGTCGGCGACACCGGGCAGCCGGCCCAACGCCTCCTCCGGGCGACCGACGGCGAGCAGAGCGCGGGCCGCCGCCTCCGCCAGCAGCGCCCGCTCCCAGCGCAGCGTGGCAGCGGCCGAAACGGCGTCCTCCGCCGGCTCGCCGAGCGACACCGCCGGGTCGGCGGTCGGGGTCGGCGACGCCACATCCGGTGGATCCAGGGTCGCCGCCACCCGGTCCGCACGGCCGAGCGCCGCCAACGCCGCGTCGGGATCACGGGCCCAGATCTGGGCGGAGACCTCCCGGCGCCAGGTGCGCAACTCGTCGATGCCCCGCTCCGCGAGCCGGTACGCCGTCGCCGCCGCCGCGAACCGCTGCGCCGCGAGACTGTCCCGGTCCTGCCGGTAGAGCAGGTCACCGGCTTCCTCCAGGACCCGTCCCCGCCAGACGAGATTGTCCGGGCTGTCCAGGTTGGCGGCGAGTTCGTCGAGCAACGCCACGGCCAGGTCGTACTCGTGCAGCGCGGCGTATACGGCGGCGAGCAGGTGCCGGCAGCAGTCCGCGTCGGCCTGCCGGCCGAGCCGCTTCAGTTCACCGATCGCCTCTTCGGCCGCCTCGGCCGCCTCCGTCAACATGCCGGCCCGCTGGTACGCCTCCGCCAGCTTCCACCGCAGGTGGGCCGCGCCGTCCGCGATCCCCCACCGCACACTGAGGGCGACCGCCTCCACGAGGTCGTCGACCGCCTCGGCCGGACGGTCGACCAGCAGCAGTGCCCGGGCCCGAAGACTGCGGGCCTGCACCACCGTTTCGTCCGTCGCCGTCCGTACCGCCTCGTCCCAGGCCGGAACCGCCTCGGCCGGCTCCTCGACCGAGTCCGCGTACCGCAGGCAGGCCGTGGCGAGGTAGTCCGGCGGGCCGCCGAGGTCCAGGAGCAGATCCCGGGCCTGCCGTACGGCCTCGTTGGCCTCGACCCGTCGGCCGAGCAGATCCAGGAAACGGGTCCGGCGCAGCGCGATCCGGGCCAGCAGGTACCGGTCCCCGACACCGGCAGCCTCGGCCGCCGCCCGGTCCACCGCCTCCAGCGCCTCGGTCGTCCGCTCCTGGTTGAACAGGACGATCGAGAGCCGGTCGTATCCGCCGGCCCGGGCAACCCCGTCACCGTGCTCGGCCAGGTAGTCGGCCGACCCCTGGGCCAGTGACAGTCCCTCGGCCGGATCGTCGGCGAGCGCCAGCAGCACGCCCAGGCGTCCCGCCACGATCTGCTCCCGGACCGGGTCCGGAACCTGGCGGTGCAGCGCGATCGCCTCCCGGTTCGCCGTCACCCCGCCGGTGACATCGTCGACCGTGTGCCGTTGCAGGGCCCGCAACTCGGCCCGCCGGGCCAGCACCGACGCGTCCAGGGACACGTCCGCGAACCGTTCGTCGAAGGTCCGCAGCGCCGTCGCCAGGTGATCGTCCTGTCGGTGACGCAGCCACCGTTCCTCGATCAGTTCGAGCAGCCGGATCGGTGGTACGTCGGCCGCCAGATCGGGCGAGGTCGCCCCCGGGTCGGTTCGGGTCGCGGTTCGGGTCGCGGTTGGCGGCGCGGTTGGCGGCGGGGTTGGCGGCGCGGTTGGCGGCGGGGTCTCTGCCGGGGGCGGGGGCGGCGGGGGATCGACGCCGGCTGACGTACCGGACGTGCCGGTGGACCCGACCGGGCCGACGTCCTGGCGTGCGGCGGTGGCGGACAGCGGCAGGTACGGGCCGATCGGCTCCAGCGCCAGGTGTTCGCCGACCCAGTTCGACTTGGTGGAGGTGCCGTTCCGGGCATCGAACCGAGCGGCCAACGCGTGCGCCGTCGTGGTCAGTTCCTCGGCCAGTACCGTCACCGGCACCTCGGTCGCCGACCGCTCCCCGTACGCCGACCGGTGCACGGTCAACGTGCCGTGCCCGGCTGAGTCCAGCCGGCGGAGCAGAAGTGCCGCGCCGACGGCGAACTCCATCGCGGCGCCCGGGGACGGGGCACGGTCCAGCCAATCCAGGTGCCGTTCCAGCAGCTCCAGGCCGCGCGGCTCGTTCCCGGTCAACGCGCAGAACGTCAGGTGTTCACCGATGTCCCGCAGGTCGGCGACGTTGCTCCGATGCCGGCGGTACGCCCGCAGGTGCGCGTCCCGCGCCTCCGCCCGTCGCCCGCTGTGCAGGTACGGCCGCAGCAGGGCGGTGAGGACCGCCTGCGGTTGCTTCGCACAGCCGAGCCGACCGGTAAGCACCGGTTCCGCCAGCGCGACCGCCTCCTCGTGACGCCCGCTCGACGCGAGGTAGTCGATCTGGGAGGTCGGATCGCAGCCGGCGCAGTCGGAGAGCTGGTTCCGTGGGGCGGTGAGCCAGCGCCTGTACCACTCCTCCGCCTCGTCCGGCGCCCCCACGTGCCGGGCCACCCGGTGCCGTCGCTTGTAGACGGCCTGGAGGCTGTGGCCACCGTCCCGGTAGCGCCGCTCCATGTCGTCCAGCACCGCGTACGTCCGGTCCAGCGGAACGTCGGGAAAGTTCAACAAGCTGTTGATCATGTATTTGAACTGCCGGAGCAGGTTGTACTCGTTCCGCTGGTGGTACGGCTTCGACGGCCCGTCGAACTCGGCCAGACACCACGAGAAGGTGACGAACGACCGGCCCGGCTCCCCGCCGAAGACGTAACTGTCGGTGCCGACCACCCGGGCCACGAAGGCGATCTCGTCGTCGCCGTCCGCGTCCGCCTGCCGGATCAGCTGCTCGACGGCGGCGATCTGACCGGCGCCGTACGGCATCTCGGTGATCCGGTGCAGCGCCCGCCAGAGGTCCCTGTTGACGTTCTCCATTGTGCTCACTCCTGTCCCGGCACGGCCCGCCCGAGCAGGCCGAGGAACGAACTGTTGAGCAGGGCGGCGTCGGCCGGTCGGATCGGGTGGTAGCCGAGCAGCAACGCCTGCCCGTACAGCGCCTCCACGGCGAGACCGACCAGCTCCGGATCGGCGAGCGCGGTGACCCGGCGGACCAGCGGATTGCGGTGGTTGAGCACCAGTTGCGGGCGCTCCGGCGGGCCGGACGCGGCGAGCGCGTCGAGCACCCCGGCCCACATCTCGTCGGCCCGCTCCCGGGTCGACTGCAACTGCTCGTGGAAGGCCGCCGAACGGCTCACCAGGTAGAGGGCGGGCAACGACGCGGGGGCGTACGACCGCAGCACCACCTCACAGCCCAACCGGTCCAGGGCCCGCTGTGCCGTACTCAGGAACGGTCGGACGGCCAGCTCCACACCCGGATCGAGGATGTCGAACCGGGTGGTCAGATCGGTCGGCTCCAGCCGTTCGACCAGCACCGACCGGTCCACCGACGGCAGCCGCTCGATGATCTCGGCGTCGTACGTGTAACCGGCGTTGACCACCGCCAGATCCTGCGCCGCCGCCACCGCGGCGAGTTGGCGGAACTCGTCGATGGTGGCCGCGTACCGGATCAGGCCGTGCCGCTCGCGGAACTCCGCCAGGGTGGTCTGCCCGGTGTTGGTCTCCATCGGCCACCAGCGCTCGACCAGCCGGAGCATCTCGTCGTCGTGCAGCGCCAGCGCCTTCACCCCGAGGTGATGCACCTGGAGGAAGTCGGCGAGCCGCTGGGGATCGCTGCCGGCCAGCCGGACCAGCCAGCCCCGGAGCTGATCGCCGAGCGCCTCACGGGTGCTCTCCAACAGGTTGTCCTCGTACAGCGCCTCCCGGCTGGCGGTCGGCCGCAGCTCGCTGGAGTCGACGACGCAGCGCGCGAAGAACGCCCAGTCCGGCAACAGGCCCTCGGCGCCCTCGGTGAGCAGCATCCGCTTCAGATAGACGCGGTGCCCGGCGCGGGCTGCCGGATTCACCGGTGCGGGGAGCACGAAGGCCGTACCCGTCAGCCCGGCCTCCGGCACCGACAGCGGTACGACGTCGAACGGGGTGAAGCCGAGCGCCTCGCGGGCGTACCGGACGAGCCGGTCCCGGCGGGCGGCGGGGGAGGTGCCGGCGGACGCCGACCAGGGCGGCGCTCCGGTGGTGGTCTCGATCCCGCCGACGAAGACCCGGATCGGCAGCAGCGATCCGAACAAACCGGCCAGCTCCGTCACCGTCGAGCCGAGGAACCACTGTTCGGCGTCCCGGCGCGGCACCAGGGTCACCGTCGTACCGACCTCGGCCCGCGCCTCTCCCTCGGCGGCCAACTCGACCCGGTAGCGGCCGTCGGCGTACCCGGTCCACGCCACGGTGGGCTCGTCCCCGTGTCGGGTCCGCACCCGGACCTCGTCGGCGACCAGGAAGCAGGAGAGCAGGCCGATGCCGAACTGGCCGAGGAACTCGTGCCGGGCGAAGCCCAGCTCGTCCCGCTTCGAGCTGCGACCGATGGTGGCGAGCAGTTCGTGTACCTGGGGTTCGGTCAGCCCGATGCCGGTGTCGTGCACCCGCAGCGTGCCGTCCCCGGTCAGCTCGGGCGGCTCGATCCGCACCATGGCCGGGGCCGCTGGCTCGGTGGCCCGGCGGGCGGTGATCGCGTCCGCCGCGTTCTGCAACAGCTCCCGGACGTAGACCCGGGGACTGCCGTAGAGGTGGTGACTGAGCAGGTCGACCACGCCACGCAGGTCGACCTGGAAGGTCCGGTCCACGATTCTTCACTCCGTCCGACACCGGGATGTCCCTGTGGTCGGCGTCCGATTGCCGGCGCTCACCGTACCGGTCCCGAGTGACGCTCCGCCTCCTCCTTTCATGCGTCTGGGCAGCCCTGTCACGGCGAGGCTCGGACGATCGGACGGCACGGCTGACTTGACCCTCGACCCGATCGAGGCGGCAACGTCCCCGTCCGACATCCCGGCCCGAGCAGCAGAGGACGGCAGGAACCATGACCGATACGACGATCCCGTCGACGCCGGACGCGACCGACCGCCGGACAATCCCGGCGGACGGAACCGATGGACGACCGGGCGTTGCGGGGCTCGGCGGCGCGTTCGCTCGACTGTGGACGGCGGCGGTGGTCTCCCGGCTCGGCGACACGCTGCGTACCCCGGCACTGGCCCTGCTCGCCGCATCGGTCACCCGCGACCCGCGTGCCATCGCAGCGGTGGTGGTCGCGGGGCAACTGCCGCCACTGCTCTTCGGCCTGCTCGGCGGGGTGTACGCGGACCGCTGGGACCGGCGGCGGACGATGGCCGGCTCGGACGCTCTCCGGGCCGTCCTCGTCGGCGGTTTCGCGCTGCTGGTCGCCACCAGCGAGGTGCACGTCGGCGTGCTGGCCGGCTGCGCCTTCCTGCTCGCCACCCTCGGCACCTTCTTCGACGCCGCCGCCTTCGCCGTGCTGCCCGCGCTCGTGCCGGCGGACCGGCTGGCCGTCGCCAACGGCCGACTCCAGGCGGGTACGGCGATGGCCGGTGGACTTGTCGGTGCCCCGCTCGCCGGAGTGCTCTTCGCGGTCGGCGCCGCCCTGCCCTTCGCCGTCGACGCCGTCACGTTCGCCGTCGCCGCGCTGCTGGCCCTGACCCTCCGGCCGATAGTGGCCTCGTCCCGGCCACCCGGTCCGACGGTTCACCGACGTGTCGCCTGGCGGGCGGCCGGTGACGGGCTGCGCTGGATCTGGCGGGACCGGACGCTACGGCAGATCACCCTTCTGGCGATGGTCACCAACCTCGCCACCAGCGGCCTGATCGCGATCATCGTGCTGTACGCGCTGGACGTGCTGAAGGTCCCCGCCACCGGCTACGGGCTGTTCATGTCGGCCGCAGTCTTCGGCGCACTGGGCGGCGGGCTGCTCGCGGGCCGGATCGCCACCCGGCTCGGCACACTGCCGGGTCTGCGCTCGGTGCTGGGAGCCGAGACGCTGGCGATCGCCACCCTGGCGGTGGCCCGTCATCCGGTGCCGGGCGCCATCGCACTCGCCGTCTTCTCCGCCGGCACCGCGAGTTGGAATGCGCTCTCGTCGACGTACGGCCAGCGGAACGTGCCCGTCGAGATGCTCGGCCGTGTCGGCAGTGCGCAGCGTACGGTCGCCCTGCTGGCCGCCCCGGTCGGTGCGATCGGTGCCGGCGTCCTCGGCTCCGCAGCCGGGCTCTCCTCGGTGCTGTACGCCGCCACCGCCGTCTTCGCCCTGGTCACCGTCGTCTCGTGGCCGATGCTGCACCGTGGAGTTGAAGTCGAATCGGGGCGTCCCTGAGCAGGCCGAGGCCCAAAAGACTCGCCAGCCGGCGGATAATCGCCAGTGGCGCGACCGAGCTCCTTGGCCTGTCAATGCTGGCGATCGGTGTGCGCGTCACCGCACGTCACGCCGCTCTGGCGGGGGTACTGCGGCGGGTGCTGGCATGATCGCTGCATGCGGGACTCCGTCGCGGCGGTGCACGACCTCGTTTCCGGGCTCGTCCCGACCGACGAGTTGGAGGAACGCCACCGGACGGAGACGCTGCACTGGTTGCGCAGCACCGACGACGTGTTCCGGCGGGTGAAACCGGCCGTCCCGCCCCGGCACCTGGTGTCGTACGTGGTGCCGGTGGATCCGGCCGACGGCGGTGTGCTGCTGGTCGACCACGTCAACGCCGGGCTGTGGCTACCGCCGGGTGGGCACGTCGACCCGGACGAGCACCCCGCCGAGACGGCCCGCCGGGAGGCGTACGAGGAGTTGGGCGTACCGGTCGGAAGCGGCCTCGTCCAGACGGAGCCGGTCTTCGTCACCGTGACGCGTACCGTCGGAATCGACGCCGGGCACACCGACGTGAGCCTGTGGTTCCTGCTCCGGCTCGACCGGGAGCAGCCGCTCTCGCTGGACAGCGGCGAGTTCCGGGAGGCGCGCTGGTGGTCGCCGGCTGAGGTACGCGACGCCGATCCCACCCGCTTCGACCCGCACTTCACCCGCTTCTGGCGGAAGCTCCAGCGGGTCCGCTTCTGAGCTGGGTGTGACGCCGCCGGTCAGCGCGTCCGGACCTGCCGGACGAACGACCGCCAGGCGTGCGGGGCGAAGACCAGCGCCGGACCCGACGGATCCTTGCTGTCCCGCACCCCGACCACCTCCGGCAGGTTGTCCGCCACCTCCACACAGTTCCCACTGGCTCCGTTGCTGCGACTGCTCTTGCGCCAAGCCGGCCCGGTCAGATCCATGTCACCGCCACTCCTAAACGTCAAAGCGATCCCGCACCTCTGACGAACGACCGCCAAGCGTGCGGGGCGAAGACCAGCGCCGGACCCGACGGATCCTTGCTGTCCCGCACCCCCACGACCTCCGGCAGGTTGTCCGCCACCTCCACACAGTTCCCACTGTGCCCGTTGCTGCGACTGCTCTTGCGCCAAGCCGCCCCGGTCAATTCCATGTCTCCGCCACTTCCAATATCAACTTGGTGGACTGCTGATGCGGTAGTGCCTCGCTTCGAATGGACTCCCATGCCTTGACGATCCACGCTACTTCCGATGCGTTGTGCACCACCATGCCTTGGAGGTAGTTGTCAAGGAAAGCCAAATTCTCGTCGGCAGACAACATGGCAACGACGAACGGCCCGCTCAGCCCGGCGTACGCGCCAACGCCGGTCGGCACTACCTGGAGCCGAACCTGGGGCATATCGCCCGCAACTTTCGCCAGATGCCGCAACTGCTCACGCATCACATCCGGTCCGCCGATCGGCCGGTGGAGCACCCCTTCATCGAGGACAGCGGTCATCTGCGGGGGCTTCCCTCGATTGAGGATGGCCTGTCGATCCAACCGCGCGGCGACACGAGTGGTCACCTCGTCAGCAGTCAGCACACCCGTACTCGCGAAGATGGCCCGCGCGTAGGCCTCGGTCTGAAGCAAGGCCGGAATGACGGTGTTCTCGAACCAGCGGAACGACTCGGCCTTGCGTTCGATTTCGATCCACTCGCGGAGCCAGGATGGCTCGCCGTCGAGCTTGAGCTTGATCACCATGCGCTCGAAGAGGCCGCCGGTCTTCAACGCCTTGTCTGCGCCCCGGACGTACTCCCGGGTCAGCGCGCGGGTGCCCGTCTCGACGGCGCTCACCTGTGACGCCGAGAAGTTGGCACCCCGGCCGAACCGGTCCTGAGTCATTCCGGCGGTCACCCTCGCCCGACGGATTTCTTCGATGATGAATTCGATCATGGATTGCCGCGCCTCTGTCATAAATCCTCCCGCAAGTCAATGGATCCACTCCACAGTTCGCCTCGGTTCACCCCAAGCCCCGGATCATTCACGCAGGTCACAACGGGTGCAATGCACACCTATCGAGGTTAGGGGGCGGCCGTCCAGAGTGGAAGGCAGCGGGACCGTTCGGGGTCGGAATAGGACGGGCGGAACCGAGCGGGGCCGTTCCGTCCGGCATCGGAACGACCCCGCATCCAATTCCCATTGCGAGATCGAGAAGAAGGGATGATCAATGCCCAGACGCCATCGCCTGCCGATTCGGCATTACCGTGCCTGGTACTTCCTCTGGATCTTCTGTTCCTGTGGCCGCCGCTGGCGCTGCCCACATTCCATCCCGGCACCGCGCAGGCCCGGAGCGCCGCCGGCCCCTCGTCCGGCGCTCGTCCAGGTCCCGCCGGATCCGCCACCGCCACCGGTGCGGGCCCGACACACCAACACCCGTCCGATCTGGGACAGGGCCGGCCGAGCCGGGCACCGTCACCGGACGGGACTCAGCCGGCAAATCGAGCGCCGGTGACCGGGACAGCTCGATGTACGGCCCCCATGCGCGGTTCCGCCCGCACACACCCGCACGACCGTCGTTCCGATGCCGTACCTGCGGCGCGCCCTGGCCCTGCCAACCCGCCCGGCTCGGCCTGCTGCGGGCCTACCGCGACAACCGGATCGGACTGCTGGTCTATCTCGCCAGCCAACTTCAACACGCGTTGCAGGACCTGCCCACTACCGATCCCCGCGAACTCTCCGCCCGGATCGTCTACTGGCTCCCCCGCTCCCGACCACCCTGACCGACGAGCCGGAACCCACCAAGATTCTTGGCGACCGGTGGCGTGCTGAGGACCGTAGATTGCCAAGGATCTTGAAACCGTCCGGGCCGGGGCGAACCGATGGCGGAACCTGTCGCGGGCGTCACGCCTCTACCCGGCATGACGACGACGAGGCGTGACGTGTTGCGGCTGACCGGCGCGCTGCTGGCCGGGACCGCCGGAGTCGGGGCGGTCACGGCCAGCGCGGGCTGCCAGTTCGGGTCCGGCGACCGGGACGACGCGGAGGCCGCCGGCCGCAAGCCGACTCCGCGTGAGGCGCTGGTGGTGGAGTTGTCCGACGGCAAGCTGGCGGTGGTCGACGCGGTGACCGGGCGGATGCTGGTCCAGCCGGCCCCGGCGGTGGTCAGCGGCGACGGCCGGCGGCTGGTCCGGGTCGAGCGCCCCGACGGGGGTACCCGGTTGACCAGTCACCGGCTGCCGGACGGTGCGGCGGTCAGCGCCGGCACCCTGACCGGGGCGCTCACGGTCCGCACCATCTCGGCGGACGGCGACCTGGTGGCGCTCGCCGACGACGCCGGGCCGGGGCACACGCCCTACCGGCCAGGGCCACGGGAGCGGACCACCATCGTGGTCGCCGACGGTGCCGGGCAACGCCGTCGACTGGAACTGCCCGGCAACCTCGAACCGGAGGCGTTCGACGCGTCCCGCCAGGCGCTGTTCGTCCTCGACTACCTGCCGCCGACCGCGCCGGACCGGTACCGGGTACGGGTCGTCGACCTCGCGTCCGGGCAGGTGCAGCCGCTGCTGACCCGGGTCAAGGCGGTGGTGCCGGAGGGCACCGAGGAGGAGATGCGCGGCGAGGGCCGGCAGGCGGTGTACGACCGGCAGCGCAATCGGCTGTTCACGCTCTACACGCACCAGCCGGACCACGTGCACACCCGGGACCGGATCGCCGCCGCCACGGACCCGACCGGTGCCGGGGCGCGGGACGACGCCCCGCACGTGCACGCCTTCGTACACACCCTCGACCTGACCGAACGCTGGGCGTTCTGCGTCGACCTGCCGGCGCCGTTCGGCGAGCGCGCGGCCGCCGGACACACGATCGCGCTGAACCGGGACGGCAGCCGGCTCTACGTGGCGGACACCGGTAGCGGCGCGCTGGCCACGATCGACCCCGCAGGGCTGACCGTGATGGACAGCGTCCGGTTCGACGCGCTGGCCGGTACTGCCGGGTCGGGTAACGCCGTACCGGCCGCCGCGACCTTCGACGGCGCCGGGATGCTGCTGGTCGGTGCCGGCCGCGAGGTGGTCGGGATGGCGGTCACCGCGGGCGGCGGCACGGATCCGCGGTGGTCCACGCCGGCCGAGGTACGCGGCCTCGCCGGCCCGCCCGACGGCACCCGGCTGTACGTCGGGCAGCCGAACGCCGTACTCCGGGTCGATGCCGGCACCGGGACGGTACGGCAGCGTATCGACGTACCCGGGCTGGTGGCCCTTCGGCAGGTCATCGCCTCGACATAGCCCCCGGCCGTCGGCCTAAGATCAGCCCCCGTGACCTCCGCACTGGTACTGATCGACCTGATGCCCCGCATCGTCGCCCTGCCCCTCGCACCGCACACCGGCACGGAGGTCCTGGACCGCTGCCGCCGGCTGGCCGAGGCGTTCCGGGCAGACGACCGCCCGGTCGTGCTCGTCCGGGTGGAACGGCCGAACGTGACCGAGCAGCCGGCCGGCAGCGACCTCGTCGACGGTCTGGTCCAGCCCGGTGACGTGGTGGTCGTCAAACGCACAATCGGGGCGTTCCACGCCACCGACCTGCACCACCAGTTGCAGAGCCGGGGCGTGGACACGCTCGTGCTCGCCGGGCTGGTCACCACGATGGGAGTGGAGTCGACCGCGCGGGCGGCCAGCGACCACGGCTACGAGGTCGAGTTCGTCGCCGACGCGATGTCCGGCCTCGCCGCCGACGAGCACGATTTCACCGTCGAAAAGATCTTTCCAAGGTTCGGCGAGGTCCGGAACACCGAGGACTACACCTGACTCAGGGCCACGCCTGAGCAAGGGCCCACACCCTGGTTCAGCCGGTGGTGAGGCCGCCGGGCTTGTCGCCCTGGACCACGGGTGCCCGGACCAGGTTGCCCCACTCGGTCCACGAGCCGTCGTAGTTGCGCACCCTCGGGTAGCCGAGCAGGTGGTGCAGCACGAACCAGGTGTGGCTGGACCGCTCGCCGATCCGGCAGTACGCGATCACGTCGTCGTCCGGCGAGAGCCCGAGCTGGTCGGCGTAGATCGACCGCAGCTCGTCGGGACGCTTGAACGTGCCGTCGTCGTTCGCCGCCGCCTTCCACGGCTTGTTCACCGCGCCGGGAATGTGCCCGCCGCGCAGTGCACCCTCCTGCGGGTAGTTCGCCATGTGGGTCAGCTCACCGGTGTACTCGGCCGGAGACCGTACGTCGACCAGCGGGCGGGCCGCCGCAATGTGCGCCAGCACCTGGTCCCGGTACGCCCGGACCGGCGCGTCGTCGCGCTGCGGCACCGGGTACTTCGCCGGAGCCCGCTCGGTACGGTCCCGGGTCAGTTCCCGCCCCTGCTCGACCCACTTCTGCCGACCACCGTCGAGCAGCCGTACGTCGGGGTGGCCGAAGAGCGTGAAGACCCAGAGCGCGTACGCCGCCCACCAGTTGAAGTTGTCGCCGTAGAAGACGACCGTGTCGTCCCGGCTGATCCCCTTCGCCGCGCAGAGCCGGGCGAACGCCTCGGCGTCGAGGTAGTCCCGGGTCACCTGGTCGTTCAGCTCCAGGTGCCAGTCGACCTTCACGGCGCCGGGAATGTGCCCGGTCTCGTACAACAGCACGTCCTCGTCGGACTCGATCACCACCAGCCCGTCCGAACCCAGGTGTTCGGCCAGCCACCCGGTGGTGACCAGGCGCTGGGGGTCGGCGTAGTCCTGCAGCTCGGGGGCGGGGTCGCTCGGCATCGGCATGATCTCCACGGTACGCCGGGCGGGTCGGTCCAGAGGCCGGCTCGGCTCGGTTAGCGTCGCCATATGACGGAGTCGACACAGGGCCGTACGGCCCGGTACGAGGGAGAGACGTTCCGGCGCGAGGACTGGTACGGCGACGAGCTGGCCGAACGCGAGTACGTCGACTGCGAGTTCTTCGACGTCGACCTGACCGAGGCGACCACCCGGCAGGTCAGCTTTACGAACTGCACCTTCGGCAACGTCCGGTTCAACGCCTCCCGGCACACCGACTCGGCGTTCGTACGCTGCACCTTCACCCGCTGCAACTTCTTCGAGGCCGAGTTCGTCGGCTGCAAGCTCGTCGGCAGCGTCTTCGACCAGTCGTCCCTGCGCCCGTTGAAGGTGCTCGGCGGGGACTGGTCGTTCGTCGGGCTGCCCGGCGCCGACCTGCGCGGCATCACCGTGCACGGGGTACGGATGCGCGAGGCGGATCTGACCGGGGCGAACTGCACCGACGCGGTTCTCGCCGACGTCGACCTCTCCGGAGCGCAGCTCAATCGCACCCGGTTCACCGGATGTGACCTGCGCGGCAGCGACCTGAGCGCGCTCGACCCGACCCTCGTCGAGCGGACCGGCGCGATCGTCACCGCCGAACAGTCGATCGTGCTCGCCCAGGCGCTCGGCTTCGAGGTACGCCCAGCCCGCTGATCGCCGCAGGTCGGTCGGCACCGGCGGCATCCACAGCGGACGTACCCGGGCGGGTTCCGCACGGACGCCCGGCGGGTTCGCACCGACGCCCGGCGGGTTCGCACCAACGCCCGGGGCGATCGTCGCGGTGATGCCCCGGGCAATGCTCAGTCCACGAACGGCTGGTGGGGGAACGGGCCCAGCATCGGCCGTTTCGCGCTGACCGTGTCCCCGGACGACCGGCCGGTGAGCCGGCGCTTGACCCACGGCGCCAGGTGCTGTCCGGCCCAGCGCAGATCCGCGCCCCGGGCCGCCAGCCACGGCGTCGGGGCCGGCCGGGGCGGCACCACCAGCCACTGTTCGTCCGGCGGCAATTCGAGCGTGGCCAGCACCCGGGCCGCCACCCGGCGGTGCCCGGCCGCCGACAGGTGCAGCCGGTCGGGGCTCCACAGCACCGGGTTGAGGAAGACCTCGTCGGCGAAGAGGTCCACCAGCATCGCGCCGTGCCGCTCCGCCACCTCGCCGACGGCCTGGTTCAGGGTCGCCACCCGGGGCGCGACGAAGCGCTGACCGGGCAGCCGGGCCATCACGTCGGCGAACCGGAACAGCAGTACGTCGGCCCCATCGGCCCGCAGTTCCGCGACGACCTTGTCGAACCGCTCCATCAGCGGGTACGGGTCGAAGTTGCGACGCAGTACGTCGTTGCCGCCGGCCGCGAAACTGATCAGGTCGGGTCGCATGTCGAGGGCGACGGGCACCTGCTCCGCCACGACGTTGCCGAACAGTCGACCCCGGATCGCGAGGTTGGCGTACCCGAAGTCCGGACCGGCCTCGGCGGCCAGCGTCGCGGCCACCAGGTCGGCCCAGCCCCGGAAACTGCCGTCCGGGTAGGTGTCGTCCAGTCCCTCGGTGAAGCTGTCCCCCACCGCCACGAAGTTGCGCCAGCGCACGTCGCGCCCTCCCGTCGTACTGCCGCTCTGCTTGCTCCCGCTCGACCCTGCGGGCCAGTCTGTCAGCCGGATCGCGGCGAGCGTACGCCCGCCGGAGGAAGGTGACCGGAGCCGCATCGGCGCCACCGCGCCAGCCCCGGAGGGCGTGCGCGGCTACCCGACAAATCGGCTGCTCCGACCCGAAGTCCGGGACTACGCTGCCCGGATGCTGCTACGGATGTCCACGCTGTTTCTGCGTACGCTGCGCGAGGACCCGGCCGACGCGGAGGTGCCGAGCCATCGGCTGCTGGTCCGCGCCGGCTACATCCGGCGGGTCGCCCCGGGCGGCTACACGTGGCTGCCGCTCGGCCGGCTGGTACTGGACCGGGTCACCCAGGTGGTCCGGGAGGAGATGCTCGCGATCGGCGCCCAAGAGGTGCTGCTGCCGGCCCTGCTGCCCCGGGAGCCGTACGAGACGACCGGCCGGTGGACCGAGTACGGCGACGAGGTCTTCACCCTGCACGACCGGCGGGGCGCGGACTACCTGCTCGGGCCCACCCACGAGGAGATGTTCGCGCTGCTGGTCCGGGACACGCTCACCTCGTACCGCGATTTTCCGGTGTCGTTGTTCCAGGTGCAGACGAAGTTCCGGGACGAGGCGCGGCCCCGGGCCGGGCTGCTGCGCGGACGCGAGTTCCTGATGAAGGACTCCTACTCGTTCGACCTGGACGAGACCGGCCTGCGGGCCGCGTACGGCCGGCACCGCGACGCCTACCAGCGGATCTTCGACCGGCTGGGCATCGACTACACCATCGTCGCGGCGATCTCCGGTGCGATGGGCGGTTCCGCCTCCGAGGAGTTCCTCGCCCCGACGCCGGCCGGCGAGGACACCTTCGTCGGCTGTACCGCCTGCGACTACGCGGCCAACACGGAGGCGGTGACCACTCCGGCGCCGCCGGCCGGGGACGTCCACGCCCAGCCGTCGGCCCAGGTGTACGACACGCCGGACACCCCGACCATCGACGCCCTGGTCGAGCTGGCCAACGACCGGCAGCTCGGCGACCGGACCGACTGGACCGGCTCCGACATCCTCAAGAACGTGGTCGTGGCGGTACGCCGTCCCGGACTGGACGAGCCGGAGCTGCTGGTGGTCGGCGTACCGGGCGACCGGGAGGTCGACCTGAAGCGGCTCGCCGCGTCGTTGAGCCCCGCCACCGTCTCGATGTTCGACTGGACCGGGACCGACGGCAGTGGCCTGGTCCGGGGCTACATCGGCCCGCAGCTGCTGGCCAAGCTGGGCATCCGCTACCTGGTCGATCCCCGGGTGGCGCCCGGCACCGCCTGGTTGACCGGGGCGAACGAGCCGGGCCGGCACGCGACGGGCGTGGTCTGCGGGCGGGACTTCAACCCGGACGGAACGATCGAGGCGGCCGAGGTACGGGCCGGCGACCCGTGTCCCGCCTGCCGGCCGGGAGCGTTGACCATCCGCCGGGGCGTCGAGATCGGCCACGTGTTCCAGCTCGGTCGGCGCTACACCGACGCCTTCCGGGTCGACGTCCTCGACCGGGACGGCAAGCCCGCCCGGTTGACGATGGGCTCGTACGGCATCGGGGTGTCCCGGGCGGTGGCGGTGATCGCGGAACAGCACCACGACGGGCAGGGTCTGGTCTGGCCGGCGGCGGTGGCGCCGTGTGACGTACACCTGATCGCCGCCGGCAAGGGGCCGCAGACGGAGGCGGCGCTCGAACTCGCGAGCCAGCTCGTCGACCTCGGCCTGCGAGTGCTGGTCGACGACCGGGCGCACGTCTCGGCCGGGGTCAAGTTCACCGACGCCGAACTGATCGGCATCCCCCGCGCCGTCGTGGTCGGCCGCCGCTGGACCGAGGGGTACGTCGAACTGCGCGACCGGGCCACCGGCGATCGGGCCGAGCTGTCGGTGCCGGACCTGGTGGCGCGGCTGACCGGCTGACCGGCCCAGGGGGTGGCCCCTCGACAACGGCCGAGACGGCACCCCGGCGGTCTGGGCTCAGCCGGTCCGGGGAGTGGGGCGGGCCCGATGTGCCTGGTAGGACCGCTGGCACTCGCGGTAGTCCGGGAGCAGGCCGGCGGCCCGCAGCTCGGCCAGGGTGGGGGCGTTCCTGTCCCGCTCGGAGAGGATCGGCTCGATGTCGGCCGGCCAGGGCAGCGCCAGTTCCTCGTCACGTACGTGCACGATGCGTTCCCGGGCGGGGGCGTACCGGGTGGAGCAGAGGTAACTGACGACGCTCTCGTCCTCCGCCGCGACGAAGGCGTGACCGAGCCCTTCGGCCAGGTAGACCGCGCGGTTGTCGATGGTGTCGAGTCGGGTCACCTCGTGCTGGCCGAACGTCGGCGAGCCGACCCGCAGGTCGACGACGATGTCGAGTACGGCTCCTCGGGAGCAGTAGACGTACTTGGCCTGCCCGACCGGCACGTCGGCCCAGTGCACGCCCCGGATCACGCCTCGGCGGGACACGCTCTGGTTGACCTGCGCGACGGCCAACTCGAACCCGAGCGCGTCGGCGAACAACTCCGCGTCGTACCCGACCAGGAAACTGCCCCGGTCGTCGGAGAACTGCTGGGGCAGGAACTCCCAGGCGCCGGGGATGGAGAGCTCGGTGGCCTTCACTCGCACCTCTCAGACTTTCCTGGCGTCCCGCCGGATTATCCGGGCCAACCGCACCATACCGCCCGACAACCCAGAGTGGTCGATCGGAAACCCGACATGGTGTTAGCGTGCCGGCCAGGGGGTAGCAGGTGCTATCGAACCACTAGGGGGCGACAGACCGGGGTGTGGAGGCTCTCGTGACGCAGCTCAGGGTCCGCGACGTCATGACCAGGCAGGTCGTCTACCTGCCTCTGGGTACACCGCTGGACGAGGCCGCCCGGGCGATGCGGGACGCCGACATCGGCGACGTGGTGGTGACCGACGGGCCGAACCTGCTCGGCATGGTGACCGACCGGGACATCGTGGTCCGCGCGGTGGCCGAGGGCAGGGACGCCCGACAGACCACCCTCGGCTCGGTGACCACCCGGGAAATCGTGATGATCGAGCAGAATGCGACCGCAACGGAGGCGGCCATGCTGATGCGGGAGCGGTCCGTACGCCGGATCCTGGTGTGCGACACGGACCGCCAACTGGTCGGCATCGTCTCCCTGGGTGACCTGGCGGTTCGCCTGGACCCGTCGTCCACGCTCGGCGAGATCAGCGAGGCGAGTCCCGACAGCTGAGCGACCCGGGGCCGGCCCGGGTCCGACCCGCTTCCGCCGCCGACTGGACCGTCCGATCCGGCGGCGACCTCGGTAGCCTGGGGATCATGCCGCAATCCACCCCGCAGCCGATGCCACCGAAACTCGCCGAGATCGTGGCCGAGTTCGCCGACGCCCCCCGGGACGTGGTCCTCGAAATGCTGCTGGAGTTCTCCGACGCGGTTCCGCCGCTGCCGGCCCATCTGACCGACCGGACCGGCATGGAGCAGGTGCCGGAGTGTCAGACGGCGTTCTTCCTCCGCGCCGAGGTGGCTCCGGACCGGACCGTGACCACCTGGTTCGACTGTCCGCCCGAGGCGCCCACCACCCGGGCCTTCGCCGGAATCCTGGCCGAGGGTCTGGCCGGGGCGAGCGCCGAGGAGGTGCTGGGCGTACCGGACGATCTCTATCAGCGGATGGGCCTGGCGCAGGCGATCAGCCCGCTACGGATCCGGGGCGGCAACGCCATCCTGGCCCGCCTCAAGCGGCAGGTACGCGAACAGCTCGGCTGAGGTACGTCGCCACCAGGCACTAAACCCCGCTCCGGCAACGTTTCACGTGCAACAGCATCGATAGCCCTCATTCGCCCGACCCTCCGCACCTCGATCCCGCCTCCTGCGAACAGCGTACGCAGTTGCGTTCACCCGACCCTGTGCGTACAGTGTGCGCAGTACGGAAACGCCGTACGCCTCGTCGGGGGAGAGACCATGTTGAACGGAAGTGCGGTGCCGGAGCGCCACCCAGGGCGTTGGCTCATCCTGGTCGTGCTGTGCCTCAGCACGCTGGTGCTGGTGATCGACAACATGGCGTTGACGGTGGCGGTCCCGTCCCTGGCCAAGGATCTTGGCGCGAGCGCCCAGGACATCCAGTGGATTCTGGATTCCTACATCCTGGTTTTCGCCGGCCTGCTACTCACGACCGGCAGCCTCTCGGACCGGTTCGGCCGCCGGAAGGTCATGATCATCGGGCTGGCGCTGTTCGGAGTGGCCTCCCTGATGGCCACCTTCGCCTCGGACCCCGGCCAACTGATCATCGCGCGGATCGTGATGGGCGTGGGTGGCGCGCTGGTGATGCCGAGCACGCTGTCGATCCTGATCACGGTGTTCGACGACACCGAGCGCCGCAAGGCGATGTCCGCCTGGAGCGCCGTGGCGATGGTCGGCCTGGTGGGTGGCCCGGTCCTCGGCGGTGCGTTGATCGCCTGGTTCTGGTGGGGCGCGGTGTTCCTGATCAACGTGCCGATCGCGGCGCTGGCGATCATCGCGGCACTCGTACTGATGCCGGAGTCCAAGGGCCCCTGGCTGCGACCCGATCCGCTGGGCGCGATCCTCTCCGTGGTCGGGATGACCGCCCTGGTCTGGGCGATCATCGAGCTGCCCGCACACGGCCTGACCCATCCCGGCACCCTCGGCGCCTTCGCGGTGGCCGTACTGGCCCTGGCCGGGTTCGTGGTCTGGGAGACCCGCACCTCGGCTCCGATGGTTCCGCTGGGACTGTTCCGGGCCCGCAACTTCAGCGGCGGCAGCCTCTCCCTCACCCTGGTACAGATCGGTAACGGCGGACTGCTGCTGGTGCTGACCCAGTACCTGCAGTTCGTCCTCGACTACACGCCGACCGAGGCGGGCCTGGCCTTCATTCCGATGGCGGTCGCCTCGCTGGTCTTCAACATCCTCGGCGCCACCCTGGGCAACCGGCTCGGCAACCGCGTCCTGGCCGCGGTCGGGCTGACGGTGATGGCGGTCGGGTTCGGCCTGCTCGCGGTCGTCTCGCCGGACGCCGGGTTCCTGATGCTGGGAACGGCCCTGTTCGTCCTCGGTGCGGGCGGCGGGCTGGCGATGCCGGCGGCCATCGCGGCGCTGATGGGCACGGTGCCCGCCGAGCAGGCCGGGGTCGGTTCCGCGCTGAACGACACCATTCAGCAGGCGGGGGCCGCCCTCGGGGTGGCCATCCTCGGCAGCATCGTGTCGAGCGCGTTCACCGGCGCCATGTCCGGAGCAGCGCCCGAGGCCGCCCGCCACTCGATCGGTGACGCGCTCGGCATCGCCGCCCGGACCGGCGATGCCGGACTGGCCGCCGCCGCCCGCGACGCCTTCGGCACCGCGATGTCCGCCAGCTTCGCGGCGGCCGCCTGCGGCGTCCTGGCCGCGGCCGTACTCGCACTGCTCGTGATGCGTGACCCGAAGGCGGGGCCCACCCCGACCGCCGGCCCGGTGGAGGAACCGAGCCTGGTACTCGTCGGCCACTGACCCCGCCCCGCCGCCACCATCCACCCCCCTCGAACGGAGATCCCACGATGACTTTCGACAACGCCGCCTGGCAGGCCCGGTTCGACGAACTGCGCGAGATCCACCACGTACCCGGTGCGACCCTGGCCGTACTCGTCGACGGACAGATCCACGAGCTGGCCAGCGGCGTCCTGCACCGGGGCACCGGAGTGGTGACGACCACCGACTCCGTCTTCCAGTCCGGCTCGATCGCCAAGGTCTACACCGCCACCCTGGTGATGCAGTTGGTCGACGCCGGCAAGCTGGACCTGGACGCGCCGGTGGTGGACGTGCTGCCGGAGTTCGGCACGCCCGACCCCGAGGCGACGAAGCGGATCACGACCCGACAACTGCTCAGCCACACCGCCGGGGTGACCAACGACTTCACCTACGACTCGGGCCGGGGCGACGACTGTCTGGCCAGGTACGTCGAGGCCGCCAAGGAGGTGGCGCTGGACTGCCCGCCCGGCACGGCGGTCTCCTACGGCAGCCTCGGATACGTCGTACTGGGCCGCCTCATCGAGGTGCTCACCGGCAAGACCTGGGACCAGGCACTTCAGGACTACCTCGCGGGACCGCTCGGGCTCGCGCACACGATGACGCTGCCCGAGGAGGCGCTCCGGTTCCGGGTGGCCATGAGTCACCTCGGCGAGCCCGGCCAGGACCCCGATCCGGCTCCGGCCTGGGACCTGATGCCACGCTCGGCGGGCCCGTACGGCCGGGTCCTGATCACCGCCGCCGACGTCGCCTGCTTCGCCCAACTGCACCTGGCCGGGGGCACCTCCCCGGACGGCACCCGGATCCTCTCCGCCGACAGCGTGACGGCGATGCAGCGCCGCGAGGTGGACGTACCGGACAAGTGGACCGTCAGCGCGGACGGCTGGGGCCTGGGCTGGACCCTGTACGACTGGGACGGCATCGCCGGCTACGGCCACGACGGCGCCGCGATCGGCCAGTACGCCTACCTGCGGATCGTTCCGCACGCCGGGGTCGCGGTCGTCCTGCTGACCAACGGCGGCGGCGCCCGACAGCTGTACGCCGCGCTGTTCCGCGAACTGCTGGCCGAGTTCGCCGGAGTACGCATGCCGGAGGCGTTCGGGCCGGCCGCGCAACCGCCCACGGTGGACGTCACGCCACTGCTCGGCACGTACCGGCGGGAGGGTGTCGTCATCACGGTCAGCCGGCAGGCCGACGGCGCCGCGCACCTGCGGTACGAGTTCGTCGACGGCATGCGGGACCTCTCGCCGCCGCTGGAGATGGAGCTGACGCCGGTGTCGGAGAACGTCTTCGCCGCCTCCGGGGCCGGGCCCTCGTTCAGCGAGGACTACATGCCGGTGGTCTTCGCCACCCTGGCCAACGGCACCGAGTGCGTGTACGTCGGCATGCGCGCCGCGCCGAAGATCCGCTGACCGTTAGGGTGCCGGCAATGGTGGGTGACGGCGCCACGGTTCAGGTCGCCGCGCCGGCCACCCGTTCCACCTCGTTCAGCATCAGCCGCAGCGACAGGCTGTGCCGCTCCGGCGGCAACCGGTCCAGCGCCCGGCGGGCGTACCCGAGTCCGCCGGCCGCGTCTCCGGCGGAGGCCATCATCAGGCCCCGGTGCAGCTCGATGTGGGTCGCGAACCGGGGCAGGGTGACCGGCCGGGCGCGGTCCGCCGCCTCCTGCGCGGCGACCGCGCCCGGATGCCCGAGCCGGGACAGCAGCATGGATTCGAAGGTGTGGAACCGCCATTGCGGCACCGCGAAGTCGGAGATCTGCTCCGCGCTGCCGACCGTGTCGAAGACCCGCCGCGCGTCGTCCAGTTTGGACAGGCTGGCGACGGTGTCGCCCCGGAACGCCGCAACGTGGGCCTGCGCGGTGAGCGCGTTCAGCCGGCCCAGGCTCGGTCGCTCGGAGAGCCCGACGGCCTGGCCGGCGAGCCGGGCGGCGACCGGCAGGTGCGCCCCCTCGTACGCCAGGGCGAGGGCGGCGCGGCCGCGTACCCAGACCCGGGTGTCCAGGTCACCGGCCCGGTCCGCCGCGATCGCGGCCATCTCGTACGACCGGATCGCGCCCCGGCCGCCGTCGTTGGAGGGCAGGGTCTTGCCGTGCACCGTCATCAGCCGGGCCGCCACGCCCCACAGGTGTGGGCTGTCCAGCTCCTGTTGCAGGACGACCAGGTCGGCGGCGAGCCGGCCCTGGAGTTCCGCCGCACCGAGCGACATGTAGTCCTGGCCGTACGCCTCGGCCTGCGCCATCCAGTCGTCGACGTGCCGACGCGGGGCGATGGCGGCGGCGAACCCGTGCTGGATCAGCTCGGCGACCGCCGTGGGCACGACCACGGCCGCGGCGAGTGCGAGGGCACCTCTGCGGTTCACGCTGTCTCCCAACACCCGCTCGTAGGCCAACACCAGGTCCGGTGTGGCCGGCCGTTTGCCGAGCTCGACGTTGCACAGATGACTCTTGCTGTAGTTGGTACGGGCCGCCATCTGGGTCAGGGTGACCGCGGCGTCCGTACGCGCCACCCTCAGCCTTGCGCCGACGTGATCCATCCGTCTACCGCCTGTGCGCTCCGGAAAACACCTGAAAACCGCGCCTACTATCGGTAGTTCTCTCGTTACGGGAATGTGGGGATGTGGATCGCTTCTGCTCGATGTGGCACCGGTCAATGTTCTACCGCTTCCAGGTCCGGAACGTAAGCCTGGAGTGACCGGAGATCGGTGCGGAGGCAGTCAGCTCCGCGACCCGCGGGTACGACACGATCCGACCTCAATGGCCTCCGAGGTCGTGGCGTGATCTGTCCGCGCGGGCCGGGGCGCAGACCCGCCGTCTTCCCCCCTGGGAGGCGGGTCGCGCTCCACCGGGTGCGGCGGCCGTGCCGGCGGCCGCCGCACCTCCCCGCCAGCTCAGGAGGCGACTTGTGCGCGGCACACGGCTCGGTCGCGGGGGGGCGCGGCGATGGGCGATGACCGCCCCGGCCGCACGTCGGACGCGTAACCGGCTGATCCTCTCCGCCCGGCTCATCGTGGTCGAGCACTGGCCGGGAACGGACGGGAACTGCCCGATCTGCAAACTTCCGGACTGTTGGGCGCTGGCAACGGCATCCGCATATTTGGACGTGGTCAACGACCCATTTGTACCCGCGCGGCTCGCTGTCGATGTGGTACACATCGACAGCCGTGCCACCCTTTCAGCGATGGGGGCGACCGGTGGGGAGCCGGTTGACGGGGGCGAAGGGGAGCTAGCCGGATGAGCGAGACGACACTGTGTCTGCCGTGCGCGCTCGCCATGCGACCGCCGGTCACCTCACCGCCGCACGGCTGTCCCGGACAGGTACGCCTGGTCGCCGGCACCGGGCAGGTCCGGGTGGTGGTCTGCGGCTGCCCGGTCTGCTGGCCGGACCGCTCAGCCGACGACGGGTCGGGCCAGTCCGTCGACCACCTCGGCGCCGGGCAGGAGGCCGAGGGCGGAGCCGGGTAGGGCGATCTTGCTACGCCGGACGCCGGATCCGACGATCACGTACGGCATCTCGACCACCCGCGAGTCGACCAGGATCGGCCATGACCCGGGCAGTCCGATCGGGGTGATCCCGCCGTACTCCATCCCGGACAGTTCGACCGCGTCGTCCATCGGGGCGAAACTCGCCTTGCGTACGTTGAGGTGGCGGCGTACCACCCCGTTCACGTCGGCCCGGGTGGTGGCCAGTACGACGCAGGCCGCGTACCGGACCGTCCCCTCCCGCTTGCCGGCGACCACCACGCAGTTCGCCGAGACGTCCAGTCCCACCTCGTAGGCCTCGCAGAAGGCGGCGGTGTCCGCGAGCGTCGCGTCGATCGGCGCGACCAGTACGTCGTCGACGTCCACCGGCGCGTCGGCCGGCCACTGTGCGAGAGCGGCGGTCACCGGCGGTGCGAGCAGGTCGGCGCGGGTACGGGCCGGCTCTGTCTTCAGGGTTCCGATCACAACCGTGATCCTCGCACCGCAGGCCCCGGGCCGCTGCACCGGTCAGCGGTCGCGTGCCGGTCGGCGGTTGCCTTCCGGTCGGCGGTTGCCTTCCGGTCAGCGGTCACGTGCCGGGATCGTCAACTGCCGGCGAGGAAGGCGTTGTCCCGGAGCAGGGTCCGGTCCCGGAGCCTCGCCCGGTCCGGCGCGTCGGCCGCACGGGCCCGCCGGATGTCGACGTCCTCGATGCCGTGCCGGACGGCCAGCCGGACCACGCCGTACAGGAAGACGAAGCCGCAGACGTACATAATCGCGGCCAAAGCTATATAGATCATGACGTAAGGCTAGGCGCCGAATCGGGAAAATGTTTCTCGTTCGACGCGCCGTCGCCCGGTCGTGTCGGCGGGGCTGTCGTGCTGACCGGGCTGTCGTGCTGACCGGGCTGTCGTGCTGACCGGGCTGTCGTGCTGACCGGGCTGTCGTGCTGACCGGGCTGTCGTGCTGACCGGGCTGTCCTGCCGGCGGGGCTGTTGTGCCGGCGGGGCTTCCCGAAGGTTGGCTAAGCATGTTAGCTTTTTAGCTATGAACATTCTTCACCTTGATCGGGGACAGGGCCGGATCGGGTACGACGTCCAGGGCGAGGGACCGCTCGTGGTCTGCGTACCCGGGATGGGCGACGTCCGGTCGGTCTTCCGGTTCACCGTCCCCGCGCTGCGCGACGCCGGCTACCGGGTCGCCACCATGGACCTGCGCGGGCACGGCGACAGCAGCGACGGCTTCGACCGGTACGACGACGCCGCGATCGCGACCGACCTGCTGGCACTGGTCGACCACCTCGGCGGCGGCCCGGCCGTGGTGGTCGGGCACTCCCTCGGCACCGGAGCCGGAATCCTCGCCGCGCTGGCCGAGCCCGGCCGGATCGCCGGGCTGGCCCTGATCGGCCCCTTCGTCCGCGAACCGGACTTCAGCCCGCTCGCCCGGCTGGCGTACCGGCTGATGCTGCTCCGCCCCTGGGGTCCGGCCGTCTGGGCCGGCTACTACCGCCGGTTCCATCCCGGCCGCCCGCCCACCGATCTGGCCGAGCACCAGGCCCGGATCCGGCGGAGCCTCGGCACCGGCGATCACTGGCGGTCGTTCGTCCGCACCGCCCGCACCGCCATGCGGGACCGGGCAGCGGCCCGCCGGCTGACCGAACTCCGCACGCCGACCCTGGTGGTAATGGGTGAGAAGGACGCCGACTTCCCCGACCCGCCGGCCGAGGGCCGGTACGCCGCCGCCCAGCTGCGCGCCGACCTGCTGCTGGTGCCGGACGCCGGGCACTACCCGATGGCCGAGTACCCGGAGGTGGTCAACCCGACGCTGGTCCGGTTCGTCGACCGGGTCACCGCTTCGGCGCCGGTGTCCTGAGCAGCATCCACCGGTCCGCCTCCGCTGCCAGCGCCTACCAGCACCTAGCGGCACCTGTCAGCGCCTACCGGTGCCCCTTTGCTGGACGGTGGTCGTAGCCGGGGCAGCCGGCCGGCGGTTCTTGCGCCGTGATCGCGACCACCAGCCGGCTACCTCAACTAATATCCAGGTACGCGATACCGTGGGTCGGGTGACCTCGTCTCCGTACGCCCTCACCGTCGGTCAGCTCGCCGAGCGCAGCGGCGTCGCCGTCTCGGCCCTGCATTTCTACGAGGCCAAGGGCCTGATCACCAGTACCCGTACCAGTGGCAACCAGCGCCGGTACGGCCGCGACACGCTCCGACGGGTCGCCTTCATCCGGTTCGCGCAGCGGGTCGGTGTGCCGCTCGCCGAGATCCGTGCCGCGCTCGCCAGCCTGCCCGAGCAGCGCACACCCACCCGTGCCGACTGGGCCCAGCTGTCCGAGAACTGGCGTGCCCAACTCGACGACCGGATCACCGCGATGCAGCGGCTCCGCGACGACCTGTCGGACTGCATCGGCTGCGGCTGCCTCTCGCTGGACCGCTGCGCGTTGTCCAACCCCGACGACGTGCTGGGAAGCACGGGTACGGGCCCGCGTCGCCTGCTCGCCGGACTCGCCGGCTCGACACAGACGCCAGTACCCGAGGCCGGGAGCGCTCAGGCGTGCGGCCCGCAGCCCGGGTGCGCGCCGGTGGTCGGGGACTGCTCCGCGCCGCCTCCGCAGCCAGGAAAACCGCTGGTCCAGAGCGCATAAGGCAGCGGTGGAGGGGAAGGCATCGCCGGTCCACAGGCTCTGGGAGGGCGACATGCGGTACCCGAGTGCGGCCAGCGACAGCGGTACCGTCCCGTGGCGGGTCGGCCGGCCAGCCGGCGGCTCCGGTCGATGACGTCTCTGGGGCACAGGCTTCCCCGGGTACACCTGCCCGGCATCAACCTGCCCCGGCTGCACCTGCCCAACCTGCCGGCCGCGGTCTCGCCCGGCGCCGTGCCGGACCTCGTCGCCGGGTTCTCCCGGGGCGCCGAGTCGGTGGTGTTCCGGGCGGCGCAGGCCGCCGGGCTGAAGCGCCGTGCTGTCTGGTCCCGCCCCGGCCGGCACCACATCGAGGTGCACGGGGTCGCCCAGCCGGGCGGTGAACGACTCGCCGCGCAGGTCGAACGGGCGTTGGACGGGATGCCCGGCGTGCTGTGGGCCCGGGTCAACGCGCCCTCCGGGCGGGTGGTGGTGGCGGTGGGCCCACCCGAGCCCCGGCTGCGGGAACTGGTCGCGGCGATCGCCGCCGTGGAGCGTACCGACGGTCTCGAACCGGACCCGGACTGCCCGGAACCGCATCCGCCGGAGGAGGGCCCACGGACCCGAAGCGCCATGACCAGGATCGCCACCGACGCGTTCGGCCTCGGCCTGTCGGCGGCGGTACGGATCCTGCCGTTCACCCGGGCGCCGGGAGAACTCGCCGGCTTCGTCCGGGCGGTGGACCTGCATCCGAGGCTGCACTCGCTGGCCGGCCGGGGGCTGCGCGGCGACCACCGGGCGGACTCGGTGCTGCCGCTGGCGGCGGTGCTGGCCCAGGGACTGACCGGCGGTTGGGCCGGCATCCTGCTCGACGGCGCGCAGCGGGTTCTGCAATGGGGCGAGGCGCGTGCCCAACTCGCCGCCTGGGAAGAAGCCGAACCCCTCCTCGCCGGTACGCCGGAGCGGGCCTCGGCACCGCCACCACCGGACGAGCGTCCCCGGGGGAAGCCGGACGGGCCGGTCGAGCGGTACCTCGCCCGGGTGCTGGAGTCGGGCACCATCGCCGGGGCCGCGACGCTCTCTCTGGCCGGCCGCAAGCGTGCCGCCGCACTGGCCCTGGCCAGCCTGCCGAGCGCGGCCGTCGCCGGCCGGGAGGGGTACGCCGCACGGCTCGGTTGGCTGCTCGCCCGCCGGGGAGTGATCGCGATGGACCGCGGCGTCCTGCGTGAACTGGAACGACTCGACGTCCTGGTGCTGGACGCCGCCGCTCTCCGGTCCGCCCGGGGGGTCCTCACCGACCTGGTGCCACTACCGGGCAGCGACGCCGAACGGGTCGCCGTACAGGCCTTCAGCCTGTTCGATCCGGATCGCCCGGACCAGGTCCAGAACTCGGACAGCTGGCGCCTCGGACCGCTCGACGCGATGCCGGCGTCCGACGGCTCCGGTACCGAGGAGGTCGAGCGGCTGCGTTCCGCTGGTGGCACGCTGCTCGGTCTGGCCACGGACGGCTCCCTCGCGGCGGTGGTCCGGGTGGCCGCCGAGCCCGCCCCGGGAATCGACGCGCTGCCGGCCGCGGCCCGCCGCGCCGGACTGCGGCTACTGGTCGCGGGCGAGGAGGAGGACAGCCAGCGGTACGACTTCGCCGACGGCCACGTACCGGGTGGGTCCCGGCTGGCCGGGTCGATCCGGTCGTTGCAGTCCGAGGGTGCGATGGTCGCCCTGGTCTCCGGCGATCCGCGTGCCCTTGCCGCCGCCGACTGCGGGCTCGGCGTCTGGCGTCCCGAGGATCCGGCGCCCTGGGGAGCCCACCTGCTGGTCGGTGCGGACCTGTCGGTGCCGGCGCTGGTGATCGAGGCCGCCGGAATGGCCCGGACGGTGGCCCGGCAGAGCATCGCGCTCGCCACCGCCGGCAGCGGACTGGGCGCGTTGGCGGCCTTCACCGCCCCGCCGGCCCAGTTGCCCGCCCGGACGATGGCGGCGGTCAACGCCGCCGCCGGACTCGCCCTTGGTCACGGGGTCTGGCGGGCCGGCCGGCTGCCCGAACGACGGACCTCGCACACCGCGCCGCCGACCCCCTGGCACCTGATGCCGGTCGAAACCGTGCTGGCCCGGCTCGACACCGACCAGGCGGGCCTGTCCACCGAGAAGATCGACCGGCGTGGGCGACGTCCGGCGGGTGGCGGCGTCGACGGTCTCGACCTGCCCCGGGCGTTCGTCGAGGAGCTGGCGAACCCGCTCACCCCGGTGCTGGCGGCCGGCGCGGGCCTTTCCGCCGCAGTGGGTTCGGTGGCCGACGCCGCACTCGTCGGCGGGGTGATCGGGCTGACCGCGCTGATCGGCGCCGGACACCGCGTCTCCACCGAACGTTCGCTCGCCGAGCTGCTGTCCCGGTCGGCGGTGACGGCACGGGTCCGTCGGGACGGAACCGAGAGGGTGGTCGCGGCCGACGAACTCGTGCCGGGGGACGTCGTGGCGTTCGAACCGGGCGACGCGATCCCGGCGGACTGCCGGGTGATCGAGGCGGTCGGCCTGGAGACCGACGAGTCCTCGGTGACCGGGGAGTCGCTGCCGGTGGCGAAGACCAGCCATCCGGTGGTGGCCGCCGCGGTGGCCGACCGACGGTCGATGCTCTACGAGGGTACGACCGTGGCCGCCGGACGAGGCGTCGCGGTGGTGGTGGCGACCGGTGTGGACACCGAGATCGGCCGGGGCATGGCGCTGGCCGGCGAGGCCACCCCCACCAGCGGGGTCGAGGCCCGACTCGGCCGGCTCACCAGGATGTCCATTCCACTGGCCGCCAGTTCCGCCGTGGCGGTCGCCGGAGCCGGCCTGCTGCGCGGCGTACCGCTCGTCGAGTCGGCCGGTACCGCTGCCAACCTCGCCGTCGCGTCCGTACCGGAGGGGTTGCCGTTCCTGGTCAGCGCCGCCCAGTTGGCCGCCGCCCGCCGACTGGCCGAACACGGTGCGCTGGTCCGGAACCCGCGCACCATCGAGGCGCTCGGCCGGGTCGACGTGCTCTGCTTCGACAAGACCGGCACCCTGACCGAGGGTCGGCTGATGCTGGCCGGCCTCGGCGACGGCGAGCGGTACGCCGAACTCGACGCGCTGGACAAGGGACTGCGGCCGATCCTCGCGGCGGCGCTCCGGGCCACCCCGGCGGCCGACCGGCCCGAGGAGGTCAGCCAGCAGACCGACCGGGCGGTGCTGACGGGTGCCCGGCAGGCCGGGGTGGACACCGGAACCCGGACCCACGCCTGGCACCAGGCCGACGCGCTGCCGTTCGAGGCGTCCCGGGGCTACCACGCCACCGTCGGCCGGTACCGGGGAAAGTTCCTGCTCAGCGTCAAGGGCGCACCCGAGACGATCCTGCCCCGGTGTACCCGACGACGCGACCCGGGCGGTGACCGGGAGTTGGACGAGGCCGGCGGCCGGGCACTACAGGAGACCCTGGACCGGCACGCGGGCGCGGGCCAGCGGGTGTTGGCGGTGGCCGAACGGGAGCTGCCCACCGACACGGTCGGCGAGGACGACATCGGGGACCTGACGTTCGTCGGCTTCCTGGCCCTGTCCGACGGGGTCCGGGCGAGCGCGGCACCGGCGGTACGCCGGATCCGGCAGGCCGGCGTGCACACCATCATGATCACCGGGGACCATCCGGCCACCGCCGAGGCGATCGCGGCGATCATCAGCACCGACGGTGTGGCGCAACGCGTCGTCACCGCGACCGAACTCGACCAACTCGACGACGACGCGCTCGCCGAGCGGCTGGCCCGGACCGACGTGGTCGCCCGGTGTACGCCGACACACAAGGTACGGATCATCCGGGCGTTGCAGAAGTGCGGCCGTACGGTGGCGATGACCGGGGACGGCGCCAACGACGCCCCCGCGATCCGGCTGGCCGACGTCGGCATCGCGCTCGGCCAACGGGGTACCCCGGCCGCTCGGGCCGCCGCCGACCTCGTGGTCACCGACGACCGGCTCGAAACGATCATCGCGACCCTGATCGAGGGGCGGGCGATGTGGTCCTCGGTCCGGCACGCGCTCAGCATCCTGGTCGGCGGCAACCTCGGCGAAATCGCGTTCAGCGTCCTCACCGCCGCGCTGACCGGCCGATCCGCGTTGAACGGTCGACAGATGCTGCTGGTCAACCTGCTCACCGACCTCGCACCGGCGATGGCCATCGCGATCCGGGCCCCCCGCGAGGACAGCATGGACAGCCTGCTCACCGAGGGACCGGAGACCTCGCTCGGGGCCACCCTCACCCGCGAGATCGCGCTGCGGGCCGGCACCACAACCCTCGGTGCGACCACCGGTTGGACGCTCGCCCGCTACACCGGGACCCGACGCCGGGCCGGTACGGTCGCGCTGGCCTCCCTCGTCGGAACGCAGCTCGGCCAGACCCTGATCGACGGCGGGTTGAGTCCGAGCGTGCTGGTGTCGACCGCCGCCTCCGTGGCCCTGCTCGCCGCGGTGATCCAGACACCGGGGCTGAGCCAGTTCTTCGGGTGCACACCGCTCGGGCCGGTGGGCTGGGGCATCGCCGCCGGCAGCGCCATCAGCGCCACCCTGACGAACACCGCCGTGGACCGCCTGATCGGCACCTCGCCGGACGGTGACGGCAGGCCGACCGATAGGGACGACGAGGGCACGACGGCCGCCAGCCCGGCCTGACGTACCCGGGACAGCCGGTACGGCCACCGACCGGGGTTCCGGACGGTGGCCGTACGGTGCCGAGGCGTGGGGTCAGCTTCCCCGTACCTGCACCTGGTCCATCTCCCCCTGGGCAGCAGTGAGCTCGGTCACGAGAGTGGTCGCGCCGGATGCGAGGTCCATGATCCGCAGTGCGTCCCCCCGCTCGTCGGTCGTCCGCAGCAGCACACCCTCCGGCAGGTACCCGATCGGTTCCATCCGACCGGTGCCGGTCGGCGGCGGCGTCGGTCCGGGTCCGGTCTTCGTGGTGATTGTCGGGCGGGGCAGGTTCGCCCGACGTATCCCGCCAGCGGTCAGGTCGACCAGTAGCAGGTCACCGCCCATGTCCAGCCCCGGCATGCCGTCCTCCGGTCGCTCGGCGTGCACCACGCCCAGCCACACCGTCCGCCCGTCCGGAGCGAGCCTCGGCGGATCGTAGGTCCGGCTCTCCTTCGCTCCGAGGTACGGATTCAGGTCGACCTGGATCCGGGACCGGTCGAGGCCGGTCACCGGATCGACGACCCGGGCGTCGAGGTTCCGCTGCCGGGTGTTGTCGAGCCACGTCTGGTTGACCAGTACGTCGCCGCCGGGCAGCACCGCCTCCGCCCGCCACCGCTGCCGGTCGCCGACCGGAACCGGCTGCTGCGCTCCGCTGCTCAGGTCGAGCCGGATCGGCGGCGCGGTCTCGTTCAGGTTGTCGGTGAGCAGCAGCCAGCGGCTGTCCGGGGACCAGGCGACCGGCGCGTGCCCGTCCGTCAGCTCGAACCGTGCGGTCCCGAGGAGGTCGCGGACCACGTACCGGCCGGCCCGCTGCTCGCCCAGCCACCGACCGTCCGGAGACAGTCCGGGTCGGGTGTAGGAGACGCCGTCCTTGCTGGTGACCCCATCCGCGAGTCGGTGCTGCCGGCCGTCGGCGGTGAGCAGCACCAGCGGGCGTGCTCCGGGCGCCGTCGTGCCGTAGATCAACACGCCCTGGCCGACCTTGCCGCTGGCCGGCAACGGTTCCGGGTCGGTCGCCGGCAGTTCGAGCCGCTCCGGTAGCCAGTCGATCCTCGGCGGCGCCGCGACATCCAGGTCGCCGGACGGACCCGGTCGCAGTCCCGCCACCGCGACCAGTCCGACCAGCACCACCGCCGTCGCGGCGGCGACCGGGGCGAGCCGGGCGGCGCGGCGACGCCGCCGGGCCACCTGGAGCGCGCGCCCGGTGACGTCGTACACCTTGGCCTGCTCGGCCAGCTCATCGAGTCCGTTCCTCAACCCGTCCACGTTCCACCTCCATCGGTTCCCTCATCAGTTCGGCGAGTTCGGGGGCGAGCGTCCGGAGCCGGCCGAGCGCATGACTGGTCTGGCTCTTCACGGTGCCGACCGAGCAGCCCAGCACCGCAGCGGTCTCGGCGGTGGAGAGATCCTCGAAGTAGCGCAGCACCAGCACCGCCCGCTGCCGCCAGGTGAGCCGGGCAAGCGCGCGTTCCAGCAGGAGCCGCCGGACCACCGCGTCGGCGCCGTCCGGTGCCCGGTCGAATTCGGGTACGCCTCCGGCCGGCTGAACGACCTGGCGACGCCATCTCCGCCAGGACAGAATCCGCTCGTTGTACATCACCTTGCGGACGTACGCCTCGGGGTCACCGGTCCCGGACACCCGTCGCCACCGTGCCGCAACCTTCACCAGCGCCGCCTGGAGCAGGTCCTCGGCGTCGTGATGCTGTCCGGTGAGCAGATAGGCCACCCGGGACAGTCGCACCAGTCGCGCCTCGACGAACTCCCGGAACCCCGCGTCGTCGTCCACAAGTCCTCCCACGACTCTTCCATTGCCGAATACATGCCTGCGGGGCGCCGGAGGTTGGAACCCCCAACAAAGTTGGCGACACGGAGTCGGGCGGCGAATCCAAATATCTCGTTACTTCTATTAATTCTCCTGACTGATCAGTAGCGTCACGGTAGCCATCGGTGGCGGGGGCCACCGACGATGGCACGACGGAGGGGGATACATGCGTCGACCAATCGCCATACTGGCTGCCGGGACACTGGTGGCCGCCGTGCTCACGCCGAGCAGCGCCCAGGCCCGGCCGGGCCCCGAGGACGCCGGCGCGAAGGGCACGGCCACCGCCAAGTCCGGGCCCGGCATCGCGGCCCGGGCACCGTCGGGACCGAATCCGTTCCTCGCGCTGCTGCCGGATCCCAGCAAGGCGGACTACGCCGGCTGGCGGAACTGGCTGGCCGCAAAGGGCGACCAGCGTGCCGACCTGCGGGCCCGACAGCGGGCGGCGCTCGCCGCGCCGCTGCTGGCCGACGAGGAGGAGCCGGCCGGCATCCGGAACGGCAACGACACCCCGGCGACCGCGCAGCGAATCACCGGCTTCGGCACCGGCGCCAAGGAGAACTTCCAGCTCCGGATCCTCGGTGCGCTCTCGCCGGAAGAGCTGGACCCGGAGGAGATCGCGCCGAATCCGGAGGACGACGGGGCGATCCCGCTGGCCGGTGAGACCGGCGTCGGCGACACCCGCAAGGCAGTCACCACGTCCGCCGAGATCGGCGACGGTCCGCACGGCAGCGCCGGTGACGGCACGGGTGACTTCGACTTCTACGAGGTCACCGGGGTCGCTGGCCAGACCGTGACGATCGACATCGACACCCCGACCGACGACCTGGACTCGATCGTCGCCCTCTTCGACTCCGAGGGCGAGGTGGTGGCCGCCAACGACGACAGCGCGGACGGTTTCGACAGCCTGCTGGTCCACGAGTTCACCGAGGACGGCAGCTACTACGTCGCGGTCGTCGGCTATCCGTCCGTGCCGGTCGACCCGTTCGACTCCGGCAGCGGGCTGGGCGTCGGCACCGAGGGGCCGTACCAGGTCACCATCCACACCGGCGAGCAGGACGTCGACTTCTTCGCCGTACGGCTGCGTCCGGGTGATGTGCTCGGTGCCTCGGTCAAGGGTGCGGCCACCAAGGTGACGGTCTACGACACCGATCGGCGTGAGGTGCACGGCTCCGACCAGGACGCCAGCGGCATCTACCCGGCGAACAGCCCACTGCCGGGCGGTGGCAACGCGGTCACCGAGCACGTCGCCGACAAGGCGGGCTGGCACTACGTCGGGGTCAGCGCGGGCGACGGGAACTACGACATCACGGTCGAGGCGTACCGGCCCGGCCTGGAGGGCGAGCGTCCCCGCCAGACGATCTTCCTCGACTTCGACGGGGAGCGGATCAACACGGCGATCTTCGGTGGTCCGGGCGTGCGTACGCTCAGCCCGTTCCGGGCCTTCCTCGGCAGGTGGGGGCTCAGCGTCGACGACGAGGACGCCGTGATCGACGCGATCATCGCCGAGGTGGAGGAGAACCTCCGCGCGGACATGGTCGCCAGCGGTCTCAACCAGCGGTTCGACCTCCGGATCCGGAACAGCCGCGACCATGCCGACCCGTTCGGGGAGGCGAACGTCAGCCGGGTGATCATCGGCGGCACCATCGTCGAGTCCGGAATCCCGACCATCGGCATCGCCCAGTCGATCGACCCGGGCAACTTCGGCACGGAGGACTCCGCGCTGGTGCTGCTCGACGTGCTGAGCGACCCGGCCGGCGAGGAGACGTCGCTGAACACGTACCTGACCGGAGCCAGCGACCGGATCGGCTTCGTCGGCCGGGCGGTGGGTAACGTCACCGCGCACGAGGCCGGGCACTTCCTCGGCGACTGGCACGTCGACCAGTTCAACGAGCAGGCCAACATCATGGACCAGGGCGGCAACTTCGCGCTGATGTTCGCGGTCGGCCCGGACGGCGTCGGCGGCACCGCTGACGACCCGGACGTCGACTTCGGCGAGGACGAGTTGAACCCGAACGAGGGCTTCACCGGCATCGAGGACACCCTCAGCCGGATCGCCCTCACGGTCACGAGGTAGCCGGTCGGGACCGGTCCGCCGGTCCCGACCCCGCAAAGCAAGGCTCTCCGGCCCGGGAGCCGTCGTCGAGGCGACGGTTCCCGGGCCGGTACGTTTGCTGGCCGGGGCGTGCCGGAAACGGGGCGGGCACGGCAGGACAGGGCACCGCGAGGAGATCGAGGCGAGGAGAGCTGATGCGCTACGTACGGTTGGGCAACTCGGGACTGGAAGTGTCGAGTGTCGTCCTCGGCTGCATGAGCTTCGGCGATCCGCAGCGCGGCACCCACGAGTGGTCGGTCGGCCTCGACGAGTCGCGGCCGTTCGTCCGGCAGGCGATCGAGGCCGGGATCACCACCTTCGACACCGCCAACGTCTACTCGGCCGGCACCAGCGAGGAGATCACCGGCAGGCTGCTCGGCGAGTTCGCGAAGCGCGACGAGGTGGTGATCGCCACCAAGGTGCACGGCCGGATGGCTCCGGGACCGAAGGGCGGCGGACTCTCCCGGGCGGCGATCCTCAGCCAGGTCGACGAGAGCCTGCGCCGGCTCGGCACCGACTACATCGACCTCTACCAGATCCACCGGTACGACCCGAACGTGCCGATCGAGGAGACGATGGAGGCGCTGCACGACGTGGTCCGGGCCGGCAAGGTCCGCTACCTCGGCGCCTCCTCGATGTGGACCTGGCAGTTCGCGCAGGCGCAGCACGCCGCCGACCTGAACGGCTGGACCCGGTTCGTCTCGATGCAGGACCAGTACAACCTGATCATGCGCGAGGAGGAACGGGAGATGCTGCCGTACTGCCTCGACCAGGGCGTCGGGGTGCTGCCGTGGAGCCCGCTCGCCCGGGGCCGGCTGACCCGGGACTGGGACGCCGGGACGCGGCGCAGCGAGACCGACCGGTTCGGCGGCACCCTCTACCGGCAGGCTGAGGAGGCCGACCGCGCGGTCGTCGACACGGTCGCGGCGGTGGCCGGTGAACTCGGCGTGTCCCGGGCCCAGGTCGCGCTGGCCTGGCTGTGGCACCAGCCGGCGGTGACCGCACCGATCGTCGGTGCCACGAAGCCGGAGCACATCGCCGACGCGGTCGCCGCGGTCGAGTTGGCGCTCGGCGAGGACGAGCTGCGCCGGCTCGGCGAGCACTACGTACCGCACGCTGCGGAAGGGTTCTGAGCAACCGGGGTGGCCGTCGTCAGCGCGACGGCCACTCCGGAGCGCCGCCCGGGTGCCGGGTACCGTGGTCGGGTGCTGACCCGGGGAGTCGTACTCAACGATCGCTATCTGCTCGACGATCGGATCGCGACCGGCGGCATGGGCGAGGTCTGGTCGGCCACCGACAAGCTGCTGGGACGCAGGGTCGCGGTCAAGGTGCTGCTGCCGGCGCTGGTCTCGGACACCGAGTTCATCACCCGGTTCCGCACCGAGGCACGGATGCTCGCCGCGCTCCGCCATCCCGGCATCGTCGCGGTCCACGACTACGGCGAGGACGCGATGGTCGATGACCGCCGGGTGGACTACCTCGTCATGGAGTACATCGAGGGCATTCCGCTGTCGAAGCGGATCAGGGCCGCCGGCCGGCTCGGTGTCGCCGAGACCGTCTCCATCCTGGCCCAGGCCGCGCAGGCGTTGCACGTCGCGCACAACGCCAACATCGTCCACCGGGACGTCAAGCCGAGCAACCTGCTGATCCAGCCGGACGGCAGCGTCGTACTCGTCGACTTCGGCGTGGCCCGGTCCGGGAACGTCACCAGCATCACCGGCACGAACGTCGTACTCGGCACGGTGCAGTACATGGCGCCCGAGCAGATCGCCGGTCGGCCCGTCTCGGCGGCCACCGACGTCTACGCGCTCGGCGCGGTCGCGTACTCCTGCCTGACCGGCCGACCGCCGTTCCCCGGCGCCAATCCACTGCACGTGGTGACCCAGCACCTCCAGGACGACCCGCCCACGCTGCCGCTCGACGTACCCGCGTCGGTGGCGGCACTGGTGAGCCGGGCCCTGGCCAAGGACCCCGCCGGGCGGTACCCGAGCGCCGCGGCGTTCGCCGACGCCGCCCGCGCCGCCCAACACGCCGGGTCGATTCCGCCGCCACCACCGCCGCCCGGCCCGAGCTTCGCCCACGGCGGTGGGTCCGGCATCGGCCTCGGCGGCGCCACGACCGGCGGTCACTCGGTCGGCGCCACGACCGGTGGGCTCGGCTCAGGCGCCACGACCGGTGGGCTCGGCTCAGGCGCCACGACCGGCGGGCTGGTGCCGAACACCCGTCCGGAGCTGCGGTCCATCCCGCCTCGGCCACGGAATGACCCCGGTGCGGGCCCGCATCCCGACCGGTCACACTCCGAGGCGGGCCCGCTGTATTTCCCGCCGACCGTCCGCAGCAACCGGCGCCGCCACGTTCTGCTCGCCAGCGTGGCCGGGGCGGTCGTCCTCGCGCTCGCCAGCGTCGCCGCCTTCGTGGGCCTGCGACCCGACGACGAGGAACCCTCGCCGGAGGAGCTGACGAAGGCGTGGGTTGGGACCTCTGCCAGTGCGGACCCTGGCGATGGCGGCGCCGGACCGGCGGCCCGCGCGACGGCGACCGCCCGGCCGAGCCAGTCGGCCAAGGCCCCCGGCACGACGAATCCCTCGGTCCCCTCCCGGGGCACCGACCCGGACACCACCGGCGGCCCGAAACCGGGTACGACGCCGGGCAAGCCCCCGGCGAGCAATCCGCACACCCCTGGCAAGGTCTGCGGCAGCGGGTACAAGGTGATCGATTCGGCCACGCTGACCGGATCGGACGGCGTACAGCGGGGCAAGGTGTACCTGCTGTACAACGCCGGCAACGGCTACAACTGCACGGTCGCCCTCAAGTCCACCTCGATCGGCAAGGCGACGGCGGTCTCGACGTACCTGGAGGTGCAGGGCCGGACCCGGAGTACCGACGGCGGTTCCTTCGCGTACTACGCCGGTCCGGTACGGGCGAAGGCCGCCGGGGTCTGCGTGCGCTGGGGTGGCTCGGCCGCCGGGGCCAGTTACGGCAGCCCGTTCGAGCACTGCGACTGATCGTCGGAGGCTGTCGCCCGCCCTGCTCAGGTGCGCTGTCGGGAGTGGGTGGCGAGCACCGCCGCCAGCCGCGCCGGATCGGCCCCGACCAGTCCCCGTTTCGGCAGCACGAGCACCATCGCGGCACGCTTCTCCGAGGCCAGCAGGACGAACGACCGGGCCGTCTCGACGTACAGCGGGTACTGGGGCCAGCGGCTCGTCGTCTCCCCGGCCGCGTTGCTGAGCTGCACTCCGGCGTCGGACACCGTCGCCCGGATCGGCTGGGACAGCCAGGGATTCCCGCGCACGATGAGGCGGACCTGCCCCCGGTAGATCAGGGCGAACAGGAGCCGGAGCAGCAGCAGGCTCAGCCCGATGATGAGGAGCACCAGCACGACGGAGATGGCCCCGACGATCGCGATGGCCAGCGCCGGCAGCTCCCCGACCCCGGATGAGACGAGGGCCTTGGCGAGCCCGATCAGCGCGGCGGCCGTCAGCAGGGGAACCAGCCAGGGACGCCAGATCCGACGCTGCTGGGCGGCGAACCCGTCGCGCAGGTCGTCCGGGGTGAGGGTGTAACGGAGCACGATCGGATCGGTCGTGATCTGCTCGGCTGGCATAGCCGGGCAGCTTACCGGGATTGGAGCGCTCGACCGGCCGAGCGATTGACGAGCGGTGCGACAATGCACTACTCGGCAGCGTGCGCGGTACCGGTACGGGTTCACCGGCGACGGCCACGTCAGTGACAGCCAGATCAGCGCACCGGCCGCGCCCCCGTGGGCAGGCCGGCGTGCGACACGGGGAGACATCGAAATGTTCGACTCTGCGACGACCCAGGTGATTACACCGGTCCCGCCACCACCGCCGGCCCGGCGTCGTAACGGCCGCCTCTGGCTGCTGATCAGTGGTCTGCTGACCCTGCTCCTTGCCGGTACCGCGCTGGTCGTGATCCACCCGCTGCGGCAACCGCTGCCCGCGCCGGCCGTCACGCGGACCCTCCCCGCGTCGATGGTCATCCCCGGCGAGGCCCCGACGGTGCCGTGGCCGAGGTCCGGGCAGGCGGCCCTCTCGGTCGAGGGGCTCGGCTCGCTCGGCACCTCGGGCGGCAGCGAGCCGATACCGATCGCGAGCGTGGCCAAGGTGATGACGGCGTACGTCATCCTGACCGAGCACCCCCTCAAACGGGGCGAGCACGGACCGAAGCTCACGGTCAGCGCCGCGCAGGCCGCCGCGTACCCGGCGGAGCTGGCCCGTGGCGAGTCCCTGGTGGCGGTCCGAGCGGGCGCGGTCTTCACCGAGCGGCAGGCGTTGCAGGCGGTGCTGCTCCCGTCGGCGAACAACATGGCGCGGATCCTCGCGGCCTGGGACGCCGGCAGCATCGAGGCGTTCGTCGCCAAGATGAACGACACGGCCGCCAAACTGGGCATGGCCGACACCCGCTACACCGATCCGTCCGGGCTCGACGCGGGCAGCGTGAGCACCGCCGTGGACCAGGTGATCCTGGCCCGCAAGGCGATGAAGCTGCCGGCGTTCGCGGAGATCGTGGCGCAGAAGAAGGCCACCCTCCCGGTCGCCGGCACGGTGAAGAACTACAACTCCCTGGTCGGCCGGGACGGCGTCGTGGGGATCAAGACCGGGTCCACCGACGAGGCCGGCGGCTGCCTGGTCTTCGCCGCCGTCGTCAAGGTCGGCGGCCGGCGAATCACCATCGTGGGCGCCGTCTTCGGGCAGCCCGGCGCCAACACCCCGGTGCAGCTGGACCGGGTGTTCAAGGCGACCCGACCGCTGGTCCGCACCGCCGCCGCGGCGATCGTCGTGCATCCGATCGTCCGGGCCGGCGACCAGGTCGCCACCGTGCAGGGACCGCTCGGCACCGGCACGACGATCAACGCCGGGAAGGACCTGGCCGTGGTGGGTTGGCCCGGCATGGAGGTACGGCTGGACGTCGACATCCCGGCCGTACCGACGCGGCTGCTGGCCGACGCCGAACACGGCCAGATCAGTGCGGTCGCCGGGGACAACGCCCCGGTCGGCGCCCCGCTGCACACCGGCGTACGGCTGGAGCCGCCGAGCAACTGGGACCGCATCCGCGAACGCCGCTGACCCGCGTGACCCACCGCCGAGGTCGTACGAGAAGAGGTTCCTGTTGTCCGCCATCGCATCGCTGACGCTGCTCGACAGGAGCGGGGTCCCGGAACTGGCCCGGCTGGCGCAGACGTCGCCGTCGTCGCTGCACACCTACCTCGCCGAGCACGGGCGCAGGCCGCCGGAAGAGTACGACTGGTCCGGCTACTGCATGCTGTACGTCCTCACCTATCTCCAGGAGCGCGACGTCGACCTCGAGCGGTCGGAGTTCCAGCCGGAGTCCGCCGCGATCAACGGGTCGTGCGGCATGAGCCTGCTCATCCCGCCGGCGGACGAAGGACTCCTGGGCCGGCTCGATCCGGCCGGGCACAGCACGAAGGAGTTGGCCGCCCACTTCGCGGAGATGGGGTTCGACTCCTCCGAGGAGAGCGTGATGGCCGGGCTGGATGGACTGCGGCTGCTGCGCGACACCATCGCCCACCTCCGGGAGGACGAGGTCCTGCTACTGCAGATCGGTTGAGGCGGGGCGATGCTGTCGCCCCGCCCCGCCGTTCCTGGACACGTCGACCGGCGACCTGCTTCGCACCGCTGTTCGCGGTGACACGTCAGGGCGTGGGTACCGGTGACGCGGCCTCCCAGGCGAAGCCGTCCGGGTCGCTGAAGGAGCCGGCATCGCCGCCGATCGTGAGCCGGTGCGATCCGGTGCCGTCGGGAGAGACACCGGCGTCCTTGGCGAGGGCGCGGCGCCGGTACAGCGCCAGCTTGATCGGGCCCGACCCGGTGGCGAACTCGACGTACATGCGGCCGAAGCTCTTCGCCACGACAAGGCCGTGGTCGACGTAGAACCGCTTGCTCGCGGCGACGTCCGCGGTTCCCAGCAGGAGCACGATGTCGTCGATCTGGCGGGTGGCGGGGCCGGTGTCCTTCTTCGCCGAGGTGGCGACCTTCCAGATTGTCCCGTCCGGGGCCTGCACGACGCCGCCGTAGCCCCAGAGCGATTTCGCGGCAGGCTTGAGCGACGTGGCGCCGGCACCGAGGGCGGCGTTGACGAGGCTGTCGACGGTGCCGGGCTGGGACACCGTGAGCGACAGCGTGAACCCACGGAAACCGGTGCTGGCGGCCTGCGACGCCCGCAGGCGTACCTGGCTGTCCAGACCGAAGGCGGTGCGGTAGAAGCGTTCGGCGGCGGTAGGGTCGGCCACGTCGAGGGTGACGGATTCGATGAATGTCATGGTCATCACGCTAGTTCCGGCTCGGTGACCAGCGCTTCTCGATTCCTGACCGGTCTTGTCGGGTCCGCCCGAGGGCTCTGCACCCGGAGTCGACCCAGCGCCGCCACGCGCTCGATACGACGCCTCATCAGGTACCCGTACGGCGACTCGCCGTAGGCCAGCCGGAACTGGCGGCTGAGCTGCCCGGCCGACATGTCCACGTCACGGGCGAGCGCCTCGACGTCGAGCGGCTCCGCGTACCCCCGGTCGATCCGATCCCGGACCCGGCGCAGTCGTACGAGTTCGTCCAGCCGGTACGCCGTGCTGCGGGCACGCCCCCACGAGGGGTGACACATGAGAGAACTCCTTCCGTCGATGTCCGTGAGCGCCTGGATCGCCGGTCGAGGTGGGCGGCGAGGTGCTCGATCGCGATGATCACCGGCTCGCCGGTAGTCGACGGGCCGGTTGAACGGGCCGAGCCGGATGATCGGACCGGTCAGCGGAGCTCCTGGATCCGAATCAAGTTGCCGGCCGGATCGCGGAAGGCGCAGTCACGGACGCCGTACGGCTGCTCGGTCGGTTCCTGTACGACCTCGGCGTCGCCGGCCTGGACCTTCTCGAAGGTGCCGTCGAGGTCCCGGGTGGCCAGCAGGATCCAGCCGTAGGTGCCCTTGGCCATCATCTCGGCGATGGTGCGGCGCTCGTCCTCGGTGATCCCGGGGTCGACGGCCGGCGGCGCCAGAAGAATGGATGTGCCGGGCTGGCCGACGGGGCCGACCGTGATCCAGCGCATCTTGCCCTTCCCGACGTCGCTGCGAACCTCGAAGTCGAGGGCATCTCGGTAGAAGGCCAGGGACGCGTCCGGGTCGTCGTGCGGAAGGACGGTCGTGTGAATGGTGATGTCCATGATGATCAGGCTATGCGCCTCGATGACCCGTGCTTCTTGATTCCTGACCGATCGGCCCGCAGGCTTCGTCACACGCGAGCGCATCCTCTGCGGTGGCACGCGGCACGTCCCCGCTACGCCAGCGGGACAGTTCTCCGCTTCGACCCGGTCGAACCCCGACGGGCCGTCCAGAGGTCACCTAGCTCGTACCGGTGGTCCACTCGATGATCTTGCGTCAGGCATTGCCCGTTCAAGGCGTTGAATGGTGGAGCCGAGGGGACTCGAACCCCTAACCCCTGCCTTGCAAAGGCAGTGCTCTGCCAGTTGAGCTACGGCCCCGGGCTGGACCACGTCCCCGGGGACGGCGGTCCGATCGGAAGACTACCGAAGGTCCGGCGCGGTGGTGGCCTCATGCCAGAGGGCCCGCTCGTCGTTGGATTCCTTGACCTTCTTGTAGACGAGTGCCGCGACGCCTACCACGCCGACGACGAGCAGGATCTTCTTCAACATGGATGTATCCTCACGCTCGACCAGTCGTCGGACGGTGTGAAGTGGGGCTAGATGGAATCGAACCATCGACCTCAGAGTTATCAGCTCTGCGCTCTAACCGACTGAGCTATAGCCCCCCGTGCGCCGAGCAAGGTTACCGTACCCCCGGCGCCGATCCCAACTCGGGGCCGCCGCTGGCGAAACCTGCACTGCCCTACCCGGTACGACGAGACGGTACCGGAACGACGAACGCCGGGGCCACCGCTTTGCGGCGTGCCCCGGCGTGTGCCGAAACCGCTGTCGTCCGCTCAGTCCCGCTCGGCGAGCGTCAGCTCGACGCCGCCGACCAGGTCGGCGCAGACGTTGTAGATGAAGGCCGCGAGCGTGGCCAACGCGGTGAAGAGCACCACGTTCACCAGGCCGATGAGACCCGAGGTGAGGATGACACCCTTGGCGGTGATCTTGAAGGTGCTGCCGCCCTGACCGCCGGTCGCGCTGAGCATGTCGGTGAGCGTGCCGTTCACGCTGTCGAAGACGCCCATCGCGTCGAGCGCGAGATAGAGCACGGACGTTGCGACGATCACCACGATGAAGAGCACCAGCGAGACCGCGAACGAGAACTTCATGACGGACCAGGGGTCGATCCGCTTCAGGTTCAGCCGGGCCCGACGTGGACCCCGCGAGGCCGCCGAGCTGACCGTGCTGCGGGCGGCGCGAACGGCCTCGGTCACCCGCGCGGCACCGACCGCTCCGGCACCACCGGCGGCCGCACCACCGCCGCCGCCGGCACCCGGGCCGCCGGTCGCCCCGGCGGCGCCGACTCCGGTGGCCGGCCGCGCGGCGGGACCGCCGAACCCGAACCGACTCGTCGGGGTCTGGGGTTGGGGCGTTCCACCGGCCCGCCCGGGCCGGAAGGCACCCTGCTGGGCGCTGGAGATCGGCTGGGTCGACTCGGCACCGCTCGCCGTGGGGACGGCCGGCCGTTCGGTCCGGTTCGGGATGCGTTCGGTACGGCTGGACGAGCCCGGTTGCTCCAACCGGCCGGTCGGGGCGGACTGCTCGGCTCTATCGGCCGGCTCTACCCGACCGGCTCCGACGGTGACCCTCGGGGCCGGGGAGGATGCGACCGGGTAGGTCACGGTCTCCTCGGCGTCCTTCGCGACCGGCGCCGTCTCCTCGAGGCTGCCGTCGGCCTGGGCCGACGTGCTGGCCGACTCCTCGGGAAGCTGCTCGGGTGGCGGCGGCATGCCCGGCGCCCGGGTGAACTTGGGGGACGGCGCGTCAGCGGGGACTACCGCCCGGCCGACTGCCGTGCGGCCGGTCGCTGGTGCGCCGGCACCGCCGGCCTCCTCGTCGACCGGGTTGGTCGAGGCCCCCGCAGCCCCCGACTTCGCCTGTGTCTCCGTCATCAACTAGTCCTGTTCGTCAGGCTCGTCGGCATTGCGAGCAATCGCCACAATAGTCACGCCGTCTGGTAGGTCCATCAGTTTGACCCCCATTGTGTTCCGATCACGCGTTCGGCGTACAGGCTTCACGGGAGTCCGGATCACACCGCCGTTGCTGGTGATGGCAAACAGCTCGTCGTCCGGGCTGATCACGACCGCACCGACCAGACCACCACGGCGTTCGGTGATCTTCGCGGTCAGCACCCCTTTACCTCCCCTACCCTGCACGGGGTACACCTCGATCGGGGTACGTTTTGCGTATCCCCCGTTCGTCGCCACCAGGACATCCAGGTTCATGCCCTCGCGGACTACCTCCATCGCCAACAGCACGTCGTCGTCGGTGAACCGCATCCCGATCACCCCCGACGTGGCCCGGCCCATCGGCCGGAGCGCCTCGTCCGTGGCGTTGAACCGAATCGCCTGCGCCTGCTTGGACACCAGCAGGAGATCGTCCCCGGGTCCCGCCAGCGCCGCTCCTACCAGCTCGTCCTCGTCCCGGAGGTTGATCGCGATCACGCCGCCGGAACGGTTGGAATCGAACTCCTCCAACTTCGTCTTCTTCACCAGGCCGTTCCTGGTGGCCAGCACCAGGTAGGGCGCGACCTGGTAGTCCGGGATCTCGATGACCTGGGCGATCTGCTCGTCCGGCTGGAAGGCGAGCAGATTGGCCACGTGCTGACCTTTCGCCACCCTACTGGCCTCTGGCAACTCGTACGCCTTGGCCCGGTAGACCCTCCCCTTATTGGTGAAGAAGAGCATCCAGTCGTGCGTCGAGCAGACAAAGAAGTGGCTGACGATATCGTCCTGCCGAAGCGTGGCGCCACTGACCCCCTTGCCGCCGCGCCGCTGCGAGCGGTAGAGGTCGACCTTGGTCCGCTTGGCGTAGCCGGTCCGGGTGATGGTGACCACCACGTCCTCGCGGGCGATCAGGTCCTCCATCGAGACCTCGCCCTCGAAGGGCACGATCTTGGTCCGGCGCTCGTCGCCCCACTTGGCCACGATCTCGCCGAGCTCCTCGGAAACGATCTTCCGCTGCCGCTCCGGCTTGGCCAGGATGTCCTTGAGGTCCGCGATCTCGATCTCGATCTTGGCCAACTCGTCGATGATCTTCTGACGTTCCAGCGCGGCGAGCCGGCGCAGCTGCATGTCCAGGATCGCCGTGGCCTGTACCTCGTCGATCTCCAGCAGCTGGATCAGACCCTGCCGGGCCTCGTCCACCGTGGGCGAGCGACGGATCAACGCGATGACGTCGTCGAGCGCGTCCAGCGCCTTGACCAGACCCCGGAGGATATGCGCCCGCTCCTCGGCCTTCCGCAACCGGTACGCGGTACGCCGGCGGATCACGTTGATCTGGTGCTCGACGTAGTAGCGGATGAACTGTGCCAGGTTGAGCGTCCGGGGCACCCCGTCGACCAGGGCCAGCATGTTGGCGCCGAAGGTCTCCTGGAGCTGGGTGTGCTTGTAGAGGTTGTTCAGCACCACCTTCGCCACCGCGTCGCGCTTGAGCACCAGCACGATCCGCATGCCCGTACGCCCGGAGGACTCGTCCCGGATGTCGGCGATCCCGGCGAGCTTCCCCTCCTTGATCAGCTCGGCGATCCGCTCGGCCAGGTTGTCGGGGTTGACCTGGTACGGCAGCTCGGTGACGACCAGGCAGGTCCGGCCCTTCTTGTCCTCCTCGACCTCGACCACCGCGCGCATCCGGATCGAGCCACGCCCGGTCCGGTACGCGTCCTGGATCGGGGTCGTCCCGACGATCAGGCCGTGCGTCGGGAAGTCCGGCCCCTTGACGATCCCGATCAGCTCGTCGAGGGTGGTCGCCTCGTCGGCGTCCGGGTTCTCCAGGCACCACTGCACCGCCGCGCCGATCTCCCGCAGGTTGTGCGGCGGGATCTTGGTCGCCATTCCGACCGCGATGCCCTCGGAGCCGTTGAGCAGCAGGTTGGGCACGCGCGACGGCAGGATCGTCGGCTCCTTGGCCCGGCCGTCGTAGTTGTCCTGGAAGTCGACGGTGTCCTCGTCGATGTCCCGGAGCATCTCCATCGCCAACGGGTCGAGCTTGCACTCGGTGTAGCGCATGGCGGCTGCCGGGTCGTTACCCGGAGAGCCGAAGTTGCCGTTGCCGTCGACCAGCGGGTAGCGCAGGGACCAGGTCTGGGCCATCCGGACCAGGGCGTCGTAGATGGAGGAGTCGCCGTGCGGGTGGAACTGACCCATCACGTCGCCGACCACCCGGGAGCACTTCACGTACCCCCGGTCCGGCCGGTAGCCGGAGTCGAACATGGCGTAGAGAATCTTGCGGTGTACGGGCTTGAGCCCGTCCCGCACGTCCGGCAGTGCCCGCCCGACGATCACGCTCATCGCGTAGTCGAGGTAGGAGCGCTGCATCTCCACCTCGAGCCCGACCGGTTCGATCCGATCGTGCTGAGCGACCGCGCCGCCGGCAGCGGTCTCCTGCTCTGGCTCGTTCGCGGAGGACTCGGGAGTATCCGTCACTGTCAACCCTTATCAGACTCAAAGCCGCATTCCGCTGTGGATAACGGCTGTGGAAACCGTGGAAGCTGTGGATAACTGTGTGGAACGACGATGTTGCCGGGCCATTCGTCCAGGCCCGGCAACACCGCACCGCCGGTCAGGGCCGGCCGTGCGGGATCGCCGTACCGGCACTAGATGTCGAGGAAGCGAACGTCCTTGGCGTTGCGCTGGATGAACGAGCGGCGTGCTTCCACGTCCTCGCCCATCAGCACGCTGAACAGCTCGTCGGCGGTTGCCGCGTCGTCGAGGGTGACCTGCCGGAGGGTACGGGTCGCTGGGTTCATCGTGGTTTCCCACAGTTCGGGGTAGTTCATCTCGCCCAGACCCTTGAACCGCTGGATGTCGTCCGGCTTGGCGTTCGCCTTCTTCTGCTGACGTAGCGCGATCAGTCCGTCCCGCTCCCGGTCGGAGTAGGCGTACTGGGCGTCGTCGCCCTTGCGGTTCCACTTGATCTTGTAGAGCGGCGGGGCCGCGAGGTAGACGTGCCCCATCTCGACCAACGGCCGCATGAAGCGGAACAGCAGGGTGAGCAGCAGCGTCTGGATGTGCTGACCGTCGACGTCGGCGTCGGCCATCAGCACCACCTTGTGGTAGCGCAGCTTCTCCATGTCGAAGTCGTCGTGGATGCCGGTGCCCAGCGCGGTGATCAGCGCCTGGACCTCGTTGTTCTTCAGCACCCGGTCGATCCGGGCCTTCTCCACGTTGAGGATCTTGCCTCGGATCGGCAGGATCGCCTGGGTACGCGGATCCCGGCCCTGCTTGGCCGAGCCGCCCGCCGAGTCACCCTCGACGATGAACACCTCGGACTCACGCGGGTCGGTGGACTGGCAGTCGGCCAGCTTGCCCGGCATCGAGCCGGACTCCAGCAGCGACTTGCGCCGGGCCAGCTTCCGGGCCTGCTGCGCGGCGATCCGGGCCCGAGCGGCCTGGGTCGCCTTGGTGATGATCAGCTTGACCTCGGCGGGGTTCCGGTCGAACCAGTCGACCAGCCACTCGTTGCAGGCCCGCTGCACGAAGCTCTTCACCGGGGTGTTGCCGAGCTTGGTCTTGGTCTGACCCTCGAACTGCGGGTTGGCCAGCTTGACCGAGATGATCGCCGCGAGCCCCTCCCGGATGTCCTCGCCGGAGAGCTTCTCGTCGCCCTTGAGCAGCTTCTTCTCCGCGCCGTACCGGTTGACCACGCTGGTCAGCGCGGCCCGGAAGCCCTCCTCGTGGGTACCACCCTCGTGCGTGTTGATGGTGTTCGCGAAGGTGTAGACCGACTCGCCGTACGACTCGTTCCACTGCATGGCGATCTCGACCGACATGCCCTCCTCCTCGGCCCCGAACTCCACCACGGTCTTGTGGATCGGGTTCTTCGAGTTGTTCAGGTGCCGGACGAAGTCGGCGATGCCGCCCTTGTAGCAGAACGTCACCTCACGAGCCTTGCCGTCCTCCTCCCGCACCCGCTCGTCGCGGAGCTGGATGGTCAGGCCACGGTTCAGGAAGGCCATCTCCTGGAGCCGACGGTAGATCGTCTCGAAGGAGAAGTCGGTCGTCTCGAAGACGTCCGGGTCCGGCCAGAAGGAGACCGCCGAACCGGTCGTGTTGGTGGTCTCGCCCTTCTCCAGCGGGGAGGGCTTCGAGTTGTTGTAGTGCTGCCGCCAGACGTGCCCGGACTTGTGGATCTCCACGAACATCCGGGTGGAGAGCGCGTTGACCACCGAGACGCCGACGCCGTGCAGGCCACCGGAGACCTGGTACGCCTTGCCGTCGAACTTGCCGCCGGCGTGCAGCACGGTCAACGCGACCTCGACACCGGGCTTCTTCAGCTTCGGGTGCAGGTCGACGGGGAACCCACGACCGTTGTCGGTGACCTGTACGCCGCCGTCGGCGAGCAGGACCACCTCGATCGTGTCGCAGTAGCCGGCCATCGCCTCGTCCACCGCGTTGTCCACAACTTCCTGGACAAGGTGGTGCAGACCGCGCTCACCGGTCGATCCGATGTACATACCAGGCCGCTTCCGGACGGCCTCCAGGCCCTCCAGAACGGTGATCGACTCGGCGCCGTACTCCTGCTTCTTCTGCGCTGCCACCTTGGCCACTTTCTCGCGTCGCTCCACGCCGGGTCAGGCGCGGAGAGGCGCGGGTTTGGTGGACGGCCACGACGGCGGGCGCGCGGGCCGACACCACGACAAGTTCCGGGGTACGGTCGAACGCGCCGGTCGCCGCGGTTGCCCACGGATCGCGATCGGCTCGGACCCGGCGCGGTCCCGGCCCGAATCCTTGAGGTCCGGGTCATCGCTCCACACCGTGTCGTCGTCTCGCTGTCAATCTTACTGTGCCCAGATGACATATTGGTTATCCGGCACCCTGCGCGGCGCCCTGAGACAGTCGTAGGCGCCCGAACCCCCACTCCTACGACTCCCCCCACACGCATGGGGTCGGATCGGGGGCGGTTTCCGGCATCGCCGCGTCGACCACGGACGGGCGGATCCACTCCGGCCGACCTCCCCGCGGCCTCCGCCGGACGACCGGAGCGGGGGGTCGCGCGAACCCGGGCGGTGCCGTAACTTTGCGACAGCGACGCCGTGAGTAAGCTCCGTGGCCAAGATGCCCGGAAAGCGCATCGGACGGTCCTACCGACCGGTTTCGTCAGGTGCCAAGAGAGGTGACGCTCGATGGGGCTGGACAATGTCGCGGTGCGCTGGCCGCGGACCGGCCGCTTCTACGACCCGGTGGCCCCGGCCGAGTTCGTGGACTTCGGCGAGTTGGCCGACGTGCCGGAGGTCGCCGCACCGACTGCGGCCCTCGCCGGATACATCGCCAAGACCGGTTCGGTCCGGGCGACCGCGTACACCGAGCTGGTCGATCTGCTGCTCGGCCTCGACGGCGTGCTGTACGCCACCGAGGCGGCCGCCGAGGACGAGGACCCGGTGATCGATCCGGACGGGTGCGCCTGGATCGCGGGCGGGCTGGAGCGGTTCGTCGACGGACACCGGAGTTTCGGCGAGTCGGTGACCTTCGACACGGTGAGCGCCGTGCTGCAGGCCGCACTCGCCGACGGCCGGCTGGCCGAGCAGCAACTGCGGTGGCTGGACGGCCGGCTGGACGCGCTCCGCGACGAGTCCGGGGCGGCGCCGCAGTGGAGCTTCTCCCGTTCCGAGCTGGGTGTCCTCGCGGGCTTCTACCGGCGCTGCGCGGAGCGCGGCTTCGCTGTCTACGCCGACTCCTGACCCTCGGGCCGCTGGCGGCTGACCCGAGCCGCCGACTCACGCACTCGAACCACCGATCCGCGCACCCGAACCACCGATCCGCGCACTCGAACCGCCGACTCCTGACCCGAGCCGCTCGCGCCTGCCCCCCGAGCCGCCACGTCGAGCTGTCGACGCCGGGCTGTCGACCTGTCGAACGGTGACCGGTCGGCCGAACGGCCACGTACGGCTTAGTCCGAATCGCCGGTTGCGCGACGGTACGCGTGACTTTTCCCACCGCCCCTGAACGAACCCGGGGAGCAGCAGCCAGACTTGCGCGTCCTCCCGGAGTGTGGCGAATCGGTGACGGACAGCCATCCGGTGGGGACGTTCGATGCGTACGCCCGCCAACGAGCGGGAAGGGTTCGCGGCTTTGCGCACCACGTTTGGCGCCCTGCGCCATCGCAACTACCGGATCTGGGCGGGCGCCGGATTCGTGTCCGTGATCGGCACCTGGATGCAGGTGCTCGGGGTCAACTGGTACGTCCTGCAGCAGACCGGCTCGGCCACCTCGATGGGCTTCGCGGTGCTGCTCCAGGCTCTCCCCACCCTCCTGCTCAGCAGTTGGGGCGGTGCGCTCGCGGACCGGCTGCCGGCCCGGCCGCTGCTGATCAGTACCCAGGTCGGGCACGCCGCACTCGCCGCCGGGCTGGCCATGCTGGCCTGGTCGGACGCGCCCCAGATGTCGATGATCTACGCGATCTCACTGGTCAGCGGGGCGCTCACCGCGATCGAGGGCCCGGTCATGGGCCGGTACGGCTCGACGATGGTCGACCGGGAGACCCTCGGCAACGCCCTGGCGCTGGGCTCACTGACCAACTCCGCCGGCCGGATCCTCGGGATGAGCCTCGGTGCGGTCGTGGTCGCCGCCACCGGACCGGCCCTGCTGTTCGTGGTCAACGCGGTCAGTTTCGCCGCCGTGGTGGCCGCGCTCTTCTCCGTACGACAGCGGGATCTGTACCAGCCGGAACCCGATCCCGAGGGGCATCCCGAGGTCCGGCACGGAATCCGGGCCGGGCTGAGCTACCTCCGTCGGCAGCCGGTCATCCTGACCGCCCTCGCGCTCGCCTTCGTACTGGGCAGCCTGGGCCGCAACTACCAGGTCACAATGGCCGCGATGAGCGCCGGCCCGTTCGGTGGCGGGGCCGCGGTCTACGGCCTGCTCTCCACGGTCTTCGCGGTCGGTACGGTGCTCGGCGCACTGGCCGCCGCCCGCAGGCGCCACCTCAGCTACGGCCTCCTGATCGGCGCCGGAGTGGTCGCCAGCGTCCTGCAGGCCGTCGCCGGTCTGGCACCCGGCGTCTGGAGCTTCGCACTGGCGATCCTGCCGATCGCCGCCGCCGCCGTGATCATCGATACCACCGTCGGCACCCGGGCACAGCTCGACACCGACGGGGCAATGCGCGGCCGGGTGCTGGCCGCCGTCGCGGTGACCGGCTCGGTCGCGGCCGCCGTCGGTGCGCCCGGCCTCGGCTGGCTGTCCGAGCACGCCGGTCCCCGGCAGACGTTGGTACTCGCCGGCTGCGTCGGTCTGTTCGCCTCGGCCGGGGCCGGGCTGGCGTTGGCCCGTCGGCAGCGCACCGCCGTCGCGCCGGGCCTTCCCCTGCCGACGACAGCCGGAACGCTGCCCGCCACAGCGGGGAGGGTGCCTGCCATGGCGCGCTCCCGCGCCGGTCGGCTACGCGTCGCGGGAGGCGGATCCATCGGCCGGATGCCGGCCGTCCGCCTCCGTCGGCTCAGCCGTACGTATCCCGGGGACCACGTCCTCGTACCCGCCGTGGACCACGGACCCAGGACGGGGCGGTCGGGCCGTGCACGTGCAGCCGCCGAACCACGTTATGTCCCACCTCAGCGGCAATACGCCGAAGCAGCGAGCCGGCCAGCAGCCGAAGCTGGGTCGCCCACGCCGTCGACTCCGCCTCGACCGTGAGTTCGCCGTCCTCCAGCTTGATCGGACGGCTGTGCTCGGCGATGTCCGGCCCGACCACCCGCTCCCATGCGCCGAAGACGGTCGCCTCGGCCGCCGGCTGCTGCCAGCCACGCGCCTTCACCATCCGGGCCAGCACGGCACCGAAGAGCTGCGGATCCCGGGGGTCCGGTCCCGGCCCGGAATAGCCCCGGGGCCGACGCCGGGGCTTCCCGCCCCGACCGGTCGCCGGAGCGCCACCGGCCTCGCCGGGGCCGTCGCCGACGGTCGAATCGCCGGTGACCTCACCCCTTGCCCAGGTACGTCGACCCGACCCGCCCGCCTTCCGGCGAGCCATCGCGGCGTCCAGCACGGCGCGGGCCAACGCCGGCCCGGTCAGCTCCGTACCGTCGGCGGGCACCGGATCCGACGCGGCCGGTCCGGCGGTCCCGGAACCCGATCCGGCCGGACCGGGGTTCGACTCGGCCGAGCCGGCGCCCCGCCGCACTTCCGGGTCATTCGGCACGGCGTACCTCCCCGTCGGACGCCTCGAAGCGGGCACCCCGGAGGGCCTGCGGTACGTCGTCGGCGACCGCGCAGGTGACCACCAGCTGACTGGCGCCGGCGACCAGCTCGGCCAGCCGTTCCCGGCGTCCACTGTCCAGCTCGGCGAAGACGTCGTCAAGGACGAGTACCGGCTCCACCCCGTCGGCGCGGAGCAGGTCGTACGCGGCCAGCCGGAGCGCCAGGGCGAACGACCAGGACTCGCCGTGGCTCGCGTAGCCACGGGCCGGCAGTGGGCCGAGGGTGAGGGTCAACTCGTCGCGGTGCGGCCCGACCAGCGTCACGCCTCGCTCGATCTCGGACGTCCGGGACTCGGCCAGCGCGGTCGCCATCGCCGCCTCCAGCGCGGACCGGTCCGGCGCCGGATCGACGAGATCGAGCGAGGAGCGGTACGTGATCGCCGCCGCACCCCGTCCCGGCGCCACCGCGTCGTACGCCTTCGACACGTGCGGGCTCAGCGCCGCGACCAACTCCAATCGGCCGGCCAGAAGTTCCGCCCCGTGCCGGATCAGGTGGGTGTCCCAGACCGTCAGCGTCGACAGCTCCGTCCCGGAGTCGGCCGGTTGATCGGTCTCGGTCCGGGTACGCCGTCCCCGCCCACCGGAGGTCTTCCGGGCCAGATAGGCGGTACGCAGCAGCGCGTTGCGCTGTTTCACCACCCGCTCGTAGTCCGACCGTACGGCGGCGTACCGGGGCATCCGGGTGACCAGGAGGTCGTCGAGATAGCGCCGCCGCTCGGCCGGATCGCCCCGGACCAGTTCCAGGTCCTCCGGTGCGAAGAGCACCAGCCGCAGCGCGCCGAGCACGTCCCGGGCCCGTCGGGCCGGTGAGCGGTTCAGCCGGGCCCGGTTCGCCCGACCGGGAGCGATCTCCAGCTCGACCAGCAGCTCCCGTTGGTCGTGCACGATCGCGCACCGGATCACCGCGGTCGCCGCTCCGGCCCGGACCAGTGGGGCGTCGGTGGCGACCCGGTGGCTGGCCAGCGTCGCCACGTAGCCGAGCGCCTCGACGAGATTCGTCTTGCCGACCCCGTTGGGGCCGACGAGCACGTTCCCGCCCGGCTCCAGATCGACCCCGACCCGCTCGTACGAGCGGAAGTCGACCAGTTCGAGCCGGCGGACGTACACCGCGCTTAGTTCTTGCGGACGGCGTGCCCGCCGAACTGCTGGCGCAGCGCGGAGACGGCCTTCATCGCGGGCGAGTCGTCCTGTCGGGAGACGAACCGGGCGAAGAGCGAGGCGGTGATGACGTTCAGCGGCACTCCGAGCCGGACCGCCTCGTCGACCGTCCAGCGGCCCTCGCCGGTGTCCTCGGTGTAGCCGCTCAGGTCGGCCAGCTCCGGGTCCTCGTCGAGTGCCCGGTCAAGCAGGTCGAGTAGCCAGGAGCGGACCACGGTGCCCTCGCGCCAGGACTTGAAGACGCCTGGCACGTTGGTCACCAGTTCGGAGGCGGTCAGCAGTTCGTAGCCCTCGGCGTAGGCGTGCATCAGGCCGTACTCGATGCCGTTGTGCACCATCTTGGCGTAGTGCCCGGCGCCGACCGGCCCGGCGTGCACGAAGCCGAACTCGCCCGCCGGCTTGAGCGCATCGAAGATCGGCATCAACCGCTCGACGTGCTGCTCGTCCCCGCCGACCATCAGGCCGTAACCGTTCTCCCGACCCCAGATCCCGCCGGAGACCCCGACGTCGATGTAGCCGATGCCGTGCTGGTCGAGCTTTTCCGCCCGGGGCAGGTCGTCGCTGAACCGCGAGTTGCCGCCGTCGATGACGATGTCGCCGGGCGAGAGCACCTCGATCAGCCCGTCCACCGTGGCTTCGGTGTACTGCGCCGGGACCATCAGCCAGACGGCCCGGGGGGCGGCCAGCTTCTCCGCCAGCTCCGCCAGGCTGGCAGTGTCGCTGACTCCCGGATTCCGATCGAAGCCGATCACCTCGTGTCCGGCGGCGCGCAGTCGTTCGCGCATGTTGCCGCCCATCCGGCCGAGGCCTACGAGGCCGAGCTGCATGAACTTTCCCTTCGGAACCGTGCGATCAGCGGGTGACCCGGATCGGCATAATCAGGTATCGATAGCCAGGAATGACCTCGCCGTCCTCGCCGGAGGGCGAGATGACGGCGGGCTTGAACGCGTCGACGAAGGAGAAGACCGCCAGCGCGGATCCGAGATTCTGCAAACCGTCGATCAGGTACTGAGGGTTGAAGCCGATGGTCAGCGGCTCTCCGGTGAAGGTGGCGTCCATCGCCTCGCTCGCCCGCGCCTCCTCGGTGCTGCCGGCCTCGACGACCAGGCCGTCGGAGCTGAAGTTCAGCAGCACCGGCGTGGTCCGACCGCCGACCAGCGACACCCGCTTGACGACCTCGGTGAGCGCGGCGACCGACACCCGGGCCTCGGCGTTGTGGCTGGCGGGGAAGAGCGACCGCACCGGCGGGTAGTTGGCGCCGTCCAGCAGCCGGCTGGTGGTCCGGCGGGTGCCACCGGCGAAGCCGATCAGCCCCTCTCCGGCGGCGCCCTGGGCCAGGGCCATCGTGACGTCGCCGCCGATCGGGCCGAGGGCCTTGGCGGTGTCGTGCAGGGTCCGGGCCGGCACCAGCGCGTTGATGCTCACCTCGGGGTCGTCCGGGCGCCACTCGATCTCCCGCAGGGCGAGGCGGTAGCGGTCGGTCGCCAGCATCGACAGCATCGAGCCGTTCAGCTCGATGCGTACCCCGGTCATCATCGGCAGCGTCTCGTCCCGGCCGGCGGCGATCGCGACCTGACCGACCGCGGCGGCGAAGGTCGCCGCGTCGATCGTGCCGGCGCTGCCGGGCATCTCGGGAAGCGTCGGGTAGTCCTCGACCGGCATCGTCGGCAGGGTGAACCGGGCGCTGCCGCAGACCAGCTCCAGGTGGGCGCCGGCGGCGGCGATGTCCACCGGCTTCGCCGGCAGCGCCTTGGTGATCTCGGCCAGCAGCCGGCCGGAGACCAGCGCGGCACCCTCGGCCTCGCTCTGGACGTCGACGGTCACCTGGCTGGAGACCTCGTAGTCGAACCCGGAGACGTGCAGGCCACCCTCGGCGACCCGGAGCAGCACTCCGGCGAGCACCGGGACCGAGGGACGGTTGGGCAGACTCTTCGCGGTCCACGCCACGGCGTCGGCGAGCGCGTCGCGCTCCACGCGGAACTTCATGCCATGCCTCCGGATCGACGTCAGCGACAACTGTCTCATGCCGGCGGCAGCCTTCCGGCCCCGCCAACCGTGCGGGTCTTCATCGCACCTTAGGGCCCTGCCTCATCGGCTGTGCGTCCGACCCCGGTACTTCGGCAGATCTTGGCCGATCGGTACGACAAGTCAAACCGATCCACAGCATGCCCAACGCTGGTGATTGGTTTTTGTTCTTTAGAAGAGATATCTAAATCGTCTTCATCGGTGCTGTGCAAACTGTGGAGAGGCGGGGTCTACGCAGGTCAGAAGCTTATCCACCGGTGTGCGGGGTGTGGACAACCGGCCCGAAAACGGGGTCGCCCATCCACAGCCGGTCGGGCCGCCGAGGTTATCCACGGTTGTCCACCGGTTGTCCACCGGGTTACCCACCGCCTTTTCCCCATCTGTGGGCACAGCCGGTCGGACATCGACGAGCACTGTCCCCAGAACCTTCAACAGCCCGTGCACAGGCGGCCGAACCCGGTGGACAAGTCGGTGACTCTGGGTGACTGTCCACATCACTATCCCCAACACTTGTCCACAGCTTGTGGGTTCGCTCACCGAAGGCACCCCCCGGTTATCCACCGATGGTGGACAACCGGCTGTGGACGAGCTGTGTACGACGAAGCCCGGACCCGGGTAGGAGGAAGCCCGGACCGGGTACGACGAAGGCCGGGCCCGGACCGGAAGGGTCCGAACCCGGCCTCGGCCGGCGTGGGTGGGGTCAGGTGATCTGTTTGATCCGGTTGGTCAGCTCGGCGATCTGGTTGTAGAGCGAGCGCCGTTCCGCCATCTGCTGCCTGATCTTCCGGTCGGCGTGCATCACCGTGGTGTGGTCGCGGCCGCCGAACGCCTGCCCGATCCGGGGCAGGGACAGGTCGGTCAGCTCGCGGCACAGGTACATCGCCACCTGGCGGGCGTTCACCAGTACCCGGGACCTCGACTGGCCGCGCAGGTCCTCCAGGCTGACACCGAAGTAGTCGGCGGTGGCGACCATGATCTGGTCCGCGGTGATCTCCGGCCCGGAGCCGTCCGGAATGAAGTCCCGGAGCACCTCCTCGGCCAGGGACAGCTCCACGGGCGACCGGGTCAGCGACGCGAACGCGGTGACCCGGATGAGCGCGCCCTCCAACTCCCGGATCGAGTTGGAGATCCGCGAGGCGATGAACTCCAGTACGTCCGGCGGGGCGAACAACCGCTCCTGGGCCGCCTTCTTCTGCAGGATCGCGATCCGGGTCTCCAGGTCGGGCGGCTGGATATCGGCCAGCAGTCCCCACTCGAAGCGGGTACGCAGCCGGTCCTCCAGCGTCGCGAGATCCTTCGGCTTCCGGTCCGAGGTGATCACGATCTGCTTGTTGGCGTTGTGCAGGGTGTTGAAGGTGTGGAAGAACTCCTCCTGGGTCCGTTCCCGGTTCTCCAGGAACTGGATGTCGTCGATCAGGAGGATGTCGACGTCCCGGTAGCGGCGCTGGAACGCGCTCGTCTTGTCGTCCCGGAGCGAGTTGATGAAGTCGTTGGTGAACTCCTCGGTCGAGACGTAGCGGACCGAGCGGGCGTTGCCGAGGGTGGTGGCGTAGTGGCCGATGGCGTGCAGCAGGTGGGTCTTGCCCAGTCCCGAACTGCCGTAGATGAACAGCGGGTTGTACGCCTTCGCGGGCGACTCGGCGACGGCCACCGAGGCGGCATGGGCGAACCGGTTGGACGAGCCGATGACGAAGGTCTCGAACATGTACTTCGGGTTCAGCCGGTTGCCGCCGACATCTCCGGCCCCGCCGACTCCGCCCGGCCGGCGGTCGTCCCGGCCACCCTGCCGATGGTCGGCGAAGGCGCCGCCCCGACCCGGCCCGTTGTCCGTACCACTGTCCCGGCCGGGGCCGAGTCGTCCGGCTCCGTCCCGGCCGTCGTGGTAGCGGCGGTCCGGCGGACGGTGGTCGACGCCGAACTGGCCGGAGTCACCGGCGTTGTTGACCCGTTCGTCGAAACCGCGTCGGTCCTGGTGCGGGGCGGTCGGTCGGTACGGCTCCGGATAGGGGGCGGAAAAGAGTGTCTCCTGGCCGTCCCGGCTGGCCGGGATCAGGTTGGGGCGTCCGCCGTCCGCGGGTCGCCCCGGCGGGCGCGCCGAACCGACGATCGGCTGCTGCGCGGAGCCGGAGAACGGACCGGATTCCCGGCCACCCTGGTCGGGTCCGGGATCGGGGTTCCGGTGGCCCTGCTCCTCCTGCCCCGGATTACCGGGATAGCGCAGCGGCTCGGGTCCGTATCCGCTACCGGGGCCGGGGTCGCCGTACCCGCCGCCCGGCTGCTGGCCGCCGTACCCGCCGCTCTGGTCCTGGCCGCCGTACCCGGGGGCCGGGTCCGGGCCGTACCCGCTGGGCGGGTTCGGCCCGTATCCACTGGCAGGGTTCGGGCCGCCGTATCCACCGGTCGGGTCGGCGGCGCCGGGATAGCCCGCGGCGGTGCCGACGGACTGGTACCCCGTGCCTGAGGTGCGACCGGACGGTTCGGAGGCGCTCGGGTAGCCGGTGCCGGTCGGCCGGGTCTGCGCGTCGTCCGGCGGTCGTACCGTGACGGCGACCTGGACCGCCCGGCCCAGTCGGCGCGACAGCGCCTCGGTGATCGCCGGACGGAGCCGGGACTCGATCACATCCCGGGTGAAGGCGTCCGGTACGGAGAGCAGTGCGGTGTCCTCGACGATCGCGCGCAGTCGGGTCAGCCGTAGGTAGGCGCGCTGCTGAGCTGAGATGATCTCGTCAGCCAGTTCCTCGGTCGTCGCCATCCACACTGCGGCAAGGTCGATCGTGTCGGCCACCGTCGCGCCACCCCCATCGCCTCTGCGTCTCCGGCCGCCGCTGCCGTCCCAGTCGACCGTTCCAGGCTTGCTATCGTGCGTGAACAGGCACGACGCGGCGCCCGGCGGATGCCGACGCCGTCCACAAGTTATCCACAACCTGTGTATCGACTGATTGTTGTCGCCCGGCCGGGCGTCCGTGCCGTCGCCCCCGGCTCCAAATGGCGTTGACGCGGGTTCATCTGTCGAACGATCGACGAGCTTGTCCGGTTTTGCCCGTCAGCGGCACCCCCACCCTCTGACGCCGACGTGCAATCGGGCACGCTAACAGCGTTGTCCACACGCCATCAACCGTCGACCCCGTCGCCACCTTGGCAACATCAGCGAAAAACCCCGGTCGGTCGGCCCAGCCTAGCCACCCGGTTCCTCCCGCTCTACGGCGATCGGCCCGACTCGGCCGGATTGCCTCGCCCGACGGTTCGAACCGGGTGCCGGTGCCCGCGGGGATGCTTCGGCCGGGGGTTCCGGTCCGGGTTTCCGAACCGGCCGGACCGGCTCGGCGGATCGGCCGGACCAGGAGGATCAGCACCCGCCCACTCCTGTTTGACGCTCACTGCCGGCCTGCGTAGGCTCCAACGGTTGCTCTGTCGCCCTCTGCTAGGGTGATGGAAGACTGCCTGACCGCCGCCCGTGCTGTGGGCAGCGGCCGATGCCAGACGGCATTGAACCGCCGGACGGCATCGAATCGCCAGACGGCATCGAACCCGGACGGCATCGAACCCGGCCGCCCAGGCGGCCAACGCCAGACCATCACACGACCCCGATGTCACACGGCCGGGGCGTACGACGACGGAGAGCCTGACGTGAGCAAGCGCACCTACCAGCCGAACACCCGCCGCCGCGCGAAGACCCACGGCTTCCGGCTGCGCATGCGCACCCGGGCGGGCCGCGCCATCCTCTCTGCCCGCCGTGGCAAGGGTCGTACCCGCCTGTCGGCCTGACGGCTGGCAAGGCCGGTCCGGGGATGTAGGCAGTCGTGCTGGCGGCCGCACAGCGACTGCGGCGCAGCAGTGACTTCGCCGCAGCGATCCGGGGTGGGCGACGAGCCAATCGTGGCGTCCTTGTCGTCCATCTCCATCCGACCGGCACCCCGGAACCGTCCCGATCCCCATTGACCAGAACAGCGTCGAAGCCGGCCCGGAATGCCGGCGCGGAGCAGGAATCCGCGCCGGTCCGGGCCGGCTTCGTCGTTTCCAAGGCCGTGGGCGGCGCCGTGATCCGAAACCGGGTCCGCCGTCGGCTCCGGCACCTCGTCCGGGAGCGGCTCGCCGGGCTGCCGGCCGGCACCACCCTCGTGGTACGTGCGCTACCCGACGCCGCCGAGGCCTCGTACGCCCGGCTCGGAGCCGACCTCGACGCCGCCCTCGCCGCGGCCCGGGCGCCCAGAAAATCCGCTCGGCGGTCCCGGTGAGCAACCCGATCGACACGTCGTCCGGGATGACACTCGGTGCCCGAGTGCTGGCGGGACCCATCGTCGCGTACCGTCGTTGGATAAGCCCGGCGCTGCCGGCCCGCTGTCGGTTCCACCCGTCGTGCAGCGCGTACGCCCTGGAGGCGGTCGCGGGACATGGCGCGCTTCGGGGAGCCTTCCTGGCGGTCCGACGGCTGTTGCGCTGCCACCCCTTCCACCCCGGTGGATATGACCCGGTACCGGAGCCGGGCGGACGCCGCCATGCCGATGTGACTGGAGCCCCGAATTGAGTCTCGACTGGATCTACTGGGCGATCTCGTGGATCCTGCTGCTGTGGCACTCCGCCTGGGACGCCATCGGAGTGTCGACGGGCGCAGTCCTGGGCACGAACTGGTCCTGGATCCTGGCGATCATCTTCCTGGTGGTCACCCTCCGGGTGATCCTCTTCCCGATCTTCGTCAAGCAGATCAAGTCGCAGCGGGCGATGCAGGCGATCCAGCCCCAGCTGAAGGCATTGCAGGAGAAGCACAAGGGTGACCGGGAGACGCTCCAGAAAGAGATGATGGAGCTCTACCGGAAGGAGAAGGCCAACCCGCTGATGGGCTGCCTTCCGATCTTCCTCCAGGCTCCCGTCTTCATCGGCCTCTTCCACGTCCTGCGCCGGCTCGACCCGATCAACCAGGGCAAGACCAAGTACGGCTGGACCGTCGACCAGTTCGAGAGCGCCACCCACGCCCGGCTCTTCGACGTACCGATCGCCGGTAAGTTCGGCTCCAGCGCGGCCGAGCTGGCCCGGTTGAACGCCAGCGGCGCCTCGGTCAAGGTCCTGGCCGGCGTACTGGTCGCCATCATGATCGCCACCACGTACCTGACCAGCCGTCAGATGATCCTGAAGACCGGTTGGGCCGAGGACCCGCAGCAGCGGATGATCCAGCGGCTGATGCTGTACGGCATCCCGGCCTCGCTGCTGGTCTCCGGTGCGATCTTCCCGATCGGTGTGGTCATCTACTGGGTCACGAACAACCTCTTCACCCTCGGCCAGCAGCAGTGGGTGCTCCGCAAGTACCCGCCGCCGCCCACCGCCGCCCGGCTGCCCAAGCCGGGCGAGTCGGCTCCTCGGCGTACGACCGGGCCTCGTCGGACCACCACCGATTCCCGTAACCCGGTGCAGCCGGCCAAGCCGGCCAAGCCGGCCGGTCGGTTCGGTCGGTCGAAGGCCAACGGCGCGCAGCCGGAGAGCAAGCCGGTGGTGGATACCAAGGCGCTGGCCCCGAAGCCGGGCGCCAAGCCGGTCAACCCCAAGAAGGGGCGTCCGGCTAAGCGTCAGGGTTGACGCGACGGGCCGCCGGCAGCGTCAGTCGCGCCGGCGGCCCGGTAGGACTCTGGGCCGTGCTGCCGCCAGCGCTGGCGCCGGCCCGAAGTCCGCCGCTCCCCGCGCGCGGACGGGCAGTGCTGCCCGCGACAGACGTGCCCGTGGCATTCGGCGATCTCCCGCCGGACCCGGGAAACCAGCGCCGACCGTACGGTCCGGCCGAGAGAGTACGGAGATGAACCGTGACCGACACCAGTATTCCGCGCGCTGACGAGCCCATCGGCGACACCGATCCTGTTGTGGCAGGAGCCTCGGCCACGCAGGCCGAAACCACCGAGGCCGTTTCGGTAGCCGGGGACAGCGCGGACGTCGACGAGGTGGCCGACGGCCGGGGTGGTCCGGATCGCGAAGCCGACGCGGATGACGACGACGCGGACGAAGAGGACGCGGAGGAAGAAGACGCGGAGGACGACGAAGAGGCGGACGACGAGGACGCCGCCGAGGGGGACGTCGCCGCGAGCAACAACGGTGCGAAGCCGGCGGCGCCGACCACCGACGCGGACCTGTTCCGGCAGAGCGAGATCGCCGCGGACTACGTCGAAGGACTGCTGGACATCCTCGACTACGACGGCGACATCGACGAGCTGGTCTCGGCCGGCCGCCCGGTCGTCGAGGTCGTGGGTGGCCGGTTGCAGGCGCTGGTGGGCCAGCGCGGCGCGACACTGGAGGCGTTGCAGGAGCTGACCCGGCTCGCCGTGTTCCGGCAGACGGGCTCGCCCAGCCGGCTCCTGCTCGACGTGGGCGGTTACCGGGCGACCCGGCGCAAGGAACTCTCGGCGGTCGCCAAGAACGCCGTGGAGAAGGTCAAGCAGCACGGCGAGGCCGTCCGGCTGGAGCCGATGTCCGCCTTCGAGCGCAAGTGCGTCCACGACGTGGTCAACGCCATCGCCGGGGTGGAGAGCGAGTCGGAGGGCGTCGAGCCGAACCGCCGGATCGTCGTACGTCCGGTCGACTGAGCGAATCAATGACGTACCGTCCGATTTCCGGCCCGGGTGGCGAACCGCCGCCCGGGCCGTTCCCTGTGCCCCCGTCGGACAGCGGAGCCGGCCGCGACGCGGAGGCCGGTGCGGGCGCCGTTCCGGCGGCACCACTGCCCACCGAACTGGCCGGCCCCGCCCGTACGCTGTTCGGCGATCGGCTGCCGCTCGCGGCGGCGTACGCGGAACTCCTCGCCGGTCCGGGTGTGGTGCGTGGGCTGATCGGTCCTCGCGAGACGCCGCGAATCTGGGACCGCCACCTGCTCAACTGCGCCGTGGTGGCGGAGCTGATCCCGGCCGGTTCCTCGGTGGTGGACGTCGGCTCCGGAGCGGGCCTGCCCGGTATCGTGCTCGCGATCGCCCGGCCCGACCTGTCGATCATGTTGGTCGAACCGCTGGCCCGGCGCGCCGTGTTTCTGGCCGAGGTGGTCACGGCACTCGCCCTCGGGGACTCGGTCACCGTGCTCCGGGCCCGGGCGGAGGAGATTCCCTCGGCCTGGCGCCGCACCGGCCGGAGTTTGGACCGGCGTACGGCGTCGGACCGTCAGGCGTCCGCTCCGCTCCGGTCCGAGTCGGGCTCCCCGGAGAGTTCCGGCGGGTCGGAGAGGGGTCTGATCGAGCTGTCCGATCTTCCGGCCGAGCTGAGCGGGCCGGCGGACATCGTGACGGCTCGGGCCGTCGCACCGCTTGATCGGCTGGCCGGCTGGTGTCTTCCGCTCACCGCACCGGGCGGGCGAGTTCTCGCACTCAAGGGCGCCACGGCCGAGGAAGAGGTGGCGAACACCGCGGCGGCGGTACGGCGGCTGGGTGGTGCGCACCCGGTTGTCCAGCAGTGCGGGACGGGGATCGTCGAGCCGTCGACGACCGTGGTCGAGATCGTCCGGGAGCGGGTAATCGGAGCGGCGCGGGAGTCGGCAGCACGCTCGGCAGCCGGCCGTCGTTCCAAGCCGCGCCGCTAGCGCATCGACTCCGGCCCAGATCAGGTCCTCAATGGATGGTCGGACCGAGCCGACCGTGGATCCGCGCCGGCCGGTAGGGGGCGCACCTGGCGGTAACCCGGTCCGTAGGGAGCGCGCCTGGCGGTACCGCTCCGTACGGAGCACGCCGGGGAGCACGGGTCCGGTGGCGGGCGGGGAACCCCGAGTGAGTGCCGGATCCGCTTGGCGGGGCTCCGTTATCCACGCCACGACGATTCACCCTGCGGACAGCCGTGGCTCATTTTGCCCAGCGGCCGTAGGCTGACCGCGCGTCGATAGTGTAGACCGGGCAGCGGGTGGCGCCTCAGGCCTTCGCTGCTTCTTGCCGGACCGCACGCTACGCCCGAAGGCGCGGGCATGAGCGCTCACGGGGCCGACACCATCCGAAGCTGGCAGGGATGACACGGTGCATGACAACGGTAGGTATGACGATTCAGAGATGACGGACTCCGGGGGATACCACTCCGGCGACGCCGATGTTTCACGTGAAACCGACTACGAGGGCTGGTCTGCCAGCGGGCGGGCTCGGCCGCCGGCCCGAGCTGGCGGGCCTGACGAGTCCGACGGGTACGACTCTGCGGCACCCCCGGGGCCGAGCCGCGGTACCGCGCGGGTGACGCCGCCGGGGCACGACTCGCCACCGGAGCCGGGGTATCCGGTTCCGCGCCCGGAGGCGCCCTATCCGGCGGTTGCCTCCGCCTCGGTGCCAGTGCCGGAGGTGTCCTATCCGGCGGCCGCCTCCGCCTCGGCGTCGGTGCCGGCTCCGGTACGGCCTGCCGGGCGTACGCCGGAACCGCCTCGGCGACGGGAGCGTGCTCCGGAGCCGCAGCGGCCGGCGGGGCGTCGGGCTGCGGAGCCGGGACGGCGGTCGGCGCGCCTCCCCGACCCGACGCCAACCGGACCACCAGTTCCGGTCCAGCCGGTGACCCAGCACTTCGAGCCGCAGTCGTCGGGGCCGGCCGGTACTCCGGTACCGACGGCGGACGGCCAAGGCCCCGATCTCCACCCGATCGCCGATTCCGGCCCGAGAGCCGATTCGTCGACAGTTGTACCGCAACCCCTGACCGAGGAAGCCGCGCCCGACGCGTACGTTTCACGTGAAACGCCGTCGCGTGACCAGGACGATCCCCCGTTGGCAATGGAGGCAATGCGCGCTGTGCAAATCCTGAACCCGAGCGGCGAGGTGACGATGCCGCGTCCGGACCGGCCACGGATCATGTGTGTTGCGAACCAGAAGGGAGGGGTTGGCAAGACCACCACGACGGTCAACCTGGCCGTAGCCCTGGCGCTGCACGGAAATCGTGTCCTCGTCGTTGACCTTGATCCGCAGGGGAACGCCTCCACCGGACTCAACGTGCCCCACCACGCCGGTGTCCCGGACGTCTACGACTGCCTGATCGACAACGTCCCCCTCGCCGAGGTGGCCCAGAGCGTCGAGGGGATCCCCGATCTCTGGTGCGTACCCGCCACCATCGACCTGGCCGGCGCGGAGATCGAACTCGTCTCGGTGGTGGCCCGGGAGTCACGGCTGGCCCGAGCGATCGCCGGCCACCCCGCCGAGTTCGACTACGTCTTCATCGACTGCCCGCCCTCCCTCGGGCTGCTCACGGTCAACGCCCTCTGCGCCGCGCAGGAGGTACTGATCCCCATCCAGTGCGAGTACTACGCGCTGGAGGGGCTCAACCAGCTGATCAACAACATCAACCTGGTACGGCAGCACCTGAACCCCACCCTCGAGGTCTCGACCATCCTGCTCACCATGTACGACCGGCGCACCCGACTGGCGGACGCGGTCGAGCAGGACGTCCGGAACCACTTCGGCGACAAGGTCCTGCAGTCCGTGATCCCGCGGAACGTGCGGGTATCGGAGGCTCCGAGCTACGGCCAGTCCGTCATGACCTACGATCCCGGATCGCGGGGCGCCACCAGTTACTTCGAGGCCGCTCAGGAGATTGCGATGCGAGGGGTCAAAGAGTCTGTTGGCCGCAATGTGTAGCTCGGTTGATTCGTCGGGAGGCGTGGCATGAAGAACCGTCCGCGGGGCGGGCTCGGTCGAGGTCTGGGCGCGCTGATTCCCACCACAGCGGAACCAGTCTCCGGAGTGGTGACGGCCGAGCCTCCAGCCGATCGGCCTGAGGCCGTAGCGCCGGCGGCCGCCGGCGAGACCACCTGGGTGGCGCCGGCGCCCGTCGCCCCGGCACAGCCGGCCGGTCCGGAGCTGGCGCCGGTCCCCGGAGCTCGGTTCGCCGAGATCCCGCTGGATTCGATCGTGCCCAACCCCAAGCAGCCTCGGCAGATTTTCGACGAGGACGCTCTCGAGGAACTCAAGCTCTCGATCCAGGAGGTCGGGTTCCTCCAGCCGATCGTGGTGCGGCAGCTCCCGGACGATCAGTTCGAACTCGTCATGGGCGAGCGGCGCTGGCGAGCGGCGCAGGCTGTCGGCCGGGAGTCCATTCCGGCCATCGTCCGGGACACCCGCGACGACGCGATGCTCCGGGACGCGCTGCTGGAGAACATCCACCGCGCCAACCTGAACCCGCTGGAAGAGGCGGCGGCGTACCAGCAGCTGCTGGAGGAGTTCGGCGCGACGCACGAGGAGCTGGCCCGACGGATCGGCCGGAGCCGGCCGCAGATCTCCAACACCATCCGGCTGCTGAACCTTCCGCCCGAGGTGCAGAAGCGGGTGGCTGCCGGGGTGCTCTCCGCAGGCCACGCCCGTGCGCTGCTGGGTCTGGAGGATTCGACCGCGCAGGAGGAGTTGGCGCGTCGGATCGTGGCCGAAGGGCTCTCCGTACGGGCCACGGAGGAGGTCGTGAAGCTGGCCGAGATTTCGCCTACCCGGCCCAGCCCGGCGAAGCGGCGCGCCAAGGTGCACGCCCCGGGCCTGACCGATCTGGCGGATCGGCTGTCGGATCGGTTCGACACCAGGGTCAAGGTCGACATCGGTCGGAACAAAGGCAAGATTACGATCGAGTTCGCCACGGTCGACGACCTTGAGCGAATCGTCGGTGTCATCGGCATGGTGGACGCCGAGGGCCAGAACGACGACGACTCGGACTGACTGCTGCTGCCCCGTGTACGCCGGGGGCTCCCGGCGTACACCCCGAGCCGGGGTCGGTGTCGCCCCGGCCTTCGGAGCCGACGTATCGACGCTGAGATGGCCACGATCCCTCACCCGGGAACGTCGCCATCCGTGTGTCTCCGATCGAGCAGCCGGGTTGGCCGACCGCCTCCGCGTCCGACCGGTCGTCCAGCCGTGGGTCCTTGGTCGTCCGTCCTCTCTTGGATCCGGCCCGTCCACGCCGCCCCGTCCCACCGCCCCTTCCTGAATCCGATCGACCGCCTGCCCAGCCGTCCGTAGATTCGGTTTCTCATAGGTCTGTCCGTGCGGCCCCCCGTCCGATGGAGACCGGCGACCACCCGCCGCCCGGTCTACCTCGGTGCCGGTCCGTCCGGGCGTCCCCGTGCGCCGGTCCGTCCGGGTGTTCCCTGCGCCGGTCCAGGGTGATCGCCAGGGTGGACCCAATCCACCACGCGCCCCGCCGAGGGGACGGCGTCGCGTTTCACGTGAAACCAGCCCGCTCCGCCACCGCCTGATACCCGGGGACGGCGATCCGAAGGACCGGACCTTCCACGCCGGCCACAACCCGCCGGGGCACGGGCGTGGTCGTACTCCGACAGTGACCTTGGGGCGTGCTCGCCGAGGCTGCCCTCGGGAAATCATCGGGCCGCGACGTCGAGCCTCTCCGGCGCGTGGGGACATCCATCCCCCGTATACATCCAGGCAGTTCCCCAGGCTCGACCTGGCGCTGCGACGGATCGGACCGCCGTCGTCCGTCGTCGTCCCGCCCGTGCGCACGCTGCGAGCGATTACCGGCCGGATGCCGGACACCTGTGCCCGGTCGGCATTCACGATCGGAACGGCTGCGCGCCGGGTCATCGAGCGACGGAGACCGACGCTGGGAGGTGGCCGACATCCGCTCAACGGGGTAGGCCGGCTGGTCTCCGGTTTGGCCGCGACGACGTCGACCGAGGACGGTGCGCGGTCATCCACAGGCGTTGTCCACAGGCTGCCCCCGTTTCACGTGAAACCGCGCGTGGAACGGGGTACCGGCCTGTGGACAACGGAGCCCAACCGACGCCGATCGTGCCGTTTCGGGGTCGTTGCCGACGCTTCCGGAGCCTCGCGTGCCGCCAACTTCCGCCGCCCGGAAGGCTCCCCGGAGTCCCGATCGTCGGCAGCCGAAACGGGGTAGGGACAGCGGTGTCAAACTCGGTTAGGGTCAGCCTCGTGTCCCACACCCCTCCTGCCGTACCGGACTTCACCAGGTGGCCCTCCTTTCCCTTCGAAGGCGACTTCCGGGTCAAGCAACTCGACGAGCCGGTCGCGGTCGAACCCCCGCGCAAGGGCGAAGGCTCCGGTGAGTGTCATTCCTGCAACGCGCCCGACGATGCGTACATCTGGGTCAGTGAGCGTTGGCGGGTGCGTGCCATGGACCGGCCCACCGGCCTGCCGATGGTGCTGATCCTCGAATCCCGCTCTCATCTGGACCTGGGCGACCTGCCCAACCTGCTCGCCGCCGAACTCGGCGTGATGACGGTACGGCTGGAACGCGCGGTCCGTTCACTCGACGGGGTGGCCCGGGTGCACGTCAACCGCTGGGGTGACGGCGCGGAGCACCTGCATCTGTGGTTCCTCGCCCGGCCGTACGGCCGACTCCAGTTGCGCGGCACGTTCCTGTCCCTCTGGGACGACATCCTGCCGGCGATTCCCGAGTCGCAGTGGCGGGAGAACCTGGCGATGGTGGCCGCCTGGCTCGCCGAGTTCGGTGGACGTCCCCTGGCCGAGCCACCCCGCATCCAGTGGCAGGCGCCGTCGAACCTGACGCAGCAGGCGGCTTCGGGACGTGAGGCCGCGCTGGCGGCCGAGAGGTCGTCGGTGACGCCTGCCGCGCCATCGGCGGTACCGGCATCGGATGCACCGGATGGACCGGTGGCGGCAGAGACCACGAAGGGGGCAGCGGCAGCGGAGGCGGCAGCGGCAGCGGAGGCGAAGACGGCAGAGGTGCCGGCGCAACCCCTCCGGCCCGCCCCTGAGCGCCAATCCTCCGGTGATCCGGCGACCAGGGCGTACTAGACGACCCCGGCGTACCGGAAGGGCGTCAGCGGGGCGAGGGGCGGCAGGGCGGGGCGGGGCTGTGCGGTCGCGGGGGGCCGAGGGCGACTGCCGTCAGGATTGGCCGAGGCTCCGGCGCTGGGAGGCGCGGACCACGAGGGTACGCAACAGCTCGCCGAAGTCGAGTCCGGCGGCCGCGACGGCGAGCGGCATCAGCGAGGTCTCCGTCATCCCGGGTGAGACGTTCACTTCCAGCACGTGCGGGCGGTTGTCCTCGTCGACGATCAGGTCCACCCGGGACAGGTCCCGGAGCCCGAGCGCGGCGTGGGCCGCGAGAGCGGTTTCCGCGACCCTGGCCGCCGCGACGGCCGACAGCCGCGCCGGGGCGTGCCAGGTGGTCAGGCCGGCGGTGTACCGGGCGGCGTAGTCGTACACGCCGTTGCGGGGGACGATCTCGACGGCGGGCAGCGCCTGCGGGCCGTTGCCCAGGTCCACCACGGAGACCGCCACGTCCATGCCGGGAACGTAGCGCTCGACGAGGGCGGTGCTGTCGTAGGCGAAGCAGCCGACCATCGCCGCCGGTAGCGCGGCCGGGTCCCGGACGACCGCGGCACCGAGGCCCGAGCCGCCCTGGGTCGGCTTGATCATCAGTGGCAGCCCGAGCCGCTCGACGATCCGGTCCAGTACGGCCACCGCCCCGAGCTCGGAGAACCGGTCGTGCGGCAGAGCCACCCAGTCCGGTGTCGGGATGCCCGCCTCCCGAAGCACCGCCTTCGCCGACGGCTTGTCCCAGGCCAGCCTGGACGAGCGGGCGTCGCAACCGACGTACGGCACGTCGCAGAGGTCGAGTACGCCTCGGAGCGAGCCGTCCTCGCCGGTCGCCCCGTGCAGTGCGACCACGACCGCGTCCGGCGGATCGTCCCGTAGGAGCGGAAGGAGGGCGACGTCGGCGTCCCGGAGATCGGCCTCCACCCCCGCTGAACGGAGCGCGTCGAGTACCCGGCGACCGGACTTCAACGACACGTCCCGCTCGTACGACAGCCCGCCGGCGAGCACGAGTACCCGTAGATCGGCGGTTGCCTCCCGAGGCAGCGGGAGGGGCCAGTCGGCGGAACGGGAAGGTTCGGCGGGGGAGTTCGTACCCATGCCGGAGATCATGCCAAGTCGGGACCCGGCACGTCCGAGCCGGCCTGCCCCCGACGGCCCCGGGCCGGTCCGACCACCGTGCCGAACACCTCGCGCATGGCGGTCTCCTGCTCCATCACGGTCGCCAACCGGCGGACACCCTCGCGGATCCGCTCCGGCGGGGGGAAGGAGAAGTTGAGCCGCATGTGCCCGGCGCCGGTGCCGTCGGCGTAGAAGCCGGTTCCGGGCACGTAGGCGACCCGGGCCGCGATGGCCCGCGGCATCATGGCCTTGGCGTCGAGGCCCTCCGGCAGCGTCGTCCAGACGAAGAGGCCACCGCCCGGCTCCGTCCAGCTGGTGCCGGCCGGCATGTAGTCCGCGAGCGCGTCGAGCAGCGCGTCGCGGCGTTCCCGGTAGACCTCGCGGTAGATCTTGAGCTGCTGGCGCCAGGGCATCGTGGAGAGGTACGTGGTGACGGCGGCCTGGGCGAAGGCACTGGGGCAGAGGATCTGCGCCTCGCTGGCGATGACCAGCTTGTCCCGTACGGCGTGCGGGGCCAGGATCCAACCCACCCGTAGCCCTGGGGCGAAGGTCTTGGAGAAGGTGCTGAGATAGAAGACGCCGTCCCGGCGACGCGCCCGCAGCGGTGCCGGCGCCTCGCAGTCGAACCCGAGCTGGCCGTACGGGTCGTCCTCGACCACCAGCAGGCCGGCACGTTCGCAGATGTCGAGTACCCGTTCCCGCCGCTCCTCGCTCAGCGTCACGCCGGCCGGGTTCTGGAAGGTCGGGATGGTGTAGAGGAACTTGGCCCGTCGACCCGACCGGGCGACGTCGGCGATGGCCAGCTCCAGCGCCTCGGGGATCAGGCCGTCGGCGTCCATCGGTACGTGCACCACCTGCGCCTGCGCACTCTGGAAGACGCCGAGCGCGCCCACGTAGGTCGGTCCCTCGGCCAGGACGACGTCGCCGGGATCGAGGAACAGCCGGGCGATCAGGTCCAGCGCCTGCTGGCCGCCGACGGTGACCACCACGTCCTCCGGGGAGGCGCCGCAGCCGACGTCGATGCCGGAGAGCGCCATCACCTCGCAGATCCGTTCACGCAGCTCCAGCGTGCCCTGACCGATGCCGTACTGGAGGGTCGTGGTCCCCTGCTCGGCGGCGAGCTTGTTGAGCATCTCGCCGACCGCGTCGAGCGGCAGTGCGGCGATGTAGGGTGCACCTCCGGCGAGCGAGACGACCTCGGGCCGGCTGGCCACGGCGAACAGCGCGCGGATCTCCGACGCTGTCATCCCGCGTACCCGCCGGGCATAGCGATCCGTGTAGTCGTCGAGCGTCGTGCCGGTCATGACATCTCCTCGCCGCGTTCGCCCCATCGTGGCTCATGATGGCCGGGTCGGTCACCGAACGCATCCCCAACAGTGCGCCGTCGGCACCTCGATCGCCGCGCCCGCCACGTGTCCGTCTTCCGGAGCCCCGGTGGGCCGGGGACGGTTCGGGTGGGTCGGCCGGCAGCTCCGCCGGTCGGCGCTCGTCGGTCGATCCTAATCCGATCGGCCGGATCTGGCCCTCGCCCCAGCGGCTGGTCCACATGTCGGACCGGTTGAGCTGCCCTTCGCGGTACCTGACCGGGCGGTCCGGGCATCACTGCCCCGATCCTCTCCCGAGTCGGAGCGTTCCGGCGTACGATCGCTCGTTGGGGGTAGGGACCGGAGATGGCGATATTTGCGGCCTTTGGGCCCCCGAGTAGGACTTTTGGGGATGCGCCGATGTCGCGACGTCTGGTCAGTCTGACCCTCGACACACTTGAAGACCTGCCCCGGCCCTGTCGCCAGTGCGTCTACTGGGAGCTGGACCCGGTGGCGGCCGAGCGAGCCCGCGAGGCGGGTGATCCGGGTCTGGAGAAGGAGGCCTGGGTCTCGCAGACCCTGCTGGAGTGGGGTTCCTGCGGAAAGTTGGCATACGTCGACGGTATGCCCGCCGGATTCGTGATGTATGCCCCACCGGCCTACGTTCCCCGGTCGATGGCGTTCCCGACCTCACCGGTCTCCGCCGACGCCGCGCTGCTGACCACGGCCCACATCGTGACCGCCTTCGCGGGTGGCGGACTGGGCCGGATGCTCGTCCAGGGCGTCGCGCGGGACCTGACGAAGCGGGGGATCAAGGCGATCGAGGCCTTCGGCGACGCGAAGTTCGGCGACGCCGGTGAGGGTGCCGGCGGATGCGTCGCTCCGGCCGACTACTTCCTCTCCGTCGGGTTCAAGACGGTACGTCCACATCCGCGCTTTCCCCGGCTGCGCCTGGAACTGCGGACGGCACTCTCCTGGAAGTCCGACGTCGAGTACGCGCTGGAGAAGCTGCTCGGCTCGATGAGCCCCGAGGGCCTGCTCCGCCCCGTACGACCGGCCACCCGCTCGGCCGCCGGCTGACCGGACGCGGACGGAGGACGACGGGTACCGGATCAGTCGAGCGCGGCTCCCGCGGCGACCACCGCACGCAGTTCGCTGACGTCGATCGAGCCGGTCGGCACGTCCTCCTCGACCGGGAAGTACATCCGCTGTACCGCCGCGACGATGGCGTCCACGGCCCCGTCCCGGAAGCGGGGATCGGTCAGCTTGGCCAGGTCGCCGGGCGAGGTGAGGTAGCCGACGTCGACCCGTACGGCCGGCATCCGGGTCAGCCGGAGCAGCTCCCAGGTCTTCGCGTGGGTGTGGCAGTCGCGCAGGCCGGTCCGGGCCACGATCTCCCGCTGGACCAGGCCGGCGAGCCGCTCCCCGACGGTCGAGGTCACGCCGTTGGAGGTGCCGTAGTGGTAGGTCGCGACCCCGTCCGCCTCCGGGTTGGCGTGCCCGTCGATGTGCAGCGAGATCAGCAGGTCACCGCCGAGTTCGTTCGCCAGGTCGGCACGGGTCAGGTCGGTCAGCGGCGCGGCCGGCGCGGGACCCCGGGTGAGGTGGACCCGCATGCCGGCGGCGGCGAGCCGGCCCTCCAGCCGGGCGGCGAGGTCGTAGGCGAGATCCGCCTCGGTCCAGCGCAGCGGACCCTCCTGGACGACGAATCCCGGATCGAAGGGATCGTGTCCCGGGTCGATCACGATGACCTTGCCGACCAGGTTCGGGCCGGACTGCCGGAACGCGTCGGACTCACGTAGCCACTGCGGGCGGCCACCGACCACCTTCCGGCCCAGCCGCCGCAGCGCGTTCATGGTCTGCGGTCCACAGGCGCCGTCCGGTCCCAGGCCGACCTCGCGTTGGAACTGGGCGACCGCACGGGACGTACGGGCGCCGTACACGCCGTCCGCGCGCCCGACGTCGTACCCCATCTCCAGCAGGCGTTCCTGGAGCGTCCGGACGTCCTCGCCGATGAGTGGATCGGGAATCGCCTGGTAGAGCGTGCGCGCACCGAGCCGCCAGCGGGCCGCGTCCAGGGCCCGCCAGGTCTCCGGGCCGACCTGTCCGTCGACGCTCAGGCCACGGTCCTGCTGGAAGGTCCGGACCGCGCGTTCGGTCTCCGCCTCGAACTCGTCGGCCCCGGGCGGGCCACCGGCGGGGAGCAGGCTCAGACCGACCAGGACGGCACGGATCTCGGTCACCGCGGGTCCGCGATCACCACGTCGGATTGGACGCACAGACGACCTCCCTCTGCGTGCCGGTGGCTGGTTGCCCGCCTACGGGGCAGTGCCGGGCCGATCCTGCCGACCGGTCCGGTGGACGGCTGGCGTTCCCTCCGCCGAGATCGGCGGACCGATCGCCAAGGGGTCCGACCCACGCTGCCGGTCACCCTCGGGCGAAAGAACGCTTCCGGAGCGTACCGTGGCGCCCTGGTCAGCGCCCGTCGTTGACGGTACGCGATGCCGACTACACCACCGCCGAGCTGCGGAAATGCGTACCGGAAGGCGGCTGGGCGCCGGACGTGCCATGGCGCGGCTGGGTGCGCCGGACGTACCGGAAGGGGTGTCCCGGCCCGGTGCGGTCCCGGCCCTGGAAACGAACGCGCCCGCATCCGGGATCCGGATGCGGGCGCGGAACGAGAGCCGGGCTGAGCGGCCTTACATCGCCGTTTCGATGAGCTTGATCAGGTCGCCCTTGGGGCGGGCGCCGGCGACGGACTGGACCGGCTCGCCACCCTTGAACATCGTGAGGGTCGGTACGGAGAGCACCCGGTAGGCCCGGGCGGTCTCCGGGTTCTCGTCAATGTTGAGCTTGACGATCCGGACCTTGTCCCCCAGTTCGCTGGCGATCTCCTCCAGCATCATGTCGACCTTGCGGCACGGTCCGCACCACTCGGCCCAGAAGTCCACCAGTACCGGCGTGTCGGACTGCAGCACGTCACTGGCGAAGTTGGCGTCGGTGACGGCGCTTGTTGCTCCCACTAGACCCTCCTCGGGGTGTTGCTTCCTGCGGTGAGTTCAGTCTTCTTCCAACGTCGAGAGGAACCGCTCCGCGTCGAGCGCGGCGGCGCATCCGGTACCCGCTGCGGTGATCGCCTGGCGGTAGGTGTGGTCGACGAGGTCACCGGCCGCGAAGACGCCCGGGATGTTCGTCCGGGTGGTCGGGGCCTGGACCTGCACGTAGCCCTCCGCGTCCAGCTCCACCTGGTCCCGGAAGAGCTCGCTGCGCGGGTCGTGACCGATCGCCACGAACACCCCGCTGACGTCCAGCGTCTTGGCCTCGCCGGTGTGCGCGTTGCGCAGCCGGACTCCGGAGACCTTGCCGTCGTCGCCGAGCACCTCTTCGACCACGCTGTTCCACTCGACCCGGATCTTGTCGTTGGCCAGGGCGCGGTCGGCCATGATCTTGCTGGCCCGGAACTCGTCACGGCGGTGGATGATCGTCACCTTGCTGGCGAACTTGGTGAGGAACGTCGCCTCCTCCATCGCCGAGTCGCCGCCGCCGACGACCACGATCTCCTGGCCACGGAAGAAGAACCCGTCACACGTCGCACAGGAGGAGACACCGTGTCCGAGGTACTCCTGCTCACCCCGCACACCCAGCGGGCGCCACGCGGAGCCGGTGGTCAGGATGATCGCCTTCGCCCGGTACGCCGTCTCGCCGACGTACGCCGTGCTCACCGCCCCGGAACCGGGAACGCCCGTGTCGACAAGTTCGACCCGGGTGACGTCGTCGGTGAGGAACTCGGCGCCGAACCGCTCGGCCTGCTTGCGCATCGAGTCCATCAGCTCCGGGCCCATGATGCCGTCCGCGAAGCCGGGGAAGTTCTCCACCTCGGTGGTGGTCATCAGGGCACCGCCCGACTGCACACCCTCGATGACCAGCGGTTTCAAGTTGGCGCGCGCGGCGTAGACCGCAGCCGTGTAGCCGGCCGGCCCAGAGCCGATGATGATCAGGTTGCGGACCTCGTCCACTGCCGTCTCCCGATGTATGTCTCTGCGCCACCGGCGCCTGGCGCCGACGGCTGTCCGAGCGCCGGCCCTGAACTGCACCGGCACCTGCAAGCCTGAACGTCATCGTATTAACCGGGGATTCCCGAGCCGGTCATCCGGTGGGTCATGTCACTGCGTCGACGAAACGGCCGATGAGGCGTTGTTTCAGCCTACCCGGGTCTGATATGTGACGTCCGCGCCAGAGGCCGACGTTCCACAGTTCGGCCCGGTGGCCCAGGTATAGCGGGCCCCGGACCGGTCGGTGAAGACGACGACCAGGGCGGCCGTGCCCTGGAACGTGGCGTAGTCCACGAACTCGACCGCGATCGGTCCCTGTGCGTGTCTCGCCGCGATCGCGTCCAGGCAGGCGGCGAGGACGGTCCGGTCCGTCAACCGCTCCAGCCCGGAGACGCTCCGCGACGGCGTGGCGGAGGTCGGTCCGCCGTCAATCATCGTTCCCGGCGCTTCGGTGACCGGTGTGGTCGCGCCGGCCCGCTCGTTCGAGGTGACCCGCTTGGTCAACGCGGAGGCGGTGTCGGGGAGCGAGGTGGGGTTGTAGTCGGTTCCGGTGGTCAGCACCCGTTCGGCGGACGGTTCGGTTACCGCCCGGGGCGGGCCCGAGCCCAGCGCCGGGGCGGGTTGCTCGGCTCCGTTGTCCGCCGAACTCAGCGCCGTACTCGTGGCGCCGTCCTGGGCGCCGCTGTCGAGGAGGAGACGACTGACCGCGAACCCGGCGAAGCCGGCCACGACGGTGGCGACCAGGATCGGACCGGCGATCCGTCGCATCCACCGCCGCTGCCGGCCGGGTCCCCGGGAACCGTGCGGAGCGGCGCCACCAGCCTGAACCGGTACGCCGGAGCGCCGGGGCCGGCGGACGACGGGTACCGAATCGTCCGGATCGGCGTCGTCCTCGTCCGGGGCATCGGTCGGCCCGGCCGAGGTGTCGGGCGCGGCTGATCCGGTTTCGGGCGCGGCTGGCCTGGTTTCGGTAGGCAGCGATGCCCGGGTGATCACGGCGGCGAGCCGCTCGGTCACCGCGGACGGCATCGAGATCGGCTCAGTGGCCCAGGCGCCCAGGTCGAGTCGTACCGCGTCGATGCCGGCGCTCAGGCTGGCGTACGCCTCCGCCCAGATGGGGTCCTCGTCGATCAGCCAGGCGAGTTCAGCCTCCTCCGGGGTGCCGTCCAGCGCGCCGCCGACATAGTCGGCCAGCAGGTCGGGATCGACCTCCCTGAACGGGCCCCCGGTCACGATTCCTCCTGGTCCTGGTCGCGCTGGCGCTGGCTCCGGTCCTGCGCCTGCCGCCGGTCCGCCCCGAGCCGGCTCGGCCCCGATCGGACGCGGTTGCCGGGTCCGAGGTTCCCGCTGGTGACCGACGGCACCCCGGCGTCGGGCTCAGGGTCACCTCCGGACCGCAGATGACCGAGGAGTACGGCGAGCCGGGCCCGGCCGCGCGCACAGCGGCTCTTCACGGTGCCCTCGGCGACGCCGAGGATTTCGGCGACCTCGGCGACCGGATAGCCCTGTAGGTCGACCAGGACGAGGGCGGCCCGCTGCTCCATCGGCAGTTCCGCGAGCGCCTGCCGTACGACGAGCGTGGTGTCGTGATCGGTGGCCGGCGCGGCCGGTTCCACGCCGCCGGCCCAGCGGCTGGTACCGGTCGGCCGGGTGCTGTCGGGCAGCGGCACGGTCGGATGGGCCTGGCGTCGTCGGATCCGGTCCAGGCAGGCGTTGACGACGATCCGGTGCAGCCAGGTGGTGACGGCGGCCTCGCCACGGAAGCGGGCCGCCGCCCGGTGTGCGGAGAGCAGCGCGTCCTGGAGGGCGTCCGCCGCCTCCTCCCGATCGGCGACGGTGCGCAGTGCGACCGCCCAGAGCCGGTCCCGGTGCCGGTGGAACAGCACCGCGAACGCGTCCCGGTCGCCGGCCACGTGAGCCTGGAGCAGTTCGACGTCGCTGCGTCCCGCGTCATCCGGGTACACCGTGCCGGCCGGAGGCTCTGAGCCGTCCGGCTGGACCGGAAGGTCGTGCGCCGGCTGGGTGGGCAGCTCGCGTGCGGGATGGGCGTGCGGCGGGTACGTCTCGGGCCGGCCGGGCGGGTCACCGTCGTCCAGATGGTCGACGGCCTGACCTGCCGGCCGGACCGGCTCGGTCGACGGCCACGGATGGGCGGACGGCGAGCTGGTCTGGCCGGCGGCGTCGGAACCCAACGCACCGGTCATGGCCGCACGATAACCGAAGGGCGCATCAGTCGTCGGGGTGACCGCCCCGTCACCGGCTATTGACCGTGATCTCCTGCACGCCGAGCTTGTACTTGCCGGCGTCGATTTCCGGCAGGTCGGTGATCCAGAGCAGCAGGTAGCGGTACTTCTGGTCCGGCTCGAACGAGCTGAAGGTCATGGTGGCACCGGAGCCGTCGGACTTGTCGATCGGAAGACCGACCCTCTTGTACGCCTCGACGAGGTCCTTGTCTCCGGCGCTGTTGGCGTCGTAGTTCTTGTCTCCCGAGCGCAGCTCGGCGGAGGCGCCACCCTCGGAGAGCTGCACCTGCACGCTGGTGACCGACCGGAGCTCGCCGAGGTCGATCAGGATCCCCATGCCGGGCTTGTTCCTACCGAACTTGGAGTCGGTCTTGTAGGTCTCGGTCTCCCACGCCTCGTTGGGATTGCCGTCGACCACCTTCTCCACACCGTCCAGCTCGGTGCGGGTGCCGCCCGGGTCGATGACCCGTACCTGGCTGCCCTTGAGGGCGACCTTCTGCGGCTTGGCCAGCGGCGGATCCGGATCACCCGCGGCGGCGGGCTCGTTGCTGGTCCCGGCGGTCGGCGTCGGCCCAGCCTGGTCGTCGGCCGGGCTCCCGCCGACCAGCGCGTTGATGCCGAGGATCAGGCCGACCAGGGCGACCACCAACAGCGCGGCCACGCCGATCAGCATTCTCCGGCCACCGGTCGCCGGTAGGTCGGGGCCGCCGTCGTCGCCGGAGGTGAAACGCAGCGGGCCGCTGTCGAGGTACTGCTCCTCCGCGGCGGCGTCCAGCCGGCTCAACTCGGCGGCCAGGATGTCGGAGGACGGCACCGGAAGCTGGGAGTCGAGCAGGTCCATGGTGAGGTCGTCGAGGTACGCGGGTACGCCGGCACGGACCTGTCGGGGCGCCGCGATGGTGCCGCTGGCGTCGCGGACGGCGTCCGCCAGGGCGGTGCGGGCCCGGCGGCCCTCGCCACTGGTCAGGGACGCCTCGGCGTGCGGCCAATGGCCGGTGAGCGCGTAGTAGAGGACGCCGCCGACCGCGCGTACGTCGGTCTCGGGAGTGTCTGCGCCGTCGGTGCGGGCGTCGGCGAGCACCACCCGACCGTCGTCGCCGACCATCACGGTGCCGGGGTGCAGGTTGCCGTGCACCATGCCGGTGGCGTGGATGGCCGAGATCGCACCGGCGATGGCGTGGGCGATGCTGGTGGCCCGGGCCGGGTCGAGGACTCCGTCGGCGACCAGTTCGCGCAACGAGTGCCCGTCCACCCACTCGCGGACGACGTACGCCCGGTCCTCCTCGTCGATCGCGTCGTAGACGCCGACGAGGTTGGGGTGGATCACCCGGCTCGCCGCCACGGCGGCCTGGAGCATCTCCTTCGCGGAGTCGCCGCCGGGGTAGCGCAGTACGACGGCCACCGGCCGCCGCAGGATCACGTCCACGCCACGCCACACCTGGCGGCCGGCGCTGTCGTCGTTGATGTGCTCCGCAAGCTCGTACCGCTCGGCCAGGACCTCACCGACGGCGGGCGCACCGAAGGTCATCACAGAGGGAGCTACCTCGTCCGCCTCCTGACCTTCGCCGACCTGGGTCACCCGTCCTCCCTCGGTGATCGTGTCGATCGATGGACCCGTGCTGCTAGGCATCTGGCTTTCCCGCTCCGCCTTCGAAGGAATCGGACGGCCACCGGCTCTCCTAGCCTAGGCGCTAGCCGCACCCGTCGAGAGCGACCTTACCCGGGTCTGACTAATCCCCGACACGTCATCTTGCGGCCGTAGGCCGACCAGCTGCCGGAAGTGTCGGGAAGCGCGCCGGATCGCCCGCTGGGTCCGCCTGATGGCTCGTGCGTTTAGCAATCTATAGGTTAATTTCAACAGTTTGCTACCGGGTCGGTGTGCCGGTCGCAGTCGGTCCCGGCACTCCGGTCGTCCGGAGTACCGCCGTGCACCCGGCACCTTCCCCCGCGCGCCGGAAGTATGCCGGATCGAGCGGGGCCGGGGTATCCGGGTCCGCCACCAATAGGTTGACGCCGAGTGAGTCGATCCTGACCCGCCGTTATCCACAGGCGATTCACCTTGCTGCGGCCCGGATAGGACGAGTTATCCACAACCGCTTCCCCAGGTACGCCCCGGAGCCCAACCGACCCCTTTCACCGGCCGAGTCGGCGCCGGACCATGGTGACCAGGTCCGTTATCTCCCGGATTCGCAGCAGCATCGCGAGCCCGAGGTACGTCCCGCCGATCACCGCACCGCCGACGGCCACCTCGACGAACGCCAGCCACCGGTTCGACGCGGCCTCGCCGGGCAGCAACGCCACCACGAGCAGCCCGACCAGGGTCGCGCCGACGGCGGCGATCAGGACCCGGCCGAACGTCCGCATGATCGCGGCGACTCCGATCTGACCGATGTGGGGGCGCAGGAACCAGGCGGAGATCGCCGCCGCCGCGATGTACGAGACGGCGTTCCCGATCATCATCCCGGCGGCCAGGAACGAGGTGGAGAAGGCGGCGAAGACGATCACCTGGACCAGCACCCGTACGGCCACCACCGGCACGTTGATCAGCGCCGGCATCCGGGTGTCGGGCATCGCCCAGAAGGCGAACGTGAAGAGCTGGCTGACCGCGAACGGGATCAGCGCGAGCGCGGCGACCAGCAGTACCGGACCGGTGGTGCCGGACCCGCCCTGGGCGGCGCCGTAGTCGAACAGGGCCTTCGCGATCGGGTCGGCGAGAACCGCGTAGCAGACCGCGATCGGGGCGAGCGCCGCGGTCACCGTACGGGTGCCCCGGCTCAGGTCGGCCGCTATGTCGGCGTACCGGCCGTCGGCGGCGGCGGCGCTCATCCTCGGCAGCAGCGCGGTGATGATCGAGACGGCGATGATGCCGTGCGCCATCATCAGCAGCAGGAAGACGTTGTTGTAGACCAGCGGGCCGGCGGATTTGTCCTTCACCTCGTTGAGCAGGTTGAAGAGCACGATCAGGCCGAACGAGTTCACCGCGACGTAGCAGAACATCCAGCCGCCGAGCCGGCCCAGCTCGCGCAGCCCGAGCGCCCGGAAGTCGAACCGCCAGCGCCAGCGGAACCCGACCTTGCGCAGCGCCGGCAGCATGCCGGCGGTCTGCACCACGAGGCCCAGCAGGGTGCCCCCGCCGAGCACCAGTACCCGGCCGAGGCCCATCTCCTCCGGCTGGACGGTCTTGGCGCCGAAGATGGCGATGTAGAGGCCGCAGGTGGCGATCACCACCACGTTGTTCAGGATCGGCGCCCACGCCGGCGCGGCGAAGTGGCCCCGGGTGTTGAGCACCGCGGTGAGCAGGGCGCTCACTCCGGAGAAGAAGAGGATAGGCAACAGCAGCCGGGACAGGTTGGTGACCAGCTCCCGGTAGTCCTGGCCCTGCCGTCCGGCGTAGATGGTCGTCAGCACCGAGGCGCCGAGCACCGCCAGCAGCGCGGCGCCACCGAGGATGAGCACCGCCAGGCTGAGCAGTCGCTGGGTGTACGCCTGCCCGCCGTCCGGATCGGCCTTGCGGCGGCGTACCAGCACCGGGATCAGGACGCTGCTCAGGATGCCGCCGAGCAGGAACTCGTAGACCATGCCGGGAATGATCTGGGCGGTGGTGTAGGCGTTGCCTACCAGGCTCAGGCCCAGCGTCGCCACGATCATCAGTTGCCGGAGGAAGCCCGTACCCCGGCTGATCAGACTGAAGGCCGCCATCATCGCGCTGTTGCCGGCGGCGTTGCCGCCCGGTTCGGGCGGCGGGTTGGTGCCCTCGATCGCCGGGGTGGCCGAGATCAGCGTCGCTCCGTCCGGGGGCGGCGGAACCCCCTCCGGCATGGCATTCGCGCTGCGGTACAGCCCGCCAGCCATGTCAGCCTCCCAAGGGGTACGGCGGGCAGGGCACCCGCCGGCACTGTTGGAACCTTAGTCAACCCGGTCACCGTTCTGCCGGGGCGCGTCGCTTCCGCCCGGTGTGCCCGCCGCCACGCGGCACCGGTCGGCCCGCTACGCTGGCGATCCCATGTCCGAAACATCCGCCCCGAACGCTGACCGTTCCACACCGTCGCGCACCAGGTCGCCCGGTCCCGGCGCGTCCGCCCCGACCGGTTTCCGGTCCGGCGGACCGGAGTCGACCCGGCCACCCGGTCCGGAGGGTACGGAGTCGGTCGTCCCCGGGCCGGACTCCGCAGGATCGGCGCCCCGAATGACCCGGTTGACCACCGCCCAGCGCAACGCCGTCGCGGAGCTGTTGCGGGTGTCTCCCGTCGCCGACGAAGTGGGCCGCAGGTTCGCCGCCGCCGGCCACGAACTGCACCTGGTTGGCGGGTCGGTCCGGGACGCGTTGCTCGGCCGGCTCGGCGAGGACCTCGACTTCGCTACCGACGCGCATCCGGACGAGACGCTGCGGCTGCTGAAGGGCTGGGCCGAGGCGACCTGGGAGACCGGGCGCGAGTTCGGCACGATCGGCGCGCAGCGCGACGGACTGCGCCTGGAGATCACCACCTTCCGGGCCGAGTCGTACGACCAGGTGAGCCGGAACCCCGTCGTCGAGTACGGCACCAACCTCGGCGACGACCTGCGGCGGCGCGACTTCACCATCAACGCGATGGCGGTCAGCCTGCCCGACCACGAGTTCACCGACCCGCACGGCGGACTGGACGACCTCGCCGACCAGGTGATCCGGACCCCGGGTACCCCCGAGGAGTCGTTCGGCGACGATCCGCTGCGGATGCTCCGGGCCGCCCGGTTCGCCGCGCAGCTCCGGTTCGCCGTGCATCCGCCGGTCCGGGCGGCGATGCGGGCGATGGCGACGGACCTGGACCGGATCACCGCCGAGCGGATCCGGGACGAGTTCACCAAGCTGCTCTGCGGGGCGGACCCGATCACCGGGCTGCGGTTGCTTGTCGACACCGGCCTGGCCGACCGGTTCCTGCCGGAGCTGTCCGGGCTGAAGCTGGAGATCGACGAGCACGCCCAGCACAAGGACGTCTACGAGCACACCCTGACCGTGGTGAGCAACGCCGTCGGGCTGGAGGAGGACGGCTGCGACTTCGTGCTGCGGATGGCCGCGCTCATGCACGACGTGGGCAAGCCGGCGACCAAGGCGGTCGGCCCGGACAGTCGGGTCAGCTTCCACCACCACGAGGTGGTCGGGGCCCGGCTGACCAAGCAGCGGATGAAGGCGCTGCGCTATCCCAAGGACGTGATCAGCCAGGTGGTCGGGCTGGTCGGGCTGCACCTGCGGTTCTACGGGTACGGCCGGGGCGAGTGGACCGACTCCGCGGTCCGGCGGTACGTCACCGACGCCGGTGCCCTGCTGCCCCGGCTGCACAAGTTGACCCGGTCCGACTGCACCACCCGGAACCGCCGCAAGGCTGCCGCGCTGGCCGCCGACTACGACGCCCTGGAGGACCGGATCTCCCGGCTCGCGGCGGAGGAGGACCTGGCCCGGGTACGCCCCGACCTCGACGGCAACGCGATCATGGAACTGCTCGGCGTACCCCCGGGGCCGATCGTCGGTCGGGCCTGGCGGCACCTGAAGGAGCAGCGCATGGAACGCGGGCCGCTGACCCGGGACGAGGCGGAGGCCGAGTTGCAGCGCTGGGCCCGCGACCAGGGCGTCACCGGCTGACGCCCGAACTGTCGTACCACTTCCAGCGGCCGAGCGGGCCGGTTCCGCGCAGTGCGGACGCCTTCCCTGCCACAAGGGTGCCGGCACACCCGGGTCATCGACCGTCCGAAATATCCGCTACCGTTCCCGATGACGTGCAACGGCCGGGGAGGTGACCGTGGCGGTCTCGGGCGGGCCGGGCAACCGGTCCTTCCTGGTTCCGATGGTGGCGTTGGCGTCGACGCTGGTCGGCCTGGTGGTCGCGATCGTGGTCGTACTCGTGCTCCGGCACGGCGCGGACGGCGGCGCGGACGGCACCGGATCACCCCCGCCCACCCCGACCGTGGCCGCCGCACCCGGCGGCGGGGTCGACTGTCTGGTCGGGGCCTGGCGGGTGACCTCGCACAGCGAACAGGTCGACGTACCCGGGGTGGGCCGGTTGAGATTCACCGGCGGGGTCGGTTCCACGCTCTCGCTCAGCGCCGAGGGAAGCGGGATCGTCGACTACGGCACCGGCACCGTCTACCGGGGCGACTACGCGGGGCAGGACGTCGTCCTGGAGTTGCGGGGTACGGTCAGCTACCGCTACCTGCTCGCCGCCGATCGGATCGAGCTGTCGGACGTACGCTCCCAGGCCAACGTCCGGCTCCTGGTCGGCGGTGGTACGCCGGGACCGTGGCAGGATTTCACCGCCTCCACCGAACCGTCCAGCTACACCTGTGCCGGGAACTCACTGACGCAGAAGTCTCTGATCTTCGACACGTCGTACGTCCGGTCAGGCTGACCAGAACGCTTGATGGGAGAACCCGACGACGTGCTGAGCACCCCACCACCGCCGGCGGACGCGCTGACCCGCCTTCCCGGGCTGGAGAGGTTCGGCCGGACCACCACCCGGCTGCATCCCCGTCCGGGTCCGGTCGAGGCGACCCAGAGCCATGTCGGCGGGCCGCTGCGCTGGCCGGCGGACGAGCCCTGGCCCACCTGCGAGCTGCCACACCAGGTCCGGGAGGAGGTGCCGATTCCACTCGAACTGCTGGACCGGCTCCGGGCGGTCGGGTCCCGCCGTACCCGGCCGCGGCACGTGATGGCCGAGGGCGAGACGGAGCTGTACGACGAGATCGCGCGTCTGGTCGGTCCCGGCTACACCGGCTTCGGGTCGGTGAACGACGGACCGGTGGTCGGCTACCGGTACGTTCCCCGTCCACATCCCCGGCCCAATCCGATGGTGGCGGTGGCGCAGTTGCGGGCCGAGGACATCCCGGATCTGCTCCGGCCCGGCGGCGCGGACCTGTTGCAGGTGCTGTGGTGTCCCTTCGAGCACGTCCAGGCGAACCTGTGGGGTCCGGCGGTACGGCTGCGGTGGCGGCGGGAGGCGGACGTGACCGGACCCGACGCCCCGCCGCCCCGGGGCGACGTCGGGAACAAGGGCTACCTGCCCCGGCCGTGCCGGCTGCATCCGGAGCAGGTCGTCGAGTACCCGTACCCGGAGGAGCTGCCGGCCGAGCTGGCCGAGCGGATCGACGAGTGGGAGTCCGACGACGACGATGACGACGACGACGGCGACGGCGACGGCGACGACGACGCCGATGGCGATGGCGATGGCGACCACGGCGTCGACTACGTCACCACCTTCATGGTGCCCGGCTGGAAGGTCGGCGGGTACGCCAAGTGGAACGTCACCGACCTGTCTCCGACTCCCTGTCGCAGCTGTGCCGGCCCGACCACCCTGGCGCTGGTGATCGATTCGTCCGAGTACGACGGCGGTACCCGCGAGCGGTGGCGCCCGGTCGAGGAGGCTGGGCTGGAGGGGTCGGAGGCGATGCCGACCGGAGTAGTCGTCGGGCGCTGGGGTGCGATGCGGATCTTCGTCTGCGAGAGCTGCCCCGACCTGCCGTTCCGGCTCGACGTGCAGTAGCGACCGGCCCGGTACCGGAGGTGCTCCGGTACCGGGCCGCGGGTGGGACGGCGCGGGTCAGCTCTTCGACTCGACCGACTTGCCGCCGTTGGTCAGCGTGCCGTCGACGACCTGGTCGTCGCCGACCCGTGCCGCGCCGAGCCGGGCCAGCAGCCCGGTCAGGTCGACCCCGGTCAGGTCGGTGCCGAGCTGCAACCCCTGGGCGACGTTGGACGCGACCGCCTTGGTCAGCGACGAGGCGCCGTCGGTGGAGATGACCGTGATCTTGTCGATCGCGCTCACCGGCGCGCTGGCCGCCTCGACGACCTTCGGCAGCACCTTCACCAGCAGGTCGAGCACGGCCGCCTCGCCGTACGTCGCGAACGCCTCGGCCTTGCGGGACATCGCCTCGGCCTCGGCCTGGCCCTTGGCCAGGATCGCCGTTGCCTCCGCCTGCCCCTCGCGCTCGACGGCCTCGGCGATGGCGGTACGACGCCGCTGCTCGGCCTCACCCTCCTTGGCACCCTCGATCGCGTTGGCCTCGGCCAGCGCCGCCCGGCGGGCCCGCTCGCCCTCACCGGTCAGCCGGGACTGCTCGGCGACGGCCTGTGCGGCGGCGATGGTGGACTGCCGCTGGGCGTCGGCGTGCAGCACCGCCGCGTTGCGGGACGCCTCGGCCTCCTGCTCCACCTTGTACCGCGCGGCGTCGGCCGGCTTGCGGACCTCGGTGTCGAGCTGCCGCTGCTTGAGTTCGGCGTTGCGCTCGGCGACCTTCTGCTGCTCGGAGAGGATCGCCTGGTCCCGTTCGGCCTGGGCGAGCGGACCGGCGGCGGCCGACCGGGCCTTCGCCGCGTCGATCTCGGCCTGGATCCCGGCCTGCTTCAGCGACAGGTTTCGGTTCGCCTCGGCGATGGCCTCCTCGGCGAGCAGCCGCTCCGTCTCGGCGTGCTGCCGGGCGCGGGCCTCGGCGATGGCCGCGTCCTTGAGCACCCGGGCCGCCTCCGGCCGTCCGAGGTCCTGGAGGTAGGAGCCCTCGGCCAGGATGTCCTGGAGCTGGAACGTGTCGAGCACCAGACCCTGGTTGGTCATCGAGTGCTCGGCCTCCTCGGCCACCGCGCTGGCGAACGCCGCCCGGTCCCGGATGATCTCCTCGACGGTCAGTCGGCCGACGATCGAGCGCAGCGCACCGGCGAGCACCTCGCGGGTGAAGCTCTCGATCTCGTCCTGCTGGTGCAGGAACCGCTGCGCGGCGGCCCGGATCGCGTCCTCGGTCCCACCGACCTTGACGATCGCGACGCCGTGCAGCTCGGCCCGGATGCCCTGCTTGCTGACCGCACCCTTGATGCTGACGTCGATGCGCCGGCTGGACAGGTCGAGCGACTGCAACTTCTGCACCACCGGCAGTACGAAGACCGACGCCCCGAGTACGACCTTCTGCCCCGACATGTCGGTGGACCGGCTGCCGTCGGCGGTCTGGGTGGTACGCCCCTTGCGGCCGGTGACGATGAACGCCTCGTTCGGGCCGGCGACCTTGATCCGGGAGAGCACGAACATGACGAGGATGAGAACGAGGAGCACTGCTCCGCCGATGGCGATGAGAATCAGCATGACACCGTCCATTTCGGATCGCGATTGGGCGTGGTGACGGAGGCGGAATTGCGGGGGGCTTACCGAGGTCAGTAGGTCTCGACCAGGACGCTGGTCTCGCTCAACGCCTCGACGACGAAGATCTGGGCGCCGATCGCGATCGGACGTTCCGACTTGGCGTTGAGTTTCACCGGCTGGCCGCTGACGCGTACCCGCACCTCGCCGTAGCCGCCGTTGGGGATGGGGGTGACCACCACCCCGAGCGACCCGACCAGGTCGTTGCGGGTGGGGGTGGCGTCGGTGTGCATGTTGCGGGCGGCCCGGGACAGCCGGCTCGCGAGCCACCCGGCGGGCACCGCCGCCATCGCGCCGATGCCGCCGGCCACGACGAGCTGGTTGAAACTGCGGGCGTTCAGTAGTTCGGAGGCGATCGCCCCGCCGAAGCCGAGCACACCGGCGAATCCGGCGATCGCCTCCAGGCTGATCGGGCCGTCGATGTCGGGGTTACCGAGGTGGGCGAGTTCCGTGCCGAGTAAGGCGAGCAGGAGCAGCGCGACGCCGGAACCGCCGATGATGAGGAAGATCAGAGTCCCCGTTGCCACAACCTGGAAGGTAGCTGGTAGTGGCAAATCAGCGGGCGGACTCGGACGCCGGCCGGTGGGTAGCGGATCGGGGCCTGGTCACCGCACACCCACCTCGGCCGGACGTCCGTGCGACAGTAACCGCTTCCGGTACCGAATGGGTGGAAAACTTACCAGGCCCGGCGTTGTGCGTACCGGATCGTTACCCGCCGATCACCGTCGCGCGATCAGGACGTCGGTCCCGGCGAGTTCCGCCGGTAGTACGGTCCGCGCGATCTCGGTGCCCTTCAGGTCGACGAGCACCGCCGCGACGTCGATCGAGCTGCCGGGGTTGAGTTTCCGGTCCAGGTAGAGCAGCCGCTTTTCGTCGATCCAGGTGACGTCGGCCGACGGCATCTCGTGCATCACCGTCCCCTTGTCGACCGAAACGAGCTGCGTCGTCTCCTGCCCCGCGACCACCATCAGCCGACCGTCCGGGGACCACGCCGACGGACCGGAGACGTTGCCCCGGACCGGTAGGAGCCGGGTGGGCGTGCCATCGGCGGCGGAGAAGAGCTGCAACCCGCGCCGCAGGTGCGGTGCCGACTCCGAGCGGGGCGCGGCGGGGTCCGTCATCGGCAACGCCACCTCCTTGCCGCTCGGTACCCAGGTGAAGCGGCACAGGTCCGTGCACTCGAACCTGTCGGGCCGTACCGCGTGCCGGCGGAAGGAGCTGTTCGCGACGGTCAGCACGCCGAAGGAGAAATCTCCGGTGCCCCCTTCCATCAGGGTCATCAACAGTCGGGTTCCGTCCGGCGACCACTGTGGAGTGAGAATCTCGGAGGTGGTCCGGATCCACCTGACCTTGCCGGTGGGGATGTCGAGCAGGCCGGTCTCGCCGGGCCGGCTGGTCTTGCGTACGGCCGCCAGCCTGCCCTGTGGCGCCGTCCAGACCGAGGAGTAGTCCTGCGAGGTGTCGACGTAGCGGCCACGGGTGCGGTCGTACGCCCAGTTGCTGACCGGGGTACCGGTGGTGGTCGCACCGGTCACGATCCACCCACCGGGCACCTTCACCGGGCTGCTCTCCCAGTCCCGCCAGATGGTGGGCTCCGGGGCCGCGGTCGGCGCCGGTCCGGCGGTGCCGGTCGTGGCGGAGGCGGCCGTGGCGGAGGTGGCCGGCTGTCCGGCGATCGGATAGCCCGGCGGCCCCGGGTCCGGCCGCAGCAGCACGTACGGCGCGGCGATGGCCGCGACGGCGACGAACGCGGCGGCGACCGTACCCACCTGACGGCGTCGCCGGATCCGCCGACCACGGCTCACCGCGACGGTGGCCAGGTCCGGCGTCTGGTGCGGGTCACCCGCCAGATCGCGTACGGCCCCACGCAGCAGTCGCTCCGCGTTGTCCCCACTCATCGGATCGCCTCCTCTCGGTCCGTCATCTCGGCGAACTCCGGCACCAACTGCCGCAGTTTGGTCAGCGCCCGGGACGCCTGGCTGGCGACGGTGCCCGGTCGGCAGCCCAGTGCGGTGGCGGTCTGCTCGACCGACTGGTCCTCCAGATATCGGAGCACCAGTACGGCCCGTTGCCGGGGTGGCAGCATCAGCAGCGCGTCCCGGAGCAGAATCCGTACCGCCGTCTCGTGGTCGTGCTGGGTGTCGGCGGCCGGTGGCTCCGGCACCTCGGCGTGCGGCACCTCCGGGCGCCGACCGCGACGGCGCCAGGCCGAGACCTGGTCGTGGTAGAGGATCTGCCGGACGTACGGCTCGGCGTCGCCCCGGATCCGTGGCCATCGGGCGTACGCCTTGGCCAGGGCGTTCTGAAGCAGGTCCTCGGCGGAGTACCGGTCACCGGCGAGCGCCTGGGCGACACGCAGCAGCACATCGCCACGCTCATGGACAAAAGCGGTGAACTCCCGCTCGGACGTCCGGCCCACAACGCACCTCCCCTTCCTCAGACGTCGAGGACCGGGGAAAGTTTGCCTCGGTCGGCGGGCATCTCGATCGGAGACTTCGTCGGGTCCGGTCGCCGCCGCAACGGTAGCCGTACCGGTTCGGGAAGGTGCTGGTCGGACCCGGGTGGCCAACCCGCCGCACCCATCCGTCTCGTGGCCGCCATACTGTCCGGCGGCGTCAGTGGGAGGTGCGAGATGCGGCGGGAGTTCGCCGACCGGGAGCGGCTGGCCGGGGTGGTCCGGGCCGGCCTCGGACCCGTACGCCGGATCGACGCGGTGGACCGGCTGCGCGGCGGTACGAAGAAGGGCGTCTACCGACTGACCCTGGACGATCGGTCCACAGTGGTCGTCTACGTCTGGAGCGCCGAGGAGAACTTCTGGCCGGCGGGACGCGAGACCGACGGCGACCCGCTCGACGACCCGTTCTCGGACGCCTCCGGCAGCGAGTTGTTCGAGGCGGCGAGCGACACGTTGTCCGCGATCGGAGTCCGTACGCCGACGGTCCTGTTCCTCGATCGGAGCCGGAACCTGTATCCGGCGGACGTGGCGTTGGTCGAGGACGTTCGGGGCGCGAACCTGGAGCGGCGACTCGCGGCCGACCCGGCGGCGATGGCCGGCACCGTCGCCCGGCTCGGCGAGGCCCTGACGGCGATGCGTCAGCACCGGACGTCGCGGATAGGCAAGGTCGCGGCCGTCGCCAGGGCGGTCGATTCGGCGCCCGAGCACCGGTCGTCGGTGCGGTTGGTGCTGGACGGGGCGCTCGCCGACCTCGCCGAGGCCGCCGGCCGGGACGAGCGGATCGCCCGGGACCGGGTACGGCTGACCGAACTGCTCCACCAGTTGGCCGACGTGATCGCACCCCGGACGACGTACGGGCTGATCCACGGCGAGCTCGGGCCGGATCACGTGCTGGTGGACGGCGACGGTGCTCCGGTGCTGATCGACATCGAGGGGCTGATGTTCTTCGACGTCGAGTGGGAGCACGTCTTCCTGTGGATGCGCTTCGGCGAGCACTACCGCCTGCTGCGGCCCGCCGACGAACTCGACGAGCGGCGACTGCGCTTCTACCGACTCGCCCGGCACCTGTCGTTGGTCGCGGGACCGCTGCGGCTGCTCGACGGCGACTTCTCCGACCGGGCCTTCATGCTGCAGATCGCGGCGCATCACACCGAGTGCGCGCTGTCGTTCACCCCGTGAAGGAAGGGCCCCTTCTTATCGTTTTCTGTAGAAGAAGGGCCCCTTCCTAACACCTCGTGCACCTGGCGGGCACGCTCAGCTGGCGCCGGGCGCCGGCTTCGGCGCGGGGTTGTCCGGTACGACGACGAGGCTGACGACGTGACGTATCCGGTCGCCGTCCCGGGTGCCGCCGATCCGTGAGACGACCGCGTGCTCGATCTCCTCGACCATCGCGGCGAACTCCTCCCTGGTCAGCCATACCGCGGCCTGTCGGTAGGCCACCCCGTCGTAGGTCGGATCGGCGTCCTCATGGGCGAGGTAGCGGTGGAAGTCACCCATCAGCGATGCCGAGAAGGTGGTGAACGCCCGCTGGTGGTCCTCCCGGGTCATCGCCGATCGTGCGGCGGGGTCGATCACCGCGTGCTCGTCGCGTACCCGGTAGCTGCGTTCCACCGTGCCGCGTACCCGTTTCTCGTCCACCACCTCCAGTACGCCCGCGTCGGCCAGGACGGCGATCTGCCGGTACATCGTCGCGGCCGGGATGTCGGGCAGGCGATCGCGCAGCTGTGCGGTGGTCAGCGGGTCGGCGTCGAACAGCGCTTGCAGGATGCGCATCCGTACGGGGTGGAGGAAAAGGTCTGCGGTTGCCATGACCCCATGTTCCCACATACGATAATGTTCCCACAGACGGGAATGTTCGCAGTATCGAGAATAATGGAAGGTGGGACATGCAGGATGTCGACATGTCGGTCATCGCGGATGACCGACTGCCCCTGGTCGGCACGTTGACCCTGCCCGCGGGCCCCGGGCCGCACCCGGCGGTCCTGCTGTTGCACGCGTCGGGGCGGCTGGACCGCGACGCCAACACCGGCCCTCGGCTCCGGATGGAACTCGGACCGCCGCTGGCCGCCGCGCTGGCGAGGGTGGGAATCGCCACGCTGCGCTATGACCGGCGCGGCGTGGGCGCCACGGCCGGCGACTGGCTCGCGACCGGATTCGCCGAGAACCGGCACGATGCCGCCGCCGCGCTACGCGCCCTGGCCGGGCGACCCGAGATCCGGGCCGACGCCATCGGCGTCGTCGGGCACAGCGAGGGTGCCCTGCACGCCATCTCCCTCGGCACGCACCCGGGGATCGGCGCGGTGGTGCTGCTGGCCGGGTTCGCCCGGCTGGGCGAGGACGCCCTGCGCTGGCAGGCCCGGATGATCGCCCGTGATCTTCCTGCGCCGGTACGGCCGCTGCTGCCACTCCTGCGTACCCTGGCCGCCCGGCAACTGGCTCGGATCAAGAGGAGCAGCACGGACGTCGTACGGGTTGCCGGGATGCGGATGAACGCCCGCTGGATGCGGGAGATGCTCCACCACGACCCGCGCCCGGAACTGGCGAAAATCCAGGTCCCCGTCCTGGCGATCACCGGCGACAAGGACATCCAGGTCGATCCCGCGGACCTGGACGAGATCAGCAGGCTGGTGCCCGGCGCCGTCGAGGTCCACCGGATCCCCGACCTCACCCACGTGTTGCGCCGGGACCCCGGCCGTCCGTCGGTGCGCTCCTATCCCCGGCTGCTGCGCCAGCCGGTCGACGCCGACCTGCTCGCGCAGGTGGCCGGCTGGCTCGCCCAGCGACTCCAGGACAGGCCTCAGGAGATTCGCGCCGCGCACGCGGACGGAACTCCCCGGACGGAACGGGCAACCCCCTAGTCAGAGCCCCTGGTCCGACCCCTTTTGTGCAGTTCCGCTCGCTTCCCGCACGAGGCGATCGTGGTCCCTTCGTGCGACACCCCCGGAAAGGGAAAAGGCGTGACTATCGCAACCCCCGCCAGCCGGCAAAGTGGTCTTGCCCTCTTCTTCGCTGTCACGTTCGCGTGGACCGGAGTCTTCTGGTTCACCGCGATCGCACTCGGCGGATCGACGACGAGTTTCCCCACCGCCATCTTCTTCCTGCTCGGTGGCTTCGGCCCGACGATCGGAGCGATCGTGGTCCGGGCACGCCGCGCCCGGCTCCGCCAACCCGTACCTGCCCGTACGGTGAGACTCCGGCTGGGCATGCGACTGTTCTGGGTACTGCCCCTGCTGGCGATGGCGTCGGCGACCGTGCTGGCGGGCGCGCTGCTCGCGTACCTCCTGGGTGGTCCGGAGCTGAGTCTCACGTCGGGGCAGAGTCTGATCGCGACTGTCGGCGGACCTGTGCCGTTCTTCATCAGCATGCTGATCGGTGGTCCGCTGGCCGAGGAGCCCGGTTGGCGTGGCACGGCGTACCCACGACTGCGGGCGTCGATGAGCCGCCTCCAGGTCGGCCTGCTGATGGGTGCCGCCTGGGCGGTGTGGCACCTGCCGCTGTTCTTCATCCCCGGAACGATTCACGCCGAGTTCGGTCTGATCAGCTGGAACGGGCTGCTGTTCTCGGTCAACGTCATCCCGATGGCACTGCTCATCGGGTACGCCTACGAGCGGGCCGGGGTGCTGGCGGCGATCGCGGTCCACTTCGGCGTCAACACGACGATCGCGCTGTTGGGCGTCAAGTCGCCCATGACGCTGGCATTCATCGTGGCGGTGCAGGTCATCGTCGCGCTCACGCTGCTCGCGTCGTACCGCGATCGCCGGCCGGAGTTGCCGGTTCAGGTGGACGCCGACCCGTACCGGGTGGACGCCAATCCGTACCCGGTCGGCCCCGCCGGCCAGGTCGACCCCGACGCGACGTACCGGATGGGTCGAACCCACGGTTGATCGGTTCGGGCGGCCTGACCGGGCCGCCGGGAGCGGGACGCTTCGGCTAGGCCGTAACGGTGGCCTGGCCGAAGCGGTCGTGGTCGGCGAGGATCTCGCCGATCACGCGCTGGTTGACGGCGGCCTGCTCCGGATCGGTGTCGATGCGGCCGGACAGGACCAGGAGTTCCTTCCACACGGCCCAGCCTCGGGCTCGGGCCCAGGTGCCCTCGTCCTGGCCGACCGCCCGTCGGAAGGCGTCCCGGCTGTCGCCGGAGAACATCGTCCACGCGATCACGAGATCGCACGCCGGATCCCCGACGCCCGAGGTGCCGAAATCGATGACCGCCGCCAGCTCGCCGTCCCGGACCAGAAGGTTCCCCGAGGCGACGTCGCCGTGGAACCACACGGCCTCGCCCCGCCACTCGGCGGCCAGGGCGGCGTCCCAGACGGCGGCGGCGCGGGCGGTGTCGACCCGGCCGGCCAGCGCGGCAAGGCAGCGTCGAGTCTCCTGGTCGTAGTGGGCGGGCGAGGCTCCCCGGTAGAAACTGTGCTCGCCGGCCGGCGGGCCACCGGCGGTGTCGCAGCGTTGGAGGGCACGGAGAAACCCGGCCACCGAGACCGCGAACCCAGGCATGTCGTCGATGCGCCCCCGATCAGCCCGCTGGCCGGGCAACCAGCCGCGCACCGACCACGGGAAGGGGTACCCGGCGTCCGGCGCGCCCATGGCCAGGACCGGCGGCACCGCGACCGGCAGCGCCGGCGCGAGTCGGGGCAGCCACTCGTTCTCCTTGGCTATCGCGGGGACGTAGCCGGCGGCGGTGGGCAGCCGTACGGTCATCTTCTCGCCCAGCCGGTACGTCCGGTTGTCCCAACCGTCGACCTCCACCGGCGTCACCGGCAGGGCGCTCCACTGTGGGAACTGCGCGGCGAGCAGCCGGCGTACCAGGGCGGTGTCGATGCCGGCACGGCCGTCCGCGGAAGTCGATGCCATGCCGCGATCCTGACCTCCGGGCCCGGTTCCGGCCAGCAAATTACCGGGTCCGGGTGGCCGGCATCACCCGACAAACGCCGGACGCGCCCGACCACGATGGTCGGGCGCGTCCGGATGGGGCTGCTCAGACTCCGGCGGGTACCCGCTCCGGCTCCGGCTCCTCGGCCAGATGCCGGCGCAGCCGCTCGCCCTCGATGTCGACATTGGGCAGGATCTTCGACAGCCAGCCAGGCAGCCACCACGCACTGCGGCCGAGCAGCGAGATGACCGCCGGCACGATCGTCATCCGGACCACGAACGCGTCGATCGCCACCCCGATGGCCAGGGCGAAGCCCATCGACTTGATCACCGGATCGTCGAGCAGGACGAAGCCGGCGAAAACCGAGGTCATGATGAGCGCGGCGGCGGTCACCACCCGGGCACCGTGTCCCATGCCGTTGATGGTGGCCTGGGTCGGGGTGTCGCCGTGCACGAAGTCCTCCCGCATCCGGGAGACCAGGAACACCTCGTAGTCCATCGCCAGCCCGAACAGGATGCCGATCAGCAGGATCGGCAGGAAGCTGACCAGCGGACCGGCCGTGTCCAACCCGACCAGGCCGCTCAGGTGGCCCTGCTGGAAGACCAGCACGGTGAGCCCGAAGGTGGCGCCGACGGTGAGCAGGAAGCCGAGCGCCGCCTTCAGCGGCACCAGCACGGACCGGAAGACCAGCATCAGCAGCAGTACCGACAGGCCCACCACGAGCAGCAGGTACCAGGGCATCGCGTCGGCGAGCTTCTCCGACACGTCGATCCCGACCGCCGTCTGGCCGGTGAGCGCCACCTCGACGCCGTCCGTGCCGTCGATGCCGGCGACCTTCGCCCGGAGGTCGTGCACCAGGGTCTCCGTCGCCGGGTCCGTCGGCCCGGTGGTCGGAATGACGGCCAGCAGGGCGGTCCGCTGGTCGCGGCTCGGGTTCGGCGGGCTGAGCGCGAGCAGGTTCTCCGTACCCTGCACCGCCGCGGTGACCTGCTGGGCGGCGTTGGTGGTGCGCTCCGCCGAATCGCCCGACACCACCAGCACCAGGCGGTTGTTGAACCCGGGCCCGAACCCGGCGGTGATCAGGTCGGCGGCCTCACGGGCGGGCGTACCCGCCGGGCCGGCGCCGGGGTCGGGGAGCGCGACCCGCATGTCGGCGGCCGGGAGCGCCAGCGCGCCCAGGCCGAGCACGGCAACCAGGATCACCGGTACGCGCAGCCGGATGACCATCCGCGCCCAGCGGAATCCGAAGCCCTCGGACCGGACCGCGTCGGTACCGGCCTGTGCGGCGCCGTTCTCGGCGTTGCGGAGCCGACGCGGCAGGATGCGCCGGCCGGCGAAGCCGAGCAGCGCGGGAAGCAACGTCAACGCCACGAGTACGGCGACCGCGACGGTGCCGGCGGCGGCCAGACCCATGGCGGTCAGGAACGGGATGTCGACCACGGCCAGTCCGGCCAGCGCGATGACGACGGTGACCCCGGCGAACAGGACGGCGGAACCGGCGGTACCGATCGCCCGGCCGGCCGCCTCCTCGGGTGCCAGCCCCTCCAACAGGTTCTGCCGGTGGCGCGAGGTGATGAAGAGCGAGTAGTCGATCCCGACCGCCAGTCCGAGCATCAGCGCGAGTACCGGTGCGGTGCTGGTCAGCTCGACGGTGCTGCTCAGCGCGTACAGCCCGGCCATGCCGGCGCCGACTCCGATCAGCGCGTTGAGCATCGTCATTCCGGCGGCGACCAGTGAACCCAACGTCACGATCAGCACGACCAGGGCGATGACCACGCCGATCGCCTCGGTGCCGCCGAACTCGGGTACGCCGGACATCACCTCGCCGCCGTGCTCCACCTGTAGGCCGGCGGCCGTCGCGGCCGAGCCACTGTTCTCGTACGCGTGCCGCTGCGCCTCGGTGATGTCGTCAGCCTGCGCGGCGAACTGGACCTGGATCAGCGCGTACCGACGGTCCGGGGACACCGCGCCGGTGGCGAACGGGTCCAGTGCGCCGATCGCCCCGGGCAGCGCCGACGCCTCCCGTACCAGGTCGGCGACGACCGGCTGCCGGTCCGGCGCGATGAGCTGCTGGCCCTCGGGGGCGGCCACCACGATGGTGCCGGTCGCGCCGCTAGCCTCGGGGAACTCCCGGGCCAGCGCGTCGATCGCGCGCTGCGATTCGGTGCCGGGGATGGAGAAGTTCGACGACGACGGGCCCATGAAGGCCACCGCCGCCCCGCCGAGTGCGGCCAGCAGGACGAGCCAGATGACCACCACGAGCCGGCGGCGCCGGAACGAGGCCCGGCCTAGTCGGTAGAGGAGGGTCGCCATGTCGCTTCCTTCGGTCGAGGGGTGGGGCGTTCGTTTCCGGGTTGTTCGGGTGCAGGGTCGTGCAGGTGCGGGGGTTGTTCAGGTGCGGGTCGTGCAGGTGCGGGGGTTGTTCAGGTGCGGGTCTGCTCAGTCGGGCAGGAGGGCGCGTCGGGCCACCCGGACCAGGGCCGGCCGGAGGTCGGCGGCGTTGTCCTCGGTGTGGTCGATGGCGATCGCGGCGATTCCGCCGAGCATCACCTCGGCGGCGATCCGGGCCGCCGGGTCCGTCGACCGCCCGGCGAAGGTGTCGATCAACCGGGCGGTGACGGGTTGCAGGCTCGCGAACGCCGGCTGTTCGAGCAGGTGCGGAAGGTCGTCGTAGATCAGCGCGATCTCCCGGCGGTACGCGAGGACCAGGTCGACGAAGCCCTCGATCGCGGCTTCCTGGGCGGCGGCGGCGTCGAGCCCGGCGATCCGGCCGTCGAGGTCGACCAGGTCCCGCGCGGCGGGGGCGACCAGCGCCAGGAGGATCGCTTCCTTGCTGTCGAAGTGGTAGAGCAGGGTGGCCTTGGAACAGCCCACCTCGACCGCGATGTCGTGCAGGGACGTGCCCTTGAAGCCCACCCGGGCGAACTGCCGGGCAGCCGCTGCCAGGATCTCGTCCCGGGTCTTGCTGCGCGCCATCGCCCCATCACCTCCGGCCACCCAGCATGCCTGACCGATCGGTCAGAAGCTGGCCGATCGGTCAGGATGTGAGCTGGCTAACGTGAGGTGGTGCCGGACTGCGGAAGGTCCTGGCCAACATCGTGTTCGGGCGGCGCCGGGCCGAGCGGGTCGATGCGCCGCCCGGAAACGCCAGAAGCTGGCCGGGGCGCTCAGGCCCCGACCAGCTTCGGCGTCCGTTGACTACCCGGCGTCGGCCGGTGCCGGGTCGACGGCCGGGCAACGGGAGCCCCGGGCCGGCGGGGTCAGCGAGATCAGGTACCGGTCGACGGCTCCGGTCATGCACGGACCGGCGTTGTAGCTGCCGTGCCCCGCGCCCTCGTAGGTGAGCAGCACACCATCCTCACCGAGCTGCCGAGCCACGTTGCTGGCCCAGTTGTGGCCGGCGGCGGGATCGTGCAGCGCGTTGATCAGCAGGAGCGGCCGGTCGGTGCCTACCCGCAACCGGTGCTGCGGGCTGTCGACCGGTGGCGTACCGAGGCAGGACTCCAGCACCGCCAGCGCCTGCGGGTACGGCAGGTCGGTGCCGATCCGGGCCATCTGGCGGATCCGGGCGGCGTACTCCCGGTAGTCCCGGACCGGCAGACTCCAGTCCTGGCAGAAGATCGCCAGGTAGTTCGAGCTGGTCGGCGCCGCCTCCTCGGTCGCGCCGGCCTTCGCCGGGGCCGCCTTGCCGGGAGTCCGCGTGCTCAGCGCGCTGATCGTCTGGGCGAACGTCGCGTAGTCGGGCTCGTAGAACGCCCGTGGTGCGAGGAAACCGCTGAGGGCGTACGGGCTCAGCGTCGCCGACGGGTTCTCCGGGTCCGGCACCTCCCCACGACCGGCCCGGTCGAGCAGGTCGGCCCAGACCGCCCTGACGTCCTGCCCGTGCAGGGCGCAACTCTCGGTACGGTCGCACCACGCCACGAACGCGTCGAACGAGTCCTGGGCGGCGGCGGTCTGGGTGTTCAGGAAGGCCCGGGTGTCCAGGCTGTGGTCCATGACGCTCTCCAGCACCATCGCCCGGACCCGGTGCGGGAACTGCTCGGCGTACTCCTGACCGAGCAGGGTGCCGTACGAACTGCCGTGGTACGTCAGCGTCGCCTCGCCGAGCGCGGCCCGGATCGCGTCCAGGTCCCGGGCCATGCTGGGCGTGTCGGCGTGGTCGAAGACCGGTCCGGTCTGCTTCCGGCAGTCCGCCCACAGCCGCCGGTTGTACGCCACCGTGGCGTCGAAGTCGGCCTGGCTGGTCAACACCGGTGCGGGCCGCTGGTTGAGCAGGTCCGTCGAGCACCGCACCGGGCTGCTCTGCCCCACGCCCCGCGGGTCGAAACTGACGATGTCGAACCGGCGCCGGAGGTCGGCGCTGAATCGGCTGATGCCCTCCACCACCCGCTCCACCCCGGAGTCCCCGGGGCCGCCGGGACCGAACACGAGCGTGCCCACCCGGGCGGCGGGTTCGGTGGCGGTACGCCGGGCCAGCGCCAGTTCGAATCTCGGTCCGGTCGGGTGGTTCCAGTCGACCGGCACCGACAGGGTGCCGCACTGCGCCGTGGCGTCCTCGGCGCACGAACTCCAGATGATCGTCGGCGCCGTGCGCTGCGGCGCCGCCCCGCTCGGCCCGGTGGCGCCGGCCCCGAGCAGCGCGGTGGCGCCGGCGATGGCCGTACCCCAGGTGGTGACTCGACGCCAGGTCGAGTTGCCTTTCCATAGCATGGAGTGCTGTCCTTTCGATGGAGGAGCGTCGCGTCGAGGACTCGCCCATGGGCGAGGTGGTGCTGCTTCTTCCTGGGCCGCCGAGTTGGCGCTCGGCGGCCCAGGGTCCGGTTCTGCCCGGTTTGCGGTTCGTGCGGTCGGAGGTTTGCCCCGGGTCTGCGCGATCCGTGGTCGCTCGGTCCGTGGTTCGCCCGGGTCCGCGCGGTCGGCTATTCGACGTCCTTGAGCACCCGCTCCAGGGACGTCATCCTGGTTTCCATCGCCGCGAGGCGGCTGCCAAGCTCGGCCAGTTGGCGCTCGGTGCCCTCCTGGGTCCGCACCGCCGTCTCGGCGAGCGTCTTGTACTTGTCCTCGCGGGCGAGGATCGCCCTGGCCCGCAAGGTCCGGGCCAGCTGCACGATGATCGTCGTGACCACCGTGGTGAGCAGGACGAAGACCCCAAAGGCTCCGACAACTTCGGTCCAGTCGTGCTCGCTCATGACCGTGATCCCTTCTCGACGTCCTGGTCGCCCGGGTCCGGGAGGCTCAGCGTCTGCGCCGCCGCCTCGACGGCGTCCGGCGTCAGCCGGAAGTCGAACTGGTTGACCTCGTAGAACTTCATTGCCTTCCCGTCCTCTGACACCTCTAGTTGCGCCGACACCAGGCCGGCCGCCTCCAGCTTCCGTAGATGGACCTGGAGCAGTGCCCGGCTGATCCCCAACTGGCGGGCGAGCCGGCTGACGTAGTTGCGTTCCCGGACCAGTGCCGCGACGACCCGGAACCGGTGTGGGTTGGCCAGCGTGGCCAGCACCCGGACCAGCTCGTCGCCGGTCGGGCCGGGCCTGCTCATAACGAAACCCTGCACATGCCAACAGAAGTTAGCAGGTGCCGGCAATCCTTTGCCAGTCGGTTCGTCCGGGACCGACCGCAGCGGCCGGGTGAACAATGGGCGGATGCGCTGGACCGTGCTCGACACCCCGATCGGTGAGCTGTCCGTCGGAATCGACGACGTCGGCATCTGCGGCGTGCGCTTCGGGCCGGTCGAGGGGGTTGCCGAGGCACCCGACCCGGGGCTGGCGCCGGCCGTGGCCGAGCTGCGGGCGTACTTCGCCGGGGAACTGACCCAGTTCACGGTGCCGCTGCACGTACGCCGGGGGTCGGAGTTCGAGCGCGCCGTCTGGGCCGAGATGTCGAAGATCCCGTACGGCGAGACCCGAACCTACGGCGAGGTGGCGGCGACGGTCGGCGACCCCGGGGCGGCCCGCGCGGTCGGGGTGGCCTGCAACCGGAATTCCATCCCGGTGATCGTGCCCTGCCACCGGATCATCGGGGCCGGCGGCAAGCTGGTCGGGTTCGGTGGCGGCCTGCCGCGCAAGCGCCACCTGCTCGAACTGGAGGCCGGAGTCGCGTTCCAGCGCGCCTGGGCCTGATCCTCGACCGCTCGATCCGTGGACCGCGGTACCCGTGTCGACCCGTACGTCCTCAGGAGCCGGGTACGGCAACAGGAGAGAATAAGGAGCGGGGCCGGACCATGTTCGGTCCGACCCCGCTCCTGTCGTACGTCACACTCAGCGCTCGATCGTGCCGGCGATGAAGTCCTCGACGGCCTGGTGGGCGTCGTGGTCGGCGTACTGCTGGGGCGGAGACTTCATGAAGTAACTCGACGCGGAGAGGATCGGGCCACCGATGCCCCGGTCGAGGGCGATCTTCGCGGCCCGGAGCGCGTCGATGATGACGCCGGCCGAGTTGGGCGAGTCCCAGACCTCGAGCTTCAGCTCGGCGTTGAGCGGGGTGTCGCCGAACGAGCGACCCTCCAGCCGGATGTACGCCCACTTGCGGTCGTCCAACCACGGCACGTGGTCCGACGGCCCGATGTGCACGTCGCCCTTGGTCATCTCGTGCGGGATCTGGGAGGTGACCGACTGGGTCTTCGAGATCTTCTTCGAGACCAGTCGGGTGCGCTCCAACATGTTCATGAAGTCCATGTTGCCGCCGAAGTTGAGCTGGTACGTGCGCAGCAGCTCGACACCGCGGTCCTCGAAGAGCTTGGCCAGCGCCCGGTGCACGATGGTCGCGCCGACCTGGCTCTTGATGTCGTCGCCGACGATCGGCAGCCCCGCGTCGGTGAACTTCTGCGCCCACTCCGGGTCGGAGGCGATGAAGACCGGCAGCGCGTTCACAAAGCCGCAACCGGCCTCGATCGCCGCGGTGGCGTAGAACTTGGCGGCCTGCTCGGAACCGACCGGGAGGTAGCAGACGACCACGTCGACCCGAGCCTCGCGCAGCGCCGCGACGACGTCGGCCGGCTGGCGGTCGGATTCCTCGACGATCTCCCGGTAGTACTGACCCAACCCGTCCATGGTCGGACCGCGCTGCACGAGTACGCCGGTCGGCGCCACGTCGCACAGCTTGATGGTGTTGTTCTCGCTGGCGACGATCGCCTCTGCGAGGTCCATGCCCACCTTTTTGGCGTCGACGTCGAACGCCGCGACGAACTCCACGTCGGAGACGTGGTAATCGCCGAAGGTGACGTGCATGAGACCCGGGACGCGGTCGTTGGGGTCGGCATTGCGGTAGTACTCGACGCCCTGGATCAGGGACGAGGCGCAGTTACCCACACCGACGATGGCGACGCGGACGGAGCCCATCGCGTTTGCCTCCTTTGTGTTCATCACGGCCGCTCCGGTCTCATTCCTGGACTTGCCCAGGCGGAGGCGGAATGTGTTCTTCTGACTGCCCCTGGGCGGTGCCCGGGGTGTCCGGGACGGTGCCCGGGGTGGACCCCGCCGGGGTCCGGCCGGAGCGCTCGTTGGCGATGAGCTCCTCCAGCCAGCGGACTTCGCGCTCGCAGGCGTCCAGGCCATGGCGTTGAAGTTCGAGCGTGTAGGCGTCGAGGCGAACGGCTGCCCGGCTCAACACGTCGCGCAGACCCTCGCGACGCTCCTCGACCTTGCGCCGGCGGCCCTCCAGGATCCGGAGCCGGGTGGCCCGGTCGGTACGGGAGAAGAACGCGAAGTGGACACCGAACCCGGCGTCCTCGTAGGTCTCCGGACCGGTCTGGGCGATCAGCTCGGCGAATCGTTCCTTGCCCTCGGCGGTGATTTTGTAGACGACTCGGCCGCGACGGCTGGTCAGGGCCGGGATCTCCTCGGCGGTGGCCGGGGTCTCGGCCGCCTCGGTGATCCAGCCGGCCGCCTGTAGCCGACGCAGGGTCGGATAGAGCGAGCCGTAACTGATCGCCGCCCGGATCGCCCCGAGCTTGGCCGTGAGTTCCTTGCGGAGCTCGTAGCCGTGCATCGGGGACTCCTGAAGAAGGCCGAGGATGGCGAGCTCGAACATGAGCACCCCTCTCCGCGTCTCCGTCAGGACCGGCGTGGCCTCCCTGTCAGGAGCCCGTGACCGACTCGATGTATCGGGCCGATACATCGCACCGTAGACCCTCCGGCTCGGCGTGGCAAACCCCCGCTGAGCACAGATTCCACTACGCTCAGTGACGGTGGTCGCCTCGTCCGGCCGGACCGCGTACTCTCTTGCGCATGCGTTCGCAGCGCCAGGTCGTCGACTACTCGCTTCAGAAGCGAGCGGTGCTGCGTGAGGTGCATTCGGGTCGGGTCGGCACCTATGAGGTCTGCGACGCCTCGCCCTACCTGAAGAACGCCGCCCGCTTCCACGGCGAGCCGACCGAGGCACTCTGTCCGGTCTGCCGGCGGGAAAATCTGACCCACGTCCACTACATTTACGGCGATGAACTCAAGCAGTCGGCCGGACAGGCCCGCACCCAGGCGGAGTTGTCGGTGCTGGCGATGACCCTGCGTGAGTTCCAGGTGTACGTGGTGGAGGTGTGCCGCGCTTGCGACTGGAACCATCTCGTCGAGCAGTACCTGCTCGGCCGGGATGGCGTGTCCGGCGACGATGCCGCCAATGGTGCGGGCGTGTCGTCCGGCGGAGCGGCGGTGGCCGCGACGGCGACCGCGAACGGCACCGCGGTCAGACGAAGGCGCGAGGCGCGGCGGTGATCGTGACTCGTCTTCCCGATTCGGGGATCTTCCGACATTGGCGGGGCGAGTATCACTCAGCAAACCGGATAAGTCCGGTTATTTCCCATGTTGCGGCATCTGTAGCTCGGCGCGTCCGACTCTGGATGCGGCGTGTTCCAGCTCACGGCAACCCGGTGGTGGCGCGAACGCCCATCACCGCGACCGGCAGGGTGTGACGAATGAACTCGTACGGCGATCCTAGTTCCGCGCGCGGTCGGGCGCAGTTCCCGGGCGCGAACGGCGACCACGGACCAGCGGACGATCCATACCGCCGCACGTCCCGCGACGACCAGGCCGACGCCGATCGGCGCTCGGCGGAGGGCGATCGCGGCGGCTGGCCCGCGAACGGCCGGGCCGACGGTGCGTCGGCCCGGGCGAGCGTCAGCGGGCGGGCCCCGTCCGGCCGGGCCGCGCCACCGGGTCGGCCTCCGGCCGGCGGCGGCTGGGCCGCACCGGTCTCACCGGCCTCCGGTTCGGCGTCCGTCGGTTCGGCGTCCGTCGGTTCGGCCTCGCCGGGTCGGGCCCGGGTCGGCCGGGCCGGAGTCGGCAGCGCGGCGGTCCCCGGCGCACCCGGCTCGGGTGGCGGATACGGCGACGCCCCCGCGGCCGGCCGAGCGTCCGCGGGACGGGCGAGTGTCGGAGCCGCGTCCGTGAGTGGTGCGGGGGCGAACGGCACCGCCGGTCGGGCCCGGGTCGGCCGGGCGGTCGTTCCGGTCTCTCCGGCGGGTCCCGGTGGACCCGACGATCCGGACGGGCCCGGCGGCGCGGGGGGTTCCGGTGGCCGTCGTGGCCGCAGGGGTGGTGAGCCGGACGCTGCGGCGCTGAAGCGGGCCAAGAAGCGCAAGCGGATGAACCTGGTCATCGCCGCCTTCGCCGTGCTGATCATGCTGACCGGCGGCGGCGTGGTCGGAGTGACCTACTACTCCACCAACGTGGTGCTGCCGGACGAGATTCCGCTGCCGGTCGGGACCACCATCTTCGCGGACGACAACCGGTCCCAGATCGTGAAGCTGGGCGAAGAGGCCCGGGTGATCGTGTCGCTCGACAAGATCCCGGACTACGTGCAGAAGGCGGTGGCCGCCGCCGAGGACCGGAAGTTCTACAAGCACAAGGGCGTCGACTACCTCGGCATCGCCCGTGCCGCCTGGAACAACTTCACCGGCGGCACGAAGCAGGGTGCGTCCACGATCACCCAGCAGTACGCCCGGAACGCCTACGAGAACCTGAACGACGACAGCTACCAGCGCAAGGTCAAGGAAGCGATCCTCGCCTCGAAGCTGAACGACGAGTTCACCAAAGCCGAGATCATGCAGCACTACCTGAACACCATCTACTTCGGCCGGGGCGCGTACGGCATCGAGATGGCGGCGCGGACGTACTTCGGCAAGGGCGCGGACAAACTGACCGTGGCCGAGTCCGCGGTGCTGGCCGGGGTGATCAAGCAGCCGGTCAACGATCCCCAGACCGGGGTTAAGGGCTTCGATCCCGAGGACAACCCGGAGCTTGCCAAGGATCGCTGGACCTACGTGATCAACGGCATGCTCGAGGAGAAGTGGATCACCGAGGCCGAGCGACCGACCGAGTACCCGGCGGTGAAGGATAGGACAGACGCCAGCGCGTCCAGCGGTGTGAAGACGCCCAAGGGCAACGTCGTCAACTACGTCCGGGCCGAGATGGCGGAGAAGGGGATCTGCCACGACGGCCCGGTGCCGGCGGGCAGCACGAAGCCGACCTGTCAGGCGACGCTGGCCATGGATGGCTACAAGATCAAGACCAGCATCAACATGAAGATGCAGAATGCGGCGGAGTTGGCGGCTCAGCAGGAGAAGAAGGAATCCCCGCTGAACGACCAGCCGAAGAACCTCCAGGCGGCGCTGGTCTCGATCGAGCCGGCAACCGGCCGGGTGCTCGCCTACTACGGCGGCAACGACGGCACCGGGATCGACTACGCCGGAAAGAACACCCTCGGTGGCGAACTGGTCGGCGGTCACCCGCCGGGCTCGTCGTTCAAGGTCTACACCCTGGCCGCCGCGATCGACGCGGGCATCTCACTCGAGTCGCACTGGAATTCCGAGCCGTTCAAGGCCGAGGGCATCAAGGACGAGATCGGCAACGCCGGCGCGGAGAAGACCACCTGCCACAAGTACTGCACCCTCGAACAATCGACGGTGAGGTCCTACAACGTGCCCTTCTACCACATCAGCGAGGAGATCGGCCCGGGCAAGATCGTCAACATGGCGAAGCAGGCCGGCATCACCACGATGTGGACCACTCCTCCCAAGGGTGCGTCGAAGCCGATCAACCTGGCCAAGACGCAGATCGATGACAAGGACACCGAGCCGTTCTTCCACGTCGCCGCGTACGGGCAGTACCCGATCACCGTTCTCGACCACGCGACCGGGCTGGCGACCCTCGCCAACCGGGGCAAGTACAACAAGCCGCACTTCATCCTGACGATCGAGCAGCAGGACAAGCAGACCGGCGCGTGGAAGAAGATCAGCGCCGGCAGCGAGCAGCTCAAGTCTTCGCAGCGGATCAAGCCGGAGGTCGCCGACGAGGTCACCTCGGTGCTGAAGAAGATCCCGGGCGCGAACAGTCGAAGTCTGGAGGGTGGCCGGGCCGCGGCCGGCAAGACCGGCACGTGGCAGTACGGCAACACGAAGGACAACGCGCACGCCTGGATGGTCGGCTACACCCCGCAGTTGGCCACGGCGGTCTGGGTCGGCAGCGACAATCCGAGGAAACCTCAGATTCGCAAATCTGACAATAACCCTGTCAGCGGCGCCAGCCTGCCGGGCGAGATCTGGCAGCAGTACATGAGCGACGCACTCAAGGGCGATCCCAAGAAGCCGCTACCGGATTCCAAGGGCATCGGCGATCCTGACCGGGGCAACGGCGTCAAACCGCCGCCGCCACCACCGTGCTCGAATCCGGTGAACGGGGTCTGCCCGCCGCAGAACCAGAACCAGAACCCCGACAACACCAACCCGCCCTTCTTCCCGACCAACCCGAACCCTGGTAACCCTCCGGGTCCCGGCGACGATCCGGGCGATGGCGACGATCCTGACGACGGTCGCGGTGGCGGCGGCGGTGGCGGCGGGGTCGCGGTCCTGCCCAACACGACGACCGGTCTGCGCGACTGAGTTCGAAGAACCGCGCCGGCAATCACGATGACGGCCCCGACCACCTGCCGAGGTGGTCGGGGCCGTCCGCCTTTCTCCACATCGATTCGGATGAATCTGTCGATGGCCGCCCATCCCGCCTCGCCGGCTCGGTTCCGTACGCCCCTCCTGCTCGTGGCGGCGGCTCCGATACGGCAGGATGCTTACCCATGAGCGCGCAGTCGCCGGCTGGCATCGACGAACCTGAAAAGGCTGACCACCCGTCCCGGTCCGACGGGTTCGTCCGCGGGCTCTCCGAGGCCATCGGTGGCCCGATCGGAGAGCACGCGAGCGGCGTCGACCGGCGGGGCACCCAGTGGAGCGGCCGGTTCTGGACCGCGGCCCGGATCGTGCTGGCGTTGACCTGCCTGACCCTGGCCCTGCACTGGGTACAGAAATCGCCCTGCCAGACCGGCGCCTGGCAGAACAACTCGCAGTACACCAAGTTCTGCTACACCGACGTGCTCGCGCTCTACTACGCCGAGGGCCTCAACGAGGGCAAGGTGCCCTACCGGGACCACCCGGTCGAGTACCCGGTCGTCACCGGGTTCTTCATGGGGGCGCTCGGCCTCCCGGTGCACAGCATCGGCGAGAACCGGCCCGAGATCAACCAGGCGGAGTGGTTCTACAACCTGAACGCCCTGGTGCTCGGTGCCCTCGGGGTGGCCACCGTTGCGATGATCCTCGCGCTACGACGGCGCCGGCCCTGGGACGCCGCGATGTTCGCGCTCTCCCCCGCGTTACTGGTCACCGCTACCGTGAACTGGGACCTGCTCGCGATCGGGCTCGCCGCCATCGGCCTGTACGCCTGGGCCAGACGACAACCCCTGGCCGCCGGCATCCTGCTCGGCCTGGCCACCTCCGCGAAGCTCTGGCCACTGTTCATACTCTGGCCACTGTTCCTCTTCGCCCTGCGTACGGCACGGGTCCGGGCGATGGTGGTGACGATCGGCTCGGCGATCACGACCATCGTGGCGGTGAACCTGCCGGTGGCGGTCCTCTACCACGACGGCTGGAGCCGCTTCTTCCAGTTGAACAGTGAGCGTGCCATCGACTGGGGCACGCTGTGGTACATCGGTCGCTACCTCGACGGCAAGTGGAACAGCGGCAGCCCCGGCGACCAGGGTCCCTTCCAGTGGCTCAGCGAACACATACCGACGCTGAACACCCTGTCGTACGCCCTGATCACCCTGGCCTTCCTGGGCATCGGCGCGTTGGCGCTGTTCGCGCCCCGGCGTCCTCGGCTGGCAGCCCTGGTCTTCCTGATGGTGGCGGCGTTCCTGATCTTCAGCAAGGTGTGGTCCCAGCAGTTCACGCTCTGGCTGCTGCCGTTGGCGGTGCTGGCCCGGCCGCGTTGGGGAGCCTTCCTCGCGTGGCAGCTTGCCGAGGTCGGCTACTTCCTCGCGTTCTACGGCGAACTGCTCGGCGCCGCCGGCAAGCAGGTCTTTCCGGAGGGCGTCTTCGTGCTCGCCGCCACGTTCCGGCTGACCACCGTCGCCGTGCTCTGCGGACTGATCATCCGGGACATCCTGCACCCGGAGCACGACCCGGTCCGGGCCACGTATCCGGACGACCCCGACGGCGGCGACTACGACGGCGCACCGGATGCGGGATGGCTGCGCCGGCTGCGCCGCGTCCCCGAACCGGAACGCGAACCGGCCCCGGCCTGACGACACCGCCGGGCCGACCCCCGGAGACCGGCGACGCTCCCCACCGGAATCGGTGGGGAGCGTCTTCGAGAGAACCCCGCCGGTGTACGGGCGTCGCCTCCGGAACCGGCCTCGGCGTGCACCGTCAGAGCCGGTAGACCACGGTCTCCCCGACGTCCTCCCGGCTGATGCCGAGGGTGTCGACCGGTAGGTCGATCGTCGTCTGCAACGGAGTGCCGGCCACCCGGTCCTTCAGTACCACGACGGTCCGCACACCCAGCTCACGCAGATAGTCGATGCTGGCCGAGTCCGGGAAGTTGGCCGTCACCTTGCGGACCTCCTCCAGCCGGCCCGGGGTGAAGCCGCTTCCGCCGTTCACGATGTCCTGGAACCGGCTGGTCGACCAGAGCATGACGTGCTGGTCGGTCTTCTGGTCGGACGGCAGCACCAGGATCGGCCCGTTCGACACCCGCATCGCCGCCGGCTGCTGCGGCACGATCGGGTGCGGCGTGACGTTGAGCCCCTCGACCAGTACGAGCAGCAGCGGTAGCAGGGTGACCAGGCGCAGGAACGGGCCGGGTCGGGGTGGTACCCGCTCCACGGCCGAGATCTGCCGTGCCCGTTCGGCGAAGGCGCCGACCGAGCCGGCCGCGAGGACGCCCAGCACCAGGGTGGTCCAGATCATCAGCCGACCGGGCGTACGCAGGCCGTCCCAGCCGGGCAGGTGCTCGAAGAGGGGCAGGTAGGTATAGGTACCGCCGAAGAACCGGCTGCCCATCGTCAGCACCGCGCTGCCGAGCAGGGCGGCCAGCAGCAGCAGTCGCTGCCGTACCGTCCAGATCGAGAAGAACAGGCCGGCGATGGCGAGCGCGAGGAGCACGTACCCCGGCAGCAGGGTGGTTTCCGGAAGCCCGGGCAGCCCGTCGCGGGCCCGCTCGTGCAGGTCACCCCAGACGAGGGACTCGGTCGGGGAGGTCAGGAACCCGCCCGGCGGCGGGGAGTAGTTGTGCAGTTCCTCGGCGGTCCGCCGGGCGTTCGGGTGCTCCTGCGCAACCTTGAAGTACGGGATCGCCAGCAGGGCACCGGTAGCGGCGAAGATCGCGCCACCCCAGAAGTCGGCCAGCAGCATCCGGAACCCGAACGGCTGCCGTGGCCGGCGCATGACCCGGCGTACCAGCCAGCTCAGCAACACCACGGCTGCGATCAGCCCCAGGACGTACGCGAAGACGAGGCCGATGCCGAAACCGAGGCTGAGCTGCCAGGCGGCGACCAGCCAACCCGCGAAGGCCCAGCCGGAACGTCGACGCTCGGGCCGGTAACCGTGCCGCAGCGACCAGCCGTGTCCCCGGGCCAGCATCGCCAGGGCCAGCGGGATTCCTCCGTTGGAGATGACGTGCAGGTGACCGGCCTGCGACAGCAGCCAGGGCGCGTACGCGAAACCGACGCCCGCCACCGCGGCGCCGATCCGTCCCGAGCCGAGCTGCCGGACGAGCGCGTACGCCCCGACCACCGCGAGCGCGTGGGCGAGTACGAACAGGATGTTGTAGCGGAGGATCGCCGCCTCCGGACCCTGGCCGATCATGCCGGCCGGCGCGTAGCCGAGCAGGGTGTCCGAGAAGGCGAAGGTCCAGTTTTCCGGGAAGAAGCTGTTGCTCTGCCAGAGCTGCGCTGGTTTGGTCAGCAGGATGTGTCCGGACCAGGCGACCTGCCACGCCTGCAGGGTGGGATCCCAGTAGTCCTGCGGCAGGGTGTGTCGCGGGTAGCGCAGGGTGGGCCAGGTCATCAGGACGGCCAGGGCCAGTCCGCCGAGCCCGGCGAGGGTCCACTCGTGTACGAGTCGGCGGCCGATGCCACGGCCGATCCGTCGGAGCCGGCCCGGTACCAGCTCGGGGGCCGGCGCGAACGCGGTGAACGGGTCGTCAGGCTTATCCGGCTTGTCCGACTCGGCCTTCGTCCCGTCCTTCTCCTCCGCCTTCCCGTCCTTCTTCTCCTCCGGCTTCTTCTCCTCCGGGCTGCTCGACTTCTCCTTCTCGGCGCTCTTCCCGGTTTCGGCGGCCGGGGTGCCGGCGTCCTTCTCGGACTTCTCCGCCGCTTCCGCCCCGGCCTTCTCGCCCGGCTCGGTCTCGGCCTTCTCGCCTGGCTCGGTCTCGGCCTTCTCGCCTGGCTCGGTCTCGGCCTTCTCGCCTGGCTCGGTCTCGTCCTTCTCGCCTGGCTCGGTCTCGTCCTTCTCGCCTGGCTCGGTCTCGTCCTTCTCGCCTGGCTCGGTCTCGTCCTTCTCGCCTGGCTCGGTCTCGTCCTTCTCGCCTGGCTCGGTCTCGTCCGGCGCCGTCTTCTCGCCCGGCTCCGTCTTCTTGTCCGGGTCCGACTTCCTGTCGGGGTCCGTGCCGGGCTTCTCGTCCGGGTCCGTGCCGGGCTCCGCGTTCGATGCCTCGGCGGTGGTACCGGGCGCGGCTGCGGCCTTGGCGGTACCGGCTTCGGTCGGGGTCTCGGCGATACCGGAGGTGGTGGCGCTGTCTGCCGAGGTCCCGGCGCTGGCGGTGCCGGCTCCGGCCGTGCCGCGCAACTCGGTGGACTCGGTTGTCCCGTCGGCGACGTTGGACTGGTCCGTCGACATCGGCCCGCCCTACCGGCCCACGCGGTCGCGCAGGTAGGCGATGTCGGTGGCCTGGCCGTCGACCCCGCCCGGCGTCTCGACGATGACCGGGGCACCGGCAGTGCGGACCACCTCGACCACCAGGTCGGGGTCGATCGTGCCGTTGGCGAGATTGTCGTGCCGGTCCCGGCCGGAGTCGAAGGAGTCCTTCGAACCGTTGGCGTGGATCAGGTCGATCCGGCCGGTGATGGCCTTGACCCGGTCGACGATGTCGAGCAGGTCCTCCCCGCCGGCATGGGCGTGGCAGGTGTCCAGGCAGAAACCGACGCCGTACTCGCCGACGGCGTCCCAGAGCCGGGCCAGGTTGTCGAACCGTCGGGCACAGGCGTTGTCGCCACCGGCGGTGTTCTCGATGAACACCGGTACGCCGTGTCCACCGGACTCCGCGACCTGGGCGAACGCCTTGCGCCAGTTGTCGAACCCGACCGTGAGGTCGTCGCCGGCGTTCACGTGTCCGCCGTGCACGATCAGGCCCTTGGCGCCGACCTCCGCGGCGGCACCGGCGTGGCCGAGCAGGAGCTTGCGGCTCGGGATCCGGATCCGGTTGTTGGTGGTGGCGAGGTTGATGACGTACGGCGCGTGGATGTAGACGTCCACCTCGGAGCCGCGCAGCAGTGCCGCGTCCGCCCGTGGTTGTGGGGCTTTCCAGCCCTGCGGATCGGCGAGGAAGAACTGGACCGCGTCCGCCTTCCTGAGGGCCGCCTCGTCCAACGGATCCGTGGCATCGACATGGGCTCCGATACGCATGAAGGCGAGCCTACGTCGCGCCGGTGACCTGGCGGGGAGGGGCAGGCCCCACCACCCCTCGCCAGGGTCTGCCAAAAGCAGGGCGTAACCCGCGTCACCTATCGATCGGTGGATCGTTTCTCCAGGTGAGATCCATGCGCCCGGCACTCCGGCCGGGTCGGGTCGTGTTGCCGAGAAAGGAAAGACGTGACCCTGTCGCTCCGACGTCGTCGTGCCTCCGTCGCGGTCGCCGCGCTCGTCGCGGGTACGCCACCGCTGGTGTCTGGCGTCGCGATGGCCGAACCGGCCCCGCCGCCCGGCATGGGCGTACGGGAGACCGATCGGGTGGTCACGTTCGGCAGTTCGGGCCCGGGTGCGCTGCGCTGCGTCTCCTCGTCGGAGGCGACCAGCATCACCGTTCCGCCGGAGAGCACGGTGCGGGTCGTCAACGACACGGGCCGGCGTGCCCGGCTGCTGCTGGACGGCGTGGCGCGTGGGGAACTGCCCGCCGGATCGTCGGCGGATCTGCTCTTCCACCACGGTCCGGTGTCGCTGGCGCTGCGACCGATCTGTGTCTTCCCCGCCGAGTCGGCCGTACGGGTCGAGGTGGGGTCGCCGTCGCATGGTCCCGATGCGGCCGGCCTCATGAGCACCGATGCGCCGCTGAACGCGATGCCCGGCGCTCACCCACCGCCCGACCGACTCGGCGGGGCTCCGGCCGAACTGGTCCGCCCGGTCGATCCGGTACGGCCAGCCGGGCCGGTCGGCCTGCTGGCGCTCATCGCGACCGTCTGTGTGGTCGGCGTCTCAGCAGGCGCAATTCGGGCTATTCTCGCTCAACGTGCAACACGGACTGTTGTCGCGTAAGATGACAATAGAATAGGCTCCGCGGGGCGCCTCTCGTCCAACTCATCGGTGTGGTCGTTCCTCCCCAGGTCCCACCCAAAGAATGCGGACGGGATGCGCCCCGCGGCTTTGCACGGAAGAGCCCTTCCCGGGTCACCACGACCGGGAGGGGTTCCTGCTGCCGCCCTGGTGGCACTGACCACCGGGGGTACCGGCGGTGCCCGGTACCGGCACACCGGGTATTCTGCTCAGGTTGTCCGTGACGCTCCGGGATCCCTCCCGACACGTGCGGCAACAAACGCATGACCTCCTGCCACGGATGGACCGTGGCCGCTAGCCCAGAGGAGGTAGGAACGTCTTGCGTCATTACGAAATCATGGTCATCCTCGATCCAAGCCTCGAGGAGCGCACCGTCGCCCCGTCGCTCGACACGTACCTGAACGTGATCCGGACCGCGGGTGGCTCGGTGGAGAAGCTCGACGTGTGGGGCCGTAGGCGCCTCGCGTTCGAGATCGACAAGAAGGCCGAGGGGATCTACGCCGTCATCGATCTGCAGGCGTCGCCTGCGGCGGTGGCCGAGCTGGATCGGCAGCTGCGACTCAACGAGTCCGTGCTACGCACCAAGGTCATCCGGCCGGAAACGCGCTGACGCGTTTTCCCGGCACGCCCGGATCAGCCTCATCAGTCCTGTCGTACTGCTCTGGCAGCCTTTCACTGGCGGAGACTGATGAGTGCGCGAGGAGATGGTCATGGCAGGAGATACCACCATCACGGTCATCGGCAACCTGACCGACGACCCCGAGTTGCGTTTCACCCCGTCTGGTGCCGCGGTTGCCAAGTTCCGGGTCGCCTCGACGCCCCGGTTCATGGACAAGGCATCCGGTGAGTGGAAGGACGGCGAGCCGCTGTTCCTTGCGTGCACCGTCTGGCGGCAGGCCGCCGAGCACGTAGCCGAGTCGTTGCAGCGTGGCGCTCGCGTGATCGTGTCGGGCCGGCTGCGGCAGCGGTCCTACGAGACCCGCGAGGGTGAGAAGCGCACCGTCATCGAGCTGGAGGTCGACGAGATCGGCCCGTCGCTGCGGTACGCCACGGCGAAGGTGCAGAAGATGTCGCGCTCCGGCGGTGGTGGCTTCGGCGCCTCCGGCGGCGGTGGTGGCGGCGGTGCTGGTGGTGGCCAGGGCGGCGGAGGAAACTTCGACGACCCGTGGGCCACGGCGGCACCAGCTGCTTCTGCCTCGCGCCCTGCTGGTTCGGGCGGCGGCGGAAACTTCGACGACGAGCCCCCGTTCTGATATCGGGTGCCTAACACTCGAGATCGCAAACCAGGAGCAAGAGCAATGGCGAAGGCTGCGGCACTGCGCAAGCCAAAGAAGAAGGTGAACCCGCTCGACAAGGACGGGATCACCTACATCGACTACAAGGACACCGCGCTGCTGCGCAAGTTCATCTCCGACCGCGGCAAGATCCGCGCTCGGCGGGTGACCGGGGTTACCTCGCAGCAGCAGCGGCAGATCGCCCGTGCGGTCAAGAACGCCCGCGAGATGGCGCTCCTGCCGTACACGGCCACGGCCCGCTGAGAGGAGGCGCCGATATGAAGATCATCCTTACCCAGGAGGTATCCGGTCTCGGTGCCCCGGGCGACATCGTCGAGGTTAAGGACGGCTACGGCCGTAACTACCTGCTGCCGCAGGGCTTCGCGATCGCCTGGACCAAGGGCGCGGAAAAGCAGGTCACGGTTATTCAGCGGGCCCGCGCGGCTCGGGAGATCCGGGACCTCGGCCACGCCAACGAGGTCAAGGCCCAGCTTGAGGGCCTCAAGGTCAACCTGACCGCGCGTGCCGGCAACGGCGGGCGGCTCTTCGGTTCGGTGACCCCCGGCGACGTGGTGGACGCGGTCAAGGCGGCCGGTGGGCCGTCCCTCGACCGGCGTCGGCTGGAGTTGCCGGGCGCCATCAAGGCGATCGGTAGCCACCAGGTGCGGGTCAAACTGCACCCCGAGGTGACCGCTCGATTCGACCTGAAGGTCGTACCGGGCAAGTAACGACACGTTCAGGGGGTGCCGTCCGATCGGACGGCACCCCCTGAACCGTTTCCACGGCCCGGTGACGGCCCGGCCGCCGCCATCCGCGGTTCCGGCCGGGCGAGGTCCGGCTGCTGGCTGGGACGGTGGGCGTGCCGGTTTAGTCGAACAGGGGCCCCGCCGGGCGGTGACCCGAGGGTTCCGGGCGTTGGCCCGAGGGGTCTGGGGGCGATGGCCGGAGGGTTCCGGCGATGGCCGGAGGCGAACTCAGCCGCCGAGGGGCAACTCAGCCGCCGAGGGGCCGTCCGCTGATCACGCTGAACAGCACCGTGGAGAGACCTCCGCCGACGACCGAGGCGGCGAGGCCCACGGTCACGGCCCGCCAGGTGCGGTTCAACCAGCGCATCAGGGCGGCGACCACGAGACCGGTGGCCAGCGCGGCGGCGAACCGGGGCACCCCGTCCAGCAGCGCGGCCGTCGCCTGCCCCCGCTCGGACTCACACCCGCCCACCGCGCCGGGCACGCAGTCCACCGGAACGCTGGCGTCGAGCGTCAGCACCCAGACGAACACGGCCAGCACCGCTACGCCATACCAGGCGGCGGTGTAGAGGACGGCGGTCAGTGGGCCGCTGGGTCGAGGGTCGAGCAGGTCATCCTCGAGCCGTCGACTCAACGGGCTGGCCTGACGCCGAGCGCTGCTCGACGTCGGCCGGCGGCCAGTGGCCGAACGTCGCCCGGTCGACACCGGGTCTGGCCCACCGGCGCGACGCGGGGAGGTTGCCGTACCGGCGCGGGCCCGACTACTCACCGGCTCGGACCGCCGCCGTGTCGGTGTCGTGGCTTCGTCCTGCCGCCGCCGTGCCGGCGCCGCGGGCCGGGCCGGCGGAGGATAGGCGACGGCCGGGGACCGGGGCGCCGAGTCGGGGATGCCCATCCAGCGCGGGTCGTCGCCGGCCAGTCTGGTACCGGACCAGAAGGCGTCGTCTCGATCGACTCCGGTACGCCCGGCCTCCTCGGCCTGGGCGTCGCCGGCCAGTCCGGCGAGCTCGCCGTTTCGCCATTCGGTCGTGTCGGTGAACCGGTCCCACCGGCTGGTCTCGGTGCTCCGGTCGCGTCGTCGGCCGACGCTGGGGCTGCTCACCGGTCCGGCGTCGGTCACCGGTTCCAGCATGCCGGTGTCGGTGAGCTGGTCCCACCGGCTGCTGTCGGTGCTCCGGTCGCGTCGTCGGCCGACGCTGGGGCTGCTCACCGGTCCGGCGTCGGTCACCGGTTCCAGCATGCCGGTGTCGGTGAACTGGTCCCAGGGACCGGGGTCGGTGTGCCGGCTCCGGCGGGTGGTGTCGAGGCGGCGGCGATCCGGGGCGGGATTGGCGTGCCGACCCGAGCCACCACCGCTGTCGGCCGGCCCCTGCCACCGGGGTAGGCCACGCTCGTCGCCCGGCCGACCCGCTACCCCGGGGTCGTCGTCCGACCGGCGTGCGGCACCGGTGTCCCGGCCCCGGCGTACCGGCCCGGTGTCCCGATCCCGGCGTACCGGCTCGGCGTCCGGCTCCCGCTCCCACGGGCGGGCGCCGCCGTCGGCCCGGCCCGCTCGACGTTCGGAGCGCCGGGGCGGGACGTCGGTGCCGGCCCGGGGATCGGCCTCGGTCGCCGACCGCACCCAGCGGGCGGTCGGCTTCGTCATGCCGTCTTCCGGGGCCGGATCCGCCGGAGGTGGTTCGGCCGACGCGGCGGTGCCCGGACGCGGGGCGGCCGTGGGCGCATCCTCACCGGCCCGGTCGCGCGGATAGGTGCCGCTGGCGGCGGGACGGTCCGGCAGGCTCGGGTCGTCGCGGTCCCAGCTCTCGGGTCGGGCCCGCCGCCGGCCTACCGCAGGGCGGCCGTCCGTCCGATCCGGCTCGACCCGCCCCCGGCTCCCCGCGCCGAGTTCCATCGTGTGGTCCCGCCAACCACCGTCGGGCTCACCCGTGCGGCCGTGCCAACTGCCCCGGGTGTCGGTCTCGGGGCTGTCCCGCCAACCAGCACCGGGGGTACCGGTCCGGTGCCGTCGGGGACCGTCGTCGCTCCGTACCGAATCGTCCAGGCCGCCACGTTCGGTCCAGGAGCCGGCGGATGCCCCGCCGCCCCAGCCCGACGTGGGCGCGACGGATCCGTCCACCTCCGGGTCGGCCCGGCGCCGCCGGCCGCGGCCGGGTCGCTCGGGGGACTCACCGGGATAACTGCCGCGCTCGCCGGCTCCGGAGATCGGGGCGGCACCGGAGACCGGGGCGGACCTTGGCCAGCCGCCGGTCGTGTCGTCCGCGTGCCGTCCGGCGTCCTCGCGATTCCTACCGTGCCTGCCGGTGGCCCCGACGTCGCCGGTCCCGGCATCGTCGGCCCCGGTGTCGGGCGCCCGTCGCCAACCGACGGTTTCGCCGGTACCGCGCCAGCGGTTGTCCGTGGCGCCGTCGGCGACCGGCTCGTCGCTCGTACGGCGCGGGGCACGCCAGTACTCGTCCATGCCCTCCCAGCCGACGTCCGGCTCGGCGCGTCGCCGCCCGGCGCCGCGTTCGCCCGCCGGATCCGGCTGATGGTGCCGTCCGCCGTCCCCGCCGCCGGCTGCGGCGTCCGCCTGACTAGGCGGGGTGGACTCCAGCGCCCACGGCGGCGTGTAGCTGTCGACGGGATCCGGTGCGCCACGGTGGCGGGCGCGCCGACGGCTGGGGGTGCGGTGGCTGCCGTCCGGACGCGAGTACGGATCCCCCGGCCAAGGGCTCGCTGGGTCGCCCCAGCCGTCGCTGTCTTGCCGCTCGTGTGGGGCGAGCTCACCCCGCCCCCGGTCCCGATGGTCCACGGCCGGAGCGTGACCTTTCTGGTAGATCGATCGCGAGGAGTCGTACACAAGATTGCCGTCGCCCGATGATACGCCGTCCCGCTGACCCTAATTCGACCTGTTTCTTTCCTCCACAAGGTGGGGACCGAGTCTGTGCAGGTCAGAGCCGGTACAGGTTATCTTCCCCAGTCAGTTTCCACAGCCTGTGCACAGGGCTGCGCACACCCCGCAGCCAGCCGTCCACAGGTTGTCCCGAGGTCCGTCCACCGACGTGGTTGAGCCGTTGAGCTCGTCTTCCGTATGGTTGCGCCCTGACCTCGCCACGTCGTACCGACTTCCCCCGGTCGTGCCGGCTGGCCGGACCGGCCCGGACAGGCGGGGCCGATCCACGGGTCGGTCGGAAAACTGTCGTACGTCGGCGGTTCGCTAGGACAGCCGGGGTGGCGGAGGGGGATGCCAGTGTCGGTCACCGACGACGTGCGTGGAGAGGCGAGGTCCTCCATGCCGTCGACCGACGGTCCCGCCCCCCGCGACGGGCAGTTCGACAAGACACCGCCGCAGGACATCGCCGCCGAGCAGTGCGTACTGGGCGGCATGCTGCTGTCCAAGGACGCCATCGCCGACGTCGTCGAGATCCTCAAGTCCAACGACTTCTACCGACCGGTGCACGCGACCATCTTCGACGCGGTCCTGGACCTCTACGGCCGTGGTGAGCCGGCCGACGCGATCACGGTTGCCGCCGCCCTCGCCGACGCAGGTGACCTGGGCCGGGTTGGCGGAGCCCCGTACCTGCACACGCTGATCGCCAGCGTGCCGACCGCCGCCAACGCGGCCTACTACGCCCGGATCGTCGGCGAGCGGGCGGTGCTGCGGCGCCTGGTCGAGGCCGGCACCCGGATCGTCCAGCTCGGCTACGGGTCCGCCAACGGCGGCGGACGCGACGTCGACGACGTGGTCGACCTGGCCCAGCAGGCGGTCTACGACGTGACCGAGCGGCGGGTGAACGAGGACTTCGCGGTGCTCGCCGACATGCTCCAGCCGACGCTCGACGAGATCGAGGCGGTCGGTGCGCAGGGCGGCGTGATGACCGGGGTGCCGACCGGCTTCACCGACCTTGACCGGCTGCTCAACGGGTTGCACCCCGGCCAGTTGATCATTGTGGCCGGCCGTCCAGGCTTGGGCAAAAGTACCGCTTCGATGGATTTTGCCCGAAATGCGGCGATCCGTCATAACTGCGCCAGCGCCATCTTCTCGCTGGAAATGAGCAAGGTCGAGATCGTCATGCGACTCCTCTCGGCCGAGGCGCGGGTGCCGCTGCACGTACTGCGGAGCGGGCAGCTCTCGGACGACGACTGGACCAAGCTGGCCCGCCGGATGGGCGAGATCAGCGAGGCGCCGCTCTTCGTCGACGACACCCCGAACATGAACCTGATGGAGATCCGGGCAAAGGCGCGGCGGCTCAAGCAGCGGAACGACCTCAAGATGATCGTGGTCGACTATCTCCAGCTGATGAGTTCGCCCAAGCGCACCGAGAGTCGTCAGCAGGAGGTCGCGGAGCTGTCCCGAGGACTGAAGCTGCTGGCCAAGGAGGTCGAGTGCCCGGTGATCGCGGTCAGCCAGCTGAACCGTGGGCCGGAGCAGCGTACCGACAAGCGTCCGCAGTTGTCCGATTTGCGAGAATCTGGGTCAATTGAGCAAGATGCCGACGTTGTCATCCTGCTGCACCGGGACGACTACTACGACAAGGAGTCGCCCCGGGCCGGCGAGGCCGACTTCATCGTCGCCAAGCACCGGAACGGGCCCACCGACACCGTCACCGTCGCGGCGCAGCTCCACCTCTCGCGTTTCGTGGACATGGCGATCGTCTGAGCCGCCGGTCCACCGGGCGACGTGCCGGGCTCAGCCGAGCAGCGGAATCCAGCCGGCCGCCTCGCCCAGCAACAACCGGTCGTGCTCGCTGAGCGGAACCCGCCCCGTCGCCTTCAGGACGTAGTCGACGTCGGACCAGTCGGCGGGGCGTACGGCCTCGTCGCTGAGCAGTCCGTCCAGGGTCGTGACCGCGACGGCGACGCTGCCCGGATCCGGCTCCGGAGCGTCAGGAAGATCCAGTATCAGGTCGAGGTGGTGCACCACCGCCTCGGTGACCAGGGTGGCGAGGAACTCCGGGACCGCCAGCACGTGTCCCTGGGTGGCGACGTACCCGCGCGGGTCGGCAGCTCGGGCGGCCCGGACCGCCGCCGGCGCGGTGTCCGTCCAGAGCCGGACCACTCCGCGTGGTCGGTCGAACGCGGCGGCGCACCGGCGTACCCAGGAGGCGTGCCGGCCCTCGTCCGGATCATCCGGGGACCGCCAGTAGCTGACACCGTCGACGTCGGCCGGTCCGTCCGCCGGGCTCGCCAGCGCGACCAGCGCCCGCTGGGCGTCGCAGACGAGATGGAAGAGCAGATCGACGGCGAACCAACCCCGGCAGCGTGTCGGCCGGAGCAGGTCCGGGTCGGCGAGGCCGTCGACCGTCGCGGTGATCCCGTCGTACGCCGTCGCGAGCGCGAACCAGCTCGGCACCGGAACCGCCGACCGCGAAGTATCTCCCTCAGCCAACCCGTCCAGCGCGCTCACCCCGCCCGGTTTCTCCCTCGGTGGAGGGCCGACCGGTCCGCCCGCCCCGGTCAACCGTCGAGCCTAGCCAATCACGGTGCCGCTGACGCGGAACCGGACCTAAAGCACAAGACCCCCATGCTCAGGGATGTGCACCCACCCGTCGGCGACGCGCGGGAGTTGACACCTGAGCACGGGGATCCCCAGAGGCTGCCAGCCGGCGGGACCGGATCGGATCCGGCCGGCCGGCGGGCCGGTCAGCCGAAGAAGTCGTCGAGGAAGCCCTTACGCTTCTTGTGCTTGTAGTGGCCGTGGTAGCCGTGGTGCTGCTGCTGGTGCTGCCCGTAGGCCGGAGCGGGGGCCTGCGGGTAGCCGTGAGCCGGCGGTGGTGGCGGCGGTACGTGGCTCGGCACCGCGTAACCCGGCTGGTGCGGTGCCGGCGGCGGGTACGCACCACCAGGGGCGTGTGACGGCTGCTGCGGCGCCGGCGCCTGCTTCTGGCTCCAGTTGGCCTCGGCCTCGAACAGCTTCTCCAACTCGCCCCGGTCAAGGAAGAGTCCACGACATTCGGTGCACTGGTCGACCGTGACGCCGCTGCGCTCGTACTGACGCATGTCGCCACGACACTTCGGACAGGTCATCTGCATCACTCGACGGTACCCGGTCGAATCACCCAGAGCCCGTCAGCAGCGCCACCACTTCCTCGTCCGACACTTCGTGAAAGTCCGCGTAATAGCGGCTGACCGCGCCGAAGTCCGCCGGGCGTGCCGGGCAGACCAGCTCGTCGGCGGTTCGGCTCAGCACCGCGTACGCCTCCGGGGCGCCGACCGGGACCGCCAGCACCACCCGGCGGGCGCCGAGCTGCCGGGCCACCCCCACGGCCGCCCGGGCGGTGGCGCCGGTGGCCAGGCCGTCGTCGACGATCACCGCGATCCGGTCGTCGAGGCGCAGCGGGGGCCGGCCGGCCCGGTAACGCCGCTCGCGACGTTCCAGTTCCGCCGTCTCCACCCGGACCACCGTGTCGATCTCCGCCGGGTCCAGCCGGCCGGCGATCTCCTCGTTGAGCACCCGCAGCCCGCCTGGGCCGACGGCGCCGAAGGCCACCTCCGGCGCCTGCGGCAGCCCGAGCTTCCGGACCACCAGGACGTCGAGCGGCGCCCGGAGGCGTTCCGCCACGGCGGCCGCCACCGGCACGCCGCCCCGGACCAGGCCGAGGACGACGACGTCCGGCTGGCCGGCGACCGGGGCCAGCAGGTCGGCCAGTACCGTCCCGGCGGCCGTCCGATCCCGATAGGTCGCGTTCATGTCTCAGGTCTACGCCCCGTCGGCGCGCCCTGCCGGCGGACGGCACAGAAAGTCCGGCCCCGGGCGCCGATCGTCGATCCAGTGGCCGTCGACCGTCCAGCCCGGCAGCCCCAGGTCCGGACGGGTCAGAGCCGGCTTCCGAGGTACCAGCCAAGGGCGGCGACGCCGAGTCCCACCGTGAGGGTGGCCACCACGTTCAGCAGGGCCCGACCCCGGCCGGCCGGTCCGCTGCCGGCAAGTTGCACCGTCTCGTAGCCGAAGGTCGAGTAGGTGGTCAGGGCGCCGCAGAAGCCGGTGCCGACGAGTGCGCCGACCCAGCCCGGAAGGGCGGTTCCGACACCGGCCAGCAGGCCCAGCACCAGCGAGCCGACGACGTTGACGGTGAAGGTGGCCCAGGGCGGCGGTCGGGACGCCCGCGCGGCCAGCCAGTTGACGCCGAACCGGGCGACCGCGCCGACCGCGCCGCCGAGCAGCACCGCCGCCCAGGTCAGCACGGGCGCCCCACCCGCCCGCTCATGACCGCACCCGGTCCGCCGCCCAGATTCCGACGCGTACGGCGACGAGCGCTCCGGCCAGCGTTCCGACCAGGTAGCCGAGGGCGAGGCCGGGCCGGTCCGCGGCGAACAGGCCGCGAGTCTCGACCGCGTACGTGGAGAAGGTGGTGAACCCGCCGAGCAGCCCGGTGACGAAGAACGGCTGAACCAGCCGGTGCGCGGCGAGTTGGGTGCTGACCAGCCGCATCAGCAGTCCGATCAGCGCGCAGCCGGAGAGGTTGGTACCCAGGGTCGCCCAGGGGAAGCCGTCGGGGGTGTGCGGCCAGAGCAGGAGAAGCCCGTACCGGCCGGCCGAACCCAGCGCCCCGCCGAGCGCGACCACGGCGATCACGTCCCAGCGGGGCCGACCCACCGGTGGACTGGGCCGGCGCGGCGGGACCGGCTCGTCCGGGACGTCGGGCTCGGCCGCTCCGGTCGCTCCGGTCGGTTCGGTGGGACGGGGACGGGACGGACTCACGACGTGGACGCCGCCACGGGGGTCGGGGCGGAGGACGCCTCGGCCGGCGTTGCGGCCAGCCGGAGCGCGGGTACCCAGGCCAGGAAGGCGACCGGGTAGAGCAGGTACCCGAACCGGGTCGAGGGCATCAGCAGGATCGCGGCGAGCAGGCCGTACCCGCAGAACAGGGCGGTGGAGGCGGCGGTGCGGGGCGGGCGGCGGACGAGCAGGACGGCGATCAGCAGCCCGGCCCCGACGAGCAGCCCGGCCGCGATCACCCGGCCGCCGGGCAGCGCCTCGGCGATCAGGTAACCGGGGAAGGGCGACTGGGCGGGGCTGGTCACCAGGCCGTGGCCGAGCGGAAACCGCAGGACGTTCTCGACCAGCGCCGCCGAGTCGACCAGTTGGGCCGGGACGAGTGCGGCGATCGGCAGCCCGATCGCGCCGAGCGCCAGCCGGGCACCGGCCCGGCGGCTCCGGATCACGGCGTGCACGAGCAGGACCAGCGCGACCGGCCAGGCGAAGAGCTTCAGCGCCGCGGCCAGCCCCACCGCGAGCCCGGCGCCCAGGTACCGGTCCCGGGCGGCACAGGCCAGGGCGAGCAGGCAGAGCGCGAGTACCGGAAGGTCGTCGCCCCCGGTCGCCAGGGTCAACGCGCAGACCGGCAGTACGGTCGCGAGCTGCACCGCCCGGACGAGGGCGGAATCGCGGAGCCCGGCGCGTACCGGTGCGGCGGCGGACCGGGCCGGATGCGCCGTCCTCGACGCCTCGGACGGTCCGGCGGCGATGGTCCGGACCTTGCGGCGCAGCAGTGCCACGGCGACGCCGAGCGCGGCGGCGGTGGCGACGGCGAACCAGATCCGCGCGTCGGTCCACCAGGCGGCGCCGGCGAGAGCCCGGGGCAGGCCGAAGATCGCCATCCCGGGCTGGTACGGGGTGTAGCCGAGTAGCTGGTCCCCGCCCGGCAGCGCGGCGATCGCGTCCCGCCCGAGGTACGGGGTGCCGTGGTCGAGCAGCCGCGCGCCGGAGCGCTCGATCACCAGCACCTCCTCCTGGGCCCGGCCCGGCCGACCACCGGCCCGCTCGACGGCCTGCCAGACCATCGGCACCAGCGCGGTCGCCGTCCAGACGACCGTGGTCAGTACGCCCCTGGCGGCGGTACCGGCGAGCCGGGAGCCGGGATGCCGGTGCCGGGCCAGGAGTTGGCCGAGGACGGCGAGCGTGGCGGCGAGGTAGCCGAACCCGGCCACGGCGCCCCAGGCCCGGTGCGGCAGCAGCGTGGAGGTGGCGGCGGTGACGGCGGCGAAGGCGGCCGAGAGGGCGTAGAGCACCAGGTCGGCGGCGAGCCCTCCGGCAGCCCGGTCGGCCCGGTTCCAGTACCGGCGGCCGTCCGACGACGGCGGCGGGAGCTCCGTTCCGTCCGCCTGATGGTCCGCTGCTTTCACGCCGGCAAGTGTGGCAGACGCTCCACTCGGCGTGGACCGGATCGCCGGCCGGGTGACAGCCGGACCACGGCACCCTCGTCGTGCAGCGCGGGCGCGAGCGTGCCGGGGCGACCACCCGCGCCCTGGTGCAGGGCGGCGAGGAGTCGGGCGGCCGGCATCGGTCGGGCGAAGAGGTGGCCCTGCCCGGCGGAGCAGCCCAGTTCCCAGAGCGCCATCCGTTGCGGCTCGCTCTCCACGCCCTCCGCCACAACCACCAGATTGAGGCTGCGGCCGAGGTCGACGGTGGACCGGATCACCGCGGTGGCCTCGGCCGAGGTCTCCATCGCGGTGACGAACGCGCGGTCGATCTTCAACTCGTGCACCGGGATCCGGGACAGCATCGACAGTGAGGAGTAGCCGGTGCCGAAGTCGTCGAGGGCGAGCCGGATCCCGGCGTCCCGGAGCTGGCCGAGGACCTGGTCGACCACCTCCAGTTGACTGAGCGTCAGCGTCTCGGTCAGTTCCAGCACCAGCCGGTCGGGCGGCAGGTCGTGGGCCCGTAGCCGGGCCAGCACGGCGCCGGGGAACCGGGCGTCGAGCAGGCTGCGCGGCGAGACGTTGACCGCCACCGGTAGGTCGAAGCCGGCCTCCCGCCAGGACTGGGCGGCGATCAGGGACTGGTCGAGGACCGCTTCGGCGAACGCCGGCAGCAGGCCGGAGCGTTCCACCGTCTCCAGGAACCGGAGCGGGTCGATGGTGCCCCGGGCCGGGTGCCGCCACCGGGCGAGCGCCTCGGCGGCCACCACCTCGCCGCTGCCGAGGTCGACGATCGGCTGGAAGTTGACGGTGAACTCGTGGTCGGCCACCGCCCGGGGCAGGTCGCCGCCGAGTGCGAGCCGGCCGAGGTCGGCGGTGTCCCGGGCCGGGGCGTACGTGGAGATTCGTCGCCCGGCCCGCTTGGCCTGGTACATCGCCACGTCGGCGCGGCGCAGCAGTTCGGTCATCCCGCCGGTGCTGGGTGCGACCGCGATGCCGCCGCTGGCCTCGACACTGATCCGCATCCCGTCCAGCTCGATCGGCTCGTGCAGCGCGGTGAGCAGGGACTCGGCCCGGTGCGCGGCGACCGCCGGGGCGGGCAGGCCGTGGAAGAGTACGGCGAACTCGTCCCCACCCAGCCGGGCGACCAGGTCGTCACCCTGGACGGCGGTACGCAACCGCTCGGCGACCTGGATCAACACCCGGTCCCCGGCGGCGTGCCCGAGCGTGTCGTTGACCTCCTTGAAGTGGTTCAGGTCGATCAGCAGGAGCGCGATGACCCCCTCGGAGCGGCGCTGGCCGAGTTGTTCCGCGCCACGGTCGAGCAGGTGCCGGCGGTTGGCCAGGCCGGTCAGCGCGTCGTGGGCGGCTGCGTGCGCGTGCTCCTCGGCCACCCGGTTCAGTTCGGCGTACGCCGAGGCGTTGCGTACCGCCGTGCAGAGCGCGGAGGCGAAGGTACGGAGGGTGTACTGCTCCCGCTCGGAGAGCTTCACCGGCCCGTGGAACCGCAGCCGCAGCATCCCGACCGCGCTGCCGTCGTACCCCTTCATCTCCATCGGGATGACTGACCCGTTGATGAACGAGGGCTGGGTGCCGAAGCCGTCGTACGTGATCGTCTCGTTGTTGCCCCGTACCGTGCGTTGATCGGCCTGCAGCTCCACCTCCACCTCGTCGGCGGAGAAGAGGTTGGCGGCCTGTGCGACGGCGGTGTGCAGTACGGCGTTGATGTCGACCACGTTGAGTGCGTCGGTGGTATGGGCCAGCCGCTGCCAGGCCTGGCGTTCGGCTCGGGACCGAACCCGCGTCGAATAGGCGAGGTGCAGACTGAGGGCCAGCGGTGGTACCGCGACGAGCAGCCGAACGTCGGCCCGAAGGAGTATCAGCGTCAGCAGGGCGACCACGAAGCGCACCGCGTAGCCGACGAGTCTGAGATCCCAATTCGCGGTGAACTGCCGAAGGATCTTCCGCCGGGTCGCGAGCGCGATCACCGGCATGGCGACAATCTCGTCGACGAGTGCCGCGACGGCGTACGCCAGAGCCACCGGAACGATCATCTGGTCCAAACCGGTGGAGGACCATTCCCAGTGGATCAGTGCCAGGGTCGTGCCGGCCGCGGCGGCTACGAGCATGTTCTTACTGATGTTGAAAATCGCCTTAACCAAGGGTGAACGATGAATGCGACTTGAGATGATCAGGCTGACTCCGGTGCACAGCACCACCCATGAGGTTGGGGCTACGGCGACGCCGATCACGATCGCTGTTTCGTTCCAGGTGATGGCATGGGTGGTGGAGCGAATCCGAACTGGTGCCTTCACGCTGGCGCTTACCGTGATCGTTAGGATGAGCGCCAGAACCATCACCAGATCGTTGACGGACCTGGGGGGCGTGGGGGCAGCCAACAGAGACAGGACCGTCGCTAGACCTGCGGAAACAGCGACGAGACCGAGGAGCGGCAGCAGCCGCTGATCGGTCCCGTTGTCGTTTCGCTGTCCTCGACTCACACCGGTTCCTGAACGTCACCGAACCCTTGTGGTCTGTAACGGTAGCAACTCGAACGTCTCCTGTGACGGATCGTGTCGTGCTTACAGCCAGTCGTTCGCGCGCATGGCCGCTTCTCCCCTCGTTGGAAGGTATCCGTCTACCCCCGAATTGCCGGAAATGGTCCCTGTTGCAGACGTCCTCAAGCAATGAGCGAAGCTTAAGGGAGTAGGGCATAGTTAGCGACAATAAATGTCGCTATGCTCAGTATTAGTCAAGTGGCACCACATTCGTCACGCTCTGTCCATATATGGGAACTCAGCGCGCCCGATCGGCCCTGCTTGTGCTACCGCCTGGGAGTAGCCCGGTGCTTCCCTCCGGGATACCCGCTCTGCCGGTGCATTGGAAGATCTAAGCCGGAGTCACAGGATTCCGGCTCGATCCATACCTAGGGTGGCGGTGGGACTTGTGGTGTCGTGGACTCCACTCGGTTGGCGTCGAGTGTCGTCGCGGCGAGGGCCGTCCTCCATCGGGTGACCTGGTAGAACTCGCTTCGTGTCCACTCGCTGACCCTGTGTCTGCGGATGGCGAGGCAAAATACGTTATTCCGGAGGATGCCCTCAATGCATGCAAATCAGCGACGCCCAGCACTCGTGTGAAGAAAATGATGCTAGTGAATGTATGACCCTGGTGTTCGATAGGCTGCACCGGGTGACAACTCACCTCGTCCTTTTTGCCTGACTTGGGGCTGCGATGATCGAGGTTCGGCTTCTCGGACCGTTGGAGGTGGTCGCCGACGGTGTGTCCCTGCCGCTCGGCACGCCGAAGCAGCAGACGGTGCTGGCAACGTTGGCGGTACGACCGGGTCGGTTGGTCGCACTGGAGGAGTTGGTCGACGAGTTGTGGCCCGAGGACCCGCCGGCGTCTGCGGTCGCGAACACGCGCAGCTACGCGGCGAACCTGCGGCGGATGCTTGACGGGATCGGCACGACCAGGGGACTTCTCGTCCGCCGTGGATCCGGGTACGAGTTTCGGATCCGACCGGATGATGTCGATCTGATCCGGTTCGCGGACGGCTGCCGGCACACGGGCGAGGCGCTTGCGCGTGGGGACCTACCCGCCGCCGAGGATCTGCTTGCCCGAACGGAAGGGCTGTGGCGGGGGCCGATGCTGGCTGGGGCGCCACTCGGACCAGTGCTCTCGGCACGTCGTGACGCCGTAGCGGAGCAACGGCTCGGGCTGGTCGATCAACGGGCCGAGGTGTACCTGGCCTTGCGGCAGCCTCAGCCCGTCATCGCGCTCCTCCGTGAGCACCTTCGGACCTACCCACTGCGGGAGCACGGCCACACGCTACTGATGCGAGCCCTGTACCAGAAAGGGGACGTGTCCGGCGCTTTGACCGCCTTCACCACCGCCCGGTCGGCATTGGTCAAGCATCTTGGGATTGAGCCCGGTGCCGAGCTGCAGCGGCTACACCAGGCGATACTCCACCGCGACCCCGCGCTGGACAATGCTGATCAGTCCGACCGGCCGCAGGCTTCCGACCGGCCGTTGCCGTCGGCCGTTGCACCCGCCCATCCGGACGGTCGCGGTGAAGCGGCATCGGTTCCGCCATGCTGGCTGCCCCGACCGCTCGCCGACTTCACAGGCCGCGCGGAGACCGTACGTCGGTTAGTAGAGGCAGTGGAAGGTGTGGAGGCAACCACGGCGGTGGTGCAGGTCATCGACGGAATGGCCGGAATCGGAAAGACCGCGCTGGCGGTGCACATGGCAACCCGGCTGGCCAGCCGTTACCCCGACGCGCAGCTATTCATCGACTTGCGGGGCCACAGCGTGAACGGCCAGGTGGAGCCGTCCACGGCATTGGTGACACTCCTCCGGCAACTCGGAGTACCGGCGGGCCGGATTCCACCCGAGTTCGACCATCGAGTTGCCCTGTGGCGCTCGGAACTCGCTGCCCGGCGGTCGATCCTGTTGCTGGACAACGCGGGCAGTAGTGAGCAGGTAGGCCCATTGCTGCCGTCCGCGCCGGGCACGCTCGTTCTGGTGACCAGCCGTCGTCGGCTGCTCGCTGGCGATGGCATCCCGCCCAACTCCTTATCGGGCCTCGGCCGGGACGAGGCGATCGACATGCTGGCGACGGTTGCTGGCCGGGACAGGGTGTATGCCGAGCCGGAGGCCGCCGCCGCGGTGGTAGAGCGGTGCGGCTACCTTCCGCTAGCGATCCGGCTGGTCGGTGCCCGCCTCGCGCACAGAACCGGCTGGCGGGTGGCGGATTTGGCCCGGCGGCTCGGCCGGGACACGACGGTGCTCGGCGAAATCTCCGCCGAGGACCAGAACATCGCCAGCGCCTTCGCCCTGTCGTACAAGCCGCTCAGAAAGTCAGTGCAGCGAGTCTTCCGACTGCTCGGCCTCTATCCGGGCGAGTTCTTCCAGGGGACCACCGCTGCGGCGCTGACCGGCCTACCGCTGTCAGAGGCCGAGATGGCCATCCGGGAGCTGGTCGACTCCCATCTGGTCGAGGAGCCGGTCGCGGACAGGTTTCGCCTCCACGACCTGCTACGCCAGTACGCCGGCGGTCTGGCCGCCACCATCGACCCTCCAGATCAACGGCAGGCGGCGATCGATGGGGTCCTGGACCACTACCTCCACGCCACGTCGTCCGTGACCGATCCCCTCGAGGCCATCTCGTTGGCAACCGCGGTCAAGCTGCGACAAGCGCTTCGTTCAGATCTGATTGCCGTACTCCGGCCCATAGACGGCAGTTGGATAGAAAAGCAGCGATCAAATATCCGATCGCTCGTACGCCTTGCTGAGGATTCGGGTCACGACGGATATGCGTGGCGGCTTGCCCGGTCAGCCTGGCGCTTCTACTACACGCGTGGATATTTTGACGACATCCTAGAAACTCACGGACACGGGCTCCGTGCGGCGGAGCGACTGAAGGACACCTCGGCTATCGCCACCATGTACAACTATCTGGCGTCTGCTTACGTGCGAACTGGCAGTTATCATAAGGCGGTCGCGCAGCTAAAGATGGCGATCAAGATCCGCCACACGATAGGCGACACCGGTGGCGTAGCCGTTAGTAAGAGTAACCTTGCCGTGGCCTACTGGTTGCTTGGCAGGCTAGATGAGGCAATCGATGAAAATCGTCAGGCAATTTCCCTCGGGCGTCCCGACGAAAAACCGATAACCACGGCCTCTTTCAATCATGGCCTATTTCTTATCCGTCTTGGCCGGTACGCGGAGGCATTGCGAATTCACCGGCTAGGCTTGCAGCAGGCATGTGAAGACAAGGAACAGTTTCAGATCGCAAACTCGTTGGGGATGATTGGCGGGGCCCGTTTGCGTATGGGGTACGAACGAGAGGCGATTCGGTTACTCAAGGCGTCAATCATGCTCAGAAAGCGGATAGGAACTCACTACGGTGAAGCGGAGGTATGCAGTGATCTGGCTACGGCCTACCGACGACTTGGCGAGCTGCATAACGCTGAGGGGCAGGACCGAGTCGCGTTGCGTCTCGCCGTGGAAGCAGGAGAGCGACACGCCGAATCGGGGGCCCTCAACGGTCTAGGTCTCACCCTGAACCTGCTTGAAGATCACAAATCCGCAATGGAGATGCATCGGCAAGCTCTTGAGTTGGCAACCCGAATCAGTCACCCATACGAGCAGGGTCGGGCATTGGCTGCGATGGCCAGCCACCTGGAGCCGACTGACCTGATCGAGGCCCATCGGCACTGGGAGCGGGCGCTGGCCATCTTTCGCAGGATGGGCGTGCCCGAGCGCTTCGAGGTCGAGCGTCGCCTGGCCAGGTTGGTCACTCCATCGGTGGATGACGGCACGAGAGCCGCGAGAACGTTCTCCGTTGGTGATCGCTGATCCGCCGGTATCCGCGACTGATCGGGATCGCGGCCTTGGCGGGTTCGACAAATATCGACCGCGTATCGGTCTCTTATCGCTCGTCGGCGTAGGTTCTCTTCGTCAGCTACGGGGGGATCGCTCGATCGGTTGGCAGGGGGCCGTTGGCGATGACCGTCCCCCGATCATCGCCAACGGGACAGGGGTGAGGAAGCGGGCGGCGTCGTACAACTATCGTGCAGCACCCACGATAAGGCGTACGGACTTGACGACCGCTTCCTCACCCACCCGCGTCGAACTCCAATATCGTTGGTGGACTCAGCCCCTGCCTCGTCCGCCGCCACTGCGGCGGCTACTTCGCATTGCTCTGCGACAGGATCCCCTACCAGCCACAAGCGCCCACCGCCCACCGCCGCTTGTGGGAACCCTCAGGACATCCTCGGGGATACCTTATGGACGGCTGGCTCGTCCGATTCCGCCGTTAGTAAGACGGGTACGCGCTCGGTCTCTGGGTTTATCTGGCTGCCGGTTGCTCGCTCGATGGGTGTCGTAGCCGCCTAGCTGAACCACGGGTGGCTCGCCCGTCGGCGGTAGCGAACCTGCGCAGCTGTGCGGCGAACCTGCGGCGGATGTTTCCCCGGTCGAGAATCCAGTCTATTATGTCGGGGCTTGTTGAGTAGGGACAGGCAAGGTTGGAATCCTTCCGGCCGCACTACCGGTTAGCGCGAACCAACGATCCAATATTGACTAAGCCCGACAGGACGGGGCAGGCCTTTTCGGCCTGCCCCGTCAACTTCCTTACATGATGAACCAGTGAGGTCCGAACTTAGTTCGTCACCTCAGGGTGGAAGTCCGGCCTTTTACTGATTAGCTTGCGCCCCGCCCAAATGAGATCTCATCGGGAGCATGGAGTTAGCCGCAATTTGTGGCGCTGACAGTTCTGAAGCCGCCAGCATTGCCTGGACCGAAGATCTTGTCCTGGTAACATTGACCATCGCTTACTCCGTTGCGATAAACGTCAACAACCGCCTGGAAAATGGATCGAAGGTTGACTGCTGCAGCTCCACATACAAGTACGGCAAGCGTCCTCAGCGCCGCGTTGGGGATGCTGCCTGTTTGGGTGCACGAAACCACGACTCCTGTCCCAAATAAGGCGATGACGGCGACTGCCGTGGATCTCACCTCCCAACCCCACATGTTGAGGTAAACACCGAGGCCAAAAGTGATCCTCGGGTCCGCCACGACAGGGTATTGCGCGCCGGTCATGTCTGTTTCCTGCATCAAAACATTGTCGTCAAGGGTGTATCGAGTAGGTAGCTCTCGTCCGGTCGCATCTTTGGCCCAAGGAGCGTCGATGGCGCCACTGACTGCTCCGTCTGATTCGACCAGCGCAAATCCACGTCCATTGGGCACCAGTCGAGCGCCGTCCGGCAGCTCGAGGTCGTATCGCTGTATATTTGATGCCCTGGGTCCGCGCATAACCGTGATTATCTGGACCCCTCCATCGTTGGCGCGGACGAGCGCATCGGTACTAGGCCCAACGTCACCGTACGAACGTTCTGAGTCGTTTGATCGCGCATGTTCAGTTTTAGTGACGTGGACGCCAGCTTTTATTAGACTGATACCTGCGAGGCGGCCTCCGATCGCGATCGACGCGGACGGGTGATCGTGGTTGATGTCGATGGCCCCGTCGCTGCTGACGAGAGCACCGGGAGTTTCCCGAGAGACCCCCGCCTGAGCTAACGCCTGGTCGACTCGCTCCGTAGGCGACGCCGATTCGGTAGCAGTTGCGCTCGCATTCATGGTGGACAACATGGCGACCGCAGCCACGGCAACTGTGGCGCTACGTATGAGCTGCTGGCTTGCCGTTGTTCTTTTCATACATCCTCTCCTAGGGGCGCTACTTGCCCGATATCTATCCGGGCTCATCGATTGGGCTCTATTCGGCAGCCTAAGGCCCTGGTCGACAAGATTTCGATACGGCGTCGATGAGCGAAATGATGATCGAGGAATTGAGTGTGGTGATCAAGTCACTTCCGCCGGGGCCGTGCCAGGTGTGGCTGGGCGAGCTCGATTGCCAGGGTCGACATGTGCGCCACTCGCGTCTACGATCATCTATATGGCTACCAGGTTGCTACGTATTGCCTACCTCGTCGTATATTTCGTGATGCTGGGAATCGGGTTGGCGTTTAAAATCCCGGTCTGGACCGGGTTGCTTATCGGCGTACTTGCGATGCTTCCCATCGCGGTCGCTGACTGGGTGATCTCGTCGCGGCGGAAGGGGCGCGAGGCCAGTTGACCACCCCGCGGCGCCCATGCCTGCTGAACGAGAGCCGCGCCCTGATCGAGAGCCGCGCCTCGGTAGGCTCGCGGACGTGACCGAGCCCGTGCACCTGACCCACGTCGACTCTGCCGGGGCGGCCCGGATGGTCGACGTCTCCGCCAAGGACGTGTCGGTACGCCGTGCCGTCGCCGCCGGCCGGTTGCGTACCACCGCCGAGGTGATCGAGTTGCTGCGCCGGGACGGCCTGCCCAAGGGCGACGCGCTGGCGGTCGGCCGGCTGGCCGGCATCATGGGCGCGAAGCGCACCCCGGACCTGATTCCGCTCTGCCATCCGATCGCGCTGCACGGCGTGACGGTCGACCTGGAGCCCGGCGAGGAGACCGTGGAGATCACCGCCACGGTCCGGACCGCGGACCGGACCGGCGTCGAGATGGAGGCGCTGACCGCCGTCGCCACCGCCGGGCTCGCGCTGATCGACATGGTCAAGGCCGTCGACCCGGCCGCCTCGATCGAGGGGGTACGGGTGCTGCGCAAGGAGGGCGGCAAGACCGGCGACTGGACCCGACCGGTGGACCGGCCGTGATCCGGGCCCGGGTCGTGGTCGCCTCCAACCGTGCGGCCTCCGGGGTGTACGCGGACACCAGCGGCCCGCTGCTGGCCAACGGCCTGACCGAACTCGGCGCCCAGGTTGACGAGCCGATCGTGGTGCCGGACGGCGATCCGGTGGCCGAGGAGTTGCGCCGCGCGGCTGCGGACGGGGTCGACGTGGTACTGACCAGTGGCGGTACCGGAATCAACCCGACCGACCGGACCCCGGACGTGACCCGGGCGATGCTCGACTACGAGATTCCCGGCATCGCCGAGGCGATCCGGGCACACAGCCGGGACAAGGTGCCGACGGCGGCGCTGTCCCGGGGGCTTGCCGGAGTGATCGGCCGGATGCTCGTGGTCAACCTGCCCGGCTCGACCGGTGGGGCCCGGGACGGGCTCGCCGTACTCGGGCCGATCCTGGCGCACGCGGTCGACCAGCTCCGGGGCGGCGACCACCCGCGTACCGACTGACTTTCCGACGATCGATCGCAACGCCCGACTGAACTCTCCGGCGGTCGGTCACCGGGCGGCGATAGGCTCGGACGGTGAACGTGAGGACCGGGTGACCGTGAAGACCGGGCGGGAGAGGGCCGAGTGAGCGCCGAGGCCGCTGTCGCGCTGCCCACGCTGGACTGGGCGCAGGCGCGCTCCCGGGTCTACGAGGCTGGGCGGGCCGCCATGCCCGAGCCGGTTGACCTGCCGTTGGCCGAGGCGGACGGACAGACTCTCGCCGCACCACTGAGTACCCTCACCGACCTGCCGGCCTTTCCGACGTCGAGCGTGGACGGCTGGGCGGTACGCGGTGCCGGGCCGTGGCGGATCGTCGGACGGGTCCTCGCCGGCGGTACGCCGCCGCCGTTGACCGGGGACGACACCGCAGTGGAGATCGCCACCGGCGCGATGCTGCCGGACGGTGCGGCCGGGGTGCTCCGGATCGAGGAGTCGACGCGTACCGCCGAGGGGTTGGTCGCCGGCACGTTACGGCCGGCGCCGGAGTGGCGCGCCCCGGGCGAGGAGGCGCGGGCCGGGGAGGAACTCCTGCCGGCCGGTACCCCGGTCGACCCCGGGGTGATCGGCCTGGCCGCCTCGTGCGGCTACGACACTCTGCCGGTCCGCCGCGCACCCCGGGCCGCTCTGATCATCTTCGGCGACGAGCTGCTGACCTCCGGACGGCCGGGCGCCGGACGGGTACGCGACTCGCTCGGTCCGGCCGTCCCCGGCTGGCTACGCCGGTACGGCTGCGCCATCACCGCCACCGACCTCGTCGGACCGGTGGCCGACACCCTGGAGGCGCACGTCGACGCGCTCCGCCGGGGTCTGGCCGAAGCCGACCTGGTCTGCACCACCGGCGGCACCATGAACGGGCCGGTCGACCACCTGCACCCGGCACTGCGTGAACTCGGCGCGGAGTACGTCGTCAACACCGTGGCCGTACGCCCCGGGTTTCCGATGCTGCTCGCCCGGGTCGTCGGGGCGGACGGCCGGGCCAGGTTCGTCGCCGGGCTGCCCGGCAATCCACAGTCGGCGATCGTCGCGACCGTGTCGCTGGTCGCACCGCTGCTTGCCGGGCTCCAGGGCCGGGCCATGCCGACGCTGCCCCAGGTGACCCTGGCCGAGCCGGTAACCGGCCGGGGCGACCACACCCATCTGGCGCTGGTCCGGGTCGACCCCGCCCGGAACACCGCCCATCCGGTCCGGCACGTCGGTTCGGCGATGCTGCGCGGGCTGGCCCAGGCGGACGGCTTCGCCGTGATCGCACCCGGCACCCGGGGCGAGCCGGGAGACCGGGTGCCGGTCGTACCGCTACCGCTGCTGCCGGGCGAACGTGTTCTGGGAGGAACGGCATGAGCGTTTCGAGTGAGCCGGCCATCGACACGGTGCCGGCGACGCCCGGCCCGACGGTGCACACCTCGGTCGGGGCGGAGCCGCTGGACACGGCCTTCCACGAGGCCGTGGTCGCCGACTCCGGCGCCGGAGCGGTGGTCTGCTTCCAGGGCGTGGTACGCGACCACGATCACGGGCGTGCGGTCGTCCGGCTGGAGTACGAGGGCCATCCGAGCGCCGCCGACGTGTTGCGGGAGGTGGCCGCCGAGATCGCCGCCGATCCGGCCGTACACGCGATCGCGGTCTCGCACCGGCTCGGGCCGTTGGCGATCGGCGACGTGGCCCTGGTGGCGGCGGTCAGCACCGCGCACCGGGCGGCGGCGTTCGCGGCCTGCGCCCGGCTGGTCGACGAGGTCAAGTCCCGGCTGCCGGTGTGGAAGCGGCAGGTGTTCGCCGACGGTACCGAGGAATGGGTCAACTGTCCGTGACCTGATTCCCCTCCACCGGTGGCGGTCAGCGGTGGCTGGTGGTGGATCGCCGGTCGAACCGGCTGTGCTCCGGGTAGAAGGCGGGCTCCGCGCCCGGCCGCCACGGCAGCGCCGCGACGAGCACGATCAACGCGAGGGCCAGCGAGTTCTCCATCAGGGCGCCGAAGAAGCCGTCGTGGTAGTGCGAGACCTCGGGCAGCTGGTGCTCGTACGGCCAGATGGGCGCGATCAGGAACAGCAGGTAGAGGCCGAGCGCGGCGACCCCGTGCCGGAGTCCGGTCAGGGTGGGGAACCAGATCGGTGACCGCAGCCCGTTCATCCCGGCCGGTCCGGAACCCGCCACTGCCAGGGTGCTCCGGTACGCCGGGCCCCGGCTGGCGGCCCGGCGCCGGATCGCGGCGTCGCCGAGTACCACCATCGCCGGGATGACCCAGACCAGGTGGTGCGACCAGGAGATCGGGCTGATCACGTTGGTGGTGAGCCCGATCAGGGTGAAGGCGGTCAGCTCGTCACCGTCGGCGTGCGAGTTGGAGGCACGGGAGAGGCCGAGCGCGAGGACCAGCAGCGCGAACGAGAGCCAGAGCAGGGTCGGCGTCTCGATCGAGTCGTAGAGCCGGGCCAGAACCCCGGCCAGGGACTGGTTCGGCGTCATGTCCGCCGCGCCGACCCGCTCGGTCTGCCAGAGCACCGACATCCAGTAGCTGGTCGACTCGCGGCCCGCGACCGCGAAGGTGCCGACGGTGACGGCGATGGCGGTGCCGACGGCGGTCATCGCGGCCCGCCACTGCCGGGTCAACAGCAGGTAGACGATGAACAGCGCCGGGGTGAGCTTGATCGAGGTGGCCAGCCCGATGCCGACGCCGGCCCAGACGCCGCTGAACCACAGCCGGCGCATCGGGCCGTCGGTCGGGTTGACCCGGGCCCCGCGCCGGGCCCGCCAGCGCAGCGCCACCAGGTCGGCCATGATGAGGCCGAACAGCAGCAGGTTGACCTGCCCGAATCCCAGCGTCTCCCGGGTCGGCTCGATCGCCACCGCGAGCGGTACGGCGATGCCGAGGGTGAACCAGAGCGACCAGCCCAGCCGGTCCACGATCGGCTTGAGCAGCGCGGCCAGCACGACCGTGAGCGTGCCGACGCTGGCGAGGATGTTGAGCCAGCCGGCCAGGCCGAGTGGGATCTTCGCCATCGGCAGCATGACCAGGCCCGCGAAGGGTGGATAGGTGAAGCCGAGGGTGGTCCTGGGTGCGATGAAGTCGTAGAGCTCATTGCCGCCCGCCCACCAGACCACCGCGCCGTGGTAAATCTTCATGTCGAAGAAGTTGTACGACCGTCCGAACGTGACAATGGCGAGCCACGCGGCGTAGCAGACGACGGCGACGATGCCGATCCGTACGACTGCCCGACGGTCGATTCCACGAGCCAAGCGGCGGACTGGGGCGAGGCGGCTTAGCCGTCTTTCGACGGTCGCCGGCATGGCGTGGCCACCCCCGTACCGATGTCGGTGTTCCGCCCAGGTCCTCCAGGGAGCCTAGAACGGTGAGTCACTGGAATGCCTCCTGCGTTATGCGACCGTGTCCGATCCCACACTGGTTCGCGACATTTCCACCGCGTTAACGCAGGGAGTGCGGTTCAGGTGATTCACGGCCGCTCAGTCAGGTGAAACTAGCATATGTCCGGCATGGACCGTGGCTCGATCGCCAATCCAACCAGACCGCATCCCGATGACGAGGGCGCGGGTCAGCCCGGGAACCTTCGGGCCGCCGCCGCTGACCGTACCGCGATCCGGGCGTCCCGGCGTGCCGTACGCACCGCGCGGCGTACCCGTCGACGCCCGTCGTCCACGGCGTGGCTGGTCCGCCAGCCGAGGCCAGGCCGGCCCTGGGTGTCGGCCATCGCGAGCAGCAGCCCGCCGAACAGGCCGAGGTTCTTCATGAACTGGACCTGGTGGAGCCGTCGTTCCGCCGGGTCGTCGTGGTTCCAGAACGGGTGCCCGGCGATCGTGGTCGGCACCAGCGTGCCGGCCAGCAGCGCGGCGGCCGGCCGGGTGAGGTGCCCGGTGGCGAGCAGCAGTCCGCCGACGACCTGGGCGGCGCCGTTGGCCCGGACCATGCTCGTCGGATCGGTCGGGATACCCGGATGCACGCCGCGCAGCACCGGGGCCACCCGGTCCGTCACGGTCTTCGCCCGGTCCAGGTGCGGTCCGGGGTTGGCCACGGCGCGGGCGCCGCTGACCACGAAGATCGTGCTCAACAGGGTACGGGCCACGGTGCGTACGGGTCTCATGCGTCAAGTCTTACCCGTTCCCTCCGAGTTTCACCCGCCGAAGTGGGAGACTGGACGGCGCTGTGGCGGTACCGTCGCGAGCTGTGACGACTGTGCGGCTGCGCCCCGAGGATCTGGCTGACATCGCGCCGATCCGCCGACTGGTCGCCCAGGCGTTCGCGAGCCCGGACACCCGACGGCCCCCCGAGGTGCAACTCGTGGAGGCGTTGCGGGACAGCGACGCCTGGCTGCCCGAGCTGTCCATGGTGGCCGAGGTCGACGGGGAGCTGGTCGGCTACGCCCTGCTGACCCGGGTCCTGGTGCAACCGGGCGGCACCCCCGCGCTGGCCCTCGGCCCGGTGGCCGTCCGCCCGGACCGGCAGCGCCGGGGCTACGGACGGGACGTCGTACAGGCCGCGCTCGACGCCGCCGCCGAACTTGGCGAGCGACTCGTGCTGGTCCTCGGGAACCCGGCCTACTACCGCCGGTTCGGATTCGAGCCGGCGGCCCGGTTCAAGCTGACCAGTCCGTGGTCCGGGCTCGGCGATCCGTGGCAGGTACTGGTGCTGCCGTCGATGGACGGCGCGACGGGGTCGACGCAGTTGCCGGTGCCCAGCGGCGAGGTGACCTTCCCGGCACCCTGGTCCCAGGTCTAGCCCGCCACCCGGCCTGGCCGGCGGCGTCAGGCCGGCTGGGTACGCAGGTAGCGGCCGAAGTGCGGCACCGTGAACGCCACCGTGCCGCGCTCACCGGAGTAGATCAGCCCCTTCTTGATCAGAGCGTCCCGGGCCGGTGACAGGCTGGCCGGCTTACGCCCCAGTGACCGGGCGATCTCGGCGGTCGAGACGGCGGCGTCCATGTCGTCGCGGGGTCCACCGTCGGCGACGTCGGGCGGGGTCGCGCCCTCGACCAGGGAGAGCCCGGCCATCGCCCGCATGTACTCGCGCTCCGCCGGAGTCGCCCGCTCGAACCGGGAGCCGAAGAACCCGACCGCGAGTTCGGCCTCCGCCTCGGGGGCGGCGACCCGGACGTCGGCCGCCGTCACCGGGGTACGGGGCGCGTGGTCCCAGGTGGCCTTGCCGTACGCCTGGACGAAGTACGGGTAGCCGCCGGACTTCTCGTAGAGCAGGTCGAGCGCCTTCTGCTCGTACTCGACCTCCTCCCGGGCGGCCGGTGCGCAGAGCGCCTGGTCGGCGGCGATCCGGTCGAGCCGGTCGATCCGCTGGTACCGGAAGAGGCGTTCCGAGTAGGACTTCGCCGCGGAGAGCACCGCCGGCAGGTGCGGCAGCCCGGCGCCGACCACGATCAGCGGGGCGCCGAGTTGGGACAGCTCGTGGCAGGCGGCGCAGAGCCCAGAGACGTCCTCGGGACCGAGGTCCTGCATCTCGTCGATGAAGACCGCGACGCCGGTGCCGACGTCGGCGGCGACGTCGGCCGCGTCGGTGAAGAGTTCGACCAGGTCGATCTCGATGTCGCCGGAGTCGGCCCGGCCACTCGTCGCCGGTACGTCGATGCCCGGCTGCCAGCGGTCACGGAGCCGGCTGCCGGCGGCGCCCCGGGCGGCCGTACCCGGTCCGGCGGGTGCGGAGCGCAGCGCGAAGGCCTTGAGTACGCCGAGGAACGCGTCGATCCGGTCCGGGGCACGGTGCCGGGGGGCCAGTTCCCGGATCGCCATGTGCAGTGCGGCGGCCACCGGTCGGCGAATCGACTGGTCCGGTCGTGCCTCGATCTTGCCGGTGCCCCACAGCCGGTTGATGGCCTGGGACCGGAGCGTGTTGAGCAGCACGGTCTTGCCGACCCCACGCAGGCCGGTGAGCATCAGGCTGCGTTCGGGGCGACCTCGGGCTATGCGTTCCAGCACGATGTCGAAGACCTCGAGCTCCCGACCCCGCCCGGCGAGTTCGGGCGGGCGCTGGCCGGCGCCCGGCGCGTACGGGTTGCGGACCGGATCCACGTATCGCACGGTATCGGGCCGTCTAGCCGCACCGCTAGACATACGTAGATCGGGGTAGGCGTGTCGCGCCGTCGTACCGGCCGTCGGCGCGGTCGAGGAAAAACTAGGACCGTCTAGCGTGTGTGCTAGACGGTCCTAGTTTTGGCTATCGGCGCTATCGATGCTGTCGCCGCTGTCGGCGCTATCGGTGCTGTCGCCGGTCGTTCCAACGGCCCCGGTGCGGGTCGACGCGGCGTCGGGTCAGCGCGACTTCAGGCAGAGCACGAAGTCCCCGAGATCCAGCGGGTCGTCCTGCACGTAGTGGGCGTCCGCCTCCGGTGCGCCGAAGATGACGTCCTCCTTGCACTGCTTCGGGTCGGTGGTGAACGGAATCCGGGACAACACCTCGAAGGTGTCCGGCCCGCAGGTCACCTTGCGCAGCTTCGGCGCGCTGTCCGTACCGTCGTTGACCAGGCAGTCGCCCTTGGCGTACCGGTCCGTACTCGACGACGGAGTGGTACGCGGGCTGGACGTCGTCGGGCCGGCGGTCGAACTCGGCGCGCCGCCGACCGGAGTCGTGCCGGAGTCGTCGGACCCCTGGTCGACCAGCCACCAGATGCCACCACCGACGCAGGCGCAGAGCAGCAGCAGCACCACGCCGCCGATGATCAGAGCGAGCTTCAGGCCGCCCTTCTTCTTCGGTGCGGCGCTCGGCGGTCCGAGCGGAGCGCCCGGCGGGCCGTACGGGGCACCGGGCGGACCGTACTGCGCCTGCGGGGTGCCGTACGGCCCGTACGGCGCGCCCGGCGCACCGGACTGCGGTTGGTCCTGCACGCCCGGGTACCCGGGCTGCTGCGGTCCGCCACTGGACGGCGGCTGACCCCACTCGGGGTTCGGCGGTGGCGGCTGCTGGCCCCAGGCCGGATTCGGCGGCGATGACTGCGGCTGCTGGCCCCACTCCGGACTCGGGGGCGATGACTGCGGCTGTTGGCCCCACTGCGGATTCGGTGGTGGCTGTGGCTGGCCCCACTCGGGGTTCGGCGACGGGTTCGGCGGCGGCTGCTGCTGGGCCCACTCCGGGTTCGGCGGTGGCGGCGGATAGCCGGTGTTGGGCGGCGGTGAGTAGCCGGGATCCGGCGGCGGTGGATAGCCGGGATCCGGCGACGGTGGATAGCCGGGATCCGGCGACGGTGGATAGCCGGGATCCGGCGGCGGTGGATGGCTCCCCGGTGGTGGCGGGTAGCCGCTGGCGGGTGGGCTGGACGAGGGGGTCTCGTCGGGCTCGTCGGGCTGACGGGGAGCAGGTGATCCGTAGATCGACATCGTTCTCCAGGGTCGGGGCCGCGCGTTCCGGGTGGTCGTACGGAACCTGGGATGGCCGGCACAGCCGCGGGGTGGGCGCGGAGTCGTACTCGGCGGCGGGTGGTGGAACCTCCGCTGCATTCTCGGGATAACGGACGGAACCGCCTCGAAAGCTATCGCTTCCTGAGGCAGAGCACGAAGTCCAGTTCGTCCAACTCGCTGTTGAAGAAGTAGAAGTTCGTGTAGTTCTGCACCTTCGCGCACTTGGCCTTGGCATCCGTGGCGCCGGTCGTGGCGCCGTTGTACCGGGCCAGCACCTCGAAGGTCTGCGGCGCGCAGATGGTGATGGCCAGCTTGGGCGCGGCCTCGGTGCCCTCGTTCGCCACACACTGCCCGGCCTTGACGAACCGGGCGTCGGTGGACGGATTGGGTGCCGCGCTGGTCGGTACCGGCTGGGTCGCCGCAGTGGGCGGGTCGGCCGGTCCGGCGGTCGGCCCGCTGGTCGGCTCGGCGGCCGGAGTCGGCTGGTCCGGTCCGAACAGGTAGACGCCGATGGCCGCGCCACCGACCACCAGCAGGGCCAGCGCGACGACGACTCCGACGAACACCCGGCCTCCCCGACCCTTGGGGGGCGGTTCGGGCGCGGAGGTGGACCAGTTCGGATCCCCAGCCGGGGGCGCCCAGACCGGGTCGGAACCGACCGGCGGCGTCCAGCCCGCCGGTGGCGCGGCGAAGGGGATGGACCCACCCGGATGGTGCGGTGCCGCCGGATCGGCGGGGTAGCCGACCGGGGACCCGGAGCCTGCCGGCGGTGCCGACGGCTGCCCACCACCCCACTGGCCGTGGCCGCCAGGCTGGTCGTGCTCGCCCCAGGGGTCGGCCGGCTGGCCGTACTCGTCATCGGCCTGTCGGTTCCGGTCCGGCCACGGCTCCGACCCAGGGCCGGGATACGGCCCGCCGGGCGGTCCGTAGTTGGCCATCGACTGTCCTCCTGGTACAGAGCGGTGAGAGGCTCGCCACTCGCCTTCGACGGGGTTGCTCTGGCCACCGTAGCCTGAGCCCCCAATGAGCTCACCTCCCGGAACCGCGCCAATCCTGCCTGCTCGCGCCGCCCCGGTCGGCCAGCCGGCGGGGTCGACCGGTTCCGTCGCCGGGGCGCCGAACCGGGCGGCGCTGATCTGGGTCGCCCTGGCCATCGTGTACGTCGTCTGGGGCTCCACCTACCTCGGAATCCGGATCACGGTGGAGACCCTTCCGTCGCTGCTCTCGGCGGCGGCCCGGTTCGCGGTCGCCGCCGCGCTGCTCGCGCTGGTGCTCCGACTCCGGCGTGGTCCGGGCGGGCTGCGGGTGAACCGGCGCCAGTTGGGTTCGGCCGCGCTGGTCGGAGTCCTCCTGCTCGCCGGTGGTAACGGCGGAGTGGTGCTGGCCGAATCGCTACCGCCCTCGATCGCGGTCTCCTCCGGGGTGGCGGCCCTCTTCGTCGCCATCGTGCCCCTCCTGGTGGTGCTGCTCCGGGCGGGCACCGGCGACCGGCCGCGCCTGCCCACCCTGCTCGGCGTCAGCGTGGGCTTCGTCGGGCTGGTCCTGCTGGTGCTGCCGACCGGTGGCGACGGTGCGGCGCCGATCGTCGGGGCGCTGATCGTGGTCGGCGGGTCCGTCTCCTGGTCCGTCGGGTCGTTCCTCTCCGGCCGGCTCAGCATGCCGGCGGACCCGTTCGTCGCCACCGTGTACGAGATGCTCGCCGGCTCCGCCGCGCTGGCCGTACTCGGTGTGGCCCGGGGCGAGTCGCGCGGCCTCGACCTGGCCGGCGTCTCCACCCGATCGTGGCTGGCGCTCGGCTACCTCACCGTGGCCGGCTCACTCGTCGCCTTCACCGCGTACGTCTGGCTGCTGCACCATGCGCCGATCTCGCTGGTGGCGACGTACGCCTACGTGAACCCCGTGGTCGCGGTCACGCTCGGCGCGTTGCTGCTCGCCGAGCCGGTCTCCGGGCAGGTGCTGCTCGGCGGAGCGGTGATCGTGGTCGGCGTGGCGCTGGTCGTGTCGACCGAGCGACCGCGAGCCGCCCGGTCATGAACGAGCGACCGGTAGCCGGGCGGTCATGAACGAGCGACCGGCAGCCGGCCGGTCACATCAGCCGTAGCTGGCGGTCCTTCGGACGGCGTGGGGCGGTGTCGCCGAGCCGCTCGAACAGCCCGGCGTCGATCGAGGTCAGGAACGGCGACGGTACGCAGTCCCGCTCCTGGCCGTACCGCAGTCGTCGGCCCACGTGGCTGAGATAGAGCCGGTCCTGCGCCCGGGTCAGCCCCACGAAGAACAGCCGGCGCTCCTCCGCCACGTCGTCCTCGCTCGGGGTCGAGCCGGGGAACCGCAGTGGCAGCAGCCCGTCCTCGCACCCCGGCAGGAAGACCACCGGGAACTCCAGGCCCTTGGCGGCGTGCAGGGTGAGCAGGGTGACCGCCTCCGCCCGGGGGTCGAGCGCGTCGACCTCGGCCCCGGTCGACACCTGGGAGAGGAACAGCGTCAGGTCGTCGCCGCAGCGCCAGGCCAGCGGGGTGAGCACCTCCGCCGCCGCCCAGATGTCGTCCGGGCCGACGCCGCCGGTCGCGTCCAGGGTGGGCGCGGCGTGCCGCTCGGCGAGTACCTGCCCGGCCAGCCGTACCCGGGCGGCGACCGAGCCACCGAGCCCGTCGGCGTGCCGGAGCTCCCGGGTGATCACCGATACGCCGGGCCGGTCCCGCAGCCGGTTGTGCGAGCGCTTCTGCACCGGGATGTTCGCCCGGGCCAGCGCGTCCAGGATCGGCGCCGCCTGGGCGTCGGTCCGGTACAGCACCGCGATGTCGGAGAACGACACCTCGGTCGACCGGCCGTCGATCCGCCCCGAGTCCAGGGACCGGTGCGACAACCCGCCGACGAGTTCGTCGACGGTGCGTACCACGAAGTCGGCCTCGTCCGCGACGGAGGCGGCGGGATAGCGGCCGACCAGCGGCGCCTCCGGGTCCAGCCGGGCCGGGTCGAGCCGCCGGCCGCGGACCAGCGTGGTCGGCGCGATGGCCTGCACGGCGGCGGCCAGGATCGGCGCGGACGACCGGTAGTTGCGGGTCAGTCGGACCAGCCGGGCGTCGACGAAGTCCGCCGAGAAGCGCAGGAAGTACGCGACGTCGGCGCCCCGGAACGAGTAGATCGCCTGGTCCGGGTCGCCGATCGCGCAGAGGTTGCCGTCCGCCGGGCTGAGCAGCCGGAGCAGTTCGTACTGGGTGGCGTCCACGTCCTGGTACTCGTCGACGAAGATCCACCGCCAGCGGTCCCGGTACCGCTCGACCAGCGCCGGATCGTCGCGCAGCAGCGCCACCGGCAGGGTCACCAACTCGTCCAGGTCGACCAGGTCGGCGGCGCGGAGCAGCTTGACGTACGTCGCGTCGTCGTCGCCGGCCTCCGCCCGGGCGGTCGCCCGTTCGAGGTCGTCGGCGATCCGGAAGTCGTCCGGCAGGCCGGCGGCGCGGGTGTTCTCCCGCAGGATGCCAAGGCCGAGCGAGTGGAAGGTGCCGACCGTGACGTCCTCGGCGACCGGCCCGAGCAGCCCGTCCAACCGGGTACGCAGCTCCTCGGCGGCCCGCCGGGTGAAGGTAATCGCGAGGCAGTGCTCCGGATAGACGTTCAGCTCGGCGCAGAGGTACGCGATCCGGTGGGTCAGGGTGCGGGTCTTGCCCGTACCCGGGCCGGCGACGATCAGCAGCGGCCCGCCCGGCGCGGAGGCGGCGACCCGCTGCATCGCGTCGAGCCGGTCGAGCAGCCCGGTGCCGACCTCCTCCATCCCGGCGAGCATCGGCTCGAACGGCTCGTGCGGCGACGGTGGCGGGGCGAGCGGCGGCGCGGGCTCGGCCGCCGGTGCACTGGCCCGGGACCGGCGGCGAGGCTCCGGCGGGGTGGCCGGCGCCGGGGCGGTACGCGCCTTCGCGGGCGTCTTCGGCTCCGTCGACGCGCGCGGCCGGGGCACCGGTACGTCGAACAGCGCGTCGGCGAAGAGCGTGTCGGCCTGGTGCCCGCCCCCCGAGCCGGGAAGCTCACCGGGCTCGAAGAGGGTGATCACGCCGTACTCGCCGTCGTAGCCGGGTGTCCGGCGGACCTGTCCCCGACGCAGCCGCTCGACCGCCTCGGCGATCAGTTCGCCGCCGACCCGCCGGATCTCGTCGACCGGGGTGACGGTGAGGATGTCCAGCTCGGAGCCGAGCCCGGCGACCAGGGTGTTGAGCTGTCCCTCGACCGTCTTCGACTTCGGCCCGACGCTGTTGATCTCGCCCAGGATCTCGGCGAGCTGGATCAGGTGGGTCACCCCGGGGGCGCCGGTCGGCACGTGCCCGTCCGGCCGGTCGGCCAGGTCCTCGACCCGACTCAGTACGCCGACCGTGAGCGGCTTGCCGCACTCGGGGCAGCGCCCGCCCGCCTGCCGGGTACGCTCCGGCGCCCAGTTGACGCCGCACAGCCGGTGCCCGTCGGCGTGGTACTTGCCCTCCTCCGGGAAGAACTCGATCGTGCCCCGCAGCCCGTCCCCGGTACGCAGCGCCTCCCGTACCGCGAAGTAGTCCAGTTCGGTGGCGAAGACCGTCGCCTCCCGGGCCAGTGCCGGCGGCGAGTGTGCGTCGGAGTTGGAGACCAGCCGGTAGCGGTCCAGGCTGGATACCCGCCAGTTCATCGCGGGGTCGGAGGAGAGCCCGGTCTCGACCGCGAAGATGTGCTCGGCGAGGTCGGCGTAGCAGTCCGCGATCGCGTCGAAGCCGGACTTCGAGCCGAGCGCGGAGAACCACGGGGTCCAGATGTGCGCCGGCACCAGGTAGCCGTCCGGGCTCGCCTCCAGGACGATTTCCAGCAGGTCCCGGGAATCCAGTCCGAGGATCGGCCGGCCGTCGGAACCGATGTTGCCGATCCGGCCGAGTACGGCGTTGAACCGGGCCACCGCGTCCAGGTCGGGTAGGTAGATCAGGTGGTGCACCTTGCGGGTCCGGTCGTCTCGCTTGTAGATGGTGGAGATTTCCACACTGAGCGCGTACCGCACCGGATTGGCCTCGGCCACGCTGGCCAGCCGGGGTGGCAGCCGGCGGGCGATGTCCCGCTCGACCTCCGGATCGAGCCGGTACAGGCCGGGCTCGGCCGGACGCAGCGACTCGCGCAGGTGCTCGTACCAGGCGGGATGGGTGAAGTCACCGGTACCGAGCAGGCTGATCCCCTTGCGCCGGGCCCACCAGGCGAGGTTCGGCATCGTGAGGTCACGGCTGCAGGCTCGCGAGTATTTCGAGTGGATGTGCAGGTCCGCGACGAAGGGCACGGCGCCGGAAAGGGAGCCGTCAGCGGGTGCGGCGCGCAACGGAGACACGCCGCATCCTGTCATGGGCCGGTACGCGAGCGCGTGTCGCCACGCGAGAGTGTGATTCCGCACCCGCCGGCCTGGGGTGTTAACAGGGGGCCCTTCCTATACGGAAAGCGATAGGAAGGGGCCCTTCCTTACCCCGAGCGCAGCTCGACCAGGGTCACCTGCGGTGGTGCGCCGACCCGGACCGGTGGGCCCCAGAAGCCGGCGCCGTTGGTGACGTAGAGCTGGGTGCCGTCGATGGTGGCGTGCCCGGAGACGACCGGCTGCTGCAATCCGACCAGGTAACTGAACGGCACGATCTGCCCGCCGTGGGTGTGCCCGGAGAGCTGGAGGTCGACGCCGTGCTTCGCCGCCTCGTACACGTTGATCGGCTGGTGCGCGAGAAGCACTACCGGCCGCCCCGGATCCCGGCCGCCCAGCGCCGCGTCGAAGTCGGGGCCGGCCGCGACGCCGAGGCCCTCGCCGGCCGGGTCGTTCACGCCGGCCAGGTCGAGGACGCCGCCCCGGGCCAGGATCTCCTGGCGCCGGTTCTGGAGCACCCGCAGCCCGAGCCGGTCGATCTCGACCACCCACTCCTCGACCCCGGAGTAGTACTCGTGGTTGCCGGTGACGAAGAAACTGCCGTACCGGGCGCGCAGGTCGCGCAGGGGTGCGGCGGCGTCGCCGAGTTCGCCCACCGTGCCGTCGACGAGGTCACCGACCACCGCCACCACGTCGGCGTCGAGCCGGTTGATGGTCGCCACGACCCGCTCGGTGTGCGCCCGACCGGCCAGTGGTCCGATGTGGATGTCCGAGACGGTGGCGATCCGCAGCCCGTCCATGCTCCGGGGGAGCTTGGCCAGCGGGATCTGGACCCGGTCGATCTGTGGCGGGCCGAGCGCGGTCCGGACCCCGTACCCGACGAGCCCGGTGGCGGTGAGTCCGGAGAAGATCGCCGCTCCCCGGGCGAGCAGCAGCCGTCGACCGGGGTCATGGTCCGGCATCCCGGGCGTGGCCGGCGTGGTCGGCACCGGCGGCTCCGCCGCCGCCGCGCTCGCGGGGCCGGCCGCCACCGTCGCGTCGCGGCCCGCACCCGTCGCGTCGCGGCCCGCCACCGTCGCTTCGCCGGCCGCACCCGTCACTTCGCCGGCCGCACCCGTCACTTCGCCGGCCGTGGCCGGCGTGCCGCCGGTCTCCGTGCCGCTGGTCTCGGTGCCGGTCGGGGCCGCCAACACGGGTACGGCGGGTACGGCCGCCCGGGTCCGTCGGCCGAGCGTCAGCCGGACCACCAGCATCGGCAGCTCCAGCGTCACCATCAGGACGAGCAGGTAGAACATGACGGCGAGCCAGAGGTAGCCCGGCCAGGCCAGCCAGTAGAAGCCCTCCCGGGTGCCGACCAGGGTGGCCGGGGTGAGCAGGGCCAGCACCAGGATCGTCACCCCGCCGGCCCGGCGCCAGCGCCCGGGGCGGGTGGTGTCCCGGACCAGTCGCTTCCAGAGGTAGAGATGGATCAGTCCGGTGACCAGCGCCAACGTGCCAGCGAAGCCCAGCAGCCCGGACAACTCCGCCCCTCTCAGCCGCCGGCGAAGGGCGGCAGTACGTCGACCGTCGCCCCCGGCGGCAGCGGCGCCCGACGATCATGCCAAGCGACGCCGTCGACCAGGAAACTCGCCATCTCCAGCACGGTGGCCAGCCGGACACCGTGCCGACCGGCCAGCTCCTCGGCGAGCTGGTCGAGGCTGCCCCCGCCGGGCGCCGTCTCCTCGGGAACTCCGGCGGCGGCGCGGGCGGCCGCGAAATAGCGTACGACCAGGGGCCTTCCGGTGGATGTCGAGTCCATGTCAGCCGCCGATCGCCGACATCGGGCGTACCGGCTGGAGGAAGGAGGGATCGTCGATGCCGTGTCCGGCCCGCTTGCCCCACATCGCGATCCGCCACCGACGGGCCAGTTCCTCGTCGTCGGCGCCGGACCGCAGCGCGGTACGCAGATCCGACTCCTCCGTCGCGAACAGGCAGGCCCGGACCTGACCGTCGGCGGTGAGCCGGGTCCGGTCGCAGTCGCCGCAGAACGGCCGGGTCACGCTGCCGATCACCCCGACCCGGGCCGGCCGGCCGGCGGCATCGGTCCAACCGTCCACCAGCCAGGTTTCGGCCGGCGCCCCGCCCCGCTCCACCGGATCGGGCAGCAGGGCGAACTCGGATTGCAGGGCGGCCAGGATCTCCTCGGCGGTGATCATCGTGGACCGGTCCCAGCCGTGCTGGGCGTCCAGCGGCATCTGTTCGATGAAGCGCAGCTGGTAGCCGTGGTCGAGCGCGAAGCGCAGCAGCGCCGGTGCCTCGCCGTCGTTGACCCCGCGCATCAGCACCGAGTTGATTTTGACCGGGGTGAGCCCGGCCGCCACCGCCCCCTGGAGCCCGGCCAGTACGGCGGGCAGCCGGGGACGCCGGGTCAGCTCGGTGAACCGGGTCGGATCGAGGGTGTCCAGCGAGACGTTGACCCGGTCCAGACCGGCCGCCCGCAGTGGCGCGGCGAGCCGGTCGAGCCCGATGCCGTTGGTGGTCAGCGAGAGCACCGGCCGTGGCGAGAGTGCGGCGACGGCGGCGACGATCCCGACCAGGCCGGGGCGGATCAGCGGCTCGCCGCCGGTGAACCGGACCTCGTGCACCCCGAGCAGGCGTACCGCCACGCCGACCAGGCGGACGATCTCGTCGTCGGTGAGCACCTCGGAACTCGGCAGCCAGGGCAGCCCTTCGGCCGGCATGCAGTACGTGCACCGCAGGTTGCACCGGTCGGTGAGCGAGACGCGGAGGTCGGTGGCCGCCCGACCGTAGCGGTCGATCAGGCCTCCGACGTCCGGCCGGGAAGCCGGAATGGTCATCGCTCGACCGTAGCGCGTCACACCGACAGTGCGGCGCGAGCCGCCCTACCTACCGCATCTCGATATCCGGCGCCGAACAACGCGGTGTGCACGAGCAGCAGGTGCAACTGGTGTACCGGGACCCGCTCCCGCCATCCGTCGGCGAGCGGCCACACCTCCTGGTACGTCGCCAGGATCTCCGCCAGGTGGGGTGCGCCGCCGAAGAGGGCGAGCTGGGCGAGGTCGGTCTCCCGGTGTCCGCCGTGTGCCGCCGGGTCGACCAGCCAGGCCCGTCCGTCGGCGCCCCAGAGCACGTTGCCCGGCCACAGGTCGCCGTGGATCCGGGCCGGCGGCTCGGCACCGCCGTACTCGTCTATCCGGGCGATGACCTGCTCCACCAGGGTGACCTCGGTCGCGGAGAGCGCGGTGGCGTCGACCGACCGCCGCAGGTAGGGCGCGAGCCGGCGCTGCGCGAACCAGCCCGGCCAGGGGCCGTCGGACGGGGTGTTGTCCTGCGGCAGCATCCCGATGAAGCCCGGCCGGTCCGCGCCGAAGGCCGGGGCACCGGCCCGGTGCAGCGCCGCCAGGTCGGTACCGAACCGCCGCGCCGCCTCCGGGGTCGCCGCGCCCGGCTCCACCCACTCCAGCGCCAGCAGGTCGGGCAGCGCCACGATCACCTCCGGGACCGCAACGGCGTCCGCCTCCCGCAGCCAGCGCAGCCCGGCGGCCTCGGTGCTGAAAAAACTCTCGGGTACGCCGCTCGCGGCCTTTTCCGGCCAGGATTTGGCGAACACCGAGTTGCCGTCGTCGAGGGTCAGCCGGCTGGCGGTGCAGATGTTCCCGCCCGAGACCGGCGTCTCCCGGATCCGCTGATGGGTGAGAAACAGGGGGAGCTGCGCGGGATGCGCCCGGAGATACGCCAGGTCCATCTGCGCAAGGTAGCTGTTCTTGGGCAAGCGGGTGTCGCGCGGAGGCGATCCGGAGTAGATATGAGCCTATGACCGCTACGGCGATCCGACCGTACCGGCCGTCCGACCATCGGGCCGGCCGGCAACTCTGGGTGGAACTGGCCGAGCAGCACCGCGAGCTGTACGACGACCCGAACTTCGGCGGTGCCGATCCCGGTGCCGGATTCGAGGAGTACCTGACCCGGCTCGACCTCTCCGGAGTCTGGGTCGCCGAGCAGCCAGACGCCGGAGTGGTCGGGCTGATCGGGCTGATCATGGATGGTCGGGTCGGCCGGATCGAACCCGTGGTCGTCACCGCCCGCCTCCGGGGCCAGGGGATCGGCCGGGCACTGCTCGACGAGGTCGCGGGTCAGGCCCGCCGACGCGGCCTCGCCCGGCTCACCGTCAAGCCGCAGTCCCGCAACGTGGAGGCGCTGCGCTGCCTGCGCGGCGCCGGCTACGACGTACTCTCCGCGATCGAGTTGACCGTCGAACTCCGGTCCTCGCCCGGCACCCGCGAGGGTCCCATCGAACTGCACGGACAGCAGTTCCACACCTGAGAGCGGGTAGACGGAGGAACCGGGGGCGGGCTGCCCGCGTCCCATCGGTCTTCGACCAAGGGGGCGGGATGAGACGAGACAGCGCGCTGGTGACGGCCGTGGTGATGTTGTTGGCGACGGCCGGATGCGCGCCTTCCGGCGAGTCAGCCGGAGCGCCCGCGGCAACGGCGGGCCAGGGCGGGACATCCGAGGCCGTGACGTTCTCCTTACGCACGCACTGCGGAATCGACGAGACGACCTTCGAGGGCCGCTACTACGAGGCGCTCAAGCCGCTTTCCGACGGCCAGGGGAACCCGCCGGCAGGTTGGAGCAATCCCAATCAGATCGGCACCATGCAGGCCGTCTCGGCCACCGAGGCGGAGTTCCGTGACGCGGCCGGACACGTCGTCCTGTTCCGGGTACGACCGCAGGCCACGGCCTTTGCCCGCCCCTGCCTCGACTAGTGCTGGTTCAGTTACACAACCGTCGGGATGGGTGTCGGAGGGCCGAACTACCATCGCCCGATGGCTGAGCGACCATCTGACAACTGGCGGCAACAAGTCGCGGAGGAGGCGGCTGAGCTTGCCGCCGGGAGGCTCGATCCCGAGAAGGCGTACGCCACCCAGCTGTTCCCGGAGCCGATGCTTTCGGAGACGGACGAGGTCCTCGCCGCCTTCGAGGCCGAGATCCGCTGGGCCGAACCACCGGTGGACGAGGAGGTGTTCGGCGTCATCGAGCGGACCGTGTTGGCGCTGAACGAGGTCAACGACAGGTACGAAGGCGCGGCGTACGAGACCGATGAGCGGGAAATGCTCTGCGCCTACATCGAAGCCTCGCTCCGGGAGGCCCGGGTCGATGTCGACGCGCTCGCCTCTCGACGGGGCATCCACGTCTCGGAGATCACCGACGACTGGCGGGATTGGTAGCTCGTACCCGTCGGGTCCTCGATTGGTGTTACGGCCGCTGTCCGATCTCGGTGACGAAGGTGTGCCAGGCGGTGGGGGTGAAGGTCAGGGTGCCGCCGTCGCGGTCCTTGGTGTCGCGGACCAGCACCCGGCCGGGCAGGTTGCCCGCGACCTCGACACAACTTCCGCCATTCGGAGTGGAACGGGTGCTCTTGTGCCAGGCGGCGTCGGTCAGCTCCATGAGTTTGCCACTTCCTTGATGAGGTTCAGGGATTGGCGGGCGGGCAGTGCGACCGCGCCGACACTGTCCCAGACCGTACCCAGCGTGGCGATCTGGTTCGGACTGGTCACCGTCTGCCCTTCGAGATGGTTGTCCAGGTAGCCGACATCCTCACCGTCGATGAAACTCGCGAGTTCCAGAGGGCCGCCCCAGCCGAGGTGTGCCGGGGCGTCCACCGGAATGACCTGGATGGTGATGTTCGGTCGTTCGGCCAGCGCGACGAGGTGTCGCAGTTGCTCCGGCAGAACGTCCGACTCTCCGCGCCGGAGTGTCAGTTCCTCGACGAGACACGAGAACTGCGGTGGGTCTTTCCGGTCAAGAATAGACTGGCGACTCATTCGAAGTTGTACGCTGCGCTCCACCTCGTCGGGCTGGAGCGGCCCGGACGACAGGACCATCCGTGCGTACCGCTCGGTCTGGAACAGTCCGGGGATGACCAGGGTGCCGTACAGCCGAAGGGCGACGGCCTTCTCTTCGTACTCCAGCCAGGGGCGCAACCAGGCTGGTGCGAGTTCGTTCTTGACGAAGGTCTCGTAGAAGACCGCCAGCGACGTGCCGAACTCTTTGTCGACGGCACCGAGATAGTCCGCCTTCGCTGGCCGGGTGCCGCGCTCGACGGCGCTGACGTGCTGCGGAGAGAAGTAGACGCGAGAACCCCACTCGTCCTGGCTGAGCCCCTCAGCCTCCCGTCGGCGGCGCAACTCCCATAACAGAAACTCGCTCGCTGACATCCCCATTCTCGTTCTCCGTCTCTCTACGTGCGGCAGCAGATTTCCTACTTCCGGACACGTCTGGTCCGACCGGGCTACCCGTCCCTTGCCTATCTTCCGGGGCGGACCATCGGGAGTCCAGAGTGGAAGTCGAGCACATTTGCCCGGATCCATGCGTGGAGGCGGATGAGCGGGCGGATGTTCGTGGGTGGCACGGGAGTCTACGACCTCGGCGCCGTCCCACGTCAAGACGGCGGATGGAGGCAACATGAAATGGCGACGCCGGACAGCGCTCCGCCATCGTCGGGACTGGCGTCGACTCTGCCGGCACTCGGCTTGCGGCTTGCGGCTTGCGGTCTGCGGTGGCGCGCTGTCGCTAAGGCGGCGGAACGCGGGTCGCGGCTGAGCAGGAGAACTACGGAGAGTGGCTGTGGATGAGTCGGCGTGTCGTCCACAGTCCGTAACGAGACGCTTCCGATCATCGGCGCGTCCGGCCACGCTCGCCGGCATGAACTCGACCGACCGGAATTCGACCGGCATGAACTCGACCGGCAGGAACTCGAACGACCGGGCCACCCTGACCGTGCGTTCGACCGCAGACCTGCTCGCCGCCGTTCCGTACCTGCTGGGGTTCCACCCCGCCGACAGCGTGGTGGTGATCGCGATGCGCGGCAACCGGGTCGTCTTCGTCGCCCGGGGTGACCTGCCCGGCGCCGAGAACGTTCCGGAGACCGGCGAGGCCGCCGAATACCTCGCGGCGGTCGTCGCCCGGCAGGACGTCGAGACCACGACCATCATCGGGTACGGCCCACCGGAGCGGGTCACCCCGATCGTCGACGTGGTGACCGCTGCCCTGGGCCGGGTCGGCCTGTCGGTCGTCGACGCGATCCGGGTGACCGGCGACCGCTACTGGTCGTACGTCTGCACCGAGCTGGAGTGCTGTCCGGCCGAAGGCACCCCGTTCGACCCCTCGGCGAGCCAACTCGCCGCGGCGGCCACCTTCGCCGGCCAGGTGGCCCTGCCGGACCGGGACGCCCTGGTCCGGCAGATCGCCTCGGTCCAGGGTCCCGCCCGGGACGCGATGCGGTGGGCGACCAGACGAGCGGAGGTACGCCTGAGCGCGTTGCTGGACAAGGCCCCGGTGACGGATCTGCTCGGCCGCCGGGCACTGCGACGCGCCGGCCGCGCGGCGGTACGCGGTGCGTTCGACCGGTACCGCCGGGGTGGCCAGCTCACCGACGACGAGTTGGCCTGGCTCAGCCTGCTCCTGGTGCACCTGCCGATCCGGGACGACGCCTGGCAGCGGACCGGCGGCGAGGACTGGCACCTCACCCTCTGGACGGACGTCCTGCGCCGGGCCGAACCTGACGTGCTTCCCGCACCGGCGAGTCTGCTCGCATTCGCCGCCTGGCGGGCCGGGCAGGGCGCGCTGGCCACCGTGGCGCTGGAGCGTGCCCTTGAAGCCCAGCCCGACTACTCCTTCGCGCTGCTCCTGACCGAGGCGTTACAGGCCGGGATCGGGCCGTCCGCGCTCGACGACTGGCCCGATCCCGGTCGACCGACACGCCGCGAAGGACGACGGCGCTGATCCCGAGCGGGACAAGCCGACCCCGTTCGCCCGTGAAATCGGCGGTCGAGCTGCCGGTGGAGTCAGTGCTCCAACGGCGGGGTACTGGTCGGCGGCCTGCGGTGTCGGGTGGCCTGTTCGTAGTCGTAGCCCATCGCGAGCAGGGTGGGTTCGGTGAACGGCAGGCCGAGTAGTTCGGCGCCGATCGGCATGCCGTCGGGGGTGAAGCCGGCCGGCACGGTCAACGCCGGGAAGCCGGTGTTGGCGGCCAGTGGACAGGTGCTTCCCGGCTGGGGGTCGGGGATCCTGGTGGCCTGTTGCGAGACGGTCGGGTAGAGCACCGCGTCGAGGTCGAGGCCCGTGATCAGCTCACGCATCGTGTTCTGCAACTCGGTACGCGTCGCCAACCGTTGGACGTACGCGTCGGTGGGCTGGCTGCGGCCGAGCCGGTTCCGGAGCGAGTCGAGCACGGCCGGGGTGACCTTGCCGGAGGTGACGATGTCGGCCAGGGTGACGACGTTCCTCGGCTCCTCCAGCGCGGCCAGGCCCTTCGGAAACCTGATCCCGGGCTGGGCGAGGTAGCGGTTCAGGTCCCGCTCGAACTCGTCGTTGACCACGTCGGACCCGGCGACGAGTTCGAGGATTCGTCCCTGGTGACCTATCTCGATCATCGTCGCGCCCTGCGCGGCCAGGTCGGTGGCGGCCTGCCGGATCAGGTCTGTGGCCGGCTGCTCCGCCGGGCTCGTGCCCAGCGTGTCGGTGAGGATTCCGATCCGCTTACCGGTTAGTGCGGTGGTGCTCAGGCCGGCGGTGTAGCTTCCCGGAATCTGGCCGATCGAAGCGGCGGTGACCTGGTCTTTGTAGTCGTAGCCGACGGTGGCGTCCAACACCAGTGCCACGTCCCTGACCGACCGGCCGATCGGCCCGCCGACGTCCTGGGTCGCCGACATCGGCGCGATGCCGTCCCGGCTGGACAGGCCGAGGCTGGGCCGCAGCCCGACCAGACTGTTGTGCGCGGCGGGGATCCGGATCGAGCCACAGGTGTCCGAGCCCATCCCGACCGGGGCGAAACTCGCCGCGATCCCGGCGCCGGTACCGCCGCTGGAGCCACCCGGGTTGCGGGTCTGGTCGTACGGGTTGCGGGTCTGGCCACCGAGCGAGCTGACGGTGGTGAGGCCGGAGGCGTACTCGTGCAGGTTCGTCTTGGCAATGATGATCGCCCCGGCGGCGCGGAGCTTCGCGATCTGGGTGGCGTCGTCGGGTGGGCGCAGCCCGGCGAGCGCCTCGGAGGCGTTGGTGGTCGGCAGGTCGTGGGTGTCGTAGTTGTCCTTGACCAGGATCGGGATGCCGTGCAGTGGGCCGCGTACCCGGCCGCTTCGGCGTTCGGCGTCGAGCCGGCCGGCCTCCTCCAGAGCCCGGGGGTTGACCGCGATGATCGCGTTGATCCCGGGTTGGTCGCCGTACGCGTTCTCGTAGGCGGCGATGCGCCGCAGGTACTCCCGGACCAGGTCGGTCGAGCTGACCCGCCGGTCCCGGAGCAGTTGACGCAGCTCGTCGACACCCATGTTGACCACGTCGGCGGAGAGGCCGGGCCGGGTCGCGGAGTACGGAGTCGCCGACGAGGGACTCGGGGCCACCATCGCACCCGTGGCCAGACCCAACGCGAGTAGAGCCGGTAGGAGTAGTCGACGACGTCCGGCCCGGCCGCTGAGATAGCTGTTCATGACATCGAGCCTGGTCGCGTCCTGACCCGTGGAACATCCGGCCAGCCCTACAAGATCCCTTAATCGGATCCCGTAGGGGCGACCGCCTCACAGGCCAGTGCGACGGAGAGACTGTCCTCGTAGACGTGGTGCCGGACGATCAGCCCGTTCTCGACGGTGAGGTGCAGCGCGAACCGGGTGCTGAACCGCTTGCCGGTGGCGCGTACGGTCTGCGCGGTCTCGCCGATCACCACCGCGTCCGGACCGTCCACCAGGATCCTGTCGATCGTCGCGGACCCCTGCCCGGGAACGCTGCTCGCGGCGAGGGTCCGGTGATGGTCGACGACGTCCGCCCGGCTGGACCGGGGACGAATCCACGGCACCGCCTCGTGGCGCGGCTCCGGCCAGTTGACCTGCCAGTCGATCTTCTCCGCGTAGAGCGCGGCGGTGTGCTCCGGGTCTCCCTCGCCGATTCGGCGCAGAAACTCCTCGACGGTGGCTCTGGTGTCCATGGCGGGCCTTCCGGTGCTGGTCGCGTTCACCTGTCGAGCTTGTCAGCCGAGATGCGATCCGGCGATTACCCGACGGGTAAAGCGGCACCCGAGGCGTCAGACATCGGAGGCGTCAGAGCTTGATCCGGGTGTCTCCGGCGTAGACGTTCATGGTGGCGCCCCGGAGGAAGCCGACCAGGGTCATCCCGGCCTCGGTCGCGAGTTCGGCGGCGAGCGTGCTCGGTGCGGAGACGGCGGCGAGCAGCGGAATGCCGGCCATCCACGCCTTCTGGGTCAGCTCGAAACTGGCCCGTCCGGAGACCAGCAGCAGGTGCCCGGCCAGGGGCAGCCGCCGCTCCCGGACCGCCCAGCCGATCACCTTGTCCACCGCGTTGTGCCGGCCGACGTCCTCGCGGAGCACCACAAGCTCCCCGTCGGAGGTGAAGAGCCCGGCGGCGTGCAGTCCGCCCGTGCGGTCGAAGCCACGCTGGGCGGCACGCAGCCGGTCCGGCAGGTCGGCGAGGGTACGCGCCGGCACGGTGACCGGGTCGGTCGCGACGTCGTACTGGGAACGGGTCCGGATCGCGTCGATGCTGGCCTTGCCACACACCCCGCACGAGCTGGTGGTGTAGAAGTTGCGGGACGGGTCGGTGGCCGGCGCGGGTACGTCGTCGGCGAGCACGACGTCGACCACGTTGTAGGTGTTCGGAGTGTCGGTGCCGGCACACAACTGGGCGGTACGCACGTCATCGGTGGACCGGATGACACCCTCGGTGAGCAGGAAACCGATCGCCAGGTCGAGATCGTCGCCCGGGGTACGCATGGTGACCGCGAGCGGAGCGCGTCGGCCCGGTCCGGCCGGTCCCACCCGGATCTCCAGCGGTTCCTCGGCGGCCAGGTTGTCCGGCCGGCGTACCGCAGTTCGCCCATTCGCGGCACCGGATTCCAGGTCTATCCGCAGCACCGTCCGTCGCTCACTGGCTCGTCCCATTCCGCCATCCTCTCTCGCCGCGCGCGGCGTACGGGTGGAAGCCCCGGCTACCGTTACCGGATGACCGGGTCTGGACCATCGGCCGAGCACACCACGACCGGACGCACCTCGCCCGAGTACATCCCGGCCGAGCACACCCCGACCGAGTTCGGCGCCATCGGAGCCGCGACGGCGGCCGGCGAGGACAGCGCCGTTGCCGTCGTACCGGCGGCCTTCGCGGCGGTGGTGCTGGCGGGTGGGGCCGGGCGCCGGATGGGCGGGGTGGACAAGCCGGCGCTGCCGGTCGGTGGAACCCCCATGCGGGACCGGGTGCTGGCGGCGGTCGTCGATGCCGCGCCCCGGATCGTCGTCGGTGCGACCGGTGACCTTCCGGCCGGTGTGCACGGCACCCGGGAGCAGCCACCCGGAGGTGGACCGGTCGCCGCGACGGCAGCCGGGCTGTCCCTGATCGCCGCCCCGGCAGCCGGTGCCGGAACATCCGCCGATGCCGCCGGCACCGCCGCCGACGGGGAGACCGCCGCCGGTGCGGTCGCCGCCCCGGCCCCGGCCCCGGCCGACCGCGCCGAGTCGACGGTCGCGCTGCTCGCCGCCGACCTTCCGCTGCTGACGGCGGAAGCGGTGTACGGCCTCCGTACCGCCCTGGCCCGCGCCGCATCCATGGACGGCGCGGTGTACGTCGACGACACCGGCCGCCCACAGTGGCTGTGCGGGGTCTGGCGGCTGTCGGCCCTGCGGGCCGCGCTGGCCCGGCTGGCTGTCCAACACGACGGCGTCCTCACCGGTACGTCGATGCGGGCACTGATGAGGGAGCTGACCGTGGCCGAGGTTGCCTGGAGCGGGGTGGGGCCGCCACCCTGGTTCGACTGCGACACTGAGAACGACCTGCACCGGGCAGAGGAGTGGATCCGATGACGACGATGGACCGCTGGCTGGTGGCGGCGTGCGCCGAACTCGACCTCGATCCGGCCGAGGTGGACGTGTCGCAGGTGCTCGATCTGGCCCGCGACGTCGCCCACAACGTGCTCCGGCCCGGTGCGCCGGTCACCGCGTACCTGCTCGGGATCGCGGTCGGCCGGGGCGCGGACCCGGCGGTCGCCGCGGCCGGGCTCGCCGGCCTGGCCCAGAACTGGCCCTCGGACGCGAGCGCCGACTGAACGCGACGATTCTGCCGAGGTAGGTGGGTTCGGCGCACGCCCTGATCCATCCGGCCCTCTGAACGACAGCCGGTCTCGGCCGCTACCGGGTCAACCGTCGACCGTCCCCGTCGACCCGTCGCGTCGCAGTCGGCCGAGTTCGGTCATCCGTTCGGCCATCCAACGGCACCACTGGATCCGGGCCGGCGTGCTGACCAGCGCCAGTTCCAGGGTGGCGTACGCGCCGAACTGCGGGTGCCGGGGGTCGTCCCCGTGCCGGCTGACCAGGTCGGCGTGCTGGGTCCGGAAGTCGTCGAGTCGTCGCTGGTACGCCTCGGCCTCGGCGAGATAGAACTCCCGCATCCGGTCCGGATCGGCCGCCGCGAGGGCGTACGTCTTGAGCACCGCCTCGTCGCGGGGTGCCCGGGGTGCGGGTGGTTCGACCAGCCAGGCGGCGAGGGTCTCCCGCCCGGCGGCGGTGAGCCGGTGGGTCTTGCGCTGCCTCGGCCCCGGACCGTCCTCGGACTCGTGCTCGATCAGGCCGGTGGCCGACAACCGGGCCAACTCGGGATAGATCTGGCTCTGTCGTGCGGTCCAGTAGTAGCCGATCGGCTTCGCCATCCGCTGGACCAGGTCGTATCCGGTGAGCGGGCCCCGGTGGAGGGCGCAGAGCAGGGCGTACCCCAGCGCACTGACGGTAGCCAAACTGTTATCTCCCGGTTGCGGCATTGCTATGTCAATTTTGACATAGTCCCACGACAACAAGTCCATGTTGAGACGGGGGACCCGATGCGCAGAGTGGGACGATCGATCCTGGCCACGGTCGCGTTGGCGGCGGTCATCGGCACCGGCACGGGGTGCGGCGCGGACGACGGCGCCGGCCCGGACACCGCCCCGAGCCCGACACGTTCGGCCCGTCCGGAGATCGCCCCGGCGCCCGGCGACCACAGCATGGCGCTCGACCGGACCGGCAAGGAGCGGACCTGGTCGCTGCACGCCCCACCCGGATACCGCCCCGGTACGCCGACGCCGTTGGTGGTCGCCCTGCACGGCACCGGGCAGAGCGTCGAGGGGCTGGGCAGTACCAGCGGACTGAACGCCCTGGCCGACAAGGAGGGCTTCCTCGTCGCCTATCCCCAGGCACTCAACCAGGAGTTCAGCCGGCTGGCCGAGCAGGGCGACGACGTCAACCTCGTCCGGGCCATCGTCGACCAGCTGGTCCGGACCTGGTCGGTCGACCCCGCCCGGGTGTACGCGACGGGCTTCTCCTCCGGCGCCGAGCTGACGTACTCGCTGGGTGTCGAGGCCGCCGAGGTCTTCGCCGCGATCGCGCCGGTCAGCGGGGCCTTCACCGGAGGGCCGGCCGCGAGTGACCCGAACTACAAGCCGTCCCGGCCCGTCTCGATGATCACCTTCATCGGCCGGAACGACCGCAACTCCTCCCGGATGTACGGCGGCCTGGCCCGGTGGCAGCGCAACCTCGGCTGCGAGGTCGGAAAACCGGTCTGGGTCGATCAGGCCAGGACCGTGAACCGTACGGCCAGCAACTGCTCCGACGGCAGCGAGGTCGTCGACTACACGGTGAACGGGATGGGGCACGCCTGGCCGGCCGCGACCGGCTACAAGGCGGCCGTCGATGCCACTTCCGCGATGTGGGAATTCTTCGCGTCGCATCCCCGTCGTTCGTGACGGTCCACACTCCTGTGGTGTCCGATCGGGGTCCGCACTATCCCTACCGCCCGGTCCGCTGGGTAGGGTGTGCGGTGCCCTGACGGACGGAGGCGATTATGGCGGCGGACCACCCTGAGGCGCCGGGGGACGACGTGACCGAGGGGAACCCGGCCGATCATTACGAGTCGATCCTGCTCGACGAACCCACCACCGCGGACCTGCGGGTGAAGGTGACGGAGGCGTGGCAGGAGTTCGCTCGGGCGCTCGCCGAGCAGATCCGCAGCCTGCCGCCGGGGGCGCAGGTCGCGTTGACCCTCGATCCCACCGCGTCCGGCACCGGCGACGCGGTCTACTCGGTGAGCATCGAGGTGGGCGACGACGATCGGATCGACGTACGGGCGGTGGGTAACGCCGCGCTGCCCCAGGGGTACCGGCTGGATCGGGCCGCGGTCGCCGACATGATCGCGCTCGGCTGGTCGCCACCCGGGGTGGTCGAGGGTTCCGGTGGCCACTTCGGGATCCGGGTCGGTACGGCCGACGCGGCCCGCCTCGCCACCACCGTCTCGCGAACCCTGCGTGACGTGTACGGCGCACCGCACCCGGCGTTCCTCGTCTTCCTGGTCCACGACGAGTCCGACGAGCCGATCGCGGTCGAACCGCTCGGCACCGCCCGGCCCGAGGTCGCCGCCGACCAGAACCTCGACCTCGATCTCGACGAGGCGCTCGCCGCCGCCCGGGCCGCCCAGGGCGGGGAGGAGACTCTGGCCCTGGAGGACCGGGTCCGGACCGTGGTCTCCGCGATGCTGAAGTCGTCGGCGGAACAGCTCCAGGTCGACTCGGACGGTGACATCGGCATCCGGGCCGGCTCGGCGATGGTCTTCGTCCGGGTCCGGGACAATCCTCCGCTGGTCGACGTCTTCTCGCCGGTACTCACCGAGATCGAGCCGACCGAGCAGCTCTACGTCAAGCTCTCCGAGCTGACGAACCGGATGCCGATCGGCCGGCTCTACTGCACCAACGACACCGTCTGGGCCTCCATCCCGGTCTTCGGCCGCAACTTCCAGGCCACCCACCTGATGCTCGCGGTGCAGGTGATGACCGGTCTCGCCGACGAACTGGACGACCGGCTGCATGGTGAGTTCGGTGGCCGGCGGTTCTTCGGCGAGGGCGACAAGCCGCAGCACCGCGATCCGGGCGAGCACCGCACCGGGATGTACCTGTAGCCGGTCGGATCTGATCCGGCGGGCAGCCCGCCGGATCAGATGCGGATCACGCCGAGCGTGCCCAGGGTGGCGAGGTCGGTGGCCTTGACGGCACCGTCGGAGACCGTCCAGAGCACGCCGTCGATCATGAGCGAACGGCGGATCGTTCCGTCCCGCTGCCCGGTCTGATCCGGCTGCACCTCGGCGTGGTCGACCCGGCCCGACTCGGTGAAGCCACCGTCGGTCACCCGCAGCACCAGCGCCCCGGAATTCGGTTGGGCCCTGCCGGCCGTCGACGCCGCGCCGGGCGAGTTCAGCGGTACCACCAGCGAGTTCGTCGCCGGCCAGTACAGGAAGGCGTGCGGGTCGAACTCGGCCTCGGAGTGGCCGAACCGGACGTGGTGCTGGGCGATCCGGGTCGGCTTGGTGAGGTCCGAGACGTCGAACAGCGAGATCTGGGTGCCCTGGGTGCGTCCCTGGGAGTTCGCCTCCTGGCCGATCCCGATCAACCGCCCCGCGCCGACCGGATGCAGGTACGCCGAGTACCCGGTGATCTTCAGTTCTCCGGTGACCTTCGGCGCCTTCGGGTTCCGCAGATCCACCGTGTAGAGCGGGTCGGTCTGCCGGAACGTCACCACGTAACCGATGCCCTCGGCGAACCGTACGCTGTAGATGCGTTCACCCTTGCCCAGCCCGGTGACCCGGCCCGTCTCGGTCAGCGTCCGGCCGTCCGCGCGCAGCACGTACACGGTGGAGCTGGACTTCGGGTTGTCCCCCCAGGTGCGACCGCTCGTGGTGGCGACCCGCAGGTGCCCGTCGAACTCGGAGAGCGCGTACTGGTTGATGACCCAGCCTCGGACGGTCGCGGCGGTGATATACCGGGGGCGGCCGGGACCCGAGGTGTCGAACTGGTAGATCTCGGTCTGCTCGTCCTTCGCCTCGGGTGCCAGATTGCTCCGGTCCAGGGTCGGCAGGACCCGCCAGCGTTGGTCGCTGGTGATGTAGAGCCGTGGCCCGTTGCTGTAGACGGTGTCGCCGTCGGCGGCGACCGTCACCGGGTCGCCGTCCCCGAGGCTGGCCGTGCCGAGATCGAAGCTGAGGATGGAGACCAGCGAGGTGCCGGAGTAGACCGCCGGCCGGCTCAGCCGGTCACAGCCGACCCGGCCGGTGCTGGTTCGGCCGTCGGGGGTGACGGTCTGGTAGCGGGGCAACCAGGCGTCGATTCCGGCCCCGTCCACGATCTTCCGGTTGGCGGCCAGGTTCTTCTTCTCGTTGACCGGCCCGTCGTTCTTGTTGAGCGGGAACTCCAGCCGGGGTCCGGACCGGACCACCACCCGGGCGGTCGCGCCGACCTGCCGGGCGTCGACCAGGTCGCCGTCGAAGCGGTACTCGCCGAGGATCTTCGGTGGGCCGGCGAGGTCGACCAGGACCAGCCGGGGACCGGTGATCGCGTCCCGGTCGATCGGCGGCACCTCGCCATCCCGGCGGATTCCGTCGAACACGCCCATGTTCTGGCCCCGGATCAGCACCAGTGCCCGGTCCCCGTGCAGCAGCAGGTTGGCGTCGGACCATCCGCCCTCCGGGCCGGAGTCCAGCTTCAGGGTGCCGGTCAACTGGCGACTCGCCGGATCGACCACCCGCAGCGTCCCCCGGCTGACCGTGACGATCCGCCGGCCGTCCGTCTTCACCAGGTCCGGCTCGTCCACCCCGGCCTCGTGGGTGTTGGTTCCCGAGTACGAGGGGGCGACCGCGCCCTTCGCGCCGGCGCTGTCGGCGGCGGCGGCCCGGTCGGTCCCGCCGGCATCGCTGCCCTGGAACTCCGGGCCACCCCGCTGCCGGCCGCCGTCGCCGAAGCCGTACGGCCCGACGTACGCCTTCGCGGCGGACCTGAGCTGCGCCAGCGCGTCCGCACACGAGTCGAAGGCGACGAGCCGGAACCCGCTGGCCGGTACGCCGGGATCGGCCGGTGGCGGGGTCGGCTCCGGATCGGCCGTGCACCCGGCGAGCAGGGTGCCGGACAGCAGGGCCAGGCTGGCGACCAGCGCGGTACCCACGCTGGCGGCTCGGGTTCCCCGTACGCGTCTCATGCCGGGTTCGACGCGCCGCCCCGCGTTCGCGTTCCCGGTCGATGCCCGGGTTCGGGGCCGGCCGCCCCGACGGTCCCGCCGAACCGGCCGCGTCGACGTCGGTCCGCCGGTCGCGCCGCCCCGGCCGCGTCGACGGTCGGTCCGCCGGTGCCGGGTACGGACACGGACCTGGTGCGGTCGGTGTCGACCGCACCAGGTCCCCTACCGTGCTGCTGCCGGATAGATCCTCAGTCCTGGGCAGGGACCGGGAGGATCACAGCGGCGGGTAGGCATTGGCGAGCAGCTCCTGGAACTGGGCCTCGAACCAGTGCCCGGAGAGCGGGGCGTCCGGCAGGGCGCCCGACATGTTGTTCTGGTTACGCGGGTTGCCGGTGTACGTCGGGTCGCACATCCGGTCGAAGCCCTTGCCCTCTTCGTTGTCGATCTCCCGGCTGGCGCCGTCCGACTCGCCCGGGGGCTTGATCCAGACGTACGCGTCGATGCCGTCCTCCGGGGCGGCGGTCGGCCGTTCGCCGATGCCGGCACCGGACTGGTTGCACCAGTTGCCGAGGTGGATCCGGCGGTCGATGCGGGAGTCGTTGACGAAGGTGTTCGGGTCGGACGAGGTGCTGGCGCTGGTCGGCCGCTCCGAGCCACCCCAGCCGTTGCGGGAGGTGTCGATCAGCATGCCGATGTCGGAGTTGAAGCCGACCGAGACGAGTTCGTCCCGGTACGCCTGGGCGTACGACAGTTCGTCGACGTAGTTGTTCCAGTCGACCCAGGTGGTGCTCTCCCGGACCGGCCGTCCGCCGACGACGGTGTTGGCGTCGAAGAACTCCTCGCGCAGCACGCCGTAGTTGGCGGTGTTGCTGATGAAGCCGTGTACGTTGTCGACGCTGCTGCCGTTGGCGGTCGCCGCCTCGTGGAACAGTTCCGCGGCCGGGCCGAAGTTGTCGTCCCAGCCGAGCCAGCCGTGGTGCCCGATGTCGATGTAGTTGTAGGTGTTCTCCAGCGCACCGAGCTGGGCCAGCGCGTAACCGACTCCGGCCACGTAGTTGCCGTTGGCGAGCATTACGTCGCACTCGGGGGTCGCGGTTTCCCGGGATCCGACGTTGGTGATCAGGTTGGGCAGCGAGTCGATCTCGATGATGTTGACGATCCGCAGGCTGGCATAGGCCGGATCGCTCATGATGTCGACGATCGGGTCGATGTACTCGGACTGGTAGATGTCGATTTCTTCCGGGCCCAGTTCGCCGTTGCTGGCCAGTGCGGCGCAGTCCCGGCCGGGCAGGTTGTAGATGACGACCTGGATCAGGTCGGCACCCTGCTCGACGGCACCGTCCAGGTGCTCCCGCAGGCCGCGGGCGCCCTGGGTGCCCTCGATCGCGGCGCGGCGGTCCATCCAGACGCCGGTGGGCTGGTCGGCGATCGCGGCACCACCGCTGGCGGTGGCCTTCGCGGCCCAGTCCGGGTTCACGTAGACCGTGGCGCCCTCGTACGGGTTGTCCACCCGGGGCGCCGCGCTGGCCGGACCGGCGTTGCCGGCGAGCATGCCGGAGACGAGGGTCAGGGCCGCGGCGGCGGCTAGTCCTCGACGTACCGGTGTCCACTTACCCCGAGGTAAGGGATTGGTTTCCATCGAATACTCCTTGTGACGGTCTCGACCGCCGTCGCGGTCCGGTCGGGACCACGCGACGGACTTTTCAGGTCGGTTCTGCGCTGGCCGATCACCCGCGTCCGCGGTCGGCGGGATTCGGCGTCGCGGTCGCCCATTTCCGGATATCGGTTGCCCTGGGCGACGTAATGTTCTTGCCCGGCTCCGCGACTACAAGTACCAATTGATGCCCATCATTACATGGGAACGCTCCCACTGCAACCAGTGGGAAACGGGACAGAAATATCATCGTGATCGAATGCCGCATCTACGCCGGTCAGGCCCAAAGTGGCGGAGCCCAAATCGATAGGGATCAAGTCCGCTCAAAGCCGCGTCGCGGCGGCCCTGAAGACGGCGGTGGTGGCGTACCGGCGGTGGCGGTGCGGGGCGGCGGTCAGGACGGCGCGGGAACTACGGTCGGTGAGTCGACCAGCCGGGACAGCACGATCATGCTGCGGGACGAGGTGACGAAGGGCTCGGCGCGGAGCCGCTCCAGCGCCTGCTCCAGATGTGCGATGTCGGCCGCCCGGAGGTGGACCAGCGCGTCGGCCTCGCCCGAGACGGTGTAGGCGGCGACCACCTCCGGATGCCGCCGGGTCGCCACGGTGATCTGGGTCGGGGTGGTCCGGCCGGTGCAGAAGAGCTCCACGAACGCCTCGGTGTTCCAGCCGACCGCCGCCGGGTCGATGACGGTGGTGAATCCCCGGATGACCCCGGCCGCCCGCAACCGATCGACCCGCCGCTTCACGGCCGGGGCCGAGAGCGAGACCCGGGAACCGATCTCCGCGTACGACGACCGGGCGTCGGCCACCAGTGACGCAATGATTCGCTGGTCTACCTCGTCGATCTGCAACGTTCTGCCTCTCGTAGACAACAAATTCGGCTGTTAGTTAACCTGTACCGTACCTACCCTTGGATTCGTGAACCAGCCGAGGATCCCAAGAAAGCGGACATATCTCCTGTGTCCGCCGGAGTACTTCACCGTGGAGTACGCGATCAACCCGTGGATGGACACCGCCACGCCGGTCGACCCGGAGCTGGCGGGCAAGCAGTGGCACCAACTGCGGGAGACGCTCCTGGACCTCGGCCACACGGTGCACGAACTGACTCCGGAACCCGGCCTGCCCGACATGGTCTACGCGGCCAACGGCGCCTTCGTGGTGGACGGCACCAGCTACGGCGCCCGGTTCCGGCACCGGCAGCGGGCCGCCGAGGCGACGGCACACCGGGCGTTCTACGACGCGTACGGCTGGCGGTTCGTCGCGCCCGCCGAGACCAACGAGGGCGAGGGCGACTTCACGTACCTGCCGGACGCGTACGGCGGACTGATCCTGGCCGGGTACGGCTTCCGGACCGAGTCCACCGCGCACGCCGAGGCGCAGGAGGTGCTCGGCCGTCCGGTCGTCTCACTACGGCTGGTGGACCCGCGCTTCTACCACCTGGACACCGCGCTGGCCCCGCTGGACGACCGGAACATCGCCTACTTCCCGGGGGCGTTCTCGGTCGCCGCCCAGCGGGTGCTGGCCCAGCTCTTTCCGGACGCGATCCTGGCCGACGAGACCGACGCCTTCGCCTTCGGCCTGAACCTGGTCAGCGACGGCCGGCACGTGATCCTCAACAGCGAGGCAACCGGGATGGCGGCCAAGGTCGCGGCGGCCGGCTACACGCCCGTACAGGTCGAACTCTCCGAGCTGAAGAAGGGCGGCGGCAGCGTCAAGTGCTGCGTCGCCGAACTCCGCCCCTGACCCGAACTCTGTTCCCGAGCCGGGCCTGCCTCCGCCCCCCTGAGGTGGGCCCGGCTCTCCCTCTTCGAAGCCGGGCCCGACATCGCGTCGGGCCCGGACTCCGCGGATCGCGCGTCAGCCGAGCGTCGCCAGCTCGTTGATCATGACGTTGGAGAGCACCCGCCCGTCGAGCTGCACCCGACGCAGGTACCACTTCTGCTGTGGCGTACGCGGCTGGTTGAACTGCCACGGGCCGCGCGGGCTGGCGACCTGCCCCACCTTGCCGAGCGCCAGGTTGAGCTGTAGCGGGTCGAGGTCGGATCCGGCGATCCGGATCCCCTTGTCCAACACCTGCGCGGCGTCGTACGAGGCCATCGCGTACGTCGTCGGCGGCGAGCCGTGCGCCTTGCGGAAGGCCGAGGCGAACCGCCGGTTGGCGGCGTTGTTGAGGTCGGCCGAGTAGTTGAGCGAGGTCATGATGTTCCTGGCCTCGTTCTCCTTCAACTGGCCGAGCACCGTTCCCTCGGTGAGGAAGCCCGGGCCGTAGATCTCCTTGCGGTAGCCCGCCCCGTACAGCCGCTTGAGGAACTCGACGGCGGAGTCGCCGTAGAAGTAGCAGTAGATCGCGTCGGGATTCCGGTCCATCAACTGGTCGATTTCGTTGGCGTACGCGTTCCGGGCCGGCTTGCCGGCGATGTGCCGGGCCCAGATGACGGGGTCGGCGATCCGGTCGTCGGACTCCCCGAAGCTCTGCCGGAAGCCCTGGACGGCGTCCTGCCCGGCGTCGTACTGCGGAGCGATGATCGCCACCCGGCCGCCAGCCGGAATCCGGTCCTTCATGTACGGCGCCAGCGCCCGGCCCGCCTCGTCGTTAACGTACGAGGTACGCCAGATGTATACGACGCTCTGCAGGGTCGACGGCGAGGCGTTGGACCCGATCAGGGGCACCTTGGCCTGTTCCACCGCATCCCGCAGGCCCAGCATGACCGAGGAGTTGACCACGCCGGTGAGGGCGAGGACGCGCTGTTTGAGCAGTCCGTCCAGCGCGGCGTTGGCGGTCGCGACCGTCTCGCCCTCGTCGGCGATGACCAGCTCGACGGGGTGGCCGCCCAGCCGCTGGTCGTTCAGGTCGAGATAGAGCTGGAACCCTCGCACCATTTCGTCGCCAACCGGCTTGTAGCTACCGGACTGTGCGGTAATCATGCCGATTCGAACGGGTACGTCGCTGACCACTTCGCCCGACTCGTTGGTGGTGGCCGGCCGGCTGCATGCGGCAGCCAGTCCCGTAGCGCCTAGCGCGCCCAGAAGTTTGAGCGCTTGTCGGCGGTCCATTTGCGACACGGATTTCCTCCCAGAGCGGCGCTAGGGTTCGCAGCCCCTCCGGGGTTCTACCGGCTACGGGAAGCTGCGTCAATGGAATCTGATCATCCTGGCATCGAATGTAACCCGGCTATCACCGCAGACCAGACGCCCGATTCCGGATCTACGAGCCCGAAATGCTCGGAGTCCGGCAACTCGACCATTCGTAACTCCGCGCCGCATCGACGGGCCTCGGCAGCGTACCGGCGGCTCATCTCCACGGGTACCTGCCGGTCCAGTGTTCCGTGCAGGATCACCGTACGGACCTGCGGCGGAGCGTTCCGCGCCGGGTCCGTAGCGGCGTACCGCTCCGGGACGTCGTCGGGACCGCCGCCGAGCAGGGCGCCGACCGCCCCACCGTCCAGGTCGAGCCGGTACGCCTGCCCGAGGTCGACGACGGGCGCGAGGGCGAGCACCCCGCGTACGCCGGCCGGGTTCCGCAGGGCGTACCAGAGTGCGAGGTGCCCGCCCGCGGAGTGCCCGAGCAGGATCGGCGGGCCCGGTGCCATCCGACCGGTCGGCATCGCGGCCTCGGCCAACGCCGGGACGGCGTCCACTCCGGCGGCGACGTCGTCGAAGGTGCCCGGCCATCCGCCGCCCGGCTGGCCGGTCCGGCGGTACTCCAACTGGGCCACCGGATAGCCCCGGGCGGCGAGGTCGGCGGCGAGCGGTCCGGTGTGCCGGCGGTCGTACTCGGCCCGCCAGAAGCCTCCGTGTACGACCACCACCAGCGGGCGGGGCGGCCCGGCGGCGGTGCCGGGCCACCTCAGGTCGGCGATCTGCTCCGGATCCGGCCCGTACCCGACCCGGGCGTCCGGTGGCGGCGCCGGCCGGTCGAGCACCGCGCGCGGATCACCGGTCGACCCGGCGGCTTCGGTCGACGGCACGACCGACGGACCCGCGATCGGGTCCGTCGGGCCCTCGCCCCCGGGGCGGTCCGGACCCGGTGACCTGGTGCGGAAGCTCTCGGCCATGGCGGTGACCGTACCGGGCCCGGCTCCGGCGGGGGCCGCCGTGGTCCCGGCGCACGCCGGGTGGGTGGCTTGCGCGAAGATGGGAGCATGACCGACGTGCCACGTTCCCAGAAAGACAGCGACGAGTCGGCCACGGCGGAGAACCGACCCGGCAGCACCGTGCTGGTGGTCGGCCCGGACGGCCGTCCCGTCGGCACCGTCGCGACCGACGGCGAATCGGCCGACGAGGACCCCGCGCGGCTGATCGAGCAGCCGGCCAAGGTGATGCGGATCGGCAGCATGATCAAGCAGTTGCTGGAGGAGGTCAAGGCCGCCCCGCTGGACGACGCCAGCCGGCAGCGGCTCCGCGAGATCCACCAGCGCTCGATCGTCGAGCTCGAGGACGGGCTCGCGCCGGAACTCCGCGACGAGCTGGAGCGGCTGTCCCTGCCGTTCGGTGAGGGCACGCCGAGCGAGGCGGAGCTGCGGGTCGCCCAGGCGCAGCTGGTCGGCTGGCTGGAGGGGCTGTTCCACGGCATCCAGGCCGCGCTGGTCGCCCAGCAGATGGCGGCCAGGATGCAGTTGGAGCAGATGCGCTCCGGCGGGCGCCCGGCGCTACCGGTGGGCCCCGGTTCGGCGATCCCCGGCATGCCCGGCGGCGCTCCCGGCCCGGGTCAGCCCGGCGACGTCCCGGGCCCCGGCCAGTACCTCTGACCGGCGCCCGGCGGGATCCCGCTCAGGCGTTCTCCGGGGCGGGATCCGGCTGGTCGGCGGTCGCGAGCAGCGCCTCCAGGTACGCGGCGACGCCGTCCTCCTCGTTGCTCGCCGTCACCTCCCCGGCGATCTCCAGTACCGCCGGATGGGCGTTGGCCACCGCGACCGCCCGGCCGACCCAGGTGAGCATCGGTACGTCGTTCGGCATGTCCCCGAAGGCGATCACGTCATCGGCGTCCACCCCCAGCTGGGCGCAGTACCAGGCCAGTCCGGCCGCCTTGGTGACTCCGGCCGCCGAGATCTCGATCAACCCGGTGTACGACGAGTGGGTCGCCTCGGCCAGCCCGGCCAGCGCGCCGGCCACCACCTTCACGAAGACGTCCGGATCCTGGGTACCGGCCCGGGCCAGCAGCTTCACCGCCGGGGCCGAGAGCAGGTCCTCCGCCGTCTCGATGGCCTGGATTCCGGGGTAGCCCCGGTCCCAGTTCAACAGGTACTCGGCCTCGTGCCGCAGCTCCCGCCCGTCGGTGACCTCCACGGCGAAGTTCACCCCCGGCACCTCGGCCCGGAGCCGTCGTACCACCTCGGCGAGCAGGTCGGGGGCGAGCGGGTCGGCCCGGAGCACCCGGTCGGCGATCGGGTCGTACACCACCGCGCCGTTGGCGCAGATCGTCGGCAGCGGTGCGCCGAGCTGCTCGTACACGAGGTGCAGCCAGCGGATGGGGCGGCCGGTGACCAGGACCACCCCGATGCCCTCGGCACAGATCCGGGAGAGCGTCTCGACGGTACGCGCGCTGAGCGTCTTGTCCTTGTGCAGCAGCGTGCCGTCCAGATCCGTGGCCACCAGCCGGGGTAGTCGTCCCATCAACGGGAGAGTAGTCGATCGAGGTAGACCGCTACCCCGTCGTCGTCGTTGCGGAGCGTGACCTCGTCGGCGGCCCGTCGTACCAGTGGGTGGGCGTTCGAGACGGCCACCCGGCCCCAGCCGGCCCACTCGAACATCGGCAGGTCGTTGGGCATGTCGCCGAAAACCAGGACCTCGGCGGGGTCGACCCCGAGCGTCTGGGCGACCACGGCGAGCCCACTGGCCTTGTCCACGCCGGGCGGGCAGATCTCGATGAACCCGAGCCCGGCCTGGGTGATCGACGCCTGCTCCGGCGGTACGACCCGGCGTGCCGTGTCGAGCAGGGCGTCCACGTCATGGTCCGGGGTACGGGCGAACGCCTTGATCACGTCCGTGTTCAGGCAGTCGAGCCGGGTCCGTACCTCGAACCGGTCCTGGTACGGCCAGGCCGGGTCGAAGTCGCCCCAGAGCGGGTCGTCCGGACCGTCCAGCGCCTCGACCATCACGGTCATCGGGCCCACCTCGGCCTCGATCGCGAGCAGCAGCTCGGCCAGGTCGGCGCCGGGCAGGCGTACGTCCCGGAGCACCACCGGTCCGGCCGGATCGGTCTGGTCGACCACCCGACCGCCGCCCGCCATCACCAGGAAGTCGGCCGCCCGGATGTCGTTGCGGGTCAGCTCGGCCAGCCGCGGTCCGCGGCCGGTCGCACCCACCACCGGGATGCCGGCGGAACGCACCCGGTCCAGCACCTCGTGGGTGTACGCCGACACTGTCTCGTCGGTGCGTACCAGCGTTCCGTCGAGATCGGTGGCGATCAGCTTCGGCAGTCCGGGTCGGGGCATGACTCCTCCTTCGCCCCGCCCGCCGGCCCCGGTGAACTGCCGGAACGCGCTCCTACCGGGTCAGCCGGCGGTGACGGGGCAGCAACCGTATCTCACCTTGTGGGGTCGCTCCATGACTTTTGTGTGAAGTGATCCTCACCTATTGGAGATCAGTTCGGTTCGAGTACGTCCCGGCCGCCGAGGTACGGCTGGAGGGCCTTGGGGACCCGTACCGAGCCGTCCGGCTGCTGGTGGTTCTCCAGGATCGGCACCAGCCAGCGGGTGGTGGCCAGGGTGCCGTTGAGGGTGGCGGCCACCTGCGGCCGGCCCTGCTCGTCCCGGTACCGCACGTTCAGCCGGCGGCCCTGGAAGGTGGTGCAGTTGGAGGTGGAGGTGACCTCGCGGTAGCGGCCCTGCGACGGCACCCAGGCCTCGCAGTCGTACTTGCGGGCCGCGCTGGTGCCCAGGTCGCCGGCTGCCACGTCGATCACCCGGTACGGCACCTCGACCTTGGCCAGCATCTCCTCCTCCCAGGCCAACAGCCGGAGGTGCTCGGCGTGCGCCTCCTCGGGCCGGCAGTAGGAGAACATCTCGACCTTGTCGAACTGGTGTACCCGCATGATGCCCCGGGTGTCCCGGCCGTACGACCCGGCCTCGCGGCGGAAACACGACGACCAACCGGCGTACCGGACCGGTCCGGCGAGGTCCAGGATCTCCCCCGAGTGGTACGCGGCAAGCGGCACCTCACTCGTGCCGACCAGGAACAGGTCGTCGGCTTCGAGCCGGTAGACCTCGCTCGCGTGTGAACCGAGGAACCCGGTGCCCTCCATCGACTCGGGCTTGACCAGCGCCGGCGTGATGGTGGGGATGAAGCCGTACTCCACCGCCTGGGCGATGGCGAGTTGCAGCAGGCCGAGCTGGAGCAGCGCGCCGACGCCGGTGAGGTAGTAGAACCGGCTGCCGGACGTCTTGGCGCCCCGTTCGACGTCGATCGCCCGCAGCCCCTCGCCCAGCTCCAGGTGGTCGCGCGGGTTCTCGATCTCGGGCTTGGCGCCGACCTCGCGCAGCACCACGTAGTCGTCCTCGCCGCCGGGCGGGGCGCCTTCCTCGACCACGTTGGGGATCGCGTACTGCGCCCGGCGCAGGGTCGCGTCGGCCTCGGTGACCGCCGCCTCGGCCGCCTTCACCTCGGTGGAGAGTTCCTTGGTCCGGCGCAGCAGCTCGGCCTTCTCGTCGGCCTCGGCCCGGGGCATCCGCTTGCCGAGCTGCTTCTGCTCGGCCCGGAGCGCCTCGAACCGACCGACCGCCGAGCGCCGCTGCTCATCGGCCCGGAGCAGGTCGTCGACCACGGACTCGGACTCGCCACGGGCCCGCTGGCTGAGTCGTACGGTTTCCGGATCGTCGCGGAGCAGACGCAGGTCAATCACGGGAACCGAGCCTACCGGTGGGCGCCGCCGAGGGTGTATCGAGATACGCCTCCGTGGGACGCGGTGCGGTCAGTGGGTGAACGGCTTGGTCGGAGTGACGGTCAGGTCGATCGGCGCCGAGCGGTCGTCGCCGTCGTCCGGCTCCGGCTCCGAGGCCGACCGGGGGCGGCGCCACGGCCAGTCGCTCTCCTCCGGTGTTGCCGGGCCGGTCGGGGTACCTCCGCCGTCGCCCGGCCCGGTGGCGGTGCCGGTGCGCCGGACGAAACGCCCCGCGAGCAGCAGGGCCAGGCCGAGTCCACCGGTGCCGACGTACGCCATGACGAGGCCCTGGCCGTACTCGATGGTCAGTCCCTCCAACTCGCCGTACACCTGCCAGCCGTTGGTCAGCGAGTCCAGCGAGCCGGTGACGGCGACCAGCACCCCGAGCACCACGGCGCTGAACGTCAGGCCGAGTACCCGCGCGTTGTGCCGGATTCCCGGGGATCCGAAGAAGACCAGTGCGAGACAGCCGATCATCCCGAGCACACCGAACAGGTACGCGGTGCCGAACGTGGCCAGCTCGCCTACGCCGCTGGCCAGTTCGACCGGGCTGTCGGACGAGGTCCCCTCGGTCGGCATGATGGTGACCGTCCAGTCACCGAGCAGCGAGGCGAAGACCGCCCCCGCGCCGAGGATTCCGACCACCGGCACCAGCCGGGCGTCCCCGCCGAGCCGGGAGATGGCCAGGTTGGCGAGCCGGCCGCCACGGGGGCGCTCGCCCCACGACACGATGCTGGGGGTGTCGGTTGTGGTGTCGATCTCGTCACGCGGCTGCGGAGGATCGTCCGGAGCGGATTCCTGGCGTCCGGCCGACCGGTCCTGTCGGGGGATCGGGAGGTCGGAAGACATCGCTGGCCCCTTCCACGGCGCGCTCTTGGGTCGATGATGTCACAGCATCCGCCGGTGCCACCCCCGCCGCTCCGCGCCGATCCGCCGCCGCGCGTCCGGTCGTGGCCGGTGTCTTCCACGGGGTCGTCGCGCCGCCGGGCGCTTTGAGCTAGCGTCGGGACCATGCCTATCCGCACCGCTTCCGCCCGCTGGCAGGGCAATCTCACCGAGGGTTCCGGCACGATCCGCACCGGCAAGGGCGGATTCGAAGGAGCCTATTCGTTCAAGTCCCGCTTCGAGGAGGGTGAGGGCACCAACCCCGAGGAGCTGATCGGCGCGGCCCACGCCGGATGCTTCTCGATGGCGTTCTCCAAGGCACTGGCCGACGCCGGGTTCACGCCCACCTCGGTCGAGACCACCGCCCAGGTGCACCTGGACAAGACCGACGCCGGCATGACCGTGACCCGGATCGACCTCGACACCGTCGGCGCGGTACCCGGGATCGACGAGGCTCAGTTCGCCAAGCTGGCCGAGGGGGCGAAGGCGAACTGCCCGATCTCCCGACTCCTCTCGCCGGGCGCCGACATCTCGCTCAACGCCCGTCTCTCCGCCTGACCTGACACGCCAGATCGCGATGATCGGGGCACAACCGCGCCGGGCCGACGCTCCGGCGGGGGTGACAAGTCCCTGGTCATCGCGATCCTTTCAGGTTCGGGCCGGCGGGCGGGCGGTGCCCGACCCGACCGGTGCCGGCCGGACCCTCGGGTCGCGAGCCCCCATGCCGGACGAACGGGTGCGGCACAATGGGTGCCGTGCCAGTCGAGATGAGCCGCGAGCGCTTCGAGGAACTGGTCGCCGAGGCCCTCGACGAGGTGCCGGAGGAACTCCTCGGCCTGATGAGCAACGTCGTCATCCTGGTCGAGGACGAGTCGCCCGAGGACGGGCCGGAGCTGCTCGGCCTCTACGAGGGGCACGCGCTGACCAGCCGTGGCTGGGACTACGGCGGGGTGCTGCCGGACCGGATTCTCATCTACCGGAACCCGATCCTGCGGATCTGCGACAACGACGACGACGTCGTCGACGAGGTGGCGATCACGGTCGTACACGAGATCGCCCATCACTTCGGAATCGACGACCACCGTCTGCACGAACTCGGCTGGGGCTGACCCGGGCCTGCCGGCCGCCGGACCGGACGGCTTGCGCCGGTTGCCTACCCTCGGTCATCCACCCGTCAGGAGGCACGTCATGCGCAGCGAGCTGTTTTCCGCAGAGAACCTGGAGAAGGAGTCCGCCCAGCCAGGGATGCGGCTACAGAACTCCAAGATGCTGAAGATCGAACTCAACGGCGAGGCGATGGCCCGGGTCGGCTCGATGGTCGCGTACCAGGGACAGGTGCAGTTCCAGGCGTTGGGCTCCGGCGGGATCGGCAAGTTCCTCAAGCAGAAGCTCACCGGCGAGGGTGTCCCGCTGATGAAGGTCACCGGTCGGGGGGACGTCTTCCTCGCCGACTACGCGGCGGACGTACACCTGATCGACCTCGAACCCGGTGACGCGCTGTCGATCAACGGCTCCAGCGTGCTGGCCTTCGACTCCAGCCTCCAGTACGACATCAAGATGGTCGGCGGTGCCGGCATGATGTCGTCGTCCGGCCTGTTCAACTGCGTCTTCACCGGGTACGGCCGGATCGCCGTCACCACCAAGGGCACTCCGGTGGTGCTCAACGTCGACCAACCGACGTACGTCGACCCGCAGGCGGCGGTCTGCTGGTCGGCCAGCCTCCAGACCGGCTACCACCGGGCCGAGCAGCTCGGCCTCGGCACGCTGCTCGGGCGCCGGACCGGGGAGGCGTACACGATGAGCTTCGCCGGCCAGGGTTTCGTGGTCGTCCAGCCGTCCGAGGAGCCGCCGATCCAGGGCAGCGGCCAGCAGGAGCAACAGAGCGGCGGACTGCTCGGCGGTCTGCTCGACTGAGCGAGCCGGGCCGGGGCGCCCTCCTCGGGGCTCCCTCGCGGCCGGGACCGGCGTCAGCTCGGGGCGGCCCGCGGGATCAGGAGAGTTCGCCCGAGCGCAGCCGGGACAGCCAGGCCGCCGCGTCGGCGTAGTCGACGTCGGAGAGCCCGGCGGGCGCCGGGACCGGCCGGTCCGGCCCCGAGGCGGTCCAGCGATGCCTCGGGTACGACCCCAGGAAGCGCACCTCGGCGCAGATCCGGCGCAGCCCCTGCAACGCCTCACCGACCCGGTCCTCGGCGACGTGCCCGGTGCAGTCCAGGAAGAAGGCGTACCGGCCGAGCGCCTCACCGGTGGGCCGGGACTCGATGCGGGTCAGGTTGACCCCGCGTACCGCGAGTTCCATCAGCACGGCGAGCAGCGCGCCGACCCGGTCATGGGCGATGTACACGGCCAGCGAGGTCAGGTCGTCGCCGGTCCGTGGCGGCGGCGGGCCGGGCCGGCTGAGCAGCACGAACCGGGTGACCGCGTCGTCATGGTCGGCGATCTTGTCCGCCAGTACGTCCAACCGGTGCCGCCCGATGCTGAACGGCGCGCAGATCGCGGCGTCCTGTTGGCCGTCGGCCGCCGCCGCTGCCGCCGCGGCGTTGGACAGGACGTCCACCACGGCAGCGTCCGGCAGGTGGTCCCGGAGCCACCGCCGGCACTGGGTCGACGCCTGCGGGTGCGCCGCCACCGTGCGTACCCCGGCGAGCGGCTGCCCCGGGCGGGCGGTGAGGACGAACTCGACCGGCAGCACCACCTCACGCGTGATCACCAGGGGAGCGCCGTCGACCATCTCGTCGAGGGTGATCGCGACGGCACCACCGACGGAGTTCTCCAACGGCACCAGGGCCGAGTCGGCGTCCCCGGTCCGGACCGCGTCCAACGCCTCCGGAACGCTGCGTGCCGGCGTACGGGCACCGCGTTCGGCCGCGGGGATGGTGCGCAGCGCCTGTTCGGCGAAGGTTCCCGCGGGGCCGAGGTAGACGAAGCGGGTCGGTGGAGTTCCGGGCATGACACCCAGCCTACAAACCTCCGACGGTCGACGGCGCCGCGTCGCAGGCCGCGGTGCGGATCGGGGTCGGCGCCTCGGTACGTACCCGGATCGTGCAGACCTCGGTCCCGGCCGTGACCAGCCGCAGGGCGCTTCCCCGACCGGTCGTCACCGCCTGCAACGGCTCGCGGCCGGCGACCGTGACGACGCTGAACTGCCAGTTCGCCGCGCACAGTGGGCCCACCGAATAGCTGACCCGGGCGCTGCCCGGCAGGTTGGCCGAGCGTCGGAGCAGGGCCGTCACCTGCGCCTGGGTCGGGTTGCCGGCACAGGGGACGAGCCCGCTCGGGCTCGTCGGGGAGACCGTCGTCGGCGGCGTCGGGGTCGGGACGGGGGTCGGGGTGGCGGTGGCCGTCGGGGTGGGCGTGGGCCCGGCCGACGGGGAGGATTGTTGCAACTCGGGCGGCACCCCACAGGCCGCGGTCGCGACACAGCCGATCAGGGCGAGGCTGCCGGCGATCAGGGCGCCGACGGCACGGGAGCGGCCCGCTGGGAAGTCGGGCGAGGGGGGACGGAACACGGCCGGGTCCTCGGGCATAGGTGGCTGCCATGGTGCATTCGGCGGGGTGGCCCGGCCAATGCTAGGCCGTGGTACCGGCCGGCCGCCCCTCAGGTGGCGACCCGGTGTCCGAACTGGGTGAGCGCGGCGAGCGCCTCGGCGAGGCGTACCGAGGGCACCAGCAGGTAGTCGGTGTCGTACGTCGAGAACGCCACGATGTTGACCCGGGCGTCGGCCATGGGCACCACCAGGGAGGCGAGGATCCCGGTCAACGCCAGGTCGAGCGGCCCCACCACGCGCAGGCAGCGCCACGGGGTCTCGACCGTGGCGGCGTCCGGCACCCGGTCGGTCCGGCAGATGATCGACACCTCGTCCGCGGTCCAGGTGACGGAGAGGAGCCCGGAGGACGCCGGGTCGCTCAGCAGGCCGGCGGGTACCGGTGAGTCGGCGGGCAGCCGGCACACGGCGTACTCCTCCGGCAGCAGAGCGATATCCAGCATGAGGAGACCTTACGGTGAGTCGGACATCAGCCCAACACCGCCGGCCCATTGACCAGCGCGTCGGCGTGGCGACCCGGCGGAGGGGGCCGGTGGCGGCCGGGCGGGTCGAGGCTCAGACCTCGGCGAAGAAGGTCAATGAGCCGGCCACGGCGCCGTGCGCCAGGATCGGGGTGGTGATCGCGTCGAAGGTGGTGTCCGAGCCCTCCGCGCCGCAGCGCACCCGCAGTAGGCCGCGGGCGAGCCGGCCCGAGGCGAGGGCGAGCAGCGGCGGGATCTTCTCGACGTCCTGCTCCGTCAGCTCGCCGCGCGCGGCCGTGAAGTCGAGCAGCCGCAACTCGCTGTCCAGCAGCGCCCGGCCGATGGCGTCGAGCGGGGTGCCGAGCCCGAGCAGATGGCAGCAGGAGGACGAGACGGCCGCGATGGTGGTGCTGCGATCGATGAGCAGGCATGGTTCCGCGGCGGTCGACACCGTGTCCGACCATCGGGCGAAGCCGTCCGGGTCGATCCGGCGATCGGCGTCGGCGAAGCCCTCGGACTCCTGATCCAGCGACGAGGTCGCTGGCGACACGAACGCCTCCGAGATCGAGAGCTCGACGTGGGCCACCGCGCCTCCTATTTACCTCACCACTTGCCCACGCTAGCCGGTGTCACCCGGGAGCCGCGACCCCCGGGACACCACCGGCCAGTTGGGCCATCCCGCAGCCCCCCGCCGGTGCACCCCGCACCCCCGCCCCGGAGGGCGATGGCCGGGCGCCGCCGGAGCGGGTGGCGTCGGCTGGTGACGCTACCGGCGACTGGCCCGCTTGTCAGCCGCCGTTCGGCCCTCCTCGTACCACCGGTAGTCCGCCGCCGACCGGTACGGGGCGTTCAGCCAGGTAGAGGGGGTCTGGGCGACCCGGGACAGCTTTTCCGCCGTGGCGGCGCTGATCCGGTTACCGCCCGCAACGAGCAGTCGGTCGAGTTCCCGGTGGGTGGCCACCAGGCACTCCTTCGGCAGCCCGTACACGCTGATGACTCCGGAGCCGACGAAGGTCAGCACCGGGGTGACCGGAATGGTCAGGCCGACGGCGTTGGAGAGCGCCTTCGCGGCCCGCTTCGCGTCCCGGCGCGCCTCGGCGATGTACGACGGGCGCTTGCCGTTGATCTGCACGACGTCGCCCGCGATCAGAACCCGGGCCCGCCCGTGGTCGGCCACGGTGACCGCGAAGAGGCCGCTGGGGCCGATCGCGAGGAACCCGGCACGATCGTCCCGGGACCGGTAGTCCAGGTCGAGCATGCTGGTCTCGGTCAGCTCGGTACGCGGCCAGTCGACCACGTGCCACGATGGACCGAGGTGGTCGAGTCGACTCAGTGCCCTGGCTCCGGCCGCCTCGATCCGACGGGCGTCCCGTTCGGCGCGACGTCGACGGGCCCAGTCCATCGGTGTCGGCCGTGCGGCCTCCAGCGGTGGAAGTGGTTGAACCGGTGCGGATGGTAGGGCCCGGGCGGCGGGTACCGCCGAGCGTGTAGAAAAGACAGTCATCGTGACCTCCGGCAAAAGGTCCCTCGAAGTTATCTCCTCACTACGGTACGTGGCCACACCTAGGGAGCGGCAAGTCGAAGCGCCGGAGTGAGTGTGGATGAATGCCCCATTCATCCGAAGCCCTTTTTCCCGGATGGTGCCAACTGCTGCCCTACGCTGCGAAGATGACCCATTTCGTGGACAGCGAGGTCGGGCGACTGGGCACCGTACTTCTGCATCGTCCCGGACCTGAACTCGCCCGACTCACGCCTCGGAACAACGACTCGTTGCTCTTCGACGCCATCCCGTGGGTCGGGCGGGCCCAGGAGGAGCACGACGCCTTCGCCGCCGCGCTACGGGAGCGCGGGGTCGAGGTGCTCTACATCGGAACGCTGCTCGCCGAGACGCTGGCGGTGGCCGACGCGCGGGCCGAGCTGACCGAGCGGGTGCTCCGGACGCCCCGGCTGGGCGACACCCTGCGCCGCCGGGTCGGCGAGCATCTGTCGTACCTGGATCCGGCCGCGCTGGCCGGAGTGCTCATCGCCGGTCTGGCCCACGAGGAACTGCGGCTCGGCTGGGACCGGGGCGGCGGTCTGGTCTACCGCCTGATGGACCGGCTCGACTTCGTGATCGACCCGCTGCCGAACCTGCTCTTCGCCCGGGACTCGTCGACCTGGATCGGCGACCACGCGGCGGTGACCAGCCTGGCCATGCCGGCCCGCCGTCGGGAGACCAGCCTGACCGACGCGATCTACCGGCACCACCCACGGTTCGGCGGCACCGCCTTCGTCTACGGACCCGGCCTGGAACACCTGGAGGGCGGCGACGTACTGCTGCTCGCGCCCGGGGTGCTGGCCGTGGGGGTCGGGGAACGCACCACGCCGGCCGGGGCGGAGCGGCTGGCCCGCCGGGTCTTCGACGCCGGCCTGGCCCACACCATCCTGGTCGTGCCGATCGCACAGGAGCGCGCCACGATGCACCTGGACACGGTGTGCACGATGGTCGACGTCGACGCGGTGCTGATGTACCCCAACGTGGCGGACACGCTCTCCGCGTACACCGTGGTCGCCGATGCCGAGGGCGAACTACAGATCGACGGGCCGGCGCCGTTCCTGCGCGCGGCGGCGGACGCGATGGACCTGGCGACGCTACGGGTGATCGACACCGGCCTGGATCCGGTGACGGCGGAACGCGAGCAGTGGGACGACGGCAACAACACCCTCGCCATCGCCCCCCGGCTCTGCGTCGCGTACGAGCGCAACGTCGAGACGAACGCGCAGTTGGAACGGGCCGGCATCGAGGTGATCAGGATCGCCGGATCCGAACTCGGCTCGGGTCGGGGCGGACCACGCTGCATGTCCTGCCCACTGGTCCGGGAACCACTGCACCGGGCGGCCGATGGCCCGCTGCCTGCCTGACCGCGCGGACCCGCTCCGGTCGCCGGGGGGAAGGCGGCGAACCGGAGCGGGTCACTCGGGTGACGAGACAGGTCAGCGACGACGCGGTACCCAGTAGAGGAGCTGGCCGACGATCAGCGCGGGGTGGGTGTCGGGCAGTTCTTGCAGTGCACGGGCGAGGTGGGCACCGAGGTACATCATCAGCCCGACCCGGTCGCCCTCGAAGCCGATGAGCAGGGACAGGCGTGCCGGCGGGCACGGCCAGGGATGCTCACACTCGCGGCAGTCGTAGGTCTCGGCCGGGAGGTGTCCGCCCGCTCGGCGTTCGCGGATCCGCCGTCGGGCGGCGAACCGCTCCCAACGCACCCGGGGCCCGATCATCGGTCACACCCGTGAACCGTGCCGGACACGATGTTCCTGCGCCGGGGTGTGGGCTCCCGCGCGGCTGTTGGCCAGGTGCGGGTGGGCGGGGGCGTTCCAGATGGGCCGCTGGTTGGTCGCCCGGGTCCGGGACGGTTCCGGCGGGGCGTACGGCGTCAGGCATCGGCAGTACCGCCAGAGGCGCCACCATGCCCGGCGGTGTCGGGGCTTGACCTTGCGAGCGTGTCTCATCTGGCTGCCTCCCGTCGGCGACGTGGGTGCCGGGGGCGGCGCCAGTCCCTGGCACTGGCACCGCCCCCGTGGGCGCTCCGTCCGGCGTGGAAGGTCACGGGACCCGAGCGGAGCGCTTGACATCCACCTTGAGTCCATGACGGGTTGTAGTGAAAGATGTGCGCACAGCAATATAGATGTCTATAGCATTCCCCTCTGTACATGGGAGCAGTACGTGAACGAACTCCGGGAGATCCTTAGAAAGCAGCGGATCGGGCGCCGCATGACACAGGCGCAGCTCGGCAGGAAGATCAAGGTAAGTGCCTCGCTGATCGCCGCGATCGAGCAGGGCCGGCTGATTCCCCAACCCGAGACGGCTGCCCAGTTGGACCAGTTCTTCGGCACCGACGACGAGATCCAGCGGGCCGCGGCCGTGGCCCGGCAGGATTCCCGACCACCTTGGCTACGCCCGTGGACGGAGCACGAGGAACGCGCAACCCTGCTCCGCTGGTGGGAGCCCCTGCTCCTGCCGGGCCTGCTCCAGACCGAGGAGTACGCACGCGTCCTGTTGCATGGCGGCTGGTTGTCGGAAGACGTGATTGATCGAACCATCCAGGTCCGGCGAGAGCGGCAGACCGCCACCGTCAATAGACCCACGCCGCCGACGCTGTCCGCCATCATCGGCGAGTTTGCGCTGACCTGCGGGCCGGTTGAGGTGCGCCGTGAACAGCTCAAGCAGCTGCTGGACATGAGCCAGCGATCGACGGTGCAAGTGCTCGTGGTGCCCCGGTCCGCCGGTCTCCATTCCGGCCTTCAGGGCGCGTTCGTGCTGGCGACGCTCCCCGCGAGCCGCCGCGCCGGCTACGTCGACGATCAGCTTCGAGGCCGGGTGGTGACGGACGGCGGAGACCTGGACCAGTTGGAAGTATCGTGGGAGATTGTCAGCGGGCTGGCCCTACCGGTGCAGCCGTCACGAGACCTCCTCCAGAGAGCGATCAACGACCATGACTGACCTGGCGCCACGCTGGCGCAAGAGCACCCGCAGTGGGACCAACCAGGGTGCGTGCGTCGAGGTGGCCGACAATCTGCCCGGCCGGGTCCTCGTTCGGGACACCAAGGACCGCGACGGGGGCACGCTGGCTTTCGGACCGGCGGGCTGGCAGGCGTTCGTTGACCTGGCGAAGCGGATCGGCTGACCGTCCACGACGACAGACGAGGCCCCCGGCGGAAACGCCGGGGGCCGTCTTTTCGTTCTGGTCGCAGAAGTGTGCCGAGCCTGGCCAGATCTTGACGATCTCCTGCCGTTCCAGGCGCGACAAGTCGTCAAGGTCTGAGCGGCACCCGGCTAGCGGAGCGTGAGCTGACGGCCGACCAGGCCCTGCTTCGCCCGACGGGCGGCGGCGTCCAGCGGGGCCGGGTCGGCGAGCGCGGCGGCGTACCGCTTCGCGACGTCCGCCAGCGGGGCCTCCCAGGACTCCGGCGCGGCGTCCCGGGGAAGGTCCCACACCGGTACGAGTCGACCGTGCGCCCGGAACATTCCGGCGAACCGGGTCTGTTCGCCCAGCGGCAGCTCGCCCGCGGCACCCAGCCGGGACAGTGCGTCGAGCGCGGCGTCCTCGTCGTCGGGCAGCACCCAGCGGACGTGGCTCTTGTCGCTGACCCGGCACCAGTAGGCGGCCGGCGCGGCCTCCAGCCGGGACGTCGGATAGATCGAGGCGTTCGCGCGTTCGAGTGACGCCTTGACGTTGGGGTCGTCGCCGGCCCCCGGGTCGACCCAGAACTCGAAGCCGTCGTGCATCGTGATGTCGAGCGGCCCGTCGACCAGGACGTCCTGCAACCTCGGGCCCTCGCCGGGCAGCGCCGGCACGGAGACCGTCGCGCCGGGCTCGGTCCGCAGCGCGCAGAGCAGCGCCTCGGCGAGGTCCCGGGACGCGTCGCCGGACTGCACGTGCCGTTGCAGGCCGATGAAGACCTGCCCGTCCGGCCTGCTGACCGCCGGCGTGGCCATCGGCAGCACGGTGGCCAGGCTGACCGGCCGGTCCCCGAACTGCTCGACCAGGTCGGCGGTGAGCCTCAGCGGGGCGGTGGCCGCCGGCACCAGCTCGCGGAGCGCGATCCATTCCGCCTCGTCGGTGAGCCCCTCGAAGGGCCGGGGTACGAAGATGTCACGTACCTTCTGCCGCTTCCCGGCCCTGGCGGCCCGGTCTCCCCCGATCGTGCTTCCCCCGATCGCGAAGCTGGTCGCGTCCGCCGAGGCGGACCGGGAACTCTTTCGACGCTTGCTCACGGCGAGACAGCCTATGCGCATCCGGTCCGGGCCGCGCGCCCGGCGGCGGATCCGGTGTCGGCGGGCCAGCCAACTCGTCAGCGGTTTCGGGCGTTGACGGGTCAGCCGACCGGAGCGAGTTCCCGGCCGGCGGGGTGGGCCAGCCGGGCCCAGACGCTCTGTCCCAGCCCGTCCCGTTCGACTCCCCAGCGGGCGGTCAGCGCGGCCACCAGGAACAGCCCCCGGCCGTCGATCGCCTCCGGGCCCACCCGGCGCAGTTGTGGCGGAGCCGTCGCGCCACCGTCGGTGACCCGGATCTCCACCACGTCGGCCGGCGGGCCGGGGCGCAGCGACCAGGCCAGCCGGATCAGCCCACCGGGCAGCGGCTCGGCGTGCCGTACGGCGTTGCCGAGGAGTTCGGCGGCCACCATCTCCACGTCGGCGAGCAGCGCCGCCGGAACGACCCCGGTCAGCTCGGTGGCGAGGCGGTGCCGGGCGCTACGGGCGCCCTGGGCGTCGTGCGGCACCATCACGCACCACGAGCGCTCGGTAAGGACGGTAGACACTCCTGGCGCCTCCTCAGCGGCCCGCCGGGTCACGTGGCGCCCCGGTTCAGCCTCGGGGCAGTCGCACCTCTGCGACCGTACCGCCGCCGTCGCGAGGGCGGAGCGAAACCCAACCGTTCTGTCGCTCGACGATCCGGCGGACGAGATAGAGACCCAGGCCGGCACCCGGGTAGCGGCGCCGGTCACCCGACTCGCCCTGCCAGAACCGTTCGAACGCGCGCTCCACATGCTCGGGACGTACCCCGATTCCCCGGTCGCTCACCCGGAATGCCACGGTGCGTTTGTCCGCCTCCGCGGTCAACTGCACCGGCGAGCCGTCCGGGGAGTATTTTCCGGCGTTCGTGGTCAGCTCGGTCAGCACGGTGGCCAGACTGGCGCGGTCGCCGAGCGCCTTCGGCAGGTTGTCCGGAAGCCGGAGGACGAGCCGGTGGCGCAGGTCGGCGGGAAGGTCGGTCGCCGCCGCGCGCAGGGTCTCGACCAGATCGAAGGGTACGGGTGGCGAGCCGCCGACCGGCCCGACGTCGTTGGTGGTGGAGAGCAGTCGGTCCACCAGCCGGGCCAGCTCACCGGCCCGCTGGCCGATCAGCCCCGCCGCCTGGCGCCGGTCCGACTCGGTGAGCGACTCCCAGTGCGTGTCGAGGGTGTCTGCGTACCCCTTGATCACCGTGACCGGGGTACGGAGTTCGTGGCTGGTGACGGCCACGAAGAGGTCCCGGTCGTGATCCCGGATGTGCTGGTCGCTGCTGTCCCGGAAGGTGACCACCCGGGCCGCGCCGGCACCGGGCAGCTCCCCCGAGGTGATCTTCAACCATCGCCCGTCGGGCAGCCGGTGGTCGAGCACCTGGCCGGGCGGCGGCACCGGGAACGGCAGGGGGCGGTCGAGCAGTTCCGCCGCCCGCAGCCCGGTCACCTTCTCGGCCGCCGGATTCCAGAGCTGGACCGTACCGTCCCGGGTGACGATCGCCAGGCCGTCGGCGAGCGCCGCGACCACCGTCCCGTCACCGTGCACCGGCAGGCCCGCCTGGTCGCCGTACATGTGTGCGGCGGAGGCGGCCAGGTACCCGAGCGCGGTCTGGTACTCGACATCGTCGGAGCGGGTGGCGTCCTGGTACAGCGCGTAGAGGGTGCCGATGGTCAGCCCACCGACCTCCGCCCGAGCCGAGATCATGTGCCGCAGGCCGCGTCCGTCCAGTTGTTCGGCCAGTTCCTCCGGCAGGACGTCGACGCTCAACGCCTGCACCCGGGGACCGCACAGCAACTCGGTGGCCGTCTCGTCGAGCGCCGCTATCGGGCGGCCGACCGCCCAGTCGGCCGCGCCGTTGGCGGAGACGACCCGGCCGCCGCTGGGGCCGTACTCCACGAAGGCCATGCCGGCCGCGCCGAGGGCCTGCCCGGCGACCTGGAGCAGACGGTTGAGCACCGGAAGGCCGACCTCACCGGCGTTGAGCATCTCGATGACGTCGGCGTGCCCGGCGATCAGGCAGGGATAGTCGGGGTGTTCCGGCATGCCCCGAGTCTGCCTCTTCGGCCTGGCTTTGGGCAGTAGCGCCATTCCGCCGTGTGACTTCCGGCGCCCGTGAGCGGCCCCGGTGTCGTCGGTGTCCGGGTATCGCCCGGGCGGGTCAGCGGCCCAACCGGTCGAGGATCAGCGCCGGGCGGTCGGTGATGATCCCGTCCACGCCACGGGCCAGCGCCAGATCGAGTTCGGGGACCTCGTTGACGGTCCAGACGTAGACGCGGTTCCCGGCGGCGTGCAGCGCCGGGACGAGACGCGGACGGGTACGGAGCAGCTTGAGGCTCGGGCCGGCGATCTGGGCGCCGAACGGCAGCCGCCCCCGCCGCAACCCGGGCGGTAGGACGTCCAGCAACAGCACGGTCGACAGCCGTGGCGCCAGCCGCCGGACCTGTCGTACGGCCAGCGGCGAGAACGACATCACGGTCACCCGTACCGGATCGCCCGGCCGGGGGTCCGCCAGGCCGTGCCGGTGCAGCATGGCGACCAGCCGCCGCTCGACCTCGGAGCCGTACCGGGTCGGATGTTTCGTCTCGATCAGCAGCTCGACCTCGCGCCCCGCCGCCCGGACGGCCCGGAGCAGGGTGTCCAGGGTGAGCAGGCGGGTACGGTCCGGATCCGCCGGAACGTCGCCGTCGACCGCCCCGCCGGTGTGCCACGACCCGTAGTCGAGCTGTTCCAGTTCGGCGAGCGTGTGTGCCCCGACCCGTCCCCGGCCGTTGCTGGTCCGATCCAGCCGACGGTCGTGTACGCAGACCAGGTGACCGTCCCGGGTCAGCCGGACGTCGCACTCCAGACCGTCCGCGCCCTCATCGAGGGCCTGCAGGTACGCGGCCAGGGTGTGCTCCGGCATCGTCACCGAGGAGCCCCGGTGCGCGAAGACCAGCGGTCCGGTCCGGAGCCCGGATGCCTCGCCGGGAAGCCGCGCCGTCCCGCCGGGAAGGCGCGGCACCGGCGCCCGCAGCCCCGGCTCGCTCCGGGCGCTCCCGAGCCGACTCGCCGACCGCCACTGCGGGGCCCGCGACCCCGGCTCGCTCCTCGCGCTCATGGATATATGCGGCGTTTAGATGACCCGGGCCGGGTGTCCGTTTTCGCTGGCCAGCGGCCGGCCGGCGGCGGCCCACTGCCGCATTCCGCCGTCGAGGTTCCGGACGTTGTCCCAGCCGTTGTTCATCAGATACCCCACGACCTGTCCGGAGCGACCGCCGGAGCGGCAGACCACCACGACGTCGGCGTCGGCGGGTATCTCGGCCAGCCGGGCGGGCACCTCCATCATCGGCAGGTGGTGGGCGTCCGGGGCATGCCCGGCGGCCCACTCGTCCGCCTCCCGTACGTCGAGCAGGTAGGCGTCGGCGGGTACGTCAGCCGCGGTCACGGTGGGAAGGTTGGATGCGAACACGGTTACCAAGCGTAGAGCCTGTTCCGGTCGACTCCACGTACCGGCGCGTGGTCGCCACGCGTTCGGGGCGGGACGTCGGAGTCCGACGGGCGGGAACGATCAGCCGGTTCAGAGGCGATTGACCCATTTGGGGTTGTCCCGGGCCCAGCTGTCCAGGTCGGTGTTCCGCATCGAGTCGAACAGCGTGTTCGCCGGCTCCTCCAGCAGCACGTACGAGACCTCGTCGATCATCTCGGAGCGGGACGGAAGTTGGATTCCGCGCACGGCGTCGGAGCGGATCCGGCGCATCGCGAAGATCATTTCCTCCAGCGGTACCCCGTTGGTGTCGACGGTGAACGAGGAGCCGACGGCCCGGATCACCTGGTCCAACCGGAGCGGATTCCGGAGCATGTCCGTGGTGGTGACCTTGTCCATCATCGCCCGTAGCAGCTGCTGCTGGTGCCGCTGCCGGTCGAAGTCGCCGTTCGGCAGGTCGTAGCGCTGGCGGGCGTAGTCGAGCGCCTGCGCGCCGTCCATCTGGTGGCAGCCGGGGTTGAAGACGGTCTTGGTGTGGATCGACCGGACCGGGGTGTCGACGCACATCCGGACGCCGCCGAGCAGGTCGATCGCGCGTTGGAAGCCGGCGAAGTTGACCAGCGCCGCGCCGTCGAAGCGGATTCCGGTGAGCCGGGTCAGGGTGGCGGAGAGTAACCGGGTGCCGCCCTGGCCTCCGCCGCCGTACTGGAAGGCGGAGTTGATTTTGTCCGGCCCGCCGGGATAACCGCTGGCCGGGGCCGGTGGGATCTCGACCAGGAGATCCCGGGGTACGGAGATCAGGTAGGCCCGGTCCAGCCCGGCGGGCAGATGGGCGATCATGATCGTGTCGGACCGCTGGTCCGCCTCCGGACCGGCGGCGGCGCGCTGGTCGGAGCCGACCAGCAGGTAGTTGAGCGGCCCGGTGACGTCACCCCGCTCCTGCCGCGCGGCCGGGTCGAGAAGCGTCTCCTTGACCACACTGTTGTCGTAGCGGCCGGTCAGCATGTGCAGGCCGGCTCCGCCGATCCCGGAGATCAGGACCAGGGCCAGCCCGAATCCGAGTGCGACCTTCGCCCAGGTCGGGGCCTTGCGTCGGTGCCGACCCCGGTCGGCGCGGCCTCCCGGGCCGAGGGTACGGCCGGCGGATGGAACGCGTCCTGGCCGCTCGGGTCCATCCGGAGCCGCCCGCTTGGGTGTGAACGTGATCCCTCCCCGGGCCCGACTGAGTGAAGCTTTCTCATCTCAGGCTAGGCGCCCGGTTTGCGCGTTCAGCGGCTTTTGCGATTTCTGCTGGACTTGATCGCCCGGCCGACTACTTGCTGGTGGTGGGTGCGAGCACGCTCGGGTTGTTGATGATGAAATCGTCCAGCCGGTCGCCCTTGACCGCGGCGAACATCTGCCGGCTGGTGTCGTTGAAGATCTCCCGGCCGCTTCCGTTCCCGCTGAAGTTGCCGTTGTTGGTCCGGAGCAGGACGAGGTCGTTGGCGGCCACCCCGCGCATGGTGAAGATGAAGTTCGCGGTCGGTACGCCGCCGGTGTCCAGGATCAGCGCCTCGCCGGCGGCCTTCATCAGCCGGTTGAGCTTGCCGAGGTCGGTCATCACCCCGTCGCTCATGGCCTTCTTGGCCATCCCCTTGATCAGCTGCTGCTGGTTCTGCTGGCGGTCGTAGTCACCGTGGTCGAGGCCGTAGCGCTGACGGGAGAAGTCGAGCGCCTCCCACCCCTTCATCTGGCGACAGCCCTTCTTGTGCACCACCGGCTTCTTCGAGCCACCGACCTTCTTGGCCTCGTGGTTCCACATCGGCTCACCGTTGACCAGGGTCATGTGCTTGGACTCGACCTGCTGGCGTACGCACATCGGAATGCTGCCGAGCGCGTCGATGACCTTCTTGAACCCGCTGAAGTTGATGATCGCCGCGCCGTCGAAGCTGATTCCGGTGAGCTTGTTGACGGTCTGCGCCATCAACTGCGCGCCACCCTTGAGACCGGCACCGTTCTGGGCACCGTGGAAGAACGCCTCGGTGGCCTTCGCCGTACCGCCGTTGTACCGGCTGGCCTTGAAGGCCGGCACCTGCACCTCGGTGTCTCGGGGAATGGAGAGCAGGTACGCCTGGTCATGGGTGGCCGGGATGTGCAGCACGATGATGGTGTCGGCCCGGACGTTGTCGTCGTCCAACCGTTCCCGGGCGTCGATGCCGAGCAGCAGCAGGTCGATCGGACCTTCCAGGTCCTCGCCGCCCTCGGCCTCGGTCTTGCCGGCCGTGCCGAGCAGGTTCTCCTGCTGGATGGTGCTGGTGGCCTTGCCGATCGCGACCTTCATGCCGGTGATGCTGACCCCGCTGGCCACCAGCAGCACCGCGCCGAAGATCAGCGTGAGGCGGGCCCAGAGTGGAGCCTTGCGCCGTCGGGCCGCCGCGCCGTTCTTGCCCTTGCCGCCCTTCCCGCCCTTGCCACCCTTGCTCTTGGTGGCCCGCCCGTTCGGGCCGCGATCGTCCAGAACCGTGCCGGACGAGGCGGCAGCCGCCACACGGGCGGATGGAACCGCCGAGGCGGCCCGTGGGGGACGTCGGCGGGATTGCACCGGCATGCCTGCTCCAGGGTCAGGGGTGAGGGGGCCGGGGCCGCAGCGCGGCACGGACACCGCAAAGCCTCCCCGAATTTACTTACGCTACATGTTCTTGTCGATTCACGGGAGGGCGCTTTCCGGCATCCGACACCGGCCGTCCGCGCTGCCCGGAAGCGGGAGCGCGGACGGCTCGCGTGTGTGACGGAGCGGTGACGGAAAGGCGGTGTTTCCGGCGGTCAGCCGCCGTTGGCCGGAGTCGGCGTCGGGGAGACGTTCGCCTGTACCCAGGCATCCATCGTGTCGGCGGACATCGCGCGGTACATCGCCAGCGCCTTCTCCCGGTTGGACACCACCACGGACTCGCCGTCGATGGTCTCGCTGCCGTTGTGCGGGCTGGTGATGAACTGCAGATTCTCGCCGCGCAGGTTGCGGAACTGGACCGCCATGTCGACCAGGGAGAAGCCCTCGTCCACGGTGACCGCGCTGGTCACCGACTTGAGGAAGGCGTTCAGCTTCGCCGGGTTGGTCAGCGTGCCGGAACTGGCCGCCTTGTCCATCAGGGCCCGCAGGAACTCCTGCTGGTGGCGCATCCGGGCGAAGTCCCCGTCCGGGAACTGCTTCCGCTGCCGGATCCAGTCCAGGGCCTCGGCCCCGTCCATGTGGTTGGTGCCCTTCTTGAACTTCCGGAACGGCTTGTGGATGGAGGTGATGTCGCGTTCGACCTTCAGATCCACCCCGCCGAGCGCGTCGGTGACCTCCTTGAACCCGGCGAAGTCGATCGCCATGACGCGGTCGATCCGGACGTCGGTGAAGCACTCCACGGTGCGTACCGCCAGGGGCAGGCCGCCGAAGGCGAACGCCGCGTTGATCTTGCCGCGTTCGCCGCTTCCGCAGTCCGCGCCGGCACTGTCCGGAATGGGCACGTAGAGGTCCCGGGGCACCGAGACGAGGTACGCCTTGTCGTGGCTGGCCGGGATGTGCATCACGATGATGGTGTCGGCCCGCCACTTGCTGGCCTCGTTGACCGGGGCGTCCGGATCCCGGGAGTCGCTGCCGACCAGCAGGATGTTCAACGCGCCGCTGACCGACTTGGGGCGGTCCCCGGTCAGCGCCGAGAACGGGTCGGTGCGGGCCAGGTCCTTGTCGAGCCCCCTGACGTACAGCCAGAGGCCGCCGCTGGTGAGCAGGGCCAGCACGAGTACCGCGATGCCCGACACCAGGGCGATCCGCCGCCAGTTCGGTTTGGGGCCGCGCCCGGCCGGACCACCGGGCAGACCCGGGCCGCCGGGACCACCTCCGCCGGGGCCGCCGGGGCCGTCGTAGGCCGGGCGGCCCTGACCTGGTACGCCCGAGACCTGGGCCCGACCGGAGATCCGGTTCGGACCGGCTGAGGCCGGGCCGGGCACCGAGGCACGGCCGGCGGATCCACCGGCCGTCATTCGCTGGGCGGCGGAGGATGCGTTCGGGGGAGGGCTCTCGAACATGCCCTCAGGGTACGTAGCGAAGCCAAGGAACCGCTGTGTGCCACGGCCGGGTTGGCACAGAGCCGGTATCCTCCGCTACTCGGCCAACCGCTGGCTGAAGTGCTCGATCGTGCGACGGAGCCCCTCGGACGGGGTCACCTCGGGCTCGTAGCCGAGCCGCTCCCGGGCGAGGGTGAGGTCCGGGCGCCGCTTCTCCGGGTCGTCGGCGGTCCGGGTGATGTAACTCACCTGCGACCCGCTGCCCGCCAGTGCGGCGATCGTCTCGGCGAGTTCCCGCATCGACACCTCGTGCTCGGTGCCGCAGTTGATCGGGCCGGTCTCGGTCGAGTCGAGCAGCAGCAGGATGCCGCGCACCAGGTCGCTGACGTAGCAGATGGACCGGGTCTGGGATCCGGTGCCGTGCACGGTCAGCGGCTCACCACGCAGCGCCTGGGTGATGAAGGTGGGGATGGCCCGCCCGTCGTCCGGACGCATCCGTGGCCCGTAGGTGTTGAAGATCCGGACGATGCCCACGTCGAGCCCGTGGTAGCGGTGGTAGGCCATCGTGCTGGCCTCGGCGAACCGCTTGGCCTCGTCGTACACGCTGCGTACGCCGATCGGGTTGACGTTGCCCCAGTACGTCTCGACCTGCGGGTGCACCTGCGGGTCGCCGTACGCCTCGGAGGTGGAGGCCAGTACGAACCTGGCCCGGTCGGCCACGGCCCGGTCCAGCAGGTGCAGGGTGGCCAGCGAGCCGACCCGAAGGATCTCGATCGGCAGCGTGGCGAAGTCCGTGGGGCTGGCCGGGGAGGCCAGGTGCAGGACGGCGTCGAACCGCTCGGTCATCGCCGGGTGGTGGCCGGGCAGCCCTTCCGAGACGTCGGCCTCGACCAGGGTGAACCGGGGATGGTCCGCCAGGTGGGCCACGTTCTCCTTCGAGCCGGTGACGAAGTTGTCCACCGCGACCACCGTGCAGCCCCGCGCGATGAGCGCGTCGACCAGATGGGACGGGACGAATCCGGCACCGCCGGTGACGAGGATCCGGTGTTCCGCTCCGAAACGCTGGGCTACCACCATGCTGTCAGCCTACCCACGATGCTGATCTCCGGACGGCCGAGGGGAGCCGTCGGCCGTCCCGGATTCGTACGGGCGACGGGTGGCGCCGAGGGAACTTTCGTCCCCCGACACCACCCGTTACCTATTCATCACGGTAAGTGCCCGTGGTCCGGTCAGTGCGCTCCCGCACCAGTCAGGGCGCGGACCTCGAGTTCGGCGTACTTGTCCGCGTCCGTCTCCTTCGAGATCAGGGTGCCGATCCAGCCGCAGAGGAAGCCGACCGGGATGGAGATGATGCCCGGGTTGGACAGCGGGAACCACTGCCAGTCGTGGTCCGGGAACATCGCGGTGGGCGCCCCGGAGACCACCGGGGAGAAGAACACCAGCCCGACGGCGCTGATCAGACCGCCGTAGATGGCCCAGACCGCGCCCGAGGTGTTGAACCTCTTCCAGAACAGGCTGTAGAGGATCGCCGGCAGGTTGCCGGAGGCCGCGACCGCGAAGGCCAGTGCCACCAGGAACGCCACGTTCAGGTTCTGGGCGAAGATCGACAGCACGATCGAGATCGCGCCGATCACCAGCGCCGAGATCCGGGCGACGTTGACCTCCTGGCGCTCCGACGCCTGCCCGCCCTTGACCACGTTCGCGTAGAAGTCGTGGGCCAGGCTGGACGAGGAGGCCAGGGTCAGCCCGGCGACCACGGCGAGGATGGTGGCGAACGCCACCGCCGCGATGATCGCGAGCATCGCGGCCCCACCGACCTCGCCACCGAGGAAGTCGATCCCGAGCGCCTCGGCGAGCTGCGGTGCCGCGGTGTTGCCGGCCGCGTCCTGCGCGACGATCGCCTCCCGGCCCACCAGAGCCGCCGCGCCGAAGCCGAGGGCAAGGGTGAACAGGTAGAACGTGCCGATGATGCCGATCGCCCAGAGCACGCTCTTCCGGGCCGCCCTGGCGGTCGGCACGGTGTAGAAGCGGATCAGGATGTGCGGCAGTCCGGCGGTGCCGAGCACCAGGGCGATGCCGAGGGAGAGCAGGTCGACCTTGTTGTAGAAGGTCTTCGTCGCGTCGCCGGCCACCTCGACGCCGTACCGCAGTCCGGGTTCGAGGAACGCCGAACCCTTGCCCGAGGCGTTCGCCGCGTCACCGAGCAGTTCGGACAGGTTGAACTTGTAGTGCGCCAACACCAGGATGGTCATCACCAGGGCGCCGGTCATCAGCAGGAACGCCTTGACGATCTGGACGTACGTGGTGCCCTTCATGCCGCCCACGGTGACGTAGATGATCATGAGGGCGCCGACCAGGATGATGGTGGCGATCTTCGCCGCGTCCGCGTCCATGCCGAGGAACGTGGTGCCCGGCCGGATCCCCAGCAGCAGCGCGACCAGCGCGCCCGCGCCGACCATCTGGGCCAGCAGGTAGAAGATCGAGACCGTGATGGTGGAGACCGCCGCCGCCGTCCGGACCGGCTTCTGCCGCATCCGGAACGCCAGCACGTCGGCCATCGTGTACCGGCCCGAGTTCCGCAGCAGCTCGGCGACCAGCAGCAGGGCCACCAGCCAGGCGACCAGGAAGCCGATCGAGTAGAGGAAGCCGTCGTACCCGTACAGCGCGATGATGCCGGCGATGCCGAGGAACGACGCGGCCGACATGTAGTCGCCGCCGATCGCCATGCCGTTCTGGAAGCCGGTGAACGACCGGCCGCCGGCGTAGAAGTCGGTCGCCGTCTTGGTCTGCCGGCTGGCCCAGACGGTGATGCCCAGGGTCACCGCGACGAAGACCAGGAAGAGCGTGATCGTCAGGGTACGGGCGGTGCTGCTGCCGGCCTCCGCGGCCAGCACGGTCATCGCGCTGCTCATGACGCCTCCTCGCTGCGCTCGTCGGCGTCATGACCCTGACTACTGAGCTGGCTGATTCGCTCGCTCCGCTCGCTCATGACGCCACCTCCTTGTCCTTCGGCTGCGTCTCGTCGTCCGGCGTCACGGTGCCCGCCGGGTCGTGCGACCCCGTCGTCCCCACCAGTTCCTCGCGGATCCGGTCGGCGGTCGGGTCCAGCTTGCTGGCGGCGAACCGGGAGTAGAGCCACGCGATCAGGAACGTGGAGACGAACTGCAACAGGCCGAAGACGAGGGCAACGTTGATGTTGCCGACGAGCTTGGTGCCCATGAAATCGCGTGCGTACGCGGAGAGGATCACGTACAGCGCGTACCAGAGGAAGAACGCCGCGGTCATCGGGAAGACGAAGCCACGCAGGGCCTTACGCAACCCGGCGAACTCGTCCGATTGTTGTACGGCGACGTACCGGTCCGGTGGCGCGCTGGCCGGTGCGGGAGTGTCCGTAGACATGCTGGTCTCACCACCTTAAAAGGGGGCAGGGGAGTTTCGCGCACGGTATGGAGCCGCCAGGACACTCGGATAGCGGTGATCCGTTTGCTGGTCAGCGGCTGCGCCGAACGGGCCGGTGGCTGCGCCCAGTGACCCCGGTCACGCCGCTCGGCGACGCGCCGGATGGAGCCGTCCGGCCCGACGGGAGGGCCGCTGGCGACGGCCGGCTACGCCACGGTGCCCGATCGGAGCCGGTTCGGCCGGCTCAGTCGGCGAGTTTCCGGTAGCGCCCACGATGGTGCACCAGCGGCGTCGCGTCGTCCGAGAGGTCCACCGTCTCGATGGTCGCCTCGACCAGCAGCGCCCAGCCGTACTCCCGGGCGCCGTCCAGCCGGCAACCCGCCCAGCCACCGGCCCCGGCCGGCACCGGGCCGTACGGGGTGCGGCTCCACTCCCCCTGGGCGAACAGCCCACCGGGGGCCGGGAACAGCCCGGCGAACCGGTCGGCGAGTTGCCGGTGTCCGCTGCCCAGCACCGTGACCGCGAACCGTCCGCTGGCGGAGGCCGCCGTCCACAGTTCCGACTCCTCGTCGAGCAGGCCGAGCAGGCGTCCCGGCTCACCGTCGGCGACCAGCGTCGACGAGACGGTCAGCCCGGCGGGACCGGTGGTCTCGCCGACTGTCGTCGGACCGTACGCGGTCCACAACGTCACCGCCGCCGGCAGCCGGCCCCGGAGCCGGCGTACCGGAGAGCGGTGCGGCTCCGGGGTGGCGAACGGGTCGGTGTGGTGGATCTGCCCGCCCGGCGGCTCGGCTCGGCTCACCGCACCATTGTGCCGGGCGGGCCGGCGGGCCGGGTTGATCGCCACGATCCTGTCCGTACTGCCCCGGACTTATCTGTGCCGCCCCGGACGCCAGGCCGGAATGTCGGGTGACGCGGGTCCGGTCCGTTCTGTCCTCGATCGACAGAAAATTAGTACCCGAGCGGGAAACCGCCAGCGCCGCCGGGGGGTGTTAGCGGTACGGATCTCGACGGGAGGGGCGATGGCCCGGGAACACGATTTCGATGACTTCTACCAGTCCACCCGGCATCGGGTGGTGACCGTGCTCTACGCCCTCGGCGGCAACATGGCGGACGCCCAGGACGCGGCCCAGGAGGCGTACGCGCGGGCCTGGCAACGGTGGTCGAAGGTGGGCGGTTACGCGGACCCGGAGGCCTGGGTGCGTACGGTGGCCCGTCGGATCCAGCTCAACCGTTGGCGCAAGCTGCGCAACGGCCTGAGGGCCTACCGCCGGCACGGGGTGGATCCGGCGGTTCCCCCACCATCGGAGAACGCGACGGCCCTGGTGGCAGCGCTGCGCCAGATCCCGGCCGACCAGCGCGAGGCGATCGTCCTGCACCACATGGTCGACATGTCGGTCGCGGAAGTCGCGACACACCTCGGCGCACCGGTCGGCACGATCAAAAGCCGACTGGTCAGAGGCCGCAAGGCGCTGGCCGAACTGGTCGGAGTGCACCTGAAGGAGGAGAGCGTCCATGCCTGATCCGGTCTTCGAGTACCTCTACCGGGACACCGAGCAGGTTCGCTGGGCCCCGACCAGCGAGGTGCAGCACCGTGGCCGGCAGTTGACCCGGCAGCGGATGCTGACGGTGCTGGCGGCCGCGCTCGTTCTGCTGGTGGGCGGTGGCGTCGGTGCGTTGAACGCGCTGGCCAACTCCGGTCCGCCGAAACTGCCGGACGTCGTGGCGACCAACCCGGTCACCCCGACGCCGTCCCCGACGAGGGCGACGACGACGCCTCCCTCGGTCGGCACCCCGTCGACGCCGCCCACCAATGCCTCACCGGACGGGAACGGCCGGTCCACCGAGGGCGAGGAGCCCACCGGCGATGCCATTCCGCTCGCCGCGATGCTCCAGGTGTCCGACCTGCCGTCCGGATACCGCCCCTACCCCTACGAGTCCGACGAGGGCGGTAACGGTCACTGGCACGTGCAGTTCCTCTCGATGATCTGCGGCAACAAGTGGAAGTCCGGCGGCGGCGTCGAAAGAGTCGGAGATCGGGAGCGCCACTTCAGGAACGCTGGCAATGAGGGCATCCAGCAGCAGGTGAGCCGGTACCCCCAGACGTCCTCCACGCGGTACATCCCGAGGCTGCGCACCGACCTGGAGGGTTGCCGGGATTTCGAGGTCGCCATCGGCGACCAGGGGTTCGCCGGCGACGAGTCGATGGTGGTGATCAGGCCCGACAACAGCGGCTGGATCATCGTCCGCAAGGGGGACCTGGTGGCCGAGATCGGCGTCCGCGACGTGTCCAAGCCCGCCGAGGTGCGGCGGCTCGCCGACGCGGCGGTCGACCGGCTCTGCAACGGCACGGACCGCTGCTGACGTTTCCTCCGCCCTGGCGAGAACCAACTGGGACCGGATCCTGCCGGGGTCCGGTCCCGGCGTCGTTTCGGCGGGTTGTCGCACTTGACGAGGCCTTCGCCGCCAACATCCGGGCCGCCAAGACCACGGAGTTCACCCTGCGGGAAGAGAGCGCGCGGCGGATGGCCGAGGCGGCCGGCGAGCCGTACGTCCCGGCTGACCAGGGGTTCTACTTCCGGGCGTACGACCTGCTCCACCTCGCCCTCACCGTCGCCCTGGTGATCGCCGCCGCCGGTCTGCTGATCGCCCTGGCCGAGTCGATCGTGAGCCGACGCCGGGCGCTGGCCGCGCTGGTGGCGACCGGGGTGCCCCGGTCCACCCTGGCTCGGGCGGTCGCCTGGCAGACCCTCACTCCGGCGATCCTCGGCATCGTGCTGGCCGCCGCCACCGGCACCGCCCTGCACCGCGCCATCTACGGCGGCGAGGCGCAGAGCGGCGTGGTCGTGACCTGTCCACCGGCGCCCTCCGATTGCGTACCGCTGCCGCTGGTCACGCAGGCCGTACCGGTGCCGCTCGCCGACCTCGTCGGATTCACCGGCGGTGCCGTGGCGGCGGTGCTGGTCCTCCTCCTGGCCAGCCTGCTCTTCCTCCGCAACAGCACCACCATGGAGGAACTGCGCGCAACCTGACAGGGGTGTTAGGAAGGGGCCCTTCTTCTACAGAAAACGATAGGAAGGGGCCCTTCCTTGCACCTCAGAGGCGGAGGCTCTCCGGGGCGTGCAGGCGCAGCATGATGGCGCCGACGTCGGCCGGGGCCCGGCGCCGGGTGGCCCAGGACGTGGTGACCATGACGGTGAAGGCCAGTGGGACGGTCCAGGCCGCCGGCTGGGCGATCAGTACCGCCGGCCAGCCGGTCAGCTCCGGCCCGAGGACGGTGAACAGGACGGCGCCGACCGCGGCGCCGCCACCGGCCAGGATCCCGGCGGCCGCTCCGGCGTCGGTCAGGCCGCGCCACCAGATCCCGAGCACCAGCAGCGGACAGAAGCTGGACGCGGCGACCGCGAAGGCCAGCCCGACGACCTGCGAGACGTCCAGCCCGGACACGTTGAGGGCGAGCACCATCGGGATCAACCCGGCGAGCACGGTGGCCAGCCGGAAGTCGCGGACCGAGCCCCGGCCCAGCAGGTCGGTGGAGACCACCCCGGCCACGCTGGTGAGCAGCCCGGACGAGGTGGAGAGGAAGGCGGCGAACGCCCCGGCGGAGACCAGCGCGGCCAGTAGCTGCCCGGTCAGGCCGTTGCCCAGGGCCGCCCCGGGCAGCAGTACCACCACCGCGTCGGTCTGCCCGGTCAGCAGCAGTTGCGGGGTGTAGATCCGGCCGAGCACCCCGTACAGGGTGGGCAGCAGGTAGAAGGCGCCGACCAGGGCGAGCACCACCAGGGTGGTACGGCGCGCGGCGGCGCCGTCCGGATTCGTATAGAACCGCACGAGTACGTGCGGCAGCCCCATCGTGCCGAGGAAGGTCGCCAGGATCAGCGAGTAGGTGGCGAAGAGTCCCCGGTCGTCAGTGCCCGCCATACTCGGCAGCAGCCAGTCGGGTCCGTAGTCGGCGGCCACGCTGGAGATCTCCGGTACCGGTTCACCGGCCGCGAACGACAGCTCGTCGCCGGGGCGTACCTCCCGGGACGTGCCGTCCGGCAGGGTGAGGGTCGCCGGCTCCTCGACCACGACGGTGGTCGTGGTGGAGAAGACCGGGCCGCCGACCGGGGTCACCGGCGGCCGGGCGTCCGCCTGCCACTGCAGGGCCAGGAAGATCGCGGGTACGGCCAGCGCGGTGAGCTTCAGCCAGTACTGGAACGCCTGCACGAAGGTGACCGCCCGCATCCCGCCGAGCGCGACGTTCGCGGTGACCACCGCACCCACCAGCAGCGCACCGAGCTGGTACGGCGCGCCGGTGACCGTGGTCAGGGTCAGCCCGGCCCCCTGCAACTGCGGTACGAGGTACAGCCAGCCGATGAAGATCACGAAGGCGGTGGCGAGTTTGCGCAGCCGCCGGGAGCCGAGCCGCAGCTCGCAGAAGTCGGGCAGGGTGAACGCCCCCGACCGGCGCAGCGGCGCGGCGACGAAGAGCAGCAGGGCGAGATAGCCGGCGGCGAACCCGACCGGGTACCAGAGCACGTCCACGCCGTACTTGAGGATCAGTCCGGCGATGCCGAGGAAGGACGCGGCGGAAAGGTACTCGCCGCCGATCGCCGCCGCGTTCCAGGTCGGGCTGACCATCCGGGACGCGACCAGGAAGTCCGACGTGGTCCGGGCCAGGGTCAATCCGTAGAAGCCGATCGCGACCGTGACCAGGGTGACCGCGATGATCGCCGGCACGGTGTACGGGTTGTTCACTCAGCGCTCCGGCCGCTGGATCACATCGGTGAAGTCCTGCTCGTTGCGTTCGGCCAGTTGCACGTACGCCCAGCCGACGCCGACCAGGAACGGGAACGCGCCGACCCCGAGCAGCAGCCAGGGCAGGTTGACCCCGAACAGTTTCGCCGTACCGACCTCCGGGGCGATCGCGAACAGCAGGGGCAGGCCTCCCAGGCCGATCCCGACCACGAGCGACAGCCGCAGGGCGAGCGCGAGTTGGGCCCGGACCAGCCCTCGGACCAGGGCGTCGCCGACCTGGGTCTGCTGGGTCAGCTCGGCCCGGGTCCGTTCGGCGCGGGTGCCGCTGCGGACGACCTCGGCCAGCACCACCCGGATCCGGCTGGACGTCTCCGGCGGCCCCGGGTCCGGCTGCGGATCGATGGGGATGGCCACCTCGGCAGTCTCATCGCCTGGCCACGAATGTCAAGTCGTCGGACCTGCCCGGATCGCCGTCCGGTGCGCCGCGGCTTCGTCGGGGCCGGACCGGTCAGGGCGCCGCCACCAGGATGGTGGAGTCGGCGGACATACCGGCGGCGGCGATCGGAAGGGTCACCCGGATCTGACAGCCGACCGATCGGCGCGTTCCGTCCGGCGGCTCGGTCCCGGCCAGGGGTGGGTCGGCGACCGCGATCGTGCCGCCGTGCAGCTCCACCACCCAGTGCGCGATCGCCAGGCCCAGGCCGGTGCCGCCGTCGCCGGTGCGCTCGCCCCGGGTGAAGCGTTCGAACACCTCCGGCCGAAGTCGTGCGGGGATGCCCTCACCCTCGTCGGTCACCTCGAACCGGAGCTCGTCCGCCACCCGCTTCGCGGCGACGAGCACCCTGCCGCCCGCCGGGCTGTGCCGGGCGGCGTTGTCGAGCAGGTTGGCGAAGACCTGGTGCAGCCGCCGGGGGTCGGCCTCGACGTGCAACGGCGCCGGCTGCTGGCGTACCTCGAACCGGACGTCGCGCCCGGCTCCGGCCGCGTTGACCGTGGCCTGCTGGACGACCTCGTCCAGGAACTCCGCGACGTCGATTTTCTCCCGGCGCAGCGGCAGCACCCCGGCGTCGAGCCGGGACAGGTCGAGCAGGTCGGCGACCAGGTGACCGAGCCGTTCGGTCTGGGTCAGCGCGACCCGCAGGGTGGGCAGGTCCGGTTCGGCCACGCCGTCGACGATGTTCTCCAGGACGCCCTGCAACGCGGTGATCGGGGTACGCAGTTCGTGCGAGACGTTCGCGATCAGCTCCCGGCGTCGCCGGTCGGCCTCGGCCAGGTCCCCCGCCATCTGGTTGAACGCGGCAGCGAGCTCGCCGACCTCGTCCCGGGAGGTCGCCCGGACCCGGCGGGTGTAGTCGCCCCGGGCCATCGCCCGGGCCGCCGCCGTCATCTCGCGCAGCGGCGAGGTCATGCCGTGGGCGAGGAACTGTGAGGTCAGCAGCGCCACCGCGCAGGCGGTGCCAGAGGTCCACCAGGGGATCCAGCCGATGCCGAGGATGAACACGGCCAGCCCGGCCGCACCCGAGCCGAGCATCAGGATGCCCAGCTTCAGCTTGATCGACCAGATCGGGTCGAGCGGGCGGGGCAGGGCGTCGAGGGCGGAGTTGAATCCGCTCCAGAACCTGGTCACGGCCGTACCTCCAACGCGTACCCGACTCCGTGCACGGTGCGGATCAGGTCGGCGCCGAGCTTGCGGCGCAGGGCCTTGACATGGCTGTCGACGGTCCGGGTGCCGGAGCCGTCCATCCAGCCCCAGACGTCGGCGAGCAGCCGTTCCCGGGGCAGCACCGTCCGGGGGCGGTTGGCGAAGTGCGTCAGCAGGTCGAACTCGGTCGGGGTCAGATGCGCCTCGACCCCCTGGCGCCGGACCCGGCGTTCCGCCTGGTTGATCTCCAGGTCGCCGAGCCGGAGGACCTCGGCACCGGTACGCGCCGCGCTGCTGGCCCGGTCGACCCGGCGCAACAGGGCGTGCACCCGGGCGGCCAGTTCGCGCAGCGAGAACGGTTTGGTCAGGTAGTCGTCGGCCCCGACGGCGAGCCCGACCAGCAGGTCCGTCTCGTCGTCCCGGGCGGTCAGCATCAGCACCGGGACCGGTCGGTCGGCCTGGATCCGCCGGCAGACCTCCAGCCCGTCGAAACCGGGCAGCATCACGTCCAGCACGACCAGATCCGGCCGGCCCCTTCGGAACGCCTCGACGGCATCCGGCCCGGTCCGGGCGATCTCCACCAGGAAGCCCTCGGCGCGCAGCCGGGCCGCGACCGACTCGGCGATGGTGTGCTCGTCCTCGACGACCAGGACTCGGCGTTCCGTCATGGCCCCGACTGTAGGGACCGCCCGTGGGTGATGGTGGGTCACGTTGTGAACAACCTGTGGAGAACCGCGTCGTCCTGTGGATAACTGTCGGGGGCCGGGAGGACGCGGAGCAGCACCGGCGGAGCCCGGCGACGTACCCGCCGGATCAGGCGTGCAGGTCGGCGGTGGTCAGCACGCTGTCCAGGCGGAGCTGCCGGGCCACCTCCGGCGGACACTCGGCGACCAGGGCGGTGGCTCCGAGCGCCGTACCGCCCCGGGTGGCGATCAGCTCGTAGAGGGCCCGGATCTGGGCGCCACTGGCCACCCAGTCGTCCACCACCAGCACCCGGTCGTCCGGCCCCAGGTGCCGGTCCCGTACGCCGAGGGCCAGTCGCCGCCCCCGGTAGTCGGATTCGGTCCAGGCCCAGGTGGTGGCCTCGGCGATCCGCCGCTCACCGGTGTTCTTGTACGCCGGGACGAACCCGACACCGAGCGCGTTCGCCACGAGCGGGCCGAGTAGCAGGCCGGTCACCTCCGGGGCGATCACGACGGTGGGGCGCTCGGCCCGGAACGGCTCGGAGAGCGCCGGACCGAGGCCGGCGAGGATCGCCGGGTCCCGCCACCAGCCGGACGAGTCGCTGACCAGGTGGGTGCTCTCCGGTCCCGGGTCGGTCCACCGGAACCCGTCGATCAGTCGTTTTCTCAGCTCGGCCCGCCGCACGCAGACCATCTTGCGGCACCGGCCCGGACCGGTACGCGGTACGGGCACGTCCGACCCAGCCGGGATCGGATGATCGGCTACACGTTTCGCCACATAATCGGGCGAAAGCGCATGATCACATTGACTTCCGAAGTACCTGTCTCGTTACGGTCCGACCCGATCTATGTCGTCGTACGAGAGGACGTGCCGGTGGTGGGGAAACATGCCCGCGCTCGGATCTTCAGATCGCCGACCGGCCTGGTGGCCGCCGGTGCGGTCGCCGTCGCACTCGTCGGCGCGGGTGCGGCCGGTGCGGTACGGCTCGGCACCGAACCCGCCGCCAACTCGTCGTCGACGCCGCTGGTGACCGCCCCGGTCGCCCCCGGCATCCCGAGCGGGCTGCCGACGAGCACGGTCAGCCCGGCCCCGACCAGCCCCGATCCGAGCCGTTCGGCCGAGCACTCGTCGCGGTCCAGTACCCGGTCGACACCGAGCCCGACCCGGTCCACGACCAGCAAGCCACCCGCCGCGAAGAAGCGGGCGGCCACGACGCCGACGGTCCGGGTGGTCGACACCGGCTCCTGCGGAGCGTCGTACTACGACCAGGGACAGGTCACGGCGAACGGGGAGGCGTTCGATCCCGACGGGTTGACCGCCGCGCACAAGACGCTGCCCTTCAACACCCGGGTCCGGGTGACCAACCCGGGCAACGGGAAGTCGGTGGTGGTCCGGATCAACGATCGGGGACCGTACATCGACGGCCGCTGCATCGACCTGTCCCGTGGGGCGTTCGAGGCGATCGCCTCGTTGGACCAGGGCGCGCTCGACGTGAGGTACGAGGTCCTCGGCTGATCGGGGCCGCGTGGCGTGCCGGGGCGATCCGGCTGTGGCGATCCGGCTGTGGCGACCCGGTCGCGGCGACCCCGCCGCAGCGGCTGTGGGCGGGCCGGCTGTGGCGTGCCGGAGCGACGCCGGTTCGTGTTCGACGGGCCGACGAAATGATCAGGGAATGTTCATTCGACTTGCAACGGTTGGCTGACTCGGCGATTGCCCCCGGTGGAACCGGGGCGGTTGGATGCGCCAGGTGGCCAGAACCCGATCGGACGAGGAGTCAACTTCGTTCAATCGCGCTCGTCGATCAGGCATGCTGTTCGGCGTACCCATGCGATTGATGCCGTCGGGCGATCGCCCGATGAGCCCTGGCTCCCGCGCCGGTCTCGGCGCGGCCATTGTGCTGCTCGCGCTCGTCTCCGTGGTGGAGTTCGCGGACGACTCGAAGGTCAACTATGTCGGCCTGGTCGCGGCGGCTCCGTTCCTGGCCGCGGCGTTCGCGTCCTGGCGGGTGGTGCTCGCCGTCGGGGCGATCGCCACCGTGCTGGCGGTGTCCCTGGCCTGGGGCGGGCAGGTGGTTCCGCTGGCCGCCTCGGTCAACGTCGTCGGCGTCGTTCTGGCGACGGCGATCGCCGCGCTGTTCGCGGTGATCCGGCAACGGCAGGCCGAGCGGATCGCCGAATTGTCCAAACTCGCATCAGTGGCCCAACAAGCCGTACTGCGTCCGGTCGGTCCACAGGTCGGCAGCCTGGCGGTGGCGGGCCACTACATTTCGTCCACTGCGGCGGCGGACATTGGCGGCGACCTCTACGAGGCGATCGACACGCCGTACGGGGTGCGGATCATCATCGGCGACGTCCGGGGCAAGGGGCTGGACGCGGTCCGGCTGGCCAGCATCGTGCTCGGCTCGTACCGGCACGTCGCCTACGAGCGGGCCGACCTGCGGGCCATCGTGGCCGATCTGGACCGGGCGGTGGCGCGCAACGTCGGCGACGAGGACTTCGTGACCGCGGCCCTGGTCGAGGAGCGGGGCGGCACGCTGACGATCGTGAACTGCGGTCATCCGGCGCCGTTGCTGCTCCGGGGCGGGCAGGTGATTCCGATGGAGCCGCCGGCCCCCGCGCCGCCGCTGGGCTTCATGCCGGTGGTCCGGCCCCGGGTCGAGCGACTCGAGCCCGGTGACCGGCTGCTGCTGTTCACCGACGGTCTCGGCGAGGCGCGTCGGGACGGCGAGTTCTTCCCCACCGCGGATCGGGCCTGGCGACTGCTGGGGCACGGCACCGTCGCCGACGGGCTGGCTTCGCTGGAGTCGGCGTTGGTCGAGTGGGTACGGGGCCGGCTCGACGACGACATCGCCCTGGTGCTGATGGAGTACCCGGGACCGCGCTCGGCAACCACCACCGCCGTACCGAGCTGGGAGGTCGGCGCGGCCGACGGCTGAGCCGTACCCGTCAGCGGCCGGGGGATCCGGGCGCCGTCACCGAGGGCCAGCGAACCGGGTGAACCGGGGCGCTACGGGGGATCGGGTTCCCGGCACTGTGGCGTTCGTCACCGGGTCGGCCGACTCCGGAGGTACTACCCGCGAGTAATATAGCCCGTGTTACTGCTGGGTAACCTGTACTCGGGAGCGGGGGGCAAATGACCCACTACAGGAGCAATCGGCGCGACCTCGAGTTCAACCTCTTCGAGGTCTTCGGCGCGGACCAGACGTTCGGCATCGGTCCGTACTCCGAACTGGACGCCGGCACCGCTCGGAGCGTCCTGGCCGAGGTCGACCGACTGGCCCGCGAGGACCTCGCGGCCAGCTACGCCGAGAGCGACCGCAATCCACCGGTGTTCGACCCGGCCGCCCACACCGCAGCGCTGCCGGAGGCGTTCAAGAAGTCCTACCGGACCCTGATGGCCTCGGAATTCTGGCGGATGGACCTGCCGGCCGAGCTGGACGGGACCTTCGCCCCGCGCGCCCTGTGGTGGTCGGCCGCCGAGCTGATCCTCGGCGCCAACGCGCCGCTGTGGATGTACGCCGGCGGCCCGTCGTTCGCGCACACCCTCTACCGCGAGGGAACGGAACAGCAGAAGAAGTGGGCCGAACTCTTCGTCGAGAAGCAGTGGGCCTCCACGATGGTGCTCACCGAACCCGATGCCGGCTCGGACGTGGGCGCGGGGCGGACCCGGGCGATTCCCCAGCCGGACGGCTCCTGGCACATCGAGGGCGTCAAGCGGTTCATCACCAGCGGTGAGCACGACCTGACCGAGAACATCATCCACTATGTCCTGGCCCGACCGGTCGGGGTGGAGGGTGCCGGCGGCCCGGGTACCAAGGGTCTGTCGCTGTTCGTGGTCCCCAAGTTCCACTTCGACTCCGAGACCGGCGAGCTGGGCGAGCGCAACGGCGCCTACGCGACGAACCTCGAACACAAGATGGGCCTCAAGGTCTCGAACACCTGCGAGATGACCTTCGGCGAGCACGGCGTTCCGGCCAAGGGCTGGCTGCTGGGCGACGTACACGACGGCATCCGGCAGATGTTCCTGATCATCGAGTACGCCCGGATGATGGTCGGCACGAAGGCCATCGCGACGCTCTCCACCGGCTACCTGAACGCACTGGAGTACGCGAAGAACCGGGTGCAGGGTGCAGACCTGCTCCGGTCCACCGACAAGAACGCCCCCCGGGTGCCCATCACCCACCATCCGGACGTACGCCGATCGCTGATGCTGCAGAAGGCGTACGCCGAGGGCCTGCGCGCGCTGGTCTGCTACACCGCGACCTGGCAGGACCGGATCAACCTGGCCGAGGCGGCCGGTGACGAGTCGACCGTCAGGCTCGCCAAGGGTGTGAACGACCTGTTGCTGCCCCTGGTCAAGGGAGTCGGCTCGGAGCGGGCGTACGAGCTGCTCGGGCACGAGTCGTTGCAGACGTTCGGCGGCTCCGGTTTCCTCCAGGACTACCCGTTGGAGCAGTACGTCCGGGACGCGAAGATCGACACCCTGTACGAGGGAACGACGGCGATCCAGAGCCTCGACCTGTTCTTCCGGAAGATCGTCCGGGACCGGGGTACGAGCCTGATGGCCGTGGCCGCCGAGATCCAGGGGTTCGTCGAGTCCGGGGGCGGTTCCCACCCGGTGCCCACGGTGTCCGCCGAGCCGGTCGACGGCCAGCTCAAGGAGGAGCGGCTGGCCCTGGGCCGGGCGCTCGGCGAGGTGCAGAGCATGCTCGGCACCATGACCGGGTGGCTCATGGAGGCCCAGGGTGACGATCCGCGCGTGATGTACAAGATCGGGCTGACCAGTCGCCGCTTCCTGTTGGCGGTCGGCGACCTGGTCGTCGGCTGGCTGTTGCAGCGGCAGGCCGAGGTGGCGCTGCGGGCGTTGAGTGCCGAGGTGTCCGACGCGGACAAGGCGTTCTACACCGGAAAACTGGCCGCCGCCCGGTTCTTCGCCCGCGAGGTTCTGCCCCGGATCGGCGCCGACCGCAGGATCGTCGAGAACGCCGACCTCGAGTTGATGGAGCTGGCCGAGGACGTCTTCTGACCTTTCGGCGATCCCGCGCGCCACTGGCGGCGATCCCCGCTCGACAGGCGGCCGGCGAAGCTGTTGCTCGCCGGCCGCCGCGTTATTGTTGAGGCGGTGCTAGGAGCAGTTTGACCTGATTTGTCATGAAAGCCCACGACCCATCGCACGGGGGAGTGCAGCGGACATGGGCCTTGGTACGGGAATTTTCCTCATTACGTTGGGAGCCATCCTGACGTTCGCGATCAGAGCGAACATCTGGTGGCTCGACCTGCGCGCGGTCGGCTGGGTCTTCATCCTGGCCGGGCTCGGAGTGGTGGCAACCACCCTCTGGTACTGGCAGGACCGCAAGAAGCGCGCCCGGACGCTGATCGTCGAGGAGAACCGACTGTCGCATCCGACGGCGATGATGCCGCCGCCACCGGATCCACCGCCACCGAGCGCCCCACCGAGCTGATCCAGGGACTTCCCGGCCTGATCCGGCCCGACCGGATCAGGCCGGGCTGACCGCGGTGACGGGGCGGTCAGCCGCGGGCGGTGTGCCACTTCACGATCGGGCCGGCCTGCTCGCGTACGCCCGCCCACTCGCCGTCGATCCCGTGTACGACGATTCCGCTGGTACGCAGCCCGTCCGGGTCGGCGTGCACCGGATCGAGCAGAGTGGACAGCTCCGAGATGGTCGGGTTGTGCCCGATCAGCAGCAGCGTCGTGGCGTCCGGATCGGTGGAGCGGACGAGGTCGAGCAGGTCCGTCGCGTACCCGTGGTAGATCCGCTGGTCGTAGCGGACGGCCGGTACGCCGGCCCGGGTACCCGTGGCGGCCGGCGGCGTCGCCACGGAGCTGCGTACCGTGCCGGTGGGTCCATCCGACGCCGGACTGGCGGCGCGGGCCGGCCGGGTCGGCGGCGCGGCCATCCCGAGGGCGGCGTCGTGCCAGGTCTGTCGGGTGCGTTTGGCCGGGGAGCAGAAGACGACGGTCGGCAGGTAGCCGCCGTGATCCAGCCAGGCGCCGGCGGCGGCGGCGTCCGCGTGCCCCCGGGCGGTCAACGGTCGCTCGGCGTCCGGTCCGCCGGTCGGTCGCTCGGCCTTGGCGTGCCGGAGCAGCACGAGTACCCGCCTCGGTGCCATCGGCCGTCCACCGGCCCCGATCGGGCCGGTCCCACTGGTATCCGTCACGTCGATCCCACTCCTCCGCGTCGCTCGGGGCGTCTTCCGTGCTGGGCGCCGGTGTTGCCGCTGACCGCCGACCCCCGGACCCGGCCGATCGCGACGTCGCCAACCAGCTTGCCTGATTCGGATTTGAAACGCCTGGGTATGTCGATGTGTGCCGCGACCTCACTGGTGGGCGGCACTGGCGCAAGCCGGGTCGAGAGCCTAGGAGGACGACAAAGTGGGCATCGGTGGAAGCATCTTCCTCATTGCACTGGGCGCGATCCTCGCGTTCGCGGTGGACGTCGAGATGGGCTGGCTCAACCTCAGCGTCGTTGGCTGGGTGCTGATGCTCGCCGGCGTGGTCGGCCTGATCATGACCGCCTACCTCTGGCGTGGCCGTCGCCGTACGGTTGTCACCCCGGTGGCCGACCCGAGGGTCGTGCCGAGTCGGGAGGAGCAGGTCGTCGAGGAGTACCGCGAGGTACGTCGCCCCGGCCGTCCGCTCTGAGCGGGAGTCATCCGGCCAGAGGCGGCCCGGCGCGGCAGGTCCGCCCGGGTCGACCGCAGCGTCCCGGGCGAGGCCGAGGCGTCGGAACGGCGCCGGGGTGTCCGGGGCGACCTCTGGCCGGGGTCGCGGGGCGGACCGCCTCCGGGTCCTGCAATATGGGCCCATGACCGCACGGGTACGCGCACCAGAGTTCCGGGGCCGGGGCTGGCTCAACACCGGCGGGCGGGACCTCAGCCTCGCTGATTTGCGCGGAAAAGTCATTTTGCTGGACTTTTGGACTTTTTGCTGTATCAACTGCCTGCACGTGCTGGACGAACTGCGCCCGCTGGAGGAGAAGTACGGCGACGCGCTGGTCGTGATCGGGGTCCACTCACCGAAGTTCGAGCACGAGCGGGACCCGGACGCGCTCGCCGCCGCCGTCGAGCGGTACGGGGTCACCCACCCGGTGCTGGACGACGTGGAGATGGCCACCTGGCAGCAGTACGCGGCCAAGGCGTGGCCGACGCTGAACGTGATCGACCCGGAGGGCTACGTCGTCGCGTCGATGGCGGGCGAGGGGCACGCCGAAGGGCTGTCCCGGCTGCTCGACGAGCTGATCGCCAGCCACGAGGCCAAGGGCACCCTGCACCGGGGCGACGGCCCGTACGTCCCGCCGGCCGAGCCGGAGACCCCGCTGCGCTTCCCCGGCAAGGCGATCGCGCTGGACGACGGTCGCCTGCTGGTGTCGGACTCGGCCCGACACTCCCTGGTCGAACTCGACTCGGACGGCGAGACGGTGCTGCGGCGGATCGGCGCCGGGATCCGGGGCCGGGCCGACGGCCCCGCCGACAGCGCCCGGTTCGCCGAGCCGCAGGGCGTGTGCCGGCTGCCCCGGCACGCGGCCGAGGTCGCCGGGTACGACATCGTCGTGGCGGACACCGTCAACCACCTGCTCCGGGGCGTACGGCTGGAGACCGGTGAGGTGACCACCGTCGCGGGTACGGGTCGGCAGTGGCGCTCGACGGTGGACGACCACGCCCACGACGCCCGCTCCATCGACCTCTCCTCGCCATGGGACCTGGCCTGGTACGAGGACAGGATCGTCATCGCGATGGCCGGGATCCACCAGTTGTGGTGGTTCGACCCGATCAAGCGGACCGCCGGAATCTACGCCGGCACCACCGTCGAGGCGCTGCGGGACGGTCCGCTGCCGGACGTCTGGATGGCCCAGCCGTCCGGGCTCTCGGTCTCCGGCGACGGTCGCCGGCTCTGGGTCGCCGACAGCGAGACCAGCGCGCTGCGGTACGTCGAGGACGGGGCGCTGCACACCGCCGTCGGGCAGGGGCTGTTCGACTTCGGCCACGTGGACGGCCCGGCCGACCAGGCGCTGTTGCAGCACCCGCTGGGCGTCGGCGCGCTGCCGGACGGGTCGGTGCTGATCGCCGACACGTACAACGGGGCGGTGCGGCGGTTCGACCCGGCATCGGGGACCGTCTCGACGGTCGCCGGCGGACTGGCCGAGCCGAGCGACGTGGTGGTCACCGCCGAGGGCGAGGTGCTGGTGGTCGAGTCCGCCGCACACCGGCTCTCCCGGCTGGCACCGGGTGCCCTCTCGGCGGCCGGGGCCAGCACGATCGACGGCACCCGGCACCGTACGGAGCGGCCACCGACGGATCTCGCCGCCGGCGAGCTGACCCTGGACGTGATCTTCGAGCCGCCGCCGGGGCAGAAGTTGGACGAGTCGTTCGGCCCCTCCACCCGGTTGGAGATCTCCGCGTCCCCACCCGAGTTGCTGCTCGACGGCGCCGGCGTCGGTACGGAACTGTCCCGCCGCCTGGTCCTCAACGACCAGGTGTCCGGCGGGGTGTTGCAGGTGGTCGCCCAGGCCGCGACCTGTGATGCCGAGGCCGAGCACGCCGCCTGCCACCTCAGCCGGCAGGACTGGGGAGTGCCGGTACGGATCACGTCCGACGGGGTGCATCGGCTGCCGCTCATCCTGCGGGGGCTGGACAGCTAGGGGCCGCCAGGTCGGCTCGCCGGCAGTCCTGGGCCGCGCGACGCACAATTGCGGGCATGCCACTCCCCCTCCCGCACCCCTCGGCCCTGCTCCACCTCACCAGGAACGCCGTCGACCAGGCCTCCGGCGCCGCGACCACACTTGCCGGCCTGCCGGCCCGCGCCTTCGAGGTGCTGGACGGCACCGAGGCGTTGGTACGCCGGATCGGCGCCGTGCTGGACCGGGTGGAATCGGTCCTCGAACGAGTCGAGTCCACTATGGACCGAACCGGTCAGCTCGTCGACGCGGCGGAGAAGACGATCGAGCAGGTGCGGTCGGTCACCGCCCAAGCGGTCGCCCCGATCGACGAGGCGGCCCGGATCACGGCGTCGGCCGGCCTGGTGGTCGCCGACGCGAAACTGGTCGCTGACCGGGCGGCTGCCACCATGGCCCGGGCCGAGGGGACCATGGCCACCGTCGACGAGCTGCTCGCCGCGTACGCCGGCACCCTGCGCAAGGGCGCGCCGATGGTGAACCGGTTCGTCGAGCAGCTCACCCCGGAGGAGGTCGACGCGGCGATCCGGCTGATCGACGAACTGCCCCGGCTGACCGGGCACCTCACCGCGGACGTACTGCCGATCCTGGCCACCCTGGACCGGGTCGGGCCGGACATCCACGATCTGCTCAACGTGACCCGGGACCTGAAGCTCGCCATCGCCGGCATCCCCGGGCTGGCGATGCTGCGCCGACGCGGCGAGGGGCTGTCGGCGGAGGGCTGAACCGGTGTGACGTGACGCAGTGCACTACCCGTGAGTAACCTACGGTGTCGTAACCTGTCCAGGTGAGTACCCCTGCGCCGATCCGGCTCCGCCCCGTCGACCTGGGCAAACCACGGATGCGAGGCTGGCTGCACACGTACGCCTTCTTCGTGGCCGTGGCGGCCGGCGTCGTACTCTGCTCGATCGCGGCGACCCGGCCGGGCTGGACACCGCTGATCAGTTGCATCGTCTACAGCGTCACCGTCTGCGGCCTCTTCGGCACCAGTGCCCTCTACCACCGCCGGGTCTGGTCGGAGCGCGGCTACCGCACCATGCGCCGGCTCGACCACTCGATGATCTTCGTGTTCATCGCCGGTACGTACACCCCGTTCTGCCTGCTGCTGCTCTCGGCGCGGAGCGCGGCCGTACTCCTGGCGATCGTGTGGTCCGGCGCGGTCGCCGGGGTGGCGCTGAAGCTGGTCTGGCCACACGCTCCCCGGTGGGTCTCCGCGCCCCTCTACCTCGCGCTGGGCTGGGTCGCGGTCGCGGTGCTGCCGGACATCCAGGACCGGGGCGGGGCGCCCGTGCTGGCGCTGCTGGTCGCCGGAGGAGCGGCCTACAGCATCGGCGCCGTCTGCTACGCGCTACGTCGGCCCAACCCGTGGCCCACGGTGTTCGGCCACCACGAACTGTTCCATGCCTGCACCCTCGTCGCGGCAATCTGCCATCACGTGGCGATCTACTTCGCCCTCTTCGTCTGATCCGCCGCGCGACGACCAGCGCCCCGCCTCCCGGACGGGAGACGGGGCGCTGGTCGAGGATCGGCCGGACTCAGCTACCGGCGGTCGCCGGTTCCAGGCAGAGCACTTCCTTGCGGCCCGGGATGACGATGGTCTGCGGGGTGTTCGGCGCGCACTCCGCCTTGTCGGTCACCTTGGAGACCACCTTGAACACGCCCTGCTCCGCGCAGTCCGCGATCACGGGAGTCCCGCCGGAGTCCTTGACGCAGGCGCCCACCGCCGGATTGAACGGGGGAGCCGCGTCCTCTTCCCCGATCTTGCCGAGCAGCCAGAGGGTGCCCAGCGGGATCGCCAGCAGCAGGACCGCGGCGACCAGCACCAGGAACAGCACCTTGCCGTTGCGTACCTGCGGCGTCGGGGGCTCGGGCTTGACCTCCGGCTCCGGCTCCGGCTTGAACGAGTCGAACCGGCCCTGATCGGCTCCGTCCGGTCCACCACCCCAGTTCGGGCCCGACGGGGACGGCGATCCGTACGGCGGCGCACCCCCGGGCGCGCCGAACGTCGTCGGGGCCGCTCCGGGGGGCGATCCGTAGGTCGCGCCGGCTCCGGGCGATCCGTAGGTCGCAGCTGCTCCCGGCGACCCGTACGCCGCCGGTACCGGTGCCGCAGCGTTGGACGCGCCGAAGCCGCCCGGTCCGCCGGCACCTCCAGGCATCGGCGGGCCGAAGTCCGGCTGACCGGGCCCGTTACCGCCGAACCGGTCCGCGTCGGCTGAACCGGGCCCGCCGAAGCGGTCGCGATCGGCCCCGCCCGGTCCGCCGAACCGGTCGCCGTCCGGCGAACCGGGTCCGCCGAAGCGGTCGGCGTTGCCGGGAGCCGGTCCGCCGAAGCGGTCGGTGTCGGCTGGAGCGGGTCCGCCGAACCGGTCGCCGTCCGGCGAACCGGGTCCGCCGAAGCGGTCGGCGTTGCCGGGAGCCGGTCCGCCGAAGCGGTCGGTCTCGGCTGGAGCGGGTCCGCCGAACCGGTCGGCGTTGCCGGGGGCCGGTCCGCCGAACCGGTCGGCGTCGGGTGGACCGAAGCCGGGTGCGGCCCCCGGGGGATCGATCAGGTCGGCGAAGGGTGAGCCGCCGGCAGCCTGGGGGCGGTTCGGGGCGTCTGCCTGGGGCGTCCTGGCGCCCGGAACGGCCACCCGGGTCGCTGGCGGATCATCCGGGAAACGGTCGTCGTGGTTCTCCGGTCCCGGCTGTGCGGGCGGCGCGCCGTAGACCGTCGGTCCGGCCTGTCGCGCGCTCTCGCCACCGGGTCGATCGGGCTCCCAGGCTCCGGGCTCGGCGGCGCGGGGCTGCTCGGGCTCGTCCGCCGGGGTGGCCCGGCCGTACACCCGTGGCTGCGGTGCCGGAATCGGGGCCGCGCCGACGTGATCGGCCGGCGGCAGGACCCGACTGGCGGCCGGTACGGCGGCACTGGCCCGGCCCACGGGTCGATCCGACTCGGCAGCCGGCTCCGGTCGTCCCACCCCGGGTACGGCCACCCGGCCGCCCACGGAGGAGTCCGTCGGCACCCGTGGCTGCGGTACGACCGGCATGGCGCCGGGCGCGGGAGCGGGAGACTCTGGTGCCGCCTCGGGTGCGCCCGACGGGAAGCCGCCCGGCGTCCAGCCGTCCGCCTCCCGGGGCGACTGGCCGTAGTCCGACGGTTGGCCGTAGTCCCGCCCGTCCGACGGTTGGCCGTACTCGCGGCCGTCCGATGGCGAGCCGTAGTCCCGGCCGTCCGACGGTTGGCCGTAGTCCCGCCCCTCCGACGGCGAGCCGTAGTCCCGCCCGTCCGACGGTTGGCCGTACTCGCGGCCGTCCGATGGCGAGCCGTAGTCCCGGCCGTCCGACGGTTGGCCGTAGTCCCGCCCCTCCGACGGCGAGCCGTAGTCCCGGCCGTCCGACGGTTGGCCGTAGTCCCGGCCCTCCGACGGCGAGCCGTAGTCCCGTCCCTCGGCCGGGAAGTCGGACCGCTGCGGGAAGCCGGGCCGGGCCGGATAGTCACCCGGAGCCGGCGAACCGGCCGGTGCCGGGCGCCCGGACTGCGGCGGGTAGTCGGGCGGGGACTGCGGCGGATAGTCGGCCGGCGGTGCGGCGGCCAGACTGGCGCCGGGTACCCGGGCCTCCTGCGGCGGCAGCGGTACGGCGTTCTCGGGCGAGAACCCGGGCGCCGGGCGCGGCTGGTAGGCCGGACCGTCGGTCGGGTTGCCGGGCTCCCGCCGGTCGAACTCGGGACGGGACGGCTCGAAGGCGCCGGGCCTGGCGTTCGATCCCGGGGCCGAGGACCAGGTCGACGGCTGCGGTGCCCAGGCTGCGGCCTGCGGCGCCCCGCCGTGCGGCTGTCCCGCTTCGGCCTGCGGGGGGTAGTCGGCCGGCCGCTGCGGATAGTCGCCCGCTGGCGGGCCGGACTCCGGACCTGGTCGCTGGGAGCCCCACGCCTCGCCCGGTCCCCATGGTGCGGGGTCGGCGAAGCCGCCGCCCCGGTTGCCCTGGGGGTAGCCGGAATTGTCGCCGCCCTGGTCGGGGTACGCCGAGCCGTCCGGAGCCGCCGACGGGTACGCCGGGCCGCCGGAGGACTGACCGGGGTACGCCGGGCCGCCGGAGGACTGGGCCGGGTAGCCGCCCTGCGGGCCGCCGACGGGCTGGGCGGGGTAGCCGCCCTGCTGACCCCCGGCGTGCTGGTCGGGATAGTTCTCCTGGCCGCCGGGCGTGCCGGACTGGGCCGGGTACGAGGGCGGGCTGCCGGGCGGGTCCGTGGACTGGCCGGCTCCGGTCCAGCGCGGAGGGCCGACCGGGGCGCCCTGCGGCGCAGGGGTGCCCCACTCCGGCGGGTAGCCGGCACCCTCGGGGGGCGTCGGCCTGGTCTGGGTGGGCGCCTCCGGCGGTGCGCCCCACTGCGTCGTCTCCGGGCGGGGGCGGGGTGCGCCCGACCCGTTGCCGGACTCGTCCCAACCGGGCGCGCCGGCCTGGCCGCCACCCGGGCCGCCCGGCTGCTCGTCCCAGCCGGTGGGTGCACCCGCCGGCCCGGATGGTGGCGGTGCCCATCCGAAGTTGGCCGGCGGCGCTCCGGCACCCTGGGGCGGGAACCGGTCGTCGCCCTGCGGTGTGGGACTGCCGTACGGGGCTGGGCCTGTGGCGCCCGGCGCAGCCTCGTCCGGCCACCGGCCGGGGTGCTGCGGATCCTCGGACGTCATGCGCGCGCCTCCTCCATCACATGTCGGCCGCGCCGATCGCGCGTCGGTCCTCCGGCCAGGGTCGGCGGTACCGGCGCGAAACCGGCTCAGCAAGCTCCCCGCACGGTAACCGGTCCAGGCCGGTGCCGCCCGGGGGCAGCGCCGGTCGCCGGGGACGCCGTCCGGAACCGTAAGAGCTGACGGGGTCTGCTCGGTACGCCTCGGGCGGTTGGTCGGGCGACGACCGAGCCCCACCGTACCGGGCGGCGTGGCAGGGGCGGAATCCCGGTGGCCTGCGCTGTGAAACGCCGACGGCCCGCCCGGAGGACCGGGCGGGCCGTCGATCTGGTGCGGAGGTGAGGAGGCTCCGCTGGGGGTCAGCCGTAGTAGCGCTGCGCGGCGATCAGGATCTCGTCGCGGACCGCCGGCGAACTGGTCGCCTGCAGTGCCCGCTCGATCGCCCGCGCGCGTCGAACGCTGGCCCGTCGGTTGCGAAGTCGGTTGATCATGCTCATGGTGTACGCCCCCTGGCTATTCGGTTGTCTTCCCGTCTGATGTGTCCATTCAACCGCATCGGGCCATCGTCTGCCACCGATTATTAGGTGAGCTGAGACACCAGCCTACGAATCAAAGGTCCAGAGGTCGTCGGGGCGATGGTTCTTCGTAACCTGATGGATACGGCCGGTGTGCTCGGGAGTAACCCGGAGCACACCGGCCGCGTCCTTTTGCCAGTGCGGGTGGAGCGTTGCGAACGTCAGGTCCAGCCGAGCAGGGCCGCCTCCGGATCGGCCAGGAAGTCGCCCACGTCACGCAGGAACTTCGAACCCAGCTCGCCGTCGATGATCCGGTGGTCGAAGGAGAGCCCCAGCGTGGTCACCTGACGAACCTTGATCTTGCCCTTGTGGACCCAGGGCATCTCCCGGATCGCCCCGAAGGCCAGGATCGCCGACTCGCCCGGCGGCAGGATCGGGGTACCCGTGTCGACGCCGAAGACGCCGACGTTGGTGATGGTCAGGGTGCCACCGGACATGTCCGCCGGCGCCGTCCGGCCGGTCTTCGCGGTCTGCACCAGCGCCGTCATCGCGTCGGCCAGCTCCCGCAGCGACAGCCGCCCGGCGTCCTTGATGTTCGGCACGATCAGACCGCGCTCGGTCGCCGCCGCGATGCCGAGGTTGACGTACTCCTTGACCACGATCTCGTCGCCGGCCCAGGTCGAGTTGACCATCGGATGCCGGCCGACCGCGAGCAGCACCGCCTTGGCGACCAGCAGCAGCGGGGAGACCCGGACGTCCTGCCACTCCCGACGCTTCCGCAGCCGGTCGAGCGCCTTCATCGACCGCGTCACGTCGACCGTCAGGAACTCGGTGACGTGCGGGGCGCTGAACGCCGACGCGACCATGTTCTGCGCGGTGAGCTTCCGGACGCCCTTGACCGGAATCCGCTGCTCCCGGTCCGGCCCGAAGACCGGGCCCGCCGTGGTCCGGGTCGCGGACGCCGGTTCGGCCTCCGTCCCGCCCCCGGCCAGAGCCAGGTGTACGTCGTCCCGGGTGATCGAGCCCAGCGGGCCGGACCCGATCAGGGTACGCAGGTCCACCCCGAGATCCTTGGCGAGCTTGCGTACCGGCGGCTTCGCCAGTACCAGCGCCTCGGGTCCGGTACCGGACCCGGCGGCGGGCGCCGGAGACGGCACGGTGGCCGTACGGGGTACCGGAGGAGCGGCCGGCACCGGGGTCGGAGCCGGCGCGGGCGCCGGTACCGAGGTGGGTGCGGACCGGGGCATCGGAGTGCCGTTCGGCCCGGCGCCCTTGCGGGGGCGGCGCTTCGCGGCAGCGGTCTTCGGGCCGTAGCCGACCAGCACCGCCGTCCGGCCGCCCGGTGCGGGCCCGCCGATCAGGCCCGGTTCGATGGCGCCCTCCGCCGGAGCCACCTCGACCGCCGCCAGCGAGGCGGCGGACGGCACCGGCAGGTCGCCGGCGCCCGGGTCGGTGTCGATGGCGAAGATCGGCATACCGACGTCGACCACCGTGCCTTCCTCGTGGAAGATCGCGGTGACCTTGCCGCCCCACTTCGACGGGATCTCGACCGCCGCCTTGGCGGTCTCCACCTCGACGATCGGCTGGTTCAGCTCGACCGTGTCACCGACCGACACCAGCCACTTGAGGATCTCGCCCTCGGTCAGCCCCTCCCCGAGGTCGGGCAGCGGAAACTCCCTGACTCGCGACATCGCGCTCACCAACCGAAGGTGCGGTCGACGCCGTCGAGCACCCGGTCGAGATTGGGCAGGTAGTCCTCTTCCAGCCGGGCGGCCGGATAGGGCGTGTCGAAGCCGGTGACCCGCAGGACCGGTGCCTCCAGCGAGTAGAAGCACTCCTCGGTGATCCGGGCCGCGATCTCGGAGCCGAGACCGAGGTTGCCGGGCGCCTCGTGCACCACCACGCACCGGCCGGTCCGCTTGACCGACTCGTACACCGCGCCGAGGTCGAGCGGGGAGAGGGTACGCAGGTCGATGACCTCCAGGTCGCGACCGTCCTCCTCCGCCGCGGCGGCCGCCTCCAGCGCGGTCCGCACCATCGGGCCGTACGCCAGCAGTGTGGCGTCGCGGCCGGGCCGGACCACCCGGGCGGCGTGCAGCGGGTACGCGTCGTCGAGCGGCGCGTCGAGGTCCACCAGACCCTTCTCGTGGTACCGCCGCTTCGGCTCGAAGAAGACGATCGGATCGTCCGAGGCGACGGCCTGCTGGATCATCGTGTACGCGTCCTGCGGCGTCGCGCAGGCGACCACCTTCAGCCCGGCGGTGTGCGCGAAGTACGCCTCCGGGGACTCCGAGTGGTGCTCCACCGCGCCGATGCCGCCACCGAACGGGATCCGGATGACGATCGGCACCTTGACCTTGCCCTGCGAGCGGTAGTGCATCTTCGCCACCTGCGACACGATCTGGTCGTACGCCGGGTAGACGAAGCCGTCGAACTGGATCTCGCAGATCGGCCGGTAGCCCCGGATGGAGAGGCCGACCGCGGTGCCGATGATGCCGGATTCGGCGAGCGGGGTGTCGATCACCCGGTTCTCGCCGAAGTCCTTCTGCAGGCTGTCGGTGATCCGGAAGACGCCGCCGAGCTTGCCGACGTCCTCGCCCATGATGATGACCTTGGGGTCCTGCTCCAGCGCGCGGCGGAGGCCACGGTTGAGCGCCTTGCCCAGGGTGAGGGTTTCGGTGGCCATCAGAGCGCGCTCCCCTCGAACGAGTCCATGTACCGGGCGGTCAGCTCGCGCTGCGCGTCGATCTCCGGCGAGCCGTTCGGGAACACGTTGTCGAACAGCGTCAACGGCTCGGGATCGGGCATCTCCAGCACCCGTTCGCGCAGTCGCAGCGCCTCCTGCTTGGCCTGCTCGTCCACCTCGGCGAGGAACGCGTCGTCCGCGATGCCCTGCTTGGTGAGGAAGGTCCGTACCCGCGCGATCGGGTCCTTGGCCTGCCACGCCTCGACCTCGCTGGCGATCCGGTACCGGGTCGGGTCGTCCGTGGTGGTGTGCGCGCCCATCCGGTAGGTGTACGCCTCGATCAGGGTGGGGCCCTGACCGTGACGCGCGTTGTCCAGTGCCGCCCGGGTGACCGCGTACGTCGCCAGCACGTCGTTGCCGTCCACCCGTACGCCGGGGAAGCCGAAGCCGGCGGCCCGCTGGTAGAGCGGGATCCGGGTCTGCCGCTCCAGCGGCTCGGAGATGGCGTACTGGTTGTTCTGGCAGAAGAACACCATCGGGGCGTTGAAGACGCTGGCCCAGATGAAAGCCTCGTTCACGTCACCCTGGGCGGAGGCGCCGTCGCCGAAGTAGGCGATCACCGCCTCGCCGTCGTCGGTGCCGGTCTTGCCGTCCATGTTCACGCCCATGGCGTAGCCGGTGGCGTGCAGGGTCTGCGCCCCGATCACGATCGTGTACATGTTGAACTTGAACTCGTTCGGGTCCCAACCACCGAGGTCGACACCCCGGAACAGGCCCAGCGGCATGATCGGGTCGATCCCCCGGCAGTAGAGCACGCCGTGCTCCCGGTAGGTCGGGAAGGCCATGTCCTGGGTGCGCAGGGCCCGCCCCGAACCGACCTGGGCGGCCTCCTGGCCGAGCAGGCTGGCCCAGATGCCCAGCTCACCCTGGCGCTGCAACGCGGTCGCCTCGGCGTCCAGCTTGCGGACCAGGACGAGGTCCCGGTAGAGGCTCCGGTACTCCTCGTCGGTGAAGTCGACCCGGTACTCCGTACCGTCGTGCCAGGTGACCTGGTCGATCCGGTCGCCGTCCGGAGTGAGCAGCTGCACGAGATCACCGGTTACCGGGGTTTTCCCGCCCGGTCGTGCGGACCGGGTGCCGGCCCGCCTGCCGCGGGTCGTACCCGCAGGATCGCTCTTCGCCATCCCTATCTCCCTGTCGTTCGTGCGTCGGCACCGGGGGTGTCCCGACCGCGCAGCTGGTGCGCCCGCCCGGCTGGTGCCGGACCGGGGGTGGCTGCCGCGCCTGACCCCGGTAGGGGCAGCCACGCGGCGTGGACCAGATTCTGGCCGATCCTGGTCCACCGAGCGCCGGCACCGCGTCCCGCCTGCCGCAGGGGGGTGCGCGGAAGGGTCTGGCCGCGTTGCCGTCGGCTCCATATTCGCAGAGCAGCTCAGCACACCTGTAGTTCGGCCTCCGCCAGATTCGGCTGGCCGCCAGGTTCGCACCAGATAAACCGATTTGATCGGGTACGGCGACCCGAACATCTCAAACTCCGTCGCTGACACGCTGTCTAAGGCTGGCAAACTCACCGTCACTACATCACTGTAGGTAGCGGAAATGTCGCCTGGTCGAGACAAGTCTCCGCCCGGTCCCATTCGGCCGATGCCGCCCCACCCGGCGCGCCGGTACCGATCTGTCCGCCCGATGACGAGGAGTTTTCCGTGCCCAACCACGGGAACGACGAGCCGGCTCCCAAGCTGCTGGCCCGGCACCGGCGGTCCGGCGGCGCCCACGTCGGGTACCGCCGGGTGACCGGAGTCCACCGGGCCGAAGGGCTGGCGGGACCCACCCGACGCTATCTGTTCACGGTCGCGTTGCTGGCTGGTACCTCGTCTTTGCCGATCCTGGCGGCGATCGGCAGCGGTTCGGCGACCGTGGCCGACGGGATGCCACCGGCCGGGGTCACTCCGTTCATCGCACCGCCGTCCGGCGGGCCGCTGGCGGTCGTACCGCTGCTCCCGACGACGCCGCCGGTGGTGGCACCGGGCCCGGCCGGTACGGGCGACCGGTCCCTGCGGATCGGATCGCCGCCGCTCCCCGCCTTCTCCGGCGGCTGGACCGACGGCGCCGGAACGTCGGGCCCGGAGCCCGGCGGGCCGCCGGACGTCGGACCGGGCCCGAACGAGTCGGGCACCGTACCGACGCCTCCGGGACCGGCGCCGACGCCGGGGCAGACCCTGCCGCCGTCGCCCGCTCCGTCGCCGTCCCCGGAGCCGTCGCCATCCCCGTCCCCGCCGTCCCCGGAGCCGTCCCCGTCGGCCGGGCCGACCGGTACCGCCCGACCGTCGCCGACGCCGCCGGGACCATCTCCGGCACCGACCGGTGCGTCGGGTTCGCCGGAGACCACTCCCTCGGCGGAGTCGACCCCGTCCACGGGGCCGACCGCCGTCCCCGAGCCCACCGCTCCCGCGCCGACCCCGGCGCCGAGCCCTGTTCCGGCACCCAGTGCCACCCCGGGGGCAGACCCTTCCCCCGGCCCGGGAATCGTGCCCGCGCCGAGTCCCGTCCCGGCACCGGCCGAGGGGCGTCGGGTCAGCTCCGGGTGAGGGACGGGCGGAGCATCGGCGGATGCAGCAGATCGGCCGACCCGCGTCGGTAGAGCTGCGCCGGTCGCCCTCGATCCCCCTCGGTGACCCGTCCGGCGGGCTCCACGAAGCCGGGGGTGCCGGTCACCTTCCGGTGGAAGTTGCGCGGGTCAAGTTGGCTGCTCCAGACGGTCTCGTAGACCGTCCGCAGCCGGGCGATGGTGAACTCCGGTGGGCAGAAGGCGGTGGCCAGCGGGGTGTACTCGAGCTTGGCCCGGGCCCGCTCCAGCCCGGCGGCCAGGATGACGTCATGATCGAAGGCGAGCTGGGCCTCGGCGATCCGGGATACCGGCAGCCAGTCGGCCGCGGCCGCGTCGGTACCGGCCACCGGCGGCGGTAGGTCCGGAAGCAGCGCCAGGTACGCCACCGTCACCACCCGACCGCGCGGGTCGCGCCCCGGCGTGCCGTACGTGCCCAACTGCTCCAGGTGGCCCACTGCCTCGGGTACCCCGGTCTCCTCGGTGAGCTCCCGAGCGGCGGCGTCCGCCAGGTCCTCGTCGAACCCGACGAATCCACCGGGCAGCGCCCAGCGACCGTGGTACGGCGGTATGCCCCGGCGGATGAGCAGGATGCAGAGCGCGTCCTGGCGAACGGTGAGGACCACCAGATCGACGGTCACGGCGAACGGCGGGTACTCGGCCACTGAATTATCACCACCTTGACGAGAAGCTATCACAGGCGTTATCGTCAGGAAGACGAAAAAGCCCGGTCCGCGAGGTACCGGTGCAGCACAATCCCTCAGACGAGGTCGCCGCCCGGCAACGGTGGCCTTGGGCGGCGCTGGCCACGGTCAGCGCCGCCGTGCTGACCGGCCGGCGGGGGGCGGACCGGTCTTCGGATGGGGCCGGCGGGCCCGACGTGCTCTCCCGCGTCGAGGCTCGCCGGCCCCATCCGCGTCGTCACCGTCCACCTCCTACCGGCCAGTAAGCACACTCGTGTGGACTATTCACCGGCCATCCACCCCTGGCTATGCTGACGTCTCTCGATAACACCGGAACACCCCGGTGACCTGTGACAGGAGGCAGCGTGGGTCGCACCAGCAGTAGGTGGAGCCGTGGCCTGCTGGCCACCACGCTCGTGACAGCGCTCGCGGTGGTGGCCGCACCGGCGCCCGCCCAGGCAGACCTGGGAAGCCTCGGCTCCTGGGCGTTGCGTAAGGCGGTGACCGCCAAGGGGGTGCAGAAGCATCTCAAGGAGCTACAGAAGATCGCGGACCGCAACGGAGGCAACCGGGCCTCGGGCGCGTCCGGCTACGACAGGTCGGTCGACTACGCCGAGAAGGTGCTCCGGCGTGCCGGATACCGGGTGACGCGGCAGCAGTTCGACTTCCAGACGTTCCTGATCAACACTCCGTCCGAACTGCAGCGGACCTCGGCGCCGGCCGGCGACCTGCCACATCGGATCATGAGCTACTCCGGCAGCGCCGACGTCACCGCGCCGGCCAGCGTGCCGACCGGCGACTCCCAGGGCTGCGCGGCCAGCGACTTCGGCCCGGCGAACGTCGGCACCATTGTCCTGATCAGCCGGGGTACCTGCCCGTTCGGGCAGAAGGCCAGCAACGCGGCGGCGGCCGGTGCGGCGGCCACCGTCATCTACAACAACATCAGCGGCGACCTCTCCGGAACCCTGGGCAACACGTACACCCTGGACTTCGCCGCGCTCGGCGTCTCCCAGGCACTCGGCCAGGAACTGGTCGGCCAGGTCGCCGGTGGCCTCACCCTGCGGGTCTTCACCGACACCTTCCGGGGCATGGCCAGCACCGAGAACCTCCTCGCCGAGTCGCGCTGGGGCAACCCCGGCAACGTGGTGATGGCCGGAGCGCACCTCGACTCCGTACCGGAGGGCCCGGGGATCAACGACAACGGCAGCGGCAGCGCCGCCCTGTTGGAGATCGCCGAGAAGATGAGCATCTTCCCGACCCGGAACAAGGTCAGGTTCGCGCTCTGGGGCGCCGAGGAGGCCAACCTGGTCGGCTCGACGCACTACGTGGCGAACCTGCCGGCGGCCGAGCGGGACAGGATCGCCCTGTACCTCAACTTCGACATGGTCGGCTCGCCGAACTACGTCCGGTTCGTCTACGACGGCGACAACTCGGCGTTCCCGCCCGGCACCGGATCGGCGGTCGGCCCGCCCGGCTCGGGTGCGATCGAGAAGCTGTTCCACGACTACTTCCGGTCCCAGCGGCTGGCCTCGGCGGAGACGCCGTTCTCCGGACGCAGTGACTACGGCCCGTTCATCGCGGCCGGTGTGGACATTCCGTCCGGTGGCCTGTTCACCGGAGCCGAGCTGGTCAAGACGGCCGAGGAGGCCAGGGTCTACGGAGGCACCGCCGGTGTCGCCTACGACCCCTGCTACCACCAGGCCTGCGACGACATCGACAACATCAGCCTGAAGGCCATCGACGAGATGTCCGACGCCGTCGCGCACGCGGTCATCACCTACGCCTACGACACCCGCAGCCTGACCGCGCCGACCAGCGGCCCGGCGAGTGGTACCACCGCGCCGGCCGGGGGCGGCGGCGGACTGCACGACGACCACGAGGTCGCGATCTGAGAAGTTCCCGGGTACGGCGGGGCGGTGCGAAAGCGCCGCCCCGCCGCCGTTTGCGTGAACCTGTCGGTGCTCACCGTTATCGTGGCGCCCGTGAACGTCCCACCCGTAGCCTTGACCTCGTGGCGCCCCCGACCGATCCCGGAGGTCCTCCGATGACCGCCGTCCCGATCGCCCTCGACCGGCCCGGCCCGCACGGCTACAGCACGGCAGACCTGCACGCCCTGCCCGATGACGGCCGGCGCTACGAGCTGATTGACGGGAGCATCATCGTGTCCCCCTCGGCCACGATCGACCACAACACCATCGCCCGCTGGATCGCCAACCTGCTGGAAGACTCCAGCCCTTCTGACGAGTACGCGGTCGGTACCGACCAGTCGACCACGGTCGACGACCACAACGAGCCCCGGCCGGACGGGGTGGTGACCCGGGCGCAGCACCTGCGGCGTACCCCGTTCCCGATCACCGACGCGCTGCTGGTCGTCGAGGTCGTGTCACCGACCTCCGCGCTCCGGGACACCGAGACCAAGCGGGCGCTGTACGCCCGGGCGGGCGTACCGGCGTACTGGATCGTCGTGCCGGAGGAGGAGAAGCCGACCATCGCCCTCGCCGAGCTGGTGCTCGACCCGGGCGCCCGGCAGTACCGGTACGTCACCCACTACACCACCGAGCCGTTCGCGACCGACCAGCCGTGGCCGGTCCGGGTCGACCTGCCCGGCCTGACCGCCCGCCGGGGCCGGCTGCTGAGCCGGACCGCCGACGAGCGTCAGTAGTCGGAGTTCCCGGGTCGGGGCGCCCCGCCCCGCATCACTGCACCGGGTCGTCGCCCAGCCGTTGCCGGTTCGCCTCGATCCAGGCGTCCAGCGCCTCCGGATCGTTCGGGTCGACACCCTCGGCCATCAGCTGTGCCACCGCCGCCGTGGCCGGACTGCGCCGCTCGCCGGTGGTGTAGAGCCGGACGAACTCCGGCACCATCTCCTCGACCGAAGTGTCGGTCTGAGAGGCCGCCTCACCCGGCAGGGCCCGCTGCCGGGCGGCGTACGCGGCCCAGCTCCGGACCACCCGGGGCAGCATCGCCGCGTCGTCCATGTCCAGCACCGCCCGCCGGTGCACCCAGTCGAGGAGGAAGAGCCCGGCGACCGCCGGACTCCAGCGCATCGGGTCCGCGTCCGGGAACGACGCCGAATGGTCCAGCACCAGGCTCAGACAGAAGTGCAGGGAGGCGAGATCCGCCTCGGCCACCTGGTGCAACCCGAACCGGGCGGCCTCGGGCGAGGCCAGGAAGGCGCGTACCAGCCGGTCGCGCTCGGCCGTGGAGAGTGGCTCGACGTCGTCACCGAGCACCGGGGGCGCCGGTGCCGGCAGCAGCGCCAGCCGGTGGCCCACCAGGGCGCGGTCGGTGGCCAGCGAACCCTCGTCGGGCAGGTCCCCCAACTCGTCGGTGATGTCCAGGTGCCGGGCGACCTCGCCGCGCAGCCGCGCCGGATCCTCCTCCCGGAACCAGGTCAACTCGTCGTCGGCGCACATCTCCCGGACCTGTCCGAGGATCCGCTCGGCGGGGCCGCCGACGAAGACATCCTTCGTGATCCCGATGTTGTGGTCGACGAGGGCCACCACGGCGTGCTCGGGGCCGCCCGCCTCACTGTCGTCGTACGCGAAGGTGGCGAGGTACGAGGTCTGGTCGCCGTACACGTCGCCGTAGGCGTAGCTGCCGGTCAGGCGTACCTTGCCGAGTTGGCCGGACCACGACGGCGCCTGGGTGCCGGGCTTGACCGAGGCGGCGCCGACGGCGTCCGGCACCAGCGCGGCGAAGACGGTCCGGATGGTGGTCGCGGCGGCGGTCCGGCGGCGCGCCGTCGCGGAGAGAAAGTCGCTGACGAATTCCCGGACGGCGCTGCTGCGGTCTTCCTCCGCGATGGCATAGACACTGCCCAGAAGTGCCGTTCCGAGCATCTCGGCGTCGAGCGCGCAGTCGAGCTTGGTCACGTCGCGAGCGGCGTGCAGCACGGCTTCAAAGGGGGTCCGAGGCGAGGCCATGGCTCGACACTACGCCCGCCAGCGGTGGTCGAGTACCAGCAGCGCGCCGGGACCGATCACCCCGGACAGCAGGGCGGTACGGCTGGCAAGCAGATCGGCACTGGTCAGAGTGCCGCCGTGCGTCAGGTGGAAGCCGAGGTGTACGGCCGAGAAGAGCAGCAGACCGCTCAGTACGACGGCGGTCACCCGTCGATCATCGAGCCAGGCGGCGGCCAGCAGCATGGCGCCCAGGGTGAGGAACGCCGCCCCGACATCGGTCATCAGGTGCGAATTGTACGGCGGATAGCCGGCCGTCCAGCCGAGCCCGAAGCCGGGGAAGTTGTCGAAGAACCACCGGGGTACCAGCACGGCGGGTACGCCCCACGAGACGTGCAGGAGGCCGAGCAGGATCAGCCCGGCCCGGATCAGGACCGACCGGTGCCGAGCGCGTCCCGTGCCCGCCTTCACCGCAGTTCGCCGCGACTCAGTGTGGGGAGTCGGCAGCGGCCAGTGCGGATCGTGCGTCGGCGTACGACCGCAGCACCTCGCGGACCGGCACGATGACGTACCCCTGGGCGGCCTCGGCCACCGCGTCGTGCATCCGGCCCTCGGCCCGCCACCGGGCCCGTCGGGCCGCCCACCGGATGACCGGCCGGACCAGCACCGCCATCAGCACCCCGAGCAGCAGGCCGCCGAGCAGCAGCACCGTGGGCAGCGGGGTCAGCCCGACCATCGGGTACTCCAGCCGGGGAAGACCGAGCGCCCGGACCGCGTACCCGAGGAGCAGCCAGGCCAGCCCGAACCCGGCGGCGACGGTCACCAACCACTGCACCGCGTTGACGAACCGCCACCAGACCGGCCGGCGGTCCACTCCGAGGTCGGTGGTGGCCACGGCCCGGTCCAGCGCGTCGGGGAGGTCGGTCATCCGGGACCGGGCGGCCGCGGTCACCGCCGTCGACCAGGCGGCCGGCAGGCCCGTACCGGCCCGGTCGGCGACCGCGCGTACCGCCAGCCCGACGGCGGCGAGCTGCGCCGCGGTCGGCTCGGGCACCGAGGTCGCCGCCGGCGCCGGCCGGTCGCCGCCGAGGCCGTCCTCCAGAGCGGGGGTGCCGGCCGGGCCGTGTCCGGTCGCGCCGGCCAGGTGCAGCCGGCGCAACGGGTCGGGGCGCAACCGCCGCCAGCCCCGGGCCAGCGGCCAACCGGTGGCCGCGACCGCCCGGTGCCGGTAGGCGTGTTCGGTCGCCTCGGCCACCGCCGGTACGCCGGCAGCGCCGGCGAGCGCGTCGATGAGCCGGCGCATCGTCGGCCGGTCGACGTCGACGTCGGCCCGAGCGGATCCGATCAGGTCCGAAAGCCCGTCGACCACCTCGTCCACGTCCGCGGAGAGCCGGCGCAGCGCCGCCTGCCGCTCGGCGACGGTCTGTTCCAGGGCCGACCGCAGCGGGGCCGTTCCGGCGTCGCGCAGGGCCGAGGTGGCGAGCACCGGGATCTTGCTGAGCTGGTCGGCGTCGAGCAGCCGGCGCAGGTCGGCCAGTACCCGGGGCAGTTCGGCGCCCGGCAGCCGGTCCGCCTGGTTGAGCACCACGACGGTGACGTCCTGGTGCCGGCGGAACTCGCGCAGGTAGCTGCGGTGCAGCACCCGGTCGGCGTACTTCTGCGGGTCGACGACCCAGACCACCAGGTCGACCAGGCCGAGCAGCCGGTCGACCTCGGAGCGGTGCGACCGTTCCACCGAGTCGAAGTCGGGCAGGTCGAGCAGGACCAGGCCGTGCAGGGCCGCCTCGTCCGTTCCGTCCAGGGCGCTCTCCCGGACGAACCGGTGCCGGGGTAGCACCCCGACCCAGTCGAGCAGCCTGGTCGCGCCGTCCAGCGGCCCCCACACGCAGGCATGGGTGACTCCGGTCGTGGGCCGCCGCACGCCGACCGGGGACATCTCGAACCGGGCCAGCGAGTTGAACAGGCTGGACTTTCCGCTGCCGGTGGCGCCGGCCAGCGCCACCACGGTGTGGGCCCCGGAGAGCGAGAGTCGGGTGCCGGCGCGTTCGACCAGCGTGTGTGCGGGCACCAGCCGTTCGTCGGGGAGTTGGCCGTCGACGACGGTGATGAACCGGTCGATCGCGGTCAGCCGTTCGACCAGCCGGTCGGGGTCGATCCGCTGGTCGCCGCGGACCGCGTTCCGTACCCGGCCCAGGATGTCGGTCATCGGGTCGCCTCCGGTCCGGTTGCTCCGGCGGCTCCGGGATCTTCGACGGACGCGGTACGGCTCCGGGCGGCGTCGAGGGTTCGGCCCGCCTCGCGCAGCCGGTCGCCGGGCCCGGCGTCGACTCCGGCCGCGGCGGTCCGGCTGAGGTAGCGCGCGGCCTCCTGGTCGAGCAACTGGTCGACCAGGAGCAGCAGTTCGGACCTGGCCCGGCCGGCCAGGGTGCGGATCGCCTGGTCACCGAAGATCGCTTCGAGGACCTTCTGCGCGGCCACGGTGGTGCCGCCGGCCGCCGCGACCTCCAGGCCGGTGGGGATGAAGGCGGTCGAGGCGAAGACCGCGATCATGACGGCCAGGCCGGTGGCGTTGACCGCGTACGCCGCGCTGCGTGCCACGAAGCGCTTGTCGCCGCCCTGGTTGCGGACCAGTTCCAGGACGCCACGCTGCCAGTCGCGGACCAGTCGCTCGGCGCGTTCCGGCAGGTCGTCGTCGGGTCGGGCCAGTTCGGGGGTGAGCAGTGCGGCTCCGGCCGGATGCGCCTGCCAGGCGGCGTAACTCTGCTCGGCGGCGACCGCGGAGGTCTCCCGCAGCAGGGTGACCAGTTGGGACTCGATCGCGGTCCGGAGCTGGGCGTTCGGGGCGGGGCGACCGGTCATCGCCGCGACGAGCCGGTCGCGGAGCCGGCCGACCCGGGCCTCGAGGGTCCGGAACAGCTCTCCGGTGCCGACGAATTCCTGCCAGCGTGCCAGTACCTCGCCCCGGAGCAGCCGGCCGTCCCGCAGGCTCTGCTCCACCGAGTGTCGGGCGGCCCGGTAGGCGGCGTGGACCCGGAGGTCCAGGGCCTGCGCGGCCGCGGCCTGCTGGTCGGCGGCTTTGGCCAGGCTCTCGACCGTCGGCACGAGCGCGCTGACGGCACCGTCCAGGGTCTGCCGGATCACGGCCGCGCGGGCGTCCGAGTCGGCGGCGAGCCGGGCGAACCAGGTCCGCAGCGGTTCGGTGAGCCGGCCCGGCAGCAGTCCCTGCCCGTCGACCACCGTTTCGGGGAGCACGAACAGCGGCGCGGCGGCCAGCCCGTACGCGGTCAGCATCTCCGAGAGGTGGGCGGTCACCTCGTCGGTCGCCGCCGGTGGCACCCGGTCGAGGACCAACGCCACCACCGTGCCGCGCAGTTTCGCGGTGCGGAGCAGTTCCCAGGGCACCGCGTCGGCGTACCGGGCCGCCGTCGTGACGAAGAGCCAGAGGTCGGCGGCGGCGAGCAGCTGCGTGGCGAGCGCCCGGTTGGCGTCGACCACCGAGTCGATGTCGGGCGCGTCCAGGAAGGCCAGCCCGGCGGGCAGGGCCGGCGCGGCGACCAGTTGCAGCGTGTCCGGGCGGTCGCCGGGCTGGGTGGTCCGGGTCAGGCCGGGCAGCAGGTCACCCTGCCGGAACCAGGCCGAATCCGCCGGACCGCAGACCAGCACCGGCGAGCGGGTCGTCGGCCGGAGCACGCCGACCGCACTGACCCGGGCCTGGACCAGGCTGTTGACCAGGGTCGACTTGCCGGCACCGGTCGATCCGCCGACCACCACCAGCAGCGGTGCGTCGAGCCGGGACAGGCGCGGCAGCAGGTAGTCGTCGAGCTGTGCGACCAGCGCGGCGCCGCCCTGTCGGGCCTCGTCCGCCCCGGGCAGCGTCAGCGGGTACGCCGTGCCGTCGATCACGGTACGCAACTCGCCCAGCGCCGTACGCAGGTCCGGTTCTACGCGCCGCCCGGTGTCGGGAGCGCCGGTCCTCGGCGGTGGGTGAGAATCGACCGTGTCGAAACGAATGTCGGTGATGGGGGTTTTCGGGCCGACCATGGGCGTGCCGAGGCCGGTGGCCGGATCGCCGTGGGTCGTCACGGGTAAAGACTGCCCGATCCCTGCAACACAGACAACAGGCACGGTTGCTTACGGATCAGCGCGTTGCCGGCCGCGGAGCGGAGAACGGGCGATCCGTACCGCTGTGACCTTCTTCGATGCCGCTCCGCTGGCTGGCCGGGGGCGGTGAGGCGGCGGATCGGGGGGTTGCGTCCAAGTGACTCAAGTCCGACTTTGACGTTGCCGGAGATCGTGGCACTATTGAGCCCGGTCCACTCAACTTGCGGTGGGTGCGCAGCGGGCGGCGCCCGTCACCTGCCTTGTAACGAAGCGAGGAAGCGAAGATGGCACGTGCGGTCGGGATCGACCTCGGCACGACGAACTCCTGCGTGAGCGTTCTCGAAGGCGGTGAGCCCACCGTCATCGCGAACGCCGAGGGCTCGCGGACGACTCCTTCGATCGTCGCGTTCGCCCGTAACGGCGAGGTGCTCGTCGGCGAGGTCGCCAAGCGTCAGGCGGTGACCAACCCGGACCGGACCATCCGGTCGGTCAAGCGGGAAATGGGCACCAACTGGTCCGTTGACATCGACGGAAAGAAGTACACCTCGCAGGAGATCTCCGCGCGGACGCTGATGAAGCTCAAGCGGGACGCCGAGGCGTACCTGGGCGAGCGGATCACCGACGCGGTGATCACGGTGCCCGCGTACTTCAGCGACGCCCAGCGGACCGCCACCAAGGAGGCCGGGGAGATCGCCGGCTTCAACGTGCTGCGGATCGTGAACGAGCCGACCGGGGCGGCGCTCGCCTACGGCCTGGACAAGGGCTCCAAGGAGCAGACCGTCCTGGTCTTCGACCTCGGTGGCGGCACCTTCGACGTGTCGCTGCTGGAGCTGGCCGAGGGCGTCATCGAGGTCAAGTCGACCAGCGGTGACAACCACCTGGGCGGCGACGACTGGGACGAGCGGGTCATCGAGCACCTGGTGAAGACCTTCCGTGGCCAGCACGGTGTCGACCTGTCCCAGGACAAGATGGCGATGCAGCGGCTCCGCGAGGCGGCCGAGAAGGCCAAGATCGAGCTCTCCGCCGCCACCACCACCAGCATCAACCTGCCGTACATCACCGCCGGTCCGAGCGGTTCCGACGGCGCTCCCTCGGCTCCGCTGCACCTCGACGTGACGCTCAGCCGGGCCGAGTTCCAGCGGATGACGCAGGATCTCCTGGACCGCTGCAAGGGCCCGTTCGAGCAGGCAATCAAGGACGCCAACATCAAGATCAGCGAAGTCGACCACGTGATCCTGGTCGGCGGCTCGACCCGGATGCCGGCCGTCTCCGAACTGGTCAAGCAGCTCACCGGCCGGGAGCCGAACAAGGGCGTGAACCCCGACGAGGTCGTCGCGGTCGGCGCCGCGTTGCAGGCCGGTGTGCTCAAGGGCGAGGTCAAGGACGTCCTGCTGCTCGACGTGACGCCGCTCAGCCTGGGCATCGAGACCAAGGGCGGCATCTTCCACAAGCTGGTCGAGCGGAACACCACCATCCCGACCAAGCGGTCCGAGGTCTACACGACCGCCGACGACAACCAGCCGTCGGTGCTGATCCAGGTCTTCCAGGGCGAGCGCGACATGGCCGCGTACAACAAGAAGCTCGGCACGTTCGAGCTGACCGGCATCGCGCCGGCCCCGCGCGGCGTACCGCAGATCGAGGTCACCTTCGACATCGACGCCAACGGCATCGTGCACGTCGGGGCGAAGGACCTGGGCACCGGCAAGGAGCAGTCGATGACGATCACCGGCGGCTCGGCGCTGCCCAAGGACGACATCGAGCGGATGATGCGGGACGCCCAGGACCACGCCGACGAGGACAAGCGGCGGCGCGACGAGGCCGAGACCCGCAACCAGGCCGAGCAGCTCCAGTGGCAGACCGAGAAGTTCCTGGCCGAGAGCGGCGACAAGCTGCCGGCCGAGTCCCGGGACAAGATCAACGAGGCGCTGGGCGACCTGCGTTCGGCGCTCGGCGGGACCGACCTGGAGAACGTCAAGTCGGCGCACGAGCAGCTGGCCAAGGTCTCCCAGGAGGCCGGCACGCTGCTCTACGCGGCCCAGGGCGAGCAGGCTCAGCCGGGTGCCGGAGCCGGCACCGGCGCCACGGACGGCGGGCCGACCGGTGCCAAGGCCGGTGGCGACGACGACGTGGTGGATGCGGAGATCGTCGACGAGGACGACAAGAAGTGACCCGTCACCTCCGCAGTCACGTTGGCCCTGAGCAAGACGGATCGAGGTAGTCGCATGACGGACAAGCCACGAGCCGCCGATCCGGACACCGCCGGATCGGCGCCGGGTGGCTCCGCACCCGGCCGGGCCGAGGGCGCGGCCGCCGAGGGCATCGTCATCCGGGACAAACGGAAGATCAATATGACCGGGGACAAGGTCAACCCGGGCCGGCACGCCCAGCCCGACGGCGCTGACGACGCGGACGCGGTCGACGCCGCCCCGACGGCGGTGAAGGATCCGAACCCGGATCCCGAGCCGCCGGCGGGCGCCGACGCGCCGACCGTAGCGGCCGGCGAGGTCGACGACACCGAGTCGAGCGGCGCCGCCGGCACGGTCGACGACGCGAAGTCGACCGACGGTACGCCGGACGTACCGGACTCGGCGGCGCCGAGCGACCCGGGTGACACGACGGCCGTACCCGATGCCGCGACGGACGAGTCGGCCCCGGCCACCCCGGTGGTGGACGACGCCGAACTCGCCGAGGTGCTGGAGGCGGAGAAGCCGTCCGGCGCCGACGGTCCGGTGGTGGACGCGCCGGCCACCCCGGTCGGCGGCGGTACCCCGGAGGTCGACGGCCCTGGCCCGCTCGGTGCCGAGTTGGCGGTCCTGCGCGCCGAACTGGACGAGCGGACCAGGGACCTCCAGCGGGTGACGGCGGAGTACTCCAACTACCGCAAGCGGGTGGACCGGGACCGGGGTCTCGTCGCGGAGCAGGCCACCGGGGCGGTACTCGTCGCCCTGCTGCCCGTACTCGACGACCTTGACCGGGCCCGGGAACACGGCGACCTGGTCGGGCCGTTCGGCACGGTGGCCGAGCAGTTGAACGCCACGCTGGGCAAGTTCGGGCTGACCCCGTTCGGCGAGAAGGGCGACCCCTTCGACCCGAACCGGCACGAGGCGGTCGCGCACCGGACCTCGGCCGAGGTCACCGAGTCGACCTGCGTCGAGGTGATGCGCCGGGGCTACCAACTCGGCGACCGGGTGTTGCGGGCCGCGCTGGTCGCGGTGGCCGATCCAGAGTCGGAGTGAATGGCCGCGAGCGAGGGTGATCCGGTGGTGCGTGGTCGAGGTGCCGTCCGTGTCGGGTCCGTCGGACCGGGTACGGACGGGGCCTCGATCACGTCACAGGGGAAGGGGGTGGACGATCGATGAGTTCCAAAGACTGGCTGGAGAAGGACTTCTACGCCGTACTGGGGGTGGACAAGTCCGCCTCCGCAGACGAAATCAAGAAGGCATACCGCAAGCTGGCCAGAGAGTCGCACCCCGACCACAACCCGGGTGACGCGCAGGCCGAGGAGCGGTTCAAGACCGCCTCGGAGGCGTACGACGTACTCGCCGACGCGCGCAAGCGCAAGGAGTACGACGAGATGCGCTCGCTCTTCGGCTCGGGCGCGTTCCGGCGGAACGCCAGGGCCGGTGGGCAGCCCGGCGGGTACCCGTTCGACGTCTCCGACCTGTTCGGCGGGGCCGGTCAGCCGGGCGGCGCCGCTGGTGACCGCCGGTTCGGCGGTGCCGGCTTCTCCGACCTGTTCAGCTCGATCTTCTCCGGTGGTGGTCCGGCCCGGGGCCGTGGTCCGGCCCGGGGGCGGGACGTCGAGGCCGAGGTGGTGCTGGACTTCGACGACGCGGTACGCGGCGTGACGGTGCCGTTGACGCTGCGGGCCCCCGGCGTCTGCGACACCTGCCACGGCGACGGGGCCAAGCCGGGTACGTTGCCCCGGACCTGCCCGCAGTGTCACGGGGCCGGTGTGGTGACCCGGAACCAGGGGTCGTTCAGTTTCTCCGAGCCGTGCCGGGAGTGCCAGGGCGTCGGCACGATCGTGGACGAGAAGTGCCCGGAGTGCCGGGGCACCGGCGGGGTGACCAAGTCGCGCACCCTCAACGTGCGGTTCCCGGCCGGGGTCGCCGACGGCCAGCGGATCCGGCTCGCCGGGCGCGGGGAACCGGGTGACCGGGGCGGTCCGGCCGGCGACCTGTTCGTGCTGGTGAAGGTGCGCAACGACGAGCTGTTCGGGCGCAGTGGCGACGACCTGACGCTGACCGTGCCGATCACCATCGCCGAGGCGGTGCTCGGCACCGATCTGCGGGTGCCCACCCTGGACGCTCCGGTGACCCTGCGGGTGCCGCCCGGTACGCCGAGTGGTCGTACCCTGCGGGCCCGGGGGCGGGGCGTGGCCCGGCGCGACGGGCAGGCCGGTGACCTGCTGGTGACCGTGGAGATCGTGGTGCCGGAGCAGCTTTCCGCCGAGGCCCGCGAGGCGCTGGAGGCGTTCGCCGCGCAGACGCCCCCGGCGGGACGGGAACATCTGGACGCCCGGGTGCGTCGTTTCAACTGACCGGTCAACGCGGAGGTGATCAAGGTGGCTGAGAATTACGTCGTCGTCTCGATCGAGCAGGCGTCCGACGCCAAGGTCTTGATGATCTCGGTGGCGGCCCGGATGGCCGGGATGCATCCGCAGACCCTTCGGCAGTACGACCGGATGGGCCTGGTCCAGCCCGGCCGCGCGCCCGGGGGTGGCCGCCGGTACAGCGTCCGCGACGTCGCGTTGCTGCGCGAGGTGCAGCGTCTCAGCCAGGACGACGGGGTCAACCTGGCCGGAATCAAGCGGATCATCGTCCTGGAGCAGCTCGTTGACGAACTCCAGGAGCGGGTGGCGCACCTGCAGGCGGAGCTGGACGCGGCGTACCGGCGGGTGGCGGAGTTGGAGGCCCTCGGCGGCCTGCCCCGTCGGGACCTGGTGCCCACCACCCGGGCCTCGACCGCGCTGGTGGTCTGGCGCCCGCGCCGGTCCGACCCCTCGGCCTGACCGAGCCATTCGGGCGCGATTACCCGAAACCTTTCGAAAGCGGCACCTCCGGCTATCTGGTAATCATCATCCGGTAGCGCTCGGAAATGATTACCTCGAACGCGCAGGATTCATTACCCCGGCAATCGCCGCGAGGGCCGATCGTACTTAATGGCGACGTCAAACCCTTGATCCGTTGCCACCGGGTTCCACCGCATGCCGACGCGTTCAGAAGACGCACCGTCGATCCGGTCCGACCCCCGACCGGTGCGACCATGCTGGCCGGCGAGCCTTCTGAATCATGATGCCCGATCCGGTGTGGCTCCGTACCCGCCCGGATGGCGGTTGATTGATCAAATCAAGAATCGACTGCCCGGTGGCCGAGGGAAGATTTCCTGAAGATTAATTAATTGACGCCAATCAATGTTGTGACTATGGTGAGCGGCGGGCGCGACCGCATCGCGACGACCGGAAGGAACTAGTATGTCCAACGTGATGGCTGTCGGCGGCGTACTCGCGGCGGCACTGTTTGCCTCGACGGTAGCTACCGAGCCCTTGGTGGCTCCCGCTGAGCGGATCACCATCAGTGTGGAGACCGTCAACGGCTCGGGCTGCTCGGCGGGGACTGCCAGGGTGAGCACCGCAGCAGACGATACGTCCTTCACGGTCACCTACAGTGACTATTACGTCCTGGCGGGCGACGGCGCGAGGCCGACCGAATCCCGAAAGAACTGCCAGCTCAGCCTGCGGGTGCAGATTCCCCAGGGGCTAACCTTCGCGGTGGCCCAGGTGGATCTGCAGGGCTTCGCGCACCTACAGTCGGGAGCCAGCGGCTCGCAGCACTCGCACTACTACTTCATGGGGACCTCGCCGACGGCGCAGACGAGCCACGAGTTCAAGGGCCCGTACAGCGACCACTGGCGTACGTCCGATCGTGCCGCGGGCCTGGTCTACGCGCCCTGTGGCGAGGAGCGGAATCTCAACGTCAACACCGAACTGCGGGTGGATGGCGGCGGTGCCGGCAACGGCACCAGCTTCATGGCGATGGACACGACGCGGGGCAGTGTGCGCAGCGTGTACCACCTCAGTTGGAAAGAGTGCTGATCACAGCGCCGCCACGCGTCTTCTGACGGCGGTTTGTGGGGCTAGCGCGAAATAGGGCCCCCGGCCGATTTGATGGAATGGTTATTGTCCATCTAATCGGCCGGGGGCCCTCGCTTTTGTCGCAGCAGGTCGTACCACTAATCGGCGCTAGTTGCATCCAATTTTCGGACATTGACGAACATCAATTTACAGAGCTAAAGTGAACATGCGCGCGCTACATTATCGCCACGATCGGGAGGGAACCCATGATCAGTGTGCTGGCCCTTGGCAGTCTCGTTGCCTCGATGCTCGGTGGCCCGATAGTCATCCCGACGGATCCCCCGGTGGAGCCCCCGGATGCGCAGATTGTCATTGATGTCATTACCATCAATGGTTCGGGTTGCCCGGCCGGGACTGCGGCTGTCGCGGTCGCCCCCGACAACACCGCCTTCACGGTGACCTACAGCGAATATCTTGCCCAGGTCGGCGTGGGGGCGCGGCCGATCGACGCCCGGAAGAACTGCCAGCTGGCTCTGCAGGTACATGTTCCGGAGGGCTTCACCTACGCGATTCTCCAGGCCGACTACCGGGGCTACGGCTACCTGGCGTCCGGTGCGACCGCCGTTTCGCGGGCAAACTACTACTTCCAGGGTTCCTCGCCGACGACGTACAAGAACCACTCGTTCAGCGGCCCACTGGACGACAGTTGGCAGACGACGGACACCTCCGAGTTGACCTCGGTGAGCTACGCGCCCTGCGGCGAGATGCGCTTCCTCAACATCAACACCGAACTGCGGGTGAACGTCGGTACGTCCAACCCGGCGACCACCACCAGTTTCATGGCTATGGACTCGACGGACGGTGGCATCAACACCATCTACCACTTCGCATGGAAGAAGTGCGAAGAGTCCTGACGTAGTACCTCTGAGTCGTGGATCGGGTTTCTGTTCCCGTACTCCGTCCCAGGGGTGGGTACCCGCCCGGCCGGCATTGTCCAGCCGGCGCGGGTGCCCCGCAAAAAGGGCCATCCGATCGATGGATGAAGTGTGATACATCGCGCGGGCAACGGCTCGCGCGACGGTGACCGAAGGGAGCCCTGCAAATGTTGCACACGTTAGTCATCGGCAGTCTGGCGGCCTCGTTACTGGGCTTGCCGGTACTCGCCGACCCCGTGCCGACCACGAATCCGCCGGCCGAGCGCATCACCGTCGAGATTGTGACCGTCAACGGATCGGGGTGCCGGGCCGGTACGGCAGCGGTCGCCACGGCGCCCGACAACACGGCATTCACGGTGACCTACAGCGACTATCTCGCCCAGGCCGGCGCCGGCACCGCGCCCACCGACTTCCGGAAGAATTGCCAACTGGTCCTGGAGGTCAAGGTTCCGGGCGGCTTCACGTACGCGATCGGGCAGGCCGACTATCGCGGATTCGCCCATCTGGAGCGCGGTGCCAGCGGCATGCAACGGGCGAGCTACTACATCCAGGGCACGTCACCGACGGACGCCCGCTCGCACTCCTTCGCCGGTCCGGTCAGTGACAGCTGGCAGACGACCGACACCACCGACGTGGCCTCGCTGGTCTACGCCCCCTGTGGCCAGGTACGCCTGTTCAACATCAACACTGAACTGCGGGTGATCCGTGGTTCGTCGCCCGCGACGACGACCAGCTTCATGATGATGGACTCCACCGACGGCAGCGTCAGCACGACGTACCACTTCAACTGGATGCGGTGCGAGTAGTCAGGACCGGGACCGGATCCCGGTGCAGACCTAGAAGGGCAACAACGACGCACGCCGGTACGGCAGTGGCCGGTCGGCGTCGCGACGGCTCAAGCGAAGATTATCGCTGGCGCTCGTAGACAGGTGGTTCGAGCGCCAGCTCTTCCTGCCGGACCCCGGGTGACGGAACCCCGGACGGTCCGAGTACCCCGCTCGGCCGGCTGCCCGATTCGGGCGCACGCGGCCGACGAGGTCAGTAACCTGACCAGTGGTGCCGCCCGGAACTCCGGGTGGACCGGTACGCAGGTCAGGTCCCGTGCTCCGGCGTCGGCACCAGTGGTGGTTGGTGGCCCGGGGTCCACGGGGGGTCCCGGACCACTTCCGCCCGCAGCGACGCCCCCAGCGGCACCCGCGGCTGCGGAGGCGTCGACGCCCCGAGGAGATCCGGTCGGCCGAGTCGCGGTCAGCCGAGCCGGCGGGCCTGGCGGACCAGGCCACCCTCGCACCAGTCGCGGTAGTCGAACAGCTCCGGCCTCGCCTGGAGCATCCGGGTGTTGTGCGCCCAGATGGCCATCTGCTCGTCACCCTGCCGTTCGGCCTGCTCGACCAGCTTGCGCAACCGCCGCTTCGGGTGGGCCTGGAACTTGGTCCGGATCCCGTCCGCCGCGTAGATGTAGAGGCAGTGCAGCGCGAACCGGCGGGCCGGACAGGACCGATCCATCGCCAGGTCGAACAGCGTGGTGATCAGCCGATCGCCGGAGACGAGCAGATCCCAGTCCTTCGGCATCGTGTGCAACGGCACCGAGTCAGGCTCGTACGCCCAGGCCCGCAGCTCGGCGGGCGATGGGTCGACCGGGTTGGCGAATCCTCGGAACGCGGAGTCCTGCACGCTCAAACGGGCCGCCTTTCCGCTCGCGCGACCGCCGGAACGCCTGGCCCCGGCGAGTGCCAGTGTCTACTGCGGCGACACGGTAACGCGCTGTTGCCAAGCTGCGGAAGGGTCGCCAAGTGCTATTTCATCAACCCGTTACGTGTCCGTGCACTCGGCCGAACGGCGATCCCGCTATGTGGTGCGCGACCCGGGGGCAGCGCACCGGTCACTCGGTCGCCGCCGCTGGCGGTAGCCCACGCGCCGCCTGCCGGCGCAGCCAGCGCTTGAACCACGCGAAGTCGGGCAACCGGGCCAACATCGGACCGGTCACCACGGTTACCAGCACGTACGCGGTGGCGAGCGGGGCGAGCTGCGGATTCACCAGACTGGTACCGACGGCCAGCCCGGCGATGACGATCGAGAACTCGCCCCGGGGCGCCAACGCCAGCCCGGTCCGCCAGCGACCCGGCAGGGCGATACCCACCCGTTTGGCCGCCAGGTAGCCCGTGAGCACCTTGGTGGCCATGGTGACCACGGCCAGCGCGATGGCCGGCAGCAGCACCGGCGGGATGGCCCGCGGATCGGTGTTCAGGCCGAAGAACACGAAGAAGACGGCGGCGAAGAGGTCCCGCAGCGGTGAGAGCAGTTCCGTCGCGTTGTGCGCTACCGGCCCGCTCAGGGCGATGCCGACCAGGAACGCGCCGACCGCGGCCGACACCTGCAGGCCGGCGGCGAGTCCGGCGACCAGCAGGGTGAGCCCGAGTACGCCCAGCAGCAACGCCTCCGGGTCCTGCGCGGAGAACATCCGGGAGATGACGTGGCCGTACCGGATCGCCACCACCAGCACCGCGACCACCGTGACCACCGCGACGGTCAGCGCGATGCTGCCACCGAGCAGTCCCTGGCCGCTGAGGATCGCGGTCACCAACGGCAGGTAGAGGGCCATGGCGAGGTCCTCGATGACCAGGATCGACAGGATCACCGGGGTTTCCCGGTTACCGAGCCGGCCCAGGTCGGCGAGCACCTTGGCGATGACGCCGGACGACGACACCCAGGTCACCCCGGCCAGTACGATCGCGCCGACCCAGCCCCAGCCCAGCAGTAGCCCGAAGGCCGCGCCCGGCAGTGCGTTGAGAAGACCGTCGGCCAGCCCGGCCGGCGCGGCCGCGCGCAGGTTGCCGACGAGTTCGCTGGCCGAGTACTCCAGGCCCAGCATGACCAGCAGCAGGATCACGCCGATCTCGGCGCCGACCTCGAAGAATTCCTCGCTGGCAGACAGCGGTAGTACCCCGCCGTGCCCGAAGGCGAGCCCGGCGAGCAGGTAGAGCGGGATCGGCGAGAGCCCGATCCGCCGGCTGAGCCGGCTGAGCAGCCCGAGGACGAGCAGTAGTGCACCGACCTCGATGAGCAGGACTGTGGTGTGATGCATACGCCTCAGCCGTCCGGATCGGTCTCGGCGAGGATCGCGGTGACACCGTCGAGTCCCTGGCGGGTGCCAACCACGACCACTACATCGCCGGCCTCGAACCGGAAGGTGGGATCTGGAGAGGCGATCACCTCGCGCTCCCGAAGGACCGCGACGATGGAGGCGCCGGTACGGGTGCGAGTCTGCGTGTCGCCCAGCCGGCGGCCGACGTACCGCGAGCCGGCCGGGATGGAGACCTGCTCGGTGAGCAGTCCGGCGGCCTGCTGCCGGAGGCCGGAGAGCTGGCCCAGCATCAGCGAGGCGCCGAGGATGTCCGCCAGCGCCTCCGCCTCGTCATCGGTGAGCGGAATGTCGGCGGTGCAGGAATCCGGATCGTCGGGGTCGTACAACACCAGGTCTCGTCGACCATTGCGGTGCGTGACCACGCCGAGCCGACGGCCGGAGGTCGTCACCAGGTCGTGGCGTACACCGATTCCGGGCAGTGCCGTCTGTTCCACACGTACTCGCACCCGGCCAACGGTACCGCCTGTCGATCGAGGGCCGGGAAGTGGTGCTTCGCGGAACGGGCGGCCCCGGAACATCGAGGCGGTGGGAACGGGCCGTCGACTCGACACTGGGAGCTATGTGGAGGCTGTCCCGAAAGTTGCGGGCGGACGGTCGCCAACCCGCCGTCCATCGCGCGGCCGGCCAGCATCGGGGGCCGGCCGGGTCTGGGACAGTGGGCGGAGCGGCGGCACCCCGGCCGGCAGCCGAAGCGGATGTGACCGACGTCACGGTGGTGAAGTTGAGTGGAATAGACTCAACTCTGATTGTGTCGTCAGTACTGGAGGCGGTGTCGCCCGTTGGGCGGCGACGCCGACGCCACGCTGCCGATGCCGGCCCGTACCGCGGCCGGCGGACCGTATTGGGAGCCCATGAACGCCGAACGTCTGACCACGAAGACCCGCGAAGTCATCACCGGCGCCGTCGCGACGGCGAACCAGCGCGGCCACGCCACCGTCGAGCCCTGGCACCTGCTGCTCTCGTTGCTGGATACCGGCGGCTCCACCGCAGCCGGCCTGCTCCGGGCCGTCGGGGCCAATCCGGCCGACGTCCGGCGGGCCGCCGCCCGGGCGGTGGAGAACCAGCCGGCCGCCCGGGGTTCCAGCGTTGCCGAGCCGAGCCTGTCCCGCGAGTTCGTCAACGCCATCGGTGCGGCCGAACAGATCGCCCGCCCGCTCGGCGACGAGTACACCTCGACCGAACACCTGCTGGCCGGGCTGGCCCGGGTCGGCGGCGCGGTCGCGAGCACCCTGAAGGGCGCGGGAGCCACCGAGGAGAACCTGGTCGCCTCCTTCCCGGCGGTACGCGGCGGCGACCGCCGGGTCACCACCGCCGACCCGGAGCAGACCTACCAGGCGTTGCAGAAGTACGGCGTCGACCTCACCGACCTGGCCCGGGAAGGCAAGATCGACCCGGTGATCGGCCGGGACGCCGAGATCCGCCGCGTCGTCCAGGTGCTGTCCCGGCGTACCAAGAACAACCCGGTGCTGATCGGCGAGCCCGGAGTCGGCAAGACCGCGATCGTCGAGGGGTTGGCCCAGCGGATCGTGGCCGGCGACGTGCCCGAGTCGCTGCGGGACAAGAAACTGGTCTCGCTCGACCTCGGCGCGATGGTCGCCGGGGCGCAGTACCGGGGCCAGTTCGAGGAGCGGCTCAAGTCGGTGCTGGAGGAGATCAAGAACTCCGACGGCCAGGTCATCACGTTCCTGGACGAACTGCACACCGTGGTCGGCGCCGGCAAGGGCGAGGGGTCGATGGACGCCGGCAACATGCTCAAGCCGATGCTGGCCCGGGGTGAGCTCCGGATGGTCGGCGCGACCACCCTGGACGAGTACCGCGAGCACATCGAGAAGGACCCGGCGCTGGAGCGGCGGTTCCAGCCGGTCCTGGTCGGCGAGCCGACCATCGAGGACACCATCGGCATCCTGCGCGGCCTCAAGGAACGCTACGAGGTGCACCACGGGGTACGGATCACCGACGCCGCGCTGGTCGCCGCCGCCAGCCTCTCCGACCGGTACATCACCGAGCGGTTCCTGCCGGACAAGGCGATCGACCTGGTCGACGAGTCCGCCTCCCGGCTCCGGATGGAGATCGACTCCCGGCCGACCGAGGTGGACGAGATCGAGCGGGCGGTACGCCGGCTGGAGATCGAGGAGATGGCGCTGGCCAAGGAGCCCGACCCGGCCTCGGCCGAACGCCTCGAACGGCTCCGCAGGGAGCTGGCGGACAAGCGGGAGCAGCTCACCGCGCTCAGCGAGCGGTGGCGGCTGGAGAAGGATCACATCACCCGGATCTCCACCGCCAAGGAGGAGCTGGAACGGCTCGGTGGCGAGGCCGAGCGGGCCGAGCGGGACGGCGAGTTGGAACGCGCCGCCGAACTGCGGTACGGCCGCATCCCCGGCCTCCAGGGCGAGTTGTCCCGGGCCGAGGCGGAACTCGCCGGGCTCCAGGCCGACGGGGCGATGCTCAAGGAGGAGGTCGGTGCCGACGACATCGCCACCGTGGTCGCCTCCTGGACCGGCATCCCGGCCGGCCGGCTGATGGAGGGCGAGACCGCCAAACTGCTCCGGATGGAGTCGTCGCTCGGCGGCCGGGTCGTCGGCCAGGCCGAGGCGGTGGGCGCGGTCTCCGACGCGGTACGCCGGGCCCGTGCCGGCGTCGCCGACCCGGACCGGCCCACCGGCAGCTTCCTCTTCCTCGGCCCGACCGGGGTCGGCAAGACCGAGCTGGGCAAGGCGCTCGCCGAGTTCCTCTTCGACGACGAGCGGGCGATGGTCCGGATCGACATGAGCGAGTACGCCGAGAAGCACTCGGTGGCCCGGCTGGTCGGTGCCCCGCCCGGCTACATCGGGTACGAGGAGGGCGGGCAGCTCACCGAGGCGGTACGCCGCCGGCCGTACTCGGTGATCCTGCTGGACGAGGTGGAGAAGGCCCATCCGGACGTCTTCGACATCCTGCTCCAGGTGCTCGACGACGGCCGGCTCACCGATGGCCAGGGACGGACGGTCGACTTCCGCAACGCGATCCTGATTCTCACCTCCAACCTCGGCTCGGCCACGATCGCCGATCCGACGCTCTCGGAGGAGGAGCGCCGGGAGGCGGTGCTCGCCGTGGTCCGGACCCATTTCAAGCCGGAGTTCCTGAACCGGCTGGACGACATCGTGGTCTTCGCCACGCTCACCGGTCCGGAACTGCGCGGCATCGTCGACATCCAGCTCGACCGGCTCCGGCGGCGGCTCGCCGAACGTCGGCTTGGCCTGGAGGTGAGCGACGCGGCCCGGACCTGGCTGGCCGACCACGGGTACGACCCGATCTACGGCGCCCGGCCGCTGCGTCGACTGGTGCAGTCGGCGATCGGCGACCGGCTGGCGAGGGCCCTGCTGGCCGGGGAGGTACGCGACGGTGACACCGTGCGGGTGGAGCTGGCCGAGACCAAGGAGGGCCTGACGGTCGTCCGGGCCTGACCGGCGCTTCGGAACGGGCACGAGCGCCTCGGAGCGGGCAGGAGAGCGCACCGGGGGACCGGGCGGTGCTCCGACGGGCGAACCGCTGCCCGCCGGGCGAGGATGAACGGCATGACGGAGTTGCCGGGACAGTTCGACGACCTGACGTCGGCGGTGCGCGAGTTGGCCACCGCCGACGTCGTCGCGTTCGGCGGGGTGGGCCTCGCCGGCCAGGTCCTGCCGCCGACCGAGGCGTACCGGGTGATCGAGGCGGCGCTGCCCGAGCGGGCCGAGGCGGTCCGGTCCCGGCTGGACTGGTTGCTGGGCAACGGCTCGGCCGCCGGTCGGGCGTACGCCGCCACCCTGCTCGGCGAGGTCGATCCCGCCGCGGCCCGTGCCGCCTGGCGGGCACTTGTCGACGAGGAGGCGGAGCTGACCACGTTCAGCGGCTGCCTGATGGACCAGACCACGCTGGGCGAGTACGCCGCCGCGCGGCTCGGGCAGGACTGACTGTCCCGACCGGTCCGGCCGGCCGTCCGCCCTGGTCGCGGGCCAGTCCTCGGCGCCGTCAGCGGCGGTTCGCCAACCGTCGATGAGGTGCCTACCGATACGGTGGTCCGAAATTCGGGAATCTTGCTCCGGGAGACACCTGATTCGGGGAACCCGACTTCGGGAAATCCTGAGCCAGGGACTTCATCTAGGGAAGGGAGAGCCGTGTCGGAACCAGTGAATCCTCCGGTGGCCGCGAGGCCGCGTCCGGGCAGCGTCACCATCTCCAGCTACCTGCTCTACGCGGCGGCCGTACTGCTCGCCGTCGTCGCGATCACCGGCCTGGCCACCCTCGGCACCGTCTCGGACATCTTCGGTGACGCGTACGCCGGGACGTCGGTCGAGGGCGCGGAGGGCTTCATCGTCGGCGTCACCGCGTTCTTCGCGGTGGTGCAACTGCTCTTCGCCGCCGCCTTCGTGGTGCTGGCGCTGCTGAACAACCAGGGGCGCAACGCCGCACGGATCACCACCTGGGTGGTGGCCGGTCTCGGGGCCTGCTGCACCGGGATCAGCCTCGGCGGTACGGCGGCCGGTGGCATGAACACCGGAACGAGCTCCACAGGAGACATGCCGGATCCGCAGGTGATCCAGGAACGGCTGGAGGCGGCCCTGCCGTCGTGGAGCGGGCCGCTCACCCTGATCTTCTCGATCCTCGTCTTCGTGGCGTTGCTGGCCGCGATCGTCCTGCTGGCGCTGCCCGCGTCCAACGCCTTCTTCCGGAAGCAGCCGGCCGGCTTCGAGCCTCCGGTACCGGGGGCGGCGTACCCGGGGCAGGCACCGTCGGCCGGGGTGGACCCGGCGTACCCCAGCTATCCGGGGCAGTCGCCCTCGCCGGGCGCCGATCCGGCGTATCCGGCGTACCCGGGGCAGACGCCGCCGTCCGGGACCGACCCGAACAACCCGCCCGGCAACCCGCCGAACAACCCGCCCGGACCACCGAGCAACCCACCGACCAGCTGACTTCGCGCGACGATCCCCCGGCCGGACTCGACGTACCGCCGGGGGATCTTCGCGTCCGGGGCCGGATCGCCAGCCCGGCCGGATCGCCGGTCCCGTACCGGTGCGTCGGGGTCCGTCCGGAGTCGCTCTTTTCTGGCCGGGGCGGCTCCGCTACGTTGTGGGAGCGGTACCGCCCCGTGGTGCCGTCGCTGTTTCCCGGCGCGCGGACGACCGCGCTCGCCCGGTTACTGCGGTCCGAGCCACCTCCTGGAAGCCGCCGACCCGAGGAACCGCCCGTGGCCCAAGCCTCCACCCGGCACGGCAGCGCGTCCCGCCATGCCTGGCGATCGGCCGGGGACCGGGCCGGACAGTCGGCACGGGCCCTGATCACGGGCGCCACCGCCGGGATCGGGGCGGCCTTCGCACGGCGGCTCGCCGAGGAGGGCTACCACCTCGTGCTGGTGGCCCGGGACGATCAGCGGCTCGCCGAGACGGCGGCCGAGCTGACCACGCGGTACGGCGTCGCCGTCGGAATCCTGCCCGCCGACCTGGCCACTGACGAGGGTTGCGCGACGGTGGAGCGGCGGTTGGCCGACACGTCGGAACCGATCGACGTTCTGGTCAACAACGCGGGGATCAGCCTCAACCGGTCCTTCGTCCGTTCGACCGTCGAGGACGAGTCGCGACTGCTCCGGTTGAACGTGCACGCGGTGCTCCGGCTGACCCTTGCCGCCCTGCCTGGGATGACCGAGCGGCGCAGTGGGGCAGTGATAAATGTCTCTTCCGTTGCCGGCTTCGGGCCGGTGATGCCCGGGTCGACGTACTCGGCCAGCAAGGCCTGGGTGACGAACTTCAGCGAGTCGGTCGCCCAGTCGGTGCGTCCGGCCGGTGTACGGGTGATGGCGCTCTGCCCCGGCTACACCCGTACCGAGTTCCACGACCGGGCCGGCATCAACACGGCCAAGACTCCGGAGTGGATGTGGCTGCGGGCCGACGACGTGGTCCGGGACGCGTTACGTGACCTGGATCGGGACCGCATGGTCAGCGTGCCGGACTGGAAGTACAAGTTGGTGGTCTTCGGCCTGCGGCACGCGCCGAATCGACTGTGGCGGGCGGTGGCCCGGGACACCCGGGGTCGGACCGGTCGCACGGAGGGCTGATCACTCACGCGGTGTGGTCGATGCGGTTGACCCGACCGGCGAGGTGCGTGGCACCCGCGCATGGGCAAGATTCAGTGCGGAGAGTAGCCGATTTTACGCCTCGTCGGCCACCATCCGAGCGGCCTGACCGGGCCTGCCGCCGGGTCGGCCGTTCGGCTCTCACTTCGGCGCAGTACCCTTACCCGCCATGGGGGACCACGACGACCTGCGTAAATTCATCACTGACCTCGCCGTCGTACACGGACGGGTTGTGTTGTCCTCAGGTCGTGAGGCGGACTGGTACGTCGATCTGCGGCGAGTGACTCTGCATCACGCGGCGGCACCGTTGGTTGGTCGGACCATGCTTGCCCTCACGTCGGACTGGGACTTCGAGGCGGTTGGCGGCCTGACGTTGGGTGCGGACCCGATTGCCATCTCGATGCTGCACGTCGCCTCGGCGACGCAGCGTCGGCTGGATGCCTTCGTGGTGCGCAAGGCCGGTAAGGCGCATGGTCTGCAGCGCCGGATCGAAGGTCCGGAGGTGCGTGGTCGCCGAGTGTTGGCGGTCGAAGACACCTCTACGACGGGAAGCAGTGTGCTGACCGCAGTGGAGGCGTTACAAGAGGCCGGGGCCGTGGTCGTGGGCGTGGCGGTTATTGTTGATCGAGGTGCGGGCGACGCCGTACGAGCCGCCGGATTGCCATACCGGGCAGCCTATACGTTGGCTGACCTCGGCCTAGTGGCCTAAAAGTTTGCCGATTCGGATCTGCTGATATGCAGGCGGGTCGATGCTGCTGGTGGAAGGATGGAATACGTGGGAACTGCGTTGGCCGAAATGACTATGCCTCAGATCTCGCCGCTTGCCGGCGAGCCGATCGAGCGTGCTGACGCTGAGCGGCTTGCGGGGGTCCTCAAGGCCCTCGCTGACCCCGCTCGGCTGCGGCTGCTCAGCCTCATCCAGTCGGCGCCCGAGGGCGAAGCGTGCGTGTGTGATCTCACCGCGCCGCTTGGCCTCTCTCAGCCGACGGTGAGCCATCACCTCCGTATCCTCACCGAAGCCGGCTTGCTGGAGCGGGAGAAGCGGGGCGTGTGGGCTTACTACCGCCTGGTGCCGACGGCGATCGCGACGATCGCCGATCTGCTGACCCCGCCGCGTAAGCGAGCCACCAAGAAGGCTCGCTGACTCAGCGCGCGGCCCGTCTGGTGTCCGCCCTGTCAAGGACGGCGCCAGGCGGTCCAACCGCTGATGGCGCGGTGGGTCCAGCCGGACCAGCGGCGTGAACTACCTCCAGGGCGACCTGCGGGATCAGCTCGCGTACGTCGGACACGACGTCGTGCGGGCGGGCCTCGTGGTCGGCTCTGGCGGTAACCTGTCCGCCCGGCTGCCCGACGGTGATTCCTGCTGGGTGACCGCGAGCGGCACCTGGTTGGACCGGCTCGACCGGGCCTCCTTCGTCCGGGTACGGATCTCGGACGGGGCGATGTACCCGGCCGGGTCGGTGTACCCGGCGGAGTCGGTGCATCCGGCCGGGTCGGTGCTGCCGGGTCCGCTCACTGTCCAGGACGGATCAACCATCCTGGACGGCGTCCGGCCGCCCGCGCCACGTGTCCCGGTGACCCTGCCGGACCCCGTCACGTCTCCGGACTCCGTGACATTCCCGGAGCCGACGATGCCGGAGTCGACGATGCCGGAGCCGATGGCGACGAGCGAGGTCGGACTGCACCTGGCGACCTACCGGGCCCGTCCGGACGTCCAGGCGATCGTGCACCTGCATCCGCAGACGGTCCTGTTGCTCGACGCGTTGGGCGAACGAATCCGGCTGGTCACCACCGATCACAACTTCTACCTGCGTCGGGTCGCCCGGGTACCGTTCCGGTCGCCCGGCACCACCGAACTCGCCGAGTTGGCCGCCGACGCGGCCCGGGACGGCACCAACTGCCTGGTGCTGAGCCAGCACGGTTGCTCGGTGCTGGGCGACAGCGTGGAACTGGCCCACAAGCGGGCCGCCAACCTCGAGGAAGCGGCGCGGCTGACCTATCGGGCGCTGGCCGCCGGACGGTTGGACGACCTTCCCGACTGCCCCGCCGAGTTTCTCGCCCGGATAAACGACACCGGGCCGACCAGCGTCTGACCGGCCGACCCGCTTCGATTCCGTCCGTACTGCCTAGTACTCGACTGAGTAGTACTCGCGACTGCCTAGTACTCGCGCCGGTGCCGCTGGGCCTCCTGCGCGGCGTGTTCCAACTCGGCCTGCTCGGCCGGGGTGGTGCCACGCCGGGCCGCCAGCCGGGCCCGCAGCAGCTCGACGGCGATCGGCACCACCGAGACGAACACGATCCCGATCAGGATCAGCTCGATGTTCTCCTTGACGAACGGGATCTGGCCGAGGAAGAAGCCGAGCACGGTGACCCCGGTGCCCCAGAGGACGCCGCCGATCACGTTGTAGATCACGAAGGTGCGGTAGCGCATCCCGCTCACCCCGGCGACGATCGGGGTGAAGGTCCGGACGATCGGCACGAACCGGGCCAGCACGATGGAGCGGGCTCCGTACTTCTCGAAGAACTCGTGCGCCTTGAGCAGGTTCTCCTGCTTGAACAGCTTGGAGTTGGGCCGCCGGAACAGCGACGGGCCGACCTTCTTGCCGAACGCGTAACCGACCTGGTCCCCGGCGATCGCCGCAACCGTGATGAGCAGGCAGACGAGCCACAGCGGGTAGGTGATGTACTCGCCGTCCGCGGTGAGCAGTCCGGCGGTGAACAGCAGCGAGTCACCGGGCAGGAAGAAGCCGATCAGAAGGCCGGATTCGGCGAAGACGATGGCCAGGATGCCGAGTAGCCCGAACGTGGAGATCAACCACTCCGGATCCAGGAATTCAGGACCTAGGGCCAGCGTGGTGGTGGGCGTCGGCACGAGCAGACCTCCGGAATTCTCGGCGTGGCGCGGCGAGGGACCCGCCAGCATGGTGGCGGGTACCACAGCAGTCTAGGCGGACCGCACCGGCAGCCGTCGGGCGATGCCGGCGACGCCGGTGCGGCCCCGGAGATCGAGGCGGTCTACAACCGGGGATCGACCGGCTCCGACTCGTTGGCGAGGATCGCGAAGACCAACTCGTGCCGTCGCCACAGCGGAGCGCCCTCGGCCAGCCGGTCCAGCGCCGCCAGGCCGAGCCCGTGCTCGCGCAGGGCCAGCCCCCGCTTGCGGCCCAACGACCGGTCCCGGAGTACGGCCAACTGCTCCGGTTCGGCGTACTCCGGGCCGTAGATGATCCGCAGGTACTCGCGGCCACGGCACTTGACCCCCGGCTGGAGCAGACGACCCTTGGCGTCCCGGGCGGCCAGCCCGGCGTACGGCTTCACCACCATTCCCTCGCCGCCGGAGTCGGTCAGCTCCCGCCACCAGTCGGTCGCCTCGGCGGTCGCCTGCGGGTCGGCGAGGTCCACCACCCGGCGACGGGTCGGGGTGAACAGCTCCGGATCGGCGGTGTACAGCCGGTCGGCCAGGGCCAGGTGCCAGCCGTGGTCCCGACCGGTGTGCGTGACCCCCTCGCTGGCGAGCACGGCGAACGGCGCCAGGGTCACCCCGTCCAGACCGTCGGTCGGCCGGACGTACCCCCGGTACGCCTCGGTGTAGCGGACGAGGTCCGCGTGCCGCCGGGCCATCCGGTCCCGGAGTTCGCCGACCGGCAGGGCCCGCCCGTCGGCCCGGTCCAGCAGCTCCAGTACGGCCGGCAGCGCCGCCCGTCCCGCCGCGCCGACGGCGGCGTACTGCTCCCGGATCAGTCCACCGGCCTTCGCCGACCAGGGCAGCAGCTCGCAGTCGAGGAGCAGCCAGTCGCTGTCGAGTTCCGCCCACAGCCCGCTCGCGGTGACGGCGGCGCGTACCCGGGACAGCAGGGCCCGGTCCTGTTCCCCGCCGAAGAACGGCCGGCCGGTGCGGGTGTAGATGACCCCGTCGCCTGGGCCGAACCGGCGGGCGCCGGTGCCGTCGTCCCGGCAGACCAGCACCACCGCGCGGGAGCCCATGTGCTTCTCCTCGCAGACCACCCGGTCCACCCCGGCGCTGCGGTAGTCGTCGAACGCCTGCGCCGGATGTTCCAGGAACCCCTCGACCGTGGAGGTCGAGCAGGGTGCCATCGTCGGCGGCAACCAGGGCAGCCAGCGCGGATCGACGGCGAACCGGCTCATCACCTCCAGCGCCGCGGCGGCGTTCTCCGCCGGTACGGTCACCGCGCCGTAGCCGTAGTCGATGTGCCGGCGTCCGGCGACGTCCCGCAGGTCGAGCCCGAGGTCGTCCCGCTCGGCGTCGCCCGGGGTTCCACCCGTCCGGCCCGGCTCGACGAGGAGCGGCCGGGCCGGCGGGTAGTACTCCCTGGCGGCCGGCACCGAGACCAGTTCCCGGTCGGGATAACGCAGGGCGGTCAGCGTGCCGCCGAAGACGCAGCCGGTGTCGATGCAGATGGTGTTGTTGATCCACTCGGGTACCGGGGTCGGGGTGTGGCCGTAGACGACCATGGCCGAGCCTCGGTACTCCCGGGCCCACGGGTAGCGCACCGGCAGGCCGTACTCGTCGGTTTCGCCGGTGGTCTCGCCGAACAGCGCGAACGCCCGGACCCGGCCGGACGCCCGGCCCTGGTACTCCGCCTTCAGCCCGGCGTGCGCGACCACCAGCCGCCCGCCGTCCAGCACGTAGTGGCTGACCAGGCCGTCGACGAAGGCGGAGATCTCGGCGACGAAGCCGGGGGACTCGGCGTCGAGCTGGGCCAGCGTCTCGGCCAGGCCGTGCGAGACCGTGACGTTACGGCCGCGCAGCTTGCGGAGCAGCTTCTGCTCGTGGTTGCCGGGCACGCAGAGCGCGGTACCGGCCGCGACCATCCCCATCACCAGCCGGAGTACGCCGGGCGAGTCCGGCCCCCGGTCGACCAGGTCGCCGACGAAGATCGCGGTACGTCCCTCCGGATGGACCGCGTTCACCGGCCGCCCGGCCTCGTCGCGGTGCAGCGTCCAGCCGAGCCGGACCAGCAGCGCCTCCAGTTCGGCGCGGCAGCCGTGCACGTCACCGACGATGTCGAACGGGCCGGTCAGCTCCCGGCGGTCGTTGTACAGCTTCTCGTAGCGGATCTCGGCGGCCTCGATCTCCTCGACGCCGCGCAGCACGTGCACCTTCCGGAAGCCCTCGCGCTCCAGCCGTCCGATGCTGCGCCGCAGGTCGCGCTGCATCCGGCCGAGTACGGGCCGGCCGAACGTCCGATCCGCCCGGCCCTGCGTACGCTCCCAGCACAGCGGCTCGGGCACGTCCAGCACGATCGCCACCGGCAGTACGTCGTGTTCCCGGGCGACGGTGACCAGTCCGGCCCGGGCGTGCTGCTGGAGGTTGGTGGCGTCGACCACGGTCAGCCGACCGGACCGCAGCCGCTTCCCGGCCACGTAGTGCAGTACGTCGAACGCGTCGGTGGAGGCGGACTGGTCGTTCTCGTCGTCGGCCACCATGCCCCGGAAGGTGTCCGAGGAGAGCACCTGGGTCGGCCCGAAGTGCCGGCGGGCGAAGGTCGACTTGCCCGACCCGGAGATGCCGACCAGGGCAACCAGGGCCAGCTCGGGAATGTCCAGTGTGGTCATCTCAGCTCTCCTCTCCCACGACCGGTGCCGCTGGTGCCGGCGGTGCGGTGGGGGCGGACCGGGTGAAGGCGGCGAGTTGGGTGGCGGCGCCCACCTCGGGGTCCTCGTCACCGACACCGCTGATCGTCACGGTGTAGCCGTGCCTCGCCGCGACGCCCTCGGCCCAGTCGGCGAACTCGGCCCGGGTCCACTCGAAGCGGTGGTCGCGGTGCCGGAAGGTGCCGGCGGGCAGGCCCGGATAACGCACGTTGTACTCGACGTTCGGGGTGGTCACGATCACCGTCTCCGGCCGGGCGTGGCCGAACACGGCCGCCTCCAGCGCCGGCAGGCGAGGTGGATCGAGATGCTCGATCACCTCCATCAGTACGGCGGCGTCGAACCCGCGCAGCCGGTCGTCCCGGTACGTCAGCGCGGACTGCCACAACTTGATCCGGTCGCGCTGCCGGGTGGGCAGCCGGTCGAGGCGCAGCCGCCGCTGTGCGAGGTCCAGGGTCCGGGACGACACGTCGGTGCCGACGATCTCGGTGTAGCGGCGGTCCCGGACCAGGTCGGTCAGGAGCGCGCCGCCGCCGCAGCCGAGGTCGAGAACCCGGGTGGCACCGCTGGAGCGGAGCGCCTCCAGTACGGCGGCCCGGCGCAGTGCCGCCAGCGGCTGCCGGACAACCGTGCCCGGCATCCCGGCATCCTCGTCGGCCCCGCCGTCGGTGACTTCCACGACGCTGTCCACCTCGGCCGGCTCGTCCGCCAGCCGCAACTCGGCGAGCCGGGCCAGCGCGGTTCCGGCCAGCGCCCGCCGGTGTGCCAGATAACGCCGGGTGATCAGGCCCCGCTCCGGATGGTCGGCCAGCCATCCCGCGCCGGCCCGGAGCAGCTTGTCGATCTCGTCCGGCGCGACCCAGTAGTGCTTGGCGTCGTCCAGCACCGGCAGCAGGACGTAGAGGTGGTTCAGCGCGTCGGCGAGCCGGAGCGTTCCGCGAAGGGTGAGGTCGACGTATCGGCTGTCGCCCCAGGCGGGATGCTCGGGATCGAGCGGGATTGCGCTGGCGTTCACCGTCCAGCCCATCGGGGCGAACAGCCGGCCGGCCAGCTCGGCCCCGCCCCGGCAGCGCAGCGCGGGCACCCGCAGCTCCAGCGGGATCGGCGTCGCGGCCAGCTCCGGACGGTCCTTCGAGGCACCCCGCAGTGCGGAACGGAACACGATGGACAGTGCCGAGGAGAGCAGGCTCGACGCGGCGTAGGGGCGGTCGTTGACGTACTGGCCGAGGGTGAAGTCGTCGGGGGTGGCGGTGCCGGCACCCCGGCCCGGCCTGCCCCGACGGCGGCCACCGGACAGGGCCAGCGGATCGGTGTCGAGCAGCAGCGCGGCGGTGCACCGCTCGGCGCTGGCCTCCGGATACACCACGTACGCCGTACCGGTGGGCACCGTGAACGAGTGCATCCGGTCCGGATGCTTGACGAGCAGGTAGCCCAGGTCGGTGGCCGGCTGGTGGGTGGTGGTCACGGTGATCAACACGGCAACCATGCTGACAGGTCGCCGCAGGGCCCGTCGCCCCGTTTACCGCCGCCCCTGGAACGACGGTATCGATGTCGCTGTCCGCCCGTCGCAGGCGCAGCCTCGGTGCCTGCGCCGTACCGGCGCCGTCGACGGCGACGGCGCTGTTGGGGAGCGGTGCGAATAGGGTGGCGTCGGGCGCCTGGGTCGATGTCGGGCCGGCGACCGCGACGAGCGCGACGAGCGCGCCGGTCGTACCGAGCCAGGCAAGGCGCAACGGCCGATCTCCGACGTCCAGCAATCTTTTGCCCCCGTCGATCCGTCCTCTTAGGCAAGAGGCCCGGAGGTGTACGTGACGTACGAGGAGTTCGCCGACTCCCGGCTCACCGCGCTGCTGCGCTATGCGGTGATGCTGACCGGTGATCCCCATCTCGCCCAGGACCTCGTTCAGGAGACGATGGTGCGGGTTCAGCTCAACTGGCGTCGGGTCGTCCGTGCCGACGTTCCCGACCGGTACGTCCGGCGGATGCTGACCAACCAGTACCTCGACTGGCAGCGGGGATCCTGGGTCCGGCGGGTGCTGCTGCGGGCGGACCCCGACGAGGCCGTGGTCGTACACGTCGACCACGCCGAGGCGACCGTGGACCGGGACCAGGTCTGGACCTGGCTGGCCCGGCTGCCGCGCAGGCAGCGGGCGGTGCTGGTGCTGCGGTACTACGAGGACCTGCCCGACGCCGAGATCGCGGAGGTACTCGGCTGTGCGGTCGGCACCGTCCGGTCGGCGATATCCCGGGCGCTTGCCACCCTTCGTGCCGAGTTCGTGGAGGCCTGAGATGAGCGACGACGACGGGCGGGTGTTCGAGTACTCGCGTGGGCCGGACCCGGTAGCGGTCGAGAACGAGTTGCGGGCGACGTTCGCCCGGCACGAGGAGTTGACCCCGGACGTCGGGCCGCTGCGTACGGCGATCGAGGTCGCGGCGACGGCCCGGCGGCGGCGCCGGCGGCGTTCGTTGCAGGCGACCGGTGCCGCGCTGGCGATGCTGGGCGTACTCGTGCTGCCGACGCTGGGTCGGGGCGTGGGCGTACCGCAGATCGTGGACATCGCGGTGCCGCCGCTGGCGGTCGGAACGACCGTCCCCGCCGAGCCGCTGAACTTCCTGTTGCTCGGCGTCGACGGCGGGGACGGCCGGACCAACGGCCACCGCGCGGACACCGTGCTGATCGTGCACGTACCGGCGGACCGGAGCCGGTCCTATCTCGTCTCGTTGCCCCGTGACCTCGGCGTCGAGGTGCCCGGCCACGGTTTCGGCAAGCTGAGTTCCGCGTTCTACCTCGGCAGTCACCGGCCGGGCGCCCGGCCCGACCTGGCGGCCGGCGCGGCGCTCACCGAGCGGACCGTCGCCGACCTGTCCAAGGTGCGGTTCGACGCCACCGCCACGCTCACCTACGCCGGACTGCGGGAACTGACCGACGCCGTCGGCGGAGTACGGGTGTGCCTCCCGGAGCCGGTCCGGTCGCACCACACCGCCCGGAACTTCCCGGCCGGCTGCCAGGAACTCGACGGGGCCGGGGCGCAGGACCTGCTCCGTCAGCGGTACAAGCTGAAAAACGGGGCACACGACCGCGACCGCAACGGGCAGCGGTTCGCCGAGGCGCTGATGCACCGGGTCACCGATCCCGCGACCGCGATGAATCCGATCCGGGTCACCGAGCTGGTTCGGGCGGTCGGCGACAACCTCGTACTGGATCTCGACGGGATGACCCCGGCGGAGCTGTTCAGCGCGCTGCGGACGGTGGCCGCGGCGGACGCGGTGGGGATCGGCTGGACGTACCACTCCGCGCGTGGGCCCGGGGGCGAGTACGAGAGCCTGGACCAGGCGGAGGGCCGCAGTCTGTTCGACGCCCTCCGGCGGGACGCGCTGGACGACTGGGCCGGCGAGCATCCGACCCGGGTCACCCGGTGAGCGGGGCGCCCGGCCGAACCCCGTCGACGGCGGACGGGCGGGGGTGCCGGTCGATCTCGTCGTGAACTGTTCACGTCCCCGTCATCTCGTTCCTGCCCTGGTCAGAGGCGTGGCCCGTACACTCGCCGGGTCCGCGGGGCGGTCCGGCGGGACGGAGGCGCGAACGATGACGCACGACGACGCCGGACGACCCCGCCGTACGCCGGGCCGGATCGTCATGCTGGTCGACAACGGCGTGAACGGGGACTCCCGGGTACAGAAGCAGGCCCGTTCGGCGGCGGACGCCGGCTGGGACGTGACCCTGCTGGGCCGGTCGCCGACCGGAGCGCCGCAGAGCTGGCGACTCGGCGCGGCGCTGGTCCGGCTGCTCCCCATGCCGGAGCCGCTGTTCCGCAAGCGCCACCAGTTCCGGCGCGCCTGGCTGCGCTGGCCGCTGGCCTATCCGCCCACCGGGATCGCCGAACACCGGGCGCAGCAGGTGGCGGCCTGGCAGGCGGACCTGCGGGTCCGGGGCGCCCTGCTCGACCTCGACGCCCGGTCCGGCCGCCGCCCCCGGCCGATGGCGCAGCGGTGGCGACGGATCCAACTGGTGCTGGCCCGGCTGCTCGGCTACTGGGTCTGGGTCCGGACCAAGATGCACAACCGGGCCCAGCACGCCCGCCGGTACCGCAACCCGTGGGACCGGGCGTACACCTGGTTCTGGCAGTCGGTGCACGGCGACGGTGCCTGGCGTCGGCTCGAACCGGGGCTGTGGGACTACGAGCTGGCGTACGGGCCGGTCCTCGACGAGCTGGCCCCGGACCTGATCCACGCGAACGACTTCCGGATGCTCGGGGTGGGCGCCCGGGCCGCGATCCGGGGCCGCGCCGCGGGGCGGCCGGTCAAACTCGTCTGGGACGCGCACGAGTTCCTGCCCGGGATCCGCCCGTGGCAGCCGAACATCCGCTGGCTGCCCGCGCATCGGGCACACGAGCGCGAGTACGCCCCGTACGCCGATGCCGTGGTCACCGTCTCGGACGCCCTCGCCGAGCTACTGCGCGCCGAGCATCACCTCGCCGAGACCCCGGCCGTGGTGCTCAACGCCCCCGCCGTCGAGCACGATCCGGGGAGCCCGGACCAGCCCGTTCCGGACCTGCGCCAGCTCTGCGGGGTGGGTGCCGACGTTCCGCTGCTGGTCTACAGCGGCAGTGCCGCCGAGCCGCGTGGGCTCCGCACGATGGTCGACGCCCTGCCCGAGCTGCCCGGCGTGCACGTCGCCCTGGTGGTCAACCCCGCCCTGCGGTACGTCGAGAAGCTCGTCGCCCACGTCGGCCGGCTCGGCCTGACAGACAGGGTGCACGTGCTGCCGTACGTCGAACACTGGCAGGTGGTGCCGTTCCTGGCCGCCGCCGACGTCGGGGTGATCCCGATCCACCACTGGCCCAACCACGAGATCGCCCTGATCACGAAGTTCTTCGAGTACGCCCACGCCCGCCTGCCGGTGGTGGTCAGCGACGTACGGACCATGGCGGAGACGGTGCGGTCGACCGGCCAGGGGGAGGTGTTCCGGGCCGAGGACGTCGCCGACTACGTACGCGCGGTCCGGACCGTACTGGCCGACCGGGAGCGGTACCGGGCCGCCTACGACCGGCCGGGACTACTCGCCGGCTGGACCTGGGCGGCTCAGGCCGAGATCCTCGACGCCGTCTACCGCCGCCTGCTGCCCGATCCCGCAGGCCCGCCGGACCAGACGTCCGGAGCGGACCGGGTGCCGGTGTCGGCGGTGGCCGGGTCGACGCGGGTGGGTCAGCGGTAGTCGTCCTCGGGGCCGACCACCTGGGCCTGCTCGATCGCGTCGGCCTCGTTGACCTCCGGGCCGCGCTGGACGTCCGACTGTTCCTCGGTCGTCGGGTCCGCGACGGTCGCCTGTTCCACGGCGTCCGCGGGCGGCGCCTCCGGGTCGCGCTCGTCCGGGGTGAGGTGATCGCCGGGAGCGAAGTCCTCGTCGGGCTGTCCCATGATGTCTCCTGCCGGTCCGTGCTGCTCTTCCCACCGCTCCTGCCGGTCCGTGCTGCTTTTCCCACCGTACGGGCTGTTCGCGCCGCCGGCACCGGAGAGCACGGTGCCCGGTCCCGAGCCGGCTAAACCGCCCGTCCGGGTTTGACCCCCATGTCAGGATGGGGCGGTGAGTTTCCTGATCAGACTGCTGATCGGCGCGGTGGCGCTGTGGATCACCAGTCTGGCGGTGCCCGGCATTGAACTGACCGGCCGGTCCGCCCTGGACGACGCGCTGACGGTGCTCGTCGTGGCGTTGATCTTCGGTGTCGTCAACGCGGTCGTGAAGCCGATCATCCGGGTCGTCGGCTGCGCGTTCTACGTCCTCACCCTGGGGCTGTTCGCCCTGGTCGTCAACGCGCTGCTCTTCCTGCTCACGGACTGGATCGCGCACCTGTTCGACCTGCCGTTCGAGATCGACGGCTTCTGGCCGGCCTTCTGGGGCGCCATCGTGATGGCGGTGGTGACCTGGTTGATCGGCGTCGTCGTACCGGACCGGTCCGAGCGCTGAACCTGGGGACGGGTGGGTTGCGGTGCCGCGAGCGGGCTGCGGGATACTTCGGGCGGAGGACAGCGCGGTCCGGCGCACTACATCAGACAGCGGCCGTCGAGGCCGAGAGCGGTTAGTAAGGAGCATTTGACATGCCCATCGCCTCCCCCGAGGTCTACGCCGAGATGCTCGACCGCGCCAAGGCGGGCCGGTTCGCGTACCCCGCGATCAACGTGACCTCCTCGCAGACCCTGAACGCGGCCCTGCGCGGCTTCGCCGACGCGGAGAGCGACGGCATCATCCAGGTCTCCACCGGTGGTGCCGAGTACCTCTCCGGCCCCAGCGTCAAGGACATGGTCAGCGGCGCGGTCGCGTTCGCGGCGTACGCCCGCGAGGTCGCCAAGAACTATGGCGTCAACGTCGCGCTGCACACCGACCACTGCCCGAAGAACAAGTTGGACGGCTTCGTCCGCCCGCTGATGGCCATCTCCAAGGACCGGGTGGCCCGGGGCGAGGAGCCGCTGTTCCAGTCGCACATGTGGGACGGCTCGGCCGTACCGGTCAAGGAGAACCTGGAGATCGCCTCGCAGTTGCTCGACGACGCGGCGGCCGGGCACATCGTGCTGGAGATCGAGGTCGGGGTCGTCGGCGGCGAGGAGGACGGCGTCGAGAACGCGATCAACGACAAGCTCTACACCACGGTCGAGGACGGCCTGGCCATGGTCGAGGCGCTCGGCCTCGGCGAGAAGGGCCGCTACATGGCGGCGCTGACCTTCGGCAACGTGCACGGCGTCTACAAGCCCGGCAACGTGAAGCTGCGTCCGGAGATCCTCAACGAGATCCAGCAGGCGGTCGGCGCCAAGTTCGGCAAGGACAAGCCGCTCAGCCTGGTCTTCCACGGCGGCTCCGGCTCGCTGCTGGAGGAGATCCGTGAGGCGCTGGACTACGGCGTGGTGAAGATGAACATCGACACCGACACCCAGTACGCGTTCAGCCGCCCGGTCGCGGACCACATGTTCCGGAACTACGACGGCGTGCTGAAGGTCGACGGCGAGGTCGGCAACAAGAAGATGTACGACCCTCGGGTGTGGGGCAAGGCGGCCGAGGCCGGGCTGTCCCAGCGGGTCGTCGAGGCGTGTGAGCACCTCCGCTCCACCGGTACGACCCTGGCCAAGTAGGGCCCTTTGACGGCGGATGGCCGGGTGGCCGTCCGCCGTCGTCGTACCCGGGCCGGGGTCAGGGGCCCGTGGTGAGCAGCCGTACCGCCTCGTGCACGTCGTCGGTGATGTGCACGAGGTGGGCCAGGTCACCGGCCGGCGACAGGGCCAGCAACGGATGCAGCAGCGCCTCGATCGGCAGGGTCTGGGTCCAGAAGACGCTGTCCAGGAAGACGTACGGGCCGCTCGCGCCGTCGGTGCCGTAGAACGTCTTGGTCGCCGCCTGGAACACCTCCTGCACGGTGCCGGCCCGACCGGCGGCGAACACGATCCCGCCCCGGGCCAGCCGCAGGATGGTGTCCTCGCGGATCGCGTTGGAGAAGTACTTCGCGATCCGGCCCGCGAACAGGTTCGCCGGCTCGTGCCCGTACAGCCAGGTGGGGATGGCCAGGCCACCACGCCGGGCCCAGCCGTGCGGGTCGGCGTCCACCGCACCCTCACCGGTCCGCGCGTGCGGGACCGCCGGTTCGAACCGGGCCCGGACTCCGAGCGCGGCGGCCGTGTACGGGTCGTGGTCGCTGAAGTCCGGAGCGGTGGCGAGGAGGTCGATTGCCGCGCTCAGGTCGGCCGGCGAGCGCTCGGACAGGTAGGCGCCGAGATTCGCCGCCTCCATCACCCCCGGCCCGCCACCGGTCACCACCAGCCGCCCGGCCCGGGCGAGTTCCCAGCCCAGCGTCGCGGCCAGCCGGTACGCGGCGGTGCCACGCGGTACGGCGTGCCCACCCATCACCCCGACCATCGAGCCGGGGCCGTGCCGGGCCAGCCAGGACCGGGTGGCGTCGGCCAGGGCGTTGTCGATGGCGTGGTCGTGCAGCCGCTGGGCCAGCGCCTCGCGTACCTCCGGCAGCGCGCCGCCGTGCAGCCGGAAGTGGTCGTAGACCACGGCGTCGTACATCCCGGCGAACCCGTCCGACGCGAAGCCGGCGGCCAGGTCGTCCGGGGTGTAGAGCCGGGGCGGATGGGTCGGGTACGGCAGCGCGGTGAACGCCGGTACGACGTGCGCGCCACGGCGTACCAGACCTGCCTCGATCTCCCGGGACGCGAACCGGCAGCCCACGAAGAGGGTGCCGGTCAGGTCGACGGACTCCAGGTCCGGAACCGGGTCGAGATCCAGCCGCAGCCCCTGCACGGTCAGCCGGGCGAGGCTGCCGGCCCGGAGATGGGAGTCGAGTTCCGCACGCGACTCGATCTCGTCGGCGGTGTCGTCGTGCGGTTCGAGGACGTCAGCGGGGGGCGGGGTGGGCACCCTGCCATCTTGCCGGGGGCGGGCAACCGCCCGGCCGCCGGGCTCTGTCACGCGTCTGTCGGGTGGGGGCGGGCGGCAAACCGGCGAGAGCCCGACGACCAGGGTCGCCGGGCTCTCTGTTACCGGGTCCTGGGGAGGCTCCGGACCTTCATTTGTAGTCCAGTCCGCGCTGAACCGCACCGGCCGCACGCGTGACGGGTCCCTCAACCGTTCAGCCAGCATGCGTGACACACCCCGCTGGTCGGGGCCGGCCGGGGCCGGGTTGAATGGTCCGATGCAGAACCTCTTGCCCGAACCGCCGGCAACGCTCCTTTCCGCGGACGACAACGCCGAGGAAGCGCTCGCCGCCGCGCGGCAGGCCGACACCGACGAGGCGTACGCCTCGGTCGCCGCACAGCATCCGACCTTCAGTGCGGCCTGGGCGGTGCTGGCAGCCCGGTCCATGGCCGCCGGCCAGGTCGTCGCCGCCTACGCGTACGCCCGGACCGGCTACCACCGGGGTCTGGACCAGTTGCGCCGCAGCGGCTGGAAGGGACACGGTCCGGTGCCCTGGGCACACGGCCCCAACCAGGGGTTCCTGCGCTGCCTGCACGTGCTGTCCCGGGCGGCCGGCGAGATCGGTGAGTCCGACGAGGCGGCCCGGTGTGCCCAGTTCCTCCGGGACTGCGACCCGGCGGCCGGTGACGCCCTCTCCGGCACCTGACCCTCTCTGACCTGCCTCGCCCGGCGCCGACCCCGCCGGGCGCGGTGGTGTGCGGCGGGCGATGCGCCTAGGGCCAGCCATCGAGCCGGAAGACATCGCCGGCACGGTGGGCGGCCACTGCGGCGCTGGTGTACGGGAAGGTGTTGCCGGGCAGCCGATGAGCCGGGACCCACCTGATCTCGGCGCATTTGTGCGGTTCGGCGTTCACCGGCGTCCCGTGTCGGTCCGGATCGTAGGTGGCGGCGAAGACGAGGCCGATCCGTCCCTGACCGGCCGCGTTGCGGTGGTGCACCGTGGTGGCCAGCCGCAGTTCCCCCGGGTCCAGGTCCAGCCCGATCTCCTCGCGGGTCTCCCGGATCACGGCGGTCCGCGCGTCCTCGCCGGCCTCGAGCTTGCCGCTGGGCAGATTCCACTGGCCGTCCGCGTAGCCGGTGCCGTCCCGGAGCGCGAGCAGCACCCGGTCCCCGTGGGCCAGCAGGAGCATGACGTCGACGGGGTGTGTCGGATGCGACATCCGCCGAGACTAACCGGGGCGGTCGACGGGAGATGATCGACCCGCTGGCCGACCCGGTCGGTGTACCCGGGCGGAAGTCAGTGGGCGGCTTCGCGCAGGCGGCGCCGATAGCTGCGGTTCTTGTTCCGGGCCCCGCACAGCCGCATCGTGCACCAGCGGCTGGATCCGTTGCGCGACTGGTCGTAGAAGACCCAGCGGCAACTGTCGGCCTGGCAGACCTTCAGCCGGCCAAGCGTGCCGTCGGCGTCGCCGAGGGCCAGCGCCGCCAGGATCGCCGCGAGCGCCCCGGGCAGCCCGGCACGGGTCGGGGCGAGGGTGATCGTCTCGCCGACCACGACGGTGAGCGGCAGGTCGGCGGCGGCTTCGGCGAGCACGCTCCGGCCCCGGGCCCGACGGTCCCCACTCGGGTCCGCCGCTGCGGGGCCGGGCTGACCGGGGATCGCCGGAACGCTCAGCAGGTCCCGGAGCGCCTCGCGGAACCGCAGCGCGCGGTGCACCTCGGCGGGACCCGTTTCGGGTACGTCCGCCGGATGACCATTGGCGTTCAGCCAGGTCACGAGGCTGTCGACCTCGGCGAGGTCGTCCCAGCCGCCCTCGAAGTCCACGCTGTTGCAGAAGTCCTGTACGAGGCGGAGCCGGCCCGGTGCGGGGCGTCGGGCGTCGGCGTCCTCGGTCATAGAGACCAGCATATCCAGTTGACCGGTATCGCCGTACCGTGCTCCACTGCTCGCGATGCCAGTGAAAACGCTTAGGCGGTATCTCAACTGCGAAGGACTGTTCCGATGACGATGATCCGAACCGCCCATCCCGAGGAGATTCCGGCCCTCGTCCAGTACCCCGACGACGTCGAGCGGAACGACGCCACCCGCGCGTACCTGACCGACCTGCTCGCCAAGGGCTGCACCCGGCCGCAGTGGTGCCTGGTGGCCGAGGGCGGTGGCCACCTGGTCGGCAGCGTGGTGCTCTGGGCCCTGCCCGGCGGTGAGGTGCCCACCGACGTCGTACTCCTGGAGGCTCCCTGGGCCGACCCCGAGCCGGCCGTCGGGCTCGCGCTGCTCACCGAGGCGGCCGTCGTGGCGGGCAGGCACGGGGCCACCGGGCTGGGCCACGTCGTCGACTCGCCGGCCCAGGCGCCGCAGTTCCAGCGCGACCGCGAGCGCCGGATCGACCTACTGAGCCGGGCCGGGTTCGCCGTCGCCCGGGACGGCCGGCGCTTCCGCTGGCTGGCCGGCGCCGAACTGCCCGCGCCGGATCCACGGTTGCACTTCCGGTCCCTCGCCGAGCTGGGCCCCGAACCCTTCGTCGACCTGCTGGCGGCCCTCCTGGCGGACACCGCCGACGCCCGGCTCGGCGCGGACGTCCGGCGACACGGCGTACGCAGGGCGGCCGAGCTGCTGTTCGAGGAGTCGGCGGAACTCGACCACGAACCGCAGTGGTGGGAGATCGGGTACGCCGCCGACGGGAGCCCGGCCGTGGTCAGCCTGCCGGCCCGCAGCCCCGCCTTTCCGGTGATCGGCTTCGTCGGCGTCGCCCCCGCGCACCGGGGCAGGGGCTACAGCCGCTCGGTCGTGGCACGCGGGACCAGCATCCTGGTCGAGAACGGTGCCACCGAGATCCGTGGCGACTGCGACGTCCAGAACGTCGCGATGTACAAGGGCTTCCAGCGCGCCGGCTACGACAACTTCGCGGACCGGCTGGAGTTCACCCGCTCGTTCTGACTCGGGATTCCTCCTACAGCCCCTCGGCCACCGAGGCGGCGATCTTCAACCAGGCGTCCCGGGTCGCGGACGAGAGCCCGGCGTACCGGATCGGCTCGCCGGTGTCGATCAGGCGCTCGTACGGGGCCAGCAGCACCGACCGGGTCCGGGCCGCGAAGTGCCGCTCGATCGCCGGCAGGTCGATCTCCTTGCGGGAGGGTGGCATGGAGACCACCGTCACCGCCTGCCGGACCAGCCGCTGTCGGCCACTCTGCTCCAGGTGGTCCAGCATCCGGGCGGCGGTCTCGGCCGAGTCGTTACGGGCGGACATGGTCACCACGAGCTGGTCGGTGGCGTCGATCGCCGCCTGCCAGTTCTGGGCCCGGACGTTGTTGCCGGTGTCCACGAAGATCAGCTTGTAGAACCGGCTGACCACCTCACGGATCTCCGCGAACGCGGCGGCGGTCAGCATCTCGCCGCCGGTGGCCGACTCGTCGGAGGCGAGTACGTCGAACATGCCCTCGCTCTGCGAACGCACGTACTGCGACAGGTCGCCGACCCGGCCCTGCGCGCCCCGGAACTGGTAGAGGTCCCGCAGCATGTCCCGGACGGTCCGGGAGTGGAAGTCCTGCTGGGCCCGCATGCCGAGGGTGCCCTGGGTCTCGTTGTTGTCCCAGGCGAGCACGTAGCCGCCGCGCTTCTGCCCGAAGGTCATCGCCAGCAGCAGGATCGCCACCGTCTTTCCGGCGCCGCCCTTCGGGTTGACCACCGTCACCTGACGCAGCCCGCCGAAGTTCCGGCGGATCATCTCGATGTCCTGCTTGAACTCCTGCTCCTGCCGACCGGGCGCGAGCCGGACCAGCCCGAGCGTGGTCTTGTTGACCGCGGCCCGTACGCCCATCTGCGCGACGGGGTCGGCCGGCCGGACCGCCCGGCGGCGGGCGAAGTCCTCCGCCGTGGGTGTCCCCGAGTCCGGCGTCCAGAGCGGGTCCGGGTAGCTCTGGGACGCCTGGTTCGGCACCCGCTGCACGCCGGGAGCCTCCGGGTACGGCTGCTGCGGCACCTCGCTGACTCCGGGGTGCGGCGGAACGGGCGGGGGCTCGTGGCCGGGCGGCGGTTGCGGTGCCCAGCCGGACTGGTGTCCGGTCGGCGGCGGGCCGGGTACCGGCGGCGGCGGATAGGCCGGATATCCCTGCGAAGCCGGGTAGCCGGAGGTGGCCGGATAGTTGGTCCCCGTCGGCGGTGGATACCCGACCGGGGGCGGCGGGATCTGCTGGGGCGGGGCCGGCGGATGGACCGGTGGCCCCGGCACCGGCGGGTACGCCGACACCGGCCGCGCCGCAGCCGAGTACGGGTTCGGGGCGAGCGTGGGCGGGTACGGGCCGACGACCGGCGGGGCCGATCCCGTCGGCGGCGGCTCCGCACCGGTGGTCGGCTGCGGAGTGACCGGCCGCTGCGGCGGTTGCGCCCACGGGGACTCGGCGGCGGGCCGGGGCGTCGAGCCGACGTCCGGCTGGCTGCGGCTGCTGGCCGGCAGCGTCGCCCGACCTCGCGCCGGCTCGGCCGGTCGACCGGCCTGGACGGCGTCCTCGGCCGGGGCCGCGCCGGTCTCGGCCGCACCGCCGTCGGGCGGGGACTCGCGCTGCTCCACTGCGGCATCGGCCCGTCCGGTGCTGCGGGCGGGATCGGCGACCGGCGCCCCGTCGGCGTTCGGGCCGGCCGCGGCTCCGATGATGCTCGGGCTGGTCGCCGCCGCCCCGGTGTTCGGGCTGGCCGCCGCCTCGCCGGTGGCCGGGTTGGCGGACGCCGCGCCGGTGACCGGGTTCGGAGACGCCTCACCGATGACCTGACCGGCGACCGCCTCGCCCGTGACCGGAGTGCCGGAACCCGTGGCCGGGTTGCCGGAACCCGTCGCCAGGTTGCCGGAACCCGTGGCCGGACTGCTGGAACCAGTGGCCGGGTTGCCGGAACCCGTGGCGGGGTTCGCGGGATTCGGGGTCGGGTTCGCGGACGTCCCGCCGATGGTCGGGCTGACCGAGGCCTTGCCGGCGTTCGGGCTGACGGACGCCTTTCCGGAGGGCCGTGGCTCGACGGACGCCTTGCCGGCGGCCGGGCTGACGGAGGCCTTCCCGGACGGGCGCGGTTCGACCGACGCCTTTCCGGAAGGTCGCGGTTCGACCGGTCCGGGGCGCTGCTCGGTGCCGTTCGCCGGCCGGTCCGGCGCCCCGGTGTTCTCCGGACGCCCGGTCGTGTCGGCACGGCGGGTGTCGCCGGTGTTCACCGTCGCGCGGCCCCGGCTGGAGCTCCCACCGGTGGTGGGCCAGGCCCGGGGCGAGCTGACAGGTGCGGCCGAGTTCGGCACACCGGAGTGTGGCGCCGGAACGGGCGGAGTCGGTGGCGGCACGAGCGGAACGGCGGTCACCGGTGGAATGGGTACCGGCTGGCCGACGGCGGGGAGGTGCGGAGCGGCGGGACCGGGCGGCGGGCCGAAGGCGGGCGGGATGGCCTGCACCGGCGGCACGGGTCCGGGCGGTGCCGGGATCGCGGGCGGCGTACTCGGATGGAACGGCGGATGCGCGACCGGCTGCGGAACTCCCGCCAGTGGATCGGGCGGCGGCGGGGTGGCATCGGGCAGCGGTGGCGGGGGCGGCGCCCAACCGGAGATCGGTCCGGAGTCCTCGCGAGGCTCGGCGACGATCTCGTCCGGTGGCCACAGCGGCTCTTCCGCACGCGGCGCCGCCGGAACCTGACCGGGCACGTACACCCGGTTTCCATGATTGTCCACCACGGCCTACCTACCTCCCCTCCACTACCCGAGGATATGCCCGCCGATCGGCCTTGGGCCGGGCACGAAGGTCCCCACCTACAGCCTTCCACAAGAGATCAGTGGTCGTACACTGCCCACGCCCCCGGCTCGACCCACCACGACCGCTTCCGGCTCAACGTCCCGGAAACCCCGTCGTCGAGGAACGGAACCTCCGGATCCCGAGGGGTGACCGCAACCGCGCGGCCCCGGGCCCGGCGCACCTCCAGGCGTACCCGCTGGCGGCCCCAGCGGGACCGGGCCACGACCGGTACGGCCACCGCGACCTCGACCACGCCGTCGGTCGGGTCCGCCGTCGAGAGCAGTGCCAACCCGGCCAACTCGGCATAGCCGCCCGCGTTGCCGATCGCGCAGGCGAACAGCGGATCGTCGCCAGCCGACAGCACGGCGTCGTCGACCTCGACCCGTCCGCGCCAGGCCAGCGGCTGGCCGTCGTCGTTGGCGGCGCCGAGCAGTGCGCCGTCCAGAGTGACCGAACCGCCGTCGTTGCGGAGCAGGTCGAGGCGGCGTACCCGGCCGTCCAGCACCGCCGCCGCGACTCCGGCCGGGTCGCGGGGAAGCCGGAGCTGGCCGACCAGGTCGCGGAACGTCTCCGCGGCCGTCGTACCCGACCGGGCCGGGTCGAGCGGCAACAGGCCGACCGGCGGCAGGTCGGGAACCGTGCGGTTGCCGGCGAGGTCGCTCGGGCGACGGCTGGGCGGCGGGGCGTAGCGGCGGACCATCCGACGCATTACTGCGCGCAACTGACTGTCACTCGCGGTAGCGATCACGAGTCGCGTCTTACCATCCGGATCGGGCCAGTCGAGCCCGTCCGGCCGGGGCGGGCCGTCCAGCCGGGCCAGTACCGCGTCGATCTCCGCGTCCGAGCGGGCGGTCACCGACTCGACCCGGGCGCCCCGGGCCGTCAGGGCATCCGCACAGGCCAACACGGGTACGCGTGGAGTGTCCGCACAGTCGGCCCGACTGCCGGCCGGGCCGGCGGAGCAGCAGTCGCCGCCCGAGCCACAGCCCGCCGCGCCGTCCTCACCCGAGTCGAGGGTGAGCAGTACCACGTCGTACACCGGGAGTCGCCTCCTGCCGCCAGCCCGGCCTCTGCTGGCCGGGTCGTCACTTTTTGTTAGCCTGACACCTCGGGCTCGCCACGCGGTCGCCACCTGGCACCCGAGCCCCCTGGAGGCGGGTTTAAAGATGCCGGCGATCGTGCTCATCGGGGCGCAGTGGGGCGACGAGGGCAAAGGCAAGGTTACCGACCTGCTGGGTGACCGGGTCGACTACGTCGTCCGGTACTCGGGTGGCAACAACGCCGGGCACACGGTGGTCACCCCGGACGGGCAGAAATACGCGCTGCACCTGATGCCGTCGGGGGCGCTGTCCCCGACCGCGGTGATCGTGATCGGCAACGGGGTGGTGGTCGACCCCAAGGTGCTGATCTCGGAAATCGACGGCCTGGCCGAACGGGGCGTCGACGTCTCCCGGCTGCGGATCTCCGGCGACGCACACCTGATCATGCCGCACCACCGGGCCCTGGACCGGGTGGTCGAGCGGTACCTCGGCTCGTCCCGGATCGGCACCACCGGCCGGGGCATCGGCCCGGCGTACGGCGACAAGGTCGCCCGGATGGGCATCCGGGTACAGGACCTGCTCGACCCGGGCATCCTGCGCAAGAAGCTCGAACTGGCGCTCCGCGAGAAGAACCAGATGCTGTTCAAGGTCTACAACCGCAAGGCGCTGGACGTCGACGCGGTGACCGAGGAGTACCTCGGCTACGCGGAGCGGCTGCGGCCGTACATCGCGGAGACCCGGGTGGTGCTCTGGGACGCGCTCGACCGTGGCGAGACGGTGCTGCTGGAGGGCGCCCAGGCGACCATGCTGGACATGGACCACGGCACGTACCCGTTCGTCACCTCCTCCAACCCGACCGTCGGGGGTGCCTGCGTCGGGGCCGGCATCCCGCCGATGTCGATCACCCAGGTGATCGGCGTGACGAAGGCGTACACCACCCGGGTCGGGTCGGGTCCGTTCCCCACCGAGCTGTTCGACGACAACGGCGCCCACCTGCGCAAGATCGGCGCCGAGTACGGCACCACCACCGGCCGGGAACGCCGGTGCGGCTGGTTCGACGCGGTGATCGGCCGGTACGCCGTCCGGCTCAACGGCATCACCGACCTGGTGGTCACGAAGCTCGACGTGCTCTCCGGCCTGGACAAGGTGCGGATCTGCGTCGGCTACGAGATCGACGGCGAGCGGTTCGACGACATGCCGATGACGCAGACCGCGATCCACCACGCGGTGCCGATCTACGAGGAGCTCGACGGCTGGGAGGAGGACATCTCCAAGGCGCGCTCCGAGGCGGAACTGCCGGAGAACGCCCGTCGCTATCTCGCCCGGCTCGAGGAGCTGTGCCGGTGCCGGATCAGCGTGGTCGGTGTCGGGCCAGGTCGTGAAGAGAACATCGTCCGGCACGAACTGATCCCCGCCCGGCCGTAGGACCCGAGCCGCCACGGCCGGAGTTCCACCGCCCGCGAGCCGGCCAGCCGGTCGGGTCGCGGGCGGGCGCGCCAGTCGACAGGCGGGTGGGGTCGTGGGTCGGCCTGCCGGTCGGGTCGTGGGTCGGCCTGCCGGTCGGGTCGCGGATCGGTCGACCCGTAGGATCGGTCGCTGTGCGCGTACTGATTCTCGGTGGCGGCGGGCGGGAGCATGCGCTCGCGCTCGGGCTGGCCGCCGATCCGGCCGTCGACCACCTGATCGCCGCACCGGGAAATCCGGGCATCGCGGCGGTCGCCGAGCTACGTCCGGTGGAGATCACCGATCCGGCGGCGGTCGCGGCGCTTGCCGTGGAGGTCCAGGCCGACCTGGTCGTCGTCGGTCCGGAGGCACCACTGGTCGCCGGGGTTGCCGACGCGGTACGGGCCAAGGGGATCGCCTGCTTCGGCCCGTCCGGGGCGGCGGCCCGGATCGAGGGCTCGAAGGCGTTCGCCAAGGACGTGATGAACGCGGCCGGCGTACCGACCGCCCGGGCCCGAGCGGTGGTCAATCCCGGCAGCGGGGTGGGGGCCGCCCTGGTGGCGCAGGCGCTCGACGAGTTCGGTGCCCCGTACGTGGTCAAGGACGACGGGCTCGCCGCCGGCAAGGGTGTGGTGGTCACCGACGACCGGTCGGCCGCACTCGACCACGCCGCGTCGTGCGACCGGGTCGTCGTCGAGGAGTACCTGGCCGGACCCGAGGTCTCGCTCTTCGTGGTCACCGACGGCGAGACCGCACTACCGCTGTTGCCGGCCCAGGACTTCAAGCGGATCGGCGACGGCGACACCGGCCCGAACACCGGCGGCATGGGGGCGTACGCGCCGCTGCCGTGGCTGCCCGAGGGCACCGTCGACGAGGTCATGGCGACGGTGGTGCATCCCACTCTCGCGGAACTGCGTGGTCGTGGTGCCCCGTTCAGCGGGCTGCTCTACGTCGGTCTCGCCATCACCCCGCAGGGCCCACGCGTGATCGAGTTCAACGCGCGGTTCGGCGATCCGGAGACGCAGGTCGTACTCGCGCTGCTGGAGACGCCGCTCGCCGGCCTGCTGCACGCGGCCGCGACCGGGACGCTGGCCGGGCATCCGCCGCTGCGCTGGCGGTCCGGCGCGGCGGTCACCGTGGTGGTCGCGTCGGCCGGCTATCCGGCGACCGCCCGCAGCGGGGACGTGATCACCGGCGCGGGACGTGCCGGGATCATCCACGCCGGAACGGCCCGCCGGGCCGCCGACGACGCGCTGGTCTCCGCCGGTGGCCGGGTCCTCTCGGGTACGGGCCTCGGCGCGGACCTGAGCACGGCCCGGGAGGCCGCGTACGCGCTGGTCGCCGGGATCGGCCTGGACGGTGCGCAGTACCGGCGCGACATCGCGGCGCTCGCCGCGTCCAACCGGCTCGACACGCCGCAACGGATCTAACCGACCGACGACCGAACCGACCAGGGCTGAACAGGTCGGCGGCTGAACCGACCGACGACTGAACATGTCGGCGACTGAACCGAGCCGGCGGACTCCGGCCGACGGCGAACCCGGGTCAGGCCCGGTGGTACCGGCGGAGTTCCCGGGTCAGCACCTTCCCGGTGGCGTTGCGCGGCAGGGCCGGTACGAAGATGACGTCCCGGGGGACCGAGAACCGGGCCCGGTAGCGGCGGACGTACTCCCGTACCGCCTCGGGATCGAGCACCTCGCCGGGAAGCAGCACCAGGTACGCCGCCAGCCGCTGCCCGTACGTCCGGTCCGGCACGCCGATCACCGCGACCTCGCGTACCTGGGGGAGTTCGGCCAGCAGGTTCTCCACCTCGGACGGGTGGACGTTCTCGCCGCCAGAAATGATCATGTCGTCGGCGCGCCCGTCGACGAAGAGCAGCCCGTCGGCGTCGAGGTGGCCGAGGTCACCGGTGTCCAACGGTTCCCCGCCACCGCTCCCGCTCCCGGTTCTGCTCCGGCTCCCGGTCCCGGTCCCGTCGACCGGCCTCTCGTCCGACTCCCGATGCCCGGCGTCCGACGTGTCGTCCGACTCCCGATGCCCGGCGTCCGATGCGTCGTCCGGGTCCCGCCGCCCGGCGTCCGATGTGTACCCCTCGAACAGCAACTCGTTGCCGACGAGGATCCGGCCGACCTGACCGGTCGGGGTGGGGTCGCCGTTCCGGTCGACGATCGCCAGTCGGGTCCCGTGTGGCGGGCGGCCCGCCGTGGTGGGTGCCTGGCGCAGCTCGGCAGGGGTGGCGATGGCGGCCCAGGAGACCTCGGTGGAGCCGTACAGGTTGTAGAGGATGTCGCCGTACCGGTCCATGAACCGGGTCGCCAGACCGCCGGGCAGGGCCGAACCGCTCACCGCGACGACCTCCAGCGGCGGTCGGGTGGCCGGCGGCGGCACCTCCAGCAGCCGCTGCACCATCACCGGTACGGCGAACAGCGCGGTGCACCGGTGCCTCTCGACCGCGTCCAGGGCGGCGGCCGGTTCGAACCTTCGGTGCAGTACGACGGTGCCCCGCAACGCGAAGGCCATCTGTAGCGCCGCGTACCCCCAGGTGTGGAAGAGCGGGGCCGCGATCATCATCCGGGTTCCGGCGTGCAGCGGAATCCGGTCGATGATGGCGACGAGCGGACCGAGCCCGTTCGGGGTCGGCCGTCGGGCTCCCTTCGGCGTACCGGTGGTACCGGAGGTGAGCACGATGGTCCGGCCGTCCCGCCCGGGTCGGCGCAGTGCGCCGAGGGGTGCGGCGGCGATCAGGTCCGCGCATCCGCGCTCGTCGAGCTGGTCCAGCTCCGGCGGCAGTCCGATCGTCCGGTCGACGAACTCGGCGTCGTACACCAGCAGCCGGATCCGCTGCTCCTGTACGACGTCCGCGAGCTGTGCCCCGGAGAGCCCGGTGTTGACCAGCACGATGTCGGCGCCGAGCAGTGGTCCGGCGACCGCGGTCTCGACCAGCCCGTGGTGGTTGCGGCAGAGCACCCCGATCCGGTCGCCCTCGCCGATGCCGTAGCGGGCCCGCAGTGACCGCGCCAGCCGCTCGGCCCGGTCCAACAGGTCCCGGTAGCTGATCTCACCGAGCTCCTCGTCGATCAACGCGATCCGGTCCGGTTCCCGGGCGGCCGCCTGACGCAGCTCCCCGGCCAGGCTGAACCCCCAGTTCCGGAGCGCGCCGAGCTGAGCCGCCACCCGCCTCGGCGAGCCGGGCTTGAGCAACCCGCGCCGAGTCAGCGTGCCGACAAGAAAAGGAAGGGCGAAGTGCAAGGAAGGGCCCCCTACTATCGTTTTCTGTATAGGAAGGGGCCCTTCCTAACGGGGTCAGCGGATCTGCCGGCCGGAGATGGCGCGGGCGATGACCAGGCGCTGGATCTCGGAGGTTCCCTCGAAGATCGTGTAGATCTTGGCGTCCCGGTACCAGCGTTCGACCGGATGGTCGCGCAGGAAGCCGGCACCGCCGAGGATCTGCACCGCCTTCTCGGTCACCGACACCGCCACCTCGCCGGCCTTGAGCTTGGACATAGATCCCTCGCCAGCGGTGAACGGGCGGTTGTTCCGGCCCATCCAGGCCGCCCGCCAGACCAGCAGCCGGGCGGCGTCGATCTCCATCCGCATGTCCGCGAGTTGGAACGCGATCGCCTGGTTCTCGATGATCGGCCGGCCGAACTGGACCCGCTCCTGGGCGTACGCCAGGGCGTACTCGTACGCCGCCCGGGCCACCCCGATCGCCTGGGCCCCGACGGTGGGCCGGGTCAACTCGAACGTACGCATCGCCGCCTGGCTCTTTCCACGCTGGCCGGAGCGGGCCCGGTCGAGCCGTTCGAGCAGTGCCTCGCGTCCGCCCAGCAGGCAGCGGCCGGGGACCCGTACCTCGTCGAGGAAGACGTCGGCGGTGTGCGAGGCGCGCAGGCCCAGCTTCTTGAGCTTCTTCGTCGCGGCCAGCCCCGGGGTGCCGGGCGGCACCACGAAGGCGGCCTGCCCGCGAGAGCCGAGCGATGGCTCCACTGAGGCGGTCACCACGTGCACGGCGGCGATTCCGCCGTTGGTGGCGTACGCCTTCTGCCCGTTGAGCACCCACTCGTCGGTGGCTTCGTCGTACCGGGCCCGGGTGCGCATGGCGGCGACGTCGGAACCGGCCTCCGGCTCGGTGCTGCAGAACGCCCCGACCGCCGGTTCGTCGACGCTGCCGTAGCACTGCGGCACCCACTCGACGAGCTGGTCCGGGGTGCCGGTGCCGTAGATGGCGGCCACGGCGAGCGTGGTGCCGAAGATCGACAGCCCGATGCCGGAGTCGCCCCAGAAGAGTTCCTCGCTGGCGATCGGCAGCGAGAGGCCGCTCGGGTCGGCCCAGCAGGTGGCGATGAACTCGAAGCCGTACAGCCCGACCTTCGCCGCCTCCTGGATCACCGGCCAGGGGGTCTCCTCGCGGGCGTCCCACTCGGCGGCGGCCGGGCGTACGACGTCGGCGGCGAAGCCGTGCACCCAGTCGCGCAGGTCCCGTTGCTCCTCGTTCAGGTCGAGCGAGAACTCGGTCACGCCGTCCCCTTTCCGCACGTCGTCATATTCCGGGGCCCGGCCATGGCCGGTGCCGGGATCGGTCACCTCAGCTGATCGGCCGGACCAGGCCTTCTTCGCACCGCCCAGTCGGGCCTGCTGTCGGCTGTCGCCGGTCGGGCTGCCTGCCGAACCGCCCGGTCAGGCCTTCGGGATGTCGAACAGGTTGGCGATGTTGGCCGCCAGTCCGAGGTCGCCCTTTGCCTTCAGCTTGCCGGTCATGAACATCATGACCGGGTTGGCGCCACCAGAGACGATCTTCAGGAACTCGACGGGTCCCATCGTGAGGGTCAGCTTGGGGTCCCGCTGCGGGGTCTCCGAGACCGTGCAGGTCGCGTCCTCGATGACGATCTCGTAGGTGTCCGCGCCACCGTCCGGCCGGCCCGTGATGGTCCAGTGGATGACCGTGTTGGTCGAGCCCGCCCGGTCGGCCCGGAACAGCGACGGCATCCGACCGAACACCGCCTTGAGTACGGTGTCGCGCAGGTCGCTCTGCATCACCTCGGTCAGCTTGTCGTCCGGAGTGGACTTGACGAGCTGGGCGAACTGCTTGGGATCGACCGAGGTGAAGGTCGCCGGATCGAAGTCAGTCATGGAAATGGACCTTCCGGGCTGAGTCATGGTTACTGATGCGTAACCTTACGTACGAGTAGGTAAGGTCGCAAGGTGTCCACGCCCACCTTCAAGCGGCTGCCCCGAGCCGTACGCGAGCAGCAGATGCTCGACGCCGCCGTCAAGGTGTTCTCCCGGCGCGGCTTCCACGCGGCGAGCATGGACGAGATCGCCGACGAGGCCGGGATCTCCAAACCCATGGTCTACGCCTACCTGGGCTCCAAGGAGGAGCTTTTCACAGCTTGCCTGCATCAGGAGGGAACCCGGCTGATGGAGGCGATCGTCGGTGCGGTCGTACCCGACCTGCCGTTCGACGAGCAGTTGTGGCGGGGACTGCGGGCGTTCTTCCGGTTCGTCGGGGCGCACCGGGACGGCTGGGCGGTGCTCTACCGGCAGGCGCGCGGGGAGCGCCCGTTCGCGGACGATCTGGCCGCGATGCGCAGCCGGATCATCGAGGTGGTCGCCGGGATGCTCGACCGGGGCCTGGTCGCGCAGGGGCGCGAGGTCCGCGCGGCTGAACTCGAAGTCATGGCGTACGCCCTGGTCGGCGCCGCGGAGTCGCTGGCCGACTGGCTCGCGGACCACCCGGACGCCGACCCGGACGGGATGGCCACCCGGATGATGAACTTCGGCTGGACCGGCGCCGGCAGCATGCTCGCCGGGCACCAGTGGCGGCCACCGCCCGCTGCCGACTGACCGGCCTCACCGCAACCCGACGTCGCTCACTCGAACCGTACGTCGTCGAGGTCGATGGAGACGGTCATGAGGTCCTTCAGCACGGCGCCGTCCTCGCCGAGCAGATAGACCCGCCGCCTGGTCGGCACCATGATTCCGTCGAACTTCTGGTGCTGGAAGGAGTAGTGCGCCGCCGGGCCGGTGTCGGACCCGATGACCTCGGCGACGTAGTCATGTCGCCGGATCAGCCCGTCGGCGTCGATGTAGTAGACGTTCTCCCGGCGGTGCGTCGCGATGTGCTCGGGGAAGATCACCCGCAACCGGCGCCAGGTCTCGCCCTCCTCCTGCCAGGGCGTCAGCTCCTCCGTCTGGAACCCCGGGTCCGCGAACGAGAACGGCTCGGTCAGGTACGTCCACATGGCGTATCCGCCGAAGTAGGCCAGGTGCAGCCGGTCCCACGGCGTGTCGAGGCTGTGCCCGGTGAAGGCGGCGCGGGGATCCTGGCGCTCCTCGACCACTTCGCCCGCATCGGTCTCGATCGCGACCCGGTCCGCGGTGAAGGCGGTGCGCAGCCCCGGCCCGCCGAACGGGAAGTGGCTGGTGAACTGCTGGTGGAGGTCGACCCGGACGTTGATGTCAGCCATCGCGCCGTCCTGGCGCTTGATCGCCCAGAGTCCGCCACCGACGGTCAGGTGCGTCCGGAGGGAGGTGAGTTGGTTCCACCGCTCCAGGCCACCGTGCGCGGCGATGGTGAAGTCTCGTAGCTCGGTCATCTCGGGGTTCTCACCATTCGTGTCGGGGCTGACCGGTTCGGTACGCCGCTCTGATTACGTAATAGGCAAAAATGTTTTGCCGATTACGACGCTAGCATGCCATGTGCCAGGTCGGTAATGGGCTTAGTCAAGACGACCATGTCGACGTACTATGGCCGGATGGTGACCGGCGCGACTCGAACCGATCGGGAGATGGCCGTCCCGGCCGCTGCTGTGGCGGTCGTGGACCTGTTGAACTCGCGTCCCTACGCCAATATGCCGGACAAGCTCGACGACCCCGAGCGGGTGGCGCAGGTCCTGCGTCCCTTCGGGCAGGAGGACGGCGTCCCCTCGGCGCAGCGGCTCGACCTGGTCCGGGCCGTCCGATCCGATCTTCTGGCCCTGGTCGACGCGGCCGATCCCGCCGACGCTGCCGGCGGCTGGGCCGCATTCTCCGGACGCGTCTCGGCCGTGACGTTCCAGCAGGATTTCTCCGTGCCCGGACAGGTGGAGTTGCGCCAGGTCGCCGGAGATCCGGTGGTCGGCCGAATCACCCAGGACGTTGCCGCGCTCGTCGGCGCCGGTGACTGGTCCCGATTGCGCCTCTGCGCCAACGACGTGTGCCGCGAGGTGTTCTACGACACCACGCGCAACCGCAGCCGCCGCTGGCACTCGTACGAGTACTGCGGCAACCGGACCAACGTAGCCGCCTACCGGGCCCGGGTCGCCGGCTCCGGCTCGACGTCGGTCCGCCAGGGCTGATCCACACCGGGCCGACTGGCCCGATCCGCCGGGCGATCTGCCTCGCTGCTTCCCCTTCCCTCCCCTTCCTCGCCGCTTCCCGAATCACCACTTGACGCGGCCGGCTGAGGGTGTCAGTGTCATCTGACAGGGGGTGTCAGTCTTCTCTGACACCCGGGAAGGGAACCGGAAGCATGGACCACGCTCCGCACTCGGTGGAGGAACTGCTGCGGGTGCTCACCGCGTTGGCGAGTCCCCACCGGCTGCGGATCATCGCCGCACTCGCCGAGGGCCGCACCTACGTCAGCCAGCTGGCTCGACAGCTGGAGATGAACCGGCCGCTGCTCTACATGCACCTACAGCGGCTGGAGGCCGCCGGTCTGGTCGTCGGAACCCTCGAAACGGCCCGGGACGGCAGTTCGGTGAAGTACTTCGAGGTCGTGCCGTTCGCGGTGGGGCTCACCCCGGAGGTGATCACCGAGGCGGTGCGTTCACCGGAGGCTCAGGACCCGCCGGCCGGCGGACCAGTAACGCACGGACCAGCAACAGCCGGAACAGGAACAGGAACAGAGCGACCAGCAACAGACGGACCGGGCGCGGACGACCCGGGAACGGGCAGCTCGGGAGAGGACAGACGCCAGTGAGCAGAGTATTGGCCGCCGACCTGGACATCGCACAGACGACGATGATCGCCTCGGCGGGGTTGGTGATCGTGCTCGCCGCCATCGTCGGCTACGTGGCCCTGGGTATCTACCGGGCCCGACAGACATCGGCCGACGCGGAGCAGTACCGCGCGTTGGCCGAGCGCACCGCCGACGCCGAGGAGCGGACCGCGGAGGCCGTGTCGGCCACCACGGTGGAACTTCAGGGCATGCGCTCGGAACTGCGGGCCACCCGTGACGAACTCGTCGAGGTCCGGCAGCGCCTGGCCGAACTGGAGCGGTTGTTGAGCCAGATCGGCTGACTACCCGACCAGAGCCGAGCCAGATCGGCTGACCCGACCCGACCCGAGCCGGATCGGCTCGACCGTCCGAGGGACCGGGCGGGGGACCCCTAGCGGAGGATTGCGATGAGGATCGACATCCGGCGTGTGGTACTGGCGGTTGCGGCGATGGTCGCGGCGCTGCCCATCGCCGTGGCCACCCCGGCCGGGCCCGCCTCGGGCGAGCCGGCCGGCGACGACTTCACCCGGGTCGAGGCGTACCTGCGGCAGCACATGACCGACACCCGGACACCGGGTCTGGCGTACGCGGTGGTCCGGGGTGACCAGGTCGTCGGCCAGGGCGCGTGGGGAGTCGACGGCGACGGTGCGCCGGTGACCGCGCAGACGCCGTTCGTGCTGGGCTCGGTGACCAAGTCGTTCACCGCCCTGGCGGTGATGCAACTCGTCGAGGCCGGTCGGATCGGGCTCGACATCCCGGTCCGCCGGTACGTGCCGTGGCTCCGGCTCGCCGACGAGTCGGTCGCGGCCCGGATCACCGTACGGGAGCTGCTGACCCACACCACCGGGCTGCCGCAGGTCGTGGCGATGGGCCTGACCGACCGGTACGACAACACGCCCGGCGCCCTGGCCCGGTCGGTGCGGGACCTGGCCACGGTCTCGCCGACGGTGTCTCCCGGCGGGGAGTACCAGTACAGCGACGCCAACTACATGATCCTCGGGGTACTCGTCGAGACGGTGACCGGGGAGACCTACGGCGGGTACCTGCGTCGGTCCGTGCTGGATCCGCTCGGTATGACCCGCTCCGCCGCCACCGACGTCGAGGCACGGGCCATCGGTGGGATACCCGCCGGCCACCGCTACTACTTCGGCCGTCCGCAACGCTTCGACCCGCCCTTCGACACCTCCGGAGTGTCGTACGGCTTCCTCGGGGCGAGCCTGACGGACATGACGCACTACGCCATCGCCCAACTGAACGACGGCCGGTACGCCGACGCCGCGCTCCTCTCCGGCCAGGGCGTCGCCCAACTGCACGCCGGTGTGGTCGCGACCGAGGGCGGTGGCCGGTACGGGATGGGCTGGCGGGAGAGCACTCTCGACGGGACCGGTGACCGGATCGTCTGGCATGCCGGGGCGACCGCCAACTTCTTCTGCAACGTGGTGCTCGTACCCGGGTCGGACCTGGCCGTGATCGTCCTGTCCAACATCTACAGTCTGGCGATGGACTGGCCGTTGGCCTCGGCGGCGTTCAACGTCGCCCGGATCGTCCGGGGTGGCGCCGTCGAGGCGGGTTCCGCCGATCCGGTCTTCGGCTGGGCGCTGGCCGGCCTGCTCGCGGTCGCCGGGGTGCTGCTCGTGCTGCTGGTCTGGATGTCGGTGCGGGCGATCCGCCGGCGCCGACGTCCGGTGGGGGCTCCGCCGTCGCGCCGCCGGATCGTCGTCGGCACCCTGGGCTGGGTGCTCGGCTGCGTCGGGCTGGCGGCCGGGGTGCTGTACGGGGTCCCGACGTTCTGGGACGGTGCCGGTCTGGCGCAGGTGCTGCTCTTCGCGCCGGACATCGGGCACATGATCATCGTGGTCGCGGTGCTGGCCGGCACCCTCGCGCTGCTCCGTCTCGGTCTCGCCGGGTACGCCCTGTCGGGCAAGGTGGAGCGGGTGCCCCGGTCCGTTGGACCGGAGCACCCGCTGGCGTCGACCGCCGGGTGAGGCGGATCAGGTGTGCTGTGCGCCGAGTCGGCCGACGCCCGCACCCACGATCAGATCCGACCGGTGCCGGCACCGCCGGTGACGATCGACTTCACGTTGGCGGCGGGGTCGACGCTGACGCTGTACGGCAGGCCCGCGACGCTGCCGCCGGTCTGGCCGCTACCGGAGCTCACGAAGTGGTTGTTCCGGGCGACCAGGGTGCCGGGGCCGGAGTCGGCCTCGCCCAGGTGGTACGGGTCGTCGGTGTTCTCGAAGTAGTTGCCCTCGACGAGCACACCGGCGCCCTCGGTGGAGGCGACGCCGTAGCCACCAACGCTGTTGTAGTAGTTGTTGAAGACGTGCACCGGGTTACCGAACCGGACCCGGGGGTGCCGCTGCTCGGAACCGTCGAACCAGTTGTGGTGGTACGTCACGCGCAGCTTGCCGCGGTCCTCGCCACCGTTGTCGTCGGAGTGACCGAGCAGGAACGACTTGTCGTGGCCGAAGACCCGGTTCCAGGAGACGGTGGCGCAGTCCGAGGCCCGCTTGATGTCAACCGCGCCGTCGTTGCCGTTGGTGAAGCTGTTGTGGTCGATCCAGACCCGGGTCGAGTACTGCACGTTGATCGCGTCGTCGCTCCAGTTCCGGAAGTTGATGTTCCGGATGATGACGTTGCTGACGCTGGCGACGTTGAGCCCGCCGCCGGTGATGGCCGCGCCGCTGCCCACACCGATGATGGTCTTGTTGGCGGCGACCTTCTGCATGCCGCTGATCGACAGGCTGCCGGAGAACCGGATCACGCGTGCGCCGCTGGCCTGCATTTCGCTGACCAGTTGGCTGCCGCTGGTGACGGTCACCGGGGAGGCGCTGCCGCCGCCGCTGGTGCCGCCGCACTGGGTCGCCCAACCCTGCATGTTGAACGAGGCGGCCGACGCGCTTGGCATCGCGGCCAGCGAGGTGGCCGCGAGTACGGCGGCGGTGGCCGCGGCGAGCATCGGCACCCGGGTGAGCCGCCGGGTGCGATCGGACTTGGTGGTTCTGGTGCTGGTCACAGCTACCTCCGAGTGGAAGTGGTCCACCCCGGCAGCCGGGTCGCGGGTGGGACGCGGAAGCCGCCAGCGGTAGGTGGACGGGTGCGGCCGGGGGGTCCGGCGCACCGGGACGGGGGACCTGGAAAGCGCTTTCCAGGTCATAACGAAGACTATCGATGCGCCTTCGCCCCTGTCAACGGTAAATTTCGATGTTTGGTCCGGGCTGTCGGCTTAGCCCTAGATCGACGCCACCCCGCCGACCAGGTAGGGCCGGCCGCGCCCGGGGTCGTGCAGGGCGAAGGTCCAGGCCGGGGCGGCGTGGAACGCGACCGTGCCGGGCAGTGGCAGCGGCAGCTTGAACGCCACCTCCACCTCGTACGCGTCCGGTAGTCGGCCCTCCAGCGCGGCCAGGCAGCGGGCCTTGCTCCACATGCCGTGCGCGATCGGCCCCGGGAAGCCGAACAGCCGGGCGGCGATCCGCGAGGTGTGGATCGGATTGCGGTCCCCGGACACCCGGGCGTAGTCCCGGCCCACCCGGGACGGCACCCGCCACAGCGCGCTCGGGACCGGCGGCGTCCGCTGCTCCCCGGCCTCGCGCCGGCCATCCGCCGCCGCACCGTGCTCCGGCCGGGCGCTCTCCGTCCCGCCGCGCTCCCGCCGCAGGTACGTCGACACGCCGCGCCAGACCACCTCGGTGCCGACCGAGGCGGTGCACAGTACGTCGAACTGCCGCCCCCGGTCGTGCGGACGCAGGTCGACGGCGCGTACCGACAGGTCCAGCGGCTCGGCCGCGTCGATCCGGCGGTGCACGGTGATCCGGTTCGCCACGTGCACCAGACCGACCAGCGGCAGCGGGAACTCCGGCGCGCTCATCAGGCGCAACGCCAGGGGAAAGGCCAGCACGTGCGGGTACGTCGGCGGCAGCGCGTCGGCGAGCCGGAACCCGCACACCTGGTCGTACCCGGTCAGGTGGTCGCGGTCGACGGTGACCCCCCGGACCACCAGCTCCTGGTCGGGCAGCCGGTCGCCCCGCCGGGCCGGTCCGAAGCCCGGGGCGAGCCCGATGGCCGCCCGGCGGTAGAGCGGCCCGGCGGCCGGAATCCTCGACAGCTCGATCTCGGCGTCGGTCATCAGGCCTCCACTCGATCGGTCATTACGCGGCCTCCGGTCGGTTGTCAGGCCCCGAGCACGTTCTGGCCGCAGACCCGGACCACGTTGCCGGTGATCCCGGCGGATCCCGGCGAGGCGAACCAGGCGATGGTCTGCGCCACGTCGACCGGCAGGCCACCCTGGGCCAGGCTGTTCATCCGCCGACCGACCTCGCGGAGCACCAGCGGGATCCTGGCCGTCAGTCGGGTCTCGATGAAGCCCGGGGCGACGGCGTTGATCGTGATTCCCCGCTGGGCGAGCAGTGGTGCCATCGAGTGCACCAGTCCGATCACCCCGGCCTTCGAGGTGGCGTAGTTGGTCTGTCCCCGGTTGCCGGCGATCCCGGCGATCGAGGAGACCCCGATCAGCCGGCCGCCGTGCGGGATCAACCCCCGGTCCAGCAGTACCTCGTTGATCCGCTCCTGGCTGGACAGGTTGACCTCCAGGACCTGGTCCCACCAGTCCGGGTTCATCCGGCCGAGGGTCTTGTCCCGGGTGATTCCGGCGTTGTGCACGACGATGTCCACCCGATCGTGCCGGTCGGCCAGGTGCTCGGCCAGCCGTACGGGTGCGTCCTGGGCGGTCAGGTCGAGCTGTACCGCCGTACCGCCGACGCCGTTGGCGACCTCGGCGAGCGCGTCCCCGGCGGCCGGTACGTCGAGCGCCACGACCTGGGCACCGTCGGCGGCCAGCACCTCGGCGACCTGCGCGCCGATGCCCCGGGCCGCCCCGGTGACCAGGGCGATCCGGCCATCCAGCGGGCGCGCCCAGTCGACCTCGGGTACGTCGGCCGGGGTGATCCGGACGACCTGCCCGGAGACGTACGCCGAGCGGCCGGAGAGGAGGAAACGCAGCGTCGACTCGACGGCCCGTTCGGCACTGGGGGCGACGTAGACGAGCTGGGCGGTGGTGCCCCGGCCGAACTCCTTGCCGATGCTGCGGATCAGACCCTCCAACGCGCGCTGCGCGGTGGCCTCCCGATGGCTGGCGCAGGACTCCGGCGGGGTGCCGAACACGATCACCCGGCCGGACGGGTGCAGCGCCCGGGCCAGCGGATGGAAGAAGTCGAAGAGGGCGCGCAGCCCGGTCGACTCGGTGATCCCGGTGGCGTCGTAGAGCAGGGCACCGTGCGGAGCCGGCCGGGCACCGGTCGCCTCGCCGTGCGCGGACACCCCGAGGCCGGTGGCGACGTCGGCACCGCCGGTCAGCTCGGCACCGCCGGACATCGGGGCTCCGCCGGGCACCGGGGCTCCGCTGGTCATCTGGGCTTCGGTGGACAGTTCGATCCCGGCCGTGGCGAGCAGTGTCGCCAGGGGTTCGCGCAGCCGGCCACCGGGGGCGGCGTCCAGCCGGACCGGGCCGTGGATCAGCGGGTCACCGGGACGGTACCGGCGCAGGCGGGGCGGGTCGGGCAGGCCGAGGCGCCTGACCAGCGCCCGACCGGCTCCGGTGTGGGCGAAGCTCGCGTACCTGTCACTCATGGGCGTAGCCTACTCGCGAGTAAGGTTGTGACAACCCTGCGTTCCGGAGGCGTCACCATGGAAACCGTACGTCGTGTCGCGGTCGTCGGAGGCAACCGGATTCCGTTCGCCCGCTCGAACGGCCGGTACGCCAAGGCGTCCAACCAGGACATGCTGACCGCCGCCCTGGACGGGCTGATCGCCCGGTTCGGGTTGGCCGGCGAGCGGCTCGGTGAGGTGGCCGCCGGAGCGGTGCTGAAGCACTCGCGGGACTTCAACCTGACCCGCGAGGTCGTACTCGGCTCCCGCCTCGACCCGCGCACCCCGGCGTACGACCTCCAGCAGGCCTGCGGCACCGGCCTGGAGGCGGCGATCCTGGTCGCCAACAAGATCGCCCTCGGGCAGATCGACGTCGGCATCGCCGGAGGCGTGGACACCACCTCGGACGCGCCGCTGGCGGTCAACGAGGACATGCGGCGCACCCTGCTGGAGATCAACGCCGCTCGGAGCCTCGGCGGGCGCCTGCGGGCCGCCACCCGACTGCGCCCGGCCCAGCCGTTCCGGCCGGAGGTCCCGCGTAACGCCGAGCCGCGTACCGGGCTGTCGATGGGGGACCATGCCGCCGTCACCGCCCGGCGCTGGAACGTCGCTCGCCAGGACCAGGACGAACTGGCGGTACGGTCGCACCAGCGGCTCGCCGCCGCGTACGAGCGCGGGTTCTTCGACGACCTTGTCACGCCGTACCTGGGGCTGACCCGGGACCAGAACCTCCGCCCGGACACCAGCGTGGAGAAACTCGGCGCGCTCCGGCCGGTCTTCGGCACCCGGGGCCCGGACGCCGACCGGGCGAGCATGACGGCCGGAAACTCCTCGCCGCTGACCGACGGCGCGTCGACGGTGCTGCTCGCCTCACCGGAGTGGGCGAAGGCGCACAACCTGCCGGTGCTGGCCTGGTTCGGCCCGTCCGAGACCGCCGCCGTCGACTTCGTGCACGGCGACGAGGGGCTGCTGATGGCTCCCGCGTACGCCGTACCCCGGCTGCTCGCCAGGGCGAAGCTGAGCCTGGCGGACTTCGACTACTACGAGATCCACGAGGCGTTCGCCTCGCAGGTGCTGGCGACCCTCGCCGCGTGGGAGTCACCGGAGTTCTGCAAGGACAAGCTCGGCCTGGACGCCCCGCTGGGTCCGATCGACCCGGCCAAGCTGAACGTCAACGGCTCGTCCCTGGCCGCCGGGCACCCGTTCGCGGCGACCGGTGGCCGGATCGTCGCCACCCTGGCCAAGCTGCTCGCCCAGCGGGGCTCGGGACGCGGCCTGATCTCGATCTGCGCGGCCGGCGGCCAGGGCGTGGTGGCGATCCTGGAACGCTGAGCGGCCTGACGCCCACTCCCAAATAAGTGTTTGATAGTTGGCGTTCCGTCTCCTAGACTCCCCAACATGTCCTTGGGAGTTGATGGTCCGGACCCGCAGCCGGACGCCGACGAAGCGCCGGACCAGCGGGCGCGGCTGCGGGGCCTGGCCCATCCCGTCCGGATGCGGATCCTGTCGCTGCTGACCGCGACGGCGATGACCGCCGCCGAGATCGCCCGCGAACTCGACCTCACCCACGCCAACGCCAGCTACCACCTGCGGCACCTGCTGGCAGCCGGTCTGATCGAGGCGGCCGGCGAGGAGCGGATCCGGGGCGGGGTCGCCAAGCGCTACCGGTACGACCCGGCGCGCAATCCGAGCCGACCCCCGGCAGCGGCGGGAAGCGAGCCGACCCCGGAACACCGGCTGGTCTACGCCGCACTCGCCGCCGAACTGCGACGCCGCTCCGCCGAGCTACAGCCCGGCCCCGGCAACTTTCTCACCGATGCCGAGTTCTGGGTCGACCCCGAAACCTGGGACGAGATCCGGAACGCGGTCGCCGAGGCGTCGGCCCGGCTGCACCGGGCCGCCCGTCCGGCGCACACCCCCGGCACCCAGCGGGTGAGCGCGACCGTCGCCCTGTTCCGGATGGAGGACACCGATGCGGTCCGGTGACAGCGCCCTCGCGCCGCTGCGGCACCAACCCTTCCGCTACCTGGCACTCGGTCGGGCCGCCACCATGCTCGGCAACTCGATCGCGCCGATCGCGCTCGCGTTCGCCGTACTCGATCTCACCGGGTCGGTGCGCGACCTCGGCCTCGTGGTCGGCGCGCGGTCGCTGACCAACGTGCTGTTCCTGCTCTTCGGCGGCGTGCTGGCCGACCGGCTGCCCCGCAACGCCGTGATGGTGGTCTCCTGCACGCTCGCGGCGGTCACCCAGGGCGCGGTCGCGGCCCTGGTGCTCACCGGCACCGCGACGATCCCGACGCTGATCGCGCTCAGCGCCGTCAACGGCGTGGTGACCGCCTTCGCCTGGCCGGCCGCCGCCGCGCTGGTGCCGCAGACCGTGCCGGCCGAACTGCTGCAATCGGCCAACGCCCTCAACCGGCTCGGCGTAAACGCGGCCATGATCGGCGGTGCCTCGCTCGGCGGCATCCTGGTGGCCGGCGTGGGACCGGGCTGGGGTCTGCTGGCGGACGCCGCGACCTTCGCATTGGCCGGGCTGGCCTTCGCCCGGGTACGGGTCCCTTCGGTCGCCAACCGCGGCACCACCCGGCCCAACCCGTTCCGGGAACTGCGCGAGGGCTGGACCGAGTTCGTCTCCCGCTCCTGGGTCTGGGTGGTGGTCCTCGGCTTCCTCCTGATCAACTTCGCGTACGCCAGCTCGGTCAACGTCCTCGGCCCGGCCGTCGCGGACGAGACGATCGGACGCCGGGCCTGGGGTCTGGTGCTCGCCGCCCAGACCGTCGGGATGGTGGTCGGGGCGCTGGTGGCGCTGCGCATCCGGGTACGCCGACTGCTCCTGCTCGGTGTGCTCTGCATGTTCGCCGACGCACTGCTGCTGGTCGGGCTGGCCTGGTCCCCCGGATTCGCCCTCCTGCTGCTCACCGGGTTCATCGCCGGGGCGGCGGTGGAGCAGTTCTCGATCGCCTGGGAGACCTCGATGCAGCAGAACATCCCGGCCGACAGGCTCGCCCGGGTCTACTCCTACGACGCGCTCGGCTCGTTCCTGGCCATCCCGCTCGGTCAGATGGCCATCGGGCCGGTGGCGGTGGCCCTCGGAACCGGACCGACCCTGCTGGTCGCCGCCGGGGTGGTGCTGCTGGCGGTGCTCGGCATGCTGCTCAACCCCGGCGTACGCCAACTGACGGCGCACCGGCCTGCGCCCGAGGATGCGCCGACGCCGGATGTTCCGGAGACCGGTGGGTTGGTCGCGCCGGGTGCCGTCGGGCCGGTCGAACCATCCAGCCTGGCCGGAAAGCCCTGACCCGATCCACTGTGGTCTTTGGTCGGACGTAAGCCTCGACCGGATGTCGACATGGTCGAGGCGATAAGGGAGTCCCGCCTGTTCGGACGGATCGGTATCCTCCGCGTGATCAATCGGACCGAGCAACGGGGCGTACACGATGAGTCAGCCAGCACCGCCGGTGGAAGCCGCCCCGCCCCTGCCCGCTCCACCCCTGCCCGAACCGCCCGGCCCGTCGGCGGCACCGGCGCGGCCGGCGTTTCGCTCGATCGGACGTACGCTGCTCGGGTTCGCCCTGATGGTGCCGGCGCTGACCGCGCTGACCTGGGCGTACCTCGTGCCGACGGTGTCCACCGTGATGGCGAGCTTCCAGCACGGTGGAGTGTTCGGCCCGTCGGAGCCGGCCGGTGTCGACAACTACCGGTTCGCCTTCGAGGACGGGGTGGTGGGGCAGTTCGGCTTCGCGCTCTGGCTCGGCGTACTGCCGCTGGCCTTCGCGGTGCTGGCCGCGCCGCTGCTCGCCGTGCTCGCCGACCGGACCGGACGGGTGGCCCGGCTGGTGACCCGGGCCGTGCTGGTACTGCCGATCGCCGGGTACGCCCCGTCCGCGGTCTTCCTCGGCTGGGCATTCGAGCGGTTCGCACCGGGCACCCTGGAGGATGGTGCCCGCCTCGAACTGACCCGGATGCTCGCCGCCACCTCGTTCGGGTTGGTCGTCGCGGTCGCCGCCACGGCGTACCTGAGTGCGCTGCGGCGTTCGACGCCCGAGCATCGCCCCGGCCCGGCCATGCTGACCGTCGGCGGCCTGCTCGCCCTGGGCGTACTGGCCACGGCGTTGCAGATCTTCGCCGGGCCGAGCCTGATCACCGGAGGCGGGCCGTGGGGGACCACCATGACGCCGCTGATGGGAGCGATGTCGACCTTCTCGATCGACGACCTCGGGTCGGCGGCCGCCACCTCCACACTGCTGCTGCTCGTCCTGGGGCTGCTCGGCCTCGGCGCGGCCTGGCTGCTGTTGGCCACCCGGGCGAGGATCGAGTTCGAGGGCCGGCGGGACGGTCGGGTACAGCCAGCGGAGACGGCGCCGATGGCCACTGGCTGGACGCGCTACCGGAACCCGGGACTGCTGGTCGTCGCGTTGGTCGTCTTTCTCGGCATCGTCGGCTGGGCGGTCGCGCCGTGGCTGACGAAGGTGTTTCCCGGCGACGGCGTACCCGCTGACCTCGACACCACGCGGCTGTTCACCCATACCTGGCTGCCACCGCTGATCGGCGCACTGGTCTCGGTCGGACTGGCCGCGGTCGCCGGCTTCGGCATCGGGGCACTGCGTCCGTTGGGGCGGTGGAGCGAACTGCTGCTGCTGCCGTTCGCGCCGTGGCTCTTCGTCGGCCTCGGCCCCGTGCTGCTGGACCACAGTCTCCGCGTCACCATGGTGTTCGGCTTCCACCGTGGCCTGCTGGAGGTGATCCCGCTGGCCCCGCTCTCCATTCCGGCACTGTTCGCCTTCACCCTGCTCTTCCGGGGCCAGCATGCGCGGTGGCACGGGGGTGGGATGGGACGCGCCCTGCTGGTACCGGCGCTGCCAATGCTGCTCCTCGCGGTGTTGCTGACCACGTTGCTCGGCGCCCAGCAGACGGGCTGGATCGAGGCGAACACCGGAGTTCCGCAGGACTCGGCGGCGCTGCTGGCCGAGCACGCGGCACGCGAGGACGGTGAGCTGGACACCGGGCTGCTGGGCCTGGTGCTTCCGCTTCCGATCTTCCTGGTGTTCCTGGTGGCGTTCGTCGGGATCCAGCTCGGCTACCTGGACCGGCTCGCCATCCGGGTCGGCCGGCCCACACCGGAGCTGACGCCGCTTCCCGCACTACCTCTCTCCGCCGACCCGGACGTTCCGGATCCGGTGGACTCCGCCGACCTTCCGGCGCTTCCCGATCCGGTGCCCGCGGCGGAGCGGAAGGCATCCGTCGTACCGCCCGGCTAACCTGCCGAACATGGACGAGCTTGACTACTACCGGGGCCACAGCCGGCCGACCGACCCGGGTGCCAGGCAGCACCTGTTCAGCGGTCTGCCGGCCGACGTCGCGGGGATGGCCACGGTGATCGGCGGCGTGATGCTGCACCGTGACTGGGCCTGGCGGTTCGGCTTCACCCTTGCGGAGCAGCGTCGCGAGGAGGCCAACACCCGGTACGTCGAGGCGATTCTCGACCACCTCGGCACCCTGGACGAGCGCCGGCCGGAGGAGCGCTTCGCCGGCACCTGTCGGGACTTCACAGTCCTGCTCTGCGCGATGCTGCGGCACGCCGGCGTACCGGCCCGAGCGCGAGCCGGGTTCGCCGGCTACTTCAACGACGGCTTCTTCGACGATCACTGGGTGGTGGAGGCCTGGGACGAGGACCACGGCTGGCGCCTGATCGACGCACAGGTCGCCAGCGTGCCCAAGGGCACCTACACCGACGCCGACGTCGACCCGCTGGACGTGCCCCGCGACGGATTCCTCGTCGGTGGCCAGGCCTGGCAGGAATGCCGGGCCGGTCACCGGGACCCCGACCGGTTCGGCCTCAGCGCCGCCGGCATCACCGGGATGTGGGAGGTCCAGGGCAACGTGCTACGGGACCTGGCCAGCCTCAACCGGGTCGAGACGCTGCCCTGGGACAACTGGGGCATCATCCCCGTCCACTATGACGAGCTGGATTCCGCGGACATCGACCTGCTCGACCGTCTCGCCGTCGTCAGCGCGGCCGGTGGCCCGCTGCCGCAGGCGACCGAGGCCTACCGCAGCGACCCGCGCCTCCTGGCACCACCCTCCCTGACCGGCAGCGTTCCCACCGGGCACTGAACGGATAACAACCACAGCGAAGACCGGTATGGAGCGCCGTTCGGTACGGTCGTCGTCGTCATGGAGTCGAGCGGCGGGACGTATGCGATGAGTTTTCCAGGGCAACCGCCAGGGACCGGGACAATCAACCCCGCAACAGGCCATCCCGTACGGCCGGTCGGATCCGGCTCGGTGGGACGGGTGCTGCTCGGGCTGGCACTGCTACTACCGGCGCTGGTCGCGCTGGTCTGGTCGTACGTCGTGCCGACCGTGTCCACGATGCTGACGAGTTTTCAGCACGACAGCCTGGTCGGGGAACCGGAACCGGCCGGTGGTGAGAACTATCAGCAGCTCTTCGAGGACGGGCTAATCGGGCAGTTCGGCTTCGCACTCCTACTCGGCCTGTTGCCACTGGCGTTCGCGCTGCTGGCCGCGCCGCTGCTCGCGGTCGTCGCCGACCGGGCCGGTCGGGTACCCCGACTGGTGACCCGGGGCGTGCTGGCCCTGCCGATCGCCGGGTACGCCCCGACCGCCCTGTTCCTCGGCTGGCGGGTACGGCTGGCCGAGTCGGACTCGCTCGCGGACGTCGCGCGGCTCGAGCTGACCGGAATACTCGCGATGACCTCGTTCGGGCTGGTCGTCGCGGTCGCCGCGACGGCGTTCCTGAGCGCGCTGCGGCAGCGGGAACCCGGTCGCCGGCCGACTCCGGCCCTGCTGACCGTCGGCGGGTTCGTCGGCCTGGCCGTGCTCGCCCTGACCCTCCAGATCTTCACCGCGCCGACGCTGCTCACCGGGGGCGGGCCGGACGGGTCCACCGTGACTCCGATGCTCGACGTGGTGCAGGACAGCTTCCGGATCGCCCGGATGGGACTGGGCGCCGCCGGCTCCACGGTGCTGCTGTTGCTGCTCGGTCTGCTCGGGCTCGCCGCGACCGGACTGCTGCTGGCCAGCCGTACCCTGATCGAGTTCGACGGTTGGCGGGACCGGTCCGGCGGACTGCCGGGCAACCCGACCACCACGGCCACCCCCGCTCCACCCGCTGCTCTCGCCGCTCCCGACGGCCCGGCCGCGCCGACCCGTGGACCGGGCCGGACCGTCTACCTCGGGACAGTCATCGCCGCGCTGGTGGTCTTCCTCGGCATCTTCGGCTGGGCGTCCGCGCCCTGGTTGCAGCACGCCTTCGGTGGTGCCGAACTTCCCGGCGACATCAGTACGTCGGACGTACTCGTCAACACCTGGCTGCCACCGTTCATCTCGGCGCTGGTCTCGGTCGGGCTGGCGGCGGTCGCCGGCTTCGGCATCGGCGCACTGCGACCGCTCGGCCGGTGGAGTGAACTGCTCCTGATCCCGTTCGCACCGTGGCTCTTCGTCGGCGTCGGTCCGCTGGCGGTCGCCGGCTTCAAGCGAGTTGCGGAGGGAGACCAGGTCAACACGTTCCTCGGCCTGATCCCGCCGGTCTGGCTCTCCGTACCGGCGCTGTTCGTCTTCACTCTGCTGTTCCGGGGGCAGCACCCGAAGTGGCGGAGCGGCGGCGACGTGGGCCGTACCCTGCTGCTGCCGGCGCTGCCGATGCTGGCCGCGGTGTTCCTGCTGACCTGGCTGTTCAGTGCCCAGCAGCCGTTCTGGTCGCGGTTGATCGCATCGGACGTCGACAGGATGCCGGCGCCGGTTCTCGCCGAGATGTTGATGGCCGGATACGATGGTCCGAAGGCCGACAGTCTGAGCCTGGTCCTGCCGCTGCCACTGCTGATCGTGTTCCTGCTGGCGTTCGCCGCGCTCCAGGTCGGTTACCTGGACCGCCTGGCCATCCGGGTGGGTCGGTCGGCCTCGGAGCCCCCGGCACCACCGGCGCCGCAGAACACCGGGTTCGGCGCCCCGGTACCGCCGCAGCCGTACGGCCCGCCGACCCAGGCGTACGGTCCGCCGGCCTACGGCACTCCGCCGCATCAGTACGGTGCCCAACAGCCCTACGGCGCTCCGACTTACGCTGCCCAGCCCTACGGTGCCCAACAGCCCCACGGTGCCCAGCCTTACAGCGCTCAGCCGCCGCAGGGATCGGTCGGTGCGGGTGCGGTGCCGCCGCAGCCTGGCCCGCACGGAGCACCGCCGGCACCGCCCGCGCCGGCGCAGCCGCCACCGGCCGAGCCGCCGCCATCGGTCGACAAGGCCGAGTAACGCCTGGGGTGACATCGACGTCACCACGCCGGAGACCGTCACTCGTCGGCAATGAGCACACCCATCGAGCGGGCGGTGCCGGCGACCTGCCGCATCGCCGCCACCACATCATCGGTGTTGAGATCCGGCAGTTTGCGCTCGGCGACCTCCCGGAGTTGCTGGCGAGACATCTTGGCCACCGCCTGGGTGCCGGGCTTCGCCGATCCGCCGGCCAGCCCGAGCACCTTGCGGATCAGGTACGCCGTCGGCGGCGTCTTGTAGCGCAGCGCGTACGAGCGGTCCTCGAAGACGGTCACCACGACCGGGACGATCTCTCCGCGCTGTGCTGCGGTGGCCGCGTCGTAGTCGAGCTTCAGCTGTCGGGTGTTGACGCCGGTCGGGCCGAGCATCTTGCCGATCTCGACCATGGCGGCGTTACCGGCGTCGAGCTCCAGGGTGATCTCGCGAGAGATCTTCTTCGGGGTAGCCATGCCGGCGACGCTATGGATTCCAGTAACTGGAAGGTCAACGCGGTTTTTCCACCCAACCCAGGAATCGGGTACGCAGCTCCTCCGGTGTCAGGTCGACCAGATCCGTCGCCGCGAGGGCCTGGTACCGGCCGAGGGTCGGCGACTATGGACACGCGGGGTCTGACGTGGCGCACGAGCACCCGCTCCAGCGGCGGTGGGAACAACGACTGCGTGGAGGTTGCCCAGACCGCCGACCTGATCGCGTTACGGGACTCCAAACGCCCCGACGACGCGATCCTGGCCTTTTCCCCGGCCACCTGGCGGTCCTTCATCGGCGCCTCGAAGACTGGTGCCTTCGACAGGTCGTGATCCCCCCGGGGCCGACCCCGACCGGCTGATCAGCCGTCGCCGGAGGCGGGAAGCGCGGCGAGCAGGGTACGGATGTTGTCGGCTTCCAGGGACTTCAGTTCGCTGTAGCCGGCGAGGGCGTGTTCGAAGTGCCGGCGGGCCCCGGCCAGGTCACCGAGGTCCCGATGCGCGTAGCCGAGTCCGGCGTGGGCACGCGCCTGCGGTTCCCGGGCCTCGATCTCGTCGGCGATGGCGAGCGCCTCGGTGTGGTGGGCGAGGGCGTCGGCGTGCCGGCCCGTGGTGTACGCGGCCTCACCGAGACCGTTGAGTACCCATACCTGCACCTCCCGGTCGTCGATCTCGCGGCAGAGGCTCAGCGCCTCGGTGAAGTACTCGACGGCCTGGTCCGGCTGGCCGAGGCTGAGATGGACGCTGCCGAGGTTGTCCAGCGTGTTGGCCTGACCCTGCCGGTGACCGAGCTGCCGGAACACGGTCAGGGCCTGCCGGAGGTGGCCGGCGGCGGCCTCGTACTGGCTCAGCCGCTGCTCGGCGAGCCCGAGGTTGGTCAACGCGGTCGCTTCGCCCAACCGGTTGCCGCTGCGGCCGAGCAGCGCGGCGGCCCGCTCGAAATGTCCGACGGCGGGTTCGTAGCGGCCCTGCTGGGCATCGACAGTGCCCAGGTTGCTCAGTGCGAGGCCCTGTTGGGCGTCGTCGCCGGTCGACCGGGCGAGGTTCATGGCCCGGTCGAGATATCCGGCGGCCGGCTCGGGTCGACCCCTGAGCCGTTCCAGGTTGCCGAGGACGGTCAACACCCGCGCCTGCTGGGTACGGTCATCGGCCTGCTCCGCCACGGTCAGGGCCTGCCGGAGATGGTCGACGGCCCGCTCGTACTGGCACATGTGCAGGTGGGTGACGCCGATGCCGAGCAGGGCGTACGCCTGGCCGGCCCGATCGCCGGTCGACTCGGCTGCCCGGTACGCCTGGCTGTGTATGGTCAGCGCGTCGGCGTAGTGACCGCCGTCGAGGTAGCGGTACAGCAGGGCCGACAGGTCGATGGCGTGTGCGGGCCAACCGCCGGCTCCGCCGTGCGTGGCGACGGCGGCCAGGTTGGGCAGTTCGGTGTCCAACCAGGCGCGCGCGACCTCGGGGGTGGCCAGGGGACGGCCCGTGGCGGTCGGAGCGTCGACCCGGAGCCGCCAACGGGCGTCGGTCAGGTCGAGCAACTTCGTCGCGGCGCGGACCGTACCGAGGTAGGCGTCGAACAATCCCTCCAGGGCGGTGCGCCGCCCGGCATCGGACTCCAGCGTGACAGCGAGGTGCGTGGCATAGGCACGCAGCAGGTCGTGCATGCCGTACCGACCGGTGGCGACGGGATGGACCAGATGGGCCCGGGCCAGCACGTCCAGGTCGCTGCGGGCCGACGCCGGGTCGGTGCCCGCGAGCGCGGCAGCCGCGTACTCGTCGAAGTCCGCGCCGGGGTGCAGGCCCAGCAGCCGGAAGGTGCGGGCGACCGGCGGCGGCAGGTGTTGCAGCGACCAGGAGAAGACTGCGGTGACGGCGGCGCGCGGATCTCCGTCCGCATCCATCAACTCCAGCCGTCGCTGCCGGTCCGCCAGCTCGGCGGTCAGTTCGGCCAGGGTGGCGGCCGGGTGCGTGGCGGCCCGTTCGGCGGCGACCCGCAGCGCCAGCGGCAGCCGCGCACACAGGTTCGCCAGGGTGGCGACCGCCCCGGGTTCGGCCTCGGCCCTCGGCCCGACCAGATGGCCCAGCAGCGCGACCGCATCGGGCAGCGGCAGCAGGTCGAGATCGACCCGGCGGGCGCCGTCCCGGGCCACCAGGCCCACCAGCCTGTCCCGGCTGGTCACCACCACCGCGCAGGAGGGGGTGCCGGGCAGCAGCGGGCGGACCTGCTCCACCGTCGCCGCGTTGTCCAGCACGATCAACATCCGCTGGCCGGCCAACTGGCTGCGGTAGCGGGCGGCCCGTTCGTCGACGTCGATCGGGATCTCCGCCCCGCTCACCCGCAACGAGGCCAGCAGCCGGGCCAGCGCGTCGGTCGGCGGCATCGGTTGCTCCGGGTCGTAGCCGCGCAGGTTGACGTACAACTGCCCGTCCGGGAAGCGGTCGGCCACCCGGTGGGCCCAGTGCACCGCCAGCGCGGTCTTGCCGACTCCGGCCGTACCGGAGACGGCCGAGATCACCACTGCGGTCGGTGCCGGGCCGGCCAGCATGGCGTCGAGGCGGGCAAGCTGCTCGCCGCGTCCCACGAAGGCGAATACGTCTGCCGGCAACTGCCGGGGGACGGACCGCTGACCTGCCTTGGCCGGCCGACGCGGGGTACGCCGTTGCTGTTCGGCGACCCGGTCCCGGGCGGTGGCCAGCACGCCCTGCTCCACCGGCGTGGCGCCGAGCAGCTCGACCAGGACGTCGAACCGGTCGGTGGGAGGCAGGGTCCTGCCGGTCAGGTACTCCGCGACCGCCGCCGTCGACCAGCCGGTACGGGCGGCCAGCTCACGGTAGGTCAGTTCGCCGTCCCGGCGCTGGCGTGCGTGCCGGCGCCGAAGTGCCCGCAGCACCGTGGCCAGGTCGGGCAGTGTCCGCACCTCGGACACGTCGAGTGAAGACTGGTCGAAGACATGCCCGTTCGAGCGGTGCGCCATCTGGTGGGACCCCTCTGGTGTCCGGCCGACGGACGAAGCCTAGACCGCAGCTCTAAATGATCAACAGATGTCTGTCGATTTCTGCCGCTGTCCGGAAACCGGATCCCACCGCCCGCCGATCCGCGACCATCGCCGGGTACGGCCCGGTGCTGCCGGTCGGATCTCGCGGAGGCGTGGCGGCGACGCGACGACGCTGTCGACGAGTTCGCCACCCGGTCCCACTCCGCTGGTCCGATCCGTGGCGGCTCCGGTGGGATGTCCTGCGGGAAGGAGATTGTCCATGTTCGACGATCACGTTGGCCGGCACGGCCCGGTCGGGAGCCGGCAACGGTTACCCCGACGGCGCGGCATCACGACCGCCGCCGCCCTCCTCGGACTACTGGCCGGGAGCTTCGTCGCGCCCGGAATGGCTGCCGGTGCCGACCCCACCGACCGGGGCGGGCCGGCCCCGCTGCTGTCCGCGACCGGACCGGCGGTACCCGGGAGTTACATCGTCGTCCTCAACGGAAAGCCGGGGACGGGTGCCGCCGCGAAAAGTGGCGCGGCGGTGTCCCGGGCGACGGCGCTGGGCGGGCGCGTCGAACACCGCTACCACCGCGCGCTCAACGGCTTCTCGGCGAAGCTGACCCCGAACCAGGTCGCCGCGCTGCGCGACGATCCCGACGTGGCCTACATCGCGCCCGACCAGCAGATCACCCTCGACACCGTGCAGACCCCGGTCACCTGGGGCCTGGACCGGGTGGACCAGCGCGACCTGCCGCTGAACAACGTCTACGACTACAGCCGTACCGGTGCCGGCGTCACGGTCTACGTCGTCGACAGCGGCATCCGGTCCACCCACGCGGAGTTCGGTGGACGGGTGGCCGGCGGGTTCACCGCGATCAACGACGGCAACGGCACCGGCGACTGCCACGGGCACGGTACGCACGTCGCCGGTACGGTCGGCTCCGCCGCGTACGGGGTGGCCAAGGGGGTACGGCTGGTTCCCGTCCGGGTGTTCGGCTGCTCGCCGAACACCGCCACGTCCCTGGTCGTCGCCGGGGTCGACTGGATCACCGCCAACCGGACCGGCCCATCGGTGGCGAACATGAGCCTGGGCGGGCCGCCGGACCCGGTGCTCGACGCCGCGGTCGTCAACTCGATCAACGCCGGGGTGACGTACGTCGTCGCGGCCGGCAACGCCAACTCCAACGCGTGCGGCCAGTCCCCGGCGTACCTGCCGAACGTGGTCACCGTCGCGGCCAGCACCTCCGGGGACAGCCGGGCCTGGTTCTCCAACTTCGGCGACTGCGTCGCGCTCTTCGCCCCGGGCGAGAACATCCACTCCACCGGAATCGCCTCGGACAACGCCGTCCAGCTGGGCAGTGGCACCTCGATGGCCAGCCCGCACGTGGCCGGCGCCGCAGCCCTGTACCTGGAGGCGTTTCCGGCCGCGCCTCCGGCCGAGGTCGCCGGGTGGCTCACCGGCAGCGCGACCCCGGGCGTGCTCTCCGACGTCCAGGGCTCGCCGAACCTCCTGCTCTTCGCCCAGAGTCCCGGTACGCACACCGCGATGACCTGGCGGGTGAAGGAGCAGCGCGCCGACAATGTCGTGCTGGTCGGTTCCGACGAGCAGACCAACCCCTACCAGGGGGACACGCCGGCCAGTGCCAGTCTGCCGATCCTCTGCCTGTTGGAGACCGGTGCCGCTATCCCGGCCGGGATCACACCTGACCAGTACAACGGCTGGGCCGGGGGTTCGGTGCAGCTCACCCCGCCGGTGCCCGGCACCCGACTGAGCAGCGCGGCCGAGGCGAACCGGATCTGCGCGACGACCTTCGGCGGCGGCTGGCGGATGGCCGAGTTCCACGACGGGTACTACTACTACACGCGCCCGTTCCCCCGGCCCCTCCCGCCCCTCATGCTCCGCAGCGGGTGGAACCTCTGGGCGCACGGCACTCTGCCCGGAAATACCCGGTTCTGGGCGCACATCAACGACCAGGCGGGAAACCCCTGGAACTGATCCGTGACCGGGACCCGTTTCGGTGACGGTCTTCGTCGCCTGGACGGCGCACGGCGGGCATCCGTCGTGCGCCGTCCGGTCCGTCGTCGTGCGTCGTCGTCCTCCGCCCCCGACTTAGCGCGGCCCGCCGTACTGGGGACCGCTGGGCTCGGTGCCGAAGACCACCGGGCCCGGTGCCCGATAGGTCGGCTCGGGGCGGGATGGTCAAGAATGGCGGGGTGACCAGCATTCCCAACGTCCTCGCCAACCGCTACGCCTCGGCCGAGCTCGCCGTGCTCTGGTCCCCGGAGGAGAAGATCCGGCTGGAGCGGCGGCTCTGGCTGGCCGTACTCCAGGCACAGCGTGATCTTGGCGTCTCGGTGCCGGACGGCGTGGTCGAGGCGTACGAGGGGGTGCTCGACCAGGTCGACCTGGCCTCGATCGCGGCCCGGGAGCGGGTCACCCGACACGACGTGAAGGCGCGGATCGAGGAGTTCAGCGCGCTGGCCGGGTACGAGCACGTGCACAAGGGGATGACCTCCCGGGATCTCACCGAGAACGTCGAGCAGTTGCAGGTCCGCGCCTCGCTGGAGCTGATCCGGGACCGGGTGGTCGCCACCCTGGCCCGGCTGGCCCGGCTCGCGGTGGAACATGCCGACCTGGTGATGACCGGCCGCTCGCACAACGTCGCCGCCCAGGCGACCACGCTGGGCAAGCGGTTCGCCTCGGCCGCCGAGGAACTGCTGATCGGGTACGAGCGGCTGACCGACCTGATCGAGCGCTATCCGCTGCGCGGCATCAAGGGGCCGGTCGGCACCGCCGCCGACCAGCTCGACCTGCTCGACGGTGACGCCGAGCGGCTCGCCGAGCTGGAGCGCCGGGTCGCCGAGCACCTCGGCTTCCAGCGGGTGTTCGACAGCGTCGGCCAGGTCTACCCGCGTTCGCTGGACTTCGACGTCATCTCGGCGCTCGCCCAGACGGCCGCGGCGCCGTCCTCGCTGGCCACCACGATCCGGCTGATGGTCGGCCAGGAACTGGCCACCGAGGGGTTCAAGCCGGGCCAGGTCGGCTCCAGCGCGATGCCGCACAAGATGAACACCCGGTCCAGCGAGCGGGTCAACGGGTTCGCGGTGATCATCCGTGGCTACCTGTCGATGGTCGGCGAGCTGGCGGGCGATCAGTGGAACGAGGGCGACGTCTCCTGCTCGGTGGTCCGCCGGGTCGCGCTGCCGGACGCCTTCTTCGCCGCCGACGGGCTGTTCCAGACCTTCCTCACCGTGCTCGACGAGTTCGGCGCGTACCCGGCGGTGATCGCCCGCGAGCTGGACCGCTACCTGCCGTTCCTGGCCACCACCAAGATCCTGGTCGCGGCCGTACGGCGCGGGGTCGGCCGGGAGACCGCACACGAGGTGATCAAGGAGCACGCCGTCGCCGTGGCACTGGGCATGCGGGAGAAGGGCGCAGCCGAGAACGACCTCTTCGACCGGCTCGCCGCCGACGGCCGGCTGGAGCTGACCCGGGCCGAGATCGACGAACTGGTCGCCGATCGGGCCGGCTTCACCGGGGCGGCGTCCGCGCAGGTCCGGGCCGTGGCCGAGCGGGTGGCCGAGGTGGTCGCCGCACACCCCGAGGCCGCCGCGTACGACCCGGCCCCGATCCTCTGAGCCCCGCCCGCCGAACCTCGTCCGGTTCGGCGCCCCCGTCCAACTCGCGGAGGATCCGGTTCGGTTCGGCGCCCCGGTTCGGCTCGGCGCCCCGGTCCGGTTCGGCGCCCCGGTCCGGTTCGGCGCCCCGGTCCGGTTCGGCGCCCCGGTCCGGCTCGCGGAGGATCCGGTTCGGCTCGCGGATCCGGCGCGTTGGCGCACCGGTACCAGACTGAGGCGGTGTCCGACGACCTGGAAGCGACGGTGTCCCGGCTCGACCAGGCCCTCGCACCGATCGCCAACGCCCCGGTGGACCTCGACGAGCCGAACTGGGTGGAGCGGATGCGTCAGGCGCCGCCAGCGGTCGTACAGGCCGGTGTCGCGGACCAGGCGGAAACCGCCCTGGCCACCCTGCTCAGCCGGTACGGCGAAGGTGACGAGTCGACCCGTACGGCGATTCGGGACCTCTTCGCCCGTTACCGGTCGTTCCGGTCGGCGGTTCACCCACCGGACCCGGCGGACACTCCGGACCGGTTCCGGCGCTGGCTGCTGCTGCTCTCCGCCCGGGACCAGGGCGCCGACACCCGGGACGAGTTGCTGACCCTCACCGACCTCTGTCGGGAGGCGACCGGGGCCGGCGTGGAGATCGGGCCGATCCTGCGCGAGGTCGCGGAGATCTCCGGCGACGTCGACCACTACGGCATGGGCTCGATGCGCAGCATCCTGCTCAGCTGCGTCCCCCGCTAAGCCGGAGGTGTTAGGAAGGGGCCCTTCTTCTACAGAAAACGATAAGAAGGGGCCCTTCCTTGCAGGTCAGTTGCGGGGGGTGGGGGTGCCGGCGGCGCTGCCGAGGTCCGGCGCGCTGGGTGCCTCCGCGATCGCCCCGGAGTCGAGGGGCTCCGCCAGGTGCGCGGTTTCGGCGGCGACCTTCGGCTGGTCGGTGGGCGGATTCTCGACGGGCCGCCGGACGACCACCACGGCCGTACCGTAGGCGCAGAGTTCCATCCACATCTCGCCGACCTCGCGGTGGTCGAACCGCATCCCGATCACGGCGTTGGCGCCGAGCCGGGTGGCCTCCTCACCCAACTTCTGCACGGCGTCGGTACGCCAGCGGGTCAGGTTCTCGGGCGCCTTGGGGTCATAGGCACCACCTCGGAGGTTCTTGACGCCTTCCCGGTACGGATTCCGGGTTCGGGCCTGGGAAGATACGACCTCACCGAGTACTGCGCGGATCTCGTACCCCGGTAGGTGATCCGTCGTCACGACCAGCACACGTTGATGCTGGCAGAGACGGGGCCGGCCAATTTGCGAGGCGTGTTCACATCGCCTCATTCTGCAAAACGGCGCGGCCACCGTGAAACGCCGTCCACGGCCCGAAGAAGGTGCCGACCTCCTGAACGGGCACGGCGGCCGTGAAACGGCGCGGCGCGGACGCCCCAACCCATCTGGAACGTCCGCGCCGTACCCCTGAGGAGGGTGTTCAGTAGGGCCTAGACCCCGGCCACCGAGGTGATCCAGGAGCGGTTGTACGCGACACTGCCGTAGTTCTGGATGTTCGCGCCGTCGGCGGTCGAGGCGACGCCCACCTGGGCGCCGTTGTAGAACTCCGGACCGCCGGAGTCACCCCGCCAGGCGTTGCCGTTGATCCGGGTGCTCCGGATCGCCCGACCTCCGTACGCGTCGGTGACGTTGGTGCTGGTCACCCGCACGTTGGCGGTCTTGAGCTGAGCCGACGCCGAGCAACCGCTGTAGCAGGTCATGCCCCAGCCGTAGATCGAGTTCGTCGAGTTGACCGGCGGGTAGGCGCTGGACAGCGTGACGTACGAGGTGTTGATCGAGGTGGACAGCTGGAGCAGCGCCAGGTCGTACCGGCTCGCGGAGGACGTCACGTTGCTGGTGACGCCGCCCGAGGACCGGTTCACGCTGCCGACCCGTACCGACATCGTGCCGCTGACGCAGTGCCGGGCCGTGAGGACCCAGCGCGCGGCGATGATGGTGCCGGAGCAGGTGAACGAGCCGTTGCTGAACACTGCCGCGGCCCAGGGGGCCGACGAGACGGTTCCGCCGCCGATGATGAACGGCGTGACCGGACCGGCCGAGGCTGCGGCGGGCGCGACGAGCGCGCCGACGAGGGTGGTGGCGAGCATCACCAGGGTTCGGCGAAGACGCATGGACAGGGCTCCTTCCGGGGGGTTTACCCGGGGTCACCGGGTCGGGTGAGCCGCCGTAGGCGGGGGGATGTCCGCCGTACGGATCTGGACAGTCAACGTTCGGTGTGGAGAACCGGACGTTTGACGCCACACGCTAAGCCGTTCGTCACCTATTCACAAGAGTGAACCTCTCAGGCCGGTTTTCGACCCCCGTCGGCGGGTGACCGGGTCCGTGGACGGTTCCGCTGGCCGTCGGGTGTCCACAGGGTTGCCTCCAGGGCTGGCCCGTGCGTCAACTCGCTGGTCCGCCGGGTACGCTGGCTCCGCTCGCCCCTTTCGTGGGCCGGCACCCAACTGCGTACACAGTCAGGAGTGCCCAGTGCCTCGCGTCGTCGTCGACGTCATGCTCAAGCCGGAGATTCTCGATCCTCAGGGCCAGGCCGTCGCGAATGCGCTGCCGAGGCTCGGAGTCACAGACGTGTCCTCCGTGCGGATCGGCCGGCGGATCGAGATCGAGTTCGCCGGTCAGCCGGATCTGGACCGGGCTCGGGAAATCGCCGACAAACTGCTGGCCAACCCCGTGATCGAGGACTTTTCGATCACCGTGGTGGATGCCGCGGATGCCCAGGAGAGCCATCCATGACCGCCCGGATCGGCGTGGTGACGTTCCCCGGTTCGCTGGACGACCGCGACGCGGCCCGGGCGGTACGGATCGCCGGCGCCGAGGCGGTGTCGCTCTGGCACGACGACGCGGACCTGCACGGCGTCGACGCCGTGGTGCTGCCCGGCGGCTTCTCCTACGGCGACTACCTGCGCTGCGGCGCCATCGCCCGGTTCGCGCCCGTGATGGAGACGATCGCCGCCGGAGCCCGGGACGGCCTGCCCGTGCTCGGTATCTGCAACGGGTTCCAGATCCTCTGCGAGGCGCACCTGCTGCCCGGCGCGCTGACCCGCAACCAGCACCTGCACTTCCGCAACCGCGACCAGTGGCTGCGGGTGGAGTCGGCCGGCACCGCCTGGACCAACGCCTTCCAGTCGGGGCAGGAGGTGCTCGTTCCGGTCAAGAACGGCGAGGGCTGCTACGTCGCCGACGAGCGCACGCTCGACGAGCTGGAGGCGACCGGCCGGGTCGTGGCGCGTTACTTGCGCGGCAACCCGAACGGGTCGCAGCGCGACATCGCCGGCATCACCAACGAGGCCGGCAACGTGGTCGGCCTGATGCCGCATCCGGAGCACGCCGTGGAGGCGCTGACCGGTCCGTCCCTCGACGGGCTCGGCTTCTTCACGTCGATCCTCAAGCACCTGGCGGGAGCGCCCGCATGATCGAACGGAGTGAGGTCATGGGCCAGCCCGAGCCCACCCTCGCCGACCACCCCTCGGCAACCGGCCCCGCCGTCGACCCGGTGGGCCAGGCGGCCCGGCCGGAGTCGTCCGTACCCGGTCAACCCGGGCCCGGACAGACCACCTCGGACGCCGACCGCACGGGATCGGCGAGCAGCGCGGCGGAACTGCCGGTGAACGGCTACCCCAACGGCCTGGACACCGTCCCGCACGCGACGGCGACCGTGGGCGACCTGCAGCCGTACGCCGAACTGGGCCTCCGCGACGACGAGTACGACCGGATCCGGCAGATCCTCGGCCGTCGACCCACCCAGTCCGAACTGGCGATGTACTCGATCATGTGGAGCGAGCACTGCTCCTACAAGTCGAGCAAGGTCCACCTGCGACAGTTCACCGAGAAGGCGCCACCGAACGACCGGATGCTGGCCGGGATCGGCGAGAACGCCGGCGTGATCCAGGTCTCCGACCGGCTCGCCGTGACCTTCAAGGTGGAGTCGCACAACCACCCGAGCTTCGTCGAGCCGCACCAGGGCGCCGCCACCGGCGTCGGCGGGATCGTCCGGGACATCCTCGCGATGGGTGCCCGGCCGGTCGCGGTGATGGACCCGCTGCGCTTCGGTGCCGCCGACCACCCCGACACCGCCCGGGTGCTTCCCGGCGTGATCGCCGGAATCGGCACGTACGGCAACTCGCTCGGCCTGCCCAACATCGGTGGCGAGGTCGTCTTCGACCCCTGCTACCAGGGCAACCCGCTGGTCAACGCGCTCTGCCTCGGCGTACTGCCGGTGGACCGGTTGCAGAACAAGGCCGCCGTCGGGCCCGGCAACATCGTCGTACTGATGGGTGCCAAGACCGGACGGGACGGCATCGGCGGGGTCTCCGTACTCGCCAGCGCCACCTTCGACGACGGCAGCGAGCAGCGTCGCCCGTCGGTGCAGGTCGGCGACCCGTTCATGGAGAAGCTGCTGATCGAGGCGTGCCTGGAGCTGTACGACGCCCAACTCATCGTGGGCATCCAGGACCTCGGTGGCGCCGGGCTGACCTGCGCGCTGACCGAAACCGCCGCCGCGGCCGGCACCGGCATGCGGGTCTGGCTGGAGCGGGTGGTGTTGCGCGAGGCGTCGATGCAGCCGCACGAGATTCTGGCCAGCGAGTCGCAGGAGCGGATGCTGCTGATCGTCGCCCCGGAGAAGCTCGACGCGGTACTGAAGATCTCCGAGAAGTGGGGCGTACCGGCCAGCGCGATCGGCGAGGTGACCGAGGGTACGCCCGCCGAGCCGGGCCGGCTGCTGATCACCTGGCAGGGGCACACCGTGGTCGACGTGCCGCCGGGGTCGCTTGTGGACGAGGGTCCGGTCTACGCCCGACCGATGCGCGAGCCGGCCGACCTCATCCTGTTGCAGGCCGACCGGGCCGAGACGCTGCCCCGACCGTCGACTCCGGAGGCGCTCCGCGAGACGCTGCTGCGGATGATCGGCTCGCCGAACCTCTGCGACAAGAGCTGGATCACCGAGCAGTACGACCGCTACGTGCTCGGCAACACCGTGCTCGCCCAGCCCGAGGACGCCGGGATCATCCGGATCGACGAGCAGAGCGGGCTGGGCGTCGCGATGTCGGTCGACGGCAACGGCCGGTACGCGCGACTCGATCCGTACAACGGGGCCAAGCTCGCGCTCGCCGAGGCGTACCGGAACGTGGCCGTGACCGGCGCCAAGCCGGTGGCGGTGACGGACTGCCTGAACTTCGGCTCGCCGGAGGACCCGGGCGTGATGTGGCAGTTCGCCGAGGCCGTACGCGGGCTCGCGGACGGCTGCGCCGAACTGGGCATCCCGGTGACCGGCGGCAACGTCAGCTTCTACAACCAGACGGGCGCGGCGGCGATCCACCCCACCCCGGTCGTCGGCGTGCTGGGCGTGCTCGACGACGTCGCGCAGCGGGTGCCGATGGGCTTCGCCCGGACCACCGGTGCCGACCACGATCTGATCTTCGTGCTCGGTGAGACCCGGGTCGAGCTGTCCGGATCCGAGTGGGCGTGGGTAACCCATGAGCACCTCGGTGGCGTGCCGCCGAGGGTCGACCTCACGGGCGAGCGCACCCTTGCCGAGCTGGTCGCCGAGGCGGCCCGGGTCGGACACCTCCGGTCCGCGCACGACCTGTCGGACGGCGGCCTGGCCCAGGCGCTGGTCGAGTCGTCCCTGCGGCACGGTGTCGGCGCCCGGATCGCGATGCCGGAGGGCTTCACCACCGGCTCGATGCCGTTCGCCTTCCTGTTCAGCGAGTCCGCCGGCCGCGCGATGGTGGCCGTTCCCCGTGGGCACGAGAAGGCGTTCACCGCGCTCTGCGCCGAGCGGGGTGTGCCGTGGACCCTGATCGGCGTCACCGACACCAACGGTGGCGAGATCGAGGTGCGGGACCACTTCACCATCGGCCTGGAGGAGCTGCGGGCGGCGTTCACGTCGACCCTGCCGAGCCTCTTCGGCGACAACGCCGCCTCCGTCGGCACCGCGACCGAGGCAGGCCCGGCCGCTGCCGGCGAAACCGACCCCGGTACGACGCCGACTCCGGTCGACGCCGCTCCGGCCACGACTCCGGTCGACACGGCTCCGGTCGAGGCGACCTCGGCCACGGCTCCGATCGACGGTACTTCGGCCACGGCTCCGGTCGAGGCGGCTGCGCCCACGACGCCGGTCGAGGCAGGGTCGGCTCCGGTCGACGAGGCAGCAGCCACGGCAGCGCCGAGGAGTTCCGACGACGTACCGGTGAACCCGGCCGGCGCCGCTGCGACCGGAACTCCGGTCGACGACGACGCTTCGGCCGAGGCCGGCGCCGCCGAGCGCTCGGTCGAGGCCGCTACCCCGGCCGGTACCGAGCCGGCCGGTTCGGCGGAAAGCGAGCCGGCGCCCGGGACGGGACCGGACGCCGGGAGCCGCCCAGCGAGCTGATTCGACCGCCGGGGGGCGGTCGAATGGTGGGCGGTCGAGCACGGACAACGGGGGCCGCATCGTGACGGGATGGATCGAGCCGACGACCGAATCGGTCTACGCACAACCCGGTAGCGGGGTCCGGCTGGACTGGGGTCTGGCCGGTGCGGCCGAGTTGAGCCGGGTCTGTGCCGTACTGGTGGTGATCGACGTGCTCTCCTTCACCACCTCGGTGGAGGTGGCGGTCGCCCGGGGAATGCGGGTACATCCGTTCCCCTGGGGCGCCCAGGCTGGCGAGTACGCGACCCGGGTCGGTGCGGTGGCCGCCGTCGGCCGGCGTGCGGTGTCTCCGGAACACCCCTGGTCGCTGTCGCCGGCCGCACTCTCCACCGCACCCGTGGTGTCGGACCTGGTCCTGCCATCTCCGAACGGCTCCGCCATCAGCGCCGCCGCGAGCGCCACGGGGCTGCCGGTGCTGGCGGCCTGCCTGCGCAACGCGGGCGCCGTCGGGCGCTGGCTCCTCGACCAGGGGTACGGCTCGACCCAGGCGCCGATCGGCGTGATCGCCGCTGGTGAGCGCTGGCCGGACGACACTCTGCGACCCAGTGTCGAGGACCAACTCGGCGCGGCGGCGGTCCTGGACGTGCTCTCCACGGTGCCCGGTGGCCTCTCCGTGGAGGCGGCACTGGCGCTGGCGACGCTGAACAGCGTGCACGACATCCCGGCTGCGGTCCGGGGCTGCGTGTCGGGACGGGAGCTGACGACCAGGGGTTTCGGGCAGGACGTCGAGGTCGCCGTCCAGGTCGGCGTCTCCGACGTCGTCCCGGTACTCCGCAACGGAATCTTCTCGGCGCCCTGACGCCACCGGCCACTGTGGGCCCACCCATTCTGCGGGTCGATCCACTGCCGGGGCCCTCTACTGTCGCGGGCCGATCTACTGTCGGATCGACACCTACCGTCGGATCGACCTCACTGCCGGGTCGACGCGAAGAGGCCCGGCTCGCCATCGCGAACCGGGCCCCTCCTCAGCGCATTCCCGCGCCGGTTACCTCAGTCGTCCAGCCAGTCGAGCGACCGCCGCTCCGAGCGGCTCGGCTGCTGCGGGGCGCCGGACCGGCTGTGGCCACCACCACCGGCCCGGGGCGAATCGTCGTAGTATCCGCCACCGCCCTGCTGCTGCTCGTAGTCGCGCTCGTCGTAGCTGCTCGTGGCGTCGTAGCCGCCACGCTGCTGCTGGTGGTCGTAGCCGCCGCCGGTCGCCGGCTGGTCGTACCCGCCGCGATCGGCCTCGTACCCGGGCTGGCCGTAGGCGTCGGCGCGGGTCTCGTAGCCGTCGTTGCCGGCGCCGTACCCGTCGTCGCCCCGGTCGTAGCCGGCACCGGTCCTCGGCTCGTCGTAGCCGCCTCCGCCGCTGCCGTACGCCCCGGCGTCGTAACCGTTCTCCTGGCCGTACGGCTGCTCGGCCTCGTAACCGCCCTGTGCCGCGCCCGACGACGGCCGGTAGGAACCGGTCTCGTACGGGTCGGCCGCCGGACCGTACTCCTCGGCACCACGAGCGCCGGTGTACCGCCCGGTCGGCTCGTCGAACTGCTCGCCGTAGCCGCCCGCCGGGTCCCGGTAGCCCGGCGCCGCGCCCGAGACGGGAGCGCCGTAGCCGGCACCTGAGCCGGGGGCGTTGCCGTACCCGCCGGCACCGGAGCCCGGAGCGTTGCCGTACCCGCCGGCACCCGAGCCGGGGGCGTTGCCGTAGCCGCCGGCACCCGAACCCGGAGCGTCGTCGTAGCCGTTCGCACCCCAGCCCTGCTGTCCGCCGCCGTACCCCGGCGTCTGCGGCCCTGGCAGCGGCGCGCCGTACGGGTCCGGGAACTCCTCGACCAGCGGGGTGTTGTGCATCATCGTCGGCGCATCCGCCAGGTTCTGCCGGTTCACCATGGTCGGGTCGGCTCCGGCTCGGGTCGCGACCCGGGTCGCGTCGTCACCGCCCCGGTAACCGCCGCCACGACCGGTCGGCCCGCCGCCTCGCGGTCCGTCCGCGTCGTCCTCGTCCTCGTCGTCGCCGTCGCCTTCCTTGCGCCGCATCACCAGCAGCACGATGGCGCCGACGCCGAGCGCGACCAGCAGGCCGCCGGCGAGGATCAGCAGCCAGGGACCCGAACCCGAGTCCTCGCTGGCCGCGTTGTCGGCAGCCGGCGCACCGCTCTCGTCCGCCGCTTCCGTTTCTTCCTCGTCGACCGGAACTTCCTCGTCGGCGCCTTCGGTGGGCTCCGGAGTGGCGGTCGGCGACGCGGCGATGGCGAGTTCGATGCCCTGGTTGTTCAGCCGCTGGTTGGCGCTCGCGTTCACTCGTACGGTGTCGTTGATGCCGCCCTTGGTGGCCCGGATCGTGAGCTGTCCGGGCGCGATGGGCGAGCTTTCCGAGCCGGTGAACTTGTAGCTACCGCTGCTGTTCGTGTTGGTGCTGCGGTCCCGCCCCTGCCCGTCCGTGAGTCGGACGGTGGCGCCGGAGACCGGGTCGTCGGTGGTCTCGTTGGTGACCCGTCCGGAGACCTCGGCGACGGTCTGCACCGCCGGTGGCGCGGCCTTGGCGATCAGGGTGACCCTCACCGTCGCGGTGTCCGTCTTGGTGCCGTTGAGGAGGACATCCTGCTCGGCTTTGACGGTGACGGTCACGCTCTGATTCGAGTCGAAGGTCGCACCGCTTCGCTTGAGCTGCGCGGTGTAGCTGCCGGCGACGGCGTCATTGACGCCGCAGCCGGTGAGGCAATCCAGTCGGGACTCGTTGGAACTGCTGACCGTGATGTCTGCCTTCTCGTCGCCGCCATCGACGAATGCGAGCGTGAACCTCACCGTCACGGTGCCGTTGACGTCGACCGAATTCGGCGAGGCGGAGACTGTTCGCAGGTCGGGATCGGCCATGGCTGGTGTGGAGGGGAGAGCGAATAGTGCGCTGGCTGCCAGCGCTACTACCACACCGGCCCGGGAGATCCAGGCTCGTCGGTGTGCTGTCACGTCCACCGCCTTCCGGTTACCACCGCCGACCCGTCGCCGGCTGAGGATCAACCCATACGAGTACACCGTCGGCAACTATGCCTTGTCTGACCGGATGAGCGCGACCCAGGGGCGCCGAGAAATGCCATAAAGCTGGGTCGTATCGTCCCGACGTGTCCTCTCCGCACAATAAGTCCTCACCGATAGTGGTCGCGCTGGCAGAGCTCGACGCTGGGCGTACGCCCGATCGAGCGACCCTGCGGGACGCGGTTCGTACCCTGTTGAGTGGTCTGGTGGAGCGCGCGCCCGGCCATGCGGTGGAGGTCCGTGTCCCACCCTATGGCGCGGTCCAGTGCTGCGCCGGACCGCGACACACCCGTGGTACGCCGGCCAACGTGGTCGAGATGGCTCCGGTCGTCTGGATCCGGCTCGCCACCGGGCGGATGCGGTGGTCGGAGGCGGTGGAACAGGGCCTGGTGCAGACGAGTGGCAATCGCTCGGATATCTCCGCTTATCTGCCGATTTCGCCCCATTAACCAATCACCATCTGTCACTTACGGGGGTCATAACGTGGCTCTCTGTATCGGCTGCGGTTCGCGTACACTCTGAGTCGACGGAACTTCGTACCACCCGGGCGACAGGCGAGTCCGAGCAGATCAGCAAAGGGAGCGGCAGGTGCCCCGAGGCGACGGCCGGTTGAGCCATGACCTCGACCCCCAACGACCCGGTCCACAGGACGCGTGCGGCGTGTTCGGGGTCTGGGCCCCGGGCGAAGAGGTGGCGAAGCTCACCTACTTCGGTCTCTACGCACTTCAGCACCGTGGCCAGGAGGCTGCCGGCATCGCCGTCAGCGACGGTTCGGGCGTGGTCGTGTACAAGGATCTTGGCCTGGTCGCCCAGGTCTTCGACGAGCCGACGCTGGCGAGCCTGCGGGGGCACCTGGCGATCGGGCACACCCGGTACTCCACGACCGGCGGATCGACCTGGGAAAACGCCCAGCCGACCATTCGGGCCACCTCGGCGGGCACCACGATCGCCCTGGCGCACAACGGCAACCTGGTGAACACCGCCGAACTCGCCCGGGACGCGGTCGAGCGCGGGATGGACTCCGACGGCTCGACCTCGGACACGGCCCTGGTGACCACGCTGCTGGCCAGCCGGCCCGACCTGTCGGTCGAGGCGGCGGCGCTCGAGGTGCTTCCGACCCTGCGCGGCGCGTTCAGCTTCGTCTTCATGGACGAGACCACCCTCTACGCCGCCCGGGACGCGCACGGCGTCCGGCCGCTCGTGCTCGGCCGGCTGGAGCGCGGCTGGGTGGTGGCCAGCGAGACCGCCGCCCTGGACATCGTCGGCGCGAGCGTGGTCCGGGAGGTCGAGCCCGGTGAGCTGATCGCCATCGACGAGCACGGGCTCCGCTCGGCCCGGTTCGCCGCGCCGGAGCCCAAGGGCTGCCTCTTCGAGTACGTCTACATAGCCCGGCCGGACACCACGATCGCGGGCCGCAACGTCTACGCCGCCCGGGTCGGCATCGGCCGGAAGCTCGCCCGTGAACACCCGGTCGAGGCTGACCTGGTGATCCCGGTTCCGGAGTCCGGCACTCCCGCCGCGATCGGCTACGCGGAGGAGTCCGGCATCACCTACGGCGCCGGCCTGATGAAGAACCCGTACGTCGGGCGCACCTTCATCCAGCCGTCGCAGACCCTCCGTCAGCTCGGTATCCGACTCAAGCTCAACCCGCTCCGGGAGAACGTCCGGGGCAAGCGGGTGGTCGTGGTCGACGACTCCATCGTGCGGGGCAACACGCAGCGGGCGATCGTCCGGATGCTGCGTGAGGCCGGTGCGCTGGAGGTGCACGTACGCATCTCCTCGCCGCCGGTCAACTGGCCCTGTTTCTACGGCATCGACTTCGCCACCAGGGCGGAACTGCTCGCCAACGGGCTGGACAACGAGGGCATCCGGCGTTCGATCGGAGCCGACAGTCTCGGGTACGTCTCCCTGGCCGGCCTCATCGCGGCCACCGAGCAGCCGAAGACCCGACTCTGCCGGGCCTGTTTCGACGGCGAGTACCCGATCGACCTGCCCGCCGGGAACCTGATCGGCAAGCACGTACTCGAAGGAGTGGACCGTCGGGTTGCCGCCGGCCCGGGGGAGGTGGATCGTGACCGTGCGGCCGCGTCCGCGTCCCGTGGTCCGGGTGGTCAACCGTTCGTGAGCAGTTCGAGCGGCGGTGAGGTGCCGTCGCACGCGTAGGCACCAGGCCGGCCCCGGCTCATGTGTTCCGGCCGGCGACCAGGACCGGCCTGGCTGGGAACATCCGGCCAGGCAGTACGACAGTCGAGTGATCCTCGACCGCTACCGACGCGGCCAGCCGCGAGAACCACTAAGGGGAGAACCGTGACGCACGTGACCGAGCGCAGTGGTGCAGGAAGCGGCCCGGGTGGGACCCATCAGCCCTGGACGGCGGGAATGGGCCGGTCCGGCCGCAAGCGCACCGTGTCGTACGCGGACGCGGGCGTCTCGATCCACGCCGGTGACCGCGCGGTCGAACTGCTCCGCCCCAAGGTCAAGAGCACCCGGCGTCCCGAGGTGATGGGCGACATCGGCGGCTTCGCCGGCCTGTTCCGGCTCGACGTGCAGAAGTACAAGAACCCGATCCTGGCCTCCTCGACCGACGGGGTCGGCACCAAGCTCGTCATCGCGCAGCAGATGGACATCCACGACACGGTCGGGATCGACCTGGTCGCCATGGTCGTCGACGACCTGGTCGCCTGTGGCGCGGAGCCGCTGTTCCTGCTCGACTACATCGCCTGCGGCGAGGTTGTCCCGGACAAGGTGGCCGAGATCGGCGCCGGCATCGCCGACGGCTGCCGGTACGCCGGCTGCGCGCTGCTCGGCGGCGAGACGGCCGAGCACCCGGGCGTGCTGCGTCCGGACGAGTACGACGTCTCGGCGACCGGCGTCGGCGTGGTGGAGGAGAGCGAGATCCTCCGGCCGGAGCGGGTCGAGATCGGCGACGTCGTGATCGCGATGGGCTCGTCCGGTCTGCACTCGAACGGGTACTCCCTGGTTCGGCACGTGCTGCTCGGGGCGGGTCGGATGCGGCTGGACACGGTGATCGAGGACTTCGGTCGGCAGCGGACCCTGGGTGAGGAGCTGCTGACCCCGACCAAGATCTACGCGCAGGACTGCCTCAAGCTGATCGCCGAGGCCGACGTCCGCGCCCTGGCGCACGTCACCGGCGGGGGTATCCCCGGGAACCTGGTCCGGGTGCTGCCCGAGACCGTGGACGCGGTGGTGGACCGGGCCAGCTGGAAGCCTGCGCCGATCTTCGATCTGGTGCAGTCGAAGGGCCGGATCGAGGACCCGGACATGGAGTCGACCTTCAACATGGGTGTCGGGATGTTCGCCATCGTCTCCGCCGAGGACGCCGATCGTGCCCTGGCCTGCCTGACCGGGCGTGGCGTGGAGGCCTGGCAGGCTGGCGAGATCATCGAGGGCACCGGCGAGGTGCACATGATCGGGCAGCACACCCGGGGCTGAACCGGCGAGCGATCCAGGGCCGGCCGGGAGAATTCCGGGCCGACCGCCACAAGAATGCCAATACCCGCATCCGCGATCTATGCCCGTGATTCACGGCATACCTGGTCAGGACTTCACCAGAGTGGCCACCGCCACCTAGCCTGAGGGGCACCTCAGACGCGGGGAGGAGGGGCCGATGGCTGTCCGGCGACAGGAGTTCTCCGGAATGCGGGGGATCGCCCCGGTCCCGAGCTACGTGGTCATGCAGCCGACGACGCTGTGCAACCTCGACTGCGCGTACTGCTATCTCCCGCTGCGCTCGGCGGACCGCCGGATGCCGGTGTCGGTGGCGGCGGCGGTGGCCGGTCCGGTGAACGACTGGTCCCGGCACGGGCGGTTCTCGGTGGTCTGGCACGGCGGTGAGCCGCTGGCGGCCGGACGGGAGCACCTGGCGGCCCTGTTGGCGCCGTTCGACGACCGGGTCGAGCACCATGTGCAGACCAACGCGACGCTGATCGACGACGCCTGGTGCGATTTCTTCGCCGAGCACCAGATGCGGGTCAGCGTCAGCGTCGACGGTCCCCGGGAGCGCAACGGGGAGCGGGTGACCCGGGGCGGCCGGCCGTCGTACGACCGGATCATGGCCGGGGTCGAGGCGCTGCGCCGCAACGACGTCGCCTTCTCGGCCCTGTGCGTGGTGAGCCGACCGGAGCCGGGGCTCGCCACCGAGCTCTACGACTACTTCCTCGATCTCGGATGCGACGTGCTGGGGATCAACATCGAGGAGACGGAGGGGGTCAACACCCGACTCAACGCCCACCCCGCCGAAGTGGTCAGCGGTTTCTGGGCCGAGCTGGTCGCCGCCTGGCGCCGCGATCCCCGGATCCACCTGCGCGAGATCGAGTGGTCGCTGCGGTACGCCGCGGCCGTGCTGGACGGCGCCGAGGACGACGTACTGCCCCGGCACCTCGATCCCATCCCGACCGTCGGGTACGACGGCTCGGTGGTCCTGCTCTCCCCGGAGCTGGCCGGCTTCTCCGATTCGGAATACGGGGACTTCACCAGCGGAAACGTCCTGGAGACCCGGCTACCGGACATCCTGGCCGGCGCCACCACGGGAACGCCGTGGGTGGCCGAGTTCCTGGCCGGGGTGGAGGCCTGCCGTTCCCGGTGCCCGTATTTCGGGTTCTGCGGGGGTGGACACGCCGCCAACCGCTACTTCGAGCACGGGCGGTTCGACGGTACGGAGACCAACCACTGCCGCAACAGCAAGATCCGTCTACTAGAGGGAGTGTTGGACCATGCCCGAGATCACGAGCCAACGCCCGCCTGAGCACGTCGAGGCGGGCCCGGACGACCTGGTGGCCGTACGGGTCCAGGGTGCTCGGGCGGGACTCGCCACGCTGCTCCAGGAGGCGGCGGAGGCGCGACGCCTCCGAGCCGAGGTGGCCAGCGCCGGGGACGGCACGAGCGCCGTCTGCGCCTGGAACCACTTCGAGAACATCCCGACCTTCTACAACTGGAACAACCGACCCCGCTGAGGTCGGCGTCCCCGATCGGGTCCGGCGTCCCCGGGGCGTCCAACCGACCGATCGGCGGTAAAGGACCTGCCACCGGGGCATCGGAGACGGGCTCCGAGGAGTGGCAGGTCCTTACCAGTACGTTCGATCGGCGGTACGGCTTCCGCACTCACTCGGACACGCGTGAGCACGCGGCGTTACCGCGTGCTCAGATGTGACCAGAGGTCAGCGGGTCGGCGCCCAGTTGCCCGGGTCGTCGTCCACGTCGTGATCCTCGTCATCGTCGTCGACAAACTCTTTGTGGTCGTCGTCGACGACGTAGTCCGACTTCCGGCCGCCGCCGAGTTCTCGCTGCAAGGCGGCGAGGTCGGTGTTCGGGGAGTGGTACTTCAACTCCCGGGCCACCTTTGTCTGCTTGGCCTTAGCACGGCCGCGCCCCATGGCTCGACCCCCTCGCACAGAATTCGGGGCAGCCCGAAGGCGGGCCCCGATGACGTCAGGCATCTCTCGTGGCTCTTACGGTACATGGGGATGCCCTGGTTCGGCACCTCGGGTTACCACCGTCCGTGCCCGCGCGTCGCGCGGACATCGACCAGAGCTCCCATACTACTCAGTAAGGAGCGCTCACCCAGCCTGGCCGTGACCTCTAGCAGGACGTTCGGCTAGGAAGGGCCCCTTCTTCTACCAAAAGCGATAACAAGGGGCCCTTCCTTGCACCTCAGCGGAGGTGGATGCTGCGGAGCCGGCCGACCTCGGCCATCCGGCGCTCGGCGAGCCGGTCGGCGGCGACCGCCGGTGGGACACCCTCGGCGTCGGCCAGCTGGAGGATCTGCCGGGTGGTGTCGTAGATCCGGGTCGCCCGCAGCTTGGCCCGCTCGAAGTTGAAGCCCTCGATCTCGTCCGCGACCTGGATCACACCGCCGGCGTTCACCACGTAGTCGGGTGCGTAGAGGATGCCCCGGTCGGCCAGCACCTTCTCGATGCCGGGGTGGGCGAGCTGGTTGTTCGCCGCGCCGACGACGACCGAGGCGCGCAGCGCGGGCACCGTGGTGTCGTCCAGGGCGCCGCCGAGGGCGCAGGGCGCGTACACGTCGATGTCGGAGCTGATCAGGGCGGTGGCGTCGGAGACCACGTCGACCTGCGGGTAGGCCTGCCGTACCCAGGCCAGCGCGGCCTCGTTCACGTCGGTGGCCACCACCGAGGCGCCGTCGTCGACCAGGTGGCCGGTCAGGTGCTTGCCGACCTTGCCCAGCCCGGCGACCCCGACCCGCCGTCCGGCGAGCGTCGGCGAGCCCCAGGCGTGCTCGGCTGCGGCCCGCATGCCCTGGAACACGCCCCAGGCGGTCAGCACGGACGAGTCCCCGGCACCGCCGTGCTCGACGCTGCGGCCGGTCACGTAACGGGTCTCCCGGGCGACGAGGTCCATGTCGGCGACATAGGTGCCGACATCGCAGGCGGTGTAGTACCGGCCGGCCAGCGACTCGACGAAGCGGCCGTACGCCCGCAGCAGGGGCTCGCTCTTGATCCGGTCCGGGTCGCCCCAGATGACCGCCTTGCCGCCGCCGAGGTCGAGGCCGGCCAGCGCGTTCTTGTACGCCATCCCGCGGGACAGGTCGAGCACGTCGTGCAGCGCCTCGGCCTCGGTGGCGTACGGGTAGAAACGGGTGCCGCCGAGGGCGGGGCCCAGCGCGGTCGAGTAGATGGCGATGATCGCCTTGAGCCCGGTCTGCTTGTCCTGGCAGAACACGACCTGCTCGTGGCCGTCGGATTCCGGTCCTTCGGTACTGGCGAATACGTCCATGGTCGCTCCCGATGAAGGTGGACATCCTCGTGGGATGTGTGGGGAGGGGGGCCTCCCGGTGTGCCAGCGGGGGATGTTGCCGGCCTGCTGCGAGCCTAATCGTGATCGCAACCGTGGTGGATCGGGCCCGGTGCGCGGAAGTCCGATTGCAGATGCGCGGGGCGGCGGAGTTCCGTTTCGTGGGAGGATCGCGCCGTGCCGTCGCTCTTCGCTTCCTACCTGCGCGTGTACGAGCCGTTGACCGCCTTCGACCGTGATCGGCAGATTTTCTGGCGCCGATACGTCAAGGAGGGCAGGGCAGTGGCCCCGTTGGAGGGGCCGGTACGACAGCGATCGGCGGTGATCGAGGCGCTGGGCGCGGGCTGGACCAGGCTGCCGGACCTGCCCGAGGAGGCGTACGTCCTGGAGGCGGACGACACGTTGCTGGTCTGCCCCTGGAATCTGCGGGTCCGGGTCGCGGAGGCGGCGCTGAGCGCCCGGGACGGCGTACCTCCGGTGTTGGCCGACGCGTTCGTGCCGCCGGTCCTCGCCGGACAGGCGAAGGCCGTGGTGGAGGACTGGCGCAGCGGCGCCCGGGTGCTGGAGCACGGCGTACCCCGGCTGCACGAGCAGATCGCCACCTGGGGTGTACCGCTGCGGTGGTTCGTCTTCGTCGACCCCGAGGAGCGGGACCTGACCACCCGGCCGGACCGGCGGGTGCTGCGCTACCGCACCGAGATCTCCAAGGCCCGGCGGCGGGCGTCCCGGGGCCTGTCGGTGTTGCGCAAGTCGGTGGGGGACGCGCCGATCACCGAGGCCGTCGAGGAGGGGGCCCGGTGGTTGGAGGAGTTCCATCCGCGTTCGGTGGTGGAACTCGACTACGGAGGCCTGGTCCACCTGCTCTCGGACGACGCACTGACCGGGGACGACTCGCCGGAACTGGTCGCCGCCGGACTCGCCGGGCTGTCCCGGGGCGACACCGAGGCCGCGACCGAGGCGTACGAGAAGCTCGTTGCGCGCTGGCGGGCGGTTCAGTTACTGGAGCGTTGCAATTAGCGAACATTGCGGCTCAAAGCCCATTGGGAGCGCGAACAGGTGAGTGCCCCTCGTAACATCAGCGTCACGAGGGGCAATCGGCCGTCCGGTTAAGTCTTTTTCTGGCATAAAAAAAGACCATATATCGGTCATTGTTCATCCGTCCATCCAAGGACCTTCGGCCGTTCGGCCCATGTCGGACATCGGGGACTAGCCGGACCATGGGAGACGCGTCGGCCGGCGGGACCCCGGCCGATGTCTATAGGCACCTGTGGAGGAGTGACCGATGGCATCGCGTACGCATGAACCTGAGCCGCTACTCACGCCGGCAGAGGTCGCGTCGATGTTCCGTGTCGACCCGAAGACCGTGACCCGGTGGGCGAAGGCGGGGAAGCTCAGCGCTATTCGGACGTTGGGCGGGCACCGCCGTTATCGCGAGTCGGAGGTTCGCGCCCTGCTGCAGGGGCAGATACCCCAGCAGCGCCAGGGCGACTGAGGCACGACTCGCAACTCGAACGTCGGCTCAGGGGTGGGGTTCGTACGATCGTACGAACCCCACCCCTGAACCATGTAACGGACTAACGGACCAGTCCGGAATTGGTGGCGGCCCTCCGGTCAGCCCAGGCGGCCCTCCGGTCAGCCCAGTGCGGCCGTCAGCGCCGTCCCGTCCTGTCCGGCCCCGTCCACCAACCGGCCGTCCCGCAGGGTCAACACCCGGTCGGCCAGGTCGATCAGGGTCGGATCATGGGTCGCGACCAGGGCGGTCATGCCCCGGGCATGCACCAGGGCGCGGAGCAGATCCATGATCGAACGCCCGGTCTCCGAATCCAGCTGCCCCGTGGGCTCGTCGGCGATGAGCAGCGCCGGATCGTTCGCCAGCGCCCGGGCCACCGCGACCCGCTGCTGCTGACCACCGGACAACTCGTACGGCCGCTGCGCCGTCTGGGCGCCCAGCCCGACCATCTCCAGCAGCATGGTCACCCGCTCCTCCCGCTCGGCCCGGGGCCGCTTGGCCAGCCGCAGCGGTACGCCGACGTTCTCGGCCGCCGAGAGGATCGGGATCAGTCCGAACGACTGGAAGACGAACCCGATGGTGGACCGGCGAAGTTCCAGCAGCTCCCGGGCACCGGCGGCGGTGATCTCGTGACCCGCCACCTGGATCCGTCCGCTGGTCGGCCGGTCCAGCCCGCCGATCAGGTTCAGCAGGGTGGTCTTGCCGGCCCCGGACCGACCCCGCACCGCGACCAGCTCGCCCCGGCGGGCGGTGAAGGAGACGTCCCGGACCGCGTGCACCACCCGGTCCCCGGCGCGGTAGTCCCGCCCGACCCCCTCGACCCGGAGCAGCTCCTCGCCGACCGGCCGCCCGCCGTTGCTCGACGACCACTCCTGCGCATCCACCGGACGTTCCTCCTCGGCCATGCTCCGTCCCTCCCCGTCCGGCAGGGACCCCCGCCGGTGTCGATCCTGCTCGCCGGTCACTCGCCCGGCTCCGTACCGGTGCCGGGGCGGACCTCGACGTGATCGGGTTCCAGGTTCAGTTTGACCCGGTCACGAAGGCTCAACGCGTCCACGAACGCGGCTGGAAGCTGCATCCGGCCCGACCGGTCGAGCAGGGCGTACTCCTCGGTGACCAGCTCCTCGACCCCGTCCGCGCCGAGCCGGGTGGAGCGGCGTACCTCCGACGAGGTCCGGCCGTCGCGGATCGCGACCGTCCGGCGGACCTGCGACGCCACGGCGTGGTCGTGGGTCACCACCACGATGGTGACGCCCAGTTCGGCGTTGATGGTGCGCAACGCACCGAAGACCTCGGCGGCGGTCGCCTCGTCCAGTTCGCCGGTCGGCTCGTCGGCGAAGAGCACCTCGGGGTCGTTGGCGACCGCGACCGCCACCGCGCAGCGCTGCTGCTCGCCGCCGCTCATCTGGTCCGGGCGACGGTCGGCGCAGTAGCCGACGCCGACCATCTCCAGCAGCTCCAGGGCCCGGCGCGCAGCCGCCCGGCCGCGCGGGCCGTGCGCCAGCCGCATCGGCAGCTCCACGTTCTCCCGGGCGGTCAGGTACGGCAGCAGGTTGCGGGCGGTCTGCTGCCAGACGAAGCCAACCGTGCGCCGACGGTACTGGAGGCGGCGCTTCGGCGACATCGAGAGCAGGTCGAAGTCGCCGACCCGGGCGATGCCGGCGGTCGGCACGTCCAGCCCGGAGAGGATGTTGAGCACGGTTGACTTGCCGGATCCGGAGGCGCCGACGATGGCGAGCAGTTCGCCCCGGTCGACCACCAGGTCAAGTCCCTGTAGGGCGACCACCTCGACGCCCTCGGTCTTGAAGATCCGGACCAGGCCGTCGCAGACGATGTGTCCACGGAGCCGGTCCTCGCCGCCGGCCCGGGCCGCCGCCCGCTCCGCGGCCCGCCGCTGGAGTACGGCGAGATCGGGTACGGCGGCGCTGGTTGTCGGGCTGGCCATCAGCTCTCCTCTCCGAGTCGGAGTACCTCGCCGAGGCGCATCCGACGATTGATCACGTTTTCGATGCCCAGGGCGGCGGCCAGGGCGACCAGCACGAGTACCGGCACGCCGAGGATCAGGTACGGATCGAGGTGGGTCTGCGCCGGTATTCCGCCCGTGAAGCCGGACAGCCCGAGCGCGGGTCCGAGCAGTCGGGGCAACGCGACCCCGACGAGTCCACCGGCGACCACGGCGACGCCGAGCAGCGGCACCAGTTCGTAGACCAGCAGTCCACGCCCCTGCCCGCCGGACAGGCCCATGGTGCGCAACCGGGAGAGCATCCGACCCCGACCCGGCGCCTCGGCGAGTACGGCGAACCCGACCGCGAGCAGCGCCAGAGTGGTCGCCCCGGCGACTCCGGTGGAGAAGGTGAAACTGAGCAGCCGGTTCACCCCGCTCTGCTCCAGCGCCTGCCGGTGCGCCTGCCAGGTGGTCACCACGGTCGGCGACTGCGGCCGTACCGAGTCGGCCGGTTTCCCGAGGATCTTCGCCACGTACTCCCTGGCGCCGGCGGTGGCGGTGTCGCGCAGCGCGTCGAGGGGCAGGTTCTTCCCGGCGACGAGGAACTGGTTGGGGGCGATCGGTTGGAAGTCCGGTATCGGCAGGGCCTGCCAGGGCAGTACGACGAACCGGCGGGCGTTGACGTCCAACCCGGGGAAGCGCGCCGCGACCGTACCCACGGTGAACTGGTACCGGCGGCCCTGGACCTCGGTGACGGCCTCGGTGCCGACGGCCTCGGCGACCTCCGGCGAGACGACCGCCGGTACGGGGCCGTCGATCCGACCCGACCGGGTCAGCGCGGCCGGGAGGGTGTACTCGACACCGCTCTCGGCGAGCACCCGGGCGAAGGTCGGACCGTCGACGACCACGATCTGGGCCTGACCGAGATTCCGGCCCCCGATCCCGGTGGGGGTACGGGAGAGCAGCGGTTCCCCGACGCCGACCGCGAGCGGGCTGACCGAGGTGACCCCGGGGAGCCCGGCGATCCGCTCGGTGGTCGCCACACTGGTGTAGGAACTGGTCACCCGGGCGTCGGCGGCGACCTCCTGGTCGCTGACCCGGTCCCGGGTCTCGGCGATGGTGCTGGTCACGACGCTGGTGAAGACGCCGGTCGCGATCGCGATGACGAGTACGGCGAGCGGGCCGACGGTGACCGGTGCGCCGCGCCCGGCACGGGCCAGGCCGATGAACGGTACGGCGGCCCGGGCCCGGGCGGCGAGGCGGCCGATCTGACGCAGCGGCCACGGAACGAGCCGCAGGGCGATCAAGGCGGCGCCGACGGCCAGCAGCACCGGTACGGAGACCAGGTACGGGTCGACCCCGCTGGTCTGGCTCAGCCCACGCCGTTGCAGCAGTACGACGCCGAGCACCGCGAGGAGCAGCAGGAGCAGCTCGGCGGTGAGCCGACGGATCGACGAGCGATGCCGGACCAGGTCCCGACGCTGGCTGATGAAGGTCGTCCGGCGCTGCCGGACCATCGCCAGCAGCGGAATGGCCAGCGTGGTGCCGACGACCACCAGTGCCACGCCCAGCGGTTCGGCCCCGGCCGGCCGGCCGGGCAACAGCGTGCCGAGCAGCCACCCGGCCAGGACCGCGACCGGCAGGACGACGATGGCCTCGCGTAGGGACCGGGCGCCGATCTCCGAGATGGTGGCGCCGCGTGCCCGGAGCAGCGTGAACTCCTCCCGGCGGCGTTCCACGGCGAGCCCGGCGGCGAGCGTGACCAGCCCGAGCAGGGTGGCCAGGATGCCGGCCTGCACCACCGCCAGCAGGGCCTGCACGGCGCGGAGTTGCGCGTCGAACCGGGCCAGCGAACTGTCCAACCCGGTGGTCAGGACCAGCCCGGCCTCCGGAGGCGTACGGCGGGTGGCCGCGATCGCGGTCATCAGCGGGGCGATGGTCGAGGACGTCAACTGCTCGGTGCCGACCCGGTAGCGCCACTCGAAGGTCAGCGCCCCGACCTGCGCACCGGCGGTGTTCAGCCCGGCGACGTCGGTCAGCAGCGAGGTCTTGTCGGTGAGGCCGTCGTCCGGGTTCGGGCAGACCGCCTCGCCGAGTCGGATCGCGTCCCAGGTCGGTGCGGTCGGATCGACCGGCTCGTACACCCCGACGATCCGGACGGTGACCCATCCCCTGCTGTCGGCGGCGCCGGTGGTGCCGAGCATCCGGAAGACGGTGTCGACCGGCAGTCCGATCACGGACGACGCCTCCGACGAGATCGCCGCCTCGACCGTGTCACCCTTGGACGCGGGCCACCGCCCCTGCACCATCCTGGCCTCGCGCTCGGCGCCCGGCTGTGTCCGTAGCGACAGAACCGGACGGCAGCTGCCGTTGAGCGGCCGCTTGTCGCCCGAGACGCTCACCGCCTCCGGGCCGACCTGGGCGGCGAACCACTGCTGGTCGATCAGCGTCGGCAGCGGCGCGGGCAACTTCTTCCGGTACGGGTCGAGCGCCGCCGCGCCCGTCGCGGCGTCCGGGTTGTCGAGGCTGTCCGGCCGTACGACATAGCTGAGGTCCCGCACCTGATACGGCAGTGCGGCGGCGTCGTGCCGCAGCCCGTCGTCGGCGAACTCGTTGGCCAGCCGGGGCGCACCGGTCACCAGCAGCGCGGCGACCAGGCCGAGCAGGCCCAGCAGGCCGAGGTACCCGGCGAACACCCGGGCCCGGCGCACTGGCCCGGGCAGCCGTGCCGAGAACCCGCCACCCCGTTCCGTCACCGGTCCACCCTTCCCCTCTGCTCATTTCCCGCGCCCTGCTCACTTCCTGCCCCCGGCTCACTCCTCGCGCTCACCGGTCTGGCTTTCGTTCGCGACTGCGGGGCTCGCAAGACCGGCTCACTCCTCGCGCTCACCGGTCCTCCCCGATTCGGAGTTGGGCCGCTGTCAGACGTTGCCGCATGGTGGCGGCGGTCAGGCCGCTCAGGCCGAGGGCGACCAGGAGCAGCAGTACGGCGGTCCCGCCGACCGGCAGCCAGGTGATGTCCAGCAGTGGTGCCGGAACCGGCCGCTCCGCCGACGGGGTGAGGATGACCAGCGGCGCCATGGTCGCGGCGACGGCGATACCCACGCCCAGCCCGACGAGTACGCCGATGCCGGCGAGGAATCCCTGCTCGACGATCAGGGACCGGGCCAACAGCCGGGGCCCGGCGCCGAGCGTGTGCAGTACGGCCAGTTCGGTGACCCGGCGCCGGGCGGTCGCCCGGACGTCCACCGTGATGCCGACCGCGGCGAGCAGGAGCGCACCGAGGGCCGCCGCGAACAGGGCGGCACGGGCGCCGACCCCGTACGGGTCGCTGCCCGATCGGCCCGCGACCTCCTTCCGGTCGGCGACCTCCAGCCCACCGAGTGCCGTCGCGGCCTGGGCCGTCGCCTGGTGCCCGCCGGTGCTGGTGCCCAGCCACCACTCCTGGGCGACCGGGACGATGCCGTACTCGTGGAACAGTTCGGTGCTCAGCGAGGGTAGGTCGACCAGCAGCGCCGCGGCCTCCGGAACGCCGGGTACCGCGGCGACGGTGCCGGTGATGGTGACGTCAACGCTGGCGCCGGCGAGCACCAGTCGGGTGCTCTCGCCGACCCGCAGCCGGAGCGCCGACAACGCCTCGGGGGTCGCCACGATCGGCACCGCACCATTCGCCGGCTTCCGGGAGACGACGAACTGGATCGGGGAGCTGCTTCCGAAGAACTGGCCGGCTCTGTCGGGGAGCTGGTAGTGGACCGTCAGTACGCCGTCGCGCGGCGGTACGTCCGGTCCGGGTCGGGTCCGGTCGGCCGTCCGCCACGGTCCGCCGTCGGTGAGGGGCACCGCCGTACCGGCACCCTGGGCGGGTGCGGCACGCAGGTCGGCCAGGCGCCAGGTGACGCCGTACCCCTGCGGTCCCAGGGTGTCTACCAGGAAGCCGGCCAGCCGGACGGGTGCGGTGCCTTCGGGCAGTTCCACGTCGAACCGCAGCGCCTTACCGTCCGCGCTGGCGCCGAGGGCGACCCGGCGGTGGCCGCCGTTCGGTTCGACGAAGACGGCGGCGGTACGTACCTGGGACGGCGCGTACTCCCCGAAGTTGGCGGTGGTGATCTGCCCGGTGAGTCGGCGGGTTCCGGCCGGCAGTTCGGTCAACGGGGCGGTGATCCGGTCCGCCGTCATACCGTCGAAGAGCGCGGCCGGGGCGCCGTCGACCAGGTCGTCGCGGAGCTGGACGACCTGGTTCGCCGCGGCGGCGTCCAGGGCGACCATCGATCCCGGCACGCCCTCGACGCCGAGCCGAGGGCTGTCCCGCCAGGCCGGCAGGACCTGGGGCGCCCCCGGCAGCCCGGCGAGCTGCGCCGCCCGGCCCGGTGGTGCGGCACCGGCGGCCTCGACCAGCCGCAGGTCGGCGCCGACCTGGTGGTTGGCCTGGTCGGTCAGGGACCGCTCCGAGGTGGCGGCCAGGCACCAGGCGAGGGTGCTCACCGCGACCGCCAGGGCGAGCAGGAGTACCGGACCGGCGTGCGGCCGGCGGCCGGCCTGCCACATTCCGAGCGTGGTGCCGGTCCAGGACCGGCGGTCGACGTACCGCTCGGCCAGCCGGGCCATCGGCGGCAGCCCGCGCAGCGCGAGCACCGCACCGGCCAGTACGCCGACCGTCGGGGTCGCCGCCAGCAGCGGGTCGATCCCGAGGGTGTTGGTGCCGGCGCCGACCAGCGGCGAGGAGTACTGCCGCAGTTGCAGCCAGCCCAGTACCGCCAGGGCGATCAGCGCCAGGTCGAGGCCGGCCCGCTGGGCGATCGTCCGGCGGCTCGGGCGGGACCGGCTGGCCATCTCACTGACGTAGCTGTCGCCCTGCCGAAGTGCCGGGCCGAGCATCGCCAGCGCGCAGCCCGCCGCCGCCAGCACGGCGACCAGCCAGCTCAGCGTGTCGACCCGGGGGCTCAGGTGCAGCGCGGCGGCGGCCAGCATCGGCGTACGGCCGGCGAGCTTTACCACTTCGGTGGCGAGTACCGGCGATATCACCGCGGCCGGCAGGACGACGAGCAGCGCCTCCCGGGCGGCCAGCCCGGCCACCTGTCCCCGTCCGGCGCCCCGGGCCCGGAGCAGCGCCGTCTCACCCCGGCGCTGCTCGGTGAGCAGCAGCGCGACCAGCAGCAGCGCGTACCCGCCGAGCACCACGACGAGCAGCATCGGGGTGACCAGGGCCGACCGCCCGACCAGATCGGCGCGTTCGAGCCGCTGCACCAACTCGTCGAGCTCTGTGGTGACCAGGCCGGATCTGCCGAGGCCGGTCTCCGCCGGCAGGGTGGTGCTGGCCACGCCGGCCGCCCCGCCCAACCGGGCCAACGCGGACATGGACGCCCCGGCCAGGTCGGGCTCCACCAGCCAGGCGGCGGAGGAGTTGGCGACGAAACCCTTCAGGAAGTCGGCCCGGTCGACCACCAGCGGGCCGTAGGTGGCGGACCCCGAGCCGACCCCGGTCAGTACGTCGGGAACGAGCCGCCAGTACGCGTCCCGCACGTCGCGGGGTTTCCAGACGCCCGCCACCGTCACCTCGGTGACCCGCTCGGTGACCCGGTCGGTGATCGGGATCCGGTCGCCGACCCGTACGCCGAGGATCTTCGCGACCGGCTCGGCGAGTGCGGTCTGGGTCGGCCGGCCACCCGGACGCGGCCAGTCGCCGGAGGTGAGCTGGGCGTGGTCGGCGAGCTCGTCGAGGAACACCACCGAGGCGAAGACCACGCCCTGGGCGTCCGGAACCGCGTCCCCGGTCCGGCCGGAGAGCTGGCGGCCGGCGGCGTACCCGGCTCCGGCGACGGTGGCGGGAACCTCCTCGAAGCCGTCGACGAACCGGGCCCGTACCGCCCCGTCCCGCTTGGTGAGCTCGTCCGCTGAACCGCCGGCGGTGCCGCGTACCAGGAGTGACCGCTCCTCCGGGGAGGCGGACGCGACCGCACTCTGCGCACCGGAGTCGACCACTTCCCGGCTGTAGCCGGCGAGACCGGTGAGCAGGGCGGTGGCGATCAGGGTCGCCCCGGTCGCCGCGAGGAGCAGACTCTTCGCCCCTCGGGCGCGCCGAAACACCAGCCTCATCGTTCTGCGTCTCCCCCATGGCGAGAAGGGCGGCGTCGGTCGTCGCCCCTTCTGGCTGGCGAAGCGCCCGAGGGGGAGCGAAAGGTTGGCGTACCGGGCTGTGAAATGTCAGACAGACGACTTCGTGACCTGTTGCTGATCCGATCGAGATCAATTTGTTGTCCGAGGGGCGCCGCCGGTCCGGAGAAGTGGCTCACTGTCCCATCGGCGCGGGGGCCGACCCAGCTGAACGCCGCAGCGGCGGCTTCCCGGGTGTCGTACCCGAAAAGCCGCCGCTGCGGCGTTCGACCGGCCGCCAGGATGACCGCCGAGCATTCCAGGGTCGGCCCGGCGACGCGGGTCAGGCGAGGGGCGGATGCCCGCCGTCGCCGTCCACGACCTCGTCCGGCGTGCCATCCTCGTTGGAGTCGACCATCGTGATGTCGACCTTGCCGTCGCCATCGGTGTCGAACTGGAAGAGGTCGGCCTTGCCGTCACCGTCGGTGTCCACCACCCAGACATCGGTCTTGCCGTCCTGGTTGGTGTCCGCCCGGAGCAGTTCGATCCGTTCGTCACCGCGCGTGTCGACGGTCTCCTGCGACTCGCTCATCTGTTGCCCTTCCGTCAGCTGAAGTACTGGCCACGTCGGAACACTCGATCTCCGTGCCGCCCCGGACGCCCACGGGAGCTTCCCGGATCCGCATACCTGACTGTGCCATCACCCACTACCCCGGCGTGGCCCCGAACATGCCAGGGCCAGGGGGCGGACGGACCGAACAACGTCGCCACTGGGGCGGAATGTCGGATCAGTTCGTGACGTACGGATTGGTGTCCCGGTCGTGGTAGTTGACCTGGTCCACGGTGCCGTCGTGGTCGGTGTCCACCAGCAGCCGGTCCGCCTTGCCGTCCTCGTCGAGGTCCGTCCGGATCTGGTCCGGGCGCCCGTCGTGGTCGGTGTCGGTCAGCCAGGTGTCCGGCCGGCCGTCGAAGTCGGCGTCGGAGACCACCCGGTCCACGGTGCCGTCGTGGTTCGTGTCGGTGACGATCGAGTCGATCCGGCCGTCCGAGTTCGCGTCCTCGATCACCTGGTCGACCCGACCGTCCAGGTTGGAGTCCTGCTCGACGGTGTCCAGCCGGCCGTCCCAGTCGGTGTCCTGGTAGGTGACGTCGGCCGTACCGTCACCGTTCACGTCGAACTGCAGCATGTCGGCGTAGCCGTCGCCGTCGATGTCGTTGGCCACCTCGGTCGTACCGTCGGCGTAGGTCGTGACGACGGACGTGACCGGCGGCGGCTCGTACGCCCCGACCCGCTCGGACGAGAGCGGATCCGCACCGAGGTCCAACGCCGGCCCGAGGCCGTGCTGCTCGTCGACCCCGGGCGCCTCCTGCTCGGGAAGATCGTCGCCCAGCAGACTGGGATCACCGTCGTAACTCATGTCGTACCTCCCCGGATGCCGCTGTGTCCGGCGAACCCGCCGGCATGCCAGCAACGCTAGGGGTACGACACCGTCCGGCGACTCCCGGAAGTGTGCCACTCTGCCGCCCCGGGCCGGGGCGGCCGGTCACTCCCGCAGGCTGACCCCGGCGGTGGCGAGCGCCTCGATGACCTTCGACGACTCACCGAAACCGATGATCAGAACCGCGTCCGCGCCGAACTGCTTGATCTCCTGCGCCCCGGCGGCGAAGTTGACCGGCGGCGAGTCGGGGTTGGGTGGTGGGTCGTAGCTGAACAGGCGGACCTGTTCCGAGCCGTGTCCGGCGCGTTCCAACTCGGCACGGACGTTGCCCTGCAGGCCCTCGCCGTACGAGTCCTTCCGGGCGACCAGGGCGATCCGGCGCGGTCCGTCCCGGAGGATCATGTCCGCGAGTGCCCGGCCCTGGAGGATGTCCGACGGCGCGGTACGGAAGTACAGCCCCTTGTCGTCGATGGTGCTCAGCCCGGCGTCGGTGTTGCTCGGGGAGAACAGCACCAGACCGGCGGCCACCACGTCGGGGAGTACCGCCCGGGAGATGCCGGACGCGCCCGCGCCGATGATGACGTGCACACCCGCGTCGACGTGCTTCGCCACGGTCGCCTTGGCGGTGTTCGGGTTCGTCCCGTCGTCGCCGTCGACCCAGGCCACGTCCTCGCCGAGTACGCCACCGGCACCGTTGAGCTCGCTGATCGCCAGTGCGACGCCCGCGGCCATCGGCGGGTAGGCCAGCGCCAGGTCACCGGTACGGGGCAGCAGGCCGCCGAGCTTCAGTGGCGCACCGCTGCTCTCCTCGATGGCCTTGGTCTGCTTTTTGCCGGCCGGCGGCCGCTTCACGCTGGCGGAGGACTCGTCGCCGGCACCGAGGAACTCGGTCTTGCCGTCGTCGAGCTGCTCGTCGCTGCCGAAGTGCAGGGTCGCGTAGCTCGCGGTCGACGGCTCACCGATGTCGGTGAACCCGCCCCGGCTGAGCGAGACGCCCCGATAGGCGATGTCCGTGCCGTTGCGGGCGAGCCGCAGACAGGCCGCGATCGAGTCGCACCGCTCCCCGCCCGTGGTGACCCCGATGATCTGCTTCGCGATCTCGGCGGAGTCGGTCGAGCCGGCGAGCTGGGCGGCGAGCGCGCTGATCGCGACGGCGTCGTACGACTCGGCGGAGTAGAGGTAGTCGGAGAGCTTCGAGTTCAGCTTCCGCAGCCGCTCCTTGAAGTCATCGGACAGCGGGGTGAGCGGCGTCGTGCCCTTCATTCCCTTGAGTAGACCGGTCTGCTGGTCGAACTCCGCGGCGAAGGAGTTCTGCATGTTGCCGTCGGTGCCGTACAGGCGCACCTGGGTCGGCTGAGGCTGCGCGGCCTCGCCCTCGCCATCCGAACCGCAGCCGGCAAGCAGCAGCGCGGCACAGGCGGCGGCGGTCAGAGCGGCGCGGCGTGGGCCGCGTGATACGAGCATTGGGTCGTCCTTCCTCCCCGGAGATCCGCTGCGCACATTAGCGTGCCTGGCTCCGGAACCGTGCCTGCGGGCGAATGCCAACCTGTCGAGGGCGGGCAATATCATCCGAGATAGGTACTGGTCGGGCGGTTTGTCGGACACAGCTTGACCTGGCGGCATACCCTTCCGCTCGTGACGGACGTTCCGCAGGAGACGCTCGATGACGCCACCGCGGTGCTGACTTCCGCGCTGGCCGGTGACAGCGACGCCGTGGTCGGCACGTTCGATGCGGTGGTCGACCGGTCCGGCGTCGCCGGGGCCTACGAGGTCGCCTGGTGCCTGGCCGCGACGATGGTCGGTGACGGCGTACCGCGAGGGGCGTGGACGCTCGACTTCCCGGGTATCGACGAGGCCGGCTACGACGCCCGTTGGGTGGCCCGGTTCGTCAGCGCGTACGCGAACTCCGACGGCGACACCGGTGCCGCGCTCTTCGGAGCCGCGATCGCCGACGGGCAACTGCCGGACTGCCTGCTGACCCTCGCCGGCTCCGCCGTCGCCACCATCCGGCACCGCGCCGGATAGCCTCCGGCGGTCGCCACGCTCCGGCACCGCGCCGGACGATCGACCGTGGCGGTGGCATGGCGGCGGGGCGCCGTTCGATTCGACGGCGCGGTCTCGATCGCGGACCGTACGGTGGTGGGCGCCCCCGGTTCCCCTGCTCATCGATGACCATCTTTGCATGACCCTCATCCGGTTTGTCCAGCGGGCACCGGTCGGTCCGTTGTGATAGCTGTGGTGCATGTCCGACGCGATGCTCAGCAAGATCCGGAAACTGCTGGCCAAGGCGGAGGACCGGGCCTGTACGGCGGCCGAGGCAGAGGCGTTCACCGCCAAGGCGACCGAGTTGATCGCCCGGTACGGCGTGGACCGTGCTCTGCTGGCCGCCCGCGATCCGGCCACCGATCCGGTCGGCGACCGGGTCGTCGACGTGCCCGCGCCGTACGCCCTGGACAAGGCGGGTCTGCTGGCCGGAGTCGCGGACGCGTTGCGCTGCCGGACGGTGCGCCGACGCGGGGACGATGGTTTCGTCATGCACCTGTTCGGCTTCAGCAGTGACCTGGAACGGGTGGAGGTGTTGTTCACCTCACTGCTGGTCCAGGCCGCGCACGGGCTGTCGGCCGCGCGGGTGCCGTCGGGCGAGCATCCGGCGGCGTTCCGTCGCTCCTGGCTGGCGGGCTTCGCCGGAACGGTCGCCGATCGGCTGCGCAGGGCGGAGGAGGCGGCCGCCTCGACCCCGTCCTCGGGATCGGTGCCATCCCTGGCGCTGGTGCTGGCCGACCGGTCGGCGCGGGTGGAGCGGCGGCTCGCCGAGACCTATCCCCGACTCCGTACGGCGGCACGGCGGCGCCTGCTCGGTGGCGGTCTGGACCAGGGTGCGGCGGCGGGCCAGCGGGCCGATCTCGGCGGCACCGGCCTGCGTTCGGCCCGGTCCGCGCCACTGTCCCCGCCGACCCGACGAACGAATTGAATTTCTGCTCGCTCCGGCCGGCAAAACAATCATCCGTGGTAAATGTTGCGAATTAGGGGCTGATTTTCCTAGCCTGCTTCGCATGGAACTGGATTTCTATGCCGCTCCCGGCGATCTCACCAATGTGGAGCGACACGCGAAAGTGCTGACCGGACTGCCCGCAGACCCCCGCGAGCTGCGTGCCATCACCGCCGAACTGATCCAGCACGTCGGCTGGAGCGGGGCGTACGACGCCACGCCTCCCGTTCCGGCCGGGGCGGCGCGGGAGGCCGAACTGAATATCCGTCCGGCCGACGAAATCCTGGACGTCGTCCTGGGCCGGTCGGCGGATATTGCCGGAAATCGTCGGCCGGAGCAGCGGATGGTCGGCGTCTGTCGACATTTCGCCGTGCTCTATTGCGCCCTGCTCCGGGCCCGGCACATTCCCTCCCGGGTACGGTGCGGATTCGCCGCCTACTTCCGGCGTTCGAGCCCGGACGAGGGCTTCTGGGACGACCACTGGATCACCGAACGGTGGACCGGTCGACGCTGGGTCCGGGTCGACGCCCAACTCGACCGGGTCCAGCTCGGCCAGGTGGCGATCGATCCGGACGACGTACCGGAGGCGGACTTCTGGCCCGCCGCCCATGCCTGGCGGGCGTACCGCGCCGGTCGGGTCGATCCGGCCCGGTTCGGCATCGACGGGGCTTCCGGGGCCTGGTTCATCGCCGCCAGCGTGGTGAGGGACCTCGCCGCCCTCAACAAGGTCGAGATGCTGCCCTGGGACTTCTGGGCGGCGATGCGCGACTGGGGCCTGCGCGACGAGGCGATCGACCTCGACCTCGTCGACCGGCTGGCCTCGATCGCGTACGCCGATCCGGTTGCCGTCCGTACCGCCTGGGAGGCGACGCCGCAGGTGTGGCCGCCCGCCGACCTCAGCCTGGTGCACTCCGTACGCGAACCGCGCTGAGCCAGCCCAGGCGTGGCGCGTAACGCCGCCGTACTGATCTCCGTTGGCTCGGTCAGAGGCCAATCTCGGTGTGCAGCGGCGGAAGGCACCCATGACCAGGGTTGGGTTCGTGAACTGGCTGCGTCGGCGGGACCCGGGATATCGGGTCCTCCGCCGTGGCGCCCGGCTGTCGCTGGTCGCCGCCGCCGGACTCTTCGGCGGCAGGTACGGCCTGGACGACCCCCTGCTGGGGCTCTACACACTGTTCGGCGCGATCGCCACCGGCTTCATCTCGCAACTTCCCGGCAGCCCGGTGCAGCAGGCCCGAGCGCTGCTCATGGCGCTACCCGCAGCCTGGGTCCTGGTCGCCGTCGGTTCGTTCCTGGCCGTCGACACCTGGACGGCGGTGGCCGGCATGCTCCTGGTCGGGTTCGTCGTTCCGTTCGCCGGGGTCGCCGGTCCACGGGCGCTCGGGCTCGCCACCGGGCTCCAACTGTTCTACATCGCGGCCTCCTTTCCGCCGTACGCACCGGGGACGCTGCCGTCCCGACTCGCCGGTGTGACGCTGGGCATCGCGCTGCTCATCGTGGCGGAACTGGTGCTCTGGCCGGACCGGGCGCCGCCCGGCTACCGGGAGCGGCTCGCCGGGGTGGCCGCCGTACTGGGTCGGTACCTGGAGCTGGCGGCCGAGCTGCCGGCGGGAGGTTCGGTGGATCATGCCGAGCTGGCCCGGCGGCGGGCGGACGCGACCCGGGCCCTGGAAGGGATCTGGCTGCCGAATCTTCCCCCGGCCGGGCGGCCCGCGTCGGCCGCCGCCCGGGACCGGGCGCTGCGCCACGGTGACATGCTGCTTCGCCAGGTGCTGGACCAGACGAACCGGGTGTGTGGCGTCATCGGAGGTCTCCAGGACGACGAACTGGCCCGCCTGCTGCGCCAGGTGGCCGACATCGTCCGGGACGCCGGTCGGACCTTGCGGGGCGGGGCGGCACCGATCGGCCTGGAGCAGCTGGCCGGGCTGGAGACCCGGATCAGGGAGACCTACGAGCGACCGACGGCGGCACCGGCCGGGGAGGACGGCAGCGCGATTCCCCGGCTACGGCTGGACGCCGTGGTCCTGCACGTCGCCGACACCACCGTGGCGTTCGGGATCGCCGCCCGGCTCGCCGTCGGACTGCCACCGCCGGGCCGATCACCGAAGGTGCTGGACCGGGACGAGTTCTGGTACGCCCGGCGGTCCCCGTTCGCCCTCTACTGGTGGCAGTTCAGGTACCACCTGACGACCCGCTCGGTCTATCTCCAGGGAGCGGTCCGGGTCGCCCTGGCCCTCGGCGCCGCCCGGGTGATCGCCGGCTTCCTGAACCTCAACCACGGGTTCTGGGTACTGCTCGCGATCCTCACCCTGATGCGGACCTCGGCCGTCGACACCCGGACCGCCCTGCGTCCCGTACTGCTGGGCACGCTGCTGGGCGCCGCCGTCGGCAGCCTGCTGCTGACGGCGGCCCGGACCCCGCAGGTCCTGCTGGTGGCCCTGCCGGTGTTCATCGTGCTGACGTTCACGGTCAGTCCACTCCTTGCGCCGATCTGGGGACAGTCCCTCTTCACGGTGCTGTTCATCCTGGTGTTCGCCCAGGCCGGCCCGGCCAGCCTGCAGCTCGCCGGGGCCCGGCTGCTGGACGTCGCGATCGGCGCCACCGTCGGGGTGCTCGCCGGCCTGCTGCTCTGGCCCAAGGGCGGCAGTGGCGAGTTGCGCCTGGCCATGGCCCGGTACCTGGAGGTGAGCGCCGCCGCGGCGCAGGAGGCGACCCGGCTGCTGACCGGACGGGAGTCCCGCCAGGACGCCCTGACCGAGGCGCGCCAGGCGTCGGTGCTCGCGGACGCCTCGTTCTTCCAGTACCAGATGGAGCGTCACGACCCGAAGCTGCCGCCGGTGAACTGGCAGGCCGCGCTGACCGCCGGAAATCGGCTGTACCTCGGCGCCGAGTCCCGGCTGCACCGTGGCGCGCGGGCCAGACTGCCCCGGGTCGCGGACGCCGCCGGACCGCTCGACGAGTACACCGGACGGCTACGGCAGCGGTACGGCGACCTCGCCCGCCAGTTGCGGGCCGGCCGACTCGACCAGCGGGCAGCACCACCACCGCCGCCGGACGACTTCCCCGACCGGCTGAGGGCGGCCCTGGATGGCGGTGAGTCCCGCGCGGCGGCGTTGAACCTGGTCGACGTGGAGGTGTGGCTGACCAGCGCCGGCGACAGCCTCGACCTGATCCAACCGGCCCGGCGAACAGACTGACCTGCTGAGCGGTTCTACGGCTGAACGGCCCAACGGCTGGTCGACCCGCCTGACGTGGGTCGTTCAGTCCTCGTCGTCGCCGCTTTCGACCGTCGCCGCGTACCGGGAGAGCAGTTCGTGCCAGCCGGCGGTGAGCGCCTCGCGGTAGCCCTCGGCGGCCTCGCCGTGCCGGTCGAAGTCGCGGTGTTCCACCTCGACCAGGGTGGTGCCGTCGGCCTGCGGCGCGAACCGGGCCTCGACGACGCTGCTCTGCGCCGGGTCCGGTACCGGGGCGCGGTCCGGCCCGATCTGCCAGTTGAAGACCAACCGTCGGGGTGGCTGCCAGTCCAGCACCCGTCCCCAGTCGGCGCGGAAGCCGTGCGGCCCGATCTCGTACGCCATGCCGCCGACACCGGGCTCGAAGCCGATCTTCGCCAGATTCTGCGGCCCGGACCAGGTGTACTCCTTCACCCACCAGTCCGCGAGGCGGTCCGTGAACACGGCGAAGGCCCGGTCGACCGGGCCCGGGACGCGCAGGGTGCTGCGCACGGAGTACTTGGTCGAGTCCTGCCGGACATCGGAGGCGTTCGTGGTCTCCTGTCCCATAGGCCCGGACGATACCGGCTGCTATAGAGCTGTGCATCTTTGGATCGACGGGCGGTCGATCCCTGCGCCGAGCGGTAGATCATCGATGGACCGTCGACACCGGCTCCGGCTCCGTACCCTGCTCAGGTGCGGTACGCAGCAGCTTTGCCAGCGGTGCCGGCAGCCACCAGTTCGCCCGGTCGAGCAACGTCACCAGGGCCGGAGCCAGCACACTCCGGACCACCACCGCATCGATCGCGATGCCCAGGGCCAGTGCGGTGGCGAGGATCCGGACCTCGACCGTCGGCACCGTGGAGAGGGCGACGAACGCCAGGAAGAGGATCAGGCTCGCGGAGGTGACCAGTCGACCGGTGTACGAGATGCCGTCCACGACGGCCCGGTTCGTGGACTGGTGCCGGTCGTACTCCTCGCGGATCCGGGCCAGGATGAACAACTCGTAGTCCATCGACAGTCCGAAGAGGAAGGCGAAGACCGCGATCGGCACCCAGGCGGTGATCGCGCCACTGGGCTCGGTACCGAACAGGGCCTGGGTGAGCCAGCCGTGCTGCCAGATCAGCACGGTGACCCCGTACGCCGCCCCGATCGACACCACGTTGAGCAGCAGCGCCTTGATCGGCAGTACCACCGAGCGCAGGGCCCGGGCCAGCAGGAGCAGGGTCAGTACGACGATCACCGACAGTACGACCGGGGTGTTGTCGTACAGGGCGGAGACGAGGTCGACGTCCTCCGCCGCGCTGCCGCCGACCCGGGTACCCGGGACACCGTCCACTGCGGAGCGGATCCGGTCGACGGTGGCGGCGCCGGCACTGCCCGCCGGGTCCCCGGCCGTCCAGACCTGTACGAGCGCGGTGTCCGCCACCTGCCAGCCGGGGCCGGTCGGCGTCAGCACCGCGGCAACCCCGGGCAGGTCCCGCAGCCGCTCGACCACTGCGTCGGGATCGGTGCTCAGCACCTCGACCGGGCGCAGCGCACCCGGCGGTACGCCCGCGTCGGCCAGTGTCGCGTTGGCCTGCCCGGCCGCGTCAGCCGTCGGGTACGAGCCGACGGCGGGGGAGCCGAGCCGCAGGGTCAGCACCGGCGCCGCGAGCGCGAGCAGCAGGATCGTGGCGGCGGTGGCGGCCAGCACCGGCCGGCGGGTCACCGCGGTGGCGATCCGGGCCCAGCGGGCGCTGCGCGGGTCGCGTGGCGCGTGCCGCGGCCATTCCAGCCGGGGACCGAACCGGGCGAGGAGCACCGGCAGCAGGGTGGTGGCCACGGCGACGCTGAGCAGCGGAATGAGCAGGCCGCCGTACCCGATGCCCCGCATGAACGGCACCGGCACCACGATCAGCGCGGCCAGCGAGACCGCGACGGTGACCCCGCTGAACACCACCGACCTGCCGGCGGTGAGCATCGCGGTGCGGACCGCGTCGACGTTGTCGACCCCGTGCGAGCGTTCCTCCCGCCAGCGCATCACGATCAGCAACGCGTAGTCGATCGCCACACCCAGCCCGATCAGGGCGACCAGGTACTGCACGACGAACGACACGTCGGTGACGGCGGTGAGGCCGAGCAGGCAGAGGAAGGAGGTCAGGATCGACACCGTCGCGACCAGCAGCGGTACACCGGCCAGCAGCGACCCGAAGACCAGCGCCAGGACGACGAGCGCGCCGCCGGCCCCGAGCAGAACCTCGACGAGTACGCCCCGGTCGCCCTCACCGGTCGCGCTCTTGAGCGCCTCGATCCCGGTCACCTGGGCCGGCGCACCCGCGACGGTGGCGCCACCGGCAACCGACTCCAGTACGGGCAGTGCCTGGGCGTACGGCTCGGGTCCGGGAACCGGCCTCGGGTAGATCAGCGCCAGGGTGGTCCGCCCACCGTCGGCCAGCAGCGCCGGATCGTCGGTGCCGGGGTACGCCAGCACCCGGGCACCGGGCAGCGCGCCCCTGACCCGCTCGACCACGGCCGAGAACTCCTGCTGGACCTGCGGTTCCCGCAACGACCGGTCCGGCGGCACCGTCACGGTGAGCACCAGCGGGTCGTACGGGCCGCCGGTGCCGTACCGCTGGAGGATCTCCCGGTTGGCCTCGTAGCCGGGCTGTCCCGGCAGCGCGAACTCGAAGCCGAGCGCGTCGACGGTACGGCCGGCCAGGGCGCCGCCGAGCGCGGTCAGGACCAGCCAGAACAGCACCACCGTCCGGCGGTGCCGGAGTACCCAGTCCGTCCACCCAGCCATGCCGATCCTCCGCCTCGCCCGCGTCGCGTGCCTCGGAACTGCCCTGTACCCCGGCTGAGTGCCGGTCAGACCAGCAGGGTCGGAACCCCATCGGGACTACCATCGACCGGAGACTCTGGTTCGCGCGTGCCGGCCCGGCCGGGCGCCGACAGTGCTCGACCGTCGGCAGGAGGTTCGCCATGGCACGTTCTCCGTCCCAGGGTCGCGTCGTCCGGCGTCGACTGCTCGTGATCGTGTCGTCGTACCTGTTGGCGGTGCTGGTGGCCGGCCTGGTGCTCCGGGCCGGGATCTCGGCGGGACACACCGGCGCCGATCCGATCGGGGTGCCCTGGATGGTCGTCGGACTGGGCGGGGTCCTCGGCGGAGCCCTGGTCGCGGCCGCCGCCCTGTACGCCCGCCGCCGGCTGCACCCGGGTCGGCCCGACCCACTTCCGCTGGCCCGCGCGGTCGTGCTGGCCCGGATCGGCCGGATCCTGATGCTGGCGGCGGCGGTCGTCGCGGCGGTGCTCGGTGTGCTGCTGGCCCCCGCTGGCGAGGAGCGCGCCTTCGCCATCGCCACAAGTACCGGGCTCGCCGCCCTGCTCGCCGTCTTCGCCCTGCTGGCGAACGACCTGACCCAACTTCGGCAGCAGGTGAAGTCCGGCCGGTCATAGGCGGCCGGACCTCACGTGCTCAGCCGCTGACCTATTCGCAGGCCACGCCGTCGCCGTCGCGGTCCAGGTGGCGGCCGTACCCGGGGTCACCACGCCGGATCGGGTCCGCACCGGCGGCCCGGACGGCGGCACAGTTCTTGTAGTACACACTCGACGACCCGCCGTCGTCCTCGTCCTCGTCGCCGGTGCCGGGTGCCGGTCCCTCCGACGACTCGCAGGCCCGGCCGTCGCCGTCCCGGTCCAGGGCGGACCGGTAACCGGGCTGCCCCTTTCGCAGCGGCGCCTTTCCCGCGTTCCGTACGGCCGTACAGGAGCCGTAGTAGACCGGTTTCGGGGCGGCCTTGCTGGCGGTCTTCGTCGGCCGTGGGCTGGCGGTCGTCGTCACCGGGGTCGGGTCCGGCGCGGTGGCCGTCACGGCGGGCGGTGTGGTCCGGCTCGGTGTGGTGGTGGCCGGTGCCGCCGCCGGCTCCTTGTCGCCGTCGCCGGGGCTGAGTACGGCGAGAGTGGAGACGCCGCAGCAGGCGATGACGACGATGCCGAGCACACTGATGCCGAGCTGTTGGGGGAGGCCGAGCCGGGTGAACCAGTGTCCCGACCGCTGCTGCGGCCGGGGCTGGTGTGGCGGGCGGCCGGCATGCTGGCCCGGGGCGACGGGCGGTCGCTGTGCCCAGGGGTCCTGCGGTGGTGGATACGACATTGTCGCAGTGTGGCGTTGTGCGTACGCTCCGAACACCGCTTGATCAGTCGTGAGGGGCCACTGACCGTCGGTCACCTGGCCGAGGGTCGGCCACCTCGGCCAGCCTTGCGTCGGTGGTCCTGAGACGTCCTGGTCGGACGCCGGGCCGCACGGGTGCGCACAGTCGACTGTGCGGAGCGTCGCGCCGCCGGCCAGGTGGAGTCGGATACCGGCGCATCAGTGGCAAAACGGTTCTCAGACCCCGGTACGGGTGAACGTCAGGTGGGTGACTCCGCTGGGCGAGGCGGTGGCCTCCACCTGGTAGTCCTTCTCGATGCCCTCCAGCCCGTCCCAGAGCCGTACGCCCCGGCCGAGCAGGATCGGGACCACCGCGAGATGCATGTGGTCGACGAGCCCGGCGGCAAGGAAGTCGCGGATCATGGTAGGCCCTCCGCCGAGGCGGATGTCCTGGTCGCCGGCAGCCTCGCGGGCGGCCTTCAGCGCCTCGGCGGGCGACGCGTCGACGAAGTGGAACGTCGTGCCGCCGTCCATCTCGATCGACGGGCGCGGGTGGTGGGTGAGGATGAAGACCGGGGTGTGGAAGGGCGGGTTGGAGCCCCACGCGCCCTTCCACTCCGGGTCCTCGTGCCACCCGGGGTGGCCGAACTTTCCGGCACCCATGATCTCCGCGCCGATCCCGGCATCGAACTGCTGCGCGAAGGAGTTGTCGATGCCGCCGCTGCCGCCGGGCTTCCACCACCGGGTGCCGAACATCCATTCGTGCAGCCTGTCCCCGGCGTGCCCAAAATGTGCCTCGCGGCTCTGACCTTCGCCGGTGCCGAAGCCGTCGAGCGAGATGGAGAAGTTCTGGACGCGGACGAGCGACATGTTGGTGCCTCCTGGAATGTCGGGGCCGTCTTCTCAGGTGGAGCGGACACCGGGATTGATCACGGCATCGACCCGGTCATGCAGCGATGTTGGCAGCCGCAATGTCATGACGTCTAATGCCAACTCTGCTCAGATCCCATAGATAAACTTGATACGTGCTGAATCTGACCCAGCTCAAGGTGCTGGAGGCGGTCGCCCGGCATGGATCGGTGACCGCAGCCGCGAAGGAACTGCGTTACTCCCAGCCATCGGTGAGCCACCATCTGGGGCGACTGGAAGCCGCCACCGGAGCCAAACTCGTCCAACGGGTGGGGCGCGGGATCCGGCTCACCCCCGAAGGGAATCTGCTGGCGCAGCGGGCGACGGAGATCCTGGGACGACTGAACGCCGCGTCCGTCGAGCTGGCCGCCCACATGGGACTTCGGGCCGGACGAGTACGACTCGCCGGCTTCCAGACGGTCCTCAGCACCCTGGTACCGAAGGCCGCCGCCGCGCTGTCCCGGTCGTACCCCGGAATCGAGTTGAACATCGTCGACGCCCATCCGGCCGATGGCCTGCGGATGCTGCGTGCGGGAGACGTCGACATCGCCTTGATCTTCCGGAACGCCGATACTCCTCCGGACGAGGCGGACGGATTCCGACTCACCCACCTGCTGGACGATCCGCTCTACCTCGTCAGCGACCGACCCGATCAGCGTCTCGAAGACCACCGGAACTCCGCCTGGGTCGGCGGCTGCGACCGCTGTCGAGCCGCCACGATCACCGCGTGCGAGCGCGCCGGCTTCTCGCCACGCATCGCCTACTTCTGCGACGACACGGTCATCACCCAAGCGCTGGTCGCAGCCGGAATGGGTGTCGCGATCGTCAACGGACTCGCGCTACGTGCGCACCAATCGCCGGGGGTCCACGCCACACGGCTCACCGACAACGCCCGCCAGATCTATGCCGCCACGTACGGCGAGCCGCCGGACCCTCCTGCCACCACCGCGCTGATCGAGATCCTGGCATTACCGTCGTGACGTTCCGCATCTGAAGCTGGGGACCGCCCAGTGTGGTTGGCAGCCATGACACGGGGCGCCAAACAAGGAGCGGTGACCGCGTTTCCGCTGATCACCGCTCGTTGAGGCGGCATCGCCGACAGCCGGAAGCCTGCCCGGTCGTTGCCGCGACCGCTACACCAGACTGCCGCGCTGTGGATAAGTCGTCGCCCTGTGGACAGCCGCCTGATCCTGCGGCGGTGTGGTAGCGCCCGCCCCGGCCGGCCGTACATCCGGCCGGGGCGGACCACCCACCCACGCACGGGTAGCTGTCCGTGGCACCAGGCGCCGCAGCCCGGCGATCTGCACATACACCTCGCGCCGGTCCACGGCGTCGCCGTACTGGTCGAGGACGTAGCCGGTGATCCAGCACCAGCCGTAGTACGTCGGCCGGCGGTCGACCGACTGGACCCGCATCCGCAGCGCCCGGTCCCCGGCGAACTGCACGCTGGCGCGGCCGTCGATCAGCACCAGGTCCCCGGCGCTCGGCAGGATCATCGCCGGATCAGTCCATGCCGGTGATCTGGCGCAGCGTCACCACGGACGGCGCCGAGGCCAGTGTCGGCGACCACGGGTCGTTGATCGCATTGAGCCACGTCAACGCGAGGCCGCCCGGCTCACAGTCCGCACGACGGCAGGGAGTGCACCGCCCGTCCCCACCGGGCCAGTGGACCTCGGCGACCCGGCGGGCCGCCAACGTCAGCGGATGGCGCTGGTCGAGCGGCACCTGCTGGTCGGGCTGAAGCGACGTCACCACGGTCTTCACGGCCCACTCCAGCAGCCGGCACCGGCGGTGCTGGCACTGAAGGCAGGGCCCGGTGACGTGCTCGCCGATGACCCGGTGTGCGGTGTCGCTGACGTACCCGTCCGGGTGGTCCGACGCCATGCTCATCGCCCGGACCGGGCGATGCGGCGGCGCACGACGCCGAGCAGCGCCAGGCACCCGCCTCGGCGACCGCACTCGGTGCAGCGTCCGCCGCCACGATGCTGCCGCTCAATCGACTGGTCTTCCTGCCATCGGGTCCACGGGTCCATCGGTGCGCCACCCCTTCCGGTACGTGGCGCCCCGGAGATCCAGTCACGGAGCGCCACTCTCAACCTGAGCCGGCGCCGGTCCGGGGCTGCACGGGGGAGCAACCCCGGACCGGCCAGGACGCGGACCCTACGTACATCGACAGGCCCTCGGCCGTGTCACCGCGTCCATCTCTGCGTGTCATCCGATCGATCGGCGACACAGACGTAGCGTCACCGCTACCGTTACGCACAGACAGTCGTGAGCAGTGGGCCCACATGACGGCCCACACCCTGATGGGATGCAGAAATGTCCGCCTTTGGGTCCGCCTTGCGCGACGCGAGAGTCAGCCGTGGACTGTCCCTCCGTGCCATGTCTGCGCTGGTCAACTGGGACTTTGGATACCTCGGACAGATCGAACGAGGCGCACGTCAGGCGTCCGCCAACCTCGCCGCCGCCTGCGATCGGGCCCTCGACGCCGGTGGCATCCTGGTAGCTGCATTCGAGCGGGAATCGGGCGAGGCAGACATGCGGAGGCGAAGCGTCCTCAGGGCACTCGGCGCGATGGCCCTGAGCACTGGGCCGGCAGCGGTAACCCTCGAAGCACTGCGGCACGGACTCAGCGCGGCGGTCCGCAACCATGTCGACGAGTGGGAGCAGATCGTCACCGACTACGGGTACGCCTTCTACACGACCGCGGCGGACGAGCTGATGGAGCAGGTCACCGCTGATCTGGCGGTGCTGCAAACCGTGCTCGCCGCCGACACCACGGCCCGGCGGCCGGCGCTGCTGCGGGTCGCCGGGCAGCTTTCCGTGATCGTCGCGCTCGGGCTGGTGTCGTCCGGGCAGCCCTACCTGGCGCGTAGGTGGTGGGCGACTGCGGACCGGCTGGCCGATGAATCCGGGGACCCAGATGCGCGGGTACTGACATGGGCGTGGAACGTGGTCAACGGGTGCTACGACGGGCGGCCCCTCGACCAGGCAATCGCCGTGTCGGACCAGGCGCTGCCGCTGGCCAATGATCGACCGACCGCCGCTACATGCGGCCTGCTCGCCGGACGGGCGCAAGCCCTCGCCCGGGCGGGCAGACACACCGAGGCGACCGCCACCGTCGAACGACTGGCCGACGTCACCGAGGGCTTGCCCGCAGCGGTTGTCGGCGAGGTCGAGTCCTTGTGGGGGTGGCCGGAACATCGGCTACGGCACACCGAGTCGTACGTTCACACCCACACCGGGGCCCTGGCCAAGGCGGAGGCAGCGCAGGATCGGGTGTTGGAACTGTATCCGGCCAGCCAGGTTCGTCTCCGCACCCAGGTGCAACTGCACCGGGCCACGTGCCTGATCAAGGGCGGGTGCGTCTCGGACGGGCTGCGGTATGCGGCAGACGTGATCGACGGTCTGCCGTCGGAGCAACACAACCAGGTGGTCTACGCGGTGGCGCGGCAGGTCGCGGCCGTCGTGCCAGCGCCGGAGCGGCGGCAGCCGGTGTTCGGGGAGCTGACGGCCCGGTTCGACGGCTAGCATCCCCCGGTGACCGTCGATCACACCACGTTGACCGGTGTCGCCGCAGCGCCGCTCATTCCTGCCCTCGTCAATCTATATGCGACGGTCTACGCCGAACCGCCCTACGAAGAGGGGCCGGAGCAGGTGGCCGTGTTTGCGGAGAAGCTGCCCGAGGAGACCACGCGGCCCGGGTTCAGTGTCGTCGCCGCCCACCGAGACCGAGACTTGGTGGGCGGGGCGTACGGGTGGACGATGCCGGCTGGCGAGTGGTGGTCCCGCGCCGACGCCGGCCCCGATCCGGAAGTGCTCGCAGTGGCGAAGTTCGCGGTGATGGAGTGGATCGTGCACCCGGGCCACCGTCAGCAGGGCATCGGCGCCCAGATGATGCGGCGGCTTCTCGCCAGTCGACCCGAGGCGTGGGCAACTCTCGCATCCGACCCGCGATCCCTTGCCCGGCGCCTTTACGAGCGGGCCGGATGGCGGAAGGTCGGCGCCTCGCGGCTGCCGTGGGGGCCTGCCATGGATTTGCTCGTGCTGCCACTGCCGGCGATTCGCGGTCGGCGGCCCGGGACCGACTGACGGTCCGGGGCCGCTGGTGCGGGTCGAGGCGCAGGGCGAGCTCGTCAACCGGCTCCCGGCAGGCGTCGAACGGCTGTGGTTGCACGCGGCTCGCCATCGTGCGGCGACGCACCTGATCGTGCAGGAGGGCCTGGGGCGGGCACGCCAGAGTCACGACGACCGGCGGGTACGTGGATGTGGCGATGGAGGTCAAGCGCGGCCGGTGGATGTGCATCGGCCTGGATCAGATGCAGAAATAGAGTCGCCCCCATTCAGCGTTTCCACTGGTGGGGGCGACTCTGATAGCCCGGCGAAAGGCTATGTGGCCAGGGGCGGGGTCGAACCGCCGACCTTCCGATTTTCAGTGTCACGAAGATCATCCGGCTTGGTCTGGCCCTGTTGGTTGGCGCACGCCACCATGCGGCTTGGTGGGCACTCCATCCGGCCTCAGTGGGGTCAGTTGACCCCGGTACGGCGTTGTTCCCTAGCAAGATCCCTAGCGGTTGTTTCTCGCTGCGTTGTTCAGCCGTGTCCGTCAGGCGCCGGATCCCCAGCGTCGGAGCTGCCGGCGGGCTCGCGTCCGCGCCCGCTCGGTGGTTCCCCGGCCGGCGACTTCTTCCCACGGCCGGATCCGAGTGTCCTGCCGGATGCACTGGCGGAGAGTCCAACTCGGCGGGTAGTGGCCCGACCGAGCGGACATCTCACGTGGGCTGGACCTGACCTCGCCATGTGGGCGCCTCACCCGGTTGTCTCGTCACCTCGACTGTTGTCGCTTCATCAGTTGGCGGTTGTGCTCCCAAAGTTCGGGGTGCATTGCATGCTTGATTGCCTCTGCCAGCGCATCGAGCGCCTGATTGTGCAGACGCTCTTGCACCTTGTACGGGTCGTGATGCCCTACTGCTAGGACACCATGGTTGACCGTTCGGCCCGCCAGCCGGACACGGACGTCGGAGCCTTCAACTGACGTAACGAGTTCCAGCGGAGTGGTCAAGTCAGGGATGTCAGACGGCATGGCTGTACTTACGGCGGCAACACTCTGAGGTCCATTAATCGGATACTTCGCCAGAAGTGGCTAGGACGTCCTTCACGTGATCAAGATCGCACGGGCGTTCATAGCGCACCGGCGCCGGGCAGCAGGAATCCATGATCCACACCCTGTTTGAGGTCGCCCAGATGACCGGCCTGTCACTGAGGTCGATCCAGAACGGCTGTCGTCACGGACGCATCGAACACACCGCGAGGGGCGCCGGCACCATACGCATCCGGCGGGGCATGACCGGAGTTCAAGTCGAGAAACTGCTCGCGCAGCGGACGGTGAAGGTAGCCTCCCCCGCGCAGCCTGAACTAGAGCCCCTCGACGACCTGGCCGAGGCGAAAGCTGCAACCCGGAGGCGGCTGGCCCGCTACTCCGGGCGCTCGACGGCTGGCCAGCGGTCCTGAGGATGACTCACTACGCGTCGGACGACCCGCGCCTTCAAGAGGAGATGAAGCGGATCGCCGCCGAGACCGCTGCGAACTGGCCGGTCGACGACGAGATGCTTGCCCGCCTGTCCGTGCTGTTGAACCCGCCATCGCCGCCGCCTGCACCAGGGGATGCTGACCCGGGCGGGCGAGCCGCATGAGTGTCCGGCTCCTCACCGTCGCCGAAGCTGCCGAGCGACTGTCGAACCACAAGATGACCGTTTACCGGCTCGTCTGGGACGGCGTGCTGCCGTACGTGAACCTCGCGAAGACGGGCCAGCGTGCACGGCTGCGGATTCGAGAGTCAGCCCTTGACGACTACGTCAACGAGCGCGACTCGACGGCGGCTGCACACATGCCGAGGCGGTCTACTCGACCGTCAGTCGGGTCTTCGAGGTCCGTGATAAGTCGCCCATGAGCCGGCCGCCCCGTTCAAGGAACAAGCTAGATGCTCCGGTAGACGATGATCGCCTGCTCATCCCGCTCGCCGAGGTTGCCAAGCGCACCGGCTGGTCGGAACGGTCGCTCCTCGACGACTGTCGCGCGGGCGTCATCGATCATGTCTGCCGCAAGGGCTCATACAGCTTCACGCGTCCTCAACTCGACGCACTGATCGCCCGTTACACGGTTGCCGGCTCCCCCGAACGGGAGACCGCAGCCGAACGCGAGGCGCGTGAACTGGACGAGGTTATCCGGTACAACCGCTCACCTCGGCGAGGTACGGGCATCGTTCGGGCGGGCCACCGTTGATGATGGATCACAGATGCCCCTCGCTTCTCAAGCCAGAGGTTAGTTCCTCGTCGCCTAGGTGACCTGTCGGGCGGACCACCCCGGGCGGACACAGATTTGATACCGGCATGTCAAACCACTGGGTGGCGACGATCGCGTTGTTCAGCACAATGCGCGCAAGCGACTGCCGCTGCTGCACTGTTTTCGACCGAGTCAACTCCACCGCCGGCAGCAGACCGCGGTTTCGGATCACCAGCGCGATCGCACACCCATCCGGGTCCATGTGTTGCAGGAGTTGTCGGGCAGACGCCTCGTGAATGCCGAGGTTGAGCAGACCCACGCCCACGACGTGGGTGGTGAGTGCCGGGTCGGCGGCGATCAGTCCGATGTGGTGTTCCTGGCAGGGAAGACATTCGTCATGCTTGGCCGCGATCGCGTCGAGGAAGGGGCGCATGTTCATCGTCTGCATGCGTCCGCTGCTGTCCCTGGCCACGTCGTAATCGGACGCGTAGGTCTGGATCATTTCGAGGTCGGCGCCGACTGGTCGCGCATGGTTTGGGTGTGTGTCGGACGATGTTGGTGGCCGGGAGCAGGGCCGGGGGGCAACCTTGTTGTCGTAGAAGTCTGCTGGGAGGCCCGAAGAGGTCATGGATGCATCCTTCCGTTTCCGGCGGAGCCCATCAACGACCGGCCCGCAGTCGCCTACCCGACAACCCCGTGACCACTTGCTAGGCGCCGGGAACTGGTCGGAGTTCTTGCCGCCACCGGCAAAGAGCCTGGTCGGACGGGTGCGCGGCGAGTGGGTACCACTGGCGTAACGCGAGTGGTTGCCGCCACGAATTTCCCGCCGACCATCGCGGTGACGTCGCCGGAGAGGTCGGCGGCGCGGCGCGCCGCATCGGTCGCCTCTTTCGGCGTTCTTCCGAGAGAAGGCGGGCCCGGTCCGGGCGGAAACCGCTGGTGGCACCATCCGTTTTCGCTGGTGGCGCGCTGGGCCCGGGGTTTGCGCCTCTCAAAGAGGGTTGCAAATATCCGCAGGTCAACCTGCAAGCTTCCCGGCGCCGGGAACTCGGGCGAACCGGTCACTACGGCAGACGCCACAGTGACGGCCCAGTTCCCACCTCCGCGAAATGGCCTGGTCACGCTGCCTACCGGCGCCGGCAACCGTCTCCTTCTCGGAGATGGTTGCTCCCCAATCTGCTGGGGCAACCGTGGCAGTCTCGACCACGGTTGAGAAGGTCGTCCGCGCGGATCACTTCACCACCCGGGGAAGCGATGGCCTCAGCGCCGCGTAGCCCGACCTGGCTGCTGTCGACGCCGCGGATGGTCGAGGAACTGGCCAAGGTCGACCGGGCGATGCGGGACCCGTTGCTGCACGGCGCGTTGATCCAGGATTTCGGACGGTATGCGCTTACCTGGGTCGATCCGGCAATCAACGCGATACGGGTTCACCGCCTGGTACAACAGTTATCAGGGAAGCGATGAGCGTCGAGGCAAGGGCGGAGAGTCGGGTGCAGGTGCAGGTGCAGGAAATCCTTGAGTCTGGGTGTGATGCGACTCACTAATCGCCCGGACAATTCGCGTCCCATCCGGGCAATTAGTCGAGAACCTGGACTAAGACATAGGGGTTCATCGAAGAAACGACTGACCCTCGATCCGGACACACTTTTTTGTCCGTATTCGAACATCGTGATTCTTGGGCATCAATCCTGCTCGGGTAGCGACTACCCCCGCCCGCAAGCACATTTGATTCCCTACCTACCGTTCAAAGAACGTGGCTCTCCGGCCGTCACCGGAGAGCCACAGGATCCAGCCTCCGTCAGAAAGGCCAGGACAAATGTCTACCCTAGCCCGGCGTAAGAGACCGAGCCAGCGCACGCCAGACGTGCCTGTGGTGCGCTGGCTGGTCGCGATGGTCACCGTGGCGATTATTGCCGTACTGGCGATCGTGGGCCTGACTGTTGGCGCAACCGAGCACATTGGGCAGGCCGCCATCGTCGCCATTAGTACGATCACAGTGGCCGCCCTGAGCACTGCCGGTGTCGCCCTCCGTCGCCGTGTTCGTACGGCGCCGCAACGTCGTCAGTAGCCATATCTGCCAGAAGCGTCAGCGGGGCAGCCTAGACGCAAGTCCGGGCTGCCCCGGGTGCGTTTGGTCTTCCTTGGCGACCCGCTCCCGTAGCCCCGAGGCCGCCGGTTCGGGGGCTCGTTCATGATCCCTCCCGCCAGACTTCCTCGAACGCGTCGACCGCCGCGCCTGGTCGACGCCGGAGCATCCGCCGGACTCATGACGCTGGCCGAGTTCCATAGGACGACACGATGTCGCGCCACCACTCGTCGACCGGTACCCGCACCGCCGCCTCGGCCAGCCGACGGCCGGACTCGGTCTTCACCGCGGCGACCATCGTGTCCACCCACGGCTGCGTCAGCCGATACCCCTGCGCCTGGTACTCCCGAGCCTGCAACAAACACTCGATCTTGTCCGCATCCTTCGCGCACCGCGCCTCCGGTGTCTCCTTCGCCTCGAACTCGGCGATCAGGTCCCGGATCGGGCCGGCAAGATTCGCCGGCAGGTTGGCCGTTTGCTTCTCGGCCACGTCGGCGGCCGGAGCGCACTGGAGCTACGCGGACTCGACCTGACGCGGTTCTACGAAGAGATCGTGAAAGAACGCGCAGCCGAGATTGAGGCAGCCACGGCGAGGAACCTCGCCTACCGAGCTGAGGCGGACAACGCCAACGCACGTAGGCGAGCGGCCGGCAAAGTGCGGATGGTCCCACCGAAGCGGGTTGCGGTACCACGCCCCCTGGCCCCGTCGAGCATCGCTCGGATCCATGCTTGCATCTCGGGTGCGCTCGGCGATGCTGTGCCCGATCTCGTACCCCGCAATGTGGCAGGTGACGCCAAGTTGCCCAAGGTCGAGCGGAGGAAGGTCAAGCCGCCGTCCCCCGAGATGTACGGCGCCTTCCTGGATGCGATGGAAAATGAGCTGTACCCGCTGGTCTTGCTGTGTGGTTACTCCGGGCTTCGTCGTGGCGAGTTATGCGGGCTCAAGTGGACCGACGTCAACCTCGACACTGGTCGGTTGCAGGTGAACCGCCAACGAGTCTCAGTGGGCTACCAGGTCAGCGAACGCGAGGCCAAGAGCGACGCCGGGCAGGACCGGGTCGTCTATCTCGATGGCGGCGCGACCGGAGCACTGAAGACGTGGCGCACGACACAACGCAAGGAACGGCTTGCCTGGGGTCCTGCATACGCTGACGGCGGCTACGTCTTCACAAGGGAGAACGGGGAGCCACTTCACCCCGACGCCGTGACGAAGATCGTCGGCCGGATGTGTCGGCGCGCTGGCATGCCAGCCACGCTGCACACGTTGCGGCACTTCCGGGCTGCCGCGCTGATCTCGACCGGGGCAGACATCTCCGTGGTGTCGAAGATGATGGGGCATGCCTCGATCGGAGTCACTTCGGACATCTACGGTTCGTTGTTCGAGGTTGCCCAGCAGGGCGTCTCGGAGAAGGCTGCGGCCTTGGTACCTCGCCACTCGGTCTCAGCTTGACCAAAGCAAGATCCCTAGCAACTTCCTAGCAATCGCGCCTTAGACGGGGCCGGACAACGATGAATGATCTATGTCTGTCACCCGGAAAAGAAGAACGCCCACCTGCGTTTCCGCTGGTAGGCGCTCTGATAGCCCGGCGAAAGGCTATGTGGCCAGGGGCGGGGTCGAACCGCCGACCTTCCGATTTTCAGTCGGACGCTCGTACCAACTGAGCTACCTGGCCCGGGTTGCTCGGCTCATGTTACCTGTCCGACGCACCCGGCGCCGACTGGGTAACCTGCTCCGAAACGCAGAACGCCGCGCGTACGTACGCGCGGCGGCCGGCGCTGGCGGTCCTGACGGGACTTGAACCCGCGACCTCCGCCTTGACAGGGCGGCGAGCACTCCAACTGCTCCACAGGACCTTGCTCTTACCAACTGCAACTGCTACCCGGTCGAAACCGGGGTCGTGCCCCCAACGGGATTCGAACCCGTGCTACCGCCTTGAAAGGGCGGCGTCCTGGGCCGCTAGACGATGAGGGCGGCCCCGCCATCATTGCACATGACAACTTCAGCGGTTGTGCTCCCATCCGGCCCCGCCGGAGGCTTCGAAAGCATACGTGATGCCCTGCCGACGGACCAAACCGGTATTGCCAGTGGGACAAACAACCCCAAACAACCTCACCGCAGCCGTACGATGCCGTACTTCTGCCGCAGGAAGGTCAGTATCTGGGGGCAGGCGCCGACGGTGCGACTCCGGTCACCGCCGCCGTCGTGCATCAGCACGATCGAACCGGGCCGCGCCTGCTGGGCGATCCGCTTCTTGATCTCCGGTGTGCTGGTGTCGTCCCAGTCGGCCGGGTCGACGTCCCAGTGCAGCGGCTGCATGCCCATGTCCCGGACCACCGCCACGATGCCGGGGGTCCACTTGCCGCCGGGCTGACGATAGTGCGGGACCCGTACGCCCGGCACCGCCCGCCGGATCTCCCGGTTGGTCCGCAGGAGGTCTTCCCGGATCTGCGCGTTGGTCTTCTTTCCGAGCTGGAGATCGTGATTCCAACTGTGGTTGCACACGGTGTGGCCCTCGCGGACGATCCGGGCCATCAGCGCGGGGTACTTGCGGGCCTTGACTCCCACCACACAGAACGTGGCCCGTACCTTGGCCCGGCGGAGTATGTCGAGCACCTTCGGCGTCCACTCCGGGTGCGGTCCGTCGTCGAAGGTCAGCGCGACGCCTCGTGCCCCGGTCAGCCGCACGGTGTTCAGCGGCCCGACGGTGCCGCGCGTGGCGGGTTTCTTGGTCGGTTTGCCGGTCTTCGGCGGGGTCGGCGAGGCCGACGGGGTCACGGTGGTCTCGACCGGGATCGGTGGATAGTCCAGCACTCTCCTGGGCGGCGGCTCGTCGCCCGCGCAACCGCCGGTGACCAGCACCAGCAGGGCGAGACCGGCTGCCAGGGCCGCACGTCTGATCATGGGGCGGCTCCCGAGGGGGTTTCGGGTTACGGCTGCCCCACGTTAGCGGAGCGCGGGCGGCAATGGTGTACCGATTGCTCCGTAGTTTCTGCTTACCGTCCCGAAGACCCGGGTACGTCCCTCAACAGCGCGACCGCTTCGGCCAGCGTCGCCGGCACGCGTACGCCGGTCGGAAGCGCCCCGGCGGACCAGCCCGGCCCGGCGGCGAGCAGCAGTACCGGGCGCCGGGGCGTGGAGAGCAGTGTCGTCAGCTGGTTCGGGTCTGCGGTGTGCCGGGCGTGTGACCACAGGACGACCGCCTCGGGAGCGGTCCGGCCGACCGCCTCGACCAGTGCGGTCACCGGCACCCGGGCGCCGAGCAGCCGGCAGTGCAGGCCGGCCTCGGCGAGCGCGGCGGCGAGGGCCTCCAACGGAAGGGTGTGCTGTTCCTCGTCGGCGCAGGAGAGCAGGATCCGCGTCGGGGCGTGCGTACGGGGTGGCCGGGGCACCGCGGCGAGGACCTCCGACACGCACCGGGAGAGCAGGTGTTCCACCTCGATGAATCGGGCGCTGGCGGCGTGCCGTTCGCCGACGCCGACCAGGACCGGTAGGACGATGCTCTCCCAGGTGGCGATGACACCTCGGGCGTCGACCGCCGTGGCGATGCTCGCCCGCATCGCCTCCGCGTCGAGCCGGACGGCCGCGCGGGCCAGTCCTCGGGCGGCCGGACCCGCCCGACCCACCGGAATGACCGCACCTCCGCCGTCACGGGCCCGGGGCGGCCGTTCCCACCCCGGCTCCCCGCCGGCCACGACCGGGCCCGCCGGAGCCCCCGGTACGACCGGAGCCCCCGGTACGACCGGAGTCCCCGGTACGACCGGAGTCCCGCGCGCCCAGCGGGCCGCCTCGGCGGGGGTGACCCCGTCGGTGGTGAGTTGGCGCATGACCTCCAGCCGGAGCAGGTCCTCGGCGGTGTAGCGACGGTGCTGCCCCGGCACGTGGCGGCTCGGCCCCAGCCCGTACCGCTGGTGCCAGCTTCGCAGGGTCGTGACGGCGACGCCCAGCCGTCGGGCGACGGCTCCGGCGCTCAGCCCGTCATCGGCCACCCGACCGCTCCGCCGGGTTGTCCTCCTCCGAACCGGTGGCGCTCCGGATGTGCCACCGTCCGTCGTTTCCGGGCTTCCGCGACGGTGTGGCGGACGGCCCGGCGGCGGGTGGTACGGCGGCGGGTGGTGCGGGCTCGGGGGCCGGTGGGACCGCCTCGGGGTGGCGGAGTCGGCTGAGTACGCCGCCGAGCCAGGGTGCGTACGCGGTCGGATCGGCGTCCAGTTGGGCGCGCAGCTCGTCCGGGTGCATCCAGCGCAGGTCGGCAACCTCGTCGGGGTCGGGCAGCACCGACCGGTCGGGAGCGAAGTCCCCGCGCAGCACGTGGTCGTACTCGAATTCGACCCGGCCGGTCTCGGGATCCTCCGCCCGGTAGAGGTAGACCCCGATCTCGGTCAGTGGCACCCCGCTGACGCCGAGTTCCTCGTGCAGGCGCCGGCCGGCGGCGGTGTCGAGCGACTGGCCGGGGGCCGGGTGCCCGCAACAGCTGTTGGCCCAGCGCAACGGAAAGCGCGTCTTGGTGGCGGCCCGCTGCTGGAGCAGTACCCGTCCCGCCGGGTCGACCAGGAACACGGAGAACGCCCGGTGCAGCAGACCCGGGAGCTGGTGCGCCTCGTCGACCGTCCGGGCGCCGATCGGCTTCCCCGCCTCGTCGACCAGTTCGACCAGGTGCGCCTCGCGATCCGAGGTCTCCCGGTCCGCGGTGTCGCGGTCCGACGTCATCGGCCACCTCCAGTCACCCGGGCGGCGGCGAGCTTTCCGGAGATCAACACCATCGGTACCCCCACCCCTGGCTGCGTACCAGAGCCGACGAAGACCACATTGGACAGTGTGCGGTGCAGGTTCCCCGGCCGGAACGGGCCGGTCTGGGTCAGGTTGTGCGCGGCGGCGAACGGCGTACCGGCGGCCAGCCCGGAGTCGGCCCAGTCGGCCGGGGTGACGATCCGGGCGACCTCCACGCTGTCGGCCAGGCCGAGGTAGCCGCGCTGCTCCAGGGTGGCCAGCAACTCGTCCGCGTACCGCTGCGCGAGCCCGCCCCGCCAGTCGAGCCCGGCGCCACGGTCGAGGTTGGGTACCGGAGCGAGGACGTAGTAGCTGTGCCGGTGCTCCGGTGCGACGGACGGGTCGGTACGACTGGGGTTGGTGACCAGCAGCGACGGATCCGACATCAGCCGGCCCTGCCGGATCACCTCGTCGAAGGTGCCCCGCCAGGCCCGCCCGAAGTGGATGTTGTGGTGGGCGATCCCCCGGTACTCCTGCCGGGAGCCGAGGTGCAGCACCACGCAGGACGGCGAGTAGCGGAGTCGACGCGGGCGCCCGGCGGGTGGCAGCAGGTCCCGGTAGGCGATCGGCAGGTCGGGATTGAGCACCACCACGTCGGCCGGCACCCGCGTGCCGTCGGCGGTGTGCACCCCGGTGGCCCGGCCCGCCGAGGTCTCCACCCGGGTCACGGTGGTGTCGTACTCGATCCGGACGCCGTGCTTCTCGGCGGCGTCGGCCATCGCCCGGGACACCGCGTGGATACCGCCACGTGGGAAGTAGACCCCGGCCACCGAGTCGAGGTAGGCGATCACGGTGTAGATGGCGAGCGCGTCGTGCGGGGCGAGGCCGGCGTACATGGCCTGGAAGGAGAAGATCCGGCGGGTACGGGGGTCGGCGAAGAACTGGTCGATCTTCGTCTGCAACCGCCGGAAAGCACCGGCCGCCATCAGCCGGAGGAGGTTCGTGGTCAGCAGGTCGGTCGGGCTGTCCAGGTTGCGGTCGATGAAGTCGGTGCGTTCGAGCTGCCAGAGCCGGCGGGCGTAGTCGACGAACCGCAGGTATCCGTCGGCCTCCCGGGGGCCGCAGACCCGGGAGATCTCCCCGGCCATCCGGGTCGTGTCGGTCTGCACGTCCAGGGTGGACCCGTCCGGATAGTGCGCCCGGTAGGCCGGGTCCAGCGGAACGAGGTCGAGCCAGTCGGTCAGCTCCTCGCCGACCGCGGCCAGCGCCTCGGCGATGAGGTCGGGCATGGTCAGCACGGTCGGGCCGGTGTCGAACTCGTACCCGTCGAGGCGGAGCCGTCCGGCCCGGCCCCCGGGCCCGGACTCGCGTTCGAGGACGGTCACCTGCCGGCCGGCGCCGGCCAGGTGCAGCGCGCAGGCGAGCCCGCCGAGCCCGGCACCGACGACCACCACCCGATCGGTCCGTCCAGGAACGGTCCGCACCCGCCACCTCCTCCACGCCGTCCACATCATGCGCTCACGGTGACCCTGACCTGGGCAACCGCCGCGCCGGATGGATGTGGCGGGCCGGGAACCACTTCCTCGGACCCGGGGTCGAGCGTACCCTAGGACCACGAGTTGCGTCGATTGATGCGTCGATCAGTCCAGGGGGGTCGGTGGACACCAGTCTCGGCAGGTCCTACGAGTGCTGCCGCCAGCTGCACAGGCGGCACGGCCGGACCTACTATCTCGCGACCCGGCTGCTGCCCGCCTGGAAACGGCGACATGTGCACGCCCTCTACGGCTTCACCCGCTATGCCGACGAGATCGTGGACCAGACCGGCGAGCTGTCGCCGGAGATGCGCGCCGCCCGGCTCGCCGACTGGTCCGACCGGTTCCTCGCCGGACTGGGCGGCGAACGGGTGGACGACCCGCTGCTGCCGGCGGTCCTGCACACCATCGCGGTCTTCGACCTCGACCGGGCCGACTTCGCGGCGTTCCTGCGCAGCATGGCGATGGACCTGACCGTCGCCAGCTACCCCCGCTACGCCGACCTGCTCGACTACATGGACGGCTCGGCCGCCGCGATCGGCACGATGATGCTGCCGATCCTGGGCAGCGTCGATCCGGCCGCCGCCCGCGAGCCGGCCCGGCAACTCGGCTTCGCCTTCCAGTTGACCAACTTCATCCGGGACGTCGCCGAGGACCTCGACCGGGGCCGGGTCTACCTGCCGGCCGAGGACCTGGCGGCGTTCGGCGTCACCCACGCCGACCTGGTCGCCGCCGCCGGGCGGCGGGCCGTCACGCCCCGGATCCGGCAACTGATCGAGTACGAGGTGACCCGCGCCCGGGCCCACTACCGGGCGGCGGCGCCCGGCGTCACCCTGCTCGCCCCCGCGTCGCAGTCCTGCATCCGCACCGCCTACGTGCTGTACGGCGGCATTCTCGACGAGGTGATCGCCGCCGGGTACGACGTCTTCGCCCGCCGGGCCGTGGTGCCCCGGCGACGCCGGGCGGCGGTCGTGGCCCGAGCCCTGCTCACCCCGACCGGCACCCCGGTGGCCGTACCCGGGTCGCCGGGCGAGCCGTGGCGCCGGATGTCCCGGGCCGGGGCGCCGAACCGCGATCGCCGCACCACCGCGACGACTCCCTAACCCTCGCCGGTTCCGCCGAGGCTGCGGATCGCGCGGTCGAGGTCCCGGCCGTACAGCGGCGGCGGGAGGCTGCCGAGCAGGAAGCGGTCCGGGCGTACCACCAGAACGGCCGGACCGGCACCGAGCGCGCCGGTGCCGTCCTCGATCCAGCGGCTGTCCGGCCGGCGCGGGTCGTCCGCCCGACCGGTGGTCAGCGTCACCGCGGCCCGGGCGTCGACCCAGGCCAGTGCCGCGGCGTCGGCGCCGGCCAGCGGATCGCAGCCGAGCCCGATCACCGCCCAGCCGGGCCCGAGCAGTTCGTCGAGCCGGACCGGTCCGTCCGGCCCACCCGGAGCAGCCGCCGGGGCAGGTCCGCCGTCGACGGTTCCCACCGGAGCAGCCGCTCGGGCAGGTCCGCCGTCGACGGTTCCCACCAGTGGATTGGGCAGCATCCGACCGGCGCCGGGCAGCACGCCTCCGGTGCCCTTCGGCAGCGCCGGCCGGGGTCGGCCCTGTCGGGCGGCCCGGGCCGGCATCCCGGGGATCGCGGCCACGGCCCGGATCAGCAACCGGAGTACGGCCGACAGCCCCCGGTTGCCGGTCTGGAGCACCCGGCCGACCCCGAGGCTCACCCGGACCAACTCGGCGACGTGTGGCCGCCGCTCCCGTTCGTACCCGGCGAGCAGCCCGTCGTCGGCGAGCCCACCGAGCACGTCGGCGAGCCGCCAGGCGAGGCTCTGGACATCCCGGATGCCACTGGCCAGGCCCTGTCCGGCGAACGGCGGCATCAGGTGCGCCGCGTCACCGGCGAGCAGGATCCGGCCCCGGCGCCAGTGCGTCGCCTGCCGGGAGTGGAAGGTGAAGACGGTCACCCGGCGGATCCGGATCGTGTCCGGGTCGATCCAGCCGGCGACCAGTCGGCGGACGGACTCCGGGGCGCCGAGTTCGGCCGGGTCCTCGCCCGGATGCAGCATCCACTCCCAGCGGCGTCGGCCTGCACTGGCCATCGTGACGAGCGGCCGGCGCGGATCGAGCACCATCGAGGTGGACGCCTCGACGTCGGTCTCGTCGGTCTCGGCGTCGACGACCAGCCACGGCACGGCGTACGACTGGCCGTGGAAGGGCAGGTCGGCCAGGCGTCGTACGGTGCTGGAGGCCCCGTCGCAGCCGACGACCCAGCGGGCCCGCACCGTCGTACCGTCGTCGAGTCCCACCCGGACGTGATCGCCGGCCGGTTCGAGGGCGGCCACCGAGCGGCCGAGCCGCACCGTGACGCCGGGCAGCGTGTCGATGCCCTCCCGCAGCGCCGCCTCCAGCTCCGGCTGATCGATCAGCGCGGCGGCGGGCAGCCCGAACCCGCTGGCCACCGGCGACATGCTGATCAGCACCGTACGGTCGGGCGCCAGGAACCGGGAGTGGTGCACCTCGACCGCCCACCGGCCCAGGTCGGCGGCGCCCGGCAGGCCGACCAGGACCCGCAGCACCTCGGCGTCGAGCACGGCGGCCCGGGGCAGTGGATAGGGCTCCCCGCCGGGGTCGACCACCATCGTGGCGACACCCCGTCGGCCCAGCAGTGCGGCCAGGGTGGCGCCGACCGGCCCGTACCCGGCGATCAGTACATCGACGTCGGTCATCGGCAGGTGCCTCCCCGTGGCCGTTCGCCGGTCGGCGTCCACGGCGTCGAACCGGCCCGCCCGACCAGCGTAGGCGGCGGGGCGTGGCTCCGAAACGCCGTACGCCGGGGATTCGATCCGCCTGGTCGGCCGGCGACGGATGAGGAAAGCTGGCGTCATGGCTGAACCGGAACAGATGCACGTGGACGTCGACGGAACGGTGGGCGCGGACGTGACCGCGGACGTGGACGTCGTGGTGGTCGGGTTGGGTGTGGGTGGCGAGGAGACGGCGAACCGGCTCGCCGAGGCCGGCCTGTCGGTCGTGGGCATCGAACATCGCCTGGTCGGCGGGGAGTGTCCGTTCTGGGGGTGCGTACCGAGCAAGATCATGATCCGGGCCGGCAACGCCCTGGCCGAAGCGCACCGGGTCGACCAGCTGGCCGGCCGGGCTCAGGTCGAGTCGGACTGGACCACCGTGGCCAAGCGGATCCGCGAGGAGGCCACCGCCGGTTGGACCGACGACGCCGGGGCCGAGCGGTTGACCTCCAAGGGCGGCCGACTCGTCCGTGGTACTGGCACGCTGGCCGGTCCCGGCCTGGTCCAGGTCGGCGAGGAGGTCTACCGGGCCCGGGTCGGTGTTGTCCTGGGTACGGGGACCACTCCGGTCATCCCGCCGGTACCGGGACTGGCCGGCACCCCGTACTGGACCAACCGGGAGGCGATCGAGGTCGCCGAGCTGCCCGAATCGCTGGTGGTACTGGGCGGCGGGGCGATCGGCGTGGAACTCGCACAGGTCTTCGCCCGGTTCGGCGTACGGGTCAGCGTGATCGAGGCCGGCGCGCGGGTGCTGGCCCTGGAGGAGCCGGAGTCGTCGGAGCGGGTCGCCGCCGCGTTGCGCGCGGACGGGGTCACGGTGCACACCGGGGCCGGTGCCGAGCGGGTCGAGCACGACGGCACCGGGTTCACCGTCCACCTGGCCGGTGGGGACCAGCTCCGTGGCGAGCGGCTGCTGGTGGCGACGGGCCGGCGGGCCGTACTGGACACGCTCGGGCTGGAGACCGTCGGGCTCGATCCGACGAAACGGTTCCTGGAGACGGACGACCGGATGCGGGCGGCCGACGGGATCTGGGCGGTCGGCGACCTGACCGGGCACGGCGCCTTCACGCACGTGGCGATGTACCAGGCCGGGATCGCGATCGACGACATCCTGCGCCGGGCGGGCGTCGGGACCGGTCCGGCCGGTGCCGGCGTGGACGGCGACGGCGACGGCGGTGGCCGGCGGGCCGACTACCGTGCCCTGCCCCGGGTCACCTTCACCGATCCCGAGGTGGGCGCGGTCGGGCTGACCGAACGGCAGGCCCGGGAGCGGGGACTGAACGTCCGGGTCGGCTTCACCCCGCTCTCCGACTCGACCCGGGGCTGGATCCACGAGGTGGGCGACGCGGGCTTCATCAAACTGGTCGCCGACGCCGACCGTGGGGTGCTGGTCGGCGCGACGTCGGCCGGCCCGGTCGGCGGTGAGGTGCTGAGCGCACTGGTCGTGGCGGTGCACGCCGAGGTCCCGGTGACCACCCTGGCTAGCATGATCTACGCCTATCCGACCTTCCATCGGGCGATTGAGACGGCGGTGCGCGGTTTGTTGCAGTAGCGCGGCGAACTTTGGTTCGGTTTTTGCAAGTCCCTGTCGTACGATCGCGGCCGTGACCAGAAGACTCACCGAGGTGGCCCGGAAGGCCGGGGTCAGCGAGGCCACGGTGAGCCGGGTGCTCAACGGCCGGGGCGGCGTCTCCGAGAGCACCCGGGTGGCCGTGCTCACCGCGCTGGACGTGCTCGGCTACGAGCGACCCAGCAAGCTGCGCGGCGAACGGGCCCGGCTGGTCGGGCTGGTGCTTCCGGAGCTACAGAACCCGATCTTCCCCGCCCTGGCCGAGGTGGTCACCGGTTCGCTGGCCCAACGCGGCTTCATCCCGGCGCTCTGTGCCCGGACCATCGGCGGTATCTCCGAAATGGACTACGTGGAGATGCTGCTGGACCACCAGGTCTCCGGAGTGATCTTCGCCGGTGGCTCGTACGCGCTGGCCGACGCCCAGCACGACCACTACCGGCGGCTGACCGACCGGGGCCTGCCCGTCGTACTGGTCAACGCCGGTGTCGACGAGCTGGGCTTTCCCTGCGTGTCGAGCGACGACGCGGTGGCGGTCGAGCAGGCGTACGGGCATCTGCGGTCGCTCGGACACGAGCGGATCGGTCTGGTGCTGGGTCCGGCCGACCACGTGCCGTCGCGGCGGAAGCTGGCCGCGATGGCGAACATCGCCGGTTGGAGCGAGGGCGAGGAGTGTGTCGAGCGCTCCAGCTTCTCGATGGAGGGCGCCCGGGTCGCGGCGAGCAAGCTGATCGAGCGCGGTGTGACCGGGGTGATCTGCGCCAGCGACGTCATGGCGCTGGGTACGATCCGGGCCGCCCGCCGGCTGGGCCGGTCGGTGCCGGCGGACGTCTCGGTGGTCGGTTACGACGATTCGGCCCTGATGACCTGCACCGATCCGCCGCTGACCACCGTCCGGCAGCCGATCGAGATGATGGGGCAGGCTGCGGTGGACCTGCTGGTCAATCAGATCGAGGGCGTCGGGGTACTCAACGACGAACTGCTCTTCGAACCCGAGCTCGTGGTACGCGGCTCGACCGCGCCGGCACCCGGCCACTGACCAGGACCTCCCACCGGCCCACGCCGCCCGGCCGCGCTCCCCGGTCAGGTCCGGTCCACCCGACGCCGCCCGACCCCGGTCCGTCCGGTGGCGCCCTGACCGGTCCGTCCGGCCGCGCGCTTCCCGGTCCGGTCCGGTCAGGTCCGTCGGCTCGGCTCGTCCGGCCGCGCTGACCCGCGCCCCGGTCCGTCGCTCCCGGCCCCCTCGCCGGCGACTGGCCAGCTCATCCGGCTCGCGGTCGCCGGCTGACCGGCCACTTCCGCGCGTCCGGGCGGTACGCCTCGGTCCCCGGTTGCCCCGTTCGACGGTCACCATGGCCCTGCCCAAAGTCTGGACGACTCCAGTCGTTATCTTTCAGAGTGCTGTCGGGTTATTGCAGTCTTCCACTCGGGTTTGTATCGTCATCGGCACGAAACAAGACACGCGAGGGGATCCCACTTCACACTCCCGCGCGCCACCCCAGAAAGGGTGTCGTCATGAAGCGATCGAGGCTGGGCAGCGCGCTGCGGCTGCCGCCGGCACAGCTGACGGCCGGGCCGGCGGACGGCCGGTGGGCAGCATGAAGGGCTGAGCCGATCATGGCCGTATCCGGCCGATAGAGCCTCACATCCGTGGGGGTCAGGTTCCTCACCCGATCGGTGGTCGACGACGACCGCTCGGACCCCAGCGCGCAGGTGCCGGTGTCATCGACACCGGACCGATCCAGAGAGCAGGTACTCGTGTCCACATCAGAGCGCCCCCGGTGGTGGCGAGACGCGGTGATCTACCAGGTCTACCCCCGCAGCTTCGCCGACGCCAACGGCGACGGCATCGGCGACATCGCCGGCATCCGGAAGCGGCTGGGCTACCTGTCCGAGCTCGGTGTCGACGCCATCTGGTTCGGTCCCTGGTATCCGTCGCCGATGGCCGACGCCGGCTACGACGTCGCCGACTTCCGGGCCATCGAACCGGTCTTCGGGTCGCTCGCCGAGGTCGAGGAGCTGATCACCGAAGCACACGGACAGGGCCTGCGGATCATTGCCGACCTGGTGCCCAACCACTGCTCGGACCAGCACCCCTGGTTCCAGGCCGCCCTGGCCGGCGGGCCGGACGCACCGGAGCGGGACCTGTTCTGGTTCCGGCCGGGACGCGGCCCGGACGGCGACCAGCCACCGACCGACTGGATCGGCGAGTTCGGCGGCGGAACCTGGACCCGGACCACCAACCCGGACGGTACGGCCGGCGACTGGTACCTGCACCTCTTCGCCGCCCAGCAGCCGGACTTCAACTGGGACCACCCCCGGGTACGCGCCGAGTTCGAGGACATCCTGCGGTTCTGGCTCGACCGGGGCGTCGACGGCATCCGGATCGACTCGGCGGCGCTGCTGCTCAAGGACGCCACCCTGCCCGAGGTTGTCGCCGGTGCGGCACACCCGTTCCACGACCTGGACGGCGTACACGACATCTACCGGAGCTGGCGACGGATCGCCGACGGCTACCCGGAGCCGCGTGCACTGATCGGCGAGGTGTGGCTGCCGGACCGGCAACGGTTCACCAACTACCTGCGCCCGGACGAACTGCACACCGCCTTCAACTTCGACTTCCTCAGCTGTGCCTGGGACGCGGCGGCGCTGCGGGAGAGCATCGACGGGACGCTGGCCGAACACGCCACGATCGACGCGCCGGCCACCTGGGTGCTCTCCAACCACGACGTGACCCGGGTCGTCACCCGGTACGGCCGGGCCGACACGACGTTCAGCTTCGCCAGCAAGCGCGAGGGGACGTACACCGATCTGGAACTCGGCACCGTCCGGGCCCGGGCCGCCGCGCTGCTCTCGCTGTCACTGCCCGGCGCCGCCTACGTCTACCAGGGCGAGGAACTCGGCCTATGGGAGGTCGAGGACATCCCACCCGCGCTGCGCCAGGACCCGATGTTCCCCCGCTCCGGATTCGTCGACCCGGGCCGGGACGGGTGCCGGGTGCCGCTGCCCTGGACCGGTGACGCGGCGCCGTTCGGATTCAGCCCGGACGACGCGACGACGGTGCCGTGGCTGCCGCAGCCGGCCGCCTGGAAGGACCAGACCGTACAGGCCCAGACCAGCGACCCGCACTCGATGCTGGAGCTGTACCGGCAGGCGATCCGGCTCCGCCGGGAGCTGCCGGCGCTCGGCAACGGCACGCTGCACTGGCTGCCGGCCCCGGACGGCGTACTGGCCTTCGCCCGTGATCCCGGGTTCGCCTGCGTGGTGAACCTCTCCGATACACCCGTCCCGATCCCGCCGCACCAGGACAAGCTGCTGGCCAGCCGCCCGGTCGACGGCGATCTGCTCCCGCCGGACACCGCCGTCTGGCTCCGCATGTAAGGAAGGGCCCCTTCTTATCGCTTTTTGTATAAGAAGGGGCCCTTCCTAACACCTCAGGCACAAGCACGGGGGGACCTGGCCGACTCGATCCGAGGGAGAGCACCGCTCATGGCCAACCACCAGCACCGCACCGGCGCGTCCCCGCCCGGTGCCGCCACCCCATCCCGCCGCAGCCGAACCAGAGCCGGTCTGGCCGTCCTCGCCAGTACCGCGCTCGCCGCCACCGCCGTCTCGGTGGTCACCCTGACCACGGCCACCCCGGCCGAGGCCGCCGGACTCTCCCCGTTCGACATCGTCGGCCGGGGCGCCACCGTGCCGTTCGTCGAGCACGAGGCGGAGGAGGTCGCGCACAACGGTACGAAGATCGGACCCAACCGCCTCTACGGCACGCTGCCTTCCGAGGCCTCCGGCCGGGAAGCGGTCACCCTCGACGCCGTCGGCGAGTACGTCGAGTTCACCCTCACCCGGCCGGCGAACGCCATGACGTTCCGGTACAGCCTGCCGGACAACGCCGCCGGCACGGGCCGGGACGCCACGATCGACGTACGGGTGAACGGGGCGGTGCTGAAGTCCGTGCCGGTCACCTCGAAGTACGGCTGGTACTACGGCGGTTACCCGTTCAACAACAACCCGGGCGACACCAACCCGCACCACTTCTACGACGAGACCCGCACCATGTTCGGGTCCACCCTGGCCACCGGTACGAAGATCCGGTTGCAGGTGACCTCGACCGCCCAGTCACCCAGCTTCACCATCGACCTCGCCGACTTCGAGCAGGTCGCGGCCCCGATCGCCAAGCCGGCGAACGCGATCGACGTGGTGACCGACTTCGGCGCCGATCCGAGCGGTGGCACCGACTCGACGGCCCGGTTCCAACAGGCGGTCGACGCCGGGCGTACCCAGGGCCGGCCGGTCTGGATTCCGCAGGGCAACTTCACGCTCTGGGACCACGTGATCGTCGACCAGGTGACGCTGCGCGGCGCCGGGCCGTGGTACTCGGTACTCGGCGGCCGGCACCCGACCGACCGGTCCAAGGCGGTCGGGATCTACGGCAAATGGGCCAACCAGGGCGGCAGCCGGAACGTGACGCTGCGCGACTTCGCCATCATCGGCGACATCCGGGAGCGGGTCGACAACGACCAGGTGAACGCGATCGGGGGTGCGCTGTCGGACTCGGTCGTCGACAACGTCTGGATGCAGCACACCAAGTGCGGCGCCTGGATGGACGGCCCGATGAACAACCTGACCATCCGGAACAGCCGGATCCTGGACCAGACCGCGGACGGGGTGAACTTCCACTACGGGGTCACCAACTCGACCGTGACCAACACCTTCGTCCGGAACACCGGCGACGACGGCCTGGCGATGTGGGCCGAGAACACGCCGAACGTCAACAACTCGTTCACCTTCAACACCGTCGGCGTGACGATCCTGGCCAACAACATCGTGTCGTACGGCGGCCGGAACATCACCATCAGCGACAACGTGACCGCCGACTCGGTGACCAACGGTGGCGGAATCCACGTCGCCAACCGCTATCCCGGAGTCAACTCCGGGCAGGGTACGGCGGTCGCCGGCACCTGGACGGTGGCCCGGAACACCCTGATCCGCAACGGCAACAACGACTACAACTGGCGGTTCGGCGTCGGGGCGATGTGGTTCAGCGGCCTGAACGAGCCGATCCAGGGTGCCACCATCAACGTGACCGACACCGACATCCTGGACAGCTCCTACGCGGCCCTGCACTGGATCGAGGGCGCCACCCACGGGGTCAACTTCTCCAACGTCCGGATCGACGGGGCGGGGACGTACGCCCTCCAGGTGCAGTCGCCGGGCTCGGCGAGCTTCACGAACGTCCGGGCCACCGGGATCGCCCAGTCGAACCCGATCCACAACTGCGTCGGCTCCGGTTTCCAGATCAACCAGGGCGCCGGCAACTCGGGCTGGTACGCCTCGCCCCCGTTCTGCGGTCCCTGGCCGGATCCGCAGTGGGGCGGCGGTCCGACCACCCCGCCGAGTACCGGCCCACCGCCGACGACCCCGCCGACCACCCCACCTCCGACCACCCCGCCGCCGACCACGACACCTCCGACCACTCCGCCGGGCGGCAACCTGGCGCAGGGCCGGAGCATCACGGCATCGAGCGTTTCCGGGCCGTACGGGTCGGCGAACGCCAACGACGGCAACGCCGCGACGTACTGGGAGAGTGCCAACAACGCCTTCCCGCAGCAGTTGACCGTGGACCTCGGCGCAGCGGTGAACGCCGGTCGGGTCGTGCTGAAACTGCCGCCGGGCTGGGAGACCCGTACCCAGACGCTCTCGGTGTCGGGTTCGGTGGACGGCTCGGCGTACTCGACCCTGGCCGGCCCGGCCGGGTACACCTTCAACCCGGCCACCGGAAACAGCGCGACCATCACCCTGCCGGCGGGCAACCGCCGGTACGTCCGGCTGGCCTTCACCGGCAACACCGGCTGGCCGGCGGGCCAGGTCTCGGAGTTCGAGGTGTACGCGGGTACCACTCCACCGCCGACCACCCCGCCGCCGACCACCCCTCCGCCGACCACCGCACCCCCGGCCAGCGGGAACCTCGCCGCCGGTCGCCCGTCGGTGACGACCAGCAGCACCCAGGGGTACGTCGGCGGCAACGTGGTCGACGGCAACGCCAACACGTACTGGGAGAGCGGAAGCAACGCCTTCCCACAGTCGATCACGGTGGACCTCGGCTCGGCCCGGTCGGTGTCCCGGGTCGTGTTGAAGCTGCCGCCGTCGGCGGCCTGGGGCACCCGTACCCAGACCCTGTCGGTGCTCGGCTCCACCGACAACGCCAACTACGCCACCCTCCGACCCTCGGCCGGTCACCAGTTCGATCCGGCGTCGGGTAACACCGCCACGCTGACCTTCCCGGCCACCTCCCAGCGCTACCTGCGCCTCACCGTCACCGGCAACACCGGCTGGCCCGCCGCCCAGCTGTCCGAGTTCGAGATCTACACGACTTGAGTTGTTAGGAAGGGCCCCTTCTTATACAAAAAGCGATAAGAAGGGGCCCTTCCTTGCACCCCGGGGCAGGGGTGGAGGATACGAGGGTGGGGAAAATTCACGAACGGATCGACGGTCGGCTGCGATCGTTCATCGAGGCGCAGAAGGTCTTCTTCGTGGCGACCGCGCCGCTGTCCGGCGACGGGCATGTGAACCTCTCGCCGAAGGGCCTCGCCGGCTCGCTGGCGGTGCTCGACGAGCAGACCGTGGCGTACCTCGACTTCGGCGGCAGCGGTGCGGAGACCGTGGCGCACGTACGGGAGAACGGCCGGATCACCCTCATGTGGTGTGCCTTCGACGGTCCGCCGAACATCGTCCGGGTGCACGGCCGGGGCGAGCCGATCTTCCGGGACGACCCCCGATGGCTCGACCTGATCGGGCACTTCCCGGAGCAGGCCGACGCGCCGGGGCCGCGGGCGATCATCGTGGTCGCCGCCGAACGGATCAGCGACAGCTGCGGATACTCGGTGCCGTTCATGGAGTACCGCGAGGAGCGGACCCTGCACTCCGACTACTTCGGCCGCAAGACGGACGAGGAGTTCGCCGCGTACTGCGAGAAGAAGGACCACGTCGGCGTCAGCCTCGACGGGCTGCCCGCGCTTCCGCTTCCGCTGCCGCCACTGCCCGCCTGACCGACTCCGGTCGAGCGCCCGTCTTACCAGCTCCGGTCGAGCGCCCGTCTGACCGGCTCCGGTCGGGCCGGATCGGGTCGGGCCGAGTCGGGCCGAGTCGGGTCGGGCCGGGTCGGTGGTCAGGCCGAGGGGGTGTAGGCGCCGTGCCGGCCCTCGCCGGACGTGAACCGGGCCACCCCGTCCGACGCGTCGATGGCCAGGGAGTTCATCCCGTACGCCAGTTCGGTGCGCATCGCCTCGTCCTCCGGTCGCCCAGCGGAGGCGAGTACCGCCAGCCGGTCGTTGCGGAGGCAGGTCTGCGGGAATCCGGCGATCTCGGTGGCAAGCGCCTCGGCTGCCGCGCGCGCCTCTCCCGGTGCCACGAGCCGGTTGACCAACCCCATCTCGTACGCCTCGGCAGCCGGCACCGGGCGGCCGGTCAGGATCAGGTCCAGGGCCCGGCTCTCGCCGATCAGCCGGGCCAGCCGTACCGTTCCGCCGTCGATCAACGGGACACCCCAACGGCGGCTGAAGACCCCGAACACGGCGTCGGACTCGGCGACCCGCAGATCGCACCAGAGGGCCAGTTCCAGCCCGCCCGCGACGGCGTACCCGGAGATGGCGGCGATCACCGGCTTGCTCAGGCGCATCCGGGTCGGACCCATCGGGCCGTCACCCTCCGGCTCGACCCGGTTGCTGCTGGACGTGGTGATGGCCTTCAGATCGGCGCCGGAGCAGAAGGTCCCGCCCTCGCCCCAGAGCACGGCCACCGCCGCCCGGTCGTCACCGTCGAAGTTCCGGAACGCGTCGGCCAGGGCCCGCGCGGTCGGCCCGTCCACCGCGTTGCGGGTCTCCGGCCTGGACAGTACGACCGTCTGCACCGGACCGGATTCCTCGACTCGTACGCCCATCGGACCAGGATGCCCGCCGGCACCCCACTCCCGCACCCCCCAATAGCACCGCACCGGGTCGGGCCGTCAGATCGTGCGGAAACCCTCGGCGGCGAGGTCGGCCAGCTCGTCGAGGGCCCGGCGGGCCTGGGTCGCCGCCTCCGGGTCGCGCTCGGTCAGCCCGCTGGCCAGGAACTCGTCCTCGTCGAGCCGCAGCACCTGGCTCCGGTCGGCCGACGCCCACAGGTCGAGGTCCAGGTCCGGTACCACGAGTACGCCGTCGCACACCTCGGCCGGCCGGGTCACGTCGCAGTACCAGCCCTTGAACCCGCCGGCCGAGTCGTGCACCTCCTTCACCGAGTACCACCGGTCCCGCCAGTAGTGCTCGGTGAAGATGTCACCCGGCTCGAACCGGACGAAGCCCATGTCCCGGACCACCGGGTCGGACCAGGGTGCCCGGACCACCACGTGGGTGCCGTCGTCGGAGAGCACCGACGCCGGGTACGACTTGTCCGGGCGCGGCGCCTTGACCAACCGCACCGTGACCGTGTTGCCCGCCGTGAGGGTCCCGCCGCTGCCCTGCTGCGTCACGCCGTACCGCCCGCCTTCCGGTTCTCCGCCGGCCGCCTGCCGGTTCTCGTCCTCTGCACCTCGACCGGAGACGCCGCCTGCCGGTTCTCGTTCTCTGCATCTCGACCGGAGACGCCGTCTGCCGGTTCTCGTTCTCTGCATCTCGACCGGAGACGCCGTCTGCCGGAGCCGAGGTTATCGCCCGGCGGGTGCGGAGACGATGCCCGGAGGTCGGCCGGTGGTGCCCTTGACCGCTGGTAGGGTGCGAACTGATGGTGGAATCGTGGGTCAATCTGGCCGAGCGGATCGGCGCCGACCTGCATCTTGAGCTGTCCGGGGCCGGCAGCCGCCGTACCGTCCTCGCCCGGGCACTGCGCGAGGCCGTCCGGGCCGGCAGGCTCGCCCCCGGCACCCGGCTGCCGCCCTACCGGTCACTCGCCGCCGATCTCGGCCTGGCCCGCAACACCGTCGCCGACGCCTACGCCGAACTGATCGCCGAGGGCTGGCTGACCGCCCGCCAGGGCTCCGGCACCCGCGTCGCCAGCCGGGCCGAACCACCCAGACCCGCCCGCGTGCCGAAGAGGGTCCCGCGGTCCGCCGCCCCCGAACACAACCTGCGGCAGGGGCAGCCGGACGCCTCCGCCTTTCCCCGCGCCGCCTGGCTCGCCGCCAGCCGCCGCGCCCTGACCGCCGCCCCCAACGACGCCTTCGGCCCCGGTGACCCCCAGGGCCGGATCGAACTCCGGCACGCCCTGGCCGACTACCTGGCCCGGGTCAGGGGGGTACGCAGCACAGCCGACCGGATCGTGATCTGCTCCGGCTTCGCCCACGCCCTGCGGCTGCTGTTCGGCGGTCGGGTGTTGCGTGGACCACTGGCGGTGGAGTCCTACGGGCTCGCCTTCCACCGCGCGATCCTGGACGCGGCGTCGGTCCGGACGATCCCGCTCGGACTCGACGAACGCGGCTCCAGGACCGAGGAACTGGCCCACACCAAGGGCGTCCGGGCGGTGCTGCTCACCCCGGCCCACCAGTTCCCGACCGGTGGACCGCTGCACCCCGTCCGGCGTACGGCCGTGGTCGACTGGGCCGGAGTCCGCGACGGGCTGATCCTGGAGGACGACTACGACGGGGAGTTCCGGTACGACCGCGAACCGGTCGGCGCCCTCCAGGGGTTGGATCCGGACCACGTCGTGTACGTCGGCTCGGTCAGCAAGAGCCTGTCCCCGGCCCTCCGGCTCGGCTGGATGGTCCTGCCCGGGCACCTCGTCGATCCGGTGCTGGCCGTCAAGGGCGAGCGGGAGGCCTGGGCGAGTGCCCTCGATCAGCTCACGCTCGCCGACTTCATCGCCTCCGGCCGCTACGACCGGCACATCCGCCGGATGCGGCAGCGCTACCGCCAGCGGCGCAACCTGCTCGTCGACACCCTCGCCGAACACGCGCCACACGTCACGGCCACCGGTATCGCCGCCGGCCTGCACTCGGTCCTGCGGCTGCCGCCCGGAACCGAACGGTCCACGGTCAACGCGGCCGCCTGGCTGGGCATCGCCGTCGACGGCCTCGCCACCTTCCGGCACCCGCAGGCCACGACGCCGGCCGAGGACGCCCTGGTCGTCGGCTACGCCACCCCGCCGGACCACGCGTACCGGGCGGCACTGGACGCACTCCACCGGGCGCTGCCGCCACAGCCGTAGCCCGTCGACACGCCACCGTCGTAGCCCGTCGACACGCCACGGTCGAAAGAACCCCCTAGGTACCCGGTTCCGGGTTTGTCGGGGGACACGTCCCTGATGCCCGGTTGCGGGGACAGCCAGAGACTGACCGTATGAAGATCAGCAATGGACGTACCCGTGTCGGTGCCGCCCTGGTCGGCGTCGCGCTCGCCGGCACCCTCGTCTCGCCGGCCCTGGCCGGCACGCCCGTTGCCGGCAGCGATGCGACCGGCCGGCAGAGACCGGCCGCGTGCACCGGTACGGGTGTCGACCCGGCCGCGATGGTGGCGGCGATCCAGGGCCTGCCCAGCGCGGAGGCGACCGCCGCCCAGGTACGGGTGAGCACCGGCGCCGGCTGCTGGACCGGCCGGTCCGGCGTGCTGGACCTTCGTAGCGAGGCGCCGGTACCGGCCGACGCGCGATTCCGGATCGGCAGCGTGACCAAGGCCTTCACCGCGACGGTGGTACTGCAACTCGTCGCCGAGGGTCGGATCGGCCTCGACGTTCCGGTGCAGCGTTACCTGCCCCGACTGCTGCCCGCCGACTATCCGGCCGTGACCGTCCGCGAGCTGCTGGACCACACCAACGGCCTGCCGAGCCCGACCCTGCCGGAGAGCATCGAATGGCAGCTCGCACACCGGTTCGACCGGTGGACGCCCGAGCAGATCGTCCGGGCCGGGCTGCGCAACGAGCGGGCGTTCGAGCCGGGCGACATGCAGCACTACACGAACATGGGCTACATCGTCGCCGGGATGCTGATCGAGCGGGTCACCGGCCGGTCGTACGGCCACGAGATGCGGGAACGGATCTTCGAGCCGCTCGGGTTGCGCGACACCTACGTACCCGGCTCGGATCCGACGATCCGTGGCCCGCACGCACACGGCTACCAGACCGTCACCCGTGGCGGCCGGACCGCGCTGGTCGACGTGACGAACTGGAGCCAGACGATGACGCCGGCCGCCGGTGACATGATCTCCACTCTCGCCGACCTGGACACCTTCCTGCGGGAGCTGTTCGCCGGCCGGCTGCTCCCTGCCGCCCAGCTCGACGAGATGTTCACCCTGCCGAAGGTGTCGGACGTGGGCGGCGGGCCGGCGCTCTACAGCGTCGGTCTGACCGCGTTCCCGCTGCCGACCGGCGAGGTTCTCTGGGGCAAGTCCGGCGCCCGGTACGGCTACTCCGCCGCCGTCGCCGCCAGTCGGGACGGCAGCCTCCGGGCGGCCTACTCGGTGAACTCGACCGACGCGAAGGGCGAGGAGCAGCCGTTGATCACCCAGAGGATCATCGCGGCGGCGCTGGGCATGCGCTGACCGCTCGACCGATCACGGCTGGTCAGATCAGCGGGGCGGGGGATCAGCGGGGCGGGGAATCAGCGGGGCGGCGCGAACGGCCACTCCTCGAACGACGTACACCGGCCGTCCGCGTCGAACCGCATGATCCACAGGTCGCGGAACTCCGCCCGGCCCGGCGGCTCGCCGTAGTGGACCTCGATCCGGGCCACCCCGACGTCGCCGTCCACCGCGACGACCTCGCTGGTCATCGTGAACACCTCGCCCGGGCCGTCGCGTTCCGCCTCCCACATCCGGGCGATCGCCGACAGGCCGACCACCGGATCACGGTACGGCCCCTGGAGGTAGCTCGCGTCGACGGAGAAGAGTTCGGCCAGCGGCTCGACGCCCGGCGTACGCCAGGCTCGCTCGTAGCCCGCGATCCAGTCCCGTACCCGCGCGATGTCCATGGAGGTCCACTGTGCCACGGCACCCCGTCGACGACAGCCGGATCAGTTCGGAGCCCCTCGGACCGGCCGGCCTCCGGTCACGCCGCCCGGTGGCCGGTGGGCCGTCCCTTGGGGCGCATCGGCGGGCTGTCGGTGCCGGCACCGGTGGCGATGCCGGAGAGCAGGTCGCGCAGGGCGTCGCGGGCATCGCGCCGGGGCCGCCAGCCCAACTCCCGCTCGGCCCGGGAGCAGTCCATCAGCGGGACCGCCGTGCTCACCTCGAACCAGCCCTCGTCGGCGGGGACCAGCCGGCTCCGCCACGCGGCCCGGGTCAGCATCCGCAGCAGGGTCAGCGGCAGCGGCGCGGCCCAGCCGCCCCACTCCGCCGCGACCAGCGGTCCGTCGAGCACCGGTTCGGCGGCGATGTTGAACGCGCCGGTCAGGTCACTGCGCAGGGCCCGCAGGTACGCGTCGGCGACGTCGTCGGCGTGCACCACCTGGACCCGTAGCCGCCGGTGCCGGGGCACCACCGGCAGCCGACCCGAGCGCAGCAGGGAGACCGGAACGAACCGGCCCAGGAAGTACCGGGTGATCTCGGCACCGGCGTCGCGCTGGAGGACCAGCCCCTTCCGGAGCCGGGTCACCCGCAGTACCGGATAGTCCCGCTCGGCCCCGTCGAGCATCGCCTCCACCGCCGCCTTGTCCACGCTGTAGCCGGATCGTCCGACGCCGGTGACCGGCCAGCTCTCGTCGATCCGCTGGTCCTTCGGGCCGGGGGCGTACGTCCCGACGGAGGAGGCGTGGACCAGCTTCGACACGTCGGCGGCGAGCATCGCGTTGAGAACGTGCCGGCTGCCGTTGAGATTGGTCCGGCGGAGCTGGGCCCGCTGGTGGCTGGGCTGGATCTGCCAGGCCAGGTGCACCACCGCGTCGACACCGGCCAGCCGGTCGGCCAGCGGTTGCAGACAGGCCGGGTCACCGAGGTCGGCGGCGTGCCACTCCACCCGGTCGTACGGCGCACCCGCGTCCGGCCGTGGGCAGCGGCGGGCGATGCCGATCACCTCGATGTCCGGCTCGGTGGCCAGCCGGCGCAGCAGCGCGGTGCCGACGTTCCCGGTGGCCCCGGTGATCGCGATCCGCATGTCGGCCGGTCTACCCCGCACCGGTCGGGGCATGCCGTAATCCGTCCGGGGAGTATCGGGGTGCCGAGGGTTTGCCGTGCCCGACTTCGGGAAGCCCCGGCCGGTGCGAGCCCTTTTGACCAGACTTGAGCAGGCTGCCGGACTCGACCGGACGGCGGACCGGATGCAGCGCGTGGTCGCCTCGGCGATCCGGCCGCAGTGGGCCCGGGACCTTCTACACGGGGTGTGGCTGGGACATCCGCTGCATCCGGTGCTGGTGCAGGTGCCGACCGGCGCCTGGACCTGCACGGCGATCCTCGACCTGCTACCCGGCCAGCGCCGCGCCGCCACCACCCTGGTGGCGATCGGTACGGCGTCCGCGCTGCCCGCCGCCATCGCCGGCTGGAACGACTGGGGGTCGCTGTCCCGGGAGCAGCAACGGGTGGGCCTGGTGCACGCCGCCGCGAACGGCGTGGCCATCCTGCTGTACGCCGGCTCGCTGGCCGCCCGGCTGAGCGGGCGGCACGGCATCGGTCGTACCCTCGGATTCGCCGGCCTGGCGGCGGTCAGCAGCGGCGCCTTCCTCGGCGGGCATCTCGCCTACAAGCAGGCGGCCGGGGTCAACCAGGGCGTTCCCGACCTGCGCCGGATCGAGGAGGGCTGGCATCCGGTGGCGGACCTGGACAACCTGCCGGAACACACCCTGCTGACCCGTCGGATCGACGAGATCGCCGTCGTGGTCTACCGGGACGGCGACGAGATCACCGTGATGCTGGAGCGGTGCGCCCACCAGAGCGGTCCGCTCGGCGCGGGCGAGGTGACGAGGGTTGACGGCCGTACCTGTGTCAAGTGCCCCTGGCACGGCAGTACGTTCGCGCTGAACGGTGGCGAGGTGGTGCACGGCCCGGCCGGCACCGACCAGCAGGTCCTACCCACCCGGGTGGTGGGCGGCGTCCTCCAGACCCGCCTGCCCTGACCGCCCCGCGTCGTCACCGGGGTCGTCCGGGCGGGACCGACCACGTGGCGTGCCCCGCCCCGCGATCTCCACCCGTGATCGACTTTGGCACCTCCCGGGCGAGTTCCCCGCTCAGCCGCGTAGCCGGTGCCGGCCGTTGCCGATCGGGGGACGCCGGCCGGACCGGCCCCGGAGACCGAAGACCGCGCCGATCTGCGCCCCCACGATGCTGGCCACCGCGATGACGGCGGAGACCGCGAGTGGCCGGTTGAGGTCGTCCACCGGTCCGGCCCGCGAGGCGCTGATCGTGTACGTGGCGTCGTCGTCGTCGGCGCCGTTGCCCGGCTGCGCCGGTACCGGCACCGCCGGCTCTGGCGAGCCGGCCGGCCGCTGCGGCGTAGCGGACGCTTGCGGCGCCACCGGCCGCCCCGGCGTGGCGGATCCCTGCGGCGCGACCGTCCGCTCGGGAGCGGCGGACCGCAGCGGTGTCTCCGACTGTTGCGGCGCGACCGACTGACGCGGAGCGACCGGCTGCTGCGGGCCCGCCGTCGGACCGGTCGACCGGGGTACGGCGTTCTGCGGCGGCGCCGCCCCGTCCGGCTGCTCGACCTGCGGTACGGAGCCGTCGGGCGCGACCTGCGGCCAGCCGCCCGGCGGCGGTGGCACCGCGACCAGACCGGTGGCGTGCTGGCGTACGCCGCCGTCCTCGGCGGCCGGCGGCAGGTGCAGGAACTGGCCCGGCCGGATCCGGTCGGGATCACGGATCTTGTTGAGCCGGGCCAACTCGGGATAGCGGTCGAAGTCGCCGAGATAGCGGCCGGCGATGTGGCCGAGGTAGTCGCCCTTCTCCACCCGGTACACGGGTACGGGTTCGGCAGCGGGGTCCTTCGACGGCGCCACCAGCCAGTGCGGGGCCGGTCCGGAGGCGGGCTCCGCCGCCACGGGCAGACCGGCGGCGGCCGGTTGACCGGTCAGGAAGGGGGCGGCCGCCACGACGGGCGCGGCGGGCAGCGCCGGTGCCGACACCGTCGTCGTGGCCACCGCGCTCGCCGCGGTGGCGGCGGGGCTGACGGCGATGACCAGCGCCACCGAACCGATCAGCGTCGCCGCCCACCGCTGCTGGCGGCCGAGTCCGGGCAGCCGGATCGCCGGCCGGCGGAGGATCCGGGCGGGCACCTCGACCAGTACGGAGAGGGCGAACGTCGCCCAGCCGGCCCATCCGACGACGGCCAAAGTCCGGAGGAAGAGCCGTCCGTCGTCCCGACTGGTCAGCGCGGAGCTGATCTCGTCGACGCTCGGTACGTGGTCGGGTAGCGGGTTGCCGGCGAGGGTCAGCAGGGCCAGCGGTGCCCCGACCAGGAGCCCGATCAGGACGATCAACGCCCCGAGACCGGTGCAGAACTGACCGGCCCGCCGGGCCGTCCGCGATGCAGGCATGGCAATGCCCCCTATTCAGCGGTTCGTCGTGGTGAGGAGTGTCGCGGTGGCCGTACCGGGCACCGTGATGTTGTCGGCGAAGCCGAAGAGGTCGAGGAAAACGGTGTCGTAGTCGAGTTCGAGGCTGACCGTCAGCGCGGAGTTGTCGCCGGCGGCGTCGAATCGCACCTGCGTGAGCGTGACCCCGTCCACGCTCGCGAGGTAGTTGTCGACCGCGTCCTCCGCCGCGGCCTGGTCCAGCACGGTGGTGCCGTCCTCGAGCAGTTGGCCCAGGTCGATCGCCTGGCCGCCGGCTCGGGCCGCCTCGGCCGCGAGGTTGTCGGCACGCTGCATGGAGCGGAGCTGGCCGGCGCCGTCGTACGCCAGCCCGATGATCGCCAGTACCCCGATCAGCGCGACCGCGAGGAAGAGGCTCACCCGTCCGGAGTCCCGCCCGACCGGGGCCCCGTCGGCGGTCCGCCCGGTCACCGGAGGCTCCGGCCACGGTAGCGGTCCAGCGGGGAGGCGAACGTCGCCTCGACGGTGGTGAACGTCCGCATCCCTGACAGCAGCGGCATCCGCAGGTCCCGTACCGGTACGTCGCAGGTGACCGTCACCACGACCGACGCGTCGGTGCCGAGGCCGCTGGCGTACACGTCCTCGAAGTCGGCGTCCTCGCCGTTCATCGAGCCCGCGAGGACCAGGGTCGGCTCCCCGGAGCAGGAGAGCCCCTCCGCCGCCAGCCGGTCCGCCACCGCCGCCCGCGCCGCGTCCCGACCGTCCGGGGCGGTACGCGAGATCGAGGCGGCCCGGGCGGCATCGTGCGCGGCGACCTCGATCGCCTCGTGGGCGACGGCGGTCCGGCCGGCGACCCCGGCCAGCGCCACCAGCGCCAGGAAGGCCGGCGCGAGGATCGCCGTCTCCACCGAGACCGAGCCCCGGTCCCGGCCGGTCACGGCTGGTCCTCGTCGACGAACCGTTCCACCGTGCCGAAGGCGGTCTCACTGATGCCCGGTAGCGAGATGAACGGCATGATCCGGAGTGGCTCGCCGGTGACGGTGGCGCTCACCTGGGTGTCGTCCGGCTCCGGGGCGGTCACCGTGACCTCCCAGCCGACCAGCCAGTCACCCGCCCGGTCGAGGAAGTCCTCCGCCCGATCCTCGCCCACCCCGGGCTCGGCCTGGTACGCACGCTGCGCGCTGACCGCCGACTGGGCGGCGTTCAGCGCGGTGGACCGGGCGATGAACCAGGCCGCGGCCTGGATCGAGGCGAGCAGCAGGAGCAGGATGGCCGGCATCAGCACGGCCAACTCGACCGGGTTCGCGCCCCGGTCCCGCCGCGCCCCGGTCGTCCGCCGCCGGACCCGGTCGACCCCGGCGGGCCGGCCCGGCCGCACTCGCCCGGCTCGCCGGACGCCGGGTCGGGCGTCAGGGCACCCGGTCCGGCGGTGCCGGGGCACGGCGGTGCCCACGGACAGCTGCCGGCACGGACGACCGCGCGGTGGTGGCATGACTTCAGTCGAGGGGCGCGGGGTCCGCGCCGCCGCCGCCCGGCTCGGGGATCGCGTCCATCCAGTCCGAGACGCTTCGGGACACGGCGACCGTGACCGCCAGGGCCGCCGCCACCAGGCCGAAGATGATGACCGCGGTCGGCACCGGGCTGTCGCCCCGGTCTCCCGCGCCGTCGCGACGCAACTCGGCCAGCCGGATCAGCAACGTGGTGTGCAGGTATGCGATGACTGACATTGCGGCTACTCCCTTCTCGTGAAATCGGGTCTGTCGAGGTCAGATGCGGGCCACGAACGGATAGAGGACGAAGCCGACGAGTACGAAGACCAGCAGCGCGCCGGGTACGTCGAGTCGGCTGGTCACCGCCTCCGCGCGGGCCAGGTTGTCGGTGCGGATCTGGTCGCGCAGCGAGTCGGCCCGCCCGCGCAGCGAGTCGTGCACCTGGGCGCCCTCGGTGCCGGAGGACTGCATGATGGCGCCGACGTCGCCGAGTTCCGGAATGCCGATCTTCTCCGCCAGGTCGCGGAGTTCGTCCCAGGGCGAGTGCATCTGGAGCTGGGCCATCCGGAGCGCTTCCCGGATCCGCTCGAAGACCCAGCCGTCGCAGACCTCGGCCGCCCGCTCCAGGGCCTGCACCGGACCGTGCGCGGCGGACAGTTGCAGGGCGACGAGATCGAGGTACGCGCAGACGGCCTGGCTGAACTCGCGCCGGGCCCGTTCCGCCTTTACCAGTACGCTCCGGTGCGCCAGCAGTACGCAGACGAGCGCGAAGCCCAGCGCGCCGACGGTGGGTAGCACGATCGGTGGTCGGATCCCGGCGAGGAAGAGGATCGCGGTCGACACCGCCGGGGTGGCGAGGCCGATCAGGCCGGAGAGCACCAGCGACAGGGTGTACTGCTCGGGCGTCTGGCCGAGCAGCGCGAGTTGCCGGTGCGGCGGGCGCAGCCAGCGGGACAGCCCGCTGAGCCAGTCGAGGTCGCGACCGGCGGTTCGGGCCGGCCGGCTCAGCCCGGGGGGCTGGTGCAGCCGGCGTAGTGCCGGACCGAGCGCCGGGGTGGCCGGAAGTGCCTCCCGGACCAGGAGGAAGAGTCCCAACCCGACGGCGGCACCGGCGAGTACACCGATGGTCAGGGGCCAGTTGAGGATCACGCCAGCACCTCGTCGGTGTCCGGTGGGGCGAGGAACCGCGCCGGCCGGGGCGGCAGGCTCATCGACCGGACCCAGGCCAGCAGGGCGACGAAGGCGGCGCCGAGCAGCACCATCACGAGTTGCCCGTCCGGCGTCCCGTACGGCCGCATGTAGTCCGGGTTGACCAGCCCGTACGCCAGGACGAGCAGGGTCATCCCGGTGAGGAAGCGGACCGCGAACCGGGGCTGGGCCCGCTTCGCCTCCACCTCGCGCCGGGTGACGACCTCGGCCGCCGCGGCGGAGGCAATCGCCCCGAGTACCTCGCCGAGCCGCTCGCCCCGGTCGGTGAGGTGCAGGATCAGCGCGGCCACCACCTGGTCGCCGACCGGGTCGGCGATGTCGTCGGCGAACGCGAGGAGTGCGGCCCGGGCCTGCCAGCCGGCCGTCAGACGGGCGGCGAGCAGGCGTACCTCCTCGTCGATCCGGTCCGGCGCGGTCGCGACCGTACCGATGATGGCCTGCTGGAGACCCTGTCCGGTGCTGGAGACGTCCTTGAGCCGGCGGGTCCACTCGCCGATCGCCTCGATCCGGTTGATCGCCCGACGTTCGGCGCGGCCAGCGGTGAACAGCCACGGTGCGCCCGGCACCGCGAGCACCACCAGCAGGCCGACCACGGGCAGGCCGGTGAGCAGGAACGCCACCGCTCCGGCCAGTACCGCGCCGACCACCAGCGTCTGGTGGGCCCGCCGTTCCCGGGCGGTGGTGCCGCCGCCGACCCAGAGTCGGCGCAGCCCGGACCCGGCCCGGGTCCGGGCCGGCCGGGTCGTGCCGATCAGCGCGACGGCCGCCAGTACCAGGCCGGTGGCGCAGGCGATTCCGGAGAGTACGGCGATCAGCTCGATGTTCGAGGGCAGGTTCATGGCGGCGTTCTCATGCCGGTGGGCCGAGTCGGCTGTGCCGGGGGCGGCGCCAGGCACCGGCGCCCGCCTCGATGTACCGGGTCAGCAGGCGGACGTCGTACCCGACCCGGAGCAACTGGTCGCGGACCCGTTCCGGCAGATGGCGGGGGACCGCCCGGCCGTCCTGGCCGGGGCCGAAGACCGTGGTCGTGGTGATCCGGTTGCCCTCGCCGACCCCGATGACCTCCTCGACGTGCGAGACGAACCGGTGCTTCCGGCCGCCGATCGCGGTCTCGTCCTCGATGGTGACGTAGACGATCAGGTCCAGCGCGTTGCCGGCCATCCGGCGGGCCTGCTCGACGGTCATCTCCCGGCCGTGCGAGAGGGCCAGTTCGATGATCCGCTCGCTGACCCCGGCCGGGGTACGGGCGTGGATCGTGCACATCGAACCCCGGCTGGTGGTCATCGCCTGGAGCATCGGAACGATCTCCCGGGACCGGACCTCGCCGACGATGATCCGGAGTACGCCCATCCGGAGCGCGACCGGGATCAGATCGGCGATCGTGACCTCGCCGGCCGGTCGACCGTCCATGCCCCGGTCGCCGTGCCCCTCCCGGGACTCGAAACTCATCACCGCCCGGTGCTTGCGTCCACGCCGGGTGGGCAGCAGTTCCCGGCTCTCCTCCAGCAGCACGTACGGCTCGTCGGCCGGGATCTCGTCCATCAGGGCCCGGATCACGGTGGTCTTGCCCGCTCCGGCCAGCCCGGCGACCATGATGTTGAGCCCGGCCCGCATCGCCGCCCGGAGGAAGTCCCGGATCAGCACGTCGAGCATCTCGTCCAGGTCGGCCCGGGCGCCGGTGATGTCGTCGAGGCTCACCTCGATGGTGTTGTGCTTCCGGATCACCGCGTACGGCCGGTGGCTGACCAGGAAGACCGCGGCGAGCCGGCTGCCGTCGGGAAGCTGGAGGTCGAGGGTCGGCTTCGAGGTGGAGAGCGACCGTTCGGTGGCACCGGCCCGGCGGGCGGCCGCCTGGAGGATCTCCACCATCTCCTCGTCGCTGTCCGCGATCGGTTCGGCCCAGTCGACACCACCGCCGCGCCGGCTGATCCGGACCAGGTCACAGCCGAGGATGTGCACCTCTTCGATCGTGTTGTCCACCAGCAGGGTCTGTAGCCGGCCCAGCCCGACCAGTTCGGCGTTGACCTGGTCGAGCAGCATCCGCTCCTCGACGGCCGACATCGGCGTACCGGCCCGGCGGGTGGAGTCGGCGTACTCGGCCACCACGGCGACGGCGAGCCGGGCCCGCTCCGCGTCCTCCTCGTCGGTGCTGAACTCCCGCCCCCGCTGCCACAGGGTGAGCCGTTCGCTCAGCTGTCGACGAAGTTCCCGGACCACCGCGAAGTCGACCCGGGGCCGGGTCGGGCCGGCCGGCGGTGGCGGTGCCGGGTGCGGCGGAAGGACGTACGGCGGGGCGGAGCCGTTGGCCATCGGCAGGGCCGGCTGCTGGTGTCCGTTGTGCGGGATGACCTGCCAGGCCGGCGCCGTCGCCGGGTCACCGTGTCGCGGGTCGTGGTAGACCGGCTCAAACCGCATCCGGTACCCCCTCGATCGCCGGCCAGCTCACCCGGGCGCGTCGGCGGTCGAGGGTCGCCCGGATCGGCACCTCCAGGCCGCTGGCCGCGCGCATCAGCGGCCGGTTGCCGCGTACGGTCCCGCCCTGGCTGAGCACCTCGGCGGTACGCGGGTCGTGCGGCAGCTGCGCGATCACCGGCAGCCGGAGGGCCTTGCTGACCTCGCTCTGGCCGTGTCCGGCGCCGACCAGCAGCAGTCGCAGCGAGCCGGCCGGTACGCGGTGCTCGGCGAAGTCCCGCTCGATGGTCCGGATCGTGGCCTGGGTGCTGGACAGGTCGGGCAGCCGGGCCGCGGTGACGATCAGGACGATGTCCGCCGCCCGCAGGATCGGCCAGGGCGGCCCGATCACGTGCAGGCGTCCACAGTCGACGATCACGTCGTACGCCGGTCGGCTCTTGTCCAGTCCGCCGAAGAAGTCCGCGAACCGCTGCCACAGCGGAATCACGCTGCCCGCCTGCGCCGGGTCGACCACGCCCGGCAGCAGCAGCCGCTCCCGGGCGGGGGCGTCAAGATCGACCAACTGGGACCAGAACGCCTGCTCCAGGTTGCCGTCCCGCAGCTCGCCGACCGCCAGTTCACCGATGCCGCGAGGGCCGGGCAGCGCCCCCGACAGGTAGCCGGCCAGCACCGAGCCGCCTGACGGGTCACACTCGGCGAGCACCGTCCGGTGGTGCCAGGACAGCGTGCAGGCGAGCGCGGCCGTGGTGACTCCGGGCGATCCCTTGGCCGAGACGAGGGCGATGATGGCCACGGTCAGGCTGCCGCACTCAGTACGACCGCGATCCGGTCGCCGGCGGCCAGCGCCACCACCGCCGGGACGTCCCTGGCCGCCAACGCGAGGTAGAGGACCACGGAATTGGCGGCCGGGGTGGCCATGTCGATGACGGTGGCCTGGAACCGGGTGGCGGGTGCCCCGGCGCTGTCGTTCTCGCCCCGGGTGCTGAACAGCAGCACCTTGTCGCCCGGACGGAGCCGTTTCGCCGGCACCTCGCTCGGCTTGAGGCCCACCGAGACCTGCTGCTGCCCGGCGGCCAGCAGCGGCTTGTCGGTGAGCTGCGCCATGGTCAGCAGGGTGCCGGGGGTCAGCGTCACGGCCGCCCGCTTGCCGAGCACCTCGGCGACCCGGTCGGACGACACCGGGTCGAGCCCCTGTCCACCGGCGACCTGCACGGCGACCACGTCGTCCGCGCTGAGTACGGTGCCGACCGGTACGGCCCGGGCGACCGCCAAATAGCTGCCGGTGGCGCGTACCGAGGTGATCGCGAACGCCGAGCCGAGCCCGCCGAGCGCGATCAGCAGTACGGCGAGGCCGAGCAGACCGGGTCGCATCCGGCGCTGCCGGACGATCCGGGGCGGGGTGATCGGCGCGTCGATCGGCCCGCCCAGCGTGGGGCTGGTCGCCACGGTCACCTGGTCACCACCTGGAGTTCGTCGATCTGGATCGAGCCCTCGGTGGTCAGTTGGGCGGCGAGCGGCGGCTCGTCGTCGCCGGTGCTGCTGCTCCACGGCACGGTCCAGTGCTTGGTGGCGGTGATCTGGTACTTCCCGTCGCGCAGCCCCTGGCTGGACCGTGGGTAGCCGTCGTAGGTGCAGGCTCCGGCAGGTGGTCGGCGCGGGTCGTGCTGGCCGGCCTTGAACGGGATGCCGGCGGAGGTGCAGGTCACCGGCGGGTCGCCGTTGCCCATGTCCCAGACGACCTTCGTCGGGATCGCCTCGATCTCGACCGTGACGCCGCCCGCGCTGGCGTCGGCTCCGACCCGGGCCCAGCTCGACGCGTCGTACAGCCAGACCGGTACGCCGACCAGGCCGGCGGTGCCGCTCGGGGCGGTCCGGATCTGCGGCGCCGCCAGGTCCAGCCCGGCGAGCAGATCGAGCGCCATCTCCCGGGGATCCGGCGGTTCGAAGCCGGCCGGCGGGTCGGCCAGGAAGACCGGCTCGGCGGTCGCCGGCCCGCCACAGGTCTTCAGATAGCTGGTCATCCCGGCCGGCGTTTCCGGCGACTGGGGCTCCATCCGCTTGTAGTAGCAGTCGTCGGCGCTGTTGAACCAGCCGCGCAACTCGTCGTAGCAGGGGACGACCGTGCCGTCGTCCTTCTTGCAGACCCGGTCCCCGCCGCCGGAGCCGCCGCCATCGCCGTCGTCCGAGCCGCCGCTGTCGTCGTCGCCCGGCTCGCCGGGCAGGTGCTCCCAGACGTCGCAGTTGCCCTGCCCGGGCGGGCATTCCGCCACCGGATCGCGGGCGGCGGCGGGACCGCCGGTCAGCACGATGGTGGCGGCCAGGACCAGCACCCCGGCGGCCCCGGCACCGAGCACCCGCCGGGTCAGCACGGCTGGTCCTCGTGTACGGCACCGGTATTGATCAGCCATCGTCCGTCCGGGTACCGGGTGGCGGTGGCGGTGGCGAGGTGGCGCCCACCGGCCGAGCCGGGCACCACGGCCCGGTTCTTCTTGTAGATCAGCCGATAGCCGGTGGTGTCGATGCAGTCCTGGATCGAGACCGTGGCGGGATCGGAGTCGAGATCGACTCCGATCACCGCCGGGTTGGAGACGAGCTTTCCGGTGCGCATCGCGCCGTGCTCCTTCGCGTCGCGAATGGTGAGCCTGACCCGGGTCAGCAGCGGATCGGCAAGATACTTCCGCAGTTCCGGATCAAGTGGATTGCCGGCCAACTCCGCTTTTCGGGAAGCGTTGAGATAGCCGGCATAGGCGGCCAGTGCGGACTTCTCCGCCGCCGCGGCATCCGTGTCGGCGCTGGCCGCCGCCTCGGCCCCGGTACCGCCGCCCGGCGTGCCGGGCTCCGTCCGGCTGCCGCAGCCGGTCCCGGCGGCGATCAGGGCCACGACGAGCAGCGCGGTCGAGAGGGTGGCCAGTTGCCGCGTTCGCAACGGTCTCTCCTCCTCATGCTCCGCCGCTTGCCGGCACTGCTCCGCCACCTGCCGGCTCATGCTCCGCCGCTTGCCGCCGGGTGACTGCGAGCACCCGGGGTGCCCCGCCGGATCGGCGGGACGTGGGCACGGCCGCTCCGCCCCGGAGGCCCTCGACCGGGCCCGGCGCCGCTGCATCCACATTTGGTTTAGTCGATCTAGTTTTACGGCGCCGTTATTGTCGGCTGATCATTCCGTCCACTGCTCGCCGACAGTTGTGCGTCGTCCAAGGGGCGAGCATAGGCTGACCGGCGACGATGCAACAGGGGCTAATTCAGAGAATACGGACGGTAGCGATCTTTGTGGTCGATCAACATCGGAGTCCTATGGTGTCAATCGATGGGTTGAATGTGATCAATGGTTTTCCGTCCCGGATGGATGACGGGTCGTTCTGGTCAGATTCTGCCGGCCCGACGGGGCGAATTGCGGCGAATGACGATGATCTGACAGCTTCCGTACCCCGGGTACTGCGGGGCGCCTCCGGTCGTCGTACCGGGGTTCGGCGATCCATCCCGACACGCCGGTACGGCGACCCCGGAGTGCGCCGTACGCTGCGAAGATCAGTTGTTAGCGATCATGAAGTTACTCTACGTATCTGGAATCCGCCCCGATCCCGGCCCATCCCGCCGGCGTGCGACAGGAGGTCGAGGTGCGGATCACCACCTCGCGACGCGAACCGGTGACCGGACCCGCGCCGGTCGCCTCCTGGCCGGCCCGGGGGCTCGCCGCGCTCGCCATCGCCCCGGCACTGCGCTGGCTGATCGCGACCGAGTCGGTCCCGTACGGCCAGCCGCGTCGAACCGGCTGCGACAGCTGCGGTACGCCGATCGGGCCGGCCGGTCCGGTCGGAACACTCTCGCCACGGGGCCGCTGCGCCACCTGTGGATCCCGACTCGGTGCACCGCCGCTGACCGTCGAGTTCGTCCTGCTCCTCGCGGTGGCGGTACTGGTCCTGGCGGGCCGGCCGCTGGTCGAGTCGCTCGCGTTCGCCTGGTGGGCCGGCTGCGCCGTACCGCTGCTCTTCGTCGACGTGGCCGTACACCGGTTGCCGGACCGGCTCACCTTCGCCGCCGCCGGTGGCACCCTGACCCTGCTCGGGATCGCGGCCCTGGTCGCCGACGATCCCTCGGCCTGGTGGCGGGCCCTGCTCGCCGGGCTCGGCGCGGGCCTGTCGTTCGGGGTGAGCACCCTGCTGCTGGGGCAGCGCGGGTTCGGGCTGGGCGACGCCAAGCTGGCCCTGAGTTCCGTCGCGCTGCTCGGCTGGCTGGGCTGGCCGGCGGTGGTCCTCGGGCTGCTGCTGGCCTTCACCGGCTCGGCGCTGTACGCGACCGTCCTGCTGGTGACCCGGCGGATCGGCTGGCGCGGCCACCTTCCGTTCGGCCCGTTCCTGATCCTCGGCACCCTCGGCGCGCTCGCCCTCGGGTAAGGAAGGGCCCCTTCCTATCGCTTTTTGTAGAAGAAGGGGCCCTTCCTAACAGGTCTGTCAGCCTCGTGCCGCCCGGCCGGCCCGGTAGGCGCGCATCTTGGCCCGGCTGCCGCAGATGCTCATCGTGCACCAGCGACCGCGCCCGGCCGGGCTGTGGTCGTAGTACACCCACTGGCAGCGGTGCGCCGCGCAGGACTTCAGGCGCGGCCAGGTCTCGGCGGCGACGGCGTCGAGGATCGCCGCCGCGACCGTGGCGATCAGCGCGGCCGACCCGTCGAGCCGGGCCGCCGGTACGGCTCGCGCCGCCCCGGCGTCGTCGATGGTCAGCACCAGCGGGGCGGTGCCGAGCGTGTAGCGCAGTACGGCGGCCGACGCGGCCGGCACCCTGCTGCCGGTGTGTCCCCGGCAGGCGTCCCGTAACGCCTCCCGGAACCGACGGGTCTCGGTCACGTCGGAGTCGGTGAAGGTGAGTCCGGCCGAGCCGTGTGCGGCGGCGAACGCGGCCAGTTCGGCGATGGTACGCAGCCGGTCGCGGTCGGCCTCGATGTCGACGGTGTTCAACAGATCCTGCACGAGCGCGAGCTGTCCGGGTGCGGGCGTACGGTCACCGGGCTGCTTCATGGCGCCACGGTACGCACCTTCCGCCAATCGGCGGCAACGTTTATCGATATATTCCCCGCCGTTCCGTCCCCGGGACCGGGCACTCGCCCGCTACTGTCGGCGGTCGGGTGTGCTCAGTCGGTGGGTGAGGGCGGTGTGTCGGCGACCGGTTCCGGCGGTCCGTACCGCGATGGCCAGGGCCTTGCGGGAACCGGCCAGCACGACGAGCTTCCTGGCCCGGGTGACCGCCGTGTAGAGCAGGTTCCGTTGCAGCATCGTGTACGACCCCATCGTCACCGGGATGACGACGGCCGGGTACTCGCTGCCCTGCGACCGGTGCACGGTGATGGCGTACGCGTGTTGGAGCTCGTCGAGCTCGTCGAAGTCGTACCCGATCTCCTCGGCCTCGTCGGTGCGGACGGTGAGTTGGCGGTTCTCCAGGGAGAGGTCGGTGACGACCCCGACGGTGCCGTTGAAGACCCCGGCGGCGCCCTTGTCGTAGTTGTTCCTGATCTGGATCACCTTGTCGCCGACCCGGAAGACCCGGGCGCCGTGCCGGCGTTCCGGTCGACCCTCCCGGTACGGGGCGAGCGCCTGCTGTAGCGCGGTGTTCAGGTTGCCGGCGCCGGCCGGGCCCCGGTGCATCGGGGTGAGAACCTGGATGTCCTGCGAGCGCAGCCCGAACTTCCGGGGTACCCGGCGGGCCACGATGTCCACCACGAGTTCGGCGGTCGCCTCCGGCTCGTCCACCGGAAACAGGAAGAAGTCGGGGAACTCGCCGAGGACCGGCGACTGGCCGGCGTTGATCCGGTGCGCGTTGACCACCACCCCGGACTCCTGGGCCTGCCGGAAGATCTTCGTCAGCCGGACCCGGGGAACCGGCTCGGCGTTCAGCACGTCCCGGAGCACCTCGCCGGCACCGACCGAGGGAAGCTGGTCGACGTCGCCGACCAGCAGCAGGTGGGCGCCGGGGGCCACGGCCTTGATGAGCTTGTTCGCCAGGATCAGGTCGAGCATCGACGCCTCGTCGACGACGATCAGGTCCGCGTCGATCGGATTGTCCCGGTCATGGGTCGGATCACCACCGGGACGCAGTTGCAGCAGCCGGTGCACGGTTGCCGCCGGATGGCCGGTGAGCTCCGTCAACCGCTTCGCCGCCCGCCCGGTCGGCGCGGCGAGCACGATCTTCGCCCCCTTGGCGGCGGCGAGCTGGATCACCGAGGAGACGGTGAACGACTTGCCGCAGCCGGGGCCGCCGGTGAGCACCGCGACCTTCGAGGTCAGGGCGAGCCGGACCGCCGCCTCCTGCTCGGGCGCGAGTTCCGCTCCGCTCCGGGTACGCAGCCAGGCCAGCGCCTTCGTCCAGTCCACCGTGCCGAACGCCGGCATCCGGTCGCTCCTGTGGTGCAGCAGCCGGAGCAGGCTGGCCGCGAGCGCGGACTCGGCCCGGTGGAACGGCACCAGGTAGACCGCCGGGATCGTGCCGCCCTCGGTGCTCGGATTGGGTACCTGCTCGGAGACCACTCCCTCGTCGGCGGCGAGGTCGGTCAGGCAGCTCCGGACCAGCTCCACCGGCACCCCGAGGATCTCGGCGGCGTCCGCCACCAGGTTCGGCTCGGGCAGGTAGCAGTGCCCGCCGTCGGCCGCCTCGGAGAGGGTGTACTGGATGCCGGCCTGGACCCGCTGCGGGCTGTCGTGCGGGATGCCGACCGCCTGGGCGATCGTGTCGGCGGTCTTGAAGCCGATTCCCCAGACGTCGGCGGCCAGCCGGTACGGCTCGTTCCGGACGATCGAGATGGAGCCGTCGCCGTACTTCTTGAAGATCCGTACGGCCAGTGAGGTGGAGACCCCGACGCCCTGGAGGAAGACCATCACCTCCTTGATGGACTGTTGCTCGGCCCAGGCGGTGGCGATCATCTTCGTACGCTTCGGTCCCAGTCCCGGCACCTCGATCAGCCGGCCGGACTCCTCCTCGATGATCCGCAGGGTGTCGACGCCGAAGTGCTCGACGATCCGGGTGGCCATCTTCGGGCCGATCCCCTTGATCAGCCCCGAGCCGAGGTACCGCTCGATGCCCTGGATCGTCGCCGGCAACACGGTCGTGTACGACTGCACCTCGAACTGGCGCCCGTACTTCGGATGTGATCCCCACCGGCCGACCAGCCGTACGCTCTCGCCGGGCTGCACTCCGAGCAGCGATCCGACCACGGTGAGCAGGTCGGAGCCGGACCGGTCGGTGGCGAACCGGGCGATGGTGTAGCCGGTCTCCTCGTTGGCGTACGTGATCCGCTCCAGCACCGCCTCCAGCACCGCTCCCGGGGGCCGGTCGGTGGGGCGCTGCTCCGCGGTCGGTGCCTGCCGTGCCGTCACCCGAGCATCATGCAGCACGCCGATCCGCAACCTGATCAGCCGTCGCTTCGACACCGCTGGCACCGGGCGTCGCTAGCTGGGGTGATCCCGACCCGGACGCGGGCGGGCCGGCTTAGCGTGATGCCATGGAAGCGGAGCGCGCTGTGGTGATCGAAGGTGAACTGCACGAGCTGCTGGTCATGCTCGCCGTCAACCGGAGCGAGAGCGCGGAGGAGACGGTCACCCGGCTGATCGAGGCCGAGTTCGACCGGATCAACCCGGGCATGCTGGACGACATCCGCCGACCCGGCGCGGCGATCAAACGCCTGTACGCGGCGACCGGCCGGCCGATCCCGGAGGTGTTCCGGGAGTCGGTCGAGCCCGAGTTCGGCCGAGCTGGGGTACGGGAACTCGACGAGACCGGAGAACTGCGCCGCGTCTAGCGTGCCGCTCGGTGAAGTAATGGCCGGGCGGTGGTTCCTGGTCCATCGCCCATCGTTCACGATGAATGTCTTGGCGCCCAGGGGGAGTGTCCCCTGCGCCGGCAGTCGAGAGCGAGGGGTCCACTGTGCACAGTCGTCCGTCCCGACCGGCCCGATGGTGGGCCCGTACCCTGATCCTGCCCGTCGTTGCCGCCGCCCTGATCGCCGGGAGCGGCACTGCGGCGTACGCCGCGGCCGAGGACACCGAGCCGCCGAGCACTCCCGGTCCGATCACCGTCGTCGACACCACCGCCAACTCGGTGCTGCTCACCTGGGCCGCCTCCACCGACAACGTCGCGGTGGCCTCGTACCAGGTCTCGCAGATCTTCACGGACATCGGCATCATGCGGAGCACTCCCACCAACAGCATTCTGATCACCGGAGTGCTGCCGTCCCGGACGTACACCTTCGGTGTGTGGGCCGTGGACGCGGCCGGTAACCGTTCGACCGCGCCGCCGTCGCTCCGCTTCACCATGCCGCCGGGCGACAGCCAGCCGCCGACCGCACCCGCCGCGCTGGCCGTACGTCTGGTCGGGGAGACCAGTGTCAGCCTCGGCTGGAGCCCGTCGACCGACAACGTCCTGCTCGCCCAGTACGAGGTGCTCTCGATCGCCCCGGCCGGCAACACCGTGGTGGCCCGGGTGCCGCTGCTTCCGCCCGCCTACCCCTCGACGTCGGCGTCGGTCGCCGGGCTGACCCCGGGTACCACGTACACCTTCGCGGTGCGTGCCCTCGACGAGGCCGGCAACTACTCGGCGTTGTCCGATCCGGTCACGGTGACCACCGGCCGGGCGCCCGAGCCGACGCCCGCCTGCACCGCTCGGTACCGGACCGTCTCGCAGTGGCCCGGTGGGTCGCAGGTCGAGCTGGTGATCACGAACACCGGCCCGGCGGCGATCAGCGGCTGGACGCTGGTCTGGTCCTTCCCGAGCTCGCAGCGGATCGTCTCGATCTGGGGAGCGGCGCTGGTCAGCCAGACCGAGGGCACGGTCACGGTCCGGGACGTCCGGCACAACGCGACGATCCGACCGGGCGGCACGGTGGCCATCGGATACGTCGCCCGCGGGTCCGCCGTGCCGACCGCGTTCGCCCTCAACGGTCAATCCTGTCGGGCCGGATAGCCCGCCGCCCGCCCGACGTCACCTCGGCCAGCCGCGTACTCCGATCGGGCCAGCTTCCGCGAGCTGGTCCGATCCGCGGTGGTCGGTTCCGTACCCATCGGTCATCATGAATCCCTGGGTGTCGGGGGCCTCCCGGCGCAGCAGCCGAGAGCGAGGGATCCATCGTGGGAAATCGTCCGTCCCGGCCGGTCCGCTGGTGGGCCCGGTGCCTGAGCGTGCCCGTCCTTGCCGGCGCCCTGATCGCCGCGTCCGCCTCCGTACCCGCGTCCGCCTCCGTACCCGCCTCGGGGTACGCCGCCTCGGCCGGGGTCGAGGACACCGAGCCACCGAGCGCCCCCGGCCCGATCACCATCGCCGAGATCAGCAACACCTCGGTCGTCCTCACCTGGGCCGCCTCCACCGACAACATCGGCGTCGTCCAGTACGCGGTCTCGTACCTCTACCTCGACACCGGAGGATCGGCGTTCACCAGCACCAACAGCATCCGGTTCGACAACCTCCGGCCCTCGGGCAGCTACACCTTCAGGGTCACGGCGGTCGACGCGGCCGGCAACCGGTCCCCGTCTCCGCCGGCTCGGCTGGTGACCATGCCGCCCGGCGACGATCAGCCGCCGACCACTCCGGGCCGACCGGTCGCCTCGGAGATCACCGACCGGACCGTGAAGCTGAGCTGGGTCCATTCGGTCGAGAACATCCAACTCGACATCTACCAGATCTTCCAGGTCACCGACGCCGGCAACACCCTCGTCCGCGACGTGAACCAGATTCCGAGGGGCCCGAGCGAAACCGTTGTCGGCGGTCTGACCCCGGCTACGACGTACACCTTCGTGGTGCGGGCCCGGGACGAGGCCGACAACTACTCGGCGTTCTCCGAGCCGGTCACGGTGACCACCTTGCCGGCGAGCGAGCCGGACCCGATCTGCACCGTCCGGTACCGCGTCGGCGGCCAGTGGCCCGGCGGTACGCAGGTCGAGTTGCTGATCGTGAACCACGCCACGACGGCGGTCGATGGTTGGACGCTGACCTGGAACTTCCCGGCCGAGCAACGGTTGCACGCCCTCCGGGGCGCGGTGCTGATCGGCCGGGGCGACGGCACCATCACGGTGCAGAACGCCCGGCACAACGCCACGATCCGACCGGGCGGCACCGCCACGCTCGGCTACGTCACGTCGATGTCCGTGACGCCGACCGACTACTGGCTGAACAGCAGGAGGTGCCAGGCCGGTTAGCCGGTTTCTCGGACTTCTGTTCGAGGCGACGACCCGGAAAGGGGCGGAGGGCGCGCCGGAGCGTGCGCGCCCTCCACGTTGGCTGCCCCTCCGCCACCCGACCGGTCGGAACCGGGTTCCTTTCGTACGGGTCGCCGAGTCCTGGGGCATCACTCGCCGTTCTCCTAGGTAACCGCACCAGCGCGTTTCTGTCGATTGACAGGACTACCGATACGGCGAGGGAGTGGATCGCAATGTCGGATCTTCGGCGTACCGGAACAGGGGATGGCTGACCTGCCACCCGGTGCGGCAGAGATCGCCGTCGAGGTGGAACGGATCACGGCACTGCCCGGTGGGGCGGCCGACCGGGCGTCGGAACTCCTGACCGTGCTGCACCGGCTCGTGCCGTACGCGGGCTCCATGATGTACGTCCTCAATCCGGAACTCCGGGAGTTCGCGCTCCTGGGCGAGTCCGGCTACGCCGAGCCCACCCTCGCGTACATGCGCAGTTCGGAGCACTACCACGAGATGGAGCTGCTCGGAATGGATCGGGATCGCCCGCCGATGTGCGTCCGCGACACTCCGTTTCCGCCGGAGGAACTGCCGTCCTGGGCGGAGCACCTGGCTCCGGCGGGCTTCCGCGAGGGTGTCGGCATCACACTGTTCAGCCCGGACGGCCGGCATCTCGGACTTCTCACCCTGCACACCGACGATCCGGCGCACCCGACCGACGAGGCCCGGGACTTTCTGGGCCTGCTCGCGCCGTTGATCTCCGACGCCGTGGACCCGATGCGCTCCATCGTGGCCCTGTCGAACATCGTCGGCGACGCGGATGCCGGAGTCGTGCTGACCCGGGCCGGCAACGTGCTGCCGCTGCCCGGGCTGGCGGGGCATCCGTTGCTGCGGTCCGGGTCGGTGGTGCTCGAGGTGGCGGCGTCGGGCCTGGCCGAGGGCGATGTGCACAGCGCGTTCCTGTGCCCGTACCGACCGCCCGACGGCGTCGAGGGGCACGTCCGGATCACCGTACTGTCCTGTCCCACCTCGGCGCCGCCCCACCTGTGTGCGGTGGTGCTGACCTCTCCCGTCGGCGACCTGCGCGGATTGACCCGGCGGGAGTTGGAGATCCTCGGGCTCCTCGTCGACGGTTGGTCGAACCAGCGGATGGCCAACCGGTTGGTGATCGCCCAGCGCACCGTGGCCGCGCACATCGAACACATCCTGATCAAGCTGAACGCCCCGAGTCGTACCCTCGCGGCCGTCCGGGCGCTGCGCCTGGGTCTGTACGTCCCACGGCCTCTGGCCCGGATCCGCCGATGACCCCTGCGACCCGTACCGGTGTTTCTCGTTACGGAGTTACGTCATGAGCGGTCTTCCCCGGTCCGTGCGGGCTGTCACCCGTGCGGTGGCGGAGATCGCCGCCGCTCCGGTACACGGCGACCAGCCGGAGGAGTTGCTGGCCCTGCTCCGCCAGGTGATCCCGTTCCAGGCCGCCTGGCTCGGGCTGCTCGACGACGAACGTCGCCGGTACGTCAGACTCGCGACCACCGGGTACGACGACCGCACCCGTCGCTACCTCGGTACCCCGGAGATCGCGGATCAGGTCGACCTCTGCGGGCTGAGTACGACGCCCGCTCCGCAGTCCGCCCGGGACTCGCCGGTACCGCTCGACGAACTACCGGTGTGGCCGGAGTACTACCGGCCGGCCGGGTTCCGTGGCGGGTTGGCGGTAGGCCTGTTCGCCCAGGACCGTCGGCATCTCGGGTTGCTCGTCCTCAACACCGAGGACCGGGACCATCCGACCGACGGCGAGCGGGATCTGATCGGCGCCCTGGCGCCCCGGCTCGCCACCGTGGTCGATCCGATCCGGTCGGTGGCGGTGCTGGCCCGGATCGTCCGCGACGCGGTGGGCGGTGTCGTGCTGACCCGGGGCGGCGCGGCCCTGCCGCTACCCGGTCTGCCGGAGCATGTCCTGCTCGCGCCGGACTCGGCGTTGCTGCCGGTGGCCGTCCGGCAGCAGGCCCTGACCGATGGCTGCGGATCGTTCCTCTGGCCGGTCCGGCCGTACCCGGAGGCCGACGAACGGGACGACTTCGTCCGGGTTGCCGTGCTGAACTGCCCTCCGGGACGGTCGCAACTGGTCGCCGTGGTGGTGCTGTCCGCTCCGCCCGGCGACCGGCCCGTTCTGTCCCGCAGCGAGCTGAGGATCCTGGGCATGCTGCTCGACGGCTGGCTCGACCAGCGGATCGCGGTCGCCATGGATCTTCCGGCGCGGGTCGTCGCCGAGATGACCGACCGGATCACCGCCCGGCTCGGTGCGCCTGACCTGCACTCGGCGCTGCTGCGGGCGGCCCGCTGGGGATGGTTCATTCCGCACCGGCTCACCGCGCCGTCGCCCTGACCAAGCCGCGCCGTCGCCCTGATCACACCGCGCCATCGACCTGACCCCGGCACCTGCCCCGATCGGCACCGGGCTGCTGGTCGGCCGGTGACCACCGTACCGTTGGCGGGCGCGTGCCCACCCCGGGCGCGGGGGAGGTGGCTTCGTGGAGCCGTTCGCCGAGCTGCGCCGGCTGCTCGCCGACGTGCCGTGTGCCGGGCTGGACGACCTGCCCCGGTCGGTGATGGCGGTCGCCCCGGCGCTGGGCGCCACCGAGATCGTCGTCTACGTGATCGACTACAACCAGACGTTCCTCGTGCCCCTGGACGAGCCCGGCGTGCCGCGCCGCCGACCGCTGCCGGTGGAGGGGAGCCTGGCCGGGCGGGCCTTCACCGCCGGCCGTACGCACCGCCGTGCCGGCCGGGTGGGTCGGTTGTGGGTGCCGCTGGTGGACGGCTGCCATCGGCTCGGCGTGTTGGAGATCGCCACGACCGGGGCACCCGGGGAGCTACGGGACGTCGCGGACGAGTTGGCGGCCGTGGTGGCGCAGCTCCTGATCAGCCGCCGGGCGTACGGCGACAAGATCGAGCGGATCCGGCGGCGCGAGCCGATGCAGCTCGCCGCCGAGATCGTCTGGAGCCAGCTGCCGCCGCTCAGCTTCACCGCCGGTCGGGCGATGGTCACCGGCATCCTGGAGCCCTGTTACGACATCGGCGGGGACGTGTTCGACTACGCCCTCAACGGTGACCTGCTCTCGGTGGCGCTTTTCGACGCCGTCGGACACGGGACGGAGGCCAGTCTGCTGGCCACGCTCTGCCTGTCGGCGTACCGCAACGCCCGGCGCTGCGGGCTCGACCTCCGGGACACGGCGCGCAGCGTGGACAAGCTGATCCATGCGCACCGACCGGGCACTTTCGCCAGTGCGGTACTCGCCGAACTGGACTGCGCGACCGGGGCGCTCGGGCTGGTCGTCGCCGGGCACCCGGCGCCGCTGCTGCTCCGGGGCGGCCGGTTGGTTCGGGAACTGCCGGCACCGACGGCGCTGCCGCTCGGGCTGAACTACCTGTCCGCCGACGGGCCCCGGGTGGTCGAGGAGATGCTGCATCCGGGTGACCAGTTGCTGCTCTACACCGACGGGGTCATCGAGGCGCGCTCCGAGACCGGCGAGATGTTCGGCATTGATCGGCTGGTCGACCTGGTCACCCGGGCGCTCGCCGACGGCCTGCCGACGCCGGAGAGCATGCGCCGGCTGGTCGGCGCCATCCTGCGGCACCAGAACGACCGGCTCCAGGACGACGCGACCGCGCTCTTCGTGGAATGGACCCCGGACTGATCTTGTCAGTCGACGGGGTCGAGCGTCCTGAACTGGGCATTCGGCGCAGTCGACCAGCTCGGGACGTGGCCTGGGTCACATGCCGGAACACGGAGCACCATTTGTTACTTGAGTCGTACAAGCTCAACTAATCGATGGCAGGTGTTTGATGGCAACTCTTCCGGTTCTTCCTCTGACCGACGCTGTCCTTCTGCCCGGCATGGTCATTCCGGTGACCCTCGACGCGACCACCCAGTCCGCCGTCGACGCCGCCCGGGCGACGGGCGACAAGAAGCTTCTGGCCGTGCCCCGGGTCGATGGCGAGTACGGCTCCGTCGGCGTCGTCGCCGCGATCGAGAAGGTCGGCCGGCTGCCCAGCGGTGAACCCGCCGCGGTGGTCCGTGGCCTGTCCCGGGCCCGGGTCGGGTCCGGCGTGCCGGGTCCCGGTGCCGCGCTCTGGGTCGGGACGGTCGAGATCGACGAGCCCGCGCCCGCCGGCCGGGCCAAGGAACTCGCCCGGGAGTACCGGGCACTGGTGACGTCACTGCTCCAGGACCGTGGCGCATGGCAGGTCATCGACGCCGTGGAGCGGATGACCGACCTCTCCGAGCTGGCCGACTCGGCCGGCTACGCGCCGTGGCTCACCCTGGAACAGAAGATCGAACTGCTCACCGCCCCGGACGTGACGAGCCGGCTCGAACTGCTGGTCAACTGGGTTCGGGACTACCTGGCCGAGCAGGAGGTCACCGAGCAGATCAACTCTGACGTGCGGGAGGGGCTGGAGAAGTCCCAGCGCGAGTTCCTGCTCCGTCAGCAGCTCGCCGCGATCCGCAAGGAGCTGGGCGAGGACGAGCCGGACGGCTCGGCCGACTACCGGTCCCGGGTCGAGGCCGCGGAACTGCCCGAGAAGGTACGCGAGGCGGCACTGCGCGAGGTCGGCAAGCTGGAGCGGGCCAGCGACGCGTCTCCGGAGGCGGGCTGGATCCGTACCTGGCTGGACACGGTGCTGGAGATGCCGTGGAGCACGCGTACCGAGGACAACACCGACCTGGTCCAGGCCCGGGAGGTGCTGGACGCCGACCACGCCGGCCTGGCCGACGTGAAGGACCGGATCCTGGAGTACCTGGCGGTGCGCAACCGGCGCGCGGCCCGCAACCTCCAGGTTGTCGGCGGCCGTGGCTCGGGCGCGGTGCTGGCCCTCGGCGGCCCGCCCGGGGTCGGCAAGACCAGCCTCGGCGAGTCGGTCGCCCGGGCGCTCGGCCGGAAGTTCGTCCGGGTCTCGCTCGGCGGCATCCGCGACGAGGCCGAGATCCGTGGCCACCGCCGGACGTACGTCGGCGCGCTGCCCGGCCGGATCGTCCGGGCGCTGCGCGAGGCGGGCTCGATGAACCCGGTCGTGCTGCTCGACGAGGTCGACAAGATCTCGGCGGGGTACGCCGGTGACCCGGCCGCCGCCCTGCTGGAGGTGCTGGACCCGGCGCAGAACCACACGTTCCGGGACCACTACCTGGAGGTCGACCTCGACCTGTCGGACGTGCTCTTCCTGGCCACCGCCAACGTGGTGGACGCGATCCCCGGTCCGCTGCTGGACCGGATGGAGCTGGTCACCCTCGACGGCTACACCGAGGACGAGAAGGTTGCGATCGCCCGGGACCACCTGCTGCCGAGGCAGTTGGAGCGGGCCGGACTGACCGCCGACGAGGTGAGCATCGCCGACGAGGCGCTGGGCCGGATCGCGGCCGAGCACACCCGCGAGGCAGGGGTACGGCAGCTCGAACGGGCGCTGGCGAAGATCCTCCGCAAGGTCGCGGTGGCACTGGCCGGAGCCGAGGGACCGGTCCGGGTCGACACCGACAACCTGGCCAGCTACCTGGGACGGCCGAAGTTCACGCCGGAGTCGGCGGAGCGTACGGCGGTGCCCGGGGTGGCGACCGGGCTGGCGGTGACCGGAGCCGGCGGTGACGTGCTGTTCATCGAGGCGACCAGCATGGAGGGCGAGCCGGGGCTGACCCTGACCGGACAGCTCGGCGACGTGATGAAGGAGTCGGCGCACATCGCGCTCTCCTACCTCAGGTCGAACGGCCGGGCGCTGGGGCTGGACCCGAACGCGCTGGCCGGGCGGCGGATCCACCTGCACGTTCCGGCGGGTGCGGTGCCCAAGGACGGCCCGAGCGCGGGCATCACGATGGTCACCGCGCTGGCCTCGCTGGCCAGCGGCCGGCCGGTACGCCCGGAGTTCGGGATGACCGGTGAGGTCACCCTCTCCGGTCGGGTACTGCCGATCGGTGGGGTGAAGCAGAAGCTGCTCGCCGCGCACCGGGCCGGTCTGACCGAGGTGATCATCCCGGCCCGGAACGAGCCGGACCTCGACGACCTGCCGACCGAGGTGCGGGAGCAACTGACCGTGCACACCCTCGCCGACGTCGCCGACGTACTCGCACTGGCCCTGCGGCCGGCCGAGGACCCGGGCGTACTCGGCACCGTCGACGGCCCGGCGCTCGCCGCGGCCTGAGCCGAAGCGGTACCCGAAGGGGCGTCCTCCATCCGGAGGGCGCCCCTTCGGGCTGTCCATCCCCCCGGCCGCCGGCTGTCCAGCTCCCGACTTCCCGGCTAAATACGTTGACCTGAACGATGCTTGAGGTCCTACTGTCGGTGGCTGTCGGTACGGTTCGCGTGTCCGACCGGTGGGGGGCATGCGATGGACATGGAAGTCACGGCGTGGATGTCGATGTACAACTCGATGCACGCCCAGCAGGACAAGCGGCCGTTCTCGATGGCGACGCTGCGGCGCATCGGCGGCTTCGCCCAGCGACATCGTCGGCGACTGACGAACTATCTGCTGCTCAGCGTGGTGATGGCGGTGCTGGCGGTGGCCACCCCGGTGCTCGCCGGCCGGGTGGTGGACGCGATCGTCAACGGCGCCGAAACCGACCTGGTGATCGGGCTCGCCGTGCTGATCGCGGTCGTCGCGCTGGCCGAGGCCGGCCTCGGGCTGCTCACCCGGTTCATGTCGGCGAGCATCGGTGAGGGCCTGATCCTCGACCTGCGTACCACCGTCTTCGACCACGTGCAGAAGATGCCGGTCGCGTTCTTCACCCGGACCCGTACCGGGGCCCTGGTGAGTCGGCTGAACAACGACGTCATCGGCGCGCAGCGGGCGTTCAGCGACACCCTCTCCGGCATGGTCGGCAACCTGGTCACGCTGCTCCTCACCCTGGTGGTGATGATCGGGATCTCGTGGCGGATCACCCTGCTCGCGCTGGTGCTGCTGCCGGTCTTCGTGCTGCCGGCCCGCCGGATGGGCACCCGGCTGGCCCGGTTGGAGCGGGAGGCGGCCAACCACAACGCGACGATGAGCACCCAGATGACCGAGCGGTTCTCCGCACCCGGTGCGACGCTGATCAAGCTTTTCGGCCGGCCGGCGGCCGAGTCGGCCGAGTTCGCCGAGCGCGCCCGCCGGGTCCGGGACATCGGGGTACGCACCGCGATGGTCCAGTCGGTCTTCATCACCGCGCTCACCCTGGTCTCGGCGCTGGCGCTCGCCCTGGTGTACGGCCTCGGTGGCTTCTACGCCCTGCGCGGGCAGTTGGAGCCCGGTGCCGTCGTCGCGCTCGCCCTGCTGCTCACCCGCCTCTACGCCCCGCTGACCGCCCTGGCCAGCGCCCGGGTCGAGGTGATGAGCGCACTCGTGAGCTTCGAACGGGTCTTCGAGGTGCTCGACCTGAAGCCGTTGATCACCGAGAAGCCGGACGCCGGGCAGGTCCCGGACGGGCCGGTCTCGGTCGAGCTGGACGGGGTGCGGTTCGGCTACCCGTCCGCCGACAAGGTGTCGCTGGCCTCGCTGGAGGAGGTGGCGAACCTGGACACCCGGGGCGGGGTCGACGTACTGCACGAGGTGTCGTTCAAGGTCGAACCGGGCCAACTGGTGGCGCTGGTCGGCTCCTCCGGTGCCGGCAAGTCCACCATCGCTCAGCTGGTACCCCGGCTCTACGACGTCGACTCCGGAGCCGTACGCCTCGCCGGGCAGGACGTCCGGGATCTCTCCGCCGACTCGATCCGGGACACCCTCGGCCTGGTCACCCAGGACGGGCACCTGTTCCACGAGTCGATCCGGGCGAACCTGCTGCTGGCCCGGCCCGAGGCGACCGATGACGAGATCTGGGACGCGCTGCGCCGGGCCCGGCTCGCCGACCTGATCGCCGGGCTTCCGGACGGACTCGACACCGTGGTCGGCGAGCGCGGGTACCGGCTCTCCGGCGGCGAACGGCAACGGCTGACCATCGCCCGGCTGCTGCTGGCCCGCCCCCGGGTGGTGATCCTGGACGAGGCGACCGCACACCTGGACTCGACCTCGGAGGCGGCGGTGCAGGCGGCGCTCGGCGAGGCGCTGGCCGACCGTACCGCCCTGGTGATCGCGCACCGGCTGTCGACCGTACGGGCCGCCGACCAGATCCTGGTGATCGAGGACGGGCGGATCCTGGAACGCGGCACCCACGACGAACTGCTCGCCACCGGTGGCCGGTACGAGGAGCTGTACCGGACCCAGTTCGACCAGGGCGACCGGGTCGACGCCGACCGGAGCGAACTGGTGCCCGGTTGAGCTGGTCGAGGATCGAGTCGGGAAGGTACCGGGACCGCCGTGGCGGGCCGGCGAGGTTCGGCCGGACAATGACCCCGTGACGAGTGAGCCACCCCGTTCCGAGCCGCCGCCTGCCGCGTCGCTCCCCGCCCTGCCGTCGCCCAGCGCGTCGGTTCCCGCCCAGCCGTCGCCACCGGAGACCGCGCCCGTGCCGGAGACCCCGTCCGTGCCGGAGCAGCTGCCGCCCCCGGAGACGTCGCCGCCCCCAGAGACCATGCCGGAACCGCCACCGTTGCCCGAGCCTCCAGCCCCACCGGCTGCCGTCGATCCGTCGCACCCGGCACCGGCGACCTCGAACTCGGCGTCGTCAACGCCCGATCCGGAACCGGGAAAGTCGGAACGGCCGGCCTCGGCCAGCGGCGGTTCATCGCACCCGACCAAGGTCCGGATCGACACCCCCGGCGCCAGCGTCGAGATCGAGGCCAACGAGTCGCTGGCCGAGGTCGTGGCGACCGCGATGCGGCTGTTCCACGAGGCCGGTGGCTGGCCACAGGTGGACAGCCGGTCCGCCGGATTCGCCCAGGCCGAGCGCCGGGAGACCTACCCGGTGCAGCCCAGCTCGATGCCGTACGGGCCCGGGTCATATCCCGTGCAGTTGCCGTAGCCGACGGGCCCGGATGATGCGCCGGCGTGGTTCGATCCAGCCGAGGAAGCGGGCGTACATCCGGGCCAGGTCCGGTCCCGGCTCCGGGTTGAGGCGTCGAAGGTCCTCGACCGCATCTTGGAGCAGGGTGGCGAGGTGGACGCGCAGCGCGAGCGGGTCGGCGTAGTAGTCGATCGGCAGCAGGCTGCGGGCGGTCAGGCACGGCCATTCCGCGCCACACGCCCGGCAGAGCCAGATCGGCCGCTGCGCCACATGGGCCCGCCCGGCACCCGGGGCGGTCATCGGGGTTGTGCGGTGGGTGGGCGGAAGTGGCCCGGGTTCGGCGGGGATTTCGCCTTGCGGCAACCCCGGCGTCCGCCGCAACGGCAGTAGCGCCACAACCGGCGCCAGTCCCGCCGATGTTCTTTCGGGGTACGTCGTAGCCATTTCACGATCCGGACTCCCTCCGAATTGGAAGCGGGGGCGTACGGGCGGAAGGGCGATTTCCGGTACGGCCCCCGCGCGGTTCCGCCCGTCCTTGATCGGTATGGATCCGAACGGTTCCGCTGCTGACACTCTGCTATGGACACCACTACGATCGATAGCTGGAATCGACAGCCGTAGCCTTCTGAGAGCCTGCCTGTTTAGCCTGGTAGAAGCGCTGTGGCGTGGGCTGGACGAGTTGGGGGAAGGGTGTGGGGAGCGTGGGGACCTCGGCGGCGGAGTTTCTGCTCGACGAACTACGGCACGTACGGCTGAGCGCGAAACTGAACCAGGACGACTTCGGGAAACTGATCAACTTTTCGGGCTCACACGTGAGCGCGGTGGAACTTGGCAACCGGTCCCCGAAGGAGGACTATCTCGCCGCGATCGACAAGCGCTTCAACACCGGCGGCATCTTCGTCCGGCTGCTCAAAAAGGTGATCAAGTCCGACACTGCGCCACCGTGGCTCACGGAATGGGTTGCGAACGAGCAGCGGGCAATCTTCCTGCGCTGGTTCGAGCTGGCTTTCGTGCCCGGTCTACTTCAGACCGAGGCGTACGGCCGGGCAATCATCAGCAGCGATGGTCGGCTGACGGACGAGGCGATCGAGGCCCGGGTCCTGGCTCGTGCGGAACGACAAAAGCGCCTGTCGAGTGACGATTCGCCGCAGCTCATGGTTGTGCTGGACGAGGCTGTGCTGCATCGGGCTGTCGGGGGAGCTGCGGTGATGCGGGAGCAACTCTTCCACCTGGCAGGGCTCAACGAGGAACGTTGCCGGACACGGATCCACATCGTTCCATCGAGCGTCGGTGCGTACGCTGGCCTTACCGGGCCGTTCATCATCGCGACGCTGCCGGAGCGTGAAGAGGTCCTGTACCTCGAAGACCGGCTCCGGGGTCAGGTGGTAGCACGACCAGACGATGTGGCCGAGGTACGGGAGCACTGGGAAGACATCCTCGCCGAGGCCCTTACCCTGCCGCAGTCGACCGAGTTGATAGCGAAGGTGGCCAAGACATGGATCTGAGCGACGCGCGCTGGCGCAAGAGCATCCGAAGCAGTTCGCAGGGCGCGTGTGTGGAGGTGGCGCTCGACCTGCCTGGTGTGGTGGGGGTGCGGGACAGCAAGGAGCCGTCCGGCCCGGTGCTGGTCTTCGCCCCGGGGGCGTGGCGGGCGTTCGTGGCCCAGAACAGTCGGTGCCGACCGAGTTGATAGCGAAGGTGGCCAAGACATGGATTTGACTGGCGCCGGCTGGCGCAAGAGCAGCCGTAGCGGATCCAACCAGGCCGCGTGTGTGGAGGTGGCGCTCGACCTGCCTGGGTTGGTGGGGGTGCGGGACAGTAAGGATCCGTCCGGCCCGGTGCTCGTTTTCGCTCCGGGGGCGTGGCGGGCCTTCGTGGGCCGGGAAATTCGGTGTTGACAGGTTTGTAGCGGAGGTGGCCAAGAGATGGATCTGACTGGTGCCTGCTGGCGCAAGAGCGTTCGCAGCAACGCCCAGGGGGCGTGTGTGGAGGTGGTACTCAACGTGCCTGGTGTGGTGGGGGTGCGGGACAGCAAGGATCCGTCCGGTCCGGTGCTGGTCTTCGCTCCGGGGGCGTGGCGGGCGTTCGTCAGCCGGGAAAGTCCGTGTACCACGGGTAGGTGAAGGCGGTGCTGCCACCGAACCGGTCGACCATCGCCCAGAGCTGTTCCTCACCGTCCGAGGTGTGCCGTTCGAGGGCGCGCATGCCGTCGTTCTCGGCCCAGCACAGATCCTCGGCGAGGTAGAGGGGATCCCACTCGCGCACCTGCCAGTAGAGCGTGAGGTCGCGGTTGCGCCAGCCGGGTCCGGTGTCGTTGCTGGCGGGTCCGGCCACGGACACCCAGGCGCGCCAGGTCGGCTGTACGGCCGGGCGGGGCGCGACGAGCAGCGTTCCGCGCCGAAGGGCGGCGATCAACTCTGGCCGTTGCACTGCGAACTCCTCGTGGCGGGGAGCTAGGCCGGACGCTGCGCCACCGACCGGAACGTCTCCCGGGGCCGGAGCAGGAACACCTTCGGAGCCACCCGTTCCATGGCGCCGTCGCGCCCGACGACCAGACCGGCGGCGAAGTCGACCAGTGGCATCGCGTCCGCGTCCGTCAGGCCCGTCAGGTCCATCACCACTGCGAAACCGTGGCAGAAGTAGTGGCCGACGTGGGTCACATCGTCGTAGCTCCGTGGATGCAGCGTCTTGACCATCGCATCAGTCTCCTCCATCCAGGGGCAAACTCCAGGGCCGCGCGGCGCGACAATCCTTGGCATGGGCTACACCCACTACTTCTCGTACGCACCGGAAAGCGCGCCGTTCCGTCAGGCCTGGCCCCGGATGCGGACGGACGCGGCGCTGATCCTCGACCAGGTGGAGGCGGCCGGCGTACGGCTCTGCCGGGACCCGTTCGAGGGGACGCTGCCGCCCGAGTACGAGGTGATCGCCGTCAACGGCAGCGTGGACGACGAGGAGTACTGCGAGCCGCTGGTGTTGGCGCCGCGCTGGCCGGGCAACCGACAGTTGACCAGCGACGGTCGGGTGGTCGGGTTCTGCAAGACCGGTCGGCACCCGTACGATCTCGCGGTGACCGCGATCCTGCTCCGCTGCCACCGGCTGCTTCCGGACGGCTTCGCGATCCACAGCGACGGGGCCTGGGACACCGAGTGGCGTCGGGGGAACCGGATGCCGACCCGGGATCCGAGCGCCAGAGGCATCGTCGCCGAGCTGTTCGGCGACGATGCCTCCGACAGTCCGTTCGACCGGGACCGGGTCTTCGGCACCGGCTGACGCGGCGGGCGGAGGAAGGGCCCGATGTCGTCGACGAGCAGTTCGGGCGCTTCCAGGACGGCGAAGGTGCCCGTTCCGGCGCCGACGTACACCGGTTATAGCGTGATGGTGTGGGCAACCCCTTGCAGATGCTGTCGTTGGAGGACCTCCGCCGCCGTACGAGTGAGAAGTGGCGGCGGTACCCGCCGGACGTCCTTCCGGCCTGGGTCGCCGAGATGGACGTACCGCTCGCCGAGCCGGTCGCCGAGGCGCTGACCGACGCGATCGCGCTCAGCGACACCGGCTACCCGATGGGTACGGACTACGCCGAGGCGCTCGCCGAGTTCGCCGCCACGCGTTGGGGCTGGACGCCGAACACCGAGCACACCGCGCTTGTGCCGGACGTGATGCTGGGCATCGTCGAGGTGCTGAAGCTGGTCACCGGGTACGGCGACGCGGTGGTGATCAACCCACCGGTGTACGCGCCGTTCTTCGACTTCATCGCCGGAATGGACCGACGGGTCGTCGAGGCGCCGCTGAGTGCGGAGCACCGGCTGGACCCGGAGGCGCTGGACCGGGCGTTCACCGAAGCCGTCGCCGGCGGTCGACGGGCGGCCTTCCTGCTGTGCAGCCCGCACAACCCGACCGGCACCGTGCACACCGCCGACGAACTCGCGATGGTGACCGAGCTGGCCGACCGGCACGGCGTACGCGTGGTGGTGGACGAGATCCACGCCCCGCTGGTCCATCCCGGGGCGACGTTCCTGCCGTACCTCTCGTTGCCCGGCAGTGAACGCGGCTTCGCGCTGCTCTCCGCGTCGAAGGCGTGGAACCTGGCCGGGGTGAAGGCCGCGGTGGCGGTCGCCGGCCCGGAGGCCGCGGCTGACCTGGCCCGGATGCCGACGGTGGCCGGCGACGGGGCGAGCCACCTCGGCGTGATCGCGCACGTGGCCGCGCTCCGGTACGGCACGCCGTGGCTCGACGCCCTGCTGGCCGGCCTGGACCACAACCGTCGACTGCTGGGCACCCTGCTCGCCGATCAACTGCCGCAGATCCGGTACCGGATTCCGGACGGCACCTATCTGGCCTGGCTGGACTGCCGGGAGTTGGAGCTGACCGACGACCGGACCGACGATCGGCGCGCGGATCCGGCCGAGGTGTTCCTGCAACGTGGGCGGGTCGCCGTGGTGCCGGGAGCGGTCTTCGGCACCGGCGGGACCGGACACGTCCGGTTCAACTTCGGCACCTCCGAGGAACTGGTCACCGAGGCCGTACGCCGGATGGCCGTCGCACTGCGCTGAGCCGACCGCCGTCGCTCAGAAGTCCCGCCACCTGTCGAACCAGTTCTCGGCCTGGTCGGCGGGTACGCCGGCCCTCCGGGCCAGGTCGGCGAAGGCGTCACCGGCCTGTTCCCGGTCGACGGTGTCGATGAATTCGTATTTCTCGTCGATCCGGTTCAGCGCGTCGATCAAGGTCTTCAGGATCTGCTTAACCGTTTCGGACCGGCCCGGGGCGTCGGCGGGCAGTCGGTCGACGGCGCGCAGCGCGGCGGCGTACGCCTTGCAGGCGGCGGCCCCGCCGCGCGGGTCGTCGTCGACCCAGTCGCGGAACGGGTTGCCGATGTTGGCGGCCAGCCATGTGTCGGACTTCGCGCCGCGCACGGTGAGGCTGACTTCGGTGTTCCGGTAGCGGGCCTTGAGCGGGGCCACGACCGAGCGGGGAAGCCCGTCGACCTCCAGGCGGCGCAGCCCCGGCAGGTCGGGCAGAGTCGCCGCGTCGTAGCCGTACCCGTCGTCGAGCTGGAGACTGTGCAACCGGTGCAGCGATGTCAACGCGTCCGGCTCGACGAGCCGGCCCGGCGGCTTCTGCCACCCGATGCTGAGCGTTTCGAGTGCGCTGAGCATCGCAAGGGGCGCCGCAAGGATCTCCCCGTCGCCGCGCAGCACGAGGCGTCGTACCCCACGCAGTCCGTCCGGCATCGGGACCGGCACCGGCGGAACCTCGACGGTGAGGTTGAGCCAGTGACCCTGCTCGGCCGCCAGCACGCTGCCCGGGAGGTCGCCGATCAGGGTGAGACCGAGCAGGCCGGGTGGCAGCCGTACGGCTCGGAGATCGGAGCCGGACAACGTCAGGTCCGTCAGCCCGGAGTCGCCGAGGTCCACCTCGGGCGGCGCGTTCCGCCAGCTCAGACAGGAGAACATCGGTCGGGTCGCGAGGAAATCGGACAGGCCCCGGTCCGGTCCCGACCAGACGAGGGTGGTGCACCGGGGCAGCGCGTCCAGCCCGGCCCACCGGACCTCGCCCGATGCCGGCACCAGGGGCGACCTGGTCAGGTCGAGCCGCCCGACGGCCGCACCCAGCTCCGCCGGCTGCCCGCCGAGGTCCACCCGAACCGGGCCACGGCTGGCCCCCGCCCGGTACGCCGCCTTCGTCGCCGCCGGCAGTCGCGCCCAGCGTCGCTGCAGTACGACCTGGTTCGGCAGGTACGACCATCCGGTGTACCCGTTCGACGTCGGCGGCACCTCGGGGCGCAGCGGTTGAGCGCCCAGCCAGGCGAAGTCGGGCGGCACGGGGTGGTGCGCGAACACGCCGACGCCGTCCGGCCGCCCGTTGTGCGCGTGGTGGTCGAGACGCATCGGCCCGGCCCCGGCGAGCTGCGCCAACGTGGGAACCTCCGCCGAATACCAGTCCAGCAGGTGCACCAGCACACTGTCCGGCGCGACGCTGACGACCTGGCAGGCGCCGTACCCGCCGAGCGGCAGGGGTATCGCGGCAACGCTGCCGGCCCGGATCTCGGCGGGGTACGTGGTCGGCATGCCGGCATGCTACGGAGCCGGTACGACGCCGCCCGGTGGCAGACTGCTCGGCATGACCGACGGCGCAGCGACCCGGAACGGCGTACGGGTGGCCGAGGGCGGTGCCGGGCAGCCCGTACTGCTGCTGTTGCACGGCATGGGTGCGACCGGTGACGTCTGGCGTGGCTGGTACGACCTGCTCGGCAAGCAGTGGCCGGGGCGGTGGCTGGCGCCGGACCTGCCCGGACACGGCGGCTCGGCACGGCTCGACCGGTACACGTTCGAGTCCTTCGCCGCTGCGATCGCCGGGTTGCTGGATCCCGGCGACCGGGTGGTGGTGCTGGGGCAGTCGCTGGGCGGTGCGGTCGGGCTGGCCCTGGCCGCCATGGTCGGCACGCAGCCCACGGCGGACCCCGGGCTCGGCCGGTCGGTGGAAGCGGATCCCGGGCTCGGCTGGTCGGTGGAGGCCGTCGTCGGGCTCGGCGTGAAGGTCGCCTGGACCCCGGACGAGCTGGCCAGGGCCGACGCGCTGGCCGGCCGGCCGGTGGCCTGGTACGACTCCCGGGCCGAGGCGGCGCAGCGGTACCTGCGGATTTCCGGGCTGACCGGTCTGCTCGACGTCGACGACTCCGAAGTGGACGCCGGGCTGGTGGCGGCAGCGGACGGGCGGTGGCGGCTGGCCATGGATCCCCGGGCCTTCGGCGTCGGGGCACCGGAGATGGCCCGCCTGCTGTCGGCCGCCGAACCGGCTCGGACGGTGCTGGCCAGGGGAGAGCGGGACGCGCTGGTCAGCGACGACGATCTCGCCCGGCTCGGGGTACCGGGGACGACGATGCCCGGACTGGGACACAACGCCCACGTCGAGGACCCGACGTCGGTGGCGCGCCTGCTGGAGCCGTACGTACGGCGTTGATTGCGTGGTTTGGGATTGGTGTCCGAATCTATGCATGATCAGATCGGCGGCTGGGCCGATTGGCGGGAACATCCGGCGGCCGGCCGCGGTTATACCCAGCGTAAGTCCGCAGCAGCCCGCCCCTCGGCCCAGGTCGGGGGTTCGGGACTGTCTGTCGGGTTGGGGCCCGGTTCGGGCCCCGGGTCCGGTGATCCGCCCGTGGTCAGACACGGTCGGGTGGCCGGGTACCCGGGAATGCCGGCCGCCGGCCCACGGTTACATCCCCCGTACGCCTGGAGCACGCACAGTAGTGCTGTTTCGCTCGGGCGCGCAGCGCGAATTCTTCCGCTGTTGCTGTTTTTCCTTTCTGACGAGCCGTTGACGGTGCCGCGCACCCCCCGCGCGTCGCCCGAGATCACGGTCGTCTTACCCCCGGAATGGAAGGCAACCATCATGACTACAGTCAAGCGGTGGCTACCGGCCATCACCGAAACCCCGATTCGTAAGACCGCGCTCGGTATCGCGGGACTCGCCGTCGTCGGCGGTGCGTTCGCCGGACCGGCGTTGAGCATGACGGCCCCGCAGGCGGCGATGACGCCGACCGCCGCGGCGGTCAGTGTCCGGGATGTCGACAAGGGTCAGCCGTCGAAGGTTCTGGACTACCAGTACAAGGCGCAGGAGAACGGCTACTACTGTGCGCCGGCCGCGACCCGGATCGCGCTGTCGACCCAGGGGCACACCCCGGCGCAGGACGACGTGGCCAAGCGGCTGGGTACGACCGAGGCCGGTACGAACTCGGCCGAGGACACCACCCGGGTGCTGAACAGCACCGGTGGTAAGGACTACCGGACCGTGGCGATCCCGGACGAGACCGCCAAGCCGGAGCAGATGGACCGGCTCCAGGTCGACGTGGTGCACGCGATCGACGCCAAGCGTGCGGTGGTGATGAACATCAGGGGCACGGCGGTCGACGAGGCCGGTACGGCGCACTCGTACGAGGGTGGGCACTACCTGACCGTCGTCGGGTACGACGACCACGGCCGCAAGGTCAAGATCGCCGACCCGGCCAACCCGAACCAGAGCGAGTACTGGATGAGCACCATCACGCTCGCCAACTGGGCCGCCGAACGTGGCTACTCCGCATAACCGGTAAGCACGACACGCCACCAGCAGGACACGACAACGAAGGGCCAGCCCCATCCAGGGGCTGGCCCTTTCGTCGTACCCGGGAAGGGTGTGCCCGTGCGATGCTCGACGGCCGGGGCGGGCTGGCGTACCGCCGGGTCTGAAGGAGCGCGGCATGCTGGACGCGGTACAGGTGACGGATCCATGCTGCGAGCACGGTGAGGGACCGGTCTGGGATGCACGGGCCGGTCGGCTGCTCTGGGTGGACATGCTCGCCGGTGACGTACTCGGATTGACGCCCGGCCCGGACCGGGTGGTCCGGCACCACCTCGACACCGTCGCGGCGGTGGTCCGGCCCCGCGCGGCCGGTGGTTACCTGGTCGCGGTCGAGCGCGGGTTTCTCCTCACCGATTCGGAGTTGCGTCCGACGAGCCGCCTTGCCGAACTCTGGTCCGACCCGGGGCGGCGGATGAACGAGGGTGGCTGCGACCCGGCCGGCCGGTTCTACTGCGGGTCGATGGCGTACGACATGCGCCCCGGTGCCGGCGAGCTCTACCGGCTGGACGCCGACCTCGTCCCCCGGCGGGTGCTCGACGACGTCACCATCTCCAACGGGATCGCCTGGTCCCTCGATGGCGGGTCGGTGTACTACGTCGACACGCCGACCCAGCGCGTCGACGTCTTCGACTACGACCCGGACACCGCCGCGCTGACCGGCCGCCGCCCGTTCGCCCGGATCGACCCGGCGGACGGTGCTCCGGACGGCCTGACGCTGGACGCGGAGGGCGGGGTGTGGGTCGCGCTCTGGGGCGGTGGCGAGGTGCGCCGCTACACGCCGACCGGCCGGCTCGACGTCCGGATACCGCTGCCGGTCGGGCAGGTCACCGCCTGCGCCTTCGGCGGGGAGGACCTGCGCGACCTCTACATCACCACCTCCCGGCTGGGCCTGTCCGAGCCGGAGCCCGCCGCCGGGGCGCTGTTCCGGGCCACGCCCGGGGTGGGCGGCGTACCGGTCGTCCCGTTCGCCGGTTGACCGGGGCGGCCAGCCACCATCAGCTGTCGCCCTGTACCGGACTGAACCGGATGATGAGCCGGCTGACCACGGTGGCGTAGCCGATCAGTACGACGCCGAGCAGCGGCACCATCACGGTCGCCTCCGGCACGAGGGCGACGGCGACGATCACCCCGATGGCGATGGGCGCGAAGAGGATCCTCGGCAGCGGTACGGTGCCGAGGGCGAGCCACTGTAGGGCCAGGCCGCCGAGGATCCAGATGCCGAGCGACACCACCAGGAGGAAGCGCAGCATTCCCGGTAGCTCCGGCGTACCGGCGGCCACCTCGCGGACGGTCTGCCCCAGGCACCAGCCGAGCAGCAGCAGAGCGGCACCCAGCACCCCCTGCGTGTTGGCGTAACCGAGCCCGGCGCTGAGCCGGGACTGGGTCAGGCCCATGGTCACGTAGGTGGTGTAGACCCACCAGACCGATGTCGGGATGATGAACGCCGTGATCGCCGTCACGCTGACCGCGACCGACGGCTGGGTCGGCACCGCGCCGATCAGGTCGGACAGGCTCACCCCGAGCAGGATGATCGTGAACTGTCCGATCCGTTCGGGCAGGTGGGACGGGTGGACCGGATGCTGTTTCAGCCAGCGTCGGCCGAGCCAGGGCGTCAGCAGTTCGATGGCCAGTCCGATGAGCCACAGCAGTGGCCTCAGGTTCCCCGATACGGCGAGCGAGGCGGCCCAGACCAGCCATCCGACGCTGAAGCCGCTGAGGTAGACGCCGGTCAGTCGCCGTGCGGTCGGGCTGGTGCCCCGGACCCGGAGGTAGAGGGCCAGCAGCGTCGCGCGGACCACGAGGTAGCCGATCGGCAGAAGCATGGTGTCCGGGGCGTCCCGGACACCGACCGCCATGGCGCCGGCTCCGAGCATGCCGATGAGTACGGAGATCCGGTGGGCGAAGTCGTCGGGGTCGAACCGGGTGTCGTAGAACGCCTGCCCGACCCAGGCCCAGTAGACGATGACGAAGAGTCCGGCGCTGCGGAGGATCTCGCCCGCGTTGGGCACTTCATTGGTGAGCCGGTTCTGTACGGCGGCGAGGGCGAGCACGAACACCAGGTCGAAGAAGAGTTCCAGCCAACTGGCGTGCCGGACCTCGTCACCCGGCAGCGCGGACGGCTCCAGCCCCCAGCGGGTGGTTATCCGGGGCAGCCGGATCACGCCACGTCCCCGTCGTCGCCCGGGCGTACCCGGTCACCCGCGCCGTTCCGCCGCCAGTTCACAGGCGGTAATCATCTCGTGGCGGGGGGCGCGGCGATGTGATTCAACAAATCCGGCGGCCGGTGGTGGCGGAAGTTGGCGGAGCTGTCGCTGTTATGGGGGAAAGTCGAGGCTTTTACCCCTTTAATCCATCAGCCGTTCGGCTAGCTTTCGGCAGGACGATCGGGCTAAGGTGATGTCTGAACGGATTACCACCACCACGAACACCACCACAGCGGACCACTACGACCACCACCACTGAGCGCCACCAGGCGCAGGTCGCTGAGAGGTGCAGGGAGGACCACCATGACCGCACCGACCACCACCCGGGCCACCACCACCGAGTCCGAGGCTCCGGCCACCGTCGCCGTCGAGACCCGCACCCGGTTCCCCGCCAAGTCCGGCGCCCTCGCCGACAGCGCCACCGACCTGCTCCTGGCCATGACCGCACTACCCGCGCAGCACCCCTCCCGACCCGCCCTGCGCGCCAAGGCCATCGAAGCCTGGATCCCCCTGGCCAACCACCTCGCCCACCGCTACAGCGGACGCGGCGAACCCACCGACGACCTCATCCAGACCGCCGCCGTCGGACTCATCAAAGCCATCGACAAATTCGACCCCACCCGCGGCGTCGACTTCGCCGGCTACGCCATCCCGACCATCATCGGCGAACTCAAACGACACTTCCGCGACCGCACCTGGGACATCCGCGTACCCCGCCGACTCCAGGAACTCCGCCTCGCCATCAGCGAAGCCAACAGCAACCTGCTCCAGACCCTCGGCCGCTCCCCGACCGTCACCGACATCGCCCGCCACCTCAACCTCACCGAGGAAGAGGTCCTCGAAGGCCTCGAAGGCGCCCGCGCCTACAACGCCGTCTCCCTGTCCACCCCGACCGGCGACGGCGAACGCGCCACCGAACTCGGCGACATGCTCGGCGGCGAGGACGGCGAATACGAACTCGCCGAACTCCGGGTCGCCCTCGGCCCCGCCCTGGCCACCCTCGACGAGCGCGAGCAGAAGATCCTCACCCTCCGCTTCTACGGCAACCTCACCCAGTCCCAGATCGCCGAGCAGATCGGCGTCTCCCAGATGCACATCAGCCGACTCCTCACCCGCGCCCTCACCAAACTCCGCGGCCAGCTCGGCGACACGTACTGAGAGAGCCAACCGGCAGCTTCCCGGCCGTCGTCCGTCGCCTCGCTCCGAGGCGTACGGACGGCGGCCGGTCCCGTGTGAGCCCGGGTGGTGTGCAGGTGTGACGAGGGCGAACACCGTGACAGTGGGCGTGTCAGGGGCATGACAGGGGGGTGTCAGGCCGGCCGCCGATCGTAGTCGGCATGAGAAGTTCAGCGATTGAAGTTTCCGGGCTACGCAAGGCTTTCGGGAACAAGATCGTGCTCGACGGCATCGATCTGGATGTTCCCGCGGGTACGGTCTTCTCCCTGCTCGGCCCGAACGGGGCGGGCAAGACGACGACGGTGAACGTGCTGACCACGCTGATGAAGGCCGACGGCGGGACGGTACGCGTCGCCGGGCATGACGTCGCGACCGAGGCCAAGGCCGTACGCGCGGCGGTCGGGGTCACCGGTCAGTTCGCGGCGGTGGACGAACTGCTGTCGGGGCAGGAGAACCTGCAGCTGATGGCGGATCTGAAGCGGATGGGTTCCGCCGAGGGTAGGCGGGTCGTCACGGAGCTGCTGGAGCGGTTCGATCTGGTGGAGTCGGCGCAGAAGTCGGCGTCGACGTACTCCGGGGGTATGCGCCGGAAGCTGGACCTGGCGATGACGCTGGTCGGCAAGCCACGGATCATCTTCCTGGACGAGCCGACGACAGGGTTGGATCCGCGCAGCCGCCGCACGATGTGGGAGATCGTCCGCGAGCTGGTGGCCGATGGCGTGACCATCTTCCTCACCACCCAGTACCTCGAGGAAGCCGACCAGCTAGCCGACCGGGTCGCGGTGCTCAACCAGGGCCGCCTGGTTGCCCAGGGCACTCCCGACGACCTCAAGCGCCAGGTCCCCGGCAGCCATGTCCGGCTCCGGTTCACCGACGCCGTCCAACTCGACGCGGCCGCGCGGGTCCTGGCCGGCTCGACCCGGGACGACGAGGCACTGGCCCTGCGGGTTCCCGGCGACGGTGGGACGAAGACCCTGCGGGCCCTGCTGGACCGGCTCGATGAGCACTCGCTCAGTGCCGAGGAGTTCTCCGTGCACACCCCAGACCTCGACGACGTATTCCTCGCCCTGACGGGCCACAGCACGGAGGTGGACGCGAAATGAGCGCCAAGTCCCACTCGATGGTGATGTTGCGTCGCAACTTCAAGCACATCGCCCGGAACCCGACCTCGGTGTTCAACGCGGTCCTGATGCCGATCGTGATCATGTTGATGTTCGTCTACATGTTCGGTGACGCCTTCAACGTCGGTGTCGACTACATCGACTACGCGACGCCGGGACTGATGCTGTTGGCGGTCTGTTACGGGCTGGGGGCCACCGCGACCTCGGTGAACTCGGACATGACGAAGGGCATCATCAACCGGTTCAAGGTCATGGACGTCTCCCGTGGCGCGGTGCTGGCCGGTCACGTCGTCGCCAGTGTGCTGACCAACCTGATCGCCATCGCGGCCCTGATCGGGGTGGCCTTCCTGCTGGGATTCAGCCCGTCGGCGAGTTCCCTCGACTGGCTCGGCGTGGTCGGCGTCGTCGTGCTGCTCGGCTTCGCGACCGGCTGGTTCACGGTCGCCCTGGGGCTGGCGGCGAAGTCTCCGGAGACGGCGGGTCTGGCCTCGGTGCCGCTGGTCATGCTGCCGTTCTTCAGCAGCGCGATCGTACCGGCCGAGAAGATGGGACCCGGCCTGCGGCAGTTCGCGGAGTACCAGCCCTTCACGCCGATCATCGAGACCCTGCGCGGGTTGCTCAACGGCGCACCGTCCTCCACCGCCGCGATCACCGCCATCGCCTGGTGCGTCGGCATCGCCCTCGTCGGGTACCTGTGGGCGGGTTCCACCTTCCAGAAGCGCGCCTGACCTCCCGGGCTACGGCCTTCCGAAAAGCCTGATCGGGCTGCCCCGAGCCGTCAACGACGAACTGATCCGGCGCGCGCTCGCCAACGAGCGCGCGCCGCAGGCGTCCGGACCGGTGCGGCACACGCTGAGCCGCCGACCACCAGACCAGGTACGAGACTGAAGGAGAGATGGCATGCCTACCTACGCCACGCCAGGACCCATCGTCGCCACCGTTGTCGTCGCCGGTGCTCGGGTACGGGTCACCGCGAGCGACCGGACCGACACCGTGGTGCTGGTCGAACCGATCGACAAGGCGAGCAAGTCCGACGTCAGGGTGGCCGACCGGACCAGGGTCGACTTCACCGGCGGTCAGCTGTCGGTCAACACCACCACCTCCGGGGACAGGAACGGCTCGGTCGCCATCGCGATCGACCTGCCCACCGGCTCCAGCCTGATCTCGTACCTGGCGTACTCGGATGTCCACGCTGACGGCTCGTTCGGCGAGTGCGAGCTGCACATGGCGTCGGGTCGGGTCCAGCTCGACCGCATCGACGCGCTCCAGGCGAACATCTCGGCCGGTGAGGTCACGATCGGCCACATCGCCGAGCGCGCCACCATCGACGGCGCGGCGTTCGCGATGCGGATCAGCGAGGTCGAGGACGTCGTCAAGCTGTCGAACTCGGGCGGGCAGATCTGGATCGGCCACGCCTCGTCCGACCTCGACCTCAGCAGCGGCAGCGGCGGTTTCGACATCGACCGCGCCGACGGCAGCGTCACCGCCAGGACGGGCGACGGCGCCATCCGGATCGGCCGGTTGACCCACGGCCAGGCGGAGCTGTCGAACCATTCGGGAAACATCGAGGTCGGGATCAGCGAGGGCACCGCCGCCAGGGTGGACGCCACCAGCAAGCGAGGATCGGTGTGCAACTCCGTACCGTCCCAGGAGAACCCTGGCACGTCCGATCACAGGGTCACGGTCCACGCCAGTACGCGGCACGGCGACATCACCATCGGACGCGCGGCGAGCTGACCTCCGAGGCGCTGGTCAGGCGGCGAGCGTGACCTCGACCAGTTGGGACCAGTTCGTCAGCGTGCCTTCTCGAGTCGCCTCGGCGAACCCCGGGTCGCCGAGGCGGTGCCGCGCCGCCTGCTCGATCCGGGCCAGATCCGGGTGGGAACGATCCGGCATCCCGCGTACGGCGGCGCTGGCCGCGAGCAGCCGCGCGGCCTGCTCGTACTGTTCCCGGCGGAGGGCCAGGTCGGCGACTCCGACGAGTACCTGCGCGATCAGGGGTGCGTGCCCCGCCTCGGCAGCCGCCTGAGCGGCCACCGCCCGGTGCGTACGGGCCTCGGCGAGATCGTCGACAAGGTAGCCGAGCAGGTCGTGGGTCACCGCCCGGATGTTCGGCCGCTCTGCTTCGTCGCCCAGCATGGTCGTCGCGACGTCGAGTTGTCGGTGCGCCTCCTCGGCGTTGCCGCCCCAGTAGGCGATCTCCGCCTTCGCGAGGGCCAGTTCGGCCAGCGCGTCCGGCCAGGTCACCCGTTCCGCGCACCGTTGCGCCTCGGCTATCGCGGCCGCGCTGGACTCCTCGTCGCCCAGCAGCCAGTACAGCCGCGCCTGTCGCGACCGCATCCGGATGACATCCTCGGTGGCACCGACCGGGGTGACCACCTCGACCGCCTGCTCGTAGTACTCGCACGCTCCGGCGAACTCACCGCGCGTGGCGAGCCGGTCCGCCAGCTCCGTCAGTGCGAACGAGATTCCGAACCGTTCGCCGATGGCCCGGAACTCGGTGAGCGCCATCTCGAGATGCGCGTCCGCCTCCGGCCCCTCCTGGCCGAGCATGATCCGCATCTTCCCGAGCTGAAGCCGGGCCAGTGCGCGTACCCAGGGGTCCCCGTCGTCCAGCAGTGCTTCCCAGGCGGGCAGGAACGCGTCCGGCGCCTCCAACATCCGTTCCAGCGGAACGACGAACCCCAACAGCGGGTGGCGTCGCTGGGCGCGCAGACTCGACTGGTACCCCTTGTGGATCCACTCCGCCACCTGGTGCTCGTCGGCCCGTCCGGAGCTGATGAAGTGCACGACAAGGGCGTACACGACGGCCCGGATGTCGTCGGTCACCTCGCCGGGCGTCCGGGTGGCCGCGGTGACCAGTTCGAGGCCCTCGGCCTTGCGCCCGCTGAGCCACCAGTACCAGCCGGCGCCCGCCGCGAGCCGCATCGCGCCGTACGCCTCGCCGGCCGCGAGCGCACCACGCATCGCGGAACTGATGTTGTCGTGCTCGACATCGAGCGCGGCGAGCCATTCCAGTTGCTCGGCGCGGCGAAGATGCGGGTCGGCGGTCTCGGCGAGTTCGGTGAAGTAGGCGAGATGCGCCTGGCGTGCGAGGTCCGATTCCCCCGCCTCCACGAGCCGGTTCCCGGCGTACTCCTTGATCGTGCCGAGCATCCGGTAACGCGGCGCGCGGCTGCCGTCGGTACGCAGCAGCGACTTCTCGACCAGCGAGGTGAGCAACTCGAGCACCTCGTCCTGCTCGATCCCGTTCTCGGCGCAGACCCGCTCGGCCGCCTCCAGGCTGGCCCCGGCGGTGAACACCGACAGCCGCCGCAGGACCAGCCGTTCGGCGTCGGTGAGCAACTCCCAACTCCAGTCGACCACCGCGCGCAGCGTCCGATGCCGTGGCAACGCGGTACGGCTACCGCCGGTCAGCAGGCGGAACCGGTCGTCGAGCCGGTGGGCGAGTTGATCGAGGGACATGGTGCGCAACCTGGCTGCGGCGAGTTCGATCGCCAGCGGCATTCCGTCCAGCGCCCGGCAGACACGCGCCATCGTCGACAACGTGTGGGCGTCGAAGGCGAGATCCTTGCGTACCGCGCCCGCCCGGTCCCGCAGCAACACGACCGCTGGCGAGGAGCTGAAATCGTCCGGGTCGGCATCCTCCTCCGGCAGGGCCAGCGGCTCGACCAGCCACAGCGCCTCACCGGTGATGCCGAGCGGCTCCCTGCTCGTCGCCAGGATCCGCAGCCGCCGGCACTCCCCGAGTACGCGATGGGCCAGCGTCGCGGCGGTCTCGATCACGTGCTCACAGTTGTCCAGGACCAGCAGCGCCTCCCGATCGCGGATCGCGGCGATGAGCCGTTCCGTCGGGTCCGCGTTCGTCGCCTCGCCGAGCAGAGCGTCCCGCAGCCCGAGCCCGGCGAGCGTCGCCTGCGCCACGTCACCGTCCGCGCCGATGGCGGCGAGTTCCACCAGCCAGGCCCCGCCCGGCAGGTCGCCGAGCAGCGTGCGCGCGGTCTCCGTGGCCAGCCGGGTCTTCCCCGAGCCGCCCGGCCCGATCAGGGTGGTGAGCCGATGTTCGGCAACCAGCTCGTGGACCGCGGCGACATCGGCGTCCTTGCCGACGAAGCTGGTGAGTTCGGCACGGAGGTTGGTCTTCCGGGTTTCCTCCCGCCGCCCCAACTCGCCCCGCAGCAGCGCGACGTGCAACGCGGACAGCTCCGGCGAGGGGTCGACGCCCAACGCGTCGGCCAGGGCCTCCTTCGTACGCTGGTACACGAGCAGCGCCTCGCTGTCCCGACCGGCCGAGGCGAGGGCACGGATCAGCGCGGCGACAAGCCGTTCTCGCATCGGATGGGCGGCAACCATGTCGGTCAGTTCGGTGACCAGCTCCGTACCGTGGCCGAGGCCGATCTCCGCATCGACCCGATCCTCCAGGGCGGTCAGGCGTAGCCCCTCGAGCCGGGTGACCGCCGCGTTGAACGCCGCGCTGTCCGGCAGGCCGACGTCCTGCATGGCGGTACCGCGCCACAGGGCGAGCGCCTCGCGCAGCAGCCGTACCCGGCGTGGATCGTCGTTCCGGACCTGGCCCGCGCTGACGAGGCGCTCGAACCGTACGGCGTCGACGGCGTCGGGTTCCACCGCCAACCGGTAGCCGTCGGTATGCCCCTCGACCGATCCCTCCGGCAATACCTTCCGCAGCCGGGAAACCAGCCGGTGCAGGGCGTTCGTCGCGTCGGCGGGCGGGCGCTCACCCCAGATCCAGTCGACGAGCGCCGCCTTCTGGACCACCCGGCCGGGTTCGAGCGCGAGGGCGATCAACAGCCCACGCAGCCGGGCGCCCGGCACGTCGGCGATGCTGCCGTCGTCCGTGCGAACCTCGAACGATCCGAGCATCCCGATCTGCACCAGGCAGATCTTGCCATGGGCGGTGAACAGGCATCTCGTCGCGGACGCCTACATCACAGCTGGGCATCGCCGCCGGCCCCGAGCCGTCCACCACCAAGGAGATCATCCGGCCGGGTCCAACGGAGAACCGGACATATGTGGGCCGCCGGGGACTCGAACCCCGAACCTAAGGATTAAAAGTCCTCAGCTCTGCCAATTGAGCTAGCGGCCCGCCGGCCACCTACGGTACCGGAACCGTCGTCGGCGTCGATTGCGGACGACGGGGGGCGAGTTGGCCGACGAAATGGACGGCTGAGTTCGCCCCGTACACCCTGACGGGGCTCGCGGGACGCGCTGGGCGCGCGATAGTGTGCCCCTCGGCGTCCGCAGACCGTGGAGGGTACGGATTTGTCGAGTCTTTCCCTGCACGCGGGCGACCCGGACCACCTCGGCGGTTACGAGTTGCTCGCCCGACTCGGCTCGGGCGGTATGGGCACGGTGTTCCTGGGGCGCTCACCGCAGGGCCGGCGGGTCGCGATCAAGGTCGTCCGGACCGAGTTCACCCGTGATCGCGAGTTCCTCGGCCGGTTCCGCAGCGAGGTCGCCCGGGCCCGGCAGGTGCCGCCGTTCTGCACCGCGGAGGTGCTCGACGCGGATCTCGACCACGACCCGCCGTACCTGGTGGTCGAGTATGTCGACGGACCGGACCTGGCGGACGTGGTCCGCGAGCGGGGGCCACTCTCGCCCGGGGCGCTGCACAGCGCGGCGCTCGGCATCGCCACCGCGCTGGCCGCGATCCACGGCGCCGGGGTGATCCACCGCGACCTCAAGCCGGGCAACGTGCTCTTCGCGCTGGGCGGCCTCAAGGTGATCGACTTCGGCATCGCCCGGCCGCTGGAGGCGACCAGCCAGCACACCCGTACCGATCAGGTGGTCGGGACCGTCGCCTACATGGCGCCGGAACGCTTCGACGAGCAGCCCGGCCCGCGGATGAGTCCCGCCGCCGACGTCTTCGCCTGGGGTGCGGTGGTCACCTTCGCGGGCACCGGCCGGACGCCGTTCGCGGCGGACTCGGCGGCGGCCACCGCGATGCGCATCCTGACCCAGCCGCCGATGCTGGACGGCCTGCCCGTGCCGTTGCGCGGCATCGTCGCCCGGACCCTCGCCAAGGATCCGGCCGAGCGGCCGACGGCCCGGGAACTACTCGACCTGCTTCTGGCCGCGGACCGACCGGACGGTGCGGCACCGACCCAGCCGATACCGGCGGGGGCGGTGCCGGCCTACCCCGTCCGGCCGGCGACCATCGACCGGAACACGCCGGTGCAAGATCGTGGCACGGATGCGGGACGGCCGCGGCGCCGCCTGTTCGCGGGGGTGGGCATCGCCGTGGGCACCCTCGCGGTTCTGCTGGTCTCCGGCCTCCTGGGCAACAGGCTGCTGGACAACGGCGCCGACCGCACCGGAGCGGGGAGCACCGCGTCGTCGGCCGGCGCGCCCGGCCCCTCGGCCGGCTCGCCGACCGGCTCGTCGAAGCCGGCGCCCTTGCCCGTGCAGACCGGGAACGCCGCCATCCTCGCCGGGACCCGACGTACCCTCATCCATTTCGTCGAGGAGGACCGGGATCTTGCCCTGCCCCTTCCCGACCGGGTGGCGGTATCCGACGGCACGGGCGCGGACGCCCAGTTCGCCCTCGTTCCGCTGGGCGTCGAATACATGATCAAGTCGATGCAGCCCAACCACGGCGCGCAGACCTGCCTCGGCGTGAAGTACAGCCCGAGCGACTCGGCTTCGCTGGTCGGAACCGGCTGCGCGCCCACCAAGGCGACGCTCTTCACGCTCACGCCCACCGGCAAGAAGGACGACAAGGGTCGGCCGACGTACACGATCTTCAATGACGAACACGGCTTCGTGCAGTGGGACGACGCCAGGTCGGAGATCTACGTGCAGTTCGTCGGCGATTCCCCGCCCGACGCGACGTTCAGCTTCGTCGACCGGGGCGCGATCGAGGGGTAGTCGAGCCCGACCTGATCACGGCTGCGCCCGCACAGGGCCCGGAACCGGCGGGACCAGTGGGCTGGACGGGAGCGCTCGACCGGTACTCTCTACGGCTGACGGGCTGCTAGCTCAATTGGCAGAGCAGCGGACTTTTAATCCGCGGGTTCTCGGTTCGAGTCCGAGGCGGCCCACCTTGTTGATCTTCCGCTGATGGCCTGTGGCGTGGTCCGCTCGGCGTGACGTCCGGCCCATAATCTTGACTGATTCCAGAAAACTGGCCAGACTTCCGGCGTGCCCACGACCCTGGACTTCCCGCAGATGCTGCGCGGGGCCGCCCTGCGGGTGACCCGTCCCCGGGTGGCGGTGCTCAACGCGGTCTACGCACACCCGCACGCCGACACCGACTCGATCATCGGTGCGGTACGCAGGGATCTGCCCGAGGTGTCCCACCAGGCCGTGTACGACTCACTGCATGCGCTGACGGCCGCTGGCCTGGTCCGGCGCATCCAGCCCTCCGGTTCGGTGGCCCGCTACGAGTCGCGGGTCCGGGACAACCACCACCACCTCGTGTGCCGGTCGTGCGGCCGTATCACCGACGTCGACTGCGCCGTCGGCGAGGCGCCCTGCCTGACCGCGTCCCACGACAGCGGCTTCTCGATCGACGAAGCCGAGGTCATCTACTGGGGCGTCTGCCCCGACTGCTCCACCACAGGCAACTCCTGAACCCACTGATCCGCGAAGTCACGGAAGGAACCGGATGTCCGAGAACCACGAGGCCGTCGTCCACGACGCCGAGGCGGGGAGCGAGTCCCGCTGCCCGGTCGCACACGGACGCGCCCCCCACCCGACCGAGGGTGGCGGCAACCGCGGCTGGTGGCCGAACCAGCTCAACCTGAAGATCCTCGCCAAGAACCCCGCCGTGGCCAACCCGCTCGGTGAGGAGTTCGACTACGCCGAGGCGTTCAAGACCCTCGACCTCCCCGCCGTGAAGCGGGACATCGCGGAGGTTCTGACGACCTCGCAGGAGTGGTGGCCGGCGGACTACGGCAACTACGCCCCGTTCATGGTCCGGATGGCGTGGCACAGCGCGGGCACCTACCGGATCAGCGACGGTCGCGGCGGTGCCGGCGCCGGGCAGCAGCGGTTCGCGCCGCTCAACAGCTGGCCGGACAACGGAAACCTGGACAAGGCCCGCCGCCTGCTGTGGCCGGTGAAGAAGAAGTACGGCAAGAACCTCTCCTGGGCCGATCTCCTGGTCCTCGCCGGCAACGTCGCCCTGGAGTCGATGGGCTTCAAGACCTTCGGCTTCGCCGGTGGCCGCGCGGACGTCTGGGAGCCCGACGGGGACGTCTACTGGGGTCCCGAGACCACCTGGCTCGGCGACGCCCGCTACACCGGTGACCGGGAGCTGGAGAACCCGCTCGCCGCGGTGCAGATGGGCCTCATCTACGTCAACCCGGAGGGCCCGAACGGCAACCCGGACCCGCTCGCCTCGGCCCGGGACATCCGCGAGACGTTCAGCCGGATGGCGATGAACGACGAGGAGACCGTCGCGCTGATCGCCGGCGGTCACACCTTCGGCAAGACCCACGGCGCGGGCCCGGCGGACCACGTCGGTGCCGAGCCCGAGGGCGCCCCGCTCGAGGAGCAGGGCCTGGGCTGGCGGAACACCTTCGGCGCAGGCAAGGGCGCCGACACGATCACCAGCGGGCTCGAGGGTGCCTGGACCAACACCCCGACCACCTGGGACAACAGCTTCTTCGAGATCCTCTTCGGGTACGAGTGGGAGCTGTCGAAGAGCCCGGCCGGCGCGCACCAGTGGAAGCCGAAGGACGGCGCGGGCGCCGGCACCGTTCCCGACGCGTACGACGCGTCGAAGAGCCACTCCCCGACGATGCTGACGACGGACCTCGCGCTCCGGGTAGACCCGGTCTACGAGGAGATCTCGCGGCGCTTCTTCGCCAACCCCGACGAGTTCGCGGACGCCTTCGCCCGGGCCTGGTTCAAGCTGACCCACCGCGACATGGGGCCGATCGTCCGCTACCTCGGCCCGGAGGTTCCGAGCGAGACGCTGCTGTGGCAGGACCCGGTTCCGCCGGTGACGCACGCACTCGTCGACGCGGCGGACGTCGCCGCCCTCAAGGGCCAGATCCTGGCCTCGGGGCTGTCGGTGTCCCAGCTCGTCTCCACCGCGTGGGCGTCGGCCTCGACGTTCCGGGGCGGCGACAAGCGCGGCGGCGCCAACGGGGCCCGGATCCGCCTCGAGCCGCAGAACGGCTGGGAGGTCAACAACCCCGACGAGCTGGCCAGGGTGCTGCACACCCTGGAGGGGATCCAGGAGGCGTTCAACGCCTCCCAGACCGGCGGAAAGAAGGTCTCGCTCGCCGACCTGATCGTGCTCGGTGGGTCCGCGGCCGTCGAGCAGGCCGCCCGCGACGCCGGCCAGGCCGTCGAGGTGCCCTTCACGCCGGGGCGTACGGACGCCTCGCTGGAGCAGACCGACGTGGAGTCCTTCGCCCCGCTGGAGCCGACGGCGGACGGGTTCCGCAACTACCTCGGCAAGGGCCACCGCCTGCCGGCCGAGTTCCTGCTGGTCGACAAGGCGAACCTGCTGACCCTGAGCGCGCCGGAGATGACGGTCCTGGTCGGCGGTCTCCGCGTCCTGGGTGCGAACTACCAGCAGTCGCCGCTGGGCGTCCTCACCGCGACCCCGGGCTCGCTGACCAACGACTTCTTCGTCAACCTGCTCGACCTGGGTACGACGTGGAAGCCGACGTCCGAGGACGCGAGCACCTTCGAGGCCCGTAACTCCGCCACGGGCGAGGTCATCTGGACCGGCAGCCGCGTCGACCTGCTCTTCGGGTCGAACTCGGAACTGCGCGCGCTCGCCGAGGTCTACGCGAGCGACGACGCGCGGGAGCAGTTCGTACGCGACTTCGTCGCGGCGTGGGTCAAGGTCATGAACCTGGACCGGTTCGACATCGCGTGATCCAGACGTCCGGGCCGGCTCACCAGAGCCGGCCCGGACGAGCGGATTCCTGGTGACCCTAGACCGTTCCCGGTGACTCGGAGACGATTCCGGTGGTGCGGGACGGGGCCCGGTCGGGTAGCCCGGGTCTTCGCCGTCGACCGTTCGGGCAGCCAACGGGTCGGAGGTGGTTGCGTGCTCGGTGTCGCGATCGGCGTGGGCCTGAGCTTCGTCGCGTCGGGCCTGGTCGGCTGGCGGACCCGACCCCGTAACCGGATGGGCCCGCTGCTTCTCACCGTCGGCGTGCTGTGGTGGCTCGCCAAGTCACCGCTGCCGATCACGCCGCCCGACGGCCTCGACGTCGTACGCGCCGGAGCCTGGGCGGCCGTACTGGGGCATCTGGTGGTGGCCTATCCGACCGGGCGGCTCGGGGCGTCGGCGCCGAGACTGGTGGTGGGACTGGCCTACCTGAGTGTCGCCGTGGTCGGGATCTCGACCGCGTTGCAAGGCGGGGCGGACCGGGCCGGCGTGACCGCGATCGTCGGGGTGCTGCTCAGCGGTTCGGCGATCGTCGTCCTGCAACTGGCCCGCTGGCGTCGTAGCAGTGTGACCCGGCGCCGCTACCTCAACCCGGTGTTCGGGATCGCTGTGGTGGCGGTGACGCTGTTTCTCGCGTTGAAGCCGGCCCGGATCGCCGGTTGGGACGCCTCGGCCCTCACCCTGGTGCTGAATCTGGCGCTCGCCGCGATCCCGTTGGGGTACCTCGCCGACCTGCTGCGCCGCCGGGTCGACCGGAGCGGGGTGGCGGATCTGGTCGTCCGGCTGCACGGCGCACCCCGGTCGGAATCCATCGAGGTGGCGCTGGCCCGGACGCTGCACGACCCGACTCTCCGGGTTGGCTACTGGGCACCCGAGTCGGGCCGGTACGTCGACCTCGACGGCCGTACGGTGTCGCTGGTCCCGGACGGGGAGCCGGACCGGTTGTCGACCCGGATCGATCGGGCCGGCGAGCCGATCGCGATACTCGTACACGACCGGGCGTTGGCGGAGGAGCCAGAGTTGATCGAAGCCACCTGTGCGGCGGCGGCGCTGGCCCTGGAGAACGCCCGCCTGACGGCCGACCTGCGGGCCCGACTCAGGCAGCTCGCCGACTCCCGGCTCGCGCTGCTGCGGGCGGGTGAGGCGGAACGTCGACGCCTGGAACGCGACCTGCACGACGGCGTACAGCAGCGGTTGTTGTCGATCCCGATGACGCTCGGCCTGGCGGAGTCGGTGCTGCCGGCCGACCCGGACCGGGCCGGTCCGCTGATCGCCGAGGCCAGGAACGCCACGCTGGCGATTCTCGGCGAACTCCGTGCCCTGACCCAGGGCCTGCATCCACCGGTGCTCACCGAGCGGGGCCTGGCCGGCGCGGTCCGCGAGCTGGCGGCGCTGTCACCGGTACCCCTGCGGGTCCGGGCCGACGTTCCGACCGGGCTGCCGCCCGAGGTGGAGACGACGGCCTACTACGTGGTCGCCGAGGCCCTGGCGAACATCACCAAGCACGCGGCGGCGGCCGGGGCCAAGCTGCGGATCGACGTGTCCGAGGGGCAGCTCGTCGTCGACGTCCGGGACGACGGTCGGGGCGGCGCGGATCCGGCCGGCGGCTCCGGACTGCGTGGGCTGGCCGCGCGGGCGGCGGCCTGCGGAGGATCGCTGCGGGTGGAGAGTCCGTCCGGCGGGGGGACCCGGGTCCGGGCGGTGCTGCCGTGCGGCTAGTTCTCGCCGAGGACAACACCCTGCTGCGGGAGGGCCTGGTCCGGCTGCTCACCGAGGCCGGGTTCCTGGTGGTGGCGAGCGTCGAGGACGCCGTCGCCCTGCTCGCCGAGGTGGCCCGACACCGCCCCGACGTCGCCGTGGTCGACATCCGACTGCCGCCGACCCGGACCGACGAGGGACTACGGGCGGCGCGGGAGATCCGCCGACGCCATCCGGGGACCGGGGTGCTGGTGTTGTCGCAGTACGTCCGGGTCAGTTACACCGTCGAGCTGCTCGACGGAGGTGCCCGGGGAGTCGGCTACCTGCTCAAGGACCGGGTCTCGGACCTGACGGAGTTCGCCGCGGCGGTCCGGCAGGTCGGCGGCGGTGGCTCGGCCTTCGATCCGATCGTCGTCGACCAGCTGGTCGGACGTCGGGACCGCGACGACGATCCGCTGCGCGGGCTCAGCGACCGGGAGCGGGCCGTCCTCGCCCTGATGGCGGAGGGGCGGACGAACCAGGCCATCGCGGGTCGGCTCGACATCGCGGAGCGGACCGTGGAGAAGCACTGTACGAACATCTTCGCCAAACTGGCGCTGCCGGCCCGGCCCGACGACCACCGCCGGGTGCTGGCCGTACTGCGTTACCTCAACAACTGACCCGGACCCGGATCCGGCTCGGCCGCCGTCCCGGGCCGTCCCGCGGGTGGTGCGGGTAGCCACACCCCACGGGTACGGCCAGCCCGGTCCGTGCTGCGTACTGGCACGCTTCCGGGCCCGCCGTCGTACCCGCAGACTCCGTGACGTCGGTGCAGGAGCGCGCCGACCGGGGGTTGTCGGCAGTGGAGAAGGAGACGACGGTGGCTGGTCCGGCTCGGATGAACTGGGACACTGTGACGATCGCCCGTGGCGTCGCCGCCGTCATGGGGCTGGTGATGGTCCACTACTTCTGGACGTCGGACGCGATCCGGGCCGGCAATCCGTTCCTGGTCCCCGACCTGCTGCTCACCCTCTTCGCCCTGGTGTCGTCGCTGCTACCGCGCCGGGTGGCCGTTCCGGCGATGATCTTCGCGTTCGGATGGGCGGCGGGGGTGCTCACGGTGTCGCTGTTCAGCTACGTCGTCCGGAACGAGTTCCCGGTCGACCATCTCTTCCTGATCCTGCCCAGTGTGGCGATGGCGGTACTGCTCGGCCGGATCGCCGCCAGGGTCGTACCGCCACCGCCACCGCCGGCGGCCGTGCCGGACAGTTCCGGGCCCACCGTCTCCCGGGCCTGACCGTCGCCGTCGCCGCTGTCGGGTCGTCGACCCACCAGTTGCGGCGAGCCGACGACGCGACCTGCGGTGCCGGCCCGGTGACCGGATCGGCGGGCCGGAGAGCGGGCCAGACCGGAGAGCGGGCCAGACCGGAGAGCGGGCCAGACCGACCGGCCGGGTCAGCCGGCCAGGGTCTGGACGGAGACCTCCCACAGTCGGGCGGCGGCCTCCGGGTCGAGGGCGTACGCCGCGACGCCGCTGCGGACGCCGGACCGGTGCGGTTCGGCCTCGGCGCAGTCCTCGAAGTACCGGCCGCCGATGCCGTCGAGCAGGGGCGAGGTCGCGACCAGTACGGAGGTGGCGGCGCCCTGCTCCGGCGTCTTCCAGGGGACCGAGGCGGCTCCGGCCTCGGCGCGCAGTCGGGTCAGATCCTCCTCGGTGACGTACCGCTGGAGTCTGGTCCGGATGCCGCCCGGCATCAGCGCGTTCGCGGTGATGCCGTCGTCGGCCCAGCGCCTCGTCGCCTCGACCGCGAGCAGTACGTTGGCCGTCTTGGACTGCCCGTACGCGGACCACGGCTCGTAGGCGCGCTGCCGGAAGTGGATGTCGTCGAAGACGACCGGCGAGCGCAGGTGCCCGCTGGAGCTGACCGAGACGATCCGGGCCCCGCCGGCCGAGGCGAGTGCCCGGTGCAGTCCGGTGGTGAGCGCGAAGTGGCCGAGGTGGTTCGTGGCGAACTGGAGTTCCCAGCCCTCCGGCGTACGCGTTTCCGGCGACGCCATCACGCCGGCGTTGTTGACCAGGATGTGCAGCGGGCCGTCCCAGGACGCGACGAACGACGCGACGGACGCCGGGTCGGCGAGGTCCAGGGGTGCGACGAGGATCCGCTGGTTGCCGGTGGTGTCGACGATGTCCTTGGCGGTTCGTTCCCCGGCCGCCACGTCGCGGACCGCGAGGGTCACCTGGGCGCCGCTGTCGGCGAGCGTGCGGGCCGTCTCGATGCCGATCCCGGAGGCGCCGCCGGTGACGATGACCCGGCGGCCGGTGAGGTCGACGCCCGCCGCGACCTCTGCGGCGGTGGAGTCGGCGGAGAACGGTGTGCTGATGCGGGTGCTGGCAGTCATGATCTTCCCCCTTCGGGTCAGCCGTGCTGACCGGGGCCGATAACCGGTATGATCTGAAGCGGAGGCGCCTCCACTACGGCCGACTGTAACCGGAGGACCCTCCGGTTTGCCACTCGTGGGACAAGTCTCCGATAGTGAGCCAGGTCACCCCGCACCCCGGGTGGCAACGGAAAAGGACGAGGAGGAGCCGTGGCCGCCACCGGCGAGCGCCCGCTGCGGGCCGACGCGCAGCGCAACCGCGACCGGCTGCTCGACGCCGCCGTCCGGGCCTTCTCGCAGGAAGGGCCGGAGGCGACCCTCGACGCGATCGCGAAGGACGCGGGCGTCGGCATCGGCACGCTCTACCGGCACTTTCCCACCCGGGAGGCACTGGTCGAGGCGGCCTACCGCAACGAACTCGACCGGCTCTGCGACGCGGCGGCGGAACTGCTCCAGAGCATGCCGCCGGACGAGGCGATCCGGGCCTGGATGGACCGCTTCATCGACTACATGACCACCAAGCGCGGAATGGCGGATGCGCTGCGTGCGCTCATCGCCTCCGGCGGCGACCCGTACGCGCACACTCTCGACCGGATGACCACCGCGATCAGCTCACTGCTGTCGGCCGGCGCCGCCGCCGGAACCATCCGGTCGGACGTCGAGCCGGGTGACGTACTCGCCAGCATCGGCGGGATCTCCCTCGCCATCGGCGAACTGGGCCGGCGGGACCAGGCCGGTCGACTACTCGACCTGCTGATGGACGGCCTGCGCTACCGCGCCCCGATCGCTCCGGCGGACGGGACCTAGCCGGCCGGCAGGTGCTGGAGCAGCTTGTCGAGCTGGATCGGCAGGGTACGGAAGCGGACCCCGGTAGCGTGGTACACCGCGTTGGCGACCGCCGCCGCCGAGCCGACGATGCCGATCTCGCCCAGCCCCTTGATGCCGAGCGGGTTGACCCGGTCGTCCTCCTCCGCCACCCAGTACGCCTCGATCCGCTCCACGTCCGCACAGGCGCTGACGTGGTACGTCGCGAGGTCACGGTTCACCCAGTCGCCGAACCGGTGATCGAGCAGCCCCTCCTCGTGCAGCGCCATCGACAGGCCCATCGTCATCCCGCCGATCAACTGGGACCGGGCGGTGCTCGGATTCACCACCCGACCGGTGGCGAACACCCCGAGCATCCGGCCGACCCGGACCTCCCCGGAGTCGACGTCGACCCGGACCTGCGCGAAGTGCGCGCCGAAGGCGTACCGGGCGACCTGTGTCAGGGCGGCCACCTCGGCGGCGGTGTCGGTGGAGACCGTCAGACCCTCGGCCGGCACCGCTGCGGCGTACTGCTCCTGGAGCTGTCGGCGCAGGCTCCGGCAGGCCTTGTCCACCGCCAGGCTCCAGCCGGCGGTACCGGTCGAGCCGCCGGCGACGTACGCCCGGGGGAGGTCGCTGTCCCCGATGCCGATCCGGACCCGGTCGCCGGGCACCCCGAGTGCCTCGGTGGCGACCTGCCAGAGCGCGGTACGGGCGCCGGTGCCGATGTCGGTGGCGTCGATGTCGACCTGGTACGTGCCGTCCGGGTGGGCCCGCGCCCGCGCGGACGCGCCCGGGGTCCGGGCCGGATAGGTCGCACCGGCCATCCCGGTGCCGACCAGCCACCGGCCCTGTCGCCGGACGGCCGGCGTGGGATCCCGGTCCGCCCAGCCGAACCGGCGGGCGCCGTCCCGGAGGCAGGCGACCAGGTTCCGGCTGCTGAACGGCAGGTCCTCCTCCGGATGCCGGTCGGTGTCGTTGCGGATCCGCAGCTCGATCGGGTCGATCCCGCAGGCCACCGCCAGTTCGTCCATCGCCGACTCCAGCGCGAACGATCCCGGACACTCGCCGGGAGCGCGCATCCAGGACGGCGTCGGTACGTCGAGCCGGGCCAGCCGGTGCGTCGTACGGCGGTGCGGTGCGGCGTAGAGGCCCCGGGTGAGCACGGCGGTCTGCTCGGCGAACTCGGTGGTGGTCGAACTCTGGCTGATCGCGTCGTGGCAGATCGCCGCCAACCGGCCGTCGGCGTCGGCGCCGAGCCGGACCCGCTGGATGATCGGGGTGCGGTAACCGATCGGCCCGAAGAGCTGTTGCCGGGTCAGCGCCAGCCGTACCGGCCGGTCGACGTGCCGGGCGGCCATCGCGGCCAGCACCGGGGTGCAGCGCGGGGTGCCCTTGCTGCCGAATCCGCCGCCGACGTGTTCGGCGGTGACCCGGACCGATCCGGCGGAGAGCTCGAAGAGCCCGGCGAGGGTGTCCCGGACGTCCGTGCTGCCCTGGCTGGAGTCGTGCACCAGCAGTCGGCCCTGCTGCCACTGTGCGGTCGAGGCGTGCGGCTCCATCGGATTGTTGTGGTACGCCGGCGTCCGGTACGTCTGGTCGAGCCGGACCTCGGCCGCCTCGTAGCCGGCGTCGAAGTCGCCGACGAAGGTGTCGGTGGGGAAGTTTGGATTCACCTTGTCCGGCTTGTAGAGGCTCGGATGCCGCTCGGTCAGCACGCTGCTGTGCGGTTCGGTGTCGTAGTCGATCCGAACCAGCAGAGCCCCCTCCCGGGCGGCCTCCAGCGTCTCGGCCACCACCAGCGCGACGATCTCCCCCCGGTAGTGCACCCGGGGGCGCTGGAGCAGCAGGAGTTCCTCGCTCTCGACCGGCGCCAGCCGGGGCGCGTTGGCGTAGCTCAGCACGGCCAGCACCCCCGGCTCGGCCAGCGCGGCGGCGTCGTCGACCCGGACGATCCGGGCCTTGGCCACGTCGGCCTGCACCGCCCAGCCGTACACCAGGCCGTCCACCGGATGCTCCACCGCGTACCGGGCGGTGCCGGTCACCTTCTGCCGGCCCTCCAGCCGGGGCTGGCCCCGGCCGACGGCGGCCGTCGGCGCGCTCACCGGCCCCGCTCCGGAGTTCCGTCGTCGCCGTCGCCGTCGCGTCGCCGGCCGGGATCCCGTCCGGTGGACGTCCCTGCGGCGGAACCCTCGGTCAGCTCGACGAGAGTACGGACGGTCAGGTTCCGGATCAGTGGGATCTTGAAGGCGTTGTGTGCCAGCGGGCGGGCCAGGGCCAGCTCCTCGTCGACGGCCAGCCGGAAGTTCTCCTCGGTGGCGGGCCGGCCGCGCAGCGCCTCCTCGGCCAGCCGGGCCCGCCAGGGGCGGTGCGCGACCGCGCCGTACCCGAGCCGGACCTCGCGGACCAGCGGTCCGTCCAGGTCGATCGCCGCCGCGACCGAGCCGGCGGCGAAGGCGAACGAGGCCCGGTCCCGCGCCTTCCGGTACGTCGACCGGCGCGCGTAGGGCAGCGCCGGGATCCGGACCGCGGTGACCAGTCCGCCCGGTGCCATCGTGGTCTCCTGGTCCGGCCGCTCGCCGGGCAGCCGGTGGAACTCGGTCAACGGGATCTCCCGGGCGCCGGCCGGCTCCAGCACCTCCACCACCGCGTCGAGGGCGGTCAGCGCGACCGCCATGTCCGAGGGGTGGGTGGCGACACACTGCGGCGACCAGCCGAGGATGGCGAGGTCCCGGTTCTGGCCGTCCAGTGCCGAGCAGCCGGCCCCGGGCTCGCGTTTGTTGCAGGCCCGGCTGACGTCCTGGAAGTAGTAGCAGCGGGTGCGCTGCAACAGGTTGCCGCCGACGGTCGCCATGTTCCGCAACTGTCCGCTGGCCCCGGCGAGCAGTGCCCGGGCCAGCACCGGATAGTCCCGGCGGACCGCCGGATGCGCGGCCAGTTCGCTGTTGCGGACGGTGGCGCCGATCCGCAGGCCACCGTCGGGCAGCGGTTCGACCGAGTCGAGCGGCAGCCGGGTGACGTCGACCAGCAGCCGTGGCCGGGCCACGCCCAGCTTCATCAGGTCGACCAGGTTCGTGCCGCCGCCGAGGTACGCGGCGTCCGGCTCGCCGGCCACCAGGGCCATCGCCTGGCCGGGATCGGTGCCGCGCTCGTACCGGAAGGTCCTCATCGCCCGCTCGCGGCGGTGGCGGCCTCGCGGATCGCGGAGACAATGTGCGGGTACGCCGCGCAGCGGCAGAGGTTGCCGCTCATCCGTTCCCGGATCTCGGCGTCGGTGAGCCCGTCCGGGCCGGCGACCAGGTCCTCGGTGGCCAGGCTCGGCCAGCCCTGGCGTACCTCGTCCAGCATGCCGGCGGCGGAGCAGAGCTGGCCCGGGGTGCAGTAGCCGCACTGGAAGGCGTCGTGCTGGACGAAGCAGCTCTGCAGGGGGTGCAGGTCGTCGCCGTCGCCGGCCAGGCCCTCGATGCTGACCAGGCTGCCGCCGGCCGCCGCGACGGCGAGGATCAGGCAACTCTTCACCCGGCGGCCGTCCAGCAGGACCGTGCAGGATCCGCACTGGCCGTGGTCACAGCCCTTCTTGGCGCCGGTCAGGGCCAGGTGCTCGCGCAGCGCGTCGAGCAGCGTGGTCCGGTTGTCGAGGTCGAGTTCGTACGGCCTGCCGTTGACCGAGAGGCTGACCGGCGACCGGTGCGGTGTTTCGGTCATCCGAGGTACGCCCTAAGCCTGCTTTGTGGCATATGTCGAGATTACCCCGGCTGGCCGGTCGCTCAGCGATAACGCCAGACCCGTACCTCGGCCAACTGGGTCTGACAGGCGATCACCCCGGTGGCGACCTGACAGGACGGCAGCACGTACGGCACCGGATCCAGCCGGCGTACCGCCGTCCCGTCCGGGTCGACGATGCCGAGCCAGGTCCGGATCGTGTTGCCGTTGCGGCGGAGCAGGAGCAGCGGCGAGTCGTCGACGGACTTCCGATCCTCGGTCCAGCCGGTCAGGTCGACGACGGTACGGCCGGTACCCGGATCGACGGCCCGGCGGACCTGTGGACTGTCGTCGCTCTCGACCAGGTACGACCCGTGCGCCTGCAGCCACGCCCGCTCGTTCGTCCGCCACGCGGTGACCCCGGTGGCCGGATCCACCACCTCGACCGCGTCGCCGGTCTGCATGCACAGCATCGGGCCGCACGCCGCGGTGCCCAGGTCGGCGGCGGCGACCGGACGGGTCCAGCGTCGCTGGAGGAGGTCGGCCGAGTAGCCGGTCACCTCGGCGCCGTACCGGAACACCAGGAAGCCGCCGACGAGGTCCACCTGCTGCGGAACGGCGCCGGTCCAGTCGAGCCGCTGCCGGACCGCCCCGGTGCGCAGATCACGCACCTCGATCCCACCACCCCGTTCCGGCGCCAGGACGACGGCGGGCCGGGAACCGGCGGCCGGTACCGGCATCGCACCGGCCCGCAGCGGAAGGCTCCACAGGTCCAGGCCGGTGTCCAGGTCGATCGTCCGGGCCGTCATCCCGATCGGCGGCGCGGAGTGGCGGCCGTCGGCCGACAGGTACACCACCTCCGAGTGGGACTCCAGGTCGAACGGTTCGAGCCGGGACCCCGGCGGAAACACCCGCTGGGTGATCAACGCGGTCCGCTCGCCGGGCAGCACGTCCACCAGCTTCGGAAGGGACCAGCGCGACCGGCCGGTCCGGGCGTCCAGTGCGGTGGTCCGGGCCGGGCCGGTCCGCCAGTCGCCGTCCACGACCAGCAGGACCCCGCCGGTCAGCGTCACCGCCGCGAGCCGCGCCCCGGTCGGGTACTCGGTGCTCCAGAGCTGCCGCCCCCGCTCCAGGTCGTACGCCACGACCCGCAGCCCCGCGTTGTCGGGCGTCGCCCCGGCCAGGAAGAGCCGGTCCTCGGTCAACTGGAAGTACTGGCCCGCGCCCAGCCGGGACTGGTAGATCTCCTCCAGTCGTGGCGGTGCCGGCGACCCGGCCCCACCGGTGCTGAACGCCAGTGCCCCGGCCAGCGCCAGCGCCGCCATCCGCAGCCGGCGTGCGGTGCGCGGATGGGCCGGACCGGACTCGGCCGGGAGGTGGTAGCGGTCGGTGCCGAGGTCGATCACCGCAACCGCGCCGTCCATCCGACCTCCAGCCCGACCCGCACCGATCCGTGCCGGTCGGGTTCGTGATGCCGGCCATTATTCGCCATCGGCCCCGTCCCGGTGCGGCCACGCGCCGGTCGGGGCGGCGCTCAGCGGTACCGCCAGACCCGCGTCTCGCCCAACTGGGTCCGGCAGGCGATCATCCCGGGGACCACCTGGCAGGACGAGAGCGCGTACGGCACCGGCTCCAGCGGGCGGACAGCCGTCGCGCCCAGGTCGAGAATGTCGAGCCAGGTCCTCACGGCGGCGCCGTTGCGCCGGAGCAGCAGCAGCGGGGAACCGTCGTCGAGCTGGGCCATGTCGGTCCAGTCCGACAGGTCCACCACGGTACGGCCGGTGCGCGGCTCCACCACCCGGTGCAGGCGGGGGCGGTCGTCGGTCTCGACCAGGTGGACGTCGCTCGGCCACAGGAGCAACCGCTCGGTCCTCCGCCAGGCGACGGCTCCGGTGGCCGGATCCAGCACCAGGACGCCGGTGCTGTCCTGCTGGCACAGCATCGGGCGGCAGGTGGCGACGAACCGCTCCGTTCCCTGCGGCGACGGGCGGTTCCAGCGCGGCTGGAGAAGATCCGCCGAGTACGCGCTCACGCCGGTGCTGTGCCAGACCACCGCCACGTCGCCGACCAGCCCCCCGTCGCGCGGTACGCCGCCGGTCCAGTCGAGCCGCTGCCGGACCGCTCCGGTGCGCAGGTCCCGCACCTCCATCCCGCCGTCCGGCGGCCAGCCGAGCAGGACCGTCGGCCGATCACCGGCGGCCGGAAGCGCGATCGCCTCGGTCAGCGGCGGGGTGGTCCAGAGCTGCCGACCGCTTCCCAGGTCGACCGCCCGCCCGGTCACCCCGGTCCGTGGCCTGGCGTAGACCCCGCCGGACGACGACATGTGCATGACCGTCGTGCCGGGCGGCGCGTTCTCCGCGTCGATCCGCGATCCGGGCGGGAACAGGTCCTCGACGGCCAGCGCCGTCCGCTCGCCGGGCAGGACCTCCAACGGGTACGGCACCGTCCACCGCCACGCTCCGGTGTCGGCGTCCAGCGCGGTGGTGCCGACCGGACCGTTGCGCCGGTCGCCCTCCTCGATCAGCAGGAGTCCACCCGCCAGGGTCAGCCCGAACTGCCGGTGCCCGGTCCGGTACGTACTGGTCCAGAGCTGCCGCCCCCGCCGCACCTCGTACGCGGTGACCCGACGGGTCGTATGCGGCGTGGGATCGCTCACGAACAGCCGGTCCTCGGTCAGGTGGAAGGACGTCCCGACCCGGAGCGAGACGGTCAGCAGCGGCTCCAGTCGCGGCGGTGGCGGCGCGGCGGCACCACCGGTGCCGAGCACCAGCGTTCCGACCAGCACCAGCGCCGCCGCCCGTAGTTGGCGTGCCCTGGACGGGGCGGGCGGGTCGGGTTCGGCCGAGGGGTCGTACCGGTCGGTGCCGAGGTCGATCACGGCCACCGCGTGGTCCATCCGACCTCCTATCCTGCCGGGCCCGACCGGCATCGGTCCGCCCCGCGTGATGCCGACCATTATTCGCCATCGGCGCACCCCGGCACAGCGCTCGTGCGGCAGGCCGGGCGGTCCTGCGGGGCGGTCCTGCGGGGCGGTCCTGCGGGGCGGTCCTGCGGGCGGAGCTCAGGCCGGCGGGGCCTGCTCGCCGGCGACCGGGACGACGTCGGCCACCACCAGGGTGACGTTGTCCGGGGCCCCGGCCTGGTGGGCGAGTTTGACCAACTGTTCCGCGCACTGCGCGCGGTCCGGGTACGTCTCCAGCACCTGGGCGATCGCGTCGTCGGTGACCACGTCCGAGAGCCCGTCGCTACAGATCAGCAGCCGGTCGCCCGGCTCGGCGGTCAGCACGATGGTCGCCGGTACGAGCGGGGCGCCCTGCACCGCCCGGGTGACCAGCGACCGCTGCGGATGCCGCCGCGCCTCCTCCGGAGTCAGCCCGCCCTGGTCGACGAGCGCCTGGACGAAGGTGTCGTCCCTGGTCAACTGCCGCAACTCGCCGCCACGCAGCAGATAGCCCCGGGAGTCGCCGACGTGCGCCACGGCGAGCCGCCGGCCGGCGAGCAGGATCGCCGTGGCGGTGGTGCCCATTCCCTCGTTGGCCGGATCGGCCTCGGCCACCTCGCGGATCTGGTGGTTCGCCGTTCCGATCGCGTCCAGCAGCGCGGCCAACGGCTCCCGGTCGGGGTCGGATCCCTCCACCGGGGCCAACGCGCTGATCACGATCTCGCTGGCCACCTCGCCGGCCGGCGCGCCGCCCATCCCGTCGGCGACGGCGATCAACCGGGCACCGGCGAACGCCACGTCCTCGTTGTTGGGCCGGACCAGGCCGGGGTCGGTGACGGTCAGGCTGCGCAGGATCAAGCTCATACCGTCGAGCTTGCACCGAGATCCACGGCGACGTCTCTACGCAGTACTGCGTAGGGTGAAGAGCATGATGCCGGTGTCCATGGTCGGGCGCGCCGGTGAGCTGGCCGAGTTCGCCGCCGCCTGGGCCATGGTGACCGGTGGGCGTCGCCGGGCGGGTGGAGTGGTGGTCACCGGTGCCGCCGGGGTCGGCAAGAGCCTGCTGATCGCCGCGGCACTCGACGGCCTGACACCCCGGCCGGCCACCATCCTCACCGGGACCGCCCGGGTGCACACCCCGGCGCCGTACGACTGGCTCGCGGCGGCGCTGAGTGGTCGGGACACCCGGGACCTGCCCCTGCCGCCCGACGCGCTGGCCTGGCTGGCCCAGCACCCGAACGCGCCCCGGGAACGGTACGCCCCTGACGCGCTGTTACGCCTCGCCGTCCGCACCGTACGGGCGCTGGTGGATGCCGGCCCGGCGGTGCTGGTGGTGGAGGACCTGCACGCCCTCGACCCGGCCAGCCTGAACCTCGTCGGCGAGTTGGCCGGCGCCCCCGACCTGCCGATCCTGCTGCTGGTGGCCAGTCGTCCACCCGACACGGCGGTGTCGCCCCAACTGGTCGCGGCCACCCTGGCCCGGCTCTGCGGGGCGCCGGGCGCGATCCGTCAGCATCTCGGCCCGCTGCCCCGGACGGACGTGGCCGCGGTGCTCGCGCAGGTCTATCCGGAGCGGCAGGTCTCGGCGGCCGTCGTCGAGGCGGTGTGGCGGCGTACCGGCGGCAACCCGTACCGAATGGTCGAGCTGCTGGCCGTGGAGGGCGGCGACGGGCCGGACGAGCTGATCCGGGAGCCGCTGCCCGAGCACCTGCGCCTGCCGGTCCAGCCACCGTCGGCGCCGACCGCCGAGCTGACCGGCCGGGAGATCGAGGTGCTCTCCTGCCTGGCCGCCGGGATGTCGAACAAGCAGGTGGCGCGCTCGCTGGGGATCTCGGTCCGGACGGTCACGGTGCACGTGTCGAACCTGCTGCGCAAGACCGGCTCCGCGTCGCGTACCGAGGCGGCCCTCTGGGCGGTACGGCAGCAGTTGACCGGCCCGGCGCGGCACGGGTGACCGGCCGGCGTTTCCGCACCGCTTGACGCGTACGCCATCATTGATAGACAGGCCCGGGACGCGAAGGGGGTGGTCGCGATGAAACGTCGCACCACTGTGGAAATGTCGAGCACTCCGGCGTTGACCAGCGTATTCCTCTGATTCGTGATCGTTCGCGGAGCCGGGCCGCGGTAACTGTCCGATCGCGTACCCGTCATCGGGATGATCCGTGGAAGCAGTGAGTTCCCGTGGCCCATAACATGAGTGCCGTTCGAGCTAACCGGTGAATTCGCGGATGGTGGTGCACGACAGATGAGGATTCAGCCCCGTCAGGAGCTCCTGGAGATCTGGGCCGCCACCGTCCGGTCGAGTTGGCAGGACGGAAAGTGGCAGTGGGGCGGGCGGGACGGTCCGAACTCGATCAGCGACGCCGAGCAGTTGCTCTGCCTCCTGCTGCCGGCCACCCAGGCGGACTTCGGACTGGACCGTCCGGACGAGACCGCCGACGAAATGATCAAGGTGTTGCGCCCGCTCGGCAACGCGACCCAGATTCCCCTGGTGTTGATCCAGGTGCTGACCGAGTATTACCAGCGCTACACCGACAAATCCGGGACGCCGGTCTTCTCCGGTCGGACGTATTTCCAGACCGGTGGCGCCGAGCCGACCGAACAGCAACTCGAACTGGACATCGTCGACTCGTTCGCCATGTCGATCACCCTGTCGCTGGCCGCCATCGGTTTCGCCCGGGTCTTCCGGGGCGCCGTACGCCGCGAGGAGATCCTCCGGGAGATCGCCGACCTCGAGTCGATGGCGAACATCCGGCTCACCGCGGCAATGGTCGGCCTGCTGCGCAGCTTCGCGGTCAACGTCTTCGACGTGGACTCCGACGAGGGGCAGGCGCTCTGCCGCACCCTCAACCAGTCCAACCTGCCGCAGCGGCAGATCGTGGCGCAGCTCCGCCGGAAACTGCGGGAGACCATCGCCAGCTTCCGCGAGGTCCTGATCGGTTCCGGCCAGGTCGCCGACCTGGACAGCGCCAACCGGCTCTTCGAGTGCGGCTGGTCCTGGGGCATCGTCCGGGACGCGCCGGAGGTCGAGACGACCGAGCCGATCGGCCGGCAACCGGCCGGAGTGGCGCCGGAGGAGCCGTACCTCTACTTCACGGTGATCGCGATCGACGCGATCGAGGAGCTCTTCACCGAGCGGACCCGGATCCTGGGCCTGCTCAACGACGAGCAGCAGCGACTGGCCCGAGCCCTGCAACTGCGGTGGGACCTGACCCGTGGCTACTGGGCCACCGTGGCCACCTTCGGCGACGGCCACCGCTGGCCGTTGGAGGACATCCCCTGGCGCACCACCGACCGCGAGGCCTCCGACTACTACACGCTGCTGGTGACCTCGCTGGCGGTCAAGGGCCTGGTACTCGAACGGGGTGCGGACGCCGAACTCAGCCGGGTCGGCTCGGTCCTCGAGGAACTGGCCAACCGGGCCCGGATCACCCGCCGACCGTTCGACCAGGATCCCGCGCTCGCGCTGCACGCGCCCGGCGTACAGGTGACGTTGCAGAACAGCGACCAGCTCGGCGGCCCGGTGATGCGCTGGACGGTCAGCGAGTTCTCCGCGCTGCTGCTGCAACGCACCGCGTACATCGGCGGGCTGTTCAGCGAGGCCGACCAGCGGGCCAAGATGCTGGACCTGGCCGACCGGGTCTGGGACCACCTGGTGCTGCGCCGTCTCGACCGCGGCAACGCGCGCAGTCTCTGGGACCAGCCGGCGCGGGCGTTCGGACAGTTCGAGGACTACTACGACGCCCCCTCCTGGTACTACACCGAACGGGTGGTGCAGTCCCTGGTCACCACGGTGAAGATCCTGCGGCGACCGCCGCTGCGCAGTGAACGGCTCACCATGCACGCGCTGGACCTGCTCAACGAGGCCGAACACCTCTACGATGTGGAACTGTTGAGCGGTACGGCGGAAGCGGGACCGAGGATGCAGCAGACCCTGCAGATCGTCCGGGTCAACCTGCGGCGGGCCAGGGAGATCGTGCACGAACGGCCCGGCACCGCCGCCGCGCTCGCCAGTTCGGTGCTGCGGAGCCTCGACGAACTGAACGCGGCCCGTCGGGACGTTTCGGAGGCAGGCTGAGATGCTGATCTTCGCGGCGTCCGACAAGGGCGGCACCGGCCGTTCGGTGACCAGCAGCAACATGCTCTACCGGAGCGCGTTGCAGGGCACCGACGTGTGCTACCTCGACTTCGACTTCGGCTCGCCGACCGCCGGTGCCATCTTCAACCTCGACTCCGTGGTGCACGGCACCCGCCGGGGTGGCCTGCACGAATACCTGGACGGGGCACTGGCCGAGCCGCAACGGATCGAGGTGTGGACCGAGTCGGACCGGCCGAGCCTGCGCAACCGGCCACCGGGGGCGGGCCGACTGGTACTGCTGCCCGGCAGCATCGGCGGTGGCGAGTTCCCCACCTCCCGGGAACTCGTCGAACGCTGCGCCCGGCTCTTCCTCCGGCTGGAGGAGGAGTTCGACCTCAGCCTGATCGACCTGAGCGCGGGCCGCTCGTACGCCACCCAGATGGTGCTGGCCGCCACCGCGATGCCCGAGCTTCGATCGGTACGGTCCCGGTGGCTGGTGTTCCACCGGTGGACCCGGCAGCACGTGCTCGCCGCCTCCGGCCTGGTGTACGGCACCCGCGGCATCCTCGACGCCGGCACCCGGGCCGGGCACGACCACGACGACATGATGAACCGGCTCCGGTTCGTCCGTACCGCCGTCGTCGATCCCGACTCGCCGGAGTTGGAGGGGTTGCAGCCGGCGCAGGTGGCCTGGCTCCGGGAGTGCAACCAGGACCTGCTCGAACTGGCCAGCAACAACCGGGTCGGCCGGACCATGCTGCTCGGATCGGTGCCGCTCGACCCGGTGTTGCAATGGCGTGAGCAGCTCATCTCCGACAACGACGTGTACGCGCGCAGGATCGCCAACCTGGAGACCGTGGAGGCCTTCTCGGCACTGGCGAAGCTCATCGTCGACGACGCGGCCTGGGAGATGCTGTGAGTAGACCCGACGTGACATTCGAGGAGACGGCGGCCAGACGCAGCGTCGAGTCGGTCCCGCTCGCGCATCTCTCCGTCGAGCTGGGACACCTCTACATCGAGGAGTTCGCCGGCGGCATCGAGCAGCTCCGTCGGCACTTCGCCCGGGTCGCGCCGTGGGCCGCGGCGGCCCGGCAGGCCTGCGTCGACCGGATGCCGGCCGCCCGTCCCCGGATCAGCACCTGCTTCCTCATCGACGACTACTTCACCCGGTTCAGCACCCCCCGGGTGGTGATGGAGCAGGTGCGGGAGGCGGCCCAGGACACCGGGCTGGTGATCGACTACTTCGCCCGCGAGGCCGGTTGCGCCCAGGCCGACGACATTCCGCTCGCGGAGCTGGTGCTCACCCAACTCGTCTCCGACCCGGTTCCGGAAACGACCGGTGACCGCCCGCCGACCTCGGAGACCGGCTGGCTCTGCAACGGCCGGCGGTCCCCGGTCTTCCGGCCGGAACAGGCGATGAGCGCCGTCCGGGAGTGGCAGCCGCCGATGCAGAACGCGGCGAACCGGCACTCGATCTTCGTGGACGTCGAGCTGTGGGACTACGAGGAGGACGGGCGGCGGCGCTGGTCCTGCCCGTTCCTGGCGGCGGTCTGGCAACTCATGCGGATGGGCCTGCTCCGGCACGAGGGCGAAGGGGTGACCAACCCGTACCAGCTCGACGACTGGCCGGACGACTGGGACGAGATGCCGGCGGTGGTGAAGCTCAACCCGCACGCCGCGCCGTTCAGCGCGTACCGCACCTTCTCGGTGCTCGGCTCGCGTTTCCTGCCCATCGAGCACGCGGTCCGGACGATCCTCAGTCAGGTCTCGATCAGCCCCGCCGTGCTGGACCAGATCCAGACCCGGAGCCGGAACGAGCACATCGACCTGCCCAAGGACCTGGTCGAGCGCTCCGAGTACGTCTTCGTCAGCGAATAACCCGTCCCGCCGGTCGGAAGGGCTCCGCTCCTCACACGTCCGGCAGATGGTCGGGATCCGCCCCCGGTAGCCAGGTGAGGGCCTGGCCGGCGCGGCGCCGGAACTCGGGATCCGGGTCGGTCCGGGCGAGTTCGGCCAGCAGCGCGCGGGTCTGACCGTCGTCGCCGAAGTGGGTGCCCAGGGCCAGCACGGTGGCCGCCCGGACCGACCAGTCCTGGTCGCGGAGCCGTTCGATGAACAGGGTACGGATCTCCGGATGTTCGGCGAGGCGTTCACCGAGAACCCGGAGCACCTCCCGCCGGACCTGTACGTCGGGATCGTTGCCGGCCCGGTCGATCAGCAGCTCCCGTACGGTCCGGTCGGCGCCGAAGTACTCGCCGAGGATGCGTACGGCCACGGCGCGGATCTGCGGGTCCTCGCCGGTGGCGCGGGTCATCAGGACCTCGCACTGCTCGACGTCGGTGCCGAGCCGGGCGGCGAGTTCGACGGCCGCCTCGTGCACCAGTTCGGCGTCCGGGTCGACCCGGATCCGCTCCAGGAGGGCCTCCCGGACGTCGGCGTCGATGCCGAACCGCTGGATCAGCAGCCGGGCGGCGGCGAGCCGGACCCGGGCGTTGATGTCGCCGCGTACCCGGCCGGCGAGCAGCTCGTGGACGTCGTCCCGGGACCCGTTCCGGCCGATCACGGCGGTCGCGGCGAGGGCGAAGACGGCGGCGTCGGGGTCCCGGTGCGCCCGGTCCAGCAGAACCCGGTGGACGTCGTCGGTGAACTGGGGATCCCGGGTGAGCGCCTTCAGGGCGGCGAGCCGGATCTCGGCGTCGTCGTCGATGCTGGCCCGTTCGGTGACGACCTCCCGGATCGCGGGGTCACGCCGGGCGGTGTCGGCGAGCGCGTTGACGGCGGCGAGGCGTACGGCGGCGTGCGGGTCGTCCCGGGCGAGCCCGGCGAGCACGTCGGAGACCGCCGCGTCCACCCCGACCTGTTCGATCAGGGCCTTCGCGGCGATCAGGCGTACCCGGGCGTCGTTGTCGCCGAGGGCGAGTTCACCCAGCGCGGTCCCGACGGCGGGGTCGGCGCCGACCTGCTCGGTGAGGGCTTCCGCGGCGAGCAACCGTACGTCGGCGTCCCGGTCCTGCCGGGCGGCGGTGATGAGCAGGTTGGTGAAGGCGGCGTCCCGGTCGAAGGTGTCGATGAGGATCTTGAGTGCGGTGCGCCGGGCGATCTCGTCGGCGTCGCCGCTGGTGCGGCTGACCAGCAGATCCCGGATGGTGGTGTCGGGGCCGTACCGGTCGATCAGTGCCTGGGCGGCGGCGCGGAGCACCCCGGGGTCGCGGTCGGCCCGGACCCGGTCGATGAGCAGCGCCCGGACCTTGGTGTCGGCGGCGAGCCGGTCACCGAGGACCCGGACCGAGGTACGTCGGGTGACCGGATCGGTGTCGTCGCGGGCGCGTTCGATCAGCAGGTCACGGACCTGCCGGGTGGCGGCGAAGCGTTCGACCAGGACGTGTGCGGCGGTTCGGGTCACCTCGGCGTCGTGGTCGGTACGCAGGCACTCGACCAGGACGTCCCGGAGCTCGGAGTCGCCGCCGTACCGGTCGCCGAGGGTCTGGATGGCCGTCCGGCGCACACTCGCGTGCTCGTCGGCGCGGGCACGTTCCCGGAGCAGTTCGCGGACGTGGGGTTCGTCGCGGAAGCGTTCCCCGAGGGCCTGGACGGCGGCGAGGCGTACTCCGGCGTACCCGTCGGCGCGGACCCGCTCGATCAGCAGGTCCCGGGCCTCCGGGTCGGTGCCGAAGCGTTCGCCGAGGGCCTGGACGGCGGCGAGGCGTACCCCGGCGTGGTTGTCGTCCCGGGCCCGTTTGATCAGGCGGGTCCGGGCCCGGGCGGCGGCGGCCTGGTGGGCGGGACTGTCGACGGTGTTGGTGGCGAGCTGGGCGACCTCGGCGAGCCCCGCCACCGAGGCGTACGAGGCGGGGCTGTCGTCCATCGTGCCGAGGACCTCGTCGAAGAGGTCGTCGATCCGTTCGGCCGGGGTGGAGAGCATCGCGGCGAGCCGGGCGGCGTGGGTGGAGACGGGGCTCCAGACGACCCGGACGCCCCGGCGGCGGTACCAGGAGAGGTAGACCGTCCGACCGGGCCAGTTCGGGCCGATCGCCTTGGCGGCGGGCAGGATCTCCTCCTCGATCAGCCGGGCGGTCTCCCGGTCGTCGATCGAGACGCAGTGTTCGAGCAGCAGGATGAGCTGCCGCAGCAGCGTCTCGGCGGGCCGGGCGACCGCGTCGTGCAGGTTGCGGACCTCGGCGAGGCACTGCACGGCGAGGGCGAGGTTCCACGGCGGCGGGGCGAAGTCGGCCGGCGGCCAGGGCTGGTTGACCTCGGTGGTCAGCAGCTGGATGAGCTGCGCGGTGTGGTTCTGGTGCAGGGCACCGGCGAGCAGCCGGAGCACCTCCCGCCAGGACAGGTCGGCCCAGTGCCGGCGGAACAGTTCCTTGAGTTCGCCCACCGAGAGGACCTGGTCGTGCTGGAACTTCGCCAGGATCGCGTCGGCGCAGAAGAACTCCAGGAAGGTGCGGTGCACGAAGCCGTAGACGTGCGGGCCGTACCGGCTGAGGATGAAGTTGCGTTCCCGGAACTGGTCGATCATCGCCAGGGCGATGGTCCGGGCGGACGCGGCGTCGCGGCGGTACCGCTCGACCAGGTACTGCTCGAAGACCTCGCTCAGCTCCACCCGGTCGATGTAGTTCACGGTCAGGCCCCGCTCGACCGACTGCATCCGGTACGCCAGCCGGCGGAGCAGCTCCTTCTTGTCCTCGGTGTCGAGGAAGCCGGCGACCGGGGCCTGCTCCCGCAGGTGCCGGTCGACGTCCCACTGCTGCACCAGGACGGTCGCCGCGTGGTCGTACAGCCGCCACCGTTCCCGGGGCAGGGCCTGGTGCTTGCCGATGATCGCCAGGATCGTCAGCAGCAGCGGGTTGCCGGCCAGTTCCCGGATCGCGTGTGAGTGCCGCATCGCGTCCAGCAGCCGGGCCCGCTGCGCGTGGGCCGCGTCTGCCCGGTCCCGGATCGCCAGCCGGTACCAGCTCGACAGGAACTCCGACGTCTGGTCCTCGTCCAGGTCCTGAAGGGTGAAGTGGGTGAATCCGACGCCGGTCAGGATGCGCCGGGAGTAGCCGATGATCCGGGAGGTGACGATCATCCGTACCTGCGGATGGGTGGCCGCGAAGCCGGCGATCTGCCGGGCCACCTCCTCCCGCCGGTGCCGGTCGAAGACCTCGTCGAGCCCGTCCAGGATCACCACCGCCCGGCCGCCCGTGCCGAGGTGCCGTTGCAGGGCGGTCCGCTCGATGCCGAGCCCGTCGGTGTTGGCCCGGTGGTCCAGGTAGTCGACGAAGCTCTCGCACTTGCCCTCGGCGGCCAGGGTGATGAAGGAGCGCAGCTCGATCAGCAGCGGCAGGTGGTCGGTCAGCACCGCCAGCCGGTCGTCGGTCGGGCCGCCGGTGAGGCTCAGGGCGACGTAGCGGGCGGCGGTGGACTTGCCGGAGCCGGGGTCGCCGAGCAGTACGATCGCCCGCTGGTCCGGTGCCCCGAGTACGTCGAACAGCCGCTGCAACGGCTTCGCCCGGTACGACTCGTGCAGGTGCACCAGCTCCTGCGGGTCCACCTCCTCGGGTACGTCCTCGGTGCCGATGTGCCCCTCGGACTGCATCCGGCGCAGCCATTCCCGGGGCAGTTCGGCCGGGGGCGGGTCCTCGCGTACCCACTGTTCGACGAAGACCGACATCAGCTGGATCCGCAGGTAGTCCTCGGTCTGCTCCGGGGTGAGCGCGTCCAGGTCCAGCACCCCGTAGTGCTGGCGAAGGCGTAGGCAGTACTGCTTGAGGACGTCCCGGCTCAACGCCTGCGTACCGCCGGCCGGCAGGCCCGACTCGGTCAGCCGGTTCGCCACCGCCGCCGTCACCATCGCGGCGAGGTCCGCCGGGTCCCGGAACGTGCCGCACATGTGCCGGTCGCCCAACTCGGCCCGGAGCGATTCGATCTTCTCCGCCGCCGGGCCCCGGTCGACGAAGTTGCGCGGCCAGGGCGCCTCCTCGTCGAGCAGGAAGATCAGGCAGGGTTTGCCGGCGGTCAGCGCCTCCCGGTATTCGAGCTCGGTGATCGACCGGTCGTACCCGTCGGGAACGAAGCCGTAGCGCCAGGCGAAGATTCCGATGTAGATGTCGCAGTCGGCGACGTCCGCCAGACAGCGTTCCAGCGGTCGTCGGTCCTCGGCCACGTACGACTCCATGGCCACGTCCTCGACCCGCAACCGGCGCAGCGCGAGTTGGACCGCTGCGCGGCACTCCTGCAGATCCCGGAAAGTGGCCGAGACGTAGACCTTGGTCACGGCGGCTCCTTGGGGCGGCGGAAGCGGCGCGTGACGCAACCGTATCAATAGGACCCAAGGCGCCAGCCCAGCCGATCAGTCCAGCACCGGACATCCGCCCGGCGTGACGTTTGCGGGATCGGACCATGATGAAATGCGATGGACCGATCGGCGCGTCCACCGAGACGTCGGTCGGGGCGACGCACGAGGTTGCGGAGGAGCGCCATGTTGACCTTGGGCGAGGTGCACACCGGACTCTTGCAGAACTCCGGCTCGCTCTCCCTGGAGCACACCACCGGGCTGCTGGACCTCCTGGTCGGCCAACGGGTACGCCGGTCCGAGCGGCCGATCGCGTACGTCGTGTCGCCGGACCAGCTCACCGGGGTCGACTGCCGGTTGCCGAGCGGCTCCGGCCGGAGCTCCCGGGGCGTGGGCACCGTCGTCTCGCACGCCGCGATGACCGGCGGTCACGTGCTACAGGGCTCCACGTACACCCAACTCGACCGGGCCGTCAGCAACCGCCGGCTGGTCTGGTCGCACTACCTGTCCCGGCCCGGCTGGGTCGAGACGATCGGCAAGATCGACGTCCGGGACGTGTCCCGGGGCTTCCTCGGCCCCACCTACCAACCGCAGACGCTCAACCTCGGCGCGATCAGTGCCCGGCTGATGGACGCCGTACAGAGTTCGGCGCGGCTGGACCGGCAACCCCCGTTCCGGACCAAGCGGACCCGACTGCGCTGGTCGGTCATCCCGGCGGCGGAGGACTCGACCGAGGCCCGGGGCACCTTCCGGGTCGAGTCCGACACGCTGCGGACCCTGGAGCTGACGGCACCGCAGCACGACGTACCCGCGCTGGTCGAACTCTGCGAGGACCTCGCGCTGCACGACTGGCTGCTCACCACGCTGCTGTCGCTGATGGAGACCAGCCTGACCGGATCCGGCACCCGGGCCCAGAAGATCGACCGGCTCCGCCCGGCGATCGACTGCCTGCTGCACCTGTGGATGCCGGCCGCCCGCCTCGACGAGTCGGTGCTGCCGGTATGGCGCGCCCTCGAACACCGGCCCGGGTTCACCCGGCAGTGGCAGGCATCGGTCACCCGGATCCGCGACCAGGTCACGCTCAGCACCATCGCGCTGCTCGAAGCGCCGACCCGCTGACCGACCCGCTGAGCCGCGCGGCCACCTCGGGTAACCGCGCGGCCGACGTCGTCAGCCGGCGGGCCAACCGGCGCCGGGCGGCCGGGCGGAGAGTTCCCGCCAGGTGTCCGGCCCGACCAACAGGGCGCGGACCCGCTCGTACGCCTCGTCCTCGCTGTCGAACTCGTAGAACCGGGAGAGCCCCTCGGCCCCACCGGCGCGCTGCTCTACGTGCCACTGGTCGGCATCGGTACGGAGGTAGACATCGCGCCGCGCCAGGCGCCCCCACTTGCCGTTCCACCAGTGCTTTCGTTGTTCCATGCGGGGACCTTATCGAACGTACGTTCGAGAAGATCGCCGGGTGGTGGAATCCGTTGGCCCGAGGTCAGCGGCGGGGCTGGGTCGGCGGGTACTCCCGGCCGGTCAGCTCCTCCAGCGCACCGCGCTGCTGCCCCGGCGCCCGGCCGGCGGCGACCAGCGCGTCGCGGATCTCGGTGAGCAGCTTGATCTCCTCGCTCGGCGCGGCCGGCGGAGGCTCCTCGCCCCGCCGACGCCGCTCCGCGAGCTTGTTCATCGGAAAGACCACCAGGAAGTAGACGACCGCCGCGGTCATCAGGAAGGTGATGACGGCGTTGATGAAGCCGGCCCAGTCGACGTAGACGTCGTTGGTCAGCCTCCAGGCGCCCGCGTTGAGGCCCTTGCCGCCGCCGATGAGGCTGATCAGCGGTTTCAGGAACGATGTGGTGAATGCCGTGACCAGGCCGGTGAAGGCCGCGCCGATGACCACACCGACGGCGAGGTCAACGACGTTGCCCCGCATGATGAAGTCTTTGAAGCCCTTGAGCATTCGCGCCTCCGGTAGGTTGCCGCTGCTTGTCGACGGTCAACCTATGCCCCGGCCGGCTCGTGGGGAAAAGCGCGGCGGACGCTCAGCCCGCGGTGGCGGTCCCGCCGGCCACGGCCTCGTCAACCGTGGGGTGGGTCTGTAGCACCTCCACCAGGCCGCTGACCTCAAGGATCCGCAGCACACCCCGGCGCGGGGCGGCCAGTCGTACCACACCGCCGGACTCGTCGGCACTGTTCCGGGCGCGGACGAACACGGAGAGCCCGGTCGAGTCGCAGAACGACAGCTCCGACAGGTCGAAGACCAGCCGGATGTGCCCCTTCTCCAGCAGATCCGTGATCTGGTCCTGCAGTTGCGGCGCGGTGGCCATGTCCAGCTCGCCCGCGACCGACACGACGACGACGTCGGCACGCTCTTCGGTGTGCACCGTCAGGGACATTCTCGACCTCCTGGGATATCGGTCGAACCGTACTCCACAACCGGGTCGGTACGCACCGACGGGCGGCCGAAGAGTCGGCGGCAGCCGTTCGGCCGTGGCCACCAGGGGAGGCGGGAGCCGGGCGCCGGGAGCAGGCCGACCGGGATCAGCCGTACGCGAACAAGCCTTCCGGGACGCGTTCCGGCGGGGCACTATCACCCGATGCGCATCCTCGTTCTCGGCGGCACGGTGTTCCTCGGCCGGGCCGTCGCCCAGCAGGCCCTGGCGGCCGGACACGACGTTACCTGCGCGGCCCGGGGCTCGTCCGGCAACCCGGTCGACGGCGTGCGCTTCGTCCGGGTGGACCGCGACGACCCGGCCAGCCTGGACGCCCTCGCCGGAAAGTTCGACGCGGTGGTGGACGTCGCCCGCCGGCCCGACCACGTCCGGCACGCGCTCGCATCGCTGGCTGGCCGGGTGGGGCATTTCACCTTCGTCTCCACCTGTTCGGTGTACGCGGACAACGCCACCGTCGGTCAGCGGGTCGACACCGCCCCCGTGCTGCCGCCGGCACCCCGGGACGCGGAGGACCCGGAGAAGGACGCGGAGGCGTACGGGGCCTGCAAGGTGAGCGGTGAACGGCTGGTGACCGAGGCGATGGGCGCCGATCGGGCGTTCATCTGCCGGGCCGGCCTACTCGTGGGGCCGGAGGATCCGAGCGGGCGGTTCGGATACTGGGTACGCCGGGCCGCCCGGGGTGGCGAGGTCCTCGCCCCCGGCACTCCGGACGACGCCGTGCAGTTCATCGACGTACGCGACCTCGCGGCCTGGATCGTCGAGGCCGGTGAGCGGGGCGTGACCGGCACGTACGACGGGATGGCCGCGCCGGTCACCCGGCAGGAGTTCCTGGCCGCCGTGCTCGGCGAGGACGCCCCGCTGACCTACGTGTCGCAGGAGTTCCTGGCCGAGCAGAAGGTGGAGCCGTGGGCCGGTCCCCGCTCCCTGCCGCTGTGGCTGCCCCTGCCGGAGTACGCCGGCTTCATGAGCCGGGACGTGACGCCCTCGCTGGCGGCGGGACTGCGCCCCCGGCCCCTGGCGACGACCGCCCGGGACACCGCCGCCTGGTTGGCCGGCGTCGACGTCGGATCCGCGCCGGACGGCAGGTCGATCGGTCTCACGGCGGCCGAGGAGAGCGAACTGCTGGCAGCCTGGCACGCCCGATAGTCAAGCGCCGCCCGCCGCCCGGGCTGCCCCGCTCTCAGCCGGTCCGGATCTGTACCCCGGCTGAGGTCGCCGAGCCGTGCAGCCGCAGCCGGACGATCCGGGCGTCGGGCGGGATGTCGTAGACGATCGCCCCGGTCACCCGGTTTCCGGGGTTGATCACGTCGAGGAAGGCGCGCTGGTCGGCGTTGGCGAGCAGCCCCGCCGTGCTGTCCACCCCGAACCGCTGGCCCGCCGGCCCGTACGCGATCTGCAGGTTGTCGTGGAAGACCGCCGGCCGTGCGCCCAGGTTCCGTACCGTCAGGTCGACCACGCAGAACTGCCCCAGGGCGAGCTGGCTGACCAGTGGATCACCCACCTCGGTCAGCCCGCACCGCAGTTGCCGTACCCGGAATTCGAGATCGCCGTCCCGGATCGGCTGGTTCAGCCCGACGATCCGCCGCTCCCGCTCGCGCAGCCCGGTGTAGAAGTCCGGTCCCCAGGCCAGCGCGATCACGGCGGCGGCAACGCAGCAGCAGGAGAGCAGCGCGGCGACGATGCCGAGCACGAACCACCATCGTCGGTCGGTCGAGCGGGCGGGATTCGGGGCCGGTGTGGCGGGGCCGGGTGGCTGCGGGCCCGGGGCCGGACCGCTCTGCACCGGTGGGCCGGGTGGGCCGGGCGCGACGGGCGGGCCGGGCCACTGCGGTGAGCCCGGGTACCCGCCCAGTGGCGGCGTGTTGGCCGGGGTGTCCGGGGTGGACCAGTCCGGCGGTGGCGCCGTCGGCGGGCCCGGGGCGGGGCCGGGTGGCGCGGGCGTGCCGAGGGTCGACGGGGGTGGTGCGCCGACGCCCGGCGGAAGCGGGTCGGGGATCTCGTCCACCGTCCGGCCCGCCGCCGGATCCGGCACCGGCTGCTGGCTCGGGCCCTCCGGGGGTGCCGGGTCGATCGCCCAGTCCCAGGGTCGCTCGGCCGGTGCCGGCGGGTACTCCGGCCGGTCCTCGCCCGTCGGCGGCCCGCCGGAGCCGGCACCGGTCTGGTGCGGCTCCTCGCCGGGCTGGTCGGGCCTGCTCATCGCGATCCTCGTGTCGTTCTTCGGGGCCTTCGAGAAATACTAGGCTTTGGCGCTATTGATCCCGGTAGAGATGGGTATCTTCGCGCCGGTCCGGCACCGGTCCGCGATCTCCGGTCGAAGCGGTCCGGCGGGCCCCGGGCGGCCCGGTCACCGGCGTTCAACGCGGCCGGCTGCGACGGCACGGCCAGCTCCAGCCCCACCGGACCGCCCGGACGGCTCCCGGCGTCGGTCCATCCGTCGAGTGGCAGGATGGCCGGGTGGAGGCTCTAGTTACCGTCGACGACATCCGGGCCGCGCTGACCGACCTGGCCGGCGTGGTGCTGCGTACCCCGTTGCTGCCGTGTCGCTGGGACGACCAGCTCTGGCTGAAGCCGGAGAGCCTGCAACCGGTCGGCTCGTTCAAGCTGCGCGGCGCGACCCACGCGGTGGCCCGGCTCGATCCCGCGCGACGCGCCCGAGGGGTGGTCACGCACTCGTCCGGAAACCACGGTCAGGCGCTCGCCTACGCCGCCCGGGCCCTGGGGGTGTCCTGCACGGTGGTGATCCCGGACGGCGCCCCGGCGACCAAGGTCGACCAGGTACGCGCGCTGGGCGCCGAGGTACGGATGGTGCCGCCGGCCGATCGGCTGACCGTGGCCCAGGCGATCGCCGCCGAGCAGGGCCGGACGCTGATCCCGCCCTTCGACGACCGGCGGATCATCGCCGGTCAGGGCTCGATCGGAATCGAGGTGCTGGAGGACCTGCCCGAGGTCGACGTCGTGCTGGTGCCGATCGGCGGGGGCGGACTCGCCTCCGGCGTCGCCACGGCGGTCAAGGCGATCCGCCCGAGCACGAGGGTCGTCGGGGTCGAGCCGGCGCTCGCCGCCGACGCCCAGGAGTCGCTGGCCAGCGGAGAGTTGTTGATCTGGGACCCGGCCCGCACCTACCGGACCAGCGCGGACGGGCTGCGGACGAACCTGTCCGCGCTGACCTTCGCGCATCTGCGGGAGCGGCTGGATGGCATCGTGACGGTCAGCGAGGACGAGATCGGAGCGGCGACCACCCGGCTGATCCGGGAGGCCAGGCTGGTGGTCGAGCCGAGTGGCGCGGTGGCCACCGCGGCCCGGATGTTCCACGCCGCCGAGCTGCCCGCCGGGCGTACGGTGGCGGTCGTGACCGGTGGAAACGTCGATCCGGCCGTACTCGCGGCGGCGGTCACCGGGTCCGGCACCGTCGCCACCGGATCCGCCCCGCGATGACGGTGCGGCAGCCGGCGGATCGGGTCGGCCGGGCGCATTCCCTACATTGGAACCATGGCTGACCGGATCGGTGCGAGCGCCTCGGACAAGACGTTCGATGTGCTGGAGGCACTGGTCGAACACAGCCGACTGGCCGACATCGCGGCGGCGACGAACCTGCCGAAGGCCACCGTGCACCGGATTCTCCAGGTGATGGTGGAGCGGGGACTGGCCCGGCCCGGCGGTACGGGGGACTACTTCACCGGTCCCCGGATGCTCGCGCTGGCCGGCCGGGTGATGCAGCGGCTGGACCTGCCGGCCCAGGTACGCCCGCAGTTGGAGGAGTTGCAGCGCCGGACCGGTCGGACGGTCCACCTGGCGCTGCTCTCCGGCGACGAGGCGGTGTACGTGGCCAAAGTGGAGGCCGGCAAGCCGTACCAGCTCGCCTCCCGGGTCGGGATGAGCCTCGACCTGCACAGTACGTCGATCGGTAAGGCGGTCCTGGCGACGCTGGACGACGCCCGGGTGGTCGCCCTGGCGGAGCGGACCGGCCTGCGCCGGCACACCCCGGGAACCGTCGTCGAGGTCCGGCGCCTGCTGGCCGAACTCGCCACGGTCCGGTCCCGGGGCTGGGCCGAGGACCACGAGGAGAACGAGCCGGGTGTCTCCGCCACCGGAGCGGCGGTGTACGACCACGCGGGTCACGTGATCGGCGGGGTGAGCGCGGCGACGCTCAGTTACGAGGCGGCCGACCAGCCGGCGGACGAGGTGGGCCGGCAGGTGCTGGAGGCTGCGGCCCAGGTCTCCCGAGCCCTCGGCGCCCGCTCGACCTGATCCCCGCTCGCCTGGTTTTCGATTCGCCAATTGTTTCCGGCAGGTTGCGTCGTCCGGCCACAGGGGTCAGACTGTGACGAAGGTTACTGTGGAACGACGTTCCGTATGACGGAACGACCGTCTCCTGAGGAGTGAACCGGATGGCGCGCGGCGAGGATTCGATTCGGACCGGAGACGACACGAGCCCGGTGCCACCGGGCATCCCGTCCTGGTCGACCGTGCCGAACAGCCGGGCGCCGGCCGGATCCGGAGCGGGAGCGGCGGCAGCCGGCAGCGGCGAGCCGGACGACGTCCCGGTTCCGGACGCCGTACCGGCCGAGGAGCTGGTGGTCATTGCCGCGCGGATCCTCGGCACCGCCGGTACGCCGGAGCCCACCGCACACGCGGTGGCGGTCTCCCTGGTGGAATCCGACCTCGTCGGGCACGACTCACACGGGGTACGCCGACTCGTCCCCTACGTCGACGCGGTACAGGCCGGCATGATCGATCCGACCGTCGAACCCGTACTCCGGCACCGTCACCGGGCCACCGCGGTCGTCGACGGGCGGGGCGGGTTCGGGCAGCTCGCCGCCCGGCTGGCGGTCGACGAGGCCCGGCGACTCTCCGGCGAGTACGGCGTCGGCGTGGTCACCATCGGCAACTGCAACCACATCGGCCGACTCGGCGAGTACGTGCAACTGCTGGCCGAGACGGAGACCGTCGGGCTCGCCTTCTGCAACATCAACTCCACCGTCGCCCCGTACGGCGGCCGGGAGCGCCGACTTGGCACCAATCCGTTGGCCTGGGCCGCCCCACGAGCCACCGACAACCCGCCCGTGGTGCTCGACTTCGCCACCTCCGCGATCGCCGAGGGCAAGCTGGCGCTCTCGATGGCCCGCCGGGAGCGGGTCGGCACCGGTCTCCTGGTCGACGTCGACGGTCACGACTCCACCGACCCGGGCGACTTCTACCACGGCGGGGCCCTGCTCCCCTTCGGCCAGCACAAGGGCTACGGCCTGAGCGTGCTGATCGAGATCGTCGGCGGGTTGCTCTCCGGCGCCGGAGTCTCCAGCCTGCCCGGCTACGACAACACCAACGGAACCGTACTGATCGCCATCGACATCGGGACCTTCCTGCCGGTGTCCGAGTTCCGGGCCCGGTCCGAAGAGTTCTGCCGGCTGCTGGCCGACACCGCGCCCGCCGTCGACAACGACCCCGGCCCGGACGGCGTACTGGTGCCCGGCGAGAAGGAGGCGCGGACCCGCGCCGCCCGGATCCGGGACGGGATCACGCTCGCCCCGACGACCTGGCGGGAGTTGACCGCGCTGCCCGGCGGTCCGGCGCCGGCCGGTCCGACCGGTACCCCCGAGCCGCCGCCTTCCGTCGAGACCCCCCTCTCACCCCCACCCCGGAGCCGCGCCGACGACGCGGCGCCCTCGTCCGAGGAGAATCCTGATGACACAGCCGGTGGACCCCCCGCCCCCGCCTGAGCCCGAGATCACCCCGACGCCGACCGACACCGCCGCAAAGGCCGACACCGATCCAAAGGCCGACACCGATCCGAAGGCCGACACCGAACCGCAGCCCACCCCACCCGCCGAACTCCGCCGGGTCGTGTCGGCCTCCCTGGTCGGCACCGCACTGGAGTGGTACGACTTCTTCATCTACGGCACCGCCGCCGCGCTGGTCTTCGACGACATCTTCTTCCCGGACGCCGACCCGGCGGTCGGCACGCTGATCGCGTTCGCCACCTTCGGGGTGGCGTTCCTGTTCCGGCCGGTCGGCGGGTTCTTCTTCGGCCGGCTCGGTGACCGGATCGGCCGCCGCTCCACACTGATCATCACCACCCTGGTGATGGGCATCGCCACCGGCCTGATCGGGCTGCTGCCGACGTACGACCAGATCGGGGTCTGGGCGCCGATCCTGCTGGTACTGATGCGGATCTGCCAGGGGCTGGGTGCCGGAGCCGAGTTCGGGGGCGCGTCGACCCTGCTCGCCGAGCACGCGCCCGCGCACCGGCGTGGCTACTACGCGTCGTACGCCCAGACCGGGGTGCAGATCGGTCTGGTGCTCGGCACCGTGTCGTTCCTGCTGGTCGGGATGTTGCCGGACGACCAGCTCGAATCCTGGGGCTGGCGGATTCCGTTCCTGGCCAGCTTCGCGATGATCTTCGTGACCATCTACGTACGACTCCGGGTGACCGAGTCGCCGGTGTTCACCCGGATGGCACGCAGCCGTACCGTCGTCCAGACACCGATCCTGGACACCCTGAAGATGTACCCGCGCAACTTCCTGGTCGGGATCGGCGCGCACATCTGCGACACCGCGATCGTCTACATCTTCGCCACCTTCAGCGTCGCCTACCTGACCAACGAACTCGACCGGCCCCGCTGGGTCGCGCTGACCGGCGTCATTCTGATGGGCCTGGTGGTGATCGCGGTGCAGCCGATCTACGGGGCGCTGTCGGACCGGATCGGCCGTAAACCGCTCAACGTGTTCAGCGTGGTCTTCACCGCCGCCTTCGCGTTCCCGTTCTTCTGGCTGCTCAACTCCGAGGCGACCGTACTGATCTGGCTGGCGCTGATCATCGCCGGTGGCATCGGGTTCGCGCCGATGATCGCCGTACAGCCGGCGTTCTACGCGGAGTTGTTCGGGGCCGGGGTGCGGTACACCGGATTCGCCGCCTCCCGGGAGATCGGTGCCGCCATCTCCGGCTTCTCCCCACTCGTCGCGGCGGCACTACTCAGCACGGCGGACGGCTCACCCTGGCTGGTCGCACTCTGGATCATCTTCACCGCGGCGATCTCCCTGGTCGCCTTCCTGGCCGCCCGGGAGACCCGGACGATGGACATCAACGCCGTCCACGCGTACCAGGAGGAACCGCCGCCGGACAAGACGGCGGCGACCCCGGTGGAGACCGTGCGATGAACCTCGACAAGACCGTCGCGGTGGTGACCGGCGGCGGTACCGGAATCGGCCGCGCGGTCAGCCTGGCCCTGGCCCGGTCCGGGGCGGACGGCGTGGTGGTCAACTTCAACCGGTCGCAGGCCGAGGCCGAGGAGACCGCCGCGCAGGCCCGGGAGTGGGCCGGCCGGTCCCGGGCGCTCGCCGCCGACGTGGCCGACGATCTCCAGGTACGGGCGATGGCCGACCGGGTCCTGGCCACGTTCGGCCGGGTCGACATCCTGGTCAACAACGCCGGTGGCACCCAGGCGGTGGAGCACGCCGACCTGGACGGCCTCACCGACCAGATCTGGCACGACATCCTGGACGTCAACCTGCTCGGCGCCTTCCACTGCGCCCGCGCCTTCGCCCCCGCACTGCGCGCCGCAGGTGGCGCGGTCGTGAACATCTCGTCGATCTCCGGCTACCGGGCCGGCGGCTCCTCGATCGCGTACGGGGTGAGCAAGGCGGCGATGCTCCAGCTCACCCGCAACCTCGCGTTGGCGCTCGCCCCGGAGGTACGGGTCAACGCGGTGGCGCCCGGCACCGTCGCGCACACCCGCTGGCAGCCCGGCCTGCACGGCGAGGCGGGCTTCGCCGAACGCGCCGCCCGAGAACGCGAAACGGTTCCCCTGCACCGCACCGCCGACCCGGAACACGTCGCCCAGGCCGTCCTCGGCCTCCTCCAGATGGACATGGTCACCGGCGAGGCGATCATCGTCGACGGCGGCAAGCACGTCACCTACTGAGATGCAAGGAAGGGCCCCTTCTTATCGCTTTTTGTATAAGAAGGGGCCCTTCCTAACACCTGCGCGGCGCGCCCCTCGGGAGCGTGTCCCCCGCCGGGGGTGGACATAGCACCACCCCCGGCCACGGGCTAGCCCTCCTGACCAGGGGCTGGTCTCCTGGTGTGCTCGACTGGTGACCGCAGATACCGCCAGAACGGCCCCCCGGACCCGGATCCACGATCTCGACGCACTGCGCGCGTTCGCGCTGCTCGGCATCCTCGTCGTCAACATCACCTTCGCCGCCACCGGCTTCAGCATGACCGTCACCGACCCGGCGTACGACTCCTGGCTCGACGACGCGGTGCGCTGGCTCAGCTCCACGTTCTTCGGAATGAAGTTCTACCTGCTGTTCTCGTTCATGTTCGGGTACAGCTTCATCCTCCAGACCCAGGCGGCGGCTCGGGCCGGCGCCGCTTTCAAGCCCCGGATGGTCCGCCGGCTGCTCGGCCTGTTCGCGCTCGGCGCGGTGAACATGGTCTTCCTGATCAGCGGCGACATCCTGACCGTGTACGCCCTGCTCGGCGCGATCCTGCTGGCGATGCGCGGGGTACGCGACCGTACCGCGCTGATCGTCGCCGCCGGGCTCTACGGCTACCTGCTGCTCAGCATGGGTTCGAGCATCCTGTTCCTGGACACGTCGAGCTACTTCGACCACGCCAGCCAGATCGCCGCCGCGCAGGAGAGCACCGCGAACCTGGCCGGCGGATTCGGGTCGGTCGTCCACGAGCACATCGCGATCCTGCCGCTCTACAGCCTCTCGCAGTTGACCATGCAGGGGCCGACCACGCTGGCGATGTTCCTGCTCGGCATGGTCGCCGCCCGTCGCGGGGTGCTGGTCGGGCTGACCGGGCGGGAGTCGTGGCTGCGGATCGTCCAGCTCGTCGGCTTCCCGGTCGGGATCGTCGGCGGCGCCGTCTACGCCTCGTCCGGCGCGAACGGCAACACCTCCGCCGTACTCGTCAGCGCGATGACCGCCCCGCTCCTCGCCGCCGCGTACGCCGCGACCCTGATCCGGATCGTGCACAGCGTCCGGGGCCGGCGGCTCGGCTCGACGCTGGCCCCGGCCGGCAAGATGGCGCTGTCGAACTACCTCGGCCAGTCGGTGGCCACGCTGCTGATCTTCACCGGCGTGGGCTTCGGCCTGGTCGGTCAGGTGTCACCGCTGGAGATGGTGCTCTTCGCCTTCGCCATCTTCGCCGGCCAGGTCGTGATCAGTCGCTGGTGGCTGGAGCGGCACGGCCATGGCCCGGCCGAGTGGCTGCTGCGCTGGTTCACCAACGGGGAACGGCCGGCCTGGCGGCGTCGGGCCTGACGCTGAGTCAACAGGGCGACATACATCGATCGTTGTTTACCCAGTGTGTGACACTGACGACTGGAGGTGGATGTCGTGGAACTGATTGCCTGGTTGATCCCTGTGGTTGTGGTCGTATTCGGCCTCGGTGGGGTGCTCACGATGCGCTGGCACCGCAGTACGCGCTGGGTTCAGCCCGTTCACGGCCCGGCCTCCGCGCTGCTCGCCGGGTCGCTGGCCTACTCCGAATACGGCGGGGCCCTGGGCACGGGCGGCAACAGTGCGGCCGGTGGCGGAGGCGACTGCGGAGGCGGCGGCGACGGCGGCTGTTGACGCCGATCTTCACGAATCGGCCCCCCAGGAGAGAAACACTGATCTTCCGCACAAGCGACCCCGCACCCGGCCTGGTGCGGGGTCGTTGTCTGGTGATGCTCAGTCGGGCCCGCCTGGCATCTCCCCACCTGTCCGTGGCTTGGCCGAGGGTGGCCCGCCCCGAGGTCGACACCAGTTGCCGCTGGCGTCGATCCTGAGGCGGGCCCGGGTGATGAGCAGGCGTGGCCTGACCCAGGCGAGGAAGCGGGCGTACATGATCGCCGGATCGGGTCCGGGGTCCGGGCTGAGCCGGTACAGGTCGTCGATCGCGGCCTGGAGCATGGCGGCGAGGTAGCGGTGCAGCCCGACCGGGTCGGCGTGGTACTCGACCGGCAGGCGGTTGCGCGCGGTCGGACACGGCCACGCGGCCGTACAGGACCGACAGAGCCAGAGCGGGCGCAACGGTACGTGTGGTCGACCCGGCTCGTTGATGTTCACCGGGGGGCTTTGCGGTTGCGGGTGGCCGGGGCGGGAGCGGGCTGACCGGGGTCATCGGCCGGGGAGGAACCGACGGGTGGACGCCATGCCGCCGATCTGGTGTTGGTCGGCCGAACCCGCTTCGACGGTGGTACCGGCGGGGATGGAGATGCCTTGGTCGGGGCGGGCGAGTCGGGGCAGCGCCAGCGGAGTCCACAGCGGCAGTAGCGCCAGAGCCGTCGCCAGTTCCGGCGGTGGTGGGGCGCCAGCGGTACGGGCTGCGGTGCACGTCGTGGCCATCTCATCGTCTCGGCCTCCTGCCGCTGGGCTTTTGGAAACGAGGGCTGGAAGCGGGGACCGTCCCGGGAAGGGGAAGCGTCTCCGGGGCGGTCCCCGCGCGGTTCCGTCCGGGCCGCACATGTCACCGAACAGTTCCGCTGCGAACACTCTGGACGGACGTGCCTACGTTCGGTAGACATTGCGAGACAGTGGGCGACCGTCCGGGTTGTCGGGTGTGGCCGGGTAAGGCCGTTCAGGACGTGGAGGGAGCGTGGGCAGGTCGTGGGCATGCTGGCAGATTTCTTGATCGCGGAGCTTCGGGCGGCCAGGGCCATTCGGAAGATGAACCAGGACGAGTTCGGCAAGATCGCGAACTACTCCGGGTCGCACGTGAGCGCGGTCGAGACCGGCGGCCGTCCGCCGACCGAGGACTACGTCGCGGCGATCGACGAGGGCTTCCAGACCGGCGGGATCTACAGCCGGCTACTCGCCAAGGTCACCGCCTTCGACGACGCACCCGTCTGGCTCCGCCCCTGGCTGGAGTACGAGCGCGACGCGGTGGCGCTCCGCGCGTGCAACCCTCTCCTCATCCCGGGCCTGCTTCAGACCGAGGCATACGCGAGAGCTGTTCTGGAGACCGCGTTGCAGGGTACGGAGGAGATGGAGAAGCGCCTCACGCTGCGATTGGAGCGGCAACGCGCGGTCTTCGATCGTGAGGACCCACCGTTGACCACCTTCGTGATCGGGGAGGTGGCGCTCCGCGTAGGTGACCCGAAGATGCTCGCCGAACAGCTTGATCACCTGCTCAAGCTCAGCACACGTCCTCGGGTGATCGTCCATGTCGTTCCGGCAACGGCCGGGCTGTGGCTGGGGCAGTCCGGCCCGTTCGTGATCGCCTCATTCGACGGCAGCGCGGACGTTGCATTCCTGGAGGATCACCTACAGGGACGGGTTGTTACGGATCCAACGGCGATTGCCGCCCTACAGCGATCGTGGGAGATTGTCAGGGCAGTTGCGCTGCCGCGCGACCTGTCCCGGGACCTGATTCTGAAGCTGGGGAACGAGTTGTGACCACCACCGAGCCGTGCTGGAAGAAGTCGACCCGAAGCAATGCGCAGGCCGAATGCGTGGAGTTTGCCGACGACCTGGGCGGGGTGGTCGGCGTACGGGACAGCAAGGACCCGGCCGGTCCGGTGCTGAGCTTCGCCCCTGCCGCGTGGCAGGCGTTCGTCCGGGAGATGCCCGTCCGCTGATCAGGAAGCGCTGCGCAGATGGCGGCTGACGTCACCGAGGAAGTCCGTGACGACCTGCCGCTCCACGAAGCGCCACCCGCTGTCCCGCCGCTCGAAACGATCCCGGTAACGACCGCAGGCCACCGCTTGCAGTGGAAAGTCGGTCAGTGCCTGGAACACCGTGAAGTACGAACGGGAGTCCGCCGTTCCGGCCGCCTCGTCGACCTCGACGATGACGTTGGTCGTGACGTGCTTCGTACGCGGCGTCCCGTCGTCGTAGAGGACCAGCGTGTCGTGGGCCAGTCGTTGGATCGCGTCTCGGCCATCCAGCCTCTCGCCACTGTTCAGCGTGAAACTGGCGTCGGTGAAGAGGCTGGCGAGTGCGACGAAGTCTCCGGTGTCCACCAACTCGGCGTAGGTGGCGATCAGGTTCTCGATCAGCCGGTGGCTCGGTGGCTCGCTCGGCGGGGCGTCCGCGAACATGTCGGTGTCCATCTGACTGCCTCCAGGCAGGTGAAATGCCGGTCGGAGGTGGTCGACGGCCAACTCTACTGCCGTACGGCTCCCTGGGCGGCGGATCGGGAATCGTGGTGTCTCGGGAGGCCCAGGGCGACGCCGACGCAGCGCCCGGCCCCGCACCGAGGCTCGGTACGGGGCCGGGGTCGCGGCGGATCGGCGTGCCGCCGCTAGCGCAAGGTGGGTTCAGCCGCGCCGCCACTTCTGGTTGGCGGTGCCGGTGCACTCCCAGAGTTGGAGCTTGGCGCCGTTGGCCGTGCTCTGGTCCCGTACGTCGACGCACTTGTTCGCCTGCGGGTTGACCAGATCACCGGCCGCACTGAGGACGAACTGCTGGGCCGGATTGCCGTTGCAGCCGACTATCTGGATGTTGGCGCCGTTCGCGGTGGAGCCGTTCGCCACGTCCATGCACTTGCCGAGCGCCCGGACCGTGCCGCCGGTGAAGGTCCACTGCTGGGCGCCGGTGCCGTTGCAGTCCCAGATCTGCAACTGCGTACCGTCGACCGGGTTCGCCCCCGGTACGTCGACGCACTTGTTGCCGTTCCCGATGAGCTGGTTGCCGGTGCCGGGGTTGCCGCCGCCGGTGTTCCAGCCCCAGACCCGTACGTAGTCGACCACCATCTGCTGCGGGAACGTGGTGCTGGCGTCCGGGTAGCCGGGCCAGTAGCCGCCGACCGCGATGTTCATGATCATGAAGAACGGGTGGTCGAAGACCCAACGGCCACCGTTGAGGTCGGCCGGGGTCTTGCGGGCGTACTGGATGCCGTCGACGTACCAGGTGATCGAGTCGGGGGCCCAGTCCACGGCGAAGGTGTGGAAGGCGTCGGCGAACGCCTGGCCGCCGGGGAGCGTGTAGCGGGAGCTGATCGCGCTGCCGCCGGAGTAGCCCGGACCGTGCAGGGTGCCGTAGAGGTTGCCCGGCTCACGACCGATGTTCTCCATGATGTCGATCTCGCCCATGTCCGGCCAGGGCATGCCGCCGAGCATCCAGAACGCCGGCCAGATGCCCTGGCCGCGCGGCACCTTCATCCGGGTCTCGAACCGCCCGTACGTCTGGGTGAAGCGGTCGGCGGTGAGCAGCCGGGCCGAGGTGTACTGACAGCGGCCGTAGTGGCAGTTGTAGTTGGCCGGATTCTCCCGGCGGGCAGTGATCACCAGGTTGCCGTTGCCGTCGTGGGCGGCGTTGCTGGTGCTGTTGGTGTAGTACTGCTGCTCGTTGTTGCCCCAGCCACCGCCGCCGATGTCGTGCTTCCACTTGCTGCCATCGGGTCCGGTGCCGGCTGGTGCGTTGAACTCGTCGCTCCAGGTGAGCGCGCCCGGCTCTGCGCTGGCCGGGCTGGGTGGGGTGACCACCAGCGTCGCGGCGAGCAAGGCCAGGACGAGGGTGGCTCGGCGGGTACGCATGTAAATGTTTCTACGCCAGAGAGCGCTTTCTTGCAAGGTTGTTAACTAAATGAAAAGTCGGGACAGGTCGGTAGCATCCCGCAGATGTCCGTCCCGGAGGCGTCCGTGCCTGATCTTTCCGACATCGACGCGCGGTTCGCGCGGCTCCGCACGGAGTACGACCAACGCCGGGAAACCGCGCACGCCCGGGTACGCCGGTGGGAGTGGTTCAGTGCGGAGGCGTACGACCTCCGTCCACTCTGGTACGAGCGGGAGTCGTCCCGCCCGGGGCGTCGGCTGCCCCGGCGACCCCCACCGGACCGTGACCACTGCCGGATCGGGTTCGACCCCGACGACCATCCCGTGGTCGTGGAGGAGTACAGCGGTTTCCTCGACGGAAAGCTGTACTACGAGACGTTCCGCGACCCGCTGGACGGTGCCGGGCCGGTGACGGAGGCGCACTTCCACGCCGGCGGTGGGCCGATCTACCTGCACGAGTACCGGTTCGAGGCGGGACGGATCCACTCCGCGTCGACGGTCGCGACCGGGGGCGGCGGCTACGAGGAGTACGGGTACACCGGAGACCGGGTCACCCGGATCGTGGCGTACCACGGCAAGCGGGCCGGTCGGCCGGACGGCAGGTTGTCGCCGCTGGCGCCGTACCAGACGATCGACGCCGCGTACGACGAAGCCGGCCTGTCCCGGCTGGAGATCACCTGGGCGGCTCCGGACGGGCCGCTGGTCGAGCTGAAGTACCAACGGCCGCCGGCCGACTTCACGCTCGACGATGCAGTCGAGGCGGTACGCCGGGAGTTGGTCCGGCGGGTGCCGGCCGTGGTCCGGGAGATGGCGATCGACGAGCCCGCGTACTGCGTCGTGCTGGGCTATCTCGCGGAGGACCCGATCGGGGTTTCGGTGCACGTCGGGCTCGACACCCAACGGCGCGAGTGGCTGGCCGAGCAGTCCGAGCCGGACAGCTCTCCACTCTGGAATCCCTGCGACCTGCACGGCCCGGAATCGGTCGACCTCGCCGAGCACGCGGACACCGCCCGGCTGCTCCGCCAGGAACGGGCCCTCGCCGACGCCGATGCCGACTCCGATGCCGACGCCGATGCCGACGCCGACGCCGACTCCCAGGGGATGACGGACAGGGACGCCGACGAGGTGGGGGACACGGACACCGATGCCGATGCGGAGACGAGTGGAGTGAACGAGGTCGGACGCCGGATGCTCTGCGCGGCCGCGACCGAGCTGAACGCCCACGAGTGGGCGGGCATCCTCTCCGTCACCGACGACTTCGTCGTGTACGCCGTCGACTGGGAGCTGGCGGACCTCGACCGCAACCTGCCCGAGTGCGTGCCTCCGGCCCGGCTCGCCCTGCTCCGCGAGCGCGCCCTGCTCTGAGGGTGATGGTTAGGAAGGGCCCCTTCTTCTACAGAAAACGATAAGAAGGGGCCCTTCCTTACACCGCAATGCCGAAGCGGTCCAGGATCCAGGCGGCGACGAACGCCTCCTCCTTCCAGGAGTTGTAGCGTCCGCTCGGGCCGCCGTGTCCGGCACCCATCTCCGTCTTGAGCAGGTACGACCCCTGGGGTGCGGTGGCGCGCAGTCGGGCGATCCACTTCGCCGGCTCGTGGTAGAGCACCCGGGTGTCGTTGAGGCTGGTGACGGCGAGGATCGCCGGGTAGTCGACCGGGGCGACGTTCTCGTACGGCGAGTACGACTTCATGTACGCGTACACCTCCGGGTCGGCCAGCGGGTTGCCCCACTCCTCCCACTCGGTGACGGTCAGCGGCAGCGACGGGTCGAGGATCGAGTTGAGCGGGTCGACGAACGGCACCTGCGCGACGATGCCGGCGAAGGCGTCCGGCGCCAGGTTCGCCACCGCGCCCATCAGCAGCCCGCCGGCCGAGCCGCCCCGGGCGACCAGCCGGTCCGTCGACGTCCAACCGGCCTTCACCACGTGCCGGGCGGCGGCCACGAAGTCGGTGAAGGTGTTCTTCTTGCTCAGCATCTTGCCGGTCTCGTACCACCGGCGGCCCATCTCGCCACCGCCGCGGATGTGCACGACGGCGAAGACGACGCCCCGGTCCAGCAGGGAGAGCCGGGGGATCGAGAACCACGGGTCCATGCTGGCCTCGTACGAGCCGTAGCCGTAGAGCACGCAGGGCGCCGAGCCGTCCCGGGGCGTACCGGCCCGGCAGACCAGGGAGATCGGCACCCGGGTTCCGTCGTCGGCCAGCGCCCAGTCGCGGTGCTGCTCGTATCCGGCCGGGTCGAAGTCGCCGAGCACCGGCTTGCGCTTGCGCAGCGCCATCGTCCGGGTCACCAGGTCGTAGTCGAAGATCGAGTCCGGGGTGATCAGGGACGCGTAGTGCAGTCGGATCGAGTTGGTCTGGTACTCCGGGTTGCTGTCCAGTCCGACGCTGTAGAGCGGCTCCGGGAAGTCGATGTCGTACGCCTCCGTGCTGCCGACCGGCAGCACCTGGATTCCGGTCAGGCCGGCGGTACGCAGCGACACCACGATGTGGTTGGCGAACGCGTCGACGGCCTCCAGCCGGGTCCCGGGGGCGTGGTCGATCATTGGCACCCAGTCGCCCGGGGCGTCGGCCGAGGTGTACGCGAGCGCGAAGTCCTCCGCGCCGTCGTTGTGCAGGATCAGGAAGCGGTGCCCGTGGTGCTCGACGGAGTAGTCGACGCCCTGCCGCCGTGGTGCGATCACGGCCGGCGCCCCGGTCGGGTTCGCGGCCGGGATGACCCGTACCTCGCTGGTCACCTTGCTGTGCGCGTCGATGAGGATGAACTTCTCCGAGCGGGTCAGTTCGACACCGACCCAGAACCGCTCGTCGTCCTCCTGGTAGACGATCTCGTCGGTGTCGGCCGCGGTGCCCACCACGTGCCGCCAGACCCGGTACGGCCGCCAGCTCTCGTCGACGGTGAGGTAGAACAGCGTGGAGCCGTCGGCCGACCAGGCGCTGCCGTAGAAGGTGTCCGGCACCTCGTCGTCGAGCACCTCGTCGGTGGAGAGGTCCTTGACCCGCAGGGTGAAGCGTTCGTCGCCGTCGAAGTCGGTGGAGTAGGCGAGCCAGCGGCCGTCCGGGCTGATGTCGAAGGCGCCCATGGAGAAGAAGTCGTGCCCTTCGGCCAGCGCGTTGCCGTCCAGCAGGATCTGCTCGCCGGGAATCGGGGTGCCGTCGTCCGGCATCGGCGGATCCGTCTCGCCGTCCTGGGCCGCGCGCCGGCAGTGGATGCCGTACTGCTGGCCTTCCACCGTGCGGGTGTAGTACCAGTAGCCGTTCTTCCGGGTGGGCACCGAGAGGTCGGTCTCCTTGGTGCGCCCTTTCGTCTCGTTGAACAGCGTCTCCCGCAGCGTGCCCAACCGGGCTGTGCTCTGCTCGGTGAAGGAGTTCTCCGCCGTCAGGTAGGCGATCGTCTCCGGGTCGTCCTTCGTGGCGAGCCAGGCGTAATCGTCGATCACCGTGTCGCCGTGGTGGGTGCGCTCGGCAGGCACCCGCTTGGCGACGGGCGCGGCGGTCGTCTCAGTGTTCACCCGGTCACGTTACCGCCCGGACGGCGGCCGGGTCCGCACCGGGCCGTTGCCGAAAATTAGTACATGTGTACGATGACCAAGGTGGGGGACATGGGAATGCAGCGGCGCGGCAGCGCCGACATCACGCGGCGGCTCGTGGGCATCTGTGGCGCCCGGTTCGCTCGGCCCGCGGGGGCGGCCGATGACGTGGCCGGAGCCATGGCCCGCTGGGTGGCCGCGCCCGGCACCCCGGCCGCGGCCACCGAGGTGGTTCGGCTTGCCGCCGAGTACGACCTCTCAGTGGTCGCCCGGGGTGCCGGCACCAAGCTCGACTGGGGCGCGACCCCGTCACAGGTCGACATCGTGCTGGACACCGGGCGGCTGGCCGGGGTGTGGCACCGCCCGGCCGACGGCCTGGTCGCCGAGATCGGCGCCGGTACGCCGGTCCGCGCCGCCGAGGCCATCCTGGAACGGGCCGGCCTTCGGCTGCCGCTCGACGCCCCCTCGGTCGGGGCGACCATCGGCGGCGTGGTGGCGGCCGGCGAGAGCGGTCCGCTGCGATACCTGCACGGCACCGCCTGCGACCAACTCGTCGGGGTCAGTTTCGTCGACGCCTCCGGCGTGCTCACGCGGGCCGGATCGACCGTGGACGTGCCGCCCCGGGCCGGTCCCGGCGGCCGATCGACCGGCCTGGAGGTCACCCAACTGCTCTGCGGATCGCAGGGCGCGCTGGGCGTGCTGGTCTCGACGACCCTGCGGGTGCAGCCGATCCCGGCGAGCCGGGTCTGGGTGAGCCGATCGGTCTGGACCCCGCTGGAGGTGCACGACCTGGTGCGCGGGATCCTCGCCGCCGACCTGCGTCCGACGGCGATCGAGGTGGATCTGCCGGCCGCCCGGCGACCCGACGATCGGGGTGGTGGGCCGGGCGTTCCGGCTGGTGGTGGCGGCGGTACCGGAAATCGTGGCTGGTTCGGCACCGCCGACCGGCCCGCCGGCCCGGGCCGACCGGCCGAGCAGGGGCGAGCGGGTGAGCAGGGCGGGCCGGGCGAGCAGGGCGGACCGGGCGAGCAGGGGCGACCGGGCGGACTTGGGGAGTCGGGACGTTCCGGTGCGCAGGGGCGGTCCGGCGGCCGGGGCGGCTCGGGTGGGCACGGTCGACGCGGCGAGGGCGGTTCGGGCACCCTCACCGTGCTGTTGGAGGGTGGGCCGGCCGAGGTGGCCGAGCGGGTGACCCGGTTGACCGGCCTGCTCGGCGGCGACGCCGAGGGCGCCGGTGTCGCGCCGCAGTGGTGGCGTCGATACCCGTTCCGCTCCGACGAGGTGGCGCTGCGGATCGAGGTGCCGATCGGTGACCTGCACGCCGCCGTCTACGCGTTACGTGATGCCGCCGGTACGCCGATCCCGGTGCGGGGCTCGGCCGGGCTCGGCGTCGTACACGCGGCACTTCCGGCCGCGACGCGACCGGAACGGGTCGCGACGATCCTGGACGGTGTACGGGCGGTGTTGCTGGCCCGGGCCGGTCGGTGCGTGGTGGTCGCCGCGCCGCACGCGGTCCGGGAGGCGGTCGACCTCTGGGGCGACCTGCCGGATCTGCCGCTGCTGCGCGAGGTGAAGGAGCGGTTCGATCCGGCCGGCCGACTGGCCCCCGGGCGTTATCCGGGCGGAATCTGACCGGCCGCATGCCGACACGGCGACCGGTACGGGCCGGGTCCCGGCCCGATCGGCGTCCCGATCGGGCCGGAGCCGGTCAACAGTTGGGCACCCCGGGTAACTGGGAGGCGGGATGGTCGATGTAGATGTTCGTCATGAAGCCGTTCTGGTCCCGCAGTCGGGACCACCAGTTGTTGGTGTAGCCGTCGGCGGTCACGGTGTCGCCCTGCTTCTGGCAGAGCACGTGCACCAGGGTCGGCCCGGCCAGGGTGGTCACGGTCGGGGCCGCGATCCGGGCGTCGGTCCGGACCCGTACGCCGGTTCCCCAGGTCCAGAAGGCGGTACCGCCGCCACACCCGTTGTCACTGGTCAGGTGCCGCTGGTTGTACGACCCCGGATACGGTGCGAGGGAGGCCCCGTTGATCACGATGGTCTGCCCGGCCCCGTTGAACAACTGTTCGTAGTGGATGTGTGCACCGGTGGAGTTGCCGGTGCTGCCGGTGGTGCCGATCTGCTGGCCCTGGCCGACCGTGGCGCCGTCCGCCACCGAGAACGCGGCGAGATGGAAGTAGTACGTCGTCCAGCCGCCACCATGGGTGATCACGATGTAGTTGCCGGCCCCGCCGGCCTGGTAGTAGCGCCGGGCGGTGCCGGGGGCGGAGGCGAGCACCGGAGTGCCGGCGGTGCCGCCGCCGTCGGAGCGTACGAAGTCCAGCGCCAGTCGAACCTCGGCGCTGTGATGGCTGTAGGTCCACCGCTGTCCACAGGGGAATGGTGCCTTGAACACCGGAGCGGCCTGGGCCGGCGTCGCTACCAGGAGCGTCGCCGCGAGGGTGGTGCAGAGGGCGGCCGTCAGGCCGACGAGGAACCGGATTGATCGCAAGATCCCAACCTTCCCAGAGCAGGGCAAGGAATGATCGGTTCATTGCGTACGCAGTAACGATGATGGTAGCCAATTGATCTATACATGTAAATGCTTGACTTGTATAGCGGTCCGGCGTGAAGGTTTCCTTCGCCGATGAGCCGCCGGCCGCCCGGCTGATCGGGAGGGGTGGCCGTCGGTCGAAGGGGGCAGCGTCAGCCGAGCGCGTCGTTGCGCAGTACCAGGATGGCGATGTCGTCCCGGGGCGACTCGACGGAGAAGTTGATCGCCGTGTTGCGCAGTCGGGCGGCCATCACGTCGGCCGAGTAGCCGGCGAGCGGGGCCGCCGCGTCCCGGAGCCGCTCGACACCGAAGAGTTCCCGGCCGCGACGTCGCTCGGTCACCCCGTCGGTGTAGAACACCAACGCGTCCCCGGGATCGAGGTGCACCTCGGCGACCGGCGAGGCGATCGAGTCGAGCAGGCCGAGCGCCGTACCGCCGGTGCCGACGAACGACGCCGGCCCGTCGCCCCGGACCAGGACCGGCCGGTCGTGGCCGGCCAGATAGAGCGAGACGGCGAGCCGGCCGCCCGGCTCCCGGTCCACGGCCGCCAGCGCGAGCGTGCAGTACCGGCCGCCACCCCGCTCGACCAGCGTCTCGTTGAGTCGGGTCAGCACGTCCGGCAGCGGGCGGCCGTCGCCGACCAGTACCCGGATCACGTCCCTGACCAGGCCGGTCACCGCAGCCGCCTGGACGCCCTTGCCGGAGACGTCACCGACGACCACCATCCACCGGTCGTCGGGCAACGGCACCACGTCGTAGAAGTCGCCGCCGACGTCGGCGGCGTCCCCGGCCGGTACGTACTCGGCGGCGAAGCCGATGCCGTCCACGACCGGCAGGACCGGTGGCAGCAGCGACTGTTGCAGGGTCTGGGCGACCTTGCGCCGCTCGTCGTGGATCCGGGCGTTCTCGATCGCCAGCGCGGCCCGCCGGGCCACGTCCTCCAGCACCGCGACCTCGTCGGGGTCGTGCCGGTGCCGCTGGTGCCGGCCGACCGCCAGGGTGCCGAGGCGCTGGCCCCGGGCGACCAGCGGAATGGCGAAGCCGTCCATCGGCGGCCCGATCGGCACCTGCCCCTGGCTGCGGGACGCCTCACGCAACCGCGCCTGCACCGACTCGGGGCCGTCCTCCTTGAGCATCTTGTGCAGTTGCGGCAGCACCGCCTCGTCGGCGTGGGTCGCCGCCGCCAGCCGCAGCCGGCCCCACTCGTCGGCGGTGTGCACGGCACACCACTGGCCGAGCCGGGGAACCACGAGCTGGGGGATCAGCGCCATGGTCAGTTCGACGTCGAGCGACTGGGCGAGCAGTTCACTCGCCTCGGCGAGAAAGGTGAGCCAGGTCTGCCGGCGTACGTCGGTCCGGCGCAGCCGGTCGTTCTCCAGGTGCAGGGAGAGCCGCTCCGCCACCAGGGCGGCGAGGGGTCGCGCGTAGCCCGAGGGCGCGGCGTCGAGTTCCAGCTCCCCGGCGTACGGGCGGTGCACCGTCAACGGCACCCGGAGCAGTTCGTCGCCGGGGCGGGGCTGTCGGCCGTACCGGGCCAGCAGTTGCCAGCCGGCGCCGTCGCCCCGGTCCAGTCGTACCGCCCCGCCGGCCGCCCCGAGCATGTCACCGACCCGGACCAGCAGGTCGGCGGCGAAGGTGGGCAGCGGATCGTCCGCGTACGGGTCGGGGGCGGTCTGCATCAGCGCGCTCATCGCCCCGGCGCTCGGTGCGGACGGGCCGGGCTGGCCACTGCCGGTGCCGGTGGCGACCCGGTACGGCGTATCGGGCTGGCGGCCCGCCGGCATGGAGGCGTCCTTGCGGTCCAGCCGGAACCAGACGCCCTTGCCGGTGGCCTGGTGGGTGGTGCCCCAGCGACTGGCGAAGTGGTCGACGAGGAGCAGGCCTCGACCCCGCTCCGATACCTGCGAAATATCCGTTAGGTCGTTTTTCGGCCGTGCTGTCACGTCGTCGATCGGTCCGGCGGCGAAGTCGGAGACGGTGACGGTGAGTCCCAGCTCGTCCGCCACGACCTCGATGTCCAACTCGGTCCGGGCGTGCTCCACCGCGTTGGTGGAGAGTTCGGTGGTCAGCAGCAGGGCCTCGTTGAGCAGCTCCTCCAGCCCGGCCTCGGCGAGCACCGACCGGACCAGGGCGCGCGCCGCCGCCGGCGTACGCCGGTCGGCAGGCAGCCGGACCCGGCGCAGCTGGTCGTCCGCGCCGCCGGTCCCCGTACCGCCCGCCTCCGCTGGCACGCTTCGCATCCTCCACGATCCGAGATCCAGGCCACCCTATCCGGGCGGCGCAGCTCAGCGCCCCGCTCGGGCGCCACGTCGGCCGGGTCCGGCCCGCGCTACGCTGGACCCCGCCCTACTTGACCGTTCTGCCGGCTTTATTCCCCAACTGATCATCCGCTCGTACATTGACCTCCGGCGCGCGGCACAGGGTGGCATTTCCCAGACGACAGGCACAATGATGGGTGTGGTCGCGCCGGAGCGGCACCGCCGAGGCGTGCCGGGACGCATCCACGGCCACCTGATGGGCGCGGGCTCGCGAGTAATGACCCACCTCCTTCGAACCTGAGCGAGGAACGATGACCACGGCGAAACAGATCTCTGCCGAGGAACGGTCGACGGCCGAGGACGCGGTGCTGCTCGGCGAACTCGCCGAAGCGTTGCGGCGGGTCCGTCGTGGCGACTTCAAGGTACGACTTCCGCGCCGGGCCGGTGCTGCCGGCGAGGTCGCCGACGCCTTCAACGAGGTGGTGTCGGTACAGGAACGGCAGCATCTCGACCTCCGGCGGATCAGCCGGATCGTCGGACGGGACGGCCGGCTCACCGAGCGGCTGGACGAGGAGGGGCTGGACGGCGCCTGGGTCGAGGGACAGCGGGCGATCAACTCGCTCATCGACGACCTGGGCCGACCGACCACCGAGATCGCCCGGGTCATCGTGGCGGTCGCCGACGGCGATCTCTCCCAGCACATGGCGTTGGAGATCGACGGCCGGCCGCTGCGCGGGGAGTACCTGCGGATCGGTCGCACCGTCAACACGATGGTGGACCAGCTCTCCTCGTTCTCCAAGGAGGTCACCCGGGTGGCCCGCGAGGTGGGCACCGAAGGTGAGCTGGGCGGGCAGGCCGACGTCCGGGGCGTGGCCGGCACCTGGAAGGACCTCACCGACTCGGTGAACACGATGGCGTCGAACCTGACGTACCAGGTGCGGTCCATCTCCCAGGTGACCACGGCGATGGCCCGGGGTGACCTGAGCCAGAAGATCACCGTCTCGGCCAAGGGCGAGGTCGCCGAACTGGCGCACACGATCAACGGGCTGACCGACACCCTGCGGCTCTTCGCCGAGCAGGTGACCCGGGTGGCCCGGGAGGTCGGCACCGAGGGCAAGTTGGGCGGCCAGGCCGACGTACCCAATGTCGCCGGCACCTGGAAGGACCTGACCGACAGCGTCAACTCGATGGCGTCGAACCTGACCGCGCAGGTCCGGAACATCGCCCAGGTCTCCACGGCGGTGGCCCGGGGTGACCTGAGCCAGAAGATCACGGTGGCCGCCCAGGGCGAGATCCTGGAGCTGAAGGACACCGTGAACACGATGGTGGACCAGCTCTCGTCGTTCGCCGACGAGGTGACCCGGGTGGCCCGTGAGGTCGGCATCGAGGGCAAGCTCGGCGGCCAGGCCCAGGTACGCGGGGTCTCCGGCACCTGGCGGGCGCTGACCGAGAACGTCAACCAGCTCGCCGGCAACCTCACCTCGCAGGTCCGGAACATCTCCCAGGTCTCCACCGCCGTCGCCAAGGGTGACCTGAGTCAGAAGATCACGGTCGACGCCCGGGGCGAGATCCTGGAGTTGAAGTCGACGGTGAACACGATGGTGGATCAGCTGTCGTCGTTCGCCGACGAGGTGACCCGGGTGGCCCGCGAGGTGGGCACCGAGGGCAAGCTCGGCGGTCAGGCCGAGGTGAAGGGTGTCTCGGGTACCTGGCGCGACCTGACCGACAACGTGAACTCGATGGCGTCGAACCTCACCTCGCAGGTCCGGAACATCGCCTCGGTGACGACGGCGGTGGCGAAGGGCGACCTCTCGCAGAAGATCACCGTTGATGCCCGGGGTGAGATCCTGGAGTTGAAGTCGACGGTGAACACGATGGTGGACCAGTTGTCGTCGTTCGCCGACGAGGTGACCCGGGTGGCCCGTGAGGTGGGTACCGAGGGCAAGCTCGGCGGTCAGGCCCAGGTACGCGGCGTCGCCGGCACCTGGCGCGACCTGACCGACAACGTGAACTCGATGGCGTCGAACCTGACCGCACAGGTCCGGAACATCGCCCAGGTCTCCACCGCCGTGGCCAAGGGTGACCTGAGTCAGAAGATCACGGTCGACGCCCGGGGCGAGATCCTGGAGTTGAAGTCGACGGTGAACACGATGGTCGACCAGCTCTCGTCGTTCGCCGACGAGGTGACCCGGGTGGCCCGTGAGGTGGGTACCGAGGGCAAGCTCGGCGGTCAGGCCGAGGTGAAGGGTGTCTCGGGTACCTGGCGCGACCTGACCGACAACGTGAACTCGATGGGATCGAACCTGACCGCGCAGGTCCGGAACATCGCCTCGGTGACGACGGCGGTGGCGAAGGGCGACCTGTCGCAGAAGGTCACCGTCGACGCGCAGGGCGAGATCCTGGAGCTGAAGGGCACCGTCAACACGATGGTCGACCAGCTCTCGTCGTTCGCCGACGAGGTGACCCGGGTCGGCCGGGAGGTCGGCATCGAGGGGAAGCTCGGCGGCCAGGCACAGGTGAAGGGCGTCTCCGGCACCTGGCGGGACCTGACCGAAAACGTGAACCAGCTCGCCTCCACGCTCACCACCCAGCTCCGGGCGATCGCCCAGGTCTCCACGGCGGTCACCACCGGCGACCTGACCCAGCGGATCACCGTGCAGGCCCAGGGCGAGGTCGCCGAGCTGAAGGACAACATCAACCAGATGATCGTCACGCTCCGCGAGACCACCAAGAAGAACGCGGAGCAGGGCTGGCTCGACTCCAACCTGGCCCGGATCGGTGGCCTGTTGCAGGGGCAGCGCGACCTCGGCGAGGTCTGCCGGATGATCATGACCGAGGTGACCCCGCTGGTCGACGGCCAGCTCGGCGCCTTCTTCCTCGCCGACAACGACGAGGCGGTGATGCGGCTGCGGCTGACCGCGTCGTACGGCTACGTCGCCAAGCACCACGACGTCACGTTCGGCCCCGGCGAGGGGCTGGTCGGGCAGGCCGCGCTCTCCCGGCGCACGATCCGGGTCGGGGCACCGCCGAACGGCAGCCTGACCGTCCGGTCCGGACTCGCCGCCACGCCCCCGGCCGACCTGGTGGTGCTCCCCGTCCTGTTCGAGGGCGAGCTGCTCGGCGTCATCGAGTTCGCCAGCGTGTCGCCCTTCCTCGACCTCCACCTGTCGTTCCTGGAGCGGCTGGTGCTCACCACCGGCATCGCGGTGAACACCATCCAGGCCAACCGGCGTACCGAGGAACTCCTGTCCCAGTCCCAGCGGCTCGCCCACGAGCTCCAGGAACAGTCCGCCGAGCTACAGCGGACCAACGCCGAGCTGGAGGACAAGGCGCAGCTGCTGTCGGAGCAGAAGGGCAACATCGAGACCAAGAACCGGGAGATCGAACTGGCCCGGATCGGTCTGGAGGACAAGGCGCAGCAGTTGGCCCGGGCGTCGGCGTACAAGTCGGAGTTCCTGGCCAACATGAGCCACGAGCTGCGTACGCCGCTGAACTCGCTGCTGCTGCTGGCCCGGTTGCTGGCCGACAACTCCGAGGACAACCTGACCGAGAAGCAGATCGAGTTCGCCCGCACGATCCACAGTGCCGGCTCCGACCTGCTCTCCCTGATCGACGACATCCTCGACCTGTCGAAGATCGAGGCGGGCCGGATGGACGTCGAGCCGACCGAGGTGCGGTTCTCCGAGATCCGCAGCTACGTCGAGCAGGCCTTCGCGCCGCAGGCCGAGGAGCAGGGACTGGACTTCCAGGTACGGGTCTCCAAGGAACTGTCGTCGACGCTGGTCACCGATGCCCAGCGGCTACAGCAGATTCTCCGCAACCTGCTCTCCAACGCCGTCAAGTTCACCGACAACGGTGCGGTGACGCTGCGGATCGGGCCGGCACCGGAGGGCGCGTTCTTCGACGTACCGGCGCTGGCCACCGCGCACCAGGTGGTGGCGTTCACCGTCATCGACACCGGGATCGGCATCTCCGACGACAAACTCGGGCTGATCTTCGAGGCGTTCCAGCAGGCCGACGGCACCACCAGTCGGCGGTACGGCGGCACCGGGCTCGGGCTGTCGATCAGCCGGGACCTGGCCCGCCTCATCGGCGGCACCATCACCGTGTCATCGGCGCCGGGACAGGGCTCGACGTTCACCCTCTTCGTACCGGACGTGCTGGCTCCGGACGCGGTGGTCGCCCCGGTGCCGGTGCCGCCACTGCCGTCGAGCCGGGGCGGGCTGGCCACCATGTTGCGGACTTCGAGCGAGCCGGACCACCCGCCGACCCCGGCCGCCCGGCAGCTCGACGGGGCCACCGTGCTGATCATCGACGACGACGTCCGGAACGTCTTCGCGTTGACCAGCGCGTTGGAACTGCATGGCATGACCGTGCTCTACTCGGACAACGGAGTGGACGGCGTACGGCTGCTCGCGGAGCACCCGGAGGTGGACATCGTGCTGATGGACGCGATGATGCCGGACCAGGACGGGTACGAGACGACCCGGGCGATCCGCCGCAACCACCGCTTCACCGACCTGCCGGTGGTGTTCCTGACCGCCAAGGCGATGCCGGGAGACCGCGAGTCCGCGCTCGGGGCCGGGGCGAGCGACTACATCACCAAGCCGGTGGACCTGGACGAGTTGATCGAACTGATGGCGTCCTGGGTGATCGGGGACGGACGAGAGGTCGACGGGTGACCGCCGGCCGCGAGGGGACTACCAGTGAGTGAGCTGGCCAAAGCCCTGCTGGTCGACGACCGGCGGGAGAACCTGATGGCGCTCGAGGCGATCCTGCAGGGACTGCCGGTGCAGTCGGTCGCCGTGGAGAGCGGGGAGGCCGCGCTCAAGCAGCTCCTGGTGGACGACTTCGCGGTCATCCTGCTGGACGCCCAGATGCCGGAGATGGACGGCTTCGAGACCGCGAGCCACATCAAGCGACGGGAACGTACCCGGCACGTCCCGATCATCTTCCTGACCGCCGCGGACCGGGACGCCCAGCTCGCGTTGCGGGGGTACGCGGTCGGCGCGGTCGACTACCTGACCAAACCGTTCGACCCGTGGGTGCTCCGGGCCAAGGTCTCGGTCTTCGTCGAACTGTGGGTGAAAACCCGGCAACTCGCCGCACAGTCCGAGCTGGTACGGGAGCGGGACACCCAGTGGCGGACGATGACCGAGGCGGTGGACGACGCCGTCGCGATGCTGCGCTCGGACGACCCGGACGGCCGGGACCGCGCGGTCGAGTTGCTGGAGCAGGCCCGCTGGGGTGCCGTGGCCTGACCGGCCGCGCGTACCGGGCCGACGGCCGCAGACTGGCCGACGGCCGGGCGGTGGGTGTCGTGGGCGGTGGCGGTGGGTCGTCAGCCGGTCGACTGCTCGTTACGGATCATCAGTGCCGAGCGGAGCCCGGTGATGTCCAGCACCCTGAGCAGGAAGTCGCCGACGTTGGTCAGGACCAGCAGGCTCTGCGCGTGGCTGGCCTTGCGGCTGAGTACCACCAGGGTGCCGAGCCCCTGGGAGTCACAAAACGTGACATCGCTCAGATCGAGCACGATCCGGGACGGCGCGTCAGCGAGTACCTCGTTGACGACACTGGACAGCCTGGCGGCGGTGAGCATGTCGATTTCGCCCGCGAGGCGCAGAATCGCCTCGTCGGACGTCCGCTGCACACCGATTGTCAGCTCGGCCCGGTTCACCCGATCAGCCTATCGCGATCCAACCGAACCGGCCTGTTGATGGCCGCCGCCCCGCCGGGTCGATGACCGCCCGCCCCGCCGGTTAGGAAGGGGCCCTTCTTCTACAGAAAGCGATATGCGGGGGCCCTTCCTTGCATCTGGGAGGGTGACGTGGGCGACGCTGCGAGGGGTGGGTGCCGGGGGGGCAGGTGGCGCTGACAGAATGGCGGCACCGTGAGCGAGACGTATCCTGCCGGGCCCGGCCGCTATCCGGCCGACGCACCGGCCTCCCAGGCCCTGTTCGACCGCGCCCGCGCCATCGTGCCGGGCGGGGTGAATTCTCCCGTGCGTGCCTTCCTGGCCGTCGGCGGCACTCCCCGGTTCATGGCCCGTGGCTCGGGCCCGTGGCTCTTCGACGCGGACGACCGGCGCTACGTCGACCTGGTCTGCTCGTGGGGTCCGCTGATCCTCGGGCACGCCCATCCCGGCGTGGTCGCGGCGGTGCAGGACGCCGCCGCCCGGGGCACCAGCTTCGGCACCCCGACCGAGGGCGAGGTCGAGCTGGCCGCCGAGATCGTCGCCCGGACCTCCGTCGAGCAGGTACGGCTGGTCAACTCGGGCACCGAGGCGACCATGTCGGCCATCCGGCTGGCCCGGGGCTACACCGGCCGCAGCAGGATCGTGAAGTTCGCCGGCTGCTACCACGGGCACGTCGACGCCCTGCTCGCCGCCGCCGGCTCGGGCGTGGCGACGCTCGGTCTGCCGGACTCGCCCGGGGTCACCGGTGCGGCGGCGAGCGAGACCATCGTGCTGCCGTACAACGACGTGGCCGCCGTCGAGGCGGTGTTCGCCGCCCAGGGCGCCGAGATCGCCGCGATCATCACCGAGGCCGCCCCGGGGAACATGGGTGTGGTGGCGCCCCGGGAGGGTTTCAACGCGGCGCTGGCCAGGATCGCGCACGCGCACGGCGCACTGTTGATCGTCGACGAGGTGATGACCGGCTTCCGGGTCTCCGCCGGGGGCTGGGCCGGACTCGAACCCGTCGACGCCGACCTCTTCACCTTCGGCAAGGTGATGGGCGGCGGGCTGCCCGCGGCGGCGTTCGGCGGACGTACCGAGATCATGGGTCGGCTCGCGCCGGCCGGGCCGGTCTACCAGGCCGGCACGCTCTCCGGTAACCCGCTCGCCTGTGCCGCCGGCCTGGCCACGCTTCGGCTGGCCGACGCGGCGGTGTACCGGCAACTCGACGAGACCGCCGCCACGCTGGGCAAGCTCGCCGGCGACGCGCTGACCGCCGCCGGGGTGCCGCACCGGTTGTCGTACGCGGGAAACATGTTCTCGGTCTTCTTCACCGACGCGGAGGTGGTCGACTTCGACACCGCGCGGGGCCAGGACGTGGCGGCGTTCCGGGCGTTCTTCCACGCGATGCTGGCCAGCGGGGTGTACCTGCCGCCGAGCGCCTTCGAGTCGTGGTTCGTGTCGACGGCGTTGGACGACGCCGCCTTGGAGCAGATCGCGGCGGCGCTGCCGGTAGCGGCCGAGGCTGCGGCGGCGGCCGGTCACGGGGGGTAGTTGGTGGTGAGCGAGCGAACCGGGCAGCTCAGTGTGGATGCTCAGGGCGGCGCGAAGCGAAGCGGAGCGCGGTCATGAGCACGACGGTCGTGCACGTGCTGCGGCACGGTGAGGTGTACAACCCGGAGAAGATTCTCTACGGCCGGCTGCCCGGCTACCGGCTCTCCGAGCTGGGCGTGCAGATGGCGAAGGCGGCGGCGCAGGCGCTCGCCGACCGGAACATCGTGCACGTGGTGGCCAGCCCACTGGAGCGGGCCCAGCAGACGGCGGATCCGATCGCCGCGCAGTTCGGGCTGCCGGTCGGGGTCGACGAGCGGCTGATCGAGAGCGCCAACTGGTTCGAGGGCAAGCGGGTGTCGCCCGGCGACGGCTCGTTCCGGGATCCCCGCAACTGGTGGGTGCTGCGCGATCCGGTCACCCCGTCCTGGGGTGAGGCGTACACGGCGATCGCCGAGCGGATGTTCGCGGCGGTGCACGCGGCCCGGGTGGCGGCCGAGGGGCGGGAGGCGATCTGTGTCTCGCACCAGCTTCCGATCTGGACCCTCCGGCGGTACGTCGAACACAAGCGGCTCTGGCACGACCCGCGTAAGCGGCAGTGCGGCCTGGCCAGCCTGACCTCGTTCCACTTCGACGGTGCCAAGATCGTCGGGATCGGCTACACCGAGCCGGCGGCGCACCTGGTCGCCATGTCGCCGACCGCCCGGACGGCCAAGGGGGCATGAGATGAGGCGTCCCCGACGAGCCCGGCTCGGTGCCCTGCTCGCGGTCGCCGCGGCCCTGGCCCTGGCCCTGGTCGGCTGCTCGGGCGAGGACGACTGGAAGGACGACTGCACGACGAAGGGCGGCGTGATCGAGTGCGCCCCGGAGCATCGCCCGCAGGCGCCGAAGGTCACCGGTGAACTGCTCTCCGGCGGGAACTACGACCTGGCGCAGGATCGTGGCCAGGTCGCGGTGATCAACTTCTGGGGCTCCTGGTGTGCGCCGTGCCGGGCCGAGGCCGACGACCTGGAGGCGACCTACCAGGCGACCCGGGAGCGTGGCGTCCGCTTCATCGGCATCAACATCCAGGACGGGCGGGACAAGGCCAGGGCGTTCGAGGAAGCCTTCAAGGTGACGTACCCGAGCCTCTTCGACCCGCCGAGCCGGTTGGCGCTCGCCTTCGACATTCCGCCGAACTCCATCCCGGCCACCGTCGTACTGGACCGGGAGGGCCGGATCGCGGTGGTGATCAGGACCGCGGTCACCCGGGAGACGCTGGAGCCGATCCTCACCCGGGTGGCGGCGGAACAGGCCGCCCCGGGCGGCGGGCCGAACTGATGGGCCAGACCTTCGCCGACCTCGCCGAGAGCGGGCCGCTCTGGCTGGCCATCGGCGCGGCGGCGCTCGCCGGCCTGGTGAGTTTCCTGTCCCCGTGCGTGCTGCCACTTGTGCCCGGCTACCTGTCGTACGTCACCGGGCTGGCCGGCAGCGACCTGGAGCAGCGCCGGGCCGATCAGGAGCAGCGCCGGGCCGACCCGGAACCGGGGCGGGCGGGCGACGGTCCCGGCGGACTGGCTCCCGAAAGTGCCGCGCCGACGGTCGCAGGTGGCCCCGCACCAGCGGGCGCAGGTAGCGCCGTGTCGGCGGGCGTCGGTGGCGGGGTGGCGGTGGCCACCCGGCCGACCCGGACGGCGGGGGCGGTACGCGGCCGGGTGCTCGCCGGCACGCTGCTCTTCATCGCCGGCTTCACCGTCGTCTTCACCCTGACCGCCGTCCTGGTCACCGCCGTCGGCCAGGCGCTGTTCGCGCAGAAGCGGCCGTTGGAGATCGCGATCGGCATCGTGATCATCGTGTTCGGCCTCTCCTACCTCGGCTGGATCCCCGGCATGCAGCGCGAGGTCCGGATCCAGCGGCTGCCGGCGGCCGGGCTGCTCGGCGCGCCGGTCTTCGGCGCGGTCTTCGCACTCTCCTGGATTCCCTGCGTCGGCCCGACCCTCAGCGCCGTCGTCGGAATGGGTACGGCCAGCGGACAGGCCGATCGGGCCGCCGTACTGGCCGTCGCGTACTGCCTCGGGCTGGGGTTGCCGTTCATCGTCTTCGGGCTCGGCTTCCACCGGCTGCTCGGGCTGTTCCGGGCGATCCGCCGCAACAGCCGTTGGGTGACCCGGGTCGGTGGCGCACTTCTCATCGTCATCGGACTGGCCCTGGTCACCGGCGGCTGGCAGGACCTCGTCATCTGGTTGCAGAGCACGTTCGGAGCCGGCGAGGTGGGCATCTGATGCCGGCCGTGGACGGGCAGACCGAGACCACCCCGGTCGAGAAGCCGACGGAGCCCGCGTCGGCCCCGCCACGGGTACGCCGTATTCCCGCACCGCTGGCGCTGCTCCGTAACTCGTGGCGGCAGCTCACCAGCATGCGTACCGCGCTGATCCTGCTCTTCCTGCTCGCCGTCGCCGCGATTCCGGGATCGCTGCTGCCGCAGCGCAACATCAACATCGAGAACGTCAACGCCTTCCAGGCCGAACATCCCGACCTGTTCCCGGTGCTGGACCGGATCGGCGGCTTCGACGTGTACGCCTCGCCGTGGTTCTCGGCGATCTACGTACTCCTGTTCACCTCGCTGGTCGGCTGCATCGTGCCCCGGCTGCGCGACCACGTACGCGCGCTGCGCACCGCACCTCCGGCGGCGCCGAAGCGGCTGGACCGGCTGCCGAAGCACGTCGTACTCGACTACGACGGGGACGACCTGACGGCGGTCGTGGCGATGCTCCGCAAGCGGCGCTGGCGGGTGGCGGTGCGCGACAACGCCGTGTCGGCCGAGAAGGGCCTTCTCAAGGAGACCGGGAACCTGCTGTTCCACTTCTCGCTGATCGGCGTGCTGGTCGGCATCGGGCTCGGCTCCTGGTACGGCTGGCACGGCAACCGGCTGCTCGTCGCCGGCGAGGAGAACGCGTTCTGCAACAGCCTCCAGCAGTACAGCGAGTCCCGGCTCGGGCACCGGATCGACGGAAGCGACCTGCCGCCGTTCTGCCTGGAGTTGACCGACTTCAAGGCCCGGTTCCTGCCGACCGGGCAGCCGGCGTCGTTCCGGGCCGAGGCGACGGTGGAGGAGGGCGACCGGGCGCCGTACCGGGCGAACTTCTCGGTCAACGACCCGCTGCGGCTGGACGGCCTCAGCGTCTACCTGCTCGGGCACGGCTACGCGCCGATCCTGCGCTACACCGACCGGTCGGGTAAGGCGCAGCTCAGTGACGAGGCGTTCCTCACCCTCGACGGCAACCTGACCAGCGAGGGAGTGGCGGCCTTCCCGGACGTCAACCTCGATCCGGCGACCGGTGCGCGCAGCCCCGACCTACAGGTCGCCTTCGAGGGCCTCTACTTTCCGACCGCTCCGGACGCGCCACCCTATGCCCGGTCGGTGTACCCGGCCGAGCGGTCTCCGGCGGTGATGCTGTTCGCGTACCGGGGGAACCTCGGGATGGACGCCGGGATCCCGGGCTCGATCTACCGGCTCGACCAGCGTCAGGTCGACAACGGGAAGCTCACCCGGCTCGGCGATGGCAAGCTGTTGCGGCTCGGCGAGAAGTGGACGCTCGACGACGGTACGACGGTCGAGTTCCTCGGCACCCGGCCGTACATCACCCTCTCGGTCCGGTCCGACCCCGGCGAGCGGATCGTGCTGATCAGCTCCGGGCTGCTGCTCGTCGGCCTGATGCTGTCCCTGTTCGGCCGGCGGCGCCGGGTCTGGTTCCGGCTTGTTCCGGCACCGGCCGGGAAGTCAACGACAGATCGTAGTAGTTTGGTGGAGGTGGGCGGGCTACCGCGCGCCGAATACTCGGGATTCTCCGACGAGTTCGACAAACTCGTCGCCGCGACGCGTCCCGGCGGGGCGCGACCCGATGCGGCGACGGGGAAGGGGACCGACTGATGGCCGCGCTGTCCGACCAACTCCTGGTGGTCGCGATCCTGGGGTACCTGCTCGCGATGATCGGCCACGCCGCCGAGTACGCCTTCGGCACCCGGAGCGTGGTCGGCCGGGCGGCGGTCCGGCCGGAGCGCGAGTTGGTGCTGGTCGGGTCCGGTGCGGGCGGCGGTTCCGAACCGGTCGTCGGGACCGGGCTGGACGCCACCGACGTGGTGACGCCGGCCGGCGGGTCGACGCCTGGCGCTGACGGGCCGACGTACGACGTCGACGGGCCGAAGTCGACGCGGGCGCTGCTGGCCGGGCGGATCGCGGCGGCGTTGACCGTGATCGCGGCCCTCGTGCATCTCGGCGTGGTGGTCACCCGTGGCGTGGCTGCCGACCGCATGCCGTGGGGCAACATGTACGAGTACCTGCTCACGACCACCCTCGTCGGGGTGGTCGGCTGGCTGTGGCTGCTGTACCGGCGTCCCGCACTCCGGCACCTCGGACTCTTCGTCGCGCTGGCGATGGTGCTGCTGCTGGCCGTCGCCGGGCTGGTGCTGTACGTGCCGATCGTGCCACTGGTGCCGGCCCTGGACTCGTACTGGTTCGTCGTGCACGTGGCGACGATCTCGACCTCGTCCGGCATCCTGCTGCTGGGTGCCGTACCGGCGGTGATGTACCTGATCCGGAACGGGTACGACCAGGGCAAGCGGAGTTTCCCGTACACCCTCGGTGCCCGGGTGCCGGCCGCGGCCAGCCTGGAACGGCTGACCTTCCGGCTGCACGCCTTCGCGTTCCCGATCTTCACCTTCGCGGTGATGGCCGGCGCGGTCTGGGCCGAGGCGGCCTGGGGCCGGTACTGGGGCTGGGACCCGAAGGAGATCTGGGCCTTCATCTCCTGGGTGGTCTACGCCGGTTACCTGCACGCCCGCGCCACGCCGAGCGTCAAGCGTCCGGTGGCGACCTGGATCGCCGTACTCGGCTTCCTGACCATGCAGATGAACCTGTACGGCGTGAACATCTTCTTCGAGGGACTGCACTCGTACGGCGGCCTCGACTGAGGCGGGTCAACGACCGCTCCGGCGTCTCCCGGCAGCTCACTCTGCCGGCGTAGCTCTCGGGCACGTCGACTGAATGGATCTTGACGACCTGTTGTCGCTCCGACGACAAGAAATCGTCAACTTTCGCCTGGAGCCGCACCGGTCCCGGGGGACAAGGGCCCGCCCGGCGCCGCTGCCATGATTCGAAGGGCTCAGGGCTGCCCGAAGACCCTGGGTACGGCAGCCCCCCGGTTCGATTGTCGAGTTGGCAGGAGTGCTTCCCCACGGCTGGTTCGGGAGCCTGGGTTGATGACGAATCGAGCCGTTCGAATTGCTGGCCGGGTCGTGGCGGTGAGCCTGGCGCTGGCGCTGCTGGGCGCCGTTGCCCCGGCGACCGCGAACACGACCACGAATTCCACACCGCTGCAACACGACGTGGACAGGCTGCACGCTCTCGGAGTCACCGGCGTTTTCGCCCGGCTGGATACCGGCCATGGTGTCGAGGTTGCCCGCAGCGGGGTCGCCGATCTCGACACCCGCCGCCCGGTCCCGCGCGATCCGTACCTGCGGATCGGTAGCACCACCAAGACGTACGTCGCCGTGGTGGTGCTGCAACTGGTGGCCGAGGGCCGGCTGTCGCTCTCCGATCCGGTGGAGCGGTGGCTGCCCGGGGTGGTCGCCGGCAACGGCAACGACGGTCGTACGGTCACCGTCCGGCAGCTGTTGCAGCACACCAGCGGGCTGCGTAACTACACCCAGGACCTGGTGTCGAACTACGTCACACCGGAGACGTACCGACAGGAGCGGTGGCGGACGTACACCCCGGGCGAACTGGTCGCGATGGCGATGAGCGAGCCGCCGAGCGACACCACCTGGGCCTACTCGAACACCAACTACGTACTCGCCGGAATGCTGATCGAGGCGGTCACCGGCCACGGCTGGGAGCGCGAGGTCCAGGATCGGATCATCCGCCCGCTGGGCCTCCGGCACACCCGTACGCCTGGGACCTGGCCGTTCCTGCCGGCGCCGCACGCCACCAACTACCAGCAGTTCACCGAGGGTGGGCCGCTGGTGGACACCACCATCGCGGTCCGGGGCCTGGACAGCGGCGCGGACGGCTCGATGGTCAGTAAGGCCGGCGATCTCAATGCCTTCTTCGCGGCGCTGATCCGGGGCAGACTGCTGCCGCCGGCTCAGCTGGCCCAGATGCGGCAGATGGTGGCGATTCCCGACGGCAACGGCTACCCGTCGGGCAGCGGCGACGGGCTCGGACTGTTCTACCGCCCGCTCTCCTGCGGCGGCGGGTACTGGGGCCACGGTGGCAACGGGTTCGGCTACACCATCGAGCCCGCGGTGAGCGATGACGGCAGTCGCCGGATCACCGTGTCGCTGTTCACCGGCACCATCGACCGGGACGCCATCGCGGCCCGCGCCGGCGCGTTGAACAGCCTGATCGACCGCGCGATCTGCGGCTGAGAGGCAGCTTCCGGAAGTCGGTTCTCCGGCCGCGCTTGACGGGCGCGCACCGAGGCGGGTGGCCAGTTCAACTGATCCGACGCACGGCGGTCGAATTAGAAGTAGGCTTCTAAGAACTGTACTTCTAACTAGGGGGCCGGGTGGCAGGGCCGCGGAAACCAGCGGGGATCTTCGACCGGGATGCCGAGTGGGCGGATCTTGCCCGGTTCGCCGCCGACGATCGTCCCGGCGCCACCCTGGGCGTCGTCACCGGGCGCCGACGGCAGGGCAAGACCCTGCTGCTGTACGAACTCGCCCGGGCCACCGGCGGGTTCTACTTCGGCGCCACCGAGGCCACCCCGACAGATTCGCTGCGTCGGCTCGGAGCGGCGCTCGGGCAGCACACCGGCGCCCCCGGGCCGGTCGACCTGCCCGACTGGGAGCACACCGTCGACGCGTTGCTCGCCGTGGGTCGGGCCGGCCCGACCACTGTCGTACTCGACGAGTTTCCGTACCTGGCCCGAGCCAGCCGGGACCTGCCCTCGGTGATCCAGCACGCGCTGACACCCGGCCGCGTCGAACGCACCGAGTCCCGTACCCGGATCCTGTTGTGCGGGTCGGCCCTCTCCTTCATGGGCGGCCTGCTCGCCGGATCGGCGCCGCTGCGCGGGCGGGCCGGACTGGAGTTGCCGGTCCAGCCGCTCAATTTCCGCAGCGCTGCGCGGTTCTGGGGGATCACCGACCCGGCGCTCGCGGCGAGGGTCTTCGCCATCGTCGGCGGCACGCCCGCCTACCGCCGGGAGTACGTCTCCGACGACGCGCCGGCAGACCTGGCCGACTTCGACGACTGGGTGGTGCGGGCGGTCCTCAACCCGGCCAGGCCGCTCTTCCGCGAGGCCCGCTACCTGCTCGCGGAGGACCCGGACCTGCGGGAGACCGCGCTCTACCACTCGGTGCTGGCCGCCGTGGCCGAGGGCAACGCCACCCGGGGCGGGATCGCCGGCTACATCGGGCGCAAGGCCACCGACCTGCAACACCCGCTGACGGTCCTGGAAGACGTCGGCCTACTCGTCCGGGCACCCGATCCATTCCGCACCGGCCGGAGCAGCTTCCGGATCACCGAACCGCTGGTGACGTTCTACCAGGCCGTCATGCGCCCGGCCTGGACCGCGCTGGAGCAGCGTCGGGGCGCGGACGTCTGGCGCCGCTCGCAACGCCGGTACGCCAGCGCCGTTCTCGGTCCCCGCTTCGAGGAACTGGTCCGGGAGTGGGCGCTGCGGTTCGCGGCGCCGGAGACCTTCGGCGGTCCAGTCGCCGAGGCGAATTCCGGCGTGCTGACCGACCCGGTCAGTCGGACGAGACACGAACTCGACCTCGTCGCGCTCGGCGAGCCACCGATCGGCGACGGTCCGCGTCCGTTGCTGGCCATCGGCGAGGTGAAGTGGGGCCGCCGACTCGGCGAGCCGGATCTCGACCGGCTACATCGGATTCGGGAGGTGCTCCAGGGCCGAACCGGCTTCGACACCGGAGATGTCCGGTTACTGCTGGCCAGTGCCGAGGGCTTCACCGAGCGGCTCACCGCGATCGTTACGGAGCGAGCAGATGTCGTCCTGGTCGACCTGGCCCGGCTCTACACCGGCGAGTGACGGCCGGGCCTTGGACAGCGTTCCACCGAGCAGTCCGCCGAAAGCCCGCATCCGCACGTCGCACCATCCACTGGGTTTCGCGGAGCGTGCCGTCGATCTCCCAGTCGAAACCGGGCACGAGTGGCTGCGGTACGGTCAGCCGACGCCGCCAGGTGGTACGCCAACTGCAACGCCTGGTGCGTCAGGTCACCGAACTCGACCGGTCGAATCGACGGTCCTAGCTGTTCGACCACGCCGCCCCCACCAGCCGGGAATCGCCTTCAGGATCACCATCCATCCAGCATCGTGGGGTCTGACGTCAACCGGACCGCGTCAGCCCGCTGTCGGGTCGACCACGCGCGTCCTCCCGCTCGCCGAGTCGATAGATCCTGGCGTTGTGTTGTTGCCCGCACGACTGTGGCGGCCAGCACCGGCGGCAGCGGCAGCGGCTTCGGCGGCACGGTCCAGGAAAAGCTTCCGCTCTCGAGCGTTCCTGGTCAGCTCGGCGGCCCGCTCGAACTCCTGCCGGGCCTCGTCGTACCGGCCGAGCCGGCCGAGCAGGTCGCCCCGGACCGCCGGCAGCAGCGGATAACTCGCCAGCACGGGTTCGTCGGCCAACTCGTCAACGATCTCCAGACCGTCAGCCGGCCCGCTGGCCATCCCGACCGCGACGGCCCGGTTCAGTTCCACGATCGGGGACGGCGAGACGTGCACCAGTACCCGGTAGAGCGCGGCGATCCGTACCCAGTCGGTCTGGTCGGCGCTGCGGGCACGGGCGTGACACGCGGCTATCGCGGCCTGAAGGGTGTACGGCCCGATCCCCAGCGCCTCGGCCCGATCCAGCGCTTCGAGCCCGCGCCGGATCAGCAGCCGGTCCCACAACCGACGGTCCTGGTCCGGTAGCAGGATCGGTTCGCCCGATGGGCCGGTCCGGGCACGGATCCGGGACGCCTGGATCTCCATCAGGGCCAGCAGACCGTGTACCTCGGCCTGCTGCGGCATCAGCCGGGCCAGGATCCGACCGAGTCGGAGCGCCTCCGCACAGAGGGTCGGCCGCATCCAGTCGTCGCCGGTCGTCGCCGAGTAACCCTCGTTGAAGACGAGGTAGATCACCTCGAAGACCGAGGCCAGCCGGTCGGCGAGTTCGGTCCGCGCCGGCAGCTCGAACGGTACGCGCTTCGCGGCGAGCGTACGTTTCGCCCGGGTGATCCGTTGTCCGACGGTCGACTCCGGCACCAGGAACGCTCGGGCGATCTCGTCGGTACGCAGCCCACCCAGCAGCCGGAGCGTCAGGGCCACCCGCCCCTCGGTCGGAAGCACCGGATGACAGGCGGTGAAGACCAGTCGGAGCAGGTCGTCGTCGATCTGCCCGTCGTCGAGTACCGCCGCCAGGTCGGGGTCGGTCGGCTCCGATCGGCTCTCGATCTCCCGGCCCAGCTCCCGGAGCTTCCGCTGGTACGTCGTACGCCGCCGGAGCAGGTCGATCGCGCGATGCTTCGCGGTGGACACCAGCCAGCCACCCGGATTCGGTGGTACGCCCGCCCGGGGCCACTGTTCCAGCGCCACGACCAGCGCGTCCTGGGCGAGTTCCTCGGCGAGCCCGACGTCCTGCACCAGCCGGGCGAGCCCGGCGATGATCCGGGCGGACTCGATCCGCCAGACCGCCTCGATGGTCCGCCGGGTCGCCCCGTCCGGATCACCCGCCTGGCCTGAACCCGCGACCCGGTCCGGGCCGGTCGCCTGGTCCCGACCGGTGGCCTGGTCCGGATCGGTGGCCTGGCCTGGATCGGTGGCCTGGTCCGGATCGGTGGCCGTCATGGTTACCGATCCAACCACCAACGTGGACGTCCGGCCGGGGCGGCGTGCGAGGGAACCCGTCCACCACCCCGGCCAGAACCGACCGTTCCCGGTTCAGGACTGCGGTGCGAAGTCCTCGGGTCCGTACACCCGGAGTACCTCACCCTCGCCCTCCCAGCCCTCCCAGAGGTCGCGGTGCAACTGCATGAAGCGGGAGGTCCACTCGACCGCCTCCTCCTTCGCGCGCACCTCGTACAGGGCGTAGCTGATCGTCTCCTTCGTCTCGGCGAACGGCCCGTCGGTCACGCTCAGTTTGCCGGCCGAGACCTGCATCCGTGCGCCCTCGGCGCTCGGTGCGAGGCCGCCGGTGTCGAGCAGCGCGCCGGCTGCGGTCGCCTCCTCGCCGAGCTGCATGATCGCCTCCATCAGCCCGGGCGGCGGCGGGCTGGTGATCCGGGTGGCCCGCAACAGTGCCAGGTATCGCATCGTGGTGACTCCTTCGGGTCGGTTCTTCGGTCGGGTCGTTCCCGGCCGCAACTGGTACGTCGAACGGCGGGCCACGGAACCGATCCGCCGGCAGTCCTTCTCCGGCAACGGTCGCGGCCGACCTGGGTCAGTTGGCTCGCGTGGTCCGGCGGTAGAGGTGGGCGGCCACCGCCGACATCCAGGCCCAGGCGAGGACGACCACGGCGGTGAAGGCCAGGTTGATCCCGGCACTACCGGCTCCGGCCGCCATCGCGACGAAGCCGGCGAGGAACAGCACGCCGGTCGACCGGGAGAAGGTCGCCCAGCCCCGGCGCCCCTCGCTGGAGAAACGGCGGGCGAGGACGAGGCAGGCCGCGATCAGGCAGGCGAATCCGATGCCGCCCGCGGCGAAGTGCAGCATGCCGGGCCACGTTACCGCCGCCCCGACCTCCGGGGTGCCGGCCGGAAAGCCGAGGGCCGGATCCGCGCGGAACGCTCCGGCGGCGACGAGACTGACCCCGTACGTCCCGATCAGCCGGGGCGCCCAGGTCGCGCCGGGCCCCGGGGACAGCACCCGGTGCAGTCCGATCCCGAGTGCGATGGTCAGCAGCCCGGCCAGCACCAGGTTGGTGATCTGGATCCAGCCGAGTGCGCCGTTGCTCAACAGGCTCCAGGCGTGCCGGTCGAGCTGGAATCCGTCCCGGGTCAGTGCCTGGGCCAGCGACACCAGGACGTACGTCGGACCGGCGACGATGCCGTACCCGAGTAAGGCCCTGCTGACCCTGGTCGTCGGCGTACCCGAACGGTCGAGCAGCTCATCGGTGGTCCTGACCCGCAGTCGCGTCTCCTGGTCCATCGTCGTCCTCCTTCGGTGCGCCCTGCGTGGGGGCGGTGTGGTCGGCGGTGCGCGCGGTCGTCGACTCGGACCGCCCGCTACCCATGCCTCGATCGGAGAGCGGCGGATCCGACAGGTCGTCCGGATTTTTTTCCGACGGGGTTCGGCCGACAGGTCGTCCGGACTTTCCGACGGGTTCGGCGTCGGTCCGGCGGAGACGCCCAGGAGACCGCCGAGCAGCAGGAGATTGCCGAGCAGCAGGAGACCGCCAAGCAGGAGGTGGAGCCGGCTCTGTCAGCGGGCCGACGAGTCTTGCTGTTGACAAGATGCCCGTCGGTGACGCAATCTTGACGACGACAAGTTGCGCGTGTCCGACCCTGACAGGAGACCTCATGTCGTCCGCGACACAGACCACCGCAGCCATCCTGCTGATCACCGTCTCGACGATCGCCTTCGGTGGTCTGTCCCTGCTCATGCACCTCGTCCGGCGGATTCCCGGCTACCTGGACAACCCGGTGCGGCGCGCGCTCTGGACGGCCGGGCACGCCCACGCCGGCGTACTGGTGCTGTTCGCCCTCGTCGCGCTCCTCTACCTCGACCGGACCGGCTTCGGCGACGGGACCAGGATGTTGATCCGTACCCTCCTGGTCGCGGCGCCGATCCTGATGCCGCTCGGCTTCTTCCTGTCGGTGGTACGTCCCTCGGACACCCGACCCAACAAGTTGATCTGGCTAGTCGGCCTCGGCGGCCTCAGCCTGGTCACCGGCACCCTGCTGCTCGGCATCGGCCTGCTCTAACGCCCTCCGCACGCCGTCACCTGGACACCAGAGGCGTCAAACGGAGTGGTTGACGCCTCTGGTGTCCAGGTGGGCGCGGCGTTCCCGGTGTGCCGGCCCAGCAGGTGGAAGGCCCGTCCGGCCGCCCGGTGGCGGGAGCCCGGTCACGCTGTGGGGACCCGGCCTCGTCGCCCGGCCGGGCGGTGCGACAGACTAGCGCCATGGCGGCTCGTGGCTTTCCGTACCAGGATCTCCGGGAGTTCCTCACCGCGCTGGAAAGCGCCGGAGAGTTGCGTCGGGTAGGCGTACCGGTCGATCCGACGCTGGAGATCAGCGAGGTGACCACCCGTACGGTCCGGGCGAACGGGCCGGCGCTGCTCTTCGAGCGGCCCACCCGGGGTGAGATGCCGATCGCGATCAACCTGTTCGGCACCGAACGCCGGATGGCGATGGCGCTCGGCGTGGACCGGCTCGACGAGATCGGCGCGCGGATCGGGGCGCTGGTCAAGCCGGAGTTGCCGGTCGGCTGGTCCGGCATCCGGGAGGGCCTCGGCAAGGTCATGCAGCTCAAGTCCGTACCGCCGAAGAAGGTGAAGACGGCCCCCTGCCAGCAGGTGATCTACCGGGGCGGCGACGTCGACCTGAACCGGCTGCCCGGCCTCCAGGTGTGGCCCGGCGACGGCGGGATCTTCCACAACTACGGGCTGACCCACACCAAGCATCCGGAGACCGGCAAGCGCAACCTCGGCCTGTACCGGTTGCAGCAGCACTCGGCCAACAGCCTCGGCATGCACTGGCAGATCCACAAGGACTCCACCGCGCACCACGCGGTCGCGGAGCGCCTCGGCCAGCGGCTGCCGGTGGCGATCGCGATCGGCTGCGACCCGGTGGTCAGCTACGCCGCCTCGGCGCCGCTGCCCGGCGACATCGACGAGTACCTGTTCGCCGGGTTCCTGCGCGGCGAGCGGGTCGAGATGGTCGACTGCCTGACGGTGCCGTTGCAGGTGCCGGCGCACGCGCAGATCGTGCTGGAGGGCTACATCGAGCCGGGGGAACGGCTGCCCGAGGGCCCGTTCGGCGACCACACCGGCTTCTACACCCCGGTCGAGCCCTTTCCGGTGCTGCACATCGAGGCCATGACCACCCAACGTGACCCGGTCTACCACTCGATCATCACCTCGAAGCCGCCGCAGGAGGACCACGGCCTGGGCAAGGCCACCGAGCGGATCTTCCAGCCGCTGCTCAAGCTGATGATTCCGGACATCGTCGACTACGACCTGCCGGCGGCCGGGGTCTTCCACAACTGCGCGATCATCTCGATCCGCAAGCGCTACCCGAAGCACGCCCAGAAGGTGATGAACGCGATCTGGGGCGCCCACCTGATGTCGCTGACCAAGCTGATCGTGGTCGTCGACGAGGACTGCGACGTGCACGACTACGCCGAGGTGGCCTGGCGGGCCTTCGGCAACGTCGACTACGCCCGGGACCTGCTGCTCACCGAGGGGCCGGTGGACCACCTCGACCACTCGTCGTACCAGCAGTTCTGGGGTGGCAAGGCCGGCGTGGACGCCACCCGCAAGCTGCCGGGCGAGGGTTACACCCGGGGCTGGCCGGAGGAGATGACGATGTCGCCGGAGATCCGTTCCCTGGTCGACAAGCGCTGGACGGAGTACGGCATCTGATGACGGCCGTGCAGGAGTCCCCGGGGCGGGTCAAGTCCTTCCTCCGGCTGGTGGCGATCGAGCACTCGGTCTTCGCGCTGCCGTTCGCCTTCCTGTCGGCGTTGACCGCGATGGAACGGCACGGCGGACGGGTGCGCTGGCTCGACCTGCTGCTGATCACGATCGCCATGGTCGGTGCGCGTACCTTCGCGATGGCGGCGAACCGGATCATCGACCGACGGATCGACGCCCGCAATCCGCGTACCGCCAAGCGGGAGTTGGTCACCGGGGCGGTGAGCGTGCGGACGGCCTGGACCGGCGCGGCCGTCGCCCTGGTCGTCTTCCTCGCCGCCGCTGCGGCGCTCAACCCGCTCTGCCTCGCGCTCGCCCCGCTCGCGGTGGTGCCGCTGGTGGTCTACCCGTACGCCAAGCGGTTCACCGACTGGCCGCACGCGATCCTGGCGCTGGCCCAAGCGGTCGGCCCGGTCGGTGCCTGGGTCGCGGTGACCGGCACCTTCGCCGGCTCCGGCCCGGCCTGGCTGCTCGGGGCGGCGGTCGGACTCTGGATCGGCGGCTTCGACCTGATCTACGCCTGCCAGGACAGCGAGGTGGACCAGCGGATCGGAGTACGCAGCGTGCCGGCCCGGTACGGCCGCCGGTTCGCGCTGTACGCCTCGACCGTCGCGCACGTGGTGACGTTCGGCCTGTTCCTGTGGTTCGGCGCGCTGGTGGGACTCGGCTGGCCGTGGTGGTTCGGCCTGCTGCTGACCGCGCTCGCCTTCGGCTACCAGCACGTGGTGGTCACGCCGACCGACCTGTCCCGGGTCAACCGGGCGTTCTTCACCGCCAACGGGTTCGTCGGGATCGCTCTCTTCGTCTTCGCCCTGCTCGATCTCGTGGTCCGGTTCCACCTACGCGGTTAGCCGCCCCCGACCGAGCCGCCCCCGACCGAGCCGTCCCCGACCAGGCCGCCCCCGATCAGCGCGTCGCCGGGAAGTCGATCGCGCGTCAGGGGGCCGCCGGGAAGTCGTCCCGCGTCAGAGGGGTGGGGCCGGGCAGCCGCTCCAGCCGGACCGCCGAGTTGGCCGGCCGGGCGGGTGGCAGCGCGTCCCGGTAGCGGCCGCTCTCCAGGGACCAGTCCATCGTGCCGCGTACCGAGTTCGCCACGCCCTCCAGGTACTCGCGCAGCGACCCGTCCAGCGCCGATCCGAACGACGGCACGGCGTCCCGTAACTCGACGAACCGCCGCATGCTGCGCTGCCAGCGTCGGACCACCACCCGGACCGCCGCCTCGACCGGTATCCCCTGCTCCCGGGCCACCGCCAGCACCAGGTTGTGCCCGCCCGAGGTGGCCGCGTCCCGGTCCAGCGACAGCAGGTCGTTGAACCAGGAGAGCAGGTCGTTGGCGGTGGCGGCGACCTCGCGTACCGCCGGGTGGTGGTAGACGGCGTTCGGCACCGGCCGCCCGGTGGCGAACTCGATCAGGGCGTACGAGACGTAGGCCGCCGACGTCGCGCGGCGCAGCGGGACGTACTCGGCCACGCTGGGCAGCCGCCCGGTCGCCTTGTTGGTGGCCTCGGTGACCACGCCGTCGAGATGGTGGGCCACCGCGTCGACGAAACGGTCCCGCCAGGAGGCCGACATCCTGCGGGAGGGAACCTGCCAGGCGTCGGTGAGCATCCGCCGGAGCGGTCCGTCGAACGGCTCGGGCCGGGGTCCCGGCTGGTTCGCCGAGCGGGTCTGCGGTGGCGACGTCAGCCGGGCCGCCGGTCCGTTCGGGGACCGGGTCCCCGGTGCGGCCGGCGATTGGTTGGCGGGCCGCGACCCCGCCGTGCCGGGCGGGTGGCGGAGCAGCCGCAGTACCCCGTCACAGAGCGCGGCCACCTCGGCGGGCCGGGGGCGCCGGGTCGCGTCGCAGGCGTCGTCGAGCAGGAAGAACCAGGTGAACAGCGCGCTGAGCACCTGTAGGTCGGCCTCGGTGGCATCGGGATACAGCCGGCCGGCGTACCGGGCGACCCCGCCCCGGGCGAGCCGGCCCCGGGCCTCGCTGTCGAGCGGTCCGCCGACCCGGTCGGCCCAGTCGACCAGCCAGTCCTGCACCTCGTCCGCGTACGGGCAGAGCCGTGCGGGAATCGGACACCGCAGCTCGTCAACCCACGCGCCATCGCTATACATGTCCGTCCTCCCTCGGTCCCGCACCACGGACATACGTGAGCAGCATTCCACCTTTCGAGGTGTTTGTGATCGCCGTCGTCGCCGTCCCATCTCGCATCAGCTGATGATCCGGTCCCTCCGCCGTGTCCCGCCGGGACGACCGGTCCGGCCGTCACGCGGACCCCCGCCCGGGGGGGGCGGACCGACCCCCGACCGGGCGCGGCCCGACCCCCGACCGGGGGCGGCCGGAACCGGGGAGTGCGGTTGCGGCAGGCTTGTGGGCATGAGAAGGCCGTGGGTGGTCGGTGTCTCGGGCGCATCGGGTACGCCGTACCCGGCCGCCGTGCTCGGCGGGCTGCTGGACGCGGGGGCGCCGGTGGACCTCGTCGTGTCCCGGGCGGCCCGACTGACGATCCTCGACGAGACCGGTCGCCCGTTCCGGGACGCACACTGGCGGGAGGACCTGTCCGGGTGGCTGGAGCGGGACCTGGCCGACGCGGACGTGACGTACTGGCCGGCCGGGGATCTCGCGGCGGGACCGAGCAGCGGCTCGTACCCGGCCCGGGGCATGGTCGTCGTCCCGGCGAGCACGGCGGCCTGCGCCGGCATCGCGATCGGCCTCTCCAAGGACCTGCTGCAACGAGCGGCCGAGGTCAACCTGAAGGAACGGCGTCCGGTGGTGGTGGTGCCGAGGGAGACGCCGGTCACCCGAAGTCACCTGGAGCACCTGATCGCCCTGCACGACGCCGGAGCGGTGGTGCTGCCGGCGAGTCCCGGCTTCTACGGCGCCGGTGCCTCGGCCTCGGCCCGCCAGCTCGTCGATTTTGTCGCCGGCAAGGTGCTGGACGCGCTCGGCGTGCCGCACTCGCTGTTCCAGCGCTGGTCCGGCGAACTGGGCGCGGCCCGGGGTTGACCCCTGGTCACGCCCAGCGGCGTCCGGCTGGTCCGCATGATCGGATCTCGCCGAAACCGGCCGGCTTGTCGGGTAAGGACCCGCCGGCCGGGTTCGTCTGGATCAGTGCAGGCCGACGTTGCCGGCGCTGGCCGGGCCGGGACCACTCGGGGTGGCCGGGCCCGCGTTCCGCGGACGGTTTGCGATGCCCTCGTCGACCTCGTCGAGCATGCCCTCACCCTCCAGCAGCGCACGTACCTCCGACTCGCGGAAGCGGCGATGCCCGCCGGGTGTTCGGATGCTACCGATACGCCCGGCCGCGGCCCAGCGTGTGACGGTCTTTGGATCGACGCGGAAGAGTGCTGCCACCTCGCCCGGTGTCAGCAGACGATCTCCAGTGTCCACAGCCCCCTCCTCGCGTCGACGAAGCCCCCGGACTGGTAGGACCGCCCCCAGAACACATGCTTGCCAGAGCCTTCGTTTAAGGGACGTAGGGCAATTACAACACCGCCGGAGTGCCGTGTCCGGCAAACGCGAAAACGTACTGTGTGGGAGGTTAGACCGGACGATTTACGGCATTTAAGAACTTTGTCAGCAACAATGCCGGCTCCGCCGCCGACCCCTTCGAGGACTCGGACTAGGGTCCACTCCGTGGACGCGATCGACCTCAGCCTCGTTGAGCTGCTGCGCGGCAATGCTCGCCTTTCGTACGCTGAGCTGGCCCGGCAGGTCGGCCTCTCCGCGCCGGCAGTGCACGAGCGGGTGGGCAAACTCGAGGCGAGCGGCGCCATCCGAGGCTATCGGGCCGACGTGGAACCGGAGGCTATCGGGCTCGGCGTGACGGCGCTGATCGGCATCGTGCAGGACTCCGGCGGCGACACCGACGACCTGCTCGGGGCGATCCGGGAGATGCCGGAAATCGAGTCCTGCTACTTCATGGCCGGGGTGGAATCGTTCCTGCTCAAGGCCCGAGTAGGCACAATTGCCGAGTTGGAGCAACTGATCCTGCGATTGAACCGGACCGCCGGAGTGGCGTCGACGCGTACCGGAGTGGCATTGTCGACGAAATGGGAGAACCGTCCCCAGCCGCTCACCCCGCCCCGACCGGTAGCGGCGCCCTGACCGGGCACCTTTCCGAGCGAGCTTGCTACGTTCCTGGTCATGGAACATCTGGACCGGTTTGACGACAGCGATCGGGCGTGGGTGACCGCGGCCATCGCGACGGTGGAGGCCGACGCGAACCGGTCCGCCGACACGCACCTGCTCAGCTTCCCGTTGCCCCGGGAGTGGGGCGTCGACCTATACCTCAAGGACGAGTCGGTGCACCCGACCGGCTCGCTCAAGCACCGGCTGGCCCGGTCGCTGTTCCTCTACGGACTGTGCAACGGTTGGATCGGTCCGAACACCGCCATTGTGGAGGCGTCGTCGGGCTCCACGGCGGTCTCCGAGGCGTACTTCGCCCGGATGCTCGGGGTGCAGTTCATCGCCGTCATGCCGGCCGCCACCTCCCCGGAGAAGATCGCCCTGATCGAGTTCCAGGGCGGGAAGTGCCATCTGGTCGACGATCCGGCCACCGTCGTGGTCGAGGCGCGCTGGCTGGCCGAGGACCTGGGTGGCCACTTCATGGACCAGTTCACGTACGCCGAACGCGCGACCGACTGGCGGGGAAACAACAACATCGCCGAGTCGATCTACGCGCAGATGTCCCTGGAACGGCATCCGACTCCGGACTGGATCGTGGTCGGCGCGGGCACCGGCGGTACCAGCGCGACGATCGGCCGGTACGTCCGCTACCGGCGACTTCCGACCCGACTCTGCGTGGTCGATCCGGAGATTTCCGCGTTCTACCCGGCCTGGGCCTCGGCCGACTGGTCGACCACTGCCGACGGTGCGTCCAGGATCGAGGGGATCGGCCGGCAGACCGTCGAGGCGTCCTTCCAACCGAGCGTCGTCGACCGGATGATCCGGGTGCCGGACGCGGCCTCGCTGGCCGCCATGCGCGCCGGATCGGCGGTGCTCGGCCGGCGGGTGGGCGGGTCGACCGGTACCAACCTGTGGGGTGCGTTCGGCCTGATCGCCCAGATGCGGGCCGCCGGCCGGGCCGGGTCGGTGGTGACGCTGCTCTGTGACGGCGGCGAGCGCTACACCGACACGTACTACTCGGACGAATGGGTGGCCGATCGGGGCATGGATCTGGCGCCACACCTGTCCACGATCGACCGGTTCCTGATCTCCGGAGAGTGGACCGGCTGAGGCGGGCGCGACGCCGGGCCGGTCAGTCGCGCCGCTCGGCCAGCCCGGGATAGCGCAGGACGTAGCCGGCGGAGTCGAGCGTGATGTCGGCGGTGAAGCCCTCGCTGGCGAAGCGTACGCCGCCGCCGTCCAACACCGTGTAGACCTGCTCCGCGGGGATCACCTGGAGGCTGGGCACCAGCACCCAGACCGCGACGATCCGGTGCGTACTGCCGACAGCGGCGTCCCGGAGCCCCAGTCGGCGTACCGGAAGGGTGTTGAACAGCGGCGAGGCGCTCAGGTCGACGTCGATCGCCGTCGCGAGCCGCTCCGGTTCCTCGGTCCCGGGCAGGCCGGCGGCCGGATGTCCGGCCGCGACCAGCGCGGCGTCCAGGTCCCCCTGCTCGGCGGTGCTGGCCCGCCAGCGGCCGGCCGCCCGTTCGAGGCGCAGGGTACGCAGCCAGCCCGCACCCTCGCAGCTGACCTCCAGCCCCTCGGCCGCCCAGCGTTCGTCGGTGCGCAGCTCGTAACGGCAGGTGAAGGCCACCGGATCAACCGCCAGGGCGGTACCCCGAGCGGTGATCCCGCGTCGTTCGTCCACGAGGGCGTGATCCGCTCCCGCGACATCGGTCCGGTTCCAGAACAGTGACTTCGGCTTGGTCGGCATGACCGGGACGTTACCGCCGGACAGTGACATCCATGCCTACCGCGCCGAAACGGCCCGCCATGCTGACTGGGAAAACGGCCCGCCGTGTTGCCCGGGAGAACGGCCCGCCATGCTGTGGGAGAACGGCCCGCCATGCTGCCCGGGAGAACGGCCCGCCATGCTGCGTGGGAGAACGGCCCGCCATGCAGCGTGGCGAGGCAGTCCGGCGTGCTGCCCAGCGAAACGGCTCGCCGTGCTGCGCGGAGAAACGGACCGGGCCGCCGGCACGCGGGATGCGCGCCGTCGGCCCGGTCAGAGATCGGTCAGACTTCGGTCAGCGGGTCGGCGTCGGGCGTCGCCCGTCGAACCGGTGCCCCCGTCGGTCGTCCGTCGAACGCTCGCCGGTCCCCCGGTCGTCGCGCGGACGGTCCCAGCCGGCCCGGTCGGTGGAGGTCCGGCCCTCGTGCCGGAAACCTCCGTGCCGGCCGCCCGACCGCCACTCACCACCCCGTTCGGTCCGGCCGCCCTGTCCAGCGCCAGCGCCAGCGGCAGTGCCGTCGCCGGACGGTCGGTCGTCGTAACGCCGTTCGCCCTGCGGACGGTCGCCGAAGCGTCGCTCACCCTGGGGACGGTCGCCGTAACGTCGCTCGCCCTGCGGACGGTCGCCGAAGCGCCGCTCACCCTGCGGACGGTCGCCGTAACGCCGATCCCCGCGGGGCCGCTCCGCCCGCCCGCGCGGTGCCGCTTCCTCGACCACCGGCACACCGCTGGGCTGACGAGCCCCGGTCACCTCGGCCAACGCCGCGTCGCCGGAACGTACCCGGGTCTCGGCCGGCTCGACACCGGCCTTGAGCAGCACCGCGAGGGTGGACCGGCGCTGCTTGGGCAGGACCAGGGTGGCGACCGCACCGGACTCTCCGGCCCTGGCCGTACGACCGGCCCGGTGCAGGTAGTCCTTCGGATCCTTGGGCGGGTCGACGTGGACGACCAGCGAGACCCCGTCGACGTGGATGCCCCGGGCCGCCACGTCGGTGGCGACCAGGACGTTCGTCCGGCCCTCCTTGAACTCGGCCAGCGTGCGGGTACGTACCCGCTGGGTCTTGCCGCCGTGCAACGCGCCGGCCCGGACACCGACCGCCGCGAACTGCTCGACCAGCCGGTCGACGCCCATCTGGGTACGCGCGAACATCATGGTGCGGCCCTGTCGAGCCGCGATCGACGCCGCCACCGCGAACTTGTCGTGCGGGGGGATCAACAGGATGTGGTGGTCCATCGTGGACACAGCGGCGGTCGCCGGGTCCGTCGAGTGGGTGACCGGATCGGTCATGAACCGCCTGACGAGGGTGTCGACGTCGCCGTCCAGTGTGGCGGAGAAGAGCAGCCGCTGGGCGTTCGCCGGGGTCTTGGCGAGCAGTTCGGTGACGTCCGGCAGGAAGCCCATGTCGGCCATCTGATCGGCCTCGTCCAGGACGGTGACCTCGATGTCGTCGAGCTTGCAGACGCCCCGTTGGATCAGGTCGCCCAGCCGGCCCGGCGTGGCGACGATGATCTCCACACCGCGTCGCAGCGAGTCGATCTGGCGGTCGTAGGGCACCCCGCCGACGGCGGTCTTCAGGAACACGCCCACCGCCCGGCCGAGCGGCATGAGCGCGTCGTTGACCTGCATCGCCAGTTCGCGGGTCGGTACCAGGATCAGCGCCCGGGGGTGGTTCGGCCGGGCCCGGGGACCGGCCGCGACCCGGGTCAGCACGGGCAGTCCGAAGGCGAGTGTCTTGCCGGAGCCGGTCTGACCCCGGCCGAGTACGTCCCGACCGGCGAGCGCGTCCGGCACGGTGACGCGCTGGATCTCGAACGGGGTTTCGATGCCCTCGCGGCTCAGCGCCCGTACCAGTTGCCGGGGCACCCCCAGCGCGGCGAAATCGGTTGGTTCGTCAATTGCGGCCTGCTGGTGGGCGTCGATCGCCGGGTCCATTTCGTCGTCGTCGTTCGGAGTGCCGGAAACAGCCTCGGCGGTAGGAACAGCCTCGGCGGTAGGAACAGCCTCGGCAGCGGGAACAGCCTCAGCGGTAGGAACAGCCTCAGCAGCGGGAACAGCCTCGGTGGCGGAAACAGTTCCTCCACCGGACACAGCCTCGGCGGGGGAAACAGCCGGGGCCGCGGAAATCAGCTCGGCGTCGGAAACGGCCGGTGTGGCCGGAACGGCGGGAGCGGTTGACGCCGATTGGGCGTCGAATACGGACGGAAACGTGCTGGGGTCAGCAAAGGTCGTCAAGGATACCTCTCAAGCGGGGCGCATCATCGCGATGGCCCGCCGCGACGTGGTCGCCGCCGATTCGCCCGCAAGATCGCCCATAGGCGCGGTACACGCGCCAGGTCAACAACCACCCGAGTGTACGGGGGTATGCCGCCGCTGCCACCTCGGCGCGCTTGCCAGTGGGCAGGCTCACCAACGGAGATCGGCAGCGGCCGCTCCGTTCAGTCGGAAACCCTCGCCGCCCGGGTCGTTGATCAACTGCCCAACAGGCCGTCGAAGAGACTGCTGAACGCGTCCCCGACCAGCAGTACGACCAGCAGCCCGACCGCGACCAGGATGCTGAGCCCGATCAGCAGGACGATCACCACCCGGCCGGTGTTCGTCTTCTGCGACGGCGTGTCTGTCCAACCCTGGGCCAGGATGTGGCCGGTCAGCGAGCCACTGTTCTCCACCTGGTTCACGTTCGTGGGCATCGAAACGGTCAGATGCCCTTCCGGTCCGCCGTACACGGTGCCTTCCGGGCGCTGGTCGCGGGCCCAGTCCTGGTACCCCGGCGACTGCGGGGTGGTGGGGCTGGCGGGTGGAGCGGCCGGCGGGCGAGCGGGAGCCGGTGGTCGAGCGGGGGCCGGCGGGCGACCGGTGTTGGCGGCGACGGCCGGACCCGGGTCGGCGGTGGGCAGGGAGTAGCCCGGCGTACCGGAGTTGACGGGACGGTTCGAGGCCAGTGGGTTGGTCGGCGGGGGCCAGGCGGGCAGGGCGGGCGCCGGAACGACCAGTGGTGGCTCGGCGGCCGGCGGGGCGCTCGCGGGGGATCGGACATCCGTCGGTCGGCTGCCTGCGGGGGATCGGACATCCGTCGGTCGGCTGCCTGCGGGCGGTGGGAAATCGGCCGGTCGGCTGCCCATTGGAGGTGGGAGATCCGCCGGTCGGCCGCCTGAGGGGGGCCGGACACCCGGGGGCCGGCCGCTCGGGCCACCCGATCCGGGCGGGCTCAGGTAGGAGACCGCGCCCGGGCCCGCCGAGGTGGGCGGGTACGGCGTCGGCATCGGTCCGGGCGGTGTCGGACCCGGGACCGGCGGCATCGGACCAGGTCCCGGGGAGAACGGTCCCGGTCCGGGGCCCGGCGTCGGGGGTACGGGTACCGGGAACGGTGACGGCACCGGGCTCGGCCCCGGCGACGGCTCGGGAACCGGCGGTTTCGGCGGCTGTGCCGGTTCCGGCGGTTGTACCGGCTCGGGGGGACGGTTCGGCGCCGGCGGTTCGGCCGGATCCGGCTCGCTGGCCCGGTACACCTTCGCCCGCCCCGGCACCACCGCCGCGGCAGCGGCCTCGGTCGGCAGCACCCGGGGTAGTCCCGGCACCGAGGCGCTGGCCCGGGTCGTACCGGCACTGCTCCGGGGGGCACTGCGCTGTGGCGGCACGGTGTATCCCGGTGCGCCGCCGGACGGGGATTCGGCGCCGCGAGGTGACGGATCGGAGGTTGCCGGCGGAGTGGCGGTACCCGATCCCGGCGATCCGGCCAGGGCCGACGCGTCGGAGCGGCCGTACTGCCGTACCGGGTCGAACTGGGCGGGACCGGGCGATGCGGCGGCGGCCGGGTCGGCGGGCGGTGCCGCCGGGGACTTGACGGCGGCGGCAAACGCCGACCACGGCGACTCCGTCGCCGGTGGCGCCTGCGGACGGCGTCGTTGCAGCGGTGGCGCCGGAGTTGTCGGAGTTCTCAGAACCGGCATGGCGGCCGGGGTCGCGGCACCTGCCGGGGTTGCGGCACTCGTCGGAGCCGCGGGCGCCGGGGCGCCTGCGGCCGCCGGGCCAGCGGGCACCGCCGGGGCGCTCGCCGTCACTGGGGCGCTAGGGGCCACTGGGGCGTTCGCCACCACGGGGGTGCCAGGGGCGGCTGGGGTGCTGGGGGCGGCTGGGGTGCTAGGGGCGGCTGGGGTGCTAGGGGCGGCTGGGGTGCTGGCCACTGGGGCGCCGGCGGCCGCTGGGGCGGTGGAGGTGGCCGGGGGCGCGTCGGCAGTCGCCTTGGCCAGGTCACCGGCCCGGTAGGTGCGGCTGCCCGACGAGCTGGCGGGCATCGAGGCGATGTCGGCGGCGCTCGGCGTGGTGACCGCCACGGCTGCGGCGCGCCCTCTCGCCGCTGGCGTACCCGAGGAGGCCGGGGTTGCCACGACGACGTCGGCAGCGGCGTCGACGTCGGCAGCGGCGTCAGCTTTGGCAGCGGCGTGAGCTTCGACAGCCGGCGAGGCGTCGTCGGCAGCCGGATCGGCGTCGGCGTCGAGTGGCCGATCGCCGTCGGCGTCGGGCGCCGAGTCGGCCCGGAGCCCGGCGTCAGCCTCGGAAACCGGATCGGCTTCAGGAGCCGGATCGAGGTGGAAAGCCGGATCGAGGTCGGGACCGGGCGTGGCGGTGGCATCGGCCACCGGATCGGGGTCCGTCGTGCCGGTGGCGTCCGGAGCAGGAGAGGGATCGGGATCGGGCGTGGCGGTCGCGTCCGAAGCAGGATCGGGATCAGGATCAGCGGTGGTCGCTACGACGGGAACGGGCTCGGGCGTGCTATCGACTGAATCCGGCGCATCCCGAACCACCTCATCGGCCGAAGCCGCGTCCCGGACCGCTTCAGCCTCCGGCGGTACGCCATCTGTTACCGGTGCCGGTGTGTCGTCCGTTGCCGTTGCCGATGCCGCGTCCTCGTCGGCCGGAACCACGCCGACCGGGTCCCCGGCCGCCTCCGGGTCGGGCTGCTCGGTTGGAGTCTGTCCGGGCTGGTCGGGCCAGAGCGTTCCGTCCGGCGGTGGCGGAGGTAGTTCGTACGCCTCGGGCAGCTCGCCCTCGGTCGATGGCTCGGGCAGGGCGGTGCCGACCGGTGGCGGGGGCGGCAACGGAGACAGCTCGGGCTGCCCGTCCGGTACGGACGGTGTGGAGCCAGCCGGCTCGTCAGGACCTGGCGGCCCGTCCCCGTTGCCCGGCCTGACCTGCGATTCGTCCATTGTTGCCTCCCGCGCCCACGCCCGGACCGGTGGGCCGGGCCGGAAGTACGTCAACCCTCACCGTGCCATATCTCAGCACGAGCGCACAGCCGGCCGGCGGCCGGCACCGTCAGCCCCCGCTGGGGCTACCGTCCGCCGCCGGAGTCGACCGGGTGGCGCTCGGTCCGCCCGTCGACGTGTTCGTCGTCGGCGTCACCGGCTTGGTGGTCTCCGGCGGGGCCGGCGTCGTCGGTGGGGTCGGCGGGGTCGCGGGCGGCGTCGTCGGCGGGGTCACCGGCGGTGTGGCCGGCGGTGTGGTCGGCGGAATCGGCGGCTTGGTGGTCGGCGGCCTCGTGGTCGGCGGCGGCGTCGTCGGTGGCTTCGTGGTCGGCGGCGGGGTGGTCGGCGGCGGCGTGGTCGCGTTGGGCGCCGGCACCGCGGGGAAGACCCGGGTCGCCGCGTAGAACCGGGACCACCAGACGGTGGACACCTTGACCACCTCGCCGGTGGTGGGCGAGTGGACCATCTTGCCGCCGCCGATGTACATCCCGACGTGGTGGATGCTGGTCCAGCTGCTGCCCGAGGCGAAGAAGATGAGGTCGCCGGGGAGCAGAGCCTCCCGGGCGACGCTCTGGTTACGGGTGCCGTTGTACTGGTCCCGGGACACCCGGGGGATCCGCTTGTTCTGGGAGAGGTAGGCGGCCAGCATCAGGCCGGAGCAGTCGAACCGGTCCGGACCCTCGGCGCCCCACAGGTAGGGGTCGCCCCGCTGGGCGAGTGCGTAGCGCATCGCGCCCAGCGCCTTGGGGTGGGCCATCATCCCGGCGACGCTGTCCGCGCCGATCTGGTCGCCGAGGCGCTGCTCGGCCGCTTCCTGTGCGCGTTCGATCGCCGCGAGCTGATCGGCGTTGTTGCGCTTGAGCGCCACCAGGGTGGCGGACCGCTCCTTGTAGCGCTTCTCCGCCGCCGTGAACGTCTCGGCCGCCTGCTTGGACTTGACCGAGGCAGCCTGGTGCGCGGCCTCTGCCGCCTGCTGCGTCTGCTGAGCCCGGGCCACCTCGCTGGCGGCCAGGGTGCTGTCGCCGCTGTGCTCCTCGCCACGCTGGATCCGGCTGAGCAGGTCGAGGCCGTGCAGGTCGGTGCCGAAGGCGCCCGGTGGCAGGCCCGCCGCGTCCTTGAGCGCACCCGTCGCCGCGCTGTCCGCGGAGGTACGGGCCTTGGCCAGTTCGTCCCGGGCCTTGGTCCGGGCCCCGTCGGCGGTGGTGACCTCGGTGGCGGCCGTGTCCCGGGCCTGGCGTAGCTGTAGCAGTTGCTCGCCGAGCTGGGCGACCTCGACGTCCAGCGCGTAGATCTGACTGGCCAGCGGGCCGTTGACGGCCGGGATCTGCGAGGTCGGCGGTGTCGTGGTGCTGTTGGGCACCACCGGCACGCCGACCGGCAGGGGGCGTACGCCGGAGTCGGGGACGGTGTTCGGCAGCGGCGGTTCGGCGTAGACCGGACTGGCGATCGCCCCGGCGACGATCGCGCCGACCAGGGCGGACCAGAGCATCGGGCGTAGCACCGGGGAAACCGTGATGCCCGGTCGCGCCGGTCGTCCGCGCCTGCTGTTGGTCATGCCGCTCCCCATCCGGTGCACCACCGCAGCGTCGATGCCGCCGAGGTATCGCCTTGAGTGTGTATCGCGTCCCACTTTGTCTTACCTCAATGTGCTGGGGTTGTCGATCCGACGGCGGGTAACGAGACGCTGAGAACCCGGTGAACCCGCCGCGCCGGCCGGTGAACTACGTCGCTGTCACCCCACCGGTTCGGAGCGTCGTCGAAGGATCCACGTAGGCTCGTCGGAGATCGGGGTTGGTGGGGGACCGCTGCTGGAGGGACGTGGCTGGCATGGATGCCGGACGGAAGCGTGAGCTGGAAGAGAAGGTGTACGCCGGGGAACGGCTCAGTCGGGCCGACGGCGAGGCACTCTACGCCAGTGACGATCTTGTCTGGCTCGGGCGGCTGGCGCACCATCGGCGTACCGAGCTGAACGGCGACCGGGTGATGTTCAACGTCAACCGGCACCTCAACCTGACCAACGTCTGCTCGGCCAGTTGCGCGTACTGCTCCTTCCAGCGCAAACCGGGCGAGGCCGACGCGTACACGATGCGGGTCGAGGAGGCCGTGCGTAAGGCGAAGGAGATGGAGGGCCAGCAACTCACCGAGTTGCACATCGTCAACGGCCTGCACCCCACCCTGCCCTGGCGCTACTACCCCAAGGTGCTGCGCGAGCTGAAGGCGGCGCTGCCGGACGTCAAGCTGAAGGCGTTCACCGCCACCGAGGTGCAGTGGTTCGAGAAGATCAGCGGCCTGCCCGCCGACGAGATCCTCGACGAGCTCATCGACGCCGGCCTGGAGTCGCTGACCGGTGGCGGGGCGGAGATCTTCGACTGGGAGGTCCGGCAGCACATCGTCGACCACGAGTGCCACTGGGAGGACTGGTCCCGGATCCACCGGTTGGCGCACGCCAAGGGCCTGCGTACCCCGTCGACCATGCTCTACGGCCACATCGAGGAGCACCGGCACCGGGTCGACCACGTACTGCGGCTGCGGGAGTTGCAGGACGAGACGGGCGGCTTCACCGTCTTCATCCCGCTGCGCTACCAGCACGACTTCGTGGACTCGGCGGACGGCAAGATCCGTAACCGGCTCCAGGAGCGGACGACGATGGCGTCCCCGGCCGAGTCGTTGAAGACCTTCGCCGTGTCCCGGCTGCTGCTCGACAACGTGCCGCACGTCAAGTGCTTCTGGGTCATGCACGGGCTGTCGGTGGCCCAGCTCTCGCTCAACTTCGGCGCGGACGACCTGGACGGTTCGGTGGTCGAATACAAGATCACCCACGATGCCGACTCGTACGGCACGCCGAGCACGATGCACCGGGAAGACCTGCTCGAACTGATCTGGGACGCCGGGTTCACCCCGGTCGAACGGGACACCCGCTACAACGTCGTACGCGAGTACGACGCACCGCCGACGTTGGCGCAGCGGCGGTCCGAGCCCCAGCAGGTCTGGGCCTGATCCGTTCGACCCGGCGGTCCGGCGCGGAGCCGGGGCGCCGCCGCTAGGACGTGCTGTCGGCCGGACCGGTGACCAGGGCGCGTACGCCGCCACCGGGTCGGGGAGTCAGGGTGAACCGGCCGCCGTGCGCGCGGCTGACGGCGTCCACTATGGCCAGTCCCAGGCCGGCGCCGCCGCTGCCGTACACCCGGTCCTGCCGGCCCCGGCGGAACGGTTCCACGAGTTCACGCAGCCGCTCGGCGCTGACCTGGTCGCCGGTGTTCTCCACCACGATCGTCGACCCGTCGGTACGGATCCAGACGACGCCGTCGGGATGGTTGTGCCGGACGGCGTTCCGGACGAGGTTGTCGACCAACAGCTCCAGCAGGGTCGGATCGCCCGAGACGGTGGCGGCGCCCAGCTCCACCCGTACGCTGATGGACCGCTCGGTGAGCTCGGCCGCGCGCCGGTCGAGCGCGTCCCGGGCGAGCAGATCCAACCGGACCGGTTGCCGGGTGCTGGTGCCATGCTCGCTCTGGGCCAGCGCGAGCAGGCCCTCCACGATCCGGTCCTGCCGGCTCAGCACCTGCTTCAGTTGCCCGGCGAGCAGCGCGAGATCGGGGCTGGCGCCGGGAGTCGCGGCCGCCACCTCGACCAGGGTCCGCGAGGTGGTCATCGGCCCGCGCAGTTCGTGCGACGCGTTGGCGGCGAACCGGCGCTGTGCCTCGAACGCCGTCTCCAGCCGGTCCAGCATGCTGTTGAAGGTCTCGGCGAGTTCGCGCATCTCGTCGCGTGGCCCGGCGACCGGGATCCGCTGGTCGAGGTTGCGTTGGGAGAGCCGCCGCGCGGTGCCGGAAACCAGGTGTACGGGGCGGAGCACCCGTCCGGCCATCAACCAGCCGAGACCGGCGGAGGCAAGCGTCATCGCGCCGATCGCGATGACGGAACTGCCCACGATCCGATCCCGAAGTTCCCGCCGGGCCGCCTCCTTGAGCCGGATCTGCTCCTGCGCCCGGCCGAGGTCGGCGACGCTCACCGACGGTTTGCCGGACGGCGGGGTCGTCGCCTTGCGCAGCTCGGTCACCTTCGTCGGCGTGCCGCCAGGCTCCACGGGGGCGAAGGTGAGAGTCATGATCACGGTCGCCAGCGCCGCTCCGGAGAGCGCGAACAGTCCGGCGTAGAGCAGGGTGAGCCGGGCCCGGGCGGTGAGGCGCAGCCGGCGCGGGGGGTCGTGGGCGGTCACGGGATCCGGTACCCCGCGCCGACCACGGTCTCGATGACCACCGGTGGACCGAGCTTCTTGCGCAGCGTGCCGACGGTGGTCCGCATGGTGTTGGTGAACGGGTCCGCGTTCTCGTCCCAGGCGCGTTCCAGCAGCTCCTCGGCGCTGACCACCGCCCCGTCGGCGGCGAGCAGGACGTACAGCACCGCGAACTCCTTCGGGGCGAGCCGGACGTACCGGTGGTCGCGGGTGACCACCCGCTGCGCGGGGTCGAGCCGGAGCCCGGCCCGTTCGATCACCGGCGGCCGGGCCGGAGTGACCCGGCGGAGCAGCGCGTGCACCCGCGCGACCAGTTCGTCGAAGGCGAACGGCTTCGACAGGTAGTCGTCGGCGCCCAGGTTCAGCCCGTCGACCCGGTCCCGAACGGTCGACGCGGCGGTGAGCATCAGGATCCGGCCGTGGTGCCCGCCGTCATGCACCAGCCGCCGGCACACCTCGTCACCGAGTATCTCGGGCAGGTCCCGGTCGAGTACGACGACGTCGTACCGGGTCGTGCCGGTGCGCTCCAACGCCTGCGCACCGTCCAGCGCCACGTCGACGCTCATCGCATGCTGGCGCAGCCCCCGGGCGATGGCATCGGCCAGCAGTTCGTCGTCCTCGACAACCAGCACACGCATCAATCGAGTAAACGCCGTCCGGGTTAAAGGTGACCTCAAGACTTCTGTGCATCTCCTGTTGACGCCCTGAACCCGATGCTGGCCCCGCACCCCACTCCACTCCACCCGGCCAGCCAAAGGAGCACCCACAATGCGTACAACTGCAAGGAAGGGCCCCTTCTTATCGTTTTCTGGAGAAGAAGGGCCCCTTCCTAACACCCTTCGCGCCGTCGCGGTGTCGGCGGGGTTGGCGGGGTGGTTGGTGTTGGCCGGTTGCGGTGGGCCCGGATCCGGCGGTTCGGTGGGCGGCGGGGCGGCTGCCAGCGCGGCCGGTCCGGTGGGCGAGCTGAGGGCGGCGGCGCTCGGCTTCAGTTCGTGCATGCGCGAGCGCGGGTACGACGTACCCGATCCGACCTTCGACGAGCGCGGCATGCCGGGCTTCGCCGAGCCGGGGCTGCGCGGCGACCAGCGGTACGAGGCGGCGCGTGCCGAGTGCCGGGTGGCGCTGGACGAGGCGGCGGTGGCGGCCGGCGCGCCGACGAAGGAGGAGATGACCGAGCGGTTGCTCGCCTTCGCCGGGTGTATGCGGGATCGCGGCGTCGAGATGCCCGACCCGGCCCCGGACGGCGGACTTCGGCTCGACGGCGCGCTGCTCTCCGCCCCGACCTGGAAGCCGGCCGCCCAGGCGTGCAAGGAGCACCTGCCGGCCAAGTACGCGAACCTGGCCGACGGGCTGCCAGCCGGGCCGAAGCGAACCGGGCAGCCGAAGTGACCGACCCGGCGACCGCCGCACCGGCTCCGACGCCCGCACCGCCCCCGACGGCCGCGATGCCCCCGACGGCCGCACCGCCCCCGGCGGCTGCGACGGCCCCGACGGCCCCGACGCCGACGACCGCCGCACCGCCCCCGACGGCCGCGATGCCCCCGACGGCCGCGACGCCGACGATCGCCGCAACGTCGACGACCGCCGCGACGCCGACGGCCTCGCCCGGACCACGGGGGCCGAGGCGCGCCGGACGGCGGTGGCCGGGGCGGCTCGGTGCGGTGGTCGGCGTACTGGTGGTTGGCGCGGCCGGGCTGGGCGGGTACTCCCGTCTCGACCGGGAACCCGCCGAGTCCCGGCCGGTCGCGGCGGCCCTGCCGACCAGACCGGTCACCCGCTCCGACCTGGTCAACTCGGTGCAGGTGAGCGGGCGGCTCGGCTTCGCCGGGGCGTACCGGCTGGTCGGGCAGCGGTCCGGCACGGTGACCTGGGTGCCCCGGCCCGGTGCCGTGGTCGGACGGGGCGAGCGCATCCTCGGGGTGGACCTGCGACCGATTCCGCTGCTGTTCGGGTCGGTGCCGTTCTACCGGCCGCTCGCACCCGGCAGCGAGGGCGCCGACGTCCGGCAGCTGGAACGCAATCTGGTCGAACTCGACCACGCCGATCCGGACGACCTCACCGTCGACGACTCGTACACGGCGGCCACCGCGCGGGCGGTACGGCGCTGGCAGGACGCACTCGGGGTCGACGAGACGGGCCGGGTCGCGGCCGGCGACGCACTGGTCGCGCCGGGGTCGGTCCGGGTCGGCACGGTGGACCCGCTGATCGGCCAGCCGACCGGACCGGGAGCACCGGTGCTGACCGGTACCGGCACCGGGCACAGTGTCCAGGTCGACCTGCAACTGTCGTACCGGGCACTGGTCCGGGTCGGGCAGCTCGTCCGGGTCCAACTTCCGAACGGCCGTACGGTCGACGGGAGGGTCTCCACGCTGGGCAGTACCGCCGAGGTCGACTCGGGCCAGGCTCCGAACACCGGTACGGCGGCACAGGCCGGCGGACAGCCGACCGGTTGTCAGGGCACGTCCTGCCCGGCCACGGCTCCGGTGGAGATCGGCATCGATGGCCCGGAGGACCGGCTCGGCGGGGTGTTCGAGGGGCAGGTCACGGTCACCTTCCCGGCGGAGACCCGACGCGGGGTGCTGAGCGTCCCGATCGAGGCCCTGACCGTGGGACCGGACGGGGCGTTCGCGGTCGTCGTCGTGGACCCGGCCGGCCGGCGGATCGTTCCGGTACGGCCCGGGATGTTCACCGCCGGCCGGGTCGAGGTCTCCGCCGAGGGGCTGGTCGAGGGCAGCCGGGTGGAGGTGCCGGCGTGACCGGGGCAGTCGTCGGAGGCCTGACGGAGGCCGTACCCGTCCTCGAACTTCGCGCCGTCTCCCGGCGGTACGGCAACCTGTCGGTCCTGCACGACGTCGACCTGCGCGTCGACCGGGGCGAACTGGTGGCGGTGGTCGGCCCCTCCGGCTCCGGCAAGACGACGCTGCTGCAACTGATGGGCACCCTGGACCGACCGAGCGCCGGCACCGTGCACGTCGACGGCAGGGACACCAGTCGGATGCGCGACGCGGAGCTGGCCGCGCTGCGCGCGTACCGGATCGGGTTCGTCTTCCAGCAGTTCTTCCTGAGCCCGACGCTCCGCGCCGTCGACAACGTGGCCACCGGCCTGCTCTACACCGGGCTGCCGGCGGCCCGGCGCCGCGAGCGGGCGGTGGTGGCGCTGGACCGGGTCGGCCTGTCCCACCGGCTGTGGCATCGTCCCGGCGAGCTCTCCGGCGGCGAGTGCCAGCGGGTGGCAATCGCCCGGGCGCTGGTCGGGGAGCCGGCGGTGGTGCTCGCCGACGAGCCGACCGGCAACCTGGACTCGGGTTCCGGCGCGGCGGTGCTGAGCCTGCTGCGCGAGTTGCACGCCGACGGCAGCACCATCGTGGTGATCACCCATGACACGTCGTTGGCGGCGTCGCTGCCCCGCCGGATCGGCATCCGGGACGGCCGGATCGAGTCTGACGGCCGAATCGAGTCTGGCGGGCGGATCGAGTCTGACGGCCGGATCGAGTGTGGCGGGCGGATTCGGGTCGATGAGGAGGGCGGGCGATGAGGGGACTGCCCCGGTCCCGGCTGCGGCTGGCCGACGTACTGCCGCTCGGGTTGCTCGGTGTCCGGGGACGTCCGCTGCGGGCCGCGCTCTCCGGTCTCGGCATCGCGATCGGGATTGCCTGCGTCGTCGCGGTGCTCGGGGTGTCCGCGTCGAGCCAGGCCGGGCTGCTGGCCCAGATCGACGCGCTCGGCACCAATCTGCTGACCGTGCAGCCGGGCAGGTCTTTGACCGGCGAGGACGCGTACCTGCCCGCCGAGGCGCCAGCGATGATCGCGCGGCTGCCCGGCGTCCGGGAGACCGCACACGTGGGCAGGGTCGACGGCGGGGTGTACCGGCACGACCGGGTCCCGGTCGGCAACACCGGCGGGATCGGGATCCTGGCCACCAGTCTCAGCCTGCCGGCGACCCTGGATGTTCCGGTGGTCTCCGGCAGTTGGCTCAACGCGGCGACCTCGCGGTACCCGGCGGTGGTCCTCGGTGCCGCCGCCGCGCGCCGGCTCGGTGTCGTCGAGGTACGCGGCAGCCCGCAACTCTTCCTCGCCGGGCAGTGGTTCACCGTGGTCGGGGTGCTCGGGCCGGTGGTGCTCGATCCGGGTGTCGACTCGGCGGTGCTGGTCGGCATTCCGGTGGCGATGGAGCGGCTGGCCTTCGACGGCTTCCCGACCAAGATCTACGAGCGCTCCACCGAGGCTGCCGTCGCGACGGTCCGGGACCGGTTGCCGATGGTCGCGAATCCCCGCAGTCCCAGCGAGGTCGAGGTCAGCCGGCCATCCGACGCGCTGGTCGCCCGGGCTGCCGCCGAGGCGGTGTACACCGGGCTGTTTCTCGGGCTCGGCGCGGTCGCGCTGCTGGTCGGCTGCCTCGGGATCGCCAACGTCATGGTGATCGGGGTACTGGAGCGGCGGGGCGAGATCGGGCTCCGGCGGGCGCTCGGCGCGACCCGGGCACACGTCCGGTGGCAGTTCTTCACCGAGTCGATCCTGCTCTCGGTCGCCGGTGGGGTGGCGGGTGCGGCAGCCGGCGCGGTGATCACGATCGGGTACGCGGCCAGCCGGGACTGGTCACCGGTGGTGCCGGCGGTGGCGCTCGGCGGTGGACTGGTCGCCAGCCTGGTCGCCGGGACCGTCGCCGGGCTCTATCCGGCGGCTCGGGCCGCCCGGATGGCACCGACCGAGGCACTCCGTGCGCTGTAGGCCGACCTGTCGGCATGGTCGGCCCGGGAAGACCGGCCAGGCCGCCGCGGCGTGCCGATATCCGGACACCGCGCCTTCCGACGGCCTCGCCGGTCGCGTCCGGTGGCCCGGAGCGGGCCGATCGGCACCGGCTCACGTACGCTCGACGCGTCATGAGCGAGCGAAGCGAGCGCGCGCCCTTTCCCCGGCGCGACGACGATGGGCGGATCGTGGTCCTGGCCGATCTGCTCGGGGTGACCCTGGCCGGGGTGGTCGTCGGGCTGCTGGCGCTGCTGCTCTTCGACTGGATCTTCGCGCTGCTCGGGATCGGTGAGTTCGGTCGGGCGAACGGCTGGCTGGCGGTGATCCTGCCGGCGTGGGTCTTCGTCGAGGAGTTCCGGGCCTGGAACTTCGGCCCGGCCCGGGTCGCCGGCGCACTGGTGGCCGCCGCCGTCGCGATCGCCGCCGGGCTGCTGGCCGCCGGGCTGGCCACCGAAGCCCCGCCGCTGGTCTCGGGCGGGCTGGGCGCCGCCATCTTCGCCGTGGCGTACGCGTTGGTCTGGTTTGTCGGCGTCCGCTGGCTCGCCGGCCGGACGAGCTGATCGGAGATGGAGACATGAGTCCCGCGGTGAAGTACACGCTGGGCCGGATCGGCCTGTTCGTGGTGGTGGCCCTGGCGCTCTGGCCGGTCGAGGCGAACCTCTTCCTCAAGCTCATGCTGGCCGTGGCGTTCTCCGCCGCGCTCGCGTTCTTCCTGCTCCGGGGGTGGCGGGACGAGATGGCCCAGCAGTTGGCCGGGGCGACGGAGAAGCGCCGGGCCGAGAAGGAGCGACTGCGTGCCGCGCTGGCCGGGGACGACCGGTCGGCGCCGGCGGACGAATCGGGCGACAAGCCTGACGCCGTACGTTGATGGCATCCTTGCCCCGTGGCGAAGGACTTCACGGCGGCGATGGAGCCGGTGTTCCGCCCGGTGCTGGCGCCGGGGGAACGCCTGTTGATCGTGGTGTCGTTGACCAGGGACATGGGTACGACCGAGGACGTCTCCGTTCCGGACGAGCTGAAGAACCTGCTCGATCCGACCATCCTGGTCGGCGGTAGTCATCCGGGTAATCTGCTCCAGCGGCTGACCTTCGGGCGGGCGTTGCTCGGCGGGCGGGACAGTTCCGCCGGCCGGCTGTACGCCGCCATCGACGGCGTGACCGCGCCCACCCTGGTACTGACCGATCGGCGGTTGGTGATCGCCGACCTGGAACTGGTCCACCTGACCACCGGCAACTGGCTGCGGCGCTGGCTCGGGCCGACGAAGCAGGTTGCCAGGGTGGTGCACCAGGTGCCGAGGGAGAGCGTGGCCGGGGCGGTGCTGGCGCCGGCCGGTCTGCTGCGCCGGGGCCGCTTCCTGGTCGTCTTTCCGGACGCGTCGGCGTGCAGTGTGGTCTCTCCGCTGCCGGAGCCCGGTCGACGGGCCGCCGCCCTGATCGGGCCGGTCCGGCCGTCCGACCCGACCGCCCCGTCCGGCGGTACGGCGTAGCGCCCGCCGCCCGGGTCACTCCTGGGCGAGTAGGCGTGCGGTCGGCAGCCGGCGCAGCAGGGTGGCCGGAACGAGGGCGGCGAGGGTGGCGATCAGCGCTCCACCGAGCGCGGTCGCGGCGGCCACCACCACCAGGGGACCGGGGAGGCCGCCGACCAGCACGGCCGCGCCGGCCAACCCGACGGCGGCACCGGTGACCGCCCCGAGCACGCCCAGCGCGACACCTTCGTAGGCGACCAGGCGGGTCAGCGCCGCGTCGGTCCAGCCGACGGCGCGCAGGGTGGCGAACTCGGCGGCCCGGTCCCGGATGTTCAGGTAGAGCACGTCGGCCACGGCGGCGGCCCCGAGCAGCACGGTGGCGATCGCGGCCACGGTGTCCGCGCCGCGCACGCTCAACGAGACCACGTCGCCGAGCAGGCTGCCGATGATGGCGCCCCGGAAGGCGTACGCGGCGGCGGCGACCAGGGTCAGCGCGCCGACCCCGAGCGCCAGCGCGACGGTGCCGAGCAGGGTGCGTCCGGGCGTCCGGGTCAGGTTGACCAGGGCCAGCCCGAACAGCGTCCGGGGCCGGCGGATCCGCGCGGTCGCGGTGACGGCGGGGCGTAGTGCGGCGGCCGGATGGGCCCGGCTGGCCACCAGCGCCGGAACCACGCCCGCGACCAGGGCGAGCAGCAGTGCCACCGGTACGGCGAGCGCGGCCTGCCGCCAGCCGATCCCGATGTCGAGCGCGGCGGACAGCGGTGGCGCGAGCCCGACGGAGAGTGTCCCGGCGACCAGCCCGAGCAGGGCGACCTCGCCGAGGATCAGTGCGCCGATCCGCCGGGCCGGCCAGCCGAGACAGGCGAGTACGGCCAGTTCCGACCTGCGGTGCCGGACGGCGGCCGAGACGGCGTTGGTGAGGAAGAGGGCACAGACCACCAGGACGAGGAGGAAGAGCAGGACACTCTTGCGGTCGACCGAGGAGATGATCACGGAGGCGACGCCGAGCGCCGACCAGTTCTCGGTCAGCCGTAGCGCGGGTCGGCCGAACGAGCCGGCGGGAAGTTCGACCGTCTGCGGTGCCGGGGACGAGCCGAGCGTGATGTCGACGTCCAGCCCGGTGGCCTCGGCGATCCGCTCCGCGACCAGCCGGACGCGCTCGGCGGAACGTTCGGTGTAGCCGTCCACATCGGTGACCCGTACCCGGATGGCGCTGATCGGTGCGCCGAGCTGGGTACCTCGGCTTCCTGCCAGGAGCTTCGGCACCAGGGCGAGGTTGGTGAGCAGCAGTGGGGGCGCGGAGAGGTAGCCGCCCGGACTGCCGTTGGGCAGCAGCGGCTGGTTTCCCAGCGCCTGTCGGCTGCCCGGGTCGGCACCTTCGGCGGCCGGCGGCTCGTACGTCTCCAGCGGCACCCGGGAGACGTCGCTGAACCCGGCGAGTCGTTCCGGATCGAAGACGCCGACCGCCCGCCAGACCCGGTACGGCCCGGTGGCGACCGGCAGGCTGGTCAGTGGACGGTAGGCGGTGTCCTCGGCGAGCCAGGGCTGGGGCAGCGGGTTGAACGTCTTCTCGCCGTTGTACGCGTCCGGGTCGGCCGGAAAGGTGTGCGCCCGCAGACTGCCGTCGGGGAGTACGTCGTACTCGGCCTGTCCGGGCTGGACGATGTGCTGGAGCTGGCCGTAGCAGCATTCCTCGTCCAGTCCACCGCTCAGTCGTGCCTGGTGGGCGGAGCGGAGTTCCTGCTTCCCGGTGCCGGCGGGGACGCCGTTGGCCCGGTCCAGCGCCTGGCCCAGTTCGGTGGCGGGTACCCCGGCGACCCTGGCCGGGGTGAGCCGGGTGTAGCTGGCCCGGACGGTGCCGTCGACGTACGGGCGGTTGGTGGCGAGCACCGGGAAGCTCTGGTTGACCGAGCCGCCGTTGTTGACCTCGGTGACGGTGTCGTCGGCGTCGAGCGGCTGCCCGTCGACGAGCGCGTTCCCGAGGCCGACGAGGCGTTCCTCGGCGACCGGGTCCACGGCGGCGAGCAGTGCCGGCACGGTCAACCGCATCGACAGCACCAGTCGGTCCCGGGCCACCGGGGGTGGGGTTTGCGCGAACGCGTAGCCGGCCCAGGATTCGAAGCGACCGTCGGGCAGCAGCCGGACCGCCTCCACGGACCAGGTTTCGCGTTCGGACATGGTGCCCGGGCCGGAGCCGAGCTGCCAGCTCGGATCGCAGACCGGTTCGCTCCGGCCGCCGGCGGTCACCTCCCGGGGCACGGGTCCGCACCGGCCGGAGTCGTACGAGCGGCCGTCGGAGTAGCGCAGTGATTCGGCGTCGAGGTCGTCGGCGGGTACCGGGTAGATCAGGGGGTGTCGGGTGACGTAGACGTACCTCGGCCGGGCCGGCGCGGTAGAGAGCCCACGGTCGGCGACGAAGGTCGGCTCGACGCGGATGACCTGCCGATCCAGCGCGGGGTCGACCGTGTCGGTCAGGTCCAGCGGGGTGGGCGCGGCCGTCGTGGAGTAGCCCAGCATCGCTATCGGGGCCGCGACGTCCACTCCGGAGATCGCCTTGACCTGGTCGTACTGGCGGGTGGTGATGCCGCCGAAGAGTCCGGAGAGATAGTTGGGCCGGACCAGGCCCCGCACGGACTCTTCGGGGCTGCGACTGCCGCCGGCGCGGACCAGGATGTCGTACGCGGCGGCGGTGTTCCGTTCGACGGTGCCGGTCACCTGGAGTCGGGACGCGGTGGTGGTGCCGGTGAGCACGGTGAAGCCGGTGGTCGCCACGAGGATGCCGGTGAGCAGCGCCACCGACCGTCCCGCGTGCCCGCGTAGCTGTCGCCAGACGAACCTGAGCATGATGCGCCTCCCCGTGTCTGATCACACACTGGGCCATACATTGTGACAATGCAAGACCCGTCGGGGCGGGCAGCGGGCGCACGAGATCGGCCCCGTACCCGGGCGACGTTGACCGGGTACGGGGCCGATGTTCCTCCCCAGGGCAGTTCTCAGGTGGCTACCAGTTGGTCGAGCCGGGCAGCTTCGGCCAGGGCTTCCACCACGGCTTGATCAGGTACGCGATCCCACCCGATCCACTGGAGACCCCACCGCTGGCATTGGTCCGCTTGGTACGCAGCCAGATCTGCTCGAACTGCTCGCGCTGGTAGACGTTGCGGACCACGTCGTTGCTGGACGACGCCGGGTCGTTGATGATCACATCACCGTCGGCGGTGAAGCCGACCACCACGAAGAGGTGTCCCGCGGTGCCGTAGTTGGCGCCGTCGAGCTCCTCGGCCAGGAAGGACTGACTGGTGATCACCGGGATGCCGGCCCTGATGAAGTGCTCCACCTCGTCGAGCGAGTGCAGCCGGGTCACCTTCGCGTCCAGCCCCGGGAACGAGGCCGCGTACGCGGTGTTGAACGGCCAGTTGCCCGCACCCTCGTACGCGTAGTCGTAGACCATCCGGGCGGCGTGGTTGACCGTGTGGTCCGGATAGTCGGGGTTCACCCAGGAGGTGTCCTCGGCGGACGGCTTCTGTCCCCAGTACTCGACCACCATCTCGGTGGAGGTCGGCGAGCACCAGGCCTGGCCGCCGCCGTCGTACTCGGGGTAGTGGCCGGAGTGGACGTTCTGCGAGTAGGTCGGCACCCGCAGCTCCCGGCCCCAGGCGATCCGGCCGGCGCTGGCCGGCACGGTGAACCGGTCCGGCACCATCGAACTCATCGCGCCGAGCATCCAGACCCGGGGGGCGCGCCAGGTGTCCGGGGCGCGGTAGAGGGTCAACCGCAGCTGGTACGCCCGCAGCATCACCCCGTTCGCCACGTCGTCGATGGAGAAGGTGTCGGTCCAGATCGACGACCAGGGGTCGCCCTGCCGGTTGACGGTGGTCCGCCGGATGTCCTGGTCGCCGGAGGCCCAGCGGCCCATGACGTACCACGGGGTCTGGTCGCCGGTGTTGTAGGTGCCCTGTAGTTCGATCTGGATCCAGGTGCCGGCGGGGGTGTCGGCGTTCCACGAGGCGACCAGTTCGCTGGCGTCGAAGCCGACCGAGGTGACCGGCGACGTCCAGGTGCTGTACGCCCAGGTCTTCGTGGTGCCGGTGTGCGGGTCGGCGTACTCGGTGGTGCCGGCCGGCCGCAGCATGGTGATCCCGGTACGGACGCCGGGGATCGCGACCGTGCCCTGGTGGCTGCCGCCACGCCAGTCGGCGTAGCTGGACCAGTCCTGGTAGGTGATCTGCTCGTCGTGACTGATCGGCCGCTTGCCGGTCTGGGTCACGGTGCTGGCTCCGGCCGGGACGGCGGTGCCGAGCAGGGCGAGGGTGGTGATGCCGGCGGTGACGAACGCCCGCCGGCTGGTCGGAAACGGGGGTCTGGCCATCGAAGCTCCGCGGGGACGAAGGTCGGGGTCCTGTCCTGTCGTCACTATTCCGCTCGGCAGGAACTTTCGCCAGAGCTTCGAGCTAAGAAAATCTTTGCCGGGAGGAGGGTCAGACTGGCATGGGGTGCGGAGTGATCAATATTGATATGACCATGGAACGGATGGTGCAGTGTGCACTACCCAGCGGGATCCTCCCTACCCCCAGGAGGTTTTCATGCCCTTCCGCACCCTGATGTCCCGGCTGTCGACCCGGCACCGGACCGTCGCCCGGCCCACCATCTCGGGCCGGACCACTCCGCGCCGGATGGCGGTACTCGCCGGCACCGTCGTGATCGGACTGCTCGCGGCCGTCACCGGCCCGGTCGCCGCCAGCGCCCAGCCGGACCTGACCGCCGACGCCGAACCGGCCAGCGCCGCCGAGTACCGGGTGCTCGGTCCGCGCACCCTGGACGACCGCAACGCCGTCGCCCGCACCGGTACCTCGATCGACTACGTCGAGCACGGCGTGCTGCACGTGACCGCCACCGCCGCCGAGGTCAAGGCGATCACCGCACTCGGCTTCGAGGTGGCGGCGGTACCGGCGCCACCGGACCGGGGAGCGCCGAACGGCGACGTCGGGATCCTCGACTTCCCGCCGGCCGACTCCGCGTACCACAACTACGCCGAGCTGAACGCGGTGATCAACCAGGTCGTCGCCGACCATCCGACGATCGCCCGCCGGACCAGCATGGGAACCTCGTACGAGGGCCGCGACCTGCCGGTCATCAAGATCTCCGACAACGTCGCGACCGACGAGAACGAGCCGGAGATCCTGTTCAACTCCCAGCAGCACGCCCGGGAGCACCTGACCGTGGAGATGGCGATCTACCTGCTGAACCTCTTCACCGACAGCTACGGCTCGGACTCGCGGATCACCAACATCGTCAACACCCGGGAGATCTGGATCGTCCCGACCGTCAACCCCGACGGCAGCGAGTACGACATCGCGACCGGCTCGTACCGGTCCTGGCGGAAGAACCGGCAGCCGAACAGCGGCTCGTCGAACGTCGGCACCGACCTGAACCGGAACTGGGGCTACAACTGGGGCTGCTGCGGCGGCTCGTCCGGCACGACCTCCTCGGAGACGTACCGGGGCCCGTCGGCGTTCTCCGCGCCGGAGACCCAGCGGCTGCGGGACTTCGTGAACAGCCGGGTCGTCGGCGGTACGCAGCAGATCAAGGCCAACATCGACTTCCACACGTACTCGCAGCTGGTGCTCTGGCCGTACGGCTACACCACCGCCAACACCGGGCCGGGGCTGAACGCCGACCAGGAACGGACGTTCCGGACCCTCGGCCAGCAGATGGCGGCCACCAACAACTACACCCCGGAACAGTCCAGCGACCTCTACATCACCGACGGGGACAGCCTGGACTGGATGTGGGCGACCCACAACATCTTCGCGTACACCTTCGAGATGTACCCGGGCTCGGCCGGCGGCGGCGGTTTCTACCCGCCCGACGAGGTGATCCCGGCGCAGACCTCCCGGAACCGCGAGGCGGTGCTGATCTTGAGCGAGTACGCCGACTGTCCGTACCGGGCGGTCGGGTTGCAGGCCACCTACTGCGGCACCGGGGGCGGTGGCACCACCGTCTGGTCGGACACCTTCGAGACCGCGACCGGCTGGACCATCAACCCATCGGGTACGGACACCGCCACCTCCGGCGCCTTCGAACGGGGTACGGCCCAGGCGACCACCTCCAGCGGCGCCAAGCAACTCGCCCCGTACGCCGGCAGCAACGACCTGGTGACCGGTCGGCTCGCCGGCACGTCAGCCGGTGACTACGACCTGGACGGCGGCGTGACCAGCGCCCAGTCGTCGGCGATCACCCTGCCGGCCGGCGGAACGCTGACGCTCTCCCTGGCCTGGTACCTCGCGCACGGGTCGAACGCCTCGTCCGCGGACTACCTCCGGGTCAGCGTGGTGCACAACGGCGGCACGACCCAGGTGTTCAACCAGGCCGGTGCGGCGAGCAACCGCAACGGCTCCTGGGCGACCGCCACCGCCAACCTGTCCGCGTACGCCGGGCAGTCGGTCCGGCTCCTGGTCCAGGCCGCCGACGCCTCCGGGGCGAGCCTGGTCGAGGCGGCCGTCGACAACGTGACGATCACCAGTTCCTGATCGTCTCCGCCCGTCCGTGGTCTCCGGCTGCCCCGTCGGGGGTGGCCGGAGGCCACGATCAGTCGCCGGACCAACCCCAGAAGTAGATTTCCTGGGGCTGGCCCTTCGCGTCGTACGGAACCGAGCCGCCGCTCTGCGCGTTGCCGTCCGCCAACACTCCCCGGCACGGGGGATGCGGTTGCCTCCGCAGGGTGAAGTGAGACTTCCCCAGGTCCGTGAGCATGACTCCCGAGACCGAAGAACTGGGGGGACCATGAGGCAGGCATCTACGGGTCAACACTCGACGGCAGCCCCGGCCTGGGCAGTCTGGGCGGCGTACGCCGTGCCGCTCTGCATACTGCCGTCGGCGGTTTGGCGCGTCACCCTGCTGTTCCGGGACGGCTTCACCCTCGCCGACGGCGGCTGGTACCTCCTGCTGCTCTCGATCCTCTCGATGGGGCTGGGGCTGCTCACCCTCGGCCTCGTGCAGCGTTGGGGCGAGCGGATTCCCGGCTGGGTGCCCGGCCTCGGCGGCCGCACGGTACCGGTCAGGGCGGCGACGATACCGGCGCTGATCGGCGGCTCGCTGCTCATCACGCTGTGCCTGTACCTCGTGTTCAACCTGACCTTCGATGTCGTCGACCAGGGGCCGGTGCTGATCGGGCCGGACGACACCGGGCATCCGCCGCCCGGCTGGGACGTGTGGCCGTACTATCTGCCGCTGCTGGCGTGGGGACCGCTCGTGTTGGCGCTGGCCGCGAACTACCGGCGGCGTCGCCACCACCAGCCCGACTCGGCTCACCAACAGGGCTTCGGGCGCTCCGCAAGGTGCTGAAGATCCACCGAACGGTGGAGGCGCGAATCAACCCGAGCTCAGACGCGACGGTCGACGTGGCGGGGTGCGGTGCGCCCGTAACTTCGCCGCATGACCGCAATAGAAGTACGAAATCTGCACAAGCGCTACGGGCAGCACATTGCCGTCGACGATGTCTCTCTCACCATTGAAGAGGGGGAGATCTTCGGCATCATCGGGCCCAACGGCGCCGGCAAGACGACAACCGTCGAGAGCATCGCCGGCCTGCGAACGCCCGACTCGGGCTCGATCTCCGTACTGGGATTCGACCCGAAGAAGAATCGCGCGGAGGTGCGTGAGCGACTCGGCGTGCAACTGCAGGAGAGCAGCTTCCCGGACGCGATCAAGGTCGCCGAAGCGCTCGAGCTCTACAGCTCCTTCTACCGGGAACCCGCCGATTGGCGCGAGCTCATGGAGCTCCTGGATCTCACCAAGAAGCGCAACACGCGGTACAAGGCTCTCTCAGGCGGACAGAAGCAGCGGCTCTCGATCGCGCTCGCTCTGGTCGGCGACCCGAAGGTCGCGATTCTCGACGAGCTCACGACGGGACTGGACCCGCAGGCGAGGCGGGACACCTGGAGCCTCATTGAGCGGGTTCGTGACACGGGCGTCACGATCCTCCTGGTCACGCACTTCATGGATGAAGCGGAGCGCCTGTGCGACCGGATCGCCGTCATCGATGGTGGCCGGGTTGCCGCAGTGGATACGCCGGCAGGGCTGATTGCGCAGGCGAGCGCGGTGCAGCAGGTCCGGTTCCGGGTACGGCAGCCGCTCGACAGGAGTGTCCTGACAGAGCTTCGCGACGTGACCGATGTCGAGATCACCGAGGGCCGCTGGCGGGTCACCGGCAGCGGACAGCTTCTGAGCAGCGTCGCAGGGGCTCTCGCCAGGGCGCAGGTCGTGGCGGAAGACCTCCGCGTCGACCAGCGCAACCTCGATGACGCGTTCGTGGCCTTTACGGGCCGCGCCCCGCAATCCCCAGAACTCCTCCAGAAGGAAGGCTGACCCATGCCTGCTCTTGCGAACATGATCAAGGTCGAGACGAAACTCCTCCTCCGAGACTCTGCCACCGTCAGCTTCGGTGTGCTGTTCCCGGCGGGACTCCTGCTCGGGCTGGGCGCCATCCCGGCACTCAGAGAGTCGTCGCCGGAAACCGGCGGGCTCCGGTCCATCGACATCTGGGCGCCGACCGCACTGGTGTTCGGGATGGTGATGATCGCCGTGCAGCACATCCCTGCGGTGATCGCGACGTATCGTGAGCGCGGCGTCCTGCGCAGGCTGTCGACCACTCCTGCGCATCCGCGGAGCGTCCTGCTCGCGCAGATGATCGTCGCGTTCGCCTCCGTGGTCGTCTCCGCGGCACTCATGATCTTCGTCGCGTGGGCGGTGCTGGACATCGCGCCGCCCACGCGGCCCCTGGAGTTCGTCGTCGCCTTCATCGTCGGCTATGCGGCACTGCTCGGGCTCGGCATGATCTCCGCGGCGGTGGTCCGCACGAGCGGTGCCGCGAACCAGATCGGCACCCTCCTGTTCGTTGCGCTGATGTTCTTCGGCGGGGCCTTCCTGCCCCGTGTCCTCATGCCCGACTTGCTGCGCGAGGTCGGCGAGTTCATACCGCCCGGGCTGCAGGCTCTCACCGCGGCGTGGTCCGCCGAAGCGGGCGAGATCACCGCCACCGCCGGTGGGCAGCCCTTCTGGCTGCAGATTGCCATAATGGCGGGTATCGCAGTGATCGCGAGCGCGGTCGCCGCGAAGCTCTTCCGCTGGGAGTAGGGGACGATGAGCCGAGATGCCGGGCCCGGTGAGCGCCCGGGCTCCAGTACCCACGAATCCGCCATCGCGGAAGAAGCAGAGATCGCGAATCGCTCCCGGTTGGCCTGGAAAGAGGAGCAACTGCGGGTCTGGGACCTGCTACAGCTGTTCACACCGTGGCTGCTGCTGACGATCTCGACGGCGATCTACTTCTCGTGGGTGCTTCCGGCCTCCGGTGAACGCTTCTGGCCCGAGGGCACGTCCGTCCTCGGACTGGTCACGGTCTCGGCGCTGTGGGTGCTGTTCGGGCACACACTGCCGATCAAAAGGAGGACGCTCCGGCCCGGGCCGAACGCCATCTACTTCGTCGGACTGCTGGCACTGTGCGTCACCCTCATGACGTACTCCGACATTTTCCTCGTCTTCACCATCGCGGGCTTCTTCCACGCGTACCTGCTCAAGCCATGGCCGGTGGGGGTGCTCGGAGTCCTGGCCACCTCCGTGGCCCTCAACGGCTCGCCGATGCGAGTGTGGGCGAACCCGACCCCAGAGACGCTCGCGGAGTTCATCCTGATCGTCGCCGTGCAGACCGCGGCGATCGGGGTGGGAATCCTGCTCACGGCGCGAAGCGAACCGGAAGAACGCAAGCGGGAGAAGCTCGTCGAGCGACTCGAGGCGGCACTGCACGAGAACGCCGGGCTCCATGCCCAACTGGTCGCCCAGGCCCGGGAATCCGGAGCCCAGGACGAACGGCAGCGGATGGCCGGCGAAATCCACGACACCCTGGCCCAGGGTCTCGCCGGCATCATCACGCAACTCCAGGCCGCGGAGCGTTCCGCGACGGTGCAGGGCGAGACCGAAGAGCACGTTGCGCGTGCACTTCGGCTCGCGCGCAGCAGCCTGACCGAGGCCAGACGGTCGGTGCGGGCGCTCGCTCCCCAGGAACTCGCCAGAGCGCACCTTCCCGACGCGCTCCGCACGCTGACCGAGCGATGGTCGCAGGACGAGGGGATCAGAGCGCAGGTGGAGGTCACCGGCGCCCGAGAGCCACTGAGCCCGGCGATCGAGGTGTCGCTCTTCCGGGTCGCGCAGGAATCGTTGACCAACGTGGCGAAGCACGCGGAGGCCTCGCGCGTCGGTGTCACGCTGTCGTACACGGGCATCGAAGTGCTGTTGGACGTGCGGGATGATGGCCGCGGGTTCGCGAAAGGGGTCGGCACCGGCTTCGGCCTGACGAGCATGCGCCAGCGCATCAGAGGCGTCGGCGGTCACGTAGAGGTGCAGAGCGCACCGGGTGAAGGGACATCCGTCAGTGCGCGCGTTCCGGCGATCACTCCCGGGGGTGCGAGAGCGAAGGAGGAGACCGACCGATGATTCGACTATTGATCGTCGACGACCATCCGATCGTGAGGGGCGGCCTTCGCGACACCTTTGCGGGCGTCGAGGACATCGTCGTGGTCGGCGAGGCCGGTGACGGCGCCGAGGGCATCGAGCGTGCGGAGGTACTGGCAGCGGATGTCGTACTCATGGACCTTCGGATGCCCGGGATGGACGGCGTCGCCGCGACCGCGGCCCTGCGCGAACGGGCCCCGAGTGCCCGGGTGCTGATCCTGACCACCTTCGACAGCGAGAGCGACGTCCTGCCGGCGATCGAGGCGGGTGCGATCGGTTATCTCCTGAAGGATGCGCTGCCCGACGAACTGATGCGAGCCGTCCGTGCAGCCGCGCGTGGAGAGTCGGTGCTCGCGCCGTCGGTGACGCAGCACCTCATGGAGCAGGTTCGGAGGCCCAGCGCCGGCACACTGACCGATCGAGAGAAGGAGGTGCTGCAATTGGTCGCGAACGGCAGTTCGAATCGAGAGGCCGCTACAGCGTTGTTCATCGGCGAAGCGAGCATCAAGACCCATCTGCAACACATCTACGACAAACTCGGCGCTCGTGATCGGGCCTCGGCGGTGGCCGAGGGCTACCGCCGTCGCCTGCTCACCTGATGCCCCGCTGCTGGCCACCGCACGGCAGGACCGTCGGCTGGCCGTCGAGCAGCGCCACCGCCGGCTCGACGCCGTCCTCGACAGGATGAAAGAGCAGGGAAGATGAGCCCCAGGCCCACCACCATCACCGCCCGGCTGGAACTGACCGACTCGATCCGTACCGCCACCGCCGAGCACCTGACCTACCGCGTGCTCAACGGCGGCGAGAATGCCTGAACTCGCCGAGATCGCCCGAGATGTGATCGACGCCAACAACTATCTCGCCCTCGGCACCGCCGACCCCGCTGGCACCCCATGGGTCAGCCCCGTCTTCTACACCCCGGACGGCTACACCGACTTCTACTGGGTGTCCTCACCCGACACCCAGCACTCCCGCAACATCGCCGTACGCCCCGAGATCAGCATCGCGATCTACGACACCCACTCGCCCATCGGTGGCGCCGAAGCCGTCTACCTGAGGGCCAGCGCGACCGAGGTACCGGACGAGGACGTCGACCGGCTCGCCGTCCTCTTCAACAGCCGGCTGCCCGAGCCGAAGCGCATCGGCGTCGACGAGCTGCGGGCACCGGGGCAGTTCCGCCTCTACCACGCGACCGTCACCGAGCACTCCGTACTCGTCAGGGGCAGCGATCCCCGCTACGGCCGGGGCGCTGACTCCCGGATGACGGTGAACATCGGCGACCGGCGGTAGGCGTTGCGGGCCGAGCGTCCGCCCGGCCCGCAACCGTCCTTGGTGTGATCGGTCTAGCTGCTCGGCGGGGTCTCGTCGGTGTAACCGGCGCGCAGCAGCAGCGTCCATCCCATCAGCGTTCCGCTGGCTGCTGCCTTCCGGCCGGTGCCAAGGTTCCAGCTCTCCTCCGCGAGGGCCTGCCCGGTCTGCGGATCGATGATCAGCCGCGTCTGGCCCCACACGGAGTCGCCCCGACGGGTGTGGGCGACCGCCATGCCGGACCGTCCCTCCCGGTCGGTCACCCGGCCGAGGAAGTCGACCCCATCCAGGTCGGCGAGCATGCGGTAGGCGGCGGCGCGTACCCGGGACGGGGCGGGCAGCCCGGCCACGAGGTCCCGGCCGGCGAAGAACAGGGCCTGCCGGAGGTCTTCGGTGCCGCCGCTGCGGCGGTACCGGGTGGTCAGCGCCGCCTTCAGCGCCGCCGGGTCGGCCGGCAGGGCCGCCAGCTCGGCGGCGCTGACCGGCTGGCCGGCGAGGTGCAGGTCGCGGCCGGCGGGGATCACCTGAACCGACCTGGGCCCGGCCGTCGCGTGGTGGACGATGTCGGCGTGTCCAGCTGGCGCGGGCTCGGTCCACCGGGTGGGCGAACCGGCGGCCTTCCAGGCGGCCTCGTCGGCCGGGGTGATTGGAACGAACCCGATGCTCTGGAAGAGATCGACACTCTGGTCACCGGGACGGGTGGCCTGCCACCGCTCGATGCGCGAGCGCACCGCGACGCCGTACCGGCCCTTCGCCGAGTCGACCTCCTTGCGCTCGCCGTGCTCCTGACTGCGGACGAAGTAGCGTCCGGCATCCGACTTCTCCGTGCCGGTCCGCTCGGCGGCGACCAACAGCAGTTCCCGCGCCGACCGTGGCTCGGCCGGCGCGGCGGCCGACGGTCCGGTCGCGCCGGGAACGGGGCGGTCGGGCGCGGCGCCGCCCCCGCTGGTCAGCACGAGCGCGCCGACCGTCAGCGCGGCCGCCATCGGCAGCGCGCCGGCCAGGACGAGACGGCGGCGCGGCACGGCCCGCCGGCGACCCGCGCCCGAACGCGGATACGTGGTGATCGTCATCGGGTCGATCCGGCTGCCCGGTTCGGGGTCGAGGCGGCGGGGTCGGGCTTCGGCCAGCAGCTTCATCACATCGGGTCGGTTGCTCATCGGCTGTACTCCTCGGCGAGAGTGGTCCTGGCGGGTTGACGGTCGACCTGCTGGGCATCGCTCATGCCCTCCCGCAGCCGTTTCCTGGCCCGGTGCAGTCGGACGAAGAACGTTGCCGTCGAGCAGCCGACGACCCGCGCGGCATCCCGGGCGGAGAGCCCGTGCCAGGCCGTCAGGGTCAGCAACTCCCGGTCGTCCTCGGTGAGCCGCGCAAGCGCGACGAGTACCGCCGCCCGGTCGGCGACGCCCTCGGCCACGTCCTCGTCCGCCTCCCGGACCCAGGCCCGCAGCTCGGTGGCAAGGGCTGACTGCCGGACCTCGTCGCGGTACCGCTCACGCCCCACGTTCCGGGCGACGCCGAGCAGCCACGGCAGTGGTGTCGCCGGTATCTCGTCCAGCCGGCGCCAGGCGACGAGGAAGGTGTCACCCACCACGTCGTCGGCGTGTTCACGTCCGGCGCGGCTCACCGCGTACGCGTACACCTGCCGGTGGTGCGCGTCGTAGATCGCGGTGAAGCGCCGGCTTGCATCGGCATCTGTCACAGGCTCCAGCTCCTCGTGCGGGAAGGTACGCCGTCACGAGTAGTGCGTGGAGCAGCCGGGTTCTTACCGACGAATCCGAAACGACCAGGTGGAAGCGGAGCCTCGCGATGCCGGCCGGACCGGCGTCACACCGCGAGTGTGTCCAGGATCTGCTGGCCGTACTTGGCGAGCTTGTTCTCCCCGACGCCGTTGACCCGGGCGAGGTCGGTCAGCGTCGCCGGAGGCTCGGCCGCGATCTGGCGCAGGGTCGCGTCGTGGAAGATGACGTACGCCGGAACGCCCTGTTCCTTGGCGGTCGCGGCGCGCCAGGTCCGCAGCCGCTCGAACACCGGCTCGGCCTCCGGGGACAGCTCGACGACGACGGCGGACCCGGCGGTGCGCGGCTTCGACGTCCGGGAGCCGCCCGCCGCCCGGGGCGCCTCCCGCCGCATCGTCACCTCACGCCGCTTGCCGAGTACGTCCCCGCTCGATTCGGTGAGGCTCAGCGTGCCGTAGTCGCCCTCGACCGCGAGCAGTCCCTGCGCGAGCAGTTGCCGGACCACGCCGCGCCACTCGGACTCGGTCAGTTCGGTGCCGATGCCGAAGACGCTGAGCGTGTCGTGGCGGTGCTGGGCGACCTTCTCCGTCTTGCGGCCGAGCAGGATGTCGATGGACTGACCGGCTCCGAACTTCTGGTCGCGTTCGCGGTGCAGGCGCAGCACGGTGGAGAGGAGTTTCTGCGCCGCCACGGTTCCGTCCCAGGACTCCGGCGGGGTCAGGCAGGTGTCACAGTTGCCGCAGCCGGCGCTCTGCTGACCGAAGTACCCGAGCAGTTGCACCCGCCGGCACTGCACCGTCTCACAGAGCGCGAGCATGGCGTCGAGGTGCGCGGCGAGCACCCGGCGCCGGGCCCGGTCACCGTCCGAGCTGTCGATCATCTTGCGCTGCTGTACGACGTCCTGGAGCCCGTACGCCAGCCAGGCGGTGGACGGCAGACCGTCGCGGCCGGCCCGACCGGTCTCCTGGTAGTAGCCCTCGATCGACTTCGGCAGGTCGAGATGGGCGACGAACCGTACGTCGGGTTTGTCGATCCCCATCCCGAAGGCGATCGTCGCGACCATCACCAGACCGTCCTCGCGCAGGAACCGGTGCTGGTTGGCCGCGCGGGTGCCCGAGTCGAGTCCGGCGTGGTACGGCAGCGCTGGGATCCCGTTCTGCACCAGGAACTCGGCGGTCCTGTCGACCGACGCCCGGGACAGGCAGTAGACGATCCCGGCGTCGCCGGAGTGCTCGGTCCGGAGCAGGTCGAGGAGCTGCTTCTTCGGCTCCCGCTTCGGCACGATCCGGTACTGGATGTTGGGCCGGTCGAAGCTGGCCACGAAGTGCCGGGCGTCCCCGAGGTTCAGCCGGGCGGCGATCTCGGCATGGGTCGCCGGGGTCGCCGTGGCGGTCAGCGCGATCCGGGGTACGGCCGGCCACCGCTCGTGCAGCAACGACAGCGCCAGGTAGTCGGGCCGGAAGTCGTGGCCCCACTGCGCGACGCAGTGCGCCTCGTCGATCGCGAACAGCGCGATTTTGCCCCGGTCGAGCAGCCGGAGCACGGACTCGGTCCGCAGCGCCTCCGGGGCGAGGTAGAGCAGGTCGAGTTCGCCGGCGACGAAGGCCGACTCGACCAGCCGACGGGCCTCGAAGTCCTGCGTCGAGTTGAGGAACCCGGCCCGTACGCCGAGGGTCGTCAGGGCGTCGACCTGGTCCTGCATCAGCGCGATGAGGGGCGAGATGACGACCGCGACCCCGTCCCGGACGAGCGCGGGGATCTGGTAGCAGAGCGACTTGCCGCCACCGGTCGGCATCAGCACCAGCGCGTCGCCGCCACCGACGACCTGGTCGATGATCTCCCGCTGGTTGTCCCGGAAGGTGTCGTAGCCGAAGACCCGGCGCAGCACTCCCAACGCGTCGTCGGTCCGCTGGTCGGTCGGAGAAGTCACCCGGGGGATTCTACGAGGAGCCTGCCCGGTTGGCGTCCCACCCGCCCGGCCACGCCGCCACGCCGGGCCGGAGCCTGGCCGCCACGCCGGTGGCGGCGCCGCTCAGGCGGCGGAGGTGCTGGGCTGGCGCCGGCCGGCCGGTCGTCTGCCCGGGAGGTGGCCGCGTCCCCAGCGAACCGTCCGGTCCAGGACGCCGCGCGCCATGATGACCAGGCAGGTCCCGGCGTTGATGAACGATCCGATCACGTCGCTGGGATGGTGCATCCCCCGGTACATCCGGGTCAGCGCGACGCCGACCGGCACCGCCACCAGCAGCGACCACCAGGCCACCTTGACCGGCGTACGCCGGGCCCGGGCCGCCAGCACCAGCGCCAGGCCGCAGTAGAGGGCGACGGCCGCCGAGGTGTGGCCGGAGGGGAAGCTCGACGTCGGCGGCGACGTGTCCATGTGCTCGACCGCCGGGCGGGTCCGGTCGATCGCCATCGTGGTGAGCAGGAAGATCAGCGCCTGGGTGCTCACCGCGCCGATCAGGAACATCGGTTCCCGCCACCGGCAGCCGGACAGCGCGAGGACGATCGCCACCAGCGCGGTGACCGCGACGACCGCCGACGTGCTCGCGATTGTGCTGAAGACCAGCGAGACGGCGTTCAGCGTGCCGTCCCGCTCCGCCTCGAACCGCCGGTTGACCGCATCCTCGGCGGTGAGCGGCCAGACGTCGTTCAGCACCCTCGTGACCAGGAGTCCCAGGCCCACCATCACCCCGTAGAGGACGGCGGTCGGCAGCACGAGCCGGAGGGCGGCCTGCCGGAGCACCGTGGGTATCTCAGCAAGGGACATCACGCCTTGCTACCCGATACCGGCTCCGGCTACGCCTGCGGGTGGGCCGCGGGCTCGGGCCGCGGCTCGCCCTCGTCGTCGACCATGCCCTCCTCCTCGACGACGCCCTCGGTCATCGGCGAGGTCGGGCGGCGGCCGACGTGCCCACGCCAGGTGGCGAACGCCGCCGTCGTGGCCGCCACCATGGCGGCGCCGAGCACCCAGCCGCCCAGGACGTCGCTCAACCAGTGCACGCCCAACGCGATCCGGCTCAACCCGGTCAGCACGGTCACCGTCACGGCGGCCACCCACAACCCGCACCGGGCCGCGCGGCGCCGGGCGGCGTCGCCGACCCGGTCGGCGAAGGGCAGCAGAGCCAACAGGAGTACGCCGGACGCCAGCGCCGCCGTCAGCGCGTGGCCGGACGGAAAGGAGTAGCCCGGCGCGTGGGACACCGGATCCAGCAACTCGGGCCGGTTCCGGCCGAAGAGCAGTTTCAGGGTGGCGCCCAACACTCCGCCGGCCACGATCGTGGTGACCGCCCAGAGCGCCACCCGGCGGGCACCTCGCCACCACAGCCAGGCCGCCACCGCCAGAACCGCCACCCGTAGCGGTCCCGGGCCGAAGGCGTCGGTCCAGATCTGTGTCGCCGAGACCCAACCCGGGTTCGCCAGGGCGTGTTCGTGCAGCGTCTCGGCGATGCCCTGGTCGACGTTGCGCAGCGGCCACCAGGCCGAGATGACGAGGATGGCCAGCACCGAGAACGGGACCAGTACGAGCCCCGCCGCGGTGGCGGTCAGCGTCAGCCGCAGCCCCAACGACCGGTCGGGATCGAGGCGCCGCTCCCACCATCCTCGGGTTCCCGCGTCTCCGTCCGTGTCTGACTGTGCCGATTGCATGGATCCGCCTTACCCGGCAGCCCCGGTAACGATGCCCATCGGCTGACCGCAGTGGCGGGCGGGCACGTTCACGGGTGGGGTGGGCCGAGGGCACCCGGCTCGTGATCAGCGGGAACGTCCGGCGGATGGCGCGATGCCACTGACGGGTGACGACGCGGATGCGCTACGGTTTCCTCCGACCACCCCGCAGCGAAGCCGGTGCGAAACCGGCGCTGTCCCGCAACTGTGATACCTCCCGCACTCGTCGATCCCCCCCGGGCACACGCGACGCGACCAGCGGAGGATAAGCCAGGTCGCCTGCGGCACGGTCGCGGATAGCGCCTTCGAGGAAGGGCGCCCCGTGGGCGGGGGCACCGGTACCTGTCGGCGGAGCACCAGACCTCTCCCCGACAGGAGGACCCATGAGAAGACGTACGCCCAGGTTGTTGACCGTGGTGCTGACCACGGCCGCGCTCGCCCTCGGGGCCTGCGCCGACGATCCCGCCCCGGAGCCGGGTACGGGTGCCAGTGGCGCCGCCGCCACCTTCCCGGTCACGGTGGGCGCGCTCACCCTCGACAAGCGCCCCGAGAAGATCGTCGTACTGGGGCCGAGCGCCACCGAGATGCTCTTCGCGATCGGGGCCGGCGAACAGGTCGCCGCCGTCGACGACAACTCCAACTTCCCCGCCGACGCGCCGAAGACCGACCTCTCCGCGTTCACCCCGAACGCCGAGGCGATCGCCGCGAAGAACCCGGACCTGGTGGTGCTGACCAACGACCTGAACAAGATCGTGGACCAGCTCGCCCAGTTGAAGATCCCGTACTACCTGGCACCCGCCGCGAAGACGCTGGACGACACGTACCGGCAGATCACCGACCTCGGCACGCTCACCGGCCATCCGGACCCGGCGGCCGACCTGGTCCAGCGGATGAAGGACGACGTCGGCAAGCTGGTCAAGGACCTGCCGCAACGGTCGACGAAGCTGACCTACTTCTACGAACTCGGCCCGGAGTACTACTCCGCGACCAGCAGTACGTTCGTCGGATCGCTGTTCGCGATGGTGGGCCTGACGAACATCGCCGACCCGGCGGACGCCGACGGCGCCAAGGGCGGCTACCCGCAACTGTCCGAGGAAGCGCTGATCAAGGCCAACCCGGACCTGGTCTTCCTGGCCGACACCAAGTGCTGCCAGCAGTCCGCCGAGACGGTCAAGGCCCGGAAGGGCTGGGCCGGGGTGACGGCGGTGAAGAACAACCAGATCGTCGCGCTCGACGACGACATCGCCTCCCGCTGGGGACCCCGGGTCGTCGACCTGCTCCGGGCGATCGTCGACGCGGTGGCCAAGGTCCCCGCTTGAGCACAGCGGGCACCCCCGGTGCCACAGGCACGCCGGTACGTCCCGGGGAGCCGGCCGCGCCCGGTCGGTCGATCCGGGGCGGCCGGCCGGTCCGGCCCGCCGGACTGCGGCGGCGCTGGCTGGTCGCCGGGTTCGCCGCCGTACTGGTCAGCGCGATCGCCGGGATCGCGTTCGGCCCGGTCAGCCTGCCGCCGGGCAGTGTCGCGATCGAGCTGCTGAACCTCGTACCCGGAGTGCACCTGCACAGCGGACTGAACGAGCGCGAGGTGGCGATCGTCACCGAGCTGCGACTGCCCCGAGTGGTGCTCGGGCTGCTCGTCGGCGGGATGCTGGCCCTGGCCGGCGGCTGCTACCAGGGCGTCTTCCGGAACCCGTTGGCCGATCCGCACCTGCTCGGGGTGGCCGCCGGAGCCGGCCTGGCGGTGACCGCCGTCATCGTGGCGCGCGGGGTCACCGGCGCGGACGTCACGGTCGGACTTCCGGTCACCATTCCACTGGCCGCGTTCGTCGGCGCGCTCGGCGCGGTGCTGCTGACGTACCTGCTCGGCGCGGCCGGTGGTCGGGACCGGTCGCCGGCCACCCTGATCCTGGCCGGGGTGGCGGTCTCCGCGTTCCTCGCCGCCGGGCAGACCTATCTGCTGCAACGCGACGCGGAGAGCATCCAGGAGGTCTACTCGTGGATGCTCGGCCGGCTGGCCACCGCCGGCTGGCACGACGTGCTGCTGATGCTGCCGTACACGGTGGTCACCGCCGCCGTCGTGCTGCTGCACCGCCGGGAACTCGACGTGCTGGCGCTTGGCGACGACGAGGCAAGCAGCCTCGGACTGCATCCGCAGCGGTCCCGGCTGCTGCTGGTCGCCGCGGCCTCGCTGGGCACCGCCGCCGCGGTCTCGGTGTCCGGGCTGATCGGCTTCGTCGGGATCATCGTTCCGCACACCGTACGGATGCTGGCCGGGTCCAGTTACCGGGCCGTCCTGCCGCTCTCGGTGCTGTTCGGCGGTGCCTTCCTGGCCCTGACCGACCTGGCCGCCCGTACGGTCGCGGCGCCGTCCGAGATTCCGATCGGCGTGGTCACCGCGCTGCTCGGCGGGCCGTTCTTCGCGCTGGTGCTGCGGACCACCAAGCGGGTGTCGGAATGACCGGACGGAACGACGCGGCGGGGCGGAGCGATGCGGCGGGCGAGGTGACCGGGCGGGCCGACGTCGCCGTCGAGGTGACCGGGCTCGGTGTCACCCTCGGTGGGGCGCGCATCCTGAGTGGTGTCGACGTCTCGGTGGCGACCGGCGAGTGGGTGACGGTGATCGGGCCCAACGGCGCCGGCAAGTCGACCCTGCTCCGCGCGGTCGGTGGCCTGCTGCCGGCCGGCACCGGGGCGATCTCCCTCTTCGGTACGCCGATCAACCGGCTCCGGCGCCGGGACCGGGCCCGGATCGTGGCGACGGTGGCCCAGTCCCCGGTCGTACCGGCCGGGATGGCGGTACTCGACTACGTACTGCTCGGCCGGACTCCGTACATCCCGGCGCTGGGCCGGGAGTCGGCGGCGGACCTGGCGGTCGCGTACGACGTACTCGACCGGCTGGACCTGACCGGGTTCGCCGCTCGGGCCCTGTCGACGCTCTCCGGTGGTGAGCGGCAGCGGGTCTTCCTGGCCCGGGCGCTCGCCCAGGGCGCCTCGCTGCTGCTGCTCGACGAGCCGACGAGTGCGCTGGACATCGGACACCAGCAGGAGGTGCTGGAACTCGTCGACCAGCTCCGCGCCGACCACGGCCTGACGGTGCTGGCCACCATGCACGACCTCTCGGTCGCCGGGGAGTACGCCGACCGGATGGTGTTGATGGCGGCCGGCGAGGTGGTTGCCGACGGGCCGCCCCGCGCGGTGCTGACCGACGAACTGCTTGCCGTGCACTACCGGGCCCGGGTCCGGGTGATCGACGGTGAACATGGTCCACTCGTCGTCCCGGTCCGGGCCCGCCGTAGCGGCCAGCGGTAGTCCAGCGCCGGTCAGTCCTGGCCGAAGGTCCCGGGGACGATCGCGCCGGCCGGCTCGTAGGTGCAGATCATGGCCCCGCTGGTGGAGACCTTGCTGTGCACGAGCTTCAGCCCGGCGGGGATGGCGCCCTCCGAGAACAGGCGCTTGCCCGATCCGAGGACGACGGGGAAGACCAGCAGGTGGAACTGGTCGACGAGGTTGTGCCGCAGCAGCGTCTGGATCAGGTTGGCGCTGCCGTGCACCTGCAACTCCGGCCCGTCCTCCTGCTTGAGGGCGGCGATGCCTTCTGCCACGTCCCCCTCGATCAGGACCGACCTGGCCCAGCTCAGGGTGGGGCGGCCGCGCGAGGCGACGTACTTGGTGGCGTCGTTAAGGGGCTTGGCGCCCTCCTCCTCCGAGGCGGTCGGCCAGAACGAGGCGAAGATGTCGTACGTCCTGCGGCCGAGGACGAGATCGAAGGGTTTGCCCATCGTCTGCCCCATCGCCTGGGCCACCTGATCGTCCCAGTAGTTCACCATCCACCCGCCGTGCGCGAAGCCGTTGTCGTCGTCCTCTCCGGGGCCGCCCGGGGCCTGCATGACGCCGTCGAGGGTCAGGAACGCGGTCACGATCAGCTTCCTCATGGTTCTTGTCCTTCCGATGTCCTCCGTGATGCCAGTAACCCTGTCACCGACAATTAGATCTGTCAAGACAAGAAAAGCTGCCGGTGGAAGGATCGCAAAGACGGTGATGGGCGCCGTACGACTCGTGGTCGCAGGCGCCCATCACGGCGTGACGTGTCGTGCTCAGCTCACGCTGGGCGAACCACCCAGTGCCCTGGACTTGTCGCCGAGACCGTCGAGGTCGAAGTTGAAGTTGATGACGCCGTCGGAGGTCCAGCCACCGGCCGTGGACGACGAGACCGTCGCGGTGGTGCACTTGAGCCTCGGGTTCTGGTACCGGTTCATCGAGTCCGTGAAGTCGCACCACTTGGTGGCCTTGTTGACGTCGTTGCGCTCCAGCCGGGCGTGCACCTTGAAGAGGTCCCAGGTCGATCCGCTGGACGCCCTGGCCTGCTCGATCAGGATGTACGCGTAACGCGAGTTGCCGTTCTTCACCACACACGTCTTCATCGCGACGTTGGTGGCCGCCGGCGCCGACTGGTATTGGTAGGCGGAGCACCGCGTCGTCGGTGCGGCGGAGGCCGGGGACGCGGTGAGCAGGAGGGTCGTCAACGCCAGCAGGGGAGTGACGACGACGGCGGCGATCTTCTTGCCGGGCGAACTCATCATTGAGGTCTTCCGCATGGGGGCACATCCTCCGGATTCAAGCCTCGCGACCACGGTGCAGGGCCGCGTCGCCGCCGCGGTCGCGGCCGGCGCAGCCACACTGAACCATGGTTGTGGACCGGATCGACCGGCATGATCAGAACCTTGCGGAAATCTTGATGGACACTTGTCGGCGTGGATGTTCTCGGTCGGGATCCGTGCGGCTTGACGGCCTGAAACCGTTACGGTGCAACGAATTGACGGATATTCGGCCGACGTCGTCGGAGTGTCGTGTTTCTGTCCCTTTTGGACCTCCCGGGTCCCGGCCGGACCGCCGTACCCTCAGCTGAACCGTCGGCCCTCGTCGCGCCGGTAGGCCCAGCCGGCGATCGCGGCCAGCACCACGATCCAGACGCCGAGCATGACCAGCGACAGCGGGTTGACCGCGAAGTCCCCGACGGACGCCCACATCAGCTCCGCCGCGCCCCGGGTCGGCAGGTAGGGGGCGATCGTCTCGATGAACCCGGGTGACTGGCCGGGCGGAAAGAGCAGACCGCCCCCGAAGGCCAGCGGGAAGAAGAGGATCTGGGCGACCACGATCGCGGCCTTGCTCGGTAGGGAGTACCCGATGGCGAGCCCCATCAGGGTGAACGGGACGGCGATGATGACGGTCGTGCCGAGCGCGGCCAGGAACGCCGGACCGCTGACCCTCGCCTCGGTCGCCACCGCCGCGATCACCACCACCGGGATCAGCGACAGCATGGTCATCGCCAGGCCGGCGAGGATCCGGCCGGCGAACCGGGGAGCGGCGCCGGCGGGCAGCGTCCGCAGGTAAGGGTCCCAGGGTTGGGCCCGATCCTCGGCCACCCCGATGCCGTACTGGAAGATGTTGGTGCTCATCACCGCGAAGGTGACCATCGCGGCGGTGGCGTTGGTGGCGACGACGGGGTCGTTCCCGCTGAACGGTACGACGAAGAACAGCATCGACGCGGCCGGGAAGAAGGCGCTGCCAACGATCGCGATCGGGATCCGGAACGTTTCCAGCAGTTGATATCTGGCGTGTACGAGGGACAGCCGCACGACCGGATCCTCCTTCAGACGTCAGCGGGTTGAGTGAGGCGGGCCTCGGACTGCACGGCACCGGACTGCGGGCCGGTCTGCACGGCCTCGGGGGCGGCGTCGTTGGTGATGGCCAGGAAGGCGTCCTCCAGCGAGGTGGGCCTGATCTCCAGCCCGGAGAACGGGACCCCGGCGCCCACCAGGTCACGGACGAGCTGGTCCGCGTCGGTGGTGAGCAGGTGCGTGACGCCGTCGATCCGCTCGACGCCGCGTACGCCCGGCAGTGCGGGCAGCTCCGCAGCCACCAGGCTGACCCGGCGTACGCCGACCAGGTCCCGGATCGCACTGACGCTGTCGTCGGCGAGTACCCGGCCTCGGCCGAGGACCACCACCCGGTGTGCGAGCGCCTCGATTTCTTCCAGATAGTGGCTGCTGAGCAGCACGGTGCCGCCGTCGGCGTGGAACTGGCGGATGCCGTCCCACAGCTCGCGGCGGGCGGTCACGTCCAGTCCGGTGGTCGGCTCGTCGAGGAAGACGAGACGGGGCCGGCCGACGAACGCGAGCGCGACGGCCAGCCGCCGCTTCTGCCCGCCGGAGAGCCCGCCGGTCTGCCGCCGGGCGAGGTCGTCGATGCCGAACCGGCCGAGCAGTTCCGCCCGGGGCACCGGGTCGGGGTAGTGCGCGGAGACGAAGTCGACCACCTCGCCGACCCGCAGCGTGGGCGGCAGACCGGTCTCCTGGGGGGTCACCCCGATCTGCCGCCGGGAGGCCGGGTCACGGGGGTCGCCGCCGAGCAGTTCGACCCGGCCGGAGCTGGTCCGGCGCAGCCCGACCAGCAGGTTCAACAGGGTGCTCTTGCCGGCTCCGTTGGGGCCGAGCAGGCCGACGAGTTCACCGGCGTGCAGGTCGAGGTCGGCTCGGTCGAGGGCGATGAGGTCGCCGTATCGGCGGGTGGCCTGGACGGCGCGGGCGAGAATCATCTCTCCTCCGTCTGTGCGGGATCCAGCGTCTGGGGCGTGTCGAGCAGGGCGCGGACCGCCAGGGTGTACTCCTCGAAGGCGAACCGGCCGCGCCGGGTGAGTGCGACGAGAGTGGTCGGGGTACGGCCCTGGTGGGTCTTGACGATCTCGACGTACCCGGCCTCCTCGAGCTTGCGGAGGTGCACCGAGAGGTTGCCGGCGGTCATCTGCAGGACGTCCTGGAGCCGGGGGAAGGTGATCCGGTCGCCCTCGCAGAGGGTGGCGAGGGTGGCCATGACCCGCAGCCGGGCCTGGGCGTGGATCACCGGGTCGAGTTCGGGCGGCCCACTCACCGGTCGCTCCGGGCACTGGGGGTCCGGCGAGCGCGCTGGGCGCTCCCGGCGCGGTCGCGGAGCAGGAAGACGACGCCCGCCACCAGCATTCCGCCACCACCGGCGATCGAGACCACCAGCGCGTGCCAACCCGGTCCGGCGATCACTCCGACGATGTTGATCACGCTGATCCAGGCGCCCAGCCGGAACAGGTTGCGGTCGAGCCAGATCGCGCCACCGGCCATGTGTAGGGCGCCGGTGAGCCCCACCGGGACGCCGGACCAGAGCAGCCCTGCGATGTCCTCCGGCAGGTAGTCGGAGACCTGGCCGAGGACCACCATGACGCCGGAGAAGCCGAGGCCCCAGGCCAGGCCGTACCAGAGACCGCGCCGGTTGGAGTCGCCGGTCACCTGGCCGTAGGTCCGCGCGCCGGTGATCCCGGAGATGATGCCGGCGCTGATCAGCAGGGTGAAGAGGGTGGCCAGTGGCAGCCAGAGGGGCAGCTCGACGAACACCCGGCCGTCCGGCCCGAACCGCAGGAAGAGCAGGCCGAAGCCGATCAGCCAGGCCAGACCCCAGGGCCAGTAGTACCAGAGCAGGTTGGGGCTGAGCTTGCGGGCCGCCTCGGCCTGCTGCTCCGCGATCAGCCGGAGCGCGGCGGCCGGATCGGCCGGCGGCAGTTCGTCGTGTTCGTCGACAGATTCGTTGTCAAAGCTCCCGGTCACGTAAACGAGTTTACAATACAAACTCCACGAGCACACCAACTACTTTGACGACACTCGCCGCCGGAGGTTGTGCGGCGGGCGCCGGCCGCAGGAACGGGGCGGGCGCCCGCCGAGCGGATTACCGGGCGAACGCCGAGGCGCCCGGGGCGGGAGTGAACCGTAGGGCGTCCGTCCGGCCGCCCTGAGCCCGGTTCGCCGCCGTCGGGGCCGGTGCTGTTCCACCCAGCGCGGTGAGCAGGAAGTCGAACAGCGCCGCGCCGATCGGATCGGGCAGGCCGGGAGCCCAGTAGTGGCTGGCGTTCAGCGCGACGCTCACCTGGCGCCGGCCGTCCGCCGAATGCAGCGACATGGTCTCGGACCCCAAGACCACGCCGTCGTGCCCCCAGACGGGGATGCCGGGCAGTGACGCGCTGATCAGGCCCAGCCCGTACCGGCCGCCGTCCGGGTTGGCGGGATCGGCCGGTACGGTCCGACGCATCTCGGCCAGTTCGGTCGGCCGGAGCAGCTGCCCGCCGAGCAGCGCCCGGAAGAACCGGTTCAGGTCGGCGGTGGTGGAGACCAGTTCCCCGGCCGTCCAGGCCCAGGACATGTTGTAGACGCTGAAGTCACGCAGGGTGGCGTCGTCCCAGGGCAGGTAGGCCGCCGAGTGCGGCCCTTCGATCCGGGGCGACGTACCCGGGAAGTAGCTCCCGTGCAGGCCGAGCGGGCGCAGGATGCGGCGGGTGAGTTCCACGGCGGCCGGCCGCTTGGTGATCCGTTCCAGGAGCAGCCCGGCCAGGATGTAGTTGGTGTTCGCGTAGTAGTGATGCTCGCCCGGCGCGCCGACCGGCGGCTCCGCCAGTCCGATCCGGACCAGTTCCGCCGGCTTGATTGTGGTGTGCTGGTACTTCTCGATGCCTTCCAGCGTCCCGAACAGGACGTGGTCGTAGTCGTTGATCCCGCCGGTCTGGTTCAGCAGCATCCGGACGGTCACCCCGGCCGGTACGAGTTCAGGCAGGTAGCGGCCGACCGGTGCGTCCAGCGACAGCCGGCGCTCGGCGACGAGTTGCAGCAGCGCCGTCGCCACGAAGGTCTTGGTGATGCTGCCGACCCGGTGCTGGAAGTCCGGTCGGACCGGCCGTCCGGTCTCCACATCGGCGACTCCGCTGGCTCCCCGCCAGGTCGCGCGGCCGTCGCGTACCTCGGCGAAGACGCCCGGCATTCCGGCGTCGCTGATCGCCCGCAGGCGTTCCCGCAGTACCTCGTCCGGCAGACCGCCGCCGGAACCGGTCGGCGCGGCGCCGGCCATCGCGGGGGTCGCGGCGCTGCCGAGCGCCACCACCGCCACGGTCGACCCCAGGGCGGTACGCAGAAAGTTGCGGCGTGACTGGTACGGACGGAGCGGGTGCACAATTCCTCCCGGATGGATGGCGGGTGCTTCCTCCGATCATGTCCCGCCAACGGTGGCGTAATCGTCCACATCGGTGATGAACCGCACCTCCCCGGTGCGAACGAGTCGCCGGGGTCCGGTCCCTCTTCCGGTTCCACCTCGTGGTGGAGACGGCACCGCCTCCCGAGGCCATCGCAGGCGGGCCAGGAAGGGCGCCGGAAGGCGGCTCAGAGCGGTGCGGGCAGGGGCTCGGTGTGCAGCACGGCGAGCCGGGAGACGGCCCGGGTCAGCACCACGTAGAGCCGGTTCAGGCCGCGTGGTTCGGCCGCCACGATCCGGGCCGGCTCCACCACGATCACGTGGTCGTACTCCAGGCCCTTGACGAGGGTGGCCGGGACGACGGTGACCCGCGCGGCGGTCTCGACCTCGTCGGCGGTCGCGGCCGCGATTCCAGCGCCGGCCAGCGCCGCGCGCAGCCCGTCGGCCTCGGCGTCGGCGGCGATCACCGCGATCGAGCCGTCGTGGGCGAGCGCCGCCCGTACCTCGGTCACCGTCGCCGCCGACAGGTCGGTCACGGTACGGATGTCGAGCGCGCCGTCGCGGCGCAGCGACTCGGCCGGCGGTACGTCCACGGCGAGCGCCGGCAGCAGCCGGTTGGCGAACGCGACCACCGCGGCCGGTACCCGGAAACCGATGGTCAACGGCACCACCGAGGCGTCCGGCTTGCCGAGGTGCCGCAGGGACTCCCGCCAGTTCGTGGCGGCCCACGGCGCGGTGCCCTGGGCGAGGTCGCCGAGCAGCGTGATCGAGCCGTGCTCGCTGCGCCGGGCGATGGCCCGGCACTGCATCGCGGAGAGGTCCTGGGCCTCGTCCACCACCACGTGTCCGAAGCTGGGCAGCCGCTCGACCAACCCGGCCGCCTCGTCGACCAGTACGGCATCGGCGGCGCTCCACTTCGCCGCCTTCGCCGTACGGGGCGGTTTCGGCCAGGTCAGCAGCGCCTGTTCGGCCTCGGTGAGCAGGTCGACGGCGGCACTGGCCAGCGCGTCCGGATCGGCGAGCAGCCGGTGTACCAGCCCGTCCGGGGTGACCGCCGGCCAGCACCGGTCGAGGAACTCGGTGACCGGCTTCGACCGGCCCATCCGGCGCAACCACACCTCGCCGGGTGACTCGGCCCGGCGCGCCTCGGCCTGTCGTTGCAGCAGGCTGACCACCCGGGCCCGGACCCGTTCCCGACCGGTGGCGTACGGCAGCCCTTCCCGGCGGGCCTCCTCGACCACCCGGCGCAGCGCCTCGGTGCTCACCCGCCAGCGGAACGAGCCGTCGGAGACCGTGATCGGCTCCTCCGGATCGTGGATCAACCCGGCCAGGGCCCGGCGCAGCACCTCGGCCATCCGGGCGTCGTGCTTGACGATGGCGGTGGCCGGCTGGTCGGTGCCCCGGATCGCCAGGGTTCCGGACCGGGTGGTGCCCTCCGACCGGTACGGCGAGGTGACCAGGTCCTCCACGGTCGCCTGGGTCACCTCGACCTCGCCGAGCGCGGGCAGCACCGCCGAGATGTACGACAGGAACGCCCGGTTCGGCCCGACGACCAGTACGCCGGACCGGCGCAGCCGTTCCCGGTGCAGGTAGAGCAGGTACGCGGCCCGGTGCAACCCGACTGCCGTCTTACCGGTGCCCGGAGCACCCTGTACGCAGATCGAGTCCGCCAGGTCGGCGCGGACCAACTCGTCCTGCTCGGGCTGGATGGTGGCGACGATGTCCCGCATCGGACCGACCCGGGGGCGTTCGATCTCGGCGGTGAGGATCCGGCTCTTCGTGCCGTACTCCTCGCCCCGGTCGAGGTGTTCGTCCTCGAAGCTGGTGAGCTGACCGGCGCCGAAGCCGAACCGTCGCCGGGTGTGCACCCCCTGCGGGTCCCGGACGCTGGCCCGGTAGAAGGAGCGGGAGAGCGGAGCCCGCCAGTCCAGCACCATCGGCTCGCCGACCGGGTCGGTGACGTGGCGCCGCCCGATGTGGTGACTCGCGTCGGAGAAGTCGAGCCGGCCGAAGAAGAGCGGGGTGTTGGGATCGTCGGCCAGTTCGGCGACCCGGCGGGACAGCGTACGGCCGAGGGTTTCGGCGGCGTACGCGTCCCCGGCGACGTCCTGACCGGTGCTGAAAAGTGCCTCGGCGTGCTCCCGCATCCGCCGGAGGGCGGCCCGGGAGGCGCCCAGGTGGGCCCGTTCGGCGGCGAGTTCCCGGTCGAGGTCGTCGGGCTGGTGTTCCGTGGCAGCGTGTTCGATGGGCGGGTCGAAGGCGGGCAGGGTCATCCGATGAGACCTTTCGGTGCGCGATTATCGGCTCGGTTGACCTGGGCCGCCCGGCGCTCCGTCAGCGCGGTACCGGCTGTGCCCGGTGCTGGAAGGGCGTGCGGTTGGCACGCGAGCGTTCGATCGTACGCCGCGCCTGGCACCCGGGCGACAGGTTTAGCGCGGCGGGGTAGGGCCGGTGGACCGATCATCGGAGTGAGTTGCGGCGGGGGGCGGATCCGTGTTAAGAAAATTGTTAACCAGCGAGGAGGGGGCCGTGGACTGGGAAATCTTGCTGACCGCCCAGGTCGAAGAGTTTCTCGACGCTCTGCACCAGGCTGATCGCGAGACGCATCGCCTGGTCAATCAGGCCATCCTTGTCCTGGAACGCAATGGCCCGGGTGAGGGTCGGCCGTTGGTGGACAGCATCACCGCTTCCCAGATCACCAACATGAAGGAACTGCGGCCACCGTCCGCGGGGCGTACCGAGATCAGGATCCTGTTCGTCTTCGACCCGTGGCGTTCCGCGATTCTGCTCGTTGCCGGGGACAAGTCCGGCCAATGGCGGCGCTGGTACCGGGAAGCGATCCCCGAGGCGGAACAGCTCTACGCCACATACCTGAAGGAACGGGAGAGGGAGATAAGTGATGAGTGGCGTTAAGCGGTGGCGTGACACCGACAATTTGGCGCGTGCGGTCGACACTGCGGGCGGGCAGGAAGCGTTCGACTCCGCCGTTGACGAGATGCTCGACCAGGCTCGGGGCTGGCGTCTGGCTGAACTCCGGAAAAGGCGTGGAATGACCCAGGAGCAGGTTGCCGTCCGGATGGGGATCAGCGCCGCCCGGGTGTCGCAGATCGAAGCCGGCGTCGTCTCCACCCAGGATGTGCTGGGTCGCTACATCGCCGCCCTCGGGGGAACGCTCAAGCTCATCGCCGACTTCGGCGACGAGCAACTCAAGGTCGCCTAGCGGCTCCCTGGCCCGGTCCCGACCGTGCTCGGAAGTCGGGCGGCGTGTGGTCGGCATCTGATCGTTCGCGAGGCATTTGGCGTGTCCGAGGCCGGGGGCGCAATCATGGGCGCATGACCGAGCGCACCGAGGGCATCGGCTGGCCCAGTCTGCGAAGTCATGGCGCCGACGAAGGCAGCGAGGAGACGACATGACCGAGGGCAGCGAGGAGGCGACGTGACCGAGCAGCCGGTCGAGCAACGCCCGATGATGATCAGCGACCCGCAGGTGATGCGGGCGCTGGCGCATCCGGCCCGGCTGGGGATCATGGAGCATCTGGTCTCGACCGGAGCGGCGGTGACCGCCACGGAGTGCGCCGAGATCGTCGGACTGTCGCCCAGTGCCGTCAGCTACCACCTGCGGGAGTTGGCGAAGTTCGGTCTGGTCGAGCATGCGCCGAGCCGGGGCGACGCCCGCGAGCGGTTGTGGCGCAGTTCCGTGGGCTCCTGGGGGGTCGAGGCAGGGCAGGACGCGTCGCCGGAGGCGTGGGACGCCGAGGCGACGCTGATCGAGGTGTACGCCGCCCGCGATCTCCAGCGGGTCCGGGACTGGGTCCGGCGGTCCCGGAACGAGCCGAAGGAGTGGTACGACGCCGCCGCGATCAGGGGGCCGGTGCTGCTGCTGACCGCAGCGGAGCTGACCGCGCTGAACGAGGCGGTGCAGGAGCTGATGAAGCCGTACCGGCGGCGTGACCGCTCCGATCCACCGGAGGGGGCCCGCCCCGTGATGATCCACTACGCGGCGCTGCCATCGGAGTGACGGGCGGGGATTGCGTCGAGAGATGTGAAGGATTACTTTCGAAGTATGTCCTTCGCATCTCCGGGTCACGCTGCGACCGTCGACGGTGAACTGCCGGCCTCCCGATGGCGGGACGTCTACCTGGCGGCGGGCGCCCGCGCCGCCTCGACCTGCGGGGACTTCCTCGCCGCGACCGCGCTGGCGCTCGCCCTCCAGTCCACCGGCGCGGGTGGTTTCGCGGTCTCCGGGGTGATGCTGGCCGCCGCCCTGCCACTGGTGCTCCTCGCACCGCTGACCGGGCGGTTGGCCGACCGGGTGGACAGCCGCAGGCTGCTGGTCGTGGCCGGCGTGGGGCAGGCGGCGGTCTGCGTCGCGTTGGCCTACGCCGAGGGGCCCGAGGTGATCATGGCGCTCGTCGCGCTCCTCTCCTGCGGCCTGGCGGTGACCCAGCCGACCCTCGCCGCCCTGCTGCCCGAGATGGTGCGCCGGGCGGACCTGCCCCGGGCCAGCGCGATCAACCAGACCGCCGGCTCGATCGGCATGCTGGTCGCGCCGGCACTGGCCGGGCTGCTGGTCGGCAACTTCGGTACCCGGGTCCCGCTGCTGCTCGACGCGGTCAGCTACCTCGCGTTGATCGCGGCGGGACTGCTGCTGCGTACCCGACGGGGTGGTCGTCGGCGCGCGACCGGGACCGTGCCGTCGGTCGTCGGGGACACGTCCGCAGTGGCGGTGGGCGGCGCGGCCGTCGGCCTCGGTCCGGCCGGCCCGGCGTCTCCCGTGGCTCCCGGCGGCCCCGGGGCGGCGGTCGGGGCCTGGCGGCTACGGCGTGATCCGCTGCTCTGGACGATGGTGCTCGCGGTCGCCGCGACGGTGGCCGGGGTCGGCGCGGTCAACGTGATCGAGGTCTTCTACATCCGCGAGACCCTGCACGCCTCCACGACCGTCTTCGGCCTGGTCAGCGGCGCCTGGACCGCCGGCATGCTGCTCGGCGCCTGGCTGCTGGCACCCACGGCACGCCGGGCCCGCGACGACGGCGCCCTGGTGCTCTGGGTGCTGGTCATGCTCGGCCTGGCCTGCCTGCTCGTCGGGCTCGGCGCGGCCGTGCCGGACGCCGGCTGGTTGGTACTGCTCTGGCTGATCGGGGGCCTCGCCAACGGCGGACTGAACGTCTTCAGCAACCTGGTGATGGCTAACCGGGTGCCGCCGGAGCAGCGCGGACAGGCCTTCGCTGCCCAGGGCGCCGCGATCCAGGGCGCCGGGATGTTCGGCTACCTGATCGGCGGCGTACTGCTGGCCGGGTTCGCACCCCGCCCGCTGGTCGCCGTCGCCGGCCTGGCGGGGCTGGCCGTGGTCGCGGCGGTGACCCCGGTCGTGCTCCGGGCCGCGCGGTCGGAGCGGCGCCGGACGGTGCGGGATAGGCCACTTCCGGACGGGGCAACGCGGCGGACACCCGAGCCGACGGTTACCGTCGGATCATGACCGAGCTACGGCGACCCCGGGTAGGCCATATCCAGTTCCTGAACTGTCTGCCCATCTACTGGGGCCTGATGCGCTCCGGTGCGCTCATCGACGTCGACCTGCACAAGGACTCGCCGGAACGGCTGAGCGCGGCACTGGTCGGCGGTGACCTCGACATCGGCCCGATCCCGCTGGTGGAGTACCTCAAGCACGCCGACGAGCTGCTGCTCCTGTCCGACCTCGCGGTCGGCAGCGACGGGCCGGTGCTGTCGGTCAACATCGTCTCCACCCGCCCGTTGGACGAGCTGGACGGGGCCAAGGTCGCCCTCAGCTCCACCTCCCGGACCAGCGTGCTGCTCGCCCGGATGCTGCTCGCCAACCGGTACGGCGTGGATCCCGAGTACTTCAGCTGCCCGCCGGACCTGACCACGATGCTGCTGGAGGCCGAGGCCGGGGTGTTGATCGGCGACGTGGCGCTCCGGGCCCTCTACGAGGCACCGGGCCGTGGCCTGTCGGTCACCGATCTGGGTCAGGCGTGGCGGGAGTGGACCGGGCTGCCGATGGTCTTCGCCGTCTGGGCGGTACGCCGGGACTTCGCCGCCGAACATCCGGGGCTGGTCAAGGGCGTGCACGAGGCGTTCCTGCGCTCCCGGGACCTCTGCCTGGCCGAACTCGACGAGGCTGCCGAGGCGGCCGCCCGTTGGGAGCCGTTCGACGCCGCCACCCTCGCGACGTACTTCCGGGCCCTCGACTTCTCGCTCGGCGAGCGGCAGGTGGCGGGTCTGCGGGAGTTCGCCCGTCGGGCCGCCGCGCTGGACGGCCTTCCGGCGCTGCCGGCCGACGGCCCCGCGTTCTTCACCGGCTGACCTCGGGCTTTCCGCCCTTCTCGCCGGCCGACCGCCGGTCCTCGACTCGATCCGGTGGCTACCGGGTCGGGTCAGTCCGTACGGAGCTGCCGGGCCACGTCCTCGCAGATCTTCGCCCCGTACGTGTAGCCGAGGTTGATCGCGTAGCGGGTCTCCACCGCCATCGTCCAGCCGTCACCGATGGCCAGGCAGTTGACCGTGTACTTCTGCTCCCGGGTCCGGTCCACCCAGCCGTTCTTGACCGCGATGGTCTTCTGCTCGGCGGCGGGGAACGCCTTGCGGATGCCGAAGTTGCCGACGCCGCGTACGGCGCGCATCTCGCCGAGCAGGTACTTGGTCCACTTCGGGCCGGCGGCGCGACCGTCCGCGATGCAGGCACCCATCCGTGCGGTGTCCCGGGCCGAGAGGGCGGTACGGCTCCAGCCACCGTCGGCGGCCGGGCTGCTGTCGGTCAGGTCGCAGATGCTGATCAGTCGCCGGATCGACGCGGTACCGCCGTTGACCTCGTAGAGGGTCTGCGCGGCGGTGTTGTCGCTGTCCCGGATCATGGTCGAGACCTGGCTCATCCGGGTGTCGCTCGGCGTGTCACCCTTCTCGTCCACCCGACGCAGGAAGTCCGCTCCGATCCACGCCTTGATCATCGAGGCGGTCGGGTTGGTCTCGTCCATGTTCGCCGAGCCGGAGATCCTGCCGGTCCGGGTGTCCATCAGCGCCCAGTTCCACCAGCCGTCTTTGTCGATCTTCACGTTCGCCGGTGCCACCGGCAGCGCCGGCAGGGTGGGGCTCGGCGTCGGGGTGGGGGTCGGCTTCTTCGTCGGCCCACCGGTCGCGGACGGTCCCGTCGTACCGGACGACTCGCCCCACTTGGCGGCGGCCGTACTGGCGAACGGCGAGCCTGGCATCAGTCGGAGCCCGACCAGCACCAGCACCAGGAGTGCGACGGAGATGAGGCTCAGCCGGAGCGCCGTGGACCGGTTGGATCTGGCCGTCGCCCTCGCCCGCCGCTCGTCGGCGCCCATCAGGCCGCCTTGGCGCTGAGCGGCTTGGGAACCTTGAGCGCGGCGCCGGGCTGCGGGGCGACGAGTTGGCTGGCGACGCTCGCGCAGACGTTGGCGCCGTAGCCGAGGCCCTTGCCGCCGGAGTAGCGCATCATCACCGAGAGCACCCAGTCGTCGTTGACGGCCAGGCAGTTGACGTGCCACTTGCCGTCAGCGTTGATCAGGGTCCAGCCGTTCTTGATGCTGACCAGGCCCTGCGCCGTCACGCCCTTGGGCAGGCCGTCGATGATCCCCCACTTGCCGCCGCCCTGCCGGGCCTGCTGGTCCTTCACCGAACCGCTTACCTTGGACATCTCGGTGAGCACCCACTTCGTCCACTTTGGTCCGGCCGCGGTGCCGTCCTTGACGCACTCTCCCATCCGTACCGCGTCCCGGGGCGACATTTTGGTGTAACTCCACCAAACGGAATTGTCGCCGGGCGGAATGACCTTGGCGGTCTCGGTGAGCTCGCACATCTTGATCAAGCGGTCGAGCGAGCTGGTCCCGCCGGCGGTCTTGTAGAGGGCGTTCGTGGAGTCGTCGTTGCTGTTCCGGATCGAGGTGCTGGCCATCTTCAGCATGCTGGCCGGCGGTTTCTTGCTGCCGAGCTGGCGCAGGTAGTCCGAGACGATCCAGACCTTGATCATCGACTCGGTGGAGTTGGTCGACGTCATGTTCTTGGCGCCGGAGATCTTCCCGCTCTCCCGGTCCAGCAGCGCCCAGGAGAAGAAGCCGTCCACACCGCTGATCTTCACCGGCGCAGCGGCCAGGGTCGGCGGGGGCGGCGCGGACGGTTCGATCCCGACCGGCGTCGGGGTGGCCGAGGATGGGTCGCCACCAGCGGTCCCGTTCAGCCGGGCGTACGCAGCGGGCACGAGCAGGACGCCGCCAAGCACGACTGCCGTGATGGCGAGCACCAGAGTCACGCGGGAACGCATGAAGACGGGGCTCCAAGAGTGAGGGCCGGGGGGCCGCTGTGGGTACAGGGCGCTGTTGCGTCTTGCGGGTGTGTCGTCGTCAGCGCGGTCGCCGCCAGCCCCACACCGGCGGTGTGTCCGCGCCCGAACTGCCGGGGGAGGCGGCAGGACGGAACGGGGAAAGTTTACGTGCCTGAGCCCGATCCGCCAGATGGCGCGACCGTGGCATTCCAGATCGGTGACCGGAAATAAGCCGATATCAGATGGTAGATCCTGAATATTGGAGTCGGTGTGACCAGGGTCATTCACCCATCAGTGCGGACATTTGGTGCCACCGCGCTGAGCAGCCGACTGTCGGCTCTGGGCCGCATTTGTATTACACATCTTGGTTACCGGCTAGTTGAGCTGTAACACTTGGTGGGTGTACGGACATGACTTTCCCGGCCCGGATGACGGACCCGCCAGCGGCCTGCTCGATCAGGTCGAGGCGGCGGAGGTGGCGCTGCGGGCCGCCGCCGATCGTGGTCGTCCCGGCGTCGCGGACGGCCCGGCCGTCGACAACGACCCGCAGCACTACTTCACCGCCCTGATCGAAGCCGACCAGAAGATCGAGCCACGGGACTGGATGCCGGACGCCTACCGGAAGACCCTGATCCGGCAGATCGCCCAGCACGCCCACTCCGAGATCATCGGCATGCAGCCGGAGGGCAACTGGATCAGCCGCGCCCCCTCGCTCGCGCGCAAGGCGATCCTGCTCGCCAAGGTGCAGGACGAGGCCGGCCACGGGCTCTACCTCTACGCCGCCGCCGAGACCCTCGGAGTGACCCGGGACGAACTCGTCGAGCTGCTGCTGACCGGTCGGCAGAAGTACAGCTCGATCTTCAACTACCCGACCCTCGGCTGGGCCGACGTCGGCGCCATCGGCTGGCTGGTGGACGGCGCGGCGATCGTCAACCAGGTGCCACTGTGCCGGTGCTCGTACGGGCCGTACGCCCGCGCCATGATCCGGGTCTGCAAGGAGGAGTCCTTCCACCAGCGGCAGGGCTACGAGATCCTCCACACGCTCGCCTCCGGCACCCCCGCCCAGCGGGCGATGGCCCAGGACGCGGTGGACCGCTGGTGGTACCCGTCGCTGGCGATGTTCGGCCCACCGGACACCGACTCCACCCACTCCCAGCAGTCCATGGCCTGGAAGATCAAGCGGTTCTCCAACGACGACCTGCGGCAGCGGTTCGTCGACATGTGCGTCCAGCAGGCCGGCGTACTCGATCTCCGGCTGCCCGATCCCGACCTGCGCTGGAACGAGCAGCGGCAGGCGTACGACTACACCCAGCCGGACTACGCCGAGCTGATGCGGGTGATCTCCGGCGACGGGCCGTGCAACCGGCAGCGGATCGACCACCGCCGCCGGGCGCACGCCGACGGAAGCTGGGTCCGGGAGGCCGCCGCCGCGTACGCCGCCAAGCGGACCGACGAGCGCGTGGAGGTAGCGGCGTGAGCGAGCGCACCGAACCGGTACGGCACAGCGAGCCGCTGTGGGAGGTCTTCGTCCGGCCGAGGCGGGGACTGTCCCACAACCACGTCGGCAGCCTGCACGCGCCGGACGCCGAGATGGCGCTCCGCAACGCCCGGGACGTCTACACCCGCCGGCAGGAGGGCGTCTCGATCTGGGTGGTCCCGGCACAGACGATCACCGCGTCCAGCCCCGACGAGAAGGACGCCTTCTTCGAGCCGGCCGCGGACAAGGTCTACCGGCATCCGACGTTCTACGACGTACCGGACGGGGCGGCGCATCTGTGAACCCCACCGACGTACCCACCGGAACCCGGCTCGGCTACCTGCTCGGGCTCGGCGACGACGCACTGGTCGCCGCGCAGCGCCTCGGCGAGTGGGTGGCCGCCGCACCCGAACTGGAGGAGGACGTCGCGCTGGCCAACATCGCCCTGGACCAGCTCGGCGCCGCCCGACTGCTGCTGACGTACGCCGGGGAACTGGAGGGGGCCGGCCGGGACGAGAACGCGTTGGCGTACCTGCGCGACGACCGGGAGTTCCGCAACGCTCTGCTGGTCGAACTGCCCAACGGCGACTTCGCGGTGACGATGGCCAAGCTGCTGTTCCTGTCGGCGTACCAGTTGCCGCTCTACGTCGCGCTGAGCGGGTGTGCCGACGCCCGGCTCGCCGCGATCGCCGGCAAGGCCCGCAAGGAGGTCGCCTACCACCTCGACCACGCAAGCATGTGGACGGTACGGCTCGGCGACGGTACCGAGGAGTCGCACCGGCGGATGCAGGCGGCCGTGGACGGGATCTGGCCGTACACCCATGAGCTGTTCGCCCCCGATCCGTCCGCGCCGGTCGACCCGGCCGGGCTGCGCGACGCCTTCCTGACCACTGTGGAGCCGGTGTTGGCGAGGGCGACGCTGGACCGCCCGGCCGACGGCTGGGCTCCGGCCGGCGGCCGGACCGGCGTGCACACCGAGCACCTGTCCTACCTGCTCTCCGAGATGCAGGTGCTGCACCGGGCCCATCCGGGAGCCCGCTGGTGAGCGTGCGCACCGATCCGACCTGGCGGGCCGCCGCGTCGGTGGTCGACCCGGAACTGCGGGTGCTGACGATCGAGGAACTCGGCGTACTGCGGGAGGTGGCGACGGAGCCGGGCAGCGGCCGGGTCACCGTCACCATCACCCCGACCTACACCGGCTGCCCGGCGATGGACGTGATCCGGGCCGACATCCGGGCCACGCTGGCCGCCGCCGGACATCCCGAGGTCGAGGTCGTCACCGTGTACGCCCCGGCCTGGAGCACCGACTGGATCTCCGAGACCGGTCGGGCCAAACTGGCCGCCACCGGCATCGCCCCACCGGGGCCGGCCGGAAGCGCCGGACCGGTGCCGCTGACCCTGACCATCCGCTGCCCGCGCTGTGGCGCCGTCGACACCGAACAGGTCAGCCGGTTCGGCTCGACCGCCTGCAAGTCGCTGTGGCGGTGCCGGGCCTGCCGTGAACCCTTCGACCACCTGAGGGCGTTTTGAGCGTAACGATCAACCGGCCGGTCCGTCGCCGCCCGGTCTTCCATCCGTTGTCGGTCCAGGCGGTCGACCGGCTGACCGACGACGCGGTCGCGGTCACCTTCGAGGTACCGGCCGAACTGCGGGCCGGTTTCGCCTTCCGGGCCGGGCAGCACCTCACCGTGCGCCGGTTCGTCGACGTCGGCGCGCCGGACGGCGTACCGGGGGAGGTGCGGCGGTCGTACTCGATCTGCTCGACCCCGGCGGAGCTGGCCGAGGCCGGGCTGCTGCGGATCGGGGTCCGTGAGGTGCCCGGCGGCGCGTTCTCCCGGTTCGCCGTCACCACGCTGCGGGCCGGGGACACGGTGGACGTACTGCCGCCGCTCGGGCACTTCAGCACGGCGTTCGCGCCGGACCGGGTCCGGCACTACGCCGCCGTGGTCGCGGGGTCGGGCATCACCCCGGTGCTGTCGCTGGTCGCGACCGCACTCGCCGTCGAGCCGGCCAGCACCGTGACCCTGGTGTACGGCAACCGGTACGCCCGGACGGTGATGTTCGTGGAGGAGCTGGCCGACCTGAAGGACCGGTACCGGGAACGGCTGCACCTGGTGCACGTGCTGTCCCGGGAACCCGGTGAGTCGCCGCTGCTCTCCGGCCGGATCGACGCCGAGCGGCTCGGTCGGCTGTTCGACACCATCGTGCCGGCGGAGCGGGTCGACGAGTGGTTCCTCTGCGGCCCGTACGGACTGGTGCTCGACGCGCGGGCGGCGCTGGCGGCCCGGGGCGTGCCGGCGGAGGCCGTACATGCCGAACTGTTCCATGTGGACGAGCCGCCCGCGCCGCCGGTCCGACCGAGCGTGGCGGCGACCGGCAGCGAGGTGACGATCCAGCTCGACGGCCGGACGTCGAGTTTCCGGATGGGCCGCGACGAACGGGTGCTGGACGCCGCACTGAAGGTGCGCGGTGAGCTGCCGTACGCCTGCAAGGGCGGGGTCTGCTCGACCTGCCGGGCCCGGGTCGTCTCCGGCGAGGTGACGATGGCCCGCAACTACGCCCTGGAGCCGGACGAGGTGGCCGCCGGGTACGTCCTGACCTGCCAGTCCAGCCCGATCACCGACACGGTCGTAATCGACTACGACGGTTGAGTGGGCGCCGGTTGCTGGTGGCCAAGCTGCAATCCGCGGATTGGAGTGGCTTCCTATAGGGACAGCACATTGACCGGTACGCCGGTGTAACGCGTGGCGTCCGGAGTGAGGATCGGCAGCCCGGTTGAGAGGGCATGATTCGCGGCATGTACAGCGGGCCAGGAGAGTTCTGGGTGATTGATTCGGAGCGTGTCGAGATGATCGGTCCGGGTGAGGCCGCAGAGATCAATCGCACCCGGTGGCGCCGCGGCGATGAGCTCGGCGAGATGTCCCGCGAGCGCTTGACGCGAGGTGGCCGCCTCCGTGAGGCAGAGCGCCGGAACGTCCAGGGTCGGGCCGCCGTCAATCGCCGCGCGCAGCAGCCTGGACAACTCACGACGGTGGTGTTCGCTGCCGACGGGCGTGAGACCGGTGGACAGGGCGAGGTCGTCGAGGATGTATCCGGTCACGTTGCCGTGGTCGAACGGTAAGCGGTGAGTGCTTCGACAGCTGCCTGCCCGAGGGCGGCCACCGGGTCGCGCCAGTCGCCCCCGCTGCGGAGCGCGGTAGCTGCCTCGTTCAGCGCGGCCGTGACCATGGGCGGAGCGGGGTAACTTCCCGTGGTGTCGCGCACCCAGGCAAGTGCTGCGGCATGTGCGTGCAGCACCTCGACCGCCCGGTCGGCGGTCTCGTCCGAGGGACCGACAAGTTCGTCGACCAGGGCGTGCGCCCGCCTCCGGCCGTCAGAGTCCGTCATGCCGGGGATCCTACTCGCGCCCTATGACATCTGAGCCGGTGTTGCGCGGCTGTCTGACTGCCGACCGGAGCTGGCCTGGACGGCCAGTCGTAGCTGGTAGGCCGCCACGGCTGGTTGCGGCGCTCGCGGTCCAGTAACTGAGAACGGAGCAGTGCTCGACCGGGTCACCGCTCGCCGCACGCTGCCAGTCCGGCCCGATCACCGACACCGTGGTAGTCGACTACGACGCATGGGTGGTTGCCTTCGTTTCGATGAAGGTGGACATAGATCACCATCGACGGATTGGTGGGCTTGCGCGGATGGCGGCAAGCTTCGGTGGGCCATGAGCTATAGATCGAAGATTGACTATCTTTGTGTGCAGCGAAAGCACGCTCACTCCGTGGAGGTCCCATGCGTAGAGTCCGGACGATGGTGGCGCTCGCCAGCGCCAGCGGCGCACTGCTGGTCGGCCTTGGCGCCCCGGCGCAGGCCGCGGCGCCGGTCGCCCGCCCGGCCGCGATTGCCGGTCCCGACAACTACCCCTTCGGCTCCTACTACACCCTGGAAGCCTGCCGCTACTTCGGCGACAGCCTCGTCGCCGGTGGAGCGTGGCGTTACTACAGCTGCCACTACGAGTGGCGCAGCGGTGAGCCGCAGGGCTACTACTACCTGTACATGTACAACTGACCCGCTCTGGCGGCGTGGCGCGGTGGGCGGTCAGCCCCGTGTGACGCCCTGACGGGTGTGGTGTCGCATCACTGCGTTCCGGTGCTGTCGGCGGTCGGGGGCAGCAGCACCGAGAACACCCGGGCGTGCGTCCGGAAACCGGCGTTGTCGTACAGCCGGCGGGCCGGGTTGCGATCCAGCACCGAGAGCCCGAGGGTCGACAACCCGGCCTCGCGGGTGCCGCGCAGGGCGTGCGTCAGCAGGGCCCGGCCGAGTCCGTTGCCCTGGGCGTGCGGCGCCACCGCGATGTCGAGGATCCAGCCGCATACGTCGTCGGTCCACGGCACCGGGCCGGCGCACAGCACGTGGCCGGCGCTGCGCCCGTCCGGACCCACCACCCGGGCCGAGGCAGACCGCAGCGGCGGGACCGGATCGCCGGCGTCGAATATCGCCCGCATCTGCTCGTTGTCGCCGGACTGCCACCGCCAGTTCGGATGGTCCGGGCCGTACGCCGCGTCGCACGCCCGCGCGAGGTCGGCGTCCCAGCCCGGTTCGGCAAGCGTCCAGCCGGCGGGCAGTACCGGCGGCGCCGGCAGTTCGGCCAGGTCGTGACGTAACTCCGTGGTGGCCTGGTGGAGTGCGAGCCCACCCGCCACCAGGGCGTCGGCCAGCCCCTCGTCCGGCGTGTCCAGTCGCACCCCGGCGAGATCGCGCCGGGCCTGCGCGGCTACCGCGGTCAGGGCGGCCCCGGGCAGCGGCTGTACGTCGGCGGCGACGGATTCGCCGTCGTCGTCGTACATGCAGAACCGGGCGAGCGCGGTGCCGTCGTCGGCGTCCAGCAGCGAGTCGAGGCGATCCTCGGGGTGTTGGCGTACGGGCATCGGTGCACCGTAGCCGGGGCCGGACTGATCGCCTCATGGGCGGCCGGGACGGCCGGAGGGACGCTGCTCGCTGTCCGGGCTGCCCCTTCTTCAGCCAACGGCCCGGACCCCCCCACGGGGTTCGGGCCGCTTTCTGCCAGCCGGTTCGGGTTACGGCTGGCAGGGACACTCACAGCGCCAGTCGCGCATGGCCGCCGCCGGGCTCCGCCCGGGGTCGCTCTCAATGCAGTTATGTCCCCGGTCCCCGGTCGCCAGCGCGATAGCGCAGCGGACGCACACGTGAACCGGCAGCGACATGTTGATCACGCTCGGATCGGATCCCCGGGGATGGGGTGCCGGCCCGGTTCCCGTAATCGGTACGGGCTGGTGCGGTAGATCGGCACTGAACACGAGCGTCACCTCTCCGTCAGGGTCGGGCAGGCCCGGCCCTGGGAGATCGCACCTGCCCTGAGCCGGACCGCTACCCATTGGTTGAACCCCTGTAGCACACGCCATGGGCGACCCCCTGTCAAGTTCGACAGGGTGGTCTCGAATGGCAGGAAGTGGCTCCACCAGCACATATGGGTGACCCGGGTAGGACTTTCAGATCTGCAAGGGGCTGGCATACGGAAGCTACGGGCATGGTCCGGAAGCTGTACGGCTCAGCGGAACTGCAGGAGCGCCTTGGCGTGTCCCGGGTTCGCGTCGTACAGCTCACCAGCAGGACAGACTTCCCGGAGCCCGTGGACCGTCTGGCCGGTGGCGCGGTCTGGTGGGCGGCGGACGTAGAGCGCTGGATCGAGGAACACCAGCCGTGGAAGGCCAGGGGAGCGGACGAACCACCGCCGCCGGAGGACTGACGGGCCGTAACGATTACCGCAGGGCACCTGGACGTCCGCGATCGGTGGCTTTTCATCACGCTCCGACGCGGTTCGGGAGGCGAGGTGACCGGCCGATGTCGGTGGTGAAAAATATCTACGTACATCGTTGCCTTGCTGAAGGATCTGTACTACCAAGGTAGTCATGAGGATGCTCCGTACACGTCGTGTCCAGGTCCGGATCGGGTTGGCGTCCTGTGCGGCGCTCGGCCTGCTGGCGGCGGCGCTGCCCGTACCGCCCGCCATGGCGGCCAGCCCGTCGGTGCCAGCCGCACCGGCCGGCCCGCTCGACGCCGATGACGGCGCGGTGACGGCGGCCGACCCGTTCTCGGCGTACACCCGGTTCAATATCCCGGCCGACGACGGCACCCGGGACCGGACCATCGAAGACGAGCTGGTCCGGCTCGCCGACGGCGCTCCGGCCGGCGGCTACATCCGGGGCCTCATGTACAGCTGGAGTTCTCCGGTGGTGGCCGAGGCGCTCAAGCGGGCCCAGGCCCGGGGCGTGATCGTCCGGATCGTCCTGGACGAGACCGGCGGCGGGGTGAACACCGGCGCGGACAACGCCGCGATGACGGTGCTGAACTCGGCCAACCTCGACGACCTGGTGATCTGCGGCAAGACCTCGTCCACGGTGTCCGGCTCGACGGCCTGCATCGGCAACAAGAGCAACTCGATCAACCACAACAAGGTCTTCACCTTCTCCACCAGCGGCACGATGAAGCGGGTGGTCTTCGTCAGCTCGCAGAACCTCACCTTCAGCCAGAACAACCTGTTCAACAGCGCGCTGGTCGTGCACGAGGACTACGAGCTGTACGACCACTTCACCGCGTACTTCAACGACATGCGGGCGCAGCGCAAGAACAACGACTACTTCAACGCCGCCAACGGCTACTACAAGTCGCCGACCACGGACGTCACCGTCTACCACTCGCCCCGGGCGGACAGTGACACCCTGGCGAACCGGCTGGCCGAGGTGAACGCGTACGCCAGCGGCTGTTCCGTGGACGTGGCGCACGCCCAGTTCACCGACGCCCGCCCGCAGGTCGCCAGCGAACTGCGCCGGATCGGCCGGATGGGCTGCCGGGTACGGGTCGTCTACGGCACGATGGGCGCCACCGCGTACGCCACGCTGAACGGTCAGCCGAACGTCTCGCTGAAGAAGTACCACGACGCCGAGGCCAGCAACGTCGACGGCCGGGTCGTCACCCTGCACTCGAAGAACATCATCATCCGGGGCACCTTCGCCGGGGTGGCCGGCCGGAGCGTGGTCTTCACCGGTTCGCACAACGTCACCGACCCCGCGCTGACCGATCACGACGAGACGCTGATGAAGATCGAACACCCGACCGTCTGGAACGACTTCCACAACAACTTCGAGACGCTGTGGAGCCGGGCCAAGTGCGTGAACCCGGACAACGGAAGCTGCACCACCTGACGCGTGGGAAGGCCCGGCTGACGCGTGGGAAGGCCCGGGGGATGCTCAGCCGGGTCCGGGAAGGCCCCGCCGGTCCAGCTCATCCGGCGCCTCCGCCCGGCGCCCACCCTCGGCGTGCAGCCACGCCAGCTTGGCTTCGTACCGCTCGGGATCGCCCGCGACCAGCCGCCGGGTGGCGTCGACCGCATCCTGGTGCGCCGCCAGTGCCTCGTCCTCGTGGCCGCCGAGGTCCTGGTACAGGCGGCTGAGGTCGACCGACGACTCCGCCAGGCCGTCGTCGCCGTCGGGTAGGCGTCGCCAGATCGCGACCGCCTCCCGCAATGGCGGCACCGCCTCGGCGTCGTGGTCGACTCGGCGGAGTTGCCGGGCCAGTACCAGCAGGACGCGGGCCAGGTCGTCCAGGTCGTCGTCCAGCGGGTCGGCGGCGACGACCCGCCGGAGCTGGGCGACCGCCTCCCGCGCCGTCGCCACCGCCTCGGCCGGCCGGTCCAGTTCCCCCTGCCAGTACGCGATCCGGAACAGCAGGTCCGCGTACCGCCGGCGGCCCCGGGAGACGTGCAGGCGGTCCTGGAGCCGCAACACCAGTAACGGCTCGGTCGCGGCGGCGAGCGCCTCCTCGTACCGTTCGACGATGCCGAGCGCCACGGCCAGGTCGTACTGGGCCGTGGACTGGGCCTTGGCGTTCCGCATCGCGAGCGGGCCGGCGAGCGCCGCGTACAGCTCCACCGCCTCCTGGATCGTTGCCACCGCCTCGTCGGAGCTGCCGCCGGAGAGCAGGTGCCGGCCGAGCCGGCGCAGCGCCTCGGCCCGCCCCGTGCTCCGCTGGTCGCCGAACGCGGCCACCGCCGCCCGAGCGACGGTCACCGCCTCGTCGGCGCGGCCGGCCTGGGCCAGCACGTCCGCCAGGTGCGTCAGCGCGTCGCCCCACTTGGCGCCGCCGACGTCCCGGCTCAGCGCCACGGCCTCGGTCAGCGACTCGGCGGCGAGATCCGGCTTCCCCTCGCGGTGTAGCCGGTCGGCCCGGTCCGCCAGCGCCCGCACCAGCTCCGGTCCGTCGGCACCCGGCCCGCTGGCGGGCCGGCCGGGGGATTGCCCCGGTACGACGGCCGCCAGCCGCTGGCGCAGCCGCTCCCACGTGTTGGTGAACATCTCCTGATGATCCGGTACGGCCCGCGACGCGCCCCTCACCGGTACGGCCCGCGACGCGCCCCTCACCGGTGCGGCCGGCAACGCACCCCTTGTCGACGCGGCACGCAGACGCGTCCTCGGAGAGGGCTCCCGACGGCCCGAGGGTGGGCCCGCCGACATCCACGGGCGGCGAGTGCTGGTCCGACCGGGTGCGGCGTACCCTCGGTTCTGTGACGTTGAGCCGGGAAATCGACAGCATCCTGCAGCGCGGCGCGGACGGCGGGCGGATCACGCCCGAGGAGGCGCTGCTGCTCTACACCGAGGCGCCCCTGCACCCGCTGGGCGAGGCGGCGGACGCGGTACGCCGACGGCGGTACCCGGACAACATCGTGACGTACCTGATCGACCGCAACATCAACTACACCAACGTCTGCGTGACCGCCTGCAAGTTCTGCGCCTTCTACCGTGCGCCCAAGCACAAGGAGGGCTGGACCCACCCGACCGAGGAGATCCTGCGCCGGTGCGGCGAGGCGGTCGAGTTGGGCGCGACCCAGGTGATGTTGCAGGGTGGCCACCACCCCGACTACGGCGTGGAGTACTACGAGGAACTCTTCTCCTCGGTCAAGAAGGCGTACCCGCAGCTCGTGATCCACTCGATCGGGCCGAGCGAGATCCTGCACATGGCGAAGGTCTCCGGCGTCTCGCTCGACGAGGCGATCAGCCGGATCAAGACGGCCGGGCTGGACTCGATCGCGGGTGCCGGCGCCGAGATGCTGCCGGACCGGCCGCGTAAGGCCATCGCTCCGCTGAAGGAGTCGGGTGCCCGCTGGCTCGAGGTGATGGAACTCGCCCACCGCCAAGGGATCGAGTCCACCGCGACGATGATGATGGGCACCGGCGAGACGAACGCCGAGCGGATCGAGCACATGCGGATGATCCGGGACGTCCAGGACCGTACCGGGGGCTTCCGGTCCTTCATTCCGTGGACGTACCAGGCGGAGAACAACCATCTCAAGGGGCGTACCCAGGCGACCACCCTGGAGTACCTGCGGCTGATCGCGGTGGCCCGGTTGTTCTTCGAGACCGTCCCGCACCTTCAGGCGTCCTGGCTGACCACCGGAAAGGACGTCGGCCAGCTCGCCCTGCACATGGGGGTCGACGACCTCGGCTCGATCATGCTGGAGGAGAACGTCATCTCCTCGGCCGGTGCCAAGCACCGGTCCAACCTGCACGAGCTGATCTGGATGATCCGTTCCGCCGGCCGGATTCCGGCCCAGCGGGACACGCTCTACCGGCATCTCGCGGTGCACCACACCCCGGCGGACGATCCGACCGACGACCGGGTGGTCTCGCACTTCTCCTCGATCGCGCTGCCCGGTGGCGGCGTCGGCCGTACCCTGCCGCTCGTCGAGGCGCGCTGAGCTGACCGGAAGTCGCCGAGCTGGCCCCGGCAGTCGCCGAGCTGACTGGCAGTCGCTGACCCGGCCGGAAGTATTGACCTTGGTCAAGCCGAGTCGGATGTCGCCGGTACCGTCATCCGTTCGGTCCATCGCCGATTGGGCGAGGAGCCGATCCTTTGCTCCGATCCGCTGACCCAATGGCGAGTAGGTGCCTCCGAAGGCCCTCGAACCTGGACATTCTTGGAAGTCGGAGCCGGTTCATCGGTCATAACAGTTGGATCAAGGAACCGCGACGTACCACGCGTAACCGATAACGTCCCGGACGTACTTCCTGATTGCCGCACCCGGTTCGGACCGGGTGGGTCAGGATGGCGAGCGACGTGAAGTCGTCCTCTATCGGTCCATGAGGGCCGTTCATATAACGCACGGCATTGCGGGCGAGACGGGTGACCGTCTCGCCCGTGGTGTATCCGGCGCCCCCGGGCCGCACCCGTGGCCCGATGGCTGGCAGACTCGTCCGGCGTGACCCGTACCCCGTCCGGACGCCGGGCCAGCCTGGACAAGCAGCCGCACGAGGTCGCGGCGATGTTCGACGAGGTGGCGTCCCGGTATGACCTGACCAACACCGTGATCTCGTTCGGGCAGGACCGGCGCTGGCGTCGGGCCACCCTGGCGGCGCTCGACCTGAAGCCGGGTGACCAGGTGCTCGACGTGGGCGCCGGCACCGGTGTCTCCACCGCCGAACTGGCCACCTCCGGGGCGTACGCGGTAGGGCTGGATCTCTCCATCGGAATGCTCCGGGCCGGCCGGCGGGTCCGGCCCGAGGTGCCGCTGCTGGCCGGTGACGCGCTACGGCTGCCGTTTCCCGACGAGTCGTTCGACGCGGTCACCATCTCGCTGGCCCTGCGGAACGTGGTGGACACCGAGGCGGCGCTCCGGGAGATGGCCCGGGTGACCCGGCCGGGTGGCCGGCTGGTGGTCTGCGAGTTCAGTACGCCGACGAACCCGGTCTTCCGGACCGTCTACCTGTCCTACCTGATGCGTTCCCTGCCGGCGGTGGCCCGGGCGGTGGCCAGCAACCCGGACGCGTACGTCTATCTCGCCGAGTCGGTCCGGGCCTGGCCGGACCAGGCGGGGCTGGCCGGGCAGATCGCGCGGGCGGGCTGGCAGCGGGTGGCGTGGCGGAACCTGACCGGCGGCATCGTCGCCCTGCACCGGGCCACTCGTTCCTGAAGTTTCATCAGGTCCAATGCCTTATGGTCGGTTTAATCGGCAAAGGGGCTTTTGAGCCCGTAGGCTGCGCCCATGACGGGCGCAGACCGGCAGGTCGACGGCGAGGAGCAGCCGACCTCCAGAACGCCGGAGGCCGCGAACCCGCCGGAGGCCGCGAACCCGCCGGAGCACGCCGGACAGACGAGTCGGGGACATCACACCCCCGAGGGCGCCGGGTCGGCCGACCGGGCGGCGGACGGAACGCCGGAGAGCGCGAACGGGGCGCCGGAGAGCATGAACGGGGCGCCCGTGAGCGCGGACGGAACGCCGGGAAGCGCGCACGGCGAGGCGTCGGGGCCCGAGGCTGAGGCGGCCGAGTTGATCGCCCAGATCCGGGAGCTGGCCGGCCCGGACCCGGTCACCGTGCGGACCGTGGTCGCCGAGGTGCTCGCCGCGCTCGACCGGGTCAGTGGCGGAACACTCCGGGAACAACTGCCGTACGAGAACGAGCGGGCGAGCGACGTCGGCGAGCGGATGCCGGAACTCGACGACGGGCCGTACCCGACCGAGCCGGTGTCGGAACGGGACGGCAACGGCGGCGAGTTGCTGCGGGACCGCTCCTCGGCCGGCGACCCGTACGCCGCCGGCATCGCCACCCAGCCGAGCCGGTCGAACGGGGCCGGCGCGCCCCGGGCCGACGGCCTGCCGGTGGAGCCGCACCCCGCCGTGCCGACTCCGCCCGAGCCGCATCCGGCACAGCCGCAGCCGGGTGAACCGCAACCGGGTCGGCCCGGTCCGGCCGACCCGCATCCGGCCGGCCCCGGTCCGGGTGATCCGCATCCGGCCGAGCCCCGGCCGACCGATCCGCATCCGGTGGACCCGCATCCGGCCGATCCGCATCCGGGTGAGCCGGGACCGGTCACGCCGGGACCGATCGAGCGCCGGCCCGCGCAGCGCGACGGGGAGGACCGCACCTGAACGAGCCGCCGGACGTAGCCACCACGCCTACCTCGGCAAGTTAGGTTCACCTAACCGGTTGCCGGCCGTTTCGCGGTCTTAGACTCCTCCCCGGACCAGGCTTGTGAAGCATTTCACGAGCGATCGGGAGGGGAGGCGCGGATGACGACGATCGAAAACGACGCGGATGTCATCGTGGTGGGCGCCGGTCCGGGCGGATCGACCACCGCCTATCACCTGGCCCGACACGGCGTACGCGTACTGCTGCTGGAGAAGACCGAGTTCCCCCGCGAGAAGGTCTGCGGCGACGGACTCACCCCCAGGGCGGTCAAGCAACTCGTCAAGATGGGCATCGACACCTCGCCCGAGGCCGGCTGGCTGCGCAACAAGGGCCTGCGGGTCATCGGTGGCGGCATCCGGCTCGAACTCGACTGGCCCGAGCTGGCCAGTTTCCCCAACTACGGCCTGGTCCGGACCCGGCTCGACTTCGACGACCTGCTGGCCAAGCGGGCGACCGAGGCCGGCGCGGAGCTGCGTACCGGGGTCAACGTGACCGGCCCGGTGCTCGACAACTCCGGCCGGTCGATCGGGGTCACCGCCGAGATCGGCCCGGACAAGGCGCCGGTGACCTTCCACGCGCCGCTGGTGGTGGCCGCCGACGGCGTCTCCGGGCGGCTTCCGCTGGCGCTGGGCCTCAACAAGCGGGAGGACCGGCCGATCGGGGTCGCGGTCCGCCGCTACTACCGCTCGCCGGCCAAGCACGACGACAACTACCTGGAGTCGTGGCTGGAACTGCGCAGCAAGGAGAACCCCGACAAGCTGCTGCCCGGGTACGGCTGGATCTTCGGGATGGGCGACGGCCGGGTCAACGTCGGGCTGGGTGCGCTGAACTCCTCGGCCGCGTTCGGCAAGACCAACTACCGGCGGCTGCTCACCGACTGGCTGGCCAACACGCCGGCCGAGTGGGGCATGACCGACGAGACCAACGCGGACGGCCCGATCCTCGGTGCTGCGCTGCCGATGGGCTTCAACCGGGTACCGCACTACACCCGGGGCGTGCTGCTGGTCGGTGACTCCGGCGGCATGGTCAACCCGTTCAACGGCGAGGGCATCGCGTACGCGATGGAGTCCGGCGAACTCGCCGCGGAGGTGGCGGTGCAGGCGCTGGCCCGACCTGCCGGTGCCGAGCGGGAGCGGGCCCTGGCCGGATACCCCGCCGAGCTGAAGGTCCGCTACGGCGGCTACTACCGGCTCGGCAACATCTTCGTGAAGATGATCGGCAATCCGCAGGTGATGCGGATCGCCACCAAGCACGGGATGCCGCATCCGACCCTGATGCGGTTCGTGCTCAAGCTGCTGGCGAACCTGACCGATCCGCGCGGTGGTGACGCGATGGACCGGGTCATCAACGCGATGACGAAGGTGGCTCCGGCCGTGTGAACCGCCGTCGGGCCCGCGCGCGGGCCGCAGCGGCACCCCGGGCAGCGTCGCCCGGAGGACTGTGAATAGTGTGAATTTGGAAATTGACCGAGGGCCGGGAAGGACGAGCAGGAGAAAACGATGTCACTCTCGCCGTACGTACCCATCATCGGGCTGTTCGCCCTCGCTGCGGGGTTCTCGCTGTTCTCCGTCGCCTCAGCCCGGCTCGCCGGCCCCCGGCGTTACAACAAGGCCAAGCTCGAGGCGTACGAGTGCGGCATCGAACCGAGCCCGCAGCCGGTAGGCGGCGGACGGTTCCCGATCAAGTTCTACCTGACGGCGATGCTGTTCATCGTCTTCGATATCGAGATCATCTTCCTGTATCCGTGGGCTGTCTCCTTCGACGTGCTGGGGACATTCGCCTTCGTGGAGATGGTGCTGTTCATCGTCGCGGTCTTCGTCGCGTACGCCTACGTGTGGCGGCGCGGCGGCCTGGACTGGGACTGAGGGAGGTCGTCAGATGGGTATCGAGGAAAAACTCCCGGCCGGCATCCTGCTCACCTCGGTCGAGAAACTGGTCAACTGGTCCCGGAAGTCGTCCTTCTGGGGCGCCACCTTCGGGCTGGCCTGTTGCGCGATCGAGATGATGGCGGCCGGCGGGTCCCACTACGACCTCGGTCGATGGGGCATGGAGGTCTTCCGCGCCTCGCCACGGCAGGCCGACCTGATGATCGTGGCCGGCCGGGTCAGTCAGAAGATGGCCCCGGTGCTGCGCCAGATCTACGACCAGATGGCCGAGCCCCGCTGGGTGATCTCGATGGGCGTCTGCGCCAGCAGTGGCGGCATGTTCAACAACTACGCGATCGTCCAGGGCGTCGACCACATCGTGCCGGTGGACATGTACCTGCCCGGCTGCCCACCGCGTCCCGAGATGCTGATCGACGCGATCCTCAAGCTGCGCGAGAAGATCGGCCACGAGCCGCTCGGCCCGACCGGCCGCAAGATGCTGGAGGCGCGCCGTGCCCGGGGTGACATCCCAGTGGTCGCGCCCGGTTCGATGCCGTCCTCGTACCACAACGACAAGGCCCGGCGGGCCGAGTGGACGAAGGCGGTGGCCGAGGGCCGCGAGGAGCAGCTCCGGATCGAGAACTGGATGAAGGCACAGAACCACCTCGTCGGAAGGACCGACCGATGAGCGAGGCCAACAAGCCTGCCGAGCAGAACGGTGGCGGCGTGCCGGTGTCGCGGCCGCCGGTCGGCGCGACCAGCGGGGCGCCGGCCGAACTGCCGCCGGCCAGCCCGGCCGGGCGCGGAATGTTCGGCATCGCCGGCAGCGGTGACACCTCCGGCTTCGGCGGCCTGGTCCGGCAGCGGGTCGGGGTGCTGGACAGCCCCCGGCCGTACGGCGGCTACTTCGACGAGGTGGCCGACGCGCTGCAGGAGGCGTACCCCGGCTTCGCGGACGCGATCGAGAAGGTCGTGGTCGACCGGGGCGAGCTGACCCTGCACGTCCGCCCGGAGCGGATCGCCGAGGTGTGCCAGGTGCTGCGCGACGACGCCGCCCTGCGCTTCGAACTCTGCTCCTCGGTTTCCGGAGTGGACTACCTCGGCACCGACCAGCGCCGGCTGCACGTCGTCTACCAGCTCACCTCGATGACCTACCGCCGGGTGATCCGGCTGGAGGTGGCGGTGAGCACCGAAGAGCCGCACGTGGCAAGCGTCACCGAGGTCTACCCCACCGCCGACTGGCAGGAGCGGGAGGCGTACGACATGTTCGGCATCGTCTTCGACGGCCACCCCAGCCTGACCCGGATCCTGATGCCGGACGACTGGGAGGGCCACCCGCAGCGCAAGGACTACCCGCTCGGCGGTGTGCCGGTCGAGTACAAGGGCGCCGAGATCCCGCCGCCCGATCAGCGGAGGTCGTACCAATGAGCACCTCGACGAACCCGAGCTACGCCGAATCCCGGGAAACCACCGAGGGTCGGGTCTTCACCGTCACCGGTGGCGACTGGGACCAGGTCGTCAGCGGGCACGACCCGATCAACGACGAGCGGCTCATCGTCAACATGGGTCCGCAGCACCCGTCGACGCACGGCGTGCTCCGCCTGATCCTGGAACTCGAGGGCGAGACCGTCCGCGAGGCCCGGGCGGTGGTCGGCTACCTGCACACCGGGATCGAGAAGAACCTCGAGTACCGCAACTGGGTGCAGGGCACCACGTTCGTCACCCGGATGGACTACCTCTCGCCGCTGTTCAACGAGACGGCGTACAGCCTGGCGGTGGAGAAGCTGCTCGGCATCACCGACGAGATCACCGAGCGGGCCAACACCATCCGGGTGCTGATGATGGAGCTCAACCGGATCTCCTCGCACCTGGTCTGGATCGCCACCACGGCGATGGAGCTCGGCGCGGTCAACGTGATGCTCTACGGCTTCCGCGAGCGCGAGTACGTCCTCGACATCTTCGAGATGATCACCGGCCTCCGGATGAACATGGCGTACATCCGGCCGGGCGGGGTCGCCCAGGACGTGCCGGACGAGGCGATCGTCAAGATCCGCGAGTTCCTGAAGATGCTGCCGAAGCGCCTGAAGGAATACGAGGACATGCTCTCCGGCCAGCCGATCTGGACCGAGCGCACCAAGAACGTGGCCGTGCTGGACGTGACCGGCTGTGTGGCGCTGGGCGTCACCGGCCCGGTGCTCCGCTCGGCCGGCCTGGCCTGGGACATCCGCAAGACCATGCCGTACTGCGGCTACGAGAACTACGAGTTCGACGTGCCGACCACCGAGACCGGTGACGTCTGGGGCCGCTACCTGGTCCGGATGGCCGAGATGCGGGAGTCGCTCAAGCTCGTCGAGCAGGCGCTGGACAAGCTCCGGCCCGGCCCGATCATGGTTGCCGACAAGAAGGTCGCCTGGCCGGCGCAGCTCGCCATCGGGGTCGACGGGATGGGCAACTCGCTGGAGCACGTCGCCAGGATCATGGGTCAGTCGATGGAGTCGCTGATCCACCACTTCAAGCTGGTCACCGAGGGCTTCCGGGTGCCCCCGGGGCAGGTGTACGTCGCCATCGAGTCGCCTCGCGGCGAGTTGGGCGTACACGCGGTCTCCGACGGAGGCACCCGGCCGTACCGGGTGCACTACCGCGAGCCCAGCTTCGTCAACCTCCAGGCGCTGCCGGCAATGGCCGAGGGCGGCCTGATCGCCGACGTGATCGCGGGCGGCGCGTCGCTGGACCCGGTGATGGGTGGGTGTGATCGCTAAATGACTGATATCGAGATTCAGCTCAACGGCGCGGCGGCCGGACCCGGCCCAGTGCCGGGCCAGCGGACCGGTGCGCGCAGCGCGGGCCTGCACGCGAAGCTGGACGACCGGGCGCGGGAGATCGTCGCCCGTTACCCGGCCGACCGGTCCCGATCGGCGCTGCTGCCGCTGCTGCACCTCGTGCAGTCCGAGGAGGGGTACGTCTCCCCGGCCGGTGTCGAGTTCTGCGCCGACGTGCTCGGACTGAACAAGGCGCAGGTCGGCGCGGTGGCGACCTTCTACACCATGTACAAGCGTCGGCCGACCGGCGACTGGCTGGTCAGCGTCTGCACCAACACCATGTGCAACGTGCTCGGCGGCCAGCAGGTCTACGACGCCCTGACCGAGCACCTCGGCGTCGGGCACGACGAGACCACCGCGGACGGCAGCATCACGCTGGAACACGCCGAGTGCCTGGCCGCCTGCGACTACGGCCCGGTGATGACGGTCAACTACGACTTCTTCGACCAGGTCGACCCGGACAGCGCGGTCGGCGTGGTCAACGAGCTGCGCGCCGGCAACCGGCCGCAGCCGAGCCGGGGCGCGCGGCTCTGCACGCTCAAGGAGATGTCGCTGCAACTGGCCGGGTTCAGCGACCCGCGCCAGGAGGCGGTGGCCGACGGGCAGGCCGGCGACCCGACGCTGCGCGGGCTGCGGCTCGCCCAGCAGCACGGCATCTCGGTGGCCGGCTACGACCCGAACACCCCGATCAAGGGCCGGGACACCGGCGACAAGCCGGCACCGGCGACCACCCGACCGGCCGCCGCCACCGGCACCACCGCGCCGGACGTGAAGGCTCCGGACGGCAAGTCGCCGCAGGTGCGTACCGCCGAGACCCGGGCACCGGACGCCAGCACCCCGGCCCCGGACGCGCCCGGCACGAAGGCACCGGTCGACGGCGTACCGGCCGGACCGACCGACGCCAGGGCCGCCGAGGCGGCCGGCGCCGACGCCAACCCGCCGGCCAGCGACGGCAAGCCGGCCGGTGACGGCGACGGGTCGGACGCGCAGGAGCGCTCGCTGAAGGAGGCCAAGGAGTGAGTACCACGCCCTCTCGGGAGACGCTGGAGAAGCTGACCCCGGTGCTCACCAAGCGCTGGCTCTCGCCGGACGCCTGGCAACTCGACGTCTACCAGCGGTTGGACGGGTACGCCGCGCTGCGCAAGGCACTCGCCGCGCACCCGGACGACCTGATCCAGCTGATCAAGGACTCGGGCCTGCGTGGCCGGGGTGGCGCCGGCTTCCCGACCGGACTCAAGTGGGGCTTCATCCCGCAGGGCGACGGCAAGCCGCACTACCTGGTGGTCAACGCCGACGAGGGCGAGCCGGGCACCTGCAAGGACCTTCCGCTGATGACCCACGACCCGCACTCGCTGGTCGAGGGCGTCATCATCGCCTCGTACGCGATCCGGGCCAACCGGGCGTACATCTACATCCGGGGTGAGGCGGTGCACGCCGCCCGACGGCTGCGCAACGCCGTCGACGAGGCGTACCGGGCCGGCTACCTCGGCAAGAACATCCTCGGCACCGGCTTCGACCTCGACCTGGTGGTGCACAGCGGCGCCGGGGCGTACATCTGTGGCGAGGAGACGGCGCTGCTGGACTCGCTGGAGGGGTTCCGGGGCCAGCCCCGGCTCCGCCCGCCGTTCCCGGCGACCCACGGCCTGTACGCCTGCCCGACCGTCGTCAACAACGTCGGCACCATCGCCAGCGTGCCGTACATCGTGCTGGGCGGGGCCGCCTGGTGGAAGAGCATGGGTACGGAGAAGTCGTCCGGGCCGATGATCTACTCGCTCTCCGGCCGGATCGCCAACCCGGGCCAGTACGAGGCCGGGCTCGGCATCACGCTGCGGGAGCTGATCGAGCTGGCCGGTGGCATGCAGCCCGGTCACCAACTGCGGTTCTGGACCCCGGGCGGCTCCTCGACCCCGCTGCTCACCGCCGAGCACCTGGACGTACCGCTCGACTTCGAGGGGGTGGCGGCGGCCGGTTCGATCCTCGGCACCACCGCGACCCAGATCTTCTCCGACCAGGACTGTCCGGTCTACGCCACCTACCGGTGGCTGGAGTTCTACCACCACGAGTCGTGCGGTAAGTGCACGCCGTGCCGGGAGGGCAACTACTGGATGGTCCGCACCTACCGGCGGATCCTGGCCGGCCAGGGCACCCACGAGGACCTGGACACCCTGCTGGACACCTGCGACAACATCCTCGGCCGCTCGTTCTGTGGCCTCGGCGACGGCGCGACCAGTCCGGTGACCTCCTCGTTGCAGTACTTCAAGCAGGACTACCTCGACTACATCGAGGGCCGGACGGCGCCCAAGCTGTCGGAGCAGACCCTGGTAGGAGCGCACTGATGACGGACGTCGCCAAGCAGACCAACACCGTCACGCTCACCATCGACGGCATCGAGGTGACGGCGCCGAAGGGTGCGCTGCTGATCCGGGTCGCCGAGCAGCTGGGCATCGAGATCCCGCGGTTCTGCGACCATCCGCTGCTCGCTCCGGCGGGCGCCTGCCGGCAGTGCCTGGTCGACGTGGAGGGCCAGCGCAAGCCGGTCGCCTCCTGCACCCAGGCCGTGGCCGACGGCATGGTGGTCCGTACCCAGCTCACCTCTCCGGTCGCCAAGAAGGCGCAGGAGGGGATCATGGAGCTGCTGCTGGTCAACCACCCCCTCGACTGCCCGATGTGCGACAAGGGCGGCGAGTGCCCGCTACAGAACCAGGCGATGTCCACCGGTCGCCCGGAGACCCGCTTCCACGAGCAGAAGCGCGAGTACGAGAAGCCGGTCAACATCTCCAGCCAGGTGCTGCTGGACCGGGAGCGGTGCGTACTGTGCCAGCGCTGCACCCGGTTCTCCGAGGAGATCGCCGGGGACAAGTTCATCGACCTGATGGGCCGGTCCAGCGCCGAGGAGATCAACGTCTACCGGGACGAGGTCTACGGCGGCGAGGAGGGGGACGAGGGCGACGTCCCGTTCAACTCCTACTTCTCCGGCAACACCGTGCAGATCTGTCCGGTCGGCGCGCTGACCGGTGCCCAGTACCGGTTCCGGGCCCGCCCGTTCGACCTGGTCTCCACGCCGAGCGTCTGCGAGCACTGCTCCGCTGGCTGCGCCCAGCGCACCGACCACCGCCGGGGCAAGGTGATGCGCCGGCTGGCCGGCGACGACGCGGCGGTGAACGAGGAGTGGAACTGCGACAAGGGCCGCTGGGGCTTCCGGTACGCCACCGCCAACGAGCGGATCACGAACCCGCTGATCCGGGACGCCAAGACCGGTGAGCTGCGCGAGGCCTCCTGGAGCGAGGCGCTGGCCTTCGCCGCAGACGGGTTGCGCGAGGCACGGGACGCGGGCGGCGGAGTCGGCGTACTGACCGGCGGTCGGCTCACCGTGGAGGACGCGTACGCCTACGCGAAGTTCACCCGGGTGGCGCTGAACAGCAACGACATCGACTTCCGGGCCCGGCCGGTCTCCGCCGAGGAGGCCCAGTTCCTGGCCAGCACCGTGGCCGGGGCGACCGAGGTGACGTACGCCGACGTCGAGCGGGCGCCGGCAGTGGTCATCGCCGGGCTGGAGCCCGAGGAGGAGTGCCCGATCCTCTTCCTGCGGCTGCGCAAGGCGTACTCGAAGCGGGGCCTGAAGGTGCTCGCCCTGGCGCCGTTCGTGACCCGGGGCCTGGCGAAGCTCGGCGCGACGGTGCTGACCGCCGCGCCCGGCGAGGAGGCCCGGCTGCTGGCCGAGGACACCGCGATCGCCGAGGCGCTGCGCCAGGAGGGTGCGGTGCTGCTGGTCGGCGAGCGGCTGGCCGGCGTACCGGGCGGGCTTTCGGCCGCCGCGGAGCTGGCCGACCGTACCGGCGCCAGGCTGGCCTGGGTTCCGAGGCGTGCCGGGGACCGTGGCGCCGTCGACGCCGGTTGCCTGCCGAACCTGCTTCCCGGCGGACGTCCGGTGACCGACCCGGCCGCCCGGGGTGAACTGGCCGGGGCGTGGAACCTGGCCGCCGGGGTCATCCCGAGCCAGCCCGGTCGGGACACCGACGGGATCCTCGCCGCCGCCGCGTCCGGCGCGCTCGGCGGACTGGTGGTGGCCGGGGTCGACCCGGCCGACCTGGCCGACCCCCGACTGGCCGACGAGGCGCTGGAGAAGGTGCCGTTCCTGGTCAGCCTGGAGCTGCGGCACGGCGCCGTGACCCGGCGGGCCGACGTGGTCCTCCCGGTCGCGCCGGTGGTGGAGAAGGCCGGCAGTTTCCTCGACTGGGAGGGCCGGCTGCGGACCTTCGAGGCGGTGCTGAACACTCCGGCGATGACCGACGGCCGGGTGCTCGACGCGATCGCCGCGCAGCTCGACGTGCAGCTCGGCACCGGGGACGTGAACAGCGTCCGCCGCGAGCTGGGCGCGCTGCCCGCGACCCGGGGCAACCGGACCGCCGCGCCGGCCGTGGCGCCGGCCGAGCCGGCCCGACCGGGTCCGGGCGAGGCCGTGCTCGCCACCTGGCACCAGATGATCGACGCCGGCACCCTGACCGAAGGCGACCCGCACCTCGGCGGCACGGCCCGGCCTCCGGTGGTCCGGCTCGGCAGGGCCGCCGCCGAGGAGCTCGGCGTGGCCGAGGGTGACGCGGTCACCGTCGGCACCGACCGGGGTGCGCTCACCCTGCCGGTGGCGGTCACCGACATGCCGGACGGCGTGGTCTGGCTGCCTACCAACTCGCCCGGCGCGACCGTGCGGCGCAGCCTCGGGGCGGCGTCCGGCACGATCGTCCGGCTGACCGTCGGGGCTGGGCAGCCGGCCGCCGACGCGGCCGGTCGTCCGGGACCGCTGCTGAACACCACTGCCGGAGGTTCCCGGTGAGCGCGAGGAGTGAGCGAGCGGAGCGAGTGAGCCCCGCAGTCGCGAACGAGAGGTGGACGCTGTGAACCTGGCCTATCTGGCCCAGGATCCGACGCTGCAGGACTTCGGCAAGGATCCGTGGTGGCTGGTCCTGATCAAGATCGTGTTCGCGTTCGTCTTCGCCGTGCTGGCCACCCTGCTGGGTGTCTGGTTCGAGCGCCGGGTGGTGGCCCGGATGGCGCAGCGGCCCGGTCTGAACCAGATCGGCCCGTTCGGCCTGCTCCAGACCCTCGCCGACGGTCTCAAGATGGCCTTCAAGGAGGACATCCTGCCGAAGGCGGCCGACAAGGTCGTCTACTTCTTCGCGCCGACCATCTCGGTGATCAGCGCGGTGACCGCGCTGTCGGTGGTGCCGTTCGGTCCGATGGTGAGCATCTTCGGCGAGCGGACCCCGCTGCAGGTCACCGACGTGTCGGTGGCGGTACTGGTGCTGCTGGCCTGCTCCTCGATGGGCGTCTACGGCATCGTGCTCGGCGGCTGGGCCTCCGGCTCGACGTACCCGCTGCTCGGTGGGCTGCGGTCGAGCGCGCAGATGATCTCGTACGAGGTCGCGATGGGTCTGAGCATCGTCGCGGTCTTCATGACCGCCGGCACGATGTCGACCAGCGGCATCGTCGCGGCCCAGGGTGACGGCACCCGGCTGAACCTGTTCGGCGTGGTGGATCTGCCGGCCCCGGGCTGGTACGCCATCCTGCTGCTGCCGAGCTTCATCATCTTCTTCATCTCGACCGTCGGTGAGACCAACCGGGCGCCGTTCGACCTGCCCGAGGCCGAATCCGAGCTGGTCGCGGGCTTCATGACCGAGTACAGCTCGCTGAAGTTCGCGCTCTTCATGCTCTCCGAGTACGTCGCCATGGTGACCATGTCGGCGGTCACCACGACGCTCTTCCTCGGCGGCTGGCGGGCACCCTGGCCGATCAGCCTCTGGGAGGGTGCGAACTCCGGTTGGTGGCCGCTGCTCTGGTTCATGGGCAAGGTCATCGGCCTGGTCTTCATCTTCATCTGGCTGCGGGGCACGCTGCCCCGGCTCCGGTACGACCAGTTCATGCGGCTCGGCTGGAAGGTGCTGCTGCCGATCAACCTGGTCTGGATCCTGGTCCTGGCCGGCATCCGCACCCTGCAGAAGGAAGACCTCGGCGAGACCACCCGCTACACGATCATCGCCGGTGCGGTGCTGGTCGTACTGCTGCTGACGCTGCTCTGGCCGACCAAGAAGCAGCCGCCGCCCCGGACGTTGCAGGAGAAGGTCAACCGGCGACCGGCCGGCAGTTTCCCACTGCCGCCGATGGATCTCCAGGTGCCGCCGAGTCCACGCACGAAACGGGCGGTCGCCGAGCGGGAGCCGGCCAACGTGGGCGCCGGACAGCCGGGCACCACCGGCGCCGGTCACGACGAGAAGGAGGTGTGACGTGGGCGCGATCACCGGTTCTTTCAAGGGTTTCGGGGTCACCTTCTCGCACATGTTCAAGAAGGTCGTCACCACCGACTATCCGTTCAAGCCGCCGGTCTCCGCTCCGCGTTACCACGGGCGGCACATCCTCAACCGGCATCCGGACGGGCTGGAGAAGTGCATCGGCTGTGAGCTGTGCGCCTGGGCCTGCCCGGCGGACGCGATCTACGTCGAGGGCGCCGACAACACCGACGAGCAGCGCTTCTCGCCGGGCGAGCGGTACGCCGGCACGTACCAGATCAACTACGCCCGCTGCATCTTCTGCGGACTCTGCATCGAGGCCTGCCCGACCCGGTCGCTCACGATGAGCAACGAGTACGAGCTGGCCCGGGACAACCGGCAGGACCTGATCTTCACCAAGGAGCAGCTGCTGGCGCCGCTGCTGCCGGGGATGGAGCAGCCGCCGCACCCGATGCGGCTCGGTGACACCGAGAAGGACTACTACATCGGCGCGCTGACCAACCCGGGCACCTCGGCCGGGGCGGAGCGGGCGCCCTGGTCCGAGACCGGCACGGTGGACGGCTCCGGTACGACGGGAGAGCCGTCGTGACCGGGCAGGCGGTGCTCGCCGCCACCGGTGGGGTGACCGGCGGGGAGCAGGTGACCTTCTGGGTCCTGGCCCCGCTCGCCCTGATCGGCGCGATCGGCATGGTGTGGGCGCGCAACGCGGTGCACTCGGCGCTCTGGCTGGTGCTGACGATGCTCTGCCTGGGTGTGTTCTACGTGCTCCAGTCCGGGCCGTTCATCGGCATGGTGCAGATCATCGTCTACACCGGCGCCATCATGATGCTGTTCCTCTTCGTGCTGATGCTGGTCGGTCGGGACGCCTCGGACTCGCTGATCGAGACGCTGCGCGGCCAGCGGGTCGCCGCGATCGTGCTCGGCCTCGGCTTCGGCGCCCTGCTCGCCACCGGCGCGTGGCGGGCGCTCGGCCAGGCCGACGCGGCCGGCCTGGAGCAGGCCAACGCGGGCGGCAACGTGCAGGGGATCGCCGCGCTGCTCTTCACGAAGTACGTCTTCGCCTTCGAGATCACCTCGGCGCTGCTGATCACCGCGGCGGTCGGCGCGATGGTGCTGGCGCACGTCGAACGGCGCCGCGAGGACCGGATGGACCAGATCGCCACGATGCGGTCCCGGTTCCGGCCCGGCAACTACCCGGGGCCGAAGCCCGGCCCCGGCGTCTACGCCACCTCGTCCTCGGTCGCCACCCCGGCCCGGCTGCCCGACGGTGGCCTGACCGAGCGGAGCGTTCCGCAGATCCTGCCGACCCGCGAGATGTCCGACTCGGAGACGGCACTGAAGGGGACGGAGAAATAGCATGTCGGACTTCTTCTCGGTATCGCCGAACCACTACCTGATCCTCGCCTGTGTGCTCTTCACCATCGGCGCGGTCGGGGTACTCATCCGGCGGAACGCGATCGTCCTCTTCATGTGTATCGAACTGATGCTCAACGCCTCCAACCTGGCGTTGGTCACGTTCAGCCGGATCAACGGCGACCTGAACGGCCAGATCATGGCGTTCTTCGTCATGGTGGTGGCCGCGGCCGAGGTCGTGGTCGGGCTGGCCATCATCATGACGATCTTCCGGACTCGACGCTCGGCGAGCGTCGACGACGCCAACCTGTTGAAGTACTAAGAGGGGCCCACCAGTGGAACATTCTGTGGAGTACGCCCACGCCACGGGGTTGCTGGGCAGCGTGTGGCTGCTGGTGGCAATCCCGCTGGTCAGCGCGGCGATCCTCCTGCTGCTCGGCCGGCGTGCCGACCGGTGGGGGCACTGGCTCGGCGTGGCCAGCATCGGCGTCACCTTCGCGCTCGGCCTGAGCTACTTCTTCGGGCTGCGTAACCTGGAGAACCGCTCGGTCGAGCTGTCCCTCTGGGACTTCATCGCGGTCGGGGACCTGCACGTCGACTTCGGGCTGCTCTTCGACCCGCTGGCCGCCGTGTTCGTACTGCTGATCACCGGCGTGGGCTTCCTGATCCACGTGTACGCGGTCGGGTACATGTCGCACGACGCCGGCCGGCGCCGGTTCTTCGGGTTCTTCAACCTGTTCGTCGCCGCGATGCTGCTGCTGGTGCTCGGCAACAACTACGTGATGCTCTACGTCGGCTGGGAGGGCGTCGGTCTGGCGTCGTACCTGCTGATCTCGTTCTGGAACGACCGGCCCAGCGCGGCCACCGCCGGCAAGAAGGCGTTCCTGATGAACCGGGTCGGCGACGCCGGCCTGGCGATCGCGATCTTCATCATGTTCGCCACCCTGGGCAGCACCCAGTTCGCCGACGTCTTCAACGGCGCGAGCCAGCTCGCCGGCAGCACGATCCTGATCCTCGGTCTCCTGCTGCTGCTCGGCGCGGCCGGCAAGTCCGGTCAGTTCCCGCTCCAGGCCTGGCTGCCGGACGCGATGGAGGGTCCGACCCCGGTCTCGGCGCTGATCCACGCCGCCACGATGGTGACCGCCGGTGTCTACCTGATCGCCCGGTCCAACCCGATCTTCTCGCTCGACCCGACGTTGCAGACCGTGGTGGTCAGCGTCGGCGCGCTCACCCTGCTGATGGGCTGCATCATCGGCGCGGCCAAGGACGACATCAAGCGGGTCCTCGCCTGGTCGACGGTGAGCCAGATCGGCTACATGTTCCTCGGCGTCGGGCTCGGCGGCGGGGCGTACGCGCTGGCGATCATCCACCTGCTGGCGCACGGCTTCTTCAAGGCCAACATGTTCCTCGGGGCCGGCTCGGTGATGCACGGGATGAAGGACCAGGTGGACATCCGCCGGTTCGGCGGGCTCTCCAAGCACATGAAGATCACCTGGATCACCTTCGGCCTCGGCTGGCTGGCGATCATCGGCATGTGGCCGTTCTCCGGCTTCTTCACCAAGGAGCCGATCATCGTCGCCGCCTTCGAGCGCGACGACTGGACCGCCTGGCTGTACGGCGGCGCCGCGCTGCTCGGCGCCGGCCTGACCGCGTTCTACATGACCCGGCTCTTCGTGCTCACCTTCCACGGTCCGAAGCGCTGGACCGAGGACATCGACCACCCGCACGAGTCGCCGCCGGTGATGACCGTGCCGCTGATCCTGCTGGGCCTCGGCTCGGTGGCGGCCGGCGCGCTGATGGCCACCCCGGTCGCGGACTGGCTGACCCCGGTGCTCGGCGGCCACGGCGAGGCGCACGAACCGGTGCTCTCGCACACCGTCATCACCGTGCTGTCGCTCGGGCTGACGGTGCTCGGCGCCGGCCTGGCCTGGGTGCTGTTCCGCAACGGCACCGCGCTCCAGGAGCAGCCGGCCGGCCCGGTGGTCCGGGCGGCCCGCCGGAACCTCTACACCGACGCGTTCAACGAGGCGGTCTTCGAGAAGCCGGGCATCTTCCTCACCCGGGCGCTGGTGTTCCTGGACAACCGGGGGATCGACGGTCTGGTCAACGCGCTCGCCGCCGCAGTGGGTGGCGGCTCGGGTCGACTGCGCCGGCTCCAGACCGGCTTCGTCCGGTCGTACGCGATGTCCATGCTGACCGGTGCCGTGCTGGTGGTGGCCGCGTTCCTGGCGGTCCAACTGGGGTGGTTGGCGTGACCGACCTCAAGGGACCGGGCGCCCTCAACCGACCGGGCACTGACGACGGAGGTAAGGCCGAATAATGTCCGACTTCCCCTTCCTCTCGGTGCTCACCGTCGCGCCGCTGGTCGGTGCGCTGGTGGTGGTGTTCCTGCCGGCGAGCCGGGCCGAGCTGGCCAAGCGGATCGCGCTCGGCTGGTCGCTGGCCGTACTGGTGCTCGCCGTCTTCATGTGGATCGCGTTCGAGGCCGGCGGCGACCGGCTCCAGCTACGCGAGTCGTACTCCTGGATCCCGCGTTGGGGGGTCAACTTCACCTTTGCCGCCGACGGCATCGCGCTGGTCATGCTGATGCTGATCGCCCTGCTGGTCCCGGTGGTGATCCTGGCCTCCTGGCACGAGGCGGAGTCCTCGAAGCGTTCCGTGCCGGTCTACTTCGCGCTGCTGCTCTTCCTCGAGTGCACGATGATCGGCGTCTTCGCCGCCGCCGACGTCTTCCTGTTCTACGTGTTCTTCGAGGTCATGCTGGTGCCGATGTACTTCCTGATCGGCAGCTACGGCGGCCACCGGCGCCAGTACGCGGCGGTGAAGTTCTTCCTGTACTCGCTGGTCGGCGGTCTGTTCATGCTGGCCGCGGTGATCGGGCTCTGGGTGGTCGGCGGCAAGACCTTCGACTGGCAGGCGCTGACCCAGATCGACATCTCCACCGGCACCGAGCGCTGGCTCTTCCTCGGGTTCTTCGTCGCGTTCGCGATCAAGGCACCGTTCTTCCCGTTCCACACCTGGCTGCCGGACGCCGGTGGCGCGGCACCGGCGGGCTCCGCCGCGCTGCTGGTGGGCGTGATGGACAAGGTCGGCACCTTCGGCATCCTGCGGTACTGCCTGCCGCTGTTCCCGGACGCGTCGAAATGGTTCGCCCCCTGGGCGATCGCGCTGGCCCTGATCGGCATCGTCTACGCCGCGCTGCTGGCGGTCGGGCAGAACGACCTCAAGCGGCTGGTGTCGTACACCTCGATCGCGCACTTCGGCTTCATCGGGGTCGGCATCTTCGCCTTCACCACCCAGGCCGGCACCGGTGCCGTGCTCTACATGGTGAACCACGGGCTCGCCACCGGCCTGCTCTTCCTGGTGGTCGGCATGCTGGTCGCCCGGCGCAACTCGGCGCTGATCACCGACTTCGGCGGGGTCGGCAAGCTGATGCCGGTACTGGCCGGGGTGTTCTTCTTCGCCGGTCTCGCCTCGCTCGCGCTGCCCGGTACGGCGCCGTTCATCTCCGAGTTCCTGGTGCTGATCGGCACGTACACGGTGAACAAGCCGGTCGCGATCATCGCCACCGCCGGAATCATCCTGGCCGCCGCGTACGTGCTGTGGATGGTGCAGCGGACCACCCAGGGCACGCTCAACCCGGCACTGGCCGGGGTCGAGAGCATGCGGCGCGACATGTCGATCCGGGAGAAGGTCGTGGTCGCCCCGCTGATCGCGCTGCTGTTGCTGCTCGGCTTCTACCCGAAGCCGGTCACCGACGTCATCAACCCCGCCGTCCAGGCCACCATGGAGCAGGACCTCGACAAGCAGGATCCGGCGCCGACGGTGGGCACCGTCCAGGAGGCACACCGGTGAGCGGGCCCTCAGTCGCGCACGTAAGGAAGGTCCGATAATGGATCTCGAATTCCCGCCGATGGACTACGCGGCGCTGTCGCCGATCCTGATCCTCTTCGGGGCCTCGTTGCTTGGCGTACTGGTCGAGGCGTTCGTGCCACGGGCCCGCCGACACCTGGTGCAGTTGATCCTCGGCCTGCTCGCCGTGGTCGCCGCGCTGGTCATGGTGGTGCTGAACGCGAACGACCGGCTGATCACCGCCAGCACGGCGGTCGCGATCGACGGGCCGACGCTGTTCCTCCAGGGCGCGATCCTGGTGCTCGCCGGGATGGCGCTGCTACTCATCGGTGAGCGGTCGGTGCAGCGCGGCGGCGCGTTCGTGGCGCACGCCGCGGTCACCGTCGGATCCCCCGAGGACCAGCGGCAGGCCGCCGACGAGGGCGGCGCGACCGAGGTCTACCCGCTGACGATGTTCGCCATCTCCGGCATGCTGCTCTTCGTCGCCGCGAACGACCTGCTGACGATGTTCATCGCGCTGGAGGCGTTCTCGCTGCCGCTCTACCTGCTCTGCGCGCTGGCCCGGCGTCGGCGGCTGCTGAGCCAGGAGGCGGCGCTCAAGTACTTCCTGCTCGGGTCGTACGCCTCGGCGTTCTTCCTGTTCGGCATGGCGCTGGTGTACGGCTTCACCGTCGGTGCCGGCGGCCCCGGCTCCGGTGGCGGGGTGGACTTCGGCACCATCCGGACGGCGGTCAGCGACTCGTCGGCCAGCCCGGTGCTGCTCTTCGCCGGCCTCGCACTGCTCTCCATCGGCCTGCTGTTCAAGATCGCGGCGGCGCCGTTCCACGTCTGGACCCCGGACGTCTACCAGGGTGCCCCGACCCCGATCACCGGCTTCATGGCCGCCTGCACCAAGGTCGCCGCGTTCGGCGGTCTGCTCCGGGTGCTGCACGTGGCGTTCTCCGGCGCGAGCTGGAACTTCGTTCCGGTGCTCGGCACGGTGGCGGTGTTGACGATGCTGGTCGGCGCGATCCTCGCGGTCACCCAGACCGACATCAAGCGGCTGCTCGCGTACTCGTCGGTGGCGAACGCCGGCTACCTGCTGGTCGGCGCCCTGGCAATCTCCAGGGACGGTCTCTCCAGCACGATGTTCTACCTCGTCGCGTACGGCTTCACGGTGGTCGCCGCCTTCGGCGTGGTGACCCTGGTCCGGGACGCGGACGGCGAGGCCACCCACCTGTCCCGGTGGGCCGGGCTGGGCCGGCGGTCGCCGCTCTACGCCGGACTGTTCACCTTCCTCCTGCTGGCCTTCGCCGGCATTCCGCTGACCAGCGGGTTCACCAGCAAGTTCGCGGTGTTCGGGGCGGCGCTGGACGCCGGGCAGACCTGGTTGGTGGTCGCCGGTGTGCTGACCAGCATGATCCTCGCCTTCCCGTACCTGCGGGTGGTCGTGATGATGTGGCTCTCCGAGCCGGGCGAGTCCACCCCGACGGTGTCGCTGCCGGGTGGCCTGACCGCGACGGCGCTGGCGATCGGCGTACTGGCCACCCTGGTGCTCGGGGTGGCTCCGGCGCCGCTGCTGGATCTCGCCAACGGCGCTGCCGAATTCGTCCGATGACCGGTTCCTCCCACGTCCGGCCATTCGTCAACTGCCCCCCACCAGGGGTTGGCCGGCGGGTGTGGCATGGTTGATGGCGTGGGGGGAACGGCTGACGGAATGGGTGCGCTCGGGATCGACTTCGTCGATGCCCAGGTCGAGGCGTCGGTGGCCAGTGTGCTGGTCACCGTGGAGACCGCGCTGCTGACGAACATCAACAGTGCCGATCCGCTGGTGGCGGAGGCGGCCCGACATCTGGTGGATGCCGGCGGCAAGCGGTTCCGGCCGCTGCTGGTGGCTCTCGGGGCGCAGTTCGGGGATCCGACCGCCGCCCAGGTGGTGCCGGCGGCGGTGGTGATGGAACTCACCCACCTCGCGACGCTGTACCACGACGACGTGATGGACGAGGCGCCGGTGCGTCGAGGTGCGCCGAGCGCCAACTCGCGCTGGACCAACTCGGTGGCGATCCTGGTCGGCGACTACCTGTTCGCCCGGGCCGCCGACATCGCGGCCGACCTGGGTACCGAGGCGGTGCGGTTGCAGGCCCGGACCTTCGCCCGGCTGGTGCACGGCCAGATCGCCGAGACGGTCGGTCCGCGTGCCGGCGAGGACCCGGTTCGGCACTATCTGAACGTGATCGCGGAGAAGACCGGTTCGTTGATCGCCACGTCGACGCGCTTCGGCGGGATGTTCGGCGGTGCGCCGGCCGCGCACACCGAGGCTCTCGCCGGGTACGGGGAGACGGTCGGGATGGCCTTCCAGCTCTCCGACGACCTGCTCGACATCGCCTCCGAGTCGGTGCAGTCCGGCAAGACCCCCGGCACCGACCTGCGGGAAGGCGTACCGACCCTGCCGGTCCTCTACGCACTCAGCTCGGACGACGGCGACGCGGCATCGGTCCGACTCCGCGACATCCTGTCCCGGGGCCCGGTCACCGACGACGCGCTGCACGCCGAGGCGCTCGGCCTGCTCCGCGAGTCCCCGGCGTTGAAGAGGGCCCGGGAGACGGTACGTAGCTACGCCGAGGAGGCACGGTCCCGGCTGGCACCGCTACCCCACGGCGGCCCTCGGCAGGCCCTGGAGTCCCTCTGCGACTTCATCGCCGACCGCACCGGCTGAAGGTGTAAGGAAGGGCCCCTTCCTATCGCTTCCGGTAGAAGAAGGGCCCCTTCCTAACCGCTCAGCCCGTCGCCGGCACCTTCGTGGCGATGATCTGTGCGATCGGGATCTGCACCCGGTCACGCCAGGCCTCGCCCTGGGCGACCAGATCGCCTTCCGGTACGCCCTGCATGTCGCCGTAGCCGGTGCCGCTGACGTCGTACATCAGGGGGCCCTGTCGGCACACCACGACGGGGAAGAGCTTCGACGTCTCACGCCAGGTGTAGCAGGCCTCGGGCCCGAGCGAGGCGCCCAGGTCGACGGCGGGTTCCCGGTCACTGCGGGTCCGGGCGCTGGCGAGTTCCTCGCTGTAGTGGTCGCTGATGATCGACGGGTCGGCGATGGCCACGATGCTCAGCTTGACGCCCGAGGTCACGTCCTCGATCGTCACGTCCCGCAGCCAGAAGTCGAACCGGCACGAACCCTCGGGCGCGTGCTGTCGCTGCTCCTCGTCGAAGGAGAAGACGCTGACCGCGGTCGGCTTGCGCTGGATCCTCTCGGCCTGCGGCAGGAGCGTCCGGATCTCGCCGTCGGTGAGGAAGCGGCAGGCGCTCGGCCAGCGGGCGGCTCCCATCACGTCGTCCTCGTCGACCCGGATCGGCAACGCCGCCGAGGCGGGGCTCGGTGTGCCGAACTCCACCGGATCCCACTCCCCCTCCTGCCCGGCGCAGCCGGCGGCCGCGACCGGTAGGCAGAGCAGCAGCGCCAGTACCGCGAGGCGCCCGACCGGGCGGTTGCGGTTCATCCGTCTCGTCTCCTGCCAGGGGGTAAGCGGGGGCGCACATACCGGCGAAATGATTTCATACGACCAGGTATCCCACTAGTCCCGTTATCTACCGACGATTCATGGCCCGCAACAACATCCGGCGACCGATCAGCATGAATCCGGCGGCAAGCAGCATCGTCACCGCCGCGACCAGCCACATTGTCGGGTAGCCGAGTCGGCCGGCGAGCGCGCCCAGGCCGAGCGGACCGAGGCAGCCGCCCGCGTACACCCCGGTCTGGGTGATCGAGGTGGCGGCGGTCGGCGCCTGTGGATGCAACCGGACCACCGCGAAGTTCAGCAGCCCGGGCCAGGCCCAGCCCAGCCCGAAGGCCAGCGCCACGCCGAGGAGCAGCGCCACCGGGCCGGCCAGGTGCAGCAGGCTCAGCCCCACGGCACCGACCACGAGCATCCCGGCGACGGTGTTCAGGTGCCCGCCGGTACGCCGGTCGGCCAGCCAACCGCCGAGGACCCGGGACACCAGGCAGACGGCGCCGCCGAGGGTCAGCACCAACCCGGCCAGCCCCGGGGAGAGGCCCCGGGCCGCAGCCGAGGAGACCAGGAAGGTGCCGAGTGCGTTCGCGGCACCGGCGGCCAGGGCGGCGGCCAGGCCGAGCATCACGAGGGCGCCGGTGGCCCGCTCACCGCGTTGCCGCGCCGGGCTCGCGGCGGCGGCCCGACCGGTGGGTACGAGCGCCAGGGTGGCCAGCGCGAGCCCGGCGGCGAGTACGAACGCCCAGCGCCAGCCGACGGTCAACGCGACGGCCGGTACGGCGGCTCCGGCCAGCAGCGTGCCGGCCGGGATGGCAGCCTGTTTGATCCCGAACGAGAGGCCCTGCCGGCCGGGCGGCACCTGGTGGGCCAGCGCGGCATTGCTGGACATCTGCCCGAGCGGGTTGGCCAGGGCGACGAGCGCCAGCAGGGCGAGCAGGACCGGATAGGAGTGTGCCACGGCGGCGATGGCGAGCATGGTGGCGGCGACCAGCAGCAGGCTGCCCCGGGCGGCCACGGACGGCCCGTACCGCTCGACGAGCGCACCGGACGGGACCGAGGCGAGCGCGCTGACACCGAAGTAGACGGCGACCGCCAGGCCCAGCCCAGCGGGGGTGAGGTGCAGTTCGGCGCCGAGTTGTACGGCCAGTCCACCGACCAGGAATACCGGAAGTACGCCGGCGACGGTGATGATGGTGGCGCCGAGGACCGTACGAGTGAGGCTGGCAGAGGTTACGGCTGGAGGGGGGTCCACAGGGAAATCGGCCATTTGCGACGAGCCTACGCGAGCCGCCCGTATGAACCGTTCGTGTCCGTGGCTGCACGCACGGTCGCCGTAGATCTGGCATCCTCGATCCGAACGGGCATTTCGCAGACGCCCGGTTTCTCATAATGTGTAAGTCCCCGGCGGCGGAGGTGGTTGTGCGCGACCCCTTGGCGGAACCTTCGGACCTGATCCGCAGCGTGTCGCGTGCGTTGCGCGTGCTCGAAGCGGTCGGACGGGCACCGAAGGGCCTGACCGTTAAGCAGATAGCCCGGCGTTGCGAGTTGACTGTGGCCACCACGTACCACCTGGTGCGCACGCTCGCCTACGAGGGCTACGTGATCAGGCGCGAAGATGGCACGTACATCGTCGGTCTGGAGGTGGCCGACCGGTACCGCGAGTTGGTGACCGCGTTCCGCGGGCCGCCCGTGGTGGGCGAGTCGCTGCGGCGGGCCGCCTCGGACACCGGCTACAGCCATTACCTCGGCCGGTTCGTGGGCGGCCAGGTGGCGATCACCGCACTCGCCGAGGGGCCGAGGTCGCCGTACCTGGAGGATCTCGTGCCCGGCTTCGACGAGGGCGCCCACGCCACCGCGTTGGGCAAGGCGCTGCTCGCCACCCTCACCCCGGAGCAGCGGTTCCGCTACCTGCGCGAGTACGGGATGCGGCCGTTCACCTCGGCGACCCTGGTGGCGAACGACGCGTTCGAGGCCGACCTGGCCGCCGGTGACCGGCGCGGCATGCACCTGGAACTGGGTCAGTTCCGGCACGGCGTCGCCTGCGCGGCGGTGCTGGTCACCCCGGACAAGGACATGGAGCGCCGGGTGGTCCTCGCCTGCGCGCTGCCGGCCGCCGAGATGATGACCTCGGCCCGGGTGGTCCGGGCCAAGCTGCTGGCGGTGGCCCGCGCCGTCGCCGATGGACTCGCCAGCGAGGTCTGAGGCCGCCCCGGCGGCCCTGAGGGCGACGCTCCAGGATCGACGGTGCGGCGTCCGGGGTTGGACCGCGAGGTGGCCTCCTACCGCCCCTGACGGGGTGGCAGGAGGCCACGGAACGCGTACTCCGGATCAGCTACCGACGACGCCGCCGTCGAGCCGCCAGGTGACCACCACACCGGGCTTGGCGAAGTCCCCGTCCGGCCAGTTCGACGCCGGGTTCTCCACCGACGCCCCGGTGATCTCACCCGGGTGCTGTACGGCGACGAAGACCGACCGGTTGTCGGTGCTGATGAACGGCCCACAGGTCTCCGCACCGAGCGGCACGGTGAGGAACTGCTTCAGGTGGCCCCGCTCCGGCCCCTCGACGGCGGTGGCGAAGAGCCCGTCGTTGCTGCCGAGCGCGTTGCCGTCGGTCGAGATCCAGAGGTTGCCGGAACCGTCGAACGCCACGTTGTCCGGGCAGGAGATCGGCGACACCTTGGTCTTGTCGTACCCGGCGAAGTACGTCGACGCGTCGGTCGGGTCGCCGCAGACGATCGGCACCGACCAGGTGAACGTCTCGGCGGCGTTGTCGCCCTTGTTCTCGACCAGCTCCAGCACGTGCCCGTGCTTGTTGTTGATCCGCGGGTTCGCCTCGTCGGCCGCCGGGTTGGTGCCGACGCCCCGGTTGGTGTTGTTGGTCAGCGCCACGTACACCTTGCCGGTGAGCAGGCTCGGCTCGACGTCCTCCGGACGGTCCATCTTGGTCGCTCCGACCGCGTCACCGGCGAGCCGGGTGAAGGTGAGTACGTCCGCCGCGGTCATCCCCGGCACGTACGAGACGTTGCCCCGGACCAGCTTGATCCACTTGCCCCTGCCGTTGAACGCGCCGTCGGTCGGCACCTTCCCCGAGCCGTCGATCTCGCCGGCGCTGGTGTACTCCAGCTTCGCCACGTACAGCGTGCCGGCCTCCAGCAGGCCGAGGTTGTGCTCCCGGGCGGTCCAGGAGTCGCCCTTCATGAACTTTTTGTCCGAGACGAACTTGTAGAGGTAGTCGAACCGCTCGTCGTCGCCCATGTACGCCACGACGTGCCCGTCCTTGGCCACAATGACGTTCGCGCCCTCGTGCTTGAACCGGCCCAGCGCGGTGTGCTTGCGCGGCCTCGCCTCCGGGTCGAACGGGTCGACCTCGACGATCCAGCCGAACCGGTGCACCTCGTTGGGGTGCTTGGCGAGGTCGAACCGCTCGTCGGCCCGCTCCCACTTCCGGCTGTCGGCCGGGTAGCGGGCGGTGGTCGGGATGCCGTACCGGGCCAGCTTCGGCTTCAGCTGCTCCGGTGCGCCGTCGCCGCCCACGAAGTACTGGTTGAAGTTCTCCTCACCGGAGAGCACCGTGCCCCACGGGGTGATGCCACCGGCGCAGTTGTTCAGGGTGCCGATCGCGGTCCGGCCCTTCGGGTCCGCCGCCGTCTTCAACCAGGCCGAGCCGGCCGCCGGCCCGGTGAAGTCGAACTTCGTGGTGTGCGCGGTGATCCGGCGGTTGTACCGCAGCCTGCCGTCGCGGACCGGCTTCCACTCGCCGCCGCGGCCGACCCGCTCCAGCTCGACCACGGAAAGCCCGTGCGCGGCCATCGCGGTCCGGATCTGCTCGACGCTCATCGCGTCCAGGCTGGTGAAGTTCGGGAACATCAGGTTCTCGTTGGTGTACTCGTGGTTCACCACCAGCAGGGCACGCTCGCCCTTGCGGTCCAACGGAAGTACGCCGACGAAGTCGTTGTTGTAGCCGAACTGCTGGGACTGCCGGCCCGGACTCTGCCGCTCCACGTCCAGCTCGGGCGCGCCGGCCAGCACCGGGTCGCCCCAGCGGATCACGACGCGGTGGTCGTACCCGTTCGGCACGACCAGGGTGTCGAGCTTGTTCGGCGGGATCGGCTTGAAGGTCAGCGCACCGTTGCCGGCGCCCTGCCGGCTCGGGACGAAGCTGTCCACCTCCGGGACCACCGGTCCGGCTCCGCCGGCCGGGGCGGCCAGCGCCGGCGAGCCGACGAGCGCACCGGCCGCGGCGCCACCGAAGCCGAGCACCAGCGCGCCGACCGCACCGGCCCGGACCACGCCCCGGCGGGTGACCTCGGCGTGGACGACATCCCCGAAGTACGGGTTGTCCGACTCGTTGGGCACCGGGTGCGAACAGGCGTTGCCGCACCGGTAGATGCAGGTCATGGCGTCACGTCCGCCGTGGCCCGCCGGGCCGAGCAGAGGGAGCAGCCGGGGTCGCTCGGTCATGGAGATGGAGCCTCCTCGCAGGATTCGGAATGCCCACCCGGATCGCGATCACGGGCGCATGCCTGCCGGACGCTAGAAGTGCGCCGTGAGCGGCGGCCGGCGCTCCGGTGAACCGCGCATGAACACCTGCAGCCAGGGGTGCCTTCCGGACATCGGGTTGAACCGTTTGCCCGAGGATTACGTGAAACCTGACGACGGGGTCCGGCAGCCGTAGCGAGCGGGGAAGCGAGGAACACCATCAGCGACCGGGACGCCCAACTTCTGCGCGCCATGCACGACGAGCACGGAGAGGCGCTGCTCGCGCACGCCCTGCGGCTGACCAACGGTGACCGGCAGCGGGCCGAGGACCTGGTGCAGGAGACCCTGCTGCGGGCCTGGCGGCATCCGGAGGCGATGGATCCGCAACGTGGATCCGTCCGGGCCTGGCTCTTCACCATCGCCCGGAACCTCGCCATCGACGCCTGGCGGCGGCGCAGTGCCCGGGTCGGCGAGGTCATCACCGACGACCTGCCCGAGCCGCCGCAGGTGGTCGACGAGGCGGACCGCGCGGTGGAGGCCTGGACGGTCGCGGAGGCGCTGCACCGGCTGTCGCCGCCGCACCGCGAGGTGCTGGTGGAGTGCTTCTACCAGGGCAGGTCGGTGGCCGAGGCGGCCGCCCGGCTGGGGGTGCCGCCGGGAACGGTGAAGTCGCGTACGCACTACGCGTTGCGATCGTTGCGCCTGGTGTTGGCGGAAATGGGGGTGACCGGGTGATGCGCTGCGAGTACGCCCACGATGATGGCGCGTACGTGCTGGGCGCCCTGTCCCCCGCCGAGCGGACCGCGTACGAACGGCACCTGGCCGGCTGTCCGGCCTGCCGGGAGGCGGTCGCCGAGATCGCCGTACTGCCGGGGCTGCTGGGGCGGCTCGATCCGGCCGGACTGGAGTGGATCTCCGCACCGCCGCCCGCCGAGTCCCGGGTGCCGAAACTGGTCGAATCGGCGGTGGCCGTACGACGCCGGGACCGTCGGGTCGGCCGGATCCGGCTCGCCGCCGTGACGCTGGCCGCCGCCTGCCTGGCCGTCGCCGTCGGGCTGGGCGTGAACTGGCTTCCGCTGGGCGACGGTGGCGGAAGCGGCGTCGAGGTGCGGATGGCCGCCATGCAACCGGTCCGGGGCGCCGTGCCGGTAAGTGCCGAGATCGGCTTCAACGGCACGAGGTCGGGCACCCAGGTGACGATGAAGTGCCTCTACAAGAAGACGGCGGACTACACGAAGGCGTACACCTTCCGGCTGATCGCGTACGGCCCGGACGGCGCGATGGAGCAGGTCGGCTCGTGGGTGGCCGCACCCGGCGACGACGTCACCTTCACCGGGGTAACCCGGTTCACCCGGTCCGAACTGCTCCGGCTGGAACTCGTTCGGTACGACAACACCCCGCTGCTCGCCTACGACGTGCCGTAGCCCGGTCAGCTCGTTCCCGCCCACCGACGGCGGTCAGCGGGGTCGGTCGACCCGACCCTGCGTCCAGACCGGCTCGTCGGTCTCCTGGACCTGCCCGTCCGCCCCGAACAGCAGATAGCGGTCGGTGTGCGCGGCGAACCAGCGGTCGTGGGTGACCGTGACGACGGTGCCGGCGAACTCGGCCAGACCGTGTTCCAGGGCCTCGGCGCTGGCCAGGTCGAGATTGTCGGTCGGCTCGTCGAGCAGCAGCAGGGTGGCACCGGCGAGTTCGAGCAGCAGGATCTGCAACCGGGCCTGTTCCCCGCCGGAGAGGGTCTGGAACGGCTGGTTCCAGGCGGGCGCGATCTCGTACCGGGCCAGCGCCGCCATGGCGTCGTTGCGGAGCAGCGCGTACCCGGTCATCAGGATGTCGGCGGGGGTGCGTCCGTACAGGTCGGGTCGGGCGTGGGTCTGGGCGAAGAATCCGGGTACGACGCGGGCACCGAGCCGCACCGTGCCGGTGTGGCCAACCGGGTGGCCGCCCGGCGGACCGACGTCACCGGCTCCGGCCAGCAACCTGAGAAACTGTGACTTGCCGGAGCCGTTGGAGCCGAGCACCGCGACCCGTTCGCCGTACCAGATTTCCAGGTCGAACGGTCGCATCAGGCCGGTCAGTTCGAGCTGCTGGCAGAGCAGGGCCTGTTTTCCGGTACGCCCACCGCGCAGCCGGATCCGCACGTTCTGCTCCTTCGGCGGCCGGGTCGGTGGTCCGGCGTCGGTGAACCGGGCCAGACGACTGCGCGCCGCCCGGTACGCCGAGGCGAGCGCGTCGTTGTGGGCGGCGCCCTGCCGGGCGGTGTGCACCAGGTGCCGGAGCCGGGCGTGTTCGTCCTCCCATCGTCGGCGCCGGTCGTCGAGCCGGTCGATCCGATCCCGCCGTGCTGCGGGATAGCTGGCGAACCCGCCACCGTGCACCCAGACCTGCCGGTCCTCGACGGTGACGATCCGGTCGGCCGCCTCGGCGAGCAGTTGCCGGTCGTGCGAGACCAGCAGCACCGTCTTGGTGCTCGCCCGAAGTTGTCGCTCCAGCCACTGCTTGCCCGGTACGTCGAGGTAGTTGTCCGGCTCGTCGAGCAGCAGCAGTTGGTCCGGACCGCGTAGCAGGGCCTCCAGGACGAGGCGTTTCTGCTCTCCGCCGGAGAGGGTGTTGACGTCCCGGCTGCCGGCCCGCTCGTACGGCAGGCCCAGGGCGGCCGTGGTCACCGCGTCCCAGACGACTTCGAGGTCGTAGCCGCCCGCCTCGACGTACTCGGTGACGGCGTGCGCGTAGCGGAGTTGGGTCGGCTCGTCGTCGTGCTCGGCCAGCGCCCGTTCGGCCTGGCGCAGTCTGTCGGCGGCCTGCCGGATCCGGTCGGGTGCCACCGAGAGCAGCAGTTCGTGCACGGTGCGGTGGTCGCGGATCGAGCCGATGAACTGACGCATCACGCCGAGGCCACCCGAGCTGACTATCTCTCCGGTGGTCGGGGTCAGGTCCCCGGCGACCAGGCGCAGCAGCGTGGTCTTGCCCGCGCCGTTGGGGCCGACCAGCGCGGCGGTGACGCCGTCCCCGACCCGAAAGGAGACGTCGTCGAGCAGCGGGCGCCCGTCGGGCAGCCGGTAGCCGAGGTGCCTGATCTCGATGTGCGCCACGGCTCCTCCAGCGAGGTGTCCGGAACTCTGGACCGACGGTCTAGATACTAGAACAACGTTCTAGTGATCGATCGTCATACTAGACTCCGGGCATGACGGGTGTGTGGCTGCGACCCCAACGGCCGTCCCGGAGCGGACCTCCGCTGAGCCGGGACCGGATCGTCGCGGCGGCGGTGGAACTGCTGGACCAGGGCGGCGTCGGCGGGCTGACCATGCGGCGGCTGGCCGAGCATCTCGACGCCGGTTCCACCACGCTCTACTGGCATGTGGCCACCAAGGACGACGTCGTCGACCTGGCCCTGGACCACATCTTCGGCGAGGTACAGCTACCCGACCGGCGGGACGACGAGGCTGGGCTGGACAGCGAGGCCGGGCTGGACGACGAGGCCGGGGCGGGTCGGGACTGGCGGGTCGACGTCGAGGGTCTGCTGCTCGGCTGGCGGGCGGCGATGCTGCGCCACCCGTGGTCGGCGGCGCTGCTCGGCCGACCGATGCTCGGTCCGAACGTGCTGACCCGGACGGAGTTCCTCCAGTCGGCGCTCCGGCGGTCCGGGCTGGTCGAGCCGGACCTCGGGGCGGCCACGTACGCCCTGGCCAATTACGTGATCGGGTCCGCCGTCACGTTGGCGTCGTGGCAGCGCCCCGACTCCCCGCAGCCGCCCCGCGAGGCCGCCCGGGAACACCTTGCCGCCCAACAGGACCGGTATCCCACGCTCGTCGACACCGGACACCTGGACGACCGGGACTGGGAGGTCACCTTCCGGCAGGGACTGACGTACCTGCTCGACGGGTTGGCGACGCGCACCTGAGCCCTTGCCGGCCGCCCGTACCCGAGCCCCGCGTTCGTCAGCGGCGGCGGATCAACTGGCGCAGCCGGGCGGTGACCCGGTCCGGGGTGACCGGCACTACGGAGATCATGAGTCGACCGGAGCTGTCCCGGGTCGGTGTGATCACGTAGAGCCGGGCGCCGCGTCGACGTACCAGCGGCACCGTACCGTCCAGCCGGGGCGCGCGGAGTGCGGCGGAACCGGCCGCGCCGTTGGCGCTCGCCGCACCCAGGGCGCGGTCCGGATCGAACGTCCCCAGCTGCGCGGAGACGATCCGGCGCTGCCCGGTCGGGTCGCTGCCGGCGAGCAGATCCGCCGCGCTGAACCTGATCCGTACGGTGGTGCCGGCCGTACCCGTGGCGATGATCCGGGTATCGGCCGGGATCTCCTCCGCGCTCACCGTCAACGTCTCGGCGCCGAGGGCCGCGAGCTGCGGTACCGGCGTGTGCGCGGTGACGGTCAGCACCCGCTCGCCCCGGTCGTCGTCCTCCCACGCCAGGCCGGTGGCGTCGAGCTTGGCCGCCCAGTCCGGCACCGTGGTGACGTCGAAACAGGCGTCCGGCAGGTGCCGCTCGGGATCGCGGAATCCCGGGTACGCCGCGTACCGGCGGGACCCCTCGACCACAGTGGCGGGCACGCCGCCCTCGGCGTCCTGCCGGATCACCGCGAGCAGGTCGTCGAGGGTGCCGTCCCGGGTCAGCGCCAGTCGGATCCGGGTCTCCGGGCCCAGCCGGTCGGCGATGTCGTCGCTGAGGTGCTCGGCCACCAGCCGACCGAGTCCGTCGTGCACGAGTTGCTGGGTGGCCCGGTCGAGCTGGAGGAGGTCGTCCTCGACGAGCCCCGCGATCTCGTGGTCGAACCGGTACGCCAGCACCGCGTCCCGCTGCTTGCCGGGCTCGATCAGCCCGGCGACGAACGCCACGTTGGCCTCGACGGTCCGTAGCCGCCGCGCGTGCCGGCTGAGGTAGGTGATGTTGGTGGCGCTGAACCGCCGTACGGCGAAGTAGAAGTCGTAGTCGGCGAGCACCGAGATCCGCCGGGCCCGGTAGCAGGCCTCCAGGGTGAACGGCAGGTCGCTGCCGATCGGCAGGTCCTCCGGATAGCGGATGCGGTACCGCTCCAGCATGTCCCGCCGGAACAGCTTGGTGTTGGCCAGCGAGCGCGGCAGCGGAGAGTCGAAGAGGCTGATCTCCACCTCGTTGCGGGCGAAGATGTCCTGGTAGATGTGCCGGCTGTTGACGCCGACCACCTTGCCCAGCACCACGTCCGAGCCGTACGAGTCGGCGGCGTCGACCAGTCGGTGCAGCGCCTGGGGGCCGAGGTGGTCGTCGGAGCCGACGAAGAAGACGTACCGGCCGGTGGCGAGGTCCAGCGCCCGGTTGCACGGGCCGGCCGGGCCACCCGAGTTGGCCTGGTGCACGACGGTGAACAGGTCCGGGTAACGCGCCGCGAAGCGGTCCAGTTCCCGGCCGCTGCGATCGGTCGAGCCGTCGTCCACCGCGATGATCTGCATCCGGGCCGTTCCGATGGTCTGCTCCACCAGCGAGGTCAGGCACCGGGTCAGGTACGGCATGGTGTTGTAGACCGGCACCACCACGCTGACATCCGGCGTCTCCATTGGTCGCTGTCCTCCATTCGCCGCAAATTCACCTGCCCGATTCCTCGAATTCACCAATTCGATTCCTCGGGCCCCGATCGAATCCTCGGCGAGTGTACGGCAATCATCCGATTACGAACTCCGGGCACAGGTGTCCCAGCTCAGCGGCGGTTCGTCGGTCCCTGTGCGGGACACCGTACGGCAGGCTCCTGCCTTTCGAATGTACGTGCATTCGCCGCTGCGAATTAACCCGCGTACCGCGCCCAGCCAATACTGTTTTCGCCGGTAGCGCCGGATCGCGCCACGAAACACACCCCTCGTCAACATGTCTGAGTTAGCGGGTCTTCATGTCCTCTACACCTAGCGTCAGCGTGGTGATTCCCACCCGTAACCGACCGGTGCTGGTGACCCGGGCGGTCCGGAGCGTGCTGGCGCAGACCCTGGACGACATTGAGGTCATCGTCGTCGTCGACGGGCCGGACGACGCGACCTGCGACACGCTCGCGGCGATCGGCGACGCCCGGCTGCGGGTGGTCGCCCTGCCGAAGTCCGGCGGAGCGCCGAACGCCCGCAACATCGGCGTCCGCGAAGCCCGGGCCCCCTTCACGGCGCTGCTCGACGACGACGACGAGTGGCTTCCCGAGAAGCTCGCGATCCAGCTCGACCTGGCGCGCAGCGCCCGGGTCCGGATGCCGATCGTGGCGAGTCGGCTGGTGAACCGCACCCCGCGTGCCGAGTTCGTGATGCCCCGCCGGCTGCCGGCGGCGGGCGAGCCGCTCAGCGAGTACCTCACCGTGCGCCGTGGACTGTTCCACGGCGACGGCTTCATCCAGACTTCGACGATCATGGCCCCGACCGAGCTGCTCCGCCGGGTGCCGTTCACCGTCGGGCTGCGCCGGCTACAGGAACTCGACTGGACCCTGCGGGCGCTGAGCCACGACGACGTCGACCTGCTCTTCGCCGCCGAGCCACTCGTGCTTTGGCACCAGGACGAGGACCGGCCCCGGATCACCTTCGACACGTCCTGGGAGGAGCAGTTCGAGTGGCTCCAGCGGAGCCGTCCGCTGCTCACCCCACGGGCGTACGCCGCGCTCACGATGAGCGTGATCAGCTCGATGGCGGCGCCGACCCGGAGCGCGACGGCGTTCCGGACCCTGCTCCGCGAGGCCCGCCGGCACGGCCGACCGGGCGTGTACGACTACCTGGCGTTCGCCCAGATCTGGCTGATCCCGCCGCAACTGCGGCGCAGCCTGCGGGACCGGGTCCTGAAGCGGCCGGGCGCCAATGCTTCAGCCCCTCCACCCCGCCCGGCATCCGCCAGCCAGGCCGGCAGCGTCCGGGGCGGCCAGGAGCGACACCGTGTCGAGGCCGGCCAGTCGGCCCGGCGGCTCTCCGGCGAGGCCGGGCGGGTCGGCGAGATCGGCGCGTGAGTACGTCGTCCCCGCCCCACCAGCCCAACCCGCAGCCGAGCGTCGTGATCTGGCGGAGTGGGATGCTCGCCGCCTCGGAGACGTTCATCCGGAACCAGGGCAACGCGCTGACCCGGTGGCAGCCGACCTTCCTCGGCGCCACCAAGGTCACCTCGGCGATCGCCGCCGACACCGACATCGTCGCCTATCCCGACACCCCGGCGGACCGGCGGGCGTTCCTGCGGCTCCGGCTGACCGGGGAGTCGCCGAGGCTGCGGAACCTGCTGGCCGGGCTGCGTCCGGCGCTGGTGCACGCCCACTTCGGCAACGACGGTTGGCTGGTCAGCGGTACGGCGCGACAGCTCGGCGTGCCACTGCTCGTCACCCTGCACGGGTACGACGTGACGCGGCAACCGGACACCTCGGGCGTACGCGGCGTCCGGTACCGGCGGAACCTGCGCCAGGTGTTCGACCGGGCCACCCTCCTGCTCGCCGTCTCCGGGTTCATCCGGGACCGGGCGGTGGCGCTCGGTGCCGATCCCGCGAAGGTGCTGGTGCACCACACCGGCGTCCCGCTCGCGGCCGGCCCGGCCGACCCGTCGGCCGTACCGAAGAAGTGGGATGTCGTCTTCGTCGGTCGGTTCGTCGAGAAGAAGGGCGTCGACGACCTGCTCGAAGCCGTCGGGATGCTGCGCGGACGGCGGCCACGGATGCTCCTGATCGGCTCGGGGCCACTGGAGCAGCCGATGCGCGAGCGGGCCGCCGCGCTGGGTCTTTCCGCGACGTTCCTGGGTGCACAGGAACCGGCGGCGGTGGCTCGGCATCTGGCCGAGTCGAGAATCTTCGTCTCGCCGTCGAAGACCGCGTCGGACGGGGACTCCGAGGGGCTGCCGACGACGATTCTGGAGGCGTCGAGCCTCGGGCTGCCGACGGTCTCGACGTACCACAGCGGTATTCCCGAGGCGGTGCTGCACGGCGAGACGGGCCTGCTCGGCGCCGAGGGTGACCGGTCAGCGCTTGCCGACGGCATCGCGCGGCTGCTCGACGACGAGGAGCTACGGACCCGGTTCGGTCGCCGGGCGCGGCGGCACGTGGAGGAGAACTTCGACCTCCGGAAGCAGACGCACCTGCTCGAGTCGCTGTACGAGACCGTCGCCGGCCGGGCCGGGCTGCCGGCTCCGGAGCAGCAGCCGGCCGACGTGGATCAGCTCGCGCGGTAGCCACTACGACGCAGCCCCGGGGTGGAGGCGGCACCGCGCCGCTCCCACCCCGGGGCTGACTGCTCAGGAGGCGTAGATCTCCAACTCCACGATCCGGGAGTAGGTGACTCCCTCGTTGCTGGCGAGCGTGACGATCCGGACCGCATCCACGCTCACCGGCGGAAACGTCGTGCTGACCATGCCGACGAGGTTGCCGCGTACCTGCCCGACGGTCTGCCAGGCCCCGCCGCCGGAGGAGACCTGCACATCCCAGTCCCGCAGGCCGTACCCGGTCGCCGGGTAGCGGGCGGAGTCGAGCGTGTACAGGTCGACCCGCCCGACGGTCTGCGGCCGGTCGAACGTCACCTGGAGCCAGTCCGGGAAGGTGCCCCGGGTGGAGTCGTTCCAGCCGGTGGTGGACGCCCAGTGGTTGGAGTCCCGGTCGCCGTCCACCGCGCCGCAGGCCGGGTAGGTGGGCAGGTTCTCCGAGGATGCCGAGACGGGTACGTACCTGGCCAGATTCCCGGTCCCGTCGACCGGCGGCGCGACGACCTCGACCGGTACCGAGAGCCGCTCCCCGCCGGCCCGCACGGTGACCTCGTACCGGCCCGGCGGGGTGGCCCGGGGTGCCGTCACCGTGATCTTCACCTTGAGCGTGTAGCCGGCCGGCAGGTAGCTGGAGACCAGGTACCGGGACAGCACCAGCGGTGCGGGTGCCTCCAGGAACGCGTCGGCGTACACCTCTGAGCTGCCCACGTTGCCGAACCGCAGCTCGAAGCCCTGATTGGCGCAGGGGACCGGGTTCACCGCCACCTGGGTCACGTCGGAGCCGAGGCTCAGCCGCGTGTTCTGACCGGACCCGGTGGCGTCCGCCGGCCCGGCTCCGGAGACGGCCATTGTGGTACCGGCGAGTGCGACGGCGGCGACCACCGCGACGGCGGCGGAAACGGCTCTGCGCCGGGGCGACAGCCCGGCCAGCCCGGCCAGGCGGCGCCGGAGAATGCTGCGCATGGCTACCCCTCTCATCCCGGGTTCAGGCCGGGGTTGCCGGCCTCGACGACGAACGACTTGACGGTGGAGACCGGTGCGCCGACCCGGTCGATGTACGGCACGACCCGGTAGTCGGCCCGCAGTTCGTGCTGGCTCAGCCGCAGGACGATGTAACCGCGACGCTCGTTGACCAGCTTCAGGTGTGGGTTGCCGTCGAGGAACTTCTGCCCGTTGGCGGAGACCTCCTGACCGTTCCCGCCGCTGCTGATCGAGGTCGCGACCAGTTCCACCCCGAAGGTCTGCGAGGCGGGGTCGGCGAAGTCGCGCTTCATCTCCAGGGCGTACGCGGCGTGCACGTCGCCGGTGAGGACGACCGGGTTGCGCCCGCGCAGCGCGGCCAGTCCGTCGAGCACCTGCTGCTGCTCGGCCCCGTAGCCGTCCCAGGCGTCCATGTTGTACAGGTTCCCGACCGTGGGGTCGAGATCCATCCGGCTCATGATCACCTGGTTGGCCAGCAGGTTCCAGGTCGCGTGCGATCCGCGTACGCCGTCGAGCAGCCACTGCCGCTGCTGGGCGCCGGCCAGCACCCGGGCGGGATCGCGGCGGACCGCCGAGTCGGCCTTCCAGCCGTCACCGTCGGCCTGGTCGGAGCGGTACTGCCGGGTGTCCAGCACGCTCACCTCGGCCAGCCGGCCGAACCGCAGCCGCCGGTACAGCATGTAGTTCGGGCCCCGGGGTGCCGGCGTACGCAGCGGCATGTGCTCCCAGTACGCCCGGTAGGCGCTGGCCCGGCGGACCAGGAAGTCCTCGACCGGAGCGTTGGTCCGGGACGTCAGGCTCGCGTAGTTGTCCTGGACCTCGTGGTCGTCCCAGGTCGAGATCCACGGCGCGTTCTGGTGCGCCGCCCGCAGGTCGGGGTCGGACTTGTAGAGCGCGTACTGCAACCGGTACCGGTCCAGGGTGTCGGCCTCGGTACGGAACTGGCTCGGCACCGGTTCGGTGACGTAGCGCAGCCCACCGGCCGTGGAGATGCCGTACTCGTAGAGGTAGTCGCCGAGGAACAGCACGGCGTCGACGTCCTCGGTGGCGATGTGCCGGTGTGCCGTGTAGTAGCCGTCCGGCCAGGACTGGCAGGAGGCGACCGCGAAGGAGAGCTGGTCGACCCGCTGCCACGGTGCCGGAGCGGTCCGGGTCCGGCCGACCGGGCTCAGGTACCGGCCCACCTTGAAGCGGTACCAGTAGTGCCGGCCCGGCTCCAGGCCCCGTACGTCCACGTGCACGCTGTAGCTGTACTCCGGCTTGGCCGACGCGGTGCCGGAGCGCACGATCCGGCGGAACCGCTCGTCGGTGGCCACCTGCCACTGCACCGACACCGCGTGGTACGGCATCCCGCCCAGCGGCTCGTACGGGCGCGGCGCCAGGCGGGTCCAGATGACCACCGCCTCGGGCAGCGGGTCACCGGAGGCGACGCCGAGGGTGAACGGGTCGTCGGACAACGAGCCGGTACCGGCGTTCGCGGTCGAACCGGCGGGCAGGTTGGTGGCGAAGGCGACCGCCGTCGCCGCTCCGGTGAGAGTCAGGAAGCGCCGACGGGCCAACCTCGCCGCTGATCGGGGCACCTCTTCTTTGATCATGGGCAGGTTTCCTTCCGCGCCAGATGTCGCCTGCAAGTCGTTGATCATAAAGTCGTGCGTGAATGACCGACCGGTGGCGAAATGCTGAGCGTGCGGTGGAATCCGTTTGTACAGCTTGTTCAGTGCCGGTTTCGGTCAACCCCGGAAGCAGCGGCGACGGTCGACGGGCGCGGACGTCGTCCAGCGACAGCAGTGGAGCGGGGCGGGGCGGTGGGCCGCCGTGGCGAACCCGCTCAGGGGGCGGCGGTCGCGGCGGCCGGTTCGGCGGTGGCGGCCAGCAGCGCGCTGCGGGACCGGCGGACCTGCCGGATCCCGTCCACGGTGAACACCACCAGGGCCAGCCAGACCAGCGCGAACCCGGCCAGCCGGGCCGGCGGCATCGGCTCGTGGAAGACCAGTACGCCGAAGCCGAGTTGGAGGATCGGTGCCAGGTACTGCAACATGCCCAGCCCGGTCAGCGGAAGCCGGTTCGCCGCGCCCGCGAAGAGCAGCAGCGGAATCGCGGTGGCCGCACCGGCCAGCACCAGCAGTGCGGTGTGCCCGGCGGAGACCTGGCCGAAGGTCGAGTCGGACCGCCAGGTGAGCCAGCCGAGGTAGCCGAGCGCGGGCAGCGCGAGCACGGCCGACTCGACGAACATGCCCTCGGCGGCGGGTAGTCCGAGCCGCTTCTTCACCAGGCTGTAGCCGCCGAAGCTCAGTGCCAGGGTCAGGGCCAGGTACGGCAGCCGGCCGTAGTCGAACGCCAGCACCGCCACCGCCACACCGCCGATGCCGAGCGCCACCCACTGGGCGACCCGCAGCCGTTCACCCAGCACGGTGACCCCGAGCAGGACGACGACGAGCGGGTTGATGAAGTAGCCGAGCGCGGTCTCGACGACCCGTTCCGAGTTCACGCCGTAGATGTAGGTGCCCCAGTTGACCGCGATCAGCGTGGCGGCGAGAACGACCCCGGCGAGCGCGGCCGGCCGGCGGCGCAGTCCCCGCAGGAAACCCCAGTTGCGGGCCACCGCCAGCACCAGGGCGACGAACACCACCGACCAGACCACCCGGTGGGCCAGGATCTCGATCGGCCCGGCCGGCTTGAGCAGGCGGATGTACAGCGGAAAGAAACCCCACAGCGTGTACGCGCCGAGCCCGTAGAGGTATCCGCGCCGTACCTGGGTCATGGCCTAACCGTAAGGGGTCTTTCGGGAGCAAAACCCTTTCTCGTGAGCGGTGTCACCAGGCCGATGGTGCATCCGGTCGAGATCCGCTCAGAACCGGGCCGGCGGACCGATCAGCTGGGTCTCGATCGGCGTGGCCGAGAGCAGGGCCCAGCGCAGTACCCGGCGATTGATCACCCCGACCATGTCGGCCCGGATCCGGGTCAACCAGTCTGCGGAGTCCCCGAGTCCGAGCGCCATGCCGGCGAGTTGGGCCTCGTGCGGCCGCAGCGGTTGCAGCACCACCAGGTCGGCGCGGGAGACGGCATCGACGTCGACCGGTGCCAGTTCGTCCCGGACCACCAGGCTGGCCTGCCAGCCCGGACCGGGCTGAGAGTCGGCGGCGACCGGTCCGACGTCGACCACCACCAGCAGCGGCTGCAACTGGGTGCCCGGCGCCCCGCCGACCGGACGGCCCGGCGGGATGACCGCGATCGGTGCCCCCGGTCCGCTGGCGCCCCGGACGAACGGCTCCCAGGCGCGCGGTCGGGCGGTCTGTACGACGATCCGGGCGCCGAGCGCCATCGCCCGCAGCGCGATGAGCTGCGCGGCCCGGACCCCACCGATCAGGACCACCCGGGTGGTCTCGGCGCGGAACAGCCGGGCGACCACCGCCGAGCCGTGCCGGTTTGCGCCGATCATCAGCCCGGCCGAGCCGATGGACAGGTCCAGAGCGTCCACAGAGGACGCTGGCAGGGTGGTGGCCGGCGCCGGAGCGGTCGGCCCGGCCCCCAGCACTCCCAGCGGCAGGGTGGCCGCGATTCCGTCGAGCTGTTCGCCGTCGAGCCGTCGGGCGCCGGCGTGCTCGGCGGCGAGCATCCGGCGCAGCGCCTGGACGGCGGTGGTGAGCGCGGCCGCGCTGTCGGCGGCCAGCCGTACCGTCACGTCCACCCGGATGTTGTCGGTGCCGGCGCCCGCCCACGGCCCGGCGCTGACCGAGACCGTGGTCGCGGTGGCCGGCAGGGCGAGCAGCCGGGGTACGAACCGGCGGCCGGCCTCGGTCCGCAGGTCCGGCCAGCGACGCAGCCGGAAGGTGCTCTGCACCAGCCCGCCGAGCTGTACGCCCTGCCAGTTCTCCCGGCCCGGCTGCGCACCGTCGTGGTGCACCGTCTCGGCCAGTACCCCGAGCGCGGCGCGTTCGCCGAGTGCCCGGGTCGGTACCGGGGCGAGACGGCGGCGCACCTTGCGTACGGCGCTGGACAGCGCCCGTCGCAGATCCTCGTCGGACCAGCCGTCGGCGCGCAGCACCCGTACGGCGAGCAGCGCCCGCTCGTGCCCGAGCAACCGCCCGTCGGTGAGCTGCCGGTACGACGTGGCGGGCGTGCCGCCGCCCGCGCTCAGCGTCGGTGCCGGCGCACCGGTCAGGAGCAGTTGGACCCGCATCGGCGGGGTCTCCGCGCTCGGCGCCGGAAGCAGGCTGGCCGGGGAGAGCAGCGTCTGCGAGGCGTCGGTGAGCATGCCGACCTGGTCGCCGAGTTCCAGCACCGCGGTCAGGCCGTAGGCGTCGCTGATCATCGACGCCGCGTCGCCGGCCAGATCGGCGGGAACCACCGTGGCGCCGGGGTTGACCAGGTCGAGCAGCTTCTCCGGTGCGGCCGACGGCGGCAGGTTCCGCTGTCGGGAGGAGTACCGCATACCGATGCTGATCCACTCGAACAGCCACCGTCGGCGCAGCCGGATCCAGGTCAGCAGCACCAGGACGGCGGCGACCAGCGCGGCTCCGACCACCGCCAGTGCGCCGTAGTCGGAGGCGGCGATCAGCAGCGCGATCGCCACCTGCGCCGCCACGATCTGACCCGCCCGTACGCCGAACAGGCCGGAACGCGTCGGCGTGGACGACGCCGGCAGCGGCGCCGGTGCCGACCGGTCGATCCGGCTGCCTCCGGTCACGACGGACCGGGCCCTGTTGTCTGCCGCAGTTACCGTCACCGCGATAGCCTCCCCTGGATGGGCGTCGCCCGTGGGCCCGCCCCCCGCAATTCGCTCAGGGGCCTATCGTATGGGCCGGACCAACCGGAGAGGGGGCCCGCATGCCATCGCGGCAGGACCAGTTGCACTCGTACCAGTTCATGGTGCAGCGAGTGGTGGGCGCGCTGGTGATGCGCGAGACCGATCCCGCACAGTCGCCGTTCCGGCGCGCGGCCGGGGCGACCCTGGCCAGCGTGCTGATCGCGCTGATCGCGATCGGCGGCTCCGTGGTGGTCGGCGTGTTCCTCGGCGGGGGTGCCGCCAAGTGGAAAGACCAGTCGGTGGTCATCGTCGAGAAGGAGTCGGGCGCGCAGTACGTCTATTACGAGAACAAGCTGCACCCGGTCCTCAACTACGCCTCCGCGCTGCTCATCATCGGCAGCTCCGGTCCGAAGACCGTCTCGGTGTCGCGCAAGTCGCTGGAGGGCGAGCCGCGCGGGGTGCTGCTGGGCATCCGCGATCTGCCCGAGTCGTTGCCGCCGACCAACCGCCTCATCGGCTCCGGATGGACGGTCTGCTCCGAGCCGGGTACCGGCAACGGCACGCAGTCGGCGCAGTCGACGCTGTTGATCGGGACGCAGGCACCGGGTGGGCGCCCCCTGAACGACGAGGGTGTGCTGGCCCTTCATCCCGACAACCAGCTCTATCTGGTCTGGCACAACCGCCGGCACCTGATCCGCGACCAGGATCTGGTGATCGACGCACTGGCCTGGGCCGGCGTGCGGAAGGTGTCGGTGGCGCCGGCTCTACTCAACGCGCTGCCGGCCGGAGCGGACCTGGGCCGGATCGAGATCGCCGACGCGGGGAAGTCGTCCGACGCGGTGCCGGACGCGAAGATCGGTGAGGTCTTCCTGGTCGAGCGGCAGGGCGGCGGCGGCCAGTATGCGGTGGCCAAGCGCGACGGCCTCTACAACATCACCGAGGTACAGGCCAACCTGCTGCTCACGGACAACGCCATCGAGCAAGATGACGCGACCCCGCTCTCCCAGGGCGACTACGGAGCGCTGCCGAAGCAGGGCGACCTGGTGCCGCAGGACGACGCGGCGGCACCGGAGACCACGCCCAAGATGGCCAGCACCGAGGGCGGCGTGGTCTGCGGTGACGCACCGGACGACCGGGGCGTGCAGAACATCAGGGTCGGCGCGGATCTGTCCAAACTCGCCGATCCGCCGCCGACCACCGCCCGGTCGTCGCAGGGCGGTGCGCTCGCCGACCAGGTGTTGCTGGAGGCCGGCCGTGGCGTCGTGGTCGAGGCCGCCGCCGCGCCGGGAGCCACCGGCGGCGCGATCTCGGTCATCACCGACCAGGGCCGGCGGCATCCGGTGACGAACGCCGACGTGCTCGGCAATCTGGGGTACGCCAGCGCCAAGCGGGTACGGATGCCGGCGAACCTGGTCACGCTCATCCCGCAGGGGCCCGCGTTGGACCCCGAGAAGGCGCGCAATCCGGCGTCCCCGGGATAACCGGTGGTGGGCGAGGAGCGGGCCTGGGGAGAATCGGCGGTGGCGGCTGACCCGCCACATCGGCGGTGCCGGTTTGTCCACAGGGTGGCCGAGAGGGGTATCCAACCCTTGCCTTGGCCCGCTACCGTCGGCTACGGGAGTAATCGCCATGCTGTGCCGTGACCCACAGAGGGAGCGGCCACAACCGGGGAGTCCACAATGGGCGTCTCGGGGTTTACAACGAGTGAGGGAGCGGGGTGACTTCCGGGGTGTCTCAGACGCAGGCAGAAGCAGCAGTGATGCAGCAGACCGCCCAGAAGTTCGAGCAGGTCGACCAGTCGCTGCAGAGCATGCTGACCAGCTTGATGAGTGAGCTTGAGGTGCTTCAGAGCGCGTGGAAGGGTGCTGGTGGCCGCTCGTTCGAGACGGTCAAGCAGCAGTGGAGGCAGGACCAGGAGACGATCCACCGGGCGCTGCGTGAGACCGCGACCGCGATCCGTACCTCTGGCACGCAGTACGACGCGTCCGACAGCGAGGCGTCCAGCCGGATGTCGGCGACCAACACCGGCGGCCTCTCGCTGCCGCTCTGATCCTCTGGGGAGGGAAGATCCGATGGGTGACGGCCTTCTTGTCGTCAATTTCGCCGCGCTACAGCAGGCAAGCGCGGACATCCAAAAGGCGCTGAACACGCTCGACTCGCAGCTGGACCAGCTGGAGTCGGACGCGGCACCGCTCGTCTCCACCTGGGAAGGCGAGGCCAAGGAGGCGTACGCGGTTCGGCAGGCGAAGTGGCGCCAGGCGTCGATGGACCTGCAGAACATGCTGCGGGACATCAAGATGGCGCTGGACGAGTCCGCCGCGGACTACGTGAGCACGGAAAAGAAGAACACCGGCCTGTTCCAGTAGGGCCGTACCGCATCATCCAGGTTGCCCCGGGCTGCCACGCCTACCGCGTGGCACCTCCGGGGCTCCTGCTTTTGTCGGGCCGGCTGGGCGGGGTCACGCCGGAGCGTGTGCGGTCACGCCGGGCCGGCGGGGCGCCAGCGGCGGCGTGAGCCCCGCGGCAGTACGACGGCGAGCAGCAGGGCGACGGCGGCCACCGCGGCGGCGAGACCGGCGACCCACAGCGCCCGCTCCTGGGTCACCGCACGGCGCTCCGCTCGCGCCACCTCCGCCGGATCGATCACGTGCGGCGGAAGCCCGGCCGCCGCGGGCCGCCGGGCCGGCGCCGCGGTCTCGGTGACCGCCCGGTACGGGTTGAGGATTCCGGCGCCGTAGGCGTCGCGGTCGGTGCCCGGCGCGGGGTCGGTGGTCGCGAGGAGGCGCTCGGCCACCTGACGGGCGTTCAGGTCCGGCCAGTACTGCCGGACCAGTGCGGCGGCCCCGGCCACGTAGGGCGCGGCGAAGCTGGTGCCGTTGTCCACCACGTGCCCCCGCTCCGGCGCCGCCACCAGCACCGCGCCGCCCGGGGCGACCAGGTCGACCCAGGGCCCCCGCTGGGAGAAGGCCGAGACCTGGCCGTCCTCGCCGACCGAGCCGACCCCGATCACCCCGTCGTACGACGCCGGGTACGGGGTGGGGTTGCCCTCAGTGTTCTGGTTGCCGGCCGCGACCACCACCACGACATCCTTCTCGACGGCGTACGCGATCGCGCTCTTCAACGCGGGGTTGTCCTTGTAGTAGACGATCGAGAGGTTGATCACGTCCGCGTCGTTGTCCACCGCCCACCGGATCGAGTTGGCCAGTGCCACAACGCCGGCGGTTTTTCCCGATTCCTTGCCTTCGATCACCTTCTGCTCGCTGACCCGGACCGGCAGGATCTTCGCCTGCGGGGCGACCCCGCGGAAGCCGACGCCCCGGGTCGGGGTGGCCGCGATGATGCTCGCCACACCGGTGCCGTGCCGAGCGCAGTCCCGGCTCCCGTCGAGGCCGGGATCGAGGTAGTCCCGTCCGGGCAGGACCCGCCCCTTCATCTGGGTGTGCGTCTTGTCGACACCGGAATCGATCACCGCGACCGTCACCTGGGCCCCGGTGGCCAACGGGGCGAGCCGTTCCAGGGCGTACCGCTTCTGGGCCCACGGCACGGCGGGGACGGCCCGGGGCAATTGGTCGTCGTTGTCACAGCCGGGCAACGCGAGTCGCGCCGCCGCCGGTGGCAGCGCCGCCGCGAGGGCCGGCCCGGCGGCGAACGGCGGAACCGCCACCGCGATGACGACGCCAACCAGCGTGAGTCGTATTCTGCGGCCAGGCATCGCTCGCCTCCGAATCGGGTCGGTCCGCCATTGGGTCGGTTCGCAATCGGAACGGACCGCCCACCGGATGCTATCGGTGGATCGCCGGCCATGGCATCCACCGCCAGGCAGCCATTGTGATCTTGCACCTACCTTGTAGGTTGTACGCGATGCTTGTGGCCTGTTCGGCGAAAGGGAGGTGGCCGTGACCGAATGGGAGCCGGCCACCGAGACCGAGGCCGCGATGCGGGACGCACTGCGGGCGGGTGACCAGGAACTCTATTTTCGTATTCTCGCTCGAACCGATCTTCTACTGCCGGTCTCCGCCGAGGCGCTCGCCGGCCGCGCGCCGATGGGCTGGGGCACCTGGACCACCGGCGGCCGGACCCACGTGCTGGCATTCACGTCCACCGCCGCCCTGCACGCCTGCCTAGCCGAGAACGCGGGATCCACCCGACGGGCGCCGTACTCCGAGTTGGCCACCGGCTGGCCCAACCCGGAGTGGTGGCTCGCGGTCAATCCCGGGCTGCCGATCGAGGGCTACCTGCCCGCCTGGTTCGTCTCCCAGCTCTCCCGTGGCGACGTACGGCTGCCCGGCCGCAGCATGGGCGCCCGGGCCCGGCTGGAGCAGGTCGAGCGGGCGGCCCGGGCCCGGGCGACGGCATCCGTGCCCCGGCGTCCCGCGCCGGAAGTGCCGTCGCGACCGGAGCCGGAGGGACCGCTGCGCCCGCAGCCGGAGCCGCCGAGGACGCCGGCCGCCCCGTTCCCGAGGGCGGAACCGTCGCGGACCCCCGGCGTGCCGTACCGGCCGGCGGAGCCGTCCAGGGAGCCGGTGGCCTCGTACTCGTCACCGCCCGAACCGGCCACCTTCGCGCCGGCAGACGAGCCGACGTCGTTCTCCCCGGCCGCCGGGTCGACGCAGTTCTCCCCGGGTGCCGAGTCGGCGCCGTTCCCGTCGCGCGCCGAGTCGGCACCGTTCCCGTCACGCGCCGACCCGACGCCGTTCCCGTCGCGCGCCGAGTCGGCGTCGTTCCCGTCGGTCGTCGAACCCGACTCGTTCTCGTCGGGCGTCGAGCCGAGGCGGTTCTCCCCGCACGCGGAGCCGACGGGATTCTCCTCGCCGGCCGAGCCGACGCGGTTCTCGTCACTGGCGGAGCCGGCGCGGCTGGCCCCGGCGGTAGAGCCGGAACCAACGCCGTCGAGCGGCCCACCCGCCACCGTGCCGGTGATCGCCCCCACGCCGGACCGGGGCGACCGGCGTAACGACTTCGGCAGCCAGATCTCGGAGGACACCTCGGCCGGCTGGATGACTCCCGCCGGTCCAGGGCGGTTCGGCGGGTCGAAGGCCGCGAACGGCACCCCGACGGCTCCGGTGGAAGCGTCGGCGCGTTCCGGCGAATCCACCGTGCTGTCCGGTACGGTCTCGGCCGGCCCGCCACCGGCCTGGTACGGGCCGGGCGGCCAGGCGACGGACCAGCAGGTGACCGCGCCGATCACCGGATCGGCCGCGCCCCGGACGGTCGACGAGCCAGCGCCGGTAGCGCGCCCGCCGGAGGCCCCACCGGCCGAGGTCCGGGCACCTGAACCCTGGACACCGACGGCCCAACGCGCCGAGGCCTCCCTGTTCACCCCGGTCTCCCGGCAGCCGGTCGCCGAATCGTGGTCCGGCGGCTCGTCGGAGAGTACGACAACCGCCTTCGACGCAGCTCCCGCCGAGGGTACGACGACCGCCTTCGACGCGGCTCCCGCCGAGGGTACGACGACCGCCTTCGACGCGGCTCCCGCCGAGCGGATGTCGAGCGCCTTCGAGGCGGCTCCCGCCGAGCGGATGTCGAGCGGTCCGACCTACGCCGAGGCGGCGCAGACCGAGCCGATCGTCGCGGGGCCGGTCGCCAGCCAGCCGTCCCGTGCCGAGTCGATCTTCGGCGGCTCCGGCGGGACCGAACAGATCTCCACCTCTGCTGGCGTCGGCGAGCCGGTCGCCACGGGTACGGACGCCACCGAGCCGATCTTCACCAGTTCGGGTCCCACCGAGCCGGCCATCTTCGATCCTCCGGTCGTCTTCGATCCTCCGGCTGTCTTCGATCCTCCGGTCGCCATTGCGCCGGAGCCGGAGCCGGTGACCGAGCCGGTTCCGGCCGAACCCGCCCCCGCCCCACCGGCGTCCACCGCCGATTCGGTGCCGCCCCCTCGGCTGCCGCCCGACTTCGTACCGGCCAACGACGTGGAGCGGAGCCTGCTCGACGCGGCCGGCGACGGCAGTACCGACACGTTCCTCTCCACCCTCCTGCTCGCCAGGGTGCTGCTGCCGGTCGACGTCCGCTCGGCGTCCGGCAGCCGCCCCGGCGACGACGGCTTCCGGTGGCGTACGGAGGCGCTGGACGGGGAGACGTACGTCGTCGTGTTCACCTCGCCAGAGCGGCTCGGTGACCACCTTGCGGCGCCGATCGAGACGGTCGCGGTGAAGTTCGCCCAGTTGATCCGGCGGTGGCCCGACGACACCTGGTCGTTCGCGGTGAACCCGGGCACACCGGTGGGGGCCAAGCTGCCCGGTGGGCAGATCGTCGCGCTGGCGAACTGGGCCGCCGAGGTGGGCCTCGGCGACGACACCGACACCGGGGAGCAGGCGGCTCCGGCGACCGAGGAGGAGGCGCCACGGTCGACGTACGCGCCCGCCCGGGAGGATCCGGGACGGCCGACGATGATGCAGAAGACGATCGCCCCGAGTCAGCTCTCCTACTACCTCGACCGGGGCTACGACCGGGTGTCGGGCTTCGTGCACCGCGCGTCCGAGGTCGCCCATCTGCGTACGCCGGCCAAGTTCTACGGCGCGCTCGGGCTCGGCTACCCGGGCTCTCCGTTCGTCCGCGACGCGGACGAGATCTACGTGCTCCGCTGGCCCGCCTACCGGCCCAGCCTCTACCGCATCCCGTACGGGGGGCAGAACGAGGCCGCCATGCGGGCGATGGAGGGCTGGGTGATCGAACGACCGCCCTTCCGGGGCAACGGCTTCGCGCCGGGGGAGAGCAGCGACGTGGTGGCGGAGTTCAAGGTGGACAGCGTTCGGCTGCCGCACGACACCCAGCTCTGGCGGATCGGTGTCGACGGCACGGAACGGCTGATGGCGACCCTGGACTGCGACGTACCCGTCTGGCGTCGGGCCGAGGAGGACTGATGCGCGACGGCTACGTCGCCCAGTGGCGTGGGCAGGAGTACGAAGCCAGTCCGGCCGGCGACGACGTACGGCTCTACCAGCCCGAGCCGGGTGAGGGTTTCGAGGAGATCCGACCCGGCCGGTTCTGCCGGGTGGTGGCGGTGGCCGAGGTCGCCGAGCTGGTCTACGTCCGGACCAGGTGCTCGTGGCAGGGGCAGCCGTTCATCGTGCTCGCCCGGCACGACAACTGGCTCCGGGTCGAGTACACGGGGGGTCGCTGGCCGGTCGCCGAGGCGATGGGGCTGGAGGCGTTCGACTTCGGGGTCTACCAGGGCTGGGCGCCGGTGGCGGAGGTCACCGACCTGCGCGAGAACCGGGCCTGACCGGCCGGACGGGTCAGGACTTCGCCCACCGGAGCACCTCGCCGAGCACCAGATCGGTCGCCTCGACGTGTGGGAAGTGCCCGACCCCGTCGAGCAGGCGCCACTCGTACGGCGCCCGTACGTAGCGGCTGGAGCCCTGAGCGGTACGCGGCAGCGAGGCCTGGTCCAGTTCGCCGTGCAGTTGCAGGGTCGGGGTGACCAGTGGCTCCTGCATGAGCTTGACGAAGCGGTAGCCGTGCAGGCGGAGCACCGAACGGAACGCCCACCGGTAGCCCTCCATCGCGCAGAACGCCGCCTGGGGGATCCGCATGGCCTGGCGGCAGCGGTCCGCGTACTCGTCGAAGCCGGCACTGTCCACCCAGTCGGGGCCGCCCCACCTGCGCAGGAAGTAGCCGACCAGCGCCGCGTCGTCCCGGGTGAGCACGTGCTCGTACCGGGGGATCTGGAACTTCAGCGTCGGCGTCGCCGCCGCGAACTGGCCGCGTGGGTCGGCGAAGATCCCGGCACGCAGGCGCAGCGGGTGCGGGGCCGCGAGGACCACCAGCCGGCGGACCAGGCTCGGGTGGAAGGCCGCGGCGGTCCAGCCGATCATGCCGCCGGCCCCCGCGCCGACCAGCACCGCCGAACGCTCGCCGAGCGCCCGGATCAGTCCGGCCACGTCGGCGGCGAGGGTGTAGCCGTCGTACCCCCGGGGTGGCTTGTCGCTCGCGCCGTAGCCCCGCAGGTCGACCGCGACGGCCCGGTACCCGGCGTCGGCCACGGCCGGCAGCATCTCGTGCCAGGCCCACCAGAACTCGGGAAAGCCGTGCAGGAACAGCACCAGCGGTCCGCTGCCCGCCTCGACGACGTGGAACCTGCTGCCGTTGGCCCCAACGAACCGGTGCGTCCACGGCCCGTCCACCAGTACGCAGGACTCGTCGACCACGGACTTCCTACCGGCCTCGCTCCGCTCGCTCATGCCGGCACCACGTTGCGCGCGGCGTCGTCATGAGCTTGACCGCTGAACTGGCCGATTCGCTCCGTCATGTGGCACAGCCTAGGGCTATCCCGGGTGCGGGTACCCGGCGCGACCTGTGGATCGGTGGATCGTCCGGGATATCACCCGGGTTCGGGTGAGGGGCTGCCCGGAGGTTCCTGACCAGTGGATCAGGTCCGCCGGTGACGCCCGGCTCCGGCCCGGCTACCGTTCTGGCATGACTTCCGCACGTCGGATCAACAATCCGGATCTGCCGGTGCCCCTGGTCCGGGTCCAGGGCAGTCCGGCGGAGTGCGGCGCCGGATACGGAGCCGCGGCCCGGGATCTCGTCGTGGCGAATCTGGAGTTCTACCTGGGCCGGTTCCGGGACGAGGCCGGGCTGGACACCGCCGCCGTCCGCGCCGCGGGGCTCGCGTTCGGGAAGTCCACCCGGCGGCACCATCCCCGGGTCGCCGAGATGCTCGACGGGGTCGCCGAGGGGGCCGACGTCCGGGTCGACGAGATCTACGCGCTCAACGCCCGTACCGAACTGATCTACGGCAACCCTCGGGTACGCGGTGCGGTGGACGCCCGGCCGCCGGACGCCGGCGCCGGCGCGTGCACCTCCGTCGGTGTCCTCGGTACGCACACCGGGAACGGGCATCTGCTGCTCGGACAGAACTGGGACTGGCACCCCGACCAGCGGGGCGTGATGCTGCTGCTCGCCACCCGTGACGAACGGGGGCTGACGGTGCTGACCCTGACCGAGGCGGGCATGCTCGCCAAGACCGGGCTGAACTCGGCCGGCGTCGGGGTCTGCGTGAACATGCTCGGCTGCGACCGGGACGGGCTTCCCGACGCCGGGGCCGAGCCGGGGGTGCCGTACCACGTGCTGCTGCGGGCCGCGCTCGAGGCGGACAGCCTGGCCGAGGGGCTGAAGGCGGTGTGCCGGGGTACCCGGAACAGCTCGATCAACCTGCTGCTGGGCCAGGCGGCCGAGGCGGGCGGAGAGCTGATCGACCTCGAAATGGTGCCCGGTGACGTCGGCTGGCTGCATCCGGTGGACGGGTTGATCACCCACGCGAACCATCTGGAGACGGCGCTGCCGGTGTACGACACCATCAAGGACTGGGGTGGCTCGTCGCTGTTCCGGTCGGCCCGGGCCCGGCGCCTGCTGACCGCGAAGGCGGCGGTCGGCAAGCTGGGCGACCATGACCTCGTCGCGTTGTTCCGGGACCACGCCAGTTCTCCGCAGAGCATCTGTCGGCACGTCGACGAGCGGATGCCGGTGCCGGAGCGCTCCGAGACGGTCTACTCCGTACTGCTGGATCTGGACGACCGGCGGCTCGGCATCGCGGCCGGCCCTCCCTGCGCGCACCGGTACGGCTGGCTCGACCTGGCGTTCTGACCGGCGAGCGGCACCGCCGACCGGGAGCTGGCCGGGTGTCGGGAGCTGGCCGGGTGCCGGGAGCGCATCGGGGGCCGGGAGTTGAGAACGGACCGGGGCCGGAAGCGCGATGCGCCTCCGGCCCCGGCCGTGTCGACTACCGGATCAGTTGGTGACCTTGATGATTGCCAGGTCGCTGATCAGGCGGTTCTCCAGCAGAAGCTCGATCTTGGTGCCGGTGCCGGCGACCTTGACCGAGTTCATCGGGTTCTGCGCGGACCAGTAGCGGTCCGCCTGCGAGTCGTTGAACACCGTCACCGGGTTCAGCTTCGGCACCGTGGTCGGCACACCGTTCAGGTGGAACGTCTGCGCCGGCTTGGTGAACCTGCTGAACGTGGCGTCGTAACCGCCCCGCCGGTTGGTGATGTTGCCAACGCCCGGAACCGTGATCGGACCCGGCCGAACGTCGACCGGCAGGTTCAGACCGAAGCCCGGGTGGTCGATGGTGTCGTTGTCGTCGTACGCGTAGTTCACGTACCAGACCAGCAGGCCCTGGTGGTTCTTGAACCGCTCCACGAAGTCCGGCCGCGTGCTCGTCCAGCCGAAGTTGTAGGGGCCGGTCTCCAGGGTCTTGTCGTACCCGTAGTAGGTCCGGTACTCCGCGATGTAGAACTGCGGAACCTCTTCGACGATCTTGCCGGTGAACCGGGTGAAGCCATCCGCGGTCCAACCCGGGTCCACCGTCTCGGCACCATCGGTCCAGACCGCGGCACCGTTCTTGACCAGCGAGACGTTGTCCAGGAACGCACCCTCGAAGTTCGTTCCGGCGTCACTCGCGTAGCGGTAGCGGAACTGGACGGTCTGTCCGACGTACGCCGCCAGGTCGTAGTTGAGGTCGATCCACTCGCCCTCGGTGGAGCCGTCGATGCCCTTCTCGGGGGTACCGCCGACCTCGGGCTCGTCGATCAGCGGGTGGTCCAGCGGGGTCCAGGTGGAACCGCCGTTCGTCGACACCTCCGCGTAGAGGTAGTCGAAGTCCTCCTCGATGTTGTACCAGGCCTTCGCGTTGATGGACGCGGTGGTGGCTCCGGTCAGGTCGAGGGGCCGGGCCAACGTGCTCGTGAGGTCGTCGGCGCTGCCGCTCCACCACTCGTACTGTCCCGCGAACGGAGTGTTGAGTTCGGTGCTGACCTCCTGGTCGGGCAGGTTCACCACGACCGCCTGGGCGAGACCGTCGGTGTCACCGGCCGCCCCGAGGGTGGCGTACGTGGTGCCGCTGTCGTAGTCGACGCTCGAGTAGTTCAGCCAGCCCATGTAGAGCTTCGACCACGGGTCGAAGTAACCCGGGGTGGAGCCGATGTCCTCCTTGCCGTGGTTCAGCCACGAACCGGAGGCCATGGCGCTCCAGAACCCGACGCCGTTGTCGCCACCCTGGGTGTCGTACAGGTCGGGCAGGCCGAGGTCGTGGCCGTACTCGTGCGCGAAGACGCCGAGGCCGCCGTTCTCCGGCTCCGTGGTGTAGTCACGGATCCAGATCCCGCTGTCGCCGATCTGCACGCCGCCGTGCTTGTTGAAGTCCGGTCCGGCGCTACCCGCCAGGTCCGTGAACGCGGACCAGCGGTGCGACCAGATCGCGTCGGCACCCTGGGCGCCGCCGCCGGCCTCCTCGCCCTCACCAGCGTGTACTGCCTGGAAGTGGTCGATGTAGCCGTCCGGCTCGTTGAAGTCGCCGTCGTTGTCGTAGTCGGACCGGTCCCAGATGTCGAACTGCTTCAGGTACGTCTGGATTTCGGCGTTGCTCTTGCCCGCCGCGACCTGCGACTCGTACCAGGCGGTGGCGGTGTCCTTGACGAAGGCCCAGTAGCCGTCCCGCTCGGCGATCTCGTTGCTGCCGTACCGGGCCTCGTTGAACGGGACCGAGACCCAGTCGCTGACGTCACCGCCGACCGTGTACCGGCCGCCGGACTGCTTCAGGTAGAAGTCCCGCATCGACTCCTTCTTGGTGCTGTAGAAGAGGTCCATGTATGACTGCCGGCTGAAGTCGGAACGCCAGATCGTGCTGTTGTCGTCCGTCGCGCTGCCGTCGTAGACACGGTCGCGCGGGGGGATCTGGTTGTGCAGCGGACCATCGGTGCCGCCGGTACGTGGGTCCTTCTGGTTGCCGAACTCCACCAGGATGCTGAAGATCGGGTCGACCTTCGCAGGCTGCTGGTACTCGACGAACCGGTCGGCCTTGACCTGGATGACCTTTGACCCGTTCCGGGTCTGCAGCTTGGCCTTGCCGGAGATCAGGTCGGCGATGGCCTGCTTGCGGACCTCTCGCTCCTGATCGGCGAATGGGTCGGGCAGGTTGTCGGCCCGGTGGGCCGCTCCCTGGGGCTCCCGATCGACGGAAGCCGGAGCCGGCGCCGGAGCGCCGTACGCCGGCACGGCGACCGCACTGGCGGCCAACAGCGCGGCTGTGGCACCTGCCAGGCCGGCCGTGACTCGTCTCCTCAAAGGTCCTCCTCCTTTGTGGAAGTGTTACAGAACAGGCCGGCTCATGGCGGGCACTGTCATTAGACGCCACCACCTTTGCAGATGTATCGAATGCTGTCACGGGGGCCAGACACGCCATCCTGGCCGGTCGATCCCCGTCTAATCAGGGCGAAAACTTTCTAACGGGCATCTATTTTCCGGTATGCGCATGTCACGATTCGGCCACGGTCGAAACCTTGCCGGCAGGTCGCACGTCTAGTTGCGGACAGCACTGTGTCCGAAACCGGACCCGCTCGCTGACCCGCCCACCCACCTGCACGACGACGGCGTACGCACGCGGCCACTCCCGGCGACGGTGCGTCCGGACGACCACACTCTGTGACGACGATGGGCGGGCCCGCAGTGGGCCCGCCCATCCTCGTGGTGGCGGAATCGCCGGCTGACCCGGGTCAGCTTTCGTCTGCCCCCGGGTCACCCCGCCGTCGAGGCGGTCGGTCAGTCCTCGTCGGACTTGCCCGAGTTCATGCCGGCCGAGATCAGTTCCATCACCGAGGAGTCCTGCAACGTCGTCACGTCGCCGAGGGAGCGGTTCTCGGCCACGTCCCGGAGCAGTCGACGCATGATCTTGCCCGAACGGGTCTTCGGCAGCTCCGCGACCAGCATGATCTGGCGCGGCTTGGCGATCGGGCCGAGCGTCTTCGAGACGTGCTCACGTAGCTCGGCGATCAGGGCCTCGCCGGCCTCGCCCGAGGTGTCGACGTGACCGCGCGGGATGGTGAACGCGACGATCGCCTGTCCGGTGGTCGGGTCGGTCGCGCCGACCACGGCGGCCTCGGCAACCGACGGATGCGAGACAAGCGCGGACTCCACCTCCGTCGTCGAGATGTTGTGTCCCGACACCAGCATCACGTCGTCGACCCGGCCGAGCAGCCACAGGTCGCCGTCGTCGTCCTTCTTCGCCCCGTCCCCGGCGAAGTACAGCCCCTCGAACCGGGACCAGTAGGTGTCGACGAACCGCTCGTCGTCACCCCAGATGGTGCGCAGCATCGACGGCCACGGCTCACGGAGCACCAGGAAGCCGCCGCCACCGTTCGGCACCGACTCGGCCTGGTCGTCGACCACGTCGGCACTGATGCCCGGCAACGGGCGCATCGCGCTGCCCGGCTTGGCGGCCGTCACGCCCGGCAACGGGGAGATCATCATCGCGCCCGTCTCGGTCTGCCACCAGGTGTCGACGACCGGGCACTCGCCCCGGCCGATGTTCTCCCGGTACCACATCCACGCCTCGGGGTTGATCGGCTCGCCGACGCTGCCGAGCAGGCGCAGCGACGACAGGTCGTACTGCTCGGGGATGTCCGCGCCCCACTTCATCATCGTGCGGATCAGCGTGGGCGCGGTGTAGAGGATGCTCACCTTGTGCTTCTGGATCAGCTCCCAGAACCGGCCCCGGTGCGGGGTGTCCGGGGTGCCCTCGTACATCAACTGGGTCGCGCCGTTGGCGAGCGGGCCGTAGACGATGTACGAGTGCCCGGTCACCCAGCCGATGTCCGCGGAGCACCAGTAGACGTCCGTCTCCGGCTTCAGGTCGAAGACCGCGTGGTGGGTGTACGCGACCTGGGTCAGGTACCCGCCCGAGGTGTGCAGGATGCCCTTCGGCTTGGCCGTGGTGCCGCTCGTGTAGAGGATGAACAGCGGGTGCTCGGCGTCGAAGGCCTCGGCGGTGTGCTCGGCCGAGGCGGTCTCCACCGTCTCGTGCCACCACAGGTCCTTGTCCGTCCAGTCGACCTCCTGACCGGTACGCCGGACCACCAGGACGTGTTCGATGCTCGGACACCGGCTGACGGCCTCGTCCACCGTCGGCTTGAGCGCCGACGGCTTGCCCCGCCGGTAACCACCGTCGGCGGTGATCACCACCTTGGCGCTCGCGTCCTCGATCCGGTTGGAGAGCGAGTCGGCGGAGAAGCCGCCGAAGACGACGCTGTGGGTGGCCCCGATCCGGGCGCAGGCGAGCATCGCGACCGCCGCCTCCGGAATCATCGGCAGGTAGATCGCCACCCGGTCCCCGGCGACGACGCCCAGGTCGGTCAGTGCGTTGGCCGCCTGGCTGGTCATCGCGAGCAGGTCGGCGTACGTGATGGTGCGGTTGTCGCCGGGCTCGCCCTCCCACTCGATGGCCACCCGGTCGCCGTTCCCGGCGAGAACGTGCCGGTCGAGGCAGTTGTAGGCGACGTTGAGCTGCCCGCCCACGAACCACTTGGCGAACGGCGGATTGGACCAGTCGAGGATCTGGTGCCACTCCTTCGACCAGTCCAGCCGGCCGGCCTGCCGGGCCCAGAACGCCAACCGGTCCGCGGCGGCCTCGTCGTAGGCGGCGGCGGTGACGTTGGCGGCGGCGGCAAGGTCGGCCGGCGGCGGGAACTGCCGGGTCTCCTGCAACAGGTTTGCCAGAGTCTCGCTCATGGTGGGGGCTCCTCAGGCGTCGCGTGACGTGTGTTCGGTAGGAGGTTAATCGGCGTGTCGTGGCTGGTGCGAGGGATCTGGAGCGCTCCGGCACCGACGCGCGCCGAATGGCCGACTTCCGGCGCTCGCCGGTCCCCTGGCCGGGCGGGCCCCGCACCGAACGGGTCGCGCCGGCGACGGGAGTCCCGACCCTGGGAACTACGGTGGCAGAGTGCCGACCGATCCGCTCGCCCCGCTGCTCAGCCTCGCCGACATCGCACCCGCCGTGGACCGGGCCCGCGAGCGGGTCGACGAGGCGCTGCGGCACCGCGCGCTGCGCCGGCAGGGTGGCCAGGTCGCGGCCGAGGTCAGCCTGCGGTCCGCGGTGGCCAGTTCCGCCCTGGAGGGGTACGTCCACGAGCGTGAGGCCGTCCGGGCCGGCACCGTCACCGATCCGGTGCTACAGGGCGCCCTGCGGGTCGCCGGTGCGCTGCCGGGGCTGGCCGACCTGTGGCCCAGGGCGCCCCGCCAGGTGCTGGCCAAGCTGCACACCCTGGCGGCCCGGGGCACCGTACCCGAGGACGAACTCGGCCGTCCGATTCCGGCACCCGAGCCCGGCGTCGACTCGCCGGCTGGAGATTCGATCGCACTGCGTGCGCTCAGCGCCCGGTTGGACGGCCTGGCCGGCCTGGTCGTCGGCGGAACCTCGGTGTCACCGCTGATCCTCGCCGCGGTGGTGCACGGAGAACTGCTCGCGTTACGGCCCTTCGCCGGGCCCTCCGGGGTGGTCGCCCGGGCCGCCGCCCGGCTCACCCTGCTCGCCACCGGTCTGGACCCGCGCGGACTGATCGCGGTCGACCTGGGCCACCTGGAACGCGAACCGGAGTACGTCGGCGCGGCCGGCGCCTTCGCCACCGGCACCTCCGACGGGGTCCGCTCCTGGCTGCGCCACTACGCCACGGCCGTCGAGATCGGCGCCGACCAACTGGTCACCATCGGCGACGAGGCCCTCGCCTGAGTGCAAGGAAGGGCCCCTTCTTATCGTTTTCTGTATAGGAAGGGCCCCTTGTTAACTCTTGCCGAGCGGGTCAGGCGGTGGTGGCGCGGGCCCGGCGGTGCCGGCCGTACCAGGCGATGCCGATGGCGACGCCCACGCCGACTCCGATGGCCGCCGCCGCGACCGGTACGGCAGGACGTTCCCGGAGCCGCCGACCGAGCGGTACGGGGTGCCGGAACTCCAGTACCGGCCAACCGTTCTCGGCGGCCAACTTGCGCAGTGCCCGGTCCGGATTGACGGCGCTCGGGTGCCCGACACACTCCAGCAGGGGACGATCGCTGACCGAGTCGGAGTACGCGTACGACTGGTCGAGGTCGTAGCCACGTTCCCGGGCCAGCTCGCCGACCGCGTCGACCTTGCTGGGCCCGGCGGCGTAGAACTCCACCTCGCCGCTGTAGCGCCCGTCCACCACCGACATCCGGGTCGCGATGACGTCGGCGACGCCGAGCAGTTCGCCGATCGGCCGGACCATCTCCTCACCGGAGGCGGAGACCAGTACGACGTCCCGCCCGGCGGCCTGGTGCTCCTCGATCAGCGCGGCGGCCTCGGCGTACACGTAGGGGTTGATCAGCTCGTGCAGGGTCTCGGCGACGATCTGGCGGACCTGGTCCACCGGCCAGCCCTTGCAGAGTGCGGCCAGGTAGTCCCTGGTACGCGCCATCGTCTGCTCGTCGGTGCCGCCCAGCCGGAACATGAGCTGGGCGTACGCGGATTTGACCACGTCTCGACGCGTGATCAACCCGTCCCGGTAGAACGGCCGACCGAACGCCAACGCGCTCGACTTGGCGATGACGGTCTTGTCCAGATCGAAAAAAGCGGCGCTTCGGCCCACGGCGCGAAAGTCTAGCCGGATGGTCTATGGTCACCGGGTGCGCGGGGTCACCTTTGGCACCTGCCGACCGGTTACCGACTGATCGGTTGATCAGCCCGCCTGGTGATCACTGTCACACTGCGAAGGCAAACTTTCGCAGGGAGTGGAAGTTAACGCCACTCGACGTATACGGGTCGACTCAGGCATGCTTGTATTTACGACACACTTTCATATCCTCTGTGCTCGGTAGACCTCGGCGGTCGCACCCCCCGTGACCGCTGAGCGGGTTCGGCTCGACCCCCCCGGAGCCGAACCCCAGACGACCCCCGTCTCCCCCCGACGGGGGTCGTCGCTTTTCCGGATACTCGCCGGTACGTCCGCTTCGACGCTGGTCAACCCCCGGTCGTACGCAACCGTCGTGCCCTGCCAAGGCGGGAAGTCACCGGCCGCGCCGCCGGTTCCAGCGATCGGCGCCGGACACATCGTGGGTCAGCCGCCGTGGTGCAGGGCCCGGTTCAGGGTCATCGCGGCCTGGGCGGTGAGGGACCGGGCGGCCTGGGTACCGGCCAGCGAGTCGAGCATCGCCATGTCGTGGATGATCCCCTGGTACCGGACCAGGGTGACCGGAACGCCGGCCTGACGCAGCTTCGACGCGTACGCCTCGCCCTCGTCGCGCAGCACGTCCGCCTCGTTGGTCGTGATCAGTGTGGGCGGCAGGCCCTTCAACTGGTCGATGCCGGCGTGCAACGGCGACGCCATCGGGTTCGACCGCTCGGCCCGGTCGGGCAGGTACTGGTCCCAGAACCACATCATCTGCTCCCGGCCGAGGTAGTAACCATCGGCGAACTCCCGATAGGACCCGGTCTCGAAGTTGGCGTCGGTGACCGGGTAGAGCAGGACCTGTTCGGCGAAGCGGGGGCCGTTGCGCTGGTTGGCCAGCATCGTCAGCACCGTGGCCATGTTCCCGCCCACCGAGTCGCCGGCGACGGCCATCCGGGAGGGGTCCAGGCCGTAGTCACCGCCCTGGGCAGCTATCCACTGCGCCACCGCGTAGCACTCCTCGATCGCCGTCGGGTACCGCGCCTCCGGTGACCGGCTGTACTCGGGGAAGACGATGGCCGAGTGGGACTGCACGGCGAGTTCCCGGATGAGCCGGTCATGGGTGTGGGAGTCCCCGAACACCCAGCCCGCGCCGTGCAGGTAGAGCACTGCCGGAAGCAGCCCGCCGACCCCCTTCGGTTGCATCATCTCGTGTGCGGCGGACCGGACCCGATCGAGCAGTTTGCCGCCGCCCACACCGTTGTGCCGGGGTCCCTCGCCCCTGGGCCGGACGATCCGGACGGGAACCTGACCGGACGGGCCACCCGGCACCATGATGTCCTCGATGTCCACCTCGGGCCTCGGTGTGTTGCCGGACTGTAGTTCGGCCAGCTTCGCCCGCCCCTTCTCCGGCCCGAGTTGGAACAGGAACGGCGGGTTCGCGGTCATCCGGGCCACCTCCTGCGCGGCCGGCTCCAGCACGACGGTGCTCACGGACTGCGCCATGACGGCTCCTCCCCTGAAGGCTTCCCTGCGGGAAGCGGATGGTTCATGCGGTCGCGTACCCGTAGCGCCCGGGGATATTTGCGGCGCCGCCCGACGCCCGCCGGGCCCGCCGTCCGCGCGCCGTCCCCGCACCCGCGCCCGGAAAACCCCTTCCCGGGTACGGCGGAAGCCGCAGCGACCAGTGCCTGATTGGTACCGCAATGCGACGGTTCGCTTAGCAGATCCACTCGGCCGGGAGCAGTTATCCACAGCCGGCTCAGTTATCCACAGCTCGGCATTCGGGGCGTTTCCGATGGGTGGCTCGGCCGCCAAGGTGTGCCGGGTAACCGGACCATCCGTTGGAGCCGGATCCCCCGCTGGAGGACGTGATGCCACCGCGTACCCCGGTCCGTTCCCCGTCCGGGGTATGGAGATGTGGGTGTGTAGGTCCCACGGGTCCGGGTGGTCCCAGCGTCTCTGCGTAGCGCTCAGCGTCTCCGGCGGTTGGCCCGTAGTAACAGGTCCAGGACCCCTCGCGCGTCTACCCGTCGCTTGGGGTCGGGGTGTGCCGACGCGAGCACCGCGATGATGCCGACCAGGATGAAGTATCCCAGGGCAAGAGCGCTGGCTACCCAAGCGCCGGCCTGGAGCTGTGTGGGCACACTGATCCCCTTGTTAGTGGGCTAATCCCAGTGCCGCCAAGCTCTAGCTGCGGACCCTTAGCACGCTGCTACAAGACCCCGCGGGCGCTGCCGCTGATCCACATCAGACACCTGGGTGGGATGCCCGTTGTCCGGGCCCGGAAAGGGCTCCGAGTTGTTCGCTGAGCGAGTCGCCGATTTGACCGGGGGATCGATTTGGCCCGTGTCCGGATTGGCAACCTCCGACCCGCTGGGCGGGTCAGATCGCCAACCGCGAGCGACCGTCTCGGGCTGGTCCTGTTTCTGGAGTTGGCAACGTCGTGGTGGACCTGGGGACCTCGGTGAAGTTGTGGATAACGAAGTGGAGCGTCCAACTATTCGACATCTGTGCTGGTCAAGCCCCTGTGGAAAAGACTCTGCGTAACCCGTCAAAGTGGGTAAGTCGGTCCTCGGTGCTGCGCTCGGGTGCTGACCGACCGGGCGTGACCGGCGGGGCGACTATGCTGCTCGATAGCACCAAGCAGGACGACCTACTGATCGAGATCAAGGCGGGCACTTCGCCGTCTCCGATCCGGAGGGAGGCAGCCGCCCCCTCGACTCGATCACGCGAGGTCTGAATGCCTGATGCGCAGGGAGCACCCATCCCAAGCCCACCGCCTGAAACCGGCACCCGGTGGAAGAAGGTGGGCGAAGTGAGCCTCTTGATCCTTAAGGTGCTCACGGCAGTTGCGACACTCCTGGGCGTGATCACGTCCGGAAACGGGTGTGGACCCGCCTGACCTACCGGTCGACGGGCCCACTCCAGCGAGAGGGTTCCTCCGCCTCGCGCCCTAGTAAGCAGGGGCGGGGGTTCCTCTGCTGCATGCCTGCATGCACTATGCACCCCGAAGTGTTGCACAGCTTCACCCTCAGGGAACAGGCATCCCCCCGTTTTAATCCCTCCCACCAGCGCATATGTGCTACCGCTGAGGTGTTGCGAGACCTATACATGCCGACCGTGATTGTGCACCTCCGAGGCGGCCCGGCTGACGGAGTTGTTCGGGATCTGCCCGCCGGGAGCAACGGGCGACCGCCGGAGCAGTGGATCCTGGCCCAGCGGAACGACGTGCCGGGTATGACCCCTGAGACGGACCACCTGTACGAGTTGGAGCCACAACCGGCGGACGACGGGACCTGGACGATGACCTACGTCCGGACGGACCGGCGGGTGGAAAACGATCAATAGAGATAGCTTGTTCTCTACCTAGGGGGCTTGGTAGAGTTCCACTATGGTCAAGCCCAGCGGCCTTCGGATGACGATGCCTACCCAGGCCGTCCTTCGTGGCCTTCTTGAGCACCCCACCCGCGAGATGTACGGGCTCCAGGTCTGCGAAGCTGCCGGCCTGCCCAGCGGCACGGTGCACCCCATCCTTGCCCGCCTTGAGGGACTGGGCTGGTTGGAGTCTCGGTGGGAGGAGGTCAACCCTGCCGAGGCGGGCCGGCCTCGCCGGCGCTACTACCGACTGAGTCCCGACGGTGCGGAGCAAGCTCGTCACGCCCTGGCCAACGCGCGCAGTCCCCTTGCTGGCTTGGCTGGCTGGACTGATAATCCCGCCCTCGGCGGTGCGCGATGAGCAAGATCGTGCTCCGTCGTGACAAGAGCCTGCGACTCCTCGGACAGAGTATTCAGATAGCACATGCCATCGAGGCTGCTCGCGCCGACAGCGCTGAAGGTGCTGTAGGCAAGGCACTCGTTAGTCATCTAAACCGGGTCGGCAATGACCTAACTGCCTTGGAAGCCCAGTTAATGAGCATCGAGCCAAGCACCGCTGAGTCCAGGTTTGCATTCGGTGCTGCTGTCCGCCTCGGCCAGACTATTGGCCTGGAACTCGCCAAGCTTGAGCTTGAGCTTCAGCATATAGATATTGGCGCTCCGAAATTTACGCTTTCGCAGGCTGAGGAGTATGCAAGGGAGCTTGTCGGCACTCTAAATCTGATCCATGAGCAAAAGGCGACCTCGGGCCTACGTTGGCCGAAAGCAAAGGCTAACACCGACATTTGGCGCCCCAACCGCGCAGCAGTTCAAATTCTTGCCGGCCTGACACGGATACTGCCTGAGACGAATCGCCCACGTTACGCCGAGGAGTTCCGTTCCGAACTGTGGGAACTAGCCAGATCGGGTGCAACCTGTACTCAGCAGTTAATGTACGCCATCAGGTTGTTCGACCGGGCTTGGCAACTCCGTGCCGAGCTTCGTGACGCGTCGATCCGACGAGCCCGGTCATGAACCCGCGCTCGGCACCCCTTGGCCTGCTGGCAGCGAGCGGAGGCGCCGGGGCTCTGGTCATGGCAGGTGCGCCCTGGTGGGTGATCGCCGCAACGATTGGCGGGGGTGTCGGTCTTGCCGCGTTGCAGACGGTGTTCCCGCAGGACTCACGGCATCGGCTCGACTGGTGGTGTCGGAGGTGGGAGCGGAAGGGCCGACGCTCGACAGTTCAGCAGCCCGAACTGCCCGCACCGTAACTCGGGGACTAGTCGTCCGAGAAGGGTGCAGCGGCACGTTGTTCGTACAACTGTCGAGCGGTGTGGACGAGCGCAAGCGACGCATGGACCCCCGCCGTGAAGAGCGGGACGGGTGCGCTGACTCGCACGTTGTGGACGCCAGGGCCAAACGACCCCATGACTTCTAGGTCGAGCAGGGGGAGCACCCACTTATCTCCGTGGGCAAGAGCGCTACAGATACGCCAGAAGATCACGGCCAAATGCTGGCCGTTGTCGTCGCGCAGGCCGGCTACTTTCTCCGCCTCTTTCAAGACTTCCGTGATCGTTAGATGTGCCGTTAGCTCGGCGTGATCTATGCCCGTGGTATCAGCAAGCCCAAAAACGCGATCTTGCCTCCGTTGTACCTCGTCCGACCCGGGAATGTCAGCGACACGGAAGAAGCGCTGCATCTCCTGGAGACTCTTCATCTCAAGGCGGAGGCGACGGGTAAGCCTTTCGGGTCGTCCGGCTGGTGCAACGAGCCAGACGGCCGCAGCAGCGTTCTCAAGTGCAGCTCGGATCAGGGTGAAGGGCGCGTAGGTGTGTAGAGCGACGTGCGCAGGGTCCCTCCCTGTGAGCGTTCTGCGGAGCGCATGGAGATGGTCCACCCCCGCACCCACCGACTGTATGGCTGCGTGACTCACCTCGTGAGGATGTGTCCTACGGTCGTCACCCGCCAGCGAGCTCCCCGGTGCGGGGGTCCCTGTCTGCTCCTTGGCCCAAGACTCAACGACGTCGAGTCGGCCCATCATCGCGGCCAGGGCCTGAGCTTCCGTATCGCTGACGGTCATGGCCGGACACGGTAGCCCTGGATGGCTTCGAGCGCCATTGACTTTCTGGGCCATGTGTGAAAATAGTGGGGACGGCGTTATTTGCGGGTCTGTGGCCTGCCCGCCGTATATATCCGGCCTGACCTGAGGTCCACCGGAATCCAGCCAATCGATCAGAGGTCGACGCTGGGCACATGTTCGCCAACAGAGGGAGAGGTGATGGGGAGACGTGGCCGGCTAACTCAATTCCCGGTAGAAACACGACTTCAGATCTCGGAGGCAATGCTCACGACTCTTGACGTGCTTGCGGCTATCCGGGGCGAATACCGATCAGAAACCCATGCGGCACTTGATTGCGGTTGGACTTAACCACGAGATGAAAGGACGAACTGATGGCTCACGAGCGAGCGGACGCGGACGAGCGGGAAAGCGCACTCGGCAATCTATATCGGGAGATCGCCTCGCTGGAGGAGACGGCGCTTAAGGCCCAGGCGCGCGAGCAGGGTCGGGCGGTGGAGGCCGCTGCCGAGCGGCAGGAGCTTGGCGACAAGTTCCCCGCAGTCCGCGGTTGAGATGAACCAGCACGAGCAAGTCGCCGAGTACCTGGCCTCGTTGGTCGACCGGCTCAGATGAGTCCGAGTTCGGCGGTGTGGCTGGTGATCCCCAACCGTTCCCGCACGCACCGACGGCGTCCGAACGGTTGCACCAGATCCACGCCATGGACCCGACGGACTTCACCACGTGCGTCCACACCGAGCAAGCCGCACTGCCTATCCATTGGAGCTGACATGCAGGACCCATTCAACGTCACCCGGATCGCCGACATGAGGGCTGCCATCAGGGAGACTCCACTCAACGGCGAGCAGAGCGACTTAGCTCACCGTGCCCTGGCCTGGCCGTGAAGGAATGGCGACGCAAGAAGAAGGGTCGATACCAGGAGGGTGTGGCGAGGCGCGACGAGAACCATGACGAGCTGGTGTCGACGGCTCGCCGGACCTGGCGATCCGGCTGAGCCTTGCCGGGGCGGGCGGTCCGTTCTTGCAGACGTTCCGCTCACATGGCCGACTACATCCTGCAATCCCCATGATTGGTGTGGATTGTGGATGATCTCTGACTGCCTCCGGCGTAGGACAGAGATGATGGGTCGCTGTTGAGGGAGGTTTGGTTTAGGGCGCTCGCCTGCATATTCAAGTGCATGGTGGCTTGGCGGGTTCACTCACGGGTGGACAAGCTGATCTAAGACATTCACTGAGATCCCCGTTGCCGGAGTCAGGGACTGAGCCAGACCAGTGTTCGCACTGGTTGGGCTGGGTTCTGTACTCCCCGCCCAATCAGGGAGGGGGACCGATGAACTTTACAAGTTCTCGAACCGCTTGCGTCGCATGGTGGCTGGGCCCTTGCTGTGACCTTCACTGCCTCGGTCGCTGGCCGGATCATCATCACGCGAATGGCCTTGCGCGGGTCCGATCCTAAGGACCGTCCCAACATCATCAAGGCCGTTGCGGAGTTGTTCCGCTGGTGGAGGCGATGAACGTACGCCAAGCCGCAGGATCGAACGCCAGCACCGGGCCGCCCTGATCCTTGCTGTCGCGGACCTCGGCGCTAGCCCGCAGGCTTCGTGACGAACACGCCACGCCCGGGTTGGCCGTCCACCAGGCCCTGGGTTTTCAGCCTGACCATGACGAACCGGATGACTGTCTCCGACACCTCGTACTTGGCGCGTAGAGCCGCCGTGCTGGGCAGCTTCTCACCTGGCTTGAGGTTTCCTTCGGCGATCTGCTGCGCAATGTCGTCAGCGATCTGCACGTACATCGGTTCTGCCAACGCAGCCCCCTCCCACGATCAATAGCAAACACGAACGTGATCCAGGAGGGTGTTACGGGGTACGGTGGGTACACGGCGTGTACTAGGTAACGTAGGCTGGAGGTCCGGATGTTCTGGATCAGGTGGCTCCGACACGAGGCTGCACGGATCGTCACCCGCCACGGGCCGGTGTGGTCCACCCTCCACAACCGAACGGTCTGCCGCTGCGGTGAGACGTGCCAGCGGGTCAAGATGCGCAACCAGGGCCGGCACTGGTGAACCGGACCCCGGTAACGGGCGATGTGGTCGGCGTGGGGGCTGGCGCAAGCGTGCAGTTCGGCGGCGGGCGGAAATTCATGCTGCGGGTGGCGACGGTAGACCCCCGGCCGACGTACCACGGGTGGCTGTGGCTCACCGGCTACGTGGTCGACGCGGGTGGCAAGGCGCTCGACCGGCGGGAGGTCTTCGTACAGGTAGCCGGGCTGGTGCTGCTCCGGGATTCGTATCGACGTCCGGCATGACGCTAGTCCGCACTACCTCCGACCTCCGGTGCCACGATCGGCCGGGGGTCGGTGGGTTCAGCTCACAACGTCACGCACGCGTCGTCGTGTCCGCCGCACCAGTCGATGCACACCACGACGTCCCGGCCGTTGCGGTTGGTCACGTACCCATCGATAGCGTCCATCGTGTATTTGCAGCACGCGCACATGGTGGCCACGTTGTATGCGCGGTTGGTGGCGAACACGATCCGACCGTGACCCGGGGCCGCGATGATGGTCGCGTGCAGCTGGGGATCGTCGCACCCGACCATCCGCGTGCCATTGTTCATCGGGGTGGCTTTCCCAACGATCGTGCCGTCCCGTCGAGGATGTTGATGATCGTTGGCCCGTCGTCAGCGCGTCCATCCAGACGAAGGTGTAGGGCCCCGTGTCGAGGGGTCGGTTGCGGAACGCTTCGACCTGGGCGTCGAGATGCGCCGCCATCTCCGAGACCTGCGACTTCGGCAGCTGTCTGATCCCGAGTTGCTCGACGAGTTTTTCGACCCGTCGGGTGGAGACTCCGAGCAGGTACGACGTGGCCACGACCGAGACCAGGGCCTGTTCGGCACGCCGTCTGTGGGTCAGCAGCCAGTCCGGGAAGTACGAACCCGTGCGTAGCTTCGGAACAGCCAGGTCGATCGTGCCGGCGCGGGTGTCCCACTCCCGGGCCCGGTAGCCGTTGCGGGAGTTGACCCGCTCCTCGCTGCGCTGTCCGTACGGTGCACCGCAGATCGCGTCCGCCTCGGCGGACATCAACGCCTGCGCGAACGTCTTCACCATCGTCCGCAACGTCCGGCAAGGCGGACTCCACCTGCTCGCGTAGCAGGTCAGCAGAGTTCACACTCTCAGATGCGGCCATCGCGTTGTCTCCTTCGTTGTTGACTTAGCCGTCTCGAAGGATCGCGCGGTGGCCGTCTCCCATCTACGCAACACGCCCAGCACGGGCAAGTCGTACACCACTCCCGTGGACGTGACCATCATGGATGACAGAGCAGCACGAGGACGCCACCGCAGCCTTCCTGGCCGAGGCGGGGCGCCTCAAGTGGACAGGGTGGTGAATCGCTGACGTCCGGGTCCCCGAGTCGGGTGGCCGAGCATTCGTACCGGACGGGGTTCGTCGCGTTTGTGCTCGCGGTGATGGAGGGTGCGAGTCTCGCTCTCGCTGGTGCTGGGTGTGTCGAGTTGGCGTGGCGGTGGCGGGAACACCTACTTGACCGGCGTGTAGCAACCTAACGGCGGAGGATCAACGTCCAGGTCGACTCAGGCCTGCTTGGCATCAGCCGGTCAATGATCGGGGCCCACATCGCTGGCGGAACAAGGTCGTCGGCACGCTTCCAGACGGTCCACCGCTCGGCGCCGACGGCATTCAGGAGCGCGAGGAAGTTGTCGCCGCGAAGCTTCTGTACACCACGCATGTCTTCTAGTTCGCCCTTGTATTTGAGGTGCCTGCCTGTGCCCTGAGGGAAGAGGTGCAGGTACGCGTATTCGATGTTGCCCATCGGGGAATTGTCGGTGGCACGGGGCGAACTCGGGGGTTGCTGGTCGAGTTCCCGACAGTGCGACGTGCAGGTGGGTCACGTTTTGTCGGCCTGACCTGCTGAAACGTCGCCCGTTGCCGCTACCCTGCGGCACATGGTCACGGAGATGGTGGTGCTGGTCGGCGGGCCGGGCGCGGGCCAGCAGGTGGAGGTGGCCGGCGGCACGGTGGTGTGGCGTTCTTGCCTGTATGAGCGGACCGGTGAGCATCGGCGGATGCGGGGTGTTGAGGTGCGGGCGCACGGGCATCGGCCGGACTGCTGCGAGGGCCACGGGCGGGGCGACACCGATGTGTGTGAGTGACGAGGATCAGCCGCCTTCCCCGCAATCGGGAAGATCTCGATGCGAGTTGGGTATCTCTTTCAGGGTCCCGCCAGAGATTAGTTTCCACAGAGCCGAGATGTCGCTGTACTGCGCAGATTCCCCGGAGGGCAAGCGCCAATCTCCATAGAAGTCAGTGAAATACAGCGCAACAAACGAAGCGATGTAGGGCTGATCGATCACGCCGGGCTCGGCAGTCTTTGTGAGGTGGGATGCTAGTTTGTCGCTGTAGTCGATGCTGTAGCTTGTGGTCGAGCATGGCTGAATGACAATTCCTGGCAGTGCCAAGAGCATTGGCCCAGATCCACGGGACCCGGGTTGCTTTAGATCGAGTACCCGCATCTCCAGTTGTACCGAGTTAAGGGGTGCGGGCGCCCGATTGTGAATGTGCAAGATCTCGGCGGCGTCCTTCAACTCAGTGTCCCATGTAACCCTAGAAGCATATCGGCGCGTTGTTCGATCTCGTGTTTCCTCATTTATGCGCTGCTGGTCGTTCATGGCGAGCGCACTGACCAGGAGAGCCATGGCGGCGATGACAGACGCGACCATCGTCCCGATGCCTTGGAGCCAGTCGGTAACTTTGTGCCGCTCCGGTCGTCCGTTTTCTGGGGGGCTCGCTTTATGGTTGGCTGGCACGTACAGACCGTTGGGGTGCCGCTTCCAGAGGTTGCTGCGCTTGTGTGGTGGTTCGGGTTCCCTCACACGGGCTTCACCGGCAGCGCCGGGGGGCGGGTCACGTGGTTGTCGGGTAGGCGACTGCGCGCAGGTCGTTGATGGACTCCGCCGGAAGCGGAAAGATGCATCCATGACCTCTTCGGGCCTCCCAGCAGACTTCTACGACAACAAGGTCGCCCCCCGGCCCTGCTCTCGGCCGCCAACATCGTCCGACACACACCCAAACCATCCGCGACCAGTCGGCGCCGACCATGAAATGATCCAGATCTACGCGGCCGATTACGACGTGGCCAGGGACAGCAGCGGACGCATGCAGACGATGAACATGCGCCCGTTCCTCGACGCGATCGCGGCCAAGTATGACGAATGCCTTCCCTGCCAGGAACACCACATCGGGCTGATCGCCGCCGACCCGGCACTCACCACCCACGTTGTAGGCGTGGGTTTGCTCAACCTCGGCATCCACCAGGCGTCTGCCCAACAACTCCTGCAACATATGGACCCGGATGGGTGTGCGATCGCGCTGGTGATCCGCAACCGCGGTCTGCTGCCGGCAGTGGAGTTGACTCGATTGAAGACAGTGCAGCAGCGGCAGTCGCTTGCGCGCATTGTGCTGAACAACGCGATCGTCGCCACCCAGTGGTTTGACATGCCGGTATCGAATCTGTGTCCGCCCGGGGTGGTCCGCCCGACGGGTCACCTAGGCGACGAGGAACTAACCTCTGGCTTGAGAAGCGAGGGGCATCTGTGATTCATCATCAAAGGGGGTCTGCCCGAAAGCTGCCTGGTACCTCCTGGTAGCTCGTCGAGGTGAGCGGATGTACCGGAGATAACCTCGTCCAGCTCACGCGCCTCACGCTCGGCTGCGGTCTACCGGCTCGGGGGAGCCGGCAACCGTGTAACGGGCGATCAGTGCGTCGAGTTGGCAGCGCGTGAAGCTGTATGAGCCCTTGCGGCAGACATGATCGATGACACCCGCGCGACAGTCGTCGAGGAGCGACCGTTCCGACCAGCCGGTACGGCCGGCAACCTCGGCGAGCGGGATGAGCACACGATCATCGTTCACCGGAGCATCTAGTACGGCAGCCGCCGTTTGTGATCATGGCTGGAGTTCGAGGGTGAGTCGGCGGGCGTAGTGCGCTCGCCGGGCTCGGGCCTGGTGTCGCCGTCGCCATTGTGACCAGCGCAAACGGTGGGCGATGCTGCGGATCGGCGTGTTGATCAGGACGTTGATCAGGCGGCGGATCTCGTTGACGGTCAGCCGGATCATGTCGGACTGGTCGGGTGGCTGGGGTGTTGCGGCGGCGCAGATCGCGAGGATGGCCAGGGCGGCCAGGGCGAGGGTGGTGAACCGGTGCCAGGACTGCCAGCGGCGGACCTGGTGCTGGTCGAGGCCGACCTGCCCTTTCGCGGCCTGGAACGATTCTTCGACGGTCCAGCGGATCCCTGCTACCCGCACGAGTTGGGCAAGGGTGACCGGGCCGGGCGCCCAGCAGCGGTAGAACGCCAGCTCGCCGGTTGTGGTGTTGCGGCGGATCAACAGACTGTGATGCCCGCCGTCGTCGGGATCGTTGTCAGTGGTCACGTCGGCGAGCCAGGCCCAGTCGTAGAAGCGGGGCCCTTTCGACCCGTCACCGGCGCTGCGCCGGGTCCACGTCGTGGCCGGCAGTTCGGCGGTCACCTGGTCGGCGCGGCGGCGGGTTTTGCCGCCGTCGAGGGGCACAAGGTGGTCGCGGGAGACCGCGAGGACGTAACCGAGACCATGTTCGCGCAGGCGGACGCGCAGGGCGGTGTTGTTGCCGTATGCCTCGTCCGCGGCGACCCACCGAGCCGGCACCCGCGCCTTAACCGCTGCGGTGATCATGTCGTCAGCCAGCTGGGAGCGGGTCGCGAACCCGACGCTGTCGGGGACACCCGCCTGTTCACAACGTTCACGGTCACTGGTCCAGGACTCGGGCAGATAGACCCGTCGGTCGATCAGGGTGTGCCCGTGCCGGCCGGCGTAGGCGAGGAACACGCCGACCTGGGCATTCTCGATCCGGCCCGCGGTGCCGGTGTACTGGCGCCGGACGCCGACCGTGTGCACGCCTTTCTTCAGGTCACCGGTCTCGTCGACCACAAGGACGCCGTCGGGGTCACCGAGCCGGTCGACCACGAGAGCACGCAGGTCGTCACGGACCAGGTCAGCATCCCACCTTGCCCGGGACAGCAGCCGCTGCATCGCGTCCGGTCGGGCGTGGCCGGCCCGCTCCGCCAGCTGCCAGCACGTCTTGATCTCGATATCGGTCAGCAGCGCGGTGACGAAACCCGGCCGCCGCCCGGCGCGGCTCCACGCGCGCGAACCGGCCCGCGAAACAGCCGATCACCTGGTCCGATATCTGCCGCCACCGGGCAGCGTCTACGCTATGGTCTGCGGCCACCGCGGCATCGAATGTTGTGTCCACAACGCACAGACGATCACGCGGTGGCCGCACCTGTTCCGGCAGGACCCGAGGTCACCTCACGAACGGCGACTGCCGTACTAGCTTGTTCGCGTTAATCATCGGACACTCATGCGGGTCGCCCGCCGGGGTCAGCATCCCTTGGTGCATGCGGCGGCGATGGCGGGTTCAACAGCACGGACAGGCGGGCCAACATCTCGTCGTCGACCTTCCAGTTCGCGGCGGTCCCGGCGGCGATCCGCTCGATTTCCTCTTGGAGGCGCGGATCGTCCATCGCGTAGTGGGGCACGTCAGGACCGCCGGCCAGTCGAGCGCCCGGAGTAGCGGGCCAGCCGTCTCCGGGTTGCGGCGATCGCCTCGGCCAGGTCGCCGAGGGGCTCTGGTTCAGACTGCGGGGGCGAGGTTGCCTGCACCGTCCGCTGTGCGAGCAGTTTCTCGACTTGGACTCCGCGGTCATGCCCCGGCGGATGCGTATGGTGCCGTTGCCCCTGGCGATGTGCTCGATGCGTCCTTGGCGGCAGCCGCTCTGGATCGACCGCAGCGACAGGCCGGTCATCCAGGCGACCTCGGGCAGAGTGTGGATCATGCCCTTGATGCTGCCCGGCCTAATCGGTTGCACCTTCGCCATCGGTCAACTTGGCCTGCAAGCCACGCTCCCGCCTTCTCTGGGCGGTCGTTGCGACGAAGCAGTAAACAGAGTCAGCAGCTCGTGGTGCGGACGCAGAGCGAGGTGGTGGAGCGGCCAAGCCACGAACATCGGCCGGTTCCACCACCAGCGGCAGCTGCGGCCCGAGGCTTTATCGGAGACGTCTTCATCAACGTGCTGGCGAACCTCATCGCCGGTGCGATCATCTACCTCGGCGGTGTCGACGCTGGCCTCTTCCAGGCCAACTTGGTACTGGTGCTCGTCTCCGCTGCCATCGGCCTCATTGCTGTGTCGATGGTGATTGCGGGCGGCAGCTCCTACATGCGGTCCGATGGAGACTCGGGCCTCATCGCCAGAGCAAAGAACAGGATCATCTACGGGGTTGTCGGCGGAACGGCAGCTCTGTTGGTTACAGGGGTGGTTTGGCTGGTTCTCAGTCTGACCTGAGTCCAGCTCCTTCCGCCTGAACCTTCTCCGAGCAGGGGAATCGAGTTCCGGCGGATCGTTCAGAGCTGGAGAAGCCGCACGGCGATCTGAGCCTTCTCTCCAATTGGATCAAGATCAGGGGTCGGTACGTCGGTGCCGGCCCCTCGGCGTTGATCAAGCTCTCCGTGACCGTGGCTTGACCGCCTGTGGTACACCTGTCTCCGGCGCGAGCGGAGGTAGGCAGTGGTCTTTGACGGTGATCTCGGTCCGCCGCCGCAGCGGTCAAGGCCGTTGCGATTGCGCACCGATGGCGACGCCGAGAAGGTAAGAACGCTAATGGAGGTGTTCGCCGCCAGAGAAAGGGCCGCTCGCGACCCGCTACTCTCACGCATCGCGAAGGTACAAGGCCACCTCAGAGACATTGCCAATCTGCTGCCCGAGCTGGAGGCCGAGCTGAAGGTCCGGCAGACCGCCTTCGAGGAGCTGCGGGCCGAGGCCGAGCAGACCGAGCGCTACGCCGCCCTGCACAAGGACCACGCCGAGGCCGTGCAGAAGCTCGTGGACGAGAACCGGAAGACCGCGCTCACTGAGGCGACGGCGCTCGTGGTCCAGGAACTGGCGAAGACCTCGAAGACTGGCGGCCGGCAGCAGCTTCGCTTCTTCATCCTTGCTGGCCTGCTAGCCATCCCACTGAGCTTGATCGCCAACGTCCTTTGGGAGTGGCTGAAGTAGGGCATCTGCCATTGAGTGGACGAACGGCTGTATCTGCCGTTCGATTCTCCGTGATACACAGGCGACCAATACATTGGAACTGCGCGGGCGGAGGTGGCGCGATGGTAGGCGATGCCGGCGATGAGGATGAGACGGACCGAGAGTCGGGACCACGGTGTGACTTGTCCGAGGCTGATTTGTCGTACAGGGTTAGTTGGCAAGGTCCACTTCTTCAGCCACTACAGGTATGGCTTCGGGCTGGAAATCTACAAGCTATACGCCGCATCCAAAAGGCTAGTGATAGTTCCGATCCATTAACAGCGCGTGTCGACGAGGTTCAGGGACACCTACAGGAGATTGCAGCGCTGCTGCCGGTTCTTGAGGCTGAACTGCAAATGCGCAACGCGACACTTGAGCGAGTCCGAGCCGACGCTGTTCGTTATGAACGGCTTGCCGCCCTGGATAGGGACAAAGCAGAGACAGTCGAGAAGCTTGTGGACGAGACGGTCAAACGGGGCGTTCGTGAGGCGGTAAAGACCCTCGGAGAAGGTTTTGATGAGGCGACCAGGATGATCAGTTTTGGCATCGACCAGAGTTCCAAGGCCGGCAGGAAGCAGCAGATCCAGTACTTCCTACTCGGTCTGGCCGGCTCCGTGCCGCTGGGCGTGGCGGGCAACTTCCTGTTCGAGTGGCTGACCAAGTAGGACCGGCTGTCGGCGTCTCGGGGCGACAATTAGTCGTCGTTGTACCAATAGCTCGGTTGGTATAATCATTTGTGAGAGTATCAGCCGATTCGGGCATGATTCGCCCCCGTGCTGTGGGCTACACACGGGTATCCACCGAGGACCAGAAGAATCGACCGGAGGACGACCGCGCACGGGTCACCGCGGCCTGCGTCGCCTACGGGTACGACCTGGTCGAGTTCATCCAAGACATCGACGTTTCCGGGAAGACCGCGCTGGCCGACCGTGAGCACGGCAGGCGGGTCAGCGACCTGATCGATGCCAAGCACAACCCCTGGGCTGACATCATCATCGTGACCAACCTCGACCGGCTCACCCGCGAGTCCGAGGACGGGATGACGCTCATCCGCCGCATGATCCCGAACGGCCGGCGGAACCCGGTGCGGCTGCTGTCCCTGGACGATCACATCGACCTGACCACGGCGATGGGGCGGTTCTTCGCGAGGCTGCGCGTCCTGCTGGGTGAGTTCGAGCGCGAGCTGATCGGGGAGCGGACCGGCAACACGCTCAAGCACAAGCGACGGACCGGTCAGGTCTACGCCCGCGAGCCGTACGGCTGGGATCACGACGGGGACGGCCACCTGGTCGAGAACGACGCTGAGCAGCGGGTCCTTGCCCAGATGCGCGACTGGCGAGCCGAGGGCGTCAACGACAACGCGATCGCAACGCGCCTCAACGACCAGGGGACTCTGGGCAAGCGCGGTGGGCGCTGGCAAGCTAACACGGTCTATCGGATTCTCAAGAACGCCGACGAGATCGGGGCGGCGTCGGGCTGAAGGAGCGAGCCGGCGTGGCCAAGACCCGCGAGTTCTGCGATCCCATCAAGCACCTGACGGCGCAGTCGTTCGCCACTGTCGCTGATCTGCTGTATCGGCGCCGTACGGAGCACCACGACATGACGCTGGATGACGCGCTGTCCTGGTTGGAGAGCGAGATCGAGCTGCTAAACGAGGAGCACCGACTCAACAGTGACTGTCCCGGTGTGACAAAGAGCCTGCGATGGTCGCCCGGCCAGTCGCACCGGCCGGCCTGAGCAGACGAGCTTGATGACGATCATTTGAGAGGGCCTGGTGGCAGTCGGCCGTCGGACGTAACCTACGTCGGTGCTTGACCTCATCGGTCCGTTATCTCGTTCGTTGACTCCCATTCCCACTCCCGCTCCCACACTGGAACCGGTCATTCAGCCCTACTACATTGTGTCGGACCCCGGACCTGGCCCGTGGCTTGTGATCCTGGTCGGCGGGCTCCTGACCGCATTGGGCGTTGGTGCCGTCGTTCTGCTGATGATGCGGCGGAAGGAGCATGAGAGCGATCGCAACGAATTCGAGAGCAAAGCGGCAAGCGCTGTTGGCTCTGTTCGGGCCACCGTTCCGGTCCGGGTGCCGTCGCTAGAAGACGAAATAAGGGTCGTAGCGGCCACGCTCGCCTCGACGGTCACGCAGATGCGTCAGATCAGCGCCAAGGCGGAGGCGTTCGAGACTGAGGTACACGATCTTGTGCGCCGGGCCGATGCCGCCCAGGCTGCCGCCGACCTGAGCGAAGATCAGGCACGCAAGATAGGTCTGCTTCTCGGTGCCCAGACCGAGCGAAAGTTGAAGGAAGAGATAGAGAAGCTGACGGCGGTACACAACGAACAGATGGAGAAGTCGCGTCGGTCGGGGATTCGGTTGGCCATTTGGAGTGCCGTCTTTGGGGCGGTTGCTGGCTTCTTCGTGAACCTGCTGTCGAGCTGGGTCATGAACTAGATCGTCTCGGTTGGCCGTTCCACGTAACGGCAATACAGTTGTCGCTATGCCTACCGAGATTCCGTTGATGTGTTCCGGAAAGGCTACCGAGGACCACGAAAAAATGCCTCGAAGGCCAGTCGAGGAGCTGGGGATCCCCGGTGATCTCGACAACGAGTTGGAGTGCTTACAGCACCTAACTACAGAGTTAGATTCTGTACAAGACTTGCGGGCTTTGTTCGAGGAACATCGATGTACAGCAAGAGGGGCAACTGTACAGTTAGGACAAGATAGCCCGGGGGCAGCGGCAGCGTGTGGGAGGGGGTACGTCATGACCTACCTGCTACCTATTCTCCACTATCGACCAGACCCTTGCCATCAACTCAGAGTGCAACTCGTACCACTCATTTCTATTCAGGACGCAGGTCACTCCCGAGTCATTCCGGAAGCCCTCCTGTACCTTATTCCTCCAGGCAGACATCTCACCTTCCCTATACCTCATTCCGATGAACGACAGCAAAGACAGCGCTCGTGTGTGGTCAAACTCTGTACCCGGATCTCCCAGCAGCGTCGCCAGATCTCTCAGGATCTCCAATTCCAGATTCTGTCGGCCTTGTCTCTTCGCAATCTCGTATGCCCTGAGCGCCAGGAACATCGCGAACACCCCGGCGCTCGTCGCCGTCGCATCCAAGATCAGTCCAAACAGGTCCTTGTCCACGATTAGATGTTCCCACCCCTAGTCAAGGTCACTCCATCCGCGCTTTGATCGCTGCATGAATCTCCTTGCGAGCTAGACCAACCACTAGCGCCCATCTGAACCGTTTGAGGATCCCGCGACCGGAATCATTAGCCAGGTGAGGATCTCTGTTTACAAGAAGCTCATCCAGCTCTTTGACCGCAGCGTCCTGATCAACCACCAACATCAACTTTGCTTCAACCCTGTTCAGGTACGCCAGAAACGGAAGCTCGCTCGGCGGGATATGAAGCAGCCCGCTCCTGATCTCGCTTGACATCATTCTTTCTAAGAATGAGCAGTCCTGAGGATCTTCATGGACGGAATTATCGTCCAACGGCAGCAAGCGATCCAGTTCTCGCAAGACCTCTATCTCAAAAGACTTCCGCGCCTGGCCCCTCGCGACCTTGTACGAGTCATGCGCCACCCCGTACGCCTTCACTGCCAGGAACAGACCTACCAGCCCACCCGTCCCAGACACGACGGTGAACCCAAAGGTCGCATAATCAAGCCAGTCACGATCCACACCCTCGATGGTCTCAGCCGCCGTCAAGTCTTAGGATCGTCGCTCAACCGCATCAAGGATCTCCTTGTTCAAAATCGTCCGGACTATAGCAGCGCTACTTTCCCATCCATCAGGATTACCCAGAACGAACTCCTCCAGTTTATCGGAGCCATAGCGCGAGTGGTACGCCTTCATGAAGGAGTCGACCACCATATCCCTCATACGTGGCCAGTCGGTGTCGAAGTAACGCAGATCAGTCGGAGATTTATAGGGGCCTGATAGTTCATATCGACCGCCGCAGAAAACCACACGCCAGACTGGCAGCTCGTTTTTGGGCAGCAAACTCAGCCTCAACTTGATCGAGCTGAGTTTGGGAGAAACATACCAATGGTCACCCGCTAATTGTGTATCCAGTTCGGCATCGCCGTCGAGCAGCAGGATGAGCTCCCGCAGAATCTCGATCTGAAAATTGTTCCGAGCCTGCCCCTTAGAGACCCTGTACGACTCGCCCGCAACTCGATATGCCCGGACAGCCACTAAAAGCCCTGCGATGCCTGCCACCCCTACCACAGAATCAATGATCAACCCGAGCAGATCAAGGCTCACCGCGACCTCCGTTCGATCGCGTCAAGGATCTCTTGGTTGAGGTAGTGCGTTATAAGCTCGGCGGTTCCCGAGGCGGTTCGCTGCTCAGCCAGCCACCCGGGGCCCAGATACCGATTCAACGCAGAGTTGACAGCGGCATTCCTGGTCCCTGTTAGATACGGTGAATACGGATCGCGATCAGTCGAGCCTCGGATTACTGCACGCCACAACGGCAGCTCATGCTTCGGCAGCAGGGCGAGCCGAACACCAGCCGACTCCGCGATAGGTGGAACCCCGGGCTCGCTCTCAACGATCCTCATCCCGATCTTTGGATCCTTCTCGATCATCAAGGCTAGCTCTCGCAGCACCTCAATCTCAAAGGTCTGCTTCCCCTGCCGCTTCGCCACCTTGTAGGCCATGACCGCAATCACCAGCGCCGCTATCGCCCCGAGCCCCGACACGGCATCAAACACAAACCCCGCCAGCTCGACCCAGACGTTGTCCACCGGCCCATGCTCTCAGCCGGCGTCAACGGGGCTACCATCATGAGAAGTCAACGGCCTTTGGGAGTTCAGCGTGCATCACCCTCCATGAAGATCCATGGAGGTACGGGTATGAGGTTGAGCTTTTGCTGCCTCGGATTCATACGTTGGTCTCCGCCGTAGAGAGCTGATAGCTATCTCTAACTCGGACCCGTGCCTCACTGGACCCGCGGCAGCAGGGGTGACGGCAGAGTTGTCGGAGAGTCCGCCTGGTAGTCCACGACGACGCGCTGGTTCGGCTACCGACTGCGCGACGGGTCGCTGTACTGGCGCCTGACCGAGCGACTTCGGCGAGAGCAGCAAAAGGATCCCCTGCGTGCCGCCGCTCAAGGAGTAGTCGGCGCTAGTACGGCCGCTTGTCGGTCACGAAGGTGCCCTTGCCCTGGCGACCCTCCACATAGCCCTCGGTGCGCAGCATGAACAGCGCGGCGTCTACCGGCTGTGCGCTGGTGCCGTAGATCTCGCGCAGCTCCCGCTTGCTGGGCAGCTTGTCGCCGGGCTTCAACTTGCCGGCCTTGATCTGTTCGCGGAGATCATCCGCGATGCGCTGGTAGTCGGGGATGTATGTGGTTGCTTCGCTAATTCCCGTGCGCCTGCGAGGTACGCGGGCGAAGGCGAAGGGAATTTTGATGGTTCAGCTGATGCCGGTGGACTACCAGCCGCCGATCCGGAGGTCGGGCAGCGCCGGGGGCGACTCCGGCGAACTGTTGGCCGCGTGCACAACGGCGCGGGAGAACCCGGGGCAGTGGGTTTGGTTCGACCCACGCTTCCTCGGGAAGGCGCCGACATTCTGGGTTTCGGAGGTCAACCGGGGCGAGAAGAAGGGCTTCCGGGAGGGCGAGATCTGGGAGGCCACCTACGAGAAGACCGGCCAGCAGAACGAGGAGGGCCACGACGAGTACCGCAAGATGATCAGGCTTGCTGCGTGATCGCGGGGGACCCGCACTCCGCGTTCTGGTTGTTGGTCGGTGGCACGGTTGGCGCACTCGCGGTGATTACGTTCCTGCCGGGACTCGGACACCGGAGGTGGTGGTTGTGTCTGACGCTGGTCGCGGCGTTCGGGGTCTGGCTGAACGCGGGCCTCGGGTGGCTGTCTTTCTTGCCACTTGGAGCCGCTTTCCTGATCTTGGCCAATGCGCCCGGTAAACGGAAGCGGCTGAAGTAGAAATGATCGAGGGGAAGCCCGTCCGGTTCGCCGGGCGGGCTTTCTCTGTCCGTCTAGGAGCCGGCGTTTGCCGGTGCTGGCCAATCTTCGAATTCGTCGTAGGCATCGGCCGTTTCCCGTTCGTCCGACCGGTCAATGATCCGGATCTCGCATCGATGAGCCAGTTCCGCGACGGCCGGCGATGGGCTCGGCGGGTTCACGGGGGAGGCCGTGAGTGCCTTGGTGTTCGACGCCATGCCGAGAGCGACATCCACGGACAGCAACAGCGCTATGAACGCCGAGACATAGTTGTTCTGCCGCATGCGCTCAACGAGGTGGGGCTTGCGGCCGATTGCACCCACCGCCTCGTCGAGTGCCTGCTCGACGGGTTTAGATCCGAACAGGTGAAAGTCTTCGAGGGCTCGCTTCAAGACCAGCAGATGTCGCAGGAGAAACGCCTTCAGCTCGGAGTCCAGGTTCTCGTGGTGCTCCACCGCGCGGAGGATGGAGTGGATCTCGTTGACCAGGTTCTGAATCGTCTCGTCGACCAGTCGCGGCTCCGGCTGGCGGCGGGTGAGGAGGGTGGAGCAGTGGATGAGGCAGTATCGGCCGGTGTCTCGGAAGTCTGACAGGAACCAGTTCATATGGTTATTGCCCATATACGGGAACTTGGCGACCGTGCGCTCGACCTCCCCGTAGTGCATGAGGAAGATTTGCGGGTCGTCCGACAGGGCGTTGATCTGGGTACGGACGTCTGCGGCAGTTGCGGCGACGTCAGCGATACCCCGCATGAGTCCAGCCATGTCGGTTGGGTCGACGTCGAAGATGTCGGCCCAAACTCGGACGGCTGGTTGCTCAAGCTGCTTGTTGGCCTCTTCGAGCATCCAGAGGAGCCGGCCGGCAGGGTTGTTCAGGTCCACCTCGATATTGCCCACGAACAACCAGGATAGACGGTGGTCACAACCCGGCCGCGCGTCGACACCCACGGTGATCAACTAGAGCCAGGGTCCTAGTCCCCGCTATTCAAATCCTGATACATCGACCTGCTGTGTGGGTTGAACACCGGGCACGAGGGCGGGGCGGGCACCCTGCACGCGAACGCTCCGGTGGACGTACCGGCGCGGTTGGACGCTCGGGTCGCTCGGTGAGCTGCCCCGGCCGGCCCTGCACGCCCAGGTGGCCGCCGCGTTGCAGGTGCTGCTCCAGGTACGCCGTACCGACTCCGGTCGGGTGCTGGAGGCGGTCTGCCTGTTGCTGCCGACGGGTCCGGAGCGGCTCGTCACCGTCGTGCCGGCCTGGAGTCGGGATCGGGGAGTGGGGCCGGCCGCGGTCAACCGGAATCGAAGTTCCATCGCTCCGGCAGGACTCCACCGCAGAGCGCGCAGACGAAGTCGTCGTCCCTGACCACGTTGCGCTGGTGGCAGTCCGGACAGCGGCGGAACACGAGGCCAGCGGTGAAGCCGTCGGGGTGGGCAAGGCCGGCCCGGTCGAGAGCGGCGGCCACCACCGGCCACGAGTTCAGGTCAGGGCAGTAGCCGGTGGACTGGTTGCTGACCTCGTCGACCCTCCAGTCGAGCCCGCCGAGGCTCGCCTCTTCCGGCGGCTGGCGTACGAAGGCGATCTCTCCGGCGCCGAGCACGTCCCGCCCCTCGGCGCAGGCGACATGCTCACTGCGCCGGGGCGCCAACCGCAGTACGCCGTCGAGGTCGACCACGTAGGTGAACGGCTCGGCCAGGTCCGGCGCCGGTACGGTCGACACCCAGCCGGCGAAGTCACGTGCTGCGGCGATCGGCGTACCGGCGCCGTCGGGGGTTATCCCGGCCAGGATCTCGGCCGGACCGACGTAGCGGTACCGCCGCGACAACGTGACCACCGGGTGACCGTAGCCGGCTGACGGATCGGCGGGCGAGCGGAATTCACCTGGCCGGCGGCCCTGGCGGCAGGGCGGACGGGGTCGGTGGTGGGGGAAGTTGGACCGTGACGCTGCTGCTGGAGTTCCACGAGGCGTCGTACGCGACGATCCGCACCGTTTCGTAGCCGCCGCGCGGCACGATGACGGCGGTGTTGGTGGTGACCTTGGCTTCCACCCGGATCTCGTCCACGTTGAACACGTGGTAGACGTGGTACTCGACGACGCCCAGGTCGTCCGTTGCCGGCTCCCAGCCGAGGCGGTAGCCCTCGGCGGTCACCCCGAGCACCGTGGGCGGTCCCGGTGCGGTGGGCGGGACGGTGTTGTCGCCGCTGCGGGGGAAGCTCGGCGGTTGCGAGACGGTCATCCGGGACGAGATCGTCGAGGTGTTGCCGGCCGCGTCGCGGGCGGAGACCGAGAAGTGGCTGCTCGCAGCCGTGGCGCCGATGGGTAGCGTCAGTGGGCTGTTGTCCGGGACGATCCGGGCGATCCACTGCGTGTAGAACTGGTCACCCTGGTAGACGTAGTACTGCGTCACCCCGACGTTGTCGGTCGACGCCGGCCAGGTGATGGTCACCGCCCCCGGTACGACCTCCAGGACCTGCGGCCTGCCGGGCGTGCTGGGTCGTTCCCGGTCCGGTGCCGGCGCGGGCGGCTCCACCAGTACGTCGTCGAACGAGCCGGCGGCGGAGGTGCTGACCAGCCCGATCCGTCCCGCGCCGAACTGACCGTCGGTGGCGCTGACCGACACCGTGCCGAGTTGGCCGACGAGCGAGTTGCCGGTTACGGCCAGCCGCAGCGTGTGCCAGGTGCCGAGGGTGACCGTGGCCGGGGCGGTGGCGAGCGAGGTGACCCGGCCGGAGACCAGTTTGCTCAGTTCGAGTTGGTTGTCCGACCGCAGCGTCAGGTAGTAGTAGCTGGTGCTCGACTGGAGTCGGGCGAGCACCCCGATCGTCGAGCGGCCGGGCCGGAGGGTCGTCGGCTTGATCCGGGCGGTGACCGTGTAGTCCGTCCAGGTCGGATCGCCGGTTCGGGCGCTCGCGCTGCCGCTTCCGCCGCGCTGCCGGTACACCCGTGAGTCGTCGGAACCCACCGACCACTGTCCGCCCGAGGTGGACCAGCCCGACGCGTCGCCGTCCTCGAAGTCGTCACCGAGCAGCGGCGCCGCCGCAACGGCGGCGGGACCGTCGGGTACGGCCGCCGTTGCGGTCACCGGCAGCACCACGCTGGCGGTGGTCACGGCCAGCACGAGGGGGATGACGATCGCGGCGTACGGGAGGGCGGGCCGGCGGCGAGCCGCCGTCGTGCTGACGGGCGTGGTCACAGCGACGACCTGCCTTCGGAGACGGAGACGGGAGGAGATGGGGAGACGGAGCCGGAAAGTTACGGAGGGTGAGGGGAACCCACTCTATGAGCAGCCATTTGGGCATGTCAATGCGATCGCACTGGGCGCGGCTTCGCCCGAATGTGATCGGTGTACATCTATTGACTTAGTTTGGAACCAAAACTAAATTTTCGGATGAGGCCATGTCGCGCGCGCCCTCTGCCCCGCCTCGGCCGAAGTGGATCGACGGGTCGACCCGCCCGGGTCAGCCGACCCGGCACGCTCGCCCGACCGTCGAACCCGCTCCGGCCGCTCCGGCTATCCCGGCATCCGTACCGCCGGGTCGACAAGGAGGTCATCGTGCTGCGTACCGCCCGTCTGACGGTCGGCGCCCTCGCCCTCGCCGCGCTGCTCGCCGTCACCGCCGCACCCGTCCCCGCCCAGGCGGCCGTCTGGAGTTCCAGCGACCGCTGGGGCACCTGGTCCAGTGGCGGCTACACGCTGTACAACAACATCTGGGGCTCGGGTTACGGCTCGCAGACCATCTGGGCCAACTCGCCGAGCAACTGGGGGGTCTGGGCCAACCATCCCAACACCGGCGGGATCAAGTCGTACCCGAACGCGACCCGTTACATCGGGCGACGGGTCAGTGCCCTCGGCCCGGTCACGAGCAGCTTCAACGTCACCGTGCCGACCAGCGGAGTCGCCTTCACCACCGTGTACGACGTCTGGTCGTCCGACCACGCCCACGAGATCATGCTGTGGATGAACAAGTACGGGCCGGTCGGGCCGCTGGGCAGTTTCCAGGTCACCGCGTCGGTCGGCGGCCACTCCTGGGACATCTACCGGGGCTCGAACGGCTCGAACCAGGTCTACTCGTTCATCCGTACCAGCAACACCAACGCCGGCACGGTCGACATCCGGGCGATCGCGACCTGGATCCGCAGTCGTGGCTGGTTCGGCGACGTCACGATCGGTGACGTCCAGCTTGGTTACGAGATCACCTCGGCGGCCGGCGGCCGGGACTTCGTGACTAACAGCTTCTCCGTATCCGGCTGATCCGCATCATCCACGATCAGGTGGGTCCTACCGGTCCGTCGGCCTCGGGCTGCCGGACCGGTAGGTGCCGGACCGGTAGGTGCCGGCCGCCCCGCGCCCCGGCCAGGCCCGCGCGATCGACGGCGTGACCTGCGGCGGTGTCGGAGGAACGGAACCTTCGGTACCGGAGGTTCGGCCACGCAGCCGGTTCGGTGCAGCCGGTTCAGCGCGGCCGGTTCAGCGGACGCCGCCCTCGGTGGCCCGCCGCACCACCCAGCTGTTGAGCACCTGGTGGATGCTGTGCAACATCTGGTGGATCTGGTCCAGGCGTTCGGCCTGGGCCAGTGCCGCGTACGCCTGGGAGAGAGCGATCTGCTGATCGACCGTGAGGTGTGCCTGGTCGATGGTGTACAGCAGTTCGACGGTCTCGGCGATGGTGTCGGCCACGACGTCCTCCTCAGGCGGATCCGTGGAAGCGCTCCCAGACTAACTTAACCGGATCTACTCAGATCCATACATGCGAATACCGACTATCCGCGATCAGTTTCCGGGCGGCTCTGTCGGGGTGACCTTCGCGAGGTTCGTCAGCACCACGTCGAGGACCCGGACCGCCTCCGCCTTGGCCAGCGGGTTGTTGCCGTTTCCGCACTTCGGGGACTGGACGCAGGACGGGCAGCCGGTCTCGCAGCCGCACTCGGCGATCGCGTCCCGGGTCGCGCCCAGCCACGCCGCCGCCGCGTGGTACGCCCGCTCGGCGAACCCCGCACCACCCGGGTGACCGTCGTAGACGAAGACCGTGGGCGCCTCGGTGTCCGGATGGGCGGCGGTCGACAGCCCGCCGATGTCCCAGCGGTCGCAGGTGGCGACCAGCGGCAGCAGCCCGATCGCGGCGTGCTCGGCGGCGTGCAGCGCACCCGGTACGTCGGCCACCTCGACTCCGGCCGCCGCCAGCGCCTGGGGCGAGACGGTGAACCAGACCGCGACCGTACGCAGTTCCCGGGCCGGCAGGTCCAGCGGTCGGGTGTCCAGCACCTCGCCGGAGGCGAGCCGTCGGCGCTGGTACGACACCACCTGGCTGGTCACGTCGACCTCGCCGAGGAACAGCCCGACCGGCCCGGCGTCCCGGTAGGACCGGACCGAGACGACGGAGAGCGAGGTGACGTCCCGGGGATGGGTGGACCAGTCCGGCTCCTCCGCGTGCACCAGCGCGCACCCGTCGTCGAGGTTCAGGTCGTCCACCACGTACGACACGCCCTGGTGCAGGTAGACCGCGCCGGGATGGACCTGGAAGTGGGACGACGCCGGATCGACCGTGCCGAGCAGCCGCCCGGTCGACGATTCGACCACGTCCAGCGGCGCACCGCCGGTGCCTCGCAGGTCCACCTCGGGCCGCCCGCTGTGTCGCCAGTACCAGCCGGTGGGGCGGCGCCGGAGCGCGCCCCCGGCCACCAGCGCCTCCACCGCCTCCTTGGCGCCCTCGCCGAAGAGTTCCAGGTCGGCGGCGGTCAGCGGGGACTCGGCCGCCGCGCAGCACAGTTGCGGCCCCAGCACGTACGGGTTGGCCGGGTCGAGTACGGCGGCCTCGACCGGTCGGCCGAACAGCGCCTCGGGATGGTGCACCAGGTAGGTGTCCAGTGGATCGTCCCGGGCCACCAGCATGGCGAGCGCCTCCCGGCCGGATCGCCCGGCCCGGCCCGCCTGCTGCCAGAGCGAGGCCCGGGTGCCGGGATAGCCGCAGATCAGCACCGCGTCCAGGCCGACCAGGTCGACGCCGAGTTCCAGCGCGCTGGTCGAGGCCAGCCCGAGCAGGTCGCCGCCGAGCAGTCCCTGCTCCAGCGCCCGGCGCTCCTCCCGAAGGTAACCCGCCCGGTAGGCGGCGACCCGGCTGCCCAGCCCCGGCACCGCCTCGTCGAGGGACCGCCGGGCAGTGGTGGCGATCACCTCCGCACCACGCCGGGATCGGACGAAGGCCAACGTCCGTACCCCGGCCGCGACCGTGTCGCTGAGCAGGTCGGCGGTCTCCCGCAACGCCGAGCGGCGTACCGGTGCGGCGTTGAACTCCGCGTCCGGGTCGACGCCGGTGCCGGGGTCGGCCGGCTCCGAACCCGAGGCCGGCGGGAGCAGCGGCGGCTCCCAGAGCGCGAAGGTCAGCCCGCCGCGCGGCGAGGCGTCCTCGGTGACCGCGCTGACCGGCAGGCCGATCAGCCGCTCGGCCACCGTCGCCGGGTCACCGGACGTCGCGGAGGCCAGCACGAACACCGGGCCCTGCGCCGGGCCGGACCCGGGCCGCGGCGCGGGCAGGCGCAGCGGGGACGCGGTCGGGCCCGGTGCCGGCTGTCCCGGGGTACGGGGATAGCGCGCGGTCTGGCGGCGCAACCGGCGCAGCACGTGGGCCACGTGTGACCCGAACACTCCCCGGTAGGTGTGGCACTCGTCGACCACCACGAACGCCAATCGGCGCAGGAAGCCGGACCACTTCGCGTGTCCGGGGAGGATGCCGTGGTGCAGCATGTCCGGATTGGTCAGCACGAACCGGGAGTGTTGCCGGATCCAGTCCCGTTCGGCGCGCGGGGTGTCGCCGTCGTAACACGCCGGTCGTACCCCGTCGAGGCCGAGGCCGGCCACGGACCGCAACTGGTCGGCGGCGAGTGCCTTCGTCGGCGCCAGGTAGAGCGCGGTGGCCCGGGGGTCGGTCAGCAGGGTGGCCAGGGCGGGCAGTTGGTAGGCGAGCGACTTTCCGGACGCGGTTCCGGTGGCGATCACCACATGCCGGCCGGCGTACGCGTGCTCGGCGGCTTCCGCCTGGTGCCGCCACGGCGCGACCACGCCCTGGTCGGCGAGGGCCGCGCGCAGTTTCGCCGGCACCCAGTCCGGCCATGGTGCCACCACGCCGGTACGCGCGGGCAGCCGCTCGACGTGCGTGACCGGGTCCCCGGCCGAATTGCGGGCGCTGCGGGCGGCCAGCCGGGTCAACAGTTCGTCCGGGTCCGGACCGTCGGCCGCCCGGGGCCGATCGGCGCCGGTACCGGCCGATACTGTTGGCGGCGACGTCACGCCCTGCACTCTCGCACTGTCGTACGGGCGTCGGAAAGCCGGGTAGCGGTGGGTGCACCGTCGGTGCGCGGCCCGCTGGTCGATGGTTAGATGCCCAGGAGCGTTCCTGGCGGTCAGAGGAGGACTGATGGATCTGTCGCTGACGACCCGCACCATCGGTGAGCACACGGTGTTGGAGGTCGGCGGCGAGGTGGACGTCTACACCGCCCCCCGACTGCGCGAACGTCTCGTCGAACTGATCGACGGCGGGGCCCGCCGGATCATCGTGGACCTGGGGCGGGTGGATTTCCTCGACTCGACCGGGTTGGGCGTGCTGGTGGGAGCGCTGAAGCGGCTGCGTCCCGTCAACGGGAGCTTCGGACTGATCTGTGACAAGGAGCCGCTGCTCAAGATCTTCCGGATCACCGCCCTCGACCAGGTCTTCCCGATCTACGCCACGGTCGACGCCGCGATCAGCGCGGATCCGTCCGGTTCCGGCGAGTGATGTCGACGGTCGAGGCGTGATGTCGAGAGTCAGACTGTCGTTCACCCCGGCACCGGTTCACGTCCGTACCGCCCGGCTGGTGGGGGTCGCGGTCGCCCGGCGTGCCGGCGTCGCCGAGGAACTGCTCGACGAGGTACGGCTGGCGATCGGCGAGGCCTGTGCCCGCGCGGTCGCCCTGCACCGCCAGTACGGGCTGACCGAGCTGGTCATGGTCGAGATGTCGGACGGGCCGACGTACACGGTCCGGGTGATCGACCGGGCGCCGATCGAGGCCGGGTTGGGGCTGGCCGCGCTGCCGCCGGACGAGCTGGCCGACGAGTCGTTGACCGACGAGGCGCTGACGGTGGGCGTCGGGTTCGCCCTGTTGGCCGGCTTCGTCGAGGACCTACAGGTGCGGCCGGTGGACGAGGGCGTCGGCACCGAGGTACGGATGGCCTGGCCGCTCGGCCGGTAACTTCGCCAGCCGAGCCGGGCACCCGCCTGCCCGCCGAACCGATCACCCGCCGCCTGCCAGGCAGCCGCGCACGCCTCCTGGCAGGGCCGCGTACCCGCCGCCTGGTGAGCGGCCCACCCACCGCCTGGTGAGGCGATCACGTGTCGCCAGTGGAGTGGACGGCGGGGTGCCGGCCGAGTCGATCTCGCGTGATACCAGAGCCGCGGCGCTAACACAGCGATGAAGATCATCGCGACGGGGCGGGTCCTCTGTGTGACCTCCAACACGACGGACCGCTAGAGTACCCGGGGTTATCAGCAAGTGTGCTGGTCCCGCTCCTGCTCCGGCGGTGAGCGCCGTCGGTTCCGCCGGCGATGGGTCGGCGACGCGCTTGCTAATTGTCGCTCCACGCGTGGAGACGTCTGGCCGGTTCGTCCGCCGGCCGGGCGCGAGTGTTCGGTACAGGAGGACATAGATGTCCGTAGTAGCGGCCCCAGACAGTGGCGGGCTGTCCCTTACTGGTCAGAACCTGTCATACGTCGTCGTGGCGGCGGTCATTGCGTTCGTGGCGCTCGGCTTCGCCGCCGCCCTGACCAAGGCCGTACTGGCGACCGGTAAGGGCACCAACAAAATGCAGGAGATCGCGGGTGCCGTCCAAGAGGGCGCCTCGGCCTACCTGCTCCGCCAGTTCAGAACCCTCGGCATATTCGTCGTGCTCGCCGTGGTGTTGCTGTTCCTGCTGCCCGTGCACGACACCGAGGGCAGCGAGACGCTGGTGAAGATCGGCCGCTCGGGCTTCTTCGTGGTGGGCGCCGTGTTCAGCGCGTTCATCGGTGGAGCCGGTATGGCACTGGCCACCCGGGCCAACCTCCGGGTGGCAGCGGCCGCCCGGGAACGCCAGGGGGGTAGGGAGGCGGCGATGCAGATCGCCTTCCGTACCGGTGGCGTGGTCGGCTTCCTCACGGTCGGGCTCGGCCTGATCGGGGCGGCCGCGGTCGTCCTGATCTACCAGGGCGACGCGCCGACCGTACTGGAGGGCTTCGGCTTCGGAGCCGCGCTGCTCGCGATGTTCATGCGGGTCGGCGGCGGCATCTTCACCAAGGCCGCGGACGTCGGCGCCGACCTGGTCGGCAAGGTCGAGCAGGGCATCCCGGAGGACGACCCGCGCAACGCGGCGACCATCGCGGACAACGTGGGCGACAACGTCGGTGACTGCGCCGGCATGGCGGCCGACCTGTTCGAGTCGTACGCCGTGACCCTGGTCGCCGCGCTGATCCTCGGCCGGGCGGCCTTCGGCGAGCACGGGCTGGTCTTCCCGCTGATCGTCTCCACCATCGGCGTGCTCATCGCCATCCTCGGGGTGTTCATCACCCGGCTGCGCGCCTCGGACCGGTCCGGCCTGACCGCGATCAACCGGGCGTTCTACGCCTCGGCCGTGGTCTCGGCGATTCTCGTCGCGGTGATGTCCTTCGTCTATCTGCCGGCCACCTGGGCCGAGATGCTCGGGGACACCTGGCGGGAGAGCCTCGGCCTGGCCGCTGGCGACGCCGAGCCGATGGACCCGCGGATCATCGCGATCGGCGCGGTGGTGATCGGCATCGTGCTGGCCGCCGCCATCCAGGCACTGACCGGCTACTTCACCGAGACGAACCGGCGGCCGGTCCAGGACATCGGCAAGTCCTCGCAGACCGGCGCGGCCACCGTGATCCTCGCCGGCATCAGCGTCGGCCTGGAGTCGGCGGTCTACTCCGCGCTGCTCATCGCCGCCGGGGTGTTCGGCGCGTTCCTGCTCGGCGGCAGCTCCATCACGCTGTCGTTGTTCGCGGTGGCGCTGGCCGGTACCGGCCTGCTCACCACCGTTGGCGTGATCGTCGCGATGGACACCTTCGGGCCGATCTCCGACAACGCACAGGGCATCGCCGAGATGTCCGGCGACATCGACGAGCATGGTGCGCGCACGCTCACCGAGCTGGATGCCGTCGGCAACACCACGAAGGCGATCACCAAGGGCATCGCGATCGCCACGGCGGTACTGGCGGCGACCGCGCTGTTCGGGTCGTACATCGACACGCTCGACGCGTCGTACGTCACGGCCGGGGTGCAGAACGTGGGCGACGAGATCCTCGCCGCGCTGAACGTGGCCAACCCGCGCAACCTGGTCGGCCTGATCATCGGTGCCGCGGTGGTGTTCCTCTTCTCCGGTCTGGCCATCAACGCGGTCTCCCGCTCGGCCGGTGCCGTGGTGATGGAGGTACGCCGGCAGTTCCGCGAGCTGCCCGGGATCATGGACGGCACCCAGCGGCCGGAGTACGGCAAGGTGGTGGACATCTGCACCCGGGATGCCCAGCGCGAGCTGATGACCCCGGGTCTGCTCGCCATCCTGGCTCCGATCGCGGTCGGCTTCGGGCTCGGCCCGGGTGCGCTGGCCGCGTACCTGGCGGGTGCCATCGGGACCGGCACGCTGATGGCGGTCTTCCTGGCCAACTCGGGCGGTGCCTGGGACAACGCCAAGAAGCTCGTCGAGGACGGCGCGTACGGCGGCAAGGGTTCGGCCGCGCACGAGGCCACGGTGATCGGCGACACGGTCGGTGACCCGTTCAAGGACACCGCCGGCCCGGCGATCAACCCGTTGATCAAGGTGATGAACCTGGTGTCCCTGCTGATCGCGCCGGCCGTGGTGGCCTGGAGCGTGGGCGACGACAAGAACACTCCGCTGCGGATCGGGATCGCGGTCGTCTCGGCCCTGATCATCGTCGCGGCGGTGGTGTTCAGCAAGCGTAAGCCGGTGGCGATGTCGGACTCCGACCCGAACCAGGGTGGTGCCGGCAGCGGCAGCTCGGACCAGCAGCCGCAGACCGTCAACGCCTGATCGGTGTGGAGTGGATCCGGGCCCGACGTCTACGGCGTCGGGCCCGGATCCGTCTTCCCAGGTGACCGTTCCTCAGATCTCCACCGTCGGCCGTTCTGGCTGGTCAGGGGACCGTTCTGGAGAGGGCCGACCAATTACCCTTCTCGTGAAGTCGGTTCGAACCCGTACGCTGCAACGCATGCGTACGCCCCGCGCGGCAGGCGCCGGAAGGTTCACGGCGGTCCTGTGCACCATCGCCCTGCTCGTAGGGGCCTGTGCCGGGGGGCCGTCCCCGCAGGCCTGGGCGGCCGCGGTCTGCGCGGCGCTGGCCCCGTGGCGGGCCGAGATCGGGACGCTGACCCGGAGCACCCAGCAGCAGATGACGGCGCAGACCAGCCCGGCGCAGGCCAAGGAGAACCTGGTCCGGTTGCTCCGCGGGGCGGAGCTGGCCAGCGAGACCGCCAGACAGAAGGTGGCGGCGGCGGGCGTACCGGACGCGGAGAAGGGTGCGGCGGTGTCCCAGGGCTTCCTCGCCTCGCTGACCGCCGTCCGGGACGCGTACGGCAAGGCCGGCACGGCGATCGAGCGGCTCGGTACCGGGCAGGCCAGCGTGTTCTACGACGGGGTCAAGACCGCGGTCGACACCCTGAACCAGGAGTACGAGTCCAGTTCGCTCGACACCAGCGAGTTGGACTCGGTGGAGTTGAAGCGGGCCTTCGACGAGGTTCCGGAGTGTCGCTGACGCCGCCCACCCCGCCCACCTCGGCCGAGTCCACCGACCCGGCCGCACTGATCCCCGCTTCCGCCGTCCCGCTCGCCACCCCGCCGACCTTGGCGACCCAGGCCGAGCCGACCCCCGAGCCGACCCCCGAGCCGACCCCCGAGCCGACCCCCGAGCCGACTCCCGAGCCGACTCCCGCATCGACGGTCGAGTCCGCCGCGCCGACGGCCGAGCCGATTTCCACGTCGACTGCCGAGCCGAGCCCGGTGCCGGCTGCCGTGCCGACCTCCGGGATCGCCGTTCCGGATCCGGGATCGGTGGGCCCGGTCATCGCCGCCGTGTCCGGGGTGACCCATGTGCTGGACCGGCCGGCTGTCCGGCAGCTCTCCCTCTTCGGGGTCGAGGCCAACGACCCCGCCACGGGCGACCTCGCCGGACTGCTCGCCGGGCCGGGGGAGGTGGTCCGGATGGGCGGCACGGCCCGGGTCTCGATCGTCGTCGACGCCGCCTGGCGGGTACACGTCCTGGTCGCGGAACTGGCCCGACGCGGCCTGAGCGCGAGTTGGATCGGTCGGGTGGAGGAGCAGCACGGGGTGCGTACGTCGTACACGACCCGGCTCGCGCCGCTGAGCGCGAGTTGGCTGCGGGGAACCGCGAAGCGCCCGCCGCCGGGCTTCTTCCTCAACGGTCCCCGGCTCCGGCTCTGGGCCGCCGCGGCGGGTCGCGCCGAGCAGCTCGGGTTCGTGCTCCGGCTCGGCCCGGCCGACGAGGGGTGCTGGGAGGCGGTCGGTGCCGCGTTGGCGGCGATCGGTCTGCCCGGGGTGCTGCTCGATCCGGGAGCCGGCGGTCCCGGGTACCGGATCACCGGGCGGCGCCGGCTGGCCCGACTCGCGGAGCTGGTGGGGGACCGGCCACCGGCCGCGCCGCCAGCGCAGTGGCCCGGTGGCGTAGCGTGATCACGGCCGGCCGGGAGGGTCGATCGGGCGGTCATCGGATCGATCGGTGTCATATCCCGGACAGCTGTCGTCGGATTTGTACGAATCATCCTATTGATGATGTACTGGGGGAGACTGGATCTGTCCGGTTGGCCGCGCGTCGATCGACGGTGGGTGTACGGTGTCGCCGTCCGGCATGACCGCCCGCCCGGCGTTGTTGCACCCGACGTCACCGCAGCGTAGCGGGACTCTTCGCCGCCCGCGCAACCCTGGAGTCGGGCAGCGCGTTACGTTGGACGTCCGGCCACCGGCCGGCGGGGGTCCGCCGGCTGAGCCGAGCGGACAGTGCGGTCCGCAGGGGCGAATATCGTGAGTGAGGTCAGGAGAGACGTGCCGAGTAACGCCAGGAGCACCCGTCTGGTCATCGTCGAGTCACCGGCGAAGGCCAAGACGATCTCGGGCTATCTCGGCCCGGGGTACGTCGTCGAAGCCAGCCTGGGTCACGTCCGTGACCTGCCCCGCAACGCCGCCGACGTGCCCGCCAAATACAAAGGTGAGGCGTGGGCCCGGCTCGGCGTCGACGTCGACAACGGCTTCACCGCGCTCTATGTCGTCTCGCCGGACCGGAAGCAGCAGATCACCAAGCTGACCCGGCTGGCCAAGGAGGTCGACGAGGTCTTCCTCGCCACGGACGAGGACCGCGAGGGCGAGGCGATCGCCTGGCACCTGGTGGAGACGCTGAAGCCGAAGGTCCCGGTCCGGCGGATGGTCTTCCACGAGATCACCCGGCAGGCGATCCAGGCCGCGGTGGCCAACCCGCGCGAGATCGACCGCGACCTGGTCGACGCCCAGGAGGCCCGGCGGATCCTGGACCGGCTCTACGGCTACGAGGTTTCCCCCGTGCTGTGGAAGAAGGTCATGCCCCGGCTCTCGGCCGGGCGGGTCCAGTCGGTCGCCACCCGGATCGTGGTCGAGCGCGAGCGGCAGCGGATGGCGTTCCGCAGCGCGGAGTACTGGGACATCCTGGCCACCCTGGCGGTAAGGGCGGGCGGTGAGGGCCCCCGGACCTTCCACGCCACCCTGGTGGCGCTGAACGGGGACCGGATCGCCACCGGTAAGGACTTCGAGCCGACCACCGGCCGGGTGAAGCCCGGTGCCGGGGTGACGCATCTCGACGCCGACGGCGCCCGGGGCCTGGCCGCCCGGCTCGACGGGCGGCCGTTCACCGTCACCCGGGTGGACGAGAAGCCCTACCGGCGCCGGCCGTACGCGCCGTTCATCACCTCCACACTCCAGCAGGAGGCGGCTCGCAAGCTGCGGTTCTCCTCGCAGCAGACGATGCGTACCGCACAGCGGCTGTACGAGAACGGCTACATCACCTATATGCGTACCGACTCGGTGAACCTGTCCGAGACGGCCATCAGCGCCGCCCGTCGGCAGATCGCCGAGCTGTACGGCGAGCGGAACGTGCCGCCGGAGCCACGCCGCTACACCGGCAAGGTCAAGAACGCCCAGGAGGCGCACGAGGCGATCCGGCCGGCGGGCGACAACTTCCGGACCCCGGGCGAGGTGGCGAAGGAGCTTTCCGGCGAGGAGTTCAAGCTCTACGAGCTGATCTGGCGGCGGACCATCGCCTCCCAGATGACCGACGCCGTCGGCTCCAGCGTCTCGGTGCGGATCCGGGCGGTCTCCACCTCCGGCGAGGAGGCCGACTTCGGCGCGACCGGCAAGACGATCACCGAGCCGGGCTTCCTGCGGGCGTACGTGGAGTCGTCCGACGACGAGAACGCCGAGGCAGAGGACGCCGAGCGGCGGCTGCCGAACCTGGTCAAGGACCAGCCGCTGACCGCCGACGAACTCGCCGCGACCGGGCACCACACCCAGCCGCCGTCCCGGTACACCGAGGCGTCGCTGGTCAAGGCGCTGGAAGAGCTGGGCATCGGCCGCCCGTCGACGTACGCCTCGATCATGCAGACGATCCAGGACCGGGGGTACGTCACCAAGCGTGGCCAGGCGTTGATCCCGTCCTTCCTCGCGTTCGCCGTGGTCGGCCTGCTGGAACGGCACTACCCGCGACTGGTGGACTACAACTTCACCGCCGCGATGGAGAACGAGCTGGACGAGATCGCCGGTGGTGACCACGCGGCGGTGGACTTCCTCACCTCCTTCTACTTCGGCAGCGACTCCGCCGGTAACGAGTCGGTCGCCAAGTCCGGCGGCCTGAAGAAGATGGTCACCGACAACCTCAGCGAGATCGACGCGCGCAGCGTCAACTCGATCCCGCTGTTCCAGGACGAGGACGGGCGCGACGTCGTGGTCCGGGTCGGCCGCTACGGGCCGTACCTGCAACGGGGCCTGCCAGGTACGGAGCCGAGCGGCCAGCCCCGGGATGCCGGCGAGAACGGTGCCGGCGAGGCGGGTACCGGTGACGACGGCAGCGCCGCCGGTGACCGGGCCCCGATTCCGGAGGGTGTGGCGCCCGACGAGCTGACCCCGGAGAAGGTGCACGAGCTGTTCCTCGGCGGTGGCGGGGAACGCAAGCTCGGCGAGCACCCGGAGACCGGTGAGCCGATCGTGCTCAAGTCCGGCCGGTTCGGCCCGTACGTCTCCAGCGGCGAGCGCAAGGCGTCACTGTTGCGCTCCCAGTCGCCGGAGTCGTTGTCGATGGCGGAGGCGCTGCGCCTGCTGACCCTGCCCCGGATGGTCGGGGTCGGGCCGGACGGTGCCGAGGTGCTGGCCGCCAACGGCCGCTACGGCCCGTACGTGAAGCGGGGCGACGACTTCCGGTCGCTGGAGTCGGAGGAGCAACTCTTCACGGTCACGCTGGACGAGGCGCTGGCCCTGCTGGCGGCACCGAAGAACCGGCAGCGCCGGGCGGCGGCGCCTCCGCTGCGGGAGATGGGCCCCGATCCGCTGACCGAGAAGCCGCTGGTGATCAAGGACGGCCGGTTCGGGCCGTACGTCACCGACGGGGAGACCAACGCGTCGCTGCGCCGCGCCCAGACTCCCGAGGCGCTGACCCTGGAGGAGGCGTCGGAGATGCTCGCTGAGAAGCGGGCAAAGGGTCCGGCACCGCGTAAGCGGGCGGCGGCGAAGAAGGCTCCGGCGAAGAAGGCCACGAAGGCGGCCGGTGAGACCGGGGCGACCGCCAAGAAGACGGCGGCCAAGAAGACGACTGCGAAGAAGACGGCGGCGAAGAAGGCGGCGCCGAAGAAGGCGACGGCCTCCACCGAGCCGACCGACTGACTGGCTGGCTGACCGGCTGACCGACCCGAGGCGGGGCGAGCCGACTCGGGCGACTGTCTGCCGGCCGCGCCGGATCGAGCGGTGACCGCCGCCCTGGCCGCCGGCCGGTCAGGCGTCCGCTGGGCCGGGGCGATGGCGGCGGAAGCCGTACGTCTCGTACTCCTTCGTGAAGCCGAGCGAGGCGTACAACCGCTGGGCCGGCAGGTTGTCGGCGTTGTAGTTGACCGTGACGGTGGCCGTCCCGGCCGCCCGCATCCGGCGCATCGCGTCCCGCATCACCGCGCTGGCCAGGCCGAGCCGCTGGAAGTCCCGGTGTGTGCCGACCGGCTCGAAGTGCCCGGTCCGGTTGCGCCCGTCGACCCAGTAGACGGTGAACGCCGCGATCCGGCCGTCGGAGGATTCGGCGACGATCTCCCGCTCCGGCTCGTACCCGGGCTTCGTCATCACCGCCGCCCGGTACGTCGGTCCGGTCCAGTCCGCCTCGAACGCGGAGTTGCGGGCGGCGGCGAGCTGCTCGGCATCGGCGAGTCGGGCGGTACGCAGCACGAAGCCGTCGGGCACCACCGCTTCGGCGACCGGTTGGGCGAGATCCCGGACGGTCACCTCGTCCCAGGTCCGGAACTTCGCGAAGCCGAGGTCGGTGAGCAGGCGGATCCGCGTTCCGTCGCGATCGAAGACGTCGGTCAGGACGTACTCTCCGGGCTCGTCACCGGCCATGTACCGGGCCGTCGTCCGGTACGCCACCCGGAGCATCTCCCGTTCGGCGTCGGTGCCGCGCAGCGCGGGCGCGGTGAAGACGTCGAACGAGGCCCCGAAGCGCAGGTTGATCGCCAGACCGACGATCTCCGAGTCGACGGTTTCCCAGATCTGGACGAGTTCACCGACCGGTCGGCGACCACGGAGGTTCTCGTAGATCCGGTGCGGCAGTTCGCCGACGTGGTCGTACCCGCACCGCCCGGCCTCGGCGATCCAGGCCGCGAAGGTCTCCTGTAGGCGCGGCAGGTCCGCGTCCGAGTACGGCCGCATCCGTGCGGCGGAGGAAGGGGTCACCGGGCCTGTATACGGCAACCGCCCGGCCGCTTCGAGCGGTTTTCCGTCGCTTCCGGTCAGTCGCCGAGGACCTGTTCGGTGTAGGAGTTGGCGAATACCCGGTCGGGGTCGAGCCGGTCCCGGACCGCGAGGAAGTCGGCGAACCGGGGGTACACCGGACGCAGCGACTCCGCGTCCCGGTAGTGCAGTTTGCCCCAATGCGGCCGACCCGCCAGCCCCATCGCCACCTGCTCGAACGCCCGGAAGTACGGCTCGGCGGGCATCCCGGCGTACTGGTGGATGGCGACGTACGCCGACTCGCGCTGGTAGCCGTGCGAGAGCCAGATGTCGTCCGGCGCGGTGAACCTGACCTCGACCGGGAAGAGCACCCGGAACGGCAGTTCCTCGATCACCCGACGCAGCCCGGCGAGCGCCTCCGGCAGGGCGGCGCGGGGCAGGCCGTACTCCATCTCCTCGAACCGGACCCGGCGCGGCGTGCAGAAGACCCGGTCGGACCTCGCGGTGTAGCTCCGCGCGGTGAGCGCGCGGGCCGAGACGGCGTGGATGGTCGGGACCAGTGCCGGGGCGGCCCGGCCGAGCCGGCAGGCACCGGCGAAGACGGAGTTGGCGAGGAAGTCGTCGTCGAGCCAGCTGCGGAACCGGGGCAGTGGCCGGTCGTCGGCGGGTACCCGGTTATTGATCTTCACCTGCGCCCGGTCGGTGTACGGGAACCAGTAGAACTCGAAGTGGTCGTTCCCGCCGACCAGGTCCGGCAGTTCGGCGAGGACCTCGGCCAGCGGCGCCGGGCGCTCGTCCGCGCGCAGCACGAAGGCGTCCACGCAGCGCAGGGTCACCTCGACCAGGACGCCGAGCGCGCCGAGCCCGACCCGGGCGGCGGCGAAGACCTCCGGGTGCTCCTGCGCGGAGCAGGTGATCAGTTCCCCGGTCCCGGTCACCAGGGTCAACCCGGCGACGAAGGTGGAGAGGCAGCCGTAGCCGGCGCCGGTGCCGTGGGTACCGGTGGAGATCGCACCGGCGACCGTCTGCGCGTCGATGTCGCCGAGGTTGGCCAGCGCCAACCGGTGACTGGCGAGTAACTCGTTGAGTGATCGCAGGGACATCCCGGCGGGTACGGTGACCAGTCGGCGGTCGGCATCGACGCGTACCGGTCCGGCCAGCGCGCCGAGGTCCATCCACTGGTCGTCGGCGCGGGCGATGGCGGTGAAGGAGTGGCCGCTGCCGACCGGCTTGATCCGTCGACCGGCGGCTCGGGCGGCCCGGACCGCCCCGGCGACCTCGTCCGGGTCCGCCGGACGGAGTGCGGTGGCGTCGGTGCGTTGGTTGCCGGCCCAGTTCGACCAGGAGGTGACATCGGGTGGTGCGGTACGCCCGTTCATCTGACCCTCCCTGGAACGGCCAGGCCACCGATGGATAAACGTGAATCACCCTCACGTCACGGTGTGCCAGGGCGAGTAAATCAGGATCGTCACGGCGAGTAAATACCGCATATCCACCCGGCTCGTTAGTACGGGTAGCGTTTCGAAATCCGCGACGCCTAGTAACCTTCATCCCGTCGAAAGGGAGTGGCGACGAGTGTCCACGTCAACCGCCACATCCGGTCCATTGCGCCGCGTCCCGGTGCAGGGCCGCAGCGTCGCTCGGGTCCAGCGCATGCTCGACGCGTGCGCCGAGATAGTCGACGAGGTCGGCTACGAAGGACTGACCACCACCCTGCTCGCCGAGCGCGCGGGCGTTGCCATCGGGTCGGTCTACCAGTTCTTTCCCGACAAGCGAGCGATCGTGCAGGCACTGACTCTGCGCAACATGGAGGCGTACCTGGAACGGCTGGGCGACCGGTTCTCCCGGGGCGACCTGACCTACTGGTGGGACGGCGTCGACGCCGCGATCGACGAGTACATCACCATGCACCGCCGGGTTCCCGGCTTCCGTACCCTGCACTTCGGCGATGTGGTCGACGTCCACCTGCTCGACGAGGACCGGGACAACAACGGGGTCATCGCCGAACAGCTGGCCCGGGTACTCGTCGAGCAGTTCGGCACCGCCGACGCGCCCCGGTTGCGGTTCGCGCTGGAGATCGCCGTGGAGGCCGCCGACGCGCTGATCAAACTGGCGTTCCGGCGAGATCCGGAGGGCGACGAGAAGGTGCTGACCGAGGCGACGGCGCTGATCCGCGAATACCTGCACCGACACGTCGACGCCGCACCCTCGGCCGGCTAGCTCCGGCCCGGGTGAGGTGTTAGGAAGGGCCCCTTCTTCTACCGAAAGCGATAGGAAGGGGCCCTTCCTTACAGAAAGGCGCGGCCTTCGCCGCGGTAGGTGGGCACCGTGCCTTCCACCCGGTCCGCTCCGACCAGGTGCAGTTCGCCGACGTGTTCCGCCAGTTCGCCGGCCTTGGCGTGCCGGAACCAGACCCGGTCGCCGACCCGCAACGACTCCGCCGCGACTCCGGTCACCGGGGTCTGCACCTCGCCCGCGCCCTCCGTACCGGTCAGTCGCAGGCCGGAGGGCAGCCAGGGGGTGGGCAGCCGGGCCGGGTCCGCCGGTCCGGAGGCGACCCAACCGCCGCCGAGCAGGGTCGCCATCCTGGCGGTGGGCCGGCGCACCACGGGCAGCGCGAAGAACGCCGCCGGCCTCGGACGCCAGGTGCGGTAGGCGTCGAACAGCGCCGGCCCGTACAGCCCCGATCCGGCAGTGATCTCGGTCACCGCCGGGTCGGCCGCGGTCAGGGCCACGCTGCCGGTGCCGCCGCCGTTGACGAACTCCAGGTCGGCGTGCTCGCGTACCGCCGCGACCGCCGCCGCGCGCCGGTGCACCAGTTCCCGGTACGAGTGCCGTTGCAGCAGCCGGATGGTGGCGCCGCGTACCGCCTGTCGGGGTGGTGCGTCACCGAGCCCGGCGATCTGGGCCTCGTACGACATCAGGCCAACCAGCCGGAAGCCCGGCCGCTGCCCGATCGCGGCGGCCAGCGCACCCGCCGCGCCGGCCGAGTGCACCGGTGACCGGCGCGTCCCGACGTGCAGCCGACCGCCGAAGGCACCGGCCATCGGTCGCCAGGAGGCGTCGAGGTCGAGGCAGGTTCGGATCTCCGCCCGTCGACCGGCAGCGGCCACCGTGTCGATCAGGTCGAGTTGGGCCGTGCTGTCCACCATCAGGCAGATCGCGGCGGCCAGGCCCGCGTCGGCGGCCAGTTCGGCCAGCGCGTGCCGTTCGGCGGTGGGGTAGCCGACCAGCGCGTCGTCGGTGACACCGGTCCGGACCAGCCAGATCGCCTCGGCCAGGGTGTACGTCATCACCCCGCGCCAGCCGGGTTCGGCCAGCGCCCGGCCGAGCAGGGCTCGGCAGCGCAATGACTTGCTGGCGATCCGGACCGGCTTGCCGGCGGCCTGGGTGATGAGCGCGCCGGCGTTGGCGTCGAAGGCGTCGAGGTCCACCACGGCGATGGGCGGTTCGAGGTGCGCGGTCGCCCGGTCGAGGCGTCTGCGCAGGGTATCGCGTTCGGTGGCCATTCGAGCACGCTAACCCTCACGGCGATAATGCGAAACCATCTCGCGTATTCGTGTCGCCGTACCCTCGACACCGCCCCCGGGCTCCGGCTCCGGGGAATGTCGGGGTCGGGGTGGATCGTCACCGCGATTAGAGTGCTCGGGGGGAGCCCGGTGACGGGCGGCGTGCGGAGGGGTACGGCCATCGACGAAAAAGACAGTGGCACGGGGCGCGGAGCGCCACCGTCCGGTACGTCCACGCCCGCGCCCGCGACGAGTCCGGTCGACCGGACCGGATACCAGGCCCTGCGGTCGGTCCTGCGGATCCGTCCGTTCCGCCGACTCTGGCTGGTGCTCGGGGCCGCCTCGTTCGGTGACTGGCTCGGCCTGCTGGCCACCTCGGTCTTCGCCTCCAGCCAGGTCACCGGCGACACCGCGAAGGGTCTCGCCTTCGGCGGCGTGATCGCGGTCCGGTTGCTTCCGGCCCTGGTGCTCGGCCCGGTCGCCGGAGTACTGGCCGACCGGTTCGACCGGCGGATCACCATGGTCATCTGTGACCTGCTGCGGTTCGTACTCTTCGCCTCGATCCCGCTCGCCGCCCTGCTGGACATCGGCGGCGGGCTGGTCGTCGGCTGGGCGGCGGTCGCCACCTTCCTGATCGAGGCGGTCACGCTGATCTGGATCCCGGCCAAGGAGGCCGCGGTTCCGAACCTGATTCCGCGGAGCCGGCTGGAGGTGGCCAACCAGCTCACGTTGATCACCACCTACGGACTCACCCCGGTGCTGGCCGCGGTCGGCGCCGCGGTGCTGGACCGCAGCGTGCGCGCCGCGTCCGGCGGTCCACCGCAGGGACTGGCCGATCCGACCCAGTTGGCGCTCTACTTCAACTCACTGAGCCGGCTCGCCACCGCCCTGGTGGTCTTCTTCGGAATCCGGGAGATCAGCGGCCGGCGCGGGCGTCGGGAGAGCGTCGAACAGGCCGCCGGGCAGGCCGAACGGGTCGAGCAGAGCATGCTGCGGCAGTTCGTCGACGGCTGGCGGTTCATCGGCAAGACCCCGCTGGTCCGGGGCCTGGTGCTGGGCATCTTCGGCGCGTTCGCCGGTGGCGGCGTGGTGATCGGTACGGCGAACTTCTTCACCAAGTCGCTGGCCGCCGGTGAGGCGGCGTTCTACCTGCTCTTCGGCTCGATCTTCCTCGGCCTGTCGCTCGGCATCGGGCTGGGGCCGATGATCGTCCGGGAGATGTCCCGGCGCCGCTGGTTCGGCATGAGCATCGTGCTGGCCAGCGCCTCCGTGCTGGTGCTGGCCGGCTCCATCCACCTCTCCATGGCGATCCTCGGCGCGGTGCTGGTCGGTGCCGGTGCCGGGATGGCCTTCCTGGCCGGTACGACCCTGCTGGGCGGGGAGATCCCCGACGAGATGCGCGGCCGGGTCTTCGCCGTCGTGCAGACCGGTACCCGACTGGTGCTGATCCTGGCCATCTCGGTGAGCAGCCTGCTGGTCGGCGTCGGCGGCTCCTGGCAACTGCGAATCGCCGACTTGGGCATCTCGGTCTCGTCCACCCGGTTGCTGCTGCTGGTGGCGGGTGCCGCCGGGATCTTCACCGGGATCAAGGCGTTCCGCCAGATGGACGACAAGCCGGGCGTACCGGTACTTCCCGATCTCTGGGGATCGATCCGGGGCCGTCCGCTCTTCCCGGCCGAGCCGTTCGCCTCGTCCGGCGCCTTCGTGGTGTTCGAGGGCGGTGAGGGAGCCGGCAAGTCGACCCAGGTCGGCAGGCTGGCCGAGGCCCTCCGGCAGCACCGGCGTGAGGTACTGACGACCCGGGAGCCGGGCGCCACCGGGGTGGGCGAGCAGATCCGTGGACTGGTGCTCGGCCGGGAGACCGGGCCGGACTCGCTGGCCCCTCGGGCGGAAGCGCTGCTGTACGCGGCCGACCGGGCGCACCACGTCGCCACCGTCGTCCGACCCGCGCTCGCCCGCGGGGCGGTGGTGATCAGCGACCGGTACGTCGACTCGTCCCTCGCCTACCAGGGAGCCGGCCGGACCCTTCCGGTGGAGGAGATCTCCTGGCTGTCGTCCTGGGCCACCGGCGGGCTCAAGCCCGATCTGGTCGTACTGCTCGACGTCGAGCCCCGGACCGGGCTGGCCCGGGTCGGCTCCCGGGGCGGTGACCCGGACCGGCTGGAAGCGGAGTCGATCAGCTTCCACGACCGGGTCAGGGACGCCTTCCTCGACCTCGCGGCGGCCGACCCCAAGCGCTATCTGGTGCTCGACGCCTCCCGCCCGGCCGACGAGATCGCCGCGGCGGTGGCCGACCGGGTGACCGGCATGCTCGCCGATCCGGAGACGACCGTCCATCCGGAGCCGGCGAGGCCGCCGGACACCTCGACCCAGCCGAAGCTGTCCGAGGCGGAACTGCGCGACGACGTGGACCTGTCGACCGGGGCCGCGAGGTCGGCCGAGGTCGAGAGGTCGGCCGAGGCCGGTCGGGTGCACCACGACCAGCCTGCCCCGGGCGGCGGGGACCGGTCCGGTTCCGACGGCGACGATCCGACGTCCCAGGCCCGGCTGGTGGGCCGGCCCGGTCGGGCACCGGGAGACAGCGTCGATGGCGCCTCCGGCCGGGAGCGGACGGGTGGTAGCGCGGGCGGCGTCGAGCTCGAACGGCACCCCTGATGCCGGAGGTCTTCGCCGAACTGGTGGGGCAGCCCGAGGCGGTCGACGTCCTCCGTCGGGCCGCCACTGCCGCCGAGGCGATCCGGGCCGCCGCGGTCGAGGAGATGCTCCGAGCCACCGCGCCGGCCCAGACGCGTCCAGCGGACGGGGAACTGGACGAGGAGTTCGCCGAGGAACTGGACGCGGAACTGGACGCGGAACTGGCCGAAGAGCTGGACGCGGAGTTGGCCGGGGAGTCGGCCGGGGAACTGGACCCGGCGGGCGGGGGCGAGCCGGGCGCGTCCAACGGAAGCGCGATGACGCACGCCTGGATCTTCACCGGGCCGCCCGGCTCCGGTCGGTCCGTCGCGGCGCGGGCGTTCGCGGCGGCCCTGCAATGCGTCCGGGGTACCGGCTGCGGCGAGTGCGCCGGCTGCCACACCACCCTCGCGGGTACCAACGCCGACGTGCGGTTCGTGGTTCCGGAGGGGCTCTCGATCGGGGTCGGCGAGATGCGGGCCCTGGTGCTGCGGGCGGCGAGCACCCCGAGCGGGGGCCGTTGGCAGGTACTGGTGATCGAGGATGCCGACCGGCTCACCGAGGCCGCCGGCAACGCGCTGCTCAAGGCGGTCGAGGAGCCGCCACCGCGTACCGTCTTCCTGCTCTGTACCCCGTCGACCCATCCGGACGACATCTCGGTGACGATCCGGTCCCGGTGTCGGGTGGTGGCGCTGCGGCAGCCGCCGGCTGACGCGGTCGCGGCCGTACTCCGGGATCGTGACGGCGTCGCGCCGGACGTGGCGGCCTGGGCCGCCGCCGCGGCTCAGGGACACGTCGGGCGGGCCCGCCGGCTGGCCCGGGACCCGGACGCCCGCAAGCGCCGGGAGGCGGTGCTGGCCCTGCCCCGCCGGCTCTCCGGCATCGGTGCCTGCTTCGACGCCGCCTCCGCGCTGATCGACGCGGCCGAGGCCGAGGCGGCGTCGGCCGTCGTGGAGTCGGACGCCGCCGAGCGGGCCGCGCTGGAGACCGCGCTCGGCGCGGGTGGGACCGGGCGCGGCGCGGCGGGGGCGATCCGGGGCTCCGCCGGACAGCTCAAGGACCTCGAACGCCGGCAGAAGTCCCGGGCCACCCGGGCCCAGCGGGACGCGCTGGACCGGGCGCTGGTGGATCTGGCCGGCTTCTACCGGGACGTGCTGACCCTCTCGATGCGGGCCCCGGTCGCACCGGTGCACACCGACGTCGCCGCGACGGCCGCCTCCGCAGCCGGAAAGTGGACGGCGGAGGGCACCCTGCGGCGGCTGGAGGCGGTGCTGGGCTGCCGGGCGGCCATCGAGACCAACGTGAAGCCACGGATCGCCGTCGAGGCGATGATGCTGGCCCTCTGGCGCGGCTGAGCCCCCGCACGCCACCAACGGCTGCCGATCCGTCCGCGCGTCACCGGCGGCCGAGCCGTCGCGCGTCACCAGCGGCCGAGCAGGGCCATTCATCGATGGTTGGACCCTCGCCCAGCATCATTAGGGAGATCTTGGGGCGAAGGGTTCCCTTCGGATGGGTCGGCCGGTACGGTTCGGTGCCGTAGCGCAGCGAGGCTGGCACATTGGGTGAGCTGATCGCTGCCCGGCCCGCCCGGCGAGGGTGGTAGCCGACGGGCATCGGGCTAAACGGGAGGACCTGCCGATGGCGCGGGAGATCGACCAGGCCTGGGTCGAGGAGGCGATCGAACGGTACCGGCGGATCGAGGCGTTGCAGGCCCAGTTCGACGAGGCAATCCGGCGGGTCGAGGTCACCGTACGTTCGCCGGACGGGCTGGTGGAGCTGGTCGTGACCGCCGACGGTGCGGTCAGCGACGTACGTTTCCTGGGTCCGCTGCACCTGCGCAGTGGGCCGGACGTGGCCAGATCGGTCCGGGCCGCCATCACGGCGGCGGACGATGCCGCGAAGTGGGCCCGGGAGAAGCTGCACGTCGAGACGTTCGGCGAGTACCGCCGGCTCTCGGAGGCCTGAGTGGACGGCCTTCGTGACCTCGCCGGTCGGCTCGACAGCGCGGGCGGGAACCTCGCCGACCTCGCCCGCCGACTGCCGTACTCCGGGCCGGGGGAGAGCGCCTTCCACGCCGACGGGCCGGGTCGGCTGGGCGAGATCGGCCGGGCTCTGCACCGGCAGTGGCTGACCGCACTCGACAACCGGGCCCGGGAGCTGACGGCCACCGCCGAGCGGCTGACCGACACCGCCGCCGCGCTGCGGGTCGCCGCCCAGGAGTACGCGGACACCGACGACGCGGCCCACCACCGGCACTCGAGGGAGGCGTGATGGACCTCCTCGACCAGCTCGCCGATCCGGCCGCCGACCTGCTCGGGCGGGTCGACGGAATCCTCGTCGCCGCCGGTGCACCCGATGGACACCGACTCTGGCCCCTGCTCCGCCAGCTCCGGGTCCTGCCCGGGGACGCCGTGCACGCGGTGCTCGCCCTGCGGTCGGCTCCACTGGCCGCCACGGGTGCCGCCACCCGGACCCATCTCGGGACGTACGACGAGGTGGGGGCGGCGCTGGCCGACGGCGGCTCGTGGCAGGGCCCGGCGGCGGAGACGTTCGCCGCGCACCGTGACGCGCTCCGGGCGTACCTGGTCGACGGGGCGGAGAGCCTGACCGGACGGCTCGACGCCACGGCCGCGTACGCCGACGAGGTCGCCGACTGGATCGCCCGGACCAGGAGCGCACTGGCCCGTACCCTCGGTGACGTGCTCGGCTCGGCGGAAGCCGTGACCGTGGTGACGGCGCGTACCGGTGGTGGCGCCCCGGTCGAGCTGGCCGCCGCCGAGATCGGGGCCCGGGTGCTGGCCACGGTCGCCGAGGCGTACGACCGGGCGGAGGCGTTGCCGGGACGGTGGGCGCCGGACCTGGACGAGGTCGCGTACCGGCCGCCCGACGGTCCGGCGGTCCGGCCGGACGGTGGCCGGATAGCCCTCTGACCTGCGATCATGTCGGCGAGGTTCGGTGTGTGGTCGGTTCCGTCGTAGGGTGATCGCATGGGCATGCTGTGCGCGGTAAGTTTCAACCGTTACGGCCGCCTCTACTACCTTGATCCGGGGGAGTTGCGGCCGGCCGTCGGTGACCGGGTGCTGGTGCCCACCGACGACGGTACCGAGGTGGCCGAGTGCGTCTGGGCCGCACAGTGGGTGACCGAGGAGACCGACGGCTTCCCCCGACTGGCGGGGCTGGCCGGCCCGGAGGATCTGCGCCGGGACGAGACGCTCCGTAAGCGCAAGGCGGAGGCGAAGGTGGCCGCGAAGCGGCTGATCCGGGAGCACGGGCTGCCGATGAAGGTGGTCGCCGTCGACCACGTGCTGGATCCCACCCCGGGCAGCACGAACGGGTCGCGGACCACCATCTACTTCACCGCGCCGCACCGGGTCGACTTCCGGTCCCTGGTCCGCGACCTGGGCGCCACCCTGCACTGCCGGGTCGAGCTGCGTCAGCTCTCCGCCCGGGACTCGGCCAGGGTTCAGGGCGGCATCGGCTCCTGCGGCCGTGACCTCTGCTGCGCCACCTTCCTGAACGACTTCGAGCCGGTGACGATCCGGATGGCGAAGGACCAGGATCTGCCGCTGAACCCGCTGCGCATCTCCGGCGCCTGCGGCCGGCTGATGTGCTGCCTCAAATATGAACATCCGCTCTACGCCAACAGCGGCAATTACCCAAACCCTGGCCAGCGGGTTGAGACACCGGATGGCCTGGCGAAAGTCGTGTCCCGGCACGTCCCGAGTGAGACGGTGACCGTCCGTCAGATCTCCGACGGGACCGTCAACCGGTGCTCGCTCTCCGACGTCTGCGGATCCCGCCAGGCGTACGAGGGCCGCTAGGACTGCAATAAGGTGCGAACATCGGCGCAACGCCGACGGCTTCCGTAACCTCTGCCCGAAGGCGTCAGTGTGCGGAAGCCGCAAGGCGTATGTGGACCGGTATGCCGTGTGATCAGAAGTGGACCCGGGACATGAAGATCCCGTGGCTCTCGGTCGTGTAGGTGTTACGGCGTGACGCCCAGGATGATGGCGATGGTGCCGATCGTGGCCATGAGCAGGCAGCTGCCGGGGTGCATACCGATCGAGATCCGGATGTCGTGCTTGCGCCAGACGAGCCAGACTCCCGGGAGCATGAAGATTATCTTCGACAGGACGGTCCATGGCGCCCAGAAGTGGTAGACCGAGAACAGAACCGTGTAGAGCACGGGTGCTCCCCAGCGCAGGTGGGAGATGCGGGGGAGCAGGAATCCGCGGAAGTAGTACTCCTCGATGAGGGGGAGGGTGAAGCCGGTCAGCGGCAGGCAGATCAGCATCGTGACGACCAGTTGGGAGTGTGAATACCCGTCGATGTAGGTGGTGGCGCTGCCGCCTGCGCCTTCGAAGGGGATCCAGGTGAAGAAGTTGTCGAAGACGAGGTTGTCCAGTGGGACGAGCGCGAGCGACACTACCGTCATCCACACGATGAGGCCGGCGATGGTGGCGACAATCTTCCCGCGTCCTATGGGCTTGTCCCGGTAGTGCGTCACTGTGCGCAGCGTGTAGCGGCCGGTGCGTCTGCGGCCCAACCACAACAGGCCGAACAGGAGCGGTGCGAGCACGATGACCAGGGCGATCGCCCAGGCGAGGAAGATCGGGTAGTTGATCGCTTTGACGAACGGCTCGGCGAGGAGCAGGTAGGCGGCGACGATCAGGGCACCGGGCGCAAGGTGCAGCGCGATCTTTTCCGAACCACTAAGATCATCGATTGATGGGACCCGGGATGACGGAGAGTTATTGCTCGCGGTTCGGGTTCTAGGCTTTGTCAGTGCTGATGTTCCGCTCGCCGGGGGGGTGCCTGGGGACCAGACGCCTGACGCTAGAGTCTCGCCGTGGTGAACCAGTCGGTCCGTGACGCCTACTCATACATGTCTGAGCAGTACATCGCCTTGTTCAAGGGTGACTCGCAGGCTGACGTGGACGACGCGGCCCTCGTCCGGGACCACCTGGTCGGCTTGGACGGTAGGGTGCTCGATCTCGGGTGCGGCCCCGGGCACTGGAGCGCCTACCTGCATTCGTTCGGCGCCGACGTGACCGGCGTGGACCTGGTCCCTGAGTTCATCGACCATGCGCAGACGAACTTTCCGGGGCCGGAGTTCAGACTCGGATCGATGACCGACCTGAACCTTCCCGACCACTCGGTGGCGGGCATCCTCTCCTGGTATTCGACCATCCACCTGCCGCCGCCAGAGCTGGACGGTGTACTTACCGAGTTCCGCCGGATGTTAGCTCCCTCCGGGAAGCTGGTGATCGGCTTCTTCGACAGTGCCGACGGCGTAGCCGCGTTCGACCACAAGGTTCACACGGCATACCGCTGGCCCGTAGATACGTTCTCCGCCCGCCTGGCAAAAGCCGGTTTCACCGAGGTTCAGCGCTTGAGGAAACAGATTCCGGACCGTCCGGACCGCATGTGTGCGGCCATCGCAGCGACAGCCGCTGCGTCATAGTGATCACCTCACCGCTGGACCAGCCCTTCCGGCAACGTACTGGTCTTGATAGATCGATCAACTGACGGTTCAAGGGAAGCCACCTCCGCAGTGAGGTGCCAAACGGTCCGGCGTCCGGCTGAGCAAGGGCGGCTCATCGGCCGCGGATTACTGGAAGGCCCAGGTCCACCGTCTTGGGGACCTTGGGGTTGTAGCGCAGCCGCCCCTCCGGCCGGAACGGTTCGAGGGGGTTGTGGTGCGCGTTCGGCCTGCTCCCGCGCCGGTCACGAGGGACCGGATTGCGCAGCGGACCTTGCCCTTCCTTGGTCCAATATTCATAGAAGGCGCGCAGCACCGCGTTGGAGTGTCGGACAGTTCGGGGCTTGTACTGGTCGCTCTGGTACTCCTTGCGAGTGATCGGGTTGACCGTACCGGCCGTGGATGCTGAGGCCTTGTCACGGCCCTGACAGGGCACGAAGGGGCCCGACTCGCGCCCCCGCGACGGCTGAGCGCAGACAGACGACTGCGCGTAGACAGCGGCCCGCCCCGGGGCCGCTGCGAAGGGGAAGCGCAGGCGGACGCCGAGGCGGGCCAGTCGGGTGATGAGGCAGGTCATTGGCGGCGCCGGGGTACCCAGTAGAGGAGTTGACCGGCGATCAGCGCAGGATGCGTGTCGGGCAGCGCCTGTAGTGCGCGGGTGAGGTGTCCGGCGAGGTACATCATCAGCCCGACCCGGTTGCCCTTGAAGCCGACCAGGAGGGCCAAGCGGGCTGGCGCGCAGGGCCAGGGATCCTGGCAGGTCTCGCAGGCGTACGACCGCGTCGGAGTGTGCCTGCCGGTCGGGTGGCGCCTCCGGGCGAGCCGCCGGGCCTGTCGGTACCAGCGTTCCTGAGGCCCGATCACGGCTACACCCGACCGGCTCGCTTGGCGTCTTGGGGTGCCGGTTTTCCGTAGCGACCCCGGTTGGTCTGGGCTCGCGTCAACGCGCCAGCCCGGTCGATCTGGTGCCGCCCGGACAGCGGATCCCTGCCGTTCCCACCCTCCCGCGCCCAGCGCGTGGCCGCTGGCGGCGGGACGATCGGGTCCAGGCGCACGACCTCGGGCACGGGCGATGACGCACGCATGCCCTCCTGGTACTCCGTCTCGGTCATCGGCCGGACGTACGGCCCGAACGGCATCGGCACGCGATCGGCCGAGTCCGGGCAAACCCAGCGGAACCCGCATCGGCAGTATCGCCAGAGTCGTCGCCAGTCTCGTCGGTGTCGTCGCAGGGGGTGTCGTCGCCCTCCTGGTCCCATTGGGTCACCTCTCAGTCTCGGGGATAGGGGCGGTGGGAACCGCCACGGTCATAACGGTTCCCACCCCCGAACGAAGGTTGGAGCGGACACGGCGCCGCCATTCCGTCCCCGGCATGGCGTAGGCCAACGGCGAGTTCCTTCGTCTGCATTCCACCCTGGACCGCGACCCTGTGGTACCGGAAGATAAGCGGGATGACCGCCTGATGATGACGGCACCACCTGTTGACCACCCGGGGTGATAATCGTGAATGACCAAACGTCGTCGCTCCCGGCCCGCATTCGAGAGCTGCGTGCGCAGCGGGAGCTGTCTCAAGACAGGCTTGCCTCCGCAATCGGCGTCTCGTAGTCCTCAGTGCAGTACTTCGAGTCAGGAAAGCTGATACCGCAGGAAGGCACAGCGCAGCGCCTTGACGAGGTATTCGGCACCGGCCGCGAGATTCAAGATCTGGCAAAGGTGGCCCACGAAGACCTCCGCCCGTGGCTACGCCCGTGGGTCGAACACGAGCGTCGCGCGGTTCTGCTGCGCGCGTGGGAACCGACGCTGATTCCTGGCCTCCTCCAGACCGAGGAATATATGCGGCTTGTGTTCGCCGCCGTGCCATCCAACACCGGCCGGCTTGATGAGGTAGTTGCAACCCGTCGCAACCGCCAGGCGACCGTACTGGATCGCAGGCCGCCGGTTGAGTTGGTTGTGATGGTTGAGGAATCCGCGTTGCACCGCGGGCCGCCCGAAATCCTCAAGGCTCAACTTGGGCACCTGGTGGATGTCAGCCACCGGCCCACCGTCCGCATTCGGGTTGTGCCCGACGCGGCTGGCATCCATGCCGGGCTGGGGGGACCGCTCGCGCTTGCCGCGATGCCTGACGGGCGGCGGGTCGGCTACCTTGATGACCTGTTACAGGGGAGGGTGGCAACCACTCCTGGTGACGTGCTTGAGCTGGAACTAGTCTGGGAGGCAGTGAACGAGCTGGCGCTGACCGCCGACCAGACCCGAGACATGATGTTGAGGATTATCAATGAGCAATGAACCAGTTTGGCGGAAAAGTACCCGGTCCAACGGGTCATCTGGCAACTGCGTCGAGGTGGCCGACAACCTCCCCGGTCGGGTGCTGGTCCGGGACACCAAGGACCGCGACGGCGGAACGCTAGCCTTCGGCCCGGCCGCCTGGCGGGCGTTCGTCAGTCTGGCGAAGACCCACGGCTGACCCCCCCGGCCCGCCCTCCCCGTAGTCCAGTCACGGGACGTGATCTTGAGGATGCTTGATGAAGACAAGTGAGCCCCGCTGGCGGACGTCCACCCGCAGCAACGGCACCGGTGTCTGCGTTGAGGTAGCCGACAATCTCCGTGGCCGAGTGCTGGTCCGGGACACCAAGGACCGCGACGGCGGAACTCTCACGTTTGGCCCGGCCGCGTGGCAGGCGTTCGTCACGCTGGCGAAGAACGCCTGACCGTCCGCGCCGCCTATTTGGAGGCGGGGCCGTTCGCGTGGCGATCTCGGTCGGCTATGACCACGCTGGCGTGAAGTCGCTCAGCGGATGCTGAACGGGGGCTCGGCGAGGCGGAACGTCAGCGGCTGCTCCGGGCTCAGCCAGGCGGCGTCCGGGGCGCCGTCCGGCTCGGTGCGCCAGCGGCGGCAGATCCGGTCCACCGCCACCGGATATCCGGTCAGTGTGCCGTCGGCGTCGATGTGCAGCCGGAGGAAGCACTTCGCGTCCTCGATGCCCTGGCCGGCGAAGAGTTCGTTCAGGTTGACCCCGAAGCTGCCGGCGATCAGCAGGTAGCTGGCGGTCAGTTGGCTGGCGACGAGACCGACGAGCGGCCCGTAGACCACCGCCGCCGCGACCACCGGCAGCGGCCACGGCCATTCGTGGAAGAAGAGCTGCAACCAGATCCAGGTGCCTCCGGCGGCCAGCCCGATCTGCGCGAACCCGTGACAGAGGCCCAGGATCCAGTGCCGGGCGTGGCGTTTGCCGTTCGCGCTGGGCGGCTTGGCGAAGAAGACCGCGCCGAGCAGCGTGACGACCAGCATCATGGCCAGCGGGATGCTGAACAGCCGCTGGGCGGCGGCCTCGGTGCGGGGCGCGGCCACTCCGACCATCGCCAGCAGGAGCAGGGTGTGCACCGCGCCGAGCAGGGTGGCGAAGCCGGGATTGCGCAGCGGCAGCCGGCCGAAGATGCCCCAGCCGTACCGCCGGGATCGGCCGGGCTCCGGATAGCGGGCGGCCAGGTCGTACGACTCCGAGTTGCTGGCCCGCCGGACCAGCGTGTCCTTCGGCGGGACCTCGATGCTCTCCCGCAGCTTGTGGGTGGGGTAGAGGTAGGCGCCGCCTCCCCCGCAGGTGATCAGTTCCCGGTCCGGGCCGGAGTAGCGGGCGTAGTGGTGCATGTCGCCGGAGATCAGCAGCCGGACCTTCGCGCCGGTCGGGGCGATCACCGTACGGACGAAGTAGTCGATCGTGTCGTACGCCTGGGGATGGTCGGCGGCCTTCACCCAGGACGGCTCCGGTACCGCGATGATGACCCGGGACTCGGGGGTGAGTCGCTTGGCGGCGTCCTCGAAGTAGCGCAGTTGCGGGTCGTCGAGGTAGACCCCGGACTGCCCGTCGAGCCCGTAGAGCCACCAGTCCGCCGGCAACTCCACGACGAAGTACGAGCGGGCCTGCGGGGTACGCCAGCCGCCGATGTTGGAGTCCCGGGAGGCGGCGAAGAGCCGCAGGAACGCGGTGAGGCCGTCGTACCAGTCGTGGTTGCCGGGTACCGCGTAGAGGGCTGGTGGCGGCCCATCGGTCGGCGGCTGCGGCAGGGCGGCCTGGTACGGGCCCTTGCACCGGTTCTCGTACGCCTCGCCGCTGGCCGTCGGATAGACCTGGTCGCCGCCCATCAGCAGCATCTGCCCCCGGGGCAGCCGGTGTCCGTCGACCTCCAGTTCGGGCCGGGACAGCAGGTAGGCGACCGAGTAGGTGGCGTGGAACCCGTCGCCGAGGTCGGCGACGAAGTCCAGCCACAGGTCACCGCCCGGGCCCACCTGTCGGGTCACGTCGCTGGGCAGCGAGTTCTGTAGCTCGCGCTTGTCCAGGTACGCGCCGAACAGCATCGCCAGCAGGGTACGCAGACCGGTGCTGATCAAGAGCAGGGGCGCCAGCCACGGCACCGGTCGCTGTGGGGTGAAGCCCAGTTCGCGGGGGTCGAGACTGCGTGGCCGGGGTGGTGCCGGGGGCTCCGTCGGGGCCGGCTCGCCCGTCCAGGCCGGGTCGCCGGTCCGCCGATCCTGTTGATCGGTCATCGATGGCAGCCTAGCCGGATCGACCCGGGGCGGCACTGCCCGGCAGTTGACCGTCCGGGCGGAGGAGGTCGGCCGGGGGTGCCGATAGCGAAACCCCTGCGGCGGCCCGGCGGTCGGTGTCGTACACTTTCCGGCGTTGCCGCCTTAGCTCAGTCGGCTAGAGCGACGCACTCGTAATGCGTAGGTCGACGGTTCGATTCCGTCAGGCGGCTCCAGGGGTAAGGCCCTGACCAGCAGAAATGCTGGTTAGGGCCTTATGTTTATCTATGCGGACTTGAATCGTCCCCCGAAAACCGCCCAAAACCCCCCGGAAACACCCGTGGGCGATCAGGTTCGGCAGGCGTGACCGTGGGGGGTCGGCCGCTGGTAGTTCAGCCGGCAACAGTTCGGTGCTGCAACGGATACCCGAGTGCGGGCAAACCCGCGTTTGCTGGGTGGCGGCACTGTAGGGCCCGGCGAGTCGGACTGCCTGCTTGAAACCGTCGAGCAGGTGTGGGCCGACCTGGTCGCCGGGCTGGGGTCGCCAGGGCTCGGCCCGGGTGGGTCGTGTGGTGACAACGGGGCCCGGTTCGCAGCCCGGATGATCATGTGCCTCGCCTGCGGCGAAGTGATCGATTCGCCGCGCGCCGAGTTGCGCACCAAACTGGTGGTACGGCAGGGCACGCGCCACCCCGTCGCCTCGATGTCGCTTGGGCGGATGGGTCGCGCTTGCGGCCCCGACCGTGGCGCAGGTCGCCTTTCCCGAACCGGTGGTGCAAGATAGCCGGCATGGCAACGGCCGATGGCGATGTGAAACCAGACGAGGGCATCGTCAGGCTGGCCGACGACAGCGACGCCGAAGTCATCACCCGGGTGTTCCTGGCTTCCCGCACGGCGGCGATGCCCTATCTGCCACGGTTGTACGACGACGAGCAGACCAAGGCGTGGGTCCGCCACGTGCTGCTGCCCAGCTGCGTGACGTGGGTGGCCGAAAGTCTGGAAACAGGCGAGGTCCTCGGCTTTGCCGCACTCGAGGGCGACGTGCTCGAGCACCTCTATCTTCGCCCGGAGGCACGCCGGAAGGGCATCGGCTCAACGCTGCTGAGTCAGGTGAAGCAGGCCAGCCCGGGCGGGCTCAGCCTGCGGGTGTTCACGCGCAACACCGACGCCCGGGCGTTCTACGAGCGGCACGGTTTTCGTCCCGTCGACGAGAACGACGGCAGCCGTAACGAGGAGAACGAACCTGACATGACCTACGCCTGGCGGGGACGCCCTTGAGGCGACCGATCGACGTGTTCGATCATCGCAGTCGTCCTGACCGTTGACGGTTGCTGGGCATCGATGTCCCCTGTTAGGTTGATGCGGCCGAAGCGAGCGACATTCGCCCTGGCTGCGCGGCCTCTTTGTGCCTGTCTCGCATGCGCGGTCGTGGTCAGCGACGATGCATGGCAGCCGGCCCTCCTATGAGTTGTGACGACCTGACGATGTTGTGCGGTTACCCGGGGGTGTAAGTGTGGGTGCGACCGCTGTGACCGGAGGACCAGGTGCATCCGTGATGGGTCCCGGGCTCCGGCAGTCCATTACCGACGATCCACCGGTCGCTTGCGGCGACCGTGGTCCGGCCGCGACGGGCCCGATCCACCGAACTGCCGTCGGTGATGGAAGCACCCATCGGGTTTCGGCCGCTGGATTCGGCCGGTGACCGGCCCGACGGTGCGCCTGGATCGGGTTTACAAGCGTTATGGCGGTGTTACGGCCGTCGACGGGCTGAGTCTCGACGTGCAGTGTGGGGCGTTCTTCGGCCTGCTCGGGCCCAACGGTGCGGGTAAGTCCACCACCATGCGTCTGCTGACCGGACAGAGCCGGGCTGACCAGGGCAGCGTCGAGGTGCTTGGCCACCGCCTGCCGGAACAGGGCCGCCGGGTCCGTGCCATGACCGGGGTGGTGCATCAGCACGACAGCCTCGACGAGGAGCTGACCGTCCAGCAGAACCTCGAGGTGTTCGTCCGGCTCAGTACGGTGCCGCGTGAGGCGCAACCCGAGGCGGTGTCCCGTGCGCTGGGCGTCGCCGGGCTCGGTGTACGCGCGGATACCCGCGTGGCGGAGCTGTCCGGCGGGATGCGGCGACGGCTGCTGTTTGCCCGTGGGGTCATCGCGGCACCCCGACTGCTCCTGCTCGACGAGCCGACGGTCGGCCTGGACCCTCAGGTTCGTCAAGGCCTGTGGGATGTCATCGCCGCCATGCGTGCCGGCGGCACGACCGTCATCATGTCCACCCACTACATCGAGGAAGCCGAACGACTCGCCGACGAGGTCGCGGTGATCTTCGCTGGCAAGGTCATTGCGCGGGGTGCTCCGGCTGCCCTGCTGGAACGGCACGCGGGTAAACAGGCTGCGGAGTATCGGGGCGATGCGCGCCGCCGATCGGTGGTGGAGTCCGCCGCGGCCGAGGCCGGCCAGCCGTTCCGGCGCACAGGCCTGTCGGTGTCGCTGTTGCGCGCGGAGGCCATGCCCGAGTCCCTGCGACAGCGACTGGGCGCGCCGGACGTGCTCCGGCAGACCACCCTCGAGGATGTTTTCGTCGCGCTCACCGGCGAGGTTTTCAGCTGATGCGGGCCACCCGGCCGCGAGGTGGTCCATCGCCGAGGAGGACGCCGTCGTGACCGTGACCGAGCCGAGCGAGATCGAGCTGTCGCCGATGGAGCGGCAGCCTGTTCTGTGGCCCGCACTGCGAGCGGTGTGGTTCCGCGAGTTGTGGTTGTTCCGGCGGTACTGGCCGGCGGTCACGTTCGGCTCGCTGGTCGAGCCGTTGGTCTACCTGGCCGGCTTCGGTGTCGGAATCGGAGCGCTGGTGGGTTCGGTCGGCGGGCACAGCTACCCGCAGTTCCTGGGCATCGGCATGGTGCTCACGTCGATGTTGTTCTCGTCGGTCTTCACCGGCATGTTCGAGACCTTCAGCCGGCGGCGGTTCCAGCGGATCTACGACGCGATGCTCAGCCAGCCGGTCGACCCCTGGGAACTGGTCACCGCCGAAGCCAGCTGGATCGCGGCCAAATCGTGCGTGTACAGCTGCGCCCCGCTGCTGGTGACCGTCGCGGTGGGGCTGCCGGTCGGGCCGCAGTTGGCGCTGGTACCCCTGATCCAGCTGATCGCCGGATTCGGCTTCGCCCTGGCCGGCATGTGGGTTTCCTGCCTGGTGCCGGCCCTCGACTGGCTACGGTTGATCGTGTCGGGGGTGCTGACGCCGCTCGTGCTGGCGGCCGGGGTGTTCTTTCCGGTCGATCAGTTGCCAGGATGGGCGTCCCCGCTCGTGGCGCTGAACCCGGTGTACCACTGCATGCAGCTCACCCGGAACGCCGCATTTGGCGAGCTGGGCCCGGCGGACCTCGGCCATGTGGCGGTCGTGCTGCTCGGGTCGGCGCTGGCCTGGTGGCTGGCTATCCGGGCCATGAATCGTCGGCTCATCGACTGAGCTCCCATGCGCGGGGCATGATCAGCCGCTCGGCGCCGCCGCCGACGACCGGCACCTGACCAAGATCATCACCGGCAGCGATTGGCGAAGGCGGCGATCTCGGCGCGAATGTGGACAGCATGCTCGTGGAGGAAGAAGTGATCGCCGGGGAAGATGCGCGACTCGAACCACGCGGTCGTCATGGTCTTCCAGCCCGCGATCCACGACGGGTCGGCCATCGGGTCGTCCGTGCCGCCGAGGGCGAGTACGGGGCAGTCCAGGGCGGCGGCCTCGACACTGTCGGTGTAGCGGGCGAACAGCGTGAGATCGGCCCGCAGGATGGGCACGAGCTGCTCCATGATTTCGCGGTTGGCCAGCACCTCGGCGGGCGTGCCGCCGATACGGGTGAGCCAGGTCAGGAACTCGTCCGGCGGAAGGTCGTGGATGCGCTGCGCGAGCGGAGACCCCGGTGGCCGGGTGCCGGAGACCACCAGGCACAGCGGTGCTGCATCGGCCTGCGCCAGGCATCGAACGGTCTCGTACGCGATCTGTCCGCCCATGCTGTGTCCGAGAAGGATGAACGGGCGGTCGGCCGGCCGAGTGGCGAGCGCCGCCAGTAGCTGATCGACCACCTGGTCCATGTCGAGCAGTAGGTCTTCGGCAAGTCTGGTGCCATGGCCGGGCAGCTCGACCGGGACGAAGGTCAGGCCGTCCTGGTCGTCGGCGCGCGTCCATGGCAGGAATGCGGACGCGGGTCCGCCCGCGTGCGGCAGGCAGTAGACCGGGATTCGTCCCGTAAGAGACAGCGTCGCTGGTCGGCGGTGCCAGGGCATCCACTTCGCCATAGTGTCGAAGCCGGTACTTGAATGCACGGTATACGGCCCTTCCACTCGCGACCGGGAGTGAGGGTACCAGCTTCGTCAGGCATTTGCATGCATTCAAAAGACTCTTGTTGAACTACCGGGACCCTGTTAAGGTTCGATCAATGCCTGCCCGGGGTGCTCCCGTTGATGGTTTATGTGGCCGGCAAGCGAACGGCATGGGGGACGTCGCATGTGTGGGCTGGTTGGCGCTTGGTCGCTCGACGCGCCGAAGTCCGTCGATACAGAATTGCTCCTCAGAATGGTGGAGGAGTTATCCCACCGTGGACCGGATGGTCGCGGATGTCACGTGGAAGGCCCGGTCGCGCTGGGCTTTCGCCGTCTGGCGATCAACGATCCGGCGCATGGGCACCAGCCATGGACAACTCAGGACGGGACGGTGACGGTCGTCTGCAACGGTGAGATATTTAATCATCGGAAACTGCGGATCGACCTTAAACGCCAAGGGCACCGACTGGTCACAAATTGCGATACCGAGTTGCTCGGGCCGCTGTACCAGGAGTACGGAACAGAATTGACCGAGCATCTTGACGGGCAATTCGCGTTTGCGCTCTACGATGCCCGGCGGGCGCGATTGCTGCTGGCCCGCGACCCTGCCGGAATCGTGCCGCTGTTTTACACAACGGTGGGCCGAATGCTGTTGTTCGCGTCAGAGATCAAGGCACTGCTCTGTCATCCCGAAGTGCGCCGCGAAGTGGATCTGTGCGGGCTTGATCAGGTGTTCACGCTGCCCGGACTGGTCAGCCCGCGGACCATGTTCGCCGGCATCCACGCGCTGCGGCCGGGGGAGCGGCTGGTGGCCGAGGAGGCGGGTATCCACCTGGAGCGCTATCGCGACCTGGACTTCCCGCTCGCTGATCAATTGCGCCCGGTCACGGATGTCGACCGGGAGCTGGACCAGTGGGCCGAACCGGTGTCCGCGGCCCTGGACACGTCGGTGCGGCTGCGGTCGGAAGCTGACGTTCCGGTCGGTATGTACCTCAGTGGGGGATTGGACTCCAGCCTTATCGGCGCGCTGCTCGGGGCGGCCCGGCCGGAGCGGCGATGGCCCAGTTACTCGGTGACCTTTCCCGATCGTGACTTTGACGAGGCGCCGTTCCAGCGCATGGTCGCCGGAAAGCTCGGTACCGATCATCTCGAGGTACCGGTGCGCGACGCCGACTTCGCCGAACACCTCACCGGGATGGTGCGCCACGCGGAATCCCCCGTACGTGAGTCCTACAACGTCTGCTCGATGGTGTTGTCCGCGGCGGTGCGCGACAGCGGCACCCGGGCCGTGCTCAGCGGGGAGGGAGCCGACGAGTTGTTCGGCGGCTACGGCAGCTACCAGCTGGCGGCCGCCGGGCTGAGCGGCGCCCGGCTCGGCGGGCTGGACGCACGCCTGGAGCGCGAGGCCCGCCAGCGCATGTGGGGCCTCGACCTCCGCTATGAACAGGATCAGCTGCCGGCCGCAGAGTTCAGGCGGGAGCTGTACGCCGAGGACCTGGCCGACGCGTTCGAGGACTTCGCGGTCACCAGCCAGCGGCTGGTGGACCCGGCACGGCTGGTGGGCCGTCATCCGGTGCACCAGCAGGCGTACCTGGACTTCCACCTGCGCATGGCCGACCATCTGCTCGGCGACCACGGCGACCGGATGGCCCTCGCCAACGGGGTGGAGCTACGGCTGCCGTTCCTGTCGCCCGAGGTGATCGACCTCGCCGTACGGATTCCGCCCGAGCTCGCCGTCGCGAACGGCCAGGAGAAGGCCGTTTTGCGGCGGGTGGCCGCTGGTCTGGTCCCCGCCGAGGTCAGCACCAGACCGAAGTTCGGATTCCGAGGACCAACCAGCAGCCAGCTACTGGCCGCTGGCACCGAGTGGTTCGCTGAGTTGCTATCTCCGTCGGTGGTTCGCCGTCAGGGCTACTTCAATGCCGACACGGTGGATGCGATGGTGCGCCGGCAGCGCGCCGGAGCGCCGTCGGTGCATCCGCATCTGGACGTCGACTACCTCATGCTCGTGGCCACCTTCGCGGTGTTTGTGGAAGCGTTCGACCTGCCATGTCTGGGCTGAGGTTCGAGTCCACGGCGGCCCTGGTCGTGGACGGCGACCGGAACGGACGTCTGGCGCCGATCCACCCGTTGATAGGCGTGGTCGGTGGGATGGGCCCACTGGCGTCGGTCGAGTTCCTGCGCGGGATCTACTCCGGTGGGTTATGGGACCGTGAGCAGGACGGCCCCCGGATTCTGCTCTACTCCGACCCGGCCGTGGTGGACCGGACCGCGGCCATCCACAACGGCGCGTACGACGAGCTGCGCCGGGCGGTGGAGACCGCGGCACGCCGACTGGTCGACGCCGGAGCCGTCTACGTGGTTGTCGCCTGCGTCACCGCCCACCACGTCTTCGCCGACCTGCCGGCCGATTTGACCGAGCGTTGCGTCTCCCTGGTTGACGTCATCGACCATGAACTCAGCCGGGCGACGGAACCGCATCTGCTGCTGTGCACCAGTGGCGCGGTCAGCGCCGGCACCTTCGCCCCGAGCCGTCTCGGCGCGGGCGGTGACCGATTGGTTCGGCTGGAGCCGGCTGACCAGGACGCGCTGCATCGGGAGATCTACCGGCTCAAGACAGGCGGCTGGCCGCTGGACGGGCTGGATTTCCTGCGACGGTTGCAGGCCCGCTATCCGGCCCGGGCGGCGGTGGCGGCCTGCACCGAGCTGCATCTCGTGGCCCGGGCCGCCGAGGAGGCCGGCCTCGCCGCCGAATTCCCCATGATCGACCCGCTGGCCATCGTCGCGGACCGGATCAGGAACGGAGCACTGTGAGCTACCCGAACCTCCTCGACCGCTGGGCGGGGCGAGTGCAGCAGCACGGCGACCAGCCGGCGCTGGTGACACCGGACCGGGTGCTGACCCACCGGAACCTGGCCGAACTGGCGGGCGGCCTCCGAGCGGAACTGATCGATCGCGCGGGCTCTGACCCCGACGGCGTGGTGTCCATTGTCTGCGCCGACCGTGCGCTGGTCACCGCCACGATCCTGGCCGCCGCCGGCCTGGGACGCCGGTTCGCTCCCATCGATCTGAGTCAGCCCGCCGCTCGGCTGGCCGCGCTCGTCGACCAGCTACAACCGGCCGCTGTGGTTGCCGACGCCGCCGGCCGGGCCGCTCTCGCCGCCGCTGGCCGGGACGACGGGACGATCGACGCCGATGCGGTCGCACCCGGGCCATGGCCGTGGACGGCCGAGGCACCCGCCGACCGCGGATATGTCTACTTCACCTCGGGCACCACCGGCCGGCCGAAGGGGATCGTGGGCAGTCTCGAGGCGGTCGCGCACTTCGTGGACTGGGAGATCGCCGAGTTCGCGGTGGACGCCCAGGATCGGGTCTCCATGCTGACTTCCCCGGGGTTCGACGCTTACCTGCGCGATGCGCTCGTGCCGCTGTGTGCCGGGGGATCCGCGATATCGGCGGAGTCCGTTCCCGTCGGCGCCGCCCTGGCCGCCTGGCTGCGCGAGCACCGCATCACGGTGCTGCACTGCGTGCCGACGGTGTGGCGCACTCTTCGAGCCGTCGAACTCGGCCCCGGCAGCCTGCCCGACCTGCGCGCGGTTCTGCTCGCGGGTGAGGCGGTCCGCCCCGCGGACGTGGCCTGGTGGTGCCGCGGGCCCGGTGACGGCGTACCGCTGGTGAACCTGTACGGGCCGTCGGAGACCACGATGACCAAGGTGTTCCGGCGTCTCTCGAAGGCGGATGCGGATGCGGACGTCGTACCGGTGGGCCGGCCGATGCCGGGCGTGACGGTTCGGTTGATGGCGTCCGGTCGGCCGACGACCGACCGGGTCGGCGAGGTGGAGATCGCTACCCCGTTCCGGCTGGGAGGCTACCTCGACGGGTACACCGGTGGCTTCGTCGATCCGCACCACTACCGGACCGGCGACCTCGGCCGGCTACGACCCGACGGCGAGCTGGAGATCCTCGGTCGGCGTGATCAACAGGTGAAGGTCAACGGAGTGCGGGTGGAGCTCGGCGAGGTCGAGGACGTGCTTCGCCGGTGCCCGGGAGTGACCGACGCCTGCGTGGCGCTCGTCGACGACGACGACGGCGATGCCGACCCGGTGTTGTGCGCTTACCTGGTGGCCGACGGGGTCACCGACGAGGTGCTCCGGGAACATGTGGCGGCCGTACTGCCGATCGCCTGCCGTCCGGCGGTGTATCTGCGCCTGGCGGTACTGCCCCGTACGCTCTCGGGAAAGATCGACCGCCGCCGGCTCCCCTCACCGGCCGCGGTGCGGGCCACGGAGGACACCGTCGCACCCCGCCCCGGAGCGGAGACCGTGCTCGCAGAGATCTACGGCGAGCTGCTCGGGCTTCCCCGCGTCGGCCGGGATGACGACTTCGGGCTGCTCGGCGGGGATTCGTTGCGCACCGCGCGGCTGCTGGACCGGGTACGCATCCGGTTCGGCGTCGAGGTATCGCTGCGGGCCTTCATGGCCGACCCGACGGTGGCCGGCCTGGCCACAACGGTCGAGGCCGCGACGATCGGCGCCACGACGACGGCAGCGAAACGCTGATGGATGACGTGACGGCCAACGGCCGGACTCGCCGTACCTCGGCTCCGCTGTCCTACGCCCAGCTTGCGATCTGGCGGGCCGAGCAGCTGGTGCCGGGCACCGCGCTGCACAACGAGGCCGCGGCGTACCAGGTGGACGGCCCGCTGGACGGGGAAGCGCTGGTCCGTGCGCTGGCTTACCTCACGGCTCGTCACGATGTGATGCGCTGCGCGATCCGGCAGGGCCTGGACGGGGAGGGCCGGCAGCACTTCGCCGATCGGGTGGAACCGGTGGTGTACCGGAGCGACCTTATCGGGGCCGGCGCCGACCGGCTCACCGAGGCGCTCGGGCAGGCCGTGGTCGAACCGTTCCACCTCGATCGACCGCCGCTGGTGCGCACGCACCTGTTTCGGTTCGCCCCGGACCGGCACGTCGTGCTGTTCGTGGCGCACCACCTCATCGTCGACGCGTGGGCGTTCGGGGTGTTCCTGCGGCAGCTGAGCGCCCGGTACGCCGTGGAGACAGGAGCCGCGGTGGACGCCGGCAACGTCGGCGCGGACGCATTTCTGGACTTCGGCGACGTCGCTGAGAGCGAGCGTAATCGCCCCGAACCAGACCTCGGCTACTGGCGCCAGCGGCTATCCGGTCCACTGCCGGTGCTGGCGCTGCCGGACGAAGTGGGAGCGGGCGCCCGGCCCGCCTTCGACGGGTCAGGGATGGCCGGGGAGGTGAGGTCGACCGGCCTCCCGGCGTCGCTGGTGGGCGCGCTGACCGCCCTCGGCCGTGGCGAGCTGGCGACCCTCCCGGCGGTCGTCCTCACCGGGTTCGCGGCCGTGCTGCGGCGCTACACCGGCCAGGATGACCTGGTTATCGGGGTGCCGGCGGCCGTGCGGGGCGGATCCGGGCTGGCCACCGTGCTCGGGCCGCTGCTCAACCTGGTGGCGCACCGGGTGGACCTCGCGGGAAAACTCACGTTCCGGCAGGCGTTGCGGGCGGTACGCGACCGGCTGCGCGACGACATCCGGCACCGGGATGTTCCGTTCGACCTGCTGGTGGAACAACTCGGTACCGGGGGTGGGCGGACTCCGCTGTTCCAGTCGATGCTGGTATTCCACAGCGGGCCGCCGGCGATGCTGACCCTACCGGGCACGGTGAGCCGCCCGGTGCCTGTGCACAGCGGCACGGCCAAGTACGACGTCTCGCTCTTCTGCCGCCCGGACGTCGACGGGGGGCTGGACCTGCGGCTGGAGTACAGCACCCGGCTGCTCGCCCGGGAGACCGCCACCGAGCTGCTCGACGCGCTCAGTGACCTGCTGGCTGCGGCGGCCGCCGACCCGGCACGGCCGCTGGCCGACCTCAATGTGCTGTCGCTGGCCGCGCGGCGGCAGTTGCTGGTCGACTTCAACCGCTCGGCTACCACCGAGCCCCCGTACCGTGCGGTCCCGGCCGCCCTGCGGATGCTCGTGGCCGCCGCCCCGACCGCGCCGGCGGTGATCTCCGGCGGTACCGTCCTCACCCGGGCGGACGTCGATGACCTGGCCGACCGTGTGGCGCGCCGGCTCGTCGGCACCTACGACGTGCGACCCGGCGACCGTGTCGCCCTGCGGGGGCGGCGTACCGCTTGCCTGGTCCCTCTGATCATCGGGATCTGGCGGGCCGGGGCGGTGCTCGTACCGCTGGACGACGCGCTGCCGGCAGGACGCGCCGGACAGATCCTCGACGACAGCGCCCCGGCGTTGCTGATCACCGACGATGGGCCGGCCGGTGCCGGACACCACCCGGCGACGGCTCCGATCGAGGCGCTCACCACGCCGGGCGGCAACGACCTGACGCCGGTGCCGTTCCCGGACGGCCCGGCCCCGGACGCGCTCGCGTACCTCATGTACACCTCCGGCTCGACCGGTCGGCCCAAGGGCGTGGCCGTCCCGCACAGCGGCGTGGCGAACCTGCTGCACAGCATCGCCACGGCGGCGCCCGGCCTGTCGGCGAGCGACACCCTGGTAGCGGTCACCTCGATCACGTTCGATATTTCCATCCTGGAGCTGTTCGGGCCGCTCGTGGCCGGAGGCCGGGTGGTCGTGGCGCCCGACGGGGTGGGCCGCGACCCCGCAGCGCTCGCGGCCCTGCTGCGAGACAGCGGTGCCACGGTCATGCAGGCCACCCCGTCGCTGTGGCGCGGCCTGCTCGACGCCGGCTGGCCCGCCGCGGCCGATCCGGGGTCCGACGGAGGCCGTGCCGGTCTGCGCGCGTTCTGCGGCGGCGAGGCCCTCGAACCGCACCTGGCCCGCCGGCTACTCGCCAGCTGCGCGGAGGTCTGGAACCTCTACGGTCCGACGGAGACGACGATCTGGTCAACCGCCGGCCGGGTCCATCCCGACGAGCCGGTCACCGTGGGCCGGCCGGTCGGCAGCACGGTCTGCTATCTGCTGGGCCCGAATGACGAACTGGTGCCACGAGGTGCCGTCGGCGAGCTCATCATCGGTGGTGCCGGGGTCACGGCCGGGTACTGGCGGCGACCCGACCTGACCGCGGCCGCGTTCGTACCCGACCCGGTCGACCCCGCCGGCGGCACCGTGTATCGCACCGGCGATCTGGCTCGGTACCTCCCGGACGGCCGCCTGGTCGTCCTCGGCCGGATCGACCAGCAGGTGAAGATCAACGGACACCGGGTGGAGCTCGGCGAGATCGAGGCCACGCTGCTCGCGCATCCCGCGGTGCGGCAGGCTGTCGTCCTGGTGGACCGATCCGGGGACCGGCCCCGGCTGGTGGCGTTCGTGGTTCCCCGTGACGACGCATCCGGGTCCGCAGCGCCGGACGGCAAACCCTCGACACTGGCTCCGGCGCTGCGACGGCACCTCGGCGAGCGGCTCGCCGCGGCTGTGGTGCCGCCGATCCTCACGTTCCGGTCCACCTTGCCGCTGAACGTGAGCGGCAAGGTGGACCGGCCCGCGCTCGCCCGCATGGCCGAAGGTCTCGACGCGCAGACCGACCGGGTGGCGGCGCGCACCGTCGGCGAGCGGACGGTCGCGGCGCTGTGGGCGAGGGCCATCGGTATCCCGGTCGAACAGGTCGGGGTGACCGACGACTTCCTCGCGGTGGGCGGTACCTCCATCGCCGCTACCCGGCTGCTCGCCGAGGTCGCCGCGGCAACCGGGCACGCGCCGTCGCTCGCGGCCTTCTACCGGGAGCCGAGCGTCGCCGCGCTCGCCCGGTATGCCGACCTCTCGCGGACGGCGGGGAATGTCGCACCCGGCCCGGATCCGCTGGCGTCCTCGGATTCCGTCTCGGACCCGGCCGCGCCGGTGCCGCTGACCGACCAGCAACGGCAGTTCTGGCTGCTGCATCGGCTCGTACCGGAATCGGCCGCCTACCACCTCGTGGCGCGCTGCGACCTCACCGGGCCGATCGAATCGGCGGCGCTCGCCGGGGCGGTGGCCGATCTGTGTGACCGGCACCCGGTCCTGGCGGCCCGCTGTGAGCTCGTCGGCGACGAGCCCGTGCTTGTGCACCGGCCCGCCGTGCCGGTACCGGTGGAGTCCGTGGATTTGCGCGGGTTGACGCCTGCCGACCTGCCGGACCGACTCGACGAGGCGGTGGCCACGGCCGCGACCAGACCGTTCGACCTGCACACCGGACCGCTGATCCGGGTGGTCCTGCTCGACCTGCCGGGCGGCCGCCGGACCCTGCTGATCGCGGCCCACCACATCGCGGTCGACGGCTGGTCGGTGGGCGTTGCCCTACGGGAGCTGCCCCGGCTCTACGCGGCGCGGCTCGGCGGTGATCCGCTGCCCCCGCCGCAGCTCGACTTCATCGGGCACGCCAGGGCAGATAACGCGACGAGGCAGGCCGCTGCCCGCGGCGCCGAACTCGCCTACTGGACACGTCGGCTGGCGGGATATTCCGGGACGCTCGGCCTGCCCCGCGAGCCGCAGCCCGAGGGGGACGCGCGGCTCTGGGCCGGGAGCAGCCTCGCCGTGGACGTGCCACCCGACCGGACCGCGTCGCTGCGGGAGGTGGCCGCCCGGCTGCGGGCCACGCCGTTCACCGTGCTGCTCGGTGTGTTCGCCACACTGCTGGGACGGTACGCCGGCAGCGACGACGTGGTGGTCGGGGTGCCGGTGGCCAACCGCGGCCGGCCGGACGTCGACGCGGTGATCGGGCTGCTCATGAACACCCTGCCGGTGCGCGTCCGGCTGACCGGCGGACAGCGCTTCGCGGAGCTGATACCGGCCCTCGCCGAGTCGCTGGCGACCGACCTCGACCACGCCCTCGTGCCGTTCGACCGGTTGGTCACCGAGCTGAACCTGGACCGTGACCTCACCCGGCCCGCGCTGGTGCAGGCCATGCTGGTGCTTGGCCAGGCGCCGCCGGAGAGGCTGGACTTCGGTGGGACCCCCGGCCTGCTCCGGCGGGTGGATCTGCCAACCGCCAAGTACGAGCTCACCCTCGCCCTGGACGAGCACTCGGACCGGCTGACCGGTCAGTTGGAGTACGCGACCGGCCGGTTCAGTGCGGACTTCGCGACCCGCTTCTGGACGCACTTCGACAAGCTGCTCGCGGCCGTTCTCGCTGATCCGGAGGCGTTGCTGGACGGGGTCGACCTCGGCGGTGACCCGGTTGCGCCGCCACAGCCCGTGCTGCCGCCGGGCGTCGAGCGCGACCAGGCCGGCACCGTGTTCGCGGCCCTGCGGCGCGGTGCCGCCGCAGTGTCCCGGAAAGCCGATGGTCCAGTGCCGGAACAGCCCGCGATCCGATACGCCGGCACGGTGGTCGGCTACGGCGAACTGGAGCGGTGGAGCAACGGCGTTGCTGCGGCGCTCACCCGGACGGGCCCGGTCGCGGGCCGGTTCGTGTCGGTGCTGCTGCCCACCGGGCCCGCCCAGACCGCTGCGATCATCGGGATCGCCAGGGCCGGCGCGGCCTTCGCCGTGCTCGACCCGGCCGACCCGGACGTGCGCCTGACCACTCTCCTGCGCGACGCCGAACCGGCCTGCGTACTGGCGTCCGGGCCGGCACTGGCCGCGCACCCGGGGTTGTGGCAGCCGGAGACCGCCCGGTTCGGCGGGGAGCGCGTCGTGATGATGCCGGACGCCGCCGGCGATTCCCCGGCGGCCGAACCGGCGCCGGTCCGTCCCGGTGACCCGCTCTGCCTGGTCTATACCTCCGGCTCCACCGGCGAACCGAAGGGCATCGTGCTGTCACATGCCGCGTTCGCGCAGTTCGCCGCGTGGCAGCGGGAGCGCTTCGGGATCGGGCTTGGCAGCCGGGTGGCTCAGTGGGCGCCGTTCACCTACGACGCCGCGTACACCGAGGTCTTCGCGGCACTGACCGCGGGCGCCGTGCTCTGCGTTCCGCCGGAGGAGATCCGCCGCGATCCCCTGGCCATGGTGACCTGGCTGCGGGCCGAGCGGGTCTCCCAGCTGCAGACGATACCGGCGTTCTTCGCCATGATCACCGACGCACTCGACGCCACCGGGGGCGACCTGCCCGACCTCGCCCACGTCCTGCTGGCCGGGGAAGTACTGCCGGTCGGGCTGGTCCGGCGCTGGCGGAACCGGCGGGCCCGGCCCCGGCTGCACAATCTCTACGGCCCGACCGAATGTATCCTCGCCACCCATCGGGAGATCGCCGATGACGAGAACTTCGCCGGATCGGTTCCGATCGGGACGCCGATCCCGGGCCGGCAGGCGCTGGTTCTCGACCGGCACGGCCGGCCCTGCCCCGTCGGGGTCACCGGCGAGATCCACCTGCGCAGCGACCTGCTCGCCGGGACGTACCATCGCCGCCCGGCGGAAACCGAGCGGGCCTATCCACCGGATCCCTGGCGTTCCGGCGGCCGGCTGTACCGGACCGGCGACCTCGGCTCGTACCTGCCCACCGGTGAGCTCGCGTTCGCCGGGCGGACTGACAGCCAGGTGAAGATCCGGGGCAACCGGGTCGAGCTCAGTGCGGTTGAGGCGCTTCTCGGGGCCCACCCGATGGTCCGCGAGGCCGCCGCGACTGTGCACGGGACCGATGTGCTCCGGCTGGTCGGCTACGCGGTGCTGGCGGACGGGACCTCGCCCGGCGACATGCCGGCGCGGCTGCGTGACCATCTGGCGGCTCAGCTGCCGGCGGCCGCGGTGCCGGACACGGTGGTGCTCCTGGACGCCCTGCCCCGCACCCGGAGCAACAAGGTCGACCGGGCTCGACTACCGGTGCCTGGAGCAGTGGCCGTCGACGACGAAGCGCCGCCCCGGGAAGGGTTGGAGCGGCTGGTCGCCCAGGCATGGCGGGACGTGCTCGACGGCCGGGCGGTCGGCCGGCGCACCAACTTCTTCGATGCCGGCGGCGACTCGCTACGGGCCGCGCGCCTGCAGGTGCTGCTCGCGGTCCGGTTGCGGCAGGAGGTGCGGCTGGCGGACATCTTCGCCCGACCCACCATTGCCGAATTCGCCGCCGGGCTCGGCGATGCCGGGACCGTCCCGGTGGTGGCGCCCTCGGAAGCGGCCGGCGACGGCAATGATCCCGAGGCCGCGGCCGACGCCCGCGGCCGACGCCGGCGAGCCGCGATCCAGGCGAACGCCCGCCGCCGCCAGTGAACCGAAAGCCGACCAAGCGTCAACCGCGGGAACAGGAGGACGATCAGCATGGATGTCGACGGGGTAATGGCCCAGCTCAAGGCCAACTTTCCGGGAGGTGGGCTGGACCGCGTCGAAGAGTGCCTACGCATCCTGGTAGGCCAACGACCGGCCGATTACCTGCACGACGAGCAGGAGCCGACCCGGTTGTTCTTCCCGGGCATCAGTGCCCTGCCATGGCACGACACCACGCAGCTCCCGTGGGTGGCGGACATGGAGGCGGCGTACGAGCAGATCCGCGACGAGTTCCTTGCCCTGCGCACCGAGCAGGCCCGGTTCGCCCCCTACGAAGACCTGTACACCAAGGAACTCGGCTGGCAGGGCTGGGACACCTACCAGCTGTACCGTAACGGCGCCTGGCGGGCGGAGGCGCTGAGCCGCTGCCCGGGCACCCATGCCGCGGTCGAGCGCACTCCGCACGGTCCGCGGGACGGCATGTTCACCATCCTCAACCCCGGCGTGCACATCACTCCGCACACCGGCGGGGTGAACCTGTTGCTCACCGCCCACCTGCCGCTGGTGGTTCCGCCGGGCTGCTCCATCAAGGTCGCCGACGACGAGCGCACGTGGGCGCCCGGCAAGGTGATCCTCTTCGACGACAGCTTCATCCATGAGGCCTGGAACAGGGGCACCGAGCAGCGCGCGGTGCTGCTCTGGGACATCTGGCATCCCGAGCTGACCCCGGTCGAGGTACAGGCGCTGGAGTTCCTGATGCCCCGATTCCAGCAGTACCTCGTGACCGTCTGAGTCCGTCCTCACACGTCGGCGATACCCGCACGAGGACGAACGAGCAGTGGAGGAGAAGCGCACCGTGCACATCGAACCGGTCGAAGAGGACCACGATGATCTCGACGGCCGGGTGGCCATCGTCGGCATGGCCGGGCGGTTTCCGGGCGCGGACACCGTCGACGAGCTGTGGGATCTGCTCGCGGACGGTACGGAGGCGGTGAGCCGGTTCACCCGGGAGGAATTGCGAGCCACGGGGGTGCCGGACTCGCTGGCCGATGCCGAGGGCTACGTCGCGGCCAAGGGTGTGCTCAGCGACGTGGCCGGCTTCGACGCGCAGCTGTTCGGGTACAGCCCGCTCGAGGCGGCGGTGATCGACCCGCAGCAGCGGATCTTCCTCGAATGTGCCTGGTCGGCTCTGGAGAACGCCGGTTACGACAGCGACCGTACTCCCGGCGCAGTCGGCGTGTACGCGGGCGCCATGCTCAGCAGCTACCTCATCCACAACCTGCTCCCGCGCACCGACCTGCAGGCCAAGCTCGGTGTCCCGATGATGTACCAGGCCAACCAGCCCGACCAACTCGCCGCCCGGGTGGCGTACCAGCTCAACCTGCGAGGCCCCGCCATTACCGTGCAGACGGCCTGCTCGACATCGCTGGTGGCGGTGCACCTGGCGGCGCAGAGCCTGCTCACCCACGAGTGCGACCTCGCGTTGGCAGGCGGCGTGGCCGTCACCGTGCCCGAGCGGGCCGGCTACCTGCCCACGCCCGGCGGCATCGAGTCCCCCGACGGCCACTGCAAACCGTACGGTGCCGGCGCGGCCGGGACCGTCTTCGGCAACGGCGCGGGCGTGGTGGTGCTCAAGCGGCTCACCGACGCGGTGGCCGACCGGGATCACATCTATGCGGTCGTGATCGGGTCGGCGGTCAACAACGACGCGGCCGCCCGGGCCGGGTTCACCGCGCCCGGAGTGGCCGGTCAAACCGCCGTGATCCGGGAGGCGCTGTCCGTGGCCGGTGTACGGCCGGAGACCATCGGCTATGTCGAAGGACACGGTACCGGTACCGCGATCGGCGATCAGATCGAAGTGGCGGCCCTCGCCGAGGCGTACCGGCCCGCCTCGGGCGGCGACCCGGACCGGGGTGCCGCCCCGTGGTGTGCGCTGGGCTCGGTCAAGTCCAACCTCGGTCACCTGGACACCGCTGCCGGAGTGACCGGGCTGATCAAGGCTGTGCTCACGGTAGGGCACGGGAGCATCCCCGCGAGTCTGCATGCCGAGCCGGCCAATCCGGTACTCGGGTTGGATGCCACCCCGTTCTTCGTTCCCGCCCGGATGACCGAGTGGCCGGTGTCCGGCGAACCACGGCGCGCCGCCGTGAGCGCCTTCGGCATCGGTGGCACCAACGCCCACGTCATCGTCGAGCAGGCGCCCCGGCAGCCGGCCGCCGACGTCGAGGTCCCGCCACCGTCGGTGTCGTCACTGCCGGTTGCTCTGCCCCTGTCCGCTCGCACCCCGGCTGCCCTCGACACCCTCGGGGGGCGTATCGCCGCCCGGCTGGCCGAGGAACCCGGCCTGCCGCTCGACGACGTGGCTCGGACGCTGCGATCCGGTCGCCGGGAACTGCCGCACCGCCGTGTCGTCCTCGCCGCCGACCGGGCCACCGGGCTCGCGGCGCTGCGCGCCCCGAGCAAAGACGACTCGGTCGCGGCCCGGGCGCTGGACGGCAACCCACCGGTGGTGTTCCTCCTGCCCGGCCAGGGAACCCTGACCGCCGGTACCGGCCTGGCTCTGTACGAGGCGCACCCGGTTTTCCGGGAAGCCCTCGACGAGTGCACCTCACTCCTGCGGGAACACCTTGACCGTCCACTGCCGGACCTGCTGCGCTCGGCCGAGGAATGCGCACGCACGTCGGTGGCGCAACCCGCCGTCGTTGCTCTGAGTTACGCCACCGCCCGGCTGCTCGGGCACTGGGGGGTCCGTCCGGCCGCGCTGCTCGGGCACAGCCTCGGCGAGTACTCGGCCGCGCTGCTGTCCGGCGTCTTCGGGCTGGCGGACGCGCTCGCGCTGGTGGCCACCCGCGGCCGGCTCATGGAACGGATGGCGACCGGCGGGATGCTCGCGGTCGGCCTCGGCGAGGAAGCGGCCCGGGAGGTGGCCGCCGTCCACGGATTGTCGGTGGCCGCGGTCAACGGCGCGGCGGCCACCGTGCTCGCCGGTGCCCTGGACGATCTGGACCGGGCGGCCGGACACCTTGCCGAACGGGGCCTGCGCCCGCTGCGCCTGCCGGTCGACCGCGCCTTCCACAGCCCGAGCTGCGAACCGGTCGCGGCCGAGCTGACGCGGTTGTTCGCCGGGATACCGCGCAGCGCGCCGAACATTCCGATGCTGTCGAATGTGACCGGTGACTGGCTCACCGCGCAGCAGGCGACCAGTCCCGAGTATTGGGCGCGACATCTGTGCGAGCCGGTCCGCTTTGCCGACGGGCTGCGTACGGCGGCCGAACTCGACGACCGTATGGTCCTCGTGGAGTCCGGCCCCGGCAGCGTGCTCACCGATCTGGTCCGCGCGGTCGGCGGGCAGGACCGTGATCGGGTGCGGCTGGCCCCGCCGCCGCTGCCCAGCCGGCACCGGCAACCGGAGCCGGACGAGGCCCGCAGCAGCGTGCGTTGCCTGGCCGGGCTGTGGACCCACGGCGTCAGCGTGCGGTGGGAGCCGGTCGCCGCCGGCGCCCGGCTGACGCCGCTGCCGGAGTACCCCTTCGAGCATGTCCGACACTGGATCGAGCCATCCGGCGAGGCGGTCGCCGGACCGATCGCCGGGCCGGCTGACACCGCGGAGGATCCGGACGAGCCGGTGTACGCCCGGCTGGTGTGGCAGCCCGAGGCGGCGCGGCCGGAGCGGTCGCCGGACGTCGTCGGCACCCGCCGACACACCTGGCTGGTTTTCATGGACTCGGCGGAGCGTGCGCAGCCGGTGGTCGACCGGCTCACCTCGCTGGGCCAGGTGGTCACCTCGGTGCGGGCCGGACAGGAGTACCGCCGGGTCCGTCGCGGGGTGTACGAGATCGATCCGGCCGACCCGGCGCAGTACAGCAAGTTGCTGGCCGATCTCCGTGGCCTCGTCCGCACACCGACGGCCATCGTGTACGCCTGGGGTCTGCCCGGCGCCGACCCGGCGCCGGATCCGTCGGACGCGTACTTCGGGCTGATCCGCCTGGTCCGGGCCATGACCGCGGAGACCGTGGTCAACGATGTGCGTCTGGGCGTGCTGACGGGCGGCGCGTTCGCCGCGACGCCGGCCGACCGGCCGGACCCGGCAGCGGCGTTGTTGAGCGGCCCGGTCATGGTGCTGGGGGAGGAATACCGCAATCTCCACCCGGTTCAGGTCGATCTTCCCGTGGGCCGGGCCATCGACGCCGACGCGGTCGACGCGGTGCTGCGTGTCACGCTCAGCGCCGAGGTGCCGCTGGTGGCGCTGCGGAACGGCGAGATGCTGACCCGGGTGGTGCAGCAGACGCGGTCGGTGGGGGACCGTTCCGCGTTGGCCCGGTTGCCGCGCGGCGGCACCGTACTGATCACCGGCGGCCTTGGCGGGATCGGCCGCACGCTGGCTCACCACCTCGCCCGCACCGCCGGGGCCCGGATCGCGCTGCTGCAGCGCCGTCCGGCGCCCGGCCCGGCCGATACGGATCCGGCAGCCGTGGCCCTGCGGACACTGAGGGAGACCGGGGCCGAGGTCATCACCGTCCAGGCCGACATCACCGACCCGACGGCAGTGTGGCGTGCCCTGGACGAGGTCCGTGCCCGGTTCGGCCGCATCGACGGCGTCGTGCACGCGGCCGGCCTGCCCGGTGGCGGCTCGATCGAACTGCGCACCGACGCCGAGATGGCGAGTGTGCTGGCCCCCAAGACGAGTGGTCTGAACCACCTGCTCGACGCGTTGCGCCCGGACGAGGCCGGTGTGGTGGTGCTCTGCTCGTCGTTGGCGACTGTCATCCCCACCTACGGCCAGGCCGACTACGCCGCCGCGAACGCCTACCTGGCGGCGGTCGCCGAGGCCGCCGCCGTGGACCCGGGCAACGAACGGCAGGTGTTCGCGATCGACTGGGACATGTGGTCGCAGGTCGGTATGGCGAGTACGGCGGAGGTCCCCGCCGACCTGCGGAACCTGCAGAGGCACCTGCTCGACGGTGCGCTCACCCAGCGGCAGGCGGAGCGGGCGCTGCAGGTCACGCTGGCTGGTCCAGTGGGCCGGATGCTGGTGGTTCGGACCGGCGCCCGCGTCGAGGACGGCCGGCTGCGACTGACCGAGCAACCGCTCGTGGCCGCGCCACCGACAGTCGCCCTGCCCCGCCCCGATCTCGACAACCCGTACGTGGCCCCGCGTACCGACACCGAGGCGCGGGTGGCCGAGGTGTATGCCGAGATGTTCGGGCTGGAACGCGTCGGCGTCGAGGACGGCTTCCTGGAAATCGGCGGGCACTCTCTGCTGGCCGCCCAGATCGCCGCCCGGCTGCGGTCGGAGTTCCGCGTCGATGTACCCGCCCGGGTCTTCTTCGACGGTGGCCGGGTCGCCGACGTGGCGGCCGAGATCGAAGAGCAGATCATCGCTGAACTGGAGCGTCATGACTAGTCCCACGGACCGTCCAGCCGGTACCGGCCTGGAGGGCCAGCGGAACCGACTGGCCAAGCTCACTCCGCAGCAGCGGGCCCAGTTCGCCGCCCGGATACCGGCGGGGCCGCTGCGCCCCTCCGGCGACCGGCAATCTGACGGATCTCACCCGGACGGCCCGCGTCCGGGTGAGGGCGGTGCCGAGCCGCCGCTGTCGTTCGGTCAGGAACGGCTGTGGTTCCTCGAGCAGCTGTACCCGGGGGCGGCGACGTTCAACGAGTACGTGGCGCTGCGGTTGTCCGGACCGATCGACGTGGCTGCGCTGGAGACCGCGTTCGACGGGTTGGTCGACCGGCAGCAGGCACTGCGCAGTGTTGTCGACCCTGCCGACGGCACCCCGCGGCTGCGGGTGCTCCCGCGTACCGAGCCGGTTCTGCGCGTGATCGACCTACCGGAGGAGGCCGCTCGGGAACTGGCCGAGCGGGAGGCTGCCAGCGCGTTCGATCTCGAGCACGGCCCGCTGTTCCGGGCACTGCTGATCCGTTCGGACGACCGGAACGCTCTCCTGGTGGTGGTCAACCATCATCTGGTGGGTGACGCCTGGTCGCGTACGGTCATGATGGGCGAGCTTGCGGCCCGCTATCGGGCCGCGCGCGACGGCGGCACCGTGCTCGGTCCCCTGGCGGTGCAGTACGCGGACTGGGCCGCCTGGCAGCGGCGCACCCTTACGGACGAGGCACTCGATGCCGACCTCGAATACTGGACCCGGCAGATGGCCGGCGCCCCGGCGCTCCTCGCACTGGCCACCGACCGACTTCGGCCGGCCGTGCCCAGTCACCGTGGTGCCCGGGTGCGGTTGACGCTCGACGCCGACCTCACCGACGCGGTCGCCGCGCTCGCCCGCGACCAGCGGGCCACTCCGTTCATGGTGACGCTCGCGGCCTGGCAAGCGGTCCTGATGCGACACTCGGGTCAACAGGATGTCGTGGTGGGGGTGCCCACGGCCGGCCGGGACCGGCCGGAGGTCGAATCCGTGGCCGGAATGTTCATCAACAGCCTGCCGCTGCGCACGAACCTCACCGGCGACCCCACGTTCGCGGAGCTGCTGGACCGGGTGCGAACCACCGCACTGGATGCCTTCGCGCACGCCACGGTCCCGTTCGAGCGGCTGGTGCAGCGGCTGAGGCCGGACCGCGACACCAGCCATGCCCCGATCTACCAGGTGCAGTTCGGCTACCGCAACGTGCCTGCCGGAACCCTCGACCTGCCCGGCCTGTCGACCGAGCCGGTGGACCTCGACAACGGACTGTGCCGGCTGGATCTGAGCCTGGAACTGGCCCTCGACGGCGATCGGACCGCCGGGGTGTGCGAGTACAGTCGCGACCTGTTCGACGAGGGCACCGTGCGGGCGATGCTCGACGCGTTCGTGCGGGTGTTGCGCGACGGCACCGCCGACTCGGGCCGCCGGCTGTCCGACCTGTTGGTGCTCTGCGAGGCCGAGACGGCCGCGCTCGCCCCGGTCGAGGACGGCGGCCCGCTGCCGGACACCGCGGAGGACATCGTCGCCGCGTTCGCCCGGGTGGTGGCCGAGCGTCCGGACGCGCCGGCCGTGGTCACCCCCGGCCGTGCCACACTGACCTACCGCGAGCTGGCGGCACGCAGCGAAAGGGTGCTCGCGACGCTGCGCGCGGCGGGGGTGGGCCCGGGCGACCGGGTGGGAATCTGCTTGCGCCGCGACGCCGACCTGCCGGCCACGATGCTGGCGATCCTGCGCTGCGGCGCGGCCTACCTCCCGATCGATTCCGACTACCCGCCGTCGCGACTGGCGTACCTGGTCGGCGACGCCCGACCGGCCGCGGTGGTGGTACACGCGCCGACCAGGGACCGGATACCCGCGCTGGCCCGGGTCGTGGACCTCGACCGTGACCTGGCCGCTGTGGGCACCACCGATGCCGACGCGGCCGTCGATCCGGACTCGGCCGCGTACGTCATCTACACCTCGGGCTCCACCGGCCAGCCCAAGGGCGTGGTGGTCCGGCGGCGCAACCTCACCGCATTCCTGGCGGCCATGGACCTCGTGGCCCGCGACGAGGAACCCGTCACCTGGCTCGCGGTCACCAGCGTCTCGTTCGACATCTCCGTCCTCGAGCTGCTGTGGACGCTCAGCCGTGGTCACCGCGTGGTGATCGCCCCGGATACCCTCCGAGAGCCGGCGCCGACCGCCGAGCCGGCTGCCGTGCGGGCCCCCGAGTTCAGTTTGTTCTACTTCGCCAGCGACGCTTCCGAAGGCAGCCCCGGCCCCGACCGGTACCGGCTGCTCATGGAAGGCGCGCGAGTCGCCGACGAGGCCGGCTTCAGCGCGGTGTGGCTACCGGAACGGCATTTCCATGCGTTCGGCGGCCCGTTTCCCGCACCGGCGGTGCTGGCCGCCGCGGTGGCTCAGGCGACCCGGCGGGTCGGCATCCGCGCGGGCAGCGTGGTCGCCCCGCTGCACCATCCGGCCCGCGTGGCCGAGGACTGGGCGGTGGTCGACAACCTCTCCGGCGGCCGGGTCGGCCTGTCGTTCGCCTCCGGCTGGCATGCCAACGATTTCGTCCTCGCCCCCGACGCCTACCACGACCGTCAGCGCAGGACAGCCGAGAGCATCGACCAGGTACGACGGCTGTGGCGCGGCGAGAAGCTGCCGTTTCCCGGCCCGGACGGCGAAGAGGTGCTGGTGGGCGTGCTGCCCCGGCCGGTGCAGGCGGAGCTGCCGTACTGGCTGACCTCGTCCGGCAATCCGGAGACCTGTCGCCGGGCCGGGCAGATCGGCGCCCGCCTTCTCACCCACCTGCTCGGTCAGACCGTCGAGGAACTCGCCGAGCGCATCGACATCTACCGGAGGGCCTGGCAGGACGCAGGCCACCCGGGCACCGGACACGTGACGCTCATGGTGCACACCTTCATCGGAGCCGATGGAGCGGATGTCCGCTCGGTGGCCTGGCAGCCGTTCCGGCAGTATCTGCGGTCCTCGGTCGGGCTGATCGAATCCACGGCTCGCCGGCTCGGAGTGGACGTACGAGCGGCCGACTTCACGCCCGAGGACGAGGAGGCGTTGCTCGACCACGCATGTGACCGCTACCTGCGGGACGCGTCGCTGATCGGCACCGCCGAGGACCGGCTGCCCCTGGTCCAGCGGCTCGCACAGGCGGGCGTCGACGAGATCGCCTGCCTGGTCGACTTCGGGGTGCCGGCCGACGCCGCCCTCGCCGGACTGCCGCGGTTGGCGGCCCTGCACGCGGCCGCGGTGACCGCCGCGTCCGCGGCGCCCACGGTGGCGCCGCCGGTGGAGCTGACCGAACTGATCCGCCGACACAGCGTCACGCACCTGCAGTGCACCCCCTCACTGGCCCGCGCCCTGCTCGCCGAACGGGAGCCCGGCGCACTCGGCGACCTGCGCCAGCTGCTGCTCGGCGGAGAGCCGCTGGACGCCGACCTGGTCGGCCGGCTCGCCCCGCACCTGCGCGGGTCACTCCACAACATGTACGGCCCGACCGAAACCACGGTGTGGTCGACCACCGACGTCGTGGACCCGGCCGCCACGCCGGTCACCATCGGCAGGCCGATCGCCGGTACGACGCTGCGGGTGGTCGACCCGTACGGGCGGCGGGTCCCCGTCGGGGTCCCCGGCGAGCTCCTCATCGGCGGCGCCGGGGTGAGCGCCGGCTACCTCGGCCGGCCGGAAGTCACCCGTGAACGGTTCGTCGCCGATTCGAGTCATCCGGCCGAGACGATCTACCGGACCGGGGACGTGGTTCGGACCCGTGCCGACGGCCGGGTGGAATACCTGTCCCGCGACGACCACCAGGTGAAGATCCGGGGCTTCCGCATCGAAACCGGGGAGGTGGAAGCGGCCCTTGCCGGACTGCCCGGTGTGGCGCAATGCGTGGTCACCCCGTACGGGCTGGGCACCGAGCGGGCCGGGCTGGCCGCCTATCTGGTCGCGGAGCCGTCCGGGAGAACGCCGACGCCGGCGGAGCTGCGCGACGGGCTTGCCGCTCAGCTGCCCGGCTACATGATTCCGTCCAGGTTCGTCGTGCTCGATGCGCTGCCGGTCACCGCCAACGGCAAGGTCGACCGGTCCGCGCTCCCGGTATCGGAGTCCGCGGCTGCGGACGTCGGGTACGTGCCACCGGCGACGGCCACCGAGGAGCGGGTCTGCGCCATCTGGCGCGAGGTTCTGCGTGTCAACCGGGTCGGTACCGCCGATGACTTCTTCCTGCTCGGTGGCCACTCGCTGCTGGCCACCCAGGTCGTCACAGCGATTCGGCGAGAGTTCGGGGTGCAGGTGCCGCTACGGATCCTGTTGAGCACACCGACGGTGGCCGCACTCGCGGCCGCGGTCGACGCGGGGCGCTCCACCGCGGCCGGTGACCACCACGACGACATGATCCTGCGACCGGACCCGGCGCACCGCCACGACCCCTTTCCACTCACCGATGTGCAGCGGGCCTACTGGATCGGGCGCAGCGGCACCGTCGGCGGTGACGTGTCCTGTCACCTGTACCTGGAACTCGAAGGGCCGAACCTCGACCCGGACCGGCTGTCGGCGGCCTGGCAGAAACTCGTCCGCCGGCACGACGCTCTGCGCCTGGTCGTCGACGACGAGGGCCGGCAGCGGATCCTGCCGGAGACTCCCGACTACCAGGTGGCCGTCGATGACCTGTCCGACCTGCCGGCCGACGAGCGGGATGCACGGCTGGCCGCATCGCGGGAGCGGATGTCGCATCAGGTCCTGCCGGCCGACCGGTGGCCGCTGTTCGAGTTGCGGGCCAGCCGCCTCGACCCGATCCGGACGCGCCTGCACCTGAGCGTGGACACCCTCATCGCCGACGGCGGGAGTGTGCGGCAACTGCTGCACGAACTGCTGGCCGTTTACCAGGGCCGGCGGGAGGGGCGCCCGCTCGCCCTCTCGTTCCGCGACTATGTCCTCGCCGACCAGACTCGCCGCGCCGGGCCCGGATACGAGGGCGACCTCGCGTACTGGCGCGACCGGCTGGACACGTTGCCGTCGGCGCCGGCACTCCCGCTGGCCCGCCGCGCCGAGGATCTCGACCACACCCGGTTCCGCCGCCGCGAGGCGTACCTGTCGCGGAAGACCTGGGCGGCGCTCCAGGATCGGGCCGCGGCCGCCCAGATCACGCCGTCGGTGCTGGCACTCACCGCGTACGCCACCGTGCTGGGAACCTGGTCGGCCCGGGACCGTTTCACCATCAACCTCACCCTGTTCAACCGCGACGGCGACCACCCCGACCTGCCCGAGCTGGTGGGCGACTTCACCGCGCTGACGCTTCTGGAGATCGCCTCGGCGACCGCGGGCAGCTTCCTCGACCGCGCCCACGCGGTCGGTCGGCAGCTGTGGGAGGACCTGGAGCACCGGCTGGTCAGCGGAGTGTGGGTGGCCGGCGAGCTGGCGCGGCGACGCGGCGTCACGCTCGCCGCCATGCCGGTCGTTTTCACGAGCGAACTGGGCGCGCCCGGCGCCGGCGGGAGTGCCGCCGAGGAGATCCTCGACCAGTTGAACGCGCGCGTGGTGCACACCATCACGCAGACCCCACAGGTGTGGCTGGACCATCAGATCGCCGAGGACGGCGGACGGCTCCGGCTGACCTGGGACAGCGTCGATGCCCTGTTCCCTGACGGGCTGCTGGACGACATGTTCGGCGCGTACGTGCGGCTGCTCGAGGAACTGGCCGCCGACGAAGCGGCCTGGCGGGAAACCAGCCGGGAACTGCTGCCACCCGCGCACGCCACCGCGTTCGACGCGCTCAACGACACCGCCGGGCCGATTCCCGACGGGTTGCTGCACGAGCCGTTCCTGGCGCAGGCGGCGCGTACCCCCGGACACCTCGCGGTCGTCTCCGCAACCGGCGATGTCAACTACGGCGAGCTCGCCGACGCCTCGGCACGGGTGGCCCACGCGGTCGCGCGGGCCGGGGTGCGCCCCGGCGACGTCGTCGGCGTGCTGACCAACCGCGGCTGGGAGCAGGTGGCCGCCGTGATCGGCGTGCTGCGGGCCGGCGCCGTGTATCTCCCGCTGGACACCGATCTCCCGGCGCCCCGGCTGGCCCGGTCGTTGCGACACTCCGGGGCCATGGCGGTGGTGGCGCCGCCCGGTACCGACCCCGAATCCCGGGTACCGGACGGGCTGGCGGTGGTGCGATTCGCCGACGCCCTCAAGACAGCCGACGAGCCCCCGTCGCAGCCGGTGGCGACCGCCCCCGGCGATCCCGCGTACGTCATTTACACCTCCGGCTCCACCGGCGAGCCCAAGGGGGTGTTGATCGATCACCGGGGCGCGCTCAACACGGTGACGGACATCGACGGTCGATTCGGGCTCGGTCCCGACGATCGGGTCTTCGGTCTGTCGGCTCTCGGGTTCGACCTCTCCGTCTGGGACGTGTTCGGCACCCTCGCCGCCGGTGCCACCCTCGTGCTCGCGGGGCAGGGTGAGGAGCGCGATCCGGCGGCCTGGTCACGACTGATCGACGAGCACGACGTCACGGTGTGGAACTCGGTGCCGGCGCTCATGGAAATGCTGCTGGCGTACGGCCGTGGCAACCCGGCGACCCGGCTGGACCGGCTGCGGCTGGTGTTGCTCAGCGGTGACTGGATCCCGGTGACGATGCCGGACACGATCCGGTCGGCGGCCCCGAAGGCCGCGGTGATCAGCCTGGGCGGCGCCACCGAGGCGTCGATCTGGTCGGTGCTGCATCCCATCGAGCACGTCGATCCGGAGCGGCCGAGCATCCCGTACGGGCGGCCAATGCGCAATCAGCGGATGGTCGTGCTGAACGCGGAGTTCCACCGCCGTCCCTGGTGGGTGCCGGGGGAGTTGTACATCGCCGGGGTCGGCCTGGCCATGGAATACCGCAACGCGCCGGAACTCACCGAGCTCGCCTTTCCGGTACATCCGGCTTCCGGCGAGCGCCTCTACCGCACCGGCGATCTCGCCCGGCTGCTGCCCGACGGCAACCTGGAGTTTCTCGGCCGCGAGGACTCCCAGGTCAAGGTGCGCGGAATGCGTATCGAGCTCGGCGAGGTCGAGGGGGCCCTGAGCCGGGCCGCAGGGGTACGGGAGGCGGCGGCGGTGGTCGAGGGCACCGGACCGGCGGCCCGTCTGGTCGCGTACGTGGTCCCCGATCGCGCGTCCGGCGGCCCGGCCGTCGACGGCGACCGGCTCCGCGCCCTGGACCTGCGGCTGCGCCAGCCGGGCCGACGTACCGACCTGTCTTCGGCGGCACGGACGTCGCTGTCCGTGGACGCCGGCCACCCGGCCGGCGCGGCGCCCCGCGGGAGCACCGCCGTCGCATTCGGAGCGGGTCCGGTGGCCGCCACCGGGCTTGCGGCGCTGCTGACGGTGCTGACCCGACAGGATCAGGACGGGGTGCCGCGCTACGGCTACGGCTCGGCGGGCGGGTTGTACCCGGTACAGACGTATGTCGCGATAGCACCGGGGGGCGTCAGCGGGCTTGCCGCGGGAACGTACTACCTGGACCCGTCCGACGCCTCCCTGGTCGCGGTCGGCGCCGATGGCACCGATCGTGGCCCCCTCGATCCGAGGCTGTTCAGCGAGGCCAACCGGGCGCTGGTGGCAGCCTGCGGGTTCGGTGTCTTCCTGATCGCCCGCAATACCGTGATCGAGCCGGTCTACGGGGCGCTGAGCGAGCGGTTCTGTCTGCTGGAGGCTGGCGCCATGGCACAGCTGCTGAGACAGCGGTCGGCCGAGGTGGACGTGGCGTTGTGCCCGATCGGTGACGTCTACGCACCCCCGCTGCGGGAGGCGTTTGGGCTGGAGGAGAACCAGACCGTGCTGTACACGCTGCTGGCCGGACGACCGGCGCAACCCGCGTCCGCCCGGCGGTCATTGCCCGAGCGCTTGCAGGCCGAGCTTGCCGAAAGGCTGCCGGCCTACCTCGTGCCGCAACAGATCCGGGAGATCGAGGCGTTGCCGCTGTCGGCCAACGGCAAGGTCGACCGGGCAGCGCTCCGTGCGCAGTCGCCCGGGCCGGCCGCCTCACCACCCGCCGCAGTGCCGGTATCCGGGACTTACACCGCGGCCGGCGAGCCGCGACGACCCACGATAGATCGGCTGGCGGCGTTGTGGCGGGAGGTGATGGACGGACTTCCCATCGACGTGGACGCCAACCTCTTCGAGTCCGGCGCGAACTCGATTCATCTGGTGCGGGCACAGCGGCGCATCGCCGAGGAATTCGGCCGGGAACTGCCGATGGTGGAGATGTTCGCCCAGCCGACCATCCGGCACCTGGCCGAGTTGCTCGACGCGTCCCCGGCCACCGCGGCGGCACCGGCGACGTCCACAGGTGTCACGGGCGATCCGCAGCCTGACCGGCGCGCGGCACATCGTCAACGGCGGCGCGCGGCCCGCGGGGATTCGGACGCCTGATGAATGACGACACGGTCGCCATCATCGGGCTCGCGTGCCGGTTCCCCGGAGCAGCCGACGCGGACGAGTTCTGGCGGAACCTGGTGGCGGGCCGGGAAGGTATCACGGTCCGGACCCGTGAGGAGTTGGCGGCTCTCGGGGTACCCGCGGAGCGGCTGGACGACCAGCGGTTCGTCCCGGCCGGTGGGGTGCTCGACGGCTTGGACCGCTTCGACGCGGCCTACTTCGGCATCCCACCGCGCGACGCCCATCTGATGGATCCGCAGCACCGGGTGTTCCTGGAATGCGCGGTGGCCGCCCTGGAAGACGCGGGGCAGGTGCCCGGACGGCTCCGCGGCGACGTGGGTGTCTACGCGGCAGCGGGGTTCAACTCGTACCTCGTTCACGAGGTGCTGCCACACGCGGACGAGCTGACCGACCGGGGCGACGTGCAGTGGCTGGCGTCAAGTGACAAGGACTATCTCGCCACTCGGGCCGCGTACCTGCTGGGGTTGACCGGCCCGGCGATGAGCGTGCAGTCGGCGTGTTCGTCGGCGTTGGTCGCGCTGCACCTGGCCGCGGAGGCGGTGCTCAGCGGGGAGTGTGAGCTCGCTCTGGCGGGGGCCGTGTCGGCCGGGGTGTTCCAGGGGCTCGGCTATACCTACTCCGACGGCGGCATCCTCTCCCCGGACGGCCACTGCCGGCCGTTCGACGTGGCCGCCAGCGGCACCGTGTTCGGCAGCGGCGTCGGGGCCGTGGTCCTGAAACGTCTGGCCGACGCGCTGGCCGACGGCGACACGGTACGTGCGGTGGTGCTCGGCTCGGCGATCAACAACGACGGCGGCCGGAAGGTCGGGTTCACCGCACCGTCGGCCGCCGGACAGGCCAGGGTGATCGCCGCGGCGCAGTCGGTGGCGGGTGTGGGTCCGGCACAGGTGTCGTACCTGGAGGCGCACGGCACGGCCACCCCGCTCGGCGACGAGATCGAATTGGCCGCACTGCGCCAGGTCTTCGCGGATGCCCCGAATCCGATGCGGGTGCTCGGTTCGGTCAAGTCCAATGTCGGTCATCTTGACACCTGCGCCGGCATGGCCGGACTGATCAAAACCGTCTTGTGTCTCCAACACCGCACGCTCGTGGGCATGCCCGGCGTCCGGCAGCCCCGGCCGACCGTCGGCGAGGCGTCGTTCCGGGTGCTGACCGAGGCGACCGAGTGGCCGGGACCGGACGGCACCCGGGTGGCCGGAGTCAGCGCCTTCGGCGTGGGTGGTACGAATGCCCATGTAGTCCTGGGTGATTCGCCGTCGGCGCCGCCCGAGGGCCGGCGCTCTGGCGGCTCCGGCTGGCAGGTGTTGCCGCTGTCGGCACGGACACCGGCGGCACTCGACCGGCTGACCGACAGGATGCGTGGCGCGCTGCAGGCGCCGAAGAGCCCGGCACTCGGCGACGTGGCATTCACGCTCCAGGTGGGCCGGCGCAGCCACCCCTGGCGGCGGCCCGTCCTGGTTCGGGCCGGCGACGGCCGGTGGGATGCCACAGCGATTCGAGGCGACGCCCCGCCAGAGGTGGCCTTCTCCTTCGCCGGGCAGGGCCACGGGCATCCCGGGCTGGCCGCGGACCTCTATCAGGACGAACCGTTGTTCCGCGATGCCGTCGAACGGTGCCTCGAGGCGCTACGCCCGTGGACCGACGCTCCGCTGCGCAAACTGCTCCTCGACCCCGGACACGCGGGCGGCTTCGACCGCACCGAGCAGGCGCAGCCCGCACTGTTCACCCTGGAATACGCACTCGCCTGCTGGTGGACAGCCCTGGGGGTGCGCCCGGTCGCACTGGTGGGGCACAGCATCGGCGAGTTCGCCGCCGCCTGCCTGGCCGGGATCTTCACCCTGCCCGACGCGGCCCGCCTGGTGGCCGAGCGGGGCCGGCTCACCGCGACCTTGCCGCCCGGGGCGATGCTGGCGGTACCCCTGTCCGAGGCGGCCGTGCGCGAGTTTCTAGACACGAGCGGCGCGATGTCGGACGGGATCGACCTCGCTGCGGTCAACGCCCCCGACCGGTGCGTGCTGGCCGGCGCTCCGGCCGACGTTCACGGGCTGGCCGAGCAACTCGCCGGGCGCGGCGTGGCGACCCGACGACTGGCTACCCGGCACGCCTTCCACTCCCGGCACGTCGACCTCATCACGGACCGGTTCGCGGAGCTGGTTGCGGGCGTCGCCACCGGACCGGCCACCGTCCCCGTGATCTCCACGGTCACCGGTCGGCTGCTCTCCGACGCCGAGGCCGCCTCGCCCAGCTACTGGGCGGCGCAGCTGCGGCGGACCGTCCGGTATTCGGACGCGCTGGCCGCGATCGAAGCGGACGCCCTCGTCGAGATCGGGCCGGCCCGGTCGCTGCCCGGGAGGGCTCGTGGTGGCCGGTCGGACCTGTCGCTGCTGGCCTCACTCGACCCGCCGACCGCGGATGGCCCGCCCGCGCGGTACTCCAGCCTCGCCCGCCTGTGGCAGCGGGGTGTCGAGGTGGAGTGGACGGCACTTGGCGACCGGTCCGGCCGGCGACGGGTCTCGCTGCCCACGTACCCCTTCGAGCCGACCCGGCACTGGTTCCGCCCGACCCGGGAACCACGTCCGGGCCGGGCACCCGTGGTGCCGGCGTACTCATCCGGCGACGCCGTACCGGGCTGGCTTCATGTGGTCGACTGGGCACCCACCCCACCGGCGGGTCCGGGTGCCTTGCCCGAGCGCGTGCTGGTGCTCCTGGACACCGGGCGGTCCGACCGGCCTGCGCTGGGACCCCACGTGGTCGACCTGTTGCGCCGGCTCGATGTCAGCGTGCTGACCGTCGAGCCGCACGCCCCGGTGATGGACTCGCAATGGTGCGCGGTATTGCTCGCCCGCTTCGTCGCGCGGGGGGAGACGCCGGACGCAGTGATCGACTGCCGAGCCGCCGGCTTCGCCTCGCTACCCGTGGCAGGGGATCCGGCCGTGGCCGAGGTCGCCGGTGAGGCACTGAACGCGGTCGGTGGCCTGCTGTCGCTGCACCGCGCCATCGCCGAGGTCCTGCCCGGCAGGCCGGTGCGCACCGTGGTGGCCACCGAGTCCGCGCATGGCATCGGTGGGCAACCACCGCGTACCCCGCAGGCCGCCACGGTACTGGGAGCGGTCCGGGTGGTGCCTCTCGAGTCGCCGAACCTACGGCTCGCGGCGGTCGACCTCGACCTCGCCGATCGGACTCCGCGCACGCTCGCCCGGGCGGCCGAGGCGTTGCTGGCCGAGCTGCGTGGCGGCGCCGACCCGCTGGTGGCCGTGCGGGGTCGCCGTCGCCTGGTGCCCCGTGCGAGCCGGCCCTCCCTGGCTACCGGGCAGACCGGGGCCGGGGACGCGGCCGGGACGGTGCCGGTGATCCCGGCCGGCGGCGTGCACGTGATCACCGGTGGACTGGGCGGGATGGGCCTCGCCCTCGCCGAGCAGCTCGCCACGCAACCGGGCCGGACGCTGCTGCTGCTCACCCGGGGTCCGGTGCCGGACGGGCCGGCGTGGCACACCGTCCGCCCACCGGGCGCCGTCCCGGCGTCCTGCCCGCCCGAGCTGGCCTCCAGGCTTGCGCGGTTCGCCGCCGCCGGCACCGTCGTCTGCCTGGTGCAGGCCGACGTCACCGATGCCGCGGAGTTGTCCGCCGCGCTCGACGTGGCCCGTGCCCGCTTCGGGCGCATCGCCGGGGTGGTGCACGCCGCCGGGGTACCCGACGGCGTGGTGATCGCCCGGCGCACCGACGATCAGCTGGCCCGGGTCCTCGCCCCGAAGGTGACCGGTACGCTGCTGCTCCACCTTCTGACAGCGGCCGATCAGCCGGACTACGTGGTGTTGTGCTCCTCGGTGCTCGCGACCACCGGCGCGGTCGGGCAGGCCGCGTACACCGCCGCGAACGCGTTCCTCGACAGCTTCGCCCACCTGGGCGAGCGTACGGTGGCCATCGGCTGGGACCGTTGGTCGCAGACCGGCATGGCGGTGCGCCACGGCGCGCAGGGAGCGCGGCTGGAACACCCGCTGTTCGCCAGCCGCCAGCCGACCGCCGGGGGCGGCTTCGACCTGCTGGTGCGGTGGGGCCGGCACACTCGCTGGCTGGCCGGCGAACACCGGCTGCGGGACGAGTCCGTGCTGCCCGGCACCGCCCTGCTGGAGCTGGCGCTGGCCGGCCACCGGCTGCTCCACGGCCCGGCGCCGGTGTACCTGGACGCCGTGTTCGCCGGTCCGCTGCCGGTTTCCGACACCGAGGATCCGGCGATCGTGCTGCGGTTGAGGCCTGCCGCCGACGGCGCGTACGACTGGGAGATCGCCGGTGAACGGGTGGCCGCGAGTGGCCGCATCGGCCCGTATCGCGGCGAGGAGACCGTCGAGCCGGCCGTGGATGTCGCCGCCCTGTCGCCATCTCTCCGATCGGTCGAGGACGCCGGGACGGGTGGGTCCGGCGTGGACGCGGTGCAGACCGGTCCCCGGTGGAGATGCCTGACCGGGCGGTGGCAGGGCGAGCGGGAGGCGTTGCTCCGGCTCGAACTGCCCAACGAATTCGGCGACGATCTCGAAGCGCATCCGCTGCACCCGGCGCTGTTCGACGTGGCGACGGGCGCGGCCGCCGCCGGGCAGGCGGACTACCTGCCGGCCGCGTACCGCCGGATCGTCGTGTACCGGGACCTGCCCGCGGCCGGATACGCCCGGGTGGTGCGGCACGAGGACACCGGCGACAGCGTGGTCGCCGACGTCACTTTCACCGACCCGGACGGGCTGGTGGCTGTCGAGGTCAAGGGGTTCGTGCTGCGGCCGGCACCATCGCACGGCCGGGTTCCGGTACCCGGGCGGGACCATCCGGCAGGCCGCGAAGGGATCGGTACGGCCGAGGGCCGTCGGGCTTTCGACATCGTCCTGGCCAATCGGCACCTACCGCACATCCTGGTCACCCCGCGGCTGTCGGCCGCCGAGAACACCGGCGCCGACCTGTCCGGCGCGGAGGTGTCCGGCGTGGCTGCCGTCGACCGGCCGGGCATCGATGTGTCCGATGCCGGCGCACTCGAGCGGGCCATCGCGCAGGTGTGGGTCAGGCTGCTGGGCGTACCCCAGGCGGGGCCGGACGACAGCATCTTCGAGCTTGGCGGCGACTCGCTGCTGATTGTGCAGATCGCCGCGGAACTGCAGAAGATCGGGATCGCCGTCTCGCCGGGCGACATATTCGCGGCGCCGACGGTCGCACGGCTTGCCGCGCACGTGCGTGCCAGCCGGCCGCCGGCAGCCGATCTCCCGCGGCCCGATGCGGTCGTGCCGGACGGGGAAGACACCGAGGCCCGGGCCGCGGCCCGCGGAGATTTTCCGGACACGGACCTCGACCCGTCCGACGTGGCCCGGGTGCTGGCCCTGTTCGACGCCAGAGGGGAAGAACAGTGACGAACGTTGAAGACATCTATCCCCTTTCACCCACCCAGGAAGGCATGCTGTTTCATACGCTGACCGCGGCTGAGCAGGGCCTTTATGTGGAGTTGACCACCTTTGGGATCCAGGGCGAGCTGTCGGTGTCCCGGTTCTTCCAGGCGTGGCAAGCTGCCGTCAACCGGCACCCCGTGCTGCGCACGGCATTTGTCTCCGCCGATATCAGCACCCCGCAGCAGGTGGTGCTGACCCGGGCCGACCTTCCGGTGGAACACCACGATCTGCGTGGACTGCCGGAGGCCGACCGAGCCGCCGTGGTCGAGGCGACGCTGGCCCAGCTGCGCTCGCAGCCGTTCGACCTCACCCGGCCGCCGCTGATGCGCCTGGCCGTACTCCAATTGCCGGACGGCTACCTGATCGCCTGGGCCTACCATCACCTGCTGCTCGACGGCTGGTCGTCGGCGTTGTTGCTGGCCGAGGTCACGGCGGCGCTCGCCGGGGACGGCAGCATCGTCACCGACCGTCCGGCGCCGCCACCGTACCGGGAGTACATATCCTGGCTGCACCGCCGTGACGGTTCCGCCGACCAGGCATTCTGGACCGCGTACCTGGAGGGTTACCGGGAACCGGCGAGCCTCACCCTGCCCGGGTTCGGTCCCGGCGGCCGCCCCTCCAGCCGGTATCACACGGTCGTCACCGAGCTGCCGGCCGAGGTGATCGGCGGCCTGCGTGCCCTCTCCGTCGCCGCTTCCACCACGCTGGGAAGCCTGATGGAGGCCGCCCTGGCCGGCACGTTGGGCCGCTACTGCGATCGGGACGACGTGGTCGTGGGGGTCACGACGGCCGGCCGGCCGGCCGCGATACCACGGTCGAACGAAATGGTCGGATTGTTCATCACCACCATCCCGGTCCGTGTCCGGCTGACGCACGCCGAGCCGGCACACGCCTGGCTGACCCATCACGCCGCCGGCCGGCATCGTGTTCTCGAGCACCAGCACACCCCACTCACCGACATCCAGCGGTGGGCCGGCGTCGAGCCGGGTAGCGCTCTGTTCGAGGCGGTTCTCGCGTTCGAGAACTACCCCGATCCAGCCACCCTCGGCGAGGACACTTCCGGGTCCCGCGGCCGGCGACCGCTGGTCACCGACGTGCGGTACGAAACCCGCACCAACTATCCGATCACCCTTGTGGTCCGGCTCGGTTCCGTCATGCGATTGCAGTTGGTGGTGGATGCGGCGAAGTTCGGCGACGGCGAGCCCGAAGCGCTGCTGCTGCACCTTGAAACCGCGCTGCGCCGGCTCGCGGCCGACCCCGGCCAAGCCGTGTCGGCCGTGTTCGACCTGCCGTCGGTAGCGCGGTCGCGGCTGCTGGACGACTGGAACGGCAGCCTCGTCGATCGCACCGAACCCCGGGCGAGTCTGGCCACCCTGATCGACGACGCGGTGGCCGCCCGGCCGGATCATCCCGCGGTGGTCGACGAGCGGACCGTGCTGACCTACCGGGCGCTGAACGATCGTGCCGACGCGTTGGCGGCCGGGCTGACCCGCGCGGGGGTCGGCCCCGGCGATCGAGTCGGCATCTGCCTCGGCCGACGGGCCGACCTGGTGACGGCACTGCTGGGCATCGCCCGCGCCGGTGCCGCCTTCGTTCCCCTCGATCCCACCCACCCCGCCGAGCGCAGCCGGTACATCCTCGACGACGCCGACCCGAGCCTGGTACTGATCGACACCACCGGTGCGTCGGCCACGGCCGGCTGGACCGGTCCGACCTTGGACCTGTCCGACGAGGCATGGCTCGACCACCCCGAGTCACCGGGCGGGGTGCCGCCGCGGCGTGTCGAGGGCGCCCTCGCCTACGTGATCTACACCTCGGGCTCCACCGGCCGGCCGAAGGGTGTGTCGATCGGACGCCTCGCGCTGGCCAACCTCGTCGACAGCCTGGCCCGCCGTCATCCGGGGCTCGGCCCGGACGACCGGTTCCTCGCGCTGACCACGCTCACCTTCGACACTTCGCTCGCCGAACTGCTGGTACCGCTGGCGGTCGGCGCGACCGTGCACGTGGGCGGTAGTGCGCTCGGCCTGTCCGGCCGGGAACTCGATCGGTACATCCGCGCACACGGGATCACGGCTCTGCAGGCCACACCGTCGCGGTACCGGATCCTGATCGAGTCCGGCTGGCAGGGCGAGACACGGCCCCGGCTCTACAGCTGCGGTGAGGCGTTTCCGCCGGACCTCGCGGCGCCGCTCGCCGCCCGCGGTGCGTCGGTGTGGAACATGTACGGCCCCACCGAGACCACCGTCTACTCCAGCGTCGAGGAGATCCGGGCCGATACCACCCGGGTCAGTGTCGGCCGCCCGATCTCCAACACCGTGCTGTACGTGCTCGACCGGGCCGGCCGTCCGGTACCCCACGGGTGCGTCGGCGAGCTGTGCATCGGTGCTGCCGGAGTGGCCGAGGGCTACTGGCGCCGGCCGGAGCTGACCAACGAGCGTTTCGTGGCCGACCCGTTTAGCACGGGAGGGCGGATGTACCGAACCGGCGACCACGCACGCTACCTGCCCGACGGCCGGGTCGAGGTGCTCGGCCGCATCGACCGGCAGCTCAAGCTCAACGGGTATCGGATCGAGCCGGGCGAGATCGAGAGTGTGCTGCTCCGTCATCCGGCGGTACGGGGAGCAGCGGTGACGGTCCGCGGCGATCGGCTCGTGGCGTACACGGTCGCCGCCGACCCGGCCGCGCCGCCCACCCCCGACGAGTTGCGGGCGGCTCTGCGCCGGCTGCTGCCGACGTACATGATCCCGGATTCCTTTGTGGCCCTGGATGAGTTGCCGATGACTCTCGCGGGAAAAACGGACCTGCTCGCGCTGCCCGATCCGCCGGCCCGGACGGCGGTGTCCGGGCCTGGCGCCGCGCCCGCCGCGGACCAGGACGACGTGCCGCTCGCTCAGATCACCAAGCTCTTCCAGGAGGTGCTGGAGGTGCCCGAGGTCGGACCGGACGACGACTTCTTCGCACTTGGCGGCGACTCGTTGCGGGCGCTGCGGCTGGCTTCCCGGTTGGAGACGGAACTGGATCGCGAGATCGGAGCGGACGAGTTGTTCAACTACCGCACCGTGCGTGAGGTGGCAAGCCTGGTGGCGCGGCTGCGATCGCAGGAGGCACGGTGACCGGGCTGATGGGTGGGGCGGACGAGCTGACCCCCGAAGCGCCCGTACCGCCGGCCGCGCGGCCGGACCGCGCGGCGGGTGCTGTCCGGTCGGCGGCGCGGTCGCATCTTCCGGCGTTCACGGCGGGTGCCGTTCTGGTGGCGATCGCACTCCTGATCGGGTTCTGGTCGACCTCCGTACCGTCAGCGGCCGGTGCCGACGCGGCGGCCGACCAGTTCTCCGCCGACCGCGCCTACCAGCACCTGGTGCGGATCGGCCGGGCACCGCATCCCTCGGGCACCGACGAGGCCGACGCGGTGCGGGGGTACGTCATCGCTCAGCTGACCGCGCTGGGGCTGCGCCCCGAGGAGCAGGACACGATGGCGCACCGGGCTGCCGACGGCTGGGCCGATCTCGCCGGGCGAGTCCACAACGTGGTGGCGACCGTCCCGGGCACCGGCGCCGGCACCGGCGCCCGCGGGCGTGTGGTGCTCATGGCGCACACCGATTCGACAGCGATCAGCCACGGGGCCTCCGACGACGGCCGGAACGTGGCCGCCCTGCTGGAGATTGCCCGGGCGCTGCGCCAGGGCCCCGGGCTGCGCAACGACGTCACGCTCGTCTTCACCGACAGCGAGGAGTTCGGTCAGCTCGGTGCGGGGGCGTTACTGCGCGACCGGCCGCCCGGAACGCCCCGCGACACGGTGGTGCTCAACCTGGAGGCCAGGGGTACCAGCGGCCGGGTGGTCATGTTCGAGACCGGCCCGGGCAGCGGCGGTGTGGTGGGCGCGCTGAGCGGCCGGGTGCCAATGGCTACCTCGTTCTCCGCCGAGGTCTACCGGCGGCTACCCAACGACACCGACTTCACCCAATTCAAGACCGCCGGGTACGCCGGCATGAACTTCGCGGTGATCGGTGGCAGCGCGCGGTACCACACGGCCCAGGACAATCTCGCCACTGTCGACCGGGGCAGCGTTCAGGACATGGGGGACACCGTCCTGGCCGCCACCCGGGAACTGGGGGACAGGCGGTTGTCCGGAGTGGCCTCCTCGGGCGAGGCGACCTGGTTCAGCATCGGCCCGTGGTTGGTGCGCTATCCGGCCGGTATGGTGCTGCCGCTGGCCGCTCTCGCGGTGGCGGCCACCGTTGCTGCCTGCTGGTACGCCCGGCGTCGTCGAGCACTGGGGCTGCGTGGTGCCGGGGTGGCAGCGGCCACGTTCCCGCTGGCCATGGTCGCCGCCGGGGCAGTCGGCTGGGCGACCTGGAGGTTGCTCGATTTCGCCAAACCGGAATACGGCCGGTTCCTGTACGGCGATCCCTATCGCACCGCTGCGACTTCCACCGGCCTGGTCGTGCTCGCCGCCGCAGTCGCCTGGGTGTGGCTGGTGCTGGTCCGCCGCCGGGTCACGGCCACCGAGGCCGCAGCCGGCCTGCTGGTCTGGCTGTCGGCCGCCGCGCTGCTGACCGCGGTGAGCGTGCCCGGCGCGGCGTACCTGTTCACCTGGGCGGCGCTGACCGGAGCGGCCGGGCTCGCGGCCGCCGCGAGGCTGCCCGGCATCGCGCCGTGGCGGCCGGTTCTCCTGGCGTCGTCGGCACTGCCGCTGGTCCTCCTCCTGGCGCCGCTGCTGCCGGTGCTGCTGCGGACCGTCGGGTTGGGCACTGCCGCCGCCCCGCTGATGACGGTCCCGCTGCTGGTCGGTGTGCTGTTCGCGGTGGATGTGAAGCCGGTGCTCCGGCGCGCCCGCATCCTGACGGCGACCTTGGCGCTGGCCGGGGTGCTCCTGATGAGCGTCGGCGCGGCGGTCGACCGGTTCGATCCGGCGCATCCGCTTCCGGTAAGCCTGATGTATGCCTTGGACGCCGACACCGGGCAAGCGCAGTGGATGTCCGCGGACGCCGACCCGGACCGCTGGGTCGGCCACTACGTGACCGCGCGCCGGATGCCGGTGACCGATCGGTTTCCGAACCTGTGGGGGCCGGCGGGCGGATATCGCGTGGGCGACGCACCGACCGTGGCGGCCTTGCCCCGCCCGGTCGTGCGGTCCGTCGGCGACGAGCGCGACGGGACTCTGCGGCGGCTACGCCTCCAGGTGTCCGCCGAATCGGGTCGGCCGATCCTGCTCGCGTTGTACCTGGACACCTCGTCGGCGACGGTCCTCGACGCCACCATCGCCGGGCTGCCGACGGGCGGCGGTGCCCTGAGCAGCGGGCGTAACGTGCCCCTGGCGCCGGCGGTGTGGAAGTGGGGCGTCATGGTCGCCGCCCCGCCCGATGCCGGGTTCGAGGTGAGCCTGCGTGTGCGGGCGGACGGCCCGGTACGTGTGCTAGCCCTGGCCCAGGCGCCGGCCATCCCCGCGCAGGCGCTGGACCGGCCGCTGCCGGCCGACCGGACCTGGGCCGCGGAAGGCTCGGGACTGGCGTTCGCGAGCCGGACGTACCAGTGGTGAGCGGCGGGAGGCCACCGCTTCGGCTGCTTTCGCGCGGCTCAGCGAAGGGGGTGTGGATGCCACTGTGCAGCGAGGCCGAACGGCGCGCTGACAGCGTCCTCATCGTCCGGCCGGCGATGCCGGACGAGCGGCGAGCCGAGTCCGGCCGAGGTGCCCAGTCGCCACAACACGTTGCGCGGCGACCTCCGCAGCCGTTCGGCGTCGACCGACAGAAAGTCCCAGCGATGAAGGGTGTTGAGAAAGAACGGGTCGACCGGAACCCACCGGTCGCCGACGGCTATCTCGAGCCAGGCATGCGGGGCCGGGAACGGCACCCCGACGAAGAATCCGGAAGCCACGCGTGTGGTCAGCCCGGCCTCCGCCGCCACCGTGGCGAGATAGCGGCTGGCGAGGCGACAATCGGCAAGCCTGGCGTGCCGGGCGAAATCGAGATCGGTGGCGAGGCTGTCGGGGATCGAGTAGAAGAACAAGCTGCGGGCCTCGGCGACCACCGGGTCGAGGTCGGGGCCGAAGTCGTGATCCTCGGCCAGGGGTTCGGCGAGGATCGTCATGGTGCTGCCGGTCGGAGTGTCCTTCCTGGAGCCGGTGATCGCCGGTTCCAGCAGGAATTCGCAGGCACCGGCGTGGCCGGGGAGCGGGCATCGCCAGGAGAGCCGCAGCTCGAAATGGCCGCGGTCATGTCCCAGTTGAGCCTCGAGCGACTTCGTCCAGCGCTTCGTGATGGTGCGTTGCGGCGAGGCGAGACCGAGCCCGGTGCTTATGTTGTCCAGGTCGAACTGGTCGAACATGAGCTCCGGCCCGGTGGCCACGTGGGGAAGCCCCTGCTCGATCAGATCGGCCAGCAGCGCATCGTCGAAGGCGAACCGGCGCTGGGCCTCGGACGCAGGCGTGGTGAAGACACGAAGCGCGCTCGGCACGCGTCGTACGCGCTCCATCACAGCTGCCCGAGTGTTCTCCATCGATGCAACCCCCGTTTTTCGCCGTGGGTACGCCCGCACGGAGTGAATCCCAACGACCCATGGACATCTGTTTTCGACGTCGCGATGATTGCGACAGATAAAGGTGACGCGCCGAGGCGCCGATATCACCCTTCGTGGGATCCTCGTCCATTAACGACAGTAATGTCAAGAGCCTTGAAGGTGTGATGATCGTATATATCATGTGAGCCTGTAACGGTCAATGCTCAAGTGGGCCGAGCGGCCCTTGCGAGTTGCTAAGTGATCTCTGTCACTTTGGTGGGTAATGCCGTTCTCTCGTACCCTTGGCTCGGCTTCAATGCGTCGAGATTCCAGAACACGCGATGACGGTCTTCAGTTTCAGTTCAATTTTCTTGCGGGGTGAACGGTGTCGCTTGCCTGGGATCCGGAATTCGAGTCGGAGCTACGTAAGCACGTGAAACTTCTTCTCGGGGACTCGCCGCTCGAGGCGGACGCGAGCCTCGTGGATCTGGGTCTCGATTCGCTGGGAATGGTCGGGTTGCTGGTCGATCTCGAAACGCTCTACGAAATCGAGTTCCCGGACAGTTCGATGAACCTCGAGACCTTCGCCACCGCGGGCAACCTGTGGGGTGTGGTCTCGCGGCTGCGAGGGATCGACGGATGACAAGCCGGGGCGAGGCCGCATCCGATCGGACCGGCCGAGGGCAGGTCCGCCTCCACGGCCTGATCGACGATGCTGCCCGCCGCCGGCCGGAAGCCGTCGCGGTCCGCGACGAGCGGGGCGTCTGGTCGTACGCGGAACTGACCGCTCAGAGCCGTCGGGTTGCGGCCTGGCTGCGCGACCGCGGTGTTGGCCGCGGTGACCGGTTGCTCCTGCGGACGGCCAATCGCCGGGAGCAGGTTGCGGTGATCTTCGGCGCCTCGCGCGTCGGGGCGATCGTCGTACCGGTGCACCGCGACATCAAACAGTTCATGTTGCGGGATCTCATCGCGGATTCCGATCCGGTTCTCTCGATCCTCCATGACGACGACGAGGACTGCTGGAGTGCCCTCGACGGACGGCCCGGTGTCGGGGTGACCCGCCTCTGGCACGAACTCGACGGTCTTGCCGGGAGCAGTCGCGCGACCGGGGGCGAGGTGGCCGGCATTTCCTGCGACCCCTGCCTGATGATCTACACCTCGGGAAGTACTTCGAGGCCCAAGGCGGTGGTGTCGAACCACGCACAGGTCGTCTTCGCCACCACCGCGATCGCGGATCGGCTCGGCTACCGGCCGGACGATGTCGTCTTCGTCCGCCTGCCGCTCTCCTTCGACTACGGGCTGTACCAGGTCTTCCTGGCGGCGCTGAGTACCGCGGCACTCGTCTTCAACGACTCGTCCCCGGACTTCACGCTGGCCCGCCAGATCCGTGATTCCGGGGCCACCGTCGTCCCGCTTGTCCCGTCGATCGCCGCTACGCTCGTCAAACTGGCCGACCGGCGACGAGCCGCGGAGGGTGCTGAACCGCCGAGCCAGGTGCGACTGTTCACGAACACCGGATCGGTGCTCGCCCCTGCGCTCATCGCCCGACTGCGCGCCGCCTATCCGGCGGCGTCCATCTGCCTGATGTTCGGGATCACCGAGTGCAAGCGCGTGAGTATCCTCGAGCCCGACGGCGATCTGGTGCGTCCCGGATCGGTCGGCACAGCGTTGCCCGGCACCGAGGTGCTGATCCTGAGCGAGGCCGGCGTGCCCGTGCCGCCTGGGACGGTGGGAGAGATCGTCGTGCGTGGGCCGCACGTGATGACCGGCTACTGGCAGGCTCCGGACCTCACTGCGGGCCGCTTCCGGGCCGAGCCTCGTACCGGCGAACGCCGCCTGCATACCGGCGACTACGGATACCTGGACGACGATGGGCATCTCTACTTCTCCGGACGGCGAGACGACATCGTCAAACGACGTGGGATGCGGGTCAGTCTCACCGAGATCGAGTCGGCCGTCGGCGCGGTTCCCGATGTCCGCGAGTGCGCGGTGGTCCACCAGCCCGAGGGCGACCGGCTCGTCGCCTGCGTGACCGGTCCGGTCGATCCCGATGACCTGATTCGCCGGCTCGCCGGATGGCTCGACGTGGCTCGTCTACCGGACGCCTGCCGGGTCCTCGCACAGCTTCCGATGACACCCAACGGCAAGATCGATCGGAAGGCCCTGCTCCGGATGACCGAGGAGGCAACGGCATGATCGACTTCGCCTCGATCGCGAGCCGGTTCGGCACGCCGGCCTACGTGTACGACGTGGATTCCGTGACGAGGTCGGCCGACCGGCTCCGGGCGGCCCTGCCGAACGGCACCCGCATCTACTATTCGCTGAAGGCCAACCCCCATCCCGACCTGGTAGGAGCGTTGTCAGCCGCCGGGTGCCACGCCGAGATCACCTCTTCCGGCGAGGTGGACGTCGCGCTCGTCGCGGGAGTCGACGCCACGGACTGCCTCTACACCGGGCCCGGCAAGAGCGCAGAGGCGCTGAACTATGCCCTCGACCGGGGCGTGACGTTCTTCTCCGTGGAGTCCGGCACCGATCTGCGTCGCCTGGCCGCGGCCGCCCGGGCCCGGGACGTCGAGGCGCAGTGCCTGATCCGTGTCAACGGCTTCGCGGCGGGCGGCTCGGGCCTGCGGATGACCGGGACGGCGAGCCAGTTCGGTGTGGACATAGCCGAGGTTCCGGCGCTCGTGCGTACGGCGGCTGAGCATCGAGGCGTCAGGATCCGCGGGGCGCACTTCTACTCGATCTCCAACGCTTCGAGCGAAGAAGGGCTGAGCACGGAGCTGCGTGGCAGCATCCGGGCCGCGCTGTGGCTGCGCGACCAGGGCTTGCCCCTCGAGGTACTCGACATCGGGGGAGGTTTCGCCGCGCCCTATGCCCGCCCGGGCCACCCGGTCGGCTATCCGGCACTGGGCGAGGCCCTCGTCGCCGAGCTTGACGCCGGCCTCGACGGCTGGCGCGACGGCCGCCCCCAAGTGGCCGTCGAGAGCGGACGGTACCTTGTCGCTGGCGCCGGTACGTTGCTCACCACCGTGCTGGACATCAAGGAGAGCTACGGCAGCAGGTTTGCCGTACTCGATGCGGGCATCAACCAGCTGGGCGGGTTGTCCGGCCTGCGGCGGCTGCTGCCGATGTCGGCCCAGCCGGCCGAGGCGGTCGCCGATCCCGGTAGCACGCCGGTGTCTCTGGCCGGACCGTTGTGCACGCCGTTGGACATGCTGGGCCGTGGCCTCGGCCTGCCTGATGTGACGGTCGGCGATGTTCTGACCATCCCGAACGTGGGCGCCTACGGGCTGACCGCCAGCCTCCTCGGATTTCTCGGTCACCCGGTGGCGGCGGAAGTCGTCGTCGCGGGCGGCCGGGTGCGCTCGGCATCCCGCGTCGAGCTGCGGAGAACCCCGCTGCCTGACCGCGACGGAGGCGGCCACCCGGTGCCGCCGGCAGTTCGGTGAGATCCGCGGACCGCCACCCTGAGCCGGCGGAGTGCGGAGCTGTCCGAAGCCGGGGACCCGTCGCGCACCGGCCGGTCCCGACAACGGCGGACCGGTACACGGGGCCGGTGTCCCGGGCAGTCGAGGACGCTGCCGTACACGTGGCTGAGCTTCGGGCTTCGCCTCGGTCGCTCTGGTCACTTAGACAACGATCAGTTACGATTTCGGCTAGATCAGATCAGCTGTACCGCGTAGCGCGCCGCGTTCAGCTGCTGTCCCTTGAGACCGCTTTAACCGAGCCGATCCCCGGATCGTCGTGTCAGAGCGACTGGGTGACAGACGGCGGCCGAGCCAGGGAGGATGGCCTTGACTCAAGGCATCGCGGACAGCGAACGCGTGCCTGCGGCCGGCCCACTTGTCGTTCCCGTCCGGGGCGGTCAATGACGGCCCCGGGGATCGGGATGTCGTTGGCCCCGAGCCAGGAGACGCTGTGGGAATACATGTCCTACTTTTCTCCTGACAATCCGGCGGACGCGCGGATCAACCTCATGGAGTCGTTTCGGATCGAGGGGGACCTCGACGTTGCGGCTCTGGCGAGTGCCGTGACCGACGCGGCCTGGCGGCAGGATGCCCTGCGGTTACGCTTTGCCGACCTGAGCCGCAACCCGAAAATGTATCTGGCGAGCGGCGCCGAAGTGCCGTTCACCAGCGTGGACGTCCGCGACCTCAGCGGTGAGGAACAGCGCCTGCACGTCTGGCAGCTGATAAATGACGAGCGCTACCGGCTGTTCGACTTCGTCGTCGGTCCGCTGTGGAGTGTCGTCCTCGTTCGCATCGCGGATTCGACGTACATCCTCACCGTCAACCTCTCGCACGCCATCGCGGATGGCGCGTCGCTCGGCGTGCTCCTCGGCGACATACGGGAGGCATACCTGCACCGAGCGGGCCGCAAACAAGCACCGCCCGAGCTTTCGGTGGGCTTTGTCGACCTGGCGCGGGAGCAGGCCGCGGGACAGTCCGGGCAGGGCGGCAAAGAGGAGTACTGGCGCTCCCGGCTCTCCGGCAGGGACGCGCGGCTCATCTTTCCGGTCACCGGCTCGGGTGCGGAAACGGCGCTGACCCATGAAGCCATGTATCCATTCGAGTTCCCACAGAGGATGGTCGAGGTCCTACCGGCGGTAGCCCTGAGGGCGCGGATCGCGCCGTTCGCCGCGTTGCTCGGTGCGTATGCCGTCTCACTGGCCCTGAGGACGGGGCATGACGATCTGGTCATAGGGACCGTCACGGGGGGCCGGGACCTTCCCGGAAGCCAGTACCTGGTGGGCCAGTTCACCAACAACGTCTATGTCCGCGCCGAGGTGCGGCCGGGCGCTACGGTGGGAGAGGCGGTACGGCAGGTGGCCAACGAGTTTCGGCTGGCCGTACGGAACGTCGCCTCCTTCAAGACGATCGCGTCGGCGGCGAACCCGAAATTCTGCGACGAGAGGCCCTGGCCCTTCTTCCATCTCTACGATGCCTGGTTCCAGCAACTCGTGCCGGATCGGAATCCGGAGTTCCCGGGCTTCGCGGTCGAGAAGGTGACTGCCAATTACAGTCCCCAAGCGGCGCCGGCGGGCAAGCAGGCGTGGAGCATGAGCGCGGACGCGCCCGCTCGGCTCCCGGTGTGGATGAAGCGTGGAGCCCCTGCGGTGATGGTGAACAGCGACGGAAGCGGCGGCTTCGTCGTTCACAGTCCCAGGTTCTACTCTGTCGAGACGGTGGCGGAGATCGTCTCCGGATACCTGCGAACGCTGTCCGCCTTCTTGGACGATCCCGGCCGACGGGTGGCGGAGATGTAAGCCGGTGCCGTCGCACGTGTCCTGCCACTGGCTCCCTGGCGTACCCGTGATGGCCCGCGGAACAAGCAGCCCGTTCGGGCCCGTCAACGACCGGTCCTGCTCCTTGGCCGCCTGCACCAGCTCAGCGGCGGTGAGCCGTCGACTGACCGAGGCCATGCGAGAGCACGCACAGTCAGCGCCGGACTGCATCAGCTGCGACGTCGTCGTAGCACGGGCCAGGGCAGCGCGTCGACGGCGCTTGTTGACCACTGCGACAGCCGCGCCTCGGCTGGTACGGCACTCCGGGTCCGCGGTCGCCGCGGCGCCGTGCGGGTGACGCAATCGACCGGCTGCCGGGCCGGACCAACGGGAAGGTGGACCACGATGCGCTCCCCGTATGAGGAGCTGGGGCTCGCCTTCGGCGAGGCCAGGGTGCCGTACCTCTATGGCATGGACTGCGCGCCCGCGCTCGCCGGCGCGATCGTCGACCGGCTGGGCGACGTCGACGCGATCCTGTTCGCCGCCGACAGCGGGGTGCGCGGGCACGCCGACGCGGTCGCCGCCGAGCTGGCCCGCCGGGTGCGGGTGGAGCTGGTGCCGGTCGAGGCGGCCGAGCGGCACAAGGTCCTGCCCGTCGTGCAGCACCTGCTGGAGACGGCGGTGGCCCGCGGGCTGACCCGCCGTTCGGCGGTGGTGGCGATGGGCGGCGGTACCGTCGGCAACATCGCCGGACTCGCCGCGGCGCTGCTGTTCCGGGGCACCCGCCTGGTCCACCTGCCGACCACGCCGGTCGCGGCGTTCGACGCCACGGTCTCGCTCAAGCAGGGCGTGAACCTCAGCGCCGGCAAGAACCTGGTCGGCACCTACTTCGTACCCGCGCTCATCGCCTGTGACCTCGCGTGGCTGTCCACGGTGCCGCGGCACGACATGCTCACCGGCCTCGCCGAGATGGTCAAGAACGTCCTCGTGGCCGCGCCCGGCCTGGAGACCAAGCTGATCCGGGCGATCGACGAGCTGACGCTCGACCCGCAGGCGGCGCTGCGCGCGCTGCTGGAGGTCGGGGTGGAGGCGAAGGCGCCGTACGTCGCCGCCGATCCCCGTGAGCGGGAAGGTGCGCTCATCTTCGAGTACGGCCACACCGCCGGTCATGCCATCGAGTTCGTCAGCGGCGGTGAGATCCGCCACGGCGAAGCCGTCGCCTGGGGCATGCTCATCGCCGCCGAGGTCGCCCGGCGCCGCCACGGCCTCGCCACCGACGACGTCGCCGCCCACCACCGACTCGTGTCCCTGCTCGACCTGCCGGACGCGGCCGCCCGCCTCGACGGCCTCGACCGCGACGCGATCCGCGCCGTACTCGCCGCCGACAACAAGCGCGGGTACGGCCCCTGTGCGCCCGGCGAGGTGCTCATGGTCCTGCTCGACACGATCGGCCGCGCCGTGCCTGGCCCGGCCGGCGGGCCCCCGCTCGTCGCCGTCCCGATTCCTGCGGTCATGGACGCCTTCGAGACGGTCGCCATGAACGCACTGGAGGCCGTATGAGCGACACCGGACTGTCCGTAGTCGTCCCGGTAAAGGGCCGGGTGCCGCAGCTGCGCCGGCTGCTGGAGAGCCTGCGGGAGGCGGCAACGGCGTGCGAGGAAGCCGTCGAGATCCTCGTCGTCGACGACTCCGAACCCGTCGACGCCCAGGCCCACCAGGACAGCTGCGCCGCGTTCCAGGCCCGGTACCTGCGCGGACCGAAGCATGTGGGCGCCAAGCGCAACGACGGCGTCCGGGCCGCCGCCTACGACCTGGTCCTGTTCGTCGACTCGGACTGCCTGGCAACCCCGCAACTGCTCCAGCGGCACGCCAAGACCCTGCGCGACGCCGGCGCGGGCGTCGGCGCTGTCGCCGGCCCGACCGTCGTGCAGGGCGCCGAGAACACCGTGTTCCGCATCATGGCCCGCTCCAAGCTGCTCAACTCCGCGTTCGAGTGGCCCGCGCAGGCCACCCGGGTGGGCTGGGCGACCACCTCGAACCTGGCCGTGCGCCGCGACGCCTTCGAGTCCGTCGGCGGCTTCGCCGAGCGGCCGCTGACCGTCGTCGGCGGTGAGGACGTCGACCTCGGCCTGCGGCTCACCGAGGCCGGGCACGGCATCGTCTGCGACCCCGAGGCCGTCGTCGTGCACGACAAGAGCAGCATCGAAAGCCTCGCCACGGTGTGCCGGAGGCTGGTCACGTACGGCAAGTCCGGCCAGTGGCTTCTCGACGTCCACCCGCACCGCAGCCGTCCGAAGCTCAACCGGGTCAGCACCCTGTCCGCGACCGCCCTCGTCGGGGTCGCGACCGCGCCCGTGGCGGGCGGCGCGGGGCTGCTGCTCCTGCCCGCCGTCGCCGCCGTCCTGCTCGCCGTCGACACGAAGGAGCGCCTCGGCGACGACGCCCCGACGCTGCCGGCGCTGGTCGAGTCGCTCAGCTGCGCCGGGCTCGACTGGTGCTTCGACCTCGGCGAGTTCATCGCCGCCTGGCGGCTGGGCCGCCCCGACCGGCTGTTCACCGGCTTCGGCTGGACCGACGACCCCGCGTTCGTCTGGGACCGCGAACCCGCCAAGCGGTACGGGGGCTGAGCGGTGCGCTACCACGGCCGGATCGCCCCAGTCACCGGCGGCACCTCCGGCGTCGGTTCCAGGGATGTGGAATTCCCACCGGCACAACGTGCTCCCGGTGCGTGACGGATAGGCTCTGGGGCTGTTGTCGCCGGACGGAGTAGCTCGATGTTGACCATGCAAGACGCGCTCGCACGGCTCGCCGAGTACTGGGCGAGGCAGGGCTGCCTGACTGTCCAGCCGATGAACACGGAGGTCGGGGCGGGCACCTGGAACGCGGCCACCTTCCTGCGTTCCCTCGGTCCCGAGCGCTGGCGGGTCGCGTACGTGGAACCGTCGGTACGTCCCGACGACTCCCGTTACGGCGACAACCCGAACCGTCTCCAGACGCACACCCAGTTCCAGGTCGTACTCAAGCCGGAGCCGGGCGACGCGCAGCAGCTCTACCTGGACAGCCTCACCGCGCTCGGCATCGACGTCGCCGCCCACGACGTGCGCTTCGTCGAGGACAACTGGACCTCTCCGGCGCTCGGCATGTGGGGCCTGGGCTGGGAGGTCTGGCTGGACGGTCTGGAGATCACCCAGTTCACCTACTTCCAGCAGGCCGGTGGCATCAACCTCGACCAGTCCGCGGTGGAGATCACCTACGGTATCGAGCGCATCATCATGGCCCTGCAGGGTGTGGCCTCGTTCAAGGACATCGAGTACGCGCCCGGCGTCCGCTACGGCGAGATGATCGGTCAGGCCGAGTACGAGATGTCCCGGTACTACCTGGACGACGCCGATATCGAGACCAACCGCGCACTCCTCGAGCTGTACACGGCCGAGGCGAGCCGGCTGCTCGATCTCGGATTGCCCGTACCCGCACACGTCTACCTGCTCAAGAGTTCCCAGGCGTTCAACGTGCTGGACGCGCGCGGCGCGGTCTCCACCGCCGACCGGGCGACCGAGTTCGGGCGGATGCGTCGGCTCTCCCGGCGCATCGCCGAGCTCTGGATCACTCGCCGCGAGGAACTCGGATACCCGCTCGGCGTCGCCCCGGCGGTCACCGCCGCCGTCCCGGTCGCGACGGTGCAGACCGAGACGTCCTCGGCCCGCCAACTCGTGCTGGAGGTCGGCTGCGAGGAACTGCCGCCCGCCGAGGCGCCCGCCGCAGCCGCCGCGCTGGGCCGTGAGGTGGCGACCCGGCTCGACGCCACCCGGCTCGCCCACGGCACGACGCGGGTGTATGCGACACCGCGCCGGCTCGTCGTCGTGGTCGACGACGTCGCCCCCCGGGAGGAGGACTTCACCCGCTCGGCGAAGGGGCCGAAGCTGGCCGCCGCGTACGACAAGAGCGGTGAACCGACCGGCGCCGCGAAGGGCTTCGCCCGCTCGCAGGGCCTTGAGGTCTCCGCGCTGGGCCGAATGGAGATCGACGGCGTGACGTACCTGGCGGTCACCCGTCAGGAGCAGGGCCGATCCGCCCTGGAGGTGCTGGGCGAGGTCACCGGCCGGGCGGTCGGCACCCTGCGGTCGGCCAAGAACATGCGCTGGAACGACCCGTCCCTCACCTTCAGCCGGCCGATCCGCTGGCTGCTGGCCCTCTGGGGCCCCGACGTGGTGCCGATGACGGTCTCCGGTCTCGCCGCCGGCCGGCAGACCCACCTGCTCCGTACGAGTGAGCAGCCGGTCGTGCCCGTCGCCACCGCGGAGGAGTACCTGGACGTGCTGGCCACCGCCGGTATCGTGGCGGACCCGGTCGAGCGCCGGCGGCTCATCGGCGAGCGGTGCGCCGAACTCGCCGCCGAAGTCGGCGGCGCGGTGGACCTGGCCGGCGAGTCGCGGCTGCTGGACCAGATCAACTACCTCGTCGAGCGTCCGAGGCCGCTGCTGGGCGCGTTCGCCGAGCGGTACCTGGAACTGCCCGAGGCGGTGCTCACCACGGTGATGCGCAAACACCAGCGTTACCTGCCGGTCCGGGACGCCGACGGCCGCCTGATGCCCTCGTTCGTCGCGGTGGCCAACGGCCCGGTCGACGTCGACCGGGTCCGCGCCGGCAACGAGGCGGTACTTCGTGCCCGGTACGAGGATGCGGCGTTCTTCTACCGCGCGGACCGGGGCGTGCCGCTGCCCGAGCTGCGTGACCGTCTGGAGAACCTCACCTTCACCGAGGAACTCGGCTCGATGGCGGACCGGGCGTCCCGGGTCGGCGCGCTGGGCATTCGCCTGGCTGATCCGGTCACCATGACCGACGACGAGCGCAAGACCCTGGAGCGGGCGGCCGGCCTGGTCAAGTTCGACCAGGGCTCGCAGCTCGTCACCGAGCTGACCAGCCTGGCCGGCATCATGGCGGAGGACTACGCCCGGCACGGCGGCGAACCGGAAGGGGTCGCCGTCGCGATCGCCGAGGCGGAGATGCCTCGGGCCTCCGGCGACGCCCTGCCGGCGTCGCTGCCCGGGGCCCTGCTCTCCCTGGCTGACCGGCTCGACCTGATCGTCGGCCTGGCCGCCACGGCGGGCCTGCCCACCGGATCCAGCGACCCGTTCGCGGTCCGGCGGGCGGTGCTCGGTGCGCTCGCCGTGCTGCGCTCCCAGCCCGCGCTGGCCGCCCTTGACGTCCGTGCCGCCCTCGCCCTGGCGGCCGACCAGCAGCCGGTCGCGATCGCGACGGAGAAGCTCGACGAGGTGCTCGAGTTCATCACCCGGCGCTACGAACAGAGCCTCACCGAGGCGGGCACCCCCACCGAGCTGGCCCGCGCCGTCGCCGTCCGGGCCCGGCGGCCATGGCTCGCCGACCGCACGCTGAAGCAGCTCGCCGCCGCCGTGGCCGAGGAGGACTTCGGGGCTCTGGCGATGGCCATCGGCCGGTGCAGCCGCATCGTTCCCGCTGGCCACCCCGCCGGTTACCGGCCCGAGGATCTCGTGGAGCCGGTCGAGCACCGCCTGCACGAGACCTTCACCCAGGTCCGCTCCGAACTGGACCCGGAGGCCGACCTGGAGACGTTCCGGCGCGTCGCCGGCCGCCTGGTGGCCCCGGTCAACGCCTTCTTCGACGAGGTGTTCGTGATGGCCGACGAGCCGCAGGTCCGGGCGGCCCGGCTCGGTCTGCTCGGCTCCGTCCGGGACCTGGGCGCGGACTTCCTGGACTGGTCCCAGCTGCGGGGCTGAGACCCCGGCGCGCGAGGGTTGCCGGCCCGGTGTCCAAGCCCGGGTCGGCGACCCGGGCTTCGCCTTCTCCGAGGTCGGTGCGGCCGCCTCCGGTGTCGGGACCGCTTCCCGAAGCCATCGCCGTGATTACGGAGATTCCGGCTGGCCGCCGTGCGCCGAACCCGCCGTGATTATGGTGTCCCACGGTGATCTGGCACCCCAGCGGGACCCCGGCGCCGGAATCGTGGGTGTGCCGGGCAACGGGTTGCCGGTCCGACCACGACTTAGCGGTGTAGCGGATGCCGCGAAGACGAAGGGTCGGGTGGGCGAGTGTGCGGGCGATTACCAGTGGGGTGGATGCGAGGATGTCACTGAACTGGCGGGCCGCCGATCGGGTGGCGGTCGACGCCGAATACACCGAGTACGTCCGGGGCGGGCTGGCGCAGTGGCGCCGGACGGCGTACCTGATGTGTGGCAACTGGGACTCCGGCGACGACATCGTGCAGCGGGTGCTGACCGAGCTGTACCGCAACTGGCCGCGTGCCCGCCGTGCCGACAACCTGAACGCCCTGGTCCGGACGATGCTGCTGCGGCGGCTGATCGACGACCGGCGGCGGGGCTGGGCCCGGGTACGCCTCACCGATCTGCTACCGGACCGTCCGGCACCCGCCGAGCCGGATCCGGCCGACCGGCTGGACCTGGTGGCGGCGTTGCGCCAGGTCGCGCCCCGCCAGCGGGCTGTCCTGGTGCTGCGGTTCTTCCAGGACCTGACGGTGGAGGAGACGGCGCAGGTGCTGAACTGCGCGCCGGGCACGGTCAAGAGCCAGACCGCCAAGGGGCTGGCGACGCTGCGTCGCCTGCTCGCTCCGGCGGAGACCGACGCGTTGACCACGGGGAGACGATCATGATCGAGGAAGCGGAAGTGGCGCGCCTGATGCGCGCGGAGGTCGACTCGGCCGAGGGGCCGTCGACCCGGCTGGACATCGACCGGGCGATGCGCGGCGGCCGCCGGCAGCGGCGGTACCGCCAGGGTGCCGGGGTGGCCCTGGCAGTGGTCGCGCTGGTCGTCGGCGTCGCGACGGTGCCCGGCCTGGTGAAGGGCGGACCCACCACGGCGACGGGCCAGGGCCTGCTCGCCCCCGGCGACCAACCGTTGGCGCCGTTCACCGGCGAGGTGCCGCCGGCCGATCCGTCCAGGATCCCGGCCGCGCTGGAGACCGTCGACCCGAGCATCCTGTATGCGCGCTTCGGCTGGCTGCCGTCGGGCCTGGGCTCGGTGAGTTACCACGCGGGCCTGCTGCAGCACGGTTCCGGCGTCCTTCTCGGCGCCCAACTTCCCGGCCCGACACCCGACCACTGGCAGGGGGTGTCGCTGCGGCTCTATCCCAAGGGGGTGGCCCCGGCCGCGCCACAACGGGACAGTGGCGAACCGGTCACGCTCACCGAGTCGGTGCCCGCGCCGCCGGTACGGGGCGGTACCGCCAGCTTCGTCCGCTATCCGGGGGCGCCGACCGACGAGGTGTTCCTGCGCTGGGAGTACGCGCCGACCGGCTGGGCCGAGATCCGGGTCTCGTCCTGGAGCAGCGGGCTGGACGTCCAGGACGTCGCCCTGCGGGTGGCCCAGGCACTGAAGCTCAGCGTCACCGAGTCGGTGCCGCTGCCGATTCCGGTCCAACCGGCGGTGCCGAAGGAGCTGCGACCGGTCCGGATCACCCTCACCGAGCCGCTGGTCGACTCGGAGGGCTGGTTCGCCGGCATCGACTACGCCGATCCCGCCACCACCGAGGACGCCGTACGCCGGGGCGAGGCACTGCGGATCGAGCTCTTGCCGTACCGGGTGATTCGGGACGAGGAGCGCGCCGATCCGACCGCCAAGCTGCCTCCGGCGCCGAACACCACCATCGACGGGCACTCGGCGTACTTCGTCCCGAATGCGGGGGCGCCGGGTTCCGAGTTGTTGACCGTCTACGACGCGATGGGGCTGACGATCGGGATCGACGCGCACCACGGGGTGCTCGACAAGCAGGGCACCAAGGGGGTGTTCGAGAAGCTCCGGCTGGCCGGCGAGAAGGCCGAGTGGCAGCCCGGGTTGACGACCGGCTGACCCGTCCGGACACCCGCCGTCACGGGCCCGTCGGCATCGCCGGCGGGCCCGTCGGCCGTCCTGCTCGAATGGGCGGGGCCGTCCTGCTCGAATGGGCGGGGGACGGAAACCGGGAACGTGGTCGCCGTACGAGGTAGCCGGCCGTGTCGAGGCCCCGGATGGAGGTTTGAGGCCGGACAATTCGGGTACTGCACCCAGCAGCGTCGAAGAGCGCTCAGCCCGGGAGGCGACCATGATGGAGAGCCGGATCAAGGTACTGGGACACCCGGTACATCCGATGCTGGTGATGTTCCCGATCGCCCTCTTCGTGGCCGCGGTGATCTTCGACGTCATCGACGTCGCCGGCGGACCTGGCTTCCTGGGCGAGCTGGCGTACTGGAACATCCTGGTCGGCCTGATCGGCGGGGTACTGGCGGTGGTGGCCGGCGCGGTGGACCTGCTGGCCATTCCGTCCGGGACCCGGGCCAAGCGGGTCGGTGTCGCGCACGCCGCGACCAACATCGCCGTGCTGCTGCTCTTCGCCGCGATCTGGGCGGTCCGGATGGCCGCCGACGACCGGGCCGCCGGCGGCGCACTGGTCGCGATCGAGGTGGTCGCGATCGCCGGCGCCGCGCTCGGTGCCTGGCTCGGCGGGGAACTGGTGGACCGGCTGGGCGTCGGGGTGGACCCGGACGCCGACCTCAACGCCTCCAGCTCGCTCCGCCCCAGGGCCGCCGACCGCCAGCTGGGCGACATTCGTTGACGGAACGGACGACGACGTCCCGGACCGGCGCCGGAAGGGATCTGGCGGTGCCGTGGTCCGGGACGCGACCGAACGCGCCGGACCGCCGACAGGCGGTCACCGTACGACAGGAGGGAACGCGGAGCCATGGGTGAGCCAGGACGTGGCGGGGGAGACCGTGGCGGAGCAGATCGGGGCTGGGATCCGTTCGGCGAGTTGCAGGCGCTGCGAGCGGAGCTGCGCCGGCTGGTGGGCTCCGCGGTGGGTGGCCGGGGCAGTTCGCCCGACATCGAGCTGCACCAGGCCGACGACGGCTGGACCGTGATCGCGCGGCTGCCCGGGGTCGCCCCCGAGGAGGTGGCACTCGAACTCGACGACCGCGAGCTGTGTGTCCGGGCCCGGTCCGAGGCCGAGGTGAACGCGGATCACGGAATGGCGGGCAGCGGAACCCAGACCCGCTCGTTCGAGCACCGGGTGCAGCTGCCCGCGCCGGTTGACCCGGACCGGATCGACGCCGTGATGGACCACGGACTCCTCACCGTCACGCTGCGCAAGGCGGCCCGGCCCGGCCGCCGCACCATCACCATCGGCACCCGACGCTACGACCCGGGCCAGCGCTCTGGGGGTACGACCGGCTCCCGGCCCGCCGTCGACCCGGCCGCCGACCGGGAACTGCACCGCCCGGACACCGCCGTGGGCACTCCGGCGCCCCGGTTCACCGGCTGACCGGCCCCGGGTACCCGCTTCATGATCGGCAAGGTGCGCGACCTGGTCGGTGACGTCGAGCGGATCGCCGTACTCCGGGCCAACGCGCTCGGCGACTTCATCTTCGCGCTGCCGGCCCTGGATGCGCTGCGGGCCAGCTATCCGGGCGCCGAACTGGTGCTGATCGGCGCGCCCTGGCACGAGCGCCTGCTCCGGGACCGGCCCGGACCCGTCGACCGGGTCCTGGTGGTGCCGCCCGCGCACGGCATCCGGGTCGCCGGACCCGACGAGCCGGCACCATCGGCGGAGTCGATGAGCCGGTTCCTGGACGCGGCCCGCCGGGAGCGGTTCGACATCGCCCTACAGATGCACGGCGGTGGGGCGAACTCCAATCCACTCGTCGCCGGGCTCGGTGCCCGGGTGACCGCCGGGCTGCGGGCCGAGGACGCCCCGCCGCTGGACCGCTGGCTGCGCTACGTCTACTACCAGCCGGAGATCGTCCGCTACCAGGAGGTCGCCGGTCTGGTGGGCGCCAGCCCGACCGGTCTGGTGCCCCGGCTGGCCGCGACCGACGCGGACCTGGCCGAGGCGCGGGCGGTGCTCGGCGAACCGGACCGGCCGAGGATCGCGCTGCATCCCGGTGCGAGCGACCCGCGCCGACGCTGGCCGGCCGAACGCTTCGCCGAGGTAGCCGACCAGCTGGTCGCCGACGGGTACGACGTGCTGGTCACCGGTACGCCGGACGAGCGCGAACTCGCCGAGCGGGTGGTCGCGGCGGCCCGGCTTCCGGTGCGCTCGCTGGTCGGGGAGCTGACGCTGGGCGGCCTGATCGGCTGTTTCGCGGGCTGCGCGGTGGTGGTCTCCAACGACACCGGACCGGTGCACGTCGCCGCCGCACTGGACGTCCCGACGGTGGGCATCTTCTGGGTCGGCAACCTGATCAACTGCGCCGTACCGCTGCGGGGCCGGCACCGGCCGATCGGCTCCTGGACCCTGCACTGCCCGGTCTGCGGCGTCGACTGCAGCCGGGAGCTCTATCCGGCCCGGGGCGGCGGCGAGGCCTGTCCACACCGGGTCTCGTTCGTCACCGACGTACCGGTGGTGGAGGTGCTGGAGGCGGTGGCGGATCTGACCCGGCCGCCCGGGGTGGAAGACGGAGGTCAGCCGACCGCGTCCCGTACCGCGTTGTAGACGCCGGCCATCGCCGCGGCGACCGGGATCAGCGAGATCAGCACGAGGTATTCGCAGATGTCCAGCCAGCGCCCGGTGAACGGCGAGTGGATGTTCCGGACCACCCGGTCGGCGTAGACCAGGCACAGCGCGCCGGCCGCCGCGACCACCACCGCCACGGCGAACAGCCAACTGGGGCCGAGCACGGACGGCAGTCGCCAGCCCAGACCGGCCAGCACGACCAGCCCGACCACGACCATGCAGACCCGTTGCGCCGCCCCCGCGTAGGACCGGGACCGCAGCAGCCAGGCGACGCCGACCAGCCCGACCAGGATCGACGACCACACCGAACCCTCGCCGAGCACCACGGCGGCGCAGCCGGCCACCGCCACGCCCAGCGCGGCGACCAACGCGGTCAGCAGCCCGGCCGCCGCCGACGTCGCGTCGAGCACCTCCGAGCCGAGCGCCGGGCGTTCGTCCTCGCGGAACGACTCCATGTCCTCCGGCACGCTCGGCAGCGGCAGCCGGGCCAGGCGCAGTGAGATCATCGGGGCGAGCGCGGTGGCGCCGGTCAGCAGGGTGACCCCGATCGCCGCGACGTTCGGCGCACTCGTGCCGAAGAGCAGCACGCTCGCGGTGACCAGGGCGCCGGCCGCCGAGGCGACGAGTACGGAGACGAACCACGGATGCCGGTGCACGACGGCCACCGTCAACGCCGCGTACAGCGTCAACGCGCCGAGCCCGATGGCGAGCGAGCCGGAGCCGACCGGCCATACCTCGTGCGGCGCCAACGCGGTGATCCCGGCGAGTCCGGCGGCGACCAGTCCCGCACCGGCGCAGGCGCTCGCCGCCGCCACGTCCCCGTACGCCCTGGCGAGGGCGCCGCCGGCGAGCAGCAGCGCCACCGCGATCACGCCGACGGCGACGGGTGCCTGGGGTTGCCCGGACAGCCCGGCCAGCACCAGTGCCGTCGTACCGGTGAACAGCACCGAGGCCGTGGCCAGGCCGAGTCGCCGTCCCACCCTCGGCCGCCAGGCGCCCCGCCGGGTCCGGGCGGCGCTGGCGATCGCGTCCACCACGTCGTCGTACAGCGGTGGCGTCTCGTACCCAGTGCGGGCGCTGAGCTGGAGGATCTCGCCGTCGGTCAGGGACGCGGCGGCGACGGTCAACCCGGGCGGGATCGGCGGTCCACCGATCCGGGACAACGCCCAGCCGGCGCCCTCCGGCCCGGGCTGTGTCGCCGCCCCGGCCAGCTGGACCAGTTGCGGGATCAGCTCGGCCAGGGTGCACTGCACCGGCAGCCCGACGTCCATCCGGGCGCGCGGCGCGACCACGGTGACCCGGCGCAGCCCGGAGACCGCCCCGTTCGGTGGCACCGCGGACGGCGCGCTCACACCGAGGAGACGAGCCGGTCGGCGGCCGCGAGCAACGGCGCGAACCGGGCCTCGGTCGCCTTGGCGAGCCGGTCCTGGGCGTTGTTGACCGCCTCGGTCACGAGCACACCGATGTCGTACGCGTCGTAGCGGCGCAGGACCTCCGGTTCGATCGAGACCTCGGTGATCCGGCCGGTGCCCCGTACGGTGGCGACCACCTCGTTGCCCCGGGACGCCCCCTTGACGACCAGTTGGTCGACGGCCTGCCGGATCCGGTCGGCCTCGTGTCGCTGGTGCTCCAGTTGCGCGATCGCCTCGGCGATCTCCGGCGGCATCTCGGTACCGTCGTCCGGTCTGACGCTCATCCGCACCTCCGGGCTCATCAGCGGGTTGCTACCAGCTGGTTGGCCGCGCCGGTGCTGCTGAACAGCGTCGACAACACGCCGCTGAGCTGGTTCTTCGTCGTGTCCGACGCCGACTGGGCGCTCTGCTTGGCGGACAGCGCCGCCTGGACGGCCTTGAGAATCGCCAGCATCATCATGATCCGGTCCGCCGGCGAGGGCAGGGCCCTGGCCCTGGCGATCTCCTGCATCATCGTCTGGATGATGCTGTTCGCCTGTGACGTGAAGTTCTGCTTCTGCTGGTCCACGGCGCTCTTCGCCTGGGTCAGCGCCGTGGCGGCACTGTTCAGCCGCTGGCTCTCCTGCTCCAGGTCGCGCCGCAGGATGTTGAGCAGCTGCTGGGTGAGGTCCGTCGAGGACTGGTTGCACCTGTCGTACGCCTGACCGTTCCAGGTCTGTCCCAGCCTGGCGATGGTCTCTCGGATGCTGTTCGCGGTGGACGTGGTCTCCTCGGCACACCGGGAACACTCGTTCGCCCTCGTCCGCAACTCGCCGGGAGACCCCGTGACGTCCTTGGTCGCCTCGGCCAGCAACAAGAACCCGGCTTGGATGATCGCCGTCACCTGACCTGTGTTCATAGCCGCGCCTTTCGTTCCCGGCAAGCCTAGGTCCGCCCGGCCGGGGTGGCGGACGGCAAAATTACCCACCATGCCGGTGGAGGGCGTTCGGCAGACTTCGGTGATGAGCGAGCTGTCGCTGCCGGGGGTCCGTCGCGTCGCCGCGCCCCAGGCGCCGTCCGGCGAGATCGTCCTGGAGTCGCCGCCCAGCCTGGTGAAGGGCAACGCCCAGGCGATGATGCACCTGCTCTTCATGGTGCCGATGATGTTGGGCATGGGCGGCATGTCCTTCGTCTACATCGGACGTGCCGGCGGCGTGATGACGTACCTGTTCGGCGGGCTGTTCGTTCTGGTGATGGTCGGCATGATCGTGATGGCGCTGGCGAGCGGCCGGCAGGCGTCCAAGGCCAAAATCAACGAGGAGCGCCGGGACTACCAGCGCTACCTCGCCGGGCTGCGCCGGAAGGTCCACGACGTGGCCGAGCGGCAGCGCGCCGCGAGCACCTTCGGCCAGCTGGACCCGGCCGACCTCTGGACCTTCGCCGACAGCCCCCGGCTGTGGGAACGGCGCCGCTCCGACCCGGACTTCGCCCAGGTACGGATCGGGATGGGTCCGCAACGGCTGGCCACCCCGCTGCGCTCCCCGCAGACCGCACCGCTGGAGGACCTCGACCCGGTCTCGTCCACCGCGCTGCGACACTTCATCCGGGCGTACTCGACGGTGCCGGACCTGCCGGTGGCGATCTCGCTGCGGGCGTTCACCCGGATCGGCATCAGCGGCCCCCGGGCCGGGGTGCTCGGTCTCGTCCGCGCACTGCTGGCCCAGCTCGTCACCTTCCACTCGCCCGGCGACCTCCGGATCGGGCTGTGCCCGGCGCCGGACCGCGCCGCCGAGTGGGACTGGGCCAAGTGGCTCCCGCACGTGCAGCACGCCGTGCACAGCGACGCGGTCGGGCCGGTCCGGCTGGTCGCGTCCGACCTCGACGCCCTCGCCGAACTGTTCGGCGCCGACCTCGGCACCCGGCCGCCGTTCACCCGACGCGCCGGCATGGGATTCGACGTACCGCACCTCGTGGTCGTGGTCGACTCCGGCCGTACCCACGGGGCCACCCGGCTGGCCCCGGAGACCGGCCTGCACGGCGTCACCATCATCGAGATCGCCGAGACGGCGCCGACCGAGACGGTGCCGAACGTGCTGTTCCTGCACGTGGCCGACGACCGGCTCGGCATGCTCGCCGACTCGGCCGCGACCACCAGCCTGAGCTTCCTCGGCACCCCGGACCGGCTCGACGCCGCCGCCGCCGAGGCCATGGCCAGGGGGTTGGCCCCGAGGTTCCGGAGCGCGGCCCCGGCCGCCGAGACCCCGCTGTCGAGCACGTTCGGCCTGGCCATGCTGCTCGGCCTCGGCGATCCGAGGGACACCGACCCGGCGATCACCTGGCAGCCCCGCTCCCCCCGGCAACGGCTGCGCGTGCCGCTCGGCCTCGATCCGCAGGGCCGACCGGTCGAACTCGACCTGAAGGAGTCGGCGGAGGACGGGATGGGGCCGCACGGCCTGGTGATCGGCGCGACCGGCTCGGGAAAGAGCGAGCTGCTGCGCACCCTGGTCAGCGGCCTGGCCGTCACCCACTCCTCGGAGACGCTGAACCTCGCGCTGATCGACTTCAAGGGCGGCGCGACGTTCGCCGGGATGACCGAACTGCCGCACACCTGCGCGGTGATCACCAACCTCTCCGAGGACCTGGCGCTGGTCGACCGGATGGCGGACGCGATCAACGGCGAGCTGGTACGCCGGCAGGAACTGCTCCGGTCGGCCGGCAACTTCGCCTCCGTCCGGGACTACGAACGGGCCCGCGAGACCGGCGCCGAACTGGCGCCGCTCCCCGCACTGCTGGTGATCATCGACGAGTTCAGCGAACTGCTCTCCAGCCGCCCCGAGTTCATCGACCTGTTCGTGCAGATCGGCCGGCTCGGGCGCAGCCTCGCGGTGCACCTGCTGCTCGCCTCGCAGCGCCTGGAGGAGGGCCGGCTGCGCGGGCTGGAGGCGCACCTGTCGTACCGGATCGGGCTGCGTACCTTCTCCGCGTCGGAGAGCCGTGCGGTGCTCGGGGTGCCGGACGCGTACCAACTGCCGGCGGTGCCGGGATCGGCGTACCTGAAGACCGACACCGACACGTTGCAGCGGCTCAAGGCCGCGTACGTCTCGGGCGAGTTGCCGCCCCGGGACACCGGCCCGGGGCCGATCGCGTTGCCGGGCCGCCGGGTGCTGCCGTTCACCCTGGCCCGGGTCGTACCCGCGATCCCGCCGCCACCTCCGCCGCCGGTCCCGATCCCGGGCGCACCGGTACCGGTCGGCACCGGCGAGACGACGATGACGGCGATGCTCTCCCGGCTCACCGGAAAGGGGCCGGCCGCGCACCAGATCTGGCTGCCCCCGCTGGACGAGCCGCCGACCCTCGACCAGTTGCTGCCGCCGCTCGGGGTCGACCCGGAACGCGGGCTCTGCCCCCGGGACTGGACCGGCAACGGCGGGCTCGTGGTGCCGGTGGGCCTGGTGGACCGGCCGTTCGAGCAGCGCCGCGAGGAGCTGTGGTTCGATCTCACCGGCGCGGCCGGCAGCGTCCTGGTGATCGGCGCCCCGCAGAGCGGCAAGAGCACCTTCCTGCGCGGGGTCGTCGGCGCCCTCGCACTCACCCACACCCCGCGCGAGGTGCAGTTCTTCCTGCTCGACATGGGTGGCGGCGCGCTCGGTCCGATGGCCGGACTGCCGCACGTCAGCGGCCACGCCGTCCGGCGCGACGTCGAGCGGTGCCGTCGGGTGGTCGCCGAGGTCGGCACGCTGCTCGCCGAGCGGGAGCAGTACTTCGCCGAACAGGGCATCGACTCGGTCGCCACCTTCCGGCAGCGGCGTACGGCGAACGCCGGGGCAGACGCCGATGAGCGGGAGTTCGGTGACGTGTTCCTCGTCGTCGACGACTGGGCCACGATCCGCCAGGAGTACGACTACCTCGAGGACGCCATCATCAGGATCGCCACCCGTGGGCTGGGTTTCGGCATCCACGTGCTGCTCTCGACGACGTGGTGGCTGAACGTGCCGACCCCGTTGCGGGACAGCCTCGGCACCAGGGTGGAGCTGCGGCTCGGCGATCCGGGCGACTCGATGATCGACCGGCGGGCCGCGCACAACGTACCGGCCGGTGCCCCGGGGCGCGGGATCACGGCACAGCGGCTACAGATGTTGGGCGCACTTTCCCGGATGGACGGTGACCAGGACCCCGGAACCCTCGGCGTGGGAGCGGCGGACCTGGTCACCCGGGTCGCCGCGGCCTGGCCCGGCCCGCCGGCCCCACCGGTACGGCTGCTGCCCCGGATGGTGCCGCTGGACAGCCTCGCCGGGGAGTTCGCCATCCCGGGGCGCGGGATTCCGCTCGGCATTGCCGAGGACGACCTCGGACCGGTCAGCCTCGATTTCGACGCGGAACCGCACTTCCTGGCCTTCGCCGACGTCGAGAGCGGCAAGAGCGGTCTGCTGCGGACGATCGCGCAGGGCATCACCCGCCGCTACACCCCCGCCGAGGCCCGGATCATCATCGCGGACTACCGGCGTGGCCTGCTCGGCCTGGTCGGCCCGGAACACCTGCTCGGGTACGCCAGTTCCGAGCCGGCCCTGCTGGACATGGTCGGCCAGGTGGCGACGGCGATGCGGGACCGGCTGCCCGGCCCGGACATCACCCCGGAACAGTTGCGCCGCCGGGACTGGTGGCAGGGCCGGGAGCTGTTTCTGCTGATCGACGACTACGAACTGGTCGCCACGCCGGGAAAGCTCACCCATCCGTTGCAGCCGCTGCTGGAGTACCTGCCGCACGCCCGGGACATCGGCCTGCACGTGGTGGTCGCCCGGGGCAGTGGCGGTGCGGCCCGGGCGATGTTCGACCCGGTACTCCAGCGGATCCGGGAACTCGGCTCGCCGGGGCTGGTGATGTCCGGCAGCAAGGACGAGGGCGCGCTGATCGGCGACGTCAAGTCCGGCCCGCAGCCGGCCGGGCGCGGCACGCTGGTACGTCGGCGTACCGGTCCGATGCTGGTCCAGGTCGCCTGGACGCCGCCGGTCGAATGACCGGTGTGGGTAAAAGTGCCGTACAGGGCTCCGCCGTCCGGCCATAGCCTGGAACCCGGAAAGGAGGGCGCATCATGGCTTCCCAGGGGTTTCTAGTCGACGAGTCGGTGATGGCGAAGGCGGCCACCGACTTCGAGGGCACGGCCGAGAGCATCAGGGCGTTGATGAGGACGCTCGACAACAACGTGAACAGCACGGTCGGTGCCGCCCAGGCCTTCAACGGCTCCGCGCGGCTCGCCTTCGACCAGAACCGGATCCTGCTGAACGAGAAGATCCAGAAGGCCAACCTCGCGCTCGCCGAGATCGCACAGGGCTTCCGGACCGTCATGGGTACGCACACGCAGCAGGACCAGGAGCGTACGAGATCGATCAACCAGGTGAGCGCGGGCAGTTCGGGCGCCATCGTCAGCGGACTCAACGGCTGACCGGCCGGGTCGAGGGGAGACAACGATCATGACGGCATTCGGCGGCGGGTTGTCCAGCGGCACGGTGGCGGTGAACTTCGGCGCGGTCGGTGCGGCCGGTGACCAGTTGGTCAACTCGGCCGGGGCGATCAGTGGGGTGCTCGGCGACCTGGACCGGGCACTGAGTCCGGTACGGGAGTCCTGGTACAACTCCGGCAGCTCCTCGGGAGCCCAGGCTCAGATCGCGGAGCAGAATCTACGGGCGGCACTGACCGAGATGAGCACGATCATCCAGAACCTTGGCGGCCTGCTCAAGACGTCGGCGGCCGAGGCAGCCCAACTGGACAGCTCGCTCGGCAACCGGTTCCAGGTCGGCTAGCGAGCACCCATGAGCGGCGAATCCTTCGCGGTGGAGCTGCGTTCACTGACCGAGTTCGCGCAGGAGTTGGCGGCTCAACTGACCGGGATGGCCCATCCGCTCGGCCAGTTGACCGCCCTCACCGAACGCGAACTGCGGCTCGGTGCCTTCGGTGAGGCGCAGTCCCTCGGCGAGCGGCACGGTGTCGCCCGGACGGACCTGCACACCCTGGTGTCCCAGGCGCGCGATGCGATCGACTTCGCGAAAGAGGTGACCGTGATGGTCAACGACGCCTACCAGAACTACGACAGCGCCGTGGCGGGCGCGGTCAACACCGTCACCGGTGGATTGACCTCCATCGTGGACGGAACGGTGACCGGTCTGACCGGGCCGATCACCGGGGCCGGTGCCGGAAGGGCCTGAGCATGCGTCCGCGTACCGACTTCTCCCGCTACAGCCACGGGCAGCTCTACCAGATGCTGCACCACGGCGACGAGGCGACCACGCGCGCGATCGCGGACTCCTGGGACGGCATCGGCGCCCGGCTGCACGAACAGGCCAGCAATCTTGAGATCAAGCTCGCCCGGTTCCGGCAGCAGTGGCAGGGCGGCGCCGCCGAGCAGTACCAACTGATGATCAGTGATCTGAGCACCGGGCTGCGGCGGATCGGGGACGCGGCGTTCGCCGTCCGGGACGTGGCGCACGACGCCGGTGACGCGCTGGTGAAGGCGAAGGCCTGGATGCCGGTTCCGGTCGAGGTGCCGGAGGTCTCCGCTCTGACGGTGTTCCTGGCGACCACACCGCAGGCGGTGGATCCGCTCGCGTCCGGCCAGGAGGTCGCGCAGTTGCGGCAGCGACAGTCCGACGCGGCGACCGAACTGTTCCGGCACCAGCAGGCGGTGCAGGCGTCCGACGCGGCGCACGCCAGGGCGGTGGCGGTGATGAACGAGTTGGCCGTCGCGTACCAGATGGCCGAGGGCGGCATCCCGGTTCCGCCCGAGGCCGCCGGTGCGGCGGGCGTGCCGGCCGACGGGGACGGCACGTCGGGGTGGGGGCAGGTGGACGCCGCCGGGGCAGACCCGGGAAGCGGCACCGGCAGGCCGGTCTTCGGCACCATGTTCACCGCCGGAGTCGCCGCCGCCGCGGCGGCCACCGCCGGGCGGCTCGGCGCGCGGATCGTTCCGCCGGTGCCGGGCTGGGCGAAGAACAAGAAGGCCGACAAGAGCGCGGGTACGTCCGCCGCCGGGCGGGCCGACGTCGGCACCGGCTCCGCTGGCCTGGGTGGACTGGGCGGCGGTGGCGTGACGGGGGTCGGTGGCGGTGTCGGCGGGTCCGGTCAGCCGGCCGTTCCGGCGGCCCACAGCGGCCTGACCGGAGCCGGGTCGGCGGTCGGCCAGTCGGCCGCGGCCCTCCGCGCCGCCACCGGCGCGGCCGGGATGGGCGCCGGAATGATGCCGATGATGCCGTTCATGCCGTTCGCCCCCACCGGCGGGGACATGGGCGGATCCCGTCGTACTCCGCCCTGGCTGACCGAGACCGAGGACGTCTGGGGCGAGTCGTCGATCATCACGCCGCCGGTGCTCGGCGAGGACCCGCCGGACGACCGGCACCAGCCGTTGGAGTTCCCGTACTAGGAAGGTGTGTCATGGACGTTCCCGAGGCAAGCTCTGCCGCCGGGCAGCGGATGCAGGTGCAGTTCGACGCGGTCGACGCCGCCGCCAGGGCGCTGCCGAACCAGGTCGCCGCGCTCGGCCAGACCCGCCAGACCCTGACGGCCCGTTCGGTGCCGGCAGAGTGGCTCGGGCAGGTCCCCGGATCACAGACGGCCGCCACGGGCCACGCCGGCAACATCGCCGAGAGCGTCCGGCAGTTGACCGCGGCGGGCGGCCGGCTCGACAACATCATCGGTGGCATGCAGGCCACCAGCACCGGGACCCGGGCCTTCGACGACGCGAAGACCAAGAAGCAGCAGGAGCAGAACCAGCAGCTCGCCCAGGTGGAATATCCGCCCGGTCAGCGGGACAAGGCGCTGGCCGTACTGAAGGAGATCGAGGCGAAGAACCCGATCAGCGTCGCCGCCGTCGCCCGGAACCAGCTCGAAGAGGTCATGTGGCTGCGTAATTTCGAGTCCGGTCAGATCGGCGACCACTACGACAAGGACGTACGCGAGCTGCTGGGCAAGCCGCCGACGGATGCGAACCTGCTCGAACTCGCCAGAACGGAGACGGAGTTCTGGTACTCGGGCCGGGGCAGCTATCTCGGCATGACGATGGGTCCGGACTGGCGCTACGGCTATCTGCTCAGTTCCCGTGCCGATTGGCTCACGGAACTGACGCCGGCCCTCCGGGAGGATGCGCAGCACCGGATCTTCCCAATGTCGCCGTGACGATCCGGGACGCTCCCGGCGGGGCGAACCGGTCAGGGACGCCAGCCCCGGGCCCGACCGCGCCGGACCACGGTCACGGTCAGCACCGACAGCACGGCGCCGAGCAGGCCGAGCAGGGCGAGAATCCCCGGCAGGCGTTGCCGGGCCGGCGGATCCGCCGGACCGGCAGCCACCACCACCGCCGGTGCCGCCACCTCGGCGGGCCGGCCGGACGCCGTCGGGCCGGGAAGTTCGGCGGTCACCGCGGCCCGGACGTCCAGCACGCCCCAGCCGAGTCGGGGATCACGCTTCCCGCTCGGCGGCCGGTTCGCGGTCGCGGCGAGCCGGTCCCGTATCTGGGCGGGCGTCGACGCTGGGCGGTACCCGTGGATCAGCACGGCGGCCCCGGCGACGTACGCGGCGGCGTAGGTCGGGTCGTCGACGCCCCAGCGCTGGCCGATCCCGCCGCGTGCCCCCGCTGCCGTGCTGACCAGCCCCTCGCCCGGCGCCGCGATCCACAGGTGGTCGCCGGCCTCGCCCTGTACCGGCGCGCCGGCCTGGTTGTGCGCGCCGACCCCGATCACCCCGGGCAGGCTGGTCGGGTACGACAACGTGCCCGGTCGGTCGGCCACCGCCGGCGAGACCACGACCACGCCCCGGCCGACGGCGTCGCGTACCGAGGAGTCCAGCGCCCGGCTGGTCCGCGAGGTGGGTACGACCACCAGGATCACGTCCGCCCGGGCGTCCACGGCCCGGTCGATCGCCTCGGCCAGCGCGTTCGGAGTGGGCTCGTCGGTGCTGGCGCCGCCATCGGTCGACTGGGTGTAGCGGAGGCCGAGTATCCGGGTACCCGGCGCCATGCCGTTGAACGTGGTGGCCGGATCCGGTGCGGCGGCGACGATGCCGGCGGCGAAGGTGCCTCGCCCGTCGCAGTCCGTGGTGTCCGAGCCGGCCACCACCTGTCCCCGGCGGAACTGCCCGTTGTCCGCGTCGACCCCGGTGCCGAGCACCGCGAGCAGTTCTCCGGCGCCGTCGCTGAGCGGCCAGATCGGGGACGGGTCGGTGATCCGCTGCGCCCAGCCGGCGGCGTCCCGGTACACCCCGGCCGGGGTCGCGCAGCGGGCCGCCGCACCGGCCGGTACGGCGGGGGCGAGCAGCGGCGGAAGCATGCCGAGCGCGACCGCCAGGGCGATCGGGCGACGGGAACTGGTCATGTCCGGCTTCCCGATTCAGGCGGAGAGTCTGCCGCCGGTGGTACTGAAGTCGGCGACCCCGTGCTCGATGGCGTACCGGGTGAGCGCGGACCGTCGACGCAGCCCGGTCTTGTCCCGGATTCGGTCCAGATAGGACCGCACGGTCCGTACGCTGATCTTCAGCGTCCGGGCGATGTCCTCGTCCCGCTCCCCGGCGGCCAGCCAGGACAGTACGTCGATCTCCCGGTCGGACAGCTCGGGCTGAGCGGTGCGCCCGACGCAGTCGTCGGTCAGCACCGACGCCAGCGTCGCGGAGGCGTAGCGGTGTCCAGCCGCGACCTGCCGGAGCCCTCGGAGGATCTCGTCGCCGTCGGCGCGCTTGGACAGGTAGCCCGCCGCACCGGCGGCCATCGCACCGCGTACCTCGGGTCGGCCGGCCTGGGCCGAGAGCACCAGTACCCGGTGGCCGAGCCCGGTCACCGCGCGTACCGCCGCCGCACCCCGGACTCCCGGCAGTTCCATGTCCAGCAGCACCACGCAGTTCGGACACCGTCGGGTGGTGGCGAACTCGGCCACGGATCCGGCGGCCGTGCAGAGCGCGAAATCGGGCGCCGCGTCGAGGAGCCCGACCACGGCGGCCCGGTAGAGCGGATGGTCCTCGACGACCCCGACCGTGATGCCCGCAGCAGCCACCCCGCACCCCTTCCCACAGCACGTTCGGGAGAGAGCCTCCCGTCCGAACCCGGCGGTTCGACCGTATCGGCGGGACGGGAGCGGCGGTGATGGTTGTTCGTCCACCATGCCGGCGGTCGGTTCGGCGCCGGTTCCAGTGGCTCGGGAACTCGTCGGGCTCAGAGTTCGTCGGCCTGGACCAGGCCGTCCTGGATCGCCCGGGCGACCAGTGCGGCCTTGGTCGGCGCCGGACGGCCGACGTTCGCGTACTTGATCCTGGCCCGTTCCAGGCAGGCGTTGACCCGGCGTACGGTCAGGTTGAGCCGCTTGGCGACCATTTCCTTCGACTCGCTGCGGAACCATTCGAGCAGTACCTCGGTCTCCCGGGGCGACAGCTTCGGCCGGTCCGGCCGGTTGTCGGTGCCGAACGCGCCGGAGAGCATCGGCGGCAGGTACGGCACGTTCTGCGCGGCGGCCTGGGTGGCGGCGACCAGGTGGTCCTCGCCCTCTGCCTTGGTCAGGTAGGTGAACGCCCCGATGTCGAGGCAGTTCAGTACGGTCTCCCGGTCCGCCCGCATGCTGTAGACCACCACCTGGCGACCCGCGTCCACCAACCGCTTGAGGTCGCCGTACGCCGGGCCGGTCAGGTCGAGTTGCAGGTCGAAGACCACGACGTCGGCCCCGTTGCCCGGCGGCAGCCAGGCGGTGGCCACCGTCGGGCCGGCGTCGAGCACCTCGATCGGCGGGTCGGCGAGAGAACACCAGGCCCGTACTCCAGCGATCACCACGGGATGATCGTCGACGACCACGACGGAGATCATGACTTCCCCTGCCAACTCGACTGGATCCACAGCCGGTCCCCGTCCATGGTGGTCGACGTGTGCACGCCGTCCCCCTCCGGGAACGGGTCGGCCTTCGGCGGGCAGGCCGCGACGACGCTCACCGTCACCGCTCCGTCCGCGCCCACCACGGTGAGTCGTACCTTGCCACGTGCGGTGACCAGGGCCCAGATCGGGGCCTCGGTCAACCGGCGCCGGACCTTGGTGGGAATGGCCGGCCGGTCGCCGAGCTCGGCGAAGGCCACCGAGACCCCGTTGCGCTCGGCCAACTCGATGCACGCCCGCAGCTCGTGCAGCAACGGATCGGGCACGGTGGCGTCCTCCGCGAACAGCCGGCGCATCTTGGCCGCCTCGATCGCACAGGACCGGCGTACCGACTCCGCTCCGGGGTCCAACTCGCCACTGGCCAGGCCGGACAGCAGTGGCACGGCAGTCTCGGCGAGTTCGGCGTAGCGCTCCCGCCGGTCCTGGGCCAGTTGGGCGGCGACCGCCTCGGTGGTCCGTACCTCCTCCTCGGCTCGGGCGACCCGGGCCGAGGTGATGGCGAGCTGGCGCAGCACGATCGCGATCATGCCGACCCCGAGCTGGAAGGCCAGCACGAGCACTGTCGCGTTCACCGAGGCGGCGAACGTGATCGCGGCGTCCCCACCGAGCACCGTCTGCGCGAACGTCATCAGGTAGTGGCCGGCGAGCACCCCCACGAAGACCAGCGGCCTGGTGTCGAGCAGCAGGAGCACGACCGTCCACCCGGCGTTCCCCTCCGACCAGTGCGCGTACCCGAGCCGCTGGTCCGGCGGCACCGCGGCGGTGGCGATCGCGGACAGTACGAACACCAGGGTCACCAGCGGCCACCGCCACCTGCCGATCCCGCGCCCCCGCAGCAGGCCGGCCGCGACGACCAACGTCAGCAGCACGAACCCGCCCATCGCCAGGTACTGCGCGGTGGCCGACCGGTACGTGTCGTGGCTCGCCAGCAGCTTCGGCAGGTCGAGCAGGAGCAGGATGACCAGGTTGATCGCCACGGTCGCCCAGAGCAGGCCCCGTTGGAACCGGGTGGCGATCATCTCGACGTCGTCGTCCCCGGAGTCCGGTGCGGTACGGGGGCACTCCATCCGTACGGTGGTGCCCCGGCCGGGGCTGCTGTCGATCGTCGCGCGCCCGCCGATCCGGGTCATCCGCTCCACGATCGAGCGCGCCACGCCGTAGCGGTGGTCGGAGACCTGGTCGGGTGCGAAGCCCCGGCCGGAGTCGACGACCTCGACCACCACGGTCCCGGCCGAGTCGCCGGCCACCGAGACGGCGACCTCGGCGGCATCGGTCTCGGCGTGCCGGACCACGTTGGTCAACGCCTCGCGGGTGCCGTGGCACAGCATCGCCGCGTCCACCGCACGCATCGGCACCGCCGTCGGGCCCCGCCAGCTCACCCGCAGCGGCACGTGCCGGAGCACCTCCCGCAGCATGCCGACCAGATCCACCTCGCGTTGGGACACCACCGCCGGGCCGCTGAGCACCTCGAGGTCCCGGGACGCCTGTTCGGCGAGCCACCGCTCGCGTCCGGCGGCCACCCCGGCCCCGACCATCAGCAGGGTGGCCGAGGACGTGTCGTGCAGCGCGGCCAGGTACTCGCGTTCGTCCATCCGCCGCGCCGAGGCGATCGTGGCCTCCCGCCGGGTCCGTTCGCCCCGTACCACCAGCTGGTCGGCGGCGCGTGCACTGCGTCGTACCAGGCGGTAGAGGCTCCAGGAGAGCGCGACCTCCGCCACCAGCCACAGCCGGATCGGGATGGACGCAAACCCCAGGCCCGCGAGCCAGCCGTCCGGATTGGCGATCGCGGCACCGCCGATGTCGGCCAGCATGACGGCGACGGTCGCGATGGCGAGCGCCCGGGTGCCGAGCTGCCACGGATAGGTCACCACGATGATCGCCGCGGCGGCCGACACCCAGATCGTGCTCCCGGAACCGACGTCGGTGGGCGCCGGCCAGACCTGGAGGAGGCAGACCGCACACACCACCGCCACGTCGGCGGGAATCAGCCAGCGGGGGGCACCACGCAGGGTGCGGACGGCGTAGTAGACGTTCCAGGCGTTGAGCAGCAGCACCATCGCGGCGGCCGGGACCGGCTCCCGCGGAGTGTCCAGCAGCAGCGCCGCGAAGCTCGCGGCGGCGGCCACGACGAGCCGGAGTCCCAGCGAGTAGCGCAGGCCCTGCCGCAGCAGCCCCCGCTCGACCGAGCCCATCAGCGCGGCGTCGTTCTGCGCGCCTCGGCGGGATCGAGGGTGGCTCCGGTCGGGAACATCGCGAGCACCGGGGCCGGCACGCCGTGCGGGCGTACCCGTCCGTAGCCGAGCGACGAGATCACCGCGTTGCCCGCGACCGGGTACTTCGTACCGGTGTCGGTGATCACGTAGACGGTCCCGGATGGCGCTCCCGGCGCCGGTTCCTCGGCGACCAGCGCGCCGGCGCCGCCCGGGACGTACACCTCGGTGGCGACCGCGCCGGCCGTCGAGCCCGACGCCGTCGTGATCGGCTCCGCGCCGCGCAGTGGAAGCCCGTCGTCGAGGGTGATCCGGGTGCCGTCCACGCACACCGTCGTGGTCGGCCCGATCGGCACCGGCTCGGGCCGGCGCCGGGGATAGCCCTCGGTCCTGACCGGGGAACGGGGCGCGGCGGCGACGTCGGGCGCGGCGACCGGCAGCGGCCGGGGCAGCGCGCCCGGGTACGCCGCCGCGCTTTCCGGCGAGCCGAGCACCAGCCGGGCCTCGGTGTCGGTGATCACGGCGAGCCCGTCCGGGCGTACCAGGTAGAGCTCCTCCGCGCCGGTGGTCAGGACCTGCCCGACCCTGGTGCGGACCGCGCCGACCGTCGGGCCGGGTCGCCCGGTGCCGTTGACCGCGAAGGTACGCAGGTCCCGGCCGGCCGCGAGGGTGTTCAGCCAGGCCGGCGCCACCTGGACGGTGTCGGCCGAGGCGAAGCCGAGGGCGACCACCGCCGTCCGGTCCGGCACCCGGTGCCGCTGCCCGTCGATGACCAGGAATCGCTCCCCCGAGGGCAGCAGCGCCATCAGGGCCTGGCCGGGCCGCAACTCCACCCCGCCGGGCTGCTGGCCGAGCAGGACGGAGGAGATCGGCGCGTCCCGGGCCGGCCGGTCCGGCGACTGTCGGGTGCATCTGGTCCACGGGCCGGTGAGCAGGCGGTTGGCCGGTGGCAGCGAGTCCGGCGCACCCGCGATACCGACCCCGGCGCCCCGGGGGACGTCGCGCAGCGCCTTCGCCGGCACCGTCACGGTCTTGGTGCCGTCGCCGCCGGCGAGGAGCCGGGCCGACGCGTAGTTGAGTACCGGATGCAGCGCGTCGTCCTCGCCGAGGACGAACCGGGCTCCGGTCTCCTTCTCCACGATCACCTGTCCACCCTGGCGCCACGCCTGCGCCCGGGTCGGTGCGAGCAGCCCGATGATGCCGAACACGGCGGAGACCAGAAGGGCGACGGCGAGCCCGAGCGCGGTGCCGAGCAGCAGCCGCTTGGACGGCGAGACGGGATGATCCGCGTCAGCCGAGACCAGGGCGGACACCAGGCGACGGCGGAGGAACTGGTACGCCTGGATCCGATCCTTCTGCGTCCACACTCGACGACTCCCACACACTGTTGGCGAAACGTCAGGCAACGGCGATAATACCGAGTGTCCGTCGCTTTCCGTCCTGTCCCGCGACATCGTGCGCTTGGCGGTGCTCACCGATGACAGTCACCGCAGTTCCGATCCGACCCGGCACCGACGCGACCCGCCGGCTCACCCGGACATCCCGCCTCGGCGCCCGGGTCGGCTGGCTGCTGCCGGTGGGCGTCGGCCGGGTGGCGATCTGGCAGCTCGCCGCCCTGGCCGTCCTCGCGACCGGGTTCCGGCTCGACCTGCCGACGGGTGCGGTGCTGCTGCTCGCCACCCTGCTGCTCGCCGCGACCTCGGTCCGGATCGGCGGGCAGTGCGCCTACCAGTGGGCGGTGATATTCGTCCGCTACCGGCGGCGCCGTCGCGGCACCTCCGACCAGCCGGCCCCGACCGCCGTGCACAGCCTCGCGCCCCGGCTCCTGGTGCAGACCCAGACGGACCGGTCGGGGAACCGGGCCGGTGTCGCGGCCGTCGGCGACGACACCGGGTACACCGTCGTCGTCCAGATCGCCCCGACCGCGCAGCCCGACTCGGCGAGGCTGGTCTCGGTGCTGCACCAGGCCTTCGACCGGGCCGACAATCCGGTCAGCGGGGCCCGACTGGTGGGGTGGGCCGCGCCGGTCGGTCCGGCACCGGTCCGGGTCTACTGGCTGGCCCTGCGGTACCGGTACGCCGACGCGCCGTGGCCCGCGCTGGCCCGGGGCGGTGGCGCGGCCGGTGGTCGACGGGCCGCCGCGAGTGCCGCCCAGCGGCTCAGGAGCGATCTCGCCGACGCCGGATATCCGAGCACCGTGCTGGACACGCCGGAGCTGTACCACGCGCTGTTCGTCGCGATCGGCGCCGACCGGGGCGCGGTCAGCGGCAGCCGGTACCACGCGGTGGAGAGCTGGCGGGACTGGTCCGTCGGCGAGGTACGCCAGGCCTGTTTCACCCCACGTTCGGCGGCGGACCAGGTACCCCTGATCGGCCTCTGCGCACCGGGGGCCAGTTTCACCTGCACGGCGTACGCGTTGCGGCGTACCGCCCAGGGGCGGGTCACCGCGACGACGACCGTACGGATCGGCCTGCCGAACAGCGCCCCGTACACCCCGGGGCAGGTGGCGGCGAAGCTGGGCGTACGGCTGATCGCCACCGACGGCCGGCACCGGGAGAACGTCCTGGCCACCCTCCCGCTCGCCTGATCCCGGGGCGCCGGTCGACTCAGCCGGGCTGTGCCGGTGGCGACCGGTCGACGGCCGGCCCCACGCCCGAGCCGTCCGCGAGTACGGCCTCCCAGGCCTCCTCGGTCCGCTCGGTGACCGTGGTCGGCGCCTCCAGGTGGTACGCCCCGCTGGGCAGTACGCCGGCCCCGGCGTACCGGCTCATCACCGCGAGTTGGGCGGCCACGTCCTCGCCCTGGTGCCCCGGGTCGAGCCGGTGCCAGAAGTCGAACCCGCCGGCGTCGCGCAGCCGGGACCGGTCGTAGAGCACACATCCGCCGATCCAGGAGACCTTGTACGCCCGCCACTGGCCCGGCGGCAGGCGACGGGCCGCGGTGACGTGCAGCAGGTTGGCGGCCGAATGGATCTGCGCCCGGTCCCACTCCGGTGTGCCGGGGCGGGGCAGCTCCGGGCTCGGCGGCCCCGGCCACTCGACGTAGTGCCGGTGGGTCTCCGGGCGTACGTCGTCGAGATAGGACAGCCCGTGCACCGCGTTGCCGACGAAACCGCAGTCCAGCTCCTCGATCGCGGCGAGCAGCCGGTCGATGGTGCCCGGTTCGAGCCAGACGTCGTCGTCGAGGTAGAGGACGTACCGGGCGACGGAGGCGTCGAGCAGGTACGCCCGGTGTTCGGCCAGGCCGCGCCGGGGAAGCCGCCGGGTCAGCAGGACCGGATGACCCCGGTGGCGCAGTACCCGGACCATCGTGGCCGCCGCCGGTTCGGCCCAGCCGGGCCCGCCGTCGGACTGGTCGCTGACCACCACTCCGAAACCGGCAGCGCCGTGCTGCTGTCCGGCCAGACCGGCCAGGGTGACGGCCAGTTCGGCGGGCCGGTTCCGGGTCGGGATGAGCACGTCCAGCAGCCTCGGCGCCCGGAAGTCGTCCCGGCTGCCCGGGTCGAGGGGCCGGGTGATCGGGTCCGGCCGGTTCACGCCCGGTGGCTCGGCGCCGACACCGCCTCGGCGTCCGCCGTACCGCCGGTGTCGGCCGGTTCGGGGGCGCCGGCCGGGGCGGCGTGCTCGGCGACGTCGGCCAGGACCGGACGCCGGTCGTCGCCGTGTGACCGGATCCGGTCGATGACCGCCGAGGTGGAGCGGTCGGGTACGTAGCCGAGGGTGCGTACCTCGCCGCCGAGTCGACGTACCAGGGGTGCCTCCGGAACCATCTCCGGCGGGTAGTCGCCGCCCTTGACGTACAGGTCGGGGCGGACGGCCTCGATGAGCGCGGCCGGCGAGTCCTCCTCGAAGATCACTACGTGGTCCACACAGGACAGCGCGGCGAGCACCGCCACCCGGTCCTCCACCGAGTTCACCGGCCGGTCCGTGCCCTTGATCCGGCGCACGCTGTCGTCGGAATTGACCGCGACCACCAGCAGGTCGCCGAGGCTGCGGGCCTGGTCGAGATAGCGCACGTGTCCCCGGTGCAGCACGTCGAAGCAGCCGTTGGTGAAGACGATGCTGCGCCCCTCGGCCCGGCGCCGGCCGACGAGTTCGATCAGGGCGTCCTGGCCGAGCACGATCCGGGGCCGGTCGTCCCGCGCCGGGCCGAGCGCGGCGAGCAGGTCCTCGCGGAGGCAGACGCAGGTGCCGGTGTCCGAGACCGTGATGGTCGCGGCCAGCTGGGCGAGTTGGGCGGCGGTGGGCAGCGGCGCCTCGGCGGCCAGGGCCAGCGTCATGGCGGCCAGGTACGCGTCGCCGGCGCCGACGGCGTAACTGGCCGGCACCGGGGTGGCGTGGCTGCGCCGGGACCGGCCGTCGGCGCCGCCCACCACGGCACCCTCGGTGTCCAGGGTGACCGCCACCACGTCGGCGCCGGTACGCTCGCGCAACTCGGCGAGCCGGGCCTGCGCGACGACCGCCCGGCTGGCGCCCCCGTCGGCGACGGGTCGCCCCCCGGCGGCACTCGACGTCTCGTCGCCGGCCACCACGATGTCGTCGCCGGAGACTCCGATCTCGTCACTGGTCACCGAGATGCCGTCGCCACCCGACCCACCGTCGGAGCCCGACGACCCACCGTCGGAGGTGGGCGGTCCGGTCCGGTCACCGCCGCTGTCGCCGGAGTCGTCGTCTCCGGCACCGGCGTGGACGTCCCGTCCGCCGACGGAACTGGTCGTGCCGTCCTCGGCGACGCTGACCCGGGTACCGGCGACCGCCGACGACGGCCGGGACCGGGCCCCGTCCGGGGTCGGTCCGCTGAGCAGCCGGGTCGCCTCGGCGAAGCTCGGGGTCACCACGGTCGGCGCCAGTCCGCGCCAGTGGGCGAGATCGTGGGCGTCCAGGGCCACCGTCGCGAAGCGGTCGCGATGCTCCACCAGCCAGTCGCGTACCGCCTCGGGCAGCGCGCCCAGCCCGTAGTCGCAGACCACCAGCGTCGGCGGTTGACCGTCCTGGTCCACCCGTAGTTCCTCGGTGGCGTGCGCGAGCGCGCTCAACAACCGGCGTACGCCCTCCTCGGGCAGGCTCTCGTCGGCGTCGCCCTCGTCCTCGCGCAGCAGGATCTGGTCGGCGGCGAGCAGCCGCCGCTTCACCGGGGTGGGGCGGCCGGGCTGACTGATGGTCCGGTCCCAGACGCCGGCCCGGTCGAGACAGTCGTGCAGTTCGTCACCGGCGACGTCGGCGCCGACCGGGGCGACCAGGGTGGCCCGGCCACCGAGCGCGGTGAGGTTGACGGCGGTGTTCGCGGCACCGCCGGCCGCGCAGAGTCGGCGGCGCAGGGTGAGTACCGGTGCCGGTGCCTCCCGACAGAGTCGATCCGACTCGGCGAACCGCCACTCGTCCAACATCGCGTCGCCGACCACCAGTACGCCGCGTCCGAGCCAGCTCTCCACCACTGCGGCCAGGCGGCGCTGTTCCGCTGCGTCTGTCGCCATGCCGCTGCGGGTCCCCGGTGCCACGCCGGCCAAACCTGCCCCGGCCGAGCCCCCGGGTGCGGTGTCCGGGCGGCGGCCGGCCCGGGGCGTTTGGTCTCTGGCGTACCGGGAATGTCAGTTTTCGGGTACTGCCTGTTCGGCGTGACACCGCCGTACCGCGACAACGGGCTGGTGACCAGCCGCAAGCCGGACGACCTGCCGGCGTTCCGCGCGGAGCGGCGTGACCGGCAGCCCTCGGGGCCCGCCCCGGGGAGCCGCCCATGATCGGTGTCACATCCGTCCGGCGCCCCCGGCCGGTGCTGATCGTGCAGGTCGAGACTGCCGGTAGGTATTTTCTGTGCCAGCAGGGGGAGAAGGCACTATGACCACCGCTGACGACGTGCGGCCGACTCTGACCCGTCGGCAGATCCGCCTGCTCATGACCGGTCTGATGACCGGGATGCTGCTGGCCGCGCTGGACCAGACCATCGTCGGTACCGCGTTACCGACCATCGTGGGTGAACTGGGCGGAATCAACCACTACTCGTGGGTGGTCACCGCGTACCTGCTCGCGTCGACCGCCTCCACCCCGCTGTACGGCAAGATGGCCGACCTGTACGGGCGGCGTCCGGTCTTCCTCTTCTCCATCGGCGCGTTCCTGGTCGGGTCGTTGGCCGCCGGGTTCTCCCAGGACATGACCCAGCTGATCATCACCCGGGGAATCCAGGGGCTCGGTGCCGGTGGTCTGATGACGCTGGCCTTCACGATCATCTCCGACGTGGTGTCGCCCCGGGAACGCGGTCGGTACCAGGGCCTGTTCGGCGCGGTTTTCGGCATCTCCTCGGTCGCCGGACCGCTGGTCGGCGGGTACTTCGCCGAGCACGACTGGCGGTGGATCTTCTTCATCAACGTGCCGTTGGCGATCGTCGCGATCATCGTCTGCTACCACGTGATGCGGCTGATCCCGTTCGAGCGGCGGCAGCACGCGATCGACTGGCTGGGCGCCGGCCTGCTGGTGGCCGGGGTCAGCGCCCTGCTGCTCGCGCTGAGCTGGGGCGGCAACGAGTACGCCTGGGGCTCCGGGCTCATCATCGGGCTGTTCGTGGCCGGTGCGGTGCTCGCGATCCTCTTCCTGCTCCAGGAGTCGCGGGTGGCCGAGCCGATCCTGCCGCTCAAGCTGTTCCGCCGGTCCACCTTCGCACTGGCCAACACCGCGGGTTTCGTACTCGGTCTGGTGATGTTCGGGTCGATCATCTTCATCCCGCTCTACCTTCAGATCGTCAAGGGCGCCTCGCCGACCGACAGCGGTCTGCTGATGCTGCCGATGATGGCCGGCATCATCGTCACGTCGGTCCTCTCCGGACGCGCGATCAGCCGGATCGGCCGGTACAAGTGGTTCCCGGTCGCCGGGGCGATCGTGCTGGTCGCCGGCATGCTGCTCTTCACCCAGTTGCAGGTGGACACGCCGCTCTGGGTCTCGTTCATCTACATGGTGATCATCGGTGTCGGGCTCGGCCTGTGCATGCAGTCGCTGGTCCTGGCCGTGCAGAACGCGGTCGAGGTGCGCGACCTAGGTGCCGGTACGTCGGCGGCGACCTTCTTCCGGTCGCTGGGCGGCTCGTTCGGGGTGGCGATCCTCGGCGCGGTGCTGTCGGCCCGGCTGGCGAGCGGGCTGGCCGACCGGCTGCCCGGGGCGATCGCCCAGTTGCCGCCGGAGCAGCGGGGCCAGTTCGCCAACACCACCATGCAATTCTCGATCAACGAGCCGTCCCGGATCCTGGCGCTGCCGGAGCCGGTGCGGCACGCCATCCAGGAGTCTTTCGTCGGCGCGCTGCACGTCGTCTTCCTGGTGGCCGGGCTGATCGCGATCATCGCGGTCGCGGTGACCCTGGCGATGCCGAACCGGGAACTGCGCGGTGGTCCGCCGGCCGCCTCGGGCGAGGGCCTGGCCAGGGACCGGAAGGGCGACGCGGCCGCCGAGATGGAAGCCAACGCCCAGACGATGCTCTGAGGCTCCGGCCACCGCCGCCACCGCCGCCACCCCTGCTCCGGGCGCCGCCGGCTACTTCAGCACTACCTGACCGGTCTGTTCGAAGGTGGCCAGGTCGTCCAGGGTCTCCAGCACGGTGCCGGAGACCGGTGCCGGCAGCGCCCGGGCCGGATAGAAGCCGGCGTTGGTGGTCTCGTCCGTGCTGGTGACCAGTTCGCCCGCCCAGGCGTCGACCCGGAAGGCGACCACGAAGAGCTGGTACGTGTCGCCGTACATGTTGGTGAAGGTGCGGTCCGGGCCGGTGTGCATGGCGAACGGGGTGACCGCGCTCGCGGTGAGTCCGGTCTCCTCCCAGACCTCCCGGACGGCGCACTGGGAGATCGACTCGCCGAGTTCCATCGCACCGGCCGGCAGCGCCCAGTAGCCGTTGTCGGAGCGCTCGATCAGCAGCACCTGGCCGGCCGCGTCCCGGACCACCGCCCGGGCTCCGACGAACATCAAGGTCCGGTCACCGGCGAGCGCCCGGAGCTGGCCGAGGTACGACTCGGCCCACGGAATACTGGTCATCGGGGTACTCCAAGGGTGGTCAGGTTGTGAACTGCGACACTAGGTTGTTGCCCATGCGTAGCACGATGATGGACGCGCCCCTGCAGATTTCCCGGATCCTCGAACACGGCAGTACGGTGCACGGCGCCGCCGAGGTGGTCACCTGGGTCGGAGACGGTTCCCGGCGGATGACCTACGCCGAGGTCGGAGCGGCGGCGGCCCAGCTCGCGCACGCGCTGCGCGACGAACTCGGGGTGACCGGCGATCAGCGGGTGGCCACCTTCATGTGGAACAACGCCGAACACCTGGTCGCCTACTTCGCGGTGCCGAGCATGGGTGCGGTGCTGCACACGCTGAACATCCGCCTCTTTCCGGATCAGGTGGCCTACATCGCCACCCACGCCGCGGATCGGGTGGTGCTGGTCGACTCGACCCTGATTCCGCTGCTGGCCAAGGCGTTGCCCGAGATGTCCACTGTAGAGCACGTGGTGGTGGCCGGGCCCGGTGACCCGGCCCCGCTGCTGGCGGCGGGCGGCGGGCGGATCGCCGTACACCGGTGGGCCGATCTGGTCCGGGACAAGCCGGTCCGGTACGACTGGCCGGAGCTGGACGAGCGGGACGCGGCGGCGCTCTGCTACACCTCGGGTACGACCGGCAACCCGAAGGGCGTCGCGTACTCGCACCGGTCGATCTGGCTGCACTCGGTGCAGATCTGCCTGCCGGAGTCCTTCGGGCTCGGCCCGACCACCCGGGAACTCGCGATCGTGCCGATGTTCCACGCGATGTCCTGGGGCATCCCCTACGCGGCGTTCATGTCCGGCGCCTCGCTGATCATGCCGGACCGGTTCCTCCAGGGCGCCCCGATCGCCGAGATGATCGCCGCCGAGCGGCCGACCCTGGCCGGTGCGGTGCCGACCATCTGGACCGACCTGCTCACCCACCTGGACGCCAACGAGGTGGACACCTCCTCGCTCACCGAGGTGATCGTCGGCGGCTCCGCCTGCCCGCCCGCGCTGATGCACGCCTTCGCCGACCGGCACCGGATCGACGTGATCCACGCCTGGGGAATGACCGAGATGTCGCCGCTCGGCTCGGTGGCCCGGCCGCCGGCCGGCGCGAGCGGGGACGACGCCTGGCGCTACCGCTACAGCCAGGGGCGGGTGCCGGCCGGGGTGGCGGCCCGGATCGTCGGCCCGCTGGGCGAGCAGTTGCCCGCCGACGGCCAGGCCGTCGGCGAGCTGGAGGTCCGGGGGCCCTGGGTGACCGCCCGGTACGTCGGTGACGACGAACCCGACCCGGAGAAGTTCCGGGACGGCTGGCTGCGTACCGGGGACGTCGGCACCCTCTCGGCGGACGGCTTCATCACCCTCACCGACCGGGCCAAGGACGTGATCAAGTCGGGCGGAGAGTGGATCTCCTCGGTCGAGCTGGAGAACGCGCTGATGGCGCATCCGGCGGTGCTGGAGGCGTGCGTTGTCGGGGTGCCCGACCCGCGCTGGGACGAGCGTCCACTCGCGACGGTGGTGCTGCACCAGGGCGCCACGGCGAGCGCGGAGGAACTGCGCGACTTCCTCGCCGAGCGGGTGGCCCGGTGGCAGTTGCCGGAGCGCTGGGCGTTCATCGAGACGGTACCGAAGACGTCGGTGGGGAAGTTCGACAAGAAGCGGGTTCGGGCGAGCTACGGCTCGGGCGCGCTGGACGTCGTCGAGCTGGCCGACTGACGCCACCGGCGGACCGGCTCGCCCTGGTCGGCCGGCGACGGATGATCCACTCGGCGACGGCGAGGTTGATCACCCAGCCGAGGGCGACCAGCAGCGCCCTGGCGGTCTCGCCGGGGGTGCCGAGGACCAGCATCCAGGGCAGGTGGGTCAACGCCTGGGTCCCGGCGCCCTGGGCGATGGCGTAACCGCGGATCATCCAGCCGCGGTGCCTGGCGAAGTTCCGGCGTCGTACGGCGACGAAGCCGAGGACGATGCAGACCGCCATCGCGGAGCCGAACAGGAGCCGGAACCCGGTCAGGAGTTCGCCGTCGCCGGGCGGCTGCGGATAGAACAGCGTCATCCAGAGGCCGGAGAGGGCGGCGACGAGTCCGGCCGGTACCAGCACCCGCCCGGCGATCCGGTGCCAGCCGGGCTTCCGGCGGCGGAGCCCGGGAACGAACTGGAAGGCACCCAGGACGCAGAACAGGGTGGCGCCGACGATGTGCAGCAGCACGGGTACCGGAGCGGCGACGAACCGGGCGTTCTCCGGGGTTACCTCCGCGCCGCCGGTCAGTTCGGCCACCCGGACGGCACCGGCGACCACCGGAACGGCGGTGAGAATGATCAGCAGGGTGGGCACGAGCCACGTCGACTTGGCGGAGGAGGTCACGGCGTTCCCTTCGTCGGTTCTGGCGGTCCGTCGGCCGGTCGCCGCGGGGCGAGGCGTGGGGACGGGGAACCACCCGTGTCGTGGTCCGTCGTCAGAACTCGATGGTGCCGGCCGGGCCGGTGAGCGCTCATCGGCAGATGGGCCCGAGCCTTCCCGGTCGATGGTCCGGGAGACGGGCCGTACTTTCGGCGTGGGCCGTGGTCAAGGCCGGGAACGGCACGTCCGCCGGAAGCCGGTCAACGGCGGGGACTGCCGCCCCGGCCGGGCCCGTTCCTGACCCGGTTGGTCTCGTAGGCCCAGATGGCGATCTCGACGCGGTTCCGGGCGCCGAGCTTGGCCATCAGGCTGGCGATGTGGGTCTTGACGGTGCTGAGCGTGATGTACAGCTCGGCGGCGATCTCACCGTTCGTCCGTCCACGCGCGACGGTGGCGAGGACCTGTTCCTCGCGGTCCGTGAGCGCCTCGACGGGTTGCCTCGGTGGTCCGGTGGGCCCGGCGTCGGCGAACGCCTTGAGCAGCCGGGTGGTGATGCTCGGGGCGATCAGCGCGTCGCCGTGGGCGGCGGCGTGGACGGCCTGGGCGAGCAGGTCCGGCCCGGCGTCCTTGAGCAGGAAGCCCCGGGCGCCGGCCCGGAGGGCGGCGTAGACGTAGTCGTCGAGGTCGAAGGTGGTGATGACGACGACGGCGAGCGGGTCGTCCACGGTCGGTCCGGCGAGGGTACGGGTGGCCTCGATGCCGTCGACGCCGGGCATCCGGATGTCGAACAGGCAGACGTCGGGTCGGAGCCGCCGGGCGAGTTCGACCGCCCGCCGCCCGTCGGCGGCCTCGCCGATCACCTCGATCCCCGGTTGGGCGTTGAGGATCATCGTCAGCCCGGTACGGACGATCTCCTGGTCGTCGGCGACGACCACCCGGATGCTCATCAGGCCGACGCGTCCCGGGGCAGTACGGCGGTCACCGTCCAGCCCCGACCGGGGTTCGGACCGGCCTCGCAGGTGCCGCCGAGCAGGTCGGCGCGTTCGATCATGCCGAGCAGCCCGTACCCGTGCGACGGGGTCGGGCGGACGGACGCGGTGTCGCCGTCGTCGCTCACCCGCAGGTGCACCGAGGTCGCGTCGGTGGCGACCCGAACCTCGATCCGGGTCGCGTGCCGCGCGTGCCGGCGGGCGTTGGTGACCGACTCCTGGGCGAGCCGGTAGATCGCGGTTCCCACCGACGGCGGAAGGTCGTCGAGGTCGCCGACGAGTTCCACCTCGACGGACGGGCCGGAGGAGGATCGGCCGGCGAGTTGTCCGAGATCGCCGACGCGTGGGTTGGGCGCGAGGTCGGCGGGCTGGTCCCGGCGCAGGACCCGCACCATGGCGCGCATCTCGGTGAGGGCGCGCGACGCCTCGGCCTCGATCACCCGGAGCGCGTCGGTCGCGGCGCCCGGTTGCGAGGTCGACGTCGCGAGGCCGGCCTGGGCCCGGATCGCCATCGCCGAGACGTGGTGGGCGACGGTGTCGTGCAGGTCCCGGGCCAGCCGTTCGCGTTCGAGCAGCTTGACCTGGTCCAGCTCGCGGCTCCGGGACCGGGCCCGGTAGCGCAACGCCGCGCCCAGGGCGGTGACCGAGAACAGGACGGCGAATCCGCCGATCGCGTCGGGGAGGCTGAGCGAGCCCAGGGCTATCGAGAGGCAGATCCGGGCGACCACGATCGCCGAGCCGAGCACGATGTCCCGGCCGGACCCCCACCGGAACAACGAGTACGCCAGGAGCAGCAGGTACACCATCGTGTCGAGCTGGACATCGGCGCCGACCACGAGCGCGGCCAGTCCACAGGTGCCGAAGGCGATCGCGACCATCAGCAGGGGTCTGGTCCGCCGCCACAACAGCGTGGGCACCAGCCCGACCGCGACGACCACCGAGAGGACCCGCCACGGGACGTCGGGCCGCAGGATCCCCTCCAGCGCGGCGGCCGGCATGAGCAGCCCCACCAGCGCCCAGTCCTGCCACATCCGGCGCGGGGGGTGCGGCGGACGCGGCTCGTCCCACCCGGAGCGGAGGAGGTTGGGCACCAACCAATCGTACGAGTGTCGATGCCGCGCCCAGATCGGCCCAAAGTACGAGTCGGGCGAGACCTGCCCGCGCCGGTCCTCCCGCATTTTGGTACCGTCGTACCAGAATGCGGAACGCGGGATTAGTGTCGGCCCAGGTCGGAACGGCGATGGGAAGTCGAGGACGAGCATGGATCTGCTGGAGTGGGACGCCCGCAGCTACGACGCACTACCGCTGCCGCACCGGCACTGGGGCACCGACCTGTTGGCCCGGCTGCCCCTCGCCGGCACCGAAACCGTGCTGGACCTCGGGTGCGGGACCGGGCGGGACACCGAGAGGCTGCTCGCGGCCCTGCCGGCGGGGCGGGTTCTCGCGCTCGACGGCTCGCGGCGGATGCTCGCCGCGCTGGGCGAGCGGCTGTCCGGGGCCGGCGACCGACTCACCGTGCTCCACGCCGACCTGCGGGAACCGCTGCGGCTGCCGGAGCGGGTCGACGCCGCGTTCAGCGTGGCCACCCTGCACTGGCTGCCCGACCACGACCTGGTGTTCCACGGCGTCGGCGCCGCGCTCCGGCCCGGCGGCCGGTTCGTCGCCGAGGCCGGCGGCCGGGGCAACGTGGCCGGCGTCCTCCGCGCCCTCGCCGAGGTGAGCGGGGGCACCGACGAGGCACGCTTCTGGAACTTCTCCGGCGTCGACGACACCGTCGCCCGGCTACGCGGGGCCGGGTTCACCGACATCGACGTCCAACTGGTGCCCGATCCGGCCCGACTGGAGCCCGGCGAGCCGCTGGAGGCGTTCCTCGGCACCGTCGTACTCGGCGCGCATCTGCGCGAACTGCCGGCCGAGCGGCGCCGACCCTTCGTACGGGCGGTCGCGCGGCGGCTGCCCGAACCCGTCGTCGACTACGTACGCCTGCGGATCGACGCCGTCCGTCGGTGATCCGTACGCCGCCCGAGGTCGTTCCCGATCCGTTGCCGACAACCGGTAGCCGACCCGTTGCCAACCGGATGTGAGCCCGGGAAGGATGTTGGCCACGCGGAAGGGGCGAGCGATGCGAGCGGTGGCGGTGACGGCGCTGGGCGGTCCCGGTGTGCTGCGGGTGGTTGAACGACCGGACCCGGTTGTCGGCCCGGGAAAGGTGCTGGTCCGGATTCGTGCGGCCGGCGTGCAGCCCGCCGACGTGGCGGCACGGGTCGGGCTGATCCCCGGTGGCCCGATCGAACCGCCGTTCCTGCTCGGCTGGGACTTCGCCGGCCACGTGGTGGCGGTCGGCGACGACGTCACCGAGCACCGGCCGGGTGGCCGGGTGGCGGGAATGGTGCCGTGGCATCTGACCCGGGGCACCTCCGGCGCGTACGCCGAATTCGTGGTGGCCGACCGGGAGTGGCTGGTCGGCGTACCCGATGGGATGGACATGGCGGCGGCGGCGACCATCGCGCTGAACGCGCTGACCGCGCGGCAGGCCCTTGCGTTGCTGCCGCTCGCTCCCGGGTCGACGCTGCTGGTGACCGGCGCCAGCGGCGGGGTCGGCGGCTTCGCCGCCCAGTTGGCGGTCCGGGCCGGACATCGGGTGGTCGCGGTGGCGAGCCACGACGACGAGGCGTGGGTACGCGGCCTCGGCGTCGCCGACGTGGTGCCCCGGTCGGCCGACCTGGCCGGGCTCGGGCCGATGCCCGCGGTGCTCGACGCGGTGCCTCTCGGCGCGGCGGCCGGTGCGGCGGTCGCCGACGGCGGCACGCTGGTGACGACCCGTCCGGTGCCACCGCTGAACCCGGCCCGGGGTGTACGCCAGCACACGGTCATGGTCCGGCTCGACCGGTCGATGCTGGCCGAGTTGATGGCGGACGTGGCAAACGGGCGGCTGCGGACCAGGGTCGCGGCCTCGTTGCCGCTGGCGGAGGCGGCCCACGCGCACCGGCTGGTCGAGGCCGGGCGGTTGCGCGGAAAGATCGTCCTCGTTCCGTAGTTGGCCGCCCCGGCGGGGATCCGACGGGTATTCCATGGAAGCCCGCCGATGTTGGGCGGGATGGGCTACCGTCGACGGGTATGAGTGACCCGTGGCCGGAAGGCCGCGCGGCGTCCGCTGACGACGCCGGCAAAGGGCTTCTCGACGGTGGGCCGGTGGCCGAGTCACCCCTGTGGGGGGTGGACTACGACCCGGCGGCGGAGTGTCTGTGGCGCTGGGTCGACGCACCGGCGGACGCGACGGTGTCGACGATCGTGACCGGGTACGCCGGACTGGCCGCCGAGGCTCGGCACGCGCTCCGGTCCCGGCTGTGCCCGGACGACCTCTACACGCTGGCGACCTTCGCCCGCCGCCGCGCGTTCGCCGCGATCCGTACCGGAGTGCCGGCCGAGGTACGGGTCGCGTTCGACGCGCTCTCCGCGATCGAACTGAACCGGATCGACTGGCGGGACATCTGGGTCAGCACCGCCCTCACGTCGTACGCGGCGGAGCGGCTCGGCCTGATCCCGGCCGAGACCGTACGCGGTGCCGCCGGTCGCGCGGAACCGGAGCTCGCGGCCCTGCTCAGGGAAGTCACGGCGGACAGCATCGATCTGGTGGAGGAGTGTGGCTACCGGGTGCTGGAGACGCCGACCGGCCGGGTACTCGTCGACGACGAGGGCGCGGACTACGCGCCGGAGACCGACCTGGCCGGGCTGGCCTTCGAGGTGGCCGCGATGCTGGAACGGGACGACTACCGGGTCGGCCACGTGTCGGTGGCGGCCGAGTTGCCCGACATCTGGCTGGCCGGCGCCGGGACGTCGGCCGTGGCCGGAGCCCGGCGGCGGCTGACCGGCTGTGCGTCCGTACACGCCGAGCCGGCCGGGGCGGCGGTCATCACCGACCAGCACGTCCTACTGGTGTTCCTGGCCGAGGCCGCCAGCGCGGAAGACGCGGCGGTGCTCGCCGAAGCGGCGTCGCGGAAGGCAACGGATCGGACGGTCGAGTTGGGGGTGGCCGCCGGCCGGCAGTGCGCGGTGGTCGTCGCCCGCTCGACCGTGCTCGGCCTGTCGGCGATCGAGACCCGGGCCACCCTCGCCCGGTTCGGCCCCCGGCTCGCGGCCATCCTGTCCGGGACCGGGTCCTCGGTCACTGATCGCTCGTGACCACCAGCACCTTGCCGACCGCCGAGTTCTGCACGGCGGCGTGCGCGTCGGCGGCCTCTGCCAGCGGGTAGTAGTGCAGTGGGAGACCGGCGTCGAGGCCGACCCGGAGCGCACCGGCCGCCGCTCCGGCGGCGACATCGAAGACCGCGTGCGCCTTGGCCACCGTCGGCAGGGTGTAGACCAGTACGAACTGCCACCGCACGTTCGGCGTCATGAGCGACCGGACCGGCAGGGTGACCTTCGAGTCGCTGTTGCCGGCGTACACCGCCACCGAGCCGTTGGCGCCGATGACCCGACAGTCGATCTCCGCGTTCCTGGCCGCATCCACCTCGACGATCGCGTCCACACCGTCCGGCACGATCTTCCTGGTCTCGGCGACCACGTCCTCTTCCCGGTAGTTGATCACGTACGACGCGCCGGCCGCCACCGCGAGCTGCGCCTTCTCCGAGCTGCTGACCGTGGTGATGACTGTGGCGTCGGCCCAGCGGGCGAGTTGGATCGCCGCGTTGCCGACCGCACCCGCACCGCCCTGGACCAGCACGGTACGGCCGGTGAGCGCGCCGACGTCGAGGCGGTCGGGCATCGTCTCGCCCACGGTCAGGCAACGGTGCGCGGTCATGAACGGGATGCCGAGGCTCGCACCGAGGTCGAAGGAGGCGGCACCGAGCCGTACCACCTGCCGGGCCGGTACGACGGTGTACTCCGCCGACGTCCCCCACTGGCGCTTGTAGGCGGCCTCCCAGATCCAGACCCGCTCGCCGACCAGCTTCGCGTCGACGCCGGTGCCGACGGTCTCGACGATCCCCGCGCCGTCCTGGTTCGGGATCTGCCAGCCCTGCCGGAGCGGGGTGCCGGACCCGTCGCCCTGCCGGGCCTTCCAGTCGGTGGGATTGACTCCGGAGACGGCGACCCGGACCAGTACCTCGCCCGGACCCGGCTCGGGAACCGGCCGGTCGATCACCTCCAGCACTGCCGGATCGCCGGTGCGCTGGTAGACGGCTGCCTTCATGATCGACTCCTCACCCGGTGCTGCCGCACCCGGTCGCCTGTTGTCGCGACACGCCGGTCGAGCGTCGCACGCTCCCCGGTCGATCACCATCCTGCTGCGGGTCGGGGCGGCCCGCCGGGATTTCGGGCGGCTCGGGGACGCGGGTGTGGGATCTCACGATCCGCCAGCGGAGCGCGCCGAACCACGCGATGATCATGGGGAGATACGGTGGCGACGGGGCCCTCGGGTGGTCACCGGGGTAGCCCGGCAGCGTGACGACGGACCCGATATGAGCTCTGGCCAGGAATCGCTCAGGTTTGTCGGGTAGGACTGATGGGCAAGGTCCGTCTGTCGACACCGCCCGTCCCCGACCTGCCGGCGGGGGGCGGAGCGGCGCCGGGGGGTACGAGGTCGCCGAGGCGGAGTGGCCCGGACCACCCCGTGAGGCGACGGCGTACGAGTCACCCATCAGCAAACGTCGGGCGGCGTCCGACCGGAGATCTGGAGACACCGATGACGACGTCGCCTGACACCGTGGTTACGGCTGCGGCCGTAGCCGGGGGTGCGGGTGACGCGCCGGACTCGGGCTCGGGCTCGGGAGGGCGGGACCGGTACCTCGACATGTGGCGGGCGGCGGCGCTCGTCCGGGTGGTGACGTACCACGTACTCGGCTGGATCTGGCTGACCGTGCTGTTCCCGGCGATGGGGCTGATGTTCGCCCTGGCCGGGTCGCTGATGGCCAGCTCGCTGGGGCGTACCGGCAACAGCGCGGTGGGCCGGCGGCTGCGCCGGCTGCTGCCGCCGCTGTGGGGGTTCGCGGCGGTGGCGGTGACGCTGCTGCTGGTCACGGGCTGGCGGGCCGCTCCGACGGCCGCGCTCGGCTGGGGCGAGATGGTCTGGTGGATCTTCCCGGCCCGGACCCCACCGGTCGGCGGCCAGTCCTGGGCCTGGGCGTACAACGTCGTGCTCTGGTACATCGTCACCTATCTCTGGCTGGTGCTGCTCTCGCCCGTCCTGCTCGCCGTCTTCCGCCGCTGGCCGTGGCAGAGCCTGGCCCTGGCGATCGCCCTGCCGATCGCCTTCCGGTTCAACGTGGTGAACGTCGGCGGCTACTTCAACGAGCAGGCCACCAACGTCAGCGCGTACCTGGCCTGCTGGCTGCTCGGGTTCGCGCACCACGACGGGCTGCTCCGCCGGATCCCCGCCCGGCGGTACGCCATCGCGGTGGCCGCGCTGGCGGTGACCGGCGCCGCCTGGGTGCTGGTGGTGGGCTGGTCGAGCGGGAACTACGACCTGAACCGGGTCGCGGGCGGCAACACCCTGTGGTCGATGGCATTCGTCGCGACGGTGCTGCGGTTCCGGCCCCGACTGGACTGGTTGGGCCGGATCCGACCGCTGGACCGGTTGATCGAGTTGTTGAACGCCCGCGCGGTCACCATCTACCTGTGGCACCTGCCGGCGGGGGTGCTCTCCGGGGCGCTGCTCGCGCCGGTCCCGGTATCCGGTTGGGTGGCCACCGTCGCCGTCCGGCTGGCCGGCGTCTGGGTACTCGTCGCGGTGGCGGTCGCCCTGTTCGGCTGGATCGAGGACCTGGCGGCCCGCCGACGGCCGGCGCTCGTCCCGGCCCGGGTCAGTCCGGCCCGGACCCGACCGTCCCGGGTACCGGCCGGGTCCGGCGCGGTCGAATCGGTGCCCCGCAAGGCGGTGCCCCGGATCGCCGTGGCGCCCGGCTCGGGTAGCGGCTGGCATCGGGCGATGGCATCGGTGGTCGCGGTGCTGGCGGTGGGCCTGGCCGTGATGGCGCTCAACCTCTGGCCGGGAGTGACGACCCGCAGCCCGGCCCAGGTGGCCCGGCAGGAGGTCACCTACCACCTGTCCGACCTGCCCATGCTGGTCGACGGCACGTCGACGCCGTCGTCGGCGCCACTGTCACCGACGGTCGCGGCGGCGCCGGGCGCCGTGACCGTGCACGGCGAGGTCTATCCGCGTGCGGTGCTCACCGCGGCACCCAGCCGGCTCCGGGTGCAGCCACCGGCCGGCTGTGGGCGGCTGCGGGCCGTCATCGACGTCGGCGCCGACGACGCCGAGGTCGCCTTCGCGGTACGGGCGGACGACGTACTCGTGTTCGAGTCGGGCGTACGCAGCCGGTCCGACCAGGCGGAGCAGATCGACGTGGACGTCACCCGGGCCAGCTTCGTCGACCTGGTCACCAGTAGCCCGTCGGGCGGCGCCGTGGGCGTCTGGGCCGACCCGCGGTTCGTCTGCTCTCCGTAGCCCGGGTCAGCGCGACCGCACCACCACGTCCTTGCCGAGATCGCCCCAACCGCTCTCGCGCGCCTTGGCCACCGTGTCGCGGAGCGCGAACTCGTCCACCGGGCGTTCCGTCCCGGCGTACTGGAGGGCGACGGTGAAGTTGGCGCAGAGGTAGCCGAGCAGTGCGTCGTCGGCGTGCAGCACCTCGCAGATTCCGGCGACGCTCCGGTTGTGGAACAGCCCGGCCATCCCCTCCAGCGCGGCCTGCTCGTGACCCTCGACATCGATCTTGAACAGTAGCGAGTCGTCGTCGCGGAGGCGGATCCGCTCGTCCAGCCGGAAGCACTCCACCTCGACACCCCGGTCGTTCGGAACCCGAAGCGACGCGACGCCGGTGTGCTCGTGCAGGTAGAGCCGGGCGGTCGCCGAACGGTCGCTGGCCGCGCCGGCGTGCAGCACGGTACCCGGATAGTCGCCGGTGGCCGCCGCGATCGTCTTACGCAGCCAGGGGAGTACGGCGGGATTCGGCTCGACGAGGTGCAGTTCCCGGAGCCCGTAGTAGGAGGTCGAGAAGGCGACCTCGCCGTAGTTCGCGCCGACGTCGATGGCCACCGTCGGCCGGACCTCGCCCACCAGCCGGCGCCAGGCGGCGACCGCGTTCCGATCGAGGTTGCCCTTGTAGACGGCGAGCTCGGTGCCCCGGATGTCGGTGTGGTCGGCGTGCAGCACCACACCGATCTCGTTGCGGAAGGCTCCGGCCCGGGTGCGCAGGGCTATCCGATGGGCGGCCCGACGGACGTGCTGCGCACCGGACTGATGGAAGGCACGGCGCAGCGTCGATCGAAAAGTTGGCATACGGTTGACCGTTCTCGCGGATCGTCGGGGGTTCTCGCACGTCGACCGGCCTGCGGGGCGTCCCGTGGCGCCGACGACGATGCCAGCGAAGTCTGTGGCGATGTGGGCCTCCACCCGGACTGGCCGGCGGATCCGCTCCACGCCTCGCCCTCCAGCGACCTCCTCCAGTAGGGCCTGCTCATCGGGCATGTTACGCAGACAATTACCTAGAGCAACAGTCTTGATACGGAGCGAGATAATACGCGGAACCGTTTCGGATTAGGTAAAACGGGACCAGAACGGCGTACGGCGGCACGGGACCGGAGCCGGCTTCCCGGTGCGCGGACGCCTTTGCCGGATGGTGTTTCGCCCTCCGGCGCAGCCCGCCCGGCACGGTGCCGCCGAGGTGCTCGTCGACCGCCCCGACCTGCACGACGTCCCCCGGTCCGGCCGGTCGCTGACGGATAGCCGACACGCTCCGGAACGGCTCAGCCGGCCGTTCGGACACCAACCCGGCCAGCACCCGGTGCAGGCGCGACGCGGTGTCCCGGAGCCAGCAGTCGCCGGGCCAGGCCCGCGCCGATGCCGCTGGTGCCACCCGTGATCACCACGGTCCTCATCGGGTGTCCCCTCTTTCGCCAGCGGATAATCTGATCCTTTCCGCTGGTGGCGAAGTGGCGAAAGAAGGCACATCAATGTCCCCTGGCGACGACGCGGCCCCGGGTACGGCGGTCGGGATCCGGGTGCCGGTGACCCTGGCGGACCGGGCGGCCTGCTCGGCCTCGGAGGTGCTGCACCGGGTCGGTGACAAGTGGAGCGTGCTGGTGCTCTCGCTGCTGAGCCAGCGTGGCTACGGCTTCAACGAACTGGACCGGGCGGTGCACGGCCTGAGTCGTCGGATGCTGACCCGTACGCTGGGAGCCCTGGTCCGGGACGGGCTGGTCAGTCGTACCCCCGGGTCGGGTACCGCCGCCCGGGTGGAGTACGCGCTGACCGCGCTGGGACGGTCGCTGCTGCCGCTGGTGGTGGCACTCGGCGAGTGGGCCGTGGCGAACCGGTCCACCATCAGCGAGGCGCGCGCCCAGCACGACACCGGCATCACGCGGTAGCCGGATTTCCCCCGTCCGCCTCGGAAACGGGCGTACGGGCCGCCTTCCGGCTTCGGAACGCGTCGAGTTCGGAGTCCACGAACTCGAAGAATCCGGGTGGCCAACCCTCGCCGGAGCGCCGGAATTCGGCCAACGCCGCGACCGCCTTCGGCTGGTTGGCCCAGAACGCGAGTTCGTCGCGGAGCCCGTCCCAGGCCGGGTCGCGGTACAGGCCCAACCGATCCGCCTTCCGCGCCTGGGCGTAGATGAGGAACAGGTCGACCAGCGCGCCGCGCTCTTCCCGGTCGATGCTGTCCTCGGGCAGGCTGAGGACTCCGGTCAGTTCCGGCACCAGTTTCAGGATCCGGTCCGACAGATCGGCGTTGATCTGGTACTCGATCAGGCTCCGGCTCTTGCGACTCTCGCGGTACTGGAGCCAGGTGGAGCCGGCGAGCAGGAAGAGACCGATGCCGGCGAAGGTGGTTGCCAGTGCCTGGGCGTCGATGGATGACACGGCTACTCCGATCCGCTTCCCGGGCCATGATCTGGAACTTCGACCGTCACCGATGAACCGCAATCCTAGAAATCCCGGTCAAGGCCACCGGCGTACGGGGAGGATGGGCGAATGCGGGTGGTGCAGCTGCGACAACACGGTGGGCCGGAGGTCCTGGAGGTCATGGAGGTCCCGGCTCCGAAGGCCGGTGCGGGTCAACTCCTCGTCGACGTCGCCGCCGTGGGCGTCAACTTCGCCGACGTCTACCAGCGGCAGGGCGTGGCGCCGTACGCGGCCGACCTGCCGGCGGTCCCGGGGCAGGAGGGCGCCGGTACCGTCGCGGCGCTCGGGCCGGGGGTCGAGGGTTTCGCCGAGGGGGACCGGGTCGCCTGGATGGGCGTTCCGGGGAGCTACGCGGAGCAGGTCCTGGTGCCCGCCGACCGGGCCGTACCGGTGCCGGAGGGCGTCGACTTCCCGGCCGCGGCGGCGGTGATGACGCAGGGCCTGACCGCGCACTACCTGTCGCACACCACCCATCCGGTGGCGGCCGGCGAGGTGGTCGTGGTGCACGCCGCCGCCGGTGGGGTCGGCCTGCTGCTCACCCAGCTCGTCAAGATCAGGGGCGGTGTCGTGGTCGCCACCACCTCCAGCGACGCGAAGGCCGACCTGGCCCGCCAGGCGGGGGCGGACCACACCGCCCGCTACGACAACTTCGCGGAGGTGGTCCGCGGGGTCACCGGGGGCGCCGGGGCCGCGGTGGTGTACGACGGCGTCGGCCGGGCCACCTTCGACGACAGCCTGGCGGCGCTGCGCCTCCGCGGCCTGATTGTCGCGTACGGCACCAGCAGCGGCTCGCTGCCGCCGCTCGACACCGAACGCCTCGCCAGCGGAGGATCGCTCTACCTGACCCGGCCGACCCTGCCGCAGCACGTGGCGAGCCGAGCGGACCTGCTCGGCCGCAGTGGCGACCTGTTCGAGTGGCTCGCCGCCGGGCGGCTCTCGATCCGGATCGGCGCGACCTATCCGCTCGGCGACGCGGCGCGGGCGCACGCCGACCTGGAGGGCCGGCGTACCAGCGGGAAGCTGCTCCTGCTGCCCCGTTGACCGGCCACCGGCCGGGTACACCGCCGGTCAGCAGGTGGAGTGGAACAGCCCGCCGACCGGCTCCCGGACGGCGAGCGTGTTGTAGAGCTCGACGGCCCGCTCGGTCGGCGCCACGTGCACCTCGACGTCCCGGTCCGCCAGGAACCGCAGCGTCGCCGGGTCGACCCGGAGCCGTCCCTCGAAGCCCTCGGACAGGACCACCCGGGTCGCCCCGTTGGCGAGCAGCTCCTCGACGTCGGCGGGCTGGATTCCGGGCTCGTGCCGGGTACCGGTCTCGGACCAGTCCCATGGCCGCCCGCCACCCGGATACAGCTTGAAGTCCTTCTCCTCGCCGAGCCCGTCCACCAGCATCCGGCCCCAGGAGATCTCCAGGATCCGGGGTGAGCGGGCGGGCGGCACCGTCTCCTCGGTCAGTTCGGTGATGTCCGGGATGACCAGCGCCGCGAGCTGTTCGGCGTCCGGGTCGAGCGGGTACGACGCGTGCGGCACCGCCACCACCCGCATGCCGGCGGCAGCGGCGGAGCGTACCCCGTTGCTGGAGTCCTCGACGGCCACGCAGCGGTCGGCCGCCACGCCCAGCCGGTCGGCGACGGCGAGGTACACGTCCGGCGCCGGCTTGCCCCGGGCCACCTGCTCGGTGGAGAGCGTCACCCGGAACAGGTCGGTCAGCCCGGTGGCCGCCAGCGCCGCCTCGATCAGCCGGGGCGGCGACGAACTGGCCAGCCCGAGCGGCCAGTGCCCGGCGATCCGGCGAACCACCTCGGGGGCACCGTCCACGACCGGTATCCGGACCTCGTACTCCCGGGCCATCTCGTCGATCACCCCGGCCGCGATCTGGTCGGCCGTCCCGGGCACGCCGAGTTCGCCGAGGTAGCTGGCCCATTCGCCGGTGCTCATCCCCATCAGCCGGCGTTGGGTGTCGGCCTGCCATCGGCCGCCTCTGGTGTCGACGTACCGTCGGCGGACCCGTTCCCACACCGGTTCCGAGTCCACCAGTACGCCGTCCAGGTCGAAGATCACCGCATCCACCACGGCTCCATCCTGCCGCAAAGGGCGGGCCGGGGTCGGACCCGTCGACCCGCGGTGTTCAGGCGGCCGGTTTGAGTACGACCTTCGAGTACCCCTCCTCGCGCCGGTCGAACCGCTGGTAGCCCTCTGGCGCGGCGTCGAGCGGCAGTTCCTTGCTGACCACCAGGCTCGGCCGGGCCCGCCCGGCGATGATCAGGTCACGCAGATACGCGTTGTACGCCTTGACGTTCGTCTGTCCACTGCCCATCCGGAGCGCCTTCTCGAAGAACTTGCCGACCCGGAACAGCAGTTCGCCGTTCTGCGAGTGCGGGTCGGGTGCTCCGGGGTCGTGCGGTACGTAGAGTCCGACCACGCCGATCCGGCCGGTGGCCCGGACGATTTCCACCAGGCTGTTCAGCACTCCCGCCGGCTGTTCCTGTCCACCTGGGCCGGTGCCCTGGTAGCCGACCGCGTCGACGCCCCGGTCGGTCCCGTCGCCGTCGGTCTGGTCCCGGATCTGTTCGACCGGATCGCCCCCGGTGAAGTCGATCGGGATGGCGCCGAACGACTCGGCGAGTCGCAGCCGGGACGGCACCCGGTCCACCAGGAACACCTTGGCGGCACCGATGAGCACCGCCGAGTACGCGGCCATCAGGCCGACCGGGCCGCCGCCCATCACGGTGATGCTCTCCCCGGGACGCAGCTCGGTCATGGCCACCCCGTGGTAGCCGGTGGGGAAGACGTCGGCGAGCATCGCGAAGTCGTTCTCGTGCTCGTTGCCCGGGGGCAGCTTGAGGCAGTTGAAGTCGGCGAACGGGACCCGGACGTACTCGGCCTGCCCGCCCCGGTACGGGCCCATGTTGACGTAGCCGTACGCGCCACCGGCGAAGCCGGGGTTGACGGTGAGGCAGTACCCGGTGTTGCCGGCGGTGCAGTTCTTGCAGAAGCCACAGGCGACGTTGAACGGCATGGAGACCCGGTCGCCCCGCCTGACGTGTACGACTCCGGGGCCGACGTCGACCACGATGCCCATGTTCTCGTGGCCGAAGACGATGCCCGGTTCGGCGGCCGTCCGGCCCTCGTACATGTGCAGGTCCGAGCCGCAGATCGCGCTGGTGGTCACCTGGACGACGACGTCGTTGGGGTCCTGCACCCGGGCGTCCTCGACGTTCTCCACCGCGACGTTGTGCGGCCCGTGGTAGACCACTGCCCTCATGCTGTTCCCCCTCGGCCCCGCGCTGCCCCTCGCCCCGCACTGCCTCCCCGGTTTCAGCCTAGGCCGACGATCATCGGATAAGGGGCGAATCGTGCCGTCGTCGGTTGTCGCCGGCCGGGCGTCCGGCCGCACCATCGATCGCAGCGACCAACTCCGTTGAAACGATCGTGTCGCTGGGGTTGCGGTGGCCGGGTCGAGGACGGCGGTGGGACGACCGAGGGTGCTCGGGGTGCACGTCGCGGCGGCTATTGACAGCGATGCATCGGTGCCGATATCTTGGCGGGCGCGTCTTGAAACGATTCACCACGGGGTTCGAACCGGAGGTCGCGCCATGTCGCGGAAGCCATCGACGAGGCACCGTCGGGCGCTGGGAGCCGGCGCCGCGTTCGTCGCACTGGTCGCACTGGTCTCAGTGGCCGGTCCGGCGGGTCCGGCCGGCGCGCGGGAGCGGGCGGCGGGGCACGGCGTCGGCGAGTTCGGGCCGCAGGGCGGGACAGTCGCGGCGGCCGGTGCGACCGACCGGGCGGCCGCGCAGATCGAGCCGACCGTGGTCACCAGCTTCGACACCAGCGCCGCCGGTGGCGGGGCCCGGCCACTGCTCGGTGACGTCACCGGGGACGGCCGGCTGGACGTCGTGATGATGCAGCCCCACTACACCGCCGACGACCGGTACGAGGGAGCGTTGGTAGCCGCGCTCACCGCGTACGACCTCGACGGCACCCGGCTCTGGCAGGCCGGCACCGTCGACCCCCGGGGGCGCAACAACGGCAGCGACATCCCGGCGCAGGTGCACGACGTCGACGGCGACGGAGACAACGAGGTCGTCGCGGTCATGCACCCGGGCGGGAACACCGCTGTCGAGGGACGTTTCATGATCTTCGACGGCCGGACGGGTCAACTCGTCCGGGACTTCGCCCTGCCGGACCGGCTGGCCCACGACGCGATCATCTTCGCCAACCTGAGCGGCGGGAACACCGCCCGGGAGATCGTCCTGAAGGATCGTTACGACACGGCCTGGGCGCTGGACAACCAGGGCACCGTGCTCTGGACCCACGTGGGCAACACCGGCCACTACCCGTGGCCGTACGACTTCACCGGCGACGGGCGCCAGGAAATCATGATCGGCTACGACATGCTGAGCCCGGACGGCGAGCTGCTCTGGCGGCACCAGGGCGACGGGCACGCCGACACCATGTGGATGGCCGACATCACCGGCAACGACGAGCTGGAGTTGATGCTCGGCGGCGACGCCGCGGTGGCGCACGACGGGCGTACCGGGGCGGAGATCTGGCGCAACAGCGACATCGTCGAGACCCAGAACATCATGACCGGCGACTACCTGCCCGAGCGGCCGGGCCTGGAGTCCCTCGGCCTGGACCGGATCGACCGGACCGCGAACGGCTACGACGGGCTCTTCCTGCTCGACGTCAACGGTCAGCACGTCTGGCGGGAGGCCCGGGAGACGCGCGGCTGCTGGGGCTCGATCCCGGAGCCGATCCACAACTGGACCGGCGACTACAGCGACCTGATCATGGTGTGGAACCGGGGCTGCGGCGAACCGACCACCATCATGAACGGTGCCGGTGACGTGATCAGCACCCTCGACTCGACCGCCCGGCTCTGGCACGCCGACTTCTGCGGGGACGACCGGGAGGAGGTCGTCGAGTACATCCAGGGCCGGTCCCTGACGATCAAGAGCAACGGCCCCTGCGACCTGGCGGCCAAGGTGACCGGGCACCCGCTTCCGCAGGCCAAGCGGCTGTACAACTACACCCGCTACACCGCCGGGGACAGCCCGGTCACGCTCTCCACCGGCCGCCCGACGGGTACGACCAGCGCGCTGGCCGGCCAGCCCGGTGGGCTCGCCGTCGACGGTGACCCGGCCACCGCCTGGCGGGCCGCCACGGATGGCGCCGGGCAGAGCTGGCAGGTCGACCTGGGCCGCTGGTACACGCTGACCGGGATCGAGCTGACCTTCCCGGCCACCGACCTCCGGAACGCCTGCACCCGGACCGTCACCGGCCGGCACGCCGGGCCGCTGACCGTACTCGCCGGGGTGACCTGCCTGGACCGCGCGACCGTGACCGGGCCGGTCACGGTGCTGCCGGGCGCGGCGCTGGCCGCCACCGACGCGACCGTCGGCGGGCCGCTGTCCGCGCTGGGGGCCAGGGCGGTGCAGGTGACCGGGTCCCGGATCGGCGGCGCGGTGTCGCTCGTCGGCGGCACCGGCCGGCTGGTCCTCACCGGCAACCAGTTGACCGGACCGGTCAGCCTGGTCGGCAACCGGACCGGCAGCGCCCCGGTCGTCGTCTCCGACAACGCCGTCGGCGGGGTGCTGGCCTGCGCCGCCAACCAGCCGGCACCGGTACGCGGCGGCGAGCCGAACACCGTCGGCGGACGGTCGGCCGGCCAGTGTGCCGACGTACCGGCCGGGGACCCGCACGGCACCGAGTTCGGGTACGGCTACGTCGTGGAGACCTCCACGGACGGCCAGAACTGGGTACGGGTGCTGGACCGCACCGCCAACGACCTGACCGCCGCCACCCAACAGGCGCTGTTCACGGGGCTCGGCCGGCACGTCCGGGTCACCTTCACCGACCTGCCCGAGTTGCCGTACGCCCGGGCCGGCCTGGCCGAGGTGGCGGTACGCGGAAACCGCTGACCGTCACCGCCGGCCGGTCCGCTGCGCCGCTGACTGGTCGGGGCGGGCCGGCGCTTGAGCCCGGTGGACGACACGCCCTCGCTGGGTCGGCGGTGAGGATCGACAGGGTAGCAACCGAACTGGCTGTCATAGCTGGTCAAGTCGGCTATCGGACCGATATTCCTGACTCGTCACTCAAGTTGGGGATGATGTTCGACATTGACGTCGATCATCATCTCTGGGGGCGGATATGGGAAGACTGGCCCGAATACGCGCGCTACTGGCCGCCGTGCTGGGCGTCATCGGGGCGTTGGCACTCGCGCCACCGGCGCTCGCCCGGCCGAACTCGGATGGGGTGGCGACCGCTGCCGTCGTCCCCGACACCTGCCCGCACGGCGGGAACGAGTGCGTGGACGGCACCATCGCGCAACTCCGCGAGCGGTTCGCGTCGCTGGGACGGTCCTGCGACCACCACAGCACCTTCGCGCTGGCGTACCTACGGACCACTCAGGGCTTCAAGTGGGGGCGGGACCAGGAAGGTTTCTTCGCCGACAACCACTGGGTGAACCGCGAGGGGGCGCTGTTCGCCGAGTACTACTACCGGGCGTACGACGACTGGGCCGCTGGTCGCCGCTCCTCGGTGCCGCTGGCCTGGTTGGCCGCCCTGGACGCGGCCCGGTCCCGTCGACTGACCGGCGCCGGTGACCTGATGCTCGGGATGAACGCGCACATCAACCGGGACCTGCCGTACGTCCTCGAACGGGTCGGACTGACCGCGCCCGACGGCAGCAGCCGGAAACCGGACCACGACAAGGTCAACGAGATTCTGGCCGAGGTGATGGACCCGCTGCTGGCCGAGCTGTTGACCCGGTTCGACCCGTACGGCTTCGACACCGGGATCCCGAACAGCACGGTGCTCGACGTGATCGTCGCCTGGCGCGAGCAGGCCTGGCGGAACGCCGTACGGCTGGCCAACGCCCGGAACCCGTTCACCCGGGCCCTGGTCGAGTTCGACATCGAGTCCGGCGCCGCCACCGTCGCGGCCGGACTGGCCACGTTGACCGGTTACGTCCCGCCGTTCACCGGACCGGGCCCCCGGAGCGTGCACTGTGCGGCACAGCACGCCACCGCGCCGACGCTGGCCTACCCGTTCGGGCTGCCTCCGGCGTACTAGGGCGAGTTCCGTCGATCGGGCGAGCCGGGGCCGCGAGGAGGCTGTGCATCCACGGCGAGGCATCCATGGCGGGCGATAAAGAGGGTTGAAAGGGGGGAGGAACCCACTCCCTTCCATTTCAAACATATAGCATACCGGGGGGCTTGTGGCAAGACCCGGGTCATGCCGCAGAATCGCTGGTCAAGGCCGAGACCGCCCTGCTTCGCCCGAGGGCTGCCAGCGACATCGGATTGGAATGCTGAATTGAATTCCCGGACCGCCAGCGTGTTCGACCTTCCCGACTCCCTGCTCGCCAAGGCCGACCCGACGCTGATCGCCGACGACGAGCAGCACTTCGCGGCCATCGCGGAGAGCCTCGAACGGACCATCGCCGACCTGTCCGACCGCCTCGACACCGCGCGCAGGGCGCCCGGCGGCAAGGGCCGGCAGGCGGTGGACCGGGACCAGGAGGTCCGCCGGCTGACCGCTCGCCTGCGTGCCCTGCGTCGCTTCGGTCTGGACCTGTGCCTCGGACACATGGTCCCGGCCGGCGACTCCGAGCCCGTGTACATCGGGCGGCAGGGCCTGGTCGACAGCGAGGGGCGCCGGCTGTTGCTCGACTGGCGCTCTCCCGCCGCCGAGCCGTTCTTCGGCGCGACCCACGCGACCCCGATGGGTCTGACCAGCCGCCGCCGGTACCGCTGGACCCGTGGTCGGATCAGCGACTACTGGGACGAGGTGTTCACCTCGGAAGGGCTCGAAGGGCACGCCGCGCTCGACGACCAGTCGGCCTTCATCGCCAGCCTGGGCGGCAGCCGGTCGCCCCGGATGCGGGACGTGCTCAGCACGATCCAGGCCGACCAGGACGCCATCATCCGAGCCGGATCCGGCGGCGCGCTCGTCGTGGACGGTGGTCCGGGTACGGGGAAGACCGTCGTCGCGCTGCACCGCACCGCCTATCTCCTCTACTCCGACCCTCGCCTGCACCACCGCCGGGGCGGCGTGCTGTTCGTCGGTCCCCACCAGCCCTACCTGGCGTACGTCTCCGACGTCCTGCCAAGCCTCGGCGAGGAGGACGTGCAGACCTGCACCCTGCGGGATCTCGTCGCCGAGGGAGCTTCGGCGACCGTCGAGACCGACCCGGACGTGGCGCGCCTGAAGTCGTCCGCCGACCTGGTGAAGGCGATCGAGGCGGCGGTCAGGTTCTACGAGGAGCCACCCACCGAGGGCATGAAGGTCACGACCCCCTGGTCCAGCATCTGGCTGAGCGCCGACGACTGGGCCGAGGCGTTCGATGCGCCAGAGCCCGGCATTCCGCACAACGAGGCGCGTGACGAGATATTGACGGCACTGCTCACGATCCTGATGGACCGGCACGACGCCAACGTCCCGACCGACCAGCTCCGGACGTCGCTGCTTCGGAACCGGGAGCTGCACACGGCCGTCAACCGCGCCTGGCCGCTGCTGGAGGCGGCCGACCTGGTCGCGGACCTGTGGTCGGTACCCGCCTACCTGCGCAGGTGCGCTCCCTGGCTCAGCCCTGACGACGTTCGGAAGCTGCGGCGCGCTGACCCGCGAGCCTGGACGGTGTCCGACCTGCCGCTCCTGGACGCGGCCCGGCAGCGGCTCGGCGATCCGGAGGCGTCCCGGCGCAAGCGGCGGGACGACGCCGTTCTCGCCGCCGAACGCGAGCGGATGGCCAGGGTCGTCGACGACCTGCTCGACGCCGACGTCTACGACGACGGCGAGGGTCTGCTGACGATGCTGCGCCAGCAGGACATGCGGGACGCTCTGGTCGACGAGACCGCACTGGCCCGTACCGACCCGGACTCGCTCGCCGGCCCGTTCGCGCACATCGTGGTGGACGAGGCTCAGGAACTGACCGACGCGCAGTGGCAGATGCTGCTGCTCCGCTGCCCGTCCCGGAGCTTCACCATCGTCGGGGACCGGGCCCAGGCCAGGCACGGGTTCACGGAGTCGTGGCAGGAACGGCTCGAACGGATCGGACTCGGCCGGATCAACCTGGCCTCGCTGGGCATCAACTACCGGACCCCGGAGGAGGTCATGGCGGAAGCCGAGCCGGTGATCCGGGCGGTGCTTCCGGACGCCAACGTGCCGATCTCGATCCGCAGCGGCGGCGTACCCGTCGTACACGGATCCGCTTCGGATCTGGGCCCGATCCTCGACGCCTGGCTCGCCGCGCACGCCGAGGGGATCGCCTGTGTCATCGGCGATCCCACCTTCCGGGCGACGCCCCGGGTCCGGTCGCTGACCCCGGAGCTGTCGAAGGGGATGGAGTTCGATCTGGTCGTCCTCGTCGATCCCGAGGCGTTCGGCGAGGGGATCGAGGGAGCGGTCGACCGCTACGTCGCGATGACCCGGGCGACCCGGCAACTCGTTCTCCTCACGAGCGCCGACGTCGGCCGGGGCGCGGTGACCGCCGACTGACGATCATGAGGGCCCCGGCGGCACGACCACCGGGTACGGGTCGACCCGTACCCGCTCGTCGTGCCGCCCGGGGCGGCTCAGGCGGACTTGCGGGGGGCCTTCTTCGCGGCGGTCTTCTTGGCCTCGGTGGTCTTCTTGGCCGCGCCGGTCTTCTTCGCCTCGGTGGCCTTCGTCGTCGTGCCGGTCTTCTTGGCCCCGGTGGACTTCTCCGCCGCCTTCTTGGCCGCCTTCTTTGCCGCGGGCGCCGCCTTCTTCGAGGCCGCGGCCTTCTGGGCGGACTTCGCCGACGAGATCGGGGTGGGCTTCCCGGCACCGGCGCCGGCCGGCTCCTCGCCACGGGCGGCGCGGGCCCGGTCCACCGACGCCCGCAACGCGGCCATCAGGTCGACCGCCGCGGCCGGCGCCTCCTCGACCTCCTCCGGCTGCACCACCTCCCGGCCCTCGACCTTCGCGTCGATGACCTCCTGGAGCGCGGCCCGGTAGTCGTCGGTGAAGACGTCCGGCTCGAACTCCCCGGCCATCGAGTCGATCAGGGAACTCGCCATCGCCAGCTCCGGTGGCCGTACCGAGATGTCCTCGTCCAGGAACCCGAAGTCGGGGCGGCGGATCTCGTCCGGCCAGAGCATCGTGTTGAGCAGCAGCACCCCCTCGCGTACCCGGAGCGTGGCGAGCTGTTCCCGCTGGCGCAGCGCCACCTTCACGATGGCCACCCGCTCCGAGTCGGTCAGCGCGTCCCGCAGCAGCACGTACGGCTTCGCCGCCGCACCGTCCGGCTCCAGGAAGTACGCCTTGTTGTAGAGGATCGGATCGACCTGCTCGGCCGGTACGAACTCCAGCACGTCGATCGCGTGCGAGGTGCTCAGCGGCAGCTCGGCGAAGTCCTCGTCGGTGAGGATGACCATCTCGCCGCCGCCGATGTCGTAGCCCTTGGCGATGTCGTCGTAGCTGACCTCCTCGCCGTCGATCGAGCAGGTGCGCTTGTACTTGATCCGGCCGCCGTCGGTGCGGTGCACCTGGTGGAAGCGAATGTCCTTCTCCTCGGTGGCGGAATAGACCCGTACCCCGATGGAGACCAGCCCGAACGAGACGGCGCCTCGCCAGATAGCCCGCATGATCCGTACCTTCCCCCAGCCGGGCGGATATTCACCCAGCCGAGTGAATGAACCCCCCTGAGCAGCCGGTACCTCCGCCAAGACCGGTATGGACGACCAGTTGAGATCCAGGATCGCATCGGATCGAACCGGACGCGAGGGTTTCCGGGCGGACCTAGAGTGGGGAACGTGCCCGGCACGCCGGTCAAGCCGATGCTCGCGACCACCGGGGAGCTGCCCACAGTCCCCGGTTGGCTGTACGAGTTCAAATGGGACGGGGTACGGGCGGTCGGCGACCTCGCCGCGAACTCCCTGCGGCTGTACGCGCGTTCCGGAGTGGAGATCACCGCCGCCTATCCGGAGCTCGCCGCGCTCGGCCGGCAACTGGCGGAGCGGGTAGACGACGCGGTGCTGGACGGTGAGGTGGTGGTCTTGACCGAGCAGGGGCAGCCGTCGTTCACCGCCCTCGCCGAGCGGATGCACGTCCGGGATCCGGGTCGGGCCGCGCGGTTGGCGGTCAGCCTGCCGGTGACGTACATGATCTTCGACCTGTTGCGGCGGAACGGCGAGGACCTGACCGGATGGCCCTACCAGCGGCGCCGGGAGGCGCTGGAGTCCCTCGGCCTCGGCGGACCGCGCTGGGCGGTGCCGCCGGTCTTCCCGGACGGTCTCGCCACCTACCAGGCGGCCGGCGAGCACGGCCTGGAGGGCGTGGTTGCCAAGCGCGTCGACTCGGTCTACCGGCCCGGAGTCAGGTCACCGGACTGGTTGAAGGTGAAACTGGAGGTCACCGACGACTTCGTGGTCGGCGGCTGGCGCCCCGGGGTACGCCGGATCGGCGGGTTGCTGGTCGGCGTACCGGCGCCGGACGGCGGGCTGGTGTACCGGGGACGGGTCGGCGGCGGAATCGGCGCGGCGATCGAGCGGGAACTGCTCGCCGTCCTGGAGCCGCTGCGCAGCGCCGGGTCACCGTTCGTCGCCGCGGTGCCCAGGGAGGATGCCCGGGGCGCGATCTGGGTAAGACCAGAGGTCGTGGTGGAGGTGAAGTACGGCCAGCGCACGCCGGACGGCCGACTGCGGTTCCCCCGGGTACGCCGGCTGCGTACCGACAAGGGTCCGGCGGACGTCGATGCCGGCTGACCAGGGGGCCGATCATGCCGGCTGAGCGGCGGGTGGTGCGGGTCGAGGTCGAGGGCCGGGAGCTGGAGCTGTCCAACCTGGACAAGGTGCTCTATCCCGCGTCGGGGTTCACCAAGGGCGAAGTGATCGACTACTACACCCGGGTGTCGACGGCACTGTTGCCGCACCTGCGGAACCGGCCGCTGACCCGGATCCGCTACCCGAACGGCGTCGACGCGTCGTTCTTCTTCGAGAAGAACGCCCCGGCCAGCACCCCGGACTGGGTACGGCTGGAGCGGCTGCCGTCCCCGGGCTCGTCGAAGGACCGGGAGGTGCTGGACTACGTCGTCTGTGACGACCTGCCGACGCTGGTCTGGCTGGCGAACCTGGCCGCGCTGGAACTGCACGTTCCGCAGTGGCGGGTCGGGGCCGACCCGGACCTGATGGTGATGGACCTGGACCCGGGCGCACCGGCCGGGCTGGCCGAGTGCTGCGGCGTCGCCCTACTGATCCGGGACCGGCTCGACGTCGACGGCATCGCCAGCTACCCGAAGACGTCGGGCCGCAAGGGCATGCAGTTGAGCTGCCCGATCTCGGGCCGGCAGTCCGCCGACGTGGTCTCCGGGTACGCCCGGCGGGTGGCCGAGGAACTCGCCCGGGAGGTACCGAAGTCGATCACGGCGCAGATGGCCAGGCGACTCCGGCCCGGCAAGGTGTTCATCGACTGGAGCCAGAACAACGCGGCCAAGACGACGGTGTCGCCGTACTCGCTGCGGGCGCAGCCCGTTCCGTCCGCCTCGACGCCGCTGACCTGGGCGGAGGTCGAGGCCGCGGCCGAGGGGGAGCCGGGCGCCGTCCGCCAGTTCCCCGCCGCCGAGGTGCTGTCCCGGATCGAGGAGTACGGCGACCTGATGGTCGACCTGCTCGACGCCGGCCCGAGACTTCCGGCGCGCTGAGCCGCCGACAGAGGGCGTACCCGGCCGGATAGCGCGGAACCCCAGTGCCGGCGCCCGGCTCAGCCGGGGTGCTGGGGAAGCCGGTCGACCGTGCTCCGTACCTGGGTGGCGAACTCGGGGTGCGCGTCGCGGACCAGTACCGCGCCGCCGTCGTCCGAGGTCCGGGCCCTGGTGATCCGGGGCAGGCTGGCCAGCACGAACGGGGCCGGGGCGGCGATGGCGAGCACGATCCCGCCGATCATCGGGATGCCGAGTACGGCCGACTGCCCGGCGACGATCCGGGCCACGATCGCGCCGATCAGGAGCGCGAGGCCGCCCCAGAAGCAGACGGAGGCGATCAGCAGCCACCAGCGGCGGGTGCGTACGCACCGGTCGCAGAGCGGCCAGCCGGCGATCCGGGTGACCCGGACCTTCTCCGCGTGCTCGGCGACCCGTCCGGCGGTGGCCAGGACGTTGCCACCCAGCGCCGGGTTGCTCCCGGTGAGCTTCGGCCGGGACTGCAACGCGAAGTCGACCCGCCGGGCGGACGGCAGCCCGTGCCGGGCACAGCGGTCCACCTGGGGCAGAACGGCGTCCAGCGCACTGACCGGTAGAGCGAAAGACGTGTCCATTTAGCAATCCTGTCGGGATGCGTAAATGTGTATGGTATCCGGGCAGTGGCGTCCGGGCAGCCGGCTCCGGGGGCGACGGAAGACCTGGGGGTGGGACGGTTGTCCTTCAAGGCAGACCACACCGGCATCCGAGAGTTCGGCACCGCGGTCGCTGACCTGACCGACGACGCCGACGCGGCCGGGAAGTACGTGCAGCAACATCTCGGCATCGGCTACGCCGAGGGCCGGATGTTCGTCACCGTCGTCGAGGGCGTCAGCAACGCCCGGGAGCAGTTGCAGCAGCTCTACAACCGACTTCACACCTTGACCTCGGCCTCCGCCCAGGAGGTCGACAAGGCGGCGAAGTTCTACCAGACCACGGACGCGGCCGCCGCCGAGCGGCTCGACCGTACCTACTGATCCGCTCCGGGCCACGGGTGGGTGACGGCCGCGCGTCCACGCCGCGACGGAGCCGCCGGCCACCGGTCGGACAAGAAAGGGCAGGACGACCATGGGTTCCCCCTCGGCCGAGTTGACCGCGCCGACCAGCAGTGATCCGATTCCGGACCTCGTCGAGAACATCGTCGGCTTTCCGCAGTACATCAGTCCGTCGTACTGGCTGGGCTGGGCGGCGGAGCAGGTCTGTGGCACCAACCCCTGGCAGTGGGTCGCCGACCAGTACGCCGGGGACTGGGGTGCGGTGCAGAAGGCCGGGGTGGCGGTGAAGAACCTCGGCGAGTTCAACACCGCGTACGCCGGGTCGATCAACTCCGCCGTCACCACCGTGAAGTACGACTGGCAGGGCAACGCCGCCGACAGCGCCGCCGAGTACTTCAACGGGCTGGTGAAGGTCCTCCAGGAGCAGGTCTCCTCGCTCAACTCGCTCGGCGGCCAGTTCAACTCGATGGCCGTCGGCATGTACGAGTCGGCGAACGCCATCAAGGGCCTGCTGGAGACCCTGACCGACCTGCTGATCGCGATCGGCATCGAGGCGGCGGCCGCCGCGGCGTCCAGTTGGACGGTCATCGGCCCGATCCTCGCCGGTGCCGCCGCCGCGGTCACGGTCACCAAGGCGATCGGCGTCTGGGGACAGATGATCGAGGTGCACAACCACGTCTGGACCGCGGTGCAGGGCTTCACCGGCGTCGTCGCCGGTCTGCTCGGCGGCTTGCAGGGCCTGGACGCGCATCCGCTTCCGGCCGGCGCCTACGACCACGCGGGAGTCTGAGATGACCCGGCCGAACGACGAGGAGCCGATGCTCGACGTGGCCCGGGGTGACCCGGCACTCTCCCAGCACCTGCGCAACTCGCTCAAGCTGCTCCGCGAGCGCAGCGACGACCCGGAGTTCCGGCGACTCGCCGACGACATCCTGACCGGCCGGCGCGGGCTGCGGGACGCGGCCACCTCGCCGGTCTTCAACCGGGCGCTCAACCCGCAGGTCGAACGCTTCGCGCAGCGCTGGGAGGAACTCTCCGACGAGGAGAAGGCGGAACTGGCCGCGCGCGGGGAGGCGGACTTCGCGGCGTCCCGGGAGCGGATCGAGCGGGAGCGCCGCGAGCGTGAGCGGTGGCGCCGGGACCACCCGGACGAGTAGCCCAGGTGTTCCCGGCGCGGGCGTGGAACCGGACCCGCCGGTCCGGGTCAGTCCACGCTGGGCAGTGAGGGGCCGAGCACGTCGTCGGCGTCCACAATGGTGTACGCGTAACCCTGCTCGGCGAGGAAGCGCTGCCGGTGGGCGGCGTACTCGGTGTCGATGGTGTCCCGGGAAACCACGGTGTAGAAGTGCGCCTGCCGCCGGTCGGCCTTCGGCCGCAGCACCCGGCCGAGCCGCTGTGCCTCCTCCTGACGGGAGCCGAAGGTGCCGGAGACCTGGATCGCCACCGCCGCCTCCGGCAGGTCGATGGAGAAGTTGCCGACCTTCGAGATGACCAGGGTGGAGATCTCGCCGGCCCGGAACGCGTCGAAGAGCCGCTCGCGCTCCTTGTTGGTGGTCGAGCCCTGCACGATCGGCGCGTCGAGCACCTCGCCCAGCTCGTGCAACTGGTCGATGTAGCCGCCGATCACCAGCACCTGGTCGTTGGCGTGCCGCTGGACCAGCGCCTTGACCACCGGCAACTTGGTCCGGGCCGTCGCTGCCATCCGGTAGCGCTCCTCCGGCTCCGCGACCGCGTACGTCATCCGCTCGGCCTCGGTCAGCGTCACCCGTACCTCGGTGCAGTCGGCGGGGGCGATCCAGCCCTGCGCCTCGATGTCCTTCCACGGCGCGTCGTACCGCTTCGGGCCGATCAGCGAGAAGACGTCGCCCTCCCGGCCGTCCTCGCGGACCAGGGTGGCGGTCAGCCCCAGCCGTCGCCGGGCCTGGAGGTCGGCGGTGAACCGGAAGATCGGCGCCGGCAGCAGGTGCACCTCGTCGTAGATCACCAGACCCCAGTCCCGGGCCCCGAACAGGTCGAGGTGGGTGAAGGCGCCGCCCCGGCGCGCGGTGAGCACCTGGTACGTGGCGATGGTGACCGCCCGGATCTCCTTGCGCTCGCCGGAGTACTCCCCGATCTCCTCCTCGGTCAGCGAGGTGCGCGCGATCAGCTCCCGCTTCCACTGCCGGCCGGCGACGGTGTTGGTGACCAGGATCAGGGTGGTCGCCTTCGCCTCCGCCATCGCGGCGGCTCCGACCAGGGTCTTGCCGGCCCCGCAGGGCAGCACCACCACGCCCGACCCGCCGGCCCAGAAGCTCTGCACCGCCTCCCGCTGGTACGACCGCAGGTCCCAGGCGGGCTTGCCGTCGGAACCGGTGGTGGCCAGTTCGATCGGGTGCGCCTCGCCGTTGACGTACCCGGCCAGGTCCTCGGCCGGCCAGCCGAGCTTCAACAGCGCCTGCTTGAGCCGGCCGCGCTCGGACGGATGGACGATCATGGTGTCGTCGTCCAGTTTCGCCCCGAGTATCCCGGCGAGCTTCTTGCTCTTGGCCACCTCGATCAGGACCATCCGGTCCAGCGCCCGCAGCACCAGCCCGTGGGTGGGGTCGGCGACGAGTTGCAGCCGGCCGTACCGGTCCATGGTCTCGGCGACGTCGACCAGCAGCGCGTGCGGCACCGGATAGCGCGAGAAGCGCAGCAGGGCGTCGACCACGCCCTCGGCGTCGTGGCCGGCCGCCCGGGCGTTCCACAGGCCCAGCGGGGTCAGCCGGTAGGTGTGCACGTGCTCGGGGGAGCGCTCCAGCTCGGCGAACGGCGCGATCGCCATCCGGCAGGCCAGCGCGTCGGGATGGTCGACCTCCAGCAGCAGGGTCTTGTCCGACTGCACGATAAGTGGTCCGCCGCTCACGCCCACACCCTCCCGTCCCAGGTCGGGCGTCCCACGCACCGACACTTCAGTCTTGCACGTTGGATAACGAACCGAAAAAATCTTTCAACTGGTGCAACCGAACCGGTATTCCCATGCGTCTAGCAGTCGACGGCTCCTGGGGAGGACCAGATGGTAACCGTGCGTTTTGGCATCCGTCTCGTTGCTCTGGTGGCAGTCACCCTGTTCGGCGCCGGTGCGTGCGCGTTTGATCCGCAGACAGACCAGTCGGGAGCCGGGGGGCTCGCGCCGGTCGGAGCGGAGAACGCAACGGGGGCGAGCGCGCCGCCCGCGCCGGATCAGGGGAAGACACCCGTACCCGCGACCACGAAACCACGACCGCCGGCCACCACCGCGCCACCCCGGAAACCAGCCCGGCCGAGTTCACCGAAGCCGCCGAGCGGCTGTCCGCAGGGCGACCGGCAGCGCGACGTGGAGACGTACCTGGCCCGGCTGGGCGGGTTCGGCGCGGTCACCGTCGACGGCCGGCAGTCGGCCGCCGACTGCGCGGCCATCAAGCGGTTCCAGCGCCGGTACGACATCCGACCGGCGGAGGGCCGGGCCGGACCGACCACCGCCGACGTCGCCCGCCGGTTGGCCAGCACCGATACGGACAAGTGCGCCGACGGCAGCGGTACGACCTTCTGCGTCGACCTCACCTTGCAGACGGTATGGGCGATGCGGGGCGGAAAGGTGGTGATGGCTCCCACCGTCACCCGGACCGGCATGTCGGGCTTCCGCACACCAACCGGCACGTACAAGGTCAACTTCCGGAACACCAAGGAGTGGTCCGACCCGTACGAGGTGTGGCTGCCGTACTGGCAACGCTTCATCGGCGGCATCGGGTTCCACCAGACGACCACCTACCTGCACAACAAGTCGATCGGCTCACACGGGTGCGTCAACCTGCTGCCGAGCGACGCCCGGCGGATGTGGGCGCTGGGCAAGGTGGGTACCCGGGTGCACGTGATCGGCCGACGTCCCGGCACCTGAGCCCGACGCGGGGCCGGCCGGAGGCGTACGCCCGGGGCGACTCGGGGTCGCGGAGCCTGTCATATCGGCCGATCGGATGCGAGTCTGGAGACTTCCGCGCAGCCCCACGGTGGGAGGTTCGCAGATGACGGTCGACGGCGAGCTGAGGTCCGAGACAGGCCCTCCGGCCGCAGCACCACCGGCCACCACCCCGGCGCCGGTCTCCCGGGCCACCGTGTTCGCGTACGCGGCGGTCGCGGTGGTGCTCGCCAGTTGGGTGCTCTTCGGCTGGCTGGTGCAGCGGCAGGGCTTCGTGACCTCGCTCGGTGAGGGACTCGGCGCCGCCTTCACGCTGCTGCTCATCGTCTCCGTCGTCGGTACGGTCCGCCAGCACCGCCGGCAGTGAAAGGAAGGGCCCCTTCCTATCGTTTTCTGTATAAGAAGGGCCCCTTCCTAACGCCTAACGCCTAACGCCTAATGCCGCGGGCGCAGCGGGCGCAGCGGGCGCCTTGCGCACCTCACTCCTCGAGCACCGCGGCGGTGATCCGGTGCAGCGCGAAGGTGTGCAGCATCTCGGTGCGCTCGTCCTCGGCCCGCAGGTAACCGGCGCCGATCGACACCGGCCGGACCAGCCGGGACGCGGTCGCGCCGTGCGCGTCGACGTACCCGACCCAGACCAGGGCCTTGTCCCGGACCGCCTGTTGAAGTACGGCCAGCGCCTGGGTGTGCGCGTGTCCCGCCGGCATCGCCGGACCGGCCCCACCGGACCGGCCGGCGTCCCGGACCGTGCTCGGCGCCCGACGGGCGACCCGGGCCGCGGCGTCGCCCCGGCGGATCTGCTCGACGATGCCGAGCAGTCGGGGCGTGCTCAGCCTCGGCGTGGCCAGCGGGTCGGTCACCCGGTTGGCGACCGAGCCCCGGGCCGGCGCCCGCCGGACCTTGGGCCTGGCCAGCACGGTCGCCCCGGTGGCGTCCTCGGAGACCGGGGCGTACCCGGCGTCGCGCAGGGCGCCGAGCAGTCGCCCCGCCAGATGCGGGGTGGTCAGCACGGTCGGCGCCAGCCGGCGCAGCGACATCGGGGCGAGCCGGCGGTCGGCGAGCACCTCGGACAGGAGTGCCTCGTCGTCGCTGCGCAGGTACGCCCCGGCCGAACCGGCCCGGAGCCCGCCGTGTTTGCGGGCGATGTCGTCGACCAGGTACGTCAACCCCTGCGGCACCGGCGTACGGGACCGGCGCTTGAAGAGCGTGTGCAGGTCCTCGGCGGCGTACCCGGCGTCCAGGGCCCGGCGCACGCTCGCCCCGGTGACCCGGTGCACGCTGGCTCCGCCGGCCGACTCGTGCTCGGCCACCACGGCCAGTTCGGCGGCGAGCGTCGGCTCGGGTGGTCCGGGTACCACCACGGTCAGGTCGGCCTGGAGCAGGAAGTGGTCGACCGGGGCCGGCAGCAGTGCGTCCAGGGCCCGGACCGCGGCGGTACCCCCGCCGGCCGCCCCGTCCGCGTCGGGCCGGACGCCGAGCGGATCGTCGGCGCTCTCGCCGAGCCGGGTGTCTCCGGCCGTCCAGCGGGCGAGCAGCAGTCGGCCGTACGAGGTGAGCGCGCCGAGTCCGGTGACGCCGAGCAGCGCCGCCTCGGTCAGCACCTCGCGCTGGCCGGCCTCCCGGCCCAGGCTCCGCCGTGGGGCCCGCCAGCCGAGCAGCTCGGTCACCTCGTCCGGGGTCGGCGCGGCGCCGGGGTCGAGGCCGTCGAGCACGTCGAGCACCGCCCGCCGGATGGCCGGCACCCCGGCCCGCTCGGCCTCGGGGGAGAGCGGTGCGATCGGGCGGTCCCGGTCGTCGCGCTGGCCGACCAGCCCGACCTGCCGGGTCATGGTCAGCCAGGCCCGGGCGAGGTGTTCCCATCGGTGGGCCAGCGAACCGTCCCGCCAGCCCTCGTAACCGGCCGCCGGCATGATCTGCTGGTCCGCCCCGTTCCGGGTGGTGGCGGCGCCGGGCAGGTCGACCTCGCCGGTCAGCCCGGCGGCGTACGCCACCTCCAGCAGCAGCGCGGTGGTCGACTCGTCGACGCCGGTGGCGCGGGCGAGCCGGCGCAGGTCGCGTACGCCCAGTCCGCCGGAGCGGAGTACCGGGGCGGGCTCGGCGGCGAGTTGTTCGAGCAGCGCCTCGGTGTGTCGTACCGCCTCCATGGCCTGGCCGGCTCCGGCGGAGTCGGCGGCCTTCGGCTCCCGGGCCATACCGGTGACCGCCGGCGGCCGGGGGCGCAGCGGGCCCAGCGGCCCCGACTCGCGGCGCAGCAGCAGCCCGATCTCCCGGGGCAGCTCCACGGCGGTCGGCGTGCCGGGCACGCCGCCGGCATCCGAGATGGGCACCAGGAGGCCGTTGTCGACGAGCCAGGAGACCGGCGCGGCGGCGCCTTCGCCGGGCGGCGCGGCGGCCGGCAGCGTACCCACCGGAGGTCCGGCGGCGAGCCGGTCCAGGATCGCCCGGGCCGCGGGCGGCGCGGCCAGCAGGGTCCGGCGCAGCAGGGCCGGGTCGGCGACCAGCGCGGCCGTGTCCGGGTCGAGTTCCGCCGCCGGTCGGCCCAACCCCGCCGGGTACGGCGAGCAGACCTCGTCCACCCCGGCCGCGACCCGCAGGGCGCTCTCCGGCCCGTACAGCAGGAAGAGGGCCCGGAGCCGGTCGATCGCGGTACGCACCCCGGCCCGGTCCCCGCTTCGGGAGGCGCCGACGGCGAGAGTGGTGATCGTCTCGGTGGAGGTCTCCCCGTGATCCGGATCACGGCTGAGCCGGGCCGCGTCCAGGATCCGCAGGGTGAATTCGTCGAGGCCGTCGAGGGCGCGGGCCACCGACACCCGGGACTGCGCGCGGACCGCCAGGGCGGACAGATCGGTCGGTACCGGCACGACGAGGTCGGGACGCAGCCGGAACAGGGCGGCCAGCGCCTCGTCGGGCAGGGCCCGGAGATTGTCGGCGAGTGTCGTCATCGTCTTTCCACGCTAGCCGGACAGGTGCCGGTCGTGCGCGTCGGTCGTCCGGCTTGACTCGGGTGGGCCGTTAAGACCGTGCGACGATGGCCGGCGTGACTTCCGCCGCGGTCGGATTCGACCTGGACATGACGTTGATCGACTCCCGGCCCGGAATCGCCGCCGCCATGCGGGCGCTGACGGAGAAGACCGGCGTGTACGTCGACGCGGACGCCGCGGTCAGCCGCCTCGGGCCGCCGCTGCGGACCGAGATCCGGCGCTGGTTCCCGGAGGACCAGGTCGAGGAGGCCGTCCGGACGTACCGGGCGCTCTATCCCGAGTACGCGATCACCACCTCCCTGCCGCTGCCCGGCGCGCTGGCGGCGGTGGCGGAGGTCCGGGCCCGGGGGCTACGGGTCATGGTGGTCACCTCCAAGCACGGCCGGCTGGCCCGGCTGCACCTGGAACACGTCGGGCTGAAGGTCGACGAGTTGGCCGGCGACCTGTTCGCGGCGGAGAAGGCGACCGCGTTGACCGCGCACGGCGCCGGGCTGTACGTGGGCGACCACGTGGCCGACATGGTGGCCGCACGGACCGCCGGGGTGCCCGGACTCGGCGTCACCACCGGGCCCTGCGACGCAGATGAGCTGCGATCGGCCGGTGCCGACCTGGTGCTGCCGGACCTTACCGGATTCCCGGAGGCGCTCGGGCGGCTGATGCGGCTAGCCTTGTGAGGACAGCAATCTCATCAGGGGAGTCGAGGTCAACAGGTGCCGACGGGTCGAGTGAAGTGGTATGACGCGGCCAAGGGATACGGGTTCGTCACCAGTGACGAGGGTGGCGACGTGTTCCTGCCGAAGGGCGCGCTGCCGACTGGTGTCACCGACCTGAAGGGCGGCCAGCGGGTCGAGTTCGGCGTCGTGGACAGTCGCCGGGGTGCGCAGGCGCTCGGGGTCAAGCTCCTGGACGCCCCACCGTCCATGGCGGAGCTTCGCCGCCGGCCGGCCGAGGAGCTGCACGGCCTGGTCGAGGACATGATCAAGGTGCTTGAGGCCAAGATCCAGCCGGACCTGCGCCGGGGTCGCTTCCCGGACAAGAAGACCGCGCTGACCGTCGCTCAGCTGGTCCACGCGGTCGCCCGCGAACTGGAGATCTGAGGGGTCAGCCCGGCCGCCGCGGCCCGGCCGAGCAGCGCGTCGACCGCCGCCTGGCCGTCGACGCCCAACTCGGCCGTGAACTCGTTGACGTAGAGCGCGATGTGCTGGTCGACCACGTCGCGCTCCATCTCCTGCGCGTGCCGGAGCACGTACTCGCGGCTGACGGCCGGGTCGGCCCAGGCCTGGCGTACCGAGTCGCGGATCCAGCGGGTCGCCGCCTCCGGGTCCACCGTGCCCCGGCGGGCCAGGATGGCGCCCAGCGGGATCGGCAGCCCGGTGTCGGATTCCCACCACTGCCCGAGGTCGACCAGGGCGGTCAGGCCGTGCCGGGGATACGTGAACCGGGCCTCGTGGATGACGAGGCCGGCGTCGTACCGGCCGGCGGCCACTCCCGGCATGATCTCGTGGAACGGCACCACCTCGATCTTCGCCGGGGGCCGGTCCGCGGACCAGAGCCGGAACAGCAGGTACGCCGTGGTCCGGTCACCGGGCACCGCCACGGTCGCCCCGGTCAGGTCGGTACTGCCGGTCCCGCCGCCCCGGGTCAGCACCAGCGGGCCGCAGCCCCGGCCGAGCGCGCCGCCGCAGGGCAGCAGGTGGTAGTCGTCGAGCAGCCACGGCAGCGCCGCGTAGCTCACCTTCACCAGGTCGTACGCCCCGCGCTCGGCGGCGGTGTTGGTGACGTCCACGTCCGCGTAGGTCACGTCCATCGGCGGAGCGCCGGGCACCAGCCCGTGCACCAGGGCATGGAAGACGAAGGTGTCGTTGGGGCAGGGCGAGATCGCCAGGGAGAGCGCCACGTCCCCACCGTAGCCACGCCGTCCGGCCGGGGATGACGGCGGACCCGGCGGGGCCGGCTGCGTCACAGTGGGACCAGCCGGCCGGTGGCCGGTAGGGCGTGCCCTACCCGGTGCCGGCCAGCTCACCGGATCGACCGCCGATCGCCAGGTCGATAGCGTTTTCTTATGATCAAACGCCTGCTCGCGATCGTCCTGTCAGTGCTGGTCGGGCTGGTGGTGGTCGCCGCGCCGGCCCGCGCCGAGGTGCCCGTGCCGCCCCGCGCTGAGGTGGCCGCGCCGGCCCTTGCCGAGGTGCCCGTGCCGCCCCGGGCGAAGGTCGCGGACCAGGTCGGCGCCGTCGTCGACGAGGTGGTCGCACGGCAGTTGACCGAGTACCAGATCCCCGGGGCCGCCGTCGTCGTGGTGTCCGGCGGCCGGCAGGTCTTCGGCAAGGGCTACGGGGTCGCCGACGTGTCGGCCGGCACTCCGGTGACCGTGGACCGGACCGGCTTCTTCATGGCCTCGGTGGCGAAGGTGTTCACCGCCGAGGCGGTGCAGCAGCTCGTCGAGGCGGGGCGCCTGGACCTGGACGTCGACGTCAACCGCTACCTCGCCGACCTGCGGATCCAAGACACCTATCCCGGCCGGCCGGTGACCCTCCGCCGCCTGCTGACCCACACCTCTGGATTCGCCGACACCCCGCTGGGGGTCGCGGTGGCCGACCCGGCCGGGGTGGCGCCGCTCGGCGCGTGGCTGCGGGACAACCAGCCGCCCCGGGTACGCCCGCCGGGCACCCTCGCCGCGTACGACAACTACGGCTTCGCCCTCGCCGGCCACATCGTCGAGACCGTCGCGGGGACGGACTTCGCCAGCTACGTCGACCGGCAGATCCTGCGCCCGCTGGGCATGACCGGCACCACCTTCGCCCAGCCGACTCCCGAGGGGGTGCGGGCGACCCTGGCCCGTGGCTACCGGGCGGACGGTGTCGAGGCCCGAGGCCAGTACGGGGCGATGAGCCCGACCGGCGCCGGTGTGGTCACCACACCCGCCGACATGGGCCGGTTCATGCTGGCCGCACTCCGGCCCGGAAATCCGCTCACCGCCCAGCACAGCACCCAGGACCCCCGGCTCCCCGGCATGGGGTACGGCTACGAGCAGCACCCTCGCGCGGGCCAGGCCGTGGTGAACAAGGACGGTGACGTTCCCGGGTTCCACGACATCATGGCGCTGCTGCCCGAGACCGGTCTCGGGATCTACGTGGCCTACAACGGTGACGGCCTGGGCAGCGCGGCCAACTTCGCGGCCCACGACCTGGTCGACCGGATCGTCGATCGGCTGTACCCGTCCAGCGGGCAGGCACCGACGACGGCCGGTACCGGACTCGACGCCTTCGCCGGCACGTACCGGACGACCCGCTACAGCCACACCGACTTCACCAAGCTCGCCACCCTGACCACGGCGGTGACGGTGGGTGTCGACGGGGACGAACTGACCACGACCGGGCTGTCCGCTGATCCGGCGCTCACCGAGCAGCACTGGCGGCAGGTCGAGCCGGGTCTGTTCACCGACGGCCGGGAGCGCATCGCCTTCCGGGACGGCGTGCTGTTCAGCACCGCCAACCCGACCGTCGCCTACCAGAAGCTGTCCTGGTACGCCCAGCCCACCCTGCACATGGCCGTGGCCGTGGGCGCGGTGCTGGTGCTGCTGGTCGGGCTGCTCTGGTGGCCGATCGCCGCACTGGTCCGGCGTCGGCGGGGCCGGTCGGGCGTGGTGCCGAGGCTGGCCGTCCTGGCCGGCTGGACGACCGCCGGACTGCTCGTGGCCTTCGTCGCCGTGCTGGGCATGATTCTCGGCGACAGCGCCGGCCTCGACGAGCGGATCTTCCTCGGTGACTCGTCGCTGCTGACGATCGCGCTGGTCCTCCCGGTCGTCGCGGCGGTGACCACCGCCGCGATGCTCGCGGCGACGGTGTCCGCCTGGGTCCGTGGCTGGTGGCGCCGGGCCGGCCGGATCGGCTACACCGGGGTCACGGCATCGGCCGTCGCCCTGCTCGGGGTGGCGGCGGCATACAACCTGGTCGGCTGACCGGCCCAAGACGTCCGGGCACGCCGGCTGACCGGCCTGGGCGTCCGGACCGTCGCTGCCCGAACCGGGATCCTCCCGGCCGTGCCATCGGCTCCCCGCTCCGGTTCTCCGCCGACGGCTATCCGGCGAGTTCCTTGCCGAGTACGGTCGCGGCGGCGGTCAGGGCGGCGAAGGCGTCGCCGATCCGCCACGCCGACCGGTCACGCGGGCCGATCGGGTTGGAGACGGCCCGCAGCTCGGCGAAGGGCAACCCGGCACCGGCGGCGGCGACGGCCACCCCGTACCCCTCCATGGCCTCGGCCACCGCGTCCGGGTGCCGGGCGAGCAGGGCCAGGGTGGTCGCCGTGGTTCCGGTCACGGTGCCGAGGGTGAGGACCGCGCCGGTGACCGCGTGCGGCAGTCCGCTGCGCAGGATCTCCAGCAGGGCCGGGTCGGCCGGGGCGGAGGTGGCGCCGAAGCCCAGCTCGTCCAGGGTGAGGAAGCCGTCCGGTGATTCGGCGCCGAGGTCGGCGGCGACGCTGCGGGTCGCGACGACGATCGATCCGACCGGGGCGAGGCCGGGGAATCCGCCGCCGATCCCGGCACTGAGCACCGCCCGGTACGGCCGTCCGGCCGCCTCGGCCAGCGCGATCAGCCGGGCCGTGCCGGCGGCGGCCGCCGCCGGACCCACCCCGACCGGCTCGACGGTCACCGCGTCGCCGACCAGCCCGGCCCGGACCGCGTCGGCCTCGGCGGGAACGGCCGTGACGATAAGTACCCCGTCGTCCACTACGGCCCCCGGGATTCCCGGCGGGAGCCCTCGTCGCCCGGCCCGGGGCCGGTGACCGCCGAGGACGGCCGGTAGATGTGGTAGCCGGGCGGCGCGAGATCCGGATCCTCGTCGCCGTCGTCGGGTCCGCCGTTGGCCGGGCCGGCGGTCGGCGGGTCGACCGGCGGAGCCGGCGAGACCGGCGTGGGGTCCTCGTCGGTCGGCCGCCGCGCACCGGGCTGCTCCGGTCCGGCCCGGTCCGGGGCCGGTCGGTCCGGTCCGGGCCGTCCGTCGTCGGGTCCGTCGGTGTCGGGTACGTCGCCGTCCGGCTGGTCGCTGTCGGCCATGGCCCGTCCGGACAGCCGCTCGTTCCGTAGCCGCCCGGCGACGATCAGGGCCCGGACCGTGGCCAACGCCGCGATCCCGGTCAGTACGCCGATCCCGACCCGGCCGTCGACCGGGATCAGGCCCAGGGCACCCCCGGCGACGAAGGCGAGCATCAGGGCGGTTTCGGAGTGGGCGAACGCGGTCGCTCGAAGCCGTTCCCGGACCCGTTCCTGAATGGAGGCGTCGACGGCCAGCTTGGCGATGCCGCTGATCACGGCGGTGACCAGGCAGAGCAGTGCGACCAGCAGCAGGGAGAACCGGAGCGTGGCCAGCACCCCGACGGCGGTGACCACGACCAGGCCGGCGGCCTGCAACGCCACGGGCCGGTGGATGCGCAGCCGGGTGCCGACCGCGGTGGCCAGGAACGTGCCGATCGCGAGCCCGCCGCCGACCACCCCGAGCGCCGCCTCGTCACTGAGCCGCCGGCCGAACAGGTCGGTGTCCACGTCGCCGGCCTTGATGGCGAAGGCGAGGAAGAGCAGCAGGAAGCCGTAGAGGCCGCGCAGGGTGGCGCTGCCGACGAGGGCACCGATCACCAGCCGGCCGGCCGGCCCACCCCGGCCGAGCGCCCGTTCACGCCCGTTCCGCCCCTTCCGGAACGCCTGGAAGGCCCGGGGTACGACCTCCGGCGGGTCGGAGTCGGCCCGGGGCGGCAGGCGCAGCGCGATCACCATGCCGATCAGGAAGATCACCGAGGCGACCCGTAGCGGCCACTGTGGACCGAACCAGAAGGCGGCCAGTCCGATCGGGGCGACCAGGCCACCGGCGATCGAGCCGTACACGCTGGCCCGGGCGCCGGCCTGGGACAGCCCCATCCGCTCCGGCAGCAGTCGGGGTACGGCCGCCGAGCGGGCCACGCCGTACGCCCGGGACAGCGCCAGTACGCCGAAGGCGGCCGGGTAGAGCCCGAAGCCGTGGATGTAGTCCGAGATCAGCCAGGCGAGGAAGGCCCGCCCGAGCATGGTGGCGGCCAGTGCGTAGCGGCGCCCGTGCCGGAAGTGGTCGAGCAGCGGCCCCACCACCGGGGCGAGGAGTGCGAAGGGGACCATGGTGATCAACAGGTAGAGCGCGACCTTGCTGCGCGCCTCGCCCAGCGGGGCGTTGAAGAAGATCGTTCCGGCCAGGCCGATCGTGATCAACGTGTCGCCGGCACAGGAGGCGGCGTGCAGGTCGAACAGCCGGACCATGCCGGTCTCCCCGCCGGCGCCCTTCTCGCGTACCCGGGCGACCCGGCGGGTCGTCCAGCGTGCGCTGCCCAGTGAGCCGCGAAACAGCAGCCTGACGGCCCGGATGACGGTGCCGACGAGGCGCCCGGGGACCGACCGCCCAGAGCGGGTGAACAGCGGCATGAGCACCATCCTCGCCCATCCGGTCGACGACGGTCGGATCTGTGCCGAAGTATCTCTGGCCGATCGGTGCCGGGGAGTGCCGCCGACCCGTCGTCAAGGATAGGCAACAATGGGTGGGTGACCAGGAGCACCGCCGCTCGCGCGGCCCGTCTCGACCAGGTTTGCGCCAGCGCCGTCGACGTGGCGCGGGATGGCATCACCGAGGTCGACTCGACGGACATTGGCGATCATCTGGGTGCGATCGCCGAGGGCGACCGCCTGGTGACGCATCTCTTCGAGTGCCAGCTGGCCGGCTACCGGGGCTGGCGGTGGGCGGTGACGGTGACCCGGGTGCCGCGCAGTCGGCAAGTCACGGTCTGCGAGACCTTCCTGCTGCCCGGCCCGGACGCGATGATGGCGCCGAGCTGGCTGCCGTGGCAGGAGCGGCTCCAGCCGGGCGATCTCGGCGTCGGCGACCTGCTGCCCACCATGCCGGACGACGATCGGCTCGTTCCCGGCTACCTGCTCTCCGACGATCCCGCCGTCGAGGAGACCTCCTGGGAACTCGGTCTCGGCCGGCCCCGGGTGATGTCCCGGGAGGGGCGGATGGAGACCGCCCAGCGGTGGTACGACGGAGATCACGGCCCGACGGCGCCGATCGCCGCCGCCGCGCCCCGGACCGCGCGCTGCGGAACGTGCGGTTTCTACCTGCCGCTGGCCGGCGCCATGCGCCAGGCGTTCGGGGTCTGCGGAAACTTCTTCGCTCCCGACGACGGCCGGGCGGTCAGCGCCGACCACGGCTGTGGCGCGCACTCCGAGACGATGCTGGAGGCCACCGAGACGCCGGTCGACGAGCTGCCGACGATCTACGACGACAGCGAGGTGGAGGCGATCGCGGTCAGCCGGGCACCCGGCTCGGTCGACGCCGCCGAGCCGGCGGAGCCGTACGGGCACGGCTGAGCGGTGGCTTCCGGTACGTCGCGGTACCGGCGGGGTTCAGGCCGCGCCGCGCCGGCGTCGGCGGTTGGCGTCGTGCCGGAGCATCACGGCCAGCCCGGGGAAGCCGACCAGGAAGCCGGCGAGGCAGGTCCAGAGCCAGTTCTCGTGTCCCCGGTCGGTGAGCCAGTCCCGGAAGAAGACCAGGAGCACCAGTCCGACCACGGCCCAGGCGACGATCCCGGCGACGGCGAACGGCACCATCGGCGGGTCGAGCGGCTCGATCTGCGGCTCCTCGGGCACCGTTCCAGCGTACGGCCGCGCGGGTCGTTGTTGGTAACCGGGCAGGTCTTGGTCGGTAACCGGTGATCTGGGACGATGCGCGGATCAAACTCGAATAACCCTCGCGAGGATCCGATGGACAACAGCCCGGCCGAGCCCGCCTCCCGGGCCGACAGGCCCGCCCCCCGTAACGCCTTCGACCGGTACTTCGAGATCACGGCACGCGGCTCGACGCTGAGCCGGGAGATGCGGGGCGGCCTCGCCACCTTCTTCACGATGGCCTACATCGTGGTGCTCAACCCGCTGATCCTGGGCAACGCCGTCGACGGCGACGGTGCGAAGCTGGCCATTCCGGCGCTGGCCGCCGGGACCGCGCTGGTGGCCGGGATCATGACGATCCTGATGGGCGTCGTCGGCCGGTTCCCGCTGGCGCTGGCCGCCGGGCTCGGAGTGAACGCGCTGGTGGCGTACGAGATCGCGCCGCAGATGACCTGGGCCGACGCGATGGGCCTGGTGGTGATCGAGGGTGTGATCATCGCCATCCTGGTGCTCACCGGGCTGCGTACCGCCGTGTTCCGGGCGGTCCCCACGCAGCTCAAGACCGCGATCGGGGTGGGCATCGGGCTCTTCCTGACCATCATCGGGCTGGTGGACGCCGGGTTCGTCCGGCGGCTGCCCGACGCCGCCAACACCACCGTGCCGGTCGGGTTGGGCATCGGCGGCAAGCTGGTGACCTGGCCGGCCCTGGTCTTCGTGCTCGGCCTGCTGGTGACGCTCGTGCTGGTGGTACGTCGGGTCCGGGGCGCGATCCTGATCGGCATCCTCGCCTCGACGGTGCTGGCGATCGTGGTCGAGGCGATCGCCAAGGTCGGCCCGTCGATGGTGGACGGGCGGCCCAACCCCGCCGGCTGGTCGCTGAACGTTCCGGCGCTGCCGGAGAAGGTGGTGGACACCCCCGACCTGTCCCTGCTGGGCGAATTCGACCTGCTCGGCTCCTGGCAGCGGGCCGGCGTCCTCGTCGCGATCATGTTCGTCTTCACGCTGTTGATCACGGACTTCTTCGACACGATGGGCACGATGGTCGCCGTCGGGCAGGAGGCCGATCTGCTCGACGAGCGGAAGATGCTGCCGCGTACCCGGGAGATCCTCTTCGTGGACTCGGTCGCCGCGGCGGCCGGCGGTGCGGCGAGCACGTCGAGCAACACGTCGTACATCGAGAGCGCGGCCGGGGTCGCCGAGGGTGCCCGGACCGGCGCGGCCAACCTGGTGACCGGCGGGCTCTTCCTGCTGGCGATGTTCCTGGCGCCGCTGGTCGTGGTGGTGCCGTTCGAGGCGGCGTCCGTGGCGCTGGTGATCGTCGGCTTCCTGATGATGACCGCGGTGCGGACCATCGACTGGAACGACTACGAGATCGCGATCCCGGCGTTCCTCACCATCGTGCTGATGCCGTTCACCTACTCCATCTCCAACGGCATCGGGGCCGGCGTGATCAGCTACGTGCTGGTCAAGGCGGCCCGGGGCAAGGCCCGCGAGGTGCACCCCCTGTTGTACGGGGTGGCGGCGCTCTTCGTGCTGTACTTCCTGCGCGGCCCGATCGAGACCCTGCTGTTCTAGTCTGCGAACCGCCCATCCCGGGCGGTGACGGTGGTCATAACGAGTGGTCGTTAGCCTGGCTTATTAGTTAGGCTAACGATCGTGACGGAGTGGACGGTGATGGCGAAGCGCATGCCACCGGCGCAGCTTGCGACGTTGCTGCGCGACGCGATCACCCGACTGAACCGACGGGTACGGCAGACCCGACCGGTGGGCGACCTCACGGCGACCCAACTCTCCGCGTTGACCAGCCTGGAGCTGGCCGGCGCGTTGACGCCGCGTGAGCTGGCCGACACCGAACGGGTCCAGCCGCCGACGATGACCAAGATCGTCGCGAAGTTGGAGGAGCGCGGTCTCGTACAGCGCACCCCCCATCCGACCGACGGCCGCCAGGTCATCCTCGCGGCGACCGACTCCGGCCGCGCGGTGCTGGCCCAGTTCGACCGGGCCCGCAACGAGTGGCTGGCGAGCCGGCTCGCCGAGTTGACCCTGGAAGAACGCGACGCGCTCCAGCGTGCCGCGGAGATCCTGCAGAAGGTGGCGCGCGACTGACCGCCGCACAGCTTCGGGTCCGCTTCGTCCACCAGGACTCCCGGCCGCAACGCGGAGGCCGGGGATCGACGGATGACGCGTACGACCCGAGGAGGCGCACCCCGAGTGCGGGCAAAGCTGAGCACCACCTTCCAGTCCATGACGATTCGCAACTACCGACTCTTCGCCACCGGCCAGCTGATCAAGTTGATCGGCGTGTGGATGATGTTCGTCGCACAGGACTGGCTGGTCCTCGATCTGTCGGACGACTCGGCCACCGCGCTGGGCGTGGTCGTCGCGTTGCAGTTCACCCCGGTGCTCCTGCTCACCCTGCTCTCCGGCCGGTTGGCCGACCGGTACGACAAGCGGATCCTGCTCTTCGTCGCGAACACCACCTGGAGCATCCTGGCGCTGGCCATGAGCACGCTGGTGATCACCGGCGTGGTGCAGCTGTGGCACGTTTTCGTCTTCGCCGCCCTGCTCGGTACGGCGAACGCGGTCGAGACCCCGGTACGGCAGTCGTTCGTCTCCGAACTCGTCGGTACGCCACTGCTGCCGAACGCGCTGGCGCTCTCCGCCGCGACGTTCAACTCCGCCCGGATCATCGGCCCGGCGGTGGCCGGGGTGGCGATCGCCCTCTTCGACGTCGGACCGGTCTTCATGATCGCGGCGGTCGGCTCGATCGCCCCGCTGGTCAGCATGATCCGGATTCGCCCCGCCGAGCTGCACCGCGACGACCTGCCACCGGTCAAGGACCGTGATTCGGCCCGGGTGATCGACGGTCTGCGGTACGTCGCCCGCCGCTCCGACCTGGTGCTGCCGATGGCCCTGATGTCGGTGATGGGGATGACCCTGTTCAACTTCCAGCTCACCCTCGCCGCGCTGGCCAAGACCGTGTTCAACACCGGCGCCGCCTCGTTCGGCCTGTTCAGCACCGCGCTGGCGGTGGGCGCGCTGGCCGGGGCGTTGGCCGGTAGCGGGCGGCGCAGCCGACCATCGGTGTGGACGGTGCTGGGTGCCGCGGTGGCGACCGGTGTGTTCGGCACCCTGGTCGGGCTCGCTCCGACGTACTGGCTGGTCCTGACGCTGCTGCCGTTCACCGGGTTCTTCATGGTCTTCTTCGCCCAGGCCTCGAACCAGCGGGTGCAGCTCGGCGTCGACGCGGCGTTCCGGGGCCGGGTCATGTCGCTGTGGGTGCTGGTGTTCCTCGGCACCAACCCGGTGGGCGCACCGATCATCGGCTGGATCGCCGAGCGGTTCGGCGCCGGGGCGAGCATCTGGATCGGTGGACTGATCTCGATGACCACCGCCGTGGTGGCACTGGTCTGGCAACTGCACCGGACCGGCACCCGGTTGCGACTGCGCATCCTCCCCCTGCCGCGCTTCTACGTGGTGCCCCCCGCCGAGGTGTAAGGAAGGGCCCCTTCTTATCGCTTTCTGTATAGGAAGGGCCCCTTCTTAACCCGGTTCGGCCGGGCGACGGATCGGCGGCCGGTGGAAGTCGTACGGGTCTGGTTAGGTGGTGGAATGCTGCGAGTCCGACTACTGGAGTGCCTGGCCGCCGACCAGGCCCGGCTACGGCAGGTAGCGTCGACCGACCTGACCGCCGCCGTGCCGAGCTGTCCGGACTGGAATGTCGAAGACCTGGTTCGGCACGTCGCCGTGGTCTACCTGCACAAGGTGGAGTGCATGCGGTCCGGGCGGGCGCCGGAGGACTGGCCGCCGGACCTGTCCGGCGAGGAGCCGGTGGCCGTGCTCGACCGTGCCTACCGCGCGCTGCGCGGCGAGTTCGACAGCCGGGACGCGGCCGCGGCGGCACCCACCTGGTACGACCCGAACCAGACCGTCGGCTTCTGGATCCGTCGGATGACGCAGGAGACGGTCATCCACCGGCTGGACGCGGAGTTGGCGACCGGCCAACCGGTCACCGACGTTCCCCCGGACCTCGCCATCGACGGCATCGACGAGGTGCTCCGGATCTTCCTGGCCTACGGGACCCGACGCTGGCCGGAGGACTTCTCGGAGGTCCTGCCCACGTCGGCCGTACTGGTCCGGGCGGCGGCCGGGCCGGCGAACTGGCTGATCCGACTCCGGCCGGACGCTGTGGAGGTCGAGTCCGTTCCGACCGACGCCGTGCCGGCGTTCCCCGAGTCGCGGGTCACCCCCGGGCAGCGGGCCGCGCCGGCCACGGAGTCGACCGGCGCCCGGGCGTCCGGGGTGGAGGATGACGGTGCCGGCCCGGCCGCGTCGATCAGTGCCGCTCCGGACCAGCTGTTGCGCTGGCTCTGGCGGCGCTCGGCCGAGGACGCGGTCAGTTGGACCGGCGACCGGGCGGCCGTGGACCGGCTCCGCCTGGCGCTCGGCCCGGCGACCCAGTGACAGCCTGCCCGGCAGCTCGGCGACAGTCCGGCCCGGAGGCGCCGTGATGTTGGGATCGGCGGCTCAGGGACATGAATATTCGTTGATTGCAAAACGGGTGGCGAGGCGGGTTACCGCCGTTTAGCGTCGGAGGATGTGGCCATCGTGCATGCTTTCGCGCTGCCGCTGGCAATTCTCGCCGTGGTCTGTCTGCCGGCGGTCGTTGCGGCACTGATCTGCGCGGACGAGCTGATCGACCGTTTCGTCTGCTGGATCGCGGACCGGAGGGAAACCGCTCGGCTGCGTCGCGCGATCAACCGACTCGACCGGACGTTCGAAGTGGATTCGCTGAATCGAGAGGTCGATCTCACCGAATTCGATCGGGTGGATCATCCGGCCTTCGAACGGATCGCCGCGGACCTGCGCCGACTGGGCGGCCAGCGGCTCGGCGTCGCCGGCCGGTCACGGCTCTGGCAGAACGCGGTCCTGGAGGCGTACGACGACCGGCTGCGGTTGGCGAGTCGGTGCCTCGGGGTGGCGGAGCACCTCGGTGACCTCGACGGAGTCGACCTGGAGATCGAACGGGTCCGGGTCGAGGGGGAGTTGCAGGCCGCCGGGCTGATCCTGCCGGCTCCACACGCCGGCCCCCGCCACGGCAGCGCGTGAGCGGATGCCGACCGACGTGAACGCCGGTTCCGCCGTACGGCTCGGGGTGGTTCTGGACGGGGTGCCGCCGTGCGGCTCTTCGTAGCCATCTACCCGTCGCCGGAGGCGTTGGAGGACATCGCCGAGCAGACGAAGCGGCTTCGCATCGGGGCGGCGGCCGGCGCCGGGATCAACGTCCGGCTGGCGCCCCGGTCGAACCTGCACGTCACCGTCGCGTTCCTCGGTGAGGTCGCCGACGATCGTCTGGGCAGAGTGGAGGACGCCCTCACCCGCGCCGTCCAGGACTGGCGCCACCCGCCCGCCACACAGCAACGCGGGACCAGGGCCGGACGCCGACGCGGGATCACCCTCCCCGCCGAGCCGGCCGTTCCGGTCGGGCTGGCGGTAGGTGCCGAGCCGGCCGTGCCCGTTGAGCCGGCGGTAGGTGCCGAGCCGGCCGTTCCGGTCGGGCTGGCGGTACCCGGTGGTGAGCGGGCGGCGGAGTCCGGGCCGGCCGCGCCCCGGCTGCGACTCGGCGGCGGTGGGCGGTTCGGCCGGGGCCCGTTCACGGTGCTCTGGGTCGGTCTGCTCGGCGAGGTGGACGCCGTACGCCGACTGGCTGCGGCGACCCGGCGGGAACTGCGGCGGGCCCGGGTGCCACACGACTCCCGGCCGCTGCGGCCACACCTCACCCTGGCCCGGCCCGGCGAGCGACTGGACCGGGCGAGTCTCGACGAGGACCTGCGTATCCTCGACGGCTACCGTGGCCCGTCCTGGCCGGCGACCGAGTTGGTGCTGGTCCGCAGCCACCTCGGCCCCCGGCCGACGTACGACCGGCTGGCGACCTGGCCCCTGTAGGGGCTGCCGCCGATCCGACCGGATTCGGCTCCCCGACCTACCAGGCCCAGGCTTCCGGCCCCGGACCGCCCTTGCCGACCGGCGGAAAGAGCTCGTCCAGCCGAGTCAGGGTGTCGTCGCCCAGTTCGACCGTGAGCGCGCCGAGCGCGGCGTCGAGCTGCTGCACCGTCCGGGGTCCGATGATCGGCGCGGTCACCGCGGGCCGGGTCAGCAGCCAACCGAGCGCGACGTCCGCCGGGTCGTGACCGAGGTCGGCACAGAGTTTCTCGTACCCCTCGATGGCGGGCCGGCGTTCCGCCAGCAGCTTGCTGGCGTGCTCGCTGCGGGTCCGTCCCGCGCCGCCCTCGGCGAGCTTGCGGATGGCGCCGCCGAGCAGTCCGCCCTGCAACGGCGACCACGGGATGATGCCGAGGCCGTACTGTTCGGCCGCCGGCAGCACCTCCAACTCCACGTGCCGGGTCATCAGGTTGTAGATGCACTGCTCGGAGACGAGTCCGAGGAAGTTGCGCCGGGTCGCGGACTCCTGCGCCCGGGCCAGGTGCCAACCGGCGAAGTTCGACGATCCGACGTAGAGCACCTTCCCCTGGCTGACCAGGGTTTCCATCGCCTGCCAGATCTCCTCCCACGGAGTGGTCCGGGAGATGTGGTGCATCTGGTAGAGGTCGATCCAGTCGGTCTGCAACCGGCGCAGCGACTCGTCGCAGGCCCGGACGATGTGCCGGGCGGAGAGCCCCTGCTCGTTCGGCCAGTCACCCATCCGGCCGTACACCTTGGTGGCCAGGACCACCCGTTCCCGCCGGTCGTTCCCCTGGGCGAACCAGCGGCCGATGATGTTCTCGGTGACGCCCTCTCCGGTCTTCCGCCCGTAGACGTTCGCGGTGTCGAAGAAGTTGATGCCGTGTTCCAGCGCGCGGTCCATGATGGCGAAGCTGTCCGGCTCAGTGGTCTCCGGCCCGAAGTTCATCGTGCCCAGACAGAGCCGGCTCACCGACAGGCCGGTCCGGCCCAGATTCGTATATTCCATCCCCCCACCCTGCCACGCGGATCCGCCAGATGTCGATCATGGTGAGCGCGGGACCGATGGCACGGCGGAGGGTGTCGGGCCGACCGGGGTACGACGGATCGAGGAGCCGGGCCGATCGGGGTACGGGGGACTCAGGACCCGTCACGGGCGGCCGGGCCGCCGCCGAAGAGAACATCGTCCCAGCTCGGCAGGCGCTTGCGCGGCTTGCCCGACGCGTCTGCCGGCTCGGCCGCCGGAGCGGTGGCGCGGCGCGGCCGGAGAACCGCGAGCGAGGGCACGGCCGGGACCTCCTTGGGCGCGTCGGCGTCGTCGTCGAAGGCCGAACCCGGACCGCCGCCGAGCAGTGCCGCGGCGCCACCGGCCACGGGACGCTGCCGGGGGGTGTCCGGAGACGCCATCGAGGCGGCCGGGTCGAGCCCACGACCGGCGGTCGAACCGAGTGGCCGGTCGAGCGAGGCGAGCAGCGCGTCGCGGCCGGCCCGGATCGGGTCGCGGCCGGGTCGGGCGTGCTCGCCGGACGCCGCCGGCAGGCCGTGCCCGCCACGGCCCGGCTCCATCCGGGACGGGCCGGGCAGGGAGCGACCACTCCGCTCCGGAGCCGGCTCCTGGCCGATCAGCGGGGCGGGCCGCTCGGCGCAGAGGTACTGCGCCATGTCGTCGTGCGGCGTCACCGACTGGCGCGCCTTGTCGAGGTCCCAGATCGCCTGGGCGGTGGCCTTGCCGGAGGGCCAGGTCGCGACGATCCGCCACGTCCCGTCGTCACGTCGGTAGGCATCCCAGGAGATCTTCTCGGTGTCGATGCCGTGCTGGGAGAGCCGGCCGTCGACGATCTCGGCGAGCGGGGTCGGGTTCTCGGCGTTCCTCAGCCGGGTACGCCGGGCGTGCTGGGCCAGCATCGCCCGCTCCTGAAGGACCGGACCCGCGTACCGGAGGACCCGGTCGACCGGCACTCCGGCGATTCGGGCCACGTCCTCGGCGGACTCGCCCGACCGGATCCGTGCCTGGATGTCCCGGGGTGACAGCGAGGGCACCGGCTCGGTGCCGGGACTGGCCGTGACCAGTGGAGCGCTGCCCGGTTCGGTGTGCAGGACTGTCGCGACCCGCTCATCGATCGGCAGCGCGAGAAGACGGCCCACCTCGTCGGTGAGCACCATAGCTTGGCCGTCCTCGGAGAGGGCGACGAAGCGTACTGGCCGCATCGCGTAGCCTCCGTCCCGCCTCGCTGGCCCCACGCCACAGGTCAGACACCCCGGCGTCCTCGATACACGGTACGCCCGTCCGTCATCCCTTGGGGGGAGCCACGCCCGCATGTCGCGGGTGAGCTGGGTTAATTGATCAATCGGGTCGGGTCGCCCGTCCGAGCGGCCCGACCCGATCGACCAGGCGGCTCAGAGCCGGTCGACCACGTAGTCGACGCAGGCCGTCAGCGCCTCGACGTCGCTCGGCTCCACGGCCGGGAAGAGGGCGACCCGCAGCTGGTTGCGGCCCAGCTTGCGGTACGGCTCGGTGTCGACGATCCCGTTCGCGCGCAGTGCCTTGGCGATCGCGGTGGCGTCCACACCGTCGGCGAAGTCGACCGTGGCCACCACATTGGAGCGCAGTGCCGGGTCGGTCACGAACGGGGTCGCCACGGCGGACCGCTCGGCCCAGCCGTACACGATGGAAGCGCTCTCGGCCGTGCGCTTGGCCGCCCAGGTCAGCCCGCCCTGCGCGTTCATCCAGTCGGTCTGCTCGGCGGCCAGGAAGATGGTGGCCAGCGCCGGGGTGTTGTAGGTCTGCTCCAACCGGGAGTTGTCGATCGCGGTGACCAGGTCGAGGAAGGCCGGGATGTACCGACCCGAGGATTTGATCTCGGTGGCCCGGGCCAGCGCGGCCGGCGACATCAACGCGATGTAGATCCCGCCGTCGGAGCCGAAGCACTTCTGCGGGGCGAAGTAGTAGACGTCGGTCTCCCGTACGTCGACCTCCAGGCCGCCGGCGCCGGAGGTCGCGTCGACCAGCAGCAGCGCGTCGTCGTCGGCACCGGCCACCCGGCGGAGCGGTACGGCGACTCCGGTCGAGGTCTCGTTCTGCGGCGTGGCGTAGACGTCGACGCCGGCCTCGGCGACCAGCGACGGTGCCGTGCCCGGATCGGCCTTGCGGATGGTCGGCTCGCCGAGGAACGGCGCGTCCTTGACCGACTTCGCGAACTTGGCGCCGAACTCGCCGAAGCTGGCGAACTGGGCCCGGTCGCGGACCAGCCCGAAGGCGGCGACCTCCCAGAAGGCGGTGGCGCCACCGTTGCCGAGCACGACCTCGTACCCCTCGGGAAGGGAGAAGAACTCGGCGATGCCCCGGCGCAGCCGGGCGACCTGGTCGCGGACGGTCTTCTGCCGGTGCGAGGTGCCGAGGTACGTCGTGGCGACGTCGGCCAGTGCGGAGACCGCCGCAGGACGCACCTTGGACGGGCCGCAGCCGAACCGGCCGTCAGCGGGTTTGATCTCGTCAGGAATCCGAATGGTCGATACGTCAGCCACGGTTACGAAGATCCTTCCGGTGGGCCGGGGGCCCTGGAGCCGAGCGGTTTATCCGGCGACGCTGCCGCCCACCCATCCTCGCACCTCGACCACGGGGGCCACCCCGCGATCCCATCGCGGCGGGTGAGTCGTCGCCCACATGTCTGAGGCGTTAGGAAGGGCCCCTTCTTCTACAAAAAACGATAAGAAGGGGCCCTTCCTTGCAGCTGTCAGACGTCGTGTGGGACGGCGTCCCAGCCTTCGACCTGGGCGGGCTTGCGGGGGGCCGGGCCGGTGTACCGGGCGGCCGGCCGGACCAGCCGCTTCAGCTTCTTCTGCTCCAGGATGTGGGCGCTCCAGCCACCCATCCGGGCGCAGGTGAACATGGAGGTGAACATGTGCGCCGGCACCTCGGCGAAGTCGAGCACCACGGCGGACCAGAACTCGACGTTGGTCGCGAGTACCCGGTCGGGCTTGCGGGCGTGCAGCTCTTCCAGGGCGGCCTTCTCCAGCGCCTCGGCGATCTCGAAGCGGGGGGCGCCGAGCTCCTTGGCCGTACGCCGGAGCACTCGGGCGCGCGGGTCCTCGGCCCGGTAGATCCGGTGGCCGAAGCCCATCAGCCGCTCGCCCCGGTCCAGTACGCCCTTGACGTACCCCTCGGCGTCGCCGCTGCGCTCGACCGCCTCGATCATGTGCAGTACCCGGGACGGCGCGCCGCCGTGCAGCGGGCCGGAGAGGGCGCCGATGCCGGAGGAGATGCAGGCGGCGGCGTCGGCACCGGTCGATGCGACGATCCGGGCGGTGAAGGTGGAGGCGTTCAGGCCGTGCTCGGCGGCCGAGATGAAGTACGCGTCGACGGCCTTGACGTGCCGGGGGTCGGGTTCACCCCGCCAGCGCTTCATGAACCGCTCGACGATGGTCTCCGCCTTGTCAATCTCCTTCTGCGGTACGGCCGGCAGGCCGAGTCCACGGGCCGACTGGGCGACGAAGGACAGCGCGGTGACCGAGACCCGGGCGAGGTCTTCGCGGGTCTGCTCGTCGGAGATGTCGAGCAACTGGGAGAGTCCCCAGTACGGGGCGAGCATCGCGACCGCGGACTGCACGTCGACCCGGATGTCGCCGGAGTGCACCGGCACCGGGAACGGCTCGGCCGGCGGCAGGCCGGGACCGAACCGGCCGTCCACGAGCAGCGCCCAGACGTTGCCGAACGAGACCTGACCGATCAGATCCTCGATGTCGACCCCCCGATAGCGCAGCGACCCCCCTTCCTTGTCAGGCTCGGCGATTTCGGTCTCGAAGGCGATCACGCCTTCCAGCCCCGGTTTGAAGTCGGACATCTGCGCTCCTGGATCGGTTGTCCGTGCACTCGGTGCTCATCCGGCGTGTCCGGCAAGAGCCCTTGGCTAACTCAGGGATGTATTCGTGCCATCTTGCCTGGTGGGTAACTAACTTTGCGAGAGGTCACGGTTGTGCTACACGCGACACGTACCGGCCGGGCGACCGTGGGTGGCGCCCGTACCGGTGGACCACCGCGCTCCGGTGCTGGTTCGCCTACTTTCTGTCGACCGACGAGGATGTGACGTGATGCGGGACACAGTTCCGCCGGCCGGGCTGCGCCGGGAGTACGAGTCGGTGGAAGGGCTCTCCCGAGCCGACCTGGCGGCCGACTGGTGGGCCCAGTTCCACCAGTGGTTCCTCGACGCCGTCGGCGCCGGGTTGCCCGAACCGAACGCCATGGTGGTGGCGACCGCCGACGCCGACGGCCGGCCCAGCACCCGGACCGTCCTGCTGAAGGGGTACGACGAGCGCGGGCTGGTCTTCTACACCAACCAGGAGTCGCGCAAGGGTGCCGAGGCGCGGGTGAACCCGTACGCCAGCCTGTTGCTGCCCTGGTTTCCGATGCAGCGGCAGGTGGTGATCTGCGGCACGATCGGGCCGGTGGACCGGGCCGAGACCGAGGCGTACTTCGCCGGCCGGCCCCGCGGCTCACAGCTCGGCGCGTGGGCGAGCCCACAGTCGGCGGTGCTTTCCGACCGGGCGGCACTCGATGCCCGGTTCCAGGCCGTCAACGAGCGCTTTCCCGACGGTGTGCCGGTGCCCGCGCCGCCGTACTGGGGTGGCCTGCGGGTGGTGCCGGGAACGGTGGAGTTCTGGCAGGGACGGGCCAGCAGGCTGCACGATCGGCTGCGCTACCGTCGGTCCGGTGCGGGAGATTGGATCATTGAGCGGCTTGCGCCTTGACCGGTAGTGACAAGGACGCGGACCGGCCGACGGCCGGTCCGCCGGGCAGGACTGCCGCCACGTCGACCGGGGGCGCCGCCGCACCGGGCGGGAGGTTCGCGCGGTTGGCGATGGACGTACGCCCGCTGCGGGTGCCGGCGTACCGGCGGCTGTGGATCGGCAACGGCGTCTCGATGTTCGGGTTCCAGCTCACCGCCGTCGCCGTACCGGTGGAGATGTTCGCGCTGACCGACGCGTCGCTCTGGGTCGGCCTGCTCGGGATCGCCGGGTTCGTTCCGCTGGTGGTGTTCGGCCTCTGGGGCGGCGCCGTCGCGGACGCGATCGACCGTCGCCGGCTGCTGCTGGCCAGTTCCGTCCTGATGTGGCTGTCCACCCTCGGGCTGCTGCTCCAGGCGGTGTTCCAGGTCGGCAGCCCGGTGCTGCTGCTGGGACTGGTGGCGGTGCAGACGACCGCGTTCGCGATCAGCTCACCGGCCCGGCAGGCGATCATCGCCCGGTTGGTACCCACCTCGCTGGTACCGGCCGCCAACACCCTGGGCTACACCACCTCCACCGCCGGTGGTGTGCTCGGGCCGCTCGCCGCGGGTCTGGTCTTCTCGGTCGGATCGGTCGAGGCGATGCTGCCGGTGCTGTACGGGGTGGACGCGGTGCTCTTCACCGTCTCGTTGTGGGCCACCTACCGGCTGCCTCCGGTACCGCCGATCGACGACGGGACCGGTGTTCCCCGCAGGGCCGGCCTGGCCAGCGTGGTGGACGGGTTCCGTTATCTGGCCACCACACCGGTGCTGCTGCTCTCCTTCGCCGTCGACATCATCGCGATGGTGCTGGCCATGCCCCGGACGCTCTTCCCGGAGGTGGCCGAGGAGCGGTTCGGCGGCGGTGCGGCGGTCGGCTGGCTGTTCAGTGCGATCGCGATCGGATCGGTGCTGGGCGGGCTCACCTCGGGCTGGATGAGCCGGGTCCGCCGGCAGGGCGTGGCCCTGGTGGTCGCGGTGGTCGGCTGGGGGCTGGCGATCGCCGCCGCCGGCCTGGCACGACAACTCTGGCTGGTGGTCGGGCTGCTCGCGGTGGCCGGGGCGGCCGACCTGGTGAGCGCGGTCTTCCGACAGTCGATGTTGCAGGTCTACGCGCCGGACCGGATGCGTGGGCGGTTGCAGGGCGTGAACATCATGGTGGTCGCGGGTGGCCCACGCCTGGGTGACCTGCGGGCCGGAATGACCGCCGCCGGGTTCGGAGTCGGGTTCGCCTGGGTGGGCGGCGGCGTGGCCGCGGCGATCCTCGCCGTGGTGCTCGTGCTCGTCTTCCCGGCCCTGCTCCGCTACCGGGCGCCGGCCGTGGAGGCCGATTCCGACGCCGATTCCGATTCCGATCTCAACTCCGGTTCCGGTTCCGGTTCCGGTTCCGGTTCCGGCTCGGCTGCCGGCCCGGCGCCGGGCACCGCGACGGGGTCGGCCGAGCCGGCCGGAGCGACCGGAACAGGGCCGGTGGCCAGGGCCGGTTCCGGCGCGGCGTCCGGTCAGCCGGGCGGCGCGTCCGGGTAACGGCTATGGTCCCGGCATGGACAACGTCAAGACGGCGACCCGGCCGCTCTCTGGTGCACAGTGGACGATCTCTGCCGCCGGCCAGGAGGCCGTGGTGGTCGAGGTCGGTGGCGGGCTCCGGGCGTACCGGGCGGATGGCGTCGACTACATCGACGGGTACGGGGAGGACGAACTTCCGGCCGGCAGCGCGGGCCAGGTGCTGGCGCCCTGGCCGAACCGGATCCGTGACGGCCAGTACACCTTCGCCGGACAGGCGTTGCAGCTGTCGTTGACCGAGCCCGACCGGCACACCGCGATCCACGGTCTGGTCAACTGGCTGCCGTGGCGGCTGGTCTCCCAGCAGCCCGACGCGGTGGTGCTGGGGTGCGAGATGCCCGCGCAGATCGGCTACCCGTGGCCGCTGGCGCTGGAGACCGAGTGGCGGATCGGCGCGGACGGGCTGCGGGCGCACCACCGGGTGACCAACGTCGGCCGCGCGGAGTGCCCGTTCGGCTTCTCGGTGCATCCGTACCTGCGGCTGCCCGGGGTGGCCGTGGACGACCTGCTGCTGCGGGTACCGGGTCGGAGCCGGTTGCTGCTGGACGGCCGGCTGCTGCCGATCGGGGCGGCGAAGGTGACCGGTGGCGAGTACGACTTCACCGAGCCGCGCCGGATCGGGGCGGCCGTCCTCGATGTCGCCTTCGGGGACCTGGACCCGGCGTTCGTCGACGAGGAGGGTTCCTCGGTCACGCTGTCCAGCCCGGACTCCGCCGCCGCGGTGAGCATCTGGGCCGATCCGTCGTTCGGCTGGTGGCAGGTGTTCACCGGGGACACCCTGACCGGTGACCGGCACCGGCGCTCGGTGGCGGTGGAGCCGATGACCTGCCCGCCGGACGCGTTCCGTTCGGGTCGGGACGTGATCGTGCTCGAACCGGGACAGACCTGGCAGGGCACCTGGGGCATCCGTCCCGGCGCCTGAGGTCCGGAAGGCAGACGATGGAGTTCTCGACGGTCGTCCGGCGGCGGCGGATGGTGCGCAACTACGACCCGGACCGGCCGGTACCGGCGGAACTGGTGGACCGGCTGCTGGACCACGCGGTCCGGGCGCCGTCCGCCGGTTTCTCGCAGGGCTGGGCCTTCCTGGTGCTGGAGGAGGCGGCGGACCGGGAGCGGTTCTGGGCGGCGACCAGCCCGAGCGCCGGCCGAGGCGACCCGGCGGCGGTCACCGCGAGCCGTTGGCTCACCGGGATGCGGCGGGCGCCGCTGATCGTGATTCCGCACGCGAACCGCTCGGCGTACCTGGACCGGTACGCCGAGCCGGACAAGGGCTGGACGGATCGCGACGAGAACCGTTGGCCGGTGCCGTACTGGTACGTCGACAGCGGGTTCGCCGCCCTGCTGATGTTGCTGACCGCGGTGGACGAGGGGCTTGGCGCCTGCTTCTTCGGAATTCCGCCGGAGCGGACGGAGTCGTTCCGCGACGAGTTCGGAGTGCCCGGCGAGTTCATGCCGATCGGGGCGCTCACCATCGGTTATCCGGCACCCGACCATCGGTCACCGTCACTGCGTCGCGGTCGTCGCCCGGTCGACGAGGTCGTACACCGGGGTCGGTGGGGCTGACAACCTGACCGGGTCCGGTCAGGTTGCCTCCGAAGGTAGTAACGAAACTGACATCCGCGGACAAACCAAGAGGTCGTCGGAGGTCGCTAGGCTGACGGGCGTCATTGGTACGGTGCGGTTGCGGGGTGGCATGCCGCAGGGGGTAGTGAAGCAAGGGGTCAGGCCAGCACGGCCATGGGGAGGGAGCGTGCCGTCGTGATCTTCAAAGCGGTTCGGGACGGGCGTCCCTACCCGGACCACGGGCTCACGTTGAAGCAGTGGGCTGAGATCCCGCCACGTCCGCTGCGGCTCGACCAGCTCATCACCACCAAGCGGGAACTGGCGTTGGACAAGCTGCTCGCCGAGGACTCCACCTTCTACGGCGACCTCTTTCCGCACGTGGTGCAGTGGAGCGGTGGCCTCTACCTGGAGGACGGGCTGCACCGCGCGCTCCGGGCCGCCCTGCAACAGCGGAACCAGATCCACGCCCGGGTGCTGGTGCTGCCGCCGTCCTGAGCCGGCGGGTGCGCGATGATCAGCCGCTAGGGTGGCGGTCATGAGCGAGCGGAGTGCCGGCATGAGTGGACAAACGGATCGGGCCCGGATCTCGCCGTTGGAGCTGCTCGACCTCGACGGCTTGCTTCCCGAGGAGGACCGGCAGATCCGCGCCGTCGTGGCCGAGCTGGTGACGACCCGGGTACGGCCGCACGTCGCCCGCTGGTACGAGATCGGTCAGGCCCCGGTCCGGGAACTGGCCGTGGAGTTCGGCCGGGTCGGCCTGCTCGGCATGCACCTGACCGGGTACGGCTGCGCCGGCGCCTCGGCGGTCGCGTACGGGCTGGCCTGCCTGGAGCTGGAGGCGGGCGACTCGGGCGTACGGTCACTGGTCTCGGTGCAGGGCTCGCTGGCGATGTACGCCATCTGGCGGTACGGCTCCGAGGAGCAGAAGCAGCAGTGGCTGCCCCGGATGGCGGCCGGTGAACTGATCGGCTGCTTCGGACTGACCGAGCCCGACCACGGCTCCGACCCCGCCTCGATGGCCACCCGGGCCCGGCGGGACGGCACCGACTGGGTGCTCAGCGGCGGCAAGATGTGGATCACCAATGCTCCCGTCGCCGATGTCGCGGTGATCTGGGCCCGCACCGACGAGGGCGTACGCGGCTTCGTCGTACCCATGGCGACGCCCGGGGTGACGGCGCGGGAGATCCGGCACAAGATGTCGTTGCGCGCCTCCTCCACCGGGGAGATCGTGCTCGACGACGTCCGGTTGCCGGCGGACGCGCTGCTGCCGACGGCGACCGGGCTGAAGGCTCCGCTCTCCTGCCTGACCGAGGCGCGGTACGGCATCGTCTGGGGTGCGCTGGGTGCGGCCCGGGACTGCCTGCACACCGCTATCGACTACGCCACCAGCCGGGAGCAGTTCGGCCGGCCGATCGCCGGTTTCCAGCTCACCCAGGCGAAGCTGGCCGACATGGCGGTCGAGCTGCAGAAGGGCTACCTGCTGGCCCTGCACCTGGGCCGGCTGGCCGACGCCGGCACGCTGCGCCCGGAGCAGGTCAGCGTGGGCAAGCTGAACAACGTCCGGGAGGCGATCGACATCGCCCGGCAGTGCCGGACGATCCTGGGCGCCAACGGCATCAGCGGCGAGTACCCGGTGCTGCGGCACGCCAACAACCTGGAGAGTGTGCTGACCTACGAGGGCACCTCCGAGATCCACCAGTTGGTGATCGGGCAACGGTTGACCGGCCTGGCCGCGTTCGGCGGATAGTGGCGACGCCGCCCGGCAAGGGCGAGGGGGCGGTCAGGCGACCTTTTTCGCGGACCGGATGGCGGTGGCCAGCGTCTCCAGGGCGGCGGCGCTGGCCGCGTAGGAGAAGAGCGGCTCGCTGTTCCAGCCGACGATCTGGTTCGCCTTGACCGCGGGCAACTGACCCCAGGTCGGCTTGCCGGTCAGGTCCTTCGGTTGCAGCGTGGAGCTGCGGTTGTCCAGCAGCAGGACGTCGGCCGGGTACTTGCCGGCGTTCTCCCAGCTCAGGCTCTCGAAGTAGCCGAGGCCGTCCACCTTGTCCGGCACGATGACGTCGAGGCCGAGCTGCTTGTAGTAGAGGATGTCCGCGTTGACGCCGGGGTTCGAGGCGTAGAAGAGGTCGGGGGCGGCCGAGCAGGCGAGCACCTTCAGGCCCGGGTTGGCTGCGGCGGCCTGCCGGATTCCCTCGGCGGCCTTCTCGAACCGGGTCTTCGCCTCGGTCACCGACGCGGCGTTCAGGTCGGCGCCGAGCGCGGCGGCGAGCTGGGCGTGCCGGTCGATCACCTTGTCCAGCGGAGCCCGGGAGGCGACCAGGGCGACGGTGGGTGCCAGTGGGGTGATCTTGTCCTTGCTCTCGTCCGGCACGTACCAGAGGGAGTTCTTCTCGTACTCGTGGGTTACCAGCAGTTCGGGCCGCAGCGAGACGTACTTCTCGATGTTGAACTCGCCCCAGGTGTTGCCGATCACCTCGACCCTGGCGACGTCCAGGTTGCCGGCCTGGACGTCGGGGCGGCCGTCGGCCAGCCTGGTCGGGCCGAAGACGCCGACGAGCCGGTCGGTGACGCCGAAGTCGTGCAGCGCGGCGGCGGTGCCGACGAACGCGACGACCCGGGACGGCCGGCTGGCCGTGGACGCCGTCTGCCCCCGGTCGTCGGTGAAGCTCCAGGCGCCGTCGTCGGCCGGGCCGGCTCCGGGGTCGTCCTGCCCGCAGGCGCTCAGCAGGGCGCCGAGGCCGAGTACGCCGGCCGCGCCGAGCAGGTTCCGGCGGGTGAGGTGACGGTGCTGGGGCATGGCGGGGACTCCTCGACTGGCGCTCGGGGGAGCGTTGGCTGACCGATCGACGCCGGGTGACGAACCTACCCGGCGGCATTAGGTTAGCCTGGCCTAAGTTCAGCCTGTCAAGTTGCGCCGTCCTCGTCCGAACCGTGCGGCCCCGGCCCCGCAGCGGTCCGCCCGCGCCCGGACCCCGCTCCCGCCACCTCGATCACCGTTCCGCCCCGGACGGGGTTGAAGTTGCCGACCGGGGGTAGCCCGTCCCGTGGGTAAGGCCGCCATCGCCGATCACGGGCTGCTGGCCGACGGGCGCAGCGCGGCGTTGGTCGACCGGGAGGGCTCGGTCAACTGGTGGTGCCCGGAGCGCTTCGACGCGCCCTCGGTGTTCTGCCGGCTGCTGGACTCCGACGGCGGCCACTGGTCCATCCGCCCGAGCGACGACCGGTTCGAGGTACGACGCGAGTACCTGCCCGACACGCTCGTGCTGCGTACGGTCTTCAGCACCGCGCACGGCGAGGTGTCGGTGACCGACGGACTCGTGCTGGAACCCGGTTCCCGGGGACACCAGATCGCCCGGCGGTCCCCGGGAGTGCTGGTCCGGGTGGTGGAGGGCAGATCGGGAACGGTTCCGCTGACGTTGACGTACCGCCCCCGGTTCGAGTACGGCCGCCGCACCGCCTACCTCCTCCCACGCAACGGCACGCTCGTCGCGACGGCCGGACCGACCACCCTGACGATGACCAGCCCGGTGCCGCTGACCTGCTCCGGCCCGGACGCGTCGGCCCGGTTCGCGATCGACGCGGGGCAGCGGCGGACGTTCGTCCTCGCGTACCGGCCGACGTACCACGACGTACCACCGGCTGGGCTCGACGCCCGGGACCCACTCGGCGACACGGTCGAGGGCTGGCGGTCCTGGACGGGCCTGCACGACTACCAGGGGCGTTATCCGGACCTGGTCCGGCACAACGCCCTGGTGTTGCAGGGGCTCACCTACCAGCCGAGCGGCGCCGTCATCGCGGCGGCGACCACCTCGTTACCGGAGCGGATCGGCGGGGACCGCAACTACGACTACCGGTTCGCCTGGCTGCGGGACTTCAGCATGACCCTGCGGGCGCTCTGGGTCGCGGCCTGCCCGGACGAGGCGACCCGGCTGTTCCGCTGGGTGGCCTCGGCGGTCGGCCAGGTCGACGGGCAGCCGGTACCCATCATGTTCGGGGTCGAAGGGGAGCGGGACCTGACCGAGCGGCGGATCGAGACGCTGCGCGGGTACGCCGGCAGCTCGCCGGTCGTGGTCGGCAACGAGGCGTGGCGGCAACGGCAGCTCGACGTACTCGGTGAGGTGATGGACGCGGCCTGGCGGCTGCGCGATTACCTCGACCCGCTGCCGCCGGAGGTACGCGACCTGCTCAGTTCCCTCGCCGACCAGGCGGCGACGAGCTGGCGGGAGCCGGACGCCGGGATGTGGGAGGCGCGTGACGCGCAGCGGCACTACCTGTCGTCCAAGGTGTTCTGCTGGGCGGCCCTGGACCGGGCGGTACGGTTCGGCGACCGGATCGGGGACGCCGCCGACCTGGCCCGCTGGGCGGCGGCCCGGGACGAGGCCCGGGAGACGATCCTGCGGGAGGGCTGGAACGCCGACCGGGGTGCGTACACCGGCGCGTTCGGCTCGGACAAGCTCGACGCCAGCGTCCTGATCATGCCGATCGTCGACTTCCTGCCGGCGACCGACGACCGGATGCGGGCCACCATCCGGCGGGTCGAGGAGGAGTTGTCCGACGACGGCCTGCTCCGGCGCTGGGACACCGATCCGGCGGCCTTCACCCTCTGCTCGTTCATGCTGGTGCACTGCCTCGCCCTGGCCGGCGAGCGGGACCGGGCCGCCGCGATGTTCGACCGGATCGCCGGCACCGCGAACGACCTGGGGCTCTTCGCCGAGCAGGTCGATCCGGGCACCGGCGAGCAGCTCGGCAACTTCCCACAGGCGTTCTCGCACATCGGACTGATCATCGCGGCCTGGGAGCTCACCACGACCGAGCCCGCCGCGGTGTGACCGCCGTGGAGCGACCGGGCCCGACCGACCGAACCCCGACCAGTACGTGCCGATCCGGTGGCGACAGGAGAGTTCCGTGAACGACTATCCACGCACGATCGTTCCGATCGACCACGTCGAGCCGGCGGCCCGACGGATCCGCGCCGTCCTCAACGGCGAGATGGTGCTGGACACCAGGAACGCCCGGTACGTCTGGGAGTGGCCGCACTACCCGCACTACTACATCCCGTTCGTGGACGTGAACCAGGAGATGCTGGTCGACGAGCAGGACGTCGAGCAGTACAGCCGGGGAACGGCCCGCCAGTACGGTCTCCGGGTCGGTGACACCTACCACCCGGGCGTGGTCCGGGTGCACACCGAGAAGTCCATCGAAGGGCTGCCGGACATGGTGCGCTTCGAGTGGGACGCCCTCGACGCCTGGTTCGAGGAGGACGAGGAGGTCTTCGTCCATCCCCGCGACCCGTACACGAGGGTGGAGGCGTTGCGTTCGACCCGGCACGTACGGGTCGAACTCGACGGCACGCTGTTGGCCGAGACCCGGTCACCCGTGCTGGTGTTCGAGACCGGCGTACCGGTCCGCTACTACCTCAACCGGACCGAGGTGGATCTCGGCCGGCTGACCGCCACGGACACCATCACGGCGTGCCCGTACAAGGGGAGGACCAGCAACTACTGGTCGGTCCGGACCGACGGCACCACCCACCAGGACGTCGCCTGGGCGTACGACTTCCCCAGTCACGTGTTGCAGCCGATCGCCGGAATGGTGTGCTTCTTCAACGAGCGGACCGACCTGATCGTCGACGGTGAGCGGCTTACCCGGCCACAGACCCGCTGGTCGAGGTAGGCGGGTCCGCGTTGCCCGAGGAGTGGCTGGGGCGCGTCGTCCAGGTGCTGGTCACCATCGTCGAGGCGGTGGGAGCGGCGGTGATCTTCATTGGAGCGGTCTGGACGGCCGCCCGGTTCGTGGTGACCGGGATCCGGCACCGCTCCGCCGCCGTCTTCACCCCGATCCGGCTGTCGCTGGGCCGGTTCCTCACGCTGGGGCTGGAGTTCCAGCTCGCCGCGGACATCCTGCGTACCGCCGTCTCGCCGAGCTTCGGGCAACTCGGCCGGCTGGCCGCGATCGCCACGATCCGGACCGCGCTGAACTACTTCCTCGGCCGGGAGATCCGCTCGGAACAGCGACAACTCGGCGGCCCGGCCGCTGACCGGCGAGCTGGCGATCCGGCCGCTGACCGGCGCCCCGGCGATCCGGCGGCCGATCGGCGATCCGAGAGCGCGACGGACCATCGATGAAGCCGCTCGGCACCCTGGTCACCGCCCTGGCGTTGGGTTCGGCGGCGGTGGTCCTGCTGACGACCGGCTCCTGGCGGGTAGCGATCCGGGTGCTGCTCGACCTGTTGACCGCCGCCGGCCTGATCCGGCTCGCCGCCGCGCAGGGCTGGATCGATCTCGCCAGTGCCGCGGTGATCGTCCTGCTCCGCCAGGTGGTCTCGGCTGTCCTGCTGAGGCCGCGCCAGCCACCGGACGCCGGACAGTGAGTGGGGGCGCGGCCCGCCATCGAGCAGGTGGGGCTCGACGGCGGGCCGCTGGTGGTCGGGGGCCGGGCATCGCCGCGTGCCCGTTCCCGACCGTTCCTTAGAAGCCGCGCCTACTGTTCGGGTCCGAGGCGACGGCGAGTACCTGCTGCAGGCCCCGGTAGGCCGGCTTGGGCTGGAAGTTCTCGTCCATCGGGGTGGCCGAGCCCTGGCCGTCGAACCAGCCGGGAACCCAGGAGTACTTGTCGCTGAAGCCCCACACGGTGAACATCACGCAGCGCGGGGTGAGCAGGCAGGCCTGGAGGAGCGTGTTGAAGCTGCCCACCTGTCCGGCCGTCTTGTACGTGTCGACCGGCAGGAAGAACCGCACGTCGACCTCGGTGAACGCGGTCTGCAGGCCGAGCCGGTCGAACCGGCGCAGGTTCTCCGGCGCGTCGATCGGCAGCGGGTACTGGAGGTCCAGGTGGCCCTGGAAGCCCATGCCGTGCAGCGGGACCCGCTGCTTGAGCAGTTGCTTGGCCAGCTCGTAGTACGCGGTGCTCTTCGGGTTGATGTTGTCGGTCGCGTAGTCGTTCAGGAAGAGCTTGGCGCTCGGGTCGGCGGCGTGCGCCCAGCGCAGGGCGTCGGCGATGTAGTTCGGGCCGAGGTGCTGCCGGAAGATCGTGTCACGCAGTACCGGGCTGTCGCCGTCGGTGAACGCCTCGTTGACCACGTCCCAGGCGCGGATCTTGCCCCGGAAGTGCTTCACCACGGTGGTGATGTGGTTCCGGACGATGGTACGCAGCTCGGCGGGGCTGATCGAGCCGTCGGCGACGCCCTGGGTCAGCCAGGCGGGAAGCTGGTTGTGCCAGAGCAGGGTGTGACCGTGCACCTTCTGCCCGTTGCGCCGGGCGAAGTCGACCAGCTCGTCGGCCGGCGCCCAGTTGTACTCACCCCGGGCCGGCTCCAGCGACTCCCACTTCATCACGTTCTCCGCGGTCACCGCGGAGAACTCCCGGGCCACCCGGGAGCGGTACTCGGGGTCGGCGTCCAGGGCGGTCATGTCGACCGCGGTGCCGATGCCCAGGCCGTGCTCGCGGGCCAGCGTCCGCAGCGGCAGGTCCGTGGACGGGGCCGGGGGTACGTGCGCGACGCTGCCTCCGGTCGCCACCTGCGCGGCGATCCCGCCGGTCACCTTCGTCGGCGCGGCGGTGGCGGTCGATGGTCCGATCGAGTAAAGCGAACCGGCGGCCAGTACGCCGACGAGAACGATCCGAAACTTTCTCATCCGTTCGAAACCTCCACGGGTGTGGTTCGTAGCCAGTTGCCGGCAGGGCCGGCGTTGTCACGCACGGGGGACGGGTGCGCGTGCATCCCTCCCGGAACGCGAGCCGGGCATCGATTTGCTGCACGTCGTGCTGTCGGAGATCCGACACCAATCGATCGCGGTCGTGGCCTTCTCGAACGTCGTCGATGGTGCTATGTGGCCGTACGTCAGCCGCCGGCCATCGCCGCCGCGAACTGCTCCGGGGTGAGTTCCGATCGGAACAGCCGTTGCAGGTTGGCGTTCAACCTCGTCGCGGTGCCCGGCTCCAGCGCCTGGTCCCAGGCGAGGCTGTACGACGGCGCCCGCGCCACCAGTTCGTGCACGGAGACGGCGAACCCGGCGTGGTCCGTACTCCGCAGCCGGTCGGCGGCGTCGGTGACCGGGGGCACCTCGCCGTCGGTGACCAGGTCGTCGAGGTAGGCGTCGGCGGTGACGTCCCGGACGAACTCGATCGCGGTCTCCCGGTGTCGGCTGGCGGCGGTGACCGAGAAGTACTGGGCCGGAATCCCGACCAGGTCCGCCGGGTTTCCCGCCCCGCCGGCCATGCTCGGGAACGGCACCCAGCCCAGTCGGCCGCCGAGGACGAAGTCCGGATTCTGGGCCAGCTGGGTGGGGTACTCCCAGGTTCCCATCAGCTGCATCGCGGCCCGCCCGGTCGCCAGCAGGCGCGGCGCGCCGCCGTCGTCGTAGCCGAGGGAGGAGAAGTCGTCACCGAACGCGCCCCGCTCGGCGAGATCCTGCGCGGCCAGCAACGCCTGCGCCACCGCCGGTTTCGACCAGGCGCCCGGCCGGCCTTCCACGATGTCGGCGGTGGTCCCGGGGCCGCCGATCCGTTCGGCCAGGTACATCACGTACATCAGCTCCGTCCAGCCCTGGGCGCCGCCCAGCGCCAACGGGGTGATCCCGTCGGACTTGAACTCGTCCACCAGGGACAGCAGGTCGGCGTAACTGCGCGGCGGAGTCAGCCCGGACCGGGTGAAGACGTCCTTGTTGTAGAAGAGCACCGTCGGATGCGTACCGCTCATCGGCAGTCCGTACTGCCGGCCGTCGACCATGCCGCCGGCCAGGGCGCTGGGCAGGAACCGGTCGACGGCGGCCGGTGGCCCGGCCAGGTCGGCCAGTCGACCCGCACGGGCGAGCCGGGCGAGGGTGGCGCCGCCCCAGCTGACGAAGACGTCCGGGCCGTCCGACGAGTCGACCGAGGTACGCAGCTTCTCCTTGTAGTCGTCGTTGCCGAAGGTGAACAGTTCGACGTCGGCCTCGGCCGACCTGTTGTACCGGTCCACCAGTTGCCGCAGGGCCGAGTCCTGCCCCGGCGGGGTGATGGCCCACACCCGGATCGTCGCCGTACCGCCGTTCGCCGGGGGCACCGGAGACAGCCCCCGCCCCCGGGTCAGTTCCGCCCCGGTCAGGGTGACCGCCAGGACCAGGATCGCGACCGCCGCACTGGCGAGCCCGGCGCGCTGCCGCCGTCTGCGCCGGTAGCGCTCGCGGATCGTCGCGATGGCGCCGGGAGCGGCCGGTGGCAGCGCGGCCTGCGCCTGGGTGAGGGTGGCGACGACCTCCTCGGCGAGCCTCCCATCCTCCACAGGCCCGATCTTGTCAGCCACGTGCGCTCCGAATCGCCGGCTGGGTGGTTGCCAGATGTGTTCGCAGGGCCCGTCTGGCCCTCGCGTACCGGCTGGAAACCGTGCCCGGTGGATCGCCACAGATCGCCGCGATCTCGCTGAAGGTGTACCGGTAGAGCACGTGCAGCACGACGACGGTGCGTTCGGGCTTGCCGAGTTCCTGCAACGCCTGCCACAGCGCGCCGTTGGTCACCACGGCTCCGGCCGGATCGTCGGGCCGGTGGTCGACCTCGTCGCTCGGCACCTCCCGGCGCGACCGTCGCCACCGGCTCACGTTCCGGGTCACGATGACCTGCCGGGCGTACGCCTCGGGGTTGTCCCCGGCCTTGCGCCACCGCTGCCAGACCTCGACCACCGCGATCTGGGCCAGGTCGTCCGCCTCGGCGGCGCTGCCGCTGATCAGGTACGCGAACCGCCGCAGCGCGTCCAGGCGCGCCCGAGCGAACTCCTCGGCGTCGCCGAACGCACCACGGGCCATCAAGGTCCCCCCTCCGGTACGCCGGACGCCGAATGTCGTCAATCCGTTGGGTCGAACCTATCGGCTGCGGACCGGTACATCACCGCTGTGCGCCGTCGGCCTTCCGGTCAGACCTGTGCTGACCGGGCGGTCAGCCGTTCGGCGAGTTCGACGGCGTTCCGGAACAACATCGCCACAGTGGTCGGACCGACCCCGCCGACCCGCGGGGTGATCGCGCCGGCCACCTCGGCACATGTCTCGTCGAGGTCGGGCAGCAGCCGGCGACCCGCGTACCGGACGCCGCCGCCGATCGCGACCGCGCCGGGCCGCAGGTGCTCCGGCCGGACGATTCCGGGTACGCCCACGGCGGCGACCACGATGTCGGCGCGCCGGGTGTGCCGGTCCCAGCCGGGTACGCCGCTGTGCACGAGGGTCACCGCCGCGTCGGCGGTGGATCGCTTCTGGCTCAGCAGCAGCGAGAGTGGACGGCCGAGCGTCGTACCCCGACCGAGCACCACCACGTCGCGGCCGGCTACCGGGACCTCGTAGAAGGCGAGCAGCGCCTCGATGCCGGCCGGGGTGCACGGCACCGGGCCGGGCTGCCCGGTGGCGAGCCGACCCAGGTTCTCCGGGTGCAGCCCGTCGACGTCCTTGTCCGGGTCGATCGCCGAGATGGCGGCCGGGTAGTCGATCTGCGCCGGGGTCGGGTGCTGGACCAGGATGGCGTGTACCCCGGGGTCGTCGTTGTAGGCGCTGATCGCCCGGACCAGGTCCGCCTGGCTGGCCGTACCGCTCAACTGGGTGTGCGGCGAGGCGAAGCCGAGTTCGGTGGCACGCTGCTGCTTCATCCGGATGTATCCGACGCTGGCCGAGTCGTCGCCGACCAGGATCGTCGCCAGGCTCGGTACCACACCGGCCCGGCGCAGTGCGGCGGTCCGGGCGGCCACGTCGGCGAGGACCGCTTCGGCGACGGGTCCACCGGGCAGCAGCCGGGCGGTGCGCGGCGTACCAGTACTGGTCACGGGGCTTCCACCTCTGTCGCGGGAAAAGCCCCGGCACCCAGGCGTACGGCGACGGAGTCGAGCCCGGCGGACCGTTTCCCGGTGGTGCTCCACCCGACGCCAGTCGCGGACCGCCGCCGACCAGCCTAGTCCGGCCCGCCGGCCCGTCGTCGGGTGATGTCCAGCCAGGGCTTCACCCAGCCCAGAAAGCGGGCGTGCATCCGCTGCGGGTCGGGCCCCGGGTCAGGGTTGAGTCGGGTCAGGTCCTCGACCGCCTCCTGAAGCAGGGTGGCGAGGTACACGTGCAGTGCGGTAGGGCTGTCGTAATAGTCGAGCGGCAGCAGGGTCCGGACGGTCAGGCAGGGCCATTCGGTCGCGCACGTCCCGCAGAGCCAGATCGGGCGCCGTGGCGTGTGCGGAAGCTGGTTCGGCTCCAGCTCCTGCGGGCCTGTGTCGTTGGTCGGCGGTTGGCCCGGCGATTCCGGGTCCGGTGCGGTGGCGGTCATCGGCTGGCACCCCGTCCGTCGTGGGTCTGCGCGGGGGTGAGCCGATCGGCGCGGCCGGCACCGGGCTGGCCAGGCGGGGGATTCCCGACCCGGAAGTGTCCCGGGTTGGTCGGCCGGTCCTGGCCGCGAGCCGGCGATGGCGGCGATGGCGGCGTGGGAGTCGCGCCGGGGCAGTCCCGGCGCCGGCCGCACCGGCAGTACCGCCACAGTCGCAGCCAGTCCGGTCGGTGTGCTTCCTGCGTACGTCGTGGCCAGGTCATCTGCCGCGACCTCCCTTCGGGTCGTGGAGGCGGGGGCCGTCGCGGCTGGAAGGCGTACCGGGACGGTCCCCGCGCGGTCCGCCCGTCCTGGTCGATATCGGGTCCGCGCGGTCCGGCTGATTCCAATCTGGACCGCCGGGCCGCCGCACGGCAGACTGCCAGGGCGTACTACACAGCGCAGTCGAGTACTTACAGGAGAGGTAAGTGTGTGCACATGGAGATGTGGATCCGGGCCCTGAAGGCGGCCCGCGCGAGCGCCGAGGTCTCACAGGAACGCCTGGCCGCGATGATCAACTACAGCCCGTCCACCATCGCGGCGATCGAGACCGGTAGGCGCCGGCCGACCATGCCATTCGCGATGGCCGCCGATCAGGCGTTGGGCACCGCCGGCCTGCTGGCCGAGTTGCTGGCGGCGGCGAATCGGCAGGAGTCGCCGAGCTGGTTCGCGCCGTGGCGGTCGATCGAGGAACAGGCGACCCGGCTGCGAACGTTCGAGCCGTTGCTTGTGCCGGGACTGTTGCAGACCGAGGAGTACGCCCGCGCGGTGCTGACCGGTAGCGGGCTGCACACGCCGGACGAGGTCGAGCGGCTGCTGGCGACCAGACTCGAACGGCAGGCACTGCTGACCGAAGAGGAGCCCAAGCTCTTCACCGCGATCGTGGACGAGGGCGCGCTGCGCCGGGTGGTCAGCAGCCGGGACATCCAGCGAGCCCAGCTCGGCCGGCTGGTGGAGTTGGCCGCCCAGCCGCACATCCGGCTGCACGTGATCCCGGCCGACGCGGGCGGGCACGCCGGAATGGCCGGCGGTTTCGTCCTGGCCACCCTGCCGGATGGCGACGAGGTGGCACACATCGACGGGGTCTTCGGTCAGGTCATGGACCGACCGGACGCCGTCGGTATCGTGGGGCGCATGTGGGACGTGCTGCTCGGCGAAGCCCTGCCCGAGCGCGCCTCCCTGGAGCTGATCGAGAAGCTGGGAAGTGAACTGTGAACACTCATCCCACCCCCCGCTGGCGCACCTCCACCCGGTCCGGCAACGGCGGAAACACCTGCGTGGAGGTCGCCGACAACCTGCCCGGCCGGGTGCTGGTCCGGGACAGCAAGGACCGGCCAGGACCGGCGTTGACGTTCGCCCCGGACGCTTGGCGCTCGTTCGTCGCCGGGCTCGCCAGCCGGCCGTAGCCGTACTCGGCAATACCGCTCTGACCTGCACCGACGTGAGTACGCCTCGGGTCGGTACGGCTCGACTCGCGCCTGTCGTACCCGGGCCGTACCGTTCTATTCAGGTGCTTCTGAGACAAGGACGGTGAGGGCGGATGTCCCGAGAAGGCGATGTCAACCACCCCACGCGTGAGTTCCCCGGTTACGCGAAGGGGCAGGCCACACCCGGCCCGGCCGATCCGTGGGCGGGCAACGACCGGGAGCACGCGGAGCCGTTCGAGACCGACGCCTCGCACCCGGAGACGTCCCGTCCCGAGCCCGCCGGTGGCGGCAACCGGGGCCGGGGCCTGGTGCTGTTGGCCGGGATCATCGGCCTGGCGGTCGTACTGGTGCTCGGCGTACAGGTCAGCGGGCTCCTGCCCGACCTGCGGAACCCGTTCGCCAAGGAGGAGACCGACCGCAGCCAGCCGCCGCTGCTGAAGTCCATCCAGGACCTCAGCCGGTACGTGGCGGCGGAAGGCAACTTCGAGGTCGTCGTCGACCTGGAGAAGAACCGGAAGTACGTTCCGGAGTTCCTGCTCGGGGAGCGCACCCTGTTCGTCGGCGCGGGCACCGTCGACTCGTACGTCGACTTCGGGAAGATCGCCGAAGGGGCGGTGGTCGAGTCGGCGGACCGGAAGTCGGTGGAGATCAAGCTTCCGGCACCGCAGCTCGGGGAGATCAACCTGGACCTGGAGCGGAGCTACGTCTTCGCCGAGAAGCGCGGCGTGCTCAACCAGCTCGGGGAGGTCTTCGGCGGTGACCCCAACCGGCAGCGCGAGGTCTACCTGAAGGCCGAGCAGAAGATCGCGGATTCGGCCAAGAGCAGCGGGCTGACCGAGCGGGCCCAGGAGAACACCCGCAAGATGCTGGAGGGGCTGCTCCGCTCGCTCGGCTACGAGAAGGTGACCGTCACCTACACCCAGCCGTAGCCGCCCAACTGACAGCGCCGCCGGGTCCCGTCGCGGACCCGGCGGCACTGTTCATGTTCGGGGAAGGAGTGCGTCAGTGGGAGTTGGCCAGGTAGCGGTCCTCGTTCGGCATGATGATCCAGAGCGCCAGGTAGACGATCACCTGCGGGCCCGGCAGCAGCACGGACAGCACGAAGAGCAGCCGCATCATCCCGGCGGACATGCCGAAGCGACGGGCGAGGCCGGCGCAGACACCGGCGATCATTCGGTTGTCCCGGGGGCGGGTCAGCTTGCGACTCATCGTCGTCTCCTCACTCGGCGCCGGAACTCCACCACATCGGGTTCCACGGCGGCTGTCTTCAACGGTAGGAACGCCACGCTCGGGCGCCCTCGGTCCGGAGGGGGATCCGGACATGCCGTACCCGTAGGTATGTACCCGGGCGGGCCGCCCCCGATACCTGCCGTCCGGCTCCGGGTAGGCTCGCCGATCGGCAGCTCAGGGGCGATGCTGGGGGTAATCGGCGGAGTCGCCGGGGCCGAAGGCCGGCAACGACGCCGGCTCGGGAGGGGTATCGATGATCAGCGCTTTCGACCTGTTTTCGGTGGGGATCGGTCCGTCGAGTTCACACACCGTCGGTCCGATGCGGGCCGCCCGGACGTTCGCCACCGGACTCAAGGCCGATGGCCTGCTCGCCGGCACGGCCAGGGTGCACGCCGAACTCTTCGGCTCGCTCGGCGCGACCGGGCACGGGCACGGAAGTGGACCCGCGGTACTGCTCGGGTTGCTCGGTGAGGCGCCGGAGACGGTCGACCCGGACCGGGTCGCCGAGACGGTCGCCGGGATCCGGGCGGAGGGCCGGCTGGCCGTACTCGGGGCGCACGGCGTCGACTTCGACTTCGACCGCGATCTGGTACTGCACCGCCGTCGCTCGCTGCCGTTCCATCCCAACGGGATGACCTTCACCGCGTACGACCTGGCGGGTGAACCGGTGCGGAGCCGGACCTACTACTCGGTGGGCGGCGGGTTCGTGGTGGACGAGACCGCGACCGGCGCGGACCGGATCAAGCCGGACACGACCCGGGTGCGGTACCCGTTCTCCACCGGCGCCGAGCTGCTGGCCCTGACCGCCGAGACCGGGCTGTCGATCAGCGGGATCATGCTCGCGAACGAGCGGTCCTGGCGGAGCGAGGCGGAGATCCGTACCGAGCTGCTGGAGATCTGGCGGGTGATGCAGGAGTGCGTCGAGCGGGGCAGCCTGCGGGACGGGACGCTCCCCGGCGGGCTGCGGGTCCGGCGCCGGGCCGCCGAACTGCGCCGCGGCCTGGAGGCCGATCCGGGAGCCACCGACCCGCTCCGGGTGATGGACTGGGTGACGCTGTTCGCGCTCGCGGTCAACGAGGAGAACGCGGCCGGCGGCCGGGTGGTCACCGCGCCGACCAACGGTGCGGCCGGGATCATTCCGGCGGTGCTGCACTACTACACCCGGTTCGTGCCGTCGGCGTCGGACGACGGCGTCGTCCGGTTCCTGCTCGCCGCGGCGGCGATCGGCGTGCTGTTCAAGGAGAACGCCTCGATCTCCGGTGCCGAGGTGGGCTGCCAGGGCGAGGTGGGTTCCGCGTGTTCGATGGCCGCGGCCGGGCTGGCCGAGGCGCTGGGCGGTACGCCGGCCCAGGTGGAGAACGCGGCGGAGATCGGCATGGAGCACAACCTGGGTCTGACCTGTGATCCGGTCGGTGGACTGGTGCAGATCCCGTGCATCGAGCGGAACGCGGTCGCCAGCATCAAGGCGATCACGGCGACCCGGCTGGCGCTGCGGGGCGACGGTGAGCACGCGGTCTCGCTGGACAAGGTGATCAAGACGATGCGGGAGACCGGCGCCGACATGAAGGTCAAGTACAAGGAGACCGCCCGGGGCGGCCTCGCCGTCAACGTCATCGAGTGCTGACCGCCCGCACCTGACCACCTGACGTCCGGCCGACCCCGGCGACCCCGGGCGGCCGGACTGCCCGTGGTCGATGGAGAGCGGCGGATGGCGGGTGGGTGTCTGGTAGCTGGCGCGGCGGTGGGCGTCCGGTAGCGTTGGGCCCTCGTCGGGTTGCGGGTCCGTGGCCGGAAGCCGGAGCGGGCACCGAGTCCGGTTAGTCGTTTTTCTAGGGATTTTCCCGACTGGTACCCTATGGCGCGTCGGCGGCTGCGCCGGAGCGGCTCGACCAGAACGAGCGGGAGGCGGCTGTGACGTCTGGCGTGGTGGCGGTGTGGTCGCACCGCAACACGCTCCGGCTGCTCGTCCGGCGGGACCTGGCCGTGAAGTACCAGCAGTCGGTGCTGGGCTATTTCTGGTCGCTGATCGAGCCGCTCGGGATGGGCGCGATCTACTTCTTCGTCTTCGGACTGCTCTACAAGTCGGCCACCAACCGGCACCTCGGCGACGCCGCCGACTCGTACCCGCTGTTCCTGATCACCGGCATCTTCGCCTGGATGTGGACCAGTTCGGCGATCGGCGAGGCGACCAACGCGCTCACCGGGCAGGCCCGGCTGATCACCACGATGAACCTGCCGCGCGAGGTGTTCCCGATCGGCCGGGTCGCCGGCCGGTTCGCCGAGTACGTCGCCGGGCTGCCGATCCTGGCCGCCGTCGCGATCGTGTACGCCTCGCTCGGAAAGATCGATCTGGGCGTCACGCTGCTCGCGCTGCCGCTCGCGGTGCTGATCCAGGCGACCCTGCTGATCGGCGTCGCACTGCTGCTCTCCTCGCTCAACGTGCTGATGCGGGACATCGAGCGGCTGATGCGGCTGGTCACCCGGGTCCTGTTCTACGCCACCCCGATCATCTACCCGCTGACCCTGGTCCGGGAATCCTCGATGCCCGACTGGGTGAAGATCGCGTACGAGATCAACCCGCTGGTCGGGATCTTCCAGCTCCACCACGCGGTCTGGTACCCGGACGAGTTCCCCGACGCGCGGCTGCTCGGGGTGGCCGCCGGTGGCAGCCTGCTCGTCCTGCTCGCCGGCTGGTGGGTGTTCCGCCGGCTCGAACCCGCCGTACTCAAGGAGCTCTAGTGGGCGGGGCGATGATCGAGGCGGACAACCTGGGCATCCGGTTCGTCCGCAACCGGCGGCGCAACCTGCGGCTGCGGGAGATGTTCATCCACCGGGGCGGTCGGCAGCCGGCCGCCGGGGTGTTCTGGCCGCTGCGCGAGGTCTCGTTCGAGGTGAATGCCGGCGACACCGTCGGGATCATCGGCCGCAACGGCACCGGCAAGAGCACGCTGCTGCGCCTGATCGCCGGGGTGCTGATCCCCGACGAGGGCGAGATCCGGGTACGCGGCGCGGTGGCCCCGCTGCTGGAACTCTCGGCCGGCTTCTCCAACGACCTCACCGGGCGGGAGAACGTCCACCTGGTGGGCTCGCTGCACGGACTCAGCCCGAGCTTCCTCCGGCGGCACTTCGACCAGATCATCGACTTCGCCGGTGAGCAGATCGCCAACGCCATCGACACCCCGGTCCGGCACTACTCGTCCGGGATGAAGGTCCGGCTGGGCTTCTCGGTGATCGCCCAGCTCCAGCATCCGATCCTGCTGATGGACGAGGTGACGGCGGTCGGCGACGCCGACTTCCGGAAGAAGTGCTACGACACCATCGACGGACTGATCGCCGAGGGTCGTACCGTGATGCTGGTCTCACACAATGAAAACGATCTCACCCGGTTCTGTACCCGGGGACTCTATTTCGACGGAGGACGATTACGGGTGGACGGCACCATACGCGAGGCACTTGACGCATACCACGACGTGGTCAGGCCGTGATGCTGGCGATCCTGCTCACCCCGACCCGGCCCGGCCCACCCCTCACCCTCGCCGGCGGCAAGCCACTCGCCGCCGGACTGCGCGAGCAGTTGCGCGCGGCCGGTGCCCGGGACGTCGTACTCACCGATGATCTGGCGGAGCTGGCCGTGCTGGCCGGTACCGTCCGGGAGCCGGTGCTGCTCTGCTCCGGCGACCTGGTCGCGCACACCGCCGTACTGCGTCACCTCGGCACCAGCCCGATGCCCGGGACGGTGGCCCTGGTGCTGCCCGACCCGGACGCCGGGCCGGTCGCGGTGCTCGAGGACCGGGGCCAGGTGGTCGCCGCCGGGCCCGCCGACACCCTCGGCGCCGCCCCCACGGGCGCCTCCGGCGGGGCGGTACGGGTCGGCGTGGCCGACCTTCCCGCCCTGGTCGCGGCGGCCCACGCCGTCGCCGAGGCGGAAGCCCGCACCGGCATCCACACCCCTGCCGCCGGCGCCGTCGCCGTCGGCAGCCCCGGCGGTACGTCGACCGTGCTGGACCGGCTCCTCGCGGAGCTGGCCCGGCCGGACTCCGCCGCCGGGTCGGGGATCACGATCTTCGCTTCCCGGGTACGCCTGCTCGTCGCCCGTCGGGTCGCCGATCCCGCCGAGCTGGCCGACGCCGAGGCGGCGGTGGCCGCGGTCGACTCCGACCGGGCCGAGTTGCGGCTCTCGGTGAAGGAGAAGGACGACTTCTTCACCACGTACTTCGTCAGCACCTGGTCGCCATGGGTGACCAAGCTGAGCGCCCGACTCCGGCTCACCCCGACCGGGGTGACCGCGATCTCGGTGGCCTTCGCGGTGGCGGCGGCGGTGCTCTTCGCGCTCGGCGGCCGGCCGGCGCTGGTGGCCGGTGCGATCCTGCTCTACCTGGGCTTCATGCTGGACTGCGTCGACGGGCAGCTGGCCCGCTACACCCGGCACTTCAGTCCCTGGGGCGGCTGGCTGGACACCATCGCCGACCGGGCCAAGGAGTACCTGGTCTACGCCGGCCTCGCGGTCGGGGTCGAGCGGGCCGGTGGACCCGGCTGGGCGCTCGGCATCGCCGCGATCACCCTGCAAACCGTCCGGCACATGACCGACACCTGGTACGGCGCACTGCACGACGAGGCGGCCAAGCGCCCCCGTACCGCCGCCGGTCCGGGCGCCACGGGTGGGCTGGGTGACCGGCTCAGTCAGGCGTCGAACCGGGTGCAGGCCGACACCGGCTCGCTGACGTACTGGCTGAAACGGACAGTGGTCTTTCCGATCGGTGAACGGTGGGCCCTGATCGCGCTGACCGTGGCGATCTTCAGTCCGCTGGTCAGCCTGGTCGCCGTACTGGTCTGGGGTGGGCTCGCGGCGGCGTACACGCTGGCGCTGCGTACCCTGCGGGCCCGGTCGATGCGGGTTCCGGTGCTGACCCGGGTGGACACCATGCTGCACCGCGACGACGGGCCGGCGGCGCGCTGGCTGGCGGTGCTCGGTCGGAACGCGGGCCTGTCCGGGCCGTTGCCGCTGGCCGTGCTCGCGGCGGTGGCCAGCGCGGCCCTGCTCGGCGCGGGCCTGGCCGGGCTGGGCAGCGGGCACGCGCGCTGGGCGGTGCCGCTGGCGACCCTGGTGGTGCTGCTCGCCGGGCTGCCGGCGGCGGTGCCACACGCCGGGGCGCTGGACTGGCTGGTGCCGGCCGCGCTGCGGGCCGCCGAGTACCTGCTGGTGATCGCGGCCGGCGTGCTGATCGACGCCGACGGTGCGGTGATCTTCGCGCTGCTCTTCGCGCTGGCGCTGCGGCACTACGACCTCACCGCCCGGCTGGAGAAGCGGGAGCGCGCGCCCCTGCTCGGCTCCCTCGGGTTGGGCTGGGACGGACGGCTGATCGTGCTCTCCGTCGCCGTACTGGTCGGCCCGCCCGCCGGCCGGATCGTGCTGCTGCTGCTCGCCGGGTACCTATTGGCGATTTTCGTGGTGAACGCGCTCCGTGGCTGGGTACCCAGGGACGTCCCCGGCCCACGACAGCCGACCGCTGTCGAGACCAGGACGGACGGACAGCCCGGATCCGACGACGCGCTCGCGGTCGCCGGGGCCCGCGAGGGCTACGTCCCGGCTTCCGGGGAATGGGACCGGGGTGCCTCCCCGGCGGAACGGGACCGGGACGGATGACGCCGCTGCCGGGGTGATCGGCCACCCCCGACTGGCGGCGCGGGAGAGGAACGGATGACGCTGCCAGCGGGGGACCGGCGCCGATGCCGCTGATCAGCTTCGTCGTGCCGGTCTATCGGGTCCAGGGTTACCTGCGCGACTGCCTCGACTCGATCCTCGACCAGCCGGTCCGGGACGTCGAGGTGGTCGCGGTCGACGACTGCTCGCCGGACAGCTGCGGCGAGATCGTCGCCGAGTACGCCGCCCGGGACCACCGGGTCCGGGTGGTGACCCTGGACGAGAACGTGGGGCTGGGCGAGGCCCGCAACATCGGCCTCGACCTGGCCACCGGGGACTACGTCTGGTTCCTGGACAGCGACGACTGGCTGGTCGACGGCTGCCTGGTGGCGGTGGCCGAGCGGCTGCGCCGGGTCGAGCCGGAGGTGCTGGTCGTCGACCATGTGCGGGCGTACTGGAACAACCGGACGCTCGGCAGTGGCCTGGACGACACGATCGGGGACTCCGGCGACGCCGTCTTCGGGGTGCGGGACCGGCCCGAGGTGATCGGGGTGCTGCACACCGCGTGGAACAAGGTGGTGCACCGCCGGTTCCTGGTCGACCTCGGCCTGCGCTTCGGCCCCGGCTGGTACGAGGACGTCTCGTTCAGCTATCCGGCGCTGCTCGCCGCGCGCCGGATCAGCGTGCTGGACGTGGTCTGCGTCAACTACCGGCAGCGGCGTTCGGGCGCGATCACCCGGACCCTGGACGACCGGCACTTCGAGGTCTTCCCGCACTGGCGACGGGTGTTCGATCTGATGCGGCGGTGGGGGCCGGAGTACGACGACCTCCGGCCGATGATCTTCGAGCGGATGGTCTGGCACTACCTGATCGTGCTGGGCAACGGACGGCGGGTCTCGCCGCAGCTGCGCAGGGCGTTCTTCGAACAGGTGGCCGCGGATTACCGCCGCTGGCTGCCGCCGGACGGGTACCGGGTGCCGGGCGGGGTGGAGGGGCTGAAGCACCGGTTGGTGGCCGGCGGCCACTGGCGGGCGTACGTCCTGCTCCGCGCTGTGCACCGGTCCCGGGGCAGCGCCCGCCGACTCGCCCGTCGGCCGCTGCCGGGCCCGCTGGTCCGGGCCGCCCGGCTGGCCGTGCCACCTTCCCGGGGCGTCCGGCCGCCGCTGCCGGCGCCGCTGTCCCGGCCCGTCCAGTTGCCGGCCGTGCTCTCCCGGGCCCGCCGGCTGACCCGGGCGGCGCTGCTGCGGGGCTACTACCACGCCCAGTTGCGGGCTCCGCTCGATCCGACGTTGGCCCTGTACGCGTCGTACTGGTACCGGGGCTACGCCTGTAATCCGGCGGCGATCTACGCCAAGGCGCGCGAACTCGCCCCCGGGATCCGGGGCGTGTGGGTGGTACGGCGGGACCGGGTGTCGAGCCTGCCGCCCGGAGTGCCGTACGTGGTGGCCGGGAGCCGGCCGTACTTCCGGGCGCTGGCCCGGGCGCACTGGTTGATCAACAATGTCAACTTCCCCGACTACGTGGTGAAGCGGCGCGGCTCGGTGCACGTGCAGACCCACCACGGCACCCCGGTAAAGGTGATGGGGCTGGACCAGCAGCGCTATCCGCGCGGTGCGGCCGGGTTGAGTTTTCCCGGACTGCTGCGCCGGATCGACCGCTGGGACTACAGCGTCACCGCGAACACCTTCTCCACCCAGAGGTGGGAGCGTGCCTATCCGGCGGACTACCTGACCCTGGAGGCCGGTTATCCGCGCAACGACCGGCTGGTGAACGCCGGGCCCGAGGAGATCGGGGCCGTCCGGGACCGGCTCGGCATCGCAGCCGGCGACCGGGTGGTGCTGTACGCGCCGACCCATCGGGAGCACCATCCCGGCTACTGGCCGCCGTTCGATCCCGGTGCGCTGCTCGACGTCCTCGGGCCGGCCGGCCGACTGCTGATCCGGGGCCACTACCTCGATCCCGGTGCGGTGGCCGCCGGCGGTGGCGCTTCCGGGACGCCGGCCTCAGTGGGCTCGCCGGACGTCGGGGACCGGGTGACGGACGTGACCGGTCATCCGTCGGTGGAGGATCTGTACCTGGCCGCCGACGTACTGGTCACGGACTACTCGTCGGCGATGTTCGACTACGGCACGCTGGACCGGCCGATCGTGATCTACGCCCCGGACTGGGACGACTACCGCCGGGAGCGCGGGGTCTACCTGGACGTCCTCGCCGAGGGGCCCGGGGTGGCGGCGACGAGCCTGCCGGAGTTGCTCGACCTGTTCGACGGCGGCGCCGTCGACGGCGCCGAGGCGTCCGGGGCCCGCGCGCGTTTCCGGCACCGGTTCTGTGCGCTGGACGACGGCCGGGCGGCGGAGCGGGTGGTCCGGCGGACCCTGCTCGACGAGCCCGGCTGACGCTGGACGGGGGTCAGGCCTCCTCGGCGGGCAGGTGTTCGGCGGCCCACACCGAGATCTGGTGAAGCGCCGGCATCAGCGCCAGCCCACGGTCGGTCAGTTGGTACGAGACCGTGACGGGGGGCCCTTCGTCGACGGTCCGGGCGACCAGCCCGTTACAGGTCAATTCCGACAGTCGGTCGGAAAGCACCGAGTCACTCACCCGGCCGACGGCACGGGACAGCTCGCGGAATCCGGCCGGCCCGGCGCTCAGGCTGCCGAGTACGACCGCCGTCCAGCGCTTGCCGAGCACGGTGAAGGCCCGGGTCAGGGCGGCGTCGCTGCGTACGCAGGCCTCGGGGGTCTCCGCACTCGTCCTGGCCGCCACCCCTCCATACTACCAACGGGAATGTCGCTAGTCTTTTAGAAGTTGCTAGCCTGGACAGTGCGACTCCTAAGTTAGGTGTCGCTACTGATTCGGATACCGCTTCTACTTTCCGTACGAGGAGATTTCATGGCTGAGCACACTGACCCCCGGCCCAGCGTGGTGGTCGTGGGTGGCGGATACGGCGGGATCAACGCCGCCAAGGCCCTGGACGAGGTCGCCGAGGTGACCCTGGTCGACCCGACCGAGGCGTTCACGCACAACGTGGCGGCCTGGCGGGCGCTGGTAGAGCCGGAGTGGCTGGACCGGATCTTCATGCCGTACGACCGGCTGCTCAAGCACGGGCGCTTCGTACGGGACCGGGCGGTGGCGGTCGACGGTCGGCGGGTCACCCTGGCCTCCGGCGTACGGCTGGAGCCGGACTACCTGATCCTGGCCACCGGTTCGTCCTACCCGTTCCCGGCGAAGGTCGACGAGATCACCGTCGACACCGCGCGGGCCCGGTTCCGGGAGGCGCACTCGGTCCTGCTCGACGCCGAGCGGGTACTGCTGATCGGCGCCGGCCCGTCCGGCCTGGAGCTGGCCGGTGAGATCAAGTCGTTCTATCCGGACAAGCACGTGACGATCGCGGACGTCTCCCCGGACATCCTGCCCGGCCCGTTCGACCAGGAACTCCGGGACGAGCTGCGTCGCCAGCTCGACAAGCTTGGCGTCGAACTCGCGCTCGGCAGCCCGCTGCGGGCGCTGCCCGACGCCGCGCCGGCCACCCGGGCACCGATCTCGGTGCAGACCGAGGCGGGCGAGGAGTTGACCGCCGACGTCTGGTACCGGTGCTTCGGGGTCGCCCCGGCCAGCGACTACCTGAACGGCCCGATGGCACAGGTGCGGGACGAGAAGGGCTACCTGCGGGTCGACGGGCAGTTGCGGATCGTCGGCCAGGACCGGGTCTACGCGATCGGCGACGTCTCCGACGCGGACTACAACATGGCCGGCCGGGCCGGGGCCCAGGCGGAGGTCGTGGCGGCCAACATCAAGGCCACGATCACCGGCGAGGGCGAGGTCGGCGAGTACCAGCCGATGCCGCCGGTCATCCTGGTGCCGCTCGGGCCGGAGGGCGGCGCCGGACAGCTTCCGGGAATGGACGGCATCGCCGGTCCGGAACTCGCCGCCGAGTACAAGGGCCGGAACCTGCTCTCCGAGAGGTTCAGCGTGCTGTTCGACGCCGACCCCGCCGAGGGCCGCTGACGGTTGTCCAGCCCGATCGGTCGTACACACGTTCTATCCACAGGCTGTGGATAGAACGTGTGTACGACGGTGGACCGTGCTTCAGTCGGCGGTCGGGGGCGGTCGGCGTACCCGCTGGCGGACCCGGTCGGCGGCCAGTCCGGCGTACCGGCCGGCGACGAACCGGGTGGCGTTGGCGAGGGACCGGATCCCGCCGACCGGGATCGTCTCAACCCCGAGCGTCGCCGCCCGCCGGGACCGCTTCGCGGGCCGGACCACCAGGCGGGGGCGCGGCGCCACCCACTGGTTCTCCGGCAACAGCCGCAGGTCGAGTACGCCGAAGTCGTTCCCGCTGACCCAGCGCCGGCCGGCCACCTCGGCCACCACCTCGTCGAGCTGCTCGCCGGGTCGGCGGACCCGTCGGGCCCGGGACAGTGCCGAGGTGCGCCAGAGCGACATCCCGTCCTCGGGCGAGACCGCCCCGGGCGGCAGCAGCCGGACCAGGCCGACCTGCCACTGGTCGGCGACCGCCACCAGCCGCCGCACGCTGTCCGCGTCGACGCCGAGATGCGGGGCGAGTTGCAGCAGGTACGGCGCCGGAAACGCGGTCTCCGGAGCCTGTCCGGCCAGTTGCACCCGGGGCTCGGACCGGTAGGTGGCGGCGAGGAGCCGGCGGTCCAACAGGGGATCGGCGAGCACCGAACGGCGGTCGTCGGACAGCTCCGCCCAGTCGGCCACCAGCAACACCCGCAGGTCGGTCTGGTCGCCGGCCAGCAACCGGTCGACACACGTCCGGACCAACTCGTACGGGCCGCCGGCCGGCACCACCGCGACGACCAGCGGTACGGCCCAGCCTCGGTGTGCGGCCGGCCGGAGATAACGGGGCTGCGGCATCAGGTCGGCCAGGAACGGGCGGTTGTACCGGCGCAGCGACTCGCCCCTGGTCATCATGTGCGACGGCCCCAGGTGCCAGCTCCGGGCCCGGGGCTCGGGCACGAACACGGCACCCGCCTGGGCGAGCCGGTAGCCGAACTCGGTGTCCTCGCCGAGCCGCAACTCGGGGTTCAGTCCGCCGGTCTCCTCGTACAGCGACCGGGGAAGTGCGGCGGTGGCACCCACGTGCGCCCGGAAGTTGAGATGGTCCCCGGCCCGGAGCTGGTCGGTGTCGTCGATCAGCCGCTCGACGTACTCGTGTGGCTCGGTCTCCTCGAACCGGAAGAGCCGGTCGACGGTGCCGGCGGCGCAACACTGGGCGACCTGCTCCGGATCGGGCCAGTCGGCGTCGGTGAAGCGCTTGTATCCCAGCGTCACCGCCTCGTCGCTGACGTGCTGCCAGCGGGCCTGCGCCGCGACGTGTTCGGGAAAGACGACCATGTCCGCGTCGAGCCAGTGCAGGATCTCGCCGCCGCTGTTGCGCGCCCCGAGGTCCAGTGCGGCGGACCGTCCCCAGCCGGCGGAGTGGTCGGCCATCCGTACGACGCGGCAGTTCTCCGGCCGGATGGCCGGCAGGGTCAGGGGTGGATCGCTGCCGTCGTCGACCACCACCACCTCGAACAGCTCCGCCGGATAGGTCTGGTGGCGCAGCGCGGCCAGGGTGAGGTCGAGGGAGCGTTGGCAGTTGTGGGCCGGAATGACCAGCGAGACCGACCGGGTCGGTCGCCAGTCGTCCAGGTCGGGCGGGCGCAGTGGACTCCAGTCGTTCCGGAACAACCGGACCTGGGAACGGGCCGCCGTGGCCCGGGCGCGACTGGACACGCGGCACAGTGTAGTCATCCGATCGCCCAGTGCTGATATTCGACGCGACATGCGTGCGATGTCCGATGAAATCGCCACGGGATGCGGCTACGGTAAGTGTCTTCGCGATTGCGACACGTAGCCTGAGGTTCGTCCTCAGTCGATGGAGGGATCGACGTGCCAGGCAGCGAACGCCCGGAGAAGTACCTCCGTTGGCGGGTCCGGATCGGTGATCCGGCTGACCGGCGGCACCGACGGTGGCCGCTCGCCCTGCTCGGTTCCGGCCTGACCGAGTTGCCGGACGACGGTGGCTCCGGTCTGACCGAGCTGCCGGACGACGGCACCGCGCCGGGACTGCCGGAGCGGGGAACCCGGACCGGACCGCCGGGAAGCCGTCCCGGGCGGGCCGGGCGTCGCCGGGGACCGGTCGGGCCGTGGCACCAGGTCTTCGTCGGCCGGATGGTCGTCACCGCCGGCTCGGTGGACCGGCTGCGACGGCTGCTCGACCATCCGGTCTCGCTGGCCCGGGTACGCCGGGTCACCGTCGTGGTGCAGGAGTGGCAGATCCCCCAGCGCGGCTGGTCCGGGCGGTTGGGTCCACTGCCGCACCTGCTCACCCAGCGGGTCCGTACACCCCGGGACGACCGGGGCCGGGTGGTGGTCGAGATCGAGGTCAGGTGGTCCGTCCCACTCCGCTCGGTGCTGGTCGCCGTCCTGCCGCTGCTTCTTCCGGTACGCCCGATGCCGACGCCGGGTGGTCCCGAGGTGACCGCCCAGGACGTCTTCCCCGAGTGGCTGGGCGCGGGCCCCCGCCTCGACGCGATCGCCGGTGAACTGCCCGGCAGCGACGACATCCGCCCGTACGACATCGTGCTCCGGCCGGGCGACGCCGCACCGGGTACGGCGGGCGGCGCGACCGGTCCGTCGTACCGGGAGGTGTGCACCGTCGACCGGTACGGTGCCGCGTCCCCGGTCGGCGACGGGTTCGGCGTGGGCCGGACGTCGGTGCTGCTGGACCTCGAACACGCCGTACCCGTCGGTCGTTACGGACCCTTCGGTCCCGCCGCGCCCCGAGCGGAGTTGACCTTTCCCTCCGATCCGGACGGTCGGGGTTGGCGGATCGTCGGCCCGGACGGGCTCGACCGTGGCGGCCGGCTGGACCGGCGGTGGCCGGCCGAGGAGGTCCGGGCGGCACTCGACGGGATCGGCGTGCTCGACTGCCGGGCGATTCCGGGGCGGTACCCGGAGGCGGAGGCGGCGCTGCTGCTGCACCTCGTGCTGGCCGGCGTACTGGTCCACGCGCCGGAACTGCCGCCGGCCTGTGCCGCGCACCTGGCCGACGAGCTGGTCGAACTGCTCGCCGGGCCGCTGCCCGACCGGCCCGGTCCGGCGCCCGCCCGGTACGCGGACCTGGACTGGGAGGCACGGGCGGTACGCCAGCGTCGTGCCGCGATGCGCCGGCACGGCCGCGAGTTCGCGCTGCCCCGGCTGACGGTGGACGCCTTTCCGGGCTTCGGGCGGCTGCCCTCGGTCTCCGCCCTGCTGGTCACCCGTCGGTTGGCGTACGTCCTCGACGCGGTCGCCGCGATCGAGGCGCAGAGCTATCCCGAGCTGGAGATCGTGCTCTGCCTGCACGGCGTGGGCCTGCCGGCCGACCTGCGTACCCGGCTGGCGCGCTGCACCCGACAACTGGAGATCGTCGAGGTGCCGGCCGGGCAGAGTTTCGGCGAGGCGGTCGGCGCGGCCACCGCCCGGGCCCGGGGCAGCCTGGTGACCAAGTTCGACGATGACGACACGTACGGACCGGAGCACGTCTGGGACCTGGTGCTCGCCCGGCACCACTCCGGGGCGACGCTGGTCGGCAAGCCGGCCGAGTTCGTCTACGTGGAGACCCTGGGCACCACGGTCCGGCGGGACGCGGGGGCGCCGGAGAGCTTCGCCCCGGTCGTCGCCGGCGGCACGATGCTGATCGGCCGGGGTGACCTGGAGGAGGTCGGCGGCTGGCGGCCGGTGCCCCGATCGGTCGACCGGGGACTGATCGACCGGGTCCGGCGGGCCGGTGGACTGATCTACCGGACCCATCCGCTCGGCTACGTCTACCAGCGACGGTCGGCCGGACACACCTGGGATCCGGGGCTGGAGTACTTCCTGCGGGACGCCGGCGCGCAGTGGTCCGGCCTGCCCCGGCACGCTGAGTTCGGCACCGCGTCGGTCCGGGAGAGCACACCGGATCTCGCCACCGCCGGTCCGGCCGGTCCGCTGCCGTCCGGTCGTGGCCCGGCCGGACCCGTGCTGACCCGCGCGGATTCGTCCCGGCCGCCCCGGGGTGGCTTCCCGGCGTCGCCCGGTGCCGACGACGACGTCCCGCGGCGTCGGGGTGGCAGCACGGTCGGTCACTGTCGACTACTCTGAGGTCCGCCGGCCCTGGCACAGGGCGCGTCGCCTGTCGCACCGAGTCTGGTAACCGTCATGTCACAACGTGAACATGGCACGTTTACCCGATGGGCTTAGGCCATGATCCTAGTCACAGTCATTCCGGGGCCGGCCATTAAGCTGCGGGGAGGTGACGGTGACCACCGTCGCGCTCAAAGACGTCACGAAGGTGTTCCCGGACGGGACAGTGGCGGTCGACAAGGTGAGTCTCGACGTCAACGACGGCGAGTTCATGGTGCTGCTCGGCCCCTCGGGCTGCGGAAAGTCCACCGTGCTCCGGATGGTCGCCGGGCTGGAGGATCCGACCAGTGGCGCCGTGCTGCTCGATGGCGAACTCGCCAACGACCTGCCGCCGCGCGAACGCGGGATCGCGATGGTGTTCCAGGATTTCGCGTTGTATCCGCACATGTCCGTCGGGGCGAACATAGCCTTTCCGCTCCGATTGTCGGGAGTGGAGGAAGGACCGCGTGGCGAACGGGTGGCCGACGTGGCGAGCGCGTTGGGCATCGGCGACGTACTCGGGCGCAAGCCCAGCCAGCTCTCCGGCGGTCAGCGGCAGCGGGTCGCGATGGGCCGGGCGATCGTCCGGCGCCCCGGGCTCTTCCTGATGGACGAGCCATTGTCCAACCTGGACAGCGGACTGCGGGCGGAGCTGCGCGCCGAGATCTCCGGACTGGTCCGCGAACTCGGGGTGAGCACGGTCTACGTCACCCACGACCAGGCCGAGGCGCTGACCATGGCGGACCGCGTCGCGATCATGCGGAAGGGCGTACTCCAGGACGTCGGCACGCCGACCCAGGTATACGGCCGACCGGCGACCCTGTACGTCGCCGCGTTCCTCGGCAGTCCCAGGATGAACCTGCTGGAGGCCACGGTCTACGTGCACCTGGACCGGTACGTCACGCTCAACCTCGGAGAGCAGGCGCTCTACCTGCCCTGGGACGACATCCGGGCGCGGGCGGTGGCGCACTACCACGGTGAGCGGATCGTGCTCGGGATGCGCGCGGAGGCGTTGACCCCGGTGGCGCCGGACACCCCGGGGGACGTACTCCAGGGGCGGATCCGCTATCTGGAGCATCACGGACACGAGTCCCTGGCGTTCCTCGACATCGGTGCGACCGCGATCGTCGTCGACGATCTCGGCGGCCCGGTGACCGAGGAGCGGTCCGCCGGTGCGGGCCGGGGGCTCCGTCGACTGGGGCAGGTGATGCAGCGGCTGACCGGCCGGGCGACCGGCGGTTCGGGGCAACCGGCACCCGAGGACCGGGGTGGGCGTACCAGTGTTCTGAACGATCCGGGGCGGCACCATCGGCGACCGGCCGAACTGGCGGTACGGCTCGCCCCGTACCCGGCCGTCACCACGGGCCACCCGATGGCGGTCTCGGTACGGATGGACGCGGTGCACTTCTTCGACGAGCGGGGCGACCGGATCGACGTGGGATGGCGCTGACCCACCCGGTCGGTGCGCCGGCTCGGCTGCGCACCCCGGGAAGCCCGCTCGGGTGCGGTCGGGGCTTGCCGGGGTGAGTTCCCAGTTCGGTCGGGGCTTGCCGGGGTGAGCTCCCAGTTCGGTGGAGGCTTGCCGGGGTAAGTTACCAGCGAGTAGCGTACGGCCATGTCTCCCGACGCGCGGCAGATCGCCGCTGGCCTGCTCGGCTCGGTACCGTTCGCCCGGACCCTCGGCTTCGAACTCGTCGAGGTGACCCCGGACGAGACCGGTGGGGTACGCGCCGTCGTCCGGCTGCCCGACTCGCCACCGGCCCACAACCATGTCGGCGGTCCGCACGCCGGCGCGTTGTTCACGCTCGGCGAGACCGCCTCCGGTGCGGTCGTACTCGGCACGTTCGGCCAGCTCTTCGACCGCGCCGTGCCGCTGGCGGCGCAGGCCGAGATCCGTTACCGGCGACTGGCGATGGGCGCGGTGCGGGCGACCGCCCGGCTGGGTCGCCCGGCCGCCGAGGTGATCGCCGAGTTCGAGGCCGGGACCCGGCCGGAGTTCCCGGTGTCGGTCGAGATCGGCACCGAGGACGGCGAGGTGACCACCGAGATGACGGTGCTCTGGACGCTGAAGCGCCGGTAGTTCCTCGCCCGTCTCGCGGTCGTCCGCCGTCCCGCTGTCGCCGCCGTCCCGCTGTCGCCGGTGGGCCGCCGCGCCGGGTCAGCTCCCTTCCCGCCGCCGTCGGCAGACCGCCGCGCCGGGTCGTCCGCCCACGCGGTGGCTGGCCCGGCCGATCTGTGCGCCGGTCGCTGCCGGGGGGCGACCCTGGGCCCCGGGTACGGGTCCCCCTGAGCCGTCCCTGAGTTCCGCCGTCCGGCATGGACGCCGCCCCGATATGAAGGCACGCTACATGTAGCTGTCGGAGCTATCGGGAGGTGTCGGAAATGGCCGGCGAGGGATCGCGGCGTTGGACGAGAGTGCTGGTCGGAGTGCTCTCCGGGGTACTGCTGCTCTGCGGCGGTGGCGTCGCGCTGGGCACCTGGGCGTGGACCGGCACCGTCGTCGACACCACCGGGAAGGTCGACTTCGTCCACCGACTGGCCGTACCGCCACTGGCCGAGTCCAGGATCGACGCCCAGGGCCGGCGGGTGTTCGACCTGCGCGCGCAGACCGGCGGGCGCGACCTCGGCCAGGGCGGCCAGACCCGTACCTGGGGCTACAACGGCGACTACCTGGGCCCGACGCTGCGGGCGAAGCGCGGCGAGAAGGTACTGGTGAACGTCGTCAACGGACTGGACCGTCCGACCAGCGTGCACTGGCACGGCATGCACCTGCCGGCGGTGATGGACGGCGGGCCGCACCAGATGGTCCGGCCGGGCGCGACCTGGTCGCCGCACTGGACCGTCGACCAACCCGCCGCCACCCTCTGGTACCACCCGCACCCGCACGGCGAGACCGAGCAGCACGTCTACCGGGGACTGGCCGGGATGTTCATCCTGGACGACGAGCCGTCGGCGGCGCTGGCGCTACCCCGGCGGTACGGCGTCGACGACATCCCGGTGATCGTGCAGGACCGCCGGTTCGACTCCGACGGGCAGTTCGACGACGGCCGGAGCCTGCTCGGCGGGGTCGGCATCCTCGGCGACACGCTGCTGGTCAACGGCACCGTCGGGCCGTACCTCGACGTCAGCACGGAACGGGTCCGGCTGCGGCTGCTCAACGGCTCCAACGCCAGGTCGTACGACTTCGGGTTCGCCGACGGCCGTGGCTTCGCCCTGATCGGCACCGACGGCGGGCTGCTCGCCAGCCCGCACCAGACCGGCCGGATCCGGCTCTCCCCAGGCGAGCGGGCCGAAATCGTGGTGACGATGCGGCCGGCCGAGCGGGTCGTGCTGCGCAGCTACCCGCCGAACGCGGGCGTCGACTTCTTCAGCAGCAGGTTCAGCGGCGGAGACGACTCCTTCGACGTGCTGGAACTGCGCGCCGCCGGTGAGCTCGCGCCGACGCCCGAGGTGCCGGCCCGGCTCGTCCCGATCGACCGGCTGGACCCGGCGACGGCGGCCACCACCCGCCGGTTCCAACTCTCGGACCGGAAGATCAACGGCCGGGCGATGGACCCGGGGCGGATCGACTTCGCGGTCACCCGGGACACCACCGAGATCTGGGAAATCGCCAAACAGGACGGTACGCCGCACAACCTGCACGTACACGACGTGCAGTTCCAGGTGCTCTCGGTGGACGGCCGGGAGCCGCCGCCCGAGCTGCGGGGCTGGAAGGACACCGTGCTGGTGACGGCGAACCGCCCGATCCGGATCATCGCCCGGTTCGCCGACTACGCCGACCCGAACATCCCGTACATGTTCCACTGTCACCTGCTCTACCACGAGGACCAGGGAATGATGGGCCAGTTCGTCGTGGTCGAACCGGGCCAGTCGCCGGGCCGCCCGCCCGCCCACAGCGGGCACGGCTAGGCAGGGGTGTTAGGAAGGGGCCCTTCTTCTACAGAAAACGATAGGAAGGGGCCCTTCCTTTCCGCTCCGGCGTGGCCCGGGGGCTTAACCGTGCCGGTTGGTGGCGGTGCGGATAGGTTGTTAGGCGTGTTGGGGCTACCCGCGCAGGTGACCGCCTGCCTGTTCGACCTGGACGGTGTGCTGACCCAGACCGCCCGGGTGCACAACGCGGCCTGGGCGGAGACGTTCGACGACTTCCTCCGGCGGCGCGCGGCGGAGACCGGCGAGCCGTTCCGGGCGTACGACCCGGGGGACGACTACAACCGGTACGTCGATGGTCGGCCCCGTGCCGATGGCGTACGCACCTTCCTCGCCTCCCGGCAGATCGTCCTGCCCGAGGGGCAACCCGACGACCCGCCGACCGCCGAGACGGTCCACGGGGTGGGCAACCGGAAGAACGTGCTGCTGCTCCAGGTGATCCGGCGGGACGGCGTGCAGGCGTACCAGGGATCGGTGGACTACCTGCACGCGGCGGCGGCGGCCGGACTGCGCCGGGCGGTCGTCTCGGCCAGCGCCAACGCCGGTGACGTGATCGCGGCGGCCGGGTTCGCGCCGATGGTGGAGGTCCGGGTGGACGGTGTGGTGGCCCGGGAACGGTCGTTGCGCGGCAAGCCCCACCCGGACACCTTCCTGGCCGCCGCCGAACAACTCGGGGTACGCCCCGAGCAGGCGGCGGTGTTCGAGGACGCGCTGGCCGGGGTCGAGGCGGGTCGGGCCGGGAAGTTCGGCTTCGTGGTCGGGGTGGACCGGGTCGGCCAGGCCGACGCGCTGCGCGAACACGGGGCCGACGTGGTGGTCCAGGACCTGTCCGAGCTGCTGCCCGGGCCACGGACCGAAGGCGGAAACAGATGATCCGGGAACGGGCGTATCCGGTCGAGCCGTGGCACGTCCGGGAGACCCGGCTCGACCTGGACGTGCTGGCCCAGTCCGAGTCGGTGTTCGCACTCTCCAACGGACACATCGGGCTGCGCGGCAACCTGGACGAGGGCGAGCCGCACGGCCTGCCCGGGACCTACCTGAACTCCTTCTACGAGCTGCGCCCGCTGCCGTACGCCGAGGCCGGGTACGGCTTCCCCGAGTCCGGTCAGACGCTGGTCAACGTCACCAACGGCAAGCCGATCCGGCTGCTCGTCGACGACGAACCGTTCGACGTCCGGTACGGCGAACTGCTGCACCACGAGCGGGTGCTCGACCTGCGGGCCGGCACCCTGCAACGGTCGGTCGAGTGGCGCTCGCCGGCCGGTCGTACGGTGCGGATCTGCAGCACCCGGCTGGTGTCGTTCACCCAGCGCTCGATAGCGGCGATCGAGTACCGGGTGGAGCCGGTCGACGGTCCGATGCGGCTGATCGTGCAGTCGGAACTGGTCGCCAACGAGCAACTGCCGACGCAGAGCCGCGATCCCCGGGTGGCGGCGGTACTGGAGTCGCCGTTGCAGGCCGAGGAACGCCTGGTGAACAGCGACGGTGCCCTGCTGGTCCACCGCACCAAGGCGAGCGGGCTGCGGCTGGCCGTCTCGATGAGCCACGAGGTGCACGGGCCGGAGCGCAAGGTGGTGGGCAACGAGGCGTACGAGGACTGGGCCCGGACCACCGTCACCTGCGTACTCAAGCCGGGCGAGCGGCTGCGGGTGGTCAAGTACGTCGCGTACGGCTGGTCGAGCCGGCGGTCCCGGCCGGGGCTGCGCGATCAGGTCGCCGCGGCGCTGGCCGGCGCCCGGTTCTCCGGCTGGGACGGGCTCTGCGCCGAGCAACGCGGCTACCTCGACACCTTCTGGAACGACTCCGACGTGCAGGTGGAGGGCGACCCGGAGGTGCAGCAGGCGGTCCGGTTCGGGCTCTTCCACGTGCTCCAGGCCGGCGCCCGGGCTGAGCTGCGACCGATCGCCGCCAAGGGCCTGACCGGACCGGGCTACGACGGCCACGCGTTCTGGGACACCGAGACCTTCGTGCTGCCGGTGCTGACGTACACCCTGCCGTCGGCGGTCGCCTCGGCGCTGCGCTGGCGGCACTCCACGCTGCACCTGGCCCAGGAGCGGGCCCGGACGCTCGGGCTACAGGGCGCCGCCTTCCCCTGGCGGACCATCCGGGGCCAGGAGACCTCCGCGTACTGGCCGGCCGGCACGGCGGGTTTCCACATCGCGGCCGACATCGCCGACGCGGTACGCCGGTACGTGCAGGCCACCGGGGACGAGCAGTTCGAGCGGGAGGCCGGGCTCGAACTGCTGGTGGAGACCGCCCGGCTCTGGCGCTCGCTCGGCCACCACGACCGGCACGGCAAGTTCCACCTGGACGGGGTGACCGGTCCGGACGAGTACACCGCCGTGAAGAACGACAACGTCTACACCAACCTGATGGCCCAGCGGAACCTGCTGGCCGCCGCCGAGGCCGTCGCCCGGCACGCCGAGCAGGCGTACCGGTTGGGCGTCGACGACGAGGAGACCGCCGCCTGGCGGGACGCCGCGAACGACATGCACGTCCCGTACGACCCGGAGCTCGGGGTGCATCCGCAGGTGGAGGGGTTCACCCGGTTCCAGGAGTGGGACTTCGCCGGTACGCCACCGGAGCAGTACCCGTTGCTGCTCAACTACCCGTACTTCGACCTGTACCGGAAACAGGTGATCAAGCAGGCCGACCTGGTGTTGGCGATGCACTGGCGCGGGGACGCGTTCACCGACGAGGAGAAGGCGGCGAACTTCGCCTACTACGAGCGGCGTACGGTCCGCGACTCGTCGCTGTCGGCGTGCACCCAGGCGGTGCTGGCGGCCGAGGTCGGGCACCTGGAGCTGGCGCACGACTATCTGGGCGAGGCGGCCCTGATGGACCTGCACGACCTGAACCAGAACACCCGGGACGGCGTACACGTCGCCTCGCTGGCCGGCGCCTGGATCGCCCTGGTGGCCGGGTTCGGCGGGCTGCGGGACCACACCGAAACCCTCTCCTTCACCCCTCGACTGCCGAGCCGGATCGACCGGTTGGAGTTCTCGCTCCGCTGGCGTGGCGTGCACCTGCGGGTGGACGTGCGGTCGGACGCGGCGACGTACGTGCTGCGGGACGGTGACCCCGACGACGTCATGGAGCTGCTGCACCACGGTGAGCTGCTGCGGGTCACCTGCGACAATCCGGTGACCCGGCCGGTGCCGCCGATCGAATCGTCCGGACCACAACCGGCGCAGCCGGCCGGTCGGGCACCCGTGCGGCGGACCCCGGAGCGCGAGCCGTAGGCCGACCGGCCGGACCGCCGGCCAGGGCGAGAACGCCCTAGAGCAGCGACAGGTGTACGTGGTTCGTGTGGTCGCTGGACGCGTCGCCGTGCGCACCGCCGTACGACTTCCAACCGGTCGTCGGCAGCCAGATCTGCCGGTACCAGATGACGTAGAGCACGCCCAGCCGGTCGGCGTTGCGGACGAAGAAGGCGGCGAGGTTGTTGCCGTACGTCCGGTCGGGTCCCTTGGCGTTCCCGCCGAACCCGCCGGCCTGGGCGGAGAAGTCGCAGGCCCGACCCTTGGGGTGCTCGTACGGCCCACCAGAGCGGTAGCACGAGGTGAACCGGGTGAAGCCGGCTCGGCGGGCCTCGTTGAACGCGTGCAGCGTCCGTGGGCTGACGCAGCCCGGGGTGGTCGGATCGGGCCGGTTGCAGGACTGCGGCGGCCAGGAGCCGTCTCCGTTGCGCGGCGCCGACCGGGCGACCGGTGAGCTGGCGACGACGAAGCCGCCGGTCGAGGCGCCGCCGACCAGGGCCAGCGCCCGCTCGGCCGCCTGCTTCTGCCGGAGCATGATGGTGAGCTGCTTGCGTTCCTCGACGACCTCGGCGTCGAGCGCCAGTTTCGCCCGGGCGGCCCGGTCCCGGGCCTGGCCCAGCCGGCGCAGCGTGTCGTTGTCCCGCCGGGCGACGGTCTCCAGCCCCCGGGCGCGCTCCAGGAACTCGTCGGCCGATCCGGCGTGCAGCAGCGCCAGCACCGGGCCGATCCGACCGGTCTGGTACGCGTTGCGGGCGACCAGCTCGATCTGCGGCCGCAGTTCGGCTATCCGGGTCTCGACGCGGACGAGTTCGGCGGCCAGCTTCGCCTGCCGGGCCTTGGCGTTGGCCAGTGCGTTACTGGCCTGCACGTAGCCCCGTCCGGTGGACCCGAGCACGTCGCGGAGCAGCGGGGTGCCGCCCTCGTCACCGAGGGCGGCGGGGTCCAGGGCCGCCGCGCCGGGTCGGCCTCCCGGTCCGGCGAGCGCACCGACCACCGCGAGCAGTGCCAGGACCAGCGGTAACCGCCGACGTCTGGATCCCGTCATGCATGTCCCTCCGTCGGCCGCCTACCGAGTTAGCTGACGGGTTCGGGACGGAACAAGTCCCTACCGCGGTCGCGGACTCACCCCACCTACCTGGGTCCCCGGCTCACCCGAGGGTGATTCGGCGGCGGTCGCGCCGGCACGGAGGGGACGCCACCGGGCGAAACCGGGGTCAGCCTACCGGACTAACCACCCCATTGCGGTGGAAGTCGCGCCGATCGGGTTGGAAATTCCAGCTAACGGTCGCGCGGGTCCTCGGTGTACCGGTCGCCGCTGGAGGGCAGTCCGGTCGAGTCGCGCGGCGGCATCCGGCGCGGGTCGTCGATCGTCCTCGCCTTGGCCGCCTCGTCCGTCCACTCGCTCAGATCGGGCGTCCGCTCCCCGACCTCAGTGGCGCTGGTCTGGGAAGACTTCGACTTGCCGGATTTCTGGCGGCCCATAACATCCCTCACCTTCGTCTGCCGGCTGGCACATCGTCCATCCGGTGGCTGGTCGGGCGTAGTAGCGGCCTTCCCCGGGTCCATCCCGGCAAACCCGACGGCCGGCGGCCCCGGCGCGGGCCGAGCACGGCACGTCGCGGGGTTGACCCCGCCGCCGCAGGGTAGGCCGACACCGGAGGCCGGTCCCGGCGTACCGCCGCAGGGAGCGTCCGGCCCGCGACAGGCAGGGGAGGCAGCCGGATGGACACCCGGACGACCGAGACCACGATCCCGACCGGGGGCGTCGAGCTGACCGGTGACCTGGTTGTCCCGGCCGGCGCGCGCGGGATCGTACTGTTCGCGCACGGCAGCGGAAGCTCCCGGCACAGCCCCCGCAACCGGCTGGTCGCCGACGCGCTGGGCCGGGCGTCCCTGGCCACCCTGCTGGTGGACCTGCTGACCCGGGACGAGGAGGCGGTCGACGACCGGACCGGCGAGCTGCGGTTTGACATCGGCCTGCTCACCGGCCGGCTCGTGGGCATCGTCGACTGGTTGGGCAGCGGCGCCCCGGCCGGGCCGCTGCCGATCGGACTCTTCGGTGCCAGTACCGGCGCCGCCGCCGCGCTGGCCGCCGCCGCGTCCCGACCGGATCAGGTGCACGCGGTCGTCTCCCGGGGCGGACGCCCGGACCTGGCCGGTCCGGACCTGACCCGGGTACGGGCCAGCACACTGCTGCTGGTCGGCGGGCTCGACGACGAGGTGCTCCGACTCAACGAGCAGGCGCTCGCCGCGCTGGACAGCCCCGCGGAGCTGCGGGTCGTACCCGGTGCCACCCATCTGTTCGCCGAGGCCGGCACCCTGGAACAGGTGGCCCGGGAGGCGGCGGAGTGGTTCGGCGCCCACCTGCCCGGCGGTCCGGCGAGGTAGCCGACAAACCAGGTGCGCGGGGGTTCCATACTGGAAGGTATGACGGATCCATCGGACGCCAGCACGACGGACCTCGGCTACCTGAGCGGTGGCGCGTGGGCCGCCGTCCGGACCGCGCTGGTCAAGCTGCACGTCCGGGGTCTGGTGGTGGCCGACCGCCCCGGTGGGCTCCGGCGGACCGGCGTCCTGCCGGCCGGCGTCGAGCCGCTGGAACGTGCGCTGTTCGGCGCGCTCTACGGCTCGATGGCACCGCGCGAGGTGGCCAACCAGCACCGGGTCCGGCGGGCCCTGGCCGAGCAGCGCGAGGGCCTGATCGGGCTCGGCCTGCTCCGCCCGGCCTGGCACCGGTTCCTGCTGCCGGCGATGCTGGTGCTGGTGCCGCCGATGCTGGTCACCCGGCTGGTCGCCGGTGACCTGGTCGGCGTCGGCACCGGACTGGTCATGGTGCTGGCGTTCGGTGGAATCGCCAGCTGGTTCCTGCCCCGCCGGACCGTGAGCGGTGCCCGGCTGCTCCGCGCCGCCCACCGCCAGCATCCGTTTCCCACCGGCGAGCGGACGCTGGAACCGGGGCTGGCGGCGGCGCTGTACGGCACCGAGGGGTTGCTGACCACGGTGCCGCAGTTCGCCCGGGAGGGCGGCCTGCTCGGCGGCGGTCGCTGGTCACGCTTCCTCGGCGACCCGCGGCTGGACGGCTCCCCATTGGCGGCCGACGGCGTCACCGGCCACGCCTGAGGGCGCTACCCGATCCTCGGTACGGGCTGGTCCGCCAGGTCGGACCGGCCCGGCAGCGGTGCCGGTCCCGCCGGTTCGCCCGGCAGCACCGGAAAGCCGTCCGAGCGGTAACTCAGCTCGTCGGAGGTGACGATGCCGACCTCGTAGCCGGGCAGTTCGGCCAGCCAACGCAGCCCCGACCGCCCCATCGCCACCCCGGCGGTGGCGTACGCGTCGGCCCGGCCGAGATCCTTGCCGACCACGGTCACCGAGGTCAGCCCGGTGGCCGGCTCGCCCCGGTACGGGTCGATGACGTGGAATCCCCGCTCGTAGGTGCCGGAGGTCGCGATCGCGAAGTCGGTGCTGCCCAGCACCCAGCAGACCTTGTCCGGCTGCCACGGGTGCCGGACCCCGATCCGCCACGGCTCACCGGGACGGGGGCCGCCATGGGCCCGGATGTCCCCACCAGCGTTGATCCAGTGCGAGCGACAGCCGGCGGCGAGCAGCCGGTCCGAGGCCACCTGCACCGACCAGCCCTTCACGAAACCGGACGGATCGAACCGCCCGGTCGCGTACGCGTCGAAGTAGCCGTCGGTGTCCCGCCACAGGTCCGCACAGGCCTCGACGACCAGCCGCAGGTCGGCGGAGCCGTCCGCGAGGGCGAGTTCACCCCGGTCGAACCGGTTGACCTCGCTGTCCTCCTTGTAGGTGCTGAACCGCTGGTCCACCTCGCGGAACCAGTCGAAGGTCTGCTCGGCCAACTCCTCCAGCCGGCGTGCCGGAAGTGGGTCGGTGAGCTGCACACTGATCGGCGTACCCATGATCTGCTCGACCCGGCGCAGCCCTGCGGCACCCATCGGCTCAGGCCTTCGCCTTGTCGAGCGCCGACTGCAACGACGCCTTGTACGCGGCACTGGTCAGGCTGGCCCCGGAGACCGTGGTTATCTTGGCGGCGCTCTGCGCGGCGAGCACCTGCTGGCGCAGCTTCGGAATCGCGTTCTCGTTGATCCCGGCGCTGGTCGGGTCCTCGTCCGGGTAGCTGGCGTCGACGTCCGACACCTTGCCGGCCTTGACGGTGATGGTGACCTTGATGGTGCCGTAGTCGTACTTGGCGTTGGCTCCGGCGAAGGTGCCGTCGACCAGTCCACTCGCCGGCGGCTTCTTCGCGGGCGGCGGGGTGGTCTTCTTGCCGGCCGGGGCCTTGGCGGTCGCCGTGGGGGTGGCGGCGGTCTCGTCGGCGGTCTCCTCCAGCGCGACCTGGGTGTCGGCACCTGAGGTCGGGGTGCCGAGCTTGGCACCGATCAGCAGGACGGTGCCGATGGCGGTACCGAGTACGGCGAACGCGGCGCGACGCACGGGATCTACCTCCGTAGGGGGTGGGGCGGAAGGATCAGAATTCGAACGGGTCGAGATGCATCTGTCGACGCGGGACCCGGAGCTTGCGCATGGTACGCATCGACACGTCCACCAGGCCGGGAGGTCCACAGAGGTAGATGTCCCGCCGACGTACGTCCGGGACGAGTTCCCGCATGCCCTTGGCGGTGAAGAGGTGCCGGGGTGCCGGGTCCTCCCGGGAACCGATGACGTACCAGACCTGGGCGTTGCGGGCCCGGGCCAGCCAGTCCAGCTCGTCCCGGAACAGCAGCTCGTCCTCGCTGCGGGACCGGTAGATCACCACGGTGTGCTCGGGCAGGTCCTCCAGCAGGGCCCGGATCGGCGCGATGCCACTGCCACCGGCGATGAGCAGGGCCCTGGGCCGGATCGCACGGTCGGCGGTGAACACCCCGGACGGCCCCTCGGCGAAGATCCGGGTGCCGGGCTCCAGGTACTGGAGGGACTCGGTGTGGTCGCCGACCACCTTGACGGTCAACCGCAGCCACTGCTCGTTCGGGGCCGCCGAGAGCGAGAACGGGTGCGCCTGCCACCAGCCGCCCTTGGTCAGGAACCGCCAGCGGAAGTACTGCCCCGCCCGGGCGTCGAGCTCGTCGAGCCGATTTCCGGAGATGTAGATCGACACCATGTCCGGTGCCTCCGGGACGACGTCCTCGACCCGCAGCCGGTGCCGCATGTTGAAGGCGATCGGCGAGATGATCCGTCCCCAGAGGACGCACCCGATGACGAAGAAGTACAGGCCGGCCCAGAAGTACCGGCCGAAGCCGGGCTTGGACAGCTCCTGCCCGGCGGCGAACTGGTGGCCGTAGCCGAACAGCAGCACGAGGTAGGTGCTCAGGTGCAGGTAGTACCAGAGCTCGTAGTTCATCATCCGGCGGATCGCCCGGATGGCGAGCAGCGCGATCCCGATCAGGATGCCGGTGGCCAACGTCGCGCTGAGCATGTCCTCGTACGTGTTCAGCAGCCGCCAGGTGCCGGCCACCACCGGCTCGTTGGTGAGCTTGCTGTAGCCGACGGCGATCAGTCCGGCGTGGGCGAGGATGGCCAGGAGCAGGAAGGCGCCGAGTTCCCGGTGCCAGATGAGCAGCGAGTGCGCCCCGATCCAGCGTTCCAGCCAGCGTACCCGGCTCATCAGCAGCACCTGGGCGAGCAGCAGGAAGCCGCCGACCATGCCGGTGAGCCGGCCACCGGCGATCAGGATGTCGGCGGTGGTTCTGATCGACTCGGACGGCGTGTTCAGCCACCACAGCTCGACACTGGTGGCCAGCGCCGACCAGAAGACGATGTGGAAGAAGAGCCGACCACTGCGGTCGTACGGCTCCACCTCCGCGGTCTCCCGGTGGCGGGCATCCAGGCCACCGCCGGGCCCGGGACGGTGGTCCGGGGCGTCCTGGGCGTACGAACGCGGCTCGCGGCTCCGCTCCGTCGTCGACCACCCGCCACCCGGGCGGGGTGGTTCGGGCGATGGGTACGGCTCGAATTCGGGGTCGCGGCTCCGTCCCCCCGCCGGCCGGTCGTAGGGATCTTCGGACGACACCTTTGGCAGCAGACCCGTCACCCACTCGGTGAGCGGCTCCGCCGTATCGACATCCCGACGACGAGTCACGGACAAGGTGTACAGGTTTACCGCGCGGGATACCAGTCTGAGCGGCCCGCTTAGCCGAGTCTTAAGAATCGCTTCGTAGACGGCTAAGGAACCCGGGCCAAAACGGCGGGAAAATCCGGGGCGCGATCGTGGTCAGATCCGGGCCGCAGCCGTTGCCAGATCCGGGCCGGAACCGTTGAGGGATCCGGGCTGCGGCGGCTGCGGAGAGTGGGGCCGCGCGGTGCCGCCCGGGCCTGCGCCCGGTCGGTCACCACGCCCCCCGTTGACCTGGCGGCCCGCCCCCCGACGGGCCGCCCAACCCAACCGGCCGGGGCCGCCGCGAGGGCGGTCCCGCCTCCCCGTTGTTCGGTTCCGCCCCCGTCGGCCGACCCGTCCCCCGTGTGGGCCTCTAGCAGCTTGGGCAGGCCCGCCACACAGTCACCACACGGGTACGCCAGCCGCCCGGCTCCGACGGGTCGGATCCCTGTTCGGGCCCGTAGTACGGTTCCATGTCCGTGATTTGCCGACGGCGGTGCGGGGAGACGGCGAGTGAAGTTCGGGGTTCTCGGACCACTGCGGGTCTGCGCGGACACCGGCGCCGAACTGGTGTTGCGCAGTCGGCACCAGCGGACGGTGCTCGGCGTTCTGCTGGTCGGCGCCGGAGAGGTGGTGACGGTCGACCGCCTCGTGGAAGCATTGTGGACGGACCGACCACCGGCCTCGTACGCGTCGAACCTCCAGACGTACGTTTCCCGGTTGCGGGACCGGTTGCCGGGCGTGGTCATCGAACACCGCAGCGACGGCTATCTGCTCCGGGTCGACACCGACGACGTCGACGTGCTGGTGTTCCGGCGCGAGGTCGCCATCGGGCGGGCGGCATTAGCGGCGGGCGATCCGGTCACCGCGGCGGAGCGGTTCCGGCGCGGGCTCCGGCAGTGGCGGGGACGGCCGTTGGCCGATCTGTCGGTGCCGACCCTGGAGCCCGAACTCGCCCGCTGGGAGCTGGAGCGGGTCGGTGCACAGGAGGACTGTGTGGACGCCGACCTCGCCGCCGACGCCGACCTCGCTCCGGTGCTCGCCGAGTTGCACCGGCTGGTGACCGAACAGCCGCTGCGGGAGAGGCCGCACGGGCAGTTGATGGTCGCGCTGTGCCGGGCCGGTCGCCGGGCCGAGGCGCTGGCGGCCTATCAGCACGCCCGCGAGACGCTGGTGACGGAGCTGGGTATCGAGCCGGGCGCGCAGCTTCGCGGGCTGCACCAGGCGGTCCTGCGCGGCGAGGAGCCCTCCATCTCCCGCCCGAACCGGTCCGGGGCGGTCGCCCGGTCACCGTTTCCGGTCTGCCAGCTGCCTCCGGCACTGTCGGGGTTCGTCGGCCGTACCGGCAGCCTGCACCGGATCGAGGAACTGCTGCGGGCGGATGCCGGCGGCGTACCGGTGGTGGCGGTGTCGGGTCAGCCCGGGGTGGGCAAGAGCGCCCTGGCGGTGGTGACGGCGCACCGGCTCCGGGCCCGGTTCCCGGACGGGCAGCTTTTCGTCAACCTCACCGGCGCCTCGGCCGCGCCCCGGGATCCCGCCGCCGTCCTGGCCGACCTGCTGCGGGTGTTGGGCGTACCCGGATCGGCCCTGCCGCAGAACCTCTCCGCCCTCGCCGCGGCCTACCGGGCCCGGCTCGCCGACCGGCGGGTGCTCGTCGTGCTGGACGACGCCGCGACCGCCGCGCAGGTCCGGCCCCTGTTGCCGGGTACGCCGGGCAGCGCCGTGCTGACCACGAGCCGTCGCCGGTTGAGTGGCCTGATCGACGCCCGGCACCTGCCGATCGGTCCTCTCACCGACGAGGAGGCGCGGGCGCTGCTGGCCCACGTCGTCGGATCGGACCGGGTGGCGGAGGAGCCCGGCCAGGCGGCCCGGATCGCCGCTGCGTGCGGCAACCTTCCGCTCGCGGTACGGATTGCGGGTACTCGGCTCGTCACCCGATCCTGGCCGTTGGCGATCCTGGCGGACCGGCTCGACGACGAACGGCAGCGCCTCGACGAACTGGCCGCCGGTGACCAGCAGGTACGGGCCAGCCTCGCGCTCAGTGTGCAGGCGCTCCCGCCGGCAACCCGGGAGGCGTTCGGCCTGCTCGGCTCGCTCGGGCCGGTCAGCTTCGCGTCCTGGGCGGTCGCCGAACTGCTCGACCACGCCGACGTCGACCGGGTCCTCGACGAACTGGTAGAGGCCAGCCTGCTGGAGGTGGACCGTTCGGTGCCCGGCGCCGAGCCGCGTTACCGCCTGCACGATCTGCTGCGCGTCTACGCCGAGGAACTCGCCGGCACGGACGGGTCGCACCGGCAGGCTTCGGCTGTGGGGGACGGGTCGGCTTCGGCCGCGGGAGACCGGCCGGCTTCGGCTGCTGAGAACCGGTCGGCTTCGGCTGTGGGGGACCGGTCGGCGACCCGGGACGGTGTGGGGGACGGGCGGCGGTCGCGGGCCCGGCGTCGCGTGCTGGCGGCGGCCATCGCCCTCGCGGGAATCGCCGCCCGTGGGTTGCCCCGGACCCTGACCTGGGCCCGGCTGGAGGAACCGCCGGAGCCGGTCCGGTCCCGCCAGAACGTCACCGAGCGGATCGCCGTCGATCCGGTCGGCTGGCTCACGGCCGAACTCGACTTCCTGCTCGGTCTGCTCGGCCAGGCGTGGGACGGTGCCGCCGACCGGGAGGCGATCGTGCTCGCCAGGCGGCTCGCGCCCTTCCTCTGGGTGCACGGCCACTGGACGAAGTTGCAGGTCGTGCAGCGGCTGGCCCGACAGGCGGCCGAGCGGTGCGGCGACGATCGGACGGTCGCGCGTACCGAGTTCGTCACCGGGGTGCTGCGGCTGGCCCGGGGCGACCTGCTCGGCGCGGCCGAGCGGTTGAGCAGCGGACGGGCCCGGTTCGAGCGGCTCGACGACCGGCACGGCCTGGCCTGCCTGCTCAGTGACCAGGCGGTGCTGCACGACTATCAGAACCAGGCCGAGGACGCCGCGCGGACGGCCGGACGGGCGGTCGAGTTGTTCCGGGCCGAGGGGGATCCGCTGGGTGCCCTGCTGGCCGCCCCGGTCCTCTCCGCCGCCTACCGGGGGCTGGGTCGGCTCGACGAGGCCCTGGAGGTGGACCGGGCGGCGGTGGAGGAGGCCGGTGAACTGGGCGCTGCGGAGATCGTCACGGCGCGGTGCCTGAACGCGCTCGCGGTGACCCGGTTGCTGCGCGGCGAGCCGTCGCTGGCGTACGCCGCCGCCGAGCGGGCGGTGGACCTGCTCCGGACCGTGGGCGACCGGTACGTGCTGTTGGCGGCGCTGCGTCATCTCGCCTCGGCAGCGGTCTGCCTGGGCCGGCGGGCGGAGGCGGTGCACCGGCTCCAGCAGAGCCACGACCTGGCGGTGCAGTTGGGCGACCGGCCGTGGGCCACCGGACTGGCCCGGGACCTCGCGGTCAGTTGGATCGGCGAGGGGCGGGCCGAGGCCGCCGTCGAGGTACTGCGCCGCTGCGCCGGGACCTTCGAGGAGATGAGCATGCCGTCGGCGCGGGCGGCGACCCTCGCCATGCTGGCCCGGGCGTACGACGAGGTCGGTAACGCCGACGCCGCGCGGGACGCCCGGTTCTGGGCGGACATTCTCAGCGATCCCCGGGACACCCGTACGCCCGCGCTGGCGAGCATCGTGCTGCGGCTGGCCGACGCACCCGGTCTGGTGGGCAGCGCGGGACCGTCCTGAGCGCCGGATCGGCGTACCGGCCGGTGCGGAGATCAGGATGCGGTACCTAGTCCTACAGTGGGGCGACATGGGGATGTACGCGTCGGCCCGCGGCTGGCTGCAGCTCGACTTCAAACAGCGCAGCACCGCTGAAGGGATCGTCCGGCGGCACCATCACAATCTCTACTCCGGTGGCTGGGCCTTTCCGGCAGCGCCGTTCAACTGGACGCTGTACCTCTTCTACGGCGGTGACATCCGCGAAGCTGAGCTGCCCTGGCTTCGTGAACAGGTCACCGAGCTGGCCGGGATGCCGCCGGTCGACGATGACGGTGATCGCCCTGTCGGACTGTTCCTGATCACCGACGAACGCGGCGGGGCCGCCGTGTGGCGGGTCCGTGATGGGTCCATGGACGAACGGCCAGCGACGTCCCTGTCGTGGCTCGGCGAGTAGTCCACCATCAGCGAGTGTGACGGGATGCGCTTGGTGAGGCATTCCTGGATGCCGGTTGTCAGGCGCCTGGGCCTTGTAATCGCCGACGGATGATCCGGGTCAATTCCTGTGTACCGATCCGTGCGGTCTGACTTCCCAGGCGGGCTGCTGGAGCTCGTCGTTGTTCACGATGATGTCCGCGTGGTCGGTCGGGCGGGCCTGCGTGAAGTAGAGCTGCTGGGAGGGGATGTAGCGGTTGCGCCAGGACCGCTCGATCTCGGTTGTGTCGGCGGCGAGTCCGGCGAGTGCCGTGCCTCGGGCCTGGGCGCGATCCAGTGTCCGATCGAACGTGACGGACATGAAGATGCTCAGGTCCCATCGGTTGATCAGCTCTGGACGTAGGAGGAAGACGCCGTCGAAGAGCAGCACGGCGTCCGCGGGGGCCGTGGCGACTGGGAGGGACAGTGTGGTGTCCGTTTCCCGGTGGTAGACCGCTGTCCGGAACCTTCGGTCTCCGTCCGGGCCCAGCGGATCGAGCAGCACCTGACACATGGCGTCGCGGTTGTGGGCATCGAAGTAGCAGCCCTCTGCCGAGTACTGGCCGCGTCGATAGCGCTGTGCCCGGGGGAAGAGAAAGCCCTCGATCGTCGCGCGGATGACTTCGCGACCCTGCGTGTGGAGGACGACTTCGAGTTCGTCTGCCAGCGTGGTCTTGCCGGCGGCCGGCGGCCCGTCGATGGCGACCCGTAGCGGGTGGTTGGTCGTGGCGGACCCGATCTCCTCGGCCAGCCGGCCAAGGAGATCGTCGCGGGTGCCGTGTTCCATCGTCTGCCCCTATCCGTGCGCCTAGCGCACTGCATTTCAAGTATCGGACCGATATATCGAGACGATACATGGAGTTGAGGCTCTTGTTCCCGCAGTGATCGATGTCCGCTGTGCGCAGCAGCTGGCGGCTCCAAGTCGTGATTGGTGCACCAGGTCAGGTAGACGCGCAGGTCGGACTGGGTGTGTAGGCGCGTGTCACCGCACTACCGGCCCAGGTATGCGGCTACCACCGCACGGAGAATGACACGATCAGCGGAGGCGGGACTGGGGCCAGAGGCGTGATAGGTAGTTACACCTCACTGTGCGTGACCACACATAGTCAATGTCAACGCCCTCCGCGTGGCAGACGAGCGCACCGGACTCTGGCTCAGGTCGCGGTGAAGAGCACCGCGCGTCCTGCGGCAGCGGCTCGATCATAGAACGCTTGGAGATCGACGAAGTTGTCCCAGGTGTACTCGAAATCTGCGTCGTCATGTGTGCCGTCGTAGTCGGTGTCGTCGATCGCATCGAACCGGCCGCGAAGCCACGCTCGGTCCACAGGCAGCAGGGCATCGGCCACGCTCCGGACCTCGCGGGCACTGACGTATACGACGTGGTACTCGTCGTGGAGATGCCGCCCGCCGAGGACCACGTGGGACAGCGGATACTCGCCGGCGTCCGGGCCCAGCGTGCCGTCGGTCAGGCAGCGATGGATGGCGTCCCAAGCCTTGTCGGTATCGACCTTCAACCGGCCATCGCTCCACGACTCCTCTATCTCATCGAGGAGCTCGCTCACCGTGTCGTTATCGCCGTCAGCCGCAAGCAGTGAGTGCTCCTGCTCTGTGGTGATGGCGAAGTGCACGCCCAACATGCCGGCGACCGTACGGTACAGAGCACGGAGGCTCAAGCACGGAACATGCGGCCGGACTGTTCCGCGCGCTGACGCCACCAACTACCACCGACACGCGGGCATCATCGTCAGGCGGCCCAGCCGGGTACGGGGTCGTACTTCGGGCTGGGACCGAAGCGGTTCGGACCGGACGTGCCGTCCTGCACGAAGAACACCAGCAGGACAATCGCACCGACAAGCGGGATCAGGCCGATCAGAATCCACCAGCCGGAACGGTCGGTGTCGTGCAGGCGCCGCACGGCGACCGCCAGCGACGGCAGGAAGAGCGCCAGGCTGGCGATCAGGTTCAGAAGGCCACCTGACGTACTCGACCCTTCGAAGTCGGTGCCCAGCACGGAATCGAGGATCGAGGTCACGATGCCGACGAGGACCGAGAAGAGGAAGAACCACCAGTACTCGGCGCGGCGAGCCCGCCCGCCGAACCCGACATACTGGGAGAGCACCGAACGAACAGCAGCGGTGAATGACATGACGACTCCAGCGTCTCGAAGTGAGGCCAGGCGCGACGTCAGGGTACGCGGCAGCAGCAACTCCTCCAGCCAGCTCAAACCGGATGCGAAGGAACTGCGAGCCCCAGCGCCGTCCGCTCGTCGGCGCGACCGGACATCATCGCGACTGGACGCGCTGGCACCGGCGGCACCACCTCGGCGGGGTCGGGCCGGACCTGCCGGTCCGGTAGCCACAGCCGGTGGAAAGGGCCGGCGGAAACGTCGTACCCCATCGATAGAGTCGGCAGGTGAACCGTACCGATCGGCTTTACGCCCTGGTGGAAGAGTTGCGTGCGGTCGCACCCAGACCGCGCAGCGCGCGCTGGCTCGCCGAACGTTTCGAGGTTGACGCGCGCACGATCCGGCGGGACATCGGTGCCCTGCAGGAGTCCGGCGTACCCATCTATCCGGAGCTCGGGCGGGGCGGCGGCTACGCGCTGGACCGGACCTACACGCTACCGCCGGTCAACATCACCCCGCGCGAGGCGATCGCCGCGGCCGTCGCGCTGGAGACGATGGTCGACACCCCGTTCCTCGACGCGGCGCGTTCGGTGCTCTGCAAGATCCTCGCCGTGATGTCGCAGTCTGATGTGGACGCGGTACGCGAGGTCGCGGACCGGATCCGGCTGACCCCGTCCGGGCCGGAGCCCGCGCCGGCCCGGCAGGTGCTACGGACCGCCGGGGACGCGGTGCTGAGCCGTACGGTGCTGTCGATCGAGTACGTGGACCGGCACGGAACGGCGTCCTCCCGGCTCATCGAGCCGGTGGAGCTGCTCGGCGCCGGCCGCCTGTGGTATCTCGTCGGCTGGTGCCGGCTCCGGCAGGAGGTGCGGGGATTCCGGCTGGACCGGATGCGTCAGGCGGCCGTCACCGACGAGGTCGCGCCGCGCAGGTCGATCGACCGGGTCTGGCAGGCGGGACTCGACCTGCCGGCGACCCGCCTCCGGCTGCCCGGAAGTGCGGATTCGTCGAGAAAAGCGGACAGGATGCTGTCCTGACCACCTACGAGAATGGTGCTGACGAGATCGGCTCGAGTCACCGCCGTAGCGGTGAGCCGGGTCGGACCACCGCCCACGGGAGGAATTCTCGCGATGACCATCAACACCAACCACAGCTCGGCCCTCGCCCCGGTCGACTTCCGGCCGATGCTCTGGGCGAACTGGATGGCGCTGCGCAACGGCGACCTGTCGCTCGTCGAGGAGATCCTCGCCCCCACGGTGGCAGCCCACCTGCCGGCAACCGCTGACGGCCCGGAACACCTCGACGGGCGGCAGGCACTCGTCGGCTGGCTGTCGGCGCGACACGACCGCCATCCGGACGCGCGGCTGACCGTCGGGGTCGGCCCCATCATCGGGCCCGACCTGATCGCCGGCCGTTGGACCCGTACCGACGACGGAGGCGACGGTCCCATCGGTGCACATCGGCGGGTCGACGGGACGGCCTGCGGAGTGGACATCATCCGGATCGACGGCGACCGGATCGCCGAGTACTGGGGACACGACGACAGCTACCAGCTGGAGCGTTGCCTGGCGTACAGCGCCGCGTAGCGGCGACCCGGGGCGGGGCGCGGGAACTGCCCACCCCGCCCCGGGTCATCAGCGCCGGCTCGCCCCCGATCGGCGTCGATCCGTTCGGCGTGGCCCGTACGGCCCGTGGCGATCAGGACCGGTACGGCTCGCCGCGATAGGTGCCGAACGACCAGCGGTTGCCCTCCGGATCCCGTACCAGGAATTCACGCGAGCCGTAGTCGGTGTCCCGTAGCTCCTGGACCAGCTCGGCGCCGGCCGCGATCGCCCGGGTACACAGCGCGTCCGGGTCGTCCGTGACCACGTAGCCGCCGAAGGTGCCCGGCTGGAGCGGCCACCGGTCCTCCGGATCGTCGCGGACGCTGCCCAGCATGATTCCGCCGCCGGGCGGCCAGCGGAGTTGGGCGTGGTGCACGAGGTCGCCCTCGGCGCTGACCATGACCTCCTCGAAGCCGAAGGCGTCGACGAGGAACCGGATCAGTTTCCGGGCGTCCCGGGCGCGAACCGTGGGCCAGACCTGTGGCGGTGGCGGATCAACTGTCATGCCGCCGAGTCTGGCGCTCCGGCCGCCGACCCGGCTTGGACGTTTCGGAACTCGTCAACGGCCGGAGGATCCGTCGAAGGCCTGGAACTCCTCGACGGTCGGGAACTCGTCGCTGGTCGACAACTCGTCGACGGCCGGGAACTCCTCGACGTCCTGGAACTCGTCGGCGAGTCGGAACTCCTCGGCGAGCCAGCGGCTCGGCGGACAACCGGCGAAGGCCCGGAAGTCCCGGTCGAGGTGCGCCTGGTCGTAGTAGCCCGTGGTGGCGGCCACCTCGGCCAGTCCGCCGGCCCGGCCGGCGCCGGCCCGGCGTTGGAGCAGCCGGCGAGCCCGGTCGAACCGCACCACCCGGGCGGCCCGCTTCGGACTCAATCCGATCTCCATCCCGAAACACCGACTGAGGTAGCGGGAACTCCAGCCGACCTCCCCGGCCAGTTCCGACATTGATACGCCACCACCGGTCGCCAGTAGCCGTCGCCAGGCCCACATCAGTTCGTCGCGGGGACGGGTCTCGACATCCAGGCGCCGCAGGAGCAGCCGGTCCAGCACCGCGAACCGCTCGGCCCAGGTCGGGGCGGCCCGGATCCGTTCGTGCAGTTCGCGGGCGAGCGGACCGAGCAGGGTACCGGCATCGAGGTCGGTGTTGGTCAGTTCGCCGGCCGGCAGACCGAGCAACGCCCGGGCGCCGAGCGGTGACAGCGCCAGTTGGACGCCGGACTGGCGACCGTCGTGCTCGACCAGCGCGGGTGCCGTGTGCAGGCCGCCGACGAGCGTGTCGTACCGGCCCGGCGGGGTGGCCGGGTCCGGATGGGCGGCCATGACGAGCGGCTCGTCGAGGGTGACGATCATCGTCAGGTACGGCGACGGCAGCCCTCGATGCCGGCCCGGGGGAATCCCCACCTCCCGGTATCCGACGTACCCGGCGAGGAACGGGCGCAGCGCCGGAGCCGGACGGTACGCGACGAACTGCGAACTCGGCTCGGTCGCCATCGGTCACCCCCTCGGCCTGCACAGGCCTGCGGTACTGCGGTACTGCTCAGAGCCTATGCGCCGGGCGGGCCGACCGGGGCGCCGGCGTTTGACGGGTGCCTGCCCGGGTAGCCGCCCGGACGGCGGAGGGAGGGGCGGTCGTGCGGATCGGCATCGTCGGCACCGGACACGTCGGGGGCACCCTGGCCCGGCTGTTCAGCAAGGCCGGCCACGAGGTGGTGGTGGCCAACTCCCGGGGACCGGAGACGCTTCGTGGGCTGACCGAGGAACTGGACGGGCGGGTGCGGGCGGCCACCGTCGAGGAGGCGGCCCGGTTCGGCGAGGTGGTGGTGGTCTCCGTGCCGTTCGGGCGCCACACCGAGGTGCCCGCCGATCCGATGTCCGGGAAGACCGTGATCGATACCGGGAACTACTACCCGGAGCGGGACGGACACTATCCGGAACTCGACGAGGGCCGGACCACCTCCAGTGAACTGCTCCAGCGGCATCTCGGCGGCGCCCGGCTCGTCAAGACGTTCAACACGATGCGCTGGGACCACCTGCGCGAGTACGGCCGACAGTCCTCCGCCATGCAGCGGTACGGCATGCCGGTCTCCGGCGACGACGTCGACGCGAAACGGCGGGTCTCCGCCCTGATCGAGCAGGTCGGGTTCGAGCCGGTCGACGCCGGGGGCCTCGCCGACGGGCGCCGGCAGCAGCCCGGCTCCCCGCTCTACCTGGCCGACCTGACCGGCGGCGAACTGCACGAGCGGCTCGGCGCCCCCTGACCCGAACCCCCTAATCGGCGCCGTCGGACCTCTTCCGGCCGGCGGCCCCGGTCCCGGAGTCGACGCCATCGGAGCCGGCGGTACCGGAGTCTCCACGATTGTCAGAGTCTCCGCGATCGTCGGAGTTTCCGTCGGGTTCGTCAGCACCATCGGGTTTGTCAACGCCGTCGGAGTTGTCGGCGCCGTCGGGTTTGTCAACGCCGTCGGGGTCGTCGGCGCCGCCGGGCGTGCCGGGCGCGGCTCTGGACCGGCGATCCATGGCGATCGTGCTGACCACGTTGTAGATCACCGCCGTGATCGGCACCGAGACGAACGCGCCGACGATGCCGCCGAGCAGCGTGCCGGCGGTGACGGCGATCAACACCACCACGGGGTGGAGCCGGACCTGTCGTTTCATGATCAGCGGTTCGAGGAGGTTGCCCTCCAGTTGTTGGACGGTGATCACCGCCGCCAGTACGAGCAGCGCGGTGGTCGGCCCCTTGGCGGCGAGCGCGACGAGCACCGCGATGCTGCCGGCGACGGTGGCACCGATGATCGGCACGAAGCCGCCGAGAAAGGTGATCACGGTGAGCGGCAGGGCCAGCGGCACCCGCAGCACGACCAGGGCGATCCCGATCCCGACCGCGTCGATCGCGGCGATCAACATCGTGCCCCGGGTGTAGGCGCCCAACGTATGCCAGCCGGCGCGGCCGGCCGCCTCGGTCCGCCGACGGGCCCCGTCGGAGGTCCACTTCAGCACCCACCGCCACATCGGGCGGCCGTCCTTCAACAGGAAGAACAACAGCACCAGGACGAGCAGGAGTCCGCCGGCCGCCTCGGCGAGGGTGGCCGCGCCGCTGATCGGATCGGGAGCGGACTTCTGCAACCCGCTTCTGACGCGTTCGGCCCACTGGTCCAGTTGCTCGCGGCTGACCGGCAGCGCCGAGGTGAGGAAGTCCCGGGTCCGGTCCAGTCCCTGGTCCAACTGCTGGGCCAGGTCGGAGAACTGATCGGCGGTCAGCCGCCAGATCAGCACCACGGCACCGCCGAGCAGGCCCAGCAACAGCAGCAGGGCGGCGAGCGCGGCGAGCGCGGGCGGTACCCGGTGCCGGCGCAGTCGACTGGACACCGGGTCGAGCAGCGCGGCGAGGAACAGGGTGGCGGCGAGCGCGATGCTCAGCGGGGCGAGCCGGATCGCGATCTGCGCCAGGACGTACGCCCCGGCGGTGACGATGAGCAGGCAGGCGCTGGCCAGTACGACCCAGCGCAGCAGCCAGGGGAGACGGTCCAGCGGGCGGCCGTACCCGTTCGACCGGTCGGCCGGCTTGTCCATGTCCGCCTCCTCGACGTCGGCGTCCCCGGGTACCCAGCCGGTGCCCCGGCGACACCTACCGGCTTACGCCGATGTCGGCGGTTCGGGTGGCGCTGGTCGCCGGAGGCCGCAGTGTCCGGATCAGGAGGCCACGGTGTCCGGATCGGCAGGCCGTGGTGTCCGGATCAGGAGGCTGCGGTGCCCGGATCGGAAGGCTGCGGTGTCCGGATCAGGAGGCGGAGCCGGGCTGCCGTTCCGGCCGACGGCTCGGCGCGGCGCTGAGCCGCCCCGGTGCCGAGGCGTTCCGGTTCGCTGGCGACTGGTTCCGGTTCGGTGCCGGCGAGTTCGTCCCCGGTACCGTCGTGTTCGCCCCCGGCGCCGCCGAATTCGCCCCGGGCGTCGAGGTGCTCCGGCTCGGTGCCGGCGCGTTGCGGCGCCGCAGCGATCGGCGGTAGTAGTCGTCCCGGTGGGCGAACTCGACCGGCAGCGCGCCGGGCAGGTCGATGCCCCGGCGAGGGTCGGCGAGGGCATCGGCGAACAGCGCCATTCCGGCCCGGGCGATCAGTGCGTCCCACTCCGGTGGGGCGAGTTCGACCATGGCCGGGTTGGCGAGCCGGAACCCGGCCACCGCTCGCCGGATCACGGTGGCCAGCCGCCGTATGCCCTGCGCCGATTCGAGCGGACCACCGGAGAGCGCGAGGGCGGGCCGGCCGGTCGCGCGTACCGCGTCGCAGACCACGAGCAGGCGTTCGGCGTCGTCCCGTACGGGTGCGCCGCCGGCCTCGTCCACCGGACGGACGATCCGGAGCGCGGACGGCCACTGCCAACGGATCTGTCCGGTCACCAGCCGGGTGCCGACCGGACCGCTGCGGCGCCGGTGTCGCGGGTCCGCCCGGAAGCCGGGCGCGGGTCCGATGTGGCAGTCCGCGCAGACGTACGTGAGTCGTCGGTCGGTGACCACGACCTCGGCCTGCCGGGGCAGGGTCCAGGCCAGTTCGTCGACACCGCCGCCGGGGGTGAGCAGGTACCCGGCGACTTCGATCTGGTCGTGCCACAGCACCTGCTCGTCGGCGTCCAGTACGAGTCGACGGTGCCAGTCGAGGCGGGGAAAGTAGGTGTCGTCGGGGTCCGGGTCGTCGAAGCGGTAGGGCCGGATGAAGAACGGGGACGCGTTCTCGGTCATTGCGGGGGGCCTCCCGTTTCGGGACGTCTTACCAATAAGGCTGGCGGACTTCGGATCGCCTGTCACGACGGTTGTTAGGGGGTCGGACGCTCGGCCGATCCGGGGGGTGACCGTTGGGCGATGCAGGGTGGATCTACTGGCCGCGCGGGCACTACGAAACCGCTAGTTGCCTATCTCATCGGCCCGGACGAGACCGTCCTCGATCGCCCGGGCGAGCAGGGCGGCCTTGGTCGCGGCCGGCCTTCCGGCCCGGGCGTACTTGATCCGGGCCCGGTCGACGTACTGCTTGACGGTGTGCTCGCTGATTTTCATCCGCCGCGCCACCGACGCCTTCGACATCGACTGGAACCAGAGCAGCAACGCCTCACGTTCCTTGTCGGACAGTACGGGCCGACCCGAGCGCCGGTCGCCGACGATCGCACCGGCGAGCGCCGGAGGCACGTACGGGCGGTCGCTCGCCGCCGCGAGAACGGTCTGTACGCAGTGCTCCCGCCCCTCGTGCTTGGCCAGGAAGGCGACCGCGCCCGCGTCGAGGACGGCGAGGATGGTGTCGGAGTCGGTGTGCTCGGAGTAGACCACGACCCGTCGGCCCGCGCCGCTGAGCTCGGCGACCTTGTCGATCACCATCCGCCCGTGCAGCCGCAGGTCGAGCAGGATCACGTCGGCCGGCGGTTGACCGGCGGCGAGCACCAGGTCCGGGTCCTCGCCGGTCGCCACCACCGCCAACCGGGACTCGGTGGCCAACCACGAGCGGATTCCCTCGATGACCACGGGATGGTCGTCGACGATCGCGACGGTGATCCGCGATCCCTCCGGGGTCACGCCCGCCACCGGGTCTGCACCCATACCAGTTCCTCGTTCTCCTCGTAGACGTACTCGACCTCGCCGCCGGGCTGGTCGCCGCCGGGCATCCCGATGGTGTCACCGACGCCGCCGGCCGGCTCGGACGGCATCGCTGACGTGCCGGCTGTGGTCAGACTCACCACGACCTCCTCCGGCTGGGCCACCACGGTCAGCCGGGCCCACCGGGTCGCGGCGGCCAGGGTCGTGGTGAGTGGTTCGGCGAGCTGTCGGCGGATCTCCACCGGCAGCGGCGGAAGGGTGCCGACGGCCACGAAGTCGACCGGTACGCCGTTGCGTTCCACGACGTCGACGCAGGCCCGCAGCTCGTGCAGCAGCGGATCCGGTACGTCGTCGGACTCGGCGATCAGCCGCCGCAGCCGGGACGCCTCCAACGCACACCGTCGCTGGACGGCCGGATCCGCCGGGTCCGCCCGCCCCTCGGCCAACTCGACCAGGATCGCGCCGGCGGTCCGGTCCAGCGCGGCCAGCCGGTCCCGACGGGCCCGGTGCACCAGACCGGCGGCGGCCCGCTCGGTCTCGATCGCCGTCCGGGCGGCCGCCGCCCGGGCCGTACTGCCGGCCAGGGTGCTGAGCAGGTTCACGGCGATCATCATCGCGATGGGCAGCGTGGCGGTGCCGTAGACGTACATGGCGTACCGGCTCAGGTCGGCCGGGTCGTCGCCCCGGACGGCCAGCACCGCCACCAGGGCGATGGCCGCGCCGACGGCCAGCACCGCGACCAGCGCCGGGATCCGGCGACTCCAGAGCAGGAGTACGACGAACCAGCCGAGCGTGGCCCAGCCGAAGTTCGCGGAGTCGAACAGTGCCGACGCCGGGGTGCAGGCGAAGACCGCCACGTCGACCAGGAGCAGTACCCCGATCAGTGGCCACGTCGGTGCCGGGGTGCCGTGCAGCAGGTTCGCCGCGGCGATCAGCCCGACCAGGCTGAAGAGCAGCCAGCCGGCGCCGACGACCCAGGGCAGCCGGTAGTCCGGCCACTGGGCCAGCACGGCCGGCAGGTTGATGACGACGTGCCAGCCGAAGGCGATGACCACCGCCGCGATCCGGGGTCCCCGTTCGACGGTGGTGGCGACCTCACCGGCGGCCCGTCCGGCCAGCTCAGTCGACATCGGACCACTCCAACCGGATCCGGGTGCCGCGTCCGGGCGCGGATTCGACCTCGGCCCGGCCGCCGACAGTCGCCATCCGGCCGTGTACGGACTCGCGTAGGCCGTACCGGTGCCGTGGCACCGTTTCCGGGTCGAAGCCGGGGCCGTCGTCGGCCACCTCGACCGACACCGCCTGACCGGCCCGGGTCAGCCGCACCGAGGCGGTGGCGCCTGGGGCGTGCCGCAGCACATTGGACAACGCCTCGGCGGCGCTGTGTGCGATCGCCTCGGCGACCGGTGCGGGCACCTCACACGGCTCCAGCGTGACGTGTGCGCGCAGTTCCGGCAGCCGGCCGAGGAGCAGCCGCAGCCGCTGGTCGAGGGCGATGACCCGGCCCCCGCCGAGCGGGTCGGCAGCGGGCGACGGCACGTACGCCGGTTCCCGGCTCCCGGCCAGGGCGGCAAGAGTACGCAGGTCGGACGCGGCCCGCTTGCGTAACAGCGGCGTCTGCCCGCCGACCCCGCCGAGCCCGACGACGGTCAGGGTGGACAGGACGGTGTCGTGCAGATCCCGGTTCTGCTGGCGCTCGGCCTCCCGGGCCGCCCGCGCGGACAGGGCCGCCCCGGCCGCCTGCTGGTAGCCGGCGAACGCGGCGTCGGCGAGCCGGCTGCTGCGCCGGGCCACGTTGGCGAGGGCGGCGGTGGCGCCGGTCTGCACGGTGAGGGTGACCAGGTGGCCGATCGCCTCGTCGTCGTTGCCCGCGAGGTGCGCGCCCAGGCCGTACGCGGCGGCCACCAGGAGACCGGCCGGTATCGACCGGCTCATCGGCAGGACGAACTGGGCGATGATGACGGAGGTGCTGGCCTGGATGGCCACCCAGCTCACCTCGCCGGGGAGTACCTCGCTGGCCACCAGGTGCCGGATCAGCAGGCAGGTGCCGACGGTCAGGCCGATGTCGACGGCCATCACGAGACCCCGGGCGTCGCGCCACACCATCCAGGCGGCGAAGAGCAGTGACCAGCCGGTCAGCAGGGTCACCACGACGACCAGCAGCGGGGTGGAGACCGGCGGGGTACGCACCGCGAGTGCCGCCAGCGCGCAGGCGACCGCGCAGGTCAGCCGGAGCATGGCGGGAAACACCGTGAACACCCAGTCGAGGGCGCTGGCCGCCGGCATCTCCGTCACGAGCGGCAGGGGCGGGTCCGTCGACACCGCCGGGGACGGTTCCACGGGCTCCGGCGTTCGGGCAGCGGGCACGACAGACATACGCCCCGACCCTCCCCGTCGAGTCCGCCACAGCAGTGCCACTTTCGCCACTACGGCAGAGCCACGCCGAACTGGACCGTACCCCTACATATCGAAGCAGAAGAATAGCAGAGGCATAACGGCCGGTTTCTGGCGGATCGCATCCGGTCACCGTCGGGTCGCGCCGGCGGGAGTGGAGGCGTGCCGCCCCACCGGGTCGGGCGGTAGCCGGCGTCGCTGTCGGCTGTGAGCCCGGTCAGCTGTGGTCGTTGGCCGGTGGCACGGCGTTGACCGGAAGCCGGTAGACCCAGACCGGGTAGTCGACGCTGGACCGGCCGCCGGCCAGGCCCGGGGTCCGGTTGAGCTGGGCGGCCGGGATCCAGAGCTGCCCCGTACCGTCGAGCCACATCGCGTCGCCCCAGACCAGCCGGGGGTCGGTCACCAGCGTCTCCATCCGTCGGTCGAGCCCGATCGCCAGGATCCGGCGCCGGTCCACATCGCTCAGATAGATCACCCCGGCGGCGTCGATCGCGGTGCCGCCGGTGGTCGGGGTGTCCACCCAGGGCTCGACCCGCTCGGCCACCACCTCGGCCGGAATGGCCGGGTCGTCGAGGCAGCGGGTCTCGATTCGGTACATCGGCCCGGACGCGGGCTGGTAGTAGAGGTATCGGCCGTCCGGCGACACCTCCAACTGGTCGGCGTGGATCCGCAGCTCCTTGCCGTCCATGTCGCGCAGCATCTCCCCGTCGGCCCGCAGCGGGCGGCGGGCGACGGTGCTGGGGTGCCCGTCGAGCAGCCGCCGGCACGTCCCGGTCTCCAGGTCCAGCACGAGCAGACCGGGTGCGCCCGCGTCGGTCAGGTAACCCATCCGACCGTTGAACCGGAGGTCGTCGACGTAGCTGCGCTCCCGCAGCGCCGGGGCGAGATCGTAGATCCGGACGACCGTCGCGGTGTCGGTGTCGACCACGATCAGCCGCGGGCCCCCGGGTACGACGGGCAGGCCGATCCCCGGGCTGCCGGCGTCGATGATCCAGAGGTTGCCGTCCGGCCCGATCCGCAGCCCGTTCACGTGTACGAAGGCGCCGTCCGGGTCGTGGTCGGCCCGTACCTCGTTCCATGCCTCGTTCGGGAACGGGGTGATCCGGCCGTCGGAGACGACCTCCCCGACCTGGACCCCGGGGCCGTCGGCGGAGGGGAAGCTCACGAACACCCGGCCGTCGCCCGTGGTCGTCACGCCGGTCCAGACCCGGTCCGCGGCGGTCACCGGGCGCAGCCGGGGATCCTCGTCGATGCTGGCGCGCACGTCGCCGAGCCTATCGCCGGACAAGCCCGGGAAAGACCGTTTCGGGTACCTGTCGACCAGTCCGTTCCGGTCTCGCCCTGTCGTCCGAGGCGGGACCGGGCGGCAGGGGGCTCAGAGCAGCGGTTCGAGCAGTCGGTGTGGCCGGCGCAGCGCCTCGGTCACCGGATCGTCGCGCAGGTCGGACTGGTCGCCCGGCCCGGGCCGCACCTCGACCTCGTCCGGCGGGGCGAGTCGGCCGCATCCCCGGCAGGCGCCGGTCTGGTCGAGCAACTCGTCACAGGGGGCGTGCGCGAACAGCCGCCGGGGACCGGCGGTCGAGAGGTGCCGTTCGCCCCACTGGACCAGAGGGTAGAAGACGCTCCACAGCTCCCGGCCCCGATCGGTCAGCAGGTACTCGTCCCGGGGCGGCGAGTCCGAGTAGCGCTGCCGGACCAGTACGCCGGCCTCGGTCAGGGTGCGGAGTCGTTCGGCCAGCACCGCCCGGGGGATGTCCAGGTGGGCGAGGAAGTCGGCGTACCGGCGTACGCCGTAGAAGGCGTCCCGGACCAGGAGCAGGGTCCAGCGCTCGCCCAGCAACTCCAGTGCGCGGGCGAACGAGCAGTCCTGACGCTCGTAGTTCTTCCCTAGGGCCACGGACCGATCCTACCGCGGAGTCAGTTCGTTCAGTGAATCTAGCTGGTAGGGTACGAGTTCGTTGACTGAACCAGGAGGTGGAGATGGCGGTGTTGGCGACCGTTCCCGGGTACCGGACCGAACCCCGGCGGGACCTCGCGACCCTGCTCGTGGTCTGCGCAGGCACCCTGCTGGCCCTGATGACCTACACCGCCCCGATGATCGTGCTGCCGCAGACGGCGGCCGGTCTCGGCGCCGGGCCCGGCGCGCAGGTCTGGCTGCTCAACGGGATCGCGCTCGGCCTGTCGGCGACGCTCCTGGTGGTCGGGAGCATCGCCGACAACCACGGCCGGCGACGGATCTTCGCCGTCGGTACGGCCCTGCTGGCCCTGGGCAGCGTCGGCTGCGCCGTGGCCCAGGAGCCGGTGCTCTTCATCGCCGCCCGAGTGCTCCAGGGTGCCGCGAGCGCGGCGATCATCGCGGCCGGACTCGGACTTCTCGGCCACGCCTTCCCATCGGGACCGGACCGGGCGAAAGCCACCGGCCGCTGGGGTGCCACGCTCGGCGCCGGAATCGCGCTGGGCCCGCTCGCCTCGGCCGGCCTGGCCGTCGTCGGCGGCTGGCGGGCGTACTACGTGCTGGCGGCGGTCGCCGCCACCGGCGTGGCGATCTTCGGTGTCCGGAGCATGAGCGAGTCGCGGTCGACCCGGTCGCGCCGGATCGACTGGTCGGGCACCGCGACCCTGGCGGTCGGGGTGACCCTGCTGCTGGTCGCCTTCACCGCCGCGCGGAGCGGTTGGCTACGTCCCGCCGTCGGGATCCCCCTGGCGGCCGGGGTACTGCTGCTCGGGGCGTTCGTCCTGGTCGAGCACCGGGGACGCCAGCCGATGCTGGAACTCGCCCTGTTCCGCTCGCCGTTGTTCCGGCTCTCCATCCTCGGCGGCCTCAGCACCGGCCTGGCGGTGATCGGTCCGATGAGCTTCCTGCCCACGCTGCTGCAACGGTCGATGGGACTGGGACCACTGCTCACCGCCGGGGTTTTCGCCGTCTGGGCCGGTACGTCGTTCGTCGTCTCCCTACAGATGCGCCGGTTCACCGCCGGCCGGGCCCTGTGGGGGCTGCTGGTGTTCGGCCTGCTGCTCGCGGCGGCCGGTGATCTCGCACTGCTCGGCCTGGTGGCGTCCGGCACCTGGCTGCGGGCGCTACCCGGCCTGTTCGTGGCCGGCATCGGCAGCGGTGTGCTGAACGCGACGCTGGCCAGGTTGGCGGTGGAGAGCGTGCCGTCCGACCACATCGCGATGGGATCCGGCGCCAGCAACACCGCCCGGTACGTCGGCTCGGCGCTCGGACTCGCCCTGGTCGTCTCCGTCGCGTCCGGCGGCCTCCGGCTCGGCGACCCGGCCGACGTGGCGATGGGTGCCGGCGCGGTCCTCGCGGTGCTCGGCGCCATCCTCGCCGCCACGCAACGCCGTCGCAAGGCGGTACCCGCACACTGAACCCGGACCGGTCCGGCGGCCCTACGGTTGCGGGTATGCCTGTTCCCCCGCACATCGCCCGGTTACGTGCCGCCGTCGGGTCCGAGTTACTGCTGCTGCCGTCCGCCTCGGTCCTGCCCGTCGACGCGGCGGACCGGCTGCTGCTGGTCCGGCATCGCGGACACCACGACGGCTGGGGGCTGGTGGGCGGCGCGGTCGAGTTCGGCGAGTCGCCCGCCGAGGCGGCCGTACGGGAGGCCCGGGAGGAGATCGGGGTCGAAGTCCGGTTGCGCCGACTTCTCGACGTACTGGGTGGCCCGGACTACGAGGTGAGCTATCCGAACGGCGATCGGGTCGCGTACGTCACCGCCGCCTACGAGGCCGAGATCGTCGCCGGAACCCCGGTTGCGGACGGCGACGAACTCACCGAGGTCCGGTGGTTCGAGCGGCGGGAGCTCTCCGATCTTCCGCTGAGCCGGTTCGCCGGGGCGGTCCTCCGGGCCACCGGACAGCTCGGGGCCGCCACGTCAGGCCCTGCCTGAGCGGATCGGGATCCTCCCGGCCGGACTCCGCAGGCCTTCTCCTTCGAGGTCGCCTCGATCAGCGGCGGCGGCCACGCCGGTTAGCGGGCCGGCCGCCGGGAACACCAGGTCGGGCATTTCCGGCGTTTCATCCGAGCTGCTCGGGCACGATGACCAGGTGGAACCCGCAACGGCCGGACAGCCCGCACACCGCCGGCTGGTCGGCGCCGCCTGACGGGCGGCCCGGTTGGACGGCGTCGTCGACACCCTCAGCGCACTCTCCGGGTGGCCCGCGCTGCTGGTGGTCGCCGCGCTCGCCTTCGGGGAGTCCGCCGCGTTCATCGGGCTGTTCCTGCCGGGTGAGACCGCGTTGCTGCTCGGCGGCGCGCTCGCCGCGACCGGTCAGGTCAGCCTTCCGGCGATGGTCATCGTCTCGGTCGTCGCCGCGATCGCCGGTGACAGCGTCGGATACGAGATCGGGCGCTGGACCGGCGCCCCGCTGCGCCGCAGTCGCCTCGGCCGCTGGGTGGGCGAGCGGCGCTGGGCCCGCGCGGAGCAGTTCATCGCCCGGCACGGACCGCTGGCGGTGCTGCTGGGCCGGTGGGTCGGGGTGCTGCGGACCCTCGTACCGGCGCTGGCCGGAATGAACCGGATGCCGTACCGCCGGTTTCTGCTCTTCAACGCCCTTGGCGGCGCGGCCTGGGCGACCACCGTAGTGATGCTCGGTTACCTGGCCGGTGCCTCCTGGCGCCGCCTGGAGGACCATGTCGGCGAGGCCGGTGCCGGGCTCGCCGCGCTGGTGGTGATCGGCCTGGTGATCTGGTGGACGGTGCGCCGGCGCAGGCGTCACCGGGACGCCCGGGGGTGACGCGCCGGCGGCCCGACGCCTCGCTGGCGCCCCCTGGACAGGGTCAGTCCGCGTCCAGCGATGGTGCGGCAGCCACCACCGTTCCGTACAGCAGGTGGTCGGCGAGCAGGGCCAGTTGTTCCCGAATTCCGTGCCGGCGCTGGTCGATGCCGAGCACCGGGGAGACACCGGCCTCGAACACGGCCCAGAAGGCGAAGCCGTACACCGGGCCGATCCAGCCCTGCCGGCGGACGCGCCGGGGCAACAGCCCGAAGAGCACCCCGCCGGCAGCGCCGTAGGACCAGTGAAGGAGTTCGACCAGGGCCTGGCGGCGTCCTACCGGCACCCGGCGGAACAGGTTCGGCGCGGTCTGCAGCAGCACTGCCTCGGGTGGCGTCCGCTGTACGAGGTCGAAGGCGGTGGTCACCTGCCGGAAGCCGGACATGGCCATCGCCGCGACGCCGCCACGGGCGCCACCACGCGCCACCGCCGTCGCAAGGCCATGCCACCGTCGTGGGTCGGTCACCTCGGCTCCTCCCCGCGACCGCCGATTACCCGCCGCCGCTCGTGCCACGGCTACCCCCGGACGGCACCGGGAAACACCACACGCGGCCTCGGTCGCGTCATCGTGAAGTCGGCTCAGCCGCTGGCCCTCGCACCGCCACGGACAGTCAGGAGCGGGCGCCCGACCAGGTTGGGCCGGCCGGTGGGGCGGACGACGCATCCCGGCTCGCCACGGCCGGCTGCACCGGTGGTGCCGCAGCCCGGCACGCCGCGCCGACCGAAGGAAGCCTCCGGTCGATCAGGTACCGGTCGACGTGGCCGACGGTGCAGGGCGTACGCAGATAGGCGCCGTGTCCCGCGCCCTCGTAGCTGACGAGCCGGCCCTTGCCGCCCAACTGGTCGGCGACGTTCATCGCCCAGCGGTGCGGGGTGGCCGGATCGTTCCTGGAGTTGATCAGCAACAGCGGCACCGAGGTGCGCACCCGCAGCCGGTGCTGCGGGTTGTGCACCCTGCCGTCCCAGCCGGCGCAGAACATCGTGGGCACGACGGCGCCCACCGACACGCGCAGATGAGGTGCGGTATCCCTGGACATGTCGAGGTACCGGGCCAGTTCGGCGTGGTTGTCGACGGGCAGGGACCAGTCCTGGCAGAACACCGGGAAGGGGTGCTGGGTCACCTCGTCGGTCACCGGTGGGCCGGGCGCCGGTGCCGAGGGCGCCGTTCCGGCCTCGGGCGCCTTCCACGCACCCTCGGCGGATGGCGACGTGGACCTGTCGAGCGTGTCCAGCCAACCGGCCAGACCGGGCCAGTCCGGCCCGTAGAGGTAGCCGAACGTCCCGCGGCTCAGGTCGAACCACGACAGCCCGGCGCCGCGCCCCGGATCGACCAGGGCGCCGGTCTCGGCCCGGCGCATCAGGTTGTCGTAGAGGGCACCGACATCCCGGCCGTGTAGCGCGCAGGACCCGGTCCGGCCGCACCACGCGACGAACTCGTCGAACGAGTCTTCGACACCGGCTGCCTGGTCACGCAGGAATGTCGCCGTCCCCACGCTGTGGTCCATGACGCTGTCCAGCGCCATCGCCCGGACCCGGTCCGGAAAACGCTCCGCGTACGCCTGGCCGAGGAGGGTGCCGTAGGACACGCCGTAGAAGCTGATCCGCCGCTCGCCGAGGGCGGCCCGGAGGGCGTCCACGTCGTGGGCCACACTTCCCGTGTCGACGTGGTCGAACAGCGGTCCGGTGTGTGCCCGGCAGTTGTCGTAGAGCCGGTGGTTGAAGGAGATTCGCTGGGCGTACCCCACCTCGTCGGCCGGTACGGGAGAAGGTTGCTGGGCGAGTAGCGAGTTGGAACAGACCGCTGGGCTGCTCCGCGCCACACCGCGCTGGTCGAAGCCGATGATGTCGAACCGCCGGAGGATCTCCGGGCTGAGGTGCTGATCGGCTTTGGCGACGTGATTTACCCCGGACAGGCCGGGGCCGCCCGTGCCGAACACCAGCGGACCGATCCGGGCCCGGGGATCGCTTGCGGCCCGTTTGGTTATCGCCATCGGAAAGGTCGCCCCGCCCGGCCGGGCCCAGTCGATCGGAAGGTCGAGTGTGGCGCATCGGAGGCCGGCATCGTCCGGGAGATCGGGGCACGGCCTCCAGTCGACGGAATCGGCACGCCAACCGTTCGGCCCGAGGTGGGCCGCCTGGCTGATTCCGTCCCTGGTGGAGGCGGCCGTAGCGGTCGTGGAACCGAGCAGGACCACGACGGCTGTTCCCACGCCGACGGCAGTCCGGATTGGTATTCCCATGAAGGGCAACTCCATTCCATGATGGATTGAGCTGCCACATTCGAGCACGGGGTCGGGTCCAGCCAGAAGGGCTCACCGCCGGTGCCGGGGTGATCTCCGGGTTGACCCCGATCATGAACCCCGTGACGGGCTGGGAGATCACCCTTACGGCGACCAGGCGATCCCCTGGGGCTGATCGACGAGGTGACGGTCGAGCACTGGCTACGGGGTATGCGGCTTCGCCGTGTTCCGGAGTTGGTCGATGCCGATCCAGACGAGGCGCAGGATGGTGAAGCCGAGCCACGAGATCATCCTGAATACGATCAGGAACAGCCACAGGTAGATCGGCAGGGTCAGCATCCAGCCGCCGTTCGGATCGGGCGGATCGGTGAAGAAGGGTGCGCTCAGGAGTACGCCGACAAGCACCGCTGTCAGCCACACCAACAGGGCCGGAAAGACGGTGCTCCCACGCTCCTGCGCGGGAATGAGTGCGACGCCGGACACCACTGTCGCGCCGCCCACGAGCATGTTCGCCATCCAAAGCAGGAATCTGCGGATCATGGCCGGATCTCCATTCCCTTGGACATTGGGAAAATGGTGGCACGAGCGTACGCAGTCGAAACCCGCCGGGCGGCTGGTATCGCCATCCGACGGGTACGGAGCCAAGTGCCGTCCGGGCCAGCGGGAGCCACGAAATGGTGAGGCGTTCCGGCTGACGGCCGCAATTACGCGAATCAAAGGGTGCGGAGGACCGTTAGTGGTCCTCCGCACCCGGGTTCGTACGTGGTGTCGTACGTGGGTCAGCTAGCGGTACAGGACGGTGTCATTCCCGTTCCGCTGCCGGAGCCCTGGAAACCGAACTCGGTCGACTGCCCGGCGGCGATCCGACCGTTGTAGGCGACGTTGGTGAAGGTGACCGCGCCACTGGTGCCGCTGCCTTGGGCGTTCCAGGAGTTGGTGACCGTGGCGCCGGACGGCAGGTTCACACCGACCGACCAGCCGTTGGTGCCCGACGATCCGGCCGTCACCCGTACCGTGGCCACGAAGCCGCCGGTCCAGGAGTTGAGCGACACCGAGGCCGTACAACCGGCGCCACCACCCGGCGGGGTCGTCGGCGGGGTGGTCGGCGGGGTGGTGGGCGGGGTGGTCGGGTTGCCGGTCGGCGGGGTCGTCGTCGGCGGGGTGGGGGTGGTGCCGTTGTTCAGGGCGGAGAGCACCGCGTCGTACGCGGGCTTCTTGTTGCCGCTGCCGTCGAAGAGCAGCGGGGTGCCGCTGGCCCGCCACGAGTCGGTGTCCCGGATGCCCCAGACGGTGATGCCGGTGCAGCGCGCGACGGCGAGGCAGTCGTTGACCACGTTGCGGTAGGTGTTCGCCTGGGTGGTGCCGGAGCCCTCGATGTCAAGTTCGGTGATCTGTACGTCGACACCGAGCGCGGCGAAGCTGGAGAGCGTGGTCCGGTAGTTGCTCGGGTACGGTGACCCGCTGTTGAAGTGGGACTGCAGGCCGACGCAGTCGATCGGTACGCCCCGGGTTTTGAAGTCCTGGACCATCCGGTAGACGGCCTGGGTCTTGTCCCAGGTCCAGTTGTCGGTGTTGTAGTCGTTGTAGCAGAGCTTGGCGTTCGGGTCGGCGGCGTCGGCGGCCCGGAAGGCGGCCTCGATCCAGTCGTTGCCGGTGCGCTGGAGGTTCGAGTCGCGCCGGGCTCCACCGTTGCCGTCGGCGAACGCCTCGTTGACGACGTCCCAGGCGACGACCTGGCCCCGGAAGTGGGTGGCCACCTGGGTGACGTGGTTGAGCATCGCGGAGCGCAGGGCGGTGCCGCTCATGTTCTGCATCCAGCCGGGCTGCTGGGAGTGCCAGGCCAGGGTGTGGCCGCGGACCTGCATGTTCCGGCTGCGGGCGTGGCTGACGAGCCGGTCGGCGTTGGCGTAGTTGAACTGGTTCTGCGACGGCTCGAGGGCGTCGATCTTCATTTCGTTCTCGGCCGTCACGCTGTTGAACTCGCGGTTCAGGATCGTCGCGTACGCGGTGTCGCTGAGCTTGTTCACGGCCACCGCCGTGCCGAAGTAACGGCCCCGCTCCGCGGCCGACGCACCGAGCGTCGTCGCGGCGCTGGCGGAGGGGGCGAACGTGATCGCCACACCGGCGGCGAGGACGCCTACCGCGAGCGACACCAGCGCGGCGCGGGGTCCCCGTCTCGCCATCGGGTGCGATCTGTCGTGGACGGTTTCGCTGCTCATAACTCGCTGCTCCTCGGCTACTGATTCTGATGGTGGAGGTGTGTCTGTCGAGCTACCGCCAGCCGTGGTGACGGCCCGGCAGGCGGTGTCCGCGTGGTCGACCCGGCCCGGGTCGCCCGGACGGTCGAGGGGTGGGTGCGGGTGCCTCCGGCCGATGGGTCCTCCTCACGGCCTGGCCCGGCCCCGGCGCCGCCCGCCGGGGCGGTGTCCGGCTGGAGGTGGGTGCCTCCGGCGCCAGCCGGACGTGAGCCCGCCCCACTGACAGAAGACTCCGATCAGGCACTGACAATCCTACCGTCTGACATCGACAGCATTCGATTTTGAGAGGTTAACGGAAACATTCCGAAACTTCAATGACGGCACTGTAGCCGCATCGATGCCTGAGGAGCCCTGGGTGGACCCGGGGAAGCTTCCGGCCTTCCGTACCTCGGCATGCGATGGCTGGTCAAGGGGATCGGTAACCGAAAATCATCGCAACATTGCCGGAGAGTAACTCGGCGAAAGTTTCAGAAACCACTGCACACCAGCGGTCATCGGTCCACCATGGGCGAACTCCGATATAGAGCCAGGAATGGCATCTAGCCCACCAAGCCGAGCCGCCTAGTGTCCTTCCTCGACGGCCGCCAGTCGGCGTCGCAGGAACGCCCGTTCCGGCTCGTTGCCGACCAGGTCGAGCGCCCGCCGGTACGCCACCGAGGCCTCCGCGCGGCGGCCGAGCCGGCACAACAGGTCGGCGCGGGCGGCCGGCAGCAGGTGGTACGCGTCCAGCCGACCATCGCGGTCGAGCGCGTCGAGCAGGGCGAGCCCGGCCGCCGGGCCGTCGCGCAGGGCGACCGCCACCGCCCGGTTCAGTTCCACCAGTGGGGAGGGCGCGACCCGGGCCAGTACGTCGTAGAGCGCGACGACCTGTGGCCAGTCCGTGGTGGCCACGTCGGCGGCCTCGTTGTGCACCGCGGCGATCGCGGCCTGCAGGGCGTACGGGCCGGGCAGCCGACCGGACGGCGGTTCCGCGCTCAGTGCGCGTACCACGAGCTGCCGGCCCTCCTCGATCCGCTCGCGGTCCCAGCGCGTACGGTCCTGCTCGCCGAGGAGGACGAGGTCGCCCTCGGGACCGGTCCGGGCGGCCCGGCGCGCGTCCACCAGAAGCAGCAGTGCGAGCAGCCCGGTCACCTCACGTTCCCGGGGCAGCAGCCGGTGCAGGAGTCGGGCCAACCGGATCGCCTCGGCGACGAGGTCGGCACGGACCAGGTCCGGCCCGCCGCTCGCCGCGTACCCCTCGGTGAAGATCAGGTAGATCACCCGGAGGACGCCGGGCAGCCGGTCCGGGAGTTCGTCGACGTCCGGCACCCGGAACGGGATCCGGGCCTCCCGGATCTTCCGCTTCGCCCGCCCGATCCGCTGGGCGATCGTCGGTACGGGCACCAGGAACGCCCGCGCCACCTCGGGGGTGGAGAGCCCGGCCAGGCAGCGCAGGGTCAGCGCGATCTGTGCCTGCCCGGCCAGCGCCGGATGGCAGCAGGTGAAGAAGAGTCGCAGCCGTTCGTCCGGAACGTCGCCGTCGCCGGCGGGCGGCGCCGCCGGGCCGTCCCGGGCGGCCTCGGCCTGGAGTACGGCCAGCCGGGCGGCGTACGCCCGGTTGCGGCGGAGCCGGTCGACGGCGCGGCGTCGGGCGGTGGTGAGCAGCCAGGCCGCCGGGCGGCGCGGAACACCCCGGACCGGCCAGTGCAGCAGGGCTGCCTCGATGGCGTCCGAGGCGACCTCCTCGGCGAGATCCAGGTCGCCGAACTGCCGCACCAGGCTGGCGAGCAGCCGGCCGTGTTCCTCCCGGAAGACGGTCTCGACGGTGTCCCGGCCGTCCGCCCCGGCCTCGACGGTGTCCCGGCCGCCGGGCCCGGTCATGGCTCCTCGAACTCCAGGATCGGTCGGACCTCGATCTTGCCGGTCAGCGCGCCCGGACACCGGGCGGCCCAGTCGACGGCGGAGTCGAGGTCCGGCAGGTCGACCAGGTAGTAGCCGCCGAGGATCTCGCGGGTCTCGGCGTACGGTCCGTCGGTCACCGTACGGATTCCGTCCGCGCCGACCTGCACCGTCGTCGCGGTCTCGGTGCTCTGGAGCGCGTTGCTCTCGATCAGCGCGCCGACGTCCGCCAGCGCCTTGTCGTACGCCCAGTAGGCGTCGATCTCCGCCTGACCGGAGTCGGGCGCGGTGGCGTCGATGTAGATCAGGAACATGTACCTCATGCCGGTCTCCTCCGTCTCGTCACGTGCCGCGGGGCTGCTGCACAGGATGACGACGAACGGTGCCTCCGGGAATCGACAACCCGGCCGGGAATTTCCGGCGCGCCCGCCCGACCTGGCGCGCGGCGGGCGATCGACGCCGTACCGGGTGACCGGTGGGCCGCCGCCGGCCGCCCGGTGAAATGGCCGCCCCGGGCGAAAACGACGACGGCTTGCCTGAATCGGTTAAGCCATTCTCGAAGGTTCTGCCGATCGCGCGTTGCCCCACCCGACCTGCCCTTCTGCCCGGTGGCGTCGCTTCTGTGCCCTTCCCCGAACAGAACCGCGTCGCAATGTCAATCTTGATCTCCGGTGGAGCCCGTGGTTCTCTGAAGACCTCAACTTAAACGTTTCAGGAGCCCGGCAGCGCGGGTCTGCCACAGGGGAACCACCCGGGTGCGGTCGTTGCCGGCCGGCAACCGGGCGGCAGCACAGGAGGTACGACATGCGGGTGCACCCGACCCGGCAGGAGCTGGTCGAGCTGACCGGTGCCTGGCGGGGCGACCGGTTCGACGACGGTCGTCCCCGGGTACCGGACGAGGTGCTGGAGCGACTGCGCGAGGCCACCACCGAGCAGGCGTGGAGCGTGCTGCTGGACAACGGCTATCCGCGACAGTTCGCGGGCGGCTGGCGGCAGACGCATCCCGGCACCATCCTGGTCGGCCGGGCGGTGACCTCGCAGTTCCTGCCGCACCGGCCGGACTACGACGCGATGGTGGTGGCGGCCGGCGCCCGCGAGGGGCATCTGGAGGCCGACCGGCAGAACTCCTGGATCATCGAGTCCCTCCAGGAGGGCGACGTCATGGTCACCGACATCTTCGGCAAGGTCGTCGAGGGGACCGTCATCGGCGACAACCTCGGCACGGCGGTGGCCACCCGGACCCGCGCCGGTGCGGTGATCGACGGTGGCATCCGGGACTTCCAGGGCCTGACCGGACTGGACCGGGTCAACATCTTCTTCCGGGACGTCGACCCGACCCCGATCCGGGACGTCACCCTCGCCGGAATCAACATTCCGGTACGGATCGGTGGCGCCACCGTACTGCCCGGGGACGTCGTACTCGGCACGCCGAGCGGGCTCAGCTTCATTCCCGCGCACCTCGCCGAGCGGGTCGCCGAGATCAGTGACGACATCCGGGTCCGGGACGTGTTCGGCAAGCTGCGGCTCGCCGAGCGCGCCTACACCAGCGCGGAGATCGACGTACCGAGCTGGGCCGCGCACATCGAGCAGGACTTCCAGCAGTGGAAGCGCGACGCGGACCCGGGCTGAACCGGGTCGCCGGAGCCGTCGCCCCTGGCCGCCGTCGATCCTGGGAGTCGCCATGATCAAAATTGCCGAGATGCTGCCGCCGGAACACTCGGCACACCAGCTCTGGCGGGTGATCCGGCAGGCCGGCGTCCGGCACGCGGTCGGTGGCCTGCCGCCCGCCACCGGTCTCTCCCCGGGCGAGCAGCCCTGGGACTACCTGCCGCTGCTCCGGCTTCAGCAGCAGTACGAGAGCTTCGGGTTCCGACTGGCGGTGCTGGAGAGCCGGCCGCCGTACAACCTGGCCAAGCGCGGGCTGCCCGGTCGGGACGAGGAGATCGACGCGATCTGCGTACTGATCGAGAACCTGGGACGGCTGGGCATTCCGGTCTGGTGCTACGAGTGGATGGCCGACTTCAACTGGCTGCGTACCAACACCGCCATCGAGTCCCGGGGCGGCTCGCTGGTCAGCGGGTACGACCACGCCCTGCTCGCCGACGCCCCGCCGGCCGAACTCGGTCCGCTGACCGAGGAGGAGCTCTGGACCAACCTGGAGTACTTCCTCCGCCGGGTGGTCCCGGTCGCGGAACGCTGGAACGTGCGGCTGGCCATGCATCCCGACGATCCGCCGCTGTCGCCGATCCGGGGCGTCGGGCGCATCATGCGCAGCGTCGAGAACTACGAGCGCCTGCTCGACCTGGTGCCCAGCCCGGTCAACGGGATCACCCTGTGCCAGGGCAACTTCCGGCTGATGACCGACGACATCCCGGCCGTCATCCGGCGGTTCGCGGAGCGGATCTTCTTCGTACACCTGCGGGACGTCCGGGGCACGGTGCGGAAGTTCGAGGAGACCTGGCACGACGACGGACCCACCGACCTGCTGGAGTGCCTGCGCGCGTACCGTGAGGTGGGCTACCACGGGGTGTTACGCCCCGACCACGTGCCCACGGTGGACGGTGACAGCAACGACCGTCCCGGGTACTCGATCTTCGGCCGCCTCTTCGCGGTCGGCTACCTGCGCGGACTTCAGCAGGCCGCGTACGCCGACGTGCCGGTCGGCGAACGGGACGGGGAGTGGTGAGATGCGGATAGCGGTGACCGGCGGCGCCGGCAGGGTCGGGCGGGCCGTGGTCGGGCTGGCGCTGGCCGAGGGGCACACCGTCGTGGAGATCGACCGTCCGGCGGTCGCGGCCGCCGCCCCCGAACCACCACCCAAGCTGGTACGCCGGCCCGCCGACGTGACCGCGTATCCGGAACTGAAGCGGGTGCTGGCCGGCTGCGAGGCCCTGGTGCACCTCGCCGCGCACCCGAAGCCGTGGGGCCAGCCCGACCACGTGGTGCACAACGAGAACGTGACCGCCAGCTACAACGCGCTGCGGGCCGCCGCCGAACTCGGGATCGAACGGATCTGCCTGGCGTCCAGCGTCAACGCCATCGGCGGCGGATACAGCCGGAACCCGCGCTACGACTACTTCCCGGTCGACGAGCGGCACCCGAGCTACAACGAGGATCCGTACAGCCTGTCGAAGTGGATCGTCGAGGCCCAGGCGGACAGCTTCGCCCGCCGGTACGCCAACCTGACGATCGCCAGCCTGCGTCTGCACGCCGTCGTGCGTGCCCGGCCGTCGACTCCGCCGGCCCGGGTGCACTCCGACTTCGCCGTCCGGGACCTGTGGGGGTACACCCTGTCCCGGTCGGCGGCCCGGGCCTGCCTGCTCGCCCTCACCGCCGACTTCACCGGCCACGAGGTCTTCTACATCGTGGCCCCGCAGACCCAGCATCCCAGGCCCAGTGCGGAACTGTGCCGGGAGCACTATCCGGAGGTGCCGATCCGGGGCGAACTGCGGGGCAACCAGGCGCTGTACGACTGCACGAAGGCCGAACGGCTGCTCGGCTGGTGCCACGAAGACGACGGCCCGGCCCGCTGATCCCGGCCCGCTGATCCCGGCCCGCTGATCCCGGCCTGCTGATCCCGCCCGGGCGGTGCGACGCGCCGTCTCCGGGGCGCCGTCTCCGCGGCGCCGGCTCCCCGACGGCTTGGTTTGTCTTGACAACTTCTATTGTCGGTGAGACGCTGACGTCATGTTCGACATCGCAGTGATCGAGGATCCGGCGGCGGCCGAGGCGTCGTTGGACCCGATGCGGGCCCGGCTGCTCGCCGAGCTCGCCGAGCCCGCCTCGGCCACGATGCTCGCCGCCCGGGTCGGGCTGGCCCGGCAGAAGGTCAACTATCACCTGCGGGCGCTGGAACAGCACGGGCTGATCGAGCTGGTCGAGGAGCGGCGCAAGGGCAACGTCACCGAGCGGGTGATGCGGGCCACCGCCGCCTCGTACGTCATCTCGCCGATCGCGCTCTCCGCCGTCCGGCCCAGTCCGGCCCAGCCGGCGGACCGGCTGTCGGCGCGCTGGCTGCTGGCGGTCGCCGCCCGACTCGTCCAGGACGTCGGCTCCCTGATCACCGGCGCGGACCGGGCGAAGAAGCGGGTCGCGACGTTCGCGATCGACGCCCAGGTGCGGTTCGCCTCCGCGACCGACCGGGCCGCGTTCGCCGACGAACTGGCCGCGACCCTCACCGACCTGGTCGGCAGGTACCACGACGAGTCCGCGTCCGGCGGCCGCGAGCACCGGGTGGTGATCGCCCTGCACCCGAACATCACCCCGCCCACCGACAACACCGAACCGACCGGCTAGCACCGCATCGACCGAGCAGCACCCGCCCGAGTAGCGCCCGACCGAGCACCACCCGCCCGAGTAGCGCCCGACCGAGCGGCGGAATTCGACCGCGCGGAATTCGACCGCGCGAGCAGCACCGGCGCGGACGCCGGCCGGCACCGCCGAGAAGACGAACTGGAGAGAGTCACCGTGGGACACAGGTTCGAGATGCGCAAGGACATCGAGCTCGACGCGACTCCGGAGCAGGTGTGGGAGGCGATCGCCACCGGTCCCGGTGTCGACTCCTGGTTCATGGGCCGCACCGAGGTGGCGCCGGGCGAGGGCAGCCGGGGCAGCTTCACCATGGCCGGATACACCGAGGAGACGACGGTGACCGGGTGGGAGCCGGCCAAGCGGTTCGCGTACCGCTCCGACCCGGGGCCGGACGGCGCCTTCATGGCGATGGAATACCTCATCGAGGGACGTGAGCAGAGCAGCACCGTGCTGCGCCTGGTGCAGAGCGGGGTCCTCGGCGACAACTGGGAGACCGAGTACGAGGCGATGCAGGCCGGCTGGAACATGTACCTGTCCACCCTGGCGGCGTACCTGACCCACTTCCCCGGCCGGACCGGTGCACCGGTCGCCGCCTTCCGGCCCGGAGCCGGTGAGCCGGATCAGGTGTGGGCCGCCGTGGCCTCGGCGTTCGGCATCACCGGCACCGTCACCGAGGGCACCCCCGCCCGGCTCCACGTCGACGGGCTGCCGCCGATCGACGGCGTCGTCGACCTCGCTGGCCTGCCGACCTACTTCGGGGTACGCACCTCCGACGCGCTCTACCGGTTCCTCCACTCCGGAACGGATCGGGGCAACGTCCTGGTGCTCGGCCACCACCTCTTCGCCGACGACCAGGATCCGGCGCGGGCCGAGCAGGCCTGGCAGGAGTGGGTCAACCGCCTGCCGATCGGCTGACCGGTACGGAACCGGCCCATCCGTACTCTGCGGATGGGCCGGGTTCCGTCGGTGCCGGGACTGCGGCAGGTGCACGGCGTCTCCCGCGAGCCCTGAAGCGTCGGAAGACCTGGCGCGGCTATGCCCGGTCGCCGAGCGCGGCCGACGGGGTGTTCCAGAGGTTGCCGGCGGTACCCCGGGACAGGTGTGCCTCGTAGACCTCGACCTTGTTCCTGATCAGGTCGAGACAGTCGTGGAGTTCCGCGATCTGGTCGAGGACCCGTTGCTGGTGCCGGCGCAGCAGTTCGAGCCGTTCGGCCTCGTTGCCCGGCCCCTGGCCGACCAACTCGGCGAGGCGGCGGATCGTGGCCAGCGGCATTCCCGACGCGCGGAACTTCGTACAGTTCGAGAGCCACTGCACGTCCCACTCGCTGTAGACGCGGCGGCCGTTCGTCCTCCGCCGTACCTCGGTGGTGAGCAGGCCCTCCCGTTCGTAGAGCCGGAGGGTGTGCACGCTCAGGCCGGTCCGCTCCGCGACCTGCCCGATGCTCAGTTCCGCCGGGGTGTCAGACATGGCGCGGAGCGTACGCGTTGACCTAGACCGCGCTCTAGCATCTAGCTTCGCTCCCATGGATATGCCGCAGGCCACCACCGGTTCGACGTTCGGCGCCCGGAGCACGGCCGAGGAGGTGCTACGGGGGATCGACCTCGCCGGAAAGCTCGCCGTCGTCACCGGTGGTTATTCCGGTCTGGGGCTGGAGACGACCCGGGCGCTCGCCGGTGCCGGCGCCCGGGTCGTCGTCCCCGCGAGGCGACGGGAGGTCGCCGGGACGGCGCTCGACGGCACCGTCGGCGTCGAGATCGACGAAATGGACCTCGCCGACCTCGCCAGCATCCGTGGATTCGCCGAACGGTTCCTGGACTCCGGTCGCGACATCGACATCGTGATCAACAACGCTGGGATCATGGCCTGCTCCGAGAGCCGGGTCGGGCCGGGGTGGGAGGCGCAGTTCGCCGTCAACCACCTCGGGCACCATGCGCTCGTCAACCTGCTCTGGCCGGCGATCGCGGGAGCGGGTGCCGCCCGCGTGGTGGCGGTCTCCTCCGGCGTCGGCCCGCAGTCACCGATCCGTTGGGACGACCCGCACTTCACCCGTGGCTACGACAAGTGGCAGGCGTACGCGCAGTCGAAGGAGGCGAACCGGCTGTTCGCGGTGCGGCTCGACGTACTCGGTCGGGACTTCGGGGTGCGTGCGTACTCGGTGCATCCCGGATACATCCTCACCCCGCTGCAACGCCACCTCGCGACGGCCGAGATGGTCGACGCCGGCTGGATCGACGAGCAGGGCAACCCGGTCAACGCCGAGTTCAAGACGCCGGCCCAGGGAGCGGCGACGCAGGTCTGGGCGGCCACCTCGCCCGAACTGGCCGGCCTGGGCGGGGTGTACTGCAAGGACTGTGCCGTCGTCGCCCCGCACACCCGGGCCACCGGACCCGACGCCGGGCCGGGTACGGCCGACGCCGACGACGCCGTACGTCTCTGGGCGCTCTCCGCCGAGCTCACCGGCGTCGACGCCTTCGCCTCCCGACGCCGATCGCGATAGGGGCGAGCCCGTCCCTGCCGACCAGCAGGCGGTGGCAGGTGGCTAGCCGAGCGTCCTACCGAAGCGCGCGGACTCCTGGGCGCCGACCGGCAGATCCGCCGCCGACCAGATCCGGTGGCCGCGAGCCGTGACGCCGCCGGGCGCACCCAGGGTCCCCGTCGTGCCGGGGAACACCATCACCAGGCCCGATTGCGTCGGACCGCCGGTGACCTGCCCGTTAGTGGAACCCACGACAAGGCTGGCACCGCCGTCCGGCTGGCGCACGGTGTGCAGGACATCGCCCAGATAGAAGTACGAGGCGGCGGCGCTGGCCGGCATGTCCGGAGCCGTCCACTCCAGACGGCCGGCGCCGGTGACGACGAGTCCCTGCGGGCTGCCCCGGAACACCGTGATGGCGCCGGCCCCGCCGATGCCGCCGACCGTCTCCCCCGGGCTCCCGACGGCGATGTCGCCCCGGCCGTCGTGGTTGAAGTCTCCGAAGGCGAGTTCCGTGCCGAACTGCGCGGCTGGCTCGTCGCTACCCGGGACGCCCGGAGTTCGCTGCGTCAGGTACTGGACGCCGGTGACGGTCAGGCCGCCGGACGAGCCACGCAGCACGGTGACCGAGCCGCCCCGGTCCGATGAATCGCTGCTGAGGCCCTCGCTCTGCGTGCCCACCACGAGGTCCGGGTACCCGTCTCCGGTGATGTCGCCGGCCGCGAGGGCATGGCCGAAGCTGTCGGCGTACTCGGCGACGTCCGGGATGCCGGGGGTGTCCTGGTAGAACATCGTCGCGGCGGCGATCCGCAGACCGTCCGTCGCCCCGGGCAGAATGACGACGGAGCCGGCGAAGTACGCCGCTCCGACGTGGTCGCGGTCGAAGCCGACGGCGAGATCGTCGCGGCCGTCGTCGTTGAAGTCCGCCGAGGCCAGCACCGCGCCGAAGCCGTCGGTCTCCACGCTGACGGGTAGGCCCGGGGTGCGACCGGAAATCCACTGGGCGGCACCCGGACTCAACCCGTCCGGTGTTCCACGAAGCAGTGCGACGCCACCGACCCAGGGGCTGCTGGCGCGGGGTGCCCCGGCCACCAGGTCGTCGGTGCCGTCACCGTTGAAGTCGCCCACCGTGAGGGCGCTGCCGAACAGGTTCTCGCCGGTGATGCCCTCCCCGGGAACGTCGGCGCCCGGTGCGACGTCGCCGAGCCGGATCATCCGGGCCCCGGTGGTCGTCAGCCCCGAGGGACCTCCGTAGAGAACTCGAAACCGGTCGTGCACGCCGCCGATTGCCAGGTCGGCGAAGCCGTCGTCGTCGAAATCGCCGGACGCGAGGGCCCGGCCGAAGTCGTTGATCTCACTGTGCGGGTCGGCTGCGCCGTCGTCGTTGGGCATGCCCGGCGTGGTGTGGTCGAAGTACTGGCTGCCGACCTCGGTGAACCCACCCTGCGGGCCGCCGAAGAGCACGTGGACCACATCGACCGGCCGGCTGGTCGACACCTTCCGCAGCTCCGTCACGGCGAGATCCGGCCGGCCGTCGCCATTGAAGTCACTGCGCACCTCGTTCAGGTCACGCGCCGGCAGGGGCGGACGTGGGGGCAGCGGCGGCTTGGTCACGGGACGGCCCACCGGCACGGCCTGGCTCCGAGCATCGGCCGCCGCGGTGCCTCCGGTCGCCGCGGTGTCTCCGGTCGCCGTACCGGGAGTTGCGGTCCGTCTGGTCGGCGTGGCGGAGGTGGTCGTCCCACGGCTGGTCAGGGGGCTCGGTCGTACCGCTGGCCGAGCGCCCGCTACCGCCGCCTCGACGTGGGACGCGGGCCCGGTGGGGCTGGTCGGCACCGCACCCGTCGCCGTGCCCGGCAGGACGAGTCCACACAGGACCCCCACCCCGACGACCAACCGATACGAGCGCACGCTGCCCCCTCCGCGACCCTGTGACGCGTCATGATTCCACGCCGGTCGGACACCCGGGGCGCGCGACCCCGACGACGCCCCGGGTGAGCGCTGCTCCTACTCGTACGCCAGCGCGCGCAGCACGTCGAGCCGGGCGGCCCGGATCGCCGGCAGTACGGCGGCGACCACCCCGATCACCCCGCCGGCCAGCAGGTAGGCGGCGATGAAGCCCCAGGGCAGCGCGAGTCGGTCGACGCCCTCGTCCGCCAGGGCACGGACCACGGCCGCGCCGATGCCCGCGCCGACCACCACGCCGAGCAGGGCACCGAACGTCGAGATGATCACAGCCTCCACGGTCACCATCCGGATCACCTGCCGCCGGCTGAGCCCGATCGCCCGGAGCAGCCCCAGTTCCCGGGTCCGTTCCAGCCCGGACAGGGCGAGGGTGTTCACGATTCCCAGTACGGCGATCACCATCGCCAGCGCCAGCAGCGCCTGCACCATCAGCAGGATCGAGTCGAAGCCCCGGGTCGCCAGGTCCATCACGCCGGCCGGGTCCGTCACGGCGATCTCCGGGTTGTCGGCCAGCAGTGCGGCGATCTCACGCCGGACGTCGGCCTCGGCCGCCTCCGGGGCCAGTCGCACGTACGCCTCCGACGGCTGCTGTACGCGCAGATCGCCGACCACCGAATCGGACAGGTACCAACCGCTGCTCCAGTCACCGGCGTAGGTGCCGGCCACCGTCATGTCCCGGCTGCGTCCGCTGCCGAACTCGACGTGTACGACGGAGCCGATCCGCAGTCCCCGCCGGTTCGCGGTCTCCACGTCCACCAGAAGCTGGTCCGGGCCGAGCGAGAACGAGCCGGCCACCGGCGTCACCGCGACCATCGACGGCAGCGCCGGTACGTTGTCGATCGCCGTGACGTTGGCAACGTCGCCGTCGACCACCGCGCCGTCCTGGTACCTGCCGACCACCGCCAGTACGCCCGGCATGGCCCGGATCCGGTCCAACACCGCCCGGTCGAACGTCGGGGGCCGCTCGGTGCTCTCGATCCAGGTGATTACGAGATCCGCGTGGATCTGCTCGGGTGCGGTGGCCTTGAGGCTGACGGTGGCGGACGTCAGGACGATGTTCAGGCCGGTGACCAGGGCGATTCCGACCATGAGCGCGGCCGCGGTGCTGGCGATCCGGCGCGGGTTGCGGCGAGAGTTGAGCCGACCCAGCCGGCCGGGTACCGACCAGGAGAAGAGCCGGCCGATCAGGCCCACGGTCGGGCGGGCGACGGCGGGGGTGAGCAGGGCCGCCCCGACGAGACCCGCCAGCACGCCGCCGAGTACCGGCCCCACGGGTATCTCGTCCGCGCCGCCGACCAGGGCGTACCCCAGCAGCGCGACCCCGGCCACGCCGATGACCACGCCGGCCACGGTCAGCCGGGTGAGCGGGCGGTCCGGCGTGGCCGCCTCCTGCAACGCGGCCACCGGCGGGATCCGCGCCGCCCGGACCGCCGGCAGCAGAGCCGCCAGTACCGTCACCAGCAGGCCGACGGTGAACGCGGCGTACGCGGCGGCGGCCGGCAGGCCGAACCCGGCCACGTCCAGCGCACCCCCGCCGACACGGTTGACCACCCGGGCCAGCAGTGTGCCGGCGCCGGCGCCGAGGACCAGCCCGAGCGCCGAGGCGACCAGACCGATCAGCGCCGCCTCGCCCAGCACCGACCCGATCACCTGACGGCGGCTGGCGCCGAGCGCCCGCAGCAGGGCCAGTTCCCGGGTCCGCTGGGCGATGATGATCGAGAACGTGTTGAGGATCAGGAAGACGCCGACGAACAGCCCGACTCCGGCGAACCCGAGCAGGATGTCGTTGAGGAAGCCGAGATCCGCCTCGGCGGCGGCAGCCTGCTCCCGGCGCAGCTCGGCGCTCGTACGTACCTCGTAGTCGGCGCCGAGGGTGGCGCGCAACCCGTCCCGCAACGCCACCGGGTCCACCCCCGCCGCCACCCGTACGTCGACCGCGGAGAAGACGCCGGGCCGACCCAGCATCAGTTGGGCCGCCACCGACTCGTGGAAGGCGATCTCGTGCGCGCCGCCGAGGCTGTCCCGCCCCTGGTCGCCGTACTCCAGGATGCCGACCACGGTGAACTGGCGTCCGGGCGCGAGCGTCAGCACCCCGGCCCGGTCACCGAGGCCCAGGTCGGCACGGTCGGCCAACGCCGCGCTGATTGCGATCTCGTCGCCGTTCGCCGGCCCGCGACCGGTGCGCAGCCGGGTCAGGCCGGTCTCGCCGACCCAGTTGGTGCCCAACCGGGGCCGACCGAAGGTGGTGACCACCTTGCCGTCCGAGCCGATCATCCGGGCGCCGTCCTCGCTCACCAGCCCGGTGGCCCCGGCGGCACCGGGCAGCGCGGCGACCCGGTCGACCAACCCGGCCGGTACGGTCACCGTCGCGGGCGCCTCCGACTCGGTACGCGGCGGCGTGGCCCGGACCCGTACGCCGGTGTCGGCGTACACGTCGGCGTACATGGTGTCGAAGGATCGGCCGAGGGTGTCGGTGAGGACGAAGGCGCCGGAGACGAACATGACGCCGAGTACGACGGCCAGGCCGGACAGAATCAGCCGCAGTCTGCGGGACAGGATGCCTCGGAGGGTGGCCCGGATCACGGGGTGGCCCCGGTGCCGGTGTGCCGGACGACGTCGAGGCCCTTGAGCCGGTCGAGGACGGCCTCGGAGCTGGGTTGGCGCATCTCGTCGACGACGTGGCCATCGGCGAGGAAGACGACCCGGTCGGCGTAACTGGCGGCGTTCGGATCATGGGTGACCAGGACGATGGTCTGGCCGAAGTCGCGTACCGAGTCGCGCAGGAAGCCGAGAATCTCGGTACCGGCGCGGGAGTCCAGGTTGCCGGTGGGTTCGTCGGCGAAAATGACCTCGGGTCTGGCGACGAGGGCACGGGCGCAGGCGACACGCTGCTGTTGGCCGCCGGACAGTTGGTGGGGACGATGACGGAGCCGGTCGCCCAGGCCGACCGTGCCGACGACGGTGTCGTACCACTGTTTGTCGGGTTTTCGGCCGGCGATGGCCAGGGGCAGCAGGATGTTCTCCTCGGCGGTGAGGGTGGGCAGGAGGTTGAACTGCTGGAAGATGAAGCCGACACTGTCCCGGCGTAGCCGGGTGAGGCCCGCGTCGGAGAGGCCGGTGACCTCGGTGTCGCCGATGTGGACCCGACCCCGGCTGACCGAGTCGAGTCCGGCCAGGCAGTGCATGAGGGTGGACTTGCCGGAGCCGGACGGGCCCATGACAGCGGTGAACCGGCCCCGTTCGAGTTCGACGCTGACCCCGTGTAGGGCGACGACCTGAGCCTCGCCCGCGCCGTACACCTTCCACACGTCCGTTGCGCGGGCCGCGACCGGCGCCGTCGATGCCGTCGTGGGCGTTGTCGTCATGCGCCCAGCCAACCGGGTGTGCAGGTCGAGCACATTGGCGCACGGTGGAGTCCGTGGGGTATATCCAGCACTACCGTGCCGCCGGTCGGGCGCCGGTACCGTGACAGGTATGCAGGTCCGGACCGCCCTGGAGGCGCTCACGATGCGCCCCGGCCGGTTCCTGCGCAGCGTCTGGCCCTGGCGATCGGCCGCCTACCTGGTCGGTGGCGCCCTGGTCGGGTGCGTCACGCTCGGCCCCGCCGCGTTGCTCGTTCTCGAGGGTCCCACCCCGTCCGCGCTCCTGGCCGGGCTGGCCGTCGCGCTGCTGGTGCTCGTGGGCGGCGTCGGGCTCGCCGGGCTGGAACGTCGGCGGCTACGCCTCGTTGACCGCGACCCGATCGACGACCCGCACCGGCGGTTCGACGGTCGGAACTGGCGGCAGCGGCTGGTGGTCCGGCTGCGCGAGGACGTCACTCGACGGGAAATCGGGTACGCCGTCATCTCCAGCACCCTGTTGGGCTGGATGGACGCGGTCATACTGCTCTGCGTGGTATGGGCCCCGGTGACGTTCCTGCTGGGTCCGGTCCGTGAACCCGGGAGGGCGGGCTGGCAGCAGTTCACCGTGGCGGTGACGGGGGCGGCGCTGCTCGCCTGCGCGCCGTACCCGCTGACCGCCTGGGCCGGTGCGCGCGCCGCCATGGCCCGGGCCATCCTCGGCCCGCGAGCCACTGACGACCTCGGCGAGCGGCTGGTCGAGGTGACCCGGTCGCGGGCCCGGCTGGTGGACGCGTTCGAGATCGAGCGGCGCAGAATCGAGCGGGACCTGCACGACGGCGCCCAGCAGCGGCTGGTGGCGCTCACCATGCAGCTCGGCCTCGCCCGGCTGGAGGTGGCACCCGACTCACCGGTCGACGAGCCGCTGGCGAAGGCGCACGACCTGGCGAAGCAGGCGCTCACCGAGCTGCGGGAACTGATCCGTGGCGTACATCCTCAGGTGCTCACCGGCCGGGGCCTTGCGGCGGCGGTCCAGGACGTCGCCGGTCGTTCCCCGGTGCCGGTCGACGTCGACATCCGGCTGGCCCGGCGCCTTCCGACCTCGATCGAGGTGACCGCGTACTTCGTGGTCGTGGAGGCACTGGCGAACGTCGCCAAGCACAGCGGGGCTACCCGGGCGGCGGTGACGGCATCGTTGGTCGACGGCCGGCTGGTACTGCGGATCCGTGACGACGGCGTCGGCGGGGCTGATCCGGCCGCCGGCACCGGTCTCGCCGGCCTGGTGGACCGGGTCGCGGCCGTCGACGGAACGGTGGCCCTGTCCAGCCCGGCCGGCGGTCCGACCGTGTTGCAGGTCGAGTTCGCCGACGATCCGCGTGGCGAGTGGTCGGTGCGGGACGGATCTGTGCTGGGTGGAGCTGTGCGGGAGGGGTTGCCATCGACGGCCGGCGGGTGATCGTGGCCGAGGACGACGTCCTCATCCGGGAGGGGATCACCGGCCTGCTCAACCGGTTCGGCCACCGCGTCGTCGCCGCGGTGGGAGACGCCGAGGCGCTCGTCGACGCCGTACTGGAGCACACGCCGGACGTCGTCGTGACCGACGTACGCATGCCGCCGACCTTGACCGACGAAGGGCTCCAGGCCGCGATCCGACTCCGGCGTGCCGACCCCGGCCTGCCGATCCTCGTCCTCAGCCAGTACGTCGAGCAGACGTACGCGGCGGAGCTGCTGGAGACGGCCCGGCCCGGTACGGCCGGCATCGGCTACCTGTTGAAGGACCGCATCGGTGACGTCGTCGAGTTCGTCGAGGCGCTGGACCGGGTGGCGTCCGGACACACGGTGGTCGACCCGGAGGTCGTCCGGCAGATGCTCGTCCGGCGCCGCGATCCGCTGGCCCGGCTCACGCCCCGGGAACGGGAGGTGCTCGGCCTGATGGCGGAGGGCCGGTCCAACGCGGCGATCGCCCGGACGCTCGTGGTGACCGAGGCAGCCGTCGCGAAGCACATCGGCAGCCTGCTTGCGAAGCTGGACCTGCCGCCGGACGAGGACGACCACCGCCGGGTACGGGCGGTCCTGGCCTACCTGAAAGGCTGATCCGGTTGGGTGGGAAGTGCGGGGTGTCCGGTCCTGGGTGAGCGCAGTGCGCCATCTCCATAGCAGTATTGCCCCAGCTCCTCGGGCCGAGTCGATTGCTGCTGCTCAGGAATGGATCACGCCATGTCTCGCTCCCAGTTCGCTCAGTCTGGCGGTGGCGCCACTTCGGAGGAAACGGTCATCGTGGTGGGCGCAGGCATCGTCGGCGCCTCGGTGGCCTATCACGCCGCCCGGGCCGGTGCCGTCGTGACCCTCGTCGACGCCGGGCGGCCGGGCGCCGGTGTGACGGCAGGCTCGTTCGCCTGGATCGGAGCGTCCGGCGTACGTACCGGTCCAGCCGCCGCGCTGCGGGCGACCGCGACACAGGAGTACCGCCGGCTCGAGGCCGAACTCCCGGGACTTCCGGTGACCTGGTCCGGCTCTCTGTCCTGGGGTGCGGCGGACGGCGCGCCGCAGGCGGGGCCCGGACAGAAGATTGTGAACGCGGCCACCGTGGCGACGCTCGAGCCCACCCTGCGGCAGCCCCCGGAGTGGGCCGTCTGGGCACCCGGTGACGGCTCCGTCGACCCGGTGGGCGTGACCGAGCGACTGGTCGCCGGTGCCTGCGCCCACGGCGCCCGGCTCCATCCGGACACCCCGGTCACCGCGGTCCGCCGGAACACCGCGGGTCGGGTTGTCGGGGTCGAGACGGCCGCAGGACCCCTCTCCGGTGCGACTGTGGTGCTCGCGGCAGGGGTGGCCACGGCCGCACTGGCCGCGCCGCTCGGCATACACGTCCCGGTCGACCCGTCGCCGGCGACGCTCTTCCAGTTCCGCGCTCCGGCCGGTCTGGTCCGCACCGTGGTCAACAACCCGGACTTCGATCTCCGGCAGGTCGCCGAGGACCGGCTACTCGCCGCCGCAGACTCGCCCGATCGGACCCTCGCCGCCGTCCGGTCCACTTTCCGCGGCGCCGCGAACGTCGAACTGCTCAGCACCCGGGTCGGCATACGCCCCATGCCGGTCGACGGCGAGCCGATCGTCGGCCCTGTCGCCCCGGTGCCCGGCCTCTACGTGGCGGTGCTGCACTCCGCAGTCACCCTCGCCCCAGCCGTGGGCCGCCTGGTCGCGCGGGAACTGGTCGACGGCGCCGTCGAGCCGATGCTGGCGGGCTGCCGTCTCGACCGCTTCTAGACGGGGCTGACAGGCTGTATCCGTCTGGCTCGGCAATGAAGACGCCGAGCCCTGCGCCAACTGGGTCAAGAGCTGAGGCAGGCGTCGTTTTGCCGCGTCCCGCGCGGCCATCCGGTTCTGCCGCTGGTCGAGCGGCACCAGAGCTGTCACGCCATCAGGGAGGCTTCCAGGTCGCGGCGGGTGAGAGCGGCGCGGAGACGCAGCGCCTCGGCCGCCAGAATCTCCCGACCGCCCTGCTCGCGGTCGATGGCGCAGACCACCGTCTCCACCTGGGCGCCGATGGACCGTAGCTGACCGCACGACGTCAGCAGGGCACCTCCGGTCGTCACGACGTCCTCGATCACTACGACCCGCCGACCGTTCACAGGGCCGCCCTCGGCCGTCTTGTTGGTGCCGTACTCCTTGGCTTGCTTACGAACGAAGACTGTGGGTAACCCCGTCAGCTGTGACATCACCGTGGCGAGCGGGATACCGCCCATCTCCATCCCGGCCAGCACGTCGCACTCCGGCAGCAAGGCCACCATCGCCTCGGCGACCTCGCGCAACAGATCCGGCTGTCCCTCGAACAGGTACTTGTCGAAGTACTCCTCGCTGACCTGCCCAGATCGGAGACGGAACCGTCCGGTCAGATGGCAGGTGTCATAGACACGGCGCGCGAGCGGGTAAGTCACACTCTCAGCCTCCCATCTCGCCTGGATCGAGCAGGTATCCCGCGCTCGGCGGTGCTCCTCAGGATCGTCAAATGGGAGCCGTCACGCTTCGTCTCGTCCTTCCAGACTTCGCTAGCCCAGCCGGCCGCCACAGTGGTAGCTGGGTCCACTGCGTCACGCCTTCGGCGACCAGCCAGCCTTCGTCGGCTTCCGTGCTTTCGCTCTCCTATGCATGAGCTGGTGGTTTCGGGGCGTGCCCCGGTAGTTTCAGCACTCACCGACTTCAATATGAATCGAGGACCTCGACACGTGTCGAACATCGAGAAGATCATCGGTGAACTGGGTGCACTGCTCACGGGCGTTGAGCGGGCGCAAGGGCAGGCGGCCGCCGCCGAAAATCAGGCGCGGGAGGTGGCCATGCTGGCCGCTGGTTCCGGCTTCGTCACCGTAGCGGCGGGTATGGCCCGAGTGCGGGACGCGATCACGGGAATCCAGGGCCGGCTGGGCGAGCTCGCCGGATTGATAGGTGAGGCGTCGAAGGCGACTGCGGCCGTCCCGCAGGGGGCATCCCCGGAGAACACGATCGCGGGGCTGACGCCCGTGCAGAGCACGGTTGACGGGGCTCGGGACGCGGTGGCCGGGACCATGGCTCAGGTCGCCGAGGCGCAGCAACTCGTCACCTTGACTTTGCAGGGTGGGCAGCCCGGACCGATGCTGTCGGTGCTGGAAGGCATCAAACAGGTCCTGGCGCAGGTGGCTCAGCGGACCGGTACCGCCCGGCAGTTCGTCGACAGGACGATCGCTGAAGCACGGCAGCTGGGGGCATCGGGAAACTGATCGGGGCTGGCGGTTCGATGCCGGCCAGCCCTACCCCTGCCGTCACCGCTGATCCGGCCTCTTCGGTCCCTGCCAGGGACGACGCCGTTTCCGCTGAAGACGGCAGAGAGACGTCGTGGTCCAGACGCCCCACCGGGGTCCCCGATGGGTCACCGACCGGACGGCGAACCAGGATCCCGCCGAAGGAAGACGATGAGGTACGGCGTTCGTTGGAGCTGGAGAACGAGTGCGCCGATATCGTTGCCGGCAAGGGCTACCGGGTCCACCAAAACCCCACCAAGGCAGAGATCGCCGGTGCTCGGCGCAACACCGGCGACACCGGCAACCCGGGGAAGACACCTGATTATCTGATCGAAGGGCACGTCTTTGATTGCTACGCTCCCACTTCCTCCAAGCCTGTTCGGGGTGTCTGGAAGGCGGTCTCGGAGAAGGTCGACAGGGGTCAGACCCAGCGCGTGGCGCTGAATCTCGAGGACTGGCGCGGCGACCTCCGCGCCCTGCAAAAGCAGTTCGACGACTGGCCTGTCGACGGGTTAAAGGAACTGGTGGCGGTCACTCGGAGCGGTGCGGTCGTGCAGATCGTTAAACCCGACTGAGAGAAGGATATGGACATGTCTATTGATTACCGACTGACCTTGGCGGGTGACATCTCCCTGGAACAGATAGCGGAACTGGTCGCCCCGGATGCTACCGAAACGTCGACTATGTCCGGCAAGGGAATGCTCACCGCGCCCCTCTACGAGGAGTACGGATACGTTGTCGACATCACCTCTGGCGGCCACGGCTACTACGACGCCGAAGACGACGACGGCTCCCAGTGGATATGGGAACCGGACACCTACGTCGACATCAACTTCCACATGAGCAAAGACGACCTGACCGACAAAGGGACCCCCAACATGTTGGCGGCCGTGGCCCGGGTGCTGACTGAACGGGCAGAGGACGCGGCGCTCGTCCTGAACGGCAACTGGCTATTGCTGACGCGTGTCGGAGGGGCGCTGCGCAAACACAGGACGACGTGGTGGAGCCACCATGACGTCGACAACGCCATCATTCGCCAATGAGCTCACCCCTGGAACAACCCACGACGCCGCATGTAGCGAGAAGGGACGAACCGGCAGGATCACACTGGGATTGATCATGCGGCTGCCTACAGGCGCGCGGCGACGAACCTGAGAGCCTCTACGGCTCCTCGTTGAGAAAGTCCAGCAGGTCCGGCCCACCCCTTGGCGCGTCGACAGCACGGACCGGCGCGGCTCGAACCCTCCCGGCCCGCACCTGCCCAGCAGGTCATACGCGGGTCCGGTGCAGGGGTGGCAGCGGCGAGTTGCCCTGCCGTGTCGTTGACCAGGCTGTTCTGACGCTCCCAAACCCACCCTCCGCCTGCGGTCGAACAATAGGTCCACTTCGGTTGACCGACGGTTGGTGTGGTGAGTGTGATGCCGTCCTCCGTGTACACCGCTGCGCGCGTTGTCGGGTAACTCATCGTGTTGCTTTGAAGGCGATCTGCCCGGGCCGCGCCGGAGCGTATGTCGGAACCGCCCGCGTCGGTGCGCTGGACGCCATCCAGGTCTCTGACTCGTGGACCTGCTTCGGCTCGCCGCCGATGAATGGTCGGCGCGGAGCCGCCAGGCGTTCTGGCTCGCGGTCCGCTCACCGTCTCGGTATCGATGATCTTCGCGCGTGTGCGCGGTGTGCGCTCCGGCGCGGTGATCAACGGTGAGTCACGTTGATGGCTCATGTTCGCCGGTGACGGTCGGCCGGCGAAGCCCTGGTCGCGTGCGGTCGATGTGTGATCCGCTGGTGGCGGTGCCAGCGCTGACCACCCCGGTGGCTCCCTGCGGTACGCTGACAGCCGCCGCCAGCTAGCCTGGATCATGACGCCCTCGTAGCTCAGGGGATAGAGCATCGGTTTCCTAAACCGTGTGTCGCAGGTTCGAATCCTGCCGGGGGCACCAGCATGAGGCCCTGACCAGCAGAAAGTCAGTCGGGGCCTCGACGTTTATCTATGCGATTTTGAATCGCCCCCGAAAACTCCCAGTAACACCCTGGGGCGATCGGATTATGGCCGGCCCGCCGGGGGTTCGGCCGCCCTCCCCGCGCGCCTATCCGGTCTGACGTGAGTCGTGGTCGCGACGTGTGGGCTCCGTGCTCGATCAGCTTCCAGCGTCCGCTCGTGCCGAGTTGAGTGCGGTATGCAGCTGCGTGGAAGGGGCGGCATCCACAGGTAGCTTCTCGAGCGATTTATGTGGTAGCCGGAAGCGGGAGCCGGGCCGGGATGACCCGGCTCCCTTGCTGATCAGCACGGGCGAAGCGACGTGAAGAATTGCGTCAGTTCGGCGGCGAGCAGGTCCGGTTTCTCCAGCGGCATGAAGTGTCCGCCCCTACCTGGGCTGCTCCAGTGCCGGATATCGGTGCAGGCGCGTTCGGCGATCTCGCGGGGGAAGTTGGCGTGCGAGGGTTCGGTGCTCACCGTGAACGCGGCGGGCACGGTGATGTGGGGTCGTGGGCTGTTGTGGTGGAAGTCGAAGTACTGCCGGAACGACGAGCCGATGGAGCCGCTGGTCCGGTACAGGGTGATGATCGCGAGCAGGGTGTCCCGGTCGAAACGGCTCTCCAGGTCCCCGTGGTTGTCACTCCAGTCTCGGTACTTGTCGACGAGCCAGGCGGCCAGCCAGGCTGGAGAGTCATTCAACGCTGCGGCGATGGTGTCCGCCGGGTCCCATGATGGCGCTGTAGCCGCCATCGGTCTGGTCGTACGCCGCTTCGGCATCGAGATATGCCTGCTCGGCCGGTGACGTCGGGTGGGAGTCGAAGCTGGCCGGGATCGGTGGGTGGATCATGTGAATGCCGACTACCTGCTCGGGGCGCAGCGCGCCCAGCCAACCGGTGACCACGCCGCCGACATCGCCACCGAAGGCGCCGTAGCGCTGGTAGCCAAGCACGTCGGTCATCAACAGGTGCAGCGTCTGCGCCATCGATGCTCGGGTGAGCGGGCCCTTCGGCAGCTCCGAGTGGAGGAAGCCCGGCAGCATGGGAACCACCACGTCGAACGCGTCGGCGGGGTCGTTCCCATACTTCGCGGGGTTGGTTAGGCGATCGACCAGCGGCAGCATCTCCACGAAGCTGCTGGGCCAGCCGTGGCTCAGGATCAGCGGCAGCGGTGCGGGTGCATCGGCCGGACGCGCGCCGGGCACGCGAAGGAAGTGCATGCGCCGGCCGCCGATCTGGGCCTGGTAATGCGGCAATGCGTTGAGTTCGGCCTCGCGAGCCCGCCAGTCGAACCCGTCGACCCAGTAGGACACCAGGTATCGCAGGTAGTCGGGGTCCGCGCCGGCCTGCCACGGCTGATCGCCGCTGCAGTCCGTAAAGCGGGTTCGGGCCAATCGGGCCCGCAGGTCGTCGAGTACCTCGTCGGATACGTCGATGCGGAACGGGGAGAAGGTCGTTGTTCCTCCCGTTGAGCGGGCGCAACCATGACGCCATCTGGGTACTCCGCGAAAGCCGACCGATAATCTGCGGTGCTAAGATCAATAATCTGGTTGTTATGGAGGTCGGGGTTCGGGTGGAGCTTCGCGACATCGAGATTTTTTTGACGCTCGCCGAGGAGTTGCACTTCGGGCGTACCGCGCAGCGGCTGCATGTGTCGCAGGCGAGGGTGAGTCAGGCGATCAAGGCGCAGGAGCGCCGCATCGGCGCCGCGTTGTTCGATCGTACGAGCCGGGCGGTGACGCTGACCTCGGTCGGCAAGCAGCTGCGCGACGATCTGCGGGCCGGCTATGACGCGATCCAGAAGGGTCTCGCGGCGGCGTCGGAGTCGGCGCGGGGTGTCAGCGGTACCGTCCGGTTGGGTGTGATGGGGGCGGTTGGTCACGAGATCCGCGATGTCATCGATCTGTTCCGTAGCCGCCATCCCGGCTGCGAGGTGGCGCTGCGCGAGATCCATTTCAGTGATCCGTTCGCGGCCTTGCGGGCTGGGGAGCTGGATCTGGCCTTGCTGTGGCGGCCGGTGCGGGAGCCGGATCTTGTCGAGGGGCCGGTGCTGCTGACCGAGGCGCGGGTGCTGGCCGTGTGGACCGGGCATGAGCTTGCCAACCGGGCGTCGGTGTCGATGGAGGACTTTGGCGGGCGGGTGTTCGTCGATCTCGGTCCAAACGTTCCGGACTATTGGGTCGAGGCGATGGTGCCCGCGAGGACACCCAGCGGCCGGCCGATCCCGCACGCCCCTCTCGTCACGACGTTTCACGAAATACTGACCCAGGTGGCTGCCGGCGAGTGCCTCAGCCCGCTGAACGAGCACGTGTTGCAGTACTACTCACACCCGGGTGTGGTGTTCGTACCCGTCCATGACGCGCCCGTCACCGAGTGGGTCCTGCTGTCGCGTAAGGACGGGGCCTCGCCACGGGTGCAGAGCTTCGTCGCGACGGCCGCGCAACTCGGTCCACGCGCCTTCGGTAAACCCAGGTGGGCGTCTTCTGCGCTGCCGCCATTGGCTTCGGTCGTGGAAACGTGACCGCGGTTGCTCGTCCCATCGGTATGACGACTTGGCGCGCATTCGAGTGACCTCCTTCGAGGCCTCGAAACTCGCTTTGTCGTGACCCGCCTTCTTCTCGCATGGGTTTCGATTTCCAGCGTGGGTGCAGCGTTGACATCTATCGATGACCTTGCGTAGTGACGGCGTTCTGCGCGCCCACCGCGATCTTCCGGTGCGGCGGGTGGGGCCGCCTGTGGCCGGCAGGCAGACGCGGGCCGTGGAGGCTACGACGTACACCAGGGCCGAGTAGGCACCCTCTCGACCGACCTTTCCCGACGGGACCGTCGACCGGGTGTGCCTGCTCGGCCCGGCGTCCGCGCATGGGGACCTGCCGGCCGAGCTCAGCGAGATCGGCCTGGCCCAGCTCGCGCTCTACCTGATGTACGACCGGAAGGAGTCCACCTTCGAGGCGTACGGTCCAGGGTGCTCAGCCCTGCCTACTGAGCCGGCCCGGCACCGTCAGCCGACCCGGCCTGCCCGCCGCAAGACACTTCAAGGGCTCCGGCCGTACCAACCCAGATCGACGCCGACCTTGAACCCGAAGTGCTCGGCGAACCACGCCGCGCTCGCGGCCGGGTCCTGCGCCGCGAGCGCCAATCCGATCAGTGTGAACTGCATGTGCCGCCCCCCACGAGGAATGGATTCGGGCCCGCGGCCCACGGCGTGCGGGCCCGTTTGACGCTTTCATGATCCCTGCGGGTGTGGACGTCGATCAACGGCAAAGAGCGCAAGCACCGATAACCACGCGGTTATGGCCAGCACGTGCTGCTTCCGGCCCTTCAATCTATTAGCGGGGGGTTATGCCATGTTGCGGGGACTGTCGTTGATCTTCGGGCGATCCGCGCGGCAGACTGGTCGCTGACCAGCCAGGCTGGAACCTGCGGAAGTGGAGTAACGAATGCGTGTTGTCGACGATGAGGTCGCGCTGGAAATCGACGAAGGACCGCGACGTGAGCCGCGAGTAACGGGCGCCGACGTGATCATTGTCGGCGCCGGACCGACCGGCCTCATGCTGGCCAATGAACTGCGCCTGGCCGGAGTGCGACCACTGGTACTGGAGCGGCAGCCGCAGCGCCGAGACACTCCGAAGGCCGGTGGTCTCGGCGGTCAGATCCTCGAGTTGCTGCGCTACCGAGGCTTGCTGGAACGATTCGAAGCAGCCTGCACCGGGCCCGTCCCGGCGCCCCGATTCCCGTTCGGCGGTGTGCATCTGGACTTCACCCAGCTGGCGGACCCCCCGCTGCACGCCCTGCCGCTGCCGCAACCGCGGCTTGAGCTGCTGCTCGACGAACGTGCCGAGGAACTCGGTGTCGACATCCGCCGCGGACACGAGGTGATCGGGGTGAGCCAGGACGACGCCGCGGTGACCGTGGACGTGCGGGGCCCGGACGGGCCGTACCGGGTGATCGCCCGCTACCTCGTGGGTTGCGACGGCGCGCGCAGCCGGGTCCGTGACTGGGCTGGCATTCCGTTCCCGGGCACCACCTATCCGGAGGTCAACCGGCTGGCCCAGGTCACCTTGCCCGACGCGGTGACCGTGCTCGGCAACGGCGATCTCGATGTCCCCGAGTTCGGCACGATCCGCGCGGGTTTCACCCGGACCGATCATGGTCTCCTCGGCGTCGGCTCATCGCCCGCCTCCAAAGCGATCTCGCTCTACACCATCGAAGACGAGAGCACCGAATACGACGACGACATACCGATGACTCTGTCCGAACTCCAGGACAGCATCCGCCGCGTGCTCGGCGTGAATCTGCCCGTGGGAGAACCGATTCGGTTGTCGCGGTTCACCTTCAAGGCTCAGCAGGCCGAGCGATACCGTGACGGGCGGATCCTCCTGGCCGGTGATGCGGCGCACCTGTTCCCCGCCACCGGTGTGGCACTCAACGCCGGCATGCTCGACGCGGTCAACCTGGCCTGGAAGCTGGCCGCCGACATCCACGGCCACGCGCCGGCCGGCCTGCTGGACACCTACCACGACGAACGCCGCCTCGCCAGCACCCGCACCATGCTGCACACCCGGGCCCAGGTGGCACTGCGGCGCGGGCACGACCCGGCCGCCGAAGCGCTCCGGGAAGTCTTCCAGGAACTACTCGCCGACGAGCAGCCGCTACGCCGGATGGGAGCGCTCGTCGCCGGCACCGACATCCGCTACCCGATGCCCGGCCCCCACCACCATGCGTTGGCCGGAACCTTCACCCCCAACCTCATCCTGCACACCGACCAGGGCATCACCAGCATCGCGGAACTCATGCGCACCGCACGGCCCATCCTCCTCGACCTCGCCGACCGCCCAGACCTCCGCCAGACCGTCCAAGACTGGCAGCATCGCGTCGACATCCACACCGCCAAAACCGATCAGCGACCAGCCGACGCCCTGCTGATCCGCCCGGACGGCCACATCGCCTGGGCCGCAACCAACGATGAACCCACCGACACCGCCGCGCCCGCACTGCGAGAAGCACTCACCGACTGGTTCGGCACACCCTGAAACGACAACCAGATCACCCGGGCTTTCCACCATCCGCACATCTCAAGCAACGTGTCGAGGCGGTGGCCAATCAAGAGGGACTGTCGACCAACGGCTGGTTGGTCCGTGTGGTCAGCGCGGCGCTCGTCGGTGACACCGGTGGGGGTTGGCGGTCGCGGCGGGAGAACGTTCCTCGTTGCCCACGTGAACGCCGAGGCCTACGGTTCCCGTGGCCGGAGTCCGCCCAGTGCGGTTTCCACCACTTGGCCGGCGTATTCGGGGGTCAGGGGGCCGGTGCGTTGCAGCCACCGGTTGAGGATGGGGCCGAACAGCAGGTCGACGGCCACGTCGAGGTTGGCGTCTTCGGCCAGTTGGGCGGCGCGCAGGCGTTCCTTCTTCAGCTCTCGCATCGACTCATCCAACCGTTTCGCGTAGTCGGCGGCCAGAGCGGGGTCATGGACGATCTCGGTGTGCCGCGCGCATGGGCAGGTCGTAGCGCGGGTCGTTCAGTTCCGCGACGGTGGTCCGCAGGACCAGCTTCAGATCAGTTTCCAGGTCGCCGGTGTCGGGTAGGCCCGCAGTCGCACCATCCTGCCCATCGCCGGCGAGCGGGAGGAAGGCGTCGAAGAGCAGGGAGCCCTTCGACGGCCACCAGCGGTAGATCATCTGTTTGCCGACTCCAGCCGCAGCGGCGATGCCCTCGATGGTGAGCTTCGCGTAGCCCATCTCGCCCACGAGGTCGAGGGCGGCGGCGAGGATCGCTCGCCGCGAGGCCTGGCTGCGACGGTTGGGATCGGGGCGGCCTTCATCGACACGGGCTCAATCTAGCAAGAACGAGACGAGACGCTTCGTCTTGACGGACTGCCCTATCGAGGTACTCTGTCGTCTACAACGAGACGGACCGGTTCGTCTCATAAAGGAGAGAGATTTCATGACTACCTCGGATGCCACGACGTCGCAGGTCTCCCGGGTCTGGTTCATCACGGGAGCCAGCCGTGGTCTCGGCCGCGCGTTCACCGAGGCTGCGCTCGCCGTCGGTGACCGGGTCGTCGGCGCGGCCCGCGACGTCGCGCCGCTCGATGACCTCGCTGCCCGGTACCCAGACCGCCTGCTGGCACTACGCCTCGATGTCACCGACCGTGCGGCGGTCTTCGCGGCGGTCGACGAGGCGGTCGCGCGTTTCGGACGACTCGACATCGTGGTGAACAACGCCGGTGCGCTGTTCGCCGGGATGGTGGAGGAGTTCACCGAAGCCGAGGCCCGCGCTCAACTGGACCTCAACTTCTTCGGTGCGCTCTGGGTCAGCCAGGCCGTACTGCCCCAGTTGCGGGGCCAGGGCGGCGGGCACATCGTGCAGATCTCCAGCATCGGTGCGCTCGGCGGCTTCCCCAGCACCGGGCTCTACAGCGCCAGCAAGTTCGCGCTGGAGGGCATGAGCGAGGCACTTGCCGCCGAGGCTGCCGGGTTCGGTGTCAAGGTCACCATCGTCCAACCGGGTGGCTACTGGACCGATCTCTACACCAGCAGCACGGCGACCAACCCGGACCCGGTCTACGACTCGCTGCGTGCGGAACTGGAGAAGCAGTGGGCGGAAGGCTCGATCGACAGCGAGCCACGGCTGGCCGCCGAGGCCGTGATGACGCTTGTCGCCAGCGACGACCCGCCACTGCGGCTGTTGCTGGGCAGCATGGTCTACGACCTCGCCTTCGACATCTCCCGGCAGCGCATGGACACCTGGGCCGGCTGGGAACAGGTGAGCCGAGCCGCGGAAAAGGCTGTTCCGGCCCCGCACTGACCCGTTCGCATCGGCATTCCCTGATGACCATAGGTACCGATCACCGAAGGACAAGAAGGAATCGCCTTGGCAAACACGATCACCATCCACGCGCTGTCCTCGATGCCGGCCGAGCACATTCGGCCCTGGCGCACCGTCCTGGCCGCGTCGCTGGCGCACGACCTGCTCGGCCAGCCGCTGCCCACGCTGGAGCAGGTGCACACCCCGGGCACCACGACGGGTTTGGACAGCCGCCGACTGTTCTGGCGGGCCGCCGAACCCGACGGCACGGTCAACGGTGTCGCCGCGCTGCGGCTGTTCACCCCCCAGGGACAGGAGACTCTGGCCGAGATGGAGCTGCACGTCCACCTTGACCGGCGCCGCCGTGACGTCGGCTCGCGACTGCTGGCACAGGCCGTCCTCGCCGCCCGGGTGGAGAACCGGCGCAGCCTGATAATCAGTGTCGCCGACATCGGACCAGGGATCGCCTTCTGTGCCGTACGGGACTTCCAACGGGTCCTGACCCTGCGGCACCTGCTGATCGGTTCGTCCGAGGTGGACGAGACTGGGGCCGCCACCGACCGCCCTCACCCACGCCGACGTGATGGACATCGTCCTGCTCGCCCGCAGCGCCGAGGTCCTGTCGCCCGACCAGCGCGAGTAACACGCCGCCGGCCTGATCCTGGCCTACACGGTGAGCGGGATCGAAACCGAACAGGACCGCCTACAAGCCGCAGGCGCCGACATCACCACGCCGTCGATCTCGTCGAGCGTCCCCCTACGACGAGCCGGCCGAAGGCCCGAAGCTGACCAGGTCATGATCCGCGAGACCTACCGAGGCGCGTTGGTGGGCACCGGATCGCCGAGGTACTCACCGCGCAGGGCGCCACAGGCGCCGGCTATGTCGCCTCCGAACGCATCCACGCAATGCTGGGCGGTCGGCAGGGCACACTCGTGATCCAACACGGCGGTCTGGCCGACGGCGACGACCAGAGCACGATCGGCACCGTGCTCCGCACTCGGGCACGGCGGGCCTCGCCGGGCTGTCCGGTCACGCCACTGAGGCCCGTCAGGGTGTCTTGACCCTCACCTGGACTTTCGACAAGCCCTGACTCGAGTTCGACAACCAGGTCAAGGTCTACGCCCGCACGTGGCTCGACGACATCGTCATCCGCCGCGCGGCTGCCTGATCTCCGACCCAACAAAGAGGGGTACACATGTCAACCTCGAAACGGCGAGGTGTCTTCGCCGCGGTCGCACTCGCGACCGTGCTCGTGGTCGCCGGTGCTCCCGCCGCGTCCGCGACGGCGAAGCCGGCGATCGAAGTCTCCGGCGGGTTGACGCAGCCCGTTTTCTCCTACCAGGACGCCATCCGCGAGCACGTCCGGGTGCAGTCACCGGTCGACAGTGACGGCGACGGCAGAAAGGACCTGGTCCGGGTGGACATCATCCGACCGAAAGAGACGAACTTCGGGCTCAAGGTCCCGGTGATCATGCACGAAAGCCCGTATTACGACGCACCGGGTGTCGGTTTCGAGCTGGACCACAAGACCTACGACGCGGACGGGAACCTGACGAAGTTCCCGCTGTTCTACGACAACTACTTCGTGCCGCGCGGCTACGCGTTTGTGTCCGTCGACATGATCGGCACCAGGTTGTCGGACGGCTGCCCGACCTCAGGCGGTCGGTCCGACGTGCTGGGCGGCAAGGCGGTCATCGACTGGCTGAACGGCCGGGCGACGGCCCTCGACGACAAGGGCAACCCGGTGAGAGCCACCTGGACCACCGGGCGTACCGGGATGATCGGCCACTCCGGTGAGGGAGCGCTCGCCATCGGGGTCGCCGGCACCGGGGTGCGAGGGCTGGCGACGATCGTGCCGCTCGCGGCGCCGAGCAACTGGTACGGGTTGTGGCGCGCGAACGGCACCCTCACGGATACCAAGGGCGGGCAGGAGTGGCTGGCCACAATGGTCGACGAGGATCCGGACGAGAAATGCGCGGCGGTGCACCAGCGCATGACCGCCGGCTCGGACGATGCCACTGGCAACTACAACGCCTACTGGCACGAGCTCGACTACCGGACCGGGCCGGTGTCAAACGCACGCAACGTGCGCGCCAGTGTCTTCCCAGTGGTGGGACTGCAGGACCGGAACGTGATGGCCGACCAGTTCTCCACGTGGTGGGCCGGGCTGCCCCGCGATGTGCAACGCAAGGTGTGGGTGACACAGTACGGGCACCTCGACCCGTTCTGGGCCCGCCGCGACGCGTGGGTCAACACGCTGCACAAGTGGTTCGACCACGAACTGATGGGCGTCCCGAACGACATCATGCGGCAGCCGCGCGCCGACGTACAACTCGGCCCGGACCGCTGGACCACCCAGGCCGACTGGCCGGCGCCGTCGCGGACGGTGACCCTGCGACCGCAGCATGACGGCTCACTAGTCCGGACGCCATCGACCGGCACCGGCAGCTACCACGACACCCTGCAGACCGAGGCCGCGATGGCCGGCGACCCCGGCACAACCAACCCCAACCGGCTGGCATACCTGACTTCACCGCTGCGGAACGCAACGCGGCTGTCCGGGACGCCGTCGGTGAGCCTGCGGGTAACGCTGGACAAGCCGACCGCCAACCTGGGCGTCATGCTCGTCGACTACGGCCAAGACACCCGCATCCACGGCGCCGACCCCATGGGGCAGGGCCTCAAGCTCATCGACGGCGAAGACTGCGTCGGCGAGAGCACGGCCGATGACGACAGCTGCTACGTCCGGGCCGCCGACAACACCGTGACATCCGGCTTCCAGGTGGTCGCCCGAGGATTTATGGACGCGCAGAACCACACGTCGCTCCGCCACTCGACACCGCTGACGCCGGGTAGGTCGTACCAGATCACCTGGTCGATGCTGCCGCAGGACTACGAGTTCAAGGCAGGGCACCGGCTGGGCATGGTGCTGACCGGAACCAACGACGACATCACCGACGCCGAAACCGGCACCGGGACCAAGGTCACCGTCGACCTGGCCGGTACCTCGATCTCGCTGCCGCTGGTCACCGGTACGCCCAGCGGGAAATAGCACGATCGATCTATGCGTACGGTCGCGGCCAGCGTGGTCGCCGACCCTACGCATGACGTCTCAGGCGTCCCGAGTTCACCAGGCCATCATCGACGCCGACCGCAGGCCTTGGTGATGCCGGCTTTGTGCCGTTGTTCTCCGAGAAGGCCACCGCGTGGCCGTACAGCCACCGACCAGCCCGGCCGGTAGCCGAACGTGCTACTGCTTGACCGTGCCGAACTCGCGCGGGCCGAGACTCGGTCGTCACCTCGACGAAGCCGCGCCCGCGCTGGTGCCCCGCGTCCTTGCGCCACACCGGCACCCACTCGGTGACCGGTTGCGTCGTTGATTGGCACGAAGACAACCCCGGGACAAACCTGCGCCAGCATCCGCTCACTGACGGCACCGGGCAAGGTGCCCCCGTTTACCCCCCGAAAACCCCTCCCGAGAGTTGACTACCAGTGGCAAGCGACGATCGGCGCGCGACGATGTTTGTGCAGCTCAACACCAAGATGTGACCACCGATGACAAGTCCGGGAGGGTGACGGTTGGTAACCGTGTGTCGCAGGTTCGAATCCTGCCGGGGGCACCTCGAAGATCAGCCAAAACAGCAGCCGACCAGCGGATGTAGCTCTCCGTCGTTTGGTCGCCGTATGCGGTGGAGTGCTGCCGGTAGCCGCCGTTTGTCGCCACCCACGGACTATTCACGAATTGATCTTGGCGATGTTTGCCCAGTTCAGTGGCTGTCGCCGCCAAGATCCGGACTGGCGTCCTGTGCCAGGAGACTACTCATCCGAGCCTCGCAACGCGTCCTCGATCCGCTGGTTGTGGCTGTCCGAGCGGGGTGGCTGATAAAGCCGGCCGCCGCCATGCCTACTATTTGGCTGACAAGCCGGACAGGGCTTCGAGCCGCCCGATTACCTGTGCGGGACGGTGTGCCCGCGCTGACGGCAACGTCAGATTTGGAGACTGGGTGCGTCCGCTGGCGGTCGGCTGACGAGCGACACCGCGGCGTCACGGGACAGCGCGCTACCTCGCGCGAAGGCCGCGGCGTGTGCCTGGACGCCAACCAGGTTCCGGGCGCTCTCGCTGAGCCCGATGAAGTCGGCCGTCCGCGGTGAATCTGTTCCGCGGAGCGCGACACTGGCGCCTAGGAGTAGCGCCGCTCGCCCACCGTCGCCGTGTAGCAGCGCGATGCCGGCCGCCACCTCGACCGCCTCCGCGACAACCGGAATGTTCGAGTGGGTGAGTGCGCTGTCGAGTGCCTCGTGTAGGTGGTGCTCCGCTTCGGCCGTGCGGCCAACGGCCTCGGCGATCCGAGCGAGTCCGAGGTGGATTTTGACCCGCTCGATGCGGTCGCCGTACCAGCCGGTGCCGCACTCGTCCAGCGCGATCTGGTAATGCCGGCGCGCCTCGGCCAGATCACCCCGCAGCCGGGCGATCTCGCCGAACCCGTGATGCGCGGTGGCCAGCTTGTCGCGTGCGCCCGCCCGGCGTACGAACTCGGCCGCGCGCTCGTAGTCGGCCTGGCCGGCGGTGAGGTCCCCGCTGCGCACCAGCCCTTCAGCGCGGCGGAACAGCAGGTCCGCCATCTCCTCCACGGCGGCGAGTTGGCCGGTGAACTCGATCGCTTCGTTGATGTACGCGTGGAACGTCGGCCAGTCGCCGCGCCAGTTGGCGAGCTGGGCGAGCGCGTCGAGCACGTTGGCAATGCCCCAGCGATCGCCGAGTGCCCGGAAGCCGGCCAGCCCGGCGGTAAGCTCTCGCTCAGCACCGGCCAGGTCGCCGCGAAACTGGCACTGGTACCCCTGCCCCAGGTGCGCCACTGCCTGGGACCACGGATCGGTGCGGATCTGCTCCTCGTGCGCGGTGCGTCTGGTGCGCGCCGGGCCGCCCACCACTGCCCAGACGACCATGGTGGCCGGCTGCCGCAGGGGCCGTTCGATGGCCGCCATGACGGATTCGGCACGATCCAGCGCGGCGGGCAGCGCCGAGCCGAGCGCGACCGCGGCTTTCGCCACGCACAGCACGTACTCCTCGTCGAGGTCGGCGGGGGGTTGCGGGCCGAGGGTGTCCAGCAGCTTCGCCGCCAGGGCAGCACCGTCGGCGCGCAGCCCGCGCAGCCACCAATACCACGTCGCGGCGGCCACGAGTCGCAGCGCCAGCACCGAATCGGCGGTGACCGCCCAGTGCAGCGCGGCGTGGATGTTGCGGTGCTCGGGCACCAGCCGGGTCAGCCACTCGATCTGCCGCGCGTCGCGCAGGTACGGTGCGGCCGTCCGGGTCAGTTCGAGGAAGTAATCCGCGTGCGCCCGACGCAGCCTGTCCTCCTCACCAGCCTCGACGAGCCGTTCGACGCCGAAGGCCCGAACTGTGTCGAGCATCCGGTACCGCCCGTTGTCGTGCTCCAGCAACGACTTGTCCACCAGGCCGACGAGTAACTCGTCCACGTCGTCTTCCGGCAGCCCACACACCCGCGCTGCCGATTCCAGCGTCGTGCCACCGGCGAAGACGGTCAGCCGTCGCGCGAGCGTACGCTCGGCCGGATCGAGCAGGTCCCAGCTCCACCCGACGACCGCCCGAAGAGTCTGGTGGCGGGGCGCGGCCGTCCGGCTACCGCGCGAGAGTAGCCGCAGCCGATCGTCCAGCCGCGTCTCGATCTCCGCCACGGTGAGCGCGCGGAGTCGCGCCGCGGCCAGTTCGATCGCCAGCGGCAACCCGTCGAGCGCCGTGCAGATGCGTGCCACGGCGTCACCGTTGGTGTCGTCGACGGCGAAGTCCGGCCGTACGGCGGCGGCGCGGTTGGCGAAGAGTCGGATCGCCGGATAACGCGGCAGCTCGGCCGGCGGGGTACCCGGCGGTGCCAGGCCCAGCTGCGGCACCTGATACAGCGCCTCGCCGGTGATGCCGAGCGACTCGCGGCTGGTGGCCAGCACCCGCAGCTCGGCGCAGGCGGCGAGCAGTTGATGCACGAGCCGGGCGACCGCGTCGATCACGTGCTCGCAGTTGTCGAACAGCAGCAGCAGTCGCTGGTCGGCGAGCGCCAAGACCAGCTGCGGGATCAGGTTGACGTTGTCCCCGGCCGGCGGGAGCAGCCCCGACTCGCGTAGGCCGAGCGCGCTGACGAGTGCCTGCGGCACCTCTGTGCCGTCGTTGAGCGTGGCCAGGTCGACGTAACAGGAGTCGCAGTCCAGCTGTCGGCACACTTCGATCGCCAGGCGGGTCTTCCCGGTGCCGCCCGGGCCGGCCAGCGTGACCAGGCGTTCGGTCCGCAGCAGCGTACCGATCGCGACGAGGTCGTCCGCCCGACCGACGAAGCTGGTCAGCTGCGCGGGTGGCGCCGTCCGCCCGGCGGCGAGCCCGACCGGCACGGTGGCGGGTGCGGGCTCGCTGCGGAGCACCGCCAGGTGCGCCGCGACCAGATCCGGCGAGGGATCCGCGCCGAGTTCGTCCGCGAGCCTGACCCGAATGTCCTGATAGACGGCCAGCGCCTCGGCCTGCCGACCCGCACCGTGCAGCGCCCGCATCAGCTGGCCTCGCGGCCGCTCGCGCAGGGGGTGCGCGGCCACCACTTCCGGTAGGAGTGCCACGACGACAGCATTGCGACCCAACGCCAGCTCTGCCTCGACGCGGTCCTCGACGGCGGCCACGCGCAGCTCCTCCAGGCGGGTGGCCTGCGGCTGCGCGAACGGCGCATCCAACGCGTCGGCGAGCGCGGGGCCCCGCCAGAGCTCGATCGCCTCCCGGAGACGGGAAGCCGCTCGCTCGTGGTCACCGACGGTCAACATTCGTTGGCCCTCGGCCATCAACCGCTCGAACCTCGCCGCATCCACCCGCTCGGCGTCGATCGCGAGCCGGTACCCGGCCGGGTGGAACTCGATCAGCTCGCCCGGACCGGCCGACCGTAACACCCGCCGCAGCCGCGACACCTGCGCCTGTAGCGCGTTCGCCGCACCCTGCGGCGGATCCTCGCCGTACAGGCCGTCGATGAGCCGCTCTGTGGTCACCACGTGGCCCGCGTTCAGTGCCAGCAGCGCGAGCAGCCCACGCAGCCGAGGCCCGCCGATCGGCGCCGAGGTTCCGTCGTTGAGCCGGACCTCCGTCGTCCCCAGAATCCCCAACCGCACGACCTCATTGTTTCACCACACCGGTGAACGCCGGAGAGCGCCGTCAGCGCTGGTCAGCCACGGTCAGCGACCCGTCAGCGCGCCCGCCGACTCTCTGTCTCGACACGCCAAGAGCTGAGGAGTTCGAGATGGCATACCTGACCGGCAAGACCGCACTCGTGACCGGCGCCTCCCGCGGGATCGGCCGGGCGATCGCCCAGCGGCTGGCGGCCGATGGTGCGCTGGTCGCCGTGCACTACGGCAGCAACGACGCCGCCGCGCGTGAGACGGTCCTGGCGATCGAGCAGGCCGGCGGGCAGGCGTTCGCCGTGCGCGCCGAGCTGGGCCGTCCCGGCGACGTGGACACGCTGTTCGCCGGGCTCACCGTGGGCCTGGGCGAGCGGCCGCTGGACATCCTGGTCAACAACGCGGCGATCGGAGCGCCCATCCCCGTCGAGAAGACCACGCCGGAGCTGTTCGAGCGGGTGTTCGCGGTGAACGTACAGGCGCCGTTCTTCATCATCCAGCGGGCGCTGCCGCTGCTCCGCGACGGCGGCCGGATCATCAACATCTCCTCGTCCGCCACCCGGATCGCGATGCCCGAGATCGCGTACGCGATGACCAAGGGCGCGGTCGACGTCCTCGGTCGGAGCCTGGCCAACACGGTGGGTGACCGTGGCATCACGGTCAACACGGTGGCGCCGGGTGTCACCGAGACCGACATGAACGCGTGGCTGCGTGACCTGCCGGAGGCCAAGGCCGGAATCGCCGGCGCGACCGCGCTGGGCCGCGTCGGGCAGCCCGAGGACATCGCCGACGTGGTGGCGTTCCTCGCCTCCGACCAGGCCCGCTGGGTCACCGGCCACCTGCTCGAGGCGACCGGCGGCATCTTCCTAGGCCCGCGTATGTAGCCCGCGACGGTTCGGACGGCGTCCCGTCTGGCGTTGCCGGATCGTCTGTGGCAATGCCGCCATCCGCACCTGTCGAACCCACCCACGGAAGATCTACGAAAGGAACGATCACGATGAAGCGCTTGCCGACCTTGGCCCTGGCTGCCGCGGCCGTCGGTCTGCTGACGGCGATGGGGGGTGCCGCCGCAGCAGCCGAGACCACTCACCGACCGACCGCATCACCCGTGGTGATGACTGACCGAGGCCCGGTCCGCGGTACGGTCGCCGCCGATCACCGCTCCTTCGAGGGCATTCCGTACGCGTCCGCGGCCCGGTTCACCTCTCCGCGGCCCGTCTCGGCGTGGACCACGGTCCGCGACGCGGCCACCGCCGGACCGGCCTGCGCGCAGGCGCGGGGCAACGAGGTCGGCGTCCCGAGCCTTGTCGAGGACTGCCTCAACCTCAACGTCTTCGACCCGACGGGCGGCGGCGCCCGGCTGCCGGTGATGGTGTGGATCCACGGCGGCAGCTTCAAGTACGGCGCGGGCAGCATGTACGACGCCGGTCGGCTCGCCGCGGCCAACCACGTCGTGGTGGTCACCATCAACTACCGTCTCGGCCTGCTGGGCTCGCTGGCGCACCCCGCGCTGGACGGCCCGCACGGCGATGTCCGCTCCGGTGACTACGGCTTGCAGGACCAGCAGGCGGCGCTGCGCTGGGTACGGGCCAACGCCCACGCGTTCGGCGGAGACCCTGCCAACGTCACACTGTTCGGCGAGTCGGCCGGCGGTTACAGCACCTGCGCGCAGCTCGCCTCACCGAGCGCGGCCGGACTGGTTCAACGGGCCGTCATCCAGAGCGCGCCCTGCGGAGTGAGCTGGGCGATGTCCCGGCAGGACGGCCGGGCACTGGCCGCCGAGGTCGCCGAGAAGCTGGGCTGCGCCACCGCGGCCGACGTCGCGAACTGCATGCGCACCGTCGACCTCGGCCCGCTGCTCAGAGTCAACGAGGAGTATGGGTTCATCCCGCCGGTGGCGGGCGGCCGGGTGCTTCCGATCGACCCGACCGAGGCGCTGAGAACCGGAAGGTTCAACCGGGTGCCGGTCATGCAGGGCACCAACCACGACGAGTACCAGCTCATGGTCGCCGGTCCGGAGGTCATCACCGGGCACGTCATGACTGCCGACGAGTACGCCCCGACCATCCGGGCCGAGTTCGGCGCGCAGGCGGACGAGGTTCTCGCCGAATACCCGCTGAGTCGCTACCCCAGCGCCGCCCAGGCGCTCGCCGCGGTCCAGACCGACCACGAGTACGCGTACGGTGCGGTGGTCACGAACACCATGCTCAGCCGGTACGTGCCCACCTACACGTACGACTTCGCCGAGCGGGACACGCCGTGGTTGACCGGGCTGCCCAAGCCCAGCTTCACGCTCGGCTCCTACCACCTACTCGACGTGGCCTACCTGTTCACAGTGGACTTCATCACGCCGCTGGACGAGACGCAGCAGCGAGTCGCCCGGGACATGAGCGCGTACTGGACCGCCTTCGCCCGTAACGGTGCGCCGAGCGCCGCCGGGTTGCCGAAGTGGTCGCCGTTCACTCGCGGCGGCCAGTACACACAATCGCTGTCGAGCGAGCGGATCGGCCGGACGAACTTCCAGGCCGACCACCACTACGCCTTCTGGGCAGAGCTCGCAGGCTGACCCGACCCGCCCCGATGTCGCCCGGTCGCCATTCGACCGGGCGACATCGCGTGAACGGCCCATCCGTAATCGGGCGCCAGCCCTGGCACGTCTGGCGGTCCGGCAAGCACCCGGCTGCGGCGATCCGTGGCGCGGTGAGCAGTGCGGTCGATTGTGATCGACTGGCCACAGTGCGGGCAGTCGCGCTGGGCGGCGGGGTTCGGGCCGGCAGGGCATCAACCTGCGCCATCACTCCGCTCGCCGACCCACACTGGGATCGGGATAGTGCCTTCTGTTCACCCCCCGAAAACCCCGCTGAGGGTGGTTCAGGGGTCGAGGCTGCGTTGCCTTGCCGCCTGCGTGGGGTTGCTCGGCGGTCAGCGGACGGCGTCGGTGAGGCGGGTGGCGAGGGCGCGGATGCGCGCGATCAGTTCGGGTGGTTCGTGCACGGTGAAGGGGAGGTCGAACAGGCCGAGGTAAACCGTCAGCTCGTCGAGGGAGTTCGATCCGGTGTGTAGGAGGCAGGTCTGCGGGTCGACGGCCTCGATGACGCCGACGGTCGGGAGGATCTGCTCCGCGGCCGTGTCGGCGGGTACGTGCAGGGTGATGCGTGCCTGGTATCGGTAGGCCGCGGTCGAGACGCCACGAGACAGATACCCGGCGAGGTCGACGTCGGGCGCCTCGCGCGGGGCGAAACGGGGACCCGTCGGGACGCGGGGCATCAGCCGGTCCAGACGGTACGTGCGCCAGTCGGTTCGCTCGACGTCCCAGGCGATCAGGTACCACCGTCTGCCGGCGTGGACGAGCCGGTGGGGCTCTGCCGTGCGGACTGACGTCGTGCCGTCGTGGCTGCGGTAGTCGAAGCGGAGCCGATGATGATCACGGCAGGCCGCCGCCACGGCGGTCAGGGTCTCGGGGTCGACGGTCGGGCCGGTCGCGGGGACGATCACGGTGAACGAGTGCAGCAGGTTCACCCGGTGCCGTAGTCGCGACGGGAGAACCTGTTCGAGCTTGGCGAGCGCGCGTACCGAGCTTTCCTCGATGCCGGCGACCGTGCCGCTCGCGGCGGTGCGCAGCCCGACGGCGACGGCGATCGCCTCCTCGTCGTCGAGCAGAAGCGGCGGGAGGTTCGCGCCGGCGCCGAGCCGGTAGCCGGCCACGCCCGGCGTGGCATGCACCGGATAGCCGAGGGTACGCAGCTTGTCGACGTCGCGCCGGACGGTCCGTACGTCGACCTCGAGGCGCTCGGCCAGGTCTGCGCCGGTCCAGTCGCGCGGGGTCTGCAGCAGGGACAGCAGGCGGAGCAGCCGCGCCGAGGTTTCCAGCATGCGCAGAAGTCTGCCAGCCGGCTAGGACAAAAGTTGTCCTCTTTGCCTCCTACGGTCGAACTCATGAGCGAAGACATCACCCCGTTCCGCATCGACATCCCACAGGAACAGCTCGACGACCTGCGCGACCGGCTCGCCCGGACCCGCTGGCCCGTCGCGCTGCCCGGCGACGACTGGGACACCGGCGTCCCCACCGCCTGGCTGCGGGAGATGGTCGACTACTGGCGCACCGGCTACGACTGGCGCGCGGCTGAAGCGCGGCTCAACGAGTTTCCGCAGTTCACCACCACGATCGACGGGCAGCGGATCCATTTCATGCACGTCCGCTCCCCGGAACCGGACGCGTTCCCGCTGGTCCTGACCCACGGCTGGCCCGGTTCGGTGGTGGAGTTCCTCGACCTGATCGGACCGCTGACCAACCCACGCGCCCACGGCGGTGACCCAGCCGATGCGTTCCACGTGGTCATCCCGTCACTGCCCGGGTTCGGTTTCTCCGGGCCGACCACCGATGCCGGGTGGGACACCGATCGCATCGCTCGGGCCTGGGCCGAGCTGATGCGCCGGCTGGGCTACCAGCGCTACGGGGCGCAGGGCGGCGACATCGGAGCCGCGGTCAGCCCGCAACTGGGCCGGGTCGCGCCGGACCGCGTCGCCGGCGTCCACGTCAACGGCGGCCCCGGCCCGCTGCCGCCACTGCCGCTGACCGACGACGACCTGGCCAGCCTGTCCGACCTCGAACGCGACCGGATCCGCCGGATCGAGGCGTTCATGCAGGAGGAGTTCGGCTACATCGCCATCCAGTCCACCCGGCCGCAGACTCTCGCGTACGGCCTGACCGACTCCCCAGCCGGCCAGTTCGCCTGGGCCATGGACAAGTTCCGCGAGTGGACCCACCCCCGCGAGGTCCTACCGGACAAGATCATCGACCGGGACCGACTGCTGACCAACGCGACGATCTACTGGATGACCGGTACGGCCGGCTCGTCGGCGTACGTCGGCTACGCCCAGGAGTCCGCCTGGGGCGCCACCAGACCGAACTCTGGCGTACCCACCGCCGCGGTCGTTTTCGCCCATGACGTCGGCATCCGCCGCTACGCCGAGCGCGAGAACACCATCACCCGCTGGGTCGACGTCGACCGGGGCGGCCACTTCGCCGCACTGGAGGAACCCGAGACATTGACCGCCGACATCCGCGCCTTCTTCCGGAACCTCCGCTGACGGCAACCAGTTAGGGCAGACGCGATGCTGGCCCGGACTCGCTCGGTCCGGGTCAGCAAGACGACGTGTTCATCGGTCGTCCGAGAACCGGACAAGTTCGGGATACGACGATCGACCACACGTCAACTGCTACCGGTCGCACCGCAGCCGGACCGGAAAGTCCGCTCACCCGTCACGACGCGGCGACCTACGAGGGCGGCGCTGCCGTCGGCCGGCGCGGTGCCCGCACCATCACCACCAAGAACCGAACGACGACACGGAAGATGTGCTCGGATGACCAACCGTTCCACCGCCATCCCGCAGCTGTCCTGGTCCGACGTATGTGGCCGCCGACTTGATCGGCACGGGCTGTCCGCCCCGGTACGCGACGGCACACCCGCCGATGCCGTTGCCGCCATGTGCGGCGCGCACGCTCAGGTGCTGTCCGCCGCTGAGGTGTCGATCGGGCTGCGCGTCGCCGGTGCCACCCGGGCCGATGTCGCGGATGCGTTGTGGCGCGAGCGTAGCCTGGTCAAGACGTTCGGGCCGCGCGGCACCGTACACCTGCTACCGACCCGTGAGCTGCCACTGTGGACCGGCGCGCTCAGCGCCATCCCACCGTCTTCGACCACCATGCCCGCCGACGCGCGGCTGACCCCCGACCAGACCGACGAGGTCATCGCCGCCGTCGCGGCCGCGCTGGCCGACGCGGAACTGACCATCGACGAACTCAGTACAGAGGTGGTCGCCCGCACCAGCCCCTGGGCCGCCGACCCGGTGGTGCCGGCCTTCGGAGGCAGGTGGCCACGCTGGCGGCAGGCCATGCACCTGGCCGCGCACCGCGGGGCACTCTGTTTCGGCCCGAACCGCGGGCGGAAGGTCACCTACACCAGCCCACGGCGGTGGCTGCCCGGACTCCAGCCGGCCCCGGCCGCCGACGCCCTCGCCGGTCTGGTCCGGCGCTACCTGCACGCGTACGGCCCGGCCACACCACAGCAGTTCGCGCAGTGGCTGTCCGCGCCTCGCCGCTGGGCGACTGAACTGTTCGACTCCCTCGCCAGCGAACTGGAAGAGGTCGAGGTCGACGGCAGCCCCGCCTGGGTCCGTGCCGGCGACACCGAGCCGCCACCCACGCCACCGCACGGGGTGCAGCTACTGCCGTACTTCGACGCCTACACCGTTGGCTGCCACCCGCGTAACCGGCTCTTCCCGGGGCCCGCCGCGCAACGCGCGCTCGCCGGTGGTCAGGCCGGCAACTTTCCGGTACTGCTCATCGACGGCACTGTCGCAGGGGTGTGGCACCAGCGCCGCTCCAGACGCAGCCTGGACGTCACGGTCGAGCCGCTTACCCCGCTCACCGTCGCCGAGCGTCGGGAGCTCGACGACCGGGTTGAACGTCTCGGGCAGATCCTGGAGGAGAAACCACAGCTGACCATCGGCACGGTGCTCGTGGGCGGCCACGCGTAAGCACGCCAGCGTCAGCCGATCCTGGGCACAGGCGATCGGTCTGCGAGTGTCGGCAACGTCCGGACATGCCGCGTCGAGGGCGGCCACGCTCGTCCGGCCGCGCATTGGCGGTATGGTCCATACCCGCGCCTGATAGATCGCCCGCCCGGGTGTCGACAGGCAATCTGTCGACACCCGGTTTGGTGAGCGCGAAGCCTCGGCATCTCGGCATGCGCTGCGGCGGGTGGGTTACGCACCGGCACCGCCGGAAGATTCGACTTCCGGCGGCACCGCCGCGTCACCCAACCCCCGTCGTGGGATCGGCCCTGCGCGGTCACCGCGCCAGGCTTCGGACCGGGGCTTGAGTTGCCGCAGAGTGAACCCGTTTGCCCGCCGGGTCCAAGGGCTTGCGCCATGCCGACCACAACGGCCCGGTCGTGGATTCCACGAGGCGAGCTTCCTGAGGCTTCAGGCTGCTGAGAAGCTTGGCGGATGGACGTCGAGCCTGTCTGGGTCAAGGGTTACCACGAGATCCTCGCTCTTCACCGCGCACTCTTCGAGGCCAAGTTCGATGATCTGGATAGCACCCACGCGGGTAGCCCGTTCATTGCGGCTATCCAGCATCGTCTTGCTGATGCGCTGGAGGCGGTCGATCCAGGCGGTGGTTGGCGTACCTGGCGTGCCGCTGAAGCCCATACGGATCGTGTCGAGGCGGTCCGCCGCCAACTTGCCGGTGCCGGCGGATGGTGGCGGAACATGGACGAGCAGGATCGCCGTAGATACATCCAGGATCTGCTGGCGCCGCTGCGCGTCTCCGACGAGCTGCTGGCCGAACTCGCCGCGATGTGACCGAGGTCGTACAGCCATCTGTACGGCCTTGCCGGCCAGCGGCGTACGGCGAAGATCGACACCACCGGCAGGCGCGGCCGGCCCGGACAGTCGCACTTCGGGCAGGGGCGGCGCTCGACGGGGGCTCCGGCCCTGTTCGGCGTTGGTCCGCCGCACCCGACCGCTGTGGGGCCCGGTAGCCCTACCTCGGCTGGGGGGACAGCGGCAGCGACGCGGGCCCCGTCCGTCCCTAGCCTCGCAGGTATGACGACAACGACTGTCACGGTGACGGCCACAGCGGTGGCGCTGCGCGGAATCAGCCGGACCTACGGCCGAGGAGCAGCCGCCGTACGCGCAGTCGACGACGTGACGATCGATTTTCCGCGCGGTGGATGGACGGCCGTGATGGGCCCGTCCGGGTCCGGCAAGTCGACGCTGCTGCACTGCGCGGCCGGGCTGGAACGCGTCGACGCGGGACAGGTGCTGATCGCCGGTACCGACATCACCGCCGCCGGTGATCGGGAGCTGACGGCGCTGCGTCGTACCCGCGTCGGCTTCGTGTTCCAGGGCTTCAACCTCATCGGCTCGCTGACCGCCGAACAGAACGTCGCCCTGCCGCTGCGCCTGGCCGGCCGACGTCCGTCGCGGTCGGTGGTCCGTGACACGCTCGCCGCGGTGGGCCTGGCCGACCGGGCCCAGCACCGGCCGCGTGAACTCTCCGGCGGGCAGCAGCAGCGGGTGGCGATCGCCCGCGCGATGGTGACCCGGCCCGAGGTGCTGTTCGCCGACGAGCCGACCGGCGCGCTGGACTCGACCGCTGCCCGCTCCGCGCTGAACCTGCTGCGCGCGATGGCCGATGGCGGTCAGAGCATCGTGATGGTGACCCACGACCCGGTCGCGGCCGCCCGCGCCGACGCGGTGGTGTTCCTCCGTGATGGGCGCATCGTCGACCGGCTGGTCGGCGCCGGGCCGCGCGCGGTCGCCGACCGGCTCGCGACGTTGGAGCAGTGACATGCTGGGCATGAGCCGGGCCGGTGTGGCCGAACGCTTTCCCGTCCTCGTCGGCGCCGTACTGTCGGTGTCTCTCGGCGTGGCGCTGGTGCAGTCATCGCTGCTGCTGCTCATCTCGGCGGCGACGCTCGTCCCGCCGGCGGACCTCGGCCCGGCCGAGCGGATGACGTTCGAGGAGAACGCGACCGTGGCGGTGGCGGTCCTCGGCGTGGTGATGGGCGCCGCCACGTTCCTCGCCGGCTTCATCGTCAGCTCGACGTTCGCGTTCACCGTCACGCAGCGCCGCCGTGACCTCGCGCTGCTGCGCCTGGCCGGCGGAAGCCGTGGACAGGTGCGCCGCCTGCTGCTCGGCGAGGCGGTACTGCTCGGCGCCCTTGGCGCGGCGGTCGGGGTCCCCGCCGGGCTGGGGGTGATGGCGGTGCAGACCCGGCTGCTCGTCTCCGCCGGCTTCGTGCCCGACGGGTTCGCCGGCGAGTGGCGGTCCTGGATCCTGGCCGTCTCCGTCGGGACGGGCGTCATGCTGGCCCTCGCAGGCGCGCTGGTCGCCTCCCGGCGGGCCAGCCGGGTCCGCCCGCTGGAGGCGCTGCGTGACACCGGCGCGTCCGCGCGCGTCATGACGGTGAGCCGGTGGATCGCCGGCCTGCTGTTCACCGGTGGCGCGACCGCCATGGTGATCGTGGCCCCGCGCGCCGGGGCGACCGGCGGGCAGGCCATCGTGATGAACATCGCCATGCCGGCCGCGGTGGCCCTCGCCGCGTTCTCGCCGATCCTCGTGCCGCTGCTCGGTCGCCTCGTCCCGACCGGGGCCGGGGTGGCGGCGGGACTCGCCCGGGCGAACCTGCGCGACGACCGCCGGCGCAGTGCGTCGGTGGCCGCGCCGCTGATCGTGCTCGTCGGGCTGGTCTTCGGCAACGCCGGTGCCGGTACGTCCTTCCAGGCCTCGGCCGTCGCCGAGTTGCGGGAGCAGACCCGAGCGGACCTGGTGGTCGAGGGAACCGGTCCGATCGGTGCCGCTGTCGCGGCGGTGCCCGGCGTGGCAGCGGCGTCCACCGAGGCGTCGATCCCGGCGACCGTCCACACCGGACGCGGGGAGGACGCCGAGTCGGAGGGGGTGCCGGCACTCGTCGTCGACCCCGCGTCCTACGCGGCCGCCCACCCGGGCAGCGACGCGGTCGCCGGGCTGCGTGGGCGGGGTGTGGTCGCCGGCCCCGGCGGCGGAGTGCCGGACCGGGGAACGGTACGGGTCAGCCTCCCCGGCACCGACCTGGGCGCGCTGCCGGTGTTCGCCTCGGTTCCGGAGACGTCGAGCGGCGGTGCGGGACTGCTCCTGCCGCCCGACGTCGTACCACTCGCCCTGCTGGCCGACGCGCCGACGCGGTCGTTCGTGTCCCTGGCGCCCGGCGCCGACCCGGTCGCCGTGGCTGCGGCACTCGCAGCGGTTGGTCGGGTGTCCGATGTGGAGTCCTGGCTCCGTGCCGACGCGAAGGCGCGCGGCGCCACCAACGACAAGGTGATGCTGATCGTGCTCGGCCTGGGTGGGCTGTACGCGCTCATCGGCGTCGTCAACTCGGTGGTGATCGGAGGGGCCTCGCGGCGACGGGAGTTCGCCACCGCGCGCGTCACCGGGCTCGGGCGCGGCCAGGTGGTCCGCTCGGCGCTGCTGGAGTCGTTCGCGGTCGCGGTGGCCGGCGTCGTTCTCGGCGGGCTCGCCGCCGGAGCCACGTTCGTCGGCGTGCTGGGCACTACCGCGGCCATCACCGGGACGGCCACCCTCGACCTGCCGTGGACGCTCGTCGCGATGGTCGTCGGGGTCGCCCTGACGGCGACGGCGACAGCGAGCGCCGTCACCTCGTGGGTCGCCACCCGCCCGGCACCGGTCACACTGATGGGCGCGGGGGAGTAGCGGTTCCGGATCGCCTCGGCGGAGGGATCAGAGGTGCACCGTCTTGAAATCGACCCAGCCGGAAGGGGTTTGGCTGCACGCCTACGCGTGATGCCCGAGCCTGTCCGACGAGCATTCTGCGCGGCTGTTTGTGAGGCTGCGCTCTCTCATACTGGCGTCACACATCCGGGGCTCCGTGAGGCCATCGCGGAGATCCGATCGGGCCAGCCGTCGACGTCGCGACGTGAAGCAGTTGGCGGCATCGTCCACCAGCTGGATGTCGTCGCGTGGGATCTAGCCGCCGACGGCGGCGGAGAGGCGTATTCGGTTGCCTTTCGGCGCGCACGTGCCGCTGCCGCGATCGAGGAGGCGTGTGGGGAGCCAGCCGGCACCGCCGAGGGGGCAGCGTACGAGGCACATCACGCCGGGCTCACCCTTGCCGAAATCGAGCAACTGACGGTCGACAGGTAGCCCCAACCCGCCGAGTACCACCGGCTCGATCGTTGCCACGAACCAGCCGGCCGCGGTGCACACGACGCCTGTGGTGCGGCGGCGTTGCCAGCGGGTCCGGCCGAGCGATGCACCCTCGAACACCCAGGGAAGGCATGCCTGACATCGCTACCGGAGGGCGTTCGCATTCACTCATATAGGCGAAATCTGGCCTCAACGTGCTTGCCGCGATTCGCTCCTGCGCAAAATGCTTGAGGGTTCCTCAATCCGTCGCCGAGGTCCTTCACGTCTGACGAGCCACCGCTACCTGCGGCGCACCGGGCCCGGTCAGTGCTGTCTGTTCAGTAGCCCGGACCGTGAAAGGAATTCATCATGGCCACTGACCTCAACAAGCTCGACGCAACCGGACTCGCCGAGCTGATCCGCACCAGAGAGGTTTCCTCGGTCGAGGTGGTTCAGGCCCACCTCGACCGCATCAAGGCCGTGAATCCGAAGATCAACGCCGTCGTCACGCTCGTAGACGGCGCGCTGGACGCCGCGAGGGCAGCAGACGAGTCGCTCGCGGCGGGCGCGGAGGTGGGACCGCTCCACGGCGTGCCCTTCACGGTCAAGGACTCGTTCGACACCGCCGGGGTCCTCACCCAGCGCGGTTCGCCGATCTTCGCAGGGCGCATCCCGGACACGGACGCCACCAGCGTGGCGCGGATAAAGCGCGCCGGCGGGATCCTCCTGGCAAAGACCAATCTCCCAGAATTCGCGTACTGGATCGAGTCCGACAACCTTCTGACGGGCCGGACGAACAACCCCTGGGACCTGAACCGCAGCTCCGGCGGTTCGAGCGGCGGGGAGTCCGCGGCGATCGCGGCCGGGATGTCGCCGCTCGGAATCGGGAGCGACCTGTCCATCTCGTTGCGCGGGCCGGCGGCCGACACCGGTATCGCGGCCATCAAGCCGACGCGCGGGCGCATCCCGATGACAGGAGCCTGGCCGCGGGAGCCGCGTCGCGACTGGCACGTCGGTCCCATGGCCCGCACGATCCGCGACCTCGCACTGGCGTACTCATTGCTGGCCGGTTCTGACGGTGCCGACGGCTTCGCCACCGTCCCGCGCGACTTCGACGCCGGCCTCGGCGCCTCGCCGGACCGGCCCGTCCGCCTCGGCTGGCTGGTCGACTCGGGACTGGGTCCGATCGACGCAGAGGTCGCGGCAACTGTGCAGGAGGCCGCCAACGCCCTGCAGGGAGCGGGGATCCGGGTCGATGCCGTAAGTATCCCGGCTCTCGAACGGGACAACCCTCTCGAACTCTTCACCCGGCAACACGTCATGGAGATGAAACCGGCAATGCGCGAGGCCACCGCCGGTCACGAGGACCAGATGTTCATGTACTCGAAGACCATGCTCGCCACACCCGACACGTCCGTGCAGGACTACGTCGTGGCCGAGCAGGGCATCGAACGGCTCCGGGACGGGTTCGCCGAGTACTTCCAGAAGTACGACGCGCTGCTGCTCCCGGTGACGACGATCCCCGCTCACGCGCACGGACTCAAGCAGTTCACCCTCAACGGCCAGACGGTGGAGGCCTTCCACGTAATGTCGACGACCGTCCCGTTCAACCTGACCGGGCTTCCCGCCTTGTCCATGCGCTTCGGCACGACCAACGACGGCATGCCGATCGGTGTCCAGCTCGTGGCCAACTGGCACGCGGAGTCGACGATCCTCTACCTCGCCTCGCTACTGGAGTCACTGAGCCCGGTCCGCGACCAGCATCCCGCCCTCTGACGGCCAGAAGCCCACGCCGGGCGCACGCACGATCAACCGGGTGCGCCGCTGGTCGTGGCGGCGGTGTCGGCGTAGAGCTGGGCACTGGTGATCCGGCCGGCCACGACTCCGAAGAACCAGAGGTTCTGGAAGACGACCTTCTTGCCGGTCGCCTTGGGCACGGCCGTGTTGGTGAGTCGGGCGATGACGTGGTCGTCGGCGGCGAGGACGTCATCGACGACGCTGTCGAACGACTTCCAGACGGCGCCGCCGCCCGGGGTCTTCGCGAAGAAGTCGCCGAAGGCCGCAGGGCCGGTGAACTCGCCGCCGTAGGGCAGCGTCGTGGGCAGGGTGAGGACGACGTCGTCGCGCAGCATCGGGAGGATCGGGCCACGATCGCGGTTCCGGAAGAGCTGGGTGACGGCGTACGTCATTTCGGCCCTGGTGTACGTGTCGCGCGTGCCCGGAGCCTTTGCCGCCGCTTCGAGTGACTCGGCGGCCGCGAACTCGGTGCCGATCACTCCGCCAGCGAAGGAGAAGTCTTCCGGCGGGAGTTCGGTCATGGTGACGAACACGTCGGCGGGACGGACACCCGGACGCTCTTCGAGCAGACGGACCAGTGTCTGGTAGAACCTGCGCTTGGCCCGCTCACCACGGTCCAGATCGCCGGTGATCGTGAACACGATCCAGTCATCGGAGCGTGGGCCGCCGCGAAAGCCCCGGTTGAAGACCATCTCGCCGGGGTCGTACTGGTGGATGAGCTGGAAGTTGTCATCGGGTTTCATGTTCAGCTCGGCGACCAGCGCGTCGTGCACCGCCTGCGAGACGGAGGCGAGATACCGGTCCGACTTGCCACGGGCCAGCGAGATGTTGACGAACGGCATTTGTGCTCCTCTCTGGGACCAATGGCCTGGGCGGCGTCCTGTCAATCATGTCGAGCCGAGGCGCGTGCCAGGCGGCGGTCCGAGAAAGTGAAAAATCTGCCGTACGGCTAGTCGTCGTGCCAGGCTGGCTGGGACCAGGGCTCAGGCTGTTGGCCGGCGGTCAGCGTGACGAGGAAGTGCGGGCGTTCGCGCTCCGACTCGTCGTCAATGTCGCCATCCGGATCGTCGAGTTGGACGATCTCGCAGCCGTAACTCCCTGTCGGTAGTTCCAGGACCAGGTCCCGCATGTACGGTTCGGGCAGGCGTACGTCGGCGAACTGGGCGGCCATCGTCAGCGACTCGTAGTTGAGGACGTGCAGCTGCCCACTCGTCACCTGGATCGGTCCGGACGTACGACGAAAGCCCGCCTGCGGGGCCGGCTCGCCGACCACGACGTCCACCGTCCAAAAGCCCTCCCGCCCCGTTCCCCAGAGCAGCAGGGAACGCTGCGCCATCGCGGCGCGGAAGTGCGCGAACAAGGTGTCATACGTCCACTGCTTGTCCACAAAACCGTCGTACGCGTGGTGGTCGACCAGGGCAAGGAACCCCGAGTCGTCGGTCACCTCGAACCTGCGACGCAGCTGTGTCACGTCTCGTCTCCCACTGGGTTGATCTGGTGTACCGCCCCGGCGGTTCCGGGGTCGCTGGCCGGCGGCAGCGGAAGGTCGATCCTTACGGCTGCGCCGGCCGGGGGTGTGAAGTCGAGCGTCAGCCTGCCTGCCGTTGCCGGCGGCGTCGGCCGGAACGACCACCGTACCTGCCACTCCTTTCCCGGGCCTCCGGTCTGGCCGGAGACCCGGCGGTAGGAGGTGCCGACGTCGTCGGAGACCGCGAGAGCGATGGCCCCGAGCTGTTCCCCGGGCCAGGGTGGCGGCGTATCCGGCTCGGCCTGTCGTTCCCACTGCCGGTACGCCGCCGCGAAGTCGTTCGACGCCGCGTCCCGGGACGGGCCGGGTCCGGCGTCGAGCAGTACGTCGACGTGGTTCGCGATGCTGACCTGCACAAGCTCTGCCGGTACTCCGGCGACCTCGCCCACCGGCATGCTGCGATCGAGCGGCAACCGGACCCGTGGGACCTGGCGCACCGTCACGAGGTAGACGTACTCGGGATCGTGGTAGTCGACGTGGAAGGTTCCGTCGTCGAGCAGCTCCACGGAACCGGGGACCGGCGACGACTCCGTCGGATGCCGGAACAGCAGGGATCGGATCACGCCCGCGAGGTCCGTCATATCCGGCAGGTTAACCGCCGCCACCACCGGCCCGGGATCTCGGGTACGACCCCTCGCGGCGGCTTATCTCCGCTGGCCCGTCCGGCGGCGGTCGGCATCCTCGATCGCGTGCCGGACCGCCAACCGGATCACCCAGTAGAGCGCCCCGAACGTCAACACCGCGAAGGCCAGGGACAGCGACAGGGAGAACACCAACTCGGGAAGCTGGCCGGTGGAAACCATGGTGGAACGCTAGAACACCCGGGTCGCGGTCGCTGTCCCCGAGCGGGCCCCGGATCCCATCCGCCGTACCCCTGCGGACGTCGGACGCGCGGGAGTGCCGCGATCCTGTCGGCTCGCGACGGGTGTCCGGCGAAGTGCCGCCGCAGTCAATTCCTATTCAGGACCTGAGTTCGGCGACCGGGGTCAGCGGACCCGGACCCACTCGCTGGAGCCGTTGCCGAAGAACCGCATCGTGTTTCCGGTGCAGATGTATTCGGACGGCTCCAGGATCAGTGTCAGCGGAACGCTGTTGTTGCGGCTACTGCCGCGGTAGAGGGCTATCGATCCCTTGGCTCGCACGTTGCTGACGTACTCGATGCCGTTGCGGTGGTACACGTTGGCCGACGCGGTGCCACGGGTCCGCTGTCGCCACTTGACGCCGCTGACGGTCGCCGCCGGGTCCTTGCTCTTGTTGAAGTCCAGCGTCACCTTGCCGCCGGCGGTGTAGGTCTGCAGGGTGCCGCCGGCACCGCTGAACTGCACGTCCCGACCGTTGATCTTGATCGTCGACTGATCGCTCACCTCGCGCCAGACGCCGACCATGCAACTGTCCACCCCGCTCGCCGTCACCGTGGGCGTGACCGACGGCGTCGGCGTGGCGGTCGGGGAGGAGCTTGCCACCGCACCGGCCGCGCCGATTCCGGGTTGATCCCGATCGTCGTTGCCGGACAGGGCGGCGATGGCGGCGACCGCGCCGAGGATGCCGACGACCGCCACGGCCACCCCGGCGACCCGGGCCGGCCGGGACCGCAGTCTCGTCGTCCACGCTCCGGCCGGAGCGTCCGTTCCGCCGGCAGTCACCGCCGTGCCACCGGCAATCACCGCCGTGCCAGCCGCAGTCACCGCCGTTCCGCCGGCAATCACCGCCGTTCCACCGGCATCCACCGAGGTCGACTCGGCAGCGGGTACGGCGCTGGATCCGGTGGCTGTCGCGGGAATCCGCAGACTGCCCTCGGCCACGACCAGTTCCGGCTGTTCCACCACGCTCGGGGTGATGTCCAGCGCCCGGTGCAGCGCGGAGGCGACCGCCGGCATCCGGCTGGAGCCGCCGGAGAGGAAGATCGCGGCAAGGGTCTGCTCCGCGTCCTCGATCCGGCCGAGCACCGTACGGGTGGTCGCCACGGTCCGCGCGATGATCGGTTCGGCCAGTTCCTCCAGCTCCTCGCGGCCCAGCGGCAGCTCCACATCGAACAGCGGTACGTGGATCACCGTCCTGGTGGTACGCGCCAGCATCTCCTTGCCGGCCCGCGCGTTGGCCCACAGTTGCTGGCTCGCCCGCCGGTCGGAGGCGGTGACCGGACTGGTCAGCCGCGCCCACATCGACTCGTCGCCGGACCCGATCGTGCTGCCGAGCCGTTCCACGATGGCGGCGTCGATGTCGAGCCCGCCACAGTCGGACAACCCCTCGGTCGCGAGCACCTCGAACCCGTCGCCGGTACGGCGTACGACGGTGACGTCGAAGGTGCCGGCACCGAAGTCGTAGACCACCGCGCACCGCCCGACCGGTAGCTGGCGCCCGGCCACCTCGACGAAGAAGTTGGCGGCGGCGACCGGCTCGGCGACCAGGCGAACGGTCGGCAGCACCTGCTCCGCCGCGGCCAGCAGGGTGGCCCGGCGGTGGGTTCCCCAGGCGGCGGGGAAGGTGAGCACCGCCTCGGTGATCGGTTCGCCGGTGGTCAGCCGGGCCTCGGTCGCGACTCGTCGCAGGGGCGCGGCGAACAGGTCCTCGATGGTTATCTCGCGCTCGCCGAGCAGCACGGTGCCGTCGTCGACGCACCGCTTCGGGTACGGCTCGAAGGACTGCGGAAAGGAGATCGAGGTGTGCAGGGCGTCCTGGCCGACCAGCATCCGTTCCCCGGTGTCGACGCAGACGGCCGAGCGCAGCAGTGGCGACCCGTCGAACAGCATCTGTCGGGGTTCCCGGCCCGGTAGGGCCAGCACCGCGACCGTGTTGGACGTGCCGAAGTCGATGCCGAGTCTCGCACCTGCGCCACCCACGGACATCACCGTACGGGAGCCGCACGCTGTCGAGAATCGGCCCGGCTCCCATAAACTGCGCGGATGCTTCCTCACCTCGGAGCCGAGGCAGGTGTCCGTGCCGAGCAACGACTTCGGGACCAGTCGGTCATCTGGCTGACGACGGTCAACCCCGACGGGCAACCGCAGACGTCGCCGGTGGGGTACGTGTGGAACGGGACGAAATTCCTGGTCATCAGCAAACCCGGCATAGCGAAGGTCCGCAATTTGCGGCACAACCCCCGGGTGGCGCTGCACCTGGACCTCGACGCCGACGCGGAGGAGTTCAGCGTCCTCACCATCGAGGGCGTCGCCGAGCTGGATCCCGCACCACCGGGCGGGTCGGCACCGTTGAGCCCGGACGAGGTCTCCGCCTACGTGGCGAAGCACCTGGAGTCGATGCGGTGGGCGGGCGTGACGCCCGAGGAGACCTTCGCGGACTTCTCCACCGTGATCCGGGTGACGCCCACCCGCGTCCGCTCCTACTGACCGACGGCGGGGGGCCGGTCCTACCCGGTTACAGCCAGCCGTTCTCGTGGGCGGTCCGGTACGCCTCCGCGCGGCTGGTCACGCCGAGCTTGCCGACTACCGCGGCCAGGTGGTTGCGGACGGTCCCCTGGGACAGTTGCGCACGCCGGGCGACGACTCCGACGGGTGTGTCGGTGCCGGCCAGCCGCAGTACCTCCAGCTCGCGTGGGGTCAGTGGGCACTCGGGCGCGACGAGGGCCTCCGCCGCCAGCGCCGGGTCGACGTACCGGGCACCGCCGTGCACCCGCCGGATGACGTCGGCGAGCGCGCCGCCGGGTGCGCCCTTGGCCAGGAATCCCCGGGCGCCCGTGGTGAGTGCCCGGCGCAGGTGTGCCGGCCTTCCCCGGCCGGTCAGGATCACCACCGCGCAGGAGGGCAGTGCTTTGGCGAGTTCGGCGGTGACCGCGAGGCCGTCCAGCGACGGCATCTCCAGGTCGACGACGGCCACGTCCGGGCGGTGCGCCAGGGCCGCCTGCACCGTGGCCCGACCGTCGGCCGCCTGCGCCACGACCTCGAGGTCGGCCTCCAGGTCGAGCAGGGCGGCCACCGCGACCCGGATCAGTTCCTCGTCGTCGGCGAGCAGGACCCGGATCATCGCGCGGCCCGTACGGTGGCCTCGACCGTGAACACGCCGTCGTGGTGCTCGGTCCGGAGGGTCCCGTCGACGTCGGCCAGCCGGTCGGCGAGGCCACGCAGCCCGAAGCTGTGCCGGTCCGGCTCGGCCGGTCCCGCCCCGTCGTTCGACACCGTCATCCGGATCCTTCCGCCGTCCCGCCGCAGCTCGATCGTGCACCAGCTGGCCCGGCTGTGCCGCAGCAGGTTGGTGCTGGCCTCTCGCAGTACGGGGGCGAGTTGGCTCGCGACCTCCGGCGGCAGCTCCTCCTCCGGCTGGTCCACGGTGCACCGTACGCCGGAGGAGCGCAGCACCTGCGCGGTGGCGGTGAGCTGGTCACGCAGGTCGATTGTCCGGTACCCGTGCACCGCCTCGCGTACCTCGGCGAGCGCCGAGAGCGCCAACCGCTGCACCTCGGCGGCCTCCCGGCCGGCGCGTTCGGCGTCCACCGGCGCGAGTCGGGAGGCGAGTTCGGCCTTCAGCGCGATCACGGTGAGATTGTGTCCGAGCAGGTCGTGTACGTCCCGGGCGAACCGTAGCCGCTCCTGCGTGGCGACCAGCCGGGCCTGGGCGGTGCGGCCACGCTGGGCGTGCACCAGGAGATCCCAGAACCACACCTGGAGCCAGCCGACGACGGCGACCCCGAGGCCGACGGTGCCGGTGACCAGGGCGTAGTCGCGGATGGAGCCGCCGGTCCAGGCGGCCACCCCGATCGCGACGACGACGGTGCCCGCCATCACCAGGAGCGCCGGCCAGCGCCGGAGCAGCAGCGGCGCGGACCCGACGATCGAGGCGCCGAGCCAGGCCCAGGTCGCCCACCGGTCGTCGCCGACCGGGCCGACCAGGGGTACGGAGGCGACGGCGGTCGCGGCGAAACCGACCAGCAACCGGTGTCGGGTCGAGGCGGTGAGCCAGGGCGTGACCACCACGTACAGCGCCGCCAGTTGGGCCATGGCGAAGGCCACGACGCCGAGCGTGCCGAGCAGTATCCAGGTCGGATCGGACTCCCGGGCCAGCCCGATCGCCGGCATGGCCAGACCGGTCAGCAGGGTGCCGACCAGCGCGGCCAGGGTGGCGATCCGGGGCCGGTGCAGCCGGGGATCGGGTCCGGGCGGATCGGGGTCGCTGGCCACCCGCCCGATGTTATGCCGCCGGGTCGCCGCGATGCCGGGCGCGCGGCTCGGACCCGGGGCGGGACGGCATGCCGATTTTCGGATTCGGGTCGACGTTCACTTGTAGAGAAAGGGGTCGCGCGGGTTGCTCCTTCGACGGCGCCGGATCAAGCGGCGGACGAAGGATAGGGCGGACCTCAACATGCTCGGCCAAACCATTTTTCCCCCCGTGACTCCTGGGTTGGGACCGGCGGGTGGGATCGCTAACATCCCACGGCAAAATATCGCCCTCCATCAGTGGGGGCAACAGCGGACCGGTTGACCTCGCCGAGATCCAGCGCCTCGCCGGGGTGGCCCACAGGCTCCTACGGTACGCCGTGGGAGCGCATCCATCTGATCATGGTTCACCTCTTGACGATTGTCCTTAAATCGTATTGAGTCAATATCGATCCGAACGGGCAATGCACCCGACTAGGGGAAAGGCAGGGGGTGGCATGTCCGTGTCCCGGTTTACTTTGGCGTGCCCCGGAGGATTTCTCCGGACCAATGGCGATCAAATAGTTGACGACGACGGCCGCCCGGTTATCTGGCGCGGGATTGGCCTCGCCGGTTGGCTCAACTTCGAGAACTGGATGACCGGTTTCCCGGCGTACGAGCAGGGCATGCGGGGCGCCGTACGGGACGTGCTCGGCCCCGAGCGGGCGGAGTTCTTCTTCGACCGGTTCCTGGAGCACTTCTTCACCGCCGACGACGCCCGGTTCATCGCCGGGCTCGGCTGCAACGTGGTTCGGATCCCGGTCAACTACCGCCACCTGGAGGACGACCAGCGGCCGTTCGAGCTCAAGGAGTCCGGCTTCCACCACCTGGACCGGGCGATCGAACTGCTCGCCGGGCAGGGCGTACGCACCATCATCGACCTGCACGCGCTGCCCGGATGGCAGAACCAGGACTGGCACAGCGACAACCCCACCCACGTGGCCCAGTTCTGGCAGCATCCGCACTTCCAGGACCGGGTCGTACACCTCTGGCGGGAGATCGCCCGCCGCTACCGGGACAACCCGTGGGTGGCCGCGTACAACCCGGTCAACGAGCCGGCGGACCCGACCGGCGAGGTGATCGGGCCGTACTCGCGCCGGCTGGTCGAGGCGATCCGCGAGATCGACCCCCGGCACATCGTCGTACTGGAGGGGAACCGCTACTCCAACGACTTCGAGGTGTACGGCGACCCGCTGCCGAACGTCGTCTACTCGCACCACGACTACGCGCCGCCCGGGTACGTACCGGACGGCCGGTACCCGGGCGTGGCGCACCTGACCCACGTCTGGGAGTCGCCGGACGGGGTCGGCTACGAGCACGGCATCCTGCTGCCGGACCAGTCCCGCGACCAGTACTTCGACGCGGACGTGCTGGAGCGGACCTATCTCAAGCGCAGCGAGTACATGCTGCGCACCGGCACCCCGGTCTACGTCGGCGAGTTCAACGTGGTCTTCACCGGGGACGCCGAGCGCGACCGGATGCGGCTGGACCTGCTCGCCGACCAGTTCGAGATCTACACCCGGCACCGGGCCAACTGGGCGTTCTGGCCGTACAAGGACATCGGGGTGGCGGCGCCGTTGACCGTCGACCCGGAGAGTGCCTGGATGCGCCGGATCCGACCCGTGCTGGAGAAGAAGGCCCGGCTCGGCGTCGACCTGTGGGGTGGCCGGCACGATCACATCCAGCAGGTCATGCGGCCGCTCACGGAACTCTTCGCCGCCGAGTTCCCCGACTACCTGCCGTTCCCGTTCGGCAGCGAGTTCCTGATCGGACGGCTGGTGCCGCAGATCCTGTTCGCCGAGGCCCTGCTGCCCGAGTTCGGTGGGCTGTTCCGGGGCATGGACGAGTCGGCGATCGACGAGATGATGCGTTCGTTCCGGTTCGACCAGTGCCGACCGCGCCAGCCGCTGGTCGACCTGCTGCGACGGGCCTGCGCCCAGCCGACTCCGGTCTGAGTCGATGCCGACGACGACGCCGGTCACGGTTCCGGGCCGCACCCGCGAGGTTTCCCGTACCGCCGCTCGCCCCGCGTACGGGCTCAAGGACTCGTTCCGGGCCGAGCTGGTCGACACCTTCGAACTGCGGATCCGGCGGAACCTGTGGAGCCCGGGCAATCCCACCCTGCTCCGGGCGTTCGGCGGGGCCCGGCGGATCCTCGCCGTCTGCGACCACCCGGAGCAGGGCCGGCGGCTCGGCGCGTACCTCGACCACTGGCGGGACCGGGGCGCGCTCGACGACCACCAGACGGTCGACGGCCGGACGTTGGCCGGGTTGCCCGGTGCCGCGCCGGTCCGGGCGGTGGTCCGGGCCGCCGTGACGGCCCGGCTCGGCCGCCGGGACGCGTTCCTGTCCGTTGGCGGGACCCGGGCGACCGCCACGACCACGCTGGCCGCCGCCATGTACCGCCGGTACGCCCACGCGGTACGGGTGCACGACGACCTGCCGGCGCTGCTGGCCGCCCTGCACTGGGACGCCCGGACGGTGGCCGGCGACCCCGCGATCGCCGTTCCCGGGCGGGACCCGTTCGTGCTCGTCGACCTGGACACCCTGCTCGCCGACACCACCCCGGTACGCCCCGACGAGGAGTGGGCACTGCGTCACCTCGCCGGCTTCGACGACGTACTCGCCGAGCACCTGGACCGGGGTGCGGACCGCCCGCCGCCGTCCCTGCTCCGGCGGACGGCGCTGGGCGCGGTGTCCCGGCTGCTGCACCGGTACGCCCCCGGCGACCCGCGCGTCTGGCCGCCGCCGCCGACGCGGGCGGCCGAGCCGAGCCGGGCCCGGGGGTCGGTTCCGCCCCGGGCGTCGTTCTTGTTGCAGCCGTCGATCTCGTTGCAGGCGGCGACGCCGGTACGGGTGTCGGTCCGGGCGCACCGGATCCGGGAGGTGTCCTACCGGGTCACCTTCACCAGCGGAGTCCTCGACCCCGGCAACCCCGCCCTCTCGGCCTACCTGCCGGCCGGCGCCCGGGTACTGGCGGTGGTGGACGACTACTCCGGCAAGGTCACCGCCGCCGCCCGGGACACCCTGGACGCGCGGTTCCGCCAGGGCCGGCTGGGCGGCTTCACGGTGCTGCCGATTCGCAGTACGCCCCGGGGCAAGACTCTCGACGCCGCCGAGGAACTGCTCCGGACGGCCCGGCGGATGCGACTGGGACCGGACGACCGGATCCTCGCCGTCGGCGGTGGCACCATGCTCGACCTGGTCGGCTACGTCGCCGCCTGCCATCCCGGCGGCACGCCCTACCTGCGGATCCCGACCACCCTGGTCGGACTGGTCGACGCGGGCGTGGGCCTGAAGGTGGGCGTCGACCTGGACGGGCGGAAGAACCTGCTCGGCGCGTACCACGCACCGCTGGCCTGCCTCTGCGACGCCGGATTCCTCACCACCCTGCCGGACGTCGAGTTCCGCTGCGGGCTGGCCGAGATCGTCAAGATCGCACTGGTCCGGGACGCCCGGCTGTACGGCCTCGTCGAGGAGCACCACCGCGCACTGCGAACCCCGGGCGGCGCCCCGGTGCTCGACGAGGTGCTCCGGCGGGCCGTCGCGGCGATGCTGGTCGAGTTGGAGGAGAACCCCTGGGAGCGGCGGCTGCGCCGGTTGGCGGACTTCGGCCACGAGTTCGGCCACGTGCTGGAGGAGCGGTCCGACTACCGGCTCCGGCACGGCGAGGCGGTCGCGATCGGGATGGCGCTCTCCTGTCGCCTCGGGGTCAGCGCCGGCCGGCTGCCCCGGACCGTCGCCGACCGCGCCGAGACGCTGCTGCGCCGGATCGGGCTGCCGACGTACGACGACTGCTGTGCGGCCGGGGAGTTGTGGCGGGCGCTGCGGACCCACGTACTGCCGCACAAGGGCGGCGAACTGCACCTGGCCGTACCGGTCGGGATCGGGGTGGGCGGGTTCGTCGACTCGATCGACGAGATCGGCGCGGGGGACCTGCGCCGGGCCTGGACGGCGCTGCGGGCCCGGGCGGTCGGTACCCGGACGGCGGCGGCGCCGGCCGTACCGCCGTGGGCGTGGGACCGGTCGTGAGTCCGGTGCCGCAGAGCAGTGTCGTGGTCGATGTCGGCGGGACCCAGACCCGGTTGGCGCTGGCGCAGGGGGATCGGCTGGTCGGCGAGGTGGTCCGGTTCGCCACGCCCAGCCGTCGCGACCGGCAGGAACTCTCGCTCGCCGACGCCCGGGACGGCCTGCTCGACCGGGTGGCCGAGGAGGCCGACCGGCTGCACCGTGCGGCCGGGCCGGTCGGCCGCCGCGACCTGGGCGTCGCGTTCGGTGCGGTGGTCGGCGCCGACGGGGTGATCCGGGACGCGAGCGTGCTGTGGCGGGCCCAGTCGGCCGGCTTCGACCTGCGGGCGGCGCTGCGGAGCCGGCTGCCGTGGGCCCGGGTGACGGTACTCAACGACGTGGCCGCCGCCGCCTGGCACTACCGGAGCCTGGGCCGCTTCGCCCTGGTCACCGTGAGCACCGGGGTGGCGGTCAAGATTTTCGACGATCGGCTGGTCGGCGTCGACAAGGTGCTCGCCGATCCGGCCGGCCTGGGCGGTGAGATCGGTCACGTACCGGTGGAGCCGACCCTGCTCGACACGGTGCCCGGTGGGCCGGCCGGTGCCGCGCGACTCGGCCGGGCCGCCGCCGCCGGGGACCGGGCCGCCCAGGACCGGCTCGCCGACTGGGACCTGCCCTGGTGCGACTGCGGCGCGGTCGCCGACCTCTGCGCGTACAGCTCCGGACCGGCCGTGGTCCGCGCCGCGATCCGGCGGGCGCGGCGCGACGGCGCCGAGTTCGCCGGCTCGCGCCTGCACCGCCTGGTCGACGGCGACCCGGCGCGGATCGACGCGCGGGCACTCGCCGACGCGGCCCGGGACGACGACCCGTTCGTCCTCGCCGTGGTACGCGCCGCCACCCGGCACCTCGCGGTGGCCGTGTTGCAGGTCTGCGCCCAGCTCGGGCTGCGCGTGGTGGTCGTGGTCGGCGGCTTCGCGCACGGGATGGGCGCGCCCTGGTTCGCCGCGCTGCGCGGCTGGCTCACGGAGCTGTACGTCGACGCCGGCTGGTTCCAGGGTTGGCCGGTGGCCGACCGGGACGGGCTGCTGCACGTACCGGACGACGCCGAGCACGCCACCCTGGCCGGGATGGCCGGCTACCTCGCGGCCCGGGGGACGCAGGCCCGGGAGGTGGTCAAGCCGGTCGGCGAGGCGCGTCTGGTGCTGACCGTCCGGCCGTGGCCCCGGTGCGGCCGCGAACAGTTACTGCTCCGCCCGAGGTACGCCGGATTCTGCGGGACCGACCTGCAGATCCTGCGCGGCGAGCGGGGCCTGGAACCGGGGGTGCTCGGACACGAGTGCGTGGCCGAGGTGGTCGAGGTCGGCGCCGACGTCTCCGGTCCGCTCCCCGGTGACCTGGTGACACTCAATCCGAACCATCCGGGCGACGACTATCTCAAGCTGGGCCACAACGTGCCCGGAGTGTTCCGGGACGTGATCGTGAGTGACCTGGGGGCGCTGGCCCAGGGGCAGGTCGTCGGGCTGCCGCCGGGCTGTGGGCCGGAGTGGGTACTGCTGGAGCCGCTGGCCGCGGTGCTGCGCGCCCACCGGGCGTTGGCCGGGGACTGGGCCGGTCGGGACGTACTCGTGCTCGGCGCCGGCGTACTGGCCCTGCTGCACGTCGCCGTGGCCCGGGCCCGGGGTGCCCGTACGGTGACCGTCGCGGCCCGGTCCGACCGGCGCCTCCAGGTCGCGTTGCGGCGCGGGCTGCCGACCCCGGATGCCGTTCTGCCGCTCGGTCCGGGACTGGCGGCCGGGGTCCGGTCCGCCACCGCCGGCCGGGGCGCCGAACTCGCCGTGATCGCGGTCGCGGGTGCCGCCGGCCCGGCGGCGGCCGAACTCGTCTGGCCGGCGCTGGCGGACGGGGCGGGACTGCACCTGTTCGGCGGATTCCACGCCGGCCGGCCGGTCCGGATCGGCGGCCTGACCCTGGACCCGGGGCCGCTGCGGGCCAGCGCCGGATTCCGGGTCGTCGACAACCCGGCCGGTGGCCGGTGCACAGTGGTCGGTACCCGGGGCGGTCGTGGCATCGACTTCGCCGCCGCCCGCGACCTGCTCACCGGAGGCGACTCCGACGAGGGCACCCCGGCCGAGGACGGCGGGTCCGGTATCCGGATCACCGCCGGGCCGGCACCGCTCGACCTGACCCCACTGGTCAGCCACCTCGTATCGCTGCCCGCGCTGCCGGCCGTAGCGACGGAACTCCTCGACCACGGCACGGTGGCGGGTACCTCGGCGCTGCGGGTGGTGGTCGACTTCCGGCTCGACGGCACCGTGGTGGCGCCGGCCTTTTCGGAGCCGGGCCGTCGAGGTTCGCCGTGACCGGGGTACGACGGCCGGAGCCGACCGGAGCCGAACTGTGGGCGTACGTCCGGGCGGCGGCCCGTGGTGATCGACACGGACCGGCGGGTACGGTCGCCGCGCTGGCCAGCCTGGCCGGGGTGCCCCGACTCGGGTGGGTGCACGCGCCACCCTGGCCGGTGGTGTCCCGCCTGCTCGGGCCGCGCAGCGGTGGGGCGCCGCTGCGGGGCTGTCACCGGGCGGTGTTCGTCGGCACCGGGGGCTGGGCCTTCGGGCTGCGAGCCGTCTGCGAGGCACTGCCGGGTCAGTCCACGGTCCGGGTGCTGGACAGCCTCGACCCGGCCGCCACCCAACGGGTACTCGCCGAGGCGGGTCGGTCGGGCGACACGGCCGGCTTCGCGGTGAGTGCGTCGGGGCGTACCCGGGAGACCAGCTTGCTCGCCGCCACCCTCGCGGTGGCCGGGCAGCGTAGCGGCGCGGCGCCTCCGGTCTGGCTGTCCGAACGCGACGGAGCGCTCTCCCTGACCGGCGCCCGCGACCAGGTGGCTCTCTACGGCACCCCGCTCTCCCGACCGGCGTTGCTCGCCGCGCGGATGCTCTGCTGGCCACGGTTCTCCGACGCGTACCGGGAGTTCGCGACGGCGACCCGGGCGATCGGGGAGTGGGCCGGCGAGGAGTCCCGCCGGCTCCCGGCCACCGGAGGACCCCGGGTGGTGTTCCGGCTACCGCACGGCTCCGGCCCCGGACTGCGACTCTGGACCCTGCAGGCCGCCCGGCAGGGCTGGGGCGGCAAGTCCGAGCGGTTCCGCCCGTGGCCGGACGTGGCCGCGCCGCAGTTCCCGGGCCCGGTCCCGGGTTCCGATCCGGACCTGGAACCCGGATCGGACGTCGTCGGGGAGTCGCCGGAGCAGTCCGCCCGGAACGGCACGGCCGCCGGGGAGGTGGTCGTCGACATCGCCGAGGGCATCTCGGGGCTGCGGCCCGCCGGCAGTCCCGCCGGAGCGGTCGCCACCGCGATGGCCACGAGCTACGCCGTGGCCGCCCTGGTCGCCTGCGTGGCGGTCCGGCATGGACTCCGCTTCGCCACCCACGACGCGGTGAACCGCTACAAGCGGCTGATGCCCCTGGCGCCGACCGCCACCGACCGTCCCGGTGGGGGCCGGGCGGTGGGCAGCGTCGACGAGTTGGCCGGGGTACTCGCGGGCTGGCTGGCGGAGCGGCCGGAGCTGACCGCCGTACACGTCGTCGGGTACGGCGCCGGCCTGGCCCGGGCGGTACGGGCCGGACGGCTGACCGAGCGGCTCGACCGCCGGGTCGAGGTGCACGAGGGCAGTGGCTGGAACCACCACTCGTACCAGCTCGTCTGGCACACCCGCTCGGTCGGCGTCGCGGTGCTGCTCGCCCCGGTCCAGCCGGTGGTCACCGGCGACCCGGCGCTGGACGCCGCCCTGACCGCGCAGCGGCACACCCTGGACGCCATCGCCGGTGCCACTTATGTCTCGCTCGCCCCACGCAGCCTGTTGCTGCGGTGGTGCCCGGGTGCGTCCGGCGACGCCGGGGCCGGGGCGATCGGATCCGGCCGAACGGGAGACGCCCGATGACCTTTCGGATCGGCATCGTGGGCGCCGGGTTCCTGACCCGCCAGTCACTGCTGCCCGCGATCGCCGAAGCCGGCGACCTGAGCCTGGCCGCCGTGCTGGACCGGGACCCCGAGACGCTCCGCGCGGTGGCAGCCGGCTTCCCGGGGGTCTGGTGCGGCACCGACTCCCGCGAGTTCCTGCGTACGCCGCTGGACGGGGTGCACGTGGCCACCCCGAACCGGCGGCACGCCGAGTTCGCCTGCCGGGCCCTGGCCCGGGGCATCCCGACCCTGGTCGAGAAGCCGTTGGCCGACACCGTCGACGGCGGGCAGTGGATCCTCCGGGCCGCGATGGCCTCGGGTGCGCCCGCGATGGTCGGCTACATGTCCCGGTACAACGCCTACAACCGGGCCGTCGTCGAACTGGTCCGGTCCGGACGACTCGGCACGCCCCGGTCGATCACGGCCAGCCACCTGGGGCACCGACAGGGCGACTGGCGCAACCGGCGCGCGGACAGCGGACTCGGCTGCCTCGGCGACCTGGCCATCTATCCGCTGCTGACCGCGACGGACGTGTTCGGCGCGGCGCCGACGGCCTGCCGCGCCACCGGCTACCCGGGCGGCGATCCTGAGCGGACCGACATCTACGTGGAGGCGACCCTGTGGTTCGGCGACGGACTGCGGCTGCAGTTGGAGTCGTCGTTCACCGAGCCGCCCGGTGTCGGCGTCTCGCGGTACACGGTCGTCTGCGAGCAGGGCCTGGTGGTGGTCCGGGACTCGTGGGCGATGAACTCCGGCGGCTCGGTGCTGGTCTGCGACGAACAGGGACGGCGTTGGCTGCGGCCGGAGCCGGTGGACCCGTACGTCGCCCAGTACCGGACCTTCGCCGCCAGCGCGGCGGGGGCCCCGGTGCCGGCCGAGGTGAGCATCCCCCGCGCGTTACGGGACCTACGGGTGCTGCACGCGCTTGAACGCAGCGTCGCCAACGGCGGAGTGCGGTTGGCGTTGAGCGGAGGGCAGAACCCATGAAACTCGTCCTGCACAGCTACACGTTCCGCCGGTACCCCCTGCGACACGTCTTCGCGGTCGCCCGGCGGTACGGCTGGGACGGCATCGAACTGGTCCACTTCCACTTCGATCCGGCCCGGGTGGAGGACGAGATCGCCAAGGCGGTGACGCTCGGCCGGCGGTACGGGGTGCCGATCCACTGCGTGGGCTACACCGGCGACTTCGTCGGCGACGACCCGTCGGACCGGGCCGCCTCGCTGGCGCTGGCCCGGCGGACCATCGAGACCTGTGCCCGGCACGGCATCGAACTGGTCAACGGCTGGTCCGGAACCCTGGAGCGGGATCCGGACGACTGGCGGCGCAACGGCAGCGCCATCGCCGAGGACCGGCACTACGAACGGGCCGCCGAGGGGTACCGGCAGCTCGGCGAGTACGCCCGGCGGCACGGCGTACGGGTCGGGGTGGAGGTGTATCCGGGGTCCGTACACGACACCGTGGCGACCACCGCCCGGCTGCTGGCCATGGTCGATCACCCGAACGTGTTCGCCACGGCGGATCCGGGCAACGCCTACGTGGTCAGCCCGGCCGACCGGGATCCCGAAGTACTCGACCAACTCGCCGGCCGGCTCGGCTACTTCCACCTGAAGAACCTCCATCCGGACGGCGGGCGGGCCGACTTCAATGTGGACACCGCCGACGGGGTGCTGGACAACTACGCCTGGATAACCAAGGCGTACGCGCTCGGTGTGCCGGCGATCTGCGTCGAGTACTGCGGTACCGGTGACCCGCATCCGCCGATCGCCCGCGCCGGCAACTACGTACGCGACTGCCTGGCGCTGCGCGACGACCTCGACCGACGGCACGAGGCGGCCGAGGCGATCGGGGCGAACGAGGCGGCGGAGGCGATCGGGGCGATCGGGGCGGCGGAGGCGGCGGAGCCGAACCGGGCGGCGGCGGTCGACCTGTCCCGGCCGGCCGGATCGTCGGTGGCGACGCTGGTGGCGAAGGACGCGGGGCCGGCGCTCGCGGGTGCACCGGGATCCGGGCGGTGAGCGGAGCGCCGACCGGCCGACCGATCCGGTGGGGCATCCTGGGCACCGGTTGGATGGCCGGAAAGTTCGTCGACGACCTGGTACGCCTGCCGGACGCCGAGGTGGTCGCGGTCGGATCGCGCACCGGGGCGGCCGCCGCCCGGTTCGCCGACCGGTACGCGATTCCCCGGGCCCACGGCAGTTGGGCCGGGCTCCTCGCCGACGACCGGGTCGACGTCGTGTACGTCGCCACACCGCACTCGACCCACCATGCCGCGGTGGCGGCGTGCCTGGACGCGGGGCGGCCCGTGCTGTGCGAGAAGCCGTTCACCCTCAACGCCGGTGAGGCCGCCGACCTGGTGGCCCGGGCCCGGAGCACCGGCCTGTTCCTCATGGAAGCGATGTGGATGCGCTGTGTGCCGGCGATCCGACGACTCGTGGAACTCGTCCGGGAGGGCGCGGTCGGGTTACCCCGGCTCGTCCAGGCGGACTTTGGCCTGGTGGCGCCGGTCGATCCCGGGCACCGGCTGCGTGACCCGGCGCTCGGCGGGGGCGCCCTGCTCGACCTCGGCGTCTATCCGGTGACCCTGGCCCACCTGTTGCTCGGGCCGCCCGAGTCGATCACGGCGGTCGCCACGCTGACCCCGTACGGCGTCGACGAGACCACCGCGATGACGCTGGGCTACCCGGACGGCGCGCTGGCCACCCTGTCCTGCTCGATCGTCGCCGACACCCCGTGGACCGCCGCGGTCTGCGGCAGCACCGGCCGGATCGAACTGGGCCGGGGGTTCTTCCGGCCGGCGGTGCTGACCCTGCATCCGGCCGGCGCCGAGCCGCAACTCGTCGAGGTGCCCTTCGAGGGTGAGGGCTTCGTCCACGAGGCGGTGGAGGTGATGCGGTGCCTGCGGGCCGGGCTGACCGAGAGCCCGTTGGCCACGGCGGCGGACACGATCGCCGTACTGCGGACCCTGGACGCCGTACGGGCCCGCACGGGGGTCCGGTACCCGGCCGACGAGCTATGGAAAGAGCACCCGGTTGCGGAGGCTTCCGACGAGGCGTCCACAGCGCATCGCGCACCGGGTCACCCAGACGGCTCGGGCCTTCCTGGACCGGAACAGGTCGGGCAGGTGGTGCAGTAGCCAGCGCCACTCCCGCGCGGCGGACCGTACCGAGCGGGGTAGTCCGGCGGTGGCGAAGTCGCGGTACAGCCGGGGATGGCTCGTGCCGTACGAGTAGTACTGCCGGGCCATCCCGCGCAGGTCACGCCGGAGCCGGTAGTGGACCACGGCGTCGGGCAGCGCCCCGAGCCGGTGCCCGGCGAGTTGGGCCCGCCAGAAGAAGCTGACCTCGTCGGAGCCGTACCGGTAGTGCGGGTCGAAGCCGCCGAGTTCCTCGTAGACGGCCCGTCGTACGCCGCAGTTGGCGCCGAGGGCGTACGGCAGGAAGTCGAAGCCGCCCTGCAACGATCCGGGCGGCTTCTCCGGCCGGGTGGCCAGCGAGACGTCGTCGTTGAGCAGGTGACGTTCGACGTGTCCGCCCACCGCCGGGAACTCGGCGAGTCCGCGTACCATCTCCGCCACCCACTCGGGCCCGACGATGTCGTCCTGGTCGCAGAAGAGCAGCAGCTCGCCCCGGCTCACCCGGCAGCCCTCGTTGCGGGCGTAGCTGGTGCCGGCCTGCCCCGTAGCCGGATGCAGCCGGAGTTCCGGCAGCCGGCCGAGGAAGGCGTCGACCAGTGCCGCCGTCCCGTCGGTGGAGCCGTTGTCCACCACGATCAGCTCCCACCGACCCTGGTACGTCTGCCGGCCCAACGCCTGGAGCTGGGCGGCGATCGTCGCCGCGCCGTTGCGGGTAGGAATGATCACCGACACCAGGCCGGGCCCGGTCGTCCCCGGAGCTCGGGGCGCCGCCACCGGACGGGCCGTGACCGGCGTGCCTGCCGTCACGGGACGGGCCGTGACCGGCGTGCCTGCCGTCACCGGTGGAGCCGGTCGGCGAGTGGGAAGCAGAGCCGCTCGTCCGTGGTCAGCCAGGTGCGCATCGCGTCGGCGAAGTGCCGGTGCCCCTCCCGGAGCGGATGGTCCCAGTCGCCGAACGGAACCCTGCCGAACACCATCTCCCGGAAGGTGTCCTGGGGGCGGGGTGGCAACTGCCCGAAGACCAGGTCGGCGCGGAGCGCCCGCATCAGTGGCACCGCTTCGGCCGGAATCGGGTCCGGCAGGATCTCCCAGGCGAAGGCGAACCGGCTCGGTACGCCCCGCCCGGCGAGATGGTGTTCCAGGAGCAACCAGTCCACGAAGAAGTTCACCGTCTCGCCCGTGGTGCTGAACAGGTGCCGGAGGTACGCCTTCGACGGCTTGTCGCCCTCGGCGGCCTTCCAGTCGGCCACCCGTTGCCAGTGGAGTTCCTCCGGCAGCGCCGGCCGTACGCCGAGGTCCGGGCGTACCGGCCCGTCCTCGATTCCGCTGTCGTAGTACTCGTTGCGGCTCAGCGCGGTCCACATCCCGAGGAAGAGGATCTGGTCGTACTCCAGCCGGTGTGCGGCCCGGATCGCCGCCAGGTGCTGCACGGTCGTCCGGACGGCCCGCCGGTTGGACCCGCCGTCACAGGCCAGGTTGACCACGTCGATACCGAGTTCCGCGGCCAGTACGGCGGGCCAGGACTCGCGCTCCGGCCTGGCCAGCTCCGCGCCCCGGGCGAAGCTGCACCCGTTCACCACGAGCAGCCGGGTCATGGTCAATGCCGTCTCCTTGCTGCGCTCTCCCCGGCGGCACCGGGCCGACCCGCCGAGCCTGCTGGCCGAGCCGGCCGCCGAGCCTGCTGACCGAATCCGCTGGCCGAGCCGTTGGTCGGATGCGTGGGAACGCTCCCATGCCGCGACGGAGGTAAATATATCCAGTACCGGCCGGAATGGGCAACGGACGTGGGTCGACCGACCGGGTCCGTTCGGTGTCAGGGGTCGGGGCTAACGTCTGACCTCGACAAACCGTTCCGACGGGAGATGACCATCACGATGACCAGGGCCGTGCTGCACCGTCGGGCGCTCAACCGGGCCACCCTGCACCGGCAGCTCCTGTTGGACCGTTCGGACCTCACCGCGATCGAGGCGATCGGGCATCTGGTGGGCCTCCAGGCCCAGACACCCCAGACCTGGTACGTCGGCCTCTGGACCCGGCTGCGCGACTGTCGCCCGGAGGCCGTCGGGGAGTTGCTGACCAGCCGCCAGGCCGTACGCATCGCGCTGCTGCGCTCGACCATCCACCTGGTGACCGCCGCCGACGCGCTGGCCTTGCGTCCCCTGCTGCAACCGGTGATCGAACGGGGTATGGGCAGCAACCACGGCAAGTTGCTCACCGGACTGGCCCGGGAGGACATCGTCGCGGCCGGCCGTGATCTCCTCGACGAACGGCCGCTCAGCTTCGACGAACTCGGCCGCTCACTGGGGCAGCGGTGGCCGGACCGGGATCCGGCGGCGCTCGCCCAGGGCATCCGGGCCTGGGTGCCGCTGGTGCAGGTGCCGCCGCGCGGAGTCTGGGGACGTACCGGGATCGCCGCGCACGCCAGCCTGGACACCTGGCTCGGTGCCGCGCCGCGCCACGACTACCCGGTCGAGGAACTGCTGTCGCGTTACCTGGCCGCGTTCGGCCCGGCCACGGTCCGCGACATGCAGGTCTGGTCGGGCCTGACCCGGCTCGCCGAGGTGGTGGAGCGGATGGGCTCCCGGCTGGTCGGCTTCCGCGACGAGAACGGTGCCGAGCTGTTCGACCTGCCGGACGCCGTACGGCCGGATCCAGACGTTCCGGCGCCACCCCGTTTCCTGTACGACTACGACAACCTGCTGCTCTCGTACGACGATCGCGGCCGGGTCGTGACCGACGGCTACCGCCAGCGCAACACCTCCCGCAACGGCATGCTGCCCCGCGCGATCCTCCTCGACGGCTACACCGCCGGGACCTGGACGACCACCGTCGCGCGGGGTACGGCGACCCTGACCATCGACCCGTTCGCCCGACTGTCCAGCGTGAACATCGAGGCGCTGGCGGTCGAGGGCGAGCGTCTGCTCCGCTTCCTCACCGGCGGGAAGTCCACGCTCGACGTCCGCTTCGTCGAGCCGGCCTGACCACCGGCACCCGTCCGGCGCCCTCAGCGGGATCGACGGTCGGGCTCGGCCGCCCGGGTGCGTATCAACGACTCGATTCCGTCGAGCACCCGTTGCAGGCCGAACTCGAACGAGCGGGCCGGATCGGAGGGAGCGCCGTACTCCTCGCCGGACACCTCGCCGACCCGGGCCGCCGTGGGATAGCGGTCGGGATCGAACACCTGCTCCAGCAGCGGGGCGTACGTCTCCCACCACTGCTCGCTGGTCATCCCCGTACGCTGCTCCACCCGGGCGGCCTCGATGACGCTGCGTACCGCCCCGTACACGTAGTCCTGGAGCAGGCTGACCACGAGGTCCATCTCGATCTCGGTGAGGCCGAGCCCGTCGACGGCGGTGAGGTCCCGGTCCCACTTGGCCATCAGGTGCGGGCCGAGCACCGGAAGGCTCGTCGCGACCTGGAGTAGCCAGGGATGCCGGAGGTAGCGCGCCCAGTTCTCCCGGGCCAGCCGCTCCAGCCCGGCACGCCCGCCGCCATTGCTCCGGCTGCCGTCGTTGTCCTCGCTGCCGTCTTTTTCCTCGCTTCCGGCCGGCCGGGGTTCCTCGGCGTGCACGGTGTCCACCATGACGTCGATCAACTCGGCCTTGCTGGGCACGTAGGTGTAGAGGGACATCGCGGTCACCCCGAGTTCGTCGGCGACCCGTCGCATCGACAGCCCGGCCAGTCCCTCGGCGTCGGCGACCTCGATCGCCGCCCGGACGATCCGTTCCACCGAGAGCTTCGGCTTCGGCCCCCGTCGAGGCGGGTCCTGGACACCCCAGAGGAGTTCCATGCTCCGCTTCGGGTCACCGCTGCCGCTGTACTCCGTCGTCACCTCGTCATTCTCCCCGACTTGAACTCTTTACAGCGTACGCTATAATGTCGCTCGTTACTCTATACGGCGTACATGATTTTGGGGGTGGTCATGAACGACCCGAACGTGGCGATCCGGGCGGAGGGGCTGCGCAAGCGGTACGGCGACAAGCTCGCCCTGGCCGGGCTCGACCTCACCGTTCCGGCCGGTACGGTGCACGGCCTGCTCGGACCGAACGGAGCCGGCAAGACCACGGCGGTACGGATCCTCGGCACCCTGCTCAGGTGCGACGCCGGACGGGCCGAGGTGGCCGGATTCGACGTGGCCCGCCAGGCCGAACAGGTGCGGTACCGGATCGGGCTGGTCGGCCAGCACGCGGCGGTGGACGAGATCCTGTCCGGCCGGCAGAACCTCGCGATGTTCGGCCGGCTCTACCACCTGCCGGGGGCGGTGGCGGACCGCCGGGCGGACGAACTGCTGGCCCAGTTCGGGCTGGCCGACACGGGAGGCAAGCCGGTCAAGCAGTACTCGGGTGGCATGCGCCGCCGGCTCGACCTGGCGGCCGGGCTGATCCTGGCCCCGCCGGTGCTCTTCCTGGACGAACCGACGACCGGACTCGACCCGCGCAGCCGCAACGAGGTGTGGACCGCCGTCCGGGCGCTGGTCGACGCCGGTACGACGGTGCTGCTCACCACCCAGTACCTGGAGGAGGCCGATCAACTCGCCGACCAGATTTCCGTGATCGACGACGGCCGGACCATTGCCGAGGGCACGCCGGACGGGCTGAAGACCCTGCTCGGCGGTGACCGGATCGACCTCGTCCTGCACCGGGCCGACGACCTTCCGGCCGCCGCCGCGCTGCTCGGCCGGGTGACCGGCGGTACCGCCGAAGTCGACGAGGACAACCGGCGGGTCAGCGCACCGGTACGGGACCGGATGGGTGCGCTGACCGAGGTGGTACGCGGACTGGACGACCGGGGCATCGCGGCGGAGGACATCGCGCTGCGCCGACCCACGCTGGACGAGGTCTTCCTGCACCTCACCGGCACCGACCCGAGCACCGGCACCGACCCGAGCACCGGCACTGATTCGAACGTGATCACTCCTAATTCGGCTGAACGGAAGGTGGCCCTGTGACAGTCATGATCCCGAGCCCGTCCCGTACGGCGTCGCAGCGCTTGCGCTGGACGATCGCGGACGGCTGGACGATCACCCGGCGGGACCTGGTCCACTGGGCCCGTCAACCGGTGCAGGTGGTGGTCGGACTGCTGTTCCCGATCATGGTGGTGCTGATGTTCGGCTACCTGTTCGGCGGTGGGATGTCGGTGCCGGGCGGCGGCGACTACCGGGAGTTCCTGATGCCGGGCATGTTCGCCATGACCATGCTCTTCGGCATCGAGGGCACCTACACGGCGGTCGCCACCGACGTCTCGCGGGGCGTCACCGACCGGTTCCGGTCGATGCCGATGGCCGGCTCGGCGGTGGTGGTGGGCCGGAGCACCGCCGACATGCTCAACGCCGTACTCGGGTTGGCCGTCATGGTCGTCTGTGGACTGCTGGTCGGCTGGCGCTGGCATGGCACGGTCGGCGCGGCGCTGGCCGGATTCGGGCTGCTTCTGCTGCTCAGGTTCGCGGTGCTCTGGGTCGGCATCCACCTGGCGCTGGTGCTGCGCAACCCGGAGGCGGTGGTCGCGATGCAGATCCTGGTCTGGCCGGTGCTCTTCCTCTCCAACGCCCTGGTCTCGCCGGAGACCATGCCGGGCTGGCTGGGTTTCCTCGCCGAGGCGAACCCGCTCTCCGCGACGGTGTCCGCGACCCGCGAGCTGTTCGGCAATCCGGGCTGGGGCGGGGACTCGTGGCTGCGCCAGCACGCCGTGGCAATGGCCGTGGGCTGGCCGGTCCTGCTGATCGGGATCTTCCTCCCGCTCTCCGTACGGCGGTACCGCCGACTCGACCGGTAACAGATTGGGGCTGGCGGCCCGGGGTAACCGACGCACGGCGCCGGTACCGGGCCGCCAGCAGGGGAGACGCCGGCCCGGTACCGCTCGTGAACCGGACCGGACATCCAGACCGCAGGAGGACACGGTGACCCTCATCCCTCCCGAACCGACCCCGCCCGACACCATCGTGCTGATCCACGGGTTGTGGCTGACACCGCGCAGTTGGGAGCACTGGGCCGAGCGGTACCGGAGTGCCGGTTACCGGGTGCTGACCCCGGCCTGGCCCGGAATGGACGACGAGGTCGAAGAGTTGCGGCGGGACTCCAGCCCCATCGCCGAACTGACGGCGGCCCAGATCGTCGACCACTACGAGCGGATCATCCGGGATCTCGACCGTCCGCCGATCATCATGGGGCACTCGTTCGGCGGCGCGTTCACCCAGATGCTGCTGGACCGGGGGTTGGGCGCGGCCGGCGTCGGAATCGAGTCGGTCGCGGTCAAGGGCGTGCTAAGGCTGCCGCTGTCGACCCTGAAGGCCAGCCTGCCGGTGCTGCGGAACCCGGCGAACCGGCACCGGGCCGTACCGCTGAGCATGGACGAGTTCCACTACGCCTTCACCAACACCATGTCCCGGGAGGAATCCGAGCAGGTCTACCAGCGGTACGCCGTACCGGCGGCGGGTGGCGTGCTCTTCGAGGGAGCGCTGGCGAACCTGAATCCCCGGGCGGCGTTGCGGGTGGACTTCGGCAACGAGCGGCGGCCACCGCTGTTGCTGGTCGCGGGTGGGGCAGACCGGGTGGTGCCGCCGTCGATCAGCCGGGCGACCGCCGGCCGCTACCGCAGGTCGACCGCCGTCACCGGCTACAAGGAGTTCCCCGGTCGTCCGCACTACACGGTGGGGCAGGCCGGTTGGGAAGAGGTGGCCGACTACGCGCTCAACTGGGCGGTCGAGGCGGCCAAGGCCCGCGTCCCACAGCCCAGCCGGTAAGGACTCCACGCCCACCCGCCGCCGCTGCCCGCCAGCTGCCCCGCCTCCGCCAGCCGGCCCCGGCGGGGGTGCCTGCCGGCTGACCGGGGCGGCCGCTGCCGCGTCACCCGGCCGGCTGACCGGGGCGGCCGCTGCCGCGTCACCCGGCCGGCTGGTGGACGTCGCCGACGATCGGTTGCCAGTGTCGCAACCCGACCACGGTCACTCCCGCGGTGCGGTAGTACGGGTCGGCGGCAAGGATCTCGCGCACCATCGGCTCCTCCGTGTCGAAGAGCAGCAGCGCACCCGAGTCGTCCCGCCACGGCCCGGCCGCCCGGAGTAGACCCTCGGTGTGCAGCCGGGCCAGCCGCTCGCGGTGTGCCGGCCGCGCCGCCAGCCGGGCCGGGTCGTCGGTGAAGCTCAGTTCCAGAACGATCATCTTCCGACCGTACGGCCGGCAGCCCGGCCGCCGCTGTATCGGCTGATACAGCGACAATCGGAGGATGACGGCGGCGACGGATCTGGCGCGACTGGCGGCGGTGCCGGTCTTCGCCGGGCTCGGTCCGGCACGGCTCCGGCGGCTGCTCGACCGTTCGGTGGTACGCACCGTCCCGGCCGGAGCGGTCCTGGCCGTACGGGGCCAGCCGGCGGCGCACCTGATCGTGCTGGAGGCGGGGACCCTGACCGGGGTGCACGAGACGGCTGACGGGCGGCGGCTGCGGCTCGGCGAGTTCGGCGCGCCCTGCGCCGTCGACAAGAGCGCCGTGCTCGACGGGGGCGGTCACACCGCGACCTGGATCGCCGCCACCGGGGCGCGGTACCGGCTGGTTCCGGCCGGGGAACTGCTGCGCCTGATCGACGACGTACCGGCGGTCCGCCGGCACGTTCTGAATCACCTGGCCGGTCGGCTACGCGAGCGGCAGCGGGACCTGGTGCGTACCGCCTTCTCCGACGCCGGTACCCGGGTGGCGGCCTGGTTGGTGGCGGCGGTCGCCCGGACCGGCCGGCGGGTGCCGCTGCCCGGCGCCCAACAGGGGTTGGCGGAGTCGATCGGGATGACCCGGGTCTCGGTCAACCGGGCGTTGCGCACCCTCGCCGACGAAGGCCTGGTCCAGGTCGAGCCGGGCGTCGTGGTGGTGCTGGCGCCCGAACTGCTCGCCGCGCGTGCCGCCGACGGCCTCAGCTGATCTCCACGGCGAGCTTGCCGACGGTGCCGCTGTTGTTGAAGTCGGCGAACGCCTGCGGGACCTCGTCCAGCAAATAGGTACGCGCGATGGAGGGACGCAGCCGGTCGGCGGCGGCCTCGGTGGCGAGGTGGTCGAGCACGATCCGGTCCGGCATCGCCTGGATCGCGGTGGTGCTCAGGTCCCGGTTGCCGAGCTGTCCGGAGTCCGCGTCGAGGGTGGACGACATCCGGCCGCCCGCGACGATCAGGTCGGCCAGCATCGTCGGGTCGCCGGCCAGGTGCACGACGCTGTCCACCCCGTTCGGAGCCAGCTCACGGATCTGGGCGGCGAGATCGGCCCGATGGTCCACGGTGTGTGCGGCACCCAGCTCGTGCATCAGGTCGGCCTGCGGCCCCGCCTCGGCGGTGGCGATCACCGTCGCGCCCCGCCCGGCGGCGAGCTGGACGGCGTAGTGCCCGACCCCGCCGGTCGCCCCGGAGATCAGTACCGTCTCGCCGTGCATCGGCGCCACCGCGTCCACGCTGGCCAACGCCGCCACCCCGGCCAGCCCCAGCACGCCGGCGGCCCGGTAGTCCAGCCCGGCCGGCAACGGCGCCAGGCCGATCTCCTCCGGTACGACGACGTACTCGCCGAACGAGCCGTCGCCGAGTCCAGGCTTGGACACCACGCCGAAAACCTTCTCACCGGGCATGAATCCGGAGACGCCGGGGCCGACATCGGTGACGATTCCGGCGAAGTCCCGACCGAGGATCACCGGAAACTGGTGCTCCATGGCGCCCTTCATGTAACCGGCGGCGAGTTTCGCGTCGAAGCCGTTCATCGACGACGCCTGCACCTCGATCTTCACTTCCCCGCCACCCGGCGAGGGTTCCGGCATCTCCCGGACTTCCGGCATCGCCCCAAATGACTCAGACATCACCGCACGCATCATCGGCCTCCCCGAGCGCTCGTTCGATCCGACACGGATCCATTCCCGCCGAGGTCGCCGGCATGCCTGCCTAGTCGAAGAACCGGGCCAGGTGACCCGGGTCCGGGCCCGGTTCGTCCGCGCCCAGCGGGGTGAGGTCGGCGAAGATCGAGGCGCCGTCGCAACCGGCGTGCAACGGGTACCACCGGGGGGCGCCGGGATGGCGTTGGCAGATGTGCTTGAACGTCTGTACGTCCAACAGCCGTACGTGGGTCGGGTCGGCGACCGCGTTGACATGCCCCCACCAGGGGCTCATCACGTGCAGTACCCCGCCGGGGCGGAGTACCCGGTGACACTCGTCGACCAGGGTCAGGAAGTCGATCAGGTGCTCGAGGATGTGCACCGTGAAGATCACGTCGATCGAGTCGTCGGCCAGCGGCAGCGGTCCGGACAGATCGGCCTGGGCGTCGACTCCGGGTGCCACCCGGAGGTCCAGACCCAGGTTGCCGGGGTACTGCTTGGCGGCACCACAGCCGAGGTCCAGCACCACCGGTTCCCGGCCACCGACGCGTACCCGGGACCACACGGCCAGTACGCCGTCGAGCCGCCCGATCAGCCGCCGGACCATGACCAACTCGTCCCGGTCGCCGACCTCCCCGGTCAGATGGGCGACGCCCCGGTCGAACCGGACGTCCACCGCGGTTCCGCGTACCCGGTCGTCGTGCTTGGCCAGGTCGGCGTATGCCATGCCGAGGAACTCGTCGATCGCCCGCAACCGTTCTCCGGAAGGCGCCCTGTGCAGCTGCGCGACCATGACCCACCTCCCGGCCGGGCCTACCCGCTTTCGCCCGACGTACTCCTCGGGCGGTCAGCCGGCTGCCGCCCGGCGGCCGATCCGGTTGCGGATCCGGGGGCGGGGCGTGTTCGACGGGAGTGCCCGTTTCATGTGGTAGCGATGCAGCTCCGCGCTGCCCTGCATGTTGCCGTCCTCGCTGACCGAGACCAGTTCCCAGCCCAGGACGCCGGCCCGGTTCAGGTGGGCGAGGGCGGTGTCCCCGTACGGGGACACGTCGAGCACGGCACCGTCCGGGCCGTACCAGGTGTAGACGAGTTCCCAGCCGGTGTCGTCCAGCCGGGGCTGGCGCCGTCGCACCAACAGGGCGTACTCCCACTTGAGCATGGAGTAGTTCTTGCCCAGCCGGAGCGTCGGAGAAACGGCCGTCGATTGGTCGGACCGGTACTCAGGCCTCGGTGACCCGGCCGCCGTCGACCCGGATGTGCCGGTTGGTCTGGACCGTGGCGAGCATCCGCCGATCGTGCGTGACCAGCAAAAGCGTTCCGGGGTACGACGACAGCGCCGCCTCCAGCTGCTCGATCGCGGGCAGGTCGAGGTGGTTGGTCGGCTCGTCCAGCACGAGGAGGTTCACGCCCCTGGCCTGGAGCAGGGCCAGCGCCGCCCGGGTCCGCTCGCCCGGCGAGAGGGTGTCGACGGGGCGGAGCACGTGTCCCGCCCGCAGCCCGAACTTCGCCAACAGGGTCCGTACGTCGGCCGGCGGCAGCTCCGGTACGGCGGCACCGAAGGTGTCGAGCAGGGGCTGGTCCCCGACGAAGAGTTCCCGGGCCTGGTCGACCTCGCCGACCACCACCCCGGGTCCGAGCGACGCGTGTCCGGCGTCCAGCGGAAGCCGGCCCAGCAGCGCTCCCAGCAGGGTCGACTTGCCCGAGCCGTTGGCGCCGGTGATCACCATCCGGTCGGCCCAGTCGACCTGGAGGTCGACCGGCCCGAGGGTGAACCCGCCGCGGTGCAGTACCGCGCCGCGCAGTGCCGCCACCACGGCACCGGCCCGGGGAGCGGCGGCGATCTCCATCTGGAGCTGCCACTCCTTGCGCGGTTCCTCGACCACGTCGAGCCGTTCGATCAGCCGTTCGGTCTGTCGGGCCTTCGACGCCTGCTTCTCGGTCGCCTCGGCCCGGAACTTCCGGCCGATCTTGTCGTTGTCGGTCGCCTTCCGGCGGGCGTTCTTGACGCCCTTCTCCATCCAGGAGCGCTGGGTCCGCGCCCGGGCCTCCAGCCCGGCGCGGGTGTCGGCGTACTCCTCGTAGTCGGCACGGGCGTGTCGGCGCGCCACCTCGCGCTCCTCCAGGTAGGCGGCGTAGCCGCCGCCGTAGTGCCGGATCTGCTGCTGGGCCAGGTCCAGTTCGATCACCCGGGTCACCGTCCGGGTGAGGAACTCCCGGTCGTGGCTGACCAGCACGGTGCCGGCGCGCAGTCCGGTGACGAACTCCTCCAGCCGGTCCAGCCCGGCCAGGTCGAGATCGTTGGTCGGCTCGTCCAGCAGGAAGATGTCGTACCGGCTGAGCAGCAGGGACGCCAGGCCGGCCCGGGCCGCCTGCCCGCCGGAGAGCGCCGTCATCGGCTGGCTCAGGTCGATGCTCAACCCCAGTTCGGCGGCGACCTGGTCGGCCCGCTCGGTCAGGTCGGCCCCGCCCAGGCCGAGCCAGCGCTCCAGCGCGTCCGCGTACCGGTCGTCGGCGCCCGCCGTACCGCTGGCCAGCGCCTCGGTCGCCGCGTCGAGTTCGGCCTGCGCGGCGGTCACCCCGGTCCGCCGGCCGAGAAACCCGGCGACGGTCTCGCCGGGCCGGCGTTCGGGCTCCTGCGGCAGGTGGCCGACGGTCGCCGACGGCGGGTTGAGCGCGATGCTGCCGTGTTCGACCGGCTGGAGTCCGGCGAGGGTACGCAGCAGCGTCGACTTGCCGGCCCCGTTGACCCCGACCACGCCGACGACGTCACCGGGGGCGACGACGAGTTCGAGGTCGGCGAAGAGGACCCGGTCACCGTGACCGGCGGCGAGGTCCTTGGCGAGAAGTGTGGCGCTCATGAGGGTTCAGATGCTATCCGGCTGGGCGGGCGCAACCCGCCGGTGGGAAGGCAAAATGTGGCTGTGATGACCACGTTGGCGATCGACTGCGGTGGTGGGGGCATCAAGGCGTCCGTACTCGACGACGCCGGCACCATGCGGACCCGGCCGCTGCGGGTGCCGACCCCGTACCCGCTGCCGCCGGGCCTGTTCATCAAGACGCTGCTCGGTCTCGCCGGTCAGTTGCCGGCCGCCGATCGGGTGACCGTCGGAATGCCCGGCATGCTCCGGCACGGCGTGGTGGTGGCGACGCCGCACTACGTCACCCGGTCCGGGCCACGGACGAAACCGGACCCGGCACTGGTCGCCGAGTGGTCCGGATTCGACGCGCAGAGCGCGCTCGCCGACGCGTTCGCGCTGCCGACCCTGGTCCTCAACGACGCCGAGGTGCACGGCGCCGGGGTGGTCGCCGGCACCGGCCTGGAACTGGTGCTGACCCTCGGGACCGGGCTGGGGTGCGCGCTCTTCGACGGCGGGGTGCTCGCACCGCACCTGGAGCTGTCCCAGGCGCCGGTGCGGTGGGGGATGAGCTACGACACCTACATCGGCGAACACGAGCGCCGCCGACTCGGTGACGCCTTCTGGTCCCGTCGGGTCCGGGGTGTCGTCGACGGGCTGCGGCCGGTCTTCCTCTGGGACCGGCTCTACCTCGGTGGCGGCAACTCGCGACTGGTCCGGCCGGAGCAACTGGTCCGGATGGGTGACGATGTGGTGGTCGTACCGAACAGCGCCGGCATCCTCGGCGGCGTACGCGCCTGGGCGCTCCGCCCCGACCGCCGATGACTCCGGCAGCGCCGGCCGGCCGTTATCCGGACAGCAACCCGTAATGCGGCCGAATGGTCCATTCGGCCGGGGGTAACGCAGCCGGTGGAACAGTCGCGGGACCGACGGTGTTGTGCCAGCGTCGAGGAAAGTAGTCGCGATACGAGGAGGTGGGTCGAGTGGATCTTCTGGCCGAGTACCGCCGGGCGACCATGTACTTCGAGACCGGGGACCCCAGCGGGGCGGCCCGGTTGCTGGAGCCCATCGTCGCGGCCGAGCCCGACAACGCCTCGGTACGACAACTGCTGGCCCGCGCGTACTTCCAGTCGGCGCAACTCGCGCGGGCGGAGGAGCAGTTGCGCGCCCTGGTGGAGCGGGATCCGAGCGACCACTACGCGCACCACGTACTGGGCCGGACCCTGGAACGGGTCGGCCGGCCCACCGAGGCGCTCCGGCACCTGCGGATCGCCGCCGCCATGTACGCGGCGAACGACGACTACCGGACGGCGGTGCAGCGGGTGCAGACCCGGGTAGGCGGACGACGGTGATCCTCGCCGGACCGGCCCGCCTACGATGGGTGGCCATGGACCCTGCGCAGCCGGTGGCGGCCCGATGAAGCTCAAGCTCGACCTGCACGACATCTTCAACCGGGGACAGGACATCGACCGCGCCCTGCGGGGGATCATGGACGAGGCCATCGCGAAGAAGGCGTCCATGATCGAGATCATCCCCGGCAAGGGCTCGGGCCAGCTCAAGAAGCGGGTGCTGCGCTTCCTGGACCAGAAGGACGTCAAGCAGCTCTACCACCGGGTGGAGAAGGACTCCAAGAACTTCGGTCGACTTTTCGTGCATTTCCGGTGGAAATAGCCCCGGCAGGTCATCGGCCTGCTGGGAGCGCCTTGCGGGCAGCGGCCGGCCGGTGTCGGCCGCTGCCCGCGTCGCGGTGTCAGGCGATCCGGCGGATGCGGCGGATCGCGAACCAGATCAGCAGCGCGGCGAGGGCGACGAAGACGCCTGTTTCGATCCACTGGAACGTCCAGAAGCGGTCGCCTGGTTGGAACACCTGGTGGTTGTAGGCGCCGGGGCGTAGCCCGAGTGCTGGGTCGGACGCGCATGGGATGCCGTCTGCGGCCGGTGGACACCGGACGGTGCCGGATGTGACGAACGTGCCGTCGGCCTGTCGGACCTCCTTGGACAGTACCCAGCCTCCAGCGAGGTTGCCCTGCCCACCGGTGCCATCCTGGATGATCTGGTCGTCGGCGACGGGCGTCATGTAGTGCGGCCGGGCGAGGAGAGCCACGGCGGCTCGGACGCCGACGAAGCCGGCCAGGGTCAGGGCCATCGCGGGTAGCACCTTGGGCAGCAGGGTGCCGGCGAAGACGCCGAGCGCCACCCCGAAGAGGGTGTAGCCGACCGGGGCCATGCCCTGCATGTCGAAGAAGACCTCGGTGAACCGGGTCTGGCGAACGTCGATCTGGCCGAGCGGCTCGTACCACCAGGACACGCCCAAGCCGTAGACGAGCGCGAACGCCGCTACCGCGCCACCGAGCAGGCCGCACTTGACAAACGCCCAGTACCGGCGGCTGATGCCCTGGGTCCAGATCATCCGATGGGTTCCCTGCTCGACCTCACGTGCGACGACGGGCGCGCCCCAGAACAGCCCGATCATCAGCGGGACCACGAGCAGCAGGACGCTGACGAGTACCAGCGACCCGTACGTGCTGGAGAACTTCTCGATGTTCGTGGAGCAGCCGGGGCCAGCGGTGGTGACACAGTCGGCCAGGCCCAGCCGGGTGAACGTGTGCCGCATCGACAGGCCGGTCGGGACGACGAACGCCGCCAGCGCCGCCAGCCCCAGCAGGGTGAACAGTGCCTGCCTGCGGTGCTGCCGCCAGGTTAGCCAGATCATGCCGGTACTCCCCACGCTTCGTGGTTGGCCTGCGCGTCGTGGTCGGCGAGGTACGCCAGGATGAGGTCTTCCAGCGTCAACTCGTGCACTGTCCACGACGGATCCCGTACCGAGCCGTCGGTACGGACGAGCAGCGTCGACTGCCGGTCGGTGTGCCGGGCCCGGACCACCGCCCCGACACCATCGATCGGCTCGCCGTGATGACGCGGACCGACCAGCTGCCGGTGCCCGGCCACGATGTCGTCGACCATGCCGGACAGGTGCACCGTGCCGGCCTGCAGGACGACGAGGAAGTCGCAGGAGCGTTCCAGGTCGGCGAGAATGTGCGAGGAGAGCAACACTGTGGTGCCCGTCTCGGCGACGCTGCCCATCAGCGACTGTAGAAACTCCCGCCGGGCGAGAGGGTCGAGACTCGCGACCGGCTCGTCGAGCAGCAGTAGCCGGGGCCGCTTCGCCAGCGCCAGGGCGAGAGCGACCTGGGCACGTTGTCCGCCGGAGAGCCGGCCGACCGGCTTGCGGGGCGGAATGCCGAGCTGGGCCAGCCGAGCCTTGGCCAGGGCAGCGTCCCAGCGCCGGTTCACCTTGCCGCCCATGCGTACCAGCTCGTCGGCGGTGAAGTCGCGGTAGACCGGCGTGTCCTGCGCGACGAAGCCGATGTCCGCGAGGACGGTCGTGTTCTCGTACGGCGCGGCGCCGAAGACCCGCACCTCGCCGGCGTCGGGGCGCAGCAGCCCGACCGCCAGGTGCAGCAGGGTGCTCTTGCCGGCCCCGTTCGGCCCGACAAGCGCGGCGACCCGCCCGGCCGGCAGCCGTACCGTGCAGTCGCGAAGCGCCCACCGTCCCGCGTACCGTTTGCCGAGCTCTTCAGCCTCGAGCACGTGCTCCATCTCGTGTCCTTTCACTTGGATCTGCCCTGGAGCGCGTCGTCCTGCCGCGCGGCGCGGATCGTCGTGTCGACCAGCGCGGTGACGTCCTCGTCCGTCAGCCCGGCGGCCTGCGCCTTCCGCAACCACCCGAGAAGCTCGACGCGCAGATCAGCCTGGTTGGCCAGCGACTCCCCGGCGAGGGTGCGGGTGACGAACGTGCCGACCCCCGGCCGTCCCTCGGCGAGCCCTTCGATCTCCAACTCGCGATAGGCCTTCAACACCGTGTTGGGGTTGATCGCCAACGACTGGGCGACATCACGCACCTTCGGCAACCGGTCTCCCGGGGCCAGCAACCCGACCCGCAGGGCCTGTTTGACCTGCTGAACGAGCTGCACGTAGGTGTTGACCTTGGACCGGCCGTCCAGCACGAACTCGATCACCGGCGGCACCTTCCTGTTGTACTGCGACAGTAGGACAATAAGACAGAAGGTCGGGCCGCGCCAGTGTGCAGCAGGGTGGAAGAGGCACCTGTGTACCCGGATCTGCCGCCGAACGTGCGGCCCTGGGCGGGAAGGCTGGGGGGCGAGGGTTGGCCCGATACCACATCCCGGCCTTGATCAGGTGGTTGTCCACAGGCACCCCGGTTGTCCACAGGCCGGTGGACATTCTGTTGTCCATCGCCGTGTTGAGGGGCAGGCTTCCGGTGTCGACTCGGGGCGTCAACGACCTGTGGGATGGTGACCTGACCGTCCCGGTTGTGGAATCCTGAGGCAACAAAGTTGGGGAGCAGGAAGGGGGGCGGAATGAGCGATATCCGGTTTACGGAAGGAATCCTGAATCTCGCCCAGGCTGCCCGCCATCTGCGGGTTCCCCGGCAGACACATTCCATCGCTGGGTCGCGGGTACGAGCGGGGCAAGCCGCTGCTTCATGTGGTCGACCGTGAGTCGGACCTTCTGCCGGTGACGTTCATCGCGCTGGCCGAGGGACATGTACTCGAGGCGCTCCGCTCAGCCGGCGTGCGTCCCCGGCGTATACGACCGGCCCTCAGGGCGCTTCAAAAAGAGTTTGGACGCGACTACGTCCTGGTCGCTCCCGAGCTTGCTACCGACGGCATCGACGTCCTCTGGGACTTCAACGAGAGCAGAGCCGGCCATGGGCTGATCGTCGGCGACACCGGCCAACAGGTGATCCGGGAGATTGTCGCCGACCACATGGAGTACATCGGCTGGGGCGGTGACGGGTACCCCCGTGAACTCCAGCTACCGAACTGGCTTCCCTCGAAGGTGGTTGTCAACATGCACCGATCCTTCGGCCAGCCAATCTTCGCAGGGACAGGAACCCGTGTCGTCGATGTGGCCGGCATGCTGAAGGCGGGTGAACGCGCTGAAACGGTTGCGGAAGAGTTCGGTCTCCCCCTTACCGACGTCCGAACCGCCGCACGCGTCCTCCTGGGCCGCGCCGCCTGAGTTCTACGTAAGGCTGAGCTGAATCGGCAACGCCGAACGTAACGAGGCCCCGGCCTCCCAGTGGAGGGCCGGGGCGCACGTGGGAGGTTTGGCGGACGTCAGGAGGTGCAGGTGTTCAGCATGGCCTGCAACGAGGTCTTCTCCGAGGACTGAAGCCGCAGGCTCCAGTTGTACTTGGTGCGGATCCACATCTTGGCGTACGTGCACCGGTAGGCGGTCCGGCTTGGCTGCCAGGTGGACGGGTCCTGGTCACCCTTGGCCTGGTTCACGTTGTCGGTCACCGCAATCAACTGCGGGCCGCTGAGATCGTTGGCAAAGGACTGCCGCCGGCTGGTCGTCCACGAGTTGGCGCCGGACCGCCAGGCCTCGGCCAGCGGAACGATGTGGTCGATGTCGACGTCGGCCGGGTTGGTCCAGGTCGCCCCGTCGTACGGGCTGTACCAACTACCCGAGGTCGGGTAGCAGGCGCTGTCCACACTCACCCCGCTGCCGTCGCGCCGGAGCACCGTCTCCCGGGTGTTGCAGGCACCGCTGATCGTGATCCAGTGCGGGAACAGGTCCCGGTTGTAGCCACTGCCGGACTCGGCGGCGACGGTCAGCGCGTTCAGGTTCGACTGCGCGGTCGCCTTGGACGGGGTGCCGGACGGGGCGGCGCCGGCCGGAGCCGTGCCGAGGAGCGAGGCGGCCACCGCCGCGATGGTGGCGGCGGCGGTCAGGGCCAGTCGGATGGAGTGACGTCGAGTGCCGAGCACGAGTGCCTCCCGAGGCGTTGGGGGGTACGGGAGCCATCAACGTCGCGGACGGGCGTTACCGGGCCGCGACCGTCGTGTGGCCGGGCATCGACGTGCACCGGAAGGCTCGGCGGCAGTCGAGTTCATCGCTGTCGGACGGAGATTCCCGGCAGCCGAGAACTCACGGCTGGTTCAGGCCGTCCGGCGGTGGGCCACCGTGTCGCCAGTCGTCGAAAGTGTGGGAGAACCGCTCGCGGACGTGTTCCGGCAGCAGCCCGGCGAACAGCTCGCGGGGCAGCGGGGACACCGCCTCCGGGGCCAGTTCGATGATCAGCGGCCGGACCCGTTCCGCCTGGTAGGCGGCGAGCTTGTGGTGACCGTCGAGCAGATAACGCACGTCCCGGCCGGCTGGGCCGATCGCCACGGCGGCCGGCCGGACTCCCTTGGCGATCCGGTCCCGGTACGCCGCCACGGTGGCCCGGTCCGGCGGCGGCCACGGGCTCGTGGGAACGATGGCGGCGCCCTCCACCGGCCAGTACCAGGACCTGACGCCGTGCTCGCCGGGGTCGACGACGACGGTTTCGGCCCAGGGTGCCGCGGTGGCGCTGACGACGTACCGGCCGGGGGCCAGTAGCCGGGTGAACGGCTCCAGCGGTTCGACCAGCAGTCCACGGACGGCGCCGCTGCGTCGATCGACCCGGAGTCCGGGGTCGGCGAGCCAGTCGCGCAGCGCGTCGAGTTCATCCGGTCGGACGGTCTCCCAGGTCGACCGGGCGGCCAACTGCGCCACGCTGCCACGGCAGTCGTACGCGTGCAGCCGGGCCGGTTCGCCGCGCAGGTAGAGCAGGCTGGCGAAGTCGTTACCGAGCAGCTCGACCACGCCGGCACCGACGCGCACCTCGATCGGCCGGCCGTCCACCAGGCCAAGGCTAGTGACACCGACCACAGAGGCCGGTACCGGCGGACGGCGTTCCCGGGGCTAGACCGGCTGGCTGGTGCGGGTCTGGGCCTGCGGAGCCTGGCTGTTGCTGGTGCCGTTCTTGGAGACCGCCGGGGCGGCGCCGACGCCCAGCACGGTCAGCGCGGCCAGGAGGAGTGCGATCCACTCGTTCGAGTCGAGTCCGCCGAGGATGACCGTGGCGAGGACCTGTAGGACGCTCAGCGCGACGGCGACGGCGGTCTTGGCCCACCGGTACTGCGGGGTCAGGGGTACCAGGTAGACACCGATGGCGGTGGCGGCCGCGATCGCGATCTGGACGGCCTCGTCCGACTCGATGTGCTGGTCGCCGGAGAGCGCGCCGTAGGCGACGGTGAGCACCGCACCGGCGACGGCCGCGAGGGCCTTGCCGTACTTCCGGATCATCAGACCTCCTCGGGACTGCCAGGATGGTACGGACGTCGGGCGTCCGATGTCGGCACGGGAATGGTGGTCGATCCCGCTCGCCCGGTCAGTCGTGAATCTTCCACCGCAGCGTTCGGTACCCGACAGCGCCCCGAAGCCCGGAACGGCCGAGCGCGCAGCGTCGGGAATCCGACACTGCCGTCGGTCGCCGGCTCGCCGGGTGCCGGGAAGAGGCACCGGGCCGCGCGGCATCGACGGGCTCCGGGGCGGATGGAACGCAGAACAGTGCCCTGATAGTGCTGGTCAGACCGCTATCAGATTCGTGGATGCTGGGGTTCGTGATGAATTTCTGTGCTGTCACGCGAAATAGCGGGATACTTCAAAATTATACAGAACCTATGATCGAGGTCGATCTCCGTTAATATTGCCGAATGGGAAGCGTTGGGGAGTGGGACGCGCTGGTTGTCGGGGCCGGAGTGTCCGGTCTGACCACCGCGGTCCGTCTCGCCGAGGCCGGTTTGCGGGTCCGGGTTCGGGCCGCGCGGCCTCCATTGGAGACAACTTCGGCTGCGGCCGGTGCGAGTTGGGGCCCTTATATGGTCAGCGATCCACGGGTTCTCCCGTGGAGTGAGCAGACCCGCCTCGCACTGGAGAAGCTCGCCGGCGACACCGCGTCCGGGGTCCGCCTGGTACGCGGGATGGAGGCCGCGCCGCAGCCGATGGAACCGCCGTCATGGGTCGTGGGAGTGGCCGATTACGAGCCTTGCCGGCCCGAGGAACTGCCCCATGGGTACGCCAGCGGTTGGCGGTACACCATCCCGCTGGTCAACATGCCGCAGTACCTCGAATACCTGGTTCTCAGGCTGCGTACGCTCAATGTCGCTATCGAGATCGGCGCCATCTCCTCTTTCAAGGAGGTGGGCGGATCGGCTCGCATTCTCGTCAACTGCACCGGTCTGGGATCACGATTTCTGGTGCCGGACGACGAGGTGTTCCCGACCCGTGGACAACTCGTGGTCGTCGACAATCCTGGAATTGACACATTCTTCCAGGACCACGCCGAGCACGCGGATCTGACCTATTTCCTACCGCATGGAAGTCGGGTGGTGCTCGGTGGCGACGCGACGCCTGGTTCTGAAGATCTGACGCCCGATCCCGTCGCCGCCACCGCCATTGTCGAGCGGTGCGCGGCGGTGGAGCCACTGCTCCGCAATGCCAGGGTGCGACGGATTCTGGTGGGATTGCGGCCGACTCGGCCCCAGGTCCGCGTCGAGAGTGATTCGATCGACGGTGTCCCGGTCATCCACAACTACGGGCACGGCGGGTCGGGGCTGACCCTGTCCTGGGGATGTGCGGACGAAGTGTTGACACTGAGTGGCCTGCAGTAAGGTTCTGCGGTAGCCCTGTGTGATCGGCGAGCCTCGGTGGGTTGCCCCGTCCCCGTCCGTCGTGCGGTCTCGGAGTCGCCCGAATGCCCCTCCGGGGCTCGGACTTTCGGGGGATGCAGTCGCCATCCCTCTGGTGAATTGTAGTGACATAGGCGATCCGCGCCTCGGCCAGTCCACATCGGTGCAGGCCCCCGGCCCGGACGAGGTTGGACAACTCCGCGTTACCGGGCGCCGATCACGCTCGGTGTGTTCGGTGACGAGGTCACAACTGCGAGGGACGGGCCAGATGAGTGCGGTAAGCGCGCGCCGCGAGCGGGCCGACGAGGCGCGTGGCGCGTCCTCAGGCCGGTCCTCGATCTCCAACGAGCAGGTCGACTGGGACCACTTCGATTCGGAAGCCTACTTCGCGCACAACTACTGCGCCGTCCGGGACGACGATCGCCAGATAATGGAGATTATTCGCGATTTCTTCGCCCAACAGCAGTTGGATCCGCAGGCCCGGGCGGTCGACGTCGGAACGGGCACCAACCTCTATCCGGCCTTCGCCATGTTGCCGTTCTGCGCGCACCTGGATCTGTGGGAGCGGAGCACCTCCAACGTTGCCTGGATACGCCGACAGATTGCCCGGTTCGATGACAACTGGCTCGATTTCTGGGACGTCTATCGGCCAACGGAGGCGTACGGGCTGCTTCCCGATCCCCGGGCCGCGCTCGCCGTACGGGCCGAGGTGCACCGGGCCAGCATCTTCGAGCTGCCCAGCCGGAAGTGGGACCTGGGCACGATGTTCTTCGTCGCCTGTTCGATGTCCGCCGACATCGCCGAGTTCCAGCAGGGTGTGCAGGCGTTCGTCACCGCGCTGAAGCCGGGGGCGCCGTTCGCCGCCGCCTTCATGGCGCAGTCCCAGGGCTACCAGGTGGGCGAGCAGTGGTTTCCGGCGGTCGCCGTCGACGTCGACGAGGTCCTGCGGGCGATGGCCCCGGTCGCGGTCGACCCGCAGATCACCCGGATCGCGCTCGGCGATCCGCTCCGGGACGGGTACAGCGGCATGCTGGTGGTAACCGGCAGGTCCGCCCCGCCGGGCTGACCGTCCCGCCGATCCCGTTACACGGCCTCGCCGGCAGGGCCATTACGCGGCCTCGCCGACAGCGCCTCTTACGCGGCCTCGCCGGCAGGGCCCGGATTCGGCTCCCGGTGGCGCTGGTCGACCGACTTCGCCGGCCGGCGCTGGTCGACCGATCTCGCCGGCCGGAAGACGAGTTCGCCGCGTTCGTCGACGGTGACCGCCTGGACGCCCTCGGCGGACCAGAGGTCGGCGAACTCGCTGATTCGTCGGTTGACCCGCTCGGGATCGGTGACCAGGGTGATGTTGACGATGATCGGGTTGAGCTGGCTGTCGAGACTGGATGCGGTCGTCGTCTGGTAGCTCAGCTTGCGATCGAAGAGGATGAAGTCGTGCAGCCGGGTGTGCAGGGTGGGCGCGACCGTGGCGTCGAGCGTGCGTACCTCGACCCCGATGCTCAGGTGCATCCGCAGGATCTGGTGCAGGTCCTCGATGTTCAGCCCCTTGCGGTCGAGGATGAAGAGGCGTTGCACCCGTACTCCTCGGGTCCGGATGGCGTGCCGCTGGAAGTCCAGGTAGCGCTGCCCGAAGTCGGTCGACCAGAGCCCACCGTCGATGAAGCCGCGTCCGCCCGCGTCCACCGTGCTCAGGCTGGTCGCCTGGATCTCGCTGCGGGCGACCTTCGTCAGTCCGAGCAGCCAGTCCTGGTCCTCACCCTCGTACGTCAGATCGTTGCTGTCGCCCATCTGCTTCAGGTACTCCACCAGCCGGGTCATCTCCGCCAGCGCGAAGTCCTGGATGAGCTGCGGCGCCTCCGAAGTGATCTTCGTACGGTTCCGGACCAGCTTCGCGATCTGCATCATCTCCTCGGCGTCGAGCTGGGACGCCTCGCGGAGCCCGAAGATCTCCTCGGCCAGGTGGATCTTCGAGAAGCCCTCCCGCATCTGGTGTTCGGTGGCCTCGGCGCGCCGTCGGATCTGGTCGCCGAGCTGTTTGCGGGTGTCGTCGAAACTCTGCAACAGCGCGTCGAGTTTGCGTTCCACCTCGAAGAGGTAGTGGGCGATGAATACGACGCCCGCGACGAAGAGCGAGGCGCCGATGCTCCAGGCCAGCTCGGGCTTTTCGTCCTTCGGCAGCAGCGTCGATATTCCGAATGCCACCCAGAAGCTGGCGACACCGATGAGAATTTTCGTCAGCAGTCGTCGCTGGCCGTTGGGCTCCGGTCGTCCATCGCGCGGGTGTGGCTGCGCCATAGTTCCTCCGCTCGGCGGGTCGGGTCGATCTGGGGGAATCTCCCGGCTGGGCCGCGCTGCCCAGGGGGCCGCCGTCGAGTTGTCACGAGCGGCGTGGGTGGGGCGAGCGGAGCGGCGATGGTGGCGATCGGTTGGGACTGGACCGGAACGGGAAGATGGCGCGGTTGTTGCCCGTCATCAGGATGGATTCCCCATTTGGCTGAGTGGGCAGTTGTTATGTCCTCCATTATGCTGCTCCGGGTCCATGACCCGCTGCCAAATGCCGGACTCACTCCAGTGTGGAGCAGTACGGCCGGCTGGCGCCTTTAGCGGGATTTATGGCAATCACTGCTGCCCGGCCTCGTCCGGACCTGTTGACAGGCCGGAAACTCGATGTCAATCTCCCCGTATCCAGTGGGTTGGGAGCGCTTCCATGGATCCCGGTCCACGCCGTACGACACCCCACCCGGCGGTGCCGTTCCTCGGTCACCGCGCGTCCACCGGAAGGACCTCCGTGCCCAGACCCCACTGGCGACGACCCGTTCCGCTCGCCGCCGTGACCGCCGTGGCGCTGGCCGCCACCGTGCTCACCGCACCGACAGCCTCCGCGTACACCCCGGTGGCGTCCGCCGACGCGCCGGAGCAGATCGTCAACGGCACCTTCGACGCCGGCCACGCCCCCTGGTGGGGCACCGGGAACCTCGCCCTCGACTCCAGCACCGGGCAGCTCTGCGCCGACGTACCGGGCGGCACCGTCAACCCGTGGGACGCCATCATCGGCCAGGACAACATCGCCCTGGTCGCCGGTGAGACGTACGAGTTCGGGTTCTTCGGCCAGGCCACCCCGGGCCGGGTCGGCAAGGCGCTGATCCAACTGCCGGTCGATCCGTACACCCAGTACCTGTCGGCGACTCCGGAGCTGAGCGTCTCCGGCAACAACTACCGGTACACCTTCACCTCCCCGGTCGACCTGCCGAACGCCCAGGTCGCCTTCCAGATTGGCGGCAGCGCCGAGCCGTGGCGGATCTGTCTGGACGACGTCTCGCTCACCGGCGGCGCCGAGCCGGACGTGTACGTCCCGGACACCGGACCACGGGTCCGGGTCAACCAGGTCGGCTACCTGCCGAAGGGGCCGAAGAACGCCACCGTCGTCACCGAGGCGACCGCCGCGCTGCCCTTCCAACTCCACGACGGTGCCGGCCGGCTCGTCAAGCAGGGCCGGACGACGCCGCGCGGGGTGGACCAGTCCTCCGGGCAGAACGTCCACACCATCGACTTCGGGCACTACACCCGGGTCGGCACCGGCTACACCCTCACCGCCGACGGCGAGACCAGCCGGCCGTTCGACATCGGCTCCGGGTTCTACGAGCAGCTCCGGACCGACGCGCTGAAGTTCTACTACACCCAGCGCAGCGGCACCGCGATCTCCGACGCGCTGCGTCCCGGGTACGGCCGCCCGGCCGGGCACGTCGGCGTGGCACCGAACACCGGCGACACGGCGGTACCCTGCCAACCCGGCGTCTGTGACTACACGCTGGACGTCTCCGGCGGCTGGTACGACGCGGGCGACCACGGCAAGTACGTGGTCAACGGCGGCATCTCGGTGCACCAGCTGATGAGCGAGTACGAGCGCTCGGTACGGGCCGACACCGGCCAGCCGTGGCTGCTCGGCGACCGGACCTTGAACCTGCCGGAGAGTGGCAACCGGGTGCCGGACATCCTCGACGAGGCCCGCTGGGAGCAGGAGTTCCTGCTCAGCATGCAGGTGCCGGCCGGAGAGCCGCTCGCCGGGATGGCCCACCACAAGATCCACGACGACTCGTGGACCGGCCTACCGCTGCTGCCGCATCTCGACGACAAGCGCCGCGAACTGCACCCGCCGTCGACCGCCGCCACCCTCAACCTGGTCGCGACGGCCGCGCAGGCGGCGCGGGTCTTCAAGCCGTACGACCGGAATTTCGCCGACCGTAACCTGGCCGCCGCCAGGACGGCCTGGGCCGCCGCGAAGGCCAACCCGCAGCGGTACGCCGACCCGGCCGACGCCAACGGTGGCGGCGCCTACAACGACGCCGACGTCAGCGACGAGTTCTACTGGGCCGCCGCCGAGCTGTACCTGAGCACCGGGGCGAAGGAGTACCGGGACTTCGTGCTGGCCTCGCCGCACCACACCGCCGACGTCTGGAGGGAGCGCGGACTGGACTGGGGCAACACCGCCGCGCTCGGCCGCATGCAACTGGCGACGGTGCCCAGCGGGCTGCCGGACCGGTCCCGGGTCCGGGCCTCGGTGGCCCAGGGCGCCGACCGCTACCTGGCGACCCTGAAGGCCCACCCGTACGGCATCCCGTACAGCCCGTCGGACAACCTCTTCGACTGGGGCTCCAACAACCTGATCGTCAACAACGCCATCGTGCTGGCCACCGCGTTCGACCTGACCGGGCAGGACCGGTACCGCGCCGGGGTGCTGGAGACGATGGACTACATCCTCGGCCGCAACGCCCTGAACCAGTCGTACGTGACGGGCTACGGCGAGGTGGCCTCGCGCAACCAGCACAGCCGCTGGTACGCCCGCCAGCTCAACCCCGACCTGCCGAACCCGCCCCGGGGCACCCTGTCCGGCGGCCCGAACTCGGCCATCCAGGACCCGGTCGCCCAGCAGAAGCTGCGCGGCTGTGCGCCGCAGTTCTGCTACATCGACGACATCGAGTCCTGGGCGACGAACGAACTGACCATCAACTGGAACGCGCCACTGTCCTGGATCGCGGCCTTCATCGCCGACCAGGACAACGGCGACGCCCGCTGAACCGACGCACCGAAACGGTCCCGACGCACCGAAACGGTTAGGAAGGGCCCCTTCTTCTACAGAAAACGATAAGAAGGGGCCCTTCCTTACATCTGGTAGGTGTGGGCGACCGCGACGAGTTCCGAGTCGTGTGAACCGACGATGCCGACGCCGGGTGGGCGGGGCCGGAATCCGGGCAGGGCGGCGAGGCCGTCGCTGGCGTCCATCGCGCGTAGCCGGACCGGGGCGCCCGGGGTGGTGGCGCGCAGGCGAAGCTCGATCTCGATTCCCTCCGGAGGTGGGGCGTGGAAGACCACGCCGAACGGGGTCGGACCGCCGACCCGGATCGGCCGGCCGGCCACCCGGGCCTCGACGACGGTGGCCGTCGCGGGGTCCACGTGCAGGGAGGCGAGCCGTACCTGGCGCTGGGGGACGAGCCGGACGCGCAGCGTACGCACCCCGGCCTCGGTGTTGTCGGCGAGTGGGTCGAGTCGGGGTGGGGGCAGCGGAGCGGGCTGGGCGGGGCCGGCCCGGCGTTCCTCGTCGCCGAGCGCCGGGAACTGGTCGCCGATCCTCGCCGGGCCGTCGACGTACTGGTCGGTCCAGGGTTGTGGATCGGTCTCGTCGCTGAGCCAACGGGCCGTACCGGTGTCGGTGTCCAGTGCGTACATCAGTTGGGTCGGCACCGGATGCGCGGCGTCGAACCGGTCGACCGCGAGCCCCACCCCGGCGAAGAGCACGGTGCCGAGTGTCGCTGCGAGTGCCGGCACGGCGCCGGCCCGGCGGGCCCGGAGCGCGGCCATCCCGCGTTGACCGCCGGCCGCCGGATGCAGCAGGTCGACGACCGGCAGCGCGGCCAGCCCGAGCAGCACCGTGAAGAGCGCCGCGACGCCGCCCATCGCCATGCCGAGGGCCGGGAAGAGCAGGACGACGGTGGGCAGCAACAGGAGTACGCCGACCGCCGCGGCGGCGGTCACCGCGACCACCGCCCAGGGGCCGTCCCGGGGTACGGCGAGCGCGACCAGCCCGCCCAGCACCCCCGCCAGCGCCGGCAGTGTCGCCAGGTACGCCCCGCCGGGCGCCACGAAGGCGAGCACCACTCCGAGTACGGCCAGCACACCGAAGCCGCCCACCGCCAGTGCCGCCGGGCCGGTACGTCGACGGGTGAGCGCGTACCAGGTGAACAGGACGGCGACGGCGAGTGCCACCACGGCGAGCCGGTACCACAGTGGCCGGTACGGGTCGAGCAGTGTCGCGTACCCCGGCCGGATCGCGGTGACCGCGGCCCAGAGCAGTTGGGCCCCGACCGGCGCGACCACGACGGGTACCAGGGCCAACCCGAACCCGGCGGCGAGCCTGCGCCAGGTGGCGCGTCCACGCCGCCGGGCCGCCCAGGCCAGCACCCCGACGCCGGCCAGGGCGAGCAGCGCGAGTGGCATGGTGAGCCAGCCGGGATACCGGGCCAGCCCGCCGGGCAGCGGGAAGTAGGTGGCGTCCCCGCCGGCCGTCAGCTCCGTCAGGTCGACCGCGCCGAACTCCCGGGCCAGCGCGAGCGCGTTCTCACCGTGGTGTTGCAGGCTGCCCCGGTCCACCCGGGCCGGGGTGTCCAGCGGCGTGTGGTAGATCGCCGCCCCGTCGATGTAGGCGGCGTTCAGCCCGGTGAAGCCGTTGTCGAGGAAGGCGGTGAAGTCGGTGTCGTTGGGCAGCAGCCGGTAGACCTCGACCGCGAACGAGGTGCCCACCGGGTGCGGGGCGGCCCGGCCGAAGACCTCCACCAGGCCGGCGTTGCGCAGTGAGGTCTCGAACATGATCACCGGTCCGGTGCTGCCCCGCGCCTCCAGGTTGAGCACCACGCCGCCGCCCTCGGCGAGCGGGTGGCTGGACGCGAACGCCGACGCGCCGCAGAGGCAGGCCTCCTCGGCGTCGGTGAAGACGAAGACGACGTCGTTGCGGGGCCGGGGACCGGTGCGGAGCGCGCGGGCCACCTCCAGCAACGCCGAGGTGCCGGCCGCGTCGTCGTTGCCGCCCGGCCCGACCTGGACCGAGTCGTAGTGCGCGACCAGGAAGACCCGGCCGGTGGGATCGGTGCCGGGTACCCGGGCCACCACGTTGCGTACCCGGGCCAGGGTCGCGCCGCCCGCGCCGCCGCTGAGCTGGCCCGCCTCCGTGGCGACGGTGTCCTGCACCTCCGGACCCAGGCCGAGGCCGCGCAGGGTCGCCTCGATGTGGATCCGGGCCCGCTCGGCGGCCGGGCTGCCGGCCACGTGCGTCTCCGCGGCGACCGTCCGGACGTGCTCGTACGCCCGGTCCGCGCTGAACTCGTCGGCCGGTGCGCCGGTGGTGCCCGGGGCCGGCGTACGGAGGCCGAGCAGGGCGGCGGCGCCGACCGCCAGCAGTACGGCCAGGGCGGCGACGGCGGCCAGCCGGCGGCGGCGGGGACGGGTCAGGGCCCGGTCCACCGCCGGCAGCACGGGTGGTCCGCCCGTCGGCCGGTGTGCCGGGGTGTCGGGGGACGAGTCGGGCGTACCCGGCGAGAGCGGGTCGTCAGGGGTGGACACGGGCGCCTCCAGTGGTGGGCAGCGAGTGCCATCATGGCGGTTCGCCGGTACACCGGCCGGCCGGGTCACCCCGCCCGCCGCCGGTCGCATAGCGTGATGCGCATGTCTGTTCTCCGGGCGCCGGACCCTGCTGCCGTGCTGCGCGACTTCGTCGCGCGGGTCTCCCCGTACGACCCCGCGCCGGGTGCCGAACCGGTGGGATCCGTCGATGTCCACTCCGCCGACGGGACCGAGACGATCCGGGTCACCCCGCACCTGGCCCGGGCACTGGCCGAGGCGCTGGCCGGCTATCGTGACCGGGCCGACCGGGGGACCTGTGCGACGTGCGGCGGCCGGCGCCTGGACGAGAACCTGCACTGCGCCGACTGCGGCCGGCTGCACGGGGTGCTCGGCGAGGTGATCGCCCGCCAGGCCGAGCGGGTACGGCAACGGGGGCCGGCCGGATCGGCGGAAGCGGCGCCGTGAGCGTCGGATCCCCCGGGTACGAGTTCCGGCGCCACCTGTGTTGTGTGGCAGCGTTGGGTGGTACAGGATCGGCGCGTCGACGGGGCGGCCCGGCGCTCGCGCCGCCGGCAGGGGCCGGATACGACCGATTGGAGCGGGAGGCGTGGTGACCGAGCGGAGCGGCGACGTCGGCCGGTGGCCCGACCGGAGCGGAGCACTGCGGTGACCGGCTCGTCCGTCGTACCGACGCGGACATATCCGCACGGTGGGCTGGGGCGGCACGCCAAACTGCCGCCCCGGGAACGGCTGCGGGTGCTGTTGATCGAGGACGACGACGCCGACGCCTTCCTGGTCGGTGAACTCCTCGCCGAGACCGACGCGGGGATCGACCTGCTGATCGCGAACAGCCTCAACGCCGCCCGGCCGCAGATTCCCGACGTCGACTGCGTACTGCTCGACCTGGGCCTGCCGGACGCCCAGGGGCTGGACGGCCTGCGCCAGGTGCTGAACATGTCGACCGGCGCCGCCGTCTGCGTGCTCACCGGCCGCTCCGACGAGCACCTCGGGATCGGCGCGGTGGCCGAGGGGGCCCAGGACTACCTGGTCAAGGGTCAGGTCGACGGAGTGCTGCTGGCCCGGTCGCTGCGCTACGCGGTGGAGCGGAAGCGGGCCGACGAGAACACCCGGCGGCTGCGCGAGGTGGAACTGCGCCAGGCCGAGTCCGCCCGGCTGGAGCGGGGTCTGCTGCCGCAGCCGCTGATGGACACCGACCTGGTCGCGGTGCACACCTTCTACCGCCCCGGGCGGCACGAGGCGTTGATCGGCGGCGACTTCTACGACGTGGTGCAGACGACGCCGGACCGGATCGACCTGATCGTCGGCGACGTCTGCGGGCACGGGGTCGAGGAGGCCGCGCTCGGTGTCGAACTGCGGGTCGCCTGGCGGGCGCTGGTGCTCGCCGGAGTTCCCGACGAGCAGGTGCTGCCGGCGCTGGAGCAGGTGCTGATGAGCGAGCGGTCGGCGCGAGAGATCTTCGCCACGGTCGCCGCGGTCCGGCTCGACCTGGCCGGCAACCGGGCCACGGTACGGCTCGCCGGGCATCCGCCGCCGCTGCTGCTCGCCGCCGGACGGGTGGTGCCGGTACCCGCTCCGCACGGGCTGCTGCTCGGAGTACGGCCCCGCCCGCCGGTCGCGTACGACCTGCGATTCGACACCGAGGACTGGTCGCTGCTGATGTACACGGACGGACTGATCGAGGGACGGGTCGGCACCGGCGACGAGCGGCTGGACGTACCCGGGTTGTGCGAACTGGTGGCCGACCCGGGTAGCCGGCGGGTGCCGCTGCCGGATCTGCCGGGCCGGCTGGTCGAGCGGGCCGAGGAACACAACGGTGGGCCGCTCGCCGACGACGTGGCGATGCTGCTGGTCAGCCGGGGGGCGGGACGATGAGGCAACTGAAATGGACGCTGCGGCGTCGGGTGGCGACGCTCTGTGTCGTGGTCGGTGTGGTGCTGGGGCTGCTGGCGGTCAGCGCGGCGGTGGTCGCCACCAACAACCGGCAGCATCTGGACACCCTGCTCACCAAGACCGGCCCGCTGCGCACCGACGGGCAGGCGCTGCTCAGTTCGTTGATCGACCAGCAGACCGGGGTCCGCGGCTACGCGGTGACCGGCAACGAGGCGGACCTGGCGCCGTACCGGTCCGGGACGGAGCGGGAGGCGGCGCTGATCGCCTCGATGGACGCTCTGCTGGATGACCATCCGGAGATCCGCCGGGAGTTGAACACCGTGCGGGACCAGGCCCGGCAGTGGCGGGAGGTGGTGGCCCAGCCGGCCATCCAGGCGACCGCGACGACCGGGACGGCGGCCGCGCAGGCCCACCTCACGGCGCAGGGCAGCGACCGGTTCAACGCGCTGCGCAACGAGGTGGGGACGTTGCAGCAGCTGATCCTCGACCTGCGCAACACGGTCGCCGACAAGGCGAGGCGGACCGGAAACACGCTGGTACTGCTCCTCATCCTGGCCGCGATCGTCGTGGTGCTCGCCGGCATCGCGCTGATGACCTCGCTGAACCGGCTGGTCATCGGTCCGGTGACCACGCTGGCCGCCCAGGTGCGGGAGGTCGCGCGCGGCGACTACCAGCGCGACATCGAGGGGACCGGGCCGCCGGAACTCGCCCGGCTCGCCGATGACGTCGACACGATGCGCCGCCGGATCGCCGACGACCTGGCCGAGGTGCGCCAGGCCCGGGAGCGGATCGAGTGGGTCAACAGCCAGCTGGAGAAGCAGGCCGAGGAGCTGGTCCGGTCGAACCGGGACCTGGAGCAGTTCGCCTACGTCGCCTCGCACGACCTCCAGGAGCCGCTGCGCAAGGTGGCCAGCTTCTGCCAACTGCTGCAACGCCGGTACGCGGGAAAGCTCGACGAGCGCGCGGACCAGTACATCGCGTTCGCCGTGGACGGCGCCCAGCGGATGCAGCGACTGATCAACGACCTGCTCGCCTTCTCCCGGATCGGACGGCTCACCACCGGTTTCACCGAGGTGGACCTGAACCGGGTGATGGCGGACGTCGCGGGACAGACCGAACCCACCCGCCGGTACGTCGACGGCGAGCTGACCTGGTCGGACCTGCCGGTGATCCGGGGCGAGGAGACCCTGCTGACCAACCTGATCGCGAACCTGGTGGGCAACTCGCTCAAGTTCCGCCGGCCGGACGTGCCGCCGAAGGTGCACGTCTCCGCGCGGCGGGTCGGTGACGAGTGGGAGATCAGCTGCCAGGACAACGGCATCGGGATCGAGGCCGAGTTCGCCGACAAGATCTTCGTGATCTTCCAGCGTCTGCACGCCAAGGACGCCTATCCGGGTACCGGCATCGGGCTGGCCATCGTGAAGAAGATCGTCGAGTACCACGGTGGCCGGGTCTGGGTCGATCCCGACGCCCCCGAGGGAACGCTGATCCGGTTCACCCTGCCCGTGCCGCCGGAGGCGCGTGGGCCGGAGCAGCCGTCCGGGGCGACGGCGCCGGAGGAGCGGGACGACGCCTCGGCGGAGCCCGCGCCGGCCGACGATACGGTCGTGGAGCGGACCGGTGGAACCTCGGGTGAGTCGGCCCGGCCGGCCGGCGACATGAAGGAGACTGTGTGACGAGCGAGCGGATCAACGAGGAGGGCCGATGACGGCGCCGGCGGACGGTAGGAGCCCGATCGAGGTGCTGCTGGTCGAGGACGACCCGGGCGACGTGCTCATGACGCAGGAGGCGTTCGAGGAGCACAAGCTGCGTAACCGGCTGACCGTGGTCTCGGACGGCGCCGAGGCGCTGGCCTACCTGCGCCAGGAGGGCGAGTACGCCGACGCGGTGTCGCCGGACCTGATCCTGCTGGACCTCAACCTGCCCCGGCGGGACGGTCGGGAGGTGCTGGCCGAGATCAAGCGGGACGAACACCTCTGCCGCATCCCGGTGGTCGTGCTGACCACCTCGCAGGCCGACGAGGACATCCTGCGGAGCTACCAGTTGCACGCGAACGCGTACGTGACGAAGCCGGTCGACTTCGAGCGCTTCATCTCGGTGGTACGCCAGATCGACGAGTTCTTCGTCAGCGTCGTGAAACTTCCGCCGCGTGGTTGACCCGTCGCTCGTCGACGGGGTCGGGGCGTTGATGCGGCGTACTGCTGCGGACGCCATCCTGCCGATGTTCCAGCGGCTGAACGACTCCGACGTGACGGAGAAGGCCCCCGGCGAGGTGGTGACGGTGGCGGACCGGCGCGCCGAGGAACTGCTCGACGCCGGGCTGCGCCGACTTCTTCCCGACTCCGAGGTGGTCGGCGAGGAGGGGGTGGCCGCCGACCCCACGGTGCTCGAACGGCTCGGCGGATCGGCGCAGGTGTGGCTGGTCGACCCGCTGGACGGTACGGCGAACTTCGCGGCCGGACGGCAGCCGTTCGCGGTGATGGTGGCCCTGCGCCGGGCCGGGGTCACCGAGTTGAGCTGGATCCTCGACCCGATCGCGGACACCCTGATGCTGGCCGGGGTCGGTGCCGGGGCGTACCGGGACGGTGTGGCGGTGCGGTCGGCGGCCGAGTCGATCGCGGTGGAGCGGCTGCGGGGTGTGGTGCCGACCCGGTTTCTGCCGCCCGACCTGCGCGAGACGATCCTGGCCGGTGCTCCGCGAATCGGCAAAATATTGCCGGGCCAACACTGTGCGGGTCGGGAATATCCGGACATTGTGGCTGGTCGGCAACACTTCGCGATCTTCTGGCGGACGCTGCCCTGGGACCACGCCCCGGGGGCGCTGCTGGTCGAGGAGGCCGGCGGGGTGGTCCGGCGGCTCGACGGCAGTGCCTACGACCCGGCCGACGACCGGGCCGGCCTGCTGGTCGCGGCCAACGAACAGATCTGGGACGCGGTGCACACCGCCCTCCTGTCGCCTCGCTGATCCGGGTCGGCGCGCCGGTACCGCCCCGCCGACGCCCGGTCGTGCCGCTGGCCCGGTCGTGCCTCTCGCCCTGGTCGTGCCTCTCGCTCAGTCGTGCTTCTCGCCCGGTCGTGCTTCTCGCTCTGTCGTGCCGCTCGCCCGGCGAGGCGAGCACGGCTGAGCGCCGAGTTGTCGGAAATATTGTCCATTTTGTGGTAATAGATCCCCTCCGAAGCGGGCCGACAGCGCGGCCGGCTTCCGGTAGGCTGACCGGCGGTCTCCGCCAGGTGGCGTCCCATCGGGTGCCGGCGGTGGCCGCCGCCGAATGGTCAGTGTGGATCCTCCGGGGTCGGCGGCCGACGAAAGGAACAACTTTCGTGCGCATGACGGCCATCGTTCGGCTGCGTGGTCCGCGCCGGTTCGCGGCACTGCTCGTCGCTGCCGCGGTCCTCGCCGTGACACCACCGGTCCTGGTCGGGACCACCGCCGGTCCGGCGTCAGCCGCGCCCAGCTCGCCGGGCGACGAGGGCGGGACCAAGAAGCTCCGGGACGCCCTCGAAGCAGCCTCGAAGGGGCACATCGAGGCCACCGCCAAGCTCACCAGTTCCAAGAAGCGGCAGAGCCAGCTCGGCACGCAGCTCAAGCAGGTCGAGACCCGGATCGCGACGCTCAGCACCGAGGTCGGCGTGATCGCCGCCGAGACGTACCGCCGGGGGCGGCTCACCCCGATCTCGGCGTTGCTGAACAGCGCCTCGCCGCAGTCCTTCGTGGAGCGGGCCGCCGGACTCGAGATGATGGCGCAACGCGACGACTCGCAGCTCCGGGAACTCGCCGACTCGCTCGACCAGGCGACCCGGGCCAAGGACGCGATCGACGCCGAGGTCAAGGAACAGCAGCGCCAGGTCGAGGTGATCGCCCGGAAGAAGAAGGACGCCGAGCGGGCCCTCGCGGCCGTCGGCGGCAACCCGACCGGCTCCCTGATCAGCGCCAACTCGCCGCTGGCCAAGGCGGCGCCGCGCAACTCCGACGGGTCTTGGCCCAAGGAGTCCTGCACCATCAACGACCCGACCACCAACGGCTGCATCACTCCGCGCACCCTGCACGCGCTGAACCAGGCCAAGGCGGCCAAGTACACCCGGCACACCTCGTGCCACCGCGACGGTGGCGGCGGCGAACACCCCAAGGGGCGTGCCTGCGACTTCTCGGCCGCGGCCGGAGGCTTCGCGAACCGCGACGCGACCGGCGGCGACCGCTCCTACGGCGACGCCGTCACCGCGTTCTACGTCAAGAACGCGAGTCGGCTGGGCGTGCTCTACGTGATCTGGTACCGGAAGATCTGGATGCCGGGCACCGGTTGGCGGGCGTACAACGGCGGTGGCGATCCCGCGTCCGACCACACGAACCATGTTCATCTCTCGATGTTGTAGCCCGGGCCCACGGGTTGGATGCGTACCATCGCTGCGATGGACACTTCACCACCTGAGGTAGTCGGCGTGGGCACACTGCCGGACGAGCCGGCCGAGGCCCAGCGACACGCCCTGCCGCCGGGTCTGGCCGCCGCGCTGGTCTTCCTGGCCAGCGGGGCCGTACTCGTCCTGGAGACGGCGTCACTGCGGCTCGTCGGCCCGTACGTCGGAGTGACCCTCCAGGTCACCAGCTCGGTGATCGGAGTGGCGCTCGCCGCGATCGCGTACGGCGCCTGGATCGGCGGGTGGCTCGCCGACCGCCGCGACCCGCGTCCGCTGCTCGCCCCCGCGCTGGTACTCGCCAGCATCTGCACCGCGCTGACCCTGCCGATCGTCCGGTACGCCGGTGAGGTGCTGCGCGGCGGCGCCGCGGTCGGGATCCTGCTGCTGACCGCGATGGCGATCTTCCTTCCGGCGGCACTGCTCGCCGCGGTCACCCCGCTGGTGGTCAAGTTGCAACTGAGCGACCTGCGCCGGACCGGACAGGTGGTGGGCCGGCTGTCCAGCATCGGCACCCTCGGCGCGATCACCGCGACCCTGGGCACCGGCTTCGTGCTCGTCGCCGCCATGCCGAGCACCGCGATCATCATCGGGCTCGCGGTCCTGCTCGGGGTGACCGGTCTGGCGCTCGCTGTCTATCTGCGCAGGCAGGCCGGCAGCACGCTGCCCCGGCCGTCCCGGGCCACCGCCGCGCTGGCGGTGCTGGGCCTGGCCGGCGCCTCTTTCTCGGCCGTCGCGCCCAACCCGTGCGACATCGAGACCGCCTACCACTGCGCCTCGGTCGAGCCGGACCCGGACAACTCCACCGGGCGGCTTCTGGTGCTCAACTCGGCCTGGCACTCCTACGTCGACCTGGCCGACCCGACCCACCTCGAATTCGAGTACACGAAGTGGATCGGCGCGGTCGCGGACGTGATGAGTCCGGCCGGCGTGCCGCTGGCCGCCGTACACGTCGGGGGTGGTGGTTTCACCATGCCCCGCTACCTGACCGCGACCCGGCCCGGTACCCGCAACGAGGTCTACGAGATCGACGGCGGGCTGGTCGAGCTGGGCCAGCGCGAGTTGGACGTACGCCCGGGTCCAGAACTTCGGGCCAGGGTCGGCGACGCCCGGATGCTGATCGGCGAGCGGCCCGACCACAGCGCGGACCTGGTGGTGGGGGACGCCTTCGGCCACCTGGTGGTGCCCTGGCACCTGTCCACCCGGGAAATGGCCGCCGAGGTCCGCCGGGTGATCCGCCCCGGCGGGATGTACGCGCAGAACGTGATCGACTATCCGCCGCTGCGTTTCATCCGGGCCGAGGTCGCGACCGTGGCGGCCGAGTTCCCGCACGTCGCCCTGATCGCGCCGCCGAGTGCGCTGGCCGGCTCCCAGGGGGCGAACTTCGTCATCGTCGCCTCCGACGCGGCGCTGCCGCTGGAGGCGCTGCGGCAGCGGCTCGTGACCTCGGCCGACGGCCCCGTCACCCTGCTCGCCGGTCCCGGACTCGACGAGTTCGTCGACGACGCGATGGTGCTCACCGACGAGTACGCCCCGGTCGACCAGCTGCTCGCCACCTCCTGAGCCGGACGCCACCTCCTGAGCCGGACCGACATCCCGGGCTGGGATGCCGGTGGCAGACCGGCCCGGCCGGTCGATTCCGCTCCGGGAGGTGTAGCCGGCCCGGCGCTGGGCAAGAAAGCTCCGCATGACCGGGTGGGGCAGCTGGGGTGGATCGGCGAACATCCACGGAACCGAATTGGTCGGTGAACGGTACCGGCTGGTCGAGGAACTCGGTGAGGGTGGCATGTCGGTGGTCTGGCGTGGCCACGACGAGGTGCTCGGCCGGCCGGTGGCGGTCAAGATGCTCACCCCGCGACTGGCGAACGACCAGACCTTCCGGCACGGGCTCCGGGTCGAGGCCCGGGCCGCCGCCCGGCTCTCCCACCCGCACATCACCGGGGTGTACGACTACGGCGAGTCGGTGCGGTTCGGCCGGACCGTCCCGTACGTGGTGATGGAACTGGTCGACGGGGAGTCGCTGGCGAACCGGCTCGACCGGGAGGGGACCCTGCCCTGGCGGGACGCCGTGGTGGTCACCGCGCAGGTCGCCGCCGCCCTGGCCACCGCGCACGCCCGGGGAGTGGTGCACCGGGACATCACCCCGGGCAACGTCATGCTCACCGAAATGGGTGCCAAGGTCGTCGACTTCGGGATCTCGGCGCTGGTCGGCGAGCGGGACGGCGACGCCGACGGCGAGTTGTACGGCACGCCCGCGTACCTGGCTCCGGAACGACTGACCCAGGGAGAGGTCTGCCCCGCCACCGACGTGTACGCGCTCGGCCTGCTGCTGTACCGGATGCTGACCGGGCGACTGCCCTGGCGGGCGGCGACCCGTACCCAGATGCTGCGGGCCCATCTGCACCTCGATCCGGCACCGATGCCGCCGGTGCCCGGACTGCCGTCCGAGGTGGTCACGCTGGCCGCCCGAAGCCTGGCGAAGGTACCGGCAGACCGACCGGGCAGCGCCGAGCTGGCCCGTACCCTGTCCCGGGTCGCCGGGGTGGCGGTGCCGCTGGCCGGTCCGGGACGCCCCGAGTCCGGGCAGCCTGGGCAGCCTGGGCAGCCGGGACCGGCGGTGCCGATGGTCGACGCGGGTACCGCGATCCTGTCCCGGACGACGGCGACCGGCGCGCTTGCGCTGCCGGGGCCGCGCCGTCGCCGGTTTCCGGCCTGGGCCGGCACTCCGCTGCGGACCGCCGCCGTCGGGGTCGGCCTGCTCGCGGCGACCGGAGCGGTCTGGATGGGTACCCGCGACGCCGCCGCGCCGGCCGGCGGTGACGCCGGGGCGACGAACCTGGCGGCGGGCGGCGCGGCGGCCTGCGGCGTGGACTACGCACTGCGGACCGACGCCGGCTGGACCTTCGAGGCCGAGGTCACGGTGACCAACCTCGGCTTCCGGCCGATCCGCGACTGGACCCTGAGTTTCGCCTTTCCCGGTGATCAGGTGTTGCGGGCCGCGCCGTCGCCCGGTTCCCGGCAGGACGGCCGGAACGTGCTGCTCCAGCCGGTCGCGAACGGCCCGGACGCGGTCCTGCCGGTCGGCGGTGTCGCCCGGTTCGACCTGGTCGGCACGTACGCCGGCAGCAACCCGCTGCCGGTCGCGTTCCGGCTCGGCGACACCACCTGTTCCGTCCAGGTCTCCGGGGTGGCGGGGGAGAGCGGTGGCGTGGCCGCAGGGGCGGTCGGGGTGCAACCGCCGGTCTCGTCGCCGACGGCCGACCACCCGGAGGGGAACGCCGGACCGAAGAAGGAGGGTCCGGGCGGGGGTCCGGGTCCGGATGGGCAAGGTCCGGGCGGGCCGGGTCCGAAGGAGCCGAAGGAGCCGAAGGAGCCGAAGGGCAAGGGCCCGAAGCACGGCTGACCGGCCGGACCGGCGTACCGACTGCTGTCTGCCCCGGCCATCCCTCTGGGGTTACTTGTGGGTTTCAGCCACATAGCCCGTGCGTGACGTCACCCCTACCGTGGGCCGACGATGCTTCTCCCCACCCCACACGTGGAGCGACGATGACGGTCCGGACGACGCGGCGGCTGTTTGTCACCGCCACTACGCTGCTGGCCGCGGCGCTCGCCGCGACGGCCTGCGGCAGCCCACAGGAAACCGCGAGCGGGGGCGGCGACAGTGCCGCCCCGGTCAAGGTCGGTCTGGTCTACTCCCAGTCGGGGGCGCTGGCCAGCTACGGCAAGCAGTACATCGAAGGCTTCAAGGCCGGCCTGGCGTACGCGACCAACGGCAGCAACAAGATCGGCGACCGTACGGTCGAGGTGACCGAGGTCGACGACGCGGGCGACCCGGCGAAGGCGGTCTCGGCGGCGAAGGACCTGATCGGCAAGGGCTACAAGATCCTGGCCGGCTCGACCGCGTCGGGCGTCGCCCTCCAGGTCGCGCCGATCGCCGCGCAGAACAAGGTCCTCTTCATCTCCGGACCGGCCGCGACCGACGGCGCGACCGGGGTCAACAAGTACACCTTCCGGTCCGGCCGGCAGTCGTTCCAGGACGTGCTGACGGCGAAGTCGTTCATCGGGGACGCCACCGGCAAGAAGGTCGTGGTGTTCGCCCAGGACAGCGCCTTCGGCAAGAGCAACGAGGCCGCCGTCAAGGCCGTCATCGGCGGTGCCGGCGCCACGGTGAGCAGCGTGCTCGCCCCGGCCAGCGCCACCGACTTCACCCCGTTCGCCAGCCAGCTGACGGCGGCCAAGCCGGACCTGCTCTTCGTGGCCTGGGCCGGCACCACCGCCCCGGCGATGTGGCAGACCCTCGACCAGCAGGGCGTGCTCAGCGCCACCACCGTGGTCACCGGGCTGGACATCCGGGCCTCCTGGCCGACCTTCGGGGCGGCCGGGACCAAGATCTCCTTCCTCTCGCACTTCTTCGACGGCGCCGCCGACAACCCGGCCGCGCAGGCGGCCAAGACGGCGGTTCCGGGTGGCGTGCTGGACCTGTTCCACCCGGACGGGTTCGCCGCCGCGCAGATGATCGTCCGGGCGGTGCAGGAGGGCGGCGACGACGTCGACAAGATGGTCAGCGGCCTGGAGGGCTGGAGCTTCGACGGGGTGAAGGGCAAGATGACGGTCCGCGCCGAGGACCACGCCCTGCTCCAGCCGATGTTCCAGGCGAAGCTCACCGGCACCGGCGAGGCGATGAAGGCGGAGCCGCAGAAGGTGCTGACCTCGGACGAGACGGCGCCGCCGGCCGTACCGATGAAGGGCTGAGCTGTGCTCGCCACCCGCGATCTGACCTGGCGGATCGGCGAGGTCGCCATTGTGGATGGTGTCGGACTGGACCTGGCACCCGGGGAGTTCCTCGGGGTGATCGGGCCGAACGGCGCCGGCAAGACCTCGCTGTTCAACCTGGTGTCCGGCCTGCGCCGGCCCACCGCCGGCCAGGTGCTGCTCAACGGTACGGACATCAGCGCCCTGCCCCCGTACAAGCGGGCCCGGCTGGGGTTGGGGCGGACGTTCCAGGCCTCCTCGGTCTTCGGCTCGCTGAGCGTGCGGGAGAACGTCCGGCTGGCCGTACAGGCGCATCGCGGTGGCTCGATGAGGCTGTGGCGGCGGGCGGCGGCCGACCGGGAGGTGGTCGCCGCCGCCGACGCGGCGCTGGACCGGGTCGGCCTGACCGACCGGTCGGCGGCGCTGGCCGGCACGCTCGCGCACGGCGAGAAGCGGAAACTGGAGATCGCGCTGCTGCTCGCGGGCGAGCCGACCGTGATGCTGCTCGACGAGCCGATGGCCGGGGTGAGTGCCGAGGACGTACCGGAACTGGTCGCGGTCATCCGATCGTTGACCGGCGACAGTGGTCGGTCGGTACTTATGGTGGAGCACCACATGGACGTGATCCTCGGGCTCGCCGACCGGATCGCGGTGATGCACCACGGTGCCCTGCTGGCCTGCGATGTTCCGGCGACGGTGATGGCCAACCCGGTGGTGCAGGAGGCGTACCTAGGTGAATCGCTATGAGTAGTCCTCCGCCCGACGGCGGGCCCGTCCTCGCGGTGTCGGACCTGTCGGTACGGATCGCCGGCCTGCACATCCTCCAGGGAGTCTCCTTCACGGTGGCGCCCAGCGGCGTGACCGTGCTGCTCGGGCGCAACGGGGTCGGCAAGACCACCACGCTGCGGGCGATCCTCGGCCTCACCCCGCGCGGCGGCGAGGTACGCGGCACGGTACGGATGGGCACCCGGACACTGGGCGGCGAGCCGACCCACCGCCTGGTCCGGGGCGGACTGGGCTACGTGCCGGAGGACCGCTGCGTCTTCGCCGGCCTGACCGTGAGCGAGAACCTGCGGCTGGCCGAGCGGCGTTCCGGCACCCCGGCGTACGACCGGGTCTTCGAACTCTTTCCGGAGCTGAAGCGCCGCGGCCGGCAGCGGGCCGGTTCGCTCTCCGGGGGGCAGCAACAGATGCTGGCGATCGGCCGGGTACTGCTCAACGACAACCGGCTGCTGCTCGTCGACGAGCCGACCAAGGGGCTCGCGCCGAAGGTCGTCACCGAGGTGGCCGAGGTACTGGAACGGGTTGCGGTGGCCGTACCGGTGCTGCTGGTCGAGCAGAACCTGGCGGTGGTACGCCGGCTGGCCCGGGACGCGGTGGTACTCGCCGCCGGGCGGGTCGCCTGGACCGGTGACGCGAACCAGCTGCTGCGGGAGCCGGAGTTGACCAGAGCCCTGCTCGGCGTCGGAGTGGCCGCCGGAGCACATGCCGGAGTGGCCGCCGAGGCGCATGTCGGAACCGATCCGGAGGTGGCCGCGCAGTGAGCACGATCGTGCTGTTGACGCTGACCGGGCTGGGGCTGGCCGCGCTCTACTTCCTGGTCGCCTCCGGACTGTCCCTGGTGTTCGGGCTGGCCGACGTCCTCAACTTCGCGCACGGGCTGTTCCTGTCCGTGGGCGCGTACGCCACCTGGTGGGCGGCCGGGAACCTGCCCGGTGCCGGCCCGTCCGGCTTCGGCTTCGTCCTCGCGGTCGCGTTCGGCGTGCTCGCCGGGGCGGTGGTCGGGATGGCCGTCGAGCTGGTCATGATCCGCCCGCTCTACTCCCGGACCATCGAGCAGGTGCTGGTGACGGTCGGGCTGTCCCTGGCCGGGGTGGCGCTGCTCCAGGCCACCTGGGGCGCGGACGCGCGTCCGTTCCCCCGGCCGGACTGGACCCAGCAGGTGACCCCGGTGCTCGGTGCCAAGGTGCCGAACTCGGGACTCCTGCTCATCCTCGCCGCCGCGGTGGTCCTCGCCGCACTGCTCGGCTTCCTCCGCTACACCCGGTACGGACTGGTGATCCGGGCCGGGGTGGAGAACCGGGAGATGGTCACCGCGCTCGGCATCGACGTACGGAAGGCGTTCACCCTGGTCTTCGCGATCGGCGGGGCCGCCGCCGCGCTGGCCGGAGCGCTCGGTGGGGTCTACTTCGGTTCGGTCTCACCCAGCCAGGGCGGGTCGCTGCTGATCTTCGCCTTCATCGTGGTGGTGATCGGCGGCATGGGCTCGGTGGTCGGCTCCGCGTACGCCGCCGTCGCGGTCGGCCTGCTCCAGCAGTTCGTCAACTACTACGGCACCTCCGGCGCGGGGGACATCTGCGTGGTCGCGCTCCTCGCGATTGTGCTGCTGCTCCGCCCGCAGGGCATCGCCGGAAGGGCGGCAACGACATGACCGAGGTGAGGACGGCGGCGGTCACCCCGCCCGCCGCGCCGCCGACCGCCGACCCCGGGCCGGTACCCCGCCGGGGTTGGCGGTCGGCCCTGCGGACCTGGTCACCGCTGCTGGTACTGCTGGTGTTCGCGGTGCTGCCCTACTCGACGATCTCCGTACCGGGGATCTTCGACGGGCCGGTCAACGCGCCGGGAACGCTCCAACTGCTCGCCATCTGCCTCGTCTTCGGTGGCCTGGCGGCCGGCTACGACCTGCTGTTCGGCCGGACCGGGATGCTCTCGTTCGGGCACGCGCTCTACTTCGCCGCCGGGGTCTACGGGACCGACATCCTGGTGACCAGGGCAGGTCTGCCGCTGTGGCAGGCGGCGTTGCTGACGCTCACCGGTGGCGCCACCCTGGCCGCCCTGCTCGGAGCGATCGCGCTGCGTACCGCCGGGATCGCCTTCGCCATGGTGACCCTGGCGTTCGCCCAGGTCGGCGCGATCCTGGTGGCCCGGGACTTCGGTGGGCTGACCGGTGGCGAGGAGGGCCTGCCGCTGGACGTCTCGGGGCTGCCGGCGATGCTGGTCGGGGTCACGAACACCGTCAACCTGTACTGGCTGGCCCTGGCCTACCTGGCCGTGGTCGTCTTCGTGGTGCACCGGGTGACCGGTTCACCGACCGGGCGGGTGTTCGCCGGGCTGCGCGACGACGAGCGGCGGATCGGCGTACTCGGGCTCGACCCGTACCGGTTCAAGCTGGTCGCGTTCACCCTCGCCGGTACGTTGGCCACGGGCGGTGGGGTGATCTACTGCCTGCTGGTCGGGGGCGCGTCGCCGCACGTCACCTCCTCCGAACTGACCCTCTCGCTCCTGGTCATGGTGGTGTTGGGCGGCCCGGGTACCCGCTGGGGCCCGGTGCTGGGCGGGATGCTCTACATGTACCTGGACCATCGGCTCACCGCGTTCGGCGCCTCGTCGGCGGTGGACTCGCTGCCGGGCGTGCTGAGTGCTCCGCTGTCCCAGCCGCTCTTCGTACTCGGCACGGTCTTCATCCTGGCGGTCTACTTCTTCCCCGGCGGCCTGGCCGGGCTCGCCACCCGACTCGGCCCGCTCCGCGCGGTCCTTCCGCTCCGTCGCCCCAACTCCGCACCCTGATATCGCCACGATCCCGTAACGTCCGGCCTGCCCCGAGCGGCCGGACGTTACGGGATCGTGGACAGGGGCCCGGGTCAGTCGATCGGGGTGGTGGTTCGGGGCAGCCAGAAGGCGAGTACGGCACCGACGGCGACCACGACCGCGCCCACCGCGACCGCCGGCTTCAGGCCGTCCACGAAGGACGTTCCGCTGCCGTAGCCGCCGTTGGTGGCGAAAACCGAGGCGAGTACGGCGACTCCGACGGCCACGCCGAGTTCCCGGATCGAGTTGGTGGTGCCGGAGGCGACGCCACGGGCGGGTGCCGGCACGCTGGCCAGGGTCGCGGTGCTGATCGGGGCCAAGGTCAGCCCCATCCCGATGCCGGCCAGCGCCAGTGGTGCGGCCAGCATGGCGTACGCGACGTCGGCCGTACTGACCAGGGCGATCCAGCCGAGCGCGATAGCGAGTGTGCCCTGGCCGGCGACGATCAGGTTGCGGACGCCGAGCCTGCCCACCAGGAGTCCGGCCAGCGGGGCGACCACCATCGGCGCCATCGTCCACGGCATCGTGCGTACCCCGGCCTCCAGCGGACCCAGTCCCTGTGCCACCTGGAAGAACTGGGCGAGCAGGAACACCGAGCCGAAGACGCCGAGGGAGAAGGTGAACGCCACCGCGTTGACCAGGCTGAAGGTGCGGGAGCGGAAGAGCCGCAGCGGCAGCATCGGGGCCGGGGCACGCCGCTCCCACCAGAGGAAGCCGTAGATCAGCACGGTGCCGCCGGTCAGCGCCGCCAGCACTCCGGTCGAGGTCCAGCCGTGCTCCTCGCCGTGCACGACGCCCCAGACCAGGGCCAGCACGCCGGCCGTGGAGAGGGTCAGACCGAGCGGGTCCAGCCGGGACGACGGGCCGCGTGACTCGCGCAGGGTGATCGCGGCCAGTCCGATGGCGAGCAGTCCGATCGGTACGTTCAGCCAGAAGATCCAGGTCCAGTCCAGCCCTTCGGCCACCGCTCCGCCGACCAGTGGGCCGACCGCGACGCCGAGGCCGCTGATCCCGCCCCAGATTCCGATGGCGGCGTTGCGGAGCCGGTCGGGGACGGCGGCGGCGAGCAGGGTGAGCGACAGCGGCATCACCGCCGCCCCGGCGGCTCCCTGGACCGCCCGGGCGGTGGTGAGCATCCACGGTTCGGTGGCGAGTGCGCAGGCGGCGGAGGCCAGCGTGAACAGCCCGATACCGGCGATGAAGAGCCGCCGACGGCCGATCCGGTCGCCGAGCGCGGCGGCGGTGAGCAGCAACGCGGCAAAGGGCAGCGTGTACGCGTTGACGAACCATTGCAGATCGGTCAGGGAGGCGCCGAGTTCTGTCCTGATCACCGGGAGTGCCGTCGTCACCACGAGGTTGTCCAGGGTGACCATGAACATCGGCACGCTGATGGCGGCGAGTACGACGGCCAGGGGCCGGCCGCCGGGGCGGTCGGGTGGGCCGGGCGGAGATGTGGCGGCACGCTCCGCGACAGGTGCACTGGACATCGGAACTCCTTGTTGTTATCCGATGATAACTAGCTCTCTCCGAAAGTAGTTATCGACTGATAACATGTCAACGTCCGAGCGAAGGAGCACCGTTGACCAGGACCCGGCTGACCGCCAGCGAGCGCAGCGAACAACTGGTGGCCGCGGCGGTCACGGCGTTCTCCACCGCCGGCTACGCCGGAACCAGCACCGACGACGTGGCCCGGCTGGCCGGCGTCTCGCAGCCGTACGTGATCCGGTTGTTCGGCTCCAAGCAACGGCTCTTCATCGCCACGGTCGAGCACGCCGCCGGCCGGATCGAGCAGGCGTTCCAGCGGGCGGCCGAACGACAGCCGGACCTGGCGAGCCTGCGCATCGCCTACGACGAGTTGCTGGTCGAACGGGACCTGCTCGCCGTACTGCTGCACGGGTTCGCGGCCAGCTCCGAACCGGCGATCGGCTTCGCCGTACGGGTCTGCTACGGCCGGATCTACCAGTTGGTCCGGGACCTGACCGGCGCGACCGCCCAGGAGACCCGCGAGTTCCTGGCCACCGGAATGCTGCTCACCGTGCTGGCGTCGATCCATGTGATCGGGCCGGACGCGGTGGCCCCGGAACCGTGGATGTCGGAGCTCGCCGAGACGATCTACAAGCCTGAGCCCGGGCCTGAGCCCGAGGCCGGCGACGCCGCCGAGGAGGAGCGACCCGGCGGGTAGTACTGGGTGGCGGCCCGACGGGTCGACAGGCAACAATCCCTACCGGCCTGGAAGCGCGAGACCAGTTCGACGGGGGAGATGGGCATGACGCGACGACTGGCGGTGGTCAGCGGTGGCGCCACCGGGATCGGTGCGGCGGTCGCCGAGGGGCTGGCCGAGGACGGGTACGACATCCTCGTCGTCGGCCGGCGGGTCGAACTGCTCCGCGAGGCGGCCGATCGGATCGGGGCCGGCTGCGGCCGACCGGAGGCGATCGCGGCGGTGCCGGCGGACCTGACCGATCCGGCACAGGTGTCCCGGGTCGCCGAGGCGGTCGGGGACCGTGTCGTCGACGTGGTCGTGAACAACGCCGGCGGCTACCTCGGCGGTGATTCGTCCACTCTGGACGGCGTTGCCGCGCAGTGGCGGGCGAACCTCGACAGCAACGTGCTCAGCGCCGTACTCCTGACCGAGGCGTTGCGGCCGGCGCTGCGGCGCCCCGGTGGACGGGTGATCCTGCTCAGTTCGATCGCCGCGCAGCGGGGCGGCGGTGGCCCGTACTCGGCGGCGAAGGCGGCACTCCACGGCTGGGCGTACCACCTGGCGCAGGAACTCGGGCCGGACCAGATCACGGTCAACGTGGTCAGCCCCGGCTACGTCGTCGACACCGAGTTCTTCGGTCCCCGGATGACGCCGGAGGGACATCAGCGCCGGGTCGACGCGACCCTGGTGGGCCGGGCCGGTGAGCCAACCGAGATCGCGGCGGCGATCAGATATCTGGCCAGCCCGGCGGCCGGTTACGTGACCGGGCAGGTGCTCGGGGTCAACGGCGGATCCGTGTTCGGCCGCTGAGCCCGGCCGGCTGGATGGCCCTGCGCGCTACGGCTGGCCCAGATGGCAGTGACACACAGCGCACCGCCGCCCGGGTCGACCGGGTGGCGGGGCGCTGCTCGTGTCGTTGGCGGCGCTACGGTCGGCGGGTCGCCAGAGCGACGAAAGCGCGCCACGCGTCCGGGCCGAACGCCAGCGTGCCACCGTCACGGTCCTTGGTATCGCGGACGGCAACGACGCTGGGTAGGTTCCGTGCGACCTCCACACAGTCGCCGCCGTTCGTACTGCTACGGCTGCTCTTCTGCCAGATGGCGCCGGTCAGGTTCATAGCTGTTCCATCACTTCCGTGATCCACTCGTGGGACTGCGGGGCGGACAGGGCAACGCCGCTGATAGCCTCCCACGCCCGACGCAGCGACAGCACGTCGGCCGTTTGGTCGACGACGCGACCGCGCAACTGGTCGTCCAGGTAGGCCACGTCGGTGCCCGTCGGCGGGGTCGCCAGCACGAACGGCCCGCCAAGCCCAAGGTACGCCCCGACAGACTCGGGAACTACCTGGACTTGTACGAGCGGGGTAGCGGCCGTCAGCTTGAGGAGGTGTCCTAATTGCTCACGCATTACCTCGCGCCCGCCGACCGCCCGACGCACCACTTGGGCGTCGATCACCGCGACGATCTGCGGGGGATCTTCCCGGGCGAGTATCGTGTGCCGCTCAAGCCGTGACGCAACCTGAACCTGTACCTGCTCGGGCGTGAGTAGACCGCTGCTCAGCAATGCCCGCGCGTACGCCTCGGTCTGAAGCAGGCCCGGCAGTACGGCGCCCTGATAGCTGCGCAGCGCGACCGCCTCGCGCTCGATTTCGATCCACTCGCGCAGCCACGACGGCGCCCCGAGGGTGATCACCAGCCGTTCGTAGACCCCGCCAGTGTTCAGCGCGCGATCCGCTCCCACGATGAAATCCATACTCAACGCGCGGGTGCGGTTTTCCACTGCGCTGACGTGCGATGCCGAAAAGTTGGCCGCGCGTCCGAAGGTGTCTTGCGTCATTCCGGCCGCGTCACGCCCCCGGCGAATCTCGGCAACGATGAACGCCGCGAGAGGTTCCGGCACGTCCGTCATCATGCACTCTCCAAAGGACAGATCAACTATTCCAATCAACTCACACGCACCCGACGATTTGTCAGCGTCGCCCGGCTGCTCAATGCGTATTCCCAGCGTAGGCCCTTCGCGTCCAAGGTGGAAGGCAAGCGCACCCGCTCGGATCCATGTGAGCACCACTGAAAGGACGGGCGGGGGCGCGCGAAGGCGGCGCCGAGGCGTACGACCGGCGCCGCCTTCGCTTCCAATGCAGTGAGGGGAGACGATGTGACCGGATACGACGCAGGCGACACCGTGACCGTGCAGGCATTTACCCGGGGCGGTCCGGCGCCCCGGCAACGTCTGCGGCTGACCATGGGGGCCCGCGAGATCCACCGGGGCTACCTGGAGCTGGTGGGCGTGCAGGTCGACACGGACGGTACGGAGTTGGGGCGAATACGCCGATGGGTCCGGACCGACCAGGTCGAGCCGGTGCCGCAGGGAACGGATAGCACCGCATGACTCCGTGCCCACCCGTGCCGGACCGTCCGCATGCGGCGCACCGCCCACACACCCCTATGCGCCCGTCGTTCCGGTGTCGGTCGTGCGGCGCCGACTGGCCGTGCTCGCTCGCTCGGCGGGTACTACTTCACCTGTACCGAAACAACCGGCCGGGATTGATGGTCTATCTGGCGGCCTACCTCGCGAAGGCGATTCAAGACCTGCCGGACGTGCACCCCGCCTTGCTCGCAGGACGGATCATCTACTGGGTACCGCGCGTGACTGACGGAAATGTGACAAGTGCGAGTACCGACTTCGATACCCGACGACCGCCGTGACCTGCCAGAACGTTGTATCGCATGTCGCATGTATGGTTTGTGGGCCATCGTCTTGGTAGCGGCAGATTGCTGATCTGGATACAGCAATCTGCTGTACCTGGGACCGGCAGATACGCGCGCGACTTGACACCGGTGACCCTGTCCGGCATCTTGCGAAGCAAGGCGAAGTCCTGACGCTTCTTCCTAAATGGAGGACCGCGTCTACAGGAGGCTTCGCATGCACGACACCGCAACCCGCGCGCTTTGGCTGGCCGTCACCGCCCTGGCCGGCGCGATCATTGGCGTCGCCGCCGGGTTGATCTCCTGGGCGGGCAGCAGAAATCCCGGAGAGGCCATCCTGGTTGGCGGCGCGGCGTTCGCCGGCACCCTCGCGTTGATCCTCATGGCGATCCGCTTTGTGGCCGACCGGGATGCGTGATGTCGGTCAGGGTACTCATGGCCCCGTCCGTACTGTCGCGCATGCTCTCTAACTTCGGATCTCAAGACACCTGCGGGATTGTGCGAATTTCTAGACGCTATTAGTGGGTGCGAGCAATACGAGAGTGCCCCCACTCCCGGGACTGTCCGGGGCGGGGGCGCTTGGACGTTTCAGACTTGTTCCTGGTCGTGAGCGCCTGCGGCGAAATGACGCCGGTGGGACACCAGGGCCGGGTCGACGCGACCATGATGGGCCGGGCCGGGTGGGGGCGCCCCGTGTAGCCCCCACCCGGCCCGGCCGGTCGGCACCGATCAGCCGTTGAGCAGTTCGTACGCCAGTGCCGGCGCCTTCTGTGCCTGCGCAGCCGTCGGCGCGGTGACCTTCGGTGCGCTGCCGTAGTCCTTGTAGTTCACGACGTAGCTGAACGCCTTGGCCGAACCGGCCGCCGGTACGGCGAGGGTCAGCGACGCCAGGTTCTTGTCGTCGCCGACGACGGCGGTGAACGGCACCTGCTTCGCCGCGTCCCCGAGCGCGGTCATCTGCTCCGCCTCAAGCACCTTCGCCGCCTCGCCCGAGGTGAGGTCGATGGTGCCGGAGTACTTGCCCGCCCCGTCGTCGTTGACCGTGGTGGCCGCCTCCACCAGTGGACCGGCGTTGCCCTGGTCGGCGCCCTCGTACGTCGGCATGCTGTCGGCGTCGGTGAACTTCGAGGGGTCGAGCTTCAACCACTTGTTCGGCAGCTTGGGCAGCCCGGTGAGCCCCTTGGTCTCGGTGAAGGAGATCTTCGTCCAGGCTTCGTCGGCGACGACCCGGAACGCGATGTGCGTGCTGAAGCCGTGCTCCGGATCCTTGATCGACGTCTTCAGGTCCAGCGCCTTCGCGGCCGGATCGACCGAACCGGAGACGTCGCCCGTCACGTCCTTGCCGCTGAACCGGAACGGCCCCTCCGAACCGTCCGGTACCGATTCCAGGAGCGTTTGCTTGGCCGTGACCTCGGCCAGTTCCTCCTTGACCGCGCCGCAGCCGCCCAGCAAGACGGTTGCGCCGAGCAGCGCGGCCATCGGGCCGGTCATCCGTCGGGCCCACCGCGCCGTGCGGGTATCTCTTCTCATTGCTGTCCCTTCCAGGGGTGTTCGCTGTTGCCGGGAGCAATGCTGCACAGCGCCACTGCCGCCTCGCTGACAGTCCTCTGCGGCCCGGGCAATAGCGCGCTGCCGTTATGCTGCCGTCGGACTGCCGTGCGCTGGTCCGAATGGATTTCCGGGGGTGAGGGCGCATGGTGGGAACGGTGCGTTTCGAGATCCTCGGACCGCAGCGGGCCTGGCAGGACAGCCAGGAGTTGGATCTCGGTCCCGGCAAGCAGCGGGCGGTACTGGCGGTCCTGTTGCTGCACGCGGGACGTCCGGTGCCGACGACGCGGATCGTCGACGCCGTCTGGGCCGAGGACCCACCCGCGAACGGGCCCAACGTGGTGCAGAAGTACGTGGCCGGACTCCGCCGGGTCCTGGAACCGGACCGGTCCCCCCGGACTCCCGGCCAGGTGCTGAGCCTTACCGACGCCGGCTACCTGCTGCGGGTCGGTACCGACGACCTGGATCTCCTGCGCTTCGAACAGCGGACCCGGCGCGCCCAGGTGGCCCGGGCCGAGGGACGGTCGTCCGAGGCGGTCGGTGAACTACGGACCGCGCTCGATCTCTGGCGCGGCGATCCGTTCGAGGAGCTGATCGGTTCGTTCTTCGACTCGGCCCGGCACCGGCTCGTCGACATGCGGACCGCCGCCCTCGAAAGCTGGGCCGAGTTGGAGCTGCAACTCGGTCACCATCAGGAGGTGGTCGGGGAACTGGGTCGGCTGGTGGCGCAGTTCCCGGTCCGGGAGCGGCTGCGCTATCTGCTCATACTCGCGCTCTATCGGGCTGGACGGCAGGCGGAGGCGCTCACCTCGTTCCGGGAGATCCGGTCGCTGCTGCGCGACGAGCATGGCCTGGAACCCGGTGAGCAACTTCAGGAACTGCACCGCCGCATTCTGCGGTCCGATCCGATGCTGATGCTTCCGGAGCAGTTCGCGCCGGAACCGGAGGTCGTCGTGCCAGCGCCGCAGACCATCGCGGCGGAGTCGAGGACCGTCGTAGTGCCGGAGCCGGTCGTACCGCACCCGGCCGGACCGGGCGTGGACGCTGCGGTACCGCCGGCCGGAACGGGCGTGGAGGCTGCGGTACCTCTGGCCGGAACGCGGTCGGCACCCGACGGGCCGACAGGTTCGGCTGCGGAATCGGCGCCGACGACATCGTCCGTACCGGTGGCGGTGGTGGCCGAGGCGCCGCAGGTGCCGACGTCCGGCTGGCCGGGGGCGCCGGTGGATGGCAGGGCAGGAGGCGTTCCGCCCTTCGGCGGCGGGCCGCCGTTCCCGCTTCCGCCCCTGACCACGGCCTACCGGCAGAGCCGCGCCTGGCCCCTCTGGGTCAGCCACCTCGGCACCGTGCTCGCGGTGTTGACCGTCGTCCTCAGCGTCGGCACCTTCACCTGGTTGATCATGTTCAGCTACGCGGTACGGCGCCGCAGCTGGCCGCTCGCGGTGGCCGGCGCCGGCTATCTGGCGGTGGCGGTCGTCTTCTGCGTCGCGTTGGCCAGTATGGACCCGGATCCCGAGGTGCTGCCGACCGACACCGAGACGCTCGGGATCTTCGCCGGGCTACTGCTGGGTTGGTTGGGTGGCGCCGTGCACGTGATCCTGATCAACCGGGCCGTGAAGGCCATGTTCGGCGGGCGACTGGTCGCGCCCAACGAGCGGGTCGGTGCCGACCAACGAATGCGGCGGGAACAGGCCCGGTACCTGCTCTACCACTATCCGACCGCCCGGACGGAACTCCGGATCGGCCGACCGGATCTGCCGAGCGCCTTCGACGACGGTGGACTCGTCGACATCAACTCGGTCGCGGAGCACGTGGTCGCCGGGTTGCCCGGTCTCTCCGCCGAGCAGAGCCGGCAGATCCTGCTGGACCGCTGGCTGCGCGGCCCGTACGCCTCGTTGGAGGAACTGGTCGCCCGGTGCCTGCTGCCGATGGACGTGGCGGATCTTCTCCGGGAGATCCTGATCTTCCTGCCGCCGGTGTTCCCGGCTCCGCCGGCCTTTCCGGCCTCAGCGGCCTTCCCGGCCCGGCCGGTGGACGGCGCCGACGTGCCCTCGGCCGGACCGACCGGCCCCGGCTGACGAACGCGTCCACGGGTCACGCCGGCCGGCAGCGCCGATCGGCCTCGTCGGCGGCCGTACCGCAGTGGAAGACCTCGACCGGTTCGGTGTCGACGTCGGTCACCTGGGCCACCCGGACCAGCGAGATCCGCTTGGCCACCGGCTCACCCGAATCGGGTGCGAACCGGATCAGGCCGCTGACCCCGGGATAGCCGTTCTCCGCGTTCTGCCGCAGCACCTCGGTGTGTACGCCGACCGGGTTGACCGCCCGCGGATTCCACGCCTCCCGTGGATTGGCGTGTCGCAGCCGGGCGGCGAGGCTCTCCACCGCGCGTACCACCATCGTGGCGGCGTCGTAGGCGAGACTCACCCGCTCGCCGACCGGCACGCTGCCCTCGGCCCGGCACCGGGGCGGACTGAGCAGATCGTCGGCCTGCACCCAGGAGAGGAAACTGCCGCGTACGTCGTCGCGCTGGTCGCGCGCGGTACGCAGGGCGGCGCAGGTGGCCAGGGCGGCCTTTGACACGTACGTCACCGGAAGGTTCCCGGGTGCGCTCGCCCGGAGCCCCGGATTGGCCATGTACCGGTTGACCGAGTCGTCGCCGACCAGATGTGCGGGGGGATTGGGGCCGCACTCCTTGAGTCCCCGGAGGAACCCGTCGAACTCGGACCACCGACCGGCGAAGACCAGCAGGCCGGAGTAGCCGCACTCCTGGGTCAGCCGCTGACCGACCCGCCACTCCTGCACCAGGGTGAGCCGGCTGCCGAAGCGCTGCCGCAGTCCGCTGACCAGGGTGCCGACGTACAGGTCCTCGTCCAGGGAGCTGTCCTCCCCGGTGGTGTAGTACACGTGCGCCTCGTTGACCCGCAGGACCTGGCGGGCGTACTCGTCGATCAACGCCACCTGGTCCTGGTTCGGGGCGGAGATCTGCAGGTACAGCTTGGAGTTCTGGTGCATGCCGTCCGCCGAGAGCGTCGGTGCGAGCGTGGGCAGCCCGATCCGGTTGAGTTCGCGCAGCGCTCCGGCGGTGCTGGTACGGCTGTCCACCAGGCCGACCAGGCCGAGCACGGTCGGGTCGTCCCGGACCAGTTCTTCGAGCAACGCCACCGCCCGGCCGGCGTGCCGCATCTGATGGCCCCCGTTGGCGACGACGACCCGGAGCAGCGCCGCGCCGTCGGCTCCGGCAGACTCCCGGAGCAGCGCGTACTGCGCGGTCGCCATGCCCTCCAGCTCCTCCCGCTCGGAGACGTACGACTCCTCGTCGGCCCGGGTCCGGTTGCCGGTCAGGGTGCCGAGGTAGACGAGGGTCACCAGGGGCCGGCGCTGGGCACTGCGCTGCCAGACCTGCTCGGCGGCGGCGTTCTGTTGGAAGATCCGCCGCTGGACGTCCCGGAGCCGGTCCTGACCCGGATCGCGGTTGAAGACGTGCCCGGCGCTGTCGCTGTACCCGACACACTCGCCGCCGATCAGCTCCACCGAGACCGCGCCGTCGAACGGCCGGGGATGACAGCTGCGGTCCCACCGGGCGTTGACCCAGACGCCGGCCGCCACGAGCAGCAGCAGGCACAGCGCGGTGGGCAGGAAGCGGCGGGTCCACCAGGGCGGGTTCGGCGGGACGAAGTGGAGCAGTCCGCCCCTCGGCTCCGATCCGGCGCTCGGGTCGGCCAGCAGCAACGCGATCAGCCAGGCGGCGGGTCGGCGCAGCCGCCGCGTCTCCGGCAGCACGTCGACCCATTCGTCGTACGCCTCCTCGGCGTCTACCAACGAGTACGGCTCGGGCAGTTCCGGCGGGGGTCCGGTGCCCGACGCGACCACCAGCAGCGGATCGTTGCGACCCGTCTCGTTGCGGACGTCGTTGATCAGGCGGACCAGGGTGTGTCCCGGCCCGGCCGGCGTGACGTTGTCCAGCAACAGCACCGGGTACGCCGTCCGGCGCCAGCTCGCGGGTCGCCAGACCCGGCGCCGGTACGCCTGCCGGAGGTCCTCCAGGAACGCGTGGACCAGCAGCTTGTTCACCTGGTCCGGTTGCTCCCCGTCCCGCCAGCCGGCGGTGAGCCGCTCGGCGAAGCCGAGGAAGGTCACCGACTGCCGGGGGGCGAGGTACTGCTGGCGCATGAACCACCGGTAGTGCGGCCCGAGCAGCGGTACCCGACCGGAGATCGCGACCCGGAAGACGACGCTGGGAATCGCCCGTCGGACCAGCCAGAACACGAACTGGTACGCGGTGGAGACCAGGTCGGGGTCGCCGCTCGCGCCCCCGGCGGGGTCGGCGGCCGGCCGTGGCCCGCGCCGGTCCCGGAGCTGTCGGGCCAGGGCCGGTCGTCGGTCGTCGCCCGCCTCGGCCGCGTCCACGACGCTCTGGTGCAGCAGCCAGTCGGCGAGCGGGTAGTGCCGGAACCGCAGGCGTTCGCCGCCGAACGCCTCCACCGAGAGTTGCCGGTGCAGGTCCCGCAGCAGCGTGTCGATGTCCCCGCCGGATGGGGCCGCCAGGTCGAGCGCGGCGTGCGGGATCCGACGCCGCTGGCCCCGCCCCAGCACCCGGCGCAGCAGTGCGATCAGGTCCGGGGCACCGTCCGCCCGGACCAGCCAGATCAGCGGTAGCCGGCGGTCTCCGCGCCGGGGCCGACGCAGCAGCCGGGCCAGCAGGCCGAGGAATTCCGACCCGCCGGACGGCAGGCGCTCCCGACCCGAGGTCGGCTGGTTCTGCGCGGCCAGTCCCCGCATACGCACCTCCGCCGGTCGCTGTGCGTGGCACACAGATGACCATAGTGTCGCGGCGGCGGACAAGGGTCGGCCGGAAAGATCGGGTCTGGCCCCGACCGGCGACCTGACCGGCGACCCGGCCGGCGACCCGACCGGCGCCGGTGACCGCCGCCACGCCGGGCCGGCGTCGCCGCCGCGCCGTACGCTCCGCCAGGTCGGTGGTCGCTGGTAGAAATGCCGGGTGGACGACGACCCGACGATCAGCGCCGGCCGGGCGACGGATGACGATCAAGGCGTAGGCCTGGGCGGAGGCGGGGACCGGATGGCGGACGGGGATCGGGCGCTGGTGCGGGAGCGGGCCGAGGCGGTGCTGCGCCGGCTGGCCGGCGAGCACGCCCGGCTCCGGGAGGACCAGTGGCGGGCGATCGAGGCGCTGGTGGTCGACCAGCGCCGGGTGCTCTGCGTACAGCGCACGGGCTGGGGAAAGTCGGCGGTCTACTTCGTCGCGACCGCGCTGCTGCGGGAGGCGGGGAGCGGCGTCACAGAGCGGGCCACGGTCGCCGGTCCGACGGTGATCGTCTCGCCGCTGCTCGCGCTGATGCGCAACCAGGTCGAGGCGGCCGCCCGGGCCGGCATTCGGGCCCGCACCATCAACTCCGCGAACTCGGACGAGTGGGACGAGATCGCCACGGAGATCGGGACCGGGGCCGTCGACGTACTGCTGATCAGTCCCGAGCGGCTCAACAACCCCGACTTCCGGGACGGGGTGCTGCCCCGGCTGGCGGCCACCACCGGGCTGCTGGTGGTGGACGAGGCGCACTGCGTCTCCGACTGGGGGCACGACTTCCGGCCGGACTACCGCCGGCTGCGCACCTTCCTGGCCGGGTTGCCGGCCGGCACGCCGGTGCTGGCCACGACCGCCACCGCCAACAGCCGGGTCACCGACGACGTGGCGGAGCAACTCGGCGACGCGCTGGTGCTGCGTGGGCCACTGGACCGGGAGTCGCTGCGGCTGGCCGTACTCGAACTGCCGAGTCCGGCGTACCGGCTCGGCTGGCTCGCCGACCACCTCGACCGGCTCCCCGGATCCGGGATCATCTACACCCTGACCGTCGCGGCAGCCGCCGAGACCGCCGAGTTCCTGCGCGGGCGGGGGTACCCGGTCGCGTCGTACACCGGTCAGGTCGACGACGCGGACCGCCGCGCGGCCGAGCAGGATCTGCTGGACAACAAGCTGAAGGCCCTGGTGGCGACCTCGGCGCTGGGCATGGGGTTCGACAAGCCTGACCTCGGGTTCGTGGTGCACCTGGGCGCCCCGCCGTCGCCGATCGCCTACTACCAGCAGGTCGGGCGGGCCGGCCGGGCCGTCGGCGAGGCCGAGGTGCTGCTGCTGCCCGGCCAGGAGGACCAGGCGATCTGGCGGTACTTCGCCTCGCTGGCCTTTCCACCGGAGGAGCAGGTGCGGGCGGTGCTCGGCGCCCTGCGGCCGGACCGTCCGCTCTCCACCCAGGCCCTCGAACCCATCGTCGACCTGCGCCGGGCCCGGCTGGAGCTGATGCTCAAGGTGCTCGACGTCGACGGCGCGGTACGCCGGGTCCGGGGCGGGTGGCTGGCCACGGGCGAGCCGTGGCAGTACGACGCGGCCCGGTTGCACCGGGTGGCGCAGGCGCGTACCACCGAGCAGCAGGCCATGCGGGAGTACGCCGCGACGGACGGCTGCCGGATGGAGTTCCTCCGCCGCTGCCTGGACGATCCGGCGGCCACCGCCTGCGGGCGCTGTGACCGTTGCGCCGAGCCCCGGTTCGGGTCCGAGGTGTCGGCGCCGGCACTCGCGGCGGCGCAGGCGTTCCTCGGCCGCCCCGGCGTGGAGGTCACCCCGAAGAAGCTTTGGCCGACCGGGCTGGAGGCGGTCGGCGTACCGCTGCGCGGCAAGATCGGCCCCGGCGAGCAGGCGTACCCGGGGCGGGCCGTCGGACGGCTGTCCGATCTCGGTTGGGGTGGCCGGCTGCGCGCCCTGACCGGCCCGGACGCCTCGGACGCGGCCCTGCCGGACGACGTGGCGGGGGCCGTGATCGAGGTGCTGAAGGCCTGGGCGCACGGCGACGATCCCTGGCCGGCCCGACCGGTCGGGGTGGTCGCCGTCGGCTCGCGCCGCCGGGCCCGGCTGGTGGGTGGGCTCGCCGAACGGATCGCCGAGGTCGGCCGGCTGCCGTTGCTCGGCGAGGTGCCGGCCCGGACCGGGGAGTCGGCCGGCCCGGGTCCGCGCGGCAACAGCGCCCAGCGGGTACGCGCACTGCACGGCGCCTTCGAGGTGCCGGAGTCGCTGGCGGAGACCCTCGCCGGGCTGACCGGTCCGGTGCTGCTGGTCGACGATCTGGTCGACTCGGGCTGGACGATGACGATGGTCGCCCGGCTGCTGCGTCAGGCGGGCGCACCGGGCGTACTGCCGTTGGCGCTCGCGGTGGCGGGCTGACTGGCCGTGGTTGCCCGGGTCAGCCGGGTCGGCCGTAGCCGCGGATCGGCTGGTAGTCGACCCGGTCGATCCGGATCCGGGTGCCGGTACGGGGAGCGTGGATGATCTTGCCCCCGCCGATGTAGATCGCCACGTGGTGCAGGTCGCGGTAGTAGAAGACCAGATCGCCAGCCTGCCGCGCGGCCCGGCTGACCTGGGTGACGACTCTCCACTGCCGGGCGGCGTTGTGCGGCAGCCGTACGCCGGCAGCGGCCCAGGCGGCCGAGGTCAGGCCGGAGCAGTCGTACCCGTCGGGGCCGGACCCGCCCCACCGGTACCCCTTGCCGAGCTGGGCGTACGCGAACCGCACCGCCTTTCCGGCGGCTCCGGGAACCGGGTCGGGCAGCCGGGGTGCGGCCTCGACCGGCATACCCGCCGAGGGGTCGGGCAGGTGGGAGAGCCGGGCCAGGTCGGTCTCGATCGCGAGCTTGCGGGCGGCGAGCTGCCGCTCCTGGCCACGCTGCCGGGCGGCCAGCGCCTCGGCGGTACGCCGGGCCGCGGCCAGCCGTGCGTGGGACTCGGTCAACCGGGTGATGACGCGGTGCTGCGTCCGACTGAGCCGGTCCAGCAGGATCAGCGGGTCCACCAGGTTGTCCGGTGTCGCGGCGCTGAGCAGCGTACCCACGACGCCCAGCGAACGGGCGTCGCCGGTCCGGTAGGCGTGCGCCGCCAACAGGCTGACCTCGGTCCGATGCGCCTCGATCGAGCGCTCCAGCGGCCCCATCTCGGCGTGGATCGCCGCGCTGCTCGCCCTGGTCTCCCGAAGCTCTTCGCGCAGGTCGTTGTACTGCTCGATCACGATTTCCAACTGCTCCGCCATCACGCTGAGCTGCTGCTCGATCGGATCGGCGACCGGTGCTCCCCGGCCCGGGGTCGGGGTGAGGGCCAACGCCACGGTCATCCCGGCGGCGAGGGCGGTGGCGCGACGTGGCCATGCGGTGGTCGGCACGACCCTTTCAACGATCGGGGCCCGATCCAGGCCACGCCCTGCCGAGGGAATCTGTCCGGTTGCGTACCGTAATCGGAACCGTCGGTTGGGCACGGTCGGTGACCGGAAATGCGGCCGTACCTGACCAGGGGGTAACCTGCCCGGCGTGACCCAGGAGGAGCCAGCGGAGGCCGTGTCCGCCGTACCGGACCGGGGTACCGTCCGACTCGCCCTCACCCTGGGCGGCCTGGTCCTGGCCCTGCTCGCCGGCTTCGGCCTCGGCCGGCTGGACACCGGAACGGCGGCGACACCCGGCACCGGCCCGCTGCCGAGCGGCACCGACGACGGGCACAGCCACCCACCGGGAATGGGGCCGCACGAGCATCCGGCCGGCGCCGCCAGCCCCGGACCCGGTGGTGCCAGCGCGGGTGACGTGGGCGGCCTGGCGGTGAGCGCCGCCGGGTACACACTGGTGCCGACGGGTACGTCCCTGACCGCCGGTCGGGGACAGGACTTCCGGTTCCAGGTGCGCGGGGCGGACCGGCGGGTGGCCACCGGGTTCGCCGTGGTGCACGAGAAGCCGCTGCACATGATCGTGGTCCGTCGGGACCTCACCGGCTACCAGCATCTGCATCCGACGATGGCACCGGACGGGACCTGGAGCGTGCCGCTCACCCTGCCGACTCCGGGCGTCTGGCGGGCGTACGCCGACTTCACCGTTCTCGACGACGCGGCGGGACAGGTGCCGGTGACCCTCGGCGTCGACCTGGTGGCCACCGGCGCGTACGCCCCGCAGCCGCTTCCTCCGGCGGCCCGGGAGGCCACGGTCGACGGGTTCACCGTCACCTACGAGGGCACTCCGCAGGTCGGTGCCACCCAGCCGCTGCTGTTCCGGGTCTTCTCCGGCGGCAACCCTGTTTCCGCCCTGGAGCCCTACCTCGGCGCGTACGGGCACCTGGTGGCGCTGCGCGAGGGTGACCTGGGCTACGTCCACGTCCATCCGGAGACCGAACTGGCGGGCGGGGCGGTGAAGTTCTGGCTGGCCGCGCCGAGCCCCGGCCGCTATCGGCTGTACTTCGACTTCCAGGTGGCCGGAACGGTGCACACCGCCGAGTTCACCCTGACCGTCCCCTGACCCGGGTGACCCGTGCTATCCGGCTCGCCGGCTGAGCGGGCTTATCCGGCTCGCCGACGGAGCAGGCTTATCCGGCTCGCCGGACCTGGCGATGGGCCAGGTAGCGGAGCATGTCGCGGATCAGCTTCTTCTCCTCGGGCGCCACGGCGGGGTCGGTGAGCCGGGCCATGATCACCCGTAGGTCGGCGTCCACCGGCGGATCGACCCGGTCCTTCCGGGCGAGGCTGGCCGGTTCACCGTCGGGCAGCCCGAGCGCCCGGAACGCCGCACCGACCGGCACGTCGAGGGCGGAACAGAATCCGCGTACCTTGGCCAGCTCCGGATAGTCCTGCCAGTCGCCGGCGAGCCAGCGGAAGACGGTCGAGCGGCCGACCCCGGTCTGGGCGGCCACGTCGCTGACCGTCCAGCCGTGCTCGCTCTTCGCGTCGTCGATGGCTCGCCGTACGAAGCGGGCGAAGGCTGCCTGCGGCGAGTCCTGTGCAGCACCGATGCTCAGCGGAGATCCCTTTCGCCAGACCTCGGGTGGTCGTTTTGAGACTAGTCCGCGAGGGTGGTGGGGAAATCCGACTGACCGACCGACCCACCGGTACCCTCGGCCAGATATCGCATCCGGTCACCGGCTGATCACGCCGATATCGGCAACGGTCCCGCAGCCGGCGACGCCGCCGGAGCCAGTTCCCGATCGGGGCCTATCCGGCCAGCGGCGGCCGGTCGAGCAGGGTCTGGAGCCGGGGAGTGAGCTGCCAGTCACCGATCAGCGCGCGGTACTCGTCCCGTTGCTGGTCGGTCGGTTCGGCTCCGGTGTGCCGGGCCCGGAGCAGCAGGTTGCGTGGGGTGTGCTGGGAGTCGACGAATTCGACCACCTCGACCCGGTAGCCGTGCAGTCGCAGCAGCGCCGCCCGGAGCGCATCGGTGAGTACGTCGGCGAAGCGTTCCCGCAGGATGCCCTGCCGGACCAGCGGATCGTACGGCCCCGGGGCCGGACTGGTCCGCAGTTGCGCGGCGAGGTCGTGGTGGCAGCACGGGGCGGCCAGCACCCATCGGGCCCGCCAGCCCACCGCCCGGGCCAGCGCCTCGTCGGTCGCGGTGTCGCAGGCGTGCAGGGCCAGTACGAGATCGGGCGCCGGTTCCACCACCGCGTCCAGAATCGTGCCGGCCACGAACCGGACCTGGTCGTCGCAGCCGAGTTCGCGGGCGAGCGCGGTGTTGCGCTGGCGCTGGTCCTCGCGTACGTCCACGCCGACCAGTTCGACGTCGATGCCCCGACCGGCCAGGTAGCGGTACGCCGCGAAGGTCAGGTACGCGTTGCCGCAGCCGAGGTCGACCACCCGCAACGGCCCGGTCAGGTCGTCGGGCAGGGTCGCCGCCAGGGCGCGTAGGAACGCGTCGACCTGGCGTCGTTTGGCGGCGCTGCCGCCGATCGCGCCGAACAGCGGGTCACCGGGATCGAGGAGGTGCTCCTTGGCGCGGTCGTGCGAACCGACCGGACCCGTTCCGCGCTGTGCGGCGGCGCGGTGCACCTGTGCCTCGCCCCGCTTGGTCACCCGGAGTTGCAGGGTCGCCGTCGCCGTCTCGACGTGCCAGTTGCCGAACGGCTCGGCCAGCAGCGCGTCCACCGCGGCGTGCGCCTCGGGACCGGGCTCGACGTTCCGGGTGTACGGCCGTGCGCCGTCATCGGTGACGATCTGCAACCGGGAGCCGGATTTGAGGGCCACCGGGCGGAGTTCGGCGCGTACCACGGTGGGAAGTTCTCCGCGTCGTCGCCCGGCGGCGACGGCGCGGGTCAGTCCGGGGTCGAGCAGCAGCGCCCGTACTTCGGCGAGCGCCACGTCGAGAAGTTGCGGCATCTTTCCATTCTCCGCCGGTGTTCCCGGCCTGGTCGCCCGGCCGTCCCGGGCAGCCGAGGTGTCCGCTGCCGGGGCGGCCCCGGCGGGTACCGGTGGCCGGGTCGGAACCCGACCACCGCACTCGGCGGGGTTGAACTCAGCTGTCGGTCGACTGCTCGCCGGCGGAACCGGAGCCCCGCCGCCGCCGTCGGCGCCGACGCGGCTTGCCGGCGGCGTCGCCGTCGACCACCGTCGGCGTGCCGACGGCCGTGCCCTCGGCGGTCTCGGCCGCGCGGCCGACTCCGGCCTCCACGGTCTCCGGCGTGCCAGCCGTCTCGGCGACGACCTCGCCGGCCCGCCGCCGTCGGCGCTGCCGCCGTCGCGGCTCGTCCGAGCCGGTGACCTCGGCCGCCGGTCCGACGACCGGCTCGGCCGGGCTGGTGCTGCGGCTGGTGCTGCCACGCCGGTCACGGGAACGTCCCGCACCGTCGCCGCGACCCGGGCCGCGACGAGCGGTCGTACCCCTGGACCGGCCGCCACCGAGGTCCTCCTCGACCTCGGCGGAGAGCCCGGCCCGGGTCCGCTCGGCGGACGGCAGCGTGCCGGCCACGTCGGTCGGGATGTCGAGGTCGGTGTAGAGATGCGCCGAGGTGTGGTACGTCTCCTGCGGTTCCGGCATCTCCAGCCCGAGGGTCTTGTCGATGATCCGCCAACGGGGCATGTCGTCCCAGTCGACGAAGGTCACCGCGACACCGGTCGCGCCGGCCCGACCGGTACGGCCGATCCGGTGCGTGTAGGTGTCCTGGTCCTCGGGACAGTCGTAGTTGATGACGTGGGTGACACCGGTGACGTCGAGCCCGCGTGCCGCCACGTCGGTGGCGACCAGTACGTCGATCTTCCCGGCCCGGAACGCGCGCAGCGCCCGCTCCCGGGCACCCTGGCCCAGGTCACCGTGTACGGCCGCGACCGCGAACCCACGGAAGTCGAGGTCCTCGGCGACCCGGTCGGCGGCCCGCTTGGTACGGGTGAAGATCATGGTCAGGCCACGTCCCCGCGCCTGCATGATCCGGGCGACGATCTCGATCTTGTTCATCGAGTGGGTGCGGTAGACCAGCTGCTCGGTCTGCGGGGACGGTCCGGTCTCGGCGGTGTGCCCCGCGTGGATCGTCACCGGCTGGCGGAGGAATCGGCGGGAGAGCGCGACGATGGGATCCGGCATGGTGGCCGAGAAGAGCATCGTCTGCCGGTCCTCCGGCAACATCGCCAGGATCTTCTCGACGTCGTCGAGGAAGCCCAGGTCGAGCATCCGGTCCGCCTCGTCGAGGACGAGTGCGTGCACCCGGTCCAGTCGGAGGTGCTTCTGCTTGGCCAGGTCCAGCAACCGGCCGGGCGTACCGACCAGGATCTCGACGCCCTTGCGGAGCGCGTCGACCTGCGGCTCGTACGCCACACCGCCGTAGATCGGCAGTACCCGTACGTTCCGGGTCTTGCCGGCCGCGGCGAGATCCTTCGCGACCTGCAACCCCAGCTCACGGGTTGGTACGACGACAAGTGCCTGGGGCAGGCCGTCGCTGCCCTCGCCGGGCGCGAAGACCCGGTCCAGCAGCGGTACGCCGAAGCCCAGGGTCTTTCCGGTACCGGTGGGTGCCTGGCCGATCAGGTCGGTGCCGCGCAGCCCGATCGGCAGCGCGTACTCCTGGATGGCGAAGGCCCGGGTGATGCCGACCGCAGCGAGTGCGGCGACGGTTTCCTCGCGCGCTCCGAGCTCCGCGAACGTGGGAGCCTCGGGGCGGACCGGTGCGTCGGCGGCCAGCGCCTCACCAGCCATGATTTCTTCGATGTGATCGCTCATGTGGTTGTGGGGGTGCCCTCTCGTGGTGCGCCCCGTTCGTCCGAAGGGCGCGATGTCGGTATGGCGCGGGCCACACGGTTGACGGCTCAAACCGCCGAGAAAAGACCGGGCCGCACGCGCGCCGCGGAGCAGAATTTGCGGGAACCGACAGGACCCGTGGATCTCTGCCGCCTGCGGCAACTGATCCATGCTACCTGAGCCGGGTAAATGTCGCCTCCGGTCGGTCAGCTACGGCTCCGCCCGGGGTATTTCGATGTGACGTCCGTTACACCCCGTCGACGGCTGCTGCCTCGTCCCGGATGTCCGGTACGCCGCCTCGGCGGCGCCGCGTACGGAATCCGTCCGGCTCCTGGCGGTAGGGGCCCGGCCGGGGGCGCCGGGCGGTAACCTGCGGGCGTGTCCGCCCCCGCAGACCCCACCCCCAGCACATCCGCCGCATCCGAGCCGGCTGTTCCGGCTGTACCGGTTGTCGCCGAAGATGTCGCCGTTGTCGCAGATGTCCCCGGTGTCGATGTCGTCGATCCGACGGCTTCGGCCGCCGTCGTCGACCTGCTCGGCCTGGTCGCGTACGGCGAACTGGTCGCCTTCGACCGGATGGCCGCAGACGCCCGATTGGCGCCTGACCTGGCTCGACGTGCCGTACTGAGCGAGATGGCGGCCGTGGAGATCACCAACTACCGGCGGCTCGCCGATCGGCTCACCGAACTCGGGGTGGCGCCCGGCGAGGCGATGTCCCCGTTCGTGCCGGCGTTGCAGTCGTACCACGACTCGACCGAGCCCAAGGACTGGCTGGAGGCGCTGACCAAGGCGTACGTCGGCGAGGGCATCGCGGACGACTTCGTCCGGGAGATGGCGGCCTTCCTCGCCGAACCCGACCGGCAGCTCGTGCTCGACGTGCTGCACGACTCCCGGTACGACGAGTTCGCCGGCCAGGAGATCCGGCTGGCGATCGCGGCCGACCCGAAGGTCGCGAACCGACTCTCGATGTGGGCCCGCCGACTCGTCGGGGAGGGATTGTCCCAGGCCGGTCGGATGGCCGGTGAGCGGAGAACGCTGACCGCCCTGATCGCCAGCGGTTTCGACGATCAGGCCGGAGCGCAGGGTCTGTTCAAGCGGATCACCGCCGCGCACACCATCCGGATGTCCGCGGTGGGGCTGAACAACTGACCTTCGGCACCAAACCCGCCGGGGCGGGACGGAATCAGCGGGAGACGAACCCGACCGCCCGGGGCGACGCCTCGGCGATCTCGACGTACGCCACCTTGTCGACGGGCACGATGACCCGTCGGCCCTTCTCGTCCGTCAGCGACAGCGTGCCGTTGTTGGTGAGGGCGTCCGTCACGATCTGCTCGATCTCGGCCGGCGTCTGCGCGCTCTCCAGGACCAGCTCGCGCGGCGCGTACTGCACGCCGATCTTGACCTCCACGGGGCCTCCTCATTCGGGGCGAAAGATCCGCCGTCGGCAAGGCTATCCGATTGGTGGGGGCAACTGTCAGGCCGACTCGCCCTGCAACGGAAAGCTCGCGATTCCGCGCCAGGACAGGCCGGTGAGCAGGGCCTCCGCCTCGGCCTTCGGCACCTTCCGCCCGCCGGCCAACCAGAACTGGGCCGCCGTCTCGGCCGCCCCGACCAGTCCGGAGGCGAGGAGTTCGGCACGCGACCGGCTCACCCCGGTGTCCGAGATGATGGTGTCGGTGATCGCCGCGATGCAGCCCTGCTCCACCCGTTCGACCCGCTCGCGTACGGCCGGCTCGTTGCGCAGGTCCGACTCGAAGACCAGCCGGAACGCCCCGCTCTCGTGGTCGACGAAGTCGAAGTAGGCCCGAACCGCCCCGCTGACCCGTTCCTTGTTGTCGCTGGTCGCCGCCATGGCTTCCCGGACCTTCGCCACGATCGCGTCGCAGTGGGTGTCCAGCAACGCCAGGTAGAGCTCCAACTTGCCAGGAAAGTGCTGGTAGAGGACGGGCTTGGAGACCCCGGCCCGCTCGGCGATGTCATCCATCGCGGCCGAGTGGTACCCCTGGGCGACGAACACCTCCTGGGCCGCCGCGAGCAGCTGTTTACGCCGTGCCGAGCGCGGCAGACGAGTTGGCCGGCCGGCTGTCTGTGCGCCGTTTCCCACCTGGGTCATGGTCACCTCCGCTTCACGTCGCACGCCGTCGACCTTCTTGACGAACCGGGCGGGGTACATCCCTTGACTGCCGAATTAGCCCGCCGCTGTAACTTATCGGCACTGCCACCACACGGTAGCCTCAGCGGGGGCGACCAAGGAGCGCACGGTGGACGAAACAGGGCAACCCGGAGCCCCCACACCGGGAGAGCACGGTAACGGGGCAGGTCCGCAGGGTGACCCGGCCCGCTCGGCCAATGGCTGGGCGGCCGACGCGGGCTGGTCCGGTGCGGAGAGCGGCGTCGATCCGAACGGGCGGCAGTGGCATCAGCCGGCCGAGCCGGTGGTGACACACGGTTGGGGTGACCGTTCCCCGCACTACGTGCCCCGGCCGTTACCGGCATCGCCCGGCATTCCGATCCGCGAACTCCGGCAGCCGGTCAACGGCGTACATCTGGGCGAGGCGCAGGAGGCCGAACGCGGGTGGGCCGGGCGGACGGTGCAGGGCGAGGCGGTCTACCCGTACGAGGCAGAGGTCGCCGAGCCGTCCGAGCGGCGTGCCGTCGGGCCGGACCCGGCCAGCGGTGTGGGAACGGACTATTCCGGGCATCCGCTGTCGCAGCCCCACTTCGACGAGGTGGATCCGGCCGGACCGGCGCGACACGCCTTCGGGGACTTCGGGGACTTCAGACACCAGGAGCATGGCGCCGGGCAGGTCGCTCAACCGCCGCCGTGGCGAGAGTCGGGTCAGCCGGGCCAACCGGCACCCACCTCCGGGCCACCGGCGAGCTTCTCGGCACCGCCGGCAGCGGTGTCCGCACCGCCGGCCAGCTTCTCGCCGCCGCCGGCCCCCACCTCCGGGCCACCGGCCAGCTTCTCGGCACCCCCGGCGGCGATGTCCGGTCCACCCCCGGCAGCGGTGTCCGGTCCGCCGGCAGCGGTATCGGGTCCGCCGGCCGCCGCCCCGGCCGGCCCGGCGTCGGAGTATCTGGTCCCGGCGGATTTCGAGCGGCCCCACTACGACCGGCCGGCGACCGAGCGGACCGCGCTGATGCCGGCGGTTCCCCGCCAGCCCGAACAGGTACCGAACCACGTTCCCGGCGCTGACCAGGGCGGGTCGCCCGGACGAGGCTGGCGCGCGGCCGAGCAGGACGAGCGGGCGGCACCGCCGACCGCCCCCGCCGATGCCCACAGTGCGAATGCCGGCGCCTGGTCGCCCGGCTGGGCCCCGCCGTGGGCCTCGGGCGCTCCCGCCGCCGAGCAGCAGGGCCCTCGGGACGGGGAGAGTTTCCACCCCGCCGAGTCCGCCCCCACGGCCGAGCAGGGTCGGGACGCGGAGGTGCCCCGGGAGCGCGAGCACTGGTCGTCGACGAGTTGGTCCGACCAGGCGTCGCAGCGGGCGTTCGACCAGGCGGCGCAGCGGGCCTCCGAGCAGCCACCGCAGGCCGCCACGGCGTCCGGGTACCAGGACGGCTACCCCCAGCCGCTGACCGGACCCGGCTATCCGCAGGATCCGGCGGTCGCCCGAGGCGTGCCCGTACCCCCCGAGGCGCCCGCCTACCGGGCCGGGACGAACGACTTCGGCGGCCCGGCCGGGCCGGCCACCCTGACACCCGCGCCAGCTCCGGATTCGCCGCGCTACCTACCGGGGCCGGGCACGCTGTCCGGCCAGTCGGGTGCGGAGTCGGCCGGCTACCTGCCCGGCCCCGGCGGGCTCTCCGCCGCGCCGGGCCCGTCGTCGCCGGGTTATCTGCCCGGGCCGGGCGGACTCGTCGCCGCCGGGCCGAATGTCGAACCGGCGAGTTATCCGCCCGGGTCGCCCGGAGCCGGGCTTCCGCCTGCCCGGGAGCCGTCGGGCTATCCATCGGGGCCGACCGGGCTGGCGCCCTCGCCACCGGCCGCGGAGTCGTCGGGGTATCCGTCGGCGCACGGTGGTGCTGGGATGTCGTCGGGTGCGGAGTCGTCGGGGTATCCGTCGGCGCATGGCGGTGCCGGGCACGGGCCGGCGGCCGAACTGCCGGGCTATTCGTCGAGGCCGGCCGGGATGGGACCCGCTGGGCCGGGTGCGGATCCGGCCAACTATCCGTCCGGGCTCGGCGGTGCCGGGCTTCCGCCGGGTGCGGACTCGTCGGGGTACCCGGCCGGGCCGGGCCCCGTCCGGCCCTCGCCCACACCGGAGTCGTCGGGCTACCCGCACCCCGGCCAGCCGGCCGGATATCCACCTCGCCGGGAAGCCCTGGCGTTGCCGACGGCACCGAGCCATCCGGGACAGGCGTACCGGTATCCGGAGCCGACACCGGCCGAACCCGCGTCCCGGCCGGCGGATTCCAGCCTGGACGTGCTGCCGCAACGGGTACCCGCCGAGCCGGACGTACCCACCGTGCCGGAGCCGCCCGCCGCGGAGCCGCCCGCCGAGACGCCGGAACTCGCCCGAATCGCAACCCACCTGCGTCGGGAGGATGGAGCGGCACAACTGCACGAGCGACCGGACGGTTTCGACGTCAACGCGATCCTCGCCGCGGTCCGGGGCGTTGCCGGGGTGCGGGACGCCTCGCTGCGTACCACGCCGGCCGGGGCACACAGCCTCCGGCTGGACCTCTCCGACGGTGCCGACCCGGCCGAGGTGAGCCGCCAGGTGGCGCGGCTGCTCCAGGAGCGGATGGGGCTGGCTGCCGCACCACAGAATCTGCCCGGCCCGGCCGCCGCGAGCCCGTCCGGCTTCGGTGCGCCGCCCGGTGCCACCACCGCCCCCTACCCGCCAGGACCGGCCCGGCAGTCCCCGGCCGAGCCCCGCGCGGCGGCGCCGGCCACCCAGGCCGAGCCGTCGACCGAGGAGCCCCGTCGACGCCGACAGGCACCGAGCCATCGGGGCCGGGCCGCCGTCGAGGACCAGCCCGCGGGGCAGACGGAGACCCTGCAGAGGGCGTCGGCCGGTACGACCGGAGTCAGCCCGAGCACGGCCGGCACCTCGTACTCCGGCAGTCAGGTGACGTCGACCGAAACGGCGCCCTCCCGGCCGCTCAACCCCGGAGCACCGCCGGGGCCCCGCGTGATCATCGACCACGTGCAGGTGAGCACGTTCGGGCTGGACGCCACCGTCGAGGTGCGGCTCGCCGCCGGGAAACATCCGGCGACCGGGCTGGCCACCGGTCCGGCGGTCGACGGGTACGTCCTGCGCCTCTGCGCGGTCGCGGCGGCGGCGGCGATCGACGAACTGCTCAGCGCCTCGACCCGGGTGACCGAACGGGGTCGCTGCTTCGTGGAGCACGCCGCGGTCGTACCGTTCGGCAGTTGCGAGGTGGCCACCGTGGTGGTCCTGCTGGTCTGCGACGGCTGGGTCGAGCAGCTCGCCGGATCGGCGCTGGTCGCCGGTGATCCGCGTCAGGCGGTGGTCCGCGCCACCCTGGCCGCGGTGAACCGTCGGCTTGAGGCGTTGCTCACCTGAGCGGGGCGGCGGGAACCGGGAAACCGGCGGCGCAATCGTGACAACCCGGGAGGAGACGCGCACGCGGTGTCTCCGCCCGGTGTCGTTCCGGCCGGAGCTTGGCCCGGGCGGGCCACAGGATCACCGTGATCCCGGCACACTTGGTCCATGAAGCGTGCGCTGTTGGAGGCGGACGAGTCGATCGCCCGGGACGAGGTGCCGCCGCCGTGGCCCGGCCGGGCCGTACGGATCGACGGCTCCGTCACGTACGTCCGGGACACCCCGGCGACCCGGGCCGACGCCGAGCCGGCGCTCTACGTGCACGGGCTGGGCGGCTCGGCGCAGAACTGGACAGACCTGGCCGGCCTGCTCGCCGACCGCCTGGACGGCCAGGCCATCGACCTGCCCGGGTTCGGCCGGAGTGAGCCGGGTCGCCGGTACACCATTCCCGCCTTCGCCGACCGGGTCGTCCGGTACATCGAGCACTCCGGTCGAGGTCCGGTGCACCTGTTCGGGAACTCGCTCGGCGGCGCCATCTCGGTACGGGTCGCCGGCCTGCGGCCCGATCTCGTACGCACGCTCACCCTGATCTCGCCGGCGATGCCGTTCCTCGATCCCCGGCGTTCGTTGCAGGGTCGGATGGTGCCGCTGCTGGCGGTGCCCGGGGCGGAACGGTTCGCCTCGCGCTGGCTGACCCAGTTGCCGCCGGAGGAGATGGCCCGTCAGGTGATGGAGGCCTGCGTGGCCGACACGGGGCGGATCTGTGACCAGCGGCGCCAGGAGGCGATCGACGAGATCCGGATCCGGTACACCGCCGAGCACTATGCGGCGGCGTACCTGCGTACGCTGCGTGGGCTGGTCGGCAGTTTCGTCCGGGCGTACCTGCCCGGCGCCGGGTCGCTGTGGCGGATCGCCGGCCTGATCACCGCGCCGACCCTGGTCATCGGCGGTACGCAGGACCGGCTGGTTGACGTCCGGGTGCCGGCCCAGGTGGCTCGACTGATCCCGGACAGCCGGCTGCTGGTGCTGGACGGCGTGGGGCACGTTCCGCAGATGGAGGTGCCCCGGACGGTCGCCCGGGCGGCGGTCGCGCTGCTGCGCGAGACGGGCCGTGTCCCGGCTGCTGGATAAGGCCGTGTCCCGGCTGCTGGATAGGGCCGGCCACCAGTTGGGAGATGTCTCCGCTCGGCGAGCGCGGCGGCGGTTCCGGGCCGGTCCGGTGCGGCCGAACGTGCAACGAAACCGATGGGCGTGGCGTACTAAGTAGACGTGCGGATCAACCCTCGGCTCAAACCATCGGCACCCAATTCCGTCCCACCGCCCGGCGAGGCATCCTCGGGTCGACCGGGCTCCCGGCGGCGTCCCCGGCCCGGTCACCTGCTCGCGGTCGCCCTGCTCTGCGTGGCCGCCGCGATCGCCGTCGTCGCGTTGCTGGTGCCGCCGGCCGACCGCTCGGCCGCCGAGGCGGTGCCGACGGCGTCCCTGACGGCTCCGGCCAGCGTCGCCGCCCCGACGCCGACGCCCACCCCTACGCCGGTCGTACCGCCGCCGCCCGTCCTGCGGCTCGGCGGTCCGGTGCCGGCGAGCGGGTCGGGCAAGTTCACGTACGCGACCGGTCGGGGCGAGGTGCTCGGCCGGGCCGGGACCCTGCGTCGTTACCGGGTGGCGATGGAGCGGGGCGCCAACGAGGACATCGGGGAGTTCGCCGCGAAGGTGGACGCCTCATTGGCCGACCCGCGCAGTTGGATCGGCAGCGGGCGGCTGCGGTTGCAGCGGGTGCCGAACGGGGGCGGCCACGACTTCACGATCTATCTCGCCACCGCCGGTACGGCCCGCAGGATGTGCGCCGAGTCCGGGGTGAACATCCAGGTCGGCGGTAAGCCGTACACCTCCTGCCGGGGCACCGGACGGGTGATCCTCAATCTCGACCGCTGGCGGCTCTCCGTGCCGCACTTCGTCTCGGCGAAGGTGCCGCTGGAGACGTACCGGACCTACGTGGTCAACCACGAGGTGGGACACGAGTTGGGCCACGGGCACGAGCAGTGTCCGCGTACCGGCCGGGCCGCCCCGGTGATGATGCAGCAGACGCTCTTTCTCCGGGGCTGCTCGGCGAATCCGTGGCCGTACCTGCGGGGGAAGCGGTACGCCGGCCCGTCGCTGTGAGCCGGGCGCCGGCCGGAACCGGTGCGGTGGCGCTGTTGCCCGACCGGCCGATATGGCAGTCTATGTCCCGCCATGACGATTCCGGCAAACCATCACGACCGCGACCGTTCTCGGCCCGGGTCGGCCCGCTCGCACGGCCGGCGTGAACGGCACCGCGTCGCCGTCGCCCGCGCGCGGCGGCGGCGTACCGTCGCACTCGCCCTGTTCGCGGTCACCGCCGGCCTGCTCGCGGTCGGGTTGGTGCACGGCCGTCCGGGCGGGCCGGATTCGACGGTGGCGGCGGCGGGCCGGGACCGGGTCGTCGCCGGGGCGGCGGGCACGACGGCCGGCCGGGGTGGTCCGAAGACCGACCCGGACGCCGGTTATCCGACCACCGGTCCGGGCACCTTCGGGTACGCCGGTGCGGGCCCGGTGCTCGGCAGTGCGGGTGCCCTGCGCCGGTACCGCGTCGCGGTGGAGCAGGACATCGGCCAGGACGTCGCCGGATTCGCCGGTGCGGTCGACGCGGTCCTCGGTGATCCGCGTGGCTGGACGGCCTCGAAGCGGCTCCGGTTCCAGCGGGTCGGCAAGGCCGCCAAGGCGGAGTTCACCGTCTTCCTCGCCACCCCGGGCAGTTCGGAACGGATGTGCGCGACCGCCGGGCTGCACACCGAGCGGTACGGCTCGTGCCGCCTGCCGGGCGAGGTGGTCCTGAACGTCGCCCGGTGGCTGACGGCGGTGCCGGAGTACGGCGCGCCGTTGGAGGTCTACCAGGCGTTCGCGCTGAACCACGAGGTCGGGCACGAACTCGGCGAGGATCACCAGGCCTGCCCGCGTACCGGGGCACCCGCGCCGGTGATGGCGCAGCAGACGTACGGCCTGCGGGGCTGCGCGCCGAACGGCTGGCCGTACGTCGACGGGCGCCGGTACGCCGGCCCGGTCGTGCCGTAGCCGGCCCGCCCGCTCCCGCCGACCGGCTCGGTCCCGCCGCCCATCCGCGCTGACCCGTTCCCGACGGTCGGCTTATTCCCGCTCCCGGATTTCGGGCAGGTGTTCCACCTCATGGTCGATTTCGGGTCGGAGGAGCGACAATGGCCCGACATGCCACTGTCGATGCGCTCAGCCGTCCGCTGAGCGACGATCGGAACCGGGGAGTCCACCGTGTCACTGCCCCCGCTCGTCGAACCCGCCGCCGAGCTGACCGTTGACGAGATCCGCCGCTACTCGCGCCACCTGATCATCCCGGACGTCGGGGTCGAGGGGCAGAAGCGGTTGAAGAATGCCCGGGTGCTCTGTGTCGGGGCCGGTGGTCTCGGCTCGCCCGCGCTGATGTACCTGGCCGCGGCCGGAGTCGGCACGCTCGGCATCATCGACTTCGACACCGTCGACGAGTCCAACCTGCAACGGCAGATCATCCACGGCCAGTCGGACGTCGGCCGGCCGAAGGCCGAGTCCGCGGCGGCGACCATCCGGGAGATCAATCCGCTGGTCAGCGTGGAGATCCACAACACCGCCCTGGACCGGGACAACGTCAAGGAGATCTTCAGCCAGTACGACCTGATCGTCGACGGGACGGACAACTTCGCCACCCGGTACATGGTCAACGACGCGGCGGTGCTGCTCGGCAAGCCGTACGTCTGGGGGTCGATCTACCGCTTCGACGGGCAGGCGTCGGTGTTCTGGGCCGAGCACGGTCCCTGCTACCGCTGCCTCTACCCGGAGCCGCCGCCGCCCGGGATGGTGCCGTCCTGCGCCGAGGGCGGAGTGCTCGGGGTGCTCTGCGCGTCGATCGGCGCGATCCAGGTCACCGAGGCGATCAAGCTGCTCACCGGGATCGGTGACCCGCTGGTCGGCCGGCTGATGGTCTACGACGCCCTGGAGATGTCGTACCGGAAGATCAAGGTCCGCAAGGATCCGGCCTGTGCGCTGTGCGGGGAGAACCCGACCGTGACCGACCTGCTGGAGGACTACGAGGACTTCTGCGGCGCGGTCTCGCCGGAGGCGGAGGAGGCGGTGGCGGACGCGACCATCACCGCCCGGGAGCTGAAGGACTGGCAGGACGCCGGCAAGGACATCTTCCTGGTCGACGTCCGGGAGCCGGCCGAGTACGAGATCGTCCGCATTCCCGGCGCCACGCTGATCCCGAAGGGCGACATCCTCTCCGGCGCGGCCCTGGCCACGCTGCCGCAGGACAAGCAGATCGTGCTGCACTGCAAGTCGGGCGTACGCTCCGCCGAGGCGCTGGCCGCGGTGAAGGCGGCCGGGTTCCGGGACGCGGTGCACGTCCAGGGCGGGGTGCTCTCCTGGATCAAGCAGATCGATCCGTCCCTGCCCGCCTACTGAGTTTCATCTGGCCGACGCACCACACCGCTCGATCGCGGGGCAGCTCCGGACTGGAGCTGCCCCGCGACGCGTTTCCGGCCGGATCTTCGTCGTGAAGTGACTCGAAGTAATCTCTTGCTGGATCAGGATGTAGTAGATGTACTATCTTCTCGCGTAGGAGTTAGACGGGGAGGTGTAGCTCTATGACCATCGTCGGGCAGCCTGGACGAACACCTGAGCCGGCCGAGGTGCTGGTGGAAAGACCCGTGTTGGACGTCCGTGATCTGCGGATGCGATATGGCAGCACGGACGTGCTGACCGGGGTGACCTTCACCGCCAGTCCCGGCGAGGTACTGGTGCTGCTGGGTCCGAACGGCGCGGGCAAGACCACGACGATCGAGATCCTGGAGGGCTTCCGGATGCGCTCGGCCGGCGAGGTGACCGTGCTGGGCGTGGACCCGGCCCACGGTGACGAGCGCTGGCGGGCGCGGCTGGGCGTCGTGCTCCAGTCCTGGCGGGACCATGCCAAGTGGCGGGTACGCGAACTGCTCGCCCACCTCGGCTCGTACTACCCGCCGTACTCGACCGACCAGGTCCGGCGGCCCTGGGACGTCGACGAGCTGGTGGACGCGGTGGGGCTGACCCCGCACGCGCACAAGCGGGTCGGCCAGCTCTCCGGTGGGCAGCGACGGCGCCTGGACGTCGCGATCGGCATCGTCGGGCGACCCGAACTGCTCTTCCTCGACGAGCCCACGGCGGGGTTCGACCCGGAGGCCCGCCGCGAGTTCCACGACCTGGTGCACCGCCTGGCCGACCTGGAGCAGACCACGATCCTGCTGACCACCCACGACCTGGACGAGGCCGAGAAACTGGCCGACCGGATCCTGATCCTGGCCGGCGGGTCGATCATCGCCGACGGGTCGGCCGACCAACTGGCCCGGCGGATGTCGTCGGAGGCCGAGGTGAAGTGGAGCCAGGACGGCCAGCGTTTCGTGCACGCGACCACCGACGCCACCCGCTACGTCCGGGAGTTGTTCCAGCAGCACGGCGACCGCATCGCCGACCTGGAGGTCCGGCGGGCCACTCTGGAGGACACCTACATGGCGCTGGTACGCGAGTTCGAGTCCGGCCAGGGCGCCGCCGCGCTCCGCGAGTTCGAGGAGGCGAACCGGTGAATCCGACCCTGGTGGCCGTACGGTCGGGCGTCCAGCGCGGCGGGATCGAGGTGCGGCAGTCCCTGACCAGCGTCCAGGACCTGTGGAACTACCTCTTCCCGAACCTGGCCTTCCTGGCCGTCATGTTCTTCATGGGGGACGCCACGGTGCCCGGCACCGAATTCTCGCTCGGCGCACGCACGCTGCCCAGCGTGCTCGGCGGTGGGCTGGCGTTCGGGTCGCTGGTGACGATGATGATGACGCTCACCGTCGAGCGCGAGGACGGAACCCTGCTACGCGCCAAGGCGATCCCGAACGGCATGCTCGGCTACCTGGTCGGCAAGGTGGTCCAGGTCTCCGGCATGAGCCTGATCGGCAGCGCCGTGCTGCTGTTCTCGGGGGTGTTCCTGGTCGACGGGCTGGCGCTGGACAGCCCCGCTGCCTGGCTGACCCTGCTCTGGGTACTGGCACTCGGGCTGGTCGCCTGCCTGCCGCTCGGGGCGATCTTCGGCTCGCTCTTCGCCAACCCGCGCAACGTCGGAGTGATCACGCTGCCTATCATGGGCCTGGTCGCCACCTCCGGGATCTTCTATCCACTGACCACCTTCCCGGTCTGGTTGCAGTGGATCGGCCAGGCGTTCCCGGTCTACTGGCTCGGCCTGGGGATGCGCTCGGCGCTGCTGCCGGACGAGATGGCGGCGGTGGAACTCGGCGGCTCGTGGCGGCAGCTGGAGACGTTCGGCGTACTTGGCGCCTGGGCCGTGGTGGGTCTGGTGGTGGCGCCGATCGTGTTGCGCCGGATGGCCCGCCGGGAGTCCGGGTCGAGTGTGGCCGCCCGCAAGGAGAAGGCGATGCAGAGGGTCACCTGATGAGCGAGGCGATCTACAACCGCATCGCGGTGCTGCGCGCGGAGCGCGGAATCTCCCGCCGGGATCTCGCCGACGCGCTCGGGGTGCACTACCAGACGATCGGCTACCTGGAGCGGGGCGAGTACAACCCCAGCCTGCACCTGGCGCTGCGGATCGCGGAGTACTTCGAGGTGACGGTGGAGGTGGTCTTCTCCACCCAACCCTTCCCCCGGATCGGCGCGGCGGAGCGGGCCACGGCCTGACCGCCGTCGTGTCGCCCTCCCGCCCGTCCGTTCAGGACTCTTCCGGCCGGGCGGGAGGATGGGGACGGTATTCCGGAGGCAGGACGCTCCATATCGCGGCAATGTATCGCTGTTGAGCCGCCGTGAACTCCCGGCATGCCTCGCTCCACCAGTTGTCGTCCCCGTCCCGGTACCGGACCCAGGCCCGCCTACAGTCGTCCCCCAGGGCCACGATCGGGTCGGTTATCGCGTCTCTTTCCTTCCCGGGTACCTTGCGCAACAACAACTCCTCGACGTACCAGATGTTCAACGCGGCGTACGCGGCAACCATCTCGCCGGCCAGTTGCAGGTTGCGGGGCGAGGCCCGGTGGCTGAGGATGATCTCCGCCTCGAACTCCGGACTGCTGGAGATGTGCGTCATCTCTTCCTCCGGCCCTTCCTCAGACAAGGAGCACCAGGTCGTCGCGGTGCACGACCTCGCGCTCGTACGCCGGGCCGAGCGCGGCGGCGAGTTCCGAGGTGGACCGGCCGAGCAGGCCGGGCAGCTCCACGGCGTCGTAGTTGACCAGCCCCCGGGCCACCGCGGCGCCGGCGGCGTCCACCAGGTCGACCGGGTCCCCGGCGGTGAACGTGCCGTCCACGGCGGTGATCCCGGCGGGTAGCAGGGACTTCCGCCGGCCCACCACGGCCGCCACCGCGCCCGGGTCGAGGTGCAGCCGACCCCGGGGCGAGGTGGCGTGGGCGAGCCAGAACAGCCGGGCGGTCGGCCGTTGCCGGACCCGATGGAAGAAGGTGCCGACCTCCATACCGGCGAGCGCCTCCGGAGCCAGCGACGCGGAGGTCAGCACCACCGGGATGCCGAAGCCGGTCGCGATCCGGGCCGCCTCGACCTTGGTGACCATGCCTCCGGTGCCGACCCCGGCCCGGCCGGTCCGACCGATGGCGACGTGGGCGAGGTCCCGCTCGTCGTGGACGTCCTCGATCCGTACCGTGCCGGGCCGGGCCGGATCACCGGTGTAGAGCGCGTCGACGTCGGAGAGCAGCACCAGCAGGTCGGCGTGGACCAGCGCGGCCACCAGCGCGGCCAGCCGGTCGTTGTCGCCGAACCGGATCTCGTCGGTGGCCACCGTGTCGTTCTCGTTGACGATCGGCACCGCACCGAGGTCGAGCAGTTTCCGCAGCGTGCGGTAGGCGTTGCGGTAGTGCGCCCGCCGGGTGACGTCGTCGACGGTCAGCAGCACCTGGCCGACCGTACGGCCGTGCCGGGCGAGGCCGGCCGAGTAGCGCCCGATCAGCAGGCCCTGCCCGACGCTGGCCGCCGCCTGCTGGGTGGCCAGGTCACGGGGTCGGCGGGGGAGCCCGAGCGGGGCCAGGCCGGCGGCGATCGCTCCGGACGACACCAGCACCAGCTCGCGGCGGTCCGCCGGGGCCGCCCGGCGACGACCGGACCCGGCCGGTGGCGGGGCGGCCTCCGTCGGCCCGGCACCGGTCGTCCCACCGGCCAGCCAGCCGGCGAGTACGTCGGCCAGCGCGTCGACCCGTTCCGTGTCCAGCCCACCGGCGGCCGTGGTGAGGGACGACGAACCGACCTTCACCACGATCCGGCGTGCTGCGTTGACTGCTTCCCGCACCCGCCCATTCTGCTCGGCCGCCCCCCTCGACCTGGGTGCCGGCCGGCGGCTCCCATATCGTGGCAGCTCATGACACCCGAGGAGTACGTCGAAGAGGTGCTCGCGCTGGTCGAGCGCATCCCACCGGGGCGGGTCATGTCGTACGGCGGGATCGCCGACCACCTGGCCGACCGGTCCGGCCGGGCGTCGGCCCGACTGGTCGGTTCGATCATGGCCCGGCACGGTGCCGCGGTGCCCTGGTACCGGGTGGTCAACTCGGCGGGCCGGCTGCCGCCGGGGCACGAGAACGAGGCACGCACCCGGTTGACAGCCGAGGGAACTCCGCTGCGCGGCACCGGGGTCGACATGGCGGCGGCCGACTGGCGCCCGACCGACCGGCACCCCGACTGACCGGCACCCGACCGACTGAGCGCCGTCAGCTCGCGGGCACCGGTACCGGCCGGCTGCTGTGCCGCAGGATGCGTTCCTTGTCCGGGCCACCGGGCACGGTCACCAGCAGGCAACCCGAGCGCGGTGCGACCGAGGCCGCCGAGCCGAGCAGTTGGGCGCTCCGGACCAGCACGGCGGCCAGTTCGGTGTCGCAGAGCCGTACGCCGAGGATGTTGGTCCGGACGTGCCGGCCGGCGGCCAGCAGTGCGGCCCGCCACGCGGCGGCGGCCAGGGCCTGCCGGCGGGCGTGCCGGGGCGCGGACGCACCGACGGCGGCCGGATCGAGCAGGGCGGTACGCCCCTGCCGCCAGCCGCCGGTCAGCACGGCGGGCTGGCCCGGCTGGGCGATGTGCAGGCGGTGCAGTTCGTACCGGCGCCGGACCCCGGCGGTGACCCGCTCCGGAAAGACCGGTGTACCGAGTCGGGCCAGGAGTTCGGCGAGTCGAGCGGCGGCGGCCGCCGAGCTGAACTCGGCCAGGACGGTGGTCGGCTGCCGCACGCTCTCCACTCGGGTGCACCTGATCAGGCACGCCGCCTCGAAGGCGTCGGCCAGCGAGGCCCGGTCCAGCAGGCTGGTTCCGCCGGACGGCCGGCCGGGCGGCCGCGTCGATGCGTACGCCCCGGTGCTCCAGATCATTTTTCTGTCGCCCCCCGTAGTCGCGACAACCAACTACTTCAACGGTGGCTGTATCAGCCGTCAGGCGGTAGACATCGGTTGAAGGCTTGAGCAAAATTTGCGTTGAGTGTCGATCTTCGCCGGGGTGGTGGTCGGGTGGGCGGGGCACGATCGCACCGACGCGCTGGCCGAGGAGTGGCCGGGCGGCGGCTGCACACGTTGGCCGTCGCGGTTGCCGTGGTTTCCACCGCGCTGCCCATCATCACCGCCTGCACGTCTCCGGTGGCGAATCCGACCAGGCTGCGGATCGCCACCGGCAGCGCGACGGCGGTCTACTACGCGGTCGGTCAGTCCCTGGCCAGCATCCTCAACCGGGAACTGCCCGACGTCACCGCGAGCGTGGTGGTCACCGCCGCGTCGGCGGAGAACGTGTCGCTGGTCTCCAGTGGCCGGGCCGAGCTGGGCTTCACCCAGGCCGACATCCTGCCCGTCGGCGCCCCGGCCGGCGGAATGAGCGCCATCGCCCGGGTCTACGACGACCTCCTGCACCTGGTCACCCGGAAGCAGGGGCCGGTCCGCCAGCTCCAGGACCTGCGAGGTCGCCGGGTGGCGATCGGGGCGCCGGGCTCGGGTACGGCGGTTACCGCCAACCGGCTGCTCGAGGTGGCCGAGGTGGACGACGGGCTGGCCGAGACGCTCTGGCTCGGCATCGACGACTCGGTGGCGGCACTGCGGGCTGGCAAGATCGACGCCTTCTTCTTCTCCGGCGGCCTGCCGGTCAAGGCCGTGGCGGACTTCGCCGCCGAGACCCCGGCCCAGTTCGTCGACCTCGGCCAGTGGGTCGAGCCGCTGCGCAAGTCGTACCGGGAGGTGTACGTCGGCCGGGACATTCCCACCTCGGCGTACGGCACGGAGCCGGTGACGACGGTGGCGGTGCCGAACTACCTGGTGGTGGCCACGGCGTTGCCGGAGCAGCTGGTCTACGACGTGACCCGACTGCTGATGCAGCGCCGCGACGAACTCAGCGGCGCCCACCCGGCCGCCGCCCGGCTGAACGCGCAGTCGGCGATCACCACGACTCCGCTCGCCCTGCATCCCGGCGCGGCCCGGTACTACCAGACCCACAAGCCCTGAGCCGGCTCAGGCGGGCCCGGGTGCCTCCACCGGTCGGGCCGGGGCGGGTGGTTCGGCCGCCCGGAACCACACCTGCGCGGTGAGCCCGGTCGGCTCGGCCTGCCGCATCGTGAGCCGGCCGCCGGAGGCGTCGACGAGCACCGCCACGATGGTCAGGCCGAGGCCGGCGCCGTCGATGTTCTGCGTGTCCGGCGCCCGCCAGAACCGTTCGGTCGACAGTTCGAGCTGTGCGTCGGTCATCCCGGGACCGTCGTCGGTGACCTCGACGACCACCCCGTCGTCCCGGTGGTGGACCGAGACCTCGACCCGTCCGCCGGAGTGGCCGAACTTGACCGAGTTGTCGATCAGCGCGTCCAGTACCTGGTCGACGGCGGTCCGGACCGCGCGGGCGTACGCCGGGCCGCCGTCGCCCGGCCGCAGCCGCAGCGCGATGCCGTGCCGGTTGGCCAACGGTTGCCAGGCGGCGACCCGGGACGCGGCCAGCGTGGCGGCGTTCACCACCACCATCGCGTGCTGGGCCCGTTCGGCGCGGGCCAGGGTGAGCAACCCGTCGAGTACCTGGGCCAGTCGGTCGGTCTCCTCCAGGGCCAGTTTGTGCTCGTCGCGGCCGTACTCGTCGGTCAGGCTCGGGCCGAGCTCCTCGACCCGCAGCCGCAGCGCGGTCAACGGGTTACGCAACTGGTGACTGGCGTGCGCGACGAACGCCCGTTGTCGTTCCAGCGCGTCGGCGACCGCGTCCGCCATCTCGTTGAAGCTGGTGGCGAGCCGGCGCAGCTCGGGCGGCCCCTGCTGGGTCGGTACCCGGGCCAGGCCGTCTCCGGCGGCGATGTCGTGGGTCACCACGTCGAGTACGGTGACCGGGCGCAGCACCCAGCCGGCCAGCCGGAACGCGGTCATCACCCCGGCGGAGACGGCCAGCAGCCCGATCGTGGCCAGGGCCGCCCACCAAACGGTGACGCTCCGGCGCACCCGGTTGGTGGACGAGACCGTGACGACCGCCCCGATCACCTCGCCGCCGTCGTTCACCGGCACCGCCACCACCAGCGGGTCGGCCTGCCAGGGCCAGATCACCTCCGGAATCGTCATCTGCCGGCCGGCCAGGGCACCGAAGACCGCCGGATCGGTCAACTCCGAGCCGACGTGCAGGCCGCCGGTGGCGACCACCGACCGCCGTTCCCGGTCGATCACCGCTGCGGTGATCCCGTACAGCTCCCGGTAGCGCCGCAGTTCGTCGTCGATCGCACTGACCGCACCGCTGCGCAGCGCGGGGCCGGACAGCGACGCGAACCGGTTGGCGTCGGCCAGCCGGTCCGCCCTGATCCGCTCGGTCTCCCGGTTGGCGAGGGTGATGGCCAGTGGCGTCTCCAGGGCCAGCAGGACCAGGATCATGAGCAGCGAGTAGCTGAAGACCAAACGGCGGCGCACGTCGGCTCCGGTCTACTCGGCCCGGAGCCGGTAGCCGATGCCGCGCACGGTCTGCACCAGGTCGGGATCGCCGAGTTTGCCGCGCAGCGAGCCGACGTGCACCTCGACGGTGTGCCGGGCCGCACCGGTGGTCGGCCAGACGTCGAGGACGATGCGCTCGTGCGGCACCACCGAACCCGGTTGCCGGGCCACCGAGACCAGGATGTCGAACTCCTTGCGGGTCAGCGTCACCGGCTGGCCGTGCACGGTGACGAGTCGGGCCGCGACGTCGATCCAGATCGGGCCGACCTCGACGATTTCCGGCCGGGGCGCCCCGGCCCTGACCCGACGGAGCACGGCGACGATCCGGGCCTCCAACTCGGCCATCGAGAACGGCTTCACCACGTAGTCGTCGGCGCCCATCCGCAGGCCCAGGACCCGGTCGCGTTCCTCGCCGCGCGCGGTGACCGCGATGATGCCGAGCTGCGCACTGCGCTGGCGCAGCGCCCGGCACACCTCCACGCCGTCGCCGTCGGGCAGGGTGAGGTCGAGCAGTACCAGGTCACACGGGGCGGCGGCGAGCGCGGCGGCGGCGGTCGCGGCCCGCTCCACGTCGTACCCGCGCCGGGACAGGGCGGAGGCCATCGCGCCGGCCACCCGGGCGTCGTCCTCGACCAACAGGATGCGCATACCCGCCCGCTCCTCGTCTGGAGTACCAGCACTGCGATCATCCCGCATTAGCCCGCGACACCGAATGCCGGGATTCTCAAGATTGCCTCAACTTCGCGCATCGATGTTCCTGACCTGCGGGTAGACGGGTTAGATCAAGGTCATCCGAGTTGGCGCGGCCGCCCCTGTCGGACCCTTTTCCGTCGTACATCGTCGTATGAAGGGCTTATCAGGTGAACCGAAGACTCTCCGGAATCGCTCTGCCGACCGCGATCGCCGTGGCGCTGCTGGGCACTCCGGTCCTGACGTCCGCGACCGCGGACGCCGCGAACGCCGCCGGCCGGGTACCCAAGCCGCAGTCCGTGCTCGGCTGGGTGCCGTGCGCCGACTACAAGCTGGCCACCTACGAACAGATCGCCGACTACTACCGGAAACTGGACCAGGCCAGCGACCGGATGAAGCTGGTCGAGATCGGGAAGACCAGCGAGGGACGGCCGCAGCTGATGGCCATCGTCTCCTCCGAGGAGAACCTCAAGGACAGCAACCTTAACCGGTACCGGGAGACCTCGGTCCGGCTGTCCCAGGGCGACGGGCTCTCCGAGTCGGTGGCCCGGGGCCTGGCCGAAAGCGGCAAGGCGGTCGCCTGGGTCGACTTCGGTATCCACTCCACCGAGGTGGCCGGGCACCAGACCGCCCCGCAGTTCGCGTACGACCTGCTGACCAGTGAGACGCCGGAGGCGCGGGCGATCCGGGACAACGTCATCACGCTGCTGGTGCCGAACACCAACCCGGACGGCGGCACCAAGGTCGCCGAGTGGTACCGGCAGAACCTGGGCGGGCCGTACCAGGACGCCGGCTACCCGGAGCTGTACCAGAAGTACGCCGGCCACGACAACAACCGTGACTGGTACATGTTCAACCTCCAGGAGACCCAGAACGTCGGCCGGCAGCTCTTCCACGAGTGGCTGCCGCAGGTGATGCACAACGTGCACCAGACGGCGGTCTTCCCGGCCCGGATCAGCATCCCGCCGTTCGAGGACCCGCTGAACCCGAACATCCACCCGCAGGTGGTGCGGGGCGTCAACATCGTCGGTGACGCGATGGGGCAGCGACTGGAGCGCGAGGACAAGGTCGGCGCGCTGGCCCGGCAGTCGTACGACATCTGGTGGAACGGCGGCGCCCGGACCGCGCCGTACTACCACAACCAGATCGGCATCCTGACCGAGACCGCGCACGCCTCGGCGACCCCGAGGACGTACGACCCGAAGGACTTCCCGGCCACCTTCGCCGACGGCACCTCGACCAGCCAGCCGTCGGTGTTCTACCCGAGCCCGTGGGAGGGCGGCGAGTGGCACCTGTCGCAGAGCTGCGACTACATCAAGACCGCCTCCTGGGCGATGCTCCGGCTGGCCAGCGACGACCGCGAGGGCTGGCTCTACGGCGCGTACCAGATGGCCAAGGACGGTGCCAAGAACGGTGCTGGCACCACCTACGTGATCCCGGCGGACCAGGCGGACTTCCCGACCGCCACCAAGCTGGTCGACAAGCTGCGCTGGAACAACATCCGGGTCGAGCAGGCGCTCAGCTCGTTCAAGGTGGGCAAGCGGACCTACCCGGCCGGCAGCTACCTGGTCCGGGAGGCCCAGCCGTACCGGGCTGCGGTGCTGGACCTGCTCAACCCGCAGGTCTACCCGGACCGGCGGCTCTACCCCGGTGGCCCGCTGGAGCCGCCGTACGACATCACCGGCTACACCCTGTCGTTCCAGATGGGTGTCGCCGTCGACAAGCTCGACAAGACCGTCCGGGTCAGCGCCACCGAGGTCGGTTGGCCGAAGGTGCCGACCGGAACCGTGGCCGGAGCGCCGAAGCACGCGTACGCGCTCGACCCCCGGGTCAACGACAGCTCGACCGCGGTGAACGCGTTGCTGGCGGCGGGCGAGAAGGTCTCCCGCAGCACCGGCGAGGTGACCACCCGTACCGGCAAGCTGCCGGCCGGCACCTTCCTGGTCAAGACCGGCCCGGAGACCGGTGACCGGGTCACCGCCCTCGCCACCGAGCTGGGGCTCAGCATCGCGGCGGTGGACGCCAAGCCGGCCCAGGCGAAGGCGTTGGCCGCACCCCGGATCGGCCTGTACGACGGGTTCAACAACTACGACGAGGGCTGGACCCGGCTGATCCTGGACCAGTTCCGGTTCCCGTACCAGAAGCTGACCAATGCGGCGGTGCGGACCGGGAACCTGCGGGCGGCGTACGACACCATCGTGCTGCCGGACGCCACGTACAACTCGATGCGCAACGGTCGGGCGGCCGGCTCGCTGCCGGACGCGTACACCGGTGGTATGACCGACGCGGGTGTGGCCAACCTCAAGGCGTTCGTCGAGGCGGGCGGCACCGTGGTCACCCTGAACCGGGCGGCGCAGCTGCCGATCCAGGCGTTCGGCGTACCGGTGAAGGACGTCACCGCCGGGGTGGAGGAGACCGAGTTCAACATCCCGGGTTCGGTGCTGAACCTGAACGTCGACGCCAGCGACCCGGTGGCGGCCGGCTTCGGTTCGACTGCCTCGGCGTTCGTCGCCGACGGCCCGGCGTTCGAGGTGAACCCGGGTGCGAAGGGTGTTTCGGTGGCGGCCACCTGGCCGACGGACAACCTGCTCAAGAGCGGGTTCCTGCTCGGTGAGGACGTCATCGGCGGCAAGAGCGCCGTGGTGACCGCGAAGGTGGGTGACGGACAGGTGGTGATGATCGGCTTCAAGCCGCAGCACCGGGCCCAGTCGCACGGCACCTACCGGCTGCTGTTCAACGCGATGTACCTGGGTGGTCAGGGCTGACCTGAGACTCAGCCGTGGTGGCCGGTCGGCGTTACGCCGATCGGCCACCACTACCGCACGAACGCGGGAGCCCGGACAAGATCGGTACGGCTAACATTCCGGCGCATGGATGTCCCGCCACCCCGGGCCGCCGCCGGACCGCCGTCGTCCCGGGTCGTCCTGCCCCGGCGGGTGCATGCCGGGTACGCCCTCGGATCGCTGGCCACCGGCGCCTTCGGTACGGTCCCCGGCCTGGTGCTGCTGCCGTACCTGACCGACACCCTGGGCGTGGCGGCCGGGCTCGCCGCACTGCTGGTACTGCTGCCGAAGGCCTGGGACGTGCTGGTGAACCCGGTCGCCGGCCGGATCTCGGATCGGACCCGGTCCCGCTGGGGCGCGCGTAGGCCGTACCTGCTGGCCGGCGGTCTCGCCCTGGCCCTGCTCTTCGCCTCGATCTTCGCCGCGCCGTTCGGGGCGGGTCCGGCCGCCGCCGGGTACGTCGCGGTGGCGTTCCTGCTCACCGCGACCGCGTTCGCCTTCTTCCAGGTCCCGTACGTGGCGATGCCGGCCGAGCTGACCGACGACTACGCCGAGCGGACCCGCCTGATGACCTGGCGGGTCGCGGTGCTGGCGCTGGCCATCCTGGTCTCCGGCGCGCTGGCCCCGGTGGTGGTGAGTGCCGGCGGCGACGGCGTCGCCGGGCACCGCTGGCTGGGACTCTTCGTGGCGGTGCTGATCGTGCTCGGTGCGGTCGGCGCGTTCCTCGGCACCCGTTCCGCCCCGACCGGGGTGGTGGTGGCGAGCGAGCCGAGCCTGCGGGCCCAACTCGCGGTCGCCGCCGCCAACCGGCCGTTCCGGCTGCTGCTGATCTGCTTCGTCGTCCAGTCGGCCGGCGTCGCGACCGTGCTGGCCGGGGTCAGCTACTTCGCCACGCACGTGCTGCGCAGCCCGGACACCGGGTCGACCCTGCTGTTCGCCTGTTTCGTCGGCCCGGCGCTGCTGGTGATGCCGCTGTGGAGCCGGGCCGGCGCCCGACTCGGCAAGCCCCGGGCCTTCGGGTACGCGTCGCTGCTCTTCGCGGCCGGCGCACTGGCCCTGGCCGCCGCGCCGGTCCTGCCGGCCCCGCTGGTCTACCTGGTGGTCGCGGCGATCGGCTGCGGTTACGCCGGCCAGCAGGTCTTCGCGCTGGCGATGCTGCCGGACTGTATCGGGTACGACACCGCGCGCACCGGCCGCCGCCAGGCCGGGGTCTTCACCGGGCTCTGGACGGCCGGCGAGACGTTCGGGCTGGCCCTCGGGCCCGGCATCTACGGCCTGGTGCTGCAACTGACCGGCTACGTCTCCTCGTCGACCGGCTCGGCGGCGGCCCAGTCCGGCACCGCCCGAGCCGGGGTGCTGGTCGGCTTCACCGTGCTGCCCGCTCTGCTGGTCGGGCTGGGGCTGCTCGCGATGCGCGGCTACGACCTGACCCCGGAACGGCTGGCAGCCGCCTCAGCTCCCGGCGCGGCGCGGTAGCGGGGGTCACTTTCCCCAGTCGCTGGCGAGTCGTTCGTACGCAACCCTGGCCGCCCAGCATCTTCCGGTGTGGTCCGGCGGCCTTCCGCACGACCGGCAGTTACCGCCGTTGCTGACGTGGCGCAGGAGCACGCTGCGCATCTCGGCCCGTTCGACGGACTCCGGTACGGGTACCGGTCCCGGTCGGTCAGCGGTACGGGCTGGTGCGGTAGGTCGTCGCTGAACACGCGCGTCCACCCTTCGTCGGGTACGGCAGGTCCGGCCACGGAGCCCTGCGTCGCGTAGCCGGACCGCCATCCGCCCCGCCTGGTTGCCGACCGGAGGGGCTATGTAAGAGAGGGTGCCATGGGTGCCATGGGTAGGCAAGGGTCCACGGGGAGTGGTCTACTGGAATCGCCGACCGGAGGGGATTTCAGCAGTGTCTCCCTATTCGTCTATCTATGAGCGAATTGCCGATGAAATGGCAGCGCGGATCGCCTCCGGGGAATTCGCGCCCGGAGCCAAGCTCCCGACCCGTGCTGAGCTGTGCGCGGAGTACGAGGTCTCGGACTTCGTGGCGGATCGCGTCTTCCTGACGCTCAAGCTGCGCGGACTCACGGAGACCGTTCCCGGGCGCGGCGTGTACGTGAAGAAGGTCTGAGCGGCACCAGAGGCGCGCAGAGTCTGGCCGGTGGCCCGCGACGACGGCAGGAAACCGTGCCGTGGTCGGCGTTTTCCACGGTGCCGACCGGAGGGATCACCGTGCCACCGCGCTACCGCTATGAGGAAATAGCCGATGACCTGGAGAAACGGATTGAGGCGGGCGAGTTTCCGCCGGGCTCCAGGCTGCCCAGCCGACGGGAGTTGATCGAGCACTACGGCGTCACGGAGCCCGTCATCGACCGCGCCATGCAGAACCTCCGGGCCAAGGGCATCACGGAGACGCTGCCCGGAGTCGGGGTTTACGTCCGAGAGCGCTGACCGGCTGCGGCCCGTAACCCCGCCAAAGGCCCGGCACCACGGCACGGATTCCGGCCGTACACCGAGTTCGCGGCACCGCCATCGGCGCGTTGTCGGCTGTTACGGTGGCCGCCATGATCGAGGCGTTGCCGCCGGAGGGCGTACCCGCGGACAAGGTCCTGGCCGAGCTGCGCGACCTGCGGGCGGTGGATCTGCCGACGCACGGCGGGCGGCTCTTCGCCTACGTCTACGACTCGGCGCTGCCCGGCCTGGACGAGCTGGCGATGTCGGCGTACGCCCTGTCGGCACACGTCAACGGGCTCGACCCGACCGCCTTCCCGTCCGTACTGGGGCTGGAGAACGCACTGGTCGGCGCGGCGTCCCGGCTGCTCGGCGGCGGGCCGGGTACGGCGGCGCCGGATGTGGTCGGCAGCGTCACCGGTGGCGGCACCGAGTCGCTGATCCTGGCCGTCAAGGCGGCCCGGGACGCCCGGCCGGAGGTGGCCCGCCCCCGGCTGGTGGTGCCGACGACCGGGCACGCGGCGTTCGCCAAGGCGGCGCACTATCTCGGGGTCGCGCTCGACCAGGTGCCGGTGTCGGCGCGGACGCTCCGCCCCGAGGTCGGGGAGGTGGCGGCGGCGATCGGCCCGGAGACCGTACTGGTGGCGTGCTCGGCGCCGTCGTATCCGTACGGGGTGGTGGATCCGGTCGCCGAGATCGCGGAGGTCGCCGCCGGGGCCGGGGTGCGGTGCCACGTGGACGCCTGCTTCGGCGGTTGGATCCTGCCCTTCCTGCGGCAGCTCGGTGAACCGGTGCCGCCGTTCGACTTCGACCTGCCGGGCGTCACCTCGATCTCGGTGGACCTGCACAAGTACGCGTACGCCCCGAAGGGGGTGTCGGTACTGCTGCACCGGGATGCCGAACTGCGCCGTCCGCAGTACTTCGCGTTCGCCGGCTGGCCCGGGTACACCATGGTCAACCCGGTGATCTCGTCCACCCGGTCGGGTGGGCCGCTGGCCGCCGCGTACGCCACGCTGCGGCATCTCGGTGAGGCCGGCTACCTGGCGTTGGCCGAGCGGACTCTCGTGGCCGTACGCGGACTGGCCGCCGAGGTGTCCGGTGTGGAGGGTCTGCGGCTGTTCGCCGAACCGGAGTCGACGGTGGTCTGCTTCGTCAGCACCGATCCCGGGCTGGACCTGTTCGTCCTGGCCGACGAGCTGACCGCGCGCGGCTGGCACACCCAGCCCCAGTTGTCGTACGGCGGGCTGCCGGCGAACATCCACCTGTCGGTGACCGCCTCGGTGGCGCCCCGGGTGGCGGAGTTCGGCGTCGACCTGCGGACCGCAGTGGAAGCCGCCCGGCGTGCCGGCCCGGTGCGGCTGCCCGCCGAGCTGCTGGGGACGCTCGGTGCGCTGCCTCCCGAGCAGCTCACCCCGGACCTGGTGGCCGGCATCGCCGCCGGGCTGGGGCTGGACCCGGCCGCCGCCGGTCGGCCGCCGGAGCGGATGGCGCCGGTGAACACCCTGCTCGACGCCGCCCCGGTGGCGGTACGGGAACGCCTGCTGGCCGAGTTCCTCGGCGTTCTGCAACGCCCGGCGTACTGATTTCGTTTGATCGATGTTTTTCTGTCCGTAGATATTTACTGTTAATAATCCTTACTTTATCTTGAGGGTACCTTCCCGATGAAGTAAGGAGCCCACGATGCGAAGAACCGTGGTCCTGGCGTTGACCACCGTCGCCGCCGTCCTCTCCGCTCTCGTCGTCGCCGTGCCGGCAGCACAGGCGCACGGTTACATCTCGTCACCACCCAGCCGGCAGGCGCTCTGCGCGCAGGGACGGGTCGCCAACTGCGGCCAGATCCAGTACGAGCCGCAGAGCGTGGAGGGCCCGAAGGGGCTGCGCAACTGCCACGCCAACATCGGCCACTTCGCGGTGCTGAGCGACGAGAGCCGGAACTGGCCGGCCACCTCGGTCGGCAACTCGGTGACGTTCAACTGGGTGCTGACCGCCCGGCACTCCACCAGCACCTGGGAGTACTACATCGGCAACTCCCGGATCGCCGTGTTCGACGACGGCGGGCGGCAGCCCGGTGCCACGGTCTCGCACAACGTCAGCATGGGCGGCCGGACCGGCCGGCAGAAGCTGCTCGCGGTCTGGAACATCGCCGACACCGCGAACGCCTTCTACGCCTGCGTCGACCTCCAGATCGGTGGCGGCGGAAGCAACCCTCCCAACCCCAACCCCACGCCCACCCGGACGGTGAACCCGACCACGCCACCGCCCACCACCGCACCGCCGCCGGCCGGCGGCACCTGGCAGGCCGGTACGTCGTACCAGGTCGGCAGCCAGGTGACCTACGGTGGGGCGACCTACCGCTGCCGGCAGGCGCACACCGCCATCGCCGGCTGGGAACCGCCGAACGTCGCCGCCCTCTGGCAGCGCGTCTGACCCAGCCCAGGGGCGGCTGCCCCAGCACTGCGGGCGGCTGACCCACCCCTCGGCGGCGTACCCGTCGCGGATACGGACCCGTACCCCCTGCGGGTCCGTATCCGCCACAGGTCCGCCATCCGCATCCGCACCCGGGACCCGGGTGCGACCGCGTACCGGAGACGAGGCCATGACCCGCTACCGCCGTACCGTGATCGTCGCGACGCTGCTGATGCTCGGCGGCTGCGCGTCCGCTCCGAGTGGGACCGGTGCCGCGCCCGCCGTTCCCGCGCCGGGCCCGGCCGGCTCCGCCACCCCGGCCCCGGCCGACGCGGCCGGGGCGTTCAACGAGGCGGACGTGATGTTCCTCCAGATGATGGTGACCCACCACGGTCAGGGCCTGGAGCTGGTACGGCTGGTGGAGAGCCGGGCCCGGCGGACCGAGGTGAAGACCCTGGCCGCCGCGATCGAGGTCACCCAGGACGCCGAGCAGGAGACCATGCGCGACTGGCTGCGCGGCTGGGGTCGGGCCACCTCGGCGGACCCGAACGCGCACGCGCACGCCGACCACGGCGGGTTGCCGGCGACCGGACCGGAGCAGATCGCCGCGCTGGCCCGGACCAGCGGGACCGAGTTCGAGACCGCCTTCCTCAACCTGTTGATCGCGCACCAGCACAACGCCGTCGAGATGGCCCGGGTCGAGACCGGGGCCGGCGTGCACCCGGAATCCCTTGACCTGGCCCGGCGGATCGACCTGTCCCGGACCGCACAGATCAACCAGATGCTGGCGATGCTGCCGTCGGCCCGGTAGGGCCGCCCACCGCCTCCAGCCAGCAACGGGCCGCCGTCGACGGGCGACAGCGGCCCGATCGCCGTTACCGCAGGTAGATGCCGAGGGCGTCGTAGACGTGCCAGGAGCCGGTGTTCTTGTCGATGGTCAGCACGTTCTCCCCGGCCCGAACCGGGGCGGCCGGCAGGGCCAGTTCGACGTACGAGGGCTTCAGCGGACTGCCCGGCACGGTGGCGTCGCCCTCCAGCGAGCCCCGGGTCGCGCCCTTCTCCAGCGGCACCTCGGCCACCGGTACGCCGTTCAGGCCGAAGACCACCGCGCCGGGGATCGAGGCATGGGTGTCGATCAGCCACATCGCCAACCACAGTTCGTCGTCGGGTACGGCGTCCAGGTGGAACCGGAAGCTGAACCGGTGTGACGTCCGGCCGGCCCAGGCGTCCGACGGTCCCGGGTGGATGAACGACCAGTCGGTGCCGGCCGCGTCGGTACCGGCGGTGAAGTCGACGCCGGTGCCGAAACGGGCGGTGTACTGGGCGGTGCCGTTCGGCGCCAGCGCGAGTTCGAGGCTGCGGTGGTCGAACTCGCCGACGGTCGCGACCGGCCGACCGGAGACCGTGACGGACTCGATGCTGGTGCCGGAGAACTCCACCGACGGGTGACTCCGTCCGCCCGCCGCGTCGACCACCACCACCCGGTAGTGCCAGGTCTGTGCCGAGCCGCCCAGCCGGCCGTGCGGGAAGTTCGGATAGACGGTCTTGCCGATCAGGGTCTCCGGGCCGACGGGGAAGCCGGCCGTGCGCGAGCCGTACACGGCGTAGTGGTCGACCAGTGGCCGGTACGCCTCACCCGTCCAGGAGAGCCGGATCCGGCCGAGCTCGCCGGAGGTGCGGGGACGGCCCACGGGTCGGGGTCGGCCGCCGTCGGCGCCCGAGCCGGAGCCGGAGCCGGTGGCCTGCGCCGGAGCGGCGGTCGCCGCCCCGGTCGCGGCCAGCGCCGACACGGTGGCGGCCAGTCCGAGTGCGGTCCGCCGGCTCCGTCCGCCCCGGGAGGCGGGGCTCTGCTGCTGCGTCATCGCGCTGCTCACACCTCTCGGTTCAGGCCGGGTCGCCCGGCCTCGGTGACGAAACGGGCCAGGGTGCCGACCGGGGCACCCGGCCGGGTGACGTACGGCAGGTTCTTGAACTCCGACGTCAGTTCGGTCGGGGTCAGTCGGCAGCTCACGTATCCCCGGCGGGCGTTGTAGAGCTTGACGTGCGGGTTGCTCAACCAGAGCGGCCCGTAGCTGTCGGTCTCGGCGCCGTCCCCGTCCGAGGTGATCGAGCCGGTGACCAGTTCGGTGCCGATCGTCGCCGAGCCCGGGTCGCGCCAGTCGGCCTTCAACTCGGCGGCGACCTGCCGGTGGATGTCCCCGCTGAGCACCAGCGGATTCGGTACGCGGTGCCGTTGCAGCGCCGCGAAGAGCCGGTCCTGGTTGGCCGGGAAGCCGTCCCACTGGTCGTTGCTGTACAGCTCGCCGGCACCGGTGTCCCGGTCGATCTGGGTCATCACCACCCCGGTCGCCATCATGTTCCAGGTCGCCTCGGTACGCCGGAATCCGTCGTACAGCCACTCCTCCTGGCGGTGCCCGAGGATCGAGCGGCGTTCGTCGAGGCGTTCCGGGGAGTTGTCGATGACCAGCCCGGCCGGGTACGGGTCGCGGTGCTGGCGGTTGTCCAGCACGTTCAGTTCGGCCAGCCGGCCCCAGCGCAGCCGGCGGTACAACGCCAGGTCCGGGCCCTTGGGCAGGGATGTGGCACGTAGCGGCAGGTTTTCGTACCACGCGCGGTAGGCCACCGCGCGGCGGCGCAGGAAGTCCTCCGGCGGGATGCCGGTCTCCGACCACTCGTCGGCGTGGTTGTTCTGCACCTCGTGGTCGTCGGTGGTGATCATCCACGGTGCGGCGGCGTGTGCCGCCTGGAGGTTCGGGTCGAGCTTGAACAGCGCATAGCGCAGCCGGTACTGCTCCAGGGTGTGTATCTCGGCGTTGTGCTCGGCCGCGGGCAGCGGTACGCCCTGCCGCCACAGGTTCGTCGCGTTGATCGCGTACTCGTAGATGTAGTCGCCGAGAAAGATGACCATGTCGAGGTCCTGCTGGGCCAGGTGTTCGTACGCGGTGAAGTGGCCGTGGTACCAGGCCTGGCAGGAGGCGGTGGCGAAGCGCAGTTCGCCGGGCATGGCGTCGTACGCCGGGGCGGTCCTGGTCCGGCCGACCGGGCTGATCTCGCCGCCGACCCGGAACCGGTAGAAGTACTCCCGGCCCGGCCGCAGCCCCCGCACCTCGGCGTGTACGGAGTGCGCGAGTTCGGGCGTCGCCAACGCCGGCCCCCGGGTCACCACCCGGCGGAACCGCTCGTCCTCGGCGACCTCGTAGTGCACGGTGTACGACCGCCGGGGCATCCCGCCGTGCCCGTCGGCGGCCAGCGGTTCCGGCGCGAGCCGGGTCCACAGCACCACGCCGTCGGGCAGTGGGTCGCCCGAGGCGACGCCGAGGGTGAACGGGTCGGCCGGAGCCGGTGGATCATGATCGGCGGCGGCGGGATGGCCGGTGCCGAGCACGAATGCCGCGCTGCTCACCCCGGTGAGGGCGAGGAACGAGCGTCGGTTCGGCGATCCGAGGCCGGCGGACGGGTCAGGTGATCTCATTCGCGGCTCCTGGGTGGGGACGGCGGGGACTTCACGGCCTACTTGAGGCCGCCGGAGGTGAGCCCGGCGACGATGCGGCGCTGGAAGACGAGTACGGCGATCACCAGCGGCACGGTGACGACCACGCCGGCCGCCATCTGCGTACCGAACGGCTGGTCGAAGCCGTGCTGGCCGGTGAACTGGGCGACGATGACGTTGGCGGTCTTCATGTCCTGGTCGTTCACCATGGCGAGGGCGATCATGAATTCGTTCCAGGCGACGACGAAGGTGATGATCGCGGTGGTGAAGACGCCGGGTGCGGCGAGTGGCAGGATGATCTTGCGAAACGCCTGACCGGCACCGCAACCGTCCACCATGGCCGCCTGCTCCAGCTCGAACGGCAACTGCCGGAAGAAGGCGGTGAGGTTCCAGACCGCGAGCGGCAGCGCGAAGGAGAGGTTCGGCACGATCATCGCCTGGTAACTGTTGATCCAGCCGATGTCCGTGAAGAGCTTCAACAGCGGAACGATCAGCAAACTGCCCGGGAACATCGACGTGGCGACGATCAGGGCCAGCACCGGTCGCTTGAACCGGAAGTTCAGCCGGGCGAGCGCGTACGCCGCGAAGACCCCGACGATCAGGGTCAGGATCGTGGTCACGCCGGCCACCACCAGGCTGTTGCCAAGGGCCCGGACGAATCCGTTGCCCGGCTGGAAGACCGCCCGGTAGTTGTCCAGCGAGACCGGGCTCGGCAGCGGAGCGGAGTCGAAGATGTCCTGGGTCCGGCGCAGGCTGGAGACCACCATCCAGTAGAACGGCCCGAGGCAGAAGACCGCCACCGCCACCAGGGAGGCATGGTCACCCAGCCGGCGTACGGAGAGCCGTCGCCGACGGGTGCCGGTGCTGTCGCTCACCGCCGTGCCTCCCTGTCCCCGACCAGATCCGCGCCGAGCAGCCTGACGAAGACGTACGCGGCCAGCGCGATGTAGCCGAACAGCAGCGTGGCGCAGGCGGCGGCGGGGCCGTACCGCAGATTCGTCGCCTCGTCCCAGGCGAGCTGCGACAGCGTCTCCACTGCCGGCTCGCGGGCGCCGACGAGCACCTGCGGAAGGTCGAACATCCGCAGCGCGTCCATCATCCGGAACATCACCGCCACCAGCAGCGCCGGCTTGACCAGCGGCAGGGTGATCCGGAAGAAACGCCGGACCCCGGTCGCACCGTCCACCGACGCCGCCTCGTACACCTCCCGGGGGATGACCTGCAGCCCGGCGAGCACGAGCAGCGCCACGAACGGCGCCGTCTTCCAGGTGTCCGCGATGATCACGGCGAACTTCGCCTGGATCCCGTCGGCGGTCCAGAGCACCTGACGGCCCAGGATCGTGTTCGCCACCCCGTCGGTGGCGAAGATCCATCGCCAGAGCAGCGCGGAGATGGCGGTGGGGATCGCCCACGGAACCAGCACCGCGGCCCGGAACAGCGCCCGGCCCCGGAAGGCCCGGTGCATCAGCAGCGCCATCGCCAGCCCGAGCACCGTCTCGATCGCCACGGTGGTGACCGTGAAGAAGGTGGTGTTGCCGAGCGCGGTCCGGAACCGGTCGCCGGCAGCGCCGGAGAACAGGTTGGTGTAGTTGGTCAGCCCGCCGAACCGCTCGCCCTGCACGACGAGCCCGTCGGCGTTCAATCCCTCCGTGGTGACCCGCAGCGAGTCCCAGACCGCGGCGACGATCGGGAAGGCGATGACGACGGCGAGCACCGCGAACGTGGGAGAGAGCAGCGCGACGGCCAGCCGGCCCTGACCGACGCGCCGGGCCGGCCCGGCGAGCGGACCGGCCCCGCCGTACGCCGTCACCCCGTCAGCGCGGCCAGCGCCGCCTGCAGGTCGGTCGTCGCCTGGTCCACGCTCTTCTGCCCGGTCAGCGCGGCGGAGACGTGGTCCTGGATCGCCGCTGTCACGTCGCCGTACCGGACCGCCGCCGGTCGCGGCTTCGCCCGCCCGATGGCCTCCTTCATCACCGCCAGGTAGGGGTAGCGCTGGAGCATCTCCGGGTCGTCGTAGAGCGCCGCGCGGGACAGCGGGAAGGACTGCTTCTTCGCGTACTCCCGCTCGGTCTCCAGGCTCGTGACGTACGCGATGAAGTCCCGCGCGCTGGCCTGGCGCTCGGAGAACGCGGAAACCGCCAGGTTGTTGCCACCGAGGGTGCCCGAGCCGAGCCCGTCCTTGCCGGGCAGCGGCGCCACGTCGAACCTGCCGTTCACCTTGGACGAGCCGTCGGCGGCCGAGGCGAGCGCGTAGACGTACGCCCAGTTGCGGTGGAACAGCAGCCGGCCCTCCTGGAACTCGCGGCGCCCCTCCTCCTCCTTGAAGGTGATGCCCTTGCTCGGGATCCGGCCCTGCTTGAAGCCGTCCACCAGGAACGACAGCCCCTCCCGCACCGCCGGAGTGGTGAGCTGCGGCTTGCCCGCCGGGTCGAAGACGGTTCCGCCGGCGGACTGCACCGCCTCGGAGAAGTTGACGGTGAGGCCCTCGTACTTGTCGTACTGGCCGGCGTAGCAGGCGACGCCCTTGCCGGCGGGCAGCTTGGCCACCGCCGCACAGGCGTCGGCCAGCGCCGCCCAGGTCTTCGGAGGCTCCTTGATGCCGGCTGCGGCCAGCAGGTCGGTCCGGTAGTAGAGCACCCCGGTACCAGTCAGCCACGGCGCGGCGTACAGCCGGTCCCGGTACAGCCCGGTCTCCAGCGCCGGGGCAAGGAAGCTCGCCGGGTCGAACTTGTCCTTCGGCAGTTCGACGACCCAGCTTCGGGCGGCGAACTCCGCTGTCCAGACCGCGTCGAGCGTGACGACGTCGTACGACTTCGACTTGATCTGGGCGTTCTGCACCAGCATCTGGCGTACCTGGTCGGCGGCCTCCGGCAGCTCGACCATGCGTACCCGCTCGTCCGGATGGGCGCTGTTCCAGCTGTCCACAAGGGTCTGCAACTGCCCGGTGTTGTCCTTCCCGGTGGCGAAGGTGATCTCGCCACGGCCGTCGGTCGTGGCCGTCGGCTCGCTGTCCGAGCCGCACCCGCCCAGCGTCAGCGCCAGGCACAGCGCCGTACCGGTACGGGCCAGCAGCACCCTGGTGCCGGCCGTCCTCGAAGTCCCGCGCCTCGTCGGCGTCCTGTGCGTCATCGGCGTCCTGTGCGTCATCGGATCAGTCGCCTTTCCTCGGGGTGGTCGGGGCGATGTCCACCACCGTCCCGGTACGGCGGGCCTGCTCGGCGGCCCAGACCACGCGATGGCCCGCCAGGGCATGCCGCGCGTCGGAACCCAGCAGGGACGGATCGCCGGTGGCGATCGCCGACACGAACGCGTCGGTCAGTGCCTCGTCACCGCCACCGTGCCCGTGCAGTTCCTCGTCGGCGCCGGCGGTCTCGATCGTCTCCACCTGCCCGGAGACGAAGTCGTGCACGGTCAGCCGGCGCCCGTCGCCCTCGATGGCGCCGTGGGTGCCGAAGAGTCGGGTCTGCCGCTGGGCGAGCGGGGTGAAGGCGGTGACGGTGAACGAGCCGGTCCGGCCGGATCCGAACTCCAGGTTCACCACCTGGTGGTCGACGACGTCGTTGTCGCTGGCGTACACACAGCGCCCGTACGGCCCGTCGGCGAGCGCGGCGAGTACGCCGGCCCGGGTGACGTCGTGGGTCACCGCGCCCAGCGGCCAGGCCTCCCGGCGGGGATCGCCGAGGCAGGAGAGGTAGAGCCGGGGCGCGGAGTAGGGGCAGTCCGGCTCTACCGGGCAGCTGACGCAACGGTCGGTGGCACCGGCCGGCCGCTGCTCGGCCCGGAAGTGTGAGCGCCGGCCGAACGAGGAGACCCGGACCGGGGTCTCGCCCATCACGTAGCTGATCCAGTCGATGTCGTGGCAGGACTTGGTCAGCAACATCGGGCCGGAGGTGTCCGTACGGCGCCAGTTGCCCCGGACGTACGAGTGGGCGTAGTGCCACCAGCCGATCGGCTCGAGGTGCTGGATGCTGATCGGCTCGCCGATCCGGCCCTGACCGACCAGCTCTCGGAGTTTGCGGGTGTAGGGCATATAACGGAGCACGTGACAGACGGCGAGCATGGTCCCGGCGTGCTCGACGGCCTCGACGATCCGGACGGAGTCGGCCTCGTCGGGCGCCATCGGCTTCTCCAGCAGGATGTGGTAGCCCAGCCCGGCGAACCGGACAGCCGGCTCGGCGTGCTCGCTGTCCTGGGTCGCGATGACGATGCCGTCCGCGATCCGGCCGATCCCGGCGAGGTCCCGCCAGTCCGCGAAGGTCCGCGCGGGCGCGATCCCGAATTCGGCGGCGAACCGGGCCCGGCGTACCGGATCGGGTTCCGCGACCGCGACGACGGCCGTGCCGGTCGCGTGGGCCCGTCTGGCGTAGATCGTGCCGCGCAGCCCTGCCCCGGCCACCGCCAGTGTCACCTCCGGCATCCGCCTCACCTGCCTGTTCTGCTCCGTGGTCCGCCGTCTGCCCGGACCGACCCGGCGCGCCCCTGGCAGGGCCGCGGTCCTGCCGGCCGGTAAGGTTCCTTTACGAAAAGTCTTTTCGAAAGATGATTTCTTAACCTGGTCGCTTCGTCGGTCGATGTCAAGGGGTGCCTGTGGCCGAAGTTCCTCTGCACGGAGGCGATCCCTCGGTGCTGCGCCGGCTCAATCTCGCCGCCACGCTGCGCGGCCTGCGCGGTGGCGGTGAGCCGACCGTCACCGAACTGGCCGGTCAGGTCGGCCTGTCCCGCCCCACGACCGAGGGCGTGCTCGTCGAGCTGGTCGGCCGTGGTCTGGCCGAGGAGGTGGCCCCGGACGCGGGTCGCCGGCTGGGTCGCCCCGCCCGGCGCTACCGGTTCCGGGCCGAGGCCGGGTACGCGCTGGGCATGGAGATCGACGCGCGCCGGGTGCTGCTGCTCCTGGCCGACCTCGACGGCCGGGTGGTCGGCGTCCACCGGGCGGACCTGGAGGTCGACTGCCCGGCCCGGGAGCGGCTGACGGCGGTCCGGGCCGCGGTGGCGACCTGCCTGGCCGAGGCGGACGTGTCCCGTTCCCGGCTGTGGGCCGTCGCGGCCGGCACCCCAGGGGTGATCGACCCGTCCGGCCGGGTCGCGTTCTGCACCGTGGTGCCCGACTGGGACGGCGTCCACCTCGCCCGGGAACTCGGCCGATCGTTCCCCTGCCCGGTGCTGGTCGAGAACGACGCCAACCTGGCGGCGGTGGCCGAACGCTGGCGCGGCGCCGCCCAGGGCGTCGACGACCTGGTGTACATCCTCGCCGGGCTGCACACCGGCACCGGAACCGTGATCGGCGGCCGGCTGCACCGGGGCCGCTGGGGCGCGGCCGGCGAGGTGGGCGTGATCCCCGGGCTCGGCCTGCGGGACACCACCGAGGAGCTGGCCGGCGAACCGCAGCCGGGCGTGGCGGAGCGGATGGCCGAGAAGGTGCTGGTGGCCGCGCAGGCGGGCGATCCGGCCGCCCGGGCCCGGGTCGAGCGGCTCGCCGCGCGGATGGCCGTGGGCGTCGCGGCGATGGTGCTGGCGATCGACCCGGAAACCGTCGTCGTCGGCGGCGCACTGACGCTGGCCGGAGACCTGCTCGTGACCGAGCTGCGCCGGCACGTCCAACCGTTCTGCCTCAGCCCGACCCGGATCGAGGCGTCCACGCTCGGCGACGAGTCGGTCGGGCTCGGCGCCGTACGGCTGGCCCTGGACCGGATCGACGACGTCCTGTTCCGGATCGAGGGGCCGGGCTGAGATCCCGGCACTGTGGTTCACTGTCGGATGGGAACCGGGAAAGCGGATGGGGGACCGGGAAAGAGGAGGCGGCCGTGCAGCTACCGGCAGTGCTCGGTGAGCCGATCCGGTTCGTGCTCAACTGGGGACGGCGCTACTCGCTCTGGGTCTTCAACTTCGGGCTGGCCTGCTGCGCCATCGAGTTCATCGCCACCAGCATGGGTCGGCACGACTTCATCCGGCTGGGCGTGATCCCGTTCGCGCACGGCCCGCGCCAGGCCGATCTGATGGTGGTCTCCGGCACGGTCACCGACAAGATGGCCCCGGCGATCAAGCGGCTCTACGACCAGATGCCCGAGCCGAAGTACGTCATCTCGTTCGGCGCCTGCTCGAACTGCGGTGGGCCGTACTGGGACTCGTACTCGGTGACCAAGGGCGTGGACCAGATCATCCCGGTCGACGTCTACGTGCCGGGCTGCCCGCCGCGTCCGGAGGCGCTGCTGCACGGGATCCTGCGCCTTCAGGAGAAGATCGCGGCGGAACAGTCCGGGATCGGCGGCGTCGCCCGGCCCGACGCGCTGGAATCGCCGGCCGACCGCACCGGCCCGCCCGCCGGGCGCAGCGTCGAGTCGCTGACCGCCGCTCCGGTCGCACCACCTGCCGGAGATCGCTGACCGGTGGGCCGGTAGCCGCGGGCACGCCGGAATTGGCAGGTTGACCGATTGGGCCCGCGCACTGCCGTCCTCGCGGTTACTCTCGCGACTCATGAGATTGCTGAGGGTTACCGGGGTTGCCGGGGCGGCTGGGGTGACGGGGGCGATCGTGGCGGTCCTCGCCGTCGCGGCGGCCGGCCCGGCGGTGGCCGTACCGGTCGGTTCGGTGCCCTTGACCGGCTACACCGGGGTGGTCAGTGACGAGTCCGGCCAGCCGGTCGCCGGGGCCTGCCTCACGCTGCTGCGTACCGAGACCGAGTCGCAGGGCGAGTTCTGTGCCGACGCGCGGGGGCGCTACGCCATCAGCGGCGTTCCCACCGACCTCGGCTACCGGGTCCGGGTGACGGCGCCCGGGTACCGGACACACTGGTGGCCGGACACACCCGACCACCTCAACGCCGAGGCCGTCTGGGTCCCCGGTACGACCCTGGTGCAGCGGAACGTCACCGTCGGGCGGGGTGCCGGCACCGTCCGGGGCCGGATCGTGGACGACTCCGGCGCCCCGGCCGAGGCCACGGTCAGCATCTGGGCCGCCGACCGGGACTGGCGGGTGCTGGCGTACACCACGCCGGGCGGGGACGGCCGGTACGAGATCCGCAACCTGCCGCCGGGGCAGTATCAGGCGGCCCTCTTCAACGACGTGTACGGCACCCAGTGGCTGCCCGGCCGCCAGGACCGGACCGCCGCGTCGGCGTACCCGCTCGTCGACGGGCAGACCCTGGTGCTGGACGAGCGCTGGCTGCCGCTCGGCACCGTCGAGGTACGGGTGACCGATGCGGCGACCGGGCTGCCCGTACCCCGGCCCTGTGCCCGGATCGACACACCGCTGCGGACCCTGGACACCTGTGGTGCCGCCGGCCTGGTCCGGCTCGGACAGGTCCCGCCGGGGCACTGGACGGTCGCCGTCGACGCCGTACCCTCGCACTTCGCGCCCGAGCAGCCGGTACCGGTCGACGTCGTCCGGGGTGCGGTCACCCCGCTGGCGGTGGAGTTGGTGGCCGGTGCCGGGGTGACCACCACCGTGCGGGACGCGCTGACCGGTGGGCCGGCGGACCGGATCTGTGTACGCCTCGTCGCGCCGAAGTGGGGTGGCCAGTCGGTCGGCCAGGGCGGCTACTGCTCGGACGAGACCGGGCGGCTGGCGATCGGGCCGTTGACCACCTCGACCACCGCGCAGCTCTACGCGTACCAGGCCGTCGACCCGTACGACCCGCCGGCCCGGCGGTACGGCGCCCAGTGGGTCACCGCGAACGGCGGCTCGGGAGACCAGCGCGCCGCGCTCCGGGTGACGATCCGGCCGGGTACGACCGTCGCCATCGCACCGATCCGGATGGACCCGCCCGGGGCGGTCAGCGGGACCGTCTCGGACGCGACGACCGGCGCGCCGGTGCCGGGCGTCTGCGCCCACCCGTACGCCTTCCGGCCGGACCGGGGACCGGGGCACGGTCGGCACTGCTCGGCGGCCGACGGCCGGTACACCATCGACGACCTCGGCCCGTACCGCTGGCCGGTGCAGTTCGTGCCGCCGCTGGGCAGCCGGTACGCCTGGCAGTGGTCCGGTGACGTGGCCGATCGGTTCAGCGCCAGCCTGACGTCGGTGCCCGTCGGCGGGGCTGCCACCGTGCCCGCCCGGCTCGTCGCCGGAGGCACGCTGGCCGGCACGGTCACCCGGGACGGTGGTCCGGCCGGTTCCGGGTACGTCTGGACGTACCACCGCCGCACCGGAGACGTCGCCGGGGCGGGGCCGGCGTACCTCCGGCCGGGCGGCGGATTCGCCCTGCCCGGCCACCGCACCCAACAGGTGTACGTCGAGTACCGGGACCCGACCACCACCTGCTGGTACGGCACGGTGCCCCCGGTCGCGACGGCGGTCGGGGTGACCGCCGGAGCCACCACGACGGTGGCGATGGACCTGGCCGACACGTGCGCGCCCCGACCAACCGGCTAGCCCAGCCGGGCCGGTTAGGCAGGACACAGCGGGTCGGTTAGCCAGGCCACAGCCGCCGGTGGAGCGGCAGGTCTAACCTGCGGATCATGACCGACGACACCGAACGGCGAGCGGAGTGGCTGGTCGACGTCTTGATCGCCGAATTCGGCGACTCCATTGCCGTCGATCCCGCTGCGTTCCGGCGCAAGTTCCGGAAGATGGCCGCCTCACCGTTCGCCTTCTACCGGGGCAGCGCGTCGGTCTTCTACGCCGACCTGTCCGGCGAGTTCGCCGACGACCGGTTCCTCGACGCCCGGACCAGCCGGGTGTGGATCCACGGGGACCTGCACGCCGAGAACTTCGGCACGTACATGAACGGCTCCGGCCAACTGGTCTTCAACGTGAACGACTTCGACGAGGCGTACGTCGGGCCGTTCTCCTGGGATCTGAAGCGGTTCGCGGCCAGCGTCGCCCTGCTCGGGTACGGCAAGGCGCTCTCCGACACCGCGATCGGCGACCTGGTCACCCGGTTCGCCACCGCGTACCTCACCGAGCTGCGGGCCATCGCCAGCGGCGGGGACGACGCGATCGGGTCGATCATGCTGGACAACGCCGACGGCGTGCTGCGGCGGGTGCTCCAGCAGGCCCGGCTCAGCACCCGGGTCGACCTGCTCGCCGCGCAGACCACCATCGACCAGTACGAGCGCCGGTTCTCCCTCGGCGACGGGGTGTACGAGGTCGACCGCGAGGTCCGGGCCGGCGTGATCGAGGCGTTCGAGCACTATCTGAACACCCTGCCACCGGCGACTGCGGACATCCGGCCGGTGGCCGTGCACATCAAGGACGTGGTGCTGCGTAAGGGCGTCGGAATCGGCTCGGCCGGGCTGCCGTCGTACAACCTGCTGCTGGAGGGGCACACCCAGGCGCTGGAGAACGACGTGGTCATCTACATGAAGCGCGCCCAGGTGCCGGCGGTCGCCCGGTACGTCGACGACGAGGGCGTACGCGGCTACTTCCGGCACCAGGGTCACCGTACGGCCGAGTCGCAGCGGGCCTTGCAGGCGCACGCGGACCCGTGGCTGGGCTTCACCGAGCTGGACGGGCACGGGCAGCTCGTCGCCGAGGTCTCCCCGTACGCCGCCGACCTGGACTGGTCCGACGTCAACGAGCCGGAGGAACTGGCCGGCGTCCTCGGCGACCTGGGTCGGGCGGTGGCCCGGATGCACTCGGTGGCCGACGACGAGTCGAGTCACGATCTGGTCGACTTCTCCACCGAGGAGGCGATCGTCGCCTCGGTCGAGACCGACGAGGACGGCTTCGTGGCGCACCTGGTCGAGTTCGCGCACGCGTACGGGGCACGGGCCCGGCAGGACCACCAGATCTTCGTGGACCTGTTCCGCAACGGCCAGCTGCCGGGGATCTGAGTCCCGACGCCGCCGGGGTCGCGAGGGGGCGTTCCTGTCGGTCGCGCTCGTTAGGATCCGCCGATCGGATTGGTGGCGACCGGGCGGGGGCGACGTGTTCGCGGGACTGGACGAGATCGACTGGGCGTCGATGCATCACGCGTACGGGCCGGCCGTCGAGGTGCCCGAGCTGCTGCGGGGACTGGTTTCCGACGATCCCGCGGTCCGCGAGACGGCCCTCGACGGGATGCACGGCGCAGTGCACCACCAGGGTGATGTCTACGAGTGCACGCTCGCCTGCGTCCCGTACCTCTTCGAGGCGGTCACCCGGCCGGGTGGGCCCGGCCGGGGCCCGATCGTGGCGCTGCTCGCCAGCATCGGCTGCGCCGAGGTCGACGACCCGGAGGAACTGGCCAGGTCGATCGCGGCCGACACGGACCACTACGGGGAGGACGCGGAGGACTGGGCGGACAACTACCGGCGGGCCCAGCAGGCGGTCGCGGCCGGCCACCCGGTGTTCCTGGACCTGCTCGTCGACCCGGATCCGGAAGTCCGCCGAGCCGTGCCCGAGGCGCTGCTGGTGTGCCGGGCCGAGGCGCCCCGGGTGCTCGACACGCTGCGGCGACGGCTGCCGGTCGAACGGGATCCCGAAGCCCGGACCGCCCTGGTCGAAACGGTCGGTACGCTCGTCCGCCGGGCCGCCGCCGGCCAACTGACCAGCGTGGACGAGCCCGAGTTGCGGGCGGCGACGGAGTGGCTCGTCGACCTCGTCGGCGGCGCGACAGAGCCGGCGCTCGCCGGCCCGGCCGAAGCGTCCGTCGATCCGGCGGTCGGTGGTCGCGTCGAGCCGGCGTTGCGGCTGGCCGCCCTTACCGCGGTCAGCGGCGGAACGCCGGCCATGTTGCCCGCCGACCTGGTGCCGCGCGCCCTCGCCCTGCTCGACGCGGCGTACCGGCCGGACGGGCCGGTTCCCGAGCCGGCCGGATTCCACACCGACACTCTGCTCGGCGCCGTCCGCGAGCTTCGTGAAGCCGATGTCGCCGGCCGGCACAGCCCACGGCTCGGGCCGGCCGTCAGCGACCTGAGCCGGTCCCTCGGTGACCGGGTGCCGGACCGGATCCAGCTCCTCGGCGCCCTGCTCCGGTCGTCCGACTGGGAACGTCGGCTGGACGCGGTCCGGGCCGCCGGCAATCTCATCGACGGCTGGCGGGGCGACTACCGGGACCTCGTCGCCGCGATCGGCCGGCAGTTGTCGGACCCGAATCCACGGCTCTCCCGGGCGGCGGGCCGGGCACTCGTCCACCTCGGTGAGCTGAACCGGCCGGTGGTCGACGTGCTCGCCGAGAGCGTGGCCGGCGCGGCACCCGAGGAGTCGCACCGCCGGGACGCCTGCCCACCTGCCTGGATCACGGTGTGGCCGAGCCACGCGCCCACCGTCGGCGACACACTGCTCGCCCTCGCCGAGCTCGGCGATCCACGGGCGGTGCCGCCGCTGCGCTGGGCGTTGGAGCGCGACGATCCGCCGAAGGACGTCGGCGCCGCGGTGAGTTCCCTCGGTCCGACCGCCGTCGCACTGCTGCCGCTGATCCGGCATCAGCTGCGCACCCTGCCCGAGTCGGCCGCCGATCTCGCCGTCCGCCGCCAGGACCTGACGTGCGCGGTATGCAGCTTCGGCCCGGCCGGCGCGGCGGCCCTGCCGGAACTGCTGCCGCTGGCCACGCACGAGTACGTGATCCGGCCTCTCGGGCGGCTCGGCCCGGCCGCGCACGACGCCGTGCCGGTGCTGCGACCGCTGCTCGACGCGCCGGAACGGGGCCTGGCGCTCGCCACCGTCTCGGCGCTGTACCGGATCACCGGAGATCCGGTGCCGGTGCTTCCGGTGCTCGGCCGGTTCCTCGACGGCGACCAGTACGACGTGACGGCGGCGGCCGTCGAGATCGCCGAGATCGGGCCGGCCGCCGCCGGTCACCTTCCCCGGCTCCGTGTCCTGCTGGCGGGGCCGGACCCGCACGGTTGGCTGCACCTGCGCGTCGCGCAGGCACTCTGGCGGGTCGCCGGGGACGCCGACGCCGTCCTGCCGGTGCTGGCGGCACTCTGGGACCGCAACCAGTACACCCGGACGACGGTGGCGACGATCTGGGCGGAGATCGGCCCGCCGGCCGCGGCCGCGTTGCCGTTGCTCCGGGCCGAGCAGGCCCGGCCCCGTCGGCACACCGCCCGGGACAGCGGCTCGGGCAGCAGCCAGGTCACCGAGGACGAGGAACTGCTGCGGGTGATGGCCGGTACGGTCGACGCGCTCCAACCGGCCGGCGAATAACGCCACCCCCGCTGGTCACTGCTCGAAGTCGAGGACGACCTTGATGTCGTCGGCCTGCGGGCTGTACGCCTCGGACCACGCGCTGACCGGAACCCGTCGGGTGATCATCCGGCTGAGCCAGGCGGGGTCGGCGGCGGCCAGCGCCTCGGCGGCCGACTCCCAGTGTCGGCGGTTGGCGTTCACGGTGCCGAAGACGACGTTGTTCTCCAGCACCAGCGCCCGGTTGAGCGCGCCCGCGTCGAAGTCGATCGTCCGGCCGCCCGACGAGACGCCGGTGAGGCAGACGATGCCGTTCGGGGCGGCCTGGCACATCGAGTCCAGGACCACCGGCGGCGCGCCGGTGCACTCCAGCACGATGTCGAACTCGCGCCCCAGCTCGTGGACGGTGCCGGTGTGGAACTGGCCGCCGAGGGCTTCCACCAGCGCCGGCTTCTCGCCGTTGGCCGACCGGTTCAGCACGTGCACCTCCAGGCCGCGCTGCGCGGCGAGCAGGGCGGCGAGCAGGCCGATCGGCCCCGCGCCGGCGACCAGTACGGTCCTCGGCTCCCAGGTGGCCCGGCTGCCGATCCGTTCGATGTGCTCCCACGCCTTCGCCACCACGCTGGTCGGTTCGAGCAGCATGCCCAACTCGGCCAGCTTCGGGTCGAGCCGTACGGCGAACTTCGGCGGGATCCGCCACCGGTCCCGGGCGAAGCCCTGCAACCCCTTGATGCCGTGCTCGGTGTACTGGCCGTTACGGCACATGTCCCATTCGCCGACCGCACAGTTGGTGCAGGGCACGGGATCGGGGTAGCGCACGATCCCGGCGACCACGTCACCCGGGGACAGCGCCCCGCTGGAGTCCTCGACGACCCGGCCGAGCGACTCGTGCCCGAGTACCAGGTCGGTCGAGCCGGGCGCCGGCTCGCCGTACTCACCACGGATGATCTCGTGGTCGGTGCCGCAGACGCCGACCGCGATCGCCTCGACCAGCACCGCACCCTCGGCGGTGTCCGGCTCGGGAAAGTCCTCGACCAGCCGTACCGAGTGGGGCGTACCCGGAGTAACGGTTATCGCGCGCACCCGGCTCATTCTTCCCTGCCGACCTGCCCGGTACGCCCGAACCGGGCTTTGTGGCACGGCAATCTGGCACCGCGCCGAGGCGAGGTCGACGCGATCCGGCCGGCTCTGCCGGTCGATGGCCGGCGACGTCCGGGCCGGATGGCCATAGGATCGCGGGCATGACGCCGGAACAGGTCGGTAACCGGTTGGCCGCCCTGCTCGCCCAGCCGGGCGCGAGGGAGGCCACGCCCACGGCCCCGGCCGCGACGCCCGCTGGGCCAGCCGTGGAGGCGCACGCCGAGGCCGAGGGGGACGCGGGCGCGCAGGCGCCGGTCACCGTCGGCCAGTCCGGCGGCCAGGCGTACGCGCGGGCGACCGTGGACGTTCCGCCGGCCGGTTGGCGGGACGCCGTCCAGGCCGCCCGGGACGATGCCGAGCTGGCCTGCGACTTCTTCGACTGGCTCTCCGCCGTCGACGAGCTGGCCGACGGGTTCGACATTGTCGTACACCTCTGGTCGACCGCGCACCGGCACGGCGTACTGCTCCGGACCCGGGTACCCCGGGACGCCGCCACCGTCCCGTCGGTGGTGGACCTGTTCCCCGGGGCGGCCTGGCACGAGCGGGAGACCCACGAGATGTTCGGCATCGACTTCGAGGGACATCCCGATCTCGCCCCGCTGCTGCTGCCGCCGGAGTTCGAGGGGCATCCGCTGCGCAAGGAGTTCGTCCTCGCCTCCCGGGTCGCGAAGGCCTGGCCAGGCGCGAAGGAGCCCGGCGAGTCCGAGGCCGGTACGACGCGTCGGCAGGCGATGCGCCCGCCGGGCGTACCGGCTCCGGGTGAATGGGGACCGGCGGCGGCCGTACCCGGAACCGAGAGCCCGCCGGAGCGGCCGGCCCGGCGCCGTCCTCCGGCCGGCCCGCCCAGACGCCCGTCCCCACCCGAGTCCTCGCCCTCGACTCCGTCCGCGTCCGGAGCTGAAACTGAGCGGGAGCCGGAGCGGCCGGTTCAGCCCGGCGGTACCGACGGCAGCGGAGGTTCGTGATGCCGCTCTGGCTGGAGTTGCTGATCCGGGTCGGCGGGGTGGTCGCCGCGTTCCTGATCCTGCCGCTGGTCGTGGGGCAGGCCGAACACAAGGTGATGGCGCACATGCAGGGCCGGCTCGGCCCGATGTACGCGGGCGGGTTCCACGGCTGGGCCCAGCTCATCGCCGACGGGGTCAAGTTCGTGCAGAAGGAGGACATCACGCCCCGGGAGGCGGACCGGGCGGTGTTCCGGCTCGCGCCCGTGGTGGCGCTGGTGCCGTACCTGCTGGCCCTGCTGGTCATCCCGCTCGGCCCGAACGACCTGGTCGGGCAGCCGCTGGACATCGGGCTGTTCTTCGTGCTCGCGGTGGTGGGGATCGGGGTGGTGGCCGTACTGATGTCGGCCTGGGCCTCGGCCAACAAGTACAGCCTGCTCGGTGGGATCCGGGGCGCGGCACAGCTGCTCGGCTACGAACTGCCGCTGGTGCTCGCGGCGGCCAGCGTGGCGATGGCCGCCGGTACGTTGAGCCTGCCCGGCATCGTCACCGCCTGGGAGCCGTGGTGGCTGCTCTGGCAGGCGCCAGCGATGATCGTCTTCTTCATCGCCGGGGTCGCCGAGATCCGCCGCCCGCCGTTCGACATGCCGATCGCCGACTCCGAGCTGGTCTTCGGGTACATGACCGAGTACACCGGCCTGCGGTTCGCGTTCTTCCTGCTAGCCGAGTACGTCGGGATCGTGGTGATCGCCGCGCTGACCACCGTGCTCTTCCTCGGCGGCTGGCAGGGGCCGTTCGGCGACGAGTACCTCGGCTGGCTCTGGACCCTGATCAAGGTGTTCCTGGTCTCGTTCGTGATCATCTGGTTCCGGGTGACGTACCCGCGTCTGCGGGAGGACCAGTTGCAGCGGCTCTGCTGGCTGGTACTGGTGCCGGTGGCGCTCGCGCAGCTCGTCCTGACCGTCGGAGTCCGACTGGCCCTCGACTGACTGGCACATCCGGCCAGCGCCCCCTGCGGCGACCGCTACCCGATCGGTCCGGGATCGTGGAGTCGGGCCGTCGTTGCCGCGACGGTCCGACTCCACGACCCCGGATCTCGACTTTCGGCCTCGGAACTCAGGGGTGGTCCGATGCCGGGGGATCGGGGAGCGGCAATGGGTTTTGCCGGCACCATTCCATCGCCACCGCGCCCTTGAAGCACCGGCCCTCCGGACCGGCCCGCTCGCCGCACGCCTGACATAACCCGCCGATCATCCGATGCCGCCGTAGCACCTCGACCAGGTGTGTCCAGACGACCTCGGGTGGAATCGGTTCACCACCGGCCGCGACGTCCAGGTGGCCAGTGAGAATCAATGCCTCTCGGGAGTCGAGTCGCTCCACCAGCCCCGCATCTCCTCGTCGCGGTGCGCCCGGTGGTGACCGGGCGGCAGTACACAGGTGTGGCCGTTCGTCGGGTCGGCCGCGCCGCACTCCGGGTCCGGAGCGCGCGGTGGCTCGGCGCCCTCAACCACGTCGCCAGATGTCACGCAGGTTCCTTCCGGATGACTCTGCGGGCGGATGCGGGCCCGTCCGCGTGGACAGCTCGTTCCGGGCTGGTACGGCGCCACTCAGTCGTCGCTCGGCGACTTCACGGATCCAGCACCATCCCGACTCGCCCACCGCGCAGTCGCAGCTCGGGCAGTGGCCGTTCAGGGGTACGTGCCGGTCGGCGACGTCGGCCATCGCCTCCAACTCGGCCCCGGCGGGTACGGCCTCGCGCGTGCCGAACAGAGCGCCGGAGTCAGCAGTCAACCGCATCGTCGGGGGTCCTTTCCGTCCGTCGCCGTGGCTTCCATCGAGCAGTGTGCGGCTCCCGGGTGGGGACCCCACACCCTCGTTGTCCGTCGTGGATGTCCCGACTCCGGCCGAGTGGACAGGAAGCGACTGCTGACGGAGCAGAGCCGGGCCTGCTATACGGCGTAGCCTTACTATACGGTGTAGCCCTGCGGTCCCATCCCGTGAGGACTTGGAGACTCCGCCCATGTACGGACTTGACGGCCCAGCACTGCTACTCATGCCGGCACTGTGGTTGATCGTCGGCAGCAGACCGACCCGATGGCGGTGCGCGGCGGCACTCGCCGTCAACGCCGTGTTCCTGGTGGAGGTGCTCGGCGATCTCGCCTGGTTCCTCGACCACGACAAGCGGTGGCTGCACGTCGCACTGACGATGCTGCCCGCCGCTGCGGTCTGCGGCTGGACGCTGCCTCGGCTGATCCGCACGCGGGAGTCCCACTGGCCACACCAGCCGTGGCTGGCCGTACCGGCGAAAGGCGCCGCGCTCTGCGCCGTGCTGAACCTCTACTTCGCCGTGGTACCGCACGAGCGGATCACCCCCGCCGTGCTGGCCGCTCCGCTCGTTCCCGCCGCCGCGGTGTTCCTGGCGATCGTGCTGCTGTCACTGCGCGACCACCCGCGCGGACGCCTTGCGAGGGCCAGCCTGGGAATCGGCCTGGCGCTCGCCCTGGTAGTGGCCCTCGGAGCCGCTGCCATGACCACCAGCACCGTGACCGGATACGCCGCGAACGACCTGGCCGAGGCCCGCACTCGGGCCGTACGGGTTCCGGTCCGCACCGGCAGGGTCGCCACCGAAGGTGACAACCTCTACTTCGAGGTACGGGGATCAGGCCCACCCCTGCTGATGATCGGCGGAGCCCAGGGCGATGCGGGCTTCTACACCTATCCGGCGGCATTGCTGGCCGACGAGTACCAGGTCATCACCTACGACCGGCGGGGCCACTCCCGCAGTACCCGCAACACGACCAGCTTCGACATCGCCCAGCAGGCCCGCGACGCGCTGGCCGTGCTCCGGGCGGCCGGACACGACACCGCCATCGTCTTCGGCAACAGCGCGGGCGCGATAATCGCGCTCGAACTGGCCGCCCGCTACCCCGAGGCCGTCACCGCCGTCATCGCCCACGAACCGCCGATGATCGCCCTTGAGCCGGACCGCAAGTCGCTCGCGTTCTTCGCCGCCGTCGGTCGCACATCGCGTCTCTTCGGTGCCGAGGCAGGCATGTTCATGTTCTCCATGCCGGTCGGCCTCCCCTTCGCCGCCTACGGCAGCATCCCGGCAGACTTCAGCACCCGCACGGCGGAGAGCCAGGCCTACTTCGTCGAACAGGAGATGCAGGACTTCGTCAGCTACCGGCCCGACCTCGTGGCGCTCAAGGCCGGCAAGGTGCCCATCGTCCCTGCGGTCGGCGTGACCACCCAGGCCACCAACAGGTACTACGGCCGGCCCGCCGGGATTCTCGCCGAGCGCCTCGACGTACCGCTGGTGGTCTTTCCCGGTCATCACATGTCGTACTTCGACCTGCCACGGTCGTGGACCGAAGCGCTCCGCGGCACGCTCCATCGCACCACGAGCGTGCCGGGACGTTAATCTCGACGGCATGACACGGCGCCCCAACAGCGGGAATCCACTTGGCGCCGACGCCGAGGGTCGGCCGGTCCGCCGGGCGCTCACCCGCGAGTACATCATCCGGATAGCGCTGGCGATGCTCGACCGCGACGGCGTCGAGGGGCTCTCGATGCGCAAACTCGGCGCCGAATTGGGCGTCAACCCGATGGCGTTCTACCACCACCTCCCCAACAAGTCCGCGCTCTTCGACGGCGTCGTCGAGGCGGTCTTCGGCGAGGTCACCGTCGGCCTCGACACCCTGAACCGGGAAGATAGCTGGCGCGAGCAGCTTGTCGCCCTCATGTGCCAGTTCCGTACCGTGCTGCGCCAGCACCCGAACGTGCTGCTGGTGTTGGCGACCCGGCCCAGCTACGCGCCGTCGCTGATGGCTTTCGGCGACCGCACGATCGGGCTGCTGCGCGACGTCGGATTCACCGAGCACGACCTGCTGATAATGATCAGCTCACTGCGCTCCTACACCATCGGGCAACTCCTCGTCGAGGTCGGCCAGCCCGTCGGCGGCCCGACCACCGCTCCGGACGAGGCCGCCGCGCTCATCTCGCACTACCCCAACCTGGCCAAGGCCGTTGCTGGCGGCTACGACCCAGACGCCCACTACGAACTCACCCTGCAAGCCATGCTCGACGGCTTCGAACAGCGACTACGCCGCTCGAAGAGCTGAGCCGCCAAGGCCGAACCGTCCGGATCGCCGGTGGGCCGCTCCTTGTCGCGGGTGGCTGGCGGGTCACCCAGAGCCACGGTACCGCCTCAACTGGTCGGGGGTGGTCGCGCCGGGGCGGCCGACACGGCAGGATGGGGCGCATGAGCGAGCGCAGCGCGGCGGCGCCAGGTACCGGCGGGGCGCGGGCATGAGCATCCCGGGCGAGGGGCTGGCGAAGGGGCTGGCCGTCACCCTGAAGACGATGACCCGTCGCTCGCACACCCAGCAGTACCCGGACGTCGCCCCCGAGCTGCCGCCGCGCTCCCGGGGCGTCATCGCGCTGTCGGAGGAGAACTGCACGGTCTGCATGCTCTGCGCCCGGGAGTGCCCGGACTGGTGCATCTACATCGACTCCCACAAGGAGGAGGTCGCGGTGCCCGGGGCGGCCCGGCCGCGTCAGCGCAACGTGCTGGACAAGTTCGACATCGACTTCTCGCTCTGCATGTACTGCGGCATCTGCATCGAGGTCTGCCCCTTCGACGCGCTCTTCTGGTCCCCGGAGTTCGAGTACGCCGAGTACGACATCCGGAACCTGCTGCACGACAAGGAGCACCTCGGGGAGTGGATGGCCACCGTGCCGCCGCCGCCCGCGCACGACCCGAACGGTGAGCCGGCGAAGGAGGAGGCCGCCGCGCGCAAGGCCGCCACCTCCGGCGCGGCCGGGGACCGGTCGGCCGGCCCGGCGGTACGCCCCCAGCGCTCCGCCCGCCCCGCACCCACCCGTCCGACGGCCGACGGTCCGACATCTGCTCCGCCAGCGGTCGCCGGTCCGACATCTGCTCCGCCAGCGGTCGATGGCCCGACGTCGGTTCCACCAGCGGTCGATGGTCCGACGTCGGCTCCGCCAGCGGGTGAGGAGCCGCCGTGACGGCCGCGGACGTACTGATGATCGCCCTGGGAGCGGTCGCGGTCGGTGCCGGCGTGCTGGTGGTCGCCACCCGGCACCTGGTCCGGGCCGGCCTCTACCTGGTGGTCTGCCTCGGCGCGGTCGCCGGGCTCTACCTGGTACTCACCGCCGAGCTGGTGGCCTGGGTGCAGTTGCTGATCTACGTCGGCGCGGTCGTGGTGCTGCTGCTCTTCGCGGTGATGCTGACCCGGGCACCGATCGGCGCCGCCGACGACCTCGACCGTCCCGGCTGGCCGGCCGCGCTGATCGGCGGCGGGACCGGGCTGGGCCTGGCCGCCCTGCTGGTCGACGCGTTCCGCTGGTCCACAGTCGACCTGCCGGAGCCGGGGACGGCCGAGCAGTTGGGCGCCGAGCTCTTCCAGTCCTGGGTACTGCCGTTCGAGGTGCTCTCCGTACTGCTGCTCTCCGCCCTGGTCGGGGCGATCGCGATCAGCGTACGGATTCCGGGGCGGCGGCAATGAGACCCGTCATCCCGTACGTCATCGCCGCCGCCCTCTTCGGGCTGGGCGTGTACGGCGTACTGCGCCGCCGCAACGCCGTACTGGTGCTGATGGCGGTCGAGCTGATGCTCAACGCGGTCAATCTGCTCCTGGTCACCGCGAACGCGGCACCGCTGCACGCGGCCCTCGGTACGGCGGCACCGGCCGGCACCCCCGAGACCGGTGCGCTGCCGTTCACCGGACAGGCGTTCACGCTCTTCGTCATCGTGATCGCCGCTGCCGAGGTCGGGGTGGGGCTGGCGATCGTGCTCCAGCTCTACCGGCTGCGTGGCACGGTGGCGATCGACGACGTACGCCTCGACGAGCACACCCCCGACGCCGGCCCACGCGGGATCATGGACGCGCCAGCGAGGACGGGAGCGGCAACGGCGGTGGCGACGGGGCCAGCGGGTGGACGGTCGACCGGACCGAAGACAGGGCCGTCGACGGGGCCGGTCCGATGACTGGCGCGCAGACGCTCGGCGCGCTGCTGCCGGCCGTACCCTTCGGGCTGGCCCTGGTCGGACTGCTGCTGCCGCAGCGGTCCCGGGCGGTCGCGGCCGGCCTCGGCATCGGCGGCGCGGCGGCGGCGCTGGTCTGTGCGGTGGCGCTCGCCATCACGATCGACCATGGCGGCACCGAGTCGACCGCCGAGTGGATCGATTTCGGCGGGCTGTCGGTCACGCTCGGCGTCCGGCTCGACCCGGCCGCCGCGCTGGTGGCGGTCGCGGTGGCGGTGGTGGCGCTGGCCGTCCAGGTCTACTCGGTCGGCTACCTGCACGACGACGACCGCTACGCCCCGTACGCGGCGCAGATCAGCCTCTTCACCGCCGCGATGCTGCTGGTGGTGGTAGCCGGTGACCTGATCATGCTGCTGGTCGGCTGGGAGGTGATGGGCATCTGCTCCTATCTCCTCATCGGTCACGACCGCCGGCTGCCGGAGGCACCGGCCGCCGCCGTGAAGGCGTTCCTGGTGACCCGGGTCGGGGACGTCGGCTTCCTGCTCGGCATCGTGGTGCTCGGCGTCTCGGCCGGCAGTTTCCGGATCTCCGACGTGCTGGCCCACGACTTCAGCCCCGGTACGCTGACCGCCGCCTGCCTGCTGCTGCTCGCCGGGGTGGCCGGAAAGAGCGCCCAGTTCCCGCTGCACACCTGGTTGCCGGACGCGATGGCCGGCCCAACCCCGATCTCGGCGCTGATCCACGCCGCCACGATGGTGGCGGCCGGGATCTACGCGGTGACCCGGCTCTTCCCACTCTTCGAACGGGCACCGGCCGCGCTGGCCGTACTCGGGGTGATGGCCGCGATCACCCTGCTGCTCGGTGCGCTGGCCGCCACCGCGCAGGACGACATCAAGCGGGTACTGGCCTGGTCGACGGTCTCCCAACTCGGCTACATGGCCGGGGCGCTCGCCGTCGGTTCGCCGCCCGCCGCGCTGTTCCACCTGCTCAGCCACGCCGCGTTCAAGGCGCTGCTGTTCCTCGCCGCCGGAGCGGTGATCCACGCCGTCGGCAGCAACCTGATGTCCGCGATGGGCGGGCTGCGCCGGCCGATGCCGGTGACCTTCTGGTGTACCGCGATCGGGCTCGGCGCGCTGGCCGGGGTGCCGCCGCTGGCCGGGTTCTGGAGCAAGGACGGCATCCTGGTCGTCGCCGAGCAGGCGGCCCGGCACCACACCGGCCCGGCGCCCGCCTGGGTCGGCTGGCTGGTCTGGATCACCGGGCTGGTCGGGGTCGGGCTGACCGCCTGGTACGCCGCCCGCCTGTTGCTGCGTACCTTCCTCGGCGCGTCCCGCGCCCAGACCCATCCGATGGACGACTCCGCCGGCATCGACGCGCCGGCCACCGCACCCGCGCACACCCCGATCGGGGCGCCGCACGATCCGCCCGGACTGATGCGCTGGCCGGTACTGCTGCTCACGGTGCCGAGCGTGGCGCTCGGCTTCGCGGTCTTCGTGCCCCCGTTCCGGTCCGCGCTCGCCCTGGACGAGGCACACCTGGACGCCTTCCTGATCATCCCGGTGGCGCTGCTGCTGCTCGGCGCGGGGCTCGCCTGGTGGCGTTGGCGGGCCGATCCGGCCGCCGACCCGGCGACCGGCCTGGGGCCGCTGCGCCCGGCCTTCGCCCAGGCCTTCTGGCTCGACGAGGTCCAGCACGCGCTCGTCGTACGTCCGGTGCGGGCGCTCGGCCGGCTCGCCCGCCGGATCGACGAGACGGTGGTGGACGGCGCCGTCGAGGGGACCGGTCGGGGTACGGCGGGTCTGGGCGGCGGGCTGGACCTGCTGCACCGGGCCGGGGTACCCCGGGCGGTGGTCGCGGTGCTGGCCGGGGCCCTGCTGCTCGGCATCGCCGCCGTGGCGCTGGGGGGCTCCGCATGAGCCGACGGAGCGGGGTACCGGGATGAGCCTCGGCGCGATCGGACTGGTCGCCGTACTGGCGCTGCCCGCACTGGGCGCGGCGGTGCTCGCCGTACTGCCGGCCCGGGTCGACCGGGCAGCCCGGATCACCGGTACGGCCTTCGCGGCGGTCGCCTTCGTACTCAGTGTGCTGTTGGCGCTCGGCGCGGACGGCAACTGGTTCGGCTACCGTCCGCGTGGCGCCGGCGGACCCGGCGTACGGCCCTGGCACGACCTCGACCTGACCTGGGTACCCGGTCTCGACCTGCGGTTCCACCTCGGGGTCGACGGAGTGTCCTATCCGCTCGTGGTGCTGACCGCGCTGCTGACGCTGCTCTGCTGCGCGTACACGGCGTGGCGGGTGCCGGCGCCGGGGCGGGGCCGGACCCTGGTCGCACTGCTGCTGGTCGTCGAGGTCGGCATCCTGGGCACCTTCCTCGCTCTCGACCTCGTGCTCTTCTTCCTCTTCTTCGAGGTCGTACTGCTGCCGATGTACGCGATCATCGCGATCTGGGGTGGCGAGGACCGGCGGCACGCGGCCCGGAAGTTCGCCCTCTACACCCTCTTCGGCTCGGTGCTGCTGCTGGTCGGCGTCTTCACCGTGGTCACCGCCGCCGGCACCGCCGACCTGGTCGACCTGACCGGCGGCGGCGAGCTGTCCCGGGGTACCCAGTTGGCCGCGTTCACCCTGCTCGCGATCGCGTTCGCGGTGAAGAGTCCGCTCTGGCCGCTGCACTCCTGGCTGCCGGACGCGCACACCCAGGCGCCGACCGTGGGCAGCGTCATCCTGGCCGGGGTACTGCTGAAGATGGGCACGTACGGGCTGATCCGGGTCGCGGTCGGAGTCGCGCCGGAGGGGGCCAGGTGGGCCGCGCCGGTGCTCGGTACGCTCGCGGTGGCGGCGATCATCGTCGGCTCGCTGGTCTGCCTGGCGCAGAGCGAGTTGAAGCGGCTGATCGCGTACTCCAGCGTCGGGCACATGGGTTTCGTGCTGCTCGGGGTCGCCACGCTGACCGCCACCGGCATCCAGGCCGCCCTGATCGGCAACATCGCGCACGGCGTCATCACCGGCCTGCTCTTCTTCCTCGCCGGGGCGATCAAGGACCGGACGCACACCGGGTCGCTGGCCGAGCTGGGCGGGCTGCGGGAGAGCACACCCCGGTTGGCCGGGCTGCTCGGCTTCGCCGCGATCGCCTCACTCGGGCTGCCCGGTCTCGCCGGGTTCTGGGGGGAGGCGTTCGCGGTGGTCGCCGCGTGGCGGGTCGGCGGGCCGTTCTGGACCACGCTGGCCGTACTCGCGGCGCTGGGCGGGGCGCTGACGGCGGCGTACCTGCTCCGGCTGCTGCGCCGGGTCACCCACGGTCCGACGACACCGGCGGTTCTGACCCTGACGCCGGGACTGGCCGGAGCCGAGCTGGCCGCCTGGGGACCGCTGGTGCTGCTCGCCCTCGCGATCGGGTTGGCCCCGACCCTGGTGCTCGGCTACGCCGAGGTGCCGGTCGGGGCACTGCTGGAGGCGATCCGATGAGCACCGTTCTCCGGTGGATCCCGTGATCCAGACCGTCGACAACGTGGCGCTGCTGCCGGCGTACCTGGCGGCCGGCACCGCCGTACTCGTGCTGCTGGCCGACCTGCTGATCGCCCGGCGCGGCGCGACGGTGGCGGTCTTCGCCGCCGGGGCCGTCGCCACCGCGCTCGGCGCGGTCCTGGTCGGCGCCGCCGGTACCCGCCGGACGTTCTGTGTCGGCGACGCCTGCTCCTACCTGGCCGGTGGCCGGGCGGCCGTGGTCGGCTGCCTGTTCGCGCTGCTCACCCTCGGTGTGCTGGCGCTCTCCGCGCCGCTGCTGCGGGCCGGCGAGGTGCCGTCGGGGGAGTACTGCTTCCTGCTCGCCTGCTCGATGACCGGCGGCGTGGTCCTCGGCGCGGCCGGTGACCTGATCACCCTGGTCGTGGCGCTGGAGACGCTGACGCTGCCGCTGTACGTGCTGGTCGGGCTCCGGCACCGCAGTGTGGCCGGCGCCGAGGCGGCACTGACCTTCTTCGTGGTGAGTGTGGTGGCGACCGCGGTGACCCTGCTCGGCGCCGCGCTGCTCTACGCGGTCACCGGCGTGGTGCACCTGAGCCGGCTCGGCACCGTCTTCGGAGTCGACGGGTCGGCGGTCAACCCGTCCGGCGGGGCGGTGCTCAACCCGTCCGGTGGGGCGGTGGCGGCCGATCCGGGGCTGCTGGACCTGCCGCTCACCGTGGCCGCGGTCGCGCTGGTGGTGCTCGGGCTGGCTTTCAAGGTGGCGGCGGTGCCGTTCCACGCGTGGGCCCCGGCCACCTATGACGGGGCGCCGGTTCCGGTGGCCGCGTACCTCTCCACCGCCTCGAAGCTCGGTGGCGTGGTCGCACTGCTCGCGGTCACCGCGATCGCGCTGCCGGCGAGCGTGTCCGGTCCGGTGCTGGCGGCGGTGGCCGTACTCACCATGACCGTCGGGAACCTGGTCGCGCTGCGGCAGCGCCGGATGGTCCGGCTGCTGGCCTGGTCCTCGGTGGCCCAGGCCGGCTACATCGTCGCCCCGCTGGGCGCCCTGGCGTTGTCCGCCGGCCGGACCCCGGAGGCACTCGACACGGCGGTGGCCGCCGCGGTGGCGTACACGATCTTCTACGTGGTGTTGGAACTGGCCGCGTTCGCCGCCGTCGTCGCGCTGCGCCCGGCGGTGGCGGACGGTGGCGAGATCGAGGACTACCGGGGCGCGGCCCGGCGCCGGCCCTGGGTCGGTGCGGCGTTCGTGCTCGCGCTGGTCGGGCTGGCCGGGCTGCCGCCGGGGCTGGCCGGACTCTTCGCGAAGGTCACCATCGTGCGATCGCTGCTGGACGGCGGAGCCGGCTGGCTCGGCCTGGTGGTGGCGCTGAACGCGGTGGTCGGGCTCGCCTACTACCTACGGGTCGCCGCGACGCTCTACGCGCCGGAGCCGGTGGCGCCCCGGGCCGGGGATGCCGCCGCCGCCCCGGTCGTCCCGGCCGATCCCGGTGCCCCGGCCCTGCCGGTCGACGCACCGGTGCCGGCCACCGGCCCGGTCCGGCCGAGCTGGGCGGTCGTCGCCGCGCTGGCCGTCGCCACCCTGGTCGCGATCGTCGTCGGGTTCGCCCCACAACTTCTCCTGGACGTCGCCGGACTGTGACAATCGTTCGCGTTCCCAGGTAACTCACAGTCATATCTGGATTGTTGACGGGGTACCCCGTTGTTGAACCGGTCAGCGGGTCCACCTACCCGCGCACCGAAGGAGTTACCGTGCATAGCCATCACAACCGGCTCAAGACGGCCGCGCTACTTGGCCTGCTCACCGCTCTGATCCTCGGCGTCGGTTACGGGTTCGGCGGAGGTGGCGGTCTGGTGATCGCCGTACTGCTCTCGCTGGCGATGAACGCCGGCAGCTACTTCTGGTCGGACAAGCTCGCGCTGCGGTCGATGCGGGCGAAACCGGTCACCGAGGCCGAGTTCCCCGCGCTCTACCAGATGGTCCGGGAGCTGGCCACCGAGGCCGGCCAGCCGATGCCCCGGCTGTACGTCAGCCCGACCATGCAGCCCAACGCGTTCGCCACGGGGCGTAACCCCCAGCACGCGGCGGTCGCGGTGACGACGGGCATCACGCAGATCCTGGACTACCGGGAGCTGCGGGGCGTCATCGGTCACGAGCTGTCCCACGTCTACAACCGGGACATCCTGATCTCCAGCGTCGCCGCCGGCCTGGCCGGCATCATCACCACGCTCGCCTACCTGGCCTGGTTCATTCCGCTGGGCGGTGGGGACGACGAGGACTCGCCGAACCCGGCGGCCCTGCTGTTGATGCTGATCCTCGGCCCGATCGCGGCCTCGGTGATCCAGCTGGCGATCAGCCGTAACCGGGAGTTCCAGGCGGACGCCTCCGGCGCGACGCTGACCAAGGACCCGCTGGCCCTCGCCAGCGCCCTCCGGAAGATCCACAACGGGACCCAGCGGATGCCGTTGCCGGCCGACAACCGGCTGACCAGCACCGCCCACCTGATGATCGACAACCCGTTCAAGGGTGGCGGGATGGCCAGCCTCTTCTCCACCCACCCGAAGATGGAGGAGCGGGTACGCCGCCTGGAGCAGATGGCCGCCAACAGCGGTCCGGTCCAGTTCCAGCGCTGACCTGCCCCCGTTCCCTCTCCCCACAGCCAGTCGGCCCCCGGCTCCTACGGAAGTAGCCGGGGGCCGGCTTTTGTGTGCGCCCGCCCCCGCGAGGTCCTTTGGCGTGGTCCTGGTGGCGGTGGTACGCGTGGTGACGTAGCGCCTAATCCGGTTCAACCCGTGCAGGGCTCACGTTAGGGTCGGTAGGTCTTCCGCTCGTTACCCGTACGACCGACCCGAGGGGGTTCCACCCGTGACCGCGCTGCGTCAGTACCTGGGAGTCTGGCGAATTCCAGGTGCGCCGATGCTGCTGATCGCCGGCATCATCGGCAGACTCGGCATCGGCATGACCCCACTGGCGCTGCTGCTGGTCGTCGAACAGGTCACCGGCCGGTACGCACTGGCCGCCGTCGCCGGTGGGGTGTACGCGCTCGCGGGTGCCGCGCTCAGCCCGATCGCCGGCCGGATCGCGGACCGGATCGGGCCGAGCCGGGTACTACTGATCACCGCCGTGGCCCATCCGGTGGCGCTGATCGGACTGCTGCTCGCCAGCCGCGCCGGCTCGGACGGACTGACGCTGATCTTCGTCGCCTCGGCGGTGGCCGGGGCGACGTACCCACCGTTGACCGCCGCCATCCGGGGCGCCTGGAACGACCTGACCGACCCCGCCTCCGGCCGGTACGCCCTGCGCAACACCGCACTCGCCGCCGAGACGTCCCTGTTCGAGCTGGTCTTCGTGATCGGCCCGACACTGGTCGCGGTCTTCATACTGGTGGCCGACGCCGCGGCGGCGCTGATCGGAGCGGCGGTGGTCACACTGGCCGGTACGGCGATCGTCGCCCTCGGCCCGGTGATGCGCGGCTGGCGCCCGCATCCGACCGACAGCCACGCCAAGGGACTCGGCCCGCTGCGGGTCGGTGGATTCCCCGCCCTGCTGTTCTGCGTCGCCGGCCTCGGCATCGCGTTCGGCGCGGCCGGGGTGGCCGTTCCGGCGTACGCCTCCGGGCACGACGTGGACAACGCGGAGAGCGTGGCCGGGATCCTGCTCGCGATGTGGGGCACCGGCAGCGCGATCGGCGGGATCTGGTTCGGCACCCGCAAACCGTCCCGCAACGCCGCACGGCAGTTCGCCCAACTGCTCGGCCTGCTCGCGGCCACCTTCGCGGTCTTCGCGGTGATGCCCGGCCCGGTCGCGCTCGGCATCGCGCTGGTGGTCGGCGGTGCGACCATCGCACCCGCGCTCACCCTGGAGAACACCATGGTCGGGCGGATCTCGCCGGCCAGCATGCTCAACGAGGCGTACACCTGGGTCGTCACCGTGGCGGTGGCGGCCAGCGCCGCGGGTGGCGCCGGAGCCGGGGTCCTGGCCGACCAGGTCGGCGTACCGTGGGCGTTCCTCTTCGCCGGTGCGGCGGTGGCGGCCGCCGCGGTGGTCGCGGCGATGCCCGCCGGCTCGATCGCCCGAGCCGAGGCACTTGCCGAGGTACGCATGGAGCAGGCCCTCGCCGCCGACCCGACGTAGTTAGTCCTCCCCGCAGTCCGGCACCCCGAACACGTGCTGCGGGCCAATCGCAACAGTGTTCCTGCGTGTACCGTCCGGAGTGGCGGCTCGTCGGCGCGGCGGCCGACGGGACGCCACCCAGACCGCAACCTGGGAGCGTCGATGCCTGAAGCCACTGACTCGGGATTCGCTGCCGTGTTACGCCGGTTGCGCACCGAACGGGACATGTCGCTACGCGAACTGGCCCGGGTGGCGTACTACGGCAAGAGCTACCTGCACGAGCTGGAGACCGGCGTGAAACAACCCACGCCGCAGGCGGCCCGGCGGCTCGATGACGCCCTCGGCGCGGGCGGCGAGCTCGTGGCGATGGCCGCGACGGGCATGCGGCGGCGGGAGGTCATCGCCCGAGCCGGGCTGGCCGTTGCCCTGCCACAGACGATCCTGAGCCATGGCCGCCGAGTCGGTGCCGAGGTGCCCCACCAGATCGCCGCTCGGACCGCCCGGCTCCGGCGGCTCGACGACTACCTCGGCGGAGCGGACACGTTCGCGATGTACGCGGCCGAGCTGGACTCGACCCTGCGACTTCTCAGGGACGGTAGCTACCCGGACACCACCGGCCGCGCGCTGCTCTCCGTCTTCGCCGAGCAGGCGCAGATGGCCGGCTGGGCGGCGTTCGACGCGGGACGCTACGGGGACGCGGAGCAGATGTACCGGACCAGCCTCGCCGTAGCCCACGACGCCGGAAACCCGTCGCTCGCCGGCAACGCCATGGTGTTTCTCGCCTACCAGGAATTGGCGCTCGGTCGCTCCGGGACGGACACGATCGCCGCAGCGTGCGACATCGCCGAGGCGGCGGCGACCCCTGCCGTGCGGGCGCTGCTGCACCTGCGTCGGGCCTGGATCCACGCTGTCAACGGACAGGCGGACGACACGGAACGGCTTCTCGCCCTCGCCGAGACGTGCCTGACCGAGCAGGACGACCGGCCCGAACCCGACTGGGTGTACTGGGTGGACCGCCGGGAGGCGGAGATCATGACCGGCCGATGCTGGGCTGTGCTGCGTCGACCAGTACGGGCCATCGCCGTTCTCGAAGCTGTGCTCGGGCGCTACGAGGACACCCACGCCCGCGACAAGGCGCTGTACCTGTCCTGGCTGGCCGACGCCTACCTGGACGCGAACGAGGTCGAGCAGGGGTGCACGGTCGCCGAGCGGGCGGTTCGACTCTCCGCCGACGTGGGCTCGATCCGCCCCGGCCAGCGAATCGAAGCGTTCGTCGGCCGCCTCGGCCCCTATACGGCGATGCCCTGCGTCACCAGGCTGCGCGGCTTGGTCAGTGACCAGACCCGTCGGCGACGGACTCGGACAGCCAACTCAGACAGGCCGGAGATCCCGCCACGATCGGGGTAGCGGTCACCTGCGGGTTGTCCCAGGGATGACGGTCCAGCAGCGCCGCTTCCAGCTCCGCGTAGCGAGCGGTCGTGGTGTAGAGGAGCAGCCGCCACTCTTCCCCGGTGCCCTGCTCGCCGAGGTGCCAGAACACAGACGTCACCGGGCCGATCACCTGCGCGTTGCCGGCCAGCCGTGCCCCAATGGCGTACTCGGCGAGCGCCAACGCCGCTTCGCGGGTCGCGGTCGCGGTGGCCACCTGGAGATAGTCGGTCACCCGGGCAGCCTAGCCGTCCGGCTGTCCGCGGACAGCCGGCGATAGCGGGGGCGGACAGTCAGAGGACACGCCGACGACCCCACTCGGGTCTGACGCCGTACAGGCTGTTCGAAGGCGCGCGGGCGGTGTTTCGTCGCATCAGTCGCAACCCGCGCGGTGGGACGCGTTGATCGGTACGCGTCCCGGCCGGCCCGGGGGTTCCATCCCCCGGAGCCCAGGGCCGGCGCCGAATCAGGTGGAGAGTGGCGCTCCGTGATCGGGGATCCGGGGCGCCACGACCGGGAAGGAGCGTGGCGTGCGGATACTGACGAGGCTGAGGGCCCGATGGCGAGCGGCGGTCGACGCCCGGCGGGCAGCAGCGCCGCCGGCCCGACCGCGCGTTGAAGTGTGGTGGCGGGAGCATCCCCGGGGCCCGTGGCGGCCCGGCTGGGGGCCGTACGAGTGAGCCCACAGGAGAGCGCGCCGGGGCTGGCCATCGACTGGGCGTGGGCCACGATCACCGCGCACGCCGAGGGACGGCACTGCGGCGGCTGCCGGGACGCCTGGTGCCCGACAGCCGAGTGGGCGCTGTGGGTCGTCATCACGGACCGGGTCGTTCCGGCGGACCGCCGGCAGCTCGTCACCGTCGTGGCGCGGCAGACAATGACGGCGCACTGGCCGCGCGGGGTTGACGGCTGCCGGCCGTGTGGCCTGCCGGACTGCGGCCGGATCCAGCTCGCCGGGACCTGGCTGGAGGTCGTCCAGGACGGCTACGTTCCGCCGTCGGTCGCGATCCTGATGCCGTCTGCGACTCCGACAGCCGAGGACCTGCGCCGGATTACCGGCATGGAGTAGCCCCGCCCCTCGGCGAGCGGCGGGGGAGGGCCCGGCCCTGGCGGCGGCGCCATCATGCGTTGCGCCCGATCGGTGCCCGTGATCTTGGCGGCCGGCTCCGGCGCAGGCCACGGGCACGGATCGGGCGGATATCAGCGGTAGTTGGTGAACTGGAGCGCGAGGCCGAAGTCCTCGGTCTTCAGCAGGGAGATGATGGCCTGGAGGTCGTCCTTCTTCTTGCCGGTCACCCGAAGCTGGTCGCCCTGGATCTGCGCCTGTACGCCCTTGGGGCCCTCGTCGCGGATCTTCTTGCTGATCGCCTTGGCCTTGTCGGAGTCGATGCCCTGGATGACCTTGCAGTCGATCTTGTGCACCTTGCCGGACGGGCGCGCCTCGCCGGCGTCCAGGGACTTCAGCGAGATGTTCCGCTTCACCAGCTTCTCTTTGAAGACCTCCAGGGCCGCCTTGACCCGCTCCTCGGTCTCGGCCTGGAGGCTGATCCCCTCCTCGCCCGACCAGGAGATGTCGGCGCCGGTGCCACGGAAGTCGAAGCGGGTGGAGAGCTCCTTCTCCGTCTGCCGGAGGGCGTTGTCGATCTCCTGCCGGTCGACCTTGCTGACGATGTCGAACGACGGGTTCGCTGCCATGATCCGCTCCTGCTGTATACGACATGAAGGTAGGCCGGTGCCGCCGGGCGGCGGTCCGACATGCCGACCGTACCCGCTTGCGCGACTGCCCGATGCAACCGCTATCCTTGCTTCCGCTGCCGCGTTGTACGTGGCGGCACGCCCTGGCGGGTTGCCCGAGCGGCCAATGGGAGCGGACTGTAAATCCGTCGCGAAAGCTTCAGAGGTTCGAATCCTCTACCCGCCACCAGGTGCAAGAAGAGGCCCCTGACCAGCGCGAACGCCGGTCAGGGGCCTCTTCTGCGAGTCCCGCTCAGTCTCGCCCCGAACCGCTCGATCTCGCTCGTCGTGTCGCATACGTGTCGCCGAGATCAGCGCGGTTTGGCCTGCTCGGGCGGCGGCGTCTCTTCGGGCTTCGACTGAGCTAATGCCGTCTCGATCTGGCGTCGCGCCGCTTCCTCTTGGCCGTAGACGCACCGGGCGTAGACCCGCATGAGAACGTGCACGCTGTGTTCGGCCCATTCGGCTACCTGGGTCGCCGGTATCCCGGCGTTGAGCCAGAGCGACACAGCGGCGTGCCGTAGGTCGTACGGCCGGCGTGCCAGCGGGGAGCGCTGCTGGACCGGGGTGAGGACCATTGCCCGCGCGTCGCGCCACGCTTTCCCGTAGGTGTTGTTCGGGATCGGCTGGCCGGCGGTCGGGGACGTAGCGGCCACCGGGACCGCGACGGGTCACAGACCAGCGTGCAGCGTCTTCGCGGGCTATGCCGCGCCGCAGATCGCGGCTGAGCTGGTCGACATACTCCGGAGACTTGACGCCGAGATGTCGGCGCAGCTTGCCAGCAGCGTGGCCCCTGGAGGTGCCGCGCTGGCTCGGCTCCTCCGGCGACCAGGGAACTTACGAAGGCGTAGAGGAAGCGCTCTGTGCGGCAGAGCGGCTGGACGACATGCGGCTCACCGCCGACTCGCTCTGGCTCAACGCCGGCGTCCCGGCAACCGAGGTCGCCCGGCGACTCGGGCAGCAGCGTCGCGGTCCTGCTCTGCGTCTACACGAACTGCATCGATGGCGCGACGCCGGAATCAATGACGCGTCGGCGGTGCTCTCGACAACTCATAAACAGGGTAAACGATGACAAGTGCTCCCGAAGCGTACTGAAACAAGCCAGAAGAATTCATAGCCTTCTGTGGCATTGCGAAGTGTCCAGTATTGACGTAGCCCTGCTGTAGCTTGTTGATGACTATCGACCCACAGAAGGAAAGTTTTCATGACCGATGTCAGCGTTCCTGATGCTCGGAAGGTTTTCGTCATCCATGGCAGGAACGAATCTGCCCGAAAAGCCCTGTTTGCCTTCTTGCGGTCAATCGGACTCACTCCAATCGAGTGGTCTCAGGCACTTGAACTGACGGGCAAGGGTTCGCCTTATATCGGAGAGGTCCTGGATGCGGCCTTTGGTGCGGCTCAGGCGGTAGTTGTGCTTGAAACGCCTGACGATATTGCCTATCTGCATCCGAGCTTGACCTACGACGGCGACCCGGACACTGAGCCGAAAGGTCAGCCGCGCCCAAACGTTCTCTTCGAGGCTGGCATGGCGATGGGGCGCGCCCCGGAACGCACAATTATCGTGGAACTCGGCCAAGTTCGCGTATTCAGTGACATTCATGGACGGCATGTTGTTCGGCTCAACAACACCGTGTCAAGACGCCAAGATCTTGCAGAACGGCTGCGGACTGCTGGATGCACAGTGGACATCTCCGGACGAGACTGGCACGAGGCCGGAGAATTGGAGCCGCCCGCAGCGCCCGGAAAAGGGCTTCCCTTAGGAAGGAAGTTGCCGTCGTCCAGCGCTCCGACTGCACCCCGTCTCGACGCCAGGGTCATCGATAACGGTAGTAGAAAATTCGGTGCCATCGAAATCACAAATCATGGCCCCGGCGATGTTTACGATCTTGACGTGAGTGCCGACGCTGACATTCTCCTTCATAAGGAGAGTAGCGAGTTTCCCGTACCGAAGCTTCCTGGAGGCAAGTCCGTACGCGTGAGGCGCATGCCCCGCACCATGGGCAGTAGGTCCACGTCGTACTTCACTATCAATGTCATCGGCAAGACTGTCGATGGCATTGCCATCGATGAAGAGCTATTTCTAAGCGAGTAGAAAATGGATATTTCGATACAACTTCCACTCGATGTCGATGGTTTCCTTCGCCGTGAGTGTCCTCACTGCGAGCAGCAGTTTAAGTGGCACAACGGACCGGCCAACGAGGAGGCTGAGGGCCACGGGCCACCGCCGTCGTATTTCTGCCCCCACTGCGGTGTACCCGCGGACCACGACTCCTGGTGGACTCACGAACAACTCGACTTCATCCACGGCTCGGCGAGCCCAGCGATCATGCGGTCCCTACAGGACGAGCTGGAACAGACCTTCAGGAGATCCAAGTACATCTCCTTCAAGGCCGAAGGTGACACACCAAACGTCCCTGTGGCACTGGTCGAGCTCGATGACATGCACATCATCACCTCGCCCTGTCACGCCTACGAGCCGATCAAGGTGCCCGATGGCAGTGGCCCGTACCACTGTCTCGTCTGCGGTTCAAGGTTCGCGGTGTAGCAGCTCGGTAGGAGCCACCCGTGGGAGCATGAGGGAACACTGGCCCACCGGGCTAGAAGATCGACAGAGAGCCTGGTAGACGGCATCCGCCCAGTCAAGGTCGAGTGCTCCCTGTAAATCCGTCGCGAAGCTTCAGAGGTTCGAATCCCCTATCCGCCAGAAGGTGCACAAAGAGGGCCCCTGACCAGCGCGAACGCTGGCCAGGGGCCTCTTTCGTGAGTCCCGCTCAGTCTCGGTCTAACCCACTCGATCTCGCTGGCCGTGTCGCATACGTGTCGCCGCGGCGACGCCTTGCCACCACGCGACACCATAGGCCGGTGGCATGGGAATGGTTGTCTCCGGTGGCGACCGGGGTTGTAGGTCTCGCGGGCATCGTTGGAAGCGTGTGGACGGCGGCTTCCGCTCGAAGGAGCCAGGAGCGGGTTCTGAATGACCAGTTTGACAGCGAGGCCCGCCGCCAGCTTCGGGTGGACAAGCAAGCTCTGTACATCAAGACCCTCGACGTGTTCACAAGTGCCGTCGAGACGTCCATCCGACGAAGCTCGCTTGAGCGGGCAGTCGAACAGTCGCCTGAACAGGTAGCCGAGATCCGTGAGCTAACTGACAAGCAACTCTCTCAGTTTATGGCGATTGGTCGGCTTCGTTCTGAGATCGCGGTTCTGGCTGGTTTAGCTATGTCGGCCGAGTACCAGAGGGTGGTCAGCGTGGTAGGCGAGTTCACCAGGCAGGGGCAGAAGGGCGATGTGAAGGAAGTGACCGCCGCGCTCGCCGGCCTCAGCATGGTCATGCATGAGGACCTAAGGCACGGCTAGCGTATTAAAGGGTGATGCCTCCCTCTCGCAATGCTGCCTCGATACGGCGGCGGGCGGCTTCCTCCTGGCCGTAGACGCACTTCGCGTACACCCGCATCAGGACGTGCACGCTGTGCCCGGCCCACTCGGCAACCTGCGTCGCCGGTACCCCGGCGTTGAGCCAGAGCGAGACAGCGGCGTGACGTAGGTCATACGGACGCCGAGCGAGCGGCGAGCGCTGCTGAGCCGATGTGAGGACCACTGCCCGCGCGTCGCGCCAAGCTTTCCCGTAGGTGTTGTTCGGAATCGGCTGGCCGGCCGTCGGGACGTAGCGGCCACCGGGACCGCGACGGGTCACGAACAGTCGGCCGTTCGCACCTGGCGGGTACTCCCTGATATGGCGGTCAAGGAGGCACACCAGTGGAGGTGGCACGGGCACGTCCCGGGTGGCTGTCTTCGCCCGGTGCTTGAGTCCACGCCGCTCCGTGGTGCTGTCTCCGTCACCCCAATCGCGACCCACGGCGACCGTCGAGCCGGTCAGGTGCAGCACCCCCCACCCGCCACGCCGCTTGGGCCGTTCGTACTCGTCATCGCGAAGGTGAAGCACTTCTTCCGGGCGCAGCGCCGAGTAGTACATGCACCCGAAGAACGCTTCCAGTTCGGGCACGCTGCGCCCCACCTCGGCGAGTAGTGCCCGTGCCTGGTCGGGGTTGACCACGGCCCGTCGGTCGATCTCATCGGCTGTCTTCGGGGCAGTCCAACTAACCAGGGACATCGGGTGCGTATCGAGTAGCCGCAGCTCTACGGCGTACTTGAGCGCGCCGGAGAAGACGGCCCGCTTTCGGGCGATCGTGCTGGGTGACGCGGGCGCGCCGTCCATCCGCAGCGAGAGCGTGTCGAGTGCCTTACGGACCAGTGCGGCATCGGTGAGCGCGGCCAGGTCGACCGTGTTGCCCTTGAGCCAGCGCACGGCGGCGGCCAGGTCGGCGGGCGGCTCCCCGGCGTCCCGGCGGGTCTTGTTGAACACCCACCCGTACAGCGCGGCACGTAGTGCCTTGTCGTTGGGCACGCCCCGGTCTGTCGCCAACAGGGCCGGCGTGACGGTGGCCAGCGTCTCGGCGATGCCCTTACGGTGCTTGGCCGATGCCCGGGGCCACTTCATGTCGACGTACGCCACTGCGTGGTCGTACCAGGAACGGGTGTTGGCGGCGCGCGCCATGGGCTCAGACAGACCGGTGGCCGCATCGAACGCCACGCCTTCGCGTTGCGCCACAACCAATTTCGACCGGAAGCTCTCGGCGAGAGCGCGGGTCGCGAACGTCTTGCGGAACGCCCGGCCGGCAACCTTCCACCGGACCACGTACGAATAGCCCTTGGCGAGTTGGTTTTTCAGGATGCCGTGCACCCGCACGTCGTAGGTGCTCATGCTGCCTCCTCGTGGTCGTTGAGCCAGGTGTCTAGGTCGCGGCGACGGACGTAGAGGCTGCCGTTGGGGTATTTGATGGTTCGGGGTGCGCGGCCGGTGGCCTTCCAGCGGAAGAAGGTCGACCGAGGTACGCGCAGTTCGTCCAGGACTTCAGTGAGGGTGAGCAGGTTGCCGGTGGGGATGGTGCGCTGCGGTAGGGCGGTCATCGGCGGGTGTCCTCCCTCGGGGTGGCCGAGTGCTCGCAAGGCTTCTGAGGAGGCCGGTTCGGCGGCTGGTCGGGTGGTCATGCCCGGCTTCCGGTGACGCGTGGCCGGGGGGTATCCGTCCCATGCGTACCAAGCTCGTTTTGGCTGCTCAGGGCTGGTACGGATTGGTTCGCTGGTACGGATTGATGCGTACCAGGTAGCGAATCCGTACCAGGGATGACCTGGGGAAACGAGGTTGGTACGGATGGGACGGATACCCCGGTGGAGGCTGTCTCGCGTTGGTCGGCCGGCGATGCCGAGCAGTACCGGTTCCAGGCGTCGGTGAAGGCATCGCGGGTGTATCCCTTGGCCTGCCCGACCGGGAACCGGAGCGTGGTCGACGTGATGCCGAAGTCGCGGAGCAGGTCGCCGAGTCGCTTTCCGGTCAGCCCGGAGGGTCCGCTGTCCGACCAGGGCGCCTCCTGGTCGCCGTTGAGCACGGTCAGCAGCTCGTTGGTAGCGGCGGCCGGCGGTTCGCCCAGCACCGTGAACGCGGTCCGGATGTCGGTCAGCAGCCGGACGCGGTTGGACACGTTCCCTGCGTCGTCGGATTCCGCGGTGAGGGTGGTGACCGCCAGGCGGGCGCGTTGCGGCCAGCTGCTCCCGGCCAGATCGCCGACAGCTACGAGGGGTTCCCAGGTGTCGGCGGCGCGGTCTTCGACCGGCATGCTCGGCTCTGCCGCTTCCAGATCGGCCAGGTGAGCGCCGAGCCATTCGGTCAGCCGCTCGGCGAGGCGACGCAGCGCGGGACTGTCGCGACGGTGCCGGTATGGCGCGACCGTCTCGCCCGGTGCGCGGCGGCGCATGCGGACGACTACGGCGCGGTCTTCGATGGTGTCGGGCATGGCGCCGATACCGGCGAGCGCTGCCATGGCGAACGTCGGGATTTTCTCCAGGCTGTGGGTGTTGTTGTCCCACCGGATGGCGGGCCGGTTGCGCTGGTGTCCGGCGTTGAGCAGGCCGCGTAGGTCTTCGTTGGCTTCGGCGTTCTTCCCGCCGAAGATGGTGTCCGCCTCGTCGACGAGGAGGGTTGGCGGGTGGTCGGTGCCGATGGCGCGGTAGACGGCGGCCGGACTGGCGTTGACTGTGATCAGCGGGTTGTGGCAGGTGCCTTCCACCACGTCGAGGAGTCGGGATTTGCCGCACCGCTTCTCGGGTGCCCGGATGACGAGGCGGGGTGCGTGCGCCCATGCGGTCTGTGCGTGGCTGGCCGCGATCCACAACACGACTGCGTCAACGGCTTCGGCGGAGGGGAGGATGACGTACCGGGTGAGGCAGGCATGGAGGTCGTCCAGGATCGCCGCGCCGTCGATCCGGCGGCCGGTCGACGAGGTGTTCTGGTTCATGCTGTGACTCCTTCGGCGTGGAATCCGCCACGGATGGCGGCGCGGATGTCCCGGTCGCTCTGCTCGGCCTGCCGTCCGGCGTTGGTGAGCGCGGTGACGGCGTCGGCCTGGTCGATGGCGTGGGCGGCGACCATCCGGGCCACGCCACGGGCCGCGCCGTACAACGTGGTCCGGCGAGCGCCTTCCGGGGCGCTGGCCACGGCGTCGAGGTGTGCGGCGAGAAGTCGCTCGGGATGGGAGATGCCTTCCGCCGTGCGGGTGCTGATCGGTCCGGTAGGCCGGGGCGGTGCGGGGGCCGGCGGCGCCGGTTCGCATGCCTCGACCAGCGCGGGAGGCATCTCCTCCATCTGCCGACCCGGTACCCACAGGTACGGGCGGCCGGTGCGCGGGTGGACCGACGGTGGAAGAACGACGTATCCGCCGTCGGCCTTGACGTCGATACCGGGACCGAGCCCGACACCGGGCTTGCCCTGACTGCATCGCACCGGCCTTCCGGGGTGGCGGTAGTACAGGTGCCGTCCCGCCGAGCCGGTGACGACATGCGCGGTGGGCGGTAGCAGGCCGGAGCGGATCAGGGCGGTCATGGTGTCGTCGCCACCGTGGCACGGGTCGACGTCGACCACCACCAGGCCGGACCTGGCGCCGGTCCGCAGCGCGAGTTGTCCGCCGGGGACAGCGGCGACGATGCCGGCGACGCGTAGCGGGTCGGTGGTCGCGGCGTAGAAGCCGTGACAGGTCAGGCAGTCACAGGCGGCTGGGTCGTGGCTGTCGTCCGTGTCCGCGCACGGCCGGCAGTTCGCTACCGGGCGCTTGGACCGGGCGAGCATGAACACCGGCCAGCCCTGCGCGGCGTACCGCAGCGCCGGGTCAAGCAGATCGGACACGGTCTCTCCCTTCGGCGGATCGGGTTGGCAGGTCGGGTGTCGGTCGGTACCGCTGGCCGGGTCGACCGGCCAGCCGCAACCGGCGCCGCACATCGGCCAGCCACGGGCCGCGCGGACAGCGGCGGCCGGGTTCGCAGATCGGTCGGGGATGGTCATCGGGCGGTCCGCCGTTCGGGTCGGGGGTAGCCGATCGCGGCGGCGCGGGTGACCAGGTTCCGGGCGCTGGTCAGGATCGCGGCCAGTTGCCGGCGGGCGGCTGGCTCCGTCGGGGCCAGCGCCACCCGTAGCCGCAGCTCGGCGTGTTCGGTGCCGCTGTCGGTATGGACGCGGACCAGCACGGCTCGGCCGTAGCCCGGCAGGTTCACGATGATCTCTTCGGAACGGTGCTTGGTGAGGTTGCACCGGTGGTCTTGAGCGCACCAGCCGGTGTGTCCGGTGTGGTGAGTCATCGGGTTCCCTTGTCGTGCAGGTTGCGCAGGTAGTTGAGGACCAGGCGACCGGGGCGTAGCCGGTAACCGTCCCCGTCGCAGCGGGAGCAGAGCCGGAAGGCACGGCCGAACGGTGCGCGGCGCTTGCCGGTGCCGTGACAGCCTCGGCAGGCGACGAAAGGGAAGATCCAGCACGTGGCCAGGTAGCCGAGAGTGATTGCGAGCAGGGCGAGTAGGAGGAGAGCGGCGGCGGCTGCGTCGTGGGGGAGTGCGGGGGTAGCGGTAGCGGCGAGGGGTGCCACGGAAAGCCTCCTGAGGCCGGTTTTTGGGTGCACGAGGCTGCTGGCGCTACCCGCTACCGGTGTGGGTAGCGGCTGGCCAGGGTGGTAGCGGGGTGGGTAGCGGCGGCGCTACCTGGTAGCAGCGCCGCCGTTACCGATCAGGCGCTCTTGCGTCGGGTGATCGCGTCGTTCAGGTCCTTGACCCGGGCGCCCCGGTTGACAGTTCCGCGAACCTTGACGCTCACGCTCGGTACGTGCTCGCGGAGCAGCGCCGAAGCGGCATCGGCGGTCAGGTCGGCGTAGTGCTCGGGCATCTGCTCGGCCATCCGCGCGGCGATTGTCGTCCAGTGCAGGCCGGGTTCCCCCGGGTGGAACACCGCACGTACGTCGGCGAGAACGTCGCGGACCTCTCGGGCGACGGTTTCCCCGGCGGCGTCGCCGGTCAGGGTTCCGGCCCGTTCCCGGTGCTTGCGGGCAGCGGTGAGGATCTTCTCCGCGTCGGTGTGGTCGGCGAGATAGGTCCGGACGGTGGCGGTGTCGTCCGAGGCGCCGTAGAGGATGCCTACGCCTCGGTAGGGGACACCGTTGGGCAGGGTGGAGGCGTCGAACCCTTCGGCGTAGGCGTCCCCGCCGAGGATCGCCTCCGAGACGACCCGGTTGCCGCACTTGAGTGCGAACCGGACGCCGTGGTTGTCGCGGTAACGGTTGAACAGCCGCGCCACGTCCCCGGCACCGACACCGGACGGCTTCTGGCTGGACGACAAGATGATCACGCCGGCCGACGGGCCGACGGCCATGATGAACGACAGCAGGCCGGCAATCTCCTTGTTCACGTCCTGGTCGTCGGTCTCGAAGTAGGTCTGAAACTCCTCCATGACCAGTAGCCACACCCGCAGCTGCGGGTACTTCCGGGACAGCTCGCGGGTGATCTTCCCTTCGGGGCACTCCGAGGTCGGCAGCTTGGCAAGGAAGTCGTTGACCTGCTCGATGTGCTGCTTGATCTCGCGGAGCATGTCGAGCAGGTGCGGGATCGGGTCGTTGTCGCGGCTGTTGGGCACCGCGCCGCAGACGTACCGGTGCGCGACCAGGCGGAACTTGTCCCAGTCGGCCGACATCTTGCCGTCCGCGACCAGTAGCGTCACGTACGGGTCGAGAGCGGCGAACAGCGCCAGCAGGCGAGTGGCGAACGTCTTGCCCTTGCGTGGCTGCGCACCGATCAGGACCGAGATCCACATCAGGGCGAGGTTGACCTTGCGGCCTCGCTCGTCCAGTCCGAACGGCGCTTCGGTCCAGATGTCCCGCACCTTGCCGTCCAGCAGCGGCGTCTTGCCCGCCGCAACGGCGAGCGGGTCGCGGTCGGCGACGAACAGCAGGTGTCGCCGATGGGAGGACGGGTCACGGGTCACGAACACCTGATTGACCGACACGTCCATGCCGGCCGCGATCGCGGGCTTGGCTTTGAGAACGTCTTCCCACGTCTTGCCGTTGAACGGCAGATCGATCAACACCTGTGAGCCGGTGCCCGACGCGTCGCGGGCCATCGTCGAACCGAAGGTGATCTGCTGGTTCGGCCGGTCCGGATGCCCCAGGCCGGCGGCGTAGTAGGCACGAAGGATGATGTCCGGGTTCACCCGCCGGAACCGACCGGCGACGGTGGCAGGGCTGATGATCCGGCGGTCGGCCGGTCGCCCGATGTGGGCGAGGTAGGACACGCCGACTACGGCGGCGGCCGTCTTCGCCCACCACGGGGCGAGGGGCCACAGCACCGGCCCACCGATTCCGAGCGTGGCCAGCTCGGCGGCGAGCACGGTGCCGCGCCATGCCCGGGTTGCCTTGACCTCCCGGTGCAGCTTCAACCACAGGTGCGCGTCCTTCGCGTCGGCAGCCGCCTGGCGTAGCCCGTACTGCTCGGACAACCACCACCAACGGAGCTGACGCCCGAGCAACCGGAACAGGCCAATGCTGGACCAGAATCCGGCCTGCACGGCGTACCAGGGCGAGCGCAACGCGTGGTAGCCGGCGCGGTAGGCGGTGAGCCCGGCGGCGTAGCGCACCGACGCGCGCAGGTTCCCCCACCCCCGCAGGCTGGTCGGCACGATCGGCCTGCGCCCGTCCGACCCGGACGGCGGTACGTCGACCAGGGCGCCGCCCGGCTGTGGCGCCTCGTCGAGCGCTACGTCGAAGTGCGTGCCGGCGGCGTCGGTCGGCCGGTTCAGGTCGGCTTCGGCAGCCTCCCAGTCGAAGCGTTCCTCAGGATTGCTTGCCATGATGAGGGTTCCTCCATCAGGGGTTCTGTGGATCTCGGATCGGAGGGGCCGGCGGCGCGGCGCGGTTTGCGAGGCCGATGGGCCGCGCCGCCGGGCGAAATCAGGGCTGGTCGTTCGTGTGGAGCAGGTGAGCCAGTGCGGCGCCCATGCCGAGCACGGCGACGGGGAGGCAGGCGACGACCGTCGTGATCCACGCCGGAGCGGAAGTCATCCCAGCGGCGGTCATCTGGTGGTAGGCGATCTGCCCGAGCGCGCCGAGCATCAGTGAGCCGATGCCGGAAACCCGGGCGAACTTGCGGGCACGGACCGGTACGGCGTCGCCGGAGAGCCATGCCCGCAGGGCGTACGCCGCGTACGCCTCGACGCCGATGGGCAGGGTGATCGCGCTGTTGATGCTCAGCGAGTCCCAGATGCCCGGCAGGGGGTGAACCACGCCGAACCCGGTGAGTCCACCGAGCCCGACCCACCCGGACCAGATAGCCACGAACGCGGGCGCGGCCAACAGCAGCAGCACCCATGACCGCACCGGCGGGCGCGGCTTGCGTACTCGTTCGGGGATGACGCTGGCGCCCGGATCTACGGACGGGGTAGGCAGCGGCGACGACTCCGACGCCGTGCCGTCGATCACGGTCTTCTCGACCGGCGAGGCGACTTCCGGTGACGAGTCCGAACCCGGGTCCGCTTCGGTCTCCGGCCGGGTCTGCGAGGTCTCTCCGCTGGGCTCGCTCGTCACCGGAGAGGCGTCGGGTAGCGGTTGCCGGAGGGCGGACAGGATGGCGCGGGCCTTGGGTCCGCCTACCTTGAACTCCTTCATCAGCCGGTTCCGGGAGGGAAGTTCGCCGGTCCGTTCGGCCAGGTCCCGAGCGGCCGGCAGCAGGTCTTCCATGGAGCGGGGGTAGGCGCTGTTCAGGGTCGGGGTGGTCATCAGGCGTCCTCTCGGGTCAGACCGGTGTTGCCGGTTGCGGGGGTGGTGTAGATCAGCCGGTACAGGGCCATTTGCAGGCCGAGCAGGTCGGGGCCCTGGCCGTCGTACTGCTCCCCGGTGATCGCGGGGTAGCCGTGCGCGGCCAGCACTTCGGCAAGGTCCGTCACCAGGCCGACCTGAATCTGGAGTCTTCGACCGGAGCCGGGACCGGGTAGCGACGCGTCATCGGGGGAACCACCTACGCCGCGAGCCGGGTCGACGTGACCGGGCTGCCGACCGTGGCGGCGGTCCGCATCACCCCTTGCTCTGCTCGGCGAATCCGGCGCCGGTCCAACGGCGACGGACCTCCGTCGGTGTACAGCGCCCTGATCTCTGCATCCAGCAGGGACAGTTCAGCCTCGATCAGCGGCCATTCGGCCTCGATCGCGGCCAGATCTGCGGCAGTGGGCTCGTCCGTGTGCCTGTCCATCGTCCACCTCTCGGGTAGCCATGACCTAGCTCAGATAGAACATGTCTACTTCGGGTCTGTCAAGTGCTTCCCCGGCAGGCCCGGGTTGCTCGGATTGACTTCGGCTTGGCTGTGACACCAAGCAAACCGCTCTTGAGCAGCAGCCGGCAGGGTGCTTTGGGGGGTGCGTGGGTGCGTCGGGGGGTGCTTTCCGGGGTGCGCGCGTGGGGGAGGGGTGCGAACCACCTTGACTACGGGTTGCGTGAGGACTTGACTACTCAGGAAAATTGGATCAAGGAGGGGACGTGCCCGAGCTTCAGCCGAACCTGTCCTTGGCTGAGGTGATGACCCGAGTCAACTGCTCCAACAAGGGACTTGCCGCACGGGTTCGAACGGTCGCCGCGCGGCACGGAACAGAACTCAAGTGCGACCACGTCACCGTAAAACGGTGGCTCGACGGGTCACAGCCTCGGACGCAGACAGCCGGATTCATCGCGGAAGCCCTATCCGAGAAGGCCGGACTCCGGATCAGCGTCGAAGACATTGGCATGGGGCAGGCATCTCCCATGGCGACCTTTGAAAGCGCGCTCCAATACCCCGAGGAGATCGCGGGGGCACGTGTGAACTTGCTGGAACTCGCGCGCCACGATTCGGCAAACCTGCCGAATGTTATCGCGGCACCAGCCGTTCCGGCCGCATGGTCCGCGCCCCTCCTTCCATGGCTCCTGTCTCGCCCCGATCCGGTCCCGGAAACAGGCAGCACAGCGCGGCGAGTAGGGATGGCTGAAGTAGAGGCCATTTGCGGCACGAACAAGATGTTCATGCAACTCGATTTCCAGTACGGCGGCGGACACGCGCGCAGCGCCTTAGCGCAGTACTTCACTGCCGAGGTGCTGCCGTTGCTTGACGGGAAGTTCACCGAGAGCGTCGGGAAACGGCTGTTCTCCGCAGCGTCGGAAGTCGCTCAACTGCTTGGCTGGACCGCCTACGATGCCGGGCGGCACGGTCTGGCGCAGCGGTATTTGATCCAGGCGCTACGCCTGGCCCAGGCCGGCCAAGACCGGGTGATGGGAAGTCGCATCCTCTCGAATCTGAGTCACCAGGCGAACTACCTCGGCCGGTTCACTGAAGCAGCCCAGTTAGCGCGAGCCGCGCAGGAGGGCGGCAAGGAGACTGCCAGCGCAACCGTTATGACGATGCTGCTGTCGATGGAGGCACGTGCGTTAGCGGGATCAGGCGACGAGAAGGCTTGCGCGGCCGTACTGGTCGGGGCGGAAACTATATTTGGCCGTCGCAAGCCGTCGGATGACCCACCATGGATCGACTACTTCGATGAGGCTGAGCTAGCGGGAGAGATGGCCCACTGCTTCCGAGATCTCCGCAAACCGAAGCTGGCGCAGGAGTTTGTCGGCAAGGCTGTAGCTCTTTCCGATCCGAGCTATGTGCGAACGCTGGCCTTTATGCGCCTTGTTTTGTGCGCCAGTTGTATCCACGAACTTGACCTGGAGCGCGCGGCGGGTGCGGGAATCGAGGCAATCACCCTTGCCGGAAGCCTCAAGTCCGAGCGGTACCTCCGCTACATCCGCGACCTGTGCAACGATCTCGCGCCGCACCGGTCAAGCGCGGCAGTGGTTCGGTTCCTCGGCCTGGCCGACGAAGTGCTCTCACCCTCAGAAGGGAGCCCAGCGGCGGCGAGAGCTGGGGTCGCGTAGCGTCTCCAACCGGTTTCGGAACTCCTCGGCCACCGCCGGGCCTTCATGGACGTTCTGCATCAACCATGTCGTCATCTTGAACTGGTTGAGCGCACGTAGCACCGGAAACCCGTCCCAGGTCCGTACGTCGTAGCCGTAGACCCGGCAGAAGTCTGCATACTCCTGATCGGTGTGCCATCCGATCTCGTACTCGGTGGCGGTAACGGACAGGTCCGTTTCTCGGTGACCGAACGCGAAGCGCTCAAAGTCGATCAGCACGGCAGTCCCCGCCGGATCAACGATAAGATTCTGCACGTGCGCGTCACCATGTACGGCGCAGGCAGGCGACGAGTACGCGAGATCGTCGTATTCGGTCCTAAGCTTGGCCAACCGCCCCCGAAGGAACTCCAGGTCCTTCGGGTCGAGATCTGCCGCCTGATCAATCCGTTCTTTTACCCGGCCGAACATATTCAGTTCTGGGAGCTTGAATTCCGTCGGGGGAGGAAGACCGTGTAATTGATGCAGGGCCGCTGCTAACTCGTCGGCCCGTGCCTTACGCCCTGTGTCCACGATCGGATGCCAGAATGTGACAGGATGACTCAATGTCACAATGGGTTGAGGAATGTCGGCGGTCCGAGCCGCAGGCAGCCCCGCGTCACGTAGCCACGCCGATACAAGAACCTCTTTGCGGGCATCGTCAAGCACTTCGACGCTACGGGAAATGCGAACGATCAAGCCCGCCGCAGGAAGGCGGAAGATCGCGTTCTCGCCGAGCCTGATCATCGTGGCGCCGCTGGTCGGCACCCCGACCGTTCGGCAGGCTTCGCCTAGGACCGTTACCGCTTCATCCGACGTGAAAGGCGAGCGGGACATGCCCATTTCAGGCATCTTCCGATTCAGTGTCAGCAGGTGACGCGGGTTGGTCGACCACGACGCGCCCCTTCCCTCTGGCGGTATTTACCAGTCCGGCACGCTCTAGTTCAGTCAAGGCGCGGCGCGCAGTCCCCCTCGCCACTCCATATCTTGTTGCGAGGTCGTTCTCACCAGGCAGACTCGCCCCAGCCGCAAGCTCCCCGCGCTCGATGTCGCGGCGAATATCCGCGGCTATCCGCTCGGCATCTGTCATGACGGCCGGACCTGAATCCGGATCATGCGGAACGTACCTGCCCTTGCCCGGAAGCGAGACGAGAAGTCCACGACTCTCCAGAACGCGTAATGCCTGCCGTACGGTGCCCACAGATGCTCGGAATTGTTCACTCAACTCGGATTCGCTCGGCACACGGCTGCCGGGTGGGAATGCGCCGCTCTCGACTGATCGCCGGACGGCAGCCGCAACCGCCTCAAATTTCGCCCCGGTCCGCTCACCCGAGGTGCCTCCCGCGTCGCGCACGAACCGTCCCCGTCCAGGAACGGTCTCGATCAGGTTCTCCGCTTCGAGCGCGGCCAGGGCGCGACGCGCGGTGACGCGGGCAACGCCCCACCGCTTGACGACGTCCGTCTCAGAGGGAAGTGGGGAGCCCGGAGGCAGACTCTTGGACCTGATCGCCTCGCGTAGCTCCGCCGCGATCTCACGAAAGCCGACTCCGCTGCCACCTTGCCCGCCCACGTGCCTCCCTAGCTCGGTCCGGACGACGGCCCTAGTCTCCCCGTCGTCCGGACCCGTGTTCAACTACCCCGCGCCGGTCAACCTGCGCCGCCCGCCTCCGCTACCAGGGGCGCCCACGCCGAAGGCGGCCCACGGCGATCGCCGTTGCCGACCCCTACAGAGCCTCGCACCCGCCGGGGTGCCTGGCCTGTCGCGTGCAGTCGAGGTTGCCGGGGAGCACGAGGTCACAGAAGGCGTCGTGAAACGTCTCGGCCTGAACGTCCATCACCAGCTCGTCTCTGGCCCTCATCTCGGGCATGTAGCGCAGGGATCGGCCGAGCAGCACAGCGAGGTTCACAGCCTCTTCGAGGTTGCCGGCCTCAATCGGAATCAGGAGAACGAATCGCGGCGCCGGTCGAACGCGACCGGCGAACGCGTCGAGCGCCTTGCGAGGGAGCGGCTCGAACACGTCGGTGACCTCAATGAGGGTTCCTGGGGAGGCACCGCCGGACGCGTCGCGGGTGCCACGCGCGTTGGGTGGTCCGGACACAGGGCTGTGCTCATCGCGGCGGTAGATGGACCTGGGCGCCTGATTGGCCGTGCGCCGCTCGCTTCTGGTCGGCCGGTCTGGTGCGTACCTGTCTAGATCCATTCCTGTCCTCCGTCGGTATTCGGGTCCTCAGGCACACGGAAGGGTGCTGCGGCGCGAAGTTGCGTCGCAGCGCGGGTACATTCCGTAACGTCGACCATAGCCATATAGCCATATGGCCACAAGGACACAGGGCTGTACCTGTCAGCAAGGCTGCCGTCCATGTCGATCGATCGGCGCTCGCACACGCCCGTGTATCGCCAACTCGCGAACCTCATCCGCGAGGGCATCTACGCCGGGCAGTACGTGGCAGGAGCGCCGCTGCCGAGCGAGGTCACCCTCTCGCAGGAGTACGGCGTCGGCCGGGACGCTGTCCGCCAGGCGCTTGCCCTGCTCCGCAGCGAAGGACTCGTCAGTACCGAACGTGGAGAACGCTCCCGGGTGCGGGTGCCACCTGAGCGGGTGTCGGTCGAGCTACCACCGGGCGGGAGGGCGGTCGCGCGCATGCCCGCCGACCCAGAACGCGTCGAACGCGACATGGACGAAGGCGTACCCGTGATCGAGGTCCACCACCCCGATGGCACCACCGAGATTCACCCAGCCGACAAGACGGAGCTGACCCGCCCGGTTTGACCGTGCAGGAGCGCGCATCATCGCGGGTGAAAGCTACTGTCTCAAGGTTGGAATTCCATTTTCCCTTGATTTCAAATGATCTAGGTCTGAGTGGTCTGTGTTCAGAGCGATCCTAGGTAGCTAATAATCGACAGGACAAGTGGCTGCAAACGTCTAGGCGTTGACGGATGGCTCTGTCTAGTCGAAAATACGGCATGACTCGCGAATATGCGGCCCTCCTTGCGCAGGTTGTGCCCGTGATTGCCCTCGCGCTCGCCATTGAAATTCGTTCGATCGTCGATCGTTATATTCGTTCCGTGCCGCCGCCTTCGACGCCGGGGGGCCAAAACCTCGAAAGGGTATCCCCTCATGATCAATTCTCCTTGCGTGCGCTCATAGCTCTCCTTTGCCTGGTTCAGGTAGCGCTTTGTGCAGTTGAGGTCGTGGTGCTAGAACAAGCTGTCTCCCTTGGAACGCCGCCTGGACAGCCCATAAGTGCAGGTCCCTTTCGGTCTTCACCAGTTCATAACGTTATCTCTATCGCCATCCAACTTGCGTTTCTTAGCTCAGTTGTTGATGCGGCGTTGAGGGTGATCTTTTTAAGGAACTCGCCGACTGCGTCGAAGGCTGGGACGCGAATCCTGACTCTAACTGTGGTGCTTGCTGCCACCATAGGAGCTGTTCAGATCCTGGTTAGCGAGATTAAAGCAGAGCTATAAGGTGGGGGTTCGTAGCGCGGAGTTTACGGGTTGATCGCTGGCAACACCGTAGTCGATCGGCGATAGCTCTCTTTCGAAAATGTCAGGCTGGTTAGGTCCAACTTTACCGTGGACCGAGCGCAAGTAATGCAGGCTCGTTATTCGCTCATTAGCAAGGAGCCCACGTCCCGTGAGCCGCGCGAGCAAGGCGCCTGGCGTGTGCCAATAGATCTGAAAGGCCTTCGGAGACGGCAGTAAGGTTACGTCACGGAGTAGGATAGCCAGATAGAACTGGGCACTCCTTCGGGGCCAGCTTTCGAGAACGAATAGTGTCGACAGCAAAAGCACTAACATTACGAGTGCTGCAGTCGCAATAGGGCTTTCGGGGTTCGCGGCAGCGAGCATCCCTGCCCCGAAGATCACGAGCATCTGCAGCGCGAAGTGAATGACTCGTCCTATTGGCATCAGATACGACCAAGTCGATCCACCTGGAGGCGGCAATGGTCGAACGATGCTTAGTCGTGGGAACCGCTGATATGAGTGGGCGTCAAGTCGTATGAGTGCGAGTGTCAGGCAGTAGGTGAACAGTGACAGTCCCAAGAAATGTGTGGCCCAGCTGTATCTACCTCTCACTGGCATAAACCAGCGAGTTCGTCGCAAAATTTTCTTAGGATGTTGAAACCCGGCCAAGATATGCCAGGGCTCCATTGAAAGTTGATGTGCTACGTACTGGCTCCCGAGTGCGGCTTCTGCCAGCACCATAAACCAATTCTCATGAGGCTCTTCGTCCGCCTTTAGGCGTTCTATCAACATAGAATAGAATGGCGGGTTTGACAAATGTTCTACAACGGTAGCGGGTTGGTCTCGGACGAGGTCAACTTCGCAGGCTTCTGCGATTCTGAATGCCGCTTGCGGATCGAACGCGGCGTAGGAACCTATTACAGTCCGAAGCTTTTCGCGATCACCTTCAATCATTTGTAGGAAAAATGAATGCAATGTAAGAGTCGGTGATCGATGGTATAGCTTCGCCCAGGCGTTTTCATCGGCAATGATGACCGTTAACAAGTGCAAGCGCCGTAGCCACTCCTCATCCCAAAACTCTCTTCCTAGTCGGAGAAGACTCTTCATTTCACGGCCGACGTAGCGTGGCCAGATCTTGTGGTCATATGCCTGAGTCTCGAGGAAGCATCTGCCGACCACCGCTCGGTCCTGGATTGACCAAATACTGTCGAGAGCAGCGGTACGGGATACTCGTTGTGAGAGCCCCAGAGCGAATGGAATAACTTCGATCAAGCGGGTCCTGGCCTGAGGTGCGGTACCTTTGGTAAAGGCGCGGTGGGACTCGATTAGCTCATTCAATCCATCGTGCCGTTCTTGTATGGCCTCTTTCGCTGCGAGAAACTCGCAGAACGTCAGATGAATAAAGCGAAGGGTCTCGCTCGGACGTTCCTCCGAGAGAATCCCTGTTTCCTTGCAAACCTCCCGAATCGTCCGGGCTGCTTCATCATGGCTGGGGCAACTGTAGATGTCTGTAACAGCTCTAATGGCCGCCTGCCATTGAATCTCATTCGCCGGCTGCTCCTGAGACAGAAGATTATCGAGCGCTAGCCGACCCAAGAGTCTTTCTCTTTGCTCCCGGATCGCGCTCTTTGCGGTAAGACCCAATTGTCGTTTGCGTCGGGCGACGAGCAGTTCCTCGACTACCTGCGAATAGAAGGCGGTTCGAGTATCCGGAGTACTTGACTCCTCACTGCTTTGATCACTTGCGACGTACATCGCGAGGACTAGAGGATTACTGCACATATCACGAAGCGTCGGCTTATCAGTCAGTTCCGAATACAAGCGGTTGACGATCGCACTGACGTCGCGCCCCCTAGGAAAAGGCCATCGCGTCAGGAACGCGTAAATGTCCCCAGGAGAGAAGGGTTGAATGTGAAAAACCTTCGGGAAGGTAGTGTCGAAGTCGCCTCTGATTTGCACGTGGAACTGGGTCCTCATTGTAAGAACCATGCGGTTGGCAGGGGAGAAGTTGGACAGAACATCGCTAAGCGCATTGAGCGCAAGTGAGACGCGTTTGTACGCGGAACTTGCTACCTCGTCTAGGCCGTCGAAAAGGACCATGATGCCACGTCCCGTGAGGGACGTGTCGAAAAGTTGGTCCATGTTGTATCCGTGTACAGACGCTACTCGCGTCCTAAGATGAGCAAGGCCCCAATCTGCCAGGTGCTGAGAATCATCTGATTCGGCGGGTGGAGTGAAGTCTTTTAGGTCAACAAGTATTGGCAATGGCCTACCCGGGTTCGCGAGGGCGGCTCTACATGCATGACGGAATACGCGCTTCGTTAATGAAGACTTCCCCGATCCAGGATCCCCGACAATGCGCACTCGACGGATTTCCGTGCCCCAAATCTCTTCGATACTCGATGTTGTCGTACGCTCGGCGCTCTCCAATCGTAATGGGACGAAAACGCTGTCGGTTGATAGCATTACCCCCCGATTTCCGGGTACGGGCAGGAACTTGGTCGCCTCCTTTCCAAGTTCCACTGAACAGTACTTCCGCAAGTTCATTCGCGTAGCAATAGTCTGATTGACAAATCGGCTTATTGTCCACGCGACAGCGTTCATGATTACATCACTGCGACTTCTTATACCCTTATAGGTTCCTACGATTACCCAATATAGGATCGGTAGGGCTACTAGAGTTATCGTGACCGACTTCCAGTCGAGGTCAAACATTGATCTCCTCTGAGCTGTGACGGCATGCGGGAACAGATTAACGAATAGAGCCCTTCATGTCAGCCAAACAACCTGGTATGGTGAGGCCGCGACTTTCAGCATCGATTCAAACAACTAAAACGGACGAAGCTGCGTATCTTTCCTACTCGGCCGATTGTCTGACCGGTGGTGGCCTGATCCGCCGAGCCAAATCGACTAACGGTCTCTCGCTTCCAGTGGCCGGCCAACTTCACGCTCCCCAACGACTGAGGGGATTCCGGACGGAGTATCGGACTGTGTGAGAACTTTCGGCACAGGATCAAGGCGGCCCGCTTCGCAGGCCGCTCGCGCCGCCGACCAGGGGCCGACCCGAACGGGTCGCCGCTCGGGGACCCCGCGCCCTTAGCGCAAGCGCACAGGCGCACCCCGAACGGTTGCAGCCCCGCCGGCGGCGCGACATACGAAGAAGCCCCGGGCAGCCATGGGCAATGGCAGATCCGGGGCTTGTTCGTTGAGGGTAACGACCAGGGCGTGCCGCCGGCGGGGCGCTCAGGCACTCCGGGATGGTTGGCGCCATCCCGGCAACCTCCGTGCGGGCGGAGCCGAGTGGGTGGGGCCGAAGGCCGACGGGATGGAGGCGACGCGAAAGTTGGGGCTACAGCCAGCCCTTTGAACGGGCGACTTGGTAAGCGATGAGGCCCGCCACCGGCAAGGGACCACGATGGATGAGAAGCAGCAGGCCGTACCGCAGGGTAGGCCCCCACCCAGACTTCGCGGCGGTCAAGAGGACATCGTGAGCGTTGCGAGACGACTGACGCGGCCGGACGCTCGGGCGTCGGCGCTTCGGCGTCGGAGTGCCGTCCGCGACGTCCACATCTTGCGAGGCCACACGTACCTCCGGAGGGCGTAATAGACCGCCCCACCGGATGAGTGGGCTTTCGGCGAGCACCCCGAGGGGTGAACCTGCTGGCTGAACGTAACCCCGTCCTCGCGCCGGGGACTGCCGTGCTCGTGCGCAGTACTAGAAGGGTAGCAGGGACAGGTCGAGTTCGCGCAGCCTGGCCCGTCCCGCTTCATCGACCAGGTTCCACCACTTCGCGCGGTTGATCTGCGGTTTTCGGCTACAGGAGGGGCACGCGAAGATGTATGAGTCCCTACCGATCAGGCTTCTCGGCTCGGCCTCCGCTCCCATCGGCGGCGCGAACCACTCCAACGCCGAACTCATGCCCCCGCTGCCGTCAAGTTCGCGGCGGGCGACGGTGAGGAGCCGTCGCTTGTGCTGACCCCGATCCGTGCAGACGACCGGGAGAAAGAAGGCAACCTCGCGTCCACTCTGCATGAACTCCTGCGGCCGATCGGGATCGATCCCTGAGGTGGGGGGCACAGGCTCAGTCACGGGCGACCTCCGAATTGCTCGATATCGGTCGATCCTACTCTCGCGCGGATCCTTCCAAGATCATGCCGGTTCCAGGGCGTCGAAGGGGAGCCGACGGCACCATCGTTGACCATCCATTACAGGTGCAGCAGCAGCAGCTCAATGCCAGAATCGTCCGGCTTGATCGATTCAGGAAGGTGGATCGATGCGCTTAAAGAAACCTTTCTCAGTCTCGTATACGCAGTTCATTCCGCAACTATGGATGAGATCCACGAGATCGCTGGCCGGCCGCACGGGAAGCAGCACCGTGAGCCGAGCATCCTTTGATTCGATGTGGCGTCGATAGTCGAAGAGTTGGCCGATCGCGCACCTAATGGCGTCGCGGGTTGATACGGCCTTGGCTTCGTAGAGCTCATCCGCCGTTGAGTCGTACAAGTCGGTGAAAAGATATCCGATCTCTCCGGGGGGTCGGACTCGGCACCGTCCCACGATATGCCCTTGATCGACGAGGTGTTTTTCGTAGCGTTTGCTGAGATTTGTCTCTCGCCGAAGGGCCAAACCGCCTTTGGACGGTGCCCGAACAAAGCTACCGGCATCAGCACTCTCGGTCGGAACTACGGAGCTCTCCGCGGTCTGCTCTACATCCGGGAACCCGGCAACGTCCGGCTCGGCACGGTCAACCGCGCCCAGGGGACGAAGACGAAACACTATGACAGATCGTTCCCTGACTGGGTCATCCGCGCGTACGTGCGGCAGGGCGGGATCGACCTCGAACTCACCGACATATCGATGTAGCTTGCCACCCCGCTGGCGACCGCTGGCCGCGATGAAGAGGTGCAGCGTTCGACCCTGCTCATTGTGAGCCAAGACGGCCTGGTTCTTCCAGTAGGCGAACGTCTGATCACCCTCTGCGCCTTCGCCTGTGTAGAAGAAAACAGACCCGTCAGTGGACCAACCGTCGAAGTCGTATCCCCACTTACGACCCTCGGCGGGGTCGGAGTAGACGAAGACGTTCGGCGTTGAACTCGACGGCAGTATCCCGCCCTGAATCGAGCCGCCCCATCGGTCGCTGCGGTCCTGGCGAGTAATGACCGTTCCCGGCTGCAAGTCGATTGCTCCCACGGCCGAGCATCCTAGGGGACGGGTGTGACAAGTCTCCTGCGCGGCGGTCGATGGGTCGAGGGAAGCTGGTAAGGGCAGCGATTTCTCTCGTGAGTTCGAATCCCACACCGTCCGCCCCGGCAGATGAAACGCCCCTTGATCAGCGGATTCGGGAGTTAAGGGGGCAACCCGTCTCTAGCAATACCGGTCGACCTGGTTCTCAGGAGGAGCCGCCCGCTCTTGCCCGTCCTGGAAGATCGGCGGCAGCGGGCCGGTGATCTTCGGCGCGATGTCTCAAGATCGAGACGGGAACGAACCTTCTCGCCCGGCTATAACCGACCAGAATGAATATGGCCAAGAACATCGCGCCGAACCCTAGCATTAGCCAGTCAAGGTATGGACCTTCACTGGAGATCCTTCCCGCCATGACCTTCTCGGCGAAGTCGTCTTGCCCTTTCAAGCTAGTCAAATCATACTTTGAGGAGTCTACGAGTTTCCGAGGATCGCGGAAAAAGCTCAGAATGGGCTCGATGAACGCGGTTGTGGCAGCAAGAAGCACCATGAGTAGAGCGGGCAAGAGTGATGGGCCCCCGTCCCGGCGGGCTATCCTCTTCAAGAGAGACTTGCTTTTTACTTGGCTTAGGGTCGACTCAGTTAAATCGCCGGACCCCTTATCTCGAATGCCGCAGCCGCGAATGGTGCCTGCAAGGGCCGGCGATCCCTGCTCGTGCACGATCTGAATAACGGCTCCGTCGCCTGCGTCTAAGAAGTCGAAGTCGATCGTTGCAGCGGAGCGGTCGGCTGGATCGCAGCGAACCGTAAGGCGATTTTGGTCGCGACTGTACCAAACTACGCTTACGTCAACGACAGCATCGAGGTCTTGAAGCTGCACTCGAAGGGGGTCCTCGAATAGAATGTCCGAACCCTTGATTGTGTCGCCCCGGTGGTTCCAGAGTGCGACATAAGTACGACTCACTTGGCGAAGTGTTTGGTCCGCGAACCTGATTGACAATCCTCTATCGATTAACTCGGCCTTTGGCTCCACTAGAACGTCGTGGTCTATCGCGTACCGAATCTCGGGTCTCAGCCTCGTTCTGCGCGCAACGATGAAGGTAATCGGTATAGCAATAACCGACAGAAAGAATCCGGCGACTCCGAAAAAATCACTTTCGAACATACGACTTCTTCCGATAGCGCCTATAGCTCATCCGGCATGCTAGCGCATCAGTGGCGCGTTCCCTCCCGGAGATTCTCGAACCGCTGGCTTTAGGCTTGCTTTATGCGAGCAATCGCGCAAAACCGCCCATGGCGGGAATTCCGGCCACGGGCGCTCGAGGGCGCTGTTGATCAACGGGGCGACGTTCAGTCGCCGTCACGTTAGGGGGCGGGAGGCTGTCCTTCACCTCCGCAACGCGCAGCGGCAGAACGGTGTCCTTGGAGGAGGCGTCGCTCGGTGTCGCGTCCGACTCTGGTCATTGGCCGGATGGAAGCCCTTCGGACGGTCGGGGCTTGCCGGAGACGTGACACGTGTCGTCCATGTGTCGTGACCTCCCTGGGCCGGGGTAGAAGCCCAGGTCAGCGCGTTGCGGTTGGCGCTCTGTAAATCCGTCGCGAAAGCTTCAGAGGTTCGAATCCTCTACCCGCCACCAGGTGCGAAAACAGCCCTTGACCAGGCAAAACGCCGGTCAAGGGCTGTTCTCGTCTGTCCAGCCGTCAACGGCGCTGTCCGGCCGTCACTGGTTACGGCCCGGGCTCGACGTCTGACCCGATCGGTCACATGCGGATGAACGCGACCGGTTGTCGGGCCACGTCAGTGCCAGACACAGGCGATCAGCTGTCCGCGGAGTGGGCGTCGGCAAGGGCCTCGCCGAAGAGCCGTCCGGCGAGTTCCACGCAGCGCATCCGGGCAGGAGAGAAGTCGTAAGGCATCTTGGTGATCGCTGTGGCGGCACTCATCTCTGTGCCCTCCTCCCCTTTCAGGTCGGCGTCGTAGATCTCGAAGATCTTCTCCTCGGCCGCGTCGAGACCAGCTGCCTCGATGGCCTGATTCAGGGCCATTTGGTGAGCGCATCGCTGTACGGCGAGCTCTTCGACGCGCGGGTCGTCGGGTTCGACGCCGTCGTCGAGGGCGGCCTCGGCCGCCTCAAGACGGTCCTCCTCGGCCCGCAGGTCGGGGTGGGTGGCCAGCACGATGAACGTGCCGGCCTGAATGGCGGCGCCCAGCGGCCCGAAGATCCGTTCTGTGACTAGCAGGGCGTCCAGATCGGAGGGGCGCAACGCGCCCGGGGGCAGGTGGCTGAGCCGGTCCGTGACCAGTTCGGAGAGCAGCCCCAGCGGGCTGCCCACCACCTGCAGGCGCTGGACAGCCGCGCGCCGACGTTTGGTGGCGGCCTCCTGCGCCGTCAAGGTTTTCTCCAGCCTGCTCAGGACCGACTCGATATCCGGGGCTTGGTCCAGGGCTTCGTCTCCAGCTTCGTCCCGGGCTTCGCCGAAGGCGGCCCGCATGTCGTCCAGGCTGATACCGGCATCAGCCATCTTGCGGATCCACAGCAGGCGGGTCATGTCGTCATAGCCGTAGCGGCGGCGGCCGTCCCCGCCGCGCTCGGGCTCCGGCAGCAGACCGATCTCGTGGTAGTGGCGGATGGCGCGTGGGGTGATCCCGGCGAACGCAGCGGCATCACCGATCTTGACCTGCCGGGGAGGCGTGAGGGAGGGGTACATCGCAGACAGAGCCTTTCGTGCTGTGGTGCCCCGACCCCACCACATGCCGCTACGGCATGTGCAACAACCCCATCCAGGTGCCACCGGAGCCAGGCCCTAGCTGCCGCCGGGACCGATCGAGAACGACGAACCATCCGGGAACGCAGAGTGACCACCGGCGGCCAGATAGCTCCCCGCCAAGTGGCCGCCGCTGGGGAATTCCCACTGACCGCCGACACCCCTGATCGCTTGTTCATACCGAAAGAAGCCCGCGCGTTCCTCGGATGTGCCTCGGAGGATACGCGGAGAAGTTGCCCGAAGACGGGAGTAAACGCCCTGGTTGGAGCCGGTTGGGTACCCGCACTGTAAATCCGTCGCGAAAGCTTCGGAGGTTCGAATCCTCTACCCGCCACAAGGTGCGACATCAGCCCATGACCTGGGATAACCGGGTGAAGGGCTGACTTCGTTCGGTCCCGGCCCGTCCAGCCGAGTCCGGCTCCTTACAGCGAGGTGTGGGCAGATATTGGTAAGTCGATCTTGGTTTCCTGATGCTCGATCGAGCGGCTCGGCGTGCCTGCCTGGGGTGCCTTGGTTGCCGACGTCCGCATGCTGGTGGAGCTGCCCATCGGGGCGTAGCAACGCGTACGCCGCCCGTGAGGGCACGGTGCCCGGTGGGTACGGCGGGACCGGCTGACGATGCGGGCGTAGACCGGCGGCAAGCCAGTGCCGGGATTGGACTGGCGCGGAAGGCGGAAGTCAAGAGTTCGACGACGGCCACCACGCTGGCGTCCGTACCGCCTCGCAGTTCCCACATGCGTCGACTTCAGCTTCCTAGTCTTCGCCGTGGTGTGTTGCGACGAAGCCGTCCGTCGAATGGTCCTCGTCGAGCTGGTGGCGGTTGACCATGAAGCAGTCAGGTTCGTCGCGGAAGCCGGGGAGGAGTCGGGCACGCTGGATGCGTTCCTCTGCGCGCTGTTCGCTGGAGTAGACCCCGAGGACCTTCAGATCGTCGCCGTCCGCCTCGTCCCAGATCAGATCGCCGTCCTGGCGGTGAAGGGTTGGGCTCCCGTCCAGGCTGCCCTGGGCATGCCGGATGTGCCAAAGCATGAAGACGTCCACGAGAGAGACCGTAACGACGCTCGGCGAAGACAGCTGGACGGGCGCGGATCTTGCTCGTGGCGGTCGACGGCGGGCGGCTCGGCGCGGGCTTCCGAGTCGGACCGGCTCTAGACGCCTACGGACGGCGTACGGGCGCGGGTAGCTCGGTTAGGGCGGCGGTACGGACCGTTCGCGGGAGCTTCCGACCCACCTGAGTTCCGGAACTGGCTGGCGCCGGGGCGGACGAGGCGAGAGCATCGGCGCGTGGGAGTCGATCTGGAACTGGCCGACGTTGCGCAAGCTCGCTACCAGTTCGATTCATGCCAAGATTCGGGTCGACTCTGTGTCCATGATCCCGACTGCGAGGAAAACCTCCACCGTTTCCTTAGCCGCGGGCCCTCGGCGTTCCCGTACCGCCGGGTTGGGGACATCAACGAGACTATGCAGCTCACCGGGATGGGCTACGAGGCCAAGCCTGAACCCTGGACACTCCAGGCCGACGATCCCGGCGACGAACAGGCGCGACAGGACCGATCGGCGGCAGACCTCCGCTGGAGATCCCAGACTGCGCCAGGCATGGCTGGCATCCCTGCCTTCAAGCTCCGGTCAAGCGATGGCTGGCTAGTGACCACACGCGAGATCGACGAGGCATTGGCGGCTTACGCGCAGGTCCCGGCGGAAGAACGAGCTTCCCTGGAAGACGATTCGAAGTGGGTCAGTTGGCTGGAGTGGCTTGCCCTCGCCCGCGAGCGCGGCGGCTTCCAGGCCGAGTGACGGGTCTGCAAAGTCTCTATCTCCACGACACCGGCATACCCCGCTGCTGGAACCCTTCGCGCAGCAAGTGGCACGCCCACTCAACTCGGTATGTGAGTGCGCTGCAGCCAGTCAGTGTCACTGCCCGCAACTAAAGTGACGGAGCGGCCAAGGCCCGCTGTCCTGTATGTGGTGGGGTTAGACAAACAAGCCGTACCCGCTGGCGCTGCTGTGAAGCCCTACACCGCCAGCGGGTACCCCCGTCAGTGCTGACACCGCTACTTGCTCGCCCCGGGCGACGGGAGCTATGAGCAGCAACCGCCGGAGGTCGCGGCTCCGACGGTGGCGGGTTCCTTGGCGCCGCTGTCGCTGGCCTCGCCACACCTGCAACCGTCATCGGCGCCAGGCTGTGCGTCGGCGCTCTTGCCGTACTGGTCGGAGTCGCCCTTGACCACGTACACCTCCCACGGCTCCTGGCCGGGACCGCGTACCCAGACCTTGTCCTGGACCGCGTAGCAGCAGGAGGTGTCGTTCTCGCTGAGGGTGATCAATCCGGCCTCCGTGAGCCGGTCGGTCGCGGCGGTGACCTCCGCGCCGTCGAAGACCTCGACGCCGAGGTGATCCATGACGGTGGGCTGGTCGGGAGTGCCTTCAAGCAGGACGAGCTTGAGCGGCGGCTCCTCGATCGCGAAGTTGGCGTACCCGGGACGGCGCTTCGCCGGCTCGACGCCGAACAGCTTCGAGTAGAACGCCACCGATCCCTCAAGATCGGAAACGCGCAGCGCGAGTTGTACGCGGGACATTCCGCACCCCCATTGCCTAGATGGATGTCTAAACAGCAGATTGCCATGCTGACTAGATGACTGTCAAACTAGACGGGTGTCGAGACAAGAACTGCCCGTCCTCAACCCCGAGACGTGCTGCACGCCGCTGGTCGCCGAGGCGCTGACCGAGGCAGCGGCGGCCGACCTGGCCCGGGGCTTCAAGGCCCTAGGTGATCCGGTACGACTGCGACTGCTGTCACTGATCGCCGCCCGAGCTGGTGGCGAGGTGTGCGTGTGTGAGTTGACCGATGCGTTCGAGCTGACCGGGCCGACGATCTCGCACCATCTCAAGGTGCTGCGGGAAGCGGGGTTGGTCGACTCTCAGCGTCGGGGCACCTGGGTCTACTACTGGGTGGTACCCGGCCGGCTCGGCTCGCTGTCCCGGCTTCTCGACACCTCGGCGATGACGTCCGGAGTGCCTGGGTGAGCCTGGCCCGGCGTACCTCGGCGGAGTTCGCGGGCACCGCCCTCCTCGTCGCCGCGGTGGTCGGCTCGGGCATCGCGGCGGCCCGGCTGTCGCCCGCGGACGTCGGGTTGCAGTTGCTGGAGAATGCTTTTGCCACCGCTCTGGCGCTCGGCGCGCTGATCCTGGTCTTCGGCCCGGTGTCCGGCGCGCACTTCAACCCGGTGGTCTCCGCGGTGGACTGGTGGCTCGGCCGATCCACCCGCCTGGGCCTGTCGCTGGCCGAACTCCTCGCGTACGTGGCCGCGCAGGTCACGGGTGCGGTGACCGGCGCGGTCCTGGCGAACCTGATGTTCGACCTTCCTGCCGTGACCTGGTCTGACACACCCCGTACCGGTGGGCACCTGTGGCTGGCCGAAGTCGTCGCCACCGCCGGCCTGCTGCTGCTCATCGTCGCCCTGGTCCGCTCGGGCCGCGCCAACGTGGCGCCCGCTGCGGTGGGCGCCTACATAGGTGCCGCGTACTGGTTCACCAGCAGTACCAGCTTCGCGAATCCTGCCGTGACCGTCGGTCGGATGTTCTCCGACACCTTCGCCGGGATAGCCCCGGCCTCGGGACCCGGCTTCATCGGTGCCCAGATCGTTGGCGGCCTGGTCGCCTTGGCTGCCGTTGCCTGGTGGTACCCCGTGCCGAGACGGCGTCCCGACGACATGGTCATCCCGCAGCCGGCACCGGAGGGAGCGCATCCATGACTCCCACACCTACCGACGCCGGCCACGTCACCATCACGGAGATGAGAGATGAGCACGCCGCCGAGGTGCTTGACGTCTACGCGCTGGGGATCGCGACCGGAAACGCCACGTTCGAGACCGAACCGCCGACCTGGGAGAGGTACACGACCAGCAGGCTTCTGGAGCACCGCTTCGTCGCACTCGGTCCCGGCGGCCGGGTCACCGGTTGGGTGGCCTGTAGTCCCGTCTCGGACCGCTGCGTCTATGCCGGAGTGGTGGAGCACTCCGTCTACGTGCACCCGGACGCGCGTGGTTGCGGGGTCGGGCGCAATCTCCTTGCGGCCCTGATCGCTTCGACCGAGCAGGCCGGAATCTGGACGATCCAGTCGGGCATCTTTCGCGAGAACACCGCCAGCCTCGCCCTGCACACTGCCTGCGGGTTCCGTGTCGTGGGGACCCGCGAGCGCATCGGCCGCCATCACGGTCTGTGGCGCGACGTCATCCTGATCGAGCGGCGCAGTCCAAGCATCATTTGACCAGGTAAGGAGCAACCGTGACTGACAGCCCCTCCGTCCTCTTCGTCTGTGTTCACAACGCCGGTCGTTCCCAGATGGCAGCAGGCTGGCTGCGCCACCTGGCCGGCGACAGCATCGAGGTCCGGTCCGCCGGCTCGGAGCCAGCCGACCAGATCAACCCGGTGGCCGTTGAAGCGATGCGGGAAGTCGGCATCGACATATCGACCGAACAACCTAAGGTTCTCGACTGGGACACCGCCGAGGCCAGCGACGTCATCATCACGATGGGATGCGGTGACACCTGCCCTGTCTTTCCCGGAAAGCGCTACGAAGACTGGTCCCTCACCGACCCTGCCGGCCAACCACTGTCTATTGTCCGCAGTGTTCGCGACCAGATCCGTACACGTGTCGCGCGCCTCGTCGCAGAGCTGAGTCCGATCAGCGGCGAGTCGTAGAACGCCGCAAGCGGAACTGCGGCTCCGTACGAATTTCGGCCTGCCCACTCGGCAATATCTGCGCCAATCGCATCCCCGGCGAGACGACACACCATGAATGGCACGATCGGCGGTGCGCTCCGACCAGAGCCGGTGGTTCACCCCCGGTCGTTCTCAGCGGCACTGTCGCCGACCAGGCGCCGAGCTTCGGCGATGACATCCGCGTCGACCTTCTCGATCGCCGTACTGGTGGGCTCGTGCTCCTCGTAGACGGCAGTGAGGCACTCGTAGGTGTTCTCAAGGTTGATCAGCTCACCTGCCAGGGGAGTGCCCTCCCAGGTGATGACCCCGTATGCCCAGGATGTTAGGTCACGAGGCGTGATGGTCCCGGCGAGCAGCCGTCGGGCCATGATCCGGAGGGCCTTCTCTTCACCCTCTCGGCTCCCCTCCCGGTAGTAGGTCAAGGAGAGCTCTACAAGAGCGCCTTCGAGCCAACGGCGTAGCTCATCACTTTCGCTGCCACGCGCCGGCGAGATGCCGGCCAGTATCCGAAGAGTCGGACTGTCGACGCCTGCGACGAGGCAGTCACAGGCAGCGTCGATCACGTCGGCCGCCGTACCAGATCCGACGCTCCACAGTACGGCCGCGTCCTGGAGGCGGGCGACAGCATCCTTCCTGAGCATCCGTACATGGTCTGCCTTCAGCGCGGCGTTGTCTTCCGGCTTATTCACGAACTCGCCGTCGCCGCACCCCTGTGCCTTGCGATCGTGGGCGCCGTACCGGAGGCGGGCGGCAGAGCATCCGAAAGATGTGGGCCAGTGGATAGATCCACCCACCCGGGGCGTCTGTATCTCTTGACGGAGGAACAAGGGGGGTAGGTGGACGAGGAAGAGAGAACGCGGCTGACCGAGTTCGTGACCAGCCGTACCCCGGCGCTGATGCGGGTCGCGTACCTGCTCACCGGGGACCGGCACGCCGCGGAGGACCTTCTCCAGTCGGCGTTGGCCAGGACCATCACCAAGTGGCCGACCCTGCGCAACGCCGATCCGGAGGGGTACGTCCGCACGGTCATGTACCGGGAGCAGGTGAGCTGGTGGCGGCGACTGCGTCGCTACCGGGAGATTCGGCTCACCGAGGCTGACGAGGGGATCGACCCGGATCGGAGCGGTGGCACCGACGTACGGCTCGCCATGCGCGCGGCACTGCGGCGGTTACCACCGGCACAGCGCGCGGTGGTGGTCCTGCGCTACTACGAGGACCTCACCGAGACCCAGGTCGCCGAAATGCTGGGTTGCTCCGTCGGCACCGTACGGAGCCGGACGCACCGGGCGATCGCCCGACTGCGTCGAATGCTGCCGGATGTCACTGGCCTGGAGGTGCTGCGGTGACCACCCCGTTCGAAGACCTCATCCGCTCCACCCTTTCCGAACTAGCCGAGGAGACACCGACGATGACAGACCCGTTCACCGGGGCAGAGCGACGGGCCCGACTGCGACGCCGTACGACGCTGACGCTGGCGGGGGTCGGCACGGCGGCTGTCATGCTCATCGCCGCACCCATCGCGATCGCCGCGACCAGGCAGCCCGTGGATCAGCGTCCGGCCGCACCGACAGTGTCACCGACCCCGCAGTCGACCGACCAGCCGTCCTACCCGACGGTCGCACCGACCCCGCAGTCGACCGAGGAGCCGTCCTACCCGACGGTGGCACCTAACCCGGATTCGACCGAGGAGCCGACGGTGCCACCGAACCCGGACTCGACGGAGGAGCCGTCCTACCCGACGGTGGCACCGAACCCGGACTTCACCGAGGAGCCGCCCATCCGGACAGTGGCACCGACCCCTGCTTCCGTACCGTAGTTCGACGACGCGCCGGACATGAATGGCGCTCCTGCACAAACGCACGAGCGGGGCACCAACGCGGAACCGAGACCTCTCGCGTCGATGCCCCGCCGTGCTGTCCGCCCATTTGCGGGGCGGCGATTCCCACCACCGACCTGACCGTGGCCGCCGCCTGGTTCGGCGGGTAAACCAGTGGCGTGGCTCACCATGCGCGGCCTACCTTCGATCGATGGGGCACAGGAGGGAGCGTCTCCAACGGTCGATCGGACCGTTCATGAAGGCGTACGGCCGGGTGGCCGCCGGGAACGGCAGTGATCCAAACGATCGCCACTACAGCCGCAAGCTGGAGGCCGAAATCAAGCGCATGAGTCCCGAAGATCTCGACCTGCTCCTGCGAGACGCGGACGACGACGAAAACGACGACGAAAACGACGACGAGAACGCGGACGAAAACGCGGCCGACGACGAGGACGCGGGCGAGGACAAACAATTCGGCACTCGGCCACACGCCTCCTGACCTCGCCACGATGGACAGCGACGACGAGCGTGACCTGGTACGACGCGGGTACGACGCGCTTTCCTACCACTACCGCGCGGACGACGCGGACGACGGCCACTACGCGCCCTGGCTCGCAGAACTGCGCCGACGCCTACCGATCCCGGCGGCGGTCCTCGACCTTGGCTGCGGTTGTGGCGTGCCGGTCGCCCGGTTCCTCACCGGCGTCGGACATCACGTCACCGGCGTCGACATCAGCGACGTGCAGATCGAGCGGGCGCGCCGCCTGGTCCCCGACGGCACCTTCCTCCGAGCCGACGCCACCCGACTCGACCTGCCGCCGACGTCTTTCGACGCCGTTGTCTGCCTCTACGCCCTCATCCACATGCCCCTGGCCGACCAGCCGCGCCTGATCAATCGAATCGCCAGCTGGCTACGCCCCGGAGGCTGGCTACTGACGACCGTCGGCCACGACGCCTGGACCGGCACCGAGGAGAACTGGCTCGACGGCCCCGCCGCCATGTGGTGGACCCACGCCGACGTCTCCACCTACCGGTCCTGGCTGTCCCAGGCGGGACTGACGATCACCTTCGAGGGTTTCGTCCCGGAGGGCACCGGTGGACACGCCCTCTTCTGGGCGCGGCGACCTCCGAGCTGAGCGAATCCTTCCCCGCTCCGACCACGGACGGGAGACCGGTCGACGAAACCGGGCCACCAGACATCCGGACCGCCCGAAGGACGGCCCTGTGCCACAGCGCCACAACCAAGGCTACGTCCTAAGAGGATTCTCATTTCTCCTGCTCTGATGGGGTTGCAGAGGACTGGCATCATGGGGGACCGCTCACGGTGGGCAGTCCGCCGCTGACGGAACTACGGGGAGAAACGCATGCGTAGAAGTGTGTCCACTGTGCTCGCTGGCCTGGTCGGGCTGGCCGCCACGCTGTCGATGGCGGTGCCCGCCGCCCAGGCCGCGCCGACCAAGGCCGCCGATTCGACCGCGACCGTCGCCGACCGGTTGGTCCTCGAGCCGACCGACCGCGGCTACCGCGGCTCGCTTCAGGTCGAGCTGACCTACCAGGGCGCCGAGCCGGGCCGGGCCACCTACGTGATCACCGAGCCGGTCCCGGGTTCGTACGAGAACCTGGAGTGGGGCGTGACCTGCTACAGCGGCGGGGACCGTCTGCCGGACGGGCGGGTCCGGGTCGAGTGTGACGTTCCAGGTGGCGAGTTGCAGCCGGGAGAGCAGCGGGCCTTCGCCATCGACTTCCAGGTCCTCACCAAGATCCAGCCGTACGCCATGAAGGCCAAGAACGGACGCCTGGCCGTCAAGGTCGACGGCGCGGTCGTCACCGATGAGACTTTCCGGTCCCGGTTCCGCTCGTCCACCGGTTCGCTGAGCGACCCGCAGACGTACGTCCGGGACCAGCAGCCGGAGTCCGGCATCACCGCCGGTGACCTGACGCTGGTACGGCAGCCGGACGGCACCTTCGAGGGACGCCTGCCGCTGACGGTGCGGTACGACAGCGACGCCCCGCACAACGGGCTCTACCTGTTCACCCGGGATCTGCCGGCCGGTGTCTACGAGATCTCCACGGTCCCGACCGACGGCTGCGCGCACTTCTGCGTCCCCGGTGGCCAGTTCATGGAGGGCGAGGCGCGCAACTTCGACCTCGTCTTCACCGGGTCGGCCAGCACGCCGCTCGGCGACCTGGGCGAGGCCGGCATCGAGGTGCAGACCGACCCGTGGTCCTCGGCGCCGGTGCCGGACGCCGACCCGTCCGACAACGCCACCACCTTCTCCATCACGGCAGTCGCGGCCGGCTGACGCCGGCCACCGGCGAGGCTCCGGTTGCCCCGGTAGCCGGAGCCTCGTGACGCCCTGCCGAACGGCTCGAATTCCCCACCCAGTGCCAAGCGGGTGGGAAACGGCCACTGACCAGCGTAGACGCCGGTCGGTGGCCGTTCTCGTGCCGCCACATCACCCGCCGGGTATCCGGTCCTCGCAATCCGGATGGACCGGTCAGCCGCTCGGGTAGCGCGGGTACCAGGAGCACGGCGGCCGGGGACGGCCGTGCGACGATGTCGGCATGTCGATGCCACGAAAGGGTCATGCCGCGTAGGCCTCCCGCCCGGCTCCGTGCCGAGTCCATCTACCGACGGCCACTCGACGGAACAACCTCCGTCCTACCCGCACTCTCGCCCCGGGGCCTGAGAGCCATCGCCTACCTCGAACGCACCCGCCTGTGGGACGAGGCCGTCTTCGACGCGTTCATGACCTGGTCATGGTTTGTCCGGCACCCCCAACGGCGCTTCTGGGACCTGACCGCCGGCTGCGGGATCATGCGCTGCTGCCCCGACCCCTCGCAGGTGCGGTGGATTCTGGACGTCGCGGTCGCCGCCCTGCCCGCCCGGGATGCCCGCCGCCTCCGTGCGCGGGTGGCCGCGCTCGACAGCCTGTGGTGACGTGCCCGCCAGCCGGCTGGCGGGGCCGCCGAGGGCCATCACCCGCTGCGACCGTTCCCAGCGGTGTACCCCCGCCACCGCGACCGCCAGCGCCGACAGCGGGACCAGCGCCAGCAGCAGCCATTGGGTCAGGTTCAGGTTGGCCGGAACCCCCGCGTCGAACGGCCTGTCCATGAGCGACGAGTATCTGAGTCCGACCCGGCTGAGCAGCAACAACGCGCCGACCGGGACGAGTAGCGCGATGATCCGCCGGCGCAGCGTCGCGTTGAGGCTCAGCACCGCGAGGAGGCCGATCGCGTATCCGGCGGAGAGCAGCAGTGCTTCCAGGTAGGTGACGTTGCTGGTGAAGATCCAGAAGGTCCGGAAATTGCCGGGGTCCGCGACGGGGACGAACGACAGGACGACCACCGTGATCGCGGGCGCGGCACCGAGCATCAGCGTGGCCCCGGACAGCAGGGCGAGCCGCCACCGCCCGAGCAGGGCCGCACCCGAGCGGGGTCCTGCCACGGTCAGCGCCGTCGCGGCGAGCACGGCGAGCGCCGTGGGCCACAGGTTGAACACGGACACGTAGTCGTACCGGCCGTCCGCCCGGGCCACTTCGAGCGCGGCGGCGGGCCACGCCAGTACCGCCGCCGTCCGGTGCCGTCCGATCGCGGCCAGCACCGCCACGGTCAGCCACACCGCGGCCCAGGAGAACGGTAGCGGAGAGTCGATCCATCCCTGGCTGAGATTCAACAGCGGAAGACGGACCGTGTACGCGAACAGGACGACCGGGCCGAGGAATCCCATTATCGCCGCGGCCTGCCGCCACGACCGCTCGGACAGCCTGATGGCGGGGTACCGGACATGGGCCCGCAGCGCCCCTCCCAGCAGGGCGAGGACGTCTCCGACCGGTGGCCGGTGCCGCTGGGAACCGGCGTCGTCGAGCAGTACGCCGAGCATCTCTTCCTCGTACTCCCGGCGGTGTTCCCACGGGTAGCAGGCCAGCAGGCGGCGGTACCAGCGCTCCAGCGTCATGCCGCACCGCCGTCGGTGAGCAGGCCGGCGCGGCGCAGTCGTACCGTGGCGGCGTCGACGTTGCTGCGCAGCCGGGCGGTCTCCTCGGCCAGCCGGCGCGCGCCCAGCGCGGTGAGCCGGTAGTAGCGGCGCAGCCGCGACTGCACCAGTTCCTCGCGGTCCACCTCGGCCAGCCCGTCGGCCCGCAGCCGGTCGAGTACGGCGTAGAGCGTGCCGGCCCGCAGGTTGACCCGCCCGTCGGAGATCCGCCGGACCTCTTCCAGGAGCGCGTATCCGTGCTGTGGCGCCTCGACCAGGGCGGCGAGGATCAGATAGGTGGGTTCCCTCATGGGCGGCTCACTCATGGCGGCAGCATATACTTGTAGCAGGTATATACAAGTCCCCGGTCGACGCAGACCGGTCAGAGTCAGGGAACGACCACGACCGGCCAGCGGCCGAGCCGGACCAGACGGGTCGCGATGGAGCCGACGAACCGGTGTCCGGCCTGGGCGGACACCCCGACGACCACCAGGTCGGCCCGGACCCGGTCGGCGGCCTGCCGCAGCTCCAGATAGGGGTCGCCGCGTCGGGTCACGAAGGTGGTCGGCACGCGGTACTCGTCGGCGATGAGGCGGACCTCGGTGCGCAGGTCGGCGGCGAGTTCCTGGCACGCCTTCTCCCGAGCCTCGGCGGCGACTCCGGACATCGCGGCGACGAAGGACGCGGCTGGGACCACGAAGACGACGACCAGACGGCACCGCTGCCGTCTGGCCGTCCCGCAGGCGTACGACGCCGCGTGCATCGACGTCGGGCTCCCGTCGATCCCCACCATGATCACTCGTGGTCCGTCGAAGCCCCGTTCGACGAGCAGTTGCTGCTCCGTGGGCCCGTAGTGTTCGTCCTCCGGGGTGGCGACGGGCACGTCCATCTGCCTTCGTCCTCCGCGTAGCTCGATGGTGGGGGCGGTTGCCGGACGGCCGCCCGCCGGCATCGGGCGGACGGCCTTCGGCGTACTTGCGTGGCTCAGCCGCCGGACGGCCGCCGCGTCGCCGTCTCGGTGACCTCCGGTCCGCTGCTGGCCAGGTCGGCCAGATCGGTCGGGGGTGCCCCGTCGACGGCACCGGCGGCGGTGGCGGTGGCGTGGCCGGCATCCGGCAGGTCCAGGCTGGACCGGAGGATGATCGGCTTGAACAGGGCGGCGGCGATCACGCCGACGAGCGCGATCGCGGCGGAGATGAGGAAGATGTGCCCGGTGGCGTCGCCGTACGCGTTGCGGACGATCTGCCGTACGGCCTCCGGCAGCACGTCCAGGTTGAGGCTTCCGCCGGCGTCGCCGGACGCCGAGGCCGGTACGCCCGCGGCGGACAGGTCGTGGGTGATCTGGTCGGTGACCCGGCGGGCGAGGACCGCGCCGAGGACGGAGACCCCGATCGTGCCGCCGAGCGAGCGGAAGAACGCGACCGTGGCGCTGGCGGCGCCGATGTCCCGCAGCGGTACGGTGTTCTGCACGGCGAGCACCAGGTTCTGCATGCTCATGCCGACTCCGACGCCGACGAGCAGCATCGCCGCGCCGACGAAGACCAGGGACGTCTGGTGGTCGATGGTGCCGAGCATGAGGAAGCCCGCGACGAGGATAATCGCGCCGCTGACGATGTACGGCTTGACCCGTCCGGACCTGGTGATCAGGCGACCCGCGATGATCGACGAGCCGAGTACGCCGGCCATCATCGGAATGGTGAGCAGGCCGGCCTCGGTCGGGCTGTAGCCACGCCCGATCTGGAAGTACTGGCCGAGGAAGACGGCTCCGCCGAACATGGCCATCCCGACCGCGAGGCTGGCGAGGATGGCGAGCGCGGTCGTGCGCTGCCGGACGATGTCGAGCGGTACGACCGGCTCGGCGGCCCGGGACTCGACGAGCACGGCCAGGGCGAGCAGGATCAGTGAGCCGCCGACCATGGCCCCGGTCTGCCAGGAGATCCAGCCGAACGAGCTGTCGACGAACGAGATCCAGACGAGCAGCAGGCTGACACCGGCGGCGATCAGGGCGGCGCCGAGGTAGTCGATCTTGACGTTCTCGCGCCGGATGGTGGGCAGCCGCAGGGTGGCCTGGAGGACGACCATGGCGATGATCGCGATCGGTACGCCGACGAAGAAGCACCAGCGCCAGCCGAGCCAGGAGGTGTCGACGATGACGCCGCCGAGCAGTGGCCCGCCGACGGTGGCGACGGCCATCACCCCGCCGAGGTACCCGTTGTACCGGCCGCGCTCGCGTGGCGGGATCATCGCGGCGATGACGACCTGGACGAGGGCCTGGAGACCACCGACACCGATGCCCTGAAAGGCGCGGGCGGCGATGAGCTGGCCGGCGCTCTGACTGAGGCCGCTCACGATCGAGCCGAGCACGAAGATGACGATGGCGGCCTGGACGAGCGTCTTCTTGTTGAACAGGTCGGCGAGCTTGCCCCAGATCGGGGTGGTCGCGGTCGCCGTGAGGAGGGTGGCGGTGACCACCCAGGTGTACTGCGTCTGCGAGCCGTCCAGCGCGCCGATGATCTGCGGTAGCGCGGTCGAGACGACGGTGCTGCTGATCAGGGCGACGAACAGCACCAGCAGCAGGCCGCTCAGCGCCTCCAGTGTTCGCCGCCGGTCTGTCGGCGCCCCGGCGGGCGCGGCGGTCGTGATTGTCGGTGCGCTCATCGCGCGGTCTCCTGCCTGTGCTGGGGGCGGGTCGGCTCGGAGGGCCGGTCGGGGCTGGCCCCGATGCCCGGCCGCCTCCCTCGCTCCCGGTCGGTGTTTCCCTTACGAGCTTCATGGGTTCTTGCCCATTGCGCAAGTTTGCTCACTGGGAAATAAGTCACCGACACGTAGGCTTGTTCCCGATGGACACGACGGTCGGACGCCGGGAGCGCAAGAAGGCCGCGACCCGGCAGACGCTGCACGAGGTCGCCCTCCGGCTCGCCGCCGAACAGGGCCTCGACCGGGTCACCGTCGAGGCCATCGCGGACGCCGCGGACGTTTCCCGGCGTACGTTCTCGAACTACTTCGCAAACAAGGAAGAAGCCCTCTTCCACGCCGATCTGGTCCGAATCCGCCGCCTGCTGGAGCTGGTACGCGCCCGGCCGGCGGACGAGCACCCCTGGACCGCGCTGAGTCGGGCCGCCGAGCAACTGACCGCCGCGAGCGACTACCTGGACCCGCTCTGGCTGGCCCAGCGGCGCCTGATCCGCGCCCATCCGAGCCTCGCGGCGTACCAGATCACCGTGTACGGGACGGTCGAGCGGGAACTGACCGCCGAGATCTGCCGGCGGCTGCCGGAGAGCCCGGAGGCGCCGCTGCGGGCACGGGTGCTCGCCGCGGGGTTCCTGAACGCGCTACGCGCCGCCACGCAGCACTGGATCGACCATCCGGACAGGCCGCTCACCGAGCTCGTCCACGACGCCTTCACCTACCTCACCGACCGCTGACGAGTGATCCGATCGGCCGAAGTCCGTGGGCGGGCAATGGTCGGTGGGTAGCGGACAGCGGCCGGGCACAATTTTGCGTACTCCGCATCTTTGCGCGCTACGCAAAATGAGCTAGGGTGGGTGACGTGAGCATCGAGGGTGGCGGGCGGGTCGGGCTGCGGCAGCGGAAGAAGGCCGAGACCAGGGCGATGCTCAGTTGGGCGGCCATCCGGCTCGCGGTCGAACGGGGACTCGACAACGTACGGGTGGAGGACATCGCCGAGGCGGCCGGTGTCTCCCCGCGTACCTTCAACAACTACTTCTCCAGCAAGGGCGAGGCGATCGTCGCCCGTCACCTGGACCGGTCCCTCCGGGTGGTGGCGGAACTGCGCCGCCGACCCGCGTCCGAGCCGCTCTGGGAGTCGATCACCCACGCGGTGCTCGTATCGCTCGATCCGGGTCCGGAGCTGGCCGGGCAGCCGATGCCGGAGCACCAGCAGTGGGTCGCCGGCATCCGGCTGATGATCGCCGAGCCGGCGGTGCAGGGCGAGTTCCTGCGGGCCAGCGCGCTCGCCGAGGCCGAGATCGCCACGGCGGTCGCCGAACGCACCGGCTCCGACGTCCGGCGCGACCTCTACCCGCAACTCGTGGCCGCCACCGTCATCGCGGCCACCAACGTGGCCACCCAGCACTGGCTGCGCGCCGATCCACCGGTCGAGATGAAACCGCTGCTGACCGAGGCTCTCCGCCAACTCGCCGCGGGACTGCCGACGCCGTAACCCCGGCACCCCACCGTCACCGCACTGCTGTTTACGACGCCAACCGCGCGATGCTGCCGATCTCCAGCGCCACCCAGACCGCCCCGTCTGGGCCGACGGTGATCCCGTGCGGTTCGGAGCCGGGCGTCGGCAGGTCGTACCCCTGGATCTCGCCCTCGACGGTGACCCGGCCGACCCGGTTGGCGCCCCACTCGGTGAACCAGCAGCCGCCGGCCGGGTCCGCGATGATGGCGTGCGGCCGGGCGGCCCGGTCCGGCAGCGGAAACTCCTGGATCCGACCGTCGGGGGTGATCCTGCCGAGCTGACCGGCCCCGATCTCGACGAACCAGAGCGCGCCGTCGGATCCGGCGGTGATCCCGACCGGTGCGGCGCCCGGCGTGGGTAGTGGATACAGCGCCGGTACGCCGTCGAGGCCGAGCCGGCCGATCGAGTTCGCCTGGTTGAGGGTGAACCACAGCGCGCCGTCCGGCCCGGCGGTGATCGCACTGGGCAGGCCTCCGGAGGTGGGCAGCGGGTACTCCGTGACCGTCCCGTCGGTGCTGATCCGGCCGATCCGGTCGGTGTTCATCTCGGTGAACCAGAGCGCACCGTCGGGGCCGGTCGTGATGCCGTACGGCCCACAGTCCGGCGTCGGCACCGGGTACGACGTGACCTCGCCCCGGGCGGTGATCCGGCCGATCCGATGGTCCCGGAACCGGGTGAACCAGAGCGCACCGTCCGGGCCGGAGGTGATGACCGACGGCCCGCACGCCGGATCGTCGAGCGGGTAGCTGTCGACCTGGCCGTCGACGGTGAGCCGGACGATCTTTCCGGCGTGCACCAGGGTGCTCCAGAGTGCGCCGTCCGGCCCGGCAGTGATGCCGTACGGCCCGGCGTCCGATTCGGACACCGGGATTTCCTGGATCGAAAGTGGGACGTCTCGTCGCATCGCCTTGCCTTCCTCGGGGCGTGAACCCCGAAACCTGGATCTGGGAACGTGCAGCCGTCCATCGGTCATCGCGCGGTACTCGCCACGCCACCGTTGGCGCAGCCGCCGGTCGTGGCTCACCACCAGCAACGCGCCCGGATGGTCCGCGAGCGCCGCCTCCAGCTCTTCGACCAGACCAGGGGAGAGGTGGTTGGTCGGCTCGTCGAGCAGCAGTACCTCGGAGCCGGCGGCCAGGACCGCCGCCAGGTGCAGCCGGGCCTGCTCGCCACCGGAGAGGCTGTCGAGCCGCCGGTCGTGGTCGACGCCGGCCAGGCCGAGGGCGTGCAGGGTGCGCGCCACCCGGGCGTCCGCCTGGTAGCCACCACGCAGCTCGAAGACCGTCGCCAACTCGCCGTACTCGGTCAGTTGTCGCGGGTCGCCGTCGGCGAGCAGCGGCTCCAGTTCCCGGAGCCGGGCCTCGATCGCGCGTAGTTCGGCGAGGGCGCCGTCGATGACCTGTCGCACCCGCAGGTACGTCGGCAGCGGCGCTTCCTGTCCGAGGTAGCCGACACCGGCGGTAGCGACGACGGTCACCTGCCCCTCGTCGGGCTTCTCCCGGCCGGCGAGCAGGCGTAGCAGGGTGGACTTGCCCGAGCCGTTCTCGCCGATGATCCCGGCGCGTTCGCCGGGGGCGACAGTGCAGGTGACCGCGTCGAGCACGGTCCGGTCGCCGTAGGTCCTGGTGACGGCGTGCAGGCTGATCTGGGTAGGCATGCGGACACTCCTGGGCGTCGAGCGGTCGGCGTCCGTCGGGATGACGGCACGGGACGCGGTGAACGCTTCACAGGAGCATCGGCGGGACCTCGCTTAAGGCAACGGATGTAGCAATAAGATATTGCCATGACATCGCCGGGACCGCCAACCGACTTCTCCGCCGTACCGACCGGGGCAGCGCGGCCGGGGCCGGTCCGGCGGCCGGGTGGACGCACCGCGCAGGTACGCCGCCGGGTGCTCGACGCCGTCCGGGCCCACCTGGTGGAGTACGGATACGACGCCCTGGCCGTCGACGCCGTGGCGGACCGTGCTGGAGTGCACCGCACCACTGTCTACCGGCGCTGGCGTGACGTCGGCGGGCTGCTCGCCGACGTACTCGCCGAGGCCGCCGACGACGGGTGGTGCCCGCCGGACACCGGCTCGCTCGACGGCGATCTGATCGCGGTCAACCGGGAGGTGTACGCCGCACTGACCGGCGACTCGCCGATCACGATCGCGCTGATCTCCGCGTCGTTCCGGTCGACGCAGGCGGCGGAGGCGCTCCGCGCGTTCTGGGCCGACCGGTACGCCCGCTGTGCGGTCATCGTGCGGCGGGCCGTGGATCGCGGCGACATACCGGCGGGAAGCGTCGCGCGTCGGCTGCTCGTCGCGGCCACCGCGCCGATCTACCACGAGCTGGTGCTCCTGCGGTCGCCTGCCGACGGGCAACTCGCCGAGCGGGCGGCCCGGGCCGCCGTCGCGGCGGCCCGTGCGGGAGCTTTCACCGAGAGCGAACACCCGCCGGTTTCGTTCGGGCCACCGGCCGAACCGGCGAACGCCGAGCACTCCGCAGTGGACACCTGCCCCTACTCTGCAGCCGAGGAGGCCCGTTGATGGGACTCCCGTCCGTAATGGGCAGAGTCAGATAGATAAAGCGATTTTACCGATATCCGGCGACGACGGTATTTGATGCAGCTGACCATGTACGGGTGGTGAGTCTTATTGAGCGGTGAGTGAATCATGTCGGCCATTTGCCGGCGAGGTGGTTGCGGCCGGCCGGGGGACTTGTCCCTACCGAACGGTTAGACTTTGCCGATCCCAGGATGGTCGCTCTTCCGATGGCTTTGCCGGTTCCCCGGACTGTGGCACCATCATGGAACATCTAGCTTTCAAGACACATCACCTCGACGGGAGCAACCAATGCCTGCATGGAGGTTGGGCCGGTTCATTGGCTCTCTTCTTGTGCTCGCCGGGCTCGCCGTCGGCGGCTTCGCCGCCAGCGTGGGCACGGTCGGTCTGTTGGAGCGGAGCACGGTGACGGCGTCAGAGACGTCCGGTGAAGGTCTGCAACCCGCCCCCGCGGTTGCCTTCCACACCTTCGGCTTCGAGTGGAACTGACGACCATCCTCTCCAGGAGTGATCTCCCCTAGATAGGGAGTGGTATGCCTAGGGGCTCTACCGCGACACGTCGGTCCCCTGAGCATGCCTGGCTCGTCACCGGTCCGCTGGGAATCTTCGCCGTCGTGCTGTCGGTGGCACTCGGCGTCCTCAGCGACGAGCCGGTCGGTGAGTGGGCGCTGGCCGCCCTGATCTTCGGGCTGGTCCTGGTCTCCGAGATGCCGATGCTCTACTTCGTCAACCGGCGCCAGACGATGTCGTTCACCATCACCGAGATCCCCCTGCTCTTCGCGCTCTTCGAGTTGCCGCCACTGACCGTGGTGCTGGTCTTCACCCTGGGTTCGCTGATCGCCCAGGTTCGTCGTCGGATAGCCCAGCCCAAGGCGTGGTTCAACGTCGCCAAGGCGGCCTCGGCCAGTTCGCTGGCCAGCCTGCTGCTACTGGCCCTGCCGGACATGCGCGGGTTCGGGCCGGGCACCTGGGCCATCCTGTTCGCCGCCGTCGGCAGTCACACCCTGGTCACCCTCGGCGCCGTGGCCGCGGTGATCGCCGTGATCCACGGGATACCGGCCGGCTGGGGGATGATCCGCTCCTCCGGTCCCGGACTGGTCGCCGCCGCGATCAACGTCGCGGTGGGCCTGGTCGTCATGCTCTGCATCCGTACCACCTGGTGGTCCGCGCTGCTGCTGCTCGCGCTCGCCGGCGCCATGGCGGTGCTGTACCGGTCGTACTCGCAGTTCTTCCGGCAGCACCGCACGTTGGCCGACGTCTACGAGATGACCAAGGCGATGAGCGAGCGCGGCCAGGACGGCACGCTGGCCGACTCGCTGCTGGTCCGGGTCCGGGCCATCATGCAGGCCGAGGCCGCCACCCTCTGGCTGCCGGCCCAGGGGCGCCACCCGGAGGTGCTGTTGACCGCCCGGGTCGACGAACGCGGGCTGCTCGACATCTCCCGTACCCCGGTCATCGCCCGGCAGCGGGCATGTGACGAAGGTCGCACGGTTGCCGCCGGTACCAGGGTGGGCGGGGACCGGGATGTCCGGGAGGCGCTGCGCGGGGCGGGAGTCAAGGACGTCATCGTCACCCCGCTGCGGTCCGGCCAGGCGATCATCGGCTCCCTGGAGGTGGTGAACCGGCTCGGCGACATCGGCCACTTCACAAAGGCCGACCTGCCGATCCTCGAGACGATCGCGGCACACGCGGCGGTCGCGCTCGAAAACTCGCGACTGGTTGACCGGCTGCGCCACGACGCGTACCACGACGGGTTGACCAACCTGCCGAACCGGCGACGGGTGAGTGACGCGCTCGAGAAGGCGGTCGGGGTGCGCGCCCCCGGCGAGGTGGTGGCGGTGATGCTGTTCGACGTGGACTCGCTCCGCCAGGTCAACGAGTCGGTGGGGCACGCCGCCGGTGACCAGGTGCTGACCGAGGTGGCGAACCGGCTGCGCGCCTCGGCGCCGTCAGCCGCGCTGGTCGGCCGGATCGGCAGCGACGAGTTCGTGGTGACCCTGCGGATGGAGAGCGTCGACGCGGCGCTGGAGCTGGCCGCGCAGTTGCGTGAGCAGATCCGTGACCGGATGGTCTTCGACGCGCTGGTCCTCGACGTCGACACCGTGGTCGGGGTCGCGGTGCATCCCAACCACGGCAGTGACCCGGCCACCCTGTTGCAACGGGCCGACCTTGCCGTGACCAAGGCGAAGTCGGCTCCGGACGGAATCCAGTTGTTCAGCCCCGGGCTGGAGTCGCGGTCGTCGCACCGGCTCGGTCTCGCCGGGGACCTGCGGCGGGCTCTGGACAACGCCGAGGTGCAGGTCTACTACCAGCCGAAGGTCACCTTGCGGAACCGACGGTTCGTCGGCGTCGAGTGCCTGGCGCGTTGGGAGCATCCGGCACACGGCGAGGTCGCTCCGGAGGACTTCGTGGCGGTGGCCGAGCACACCGGCCAACTCGGCCGGCTGACCGAGATGGTCCTCCGGGAGGCGCTGCGGCGCAGTCGTGACTGGAGCGTCGGTGGCGAGTCGCTGGCGGTCGGGGTGAACGTCTCCGCGCGCACCCTCGGCGACCAGCAGTTCCCCGCCCTGGTGCGGGATCTGCTCGCCGAGTACGGCGTCGCCCCGGAACTGCTCACCCTGGAGATCAAGGAAGCCGGTGTGCTGGACGGCACCGAACGCGCGGTACCGGGGCTGCGCCGGCTGCGGGACATCGGGGTACGGCTCGCCGTCGACGACTTCGGCACCGGCCACTCCTCGCTCTCCTACCTCCGTCGACTGCCGGTCAACGAGGTCAAGGTCGACCGCTCCTTCGTGCAGGGGATGGCGACCGACCCAGTGGACCTGGCCATCGTCAACGCGGTGGTGACGCTCTCCCAGCAGTTCGGTCTGGCGGTGGTCGCCGAGGGCGTGGAGAGCGAACTCACCCTGGAACTGCTACAGGACATCGGCTGCCAGATCGGGCAGGGATTCCTGTTCAGCCGTCCACTGCCGTACGAGCGGCTGGAGGCGTGGTTCGCGGCCCAGTCGGAGTCCGAGGCCCACCCGAGCGGTGCCGACGTACGGCGGCTGCGGGCGGTGCCCTGAGCCGGTCCACCGGCCGGTCCGATGCCCCGGAACGCGACCGGGGATCTGATTTCACCTCGTGCCGTACGCCGTGTACTCTTACCTCTGCGCGCCAGCCGGAAAGATCGCGCGGTGCCCCCTTAGCTCAGTCGGCAGAGCGTCTCCATGGTAAGGAGAAGGTCTACGGTTCGATTCCGTAAGGGGGCTCAAAGGGTTCAGCTGGACCCGCCCACAGCGGTGTAGCTCAGTTGGTAGAGCAAACGGCTCATAATCGTTGTGTCGCCGGTTCAAGTCCGGCCACCGCTACTCTCGGTCGCCGGTTAGCCCGGAGGCCGAACCGAGAGGGCGCCTTGGGCGCCCACTTTGCATGTCCGCGTGGCAGGCGTCTACGCTGGTACATCGTTAGTCGAATCCGTTGACGAGAGGGGCGCCCCACCGTGGCCAAGGCGACTGATGTCCGTCCGAAGATCACCCTGGCGTGTGTGGAGTGCAAGGAGCGCAACTACATCACGCGTAAGAACCGCCGTAACGACCCGGACCGCATCGAGCTGAAGAAGTTCTGCCCCCGGGACGGCAAGCACACCATCCACCGCGAGACCCGCTGACGCGGGCCGACGGAAGTCGGCCCAACTCAGACCCAGGATCGCCGTTCCGACCCCGGCGCGCGTGCCCTCAGGCTCGTCGCGCCGGCACCCGGGGCGGCGATTTGCTGTATCTCCTCCCGGTCAGGGCGCCGTGGTGGCGTTCGTCCCGGTCGCCTCGCGCTCACCGGGCCGGCTCGCCGCGGCCGTGTAGGTTCGGCGGCATGTCCCTGGACCCGTCCTTCGTCGGCCGCACCTACCCGCCGACGGCGCCCTACCAGGTGGGGCGCGAGAAGATCCGAGAGTTCGCCACCGCGATCGGCGCCGAGGAGCCGGCGTACCACGATCCGGAGGCCGCCCGGGCTCTCGGCCACGCCGACGTGCTGGCGCCGCCGACCTTCCCGATGACGATCACCATGTCGGCGAGCCGCCAGATCATCGAAGATCCGGAACTCGACATCGACTACAGCCGGGTGGTCCACGGCGACCAGCGTTTCCTCTACACCCGGCCGGTCGTCGCCGGCGACGAGCTGGTCTGCGTCAACACGGTCGAGGACATCGTCGCGCGGGGCGGACACGGCTTCCTGACCACCCGTACCGAGGTCAGTACGACCGCCGGGGAACCGGTGGTCACCGTCTGGTCCAAGCTCGTCGTACGCGGAGAGGGCTGAGATGGATCTGTCTCCCCGGACCTACCGGATCACCCGCGCGGACCTGGTCCGCTACGCGGGAGCCTCGGGCGACTTCAACCCGATCCACTGGAGCGACCGGTTCGCCACCAAGGTGGGCCTGCCCGGTGTGATCGCGCACGGCATGTTCACGATGGCGCTCGTCGGCCGTGCGGTGACCGAGTGGGCCGGCTCCCCGGACGCCGTGGTCGAGTACGGCGTCCGGTTCACCCGGCCGGTGGTGGTGCCGGACGACGACGAGGGCACCGAGATCGAGGTGACCGCCGTCGTCCGGGACACCGGCGAGCCCGGACTGACCCGGCTCGACCTGACCGCCACCTGTCACGGCGAGAAGGTGCTGGCTCAGGCTCGGGCCGTGATCCGTACGCCGGCCTGACGACTGAACCCGGGCGGGCCAGGGACCGGCGTCGATCCGTCGGGCTCTTCGGGGGCTGGCCGGCAGGTCGGAGCGATGTCTCCCCGCACGCTCCGGCGTACCGGTTGGGAAACTCGTGCCTCTACCCGTACACTGGTCCGCCGTGGGGCAAGTGGCCTCTACTCAGGCGTGCGTGCCCGAGTGGGGTCCGGCTGCCCGCACAGGGGTGTAGCTCAATTGGCAGAGCAGCGGTCTCCAAAACCGCAGGCTGCAGGTTCAAGTCCTGTCACCCCTGCGCCTACGGCCTGACCGGTCCCGGGATCGGCGTCGCCATCATTGGCGACCGGCTCGTGTTGGTGGTAACGGCGGGGTCGACCCGAGGCGGGATGTCCGCCAGGGTTCGCTCCACCGGGTCCGCCGGTCGCGGGCCGTTCCGGGGGACGGTCGTCCGGGGGCTTGGTCGCGGGTGTTCGGTGTCCGTGGCGGAGGCCCCGGTTCCGGCCGGCGTGACCAGCGCAGCGCGCGTTCACCGACGCGCGTACCAACCACCCGGCGACGGAGGGCGAAGTGGCCGAGAAAAATCGGCGCGACGAGGACGACAACGACCGTCTCGAGGACGAGGCGATCGATGACGTCGTCGACGATGACGCCGACGACGACGAGGATGAGGACGAGCCGGTCTCGCGTGGTGGTACTGCCACCCGGGCCCGTACCAAGGCCGACTCGGCGGACAGTCGCCCCAAGACCATGACGGAAACGGGCCGGGTCGGAATATTCGGCCGGCTTGCCCGGTTCTTCCGCGAGGTCGTGGCGGAGCTGCGTAAGGTCATCTGGCCGACCCGTAAGGAGCTGCTGACCTACACCGCCGTGGTGGTCGTGTTCGTCGCCGTCGTGCTGACGATCGTGGCCGGGTTGGACTACGCCTTCGCCAGAGGCGTGCTGTGGGTCTTCGGCGGCTCCAGCTGACCACCTGCCCCACCTGCCCCACCTGATAGTGACGGAAGTGAGCGAGCGTGCCTGAGTACGACGAGAGCGCCGAGGCCCCGGACGAGCAGTCCGCGGTGGCGACGGCGGGCAGTGCCGAGTCGGTCGAGGCCGCAAACGAGTCGGAGTTCCCCACGGCTGAGCCGGAGCCGGACGAGGACTTCGATCCTGTCGCCGAGCTGCGGCAGAAGCTGCGCTACGCGCCGGGTGACTGGTACGTGGTCCACTCGTACGCCGGTTACGAGAACAAGGTCAAGACGAACCTGGAGACCCGGATCACGAGCCTCGACATGGAGGAGTTCATCTACCAGGTCGAGGTGCCGACCCGGGAAGAGGTCGAGGTCAAGAACGGCAAGCGCCTCCAGGTTCAGAACAAGGTCTTCCCGGGCTACATCCTGGTCCGGATGGAGCTGACCCCGGAGTCGTACTCCTGCGTCCGGAACACCCCGGGGGTCACCGGCTTCGTCGGCGCGACCGACCGGGCGGACCGGCCGGCGCCGCTCTCGCTCGACGAGGTGCTGAAGTGGCTCGCCCCGGCGGTGGAGACCGAGGCCGCCAAGAAGGCCAAGCCCGAGATCAAGGTGCTGGACTTCGAGGTCGGCGACTCGGTCACGGTCACGGACGGTGCCTTCGCGTCGCTGCCCGCCACGATCAGCGAGATCAACGCCGATCAGCAGAAGCTCAAGGTCCTGGTGTCGATCTTCGGCCGGGAGACCCCGGTCGAGCTCAACTTCAACCAGGTCGCCAAGATCTGATCCTGGCCGCCGATTCCCGGCGGTCGGCCGCCCGACAGACGTCGTACCGGCCGCCCGGGAGGCGCTTCCGCAACGCGGCGCCCGCCCGGGTGGTCAGCGGCCGACCTCGGCGCGCCGCCCGAGGCGGTCCTGCGCTACTCTTGAACGTCGCCCGCACGCGAGGCGCGCTTGACCGTGCGCGCCGACGGGTGACGTCAGGTGCACGTTCCCCAGTTTCAAGCCCAGGAAGAGACATGCCTCCGAAGAAGAAGCTCGTCAAGACGTTCACGCTTCAGCTGCCGGCGGGCCAGGCCACGCCGGCGCCGCCGGTCGGCCCGGCGTTGGGTCAGCACGGCGTCAACATCATGGAGTTCTGCAAGTCGTACAACTCGCAGACCGAGTCGCAGCGCGGTGACATCGTGCCGGCCGAGATCAGCGTGTACGAGGACCGGACCTTCACCTTCGTGCTGAAGACCCCGCCCGCCGCCCGGCTGCTGATCAAGGCCGCCGGCGTGCAGAAGGGCTCCGGCGTCCCGCAGAGCGAGAAGGTCGGCTCGGTCACCCGCGCACAGCTGCGCGAGATCGCCGAGAAGAAGATGTCCGACCTCAACGCCAACGACCTGGACCAGGCCGAGAAGATCATCGCCGGCACCGCCCGGTCGATGGGCATCACGGTCAAGGAATAGGGTCCACCCCCACCTCCCAGCACGGATCAGTTCGTGGGAGGGCACGCGGCACCCGCGTACCCGCCAGATACCACAGGAGTGTTCAGACATGCAGCGCAGTAAGAGCTACCGCAAGGCAGCCGAAGCCATCGACCGGGACAAGCTCTACACCCCGGCCGAGGCCGTACGGCTCGCCAAGGGGAGCAGCAACGTCAAGTTCGACGCCACGGTCGAGGTCGCGATGCGCCTCGGTGTCGACCCCCGTAAGGCCGACCAGATGGTCCGGGGCACGGTCAACCTGCCGCACGGTACCGGCAAGACCGCCCGCGTGATCGTCTTCGCGGCCGGCGCCAAGGCCGACGAGGCGACCGCCGCCGGGGCGGACATCGTCGGTACCGACGAGCTGGTGGCCCGGATCCAGGAGGGTTGGCTGGAGTTCGACGCGGCGATCGCCACGCCGGACCAGATGGCCAAGATCGGCCGAATCGCGCGGATCCTGGGCCCGCGCGGTCTCATGCCGAACCCGAAGACCGGCACGGTGACCATGGACGTCACCAAGGCCGTCTCGGAGATCAAGGGTGGAAAGATCACCTTCCGGGTGGACAAGCACTCGAACCTGCACCTGATCATCGGCAAGGCGTCGTTCTCCGAGGCGCAGCTGGTCGACAACTACGCCGCGGTGCTCGACGAGGTGCTCCGGACCAAGCCGTCCGCCTCCAAGGGCAAGTACCTGCGCAAGGTCACCCTCGCCACCACCATGGGCCCGGGCGTTCCGATCGACCCGAACGTGATCAAGAACCTGCGGGAGGGGGCCGAGGACTGATCCTCGCCCGACCCACAGCTCGGTCAGCCCGATACGGGGCGCACAGCGGAGACCGCTGGGCGTCCCGTATCGGCATTCCCGGCGTCCCTGTGGCACTCTTCTTCCCGTGCGTCTGGATCAGGTCTGGCTGCGGTACGGCGTCCGCGCACCGTGGGTGCTCCGGGCGGTCGAGGTCGACATCGGTCCCGGCGAGAGCGCGGTGGTGCTCGGCCGGAACGGCGCCGGTAAGTCGACCCTGCTCCAGGTGGCCGCCGGGGTGCTGACCCCGACCCGGGGTGTGGTCCGGGACCGTCCCGGGACGATCGGCTGGGTGCCGGAGCGGTTTCCCGCCGACCAGCCGTTCACCGTCGCGCAGTACCTCACCGGGATGGGCCGGATCCGTGCGCTCTCCGGTCCGGCGCTGACCCGGACCGTGGACGGCTGGATCGAGCGCCTCGGCATCGCCCCGTACCGGGACGTCCGGCTGCCCGCCCTGTCCAAGGGGACGGCCCAGAAGGTGGGCCTCGCCCAGGCCCTGCTCCGCTCGCCCGACCTGCTCGTCCTGGACGAGCCCTGGGAGGGGCTGGACGGGGCGACCCGGGAACTGGTCCCGGAGTTGATCAGGGAGGTTCGGGCGGCCGGTGGCGCCGTACTGGTCAGTGACCACCGGGGCGAGACGATCCGGCTGCCCGACGCCGCGCAGTGGGCCGTCGCCGACGGCACCGTCTCGATCGTCGGTCCGGCAATCGCCGAGGGGCGGCCCGATGCCGGGAAGATGTCCGTCGTGGAGATCGCCGTCCCCAGCGCCCGTGCGGCAACGACCGTCGCCGACCTGCGCGCCGCCGGTCACCACGTGCTGCGGGTACGTCCCTCCGACGTGCCCGCCCCGCCGGCCGCGTCGGTCGGGTCCGCCCCGTCGACGGGTCTGGCCGGGCCGGGGCAGTTGGTCGGTCCGGACGGAGCGGACGGCAGTACCGAGGTGACGTCGTGACCCCGCTGGTCGGGATGCGGTTGGCCGGGTTCGTCCGGTCGGCCCGGGCGCTGCCCCCGTTGATCGCCGCACTCGTCGCGCTCACCGTGCTGCACGGCGGTGCGGGTGCCCAGGCGGCCGAGGCGTACGGGGTCTCCGCCGTCGTACTGTTCCCGATCCTGGCCTGGCAGACCCGGCTGCTGCTGGACACCGAGCCGGACGTCCAGCGCCGACTCGCCGGGGTCGTCGCCGGGCGGCGCTCGGAACTGGCCGCGGGCGTACTCGCCGCCGTGGTGGCCGGGTTGGCCTTCGCGCCGGTCGCGTTGCTCGTACCCTGGCTGGTCGGCGGGGTCACCGGGCCGGAGCGGACCGGCGACCTGCCGATCCTCCTGGGGCTGGGGGTCGGGCTGTGGGCGTACCTGCTGGTCCTGCCGGCGGCGATCGCCCTGGGCGCGCTGGCCAGCCGGGCGGCGACGGCGAGCCCGCTCTACGGGGTGGCCGTCCTGGTCGGCGGGGTGGTCGGGGCGTTCGTGTTCGGCCTGAAGACCTCGGTGGTGCCCTGGCTCGCGCCGCCGGTGCTGGCGACCGCCCGGGCGAGTACGACGGGCCCGACGGCGGGCACGCTGGCGCTGCTGACGGCACACGCCCTGGCCTGGAGCGCCGTCGCGCTGGCCGGCTACGCCTGGTTGCGCCGTCGACGGGCGTGACCGGGACCACCTCGGGTGATTTGGCCGTCACCCGGGGCGTACCGTAGGCTGTGATTCTGTCCGCGCTTCTGCGGGCGGAAATCGTATTCACCCAGAGACCGCTGGTCACCGTGCTTCGGCACGGTCGAAGGTCCCGTTGGACGGGACGGCCCGCGCAGGGCGAGACGGATAGCGTGCCAGGTCATGATCACATGATCTTCCCGCCCCGTGCGCCGTGCGCCGGGGCGTCTCTCGTTGTGGCGGAGCCTCCGACGCACCCGTTGCCCGATCGAGCCGCAGGGCCGATCGGTGTCGGTGGTGACCAGCCTGGAGCAATGAGAGAGGAGGGACATGGCGGACAAGCCGGTTCGGGCTGACAAGGCCACCGCCGTCGCCGAGCTCACCGAGTACTTCCGTAACTCGGGTGCCACCGTGCTGACCGAATACCGTGGTCTGACGGTTTCCCAGCTGACCCAGTTGCGTCGCACGCTCGGTCGGGACACGACCTACGAGGTTGCGAAGAACACGCTGGCGAAGCGTGCCGCGACGGATGCTGGCATTGCCGGCCTCGACGAGCTGTTCACCGGTCCTACCGCGCTGACTTTCGTCTCCGGGGACGTGGTCGAAGCGGCGAAGGGTCTGCGGGAGTTCGCGAAGGCCAATCCGAAGCTCGTCATCAAGGGTGGCGTCTTCGAGGGCCGGGCGATCACCGCGGACGAGGTCAACAAGCTTGCCGACCTTGAGTCCCGTGAGGTGCTGCTGGCCAAGCTGGCCGGCGCGATGAAGGGCAGCCTGAGCAAGGCCGCTGCCCTGTTCCAGGCGCCGCTGGCGCAGACCGCCCGCTTGGCGGCTGCCCTGCAGGACAAGCGTGAGAAGGAGGGGCAGGCCTGAGGCCAGCCCGTCCGATACCCCGATATTCGTGTAACAGATCTACGAAAGGACGCCAGACATCATGGCGAAGCTCAGCACCGACGAGCTGCTCGACGCGTTCAAGGAGATGACGCTGATCGAGCTGTCGGAGTTCGTGAAGCAGTTCGAGACGACCTTCGACGTCACCGCCGCGGCGCCGGTCGCGATGGCCGCCGCCGGTGGCGCTGCCGCGCCGGCCGAGGCCGAGCCGGAGCAGGACGAGTTCGACGTCATCCTCGACGCCGACGGTGGCAAGAAGATTCAGGTCATCAAGGTCGTCCGCGAGCTGACCGGCCTGGGCCTCAAGGAGGCCAAGGACCTGGTCGAGGCCGCGCCGAAGGCCGTCCTGGAGAAGGCCAACAAGGAGACCGCCGACAAGGCCAAGGCCAAGCTCGAGGCCGAGGGCGCCAAGGTCACCCTCAAGTAGGTTCGCACCACGTCATCCGTCCCGGCCCGATCCTTTCGTCCCCGCTCCGCCGAGTGGGACCCGACGGGGAACGGGCCGTGGCGGGTGTCCGCGTCGGGTCGAGTGAGCTGACGCACAGGAATTCGCCACGGGCGGTGATCCGGCGCCGGATCGCCGCCCGTTCCCGTCCGCTGACAGCCTGCGACCGTCGATGATCAGGGCTTTGGCGCCTCCGACCGTGGTCGTACGGCCGCCCGGGCGGCCGCCGCGGGATGGCGACCCGGGTAAAGACGTTGTCCGACCCGGGCATCAGCCCTTGACGCGGCACGAAGCGGCAGGCACGCTGACATCAGCAAGACCTTCCGCGCTTGCGACGGCCGACACCTGGGTAAGAGCCGACGGCAGCACCACGAGCCGCTGGTATCAGACGGGCCTAGCGGGATGCGTGCGGGAACGTGTAAGCGCGCTCAGCGCGCGCCGACCGAGTGTCGGCGACACGTTCTGCAACGCCCTGCCGTGGTGGGCTGGACAGCGGTTAGCCGCTCGGCTACACTGCTAGTTTGCGCTGCCTTCCGACTTGACCCCTGCTCGGAATGTCCGATTGTGGATATTTGGAGTGGGGCCATTGGAGTGCACGCGTAACAGCCGTTCTGCAGCACCGGTCCTCGGAAGGACGCATCTTGGCAGCTTCCCGCCCTGCGAAGACCAGTCGTACGTCGAGCGCTTTCGCGCCCCGCCGAATTTCCTTCGGCAGGATTACCGAACACCTCGAGGTCCCCAACCTCCTCGCCATCCAGAACGAGTCGTTTGACTGGCTGGTCGGCAACGAGGGTTGGCAGGGCCGGTCGGCCGACGACCCGCACGCTCGATCGGGTCTCGCTGAGATCCTCGACGAGATCAGTCCCATTGAGGACTTCTCCGGCACTATGTCACTTTCCTTCTCCGCGCCCCGCTTCGACGAGGTCAAGGCCTCGATCGAGGAGTGCAAGGAGAAGGACCTGACCTACTGCGCCCCGCTGTTCGTGACCGCGGAGTTCACCAACAACACCACTGGCGAGATCAAGAGCCAGACGGTGTTCATGGGCGACTTCCCGATGATGACGCCCAAGGGCACCTTCATCATCAACGGCACCGAGCGCGTCGTGGTGAGTCAGCTCGTCCGGTCCCCGGGCGTGTACTTCTCCAAGGAGCCGGACAAGACCTCCGACCGCGACCTCTCCAGCGTCAAGGTCATCCCGAGTCGGGGTGCCTGGCTGGAGTTCGACATCGACAAGCGAGACACCGTGGGTGTCCGCATCGACCGTAAGCGCCGGCAGGCCGTCACCGTCCTGCTCAAGGCCATCGGTTGGACCAACGAGCAGATCCGCGAGCGGTTCGGCTGGTCCGAGCTGATGATGACCACCCTGGAGAAGGACCACATCGCCGGGGTGGACGAGGCGCTGCTCGACATCTACCGCAAGCTCCGGCCGGGTGAGCCCCCGACGCGGGAGAACGCCCAGACCCTGCTCGACAACCTCTTCTTCAACCCGAAGCGGTATGACGTAGCCAAGGTCGGCCGATACAAGTTCAACAAGAAGCTCGAAGTCGGCGTACCCATGAACAAGGGCACGCTGACCGAGGACGACATCGTCGCCACCGTGGAATACCTGTGCCGGCTGCACGCCGGTGAGGAGGGCTACGAGGCCGACGACATCGACCACTTCGGCAACCGCCGGCTCCGTACCGTGGGCGAGCTGATCCAGAACCAGGTTCGGGTCGGTCTCTCCCGGATGGAGCGGGTCGTCCGGGAGCGGATGACCACCCAGGACGTCGAGGCGATCACGCCGCAGACCCTGATCAACATCCGCCCGGTGGTGGCGGCGATCAAGGAGTTCTTCGGTACGTCGCAGCTGTCCCAGTTCATGGACCAGACCAACCCGCTGGCGGGCCTGACCCACCGGCGCCGGCTGAGCGCGCTCGGCCCGGGTGGTCTGTCCCGGGAGCGGGCCGGCTTCGAGGTCCGGGACGTGCACCCGTCCCACTACGGCCGGATGTGCCCGATCGAGACGCCGGAAGGCCCGAACATCGGCCTGATCGGCGCGCTGTCCACCTTCGGCCGGGTGAACCCGTTCGGGTTCATCGAGACGCCGTACCGGAAGGTCGTCGAGGGTCGGGTCACCGACCAGATCGACTACCTGACGGCGGACGAGGAGGACCGGTTCGTCAAGGCGCAGGCCAACACCGCGGTGCGGGCCGACGGCGCCTTCGCCGAGGACCGGGTCCTGGTCCGGCGGAAGGGCGGCGAGATCGACTACGTCGCACCGGGCGCCGTCGACTACATGGACGTGTCGCCGCGCCAGATGGTGTCGGTGGCCACCGCCATGATCCCGTTCCTGGAGCACGACGACGCCAACCGGGCACTGATGGGCGCCAACATGCAGCGCCAGGCGGTGCCGCTGGTCAAGGCCGAGTCGCCGCTCGTGGGTACGGGCATGGAGTACCGGGCCGCGGTCGACGCCGGTGACGTGGTCGTCGCCGAGGTCGGCGGTGTGGTCGAGGACCTGTGCGCCGACTACGTGACGGTGCACCAGGACGACGGCCACCGGCGTACCTACCTCCTGCACAAGTTCCGCCGCTCGAACGCCGGCTCCTGCGTCAACCAGAAGCCGGTCGTCTTCGAGGGCGACCGGGTGGAGGCCGGCCAGGTCATCGCCGACGGTCCCTGCACCGACGAGGGCGAGATGGCGCTCGGGCGTAACCTGCTCGTCGCCTTCATGCCCTGGGAGGGCCACAACTACGAGGACGCGATCATCCTGTCGCAGCGCCTCGTGCAGCAGGACGCCCTCACCTCGATCCACATCGAGGAGCACGAGGTCGACGCCCGCGACACCAAGCTGGGTCCGGAGGAGATCACCCGCGACATCCCGAACGTCAGCGAGGAAATGCTCGCCGACCTCGACGAGCGCGGCATCATCCGGATCGGTGCGGAGGTCGTGACCGGCGACATCCTGGTCGGCAAGGTCACGCCGAAGGGCGAGACCGAGCTGACCCCGGAGGAGCGGTTGCTCCGTGCGATCTTCGGTGAGAAGGCGCGTGAGGTCCGGGACACCTCGTTGAAGGTTCCGCACGGCGAGACCGGCACGGTCATCGGTGTACGGACCTTCTCCCGGGAGGACGGCGACGAGCTGCCCCCGGGCGTGAACGAGCTGGTCCGGGTCTACGTCGCCCAGAAGCGGAAGATCCAGGACGGCGACAAGCTCGCCGGCCGGCACGGCAACAAGGGTGTCATCTCCAAGATCCTGCCGGTCGAGGACATGCCGTTCCTGGAGGACGGCACGCCGGTCGACATCGTGCTCAACCCGCTCGGCGTGCCGAGCCGGATGAACATCGGCCAGGTGCTGGAGACCCACCTCGGGTGGGTGGCCAAGACCGGCTGGAAGGTCAACGGCGAGGACGCCGACTGGAAGAACGCGCTGCGCGCGATCGACGCCCACGAGTCCGAGCCGGACACCAACGTGGCGACGCCGGTCTTCGACGGCGCCAAGGAAGAGGAGATCTCCGGTCTGCTCTCGTCGACCCTGCCCAACCGGGACGGCAAGCAGCTGATCGGCGCGAGCGGAAAGGCGCAGCTCTTCGACGGACGCTCCGGCGAGCCGCTGCCCGATCCGATCGCGGTCGGCTACATCTACATCCTGAAGCTGAACCACCTGGTCGACGACAAGATCCACGCTCGGTCGACCGGCCCGTACTCGATGATCACGCAGCAGCCGCTGGGTGGTAAGGCGCAGTTCGGTGGTCAGCGGTTCGGCGAGATGGAGTGCTGGGCGATGCAGGCGTACGGCGCCGCGTACGCCCTGCAGGAGTTGCTGACGATCAAGTCCGACGACGTCCTCGGCCGGGTCAAGGTGTACGAGGCCATCGTCAAGGGCGAGAACATTCCCGAACCGGGCATCCCGGAGTCCTTCAAGGTGCTGCTCAAGGAGCTGCAGTCGCTGTGCCTCAATGTTGAGGTGCTCTCCAGCGACGGCGTGGCCCTGGAGATGCGCGAGACCGACGACGAGGTCTTCCGCGCTGCGGAGGAACTCGGCATCGACCTGTCCCGGCGCGAGCCGAGCTCGGTCGAAGAGGTGTGAGGTTGTGGGGTTGGGGGCCGGACGACCCGCTCCGGGCGGTCAGGCTTGATCTCTCCGCGGGCCATCCGGCCCCCAACCCCCGCTGAGGGCTAGTGGTAAAAACGACACGACACGAGGGACATATAACGTGCTCGACGTCAACTTCTTCGACGAGTTGCGGATTGGCCTGGCTACCGCTGACGACATTCGTCAGTGGTCGCATGGCGAGGTCAAGAAGCCTGAAACGATCAACTACCGCACACTGAAGCCGGAAAAGGACGGGCTCTTCTGCGAGAAGATCTTCGGTCCGCAGCGGGACTGGGAGTGCTACTGCGGTAAGTACAAGCGGGTCCGGTTCAAGGGCATCATCTGCGAGCGCTGCGGCGTCGAGGTGACCCGCTCCAAGGTGCGTCGTGAGCGGATGGGTCACATCGAGCTGGCCGCCTCGGTCACGCACATCTGGTACTTCAAGGGTGTGCCGAGCCGGCTGGGCTACCTGCTCGACCTGGCGCCGAAGGACCTCGAAAAGATCATCTACTTCGCGTCGTACGTGGTCACCAGCGTCGACACCGAGGCGCGGCATCGCGACCTCTCCACGGTGGAGAACGAGATTCTCGCCGAGAAGCGGCAGTCCGAGAACAGCCGCGACTCGGAGATCGAGAAGCGGGCCGCCAAGCTCGAGGCCGACCTGGCCGAGCTGGAGGCCGAGGGTGCCAAGGCAGATGTGCGCCGCAAGGTCAAAGAGGGCGGCGAGCGCGAGATGCGCCAGATCCGCGACCGGGCGCAGCGCGAGATCGACCGCTTGGACGAGGTGCTGGACACCTTCCGCAAGTTGGACCCGAAGCAGCTGGTCACCGACGAGCTGCTCTACCGCGAGCTGCGGGACCGGTTCGGCGAGTACTTCACCGGTGGGATGGGTGCCGAGGCGATCAAGGCGCTGGTCCAGAACATGGACCTGGACGCCGAGGCGGACAACCTCCGCGAGATCATCCGGTCCGGCAAGGGCCAGCGGAAGATCCGGGCGCTCAAGCGGCTGAAGGTGGTCGCGGCGTTCCTGAACACCCGCAACTCGCCGCTCGGCATGGTGCTGGACTGCGTACCGGTCATTCCGCCGGACCTGCGCCCGATGGTGCAGCTCGACGGTGGTCGGTTCGCGACCTCCGACCTGAACGACCTGTACCGCCGTGTGATCAACCGGAACAACCGGCTCAAGCGACTGATCGACCTGGGCGCGCCCGAGATCATCGTGAACAACGAGAAGCGGATGCTCCAGGAGGCCGTGGACGCGCTGTTCGACAACGGCCGCCGTGGACGGCCGGTCACCGGGCCGGGTAACCGCCCGCTGAAGTCGCTGTCGGACATGCTGAAGGGCAAGCAGGGGCGGTTCCGGCAGAACCTGCTGGGCAAGCGGGTCGACTACTCCGGTCGTTCCGTGATCGTCGTGGGTCCGCAGCTCAAGCTGCACCAGTGCGGCCTGCCCAAGCAGATGGCGCTGGAGCTGTTCAAGCCGTTCGTGATGAAGCGGCTGGTCGACCTGAACCACGCGCAGAACATCAAGTCCGCGAAGCGGATGGTGGAGCGGCAGCGGCCGGTCGTCTGGGACGTGCTGGAAGAGGTCATCGGCGAGCACCCGGTTCTGCTGAACCGGGCGCCGACCCTGCACCGGCTGGGCATCCAGGCGTTCGAGCCGCAGCTGGTCGAGGGCAAGGCGATCCAGATCCACCCGCTCGTCTGCACCGCGTTCAACGCGGACTTCGACGGCGACCAGATGGCGGTGCACGTGCCGCTCTCCGCCGAGGCGCAGGCCGAGGCGCGGATCCTGATGCTCTCGTCGAACAACATCCTCAAGCCGGCGGACGGCAAGCCGGTCACCATGCCCACCCAGGACATGGTCATCGGCCTCTACCACCTGACCCACCTGACTCCGGGTGAGGTCGGCGAGGGCCGGGCGTTCAGCTCGGACGCCGAGGCGCGGATGGCCTTCGACAACGGCGAGCTGCACCTGCAGACGCCGGTGCGGATCCGGCTGCGCGGCGTGACCGAGGTCGACAACGGCGCCGGTGCGCAGCGGTGGACCGAGCCCGAGGGTTGGACCCAGGGCGAGCCGCTGACCGTGGAGACCACCCTGGGTCGGGTGCTGTTCAACGAGACGCTGCCGAAGGGCTACCGTTTCGTGAACTACGAGATCCGCAAGGGGCAGCTCTCCGCGATCGTCAACGACCTCGCCGAGCGGTTCCCGAAGGTTGCGCTGGCCGCGACCCTCGACGGGCTCAAGGAGGCCGGTTTCCACTGGGCCACCTGGTCCGGCGTGACGATCGGCATGGAGGACGTCATCGCGCCGCCGCGCAAGCGGGAGATCCTGGAGCGGTACGAGAAGGAAGCCGAGCGGATCGACAAGCAGTACCAGCGTGGTCTGATGACCGCCGAGGAACGTCGCGGCGAGCTCATCGAGATCTGGACCAAGGCGACCAACGAGGTCGCCAAGGAGATGGAGACCGCGCTTCCGCAGGAGAACCCGCTGTGGAAGATGATCAACTCGGGTGCCCGCGGTAACCTGCTCCAGCTCCGGCAGATCGCCGCGATCCGTGGTCTGGTGGCCAACCCGAAGGGCGAGATCATCCCGCGGCCGATCAAGGCCAGCTACCGGGAGGGTCTCTCCGTACTGGAGTACTTCATCTCCACGCACGGTGCCCGGAAGGGTCTGGCGGACACCGCGCTGCGGACCGCCGACTCGGGTTACCTGACCCGTCGTCTGGTGGACGTCTCGCAGGACGTGATCATCCGCGAGGAGGACTGCGGGACCGACCGCGCCATCTCGATGCAGATCGCCACGAAGCTCGACACCGGCAAGCTGGTGGCGCACGAGCACGTGGAGACCGGGGTGCACGCCCGTACCCTCGCCGACGACATCAAGGGGCCGGACGGCAACCTGGTGGCGGAGCGGGGTGTCGACCTCAACTCGATCTCGGTGGACAAGATCGTTGCTGCCGGAGTCGACACGGTCCGGGTCCGCAGCGTGCTCACCTGCGAGTCGAAGCTGGGCGTCTGCGGTGCGTGCTACGGCCGCTCGCTGCCGACCGGCAAGACCGTGGACGTCGGCGAGGCGGTCGGCATCATCGCCGCCCAGTCGATCGGTGAGCCGGGTACCCAGCTGACGATGCGTACCTTCCACACCGGTGGTGTCGCGGGTGAGGACATCACCCAGGGTCTGCCCCGAGTCCAGGAAATCTTCGAGGCCCGGGTACCCAAGGGCAAGGCGCCGATCGCCGACACCCCTGGTCGGATCCGGATCGAGGACGGCGAGCGGTCGCGGAAGATCATCATCGTGCCGGACGACGGCACCGACGAGATCGTCCACGACAAGATCTCGAAGCGGGTCCGGCTCCGGCCGGGCGTGCACGACGGCGCGCACGTGGCGGTCGGAGAGAAGCTCACCGAGGGCACGATCGACCCGCACGAACTGCTGCGGATCCTCGGCCCGCGGGCGGTCCAGGTCCACCTGACCCAGGAGGTCCAGGAGGTCTACCGGTCGCAGGGTGTGCTGATCCACGACAAGCACATCGAGATCATCATCCGCCAGATGCTCAAGCGGGTGACGGTGATCGACTCCGGCGCGACCGAGTTCCTGCCGGGCGTGCTGGTCGACCGGGCGCTCTTCGAGTCGGAGAACCGCCGACTCGTCTCCGAGGGCGGCGAGCCCGCGGCGGGCCGGCCGGTGCTGATGGGCATCACCAAGGCGTCGCTGGCCACGGACTCGTGGCTGTCGGCGGCCTCCTTCCAGGAGACCACCCGGGTGCTCACCGACGCGGCGATCCACGCCCGGAGCGACTCGCTGATCGGTCTCAAGGAGAACGTCATCATCGGAAAGCTCATCCCGGCCGGTACGGGCATCAGCAAGTACCGCAACGTCCGGGTGGAGCCGACCGAGGAGGCGAAGGCCAAGGTCTACTCGATGACCGGCTACCCGGAGACCGACTACGGATTCGGGCCGGCCAGCGGGCAGGCAGTGCCGCTGGACGACTTCGACTTCGGGTCGTACCGCTAGGCAGGGTTGAGGCAGGGAGGCGCCCCGCTCGTCGTTCGATGACGAGCGGGGCGCCTCGCGTTCGCCACCGGGGTTGTCGGGTTTGTAGGCTGTCATCGTGAAGACGATGCCGGTCGCCGGCGCCGTCCCGACGATGCGCCATCCGCTCGACCCGGATCCGGTGCGTTCCACCAAGTCGCGGACGGTGTTCGCGCTCGGCCTTGTCGCCGCGCTGACCGGGCTGTTCGTCGGAGGCATCGTTCCCGCGACGGTCGCGCTGCTGCTGGCCCGGCAGGCCCGCCGGGAGGCGTACGCCTCGGGTGGTTACCTCACCGGGGCCGCCTGGCTGCGTCGCGGTGAGCAGTTGGCCTGGATCGGGATCGTGCTGGCCGCGACCGCGCTGGTGGCTGCGACCGTCATCGGTGTGGTCAACCTGGCCGAGAGTTCCGTCGGCCGGGACTTCGCGCCCGGGGTCGACTAGACGGCGTCAGGGTCGTGGCGGCCGGGCCACCACGCGTTGCCGTGGGGCGGATGGGGATTGGGCGTGCGGCGGTAGCCTGGCGCTTGGCAGGGGCACCGGTGCCGGTACGGCAACGGTGGTGGTCCGATCGGCTCCGGCGCGGTACGCGGCGGCTCGGTGGTCATCAGGGGGGATGTTCGTGACGGAGGAGGCGCAGCCACCGGCGGTGGACCGTGCGGCGGGACAAGCGCCGGAGACGCCGCCCGGACCCGCGCCCCGCTACCTCGAACCCTCGTACGCCCTGCCGACCGATTCCGTGTCCGGGAACCCGGCGGAGCAGACCTCCACCGCTGGGGTGGACCGGCCGGGTCAGCCGAGCGAGTGGGCCCGTCCGGGCTGGGACGGGTCGGCGGGTGCGGCGACGCCGGGATCCGACGGTGTCCCGACGGCGGTCCCGCTGTACGGCGCGGCTCCGGTCTCCGCGCCGGCTCCGGTCTCCGGCGCGACCCCGACGGCGTTCGGCGGTACCCCGTATCCGGTCACCGAGGCTCCGGCGCAGGCCGCCGTCCCGGGGGCGTACCTGTCGCCGGCCGGCGCGGGACCCAGACCTGCGTACCCGGGAGCGCCGGGTGCGGGGGAGCGGCCGCCGCTGGTGCCGGCGCCGCCCCGGGACTCCGTACGCGCACCCCGGCGGGTCGACGCGGTGCCGGGTACGCCGTTCGGCCTGGTGTACCTCGACGTGGCTCCGGTCACCTCGGGGCCGGCGGTCGGGGCCCTGGTCACCGGGATCGGCTCGATCCTCGTCGCCTTCGGGGCGGGCTGCATGGGGCTGATCGGCCTGAACGGCGGCTGGGGCGGTTGGGCGGCCGGCGCCTTCGCGGTACTCGCCGGGCTGCTCGGCACCGTCGGGGTGCTCCTGGGGGAACTGGGCCGGCGGCAGACCCGGACCACCGGCGCGGCGGTCCGGCCCGGCCAGGCCCGGCGACCGCTGGCCTGGCCGCCGGTTGCCGAGGGAGCCCCACCGGTCCGGTACACCGGCCACGGTCTGGCGATGGCGGGACTGATCTGTGGTGGCGTGGGTCTCGCGCTGACAGTGCTGGCACTCGCGATCTCGGTGCTCCTCCAGGTGGCGTGAGCGACCTGCGCGGTGCGGCCGACCTGGATGACCAGCCCGCCGAGCCGTTCGCCGAGCGAGCCGGTACACTGGAAAGCCGGTAGTGCTTGCCGGCGGTGACACGAGAATCCGGGCCTGGGCGAGGGTTGTTGACAACCTTCCGAAGTTCTGTTTTGACGTGCCCACTTACGGTAGGTACTCTTTCCTCTCGTGCCCGGGCATGCCCGGGCAACTCGTGCGTGCGCCCGAGCCCATCTGCGGCGATCGGGTCGCCACGACAAAGTCGAAAAGGTCGGCCACGTTCACGCGTGCCGGCCGGCTGGTAATCCGGCGCCGGAAACGACGTCGGAAACCGCGAGCGGGCGACACGCCCGACCGCGGGTGCCGGGACCACCCCGAGGTGGCCCTGGTGGAAGGTAAGAGAGCCACCCGAGAGGGCGGCTAGAGACTCACAGCGCGGCCGCAGACAGACGGCCGAAGGGAGCGGAGAAACCCGGTGCCCACGATCCAGCAGCTGGTCCGAAAGGGCCGACAGGCGAAGACGAGTAAGACCAAGACGCCAGCGCTGAAGGGAAGCCCCCAGCGTCGCGGCGTCTGCACGCGCGTCTACACCACCACCCCCAAGAAGCCGAACTCCGCGCTGCGCAAGGTCGCTCGTGTGAAGCTCAGCAGCCAGATCGAGGTGACCGCCTACATCCCGGGCGTGGGTCACAACCTCCAGGAACACTCCCTCGTGCTGGTCCGTGGTGGCCGGGTGAAGGACCTTCCGGGCGTGCGTTACAAGATCGTCCGCGGTTCGCTGGACACCCAGGGTGTCCGCAACCGCAAGCAGGCCCGCAGCCGGTACGGCGCGAAGAAGGAGAAGAGCTGACATGCCGCGTAAAGGCCCCGCTCCGCGCCGTCCGCTCATCGCGGACCCGGTATACAACTCGCCGCTGGTTACCCAGCTGGTGAACAAGATCCTGCTCCGTGGCAAGCGTCAGCTCGCCGAGCGCATCGTCTACGAGGCCCTGGAAGGCTGCCGGGAGAAGTCCGGCACCGACCCGGTGGTCACCCTCAAGCGGGCGATGGACAACGTGAAGCCGACCCTCGAGGTCCGCAGCCGCCGTGTCGGTGGCGCGACCTACCAGGTGCCGGTCGAGGTGAAGCCCGTCCGGGCCACCACCCTCGGGCTGCGCTGGCTGGTCACCTACTCCCGCGCCCGTCGCGAGAAGACCATGGTCGAGCGGCTGATGAACGAGCTGCTCGACGCGAGCAACGGTCTTGGTGCCGCCGTCAAGCGGCGCGAGGACACCCACAAGATGGCCGAGTCCAACAAGGCCTTCGCGCACTACCGCTGGTAAAGACCTTTCGGGTTCCGGTGCGGTCCGCCGCGCCGGAACCCGGTAACGGTCGCGATCACGCCGACGAGACGACGATAAGTAGGGATTGAAGTGGCCGCCGCAGACGCGCTCGCCAAGGTACGCAACATCGGCATCATGGCGCACATCGATGCCGGTAAGACCACGACCACTGAGCGGATCCTGTTCTACACCGGTATCACGTACAAGATCGGTGAGGTCCACGAGGGCGCTGCCGTCATGGACTGGATGGAGCAGGAGCAGGAGCGGGGAATCACCATCACCTCCGCCGCCACGAAGTGTGAGTGGAAGGGCCACACGATCCAGATCATCGACACGCCCGGCCACGTGGACTTCACGGTCGAGGTCGAGCGGTCGCTGCGGGTGCTCGACGGTGCCGTCGCCGTCTACGACGGTGTCGCGGGTGTCGAGCCGCAGACCGAGAACGTCTGGCGGCAGGCCGACAAGTACAACGTTCCCCGGATGTGCTTCGTCAACAAGCTCGACCGGACCGGTGCGGACTTCAACCGCTGCGTGCAGATGATGATCGAGCGGCTGAACGCCACGCCGCTGGTGCTGCAGGTGCCGATCGGGCTCGAGGGTGACCACATCGGCGTCGTCGACCTGATCGGGATGCGCGCGCTGACCTGGCGTGGCGAGACCCAGAAGGGCGAGGACTACGCGGTCGAGGAGATCCCGGCCGACCTGCTCGACGAGGCCACCGCGGCCCGCGAGAAGCTGATCGAGACCCTCGCCGACGTCGACGACTCGGTGATGGAGAAGTACCTCGAGGAAGCGGAACTCTCCCCCGAGGAGATCAAGGCCGCGATCCGCCGGGCCACCATCGCCGGCAAGGCGAACCCGGTGCTCTGCGGATCGGCGTTCAAGAACAAGGGCGTCCAGCCGATGCTCGACGCGGTGGTCGACTTCCTGCCGTCGCCGCTGGACGTTCCGGCGATCGAGGGCGTCGCCACCGACGGCGAGACCCCGCTGCTGCGCAAGCCGGACAAGTCCGAGCCGTTCTCCGGCCTGGCCTTCAAGATCCAGACTGACAAGCACCTGGGCAAGCTGACCTACGTGCGGGTCTACTCGGGCACGGTCGAGACCGGTAACCAGGTGATCAACTCCACCAAGGACCGCAAGGAACGGATCGGCAAGATCTACCAGATGCACGCCAACAAGCGGGAAGAGCGCAGCTCGGCCCAGGCTGGCGACATCATCGCGGTGCAGGGTCTCAAGCAGACCACCACCGGCGACACCCTGTGCGACCCGGCGAACCCGGTCATCCTGGAGTCGATGACCTTCCCGGAGCCGGTCATCGAGGTCGCGATCGAGCCGAAGACAAAGGCCGACCAGGAGAAGCTCGGCACCGCCATCCAGCGGCTGGCCGAGGAGGACCCGACGTTCCGGGTCAAGCTTGACCAGGAGACCGGCCAGACGGTCATCTCCGGTATGGGCGAGCTGCACCTGGACATCCTGGTCGACCGGATGCGCCGCGAGTTCAACGTCGAGGCCAACATCGGCAAGCCGCAGGTGGCGTACCGGGAGACCATCCGCCGCAAGGTGGACAAGATCGAGTACACCCACAAGAAGCAGACCGGTGGATCGGGCCAGTACGCCCGAGTCATCGTGAGCGTCGAGCCGCTGCCGCTGGACAACGACTCGCCGACGTACGAGTTCGCCAACGCGGTCACCGGTGGCCGGATCCCGCGGGAGTTCATCCCCTCGGTGGACGCCGGCGCCCAGGACGCCATGCAGTACGGCATCCTGGCCGGCTTCCCGCTGGTAGGGGTGAAGCTGACCCTGCTGGACGGCCAGTACCACGAGGTCGACTCGTCGGAAATGGCATTCAAGATCGCCGGCTCGATGGTGCTGAAGGACGCGGCCCGCAAGGCCGATCCGGCACTGCTCGAACCGATGATGTCCGTCGAGGTCACGACGCCTGAGGAGAACATGGGCGACGTGATCGGCGACCTCAACTCCCGCCGTGGCATCATCCAGGCGATGGAAGAGCGCAGTGGCGCTCGCATCGTCCGGGCACTGGTGCCGCTCTCGGAGATGTTCGGCTATGTCGGCGACCTGCGGTCGAAGACCCAGGGCCGGGCTAGCTACAGCATGCAGTTCGACTCCTACGCCGAGGTTCCCGCAAGCGTGGCGAAGGAGATCATCGCGAAGGCGACGGGTGAGTGAGCGGAAACGCGCACTGAGCCGTCACCGGGCCGGTGATACCGCGAGCGTGGCGGGCGGGTAATCTCGCCCGCGGCGCTCACGGGCCGGGCTGCGAGACCGGGCCTGAAGGTTTCACCGCCGCAAGACCCACATGACTTCCCGATCGGGAATCCCTCGGTCGGAAAGGCTGTCGACAGAGTCCTAAGCGCCAGGTGGCGCGCCGGGCGTACGAACCAAGAAGTCCACAGGAGGACACCAGTGGCGAAGGCGAAGTTCGAGCGGACTAAGCCGCACGTCAACATCGGCACCATTGGTCACATCGACCACGGTAAGACGACGCTGACGGCGGCCATCACTAAGGTCCTGCACGACAAGATGCCGGACCTGAACCCGTACACGCCGTTCGACGAGATCGACAAGGCGCCGGAGGAGAAGGCCCGCGGCATCACGATCTCGATCGCACACGTCGAGTACCAGACCGAGGCGCGGCACTACGCACACGTGGACTGCCCCGGTCACGCCGACTACATCAAGAACATGATCACCGGTGCCGCGCAGATGGACGGCGCGATCCTGGTGGTCGCGGCGACCGACGGCCCGATGCCGCAGACCCGCGAGCACGTGCTGCTGGCTCGTCAGGTCGGCGTTCCCTACATCGTCGTGGCGCTCAACAAGAGCGACATGGTCGATGACGAGGAGCTGCTCGAGCTGGTCGAGCTCGAGGTCCGCGAGCTGCTGTCGGCGCAGGAGTACCCCGGCGACGACCTGCCGGTCGTACGGGTCTCGGCGCTCAAGGCGCTCGAGGGCGACCCGGAGTGGACCGACAAGCTCATGGACCTGATGAGCGCTGTCGACACCGCGATCCCGCAGCCGGAGCGCGAGACCGACAGGCCGTTCCTGATGCCGGTCGAGGATGTCTTCACGATCACCGGTCGTGGCACGGTCGTCACCGGTCGGGTGGAGCGCGGTGTGCTCCTGCCGAACGAGGACGTCGAGCTGGTCGGCATCAAGGAGAAGGGCTTCAAGACCAAGGTCACCGCGATCGAGATGTTCCGCAAGACCCTGGACGACGCTCGCGCAGGCGAGAACGTCGGCCTGCTGCTGCGTGGTACCAAGCGCGACGAGGTCGAGCGCGGCATGGTCGTGGTGAAGCCGGGTACGAACACCCCGCACACCGAGTTCGAGGCGACCGTCTACATCCTCTCCAAGGAGGAGGGTGGCCGGCACACCCCGTTCTTCCAGAACTACCGTCCGCAGTTCTACTTCCGGACCACGGACGTCACCGGCGTTGTCACGCTGCCTGAGGGCACCGAGATGGTCATGCCGGGCGACAACACCTCGATGACCGTGAAGCTCATCCAGCCGATCGCGATGGAGGACAACCTCAAGTTCGCGATCCGTGAGGGTGGCCGTACGGTCGGCGCGGGTTTCGTTAGCAAGATCCTCAAGTAATCGAGTAACAAAGGTAACCCCGATTAGCGTTGCCGTGCGGTAGTACGGCATACTGGTCAGGTTGCGTACCGGCAGGGTGGCTGGCTGCCCGGCAGTCAGCCACCCTTGCTGGGCGTCTGGGGCGTGGTCCGCCACTCCCGGCGCCGCCGAACTTCCCGCAGGGGTGGGGCCGCCTCGGATTTCCGTGGTGGAGTCTGGCCCCGGGGTGCGACACGCCCGACCGCGGGGGTCGGACAGCAGGGGAATCGGCAGCGTCCGGGCAGGCAGGAAGATCCCGCTCCAGTAGCGGGCCCCGTGGGGGCGGGCGTGCAGGCGTGCGGACGGACAAGGCGAGAGAAGGAACAGAGGGCACCATGGCGGGACAGAAGATCCGCATTCGGCTCAAGGCATACGACCACGAGGTGGTCGACTCCTCGGCGCGCAAGATTGTTGAGACGGTGACGCGTACCGGGGCTCAGGTCGCGGGCCCGGTGCCGCTGCCCACGGAGATCAATCGCTTCTGCGTGATCCGTTCGCCCCACAAGTACAAGGACTCGCGTGAGCACTTCGAGATGCGCACGCACAAGCGTCTGATCGACATCATCGACCCGACCCCCAAGACGGTCGACTCGCTCATGCGCCTCGACCTGCCGGCTGGCGTCGACATCGAGATCAAGCTGTAGGGACCGGACTAATGGACAGGGAAGTTAAGGGCATCCTGGGCGCCAAGCTCGGCATGACCCAGATCTGGGACAACAACCGTGTTGTCCCGGTGACGGTGGTGCAGGCCGGGCCGTGTGTCGTGACCCAGGTCCGCACGGGTGACAAGGACGGCTACTCCGCGGTCCAGTTGGCCTACGGCGTGGTCGACCCCCGGAAGGTCAAGAAGCCGATCAGCGGCCACTACGCCAAGGCGAACGTCGCGCCGCGCCGGCACATCGTCGAGCTGCGCACCGCCGACGCCGGCGACTACGAGCTGGGCCAGGAGGTCAACGTCGAGACGTTCGCCGCCGGCAGCACGATCGACGTGACCGGCCGGACCAAGGGCAAGGGCTTCGCCGGTGTCATGAAGCGGCACGGCTTCCACGGTCTGCGGGCGAGCCACGGCGTCGAGCGCAAGCACCGTTCGCCCGGTTCCATCGGCGCCTGCGCGACCCCGGGTCGCGTCTTCAAGGGCGTCAAGATGGCCGGCCGGATGGGTGGCGTGCGCTTCACCGTGCAGAACCTGACCGTCCAGGCGGTGGACGTGGACAACAACCTGCTGCTCGTCCGGGGTGCCATCCCCGGCCCCAAGGGCGCGCTGGTGCTGGTCCGGTCGGCTGCCAAGGCCGATGCGAAGAAGGGTGGTGCTGCCAAGTGACCACCGTTGACGTGCTGAACGTCGAGGGTGCCAAGAGCGGCTCCGTCGAACTGCCCGCCGCCATCTTCGACGTACAGTCGAACATCGCGCTGATGCACCAGGTCGTGGTCGCTCAGCTCGCCGCCGCGCGGCAGGGTACGCACAAGGTGAAGACCCGCGGCGAGGTCGCCGGTGGCGGCAAGAAGCCGTACAAGCAGAAGGGCACCGGTCGGGCCCGCCAGGGTTCGATCCGCGCGCCGCAGTTCGCCGGTGGTGGCGTCGTGCACGGGCCGGTCCCGCGCGACTACAGCCAGCGGACCCCGAAGAAGATGAAGGCCGCCGCGCTGCGCGGTGCCCTGTCGGACCGGGCCCGCAACGGCCAGGTGCACGTGGTGGAGAGCTTCGTCAGCGGCGACAAGCCGTCGACCAAGGCGGCCATCACCGCGCTGGGCAAGGCGACCTCGGCCAAGCGGGTTCTGGTGGTGCTGAGCGGCACCGACGAGCTGAACTGGCTGTCGCTGCGCAACGAGCCCCGGGTGCACCTGCTGGAGGCTGGCCAGCTCAACACGTACGACGTGCTGGTGGCCGACGATGTGGTCTTCACCAAGGAGGCCCTGGACGAGTTCCTGGGTGTCCGCGGTGGGGCGCAGGACGAGGAGAGCGAGAAGTGACCACGATCGCCGACCCGCGAGACATCATCTTCGCGCCGGTCGTCTCGGAGAAGAGCTACAGCGAGCTGAACCAGAACTGGTACACCTTTCTGGTGCACCCGGACGCCAACAAGACGGCGATCAAGATCGCGATTCAGCAGATCTTCAACGTCCGCGTCCTGACGGTGAACACGCTCAACCGCGAAGGTAAGCGCAAGCGGACCCGTACCGGGTACGGCAAGCGCAAGAACACCAAGCGGGCGATGGTGAAGCTGGCTGACGGTGACCGCATCGAGGCCTTCGGCGGCCCGGTCAGCTGAGGGGTATAGACAATGGCTATCCGTAAGTACAAGCCGACGACGCCGGGCCGGCGTGGCTCCAGCGTCGCCGACTTCGCTGAGATCACCCGGTCAACCCCGGAGAAGTCGCTGCTGGTTCCGCTGCCGAAGAAGGGCGGGCGTAACGCCCACGGCCGGATCACCACGCGGCACCACGGCGGTGGGCACAAGCGCCAGTACCGTCTGATCGACTTCAAGCGGGTCGACAAGGACGGCGTGCCGGCGAAGGTCGCGCACATCGAGTACGACCCGAACCGCACCGCGCGGATCGCGCTGCTGCACTACGCCGACGGCGAGAAGCGGTACATCCTCGCGCCGAAGGACCTGAAGCAGGGCGACCGGGTGGAGTCCGGCCCGGGCGCCGACATCAAGCCGGGCAACAACCTGCCGCTGCGCAACATCCCGGTGGGTTCCACGATCCACGGGGTGGAGCTGCGTCCCGGCGGTGGCGCCAAGCTGGCGCGGTCGGCCGGCGTCGGTATCCAGCTGCTGGGCCGGGAAGGCGCGTACGCCACGCTGCGGATGCCCTCCGGCGAAATCCGGCGGGTGGACGTGCGTTGCAGGGCGACGATCGGCGAGATCGGCAACGCCGACCAGTCAAACATCAACTGGGGCAAGGCCGGCCGGATGCGGTGGAAGGGCCGGCGCCCGACCGTTCGTGGTGTGGCGATGAACCCGGTCGACCACCCGCACGGTGGTGGTGAGGGCAAGACCTCCGGTGGTCGTCACCCGGTGAACCCGCAGGGTAAGCCCGAGGGTCGTACCCGTCAGAAGGGCAAGGCGAGCGACCGCCTCATCGTCCGCCGCCGCTACGCCACCCGCAAGCGCGGCTAAGGGAGATAGGTAGATATGCCTCGCAGCCTGAAGAAGGGCCCGTTCATCGACGACCACCTGCTCAAAAAGGTGGAGACGCAGAACGAAAAGGGCTCGAAGAACGTCATCAAGACCTGGTCGCGCCGCTCGACGATCATCCCCGACATGCTCGGGCACACGATCGCTGTGCACGACGGGCGCAAGCACGTTCCGGTGTTCATCACCGAGGCGATGGTCGGGCACAAGCTCGGCGAGTTTGCGCTGACCCGTACGTTCAAGGGTCACGAGAAGGACGACCGGAAGAGCCGCCGGCGCTGAGCGCCGACCACGGATTAGGGATCAAGGGGTTTCAGCGATGCCAGTAAAGGGCGACGCTCCGGTGCTTCCGGGCGCGCGGGCGGTTGCGCGACACGTGCGCATCTCGCCGACCAAGGCGCGCCGGGTGGTCAACCTCGTCCGCGGTCTGCCCGCGAAGGAGGCGCTCACGGTGCTGCAGTTCGCGCCGCAGGCGGCGAGTGAGCAGGTCTACAAGGTGCTCGCGAGCGCGATCGCCAACGCGGAGAACAACGAGCGGCTGGACCCCGACGCGTTGCTTGTCAGCGAGGCGTTCGTGGACGAGGGCCCGACGATGAAGCGCTTCCAGCCACGGGCGCAGGGCCGGGCGTACCGGATCCGCAAGCGGACCTGCCACATCACCATCGTGGTCGAGGCCGTCGCGCCCGCCACGCCGGCGAAGCGGGCTGCGGCGAAGAAGGCCGCACCGGCCAAGTCGACCGAGTCGGCGCAGGCCGCACCGGCGGCCGAGACCGGGGCCGGCGAGACGCAGAGCAAGACGGAAGGTGCCGAGTAATGGGTCAGAAGGTTCACCCGCACGGGTTCCGGCTCGGCATCTCGACCGACTGGAAGTCCCGCTGGTTCGCGGACAAGCTCTACAAGGACTACATCGGCGAGGATGTCAAGATCCGCCGGATGATGTCCAAGGGCCTGGAGCGCGCCGGCATTTCCAAGGTCGACATCGAGCGGACGCGGGACCGGGTCCGGGTCGACATCCACACCGCGCGGCCGGGCATCGTCATCGGTCGTAAGGGCGCCGAGGCGGACCGGATCCGTGGCGAGCTGGAGAAGCTGACCGGCAAGCAGGTGCAGCTCAACATCCTCGAGGTGAAGAGCCCGGAGTCGGACGCGCAGCTTGTCGCACAGGGTGTGGCGGAGCAGCTGTCCAGCCGGGTGAGCTTCCGGCGGGCGATGCGTAAGGCCATGCAGTCGGCGATGAAGAACCCGATCGTCAAGGGCATCCGGGTGCAGGTCTCCGGCCGTCTCGGCGGCGCGGAGATGAGCCGTACCGAGTTCTACCGCGAGGGTCGGGTTCCGCTGCACACGCTGCGGGCCAACATCGAGTACGGCTTCTTCGAGGCCCGGACCACCTTCGGCCGGATCGGCGTGAAGGTCTGGATCTACAAGGGCGACGCCGTACCCGGTCGGGAAGCTCCGGCCGAGACGGGTCCGGCGCGTCCGCGCCGGGAGCGTGGCGACCGTCCCGAGCGGCCGCGTCGCGGCCGGTCCGGTTCCTCCGGCACGACCGCCGGTGGTACCGAAGCGGGCCGGGCGGCAGCCGCCGAGATCTCCGGCGGGGCTCCCGAAGCCACGAACGAAAACGCCGCGCCGGCCACGGCCGCGCCGGCCGCTCCGGCCGCTCCGGCCGGGGCGGACAGCTCAGCGCAGGAGGGCTGACACATGCTGATGCCGCGCAAGCCCCCGAAGGGCTTCCGCAAGCCGCACCACCCCGACCGCCACGGCGCGGCCAAGGGTGGCACCCGGGTGGTGTTCGGCGAGTTCGGAATCCAGGCGCTCGAGTCCGCGTACCTGACCAACCGTCAGATCGAAGCGGCCCGTATCGCGATGACCCGGCACATCAAGCGTGGTGGCAAGGTCTGGATCACGGTGTTCCCGGACCAGGCCCTGACCAAGAAGCCGGCCGAAACCCGGATGGGTTCCGGTAAGGGTTCGCCCGAGTGGTGGGTGGCCAACATTAAGCCGGGGCGGGTGCTCTTCGAGATGTCCTTCCCCAACGAGCAGATCGCGCGAGAGGCGATGCGTCGCGCGATCCACAAGCTCCCGATGAAGTGCCGAATTGTGACGCGCGAAGTGGGTGAAAGCTGATGGCCGCGGGCGTTAAGGCCGGCGAGCTGCGTGAACTCTCCGAGGAGGAGCTGGTCAGCAGGCTGCGGGAGGCCAAGGCGGAGCTGTTCAACCTTCGCGTTCAGTCGGCCACCGGCCAACTGGACAACAACCGCCGGCTGCAGGTCATCCGTCGGGAGATCGCCCGGATCTACACGATCATGCGTGAGCGCGAGCTGGGGCTTTCGGCCGCGCCGACTGAGGTGACTGCATCATGAGTGACGAGACCACCACCGCGACGCCGCGGGCCCAGCGCAAGGTCCGCGAGGGCCTCGTGGTGAGCGACAAGATGGACAAGACCGTGATCGTCGAGGTCGAGGACCGTGTGAAGCACGCGCTGTACGGCAAGGTTCTGCGCCGTACCAGAAAGCTGAAGGTTCACGACGAGCAGAACGCGTGTGGTACCGGTGACCGGGTTCTGATCATGGAAACCCGTCCGCTGTCCGCCACCAAGCGCTGGCGGATCGTGGAGATCCTCGAGAAGGCCAAGTAAGAGCCGTACCGCAGGCTCAGGGTTCCGCCAAGCTCAGTCGGCACAGGTCTTCGATTCGGAAGGCACGGGTCGGAGAGACTGCCGGCTGAGAACTGGCAGACATAGGAGATAGACGTGATTCAGCAGGAGTCGCGACTGCGCGTCGCCGACAACACGGGTGCCAGGGAGATCTTGTGCATCCGGGTCCTCGGTGGCTCCGGTCGGCGCTACGCGAGCATCGGCGACGTCATCGTGGCCACGGTCAAGGACGCCATCCCCGGTGCCGGTGTGAAGAAGGGCGACGTCGTCAAGGCGGTCGTCGTCCGCACCGCGAAGGAGAGGCGGCGGCCGGACGGTTCGTACATCCGATTCGACGAGAACGCGGCCGTGATCATCAAGGATGGTGGCGACCCGCGCGGTACCCGTATCTTCGGCCCGGTGGGCCGTGAGCTGCGGGACAAGCGGTTCATGAAGATCATCTCTCTCGCGCCGGAGGTGTTGTAAACCGTGAAGGTCAAAAAGGGCGACACGGTGATCGTCATCGCCGGCAAGGACAAGGGTGCCAAGGGCAAGGTCATCGCGGCCTACCCGAGGCAGGACAAGGTCCTGGTCGAGGGCGTGAACCGGGTCAAGAAGCACACCCGTATCCGCACCACCCAGCGCGGTGCGAAGACCGGTGGCATCGTCACCCAGGAGGCCGCGATCCACGTCTCGAACGTGCAGGTCGTGGACTCCGACGGCAACCCGACGCGGGTCGGGTACCGGATCGACGACAGTGGCCAGAAGGTCCGCATCGCGCGCAGCACCGGTAAGGACCTGTGATGACGGCAACCGAGACCAAGACCCTGCCGCGGCTCAAGGAGCGGTACCGCAAAGAGATCGCGGCCCAGCTGCGTGAGCAGTTCAACTACGGCAACCCGATGCAGGTGCCGGGGCTGGTCAAGATCGTCGTCAACATGGGCGTCGGTGAGGCAGCGCGGGACGCGAAGCTGATCGACGGCGCCGTGCGGGACCTGGCCACGATCTCCGGCCAGAAGCCGCAGGTGCGTCGGGCCCGGAAGTCCATCGCGCAGTTCAAGCTCCGCGAGGGCATGCCGATCGGCGCGAAGGTCACCCTGCGGGGCGACCGGATGTGGGAGTTCCTGGACCGGCTGCTCTCGATCGCGCTGCCCCGGATCCGCGACTTCCGCGGTCTGGACGGGCGCAAGCTCGACGGGCACGGCAACTACACGTTCGGTTTGACCGAGCAGTCGGTGTTCCACGAGATCGACCAGGACCGGATCGATCGGGTACGGGGCATGGACATCACCGTGGTAACCACCGCGACGACCGACGACGAGGGCCGGGCGCTACTCAAGCTCCTGGGCTTCCCGTTCAAGGAGAACTGAGATGGCGAAGAAGGCGCTGATCCTCAAGGCGGCCGCGAAGCCGAAGTTCTCGGTTCGCGCGTACACCCGCTGCCAGCGGTGCGGGCGGCCGAAGGCGGTCTACCGCAAGTTCGGCCTCTGCCGGGTGTGCATCCGGGAGATGGCCCACCGTGGCGAACTGCCCGGCGTGTCGAAGGCTTCCTGGTGACACTGCGCCCCATCCGCGGGTCGTGGAGCGAGGACCGCGACACGACCTGGTTTGGGCCCAGCCGCGTTCCGACTGATGTTCGGGGCGAGGATCGCAACGCCGTAGGCCTGGGTCACTGCCCCGGGAACCCCGGCGAGAAAGGCTGACGAGATCCATGACGATGACCGACCCGATCGCAGACATGCTGACGCGTCTGCGTAACGCCAACCAGGCGTACCACGACCGGGTGACGATGCCCTACTCGAAGATCAAGGCGAACATCGCCGAGGTCCTCAAGTCCGAGGGTTACATCGCCACCTGGTTGGTCGAGGAGCCCGAGGAGGGCGCCGTCGGCAAGCGACTGGTCGTCGAGCTGAAGTACGGCCAGAACCGCGAGCGGAGCCTGGCCGGCATCAAGCGCGTGTCCAAGCCCGGTCTGCGGGTGTACGCCAAGTCGGACGGGCTCCCGCGGGTGCTCGGTGGGCTGGGCGTGGCGATCATTTCGACGTCCCAGGGGCTGCTCACCGACCGGCAGGCCCGCAAGCGGAGCGTTGGCGGGGAAGTCCTCGCCTTCGTCTGGTAACGGGAGACAGGTAGAAATGTCGCGTATTGGACGTAAGTCGATCCCGGTGCCGTCCGGTGTCGAGGTGACCATCGACGGCTCGACCGTCAAGATCAAGGGCCCGAAGGGCGAGCTCGCGCACACCCTGGCCGAGCCGATCACGGCGGAGCGGGGCGACGATGGCCAGTTGCACGTCAACCGGCCGAACGACGAGCGGCGGGCCAAGGAACTGCACGGGCTCAGCCGTACCCTTGTGGCGAACATGATCACGGGTGTGACCGAGGGCTACCGCAAGACCCTGGAGATCGCCGGTACCGGTTACCGGGTGACCGCCAAGGGCAGCGACCTCGAGTTCGCGCTCGGGTTCTCGCACCCGGTGCAGGTGAAGGCCCCGAACGGGATCACCTTCACGGTCGAGCGGCCCACGCTGTTCCACGTGGCCGGCATCGACAAGCAGCAGGTCGGCGAGGTTGCCGCCAACATCCGGAAGATCCGCCCGCCTGAGCCGTACAAGGGCAAGGGCGTCAAGTACCAGGGCGAGATCATTCGTCGCAAGGCTGGAAAGGCAGGTAAGAAGTGACCGCCACGCTGCTCAAGCGCCGCCGCGGCGTCGCCGCCCAGCGCGCCATCGGGCGGGCACGTCGGCACTTCCGGGTCCGCAAGAACGTCACCGGTACGGCCGAGCGCCCGCGCCTGGTCGTCACCCGTTCGCTGCGCCACATCACCGCCCAGGTGGTGGACGACGGCCGGGGGCACACCCTGGCCGCCGCCTCGTCCCTGGACGCGTCGATCAGGGGCTCGGAGGGTGACAAGCGAGTCGTGGCCGGTAAGGTCGGCGCGCTGCTCGCCGAGCGGGCCAAGGCGGCCGGGATCTCCAAGGTCGTCTTCGACCGCGGTGGCAACCAGTACGCGGGCAGGATCGCCGCACTGGCCGACGCTGCCCGCGAAGCCGGGCTTGAGTTCTAGAACCCCGTCACGATGAGAGAGGAAGGCTGCTGATGCCAGGTCAACAGCGCCGTGGCGGCGGGTCCGGTGGCAACGAGGGTGGTCGCCGCGACAACCGCCGTGAGGGCGGCCGCGGAAACGCGCCCGCCGAGAAGACCCCGCATCTCGAGCGGGTCGTCGCTATCAACCGTGTCGCCAAGGTCGTCAAGGGTGGTCGTCGCTTCAGCTTCACCGCCCTCGTGATCGTGGGCGACGGCGACGGCACCGTCGGTGTGGGCTACGGAAAGGCCAAGGAGGTGCCCGCGGCCATCGCCAAGGGCGTCGAGGAGGCCAAGAAGCACTTTTTCAAGGTGCCCAGGATCGGTGCCTCGATTCCGCACCCGGTGACGGGCGAGGACGCCGCTGGCGTCGTTCTGCTCAAGCCGGCCAGCGCTGGTACCGGTGTCATCGCCGGTGGCCCGGTGCGTGCCGTGCTGGAGTGCGCGGGCATCCACGACGTGCTCTCGAAGAGCCTCGGCTCGTCGAACCCGATCAACATCGTGCACGCCACGGTTGCGGCCCTGAAGGGGCTGGAGTCGCCGGAGGCGGTCGCGAAGCGTCGGGGTCTGCCGGTCGAGGACGTCGCGCCGGCCGCGATGCTCGCGGCTCAGGCGGGGGTGACGTCCTGATGGCACGTCTGAAGGTGACCCAGGTCCGGTCCGGGATCGGGACCAAGCACAACCAGCGCGAGTCGCTGCGTTCGCTCGGTCTCAAGCGGATCAACGACGTGGTGGTCAAGGAGGACCGCCCCGAGATTCGGGGCATGATCTTCACCGTGAGCCACCTCGTGAAGGTCGAGGAGGTCGAGTAATGACGATCAAGGTCCACCACCTGCGCCCGGCTCCCGGGTCCAAGACCGCGAAGACCCGGGTGGGTCGCGGTGAGGGCTCGAAGGGGAAGACCGCCGGTCGAGGCACCAAGGGTTCCAAGGCCCGGAAGAACATCTCGGCGGCGTTCGAGGGCGGGCAGATGCCCATCCACATGCGCCTGCCGAAGCTGAAGGGCTTCAAGAACAAGTTCAAGGTCGTCTTCCAGGTCGTCAACCTGGACCGGCTCGCCGAGCTGTTCCCGCAGGGCGGACAGGTCGGCCCGCTGGAGCTGGTCGAGGCCGGCGCCGTCCGTAAGGGTCAGCCGGTCAAGGTTCTCGGTACCGGGGACCTGGGCGGGGTCACTCTCCAGGTGTCGGCGCACGCGTTCAGCGCGTCGGCCAAGGAGAAGATCGCCGCTGCTGGCGGCTCGGCAACAGAGCTGTAAGGATTACGCGGTCGCGGCGCTCGTTCAGTTCTCGGCAACTGGCGGGCGCCACGGTCTACTAGGGGGCCATTCGCCCCGTTAATATCGGAAGCGGTGAATGTTCTCCGGGTGGATCTGCCCGAGAGCGCGCCGGACTGTTAGAGTCCGATCCCAGCATGGGTATCGGGTCGATCGCCCGACAGCCACCCCGTCCCGCCACGAACCACCGGCGGCCCGCCTCGCGCAGGAGGAAGAAGTTGCTCTCCGCCTTTCTCAGTGCGTTCCGCACGCCTGACCTGCGCAAGAAGCTGCTGTTTACAGTAGCCATCATCGCGGTCTACCGGCTCGGCGCGACACTGCCCAGCCCCGGCGTCTCGTACGGGAACGTCCAGCAGTGCATCAAGACCATGGAGTCGGGCGAGGGCAACGGTGTCTTCAACCTGCTCAACCTGTTCTCCGGCGGGGCGTTGCTCTCGCTGTCGGTCTTCGCGCTGGGCATCATGCCCTACATCACCGCGTCGATCATCCTGCAGCTGCTCACCGTGGTCATCCCGCGGCTGGAGCAGCTCCGCAAGGAGGGTCAGTCCGGTCAGGCGAAGATCACCCAGTACACCCGGTACCTGACGCTCGGCCTGGGTGTCCTGCAGGCCTCGGCGTTCGTGGCGCTGGCCCGGTCCGGGCAGCTCTTCAACGGCATGTGCCAGGAGTTCCCGATCATCCCCGAGGGCCACGGCCTGCCGGGTTGGTTGACCGTGAGCGTCCTGGTGATCACCATGACCGCCGGTACCGGCATGGTCATGTGGCTCGGTGAGCTGATCACCGACCGGGGCGTCGGCAACGGCATGTCGGTGCTGATCTTCACCTCGATCGCGGCCCGACTGCCCAGCGAGGGCTGGACCATCAAGAACAACAAGGGCTGGGGCATGTTCGCCCTGGTACTGGTGCTGGTTCTGGTGGTCATCACCGCGGTGGTCTTCATCGAGCAGGCGCAGCGCCGGATCCCGGTGCAGTACGCGAAGCGCATGATCGGCCGCCGGATGTACGGCGGGACGTCCACCTACATCCCGCTGAAGGTCAACCAGGCGGGTGTGATCCCGGTCATCTTCGGCTCGTCGCTGCTGTACCTGCCGACGCTGCTGCTCCAGTTCTTCGACCAGAACAACCTGAACGGTTGGCAGATCTGGGTCCAGGACAACCTGGTGAAGCCGGACAGCCCGACGTACATCAGCGTCTACTTCCTGCTGATCATCTTCTTCACGTACTTCTACGTCTCGATCACGTTCAACCCGACCGAGGTCGCGGACAACATGAAGAAGTACGGCGGGTTCGTGCCAGGCATCCGGCCGGGCAAGCCCACCGCCGACTACCTCGACTTCATCCTGAGCCGGATCACCCTTCCCGGCGCGCTCTACCTGGGTCTGATCTCGATCCTGCCGAACTTCTTCTTCATCTGGCTGGACAACCAGCAGTTCCAGAACTTCCCGTTCGGTGGTACCGCTGTGCTGATCATGGTCGGCGTCGGTCTGGAGACCGTGAAGCAGATCGAGAGCCAGCTCATGCAGCGGAACTACGAAGGGTTCCTGCGCTAGATGCGACTCGTTCTGGTTGGTCCCCCCGGGGCGGGCAAGGGGACCCAGGCCGAGTTCATCGCCGCCCACCTCGCCGTGCCCAAGATCTCGACCGGGGACATCTTCCGGGCGAACGTCACCCAGGGCACGCCCCTGGGTGTCGAGGCCAAGCGGTACATGGACGCCGGCAAGCTGGTGCCCGACGAGGTGACCATCAACATGGTCCGGGAGCGACTGGCCCGGGCGGACGCGGCCGAGGGATTCCTGCTGGACGGGTTCCCTCGGACGACCCCGCAGGCGGCCGCCCTGGACAAGCTGCTGGCCGATCTGGGCACCGCCCTGGATCTGGTCATGGAGCTGGTGGTCGACGACGACGAGGTCATCCGGCGGCTCTCCGGTCGGCGTACCTGCCGGGGCTGTGAGAAGGTCTGGCACATCGAGTTCGACGCACCCTCCGAGCCGGGGGTATGCGACCGGTGTGGCGGGGAGCTGTTCCAGCGGGACGACGACAAGGCGGAGACGATCGCCGAGCGGCTGCGGGAGTACGCGAACAAGACCGCGCCGCTGATCGACTACTACGGTGCGCAGGGCAAGCTCGTCGGGATCGACGCGACCGGACCGGTGGAGGATGTCACCGTCCGGGCTATCGACGCCCTGCGCTCGTACGGCGGATAGGCTGGGTTTCATGCGCCGTTCCCAGCTGGACATCCAGCTGAAGACCCCGGAGCAGATCGACCTGATGCGGGCCGCCGGGCTCGTCGTCGCGGCGGCCCTGGACCGGATGCGCGCGGCCGTGGCGCCGGGCGTCTCCACCGGGGACCTCGACGAGATCGCCGAGTCGGTGATCCGTGGGGCCGGAGCCGTGCCCTCCTTCAAGGGCTACCACGGCTTCCCCGCGTCGATCTGCTCGTCAATCAACGAGCAGGTCGTGCACGCGATCCCGGCCCGGGACCAGGTGCTCCGCGACGGCGACCTGATCTCGATCGACTGCGGAGCGGTGCTGGACGGCTGGCACGGCGACGCCGCGATCACGGTCGCCGTCGGCGAGGTGCGGCCGGAACTGCTCCGGATGGCGACGGTGGCCGAGGACGCGATGTGGGCCGGGATCGGCGCCGCGGCGCGCGGCATGCTCAGCGGACGGGGCAGGCTGACCGACATCTCGTACGCGGTGGAGCGCGCGGTCCGGGCCGCCGGCCGGTACGGCATCGTGGAGGGGTACGGCGGGCACGGCATCGGCACCGAGATGCATCAGGATCCGCACGTGCTCAACCACGGGCGACCGGGCCGTGGTCCGCGCCTGGTGCCGGGGCTGGCGCTGGCGATCGAGCCGATGGTGACCATGGGCTCGCCCCGGACGGTGGAACTCGACGACGGCTGGACGGTGATCACCCGGGACGGGTCGATCGCGGCCCACGTCGAGCACTCGATGGCGCTGCTGGACGACGGCGTCTGGGTGCTGACCGCCCCGGACGGTGGTCGGGCCCGGCTCGGTGACCTGGTGACCGCCAGAGAGCCCGCGAAGTCCTCCTCGGCCGGCTAGGGCGTCGCGGCCGATCCGGTCGGCCAGCGGGCCGCTCCGCCAGGCGTGGCTCACCGGTGGGTGGGCCGACGGCTTCGCCGCCGCTCGACCGGTGGTGGCATGCTCGTAGTCATGGACGGGCGGGACCAGATGCGCGCTGCGGACTCGGACCGGACGGCCGTGGCCGAGCAGTTGCTCCGGGCGTTGAACGAGGGCCGGCTCGACCTGGCCGAGTACGAGGAGCGCCTGCAGCGGGTGTACGCCGCGAAGACGTACGGGGATCTCAACGGCGGCGGGCTGCTCGATGACCTGCCGGGGACGGTACCGGTCGGCGAGGCTCAGATGGTGCCGGTCGGCGAGGACGGCGGACGGGGCCTGACGCCGGGTCCGGACGGCCGCTACCCGGGCGCGACGCGGAGCTGGCTGGCCGAGACCTGGAACGGCTACTTCGGGGTCGTGACGATCGTGGTGACGATCTGGGCGGTCACCTCGCTGGTCTCCACCGAGTGGCTCTACTTCTGGCCGGTCTGGGTGGGCGGACCGTGGGGGGCCGTGCTGCTGCTGAACACGGTGCGCGGGCTGGCGACCGGGGAGCCGCAGCGCTGGGCCGCGAGGCGGGCGGCGAAACGGCGAGCCAAGGTGGAGAAGCGGAACCGTCGGCGCCTTGAGCAGGACGAAGAGGGCGAACCCGCCTGATATAGTCGCGTTCGTCCGATCAACCGACCCGTACGTCCCCGGGTTGGCGTTGACGTGCGGGCGCGCGTACACTGGCTGATCGGCGCACAGCGTCCACTCCGGCATGCCCACCCGCGCTTCGGTGGGACCGGAGCCGCGGCTGGCTCGGGTGCACTCCACCCGGGAAAGGCGTTGTGGGCCGTCCGGAGTAACCGACGTCAGGACAGCGGAGGACATGCCGAAAAAAGACGGAGCCATCGAGATCGAGGGCCGGGTGATCGAGCCACTCCCGAACGCCATGTTCCGGGTGGAGCTCGCCAATGGTCACAAGGTGCTGGCTCACATCAGTGGCAAGATGCGGCAGCACTACATCCGCATCCTGCCCGAGGACCGGGTCGTCGTTGAACTGTCACCGTACGACCTGACCCGAGGGCGCATCGTCTACCGCTACAAGTGAACATCGCCGGGCCGGCCCGTCGGTCCGGGGATTTCGCGAATCGCCTGATGGCGGCCGGGTGTCCGTGTCCGTCCTCAAGACTCGACGGCGTCAGTGCGCTGCCGGGCAAAGATCGGAAAGTAAGGCAACCGTGAAGGTCAAGCCGAGCGTCAAGCGGATCTGCAACAAGTGCCGGGTAATCCGCCGGCACGGCCGGGTCATGGTGATCTGCACCGACCCGCGCCACAAGCAGCGCCAGGGCTGATCCGTCACCGCGGGCCGGGAACGTGGGCCGGCGGAGTGGTCGGACAACCGGGTCGCAGATCCGTACAACAACACAAGCTCGTCCCAGCCGCGAGCAGCGAAGATCGCCTAGCGTGACCCGCAGTCGTGGCTGACCCCCGGTCGGAGGCCGGGGCCCGTCGGTTCAGGGCAGGCGGGGTGGGGCGGGTCCACACCTCCGTGAGAAAACATGAGGAGTACGCCCGCACATGGCACGGCTAGCTGGCGTCGATCTTCCCCGCGACAAGCGGCTGGAGATCGCGCTCACCTACATTTTCGGGGTCGGACGGACCCGGGCGGTCGAGACGCTCGCCGCCACCGGTATCTCTCCGGACAAGCGCGCCAAGGACCTCACGGACGAGGAGCTGGTCCAGCTCCGGAACCACATCGAGGCCAACTACAAGGTAGAAGGCGACCTGCGCCGCGAGGTCGCCGCTGACATCCGCCGCAAGGTCGAGATCGGCTGCTACGCAGGCATCCGGCACCGCCGGGGACTGCCTGTCCGTGGCCAGCGGACCCGTACCAACGCGCGGACCCGGAAGGGCCCGAAGCGGACCGTCGCCGGCAAGAAGAAGCCCGGCAAGAAGTAATAACTAGGAGCGCACAGACTTATGCCACCGAAGGCTCGTGCCGGGGCCGCCGTCAAGAAGGTCCGGCGCAAGGAACGCAAGAACGTCGCCCATGGGCAGGCGCACATCAAGAGCACCTTCAACAACACCATCGTCTCCATCACGGACCCGACGGGTGCGGTCATCTCCTGGGCCTCCGCAGGCCAGGTTGGCTTCAAGGGTTCCCGCAAGTCGACTCCGTTCGCCGCGCAGCTGGCCGCCGAGGCCGCCGCGCGTCGGGCCATGGAGCACGGCATGCGCAAGGTCGACGTGTTCGTCAAGGGTCCCGGCTCCGGCCGGGAGACAGCCATCCGTTCGCTGCAGGCCGTCGGTCTGGAGGTCGGCCAGATCGCCGACGTCACGCCGCAGCCGCACAACGGGTGCCGTCCGCCGAAGCGTCGTCGGGTCTGAGAGGTAGTAGACAGAGATGGCTCGTTACACCGGTCCCGACTGCCGCCGTTGCCGTCGGGAGAAGATGAAGCTGTTCCTCAAGGGCAGCAAGTGCGATGGCCCGAAGTGCCCGTTCGAGTCCCGGCCGTTCCCGCCTGGACAGCACGGGCGTGGGCGTACCAAGGAGACCGAGTACCTGCTCCAGCTTCGTGAGAAGCAGAAGGCCCGCCGGGTGTACGGCGTGCTGGAGAAGCAGTTCCGCGGGTACTACGAGGAGGCCGTCGCCAAGAAGGGCAAGACCGGCGAGATCCTCCTGCAGATCCTCGAGTCGCGGCTCGACAACGTCGTCTACCGGTCCGGCCTGGCGAAGTCGCGTGACCACGCGCGGCAGCTCGTCAAGCACGGTCACCTGACGGTGAACGGCCGCAAGGTCGACATCCCGTCGTACCGGGTCAAGGAGCACGACATCGTCGAGGTCCGGGCCAAGTCCAAGGAGATGACGCCGTTCATCGTGGCGCAGGCCGAGGCCGGCTCGAAGAGTGTTCCGGCCTGGCTGGAAGCGATCCCGAGCCAGATGAAGGTGCTGGTCCACTCGCTGCCGGCCCGGGGTGTCATCGACACCCAGGTCCAGGAGCAGTTGATCGTCGAGCTCTACTCGAAGTAGTTGTCCCGGCATCGCCGGTGGTCGGTTCCGGCCGGGTACGCCCAGCCGGAGCCGACCACTCCGGTGCCGAACAGTTTGGGCATCAAATAGCGGGTGCCCCGAACGAAAAGGAAACAACATGCTCATCACCCAGCGGCCGACCCTCACCGAGGAGTCGATCAGCGAGACCCGGTCCCGGTTCACCATCGAGCCGCTCGAGCCGGGTTTCGGTTACACCCTGGGCAACTCTCTGCGGCGTACCCTGCTCTCCTCGATCCCGGGTGCGGCCGTCACGTCGATCAAGGTCGACGGCGTCCTGCACGAGTTCACCACCATTCCGGGCGTCAAGGAGGACGTGGTCGAGCTCGTCATGAACGTCAAGGAGCTCTGCGTCAGCTCCGACCATGACGAGCCGGTCAGCATGTACCTGCGCAAGCAGGGCCCCGGCGACGTCACCGCCGGTGACATCCAGCCGCCGGCCGGTGTCTCGGTGCACAACGCCGACCTGAAGCTCGCCACCCTGAACGGCAAGGGCCGGCTCGACATGGAGCTGACCGTCGAGCGGGGTCGCGGCTACGTCACCGCGGCGCAGAACAAGCAGGCCGGTGCCGAGATCGGTCGCATCCCGGTCGACTCGATCTACTCGCCGGTGCTCAAGGTGACGTACCGGGTCGAGGCGACCCGGGTCGAGCAGCGTACCGACTTCGACCGCCTGATCATCGACGTCGAGACCAAGGCGTCGATCGGGCCGCGTACCGCGCTCGCCTCCGCCGGTTCCACCCTGGTCGAGCTCTTCGGGCTGGCCCGGGAGCTGGACGAGAGCGCCGAGGGCATCGACATCGGCCCGTCGCCGCAGGACGCGCAGCTCGCGGCCGACCTGGCGCTGCCGATCGAGGAACTCGACCTGACGGTCCGGTCGTACAACTGCCTCAAGCGCGAGGGCATCAACACGGTTGGCGAGCTCATCGGGCGTACCGAGGCCGATCTGCTCGACATTCGGAACTTCGGTCAGAAGTCGATCGACGAGGTCAAGATGAAGCTCGCGGGCATGGGGCTGGGCCTGAAGGACTCGGCGCCCAACTTCGACCCGGCGCACGTCGTGGACTCCTTCAGCGAGGCGGACTACGACACCGACGACTACCGCGAGACCGAGCAGCTTTAGTCCGGGGCTAGCCGGAGATCCGGCCACCCACTGGAGATCCGGCCACCCACTATTGAGGAGCACCAAGAATGCCCACGCCCACCAAGGGCTCCCGCCTCGGCGGTAGCCCCGCGCACGAGCGGCTGATCCTGGCCAACCTGGCCACCGCGCTGTTCCAGCACGGCCGAATCACCACGACCCACACGAAGGCCAAGCGGCTGCGTCCGCTCGCGGAGCAGCTGATCACCAAGGCCAAGCGTGGCGACCTGGCGGCCCGCCGTCGGGTGCTGACCGTCGTACAGGACAAGGACGTTGTCTTCAACCTGTTCGACCAGATCGCGCCCCGGTTCGCCAACCGCAACGGCGGCTACACCCGGATCGTGAAGACCGTCCCGCGCAAGGGCGACAACGCGCCGATGGCGATCATCGAGCTGGTCGAGGAACTGGTCGTCGCGCCGGAGGCCCCGGCGAAGAAGACCGCCGCGCGCAAGGCGGCACAGCAGAACAAGGTCGAGGCGCTCGCCCCGGACGAGGAGACCCCGCGTGCCTCGTCCAGCGCCGACCAGGACGCCGAGGCACCGGAGTCGGTCTCCGGGGACACCGCGGCGGCCCGCGAGGACACGGACGAGGCTGACAACAGCAAGTCCTGAGTACGGAGCCGCCCGTGGCCCGGCATCCCTCGTGGGGTGTCGGGCCACGGCATTTCCCAGCCCCGTTCGTCGAGCAGTAGGTGGTCGTGGAGCAGCAGGTGGTGGTCGAGGACGAGGCGGACGGGAACACCCGAGTACGGCTGGACGTCGCCTACGCCGGCGCGGACTTCTCCGGCTGGGCCGCCCAGCCCGGTCGACGTACCGTCGCGGGAGTGCTGACCGAGGCGCTCGGGATGATCGTCGGAGCGGGTCGGGCGACGGGGTTGACCGTGGCGGGGCGTACGGACGCCGGGGTGCACGCCACCGGGCAGGTCTGTCACGTCGACCTGCCGTCCGCCCTCTGGCGGCGGTGGTCGGGAACGCTGCTGCGCAGGCTCGCCGGAGTGCTGCCGCCCGATGTCCGGGTACGCGCCGTCACCGAGGTGCCGGCCGAGTTCGACGCACGGTTCTCCGCGACCTTCCGACGGTACGAGTACCGGGTCACCGACGCGCCGTACGGCGCCGAGCCGCTGCGCCGGCACGAGGTGCTCGCCTGGCCCCGCCCGCTGGATCTGGGGGCGTTGAACCACGCGGCGGCGGGACTGGTCGGCGAGCACGACTTCGCGGCGTACTGCCGGCGCAAGGAGCACGCGACGACGGTGCGCGCACTGACCCGGCTGGACTGGCGGCGGGACCCGGACGGCGTACTGGTCGCCACCGTGCAGGCCGACGCGTTCTGCCAGTCGATGGTGCGGAGCTTGGTCGGGGCGATGCTGGTGGCCGGTGACGGGCGGCGTCCGGTCGACTGGCCGGGTGGCCTGCTCGGGCGTCGGGAGCGGGCCAGCGAGGTGACCGTGGCGCCGCCGCACGGGCTCGCCCTGGTCGCGGTCGGCTACCCCGAGAACCCGGTCGAGTACGCGAGCCGGGCGGTGCAGACCCGTCGACTGCGCCTGCCGGCGTCGTCCTGACCCGACGCGGGTCCGCCGCCGCTGCCGGAGCCGTTCCTAGTTCGGGGGCTGGTCGGGGCCGGCCGACCCGGACGGGTCGACCGCGGCGGTGGCGCGCTGCTCCAGGACCTTGCCCCGCAGGTAGGCCTCGATCATGTCGGTGAGGACCTGCCGGGCGAAGACGTCCTCCTCGCCGATGGTCGTGCCGTTGGTCTTCGCCACGACACAGTAGATCAGGAAGTGTCCGCGCTCGTGCCAGCCGGCCTGGGCCGACTCCCGGGCGACGGCCTCGGTGCCCCGACCGGCGGCCAGGCCCAGGAAACGTCCCTTCTCACCGGTCACGATCGGCTGGATCTTCTCGCGTGCCGACGTCGCCCCGGCCGCGTCCGTCAGGTTGACGATGCCGGCCGTCGCCACGTAGGCGCCGGTGGGTGAGCGCACGGTGCCTCGGACGAACTGGCTGCAACCGAGATCGACCAGGAGGGCGCCGAGCTCGCCGTCGGCGACCAGTTCGCAGTCCTCCGACGCCTGCGTCTTGAGCAGCTCGTACTTCGACTCCTCGGCGGCGATCACGATTTCCTTGCCGGGGAACACCTCTTTGACGGTGAGCGGTGTCGGATCGGCGGCCCGAGAGCTGATGTCCCGGTTCAGGGCGCCCGGCGGGGGCGTGCTGTCGGCGGTACGGGCGTCCCGGCCGTACGGCTCGTCGTTGACGAAGAAGTAGGAACTCAGTCCGCAGATTCCGAGCAGCACCAGTACGCCGAGCGAGCCGACGACCCACTGCCAGGTCCGTTTGGAGGTCCGTAGCGCCCCTCTGGCGCCGCCGACCGGCACGAGTGCGGTCGAGGGTGCCTCGGCCGGTTTGGTCGGCGTGGTGGCCGTCTTGGCGGCCGGCGCGGGCGTCGCTGCCGGCGCGGGCGCGCGATCCGGGCCTCCAGGGCGGGCCGGGGGCTGCGACCGTGGTGCGGCCGGTGGCGCGGAGCGTCCGCCCGGCGCCGACCCGGGCCGGGCGCCACCGGGTGGTCCGGAGCGGGCGGCGTTGGGTGGTCCGGAGCGCGGTCCGACCGGTGATCCCGCTGCCCGGTCCAGCGGCGGAGCGCCGGGCGGTCCCGAGCGGGGGCTGGGCGGCGGCCCGGACCGGGTACCGCCGGGTGGTCCGGAGCGGGCGGCGTTGGGTGGTCCGGAGCGCGGTCCGACGGGTGATCCGGGTGCCCGGTCCAGTGGTGCGGCGCCGGGTGGTCCGGAGCGCGGTCCGACCGGTGATCCGGGTGCCCGGTCCAGTGGTGCGGCGCCGGGTGGTCCGGAGCGCGGTCCGACCGGTGATCCGGGTGGGCGCTCGGGCGGTGCGGCACCGGTACGCCCGGATCTGCCCCGCTCGTCGACGGGTCGGGGACCGCCCTCGGGCCCGGGACCGACCGGTCGGGTTCGCGGGGACGGCACCGGGCCCCGGGCCGGCCCGGAGTCCGGACCCGGCCGGAGCGCTCCGGCGGAACCCCGGGTGCCGGCTCGGCTGGCCGGGGAGTCGGGTAGGACCGGTCCACCCGGTCGCCGCCCGGAGGACGGGTCGGAACCCGGCGGAGGTGGTGCGGTCCTTCCCATCGGTGCCCGCGGCGGTAGTCCCCGGTCGTCGCGGCGTTCCGCGGGTCCGGCGCCTGATGTCGGGCCGGTCCGGCCGACCGGCCGGCGTCCGGCCGGCGGCGGGACCGACTCGGGCAGGACCGGGCGGGGCGGATCCTGGTCGGCCGAGGGGGCCCGGCGCTGCCGTGGTGCCGGCGTCGACCGACGGCCGGGCGCCCACGGTTCTTCGGGGCCGGGGCGGAACGGCCCGTCCGGTTCCGCCGGATCGGGCTGGGCGCGACGCCGGCCGCCGCCCGGGGCACGATCCCGAGGCTCGACGGTCCGGGGCGGAAGCGAACCCGCCGTAGGGGTACGCGTCGGCGGCCTCGGCCCACCGGTGGGGGGCGGCTCGCCGATCGGCGCCGACCGGCCATCGGAGTACGGACGCGTACCGGCCGGTGCCGCCCGGTCGGCGGGAGCCGGTCTGGCGCCCGGGATCGCCCGGTCACCGGGGATCGGTCTGCCGCCCGGGCCCGCCGGCCTGGCGCCGGGGGGCGGCCCACCGCCGGGAGCCGGCCTGCCGCCCGGAACGGGCCGGCCGGTGGCACCGGGCCTACCCCCGTGGGCGGGCCGGTCGTCGGGGGCGGGCCTGCCGCCGGGTACGGGTCGACCGGGGGGCATCGACCTGCCGCCCGGAGCGGGCCGTCCCGGAGCCTCGGGGCGGTCCGCCGGAGTGGCCAGGTGGCGTCCACTGTCGGCCGGACGTGGTGGCCGGCCCGGCCTGCCGAGCGGCGGGTAGCCGTCGACCGGGCCGGGGACCTCGGGTTCCGGTGCGCCGTGCCGCGACCGCCGCGACCGGCCCGGGCCGTCGGCCGGGCCGACGGGGCCGGCGGCCGGGCGACCGTACCCGGCGCCGGGCGGACGTCGGTCCGAGATGGACGGATCGAATGGCGGGACCGCCGGCGGCCCGTCCGGCCGCTCGGGATCGGAACGGCGCCGGCCGGCCCGCCCGGCCGGCGGACCGGCCGCCTCGTCCGGGTCGACCGAAGGCTGATCGGCGCGATCTCGTCGCGACCGTGGCGGTTCGCCGCCCGGCCCAGATCCGCGCCCGTAAACCATGTCGCACAGGGTAACGGAAATAAATGAGAGCCGGCTTCCGCGGATGAATCACGGTTGGTGAACGAGCGGGCATATGGCGCGCAAGCAGGCGAAGCCGGTGGCCTGACCACCGGTCGAGGCGGTGGGCGCGGTAGGCGAGAATGCGTGGCGTGACCGGCGACCACTATTTCAGCATCGATCCCGCAGTCGGCGCCCAGCGGCGCGACGTGACGTTCTCCGTCGAGGGGCACGACTACGCGCTGACCTCGTCGACCGGGGTCTTCTCCGCCGACCGGCTCGACGCGGGCACCGCCGTACTTCTGCGCAAGGCCGAACTGCCCGGGCCGGAGACCTCGGGCGCACTGCTCGACCTGGGCTGCGGGTACGGGCCGATCGCCTGCGTACTCGCCACCCGGGCGCCCGCGGCGCAGGTCTGGGCGGTCGACGTCAACGCCCGGGCCCGCGAACTCACGGTGGAGAACGCCGAACGGCTCGGTCTCGCCGACCGGGTCCGGGTCGACGCGCCGGACGCGGTACCGGACGACGTCACCTTCGCCCAACTCTGGTCGAACCCGCCGATCCGGGTCGGCAAGGAGGAACTGCACGGCATGCTGCGGCGCTGGCTCCCCAGGCTGGCCCCGGACGGGGTGGCGTGGCTGGTGGTGGCCCGGCATCTCGGCGGCGACTCGCTACAGCGCTGGCTGGTCGAGAACGGCTGGCGGGTCGAGCGGCACGCCAGCCAGAAGGGTTACCGGGTGTTCCGGGTCAGCCGGTGACGGCGCCCGGCGGGCCGACCCGGGCGGCCCGCTCGACGTCCGACCGGCCGGAGTCCGCCAGTCACTGTCAGTAACTCGCTGTCGGTGAGCGGGGCGGTTCGGGCAGGATGCCTGCGTGGGATACGTGGACGTCGCCGGAGTCGGGTACACCCTGCCGGACGGCCGGCAGCTGTTTTCCGAGGTGTCCTTCCGGGTGGGCGAGGGCGCCAAGATCGCCCTCGTCGGGCCGAACGGCGCCGGCAAGACCACCCTGCTCCGGATGGTGGCCGGGGACCTGCCCAGCCAGACCGGCGGCATCGCCCGGTCCGGCGGTCTGGGCGTGATGCGGCAGTTCATCGGCATGATCGGCGACGAGTCGACGCTGCACGACCTCGTACTGTCGCTGTCGCCGCCGGCACTGCGGGCGGCGGGGAAGCGGCTCGCGGCGGCCGAGGTCGCACTGCACTCCGCCGAGGTACGCGGCAAGTTCAGCAGCGCGGCCGGCAAGGCCCAACTGGCGTACGCGGAGGCGCTGGCGGAGTGGGGCGAGACCGGCGGGTACGACGCCGAGGTGCTCTTCGACACCGTCTCCACGATCGTGCTGAGTCTGCCCTGGGAACGCAGCCGGACCCGTCCGGTACGCACCCTCTCCGGCGGGCAGCAGAAGCGGTTCGCCCTGGAGTTGCTGCTCCAGGGCGCCGACGAGGTGCTGCTGCTCGACGAGCCGGACAACTTCCTCGACGTACCGGGCAAGAGGTGGCTGGAGGGGCGGCTGCGCGAGTCGTCGAAGTCGGTGCTGTACGTCTCGCACGACCGTGAGCTGCTGGCCCGGACCGCGGACCGGGTGGTCGCGGTGGAGGGTGGCGGGGCCTGGGTGCATCCCGGCGGCTTCGACAGTTGGCACGCGGCCCGGTCCAGTCGGCACGATCGGCTGGAGGAGCAGCGCCGACGGTGGGACGAGGAGCACCAGAAGCTGCGCGAACTGATGCTCATGTACAAGCAGAAGGCGGCCTACAACAGCGGCATGGCCTCCCGTTACCAGGCGGCGCAGACCCGGTTGCGCAAGTTCGAGGAGGCCGGGCCGCCGCCCGTACCGCCGAAGGACCAGGACATCCGGATGCGGCTGACCGGTGGGCGTACCGGCAAGCGGGCCATCGTCTGCGAGCAGGTCGAGATGGAGGACCTCACCTTCCCGTTCGACCTGGAGGTCTGGTACGGCGACCGGGTGGCCGTACTCGGCGCGAACGGGACGGGAAAGTCGCACTTCCTCCGGCTGCTCGCCCGGGGCGGCACCGATCCCGATCCGGGCAACTCGCCGGTGGACGGTGGTCCGACGCTCGCTCCGGTCCGGCATGGTGGCGTGGCCCGGTTGGGGGCCCGGGTCCGGCCCGGCCACTTCTCGCAGACCCATGACCGGCCGGAACTGATGGACCGGACGCTGGTCGAGGTGCTGTGGCGGGGCGACGAGCACCGGACCGGAATGGACCGGCACGCCGCGATGGCCTCGCTGAGCCGGTACGAGCTGGCCGGCCAGGGCGACCAGCGGTTCGGGACGCTGTCCGGCGGTCAGCAGGCCCGGTTCCTGGTACTCCTGCTGGAGCTTTCCGGGGCGACCCTGCTGCTGCTCGACGAACCTACCGACAACCTGGACCTGGCCTCGGCCGAGGCCCTGGAGACCGGCCTGCGGGCCTTCGAGGGGACGGTGCTGGCGGTCACCCACGACCGGTGGTTCACGCGTTCGTTCGACCGCTTCCTGCTTTTCCGGGGCGACGGCGACGTGGTCGAGACGCCGGAACCCGTCTGGGACGTCGGCTGAGTCGTTCCCGGTTTCCGGCCGGGGGAGCGGCCGGCTGACGGGACGGCACCGCGTGGTCACCGGGCGTAAGGCGACGGGCCCGGTATCGTCCCTGCTGTGATCCCGCCCACAGCCGGCAGGTCGCGTTGGTGGCGCAGGGCCGCGCAGGTCGTGGTGACCGTCGGGTTGCTCGGCTTCCTCGGCTGGTCGATCTCCCGACGCTGGTCCGAGGTCCCGGGCGTACTCGACGAACTGTCGCTGCCCGGGCTCGCGCTCGCCGGGCTGGCCGCCGGGCTGGGCGGGATCTTCGGCTTCCTGGCCTGGCGGGCGATCCTGACGGACTTCGGGGCCGCGCTGCCGCTCGTCGCCGCGACGCGGATCTTCTACGTCGGGCAGTTGACCAAGTACCTGCCCGGCAAGGTCTGGCCGATTCTCGTCCAGGCCCGGCTGGGCCGGGCGTACCAGGTGCCGGGGCGCGCCTCGGCGGCGGCGGCGCTGTTGACCATGCTGATCTCCCTGGGAACCGGGCTGCTGCTCACCGCCGCCGCACTGCCGCTGCTCGGTGAGCGTGCGTTCGCCGGTCTCCGGTGGACCCTGCCCGTCCTGCCGGTGGTGCTGGTGCTGCTCTGGCCGCCCCTGCTCAACCGGATGCTGGGCCGGCTGCTGCGGCTGGCCCGGCGGGAGCCGATGCCCCGGGCACTGTCGCCGCGCGGCGTCGCCGGTGCCGTCGGCTGGTCGCTGGCGGCCTGGCTCGCGTACGGGATGCATCTCTGGCTGCTGCTGGTGGATATCGGTGCCGGCGGGCCGGAACTGCTGGTCCCCGCGGTGGGCGCCTTCGCCGGCTCCTGGTCCATCGGGTTCCTGCTGGCGGTGGCGCCGGCCGGGGTGGGGCCCCGGGAGGTGGCGCTGCCGCTGCTCCTCGGTGCCACCGTGGTCCCGTCGGCGGCACTGGTCGTCGCCGTGGTGTCCCGACTCCTGCTAACCGCCGTGGACCTGGTCCTGCCTGCAATGGCGGTATCGGCCGAGTGGGCCCGACGCCGCAGCGGCCGTCGGCCGGGCACCGGGGCGACTCCGAAGCCGCCGCCGACTCCGCGCCCGGCTGAGCCACCGACCGTGCCGGGTCCGGCACTGGCTTCGGCCGGAGGAGGTCCGGCGCCGGCCGTCGCCGGGATGGGTCCGCCGTCAGATCCGGCCGGGATGGGTCCGGCGTCAGATCCGGCCGGAGTGGGTCCGGCGTGCGGGCCGGTCGCGTCGACGGTGGACCGGGCGGAGAACTCGGAGTCGGCGACGCGCCAGCAGTGACGACGGAACGTGCTGCCCTGGGTACTCCGCGCTACGCTGCTCGCCGTGCGTTGGCTGGTCTTCGGGAGCTACGACGTACGGCGGCATCCCCGGGTCGGCGTACTCGTCGAGGGGCTCCGGGCGGCCGGCGACGAGGTGGACGAGGTGAACGTCCCGCTGCCGCTGGACACCGCCGGCCGGATCGCGATGCTCCGGCAACCGTGGCGGCTGCCCGTACTCGTCGGTCAACTGGCCCGGTGCTGGGCCCTGCTGGTCCGGCGGACCCGGCCCTACCGGCGCGGTGCGGTCGAGCCGGTCCCCGGCGACGGCGGGATCCGGGGTCCGGTCGACGCGGTACTGGTCGGCTACCTCGGGCACTTCGACGTCCACCTGGCCCGGCGACTGTTCCGGGACACCCCGATCGTGCTCGACCATCTCGTCTCCGCCGCCGGCACGGCTCGGGACCGGCGGCTCGCCGCCGACGGCGGCCTCCGGGGCCGGTTGCTCCGGGCGATCGACACCGGGGCGCTCCGGCAGGCCGACACCGTCCTGGTGGACACGGCCGAGCACCTGGCCGGACTTCCGGCGCCGGACCGGGACCGGGCGGTGGTGGTACCCGTCGGTGCCGGCGTCGAATGGTTCGCCGCCGGTGCCCGTACCGCCCGGTGTCGTTGGCCCGGCGCCGCCGGTGGCGCCGATTCCCCCGCCCCGTCCACCGGCCCCGGGACCCCGGGCGGCAGCACCGCCCGCCCGCGCCTGCGGGTCGTCTTCGTCGGACTCTTCACCCCGCTGCACGGCACCCGGACCCTGGGCGCTGCCCTGGCCGAACTCGCGACGGAGCGGACGATCGAGGTGACCGTGGTCGGCACCGGCCAGGACTATTCGGACTGCCGCCGGCTCGCCGCCGGCAATCCGGCGGTGACCTGGTACGACTGGGTGCCGGCCAACGGACTTCCCGCGCTCGTCGCCCGGCACGACGTCTCGCTCGGCATCTTCGGCGAGACCGAGAAGGCCCGTCAGGTGGTGCCGACCAAGGTGTACCAGGGGGCGGCGGCCGGCTGCGCCATCGTCACCTCCGACACCGCCCCGCAGCGCAACGCGCTCGGCGACGCCGCGCTGTTCGTGCCGCCCGGAGACGCCGCCGCGCTCGCCGACGCGCTCCGGGAACTGGCGGCCGACCCGGATCGGCTCGCCCGGCTGCGGCGGGCCGCCCGGCGCCGGGCCGTCGAGCGATTCTGGCCCGCCATCGTCGTCGAGCCGATCCGGCACCGGGTCTCGGCCACGGTGCCGCCGCAGGCCGTAGGTCCGGTGTCGGAAACCGGCCAGGCCGGATGCCGGTCTCGGCCCGCTTGATGTCGTAGTCGGTGCGGTGGAACTGCCGGAGCGGGCCGGACCGCTCCGGTGGGGCTGATTCAGGACGACGACGCGGGGTCAGGACGGGGTGAGAGCGTTCCGGACGGTGGCGACCGGGACCAGTGCGTACGGGCCGTCCCGGGCCACCACGCCGGCCTCGATCGACCCGGACAGCCAGTCGGGCGGCCGTTCCAGGTTCACCAGCACCAGGTCGCCGGCCCCGGGAACCGGGTCGCTGCGGAGGATCTCGGGGGTGAGCATCTGGGGCGTCAGCTGCCAGTAGTAGGCGAGCCAGCGTGGACTGGTGATGGCCGGCCCGGCCACCCAGGCGTACCGCTGGCCGACCGACGGCGGATGTGCGGCGACCAACCGGCCGGCCCGGGCCGGCTCGGCCAGCAGTCGCTGCCCGACCGGACCGAGGACCAGGGTGCCGAGGTACGTCCCGAGCGCGGCTCCGATCAGCACGGTCACCGCCACCCGGGCCGGGCGTCGGGCCGCGAGCCGGCTCGTCGTCCGGGCCACGGTCCGGGGCGCCCGCCGAAGTGCCGCCCGGGGCCCATTCCCGGTCACCGGCGGGATCGGCGCGGCGGGTGCCTCGCCGGGCCGGCCGGACAGACGGCCGGCGACCCGGTCGAGGAGTACCCCCATCCCGACCAGCCCGACCACCAGGCCCGGATAGGACCAGTACGAATGCATGTAGGCGCCGTTGTTCAGTCCCACCACCCAGAGCACGGTGAACCCGGTCGCCATCGCCAGGTAGCCACGGCTCCGCCGGTCCAGTAGTCCGGCGACCATGGCCAGCGGGAGTGCCCCGAGATACCAGACCGGCAGCAGGCTGGACGCGAAGTACGCCTGCCGGCGCAGGAACCGCCATACGGTGTGGCTGCCACCCGTGCTGCGCAGCTCGGCCTGACCGCCGAGCAGGGTCAACCCGGTCACCCCCACCACGAAGGCGAGGCTGAGCACCAGCCCGGCCAGCATGCTCGCCCCGACCAGCACCGTCACCCGGTCGATCCGCCGGGCCGCGAAGAGCCAGAGCCCCAGGACGGCGGCGGACACCATGCCGGGCCAGGAGACCAGTGTGCTCAGCAGGGCGGTGGCGCAGGCGGCGGCGACGAGTCCCGGCGACGGGTCGGGTCGGGCACGCAGCCGGACGACGATGGCGGAGAGCGCCAGGATGAGGCCGAGGTCGAACATCAGTGGGCTGTAGACCCAGTAGAAGGGTGTGGCCACCATCAGCCCGAGGGCGAGCAGGGTCGCGGACCAGCGGATGCCGAACCCGCGCAGCAACGCGGCCCCGGCCGGGATGATCAGCAGCGCCAGCAGGTACGCCGGCAGCCACACCTGGTACTCGCCGTCGCCGGGCAGCAGACCGGTGAGCGCGGTGAGGAGGTTGAGCAGCGGCGGATGGTGGGCGTACGGCGCCGAGGCGTACGGCTGCCAGTCGGCCCCGAACTGCGAACCGAGCAGACCCTGCTGCTGGAGGTTCCGCAGATGCAGGGCGTACCGGCCGATGATCCGGCCCAGGTGGTTGTCGCCGAACGGTGCGTTGAGCCACGGTATCCAGGTCATCGCGACCGTGGCGGTGAGCGCGCCGACCATCCACCAGCCCCGGCGCTCGACCCGTCGTCCCGGGTACGGCACGGTGGCCGTGCTGGTGGGCGCGGTGGGGCCGGTGGCCCCGGTCGGCCCGGCGTCGGCGGTGGTGGCCCCGTCGATCCCCCGTTGCCGGCCGGCGGTGTCCCGTACCCGGTCGACCATGCCCCACATCCGGAAAAGCTCGGCGACCGTGGACATCGCTCCGCTCACGGGCGATTTCCGGGTGACCACTCGATTCTGGAGCGCACGATCAGATCGGCGAGCATGGCGACCGCCCCGATGATCAGGCCGGCGCAGAGCAGCAGCACGGTATTGGTGGCTATCCGGACCGGATGTGCGATCAGGTCGTAGGCCACCTTTCCCGATCCGACGGTCAGCAGAAGGAGCGACGGTGGCATGAGGACCTTGAGTGGATTGAAGTACATCACCATTCGCAGTACCTGGAGGATGTAGCGGTACGCGTCGCGTACGAAGTGGAACTTCGACGATCCCGACCGCCGGGCGTAGGCGATCGGCAGGTAGTGCACCTCGTGCTGGTTGTGCAGGAACGCCATCGTGATGGTGGTGACGCAGGAGAAGCCGGGCGGCAGCAGCCGGAGGTAGGGCAGGGAGACGTGACGGCGAAATGCCCGGAGCCCGGAATTGAGGTCCGGAATGCGGGTGCCGACCAGCCGCTCGGCGATCTTGCGGATGAGCCACTTCGCCGGTATCCGGAGCACCTTGTGTGACCCCTGTTCGCTGGTCCGCGCCCCGACGACCTGGTCGATCTGCGGGTCCCGGAGCAGCAGCCGGACGAATTCCGGAATGCGCTCGTTCGGGTAGGTCATGTCCGCGTCGGTCCAGACGACGATGTCGCCGCGCGCCTGTTCCGTACCGATCCGACGGGCCGTACCCGAACCGCCGTTACGGCGGAACGCCATTACCCGCAAATGTGAGAAACGGCTGGCGGCCTCGCGCAGGACGGTCAGGGTGTCGTCGGTGGAGGCGTCGTCGATCGCCAGTAGTTCGTAACGCAGTCCACTGCGGTCCATCGCCGTGGTGATGCGCTCGATCTCGGTGAGTACGTGTGCCTGCTCGTTGAAACAGGGCAGCACCACGGTCACCTCGACCGGCGTGTTGTGGTCCCTGCTGACCTGGGCGGGGACGATCGACGTCTCCGCGCCGGGGCGGTCGAATCGGCCGTTCACCGTCATGTGAACCCACGCCTCCGACAGTCGCGCGACGACCAGGAACGGTATGTTTATCGCAGTGGTCGCCGGATTCGTGCCCACGATATAGCAGTTTCCCGAGTTCGCACGCGACGCGCCGTCGTCGGCGATTTCGGCGGTCATGAAACAGTTTTGTGAATTGCTTTCCGCCGTCCCTGCCGGGATGGACGGCGGCGGAACACCGACCCGGCGCCGGGCGGCATAGGGTTGATCTCGTGACTGAGATGACCTATCGCCGGCTGGGCGACTCCGGGCTCGTGGTGTCCGTCGTCGGGATCGGCTGCAACAACTTCGGCCGCAAGCTCGACGCCACCGGCACCCGCGCGGTCGTCGACGCCGCGCTCGACGCCGGAATCAACTTCTTCGACACCGCGGACATCTACGGGGAGCCGCACGGCGGCTCGGAGGAGCAGCTCGGCGCCGCCCTGCGCGGCCGACGGGACGACGTGGTGCTGGCGTCGAAGTTCGGCATGGACATGTCCGGGATGAACGGACCGGACCACGGTGCCCGGGGCGCCCGGCGGTACGTCGTACGGGCGGTGGAGGCGTCGCTGCGTCGGCTCGGCACCGACCACATCGACCTGTACCAGTTCCACGAGCCCGATCCGGGTACCCCGATCGAGGAGACGCTGAGCGCGCTCGACGACCTCGTCCGGGCCGGCAAGGTCCGCTACCTGGGCAACTCCAACTTTGCCGGCTGGCAGATCGCCGACGCGGACTGGACCGCGCGTACCCGGGGTCTCACGCCGTTCGTCAGCGCGCAGAACGAGTACAGCCTGCTGCGGCGCGACGTCGAGGCCGAGGTGGTGCCGGCCGCGCAACGGTTCGGGCTCGGACTGCTGCCGTTCTTCCCGCTCGCCGACGGGCTGCTCACCGGTAAGTACCGGCGCGGGACCACCCCACCGGCGGACAGCCGACTGGCCGGCGCATCGCCGCGCTACGCGGCCCGGCTCGCCTCGGCTCCCTGGGGCACCATCGAGGCGATCGAGAAGTACGCCGGCGAGCGCGGTCTGTCCACCGTGGAGGTGGCGATCGGCGGACTGGCCGCCCAGCCGGCGGTGACCTCGGTGATCGCCGGGGCAACCACCCCCGAGCAGGTACGCGCCAACGCCGGCGCGGCACGCTGGCAGCCCACCCCGGAGGACCTCACCGCCCTGCGCGCCCTCCTCTGACCCCGCCCGTGCCCCATCGACCTGGACACCAGAGGCGCTAAGCGAGGTCGTTCACGCCTCTGGTGTCCAGGTGAGCCCGGCGTTCCCGGATGGCATGGGTTACCTGGGCAATGGTCTGGTGGGGGTGTCGGAGGACGTCGTCGGCGATGAAACGGAGCACGATCCAGCCGGCGGCCCGCAGCGCGTTCAGCCGGGCGACGTCCTGGCGGAAGTGCGCACGCTCGCGGTGGTGATCGCCCTCGTACTCCAACGCGATATGCCAACGTGGATAGGCCAGGTCGACCCGGCCGACGAAGCGTCCCCGCGCGTCGAACACCTCGTACTGTGCCGTCGGCGGCGGCAGACCGGCGTCGAGCAGCAGCAGGCGGAGACGGGTCTCCATCGGTGACTCGCTCAGCGGTTCCGCCAGCCCCAGAACCCCACGTAACAGGGCCGCCCCGGGCCAGCCGGGATGTGCGGTGAGGTAGTCGCCGAGCGCGGCGGACTTCACGAGCCGGCGGTTCAGCAGGGCGTCCACCGCCACCACCGCCTCGGTACGCGGTGGCTGCCGGCCCAGGTCGAACGCGGTACGCAGCGGCGTGGTGACCGGCAGCCCGCCGAACCGGGTCACGTCGTCGGCGGACAGGCTGGCGAGCGCGTACCGGACCCGTGGCCGGGTGCGGGGCCGGACGGTGCCCGGTACCAGTGCCGTGACCGGCGCACCCCGGGCCAGCAGGGGTACGCCCCACAGGTACGCGGCACTCGCGCCGCCGATGGCCGCCCCCGTCGGCAACGTGAGGGCGACGGCGTCGCACCACATCCGGTGGTCGTCCTCCCGGTAGCCGTCACGGTGGACGTAGACGTCGGGCAGTAGCCGGCGCCAGGTCCGTCCCCGCAACATGCTCCGGGTGATCAGCCCTTCCGCCACGGCGGTACGGGCGCGGAGCGGCAGGAACGCCAGTCGTGGCGGGATCCGGGGCGGACGAGCCATCCGGCCAGCCTGCCGGCTCGTCCGCCCCTCCGCTGCCCCGTCCACCGCCCGCGCCACCGACCCGCCGAGTTCGGCCCGGACCGCCCGTACCCGGGGGGACAGGCCCGTCGGGCCGAAGCGACGGCGGTCGGCCGTCGACCTGGACAGCAGAGGCGTCAAAGGGGGTTGGTTACGCCTCTGGTGTCCAGGTGAGGTGCTGCGGGACCCGGCCGGGCTGGCGGGCGGTTGATCGGCGTTGGTGCGGCGTTTCTGGTGGCAGGGCGGGGGATCAGGTGGTCGGGCGGCGCCGGAGGCGTACCAGCAGGGCACCGAGGGTGGTCGCGGCCGCGAGGGTCAGGGCGGCGCCGGCCACCCACCACAGCCAGCGGGTGGAGCCGCCGGCAGGTTCCGCCGCGACCGGCTTCGGCGGGGAGGCCGGGGGCGGCGCGGACTGCGCGGCGCGGGCCTGCACGACGACGCGTACCTCGGCGGGGGTGGGCTTGGGCGCGGTGACCGTGACCTGCCAGCGGCCGGGGATGAGGACGGGCCCGCTGCTGTAGAAGCCCTGGCCCTCACCGGCCGGGTCGAGCTGGAGCGGGCCGACCCGCCGGCCGCCGTCGGCGACGGCGGTCACCACCAGCCGGACGCCGGTGTCCAGCGGATGGCCGTCGTCGTAGCTGGCCCGCACGGTGATCCCGGTGGCGCCGTCACCGGCGACCGCGAGCTTGATCTTGTTGCCGTGCGCGGCGGCCGGTGCGGCCGGTGCCAGCCCGGCGGCCAGGAAGAGCGCACAGAGCAGCGGTACGAATGCCCGGGCGCCCCGCCTGCGCCCCGGTGGACGGACCGGATCTCGCCGGGAGGCCGGCCCTGGTGGTACCCGACGTCGGGTGCGAGGTCGCATCGGAGGAGCTCCTTCCCAGCGGTCGTACCGCCGGAGCCGGTGCGGGGGCGGCCACCACCCGGTGACCGCCCCCGCCTCTACCTGACTGTCCGAACCACCTGGACTACAGCTTCCCGCCCCGCTTCACCCGGGTCGGGTCCTCGGTCAGCCGGCCGGTGCCCTGCACCGATCTGCCGTCGTTGGCCTTGACCCCGGTGGCGGTGGCGCTGCCGCCGAGCCGCACGATCATCGCGTCGGCGTCCCGGACCAGTACGTCCCGGACCTCCGCCTCGGCGACCAGCCCGGCGTCCGCGGCGAGTGCCTTGAACTGACCGAGCTGCTTGATCGCCCTGTTGTCGTTGCCGTCCGCCTCCGCGTCGCGGACCGTGGCGAGCTTGTTCGACAACTGCTTGTGCCCCTTCGCCGACAGCCGACCGGTCGCCTTGAACCGGTCCAGCAGCATCTGCATGTCCCGGAACGAGGTGGTGACGAAGAACCGTACGGTCGAGGTCGTCGAGTTGCCGGCCTTGTCCGTCGCGGTCACGGTCAGCTCGTGCAGGCCGAGCGGCAGCTCGTACATGGCCTGCAGGGTGTTCGGCTGGTACGGGCGGCCGTCCAGCGTGCCCACCGTCGCCTTGATCCCCGAGGTGGGGTCGACGGCGGACCAGTTCACCCGGACGTCCTGGCTGTCACCGTAGAGCTGGCCGTCGGCCAGGCCGGAGACCAGCACGGTCGGCTTCACGCCGTCGATCTTCACGATCGCCGACTTGAGCGTCTCGGCGTTGCCGGCGGTGTCGGTGGCCCGGTAGAGCAGCTCGTGCTGCCCGTCCCCGGTCACGTTCACCGGCTCGGTGTACGGCGTCCAGGCGCCGCCGTCGAGCGACCACTCCAGCGTGGCGACGCCCGATCCGGTGTCGGTCGAGGTCAACGTCACCGGGATGGTGCCGCTGTGCCAGCCGTCGTCGGTCGGCGGCGCGAACGCCGCGCTGCTGACCGGGGCGGTGGCGTCGATCTTCACCTCGACCGACCTCGTCTCCTCGACGTTGCCGGCACCGTCCGCCGACCGGAACCGCAGCGTGTGCGGCCCGTCCCCGGTGACCTGCACCGGTTCGGCGTACGCGGTCCAGGTGGTGGCACCGTCGAGCTGGTACTCGGTCCGGGCCACCCCGCTGCCCCCGGCGTTGTCGGTGGCGGCGAGGGTCACCGTCACCGGTCCGGTGTGCCAGCCCTCGACCGGCGTACCGGAGACGGTGGCGGTGGTCACCGGGGCCGCCTCGTCGACCGTCTCCGTACTGAGCCGGAAGTAGTCGAACGCGACGGTCTTCGAGGCGGTCTGCGCGGCGCCGAGGCTGAACAGACCGACCCGGGGGTCGGCACCCAGAGCGGCGTTGGTCAGCGGCGCCAGCTCAGTCCAGGTCGTCCCGTCGGCCGAGTACGCCGCCGTGTAGGTGTCGCCCACCTTGGCCAGCCGCAGGTGCCACACCGCCGTGGTGAGGTTCGTCGCCTGGGGCTGCGGCTCCTGCACCACCGCCGCGATCTCGCTACGGAACTCGATCCGCCGGTTGACCGGCTGGCCCACCGTGTTGTCGGCGATGAAGTCGAACTTCAGGTAGTTGTCGTCGTCGCCGTACACGATCAGCCCGCCCTGCTGGTACTGCTCGTCCAGCAGGCTGCCGTCGACCCTCGTCTGGATCGTCCAGTCGCCCTCGGGCGCGGACTGGAGGATGAAGTTCGTCGGCCCGGTGTTGTTGCCGGTGTAGATGTCACCGTTCGGCACGTCGATCCGGAGCGCACCGTCGGCGACCCGGTACGCCGCCGGGTCCTCCCGGACGATTCCGTCCCACCGGCACTTGTCCAGCGCGGTCCCGGTGAACTCGTCGGACGGGGTCACCGGTCCGGCGGGCTCGTCGGGGGTGATCTGGAACCAGTCGAAGCTGGCGTCGATCACCGGGGCGACGGTGCCGCCGTTCAGCGCGAACAGCCCCACCTTCGGTGCCTCGATGCCGGCCAGTGCCGCCGGCCGCCCGATCGGGGTGAAGGTCTGCCCGTCGGCCGAGTAGGCCGCCGTCAGGTTCGTCCCGTCGCTGGTCAGCCGCAGGTGGATCGTGCCGCCGGCCGGTGCCGCCACCGAGTCGGCCGCATCGTTGCGCGGCGTACCGGCGGTTTCCCGGATGAACTCGACCCGGCTGCTGCCCCCGTAGAGCAGGTCCAGCTTGGCGTAGTTGTCGTCGTCGCCGTAGACGATCAGACCGGCCTGCTGGTAGTCCGCCGCCGCCGCCAGGTTCAGCTTCGTGGTGGCCTGCCAGCTTCCGCTCGGGGCGGGTTGCAGCACGAGGTTGGTGGCGTCGTTGCGGGTGCCGTACAGGTCGCCGACCGAGGTCGGCAGCACCAGGGCGCCGTCCCGGACCGCGTACAGCTGGTTCTCCCGGACCACCGTCGACCACCGCGCCTTCTCCAGCGCGGTACCGGTGAACTCGTCCGAGCGGGCCCCGAAGCACGAGGTGTTCGGCGCCTCCACCTTCACCGTCACGTACGCCGACGACTGGGCGCCACGTGCGTCGGTCACGGTCAGGGTCGCGGTGAAGTTCCCCGGGGCGGTGTACGTGTGGTTGGCGTCGGGGCTGCTCGACGTACCGCCGTCACCGAAGTCCCAGGCGTACGTCAGCGGGTTGTCGCCCTCGGCGTCCGTGGCGGTGCCGTCGAAGCTCACCGCGACCGGCGCGGTGCCGGTGGTCGGGGTGGCGCTGACCGCCACCGTCGGCGGGGCGTTCTCGGTGACGCCCCGGCCGAGGAAGTCGACCCAGTTGACGTTGAGGATCGCGCCGGTGCCGCTGGCTCCGACCGGGTTGCGGGCCACGAAGAACAGCGGTCCGCTCGCCGTGCTCGGGGCGGCCAGTTCGGTCGAGGCGTTGGTGAAGGTCTGCCAGCCGCCGGTGTCCGGCACGGTGGCGGTGGCCAGTACCGGGCCGTCGACCGCACCGGCCCGTACCTCGATCCGGGCGCCGCCGCCGGCCGAGGAGGCCCGGAACCGGAACCCGGTGATCCCGGTCAGGTTGGTCGGGTCGAAGGTCCAGTAGTCGCCGTCCTCGATCCAGGCGATGTTCTCGAAGCCGCCCTCGACGTCGGTGGTGGCCTGGGTCTGTACGCCCGGGTCGCCGGTGCCGACGGCGTCCGGCGCCCGGCCGGTGGCGGCGAAGTACTCCGCCTGCTTCCGCTTCGGCTGCAACTGCTCGATGGCCCGGCCGGTCAGCGCGGCGGACCCGCCGGCTCCACCGCCGTCGGTGTAGGTGGCCTCGAGGACCGCGAACACGTTGGCGTCGGCGCCGTGGCTGGCCGCCAGCGAGGTCTGCACCACGCCCTCGCAGCCGACCTGCTCACCCATCGGATGCGCGTGCTCGTCGTGGCCGAGGAAGTACTGCAACTTCACCCGGTCGCAGTCGATCGTGCCGTCCTCCGGGTCGGTCACCTTGACCGTGTACTTGACCTGGTCGCCCCAGTCGAAGAAGCCGCCCTCCGGCGGGAACTCGATGGAGACCGTCGGCGCGGTGTTGCCGACCGTCACCGGTACGTTCGCGACCGCGGTCCGGCCGGTGTCGTTGGTGACGGTGAGCTGGGCGGTGTAGTTGCCCGGCCCGCTGTAGGTGTGGGTCGGGTTCGCGTCGGTGGAGGTGCCGCCGTCGCCGAACGTCCAGGCGTACGTGATCGGTCCGCCGTCCGGATCCCGGGAGCCCTCGCTGGAGAACGCCACGGTCAGCGGGGACGGGCCGGAGGTCGGGTCGGCGGTGGCGACGGCGATCGGAGCCCGGTCACCGGCGATGTACTCGATCCGGTAGATCCCGGAGTTGTCGTTGTTGCCGCCGAAGCCGCTGCCCCACTCGATCAGGTACAGCGCGCCGTCCGGCCCGAACTCGAAGTCCATCGGCCGGATGAAGGTCATCCCGGCGAAGAGCTGGTTGATGTCCACCAGGGACTTGCCGTCGTCGGTGACCTGGAAGGCGTACATCTTGTTCTGGTTCCACTCGCCGAACATCGCCTTGCCGTCGTAGTACGCCGGCCACTTGCGCTCGGAGGTGTTCGCCGGGTCGTACCGGTAGACCGGCCCGCCCATCGGGGCACCGCCGCCGCCGATCTCCGGGAACAGCGGGTTGCCGCTGTAGTCGTAGTCGACGGTCGCCGGGATCGCCGGCGGCAGGTTGGTCAGGCCGGTGTTGTTCGGCGAGTTGTTCACCGGGGCGGCGCAGTCGAACTTCGCCCCGCTCGGCCCGGACGGGAACTGGTAGTCGTTGTACGCGTAGTTCGCCCCGTGGCAGTACGGCCAGCCGTAGTTGCCGGGCTGTCCGACGATGTTCCACTCGACGGTGCCCTCCGGGCCACGGTCCGGGTTCGCCGCTCCGGCGTCCGGGCCGTAGTCGGCGACGTAGAGGGTGTCCGACTGCGGGTCGACACCGATCCGGAACGGGTTCCGGAAGCCCATCGCGTAGATCTCCGGCCGGGTCTTCTCGGTCCCCGGTGCGAAGAGGTTGCCCGCCGGAACCGTGTAGGAACCGTCCACCTCGGGATGGATCCGGATCACCTTGCCGCGCAGGTCGTTGGTGTTGCCGGAGCTGCGCTGGGCGTCGAAGTCCTGCCGGCCCGGCCGCTCGTCGATCGGGGCGAACGAGTTCGACTCGAACGGGTTGGTGTTGTCGCCGGTGGCCAGGTAGAGGTTGCCCTCGCCGTCGAACGCCATGCTGCCGCCCGCGTGGCAGCAGGTGTTGCGCTGGGTGTCGACCTGGAGCACCACCTTCTCGCTGGCCAGGTCGACGGTGTCACCGGTGACGGTGAACCGGGACAGGTGGTTGCGCGGCCCGCCGCCGTTCGGGGCGTAGTAGAGGTACACCCAGTTGTTGGTGGCGAAGCCGGGGTCCAGCCGGATGCCGATCAGCCCGTCCTCGTTGCCGGTGAAGACGTCGAGGTCGGCGGCGGTGACCGTGGTGCCGGTGTCCGGCTTGATGATCTGGACCCGGCCGTCCCGCTCGATGTAGAAGACCCGCCCGTCCGGCGCGACGTCCAGCTCCATCGGGTTGTTGGTGTTGCTGTCCAGGCTGATCTTCTCGAAGCTGCTGGTCAGCGAGGCGGAGCAGTCGGCCTCCACGGCACCGGCCGCGGTCTGGATGCCACCGAGGAGGTGGGCCAGGAACTCCGGCTCGGCGTACGACTGCTGGGTGTGCCCACCCGCCGTGTACCAGGCCCGGCCGCCGTCGTAGTCCTGGCACCAGGCGAACGGGTGGTCGGCGCCCATCGCACCCGCGCCGGGGGCGTAGCTGGTCTCGTCCAGCGAGGCCAGCACGTGTACGTCGGCGCGCGGGTTGTCGCGGAAGTTGTACCACTCGTCGTACCGGGACCACTCGTCCGGCAACGTCTTCGTGGACTCGTGCGCGTGGTCCTCGACCTTGATCGTGGCCTGCTGGTTGGCCGGATGCGAGGCGAAGTACGCCCCGACCAGTTCGCCGTACCAGGGCCAGTTGTACTCGGTGTCCGAGGCGGCGTGCACCCCGGCGTATCCGCCACCGGCCTGGACGTAGCGCTCGAACGCGGCCTGCTGGTCCGGGTCGAGCACGTCACCGGTGGTGGAGAGCCAGATCACCGCCTGGTACTTGTCCAGGTTGGCGTCGGTGAACGCCGCCCCGTCCTCGGTCGCGTCCACGGTGAACCCGTTGTCGGCGCCGAGTTGCTGAATGGCGGCGATGCCGGCCGGGATGGCGTCGTGCCGGAAGCCGGCGGTCTTGGAGAAGACCAGCACGGAGAAGGGGTCGGCCTGTGCCTGTACCTGTGCCGGCGCGGGCAGGGCGACCGGCGCGGCCGAGGCGGCGTGCGGGGTGGCGACCAGCACGGTCGTGCTGAGGGCCACCGCCGCGAAGGCGCCGAGCAGGCCACGCATGGGTCTGTGTCGGAGACGGGAAGAGGGGAGGGTACCGCGATAGCGGTGCGGGCTGGACACGAAGGATCTCCTTCGTCCGATGAGGACAGCGGGGATCCCGGGTCGGTTCGCCGAAGGCCGCCACGGGTGCGGGAAACGGTCGGTGCCCGCCGAGGCCCCGACCGCGGAATTTGCCTTGTCGTTGAGCAAAACTAGGGCCGGCGACTGGCCCGCCGGAATACGGCGACGAGGTTATTCCGGTAACGGTTGAGCAACGAGAACGAATCATCCGGATAGGACAGACAAATCCCCCTGGGTGGGGTCTGGCCGGGTTGGCACGGCGATCCGTGGTCAGGGGTTCACCCTGTGCGATGGGTCACTGCCCTTTACGGCACCGTTACCGGCGACGTACGCTCGCCGACAAGTAACCCACGGGAGCCCGGTGAACCGGGCTGAGAGGGGGGCTACCAGCCCCCGACCGTCGAACCTGATCCGGGTAATGCCGGCGCAGGGAGGAGTGTTGCCGTGTTCTCCATCGGACGACTTCACCTCATCACCGACAGCCGGCCGGGGCGCGAGCCACTCGCCGTGGTCGAGGCGGCGCTGTCGGTCGCCGGTCCCGAACTGGTCGTGCAGGTACGCGTCGAGGACGACGTCGACGACCGGACGGCGTACGAGCTGGCCGTCGCGGTCGCCGCCCGGTGCGCCGCCGTCGGGGCGTCCTGCCTGGTCAACGACCGGTTACACCTCGCCCTGGCGATCGGGGCGGCCGGCGGGCACGTCGGCGCCCGGGACCTGCCGGTGCACGCCGCCCGCCGGGTGCTCGGCCCCACGGCGGTGCTCGGCGCGACGGCCCGCGACCCGGAGACGGGGGCGGCGGCGGTCGCGGCCGGAGCCAGCTACCTCGGCGTCGGCCCGTGCCACGCCACCAGCACGAAGAACGGCCTGCCTACGCCGATCGGCCCGGAAGGGGTCCGCCGGGTCGCCTCGGCCGTCCCGGTACCGGTGATCGCGATCGGCGGCGTCACCCCGGACCGGATTCCGGCCCTGCTGGCCGCCGGGGCGTACGGGGTGGCGGTGGTCGGGGCGGTCTCCTCGGCCGCCGATCCGGCCCGGGCCACCGCCGACCTGCTGGCCGCGCTCACCGCACCACCACCTCCGGCACCCCGGGACCGGGGACCATTTCCGGGGCCGACGCCCCGGGAAGGTTCCCCGGTCTACCGGCGCGGTGCCGGAGCGGCGGGATGGTAGGCGGCGCACGGCCAGAGGTGGCGGTGGTGGGCGCCGGTCCGATCGGACTGGCCATCGCCTGGCGCTGCGCCGCCCGGGGGATGCGGGTCAGCGTGTACGACCCCGCGCCCGGCTCCGGGGCCTCGGACGTCGCCGCCGGAATGCTGGCCCCGGTCGCGGAGTCGCACTTCGGCGAGCGGGTGCTGACCGGACTGCTCGTGGAGTCGGCGGCACGCTGGCCGGGCTTCGCCGCCGAACTCGCCGAGTACGCCGGCCTCGACCTCGGCTACCGCACCGAGGGGACGCTGACGGTGGCGCTCACCGGCGACGACCTGGCCGAGGCGGAGCGGGAATGGACGTACCAGCGGGAACTGGGCCTGCCGGTGACGCCGCTACGGCCGACGGAACTGCGGGCCCGCGAGCCGTTGCTGGCCACCCGGCTGCGCGGCGGCGCGTTCGCCCCCGGCGACCACCAGGTGGACCCGCGCCGGCTGGTGGCCGCGCTGCGGGTCGCGGCCGGGCGGGCCGGGGCGACGCTGCTGCCTCGGCCGGTCCACCGACTCGCCGACGTGGCAGCCGACGCGGACGTCACCGTGGTGGCGGCCGGCTGCGGTACGGCGGCCCTGACCGGACTGCCGGTCCGGCCGGTCAAGGGTCAGGTCCTCCGGCTCCGGGCACCCGGTGGCGCCCCGCCCGGCTTCCGGCACGTGATCCGGGGCCGCGTCGACGGCCAGGGCGTCTACCTGGTGCCCAGGGCCGACGGCGAGGTGGTGGTCGGCGCCACCGTGGAGGAGCGCGGCGACCTCGGGATCACCGCCGGGGCGGTGCTGGAACTGCTCCGTGCCGCCACCGACCTGCTGCCGGAGATCGCCGAGTACGAGCTGGTGGAGGCGCGCGCCGGGCTGCGCCCCGGTACGCCGGACAACGCGCCGCTGCTCGGCCGGATGCCGGGCCGGCCGGAGGTGGTCGTGGCGGCCGGGCACTACCGGCACGGCATCGTGCTCACCCCGGTCACCGCCGACCTGATCGCCGACCTGATCGCCACCGGGGTACCGGATCCGGTGCTCGCGCCGCTGTCCCCGGGCCGGTTCGACGCCGGCGCCGAGCCCGGTGCCGGTTCGGGGATCGACGGCGGACCGGGGATCGACGGCGGACCAGGGATCGACGGGGGATCGGGGCCCGGCGCCGGATCGGTGCCGCAGGACGAAGCGACCAGGGTGGGGAGGACGCGGTGGAGCTGACCGTGAACGGGATCGGGCAACGGCTGCCCGGCGAACTGACCGTGGCGGACCTGGTGGAACGAATCACCGGTGCGCATCAGGGCGTGGCGGTCGCGGTGAACGGCGAGGTGGTGCCCCGGGGCGGCTGGCCGACCCGACAGCTCCGGGACGGGGACCGGGTCGAGGTGCTGACCGCGGCCCAGGGCGGGTGACGGGGATGTCGCTCCAGTCCACCCGTACCGACCCCGAGCTGCTGCTCGGCGGCGAGAAGTTCAACTCCCGGCTGATCCTCGGCACCGGCGGCGTGAGCAGCCCGCAGGTGCTGGAGCAGGTGATCCGGGCCAGCGGTGCGGAACTGGTCACCGTCGCACTCCGCCGGATCGACAGCGCCGCGACGATGGGCGGCGGGCTGCTGGACGTACTCGCCCGGTGTGGCGTACGGCTGCTGCCGAACACCGCCGGCTGTCGTACGGCCACCGAGGCGGTGACCGTCGCCCATCTGGCCCGGGAGGCGTTCGGAACCCCGTGGATCAAGCTGGAGGTGATCGGGGACGAGCGCACCCTGCTACCCGACGCGGTCGAACTGGTCGCCGCCGCCGAGCGGCTGGTCGCCGACGGTTTCACGGTGCTGCCGTACACCACCGACGATCCGGTGCTCGCCCGGCGGCTCGCCGACCTCGGCTGTGCGGCGGTGATGCCGGCGGGCGCGCCGATCGGTTCCGGACTCGGCATCGGCAACCCCCACCACCTGCGGCTGCTCCGGCAGAACGTCGAGGTGCCGGTGATCCTGGACGCGGGGATCGGTACGGCCTCCGACGCGGCCCTGGCGATGGAGTTGGGCTGCGATGCGGTGCTGTTGGCCAGCGCGGTGACCCGGGCGGCCGATCCGGTGCGGATGGCGACGGCAATGCGGTACGCCGTCGAGGCGGGTCGACTCGCGGCCGGCGCCGGGCGGATCCCCCGGCGGTTCCACGCCCTCGCGTCGACCCCCGACGAGGGGCGGCCGGAGCTGTGAGCCAAGGAGCGGTGAGCCAAGGAGCGGTGAACCGAGAGGCGGCCGGAGCGGTGAGCCGAGAAGCGGCGGGAGCGGTGCGTGCTGGGCGGGGCGGGGTGCCGGACGGGGTGGTGCTGGTGACCGACCGGCGGCAGGCGACCCGGCCGATCGACGAGGTGGTCCGGGCCGCCGTCGACGGCGGAGTCCGCTGGGTGCTGCTGCGCGAGCGGGATCTGCCCCGGGACGAGCGGCTGGAGCTGGCCGGACGGCTGCGCGCGATCCTGGCCGAGGTCGACGGCGCCCTGATCGTCGCCGGACCGGATCCGCTCGACGGGGACGCGGTGCACCTGACCGCCGCCGGGCCCTATCCGCCACCGGAACTGGGACTGGTCGGACGTTCCTGCCACGACCCGGCCGAGTTGACCCGACTCTCCACCGAGGACTACGTGACCATTTCACCGGTCTTTCCGACCCCCTCGAAACCCGGGTACGGACCGCCGCTGCATCCGGCCGGGCTGGGCCGCCTGGTTGCCCGTACCCGGGTTCCGGTCCTCGCCCTTGGCGGGGTCGGCACCCCGGGGCACGTCGAGGCGTGCGTCGCGGCCGGTGCGGCCGGGGTCGCGGTGATGGGCGCGGTGATGCGGGCCGACGACCCCGGCCGGCTGGTCCGGGCACTCTGCGCGGCCGTCCGCACCGGAACCCCGGCAGTTGGCGCCGATGTCCCGGCAGTTGGCGCCGGAGCCCCGGCCGGTGCACCCGGCGGGCGGTGGACGCGGTGACCCCGCCGATCGTGCTGACCGTGGCGGGTTCCGATTCCGGCGCCGGTGCCGGTATCCAGGCCGATCTGAAGGTCTTCGCCGCGATGCGGCTGTACGGCACCTCGGTGATCACCGCGATCACCGCCCAGAACACCCGTGACGTACGGGGGATCTTTCCGGTGCCGGCCGAGATGGTGACCGAGCAGATCACCGCGCTGACCGACGATCTGCCGCCGGTGGCGGTGAAGACCGGAATGCTCGGCAGTACGGCGGTCGCGGAGGCGGTGTCGGTGGCGGCACGCTCCGGCCTGCTGCCCAATCTGGTCGTCGATCCCGTGCTGATTTCGACCAGTGGACGGCAGCTCGGGGTGGTGAACGCCATCGAGCGGCTGCTGCCGTACGCCATGGTGGCGACCCCGAACCGCGCGGAGGCCTCGGCGATCCTCGGCTGGACGGTGTCCACGCCGGACGACATGGCGAAGGCGGCCGGGCAACTCGCCGCGACCGGCGCCCGGTACGTGGTGGTGACCGGCGGCGACGCCGACGCCGACGCGGAGTCCTCGGCCGACGGCGCCGTGGACGCGTTGTGGACCGGCGACGGGTTGCGACTGCTCCGGGGGCCGTGGGTCGACACCCGCAACACGCACGGCACCGGATGTTCGTTCTCGGCCGCGATCGCCGGCCGGCTGGCGCTCGGCGACGCGGTGCCGGACGCGGTCGCCTTCGCGAAGGAGTACGTCGCCCGTGCACTGCTCGGCGCCCAGGGCTGGGAGTTGGGCAGCGGTCACGGGCCGCTGGACCACCACGGCTGGTCCGGCCGGGACGGGCGCGGATCGGAGTGAACCGACGTCGACCGCGCCGGTCAGCGGGAGCGCCACGAAACAGGGAGGTTGTCTCATGAAGGCTCGTCGCAAGGTCTATGTGACGGGGGTGCGGCCGGACATCCGGGTGCCGTTCGCCGAGGTCGAGTTGACCGGCGCGGAACCGTCGGTCCGGCTCTACGACACCTCCGGACCCGGGTCGGATCCGGCCGAGGGCCTGCCGCCGCTGCGGGGGCCGTGGATCGCGGAACGGGGGGACGTGGCTCCGGTGCGCGGTCCCGGCACCCCGCTGGCGGGACGGGACGGGCAGCGGCCCACCCAACTCCAGTACGCCCGCGCCGGGGTGACGACGTCGGAAATGGAGTTCGTTGCACTCCGCGAGGGAATGCCGGTTTCAGTCGTACGGGAGGAAATCGCCGCAGGTCGGGCCGTACTGCCGGTGAACGTCAACCATCCGGAGTCGGAGCCGATGATCATCGGTAGCCGGTTCCTGGTGAAGGTGAACGCCAACATCGGCACCTCCGCCGTCACCTCGTCGATCGCCGAGGAGGTGGAGAAGCTCACCTGGGCGACCCGCTGGGGTGCGGACACGGTGATGGACCTCTCCACCGGCAAGCGGATCCACGAGACCCGGGAGGCGATCGTCCGCAACTCGGCGGTGCCGATCGGGACCGTGCCGATCTACCAGGCGCTGGAGAAGGTCGACGGCGATCCGGTGAAGCTCTCCTGGGAGGTCTTCCGGGACACGGTGATCGAGCAGGCCGAGCAGGGCGTCGACTACATGACCGTGCACGCCGGGGTACGGCTCGGATACGTGCCGCTCGCGGTCAACCGGGTCACCGGAATCGTCTCCCGGGGCGGCTCGATCATGGCCGCCTGGTGCCTCGCGCACCACCAGGAGAACTTCCTCTACACGAACTTCGCCGAGCTCTGCGACATCCTGGCCCGGTACGACATCACCTTCTCGCTCGGTGACGGGCTCCGGCCCGGGTCGATCGCGGACGCCAACGACGAGGCGCAGTTCGCCGAGTTGCGTACCCTCGGCGAGCTGACCTCGGTGGCCTGGGAGCACGGCGTACAGGTGATGATCGAGGGGCCCGGCCACGTGCCGATGCACAAGATCAAGGAGAACGTGGATCTCCAGCAGGAACTGTGCCACCAGGCGCCGTTCTACACCCTCGGCCCGCTGACCACGGACATCGCGCCGGCGTACGACCACATCACCTCGGCGATCGGCGCGGCGATGATCGGCATGTTCGGCACCGCCATGCTCTGTTACGTCACCCCGAAGGAACACCTCGGGCTGCCCGACCGCGACGACGTGAAGGCGGGCGTGATCGCGTACAAGATCGCGGCACACGCGGCAGACCTGGCGAAGGGGCACCCCGGAGCCCAGGCGTGGGACGACGCGCTGTCCAAGGCGCGGTTCGAGTTCCGCTGGGAGGACCAGTTCAACCTGTCGCTCGACCCGGAGACCGCGCGGGCGTACCACGACGCGACCCTGCCGGCCAGCCCGGCGAAGACCGCGCACTTCTGCTCCATGTGTGGACCGAAGTTCTGCTCGATGAAGATCACTCAGGAGCTCAAGGAGTACGCGGCACAGGGCATGCGGGAGAAGTCGACGGAGTTCATGGAGTCAGGCGGCAAGGTGTACCTGCCGTTGGCCTGATCCGCGCAGTCCCGGCTGGTCTGCTCGGCGCGGTATCGCGCTGGACGGGCCGGCCGGGAGCGGTCAGCCGTACCCGGCGAACGGGTCAGCCGTACCCCGGACCCGGCGAGCGGACCGACCCGATGTCAGTCGGCGTGGTGGCGACCGGTCGAGCGCAGTGACCGCCGTCCGCCGGATTCTCCGCTCAGATCGTCCGCCGCCGGGTCCGGCTCGCTCAATCCGCTGACCCATTCGACGTACTCCTCGTCGCGGGCCGGTACCGGTTCGTCCGTACGGTTGCGGCCCTTCGACTCGCGCTGCTTCGATTCCGTCTGGGCGGTGTCGGTGTCCTGGCCCGGCTCCGGTTCGGCCGGTGCGGCGGACCGGTTGCGACGGAACAGGGCGCGCCGGATCCGCCCGGTCGAGGTGACGGGATCCGGAGTGCCGGTCGACGTCGCGGTCTGCTCGGCAGTGGCCTCCGGCCGGCTGCCCTCTGCCGCTTCCGGCTCGGTCCGGGCCGCGTCGGCGTGGAACCCGTCGACTCCGCCCGACCGCACCTGGCTCGGGTCGGCCTGGCCCGGGTCGACACTGCCCGGCTCTGTCCGGCCCTGTCCCGCCACGGTCGGGTGGCTCGGGCTCGTCGGGGTACCGCCGGGCGGTCCCGCGTCCGCCCGCGCGGCGGGAGTCCGGTACGGACTGATCGTCGCCCGGTCGTCGCCCAACTCGATCGACTGCTGGAACGACCAGGTCTGCGTCGTGTCGCGGTCGGAGTGGGGCCGGCTGGCCGGCGCGAACGCGTCCCATCTGTCGTCGGTCCGGGCGGGCGCGCTCGGGGAGGATTGCTCCTCGACACGCGGCCGGGTGGTGGCAGCCGGGCCAACGGCCGTGGCCTGCTCGGACGGCTCGTCGCTGATCCGTCCATCCGGCGATGGCGAGCGTGCGGCGTCCGGCGATGGCGAGCGTGTGGCGTCCTCCCCGCCGACCGGGGGCGGCGCGCTGGCTCGCCCGGTGACCGGGGGCGGGGCGGTGACCCGCGCGGTTACCGGAGCCGGGGCGGTGGGTGGCGTGGTGATCGGCGAGGGCCTCGCGGCGGGCCGTGCCACCGGTGGCGGCGCCGCCGGCCCCGGAATCACCGGTGGCGGGGTGGCCGATCCCGGTATCACCGGCGGCGAGACCGGCCGTCCCGGCACCACCGGCGGCGACGCCGCAGGCGGGATGGCTGCTGCCGGCGCTGCCGCCGCTCGGGTCGTCGCTTCCGCCCGCGATGTGGTCTCCGCCCGCGATGTGGTCTCCGCCCGCGGCGTGGTCTCCGCCGGTGGTGTGGTGCCGGCCCGGGTGGTGGCTTCTTCGGGCGCCGGGCTTCCCGTCGGCGACTCGGTCGGCCAGAAGTCCTCGGTACGCAGCCGGCGTACCCCGGACCAGCCGGCGGGGAACCCCGTCGACGCGGATGCGCCGGCTGGACTTCCGGTACGCCCGGACGCCTCGGTCACCGGGTTGTCGGGCTGGGCGAAGTGTCGCGCCGTGGCGTCCTGCTCGGCTGCCGTAACCGACTCCCGCGGTGGCGTAACCGACCCTTCCCGGAGCTTGCCGGGCTCGTCCCGGGGCCCGCCGACATCGGTCCGACCGGCGGCGGGGCCGAACCCCTCGACCGGGCCGTACCGGTCGGCCAGCGGCCAGCTGATGTCACTGAGCCGATCGGCGGCGGCAGACCGTTCTGCCGCGACGGGCTGGTCGGACCCGACGGACTGGCTGCGAACGACGGGCTGGTCGAACGCGACAGACTGGTCGGACCCGACGGGCTGGCTGGGAACGACGGGCGGGTCGGGAACGACGGGCGGGTTCACGCCGCGCGGCCGGTTGCCGAACTCCGGGTACTCCATCGGGCTGGCCTGCCCGGCGGGCGTGAGCTGCTCGCTCGACTGGCGGGGCGTCGGGATGTCGGCCACGGTGCCGAACGACTCGGTGTCCGGCTCCCGGGAGTGCCCGCCGGCCGGCTCCGGATCGTCGCCCGGCTTCGACGCGTCCGCACCGATCGGGCGGAACTGCCAGGTGGTGGCCGGATCCGGCGCGTCGGCCGTCTCCCCGAACACCGTCGTCGGGCCAGTCGTCGTGGCCGGATCAGTGGTGTCGCCGGTCGACGCCGGCTCGCCGGCCTCCGGCGTGGCGGCGGTGGTCAACGGCCAGCGGGCCACAGCGGCCAGGACGGACCCGACACCGCCGGCCGCGACCGCGATCAGCGCTCCCCAGTACGGCGCGGCCTGGTAACCGTCGGTCGAACTGCCGGGCCCGGCCACGAGGTAGGCCAGGGCTAGCATCGCCGGGCCGGCGACGCCGCAGCTCGCCACCGCCGGCATCGGCAGCTCACGCCACCGGGCGAGCGCTCCGGCGAGGGCGCCGAAGACCAGGGCCAGCGCCGGCATGGTGACGACCGCGAGACGTTGCGCGGTGCCGTCGCCGAGCCAGGTCGGATCCAGCACCCCGAGGCGTACGGCGGGCAGCGGATCGTCGGGTCCGAGGGAGGACATCACCGACAGCACCGCGAGGAACCAGACGCTGGCGGTGACCGCGCCGACGTTCCACCTGACCGGGCGCTGGACGAGCGCGGCCAGGGCGGCGACGAACCCGATCCCCGCTCCGAGTGCCGCGATCGCGCCGACCGACGCCACCGGGTCGGCCGAGGCGACCTGGGCCGACCGAGCCGGCTGCATGGAGAGCGGTGCGACGACGAGTGCGCCGAGGGCGGCGGCGGCAGCGGTGGCCGCCCGGACACCGGGTGTGCTGGGTAGATCGTACCTGCGGGCCAGCCGGTCGGCGATCAACGCACCGGCGACCACCGCCACCATCGCGAACCAGCCGACCCAGACCCGCTGGGCGGGCCACTGGTTCGCGGTGACCGCGTCGAAGGTGCGGTTGAAGCGTACGAGGCCGAGCCCGTACGCGATCCCCAACTGGCCGGCGCCGGAGACGACCCCGACGCCGAGTGCGGCGAGCAGCACCTTGCCCCAGGTCCGGAAGGCCATGCGGGGCACGTTACGCACCCGCCCTCCGGCACCGCCACCCTGGGCGGGCCGTTCCGTGTCATCGAGCGGTACGGAACGGCCCGGTCACTCATGGTTATCGACCTGGTGGTCGAAATGGTCGTTCGGTCAGACCGGTCGGTCGGTCTGACCGCTTCCGCTCAACGCCAGGCCGGGCCCGCCGTTGGTGTCGCCCTTGTCGTGATCGATGAGGAGTTCGTGCAGCTCCGCGCTGCACCGGGCAACGTCCGCGAAGTGCGCGTTCCGGCCCAGGGACCGGGGGCGGGGGATGTCGATGTCGAGCACCTTGCGAATCCGCCCCGGCCGCGGACTGAGTACGACGACCCGGTCGGCGAGCAGCACCGCCTCGTCGATCGAGTGCGTGACGAAGACGATCGTCGCTGAGTGCTCCATGTGGATCCGCTGGAGCTCGACCGACAGCTCCTCCCGGGTCAGCGCGTCGAGCGCGGAGAAGGGCTCGTCCATCAGCAGGACCCGGGGCTGCTGGATCAGCGCCCGGGCCAGCGACACCCGCTGCTGCATGCCGCCGGACAGCTCGTGTGGCAGGCGCTTCTCGAAGTCGCTCAGTCCGACCAGGTTCAGCAGGTCCCGGGCCCGGGCGCGGTGCTCGGCCCGGCTCCAACCGAAGATCTCGGTAGGCAGCAGCACGTTGTCAAGGACCGAGCGCCAGGGCAGCAGCGCCGGGCGCTGGAAGACCATGGCGATGTCCCGACGCGGTTTGCTGACGACGGTCCCGCCGACCCGTACCTCGCCGTCGCTGACGGGAAGCAGCCCCGCGATCAGCCGGAGCAGAGTGGACTTACCGCAGCCGGACCGGCCGACCACGGCGAGGAACTCCCCGTCCGCGACGTCGAGGTCGATCCCGCGGAGCGCCTCCACCGCGCTCCCGGACCGACCGCCGAAGGTCCGGGACACCCCGGTGAGTCGGATCATCGCTAGGCCACCTCACTCGAAGGGTCGACAGTGCCGACAGGCTAACCCGGATCTGTTTACGGAGGCGAGGAGTGGTTCCCGCCCGCTCTTTCGGCGCGATCGCCCGGTTTCGCCCGGGTCCGTCCCGCCCGGCTCAGTTCGCCAGGCGCCACCGTCCGCCCCGGGCCACCAGCAGCGTCAGCGCCTGGGGCATCAGACCGGAGTGGTTCTCCGGGGTCATCCGGATCGGGCCGGAGAGTCCGTCGGTCTCCGCGGTCTCCAGCAGGCTACGGATGCTGTCCCGGTTCGGCGTCTCGCTGTTGCCCTCGGCCCGGGCGGCGGCATCCACGATCAACTGGATCGCGTCGGCCGCGAACGAGGAGTATCCGTAGTAGCCGCCGAACCGGGCGGTGTAGTCCCGGAACCACTGCTTGCGGGCCGCCTTGGCCGGAGTGGTCGCGATGACGTCGTCGATCACCATCGTCTGGGTGAACACCATAGTGGTGTTCTCGGCGCGGTTGCCGCCGCCGACGAAGAGCTCACCAGCGGCCACGGCGTCGAAGAAGACGTGGCCCTTGTACCGCTCCTCGGCGAGGCTGGCGGAGGCGAGCGTCGCCTGCTCGGCGGGGGCCCAGACGATCAGCGCCTCCGGCTCCTCGTCGACAAGTGTCCGTACCGACTGGCTGACGTCGGTGTCGGTGGCCTTTACGCTCCGCTCGGGAAGGAGGTCGATGCGGGCCTGCCCGAGTTCGAACTTGAGCAGTGCGAGCCCCTCCCTTCCGTAGCTGTCGTCGGTGTGCAGCAAGCCAACCGATTCGACCTTCCGGCTGGCGAGTTCGGCGACGATGGCGGCGACGTTGTCTCGGGCATTTGGCCCGAGTTTGAACATATAACGGCGGTCGACTGCGGGGCTGGACACGTCACCGGCCGGTGCCAGAGCGATCGCCGGAACCCGCTTGTCGTTGACGGTTTTCGCGGCGCTGATGGCGCACTCGTTGCAACTGCCCATGATGATGCCGCTGATCGCCGGGTTGGACGTGAAGTCCCCGATGTTGCCCGCCGAGACGCTGGGGTCGAACCGATTGTCCCGGACGTCCAGTTTGACCGTACGGTTGCCGAGCGCGCCGGACTCGTTGAGCTGCTCGACCTTGAGCTCCAGAGCACGCTGGTATGCCTTGCCGACCTGGGCGGCCGCACCGGAGAGTTCCAGGTCGGCGCCGATCAGGATTTCCCCGCCCTCCTGTTCGGGTGCGCCGAACTGGCAGCCGGTCAGCGAGGTCGCCAGGATGGCCGACGCGAGCAGCGCGGGTATCGCGGAGCGGATGGGCCTCAACTCAGTCCTCCAGTTATCCGGCACGGGCGGGGGGGCTTGCCCAACCGCCGGTCGGGTCGTCCACAATGGATGGCAAGTGATCTGCCGTATGGTGCGCACGAAACCTTCAAACCCGCAAAACCTTGCCAATGCCGGCCGTCCGGGTCAAGCGTGGGATACCTCGGCTGGTTTCGGGATGACCGGTCCCACATAGTGATAAGAGGGAGTAGGGGTGCGGCATTACTTTCCAGATACAAACGACCACTCTAGAGATATATGTGCTGATCAGAGACTTGGCGGTTCGTCGATCTCTCGGCTACGAGGGTAGTAGACACCCCATGATGGCCCTTTGCTGCCCTGCCGTCGCTTCCCAAAGCGGCCTTCTTCTGATGAAATCGCGGCCGTGCCGCGTGCGGCTCGATCCGCTGCAGCAGGCATCGGTCGACGGGTCACGTAAAGAAACGACGGAGGCGATGTCGTGAGCACCGGACCTACGACCCTGCCCGCTAAAGGTTTGCGGGAGGGCGCTGCACCGCGCCGTTGGCTCCCCCGGCTACGGGACACCCGGATCCGGTCCAAGCTCGCGTTGATCCTCGTCGTACCCGTCGCCGCCGTGCTCGCGCTGGCCACGATCCGGCTGGTCGACATCGGCCAGGGCGCCTACGACGCCGGAGTGCTGCGGTCGCTGACCGAGCTCTCCGCCGACGTCTCGGCGCTCACCCAGGACGTGCACAAGGAGCGGATGGCGGCGTCACGCCTTCTCGCGGACTCGAAACTGGGCGCCGAGGTCTACAACGCGCATGTGAAGCGCACCGACGCTCGGATCGCCGGATACAACGACCGGCGTGCGCAGGTGAGTGACGTACCCGCCTCGGTGGAGGGCCGGCTCGCCGCCATCGACGACCACCTGGCCACCCTCAACGGCACCCGGCAGGAGGTGCTGGACCGCAAGCAGATGGCCCCCTCCGAGGCCGCACTGCGATACGGCGTGATCATCACCGACCTCGTCTCGTACGGCGAGGCGCTCGGCCAGATCTCCGGTGAGAGCGCCGTCGGTGACAGCCTGCGTACCCTCTCCTCGCTCGCCCAGGCCAAGGAGGCCGTGGCCGAGGAGGAAGCGGTCGTCTACAGCGCCCTGATCGGCAGAAAGCTCGACGAGGAGCAGTTCTCGGCCTTCGTCGCCACGCTGACCGCCCAGCAGGAGGCGCTGCTGACCTTCGCGGCCTCCGCCAACACCCGCCAGCGGGCGGTGGTCAACGGCGCGGTCACCGGTGACGCGGCGGTGCTTGCCGACCAGGTCACCCGCGATCTGACCCGGTCCGTCGGTGACACGAGCCCGATCCTCGCCAACTCGGCGGCGATCGCGATCGGCGCGATCAACGACCTGATGCGCTGGGCCGAGACGCAGCTCGAAGCCGATCTGCTCGACCAGGCCGAGCAGGCCCGGTCCGAGGTCGTCCAGCAGGCGATCATCGAGTCGGTGGTCGTGCTCATCACGCTGATCGTCGCGCTCGCGCTCGCCGTGGTGCTGGCCCGCTCGCTCAACCAGTCGCTGCGCCGACTCCGCGAGGGTGCGCTCTCGGTGGCCAACCACGACCTGCCCGAGGCGGTCAAGCGGCTGCGGGACATCGGCAACATCGGCGACGGCGGTGTCGACGAGATCGTCCGCCAGGTCCGGGACCCGATCCGGCTGGACAACAAGGACGAGGTGGGCCAGGTCGCGCTGGCCTTCAACGTGGTCCACAAGGAAGCCGTCCGGGTCGCGGCCGAACAGGCCGCCCTGCGGACCAGCGTCTCGACGATGTTCCTCAGCCTGGCCCGTCGAAGCCAGACGCTGGTGGACCGGATGATCGGCGAGCTGGACGCGATCGAGCGTGGCGAGGAGGACCCGAAGCGGCTGGCCCAGCTCTTCGAACTCGACCACCTGGCCACCCGAATGCGCCGCAACGACGAGAACCTGCTCGTCCTCGCGGGCGCCGACTCGACCGCGCCACGTCGGGACGACGCCCTGCTCATCGACGCGTTGCGGGCCGCGCAGTCCGAGGTCGAGCTCTACAACCGGATCGAGTTCGGCACCGTCGACCCGGACATCTCGGTCGCGGCCCACGCGGTCAACGACGTGGTCCGACTCGTCGCCGAACTGCTCGACAACGCGACCCGCTTCTCGCCGCCGCACACCACGGTGGTCGCCGACGCCCGGCGGATCCGCGACTACGTGCTGATCCAGGTGGAGGACCGCGGCCTCGGGCTCAGCGAGGAGCAGATGGACGCCCTGAACCGGCGGCTGGCGGAGCCGCCGGCCGTCGACGTGGCGGCGTTCCGGCTCATGGGTCTCGCGGTCGTGGGCCGACTCGCCTACCGGCACGGGATCCGGGTGGACCTGCGGCGCAACGTCGAGGGCGGCACCGTGGCCCAGGTCACCCTGCCCGGCAGCACGGTCGTGCTGCCCAAGCCGCGTGGGCGTGACCAGATCCTCGGCCGCCCGCGGCAGCCGCTGGCCGTCGAGCCGGGACCGTCCGCGGCCACGCCGTCGTCCAGTGGCGGTTGGCAGGAGACGCTGGCCGCGGCCGGCGCGCCCCGTTCCGCCGGCACGTTGACGGAGCAGTGGCGCAACGCGGCGCCGAACCAGTGGCAGACGGCCGGAGACTCGACCGGTGCGATGCCGGCGAGCCTCGGCGGTTCCACCAGCCAACCGGTGACACACCTGACGGCGACCCAGTTGCCGGCCGCTCCCTCGCCGTCGTACCAGACGATGGCGCCGGCCACGCCGTCGTACCAGCAGGCGGCTCCGTCGTACCAGCAGGCCGCTCCGACGTACCAGCAGGCGGCACCGGCCGCTGTGCAGCCGCACCAGGGGTTCGCGGGTGCGACCGGAGTCGGCTCACCGACGGTGGCGTACCCGACGGTCGGGTCGTTGCCGCAGCGTGGTGCCGGTGCGGGCACCGCGCAGACGATGAACCCGGCGGCAGGCGGCCAGTCCGGCCTGCCGTCCGGGCCGGTGGCGGGTACCCCGGTCGGTGGCGCGGCCGCGGTCGCGCCCCGGGTGGAGGACACCGGCGAGGCGCCGATCTTCCGGGAGATGGAGGCCGTCTGGTTCCGCTCCCACGGGTCTGACTCGACCGCGATCTTCACCGTCCCGCCGGGTGGTTACCAACAGCCGCCCGCCCCCGCCGCCGCTGCGTCGACCATGGCGCCGGTAACCCCGGGCCGAAGCCCGCTGGCGTCCCGTACCCCGGGTCGCTCGGCGCCGCCGCCGGCCCCGTACGCGCCACCGACGCCCCCACCCGCCGCCGCGACGCCGCCCCCGGCGGTGCCGCAGCCGGTCGCGTCCACCCCGCCCCCGGCCCCGGCCGCTCCCGCCGCGCCGCCCGAAGGCGCCTGGCGGACCGCAGCCGACGAGGGCTGGGCCCGGGCCAGCAAGGCCGCCGAACCGGCCACCGCCGGTACGACCCGGTCCGGCCTGCCCAAGCGGGTACCGCAGGCACAGCTGGTACCCGGTGGCGTGGACAAAAAGGCAGGGCGGGAGCCGACCCGGCGGACTCCGGACGAAGTACGGGGTCTGTTGTCGGCCTACCACCGCGGCGTACAGCGCGGTCGGACGGCCGGTTCCGAGCAGAACGGCACGACCTCACTCAAGGAGACGAGCGGATGAACAGGCCAGCAGCGATGCAGGATATGGGTTGGCTGCTCAGTAACTTCGCCGACAGCGTCGCGGGCATCGCGCACGTGGTGGCGGTCTCGGCGGACGGACTGCTCCTCGCCTCCTCCCGGGACCTGCCGCCGGACCGGGCCGACCAGCTCGCGGCGATCACCTCCGGCGTGGTCAGCCTGACCGACGGCGCGTCCCGGATGTTCAGTGCCGGCGGCGTGCTGCAGACGGTGATCGAGATGGACAGTGGCTACCTGTTCCTGATGTCCATCAGCGATGGCTCCTCGATGGCGGTGCTCGCCGCCCGGAGCTGCGACGTCGGCCAGGTCGGTTACGAGATGGCGCTCCTCGTGGAGCGGGTTGGCGCGGCGCTCGTTCCGCTGCCGCGCGAGGCAGTTTCTCGTCCGTAACACCGGTTGATCAGGGATGGATTCGGTGAAGCCGCAACTCGACCACAGGGAGGTGACCACGCCATGGACGGACGACGAGACGACCCACGGGGAGCACTCGTCCGGCCGTACGCGGTCACCCGCGGTCGCACCGAACCTCGCCAGGACATCGCGCTCGAGGCGGTGCTCGTGGCGAGCCCGGCCGCGGTCGTCGAGTCCCGGTTCGCCGGTCACGACAAGCACCGCATCGCCACAATCTGCGAGGGCCGGGCGCAGTCGCTGGCGGAGATCGCCGCATACACCCGGCTGCCGTTGGGTGTCGCCCGGGTGCTGGTCGCCGACATGGTGGCGGACAGCCTGCTGACACTGCACAGTGCCGCTCCACCGGCAGAGGCGTTCGAGGAGCGGATGGAACTGCTTGAGAGGGTGCTAAGTGGACTTCGCAGGCTATGACCCGGAGAGGTCGCGGCGCGGCGGTGGAGGTGGCGGTGGAGGGATCACCTCCGCCAAGATCGTCATTGCCGGCGGATTCGGGGTCGGTAAGACGACGCTCGTGGGTGCGGTCTCGGAGATCACCCCGCTGACCACGGAGGCGGTGATGACCGCCGCCGGCGTGGGGATCGACGATCCCTCCAAAGTTCCGGGCAAGGAGACCACCACCGTCGCCATGGACTTCGGCCGGATCACCATGGCCCAGGACCTGATCCTCTACCTCTTCGGTACCCCGGGCCAGACGCGGTTCTGGTTCATGTGGGACGAGATCATCCGGGGTGCGGTCGGTGCGGCGGTGCTGGTCGACACGCGGCGAATCGCCGACGCGTTCGCTCCGTTGGACTACTTCGAGAACCGGCACCTCCCGTACGTGGTGGCGTTGAACTGTTTCGACGGCGCCCCCCAGTACGAGGCGGAGGAGGTACGTGAGGCGTTGGCCATCGCGCCGCACGTACCGCTGGTGATGTGCGACGCGCGGCACCGTGAGTCGGTCAAGCACGTGCTGGTGAACGTGGTCCAGCATGCGATGGCGACGCTGCGTGCGGAGCATGGACGGGGGCAGCCCACGCCGGTCGGCTGAGCCCTCGCCGTGCGGCAGGCTGACCGGGCCCGGGGAGGCTTGCGCGGTTCAATCCTGCACAACGAGAGGGACAGTCACATGCCACAGCGCGATGGTCCTGACGGCGGCTGCATAGTCGTCGTCGGGGGTACCTCCGGCCTCGGCCGGGACGTGGCCGAGCACTACGCCAAGCGGGGCCGTGAGGTCGTGATCACCGGGCGGGAGACCGCCCGGACCGAGGCGGTGGCGGCCGAGATCGGCGGCCGCACCACCGGGGTGGCCGTCGATCTCGCCAAGCCCGAGGGCATCGCCGCCGCACTCGCCGGGATCGGCGAGATCAAGCACCTCGTCCTCTCCGCGTTCGTCCGGGACGTGAACAAGGTCTCGGACTACCAGATCGACCGCGCGGTCAGCCTGGTCACGGTGAAGCTGGTCGGCTACACCGAGGTGGCACACACCCTGCAGTCCAGGATCGTGCCGGACGGCTCGGTCCTGCTCTTCGGCGGTGGCTCGAAGGACCGTCCGTTCCCGGGGTCGGCGACGGTCTCGACGGTGAACGCCGGGGTGGTGGGCCTGGTGAACGTCCTCGCCGCCGAACTGCGGCCGATCCGGGTGAACGCGCTCCACCCGGGCATCGTCGGCGACAGCCCGTTCTGGGCCAAGCAGCCGGCCGAGATCCACGAGACCTACACGGCGCGTACCCCGACGGGTCGGCTGACCACCATGGCGGACGTCACCGACGCCGTGGTGTTCCTGCTGGAGAACCCGGCCGTCAACGCGGTGAACCTCGACCTCAACGGCGGCGCCGGGGTGGTGTAGGGCAGCCCGCCGGCCGCTGGGTCGGGGGACTGGACCAGCCAGTACGAACAGATGTGACCAGGAGCCGGTGGCCCCGCCCGAGCGGGAGTCCGCCGGCTCCGTGTCATGCCGAGATCTGCCGGGCCCAGGGCACCGCCAGCCGCTCCGCGGCGACCACCAGATAGAACAGGCCGACGCCGAGCACCGCCAGCAGCGTGATCGCGGCGAACGCCAGCGAGGTGTCCGCCGACTGGCCGCTGGCTGTGATGATCGATCCGAGGCCGGCGTTCGGGCTCTGGATCTCGGCCACCACCGCGCCGATCAGGGCGAGCGTGATGCCCACCTTCATGCCGACGAAGAGCTGCGGCAGGGCCCACGGCAGCCGTACCTTGAGGTAGGTCTTCAGCCGGGACGCGGACAGCGACCGGGTCAGTTCGGTGAGTTCGGCCGGGGTCGAGGTCAGACCCGCCATGGTCGAGACCAGGATCGGAAAGAACGCGATCAGCACCACCAGCGAGATTCTCATTCTGGGTCCGTAGTCCACCCAGACGATCAGTAGCGGAACCAGCGAAACCTTCGGTACGGCATTGAACGCCACGATCATCGGTAGGGTCGCCTGCTCGACTATCCGTGAGCTGGTCAGGAGCATCCCGCCGAGCAGTCCGGCGACCGCCGCGATGGCGAATCCGGTGATCGTCGCCCAGAGCGTCGCCCAGGTTTCCGTGAATAGGTAACTGGGCTCCCGGAAGAACGCGTCGACGACGTCCGGTGGGGATGGCAGGAAGAGCGTCCGGATGTCGAAGACGACGGTCAGCAGCCACCACAGACCGATCCCGACCACCGTGCCGGCGATGGGCAGGCCGATTCTGGAGCCGCGCGACAGCTCCGACCTACTCGTCATGGAACGTTCTCCTCTGGTGGGAAACAGGGACGGCGAGTGGGTGTCCACTCGCCGTCCCCAAAAGCGTGTACGCCGCTGGTCAGGCCTTGGGCGCGATGGTGAAGTCGATGACCTTCTCCGGCGTCAGGCCGCCCGGGATGAGCCCGGCGCCCTGCAGGACGGCGATGGCGCGGGCCGCCCGCTGCTCGTCGAGGGCACCGACCACGTTGCCGGGTGCGGAGGTCACGTACGGCGTCATCAGCTTGATCTCGGCAGCGGCGCCCTGCTCGTTGACGGCCGGGTTGTTGGCCTTCATGATCTTGGCTGCTTCCTCGGGGTGCTCGACCGTGTACTGCAACCCCTTCAGCGCCGCGTCCCGGAACCGCTTGACGATGTCCGGGTTGTCCTTGGCGTACCCGGCAGTGGTGGTGATGCCGGTGCCGAGCAGGTCCCGCAGGTAGTCGGTGAGCGGCAGGACGACCATCGTCTGCTTGGTGACCGTCTGCACCGTGTTGCGGGTGATGACGAACGTGCTCAGCACGTCGACCTTCTTGCTCGCGAGCAGGCTCACCAGGCCCTGCGGCTGGCTCTCCACGAACTGGAGCCGGCTGGCGTCGAAGCCGGCGAGCTTGCCGTACGCCGGCAGCAGCGTCTTGGTGATCGAACCCTGCGCGACGCCGACCCGCTTACCCTCGAGGTCCTTGGGCCTGGTGATGCCGGAACCCTCGGGGGCGAAGATCGCCACCAGCGTGCTCTGGTGCACCGCCGCGATGACCCGCATCTCGGTGACCTGGTTGTTGCCGGTCTGGATCATCAGCTGGGTCACGTCGCTGTAGGTGAACTGTGCCTTGCCGGAGAGCAGACCCTGGTTGTTCGTGGCGGGGGCGCCCAGCGACACCGCCACGTCGAGCCCGGCCTCGGTGAAGAAGCCCTTCTCCTTCGCCACCCACGCGAAGGCGTCGTGGCCACCGGTGCCGAACCCGGTGAGGTACGTCACCTTGTCCGGTGCCTTGCCGTTCTTCCCCGGGCCGGAGTCCTCGTCGGACCCGCAGCCCGACGAGATCATCAGGGTCGTGGCCAGGGCCGCGGCGGCCAGCACGCGCATACGCCTCGTCATTCGCACCTATCCTTAGAGGAGAAATCCATTCAGGATGCAAGCCCGTCGCGAAGGGCTGCGATGTCCGCGTTCCGGCAGCGTCCACCGCGGTGCGGGGGCCGTTGCCGGGCACAATGACCGACATCTGTGGTCGTAGTGCCTCAACGGATCTTTCGGCAGTCCTCCTGACGCTTCGCGAGCAGGGCTCGGCGCAACCCGGAATCTCTTTGCCCGCCACGGGAACGACGTGCCTATTCAGGTCCTGTGCACATAGATTCGCGTGGCTGTGAGCGGGCATCCGCCGGTACGCCGCGCCCTACCCTGCCAACCGGATACTCGCCCGTCAAGGAACGCAATCCGACCGTTACCGGCGCAGTTGGAGATCCACCAAGGACGGATTGATCAACAAACTCCGGCAGTCGTACGAGTTGTTGATCTACGAAGGGCCGAAGATTCAGTCGATGGGCAGTCGATAGCCGCGCTTGACCACGGTCTGCACCACTCCGGGCGTACGCAGTCCGGCGCGCAGTCGGGCCACCGCCATCTCGACGGCGTGTTCGTCGGCACCCCGGGGCAGGGTGCGCAGCAGCGCGGCCCGGGACATCACCCGACCGGGGGTGCCGGCCAGTGCCCGCAGTACCGCCATCGGCGCGGGCGCCAGCGGCCGCAGCTCGCCGTCCAGGATGGCCGCGTGCCCGCGCAGGGTCAGCAGGTGACCGGCGACCTTGACGCTGATCGCCCGGGGCGGCAGCTCGTCCACGATGGTCCGGACCAGTGCGCCGAGCCGGGCCCGGTTCGGCGCGACCACCGGTACCCCGTGCCGGCGCAGCGGAGCGGCGGTGACCGGGCCGACGCAGGCGGCCAGTACGTCGGAGCGCATCGCGTCCAGCACCGCGTCGCTACTGGGCCCGGCGGCCCGCAGCAGCGCCCCCACGGCCGGCGCGGAGGTGAAGGTGACCGCGTCCACCAGCCGCCCGGCGATCAGGTCGACCAGCCGGTGCAGCGGCGCCGGGTCGGTCGGCGCCGCCCAGCGGTAGACCGGTACCTCGACCACGGTGGCGCCCGCCGCCTCCAGTGCCGCGGTGCACTCCGGCTGTCGCTCGCCGTGCAACTGCATCGCGACGAGCTGCCCGCGTACGCCCCGCTGGCGGAGGTGCTCGATCACCTCGTCACAGCTCTCCGAGGCCGGGGACCATTCGTCGTGCAGCCCCGCCGCCCGGATCGCTCCCCGGGCCTTGGGTCCCCGGCTGACGATGTAGGCCCGGGACAGCACCGAGCGCAGCGGTTCGGCCAGCCCCCAGCCCTCGGCCGCCTCCAGCCAGCCGCGCATCCCGATCCCGGTGTTCGCCATCAGGACGTCCGGCGGGTTCTCCAGGCAGGCCCGGGTGGCCGCGCGCAGGTCGGTGTCGTCGGCCAGCGGCACGATCCGCAGCGCCGGGGCCAGCACCACCCGGGCGCCCCGCCGTTCCAGCATCGCGGTGAGTTCGTCGCGTCGGCGGTCCGCGGTCACCCCGACCGTGAAGCCGGACAGTTCCCCGGACATCAGCTGTCTCCGGCAGCGGGTTGCGGCCGGGGAGCCACCTCGACCAGGCCGTCGCGGCAGCGCACCCGGTAGACCGGCACCGCCACCCCGGGTACGTCGAGGCAGTGCCCGGTCCGCAGGTCGTAGACCTGCTTGTGCAGCGGAGAGGCGACCGTCGGGGCCTCGCCCCGGCTGCCCACGATGCCCCGGGCCATCACGAACGCCCTGGAGATCGGATCCTGCTGGCCGATGGCGAAGAGTCGGCCGTCGTAGGTGCGGAAGACCGCCACCTGCTCGCCGTCGACCAGCGCGGCCACCCCGCGCTCCGGCTCCAGTCGCGGGTACGCACAGACCGTCGTCCACCGCACGTCGTCGTTGATCGTGGTGTCCAGAGTCAACTCGGTACCCCCATGGTCGTCGGGAGGCCGAGCGTCACCGGTCGGCGTTCTCCCATGGCCGGAACGGGCTGGCCCCGCTCCACCTCGAACGTGATCGACGGATCCGGTACATCGGGTGCGTTGACGAAGGAGGTGAACCGCCGTAGCCGGTCCGGGTCCTCCAGGGTGTCGCGCCACTCGTCGGAGTAGGCCCCGACGTGCCGGGCCAGCGCGGCGTCCAGTTCGGCGCAGAGCCCGAGCGAGTCGTCGACGAGAACCGCCCGCAGGTGCTCCAGGCCGCCATCCATCGCCTCGATCCAGGCGGCGGTGCGCTGCAACCGGTCGGCGGTACGGATGTAGAACATCAGGAACCGGTCGACGTACCGGACGAGTTCCTCGGTGGACAGGTCGGTGGCGAAGAGCTCCGCGTGCCGGGGCCGGAACCCGCCGTTGCCGCCGAGGTAGAGGTTCCAGCCGTTGTCGGTGGCGATGATCCCGAAGTCCTTGCTGCGGGCCTCGGCGCACTCCCGGGCACAGCCGGAGACGGCAGACTTGATCTTGTGGGGGGCGCGCAGTCCCCGGTACCGCAGTTCGAGGGCGATCGCCAACCCGACCGAGTCCTGCACCCCGTACCGGCACCAGGTGGAGCCGACGCAGGACTTGATGGTCCGCAGTGCCTTCCCGTACGCGTGCCCGGACTCGAACCCGGCGTCGACCAGTCGCCGCCAGATCTTCGGCAACTGCTCCACCCGGGCCCCGAAGAGGTCGATCCGCTGTCCACCGGTGATCTTCGTGTAGAGCTGGAAGTCCCGGGCCACCTCGCCGATGACGATCAGCTTCTCCGGAGTGATCTCGCCGCCCGGTATCCGGGGCACCACCGAGTACGTCCCGTCCCGCTGGATGTTCGCCAGGAAGTGGTCGTTGGTGTCCTGCAACGAGGCCTGCTCGCCGTCGAGCACGTAGCCGTTGCCCAGCGAGGCCAGGATCGAGGCGACCACCGGCTTGCAGATGTCGCAGCCCCGGCCGGTGCCGTGCTCGGCGACGAGCCGGGAGAAGGTACGGATCTCCCGGACCCGGATGATCTCGAAGAGTTCCTGCCGGCTGTGCGCGAAGTGCTCGCAGAGCGCCTTGCTCAGACTCACCCCGGAGACCGACAGCAACTGCTTGAGCATCGGTACGCACGACCCACAGCTCGTGCCGGCCCGGGTGCACGCCTTCAGCCCCGGTACGTCGACACAGCCCTCGGCGATCGCGCCGACGAGTTGGTCCTTGGTCACCCCGTTGCAGGAGCAGACCTGGGCCGCGCCGGGCAGGGCGGCGATGCCGGACCCCGTACCGGTGCCGTCGCCGGCCGGGGCGAGCAGGGCCAGCGGAGGGCCGGGCAGTGGGCCGCCGACACTGGCCCGAAGCGCCGGATAGGCCGCCACGTCACCGACCAGCACCCCGCCGAGCAGGGTACGGGCGTCGTCGGAGAGGACGAGTTTGGCGTACACCCGGGTGGCCGGGTCGGTGAAGGTCACGTCCAGGCAGCCCGGGGTGGTGCCGTGCGCGTCGCCGAAGGCGGCCACGTCCACCCCGAGCAGCTTCAACTTGGCCGAGGTGTCGGCGCCGGGGAAGCTCGCCGTGCCGCCGACGAGCCGGTCCGCCACCACCTCGGCCATCGCGTAGCCCGGTGCGACGAGCCCGTAGCAGGTTCCCTCGACGGCGGCACACTCGCCGATCGCCCAGATCCGCTCGTCGCTGGTCCGGCAGCCGGCGTCGACGCGTACCCCGCCGCGCTCGCCCAGGGTCAGCCCGGCGTCCCGGGCCAGTTCGTCCCGGGGGCGGATCCCGGCGGCCACCACGACCAGGTCGGTGGGGAGCCAGGCGCCGTCGGAGAGGGTCAGCCCGGCCAGTTCGCCGTCCGGGCGGGACCGGATCGCGGTGGTGGCCACCCCGAGGTGCGGGACGACGCCCAGCTCCTCGACGTACCGGCGCAGCATCGCGCCACCGGCCTCGTCGACCTGCACCGGCATCAGCCTCGGGGCGAACTCCACCACGTGGGTGCCCAGCCCCAGCAGGCGCAGCGCGTTCGCCGCCTCCAGCCCGAGCAGCCCCCCACCGATCACCGCACCGGTGCGCCGGCCCTTCGCGAAGTCGCGGATCGCGGTCAGGTCGTCGAGCGTGCGGTAGACGAAGACGCCGGGCCGCAGCGACGGCGTCGGGCCGATCGCGTCCGGGCCCGCCGCGACGTACGCGCCGTCGATCGGCGGCACGAACGGGTACGACCCGGTCGCCAGCACCAGCGCGTCGTACCGGTACTCGCCGGCACCGGTCCGTACCCGGCGACGTTCCCGGTCGATGGCCACCACCGGTTCGCCGAGCCGCAGGTCGACTCCGTCGTCGGGCTGGTGCAGGCTGAGTTCCTCGGCGCTGGCACCGTCGAAGAACGCCGACAACCGGACCCGGTCGTACGCCGGCCAGCTCTCCTCGGCCAGCACGGTGACCCGCCAGCGCCCGCCGCCGTCCCGGGAGCGCAGTGCCTCGACGAAGCGCTGCCCCACCATGCCGTTGCCCACCACGACAAGCTCGCTGCGCTCGCTCACGCCGCCACCTCTTCCGCCGTCTCGGGGGTGTCTATCGCGGACAGCCAGCCGAGGATTCCCTCGACGGCGTCCCGGCAACTGCCGCAGCCGGTGGTGGCCCGGGTGCCGGCGACCAGTTCGTCCATGGACCTCGCTCCGGCCCGCCAGCAGCGCACCAGCGCGCCCTTGCGGACCGTGTTGCACTGGCAGACCGTCGCCGAGTCGGGGATCAGCGCGGGCGACTCGACCGGCGGCGCGATCGTTCCGTCGCGACTGCGGCCCAGCAGCAGCGACCGTCGGTCGATCGGCACCGGTGCGCCCCGGTCGAAGAGCTGGATCACCGTGCCGACCGCCGGATTGTCGCCCAGCATGATCGCCCCGGTCAGCCGTTCACCGACGATCCGCAGCCGGGCGTACGTCCCCCGGACCGGGTCGGAGAAGCTGAGTTCCTCGACGTCGGGGCCGGGGCCGGAGCCGGGATCCCCCATCGCGGCGAGGTCGATGCCGGCCGCCTTGAGCCGGGTCACCGAGGGCCGGGGGCGGTAGCGGGCCCGGGTGTCCCGGCCGGCCAGCACCGCCGCCAGGACCCGGGCCTGTTCCCAGGCCGGCGCGACCAGCCCGGTCACCACGCCGGCGTGCTGGGCGCAGTCGCCGATGGCCGAGATGTGCGGGTCGCTGGTCCGCAGCCGGTCGTCGACCACCACCCCCCGGTCGACGGTCAGCCCGGCGGATGTGGCCAGGCCCACGTCCGGGCGTACCCCGCAGGAGAGGACCAGCAGGTCGGCGGCGAGTTCCCGCCCGTCGGAGAGGGTCAGGGCGACGCCGTCGGCGCGGGCGTCCACCGCGACGGCCGCCACCTCCAGGTGGGCGGTGACGCCGAGCCCCGCCAGGGTACGGGCCAGCACCGCGCCGGCCGCCGGATCGAGCTGTCGTTCCATCAGGTGCCCGACCGGATGCACGACGTGCACGTCGAGGCCACGGGCGGCCAGACCGCGGGCCGCCTCCAGCCCGAGCAGCCCGCCGCCGAGCACCAGGGCCTGGCGCGCTCCGGTGGCGACGGAGAGGATCCGCCGGCAGTCGTCGAGGGTCCGGAAGACCGCGACCCGGTCCGGCAACCGGTCCGGGTCGAGTCCGGGCAGCGGCGGCACCAGGGCCCGTCCGCCGGTGGCGAGCACGAGGTGGCCGTACCCGAGAAGGTCACCGCGGCTCGTCGTCACCGTGCGCGCCGCCGGGTCGATGGCGGTGACCTGCACCCCGGGCTGTACGTCGATGCCGTGCCCGGCCGCCTCGGTCAGCTCCACCCCGGCCTCGTCGACCTTGCCGGCGAGCAGGTTCGACAGCATGATCCGGTTGTACGCGCGGTGCCGCTCGGCGCCGAGCACGGTGATCTTCGCATCGCCGGTCCGGGCCGGCAGCTCGGCTGCCAACCGGGCGCCGGCCATCCCGTGGCCGACGATGACGATCCGGTTGTCTGACTCGCTCACGCCGCGGCCCCATTCGATTCGCTCACGCCTTCTCCACCCGGACCGCGCAGACCTTGAACTCCGGCATCCGGGAGACCGGGTCGAGGGCGTCACTGGTGACGGAGTTGATCCGGGCCGGACCCGCCCAGTGGAAGGGGGCGAAGACCGTGTCCGGCCGGATCGTCGGGGTGATCCGGGCCGGTGCCCGCATCTCGCCCCGACGGCTGGTCACGAAAACCTCGTCGCCGTCCTGGACCCCGAGCCGGGCCGCCAGGTCGGGGTGCAGCTCCAGAAAGGCACCGGGCGCGGCCCGGTGCAGCGGTGCGATCCGCCGGGTCTGCGCTCCGGACTGGTACTGCGCCAGCACCCGCCCGGTGGTGAGGTAGACCGGATAGTCCGGGCAGACCTCCTCGGCGACCGCGCGGTGCTCCACCGGCAGAAACCGGGCCCGTCCGTCCGGGGTGGAGAACCGGTCGGCGAACAGTCGCGGGGTCCCCGCCCCGTCCTCGGTGGGGCAGGGCCAGAAGACCCCGTCCTCGGCATCGATCCGCTCCCAGCTGATGCCCGCGTAGTCGGCGATCCCACCGGCCGAGGCCCGGCGCAGCTCCTCGAAGACGACCCCGGGGTCGGTCGGAAACCGGGGCCCGGGTACGGGACCGGTGCCGGGTGCCGCGCCCCGCTCGGCCGGGCCGCCGTCGCCGACTCCGCCAGCACTGCCGCCCTGCTCGCCCAGCCGGCCGGCCAGTTCGGCGAGCACCGCCAGGTCGGTCCGTACCCCGGGCGGGGGTGGACGGAGGGCGCGACGCCGCAGCACCCGGCCCTCCAGATTGGTCATCGTGCCGTCCTCTTCGGCCCACTGTGCCGTCGGCAGCACCACGTCGGCGATCGCCGCCGTCTCGGACCGGACGAAGTCGGCGACGATCAGCAGGTCGAGGTCGCGCAGGCGGCTCTCGACCTGGTTCGCCCGGGGAGCCGAGACCACCGGGTTCGAGCCGAAGACGAGCAGCGCCTTCGGGCCGTCCGGGGTGCCGAGCGCGGTCAGCAGCTCGTACGCCGAGATCCCCGGGCCGGGCAGCTCCTCCGGGCGTACGCCCCAGACCCCGGCGACGTGTGCGCGGGCGGCCGGATCGTCGATGCGCCGGTAGCCGGGGAGCTGGTCGGCCTTCTGCCCGTGCTCGCGTCCACCCTGGCCGTTGCCCTGCCCGGTGAGGCAGCCGTACCCGGAACCGGGGCGTCCGGGCAGGCCGAGCGCGAGGGCGAGGTTGATGAAGGCGGTCACCGTGTCCACGCCCTTGGCGTGCTGCTCGGCGCCGCGCGCGGTGAGGATGATCGCCCGGTCGGCGGTGCCGAGTGCCCGCGCCGCCGCCTCCAGGTCGGCCACCGGCACTCCGGACAGCTGCTCGACCCGGGCCGGCCAGTAGCTCGCGGCCACCCGGCGCACCGGCTCGAAGCCGGCGGTACGGGCGTCCACGTAGCGCTTGTCGACCCACCCCTCGGCCAGGGCGACGTGCAGCAGGGCGTTGGCCACGGCCAGGTCGGTCCCGGGGGTGGGTTGCAGGTGCAGGGTGGCCTGCCGGGCGGTCGCGGTGGCCCGGGGGTCGATCACGATCAGGGTGCCGCCGCGCTCCCGCTGTTCGATCAGGTAGCGGACCAGCGGCGGCATGGTCTCGGCGACGTTCGCGCCGACCAGCAGGAGAGTGTCGGCGGTGCCGAGGTCGGCGAGGGGGAACGGCAGTCCCCGGTCGATCCCGAAGGCCCGGATCCCGGCGGCGGCGGCCGACGACATGCAGAACCGGCCGTTGTAGTCGATGTTGCGGGTGCCGAGCGCGACCCGGGCGAACTTGCCCAGCGCGTACGCCTTCTCGTTGGTCAGCCCGCCGCCGCCGAAGACGGCGACCGCGTCCCGGCCGTGCCCGGCCTGGATCCGGCGGATTCCGGTCACCACCCGGTCCAGCGCCTCCGGCCAGGTCGCCGGTCGAAGCTCCGCGCCCGGCCGGTCCCGGACCAGTGGAGTGGTCAGCCGGTCCGGATGGTCGAGCAGTTCGGCGGCGGTCCAGCCCTTCTGGCAGAGGCCGCCACGGTTGGTCGGGAACTGCCGGGGCAGCACCTCCACCCGGCCGGCCGTGGGCCGCAGCGTCATGCCGCACTGCAACGCACAGTAGGGGCAGTGGGTGGCCACGTCCTGGGACACATCCCCCGAATGCGTCGCAGCTCGTGCACCGTCTGTCATGTCCGAAGCGTGCCGGCGCCCGGTTTCACGGTCGGGTCCCGGTTGTTTCGGGCCTGTCAAGAGCCGCTCACACGGATTCCGGGCAGCGGGCCGGCCGTCCCGGGCCCCGGCGAGTGGCGCGGGCCCCGGGCGGCGGGCCTAAGATGAACGCCGTTAAATGAGAAGAACGTTCCGTATGTCAGGAGGCACTTCGATGGCGGTGGTGTCGCTCTTCGAAGCCGTGGCCGGGTCGTACGACGAGTCCCGCCGCAGGTTGGTGCCGTGCTTCGACGACTTCTACGGCACCGCGGTGGAGGTGGCCGCTCCGCCGCTGCGCCGGGCGCTGGCGTCCGGGCGTACGCCCAGCGTACTTGATCTAGGTGCCGGTACGGGACTGCTGTCGCTCCTGCTCGCTGCCGCCGTACCGGGCGTCCGCCCCACCCTGGTCGACGGGGCACCGGCGATGCTCGCGGTCGCCGAGGGGCAGCTGACCCGACGCGGCGTACCGCACGAGACGGTGGTCGCCGACCTGACCGCGCCGCTGCCCGGCGGCCCGTACGACGCGGTGGTCTCCGCCCTGGCCATCCACCACCTCGACGACGCCGGCAAGCGGGACCTCTACCGCCGGATCCGGCAGGTACTGGTCCCCGGTGGGGTGTTCGTCAACGCCGAGCAGGTGGCCGGGGCCACACCCGACCTGGACCACCGGTACGACGAGATGTGGCTCGCCCAGGTTCTCGCGCTCGGCGCGACCGAGGCGGAGATCGCCGGTGCCCGGGAACGGATGCGGCACGACCGCCCCGCGCCCCTGCCGGACCAGTGCCGCTGGCTGGTCGAGTCGGGCTTCGTCGGCGTCGACTGCTTCTACAAGTCGTGGCGGTTCGCCGTCTTCGGCGGCCGGCGCGAGCTGGAGTGAGGTAGCTCCGGCCCCGGCATCTCACCGCCGGCCGGACCCCGCCGTGCGCCGTCCGTTGCCGGCCCGACCCCGAGCGCGAACGGCCGGGAAACCCGCCGGCCCTAGTTTCGGGCGGCATGACTAGTACCGCCGTCCCCACCGGCACGAAGGCCGCCCCCGACACCGACCGTACGGCCGCCGCCCCGGTGACGGTCGGCAGCGGCGCCGGCCCCGGTGCCCCGACCAGGGCCGCCGGGTCGCCCCGCCGGCACCAACTCGACGACTGGCGCCCGGAGGACCCGGTCTTCTGGCGTACCACCGGTGCCCCGGTCGCCCGGCGCAACCTGATCGTCTCGATCGCCTCCGAACACATCGGCTTCTCGGTATGGAGCCTCTGGTCGGTGATGGTGCTCTTCCTCGGTCCGCAGTACGGCATCGATCCGGCCGGGAAGTTCCTGCTGACCGCCGTACCGACGGCGCTCGGGTCGGTGCTGCGGCTGCCGTACACCCTCGCGGTGGCGAGGTTCGGCGGGCGGAACTGGACCATCGTCAGCGCACTCCTGCTGCTCCTGCCGGCGGTCCCGATGGCGATCCTGATCGAGCCCGGGGTGTCGTACGGCACGTTGATGGTGCTCGCCTGCCTCGCCGGGGTCGGCGGCGGCAACTTCGCCTCGTCGATGGCGAACATCAACCTCTTCTATCCGCAGCGGCTCAAGGGCTGGGCGCTCGGGCTGAACGCCGGTGGCGGCAACATCGGGGTCGCCGCCGTGCAGCTCGTCGGGCTGGCGGTGCTGGCGACGGCGGGTGCGGCGTACCCGCGCCTGGTTCCGGCCGTCTACCTTCCGTTGATCGTGCTCGCCGCGCTCGCCTCGGCCCGGTACATGGACAACATCCGGGGCGCCCGGAACTCCAAGGGTGCGATCCGGGAGGCGGCCCGTGAGCCGCACACCTGGATCATGTCCCTGCTCTACATCGGCACCTTCGGCTCGTTCATCGGCTTCGGCTTCGCCTTCGGCCAGGTGCTCCAGGTGCAGTTCAAGGAGCAGTTCGCCACGCCGATCGACGCGGCCTACCTGACCTTCCTCGGGCCGCTGGTCGGCTCGCTGATCCGGCCGGTCGGGGGCTGGCTGGCCGACCGGTTCGGCGGCTCCCTGGTGACCCTGGTGAACTTCGCGGCGATGGCGGCCGGCGCCGGGCTGGTGTACTTCGCCTCCGGGGAGCACTCGCTGCCGCTGTACCTGATCGGGTTCATCGGGCTCTTCGTCTTCTCCGGCATCGGCAACGGATCGACGTACAAGATGATCCCGGCGATCTTCCGGGCCAGGGCGACGCTGGCGGTGAGCGCCGGGCAGCTCGACGCCGTGGCCGCGGAGCGGCGGGCCCGGCGGCTCTCCGGAGCCCTGATCGGCATCGCCGGCGCGGTCGGCGCGTTCGGCGGGGTCCTGGTCAACATCGCCTTCCGGCAGTCGTTCCTGACCTACCAGAGCGCCGACGCCGCCTATCTCGCCTTCATCGCCTGGTACGCCATCTGCCTGACGGTCACCTGGGTGGTCTACCGGCGCCCGTCGAAGCACCGCCTCGCCGGGGTGTAAGGAAGGGCCCCCTATTATCGTTTTCTGTAGAAGAAGGGTCCCCTGCTAACGCCTGGTGGCAGCGTGGGGGAGTGCCGTTTTGACCCCGGAGCCGGGGAGCGGGTATCGTTGCCTGCTGTTGTGTGACAACCAAGTTTTTTCACGTGACAGCCGAAGGCGTGCCGCTCAGGTACGCTTGGTCGTTTGTGCGTGCCTGGTGACCGGTGCGCGACCCCAGACCGACGACGAGACAAGGTAGACCTGTGCGTACGTACAGCCCGAAGCCGGGTGAAATCGAGCGTCAGTGGCACGTCATCGACGCGTCAGACGTCGTGCTGGGCCGCCTGGCCACCCACGCCGCCACGCTGCTGCGGGGCAAGCACAAGCCGACTTTCGCGCCGCACGTCGACACCGGTGACTTCGTCGTCATCGTGAACGCGGGCAAGGTGGCGTTGACCGGCAACAAGCGCCAGACCAAGATCGCCTACCGGCACTCCGGCTACCCGGGTGGCCTGAAGCAGGTTCGTTACGACGACCTGCTGAACTCGCGCCCCGACCGCGCCATCGAGTTGGCCGTCAAGGGCATGCTCCCGCACAACAAGCTCGGCCGTAAGCTGATCAAGAAGCTGAAGGTCTACGCCGGTGCCGAGCACCCGCACGCCGCGCAGCAGCCGGTGCCGTTCGAGATCAAGCAGATCGCGCAGTGAGCGCGGACGAAGGAAGCAGCATGACCGACACCATCGAGACCGCCGAGGCTCCGGCGCCCGCCCCGGTGGTCCGGGCTCCCCGCGGCGACCGCGCGATCCAGACCGTTGGCCGCCGCAAGCGGGCCATCGTCCGGGTCCGGATCGTTCCCGGCACTGGCAAGATCACCTGCAACGGTCGCGAGCTGGAGGCGTACTTCCCCAGCAAGGTGCACCAGCAGATGATCAAGGAACCGCTGGTGACCGCCGAGAAGCCCGAGGCGTTCGACATCATCGCCAACCTGCGCGGCGGCGGCACCACCGGTCAGGCCGGCGGGCTGCGGCTGGGCATCGCCCGCGCGCTGATCGTGAGCGACCCGGACGACCGTCCGGCGCTGAAGAAGGCCGGCTTCCTCACCCGGGACGCGCGGGAGATTGAAAGCAAGAAGTACGGTCTCAAGAAGGCTCGCAAGGCGCCGCAGTACTCCAAGCGCTGACCAGCGACCACATCTTGTACGTCTGATTGGAATGGCCGGAAACCGCCCCCTCACGCGGTGGCGCTCTCCGGCCATTCTGTTTTCCATCGGTGCGCTCTCCGGAGGTTTCGCGCATGGGGCGGCTGTTCGGCACTGACGGTGTACGCGGACGCGCGAACGCTGACCTCACCCCCGAGTTGACACTCGCGGTCGCGGTGGCGGCCGCGCAGACCCTCGCCGAGCAGGACCGGAGTCATCCGCCGCTCGCCGTGGTGGGCCGGGACACCCGGGCCAGCGGCGAGATGCTGGAGGCTGCGGTGGTGGCCGGGTTGACCAGCGCGGGCGCCAACGTGATCCGGGTCGGGGTGCTTCCGACGCCGGGAGTGGCGTACCTGGTCGGCGAGGCCAAGGCCGACTTCGGGGTGATGCTCTCCGCCTCGCACAACCCGATGCCGGACAACGGGATCAAACTCTTCGCGGCCGGCGGTCACAAGCTGCCCGACGAGGTCGAGATGCGGATCGAGGCCGCCGTCGAGGCGAACGGCGCGGCCGGTTGGCAGCGCCCGACCGGTGCCGGGGTCGGTCGGGTCCACGACCTGCTCGACGGCGCCGAACACTACGTGCAGCACCTGGTCGGCACGGTTCCGCACCGGCTCGACGGGTTGAAGATCGTCGTCGACTGCGCGAACGGCGCGGCCGCGGAGGTCGCCCCGGTCGCGTACCAGGAGGCGGGCGCCGAGGTCATCTCGATCCACGCCGAGCCGGACGGCCTCAACATCAACGACGAGTGCGGGTCGAACCACCTCGACGCGCTCCAGGCCGCGGTGCTGGAGCACGGTGCGGACCTGGGCATCGCGCACGACGGCGACGCCGACCGGTGCGTCGCGGTCGCCGCCGACGGCACCGAGGTGGACGGGGACCAGATCATGGCGATCCTGGCCCTGGCCATGCGGGACGCCGGGACCCTGACCCAGGACACCCTGGTCGCGACCGTGATGAGCAACCTGGGTCTTCGGCTCGCCATGTCGGCCGAGGGCATCCGGCTCATCGAGACCAAGGTCGGCGACCGGTACGTCCTGGAGGAGCTGCGGGCCTCCGGGTACGCGCTCGGCGGCGAGCAGAGCGGGCACGTGGTGCTGCCCGCGTACGCCACGACCGGCGACGGGATCCTCACCGGCCTGCACCTGATGTCCCGGGTGGCCGCCACCGGTCGCAGCCTGGCCGAGCTGGCCGCAGTGGTGACCAAGCTGCCGCAGGTGCTGATCAACGTCCCCGTCGCCGACCGTACCGTCGGGGCCGGAGCGCCGGCGGTGCTCGGTGCGGTCGAGCGCGCCGAGGCGGAACTGGGCGAGACGGGGCGGGTACTGCTCCGGCCGTCCGGCACCGAACCGCTGGTCCGGGTGATGGTCGAGGCGCCGACGGTGCGGGTGGCCCAGGACGTGGCGGAGCGGATCGCGGTCGAGGTACGCAACGCCAGTCCCGTTCCGGCCTGAGCCGGCGCCCAGTCCCGTTCCGGCCTGAGCCGGCGCTGCCGGTTCCGGTGGCGGGGCCTAGGTCAGCGCCCGCAGTCGGGTGACGGCCTCGGCCAGGACCTCCGGGCGCTTGCAGAACGCGAACCGGACCAGCCGTCGTCCCGCCTCGGCATCGTCGTAGAACACCTGCGTGGGTACGGCCACCACGCCGCAGCGCTCCGGTAGGGCGCGGCAGAACTCCATGCCGTCCCGACCGCCCAGTGCGGTGATGTCGGCCGTGACGAAGTAGGTGCCCTCGGGGGACAGCACCCCGAAACCGGCCTCGGTCAGCCCGCCGACGAGCTGGTCCCGCCGGGTCTGGAGATCGGCCCGGTACCCGTCGTAGTAGCTGTCCGGCAGGGCCAGCGCCACCGCGACCGCCGGTTGCAGCGGCGCCCCGTTCACGAAGGTCAGGAACTGCTTGACCCGCATCGTCGCGGCGACCAGTCGGGCCGGCCCACTGGCCCAGCCGATCTTCCAGCCGGTGCAGGAGAACGTCTTGCCGGCCGAGGACACCCGCAGGGTGCGTTCCCACATGCCGGGCAGGCCGGCCAGCGGGACGTGCCCGGAGTCGGCGTCGGTGAAGACCAGGTGCTCGTACACCTCGTCGGTGACCGCGTAGGTGTCGTACTCCTGGCAGAGTTCGGCGATCAGCGCGAGTTCGGCGGCGTCGAAGACCTTGCCGGTCGGATTGTGCGGCGAGTTGAGCAGGACCAGCCGGGTACGGGGGCCGAACGCGGCCCGCAGCTCCGCCGGGTCGAACGCGTACCGGCCGTTGTCGGTCGGGCGGAGCGTCACCGGCCGGCGGACCGCGCCGGCCAGCGCGATCGACGCCGCGTACGAGTCGTAGTAGGGCTCGAAGCAGACCACCTCGTCGCCCGGCTCGCAGAGTCCGAGGATCGCGGCGGCGATCGCCTCGGTCGCCCCGGCCGTGACCAGCACCTCGCCGTCCGGGTCGTACTCCAGGTCCCAGAACCGGCGCTGGTGGGCGGCGACCGCCGCGCGCAGGGCGGGGATACCGGGGCCGGGCGGGTACTGGTTCTGACCGCCGCGCAGCGCGTCGACCGCCGCGGCCAGCATCTCGGCCGGACCGTCGGTGTCCGGGAAGCCCTGGCCGAGGTTGACCGCACCGGTGCGCACCGCCAGCGCCGACATCTCCGCGAAGATGGTGGTACCGAACGGGCGCATCCGGCGTACCAGGGGATCGGGGTCCATCGTCGTCGTCACCCCCGTCACCCTAGGCGTTCCGCCCCGGCTCAGCCCGTGCTGAACTCGGAGCAGGTGACGGCCGCGAAATCGCCGCTGCCGGTCTTGGTGGCGGCCTGTTGGCCGTCGACCGTGACCTTGCAGGCGATGTCGCCGGAGCCCCCGCCGGTCCGGATCGCGGTCACGATCTTGGGCAGGTCCGCCGGAATCCTGACCTCCTTCCGCCAGGGCAGGTCGACCGAGGTGGCGTGGGTGGGCTTGCCGGACTGGTCGGTGTACGACAGTGCGGCGCGTCCGCTGCCGGTCACCTCGTAGACCACCGACTGGCCGCTGCCGGAGTTACCGGAGGTGCCGCTGCCGCTGCCCGCCCGGGTCGGCTCCGGCACCGAGGTGATCTCCGGCGGGTCGAAGCCCTGGCTGTCCTCCACGCTGTTCTGGAGCCGGTCCATCGCCGCGAACGGGCCGAGGCAGAGCCCGACGCAGGCGCCGAGGACCAGGACCACCCCGACCGCGACGATTACGATGATCATCGTCTTGTTGCTCTTCTTGGGCGGTGCCGGCGGGAACGGCCCACCGGGAGCGCCCGGCTGCCCCGGCTGGTAGCCCGGATAGCCGGGGGTGGCGCCGTACGGGTCGGGGCCGGGCGGGCCGGACTGCGGCGGATAGACCCCGTAACCGCCGTCCTGCTGGTTCGGCGCCCCGCTGGTCGGGTAAGGCGTGGCCGGAGGAGCGGACTGCGGCGGGTACGCCTGACCGGCACCGTAGGGCTGCTGCGGCGGCTGGCCGTACCCGGGCTGCTGTGGCGGCTGGCCGTACGGCGGCTGCTGGCCGTAGCCGGGCTGCTGCGGGGGCTGGCCGTAGCCGGGCTGCTGTGGCGGCTGGCCGTAGGCGGGTTGCTGCGGCTGCCCCCAACCGGGGCCTGACGTCGGCTGCTGCCCGTACGGGGTGGGCTGGGGCGGTTGGCCGTAGCTGCCCGGCTGGGCCGGCTGCGCCGGTTGGCCGTACGTCGCCGGTTGTGCCGGTTGTGCTGGTTGTCCGTAGGTGGACGGCTGCGGGGCGAACTTCGCCGTCGGCGGATCCTCCTCGGGCTCCGACGGCGCGGCCGGCGGAGGCTGCGGCGGGCCGTACTTCGTCGTCGGCGGCTCGTACTCCGAAGTGGGATCGTTCGGGTCGTACGACGAGGGGGGCGGCGAGTCGGTCATCGGGTCTGGCTCCAGTTATGGCGGACAGCGGGGGGCGCGGCGGCGGAGGTGGTGCCGGGGGCGATGGCGGCGAATGCGCCAGTCACGGTACCGCGTCCCCGCTGGTCGCGATGTACCGGTGAAGAGTAGGCAGGGCGTTCAACCGACGGCTTGTCCGGTTGATCCGGCGGATCACCGTACCGAGCAGACAGAGTGATCGAACGACCATGTTTCGAGCACGCGATATGAGCGAACTTAGGTTAGGCTGCGGGCCATGTGCGGAATCGTGGGTTACGCCGGCGCCAGGCCGGCGCTGGGCATCGTGCTGGACGGGTTGCGGCGGCTGGAGTACCGCGGCTACGACTCGGCCGGCGTGGCGGTCGTCTGCGAGGGCGAGCTGCTGACCGAGAAGAAGGCCGGCAAGCTGGCCAACCTGGAAAAGGTGTTGGCCGAGCGGTCGGCGGCGGACCCGGCCTGCGGCGACGGCACGACCGCGCCCGGCATCGGGGTCGGCACCACCGGGATCGGCCACACCCGATGGGCGACCCACGGCGGGCCCACCGACCGCAACGCCCATCCGCACAAGGCGCGGGACGGGCGGGTGGCGGTGATCCACAACGGGATCATCGAGAACTTCGCGAGGCTCCGGGCCGAGCTGGAGGCCGAGGGCGTCGAGTTCACCAGCGACACCGACACCGAGTGCGCCGCGCACCTGCTCGCCGGTGAGCTGGCCCGGCTCCGCACCGCCGGTGAGCCCGACGGGCCGAGGCTGCTCGCGGTCGCCATGCGGCAGGTCTGCCAGCGGCTGGAGGGCGCGTTCACCCTGCTCGCCGTGGACGCCGGGATCCCCGGCGCGGTGGTCGGTGCCCGGCGCAACTCGCCACTGGTGGTCGGCCGGGGGGTCGGGGAGAACTACCTGGCCAGCGACGTCTCCGCGTTCATCGAGCACACCCGGGAAGCGGTCGAGCTGGGCCAGGACCAGGTCGTACTGATCACCGCGGACGACATCGAGATCACCGACTTCACCGGGGCGCCGGCGAGCGGCAAGGACTTCCACATCGACTGGGACGCCTCCGCCGCAGAGAAGGGCGGCTACGACTACTTCATGCTGAAGGAGATCGCCGAGCAGCCGCAGGCGATCGCCGACACCCTGCTCGGCCGGCTCACCGAGAACGGCGAGATCGCCCTCGACGAGGTCCGCCTGACCGACCAGGACCTGCGCGACGTCGACAAGATCTTCATCGTCGCCTGCGGCACCGCGTACCACGCCGGGATGGTGGCGAAGTACGCCATCGAGCACTGGACCCGGATCCCCTGCGAGGTCGAGCTGGCCAGTGAGTTCCGCTACCGCGACCCGGTCCTCGACCGGTCGACGCTGGTGGTGGCGATCTCCCAGTCGGGCGAGACCATGGACACCCTGATGGCGCTGCGGCACGCGAAGGAGCAGAAGGCCCGGGTGCTGGCGATCTGCAACACCAACGGCTCCACCATCCCGCGCGAGTCCGACGCGGTGCTCTACACCCACGGCGGGCCGGAGGTCGCGGTCGCCTCGACCAAGGCGTTCCTCACCCAGTTGGTGGCCTGCTACCTGATCGGCCTGCACCTGGCCCAGGTGCGCGGCATCAAGTACGCCGACGAGGTGGCCGCGGTGGTCGCCCAGCTCCAGGAGATGCCCGACAAGCTGCGGGAACTGCTCGCCGGCATCGAGCCGGTCCGGGAACTGGCCCGGGATATCAAGACGGCGCCGACGGTGCTCTTCATCGGCCGGCACGTGGGCTTCCCGGTCGCCCTGGAGGGCGCGCTCAAGCTCAAGGAGCTGGCCTACATGCACGCCGAGGGGTTCGCGGCGGGCGAGTTGAAGCACGGGCCGATCGCGCTGATCGACCAGGGCACCCCGGTGGTCTGCGTGGTGCCCTCCCCGGCCGGCCGGGGAATGCTGCACGACAAGATCGTGTCGAACATCCAGGAGATCCGGGCCCGGGGCGCCCGGACCATCGTGATCGCCGAGGAGGGCGACACGGCGGTGACGCCGTACGCCGACCACCTGATCTACGTGCCGCGTACGCCGACCCTGTTGGCGCCGCTGCTGACCACGGTTCCGTTGCAGGTGCTCGCCTGCGAGATCGCCGCCGCCCGGGGGCACGACGTCGACCAGCCGCGCAACCTGGCCAAGTCGGTGACGGTGGAGTGAGTTCCCGCGCCGCCGGTAGGGTGAGGCGGTGATCGTCGCAGTCGGGATCGACGTGGTACTGGTCGATCGGTTCGCCCGGGCGCTCGCGCGCACACCGTTGCTGGCCGATCGGCTGTTCACCGAGGCAGAGCGCTGTACGGTATCCGGCAATCCCCGCTCGCCCGAGTCGCTCGCCGCCCGGTTCGCCGCGAAGGAGGCGGTGGCCAAGGCCCTCGGTGCGCCGGCCGGCCTGCGCTGGCACGACTGCGAGGTCGTCTCCGATCCCGACGGCCGGCCGTGGTTGACGGTCTCCGGTACGGTCGCCGCCGCCGCCACCGAGCGCGGCGTGCAACGCTGGCACCTGTCGCTGTCCCACGACGGCGGCATCGCGTCGGCGATGGTGGTGGCCGAGCAATGACAGTGGTGGCGTGGCGATGAGCGAAGGGGTGGCGCGGCGATGAGGTCCGCGTGGCGGGTCGCCGACGTACGGGCGGCCGAGGACGGACTGCTGGCGACGCTCCCGTCGGGCACCCTGATGCAGCGGGCGGCCGGTGGACTGGCCGGGCACTGCGCGCGGCTGCTCGCCGACCGGGGCGGCGTCTACGGCGCCCGGGTGCTGCTGCTCGTCGGCGCCGGCAACAACGGCGGCGACACGCTCTACGCCGGTGTCCGGCTGGCCGGTCGGGGTGCCGCCGTCACCGCCCTGCTGCTGACACCGGACCAGGTGCACCCCGAGGGGCTGGCCGCGCTGCGCTCGGCCGGCGGGCGGGTCGTGGCGGAACTGCCGGACCGGGCCGACGTGGTGCTGGACGGCATCGTCGGGATCGGTGGCTCCGGCGGGCTGCGTGAACCGGCGGCCCGGCTGGTGGCGGCGCTGTCCGAGCTGCGTACCCGGTCCGGGGAGCGACCGCCGGTGGTCGCGGTCGACGTACCGAGCGGGGTCGAGGTGGACACCGGTGACGTACCCCGGTCGGTCGGCGGGCCGAGCACGGTGACGGCCGACCTGACCGTCACCTTCGGCTGCCTGAAGCCGGCGCTGGTGGTCGGGCCGGCCGCCGCCCGCGCCGGCCGGGTCGAACTGGTCGACATCGGGCTGGAGCCGTGGCTGCGCGCCGATCCGGCGGTACGGGTCAGCGAGGCGTCGGACGTACGCCGCTGGTGGCCCCGGCTCGGGCCCGAGGAGGAGAAGTACAGCCGGGGCGTGGTGGGTCTGGCCACCGGTTCGGCGACGTACCCGGGTGCGGGGGTGTTGTCGGTCGGCGGCGCGGTCGCCGGCCCGACCGGCATGGTCCGGTACGCGGGCGGCGCCAAGGTCGAGGTGCTGCGCAGGTACCCGTCGGTGATCGCCACCGAACGGGTCACCGAGGCGGGCCGGGTGCAGGCCTGGGTCTGCGGTTCGGGATTGGGCACCGGCGACTCCGCCGCCACTGAACTGCGCTGCGTACTCGCCGCGCCGGTCCCGGTGGTGCTGGACGCGGACGCGCTCACCCTGCTGGTGGACGGGTCGATGGCCGACCGGCTGCGGGACCGGGACGCGCCGATCGTGGTGACCCCGCACGACCGGGAGTACGCCCGGCTCTGTGGCGAGCCACCCGGTGCCGACCGGGTCGGGGCGGCGCTGCGGCTGGCCGCCTGGATGAACGCGGTGGTCCTGCTCAAGGGGGACCGGACCGTGATCGCCACCCCGGACGGGCGGGCGGTGGCGAACCCGACCGGCACCCCTGCACTGGCCACCGGCGGCACCGGAGACGTGCTGGCCGGGTTGCTCGGCTCCCTGCTCGCCGGTGGCCTGCGCGCCGACCGGGCGGCGATCACCGCCGCGTACCTGCACGGGCTGGCCGGGCGGGAGGCGGCCCGGCACGGCCCGGTGACCGCCGCCGACGTGGCCGCCGCGCTGCGCCCGGTGGTCGCCGCGCTGCCCCGGTGAGCCGCTACCCGGAACCAACCGGAACCGAATCGATCTACCGGACAGTAGGCTGGAGCGCATGTGGCAGGCCGAGGTACGCGTCGACCTTGACGCGATCCGCGACAACGTGTCCCGGCTCCGGGCCAGGACGACCGCCGAGCTGATGGCGGTGGTGAAGGGCGACGGGTACGGCCACGGCATGCTGCCCGCCGCCCGGGCCGCGCTCGATGCCGGCGCGGACTGGCTCGGCGTGTGCACCCTCGACGAGGCGTTGACGCTGCGCCGGGAGGGCATCACCGCGCCGGTGCTGGCCTGGCTGCTCGCCCCCGGGCTGCCGCTGCACGACGGGGTGGCGGCCGGGGTGGACCTGGCGGCGGCGAGCCTCGGCCAGCTCGCCGAGCTGACCGCCGCCGCCGAGCGGGCCGGTCGGCCGGCCCGGACGCACCTCAAGATCGATACCGGCCTGTCCCGGGGCGGCGCGACCCTCGACGACTGGCCCGAGCTGCTCGACGCCGCCGCGAAGGCACAGGCCGACGGTGTGGTCGAGGTGGTCGGGGTGTGGAGCCACCTGGTGTACGCGGACGCGCCCGGCCACGCCACCATCGACCGGCAGCTGGCGGTCTTCCACGAGGGGCTCGCCCTGGCCGAGCGGGCCGGACTGCGGCCCCGGTACCGACACCTGGCGAACTCGGCGGCGACGCTGACCCGCCCCGACACCCACTTCGACCTGGTCCGGCCGGGGATCGCGCTCTACGGGCTGTCCCCGGTGCCGGGCGAACAGTTCGGGCTGCGCCCCGCGATGACGGCCCGGGCCCGGGTGACGCTGACCAAGCGGGTGCCGGCCGGCACGGGTGTCTCCTACGGGCACACGTACCACACGGAGCGGGAGACGACGCTTGCCGTCGTACCGCTGGGTTATGCCGACGGGGTGCCCCGGCACGCCTCCAACGTCGGCCCGGTCCAGCTCGCCGGCCGGGTACGCACGGTCGCCGGCCGGGTCTGCATGGACCAGATCGTGCTCGACTGCGGCGACGACCCGGTGGCCCCGGGAGACGTGGCGACGCTCTTCGGCAGCGGCGCGAACGGGGAACCGACCGCCGACGACTGGGCCGAGGCGATCGGCACCATCAACTACGAGATCGTCACCAGGTTCGGCGGGGTCCGGGTGCCCCGGGTGTACGACGGGCAGGAGTCCCGATGACCGGTCGGCCCAGAAACCGGAAGTTACCGGCACCCCGGATACCGGCACAGCGGCAGCCCACCCGGCGCACGGCGACCCGGACGGGGCTGTTCCGGGTCGCCGGCATCCTCGGCGCGGCGGCGGGGGTCGCGGCGGCCGGGATCGCGGCCGGGGTCGCCGCCGAACGGGCCGTGGTACGCCGCTCCAAGTCGGCACCCGGCGACCGGTACGCGACCGAGGCGTTCGGCGCGCTGCCGTACGACGAGTCGTACGAGATCGAGACGCCGGACGGCACCGACATCCACGTGGAGCTGGTCGGGCCGGTGTCCGGGCCGGACCGGCCGACGCTGGTCTTCGTGCACGGCTTCTGCCTCGACATGGGCACGTTCCACTTCCAGCGCAGGGTGCTCACCGAGCGGGGCGAGGACCGGATGGTCTTCTACGACCAGCCCGGACACGGTCGGTCCGGCCGGCTGGAGTCGGGCGAGTACCAGCTCCGGGCGCTCGGCGACACGCTCCGTTCGGTGATCGACCGGACGGCACCGACCGGACCGCTGGTGCTGATCGGGCACTCCATGGGCGGGATGACGATCATGGCGTTCGCCGAGCGGTATCCGGAGCTGTACGACAAGCGGGTGGTCGGAACCGTGCTGATGGCCACCTCGGGCGGTCTGGTCGCGGAGACCAAGTTCGGCCTGCCGGCGATCATCGCCAAAGCCGGTACGCCGCTGCTGCCCGTGGTCGACAACGCCACCCGGCTCACCGGCACGGTGATCGACCGGGCCCGACGGGCCTCGGCGAACCTCGCCTGGCTGCTCACCCGGCGGTACGGCTTCGGCACCTCCACACCCAGCCCGGCCCTGGTCTCCTACGTGGAGAAGATGAACTCGCGTACCTCGACCGAGACCGTGGCACGTTACCTGCGGACGATCTACACGCACGCCCGCTATCCGGCCCTGGCCGCACTGCGGAACACGCCCACCCTGGTCATGGTCGGCGAACGCGACATGATCACACCGGTAACCCACTCCGAGGAGATCGTCCGCTGGCTTCCGGAGGCCGAGTACGTCAAGATCCCGGACAGCGGGCACGTGGTGATGCTGGAGCACGCCGACGAGGTCAACGAGGCGCTGCTGGACTTCCTCGACCGGCTGCCCGGATGGAAGAAGGATCGGGGTGCCTCGGATGAGTGACACGGTGCGCGGAACGGACCTGGTCCGCGAGCTGCCGACCGTGGCCGACACCCGGGACTTCGGCCGCCGGCTCGGCGGGCTGCTGCATCCCGGGGACCTGCTGGTGCTCACCGGACCGCTGGGCGCCGGCAAGACCGCCCTGGTGCAGGGGATCGCGGCCGGCCTGCGGGTGCTGGGCGACATCACCTCGCCGACGTTCGTGATCGCCCGGGTGCACCGGCCCGATCCGGCCCGGGGCGGCCGGGTGGCGCTGGTGCACGCCGACGCGTACCGGCTGGGGGACGCCGTCGATCCCCGGGCCGAGATCGACGATCTCGATCTGGACGCCTCGGTCGACGACGCCGTCACCGTGGTCGAGTGGGGCGAGGGCATGGTCGAGCACCTGGTCGACGCCCACCTGCGGGTGTGCATCGACCGGCATGACGACGACACCCGGACGATCGAGCTGGTTCCGGTCGGTGGCGACTGGGCCGACCGGCTCACCGGACTGCGCTGACCGGACTTCGGCCGGGCCGTCGTAACGGTCATCTGTCGTGCCGTCGTAGCGGTCATCTGCCGTGTCGCCGTACCGGACTCCTGCCGTGTCGTACCGGGCTTCTAGAGTGCGGGAAACGATCGTGGAATCCGAGAGGTTACCGATGACTTTGGATCTTCCGGCCCTGCTGCCCCCGGCCTGGCAGGCGGCGCTGGAGCCGCACCTCGACCCGGCCGGCACGGCGGCGCTGGGCGAGTTCGTCGCCGGGGAGTACGCGACGCAGACCGTCTTCCCGCCGGTGGAGGACCTGTTCTCGGCCTACCGGCTGTGCGCGCCCGAGGACACCCGGGTGCTGATCCTCGGTCAGGATCCCTACCACAAGGCGGGGCAGGCGCACGGGCTCAGCTTCAGCGTCCGGGACGGCGTCTCCGTACCGCCGTCGCTGCGTAACGTCTACAAGGAGCTGGCCGAGGACCTGGGCGTACCGGTGTCGCGCAAGGGCAACCTGACCCGCTGGGCGAACCAGGGTGTGCTGTTGCTGAACGCGGTGCTGACCGTCCGGCAGGCCACCCCCAACTCGCACGCCAACAAGGGCTGGGAGGCCTTCACCGACGCGACGATCAAGGCACTGGACGCCCGACCCGAGCGGGTGGTCTTCCTGCTCTGGGGCGGGTACGCCCGCAAGAAGGCCGCGTTGGTGACGAATCCGGCGCACGTGGTGCTGGAGGCCGGCCACCCGAGCCCGATGAATCCGCGTGGCTTCCTCGGCAGCCGCCCCTTCAGCGCCTGCAACAAGGCGCTCGCCGACACCGGCCGGCCCACCGTCGACTGGGACCTGTCAGCCGGCTGAGTCCGTCCCCGATTCCCGCTCGCGCTGGTCGAGGTGTCCGAGCCGGCAACTGCCGACCGGTTGCGCCGCCGGCGCGAGCGGCAACGCCCACATCTCGCGGGTCATCTCGTATTCGACCTCGCCCAGCTCCGCTCCCGGCAGCGGATCATCGAAGGGAGGGAAATATGTGCGTACGTACCGCATGCCGATGGCCTCCATCACGCCGCGGGACCCGGTGTTCACCGCCATGGTCTGCGCGATGACCCGGTTCTGCCCGACGGTGTCGAAGGCATGCCGCAGCAGGGCACTGGATGCCTCGCTGGCCAGGCCCTTCCGCCAGTACCGACGGACGAGGCGGTAGCCCAGGTCTGTGACGGTGGGGTCGTCAGGCTGGTCGGGGCCGTGCGCCGGTGGGAGCATCAGAAGCCCGATGAAATCGCCGTCGTCCTCACGTGCCGGCGGCGTCGAGCCACGTGCGCCGCCATCAGACCCGAACGCCATCCAAAAGCCCAGGCCGTCGACCTTGCGTGCCAGGGCCATCCTCCGCGAATGGGATTTGACCACTTCGTCCCTGGATCGCGCCCTGCCGCTGATGTAACGAAGCACCTCCGGATCGGAGTCGAGCTGAACTTCCAGCTCGAGGTGTCCGTCGGCAAGTGGGACCAGCAGCAGACGGTCGGTGCGCAAGATCGGTTGGGGCATCCGGCCACGATCGCATGGTGCTGCCAGCGGCGCGATCCGATTTGCCGCATGTCGGGTCAGGCCGGTCCGACCGGTGCGATGCCACCGAGTCATGAAGATGACTCGGTGGAATATATGCCCCGCAAAGCATATCTTTTCTCACTGGGCCACCGCCGCTGACGCCATCGTGGTGAGGACCAGATAAATACGGGCCGGTGGCCAGGTCAGGCCACGTTCATCGCAGCCGGGGGACCGGGGGGCCCGGGTCACGCCGAGCCGGGTCGTGCCGGGCGTTGGCAGTCGCCCGGTTAGGGTGCCTATGTGCTCGTACTCGTGCTGGACTCGTCGACCCCGGCGGTGACCGCGGCCCTGGCGGAGATCACCGCCGACGCCGTCCTGCCGCGCGCCCAGCGCAGCGTCGTCGACGCGCGGGCCCACGGCGAACTGCTCGCACCCCAGGTCGCCGAGGTGCTCGCCGAGGCCGGGGCCCGACCGGCCGACCTGACCGCCGTCGTCGTCGGGCTCGGACCCGGACCCTTCACCGGGCTGCGGGTCGGCCTGGTCACCGCGGCGAGCATGGGACAGGTGCTGGGCATTCCGACGTACGGCGTCGGCTCGCTGGACGCCATCGGGCACGCCGCCACCCATCCGCGCTCGGACGCGGCGCCGGAGATCGGGCCGGTGCTGGTGGCGACCGACGCCCGGCGTCGGGAGATCTACTGGGCGGTCTACGACCTGACCGGGGAGCGGTTGGTCGGCCCGTCGGTCGACGCCCCGGCGGCCGTCGCGCAACGGGCTCGGGAGCTGGCCGTCCGGGTCGCGGTGGGCGAGGGGGCGCAGCGGTACGCCGACATCCTCGGACTGCCGCCACGGGCCGGGCTGGACTACCCCCCGCCGTACGCCCTGGCGGAGCTGGCGGCCGACCGGGTCCGGGACGGCGCCCCCGGTGACCACCTGACGCCGCTCTACCTGCGTCGGCCCGACGCCGTGGCGGCGGCCGGTCGAAAGCCGGTCCTGCAGTGAGGACACGTCTGAAGTGACCAGGCTGAGTCCGTTCCGCTGGTGGCACATCTCCGAGGCGCTGCCGATCGAGGAGGACCTGTTCGGCGCCGAGCGGTGGTCGGCCGGGATGTTCTGGAGCGAGCTGGCGAACGGGCACTACTACCTGGCGGCGCTGGACTCCACCGACGCGCTGATCGGGTACGCGGGACTCGCCGTCGCGCCGCCGGACGAGGCCTGGGTGCAGAACGTGGCGGTACGTCGCGACGCCCAGCGCGCCGGGATCGGCCGGACGCTGCTGACCGCGTTGCTGGCCGAGGCTACCCGACGCAAGGTCCGGAACGTCCTGCTGGAGGTGGCGGTCGACAACGCTCCGGCCCAGCGCCTCTACGCCGCGTACGGCTTCGAGCCGATCGGCGTACGCCGGGGCTACTACCAACCGAGCAACACCGACGCGCTGGTGATGCAGGCCGACGTGGAGCTGGCGAGAGAGAGCGAGCAGGCGAGAGATGGCTGACGAACCGCTGATCCTCGGGATCGAGACGTCCTGCGACGAGACCGGTGTCGGGATCGTCCGGGGACACACCCTGCTCGCCGACGCCATCGCGTCCAGTGTGGAGGAACACGCCCGGTTCGGCGGGGTGGTGCCGGAGGTGGCCAGCCGGGCCCACCTGGAAGCCATCGTGCCGACCATGCGCCGCGCGCTCGACGACGCGGGGGTGACCCTGGCCGACATCGACGCGATCGCGGTGACCGCCGGCCCCGGCCTGGCCGGCGCGCTGCTGGTCGGAGTGGCCGCCGCCAAGGGGTACGCGCTGGCCGCCGACAAGCCGGTCTACGGAGTGAACCATCTCGCCGCGCACGTCGCGGTGGACACCCTGGAGCACGGGCCGCTGCCCGAGCCGGCGATCGCGCTGCTGGTCTCCGGCGGGCACTCCTCGCTGCTGCTGGTGGACAATCTCGCCACCGGGGTCACCCCGCTGGGTGCCACCATCGACGACGCGGCCGGCGAGGCGTTCGACAAGGTGGCCCGGCTGCTCGGGCTGCCCTTCCCGGGCGGGCCGCCGATCGACCGGGAGGCGCGGGCCGGTACGGCGGACGCCATCCCGTTCCCGCGCGGCCTGACCGCGCCGAAGGACCTCGCCGCGCACCGGTTCGACTTCTCCTTCTCCGGTCTCAAAACTGCGGTGGCGAGGTGGGTGGAGGCGAAGCAACGCGCCGGCGAACCGGTGCCGGTGCCGGACGTGGCCGCGTCGTTCCAGGAGGCGGTCTGCGACGTGCTGACCAGCAAGGCCATCGCGGCCTGCCGGGACCGTGGCGTCGATACGCTGGTACTCGGCGGCGGCGTGGCGGCGAACTCCCGCCTACGGGTGCTGGCCGAGCAGCGGGCGGCGAAGTACGGCATCCGGGTCCGGGTGCCCCGTCCGAAACTCTGCACTGACAACGGGGCGATGGTCGCCGCACTCGGCTCGCACCTGGTCGCCGCCGGAGTGGCACCGAGTCGGCTGGACCTGCCCGCCGATTCCGCGATGCCGCTCACGATCGTCAGCGTGTAGTGTTCCGGCGGCATCGGGGGCGGCGGGAGGAGTGGTGACCGACGTGATCGTACGGATGTGGGAAGTACGCGCCGAGCGGGCCGGGTTCGCCGACCTCATCTCGTGGGTCTGTGACACGGCACTGCCCGATCTGGAGCACAATCCGCTGCACATCTCCAGCGAGGTCTTCTCCTCGACCGACAACCGGCTCGTGGTCATCTCCAAGTGGCGTGGCGACCCGGTCTCCTTGCCCGATCCGCCGGCCCGGATGCTCGCCCGGACCCCGCACGTATGGGACTTCACCCAGGTCGACCGCTGACCCTCTGTCGCATCCTCGACCACCCTACGTGTCGGCCCGGTCTGCCATCATGGCCGGGTGCAAAGTGGGATGCGTCGATATCACCTGTCAGTCGGATTCGAGACCAGCCTTACGGCTCGGCTGGTCGGCCTGCTGTTCATTGGCCTTTTCCTCCTGGTAGGCGCCATGTGTGGGGGATACGCCCTCGGGATGCTGGCGCTGTACGCCGTCGCGGCCGCTCCAGCAGCTCCAGCGGTGTTCGCCTACCTGCCGTTCGTCGGCGCGGCGTTGGGACTGCTATCAGCAACGCTCTACATGGTGCTGGCGTTCGCCGCAGCCATGCGGCAGGCTGCCTGGCTGGATGGCACCTGGCTGACTGTGCGGAGGCTCCGACGACGCACCGTTGACCTGGCGGCAGCCAGGCTGGTGGGGCTGCAACCGACCACCGAGAGACTGCGTGCGCCGGCACCTGTCGGAGTGCTGACGGGTCCGGGGGCGTCGGTGGCCGTGCTGGTCGTGACTGCTGAGAGTGGAACCGTACGGCTCCGGCTGGCCAGCCGCGAGCGGGTGCAGTTACCCGCGCACCAATTGCTGGCGATTGCCGACGCGTTGTCGGCCGCACGCTGCCCGGGCGCGGCCGAGGTGGTGCACTGGCTTCGGGGCACAGCGGCAGGTGTGCTGTCCCGCCAGGCAGGTTAACCTTCGAAAATTTGACCCTCTGTCGTAATCATGACCACCCCACGTGTCGCCCCGGTCTGCCATCATGGCCCGGTGCAGACAGCAGGGCATCGATATCGATTATCGGTCGGATACCAGAGGGGCTTCGCCGGCAGAGTGGTGATCGTGCTGCTGGGCGCCGGGTTGGTCGTGGTTGCCGCCGTCTGGGGTGGGCGAGCCCTCGGAAAGTTGGCGGTGCAGGTGATGGGAGGGGACTCTGCTTCGGGGGGAGCGCCTTTGTTCCTGTCGATTGTGCTGGCTTGGGTCCTTGCCGGGCTGATGGGGTTCTGGATTCCACGGCGGATCCGAAGCTTGTTCCAGGCGGCCTGGCTGGAAGGTACCCGGCTGATCATCCGGGATCGGCGGGTCCATACGGTGGACCTTGCTGCTGCCCGGTCGGTCTTGCTCCAATCAACCGCCGAGCAGCTGGCTGTTCCGGCGTCAGCGGGTGCGGCGGGACCATCTCCGGCGGTTCCATTGCTCGTCGTGACCTCCGATGGCCCCCAGGTACGGCTTCGCTTGGCAAGTCGTGATCGGGTGCTGCTGCCCCCGGAGCAGCTGTCCCTACTGGCCAACGCGCTGTCGGTTGCGCGCTGTCCGGGCGGGGCGGAGACCATTGCCTGGCTTCGAGCGATGGCGGCATGGCCTCGTTGAAATCCTCTGTTTATCGGTACCGCAGACCAGACTTCATGGGGGACTTGTGGACATCGAACGCGGCCTCATCTTGCTTCAGAAGGCCGCCGAGCGACTCGCTTGGCAGATGGACCAGTCAGGCGTGACCGGTGTCGGCACGGATGGATCCGGATCCGTGCGGGTTGAATTGGACGATGCTGGGCAGGTGCGGCAGGTCGACATCGGTCGCATGTGGTGGCAGGAGATCGGACCAGAGCAGTTGTCGGTAGCTGTTCTCGATGCCGCGAATCAGGCTGCTGCCGATCGACTTAAAATTTGGTCGGAGCGCGTCGCCGAGCGTGAGGGCGGGGATCCGCCGACAGATTGGCAGAGTTCGATGGACCAGCAGCGAGGCAATGACGGATCGAACCATCTTCGCTCCGCGGAGTCTGCTAGCAGAGAGAGTCGGGCCGAGGTGTTGCTGCGGACGTCCGAGGTCACGAGGGCGGCGCTGTCAGAGGTGGACGGCTATCGCCATCGATTGGAAGCCCGGGGCGGCCAGCAGGTGGTAGGCCGAGGCCGAGATAATCGGGCGACCGTTGCAGTGAAGCGTGGCCAAATCGCCGAGGTTGAAATTAGCCAACGGTGGCTACGGGAGCAGCCCAGTGGGTCGGCTGTCGGCAGCGAGGTGCTCGCCGCGTGCCAGGACGCGTACGACCAGGAAACGGAGGACGAGGCTGCAAGCCTTGCCGGTCTGCCGGCCATCGTGGAATTGCGCGAGCTTACTGCGGATCCGGCGGCCTTGCTGCGTCGCTTGGGGATGGCGCGTTGATCATCCGGCAGTGACCAGAGCGGTCGCTTGCTAAGGGTCGAGAGGGGATTCTGAGTTGACCCAGCCAGATGCGGAAACGATCAAGATGGCGCGCGAGGCGCTCATGAGTGACGCGGCGACATGGTATGAGGCCGCCGAAGTTATGACCAAGGCCGCGCATGAGGCTGCATCGCTGACCCTCACGGGGTTCCATTTTGGATACCTACCGAACAGGCAGGGCGTCGGGCAGCGTTATACCGAGGCACAGGACTTCTTCGTCCGGGTGTTGAACGAGGGCGCGGTCACAATGACGGTGATGGCGACAAAGCTTCGAGCTGTGCTGGACAACTACGATCGAGCCGATTCGGGGGCATCGGTCCGTATGGAGAGGGCAGGCGATCAGCAATGACGGCGGCGGGAGCGAGTTGGCTGGAGCAGGTCGCCGAGCAATCGCAGCAAAACGTCAGCGAAGGGCTGGAACGAGTCCAGCAATTGACTGTGGAGCTGGCGGACGGACTAACCGCCGCGATGCGATGGCTACCTCTGGGCATCGGGACGGAGGCTATCGAGAGGGAGTGGCAACGGTTTCTTGAGCTGAAGGACCGCCTATTCGACGAACTCCAGCGACTCGTTGAGGAGCCCGGCTTCCCTCCGGCGCTGTGGCGCATCGGGGAGTACTGGAACGTCCGGATCGGCGCGCCCGTGAGTGGTCTGCAGCAAAAGGTATCCCCGAATGAGCTGGACGCTGACGGCCGCTGGGGTGGTACCGCCGCTGACTCGTACCGAGATGCGGCCCTCGCGCAGGCCGACGCTCTGAAGACCATCGGCCCAGCCACCGAGAAGATCCAAAGTGCGTTGGACGATCTCGCCTGGGGCCTCGTTGCCTTCTGGGTAGCCATCGCCGCTGCGGTGGCAACCTTTGTAATTGGCATGGTCTCTGCGGCCGGAGCCACTGCAACGGTGATCGGCGCTCCTGCCGCGCCGCCAATGGCAGGCGGTACCGTCGTTGCTGTAGGTGGACTCGTCGTGGCAGCGCTCGTGGCGCTCGTGGACTACACCGAGAGGTTCGACAACACCATGACCTCGCTGGCGCAGGTGTTGAATGACAACACCGGAATGGTCGAGCAGCCCGGCGGCACCTTCGGGTGGCCAACGATGGAAACCCCGGGTAACTGGTCCGTACGCACAGACTGACTGCCTCGCGTACAGACAGAGCGCACCAATCGTTCCTCTGCGATCATGTGTCGATACAGGCTGAGACAAGCAGGTGTCGCTTGTCGGTTGGGTTCCATGGAGCCAGGGCGGGCCGGGTGGTCAAAGCCCTCCTGCTCGGTGGTGTGGTCGCGATCGCCGCTGGGGGGCTCGGATTCGGGCTGGGAAAGCTGCCGCTGTGGATCTTCCCTGCGGACGACGGCAGCGAGTGGGGCCTGCTGCCGTTGGCGCTGGCCGGAGTTGCGGCCGGACTGACGCTGCTTGGGACGGTGTTGCTGACTACGTTCATCGTCCGGGCGGCTGCCTGGTTGCAGGGAACTCGGCTCACCGTACGGGGGCTGCGCACCCGTACGGTCGACCTTGCCGACGCTCGATCGATCGAGATGCGCCAACTTCAGCGTCGCGAGGTCAGCCCGGTACCCGCCAGCGATGTGGTCGCGAAGGCTCCGCCGGTAACCGCACTACTGGTGTCTGACGATCGCGCGGCTGTGCGACTACGGTTCCTCAGCGGCGAGGCGATGGAACTCCCGCCGGAACAACTGCTTCTGCTCGCCGAGGCCGTGTCGACGGCGCGCTGCCCAGGGGCAGGTGAGGCGGTGGCCTGGCTGCGCAGTGCGGCTGCGGACGTCCAGCAGCGCAAAGAGGAGTGACCCGGTCATCGACGGTGATCACATCCGGCCGCTATCAGACCGAGTGCCGGCTGTGGCGTACGGCGAGGACAGGACTATCACGGGAAGTGCTACTCCGGCTACTCCGAGTCAAATGCACTGTGAAAACCAATGGCGATCGTGGCGATTGGTCCCATAGCGTCGTCTGGATGCGCTCCTTACCTGTCCCCGATCCCGGCGTGGCGGACCAGCGTTCGGCGACCAGGTTTCTGCTCTGGCTCGCCGCACGGATCTGGCCGACCCTCGCCGGTGGGATGGTGCTGGGCATCGTCAGTTTCGTCGGCCAGGCGCTGATGCCGGCCGTGCTCGGCAAGGCGATCGATGCCGGCCTGATCGCCCGGAACACCGACGCGCTGGTCCGGTGGGGGCTGCTCCTGCTCGCGCTCGGCATCGCCCAGGCGATCGTCGGGATCGTCCGGCACCGGTTCGCCAGCTTCAACTGGCTGGCCGGGGCGTACCGGACCGTCCAGCTCACCGCCGACCAGGCCAACCGGCTCGGCGCGACGCTGCCGAAGCGGCTTGCCACCGGCGAGGTGGTCAGCATCGGCACGGCCGACATCAACCACATCGGCGGGGCGCTCGACATTCTCTCCCGGGGTACCGGGTCGCTGTTCGCCGTACTCACCATCACCGCGATCCTGCTGACCACCTCGGTGCCGCTCGGTCTGGTGGTGGTGCTCGGCGTACCGGTGCTGATGGCCGTCGTCGCGATGCTGATCCGACCGCTGCACCGGCGCCAGGAGACGTACCGGGACCAGCAGGCGACCCTCACCACCCGGGCCAGTGACATCGTCGCCGGGCTGCGAGTGCTGCGCGGGGTGGGCGGCGAGGCGGTCTTCTCGGCGCGGTACCGGGTGGAGTCACAGGCTCTGCGGCACGGCGGGGTACGGGTGGCCAGGGTGGAGGCGCTGCTGGAGTCCACCCAGATCCTGATGCCCGGCATCTTCCTCGTCCTGGTGACCTGGCTCGGCGCCCGCTTCGCGCTGCGTGGCGAGATCACCGTCGGGCAGCTCGTCTCGTTCTACGGCTACACCGTCTTCCTGATCGGCCCGTTGCGGATGCTGACCGAGGTGATCGACCGGCTGACCCGGGGACACGTTTCCGCCCGCCGGGTGGTCGGGATGCTCAATCTGCGGCCGGAGATCAGCGAACCGACCCAGCCCGCGCAGGTACCCGAGGGGGCCGGGGAACTGGTCGACGTGGAGTCGGGACTGTCGGTGCGGCCGGGCAGGCTGACCGCGCTGGCCGCCGCCGCTCCGGAGGACGCCGTCGCCATCGCCGACCGACTCGGCCGGTACGTCGACAGCGAGGCGACGCTGCACGGCGTACCGCTGCGGGAGCTGGCGCTGGAAGCGGTCCGGCGCCGGATCATGGTGGCCGACAACGACGCGCGGCTCTTCTCCGGTCCGCTCCGCACCGAGTTGGACCCGCACGACCGGGCCGACGACGCGTCCATCGAGGCGGCGCTGGTCGCGGCCAGCGCCACCGACATCGTCGAGGCGCTGCCCGGTGGCCTGGCCGGTCGGGTCGCCGAGCGCGGCCGGGAGTTCTCCGGTGGTCAACAGCAACGGCTCCGGCTGGTCCGGGCGCTGGTGGCGGATCCGGAGATCCTGATCCTGGTCGAGCCGACCAGCGCGGTGGACGCGCACACCGAGGCGCGGATCGCGGGGCGGCTCGGTCCGGCCCGGCGCTGCCGGACCACCCTGGTCTGCACCACCAGTCCGCTGGTCCTGGACCAGGCCGACCACGTGGTCTTCGTCTCCGACGGCAAGGCGGTCGCCGAGGGCCGGCACCGCGAACTGCTCGACTCCGAGCCGCGCTACGCCGCCGTCGTCACCCGGACCGAGGAGGGGGAGGCATGAGTACGGCGTTGCCGGTCGCGGACGCGGCCCAGGTCAGGCAGTACGCGCGGGTGCTGATCCGTCGGCATCCCCGGGCGCTGGCCGGCGCCCTCGGCCTGCACGCGCTGGCCGCGGTCACCGGGTTGGCGGCGCCACGGCTGATCGGTGACCTGGTCGAGGGGATCTCCCGGGGGGTCGGCACGGTCACCGTGGACAGGATCGCGCTCGCGATCGCCGGCTTCGTGCTGGCCCAGGCGGTGCTGATGCGGTTCGCCCATTTCGCCTCGGCCCGGCTCGGCGAGCGGGTACTCGCCGAGTTGCGTGAGGAGTTCATCGACCGGATCCTGGCCCTTCCACTGTCCACCGTGGAAAAGGCTGGCACCGGTGACCTGCTCACCCGGACGACCCGGGACGTGGCGGCGCTGTCCCGGACGGTCCGGTTCGCCGTTCCGGAGACGCTGATCGCGGTGGTGACGGCGTTCTTCGTCGTCGGTGCCGTGCTGCTGACCGATCCGCTGCTGATTCTGCCCGGTCTGGTCGCCGCGCCGGTGCTGTTCTTCTCCACCCGCTGGTACCTGCGCCGGGCCACCCCCGGTTACCTGGCCGAGAACGCCGCCTACTCGGACATCACCGACGGGATCAGCGAGACGGTCGAAGGTTCCCGTACGACCGAGGCGCTGCGGCAGCAGGCCCGGCGGCGGGCGCGTACCGACGGGGACATCGGCCGGTCGTACCAGGCCGAGCGGTACACGCTGTTCCTGCGTACCGTCTATTTTCCGATCGCCGAGACCGGCTACGTCCTGCCGGTCGTCGCGACCCTGGTCCTCGGCGGCTGGTTCTACATCGAGGGCTGGGCGACCCTCGGTGAGGTCACCGCCGCCACCCTCTACGTGCAGCAGTTGATGGATCCGATCGACCGGTTGCTGTCCTGGCTGGACGAACTCCAGGTCGGCGGGGCCTCGATGGCCCGGCTGCTCGGTGTGGCCCGGCCCGCCGACGACGATCCGGCCGCCGGATCGCCCCGTCCGGCGGCGCCCCGAGCCGACGGGCAGACGCCAGCCGGAGAACAGACGGAAGGACAGCGGCCCGGAGAACAGACGGAAGGACAGCGGCCCGGAGGACAGACGGAGGAACAGCGGGCCGGAGAGCAGCCGGAAGGACAGCGGGCCGGAGAACTGCCGGGAGGACGGCGGCTGGCCGCCCGCGACGTCCGGTACGCGTACCAGCAGGGGCGGGACGTGTTGCACGGCGTCACGCTGGAGCTGGCGCCGGGGGAACGGCTGGCCGTGGTCGGCCCGTCCGGGGCGGGCAAGTCCACCCTCGGTCGACTGCTCGCCGGCATCCACCGTCCGGGCGCCGGGTCGGTCACCGTCGGCGGGGTGCCGCTGGCGGACCTGCCGCTGGCCGAGCTGCGCACCGAGGTCGCGCTGGTCACCCAGGAACACCACGTCTTCCTCGGTACGCTCCGCGACAATCTCACGATGGCCCGGCCGGACGCCACGGACGAGCGGGTACGCGACGCGCTCGCCGCCGTCGACGCGCTCGATTGGGCGGAGCAACTGCCGGACGGACTGGACACGACGGTCGGCTCCGGCGGGCATCCGCTCTCGGCGGCCCAGGCCCAGCAACTCGCGCTCGCCCGGCTGGTGCTCAGCGATCCGCACACGCTGGTGCTGGACGAGGCGACGTCACTGCTCGATCCACGGGCCGCCCGTCACCTGGAGCGGTCGCTGGCGGCGGTGCTGCGGGGCCGTACCGTCGTCGCGATCGCGCACCGGCTGCACTCCGCGCACGACGCGGACCGGGTGGCGGTGGTGGAGGACGGCCGGATCACCGAACTGGGGCCGCACGCCGAACTCGTCGCGGCCGGTGGCTCGTACGCGGCACTCTGGCGCTCCTGGCACGGCGACCGGTCAGCCGGATCACCCGCCGGGGACTGACCCGATTCCAACTGACCGACGAGCGGCGGGCGTACTGTCCTCCTCTTGCAAAGAAACCTTTGCAAGGATACCTTTGCCAACATGTCCAGGGATGAGGTACGACTCAGTCCGACGTCGCTGCGCGGTCTCGCCCACCCGCTGCGGGTACGGATGCTCGACGTGCTCCGGGAGGACGGTCCCGCCACGGCCACCCTGCTCGCCCAGCGGCTCAGCCAGTCGACCGGCGCCACCAGCTACCACCTGCGGCAACTCGCCCAGTACGGCTTCGTGGTCGAGGAACCCAAACGCGGTCCGGGCCGGGAACGGTGGTGGCGGGCGGCCCACAAGGGAACGATTCTCGACCGCGAGGTGGGCCGGGACGCGCTGGCGGACATCGAGACCTACATGCGGGCCGTCGCCTCGCTCTACGCCGACCGGGTCGACCGCTGGGTGAACGAACTGGGGAACATCCCCGAGGAGTGGGAGGGCAAGTCCACCCTCAGCGACTGGCGGTTCCGGCTGACCGTCGCCGAGGCGACCGAACTCTACGAGGCGGTACACGAACTGCTCGGCCGCTACCGGCGCGACGATCCCGACGTTCCCGCACCCGACGGCGCCGAGACGTACGTCGTACAGGCGCAGCTCATGCCCTTCTTCCAGCAGCGCGCCGGCACCGACCAGCCGGCCGGGGACGGCAACGGGCCGGTCGGGGACGGCGACGGGTCGGTCGGGGGTGACGACGATGAGTAGGGACCGCCGGCCACTGATCGGATTGCTGACCGCCGGCACGATCTCGACGACCGGCAGCGTGATGAGCCTGGTCGCGCTGCCCTGGTTCACCCTCGTCATCACCGGCAGCGCGGCCCGGACCGGGGTGGTGGCGTTCGCCGAGATGCTGCCGTTCGTCCTCACCTGCGCGCTCGGTGGTCCGCTGATCGACCGGCTGGGTGCCCGCCGGGTCAGCATCGTCGCCGACCTGGGCAGCGCGGTGGCGGTCGCCGCCGTACCGCTGCTGCACCGGGCCGGCGGACTCGAGTTCGGTACCCTCGTCGGCCTGGTCGCCGTGGCCGGTCTGCTGCGGGGGTTCAGCGACTCGGCGAAGCGGGTGATGTTCCCGAAGGCCGTCGCGGCGGCGGGCACCCCGATGACCCGGGCGACGAGTGTGAACGACGGACTGAGCCGGCTCGGTACGCTGCTCGGCGCCCCGCTGGCCGGCCTGCTGGTCGCCGTCTTCGACGCCCCGACGGTGCTGCTGATCGACGCCGCGAGCTTCGCCGTCGGGGCGGTCCTGTTGGCACTGGCGCTACCGGCCCGGCGGTTCGGTGGCCCGGAGTTGGCGGCCCGCGCCGCCGAACGGGAGCCGTACCTGACCGCGCTCCGCGCCGGCCTGCGCTTCGTGCGCGGTGATTCGCTGGTGCACGGCATGATTCTGCTGCTCTTCGTCACCAACCTGGCGGACGCCGCCTACAACTCGGTCCTGCTTCCGGTCTGGGCCAAGGAGGTCGTCGGATCCTCGGCCGCGCTCGGCTTCCTGACCGGCTCGTTCGCCCTGGGTGCGGTACTGGGCAACGTGGTATTCACCGTCGTCGCGCCCCGGGTGCCCCGGTTCGCGATCTTCGCGGTGGGCTTCCTGATCGCCGGCGCACCCAGGTTCGTCGCGCTCGCCCTCCTGGACCCGCTCTGGGCGATCTACCTGGTGTCCTTCGTCGCCGGGGTGTCGATCGCCGCGATCAACCCGATTCTCGGCGCGGTCGGCTTCGAACGGATTCCCGAACATCTACGGGCCCGGGTGCTCGGGCTGACCCAGGCGGCGGCCTGGGCCGGCATCCCACTCGGCGGCCTGCTCGGCGGGGCGGCCGTCCAGGGACTGGGACTGCCGGCGGCATTCCTGCTGTTCGGCTCGGCGTACCTGGTGGTGACCCTGCTGCCGTTCGTCCTGCCGGTCTGGCGGGAGTTGGATCGGCGGCCCTCCCCGGCCGCCGATCCCGCCCTCGATCCCGACCCCGACGTTACGGTCGTACCGTCCCGATGATCCGACCGATCCGCTCCTGCGAGGTCTCCGAGCGCTGGTACTCGGAGCGGCTCAGCACGCCGCCCATCCTCGGCACCGGGTTGCGGTGGATTGCCGGACCGTCCGACGTGACCAGCGCGGCGAAGTGGAACTCGTCGGCGCCGGTGGCCGCCACCACCCGGGCGACGTTGCGCTCGTTGATCCCGCCAGCAGGCATGATCACGATCCGGCCGTCGGCCTTGCGGACCAGGTCGGCGAGGAGCGGGGCGCCGGCCAGCGCGCTGTCCTCCTGGCCGGAGGTGAGCACCCGGTCCACGCCGAGTTCGATCAGTTGTTCCAGTGCCTCGAACGGCTGCCGGACCATGTCGAAGGCCCGGTGGAAGGTGATGCTCGCGCCGTCGGCCGCCTCGATCAACCGCCGGGTGGTCGGCACGTCGACGTCGCCCTCCGGGGTCAGCGCCCCGATCACGATGCCGTGCGCGCCGACCGTCGCCGCCGCCTGCACGTCCCGGACCATCGCGTCGATCTCCAGCGGCGAGTAGATGAAGTCGCCGGCTCGGGGTCGCACGATGACGTGTACCCGGATCCGGCTCACGCTCCGCAGGGTCACCTCGATCGTGCCGATGCTCGGCGTCAACCCACCGTCGAACAGCGCCGAGCAGAGTTCCACCCGGTCGGCACCGGCCCGTTCCGCGGCCAGGGCCCCCTCGACGCTGTCGATGCAGATCTCGAACCTGGTCATCCTGTTTCTCTCTCCTGTCATCGGATGGTGGTGGCGCCGTCGGTGACCAGCGTGGCGGTCGGATCCACCCCGGCCGGATCCGTCCCGGACCCCGACCGCCGCCGGCCGAACAGCCGGCCGTCGCGGGCCTGCAACACCCGGGCGAACTTGGACAGCGACGCGTTGACCGCCAGGTAGAGCACGGCCACCACCAGGTAGGTCTGGATCAGAAGATGGGTGTACGACGCGAGCACCTGACCGCTGTACAGCAACTCGGTGAAGCTGACCACGAACCCCAACGAGGTGTCCTTGAGCAGTCCGACGAGCTGACTGACCAGTGAGGGGGTCAGCTTGAGCAGCGCCTGCGGGAGCACCACCAGCCGCATCACCTGGGCCGGGCGCAGACCGATCGCCTGACCGGCCTCCGCCTGGCCCCGGTCCAGCGCCTTGATGCCGGCCCGGAAGATCTCGGCGAAGGCGGCCGAGTTCGCCACCACCAGCGGTACGACCAGTTTCCAGAACAACGAGAAGTTCAGCCCGTACGCCGGCAGCGCGAAGAGCGTCAGGTAGATCAGTAGCAGCACCGGTACGGTTCGGAAGATCTCGACGTACGCCCCGGCCAGCAGTCGGAGGCTACGGCGCCGGGACAGCCGGCCGAGCGCCAGCAGCAGCCCGAGCGCGGCGCTGAGTACGGCGGTCACCGCGGCGGCCCGGACCGTGGCCCAGAGCGCGATCAGCAGGTACCGCCAGATCGGCCAGGTGCCGAAGGGTCGCCACCGGTCGGCGGCCAGTTCACCGTGCGCGGCGAACTGGTAGACCGCGACGGCCAGCGCGGCGGCGATGGCCAGCACGCCGAGCACGGTCGCGATCCGGATCCGGCGCCGGCCGCGCGGTCCCGGCTCGTCGAAGAGCAGCCGCTGCGGATCGTTCATCGCCGCTCCCGCCCGTCTTTCGGCGCGCGGATCGTCGGATCGCGGTCACCGCTCATCGGACGATCGCCAGTCTGCGTTCCAGCCGGCCGGTGACCAGCCCGATCACCAGGGCGAGCAGCATGTACGCCAGCCCGGCACCGGTGAAGATGAGCAGCGGCTGCGCCTCGACCAGGTTGACGTTGTTCGCCGTCTGGGTCAGCTCGACCACGCCGACGGCGGCGGCCAGTGAGGTGTTCATCAGCAGCGCGATGCTGATGTTGCCCATCGGCTGGATGACCGCCCGGAAGGCCTGGGGCAGGATGACGTACCGCAGTGACTGGCTGAAGGTCAGCCCGATCGCGCGGGCCGCCTCGGCCTGACCGATGCCGACCGTGTTGATGCCGGCCCGGATCGCCTCCGCGAAGTACGCGCCCTCGTACGCCGCGATGACGATGGCGGCGGAGGTGAACAGCGGGAACGTGATCCCGAGCTGCGGCAGCGCGAAGACGAACAGCACGAGCAGGGCCAGCAGTGGCAGGTTCTGCAACACCTCGACGTAGACCAGTCCGACGGTGCGCAGCAACGGAACGGGACAGATCCGCAGGGTGGCCACCACGACGCCGAGCAGCAGCGCCGCGACGGTGGTCACGACGGTCAGTTCGACCGTCGTGACCAGCCCGTGGCCCAACTCGGTGAGGTATCCGGAGAACGGGTTCATCGCGCGGGACGCTGCCTAGGAACCCTGTGCGGACCCGATCGCCGGCGGGGTGGGCGCGCCGCCCTCCACCACCGTGCCGAGGGTGGCCTGCCACACCTTGGCCCAGGTGCCGTCCGCCTGGATCTTCGTCAGCCAGTTGTTGACGAACTCCTTGAACTGGGGGTCCTCGCGGTTCAGCCCGATGCCGTACGGCTCGGTGGTGAACGGCTGGCCGACCACCTTCATCCCCGGGTTCACCTTGGCGTTCGAGGCGAGCAGGGTGAAGTCCTGGACGTACGCCTCACCCCGGCCCTGGAGCAGCGCCTGCACGGCCTGCGGGTCGGTGGCGAAGGCGACCTGCTCGGAACCGGGCGCGACGGTCGGCAGCGCGGTCACCGCCGGGGTGTTCGTTCCGACGACCACCTTCTTGCCGGCCAGGTCCTGCACGCCGTGGATGGTGGTGTTCTCCTTCTTCACCGCCACGGCCAGCCCCGAGGTCAGGTACGGGCCGGCGAAGGCGATCTGGGTGGCCCGCTCCGGGGTGATCGTGTACGTCTGGAACACCGTGTCGACGGACTTGGCGCGGAGTAGCGCCTCGCGGGTCTGGGTGCCGATGGTCACGGTCTCGACCTCGGGCTTGCCGATGATGTACTTCGCCAGCAGCCGGGCGAGGCTGGCGTCGAAGCCCTCCACCTTGCCGCTCACCGGGTCCTGCTGGGCCAGCAGCGGGGCGTCCAGGGAGCCGCCGACCAGCAGTTTGCCCCGCTGGCGGATCTTCTCCATCGTGGAACCGGCCGGGATGTCCGCGTCGGCGGCGACCGGGGCGGCGTCGTACACCGCCTGTTCCACCACACCGGTGCCGCCCAGCCCCGGTACGGCGGCACCGCCCGGCGTACCGGGGGTGCCCGAACCGCCACCGCCGCAGCCGGCAGCGGCCATCGCCACCGCGACCGAGGCGGCGGCGATCGCCACCGTCCGCCGTGGCCGGAGCCTCTTGGTCAGGATCGACATGTCACTCCTTGCGAAAGCACTCAGTGTTGGAGGGTCTTGGAGCTCAGTGTTGGAGGATCTTGGAGAGGAAGTCCCGGGCCCGTTCGCTGCGCGGCGCCGCGAAGAACTCCTCCGGGCCGGCCGACTCGACGATCCGGCCGTCGTCCATGAAGACGACCCGGTCGGCGGCGCGGCGGGCGAAGCCCATCTCGTGGGTGACCACGATCATGGTCATGCCGTCGGCGGCGAGCGACACCATCACGTCGAGGACCTCGTTGACCATCTCCGGGTCCAGGGCCGAGGTCGGTTCGTCGAAGAGCATCACCTTCGGGCGCATCGCCAGGGCCCGGGCGATCGCGGCGCGCTGCTGCTGACCGCCGGAGAGCTGCGCCGGGTACGCGTCGGCCTTGTCGGCGATGCCGACCCGGTCGAGCAGGACGCGCGCCTCCGCCTGGGCCCGGGCCCGGGGGATCCGGCGGACCCGGGTCGGGCCCAACGTGATGTTCTCCAGCACGGTCCGGTGCCCGAAGAGGTTGAAGGACTGGAAGACCATGCCGACGTCGGCCCGCAGCCGGGCCAGGTCACGACCCTCGGCCGGTAGTGGTCGACCGTCGATCTCGATGCTGCCCTCGCCGGCCACTTCGAGCCGGTTGAGGCAGCGGCACAGGGTGGACTTGCCGGAGCCGGAGGGCCCGATCACCACCACCACCTCGCCGGTCGCCACCGTCAGGTCGACGTCCCGGAGGACGTGGTTGGTGCCGAACCACTTCTGTAGGCCCCGGACCGCCACCATCGGCGCCGTCGGATGTTCCGCCGTCCGAAGATCGGCGAGAGGGGTCCCTGTCATGGCGGGCTACCTGCTCCAATCCTCGGACTTTCTCCAGTAACCGAACTAAGTTGGCGATTACTTGGAGTAACAGTGGCTTTCTAATGTACCCATGCCGAGTAAGTCAACTGCTTGCTTGGAGGAACTTTGGGTGCTAGGAACCTTGTCGTGACGGATGACGAGGCGCCCGGGATGGCCGTCCGGGGCGCGAACGCCGGAGAGATGCTGCGACTGGTGGCCACCGGGGCGGCGGAAAGCCGGGCGGATCTGGCCCGCCTGTCCGGATTGTCACCGTCGACCGTCTCCCAGCGCGTCGAGACGTTGATCGGGCGCGGCCTGCTCCGCGAGGTCGGCGCCGGCAAGTCCCGGGGCGGACGGCGACCGAGGCAGCTCGAAGTACCCGTCGACGGAGTGGTGATCGGCGCCGTCGATCTCGGCGCGCACCACGCCCGGATCGGCACCCTCGACCTCGCCGGCCGGGTGGTCCAGTCCCGGTCCCTGGAGGTACGGGTCGAGGACGGGCCCGAGTCGGTGCTCGGCACGCTGCTCACCGAGGTCACCGAGCTGATGCGCGGCGCGTCCGGGCCCGGGGCCGTACTGCGCGGCATCGGGGTCGGCATTCCGGGACCGGTCCAGCACGGCACCGGGCGGATCGTCTCGCCGTCCCGGATGCCCGGCTGGAACGGCTTCGACGTGGTCGGCTTCTTCGCCGGCCGGACCGACGTACCGGTGGTGGTCGACAACGACGCCAACCTGATGGCGCTGGGCGAACACCGCTGGCAGCACCCGGAACTCGACCACGCCGTTTACGTGAAGGCCGGTACCGGGATCGGCGCCGGGGTGATCTCCGCCGGCCGGCTGCACCGGGGCGGGCAGGGGTCGGCCGGCGACATCAGCCACTGCCAGGTCTTCACCGCCGACCCCGCACCGCTGTGCAGTTGCGGCAACACCGGCTGCCTGGAGGCGGTGGCCAGCGGGGCGGCACTGGTCAGCGCGCTGCGCGAGCGCGGGCTGCCGGTGCAGAGCCTGCCCGACGTGATGCGCCTGATCGACGACGGCGACCGGCACGCCACCGCGCTGGCCCGCAACGCCGGCCGGTCGATCGGGGAGATCCTGGCCGTCGTGGTCAACTTCTTCAATCCCCAGGCGGTCGCGATCGGCGGCCTGCTGGCCGACTGCGAACCACTGCTGGCCAGCATGCGGTCGGTGCTGTACGAGCGCTGCCTGCCACTGGCCACCCAGACGCTGCTGATCGAGCGGCTCAGCACCGGCGCCGACGTCGGCATCCTCGGCGCCGGCCAACTGGTCATCGACCGGGTGGCCGACCCGCTCTGACCTCCTCCGCCGCCGCACGGCGGGAGAGTGAGGTGTTAGGCGGGGGCCCTTCTTCTACCGAAAACGATAGGCGGGGGCCCTTCCTTGCACCCGCTCAGCCGGCGTCGAGGGGGTCGGCGAGGAGGTGTTCGAAGGCGAGTTCGGCGGCACCGATCAACGCGGCGTCCTCGCCGAGCTGGGGCGTACGCAGGCGTACCTGCTCGCGGGAGGCGGGCAGGGCGAGGGAGTTGAGCCGACTGCGTACCCGGGCCGCCGCGGCGAGGTAGACGTCCCGGAGGGTGCCGCCGAAGATGACCACCCCCGGGTTGAAGATGTTCACCAGGTTGGCGACGCCGAAACCGAGCCAGTCGCCGATCTGGCGGATCGCGGCCTGGGCGTTGGCGTCCCCCCGGGCAGCGGCCTCGACGATCCGCAGTGCGGCGTCCCGGCCGATGGCATCACCCTGGCCGGCCGCGTGCAGCAGGGCGTACTCGTCGATCTCGGTCTCCCAGCAGCCGTGCGAGCCACAGCCGCAGGGCCGTCCGCCGGGGTGCACCACCATGTGTCCGACCTCGCCGGCGTACCCGCCCTGACCGGTGAGTCGCCGTCCGCCGACGATGATTCCGGCGTCGATGCCGACGTCCCGGTGCAGGTAGATGACGTCGTCGTAGCCGTTGGCCGCACCCCTGGCGTGTTCGGCCACCGCGCTCGCGTCGGCGGCGTTGCTGACCAGGATCGGGCGCACCGACGGAAGGATCTCGCCCAGGGCCTCGCCCAGCGGCTTGTCCATCTCCCCGTTGCCGGCCCAGCCACTGTCCGGGCGGATGTGTACCGCGCCGTCCGGGCGACGGAGCCGGCCGCAGACCGCGACACCGCTGCCGACGTAGACCGAGCCGTCGGCCACCGACTGGTGCATCTCCTTCACGAAGCCGGCCAGCAGCGGCAGGCTGTCCTCGGCCAGCAGGCCGGGTGGGCGGTCGGCCTGCCGCCGGTCCAGTACCACCCCGCCGAGACCGATCCGGGCGGCCCGCAGCCGGTCGACCTCGATGCTGTACGCGTACGCGAAGACCCGACTCGACTCGGGCCGGACGACCAGCGACGGTCGCCCGGCCCGGCCGGTTTCCCGAGGTGCCCGCTCGCTGATCAGCCCCGCTGCCGCGAGTTCGGCGGTCAGCGCGCCGATGGTGCTCCGGTTCAACCCGAGCGAGGTGGTCAGCTCCGCCCGGGAGGTGGCGCCGTGGATGTGCACGTACCGCAGCAGCGCGCCGAGATTCTGCCGGCGAATCTCCTCCTGGCTCGGCCCTGCGCGCATGGTGCCCCTTATCGATTACCGGTCGCGGCGGCCCGGCGTCGGGACAGCGCGTCGACGCTGGCCGCGAGCAGCAGCACCAGCCCGGTCACCACGAAGGTGAACCCGGAACTCCGGCCGAGCAGCCCCATCCCGTTGTCGATGACCGCGATCACCGCGCCGCCGAGCACCGCGTCCACGATCCGGCCCTTGCCGCCGAAGAGGCTGGTGCCACCGATCACCGCCGCGCCGACGGCGTAGAGCAGGACCTTACTGCCACCGGTGTTCGCGTCGACCGAGGTGGCCCGGCTGGCCGCCACGATGCCGCCGATCGCCGCCATGAAGGAACAGATGACGAAGACCGAGATCCGGATCCGGTCCACGTTGATCCCGGCCCGCCGGGCCGCCTCCCGGTTGCCGCCGACCGCGTAGACGTGCCGGCCGTACGCGGTGCGTTGGAGGACGAAGGTCCAGATGATCAGCAGGACGACGATGATCGGTACCACGATCGGCACGCCCTTGAGCGAGACGAGCTGGTTCCGGCTGCGTTCGAGGTTCAGCAGGTAGACGGCGGTGCCGGCGATCAGTGCGAGGCTGCCGATCCGGATCAGCACCACGGCGAGCGGCTCGGTGATCAGTTCGAGCGCGGTGCGGTTGCGGTGCCGGAGCAGTTGCACGGCCGCGTAGCCGGCGATGCCGAGCAGGGTCAGGGTCCAGCCGAGCCACGGTGGCATGTTCCGGTTCGCGATCGCCACCAGCACGTCGTCCCGGATGGAGACGTTGGTGCCGCCCTTGATCAGCAGCAGCACGATGCCCTGGAAGGCGAGGAACGCGGCGAGGGTGACCACGAAGGACGGTATGCCGATCTTCGCCACCAGGAAGCCGATGACGAGCCCGATCACCACGCCGGTGACCAGGGCCGCGCCGACCGCGACGTACCAGGGATAGCCCTGCAGGGTGACCAGCTGGGCCAGCACCGCGGCGCAGACGCCGCTGGCGAAGCCGGCGGAGAGGTCGATCTCGCCGAGCAGCAGGACGAAGACCAGGCCCATCGCGATCAGCATCACCGCGGCGCCCTGGGTGAACAGGTTGGCGAAGTTGCCCTCGGTCATGAAGTTCGGCCGCAGGATGGCGAAGACCGCGCAGAGCACGATCAGGCCGAGTACGGCCGGCAGCGCGCCCATGTCGCCGCCGCCGACCCGGGCCAGATAATCCCGGAGGTGACTGCCGACGCTGGGTACGGGCGGAGGCGGCACCTCGACCGGCTGCACCGGGGCGGTGGTGGGGGCGCTCATGCCGTCTCCTCGCTTCGCTCGTCGGCGTCATGAGCCGGCAAACTGAGCTGGCTGATTCGCTTGCTCATGCGTCGGCTCCTGCGCTCGTCGTCTCGGTGGTCCGGGGGTCGTGCTTCCCGTTGTCATGGCCGTTGCCGTTGCCGTTGTCGCCGGCCAGCCCGAGGCCGCCACTGCGTCCGGCGGTGATCAGTTCGACCACCTGGGCGTGGGTCACGTCGCTGGTCCTCAGCTGGGCGACCATCTGGCCGAGGTAGAGCATGGCGATCTGGTCGGAGACGGCGAAGACATCGTTCATGTTGTGCGAGATGAGCACAACGGCCAGCCCGTTGTCGGCCAGCCGCCGGACCAGTTCCAGCACCTGGGCGGTCTGCGCCACGCCCAGCGCGGCGGTCGGCTCGTCGAGGATGACGACCCGGCTGTTCCAGAGCACGGCCTTGGCGATGGCCACGGTCTGGCGCTGTCCACCGGAGAGGCTGGAGACGTGCTGGCGCAGCGATTTCACCGTACGGACCGAGAGGCCGGCCAGGGTCTCGGCGGCCATCTGTTCCATGGTCGGCTCGTCCAGGACGAGGCCCCTGCGTTTCTCCCGGCCGAGGAACATGTTCTGCACGATGTCGAGGTTGTCGCAGAGCGCGAGGTCCTGGTAGACCACCTCGATGCCGAGCGCGGCGGCGTCGCGGGGACCGGTGATGTGCACCGGTCGGCCGTCGAACAGGACCTCGCCACCGTCGGACGAGTAGATCCCGCTGATGCACTTGACGAGGGTGGACTTGCCGGCGCCGTTGTCGCCGACGAGCGCCGTCACCTCGCCGGGGTTGACCGTGAGGTCGACGTTACGGAGTACCTGGACGGGACCGAAGCTCTTGTCGATCCCGCGCAGTTCCAGCAGGGGTGTGGCGGACACGGAGGTCTCCTTTACGCGGGTGTCCGATCGCGGGGGCCGATCGAGGGGTCCGGTCACCGGTCCGTCGCACCTGCCAGGACCGGGTATCCGATCGTGGTCCGATTGCGTGGTCCGGTCCAGTGGTCCTTCGGGCGAGTGCGCCGCCCGGCACGGATCGCTCCGTGTCGGGCGGCGCGTCCGGCGGCGGTGCCGGGCGGCGCCACCGGTGCGTCGCGGCACACCGGCGGAGCCGTCGGCGGGGCCAGCCGGGCCGAGGCGTCGATCGGGTCAGCTCACGCCGGCCTGGGTGCACAGCGTGGCGAAGGCTCCGCCGCAGAGTGCGTCCTTGGTGACGAAGCCGTCGGTGACGACATCCTTGACGTTCTCCTTGTAGATCGCCTTCGGTTCGAGCAGCACCGACGGTACGTCCCGACCACCCTCCGGGTCGCGCACCGTCTTGTCGGTGGTCTTCTTCTCGCCCTTGGCCAGCGCGATCGCCAGGTCGGCGGCGGCGTCGGCCTCCTGCTTGATCGCCTTGTAGACGGTCATGCACTGGTCACCGGCGAGGATGTTCTGCAGACCCTGCACGGTCGCGTCCTGGCCGGTCACCGGCACCTTGCCGTTGAGCTTGTTCTTCTTGAGCATGGAGATCACCGCGTTGCCCAGGCCGTCGTTCGCGGCCAGTACGCCGTCGATCTTGCCGTTCTGCTGGGTCAGCATCTGCTCGAAGAGGGTTCCGGCCTGGGCGTTGTCCCAACCGGGCACCCACTGGTCCGGGCCCTTGACGTACTCGCCGGAGTCGTACTTGGCCTTGAGCACCCCGTCGTAGCCGTTCTTGAACAGGGTGGCGTTGTTGTCGGTCTCCGAGCCGTTCAGTTCGGCGATGACCGGCTTCTGCGCGTTCTTGTCGGTCAGGCACTTCACCAGGCCCTCGCCCTGCAGCTTGCCGACGGCCTCGTTGTCGAAGCTGACGTAGTACTCGGCGGAGCCGCCCAGCGTGAGCCGGTCGTAGTCGATGGTGAGCACGCCCTGGGTCTTGGCCTTGTCCAGCACGGCCTTGCCGGTGCCGGAGTCCAGGTTGACGATCATGAGGACGTTGACGCCGTCGGTCATCATCTGGTCGGCGATGGTCTGGAACTGGGCCTTGTCGCCCTGGGCGTTCTGGATGACCGACTTCACGCCGGCGGCGTCGAACGCCGCCTGCAGGTACTTGCGGTCCGCGGTCTCCCAACGGTCCGAGGAGGCGCTGTCCGGAAGAATGACGCCGATCTTCGGCGTCTTCTCGGTGTCACCGCCGCTGCCGGAGTCCTCGCCGCACGCGGCGAGGCCGCCCGTGGCCAGCAGGCCCACGGCGGCGATGGTGAGGATCCCTCTGCGCATTGCACGGGTCCTTTCGGGGGTGGGTGTGGTGTCTCGGATCGGGGTGGTGCGGTGGTACACCCGAACGGTCCGGTCGGCGTTCCTGGTGGGCTGCGGCGACCGGTCCGCCACACTTTTGTTGTGTCCGGCAACGTATTGCGCGCGGAGTCGACGGGGCAAGGCTGCCGAGGCCACGAGTTTGTTGTCGCCGATAACAATTCAGCAACGTGATGGTCATGTACCGCCATCGTCCGGGAGCGATGCCTCGAACCAGGATGAAGAGCCCAGGGCCGGCTACAAGGGCGCGGTCCGGCGGGCTGGCGCCGACGCGCCGGCGCTGCGGTGCGGCGCTGCGGTGCGGCGGTGCGGCGCTGCGGTGCGGCGGTGCGGCGCTGCGGTGCGGCGGTGCGGTGCGGCGGTGCGGTGCGGCGGTGCGGCGCGATCCGGCGGGGTCGGGGCGGCGGTGAGGCGCGATCCGGCGGGGTCGGGGCGTGCCGGGGGTCAGGGTGCGGCGAGTGGTGCGGTGGTGGCGGTGGTGAGCCGGATCAGGTCCGCCGGGTCGAGTTCGAGTTGCAGACCCCGGCGGCCGGCCGAGACGTAGATCGTCGGAAAGCGTTCGGCGGAGGCGTCCACCACCGTGGGCAGTGTCTTGCGCTGGCCGAGCGGGCTGATGCCGCCGCGCACATAGCCGGTGGTCCGCTCGGCGAGGGTCCGGTCGGCCAGTGTCGCCCGCTTGCCGCCCACTGCCGTCGCCAGCGTCTTGAGGTCCAGTTCCCCGGTGACCGGTACGACCGCCACGGTCAGTACGCCGTCGACGGCGGCGACGAGCGACTTGAAGACCCGTTCCGGAGGTACGCCGAGCGCGGCGGCCACCTCGGCACCGTAGTTGGGCGTGTCCGGCGCGACGTCGTACGGATGCAGGGTGTGCGGTACGCGCTGCCGCGCCAGCAGCGCCGTCGCCGGTGTTCCCCTGCCCGCCACCCTCGCACCCTATCGCCGCTCGGCCGAACCGGCGCCGGGCGGTGCTCCGGCCGTACCGGCGTCCGGCGGTGCTCCGGCCGTACCCACGCCCGGCGGTGCTCCGGCCGGACCGGTGTCGGGCGTACCCGGGCCGGGTGCGGGTACGGGGCGGCAGAGCAGCACCACGGGTGCGTCGGCGATCCGGGTCAGCACCAGGCTGATCGGTTCGGTCCCGGTCAGCCGCAGGTCACGACGGAGTCGCTCCGGCTCCAGCGCGGAACCGCGTTTCAGGATCTCGACCCGGCCGATGCCGAGCCCGCGCAGCAGGGTGCGGAGCCGCTTGAGCGAGAAGGGGAGCGAGTCGACGATCTCCAGGCACCGGGCGAACGGGGTCGGCCGGGCGGAGTCGGCGTAGACGTAGGCGATGTCCGGGTCGGCGAGGGTGCCGTCGACCGTCGCGGCGAACTCGGCGACCAGGTGGGACCGGACCACGGCGCCGTCCGGGTCGTACAGGTAACGCCGGAGCGGGCCGACCGGCGCGCGTACGGTGCCGGTGCCGGTCAGTTCGTGCGCCGCCGACCCGGTCAGCAGGGTGGCCCGGCGCGGCGCGGCGGCGAGCGGACCGCACCAGACGGTCGCCTCGACCAGGTCGCCGCCGACGCTCACCCACTCGCCCTCGGCGCCGGGCGGCAGCAGCGCGTGGTCGATCCCGGGGGCGACCTTGAACACCGTCCGGGGGATCCGGTCGGCGAGACCGAGCAGGAAGTTCCAGGGCGGGGAGTAGGCGGCCGGGTCGAACACCCGGCGACCGGTGCCGGCCCGCCGTCGGGCCGGATCGCAGAACACCGCGTCGACCGGTCCACCGTCGGAGTCGGTGACGTCGAACCGGGTGGCGTCGCCGAGGCTCACCGTGAACCGGTCGGCCAGCCCGGTCGCCCCGGCGTTCGCGGCGGCCATCGCGGCGGTGACCGGGTCGGCCTCCACGCCGTACACCCGGATGCCGGCCCGGGCGGCGGCGATCGCGTCCGCGCCGAGGCCGCAACCCAGGTCGGCCAGCGTGCGCGCCCCGGCGGCACGCAGCCGGGCGGCCCGGCGGTCCGCGACCACGGACCGGGTGGCCTGCTCCAGGCCGGCCCGGGTGAAGAACATCCCGGCGGCGTCCGGGCCGAACTTGGCTGTCGCGCGGCGCCGCAGCTCGGCCTGGGTCAGCGCGGCGGCGGCCAACCCGGCCGGTATCCCGGCCGACCGCAGCGCGGCGGCCGCGACCAGCGGGTCGCCGCCGGCCACCTTCCCGGCCGCTTCCAGTGCGGTCACCCCCGCCGGGGTACGCAGCGCGGCGAGCTGGTCGGAATCCACCGCTGCATTGTGCCCACCGGTACCCCGGGCAGGCGTGTCGGGTTGGCACTCTCCTTGACGGAGTGCTAGCCGCCGGCATAACCTGCGGTTAGCACTCTCAAACCGAGGGTGCCAGCTTTCGGGCCCGTGTCCGGGAGCTGAACGCCAGGCGGACCGGCACCCGCGACGACGGTCCCGCCCGGTGGCATGTGGCAGATTGACGCTGGTCGGCTCGCCGGCCGGTAAAGAACCCAATACCCCAGGAGGGTATGCCCGTGACTACCGCGACCAAGGTTGCGATCAAGCCGCTCGAGGACCGGATTCTGGTCCAGGCGAATGAGGCTGAGACGACCACGGCGTCGGGCATCGTGATCCCCGACACCGCCAAGGAGAAGCCGCAGGAGGGCACTGTCCTCGCTGTCGGCCCCGGCCGTTTCGACGACGACGGAAACCGGATCCCGGTCGACGTCAAGGTCGGCGACACGGTCCTCTACTCGAAGTACGGCGGCACCGAGGTCAAGTACGCCGGCGAGGAGTACCTGGTGCTCTCCGCCCGCGACGTCCTCGCTGTCATCGAGAAGTGATCTGACTGATTCAGTGACGCTGCCCCGGACCGGCCCTGCCGGGCCGGGGCAGCGCTGCGTGAAGGGACCCTGTAACAGATGGCGAAGATTCTGAGTTTCTCGGATGACGCCCGGCACCTGCTGGAGCACGGTGTCAACACGCTCGCGGACACGGTCAAGGTCACTCTCGGCCCACGCGGGCGCAACGTCGTCCTGGACAAGAAGTTCGGCGCACCGACGATCACCAACGATGGTGTGACCATCGCCAAGGAGATCGAACTCACCAACCCGTACGAGAACCTTGGCGCGCAGCTGGTCAAGGAGGTGGCGACGAAGACCAACGACGTCGCCGGCGACGGGACCACCACCGCCACCGTGCTCGCCCAGGCGATGGTCCGGGAAGGTCTGCGCAACGTCGCGGCCGGTGCCGGCCCGGCCGGGCTCAAGCGCGGCGTCGACGCGGCCGCCGAGAAGATCTCCTCGGCGCTGCTGGAGAAGGCCGTCGAGGTGGGCAGCCGCGAGTCGGTCGCGCACGTCGCGACGATCTCCGCGCAGGACGCCACCATCGGTGACCTGATCGCCGAGGCGATGGAGCGGGTCGGCCGCGACGGTGTGATCACCGTCGAGGAGGGCTCCACCCTGGCCACCGAGCTGGAGGTCACCGAGGGCCTGCAGTTCGACAAGGGCTTCATCTCGCCGAACTTCGTCACGGACACCGAGGCGCAGGAGGCGGTGCTCGACGACCCGTACATCCTGATCACCACCCAGAAGATCTCCTCGATCGAGGAGCTGCTGCCGCTGCTGGAGAAGGTCCTCCAGACGGGGAAGGCGCTGCTGATCATCGCGGAGGACGTGGAGGGGCAGGCGCTCTCCACCCTGGTGGTCAACTCGATCCGCAAGACCGTCAAGGTCTGCGCGGTGAAGGCGCCCGGCTTCGGCGACCGCCGCAAGGCGATGCTGCAGGACATGGCGATCATCACCGGCGGCGAGGTCGTCGCTCCGGAGCTCGGCTACAAGCTCGACTCGGTCGGCCTCGAGGTGCTGGGCAGCGCCCGGCGCGTGGTGGTCGACAAGGACAACACGACCGTCATCGACGGCCGGGGTCGGGACAACGAGGTCACCGAGCGGGTCACTCAGATCCGCAAGGAGATCGAGGCGTCGGACTCCGACTGGGACCGGGAGAAGCTGGCGGAGCGGCTGGCCAAGCTCTCCGGTGGCATCGCGGTGATCAAGGCGGGCGCGGCGACCGAGGTCGAGATGAAGGAGCGCAAGCACCGCATCGAGGACGCGATCGCCGCCACCAAGGCCGCGGTCGAGGAGGGCACCGTGCCGGGTGGTGGCGCCGCGCTGGCGCAGATCGCCTCGGTGCTCGACGACGGCCTCGGATTCACCGGCGACGAGAAGGTGGGTGTCTCGATCGTCCGTAAGGCGCTGGTCGAGCCGCTGCGCTGGATCGCCCAGAACGCCGGGCACGACGGCTACGTGGTCGTGCAGAAGGTCGTCGACGGCAAGTGGGGCACCGGCCTCGACGCCGCCGTCGGCGAGTACCGCGACCTGGTCAAGGCCGGCATCATCGACCCGGTGAAGGTGACCCGCAACGCGGTCACCAACGCCGCCTCGATCGCCGGTCTGCTGCTGACCACCGAGACCCTGATCGTGGAGAAGCCGGAGAAGGCCGAGCCGGCCGCCGCCGGTGGTCACGGCCACGGCCACGGCCACCAGCACGGTCCCGGCTTCTGATCCACCCGGTTCCGGCTCCTGGTAGCCGGGACCGCCTGGTCAAACGCGAGATCCGCGTGAGCGGGTTCGACTGGCGGGTACGACGCCAGAAGTACCCGGCTCACGCGGATCTTCGTGTTTCCGGCCCGGTTCTGGGCCGGAAGCCGCCCGAAGGTGATCACGAAGCGCTGACCTGCGCTACCGGGTCGAGACCACGGCCGGCCACACTGGTCCGGTGAGGGTGACGTCTGGTTCGGGAACGACGGTGTCGGGATGGCGCACGACCGCGCCGCGCAGGTTCGGCGCGCTCGCCGGGGTGGCGGCCGCGGCCGTGGCCATCGGGGTGGCCGAGGCCGTGGCGGTGCTGACCGGATCGCGCTCCGCGCCACTGATCGCGGTCGGCGGTGCCGTGGTGGACCTCGCGCCCGGGCCGCTCAAGCGGTTCGCCACGGACGTCTTCTACGTCTACGACAAGATCGCCCTGCTGATCGGCACGGCGGTGCTGCTGGGCGGGTTCGCCGCGCTCGTCGGGCTGGTCGCGGTCCGGTCGCTCCGGCTGGGATACGCCGGAATCGGCCTCTTCGGGGTGCTCGGGGTCGCGGCCGCGCTGACCCGGCCCGGCGCCGGCCCGACCGCCGCCCTGCCGTCGCTGATCGGCGCCGCCCTCGCCGCCTGGCTGCTCCGGCTGCTCCTCGCCGGGCCGCTCGGCACGTCGCTGGTCGGACCGCCACTGCCCGGCCCCGCCGACCGTTCGGCCACGCCGCAGCTCCCGCCCCCGCCGCAGGCCTCGTCCTCGCCGCAGCTCCCGCCGTCGCCGCAGCCGCCGTCCTCGTCGCAGCTCCCGTCCGCGCTCCCGTCCGCGTCCCCGTCCTCGCCTGCGGGACCGGTGCCGGTGCCGGGCCGCGTTGACAGCCCGGTGCCCGGACCTGTGGAGAATCCGGCCGCGCCGGTCTTCGGACCCGTCGACCCGGTGGCCCGGCGGCGGTTCCTGACCGGGGTCGGCGCCGCGCTCGGCGTCGCGGCGGTCGCCGGGTTCGGTGGGCGGTGGCTGTCGACCCGACGCGGTGTCTCCGCCGCCCGCGCGGCGATCGAGTTGCCGGTACCGGCCAGCCCGGCCCCGCCGCTACCGGCCGGCGTCGAACTCGCGGTGCCGCAACTGGCGCCGTACGTCACACCGAACCGGAACTTCTACCGGATCGACACCGCACTGGTCGTACCGCAGGTCGACCCGGAGCAGTGGCGGCTGCGGATCCACGGCCGGGTACGGAACCCGATCACGCTCAGCTACGCCGACCTGCTCGCCCGGCCGATGATCGAACGCCACATCACCCTCGCCTGCGTCTCGAACGAGGTCGGCGGCGAGTTGATCGGCAACGCCCGCTGGCTCGGGGTGCCGCTCGGGCCGCTGCTGGCCGAGGCCGGGCCGCTGGACGGGGCGGATCAGGTGGTGGCCCGTGCGGTGGACGGCTGGACCTGCGGCAGCCCGACCAGCGTGCTCACCGACGGCCGTGACGCGATGCTGGCCGTCGGGATGAACGGCGTACCGCTGCCGATCGAACACGGCTTCCCGGTCCGGGTGGTGGTACCCGGGCTGTACGGCTACGTGTCGGCGTGCAAGTGGATCGTCGAACTGGAGCTGACCAGCTTCGCGGACTTCGACGCGTACTGGGTGCCCCGGGGCTGGGCGGCCCAGGGACCGATCAAGACCCAGTCGAGGATCGACACGCCACGGGCCCGACGGACGCTGGCCGCCGGGCCGGTGACCGTCGCCGGGGTCGCCTGGGCCCAGCACGTGGGCATCCGGGGCGTGGAGGTACGGGTCGACGATGGCGACTGGGAGCCGGCGACCCTGGCGCCGACGGTGGGCGCCGACACCTGGGTGCAGTGGTCCTGGCAGTGGGCGGCGACGTCGGGCGAGCACACCCTGCGGGTACGGGCGACCGACGCCACCGGCGCGGTGCAGACCGGGCAGGCCCGCCGGATCGATCCCGACGGTGCCACCGGCTGGCACACCGTACCGGTGACGGTGAACTGAGCAGCGGCGCCGGCGAGGGCTGGGCGGGAGCCTTCGACCGGCCAGGGAGGTCGCGTACGCGGGCCGGATCGGCGCCCGGCCCAGCGGGTCAGGCGGCCGACGAGCGCTGGGCCGGTACCGCGGACTTGTGCGGGCGACCGAGCCGAGCCTCCAGCCGGGCGATGTCCACCCGACTCTGTCGACGGTCGGCCAGGTCCTCCCAGCCGACGGCGAGCAGCCGGAGCCGCTCGGATTCGCTGAAACCGCCCCACACCCCGTACGGCTCACGGACGGCGAGGGCGTGGGCGGCGCACTCGGCCCGGACCGGGCAGGCCCGGCAGACCGACTTGGCATCCGCCTCGCGACGGTTCCGGGACGATCCTCGTTCGCCCTCGGGATGGAAGAACTGGGCGCTGTCGCGTCCTCGACAGGCACCGAGCCGCTGCCACTCCCACAGATCGACGATGGGTCCGGGCAGTCTGCGTACGTTCGACATCAGCACCTTCCTCCCGCGCGGCGCCGCATGATCTCTTCGACCGGTCGGGATCCGGGCGGCGGGCCGCGCAGGCGCACCGTTTCCGACCTTCGGCTCCGGTACCCCGGGCGTCGACGGCTCACACGTACTTCATCGGTGAGTTATTCCGGGAAACTCGATCGGTGGGGCGAATCGTCCAAAAAGTTTGTAGTTCATCCGTGGAAACTCATCATGATCATTCACCGCCGTGGTCTGCTCGTTCCGGAGAGGAGACCACCGTGCGTACCGTTCTTGTCTGCGTCCGGACGCCGCTCGCGGCGCAGAACGTCGCGGCCGCGGCAGCCCGGCTCGGATTGGCCGCCGCCGTCCGTACCGCGGTGTCCGATCCCGAGGCCATGCTCCGACTCGCCGAGCGCCCGGCGGACGTGGTGCTCGCCGACACCGCGCTGACCCGCCCGGACAGCGTCGGGTTCACCCGACGGGTGCTGGCCCGGTCGCCGGGCGCGGCGATTTTGCTGCTCGGCGCGGAGGATCCCGGGGTGGCCGCCGCGACCATCGCCGCCGGTGCCCGGGGACTGATCCAGGGCGGCGACCACGACCTGGTCAGCGTGGTGGCGAAGGCGATCCTGCTGCTCGGGGCCGCCGGCCGGGCCAGCCGGGGTGGGGGCACCCTGGCCGGTGGCGGAACGCTGGCCGGCGGCGGCCCGCTCGGACCGGGCCGGACCGGCGAACTCGGCGACACCGGTACCCAGCCGGCGGGCGGTCAGCGCCTGGGCAGTGCGGTGCGGGCGCCGACCGGACCTGGCGGCGGGCCCAGCCCGGCCGGCGCGGGTGCGGGATCGACCGTGGGACGGCCCTCGTCGGCGGAGGCCACCCCGGGTGGCCGCCGACCGGACGACCCGGGCTCGCGCGGCGTCGCCGCCGGTGCCGCCAGCGACCAGCCGGCCGGACCGGCGGTCGTGCCGGCCCAGCGCGGTGACGATCCGGACACCTCGACCGACCCGGGTACGCCGGACGGCCAGGGGCAGGCACCGGGGGCGCGCGGGACCGCCGGCCCGGCCACGCCCGGCGGCACCGTACCGGAGGCGCCGGGCGCCGATCGCCGGCCGGCCGGGGAACGGCCCGAGCCCGGACGGGCCGTACCGGCCCGCCGCCCGGTGCTGACCGAGCGCGAGATGCAGGTGCTGGTCGGGATGGCCGACGGAAAGAGCAACGCGGAGATCGGCCGGGAACTCTTCGTCTCCGAGGACACCGTGAAGACCCACGCCCGCCGGTTGTTCCGCAAGCTCGGGGCCCGGGACCGCGCGCACGCCGTGGCGGCGGGCTTCCGCGCCGGCCTGGTCGCCTGACCGCCGGGCTTCCGCGCCGGCCAGCGCGGTCGACGGCAGGGGTACGGCAGGATCAGCGGTCGGCGGTGCTTCCGTCCTCGCGCTCGCCCTCGTCCTCGTCGGCGGTCTCGGTCAGGGTGTCGTGCACCCCGTCGGCGTACCCCCGGGCGTACTCCCAGGTGACGTAGTGGTCGGGGTCGGGGTCGTACGCCGGCTCGTGCACCCGGGGCCGACCGGAGTTGAGCAGGTGCCGCAGGTTGCCCCGGAGCAGATCCCAGTCGAAATAGTGGGGTTCGCGGCAGTCCTCGCACTCGATGACGAGGCCGCGTACCCCGACCGGGCCGAGTAGCGCCTGGTAGATTTCCAGGTCAGCGAGGTCTTCCAGCACGTCCTGTCGCTCGACCTCGCTGAGCGGGTCGAGTTCGGCCTCCTCGCCCGGGTCGTCAAGGCCGGCGGAGGGATCGGCGGGGTCTCCGTTGAACGGGTCGATCGGCTCCTCTTGCACCCCTCCACCGTAGTCCCAACACCGGCCGCCGTGGTCACCCGTTGTGGCCTGGACCGCCCGTCCCACCCGCGCCCGCCGACGCCCGGCCGGCGCACTGGGTACGATGAACCATCGCGCCGTGGCGGGGGCGGACCGTTGACGCGCCCACGGTGCCGACCAGCCCGTCCAACCAGCTCAGCGCCGACGACTTCGGTCGGCCGGGGATGCCAACCGACGACAACTTCAGCAGCAGGGGACACATCGTGGAGAACCGACCCACCAACGACCTACCGCTGGGTGCCGAGGCCGACCAGCTCGCGGGGCACCTGCCCGAACTGCCGGCAGGCTCGGCCCGGGTGGTGCCGCTCGGGTTGACCTTCGACGACGTGCTGCTGCAACCCGGTGAGTCCGAGATCATCCCGAGCCGGGTGAACACGATCACCCGGCTGAGCCGCAACGTCAACCTCGCCATCCCGCTGGTCTCCAGCGGGATGGACACGGTGACCGAGGCGCGGATGGCCATCGCGATGGCCCGGCAGGGCGGCATCGGGGTGCTGCACCGGAACCTGTCGATCGAGGACCAGGTGCTCCAGGTCGACCTGGTCAAGCGCTCCGAGGCCGGCATGGTCACCAACCCGGTTACCTGCGGCCCGGACGACACCCTGCGGGACGTCGACGCGCTCTGCGGGCGCTACCGGATCTCCGGCGTGCCGGTCGTCGACGCCGAGGGCACCCTGGTGGGGGTCGTGACCAACCGCGACATGCGGTTCGTCACCGAGGGAAGCACCCCGGTACGTGAGATCATGACGCCGATGCCGCTGGTCACCGCGCGGGTCGGGGTAACCAAGGAAGAGGCGCTCAGCCTGCTCCGCCGGCACAAGGTGGAGAAGCTGCCGATCGTCGACCCGGGCGACCGGCTGCGCGGCCTGATCACCGTCAAGGACTTTGCCAAGAGCGAGCAGTACCCGCTCGCCACCAAGGACGACGCCGGCCGGCTGCGGGTCGCCGCCGCGGTGGGGGTCGGTGAGGACGCCTACAAGCGGTCCCGGGCACTGGTCGACGCCGGGGTGGACGTGCTGGTCGTGGACACCGCGCACGGGCACCAGCGGGCCGTGCTCGACATGGTCGGCCGGCTCAAGAGGGAGACCACGGTCGACGTCATCGGCGGCAACGTGGCGACGTACGCGGGCGCGCGGGCGCTGGTCGAGGCCGGCGTCGACGCGGTCAAGGTCGGCGTCGGGCCCGGTGCGATCTGCACCACCCGGATCGTCGCCGGGGTCGGTGTACCCCAGATCACCGCGATCATGGAAGCGGCCCGGGCCGCTCGCCCGACCGGGGTGCCGGTGATCGCCGACGGTGGCATCCAGTACTCGGGCGACATCGCCAAGGCGCTGGTGGCCGGGGCCGACACGGTGATGCTCGGCAGCCTGCTGGCCGGTTCCGAGGAGAGCCCCGGCGAGCTGCTGTTCATCAACGGCAAGCAGTACAAGGCGTACCGGGGGATGGGCTCGCTCGGTGCGATGCAGTCGCGCGGCCAGGCCCGCTCCTACTCCAAGGACCGGTACTTCCAGGACGACGTGACCAACGACGAGAAGCTGGTACCCGAGGGCGTCGAGGGCCAGGTACCTTACCGTGGCCCGCTGGCCCGGGTGGCCCACCAGCTCATCGGTGGCCTGCGGCTGGCAATGGGGTACGTCGGCGCGGAGACCGTGCCCGAGCTGCACCGCCGTGGCCAGCTCATCCGGATCACGGCCGCCGGGCTGAAGGAGAGCCACCCGCACGACATCCAGATGACGGTCGAGGCACCGAACTACCACACCCGCTGACGGTCACCGCCTCCTTCCGCCAACCCCCCTTCTACTCTGGAGTGACCCATGCGTGACGTGGTCGAGATCGGGCTGGGCAAGACCGCACAGCGCGGCTACCACCTGGACGACATCGCGATCGTGCCGAGCCGGCGTACCCGGGATGTCGACGACGTCTCGACGTCCTGGCAGCTCGACGCGTACCCGTTCCGGATCCCCTGCGTCGGGCACCCGTCGGACGCCACCATGAGTCCGCACTCGGCGGTCGCCCTCGGCCGGCTCGGCGGGCTCGGGGTGCTGAACGTCGAGGGCCTGTGGACCCGTTACGAGGACCCGACCAAGATCCTGGAAGAGCTGTCCCGGCTGGACGAGGGGACCGCCGCCACCCGCCGGCTCCAGGAGGTGTATTCCGAGCCGATCCGGCCGGAGCTGATCGCCGAGCGGGTCCGGCAGATGCGTGAGGGCGGCGGCACGGTCGCCGTCCGGGTCTCCCCGCAGCACACGCTGGCGCTGGCCCCGGTGATCCTCGACGCGGGCGTCGACATCCTGGTGATCCAGGGCACGATCGTCTCCGCCGAGCACGTCTCCACCACCGACGAGCCGCTGAACCTCAAGGAGTTCATCGCCGACCTCGACCTGCCGGTCGTCGCCGGTGGCTGCACCGACTACAAGACCGCCCTGCACCTGATGCGGACCGGGGCGGCCGGGGTGATCGTGGGGCTCGGCGGCGACGAGTGGTCGACCACCGAGTCGGTGCTCGGAATCCGGGTGCCGATGGCCACCGCGATCGCCGACGCCGCCGCGGCCCGCCGGGACTACCTCGACGAGACCGGTGGCCGGTACGTGCACCTGATCGCCGACGGTGACCTCCAGACGTCCGGCGACATCGCCAAGGCGCTGGGCTGTGGTGCCGACGCGGTGATGCTCGGCGAGCCGCTGTCGCTCTGTGCCGAGGCGCCGGCCGGTGGCGCGTGGTGGCATCCCGCCGCCAGCCACCCGAACCTGCCGCGCGGGGCGTACGGGGTGGCCAACGAGCCGCTCGGCTCGATGGAGCAGCTGCTGTACGGGCCGGCGGACGATCCGGAGGGGCAGCTCAACCTCTTCGGCGGGCTGCGCCGGGCGATGGCGAAGTGCGGCTACCGGGATCTGAAGGAGTTCCAGAAGGTCGGGCTCGTCCTCGACCGGTGAGCCGCCGACCCGGGAAGCGGATGATGATCAGGACGGGACGTCCGGCGCTGGCCGGTGCGCTGGTGGCGGTGCTGCTGACGGTGTCGGCCGGCGGCTGCACCGGCAGTCGCCGGGACGACCGGGACCCCGAGGGGTTCCGGCCCGGCGCGCCGGGCGTCGGGGACGCGTACTTCCCGACCTACGGCAACGGCGGCTACGACGTCGCGAGCTACCGCCTCAAGGTGCGGTACGACCCGGCGACCGACGAACTGACCGGCGACGCCACCATCGAGGCCACCGCGACCCAGGACCTGTCCCGGTTCAACCTCGACCTCTCCGGCCTGACCGTCTCGCGGGTGCGGATCGACGGTGCCGTGGTGCGGCACGCCCGCGAGGGCGACGAGTTGGTGGTCACCCCGGCCACCGGCCTCGGCCAGGGCAAGCGGTTCCGGGTCCGGGTCGACTACGCCGGAAAGCCGGCCCCGATCACCAGCCCGGATCTGGGCAGCGGCGGCCTGCTCGCCACCGGCGACGGGGCGATCGCGCTCGGCCAGCCCGAGTCGGCGAGCACCTGGTACCCGGTCAACGACCATCCGCTGGACAAGGCGACGTACGAGGTCGAGGCGACCGTTCCGGAGGGCCTGGCCGCGCTGAGCAACGGGGTGTCCGGCGGTACCGAGACGTCGGCCGGTTGGACCACCTGGCGCTGGGCCGAGCGCTCCCCGATGGCGAGTTACCTGACCACACTGGTGGTCGGCCGGTACCGGGTGCGTTCCGGTACGCACGACGGCAAGCCGCTGGTCACCGCGATCGCCTCGGCCCTGCCACCGGGCGGCCCGGCCGAGCAGTCGCTGGCCCGTACCGGGGAGATCGCCGACTTCCTGGCGACCCGGTTCGGGCCGTACCCGTTCGGGTCGTACGGCGGCATCGCGGTCGCCGACAACCGGATCGGGTACGCCCTGGAGACCCAGTCCCGCCCGGTGTACGGGCCGGCCTTCTTCACCACCGGTCCCAACCTGACCGTCGTCGCCCACGAGTTGGCGCACCAGTGGTTCGGCGACAGCGTCTCGATCCGGAGTTGGGGTGACCTCTGGCTCAACGAGGGGTTCGCCAGTTACGCCGAGTGGCTCTGGGAGGAGCACGACGGCGGCCCGTCCGCGCAGGCGACCTTCGAGCAGGAGTACGCGGCCACCGACTGGGCCCGGCCGGCGCTGGATCCCGGCCGGTCGGAGATCTTCAGCCGGGCGGTCTACAAGCGGGGTGCGCTGGCCGTGCACGCGCTGCGGCGTACGGTCGGCGACGAGACGTTCTTCCGGATCCTGAAGACCTGGACCGCGGAGAAGCGCGACGGCAACGCGAGTACGGCCGACCTGGTAAGCCACGCCGAACGGATCTCCGGACGGTCGTTGCGGCCGCTCTTCGACGCCTGGCTCTCCGGCTCGACGCCGCCGGCCATCCCCTGACCGGTCCGTCGCGACGGCTCCGCCCCGCGCCAGGTCTGGACCGGGCCGAACGACGAATGAGCCGTCCAGTCGGTGTTCAGCAGTAGTCCAGTGCCCCGGGCCAAACTACGCCCGCAGTTCGACCTGTGTCGATGCGAACTGACCGAGGGAGGGACATGATGCGAAGACGACTACTCGGCGGCCTGCTGGCCGCGTGCCTCGCCGTATCGATGGTGGTGGGTGCGCCGGCCAAACCGGCCAAGGCGGTGGACGCGTCGTTCTGGATCAACGTCGCCGTGTCGGTGGCGGGGAGCCTGTTCGGCGGTGGCGGTGGCGGCGGGGTGAGCCCGGCGCAACTGGAACGCGCGAAGCGGGAGATCCTCGGCGCCATCAACCAGTCGCAACAGGAGATCCTCGCCCACATCGACGGCATCGCCGCCGCCGACGTACGCGCGTGCGCCCGCTCCAACACCCTCCTGATGCCGAACATCGACCAGATGGACATCTTCACGCTGTCGGTCTTCCTGGACAGCTCGCTCAACTGCGCGACCCTGTCGTCGGCCTACTTCGACGCCGTCCAGGACCTCGGCGCGGCGGACCACATCGCCCGGGTGATGGGCGAGATCTACGCGATCGCGATGGTCACGTTCGCGAAGTTCGGCTTCGACAGCACGCCCCTGCTGGACGACCTGATCGCCAGCTACGAGGCCGTACTGAACAGGATCAAGCCGTGGTGCGGGCACTCCTACGGCACCATCTGGGACCCCGAGTTCGCCTGGGTCACCGAACACACCTACGCCTGCCGGGCCCACACCGGCGACGTCGAGTCGTGGACGGAACTCCAGGCCGGCTCGCAGACCATGAACCCCATCGACTACGCCTTCGTCGAGACCAACGTGATGCGCAACACCGTACGTCCCTCGGTTCTGCGGGAACTGCCGCGGCTGAAGCAGATCCGGGCCAACGCATGAAGCGCCGGATTCTCGCGGCCGTCATGGGAACGGTCCTGCTCCTGACCGGTACGGCGCGACCGGCCGCGGCCGTGGACTACAACCGGTACATCGACATGATCCGGGTGACGGCGGCCTTCCTGGACTCGGCCGAGGACGGGCTGACCGTCGCCGAACTCGCCCAGTTCACCCAGGACATCAGGGGCGCGCTGGCCGGCGTCGAGACCGATCTGTTGACCCAGCTCAACAACCTGGAGATCGCCGACGTCAGAAGCCAGGTGCGGTACGCGGTGACCGGTGCCCAGATGATGGACCTGCCGCCGCTGCTCCCGCTGTACGTGAACACGGTCTACCAGGGAACCAACAACGCGCGCGAGAAACTCACGGAGTTCGACAAGGACCCGGAGCGGGACATCGTGGGCAAGGCCCTGATCGCGCAGTGGGACGTGCTGCTCATCGCCCAAGCGAGAGTTCCTAACATGAGAATCATGTACGCCGAGTACCAGGAGGCGCTCGAACACATCATCCGCAACGTCAGGCCGACCTGTAGCGACTCCATCGACAACCCGACCGGCACGGTCACCCACACCTGCAAGTTCAACGGCCGGATCGTGACCGGGCAGGAACGAAGCTTCGGCGGCCAGGCCGAACACCACTACGGTGACCGAAACTGGCAACCCGGCCCGTTGAGCCGCCCCACCATCGTCGACCGGACGATGGTGGAGACGGCGCTGGACCTGGCGGAACGGTCGCTCGCCGACCTGCTCCGGCCGCGGCGCTGACCGCTGTCGAGACGCTGCGGCGCTGACCGCTGTGGAAACGCTGCGGCGCTGACCGCTGTCGAGACGCTGCGGCGCTGACCGCTGTCGAAAGGGGTGCCCCGCGCCGGGCGGGGCACCCCTGACGGCTCGGTCAGTTCTTGATCACGAGTTTCGGGTTGGCCTTGAGATAGGCCTCGGCCCGGCCGGCCCGCAGTTCCGAGATGAACTTCTTGCCCACCGAGGTGAGCTGCTCGCCGCGATAGCTGCCGCCCCTGCCCACCCCCGAGCCGGGCAACGCGACCAGGGTCATCGCCTCCGGCCGGAGCTGGCTGAGGGCGTACCCGAAGTCGATGATGTCGCGACCCCGGCCCTGGAAGGTCAGCGCGTTGCCCAGGGCCCGCACCACCTGCTCCAGTTTTGCCTGGTCCCGGGCCAGGTCCTGGCTGAGCACCTGCTGCATGATGGCCTTGATCAGTTGCTGGTGGTGCCGCTGCCGGGTGTACGCGCCACCGCTGGTGTAGCGCTGCCGGGCGTAGTCCAGCGCCTGCCAGCCGGTGAGCTTCCGCCGGCCCTTCTCGTAGGTCATCTGCGGCCCGATGTAGCCGCCACCTCGCAACGTCCGCAGCTTGCCGTCCGGTCGCCGGTGCTGCGAGACCACCTTCTGGTCGACGTACAGGTCCACGCCGCCGAGCGCGTCGACCAGGTTGTCGAAGCCGCCGAAGGTCAGCACCGCACCCGCGTCGAACTTCTTGATCCCGGTGTACCTGCTGACCGTGCTGGAGAGCAGCTCGAAGCCCTGGGCGGTGTTCGGGCGCTTGTTCTTGCCGGGCACCCGGCTGCCGTAGCTCATCGCGTGGGTGAGTTTGGTGCGCTCGCCGGGGAAGTTCGCCTTCGGGAACTTCGGGATGTCGACCACCAGGTCGCGGGGGAGCGCGAACAGGTAGGCCCGGTCCAGTTCCTTCGTCACGTGCAGGATCAGTACGGCGTCGGAGTGCGGCTCCCAGTCCGGCTTGCTGATCCGGGTGTCCACACCGACCAGCAGCAGGTTGAGCGGGCCGGTGATGTCGGCCCCGGGTTCCGGCGTCGGGCTCGGAGTCGGGGTCGGGATGGCGGACGGCGTGGCCGGGGCACTCGGCCGGGCCGCCGGATCACTTCCCCCGCCGGTACCCCAGAACCGGTTGGCCGCGTACGCCGTGCCGCCCAGCAGCACCGCGACCGCGACGATCGCGGCGATCAGGGCGATCCGCCGACGGTTGGGTTTTCCGGTTTCTCCGGTGTCTGCCACGTGTCCCATCTCCCCTTTGCCCCCGAACGGTCTGCCAGGACCGCCCTTACTCAAGACGCATTCTCGGGGCGCCGACGTTGCACACCGGAGCGCCACGGCAGCAGGAATGATGGCGCAGTCCCGCCCTGGCGCGATAGCTACCGGTCGGTAATGATGGCCGATATGAGGCACAGCGCCGGCCGCGGTCCGGATCCGCCCGCCGGACCGGACCCCGACCTCGACTTCGACGTGGTGGTCATCGGGTCCGGCTTCGGCGGCAGCGTCGCGGCGCTACGGCTCGCCGAGAAGGGCTATTCGGTCGGCGTACTGGAGGCGGGGCGGCGGTTCGCCGACCACGAACTGCCGGAGACCTCCTGGCGGATCCGCCGCTTCCTCTGGGCACCGGCGCTCGGATGCTACGGAATCCAACGGATCACCCTGCTCCGCTCGGCCGGCAACCGCTGGCGGGGAACCGGACCAGGGGCGGGCGGTACGGCCCCGGCGAAGGTCCTGGTGCTCTCCGGAGCCGGTGTCGGCGGTGGCTCCCTGGTCTACGCGAACACCCTCTACGAGCCGCTGCCCGCGTTCTACGCCGATCCACAGTGGCACGACATCGCCGACTGGCGCACCGAACTCGCCCCGCATTACGACCAGGCGAAGCGGATGCTCGGGGTGACGACGTACCCGAGACAGACGGCGGCGGACCGGGCGATGCGGGCGGTGGCCGACCAGATGGGGGTCGGGCACACCTTCCACGCCACCCCGGTCGGGGTGTACCTCGGTCGGCCGGGCGAGCGGGTCGCCGATCCCTACTTCGGTGGCGTCGGTCCGGAGCGCACCGGCTGCCTACACTGTGGAGCGTGCATGACCGGCTGCCGGTACGGGGCGAAGAACAGCCTGGTCAAGAACTACCTCTGGCTGGCCGAGCGACTGGGCGTCGAGGTCCGCCCGCTGACCACCGCGACGTCGGTCCGGCCCGCGCCGTCCGGCGCCGGCTACGAGATCGAGACGGTACGCACCGGCGCCTGGCCGCCGAGGCACCGGCAGCGGATCCGGGCCGGGCAGGTGGTCCTGGCGGCCGGCGCGATCCAGACCCAGCGGCTGCTGCACCGGATGCGGGCCACCGGCGCGCTGCCCCACCTCTCGCCCCGGCTCGGCGCGCTCACCCGGACCAACTCCGAGGCGATCCTCGGCGCTTCGGTACCGCTGCGCGCGGCCCGGCGCGGCGGCGTCGACTTCACCGACGGGGTGGCGATCACCAGCTCGTTCCACCCCGACCCGGAGACCCACGTCGAGCCGGTCCGGTACGGGCGCGGCGCCAACCTGATGGGACTGCTCCAGTCGGCGCTGGTCGACGGCGGGCCGCACCGAATCCGACGCTGGCTCGGCATCCTGGTCCGGCGACCGGTGACGTACGCACCCCTGCTGTCGGTCCGGGACTGGTCCCGGCGCACCGTGATCGCGCTGGTCATGCAGTCGCTGGACAACTCGCTGACCGTGCACTACCCCCGGAGCCGGTTCGGCTGGCGACGGCTGGCCACCGGTCCGGGCCACGGAGCGGCGAACCCGACCTGGATCCCGGCCGGCAACCGGGCCGTACGACTGCTCGCCGAGCGGATCGGCGGGTTGCCGGGCGGGTCGGTGACCGAGCCGTTCAACGTGCCGGTGACGGCCCACCTGCTCGGCGGCGCGGTGATCGGGGCCACGGCGGCGGACGGGGTGGTCGACGCGTACCACCGGGTCTTCGGGCATCCGGGACTGCACGTGGTGGACGGGGCGGCGGTCTCGGCCAACCTCGGGGTGAACCCCTCGCTGACCATCGCCGCGCAGGCGGAGCGGGCAATTTCGTACTGGCCGAACCGGGGGGACCCGGATCCCCGCCCCCCGCTCGGCGACCCGTACGCCCCCGCCCCGCCGGTCCGGCCCGCCCAGCCCGCCGTGCCACCCACCGCCCCCACCGCCCTGCGCTGGTAGCGGGTGTAAGGAAGGGCCCCTTGTTATCGCATTCTGTATAGGAAGGGCCCCTTCCTAACGCCTGCATTCCGCGTAGCTCCGGGCGATGGGTAGGCTTCGTACACATGAACACGCCGCGCCCGGTCCTGGTGGTGGACTTCGGAGCCCAGTACGCCCAGCTCATCGCCCGCCGGGTGCGGGAGGCCCGGGTCTACTCGGAGATCGTTCCGCACTCGATGCCGGTGGCCGAGATGCTGGCGAAGGATCCGGCCGCGATCATCCTGTCCGGTGGTCCGGCCAGCGTCTACGCCCCCGGCGCCCCGCAGGTGGACCCGAAGCTGTTCGACGCGGGCGTGCCGGTCCTCGGCATCTGCTACGGCTTCCAGGCGATGGCCCGGGCCCTGGGCGGCACGGTCGCGCACACCGGCGGCCGGGAGTACGGCGGCACCGCCCTGCGGACCCGCTCCGACGCGACCGTCCTGCTCCGCGACCTTCCGGCCGAGTTGTCCGTCTGGATGAGCCACGGTGACTGTGTGACGGAGGCGCCCAGCGGGTTCACCGTGACCGCCGAGTCGCCCGGGGCGCCGGTCGCCGCGTTCGAGGACCTCGCCGGTCGCCGGGTCGGTACCCAGTTCCACCCCGAGGTGGGGCACACCGAGCACGGCCAGCGGATGCTGGAGCGCTTCCTCTACGACGTCGCCGGGATCGAGCCGAGCTGGACGCCGGAGAACATCATCGCCGACCAGATCGCCGAGATCCGGGCCCGGGTCGGCGACAAGGAGGTCATCTGCGGCCTCTCCGGCGGTGTCGACTCGGCGGTGGCCGCCGCCCTGGTGCACCAGGCCGTCGGCGACCAGCTCACCTGCGTCTTCGTCGACCACGGCCTGCTCCGGGCCGGCGAGGCGGAGCAGGTGGAGAAGGACTACGTCGCGGCCACCGGGATCAAGCTCAAGGTGGTCGACGCGGCCGACCGGTTCCTCGGCGCGCTGGCCGGAGTGGTCGATCCGGAGCAGAAGCGCAAGATCATTGGCCGCGAGTTCATCCGGGTCTTCGAGGCGGCGGCCCGGGAGGTGGCCGCCAGCGGGGACGTCGAGTTCCTGGTCCAGGGCACCCTCTACCCCGACGTGGTCGAGTCCGGCGGCGGCACCGGTACCGCCAACATCAAGTCACATCACAACGTCGGCGGGCTGCCGGAGGACCTGAAGTTCTCGCTGGTCGAGCCGCTGCGCACGCTCTTCAAGGACGAGGTACGCCAACTCGGCCTCGCCCTGGGACTGCCCGAGGCGATGGTCTGGCGGCACCCGTTCCCCGGCCCGGGACTCGCGATCCGGATCATCGGGGCGGTGGACCGGGAGCGGCTCGACCTGCTCCGGGCGGCCGACTTGATCGCCCGGGAGGAACTCACCGCCTCCGGCCTCGACCGGGACGTCTGGCAGTTCCCGGTGGTGCTGCTCGCGGACGTACGCAGCGTCGGGGTGCAGGGCGACGGGCGCAGCTACGGGCATCCCGTGGTGCTCCGCCCGGTGTCGAGTTCCGATGCCATGACGGCGGACTGGTCCCGACTGCCCTACGACCTGATCGCCCGGATCTCCACCCGGATCACCAACGAGGTGGCCGAGGTGAACCGGGTGGTGCTCGACGTCACGAGCAAGCCCCCGGGCACCATCGAGTGGGAGTGAGCTGACCCTCACGGTGCGGTCGGCGGGACCGGCGGCGTGCTGCTCGGCGGCATCGACGGTGTACCGGCCGGCGGGACCGGCGGTGCGCTGCTCGACGGCGTACCGGCCGGCCAGGCCGTGGGCGCGTCGGCCGGCGGGACCGGCGTACCGACGGGGTGCGTCGGCCAGGTGGGCGCGTCGGTGGGGCCCCGGGCTCCGCCGGTCGGCCAGTTCGGCGGCCAGACCGGACCGGCCTGGGGCGCCGGGTGCGGCCAGGCCGGAGCGTTGGCCGGCTCCTCCGGCATCAGGAACCACATCACCGGGTACGCCAGCAGGCCGAGACCGCCGGTGAGCACCGCGATGCCGGCGAAGATCACCCGGACCAGGGTGGGATCGACGTTGAAGTAGCGTCCGAGTCCGCTGGCCACCCCGGCGATCATCCGATCCGTGGTGGGGCGGCGGAGCTGCTTGTACGGGGGCTGGTGGAGCGGAATCTGTGTCATGTCTCCACGGTCCGCCCGTACGCCGCCGTCGTCCTCGGTGACCGCCCGGATACCGACCCTGATCGCCCCCTGACCGGACCGACCATCGCCCCGAGGGTCGGTCCGGCAATCCGCACTGGTGGGGCAACTGTCAGGAATCCGACTCTTTTCATGGTCGGATCCAATGATCAAGGGAGAATTTGGTCCTGTGACCCCCGCGCTGGAACCGATTCGCAGGATCGCCGCGTACGCGATTTGCACCGATTCAACCGATCAGGTGCTTCTGGTCCGCGCCTCGGCCCGGTCCGGAACGCCCGGTGTGTGGTCGCTGCCCGGCGGCGCCATCGACCACGGTGAGGACCCCAACCACACGGTGGTACGCGAGACGGCCGCGGAAACCGGCCTCTCCGTCTCCGTCGTCGGTCTCCGGGACGTCCTCGCGGACATGAGATCGCTACCGCACCGGGGCGTCACCATCCACACCGACCGGCTGCTCTACCAGGTCTCCGTGCGGGGTGGGACGCTCTGCGACCGGATCGGCCAGTCGACCGACCTGGCCCGGTGGCACAGCGTCGAGGAGGCGGCGAAACTCCTCCTGCGTCCGTTCACGGCGCGGGCCCTGGGGCTGCCGGGTGGGCCGATCGACCTGCGCCCGGACGAGGCGCCGGAGTTCCCCTCCTTCCATGCGGTGCCCGGCCCGGACGGACTGCACCGGGCCCAGCGCTTCGCGGCGTACGCGGTCGCCACCGATCCGGCCGGCCGGGTGCTGCTGACCCGGGTCGCCGACGGCTATCCCGGAGCGGGCTGCTGGCACCTGCCCGGTGGCGGCACCGACTACGGCGAGCAGCCGGGCGCGGCGCTCATCCGTGAGCTGGTCGAGGAGACCGGCCAGCGCGGCCGGCTGGTGGAGCTGATCGGGGTGGCGAGCCATCGGGACGCGGCCTCGCTCGGCCCCGAGGGCTATCCGATCGACTGGCACGGCGTACGCGCCTTCTACCGCGTGGTGGTCGACTCGCCGGCCACGCCGACGGTCAGCGACGTCGGCGGTTCCACCTCCGAGGCCCGGTGGTTCGGCCGGGACGAGCTGGAGGCGCTGCCGGCCGAGCGGCTGACCGAGGTGACCGCCGAGGCCGTCCAGGCGGCCCGGCTGGGCTGACGACACCGCTTCTCCGACCCGCGCGCGTTCCGGCCCATCCCGGCCGGCATGATCGATACGACGCGGGGGAGGGGACGACGGTGGATCGGCGACGGCGGATCGGGGCCTACGGGTTGTGTCGGGACGGGGATCGGGTGCTGCTCGCCCGAGGCTCCGGGACCTCCGCCTTCCCCGGGGTCTGGCAGCTTCCCGGCGGCGGGATCGAACACGGTGAGCACCCGGTCGCGGCGGTGCTGCGGGAGTTCGCCGAGGAGACCGGCCTGAGCGTCGAGGTGACCGGACTCCGCGCCGTGCTCGCCGACGTGGTCCGGCTGGCCGGCACCGAGGGCCCGGTGGCGGAGCACACCGACCGGATCGTCTACGACGTCGCCAGGCCGGGCGGAGTGCCGGCCACGGATCCCGACGGCCGGCCCCCGCACGTCGACCCGGACGGCGGCAGTGACGCCGTGGCCTGGTTCGGCCCGGGGGAGCTGGCCGGGCTCGCCCTGATGCCGTTCACCGCCGAGCTGCTCGGCCGACCGGTCGACCCGCTGCCGGAGGGAATCCGGGTCCTGCGTACCGGGGCGCCGGCGCGGTCGGCGTCGGTCGACCGCCGTCAGCGCTTCGCGGCGTACGGGCTGGCGACCGACCCGGCCGGCCGGATCCTGCTCGCGCGGATCGCGGACGGCTTCCCCGGCGCCGGCCGGTGGCACCTGCCGGGCGGCGGCACCGACCACGGCGAGCAGCCGGCCAGCGCGCTGCTACGGGAACTGGTGGAGGAGACCGGCCAGCTCGGCCGCATCACCGCGCTGCTGCGCGTGTCGCACCGGCACAACACCTCCGAGTTCGGTCCGGAGGGCCGCGCGCTGGACTGGCACGGGGTACGGGTGATCTACCGGGTCCTGGTCGACGCGCCCACCGAGGCGAAGGTTACCGAGGCGGCGGGAGGGTCGACCGCGAGCGCGGGCTGGTTCCGGCCGGCCGAGGCGGCGGTGCTGCCGCACACCGAGGTGGTGGGTACGGCGTTGTCCCTGCTCGGGCCCTGAAGATCGTCCCGGGGAGCTCGAAAGATCTTGGCCGAATCGGCCGTTGTGACTGGTTCGGATAGAGTTGCAGGGGGCCGGCACCGCGCCCGGCCGGGGATAGCGTCCCGGATAGGGAGGTCTGGGTGTCTCGGGCGGTTTGGGGGAAATACCCCCCAGGCAGCTATCGCGAATCCCTTGCGTCTGTGCGATGGTGTAGGCCGCAATTGGTTGCCGGCCAAGCGGTTCCGGCGTTCGATGGCGCTGGGCCGGCCGCCACGGTGGCGGACAAGTTGATCCGTTGATGGAGGAAACGTGCCGAGAGCCCCATGGCGTCGGCGTCGTACGTCGGACAGTCCGCGCCCCGCTGGGCGCCGCTGGGCGGGTCGGTTGCGCCGCAGCGGCACGTTCGCCCGCCAGGTGCTGCTGGTCCGGGTCGGACGCCGGGAGCAGTTGCTGGACGGCACCAGCGCCCTGGACGTGTCCGACCGCTACTACCACGACGCCTCCGGTCCGATCGACGCGTACGGCGTGGGTCGGCTGACCGCTGCGGAGATCGAATCGGTCGTTCCGGTCAGCCCGGCGATCGGCCCGTCCGACGCGGTCGACGCCGCAGGCTCGGCGATGGCCATTCCGCTGCTGCCCGGCGAACGGACCATGGCCCGCCGGATCAAGTTCGCGGTGGTCAACGCCTGCACCCTCGCCAGCCTGACCCTGGGACTGCTCGCGATCTTCCAGGCCATGCAGGGCGACGTGCGCGTCGCGGCGTACTGCCTGATCGCCTGCGTGGCCTTTGACGGGCTCGACGGGGCGCTGGCCCGCCGGATGGGCGTGGCCAGTCCGTTCGGCGCCCAGATGGACTCGCTGGCCGACATGTGCTCGTTCGGGCTGGCCGCCCCGGTCGTGGTCTACGCCTCGCTGGTGGGATCGGTCTCGACCGCCGCCGCCGGGGTCGCCTGCGCCCTCGTCGCCACCTGTGCCGCGATCCGGCTCGCCCGGTTCAACGTCTCACCCAAGGACGGCCGGTTCTTCTGCGGTGTCCCGACCACCATGGCCGCCGCGGTGCTCGCCCTGGTGGTGCTGATCGGCCTGCCGGTCTCCGGCGCGGTCCAGGTCGCCGGGGTCGGGCTGCTCGCCTTCGCCATGGTCTCCAGCTTCCCGTACGCCAAGCTGGCCCGGCTGATCAAGCTGCCGCCGTGGGTGTGGCTCGCACCGGTGATCGGCGCCCTGATCGAGCCCCGGCTCACCTTCGCCCTCCTGGTGGTGGGCTACCTGGTCAGCGGGCCGCTGCTCTGGCTGCGTCAGCGCCGCACCGCCTGACCCGTCCCGCCGTACGGTCCGAACCGTCCGCCACACCCCTCGCCCACCGGCCTGAGCCGGTGGGCGATCGATCGTTCCCGTCCAGTGGTGGGACCGAGCCGGTGTCGACGGTCAGCGCCAGCGGGCGATCACCGATGCCCCGCCCACGACCCGTTCGCCCGGACCGACCAGCGGGTCGGCCCCGTCGGCCGGCAGGTACACGTCGGTGCGTGAGCCGAACCGGATCAGGCCGAAGCGCTCACCCCGGGCCAGCAGCGAACCGACGGGCGCCCGCTGCACGATCCGCCGGGCGATCAGGCCGGTGCGCTGGGCGACCACCACGGTCCCGTGCTCGGTGTCGAGCACCGTGTACGCGGCCACGTTGTGCTCCGCGTCCGGCTTCATCGCGGCGGCGAAGCCACCGTCGGCGACGAAGTAGTCGACCACCTTGCCGGCCACCGGCGACCGGTTGACGTGCACGTCCAGAACCGAGAGGAAGACCGCGATCCGGAGGAACTCGCCGTCGCCGAAGCGCTCGTCGCGCAGCCGCTGTACGGAGAGCACCTGGCCGTCTGCGGCGGCGACGACCGCGGACTCGTCCTCCGGGACGTCCCGCTCCGGATCCCGGAAGAACGCGGCCACCGGGCCGGCGGCCAGGGCGGGCAGCAGCCAGAGCCGGGACTTCGGCCGGGTGAGCCGGGTGAACGCGGCGAGTCCCAGGGCGATGCCGGCCGCGGCGACCCCGTTCGAGTCGATGTGCATGCCCCTGGTCAGCGGAACGCTGGAGGTGCGGTACGCGGGGGCCAGCCGGGCCGCCACCGCTACCTCGGCCGAGGTGTAGCGCAGCCGGTGCACCCGGACCGGTGGCTGGTTGACCAGGACGAGGTCGCTGCCGACGCCGAAGAGCGCGCTCTGCCGTTCGAGCTCGCCGACCGCACCCGGGGCCCGGCCGGGCAGTGCCGGCACCGCGACGCTCAGCACGCCACCCTCGGTCAGGTACTTGGCCAGCGCGTCCAGGCCGGTCCGGGTCTCGTCGGCGGTTCCGGCGAGCGGGACTCCCGCGACCACCACGTCCGCCGGGTCCGCCTCGGCCAGCGAGTCGACGACGCGTACCCGTTGGGAGGTCCACTGCCCCAGGGCCGTGACGTGGTCCCGGAGATGGTTCGCGGCGAGCGCGTCCGCCGGTACCACGGTGAGCGCGTCGCCGGGCAGTAGCGCGTCGATCGACGCGGCCAGCACGGGCGAGTCGGTGGCCGCCCCGACCAGCAGGGTGGTCTTCGGACCGTGGTGCCGGGACATCTCGGTGGTGAGGACGCGGGCGGCGCGCTCGCCGACGCGGACCGGACGGCCGGGGCCGGTGCTGCGTACGGCGGGGGACTGGGTCATGTCGGGCGGGCTCCTCGCGAGGTCAGGACGGACGGCTGCCGATACCGACGCAGGCTACGCCGTGCCGATGGTGACGCAGGCCGCGCGGCGGGGCGGATTTCGACCGACTGTGCACGATCGGCCGGCGGAGGTGGAAACCTCCGCCGGCCAGTTTAGGCACCGCCTGACCGAGCCGCATCGATCACGGACGCCGCTCGTCGCCCCGGTCGGGGTCGCCGGGGTGGTAGGTCCGGTCCCGGATCGGTCCGGTCTCGTCCGGGTCGAACGTCTGCGCGCTCGGTGTCGTCCCGGTGTCGTCCCGGTTCCACGTCTGCGCGCTCGGTGTCGTCCCGGTGTCGTCCCGGCCCGACGTCTCCGCTGCCCGCGACGTCTCGTCCCGGTCCGACCCGTAGTCGAGGGGTTCGGGGGTGGGCCGGTCGAACAGGTCCGTGGTGGGCCGGTCGAACGGGTCGAGGGGCCGGTCGAACAGTCTCGCGGTCGGTTCGTCGGCGGTGGGCCGATCGAACTCCCTGGTGGGCGCGTCGGCCGATCCGGTGCCGACGGCGTCGGCCACCAGCGTGGTCGACGGGGCCGACGAATCCGTGGTCGACGTGGTCCCGGGCTGGGCCGTCTGCCGTCGTGCGGACCGGCTGGAGCGCAGGGCACCCATCAGGCCGAGCCCGCCGACGACGATCAGGGCCGAGGCGAGCAACCAGCCGACCGCCGGCAACGCGAGCTGGGTGAGCTGCGCGAACAGCCACCAGGCCGCGACGCCGAGGAAGATCAGGGCAAATGTCAGAGACACCCCGTCGGTACGATGCGCCTTCATCGTGTCACCTCCGCGCTGGCCGCGTTGACCTCTAGGGAGAGCAGTAACCGGCCGCCGCCGGCCCCGTCGTTGCCGTAGTCGGTCACATCCCGTTCCGAGCCGGGAAAGTTGCCGTACCGGTGACCCAGGATGTACGCGTCGCCCGCGCTCACGTCGACCCGTACGGTCACGTCGACGTTCGGCGGCAGGATCACCTTCACCTCGCCGAGATCGACATCCACGCTCACCTTGGCGTCACGGCCGGCGAACTCCACCCGGGTGAGGTCCAGGGTCGCGCTGCCCAACCGGGTCTCGTAGCGATCGGCCATCACCTCGTAACTGGCCGGTGCCCAGACCACGTCCTCCTCGCTGTGCAACTTCGTGTAGGACTCGGCGACCGTCGAGATGCCCAGGGCACAGGCCGCGACCAGCCCGAGGGCGATGAGCCAGCGGGCCCGGCCGAACCAGGCGCCGACCAGCAGCCCGAGGGCGATGGTCACCAGGACGGCGGCGAAGTAGGTGGACGGCATCACCCGGACCAGGTTGCTCAGGTCCAGGATGGCGACCAGACCGATCGCCACGAAGATCATGGAGAAGGTGGCGGCGCCCAGCGAGGACCGCTCGCGGGGCCGTTTCGGCTGCTTCGTCTTGCGCGGCGGTACGGGCGCGGGCCGGGTGCCGGCGGTGGCGTACGGGCCGTGCGGCGCGAACGGCGGGCGGTAGCCGGTGGGAGTGGGCGGCACGCCCAGCGGAGGAGCGGGGGGCGCCGCCGGAGTCGGGGCGTACCCGGTGGGCCAGGCCGGCGGAGGTGGTGGCGCCGGTACGGGCTGCCCGACCGAGCCGCTCGGCGCGGTGGCCGGCGCCGCCGGGGCGTACCAGCCGGGGTGTCCGGCCCCGGGCGTGGCGGGCGGGTACGGCTGACCGGAGTACGGCTGACCGGTATACGGCTGCCCCGGGTACGGCTGACCGGGGTAGCCGACCGGCGGGCCTGTCGGCGGTGGTGGACCACCGGCCCCCGGTTGCCATCCCGAGCCGGCCCGGTTCGGGTCCCGGTGCAGCAGCAGCGCACCGCAGATCAGCACCGCCGCACCGAGCAGGACCGCCCGGAAGGCGTCGGTGACGATGAAACCGAACATGAGGGCGACGAGGATGCCGAGCACGAGCACCGTGACCGGGGACATGCTCGACCGGCCCCGGCCCAGCATCGACTCCACCGGAGAGGCGGTGTCACCCTCGGACGGGATGATCAACCACGCGGCGAGGTACACCAGGATGCCGATCCCACCGAAGAAGCCCAGTACGGCGAGGAGGACACGCCAGAGGATCGGATCGCTGTTCGTGGCTCGTCCGATCGCGGCGCAGACGCCCGCGAGGTAGCGCCCCTCGCTCGGGCGGACGAGTCCGTACCGCTGGGTGAAGCCGAATCCCGGCGGCATGTCGCCCGGGCCCGGTGGTGGGGTCCAGCCCGCCCCCGGCGGCGGCGTTCCGCCGGATCCGGCCGAGGGCGGCGTTCCGCCGGCCTCCGGTGGTGGTGTTCCCGTCGGTCCCGGCGGTGGCGTCCAGTCCGGTCCGGCTGCCGGTGCCGGCGGGCCGTCGGCCGGTCCGGTCGGACCGGCGGGTTCACCCGGTGCGGTGGGGTGTTCGGCCGCCGGAGTCGGGTGGTCGTCCGCCCGGTCGGGGCCGGTGGTTCGGCCGGGGCTGTCCGCTCGGTCGGGGCCGCCTTCCGGACCAGGCGTTCCGCGCGTGGCGGCAGCATCGTCGGTCATGGGTCGATCCTGCGCCGTCGCTGGTCGGCCGGCCTCAGGCGACAACCCTGAGCCCACCCTGAGATATCTGGTGCGCGATGTCCGGGGAGTCCCCATGGCTGCCGACCGGGACCGCGTGTGACCATCGAAGCGTCGCTGCCAGGGATGTCGCGGGGGTGGTCCCCGGGACAGGCTGTCGGCCACCGCCATCTGTCAGGACGAGGAGCATCCGATCCGCGCCACGACCGAGTCACCCCGGCTCTACCGCGCTCGCGACCACCGAATGGTCGCCGGCGTGGCCTCCGGCATCGCCTGGCACCTGGGCATCCGCGTGGTGTGGGTGCGGATCGCGTTCGTTCTGCTGCTCGGGTTCAGCGGTCTGGGCCTGTTGCTCTACGCGGCGTTCTGGGCGGTCGTGCCGCCCCGGCCGGGTGGCACCGGGCCGCCGCCCCGGCGCAACGTCTTCCACCTGTTGCCGTTCGTGGTCATCGGACTCGCGGTGATGTTGGTCGAGGTCGTGATCTTCAAGTCCGGGGTGGCCGGGACGGCCGGTTGGCTGGTTTCGATCATCGCCGTCGGTGCCGGCGTGATCTGGCACCAGTCCGCCCCCGAGCGCCGCTGGCAGTGGAGCGAGTCGCTGCCGGTGCCGTGGCTCGGTGCGGTGGTGGAGGAGAGCGACCGGCGCGCGTTCGTCCTGCGGTTCATCGGCGGCGGGGTCCTGGTCGCGGTCGGGTTGATCGGCGTGGTCGCGGTGTACCGGCCGCAGGGGAACTTCGACGCGGTGATCAACGGGGTGATCTTCGCCCTGGTCGCGCTCGCCGGTGTCGGCGTGGTCGCCGCACCGGTGCTCTGGCGGACGTACAACCAGTTGAGGGCGGAGCGGGAGGGCCGGATCCGGGAGCAGGAGCGGGCTGAACTCGCCGCCATGATCCACGACCAGGTACTGCACACCCTGGCCCTGATCCAGCGCAACGCGGGCGACGTGAAGATGGTTCAGCGGCTGGCCCGGGGACAGGAACGGTCGCTGCGGAGCTGGCTGTACAAGCCCGCCGGCTCGCCGACCGAGCGGCTCGCCGCGGCCCTGGAGCAGGCCGCCGCCGAGGTGGAGGACACCTTCGCGATCACCGTCGAGGCGGTGGTCGTCGGTGACCGGGAGACGGACGAGCGGGTCGGCGCGCTGGTCGCCGCCGCCCGGGAGGCGCTGGTCAACGCGGCGCGGCACGCCAAGGTCGAGACCGTGTCGCTGTACGCCGAGGTCGAGCCGGAACAGGTGAGCGTCTTCGTCCGCGATCGCGGGGCGGGCTTCGACCTGGCTACGGTGGAGGACCACCGGCACGGCGTACGCGGCTCGATCATCGGACGGATGAAGCGGCACGGTGGGCGGGCCGAGATCCGCAGTACGCCGGGCGATGGCACCGAGGTGCGACTCTTCCTGCCGATTCCGCGGGAGGGCACACCACCAGGGAAGGACAGGTAACGACCATGGTCGAGACGACGGAGCCGGCGCAGGACGGCACGCCCGAGCCACGGCGGCTGCGGGTGTTCCTCGTCGACGATCACGCGATGTTCCGGGCCGGCGTACGGGCCGAGCTGGGCGCGCACGTCGAGGTGATCGGCGAGGCCAGTACGGTCGCCGAGGCGGTCAGCCGGATCGCGGCCACCGAGCCGGACGTGGTGCTGCTCGACGTGCACATGCCCGACGGGGGTGGCCGGGCGGTGCTGGAGGCGGTCCGGCGTACCCGGCCGGAGGTCCGGTTCCTGGCGCTCAGCGTCTCGGACGCGGCCGAGGACGTGATCGGGCTGATCAGGGCCGGTGCCCGGGGGTACGTCACCAAGACGATCTCGCCCGACGAGCTGACCGCCGCGATCCGCCGGGTCGCCGACGGCGACGCGGTCTTCAGCCCCCGGCTGGCCGGGTTCGTGCTGGACTCCTTCGCCTCGCGGCCGGACGCCCCGGTCGCCGACCCGGAGCTGGACCAGCTCACCAACCGGGAGCGGGAGGTGCTCCGGCTGCTCGCCCGGGGGTACGCCTACAAGGAGATCGCCAAGGAGCTGTTCATCTCCATCAAGACCGTGGAGACGCACGTGTCGAACGTGTTGCGCAAGCTCCAGATGTCCAACCGGTACGAGCTGTCCCGCTGGGCCGCCGACCGCCGTCTGGTCTGAGTACGCCCGAACCGGCCCGGTACGCGGACGCCGAGGGACGTCCGCGGCCGGAGCCATCGGTGTCGGTTCGGTGACGATCAGGTACATTGCATCGATGGTGATGAGTGTCTTGTCGGCCCGGGTACCCGTCGTACCGAGGTCCACATCGTCCGGATGGCCAGATACGGCAAGTACTCGCTTGACATCGGAGAGCGTGCACACCGAGGCGGGATAGGTCACAATGAGCGTTGCGCGCGGCCTCCGGGGCCCTCGGGACGGGTGACGTTTTGGCTGCTCACCGTCGTGGCGCGCGGTCGCCGGGCGGGCCGCCGTCCAGGTGTGAAACATTGCCGGCAACTAACGGGTTGATAACGGCACCTTTCCGCGCTAGGCAGCTCAGTGTCACAGTGTCAGTCACCTCACAGTCCCTCGTGAGCGCCCTGAGGAGGCTCTACTCATGCGCGGGCAATTCCCGTTAAAGATGGCGGTCGGCGCGACCGCCATAATGTTGTTGGCGGCAGGCTGCGGTGGCGGCGCCGATGAGACCGAGGCCGCTGACGCGGTGATCTCGATCGGCATCGGCGAGCCCCAGCACCTGATCCCCAGCAACGCGACCGAGTCCAACGGTGCCGAGGTGCTTGCTGCGCTCTTCAGCCCGCTCGTCGACTTCGACGCCGACAACAAGCCGTACCTGGTTGCCGCCGAATCGGTGGAGTCGACGGACAACAAGGTCTGGACGATCAAGCTGAAGGACGGCTACACCTTCCACAACGGCGAGAAGGTCGGCGCCGACAACTACATCAACGCCTGGAACCACGCGGCGTACGGCCCGAACGGCAACGGCGGCTCGTACTTCCTGGAGCGGGTCGAGGGCTACAAGGACCTGCAGTCCAAGGACCCGGACGGCGAAGGCCCGCAGAAGGCTCCGGACCCGGCGGCGAAGACCCTCACCGGTCTGAAGAAGGTCGACGAACTGACCTTCACGGTGACGCTGAGCGAGCCGTTCTCCGGCTGGCGTTCGGTCATGGGCTACACCACCTTCTACCCGCTGCCGGCTGCGGCGTGGCAGTCCGAGGGTGTGCTCAAGGAGGACTTCGAGCAGGCTCCGATCGGCAACGGCCCCTTCAAGATGAAGGGCAAGTGGGAGCACGACGCGAAGATCGAGGTCGAGGCGTACGACGCCTTCCCGGGTGACAAGCCGAAGGTCGGTGGCGTCAACTACCGCATCTTCCAGGAGCAGACGGCCCAGTACGCCGAGCTGATGGGCGGCGGCCTGGACGTCGTCACCCAGATCCCGATCGAGAACCTGGCCAGCGCGCCGACCGATCTGGGCGACCGCTTCAAGACCAGCCCGAACTCCGTCTTCCAGTTCGTCGGATTCCCGACGTTCCAGCAGGACTTCGCAAAGGTCGAGGTGCGTAAGGCGATCTCCATGGCGATCAACCGCGAGGAGATCACCACCAGCATCTTCCGGGGTTCGCAGACCCCGGCGACGTCCTTCGTCTCTCCGGCGGTGGCCGGCTTCCGCGAGAACAGCTGCGGCGAGGCCTGCACCTACGACCCGGCCAAGGCGAAGACGGCGTACGAGGCCGCCGGTGGCCCGAAGCAGATCAAGATCACGTACAACGCCGATGGTGGGCACAAGGCGTGGGTCGACGCGACCTGCAACCAGCTGAAGGCCAACCTGGGCGTGGACTGCGTCGGTACCGGTGAGCCGAAGTTCGCCGACCTGCTGACCAAGGTCGAGGCCAAGGAGCCGGTGGGCCTGATCCGGCTCGGCTGGATCATGGACTACCCGCTGATGGAGAACTACCTGGGCCCGCTGTACGGCACCGGCGGTTCGTCGAACTACTACGGTTACAGCAACCCGGAGTTCGACGCCCTGGTCAAGCAGGGTTCGGCCGCGCCGACCCAGGAAGAGGCCATCAAGCTCTGGCAGCAGGCCGAGGACATCCTGGCCCGCGACATGCCGGTCATCCCGCTGCGACTCGGCCAGAACGTCTTCGGTCACTCCGAGCGGGTGAAGAACGTCGAGGTCGACAAGTTCCAGAAGGTCGAGATCCTGAAGATCGAGGCCACGAGCTGATCTGATCGCGCCAAGCGGCGTACGGTCCGGTCCACCCCGGCCAGCCCGGGTCGGACCGGACCGTACGTGCGAGCCTCACCAGCCCGACCCGGGTCTGGTGAGGCTGCGGTCGCTACCGTCCCATCGCGGTCCGGCTGCCCCTCCGGCAGTTGCCGATGCTCGTCTTGCGAAGGACTTGAGATATGTTCCGCTACTTCGTGCGGCGCCTGCTGCAAGGGGTCCTGACGTTTTTCGGGGCCACCTTCATCGTGTACGCGCTGATGTTCGCCAACCAGAGCGACCCGCTCCAGGCATTGGCAGGTGAGCGACCACTTCCGGAGAACGTCCGGCAGGCGCTTACCGAAAGATATCACCTCGACGACCCGTTTATCCTCCAATATGGCCATTACATGAAGGGCCTCCTGACCGGCGACTTCGGCATCTCGCTGACCAACCGGCCCATCGTGGAGATGATGGAACAGGCCTGGCCGGTGACCATCCGGCTGGCCCTCTTCTCGATCATCATCGCGGTGCTCGTCGCCGTGACCGCCGGCATCGTCTCCGGCATCCGCCGTGGCGGCGTCTTCGACACCACCACGCTGGTCATCACCCTGCTGCTGCTCTCGATGCCGATCGTCGTACTGGCGCCGCTGGCGCAGCTCATCTTCGGCATGCGGTTGCAGTGGGTTCCGGCCACGGCCGGCGCCGATTCAGGAATGTTCGCACTCGTGCTGCCGGCGTTCGTACTGAGCAGTTTGGTGATCGCCACCCAGCTCCGGGTCACCCGGGCCTCGGTGGCGGAGAACCTGCGATCGGACTACGTCCGTACCGCCCGGGCCAAGGGCCTCGCCAACCGGCGGGTGATCGGCGTACACGTGCTGCGTAACTCGCTGATCCCGGTCGTGACCCTGATCGGTGTGGACCTCGGCAACCTGATGGCCGGGGCGATCGTCACCGAGGGCGTCTTCAATATCCCCGGCGTCGGGTTCATGCTGGTGCGTGGGATCCGTACGGAGGACGGCCCGCTCGTCGTCGGCTTCGTCAGCATCCTGGTGATCGTCTTCCTGGTGGTCAACCTGGTGGTCGATCTGTTGTACGCGGTACTCGACCCGAGGATCCGCTATGCGTGAAGCGAAGCGCACGAACCAGTCAGCTCAGCGTGTGTGTGCCTTCTGGCGGCGCCGGGCGCAGCGAGGTGGCGGCATGAGTAAGCGAGGCACCCGATGAGCAACATCGAATCTGTAACCCAGGCCGAGGTTCCCACGGCCGCCGGCGTGCCCGTGTCGCCCGACAGTGGGCACGAGAAGCCGCGCAGCCTCACCGGGGACGCCTGGGACGACCTGCGGCGCAACTGGATCTTCTGGACGGCTGCCGTCCTGGTGGTGCTGGTGGTCCTCATGTCGGCGTTCCCCGGCCTGTTCATGTCGAGCGATCCGGAAGCCTGTGCCCTGGCCCGCCAGCACAGGGGCCCGAGTGGCAACGCGTTCTTCGGATACGACTTCCAGGGCTGCGACGTCTACGCCCGCACCGTCTACGGTGCCCGTAACTCGGTGCTGATCAGCCTGATCGCCACCACCATCGCCGGCCTGATCGGGCTGATCGTCGGCATGGCGGCGGGCTACTTCGGTGGCTGGGTGGACGCGCTGCTGGCCCGTGGTATCGACATCGTGCTGGGTATCCCCACCCTGCTCGCCGCGATCGTGCTCGCCCGCCGGCTCTCCTCCGACCCGAACGACTCCGGCTTCTGGGCCGTGGCGCTCACCCTGGGCTTCATCACCTGGACCACCGGTGCCCGGATCATGCGGTCGTCGGTCATCTCGGCCAAGAACCAGGACTACGTCGCGGCGGCCCGGATGCTCGGTGCCGGCCCCGGCCGGCTGATGATCCGGCACATCCTGCCGAACGCCGCCGCGCCGTTCGTGGTGGTACTGACCATCCTGCTGGGCGTCAACATCGCCACCGAGGCCACACTGACGTTCCTCGGTGTGGGTCTCAAGGGCGACGCGATCTCGTGGGGCATCGCCATCTCCGAGTCGGCGCCGTACGTGACGGAGACCGCCCGACCACTGGTCTGGCCGTCGGTCTTCCTGGCGCTGACCGTGCTGGCGTTCATCATGCTCGGCGACGCGATCCGCGACGCCTTCGACCCGAGGCTGCGGTGAGCTCATCCATGACCGATATCAAAGCCGAGATCGACGTCCTGCCCGGACTGGATTCCAGTGCCCGGTTGCTGGATGTCGAGAATCTGCACGTCGAATTCCGTACCCAGGCCGGCGTGGCCCGGGCGATCAACGGGGTGGACCTCCACCTCGATCCCGGTGAGACGCTGGCGATCCTGGGCGAGTCCGGATGTGGCAAGTCGGTCACGGCCCAGGCCATCATGGGCATCCTCGACTCGCCACCCGGATTCGTCACCGAGGGCGCCATCCGGTACCGGGGTGTCGACCTGCTGAAGCTGCCGGAGGAGCAGCGCCGCAAGGTGCGGGCCAACCACATCGCGATGATCTTCCAGGACGCGCTCTCCGCGCTGAACCCGGTCTTCTCGGTGGGCTTCCAGCTCGCCGAGCTGTTCCGGGTCCACCGTGGAACGTCCCGGCAGGAGGCGCGACGGCGGTCGATCGAGCTGCTCGACCTGGTCAAGATCCCCGCCGCCAGGCAGCGGATCAACGACTATCCGCACCAGTTCTCCGGCGGTATGCGGCAGCGCGTCATGATCGCGATGGCGCTGGCGCTGGATCCCAAGGTGCTGATCGCGGACGAGCCGACCACGGCGCTCGACGTCACGGTCCAGGCGCAGATCATGAACCTGCTCGCCGAACTGCGGCGGGAACGGAACATGGGCCTGATCCTGATCACGCACGACATGGGCGTGGTCGCCGACGTCGCCGACCGGATCTCGGTGATGTACGCCGGCAAGGTGGTCGAGGAGGCGCCGGTCCTGGACATCTACGCCCGGCCGGCACATCCGTACACCAAGGCTCTGCTGGAGTCGATTCCGCGGCTGGACATGAAGGGCCAGCAGCTCAACGTGATCAAGGGTCTGCCGCCGAACCTGCTCCGGATCCCGGCCGGTTGCCCGTTCCATCCGCGCTGCGCGTACGCCCGGGATGAGTGCCGGGCCGACCCGCCGCCGCAGCAGTACGACGTGGCGCCGGCCCGGACCGCGCGTTGCCATTTCTGGACGGAGGTGGTGGGCGATGAGCCAGCCGGAAGCTAAGGATGTGGTGCTGGAGACCAACAGTCTGGTCAAGCACTTCCCGATCACCCGGGGCATCGTCCTGCAGACGCAGATCGGTGCGGTACGCGCGGTTGACGGCGTCGACCTGAAGCTGCGCCGGGGCGAGACCCTCGGCGTGGTGGGGGAGTCGGGCTGTGGCAAGTCGACGCTCGCGAAGCTGCTGGTCGGGCTGGAGAAGCCGACCAGCGGCTCGATCAACGTGCGTGGGCAGGACATGACCCGGCTGCGCGGCACCGAGTTGCGGCGGGCCCGCCGCAACATCCAGATGGTGTTGCAGGACCCGTACACCTCGTTGAACCCCCGGATGACGGTCGGCGACATCATCGGCGAGCCGTTCGACATCCACACCGAGGTCGTGCCGCGGGGCGAGCGGAAGCAGCGGGTCCGGGAGCTGCTGGACCTGGTCGGGTTGAATCCGGAGCACATCAACCGGTATCCGCACCAGTTCTCGGGTGGTCAGCGGCAGCGGATCGGGATCGCCCGGGCGTTGGCGCTCAAGCCGGAGATCATCGTCTGTGACGAGCCGGTGTCGGCGTTGGACGTGTCGATCCAGGCGCAGGTGATCAACCTGTTGGAGCGGCTCCAGGACGAGTTGGGACTGTCGTACATCTTCATCGCGCACGACCTGTCGGTGGTTCGGCACATCGCCGACCGGGTCGCGGTGATGTACCTCGGCAAGATCGTGGAGATCGGGGTCGAGGACGAGATTTACGAGCGGCCGACGCATCCGTACACCCAGGCTCTGCTCTCCGCGGTGCCGGTGCCGGACCCGACGCTGCGCGGGCAGCGGGACCAGATCGTCCTGGAGGGCGACGTCCCGTCGCCGGCCAACCCGCCGTCGGGTTGTCGGTTCCGGACCCGGTGCTGGAAGGCGCAGGACATCTGCGCCGAGCAGGAGCCGGCGCTGACGACGCGGGAGAGTTCCGCGCATCCGAGCGCCTGCCACTTCGCCGAGGTGCGGGACGTGGTACACGCGGTCGAGTAGACCACTCAGGCGCCGGTGGTGGGCCTGACCCGGCCTGACCACCGGTGGAAGTAGAACGCCTCCTCATTGCCCGGGGCGCGGGCCGCCATCCATGCGGCCGGCGTCCCGGGCTCGCGTCCGGGCCTTGTCGGCGATGCTCCCGGGCTCGGCGACACCTCCGGGATCGGCGATGCCCCCGGATTCGGCGATGCCCCCGGGATCGGGGTTACCTCCAGGATCGGGGTTACCTCCGGAGTCGGCGTCGCGTCGCGCTGGTGGCGGCTCAGAGCGGGCCGCGACCGGCCCGCAGCAGCAGGAGGGCGAGCTGGGTGCCGTCCGCGCCCAGCGCCTCGCGGAACCGGTCCAGGATCTCGCGCTCGCGGGACAGTACGAGTCGGGTGCCACCGGAGGCCATCCGGGTCCTGCCGACCTGCTGGGACAGGGCGGCACGCTCCTGCCAGAGGGCGATCAGTTCGTGGTCGATCTCGTTGATCCGCTCCCGCAGCCCGAGAATGTGCTGTGCGGCGTCCGGCTCGCTCGTCCCGGTCTGGATGCCGGCGCCGGTCGACTCGACGGGCTGCTCCGCGACCTCTGTCGCCATGGGGTCCTCCTTGGGAGATAGGTCCCCGGTGCCCGGATCCCGATGCGAAAAGCCCCGGGCTCCAGGAGCCCGGGGCTTTTCGTAGGTCATGTTCAGGCGCGACCCACGGCTGCCGGACTTCCGGAGCCGTAGAAAAAGTAAGGCAGCACCCGATGGATCACGACCCGAGTATGCCCAGCCGGCGAGGCCCTTGGCAAGCGACTTGGCGATCCTGGGACGACATTCGCCGGTGCCCGGCCGGTTCCGGAGTACGCCGGGTGCGGCGAGCGGAGGCGTGGGTTGTCCGCCCGGCGGCATAGACTCGCCAGGCGATGCATGCTCTCTTCGAACCCCCGCCGCCCCACGTCCCGCCGACCCAGGATCCGCCCCGGCGCCGCCCGTCGGGCCTCGACCCGCAGGCCCTGCTGGACGGGCTGAACGGGCCCCAGCGGGACGCGGTGACCCATTCCGGCTCGCCCCTGCTCATCGTGGCCGGTGCCGGCTCGGGCAAGACCCGGGTGCTCACCCACCGGATCGCGTACCTGCTCGCCGCCAGGGACGTACATCCCGGGGAGATCATCGCGATCACCTTCACCAACAAGGCGGCCGGGGAGATGAAGGACCGGGTCTCCGCACTGGTCGGTCCCCGGGCCCGGCTGATGTGGGTCTCGACGTTCCACTCCGCCTGCGTACGCATCCTGCGGGCCGAGCACGAGCACGCCGGGCTGAAGTCGACCTTCTCGATCTACGACGCCGACGACTCGCGCCGGCTGATGCAGCTCGTCACCCGGGAACTCGACCTGGACCCGAAGCGCTATCCGGCCCGGGGACTGACCGCCCAGGTGTCCAACCTGAAGAACGAACTGGTCGACCCGGAGACGTTCGCCGCCCGGGCGAGCGGGCCGAACGAGCGGGCGCTCGCCGAGGCGTACACCCGCTATCAGCAGCGGCTCGTCGAGGCGCACGCGCTGGACTTCGACGACCTGATCATGGCGACGGTGCATCTCCTCCAGTCGCACCCGCACGTCGCGGAGAGCTACCGCCGACGGTTCCGGCACGTCCTCGTCGACGAGTACCAGGACACCAACCACGCGCAGTACACGCTGGTGAAGGAGCTGGTCGGCGGCACGCCCGGCATCGCACCGGCCGAGCTCTGCGTGGTCGGTGACGCCGACCAGTCGATCTACGCGTTCCGGGGCGCCACGATCCGGAACATCCTGGAGTTCGAGCGGGACTTCACCGACGCCCGGACCATCCTGCTGGAGCAGAACTACCGGTCGACCCAGACGATCCTGAACGCGGCCAACGCGGTCATCGACAACAACACCTCGCGCAAGCCGAAGCGGCTGTGGAGCGAGGAGGGCGCGGGCGAGCAGATCGTCGGCTACGTCGCCGACACCGAGCACGCCGAGGCGGACTGGGTGGGCCGGGAGATCGACCGGCTCGGTGACGCCGACGAGGCCCGCCCGGGTGACGTGGCCGTCTTCTACCGCACCAACGCCCAGTCCCGGGTCTTCGAAGAGGTGTTCATCCGGGTCGGACTGCCGTACAAGGTCGTCGGCGGGGTGCGGTTCTACGAGCGCAAGGAGGTCCGGGACGCCCTGGCCTACCTGCGCGCCGTGGTCAACGACGACGACACGGTGAGCATCCGGCGCATCCTCAACACCCCACGGCGGGGTATCGGGGACCGCGCCGAGGCCTGCGTGGAGGCCCTCTCGACCCGGGACCGGGTCTCGTTCGGCCAGGCACTGCGCCGGGCGTCCGAGGCACCGGGCATCTCCACCCGGTCCGCGAACGCGATCGCCGAGTTCGTCGCCCTGCTCGACGGGGTGCGCGAGATGGCCGCCACGGCGCTGCCGGAGGAGGTGCTGGAGGCGGTACTGACCCGCTCCGGCTATCTCAGTGAACTGGAGGAGAGCCTCGACCCGCAGGACGCGGGTCGGGTGGAGAACCTCCAGGAACTGGTCAGCGTCGCCCGGGAGTACACCGAGCGGGTGGAGGCGCTGGCCGAGGAGGGCGACCCCGGTGCCACCCTGGCCGGCTTCCTGGAGCAGGTGGCGCTGGTCGCCGACGCCGACCAGATCCCCTCGGACGACCCCGACCACCAGGGCGTGGTCACCCTGATGACGCTGCACACCGCCAAGGGCCTGGAGTTCCCGGTGGTGTTCCTGACCGGCCTGGAGGACGGCGTCTTTCCGCACCTGCGCGCGCTCGGCGACACCCGCGAGTTGGAGGAGGAGCGCCGGCTGGCGTACGTCGGGATCACCCGGGCGCGGCAGCGGCTCTACCTGTCCCGCGCGGTCACCCGGTCGGCCTGGGGCCAGCCGTCCTACAACCCGCCGTCCCGGTTCGTCGACGAGTTGCCGGAGGACCTGGTCCGCTGGGAGCGCACCGGGGCCGCGTACACGTCGTGGTCGGGCACCGGTGGCGGCGTCGGCGGCCGGTCCGGGGGCGGGGACCGGTCCGGGGGCTACCGGGGTGGCGGCTTCAGCGGCGGGACCCCCAGGGCCGCGCAGCTCGCCCAGCGACTCGGCGTGGACGGCAGCCGACTGACCACGGCGAGCGAGTTGCCGCAGGCCCCGAAGGTCGTGGTCGGGGATCGGGTCAACCACCAGCGGTACGGCCTCGGCCGGGTGCTCGCGGTCGAGGGACACGGTCCGGGCGCACGGGCGCAGATCGACTTCGGCGACCAGACGCTCTGGCTCGTGCTCCGGCACGCCCCGATCGACAAACTCTGACCCGCGCGGGCACCGCCCCGGTGTCGGGCCCGGCTCAGCCGGCCGGCCCGGGGCGCTGCCCGGCCCGCTCCTCGACCAGTGCGGCGAAACCGTCGAGCAGGGCCCGCAGCCCGGTCTCGAAGAGCCGGTCGAGATCGAGGTCGTAACCGGTCCGGGCGAAGCTGGTCAGCAACTTGGCGTAGGTGGGGGCGTTCCCGGAACCGGCCAGCGCGTCGAGCGCCGGAGCCTGCCCGTCGATCCACTCCTGCTCGGAGATGCCGCTGGCGGCCCTGGCCTGAGCCTCCCGCTCCAGGTTAGCGGCGAGACCCTGCACGAAGCTGTAGACCAGGATGTTCAGGTCGAGCATGGTGGCCGGGTCGAGACCGAGTCCGTCCAGGGCGGCGAGCACCCATTCGCCGTGCACCATCAGGTTGGGCAGCGGCAGTGGCCTGGTGAGCGGGCTGAGCTGGGCCAGCCAGGGATGGCGCTGGTGCAGTTCCCACAACGTCCGCGCGCCCAGTTCCAGCCGGGCCCGCCAGCCGTCGGGTGCCGGCCCGGGATAACCCCGCTCCCCGTACGCCGCGTCGGCCATCAGCAGGGTCAGTTCCTCCTTGCTGTGCACATAGCGGTACGGCGACATGGTGGCCACGCCGAGCCGGGCCGCCACACCACGCATGGACAGCGCCTCCAGCCCCTCGGTGTCGGCGATTCCGATGGCGGCGTGGACGACGCGTTCGCGGGTCAGCTCGGGTTCGGCCGGGTGGGCCGGGTTCGGGGTGGGGCGTCGCCGACTCCGGCTCGGCTCCGGCTCCGGGTCCGGGGCGGCGACGACGGTGCCGACCCGGGGCTGGGCCCGTACGACGCCCTCCTGGTTGAGCGTGGTGAGCGCCCTGGTGGCGGTGGCGAGGGCGACGCCCCACTCGCTGGCGAGCTGCCGGGTCGAGGGCACCCGGTCGCCGGGCCGGAGTTCCCCCTCGGCGACGCGTCGACGGATCTCCCTGACGATGCGCAGGTAGGGCGGCTCGACTGTGGCGGCCACCGGTCACCTCCCTCTCTGTCCTAGTACAGATGCTACCCGAACGGGCCTGTACGGTGCTGCCTGTCCTAGTACACAACTGCGGATTTTCCCTGTTGCGCGGGTTGAACGTACGCCGTACATTGGCTGGCACGTACAACGTAACAGGAGGTTCTGATGGAGAGCGTTCTCATCTCTGGCGCCAGCGTCGCCGGCCCCGCCCTGGCGTACTGGCTGCGTCGCCGCGGCTTTGCCGTCACCGTGGTCGAACGGGCTCCGGCGCCGCGTACCGGTGGGCAGGCCATCGACATCCGGGGCGTGGCGCTGGACGTGGTCGACCGGATGGGCATCCTGACGCCGCTGCGCCAGCTCCGTACCCGGATGCGGGGCATGTCGATGCTCGACGGCGACGGCAACGAGGTCATGCGCTCCACCGAGATGGCCCTGAGCAGCGGCCGGCTCGACAGCGCGGACATCGAGGTGCTGCGTGAAGACCTGACCCACCAGTTGCACGAGCTGACCCGGCCCGACGTCGAGTACGTCTTCGACGACTCGATCAGCCGGCTGGTCCAGGACGAGCACGGCGTACGGGTCGAGTTCGAGCGGGCCGCTCCGCGTACCTTCGACCTGGTGATCGGTGCCGACGGCCTGCACTCCACGGTACGGCGGCTGGCCTTCGGCCCGGAGGCGGAGTTCGTGCACCACCTCGGCACCTACCTGGCGGTCTTCCGCACGGAGAACTTCCTGGACCTGGCGGACTGGCAGGTCTGGATGCGGGACGGCACGGCCGGCTGCGGCATCTATCCGGTCCGGGGCAACACCGAACTGCGGGTCAATCTCGGATTCGAGTCCGAGCCACTCGACTACGACCACCGTGACACCGACCAGCAGCGCCGGCTGCTCGCCGAACGGCTCTCCGGACTGCGCTGGGAGATCCCGAGGCTGCTGAAGGAGATGTGGCAGGCGCCCGACTTCTACTTCGACGCGATGGCACAGGTCCGGATGGACACCTGGTCGACGGGGCGGGTGGCGCTGCTCGGCGACGCCGGCTACTGCCCCTCCCCACTGTCCGGCCAGGGCACCAGCCTCGCCCTGGTCGGCGGCTACCTGCTGGCCGACGAGCTCGGCGCGGCGGCCGGCGACCACCGGGCGGCGCTGCGCCGGTACGAGCAGCGCATGCGCCCGTTCGTCGAACTCAACCAGGCACTCGCCACGGAGAACCCGGGTGGACCCGCCACGGAGGAGTCGATCGAACGGGCCAAGAACGCCATCTCACTCGACCGCTGAGGCGCCAGGGGTGGTGTAGGTTCGCGTTGAAAATGTCGGAGCCTGCTTGGCTGAGCTGGAGTTGAGTCGGCTTGCTCTCGTAGCCAGGTGCGGTCGACGCGGTCGCCGTTACGTGCGCGGGGGATCCTGATTCGTTGCTTCGCCGGTGTGCGGACGAAGGTGAAGCCGGCCGGTCTGGCGTACTCATCGAGGATCTTGCGGGAGAACCCGGTTTCGGCGATGAGCGTGGTGATGTCTTTGCCGGCGTCGACGTTCTCGCGTTGGAAGAAGTCGCGGGTCAGCAGCGCGGCGGCGCGGGCGCGGACCTTGCGGGCCGTGACCCGGCTGCTGCTGGTGTACCCGCCAACGGCGAAGCGCGCGTCCATGCGGTATTCGCGCAGTCAGCTCACTTCAGCCATGGACTACTCAGACGGCGCGCACTGGGCGTTTGGCGCCCATAGCTGGTCGGCGTCACCGGCAGCGAGCCGGCCTCGGTAGACGTCGATCTTGTGATCAATGATCTTGAGGTTTTCCTGTAGCTCAGCGAGCTTGGCGCTAACGTCGGCACGGTGGGCCTCCATAAGGGCAAGGCGTTCCTGCTCGTTGCCGCGCCCGGCCGAGACGAGCTGGGCGTAGCGCCGGATGGTCTTGATGGGCATGCCAGTGGCCCGCAGCCTGGTGCAGACGGTGATCCAGTCGAGGTCCAGCTGGTGATAGCGCCGTGTGCCTCCGGCGGTGCGGTAGACAGGGGTGACGACCAGGCCGGCGCGTTCGTAGTAGCGCAGGGTATGCGCGCTGACCCCGGTGCGGCGAGCGGCCTCGGCGATGCTCACACCTGCCTGGGAGACAGAGCGAGTGAGCCCTGATGCCGGCTGCGACTTGACTTGGAGCACGCTCTAAATCCTAGCGTCGTGGTCATGAGTGCTTTAACACTGCTGAAGACCACGGTCGACGACCGCAGGCTGGCCGTTCGTGGGACGGGAGTATCCCGATGAAGGCGTTGGTGACCGGCGGGACGAACGGACTGGGACTCGCCATGGCCTCCGCCCTGGCCACGGCGGGAGCGACGGTAGCGTTGACCGGCCGATCCGGCGAGCATGCGAACTCGGTTGCCGGTGAACTTCCCGGGGCGTTCGGTATCGAACTGGACGTGCGAGACGAGTCGTCGGTGACAAGGGCGGTCGACCAGGCGTGGTCGCGGCTCGGCGGCATCGACATGCTGGTGAACAATGCCGGGATCGGCATGCGCACGGTCAACCCGCGCTTCATGACGCACTCGCAGGCCTTCTGGGAGGTTCCCGCCGACGGCTTCCGCGCGGTGATTGAGACAAACCTGACAGGCTACTTCCTGGTGGCGCGCGAGGTCGCGCCGCGGATGCTGGCCGCTGGCGGCGGACGCATCGTCAACATCTCGGTGAGTGAATCGACCATGCAGCGGGCTGGCTTCGTCCCCTACGGGCCGTCGCGCGCCGGCAGCGAGTCGCTTTCCCGGATCATGGCCGCCGACCTGCGGGACACGGGCGTCACCGTCAACCTGCTGCTGCCCGGTGGCCCGACCGTCACGGGCATGTTGCCGCCCGGCACCGTGTCCGAGGGACGGCGATTCTTAGAGTCGGCGGTGATGGGCCCGCCGATCGTCTGGCTGGCGTCCGACGACGCGGCCGGCGTGCACGACGAGCGGATCGTCGCCGTCGAATTCGAGCGTTGGCTGCGCGACAGGAACGGCAGGAGGTGAGGCGGGACTGACGGCCCGGCCTTCGACCGGTCAGGCGCCATCGCTGAGACTGAGCCCAGAAGGTCGGGCAGGCCGCTAACGATGACACGTACCTGCCCGACCAGGCGACGTTCGTGAGGCGTCAGCCGTACCCAAACGTCGCGCCGAAAGATCTAATGAGAACCTACAGGTGGTCAGCAGCCGAGATCCACGCCGTGCTCCCGCATCCAGGGCCCGGGGTCGACCTGGTTCCACAACCCCTTGTGCACCTCGAAGTGCAGATGCGGACCCGTGACGTCGCCGGTGGCACCCTCGTACCCGATCACGTCCCCGGCGGCGACCCGGGCGCCGACGCTCACCACGGTCCGGTTCTGGTGGGCGTAGTGGGTCAGGTAGCCGTTGCCGTGGTCGATGACCACCGAGATGCCGTACCCGGTGTAGGCCCAGCCGGCGGTCACCACGGTGCCGGCCCCGGCGGCGCGGATCGGGGTGTTCTCCGGCATCGCGAGGTCGATGCCGGCGTGCATCGTGCCCCAGCGCGGGCCGAAGCACGAGGTCGTCTCGGCTCCCGGCAGCGGATTGACCCAGCCGGCCGGGCGCCGGGTCGCGGTCGACTTCGAGGCCGGTGCGGAGCCACCGGACCGGGCGGTCCTGGCGGCCGTGGGCCGGCTGCTCGTCGAGGGAGCGACGGTCGGGGTGGGGGTCGGGGCGAGGGTGGGGGGTGCGGGATCCCGCTCGGACCGGTCCGCACGCTGCGCGGCGGAGGAGCGGGCCGATTCGTCCGCCGCCACCGTCACCCGGTCGCCGGGCTCGTCGGCACCGCCCGCCACCGCCACGGCTCCGCCGGCCACACCGAGCCCGAGCAGCGCGACCAGCCCGGTGACGAGGTACGGAGTCCGGCCGCCGAGCCTGCGCCGGGAGCGGTGCCGCACCGGTTGGGCGGAGCCGGCGTCGTACCCGCGCCGAGGCCCGCCGTCGGTGCGCCGCCCCTCGGCGGAGTCCTCGGCACTGTGCTCGCTGCCGCGCTCGCTGCCGCCATCGGGCTGGCCGCCGTTGCCGGGCTGGCTGCCGTCGTCGGGCTGGCTGCCGTCGTCGGGCTGGCTGCCGTCAGCCGGCTGGCTGCCGTCAGCCGGCTGGCTGCCGTCGTCGCGGTGCTGGCTCTCGATCGCCTCGGGCTTGCTCGGGTCGGTCTCCGGCACGGGTCGGTCCCTTCGGATGGCGGCATGGACCCGAGAATGCTGGTCGATGGCCTGGCGAGGCCGTGCCATCGGGTGGCCGGACAGGGGTGCGGGCAGCGGTCGGAGCCCCGGCACGATGCCGGAAATCGCGGCAACTGACCGCTATGCCCGACCGCCTCGCTGTGGCGTCGCTCATATCCGCCGGTGTGGCGCACGGAACTTCACCGCGCGACGGCAAAAAGAAAACCGCCCAACCGGTGAGGGTTGGGCGGCGAACCGGCGTGACGCGGAGTCAGGAGGCGGCTACGTCGCTGTACGGATCGTCGACCTGTAGCTGAAGGTCCACTTTCCGGTCCCGGAGGTAGGGGATCGGGTCCGTCGGCTTGCCGTTGACATGCAGCTCAAGATGCAGGTGGGGACCGTAGGAGTGTCCGGTGAAGCCGACCAGGCCCAGCTGGTCGCCGGCCTTGACCTCCTGGCCCTCCTGGACCATCACCTGCGACGAGTGCCCGTAGATCGACTCGGTGCCGTCGGCGTGCTGGACGATCACACAGAGCCCGTAACCGCCGAACCAGCCGGCCTTGGTCACCGTGCCCGAGTGGACCGCCTTGTAGGGCGTGCCCTCGGGGGCGGCCAGGTCGACACCGGCGTGCAGCTTGTTCCACCGGACGCCGTAGGGCGAGGTGAAGCTGTAGTCGTCGAGCGGGAGCCGCCAAACGTCGGGGGCGGCAGCCAGCGTGGATGCCAGGCCGCTGCGGTCGTTGTCCCGGGAGGGCCGCTGGGCGTCGGTCGTCCGATCGCTCCGGTCCGCGCTGGTCGCGGCGGCATTCTCCAGATCCGCGAGTGCGGAGGGACTGACCGCCTTCGCGTCCGGCATGGCACCCGCGCCAAGCGCGACGACACCCGCTCCGACGAACGCGGTGGTGACGACGGCGGCATAACGGCTGCGCGGGGGTGTGGGGACGCGACGTCGCCCTCGATAGCGATCGGGCTCAGACGACAGGCGCTGGCGCACGCACACCCTCCGTTGTCGGGTCAGTGTTGCGACCGTCACCGGTGTTCGGATGATCAAGGTGAACTCCGGCTGACCGCGTTGTCGCCGGGTCGTGGACCTGATGACAACCGTGGGCCACGGTAGCCAACCCCTAGGCCCGCCACAAGTCGCAGCGCCAGATTGTCGATGACCTGTGCGGGTGTCCGTCATGGAATGCCATCTCTCGTAACCTTTTGCGGCCACCCTCGTTAGTAGCGTTCAGTTACCCTCTGTGCAGCGGACCGTGATCGAGGCGGTAGAGGCCGGGGAATCCGCCGGAGCGACCCTTAAGGGTCGGCGCGGCGTTTCCCGGCTGACCCTCCCGGGCCCGACGGGCGATGGCGATGAGGGGGATTTCCGGGTGGCCGGCAACCGGGTTACCGTTCGTTAAGGTAATTCCGGCGGTGTCCTGGAGAGGTGTTGCGCTGATGAGTTCTCGGATCCGGGTCGTCGTCGCCAAACCCGGTCTGGACGGCCATGACCGGGGCGCCAAGGTGGTCGCGCGGGCCCTTCGGGACGCCGGCATGGAGGTCATCTACACCGGGCTGCACCAGACGCCCGAGCAGATCGTCGAGACCTCGATCCAGGAGGACGCCGACGCGATCGGCCTCTCGGTGCTCTCCGGGGCGCACATGACGCTGTTCCGGCGGGTACTGGAGTTGCTCGCCGAGCGCGACGCCGGGGACCTGGTCGTCTTCGGCGGCGGCATCATCCCCGACGCGGACCTCCCGGAACTCGAGCGACTGGGAGTAGCCAAGATCTTCACGCCCGGGGCCACCACCGGTTCGATCGTGGACTGGGTCCGGAAGAACGTGGGTCAGCCGGTCGGCGGCTGACCGGTCCGCCCCGCCGCGCTCGCGGCCCCTTCGCGCGCCTGCGCTGTCCGGCCTCTACGCGCTTGCGCTGTCCGGTCCCTCTGCGCGCTCGCGCTGTCCGGACCCTGCGCTGTCGGGTCCCTCTGGGCGCCGTCCGGCCGGCCGGCTGGCCGTACTCCTCGGCGGCTGGCCGTGGGAACTCAATTCCGGTAACCCCGACGACGACCGTCCACCTGCCGGTGGCGGCCTGTAGCCGGTGCGGTCTGCAATATATGGAATGGGGGAGAGGCCGGACGCACCCCTCACACGTCCGGCCTCTCTATGCGCGATGCCCCGCCGCCACCCCTCGACCGACAGGGCATCGGCCGTCTCCGTCGCCGCGCTCCCCCAGCGCTCCGACATCAGACTCAACGACGCCCTTTACGCCGAGTTACGCCGCCACGGAAATCTTTTGCCCCGCGGTGCGGCCAGGCCCTCCCGTCAGCGCGTACGGCGTCTTTGCGCAGCCCGTACCGGCCCGTTGCGGTGATCCGTGCGGCGGTCGGCGGTCCCGCCGTTCACGCCTGCGTACGGGTCGGCTTTTTCGTGCGGCGCTGCTCCGCTCGGTGTGCGTTACCGCACACCGAGCACCCACGTGGATGCCGCCCGTGGTCACCTCGCTAGGCTGCGGCCGATGGCCTGTTGTTCCTCATGACGGGCGTCAACCCATTAACACGCTGGCGGCGGTGCGACGGCGCGCCGCGGAGACGGGACGGGACGCGCAATCGTGGACCTGTACGAATACCAGGGGCGTGAGCTGTTCGAGCGGCACGGTTTGCCCGTGCTCGCCGGCGGTGTCGCGACGACTCCTGAGGAGGCCCGTACGATCGCCGAGCGCCTCGGCGGCCGTGTGGTTGTCAAGGCTCAGGTGAAGGTCGGCGGCCGGGGCAAGGCCGGCGGCGTCAAGCTCGCCGAGGGCGCCGACGAAGCGGTGGCGCGGTCCACCGACATCCTCGGGATGGACATCAAGGGCCACACCGTCAACAAGGTCATGATCACCGTGACCGCGGACATCGCCGAGGAGTACTACTTCTCCTACCTGCTCGACCGGGCGAACCGCACCTTCCTCTGCATCGCCAGCGTCGCCGGTGGCATGGACATCGAGCAGGTCGCGGCCGAGACGCCGGAGCGGGTCGCCAAGGTGGCGATCGACGCGAACACCGGAGTCGACGAGACGAAGGCCCGGGAGATCGCCGAGGCCGCCGGATTCTCCGGCGACGTCGCCGACCAGGTGGTGCCGATCGCGGTACGGCTGTGGCAGGCGTTCGTGGCCGAGGACGCGACGCTGGTCGAGGTGAACCCGCTGGCCAGGACGGCGTCCGGCGAGGTGCTCCTGCTCGACGCGAAGATCACGCTCGACGAGAACGCCGGTTTCCGGCATCCGGACCACGAGGCGCTGGTGGACCAGGCCTCGGTGGATCCGCTGGAGCAGCGGGCGAAGGAGAAGGACCTCAACTACGTCAAGCTGGACGGCGAGGTCGGCATCATCGGCAACGGCGCCGGCCTGGTCATGTCCACCCTCGACGTGGTCGCCTACGCGGGCGAGTCGCGCGGCGGCGTCAAGCCGGCGAACTTCCTCGACATCGGGGGTGGCGCCAGTGCCGCGGTGATGGCCAACGGGCTGGAGATCGTCCTGTCCGACCCGTCCGTACGCAGCGTGTTCGTCAACGTCTTCGGCGGCATCACCGCCTGCGACGAGGTCGCCAACGGCATCATCCAGGCGCTGGCGCTGCTCCAGGAGCGGGGCGAGAAGGTCGAGAAGCCGCTCGTGGTACGTCTCGACGGCAACAACGCCGAGGCGGGGCGCGCCATTCTCGACGGCGCCGCCAACCCCCTCGTCGAGCGGGTGGACACTATGGATGGCGCGGCCCAGCGGGCCGCCGAGCTCGCGGCTGCGGGGGTCTGAGATGGCAATCTGGCTGACCAAGGAATCAAAGGTCATCGTCCAGGGGATGACCGGGTCCGAGGGCTCCAAGCACACCAAGCGGATGCTGGCCGCCGGTACCAACGTCGTCGGCGGGGTGAACCCCCGCAAGGCGGGTCAGAAGGTCTCCTTCGACGGTGTCGAGCTGCCGGTCTTCGCCAGCGTCGCGGACGCGATGGCGAGCACCGGCGCGGACGCCACCGTCATCTTCGTACCGCCGCAGTTCACCAGGACAGCGGTGGTCGAGGCGATCGACGCCGGCATCCCGCTGGCCGTGGTCATCACCGAGGGCGTGCCGGTGCACGACACCGCCGCGTTCTGGGCGTACAACGTGGCGCAGGGTGAGCGGACCCGGATCGTCGGGCCGAACTGCCCCGGCATCGCGTCGCCGGGTGCCTCGAACGCCGGCATCATCCCGGCCGACATCACCGGTTCCGGCCGGATCGGCCTGGTCAGCAAGAGCGGCACCCTGACCTACCAGATGATGTACGAGCTGCGGGACATCGGCTTCTCCACCTGCGTCGGCATCGGTGGTGACCCGATCATCGGCACCACCCACATCGACGCGCTCGCGGCGTTCCAGGCCGACCCCGAGACCGACGCCATCGTGATGATCGGTGAGATCGGCGGCGACGCCGAGGAGCGGGCGGCCGAGTTCATCAAGGACAACGTGACCAAGCCGGTGGTCGGGTACATCGCCGGATTCACCGCGCCCGCCGGCAAGACGATGGGGCACGCCGGCGCGATCATCTCCGGTTCGGCGGGCACCGCCGAGGCGAAGCAGGCCGCGCTGGAGGCCGTCGGCGTGAAGGTCGGCAAGACGCCGAGCGAGACCGCCCGGCTGATGCGACAGATCATGTCCGGCAACTGAATCGACAGCCATCCCCGGGGTGCTCGGCCCGCGCCGATCGCCCCGGGGACCGGGCTCGGGTACGGGTCGGAGCCACTTAGGCACCCGGTCTGGTAACTCCGGGTCCGACGATCGGCCGTGCCGGGGTACGCGGTACGGCCGGATCAGCGGGTATCGCCCGACGCGGGGCCTACGTACGGTGGTGTCGTGAACCGGCCGACCCGCTGCCGTGCCAGAGTAGGCCCTGATGCCACCCACTGTCCCTGAGCGGCCCCGCCGCTCCGATGCTCCGCAGTCCGGCCTGACCGAGCCGGCGCAAGGGCCGGAGCCGGACGGGCGTGACCGGCCGGAGTCCTCCCCCAGCAGGCCCGTCGAGCAGGACCGCAGACCGCGTCGACCGGCGCCGCAGCCGAGATCGGGTGGCAGGCGTACCGGGCGGGCTCCACTTCTGGTGGCCGCCGGGGTGGCCACCTGTTGGGCGGCCGTGGTCTCCTACCTGCCGGTGACGGTCGTGCTCGGGGTGGCCCAGTTCGCCGAGGGAAGCGGCTCGATCGTCGGTGCCGCCCGGCTGGGCCTCGCCGGATGGCTGCTCGGGCACGGCGTACGGCTGGACACCGGGGCCGGACCGCTCGGCCTGGCACCGCTCGCGCTCGCCATGCTCGCCGCGTGGCGGCTGGCCCGGGCCGGTGTGCACGTCAGTCGCGCGATCCGGGCCCGGGAACATCCGACGATGGGACGGGCGATCGGGGTCGCGGGCACGATCGGGATCGGGTACGGCGCACTCGGTGGGCTCGCCGCGCTCCTGCTCGGCGCCGGCGGGCCAAGTGTCTCGGCGCCCCGGGCCATCGGCACACTTACCGCCTTCGGCACCCTCGCCGCGCTGGTCGGCGCGCTGCGTACCACCGGTGCCCTGGGCGTACTCGCCCGGCGCACCCCGGCGGTGCTCCGGCACGGGCTGCGTACCGGGGTGGTCGCCGCCTTCCTGCTGCTCGGTGCGGGTGCCGGTGCCGCCGGACTCGCGGTGGCCACCGGCGGTGGCGAGGCCGGCGACATGATCGGTGCCTACCGCACCGGGGTCCTGGGCCAGGCCGGAATCACCCTGGTCAGCCTCGGCTACGCGCCGAACGCGGCCGTGTGGGCGGTCAGTTACCTGCTCGGCCCGGGATTCGCGGTCGGTACGGACACGGTGGTCCGGACCTCGGAGGTGTCCATTGGTGCGCTGCCGGCCGTACCGCTGCTGGCCGGGCTCCCGCAGGGGCCGCTTGGCGGCGTCGGCGGAGCCGTGCTGGCCGTGCCGGTGCTGGCCGGGATGGGCGCGGGCTGGTTGCTCGCCCGGCGGATGATGCGGGTGGCCGCCGATCGGAACCTGCCGGCACCGGGTTGGGGCTCGATGCTCTGCGCGGCGGCGCTCGGTGGGCCGGTCGCCGGGGTGGTGCTCGGCGGCGCAGCCTTCATGTCGGGCGGATCCCTCGGTGGAGGCCGGCTGGCCGAGGTCGGCCCGGCCTATCTACAGGTGGCGGCGGGCGCGACAGTCGTCGTGTTGATCGGCACCCTGATCGGCGCCGCCGCCAACCGGGTGGTCGCCCGCACCTGATCTCGCGCCGGTCGGAGTACCGCAGCGGGGTACCACTGTCCGGAACACCGGACCGATGGCCGTGGCCGCGGCGACGCCCGAGGACCGTGCGGGCCGGAACGTCCGTGGGGCGCCCCGAAAGCTCGGAGCGCCCCACGGCGGACTGTCCTCGTGCAGAGCGGCGGAACCACCGCGCGGCGGTTCGTTACGGGCTGTACGGGAAGCCGCCGACGTTCAGTACGACCGTGAGCACCACGTGCGCCACGGAGAGCAGCAGGCCGATGCCGCCACAGATCAGACCGGCCATCACCTGGCCCGAGTTGCTCGCCTCACCCTTGCTGACCTTGCCCCGGCCGATGATGCCGAGCACGATAGCGGCGATGCCGGCCACGATGCCCAGGATCGGGCAGCAGGCCGTGGGAATCGAGACGATGCCCGCGATCATCGAGATCAGGCCGAGGGTGTTGTTCTGGCCCGAGCCGACGGGCGCATAGCCGGCACCCGGATATCCCGGCGCCGCGCCGTACGGCTGGCCCGGCATCGGCTGCTGGCCGTACGGGTCCTGGTACGGCTGCTGCGCGTCCTGGTACTGCGGCTGCCCGTACCCGGGCTGTCCCGGCGCCGGCTGCCCGTACGGCGACTGTCCCGGCGCCGGCTGGCCGTACGGCTGTCCGGAGGTCGGCTGGCCGTACCCGGGTTGCCCCGAGGTCGGCTGACCGTACGGCTGTCCCGAGGTCGGCTGGCCGTACGGCTGTCCCGAGGTCGGCTGGCCGTACGGCTGTCCTGAGGTCGGCTGCCCATAGGGCTGTCCCGGTCCGGGCTGTGGCGGTTGTGCGTACGGATCCTGGGGCTGCGGTGCGTTGGGATCCGACGGCTGCTGCCCGTACGGGTCCTGGCCTGGGTAGCCGGGCTGCATGACAAAACTCCTTCGACAAGTGGTACTGGTCAGGCGCTGGTGGAGCTGCTCACGTTGATGATGACACCGATCACGCAGCACACGATGCTGACCGCCCACAAGCAGATGCCGACGATCAGCGCGATCTTCGACCACTTCCGGGACTCGGTGGCGGCGGCCTGGGCCGCGCCGTAGTTGCCCTGCTGGAGCAGCGGGTTCACCTTCGAGGCGGCCATGATCGCGGGGATGGCGAACGGCCAGCACAGGAAGATGGCGACGATGGACATCGTCATGTTGTTATTGATCTGTTGCGGCTGGGATGAGGGGTAGCCGGGTTGCATCGGTGTTGCTCTCCTTGAGACTTCACTCAGCGCTTATTTTGGATTACCGAGGGTCGATGTCCTAGGGGTGGTCACCGCCCTGAGCGTCCGGCAGCGTACCTAATCAGGACCACTTTGGGGTGCCGCCCGATTTCGACATGCCGACGTGGGCGCAGGGCCCGGGCAGCCGGGCCGCGAGGTCGGGCCGCGCCGCCGGAGAGCCGGCCTGACCTGCCCGGTAGGGTTTGGGGGTGACTGAGCCCGTGTCGGCAGCCCGCATCGTCGTCCTCGTCTCCGGCTCCGGAAGCAACCTGCAGGCGCTGCTCGACGCGTGCGCCGATCCCGCGTACGGGGTCCGGGTGGTGGCCGTCGGCGCCGACCGCGACGGCATCGCCGGGCTGGACCGGGCCACCGCCGCCGGCGTACCCGTCTTCGTCGACTCCGTCGCGGCGTACCCGAGTCGGGAGGACTGGGATCGCGCGCTCACCGCGCACGTCGCGGAACACCAGCCGGACCTGGTCGTTTCCGCCGGCTTCCTCAAGCTGGTCGGCGCGCACTTCCTGGCGGCCTTCGGCGACCGGTACGTCAACACCCACAACTCGCTGCTGCCGGCCTTTCCCGGCATGCACGGCCCGCGCGACGCCCTCGGCTACGGAGTCAAACTCGCCGGGGCCACCCTGTTCTTCGTCGACGCCGGGGTCGACACCGGACCGATCATCGCCCAGGTGGCGGTGCCGGTACTCGGCGACGACGACGAGGAGACCCTCACCGAGCGGATCAAGGTGGCCGAGCGACGACAGCTCGTCACGCAGGTCGGCCGACTGCTCCGGGAGGGCTGGACGATCACCGGAAGGAAGGTCACGATCGGAGTGAGCGACAGGAGTTCCACGGCGGACGGCCGGCGGCCGATCCGGCGCGCGCTGGTCAGCGTCTACGACAAGACCGGGCTGGTCGAACTCGCCCAGGCCCTGCACGCCGCCGGGGTGGAGATCGTGTCCACCGGCAGCACGGCGGGGACCATCGAGGGGGCCGGCGTGCCGGTGACCCCGGTCGAGGCGCTGACCGGATTCCCGGAGACCCTGGACGGCCGGGTCAAGACGCTGCATCCCAAGGTGCACGCCGGACTGCTGGCCGACCTGCGGCTGGACAGTCACGCCAGCCAGCTCGACGAACTCGGCATCGCGCCGTTCGACCTGCTGGTGTCGAATCTGTACCCGTTCACCGAGACGGTGGCGTCGGGCGCGGACGAGGATCAGTGCATCGAGCAGATCGACATCGGTGGGCCGGCGATGGTCCGGGCGGCGGCGAAGAACCACGCCTCGGTGGCGGTGGTGACGTCGGTGTCGGCGTACCCGTCGGTGCTGGCGGCCCTGGCCGACGGCGGCTTCAGTCACGGTCAGCGCCGGGCGCTCGCGGCGCGGGCCTTCGCCGACATCGCCGAGTACGACGTGGCCGTGGCCAACTGGTTCGCGGTGCGTTCGGGCCCGGACGACCAGGAATGGCCGCCCTTCGCCGGGCTGGCCCTGCACGCGACGACCGGCCTGCGGTACGGCGAGAATCCCCACCAGCAGGCGGCGCTCTACACTGACCCGTCGGCGCCGGCCGGACTGGCCCAGGCCGAGCAGTTGCACGGCAAGGAGATGTCGTACAACAACTACGTCGACGCCGACGCGGCGTGGCGAGCCGCGAACGACTTCGCCGACGTACCGGCGGTGGCGATCATCAAGCACGCCAACCCGTGCGGCATCGCGGTCGGCGCGGACGTGGCCGAGGCGCACCGCAAGGCGCACGCCTGCGACCCCGTCTCCGCGTACGGCGGCGTGATCGCGGTCAACCGGCCGGTCTCGGTCGAGCTGGCCGGGCAGGTGGCGGAGATCTTCACCGAGGTGGTCGTGGCGCCGGACTTCGAGCCCGGTGCGGTCGACGTACTGGCCGGGAAGAAGAACATCCGACTGCTGCGGGCTCCCGCCTGGGCGCCGCTGCCCGCCGAGTGGCGCCAGGTCAGCGGCGGCGTACTGGTGCAGATGGCCGACCGGGTCGACGCGCCCGGTGACGACCCGGCCGCCTGGACCCTGGTCGCCGGGGAACCGGCGGACGAGGCGGTACGCCGTGATCTCGCCTTCGCCTGGCGGGCCGTCCGGGCGGTCAAGAGCAACGCGATCCTGCTCGCCGCCGACGGGGCGACCGTCGGGGTCGGGATGGGGCAGGTCAACCGGGTCGACTCGGCGCACCTCGCCGTGTCCCGGGCGGGTGCCGACCGAGCCCGGGGCTCGGTTGCCGCCTCCGACGCGTTCTTCCCGTTCCCGGACGGGCTGAAGGTGCTGACCGACGCCGGGGTACGGGCCGTCGTACAGCCCGGCGGGTCCGTCCGGGACGACGAGGTCGTCGCCGCGGCGCGGGAGGCCGGCATCACCATGTACTTCACCGGCACCCGGCACTTCTTCCACTGACAGCGGTCGCGAGCACGCTTCGGGCAGACAGACGAGAGCCCGGGAACCACCCCCTGGTTCCCGGGCTCTCTGCTCTGTCGCCGTTCGGCGGTTCAGGCGACGACGTGCCTGTCACCGTTCGGTGGTTCAGGCGACGACGTGCTGCTTGAGTTCTCCTAAGTGTCGTTAGATGCTAACGTCGATGTGTTACCAGGCCAGGGCATCGATGGGAGGGACGTTCCGATGATACGGCGGGGATCGCGGGTCGGAAATCGGATTCGCTTCGAGACGAAGGACGCCCTGCTGGCCGGTGGCGCTGACGTGCGGGCAATGCGGTATCAGCGGGCCAGCCAGGACAGGAAGCAACAGGGCAAGAGCGTCGGCGATCAGGACAAGCTGAACCTCGCCGAGATCACGAAGCGCGGTTGGGCGGACGCCGGGTCGTTTACCGACAACGACCGGTCGGCCAGCCGGCACGCGACGAAGGACCGGCCCGAGTTCGAGTTGCTGATCGAGCAGATCAAGGCGGGCAAGGGCGACGTGCTGGTGATCTGGGAGATCTCCCGCAAGGAACGCGACCTCGCGGTGTACGTGAAGATCCGGGACATGTGCACCGAGGCCGGCCTGTACTTCTGGCTGGTCGGCGGGGTGCTGTTCGACCTGCGGGACAAGAATGACCGGATGATGCTCGGCTTCCAGGCGGTACAGGCGGAGTGGCTGGCGGACCCGATCCGCGACAACGTGTTGCGTGGCATCGTCGGCGCCGCCGAGGCGGGGCGTCCACACGGAAGGCTCACCTATGGCTACCGGCGGGTCTACGACCAGGGGACGAAGGCGTTGTTGCGGCAGGAGCCGGACACCGAGATCCGCAAGGCGACAGCGGCGGACGGGACGGTGACCGAGTACAGCTACGCCGGGATCGTGCGGGACAGCTTCGCCAAGGTGGCCAGAGGAGTTCCGCTGATCACGGTCGAGAACGAGTTGAACGGCCGGGGCATCCCGTCGCCGCGAGGGTCGACGTGGCGACGGTCGATGATTCGCAAGCAGGTGTTGAACCCCGCCTACATCGGCAAGCGGGTGTTCCGGGGCGAGGTGATCGGGGACGGCATCTGGCCGGCGCTGGTGGACGAGGACACGTACTGGGCGTGCGTCCGCCTGCTGGAGGACCCGTCCCGGACGACGACCCGTGCAGGACGGGCCGTCCACCTGCTGTCCTACATCGTCCGCTGCGGGGTGTGTGACGGGCCGATCGCGTCTAGCCACGGGAACCATCGGAGTCGGGAAGGGCGGTTGTACTCCTGCCTGCGTAAGCGGTGTGCCGCCGTCAAGTCGGAGTTTCTTGACGAGTATGTGCAGCGGACCGTGGTGGCGTGGCTGTCCCTGCCGGAGACTGGCGAGATGCTGTCGGCCCTGTCCGGTGGAGACGAACAGGTGGCGCACGCCCGGGCCGAGGCGGGACGGCTGCGGGCCGAGCTGGAGGATTGGCGGAGGCTCGCCGAGACCGGGGATGTTACGGCGATCTCGTTCGCCCGCGCGGAGAAGGGCTTGACGGCGCAGATTGCCGATCATGAGGAACGCGCGCAGGAGGCGGGTATCCCGCCGGTTCTGCGAGGGATGCTCGGTGAGCACGCGGCGCGGAAGTGGGCTGAGTTGGGCGACGAGGTTGCGGTGAAGCGGGAGATTATCCGTACCGTGGCGGAGATCCGGCTGCTGCCAGCCGGTAAGGGCAGCCGACAGCCATTCGGGGCGCATCGCTTGGACTGGAAGTGGCGGTTCGGCCCGGAAGCCGAGGAAAACGGGGCGTAAGCGGCCGGACGACATGAGCGCCGGGCGGCCGAGCCTGCTGTGGCCGGTCCGCCCGGCTCGTGCATGTCAGGCTGCCCGGTCGGTGGCGGTGGTGTCGCGTTCGTTCCACCGCAGCATCCGGGCTATCCGGATCGCCACGTCAGGGGTCATCGGTGGTGCGGTTCGGGCGAGTGCCTGGATCTCGTCTTCGGTCGCCGGGTCGAGTAGGTGGCGGGCCATCGGTAGCGTCCCCCGTGCGTCCGGGTGGCCGGGTGTGGTGGCGTGTGGATTGTCGTCGGGGGTGGGATCGCCGTCCGGCGTCGCCGCGCAGTTGAGCGTTCCCCGGTCGCCTCGTGGGCGACGGCGCGGGTTAGGTGTCGTCTGGCTTGTGGCCATGTCCCTCCGCTGTGGATGGCGCTCGTCGGGTCCGGTGTGTTGTGGTCATCGCTGTTCGCCTTTCGGTAGTTGAAAATGACGCGTAGGCGTTTCCATCCGCGTTTCCCGTAGCCGCTGGTAACGGCTTATCCGTCAGGAATCGAAGACCCGGCACAAGCCGGGAAGTGCGGTGTGAGGAAAGTGGCACATTCGTGTCGGCTCATCGCGCCGACGCGATCGGCGGATCCCGTGGCGTTACGGCTCTCGCCGGTGCTACGGCGCTACAGGCAGCGACTGGGAATGCCGGGAACAGGGGTTACCGGCGCAGCGGCGAGGCGGGAGCCTCACCGGCACCGGCCACGAGGCGCGTTCATTGCGGCCTTGGTGCTGTACGCCGCTCGTGCCGTGCTGTACCGTTCCGTATTGGTTAGTCCGTACCCCCGTAGTTCGGTTGCGCTGACAGTTCCACAAAGGCCGGACTGGTGAGCAAGTTGTAGTACGGGTTACGAGATCTCGTGTACGTGCCTTCGGCCGCGCAGCAAGCTATGGCGTTTGGCCGCCGAAGCGCGACTGGCAATCTTGCGTATTCGTTCTGTGCGAGTTCTCCGCTACCAGCCAGCCGCTGTTACGGATTGTGATCGGACTTCTTCGCCATGCCGCGCCAGTAAGCGAGGTTGTGGCGGGTGGTCAGGGTGTCGGGGTGGTCGGGGGTCCAGGACCCGCAGGCAGTTGCCGAGTAGCTACTCGGCGGCTTCGGTGGCGCCGGCGGGGTCGCCTGCTTCGCCGAGCCAGCGGGCGAGGCTGTTGCGGGCCGTCAGGGTGGTGCGGTGATCGGGGCCCAAGATCCGCAGGCAATCGTCGAGCAGCTGCTCGGTGGCCTCGGCGGCGCTGGCCAGCTCACCCGCTTCGCCCCGCCAGTAGGCGCGGTTGTGGCGGATGGTCAGGGTGTCGGGGTAGTCGTCCTGCACGCACTCAGCGGTTGCAGATCGTTGAGCTTTTTGGAGCTGTCGCGTTCGGCGCTACACGATCCACGTCATTGGCCGCACTGGTGGCTACCTTGGCCAGCGCGTTCTCGATGCTGATCGTCATCGGCGTCAACCGGGTGGTGATCTAGCTTTCCGGCCGCCGACCAGTAACGACGGCCATCACCGCTCTGTAGCGCTATGCCGCGTTGGTGCTGATTGGCACGTCGATGACGTCACGTGCGACCACGATCCCGTCCTTGACGATGTAGCACTCGACGACGTGCTCCCCGCGGAAGCTGGTTCGCTCGTGCCTCACGCCGGGGCGGCTCGACGAGATGATCTGGCCGCGGATGTTGTTCCGGCGCTCGGCCTCGTCCCCTCGGTTCAGCACCTTCCACTTCACGTCATACGGCTCCGGGACGCCGCACTCGGTGATCGTGAAGTCGAGGCCCTTGTTGGCGAGGAGCGGAGTCCGGTCGCGGAGCATCATCCGCAGCAGGGTCGGTTGCCAGCCGTTCTGCGTGACCTCGCAGTCGATCGTCACCGAGTGCCCGATGTCGACGGGGAACAGGTTCTCGATGAACTCCTCCGTGTCGCTGAACGACCGGGCGGACTTGGTCGTCTCAAGCGGAACCGCCGTGCCGAACACCTTGCGCCACTTCTTGTGCGCAGATGCCTTGCCCTCGTCGGCGATAGCCTCGAGGCAGCGGTTGTATGCCTTCTTTGCCTTCGGCTGGAACCGCTTCTTCACCGTCACACGCTGGTTGCTGCCCAGCGCGAGGTAGTAGTCCTTGTCAGGCTCGTCCGCGAGGAACTTAAAGAAGTCCCGGACCATAAAGTCGAACCAGAGAGACCCCTTGTCGTCGTACTCGGTGGTGGTCGAGAAGAACCGGTGTACCAGCGTGTCGATAAGCAGGCCGCCCATGACGACGCCGTTCGTGTCCTTCCACGCTCGGGCCATCCGAGCGAGGTGGCGCATGTTCTTCGACGTGCGATCGTTGCAGTCCTTGGTCGCCGTGATCTCGTGGCGCGGCTTGGTGACCTTCCAGCTCTCGGACTTCGTGTCCGGGTAGTCGAAGGTGCCGTCAGCGTTCTCGAAGGCCGGCTGAACCTCGAACTTGAACTTGTTGCTGGTGAACTGCACCCGCACGACGCACTGGTCGACGTGGATCTCGGTGTTGGGATAACGAGCCTTCAGATCATCCCGGACGCGGTTGAGGATCCTCCGCGGCCCACTCTCGCTGTCGTAGCTCGAGCGGAGGTTGGCCGGGAGGATGTAGATCATGTCGAGGTCGGACACCCCACGGATCGCCGTGTGTCGCCCGTAGGAGCCCACCATTAGCCGGTTCGCGGTGGATCCCTCGACCGACCTGAAGTCCTTGTTCAGCGCCTTAGTGATCTCATCCCGACGCGCGGCGATGGTGGTGCTGGCGTCGCCGACCTTCAGGTTCTCGAGAAGGGTGTCGAAGATCTCCGAGACCTTCATGCGGCCGCCTCCCTCTCGTTGAGCCGGAGGGCCTCCGGCAGGAAGAGGTCGATCTCGCGTGACGTGAACGTCAGCTCCTCGTTGTTCTTAAGCCCGTCCTGCGCCTTGCCATATGCCTTGGACGTGGTCCTGGGCGCGTCGGCGTAAGCCACACGCGTGGCCTCTTGGAGCTTGTCACGGCGCTCACGGGCATCGGACGCCGACGTCGCGCCGGACATCAGGTCGGCGATCAGAGACAGGTACGACTCGCGCACGTCCCACAGGCGCGAGGCGATGTCGCGGTGCGCCTCGGACTCCTCGCCGAACTTGAAGCTCTTCGTCGCGAGGGTCAGCGCTGTGACGATCAGGGCGATGAACGACGTGACGAGGCTTGCGATCTTCGGGCTCACGAAGTTCCCGAGCAGCGCCGCGAGGAACGTGCCGGCGCTGACCGCCGTGAAGACGACAAGCGCAGCCTGCTGGCTGCGATGCTTCCGGAAGCATAGGTCGGCTTGCTTCTCGTGGGTCTTGTGGCTGTAGACCACACGACCGAACGCCTCCCGCACCTGGGCCAACAGGTACTCATCTCGCTCTGTCTTGACGGCGGGGTCTGTCGCCATCTCTCCCCGTTCGCTAGCGACCAAGAGGTGCACACCCCCGGTGGGTTCCTCCCGGCCGCACGTGCCGCGGAAGAGCGACGGTCACTGACTATCGCTGCACTCGGACTTAAGTATGGCTGGGACCACCGACACACTTGGTGCCCGAGGAACTCTTCCTCAGCCTCGGGGTTGTGTGGCGGCGGGCCCGTACCCGGTGGGGTGCGGGGCCTGGGGTGACTGGCTGCCTCGCGTATTCGACTGGTGCGAGTTCTCCAGGTACTTCGCGCTCGGTGCTCAGCTTCGGTCGGCGGGCTCGATGACGGCGCCGGTTTAGACCTGGAGCGTCCCGGTCGCCGAGCCGGGCCGGTGCATCGCCACCAGTCACCGCAGTATGCCGGTCAGCGGTCGATGCGCAGCAGCTCGACGGCGTGGGCCTCTTCAGTGACCAAGTTGCGGGCGCCCGAGACACTTCAGCGCATGGACGCCGCGCTTCCACTCCTCGGAGCCACCAACGCCTGGATCACTCCGCCTGTGGCCATCTCCGTTACCGCGCTGATCTTCACGCTCGCATCGTTCTGGTGGATGCAGGTTCGCCGCGGTCGCCTGCGAGTGGAGACGGGGCACGTGTTCAGTGGCGCCATCACTAATAACAAGATCGTGCTCGACATACCCCTGGTCTTTCACAACCCGGCCCCCGCCTCCCTCGTGGTCGCCGACATCAAGCTGCGCCTGAGCGGCGGCGCCGGCGGCGAGAACTCCCCGGACCACAAGGGACTGCCCAAACGCATGTTCTGGATCGCCTTCCACGGGTCTGTCTACCCAGAATCGGACAAGCACCGGCAGTACGCCATGCCGTTTGCCGTCGAGGGCCGCAAGTCGGTCGAGAGGGTAATCGAGTTCCAGTGGGACACTCCCGAGACCCAACTGAAGGACGGTCCCTACGCCGCCACCGTGGAGGTGCTGGTCCTGCCGCAACGTTGGGGGCGGCGACGATGGCGTACCACGTGCACTCTCGCGTTGCGGACAGACCTGTGGTCCGGAAACCGGAACGCGCTGATACCTCGAACCAACGACCCCGAGTTCTACGAGGCCATCAAGGACGTCACCGGCTAGATCAGGCCGCGTCATGGCACCGCCGAACGGCAGGTCACCGGAACTGCGAGCGGGCGCCGAGGCTGGGAAGCTTTTATCTTCAGGTCTCGGCGCGGACCAGGTCGCTGCGGGCGTTCCGGTGTCAGCGGCGATCGGCCGCGTCAGTGAAGCGGACCGAGATGCCAGCGAGCCGAAGGGTCCGGACCTACCTTGCGGTTTCCGGCTTGATCGGCTGATGGACAGGAGAACGGTTAACGGAGTCGCGGCCGCGCCGAACGCCGCTGGCAGGAGAGGCCACCGCCCCGGTCGGCCGACGATGTCGCCGCTGGCGCACGGCGTCAGCCCTGCGGGCGACCGCCGCTCCGAATCGCCGAGCCTCGGCAGGCCCGTCGCCGACGACGCTGCCCCGAGATGCTGCACGGTCAGCAGGAGTAAGACGCTCGGCAAGGTCTTCAAGCGATCGGCCCGCTAACCGTGGCAATCGGCCCGCAGGTCCTCGGCGACGGGCCCGTCGCCGAGGATCGTGGTGGCGACGTTGAGGCCCCACTCCGACCTCGCCTGCGATATAAACTGCAGGACAGGCGTGGTGCTGATCCCGAGCCCGCCGCCGTCGGAGATCAGCGGCGACCGGCAGGCTGACTACATCCTCCAGGTGCGATCAGGCTGCTTGAGCTCGTTGACGACGAACTCGACGTTCCCGAGGTCCTTAAAGGGGCTCGACTTGGCGAGCTCCGTAATCGAGTCGAGCAAGCTTGCTGCCGTCGTGGCATCGTCCTTGCGCATCGCGACGTCAAGGTTGTCGAACAGGCGCCGGAAGTTCTCGCGGCGCTCGTCGTGGGTCAGCTCCAGCCCCCGGAGCAGTACGTCGCGCTGCGCGACGATCCGTTCCCGCTCGGTTGCCTCCCAAGCACGGATCTCTTCGCGCCGCGTCGACTCCTCCTGGATGACCTTCACCCAGTGGTCTGCGGTATCGACCATCTGAGAGAGCACCTGGCCCAGGTCGACAGCCTGGGCCGCCTTGCCAACGACAAAGGCCGTCTTGCCCAGAGACGTGATGTTCGGAACCTTGCTCATGAATACTTCTCCACAATCTTGATTGACACTTCGGTGAGTTGACCGGTGTCAGGATCGAGAACGAGTGTCTCGATCACCTCACCGATCGCGGTCACGAGTTGCAGCGCCCGGAGGAAGTCCGCGCCGTGAACGTCAGGATCGAAGTCGAGGACTTCAAGCTCGTCGATCGCGTGCTCCGCCCGGACGACCAACCCGGAGAGAACTGCCTGCAGTTCACTGATACGCGTGTCGACGCACTTCAACAGTGCTTTCACGGTCTCCATGTTCTCGATGGACACCGCGAGCTTTGCCGCGTACTCCCGCGCCTTGGTCTTCTGCTTGGCACCGAGGATGCCGACAGTGATACCCGTGATGAACGCTGCAGGAGCGATCATAATCAAGTTCAGAACGATCGCACCCGCAGCCATGCCGCCGCCGCCCGCCGCAAGCGATCCGCCCCCGAGCCACGCGAGAGTCGCGTTCGTGGCGGCCGCACCGCTGAGACCACTGATGGCAGTGCCCGTGCTCGCCGACGCGAAAGCAGACACACCCCACAGGGCGGCGCCCTGTGCGCTGGCCACCGCGCCCAGAGCTCCGAACCCGCCGGTCAGCCCCGTCCGCGCCTGTTCGACGTCGAACTTCAACTTCGGCAGTGAGGGCACCGCAACTTCGACACCCGCAACAACCTTGCGATCGAGCCGCTCAACAAGGTGCTCGTTCTTCTCAAGCCACGCGGCGAATCGGCCGATCGTCTCGGCTTGTGCGCGTAGTTGATCCTTGCCGTAGTCCTCCGCAAACTCGTGCGTACGGCCCTGGCAGACCTCAACAGCGCTGACTGCCAGCTCATGGTCGCGCTGTGCCGCCTTCGCCGTCTTGTTCGCCTGGACCAGATCGGTGACGCCCTTGCCAGCTGCGCCAACCCCGGCGGCAATCAGGGCGGCGAGCGGGATGACGAGTGGTGCGACCAAGATTGTCTCCGATCGGGCATGCCGAACAACAGGCACCTGATGTTCGCAGCCGCTCCGCCAAGTTGTCGATGTGTCCCAGGTGAATCAAGTCCCGCCGCGCCTGCTCCCAGGACAGACCTGGGTATCCTTCGCGTCGGATGTACGTGAGGTAACGGCGATGGCGGCAGAGCTCTTGGCGGGGTGGCGTCCGTAGCCGCTGGTGTGGGTCGACGCCTAGTCCGGGCACCCCCGGCGATCACCGGCACCCGCAAACCCCGCGGCGCCGAACTCGGCCACTTGCGAGGCGCCTGCAACCGAGCGATCAACAGCACCCGCGCGGCGGTCGAACCAGCGATCGCGCACCTGGTCAACTGGAAAGTCCTCGACACCGGCTGGCGCGGACGCCTCACCGACTTCCCCGAAGTCCTACGCACCGTCACCGGACTGGAGATCTACCGAACCAGGGGATAGCCCCATTCTGAATAGCGCTCCAGGATCGGCGGGTCCGGAGATGCTCAGAGACGCCGGGTTCCGTTGACCGACGGGCCGTCGGCGCCGGGCCGGGGCGGCGGCACCGTACTCGCGGGTCCTAGTTTCACCGGCGAGAGAACGGGATGTTCCGTCCAACCAGCAGGGGCAGGGCGTTTGCGTGACACCGCCTCACGGATACGATCGGTTAGCTCGTCCCTAAATCGCTCAATGTCGACAGCCTGCATCACTCCTTTTTCGATCAGATACGTCAGCAGCTCCGACGACCGCACGTCGCGTGCCTCGTCGCGATCGATTCCAGTCTTCCAAACCTGCATGATGAGGTCGAAGGTCCCTTCCGTGTCCTGCGGATTCTCGGCCACGTGCGCGAGTAGTAACTGGTAGGGGTCAAGATCCAGTCCACGAAGGGCCGACAGAGCTTCCTTGTGCCTTTCCAGCTCGCCGGAATGTTCGATTCTCTTGATCTCGTTTGCCCGCATGGCGGCCAACTTGGCCTGCTCATGGCGCTCGGCTTCGATCTCCCTATGGCGTTGCGAATCTCTGCGGTCGGCCAGGTATTCACGTGCGGCGAGGTCGGGGGCGAGCTGTGCGTACACGTGGTAGATCATGATTCCTTCAGGAAGGGCGATGCCTTCAGCGTGTCCGTGGTTGAACCGTTCCTCGGCGAGGTGAGCCTCATCGATTTCGAACTCGCGGACCGTGGCCCTCAGCGCGTCCGTGACGTAGTTGAGGATCGCGGAGGCGCCGTAGGTGATATTGCGGCGTACCACCTCGGCCGGATCCGTTACACGGAATCCGATGCTCAGTGTCGCCTCCAGATAATGCGCGTGCCTTGCGGTTGGCAGGTCCAGTCCGCCGAGTTTCGCGATTCGCCGATGATCTGCCACGTCTATCTCATGTCGCGTCCAGGCGAACAGCGGGGCCTGACGCCTCCACTTGAAGCGGACGGTATCCGAGTCGGTCACCTCGCCCGCGGCGTTCGAGTACACAACGGCTACCCCAGGTCGCGAGGCAGGGGTGCGCTGCCAGCCGGGCCAGGCGACAGGTGCCGAGCGAATGATTGGCTGGAATCCACGTGCCATTACGTCTGCTCCATGTTCGTGGCGTCGGTCTCGAGCCGGTCGAGGTAGCCTTTGACGGCGGTCGCGGTTCTTGTCAGTGCTTGTAGGTGATCAGGGCTCTGCCACTGTTCGACCAGATGGCGTACGGTGTGCCGCATCCGCTCGTCCTGCTGATATACGGCACCGACCAGATATATGAATGCCCGCCGCATCGTCTGGTTCTTCTCCGCCATGACGGCCCAGTCGGTGAGAGCCGCGGCGGCTTGGTCACCGAAGGTCCAGGACTGTAGGGCGTTTGCCCACAGGAGACGCAGCCTGCCCCGCAGCCGATGGTCGCCGTCGGCGAGGACGAGCAGGACTGGCCACAACTCCGGTGCTCCGCGGTCGTCGTCACCCATCTCGGCGATCAGCGACCGTGCGGCTTCGAGGAATGCCCGCTGCGCTGCCGGTTCGCGCCGGTAGTTGGGCAACCAGCCGCACAGAGCCGACAGAACCGGGCCCGCGAGTCGGCAGTCAGCCCGCCCAGCGAGATCGGAGAGGCTGTGTCCGACAGAGGTTCTGACCTCGTGCCTGTCGACGACGGCAAGCCTGCCGAGCCGGTCGATCAACCACGTCGGGTTTGTCGATGCGAGGCTTACGCCGTATGCACGGGCCGCCGTAGCCCGCGTCCGCGTATTGCCTCGGACTCCGCCGTGCCATTCCTCGACGAGACGCACTACGTTTGCCGCCGTGGAGGCGGTGGTGGCAGGCACCCGGAGGGCGTTCGCGACCGCCTCGCGGCGCAGGTCATCCTCGTCCCGGGCCCAGGGGGCGAACATGCGGTGGTGCAGATAGTCGAAGTTTTGGATGGAAAGAAGCCCGAGGGCTGTCGCAGCGCGAATCCGGACACGCTCCGGCTGTTCCTTGGCCGACGCCAGTTCGAGCAACCAGGCGGTGATCGCCTCGGTGAGTCCGGATCGACCCCAGAAGTGCTGGATGACGCGCCGGGGATATGTCCGTTCGGAATATTCGATGGCGTGGACGACGGTGCGGCCGAAGGAGCCTCGGGTATACACCTCCCGCAGGCACGCGCGGAATTCGTCCAGCCGGTCCCGGTGACCGGCCCGACCGACGTCTGTCGGCTTGCTTTTCGTGGTGTCTAGTTTTGACAGCAGCAGTCTGCCTGTTTCCGTCACCGTTTCATGGGGCAACCCGTCGAGTACCGCAAGTGCGATGGCGAAGCAGATGTCCTCACGGTCGGTGAACCCATCGAGCCAGATGGTGAAGTCGTCGGCGTTCCGTCGCGCCATCCTGTCCCGCACGAGCGTTATGTTGGTCTTGCCGTCCTCGGTGGCGCGTTGGACGAGTTCGGCGAAAGTGGCTGCCCGCCTGCGCGGCAACCGCGGTACCAGATCGTCGATGGCCGGGCCCATTCCGTCCTGCTCGAGCACCTGCTCCGCCCGGTAGCCGAGGCGCCAGCGCAGGTGGCTTTCGACGATGGCTCGATGCGTCGGGGGATCGAACGCTGGAAGGCGGTGGTCGAGCGCCTCCTCGTCCGCGAGCCGGGTATCGGGCCCGACGATGATGACCAGCCGAGCCTTGGCCTCCATGAGGAGGTGGTCCAGGTTTCGCAGTTGGCGCCCGGAGACAATCATCGCGGCCTCGGGTTCGAGTATGAGGCCTGCGCCCCTGAACCGGCCGTCGGGCTGCCGCCGTTCCACCTCGATCGCATCGGCGAGCTGTGCAAGATCCACGGCCGGGTCCAGAACGTAGATCGTGTCATGGGCTGCCTCCAGCAGCAGCCTGATCGCGAGAGTCGTTCTGCCGTGGCCGGCCGGGGCCTGCACGAGGGAGGTGTTTCGGGCCTCGAAGTCGGCCTGCAACTTTCCCATGGCTTGGGGCGGTGCGAATGCGACGCGGGCCGGCTCCAGCAACAGGGGAGACAGACGGTGCATCTGCGCGGGTGTCTCGCTTCGACCGAAGGAGATCATGTATTTGTCGCCGCCGACCAGGTCGCCCTGGATCAGCACCTGCTCCGCTTCTTCCAACCACTGTTGTCGCCGGGTCGCGTTTCCCGGGTCAGTCGCCGGCGCGGTTCCCGTACCGCCCGGTTCCGCACGACCGTTCACCTCACCCGTGCCGCCGGTCCTACGGTCCGTCCCTGAGGCCGCGGTTTCGGTGCCGGCAGGGGTGACAGTCTCCCGGTCCGGGGCCCCCGCGTCTGGTCGGGGGTCGTCCGCGGTGGGGCCCGGCCCCTCACTCATACCGGGTCACGTACTTGGAGCCGTTGACGATGTCTCCACCCACGCGTACGCGGCCGTTGAAGGTAATGCCGCCGGCCGCAGGTGGGCTGTCCGACCGCTTGGCGCCGGTGCCGGGACCGTTGCTCGCCACCACAAGCTCCTGGAGTTGGTCGAGCAGGCGTTCGAGGTCCCGGTCCGCGCTCCGATGACGCAGAGTCAGGTATTGCCGGTGCTCGAGCGCGGCGAGCGACGCCGGCAGAACGCCATCGGAGGGCTTCGCGGCGCCACCCACCAGCACAGGGATGATTGGGATTCCGATTTGGAGGGCGAATTCGATTTCCTGCCGTACGAAGTCGTCCGTGCGATCTACGCGACGTTCGCCATCCGCGTCGGGAACCAGCCATCTGGGACCGATGACGACAACCATCGCCACACATTTGGCGAGCTGACCCCACAGTGTGGGCCGGAAATCGACTCCGAGCGGAATGGACTTGCTGTCCAAAAAGGATTCGCCCTCTCCTAGCCGCTCGTCGATGCTCCGCGCCAGTAGCACGGCAGCCGATGGATCGTCACTGTTCCGATAGCTGATAAAAACCTTGGCCATTGCGCTCTACTCCCGAGGTGGATTGGCATCTGTTCCAGAGGCCCCGGATTGGCATCCGGAAATATACCCCTCAGGCGCCCGCTTGGGTATGTGCCAACGCTCGGCCTGCCCGGACGAAGGCATACGTATGGATGATCGGCTCGCAGAGGGGGGAAGTCCAGCCGGTGCCCGTTGCCCGCCAAGAGGGAAACGGGACACGCTGTCTGGTGTCCCTGAACTTCCGGTCCTCGGTCGTACCCCGACGACCACGCCCGCTGCGGCCATCCAGCCGAACGCGACCGCAGATGCCAGTTCAGGCCACCATAGGGCCACCGAGCCGGCGGTGACGCCGAGAGCGACGGCACCACAACGTCGTATCAAGTCGAAGCCAATGAGCTTTGCCACCATCGTCATCCAATCGTTGATACCGATTCCCGCTCTCGGCTCTTCCATCGAGTTGAATGTCTCGTGTAGTCTCGCCTCAGCGGGTCGCTAATAGAAGCATGCAGCGTCACGGGGTCAGCGGACAGTTGTTGCCCAGCCAGTTACGTCCCAGGCAACGGGAGACGAAATGCCTCGAAGCGTCGAGAAGGACACACCGTCATTTGGAAGTGCGTTGCGGGAGCGTCGTAACGCCGCTGGCCTGTCGCTCACGGAGTTGAGTCAGCTGGTTCATTACAGTAAGAGCTACCTCAGCAAGATCGAAAATGGGTTGAAGGTTCCGAGCCTGGATCTGGCGCGGAGGTGCGACGCGCAGTTGGGCGCCCGTGGAGCCCTGGCCGCGCTCGCGCCGGAGTCGCCACCGAGCCCCTCGCCGCCTCCGGCGGGTACGGCGGACGTCTGGACGATGGGTCTCAGCCCCGACGGACACAGCGAGTTCAGTGGCCGGCACCGGCAAGGCCCCGAGACGACCGGGGTAGCCACCGTGTACACGTGGAGGCTGCAGCCGACCTCCGGCCCACGACACACCGAAGGCGAAACCTTACCCGCCTTCCTGACGATATTTCAGGAGTCACGCCGTCTCGGACAGACCATCGCACCAGCGGCACTGATCCCCATGCTGATCGCGCAGACCAACGCCCTCCGCGTCATGGCGCCGCAGGCGAGGTCCGACGATCGGGCTCGCATACTCACCCTCGCCGCACGCTTCGCCGAGTACACGGGCTGGATGGCCCAGGAGGCCGGCGACGACGGGGCGGCGATGTGGTGGACAGATCACGCTTGCGACCTCGCAGAGGCAGCGGGATACCACGACCTCGCGGCGTACGCACTTGTCCGGCAGGCGCTGATCACGATGTATCGACACAATGCCCCCGGCACCGTCGAACTTGCGCAACTGGCCCAGGAGCAGACTCAGAATCCCAGGATCTGTGGACTGGCCGCGCAACGTGAAGCCCAGGGGCATGCCATTGCCGGTGATTACGACGCCTGTCTGAGGGCTCTCGACCGCGCCCGCGACCTGCTGAACGTGCGCGGTGAAGACGACGAACCCATCATCGGCACGTCAACCGTCGAGGATCCAGTCACCCTCGCGACTGCTTGGTGCCTCCATGATCTCGGACGTCCGGAAGCGGCGGTCGAACTGTTCGATGCCGCGATCCGCAGTATCCCCGTGCACGCGCACCGTGCGAGAGCCCGTTACACGGCTCGGTGGGCGCTTGCGTTGGCAGCTGCCGGGGAGACCGAGCGGGCGTGTCTCGAGGTGGAGCCCGTCCTGGAGGCCCTCGCCCGTGCGGACTCCGCCACCATCCGGGTGGACCTCCGTCGGCTCGCTCAGGAACTTGCACGGGCACACCACAAGACTGCGGTGCGGGAACTGTCACCCCGCCTTGCCTCGACCCTCCACACCGGCACCCTCCACACTTGACCGCCGCCGCTTCAGGCCACCCGGTTGATGGACGCACGACAACGGCGCATCGCCATCCGTTGGCTCCGACCAGTCGGCGATCAGTCTCCGGTCAACCCAGCCTGTCAGCCTCGTCTCGTCGGTAGCGCGTGATGTGGCGGGTGGTCTGCCAGACGCAGGTTGTAGAGCGCGGCGAAAACCAGGGAGGGTACCTCGATCCGCTGCCAGCGCAAGATGCTGTTGGGTAGCCTCACCCAATGGGAACCCAATGGGGCTGCTCAATAACCGCGCCGAGCGGATGCCGCCAGGATCACGCTGTCTGGCCTCGCTCGCCCGGCAGGGCATGGGCGAGGCTGGCGAGGCGTAGCGGCGCACCGGGCTGGCGGTGGATGCGCCAGACGTCATCGGCGGGGTCGGCGGCCCGTTGTCTGGCGCTGTCGCGGGCTGCGGTGGCGATCGGGTATCTGCCGCCGGCCTCGGTGAGGCGTGTGTGGAGGTGACGTTCTCGGGCGGCGGAGTGCAGCCAGAACAGCACCGGCCATGCTCTGCCGGTTACTCGGGCCAGGTCCAGGTATCCGGTGATCTTGGAGATCAGGACGGAGAGGGATTCGGTTCCGGTGTCGTGCTCGACGAAGAACGGCAGGCTGATCCCGTGTTCGGTCCAGATCCCGTGCCCATCAGGCCGGGCCCGTGGCGTGTAGACGCGGACCCGCACGTCGTCACCGGGCTCGGTGAAGGCGCCCATCCGTTGGTAGCGGGCTGCTGGCCACCATCGGTCGAGGCTGGCGTCGGGGTGGGCGCGGGCGTGTCCTGCGAGGTCGGTGAAGAACTGGTTAGTGCCGAGCAGGTGCGGCAGGTTGGCCCGGTTGGTCAACTGCCATCGTCGTCGGCGGGCGTGGTCTTTGCGGGGCAGCTCGTCGCCGCGGTGCGCGGCGACGACCTCGGTCCCGAGTTGGCCGAGGACGTAGTGATAGGGGTAGGTGCCGCCCTGGGCCCGGAACGGCCGGAACCGGCCCAGCAGGCCGACCTGGCAGAGTTTGCGGAGGCGTCGTTGGGCGAAGTCGAGGGAGCCGTACAGGGCGTGGTTGATCTGGACGGTGGTGAGCACGCCGTGGTCGGCCAGCCAGCCGAGCAGGACGTGGTCGCGGTCGGTGAGGCGGGCCTGTACCCGCAGGAACGTTTCATCCATGATGCATCCTTCGATGAATTCTATACGCGTTTAGCCCCATGGGAGACCCCCAGATAGAGGTTCTGTCGCAGCACGGCGGCCGGGTCTGACAGGTGCCGTGACGTGCGCTGTTGGGCGAAGGCAGGGGTCGGTCTGGGGGTCCGGATGAAGACCGACACCCCCACCGACACCCGGACGCACCCCCGAACCACCACCGGCCCGGGTTCTGTCAGCGGAGCCGGCTGCTCCGTCTGCTGAGGACGGCTACCGGCCGATCTCGGCCAACCGCAGCAGCACGGCTGGCTCGGCGCCGACGACGCGCCAGATCGCCTCGGCGCCGTTGCCGGCCGTGGCGAGCTGCTCGAAGGTGGTGGTCGCGACGGTCACCGGTAGCGGGTCGGCGGTCAGGTCGCGGTGCAGCTCGTCTTCCCGCTGGCGGGTTGGGCACAGCACCAGGACAGCGGTGGCGGGCACGCCTCGGGGAGCCTGGCGGTAGTCGGCCAGCCAGGCAGCCGCCGGCGGTGCCGGGGTGCTGGATAAGCGGCCTGGCTTGTCGTGGTCGACGTGCAGGAGGAACCGGACCGCTGCCCCGTCCTCGATCCATACTCCGTACGCGCTCGGTGCCGCCGGCACCGCATGCTCGCGTAGCCACACCGCCGCTTCCAGCGCCCTGCGCCACCGGAACAGAACACCCCGCCCTTGACGGCGGGCCTCACCGACCAGGCCGACGAAGAACTCGTTGACCACGAACAGGTCTGGGCCTGGCTTGCCCATTGCCACCGGTACCGGCCGATTTGCCTCGCGCAGCCGGACAGTCAACCTTTCCGCCCCGTCAGCGCTCAGTTCGTAGTACGCCAGATGCGTCGGGTCGTTCCTGTGAACGAACCGGCGCACTAGCCCCGCCCGCATCAACCTGGTTAGGTGACGGACAGCGGCGGGCCGACTCCCGAACAGCAATGCCGTTATCTGCCCGGTGTGCAGCACTCCGTGCTCTGCCAACAGGGCCAGCAACGCCCAATGCCGCCGACCCAGCCTGCGGGTGTCGCCGCCATCAGGCCGACGAGCAGGCGGGACCTTCGGGTTGCCGTGCGGTCCCACCTCGTACCGACGCAACGCCGAACCCTCCCCCCGAGGATCGACCAAGCAAGCTCAGCCCCCGCCGTCTGGTACGACGCGGGCCCGGACTCCAGCCTGCCAGCCGATGCGACACTGATTTCTTGTCTACCAATACTGATCAGAAAGCGCTTTCCCAACCATCGCTGTCCACCAGATCAGCCGAAAAGCTGATGGACGAATCCGCTCCATTTCTACAAAACGGATAAAGTGCTGCGCCGTCTGGCGTCGCCTTTCCGGCGCTGCTGGACTCGTAGCCTCACGGGAGGAAGGCCGCGTTGACCCGCGAGAAGATGATGTCACTCATGTCAGCGATTGGCTCATGCCATCGACGGGGCGCGATGGGATGACGTTGGGCTCGGGGGTAGGCGCTGGCGGCGTAGTCGTTGTCGAGGCGGTACGCGTGGAATCCTGCCGCGGTGAGCGGTCCAGTGACATCGGTAGGTGCGAGTCCCTGCTTTGCCAGTAGGCGCGGGGTGATCTCGATGACGAGTTCGGCCGAGGGGCGAAGGTGATCAAGCGCTGGGGTGAGTCCTCGGACGATGGCCGCTTCGGCTCCTTCGGCGTCGATCTTGATGATGCGGGCCTGGGCGAGTTCGCTTCCGGTGGTGAGGCTGGGCAGGGGTCTGGCCTCTGCCTGGAACGCTATGGCGGCGCAGCGGCGTGGCCGTACGTGGGTGGTGTTGCCGAGGTTGGCCGTACTCGGTGTGTAGAAGGTGACCTGGTCGGTGGTGTCGTATGCGGCGGCGCGAACGATCCGGATGTGGTGAAGGTTGTTGGCGTGTGCGGCGGCGGCAAGGGTGCGGCCGAAGTGGGGGGAGGGTTCGACGGCGACGACGCGGCCGGTCGGACCGACGAGGTGGGCGGCGAGCAGGCTGTAATAGCCAATGTTCGCGCCGACGTCGATGAAGGTGTCGCCGGGGGCGAGGCGTCGGCGTATCCAGGCGGTGAGGTGTGGTTCCCAGGTGCCGAACAGGTAGAGGTAGCGCTGGATGATGTCGGTGGTGTTGAGGTTCGGGAAGGCGACGCCGTCGACGGTGTGTGCGGTGATGGTGACGGGATGGCGGGTCAGGTGGTCATTGAGGCGGGTGGCTAGCTGGGCACCGCCGGGACCGTGTCGGAGGTAGGCCCGGAGAGTGTTGGCAATAAGGCGCTGCGACATCGACGCGGCTCCTGGAGTGTTGGGAAGGTGGCAGACTGTCACGGTGGCCAGGGCGAGTGAGGTTCAAGGGGATCGGGTGGACGAGCTAGCGCCGGTGGTGTTCTTCCTGGTGGGGCTGACCGGCTCGGGCAAGACCACGTACGCGAGGCGGGCGCTGGAGCCGGCGGGGGCGGTGCGGCTGTCGGTGGACGAGGAGGTCTTCGCCCGGCATGGCCGGTACGGGGTCGACTATCCGGAGTACGAGTACTTCGAGCGAGAGGCGCCGGTCGTGGCCGAGGTGCGGGACCGGCTGGTCCGGCTGGTGTCCGAGGGGCGTGACGTGGTGCTCGATCACGGGTTGTGGCGTCGGGCGGATCGTGACGCGTGGAAGAAGCTGGTGGAGACGGCCGGCGGCCGGTGGCGGCTGCTGTACTTCCCGGTCCCCCGCGAGGAGCTGCTTCGCCGTCTGACGGCTCGTAACCAGGAGGAGCACGCCAACGCGCTGGCGGTGACCGAGAGCGCGCTGGACGACTTCTACGCCCGGTTTGACGTGCCGGACGGTGAGGGTGAGGAGATCGTGCCGGTCGGGTCGTTCTGAGGCGGTGGCCGCCAGGTGTCGATGATGTGGGCGGCCTCTTGCGCCCACCAGGCCGGTAGCTCGTCGAGGGTTACCGGGCGCAGCGGCAATGTGGGTGAGTCGACGGCGATGTGCCCGTCGTGGCGGGTGAGGTGGTCGAGCAGGCGTCGGGATTCCCGCAGCATGGCGGGGCTGCTGCTGCGCCAACTGCCGTTCGCAAGGTGGTTGACGCGCTGCTGGAGGTAGGTGAAGACCCCGTGGCGCCACTTGAAGTGATGCACCACGACTGGTAGCCGGTTCAGTGGTCGGTGTCCGGGGGCGCGGTGGTTGCCGCTGGCGATCGGGACGTTGGAGTGGGCCAGGACGATCTTTCGCGGGTCACCGCGCAGTAGGTAGTGGGTGAGGAACCCGCCGAGTGGGTAGGCGCGGTCGAGGCCCTGCTGCGGGTTCCATGGCCGGAGTTGGCCGTCTATGGCGATCCGGTCGAGCATCAGTCCACCGACCGTGCCGATGCCGGCGCTGGCCGCTTCGTGCAGGGTGTCGACCAGGCCGTTCGGGTAGGTGTGGAACTCGTCGGCGTCCGCGAGCAGGTGCCAGCCGGGGCCGGCGAGGGCGCGCAGTTCGTCGCGGAGGCGGGTGTTGGTGTGCTCGTGCCAGGGGCCGATGTTGGCCAGTGCGGGACTGATGCCGAGAGCGCCGCAGGTGTCGAGAAGGTGGACGCGCTTGTCGTCACTGGTGTGGTCGGGGAAGTGGAAGGCGAGCAGGAACCGTTGCACGCCGTAGGCGCGGTAGTGCCCGACGAAGGCGGTGAGCAGGTCTGGTTCAACCGGCCCGATGACGGCGATCAGCGGCGGGATCGGCATGGTGTTGATTCCTCCCGAGGTCGGTGGCCAGGTCGGTCCAGAACGCGAGCGTGGTCGCTGCGGTGGGCAGGCCGAGGTGGGCTGCCTCGCCTGGTGCTGGGCGAGGCAGCGGCCGGCGGGCCAGGTCGGTGATCGCTGCGGCGAGGGCAGCGGGGTTGGCGGTGCGGAACAGGCGCACCCAGGGCCGGTTGCCGAGCAGGTCGGTGATGGCGGGGTCGTGATCGGAGACCAGCAACGGCACGCCGAGGACCGTGCAGTCGGCGATCAGGCCGCTCTCCTTGCCGACACCGGCTCGGCGGGCGACGATCGCGGCGTCGGCGGCGGCGTAGACGCGGCGGATGTGCCAGCGAGGTGCCGGGCCGGGTAGCGCGTGCACCCGGCCGTCCGCGGCGGCGGCGAGGCCGCGCAGCAACACCGGATCGAGGGGGTGCCCGGCGACGAGCACGCAGACCGGACGGGGCAGCCGGGCCAGGGCCGCCGCGACGGTGGGGATGTCCTTGTGGGGCCACCATCCGCCGACCAGGGCGAGCGCCGTGTCGTCGGGCTGGAGCCCGAAGTCCGCCCTGGCGGCGGTGCGCTCGGCGTCGCTGAGGCGTGGTTCGGCATCCGCGAGCGCGAACGGCCAGACTCCGACCGGCAGCCCGGGGAACAGGTGCGCCAGCCGTGCCCGGACCGCCTTGGTGGGACACACCACGCGGACCTGGTGGAGGTTCGCGGACGCGAGCTGACCGATGAGGCGTAGTACTCGGTCCTCGGTCGTGGGAACCTCGTGCACCACCCGGATATGGGCTGTGCGGGACAGTGCGGCGGCGAGGCCGTGCAACGCGCCGCTGGCTGACAGCACCACCACGACCGGTCTGTCGGTCCAGACGCGGCGCGTACCCGCCCGCAGCGCCGCCGCTTCGGCCAGACACCGGGCGAGAGCGCCGATCTGGTGCGGCAGCCGGCGGTGCCGCGCCAGCCGGCCCGTGAGCCGGCTGGCGCGGTCGAGTAGCCGACTGGCCGCCCATAACGCACGCTCGGTGGGCTCGCGGCCGACGCGCCCGAGGACGTGTGCTCCCGCGCGGTGGAGAGCGGCGCGGGCGGTCGGCTCGATACCACCGGGGGCGACGACCATGCACACGCGTCCCTCGGCGGTGCACTGCCGGGCCAGGCGGATAGCAGCCTGGAACCAGTGACCGCCGATCGAGCCGGCCGCCGGTTCGATGAGCACCAACGGCGCGGCGGCGGTGGTCATCGGCTGGCGGCGTAGCGCTGCGCGAGCCACGCCGGGTCGTTGAGGTTCTGCCATGGGCTGTCGTCAGGTGGGGTGTCGGTGGCGAAGGCGGTACCGGCCCGCGCACCGGCGATTGCGTCGGCGGCGTACGGGCCGGCGCCGGTAGAAGTCCACGTGTCCAACCGGGCAAGCGCATCCGCGCTCGTGGTGCCGTACTCGCAGCCTCGGGCGAGCATCGCGCACTCACGAAACCCAGCCCGCCAGGCGTGGAACGCCGACTGGTTGAACCTCGTCCTGCCGGCGACGGTCGGTGTGAACTCGATCCTGCCCGGCAGCCCGGCGAGCACGTCGACAACGTCGTCGCGGAGGTCGCGGAGGGCTTGCCGGCGGCATAGTTTCAGACCGCCGTGGCCGTAGACGAGACCGTTGACGGCGTTGACCGTGCGCCACACCCGCATTGCCACCTCCTCATCGAGGGCGCACACCTCCTCGGGGTTGAAGTCGGCTGCGATCTCGAAGTCGGCGTCGGCAATGAACAGAAATTCGCTGTCGACCATCTCTGCGGTCAGTTGGTAGGCGCGGCGCATGCCGTGGACGCCGTGGAGCCGCTTCACCCGTCCGAACGTGTCGCTGAGTCGGGCGTAGAGCGCGTCTGCGAGGGGTTCGTCGTAGGAGAGGAACACCACGTCGAACGGTGAGCGGTGCGTCATCGGGTGATTGCCTTCAAGTAGGCGGTGGCGACGACATCGGGGGTCAGGCCGGCGGTGGAGCGGATCGCCCGATCCATGGCTGCGGCGGCGAAGCCGGGGTCTGTCACAAGACGCCGCACGATCGCTACGGCCTCGGCAGGGGTATCGAACGTCAGCTCCGGGTCGCCGATCTCGCCCAGCCAGCCCAACCGGCGGGTCAGCAGGGGCAAGCCCATGGATAGGCAGTCGACCACGGACATCGACCAGATGGTGCCCGGGCGAAAGGGGGCGAACGCGAAGGTGGCTCCGGCGAGCAATCGCCGGTAGCGCTGACGCTCGACGGTATCGGCGACGATCTCGACGTTGTCCAGTGCGCCGAGTTGAGCCAGGTAGCGTTCCGGGCTGTTGTCGAGTCGGATCCGGTCCGGCCGGCGCTGGCCCAGAAGGTCGGTGACCCGCAGCCGGGCACGGACACGCGCGGCGCCCAACTGTCGCGCCACCTCAAGGAACTGCCCGGTGCCGTAGTGCTCGTACAGGCGGTGGTTGTAGATGCCGACCGGCAGCCCCGGATCGGGCATCTCGCCCGTCCTGCGGACCAGATTCGGGTCTGCCGGCGCCGGTACGATCCGAACGCGGTCACCGAGGTCCAGACCGAGCCGCCCCGCGGTCTCGGTTACCCATCTCTCGGCGGTGCTCGAATGAACCATTACCCGGTCGCAGGCCATAAGCCCGGCGAAGAACGACAGCAACACGGGGTGCCCGAGACCGGCGTCGTTCAGCGACGGGTCCAAGCGCAGTTGGCCTGCCGGGTCGAGGTGGAATGGCAGGTAGTGGCAGTAACCGGCCAGCAGCGCGTCGATGCCGGCCTCCAACATCGCGGCCCGCACACCGGGCGCGGCCTCGATCTGGTTGGCAATCACGACCTCTGGGCGTACCCGACGCAGCAACGCGGCGCACGCGTCGACATCGAACGCAAACCGCGCCCGGTACTTCGTCGTGGGCGCGGACACCTCGATGTGACCGGCCCGAGGATCGGAGACACCCACCGGTCCCGCGACCGTGAACCGAACGCCCTGGTCGAGCAAGGCCGGCGCGAGGATGTCCGCGAACAGCAATCCCGAGTCAGCCGACAGCCGTCCCGGGTTGGTCACGTTGAGCAAATACAACAGCGACAGCCTCGCCGGTGCCTGAGCCGGGGCGACGGCCGGTGCCGGCATCTCATGTGCCGGCATGCTCAGTCCGTCTACGTGGTCGCGGCGCTGCGGTTGGGTGAGTGTCGTCTGGCCAGGCATCATGCCCTCCTCAGATCAGGGGTGACGAAACCGAGCAACCAACCCGACTGAAGCGGCGCTCATCACGAGAGCCCCGCGTCGGGTCAGCCATTGAGCCGAAAAGTTGCGCCTTGATCGACGCTTTCTAGGATGTGGATTGTCCGGGAAAGTCGAACGAGCATCGGAGGAACCGTGCCCTTGCTGCATGGTCGCTGGCCCCGGCGACAGGTTGCCGTACCGGTCGAGGACTAAGCGCGTCCATTCCGCTTGTGTACAGGAATGCGGCACCAATCGCCGCCACTGACTTCGGCAACCGACACACCATCCATCCGCGACTTCTGACGGATCTGTCCAACCAACGACGCGCTATTCATGAAGTGACCCAAACTTCCGTGGGTTGGCGCGATGGCTCTCGCCGCGGGTAAGTCGTTGTCAGTTTCGCTGACGCGGCAGTTGGGACGAGGCCGGGTATGGGCGAGTATTCGGTACCGATACACGCTTCGGCGCCGACGTGCGCCGCGCCACCGGTCGGAGTCCGTCAATCTGGACGAAGATTGTCCGGCGCTTCACGGCGTTGCCGTTCCTGTTCAGCTGGTAGCCGTCCAGCCACGTCCACCCGTCGTAAGTGGGCCGGTCATGAACGCGGATCACTCGGAACAGAAGCGCGGACGACCCATCGAATTGCACGCTCGCGGACCGGCCGACATGGACCACGTCACCGGCTCGCACACCGTTGCGGCTGCCGGGATCAGGCTGCATACCCACAACCCCCTCAGCTCGCCTCGGAAAGCAGGCCAGGCACACCCACCCGCCGGGCGCCGATCAACTCCGGACGTGTCGCTCCCGGCACCCGGCGAGGCAGCCGCAGCGCGAACCTGAACACCTTGGCCGCCTGCTCGTGCGCGGCGCACGGGCCAGTTACCCGGCAGGCCAGACACAACCCGTCCGCGCTGGACACCGCGTGTCGCTCCAACGTCTTCTGCGCGCGTTCGATTTGATCGCCACCGTGATATGTCGTCGCCACGTTTCCTCCCTCGCCAGAACCAATTGCTGACCGGCGCGTAACCCCTTTTCAAATCAGGGGCTTAGGTGCCTCCTCATGAGACATCCGCCGATATCACGGAGCGCCTGATGGACGTGTTCCCTGGCGACAACCTTCATGGCGTCCGCCTGACCTGCCCAGGGACAACCTGAGTCGTGAGCGCGCCGCAGCGCGGACACCACCGCGCCTTGACCTTGAACGACAGAAGCCCGGCGAGGTAGCCGAGCAGTAACGCGGCAACCACAGTGCCTACCCACATGTCCGCACCAGTCCCCTCGGCTCAGGCCCAGCCAGGAGCGGCAAGCAAACACCCACCTGCGAAGCCCACCCTCGCTGGGGGCCTTTGTCGGAGGCCGCGACCGGGAAGACTTGCATCTCCCGGTCGGTGCGGGGCCGATCATTTGGCGTCATGGTTGGTACGGCCATGGCCGATTCTCAACCTTTCCGTTGCTCGTACCCGACTCCTCAGCCGATGATTCGGTCTATCTGTCCCCGCTTCGATGCTGGCCATCGTTGTTTCTTCCCGCCAGTCTTCGCGGACAACGACGTGGCCGGCGACGCTGTGGCGAGGGTCCACCGTGGGGAGCCACGGTGAGGGGTAGGCAACCGACGTTGCTTCGTCGATCATGAATGCGTGTATGGCACCCGTCAGTCCCCTCGACTTGCGGTCGTGCTGCGCCTACGTTCGAGTCGCGGGCGATGGGCTGGCTACTTGGGCATCAGGAGGTGCGCCGTGAGAACCAAGATCGACCCAACGTGGTGGGCCTCCGGGCGCTGGGAAGGGCAACCCATTCACGAGTTCCTGGCCCGACGCGATATCACCGGCATTTTTCGTTTCCTCCACGCCCGAGGCGTGTCGTACAGCGCCATCGCGGCGCTCGTCGATGTAACCCCTAGCCGTGTCGCCGAGATCGCTAAGGGTGCAAGGCAAGTAACGGCCTACGAGGTCCTCGAACGAATAGCCCTCGGCCTACGCATCCCTCGCTCATTCATGGGTCTCAGCTACGACCAGAGCAAGGGTTCGGACCGAGACGGGGTGACGCCGCCGGACGGCCAAGGCCCAAGCGAGGTGCCAAGCCTGGTGATAGCGAGAGACGGGATGGGGAGCGACCAGGGCACAGCAGCGCGGCTACGCGCGGATCTGGATGAGGCGCTGGCGTCATCGAGTGTGACGCCACGGCAACTCGAACTCATCGAGAGGGCTACCACCGACTACATGGAGACCTACCCGTCCGCCCCGCCGAAGATGATGCTGCCCCTACTCCTCGCCGAGTGCGCAGAGGTGCAGGTGTTGTCACGACGTAGGCAACCCGCAGCAATCCAGGCCCGTCTGTCCGGCATCGCGGCGCTGCTCGCCACGATGTGTGCGGACGCACTGATGCGGCTCGGCGACGTAGGCGAGGCCCGGCTGTGGTACCGCACAGCTCTCCACGCCGCAGATGACAGCGCGCGGCCCCAACTTCGGGTCCTGGTCCGCGCGCAAGCAGCCATGTTGCCTTACTACTTTGGGAATCCCCGGCAAATAGTCGCCCTGACGGACGAGGCCTTGGCAGTAACCGCGCCACCAGCATCCTCGACCGCTCTTTCGGCGGCGGGACGGGCTCGCGCGCTAGCCCGGATGAACGATACTGATCAAGCCAGAGCAGCAATCGACCATGCCCACAGGATCTTCGACCAAGTCGGCGACGACGACAGCGACGCAGCGTTTCGGTTCCCGGCAAAGCGCCTGCTGCTCTACCTGTCCGGCGCGCACACCTGGCTGGGCGACACGAAGCGGGCCTACCAGGCTCAGGATGAGGCTCTGGGGCTGTACGCTGCCAGCACCTCGGTGCCGATCGATCCCGCGCTCATCGCGCTCGACCGATCAATCTGCCTCGTTCACGACCATCGCATCGCGGAAGCGGCGGCGACGGCTCACGAGGCGATCGAAGACCTTCCCGAGACCCAACGTACCGAGATCATCCTCACCAGAGCCAGTGATGTCGTGTCGGCCGTTCCAGAGAAGCACCGCCGGGGGACCGTGGCCGCGTTGACGGACTACGTGCAGGACTGCCGGGAGCGAGCCCGTACGCTTGCAAGCGGAACCGCCGTGCTCGATCCGTAGGAGCCGCATGTTCGTCGAGGCGCGAACGCGTCCCGTGCTCGCCGAGGTGTGCCAGCGCCTCGGCTACTCCGAGACTGACGCGACCTTGCTGCGGCATCACACCAACGCCGTGTACGCGGTCGGCGACGTGGTAATAAAGATCGCGCCAGCGGAGTTCGACTTCCACCGCATGCGACCGATCATGAACCTCGTCTGGTGGCTGGTTGACCAAGGCTTCCCGACCGTGCGACCCAGTTCGCACCTCCACCAACCGCTGCGGGTCGGCAACCACGCGATCACCGTCTGGGAACGTCTAGATCCGGCCCACGACAACCCAATCACCACCGCCGAGCTTGGTGCACTCCTTCGGCAGCTACACGCGCTGCCAGACCCGCCCGTGAGCTTGCCGACGCTACAGCCCGTGCAGAGCGTGCACGACTCCGTCACCCGGTCCATGGTCCTGAACCACGACGACCGTGACCTCATGCTCAGGCGGCTGGAAGCGCTTGCCGCCACATGGACGGATATGACATTTCCCCTAGGAGCGAGTCTGATCCAGTCCGACCCCCAGATCCGTAACGCGCTACGCCGCATCGACGGGACACCCGTGCTCGCCGACTGGGACGGAGCTGGCATCGGCCCGAGAGAATGGGACATCGCCACGGTGGCTGTCCACTGCCGCCGATTTGCCCACCCTAACCCCACCGCCTTCACCGACTTCATCACCGCGTACGGCTGGGACCCCACCGGATGGCAGAGCTTCGAGCCCTTGTGCCAACTCCGCGAACTTCAGATGATCGCCACCAACGCCCGCAAATCCCGAACCGGCACCCCAGCCGCCGCCGAAGTCCACCAGCGAATCAACGGACTCCGGCACGAAGGTCAAGAACTCGAACGATGGCGGATCCTCTGACGGTCAGCGCCACTAGGGTGTCCAGCCGATCCAGGTGACATGGCAAGCACGGCAGCGACGACGCCGATGATAGTTGCGAAGGTGACGACCAAGCCGCGCTTGTGCAGCCTGGTCCACCCAGTCCGGATGCCCGTGGCTCGCAGGCAGCGGACCCGGCTCCGCTCGAGACGTAGACCCTTGCACAGTCCGCGACCGGCGCCGCCGTGACGGCCGGTGACGGTCTGTCAGCCCCGTCCGACCTCAGCAAACCCCATGCCAGCTGAACCGTAGCTTCCCTGCCCGATCCGCACCGTATCCGCAAAAGACAGCCCCGCATCTACTGCTGCGGGGCCGCCGGCCACCAGGAAGAGCCCCGCCACCATTGTGCCGCGTTGCGAACGCGGCGCGGGAAGCGATCGTCCTCGGAGATCTCCTGTGCGAGAACGACATGCCCATCTGTGAACAGTCCGTACACGGCGTAGAAAAGAACGTCCTCGTTCAGCGTGCTGGGTAGCGCCCGGAAGCTGTCGAGTTGCACCGCGATGATTCGCCGCCAGTCATTCTCGTGAAGCTCTCCGGCACCGTGCGGTGCCGCTGCCGCAGCGGCCCGCCTCAGCCCCGCCGGCGCATTGTGTGCGGCAAGTATCCGGAGGAGGACCGTCCGGTGTGCGGCGACTTTGAAGATCGTCAGAGCCCGTAGGCTGGCGGCGACAATCAACTCGTCGAGGTCGAAGAGGCGGGCGTTGATCTCTGTGATCAGAGCCGATGCTAGTGGATCTCGGTAGGGCGTGGCAGCCACGAGCATCGAGGCATAGAGCTGAGCGTCCGGATTTGCGTTGAGAAGCATGTCTTCCACGAGCCCGAACAGGACGCTGTCTGTCTCGTCCGGGTAGAGGCTGTGGGTGCGAAGCACCTCGCGCACAAGGCGGTAACACAACTTCCGCCCGTTGCGTCGGATGGCAAGGTGCCATTCGCTCGACTCTCGGTAGCCGCCAAGGACGTGTAGAAATCTTTGGTTGGCGGGTGACCCGGCCAGGTGCTTTCGCATGAGTGTCGAGCAGAAGTCGAGGGTCAGTGGAAGAAGGGTCTGATTGGTCTCGGCAAACTGCAAGATGTCGACTGCCGCCGCCGGTAGGTGGGCCTGAAGGTCGGGCCCGACGAAGTGGCCCTTCCTGAGTTTGCTTGTTCCGGCGAGCAGCGCGCCCATGAGGGCATGAGGACTGGACGGGGATTGAAGGTGCCTGAGTACGTATCGATTCGCAGTCTGGTCGTCCACGACGTCCAGCAGGGAGAACGCTTCGAGGACGGCAGGATTCGCCTCGTCCTCGATCATTTGTATACAGGCGTCGACCGCGTGTCTCTGGGCGTCGGGATGCTCAAGCAGGATGCTGAGTGCTTCCTGTCGTGCGAGCCATGAAGTGTCTGTCGCGGCGACAAGCTCGCCAAGGAGGTTCTGAGATGCCTCCTCCCATATTTTGGGAGGGTGCAGCACCAATTCGGGGCGTGCCTCCACCTCGGTTGCCAGCGCGTACCATCCCGGATCGTCCATTCCAGCGTTCGACTCGACCTGGCCGAGCAACCCGTGTAGAGACGCAGATGCGACTGTCGAGGTGCGACGGTAGCCACCCGGCGGCCGAGCTTTTTTGGCGGCTCCGAATCGAAGTGTCGCATCTATTGCGCCACCAAGCCTCAGTGGCGCGATCTCCAGCACATGCTCGTACCTGCGGATCGCCATCCGACTAGGAAGCCGTTCCCCATTCTCCCAGCGTGTTATTTGGGATGGTGCGAGCGAGGGGTCCTCGGAATTCCGGAATGCACTGGCGAATAGCCTCGCCGATTTCCACTTTCGGTCCCTGCCGAGGCATCTGTTTGCGCGCAGGGCCCATCCGGCACGTCGGCAGGCGAGCGTCGAGGGGAGCACGAGCACAGTGTCGCCAGATAGCAACATCAAGTCAATAGTGCAAGCTCCATTGCCGGTGAAAAGCAAGCGGCGACAGTCGAAGGTCGTCGTCGCAGCGATCAATAGGCTTCACGTAGCCAGATACCTCGATCATTAAGGGACCCGAGATCGGGGCATATCCAGAAGGAGACAGGGATGCATCGACGTCTGATGACGGCTCTCGCGGCCATCACGATCAGTACGCTACTCGTGGGGGGTTTCCCGGCCCCGGCCTACGCCGCCACCGCCGCCGGCCGCGACTCTCACGACAGCGCCGCCATGGGCGCCTACTTCGGTGTGGTCAACGCCCTCAACCCGGTTAACTACCGCAAGCACCCGAACTGGAACTACCCCGACTCCGACACCTTCCGCAACGGCGACGTCCTCTGGCTCTACTGCTACTTCCTGGGCGCACCTGCGGGCCCCAACAACAACCCCCTCTGGTACCACGCCAACAACGGCGACGACGGCGGCTACGGGTTCGTCAACGACCGCTACCTGAACACCCCCGGCACCGCCGCCAACCCCCAACCGCAAGCCGAGCCGTGCATGCCTGCTGGTGAAGGACGCATCTACCCGGACAACGCCGTGTATACCGCCGTCAACGCCCCCAGCACCGTGCTCTTCGGTAACCACCCAGCCAAGATGTGGTCCGCCGGGCATGGATTCCTCACGGGCGACACCATGGAGCTGTACTGCTACTTCTTCGGAGCGTCAGCCGGACCGTACAACAACTCGCTCTGGTACATGGCCTACGACCGCAACCGAGGCACGCACGGATGGATTAACGACCACAACCTCAACACTCCCGGAACCGCCGCCAACCCTCAACCGCAGACGTACGAGTGTTGGGACAGTGGTATCTAGCGTCGCCCGGCTGCTGTATCCACCGTGGCTGTTCCCGGCCAACGGCTGAGCACCACCGCCCCTTGCCCGGTCCCAGGGCAAGGGGCGGACTGTACGGCGCCCGCCGCTGTCGCGATGTCCCGTCGACCAGGGCCGGCGACGCTCCCGTAAACGCATCGCGGATCTCTCAAAAAAGCGCGGCTCTGGGCTGCGCTAACGCGGCCCGGTAAGCCAGCGGGCGATGTGTTCGCAATGTTGTTCGTCGGCCTCGACGAGGATCACTCGCCCGGCCGTGTTTGCGGCGATGGCTGTGGGGTCCGACCCGGCGAAGGGGTCGATGGCGGTGCCGTTGGCACCACCACATCAATCTCGTGGACGCCGCCCACGCCTTTTGCGCCCTTCAACGTCTAGACCAGCCAAAAGCCCCCGCGCCGGCCTGAGCCAATGACGGTGGGTAAACGTCCATCATCTGCTGATCAAGATTTGAAGTAGCCGGGCGACCCGTGTCGGCGGTCGGACGATGCCCGAACACCGCTCAGTCGTCTATCCGACGCTCACTTGGGCGATCGATGGCGTGACTTGCGGTACGACCGATAATGGCCCAATGACTGTGCGTGGCTGGAAAGGCTGGTGGGTGGCCGGTGTCGGTCTCGGCCTGCTCCTTGTCGGCCTGGGCGTCTTACTTGTCCGTGCCGGGTTGGAGGACGCTGACCGGTGGGCCAGCGTGTTCGGGGTGCTCCTGAACATCGCGGGTCTGTCGGTGGCCGTCTACAGCGCGGTGTGGACCCGCCGGGCGGTCGCCGCACCGGCTCCACCAGCGGCGACGGGCGGCCAGGTGGATAACACAATCCGCGGCGGCCGGTTCGCCGGCCCGGTAGTGCAGGCCCGCGACGTGGAACGGGCGAGCGCCAGCCCGTCAGAGGCCTTGGCCGCAGCGCCGGATGCGGCGCCGGCCGTAGGACCGGCCAGGCCGGGGGCGGTGTCGAACCTGATTGAGGATGGACAGTTCCACGGCCCGGTGCTCCAGGGTCGCGATATGCGGGGAGCGTTTTTGCCTGCGTCTAGGCACGCTGATACGCAATCCGGACAGGAGAATCCAGCGGGGTGAGTGACCAGGATACTGAGCTGGCGGAGCCGGGACCGGTGTCGAACAGGATCACCGGCGGAGTGTTCACCGGTCCGGTGATCCAGGGCCGGAATGTGCAGGTGATACTGCCGGCCGAGGTCACCCCGGCCATGACCGGGATGCCCGCTCCGGCGGCGGTGTTCACCGGCCGCGACGACCAGGTCGAGACCCTCCTCAAAGCGTTGGCCCCGGGCGCTGAGAGCGGAGCGGTGCTGGTGTCGGCGGTGGCCGGCATGGCCGGGATCGGCAAGACCGAACTGGTGCTGCAGACGGCTTACCGTGCCCTGCGGGCTACGATCTGGCTTCCCGGTGGGGTGCTGTTCGTCGACCTGTTCGGCTACGACCCCGACCGGCGGCTGACCGCCGCCGACGCCCTACTGGGCTGGTTGCAGGCCATCGGTATTCCCGGTGAGCAAATTCCCACTGCTGAGCAAGACCGTTCGCGGCTGTGGCGTAGCGTCCTGACCGCGTACGTGCAGCAGGGCCGCCGGCTGCTGCTGGTCATCGACAACGCCGCCGACACCGCCCAGGTCGCCCCGCTACTGCCCGCCGATCCCAGCATCCCGGTGCTGGTCACGTCCCGGCACACCCTGGACATCGACGCCCGCCAGCACAACCTCGGCGTTCTCGGCACGGGGGCAGCCATCCGTCTGATCACCGAAGTGGTCGCGCTCCGTCGCGGCGACGCCTCCCGGCTGCGCGAGCCTGACCAGCAGCAGGCGATGACCGAACTCGGCGGTCTTTGTGCCGGACTGCCGTTGGCGTTGCGGATCGTCGCCGCGCTACTGGCCGACCGCCCGCAACCAGCCTCGCTGGCCGCGTTGCTGCGGGACGCCCGCCACCGCCTGGGCCGGCTCGCTCGGCGGGAGACCAGCGGCGAGATCGCCGTACGCGCCGCGTTCGACCTGTCTTACCGTCACCTGACCCGGGGGCAGGCCCGGTTATTCCGGCTCCTGCCGGTCAACCCCGGCCCCGACATCAGCACGACCGCCGCCGCCCGACTGGCCGATCTACCATCCGGCGAGGCCATCGTTCTTCTGCAGGATTTGCACCGGGCCCACCTCATCGAGGAACCCGCCACCGACCGGTGGCGCATGCATGACCTCATCCTCCTGTACGCCAACAGCCAACCACCCAAGGCCCGAGACGAGGCCGACATTGGCCGGCGGCGGCTGTTCACCTACTACCAGGACACTGCTGCTGCCGCTAACACCCACCTGAACCCGATCACCACTACTGACATTGCCAATTTCGCCACGCGCGACCACGCCCTGGCCTGGCTGGACAGCGAGCACACTAACCTGATCGCCGTCTGCACCACCGCCCCCCAGCACCGTCTGCCAGAGTCCAGCATCGACCTCGCACTCACCCTCGGCAGGTTCCTGGAACTCCGCCGCTACTTCGGCGACTGGATCACCATTTCCAATATTGCCATTGAAATCTACCAACAGATCGGCATGGAAAGCGCGAAAGGCACGGCTCTGATCAATCTTGGCAACGCCCTACGAGGGGTCCACCAGCTAGAGAAGGCTATTGCGGCCCACACGGAGGCCGTCGACATCTTCCAGCAGCTCGGTAACCGGCACTACGAAGGCGATGCCCTAAATAGCCTCGGCGCGACCCTAACCGTAGCGCGCCAGTTCCAAAGAGCGATTCCCGCCCACACTAAGGCTGTCGCGATCTACCGTCAGCTCGGTGACCGATATGGCGAAAGTCGGGCGCTGAACAACCTCGGCTCCGCGCTGCAGCAGGGGCGCCAGTTTGACAAGGCAGTCACCGCCCATACGCAGGCCGTCGCCATCTGCCGTCAGCTGGGTCACCCGCACGGCGAAAGCCGGGCGCTGAACAACCTCGGCCTCGCACTGCGGGAGGTGCGCCAGTTTGACAAGGCAGTCGCCGCCCATACGCAGGCCGTTGACATCTACCGTCAGCTCGGTGACCGCCATGGCGAGGGTCGGGCCCTAGACCACCTCGGCTCCGCACTCGCAGGGGCAGGCCAGTTCAAGAAAGCGCTTACGGCCCATACAGAGGCCGTCGACATCTTCCAGCAACTCGGTGACCGGCACTACGAAAGCCATGCACTGACCAACTCCGGGGCGACCCTGGACGAGGCGCGCCAGTTCCAAGAAGCGATCTCCGCCCACAGCCGGGCTCTCGCGATCTACCGTCAGCTCGGCGACCGGCACAGCGAAGGCACGGCACTAATCAATCTTGGCAACGCACTGCGGCAGGTGCGCCAGTTCGACAAGGCATTGACCACGCATACCCAGGCTGTCGCCGTCTACCGCCAGCTCGGTGACCACCACGGCGAAGGCCGTGCCCTCAACAACCTCGGCGCTACCTTAGCCGACGCAAGCCAGTCTGAGAAAGCAATTATCGCCCATATTCAAGCTGCCGACATCTTTCACCATCTCAGTGACCGGCACGGCGAAGGCCAAGCGCTGGGCAATCTCGGCCTAGCCCTAGTTGAGGTGCGTCGGTACGAGGAGGCCCGTGATCATTGGGGCAGAGCTGCCAGGGCGTTTGCGGATTCCGGTGACGTTGCGAGCGTGAGTTCCATCTGTCGGTTGTTGGCTGAACTGCCGCCGATGACCGACGACGGCTAAATTCAAGGACTAACATGCCGCTGTCCGTGCGCGCCACCAGCAGCCGGAGCTGTCGGGCTTCATGACCAGCCTCTGGTGTCGGTGGACATCCGGAACTGCCGCGATCCGCGCGCATCCGTCCTTAGTGCGGTGACCGGGTGTAGCCGAAAAGAACACCCCGCCTGAATGACGATGGGAGCCTCAAGTCGGCCACCCTGCGCCCGTCGTATGTGGATCTTTGTGCGTCACGGCGTACCTACCTAAGTACTCAGACCTGTACGTCGACACCTGGACAGACGACATGCGCCTTGGTCGATGACACCATCTACCTGGAGATTGTCCAGGCTCGACGATCAACACCCTACCGATCGAGCGGACACCGACCTTGCCAGCTCTCTTCATCGTGAGCAACGTTGGCTTCACCTGGTGCAGGATGAGGATGGTCCGCACGATTTGGTGCGCGAGGACGAGCAGCGCCTGCCGTCCCGGATCGAGCCGCCGCCAGTGGATCGATGCTGCTTGCGGCGGCTGCCGATGCGGTCGGCGAGATAGTTCAGGGTTTGGCTGGACAATGAGATCATGGACGGGTACGGCAGCACATGCGAGGCTCCCGGTCGGAGCATCTGGTCTTGGTCGACTGCTGTCAGACCTGGAGCCTCGTTTCCATCGATGTCCGGCCCATCAACACCGCCCCGCGCTGCAGGATCAGCTTGGAGAGGCTCAATGTCGGGCGGCGCAGTGCTCCCCTAACGACGCACGGCGGCAGGCAACCCGCCCGGGGCGCCTGCCGCCGTATCGCCGCTCGGGAAGAGATCTGAACGCCGTCTCCTACGCCGGCACCTTTGCCGCCTCAGCCGTGCCCGTCCCCGCCTCACTGGCGTGGGTCGGCGCTGCGAACGGCGTCGCCTCCCGCTCCGCTTTAAGGATCTTCAATAGCAGTGACGCGCGGGCGTTAGACACGCCGTGCCCGTCGTCGCGCATCGCGTCGGCCAGCGCGTCCCGCGACAGTGACCGGCCACTCTCGGCCAGCGCCGCGCGGGCTGCCCGCGCCGCCGGGACCAGGTGGGTCACGGTGCGGATGTCGACTGGCGTGGCCTGGATGCCCGGGTCGGCTGTCCGGCGCGGGATGGCGTCGTCGGTGCGGTTGGTCCTGCCGGTCAGGGACGGTCCGGGGTTGCCCGTCCGCCCGTCCATCGTCGTCCGGGACGACACTCCGCCGTCTGGGCCGGTCCCCCGGACCGACCCGGGGACGGACGGACGATCAGCGGACGGCCGTTGATCGTCCTCGGCCGTCCGCTGATCAACCTCGGTGTGGTCGATCATGGAGAACAGCAGCTTGACCGAGACGAGCATGGACAGCGCGGGCCACCCGGCCAACGCCTTGCCGATCGGATCGTGCCCGCCCACCGCGACGTTCGCGGCGAGACTGGCCAGAGTGCCGACCACCAGCGCGACCCACGGAATCCAGCCCGTGGGGCGACCGGCGCGACGCTGCACCACCAGGTACAGGCTCGCCACGATCTCCAGCCCGTCCACACTGATCGGAAAGGCGTACGCCTTCCAACCAGTCTGACCGTGCTCGATGGCGAGTTCGGTCATGTGCGCGAACGAGATCGCGCCTGCCACGATGGCCAGCCCGGCGACGGTCAACCCGGTCAGCGTACGCAGCGCCTTGTCCGTACGGTTGCTCACCGGTCCACCCCCTCACCAGCGGAGGCAGCGAGCGCGGACAGCGTCGTCAGCGCCGGGCCGGCATGCTCGGCGGGCATCGACAGCTCCGCATCACCGAGGCGCACCCGCAGGTACGGCGCGCACGGCCACGGGGCTACCGCCTCGGTGAGAAAGGCCGTACCGGCCCGCCGCGGAAGCCATATGGCAGTGGTGAGGTTCAGCGGGACCGAGGCCGACCGGTGTTGCTCGCCAGCACCCGCCCGGTAGCCGTCAGCGGCCTTCGCGACCGGGTCGGCGGTGCATAGGTTGGCGTCGCACCAGGCGGGATGTTCCTGGTCAGGGGTTTCGGTGGTTTGTGAATTCTTATGCCAGTTGTCGCTCACTGAGTTCGGCGAAGTGGCAGGCCGACGGGTGCGGCTCGACGGCGCGGAGCACCAGCTGTGGCTCCGTGGTGGCGCAGATGTCCTGCGCCTTCCAGCACCGGGTCCGGAACCGGCAGCCCGACGGCGGGTTGGCCGGCGAGGGGACGTCGCCGTCCAGCCGGATGATCTCGCGCTGCGCCCGGGCCTTCGGGTCCGGCACCGGCACCGCGGAGAGCAGAGCCTGGGTGTACGGATGCGTCGGCCGTTCGTAGATCTCGTCCTCGGTGCCGATCTCCACGATCTTGCCGAGGTACATCACCGCGACCCGGTCGGCGATGTGCCGGACCACCGACAGGTCGTGCGCGATGAAGATGTACGACAGCCCCAACTCGTCCTGGAGGCTCTCCAGCAGGTTGATCACCTGTGCCTGGATCGACACGTCCAGCGCCGACACCGGCTCGTCGCAGACGATGATCTCCGGCTTGAGCGCCAGTGCCCGGGCGATCCCGATCCGCTGCCGCTGCCCGCCTGAGAACTGGTGCGGATACCGGTTGATGTGCTCCGGGTTCAGACCGACGAGTTCCAGCAGCTCCTGCACCCGCTGCCGGCGGGCGCCACGCGGCGCCGCGTCGGGGTGGATGTCGAACGGCTCGCCGATGATGTCGCCGACCGTCATCCGGGGGTTCAGCGAGGTGTACGGGTCCTGCATGACCATCTGCACGTTCCGGCGCATCCGGCGGAGTTCCCCGCCGGAGAGCTTGAACATGTCCCGGCCCTCGAGCATCGCCCGTCCGGCGGTCGGGGTCTCCAACCGCATGAGCAGCTTGGCGAGCGTCGACTTGCCGCAGCCGGACTCGCCGACGATGCCGAGCGTCTCGCCCCGGTTCAGTTCGAAGCTGACCCCGTCGACCGCCTTCACGGCGCCGATCTGCCGCTTGAAGACGACGCCCTGGGTGATCGGGAAGTGCTTGACGACGTTCTCGACCCGCAGCACCGTCTCACCACGCGGCTTGGTTCCGGCGGCGTGGGCCGGGCCGGTGCCGTTGGTGGCGGCCTTCGGGTTGGTCGAATCAGATGCGGCCATCGAGCACCTCCTGGGCGAAGTGGCAGGCGCTGGTCCGGTCGTTGCCGAGGGAGTGCACGGTCGGCACGACGTCGACACACTCCTGTCGGGCGTACGGGCAGCGCGGGTGGAACGGGCATCCGCTGGGGATACGCATCAGGTTCGGCGGCAGGCCACGGATGGTGGTGAGCCGCTGGCCCTTGTGGTCCAGCCGGGGAATCGACTCCAGCAGACCCTTCGTGTACGGGTGCGCGGGCGCCTCGTACAGCGAGTGCACGTCGGCGTGTTCGATGATCCGGCCCGCGTACATCACGGCGATCCGGTCCGCGACGTCGGCGACGACACCGAGGTCGTGGGTGATCAGGATCATCGCCATGTTGAGGTCCCGGCGCAGTTCCCCGAGCAGGTCCATGATCTGCGCCTGCACCGTCACGTCCAGCGCGGTGGTGGGTTCGTCGGCGATCAGTACCGCCGGGTCCAGGGCGAGCGACATGGCGATCATGACGCGCTGCCGCATGCCGCCGGAGAACTGGTGCGGATAGTCGCCGATCCGCTGCCTGGCGCCGGGGATCTTGACCAGTTCCATCAGCTCGATCGCCCGGCGCTTGGCGTCGGCCCGGGACATCCCCTCGCGCAGCCGCAGCATCTCGCCGATCTGCCAGCCGACCGGGAAGACCGGGTTCAGCGCCGAGAGCGCGTCCTGGAAGATCATCGAGATCTGCTTGCCGCGTACCTTCCGGCGCTCGGTCTCGGAGAGGGTGAGCAGGTCGGTACCCCGGTAGAGGATCTGGCCGGACGGGATGACGGCCGGCGGCATGTCCAGGATGCCCATGATCGCCTGGGCGGTCACCGACTTGCCGGAGCCCGACTCCCCGAGTACGGCCAGCGTCTCACCGGCGTCCAGGTGGTACGAGACGCCGTTGATCACCTTGGCGGCCCCGTCCCGGGTGTGGAACTCGACGAACAGGTCCCGCACCTCCAGCAGGTGGCCGCCGTCCACCGCGACACCCTGCGGGCTGGTACGTCCGCTTTGCTCGCTTCGCTCGTTCATGTGATCACCGCAGCTTCGGGTCGAAGGCGTCGCGGATCGCGTCGCCCAGCATGATGAACGCCAGTACGGTCAGCGCGAGGAAGGTCGAGGGCACCACCAGGGGCAGCGCCGACTCCCGCATGTGGGTCCGACCGGAGTCGATGTCGATGCCCCACGAGATCGTCGGTGCCTTCAGGCCGATACCGAGGAAGGACAGCGTCGCCTCGGCGGCGATGAAGGATCCGAGCGCGATGGTCAGCACCACGATGACCGGAGCCAGTGAGTTGGGCAGGATGTGCCGCCACATGGTCCGACCGTTGCCGGCACCGAGCATCCGGGCCGCCGCCACGTAGTCCTGCTGCTTGGCGCTGATCACCGAGGACCGGATGACCCGGGCGGCGGTGGTCCAGCCGAGGATCGCCAGTACGAAGATCACGGCCATGATCCGGATGTTCGGGCTGTCGCTGCTGATCCGCTTCAGCATCACGATCGCGGCCAGCAGCAGCGGGATGCCGAGGACCACGTCGATCAGCCGGGACAGCACCGAGTCGATCCACCGGCCGAAGTAGCCGGCGAGCATTCCGACCACCACCGCGATCACCCCGGTCAGCAGCGCGGAGAACGCACCGACCAGCAGCGAGGCGCGGGCGCCGAAGACTGCCCGGGCGTAGATGTCGCAGCCCTGGAAGTCGTACCCGAACGGGGCGCCGCCGCCGGGCCCGGCGTGCTGCCGGCTCAGCGTGCAGTCCTGGGGGTTGTTCGCGGTGAACAGGCCGGGGAACGCCGCCATGGCGGTCACGGCCAGGACCAGGAACAGCGAAATCCAGAAGATCGGCTTACGACGGAGGTCGCGCCAGGCGTCTCCGGCCAGGCTGCGCGGCCGGTTGCCCGGGTCGGCGGCCCCGGCGTTGCCGCCGGCCAACTCCGCCGCCGCGACGCTCTGCATCTCACTCATGCCGCCACCTCGCCGCGCTCGGCGTCGCCCCGGGTTCCGGCACTGAACCGGCTGATTCGTTCGCTGCGCTCACCCATGTCGCCACCTCGCCCGCAGTTGCTCGTGGCCGTCAGCCGGCCGCGCCCACGCATGGTCAGTACCTCGCTCATGCCTGCCTGTGCCTCACTCATAGCGAATCCGGGGGTCGAGAACGGCGTAGAGGATGTCGACCACGAGGTTCGACACCAGGAAGACCACGACCAGGACGCTGACCAGGCCGACCACCAGCGGGCCGTCCTCCGTCCTGATGCCGCGGAACAGGTTGAACCCGACGCCCGGGATGTTGAAGACGCCCTCGGTGATGATCGCGCCGCTCATCAGGTTGCCGAGTTCGACGCCGAGGAAGGTGATCACCGGGATCAGCGAGTTCCGCAGGACGTGCACGCTGACGATGCGCCGGGTCGTCATGCCCTTGGCCTTGGCGGTCCGGACGTAGTCGGAGCGGAGGTTCTCGGCGACCGAGGTCCGGGTCAGCCGCAGTGCCGTGGCCAGCGACAGCGAGCCGAGCACGATGCCGGGTAGCAGCAGCGCGTACAGGCTCGGATCGGAGCCGGCGGTCGGCGGGAAGAGCGGCAGCTTGACGCCGAGGAAGTACTGGGCGAGCGGGGCGAGCACGATGGTCGGAACGCCGAGGACCAGCAGGGTCAGCGCGAGGGTGGCGTTGTCGAAGATGCCGCCCCGGCGCAGTCCGGCGATGACCCCGGAGGTCACGCCGACCACGATCGCCACCAGGAGACCGATGACCGCGAGCTTCATGGTGACCGGCCAGGCCTGCGCCAGCATGTCGCTGATCTTGCGACCGGTGAGCGAGTCGCCGAGGTCGCCACGGAGCAGGTTGCCGATGTAGTCGAAGTAGCGGTAGAAGAAGCCGCCGATCCCGGTGTGATCGAGATTGAACTTCTCGGTCAGATATGCCCGCTGCGCCTCGCTGACCGGGCGCTCACCCGCGAGTGCCTGGATGGGGTCGCCCTGTCCGGCGAACATCAGCGCGTAGACGATCAGGGTGGTCCCGAAGAAGGCAAGGACCATCTGAAGCAGGCGCCGCACGATGTAGCGGAACATACTTGCTTACTCTCCGTGGGGGGTGGGTTGTGCGGAGTTGGGAACGGTCCGGGCCACCCAGGATCACCGGGTGGCCCGGACCGGGCCTTCGTCAGCTCAGCTGACGACCTCGATCTTCGTCATGTCGACCACCTGGAACAGGTCGACCTCGACGTTCTTGACCTTGGTCGAGTGCGCGAAGACGTTCTGACCGAACCGCAGCGGGATCACCGGCATGTCCTTGGCCAGGATGTCCTCGGCCTGCTGGTACTTCTTGACCGCCTCGTCAGCGGACGAGGCGACCGTGCCCTCCTGCACCAGCCGGTCGAACTCCGGGTTGCTGTACCCGTAGTAGTTCGACGAGCCGTTGGTGGTGTACAGCGGGCCGAGGTAGTTCTCCATGGACGGGTAGTCCATGAGCCAGCCCATCCGGATCAGACCGACCGGCTGCTTGTCCTCCACCTTGGTCAGCAGATCCGAGAACTTCGGCTCGGCGGCACCGACGCAGTCCACACCCAGGTTGGTCTTGAGCTGGTTGCAGGTCGCGTCGACCCAGTCCTTGTGGCCACCGTCGCCGTTGTACGTGATCTTGATCTGCTTCGGGCCGCCGGCAGCCTCGTACGCCGCCTTGGCCTTGGTCGGGTCGAACTCGCACGCCTCGCCGCAGCTGTCGTCCCGGTATCCGGCGACCACCGGCGAGACGAACGAACGGGCGGAGATCTGCGAGTCCTTGAAGATCGACTTGGTGATCTCGTCACGGTCGATCGCCATCGAGACGGCCTTGCGGACCTCGGGCTTGCTGAAGTCGTCCTGGAACGTGGGGAACGCCACGAACTGGAAGGACGAGGCCGGGCTCTGCTGGAACCGGTCGCCCAGGTCCGTCGCCGCGGTGCTCAGGTTCTCGGTCGGGACGGTCACGTCCACGTCGAGGTTGTCCGACAGCACGTCCGCGTAGGCCGCGGTGAGCTGCTGGTAGATCCGGAACTCGGCGCCGCCGATCTTCGGCTTCTCGCCGACGTACGCGTCGTACCGCTCGACCTCGACCTTGGCGTCGTGCTGCCAGCTGCCCTTGATCTTGAACGGGCCGTTGCCGATCGGGGCGTCCTCGAAGCCGTCCTTGATCACGCCGGGGGCGGAGAAGGCGGCGGCCGGCAGCGGGTACCAGGCGGTGTAGCCCAGGACCGTCTTGAACTCGCTGTACGGCTTGGCCAGCGTCACCGTGAAGGTCAGGTCGTCGACCTTCTTGAGCCCGGTCAGGGTCTTGGCCTTCGGCTCCGGAGCCTTCTGCGGGCCCTCGCCGTCCGGGTCCTTCGCCTGAAGGTCCTCGTAGCCGGCGATCTTCTCGAAGAAGTAGCTGTTGCCCTGGCCGTTCGGCGCGTAGGCACCGTAGTTCCAGGCGTTGATGTAGCTGTCCGAGGTCACCTTCTCGCCGTTGTGGAAGGTGTACCCGTCCTTGAGCTTGATCGTCCAGAGCGTGTTGTCGGTGGACGACACGGACTCGGCGGCGACCTCGTACGGCTTGTTCTGCGCGTCGTAGTCGACCAGCGGGGTGAACAGGGCGGAAAGCACCTGGTTACCGCTTGAGTCGTTCGTGTTGGTCGGGATCAGGTGCTGCGGTTCCGCGATCTGGACCGAAACCGTGGCATTCGGATCGCTCTCTCCCGAGTCCCCGCCGCCGCCACAGGCCGCGAGGCCGAGGGTCGCGGCGAGGGGGAGGGCGGTCCAGGCAGCGAGCCTACGAACCTGCATTGAGCCTCCTCGTCTCCTTACGCTGAGCAGTCGCTCCCATGGCTGGGTGACGCTGAGCAACGCTGGGCAAAGGTAGGTCGTAGCAGGACCTCGGGCCAAACTGGATGATTACAAGTCAATAACACAGGCGGCGTCCAGCGCTTGCACATATCTGCTCTGAGCTGCTAAAGAGATCGCCTCTCAGGCCATGTGCTGATTCGGACATCCCACGCCTACCCCCGTGAAACAGGACTGCTTTCGGTCCGGAGATCCCCAATCCACGAGTGGGCGGATAATCCTGATTGCGCCCTCTCGGCTGGTCCATATTGTGGACAACGCCACAAGTTCTCACTCAGGGTGACTAAGAACACGGTTACGTATAGTTAGCATCTGGTGCCAGTCGCGCGGCTGACCGCCGGCTGACCGAGTGGCTGACCCGGACCCCCGACCAGGCGGGTGCCCGACCAACCGGGGGTGCCTCGTGAGACGATCTGGCTGTGACGGCCACCCTCCTCGACGGCAAAGCCACTGCGGCACACATCAAGGACGAACTGCGCGTCCGGGTCAAGGCGCTGGCCGAGCGGGGCGTCGTACCGGGGCTCGGCACCGTACTGGTCGGTGAGGATCCCGGCTCGCAGGCGTACGTCAACGGCAAGCACCGGGACTGCGCGGAGGTCGGGATCGCCTCCATCCGCCGGGAGCTGCCCGCCGACGCGACCCAGGAGCAGGTCGACGCGGTCGTCGCCGAACTCAACGCCGACCCGGCCTGCCACGGCTACATCGTGCAGCTGCCGCTCCCGGCCCACCTGGACACCCAGCACGTGCTGGAGACGATCGACCCGGACAAGGACGCCGACGGGCTGCACCCGGTCAACCTGGGTCGGCTCGTACTCGGTTATCCGGGGCCGCTGCCCTGCACCCCGCGCGGCATCGTCGAACTGCTCCGCCGGCATGACGTGGCGTTGCGCGGCGCCGAGGTGGCGGTGGTCGGCCGGGGCAACACGGTCGGTCGCCCGCTCGGGCTGCTGCTCACCCGGCGCAGCGAGAACGCCACCGTGACGCTCTGCCACACCGGCACCCTGGATCTGGCCGCACACACCCGGGCGGCCGACATCGTGATCGTGGCGGCCGGCGTACCGGGGCTGCTCACCGCGGACATGGTCAAGCCGGGCGCGGTCGTGGTCGACGTCGGGATCACCCGGGTGATCGGCACGGACGGCAAGGGCCGCTACACCGGGGACGTCGGACCGGAGGTCGCCGAGGTGGCCGGGGCGTTGGTGCCGATGCCGGGCGGGGTGGGCCCGATGACCCGGGCGATGCTGCTGAGCAACGTCGTGGAGCGGGCCGAGCTCCAGTTGGAGAACGCCGCGCGGGGCTGAGTCGACACCGGCTCCACCTCCCGGGGATCGGGACGGGCATCGACGGATGGATCCGGACATCCCACCCCGGACATGCTGCCGGAGGATGGCCGGGGCGAGCGGCCCGAGTGTGAGCGACAGCGGGCAAATCCGCCCCTGGCCAGATCCGAACACCTCTGACTGATACCGTCCGGAAATAACCCGACCGGTATCAGAGAGTGGGACGACCATGGGCAAAAAGGTCACCGTCGTCGGCGCCGGCTTCTACGGCTCCACGACCGCGCAGCGCCTGGCGGAGTACGACGTCTTCGACACGGTCGTGATCACCGACATCATCGAGGGCAAGCCCGAGGGCATCGCGCTGGACCTCAACCAGTCGCGCCCGGTCGAGGGCTTCGAGACCACCGTCGTCGGCGTGACGACGGGTAAGAACGGCGAGGGCTACGAGCAGCTCGAAGGCTCGGACGTCGTGGTGATCACCGCCGGTCTGCCCCGCAAGCCGGGCATGAGCCGGATGGACCTGCTGGAGACGAACGCCCGGATCGTCCGCCAGGTCGCCGAGAACGTCGCCAAGTACGCCCCGAACGCCGTGGTCATCGTCGTCTCCAACCCGCTGGACGAGATGACCGCGCTGGCTCAGCTCGCCACCCAGTTCCCGAAGAACCGGGTGCTCGGCCAGGCCGGCATGCTCGACACGGCCCGGTTCACCAACTTCGTCGCCGAGGCACTCTCGGTGCCGGTGGCCTCGGTCCGGACCCTCACCCTCGGCTCGCACGGCGACACCATGGTGCCGGTGCCGTCCCGCAGCACGGTCGACGGCAAGCCGCTGCGCGACGTGATGCCGGCCGAGAAGATCGAGGAGCTCGTGGTCCGGACCCGCAACGGTGGGGCCGAGGTCGTCGCGTTGCTGAAGACCGGCTCCGCCTACTACGCCCCGTCGGCCGCCGCGGCTCGGATGGCCCGGGCGGTGGCCACCGACTCCGGCGAGGTCCTGCCGGTCTGTGCCTGGGTCGACGGCGAGTACGGGATCGCCGGTGTCTACCTGGGTGTGGAGGCCGAGATCGGCCGCGAGGGCGTCCGCCGGGTCGTCGAGACGCCGCTGGACGCCGACGAGACGGCGAGCCTGCTGGCCGCCGCCGAGGCGGTCCGGGCCAAGCAGGGTGACATCTCCAGCATGTGACCCCTGAAGTGGTGGAGAAGGGGCCCTTCCCAGGCGGAAAACGCCAGGAAGGGCCCCTTCCCGCATTACCGGCGGAGGTCGGCTCGGCGTCGGCGCTGCCGGCCGGGCGTCGGCTCAGCCGCGCTGCCTCGGTCTCAGCGGAGCGGGAACGAGTCCTGGTGGTCGTCGACCGGGTAGGTCCGTTCGGCGGTCGGGCGGATCCGGGCGGCGGCGGTGGTGGCCGGAGTCTCCTGGCTGGCTACCGAGATGCCCGGCTCGCCGGCCAGTACGACGAACTCGGCGGCCGTCCGCACGGTGGCCGTCGGTGCCCAGACCGTGTCGACCAGCCGGAGCGAGCTGAGCATCCGTTCCGGGGTCACGTCGCAGACGACGTACCCGCGCTGGTTGTCGATGTACTTCCAGTGCGGGCTCTCGGCCATGATCGGGTCGTACGTGCGGTGGAAGGCGGCGGTGTCCGGGTTGCCGCCGGAGGTGATCGACGTACCGGTGATCTCGGCGCCGACCACCGGTGAGGCCGGGTCGTCGAAGTCGGGCTTGAGGTCACAGACCCAGGTGCAGTGCCGGTCACCGGTCAGCACCACCGGGTTGTCCACCTGACCGGAGCCGAAGAACTCCAGCAGCCGACGCCGCTGCGCCCGGTACCCGTCCCAGTTGTCCAGGTCGAAGGTCTGCCCGGGGCCGGCCTGCCGGTCGTTCGAGGCCCACATCACCTGGTTGGCCAGCAGGTTCCACCGGCTGTCGGACGAACGCAGCCCGTGCACCAGCCAGCGTTCCTGCTCCGGCCCGGTCATCGACAGCTCGGGGTTGGCGGCGTCGGCCAGGCTGGCCGGCTGGTCGCTGCGGTACTGCCGGGTGTCCAGCACGTGCACGCTGGCCAGGTTGCCGAACCGCAGCCGCCGGTAGAGCCGCAGGTCCAGGCCACGCGGCAGGGCGGACCGGCGTAGCGGCATGTGCTCGTAGTACGCCTGGAAGGCGGCCCTGCGCCGAGCCTGGAACGCCGCCGGAGTCTGCAGATCCGGGTCCTGCGGGATCTCGTCGGCCCAGTTGTTGTCCAGTTCGTGGTCGTCGAAGGTGACGATCCACGGAAACGCCCCGTGCGCGCGTTGCAGGTCGGGATCGGTCTTGTACTGGGCGTGCTGGTTCCGGTAGTCGGTCAGCGAGTACGGCTCGTCGTTGCCCTGGTGCACCCGGTACGCCGCCGGATTCGGCCGGTTCTCGTAGATGTAGTCGCCGAGGAAGGCGACGAAGGCGAGATCCTCCTCGGCCAGGTGCTGGTGCGCGGTGTACGCGCCGGCCTGGTAGTCCTGGCAGCTCGCGAACGCGAACCGCAGCCGCCGGGGTCGGGCGTGCTCGGCCGGGGCGGTGCGGGTCCGGCCGACCGGGGAGATCTCCTGGCCGACCCGGAACCGGTAGTGGTACTCGGTGTCCGGGCGCAGTCCGGAGACCTCGACGTGCACCGAGTGGGCCAGGTCGGGGTGGGCCAGCGCGGTGCCCCGGCGGTGGATCCGCCGGAACCGCTGGTCCTGCGCGATCTCCCAGCGCACCGGCACCGGCCGGGCCGGCATGCCGCCGCCGAGCAGGGGCTGCGGGGCGAGCCGGGTCCACAGCACCACGCCGTCGGGCAGTGGGTCACCCGAGGCGACGCCGAGGGTGAAGACGTTGCCGGGCAGTGGTCCACCGGCACTGGACGGGATGTGCGCGGCGGCGCCGTCGGGGGTCAGCAGCATGGGTCCGACCACGATGCCGGCGGTTGCGGCGCCGGCCGCCGAGACGAATCGCCGGCGGCTGAGCGGGTACGGAGAAGTCATGTCATCGATGATCGTCAGGTAGGGCGAACCACACCACCGGTGACAATCGACCTGAAGCAGTACTACAGCGGAACGAAGGGTGTACTCAGGTGCGGGGTGCCGAGCGTGGCGCCGGGCCGTCCGGCCAGCTCACCGAGGAGCCTTTCCCGGGACCGCCGGGCCGCGACCGGGTCGTCCTCGTGGGCGTACGGCAGCTCGGGCGCGACCAGTTGCACCATGTGCACCAGCAGGTCGCCGGTCAGCAGCAGCGCATCAGTCTGAAGGAAGGGCCCCTTCTTATCGCTTTTTGTAGAAGAAGGGCCCCTTCCTAACCGGTCAGCCTCGATCAGGACGGACTGGTGGCCGGGGGTGTGGCCGGGGGTGGACAGCACCCGTACGCCGGTGGCCAGCCGTTCGTCACCGTCGAGGGCGTCGAGCTGACCGGTCGCCAGCAGCGGGTCGAGGAGGTGTTCGGCCAGCCCGGGGGCGCCGTGCCGGCGGATAGTGTCGATCTCCACCCGTTGCAGCAGGTAACGGGCGTTCCGGAAGTACGGGGTCGGCGGGTCTCCCGTCACTGCCCAGCCGATGTGGTCGGTGTGCATGTGGGTGAGCACCACCGTGTCGACCTCGTCCGGCGCGATGCCGACGGCGGCCAGTTCGGCCGGCAGACGCCCCGGTACCGGAGCCCAGCTCTTCGCCGGGGCGTCGGCCGGTCCGACGCCCGCGTCGACCAGGATCACCCGGCCACCCGCGCCGGCGGCCCCGATACCACCGCCACCCGTGCCGGCGGAGGCCGTGCCACCGTCGCCCGTGCCAGCGGAGGCCGTGCCGGTGGGGCCCGTTCCAGCGGCGCCCGTGCCAGTGGGATCCGGGTCGCCGCCGATTCGGATCGCGAAGCAGCGGAACGGGAGTCGCCACCGCCCGTCGGCGGTCACCGCGGCCGAGTCGCGCTCGTCGGCCAGCCGCCAGTGTTCTGCGGTCGCGGTGGGGAACGCCTCGGCGCGGGGCTGGAAGAAAAGCCCTTCGGCGTCCGGCAGCGCGGTGACGGTGATTCGACCAACGGAACGGCTGACCATGGCGGGCAGTGTACGGGTCCCCGACGCGCTGCAGTACGCTCGTACTGCTAGAGCATGTGTCCCGGGAAGGAGCGCCGGCCGATGGCGAAGATCAAGGTTACGAACCCGGTGGTAGAACTCGACGGCGACGAGATGACCCGGATCATCTGGAAGCAGATCCGCGAGCAGTTGATCCTGCCGTACCTCGACGTCGACCTGCACTACTACGACCTGTCGATCCAGTACCGCGACGAGACCGACGACCAGGTCACGGTCGATGCCGCGAACGCCATCAAGCAGCATGGCGTCGGCGTCAAGTGCGCCACCATCACCCCGGACGAGGCCCGGGTCGAGGAGTTCGGCCTCAAGAAGATGTGGCGGTCGCCGAACGGCACGATCCGGAACATTCTCGGTGGCGTGGTGTTCCGTGAGCCGATCATCATGGCCAATGTGCCGCGGCTGGTGCCCGGCTGGACCAAGCCGATCATCATTGGCCGGCACGCGCACGGCGACCAGTACAAGGCCACCGACTTCGTGGTGCCGGGGCCGGGCACGGTGACCCTCACCTACACCCCGACCGACGGTGGCGCCCCGGTCGAGATGGAGGTCGCGAACTTCACCGGTGGCGGCGTCACGATGGGGATGTACAACTACGACGACTCCATCCGGGACTTCGCCCGGGCCTCGCTCCGGTACGGCCTGGACCGCGGTTACCCGGTCTACCTGTCCACGAAGAACACCATCCTGAAGGCGTACGACGGCCGTTTCAAGGACATCTTCGCCGAGGTCTTCGAGGCGGAGTTCAAGGCCGAGTTCGACGCCGCCGGAATCACCTACGAGCACCGGCTGATCGACGACATGGTGGCCGCCGCGCTGAAGTGGGAGGGCGGCTTCGTCTGGGCCTGCAAGAACTACGACGGTGACGTGCAGTCCGACACGGTGGCGCAGGGCTTCGGCTCGCTGGGCCTGATGACGTCGGTGCTGATGACCCCGGACGGCCGTACGGTCGAGGCCGAGGCGGCGCACGGCACGGTCACCCGGCACTACCGGCAGTGGCAGAAGGGCGAGAAGACCTCGACCAACCCGATCGCGTCGATCTTCGCCTGGACCCGTGGCCTGGCCCACCGGGGCAAGCTGGACGGCACGCCCGAGGTGACCCGGTTCGCCGACGCGCTGGAGCAGGTCTGCGTGGAGACCGTCGAGGGTGGCCAGATGACCAAGGACCTGGCCCTGCTCATCTCCCGGGACGCCCCGTGGCTGAGCACCGACGAGTTCATGGCCGCGCTGGACAGCAACCTGGCCAAGAAGATCGCCGGCTGACACCGCACCGTCCGCAGCTGACACTGCACGTCCGCAGCTGACACCGCGCCGTCCGCGATGTTGACGACTTGTGGTCGTTCCGACGACGACAAGTCGTCAACATCCACCGGTGCCATCCCGGTTGGCGTCCGGGTACGACCGATTTCTACCGTTACCACCCTCCGGTGAGCCTCGTTGGACAGGGTGGACGTGATGCCAGTCGCGTCCAGGAAGACCGGTCCGGTCGAGGCCGCCGCGAGAGGCCCGTACCGGTAGGACGGTCTTCCCGGCTGTTGCGCACAGCCGGCCGTCCCTTCCCTGCGGGGGGCCCTGTCCCGGGCCCCCCGCGCCCTCATTTCCGCCGGTCTCCCACTGTTCTCCAGGTGTTCCCATGCATCGCGCTGGATGAGATGCTGATCTTGTCTAACCTCCAGATGTCCGCCAACGGGCGGAGCCTGCATGGAGGGAACGACGGTGCGTACCAGGAAGAGCAGATCCGTGATCACCTCGGTGATCGTCGTCGCCGCGGCGGTGGTGACGTCGGGAGCCAGCTTCACCGGCGCCGCGAGCGCCGCCGAACCGTCGCAGTTCAGCGTGGTGGACGGCACGATCCGCCCGGCGACCGGCACGCCGGTGCCCGCGTCGGGTACCCACGCCTCACTGTGGAGCAACTCCAGCTACGCCACCACCACGATCCAGGGCTCCGGCCGGGTCCTGGTCGGCGCCATCGGCGACAACTGCGAGGGCTGGCCGACCATCCGGGTGACCGTGGACGGCGCGGTCGTCGGTGAGAGCACGATCGTCAGCGCCACCAGCTACGGCAGCTATCCGGTGGGCGCGGCGGTCGGCGCGGGCCAGCACAGCGTCCGGATCCAGCTGGTCAACGACCGGAGTACGGCGTCGTGCGACCGCAACGTGCACGTGGCGTACGCCCGGATGGAGACGCCGGCCACGACGACCGACCCGAAGTTCAGCTTCGCGGTCATGCCCGACACCCAGCAGGAGGTCCTGAACGCGAGTGACACCCGCTTCCGGCAGCGCACCGACTGGCTGGTCGGCAACCGCTCCGCGCTGGACCTGCGGTTCGTGACGCACTCTGGTGACGTCGTGAACTGGGACACCCCGGACCACTCGCAGTACGAGATCGCCCGGAACGCCATGCGGCCGTTCGAGACGGCGCGGATTCCGTACTCGCTGGCGATCGGGAACCACGACACCCAGGCGACCGGTGTCGGCGGCTCGGCCCGGGATCCCGCCCGGACCCGCGAACTCGTGCGGGACACGACCGTGTTCAACCGGTACTTCACCGCCGGCCAGTACGGCGGCGTACGGGGACAGTTCGAGGCGGGCAAGGTCGACAACTCGTACTCGACGTACGAGGCCGGCGGCGTGCAGTGGCTGGTGCTGACCCTCGAACTGTGGCCCCGGGCCGAGGCGGTCAACTGGGCGAAGGGCGTCGTCGCCGCCAACTCGCGGCACAACGTCGTGGTCGTCACGCACGACTACATCGACGGCAACGGCAATATCGAGCAGAGCGCGAGCTACGGCGCCACCAGCCCGCAGTACCTGTACGACAACCTGATCAAGCAGTACGCCAACATCAAGTTCGTCTTCTCCGGCCACGTGGGTGTGGCGGCGAACCGGGTGGACACCGGCGTACACGGCAACCGGATCTACACCTTCCTCCAGACGTTCCACTCGAACACCACCAACCCGGTACGGCTGATGGAGGTCGACACGGCGGCCAACTCGTTGCGTACCTGGATCTACGCGCCCTTCAACAACCAGTCGTTCCCCGAGTACGACCGCACCTTCACCGGCATCGGCCTGGTGCGATAGCAGGTCCGGCGACGGGTGACCGCGAGGCGCGGCCGGGCCGGGTCGTGTCTCGCGGTCACCGGTGCCGGCGGGCGTACAGGATCGGCCCGCCACTCCTCGACCGGGCCGGGACCACTACTCCTCGACCGGGCCAGGGCTGCTACTCCTCGACCGGGCCGAGGACGACGGTTCCGTCGTCGGCGACCCGCCAGCCCGGGTTGTGGGCGACCTCCCACAACACCTCGTTCGGGTCGGCGAAAATCCCGTGGTAGCCGCCGAAGGCGGCCTGCCGGCCCGACTTGACGATTCTCGCCCCGGCGTCGAGTGCCTGACCCAACACCCGGTCGACCTCCTCGGGGCTGTCGACGTTGTGCGAGAGGGTGAAGCCGCTCGGCGCGGCGGCGAGTGCGGATCCGGCGTCGATGTCGGCGAGGAACGCGTCCGCGTCGAAGAGCCCGAGTACCACTCCCGGAGCCAGCTGGAAGAAGACGATCTCGTCCGGTACGTCGAGCGTCGGCGTCCAGCCCAGCCCCTCGACGTAGAAGCGCCGGGCCGCATCGAGATCGAGCGTCGCCACCGTGATGAAATGAACGCGTTGCTCCATGAACATGCATTTTGTCAGCCCGACCCGGCGCGACTGATCCGGCTCGCTCGTCGGGGTCCGGGAACTCCGGCCAGGCGCTCGTCGGAGAGCGGTCAGGCCAGCCGCCGGAACTCCGTCAGCCCACCGTCGAACAGGAAGGCGACGGTCTGGGTCAGCGCGATCGCGATCAGACCCCGGTGGGGGTCGTTGAACCAGGACGTACCGTAGCCGCCGTCCCAGCCGTACCGGCCCGGCACCGGGGACACCTCGTCCGGCGCGGTGTTGACCGCCAGGCAGTAGCCCCAGCCCTGTCCGTCCAGCACCGGCCCGCCCCCGGCGATCTGCTCCGGCGTCAGGTGGTTGGTGGTGATCAACTCGACGGATCGCTCCGACAGCAGCCGCTCGCTCCGGTGAACTCCCCGGTGCAGCAGCAGCCGGGCCAACGCCAGGTAGTCGTCCACGGTGGAGACCAGGCCGGCCGCGCCGGACGGGAAGACCGGCGGCTCAGCCCACTCGCCCGGCGCGGAGAGCTCCTGCTCCGCGAGCGCGCCGGTCTCGGGGTCGGTCGCGTAGTAGCCCGGCAGCCGGTCGAGGTCTCCGGCGGGCAGGGAGAAGCCGGTTTCGATCATGCCGAGCGGTTCGAAGATCCGGGTCCGGAAGAAGTCCGGCAACGACTGCCCGGCGGCACGGGCGACCAGGATCCCGAGCACCAGCGCGGCGCTGTCGTACTGCCACCGCTCGCCGGGCTGGTGCAGCAGCGGCAGCGCCCCGAACTGTCTCATCCACTCGTCCGGGTCGTGCGGCGTACGCGGATCCGGCGGCCCGATCCGCAGTTGCCGCTCGCTGGCGGCGGTGACGACCGGGTAGGGAGGCTGGAAGCTCGGCTCGAAGATCATGCCGTGCCCCATCCGGAACGTCAGCAGGTCCTCGACCGTGGTCGGGCGGTCGGCCGGGACGGTGTCGTCGAGCGGGCCGTCGAGCCGGCGCAGCACGCCCTGGCCGGCCAACTCCGGCAGCAGGCGGTCGATCGGCTCGTCCAGGGCGAGCCTGCCGTCCTCCACCAGCATCATCGTGGCCACTCCGAGCACCGGCTTCGTCATCGAGCCGATCCGGAAGATCGTGTCGCGGCGCATCGGCGCGGCGCCGCCGAACCTCAGCGTGCCGATCGGGTCGACACGGACGTCGTCACCCCGGGCGACCAGGGTGACCAGGCCGGGTAGCTCACCCGCGGCCACCCGGGCCGCCATCGCCGTGGGTAGTCCGTGCACACCGGCCGGAGCCGTCGAGTGGGTCATGCCGGCAGCCTAGGACCGGCCTCCGACAGGGAGGGCGGATCGGCCTAGGCGAGGTCCCGCAGCATCTGGGCCGCCCGCTCCGGCGCGATGTCGTTGATGAAGACCCCCATCGCCGACTCCGACCCCGCCAGGTACTTCAGCTTGTCCGCCGCCCGCCGGATGCTGAACACCTGCAGGTGCAGGTGCCCCAGGCCCGGCGCGGCGTGCACCGGCGCCTGGTGCCAGGCCGAGATGTACGGCAGCGGCCGGTCGAAGAGCGCGTCGAGGCGACGCAGTAGGTCCAGGTAGAGCGGCCCGAAGGCGTCCCGCTCGGCGTCGTCCAGCGCCGGGATGTCGGGCACCGGCCGGTGTGGTGCCAGGTGCACCTCGAACGGCCAGCGGGCGGCGGCCGGTACGTACGCCGTCCAGTGCTCGTTCTCGGCCACCACCCGGTCCCCGGCAGCCCGTTCGGCGGCGAGGACGTCCGCGTACAGGTTGCGTCCGCCGGTACGTTCCGCGTGCCGTTCGGCCGCGTTCAGCATCGCCCGGCTGCGCGGTGGCAGGAACGGGTACGCGTAGATCTGGCCGTGTGGATGGTGCAGGGTGACCCCGATCTCCACCCCACGGTTCTCGAAGCAGAAGACCTGCTCCACCCCGGGCAGCCCGGCGAGCGCGGCGGTACGGTCGGCGAGCGCCTCCAGCACCGTACGGACCCGGCTCGGCGCGAGGCTGCCGAACGAGGCGTGATGGTCGGCGGTGAAGCAGACCACCTCGCACCGCCCGGTCCCGGGCCGGACGGCGGTGTACGGGGTGACCTGTCCGGGTGGATCCCCGGGGCGGTCGCTGAAGGACGGAAAGCGGTTCTCGAAGACCACCACGTCGTAGTCGTACGAGGGGATCTCACTCGACCGCTCCGGAGTGGACGGACACAACGGGCACTGGTCGCTGGGCGGCAGGAAGATCCGGCCCTGCCGGTGCGCCGCGATCGCCACCCACTCGTCGACCAGCGGGTCGTACCGCAGTTGCGAGGCGGGTGGCGGCAGCGGCAGGTCCCGCCGGTCCGGCCCCTCCCGTACCGCGTCCGGCCGCTCGTCGAAGTAGATCAGCTCGCGCCCGTCCGCGAGCTTCACCGACGTACGCCTCATGCCGCCCCGTTCCACTCGCTCATGCCGACAGTTCACAGATCAGTAGTTCGGTGACCTGGGCCGCCAGGACCTCCCGGGCCGGCTCGGGCAGGTCGGCGTCGGAGACCACGGTGTGCGCCTCGGCCAGTTCGGCGAACGAGGAGATCCCGACGGTCGCCCACTTGGTGTGGTCGGCGAGGACCACCAGCCGGTCGCCCGCGGCCAGCAGCGCCCGGTTCGTCTCGGCCTCCAGCAGGTTCGGCGTGCTGAAGCCGGCCCGTTCGCTCATCCCGTGTACGCCGAGGAAGACCAGGTCCAGGTGGAGCGACCGGATCGCCGCGACCGCCACCGGCCCGACCAGCGCGTCGGACGGGGTGCGTACCCCGCCGGTGAGCACCACCGTCTGGTCCGGACGTCCGGACCGGTGCAGGATCTCGGCGACCGGGATCGAGTTGGTGACCACGGTCAGCGCCGGTACCCCGGTCAGCCGGTGGGCGAGTTCGGCGGTGGTCGTACCGGCGGAGAGCGCGACCGCCATCCCCGGGGTGACCAGCCGGGCGGCCTCCTGTGCGATGGCGGCCTTCTCGGCCCGCTGCCGGACCGACTTGGCCGCGAAACCCGGCTCGTCGGTCGAGCCGGGCCGGGCCGTGGTCGCCCCGCCGTGCACCTTGGCCAGCAGGCCGCGTTCGGCCAGCGCCTCCAGGTCGCGCCGGATCGTCATGTCGGAGACGCCGAACTCGGCGGCCAGTTCGGTCACCCGGACTCCGCCGGCGGTACGGACCCGGCTCAGGATCGCCTCCTGGCGCTGCGGGGCCAGCATCAGCGTCTGGCCCCGGCGGACGGCTCCGGGCCGGCCCGGTGGTCGGCGAGCACGGTGACGCCGTGCGGTTCGACCGTGGTCGGACCGGTCCACCGGACCCCGGTGAGCAGGTCGACCCCGGTCGCGTCGACCTCCGCCGGCCGGTCGCCGTGGTTGAGCAGGAAAAGGTACGACCGGCCGTCCGGGTGCCGCCGCCGGATCGCCTCGACTCCGGGTACGGGCGCTCGGGTGGGCCCGGCCCCGGCGGCGCCCGCCACGGTTGTCAGCAGCCGGCCGAGCGCGGTGTCGTCCAGTCGGGTGCCGAGATACCAGGCCGGACCGCCGGCACCGGTCCGGCGGGTGATCGCGGGACCCCCGGTGACGGGGCCGTCGGCGTACCGGGCCAGCACCTCGGCGTCCGGTGCGGCCAACGCCTCGGTCCAGACGCCCGCCGAGGCGCCGTCGTCGAGGCGTACCGTCGCGGCGGCGGGGAGCGGGAAGAACTCCTCCACCCGGATGCCGAGCAGTTCCGCGAAGGCGCCCGGCAGGGGTGCCGGCCGGACCTGGTCCCGCTCGTCGACCAGCCCGCTGTACGGGCCGACGACCAGGGTGCCGCCGGACCGGACGTACCCGGTGAGGTTGTCGATGCCGGCGTCGTCCACCGCGTACAGCGCCGGGGCCAGCACCAGCCGGTAGCCGCTCAGGTCGGCGCCGGGCAGGGCGAGGTCGGCGGTGATCCCGGCCCGCCAGAGCGCGCTGTGCCAGCGCCGGATCTCGTCGAACGCCACCATGTCCGTGCTGGGCTGGTTGGCCGCCTCCTGGGCCCAGACGCTGCCGTAGTCGAGCAGTACCGCGACGTCCGCCTCGGTCCGGGAGCCCTCGATCTCGGCCAGCGCCCGCAGGTGCCCGCCGAGCTGGACCACCTCGCGCCAGATCTTCGACTCGGTCCCGGCGTGCGGCAGCATCGCCGAGTGCCACTTCTCCGACCCGGCCCGGCTGGCCCGCCACTGGAAGAAGAGCGCGCCCTCCGAGCCCCGGGCCACGTGCGCCAGTGCGTCCCGGACCAGCTGCCCGGCCGGCTTCGCCAGGTTGCGCGGCTGCCAGTTGACCGCGCTGGTGGAGTGCTCCATCAGCAGCCACGGCCCACCGGCCAGCGACCGGCTCAGGTCGGCGGCGAAGGCGATCTGTGCCGGCAGTTCCAGCGGATGCTCGCCGAGCAGATAGTGGTCGTTGGAGAGCAGCCGGTCCGGGCCGGTCAGCTCCCGGCCCCAGTCCCAGTAGTCCAGGTTGAGGCAGCTCGCGGTCATCAGGTTGGTGGTCACCGGTACGCCGGGGGAGAGCCGGTGCAGCAGGTCCCGTTCGGCGGTGAAGCAGGCCAGGTGCTCGTCCGAACTGAACCGCTTGAAGTCCAGCACCTGTCCGGGGTTCGAGGAGGTCGGGGTGGCCCGGGGCGGCTGCACCTGCGCCCAGTCGGTGTACGTCTGCGACCAGAACGCCGTACCCCAGGCCGCGTTGAGACCGTCGAGGTCGCCGTACCGGTGCTGGAGCCAGCTCCGGAACGCGGCTGCCGAGGTGTCGCAGTAGCAGTGCGCGTTGTGGCAGGCGTACTCGTTGTGCACGTGCCAGATGGCCAGCGCGGGATGGTCGGAGTAGCGCCGGACGAGTTGCTCGGTCAGCGCCAGTGCGGCCTGCCGGTACTCCGGGGAACTGGCACAGATCGCCTGCCGGCTGCCGTACGTCAGCCGTCGGCCGTCGGCGTCCACCGGCAGCGTCTCCGGATGTGCGTACGAGAACCAGGGCGGTGGCGAGGCGGTGGCGGTGGCCAGGCAGACCCGGATCCCACCGGCGTGCAGCCCGTCCATGATCCGGTCCAGCCGGTCGAAGGTGTACCGCCCGGGGGCCGGTTCGAGCCAGGCCCAGGCGAAGACGCCGACGGTGACCAGGTTGACCCCGGCCTCCCGCATCAGCGCCACGTCCTCCGGCCACACCTGCTCGGGCCACTGCTCGGGGTTGTAGTCGCCGCCGTAGCTCAGGCCGTCGATGCCCGGCACCAGACTTCCCACACCGCCTCCAACGTGCTCGCACGCAATCCAACAGATACGCACACTAGCGCTCGGTCGGGGGCAGCGTAAGAGGTGCCAGGTCCCGAAGGTGGGGTGTTAGGAAGGGGCCCTTCCTATGCAGAAAGCGATAAGAAGGGGCCCTTCCTTACCGCTCAGGCGGGTTGGAGGCGGGGTTCGACCCAGCCGGTCTCGGTCAGCCGCGCCAGCACCGTACGGACGCACTCCTCCACCGTCACGTCGGTGGTGTCCAACACCAGATCGGCGTCGGTCGGCTCCTCGTACGGGTCGTCGATGCCGGTCATTCCGCTGAGCTGACCGGCCCGGGCCCTGGCGTACAGACCCTTCCGGTCCCGCTGCTCGCAGACCGCCAGCGGGGTGGCGACGTGGACGAGCAGGAACCCGGCGCCGGCCGCCCGCGCCATCTCCCGGGCATTCGACCGGGCCCGGGCGTACGGCGCGATCGGGCAGCAGATCGCCAGGCCCCGGTGCCGGGCCACCTCAGCGGCGACCCAGCCGATCCGGCGTACGTTCAGATCGCGGTCGGCCCGGCTGAAACCGAGGCCCGCGGAGAGTTCCCGCCGGACCACGTCGCCGTCGAGCAGGGTGACCGTCCGGTCGCCGCTCTCCCGCAGCGCGTCGGCCAGGCCCCTGGCGATCGTCGACTTGCCCGAGCCGGAGAGCCCGGTGAAGAGGACCACCAGGCCCCGGTGCCGACGGGGTGGCCGGGCCCGGGTCAGCTCCTTCGCCACGGCCGGCGGAGTGTGCCACTCCGGCAACGGGAAGCCCCGGTCGAGCAGGTCGTCGATCTCCTCCTGGCTCAGTGCCAGCCGCCGGTTGCGCGGCGGGATGTCGTCCCGCCACCGCCACTGGCCGTCCCGGTTGTCGTAGGCCAGCTCGCGGGGCACCAGCATCCGCAGCCCGCCGCCGGTGAGCATCTCGGTGGTGGAGAGGACGTGGGTCACCCCGTAGGCGCGGGCCACCCGGGCCCGGAGCAGCGCGTCCCAGATCTCGTCGCCGCGCCGGGCGATCGGCACCGCGACGATGGTGGCCGGCGGCATCCGGTCCCGCGCCCCGAATACGCTGCGTACCAGCACCTCCGGTGCCAGCCCGTCCGGGTTGCTGTCGGCGACCGGAACGAGGATGAGCAGGTGGGCGGCGAGGGTCCGGACCGCGTGGGCGATCTGCGCCAGTTGCGGGCGGTGCAGCGGGCGGTCGGCGATCACCCCGAGCACCCGGCCCGGCGGCAGCAGTTCGCGTACCTCGCCCGGCGCCCGGCGCAGCCGCTGGAACGGGCCGTGCCCGCCGTCACCGATCCGGCGGACGGTGCCGCCCACGCCGTACCCGCCCTGACGGTTCGGCCACAGGTCGGTGACCTCCAGCAGCGCGGTCGGCGCCCCCTCCGGGTCGGTGAGGACCAGTGCGCGTTCCGCCGGATTGGCCAGGTCGAGCCCCTTGGTCAGCTCGCCCGGGATCTGCAGGGTCACCGGCACCGGCCAGGGCGTGGCGTTGGCGAGCCGCCCGCGCCGGGCCACCGAGGCCAGATCGGCGCGACCCATGAAGCCATCGAGCGGGGCGTACGCACCGGAGAGGAGTAACTCCAGGTCGGCCAGCTCAAATGGGCGCGGCGTGTACGCCGGAGCGTCACGCAGCAACTCGTCGGGCAGCACCCACCCGTTGCTCATCGCACCCCCAACTACCCGGCCGGCCCACAGTTTCTCAGCCTGCCGCCGATCGGTCGAGACCGCCACTCCCGATTGGACGTCCCGATCGGCAGCACCGTGTTTGATCGGTGGCCACGAGGAGATTACCCAACCGAGGGAAGTTCGGAAGCGTCGAATGACCGGTCGAACCCAATCGGTGGCCCGAGGCGCCAGGTTGGCTGGTTTTGTCCGCCCGGCCGAGCCGGATCAGGGTGACGGGCCACAAGGATCAGGGGAACCCTCAGGGTCTGTCCCGGACCCCCTGCCGGGCTCCGGGGCTCTAGGGTGGCGGCGTGACACTGATCGCGACCCAGTCGCTGACCAAGACGTACGGCAACCAGGTGACCGCGCTGTCCGACCTGACGGTCACCGTGGAGCCCGGCATCGTCGGTCTGGTCGGGGCCAACGGGGCCGGCAAGTCGACCTTCATCAAGATCATGCTGGGTCTGCTCGGCCCGACCAGCGGGCAGGCCAGGGTGCTCGGGCTCGACCCGACCGTGGACGGGCACGAGGTCCGGACCCGGGTCGGCTACATGCCCGAACACGACTGTCTGCCGCCGGACCTGTCGGCAGCCGAGTTCGTCACGCACATGGGACGGATGAGCGGGCTGCCCCGGACGATCGCCCGGGAGCGGGCCTCCGAGACGCTGCGGCACGTCGGCCTCTACGAGGAGCGGTACCGGCAGATCGGCGGTTACTCGACCGGGATGAAGCAGCGGGTCAAGCTGGCCCAGGCCCTGGTGCACGACCCGGATCTGCTGCTGCTCGACGAGCCGACCAACGGACTGGACCCGGCCGGCCGGGATGCCATGCTCGCCCTGATCGAACGGATCGGCACCGAGTTCGGCATCTCCGTGCTGGTCTGTTCGCACCTGCTCGGCGAGGTCGAACGGATCTGTGACGCCCTCGTCGCGATCGAGGGCGGTCGACTGCTCCGTTCCGCGCAGCTCTCCGACATGACCACGGTGACCGAGGTGCTCTCGATCGAGGTCAGCGAGGGCACCGAGGAGTTGGCCGCCCGGCTGACCGAGGCGGGCCTGTCGGTACGCGCCGACGGTCAACTGCTGCTCGTACCGCTGCTCGACGACGCGACGTACGACCTGATCCTGACCGCCGTCGCCGAACTCGACCTGCCGTTGCACCGGCTCGACCAGCGACGGCACCGGGTCGCGGAGCTTTTCGCCACCGAACCGACCCAGCCTGCCGAGCCCGCCGAGCCGAGCCAGCCGGCCGAGCCGGCCGCCGCCGGCACCACCCGGGAAGGACTCCAGTGACCACGCTCGACACCCAGCAGGCCGCCCGGCCCACCGGAGTCATCCACGACATCGGCTACCAGCGGTACGCCGGTTCCCGGCTCGGCCGGCGGCACATCTTCGGTGCGCTGTTCCTGCACGGACTGCGGGCCGCCTTCGGACTCGGCCGTACCGCGAAGGCGAAGATCTTCCCGTGGCTGCTGATCGGGGTGGTCGGAGTCGTCGCCGTGGTGCTGACCGCGATACGCGCCCAGACCGGCGAGGTGGTACTGGGCTACGCCGAGTTCCCCGAGGTGCTGACGGTCCTGATCATCTTCTTCTCTGCCGTCGTCGCACCGGAACTCGCCTCCCGCGACCTGCACAGTGGTGTGCTGCCGCTGTACTTCGCCCGCCCGCTGCGCCGTGGCGACTACGCACTGGCCCGGCTGGCGTCCCTGGTCTGCGCGACCTTCCTGCTGCTGGCCGGACCGATGACGGTGATGTTCGTCGGGGCCGCCTTCACCCTGGGCGAGGTCGGCCTGGTGTGGAGCGAGTTCGGTGACTTCGTGGGTGCGTTGGCCTATGTGGCCGTCCACGCGGTGGTCTTCGGCGCCGTGGCGCTGCTGATCTCGTCGCTGATCCGGCGGCGCGCCCTCGCGGCCGGGGCGATCGTGGGTGCCTTCATGCTCACCACCCCGGTCGTGGTGGTGCTGGCCCTGATGCCGAACGCGACCGCGAATCAGCTGGCCGGCCTGGCCAGCCCGGTCAGCCTGGTCAGCGGGCTCGGGGACTGGGTGTTCGAGTCGACCGGCGAGGCCGGCATCGGCGGCTACGGCCCGCTGTACGCCATCGTGACGGTCGCCCTGGTAACCGGTTGTGTACTCCTCCTGCTCGCCCGCTACCGGAAGGTCGCCGCCAAGTGAGCGTGGGAAGCGCGCGTTCCAGAAGCCGGTGGGGAATGAAAGGTCACTCAGCATGACGAACGTGGACCTCAGCGGGGTGTCCCGCTGGTACGGCAACGTGGTGGCGGTCAACGACGTGACGATGAGTCTCGGCACCGGGGTCACCGGTCTGCTGGGACCGAACGGCGCCGGCAAGACCACCGTGCTGCACATGATGGCCGGGTTCCTGGCCCCCTCGCGGGGCACGGTGACGCTCGGCGGTGAACCCACCTGGCGGAACCCGGCCGTCTACCGCCGACTCGGCCTGGTCACCGAGCGTGAGGCCGTCTACGACTTCCTCAGCGCGTACGAGTTCGTGCTGGCCAGCGCCCGGCTGCACCGTCTGCCCCAGCCGGAGGCGGCGGCGCAGCGGGCGATCGACCTGGTGGAGCTGGCCGACGCCCAGGACCGCCGGATCGGTACCTACTCCAAGGGCATGCGCCAGCGGGCCCGGGTCGCCGCCGCGCTCGTGCACGATCCCGAGGTGCTCCTGCTCGACGAGCCGTTCAACGGGATGGACCCGAGACAGCGGATGCACATGATGGAGCTGCTGCACTCGCTCGGCGGTGCCGGCCGGACCATCCTGTTCAGCTCGCACATCCTGGAGGAGGTCGAGCAGGTCTCCGGGACGGTCCAGGTGATCGTCTCGGGCCGGCTGGCGGCCTCCGGCGACTTCCGGACGATCCGGCGGCTGATGACCAACCGCCCGCACGTCTTCGCGGTCCAGTCCAGCGACGACCGGCGGCTGGCGGTCGAGCTGATGGGGCAGCCGTCGGTCAACGGCGTGGACATCGACCGCGACGGGCTGACCGTCCGGGCCGGTGACTACGGCAGCTTCACCCGGGCACTGCCGAAGATCGCGCTGGCTTCGGGCATCCGGGTACGCCGACTGCTGCCCTCGGACGAGTCCCTGGAGAGTGTCTTCTCCTACCTTGTGGAGGCGTGAAGTCCGTGAGCGCGAGGAGTGAGCCGGTTTTGCGAGCCCCGCAGTCGCGAACTAAGGAGTAACTGGTGTCGACTATCTCCTGGATCACCGCACGCGGTCTCTTCGGCCGTCGGCGGTTCCTGCTGCTGTTCCCCCTGCCGATGCTGCTGGTCTTCCTGGCGGCGCTGTCCCGGGCGGCCGGGGTCGAACCCGGCCAGTGGGGCGCGCCGATCATCTACGGGCTCGGCCTCGGGGTGGTGCTGCCGGTCATCGCGCTGATCGTCGGCACCGGAGTGTTGGGTTCCGAGATCGACGACGGAACCCTGGTGCACGTGCTGACCAAGCCGCTGCCCCGCTGGCAGATCGTGCTGCCCAAGCTCGGGGTGGCGGCGGCGGTCACCGCCCTGACCGCCGCCATTCCGCTCTACGTCGCCGGGGTACTGGCCAACTCGATCCGGTTCGGGCTGGGGCTGGCCGCGGCCACCGCGATCGGCGCGCTGGTCTACTCGGCGTTCTTCCTGGCGCTCAGCCTGATCACCCGCCGCCCGGTGCTGCTCGGCCTGGTGTACGTGCTGATCTGGGAGGGGCTGCTCGGCAACGTCGTCAGCGGTACGACTGTGCTGTCGATCCAGCACTACGTGATGACGGTGGCCGACACGATCGCGCCGACGACGTTGCTGGAGGGCAAGGTGTCGCTGCCGGTGGCGATCGTGATGTCCGCTGTCTTCACGGTCGGCTTCACCGTGCTCGCCATCGACCGGCTGCGCTCGTTCAGCGTCGCGGGCGAGACGAGCTGACCGGCGCGAACGCGATCAGCCGCCGGCGGGCGGGGCCGCGACCATTCGAGCCTTCAGTCGCGGTCCAGATGCTGTCCAGTGCCGGGCGCCATAGTCGGGTTTCCCGATGGCGGAGTCGCCCCATCGGAACCTGACCGAGGAGCTGGCCACATGAGTCGACCGTTCGCCGGATCGAGGTCCGGCATCGCAACCACACTACGGCTGGCGGTAACCGCGCTGGTCATGTTGGCGGCGTGCGCCTTCATCGGAGCGCCAGCCGCTGCGGCACCGGCACCGGCACCGGCGCCGGCCGGCGAACTCGCCAACGGCAAGGCCCATCCGGTGGACACGGAGATGTTCACCGTCCAGAAGACGAAGCCCGACCTGTCGCGGATGACGGCGATCCGTACCTCCGCCAAGGCCGCCACCGTGTCGCTGTTCAACTGCTACTACGGGTACGCCCCGCCGGGCTACTCCATCGAGTTCTACTGCGAGGTCTACACCGGTGCGGTCCAGATCTACCTGGAGTGCACCGATCCGCTGATCCGTGGGTACAGCCCGGTACTGCCGGCGGTGGGTGCGTACAGCCTGCGCGCCATCTGCGGGCCGCCGGCGGTGTGGTCGTACTTCAACGTCGTTGACGCCTTCTAACGGCTGCCGGGGCAACCGGACCGGGGCGACCGAGCGCAATGCCGGTCGCCCCGCTTCCGAGCGGACTCAGGGGCGCCATTCGAGCCGGTTCTGGCCCTCCTTGAAGCCGGCCCGCAGATAGAACGGCACCGCGCGGTCGCTGGAGTGCACCGTCACCGACTCCAGTTCGCGGAGCCGGGCCTCGGCGAGCACGGTGTCGATCAGCATCTTTCCCACCCCGAGGTTGCGCAGCTCCGGTATGACGTAGACCGCCTGCACGTCGCCGGTGCGGCGGTCGAGGTTCCAGGGGCTCGGCGCCCGGTCGGCGAGCATCAGCCAGGTCATCCCGGCGAGCCGGCCGTCCACCTCGGCAAGGAACGGCAGGTGGGTGGCGAGGTGGTCGACCGTCCAACTCGTGAAGATCTCCAGGAACACGTCGCGGTCCATGGCGGGCTCGTCATGTTCCTCTACCCGTCGCCAGCGCAGCCGCGCCAGTGCCGGCGCGTCCACCGGGGTCGCCCTGCGCACCGTCACCCGCATCGCTTCCTCCGTACGCCCCAAGTCGGTGTTCGCTCCGGTTGGCAGGGTAGGTGCTCGACGACGTCGTGGTCGCGGCGTCCGTACCCGACACGCCCGCTGAGCGTCGGACCGGGTACGTCGGTGGCGCGGCCGGTCAGCCGGTGTTGCGCATTCCCGCGGCGATGCCGTTGACGGTGGTGAGCAGGGCCCGCTCCAGCGCCGTACCGTCGCCGGGGGCACGCCGACCGCCCGGTGCGGTGGCCACGGCCCGGCCGGCGGCACCCGAGTCGCGGTACTGCCGCAGCAGGGCCACCTGGAGGTGGTGCAGCGGCTCCAGGTAGGTGTCCCGGACGGCGAGCGTACGTTGCAGCACGGGCGAGTTCTCCAGCAGCGCCGGTGACGAGGTGATGGCCAGCACCTCGCGTTTGGTCAGCTCGTACTCCGCCTCGATCATGTGGAAGATCGGGTGCAGCGGCTCCGGCACCAGGGTCTCGACGTACCGCCGGGCGATGTTGAGGTCGGTCTTGCTCAGCATCATCTCGACGTTCGACAGGAACGTTCCGAAGAAGTGCCAGGCCCGGTGCATCTCGCAGAGGACGTCGGCCATTCCCGCCTCACGGGCGGCGGCCAGCCCGGACCCGACACCGAACCAGCCGGGAACGATCTGCCGGGTCTGGGTCCAGCCGAAGACCCACGGGATCGCGCGCAGCCCGGCGAGTCCGGCACCGGTGTTGGGGCGTTTCGCCGGCCGGGAGCCGATGTTGAGCGCGCCGAGCAGTTCGGTCGGGGTGGAGGCCCAGAAGTACGCGGGCAGGTCCGGGTTCTCGACCAGCGACCGGTAGCGGCGGTACGCGGCACCGGAGACGACGTCCATCGTGGAGTCCCACCGGTCCAGTGCCTCGGCGGGCTGGCGCGGCGTGGTGTGCAGCAGCGTGCTCTGCAACACGGCGGCCAGGGTCAGCTCCAGGTTCTCCCGGGCCAGCGACGGCAGGGTGTACTTGTCGGAGATGACCTCACCCTGCTCGGTCACCTTGATCTCGCCGTCCAGGGTGCCGTACGGCTGGGCCAGGATCGCCTCGTGGGTCGGCCCGCCGCCCCGGCCGACCGTACCGCCCCGGCCGTGGAAGAGCCGCAGCCGTACGTTGTGCCGGGCGGCCACGTCCCGCAGCGCGCGCTGGGCCCGGTGGATCGACCACTGTGAGGTGGTGATCCCCGCCTCCTTGTTCGAGTCGGAGTAGCCGAGCATCACCTCCTGCACGTCGCCCCGGGCCGCCACCAGCGACCGGTACGCCGGCAGCGACAGCAGTTCGTCGAGCATCTCGCCACCGGCGTCGAGTTCGGCCGGGGTCTCCAGCAGCGGAACGAAGCCGATCCGGGCCCGGCCGGTGTGCACGTCGACCAGTCCGGCCTCCCGGGCCAGCACCACCGCCGCGAGTACGTCGTCCACGCCGAGCGTCATCGAGATGATGTACGACTCGATCACCTCGACGCCGAACCGCTCCTGGACCTCGCGGACCGTACCGAAGACGTCGAAGGTCTTCCGGGCCGCCTCGGTCAGCGGCGTGTCCATGGTGGACAGCGGTCGGCGTCCGGTCAGCTCCTCGGCGAGGAGTTTGGTCCGCTCGGTACGGCTCAGCGCCGCGTAGTCGGGCACCTCGCCGACGGCCGTGTAGAACTGCGCGAGTACGGCGTGGTGCGCCTCGGCGTGCTCCCGGATGTCCATGGTCGCCAGGTGCGGGCCGAACGCCGCGACCGTCCTGATCGCCGAGGCGAGCCGGCCGACGGCGGTGAGCTGACCGGAGTTGCGGGCCAGCGAGGCGCGCATCAGTTCCAGGTCGCCGAGCAGGTCGGCGGAGCCCCGGTAGTCCCGACCCGGAACGTGCGGGGTGCCCTGGCCCAGGCGGCGCCGGGTGTTGGCCAGCTTCGCCCGGACGCACCGCGCCTTGAGCCGGTACGGCTCCTCGGCGTTCACCCGACGGAACCGGGCCGCGACCTCGGGCAGCGCGTCCAGGTCCTTGGCGAGGCTGGCGGAGAGGTCGAGGGACACCCCGCGCAGTCGCCGGGAGACCGAGATCTCGTTGATCAGCGACTCCATCGCCGCCTCGGTCGCCTGGATGCCGTGCTCGTACTGGATCAACAGCACGTCCCGGGTGACCTGCGGGGTGACGAAGGGGTTGCCGTCCCGGTCCCCGCCGATCCAGGTGCCGAAGGTGAGCGGCCGGGCCGTCGGCGCGGTTTCCACGCCCAGCCCGCGCAGGGTGTCGGCGAGGTCGTCGAGCACCTGCGGCGCCGCCTCGGCGTACAGGTCCCGGAGGTAGTAGATGGCGTTGCGGGCCTCGTCGGTAGGGTCCGGCCGGTCGAGCCGCAGCTCGTCGGTCTGCCACAGCAGGTCGAGCAGCTCGGCGAGCCGCCGGTTGGCCGGGGCCTCGTCGCTGGCGCCGTAGAGGATGGCGGCGGCCGCCTCGGAGTCGAGTTCGTCGGCGACGGCACGCAGCTTGGACAGGATCGACCGGCGGGCCGCCTCGGTCGGGTGGGCGGTGAAGACCGGACGGACGGCGAGCCGGCGCGCGGCCGAGGCGATCTCCTCCGGCGGCACCCCCCGCTCGCGGATCAGCCGGGCGGCCTGGTCCAGCCAGCCGCCGTGCGCGGCCCGCTGCCGGCGCAGGTCCCGGGACCGGTGCACCTGCTCGGTGATGTTCGCCAGGTGGAAGTAGGTGGAGAAGGCGCGGGCCAGCTTGGTGCCGGTGGTCACGTCCATCGCGCCGAGCCGCTGGGCGGCGGCCTCGGCGTCGTGCCGGACCAGGGCGCGGACCTCCTCGACCAGGTCGAGCAGCGGCGGGCCCTCCTGCCGGGCGAGGGTCTGACCGAGGAGCTTGCCGAGCCGGCGGATGTCAGCGCGCAGCGCCGCGTCGGGGCCGTCGTGATCGTGCTGGTCGGTCACCGTGCGCTCCTTGATCGAGTACGGAGGACAGCGCTGTCCGACACCGTGGATGCTATCGGCGGCCGGCCGCCGACGCGAACGTGGTCCACGCCGAACCGATCCCCGCCGCACACTCGTCGAGCGTATCCGGCCGGAGGTAGCCGCAGGTCAGCCGATCGTGCCCGACGCAGGCCGAACTGTCCGCCGGTGATCGTTAGCTTGCTCACCCGGACGTGGTCCGGCCCGGTCGGCGGTGGTGCCGGTCACCGGCACGGGTTGGTCACCAGGTGATCGGGCAGCGCCCGGCGCTGAAGTGGGTGATCGCCGCCATGATCTCCGCCTCCGGCTTGTCGGCGAAGTTCAGCGTGGCGGTGAAGCCGGAGCCGTAGAAGAGTTTCAGCAGGCCGGCGTCGACGGCGGTGAAGGCGCCGAGGTTGCTGTCCGCCCGGGGGTCCCGGGCCTTGACCACCACCATCTTCTCCAGGCTCCAGCGGCGCCGGGAGATCTGCGCGATGCCCTCCCAGGGCAGCCAGATCGCCTGGCCACGGGTGGGACGGCTCTTGATCCACATGCCGGCCGGGCCGACCGCCATCACCGGTCCGCCCGAGGCGATGAGCCACAACTGGAAGCCGAGCGACGCCGCGATCACGGCCAGCATGCAGCCGAAGAAGGCGAGCGGGGCCAGCGCCGAACCGCCGCCGCCGGAGGAGGAGGTGTCCGAACCGAGCAGAGCGACTCCGACGCCGCAGGCGATCAGCAGGAGTGGCAGCAGGGCGACCGCACCGAGCAGCAGGCCCCGCTTGACCGCGTTCGGGCGTACCACGAACGGCTGGTCCTCGGGGATCCGCTTGGCGGTCGGCGGAGGTGCCGTCGGCTGGCCACCCGGTGCTCCCGGCGGTGGCCCGTACCCGGGTGGTGGCCCGTAGCCCGGCGGCGGTCCGTATCCGGGTGGCGGTCCATAACCCGGGGCGGCCCCGTGGCCCGGCGGTGGTCCGTACCCCGGCGGTGGTCCGTAGCCGGGCGCGGTGCCGTAGCCGGGCGGTGGTCCGTAGCCCGGCGGTGGCGGCCCGGGCGGGCCGGATGCCGGTGGGCCGGACGCGGGTGGGCCGGAGTCGGGTGGCTGCCACCCGGGTCCGGGCGGCGGAGGAGTGGTCACGAGAACTCCGGCATCTCTCGGGCCGTTGTGTGGACGCTCAGGGTACGACGACACGGCCAGCCGTGGAGATCCCGTCCGGCCCGGCACTAACCTTTCGGCATGCCCGACCCTTCCGTTCCGAGGCCGGTCTACCCGGCCAAGCCCCGCCCGGGGAACCGGGTCGCGGTGCTCTCCCCGTCCGCCGGCCTGCCGGCGATCTTTCCCGAGGTGTACGAACTCGGCCTGCACCGGCTACGCACCGAACTCGACCTGATCCCGGTCGAGTACCCGACCACCCGGGTGATGGACGCCGACCCACGGGACCGGGCCCGCGACCTCAGCGCGGCGTTCGCGGACCCGTCGGTCACGGCGGTACTGGCCAGCATCGGCGGCGATGACCAGATCAGCGTCATCCCGCACCTGGACGACGCCGTGCTGCGGGCCAACCCCAAGCCGTTCTACGGCTACTCCGACAACACCAACCTGCTCGCCCACCTGTACGACCTGGGCATCGTCGGGTACCACGGCGGATCGGTCCTGGTGCACCTGGGCCGGGGCGGGGCGATGCACCCGGTGACCCTGGACTCGCTGCGGACCGCGCTGTTCGAGACCGGATGGCACGACCTGCCCGAGGTCGCCGAGTACACCGACGAGTCGGGCGACTGGCGCGACCCGGACACGCTCGACCGGGCCCCGACCATGTACCCGGCCTCCGGCTGGACCTGGTACGGCCCGCGCCGGCTGGTCGAGGGACGGATCTGGGGTGGCAACCTGGAGGTGCTGTCCTGGCTGCTCCGGGCCGGCCGGATCGGCCCGAGCGGGGCGTACGCCGGGTGTGTGCTGCTGATCGAGACGTCCGAGGAGTTGCCGTCGGACGTCGAGGTGTACCGGATTCTGCGGGACATGGGGGAGCGCGGGCTGCTCGGCGGCTTTCCCGCCGTACTGGTCGGCCGGGCCAAGGCGTGGGACCGCGACCAGCCGTACGGCCCGGAGCAGAAGCGGGCGTACGCGCGGGCGCAGCGGGACGCCGTACGCCGGGCCTGTGCCGCGTACGCCCCGGACGCCGTACTCGTCTTCGACCTGGAGATCGGGCACACCGACCCGCAGCTGATCGTCCCGTACGGCGGCGAGGTCCGGGTCGACGCGACGGCGAAGCGGATCACCGTCCGATACTGACCGGCGGCTGTCGGCCCACGGCAGGGTGGGCCGTCGGCGCGTCACCGCTGGCTGGCCCCGATGGTGCGTTCGATGCCGTCGAGCAGGAGTCGCAACCCGAACTCGTAGGCGTCGAGCATCGCCTCGGTGGTGCCGACGAAGCCGTCGGCCTCCCAGGTCCGGGTCATCGCCGGGTACCGCTCGACGTCGAAATGGTCCTCCCAGAACGAGTTCCGTTCCGACCACCAGTCGTCGGTGGACTGCCCGGTGGCCCGCTCGGCCTGGTCGCTCTCCGCCTGCCGCCCGGCGGCGGCGTCGACGAAGGTGACGATCGCGTCGGCGGCGGCGACCCTCCGCCTGGCCGGTAGGCCGGTGTCGGCCAGCGCCGCGAGCAGGTACTCCTGCTGGGCGAGCAGACCCGGCCCGAGTGGCGGGCGGACGGTGGAAACCTCCCGCAGCCACGGATGGCGCAGGTACATCGCCCGGGTCCGCTCCGCGTAGAGGCCGATCCGGGCCCGCCAGCCCGCGGGGCGTACGTCGTCCGGGCCGGGCAGGTTCCGCTCGCTCAGCACGCTGTCCACCATCAGCTCGACCAGTTCGGCCCGGCCCGGGACGTACGTGTAGAGGGACATCGTGCCGACCCCGACCTCCTCGGCGACCCGGGCCATCGACATCGCGGCCAGCCCGTCCCGATCGGCCACCGCGACGGCGGCGAGCCGGATCTGTGCCAGGGTCAGCCGGGGTGGGCGGCCCCGGGCGGGTCTGCCGGTCGATCCCGGTCGACCCGCTGACGGCTGGGTGCTCCAGAGCAGTGCCAGGGTCCGGACGGGATCTCCACCGCCACCGCGCTCCACCGACATCGTTCGCCTTCCTCCGGGTACGGCCCGATCGTACGTTTCCGTACCCCGTACGCGAATAGCGCCCCCGGTGGCAGGTTCTCGACGGCGACCGGCGCGGGTCGGCCCGCCACCGGGCGTGGCGCTGATCGTCCCCACCGGGGCACCTGCGACCGGGCCGCCCCGGTCGGCGCGACACCTCCGGAGCTGGGACTCCGGCGCACATCCCCTGCTCGGGCCGCCGCTGCCCGGCCCCGACTGCCCGCCCCCGGCCGTCGGCCGCCGGCCCGGCTTGTCCGGCTCAGGGGATAGGCTTCGGGTGAGGTGTTAAGCGGGGGCCCTTCCTATACAAAAAGCGATATGCGGGGGCTCTTCCTTTCGCCCGTACACCCCCCGCCCGGCCTGGGCGCGGGGTAGTTGCCGTGTGCCCACCCAGAGGTTGTGATCATGACCGTGCTCGCCGGTCTGCTGACCGCCGCGCTTCGAGACCCCGCGTTGGCCCGGGCCCGGGCGTTGGCCCGGGGCGTTGGCCCGGAGGCGGACGGACTCGATCTCACCGCGCCGCCGGCGTTGCGGCCGTTCATGGTCGCCGCCGTGGCGGCCGGCGAGGACCAGGGCGGCGCGGGTCGGCCCGTGCTCGCCGTGACCGCCACCACCCGGGAGGCCGACGACCTGGCCGCCGCGCTGGGCAGCCTGCTGCCGCCCGACCAGGTCGTGGTCTATCCGGCCTGGGAGACGCTGCCGCACGAGCGGCTCTCGCCCCGGTCGGACACCGTCGGGCGCAGGCTCGCCGTGCTGCGCCGGTTGGCGCATCCGGAGCTGACCGAGCACAGCGGTCCGGTCCGGGTGGTCGTGGCGCCGGTCAGATCGATGTTGCAGCCGCAGCTCAAGGGGCTGGGCGACCTGGAGCCGGTCCGGCTGGCCGTCGGCGGCGAGGCCGGGCTGGAGGAGACCGCGCGCCGGTTGACCGACCTCGCGTACGCCCGGGTCGACCTGGTCACCAAGCGGGGGGAGTACGCCGTCCGGGGCGGCATCCTCGACGTCTTCCCGCCCACCGACGAGCACCCGTCCCGGATCGAATTCTGGGGCGACGACGTGGAGGAGATCCGTACCTTCGCCGTCGCCGACCAGCGGACCATCGAGGCGGTTCCGGCGCTCTGGGCCCCGCCCTGCCGGGAACTCCTGCTCACCGACCCGGTACGCCGGCGGGCCGCCGAGCTGGCGGAGGAGCATCCGGAGCTGGCCGAGATCCTGGACAAGCTGGCCGAGGGGATTCCGGTCGAGGGGATGGAGTCGCTGGCCCCGGCGCTGGTCGGGATCGACTCCCTCGAACTGCTGCTGCACTGCATGCCGACCGGCACCCACGTACTGCTCTGCGACCCGGAGCGGATCCGGACCCGGGCGCACGACCTGGTGCGTACCTCGGCGGAGTTCCTGGAGGCGAGCTGGGCCGCGGCGGCCGTCGGCGGCCAGGCCCCGATCGACGTCGGCGCCGCCGCCTTCAAGACCCTGGCGGAGGTACGCACGACCGCCGCCGGCCTCGGTCAGCCCTGGTGGTCGGTGTCCCCGTTCGGCCTGGTCGAGGCCGCCGGGCCGACCGACGTGCAGCCGTGGGAGGTCGAGCCGGAGTCGGTGGTCACGGTGACCCCGGACGCGGGCGAGTCGGTGGCGCTGGCCGCCCAGCCGGTCCCGCTCTACCACGGCGAGACCGACCGGGTGGTCGACGACCTCAAGCGCTGGATCGGCGACGGCTGGGGGGTGGCGCTGGTCTTCGAGGGCCACGGCCCGGCCCAGCGCGCGGTCGAGGTGCTCCGGGACGCCGGGCTCGGCGCCGCGCTGACCGAGACCGTCCCGGCTCCGCCGGAGCCCGGCGAGCTGGTGGTCGCCTGCGGCTCGCTCAACCACGGTTTCCTCGACGCCGCCTCCCGGTTCGCGGTCGTCACCGGCAACGACATCACCGGCGGCCGCGGCTCGTCGACCCGCGACATGCGCAAGATGCCGAGCCGGCGGCGCAACACCATCGATCCGCTGGAGCTGCGGGCCGGCGACTACGTCGTGCACGAGCAGCACGGCATCGGCCGGTACGTCGAGCTGGTGCAGCGCACGGTGAACGGCGCCGAGCGGGAGTACCTGGTCATCGAGTACGCCGCGAGCAAGCGCGGGCAGCCCGGCGACCGGCTCTTCGTCCCCACCGACCAGCTCGACCAGCTCTCCCGGTACGTCGGCGGCGAGTCGCCCACGCTGCACAAGATGGGCGGCGCGGAGTGGCAGAAGGCCAAGGCCCGGGCCCGGAAGGCGGTCAAGGAGATCGCCGCCCAGCTCGTCCAGCTCTACGCCGCCCGGAAGGCGTCCAAGGGGTACGCGTTCGCCCCGGACACCCCGTGGCAGCGGGAGCTGGAGGACGCCTTCCCGTACACCGAGACGCCGGACCAGCTCGCCGCGATCGAGGAGGTCAAGCGGGACATGGAGCAGTCGGTCCCGATGGACCGGCTGATCTGCGGCGACGTCGGGTACGGCAAGACCGAGATTGCCGTCCGGGCCGCGTTCAAGGCGGTGCAGGACGGCAAGCAGGTGGCCATCCTGGTGCCGACCACGTTGCTGGCCCAGCAGCACTACAACACCTTCGCCGAGCGGATGGGGCAGTTCCCGGTGCAGATCCGGCAACTGTCCCGGTTCCAGACGCCGAAGGAGGCCGAACTGACCCTGGAGGCGGCGGCCGACGGCAGCGCGGACATCGTGATCGGTACCCACCGGCTGCTCCAGGCGGCCACCCGGTTCAAGCAGCTCGGCATGGTGGTGGTGGACGAGGAGCAGCGGTTCGGGGTCGAGCACAAGGAGCACCTCAAGACGCTGCGTACCGCCGTCGACGTGCTGACCATGTCGGCGACGCCGATCCCCCGGACCCTGGAGATGGCGATCACCGGCATCCGGGAGATGTCGACCATCGCCACCCCGCCGGAGGAGCGGCACCCGGTGCTGACCTTCGTCGGCGGGTACGACGACCGGCAGGTGGCCGCCTCGATCCACCGTGAGCTGCTCCGCGACGGCCAGGTCTTCTACCTGCACAACCGGGTGGAGTCGATCGACCGGGCGGCCCGGCGGATCCGGGAACTGGTGCCGGAGGCCCGGGTTGCCGTCGCGCACGGTCAGATGGGCGAGGACGCCCTGGAGAAGGTCATGGTCGGCTTCTGGGAGAAGGAGTACGACGTCCTGGTCTGCACCACGATCGTGGAGTCCGGGATCGACATCCCGAACGCCAACACGCTGATCGTGGAGCGGGCCGACCTGCTCGGGCTGGCCCAGTTGCACCAGATCCGGGGCCGGGTCGGCCGGGGCCGGGAGCGGGCGTACGCGTACTTCCTCTACCCGCCGGAGAAGCCGCTGACCGAGCACGCGCACGAGCGGCTGGCCACCATCGCCCAGCACACCGAGCTGGGCGCCGGGATGTACGTGGCGATGAAGGACCTGGAGATCCGAGGGGCCGGAAACCTGCTCGGCGGCGAACAGTCCGGACACATCGAGGGGGTCGGTTTCGACCTCTACGTCCGGATGGTCGGGGAGGCGGTGCAGACCTTCAAGGGCGAGGCCCCGGAGGAGGAGGTCGACATCAAGGTCGACCTGCCGATCGACGCACACCTGCCGCACGACTACATCGGGGTGGAGCGGCTGCGGCTGGAGATGTACCGCAAGCTCGCCGAGGCCCGGGACGCCGCCCGGCTGACCGAGGTCGTCGCCGAGATGACCGACCGGTACGGCGAGCCGCCCGAGCAGGTCGCGAACCTGGTCGCGGTGGCCCGGTTCCGGCTGCTCGCCCGGGCGTACGGGCTGGCCGACGTCTCCGTACAGGGCAAGTACGTCCGGTTCGGTCCGTTGCCGCTGCCGGACTCGAAGCAGCTGCGGCTGAAGCGGTACCACCCGGACGCGGTCTACAAGGCGGCGACCGACCAGGTCAGCGTGCCCCGGCCGATGACCCGGCGGATCGGCGGCGATCCAGTGCGGGACCAGGCTCTGTTGGACTGGTGCGCCCAACTCCTGCGCGACGTGTTGGGCGAGCGCGAGGAGTGAGCCGGGTCTGCGAGCCCCGCAGTCGTGAAGCGAAGGTGTGTTGGGCGAGCGCGAGGAGTGAGCCGGGTCTGCGAGCCCCGCAGTCGCGAAGCGAAGATGTGTTGGGCGAGCGCGAGGAGTGAGCCGGGTCTGCGAGCCCCGCAGTCGCGAAGCGAAGACCGGATCAGGCGACCCGGTGCCGGTGGCGGCGAAGGGTGCGTGAGAGAGTGTCGAGCATGCAGCGTGCCCGTCGTCTGGCTTCGATCGCGGTGATCGCCGTGCTCGGCACCACCGTCCTCTCCGCCTGCCGGTCCGACTCGACCGTCGCCGCGTACGTCGGTGATCGGAAGATCACCGAGGACGAGGTGACCAAGGTTCTCGACGACGCCCGGAGCAAGGTTCCGCCGGGCGGTCACGTCCCGACCGCGGAGCCGACGGCGCCGCCGGAGCCCGGCACTCCGCCGGAGGGCGCCGAGGTGAAGGCGCCGACCCGTTCCGAGGTCGTCCGCGTGCTGGTGATGTCGGAGGTCTGCGAGCGGTTCGCCGTCGGCAAGAACTTCACCTCGCCGGAGCGGCCGCCGGCCGACGAGTGGGCCAAGCAGCAGGGCCTGCCGCCGGGATCCCGCTATGTCGAGCACTCGCTCGATCTGGCGATCTGCGTGGCGGGCATCCCCGAGGGCCAGGCGGAGCCGACCAAGGAGGAGCTGCAGTCCCTGGTGGCCCTCGGTCGGAGCACCGGCGCGGTGCCGCCGGACGCGAAGGACGAGGAAGCCGGGAAGCAGCTCGACCAGCCGCAGTTGCGCGGCGGTCTGGCCCTGCGTAACACGCTGACCCAGGCGGTGGCCGACCAGAAGGTCACGGTCAACCCGCGGTACCGCCCCCTCGAGTACCCGGTGCTCTTCCTGAGCGGTACGCCGGCGGTGAGTGTCACGGTCGGTCAAGGCGGGCTGGACACGGTTGTCGACGCGTCCCCGTCACCCACCGGTTCCGCACCAGACGCGCGCTGAGCGACGGGTGGACGCCCCGCCTACCGCGACGCCCGTACCGCGATGAGCCGGATCGTGCTGCTGGTCACCTCGCCCCGGCTGCCGGCCGGGCTGATGACGGCGGCGGCCTGGGACGTCGTACGCGCCGCTCCGGTGCTGGCCGGCGCCGAGAGCGAGCTGACCACGGCCGTACGGGTGAGCGGCGCCGAGGTCACCGTCACCGGTACGCCGGTGGCCGCCCTGCTGGACGCGGTGGCGGCGCACGGTACGGCGGTCTGGCTGGCCGGCCCGGCCGGTGACGAGTCGCTGGCCCGGGAGCTGGGGTTGCGGCTGGCCCGGGAGCCCGGTCTGGCCGAACTGGAGCTGATGTACGGCTCCTGGGATCCGCCCGGCGCCCGGCTGCTCGACGCGGTCGCCGTGATGGACCGGCTGGCCTCACCGGGCGGGGATCCGTGGAAGCTGTCGCAGACCCACGCCACCCTGGCCCAGTTCCTGCTGGAGGAGTGCTACGAGGCGTACGACGCCATCGCCGCCGGGGATCTCGTCGCGCTCCGGGAGGAACTCGGGGACGTGCTGTTGCAGGTGGTGCTGCACGCCCGGCTGGCCGAGAACCTGCCCGACGACGAGCGGTGGACGATCGACGACGTCGCCGGTGGCCTGGTCGCGAAGATGATCCGGCGCAATCCGCACGTCTTCGCGGGTGCCCCGGTCGGCACCATCGAGGAGATCACCGAGAACTGGGAGCAGATCAAGCGGACCGAGAAGCCGCGCGGCTCGGTGCTGGACGGCGTCGCCCTCACCCAGCCGGCGCTGGCGCTGGCGGCGAAGATCCTGCACCGGGTGGAGCGGTCGGGGCTGGAACTGCGGACGCCGGAGCCGTCGGCGGCGCTGGATCCCGCAGCGCGGCTCGGCGCGAGCCTGCTGGAGACCGTCGCCCGGGCGCGGGCGGCGGGGCTGGACGCCGAGGCGGCCCTGCGGCAGGCGACCCTGGAGTACGCCGCGTCGGTCCGGGCCGCCGAGGGCGACTCCGTTCCGCCCTCCTGAGGGCGGCTCCGCCGCTCGCGCTTACCCCGGCGGCGAGCCCGATCGCCACCACCAGCACACCGGCGCTCTGTCCGAGGTCGGGTACGCGGCCGGCCTGCACCGCCGCGGTGACGAGCGTGGCCACCGGCATCAGCCCGACCAGTACGCCGGCCCGTTCGACCCCGAGTCGACGCAGCCCGGTGAACCAGGCGAGGAACGCGACCACGGTCATGAACGCCGCGAGGTAGCCGAGGACGGTTCCCTCCACCACGGTGGGCAGGCGCCACCGGGCCAACTCGCCCGCCGGCAGTGCCACCAGCAGCGACAGCGGTACGGCCAGCGCACAGCTGTAGGCGGCCACCCGTACCGGCCCGAGCCTCGGCAGCACGGCGGCGGCCAGCAGGGAGAAGGAGACCTCGCCGCCGAGTGCCCCGATCGAGGCCAGTACGCCGATCGCGTCGGTCCGTCCGTTCCCCTGCACCAGTGCCGTACCGGCGACCACGAGTCCGGCCGCGGCCACCAGCCGGACGGTCGGGCGGCGGCCCCGCAGCAGCGGGCCGAGCAGGGCGAGGCCGAGTGGTGACGCCCCGATGAAGGTGCCGACCACGGCCGGATCGGCGTGCGGCAGTGCGATCAGGATGCAGGCGTTGAACGCGACCAGCCCGGTGCCGGCGAGGGCGGTCAGGATCAGCCACTCGCGCCGGGTCGGCCAGCCGGTGCCCTGCGGACGGGCCGGGTCGGCGTCGCCGGTCAGGAAGCCCGGCGCGGCGCGGGCGATGGCGAACAGCACGAGAGCGGCGAGCGCGTACCGCGCGGCCTGCCCGGTGAGGTGCGGGTAGTCGACGATGAGTTGGCTGATCGAGACCGAGCTGCCGACGATCACCATGCCGCCGGCACAGAGCAGTAGGGCGAGCGGGTTCGAGATGTTCACCAGGCCGACGCTATGGTGCAAGTGGTTCGAGTTACAGGGCCATTCATGGCGGCTTTTGGAGGACCAATTGGCCATCCTGGAGGCGTTGGTCGAGCTGGACCGGGACCGTCCCGGCCTGGCCGACCGGCTCACCGTCGCCCTGCGTACGGCGATCGTGGACGGTCGGCTCGCCCCGGGCAGCAGACTGCCGTCGAGCCGGGATCTCGCCACCGACCTGCGGCTGTCCCGGGGCGTGGTGGTGGAGGCGTACGAGCAACTGGTCGCCGAGGGCCGACTGCTGGCCCGGCGCGGCTCGGGTACGACGGTGTCGCCCGGCCAGCACGGGACGGCGACGGCGGGCAGGACCGCCGGGGCGACATCCGGAAAACCGGTTCGGCCGAGCCGGCAGCCGGCCCCGGTCGCCCGGCACGGGGACGGGAATGGGGACGGGGACGGTCGACGCGTCGCCGCCCCGGCGGACGTACCGCCCGGTCGGGGTGGGGTGCTGCCGTTGCGGCCGGGCGTACCGGATCCGGGGATGTTCCCCCGGACGGCGTGGCGCCGCGCCTACGAGCGGGCGCTGGACCGGGCCGGCGCCGCCGACCTCGACTACGGCGATCCGGCGGGTGCGCCCCGGCTCCGGGCCGAACTCGCCGGCTACCTCGGCCGGGTCCGGGCCGCCCGGGTCCGGCCGCTCGACCTGATCGCCACCACCGGTGCGGCCCAGGCGTTCGGGCTGGTCGCCGGGGCGCTCCGGTCCGTCGGAGTGGACGCCGTCGGCCTGGAGGACCCCGGCAGCGAGGGCATCCGGGGCCACCTTGTCGCGCACGGCCTGCGGCTGGTGCCGATCCCGGTCGACGACGGCGGGCTGGACGTCGCCGCGTTGGCCCGCAGCGGCCTGCGGGCGGTGCTGGTCACCCCGGCCCACCAGTTCCCGACCGGCGTGGTGCTGGCACCGGACCGCCGGGCCGCCCTGCTCGGCTGGGCCCGTCAGGTCGACGGGCTGATCATCGAGGACGACTACGACGCCGAGTTCCGGTACGACCGCGACCCCGTCGGCTGCCTCCAGGGACTCGCTCCGGACCTGGTGGCGCACATCGGCTCGGCCAGCAAGGCCCTCGCCCCGGCCCTGCGGCTCGGCTGGCTGGCCGTACCGCCGGGGCTGCGGCCGGCGGTCCGGGCCGCGAAGACGGCGGCCGACCTCGGCGGTCCGGTGCTGGAACAGCTCGCCTTCGCCGAGTTGCTGGCCGGCGGCGGCTACGACCGGCACCTGCGCCGGCTCCGTCGGGTGCACCGGCAGCGCCGGGACGCGGTGGCGGCGGCGGTACGCCGGTACCTGCCGAGCGCCAGGATCTCCGGCGTGGCGGCCGGGCTGCACCTGGTGGTGGAGTTGCCGGAGCACGTAGACGACGTGTCGCTGGGCGACGCCGCGCGACGGGCCGGACTGGGGCCGGTGCCACTGTCCCGGCTGCGGCTCGCCCCCGGCGGCCCGCCCGGACTGGTTCTCGGGTACGCGACGCACCCGCCTGACGTACTGACCCGCGCGGTGGCGACGCTGGCGGAACTGATCGTCTAGGTTTGCCGCATGCCGCCATTCGTTCCCCTTGCCGAGCGGATCGTCGACGCGCTCCTGGCCAGCGATCCCACCCTGGCCTCGTCCGTCGGTGACCACGGCGTCGACGACCAGTTGCCGGACCGGTCCGTGGAGGCGGTGGCCGGGCAGGTGGCGATGCTGCGGGACGCCGCCCACGCGCTCTCCGAGGTGGACGCCGAGGAGTTGGAGCCGCCGGAGCAGGTGGACCACGCCGTGCTGTCGGCCTCGGTCGACCGGGGGATCTTCGAACTGACCGAGGTACGTGGCCACGAGTGGAATCCGCTGGCCCACAACCCCGGACCGTTGCTGTACGCGCTGCTCGACCGGCCGTTCGCCCCGGCCGACGTACGGCTGACCAGCCTCGCGGGGCGACTGGCGGCCGTACCGGACGCGCTGGCCACCGCGCGGGCGGTGCTCCGTGACATTCCCCGGGTGCACGCCGAGACCGCGGTCGGGCAGTTCGACGGTGCGGCGGCACTGGTCCGCGCACAGGTGCCGGCGCTGCTGGCCGAGGCTCCCGGGTTGCGGAGCACGGTCGAACCGGCCGCCCGGGCGGCGGTACGCGAGCTGACCGGGTTCGCCGACTGGCTGCGTACCGGCCTGCGCGACGACGCCGGCCCGGGGCGCGACCCGAGGTTGGGCCGCCGGCTCTGGGAGGCGCAGCTCTGGCACACCCTGGACACCGAGCTGTCCGCCCGGGAGGTGCTCGACCGGGCCTGGGCGAATCTCGACCGGGTCACCGAGGAGATCCGCACGGCAGCTGTCGAGCTGGTCGGTGGTCCCGCCTCGGACCGGGCGGTACGCCAGGCGCTGAACCTGCTCGCCGACGAGCACCCGGACGACGCCTCGATCGTGCCGCTGGCCCGGCTCACCCTCGGCGACGCGACCGACTTCGTCGCCGACGCCGAGTTGGTGTCGCTGGTCGACGATCTGTGCGTGATCAAGGAGATGCCGGAGCACGATCGCGGGGTCGCGGTCGCCTACTGCGACGCGCCGGGACCGCTGGAGACCGCCGAGGTGCCGACGTACTACTGCATCGCGCCCACCCCGGCCGACTGGTCGCCGTCCCGGACCGAGTCGTTCTACCGTGAGTACAACGACCACATGATCCGCAATCTGACCGTGCACGAGGCGATGCCGGGGCACTTCCTCCAGTTGGCGCACGCCCGCCGCTACCGGGGCAGCAGCCGGGTCCGGGCGCTCGGCCACTCCGGCCCGTTCGTCGAGGGCTGGGCCGTCTACGCCGAGCAAATGATGGCCGAACGCGGCTTCGGTGGTCTGGCGGTCCGGTTGCAGCAGCTCAAGATGCAGCTCCGGCTGACCATCAACGCCCTGCTCGACCAGCTCGTGCACTGCGAGGAGATGTCCGAGTCCGACGGGCTCGCGCTGATGATGGAGCGGGGCTTCCAGGAGGAGGGCGAGGCGGCCGGGAAGTGGCGGCGGGCGCTGCTCACCTCGACGCAGCTCTCCACGTACTTCGTGGGCTACAGCCAGATCGCCGAGATCGCCGCGCGCCGGCCGGCCGGGGTACCGGTCCGGCAGTGGCACGACGCCATGCTCGCGCACGGCTCTCCGCCACCACGGCACCTCCCGGTGCTGCTCGGCCTGATCTGACTCGGCTCCGGTCTGATCTTGCCCCTGGTCTGACTCGGCCTGGTCTGATCTTGCCTCCGGTCTGACTCGGCCCCGGAGCGGCACGGTCAGGTCCGGTCGCGCCGCTGGTCACGGCGGGTCGTACGCGTCCGGTTCCGGGCAAATCAGCTGGTTATCGGCGGGCCGCTCGGTAGCCTGCGAATGGAAAACGTTCCTGCGTTCGGCAACGGGCTCGGCGTGGAGTTCTCGCGCCGTCAGAGGCCCCGTCGGCGCCGGCTCCGGGCGCCACCAGGGCCGGCGTCGACGGGCTGCCCGAGGCGTCGAAGGGCTGCCCGAGGCGTCGAAGGGCTGCCCGAGGCGTCCGCCGGCGGCTGCGCAGGGTGCCGGCGGCTGCGCAGGGTGCCCGCCGCCGCGATGGCGATCCGGCGCAGCGAGGCGTCCGCCGGCTACTGCGGAGTCGGCCGCCGGTCGACCACTCCGGCGCCGGGCGGCAGGTCGAAGGCGGAGCCCGTTACCGCGTCCCGGTAGCGGCTCAACGCCACGTCGAGTTGGGCGCCGTCGACCACGCCGGTGAAGCTGCCCAACGCGCCCTCACTGATGATGCAGGCATCGAATTTGCTGGTGGGAGCGTTGCTGAGCTGCTCGACCTCGACACAGGTGGCATGCCGCCCGGCGACCGTGGTGTCGTGCTGCCGGATGACCGCGTTGGGGTCGATGGCGGCGGCGGTGAGCAGGCCGATCACCACCGGCGGGGTGACCAAACCCCGCTTGTTCATGTCCGTGAAGATGGCGATCGCCGGCTTGGTGTTCGTCACCGCCGGGGCGGTGACCGTACAGGTCGGCTTCTTCCTGGTGGTGTCGCACGCGGTGGTGGCGTCCGCGGTGACCGTCAGCATGCCGCCCGGATAGGTGTACGCGGCGCGCAACGGGTCCTGGGACTGCACGATCGAGGCGCTCTCGCCGCCCGGGAGCTGGTAGTCGGCCGAATAGGTGAGCTCGTTCGACCGGTCGAGCCGGGCGGCGAGATCGTTGACCAGATCGGCCCGGCTGATGACGCGCCCGGCGCCGTCCAGGGTCTGGCACCCGGAGATCGTCAGTACGGAAATGATCGCCCCCGCGAGTGCCCGGAGTGAGATCGACACAACCGGCATGGCCCACAGCCTTGTCGATCGGGTCAAGGTCTCGCAAACCGGTTCCCACGTACTGCGAAGGAAATCCGTAAATGTCGGACCCCCGAGGCGCCGCGCGACCACGGTGCGTGCTGGTCGCCGGGCCAACCGCCGGAAGCCGGACCCCGGGCCCGCCGCCGGAACCGGTGCCGGTACACATGATCCGGCGGGGCGTCGGGACGTTGTCCAGGTCCGCCATGCGGCGCCCGGGGGTCCGGACCCGCCCGATAGGCTGGCCGTGGAGGCCTCAGCCGCACCGTCGCGGCCCGGACCGGACCGCCATCGACATCCGATGGACCGACATCGACAACTGAGGAGCACGACAGTGGCCACCATCGAGGGAATCGTCGCTCGGGAGATTCTCGACTCGCGCGGCAACCCGACCGTCGAGGTCGAGGTCGGACTGGACGACGGTACGGTCGCCCGCGCCGCGGTGCCGTCCGGCGCGTCCACCGGAGCCTTCGAGGCGATCGAGCTGCGCGACGGTGATAAGGACCGCTACAACGGCAAGGGCGTCGAGAAGGCCGTCGCCAACATCGAGGACCGGATCGTCGACCAGTTGGTCGGCTACGAGGCCAGCGAGCAGCGGCTGATCGACCAGAAGATGCTCGACATCGACGGCACCGACACCAAGTCGGAACTCGGCGCCAACGCCATCCTCGGGGTCTCGCTGGCGGTCGCCAAGGCGGCGGCGAGCAGCGCCGAGCTGAGCCTCTTCCGCTACCTGGGCGGCCCGCACGCGCACCTGCTGCCGGTACCGATGATGAACATCCTCAACGGTGGCGCGCACGCCGACTCCAACGTCGACGTGCAGGAGTTCATGGTCGCCCCGATCGGCGCGCCCTCGTTCCGGGAGGCGCTGCGCTGCGGTGCCGAGGTCTACCACGCGCTCAAGTCGGTGCTGAAGAAGAAGGGCCTGGCCACCGGGCTCGGTGACGAGGGCGGCTTCGCGCCCGACCTGCCCACCAACTCCACCGCGCTCGACCTGATCGCCGAGGCGGTCGAGAAGGCCGGTTACCGGCTCGGCACCGACATCGTCTTCGCGATGGACGTGGCCGCCACCGAGTTCTTCTCCGACGGCACGTACACCTTCGAGGGCGCCACGAAGTCGGCGGACGAGATGACCGCCTACTACCACAAGCTGATCGACGACTACCCGATCGTGTCCATCGAGGACCCGCTGGCCGAGGACGACTGGTCCGGCTGGGCGAACCTGACCGCCTCGATCGGCGACCGGATCCAGATCGTCGGCGACGACCTGTTCGTCACCAACCCCCAGCGGATCGCCCGGGGCATCGCGGAGCGGTCCGCGAACGCCGTACTGGTCAAGGTGAACCAGATCGGCTCGCTGACCGAGACCTTCGAGGCGGTCGACCTGGCCCACCGGGCCGGCTTCAAGTGCATGATGAGCCACCGCTCCGGCGAGACCGAGGACACCACCATCGCCGACCTGGCGGTCGCGATGGGTTGTGGCCAGATCAAGACCGGGGCACCGGCCCGCTCCGACCGGGTGGCGAAGTACAACCAACTGCTGCGGATCGAGGAGGAGCTGGCCGACGCGGCGCGGTACGCCGGCACCAGCGCCTTCCCGCGTTACCGTTCGGTCTGACGTAGAACCTCGGGGGGAGGTGCGACGGCGATGACGCAGCGCCGTACACCGAGCGGCCAGGGCCCGGCCCGGCGGCCGGATCGTACCGGCCGGACCGGGGTGCCCCGGCCCGGCCGGGCCGCGTCCCGCGACCCGGGGGCCCGGTCCGAACCGAGACAGGGCCCGGTCCGGGCGTCCGGAAGTGTCCGGGCGTCCGGCTCCACCCGGGCCACTGGCGCCGGCCGGAGCGCGGACGGACCCCGGTCGGGCAGCCGGCCCGGGGCGGCCCGGCGGACCGGTGCCGCCCGGACGGTCAAGCGCACCTACGCCCAGCAGCCCCGCCGGTACACCGGGCGGGCGACGGTGCTGGCCGGAGTCCTGGTCGCGCTCGCCCTCGCCTACACCTATCCGGTCCGGGTCTACCTCAACCAGCAGTCCGACATCGCGCGGATTGAGGCGGCCCAGCAGGCGCAGCGGAAGCTGATCGGCGATCTGACCCAGGAAGCCGCGCTCTGGGACGACCCGGAGTACGTCAAGATCCAGGCACGGGAGCGGTTCTTCATGGTGCTGCCCGGCGAGGTGCCGCTCGTGGTGCTGACCGATCGCGAGGGCGCCGCCCGGGACGCCGGTGTCGTTCCGGAGACGACGCAGGGTCGCGCCCCGGATCCCTGGTACGACACCCTCTGGTCGAGCATCCAGGCCGCGAACGAGCCGGAACGGGCCGGGCAGTGAGCCGACCCGACGCGGTCGACGTACCCGGGACGGGGGCGGCGGCCGACGCGGTGCCGGCACCGGTGCGGGAGCCGGCCACCACCGGTGACCTGGCCGCGGTGGCCGCCCAGCTCGGGCGTACCCCGCGTGGCACCCGGGCGGTGGCCCACCGGTGCCCGTGCGGGTTGCCGGACGTGGTGGAGACCACCCCCCGGCTCGCCGACGGTACGCCCTTCCCGACGCTGTTCTACCTGACCTGTCCCCGGGCGGTCGCCGGATGCAGCCGGCTGGAGTCCGCCGGGGTGATGCGGGAGATGGCCGAACGGCTGGCCGCCGACCCGGAACTGGCCGAGCGCTACCTGGCCGCGCACCAGGACTACCTGGCCCGGCGGAACGCGATCGGGCAGGTGCCGGAGATCGACGGGATCTCCGCCGGTGGCATGCCGGGCCGGGTGAAGTGCCTGCACGTGCACCTCGGGCACGCGCTGGCCGCCGGTCCCGGGGTCAACCCCTTCGGTGACGAGGTGCTCGAACTGCTCGAACCCTGGTGGGCCGCCGGCCCCTGCGTGGAACCGGCCGAATGACCCGTCCGGAACGGGAGTCGGGTTCGGAGCGGGTGCCGGAGTCGGTGCCGGCCGAGCTGGTCGTCCGGCGGGCCCGGACGACCGACGTACGCGGGATCCGGGAACTCATCGACACCTACAGCCCCGAGCGCCGGCTGCTCAGCAAGGCGACCGTCACGCTCTACGAGGATGTCCAGGAGTTCTGGGTCGCGGTGGACCCGACCGACGCGACGGTGGTCGGCTGCGGGGCCCTGCACGTGATGTGGGAGGACCTGGCCGAGATCCGGACCGTGGCGGTGCACCCGGGCTACCGGGGCCGCAAGATCGGTTGGCGGATCGTGACGGAGCTGCTGGCGACCGCCCGTGAGCTGGGCGTCTCCCGGGTCTTCTGCCTCACCTTCGAGACCGGGTTCTTCGCCTCCTTCGGGTTCGTCGAGATCGACGGTGCCCCGGTCCCGCAGACCGTCTTCGAACAGCTCCTCCGGTCGTACGACGAGGGGGTCGCGGAGTTCCTCGGCCTCGAACGGGTCAAGCCGAACACCCTCGGCAACGTCCGCATGCTCCTACGCCTGTAAGGAAGGGCCCCTTCCTATCGCTTTCTGTCGAAGAAGGGCCCCTTCCTAACACCCGGCCTTCGGGTTCGGCCGGGCCAGTAGTCTGGCGTCCGTGACGACGGAAACGGTTCCCAAGCGGGTCGCCGCGATCGACTGCGGCACGAACTCGATCCGGCTGCTCGTGGCGGACCTGCCCGAGGCGTCCGCCGGGCCGCAGGCGGAACTGGTCGACGTGGTCCGGCGGATGGAGATCGTCCGGCTCGGCCAGGGCATCGACCGGACCGGCCGGCTGGCGCCGGAGGCGATCGAACGTACCCGGCTGGCACTGGTCGGGTACGCGACCGAGATCGAGTCGCTGGGCGTGACGAAGGTCCGGATGTGCGCCACCTCCGCCTCCCGGGACGCGTCGAACGCCGACGAGTTCCGGGCGATGGTGCTCGACACGCTCGGCGTCGCGCCCGAGGTGGTGACCGGCGACGAGGAGGCCCGGCTCTCCTTCACCGGGGCGGTACGCGGGCTGGACGCCGACGTCCGGGAGCCGTACCTGGTCGTCGACATCGGTGGCGGGTCGACCGAGTTCGTCGTCGGCCGCCGCCCGGCCACCGGAGGTACGGCGCTGGTTGACGCGGCGGTGTCGGTGGACATCGGCTGTGTCCGGATGACCGAGCGGCACCTGTCCGGCGACCCGCCGACGCCCGAGCAGGTCGCGGCGGCCGAGGCCGACATCACGGCGGTGGTGGACTGGGCACTGTCGGCGGTGCCGGGACGGGAGGCGGCCACCCTGATCGGGCTGGCCGGATCGGTCACCACGGTCGCCGGGATCGCCCTGGGCCTGCCGGAGTACCGGCCCGAGCAGATCCATCACGCCCGGGTGTCGTACGCCGATGTGGTGAAGGTGACCACGGACCTGCTGGCCCGGTCGGCGGCCGAGCGACTGACCATCCCGGTGATGCACCCCGGCCGCGCCGACGTGATCGGCGCGGGGGCCCTGGTGCTCCAGGTCATCATGCGGCAGGCCGGGATGTCCTCGGTGATCGCCAGCGAGCACGACATCCTCGACGGGATCGCCTACAGCCTGCTGCCGGCCTAACAACGGGTGGCCACAGCGGACGCACACCCCCGTTCGGTGCCGTCCGCACCTTCCCGACTCAGGCCGGCTGGTGCGCCTTCGGATAGGTCACGCCGCTGAGCCGCTCCGAGACCTCCCAGAGCCGGGCCGCGGCCTCGTCGTCCAGCGCGCGGGCGGGAACCTTCGCGGGTGCCGGGCCGCCGTGCAGTTCGCCGAACCCGTCTGGACCGTAGAATCCGGCGCCCTCGGCGTCGGGGCTGGTGGCGGCGTAGAGGGCGGGCAGGATGCCGGCGTCGATCTCCTGCCAGACCCCGGGCACGAGGTAGAGGAGCCGGTTCCGGATCTGGTTGAGCCGTACCGACCGTCCACCGTGGGTGGGTCCGGTGACCTGGAGATTCGTGATGGTCGCACCGGGATGGGCGGCGTTGCTGCGGATGCCCCAGCCGGCGGCCACGCTGCGCCGGTCGAGTTCCCGGGCGAAGACGAGTTGGGCGAGCTTGGAGACCCCGTACGCGAGCACGCCCTGGTAGCGACGTTCACTCTGCAGGTCGTCGAAGTCGAACCGTCCGAGGCGGCTCATGAGGCTGCTGACCGACACCACCCGGGCCGATCCGGCGGCCCGCAGCAGGGGCAGCAGGTGGCCGGTCAGGGCGAAGTGCCCCAGATAGTTGGTGGCGAACTGGAGTTCGATCCCGTCCGAGGTGACCGCCCGGCGACGCGGGGCCATGATCCCGGCGTTGTTGGCCAGGAAGTCGACGGGCCGCCCGGCCCTGTTCAGGTCGGCGCCGAGCGCCGCCACGCTGGCCAGCGAGGAGAGGTCCAGTTCCCGCAGGTGTAGGACCGCGTCGGGCACCCGGGCACGGATCTCGGCGATCGCCTCGGCGCCCTTCCGCTCGTTACGGACCGCGAGGATGACCTCCGCGCCCGCCCGGGCGAACCGGCCACTGAGACCGAACCCGATTCCGCTGTTGGCTCCGGTGACGACCGCGAGCTTGCCGCGAAGATCGGGTACGTCGATGTCGGGTGCGCTACGTGGCATGGCTCCATCTTCCGGCTGATCCGTCGACGGTGGGAACCCGCTGCTCCTATGTGTCGCAGTCGAGCAGGGTTCCACACATCTGGCAGCAGATCTCGGCCCGACTGGCGACGGGCAGGCTGATCCGGACGCTGCAGATCGGGCAGTTGAACGTGACCCGCAGCGGTGACCGGCCGGAGAAGGCGTACCGGTCGCTCTTCGCGGCGGCGTGCGGGCGTGCGGCACCACGGTCGAGCCGGCGGCGTACCTGTGCCAGGTCCTTGTCGTACCGGCGCCGGCTGGCGGGATCGGCCGACGCCAACGGCGCCTGGGTCCACTCCTGGTAGGCGACGGCGTAGCCACTCCGGTACGCCGACCGGGCGTCCGTACTGGTCAGCCACGGCAGCGGGTCCTCGGAGAAGGCGACCGCCCGCCGGCCGAGGGCGTAGCCGAAGGCGGGTGAGCCGAGGTACCCGAGCCGTTCGGTGTAGTAGGCGGCGGTGCGGTGCGAGTCGAGCAGCGGCCAGCCCACGCCGAGGTAGGCGGCGGTGGTGTCGGTCAGGATCTCGTCCTCGTACCGCATGTGGTGGTACTCCAGGAAGACGTGCGTCACCTCGTGCGCGAGGACCGCGCCGATGTCCCGGCGCCGACCGACGAAGGTCGAGTCGATCTCGACGGAGTACTGCGGTCCGGTGCCTAGCAGCACCCGACCGGCCCGGCCGGGCGGCATCGGGGTGAAGGTGACGGTTATCCGGGTGTCGGGCAGGCGCAGGTGCTCGACCAGGGCATGGGCGACCCGTTGGGTGCCGGAGATCAGGTCCTCGTCGCGCCGCACGGTGACGTCCTCGGCCGGGATGCTCGCCGAGAATTCGTGGACGGTGTCCGGGGAGAGCCGTCGGTAGAGGGTGTAGATGGCCCGGCGTACCTCGTCGAGGGACCATCCCCGGTCGTTGCCGGGCGTTCTCGGCGCGGGCGCGCCGTATCTGACCTCGACGTCGGACAAGGACTCCTCCAGTCAACTCATCCCAGGTGGGCGAGGATCGCTGTCGCGAAGGTGGTGTTGAGGGGACAGGATTTCGACCCGGCCGCCTCTTCGCCGAGCGGGCTTGCGATGAGCCGGAACGACTGTTTGGCGCTGATCGCGACGAGCGTGGTGCATCCCCCGCGTGAAGTGGTGCCGGCGACCGCCCGACGACCGTCGATCTTGGTCTGTTTCAGGTGCCGGAACTCCGCGGCCGTCGTCTGGTCAACCGTTGGGTACGGGGTGAAGGCCACCAGTCCATCCAGGACTCCCCATTGGCAGGACTTGCCATCGAGGTCCGTCTCCGATCCTTCGATGATGATGCCGAGTCTGCTGCTGTCTTGCTGATCGAGGGCGCGGCAGGGTTGCCGCGCCAGTTCGGCGAGGGTGGCGGCGGGGCCGGCAGTGGCAGTGCTCGGCGTCGCCGTGTGAGTGGGGGACGTCGCGGTGGCAGCCGGGGCGGATTCGGCCGTACGCGGCTCGTCGCGGTCCCCGCCACAACCACCGACCACCACCGACGCTGCGACCAGGGCCGCAGTCATGGTCGTGCGCCATTTCGGTCGCCTCCGACTTCCCGGCTCCCTGTCACGTTGGTCCATGGCCCCGACAGTACCGCCGGCACTCGGAACCTCTCCCCGCCAGCCACACCTTCCACTTCGGGCCGGCTAAGGCAGCCGCGCCTTGACCATCACCGGATCGGCGTCCCTGCTCTGTGTCACCGGCTCGTGGCGATCCCGTCCGGCCGGACGATCCTGTCGAGATGCGTAACAAGGGTTCGGCCCCTCACCTGTGGGTGGTGGGGGCCGAACCTGGTTGTGTTGTCGGTGTGTCTTTGTGGTTGTTACAGCCAGGCGCCGAGGATTAGTCGGTCGCCGACGGGGGTGAGGTTCATTGGGCCGGAGGTGTACCAGTTTTCCGGGGCGATGGTGCCGCTGCGGAATACTTTGTAGGTGAAGCTGGTGTCGGTGTTCTGGTAGGCCATGACGGTGTCGTCTTTGCCGTCTGCGTTGACGTCGCCGGCGGCGATTCTGGTGCCGACGTTGTCGAGGTCGAAGGAGGAGTAGGTGGCGGTGCTGAGGTTGCTGAATGATGCTCCGGTGGAGTACCAGCGGTAGAGGATGGTTGCGGTTCCGGAGTCGTAGGCGAGGATCGGCTCGTGTTTGCGGTCGCCGTTGAAGTCGCCGACGATGAGTCGGTTACCGACGGGGGTGAGGTTCATCGGGCCGGAGGTGTACCAGTTTTCCGGGGCGATGGTGCCGCTGCGGAATACTTTGTAGGTGAAGCTGGTGTCGGTGTTCTGGTAGGCCATGACGGTGTCGTCTTTGCCGTCTGCGTTGACGTCGCCGGCGGCGATTCTTGTGCCGACGTTGTCGAGGTCGAAGGAGGAGTAGGTGGCGGTGCTGAGGTTGCTGAATGATGCTCCGGTGGAGTACCAGCGGTAGAGGATGGTTGCGGTTCCGGAGTCGTAGGCGAGGATCGGCTCGTGTTTGCGGTCGCCGTTGAAGTCGCCGACGATGAGTCGGTTACCGACCGGGGTGAGGTTCATCGGGCCGGAGGTGTACCAGTTCTGCGGGGTGGAGGTTCCGTTGAGGAAGACCTTGAACGTGAAGCTGGTGTCGGGGTTCTGGTGGGCCATGACGGTGTCGTCCTTGCCGTCTGCGTTCACGTCACCGGAGGCGAATCGGTCACCGACGTTGTCCAGATCGAAAGAGGAGTGCGTCGCGGTGCTCAGGCCACTGAACGAAGAACCGGTAGATCCCCACCGGTACAGCACGGTCGACGCCCCGGAGTCGTACCCCAGAATCGGACTGACCGGCTTGTTCCGCCACTCTCGAGTAGTCTCCCCCCGAAGAACACTGAGCAGTGCTTCCTTGTTGTCGAACCTGGTGACCTTGTCGCGGTCCTCGCTAAGGTGAATGTGCCATAAGTGCGTGTTGTCAGATGAAGCCGCGCGGCCATACCGGAAGTCCCAGCCCTCCACGTCGCCGTCGTTGTCGGCTTGGCCGAAAAATTCCCGCCATCCGTCCAGGCGAGGGTCGTTCGGATCCCTGGTGGAGGCGAGGAGTCGATTGGAGTACCGGGCGATGTTGCTGTAGTTGGGGCTCGACCCTCGGGCCTCGGGGAAGGTCCAGTCGTATGCTGCGGCTTTATCGGCTGGACCACCCTTGTCCTCGACGTCCCGGACGGAATAGTCGTCCGTATCGTTTCCCGCCCGGGTGTTGTGGTAGCCGTCCTTGTTGGCGTAGATCCCCCCGTTCTGCGATCCGGGTTGTAGCGCCAGGAGATCCTCCATGAGCTGCGAGGACGCCTCGGTGACCATGGACGCATAGGGATCGATATCGCCAATGGGATCCGTCGGGGCCGCTGCGGCGACACCGACGAACAATGCGCCGGAAACGGCAACCGTGCCCGCAGTGAGAGCTGACAGGGTCAGCAGCCGTGCGGTCACAGGTAGACGCATCAACAGGTACATCAAACTCCTTCTTAAGTGAGACTGGCGCCGAGAAAAGCGAAGAGGCAGAGTTCTGGAACGTCGGGTGCGGATCAAATTTCTGGAACAACATGGCAGCTCGGTGGGAGCTGTGGGGTCGACGTGCGGATGGGAGCTTGCGCCTGCTTCCGCGTATCGCCTTTTCTGTAATATGAATTGCAACTATCTGGAGTAATCGATTTTTGGTTCCCCCAAATCCGATTGATTGGCCGAAGCTGCGGGGAAGATTATTCGAGCAGCCAACATGAGATCGATATGTTTGCGATATATTTTCGATATCGTCGGAATTGCTAATTTCTGATCGAGGACAGCCGTCACGGTTCGAGGCGCCTGCGCGGGCGGCATCCGGCAGCCCGATCAGATGATCACCGGCTTCGGCAAGGGTGCGAACAGTGTGGGTCGAAGTCCAACCAGGATCCTTTGCTCGCCGGGCCAGCACGACGCCGTACCGGGGCCGTGTGCTGCAGCATCGACGAACTCGCCTGAGACGATCTGGGGACATCCGGGGCGCTGACGGCTTGTCAAGAGGGTCGATAGGCTGTGTCGGTGGCGGTGGATTCGTTGTCCTGTTGACCGGGGGTTGAATGTTCCAGGTTTCGCTTCTTGGTCCCCTGGAGATCATCGCCGACGGGATGCCGTTGCTGCTCGGCCCGCCCAAGCAGCAGGTGGTGTTGGCGATGCTGGCGATGCGGCCGGGTCGGTTGGTCGGGGTGGACGAGCTGATCGATGAGTTGTGGCCGCAGAGGCCACCGACGTCCGCGGTGGCGAATACCCGGGGTTATGCGGCCAACCTGCGGCGGATGTTCGATCGGGTGGAAGCGGGGCGGGGTCTGCTGGTCCGACGTGGATCCGGGTATGAGCTTCGGCTGCCGTCGGAGGCTGTGGACCTGATCGGGTTCGTGGCGGAGTGTCAGCGGGCGGCTGTGGCGCTCGCCGGTGAGGACTTCCCCGAGGCCGGTGAGCTGCTGGGCCGGGCTGAGGAGCGGTGGCGGGGGCAGATGCTGGCCGGTCTGCCGCTGGGACCGGTGTTGTCGGCGCGGGCCGAGACCGTACGGGAGATGCGGCTTGGTCTGGTTGAGCAGCGGGCTGAGTTGTGCCTCGCGACCGGGCGGCCCGGGCTGGCCGTGGCGTTGTTGCGGGACCATCTGCTGGCTCATCCGTTGCGGGAGCGGGGCCATGCGCTGTTGATGCGGGCGCTGTGCCGGGAAGGGGACGTGCCGGGTGCCCTGGCCGCCTACAGTGCGGCCCGTTCGGTGCTGGTCGAGCAGCTCGGCATCGAGCCCGGTGCTGAGTTACGTCAGCTCCATCAGGCGGTACTGAACCGCGATCCCGCCCTGGAGCGTCCGTGGGCGGTCATCGCGCCCCGGGTGCCCGGTCGGCCGGGATCCGGACCCGGGAAGCCAGCTCTCCCAAGGGACGAGGACGACCAGGCTGCGCTTCCAGTCAGTTGGCTGCCCCGGCCGGCCGTCGACTTCACCGGTCGGGCCGAGGCCGTACGTGGGCTGGTGGCCGCCGTGGAGGGAGCGAACGCCGGCGCTGCGGTGGTGCGGGTGATCGACGGGATGGCCGGAATCGGTAAGACCGCGTTGGCCGTACAGGTAGCCACCCAGCTCGCCGACCGCTATCCCGACGCGCAGCTCTTCGTCGACCTGCAGGGACACAGCGCGGGCGGTCAGGTGGATCCGGCGACGGCGCTGGTCACCCTGCTGCGGCAGCTCGGCGTGCCCGCCGGCCGGATCCCGACCGAACCCGACCACCGGATCGCGCTGTGGCGATCGGAACTCGCCGCCCGGCGGACGGTGCTCGTGCTCGACAACGCGGGCAGCAGTGAACAGTTGGCCCCGCTGCTTCCGGCGGCACCCGGCACGCTCGTGCTGGTGACCAGCCGCCGACGACTGCTCGCCAGCGGCGATGCCCCGCCGACGTCGTTACCGGTCCTCGATCGGAACGAGGCGATCGAGCTGCTGGCGAGGGTCGCCGGCCGGGATCGGGTCGGCGCCGAGCCGGAGGCGGCAGCCGTGGTGGTACGTCGTTGCGGCTATCTTCCGCTGGCGATCCGTCTCGTGGGCGCCCGCCTCGCCCACCGACCCGGTTGGCGAGTGGTGGACCTGGCCCAACGGCTCGACCGGGCTACCCCGGTACTCAGCGAACTATCCGCGGAGGACCATACCGTCGCCAGCGCCTTCAGCCTCTCGTACGAGCCGCTCCACGAACCGGTACGCCGGATGTTCCGGTTGCTCGGCCTGCATCCGGGAGAGCACTTCGGTCTGGACACCGCAGCCGCCTTGGCGGACGTGCCGCTGTCAGATGCGGAAACCGCTGTGGCGGCCCTGGTCAACCATCATCTGGTGGAGGAACCGGTCGCCGGCCGGTTCCGGCTCCATGATCTGGTCCGCGACTACGCACGCGAACTCGCGACGTCCACGGACGAGCCAAGCGAGTGCCGGTCGGCGATCGGCCGGATCCTCGACTACTACCTGCACGCCTGCCTCGCCGCGACCCGGGCGATGGAGACGTCATCGATGGCGGCGACACTCGGTCTCGATCAACCACTGCGTCCGGATCTGCTGTCCCTGCTGAGGGCGGACCTGGAATGGCCGGATGTGGAGCGGGAGACCCTGCGTGCCCTGGTCCGCCTGGCGGCGGAGAACGGTCATCCGCACCAGGCGTGGCGGCTGGCTCGGGTGGCCTGGCGCTTCTATTTCGTTCGCGGGTACAACGACGACATCCTCGACACCCACCGCTACGGGCTTGAGGCGGCGCGTCAGTTGGACGACGAGGCGGCGATCGGAACGATGTACAACTACCGTGCGTATTCCCATATCCGCAGCGGCGACTGCCAGCAGGCACAGCGGGACCTGGAAACGGCGATCGAGGTGCGGGAGAGGATCGGCGACCGGCACGGAGCGAACATCAGCAGGTCGAATCTGGCGATCGTCTACTGGCACCTCGGCAAACTGACCGACTCGGTCGACCTCCACCAGCGCTCTCTGCACGACCGTCGATCGTCAGGCCAGGACGTGCTGCCTGCCCTACCCAGCGTCGGCCTGTCACTGATGTTTCTCGGGCGATACGAGGAAGCCCTCCGGATACACCGGCAACACCTGTTCATGGCACACCTTGCCGGGAGCACGTTCAACGTCGCCCTGGCCCTCGCCAACATCGGCGCGGTCAGGTCACGCCTCGGCCAGCACCATCTAGCGGTGCGCTACCTGAGGGCCTCGCTGCGCCTCAGGGAACGGACGGGAAACCGATTCGGGATATCGTTCGCGCTCAACGAGTTGGGAGCGGCACTCTGCGGGCTGCGACAGCTGGACGACGCCCGCAGGCACCACCAACTGGCGCTGACCGCCGCAGAACATCACGGCGAGCCGTACAGCGAGGCGGCCGCTCTCAACGGCATCGGTCTGACCCTCGCCGCCCAGGGACGTTCCGTGGAGGCCGTGCAGTTCCACCGCGATGCGTTGACGTTGGCCACCCGGATCAGTCACCCGTACGAGCAGGGACGGGCACTGGTCGGAATCGCCGCCCAGATGGAACCGCACGACCCGATCGAGGCGCGCCGACACTGGGAGCGGGCACTCGCCATCTTCCGCAGGATGAACGTGCCCGAACGGCTCGACGTCGAGCGGCACCTCACCCGCCTGGCAACCCCCGTCCGGGCTGTTTGACCAACGCCGGGACGGACCGCCGAACCAGACCGGCGGTTCGTCGCCCCGTCCCGGCTGACGGGGGACCCCGGCTCAGCCGCTGCGGCGCAGGTCGGCCCGGGACTGCTCCCGGGGCTCGCCCTCGTCCCGGGACCACCACCAGGCGTAACTGATCTCCCCGGGCCGGGGCGTACGCAGCACGATCCGGGCCACCAGCGGACCCTCGTACGCGGTGAAGTGCCCGGGAGTCTGCTGGGTGAAGCGCACCATCCCGGGCAGTTCGAGGCTGGCGACGTGCAGTTCGAGCCGGCCGCCGCCGCCCAGCAGCAGCACGCTGTGCTCGACGTGCCGCAGGCCGTCCCGGTCGGTGGTCGCCTCGTAGTCCAAAATGGCGGCACGCCCGTTCAGGCCGGTGCTCACCGCCATCCGGGCCAGGAACGGGCCGCCCTCGGGGCCGTCACCCCGGCCCCGGTACAGCCCGGTCGCCGCGGTGAGGCAGCGCAGTACGTCGGTCTCGGCAGGCACGGCGCCACCGTAACCCCGGTGCGCCACGCTAGTGCATTGTTGACGGTACTACGGATTAAACAGTAGTATCGCCGAGTGGACACCACCCAGTTGCTCAAAGGTGTGCTGGACCTCGCGGTCCTCGCCGTGTTGAAGGACGAGGACGGCTACGGCTACGACATCATGCGCCGCCTGCGCGCCGCCGGCCTCGAGGAGATCGGTGACGCCTCGGTCTACGGCACCCTGCGCCGGCTCTTCCAGGGCGGCCTGCTGACCACGTACGTCGTACCCAGCGAATCGGGGCCGCACCGCAAGTACTACGCGCTGAACGCGGCCGGACGTGACCAGCTCGTCCGGTCGGGCAAGGTGTGGCGCTCGTTCGCCGACACGATGGAGAAGCTGCTCGACGAGGGAGTGGCGGCATGACCGAGCAGAGCGGGGGCACGACCGTCGTGACCGAGCAGGAGATCGCCCGGTACGTGCACCAGGTCCGTGAGGCGCTCGGTGACCTGTCGCCGGCGGTCCGCGACGAACTCCTCGAAGACCTTTCGGAACACCTGGCCGAGGTGGCCGCCGAGGGGGGAGGCTCGCTGGTCGAGCGACTCGGCCCGCCCCAGCTGTACGCGGTCGAGCTGCGTACCGCCGCCGGGGTGGCCGCGCCGGCCAGCGCCGTCAACCTGGATCGGCGGATCGCAGATGCCGTACGCAAGGGCCGCGACCGGTTGCGCACTATGGACTCGCGGCTCGGTCCACCGATCGGGTACGAGCGGCTCAGCGAGTACCTCCTCCTGCTGCGCCCCGCCTGGTGGGTGCTCCGGGGCTACCTGGCCGCCATGCTGATCACCGTGCTGCTGACCGGTGCCCCGTTCGGCCTGCTGCCCCGGCTCGGCGGCAGCGGCCTGGCCGCGATCCTGCTGCTGGCGGTGACCGTCACCGGGTCGATCTGGCTCGGCCGGCGTACCGACCGGTTGGGTCAGCGACCCCGCTGGATCCTGCACCTCGGCACGGTGCTGCTGGTCTGCTTCGGCCTGGTCGGATTCTTCGAGGCCGACGGCCGGGCCACCGACGGCTACAACGGCTACTCGCCGGTCTACACCGACCAGTACTCCGGGGTGCAGGACGTCTACGTCTACGACAGCGAGGGCCGACTGCTGACGGACGTACGGCTCTTCGACCAGAACGGTGAGCCGATCCGGCTCGGCAACCCGTGGTGTGAGGAGGCGCAGCAGCGGTTGCAGCCCGGTCCGGACTATGTCGACCCGATGCGGCAGCCGTACCCGTACTGCCCGCAGGGTGCCCCGTTCCAGGTGCGTCCGACCGCACCGCCGACTCTTGTGCCCACCGCGTCCGCCGAGCCGACGGAGAGCGTGGGCCCGACGCCCGACGCGACGCCGTCGACCAACCCGAGCGGTCCGCCCGCACCGACTGCGTCCGGAGCCGTTCCGACTCCCACTCCGACCCCCACCGGCTGATCCGACCGGCCCCGGGGGCGGGGCGAACGGCAACGACGTGGCGTACACCTCCACAACAGGAGGTGTACGCCACGTCGCCGTTGCCTTCCGTCTCTCCGGTCGAGCGTGGCAGGCTACCCGCACACCCGGCACGCAAGACCCGACCACCGGACATCGGTCGGAAAGACTGTGCGACCAGCCAACGATGACTGACCGACAGGAGGGCCACCGATGGGCGAGATGGTGAGTTACCGCAGTAACGGCGGAACGAGTGAGGGATACCTCGCGGTACCCGCCGCCGGCACGACCGGGCCGGCCGTCATCGTCATCCAGGAGTGGTGGGGACTGGTGCCACACATCACCTCGGTCGCCGACCGGTTCGCCGAGGCCGGCTTCGTGGCGCTGGCCCCCGACCTCTACCACGGCACCTCCACCACCGAACCGGACCACGCCGGCAAGCTGATCATGGGTCTGGCGATGGACCAGGCCGCCCGGGACATCGCCGGGGCCGCCGACTACCTGGCGGAGCGGCCGGAGGTGGTCGGCAAGGTCGGCTGCGTGGGCTTCTGTGCCGGCGGCAGCCTGGCGCTCTGGTCGGCGACGCTCTCCGAGCGCATCGTCGCGACCGCCGGGTTCTACCCGGTGCTGCCCTGGGAGCGGATGAGCCCGGACTGGGCGAACTACGCCGGCAAGACCGCCGTCATCCACTGCTCCGAGGAGGACGGCACCTCGGCCGCCGACGGGGTCAAGGCGGCTCAGCGGGCGATCGAGGCGGCCGGCGGCGAGTGCGCTCTGCACGACTACCCCGGCACCCGGCACGCCTTCTTCAACGACGACCGCCCGGAGGTCTTCGACCAGCAGGCGGCGGCCAGCGCCTGGGCCCGTACCCTCGAACTCTTCCGGACCCGGCTTGGCGCAGCCGCGTAACCCGCAGGACGTGCTCGCCCGCGCACCGCGGGCGAGCGGTCTGGCCGAGCTGGACGCGGAGGTCTCCGACTGCTTCGCCTGCCCCCGCCTGGTCGCCTGGCGGGAGGAGGTCGCCGAGGTCCGGCGCGCCGCCTTCCGGGACCAGGAGTACTGGGGCCGGCCGGTACCCGGCTTCGGCCCCGCCGACGCCCGGATCGCGATCCTCGGCCTGGCGCCGGCCGCGCACGGCGGCAACCGGACCGGGCGGATCTTCACCGGCGACCGGTCCGGGGACGTGCTCTTCGCCGCGCTGCACCGGGCCGGGCTGGCCAACCAGCCGACCAGCGTGGCGTCCGACGACGGGCTGAGCCTGCGGCACACCCGGATCGCCGCCGCGGTCCGCTGCGCGCCGCCGGACAACAAACCCACCCCGGTCGAGCGGGACACCTGCGCGCCCTGGCTGCACCGGGAGATCGAACTGATCAGGCCCACCCTGCGCGTCGTGGTCACCCTGGGCGCCTTCGCCTGGGCGGCGTGGTGGCCGACGCTCCGGCACGTGTACGGCGTCCGCCCGCCCACCCCGCGACCCCGGTTCGGCCATGGGGCACACTGGTCCGGAGACGCCGTACCGCAGGTTCTCGGCTGCTACCACGTCAGCCAGCAGAACACCTTTACCGGACGGCTCACACCGGCAATGCTGGACGAGGTGTTCACCCGGGCGAGGCGCCTGGCCGGGCTGGACGAACTCCGCTAGACGGCTCGAAGGGGCGGTGGCGATGACCGACGGGCACTCCGGTCGTGCCCGTCCGGGGGAGCAGCCGGCCCGATCCACGCTGACCGCCGCGCTGCTGCGGACGATGTGGCCGCTGGCCGCCGTCGCCGGACTACTGGGCCTGGCCGCCCTCGCGGCGGCCCACTCGTCGATCGGGTTCGAGCGGATCGAGCCGCCGAGCGACATCCTGCCGACCCTGCCCGAGCAGCAGGCGGCGCCGTCGGCCGTGGCGGGCCAGCCGAGCGCCGCGCCCGAAACCGGGCCGACCCTGCCGGACTGGATTCCGATGGTCGGCGCGCTGCTCTGCGGCGCGGTGGTGCTGGTCGTGCTCGGTGTGGTGCTCTGGGCGCTGGTCCGCGACCTGCTGCGGCGCCGCAAGGGGCTGGCCAGGGGCACCGGTCGCCGGTCGGTCCGATCCGCGACGGAGACCGCCGAAGAAGTGGTCGCCGCGCTCGATGCCGGCCTGGTCGACCTCTCCGACAGCGACGCCGACCCGCGCAAGGCGGTGATCGCCTGCTGGGTCCGGCTGGAACAGGCCGCCGCGGCGGCCGGCGTCGAACGCCGGCCCGGGGACACCCCGACCGAACTGGTGACTCGGCTGCTCGGCGCCGACCGACCGGTCAGCGCCGACGTACTGGCGGCGTTCGCCGAGGTCTACCGGGAGGCGCGGTACGCCACGCACACGGTGGACGAGCGGATGCGCACCCAGGCCCGTTCCGCGCTGCAACGGCTGCGCACCGAACTCACCAGTACGCAGGTGGCCCCATGACCGCCGGCAGCGAGCGTTCCGTCCGGTACCGGGCCCGGGGCAGGCTCGGATGAGCGAGTCCAGCGCCAGCATCTACGACCTGCTCGAACACGAGGAGGAGCAGGAGCAGCAGCCTCCGGCAGCCCGACGCGGCAGCGGCGTACGGGCCTGGCTGCGGAGCGCGTTCGTCGCCGGGGCGCTCGCCGCCGCCGTCGTACTCGGGCTCCGGATGGTCGGGGTCGGAGTGTCGCCCGCCGCGACCTTCGCCGGCTTCCTGGCCCTGCTGCTGATCCGTCGGGTCGCCCGGGCGCTCACGCCACCGCCGACCACCCGGGTCCGGTACGTCCGGGACCCCGAGCGGGGCGAGGAGGACGGCAACTACAACTGGACCGTCGAGGACGCCCTGGGCAGCTCGGTCAACCGGTGGGAGGCCAAGCTCGGCTGGTCGCAGGGGGAGCCGGAGCGGTTCAACCGGGCGGTGCTGCCGGTGCTCGCCGAACTCGCCGACGAACGGCTCCGGCAGCGGCACGGCATCACCCGGTCCAGCGATCCGGGCCGGGCCCGCGCGCTGCTCGGCGAGCCCCTGTGGCAATTTCTCGGTACGCCTGCCAAGCGCACTCCGCCGCCGCGCGACCTCGCGGCGTACGTCGCCCAATTGGAGAAGCTATGAAAGACGCGGACCAGGTCACCACCTTCGACGTGGGGCGGCTCGCGCACGCGGTGCTGGACCAGGTCGGCACGGTGGTGGTGGGCAAGCGGGACGCCCTGGAACTGGTGCTGGCCGGAATCCTGGCCGGCGGGCACGTACTGCTGGAGGACCTGCCGGGACTCGGCAAGACGCTGACCGCCCGCTCGTTCGCGCAGGCGCTCGGGCTCGACTTCCGCCGGTTGCAGTTCACCCCGGACCTGCTCCCCGCCGACGTCACCGGCTCCTTCCTCTACGACCAGCGCACCGCCGACTTCACCTTCCGGGCCGGGCCGGTCTTCACCAACCTGCTGCTCGCCGACGAGATCAACCGCACCCCGCCGAAGACCCAGGCGGCACTGCTGGAGGCGATGCAGGAGAAGCAGGTCTCGGTGGAGGGTGTCACCTACCGGCTGGACCCGCCGTTCCATGTGATCGCCACCGCCAACCCGATCGAGTACGAGGGCACGTACCCGCTGCCGGAGGCACAGCTCGACCGCTTCCTGCTCCGGGTCTCGTTCGGCTACCCCACCGCCGACGAGGAGTGGGACGTGCTGCGCCGCCGGATGAACCGCCGCCAGGAGGAGGCGGAGCTGAAACCGGTGGTCGACGCCAACCTGCTCCGGGCGATGCAGGCGGCCCTGGAGAACGTGGTGGTGGAGGACTCGATCGGCCGCTACATCGTCGCGCTGACGGCGGCCACCCGGGAGCACGCCTCGGTGCTGGTCGGGGCCTCGCCCCGGGGCTCGCTCGGCCTGCTGCTGCTGGCCCGGGCGAAGGCCGCGTTCGCGAACCGCGACTACGTGATCCCCGAGGACGTCAAGGCGGTGGCGGTGCCGGTGCTGGCACACCGGATCACGCTGCGGCCCGAGATGTGGCTGCGCCGCGTCGACCCGTCGTTCGTGGTGAACGAGGTCCTGGACTCCACGCCCGCGCCGGCCAGCGGCGCGCTGCCCAGTTACGCCGCCCGACCCGCCGGGGCGCTATCGCCATGACCGAACCGTACGTGCGGCCCGCCGTACCCGGGCAGCGCAGGGCCGGGTCGACCGGCGTACCCGACGAGGCGGCGCCGACCTGGACCCCGACCCCGGCGCTGCGCCGGGCGGTACTGCTGACCGGGCTGTTCCTGGTGGCCGGAGCACTGCTCGGGCGGGTCGATCTCGTCGTGCTGGCCACGCCGTTCGCGCTCGGCACCGTGTACGCGCTCCGGCGGCGTCCCTCGCTCGCGCCGGAGCTGGCGATCGCGGTCGACGACAACAACCTGGTCGAGGGGAGCCCGCTGGTCGGCGCGATCGGCGTGGGTAACCGGGACGAGGTCGGCTACGACCTGGTCATGATCCGTGCCGTGGTGTCGAAGTGGCTCCGGATCGACCGGGTGGCCTTCAGCGCCGGGGACGTCGAACCGGACACCGTCGTGGTCGACACCCCGGCCAGGGGCGGTACGCCGGAGCCGGAGCAACCGGCCCGGCGGAGCGCCACCGACCGCCCGTACGGCTTCACGGTGCCGGCCGGCACCATCTCCGACCTCGAACTGCGTGGCGAGACGCTGCGCTGGGGCCGGCACTCGGTCGGCCCGGTCGCCGTCCGGGCCGCCGCCTGCGACGGGCTGCTGGTGAGCCAGACGCTGCTCAGCGACGCCCGCGCGGTGCCGGTCTATCCGGTCACCGAGCCGTTCGACGCCGACCAGGCCATGCCCCGGGCGGCCGGACTGGTCGGTGGACACCGGTCCCGTCGCCCCGGCGAGGGCGGCGAGCTGGCCGGGGTCCGGATCTTCGGGCCCGGCGACCGGCTGCGCCGGATCGACTGGCGGGTCTCGCTGCGGGCCCGGCAACTGCACGTCGCCGCGATGCTCTCCGACCGGGACGCGGAGGTGGTGCTGCTGCTCGACGTACTGGCCGAGGCCGGTCGCTCGGGTGGCATCCGGGGCAGCGCCTCGGTGCTGGACACCTGCGTCCGGGCCGCCGCCGCGATCGCCGAGCACTACCTGCACCGTGGCGACCGGGTGTCGCTGCTCGAATACGGCCCGTCCGCCCGTCGGCTGCGCCCGGCAACCGGCCGCCGGCAGTACCTGACCCTGCTGGAATGGCTGCTCGACGTCCGGGTGGAGCAGTCGCCGCACGAGCCGTACGACCAGGTCTTCGGCCCGCAGCTGCTCTCCTCCAACGCCCTGGTGGTGGTCTTCACCCCGCTGGTGGACGGCAGGTCGGCGAAGATGCTGGCCCGGTTGGCCCGGTCCGGCAGGTTCGTGGTGGCGGTGGACACGCTGCCCCCGTCGGCCACCCCGCCGGCCCGGGGCCAGTGGACCGACGTGGCGCACCGGCTCTGGCGACTGGACCGGGACAACACCATCGGCCAGCTCCGCGAGCACGGCGTACCGGTGGTCACCTGGGCCGGCGCCGGCAGTCTCGACCTGGTGCTCCGGGACGTGGCCCGGCTCGCCTCCGCACCCCGGCCCGCGCTGCGGTGAGTCCCGTGTCGGCGAACGGAGGAGTCCGGTGGTGACCCGGATGATGCGGCTGTACGCGGCGATCGGTCGGATCACCCTGGCACCCCTGCTGGTACGGGTCGGGGTGTTCCTCTGCGCGTTCGTCTCCCTGCTGCTGGCGTACCCGGCGATGCCGTCGGACGTCCGGCTGCTCGGCGTGCTGACGGTCGCGGCGCTGCTGCCGGCGGTCGTACCGCGCCGGTCCTGGACCACCGTGGTCCTGCTGGCCGCCGCCGGGGCCTGGGTGGTCGCCACCGGCTGGTACGACGAGCCGGTGGAGCTGTGGCGGCTGCTCGGCCTGGCCACCTTCCTCTACCTGACGCACAGCCTCGCGGCGCTGGCCGCCCTGCTGTCGTACGACGCGGTGGTGGCTCCCGAGGTCCTGGCCCGGTGGGTGTCCCGGGCGCTCGGGGTGGCGCTCGCCTCGGCGGTACTGGCGGTGCCGCTGCTCGCCGTGGACGGGCAGTGGGGCGACCGGAGTTTCGTCGTCGCGCTGCTCGGCGGTCTCGCCCTGGCCGTGCTCGCCGCCTTCCTGCTCGGCTGGATGTTCCGGCGCAGGTGACGGGGCGTTCGGCGGCGGTCAGCCGAAGATCGGCGCAAACTGGGTAACGCGGGTCACCTGGCGTCGTCAATCACAGAAGGGGGCATCTGGCCCGCATCGGAAGGCCGGTGGGGGAAGGATGGAGGCGTGAATCCGCAGCGGATCCTTGTGGTAGGTGCCGGTCACGTCGGGCTGTACGCGGCCCTGCGCCTGTCGAAGAAGCTCCGGTCACGTGAGGCCGAGGTCATCGTGGTCGACCCGCAGCCGCACATGACGTACCAACCGTTCCTGCCGGAGGCGGCGGCCGGCAACATCTCCCCCCGACACGCCGTGGTGCCGCTGCGGCGCGAGCTGCGCCGCTGCACCATCGTCGCCGGTACGGTCACCCGGGTCGAGCACGCCCGGAAGACCGCGACGGTGCAGCCGATCATCGGTCCGGCCCGCGAGATCGCGTACGACCACATCGTGGTGGCGCCCGGTTCGGTGTCCCGGACCCTGCCGATCCCCGGACTGGCGGAGCGGGGCATCGGCTTCAAGACCATCGGCGAGGCGATCTTCCTCCGCAACCACGTGCTGGACCGGCTCGACGTGGCGGCCGCCACCACCGACCCGGACACCCGGCGCTGCGCGCTGACCTTCGTCTTCGTCGGCGGTGGCTACGCCGGCATCGAGGCGCTGGCCGAGATGGAGGACATGGCCCGGGACGCGCTGAAGTACTACCCGGAGCTGAAGGCCGACGACATGCGCTGGGTGCTGGTGGAGGCGACCCTGCGGGTGCTGCCCGAGGTGGACCGGGACATGGGCGCGTACACGGTCGCCCAGCTGTTGAAGCGCAAGATGGACATCCGGCTGGAGACCCGGCTGGAATCCTGCGTGGACGGACTGGTCCGGCTCTCCGACGGCGACAGCTTCCGGGCCGACACCATCGTCTGGACGGCCGGGGTGAAGCCCTCCCCGATGCTGGCCCGGACCGACCTGCCCCGGGACGAGCGGGGGCGGGTGACCTGCGTTCCGACGCTCCAGGTGGTCGACGGTGAGCAGATCGTCGAGGGAGCCTGGAGTGCCGGCGACTGCGCCGCCGTGCCCGACCTCACCGGTCCGCCGGGGACGTACTGCTCGCCGAGCGCCCAGCACGCGGTGCGGCAGGCGACGCGGATGGCCGACAACATCCGGGCGGTGATCCGGGGCCGGGTTCCGGTGGACTACAAGCACAAGCACGCGGGCAGCGTCGCCAGCCTCGGACTGCACAAGGGCGTCGCCCAGGTCTACGGGATCAAGCTCACCGGGCTGCCGGCCTGGTTCATGCACCGGACGTACCACATGAGCCGGATCCCGTCGCTCAACCGCAAGGTGCGGGTGGTGGTGGACTGGAGCCTCGCCTTCTTCCTCCGCCGCGAGGTCGTCGCGCTGGGCCAGTTGCACGACCCCCGGGAGGAGTTCGTCGAGGCGTCCGCGGCGGGCAGCCGGCCGGGCGACCACCGCCCGGTCTAGCCGACCCGCCAGGTCCAGGCGTCCGCGACCCGGGTGGACGGGCCGAAGAGTGCCTCCAGGGTGATCCGCAGGCTCTCCACGTGTACGGCGTCGTCGGAGAGTACGACGCAGGACGCCCGCCAGAACCTGACGTCCTGCTGGGCCCGCTCGCGCTGCTCGGGACCGATCGCCGGTACGACGCCGCTGGTCGTCACGTCCGTCAGCAGTTGCGAGGTCGGCTGCTTGTAGGTGCCCATCGACGCCTTGCCGCCGGCCGCGTACGGACCGATGAAGAAGCCCTCCGGAATCGAGAACGACGCGTCCGCCTCGGCGGCCCAGCGCATCGGCCAGGGCTCCTTGGGGGTGGGCAGCGGTACGGGCACGAGCACGCCACCGGGCTCGACACAGTCGCGCCAGTGGCCGGCGCTGATGTACTCCGGCACCGGGGGCCGGGCGGCGGTCGCCATCTGGGTCGGGAAGATCGGCAGCAGGGCGAGGACCGCCGCGACCGGTACCAGGATCCGGATGGGTGGCCGACTCGCGGCCAGTCCCCGGTCCAGGGCGAGCACCAGCACCGTGGCGATCAGCGGCAACAGCGCGAGGGCGAACCGCATCGGCAGCGCGCCGTCGACCACGGGCACCCCGAGCAGCAGCGCGTACGGGCCGCTGAGATCGGTCGCCTCCCGGTTGACCACCACCGTCGGGCCGAGCGACAGCGCCGCCATCCCGAGTCCGGCCGCGACGCAGGCGATGACGACCGGCCGCCGGATCAGCCAGCCGGCGGCGACGACCGTGGCGAGCAGGAGCGGCCAGCCGAGGAAGGTGTTGTACTCGGCCGCTCCGGTGGTCAGTTTGGCGGACTCGGCGGAGCCGGCTACGGACAGCGGCGAGATCGCCGGCCAACTGGCCAGGTCGGCGTAGAAGTAGTGCGGGCTGAACATCCCGTTGGGTACGCTCTGCGGCCCGGCGAACTGGAACCAGAGCGGGTACGCCAGCACGACGCCGGCCAGTGCGACGGCGAGCAGCATCCCGGCGAGGAACCCGGGCAGTACCCGACGGGCCAGCGACCAGTTCGCGGCGGCGTACGCCAGGCTCAGGATGATCATGGCGACGGCGGTGAGGAACAGCACCTCCTCGCCGATGAAGACCTGCACCGAGACGGTGGCGGCCAGCCCGACCGCCGAGGTCACGACGCGGCGACGATCGACACCGGGCCGGTCGGGCCGGCCCTGCGGATCGGCGGCCCGGACCAGCCGGACGACCAGCCAGACCAGCACCGGCACCAGCCACTGGGCGGTCATGTGCAGGTGGCTGTTGCTCTGCGAGAGCATCCCCGGCCCGAAGCCGCAGAGCCCGGCGCCCAGCGCGGCGGCGAGCCGCCGGACGCCCAGCACCCGGGTGAAGAAGAGGTGCCAGGCGATGGCGGTGCCGGCGAGGTTGCCGGCGACGAGCAGCGCGAAGGTGGCGGGCGCACCGGCGACCAGGGTGATCGGCGCGAACAGCATGCCGAGGGCGATGACCGTGGTGTTGGCCATCAGGTTCACCCCGGTCGGGGCGTTGAGCCGGTCACTGAGCAGGGCGAAGTCCCCGTGCAGGACCCGGGAGTCGACGGCCAGGAACCACTCGTACAGCGCCTGGTCCTCGGGGTTCAGGGAGAGGATCCGGGCACCGGGATCCGGCCACATTCCGGCGGTCAGCCAGCCGGCGAGGAGGAGGAAGAGCAGGCCGATCGCCAGGTCGGTGCGGTGCCGACGGAGCGCGACGACCCCGCGTTCCCACCGGGATCCGTTCTGCTCCGAGACGGTGCCTGTCGTGGCCGGGCCGGAGTCGGCGTCCTGCGCCGCGCGGGCTGTGCTGGTCACGACAGTGACCCTAGTGCCGATCCGAGAACGGGGTGCGCCCGGTGGGGGTTCACCCGCTACCGTGGCAGGCACCAGGGACGATCGCGTCCGGTGCCGCCCTGCCCGGGTGGTGGAATGGCAGACACGGCCGCCTTAAAAGCGGCTGCCGCAAGGCGTGCGGGTTCGATCCCCGCCCCGGGCACACCCCCTCGCCACGGGTGCCGAGCGCCCCGCCACGGGTGCCAAGTGACGTGGATCTCCACAACATCGCCAGCGACCATTACCCTGGATAGGGCACGGTCACCGTGCACCGACCTTCCAGGAGGCTTGACACAGTGAAGACGTCCAACCCGGTGCTGGCCCGACTCGGCCAGGCGGCCGAGCGGGAGCGGGCCGCCGGGTACGCCCCGGCCGGCGCATACGGACAGCCCGGTTACGGGCAGCCGTACCCGACGGCGGATGGCTACCCGGCCGCGCCGCCCACCGTACAGCCAATGTCCATCGACGACGTCGTCGTCAAGACCGTCACTCTGCTCGGCATCACCGGGCTGTCCGCCGCGGCGGCCTGGGTGCTCGTGCCGAACGAGCTCGTCGGCGCGGCCTGGATCGGCGCTGCCGTCGTCGGGCTGGTGCTCGGCCTGGTCATCTCGTTCATGCGGATGGCGAACCCGGCGCTCGTGATCGCCTACGCGGTGATCGAGGGCGTCTTCGTCGGCATGGTCAGCAAGTTCTTCGAGTCGATCGCCGGGTACGACGGCATCGTCCTGCAGGCGGTGATCGCCACCTTCGGGGTCTTCTTCCTGATGGCCGGGCTCTACAAGGTCAAGGCCATCCGGGCGACGCCGAAGTTCATCCGGGGCGTCGTGGCGGCGATGGTCGGCGTCTTCGCGGTCATGCTGATCAACTTCGTGATCACGCTGACCACCGACATCGACACCGGACTGCGCAGCGGTGGCCCGGTGGCCATCGGGTTCAGCCTGATCTGCATCGTGATCGCGTCGCTCAGCTTCATCCTCAGCTTCCACGAGGTGGAGGAGGGGGTGCGGATGGGGCTGCCCCGCCGTTACTCCTGGATCGCCGCGTTCGGCATCCTGGTCAGCCTGGTCTGGCTCTACATCGAGATCCTGCGACTGCTCAGCTTCTTTCAGGGTGACGACTGAGCCCAGCCTCAGTCGGGCACTGAGCCCGGCCGCGACGACCTGAGCTGACGTTCCCGGCGCCACCCGGCACCGCCCCGGTCCGACCCGACGCCCGTCCCCGGATTCCGGGGGCGGGCGTCGGTCGTCCGCCGGGCTCCCCGCCGGTCGCACGGGCCCGAGTACTGCGGACGGAAATGTCCGAGTTGTTAGGGTGGGGCGTGGAAAGTTCCAACCCGGTGTTGAGCCGCCTGGACGACACCGCCCGGGTCGAACGCCAGGTACTCGGCGCCGCCGCCGCCCGGGCGATGACGGTCGACGACGTGGTGGTCCGCACCATCGGGCTGCTCCTGCTCACCGGCGCCACCGGCGCGATCGCCTGGACCTTCCTGACCGAGGACTGGGCCGGCGTGGCGGCGATCGGCTCGGCGCTGGCCGGGCTGGTCCTGGCCCTGGTGATCTCGATCCGCCGGATCACCAACCCCGTCGTCATCGGCGTCTACGCCATCCTTCAGGGCGTGCTGCTCGGCGTCGCGAGCCGGGGTTTCGAGGCGATCTATCCCGGCATCGTGGTGCAGGCCGTGGTCGGCACCTTCGGCGTCTTCGCCGGAATGGCGGTGCTGTACGGGCTCCGGGTACTCCGCGCCACCCCCCGGTTCACCCGGATGGTGGTCGGCGCGCTGATCGGGGTGGTGGTGCTGAGTCTGGTCAACTTCGCCGTGTACCTGATCGCCGGCCGGCAGGCGCTGGAGATCTACAGCACCACCAGCAAGGTCGGCTGGCTGCCGTACGTCTTCGCCCTGGTCTGCATCACGGTGGGCGCGTTGACCTTCATCCTCGACTTCGACCTGGTGGAGCGCGGGGCCAGGGCCGGCCTGCCGACCCGGTACGCCTGGTACTGCGCGTTCGGGTTGCTGGTCGGCCTGATCTTCCTCTACTGGCAGATCCTCCGCCTGATCAGCTACATCAGGCGCTGAGGCTCACGGACCGCTGAACGTAGACTCTGCCGCGATGAACGCAGCCGGACCGGGACGCCCGGCCGAGTCACTGGCCCGCCAGGTGGACCTGCTGGTCCGGCAGGTGGGTCACTGGACCGCGCCGCGCTGGGTCGCGCCGGCCGCCGCCGGCAACTCGGCCCGCGCCGACCTGCTGCACCGGCTCGTCCAGCAGCTCGCCAACCTGGCGGCGGACGCGGCCGGCGAGCGGCGCCGGACCGTACCCCGGCTGGAGAACGACCTGGCCCTGCCCGACCAGCTCCGGGTGGTGGCGGCGGACCTGATCGCCGCCGGCCCACCGGCCGGGGTGCTGACCGACGCCGAGGCCGAGGTGACCGCGACCCGCCAGGCCCTCTGACCCCCGCCCGTCGGTCAGCGGCTCAGCTCAGCCGCTCCAGCACCATCGCCATGCCCTGGCCGCCGCCCACGCACATGGTCTCCAGCCCGATGGACTTGTCGTGCCAGTCCAGCGCGTTCAGCAGGGTGCCGGTGATCCGGGCGCCGGTCATCCCGAACGGGTGGCCGACGGCGATCGCGCCGCCCATCACGTTGAGCTTGTCCAGCGGAATGTCGAGCTGCCGGTACGACGGGATCACCTGGGCCGCGAACGCCTCGTTGATCTCGACCAGGTCGACGTCGTCGATGGTCATGCCGGCCCGGCGGAGCGCCTGCCGGGACGCCTCGACCGGACCGAGTCCCATGATCTCCGGGGACAGCGCGGTCACCCCGGTGGAGACGATCCGGGCCAACGGAGTGATCTCCAGCTCGCGGGCCCGCTCCGCGCTCATCACGATCACGGCGGCGGCACCGTCGTTGAGCGGGCAGCAGTTGCCGGCGGTGACCCGACCGTCGGGCCGGAACACCGGCTTGAGCCCGGTCACCCCGTCCAGGGTCACGCCCGCCCGGGGGCCGTCGTCGGAGTCGACCCACTCGCCGGAGGGCAGCGTGACCGGGGTGATCTCCCGAGCCCAGAAGCCGTCGGCGATGGCCTTCTCGGCGAGGTTCTGGCTGCGTACGCCGAACTCGTCCATGTCGGCCCGGCTGACGTCGTACGCCTCGGCCAGGTTCTCCGCGGTCTGGCCCATCGTCAGGTAGATGTCCGGCAGTCCGCCCTGGAGCCGGGGGTTCTCCCAGACCGGGGCGCCGCCCTTGGCCCGGGTCGCCGACCGGGCCCGTGCCGCGTCGAACCTCGGGTTCTGCCAACCGCCGCCGACCAGCTCCTGTGCCTGCGGCGGAAGACCGTCGGAGTTGCCCCGGACGTACCGGGAGACGCACTCGACCCCGGCCGAGACGAAGATGTCGCCCTCGCCGGCCCGGATCGCGTGCAGCGCCATCCGGGTGGTCTGGAGGGACGAGGCGCAGTACCGGGTGAGGGTGGCGCCGGGGACGGTGTCCAGGCCGAGCAGGGTGGTTACCACGCGGGCCAGGTTGAAGCCCTGTTCGCCGCCGGGCAGACCGCAACCGAGGTAGAGGTCGTCGATCTGCGTCGGGTCGAGTTGCGGCACCTTGTCCAGCGCCGCCTGGACGATGGTGGCGGCAAGGTCGTCGGCGCGGAGTTCCCGGAGGGACCCCTTGTGCGCTCGGCCGATCGGGGAACGGGCGGTCGCGACGATAACGGCTTCGCGGGGGGACGCGGTCGACATGAATAAACGTTAACCCGATCCGGTCCCGGGGTCACCAGGGGGCGAGGTGCGAGGCCGTTTCGGATCGTTCCCCGGCCGGCGGGGTGGGGCCGTACGGGATCGCCGCGACCAGTTCCTCGACGAACCGGTCCGGATCGTGCTCGAGGAGCTGGTCGCGACCGGTCGGACCCAGGAAGGCGACGAGGAAGGCCCGGTGGAAGCACGCGCCGAGGAAGAGGTTGGCCAGCGCCACCGGGTTCGCCGTCGGGGCGATCCGGCCGAGTTGCCGCTCCCGCCGGAGGTACTCGGCGAACAGGGCGTTCGCGTGCTGCGGTCCGCCGCCCATCCGGCTGAACGCCGCGCGCTGTCGTTCGAGCAGCACGGGTTCGGCGAACAGGGCCATGGCGAGCTGACCGGAGTCCTCGTACACCCGGAGCATCTCGTGGCCGAGCTCCGTCAGGTGCGCCGGTACGGTCCCGGTGCCGGCCTTCTCGGGCAGCCGGACCATCAGCCCGATGAACGGGGCGAGCCGGATCCGCAGTACCGCCAGGAAGAGGTCCTCCTTGCCCTGGAAGTGCTTGTAGAGGGTGGCTTCGGAGTAGCCGGCGACCCGGGCGATCTCCTTCGTGGTGGTGTGCGCGAGGCCCTGCTCCCGGATCACCGTGGACGCGGCGGCCAGGATGCGCTCCCGGGTCGTCTCGGCTCGACTCATGGATCGCCTTCCACTCGGCTTCGTTCCGATCTTCACCGAGCACGTTATCGGCCCGGTTGACAGTTGGTGAGCACTCACTATTCTAGATGGTGAGTAAGCACTTACTAACCAACTGGGAGTGCCATGAAACTCACCATCTTCGCGGCCACCGGCGGCATCGGCCGTCATCTCCTGCGGCAGGCCGTCTCGGCTGGTCACGACGTCACGGCGGTGGTCCGGAACCCGGCGGCGCTGCGTGCGGAGCAGGGCGGCGTACGGCTGGTCGCGGCCGACCTCACCGCTCCCGACCCGGCGGTGCTCGCCGACGCCGTCGACAAGGCCGACGCGGTCCTGTCCGGACTCGGCGCACGTTCGATCGCCGAGTCCGGGGTGACGTCGCGGGGCACCGGGGCGATGATCGCGGCGATGCGGGCCCGGGACGTACGCCGGATCGTGGTGGTCAGCGCCGCGCCGATCTCGACCGTGCCCTCAGTGGGCCGGCCCCATCCACCCCGGCGCGACCCGGGTGAGGGGTTCCTGATGCGGAACCTGCTGAGCCCGATGATCAAGATCATCCTGCGCAGGCCCTACGCTGACCTCGCGGTGATGGAGGACCTGCTCCGGGACAGTGACCTGGACTGGACGGTGGTACGGCCGCCGAGACTCACCGACAAGCCGCTGACCGGGACCTACCGCACGGCGTACGGGCAGAATCTGCGCCGGGGAGCCCGGATACCGCGCGCCGACGTGGCGCACTACATGCTCCGGGCGCTCGACCAGCCCGAGTCGGTCCGGCAGGCCGTCGGAATCGCCACCTGAACCGACCGCGGTTACCGCTGTCGGGTGCCGGCGGCGGCCCTGGCCACGGCGGGCAGCAGCGCGTGCGCCCAGACCCGGTAGCCGTCGGCCGACGGGTGGTAGCCGTCGTGGCAGAGCGTTCCGACGTCGGCCCGGAACACCGCACCGGTCTCGGCGGCGAGATCGACCACGGTGCCACCGGCCTCGACCACCGCGACGGACTGGGCCCGGGCGGCGTGCCGGCCGAGCCAGCCGGCGAGCTGGCGCAGCGGCGGCGCGATGGCCCGGACCGCGCCGAGATCCGGACAGGTGCCGACCACGACCCGGACCTGGGCGTCGCGGAGCCGGCGTACCGCCGCACCGAGGTACGCCGCTGCCTCGCCGGGCCGGCGGAGCCCGGTGACGTCGTTCGCGCCGATCAGGATCACCGCGACGTCCGGGCGCTCGCCGAGCAGCGCCCGGGCCACCTGGGTGGCCAGGTCCGTGGAGCGGGACCCCGAGACGCCGACGCTGGAGAGCCACACCTGGCGTTCGCCCCCGGCCGCCGGACCCGCTCCCTCGGAGAGCAGCCGGGCCAGTTGGCCACCGACCGTGTCGTCGGCCCGGTCCACCCCGACACCGAGCGCCGCCGAGTCGCCGAGCAGGACCAGCCGGAGCGGCGGCGCGCCGGTACGACCGACGGTGGAGCGCAGCGCCAGCCCCAGTTCGGGCTGGGCGTACTGCCGGTTACGGGCCAGGAAGACCTCGCCGACCAGCAGCGCGACTCCGCCGATCGCCCCGGCGGCCAGCGTGACCGCGGCTGTCCTGGCGAGCCGGGTGGCCATGCCGGACATCACCGCTCCGGTCGTGTCTAGTCCCGTCATGCGCGTTCCTCTACTGTGGAGGTTGCTGCCCCGTCCAGCGTTGTCGGTGCCGGTGTCCCGGTCTCTTCCGGGCTCTCAGTGTCACCCGAACGGGGGTGGCCGAACCAGGCCCCACGGCGGCGCAACTGCGCCCACCGCCCGCCCGGCCCGTGTTCGTGGCCGCCGACCCGGACGGCCCGGACCTCGGTGCCAGCATGCCGGGCCGCCTCGTGAGCCGCCTCCGGAAGCGAGCGGACGCCCTGGTCCCCGGTCTGCGCCGGCCGGCGCTCCGGCCCGGCCCCGAGCGCCGCCAGTACGGTCGGCAGCAGCGCCGCCGCCGCGATCGCGTACCCCTCGGCGGACGGGTGGAAGTGGTCCCAGGCGAACATCCGGGTCGGTTCGGCGGCGAACCGGGGACCGAGCAGGTCACCCAGGGACACCGTCTGGCCGCCGGCCTCGACCACCGCGACCGTCTGCGCGGCGGCCAGTTGCCGGCTCCACCGCCGGGCGAGCCAACGCAGCGGCGGCTTGATCGGCTGGATCGCGCCGAGGTCCGGGCAGGTGCCCACGACCACCTCGGCACCGGCGGCCCGGAGTTCGCGTACCGCGTCGACGAGATAGCGGACCGCCACCGACGGCGGCGTACGGTTCGTCACGTCGTTGCCGCCGATCAGGATCACCGCCAGATCGGGCTCCCGCTCCAGGGCCGCGTCGATCTGCGGGCGCAACCCGGCCGAGAGGCAGCCCACCACGGCGAACCGGTACAGCCGTACCGGACGGCGCAACCGGCGGGAGGTGCCGGTGGCGAGCAGCGCGCCGGGCGTTTCCCGGGGGCGGTGCACCCCGTAGCCGGCGGCGGACGAGTCGCCCAGGATCACCATCGTGATCGGGCGGCCGGGAAATCTGGCGCCGTAGACGCCGTCGCCGCGCGGCGGCGGTGCCTCGGCCAACGGGATGATCCGCCGGGCCTGTCGGGCCTGCCCGACCAGCAGCCCGGTCGCGGCGACGGTGGTGATCGCGGTCAGCCCCACTCCCACGGCCGCGGCCTTCGCGACCCGCCGGGCGATCAGCCACGACTGCTCCCGCTGCCACGACGGATCGCGCCGTGGCGACTGCGTCAGCCACGACGACCCTGCCCAACGCGGCGGCTGCTTTCGCGACTGCTTCCGCCACGACGACTGTTTCCGTCGCACCGATCCGGCCGGACTCATCAAGGCCCCCCGCCTGTCATGCCCTACCCCGCGACCTTTGAGATTATCTCGGTCGCACACCCCGCGCTGTCGCCGTCCCGCCTCTTCCCGGGGTCAGTTGCCGATCCGGGTCGGACCCCCGCCGGCTCCGCGCCGAGCGGCGGTTTGCGTACGGATGCATGATGAATCGACAGAGGAGGCGCGGAGATGGACAAGACACTGAAGCGCACTGCTGCCTTCAAGGCGTTGTTCCAGGCGTTGACCGCGGGCTCCCGGGGTGGGCCGCCGCTGGGCAAGCGGCTCGCCGCCCTGCCCCGCATGATCCGGGCGACCACCCGGGGCGAGTACGACGGCGGACTGCGGCTGGCGATGATGACGGCGGCGACGGCGTACGTGCTGTCCCCGATCGACTTCGCACCCGAACTCATGCTGATGCTCTTCGGCCTCGCCGACGACGCGCTCATGGTCACCTGGCTGGCCGGCGCCGTACTGGCCGAGACGGAGCGCTACCTAGCCTGGGAGGCACGTCGGGAATCCGTGATCCCCGGCGGCGTGGTGACCTGATCCGCACACCGTCCGGCCGCCGCGACCCTCGGCCCGCCCCGCCGGCCGATCCAGGGTCGCCGGGTGGGCTGAGGAACCCCGCCCACCTGCCCGACCGGGGGCACGTAGGCTGACCGTGAACACGCCATCGGTCGCCCCGACCGCACGCCACCAGCACCGACTCTGTGCCCGGCAAGTGCCGGCCGGGCGGCGAGCACTGGAGAAGGGCACAGCGACGTGCGCTACTACGACAACGTCATCGAACTGATCGGTGACACACCCCTGGTCCGGCTGCGGCAGGTCACCACAGGCATCTCGGCGACCGTGCTCGCCAAGGTGGAGTACTTCAACCCCGGTGGCTCGGTCAAGGACCGCATCGCGCTGCGGATGGTCGAGGAGGCGGAGCAGGCGGGCCTGCTGAAGCCGGGCGGCACGATCGTCGAGCCGACCAGCGGCAACACCGGCGTGGGGCTGGCGCTGGTGGCCCAGCTCAAGGGCTACAAGTGCGTCTTCGTCTGCCCGGACAAGGTCAGCGAGGACAAGCAGAACGTGCTGCGGGCGTACGGCGCGGAGGTCGTGGTCTGCCCCACGGCGGTCGCCCCGGAGGACCCCCGCTCGTACTACAACGTCTCGGATCGGCTGACCCGGGAGATCCCGGGCGCCTGGAAGCCCAACCAGTACTCCAATCCGGCGAACCCGCGCTCGCACTACGAGACCACCGGACCGGAGTTGTGGGAGCAGACCGGCGGCCGGATCACCCACTTCGTCGCCGGGGTGGGCACCGGGGGCACCATCTCCGGCACCGGCCGCTACCTCAAGGAGGCCTCCGGCGGGGCGGTACGGATCATCGGCGCCGACCCCGAGGGCTCGGTCTACTCCGGCGGGACCGGCCGGCCGTACCTGGTCGAGGGCGTCGGTGAGGACTTCTGGCCGGAGACGTACGACCGGAGCATCTGCGACGAGATCGTGAAGGTCTCGGACAAGGAGTCCTTCGAACTGACCCGGCGACTCGCCCGCGAGGAGGGGCTGCTGGTCGGCGGCTCCTGCGGGATGGCGGTGGCGGCCGCCCTCGAGGTGGCCCGCCAGGCCGGGCCGGACGACGTCGTCGTGGTGCTGCTGCCCGACGGCGGTCGTGGCTACCTCTCCAAGATCTTCGATGACGAGTGGATGGCCCGGTACGGCTTCATGGCCACCAGCGCCAGCGAGGCGACCGTGGCGGACGCGCTGGCCAGCAAGCCGAACGGCATCCCGGAGCTGATCCACGTACATCCCACCGAGACGGTCCGGGACGCCGTCGACTACATGCGCGAGTACGCCGTGTCGCAGCTGCCGGTGCTCAAGGCCGAGCCACCGGTGGTGACCGGCGAGGTGGCCGGTTCGATCGCCGAGCGGGACCTGCTGGACGCGCTCTTCACCGGCGAGGCCGAACTGCACGACACCATCGAGCGACACATGGGCCCGCCGCTGCCGATGATCGGCGGCGGCCAGCCGGTGAGCGAGGCGGTCGGCCTGTTGGAGAAGTCCGACGCCGCCCTCGTCCTGGTGGACGGCAAGCCGAAGGGCGTCCTCACCCGCCAGGACCTCCTCGCCCACCTCGGCGCCCGCCCCCGCTGAGATGTAAGGAAGGGCCCCTTCTTATCGTTTTTTGTAGAAGAAGGGGCCCTTCCTAACCGTCCGGCGAGACGAGCGGACGTCAGCGGGCGAGCTCGGTGGGTACGGCGATGACGTCGACGAACGCGGACCGGCGGAGCAGGGTCATCGGCAGTCGGGTGCCGATCGCCGGGCCGAGCATGAGCCGCTGGAGACTCTGCCCGTTGGCCACCTGTCGACCGCCGGCCGAGATGATCACATCCCCGAGGTAGATCCCGGCGATCCCGGCCGGGCTGTCCGGAACCACCTCGACCACCCGTAGTCCGCGCTGCTGCCCGGTCCGTTCCGCGACGGCCGGCGGCAGCGGTACGGGCACTCCGGCGACACCCAGCCAGGCCCGGCGGACCCGCCCGTTGCTGACCAGGTCGCCGATGATCTGACGGGTGGTGGAGTTGATCGGCACCGCCAGACCGAGGCCGTAGCCGGCGACGGCCGTGTTGATCCCGACCACCCGGCCGGCAGAGTCGGCGAGGGCGCCGCCGGAGTTGCCCGGATTCAGCGCCGCATCGGTCTGGATCACATCCTCGATCAGCCGGACGACCCGACCGTCCCGGGCCGGCAGCGACCGACCCAGCCCGGAGACCACGCCCGCGGTGACCGAACCGGCGAGCCCGAGCGGGTTGCCGACCGCGACGACGAGTTGCCCGATCCGGAGCGGGTCGGCGTCGCCGAGTTCGGCCGGCGGGGCGGCGGTGGCCCGGACCCGGAGGACCGCCAGGTCGGAGAGCGGGTCGGCGCCGACGACGTCGAACCGGGCCTCCGCACCGTCACCGAAGGTCGCGACGCCGCCGCCGGCGCCCTCCACCACGTGTGCGCTGGTGAGCAGGAATCCGTCGTCGGTGAAGGTCACCGCCGAGCCGGCCCCGGCGCCGCGCGGGCTCCGTACGGCCAGCGCCGCCACGCTCGGCAGCACCCGCGCCGCCACGGTGGTGACCACCTGCGAGTACGCGTCCAGAGCGGCCGACTCGGCGCGCTCCGGTTCGAGTTGTTCGGTGCTCATGTGCCGGACAACGCCGCGACGAGGCCGGTCGATGCCCGACGGGCCGGCGTGGCTGCTTCGCCCACAGCGAACAGAGCGCCCACAGCGAACAAGGCGAGCAGAGCGAACAAAGCGAGCAGAGCGAACAAAGCGAGCAGAGCGAACAGGCGGAAGGTCAGCGAACTCCGGGAGGTCGGACGGGTGGGATTGCGGGAGGTCCGGGAGTTGTCAGGGAAGGTCGCGGACGTGCCGGATCTGCCGGGTCAGCACCGGGCCGATGTCGCCCTCCCGCTCGACACCGTCCGGTACCCAGCCGCCCCGGACGTAGAAGTCCCGGGCATGGGCGTTTTCGGCGAGCACCCAGAGCACCGCCCGCCGCCAGCCCTGGGCGTGCAGTTTCGCCAGGGCGTCGACCATCAGCGCCCGACCCACGCCGCGCCCCTGTTCCGCCGGATCCAGGTGGATGGCGTTCAACTCGCCGACGTCCGGGCCGGCCGAGCCGGGCCCCTCCGGGTCGTGCGGCCCGAGGTAGGTGAAGCCGACCAGCCGGCGGTCCCGCTCCGCCACCGTCAACAGATGGCTGTCCCGCTCGTACGTCCAGCGCTCCGTCCAGTACCGGCCCATCATCTCCCCGGTGACCGAGGCCAACGCGTACGCCGGAATGAACTCCCGGTAGGCCGCCGACCGCGAACGGTGGTGAAGATCTCCGATGGCCATCAGATCACCGGCGACCGCCGGGCGCAGGGTGAGCGTCACTTGTCGATAGTAGTAACGTGGCCGATATGGTCACCTGGGACAGAGTGTGTGATCTGGTGTCGGTGCTGCCCGAGGTGGAACAGGGCACCTCATATGGGACACCGACCTGCAAGATTCGCGGCAAGCTGTTCGTCCGGCTGCTGGAGGGCGGCGAGCGGATCGCGATCTTCACGAACGAGCGGGAGGCGCTGGTCACGGCGGCTCCGCAGACCTTCACCGTGCCGGCGCACTACGTCAACTACCCGATGGTGGTGGTCGCGCTCGACACCATCGATCCCGTCGAGTTGAGCGAACTGCTGGCGGAGTCCTGGCGGATCAGGGCGCCGAAGCGGCTGGCGGCGTCGCTGCCCCGCTGACCGACCGAGCCGGTACGGGCACCCGGATCAGGTCCTCGGCCACCACGATCTCACCGTCGAAGTGCTCCCGGGCCTCGGCGGCGAAACGCTCCGCTGTCGAGACCGCCGCCCTCGCCGCCGCCGGCACCGTACCGGCCACCGCCGGCCCGGTGCCGGAAACCGGTGCTCCGGCGACCGGCTTCGGGCGGGTTGCCGGGCCGTAGCGCTGGGAAAAGTGGGTGAGCACGAGTCGACGTACCCCCGACTCGGCCGCCACCCGCCCGGCCTGCGCCGCCGTCAGGTGGCCGACCTCGGCGGCGAGCGCGGCGTCCTCGGTCAGGAAGGTCGACTCGATCACCAGCAGGTCGGCCCGCTCCGCCAGGGCGAACACCGCGTCGCAGAGACCGGTGTCCATCACGAAGGCGAACCGCTGGCCGGGGCGCGGCGCGCTCACCTCGGCCAACAGCACGCGACCTCCGGGCAGGTCGAGGTGGCCGGTCCGGGCCAGCTCTCCGACGGCGGGCCCACGAATCCCGTACGCCGCCAGCCGGTCCGGCAGCATCCGGCGGTCGTCCGGCTCCACCAGCCGATAGCCGTACGTCTCGACCGGATGCCGGAGTCGGCGTGCCTCCAACCGGCCGGCGGCGGTCTCGAAGGCCTGGCCGTCCGCCAGTACCGGGCGTTCGTGGAGCTCGGCGGTCTCGTAGAACGAACTGGCGTGCCGCAGCCGGGCGAAGTACTCGCCGTCGCCGGCCGGAAAGTGGGCGTCGACCGGATGTGCGACCCGGTCGAGGGAGAGTCGCTGGATCACGCCGGGCAGGCCGAGGCAGTGGTCGCCGTGGAAATGGGTGACACAGATCCGAGTCAGGTCGCTGGCGGCGACTCCGGCCAGCAGCATCTGCCGCTGGGTACCCTCGCCGGGGTCGAAGAGGATGACCTCCCGGTCCCAGCGCAGCACGTACCCGTTGTGGTTGCGATGCCGGGTCGGCACCTGACTGGCCGTGCCCAGCACCGTCAGTTCCCGTACCGACACGGCGGGTCCTTCCGGTGCGATGCCTTCCCGGTGGAAAAGGCGACCCCCGGGGTGTCCGCGTGAGCATTGTCACGCGGACGCCGGCTGGACTATGGCCGGACGCCCCGGGGGTCGGGTGGCTGTCGTGGATTCGCCGCACCGCTGCCACACGGTCTCGACGATTTGCAACTGCCCGCTTGCGGCGGACACCGAAACTGTCAAGGACAGCGGCTAGCGGACAGCCACCTCACGAGTCCCATTGCTATACAAAGCTCGGACCACCTCCCTTCGCGTGTACGGCCACGCTATCCATCCCCGGCCGCCAGCGGCAACGGTTTTTGCGCACACTCAACGAGCTGCCAGCCGCGCGACCGGGCGAGGGGCACCAAGGCGACTTCCCGCTGGGCGGGAACAGCGAACCGCCGCGCCGGAAGGCCCGGCGCGGCAGCACTGCTACGTGTCTCGGTACGGCTGGGTGGCAGCTACCCCTCGGTGCGGGCCACCCCGACCGGGCAGGTCATGCCATTGGGCCCGTGCGTGCAGTAGCCGTTCGGGTTCTTCGTCGGCGCCAGGTACTGCTGGTGGTAGTCCTCGGCGTAGTAGTACTTCCCGAGCTTGTCGATCTCCGTGGTGATCTCGCCCTTGCCGGCCCGCGCCACCACCGGAGCGAACGCGTCCCGGGACGCCTGCGCGGTCGCCAACTGCTCGTCGGTCGTCGTGTAGATCGTCGACCGGTACTGGGTACCGACGTCGCCGGCCTGCCGCATGCCCTGGGTCGGGTCGTGGTTCTCCCAGAACACCTTCAGCAGGTCCTCATAGCTGATCTTCGAGGGGTCGTAGACCACCTGGACGACCTCGGCATGCCCGGTCCCGCCGGAACAGACCTCTTCGTACGTCGCGTTCGGGGTGTAACCGCCCGCGTAGCCCGCCGAGGTGGAAATCACCCCGGGCAGGGTCCAGAACAGTCGCTCGGCTCCCCAGAAACAGCCCATCCCGAAGACGGCGACCTGCGCACCCTCGGGCCACGGGCCCTTCAGCGGCGTGCCGAGTACCTCGTGCCGGTCGGAGATCGGCATCGCGATCAGCCGGCCGGGCAGCGCCTGGTCGGGGGTGGGCAGCTCGGCCTTCATTCGCCGTAGGAACACGGTGGAACTCCTCTCGTACCTCTGCCGGATGTAACGCGGCGCGGCAACAGATCCTTACCCGGAACCGCCGCCAGCAGACCGAGCCGCTCGACAACGCGGAATCCCGCCGGATGCCGGTCCGGGCCGTCCCCGGTCCTTCGGCGGTAGAGGCTCGCTAGGCCTCGGCGAGGGCGGCGGCGATCCGGTCGGCGTACGACCGGGCCTCGTCGTCGGAGGCGTACTTCGTCCGGGGCCAGAAGAAGCCGCGCAGGCCGTCGCCCTTGGTTCGGGGCACGATGTGGGTGTGCAGGTGCGGCACCGATTGCGACACCCGGTTGTTCATCGCCACGAAGGTGCCGCCGGCGTCCAGACCGGCCTCGACGGCGACGGCGAGCCGCTGGACCAACCCGAAGTACCCCGGCAGGGCGGCGGCCGGCAGCTCGCCCAGCACCTCGTGGTGCTCGCGGGGCACCACCAGCAGGTGCCCCTTGAACACCGGGCGGGTGTCGAGGAAGGCCACCCCGTCGGGGGAGTCGACCGCCCGGAACGCCGGCACCGAACCCGCCACGATCCCACAGAACACGCAGCCCGCCACCAGGGCAGACTAGCCTCATCCAAATGAGTCACGGGTTCGAGACACTCGCCATCCACGCCGGCCAGGAACCGGAGCCCCGGACGGGGTCCGTGGTGCCGCCGATATACCAGACCAGCACGTACGCGCAGGACGCCGTCGGCGCACCCCGGCTGGGGTACGAGTACAGCCGCTCCGCCAATCCCACCCGGGACGCCCTGCAGGAGTGCCTCGCGGCGCTGGAGGGCGGTCCGGTCGGGCTCACCTTCGCCAGTGGGCTGGCCGCCGAGGACACCCTGCTGCGTACCGTCTGCCGGCCTGGTGACCACGTGGTGATCCCAGACGACGCGTACGGCGGCACGTTCCGGCTCTTCGCCCGGGTGGCGCAGCAGTGGGGGCTGACCTGGACCCCGGCCCGGATCTCCGACGTCGACGCGGTACGGGCCGCCGTCCGGCCGGGCCAGACCAAGGTCATCTGGGTGGAGACGCCGACCAACCCGCTGCTCGGGATCGCCGACATCGCCGGGCTGGCCTCGGTGGCGAAGGACATCGGCGCCCTGCTTGTCGTCGACAACACCTTCGCCTCGCCGTACCTCCAGCAGCCGATCGCGCTCGGCGCCGACGTGGTCGTGCACTCCACCACCAAGTACGTCGGTGGGCACTCCGACGTGGTCGGCGGCGCCCTGGTCGCGGCCAGCAGCGGGCTGGGCGAGGAACTCCGTTACCACCAGAACGCCATGGGCGCGGTGAACGGCCCGTTCGACGCCTGGCTGACCCTGCGCGGCGTGAAGACCCTCGGGGTACGGATGGACCGGCACTGCGACAACGCCGAGCGGATCGCCGACTACCTCAATGGGCACCGGGCGGTCGCCGAGGTCCTCTATCCGGGGCTGCCGGAACATCCGGGGCACGAAATCGCGGCGAAGCAGATGCGCCGGTTCGGCGGAATGATCTCGTTCCGCGCCGCTGGCGGGGCTGAGCAGGCGGTACAGATCTGCAACCGGGCGAAACTCTTCGTTCTCGCCGAGTCGTTGGGTGGGGTCGAATCCCTGATCGAACATCCGGGCCGAATGACGCATGCAAGTGCCGCCGGCTCGGCGCTTGAAGTTCCCGCCGATCTCGTGCGACTGTCTGTCGGCATCGAGACCGCCGACGACCTACTCGCAGATCTGGAGCAGGCGCTCGGCTGACCGCTGTTCGGACGTGCGTACCGGACGGGCCGCGCCGATGGCGCGGCGCGTCCGGGCCGACGCGCAGGGTGGGACCGCCCCGCCCGCCTGGACAGCCCTGCGGACAAGCCGATGGGGAGGTGGCCGTGCAGGACATCATGCCGACCTGGGTGGGCGCGACCGCGAAGCAGATCGCCCGGGCGGTCCGCCGTGGTGACGCCTCCGCCACCCAGGTGGTAGCTGATCACCTCGACCACGTCGACCGGACGGACCGCGAACTGTCGGCGTTCCGGGTGGTGCGGGGTGGCGAGTCGATCGTCGAGGCGGAGAAGGTCGACGAGCAGGACGACCTGGCCAACCTTCCGCTGGCCGGGGTGCCGATCGCGGTCAAGGAGAACACCGCCGTGGCCGGGCTGCCGACCTGGAACGGGTCGGAGGCCGCCCGTAGCCCGGTCGCCGAGGACGACCACGAGGTGGTCCGGCGGCTGCGCGGCGCGGGCGCGATCATCGTCGGCGTGACCCGGATGCCCGAGCTGGGGCTGTTCGCGTTCACCGACGACGAGACGGCGGTGACCCGCAACCCGTGGCGTACCGATCGCACCCCGGGTGGATCGTCGGGCGGTGCCGCCGCCGCGGTGGCCTCGGGAATGGTGCCGATCGCACAGTGCAACGACGGCCTCGGCTCGATCCGGATCCCGGCCGCCTGCTGCGGGCTGGTCGGACTCAAGCCCGGCCGGGGCGTGGTGCCCTGCCAACTCGGCGCGAACGACTGGTACGGACTGACCGAGCACGGCATCCTGGCCACCACCGTGGCCGACGCCGCCGTCGGCTTCGCCGTACTCGCCGGCCGTCGCCCGGACAAGCTGGTGCCGCCGGAGCGGCTGCGGGTCGCCGTGTCGCTGCGTTCGCCGGTCTCCGGCGTCCGCCCCGACCAGGCGAACCGGGACGCGGTGGCGGCCGGTTCCCGACTGCTCGCGGCGGCCGGACACGACGCGGTCTCGGTCGACCCGGTCTACCCGACCTCGCTCGGCCTGCGCGGCGTCGCGACCTGGCTCGCGTCGGCGGCCACGGAGGTGGCGGCGGCCGGGCTGGACCCGGGGACACTGCAACGGCGTACCCGGCGGCACGCGGCGTTGGGCGGCTGGGCGGAGCGGCGGGGGCTGGTCCAGGAGAAGGACCGGACGGCGTGGCGGGAGCGGTCGATCGGCTTCTTCAGCGACCACTCGGTGGACCTGCTGCTCACCCCCGCACTGGCCAGCGCCCCGCCGGCAGCGCTGGGCTGGGCCGGTCGGTCCTGGCAGTCCAACCTGCTGACCTGCATCCGGTACGCCCCGTACGCCGCGCCGTGGAACATCGCCGGGCTGCCGTCGCTGGTGGTCCCGGTCGGGCTGCGTCCGGACGGCCTGCCGGTCGGGGTGCAACTGGTCGGCCCACCCGGGTCGGAACTGCTGCTGCTCGGGGTGGCCGGACAGTTCGAGCTGACGGCGCCGTGGCGACGCCACGCACCCGGCTGGCCCAAGGTGCCGACTCCGGCAAGCTGATCCGTCGGCCGCGCCCCACCGAACCGATCACGCTGGTGATCCGGGCCGGGGCGCGGCCGTCCGGATCACCCGGCTGCCCAGATCAGCGCGACGAGTAGGGCGGGGAGTTGTAGCGCGGCCATCAGGAGCAGCGGCAGCAGTTTGCTCCTGCGGACCCAGTCGAACCAGGTGCCGGCGTCGGCTGCGCCGTCCGGGGCGGGGCTGGGACGAGCCCAGCGGTGCGGCCTGAGATGCTCGGGAAGGGCCCGTCCGAGCAGGGCGCCGAGCAGCAGCCCTCCCATCGTGGCCGCGAATCCCGGGCCGAACAGTGCGAAGTCGGGGTCCAGCTCCCGCAGTGGCGTCTCGCCGTCGCCCGTGAACATCACGCTGATGCCGAAGGTCATTATCGACAATGCGAGGGCCGCCGTGCCCAGGGTGAGCCGGGTGGGTCCGAGGAGAGCGAAGACCGCGCCGACGAGCAGCAGAGGAAGCCCGCCGACGGCCCAGCCGGCGGCGGCCATGGCGACCGGAGCGCAGCCGTCGGCCGAGCAGACGGCGTCGGCGAGCGCGGTCAGGAACTCCGTACGGAGCTGAATGCCGGCGACTATGCCGCTGAGCAGCAACACCACGAACAGCGCGATTCCCAGCGGACTCAGCGTCGGCCAGTCGACCGGTCGGACTCTCCGGGACGGCGTCCGGGCTGCCGCGAGTTGGTCCGGCGTCTGGGCCGCCGGGAACTGGTCCGGCGTCTGGGCGTTCGCGGGTTGGTCCGGCGTCCGGGCTGCCGGGAACTGGTCCGGCGTCTGGGCGTTCGCGGGTTGAGCCGGCGTCGGGGCTGCCGCGAAGAGGCTGATCGCGGGGCGGCGGCCACCCTCCGCTTCTCGTCCGGCGGCTGTGAAGCCGCGCAGCGGGCGGCTCGGTGAGAGGGCCACCCCGCCCATGACCACGGTGCACCACTGTCCGGACACCGGCGTGCCGTAGAGCAGCGCCGGTTCCGGCTCGGCGGGGTGGGGCCTTCCGGGGGCGTCATCCCGGACCTTGATCGTGGCGAGTGGCCAGGTCGGGGCGCCCAGGCCCGGGTAGACGTACACCTGTCGGCGGGTCCGGCGGACGCGTACCGCGGTGGTCGGCTGGGGGTGCCGGAAGAACCGGCGCCAGGCGACCAGCCGCGCGGCGCCCCGAGCGCCGAAGCCGATCCCGAGTACGCCGAGCAACGAGGCGAGGGCCAGCCACGGGGTCGCGTCGTAGGGTTCGCTCAGGAGCTGCCGGAGGCCGGCGTCGTCGAGCGCGATCGACACCGTCGAGCCGACCGGATAGTCGGTGGCGTCGAAGACCTGCAGGGTCATTTCGGGGCGGCCGTCGGTGAACCCGAGTTCGAGCGCGTCCGGGGCCGGATGGGACCGAACGGTCGCGGGGACGATCTCGGCCGCCCGTTGCTGATCGTCGGCCAGGGCCTGACGGTGCACGCTCCAGCCGGTCAGCAGCAGGCCGGCGACGATCAGGACGACCGCCACCACCAGCGGGGCGAGCGACGGCCACGGCAGGCGGATCGGAGCCGGGAGAGTCGACCGCGCCGTCCGTCCCTGCCACTCCCGGACCACCGCACTGCGGCCGGTCGGCATCCGGGCCGCGAGCAGCCCACACCCGATCGGGTACGCCACCAGCAGCAGGTTGACCCAGAGCGGCAGGTTCCCGGGCTCGCTGACGTCGTACGAGATCATCAAGGTCGACAGCACGGCAGCCCAGACGGTGGCGGACCAGAGGTGCACGAGGCCCAGCAGCGGTGCGGTCCAGAGCAGCCCGAACACCAGGTTGCTGAGCGGGTCCGGCCCACACGGCGCGGCCGGCGTACACGGCACGACGGGGGCGGTGACCGTGACAATGACCGCCAGGGTCAGGCCGCCGGCCGGGACGAGCCACCTGGCGTGGGTCAGGAGCCGGCTGGTGGTCTCCGCGCGACGAAGCTGCCTCAGCTCGGTTCCGGTCAGTGGCTCAACCGGCTCAACCGGCTCAACCGGCTCAACCGGCTCGGGCGGCTCGGGCGGCTCAACCGGCTCGGACGTCCCGGGCGGCTGACGATCGGCATTGGGCGAGGGCAGCGGGTCAACTCCGGGATCGGCAGACATGTCCCCACTTTCCGTTCGTGGTCGACGAGCCACCCACCCTCCGGCACGGGCGTGGGAGAGCGACACGGGCATCGGGAGGGTGACGCGGACGACGGTAGGCCACGGCGACAACATCAACGGAACGCGCCGGCCGGTGACCTCGGGCACCACCGCGCGCTGCCGCCGGTCGGGCGTCCGGGGCGGGATGCGACGATCTGGGCATGACGGAGCTGGTCGGACTCGCCGAGGTCAACGCCGCCCGCGAACTGCTCGCCGGGGTTGTCCGGATCACTCCGCTGGAGCCGTCCCGGCCGCTCTCCGCCGCGCTGGGCGGCGAGGTCTGGCTCAAGGGCGAGCATGTTCAGCGGGCCGGTTCGTACAAGGTGCGGGGCGCGTACGTGCGGATCGCCCGGCTCTCGGTACAGGAGCGGGACCGGGGGGTGGTGGCGGCGAGCGCCGGCAACCACGCCCAGGGCGTGGCGCTCGCCGCCGGGCTGCTGGGCACCACCGCGACGGTCTTCATGCCGGTGGGTGCGCCACTGCCGAAGGTGGCGGCCACCAAGGGGTACGGCGCCCGGGTGGAACTGGTCGGCAACACCGTCGACGAGTCCCTGGTCGCGGCGGAGGACTTCGCCACCCGTACCGGAGCGGTCTTCATCCACCCGTTCGACCATCCGGACGTGATCGCCGGGCAGGGCACGGTGGCGCTGGAGATCCTGGAACAGTGCCCGGAGGTACGCACGATCGTGGCCGGGGTCGGTGGCGGTGGCCTGATCTCCGGGATCGCGGTGGCCGCGAAGGCGCTCCGGCCGGACGTACGGGTGATCGGGGTGCAGGCCGCCGGCGCGGCGGCGTTCCCACCCTCGTTGCTGGCGGGCGAGCCGGTCCGGCTGTCCGCGTTCGCCACCATCGCCGACGGGATCGCGGTTGGCCGCCCCGGTGAACTCACCTTCGCGCACGTGAGCAAGCTGGTCGACGAGGTCGTGACCGTCTCGGACGACGACATCTCACGGGCCCTGCTGATGCTGCTCGAACGGGGCAAGCAGGTGGTGGAACCGGCCGGGGCGGCCGGCGTGGCGGCGTTGCTGGCCGGTGCGGTCCAGGTGGAGGCGCCGGTGGTGGCGGTGCTCTCCGGCGGCAACATCGATCCGCTGCTGATGCTGCGGGTCATCGAGCACGGCCTGGCGTCGGCGGGCCGGTTCCTCCGGATCAGTGTCCGCTGCGCGGACCGGCCCGGGCAGTTGGCGTCGCTGCTGGGCCTGATCGGCGAGTACCGGGGCAACGTGGTCGACGTGGTGCACCAGCGGCAGAACCCGCACCTGCGGCTCGGCGAGGTGGAGGTGGCGCTCTCGGTGGAGACGCGTGGCCCGGAGCACTCCGACCGGCTGATCAGCGCACTGCGGGGCAGCGGCTACCAGGTGGACGTCGCCCAGCCGGGCTGAGCCGGCTGGGACCTCAACGTCGGGTCGGTCGTGCTGCTCCCTGGGCTGCGCTCGCCAGCCGGCCCTCCGGCCGCGAGGCGGGCGCTCCGGGCGCCGGCCGGCTCAGGCGCCGTACGGCTCGAACCGGACCACCGTGACCTTGATTTCGGCGCCGCTGGGCGCCGTGTAGGTGACGGTCTGGCCGGGGCGGGAGCCGAGGATCGACTTGCCGAGGGCTGACGCGGGGCTGTAGACGGTCAGGTCGGTGGTCGCCGCGATCTCCCGCGAGCCGAGCAGGAAGGTCTCGGTGTCGTCGGTGTCGTCGTCGAAGTGGATCGTGACGACGCAGCCCGGTGCCACCACGTCCGCGCTGGGTGCCTCGCCCACCTGGGCGGTACGGAGCAGCTCCTGGAGTTGGCGGATCCGGAACTCCTGCTTGCCCTGTTCCTCCCGGGCGGCGTGGTAACCGCCGTTCTCCCTGAGGTCACCCTCTTCGCGCCGGGCGTTGATCTCCGCGGCGATCGCAGTTCGGCCGGCGATCAGCTCGTTGAGCTCCGCCTGCAGCCGGTCGTAGGCCTCCTGGGACAGCCAGGTGGCCGCCGCGCGGTCGGTCGTGGACACAGACGATCTCCTCGGGTAGTCGTGCGCGGACAGGGACGAATTACCAAGTTACCAGTGCGCTACACACCGGACGCCACGTGATTTATCGCCACCCCGTGCCCGGAGCGCAACTTTGCGCGTCGGCGCGTCGGTGGGGGTGTTAGTAAGGGGCCCTTCTTCTACAGAAAGCGATAAGAAGGGGCCCTTCCTTACCGGCTGGTTCAGCTGGTGGGTCGGCAGCGGACGACCTCGCCCAGGATCGCCCGGCCGGTGGTGACGAGCCGGTGCCGGGCGGTCAGGTGCCGCTGTCCGGGCTCGGCGGTCACCCGCAACTCCTCGCGGGCCACCTCGGCGCCGTCCCGGGAGCGGGCCCGGACCACACAGATCGCCGAGCCGCCGGCCGGTACGGTCACCCGGAAGTCGAGTACCAGCTGCGACTCGGTGATCTCGGTGTAGGTGATCACCTGGGCGTCGTAGTTGGGGTCGCCGTACTGCCGGTAGAGCCGGTACGAGACCGCGCCCATCACCGCCAGCAGGGCGACCACCAGCAGGCCCGCGACCCAGGGTCGGCGCCGTCGGGGCGCGCGTCGGTGGCCGTACCGGCCGGGTGGGAACACCGGGGCGGCAGGTGCGAATGTGGCGGGCGTCTCGGGCACCGGCGGCGATCTCCTGGGACTGATGTCGGTGGCATCGGCAAGAATGGGTAAGTCCATCTTCTCAGTTGACGGCCGGGCCGAGTGTGGCAGGTCGTTCAGAAGGCCAAAACGGCCGACCTGACGGCGGGTCGGCGAGAGGGTCGGACGGTTCGCCAGGTCGAGCCGGTCCGGCCAGGCGCGACGAGGGAGCACACCGGAGTTGGCAGAGCAGCTACGTCTGATGGCCGTCCACGCCCATCCCGACGACGAGTCGAGCAAGGGCGCGGCGACCATGGCGAAATACGTCGCCGAAGGCGTGCAGGTCCTTGTCGTCACGTGTACGGGCGGCGAGCGGGGCAGCGTCCTCAATCCGAAACTCGACCGGCCGGACGTCTGGGCCAACATCGCCGAGATCCGCCGGGCGGAGATGGACTCGGCGCGGGCCATCCTCGGCGTCGATCAGGCCTGGCTGGGATTCGTCGACTCGGGGCTGCCCGAGGGGGATCCGCTGCCGCCGTTGCCCGAGGGATGTTTCGGGCTGCAGGACGTGGAGGTGGCGGCCGGTCCGCTGGTCCGGCTGATGCGCGAGTTCCGGCCGCATGTGGTGACCACGTACGACGAGGAGGGTGGCTACCCGCACCCCGACCACATCATGTGCCACAAGGTCAGCGTGGCGGCGTTCGACGCGGCGGGTGACCCCGAGCGCTTTCCCGAGCTGGGCACCCCGTGGCAGCCGTTGAAGCTCTACTACGACATCGGTTTCTCCAAGGCCAAGATCACCGCGCTGCACGAGGGCATGTTGGCGCTCGGCAAGGAGTCGCCGTACGCGGAGTGGCTGGAGCGCTGGGAGGGTCGGGTCGACAAGGGTCCCCGGATCACCACCCGGGTCGAGTGCTCCTCCTACTTCCCGGTCCGCGACGACGCGCTGCGGGCGCACGCGACCCAGGTCGATCCGGACGGCTTCTGGTTCCACGTCCCGATGGAGTTGCAGCGGCAGGCCTGGCCGACCGAGGATTTCGAGCTGGCCCGTTCGGTGGTCGACAGCCCGATGCCCGAGTCCGACCTGTTCGCCGGGGTACGCGAGACCATGCATGCCCGCTGACTGGTGACAGGCGTACCGTAAGGGAGTGGACAGACCGCACATCGGAGGATTCCTGCCATGCTGACCGCCGCACAGGTGCTCGCGGAGAACAACTTCGGTGACACCCGGACCGGTGGCCTGGCGGGGCCGATGGGCCTCTTCATGATCACTGTGCTGGCCATCGTCACCGTGCTGCTGATCCGCAACATGAACGCCCGGCTGCGCCGGCTGCCCGACCGGTTTCCGGAGCAGCGGGCCGACGAGGCGGACGAGGCGGATCCGACCGGTTCCGAGCCCGACGGGGCGGCCGGGCCGGAGGAATCTGATGGAAGCGCTCCCAATACCCCTCAGCTGGATCGGAACAGCCCTTCCGCGCCATGATTCACGCTAATCCGACCCGGCGCCCTCTGTTGCGCCGAATCGGATTGGCTTAGCCTTCCGCCGGGGGACCAAAAGTCCCCGCACCGTGCGCGGAAGGGGGCGCCGAATGATTACCAGACCCGACGCCCAACGCCATCCGCGGGCCGGACACGTCGCGCAACGGCGGCTGACGAACGGCGGCGATCCGTGATCTCGGGTCGCCGGCTGGAACGTCTCCGCGATCTGGTCGGCGTCACGGCGGCACCTCGCCGGGTCCGCGTGCTCACCTTCACCGCGCTGGCGCTCGCGTTGGGCAGCGCCGCGTCCGGGTTCCTGATCACCACGGAACTGCCGGCTGACGACCCGCTGCCGCCCCTGGCCCGACTCGGCATCGCCACTGCGGTGGTGGCGGTCGCGCAGCTCTTCCGGCTCAGGTTCCGGGTCGGCGCCGGCATAGTCAGTGTCACCTGGGGCGAGGCGGCCTTCATCATCGGCCTGGCCCTGGTGCCGCCCGGTTGGCTGCCGGCCGCCGCCCTCGTCGGTGCGGGGTTGGCCTGGGCCCTGATGACCATCTTCGTCGACCAGCGGTCCGCGCTCGACGTCGTACACACCACCGCCGCGCTGGCGACCGGCGTGGCGTTGGCCACCGCCGCCACCCTGGGTGCGCTCGTCGCGCTGGGTGCCTCCGCCACGGACGTGCTGAGCGCGCCGGTCGGCACCGCACTGACGCCACAACTGATCGCCGCGCTGGCCACCGGATCGCTGACCTACCTGCTGACCACCACCGGAGTCGCCGGGCTCACCCTCTCGCTCAAGCACGCGGTGCCGCTCGGCCCGGCGTTGCTGCGGGCACTCCAGGGCAAGTTGCTGATGTTCGTCGGCAACGTGCTCGTCGGGCTGGCCGTCGTGGCCGTGGTCGAGCACGACCTACGCTGGCTGCTGCTCCTGCCGCCGGTGTTGTGGCTGCTGCAACAGACGTACAGCCATCGGTTGCGGGCCGACGACGAGCGCCGCGCCTGGCGGGCCCTTGCCGAGGCCACCGGCGCGCTCAACCAGCTGGACGAGCACGGGGTCGCGACGGCCGGGGTGACCGGCCCGCTGTCCCTGTTCGGGGCGGAGCGGGTCGAGGTGGACGTGCCGCGCGGCGACGGCCGGTGGCGGCGCTACCGGGGCGAGCCGGGTCGGCCGGTGGTACACCGCGACCTGATCGGGACCGATCGGCCCGAGTCCGGCGAACGGACCGACCAGGAGCTGGTCCGTTCGCTGATGGTCGGCACCGTCCAGGTTGGCGAGTTGCGGGTCCGGCTGCCCCGGGCGATACCTCCCCAGCAGCGCGAACATGACGCCCTGTCGGCCTTCGGCGACGCGCTGGCGGCCGCGCTGCACGACGCGGCGACGCACCGCGAGCTGCGGCTGGTGACGGCGCGATCGTCGTACGAGGCGGTGCACGACGCGCTGACCAACCTGATCAACCGGGCGGCGTTGCTGAGCAAGGGCGACGTCGCGCTGCACCAGCTCGGCCACGACCATCCGGTGGCGCTGCTGCTGCTCGACATCAACCACTTCAAAGAGGTGAACGACACCCTCGGGCACGCGGCCGGTGACGAGCTGCTCCAGGCGACGGCGGACCGGTTGGACATCCTGGTCCGGCCGGGCGAGTTGCTCGGCCGGCTCGGTGGCGACGAGTTCGCCCTGCTGATCCCGTCGCCCGCCGTGCTGTCCGAGCCGGGTACCGGAGCCGAGCGCTCCCCGATGCCGAACGTGCTGCGGCGGGCCCGCGAGATCGTCGAACTGCTCGCCACCCCGATCGAGGTGGCCGGGGTACGGATGTCGGTCGAGGTGTCGGTCGGAGTGGTGGTGGCCGGCGCCGGTACGGCCGACATGACGGAGTTGCTGCGCCGGGCCGACATCGCGATGTACCAGGCGAAGCAGGGCGGCGGCAGCGTGGCGTCGTACGACAGCGCCCGGGACGCGGCCAGCACCGACAAGCTCGCCCTGCTCGCCGAGCTGCGGGAGGCGCTCGACGTCGACGACCAGCTCGAACTGGCCCTCCAACCGGCGGTCGACCTCTGCACCGGGGAGCCGACCGGGGTGGAGGCGTTGATCCGTTGGCGGCATCCCCGCCGGGGCCGGCTGAATCCGGTCGACTTCGTCCGGACGATCGAGGGCAGCGAACTGCTCGGCGCGTTCACCCGGTACGTCGTCGACAAGGCCCTCGGGGTTGCCGCCGACTGGGCGCGACATGGTCTCGACGTACCGATCTCGATCAACCTCTCGGCCCGTAGCCTGCTCGATCCGCGACTGCCGGCCGAGGTGGCCGAGTCGCTGCGCCGGCACCAGGTACCGGCCCGCCGGCTCGTCCTGGAGATCACCGAGACGGTGGTGATGAGCGAGCTGGAGGTCATCGACGAGGTGCTCTCCGCGCTGCGCGCGATGGGCGTGCAACGCGCCGTCGACGACTTCGGCACCGGCTTCTCGTCGCTGACCTTCCTGACCCGGATCTCGGTCGACGAACTCAAGGTCGACCGGTCGTTCGTGATGCGGATGGCGGATTCGCCGGAGGCGGCGGCCATCGTGCGTACCACCGTGGACCTCGGACGCGAGTTGGGTCTGCGGGTGGTCGCCGAGGGGGTGGAGACCGCCGACCAGCGGGCCGCGCTCGCCGAGCTGGGCTGTACGGCCGCGCAGGGTTACCACTTCTTCCGGCCGATGCCCTCGGACAAGATCGTCGCTGTGCTCCGGTCACTGCTCGACTCCGCGCAGGTCCGGATCTTCCCGCTCCGGGCCGACGGCGCCTCCTGACGACTCCGCCGGACGATGAAGCAGGCGTCCACCGGCAGCTGGCCGGTAGCGGGGCGCCCCGGACTGTGCCGCCGTCGTACCGGCGGTGGCGGGTCGGGGAGGTTATGGTCGTCGGGTGAATCGACTGGCCAGTGCGACCAGCCCGTACCTGCTCCAGCACGCCGACAATCCGGTCGACTGGTGGCCCTGGTCGGCCGAGGCGTTCGCCGAGGCGCGCCGTCGGGACGTACCGGTGCTGATCTCGGTCGGCTACGCGGCCTGCCACTGGTGTCACGTGATGGCCCACGAGTCGTTCGAGGACGTGGCCGTCGGCCAGCTGGTGAACGACAACTTCGTCGCGATCAAGGTGGACCGTGAGGAGCGGCCGGACGTCGACGCCGTCTACATGACCGCCACCCAGGCGATGACCGGCCAGGGTGGCTGGCCGATGACGGTCTTCGCGGCTCCGGACGGCACCCCGTTCTTCTGCGGCACCTACTTTCCGAAGCAGAACTTCACCCAGCTGCTCCAGTCGGTCACCGAAGCCTGGACCGGGCAGCGGGAGGCGGTGCTGCGCCAGGGCGCCGCCGTGGTGGAGGCGCTCGCCGGGGCCCAGGCCGTCGGCGGCGCGACCGCACCGCTGACCGCCGACGTACTGGACGCCGCCGCGGACCAGCTCGGCCAGGAGTACGACGAGGTGAACGGCGGCTTCGGCGGTGCGCCGAAGTTTCCCCCGCACATGAACCTGCTCTTCCTGCTCCGGCACCACCAGCGCACCGGTTCGGCCCGGGACCTGGAGATCGTCCGGCACAGCTGCGAGGCGATGGCCCGGGGTGGCCTCTACGACCAGCTCGCCGGCGGCTTCGCTCGCTACTCGGTGGACGCCCACTGGACGGTGCCGCACTTCGAGAAGATGCTCTACGACAACGCGCTGCTGCTCCGGGTCTACACCCAGCTCTGGCGGCTGACCGGCGACGAGCTGGCCGGCCGGGTCGCCGCCGAGACCGTCGCCTTCCTCCTGGACGACCTGGGCACCTCCGCCGGTGGCCTGGCCTCGGCGCTGGACGCGGACACCGAGGGCGTCGAGGGCGCCACCTACGCCTGGACCCCGACGCAGCTCGTCGAGGCGCTCGGCCCCGATGACGGCCCCTGGGCCGCCGACCTGTTCAACGTCACCGCCACCGGAACCTTCGAACACGGCATGAGCGTGCTGCGGCTGGCCCGGGACATCGACGACGCCGACCCGGAGATCCGGGAGCGCTGGCAGCGGGTCCGGCTCGCGCTCCGCGAGGCGCGGGACCGACGACCGCAGCCGGCCCGGGACGACAAGGTCGTCGCCGCCTGGAACGGCCTGGCCGTCACCGCCCTGGTCGAGTACGCAACCCTCACCGCCGACCCGGTCACCGCCGCCACGGCGGTCACCATCGCCGAGGTGCTGGCCGACCGGCATGTCGTCGACGGGCGGCTGCGCCGGGTCTCCCGGGACGGTCAGGTCGGGGAGCCGGCGGGGGTGCTGGAGGACTACGGCTGCGTCGCCGAGGCGTTCTGCGCCGTACACCAGCTCACCGGGGACGGGCGCTGGCTGCGGCTCGCGGGTGGTCTGCTGGACACCGCGCTGGCCCGGTTCGGCACCGGCCAGGGCGGGTTCTACGACACCGCCGACGACGCCGAGGAGTTGATCAGCCGACCGGCCGACCCGACCGACAACGCCACCCCGTCCGGGTTGTCGGCGGTGGTCGCGGCGCTGGTGACGTACTCCGCGCTGACCGGGGAGCCGAGCTACCGCAAGGCCGCCGAGACCGCACTCGGCACGGTGGTGCCGATCGTCGCCCGGCACGCCCGGTTCACCGGGTACGCCGCCGCGGTGGGCGAGGCGCTGCTCTCCGGGCCGTACGAGATCGCGGTGGTCACCGCCGAGCCGGCCGGTGACCCGCTGCTCGCGGTGGCACACCGGAACGCCCCACCGGGCGCGGTGGTGGTGGCCGGCAGTCCGGGGCAGTCCGGCGTACCCCTGCTCGCCGACCGCCCGATGGTCGGCGGCGTTCCCACCGCGTACGTCTGCCGGGGGTTCGTCTGCGACCGGCCGGTGACCAGCCCGGACGACCTGCTGGCGCAGCTCGGGGCCGGCGGAGGTTAGGCTTGCGCCCGCTATGGATTCCCGCACGGGTCTGCCCGTTGTCGGCATGGTGGGCGGCGGCCAACTGGCCCGGATGACCCACCAGGCCGCGATCGCCCTCGGCCAGTCGCTCCGCGTTCTCGCGCTCGATCCCTCCGACGGTGCCGCGCTGGTCGCCTCCGACGTCCGGTACGGCCAGCACACCGATCTCGCCGCGCTGCGGGAGTTCTCGGCCGGCTGTGACGTGGTCACCTTCGACCACGAGCACGTGCCGACCGAGCACATCCGGGCCCTGGCGGCGGACGGTGTCGCGGTCTATCCGCCGGCCGAGGCGCTGCTCTTCGCCCAGGACAAGCGGGCGATGCGGGAGCGGCTGACCGAACTCGGCGCCCCGGTTCCGCGCTGGCGCCCGGTGACCGAACCGGACGAGCTGCTCGAATTCGGTACCGAGCTGGGCTGGCCGGTGATTCTCAAGGCGACCCGGGGCGGGTACGACGGCCGGGGCGTCTGGGTCGTCTCGGGCCCGACCGAGGCGGCCGAACTGGTCGGCACCCTGCGCGCCGCCGGCACCGAGCTGATCGCCGAGGAACGGGTCGCGCTGCGTCGTGAGCTGGCCGTACAGGTCGCGCGTTCGCCGTTCGGCCAGGTCGCGGCGTACCCGGTGGTGGAGACCGTGCAGCGGGACGGGATCTGTGTGGAGGTGCTGGCGCCGGCACCGAGGCTGCCGGAGGAGGTGGCGCTGCGGGCCCAGCAGCTCGCGATCGACCTGGCCACCTCGCTCGGCGTGGTCGGACTGCTCGCAGTGGAGCTGTTCGAGGTGATCGGCGCCGACGGCGAGCCGGCCCTGGTGGTCAACGAGCTGGCGATGCGACCGCACAACTCGGGGCACTGGACGATCGAGGGCGCCCGTACCTCCCAGTTCGAGCAGCACCTGCGGGCGGTCCTCGACTACCCGATGGGGGACACCGCGCTGACCGCTCCGGTGGTGGTGATGGCGAACGTGCTCGGCGGTCCGGACGGCGGCATGTCGATCGACGAACGGCTGCACCACCTCTTCGCCGAGGACCCGGGGGTCAAGGTCCACCTCTACGGCAAGCAGATCCGGCCGGGCCGGAAGGTCGGGCACGTCACGGTGCTCGGCGACGACCTGGAGAAGGTACGCGCCCGGGCGGTCCGGGCGGCGTGGTGGCTACGGGAGGGACAGGCGTGACGCAGGTGGCACCCACGGTCGGCGTGATCATGGGGAGTGACTCGGACTGGCCCACGATGCGCGCTGCCGCCGAGGCCCTGGCCGAGTTCGAGATCGGGTACGAGGTAGGTGTCATCTCCGCGCACCGCACCCCGGTCAAGATGATCGACTACGCGAAGACCGCCGCCGATCGGGGCATCCGGGTGATCATCGCTGGTGCGGGCGGTGCCGCGGCCCTGCCGGGCATGGTCGCGGCGGCCACCCCGCTGCCGGTGATCGGCGTTCCGGTGGCCCTCAAGCACCTCGACGGCCTGGACTCGCTGCTCTCGATCGTGCAGATGCCGGCCGGCGTCCCGGTGGCGACCGTCTCGATCGGCAACGGACGCAACGCCGGCCTGCTCGCGGTGCGGATCCTCGCCGCCTCCGACGAGACGCTCCGGAACCGGATGTCGGCGTACCAGGCCGAGCTGGAGGAACTGGTCGCTCGGAAGGACGCCGCACTGCAGGAACAGGTGTAAGGAAGGGCCCCTTCTTATCGCTTTTTGTAGAAGAAGGGGCCCTTCCTAACACGTCAGCGCCTTGCTGACACCTCAGCGCATGCCGCGTACGGCGCGGAAGCGCTCCTGGGTACGGCGGCGGTTCTCGTTGCTCGCGCCGAACGCCAGCAGCAGCAGACCGACCGGGATCAGCACCAGCCACGGGCCGAAGGTGAACAGCGCCCGCAGCGCGGCGAGTGCCGTGACGACCGCACCGATGATCACCGGAGCCTGCTGCCGGCGGTTGGAGCCGAAGATCAGCGTCGCCACCCCGCCGAGCAGCAGCAGCACCTGACGCACCGCGCTGTCGTTGCCGGCCATCACGATCACCATCGTCGGCAGGAACGCCGCCACCAGCGCCGGGCCGTACGCCACCCAACTGCTCAGGTCCGAGCGGTGCCGGAGTTCCAGCAGGCCGACCAGCAGCGCGAGTGCTGCGAACGGCAGCGTGTACGCCTCCGGCAGGGCGACGTCGGCCAGCGCCATCAGCAGCCACCAGGCGACGATCTCGCAGCCGACCGCCGACCAGAACAGGGTGCGCCGCTCGGTCGGGTTCCGGTACGGCCGTACGGCCGCCATCCCGAGCACCGCGCCCCAGGCGGCGAGCAGCGCGGCGATGTGCCGGGGCGAGTCGTACGCCAGCGCGGCGGCGATGAGCGCGGCCCCGTAGCCGCTCCACTCCACGGTGTTCGCCTCGCGCATCGCCTCGGGGCGGCGCAGCCGGGGCAGCATCGCCGCGACCAGCAGCAGGACCGCGCCGACCGCCAGTACCCCGAACGCGGACCACGCCGGGTCGAGGCCGAACACCAGTCCGGTGGTGAAGACGAAGGTCTGCGCCATCACGGAGGCGAAGAGCCAGCCGAGGATGCGGGCGTTCTGGGTCCGACCGCCCAGCGCGGCGACCGCACCGACGCCCACCGCCGCGCCCAGGGTGAACAGGGTCAGTTGCCGGGTCGCCAGCGCGCCGGCCAGTCCGGCACCGCCGGCCGCCATCCCGATCCCGAAGACCAGGATCCGGGTGAGTCGCAGCGAGCGGGCCACCTCGGCGTCCGGCGGCGGCGGGGTCAGCGCCAGTCCGAGCATCGCCAGGGTGAAGACCGCGAGCGCGGCCATCGTGCTGTGCGGCCAGCCCAGGCCGAGCGAGATCGGGGTGATGAGCAGCGTGATCGCCGCCCCGGGCAGCACCACCGGAATCGCCCGGGCCGGCCGGCCCCCGCTGAACCCGGTCGCGGCCAGCCCGGCTGCGATGGTCAGCAGCAGCGCCGCCAGGACGTTGCTGCCACCGTCGACGACATCGCTGCGGGTGTCGACGAGCGAGGCCGGCGGACCGTCCCAGATGTGGTTGAGGGTCTGGTACGGCTCGACCAACGCCGTGACCAGGGCCGGGGCGAGCGCGGCGACGGCCAGCGCGGTCGGCAGGGTGGCGGCGAGCATCGCCCCGACGGCGGGACTGACCGACCAACGGCCGGTACGGGCCGGCTCGGGCAGCCGGCGCAACGCCCCGCCGAGCATCACCGACCAGCGCCGGATCGGCTCACGGAGCGGCGTCGGCGCCGGAGTGACCGCCCGGACCAGTTCGGCGAGTACGCCGAGCAGGACGGCCGCGGCGGCGTACACGCCCCAGGGCAGCCCGGCGAGCAGGGCCGCGATCGCGGTCGCCGTCGCGCCGCCGACGATGCCGATGGTGGCGTACGGCAGGTACTGCGGCACCTGTCGGCGGACCAGCGCCACCACCGCCACCCCGAGGCTCGCCGCGCCGAGGTTGGCGAGGACGACGATCTCGGCGGACCAGTGCAGTGAGGCGGCGAGCGCGGCGAGCGAGCCGGCGAGCGCGAACAGGGCGCCACCGGCGGCGAGCCCGCCGATCTGGGCGGTCTGTGGCGGCAGCGTCCAGGACTCGGCCTCCTCGGCCGGACCGGACAGGGTGCCGACCACCCGGGCGAGGGTGGCGACGACGACACCGATCAGGGCGACGACGCCCAGGGCGATCGCGGTGGTCCACGGCCGGACCAGGCTCGCCCCCACGGCGTGTACGGCGACCGCGGCGGCGACGGTCGCCCGGGCCAGCCCGGCCCGGGGATCGGCGGCGACGACCGCGGTCACCCCGTAGACGGTGGCGACGGCGCCGCCGACCACGATCGGGGACCACCAGGGCAGCCCGAGCGCCGCCGGGGTGCCGATGGTGGCGAGCCCGACACAGACGCCGGCCACGTCGTACGCCCAGGGGCGGGGCAGCGCGATCGCGGCGGCTCCGGCCAGCAGCACCAGGGCGACCGGTGCCTGCCAGCCGCTGGCGGCCCCGCCGACCGGCCAGTCGGCGAGGTTGGCTTCCCAGAGCCGGCCGGGAGTGGCCAGTACCCGCAGCCCGCCGCTGAGCGCGGTCCAGCCGGCGATCAGCGCGACGATGCCACCGGTCAGCGCGATGCCGAGGACCGGGCCCCGGCGCCAGTCCGCCGGCATGGCCCGGATGCCGGCGGCGACCACCAGGATCAGGAACGCGGCTGCGGCGAGTTCGGCACCCTCACCGATGATCCCGGCGATCCTGGCCAGCGTGCCGACCAGCGCGGCCGTGACCGCGGCGGCGGCGATGTCGGAGCCATCGAGCAACCGGTCGGCCCGCCGGCCGGCGTCGATCGACGGCGCCAGCACCAGCAGTACCGCGCTGACCAGGAGCAGTCCACCCACCCAGGCGTCGGCGAGGGTGGCGCCGGGCGCGCCGAAGGCCGCCGCCGTCACCGCGAGCGCGCCGAGTCCGGTGCCGAGGGCCAGCGGCGGGCTGATGCGCCGGTGGGCCACCTGGGTGACGGCGGCGTAGCAGAGGACCGCGCAGACGGCCAGGAAGCTGGCGGCGAGCACCGGTTCGGTGGCCTCCTGGACGGAGTCCACCGTCGGCGTCGCCTCGATCCGCACCGTCGCGGCGACGAACGCCGCCACCGCGCCCGGGAACGCGAACGCGGCGCCGCCGGCCGCCCAGTCGGCGACCAGCCCGGCCGACTGGCCCAGCGGGGCGAACCGGGCGGCCGGCGCCGCCGCGATCAGTGCTCCGGCGACGGCGAGGGCGAACAGGACGGCGGCGGTCAGGCCGGGGCGGACCACCGAGGCGGCGGCTCCGGCGAGCCCGACCGCGGCCGCGGCGGCGGCGTGGGTCAGCGCGCCGCGCCGGGTCTCGGCGGAGAGACCGACCAGACCGATGCCGATCGCGACCAGTACCGCCGGCCAGGGAGCCGCCGCCCAGGGCAGGCCGAGCGAGGCCGGCATCGCCAGCGCGGTCAGGGCCGCACCGACCACGGCGAACTCGCGGCGTATCTCGGGTGGCGAGGCGAGCACGGCGGCGATGGTGAGCAGGAAGGCGGTGACGGCGAGCTGCCAGGAGGTGGCGCCCACCCCGGCGGCGAGCGTGCCGGGGTAGTCGGCGAGGTCGGCCTCCCAGACCGGCAGGGCGGCCCGGATCGGTGCCATCGCCGCGCGCAGCGCACCGCCGGCCACCACCACGCCGATCACGACCAGGGCGGCCGCCGAGGCCAGCTGCGGGCCGCGACGGGCCGCCTCCGGCACCGCCCGTACGCCGAGTCCGGTGAGCGCGATGACGGCGGCGATCACCACCAGGGCCCGGCCGGGCAGCGCGACGGCGGCGATCCGGCCGGCGGCACCGATCACGGCCAGGGTCAGGATGGCGGCGCCGATGTCCGGCAACGGTGGCTGGCGCAGGGCCAGCGCGCCGGCCAGGCCCACGACGGCGGCCAGCAACAGCGCGGTGCCGGCCCGGGTCGCACTCGGCACGGTGTCGGCGCTGACCAGCGCGGCGACCGCGCACACCACGGCGGCGGTGAAGGCCAGGGCGTGCAGCGTCCAGGTCAGCTCCCGTACGAACGGGGTCGGCGCCGGGCGGGCCCGGGGGGTCCGGACCCGGTTGCCGGGACCACCCTGCTCCGGATCGACCTGGAGGACCGCGTCCGCCTCCTCCGGAAAGGTCTCCGGTCGGTCCGGTCCGCCGGCGCCGGACTCCGGTGGTTCGGAGCCGTCCGGCTCGCCCCGGTCGGCGGACCGGACAGGCCGTTCGGGAGCACCCGTCGTCCGGGTCGCCGGGCCGGTGGAGCGGAACTGCTCGGAACCGGCCGGGCCGAACTCCCGGGCGGCGGGACCGAACCGGAACCGGGCGGGCCAGCCGGTCAACCGACCGTCGTCGGTGAACAGCCGGCTGAGGTAGAGGTTGCCGACGGCCACCGCAGTCAGCACCACGGCCCAGCCGGTCGGGCCACTGAGCCAGGCGTACGCCAGCAGGGGCAGGATCGGCTGGACGGCGAGTACCGCCGCGTACCGGGGGGCGTTCAGGCCGGTGGCCCCGGCGTACGCCGCCGCGACGACGGCGGTGAGCAGGAAGACCAGCCCCGCGAAGAGTGATCCGGGCACCCCGCTGTCGCCGAACCGGTTGACCGTCCAGAGGGAGTACCCGACCAACGGCACCAGGAGCAGTCCGACCGCCGCGACGGTCTCGGCGGTGGCGACCAGGCCGCGCCGGGCCAGCCGGGGCGGAACGGCCAGCATCAGCACGGTCGCCAGCACCAGGATGGCGACCCGGCTGAAATCGTCCAGTGAACTGAGGGCCACGGCGGCGAAGACCACCGCCGCGATGCCGAGCAGCAGTGCGCCGAGCCCGAGCAGGATGTTCTGGACCTCGCGGGTCGACGCCTCGGGTCGGGCCGTCGAGTCCTCGTCCCAGGTGGGCTCCGCGCCCGGTGGCGGCGGGGGTGGCGGGGGCGGTGGGGTCGTCCGGTCCGCCCGTCCGCTCTTCGGCTGCCGGGGTACCCGGGGCGGCGGCGAGCTGGGCGTGACGGTCGGCGGGGTCGGGGTCATCGGGCCGGCCGCCGCCGGACTCCGGCGGCCCGCCTTGCGGCGGAGCACCCGGCGTGGCTTGGTGCTCTGCTTGCGCCGCTGGTCCGCCGCGTGCCCCAGGATGTCCCGCTGGAACAGTGCCGCCTGCATCTGGGAGGCGATCGTCTTCTGTTCCTTGGCGAGCGCCGCCTCACGGATCTTCATCTCCGCGATCGACCGTTCGATCCGGGCCAGGTCGTCCGGCCGTTCCGGCTGCTCGGCCCCGCAGTGCGGGCATCGTGGAGCCGCCTCGATCTCCCGGCCACACGAGGAGCACTGGTACGTACTCACGGCACCCCCTCCAGCCGGCGCTGACGCCGCATCACGGGCTTCCACCGAAGCATGCCCAAGGCGGGCAACCGTTGAACAGCCCCCGATCGCGTGCGAAGCCCGACTGAGGAGATCCTAAGAGTCCGGCCGTGGACCTGTTCGGGTCCACGGCCGGCAAGTCGGCGTCGAATTCATGATTGTCGCGTTGCGGCGACTCCGCTAGGAGTCCGGCACGGCTACGGGCGGCCCATGCCCCGGTACTCCCAGCCGGCCTGGGTCCACAGTCCTGAGTCGAGGCAGTTGCGGCCGTCGACCACTCGGCGACCCGAGGCCAGCTCGCCCAGCGCGATCGGATCGGCGTTGCGGAAGTCGGCCCACTCGGTGAGTACGCAGACCAGGTCGGCGCCGCGTACGGCGTCGTTCATGCTGGCCTCGTACGTCAGCTCGGGCCGTTCCCGACGGGCGTTCCCCATGCCCTGCGGGTCGTACACGCGTACGTCGGCACCGGCCTTGGACAACGCGGCGGCCACGGCGAGTGACGGGGCGTCCCGGACGTCGTCGGAGTTGGGCTTGAAGGTGGCACCGAGCACCGCGACCCGGGTGCCGGAAAGGTCGGGACCGGCCGGGCCGTAGCGGCGGCCGAGCAGTTCGGCGGCGAGTTGGAGCACCCGGCTCCGGCGCCGCAGGTTGATCAGGTCCACCTCGTGCAGGAAGCGCAGCGCCTCGCCGGCACCGAGTTCCTGGGCCCGAGCCTGGAAGGCCCGGATGTCCTTGGGCAGGCAGCCGCCGCCGAAGCCGACCCCGGCCTGGAGGAAGCGGTTGCCGATCCGGGGGTCGTAGCCGATCGCCCGGGCGAGCTGGGTAACGTCCCCGCCGGCGACCTCGCAGACCTCGGCCATCGCGTTGATGAACGAGATCTTGGTGGCGAGGAAGGCGTTGGCGGCCACCTTGACCAGTTCGGCGGTGGCGAAATCGGTCACCACCAGCGGAACCTCGCGGTCCTCGGTGGCGGCGAGGTCGAAGACGCCCTTGTGCGAGGCGTAGAGCATCCCGTTGGCCCACTCGGTCTTGACGCCCACCACGATCCGGTTCGGGCGCAGCACGTCCTCGACGGCGAAGCCCTCCTGGAGGAACTCGGGGCTCCAGGCGACCTCGACGCCGAGATCGGCTTCGGCGTGCTTGCCGACGAGCTGCTCGATCCACTCGGCGGTGCCGACCGGCACGGTGGACTTGCCGACGATCAGGGCCTTGCGGATCAGGTGCTGGGACAGCCCGGTCACCGCCGCCTCGACGTACGACAGGTCGGCGCCCATCCCGTCGGCCCGCTGCGGGGTGCCGACGCAGATGAAGTGGACGTCGCCGAAGACGGCGGTCTCGGCGATGTCGGTGCTGAACCGGAGCCGACCGGCCGCCAGGTTGCGCTTGAGCAGCTCGTCCAGGCCCGGCTCGTGGAACGGCACCTCGCCGCCGGCCAGCTTGGCGATCTTCTCCGCGTCGACGTCGAACCCGATCACCTCGTAGCCGAGTTCGGCGAAGCAGATCGCGTACGTCGCGCCCAGGTAGCCGGTCCCGAGGAAGGTCAGTCGCGGGCGGGCGGCCCCGGAGGGCGGGGTCACCGCCGGAATCGTCGGCAGGGGCTGAGTGCTGGGGTACGGGATCGTCACGCCTGTGTTCTCCGCTCGCAGTGGCGGCGCTTCATTGCGTCGCGGTCGGGAGGTCGGCGCTGGAGGAGAGCACCGATGTCGGACATTGTGGGCCTGGTACACCTGGGTGTCACGGCCGCGCGGTCGGCGAGTCGGCCGCCCGCGCGAGGGACTACAAGCGCTGAGCCTACGCGGACGGCGCTTCTCGGCGCATCTTCGGTCGGCATCTTCACAGCGGCCCACCACCAGCGTGTCGTCCGCGGCGCCGCCCGACCGGGCCGCCCGCGAAGGAGGGTCGGCAGTCCTCCCGGACAGCGGCGGCCGTCGAGGCTATTCCCCCGATTGTTGCTGGTAGGCGTGCTTCGTGACCGACCCGCATCGCCGTCCTCCGAGATCTTGACCGCCGGAAATGCCTGGTCATAGGCTCCGATCTCCCATACGCCGATTTTGAAGAGAAGGGAAGAACTTCAGATGACACTTTCGAAGTTCCCCCCGCACTTCCCTCCGAAGCCTCCGAACTCGGTCCTGGCCCGGCGACTGGGCGGTGTGGCCGCCGCCGCGATCCTGCTCGCCCCGCTGTCGCTGCTGTCCGGCACGCCGGCCGGTGCCCACCCCGGCGGCCCGTCCAGCCCGAACGGGTGCAGCCAGGACCCGACGGCCCGGCTGGCCGACGTACCGAGTCCGGAGAGCCATCTGGGCTTCCCGCTCGGGGTCGGCCAGGAACGGGTCGTCACCGACGACGAGATCCGTTCCTACCTGACGGCCGTGGACGGCGCCTCCGACCGGGTGATCACCGGCAACCTCGGCAACAGCGTCCTCGGCCAGTCGATGCCGTACGCGATCGTCTCGGACTCCAGCCACCTCCGCCGCGGTGAGCTGGCCGAGATCGCCGAGGACGTCCGGGCGCTGCGCGACCCGCGCAAGCTGTCCGAGCGGAAGGCGGCCGAGACCGCCGCCAAGGGCCCGGCGATCGTCTGGGTCACCGGCAACGTGCACGGCGGCGAGAAGTCCGGGGGCGACGCCGCGCTCAAGACGCTGTACGAGCTGGCCGCCGGCCTCTCCTGCGACGTACGGGAGCGCAACGACAACCTCGTCACGATCATCGTGCCGACCCAGAACCCGGACGGCCGGGACGCCACCCGGCGGCAGAACGAGTACGGCTTCGACCTGAACCGGGACTGGTTCGCCCGGACCCAGCCGGAGACCGACGCCAAGGTCGAACTGCTCCGGACGTACCCGCCGCAGGTCTTCATCGACGCGCACGAGATGGGCGGCCGGGAGTACTTCTTCCCGCCGAACGCCGACCCGATCCACCACGAGATCTCCGACGAGTCGGTCGACTGGATCAACCGGATCGGCGCGGCGAACGCGGCCGGCTTCGGCTACAACGGCGCCTGCACCGAGACGGTCACCACCGAGTGCTACTTCAACTACGACACCTACGACATGTTCTTCATGGGGTACGGCGACACGGTGCCGGCCACCGGCTTCGGCGCCGCCGGGATGACGTACGAGAAGGGCAGTTCGTCGGCGGTCCCGGACCGGGTGCAGCAGCAGTTCAACACCCAGTGGGCCACCATCGGCTGGGCCTCGGCCAACAAGCGTGAGGTGCTCTCCGGCTACTACGACATCTGGTCCGACGCCCTCGCCGAGGGCCGGGCCGGGGCGTTGCAGCCCAACGAGGTGGTCCAGCCGACCAACGAGGTCCAGTTCCCGGTTCCGGACATCACCGTCCGGTCGTACTTCCTGCTGCCGGATCGGCAGCTCGGTGACGTACGGCAGCTCGTCGAGCGGCTGCGCCGGATGGACGTCGAGGTGTACGAGCTGACCCGTTCGGTGAAGGTGCCGAACGCGCGGATCTTCGGCGGCCGGTCGGCCCGGAACCTGACGGTGCCGGAGGGCGCCTACTGGATCCCGATGGACCAGCCGCAGAAGCACTGGATCCAGGCGATCATGGGCGAGGACCCGTACGTCCCGTTCCCGTACTTCTACGACGTCTCGTCCTGGAGCAATCCGCTGCTGATGGGGGTACAGACGGTCTACACCGGTGACCGGCTCTCCCCGAAGGCGGAACGGGTCCGCGACATCGACGGCGGGCGGGACGGCGGCGCGCCGAGGCACGGCTCGTACGCGTACCCGCTCGACTCCGCGGCGGCGGCCGAACTCACCTTCGCGCTCCTCGGCGCGGGCGTCGAACTGCGCCGGGACCAGACCACCGGCGTCGTCACCCTGCCGGCGGCCAGCCTGACCGGTACCCGCGACAAGCTGGCCGAGTCGCTCGGGGTGACCCTGACCGCTCGCCGTACCCCGGCAAGCGGGACCGCGCTGGCCCTTCCCGACGTCGGCCTGTACGCCGGCACCGGCATCTCCACCACCTCCGGCTCGCACGGCGAGGCCCGGTACGTGCTCGGCAACCGGTGGGGCCTGGACCTCAAGCCGGTGACCACGGCGGACGTCAACGACAACACGTCGGCGTTCACCGGCCGGAGCGTCCTGCTGGTTCCGGACGGCAGCAACCCGACCGGTGGGCTCACCGCCGCCGGGCAGGCCAACCTGCGGGCCTGGGTCGCCGGCGGCGGCACCTACCTCGGGCTGCGTAACCAGGGCACCCGGATGGCCCGGGCGGCCGGACTGACCTCGACGACCGAGGTGGCGAAGCCGGCCGACTACACGGTGATCGGCTCGCACCTGCGGGTCGACGTGGACCGGAGCAGCCCGGTGGGGCTGGGCCGGCCGGCCGAGGACTTCGAGTTCAACAACAACGACTCGATCCTGAGCCCGAGCACGACCGGGACGAACGTGCTGCGGTACCCGGCCGACGACCGGTTCTGGCTCAACGGCTACACCGTGCACGCGGACGCGCTCAAGGGCACGGTGGCGCTGGTCGACGAACCCACCGGCGCGGGCAGGGCGGTGCTGTTCGCGTTCAACCCGCTGTTCCGGGCGTACAACGAGAGTGGCCTGCACCTGGTCGCCAACGCACTGCTGGCACCGCGTACGGCCTCGGCGTCACCGGGGGCGCGGGCGACGGCTCCGGCCGTACCGTCGGCTCGGGCCTCGGCAGCGGCGGCGCCGCAGCCGGAGAACCTGGGCGGTGAATGGCGGCCGATCAGCGTCCAGGTGGCCGCCGCCGACCTCGACCGGACCCGGGCGATCGTCGCCCGGCACACCGCCGACGCCCGGATCAACACGGCAAACGGCTCGGCCTACCTGACCATCCCCAACCCACAGGGCCTGTCGTCGGACGAGCACCCGTTCCTCCGCGACCTGGTACGCGAACTCCGCGCAGCCGGTATTCCGTTGCGCTCCGTCGTCGCGTAAGGCTGAAAGGAAGGGCCCCTTCTTATCGCTTTTTGCATAGGAAGGGGCCCCTCCAACTCCAACGGCGGGAACTGTGTCGAGGTCGCGGACGAGTTGGCGCCGGGTGTGGTCGGCGTACGGGACAGCAAGGACCGGCAGGGGCCGGTGCTGACCTTCGATCCGACCGCCTGGCGGGCCTTCGTCCGGGACATCGCCGCACACTGACGGGTACGGGCGGGGAAACCCCTGAGCCCGCGTCACCACACGCACAGCCGGGATCCCGGAGACAGCATCCCGCGCCCTCCCGGGTGACCGCGACCCCGTCCACACTCAACCTCGGCGGGGACCGGCGGCGTCTACCTCACATCCGAGCAGCGACACGTTGCGGATGACCTGGAGGTGGCGTGCCGACACGCGAACACGAGGAACAGTTTCGACTGTTCGTGCGCCAGCAGTGGGGGCCGTTGACCCGGACGGCCTACCTGCTGACCGGTGACCGGGGCACGGCCGAGGACCTGGTGCAGTCGGCGTTGGAGAAGACCCACCGGCACTGGGGTCGGATCCTGCGCAAGGACGCGCCCGAGGTCTACGTACGCCGGGCGATGGTCAACACCGCGATCAGCTGGCGCCGTCGACGCCGACCGGTCGAGGTGCCGCTGCTGGCGTCGGACACCGAACCGGTGCCCGACGCGTACGCCCGGGTGGAGCAGCGCCAACAACTCGTTCTGGCGCTGCGGCAACTGCCGCGCCGTACCCAGGCGATCCTCGTGCTGCGCTACTTCGAGGACCTCAGCGAGGCGGACACCGCACGCATTCTCGGCTGCTCGGTAGGTTCGGTGAAAAGCCAGGCGTCGCGGGGCCTGGCCCGACTGCGAGGCCAGCTCACCCCGGCCGCTCCGCCCCCACCGGTACGTCTGCAGGGAGAACCAGCATGACCGACGACCTTGTGGAATCGACGCTCCGGGACACGTTGCAGCGGGAGGCGGACGGCATCGGCGTACTCTCCGATCCCTGGCCCCGGTTCGCCAAGCGTGAGGTACGGCATCGCCGGACGCGGCGGCTGGGAACTCTCGCGGTCGCGGCGGCGGTTGTCGCCGTCGCCCTCGGGATCCCGGCCAACGTCGTCCCGCTGCCGGGCTGGCCGCCCAACGTCGCGCCCGCCGCACCCCCGTCGGCACTGGCCGAAGGACCGACCAGAGGTTCGCTCGCCGGGAACCGGGCGTGGCTGACCGCCCTGCGCGACCAGGTCGACGGGTTCGACGATCCGCAGGGCATCGGCCGGTGGGAGGTGGCCGACCGGAAGGAGATCCGGGTCGTCTACGCCAGCGACCGGCCCGGACCGCGGCTCGCGCTCGTCTTCGCCCCGCTCCGGCTCGGCTCCCGCACCGAGTGGCATTTCCTCTGGTACGAGGGACCGACCGGTGCCGACGCTCGACAGATGAGAGCCGCCGGCGGCGAGCAGAACACCGATCCGTCCGTGCTGACCGTGATGCGGGCCACCATGGAAGAGGGCGGATTCGGGATCGCGATCGGACCGCCCGACTCGACCGTGACGATCGTCGGGGACCCGTACTACTCGCCGAGCGGCAGGGTCGAGCCTCGACAACTGGCCGTTCCGGACGGGCCCGGGGTCGGGGTGGTGGTCCTACCGCCGACGCAGTTCCGCTCCGGCCTCATCACCCGGGTCACCCGGGACGGCGACCTCGTCCACCAGGAGCGGTTGGGCGGCGGCGCGTACGGGCCCCTGTTCGGGATGCCGGGGGAGTCGACCGACGCGGTCCTCGATGCCGCGGTGCAGGAGGCCCGGGGCCCGGCGGTGGACCGAACCCTCTTGACCGACCTCATCTCGACGGCGATCGAGGACAGCCACCTCCCGCCGACCGGAGTGGCCGTACGGCTGCACTGGTCGGCCACGTTGCGCGGCCAGACCGCCGTGCTGCTCACCGTGCAGCCGCCCGGCGGCGGGGTCATCGCGTACGCCATGCGTTGGAACGGCGCCGACAGGTCCACCCGGACGGAGTTGCGGCTGTTGCTGCCGGCCGAGGGCGCCGAGCGGCGTCCGCTCGGGTGGCGGCTGCGCGCCGAGGGCTCGGATACCCGGACCGACCAGGTGATGGTGGTGGCTCCGGTCGACGCCGTCACCGCCTCGGTCACGATCGGCGGTGGGACACCCGTTGCGGTGCCGCTGGACTCGTCGAAGGCCGGCAGGACCAGGGTGCCACCGAACCAGCCCGCGACCGTCACGGCGTACTCCGCCGACGGTTCGGTGCTGGCGAGCACTCCCGTACCACCGTTCGAGGAGAGCATGTCCGGGCTGCCGGGCGACACTGCCGGTACCCGCGTCGTCCCCTGACGATCAGCCGCGCGGCGGGGATCCCGCTGCGTTCCGTGGTCGCCTGACCGGTTCCGCGTTCCTGGTCATCTGACCGGTTCCGCGTTCCTGGTCATCTGACCGGTTCCGCGTTCCTGGTCGCCCGACCGGGTCCGTGTTCCCGGTCGCCTGACCGCTCGCCCGTCCCGGCCCGCCTCCGGATCTTCCGGAGGCGGGCCGGCCTGGGTTGGCGAGCCCGGATCCCGGGTCGGATTCCGTCGGCCCGGCGGGTCAGCGGGTATCAGCTGTGGCCGGGGTCGGGCACCGCGCAGCCGTCCGGGGTGCACATGCCTTCGGTCCCGCCGACCACCGGCAGCGGCTGCGGCGTGGGGTGGCTTTCGGTCCACGTCCTGGTGATGACCGCGAGCAGGTCATCAGTGCCGATGGCGCCGGGGACGGCGAAGCGGCCGTCGAAGACGAGGAACGGCGCGCCGTGGGCGCCGAGGCGATTTGCCTCGCGCTGGTCGGCCGCTACCCGGGCCCGGTAGCGGCGGCTCTCCAGAGCCTCGGCGGCCCCGGCAGGGTCCAGGCCCACCTCGGCGGCGAAGTCGAGAACCTCTGCGGCGGTCCACAGCTTGCGGGCGTGCCCGAAGTGCGCGCGGAACATCGCTGTCCAGATCTCGTTACCCCGGCCCTGGTCGGTGGCGTAGGCGAGCAGTTCGTGGGCCAGGTCGGTCGGGCCGAGCGTGCGATCGACCGCGCGGTAGGGCGTCAGGCCCTCCGCTTCGGCGGCCCGCTCGATCGGCCGCAGGACCCGGTCCACCGTCGTCGCGGGGGCCCCAGCCAGCTGGATCAACTCCCGTTGACTGACACCCTCGCACGGCAGGTCGGGATGGAGCTGGATCGACCGGTGAATCACCTCCACCTGGTCGCCGTACGGGAAACGGTCCAGTGCGAGGTGCAGCCGGTGATCCATCAGCCCGCAGTACGGGCAGACGATGTCCGACCAGAACTCGATCTTCATCGTAGCCTCCCCTCATTTCTCACTTCCTGTTCGTAGCCCCATCATGCATTAGAATCGGGAGGTCACAAAAGGCACATTCATGTGCGTAGCGGTTCGATGACAACGAGGTGGCGGGATGAGCGCAGAGGATCTTCGAAGGAGACGAACCAACGTCCGGGCGAACGTCCGGACCGTGCCAGGGCCCTGTGCGCGCTGGAACGACGAGGACGCCGACTTCATCCGCGAGGTCCTGGACCTCGTCGGCGACAAGTGGAGCGTGTTGATCATCGGTACCCTCGCCGACGGCCCCATCCGCTACTCGGACCTGGCCGACGCGATCCCCGGCATCTCCCAGCGGATGCTCACGCTGACCCTGAAGCACCTCCGGCGTACGGGGCTCATCACCCGAACCTCCTACCCCGAAGTCCCGCCCCGCGTCGAGTACACCCTCACCGAACTCGGCACCTCGCTACTGTCGACCGTGCTGGCCCTGGCGGCCTGGTCCGCCGATCACCATGGCGAGATCCGCCGCCACCAGGCCGCGTACGACAGCGCCAACGCAAGGCAGGCGGACGAGAGGTAGCCATCCGATCCATGGCGACCCGGTACCCGAACTCGGGTCGGCCGCTGACGCCCCGGATCCTGGTATTTCACGTTGCCGCCGGTTGAGACCACCACAGCAGCGGGATGGGAATCATGGCCAGTGCCAGGCCGTCCCACGGATGACCGCGTCGAACTGCGGTGAGTACGCCGACCTGACCGCTACGAGCGAGCGGGTGCGGCTGAGCCCCGACCGGCTACGTGAGCTTCGACGTACCGTCCGACCTCCATCGAGGGCTCACCCGGTGGCGGTGGGGGGAACTGGCCGGGTGAGATATCCCGCTGCACGCGGGGTTTCCCGCAAATGTTACTGACGAGTATTGTCAGGTACGAGGCGGGTGCCGCCGGGGTACGAGGAACGGGGAGGGCCGCGATGACCAGTGAGTCGTCGTTCGACGCATACCTGATGCCGGAGGAGCACGAGGCGATCCGGGAGGCCGTCCGGGCGGTCTGCGACGCCAAGGTCGCTCCGCACGCCGCCGAGGCCGACGAGACCGCCGAGTTCCCCAAGGCGTCGTACGAGGCGCTGCGGGCCGCGGACTTCCACGCCCCGCACATCCCCGAGGAGTACGGCGGCGCCGGTGCCGACGCGCTGGCCACCGCGATCGTGATCGAGGAGGTCGCCCGCGCCTGCGCCGCCTCCTCGCTGATCCCGGCCGTGAACAAGCTCGGCACCCTGCCGCTGCTGCTCGCCGGCTCCGAGGAGTTGAAGCGGCGCTACCTGCCGCGGGTGGCCCAGGGCGAGGGGATGTTCTCGTACTGCCTGTCCGAGCCGGAGGCGGGCAGCGACGCCGCGTCGATGACGACCCGGGCGGTCCGGGACGGCGACCACTACGTCCTGGACGGCGTCAAGCGGTGGATCACCAACGCCGGGGTCTCCGAGTACTACACGGTCTTCGCAGTGACCGACCCCTCGGCCCGGTCCCGGGGCATCTCCGCCTTCGTGGTGGAGAAGTCGGACTCGGGGGTCAGCTTCGGCGCGCCGGAGAAGAAGCTCGGGATCAAGGGTTCGCCCACCCGCGAGGTCTACCTCGACAGCGTGCGGATCCCGGCGGACCGGATGATCGGCGACCCGGGTACCGGCTTCGGCACCGCGATGCGGACCCTGGACCACACCCGGGTCACCATCGCGGCCCAGGCGATCGGGATCGCCCAGGGCGCGCTGGACTACGCCAAGGGGTACGTCAAGGAGCGCAAGCAGTTCGGCAAGGCGGTCGCCGAGTTCCAGGGGATCCAGTTCATGCTCGCGGACATGGGCATGAAGCTGGAGGCGGCCCGCCAGTTGACGTACGCGGCGGCGGCCAGGTCGGAGCGGAACGACCCCGACCTGACCTACTTCGGCGCGGCGGCGAAGTGCTTCGCCTCGGACGCCGCCATGGAGATCACCACCGACGCGGTGCAGTTGCTCGGCGGGTACGGCTACACCCGGGACTACCCGGTGGAGCGGATGATGCGGGACGCCAAGATCACCCAGATCTACGAGGGCACCAACCAGGTCCAGCGGATCGTGGTGGCCCGCCAACTCCTCAAGGACTGAGCTGCGGCAGTGCGGCCACGCCCACGTGATGCTCGCTGCGTGGCTGGCCGGTGCATACGATGGCCGCATGAGTGCTGAGGCGTTCGGCAGGCAGCTTTCTGCCGTCGTCACGCTCGACGACCTGGCAGCGATGAATGCCGCCGACCAGCACGGCCACCGCTATGAGTTGAGTCCCGAGGGAGCGCTGTCGATCACGTCCCCGCCCGATTCCGAGCATGCCGCGATCGCCAGTCGCCTCCTCGTCTGGCTCGCCATGGCCGGCTGGCCGGCCGAGCAGGTGCTACAGGCTGCCGGCGTCCGGATCCCGGGCCCGGACGGTGACGGCGGCCGGATCCCCGATCTGACGCTGTGGCCCCGCCCCCAGCCCCGGAGCGTCTGGCTGGCGCTCACCGACCTGGTTCTCGCGGTCGAGATCGTGTCGCCCGGCTCCGAGGCGATGGACGAGGTGGTCAGGCGCCGAGAGTACGAGCGTGCCGGATCCCGCGATACTGGATGGTCGAACGGGACGTAGCGCAGACCGTCACGCTGCAGGTGCTCGGCGCCGACAAGACCTACGAGGTGGCCGCGAAGATGCCGCTGACGTGGCTCCTGCACACCGCGCCGGCAGACCACCACCTCGCCCGTTGACCGACAGCACCCGGCTCCGGCAACGGTAGGACGTCAGGCGGCGGCACGCTCCGCCGCCGGGCGGCGTCGCCGGGCCGGATCGGTCAGTACGGGTGACCGCCAGACACCGTCCGGTTCTCCAGTCGAGGTCAGAGCGGGCTCTCGCCGGCAACGAGTGCGGGTGTGGGGACGGGCTCGGCGGGAGTATCGGACGGATCTGGCCAGGCGAGGGTGTTTCGGTTTGGTGATGCTGGGCCCTTGGTGTTGGTGGTCAGGAAGGTTGTGTGGAGGTGGACCCCAGGGCCTGGATCACGGCGTCGATCGCGGTGGCCAGACGTGCGGAGTCGTGGCCGGCGCGTTCTCGTACCCGCAACCCGAGCACCGTGGTGAACAGCAGTTCCACGGCGGCGTCGATGTCGAGGCCGATGGGCAGCTCGCCATTGTGGCGGCCTTTGTGCAGAAGCGATCGCAGTGCCTGCCGGGTGACCTCGAAAGCGGCCTCGGTCCGCTGACGGACCTGAGCGTCGGTGGTGCCGAGTTCGGTGGCGGTGTTGACCACGAAGCAGCCTCGACCGGACTCGCCGTCGGACGGGCAGGAGACCAGCCACAGCATCCAGTCCCGCAGTGCTTGGCGGACCGGACGGCCGGCGGCGTCCAACCGTTGCTCAGCCTGAGCGGACTCGGTAGCCCGGTAGTGGTCGAGCGCGCGCAGGAACAGCGTGTGCTTGTCGGTGAACGTCCGGTACATGCTGCTGGGAGTGAGTCTGAGATCGGCACCCAGATCACGTACCGAGGTGGCGTTGTAACCGCGACGCCAGAACAGATCGGTCGCCCTGATGACGGCGTCCTGCTCGTCGAACTCTCGGGGGCGTCCCATGCCGCCACTCTACCAGACTTGTGGATCGATCGTTCCCATACTAGGGTCCACTGGCCTATGGGAGCGATCGTTCCTGAATGAGTGGAGGAGGTATCGGTGACGACCACAGAAGAGGCCGCCGCCCAGGTGAGCGACCAACAGACCTCGCCGAGTAGTCACTGGCTGGCGGTCACCGCAGTGGCCTTGGGAACGTTTCTGCTGGTGACTGCTGAGCAACTACCAATCGGGCTGCTGACCGCCGTGGGATCGGCGCTGTCGGTCTCCGAGGGGACCGCCGGGCTGATGGTGACGGTGCCCAGCCTGGTCGCCGCGGTCGCGGCCCCGCTGGTTCCGATGCTCGTCGGCGGAATGAACCGGCGGCTGCTTCTGCTCGGCTTGATGGGGCTGATGATGCTCGCCAATGTGGCCTCGGCCCTGGCGCCGAGCTTCGCCATTCTGGTCGCCTCCCGGGTGCTGGTCGGGGTGGCGATCGGAGGTTTCTGGGCGGTTGCCAGCGGTCTGGCCGTCCGACTCGTGGCGCCCGCGAACGTGTCACGGGCCACCGCGATCATCTTTGGCGGCGTCGGAGCCGCGAACGTGTTCGGTGTCCCGCTCGGCACGCTGCTCGGCGAATTCTCGGGCTGGCGCATCGCCTTCGCGACGCTGAGCGCCCTGGCGTGCGTCGCGCTGCTCGCTCTGCTGGCCCTGCTGCCGCCGTTGGCCGCGTCCCAGCCCGTCCGTCTGCGGCTGCTGGCCGAACAGCTCGGCAACCCAGGTGTACGCGTCGGCATCCTTGCGACATTCCTCATCGTGACCGGCCATTTCTCGGCTTACACCTTCGTGAGCCCGGCGCTGCAGGAGCTCTCGGGTATCGATGAACGACTCGTCGGCCCGTTGCTGTTCGGATTCGGGCTGGCGGGCATGGTCGGCAACTTCGTCGCCGGCGCCGCGCTGGCGCGCAATCCGCACCGGACCGTGCTGGCCATCACCGTATCCCTGGCCGCCGCGATGCCGCTCTACCTGGTGCTGGGCCGGGGACCAGTCGGCGGGGCCGTACTGTTGATCGCCTGGGGCCTGGCCTTCGGCGGCGTGTCGGTCAGCCTGCAAACATGGATGATCAAGACGGCGCCACAAGCCGTGGAAGCGGCCTCCGCCCTGTGGGTGGCGGTGTTCAACCTCTCGATCGGCCTCGGCGCGCTGACCGGCGGTGTCATCGTCGACTCGCTCACCCTCCAGACTGTTCTGTGGCTCGGCGGTGCCTGCGCCCTGGCAGCCGCACTCGCGGTCTGGACCGCCCGCACCAACAAGAACCTGCGCTAACCAATCTCCTCCGACTCGCCACCGGAGTACATGTCGGCGGTGTCGACGAAGTTGACGCCCCGGTCGAGGGCGGCGTGGATGATCCGGATGCTGTCGTCGTGGTCGGGGTTGCCCCCGGTCTGAGCGCGTACACGCTGCGGTTCTACGAGCGTGAGGGGATCCTGGCGCACCCGGTACGCCGCGACGGGGGGCCTCTACACCGAGCACGACGTGGACTGGCTGACGGTCTGCGTGATCCTGCGTGCCTCCGGGATGCCCCTGCCGGCGATCCGTGGCTACACGGAACTGGTCAGGGCGGGCGCCGGCAACGAGGCGGAGCGACTCACCCTGATGCGTCAGCATCGTGAGCGGGTGACGGGCCAGATCGCCCAGTTCACCCGCTCACTCGACCTGATCAACTACAAGGTCGGGGTGTACGAGGACATCCTCGGCGGCTGACGGCGTCCTTCTCCCACCTCGGACGGCTGTCGACTGTCCTGCCCGCTACCCGGACGGCTGTCGACTGTCGGCTGCTTCGGCTGCTACCTCGGACGGGTGTCGTCGCCGAGTCGGCGGGTCGCGCCGTCCGTACCGTCGTCGTCCGGCTCACCGGTGAACTGGGTGGTCTCGTCCGTACCCGGATGGTCGGCCCGGCCCGGCGGCGGCGGCAGCGGGGAGAAGATCGGCGGCCCGGGCACCGGCGGGCCCGAGATCGGCGAGCCCGGCGCCTGCGGTCCCGGCATCCGGGGCTGTCCCGGTGTCGCGGGCGGGCCGTAGTACGGCGTACCGGGTGGGGTGTTGTGCGACGGCACCGTCGGGCCGAAGTTCGGCGGTACCGAGGGGCCGAAGTTCGGCGGGCCCGCCGGCGCGTAGCCCGGGGTTGCCGAGGGTCCGTAGTTGGGGCTGCCCGCTGGGCCGAAGTTCGGCGGATGGCCGGCCGGACCGCCGGGCGGGAACTGGCCTCCGGGAGGTACGGGGGCACCCGGCGGGTACTGGCCGGCTGGCGGGTACTGGCCGGGCGGGGGCATCTGGCCGGGCGGGGGCATCTGGCCGGGCGGCGGGGCCTGGCCGGGCGGTGCGAAGGGCGGGTATCCGGGCTGTCCGGCGGCTCCCGGATAGCCGGCCACCGCCGGACGGTTGCCCCGCCAACGGTGCGGAAGGGCGACGGTCGCCAGTAGCGGGACGCTGATCAGCACGGAGAGCGCTCCGACCGGAATCGTCAGGGCGAACTCGGTGCCGAGGAAGTCCCGTGGCATCGCCTCGATGATCGAGCTGATGTCGATCAGGGCCCAGAGCGCCATGATCATGAACAGTCCGCCGGCGGCGGCCGGGCCGAGCGGAGACCACCGGGGCAGCAACAGCGCGGCGAGCAGGGCGGCGGCGACGATCAGGACGACGAATCCGAGGAGCGCCTCGCCGGTCGAATCGCCGTTCAGCCCGAGGTTGAGTTTGGCCCAGCCGAGCCCGGTCAACACCCAGAGTATCGGTGCGCTCACTATCCCCAGAGCCAGCGATCCAAGGTGCCGCATCCCAACCTCCTCAGCCGGTCACTTCACGGCACCGTACCCGGATCGGGCAACGTCGGCGTCCCCGTGTCGGTCCGGGGCGGATCGACCGAACGACCCGCCCCGGACATCGTCACAGGGACGGACTGTCCGCCGAATCGTCGCGCTTCGCGCTGCTCCGGGGCGGGGCCGACCACGGCGACCCGGTCGGTGAACCGGCGTCGCGGCGTGGCAGCGGCGGCAGCGGAGCGGTGTCCGGCTCCGGGTAGCCCAGGGTCGGCGGGTGGATGTCGTGCTCCGGCGGGTTGTTCAGCACCGACCAGTCCGTCGGGGTCGGCTCGTCCACACCGGACTCGGCCGGAACCGGAGCGGTGACCGTACGAGGCCACTGTCGCCACCGCTGCACACTGAACGTCGCCATCAACAGCAGCACGCCGATCAGGAACATCGTGCCGTTGTCCAGGACCTGGAGCAGTGGCAGCGGGTCGCCGAACACCTTCCAGTTCGTCGGCACCGCGTCGCGCACGGTGAAGGGGTCGACGAACAGCCCGACGTACGGGGCGACGAGCAGCAGGCCGGCGACCAGCGGGCCGAGCGGCGACACCCGTAGCGTCCCGAGCAGGCCGAGCAGGACACCCGCCACTGCGAGATAGACGGTGGCCTGGATCAGGTTGGCCGTGTTGTACGTACCGAGTTCCACCCAACGGGTGACGGTGCGGGCCGAGCCGTCCTGACCGAGCGCGATCAGTGCCCAGGAAAGTGGCGCCGCCACCACTCCGGCGAGAAAACTCCAGAGATGTCGCATCCGCGCACCGTACCGCCTTCGGCGGGATCGAGCAGCCTGCGCACCGCCGGGCGATTCGATCTTGCAGCCCGTCACCGCCGAGTAACCAGCGTCACGGGACGGGGCGGGGCCCCTGGCCAGCGCCGTACCGTTGCCGGATGACCGAGCGCAGCGGGGGCATCGGCCCGCCCAGTCATGGGAGTCATTGGTGCCGACGAGCGCAGCGAGGAGAGGCCATGACCGAGCGCAGCCAGGAGATGCCGTGACCGAGCAGTCCGCCCCGCCGACCGGCAAACCGACCTCGTACTCGCGGGTGACGCTGAGTCGGATCATGACGGCGGTGGATGTGAACCTCTACGGAACCGTGCACGGTGGCGTACTGATGAAGTTCGTCGACGACGTCGCCGGAGCCTCGGCCGCCCGACACTCCGGCGGTACGGCGGTGACGGCCGCGATCGACGAGATCGTCTTCGCCGAACCGGTCCGGGTCGGTGACCTGGTGCACGCGCACGCCCAGGTCAACTGGACCGGGCAGACCTCGATGGAGGTCGGGGTCCGGGTGGTCGCCGAGCGTTGGGACAGCGCCGAGGACGATCCGATCGTGGTGGCCACGGCGTACCTGGTCTTCGTCGGGGTGGACGTGGCCGGGAACCCGCGTCCGGTCCGACCGGTGCTGCCGGAGACCCCGCAGGACGAACGGCGGTTCCGCGAGGCGGAGATCCGTCGGGCGCACCGGCTGGCCAAGCGCCGGGCCATCCAGGACCACCGTGCCGTGGGCGACCCCTCCGTCGCCGGCTGAGCCTCCGCTTGGGTGTTAGGAAGGGGCCCTTCTTCTACAGAAAACGATAGGAAGGGGCCCTTCCTTACATCCGGGTCCACATGGTGTGGGGGTGCGGCATGTGGGTGGGGCACGCGTCCGAGGGCGGGCGCCGGGCGCAGAATTGCGGATCGGGGTACGGCAGGATGGCGACCGGGCCGGCACAGCGGCGTGCTGGCGGGGGAGGGAGGAGCGGGACGATGGTTGGCGAGGTGCTCTGGAGCCCACCGGCCGACGTACGCGACCGGTCCCGGATCGGCGCCTACCTGCACTGGTTGCGTACCAATCGGGGACTCGAATTCGACGACTACGCCGCGCTGTGGCGCTGGTCGGTGACCGACCTTGACGGGTTCTGGCGGTCGATCTGGGACTACTTCGAGGTCAAGGCGTACGCCGAGCCGACCGCGACGCTCGTCGATGCCGAGATGCCGGGGACCCGCTGGTTTCCCGGCGCCACCCTGAACTATGCCGAGCACGTGCTCCGGATGCCGGGGCTGGCGGACGACGCGCCGGTGGTGCTCGGGCACAGCCAGACCCGCGCGCCGGTCACCCTGACCGCGGCCGAACTACGGGACCAGGTACGCCGGGTCCGGGCCGGTCTGGTCCGGCTCGGGGTCGGCACCGGTGACCGGGTCGCGGCGTACGCCCCGAACATCCCCGAGACGTTCGTGCTGATGCTCGCCACCACCAGCCTCGGCGCGATCTTCTCCTCCTGTGCGCCCGAGTTCGGCACCCGGAGCGTGCTGGACCGCTGGCGGCAGATCGAGCCGACCGTGCTGGTGGCGGTGGACGGCTACCGGTACGGCGACAAGCCGGTCGACCGCCGTACCGAGGTGGCGGCGATCCGGGCCGCGTTGCCGTCGGTCGTACACACGGTGGTGCTGCCCTATCTGGAGCCGGACGCCGCGCCGCCGGACGGCACCCTGGGCTGGGCGGACCTGGCGGCCGGTACTGACGAGCCGCTGACCTTCGCGCCGGTGCCGTTCGACCACCCGCTGTACGTGCTCTACTCCTCGGGCACCACCGGGCTGCCGAAGCCGATCGTGCACGGGCACGGCGGCATCCTGCTCGAGCACCTCAAGATGCTCGCGCTGCACCACGACCTCGGCCCGGCGGACCGGTTCTTCTGGTTCACCACCACCGGCTGGATGATGTGGAACTTCCTGGTCAGCGGGCCGGCGGTGGGTGCGGCGATCGTGCTGTTCGACGGGAACCCGGCGGTGGCCGCCAAGCCGGGTCAGCCGGCCCGGCCCGATCTCGGCACGCTGTGGCGGCTCGCCGCCGACACCGGGACCAGCTACTTCGGGACCTCGGCGCCGTTCCTGCTGGCCTGCCGCAAGGCCGAGCTGCGCCCGGCGGACCTGGTCGATCTGTCCGCGCTGCGCGGGGTCGGTTCGACCGGTGCGCCGCTGCCGGTCGAGGGCTTCCGCTGGGTGTACGACACGGTCGGCGCCGACCTGCGACTGGACTCGATCTCCGGTGGCACCGACGTCTGCACCGGTTTCGTCGGCGGGGTGCCGCTGCTGCCGGTACGGGCCGGCGAGATCGCCTGCCGTTGTCTCGGTGCCCGGGTCGAGGCCCGGTCGGCGGACGGCTCGCCGGTGGTCGATCAGCTCGGCGAGCTGGTGATCACCGCGCCGATGCCCAGCATGCCGGTGGGATTCTGGAACGACCCGGACGGCGTCCGCTACCGGGAGGCGTACTTCGACGTCTATCCGGGCGTGTGGCGGCACGGGGACTGGATCACGATCAACGAGCGGGGCGGCTGCGTGATCACCGGCCGATCCGACGCCACCCTGAACCGGGGCGGGGTACGGCTCGGCACCGCCGAGTTCTACTCCGTGGTGGAGGGGCTGCCCGAGGTGACCGACTCGGTGGTGGTGCACCTGGAGGACAGCGAGGGCGGTGCCGGTGAGCTGCTGCTCTTCGTGGTGCTGGCCGAGGGGTTGGAGTTGGATCGGGCGCTGACCGCGAAGATCGCCCGCGAGCTGCGTACCGGGTTGTCGCCCCGGCACGTGCCCGACGAGATCCACCAGGTCGGCGCGGTACCCCGGACCCTGTCGGCCAAGAAGCTGGAGGTGCCGGTGAAGAAGATCCTCACCGGGTCCCCGGTGGACTCGGCCGCCGCCACCGGGGCGTTGGCGAACCCGGAGTCGCTGCTCGCGTTCGAGCGGTTCGCCCGGGAGCGTGGCGGAGCCGGGTAACGGCGTCCGGTCGTGCAGGCCGAGGTCCAGGTCGGTCGCCGGTGACGATCGGGTGAATTGCCCGTGCCGGTCAGGTGGGCGTGGATCAGGTGAGTTGCACGGTGACCTTTTCCGTGGCCGCCCGGTCGGGAAGTCGACCGTGGTCGAGGTGTCCGCAGAGCACCAGGCTGGCTCCGGCGTGCAGCGGGGCGAGCAGCCAGTCCACCGGGTCCGGGTAGCGGTCCGCGTCGACCAGTACCCGGTCGCCGGCACCGATGCCCAACTCGGTGGCCCGCTGGGCGGCCCGAGCGGCGAGCAGGGCGTCCTGAGGGCCCCCCTGCGGCTCCGGAGTGAAGTGGTCGCCGTGCCCGCGTACCTCGATCACGTAGTCGGCGTACCCGGGCGGCAGGTCGCGTACCGGGGCGGCGAGCGGGGCGAGCGCGAGGGCGTACCGGTCACCGGTCGGCCAGGCCGCCGCCTCGGTGATCCGGTCGACGGCGGCGAAGAGCACGTCGACCGGGCGGCTCGCCGGGTCACCGGGTTGGCCGCCGGTCACCTCCAGCCCGGCCGACCAGCAGCCGAGCAGGACGGCAGCGGTCTGCCAGTGTGCCGGCAGCAGCACCCCGGCGGAGTCGCCCGGCGCCAGCCCGGCCGAGTCGACCAGCAGGTTGGCGGTCTTGGCGACCCAGTTGGCCAGGGTCGCCCCGGAAAGTTCGGTACGGTCACCGGTCGCGTCGTCGTACCAGGTCAGCAGGGGTCGGGTCGGGTCGGCGGCGATCGCGGCGGCGAAGATCCCGGCAATGTTCTCGGTCATCGTCCGGAACGATACCGACCCGGGCGGCCGGCGACATTCACGCCACATCGGCGGTGGTCGGTACCCGATTCGAGTGGGTTCGGCACCCACTGTGACGACCAACACCCGTGAACCGTTTGAGTCACCGGAAAGACAGTTGCCCGACGGGTCGCAGTCGACGCGCTCGGGCGGGCGCGGCGTAGGCTTGGATCGCAGTGTTGTTCCCCACACCACACCTTTCGAGGAGTCGCCACAGTGACCGCCGGTCGTCCGCCCCGCGTGCTCATTGACGCCACCAGCGTGCCCGCCGACCGGGGCGGCGTTGGTAGATACGTCGACGGACTCCTCGGCGCCCTGGGCAAGGTCATCGGCCCGGGCCTGGAGTTGGTCGTGGTCGCGCTGCGCACCGACGGTGAGCGGTACGCCCGGATGCTGCCGGGCGCGGAGGTGATCCCGGCACCGGCGGCGGTGGCGCACCGACCGGCCCGGCTCGCCTGGGAGCAGACCGGGCTTCCGCTGCTCGCCCAGCAGGTCGGCGCGCACGTGCTGCACTCGCCGTTCTACACCTGCCCGCTCCGGGCCGGCTGTCCGGTGACGGTCACCGTGCACGACGCCACCTTCTTCACCGAGCCCGAGCACTACGACAAGACCCGGCGGACCTTCTTCCGCAGCGCGATCAAGACGTCGCTGCGTCGGGCGGACCGGGTGATCGTGCCCAGCAAGGCGACCCGGGACGAGTTGATCCGGTTGCTGGACGCCGATCCGACCCGGATCGACGTGGCGTACCACGGGGTGGACCAGGCGGCCTTCCACGCGCCGAGCGACGAAGAGAAGGCGCGGGTACGCGCCCGGCTCGGCCTGGGCGCGAACAGCTACGTGGCGTTCCTCGGGTCCAAGGAGCCGCGCAAGAACGTGCCGAACCTCATCCGTGGCTGGGTGCTGGCGGTGAAGGACCGGCCCGCCCCGCCGGCCCTGGTCCTCGCTGGCGGCCAGGGTCACGACGACGAGATCGACCGGGCCGTCGCCGACGTACCGGCGCACCTGCGGCTGCTGCGCCCCGGCTACCTGCGCTACGCCGACCTGCCCGGCTTCCTCGGCGGTGCGCTGGTCGCCGCGTATCCGTCCTACGGCGAGGGGTTCGGCCTGCCGATCCTGGAGGCGATGGCCTGCGCCACACCGGTGCTGACCACGCCGCGACTGTCGTTGCCGGAGGTGGGCGGCGACGCGGTCGCGTACACCAGCGAGGACCCGCAGCAGATCGCGACGGATCTCGGCGCGCTGCTGGACGACGAGTCGCGGCGGCTCTCGCTGGCGAAGGCGGGCTTCGACCGGGCCAAGGAGTTCACCTGGGAGTCGAGCGCCGAGGTGCACATCGCGGCGTGGACCCGGGCCCGCGCATGATCAGCGCGAGGCCAGGTCAGCGGGGATGTCGCTGCCGTCCGTACCGGTTTGATCGCGTACCGTCGCGACAAGCCGGAGTGATCGGGCACACGTGTCCGGCATGATGTGCTGATGCTCTTCGCCGTAATCCCGGCGGGCGGTAGCGGTACACGTCTGTGGCCGCTGTCCCGTGCCGGTCATCCCAAGTTTCTCCATCCGCTCACCGGTACCGGCGACTCGCTGTTGCAGGCCACGGTCAACCGGCTCGGGCCGCTGACCACTCCGGAGCGGACCATGGTGGTCACCGGCGCCGCGCACGTGGCCGCGGTCGCCCGCCAGCTGACCGGCCTGCCAGAGGAGAACATCCTGGTCGAGCCCTCGCCCCGGGACTCCTGCGCGGCGATCGCGCTCGCCGCCGCGGTCATCGCGCTGCGCGAGCCGGAAGCGGTGATGGGTTCGTTCGCGGCGGACCATCTGATCGGCGACCCGGACGGTTGGGCCGCGACGGTGCGGGAGGCGGTCGGCGGTGCCGAGCAGGGCCTGCTGATGACGGTGGGCATCAAACCCACCCGGGCCGAGACCGGGTACGGCTATCTCCAGTGCGGCGAACTGCTCGGCTCGGGCCCGTTGCGCCGGGTCGAGGAGTTCAAGGAGAAGCCGGCGGCCGACGTCGCCGAGGCGTACCTGCGCTCCGGGCGGCACCTGTGGAACGCGAGCATGTTCGTCTGGCGGGTCGACGTCTTCCTGGCCGAGCTGGCGCGGCAGCAGCCCGTGCTGCACGCCGGGCTGACCACCATCGCGCAGTCCTGGGACACGCCCGAGCGCGAGGAGGTGCTCGGCACCGTCTGGCCCACGCTGCCCAAGATCTCCGTCGACTACGCCGTGATGGAGGGCGCCGCGATGGCAGGGCGGGTCGCCACCGTACCGGGAGACTTCGGCTGGAACGACGTCGGCGACTTCGACACGCTCGGCGAGGTGTTGCCGGCCGACGAGAGCGGCAACGTGGTGCTCGGTGCCGAGCAGGTCGAGCCGAAGCCCGGTGTGCTGCTCCGGGACTGCGAGCGTCTGGTGGTGGTGCCGCAGTCCGGCCGGCTGGTCGCCGCGCTGGGCGTCCGGGACCTGATCGTGGTGGACACCCCGGACGCGGTGCTGGTCTGTCCCCGCGACCGGGCCCAGGACGTCAAGAAGCTGGTCGACGAGCTCAAGGAGCGGGGCGAAGAGAACTACGTCTGAACGCCGCCAGTGCCGGCGCCACCAGTTGCTCGGTGGCGCCCGCCAGCGGCTCGGGCAGCGCGTCGGGCGGAAACCAGCCGAGTTCGACCGACTCGGCGCTGACCCGCTCGACCGCCTCCGCCGGGGCGATCGCGGCGAACCGTACATCGTGGTGCCAGGAGCCGCCGGCACAGGGCACCGGATGGATGTCCAGGTCGATCGGTACCGGCTCCAGCCAGAGCCCGTCGATGCCGGACTCCTCCGTCGCCTCCCGCAGCGCCGCGCCGGCCAGGGTCGGGTCGGTGGCCTCGCAGTGCCCGCCGAGCTGCACCCACTGCCGGAAGCGGCCGTGCAGGCAGAGGAGTACCCGGCTGCCGGTCGAGTCCAGCACCAGCGTGCTGGCCGTGATGTGGCCGGGGCGGTGCTCCCGGGTCATCGCCACCGGCCCGCCGTCGCGGAGCAGCCGGAGGGTCCGGTCCAGGGCGTCGGCCGCACCGGTGGTGGGTGGTCGCCAGGCGGTGAGCAGGGCCAACGTGTCGGCGTACAGGGCGTCCAGCACACGGCCACCCTAGGCGACACTCGTACCATGATCCCATGACCCGCCCGCTGCGTACGGTGGAACTCGGTGTCGCCGGCAACGAGGCGAGCGACCTGCTGCCGGTACGGTCGCCCGCGCTGCTCGCCGCGCACGGCGCACGGCGGGCCTTCTGGACGGTGCTCGACGAGGGGTCGGTCGAACACTGCCTGGCCCTGCTGATCGAGCGGTACGACGGCGCGTGGGTGACCCACCACCTGCCGATGCACGCCGGGGAGGAGAACGGCCGGACCGAGGACGGCGAGGCGCTGGCCCGGTACGACGAGTGGATCTACGTGCTCGGCTCGCACTTCGGCTCGAAGCGCGGTCCGCTGCGTCCACGCCGTGCCTTCGTGGCCCGGTTCCGTGAGGCCGACGCGGTGACCCCGGTGCCCCGGCTGCACGTGGTCCGCAACCAGTTCCGGCTGCACCGGGCCGTGAACGACGCGATCGTGGCCGCCGGGATAACCGTGCTGCCCCCCAATGAGCAGATCCGGCACCGGTTCATCGTCGCCACCCGGGACCGGGGGACCGCGCGGGCGAAGACCTGGGTGAGTCGGTTGGCCGACGACGACCTGCCGGTGAACGTGGAGGCGGCGGCCTTCACCCCGGCCGGCACCCTGCTCCTCGGGCTGCGCTTTCCGGTCACCGACCGGGGCGAACCGATCGTCGTCGAGCTGGCGGACGTGGCCGGGATGTTCGACCGGCGGAGCTGGCCCCGGGTCGTCGGGGCGTACGCGGTGACCGGGGTGACCCGCCCCGGCGAACTCACCGGATTCCGGGCGCTCTCGTCCCGGGACGACGGCTCGTACGACGCCGTGATCGGTTCGATCGACGCACTCGGCAAGGGATCGGTGCTGCTCGACGCGCATCCCACCGGGGGAGACGTCACCAGTCGGCACGTGCGGTTCCGGTGGACCGCCGGTCAGGAGGGCCGGGTGCTGGCCGGTGAGCTGGTCTCGGACCTCGCCCCACTGCACAATGTGGAGGGTCTGGCCGAACTGGACGGATCCCGCTACTACGTGACCGACGAGGATCACCGGGTGGCCCTCTGGATCGGGGCAGAGGATCGGCATGGTGCGGAAAGCGACTACCCGGACGGAACCCTTCGCGGATGAAGGGCCGCGAACCCTCGTTGGGACCGTCCGGGCGCCGCGTTCCTCCCCTGCCCCGGCACGCCGCAGGGCCGGTCCAGCGTCGATGACGCCAGTAGCCCCGGTATCGGCACAGTGAGCATGCCCGGTGGGTCCGCTGGCCGTCGAGGTCTTTCAGCTCTGGCTGAAAGACAGAGATAGATGGCACCGGGGTAGAGTTCCACGGGTTGCCGGACACCCTTCTCCGGCGACTCGGGAGTGCGTGCCATGCTGAGAATCTTCTTCTCCAGCGAGGACATCGCCCGGACCCGCGTCGCCCCTGCCGCCGACCAGGTCTGGGAGCTTGTCCTCAGCCTCCACCTGTTGCAGGGGCGTAGCCGGGATCCGGTGATGGCCGGCTGGCGGCGTGACGTGTCCGGTGGGCTCCGCCGAAACAGCGCGCTGGGCCAACTGCGTCTGCTGCTCGCACTCAACCCGCCCCGGGGCTACTTTCCCGACTTTCTGACCCCGTACCAGAGCCTGCACGGGCTGGAGGCGGGGCTGGACACCATCGCGTCCACGCCGATCACCCTGCTGGAGCGGGACCTGACCGTCCTGGCCGGGGAGAATCCGCTGCCACTGCCCAGTTCGGCGAGCGCGCTGGCCCGGGGCGACGGCGAGGTGCTGCGGCACCTGGCCGATTCGATGCGGGCGTACCAGGTGACGGCGATCGAGCCGTACTGGGCGCGGATCCAGGCGGCGGTGGAGGCGGACCGGAGCCGCCGGGCCCGGGCGCTGCTCGACGGTGGTGCCGAAGGACTGCTGGCCAGCCTGCGCCCGGCGATGCGGTGGGACTCCGGGGTGCTCGAGGTGGCCGACTATCCGGTCGACCGGGAACTGCACCTCGACGGGCGCGGACTGCTCCTGGTGCCGTCGTTCTTCTGCGCCCGTATCCCGGTGACCCTCGTCGACCCCGAACTGCCCCCGGTCCTGGTCTATCCGGTCGACCGGCTGGGCGGCCTCACCCCGGCCCCGGGCGAGGGCGGCGGTCCGGTCCCGACGCTCGGATCGAGTGGCGGGCAGGCGGCGCTCGCGGCACTGCTCGGGCGTACCCGGGCGAGGGTTCTGGAGGTGGTGGGCGACGGCTGCTCCACCGGGGAGGTGGCCCGCCGGCTGCACATCTCGCCGGCCGCCGCGAGCCAGCACACCTCCGTACTACGCAACGCGGGGCTGCTGGTCAGCCACCGGGACCGGAACACCGTGCTGCACATCCTGACCCCGCTCGGCCGGGCCATGCTGGACGTCTGACCACCACCGCCCGCCACCAGGCACGGCGGCCGACCGGGCCGGACCGGTCAGGCTGGTAGGACGGCCGGGCCGGGCGGCGGGGTGACCACCAGGGTCGCTCCGACGCCCTCGGCGGGGGCCAGCAGCAGGGTCGAGTCCAGGCCCTCGGCGGCCAGCGCGGCACGCAGCCGGTGCAGGTCGGCACCGAACCGGATGAACGCGGCGGAGTCGGGTGGACCGGGCGGCCAGCAGTCGACCATCGCGGTGGCGTCGGACGGTACGGCCGGCGTCGCACCGGCGAGCCGGGCCCGTACCCGCTCGTCGCTGACCGGGGTGAAGACCGTGCCCGGGGTGATTACCCCGGCCACCGTGCCGATCGCCCGGTTCACCGCCGCCAGATCGCCCGTCCCGGCCGGCTCGTCCGGCCCGGCGACCCGGCGGCCGTGCGTGCCGGTCGACTCGCCGAGGGTGGCGGCGGCGCGGAGCCCCTCGGCCCGGGCCTCGGCGGTGCCCAACGAGAAGAGGTCCTGCGCGGCATCCCGGACCAGGGCCGCCGCGCCGTCGCCGTCGTCCGGGTCGGCGCCGTAGAGGTAGCCACGGATCACCGCGACCGGCACCTGGTCGCACTTGCCCTTCACCAGTTCGCCCGCACCGGCCAACTCGTCCACCACCGCCATCTGGGTGATGCTCATCCGGTTGCCGTACGGGTCGACCTCGCCCCGGTGGTCGCGGACCGCCGGCATGCCGGCGACACCGAGCGCCACGTCGGTGAGGCCGTTGCGCCATGGACGGCCCATCGTGTCCGAGATGATGACCACCACGTCGGCGCCGTGCTGTTCGCGGATCGCGGCCCGTAGCCCCCGGGCGGACGCGTCCGGGTCCTTGGGCAGCAGTACCAGCCGTGAACGGTCCACGTTGGAGGCGTCGATCCCGGCGGAGGCCATCACGAAACCGTGGTGCGTCTGGACGATCCGGGTCGCGCCACGCCGGGCCACCGGCCGGGCGGTCTCCCCGGCGAGGATCTCGGACCGGGCCACCTCCCGCTCCGGACCGTCGACCGGTACGTCGACCATCCGGCCCTCCGCCTTTGACACGATCTTGCTGGTCACCACCAGCACGTCGCCATCGCGCAACCAGGGCGCGGCCATGGCGATCAGCGCCGCCAGGTCGTCGCCCTCGGTGATGTCGCCGAGGCCGAGCACCGGTAACACCTCTAGTCTCATGCCAGCTCCATCGCGGTCCGGACCATCGTCGCGGTCGCCGCCTCGTCGGTCATCCACAGCGGTGCCGCCCGCACGGTCAGGCCCGGGACCTCGGCACCGGCGTCGGCGGTGTCCACCAGCCAGGAGTCCAGGATGCCACCGGCCGAGCGGGGACCGTAGAGCCCGCCCACCCCGGCCGCGGTGCACGGCACCCCGAGCACCGCCAGGCAGCGGTCGGCCATGCCGCGTACCGGGGCACCACCGATGATCGGGGAGATTCCGATCACCGGCGCGGTGCCGGCGACCAGCGCCTCCCGGATCCCCGGCACGGCGAGGATCGGCGCGACGCTCACCACCGGATTGCTCGGGGCGAGCAGCACGACATCCGCCTCGGCCAGCGCGTCCAGCACCCCCGCCGCCGGCTTGGCCGCCTCGGCGCCGACGAAGACGAAGCGGTGGGTCGGCAGTGCGCCCCGGTGGCGTACCCACCACTCCTGGAAGTGGATGGCGCGCTGGGCGTCGGGGGCGTCGGTCGTACCGTCGTCGGGTCCGCTCACCACGACGTGGGTCTCCAGGCGGTCGTCGGTGGCGGGCAGCAGGCGTACGCCCGGTTGCCAGCGTGCGCAGAGCGCCTCGGTCACCGCCGAGAGCGGATAGCCGGCGCCCAGCATCGAACTGCGGACCAGGTGGGTCGCCACGTCCCGGTCACCGAGACCGAACCAGGTCGGCTCCGCGCCGTACGCGGCCAGCTCCTCCTTGACCGTCCAGGTCTCGCCGGCCCGTCCCCAGCCCCGTTCCCGGTCCGCCCCACCACCGAGGGTGTACATGACGCTGTCCAGGTCCGGACAGATCTTCAGCCCGTGCAGCAGTACGTCGTCACCGACGTTGACCACCGCGGTCACCTCGGCGCCGACCTGACCGGCGTACGCGCGTACGCCGGTCAGGAAGCGAGCGCCGCCGATGCCCCCGGTCAATACCACGATGCGCATGGTCACCATCCTCGCCCATCCGCTCCGCGCGGGCGGCGGGCGGGTTCGCCGACTAGGCTCAGGCGTCGCCACCGTCCGTAAACTGCCTGAGGGGGAATTTTGACCAGCCAGCCCGGGCCCGCGCCGACCGACGCGCCGCAGGCCAGCCAGACAACCAAGCCGTTACGCGAGTTGATCGCGTTCGTGCTGCTCGGCGCCAACGCGCTGTTCCTGTTCGCCGGGATGATCGAGTTGTTCTTCGGTGGCTGGGAGGGTTCCGAATTCGGCGACCGGTCCCTGAGCGCCTTCTACGGCTTCGTGGGCATCGAGCAGACCGCCCTTCCGGTGCTCGCCGTGCTGCTCGCGACGCACATCCAGCCGGTGGTCGGTCGCGCCCGGGTGATCACCCTCGTGGCGCTCGGCGAGTACGCCTTCTCGGCGCTGTTCGGCCTGGTGACCCTCCTCGCCGGGATCTTCAGCCTGCTGGCCGACACGGAGTTCCGGCGGGCGTTCACCGGACTTCTGCTGATGGGCGGAGCCTTCGCCCTGCTCGCCGCCGCGGCCTTCGTGGTCTTCCGGGTGTGGCGGACGCTCTTCTACGTACCCAAGCCGAAGCCGCAGCCGGGTCTCTACGGCCAGCCCCAGTCGTACGGTCAGCCGCCCTACGGCCAGCCGCCGTACGGTCAGCAGCCGTACGGCCAGCCGGGCTACCCGCCGGCCGGCTACCCGCAGGGTCAGGGTGGCGACCCGAACGTCTACGGCCAGCCGACGGTCTACGGCCAGCCCACCGACTTCGGCCAGCCGGCCGGCTACCCGCAGCCCACCGGCTACGCCCAGCCGGCCGCCTACGGCCAACCGGTCTCCGGTATCCCGGCCTCGGCCCCGCCCGCCTCCGCCCCGCCCGCCTCGGCTCCGCCCGCGTCCGCGCCGCCGGCCGCTCCGTTCGGGGCGCCGGGGTCCGCAGGCACGCCCGCCGGGCCCGTCTCGGCGCCGCCGTCGGCCGGCCCCGCCCCGTCGGTCGCCCCCGAGCCGGACGAGGAAGAGGAGGAGGGCCGGACCCAGGTGATCCCGCAGCGCACCGCCGACCGCACCCAGCGGATCAATCCGGCCAGCCAGCAGCCGTCGGCGGGCATCCAGCCGCCGCCGGCCGACCGGGACGACGACCCGACCCAGCCGCGCCAGCACTGAGCCGGATCGGGAGGATGGACGCGGGTCCATCCTCCCGAGGGCTGTGACCGTTGCCACCCGGTCCGGGCCCGGACCAGGGGCCGCCGGGCGCCGTCCGGCCGGTTCCACGGCCTAGGCTGCACGAGTGGCTGATGGGACTGACGGGGCGCCGACCACCGCGAGTCTGCGCCGGGCGTTGCGCCGGGCGGCGGACGGCCGGGCCCTCGACCCGGACGAGGCGGCGGCGCTGCTCGCCGCGCGCGGCGAGTTCCTCGACGAGTTGCTGGCCATCGCCGGCCGGCTGCGGGACGCCGGGTTGGTCGATGCCGGGCGGCCCGGGGTGGTCACCTTCTCCAAGAAGGTCTTCATCCCACTGACCCGGCTCTGTCAGGACCGCTGCCACTACTGCACCTTCGCGACCGTGCCGCACCGGCTGCCCGCCGCCTACCTGGAGCGGGACGAGGTGCTGGCGATCGCGGCGGCGGGTGCGGCGCAGGGCTGCAAGGAGGCGTTGTTCACCCTCGGCGACCGGCCGGAGGAGCGCTGGCCGCAGGCCCGGCAGTGGCTGACCGAGCGTGGCTTCGACTCGACCCTGGACTACCTGCGGGCGTGCGCGATCGCGGTACTCGAGGAGACCGGCCTGCTGCCGCACCTGAACCCCGGCGTGCTCTCCTGGGCGGAGCTGCAACGGCTCAAGCCGGTCGCGCCGAGCATGGGCATGATGCTGGAGACCACCGCCACCCGGCTCTGGTCCGAGCCCGGCGGGCCGCACTACGGCTCGCCGGACAAGGAACCCGCGGTACGGCTGCGGGTGCTCGCCGACGCCGGGCGGGTGGCCGTGCCCTTCACCACCGGCATCCTGATCGGCATCGGTGAGACGCTCGCCGAGCGGGTCGACTCGATCTTCGCGATCCGGCGCAGTGCCCGGGAGTACGGCCACATCCAGGAAGTCATCGTGCAGAACTTCCGGGCCAAGCCGGACACCGCGATGCGCGGGATGCCCGACGCGGAACTGCACGACCTGGCGGCCACGGTGGCGGTGTCCCGGATCCTGCTCGGCCCGGGAGCCCGGATCCAGGCGCCGCCGAACCTGATCGAGGGGGAGTTCGACCTCCTGCTGCGGGCCGGCATCGACGACTGGGGCGGCGTGTCGCCGGTGACCCCGGACCACGTCAACCCGGAGCGTCCCTGGCCGCATCTGGACGAGTTGGCGGCCCGGTCCGAGGCGGCCGGGTTCACCCTCCAGGAGCGGTTGACGATCTACCCCGAGTACGTCCGGCGCGGCGATCCGTGGCTGGACCCCCGGCTCGCCGCCCACGTGGCCGCGCTCGCCGACCCGGTCACCGGGCTCGGGGTCGCCGACGCCCGTCCCACCGGTCGTCCCTGGCAGGAGCCGGACGACGCCTTCGTGCCGGGGGGTCGGGTCGACCTGCACGCCACGATCGACACCACCGGGCGGACCGGTGACCGGCGCGGCGACTTCGACCAGGTCTACGGCGACTGGGCCGAGGTCGGTGCCCGGATTCCCGGCGCGGTGCCCGCTGCGGCGCTCGGCGAGCGGACGCTGGTCCCGGGCGGGGTGCCGGCCGGCGGCGACTCCGACCTGCGCGCCGGACTGCGGCTGGCCGGCGACGACCCGGCCGCGCTGCTGGAGCCCCGGCACGAGGCGGCGGCGCTGGCGCTGTTCGGCGCCGACGGGGCGGACCTGGACGAGGTGTGCCGGATCGCCGACGACGTCCGCCGGGCGGCGGTCGGCGACGACGTGACGTACGTGGTGAACCGCAATATCAACTTCTCCAACGTCTGCTACGTGGGCTGCCGGTTCTGCGCGTTCGCCCAGCGGGAGCGGGACGCCGACGCGTACCGGCTCTCCGCCCGGCAGGTCGCGGACCGGGCCGAGGAGGCCTGGGCGGCCGGCGCCACCGAGGTCTGCATGCAGGGCGGGATCGACCCCAAACTGCCGGTCTCGGCGTACGCGGAGCTGGTCCGGGGGATCAAGGCCCGGGTGCCGGGCATGCACGTGCACGCCTTCTCGCCGATGGAGATCGTCACCGGTGCCGCCAAGGCGGGCGTACCGGTCCGGGACTGGCTCACCGAGCTGCGCGACGCCGGCCTGGACACCATCCCCGGCACGGCGGCGGAGATCCTCGACGACGAGGTGCGCTGGGTGCTCACCAAGGGCAAACTGCCGGCCGCCACCTGGGTCGAGGTGGTCGGCACCGCGCACGAGCTGGGCATCCGGTCCAGCTCCACGATGATGTACGGCCACGTCGACCACCCCCGACAGTGGCTGGGACACTTCCGGGTGCTGGCCGGGCTGCAGGACCGTACCGGCGGGTTCACCGAGTTCGTCGGCCTGCCGTTCGTACACACGAACGCCCCGATCTACCTCGCCGGGATCGCCCGACCGGGTCCCACCTGGCGGGAAAACCGAATCGTGCACGCCATGGCCCGGCTGCTGCTGCACGGGCGGATCGCGAACATCCAGTGCTCCTGGGTCAAGCTCGGCGACTCCGGAACGGCGGAACTGCTCCGGGGCGGCTGCAACGACCTCGGCGGCACGTTGATGGAGGAGACGATCTCCCGGATGGCGGGATCGGACCATGGTTCGGCGCGTACCGTCGCCCAGCTGGAGCGGATCGCGACGGCGGCCGGACGGCAGGCCCGACGGCGTACCACGGTCTACGGGCACACCGGTTGACCCCTCCGGGCCCGATCCACGGGTACACCCGTTCGCGGGACGCCACGGGGCGCGCCGGCCGCGAAACGCCGATATCTGACGCAACTCGCCGAGCGGGGCGTTACCCCTGCCGGGTCTGAATCGATAGGGCAGGTTGCGAGACCGCGATGACTCCACAGTCGTCCGGGCACGCGGCAGGGGTGACTCCACTTAGCAGGTTCGGCTTGACGACGCACGTATAACACACGTGTAATTTCAGTGGGGTCGTTCGTACGGAGCGCATCAAATCGCTACCGGACGGACAAACACGCCTTCCGCGTGGGGGGTTGCGCCGGCTGCCACGCCGGTGCGCGATAAGGAGGCAACTGGATGGACGGCCGACTCGAGGTGGCCGACCTGCTCGGAAATGCTCCGGAGTGGCAAGAGCGCGCGCTGTGCTCGCAGACCGATCCGGAGGCGTTTTTTCCCGAGAAGGGCGGCTCGACCCGCGAGGCGAAGCGGATCTGCTCCCGGTGTGAGGTCAAGACCGAGTGCCTGGAATACGCGCTCGGACATGACGAACGGTTCGGGATCTGGGGCGGGTTGTCCGAACGCGAACGGCGCAAGTTGAAGCGTCGCGTCGCCTGACCGGCCGCGCCCGGGTGGTGGGGGCCGCCCGGGTCAGGCCAGCTCATCGGGATCGACGCCGAGCAGGTTCGCGACCTGCTCGATGATCACGTCGTGTACCAGGTCGGCGAGGTCCTCGCGGTCTATCGCCCGGAACTCCAGGGGGCGGCGGTAGAGCACGATCCTCGGCGGCACCTCCTGCCGGCCGGGCCGACCGGGCAGCAGGCGGGCGAGGGGCACCTCGCCGTCCTCCAGGACGTCCGAGTCGTAGACGTTCAGGTCCGGCGGCACGTCCTCGACCGCGAACTCGACCCCGGCCAGCTCCTTGGCGAACCGCCGTTCCAGGGTCTCCACGGTGTCCAGCACCAGATCGTCGAAGATCTCCGACTTCGTCCGGGCGAGCGGAACCGTGGCCGGGACGAGCCGGCCGCGCAGCCCGCGCCCGTGCCGATCCCGGCGGGACCGGCGCCCGGGGTCGGGCCGGCGATTCTCCGGACTGGTCATCTCGAACCCCGCTTCACTCGTGGTGAACGTCCCGCCCACGACGACAGGGTAGACCCGGCGCGATCAAGATCGGTTCGTGGATTCGGCCGTGTCGCCAGGCGGGAGCCCGAATTGTGATCACCACTACCGGCGTGTCGGAAGCCCAAGCGGAGCGGCGGAGCCGGTAATGGAGATACCGTGCCGCCGTGAGGTCACCACGGCGTTGCTCCCGCAACGGCTGCCCCCGACAGGCCGTAGCCACGCTGACCTATGTCTACACCGAGTCGACAGCCGTGGTGGGGCCGCTCGCGGCCTTCGCTGAGCCGCACACGTACGACCTCTGTGAGCCGCACGCCCGGAGCCTGACGGCCCCGCGCGGCTGGGACGTGGTCCGGCACGAGGGGGAGTTCGAGCCCCCACCGCCGACCACCGACGACCTGGTGGCGCTGGCCGAGGCGGTCCGGGAGGCCGCCCGCCCGGCCCCGCCCCGCCCGGACGAGGCCGGGGTCGACCCCAACACCGGCCAGCAGACCGGTCGCCGTGGCCACCTCCGCGTCATCCCACCCAGCCACTGACCTGTAGCTGTAGCTGTAAGGAAGGGCCCCTTCCTATCGCTTTTTGCATAGGAAGGGGCCCTTCCTAACACCCTCAGGCCGGTGAGAAACGCCCCCGTGCTCTCCGGTACGGGGGCGTCGTCGTGCCCGGACGGTCGCATGCCAAGATCGGCGTCTGATCGGATCTCCCGCGACGCCTCCGGCCAGCGGGCCGACCTTGCCTGCCCTGCCCGTCGGCACGACCCCGGAGGAGCCCTGCCATGCGCGACCGTCCGCATCCCCTGCCGAGGCTGCCCCGGCGTGCCCTGCTGCGCGGCGCGGCCGGCTCGGCGGCCCTGCTCGCGATGACGGCCGCTCTGGGGAGCTGCGGGACGAAGGGCGCCCGGCAGACCGAGGCGAGCTGCGTCAGTGAGGATCTCTCCGGAGCCGAGAAGGAGCTGATCTTCTCCAACTGGCCGCAGTACCTGGACGTGGACGACGAGGACGGGTCGAAGCGGCCCAGCCTCGACAAGTTCCAGGCGCGGACCGGCATCCAGGTGACGTACACCGAGGACATCAACGACAACAACGAGTTCTTCGGCAAGGTACGGCCCCAGCTCAGCTCCTGCCAGCCCATCGGCCGGGACATCATCGTGCTCAGCGACTGGATGGCGGCCCGGGTGATCGGGCTCGGCTGGGTACAGCGACTCGACGGGGCGAGGCTGCCGAACGTCGGCCGGAACCTGCTCCCGTCGCTGCGCGACCGCCCGTACGACCGGGAGAACGTGCTCGCCATCCCGTGGCAGTCGGGCCTGGCCGGACTGGCCTACAACGGCAACGTGACCAGGGAGGTCCGTACCGTCGACGAACTGCTCACCCGGCCCGACCTCAAGGGCAGGGTGACCGCGTTGAGCGAGATGCGGGACACCATGGGGCTGCTGCTCCAGGCGGGCGGACACGATCCGGCGAACTTCACCGCCGACCAGTTCGACCAGGCGCTGGACAAGCTCAGAAGGGCCGTCGAGAGCGGACAGATCCGTCGGTTCACCGGCAACGACTACGCCCCGGAACTCGCCAAGGGCGACGTGGCGGCCTGTATCGCCTGGTCGGGCGACGTCATCCAACTCGCCGCCGAGGACCAGCGGATCCGTTTCGTGGCCCCGGATTCCGGCGCGATGCTCTACTCCGACAACATGCTGGTGCCGAACCGGGCGAGCCACCGGGCGAACGCCGAGGCGCTGATGGACTACTACTATGAGCCGGCGGTCGCGGCCCAGGTCGCGGCGTACGTCAACTACATCTGCCCGGTACAGGGTGCGCAGGCGGAGATGGAGAAGATCGACCCGGAGTTGGCGACCAACCCGCTGATCTTCCCCGATCAGGCGCTGCTGGCCAGGTCGAAGGTGTTCATGCCCCTCGACGAGGCCCGGGAGCGGGAGTACGAGTCGAAGTTCCAGCAGGTCATCGGGGGGTAGGGGTGGCGAGCGAGGAGTCGGCCGGGAAGCTGCGGCTGGCCGGCCTCACCAAGCGGTTCGGTCCGGCGGGACGGCGCCTCGGCTCGGCGGGGCGGCGCTTCGGTCCGGCAGGTCGGCGCTCCGCGTCGTCGGGGGAGGGCGGCGTCACCGCCGTGGACCGGCTCGACCTGAGCGTGCCGGCCGGGTCGTTCTTCGCCCTGCTGGGCCCCTCGGGCTGCGGCAAGACCACCACTCTGCGGATGGTGGCCGGGCTGGAGGAGCCGACCGGCGGCCGGGTACTGCTCGGCGGGGAGGACATCACCGGGCTGCGGCCGTACCGGCGGCCGGTGAATACCGTGTTCCAGAGCTACGCGCTCTTTCCACACCTCGACGTCTTCGAGAACGTCGCGTTCGGGCTGCGTCGCCGGGGCGTACCGGACGTGGCCGGGCAGGTGCGCCGGATGCTGGCGCTGGTGCAGCTCGACGGGTACGACCGGCAGCGGCCGGCCCGGCTCTCCGGCGGTCAGCAGCAGCGGGTGGCCCTGGCCCGGGCACTGGTCAACCGGCCCCGGGTGCTGCTGCTGGACGAGCCACTCGGCGCGCTCGACCTGGCGCTGCGCCGCCGGATGCAGCTCGAACTCAAGCGGATCCAGACCGAGGTGGGCGTCACCTTCGTACACGTGACCCACGACCAGGAGGAGGCCATGACGCTGGCCGACACCGTCGCGGTGATGAACGCCGGCCGGATCGAACAGCTCGGCCCGCCGGCGGAACTGTACGAGTTCCCGGCGACCGCCTTCGTGGCCAACTTCCTGGGCCGGTCGAACCTGCTCGCCGGCACGGTGCTCGGACGCGGCGGCGACGACGTCCTGGTCGAGGCGTACGGCCGGCGCTTCTCGGTGCCGGCGGACCGGGCCCGTACCCTCGCCGGCGCGGCGCTGCTCGGGGTACGGCCGGAGAAGGTGCGGCTGGCCGGGACGGCGGATCAGGTGCCGGACGGCCACCAGTGGATCGACGGTACGGTCAGCGACGCCGCCTATCTCGGGGTGAGCACGCAGTACCTGGTCCGGACCGGTCGGGGCGTCGAGTTGTCGGTCTTCGTCGCCGCCGACGGCGAGGCGCCACGGGTCCCGGTGGGCAGTGCCGTGGTCGCGCACTGGCACCCGAGGCACGCCTTCCTCCTCACCCACAGCAGCACCGACACCAACGCCGACAGCAGTGTCGACACCAACGCCGACAGCAGTGTCGACACCAACGCCGACAGCAGCGCCGACACCAACGCCGACGCCGATGCGGCGACCGGAGCCGGTTCGGTGGAAGCGAGCCGGTCGTGAACCGGGCGGGGCCGCGGTGACCGGGCCGGCCCGGCTCGACGTACCGGATCAGGTCGCGCCGGTGCCGGCGTCCGGGGTACGGCGGCGCCGGGCACTGCCGTACCTCCTGGTTCTGCCCGGCGGGCTCTGGCTGGTGGTCTTCTTCCTGCTCCCGGCGGTCCAACTCGGTGCCACCAGCCTCTACGACCCGGCCGGCTCGCTGACCGACGGCTACGCGATGACCTGGTCGTTCGGCAACTATCCGGATGCGCTGGCCGGGTACTGGCCGCAACTGGGCCGGTCCTTCGGCTACGCCGCGCTCGCCACCGCCCTGGCGTTGCTGCTCGGCTACCCGCTGGCGTACGTCCTCGCGCTGCGCGCCGGGCGCTGGCAGAACCTGCTGCTGGTCTGCGTGGTCGCGCCGATGTTCACGAGTTTCCTGGTCCGGACCCTGGCCTGGAAGGCCGTGCTGTCCGACGGCGGCGCCCTGGTCGGACTGCTCCGTGACCTGCACGTGCTGGGCCCGGACGGCCGGCTACTCGCCTCACCGGTGGCGGTGGTGACCAGCCTGACCTACTGCTACCTGCCGTTCATGGTGCTGCCGATCTACGCCAGCCTCCAGCGGCTGGACCGCCGGCTGCTGTCGGCCGCACAGGACCTGTACGCCGGCCCGAGTCAGGTGCTCCGGCGGGTCATGCTGCCGCTGTCGATGCCGGGGGTGGTGGCCGGCACCCTGCTGACCTTCATCCCGGCGAGCGGTGACTACATCAGCGCCGAACTGCTCGGCACCCCGAACGAGTACATGATCGGCAATGTCATCGACTCCGCGTTCCTGGTCCGGCTGGACTACCCGCAGGGGGGCGCGCTCTCCGTACTGCTGCTCGGCGCGATCCTCGCGATGGTCGTCGGGTACGTCCGGCGGGCCGGCGCCGAGGAGGTGGGATAGCCGTGCGGCGTCGAGGAGGTGGGACAGCCGTGCGGGGCCGGATCGGGCGCTGGGTGGCCGACCACTGGCCGCTGGCCGTCGCCGCCTGCGTACTCGGCTATCTGCTGCTGCCGGTCGTGGTGGTGGCGGGACTGTCGTTCAACCGGCCGTCGAGCCGGCTGTCGTACGACTTTCACGAGTTCACCCTCGACAACTGGCGGGACCCGTGCGGCAGTGCCGGCATGTGCGACGCGGTGGTACGGAGCGTGCAGATCGGCTTCGTCGCCACGGTCGTGTCCACAGTGCTCGGTACGCTGATGGCGTTCGCCCTGGTCCGACACCGGTTCCGGGGACGGTCGGCGGTCAACCTGCTGGTCCTGGCGCCGATGGCCACCCCGGAGGTGGTGCTGGGCACCTCGCTGCTCGCCCTGCTGGTGGCCGCCGGTGTACCGCAGGGCTTCTGGACCGTGGTCCTCGCGCACGTGATGTTCTGCGTCTCGTTCGTGGTGGTGACCGTCCGGGCCCGGCTGTCCGGAATGGACACCCGGCTGGAGGAGGCGGCGATGGACCTCTACGCCAGCCAGTGGCAGGCGTTCCGCCGGATCACCCTGCCGTTGGTGCTGCCCGGCATCGTGGCCGCCGCGCTGCTCGCCTTCTCGCTCTCCTTCGACGACTTCGTCATCACGAACTTCAACTCCGGCACCACGGTCACCTTCCCGATGTACGTCTGGGGAGCCAACCAGCGGGGGATCCCGCCCCAGGTGAACGTCGTCGGCACCGCGATGTTCGCGGTCGCGCTGCTGATGCTGCTCGCGGTACGGCTGCGGGGGCGGGAACCGGCGGCGTCGGAGTCGGAGTAGGGCCCGACGCCGGGGTGCACCGGTCAGGTCGCGCGTGTCCGCTGGTTGAGCGTGCCCGGTGGTCGAGCGTGCCCGGTGGTTAGGGTGGGTCGCCATGGAGCATCGTCATCTCGGCCGCAGCGGCCTGCTCGTCAGCGAGATCACCTACGGGAACTGGCTCACCCACGGTGAACTGGTGGCCAGGGCGGCGGCGCTGAGCTGCGTACGGGCCGCGCTGGACGCGGGCATCACCACCTTCGACACCGCCGACGTCTACGCCCGGGGCGCCGCCGAGGAACTGCTCGGCCAGGCGCTGCGCGGCGTACGTCGGGAATCGGTGGAGATCGCCACCAAGGTGTGCCTGCGGACCGGTGACGGGCCCAACGACCAGGGCCTGTCCCGCAAGCACATCCTGGAGTCCTGCAACGCCTCGCTGCGCCGGCTCGGCACCGACTACGTCGACCTGTACCAGGCGCACCGGTTCGACGACCAGACGCCGCTGGACGAGACGCTGATCGCCTTCGACGACCTGGTACGCCAGGGCAAGGTGCTCTACCTCGGCGTCTCGGAGTGGACGGCGGCCCAGATCCGGGAAGCCCTCGACCTCGCCGACCAGCTCGGGCTGCGCAACCGGATCGTGTCCAACCAGCCGCAGTACAACATGCTCTGGCGGGTCATCGAGCCCGAGATCGTGCCGTTGTGCGACGGGGAGGGGATCGGTCAGATTGCCTTCCAACCGCTGTCCCAGGGCGTGCTGACCGGCAAGTACCAGCCGGGTCAGGCGCCGCCGGTCGGCTCCCGGGCGGCCAGCGGCGGTCGTGCGCCGATGTTCATCCGGCGGGTGCTCGGCGACGAACTGCTCCGCCGGGTGCAGGAACTCCGTCCCGTCGCCGCCGAGGCCGGGCTGTCGATGGCCCAACTCGCGGTCGCCTGGACGTTGCGGCGGCCCGGGGTCAGCACCGCGCTGATCGGCGCGTCCCGGCCGGAGCAGGTCACCGAGAACGCGGCGGCGGCCGGCGTCCGGCTGGACGACGAGGCGATGCGCCGGATCGACGACACGCTGGGCGACCTGGTCGAGACGGACGCCACGAAGACCGCCCGGATGATGGCCGTCAAGCCCGACTGGGCGCGCTCGGAGTCGACGGCGGGACAGCCCGGCTGACCCCGGCGGGAGGACGAGGGCATCGGGTCCGCGCTCGGACAGGTGCACCGGACGACTCCGCCGCCGGTCCGGTGCGCCGGAGCCGGATCTCGACCGTCGGGGTCGTACCCTCGACACCGACGGTCGGTTGACCGGCGCGGACCCGACGTCCGGGAAGGCACGACATGAAGGTCATCCTGTTCGGCGCGACCGGCATGGTGGGGCAGGGCGTGCTCCGGGAGTGCCTGCTGGACCCGAGGGTCGAGGCCGTCCTCTCGGTCCTGCGTACCCCGACCGGGCGGCGGGACGCGAAGCTGCGGGAGCTGGTCCGGAAGGATTTTCTCGACTTCACCGACCTGGCGGACGAGTTCGCCGGCTACGACGCCTGCTTCTACTGTCTCGGCGTCTCCTCGGTCGGGATGAACGAACCTGACTACACCCGGGTCACTTACGACTTCGCCCTGGCCGCCGCCCGGACCCTGGCCGAGGTCAATCCGGAGCTGACCTTCGTGTACGTGTCGGGGCAGGGCACCGACGGCACGGAACAGGGGCGCACCATGTGGGCCCGGGTCAAGGGCCGTACCGAGAACGCGCTGATCGCGCTGCTGCCCAACGCGTACGCGTTCCGGCCCGGCTTCATCCAGCCACTGCACGGCGTCCGGTCGAAGACCCGGTTGTACCGGCTCCTCTACGCGCTCATCACACCGCTCGGCGGACTGCTCCGACGGCTCTTTCCGCGTAGCGTCACCACGACCGAGCAGTTGGGGATCGCCATGCTGAGCGTCGCCGAGCACGGCTTTCCCCGACACGTACTGGAGAACCGGGACCTGACCGGGTTCGGTCCGGGGCCCCACTCCTGAGTCCGGGCCGCCGGAGCGGATCCGCCCGGTCGAGCCGGCGAGCGTGGGTCGCTCAGTCGAACCAGTCGGCGTCGCCGGTCCGGATCAGGGTGGCGAGGGTCGCCCCGTCCTGGAAGGCGTTCCGGAGCAGGACGCCGAGTTGTCGTAGGGCCGCCGGGTCCGTTCCGTAGGCCACGAAGGTGCCGGCCTCGGGGTCGTACCGCAGCCGGTCGGCGAGTTCCGGGGCGTGTGTCCGTACCGCCGAACGTGCCACGCCGGACCAGTCGTAGCCGTTGCCGAGGTAGCCGCACTCCTCGAAGACGTCCGACACCTTCACCATGTGGACGTCGCTGAGCAGCAGGCAGTAGTTGCCCGGGTTGTGGTCGTACTCGAAGAGCCTCAGCGGGCTCAGGGAGTCGTCTGCTTCGGTCACGGGTGGATCCTAGGGCGGGCCACCGACGGACCGGCTCCGCCGGACGGGCGGTGATCCGGCGGTGGCGCCGGCCTGTCCCGCGTCGGCGGCACCGGGCGTGACCCGGCCCCGGTCAGCCGAACGTTCCCCGGAACGCGGCGTAGGTCGGGGTGCCGGACTGCCGGTCGAACACGGCGAAGACCACGCGGGCGAACCACGGGCTCTGCCGCAGGGCGTCGGCGAACGCGTCCGCCACGGTCGCCGGCTCGTTGCCGAAGACGCCGCAACCCCACGCCCCGAGGACGAGGGTCCGGTGTCCGTGCGCGGCGGCGACCGCGAGCACCCGGGCGGCCCGGCGGCGCAGGATTGCCGGGATGTCGGCAAGGTGTTCGGGCTGGTTGCGCAGCATCGCCGACCGGTTCGGCGCCGCCGAGGTCAGGAACGAGGTCGGGTACGGCGCCGCCAGGGCAGCGCCACCGTCGTCCCGGAACACCGGTACCGACGGGGAGTAAATGATCCGGTCGCTGTAGCCGAGGTACGGATCGGCGCGGTGCCGGGCGTAGAAGTCCCCGGCGGCGCGCAGGCACGGGTACAGGGCCGAGCCCCGGGCCACGCTCTCCTCCTGGGCCTGGGCCCCGTTGAGGAACCCGCCGCCCGGGTTCCGGGCCGAGGCGAACACCAGACAGGCCGGGTCACCGCCGAGCCGGCGGGTCGCCGCCAGGGTCGTCTCGTTGGTCACCTCCACCACGGGCGGGGCTCCGACCGGCGAGGGTGGCGGCAGGACCTCGTCCGGCAGGTACAGCCGGGTGCCGGCCACTGCTGCGGTCACCTCGTCGGCGAGAGCCACCTCCGTGCCCCGCTCCGTACGGTAGGAACCACGCTCCACGGCCGCGACCGTCTCCTGGGCGATCGCCCTCAGCCGTCTGCTCACGACGGCAATCATGCGTGATCGGCCCGGCGGTCTCGACCCGATATCGTGCCGGGGTGGACGAGCGGGTGCTGCTCGGCTCGGGGCGCGGACGGCGGGGACGGTCGTCGGGTGGGGACGGAGATCTCCGCCCCCACCCGACGGCGCCTACGGTCAGGACTGGGCGCGCGGCCCGTCCGGGTCGAGGCTGTCGATGAACTCGTGCGGCTGGTTCGTCTCCACGCTGGTCCGGGCGGCCTTCGCCTCCTGGGACAGCTGCTTGGCGGCCTTGTCGGCCGGTACGCCCACCTCCCGGGCGCCGTCGACCACCGCTGAGTAAGCCTGCTCGGCGTACGTCTGTGCCGACCGGTACTGGTGGTTGGCCAGGGCCGCCTTGGCCCGCCCGAGCAGCCGGTCCGCCGCCGCCAACTCGTCGTACGCCCGGTGTGCCCGGGGTGCGTCGAGGACGTCCGCGGCGAGCCGGTTGGCGGCCTCGTTGTAGGCGGCGGTCAGGAACCGGTCGCTGTTGTCATGGTCGAATTGGCTGAAATCCCAGTTCAGATCGATGTAACTCATCATCGAGTTGGTCTGGTCACCAGCGTTGACGAAATAGAACTCGTCGGCCGGTACGTAGTCCACTTCGGACGCGCTGTCGTAGCCGTCGTGCGGGTGACTCATCCCGATGTGGTGGCCCACCTCGTGGATGAGGGTCGTGGTCAGCCCGTACCCGGACTCGACGATCTCCGGTGAGATGAACGCGAAGACGTACGACTGGGTGCCGTCGACCCAGTTGTCGTCGGCGAAGCCGAGGGCCGGGACAGGAGTTCCCTCCGGTACGGCGTAGCTGAAGATCGGCATCTCGTAGTCGACCTTGCCCTGGTCGTCCTGGGTACGCGCCAGCTCACGCTGGTTCTGTAGGTAGAAGTTGGCGAACCCCGGGTAGCCGGTCTCCGGGTAGCAGGACTCGTCGGTCTCCAGCGCCAGCCGGTAGCAGCGTTCGGCGTCGCCGGTGAACGGCAGGTCCTGGCTGTCGTAGTCCAGCCGGTTGCGCCAGCGCAGCTCCCGGAGTTCGTCGAGGAGCAGGTCCCGGTCGATGTACTTGGTGGAGGCGTCCACGCCCGGCCAGCCCTCGTAGACGTTGCTGTCGAGGTTGATCGAGCGCGGCGGCTCCGCCGTCGGCAGTTCCGCCGGGTACAGCGGCGAGGTGGTGAAGAGGAGGTTCAACGCGACGTACCGGGTGATCTTGCTGAGGTCCCCGGCGAGTGCGCTCGCCGCCCGGTAGCCGCCCGGGGTGTATTCCCAGGTCGGTGGCATCCGGTAGTCCTCGACGCCGTTGCCGTCGAGATCCGGGTCGTCGACGTTCCAGTTGGAGGTCCAGGATTCCGGCCCGGCCGAGAGGTCGTGGAACCAGATCCGGTGGGTGGAGCCGAGCCCGTTCTCCTCGTCGTTGGCGGTGGTCCCGCCCCACGCGATGATCTTGCGGCTCTCGCGCTCGGTCCCGAAGTTGTATCCGGTGTCCGGATCGGGCTCGTCCGTCTTCGTGTAGACGTGGAACCGGAAGTCCGGCCGGCCGTACCAGTTGATCAGGAAGACCGTGTTCCGTCGGGTGTCGACCCCGGCGGGCGGGTTCTTCGCCAGCCAGCGCTCCACGCTCGGCGCGTCGATGTGGTGGTTCTCGGTGACGTCGAGGACGTTGCCCTGCTGGGCGTTGTAGAGCGTCTGGTACTCGCTCAGCGGCGCCGGCCGGGCCAACCGCTTCAGCTCGCCGAAGAACCTGTCCTCGTAGCGCTCGTCGGTGTAACTGATCCGGTAGTCGTAGTCGTAGTGCAGGCCCAGTTTCTCCTGCGTCATGTACAACTGCCGGGACCGCACCACCGGTTCGTAGTCGGCCGGCAGCCCGGCGCTGAACGTCGACCGGGGCACCTGGGACGGCGAGTAGCCGAGAAAGACCACGTTGACCGGGACCCGCTCGGTCAGCCGTGGCTGCCCGCCGGGATCCAGGTTCGAGTAACGGGCTGCCGCGGCCGGGCTCGCCGGTGCCAGCGCCAGCACGGTGAGCACCGCTGTGGCGGCAGCCACCAGGATGGTGCGTCTCGTTCTCATGCGTACCCTTCCGCCGTCCGGGGAGATTCCTCTGTCGCGCCGGGCCGGCGACCCACGGGGGCGCCGGCCGGCGGCGCGACCCCCGGACGGGCGTACCCGTCCGGGGGCCTGCGTCGCCGAGCGTACGTCCCGGGCAGGGCGGTAGCTATCCGCGAACGTCACTTTCTTCCATCGACAGTTCGGCCAGGTCCGCTTCGGACAGCCGGAGCGTCGCCGCCGCCATGTTCTCTTCGAGATGGTCCGGCGAACCGGTGCCGGGGATGGCGAGCATGACCGGAGACCGGGCGAGCAGCCAGGCCAGGGCCACCTGGGCGGCGGTCGCGCCGTGGCGCTCCGCGATCCGACGGTACCGGCTCGGGTCGAGCGGACGGTTGCCGCCGCCGAGCGGGAAGAAGGGCACGTAGGCGCTGCCCAGCGCCGTGCACCGGGCGAGCAGTTCGGCGTCGTCCCGGTGCTGGAGGTGGAAGTGGTTCTGCACCGCGGTCACCGGTGCGATGGCCTCGGCTTCGGCGTACTGGGCCGCGTCGACGTTACTGATCCCGAGGTGCCGGATCAGCCCCTCCTCCCGGAGCGCCGCGAGCACGCCGTACCGCTGCGCGATCGACTCCCCGCCGACCGGGCCCAGGCCGCCCACCCGGAGGTAGACCAGGTCGAGTCGCTCCAGGCCGAGCCGGCGCAGGTCCTCCTCGACCAGGCCCCGGAGCTGGCCGGCGTCGGCCTCCCCGGAGGGCATCCCGGTCGCGTCCCGAAGCGGGCCGACCTTGGTGGCGATCACCAGATCCTCCGGGTACGGGTACAGCGCCTGGCGGATCAACTCGTGGGCGTGCACGTCGCCGCGCCCGTAGAAGCCGGCCGTGTCGATGTGGTCGACCCCGAGCTCGACGGCTCGGCGGAGCACGGCGATGCCGGTCCGGGGATCCCGGGTCGGCCCGTGCAGCGAGTTCGCGGCGAGCCGCATCGCGCCGAAGCCGAGCCGGTTGATCCGCAGGTCGCCGCCGAGCAGGAAGCTGGCGGCCGGGGTCGGGGTGTTCGTCGTCATGACACCGAGCCTGGCGCCGCCGAGTGCCGGCTGCCGGGATTGGCAACAAGTGGCCAGTTGACCACCGGTCCGGCTTCCGGTTCGGCGTCGGTCCGCTCCCGGTTCGGCGTCGGGTCGCGGCCGGGGCGGGTTGTCGCGGCCCGGACGGCGGAGCCAGACTGGGCGGATGGCGGACGAGCAGGTGGTGACCGTACGCGGCGAGGAGGAACTCGTCCGGCGGGCCGGTCATCTCTTCATCGGCGCGCGTACCGAGTTCACCTGCGCCGCGACCGACCTGGAGACCTGGTCCCGGACGACCGCGCGGATGGCGATCACGTCCGGGGTACGCCGGCAGGTGGCCGACGGCCTCGTCGTGCGGAAGCTCTACACCTCGGCCGCGCTCGACACGGAGGAACACCGTACCCACCTGCGCGACGCCGAGGCACAGGGTGTCCGGGTACGCATCTCGCCGGCACCGCTGCCACACGAGACGATCATCATCGACCGTCGGGTGATGATCCTGGCCGGTCCATCCGACGGTGCGGAGCGGACCTTCAGCGTGACCACCGCGGCCGGCCTGATCGACGGGGTACGGGCGTTGTTCCGGGTCGCCTGGGACGCGGCCGAGCCGGTGGACGCCTGGCTGCGGGGGAGCGGGCCGCGGCTCGACCCGGCGGACCGGCTGATCCTGCGTGGGCTCGCCTCCGGCCTCACCGACGAGGCCGCGGCGCGGCGGCTCGGCATGCCGCTGCGGACCTACCGGCGCCGGGTGGCCGAACTGATGCGGCAACTCGGATCGGACTCCCGGTTCCAGGCCGGTGTACAGGTCGGGAAACTGGGCCTGAACCGCTGACCGGTCGTACCCGTCGGCGGCCCGCTACCGGGTGCGCGGCGCGAGCATGGCCGCGACGGGTGTCCGGGCGAAGTCGGTGCTGCCGTCGTAGTCGGTACTCCGGCTCACGTCGGCCCAGGCGGTGAGCTCCCGGGCCCGCGACTGCGAGGCCTCCTCGGTGAGGCGGAGGGCGTCGGAGCCGAGCAGCAGCCGCAGCGGCGGTGCCGCCAGGGCGACGACGTCGGCGATGACCTTCGCCGCGCGGACCGGATCGCCGGCCTGCTGCCCGTCCATCTCCTGCCGGAGGCCGTGCAGCCGGCCGACGGTCCGCTGGTAGTCCTCGCCGACAATCCCCAGCTTCATGGACGCGCCACCCCAGTCGGTACGGAAGGCGCCGGGCTCGATGATCGTGACCTTGATCCCGAACGGCTTGACCTCGTTGTAGAGCACCTCGGAGAAGCCTTCGACGGCGAACTTGGCGGACTGGTAGGCGCCCAGCCCGGGTGTTCCGCCGACCCGCCCGCCGACCGAGGAGAACTGGAGGAAGTGCCCCGAGCGCTGGGTCCGGATGATCGGCAGCGCCGCCCGGGTGACGTTGACGACGCCGAAGAAGTTCGTCTCGACCTGTGCCCGGAAGTCGTCGTCCGGGGTCTCCTCGATCGCGGAACTGTTGGCGTACCCGGCGTTGTTCGCGACGACGTCCAGCTTGCCGAACGCCTGCACGGCCGCCTCGACCGCCTTCCGGGCGGCGGCCGGGTCGGTGACGTCGAGGGCGAACGGCCGGATCTGGTCGCCGAACCGCTTGACCAGTTCGTCGAGCTGTTCGGGTTGCCGGGCGGTGGCGAGCAGGTTGTCACCCCGGGCCAGGATCTCCTGACTCAGCGCCCACCCCAGACCTCGGGAACTTCCGGTGACCAGCCATGTCTTGGCCATGATTCTCCATCCCCCGTCGCACCTCGTCCTCCAGTGCTCGACTCTGCTACGTAGACCGCCGCAGACTGGGGAGAATCCGTTGTCTACGAGCGTAGACATGTCGCCCGGAGCGGACGGGGTCCGCGGCGCCGGGACGGGCCGCCCGGCGCCGCCGGGGTGACCCCCGGTTCGTCGGCCTACCAGGGCACCGGGCCGGTGTCGCCCTCGAACGTCCCGCTGGGGCCGTCCGGATCGAGCAGGGCGAGCCGGACCACCACGGCCGCGCCGTCGGCCGGGTCCCGTGGCCCGGTGTGCTGGTTCAGGTCGGTGGCGCAGTACCCGGGGTCCGCCGAGTTGACCTTGATGTCCGCCTCCCGCAGTTCGGCGGCGTACGCCACGGTCAGCCCGTTCAGGGCCGCCTTCGAGGAGCTGTACGTCATCATCGGGATCCCGCTCTCGGGCGCGGCCATCCGGGTCAGCGAACCCATCGAACTCGACACGTTCACGATCCGTGCGGCGGAACCCCGTCGCAGCAACGGCAGCATCGCATTGGTCACCGCCACGACGCCGAAGACGTTCGTCTCGTACGCCTGCCGGAGATCGTCGACGGAGAGCTCGCTCGGCCGGCCCCAACCCGTCATGATGCCGGCGTTGTTGACCAGGATGTCCAGCCGGCCGTACCCGTCCTCGATTCGTTTCGCCGCCTCGGTCACCGACGCCGGATCGGTCACGTCGAGGCGTACCGGTGTGGCCGGCAGACCGTCGGCGCGGAGCCGTTCGGCGGCCTCGGCGCCCCGACCGGGATCCCGGGCACCGAGCAGTACGGTGACGCCGGCCCGACCCAGCAGCCGGGCGACTTCGAATCCGATGCCCTTGTTCGCTCCCGTTACGAGAGCGATCTTCGTGTCGTCCATGGCGGCAAGCGTCCGGCAGTTCCCGGAGCGGCATAAGGGGTCGGTGCCAGCCACGGACTGACGGGTCCCTGGTTAGGTCGGCGGAGTCGAGGCACCATGTGCGGATGAACCGCCGACACCTGGCCGACTTCCTCCGCGCCCGGCGCTCCCGGGTGCAGCCGGCCGACGTCGGTGTCACCGCCGGCCGACGCCGACGCACGCCGGGACTGCGTCGCGAGGAGGTCGCCCAGCTCGCCTGCATCTCGGTCGACTACTACGCCCGGCTCGAACAGGCCCGGGGACCGCAGCCGTCCCGGCAGGTGCTGGTGGCCCTGGCCCGGGCACTGCGGCTGACCGACAGCGAGCGCGAGCACCTCTACCAGCTCACCGGGCTGCGCGTGGACATCCCGCCGGGACCCCCGCGCGATGTCCCGGCCGGGATCCTGCACCTCATCGACCGGCTGGACGACACACCCGCCTTCGTGATCGACGCGGTCTACAACCTGCTGGCCTGGAACTCCATGGCGACCGCACTGCTGATCGACCCCACCGTCTGGCCCGTCGAGGACCGCAACCTCATCTGGCAGCTCTTCGGCGGCCCGCACGCCGACTTCGACGACCCCCAGGTGGACCAGTTCGCCCGGCAGTGCCTCGCCGACCTGCGTACGGCGGCGGCCCGCTATCCCGACGACCCGGGGGTCAACAGGCTGATCAGCCGGCTGTGCGGGACCGGCCCCGCCTTCGTCCGACGCTGGAACGAATACCCGGTCGACCCGCCCCGGCCCAGTTCGACCAAGCGGATCCCGCATCCGGTGGTGGGCGAACTGGAACTCGACTGCCAGACGCTGGAGATCAGCGACCACGACCAGCGCCTGATCCTCTACACCGCGGCCCCCGGTACGCCCTCGCACGAGGCACTCCGACTGCTCTCGGTGGTCGGAATCCAGCGACTCTGACCGCACGGGGGTCTGCCGGCATCGCGGGGCGTACCGGTCGGAGGGCGTGACCTCGGCTCAGTACGAGCAGTGGATGAGATCGCACTCCGGGTTCAGCCGGATGTCGAAGCGGGCCGCCACCCCGTCGCGGATGTGCGCGGCGAACTTCATGACGTCGGCCGTCGTGGCGCCGCCCCGGTTGGTCACCGCGAGCGGGTGCCGGCTCGACAGGGCGACGGTCCCGTTACCCCAGTCCACGCCGTAGCCGGGCTGGAACCCGGAGTGTCGGATCAGCCACGCCGCGTGGAGCTTCGTCCCCTTGATGTCCGGCTGGCTGGGACATTCGCTGGCCCGCTTCGGCACCTCGGCGAGCACGGGGTTGATGAAGAACGACCCGACGCTCCAGGTGTCGTGGTCGTCCGGATCCAACACCATCCGCTTCTCGCGACGCTGCGCGATGATGGCCTCGCGTACCTCGGCCAGCGGTGCCGTGCCGCCGACGCTGATTCCCAGCCTATCGGTGATGGCGGGGAAGGTGATGGGATTCGACTGCGTGCTGCGCCGCAACCGCAGCGTCACGTCCAGTACGACCCAGCGGTCGCTGTGCTTGAAGACCGACTGCCGGTGACTGCCGAACCCGCACTGCTCGGGGAGCCATCGCTCCACCAGGCCGGTCTGTCGGTCGTACACCGAGAGTGATTCGAGAACGTCGGAGGTCAGCGTTCCGTACGCCCCGACGTTCTGTACCGGTGTCCCACCGACCGAGCCGGGAATCCCGGAAAGCGCCTCGATGCCGGCCAGCCCTTCCGCGACGGCGGCGCGGACGACCTGGTCCCACTCGATCCCGGCGGCCGCGGTGAGCCGGTCGCCGTCGATCTCGAACTCCGCCGACTCCATCTTGACGACCGTGCCGTGCCACCCCACGTCGCCGACCACGAGGTTGGAGCCGCCGCCCATCACCAGCAGCGGATCTTCCGCCGCATCCGCGCTTTTCAGCAGCTCGATGGCGTGCGGGGTGCTCGTTGCGACGTGCAACTGCCCTACCGGCCCGCCGATCCGCATCGTGGTCAGGTCAGCAAACGTGATGGTCACGGCTGGGTAGCTTACCCAGCGGTCCGGGTGCGCTGCCGGGCATCCGGGATCTTGGGCCCGCCGCAGCCCACCAGCAAGTCCGTGAGACACGCTAGGGCCTCAGCGCCTCGGCGGCGTCGACCAGCAGCCGGCGCGCGGACCGGATCGCCGACAGGCTCTCCTGGAGCAGGTACTCGGCGGTCCGGGGCCGGTCGCCCCAGTCCGCGCCGAACCCCACGGTGTCGATGTCGACGCCGTACGGTAGGTAGAGGCGCCGGATCCCGTCGAACGCCTGAAAGGGTACGAACACCTGGGTCGTCACCACCAGCACCCGCTGGCCCGGCCGAGGCCGTTCGCAGCGGGCCCACAGGCCGAGCGTGTCAGCGGTGTCCGGCCGCAACGGCGGGCGCCCCGTGCTCGCGGAGAGTACCGAGCCGACCGCCTGGCCTTCGACACCGACGAGTTCGGCCCGTCGCTCGTGGGTGAACGCCGGTGGTGTCCCGGCGGCGTGGTCCAGGTTGCCGCCGCGCCAGTTCGGGCACTCCTGCTCGGCCGACGGGCAGCCGCACAGGAAGGTCGCCTCGGCCACGTCCAGCCCGAATTCGGCCCGGACGGCACCCACCATCAGGTCGAACTCGTCGGTGGCGCCGGGCGCGTACTGCTCGGTGGCCGGACGCTCGGGCGGTTGGTCGATGAGGAAGCGTGGACTGCCGAGAAAGCTGACCTCGCCGAGCGCCACCCCGGCCGCCTGCAACTGCGCGGCGTACCGGGCGCGCAGCAGTGGCGACCGGTAGCCGCCGCCCAGCACGAGTGTCTTCTGGTATCGGGTGAACCGTGGTGGATGCGTGCTGCCGAGGCCGAGCGCATCCGTCAGCCGCAGGACGTCGGCCCGGGTCTCCGGGCTGAAATCCCCGTCGACCGCCTGCGACCGTTCGCGATAGTGGGCCTGGTCGTGGGTACGGAAGTTGAAATGCGCGGCGGCCACCCGCTCGATCGCCAGGGTCCGGCGGAGTGTCTCGGTCTGGCTGCCCGAGAGGCCGGCGACGGACGAGCCGGCGTCCTGCTGGAGCGGGTCGAGCCACTCCGGCAGGCTCTCGTGCAGATGGAGCAGGTTGCTCCGGGCATCGTGTTCGGCGAATATTTCGAGCAGTTCGGCCATCGGTTCGCTGAACAACCAGCCCTCGACCAAGGTGAACGCGCGGGTCGCCCGACCAACCGGATGCCGCGCCACCGGGGCGTGGGGTATGGCTGTGTCCGCCGTCACGCCCAGCACAGTACCGCCGGGATTTGATCTCTTCAATGAGCCGGCGGGTCATTGCGGACAGTGGCGCGGTCCAGCAATTCTGTCAATGGCCTGAGCTATTGGCCCACGCATTGCGTCATCCCGGACCCGGTCAATGGCCATAGCTGGTCGAGGCTGCGGTCAATCGTCCGGCGCAACGTGTTCGATGGGTACCACTCGTGCCTTTTCGGCGGATGCCGGTGCCCCGGTCGCTCCATACGCTCTGGGGCAACGTCTTCGCGATGAGGTGATCCGTGGTGGAGTGGGTGACGCTGGCTGAGGCGGTACAGGTGATCCGGGAGGAAATCACCATCGCGCAGGAGAACGGCAGGACCGAGGACCTGCAGTTCGAGGTGGGCCCGGTCGAGGTCGAGTTCACGGTGGTGGCCAGCCGTTCCGGCAAAGCCAAGGCGGGGTTGACCTTCCTGGTGCCGATCGGCGTCGAGGGCGGCATCGGGCGGGAGGACACCCATCGGGTCACGGTGACCCTGACCCCGGTGCTCAGGACGACCGGAAAGTCTCCGAGGGTCAGCGACCGGGCGAGCGGACTGCCGGACCACTGATCACCGATGGTGGTGCGTGAGCGGATCTGCGAGGTCTACGCCACGCGGGACGGCATCGACTGGGAGTGCGGCTCCGGCACGCTGCTGTCGGCCGGCGTGGTGCTGACGGCGGCGCATGTGGTCTTCCCCGCGACCGCGCGGCGTCCGGCCGCCGACGGTGCCGGCGCGACCGGCACCGACGACGAGGCCGCCGACCAACCGGCGGTGCGGGTACGGCTGCTGGGCGATCGGCGGCTGTGGCGGGCCGAGGTGGTGTGGCACCGGAAGGAGGCGACGGTCGACGCGGCGCTACTGCGGATCACCGATCCCGGGTTCGTGGACCCTCGGGGACTGCCCCCGGTGCGCTGGGGCCGCCTCGTCTGCGACCGGGGCGGGGCCGAGGTCGAGGCCGTCGGCTTTCCCCGGGTACGGGTCCAGCCGGACGAGGCCCGGGAGACCGAGCACCTGCGGGGCCACGCACAGCCGTTGGGCCTGATGAAACTGGGCCGGTTGGACGTGGCGGTCGAGTCGCCGCCGAAGCCGAGCCTGTCGTCGAAGCAGTCGCCGTGGTCCGGCATGTCCGGCGCAGGCCTGTACTGCAACCAGATCCTGGTGGGCGTGGTCGCGTACGACGAGGACGGGTTCGACAGCCGCCGGGTGAGTGCGGTCCCGGTCACGGCGTTCCTTGGCGACCCGGAGTTCCGCGCACAGCTGTGGCCCGGGGATCCGGACGTCGTACCGGGCCTGGAGCCCGCGGAACTGGACGGCCTCCAGGTGCTGGTACGGGTTCCCGAGTCGCCCGCCTCGCTGCTGCGCGCCGACGCGGAGGTGGTCGCCTTCCACGGCCGCGAGGAGCTTCTCGGTCGACTCGACGAGTGGTGCGGGCGGACCGAGGTGATCTCGGCGTTCCTGCTGACCGGCCCGGGTGGGCAGGGCAAGACCCGACTGGCGAGGCACTTCGCGGCCCGGATGAGGCGTCGCGAGTGGGCGGTGGTGGTGCTGAACACCTCGTCCCCGACGCCGGAGACGCTCGACTGGCTGCGGTCGGTCAGCATCGACCTGCTGCTGGTGGTCGACTATGCCGAGGGTCGGATCAGGGAGTTGGAGGCGTTGACGCCCGTACTCAGCGGCCGGAGGCCGGGCCGGCGTCTCCGCGTTCTGCTGCTGGCCCGCAGCGACGGCGAATGGCGCAAGCCGGAGCAGGCCGCGTGGGATTTCGTGGCCACCGCCGGCAGCGAGCACCTGCCGAAGCTGGACGCCGACCCGGCGGCGAGCCGGGAGACCTTCGGTACGGCGCTGTCCGCGTTCGCCCGCCGGCTCTCGGGGCTTCCGGACTACCAGGACATCCCGTGGGCCCGGTACGCGTCGAGGATCGAGGCGCCGCCGTTCCCGAGCGCACCCGCGGTGCTCGGGGTGCAGATGGTCGCCTTGGCGAGGCTGTTGGAAACCGCTCAACCGGCCTCGGAGCGGCACTCCGGAGAGTCGGTGGAGGTTCTGCTCACGCTGCACGAGGAGCGTTACTGGCACCGGACCCTCGCCCAACAGGGGCTGGGGCTCCGGCCCGGCCTGGCGCGGATCGTGGTCGCCACGGCCTGCCTGGTTCCGGCGGCCGACGAGCAGGCCGCGGCGGCGGTGCTCGCCCGGGTGCCGGAGCTGGAACCGGCCCGGCCCAGGGAGGTCGCCGCGTGGCTGCGGTCGCTGTACCCGGACGCGGCCCAGTGGTGGAGCCCGCTCCAGCCCGACCTGCTGGCCGAGCACCTGGTCGGTGCCGTCCTCCGGGTGTCCCACGAGGTGCTCTCCGCGGTGCTGTCCGGAGTCGACACCGAGCAGGGCGAACGGGCGTTGACCGTGCTCACCCGCGCCGCCGTGCACCAGCCTGACCTCGGGGAACGGATCGCCGACGTGGTGGTCGAGCACGCGGGGGCGTTGGCCCGGGCGGCGGTCACGGTGGCCACCCGGACCGCCGAGCCGGGTCCCCTGCTCGCGGCGCTCGAACAGCTCGTCGACGTACACCGGGACGACCTCGACCTGCTGCTCGACCTGCACCGGTCGATCGCGCCCAGCACGCAGCTGCACGCGGACCTCGCGGTGCGGGTCGCCGAGCGACTCGTCGAGCTGCGCCGGGGACGGTCGTCGGCGATCGGCGGCACGGGGTGGCGCGCGGTCGTCGGAAGCGCGGCAAGGCGTACCGCGTCGAACCAACTGGCCCGATCGCTGAACCATCTCGCGCTCAGACTGCGGCACGCGTCCCGGCACGAGGACGCGTTGTCCGCCGTCGAGGAGGCGGTGGCGATCCAGCGTCGGCTGGCCGGTCGGCACCCGCGGTTCCGCCAGGACCTCGCCGCTTCGCTGAACGACCTGTCGTACTGCCTTGCCGAACTCGGCCGCCGGGACGAGGCACTGGTGGCCATCACCGACGCGGTACGCATCCGTCGGCAGCTCGCCGCCGAGCCGCCGGGTGACCCGGCCGAACTCGCGCGGGCCCTCAACAACCTGTCGAACTGCCTGGCCGAGCTGGGCCGCCACGACGAGGCACTGGCGGCGATCGAGGAGACGGTGTCGATCCGGCGGGGACTTCCCGACGCCGAGGTCGAACTGGCCCGGGCCCTGAACAATCTCTCGGTCACCCTCGGTTACCTGGATCGGGGTCCGGACGCGCTGGCCGCGATCGACCAGGCCGAGGCCGTCTTCCGCCGGCTGGCGGAGGAACGCCCGGACGAGTTCCTGCCCGAGCACGCCGCGACCCTCAGCAACCGGGCGATCCGCCTGATCGAGGTCGGGCGACCCGAGTACGCCCTGCAGGACAGCTCCGACGCGATCGCCCTCTACCGCCGGCTGATCGAGCGTTCCGAGACGTCACGGTCGGGTCTTGCCGCCGCCCTCACCAACCGTTCCAACTGTCTTGCCGAGATCGGCCGTGGCGACGAGGCGCTCTTTGACATCGAGGGAGCGGTGAATATCTACCGGAGATTGGACGGCGAACGTCCGGAGGTGTTCCGGGCCGACTTCCGCAAGGCGTTGAACAGCCATTCGGACCGTTTGCGTGAGGTCGGCCGAACGGCTCAGGCGGACCGGGTTGACCAGGAGATCAAGGCCCTCGACCGGGTCGGCGGCAGGCGGCGGATCGGTTGATCCGCGATCGCGGTCGTGCACCGATTCCGACGGGTACGGCGTCCGTGGCCACACGAATGTGCCGACCGCTCGCCCAACGAGCAGCCATTTCGACGGAACGAATGATGCCTGCTCAGCCTTGAGCGGGTTCGCCATGAAATTGACGTTGGTTATGATTCTGGTGCGGGCTTCTCCCCGTCTTGTCCATAACCGCGTGCACGCTGTTCGGCGGAAAGGAGACAGACATGGCGGACGTCTCCGACGGCGGACCGGTGCCGGTGCTCCGCGCCGTGTTACGGCTCTGGGACGACCTGCGCAACGGCGTCGACGCCGAACTCCTCGGCCAGCGTCTCGACCAGACCGCGATGCGCGCGGTCGGCGGGCACCTGGAAACCGGCGACGGTCAGCTCTGCGCACCGTCCGAGCTGCGTCGGCAACTGGTGGACTGGCTGCGTCCCCGGAAACCGGCGGCCAGGGGATCGGCGGCCGCCGCCGACTTCGGGGCCTTCCTGGTCTCGTGGGGACTCTCCATCGATCCGGAGTGGGTCGAGCACTGGCGGGCGACCGGGTCGCCACGGTGCGTGGAGCCGGATCCGCACCTGGCCCGTGCGGTGGGCTGGGGCGACGATCGTCCGGCCCGTGCCGGCGTCCTCCACCACGTCTACCTCGACGGCGTCGAGCTCTTTCCCGACCGGGCCGCCGGGAAGTTGGTCGACGCGGCGGTCGAACGCCTCCTGAACGCCACCGCCAGCTGGGGAGAGCCCAAACACAGCCGCCTCGAGCACGACATGCGCCAGTGGCTGCGCGAGGCCGTCGGCAAGATGGGACTCTTCGACACCTCCGCTTCCAGTGCCGCCGGTCCGGCGGCCACCCGGGAGGTCACGAGACTGGCGGTGACGATGGCCACCGGCGCCGCGCTGGGCAGCTACGCCAGCGTGCAGCTCGACGTCTCCAGCCAGGCGGACGAGGCTGTCCGGGCGGTGGCCGCCGCCGTACTTCCACATTGGTGCGACCCGCCGGAACTGCACGAGCTGCGACGGCTCTGCCTGGACTACGACATCCTCGCCGGACAGCACGGGGAGGGACCCGATGACGACCTCGGAGTCGGGTTCGCCGACTTCCGGGCGGTGTTCCGGACCTTCGCCAGCAAGGCCCGCGACTTCCGCGACTTCCGGGGCGTACGGGGCGATCCGGAGCGACATCCGGTCGAGGCGGATCCGGTGGCCTTCCGGCGGCTCGCGGTCCTGCTCGACCTGGCAGTCGCCGACGTGCGCGACAACTCCTCCGCCATCCCACGCCGGGTCGAGACCGAGATCGCGGAGTTGGTGCGCCAGGCCGGAGAGCTGCTGGAGCGCCAGCGCGATACCAGCGAGATGCTGGAGTTGCAGCGGATACTGCGCGGCCGGGCGCCGACGGGCGGCGATCGTCGCCAGCGGTCCCACAGCACACTCACCTATCTGGAACGGCTGTTGACCGATCTGTCGACGGACCGGCGACAGGGCCGGGCCGTGCCGAGCCGGTCCGACCGCCCGGCGGGCTGGCGGGACGTCAACAAGCTCGTGACGAGCGTCAACAGCTACCTCAAGGACGGCCACGAGCCACCGGAGCAGATCCTCAAGCGACTGGCCGCCGACATGCCGGCCGCGGTCACCGCCCTGACGTCGAGCCAGGGCGGCGGAGGGGAGCTGGACCTGGATCCGGCCGAGGCCCGCTGGCGGCTGCTCGTCGGCGCAGGTGACGCGCTCGCCAAGCGACCGGACGTCTACGAGAGCGTCATTGTCGGGGGCTCCTTCGCCGAACTCGGCTGGGTCGTCGCGAACGAGCACGCGCCGGCGCCGATGCGGCTGCGGATGGAGCAGGTACAGGTCGCGTTGCGGGGATCCGTGAACGGCAGGATCAAGGATGATCTGAGCGGTGTCGTCGCCCGGATCCTCCGGGCCCGCCCGCTCGCCGACAGTAAACACGCGAACTTCGACGTGGCGCAGCGCGCCGCCCACGAGTCGGTGGCGTACGGGACGCGGGCGCTGCGGGACGTGATGGCCAGTCCGGAGCGGACGGTGCACCGCATCGTCGCCGCCCTGACCGGCCTCCAACTCTCCCTGCTCCAGGCCGGCGGCGTCTTCGTACGCAGTGCGGAGACCGAACTCATCGTGCCGATGGGGCGTCGACGCACCGCCGCCCAGCGTCAGCGGCACGCCGAGTACATCCGGGACCTCGCCACCACCTCCTACACCTACATCAACCTCGCGGTCGCCCGGCTGTACGACATCGAGGGCGTGGTCCGGGCCGGTCTGCTGCGCCGGGACGAGCTGAACTACCCGAACACCGCCGCGGCGTCGACCGCGGCGATGGCCATGCGGACGCTGATGCTCTGGGCCACGATGCAGCTCAGCTGCCCGGACAAGGTGGCGGACGACGTCCGCAAGCTGGTGCCCAGCATTCCGGAGCAGTTCCGTCAGATGCTGACCCTGGAGCACCTGGGCAGGCTCAACTTCGCGGACATGACCAGGATCGCCATCCACTACGCCTTCCTCAGCAACGACCTCTCGCATCCGGCGGCCGGGGCGAAGAAGGTGCACCCGGACACCCCGCCCCACCTCGGCTCGGGTGCCGCCCGGCTCGACCTGGCCGCGTGCGGTCGCTACCTCGTCGACAACGGCTTCGACACGGGGATCCTCGATGTGCTCGAGGTGGAGGTGGTCCGCAACACGCTCAACGAGACGAGCGGCGGCCGCTTCGACGAGTGGTGCGCCGGCTACGTCAACCCGAAGCGACGTACGCCGACCCGGTTCCGGCGCGGCGACGTGTCACATGTCGCCACGAGACTCTGGGACTCCACCGTCGGATGGTGACGATCGACGCGGGCGACGTTCCGCGCTAGGTCCCCGACCCCTCCTTGACCAGCACCTCGGCCGCGTCGACCAGCAGTCGGCGGGCGGACCGGATCGCCGACAGGGTCTCCTGGAGCAGGTACTCGGCGGTCTGCGGCCGGTCCTTCCACTCCGCGCCGTACCCCACGGTGTCGAGGTCGACGCCGTGCGGCAGGTACAGCCGTCGGATCCCGTCGAACGCCTGGAACGGTACGAACACCTGGGTCGTCACCACGAGGACCCGTTGCCCGAGTCGCGGCTGTGCGTACCGGGCCCACAGGCGCAGGGTGTCGGCCGTGTCCGGGCGCAGCGGCGGGCGTCCCGTACTCGCGGAGTACACCGAGCCGACCGCCTGCCCGTCGGCGTCGGCGAGTGCGACCCGCCGTTCGTGGGTGAAGGCGGGTGGCGTCTGGTCGGCCCGGGGCAGGCTGCCGGCGGACCAGTTCGGGCAGGTGTGTTCGGCGGAGGAGCAGCCGCACAGGAACGTCACTTCCGCCGGCTCCAGCCCGAACTCGGTCCGGACGGCCCCGATCATCAGGTCGAACTCGTCGGCGGCGCCCGGGGCGTACGGCTCGACGACCGGCCGTTCCGGCGGTTCGTCGAGAAGGAACCGGGGACTGCCGAGGAAGTCGACCTCACCGAGGACGACTCCGGACGCCTGTAGCTGTGCCGCGTACCGGGCGCGGAACAGTGCCGATCGGTAGCCGCCGCCGAGCACGAGCGTCCTGGCGTAGCGACGTGATCGCGGTGGACGTGGGCTCACCAGGCCGAGCGCGTCGGTCAGCCGTAGGACCTCGGCGCGGGTCTCCGGGCTGAAGTCCGCGTGCGCCGCCTGTGCGCGTTCCCGGTAGGTCGAGCCGTCACTCGTCCGGAAATTGAAGTGTCCGGCGGCCGTCTGCTCGATGGCGAGCGCCCGGCGGAGGACCTCCACCTGCTGCTCCGACAGGCTCTCGGCGGACGGATCGGTCCGGGACAGCAGCGGGTCGAGCCATTCGGGCAGTTCCTCGTCGAGCCGGCGCCAGTCGCCGCGGTCGGTGTGCCCGTCGAAGAGGTCGAGCAGTTCGGTCATCGCCCCGCTGAACAGCCAGCTCTCGACCAGGGCGAAGGCGTGGTCCACCCGCTCGACCGTCCGCCCCGCCGCCGGCGCTCCAGGTATGGCCGCGTCCGCCGTCACCTCCCGCACAGTACCGGCGGCAGTTGATCTCTTCAACGATTCGTCGATGCCGTACCCGCAGGTCGCAGGGGTGTCACCTGGCCGCCCCCGGGTTCACCCGTTCTTGCGCCGGCTGCGGTAGGCGCGCATCGACATCTGTGAGCCACAGGCGGTGCTGCAGTACAGGCCGGACGAGTTTCGGGTCTTGTCGAAGAATCCGGTGTGGCAGGTGGGGTTCTTGCAGACCTTGAGCCGGGACCAGCCGCCTCGGCCGGCGAGGTCGGCGGCGGCGGCGAAGAGCGCCCCGAACGCCCCCGGCACACCCGTCTGGGCCGGTACGAGGGTGCAACCGTCGCTGCTGATTTTCGCGGTCAACGGATACCGCTCCGCGATGCGATGCAGGTACGCCTCGGCCTCGGATACCGACGTGTCGCTGTCGGCGCAGCCCGCGTGTGCGCGGAAGATCGTCACGAAGGTGCTCCGCAACTCGTCCGCCGCGACCGTGTCGGCGTTGGTGACCACCAGATCCCGATCCGGTCGGCCCACCCTGGCCAGCCACTCGGCCAGCCCGGCGCGGTTCCCCGGCGGTCCGGGCGGGCCGCTGTCGACGTCCCGGGTGTTGACGAAGCTCAGGATCAGATCCGAGCTCTCGCACAGGCTCGGTGGGCAGGCCTCCGCCGCGATCGGCTCCATGGGTGCACACCTCCTCCCGGCAGAGGCCAGTGTACACCCCCTCGTAGTGATCTAACTGCGTTAACCCATCACGCCTGAGCTTCCAGCCGAGATGCCGTTATTTGCAAAGGTGCTACGGTCGTTACATCGCTACCGGAGCTTCCGCCGGCCAGGTCCCCGGCCCGCTGGGAGCTCCGCCAAAGGAGAACGTCATGTCATCGATCCTCATGATCCTGACCGCGGCCAGGACGTGGAGTCAGAAGGACGGCAGTCAGCGCCCCACCGGGTTCTGGGCCGAGGAGTTCGTCGTACCGCACCGGATCCTCACCGAGGCGGGCGTCGATGTCACGATCGCCACCCCCGGCGGTCTGACCCCGGTCGCGGACGAGGGCAGCCTGGCGCCGTCGGCGAACGGGGACGACGCCGAGAAGGTAGCCGAACTCCGTGCCTACCTGACCAGGACCCAGGACCTCCTGACGTCGCCCGTGCGGCTGGAGGACGTGGACCCCGGCCGCTTCGACGGCGTGTTCATCCCGGGTGGTCACGGCCCGATGCAGGACCTGGCGGTGAACCCCGACGTGGCCCGGGTGCTGGCCGCGTTGCTGCCCGATCCCGCCAAGGTGGTGGCGTCGCTCTGTCACGGCCCGGCCAGCTTCTTCTCGGCCGGCAACCCGGACGGCAGTTGGCTGTTCAAGGGACGCCGGCTCACCGCCTTCACCGACGAGGAGGAGACGCAGGTCGGGCTGGCCGCCAACGCACCCTGGCTGCTCGAGGAGCGGCTGCGTACGGCGGGCGCGCAGTTCGAGTCGGGCCCGGCCTGGTCGTCGTACGTCGTCGTCGACGGCAACCTGGTCACCGGCCAGAACCCCGGATCGGGGGAAGCCGCGGCGGAAGCGGTCCTGCGGGAGCTGGCCGCCCGCGTCTGAGCCGCCGTACCGACCCGCCCGCGCTCCGGATCGGTCGACAACGGCGGACCGGTCGACGGCGGCGGACCGGTCAGCGGGCGGCGGAGCGGGAGGGACACGGACAACGGTCCCTCCCGCCTCGGCATGGGTGGCCGCCTTCCCACCTCAGTCGCCCTCGGGTGCGCCCGTCTCCAGCAGTCGGCCGTTTCCGAGCCGTAGCCAGCGGTCGACCCCGATCCCGGCGAGGAACCGCTCGTCGTGGCTGACCACCACGAACGCGCCCTCGTACGCGTTCAGTGCGCTCTCCAACTGACCGACGCTGACCAGGTCCAGATTGTTGGTCGGCTCGTCCAGCAGGAGGAGCTGGGGTGCGGGCTCGGCGTACAGGATGCAGGCCAGCGTGGCGCGCAGCCGCTCCCCGCCGGAGAGCACCCCGACCGGGAGGTGGATCCGGGAGCCCCGGAACAGGAAGCGGGCGAGCAGGTTCATCCGCTCTGCCGACGGCATCCCGGGCGCGAACCCGGCCAGGTTCTCCGCCACGCTGCGGTCGAGGTCCAGCAGGTCGAGCCGCTGGGACAGATAGGCGATCCGGCCGTCGGCCCGCCTGATCTGCCCGTCCTGGGGGGTCAGTTCGCCGCTGACCACCCGGAGCAGGCTGGACTTGCCGGCGCCGTTGGGGCCGGTCAACGCGATCCGCTCGGGTCCCCGGATCGTCAGGTCGGCGCCGCCGTCGGCGAAGAGCGCCCGCTCGCCGTAGCGGACCTGCATCCGTTCGCCGAGGAAGACCGTACGTCCGGCCGGGACCCTGGTGTCCGGCAGCTCCAGCACGATCTTCTGCTCGTCGCGCAGGGCGCGGCCCGCCTCGTCGAGTCGTGCCCTGGCCCCGCTGACCCGGGCGGCATGCGTCTCGTTGGCCTTGCCGGCCGACTCCTGGGCGCCCCGCTTCATCGTTCCGGCGAAGATCTTCGGCAGGCCGGCGTTCTTGAGGTTGCGTTGGGCGTTGCTGGCCCGTCGCGCCGCCCGCTCGCGGGCCTGCTGCATCTCCCGCTTCTCCCGCTTGACCTCCTGCTCGGCGTTGCGGACGTTCTTCTCGGCGACCTCCTGCGCGGCGCGGGCCGCCTCGACGTACTCGGTGAAGTTGCCGCCGTGCGAGCGGACCTCGCCCCGGTCGAGTTCGAGAATCCGGTCCATCCGGTCGAGCAGCGCCCGGTCGTGGCTGACCAGCAGCAGGCAGCCGTTCCAGTCCTCCAGTACGCCGTAGAGCTTGTGCCGTGCGTCAAGGTCGAGATTGTTGGTCGGTTCGTCGAGCAGCAGGACGTCGGGCCGCTTGAGCAGCTGTGCCGCCAGGCCGAGGGAGATGACCTGCCCGCCGCTGAGGGTGTGCAGGGCTCGGGTGAGGGAGAGCTCGCCGAGGCCGAGTCGGTCCAGCTCGGCGCGGGTACGCTCCTCGATGTCCCAGTCGTTGCCGATCGTGCCGAAGTGCTCTTCGGCGGCGTCGCCGGACTCGATGGCCGCCAGCGCCCGGAGCACCGGAGCGATTCCGAGGACCTCGGCCACGGTCAGGTCGCCGACCAGGGACAGGTTCTGCGGGAGGTAGCCGAGCACGCCCTGGACGGAGACGGTCCCGCCGCTGGGACGCAGCTCACCGGCGATCAGCCTGAGCAGGGTGCTCTTGCCGGCACCGTTCGGCGCGACGAGGCCGGTACGGCCGTCGCCCAGCGAGAAGGACAGCTCCTGGAAGACCGGGGTGTCGTCCGGCCAGGAGAAGGACAGGTTGACGCAGGAGATGGACGCATCGGACATGCGACAGTCCTCGGGTGTGATGCGGGCGGGTCAGGCCGCCCGGCAGGGGAACAGGGACCGATGGAACGACGGAAGGGCCACGGCGGTGGCGCTGCCTCGCGCCTGCCGGTGGCCGATCACTCCGGTGTCACCCGGAGATGTCGTCGTCACCTGCCACGTCTGATCTCCCTGTTCCCGATCACTGACCGCCCATGCTAACAGCGGCTTCTTCCGGCACCTTGTGGAACGGGTCGCCGGTCACCGGCGCCGCACGGGGCGTCGCTGAGCTGAGCCAGGAACATTGCAGCCTGAGCCAACTGGTGCCATGATGGCACCATGGACCTGAGGCCGTACGTCGAGAACCTGCGCAACGAGTTCGCCGTGGCCGCGGAAGGGGCCGATCCGGACGGCCGGGCGCTGGCCGAGCGGCTCTTTACGCAGTTGGAGGCGGCGACCCGGCTCACGCTGCTCAACGCGCTCTCGGACGCGGCCGACGAGATCACCCGTGAACTCGCCCCGGGCTCGGTCCACGTGCGGCTCCGGGGGCGCGAGCCCGCCTTCGTGGTGACCCCGGCCAGCCCACACGTCGACGAAGCGGACGCGGACGTCCGCCCGGCGGCGCCACCGGCCGCACTGCTGGTGCCCGAGGGCGACGACGGCGGCACCTCACGGATCAATCTCCGCCTCCCCGATCATCTGAAGGCCAGCGTCGAGGAGGCCGCCGGCCGGGCCGGCCTCTCGGTCAACGCCTGGCTCGTACGCGCCGCCGCCGGTGCCGTCGCGGCTGGCGACACCGATCACCGGCCGGTACGCCGTGCCGAAGGAAGATCCGGTCAGCACTTCACCGGCTGGGCACGTTAACGACCTCGTTTCGCCGCCCTCACCGACAGCCTGGTCGGCCCGCCCTCTTACCGCCGTTCCCGCAGCAACGGCCCATCGACGACAACTCCGGGAGACCACCATGCCTGTTTTCGACACACCAGAACCTGTCGCTGTCCTGGTCGACCTGCCCGTCGGTGACGCCTGGATCATCGCGACCGACCGGGCCGACACCGTGGTCGAGGTCCGCCCCCGCAACGAGTCGAGCAAGTCCGACGTGAGCGCCGCGGAGCAGACCACGGTCGAGTACGTCGCCGGTCGGCTGATGATCCGGGCCCCGAAGAGCTGGCGTCGGCACGGCTTCTTCGGCACGGGCCCCTCGCTCGACGTGGTGATCGAGGTGCCGAGCGGGTCGAGTGTGCAGGCCGAGGCGTCCTGGGCGTCGTTCCGGAGCGAGGGGCGACTCGGCGAGTGCCGCTTCCACACCGGAGGCGCGATCCGGCTCGACCGGACCGGGCCGTTGGAGATCGACACCAGTCACGGCGAGGTCGTGGTGGAACGCGTTGACGGTGCGGCCCGGGTCACGGCCTCCTCGGGCAAGGTGCGCATCGGCGAGGTCGACGGGGCCATCGAGATCAAGAACTCCTCCGGTGACTGCTGGATCGGGCAGAGCAGCGGGGACGTCCGGGTCAAGACCGCGTACGGCGACATCACCGTCGACCGGGCGTTGGCCTCGGTGGCCGCGCGTACCGCCTACGGCAGCGTCCGGATCGGGGAGGCGGTGCGCGGCTCGGTCGGCCTCCAGACCTCCTACGGCGCCATCGAGGTCGGCGTCCGGCGGGGTACCGCCGCGTGGCTCGAGGTCAGTTCCCGGCACGGCCGGGTGCACAACGCACTCGACGCGACCGACAGTCCGGCGGAGAGCGAGGACACGATCGAGGTCCGTGCGAGCACCTCCTGGGGCGACATCATGATCCGCCGCGCCTGATCGAACCGGTCCTGGGCGGTCGTGGTCGGCGGCGGGCGGGCCGTACCCCGCGCCGCCCACCGCGTTCCGGCGACGTCAGGTGTGTACCGCTTGCAACGGTTGTGTCGGGTGCGCCAACTCGGCCTCGATCAGGTCCGCGGCCCGGTCCGCACCGCCGTGCTCGCGCAGTTCCTGTCTGATCTGGGCCGACCGCCGCCGTACCTCGGGATCGGTGTCGAGGTCGAGCAGGATCTCCGTCAGCTCCTGGGCGGTGACGGTGGCGACGTCGACCCGCCGGGCCACGCCGAGCGCGGTGAGCCGGTCGGCGTTGTCGAACTGGTCCGCCGCCTGCGGCGCGACGATCATGGGCGTGCCGCAGTAGAGTCCCTCGCCGCTGCCGCCCATGCCCGCGTGGGTGAGAAAGGCGTCGGCCTGCTCCAGGATGGCGAGCTGGGGCACCCACGGGTGAGCCTCCACATTGGGCGGTAGCTGACCGAGCGCGGCGGGATCGACGTGCCGGCCGACCTGTAGCACCGTGTGCCAGTCGGCCAGCCCGCCGAAGGCCGCCACGCAGCGCCGGTAGAAGTCGGGATGGTCGGTGAACTCGGATCCGAGGGAGACCAGCAGCACCTTTCCCGCCGACGCGGGCCGGGTCCAGGTGCCCTGGGCGGAGCGGTCGCCGATGATCGGGCCGACGAAGCTGTAGACGGCCGGGTCGACCCGGTCGGCGTGCGGCTGCATCACGCCGGGGATGAGGGCGAGGCAGCGGGTGGGGCGGCCCTGGAAGGCGATGCTGTCGGTGACGGTGGATCCGTTGGCGGTGAGCCATTGCGTGAACCGGCGGTAGTAGTCGGCCCCGCGCGGATCGGCGCGCATCGCCTCGATCGCAGGTGCCATCTCCTCCTCGTAGCCGGTCCAGGCGACGAAGCTGGGCGAGAGTTGGACGGCCGGCACATCCCACTCCTCCCCGAGCAGCCGGGCGGGTGCGCCGGCGATGTCGTAGAGGAAGAGGTCGGGCCGGTCGTCGGCGTAGGCGGCGCGGAGCTGGGGCAGCATGGCGATCGCGTCGTCGAGAAAGATGGTCAGCCCGTCGATCGGATCGTTGCTCCAGCTCTCGTCCGGCCCCGGCAGGGTCGACTCGTACGGCTTCAGTTCGGCGCCCGTGCCCCGTACGACGTCGCCGAAGGACGGCGCATTGGCGTACGTGACCCGGTGGCCGCGTCCGACCAGGGTACGGATCACCTCCAGGCTGGGATTGACGTGCCCGTGGGCCGGGATGCTGACCATCGCGATGTGTGCGGAGTGCTTCATGGGGGACTTCCTTCCGTAACGAGACGCAACGTCTCGTCCCGGTAGTTTGCTCGTCCCGGCCGCCACTGTCAAGACGAGTCGGCTCGTCTCGTCAGCGGTGTAGGGTCCACGCCATGCCTTCTCCGAGCGGGCCCGATCCCACCCGGCGCAGCGAGCGTTCCCGCCGCGCCATCCTCACCGCCGCCGTCGAGTTGCTGGGCGAGACCGGATACAACGAGCTGACGATCGAGGCGATCGCCGCCCGGGCGGGGGTGGGCAAACAGACGATCTACCGGTGGTGGTCCGGCAAGGGCGCCGTGATCCTCGACGCGCTGTCCGACGCCGCGCTCGCCGTCGACGCGTCGATGCCCGACACGGGCGACATTCGCACCGATCTGTACGCGATCATCCGACCCACCGTCGCGGAACTGGCCGACCCGCGCCTGTCCGCCACCTCCCGCGCCCTCAGCATCGAGACCCTGAGCGACGAGGCGCTCGCCGAACAGGTCCGCGACCGGCTGCTACGACCGCAGCTCGACGCCGTGAAGGACCGGCTGCGCGCCGCGCAACTGGCCGACCAGGTACGCGCCGACGTCGACCTCGACCAGGCCGTCGAGCTGCTCTTCGGGCCGATGTACTACCGGTGGATGTTCCGGACCGGTCCCCTCAGCCAGGAGTACGCCGACGACGTCGTGGACCTCGCCCTGGCCGCCTTCGGCATCGCCAGGGCGTGAGCGCGCACGTCCACGGCAGCGGAGACGTCTACGGCATCAGGTGGACCCGGATCCGTCGGGCGTCGACCACCGCGGCCTCCAGCACGGCGAGCCTCGGCTCGGCGGAGTCGAGCAGGTGCGGATGACGCAGTGGCGCCAGTGCGGACAGCCGTCGGTCGGCCAGTACCGCGTCGATCATCGACCGGTCGCCGCCGCAGACCAGGGCGCTGACCGCGTCGTCCGGGTCGGCCGGCACACCGGGGGCGTACGGCAGCAGGACCCGTACGGCGATGTTCGTGGCCCGGGCGGTGGCAGCATCGGCCTGGTTGGCGCGCCGACGGGCGAAGCGCTGCTGCGACGAGCCACCCGCCGCGGTACGACCCTGCACGTAGAAGCGCTCGACCTTGGAGACGGCGATGGTCGTACCGTCCGCGACACCGGCGGCGACCGCGCCCTTGCGAGCCAGCAGTACGGCGATCCGGGGCGGCCGGACGACGCGGGCCAGCAGCGTGTCCACATCCGGTACGTCGGCGAGCCCGGGCGGCGGATACAGCGTGGCGGTGTCGCCGTTGCTCAGGCCGGTCAGCATCAGTCCCTGCTCGGTCGCGCCGTCGTGCCGCCCGTAGAAGCCGTCGATCCAGCCATGGATCCGCTCGGGTGAGATCTCCACCCAGCGTCCGCCACCGGCGGCGGGCCGCGCCTTCACCACGTGAACTCCACCCGTCGGGGAACGGCGGTCTGCACGACCCATGTTCACACGCCGCCTCCCCGACGCTACGGGGGATCGCAGCGGGTGTGCCCATCGGCAAGGGTCTTCGCGCGGTGTTCCGCCGGTCAGCCCTGGGCGTCTCCCGGCTTCAGCAGCCCCAACACGCTGGAGAACTGTCAGACATCCTGTCCGCCCTTCCTGATGGCCTCGACGACGCTCGCGATGCCGTCACTGCCGTGGCCGCCGGCGCCGGCGCGCACCAACAGGGCCTTGACGACCTCCGGTACGTCCGTGCGCAGCCCCTGGACGCCGCTGGCCTGGACGAGATGGTCCATCGCCGCCGCGTGCACCTCCACGGTGCCGTCGTCGTCCGGGTAGCGGCCGTCCTCGATCTGGCGCGCGTGATCGGACATGAGCGAGGTGACGAACGGCATGTGACCGGTTGCCACGGCGGCGAACACCGTCGGGTCGACGCCTTCCGTGCCGACCAGGGCGACGGCGTGGTAGAAGCCCGCCAGTGCGCCCCAGGCCAGGCCGAACAGCGCCGTGTCGTACAGCGAGGCAAGCGCCGGGTCGGTGCCGAGGTGTACCGGGTTGCCCAGGCTCGCCAGCACCGCCCGGTGCGTCGCGAAGGCCTGCGCGGAGCCACTGAAGACGAACAGCGCCTCCGCGCGCCCGACCAGCCGGGTCCCGCTCATGGCGGCCCCGTCCAGATAGCCGGCGCCCTGTCCGTCGGCCCAGCCGGCCAGCTGCCGGGCCGCCTCCGGGGTGCCGGAGGTGAGGTTCACCAGGACCCGGCCCGCAAGGTGCTCGCCGGCCGGCACGAGCAGGTCGTGCACGGTGTCGTAGTCGGGCAGGCAGACGACCACCAGCCGGCTGGCCGCGACCGCCTCGGCCGGGGTGGCCGCGCCGACGGCACCCTGCGCGACGAGGGCGTCGGCCTTCGCGGCGGTGCGGTTCCAGACAGTCGTGCGATGGCCGGCGGCGAGGAACGCCTGGGCCAGCCGGGCGCCCATCTGCCCCAGGCCGATCACCGAGACCTCGGAAAGTTCCTGATTTTCGTTGCTGGACATGCGGGAGGTTCCTTGTCTTCCGGGATCCCGCGGGGCCGGTGCCCTGCGGTGTGTGACCAATGTGCCGTCGAGCCCTGTCGGAGTCCTGTCGGTGGGCTGTCGGTCTCGGACGGACCCCGCCGGGCGGTGGACTAGCGTGTCGCCGTGTACTTCTCGGTGCTGGGACCGCTCGCCGTCCTGACCACGGACGGCAGGCCGGTGGACGTACCGGAGGCGAAGGTCCGGGCCCTGCTGGCCGATCTGCTCGTGCACGCCGGACAGCCCGTCTCCACCGACCGGCTCGTGGACGATCTGTGGGGCGACCGGCTCCCGGGCAACCCGGCGGGCGCCCTGCAGACGAAGATCTCCCGGCTGCGCGGGGCGCTGGCGCAGGCCGAGCCCGGTGCGGAGACGTTGGTGGTGTCCCGGCCGCCGGGATACCTGCTCCGCGTCGGTTCCGGTGACGTGGACGCCGGACGGTTCGCCGAGATGACGGCCGCCGCGTACGGGACCGCCGATCCACGTGCCAGGGCGGACCTGCTGGCGGACGCGCTGGCGCTGTGGAGGGGAGAGGCGTACGCCGGACTCGGCGACGCCGAGTTCGTCCGGATCGCGGCCCAGCGGCTTGCGGAGCAGCGGCTGACCGCGCTGGAAACCCTGGCCGAGACCCGCCTGGAACTGGGGGAGCACCACGCGCTGATCGGTGAGCTGGGCGAGTTGGTGGCTCGCCATCCGCTGCGTGAACGGCTGAGCGCCATGCGGATGCGCGCGCTGTACCTCGCCGGTCGGCAGGCCGAGGCGCTGGCCGCCTACACCGAGCTTCGCGTACGGCTGGCCGAGGAGCTGGGGGTGGATCCCGGCGCGGAACTGGCCGCTCTCCACCAGGCGATCCTCGAACAGGACCCGGCGCTGGAGCGGGTCAGCACCGCTCGGACGCCGGTCAGCACCGCTCGGCCGCCGTCGTCCAGCGGGGCGCGAGCCGGTCTGCCGGCCCCGCTCACCGACCTGGTCGGCAGGCATCAGGCGGTCGCCGCCGTACGCGGATTGCTGGACGTCAGCCGGCTGGTGACCCTGACCGGACCCGGCGGAGTCGGGAAGACCCGGCTGGCGGTGGAGACGGCGGGAAAGGTGCCGGCCTCCTGCCCGGACGGCGTCCGGCTCGTCGAGTTCGCGGGATCCTCACCGGCGGAGGAGCAGGTGGGCGCCGCCCTGGGGATCCGCGAGGACGGCGTGGTGGGCATCGAGGACGCGCTACGTTCTCGCCGGCTTCTCCTCCTGCTCGACAACTGCGAGCACATCGTCGAATCGGCCGCCGCCCTCACCCGCCGGCTGCTCGCCTCCTGCCCGGGGCTGCGCATCCTCGCCACCAGCAGGGAGCCGCTCGGACTGGCAGGGGAGACGGTGTGGACGGTTCCACCACTGCCGCAGACCGACGCCGAGCGTCTGTTCGCAGCGCGTGCCGGCGCAGCCGTACCCGGCTTCGTGGTGACGGAGGAGAACTCCGAGGCGGTGGCGACGATCTGCCGCCGCCTGGACCGGATCCCCCTCGCCCTGGAGTTGGCCGCCACCAGGGTACGGGCGCTCGGCGTGCACGAACTGGCCGGCCGTCTGGACGACCGGTTCCAGGTGCTGGGCAGCGGGCACCGTGGTTCCCCGTCGCGTCAGCGGACCCTGCGCGCGGTGATCGACTGGAGCTGGGAGCTGCTCGAGGAGGACGAACGCGTGGTGCTCCGCCGGCTGGCGGTACACGCCGACGGCTGCACCCTGGCGGCGGCGGAGGCGGTCTGCGGCCTCGGCGGCGGCACACTCGACCCGTTGGTCCGGCTGGTGGACCGTTCGCTCGTCTCGGTGGTCGACGGACCTCGCTACCGGCTGCTCGAATCGGTCGCCGCGTACGCGCTGGAGCGCCTTGCGGAGTCGGGCGAGTCCGACCTCGTCAACCGACGCCACCGGGACTACTACACCGAGCGGGCCGAACTGGCCGCCGCTCACCTGCACGGCCCCGAGCAGCGGCGGTGGCTGGGACATCTCGACGACGAGACCGCCAACCTGCGTACCGCCCTGGAGCATGCCGTACGGGAGCGGGATGCGGGCGGTGCGGTGCGGCTGGCCTCCGCCCTGACCTGGTACTGGTTCCTGCGTGGACGGCGCACCGAGGCGCGACGGTCGCTGGCGGCGGTGCTGGAGATTGCCGAGGACACCCCGACCGAACTCTGGCGTGCGGGCTACGCCCTTCTCGCCGGAGACGGCGACACCGCCAGCGCGCCCACGGTGATCCTGCCGGCCGCTCCGGACGACGGGGATCGGGCCGGTCTCGGTCGAGCTGCCTGGTTCCTCGGCATGGCGTTCCTCGACACCGGCGAGGACCTGGCCCGCAGCGAGAGTTGGGTGGCCCGGGCTCTGTCGATCGCCCAGGGAGCCGGCGACCGCTGGGGGATCGCCGCGGCTCAGAGCAGCGTGGCCATGCACGCCCTGATGCGGGGTGACCTCGCCGTACTGCGCAGCAGCGGTGAGCAGAGTCATGCGGTCTTCCGGGACCTGGGCGACCGCTGGGGGGAGCTACGGGCGAGCTATCCGCTGGCGGCACTCGCCGAGATCACCGGCGACTACGAGCGGGCCGCCCGCCTGCACCGGGACGGCCACCGCCTGGCCGAGGAACTGGGCTGCTGGACCGACGCCGCCGACCGGCTCACCGGGCTCGGCAGAGTCGCCCTGCTCGTCGGCGACCTCGAACGGGCCAGAAGACTCCACGAGGAGGCGATGCGGCTGGCCGACGAACACGGCTACCCGGCCGGCCGGGTGCACGCCGAGATCGGGCTCGCCCTCGGAGCCCGACGGGAGGGCAGACTCGACGACGCCGACGAGCACCTGCGCAACCTGCTGCAATGGCATCGTCAGGTCGACTTCGGTCCGGGACCCGCACTGCTCCTGGCCGAACGCGGCTTCATCGCCGAACAGCGCGGCGACCCGTACGCCGCCCTCGCCCTGCACCGGGACGGCCTCGCCGTCGCACGGGCCGGCGGTGACCCCCGGGCGATCGCTCTCGCCTACGAGGGACTGGCCGGCGCCCAGGCGCTCGCCGGCCGGCCGGTGCAGGCCGCCCAACTGCTGGGTGCCGCGGCCGGGCTCCGCGAATCCACCGGTGCGCCGATGCCGGAGGCCGAACGCGGCGACGTCGAGCGCATCACGGCCGGCACCCTCGATGCCCTGGGCCGGCAGGCGTTCGCGGAAGAGTTCTCGGCCGGCGCCGCCGACGAGACGACGGCCCTGGGCGCGGTGTGGAGCTAAGAACCCGGGTACGCCCCGCGACCGGGCCGCAGGCCGGTACGTCCGCCCTCAGCCGCCCGGTGCGGACTCGACGTGGTTGAACCTGTGCGCATGGACGGTCACGGCGGCCAGGAAGGCGGTCAGTGCCGGAGCCGGCGGGGTGTCCCGGGTGACGGCGACCAGGCGGCGGCGCAGGGTCGCCTCGGCGACATCGCGGATGGCGAGAGCGGGATCGTCGGCCGGTAGGGTCAGCGCCGGCATCAACGCGACGGCCGCCGCGGCACGGACGAGTTCGAACTGTACGTCGGCGTCGCCAGAGCGGTGGCGCAGGTCGGGCTCGTACCCGCCGAGGGCCCGGCAGGTCCCGACGACCATGGCGTGGTGCCCGGTGCCCTCGGCGGAGGCGGTCCACACCTCGGACCGCAACTCCGCGACCGCGACGGGTCCGCCCGGCCCGGCCAGTGGATGCGTTGCTGGCAGCACCACCTTCAGCGGCTCTTCGAGCAGGACCGTGAAGCGCAGCCCGCCCGGGCGGGGACGGGGGTGCCCGTCGTACTCGTCACCGATCGCCAGGTCGACCGCGCCCAACCGCAGACCCGGCAGCGCCTGTTCCAGTTCGAGTTCGAAGATCTCCGTGCGTACCTCCGGATGGTCGGCCTTCATCCGGGCCACGGCCGGTACCAGTAGCCGACGGGCGGCCGATTGCAGTCCGCCGGCCCGTACGGTGCCCCGGATGTCACCGCCCAGCGCGGCCAGGTCCGCTTCGGCCGCCTCGGCGGCCGACAGCAGCACCCGGGCATGCCGGGCCAGCAGGTGCCCGGCGTCGGTGAGCCGTACGCCGCGCCCGGCCTTGACGAACAACCGGGTACCGACCTCCTTCTCCAGCAGGGCCAGCTGCTGGGAGACCGTCGACGGGCTGTAACTCAACGCCGTGGCGACCGCGCCGAGGGTGCCCCGCTCCTCGAACTCCCGAAGGAAGCGCAGGCGGCGAAGATCCAACGCAACCATCCGGGAATCCTAACGAATAACCTCCACGAATCATCGCTAGACCCGAACGGTTCGGTGCCCGATGCTCGACGACATGGGTCCGGCACTCTGTCTCGTCTCCGCGGCGTGTTTCGGCGCTATGGCGATCTTCGGCAAGCTCGCCTACGACGCCGGCGTCTCGCCCGGTGCTCTGCTGCTGGTGCGCTTCAGCCTGGCGGCGGCGCTGCTGGGGATGGTCCTGCTGCTGCGGCCGGGGCTACGCCGGGTAGGGCCGGATCCACACCGAGCCGAACCGACCGGTCGGGCACCGGCGGGGCGGGGCCGGGTGCTGGCCACCGCGATCGGACTGGGCGCGGTCGGGTACGCGGCGCAGGCGAGCCTGTTCTTCTCGGCGCTGCAACTGATGGATGCCTCGCTGCTGTCCCTGATCCTCTACACCTACCCGGCCCTGGTGACCGTGGCGGCGGTGCTGCTCGGCCGGGACCGGCTCACCCGCCGTCGGTCCGCCGTACTGGTGGCCGCGTCGGGCGGAACGCTGCTGGTCCTGCTCGGCGCCGGTGGCGTGAGCTTCCATCCGCTCGGGGCGTCGCTGGCCTTCGGTTCCGCGATCACCTACACGATCTACATTCTCGTCGCGGACACCGTCGTGCACCGGCTGCCACCGGTGGTGCTCTCCGCGTTGGTGATGACCGGGGCCGCCGGCACCCTCGGCGTACGTGCCCTGTTCAGTGGCGATGTCGACCTGGACTTCGGGGTGCCGGGATGGTTCTGGCTGAGCTGTATCGCCGTCGTCTCCACCGTCGTGGCGATGCTGACCTTCTTCGCCGGCTTGAAGCGGACCGGTCCGTCGACCGCCGCCATCCTGTCGACCTTCGAACCGGTGGTGACCACGGCACTGGCCGCGCTCACCCTCGGCGAGTCCCTCAGCCCGGTACAACTCCTCGGTGCCGCCCTGGTGCTCTCCTCGGTCGCCGTCCTACAGGTTCGACCGAGTCGTACCCCGCGCCAGGCCCGGGACCCGCTGTCCGATGAGCCCGCCCCCGATGCCCGGGAGGCGCTGGATCCGGCACGGGACGGCTCCGGTGACCCGGCGGCGGCAGCGCGGTAACCGAGGACAGCTACTGCGACATCCATCGAACATCTTCTTAGCGAATCGATTCAGTCCCCCTGGGTGATGAGTATCACACATGCAAATATTTCGATTGCTTTGGGCATTCCTGGCCGCTGAGACTGGACGGACCGGACGATTGGCGAGCGCGGGGGGCGCCGGGCGACGTGACGCTCTGCCTTCCGTGGGCGCACTACCTCCAGATCGGAGAGTCATGTCGCAGTTGCTCAGCCGAAACACCAAAAGACGCGTCGTCTTCCCCGTCCTCGTGGCAGTCGTGACAGTTGCCGGAACACTGTCCGTTCCCATCACGGCCTCGGCGGCGCCGAAGGAGGACCCGGCGGGCCCGACCATCACCACCCACGCCATCCGAAAGACTCCGGATCAACTCCGCGTGTTCTGGACGCCCGAGCGTCTGAGGCAAGCGGCCGCGAATCCTGCCCCGGCTCCGAACGTCCGGCCGGGAAGTCAGCCGGAGACCGGAAAGGGAACCATTCTGGAACCGGGCGGGGCGGAATCGACGGCTTCGGCTGCTCCAGTGGCCCCCAAGGGCTTCACGGACGCCCGCTCACCCGCCGCGCCCTTCGCGGCACCGGCGGCGGTCAGTCGCTCCCAACGTGTTTCCAATGTCACCGCATGGCCGACGAGTGCGGTGGGCCGGCTGTTCTTCTCGAATCAGGCGGAGACGGCGTGGTACAGCTGCAGCGCGACGTCCATTGTCACCGATAGCCCCAACGCGGTATGGACGGCAGCGCACTGCCTTCATGGACCAGCTGGTCCGGGATGGTTCACCAACTACATCTTCATTCCGGCCGACAGTGGCTCGGACATCCCGTACGGCTATTTCCAGGGCGTCAATCTCATCGCACACAACGAGTGGACCAGCGGCAGCTCGGACCGGAGGCAGGGTGCGGACATGGGGATCGTGATCGTGACGCCCGGGTCCGGTCAATCGCTCAGCCTCAGCGACACCGTGGGGGCCTGGGGCTACCGGTTCCTCGGCGAGACGGGTTTCAGCAACGCCCGCTCGTTCGGGTACCCGTCGGATGGATACAACAGGCCCGACTCCGACTTCAGTCAGGGCGATTACATGATGTACTGCGAGGGCAACACGGCCGATGCCGCCAACGGGAACCCTCTCGACAACCGCCTTCGGATGGCGTGTGACATGGGTCATGGGGCGAGCGGCGGGCCTATGGCGATCAACGTCGGAACGAGCCCTCAGATCATGGGCACCAACAGTCATCGCGCCGTAGACACGAATGACAACTTCATCGACAACTGGCTCAACTCATCCAACCACGGCCTTGTCGCCACCGCCCTGATCAGGTACGTCAACGACAACTGGTGACAGCGGTTCGCAGGGCCCGTCGCATCGTCTGCGGGCCCTGCGTCCACAATTCAGCCGACTACCTGCGCCGTTCCGTCGGCGTTGACCGCGATCTGGCCCTGCGGCCTCATTCCGCCACACTCACCCGGAGAATCAACCATCTTCGGATCGAGCGTCAACGTCCGATCGACAATCCGGTCGCCCGCCTGATCGGTCAGGGTCACGGTCACCTCGACCGGGCTGGACGGCATGTCGGGGAGATTTGCGAAGCCCGCCTTCTCGCCGGTGGGCTCCGCGCGTGCGGCACAGACGGCATCAGGTCCGCTTCCGGTGCAATCCTCGTCGACGGAGCCGGAACTCGGCCGCAGGACGACCGGTGGGGTCTGGCAGGAACCGTTCCAACACACGGTCATCTCCGCCGTGTCAACCCGCTCCGCGATCGCCGCGTCGACGGTGATGCCGATTCCCCTCGGGACATCAATCAAATAGCAGGTTTCCCCTGAAGTACGGGTGCACGCCGACATAGCGGTGAGGATCAACGCTGCGATCACCACTGATCTGCTGCTCGGCATGAGCACTCCAATCGGGAAAGCACCGTGGGGACACGGCAGAGCGCCTCGCCACGTCGTTATCGTCGCAGAGCGGCATCGTCTTGGGCAACGAGGCGGTGAGCCTGACCCCAGCTTCCCGACCGGCCCCCAGGGCTGAGGCGACACCACCCGCGCAGGGCAGTTGGCGCGAGGGGTGGCGGACCGCTCAGGCCAGGCGGAACGTGACCGCGTATCTGCCGCGACTGGCCACCGGTGGCCGTAGATCATCGGACCCGACCGGAGATACGAAAATCGCCCCTGACCGGGTTGGCGCCGGGTCGGGGCGTTTCTGTACTGCTCTGAACTGGTGCCCCGGCTAGAGACAACCTGCACGGCTTGACCGTGACGTTGCCTGGGTTGAGCTGCGCCGATGCGCGGGCTGACCTCGTGTTCGAGCTGCCAAGGCGGTTGCAGGTTGGCGGTTCCGAACGGTGCTTCGTGCGCTGACGGCCGGCCCGTTGCCGGCGCCCGCACCATGCCCTCCCTGTCGGCCAGGACGCATCAGATCTTGCGAGAGAGTCGTCGGAGTGTCCGCATGTCGGATCGGCGTACGTCTCATGGCCGTCTTCGCCGTTGCGGTTGGCTGGCCATGTCTGCGCGGTGATCTTGTGTCTGCCGGCAGCGCGCACCGATGAGGTTTTCGCGCCGCGCCCGTCTGTACGTATGAGATCGACCTACGAGAGGCTGGCACGATGCGGAAACTGACCTTCGGCATGAATGTGACCCTGGACGGCTACATCGCCGCGCCCGGCGACGACCTCGGCTGGAGTGGGGGTGAGGGACCGGACTCGTCGTCGAGCGACGAACTGTTCCAGTGGTGGTCCGACCGGGTGGGGGCGACGGGCCTGGCGCTGTATGGGCGCAAGCTGTGGGAGGCGATGAGTTCCCAGTGGCCGACCGCCGACCAGCAGCCCGGCGCTACCCGGGCGGAGATCGAGTTCGCCCACCGGTGGCGGGACATGCCGAAGGTGGTGTTCTCCTCGACGATCGACAAGGTCGACTGGAACACCCGCCTGGTCACCGGCGACGCGGTCGCCGAGATCACCCGGCTCAAGACAGAGGAAGGCGGCCCGATGGACATCGTCGGCGCGACGCTCGCCGGGGCGGCCATGAGGGCCGGGCTGATCGACGAGTACGTGCTGGTCACCTACCCGGTCCTGGTGGGCGGCGGCACGCCGTTCTTCACCGCGCTGGACAGCTGGGTGAAGCTGAACCTCGTGGAGACGCGGACATTTCCCGGCGGTGTACTGCTGACCCGATACGAGACGAGGCGATGAGCACGGGCCAGTTGCACGGTTCGTGAGGCCGGGTCGAAATCCTTCCTGACGTTCTTCGGGCATCAAGATGCCCCGCCGGCGTTGCCGGCGGGGCGGTGGTGTTCGCGTTGTCGCGTTGGTGTTCAGCTGGTCGGGGTGCTCATTCCGCGGTGACTTCGGTGACGCCGGCCCGTGGCGCGGGACTCGTCGACGACGGGGACTTGTCTGATCACAGTTTTGGGGGCAGGTCCAGCCATGGTTTGTCGGTGGCGTCGAATCCGGTGAGCTCGGCGATCTTCCCGTCGACGATGTGCAGGACCGCGATGTTGAACAACCGGTACTCCGGGTCGTCAGGGGTGCGGAGATAGAGCGCGGCGGCGGGCATGCGGTTGACCGTCGTGGCGATACAGCGCCAGTCGTCGTAGCCGGGCTGGAAGAGCCCACCGGAGACCCAGCCGTCCACCGCGTCCTTGGCCGTGATGACCGAGGTGCCCGCCTCGGGCAGCATCACGAAGCGCAGGTCGTCGCGGAGCAGGGACATCAGCCCGTCGAGGTCGTTGCGCTCATGGGCGTCGATGTATGACTTCACCACGCCGCGCTCGTCATTCGACAGCTCGTGGGCGGCGGGGCTCCGCCAGTCGAGGCGGCGGTCGGGCAGCTGCTCGCGCATCGTCACGCGCGCCCGCTGCAGCGCGCTGGTCAACGATGCGATGGTCAGATCGAGGGCGTCGGCGGCCTTCGACGCCGGCCAGCCGACGACGTCGCGCAGGATGAACACCGCCCGCTGCCGCGGCGGCAGGTGCTGGACGGCGACGATGAACGCCAGCTCGATCGTCTCCCGCGCCACCACAGATTCCTGCGGGTCCTCGGGGAGCATCCGGTCGGGGTACGGCTGCAGGTACAGCACCTCGGAGCCGGAGTCCGGCAGCCCGGACGGTACGGGTGTGCGGTCATTGCGCTTCTCCAGGAAGTCAAGGCAGACGTTCGTCGCGATCCGGTACAGCCAGGTCCGCAGCGCAGCGTGGCCCTTGAACGACTCCCGCTTGTTCCACGCTCGCAGGAACGTCTCCTGCGTCATGTCCTGGGCGTCCTCGTAGTTCGCAAGCATCCGGTAGCAGTGCACCTGCAGCTCACGCCGGTGGCGCTCCGTGATGAGCGCAAACCGCGCCGTATCGCCTGAGCGAACCACCGCGATGAACGAGGCCTCGTCAGCGCCCAGCGGTCTAGCGTCGGTCATGGTCAGCAATCCTTCCACCGGTGCGAGGGGGCTACCAGAACCGACGACGTGGCGGAAGAATTCTGATCGGTGAAGCCGCTGACACCGGGCCGTTCGTCAGGGCGGCAGCGTCGGTCCTGCCCCCGGGGCATTTGACCTGCTAGAACCTGCGCTTCCGCCTTTCACAGTTGTGCAACTTCGGTACGTATTCGGCACTCACAGCTCCCCGAGCGCTGGCGGCACGACCCTGGCCCGGGGAGTACTCGTCGTGTGACGGACGCACCTGGTGCAACTTCCACACCGGACCCTGCGCCGGGTGTGTTTGTGCCAGACGACCGAGCGAGACGCGTGTGGGTTGTTCACCTGACACACCGTGAATACTCCCGCCCATACCGTCAGCTTCGTAAGCCGCGCCCATCTCACCAGAACGGAGTGCCCATCGATGAAGAGGTTGCTCGCCACGCTCGGCGTGGTCCTGGTCGCTGCGGTCGCTGGCGCTGTCGCCAGCGCGCCGGCTGCGAGCGCACACGAGGTCTGCTCCGGCACGCGGATCGATACGTACAACGTACGGACCAGCGGCGCCGGTACCGGCGGCACGCACTACGCCACTATCCGGCTCTACTACAGCAGCGCCAACGGCGGCACCAACTGCGCATCACTGGAGAAGGTGCGGTGGCACGACGGGACCACCCGCAACGACATGTACCTGGAAATCGGGCTGTGCGACTACAGCGGCTGCCCACGCCCGTCCGTCCTGGTCTCCAACCACTCGCCGAACGGCTACCTCTACTACGCGGGGCCGGTGAGCATGCGTAGCGCGGCGAAGAGGTGCGTCTACCTCAGCGCCCACATGTACAGCAGCAGGGACCACTCGGGTACCAGGGCGTCCCGGACGGTCCGCGGCGTGCACGGTCCCGGCTGCCCCGACGACTGACCCCCGGCCCGGAACCTCGGCACGTATTCGGCACAGACACCCGCCAACGGCCAGTTACGGCCGGACACAGCCGGACATACGAAAGACGCCCCTGACCGGGGTTTCGCCTGGTCAGGGGCGTTTCTGTGCTGGTCACGGTTGGTGCCCCCGGCAGGATTCGAACCTGCGCCACCGCCTCCGGAGGGCGGTGCTCTATCCCCTGAGCTACGGGGGCTCAGCGACCACGAAAGAGTAGCAAACAAGGGTACGCGGAACCGAATCGGTATCCGTCGTGTCGGCGTACCGGGCCGTGCGCTTCGCAGTGGCGGGGGCTGGGCACTCCGCTCGGCTACCCGTTCCGGCCGCAGCTCGGCAGGGCGTGCAGCACGATGCGCGGGGGGAGTTTCCGAGGCCACTCGGCCCGGGTCCAGGAGCCGTCGACCACGATCTGTACGGCGCGGCCGTCCGGGCCACTGAGCCGGAGCAGGAAGTCCCGGGGGAGTGCCGGGTCGACGTTCGGGGTGGCGACGATGAACCGCATCCGGCCGCGTACGGAGACGGCGGAGAGGACGTCGGCGGCCGGTACCACCCCGTGCAGCCGGGTCCGGCCGATCCAGCACAGTTCCGCCCCGTGCTCCTGGGCGGAGCGTACGACCGACGGGTACTGGCGTTCCAGCCAGTCGACCACGGCGTCGACGCAGAGGCCGCAGGCCCGGTCGGTGGGTTCACGCGGGCCGAGGCCCCAGGCCCGCAGGTAGCCGCTGACGTCGCCGTCCTCGAGGCGCAGGCCGTACCGGCGCTGGGCGAGGATGGCGACGCTCTGTCGGGTCCAGAGTGCGTCGTCCAGCCCGAGTTGGTCCGGATAGCAACCGCGGATCGTCTCGATCAGGTCGAGTTCCTGGTCCCGGCTGAGGACTCGTGCCTCGCCCGACCGTTGTCCGCGACGTACGGCCGCCACCGCACCGTCGCCGCCGATGGTGTGCCGACGGCACCAACTGGTGACCGACCGACGTCCGTCCCGAAGAGCAACCGCCATGTCTAGGACAACGACGACAGTTCGTGACTGGTCACGTTATGTGCGGAGAAAGCTCGTCAAACCGGGCAACTAGGCCATCCTGCTCTTAACGGATGGATGGCCCACCGGTCGGAGCGTCCGGAACCGGAACGGCGGCCGTCCGGGGTGGACGGCCGCCGGAAGGGCGGTACGGGTGTGCGGGTGCGGGAACTACCGGGCCCCGAACCTGCCGAGCAGGGACTGGATCAACTCGATCTCCTTCTTCTGCCCGGCGACCATCGACTTGGCCAGCGCGGTCACCTGCGCGTCGTCGGAGAGATCGAGGATGCCCTCGGCCATGTGGATGCCGCCGAGGTGATGGTCGAGCATCAGCCGCAGGAAGAGGACGTCGAAGTCGCGCCCGGTGGCGGCGCGCAGCTCGGCCCGCTGGGCGTCGGTGGCCATTCCCGGCATCAGCCCGTTCTTCACCGCCCCGGCGGCGTCCGGCATCCAGGCCATTCGCGGTTGGCTGCCGGTCGGGTTCAGTTTCCAGGTCTTTAGCCAGGCCTGCATCGTGCCGATCTGGGCCTGCTGGGTGAGGGCGATGTCGGCGGACAGGGTCCTTACGTCCGGATCGGTGGACTTCTCGTGGGCCAGGATCGACATCTCCACGGCCTGGGCGTGGTGCGACGACATGTCCCGGGCGAACCCGGCCTCCGGCGAGCCGTCACCGGGCCGGAACAGGCCCGGGGCGAGCAGGCCGCTGGCGAAGCCGAGCAGCAGTCCCAGCAGGATCGCGAGCGCCAGCGCGGCCGTGCCGACGCCACGCCGGCCCGGACCGCGCTCGATGGTCCCGTCCGCCGGGGCGCCGGCGGTCGCCAGCGCCCCCGACCCGATGGTCAAATTGATCAGCCGCCCACCGGGGCCTGCGGCTGGTCGCCCTGCACGTTGTCCCGCGGGGCGGTGCCGGTGGCGGTGATGCCGCCGGAGCAGGGTGCGCCGGGCTCCATCGAGGCGTTCTGCCGCAGCGCCCCGATGAAGTCGTCGATCCGGCCGTCGCCGGCGGTGTCCAGCTTGAGCTGGTAGCCCCAGGCCTGGAGCGAGATCGGCCGGTCCAGGTTCTGTACCGGGCTCATGAGCATGAACTCGTTGCCACGGACCTTGGCGGCCAACTGCTCCACCTGGTCGGCGGGCAGATCCGACTTGTAGGTGACCCAGACCGCGCCGTGCTCCAGACTGTGCACCGCGTGCTCGTTGGCGATCGGGGCGTCGTAGACGTCGCCCATGCAGTTCTGCCAGGCGTTGTTGTGGCTGCTGCCGACCGGCGGGGTGATCTTGTAGGTCAGGGGACCGGGCTCGTGCGACTGCTTGCCGGGGAACGGATCCACCACCGAGGGGTCGCTCTCGCGGAAGTTGGTGATGCCGTCGATGGCGGAGGCCTTGTCCTCCCAGCTCTTGCCGTTCTGGATCACCGCGTAGGCGCCGTACCCGATGATCGCGGCGGTGACCACACCGACGGCGACGAAGAGACCGATCGAGCCCCACGAGCGGCCCTGGCTGACCCGGACCGGAGTGACCGGCCGGCGCTGCTGCGGCTTCTTGCCACCTCCGCCGCCGGGCCGGTTGGCCGGCACCCGGCCGGCCGGGTTGGTCTTCGCGGCCGTCCCCGCGGGCTTGGCCCCGGCCGCTTTACCCTCAGCGGGCTTGGTCCCGGCCGCCTTGCCGTCCTCGGCGGGTTTGCCGCCGGCCGGCGCCTTCTTGCCGGTGCTGACCACGGACGGACGGCGCTGTTCGCCGCCCGAGGTGCTGATGCTCATGGTCCCTCGTCAGGTCGGTCGGTCAGGGGATGGCGGGCCGTACACGCGCAGGGTCGCCACCGAGTGACCGAGTCTACCCCCGGTAACATGTTTCGGTGACTCCCGCCAACCTCGCCGAGGCCGTCCTCGCCGCCGCCCACGCCGTCTTCACCCGGCGTGGTCTCGATCCCTCCGTACTGCCGGAGTCGGTGGCGCTGGAGCGACCGCGCAATCCCGAGCACGGCGACTACGCCTCGACCATCGCCTTGCAGTTGAGCAAGCGGGTCGGCGTGCCGCCCCGGGAACTGGCCGCCGCCCTCGCCGAGGAGCTGGGCCGGACACCAGGGGTCAAATCGGTAGAGATCGCCGGACCGGGCTTCCTCAACCTCCGACTCGACCCGGCCGCCGCCGGGCAGCTCGCCCGCCAGGTGGTCCAGGCCGGTCAGGCGTACGGGAGCAGCGACCGGCTCACCGGACAGCGAGTGAACCTGGAGTTCGTCTCGGCGAACCCGACCGGCCCGATCCACCTCGGGCACACCCGGTGGGCGGCGGTCGGCGACTCGCTGCGCCGGATCCTCGCCGCGGCCGGTGCCGAGGTGACCAGCGAGCACTACGTCAACGACGCCGGTGCCCAGATCGAGCGCTTCGGCCGGTCGCTGTACGCGGCGGCCCGGGGCGAGCCGGCCCCGGAGGACGGCTACCCGGGCGAGTACGTCGCGGAGATCGCCACCCGGATCGTCGCCGAGCGGGCCGACCTGCTCGACCTGCCGGCCGACGAGGCACTGACCGTCTTCCAGGACCGTGGCTACCAGCTGATGCTGGACGAGATGCGGGCCAGCCTGGAGCGGTTCGGTGTGCACTTCGACGTCTGGTTCTCCGAGCGCACCCTGCACGGCAGCGGTGCGGTGGAGCACGCGCTCGGCCGGCTGCGCGAGCAGGGCCACGTCTACGACGCCGACGGCGCCATCTGGCTGCGTACCACCGACTTCGGTGACGACAAGGACCGGGTGCTTATCCGGAGCAACGGCGAGCTGACGTACTTCGCCGCCGACTCGGCGTACTACATCAACAAGCGGGAGCGCGGCTTCGACAAGTGCGTCTACCTGCTCGGTGCCGACCACCACGGCTACGTCAACCGGCTCCGGGCGATCGCCGCCTGTGCCGGGGACGACCCGGACTTCAACATCGAGATTCTGATCGGCCAGCTGGTCAACCTGGTCCGCAACGGCGTCCCGGTACGGCTCTCCAAGCGGGCCGGCAACATCATCACGCTCGACGACATCGTCGACGCGGTCGGCGTCGACGCGGCCCGCTACTCGCTGGCGCGCTCGTCGACGGACTCGCCGCTGACCCTGGACGTCGACGAGATCACCAAGAACTCGAACGACAACCCGGTGCACTACGTGCGGTACGCGCACGCCCGGATCGCCTCGCTGCTGCGGTACGCGGTCGACCTCGGGGTGACCCGGGGGGACGACTTCGATCCGGGGCTGCTCAGCCACGCCAAGGAGAACGAGCTGATCAAGACGCTCGGCGAGTTCCCCGGTGTGGTCGCGACGGCGGCCGAGCTGCGCGAGCCGCACCGGATCGCCCGCTACCTGGAGGAGCTGGCCGGCACGTACCACCGGTTCTACGACGCCTGCCGGGTCCTGCCGGTGGGTGACGAACCGGCGACCGACCTGACCCGGGCCCGGTTGTGGCTGGTCGAGGCGTCCCGGGTCGTCCTGGCCAACGGCCTGGCCCTGCTCGGCGTCTCCGCACCGGAGCGGATGTGACCGGAGCGGATTCGCCGTGACAGATGTGGCCGGAACGGGTGTGACCGGACGGATGTGACCGGGACGGGTGCGACGGGGACGGATGTCACCGGGACAGGCGCCGCCGGGAAGAGCGAGCTACCGCGCGTGGGCGCGGCGAAGGAGAAGTGATGCGGGCTCACGAAGCGGGGGCGCTGCACGGCGACCTCGGGGTCCGAGGACCGGCCTGGCTGCGTACCCCGGAAGACGTCAACGCCCTGGTGCCGCACCTGTGGCCGCGCAACGTGACCCGGGACGCCGACGGCGCGCTCGTGGTCGCCGGTCTCGGCGTCCGCGAGCTGGCGGCGGAGTTCGGCACCCCGGCGTACGTCCTGGACACCGACGACCTGCGGGAGCGGTGCCGGGAGTTCCGGGCGGCGTTCCCGGACGAGGACATCTACTACGCCGGAAAGGCGTTCACCTGCCGGGCGGTCGTCCGGGTGATCGCCGAGGAGGGCCTGCACCTCGACGTCTGCTCCGGCGGAGAACTGGCGGTGGCGTTGTCCGCCGGCATGCCGGCCGAACGGATCGGGTTCCACGGCAACAACAAGTCGCCGGCCGAACTCGCCCGGGCACTCGACGCCGGGGTGGGCCGGATCGTCGTCGACTCGTTCCAGGAGATCGACCGGCTGACCGCGCTGGCCCGGGAGCGCGACGTACGGCCGCAGGTGATGATCCGGGTCACGGTGGGCGTCGAGGCGCACACCCACGAGTTCATCGCGACCGCACACGAGGACCAGAAGTTCGGCTTCTCGCTCGCCGGCGGTGCGGCGGCGGCCGCCGCTTTCAAGATCCTCGACGAGGGCGTGCTGGAGCTGCGCGGACTGCACTCGCACATCGGTTCGCAGATCTTCGACACCAGCGGGTTCGAGGTCTCCGCCCGGCGGGTGCTGGCGCTCCAGGCGCAGATCCGGGACGCGCGCGGGGTCGAGCTGCCGGAACTGGACCTGGGCGGCGGGTTCGGCATCGCCTACACGACCCAGGACGACCCGGCGGCACCGCACGACCTGGCCAAGCGGCTGAACAAGATCGTCGATGACGAGTGCGCCGCGCTGCAACTGGCCGGTCCGAGGCTGTCGATCGAGCCGGGCCGGGCGATCATCGGCCCGGCGGTGTTCACCCTCTACGAGGTCGGCACGGTCAAGGACGTGGACGGGATCCGTACCTACGTCAGCGTCGACGGCGGGATGAGCGACAACATCCGGACCGCGCTGTACGGCGCGTCGTACTCGGCGACCATCGCCTCCCGGGCATCGACGGCCGAGGCGATTCTCGCCCGGGTGGTGGGAAAGCATTGCGAAGCCGGGGACGTGGTGGTGAAGGATGAATTCCTGCCCGCCGACGTGCAGCCCGGAGATCTTCTCGCCGTTCCGGGAACGGGTGCCTACTGCCGGAGCATGGCCAGCAACTACAACCATGTCCCACGACCTCCCGTCGTGGCGGTCCGGGACGGCCGCGCGCGGGTGATCGTCCGGCGGGAGACCGAGGACGACCTGCTGGCCCTGGACGTGGGCTGACGTCTTCGCGGCTCTGACGGGCACGCATCGCCGGTACGACGATTTCCCGAAGGGAGGCAGTGGCGTCCGAGCTCCCGCCCCTGGGCGGCCGGGTCTGGACGCCACGAGGCCGATGACGAAACCAGTCCGTCTGGCCCTGCTCGGCTGCGGCACCGTCGGTGCCGAGGTGGTACGGCTGTTGCACGAGCAGGCCGCCGACCTGACCGCGCGGGTCGGTGCGCCGTTGGAGCTCGCCGGCATCGCCGTACGCCGGATCACCCGGGACCGGGGGACCCTGCCGGTCGATCCGGACCTGTTCACCACCGACGCGCTCGGCCTGGTCAAGCGGGACGACGTCGACCTGGTGATCGAGGTGGTCGGCGGGATCGAACCGGCCCGGACCTGGCTGGTCGAGGCGATGCGGGCCGGCAAGAGCGTGGTGACCGCCAACAAGGCACTGCTGGCCGAGGACGGCGGCACCCTGCACGACGCCGCCGCCGAGGGCGGGGCCGACCTCTACTACGAGGCGGCGGTGGCCGGGGCGATCCCGCTGCTCCGCTCGCTGCGCGAGTCGCTGCACGGCGACACCATCAGCCGCGTCACCGGCATCGTCAACGGCACCACCAACTTCATCCTCTCGGCGATGGACGCCACCGGCGCCGGCTTCACCGAGGCGCTGGACGAGGCGACCGAGCTGGGCTACGCGGAGGCGGATCCGACCGCCGACGTGGAGGGCTTCGACGCCGCCGCCAAGGCCGCGATCCTGGCCTCGCTCGCCTTCCACACCCGGGTGACCGCCGCCGACGTCCACCGGGAGGGGATCACCGAGGTCACCGCGGCCGACATGGCCAGCGCCAAGGCGATGGGCTGCACCATCAAGCTGCTCTGCATCGCCTCCCGGGGTCCGGACTCGCGCGGAACGGAGTCGGTCAGCGTCCGGGTACATCCGGCGATGATCCCGGTCAGCCATCCGCTGGCCAGTGTCGGCGACGCCTTCAACGCGGTCTTCGTCGAGGCCGCCGCCGCAGGTCAGCTCATGTTCTACGGTCGGGGTGCCGGCGGGGCGCCGACCGCGAGCGCGGTGCTCGGGGACGTGGTCGCGGCCGCCCGCAACCACCTGGCCGGGGTCCGTACCCCCAGCGAGTCGTCGTACGCGGCGCTGCCGATCCGGCCGATGGGGGAGGCGGTCACCCGCTACCACATCAGCCTCGACGTGGCCGACCGTCCCGGCGTACTGGCGGCGGTCGCCGGGGTGTTCGCCCGGCACGACGTTTCGATCGCGACCGTACGGCAGGCGTCCGCGTCGGCGGGTCCGGCGGACGGTACCGGCCCGGTGGGTCGGGGCGGCGACGCGATCCTGGTGATCGTGACCCATGTTGCCCCGGACGCCGCGCTCGCCGCAACGGTCGAGGAGCTGCGCGGGTTGGAGATCGTTCGCTCGATCGCCAGCGTGCTCCGGGTCGAGGGCGGCAGCCGGTAGCGGCGGACCGCCCGTTGCCGGAGTCCGGTGCCGGCCCAGTGCTTGGTCCGGTCGTCCCGCCAGGTGGTTAGCGGCTGGTGCGGGTGCAGCCGATCGGCGACCCTGGGTCACCGTGGAGCTGACCCGCCGCCGTCGACCGGACCGGGCGGGGACCGCAGGTGCTGAGGAGAGAGATATGTGGCGGGGCTTGATCGAGGCGTACCGGAACCGGCTGCCGGTCAGCGCGGCCACGCCGGTGATCACCCTGCACGAGGGGAACACCCCGCTGCTGCCGGCGCCGGTGCTCTCCGCGCGGCTCGGCTGTGACGTCTATCTCAAGGTGGAGGGCGCCAACCCCACCGGTTCGTTCAAGGACCGGGGCATGACGCTGGCGGTCTCCAAGGCGGTCGAGGCCGGCAACAAGGCGATCATCTGCGCCTCCACCGGCAACACCAGCGCCTCGGCGGCGGCCTACGCGGCCCGGGCCGGACTCACCTGCGCCGTACTCGTGCCGCAGGGCAAGATCGCGCTGGGCAAGATGGCCCAGGCACTGGTGCACGGCGCCCGGCTGCTCCAGATCGACGGCAACTTCGACGACTGTCTGGCGCTCGCCGCCAAACTGGCCCAGGACTACCCGGTGGCGCTGGTCAACTCGGTCAACATCGACCGGCTGCACGGCCAGAAGACGGCGGCGTTCGAGATCGTCGCGGCCCTCGGCGACGCCCCCGACATCCACTGCCTGCCGGTCGGCAACGCCGGCAACATCACCGCGTACTGGATGGGCTACGAAGAGGAGACCGAGGCCGGCAACGCCACCCGCCGCCCGAAGATGTACGGCTTCCAGGCCTCCGGCGCCGCCCCGATCGTCACCGGTACGGCGGTCCGCGAGCCCTCCACCATCGCCACCGCAATCCGGATCGGGAACCCGGCGAGCTGGACGAAGGCGATCGACGCCCGGGACGCCTCCGGCGGACTGATCGCGGCGGTGACCGACCGGGAGATCCTGTCGGCGTACCGGCTGCTCGCCCGCGAGGTGGGCGTCTTCGTCGAACTGGCCAGCGCGGCCAGCGTCGCCGGACTGTTGCAGCAGGCCGCCGCCGGAATGGTGCCCAGCGGGTCGACGGTGGTCTGCACGGTGACCGGGCACGGTCTCAAGGACCCGGAGTGGGCCATCTCGACCGCGCCCTCGCCGATCACCATCCGCAACGACGTGCCGACCGCCGCGCGCGCACTCGACCTGGCCTGATCCGGGCGGCCAGCCGGAGCCGGCCGCCCGGCATCGTCAGAACTGCGCTCCTCTGTAGAAGGCTGGAACGGTTATCCCAGGCGAACGGTCCGACCTTCCCCGGCCCCTTCCCGCCCCTTCCCGACCGGGCCGGCCGGCAGCCGGACCGGGATCGGCGTCGCCTGTTCGGTCGGCGGGACGGTATGGCGAGCTGAGAGGGTGCTGAGCAGGGGTTGCACTCCGAACCGGCCAACCCGCAGGCTGCGCCCAGCGCCCCGATTCCTGGGCGGGGATCCGGGTCAGGCAGACTTCCTCCTGCCGCGCTGACCTGAGAACTCGCGCGATCACACCCCTCGCGCCAACTCGATACACAGGAGTGAGCCGCTGATGTCGTTCCTCGCCAGACTCAGTCTCGCCAACCGAGGGCTCGTCGCGCTCATCGCGATCGTGATCACGGCATTCGGCGCGTACGCGGTGCCGTCGCTGAAGCAGCAGCTTCTGCCCTCGCTGGAGTTCCCGGCGGCCTTCATCATCGCGCCGTACCCGGGCGCCGGGCCGGAGGTTGTCGAGGAGCAGGTCGCCGAGCCGATCGAGAACAGCATCCAGGGCATCGCCGGCCTGGACAAGGTCACCTCGACCTCCCAGGAGGGCAGCGCGACCCTCCAGGTGGAGTACGAGTTCGGCACCGACCTCGACGACGCGGTCAACAAGATGCAGACCGCGCTGAACCGGATCCAGCTTCCGGAGGGCGTCGAGCCGCAGGTGATCGCCGGCAGCACCGACGACCTGCCCGCGGTCGTGCTCGCGGCGGCCGGGAGCGGTGACGAGCGCGCCCTCGCGGACCAGCTCACCGACACTGTCGTACCCGAACTGGAGTCCATCGACGGGGTCCGCACGGTCGAGGTGACCGGGGCGCGCGACCAGCAGGTGGTGATCACCCCGAACCCGGCGAAGCTCGCGGTGGCCGGCGTCTCGCCGACCGCCATCGGCACCGCCCTCCAGGCCAACGGCGTGACGATCCCGGCCGGTGCGGTCACCGAGAACGACCAGACCCGCACGGTCCAGATCGGTGGCCGGATCGCCTCGGTCGAGGAGCTCGCCGGCATCTTCCTGCCGCCGGCCCGGCCCGGCGGCCAACCGGTCCGGCTCGGTGACATCGCGACCGTCGAGCAGCAGCTCGCCGCGCCGACCTCGTTCACCCGGACCAACGGCACCAACAGCCTCGGCATCATGGTCACCGCCTCGCCGGACGGCAACGCGGTACGCATCTCGCACGAGATCCGGGACCGGCTGGCCGATCTCTCCACCGCCTCCGGCGCCACCCTGAGCATCGTCTTCGACCAGGCGCCGTTCGTGGAGAAGTCCATCGAGAGCCTGACCACCGAGGGCCTGCTGGGCCTGGTCATGGCGGTACTGGTGATCCTGGTCTTCCTGCTCTCGGTCCGGTCCACCCTGGTCACCGCGGTCTCCATCCCGCTCTCCGTGCTGGTGGCGCTGATCGCGCTCTGGATCGGCGAGTACTCGCTCAACCTGCTCACCCTCGGCGCGCTGACCATCGCGGTGGGCCGGGTGGTCGACGACTCGATCGTGGTCCTGGAGAACATCAAACGACATCTCGGGTACGGCGAGGAGAAACGCGACGCCATCATCGGCGGTGTACGGGAGGTCGCCGGCGCGGTCACCGCGTCCACCCTCACCACGGTCGCCGTCTTCACCCCGATCGTGCTGGTCGGCGGGTTCGTCGGGCAGCTCTTCGCGCCGTTCGCGATCACCGTGACGGTGGCGCTGCTCGCCTCACTGCTGGTGTCGCTGACCATCATCCCGGTGCTGGCCTACTGGTTCCTCCGGCCGGCCAATGGCGGCGCGAACAGCGAGGACCTGCGGCGGGCGGCCGAGGAGAAGGAGCTGCGCAGCCCACTCCAGCGCGGCTACCTGCCGGTGATCCGGTTCGCGACCCAGCGGCGCTGGCTGACCGTCGCCCTCGGCCTGGTCGTGCTCTTCGGCACCTTCGGGCTCGCCACCCGGCTGGAGACCAACTTCCTCGACGACTCCGGACAGGACACCCTCAGCATCAGCCAGGAACTGCCGGTCGGCAGCAGCCTGGGTGCCACCGACGCGGCGGCCAAGCAGGTCGAGACGGTGCTGGAGCGTACCGAGGGGATCGACTCGTACCAGGTGACGGTGGGCGGCGGTGCCAACCCGTTCGGCGGGGGCGGCAGCGTCAACAGCGCCAACTTCTCCGTCGCGCTCGGCGCCGACGCCGACGCCGCCGCGTTGAAGGAGACGTTGCGGACGGAGTTCGACAAGCTCAGCGGGGCCGGCGAGGTCAGCTTCGGTGGAGCCGGCGGGCCGGGTGGCGGTTCCGTCAACCAGCTCCAGGTGATCGTGCGGGCCGCCGACGTCGACGCGCTGGCACGGGCGACCGAGCAGGTACAGCGGGCCATGTCGGAGACCCCGGACGTGGCGGACGTGCAGAGCAGCCTGGCGGAGAGCGCGCCGCGGATCGACGTCAAGGTCAACCGGGCCGCCGCCGCCCGGTTCGGGCTCTCCGACGCGGCCGTCGGTCAGCTCGTCGCGCAGCAGTTCCGGGGCAGCCCGCTCGGCAAGGTCACCTTCGGTGGCGAGCAGCAGGACGTGGTGCTGCGTTCCGGGCAGCCGCCGGCCGGCGTGGACGCGTTGCGGGCCCTGCCGGTGGGGCCGACCGGTGCGATCAAGCTGGACGACATCGCCGACGTGACCGAGGTGCAGGGGCCGCTGGCGGTGACCCGGATCGACGGGGAGCGCAGCGCCACCGTCACCGGTACGTCGACCGCGTCGAACCTGGGTGCCACCACCGCCGCACTGCAGGAGCGCCTCGACGCGATCGAGGTGCCCGGGGCGACGTTCGCGGTGGGCGGGGTCAGCGCCGACCAGGCGGAGGCCTTCGCCGACCTCGGCCTCGCGGTGCTCGCCGCGATCGCCATCGTCTTCGTGATCATGGTGGCCACCTTCCGGAGCCTGATCCAGCCGCTGATCCTGCTGGTCTCCATCCCGTTCGCCGCGACCGGTGCGATCGGCCTGCTGCTGGCCACCGGTACGCCGTTGGGCGTACCGGCCCTGATCGGTGTGCTGATGCTGGTCGGCATCGTGGTGACCAACGCGATCGTGTTGATGGACCTGGTCAACCAGTACCGGGCCCAGGGGATGGGCGTGATCGAGGCGGTGGTCGAGGGCGGCCGACGCCGGCTGCGGCCGATCCTGATGACCGCGATCGCGACCATCTTCGCCCTGCTGCCGATGGCTCTCGGGTTGACCGGTGAGGGCGGGTTCATCTCGCAGCCGCTGGCCGTGGTGGTCATCGGTGGCCTGATCAGCTCGACGCTGCTCACCCTGGTGCTGGTGCCGACGCTCTACACGATGGTCGAGAACACCAAGGAGCGGATGCGTCGCCGTCGCGGCGGGTCCGCCGACGGGACCGGCTCGGGCGAGCCGGGCGGGTTCGGCGCCGGGGCGGCTCCGGGTACGCCGGCACCGGCCGGCGTGGCGGCGGGTACGACCGCCGTACCGGTCGGACCGCAGGGGGGCCCGGTCGGCGGGCGTCCGACGCCGTCCGGCGCGTTGATCGACGGCACCGACCAGTTCGAGGTGCTGCGGCTGCCGAAGAGCCGCCGGTCGCCGCTGCCGCCGACGGAGGACTGACCGGGCTGACGCCAGACCCGTAAGGGGCGCCGGAGAAAACTGAACGGATCGGGCCAGGCCGGGTACCGGCCTGGCCCGACACCGTCCCCACCAGGGGTCCGGGCCGCCGGCAGGTAAGGTGCCGACACGTGTCGTCACCCCTTTCCGTCCTTACCCACAACCGGGATTTCCGCCGTCTGTTCAGTGCCGAACTCGTGGTGTTCGGAGCCGACTGGTTCGTCATGGTGCCGCTGCTGGTGCTGCTGCCGAAGCTGACCGGCAGCGGTGTGTGGGGAGCACTGGTGCTCGCCGTCGACAACGGGATTCTCGCCCTGCTGCTGCCGTACGCCGGGACCGTCGCCGACCGGCTGGACCGCAAGAAGATCCTGATCGCGTCGAACCTGACCGCGCTGGCCGCGATCGTCCTGCTGCTCGGGGTACGCAGCGCCGGCACCGCCTGGTTGGCGCTGGTCGCGATCGGGGCGGTGGCGGTCGCGAAGGCGTTCTACTCGCCGGCGGCATCGGCGGCCCTGCCGAACGTGGTCGACCCGGACGACCTGCCCGCCGCGAACGCGGTCGCCGGCTCGGCGTGGGGCACGATGAGCATCGTCGGGGCGTCGCTCGGCGGGGTGCTGACCGCCGCGGTGGGGCCGTACGCCTGTTTCTGGGTGGCCTCGGTCGGCCTGGCGGTGGCCTCCGGCCTGACCTGCCTGATCCGCCGCCCGTTGCAGGCGCCGCGCGACCTGGACCTGCCGGTGCCGCGCCCGTGGACGGCGATCCGGGAGGCGTTGCAGTACATCGGGCGCCGTCCCCGGGTGCTGGCCCTGGTGACCGTGAAGAGCGCGGTCGGCCTCGGCAACGGCGTGCTGACCGTGTTTCCGCTGCTGGCCGGCCTGTACGGGGTCGGTGCGCTGGGCACCGGCCTGCTCTTCGCGGTACGCGGTGCGGGTGTGCTGATCGGGCCGCTGCTGATGCGTCGGGTGCTGAACCACCGGTCCTGGCTGCTGCCCGGCCTCGCGCTGTCGATGTCGACGTACGGGTTGGGTTATCTCGGTGTGTCGCTGACGAACTGGTTCCCGCTGGTCCTGGTACTGGTCTTCGTCGCGCACTTCGCCGGCGGCAGCAACTGGGTGATGTCGAACTACGCGTTGCAGGGCGAGGTGCCGGACCGGTTGCGGGGACGGGTCTTCGCCACCGACATGATGCTGGCGACCGTGGCCATCGCGGTCAGCCAACTGGTGGTGGCCGGTGTGGTGGACCACGTCGACCAGCGGGTGGTGCTGGCCGGCTGCGGGCTGACCACCCTGGTCTACGCCGTCGGCTGGTGGGTGGCGACCCGGCGGCTCGACCTGTCCGGCGAGCAGGGCCCGGAGACCGCCGCCCAGCCGGGCTGACCGCAGGCGTGGGCCGGCGCCGGGAAGTATCGGAAAAACCGGGGCGGGGCGCCGATACTTCGGGGTCGCCGGGGTACTCCGGGCCATCGACGTGGTGCCGGATGCCCGAGTGGCCGGTCGCCTGGCCAGGTGGCGCGGCGGTCGGCTGCTGCATCCGCGCGGCCTCTCCTTCACCGGTCAGGTCGAGTTGTGGGGGCCGCTGGCGGTCCGGCTGGCGGGCAGCGCCGGTCGCCGCGCCGCGACGCTGCGGCTCTCCCGTGGCCTGCCCACCCCGGACGGCTGGCCCGACCTGTTGGGGCTCGCCCTCCGGCTGCACGGCGACACCGGCCCGTTCGACCTGCTGCTCTCCGCGAGCAGTCAGCGGCGGGTGTTGCGGCACCTGCCGATGCCGAGGTACGACTTCGCCGGCCCGTACGGCAGCCTGTTGGCGTACCGGATAGACGGCCGCCGGGTGTACGTCACCGCGCGCTCGCCCCGGCCGCTCGGCCGTACCCTGGCCGAGGTGGCGTCGCTCGCCGACCGGGACGCCGCCTGCCTGGACCTCTTCGCCGTCGGCGTCACCGGTCCGTGGCGGCGGTTCGGGCGGGTCGTCTTCGGTGCGCGGCTGCCCGCCGAGGTGGACGCGGCGCTGGCCTTCGATCCGGACGGCAGCCGTGCCTCGGCGCTGCGCCCGCCCGGCCTGCTCCAGCGGTTGCGGAGGGTGAGCTACCCGTTCTCGCAGCGGAGCCGGGGAGCCGCCGGCGACCAGACCCGCCTGCCGTGATCCCGACCGGTCGGGCCCGAAAGCTGCGGCATCTCAGGTAAGCCACCCGCGAATCCCCACTGGGCGACCCGCCTCTTCCTCCGGTGGCGGGCGTCGGATATCCTCGTGATATCACATCGCTAGCAGGGAGATGTCATGGAGCGAGCCGCCTTCCGGATCTCGGGGTTCATTCCGATCGGAGTTCTACTGATCCTGGCCGCCGCCGGGATCGCGATCATCCAGCCCGTGCTCGACGAGTCCGGGGTGCATCCCCGGATCATCGTCGTCGGCGTCGTCTACGTCGTACTCGCCGTGCTGGCGGCCACCGGGTTCACCGTGGTGAACCCGAACGAGGCGCAGGTGGTGCAGTTCTTCGGCCGGTACGTCGGCACCATCCGGACGGCCGGGCTGCACTGGACCTGGCCGCTGACCGACCGGAAGAAGGTCACGCTGCGGGTGCGTAACTTCGAGACCGCCCGACTCAAGGTCTCGGACGCCGACGGCAATCCGGTGGAGATCGCGGCCGTCGTCGTGTGGCAGGTGGTCGACGCCTACAAGGCCGCCTTCGCCGTCGACGACCACGTCGAGTACGTCGCCGTGCAGTCCGAGGCGGCCGTCCGGCACCTGGCGACCAGCTATCCGTACGAGGCACACGACTCCGGCCGGGCGAGTCTGCGGGACAGCACGGTCGTCAGCGAGGAGTTGACACACGAGCTGCGCGAACGGGTCCAGTTGGCCGGCGTGGAGGTGCTCGAATCGCGTACCACGCACCTGGCGTACGCGCCCGAGATCGCCCACGCGATGCTGGCCCGGCAGCAGGCGAGTGCGATCGTCGGTGCCCGGTTCAAGATCGTCGAGGGTGCGGTGGGCATGGTCTCGAACGCGCTGGAGCGGCTGCGCGAGGAGGACGTGGTGGAGCTGGACGAGGAACGGAAGGCCCAGATGGTGTCGAACCTGCTGGTCGTACTCTGCGGTGACCGTGCCGCCCAGCCGGTGGTGAACGCCGGCTCCCTCTACAGCTAAGGCCCGCGTACCAATGGCCGAACGCAAGAAACTCCTGCTCCGGATCGATCCGCAGGTCTACGACGCGATCGCCAGGTGGGCGTCGGACGATCTCCGCAGCGTCAACGCCCAGATCGAGTACGCGCTGCGGCTGGCCCTGCGTTCGGCCGGCCGGACCCCGAGACCGGCCCGGGACTCCGGTCCGGGGGAGGCGCCGGAGTCCGCGCCGGACGAGGCCACCTAGCATGAGCCGGATGCGGCCCTCCTTCCTTTCCGAGCCGGTCCGGGTCCGGGTGCCGGCGACCAGCGCCAACCTCGGCCCCGGCTTCGACACGCTCGGCCTGGCGCTGGCGCTGTACGACGACGTCGGCGCCCGGATCACCTCGGACGGCTGCCGGGTCGAGGTCACCGGGCAGGGCGCGGGCGAGCTGCCGGACGGGGACGAGCACCTGGTCGTCCGGGCCATGCGGGCCGGCTTCGACGCGCTCGGTGGCCAGCCGTCCGGGCTGGCCGTCGAATGCGTCAACCGGATCCCGCAGGCTCGCGGCCTGGGCTCCTCGTCGGCGGCGATCGTCGCCGGGGTGCTGCTGGCCCGGGCCCTGGTCACCGATGGGGAGCGGGACCTCGACGACGCCGCGGCGCTGCGGCTGGCGGCCGGGCTGGAGGGGCACCCGGACAACGTCGCGCCCTGCCTGCTCGGCGGGTTCACCATCGCCTGGGCGGAGCCGGACGACCCGGGCCGGGCGGTGACGCTGCCGGTCGCCCCGGATGTCGAGCCCACCGTCTTCGTACCGCAGGAGCGGGGTTTGACCGCCGTGGCCAGGGCGGCACTGCCGGCGACGGTCCCGCACGGCGACGCGGCCCGCAACGCCGGCCGGGCCGCCCTGCTGGTCCACGCCCTGACCGCCGACCCGACCCTGCTCTTCGCGGCGACCGAGGATCGGTTGCACCAGCAGTACCGGGCGGGCGGAATGCCCGGTACTGCGGCGCTTCTGGCTGAGTTGCGTGCGGCCGGTGTGGCGGCTGTGGTCAGTGGGGCGGGCCCGTCGGTTCTGGCGTTGACCAGGCTCGACGAGGAATTCACGCCGGGAATGCACTGGACCTCGCAAAGGTTGCCCATAGACGTAGCCGGGGCGCGGGTCTATAGGGGTAGACTGGGACACGCCGAGCGGGACCCTGTTGCCGCAGGTCGGAAGAGTTGATTACGCTCTAGACCTAGCACAGCCGCGAAGCAATGCGACTCCTGCGGGTCGGTGCACCCCCGAAGCTTTCGGCGGTCAGCCCGTCTCACCCCTGCCTAGGTTCACGCCGCACCGCAGTTTCCACAGGTCGCCGCAGGCGGCGAGACCTGCTCACCGATGTTGGTGAGTCGGGAAACCAACCGGCTGCTGTGTTACAGACTCCCGCTACGCGTCATGCGAGGCGGGTGCACCGAGGCCGCCCGGCCGGTTGGTTCTTCAGGCCACGGGCAGCCCCGGCCTTATCGAGGGAAGGAATCCATTGAGCGACACCACCGACGTGACGTCGGATGTTTCCAACGTCGCTGGCGAAGCCACCGCAGGTTCTACCCGCCGTCGGCGGACCGGAACCGGGCTGTCGGCGATGCTGCTGCCAGAGTTGCAGAGCCTGGCCGCGTCGCTCGGCATCTCCGGTACGGCCCGGATGCGCAAGGGCGAGCTGATTGCCGCGATTTCCGAGCGGCAGTCCGGCACCACCAGTGCCGCCAGTGGCGGTGCGCCACGTCCCCGCGCCGAGGTGTCGGCCGCAGCTGCGCCGGCTCGCGACGAGGTACGGGCCGAGGTGCGCGAGAGCGACCGACCGGACGGTGAGCGCCGGGCTGCCGCAGAGCAGGCACCGGCCGCTGCCGCTGCCGGCGAAGGGCGGACGCGTACGTCGCGGCGATCCAGCCGGACCGCTGCCGCCACCGCCGAGGTGGAGACCGAGGCGCCCCCGGTGGAGCGGACCGAGCGTCCGGAGCGGGCCGAGCGGGCCGAGCGTCCGGAGCGCGCCGAGCGGACCGACCGCGCCGAGCGGGGCGAGCGGACCGACCGCGCCGATCGCGGCGACCGCGCTGAGCGCGGCGACCGTGGTGAGCGCGGCGACCGTGGTGAGCGGGCCGACCGTGGTGAGCGGGCCGAGCGCGGCGACCGTGCCGAGGGTGCCGAGCGGACCGACGGTGGCGACCGTGGTGAGCGGGCCGACCGTGGTGACTCCCGGAACGGCCGGGACCGTAACGACCGGGGCGAGCGCGGCAACGACCGGGGCGAGCGCGGCGAGTCGCGTGGCGACCGGGGTCAGCGTCCGGTGGACCGGGACAACGACGGCGACGACGACGACAGCGGTGGACGGCGCAGCCGGCGCAGCCGGTTCCGGGACCGGCGCCGGGGTCGCAACGACCGTCCGGACAACGGCGACAGCGGCGGCGGCAGCACGCGGGAGCCGCAGGTCAACGAGGACGACGTACTCGTTCCGGTGGCCGGCATCATCGACGTGCTCGACAACTACGCGTTCGTCCGGACCACCGGCTACCTGGCCGGTCCCAACGACGTCTACGTGTCGATGTCCCAGGTCAAGAAGTACGGCCTGCGCCGCGGTGACGCTGTCACCGGCGCGGTCCGGGCCTCCCGGGACGGCGAGCAGCGGCGGGACAAGTACAACCCGCTCGTCCGGCTCGACACGATCAACGGGATGGACCCGGAGGAGGCGAAGCGGCGGCCCGAGTTCTACAAGCTCACCCCGCTCTACCCGCAGGAGCGGCTGCGGTTGGAGACCGAGCCGCACATCCTCACCACCCGGGTCATGGACCTGGTGACGCCGATCGGCAAGGGCCAGCGGGCGCTCATCATGTCTCCGCCGAAGGCGGGTAAGACCATGGTGTTGCAGGCGATCGCCAACGCGATCACGACCAACAACCCCGAGTGCCACCTGATGGTCGTACTGGTCGACGAGCGGCCCGAAGAGGTCACCGACATGCAGCGCTCGGTCAAGGGCGAGGTTGTCGCGGCCACCTTCGACCGTCCGCCGCAGGACCACACCACCGTCGCGGAGCTGGCGATCGAGCGGGCCAAGCGCCTGGTCGAGCTGGGCCACGACGTGGTCGTACTGCTCGACTCGGTGACCCGGCTCGGTCGGTCGTACAACCTGGCCGCACCGGCCAGTGGTCGGATCATGTCCGGCGGTATCGATTCCACCGCGCTGTACCCGCCGAAGCGTTTCCTCGGCGCGGCGCGGAACATCGAGAACGGCGGCTCGCTGACCATCCTCGCCACCGCGCTGGTGGAGACCGGGTCCGTGATGGACACGGTGATCTTCGAGGAGTTCAAGGGGACCGGCAACGCGGAGTTGAAGCTGGACCGGAAGATCGCCGACAAGCGGACCTTCCCGGCCATCGACATCCACCTCTCCAGCACGCGTAAGGAAGAGATCCTGCTCGCGCCGGAAGAGCTGGCCATCATCCACAAGTTGCGCAAGGTGCTGCACTCGTTGGACTCGCAGGCCGCACTGGACCTGCTGCTGGACCGGCTCAAGCAGTCCCGGACCAACATCGAGTTCCTGATGCAGATCGCGAAGTCCACCCCCGGGGAGTGACCCGGGGCGCCGGAGCGGCGCGATTCGAGTGAACGACCCACGAGGGGCCCGGCCGATTTCGGCCGGGCCCCTCGGTCACTGTGCCGGCCCGATCGGCCGACGATCGGCTCGATCAGCGGACGAGCAGGTCGATCACGCCGGTGTCGCTCTCGTCGCCGTGCCCGTCGGCGAGTCGGCGCGCCATCAGATCCATGTACGGGGTCATCAGTTCGGCGCTGACTCCCTGCTCCTCGGCCGTGCGGAGCAGGGTCGCGTTGCCCGCCACCAGCATGGCGAGATTGGAGTCCGCCCCCACGGTGTAGTCGCCGCTCTCCAACTGGGCGGCGGTCAGCGGCACCAGCGCGGCCATCGCGGTCAGCCAGTCGACGAGCAGCGGGGCGAAGTCCTTCGGCGCGATCTCCTCCCGGTGGATCAGCGCGAAGGCGTGCGCGACCCCGGAGGACATCCCGCTCATCGCGCTCAGCAACGCCACGTCGTGCAGGGCGGCGAAGCCGACATCGCTACCCACGAACCGCGTGCCGGCGGGTACGGCCAGGGTGCGCTGATGGTCGTCGAAGAAGGAACGGGACCCGCTGTAGAAGACGTAACCGCCGGAATCGGGAACGCCGATCATCGGCGGAATCGCCATGATCCCGCCGTCCAGGAAGCGCCCGCCGCGCTCCCGGGTCCACTGGGCGAGCGCGCGGGCCTGGCCCGGAGTGCTGGTGGTGAGGTTGACCAGGTCCCTGCCGGTCAGGTCGGCGTCGTCCAGTGCCTCGCGGACCGAGGCGTCGTCGAGCAGGCAGGTCACCACGAGACTGTTCGCGGCCACCGCCTCGGCGGCCGTACCGGCGACCGTCGCGCCCTCGGCGGCCAGTGGTGCGGTCCGGCGGGCGGTGCGGTTCCATACGGTCAGCGGATGCCCGGCGCCCAGCCAGGCACGGGCGAGCGCGGCACCCATACCGCCGAGCCCGAGGAGGGTGAGAGAGGTTTTCGGAGCGGTGTTCGTTTCCACGCTCACTAGACTTGCCGTCGCGGATGGACGCGAACAAGTACGCACTTCGGAGTGGGTGGTTACCTCGAAGTGGGTGGTTACCTCGCGGCGTGCGTACCGACCAGGAGGGGATGGGCGATGCTGGGTACGCGACGGCCAGGGGCGTACGTCTGCGGAATCGACGCGGCGATGGACGTGGTCGGCGGGAAGTGGAAGGTGCTGATCCTCTGGGCGCTCGACGAACAGGTGTGCCGCTTCGGTGAACTACGCAGGCTGATACCTGGCGTGACCGAGAAGGTGCTCGCCTCCCATCTTCGGGAGCTGGAGGCGGACGGCATCGTGCACCGGGAGGCGTACGACGAGGTGCCGCCGCGCGTCGAGTACTCGTTGACCCCGCTCGGTGTGTCGCTGAACGAGGCGCTGGCGCCACTGGGTGCCTGGGGCCGGCAGCACGTCCTCGGCGGTGGCCCGGACGCGTAGCCGCAGTCGGGTGATGGAATTTTCCTTCGGTTCAGATGCCAGGTATTGAAACTTCTATACGTCGTCGGGTTGACTACCGGGCATGGTCATCCGCCGCCGATCCGCCCGCCTCGCCGGTCTGCTGCTCCTGGTGCCGTCCCTGACCGTCGTCGGCCCGGTCCCGGCCGCCCCGGTGTCGGCCGCTCCGGCCCCGGCTCCCGCCACCGGCACCGCCGTCGACGAGGGTCCGCGCGCCTCCTCGACCGGATCCCCGTCGTCCAGCCCGGTCGCGGTCACCGCCGCCGACGACGGGATCGAGACCGACAGCCGGACCCGACCCGTCGCGCCCGGACTCGACCTGACCTCGTACGACCGGTTCGACGCGAACGGCTGGATCCGGGCCGACGCGCTCACCGCCGACCTGACCGGCGGGCTCAGCGTGGACTACGTCAACTCCGGCGAGGTGGCGAAGGCGGAACCGCTGCGTAAGGCGGTCGACCGGGCCGGTGCGGTGGCCGCGGTCAACGGCGACTTCTTCGACATCAACAACTCGGGCGCCGCCCAGGGCATCGGCATTCAGGGCGGCCGGCTGATCCAGTCGCCGGTCGCCGGGCACGTCGAGGCGGCCGGGGTGACCGCCGAGGGGGTGGGCCGGGTCGTCCAGGTGCACTTCGACGGCACCGCCACCCTGCCGGGCGGGCCGGTCCCGCTGACCCAGTTCAACAACATGGTCGCCCCGGGTGGCGTCGGCGTCTTCACTCCGCTCTGGGGGTCGTACGCCCGGAACCGGGCGGTCGAGGGAGCCGGCCGGGTGACCGAGGTGACCGTACTCGGCGGTCGGGTCGGCACGGTGGCCAGCGCCGCCGGCAGCGGCCCGATCCCGGCCGGTACGACGATCCTGCTCGGCCGGGAGGCCGGCGCCGACGCGCTCGCCGCGCTGCGCCCCGGTGACCCGGTCGACATCGCGTACGCGCCCAAGCCCGCCGACGGAAGCACCCTGCGCGCCGCTGTCGGCGGCAACCGGGTGCTGGTCCGGGACGGGGTGGCGCAGGACATCGGCGACGTCAACTCCGAGCCCCGTACGGCGGTCGGGTTCTCCGCCGACGGCCGGAAGATGTATCTGCTCACTGTGGACGGTCGGCAGGCCGACAGCCGGGGCGTGACGCTGACCGAACTCGGCGCGATGATGGCCGGACTCGGTGCGCACAACGCGCTCAACCTGGACGGCGGCGGCTCGTCCACCCTGCTCGCCCGGGAACCCGGCGGGCCGGCGGTACGGGTGGAGAACGCCCCCTCCGACGGCTCGGAGCGTCCGGTGCCGAACGGTCTGGCGCTGTTCGCCCCGACCGGGAGTGGCCGGCTGACCGCGTACTGGCTGAAGACCGTGCTCGACCCGAGAACGGCGCCGGGGATCGGCCCGGTGCGCGGCGGCCGTCCGGACCGGGTCTTTCCCGGGCTGACCCGCCGGTTGAGCGCGGCCGGCCACGACGAGACCTACGGACCGGCGACCGGCAGGCCGAGCTGGCGGGTCGGACCGGCGACCCGGGGCACCGTCGACTCCGCCGGGGTGTTCCGGGCCCGGCTGCCCGGTGCGGCCACCGTCACCGCCGCCCGGGGCCGGGCAGCGGGCGAACTGGGGCTGACCGTGCTCGGGCCGCTGGCCCGGATCGACGGCACCGTGGACAAGGTCGGGCTTCCCGGTGCCGACGGCACCGGCACGTTCGGCGTGGTCGGCTACGACGCCGAGGGCAACACCGCGCCGATCGAGCCGGCCGACGTGCGGCTGGAGTACGACCGGGAACTGCTGGAGATCACTCCGCTCGACGACGGCAGCCTGTCGGTCCGGGCCCTGGTCGACAGCGGCGCCGGACTGGTCACCGTGCGGGTCGGCGGGACCAGCACCGTCGTACCGGTGACCGTCGGGCTCACCCGGGTACCGGTGGCGATGTTCGACGACGCCGCCTCGTGGCGGTTCAGCGCGGCCCGCGCCACCGGATCGGCCAGCCCGGTGCCGGGCCGCACCGGCACCGGCCTGAAGCTGGCGTACGACTTCGGCCAGTCCACCGGCACCCGGGCCGCGTACGCCGACCCGCCCGCCTACATCCCGGTCGCCGGCCAGCCGCAGGCGTTCGGCATGTGGATCCACAGCTCCGGCAACGGCGAGTGGCCGAGCCTGCACCTGCACGACGCACTGGACCAGCAGCACGTACTGCGCGGCCCGTACCTGGACTGGACCGGCTGGCGGTACGTCGAGATGGCGGTGCCGGCCGGAGTCGTGTACCCGCTGCGGATCCGGCGGTTCTACGTGGCGGAGACCGATGCGGCGGCGGCGTACACCGGGGAGGTGGCCATCGACGACATCGAGGCGTTGGTGCCGTCCGAGGTGACCCCGCCGGCCGAGCCGCTCCGGACCGACCGGATCGTGCTCACCGACGGCACCGTGGACCGGGCACCCTGGCGGTTCGCGGTGCTCTCCGACGCCCAGTTCGTCGCCGCCGACCCGGACAGCGACCTGGTCGCCCAGGCCCGTCGTACGCTGCGCGAGGTCAGGGCCGCCCGGCCGGACTTCCTGGTGATCAACGGCGACTTCGTGGACACCGCGTACCCGGCCGACTTCGCGCTGGCGAAGCGGATCCTGGACGAGGAACTCGGCGGCGCGCTGCCCTACTACTACGTGCCGGGCAACCACGAGATCATGGGCGCCCCGATCACGAACTTCCGGTCGGTGTTCGGGAACACCTCCCGGGTCTTCGACCATGCCCCGGCCGGTGGCGGTACCCGGACCCGGTTCGTCACCCTGGACACCTCGGCCGGCAGCCTGCGCGGTAGCGGGTTCGCCCAGGTCCGGGCGCTGCGTACGGCGCTGGACGAGGCGGCCCGGAACCCGGCTGTCGGCTCGGTGGTGGTGCTGGAGCACCACGCGCCCCGGGACCCGACACCGGCCAGGGCGAGCCAACTCGGTGACCGTAAGGAGGCGGCGCTGCTGGAACGCTGGCTGGCCGACTTCCAGCAGGACACCGGCAAGGGAGCGCTGTTCGTCGGCGCGCACGTCGGCACCTTCCACGCCGACCGGGTCGACGGCGTGCCGTACCTGATCAACGGCAACACCGGAAAGAACCCGTCGACCGCCCCACACCTGGGCGGGTTCACCGGCTGGACGATGTTCGGCGTCGATCCGGTGAGCCCGGCGGAGGCGGCGGCCGCCCGGCGGAACCCGCTGGCGGACGGGCCCCGGTGGGTGAGCGCGCAGACCCGGGCCCATGTGGACACTCTGGCCCTGACCGCCCCACCGGCCCTGCCGGGCGGCACGGCGTTGCCGGTGACCGCCACGGTCACCCAGCCCGGTGGTCGTCAGGTGCCGGTCGCCGCGCCGCTGAGCGCCGACTGGTCCGGTTCGGCGAACCTCCACATCGGATCGCTGTGGGGCCTGCGACCGTGGCACGCCGCCTGGTTCGACCCGGACACCGGCCGGCTGACCGGGCTGCGGTCGACCGGATCGGTGCAGCTCACTGTCACGGTCAACGGAGTCTCGGCCCGGGCCACCGTCCCGCTCACCCGGAACCTCACGTGATCCCCGGGGAGTTCGGCCGGTCAGGCGTGACGAGCCGAACTTCCCAGAAGCATGCAGTTGCGGGGATGCTGCGGGTCAGAAGTCGCCCTCGGCGACCTGGAAGACGGTCAGGCCGAGTTCGCGCCACATCTGGACCACCTGCATCCGGTCGTCGAAGACCCCGACCACCCGGTACCGGTCGCGGATCTCCCGGTCGAAAATCTCCCGCTTGACGACGGAGTCCCGCCGGGCGTCGCCGACCGCCCGCATGTGCAGGGCCAGGTAGGGGAGACCGACGTGCTGGTCCAGCCACGCCGTGGTCTGCTCCCGGCAGGACGCGTCCCGCCCGGTGCAGAAGACCACGCCGTAGCCGGCGGAGTGCATCGCCCGGACCGCCGCGATGACGGCGTGGTTGGGCTGGTCCTCGCCGACCCGGCTCATGTCGTACGGGCTGCGTCCGGCCATCAGCGCGACCGTGCCGTCGATGTCCACCAGTACGATCTCCGGTGCGTCGGCCGACGGCGGTGGCGTGTAGACGGTCGCCGGCCCGCCCGGCTCGATGGTCGGCAGCGGTAGCGGCAGCTTACGACCGGCGAGATAGCGGTCGTGCAACCGCCGGATGGCCTCCTCGCCGACCCGGTCCTGCTCCGGCCGCTCGGCGTCGCGCCGCACACACTCGTCCACCGGTACGTCGGTGAAGTCGTGCACCTCGAAGCTCGCCCCGAACCGGGCGGCGAGCGCGGCCCAGTCCCGCAGGGTCCGGGACCGCAGGTTGGTGTCGTCGACGCAGACATCGGCCCGGGCCCGCAGCAGCGCCTCGACCTGTGCCCGCTGCACGACGGTCACCTGGCCCTCGGCCCACTGGGTGAACAGCCGCTCGCCGTGCAGCATCCGGCGCAGGTCGTCGCGGTTCACCCGGACCACGCCGGGCTGTAGCTTCCGGGCGAAGGTCGTCTTGCCGGACGCGGGCAGCCCACGGGTGACGATCAGTCGGGTCACGCCGTCTCCTCGCTTCGCTCGTCGTCGTCGTGACCTTGTCCACTGAGCTGGCCGGTGACCTCGCTGCGCTCAGTCACGCCCGTCTCCTCGCTTCGCTCGTCGTCGTCGTGACCTTGTCCACTGAGCTGGCCGGTGACCTCGCTGCGCTCAGTCACGCCGCCTCCTCGGTTCGCGCGGTCGCGCCGTCGCCACGTGAGGCGGGGGTCCAGTCGGCTGAGGGGCGGATCCGCTGCCAGAGCAGCGGGCGGTAGTCCTTGCCGTCGAGGCGCAGGAAGAGGTAGGCGCGCTCGGGGTGCCGGCCGGCGCGCTCGGCGAAGTCGCGACGGGTCCATCCCTCGGGCAGCTCGGCCACGATCTCACGGTACGCCGTCTCGATCTTCGCGGTCCGGGCCTCGACCGTCGCGGTCAGCTCGGCCACGACCGAGTCGACCCAGCGGTGGAACTCGTCGGGCAGCGGCGCCACCCAGGTGCCGAGATCCTGCCCGGTGACCAGGAACTCCCAGACGACCCGGGCGTTCAGCCCGAACGTCAGGCGGTGCAGCCGGACGTACTCCGGGTACTTGATCTTGACTCGGGCGTCGGTGTCCGGCCAGTGCACGACCAGGCCCTCCCGGCCGTCGCGTACCGGGGCGACAAGCGCCTCCGCGAGGGTGCGGTGCGGCAGTCGCTCGACCACCGGTCCGGGCCAGTCGGGCACCGCCCCGGGTCCGGTGCTGCGGCCGGTCGCGATCTCCACCATGCCGAGCAGCACCAGGTCGTCCAGGTCGCCGTAGTCGAGCACGATCCGGTTGGCCGGGTAGATGATCTCGACCAGCACGGTGTGACCGGGCGGCGGGGCGAAGTCGGGGTAGCGGCCGCGCAGCACGGCGGTCGCGTGCCGGGCCTGGTCGGAGTCGAACGATCCCCGGGTGGCGACCGCGAAGCCGTCCCCGTCCGGGTACAGGACGCCGAGCGAGCCGTCGCTCTTGTCGGTGATGTCCGCCGGTGCGTCCATCCGGAGGTCCGGTGCGCCCGGCTGGTCGTGGTTGAAGAACTTCGGGTACGGCCGGGCCAGCACCACCCCGGAGGCGTCGTCCACGATCAGACCCCGACAGGCCAGCGTCACCGGCGTCCAGTTACGGGCGTAGACGCACGATTCGGTGTAGTTGTAGATCGACAGCGTCCGGTCCGGATGGCGCTGCATCCGTACGTGGCCGTCCGCGATGGCGATTTCCAGCGCCGCCGGATCGAGGATGTCGGCGAGTCGGGTGACGGCAGCGGCGGCCGGGGCCACGGTGGCGGGATGGGCGGCAGCGGGGATCACGGGGTGTGCCTTCCGGCGGGGCGGGAATGCGAGAGGGAGGAGTGACGTTATCCGTCACGGATCGAGTGTGCAGCCCGATTTCGGGCCGGCCCCACAGCCATGGCACACTGGTCAGTCGGCCAACGGTTCCGGTTCACGCCTGAGTCCGTCACCTCGCAGCGATAGGCCTATCGCGGGTGACGGATGCCGACGGCGACCCGGCGACCATCGATGAAAGGACCGAGGCGACATGAAGCCCAGCATCCACCCCGAGTACGTCACGACCGAGGTGACCTGCTCGTGCGGCAGCACGTTCACGACCCGCAGCACCGCCAAGGGCGGCTCGATCCACGTCGAGACCTGCAGCGCCTGCCACCCGTTCTACACCGGCAAGCAGCGCGTGCTCGACACCGCCGGCCGGGTCGCGAAGTTCCAGCAGAAGTACGCCAAGGTTCAGGCGAAGAAGGCCAAGTAGCAGCGTCGACGGCGCCCGCCTCCGGTCCGTACCGGGGGCGGGCGCCGTCACACGTGCGCCATCTCACCGGCGCTGTGCCCACCGCGGGGACGCCGTACGGCGGCACCGTCGGCCTGCGTCGTTCGTACGCCCGAGCCGCGAGCCTGCCCGGCACTCCGGCGGCGGTGCGCGATGCGGTACCAGCAGAAGGAGTACGAGCATGAGCGGCGACCGGCTGGCCAGCCTCCTCGACGAGTACGCGGAGCTGGAACGACGGCTCGCCGATCCGGCGATCCACGGCGACCAGAACACCGCCCGGCGGGTGGGCCGACGGTTCGCCGAGTTGACCCCGCTGCACAAGGCCGCCGGTGAGCTGGAGCAGGCCCGCGCAGACCTGACCGCGGCCCGCGAGTTGGCCGCCGAGGACCCGTCGTTCGCGACCGAGGCGGAGTCGCTCGCCACGGTCCTGCCGGCGCTGGAAGCCCGGCTGGCCGAACTGCTGATCCCGCGTGACCCGCACGACGCCAAGGACGTGATCCTGGAGATCAAGGCGGGCGAGGGCGGCGAGGAGTCGGCGCTGTTCGCCGGTGACCTGCTCCGGATGTACCTGCGGTACGCCGAGCGGCACGGCTGGGCGACCGAGGTGCTCGACGCGCAGGACTCCGACCTCGGCGGAGTCAAGGACGTCTCGCTCGCGGTGAAGGCCCGGGGTGTGCCGGAGGGCGGCAACGGGGTCTGGTCCCGGCTGAAGTGGGAGGGCGGGGTGCACCGGGTGCAGCGGGTGCCGGTCACCGAGTCCCAGGGCCGGATCCACACCAGCGCGGCCGGCGTACTCGTGCTGCCCGAGGCCGAGGACGTCGACGTCACGATCGACCCCAACGAACTGCGGATCGACGTGTTCCGCTCGTCGGGACCGGGTGGCCAGTCGGTCAACACCACCGACTCGGCGGTCCGGATCACCCACCTGCCGACCGGGATCGTGGTCTCCTGCCAGAACGAGAAGTCCCAGTTGCAGAACCGGGAGCAGGCGATGCGGATCCTGCGCGCCCGACTGCTCGCCAACGCGCAGGAGCAGGCCGACGCGGCGGCCTCGGACGCCCGACGGTCGCAGGTACGCACCGTCGACCGGTCCGAGCGGATCCGGACGTACAACTTCCCGCAGAACCGGATCACCGACCATCGGATCGGGTACACGGCGTACAACCTGGACCTGGCGCTGGCCGGTGACCTGGACGGCGTACTCGACGCGCTGGCCGAGGCGGACCGGTCGGCACGGCTGGCCGGGGAGACCGAACTGTCCCGTCGCTGACCGAACCGTCCCGCCGCCGGTCGACCCCGGCCGGGGTGGAAGGGCGGGCGTCAGGGGGCCGCGTGGATCCGGGCCTTGGCCCGCAGCATCTCCCGGTCGGCGAGTTCGAACGCGGTGCCCAGCGCGTCCCGTAGGCCGGTGCCCGAGGCCCGTACCTCGGCGAAGCCGACGCTCACCCCGACCGGGGTGCCCGGGACCAGCGACTCCCAGTCCTCGGCGGCGACCGCCGCACCGATCCGCCGGCCCACCTCGCCGGCCTCGGCCATCCCGGCGCCGGGCAGCACCACGACGAACTCGTCACCGCCGTACCGGGCCACGAAGTCACCCCGGCGCATCACCCGGTTGATCACCCCGGCGATCCGCTGCAACACCAGGTCACCGGAGTGGTGCCCGTGCGCCGTGTTCACCGCCTTGAAGCCGTCCAGGTCGACCACGCCGATCACCGCCGGTTCGCCCCGGCTGACCATCCCGGCCACGTACCGCTCCAGCCGGCGCCGGTTCGGCAGCCCGGTGAGCGGATCGGTCAGCGCCTCGCCCTCGTACCGGGCGGCCTCCCGGCGCATCTCCTCGTGCTCGATCCGCGCCGCGATGCCGTCCACGTAGACGTCCCGGAGCCGGTCGTTGCGCTGGGTCGCCAACCGGAACGCGTACCGGTCGGCCCGGTGCGCGGCGGCGTGGTCGCCGATCCCCGCGTACGCCAGGCTGGAGAGCCGGGCGTGTTCCGCCGCGCCCAGCGTCTCCGCCGAGATCTGGATCGATTCGAGCCGGGTTATCGCCTCCGCCGGACGGCCGGCGGCGATGGCCAGGCACGCCCCGCCGAGTTGACGCATGTCCCGGGTACGGGTGCTGTCCCCGCCGTTGGCCAGCAACCACGCCGGATCGAGTTCCGGCACCTCCGGCCGGTCGGCCGCCGCGCCGAGGGCGGCCCGGCGGGCCAGCGCGTACCCGTACGCCGCCCGGCTGCTCGGGCGCAGTTGTCCGGCCGTACCGGCCCGGACGAAGCGTTCCAGGTCACCGCCGACGTCCCGGAGTACCCGCAGGCAGCCGTCGCTGTCCCCGTGATGGTCCAGCGCGACGGCGTTGCGGAGCCGGATGCCCGGGGCGGCGAAGGTCTCCTCCGGAATCCCCGAGGTGAGCCCCAGCCGACGGGCCCGCTCGATGGCCCCGAGGGCGTACCCGTGGAAGCTGAGGTACGAGTAGGCCATCGCCAGGTCGTGCCAGCCCCAGGCGGTCTCCCGGTCCGGGTCCTCCACCGAGCCCAGCGCCCGGGAGCCCCGCACCAGGTGGGTGACGCAGCGGTCCAGCGCGCCCTGGTTGTGCGCCGCCAGCGCGGCGAGGGCGTGCAGGTGCCCGTGCAGGTACGGGTCCGGCAGGTCCCGGGCCGCGTCGAACGCCTGCTCGACCGCCCTGGTGTACTCGGCCGTACGACCCAGGTTGAGGATGGCGGAGAGCCGCTGCAACAGCGCGTCCGCCCGGGAGTAGGGGTCGTCGGTGGTGTTGATGACCTGCTCGAGGATCAGACACGCCTCGGCGGACCGGCTGCTCTCCATGAGGGCGTGGGCGTGCATCAACTCCTCGGCCCGGTCTCCGACCCGGTCGAGCCAACTCACGCACAACCTCCATCGCCTCGCCAGCGGCCCCGTAAGTCCCTACAGCGGTCCCGTCGACCCGGCGGGACGTCCGTTCCGGTCGTCCGACCGGTCGGCGCACCCCGCCGTTCCGGAGCGGAAACGCACCCGTAACAGCATGATCCCCGGCCGACGTTTCATGATTATGTCGTGACACGCATTCCCCAGCATCCCGATGAAGGGACAGAACGGACCCGGCCATCGATCGCGGCCACGTTCGCGGCGACCGAACTGGCCCGATCCGGGGTCGGCCCGGCCCGGACCGAGGCGGAGCTGCTGGTGGCGTACGTCCTCGGGGTACGGCGCGGTGAGCTGGCCCTGGCCGACCCGCTCACCCCCGGACAACTCGCCCGACTCCGTGATCTCGTCGACCGGCGGTCCCGGCACGAGCCGTTGCAGCACCTGCTCGGCACGGCGGCGTTCCGGCACCTCGAACTCGCGGTCGGGCCCGGCGTGTTCGTGCCGCGCCCGGAAACCGAACTGCTCGCCGGCTGGGGCATCGTGCAGGCCCGTCGGGTCGGCCGGGTCGAGCCGGGCGGGGGAGACCTGGCCGGCGAGACCGGCCCGGTGGCCCCGGTAGCCGACGCCCGCCCCGGTCCGGTCCCGGCACCCGACGACCGGTCCGGCCCGCCGCCCGACGACCGGTCCGGTCCGGCCTCGGCGCCCGACGCCCGCCTCGGTCCGGCGGTTGCCGGCATCGGGCAGCGGCGGACGGCGATCGTGGTCGACCTGTGCAGCGGCACGGGCGCGATCGCGCTCTCCGTCGCCGACGAGGTGCCGGGAGCACGGGTGTTCGCGGTCGAGCGGGCCGCCGCCGCGCTGGCCTGGTTGCGCCGCAACGCCGACGAGCAGGCCGGGGCGGGCAGCCCGCCGATCGAGGTCGTCGCCGGTGACGTCGCGGACCCGGGTCTGCTCGACGACCTCGCCGGCCGGGTGGACGTGCTGCTCTGCAACCCGCCGTACGTCCCGGACGGCACCGTCGTACCCCCGGAGGTGGCCGGCCACGATCCGGCGGACGCGGTCTTCGGCGGCCCGGACGGGCTCGCGGTGATCCGGCTCGTGCTGGACCGGGCGGCCCGGCTGCTGCGTCCGGGTGGCGCCCTGGGCATCGAGCACGACGACACGCATGGCACGGTCGTTCCCGACCTGCTGCGTGCCGACGGCCGGTTCGTCGATGTCGCCGACCATCCGGACCTGGTCGGCCGGCCCCGGTTCGCCACCGCCCACCGGGCCGGCGCCACGCCCTGACCCGCCCCGATGTCGGCCGGCGGAGCCACCGGGCGGGGCGGCCGGGAACGGCGGCCAAGTACCCGTGCCACGATGGGCGCTCCGGCGTGGCAGACTGGCTCCTCGTGATGCTCTACGACTGCCGGTCACTCGCTGACCGTGACCGAGGCATTGCCGCGGCGATCGAGGCGGTCAAGAATGGCGAGCTGGTCGTCATGCCGACCGACACGGTCTACGGGGTCGGCGCGGACGCCTTCACGCCCTATGCCGTCAAGGCGCTGCTGAACGCGAAGGGGCGGGACCGGCAGCATCCTCCGCCGGTGCTGGTGGGTTCCCGGCGCACCCTCGACGGGCTCGTCTTCATGCTGCCGACCGCCGCCCGCGAGCTGGCCGACGCGTTCTGGCCCGGTGCGCTGACCATCGTGGTCGAGCACTCGCCCAGCCTGCAGTGGGACATCGGCGAGACCGCCGGCACGGTGGCGGTACGGATGCCGCTGCATCCGGTCGCCCTGGAGGTGCTCCGCGAGACCGGGCCGATGGCCGTCTCGTCGGCGAACAAGACCGGGCAGCCTCCGGCGGTCACCGCCGAGGAGGCCCGGGAGCACCTGGGCTACGCGGTGCGGGCGTACCTAGAGGCGGGGGTCTGCCCCGAGCCGGTGCCGAGCACCATCGTCGACGTGACCGGCGAGGTGCCCCGGTTGCTGCGCCAGGGCGCGATCCCGCTGGAGAAGCTGCGCGACGTGGTACCGGAGATCCAGAGCGAGGAGTACTGACGTGCCGCCGTTCACGGTGCTGCACGTCTGCATGGGCAACATCTGCCGGTCCCCGATGGCGGAACGGCTGCTCTCGCTGGCGGTACGGGAACGGCTGGCGCGGCGCTCGGCCGGTACGGCGATTGACGCCGGGGCGGCGGACCACCTGGTGCACAGCCACAGCGCCGGTACCGGTGCCTGGCACGCCGGTGAGGAGATGAACCCGCCGGCCGCCCGTCAGGTGCGGTCCCGGGGCGGCGACGCCGACGAGTTCGGCGCCCGCAAGCTCCGATCCGAGCACATCGACGCGGCCGATCTGGTGTTGACCGCCACCGCCGACCAGCAGGAGTACGTGGTGGCGTTGCGCCCGGACGCGGCCGGCCGCACGTTCGTGCTGGGCGAGTTCGGCCGCCTCCTGGCCGGCCTGGACATCTCGACGCTGCCGCCGGTCACCGACACGCCGGACCCGGACACCCTCTACGCCCGAGGCGTCGCCCTGGTGGCCGCCGTGGAGAAGGCCCGCCGGGGCTCGTCCTCCCCGCTCCCCACCGACGATCTCGACGATCCGTGGGGCCGTGGCGACCAGTGCTTCAGCCGCGTCGCCGACGAGATCGAGGAGGCGGTACGGCCCCTCGCGGCCGTCCTGCTGCCGTAAGGAAGGGCCCCTTCCTATCGCTTTCGGTAGAAGAAGGGCCCCCGCCTAACACCTGCCCGCACCGTCCCTCATTCGTGAATTTGGTGCGGATTAGGGCAAATCGGAGGCGGTGGGCCGAATATGGCGTCAGGCTGACTGAGTCCTGAACCCGACGTGCTCGTCCGGGTTGCGCCGTTTCGCCCGGGAGGTACCGCATGCTCCGGCTGCGGCTGAATCAACTCTGGACCCTCTTTCTGGCCGGAGTGCTCGCCGGCACCATTCTGGCGGCGGCGGCGCTGCCGGCGTACGTGCTGCTGGCGGTGGGGCTGAAGTCGGCCGGGGCGCGGTACGAGGACCTGCCTCAGGACCTGCGTACCCCGGCGACCGCCCAGCGCTCCTACCTCTACGCCGCTGACGGCCGGACGCTGATCACCTCGTTCTACGACGAGAACCGGACCAACGTGCCGCTGGCGCAGGTGTCCCTGGTGATGCGGCAGGCCACGGTGGCGGCCGAGGACTCCCGGTTCTACGAGCACGGCGGTGTCGACGTACGCGGCGTGCTCCGCGCGTTCGTCGCCAACAAGGTGGGCGGGGAGGTGCGGCAGGGCGCCTCGACGCTGACCATGCAGTACGTCCGCAACGTGCTCAAGAGCGATCCCAGCCTGACCGACGAACAGCGCGCCGAGGCCGTCGCCACCACCCCGGGGCGCAAGCTCCAGGAGATGCGGTACGCGCTGGCGCTGGAACGGCGGCTGTCCAAGGACGAGATCCTGAGCCGCTACCTGAACATCGCCTACTTCGGTGCCGGGGCGTACGGCATCGCCGCCGCCAGCCAGCGGTACTTCTCGAAGCCGGCCCGGCAACTGAACCTGGCCGAGTCCGCCCTGCTCGCCGGTCTGGTGCGGTCGCCGGAGACGGACAGCCCGATCGGCGGCGACGAGGAAGCGGCGCTGGCCCGCCGCTGGTACGTGCTGCGCCAGCTGGCCGGCACGGGGGCGATCTCGGCGGAGACGGCGACCCGGACCCAGGCGGAGCGGTTGGTGCTGCGGCCCGGCGCCGAACCGAACGACTGTGCCGACATCGTCGACGGGCGTTCCGACTGGGGCTTCTTCTGCGACTACTTCCGGCGTTGGTGGACCGCCAACCCGGCCTTCGGACACACGGTCGACCAGCGGCAGCAGGCGCTCCGCCGGGGCGGTTACCGGATCGTCAGCTCGCTCGACCCGGCCATCCAGGCAACCGCGCTGCAAGAGACCCTCAAGGTGTACGCCTACTCCGACCGCCGGGCCATGCCGATGGCGGTGGTCCAGCCCGGCAGCGGTCGGGTCCTGGCGCTCGCGGTGAACCGGCGGTACGGGCTCGACCCGAATCCCCCTGGGCAGGAGAACTATCCGAACACGGTCAACCAGTTGGTCGCCGGCGGCGGGGACATCGACGGCTACCAGGCCGGTTCGACGTTCAAGATGTTCACCATGCTCGCCGCGCTGGAGTCCGGGATGCCGCTCAGCTCGGGTTACGTCGCGCCGTCCCGGCTGTTGACCAGTTATCCGGTCAGCGGGCCGAACAGCTGTGCCGGTTACTGGTGTCCGGCCAACGCCAACCCGGCCTGGATGGACGGCTACCGCAACATGTGGACCGGCTTCGGGCGCTCGGTGAACACCTACTTCGTGGCGCTGGAGCAGCGGGTCGGCGCGGACGAGGCGGTGAAGATGGCCGAGCGGCTGGGCATCGTGTTCCGGGCCGAGGGCGACGCCCGACTGGCGACGTACGGGGCGCGCGGCTGGGGCGCGTTCACCCTCGGCGTCGCCGCCACCACCCCGCTCGACCTGGCCAACGCGTACGCGACGTTGGCCGCCGACGGGACGTACTGCAAGCCGTTGCCGGTGCTCTCCGTCGTCGACGCCGCCGGTCGGGCGGTACCGGCCGGCGCGCCGAGCTGTGGCCGGATGCTCCGGCCCGAGGTGGCCCGGGCGGCGACGGACGCGGCCCGCTGCCCGGTCGGCAACCAGTCGGCGTACCAGCAGTGTGACGGCGGCAGCGCGCCCGAGGTGACCAGGATCCTCGGCGCGCAGCCGGTGGCCGGCAAGACCGGCAGCGCGGAGGGGTACACCAGCGAGACGTTCGTCGCCTTCACCCCGCAAATCGCGGCGGCGGCCATCGCCGCGAACCCGGACGACCCGAGCGACGCGGTCGGCGCGGCGGTGCAGCGCAACGTCATCGCCGCCGTGGCCACCACCATGGCCTCGGCGTTGCGGGGCAAGCCACGGCGGGACTTCACCCCGCCCGGCCGGGAGATCGCCTTCGGGGAGAGCGCGGGTGACCTGGGCCCCCGGCCGGTCGTTCCGGTTCCGTCCGTGCCGGCTCCGGCCCCGACCGCCCCGGCCCCCGGTAGCACGCCGGTCCCGACCCCGCCGGTCTTCGTCGTTCCCCGTCCCACCCCGCCGGTTCCGACGAACCCGCCGGTGAAGCCGCCGACGACCCCGCCGGTCCGGACGCCGCCCGGCCCGGTCGTGCCCCGTCCCGTCCTGCCGGAGCCGACCCTGCCGGGTCTCGTCCTGCGGCCCTGAGCCCGTCGGGCGGTCCGCGCCACCCGCCGGTGCCGGCCGCCGGCAGGTCGGCCGGCCGTGACCCGGGTACGCCCCTAAACTCGGACCCGGCCCGACGGCGAAGGTGACGAGGGGACGTGTCCGGCATGAGCGAGCAGAGCGGAACGTCGACGCCCTTCTGGGGGCCGGACTTCGACGAGCTGGCCGAGACCGACCCGGAGATCGCGGCGGTGGTGCTCGGCGAACTCGACCGGGTGCGCGGCGGGTTGCAGTTGATCGCCAGCGAGAACCTGACCTCACCGGCGGTGCTGGCGGCGCTCGGCTCGACGCTGAGCAACAAGTACGCCGAGGGCTATCCGGGGCGCCGCTACTACGGCGGGTGTGCCGAGGTGGACCGGGCCGAGCAGATCGGCATCGACCGGGCGAAGGAGCTGTTCGGCGCCGAGCACGCCAACCTGCAACCGCACTCCGGGGCGAGTGCCAACCTGGCCGCGTACGCCGCGCTGGTGCAGCCCGGCGACACGGTGCTGGCGATGGACCTTCCGCACGGCGGCCACCTGACCCACGGCAGCCGGGTCAACTTCTCCGGCAAGTGGTTCGCCCCGGTCGGGTACCAGGTGCGCCGGGACACCGAGCTGATCGACTACGACGAGGTACGGGACCTGGCCCTGGCGCACCGGCCCAAGATGATCATCTGTGGGGCGACCGCCTATCCCCGGCTGATCGACTTCGCCCGGTTCCGGGAGATCGCGGACGAGGTCGACGCGTACCTGATGGTGGACGCCGCGCACTTCATCGGGCTGGTTGCGGGCCGGGCGGTCCCGTCACCGGTGCCGTACGCCGACGTGGTCTGCGCCACCACCCACAAGGTGCTGCGGGGGCCGCGTGGTGGCATCATCCTGTGCCGCGGGTCACTCGCCGACCGGATCGACAAGGCGGTCTTCCCGTTCACCCAGGGCGGGCCGATGATGCACTCGGTCGCGGCCAAGGCGGTCGCGCTGCGCGAAGCGGCGTCGCCCGCGTACCAGGCGTACGCTGCCCAGGTGGTTCACAACGCGCAGGCGCTCGCCGCCGCACTCGCGGCGGAGGGAATGCGCCCGGTCTCCGGCGGCACCGACACCCACCTCGCCCTGATCGACCTGCGGGAGGTCGGTGTGACCGGCCGGGACGCCGAGGCGCGCTGCGACGCCGCCGCGATCACCCTGAACAAGAACGCGATCCCGTACGACCCGCTGAAGCCGATGACCGCCTCGGGTATCCGGGTCGGCACCCCGAGCGTCACCACCCAGGGCATGGGTGCGGAGGAGATGCGCCGGGTCGCCGGGTTCATCTCGCGTGCGGTGCGGACCGATCCGACCGCCCCCGGTGGTTCGGACGTGCTCGCCGGCCTCGCCGTCGAGGTCGCCGACCTGGTGGCCGCCTTCCCGGCGTACCCCCGTGGCTGAGCCGGCGGACCGGTCGGTCGAGGTGGCGGAGCGCGCCGAGACCGAGCCGGCGGTGTCGCCGCAGCAGGGTGCCGGGGCCACCGAGGCGGCCGACGGCGCCGGGGCGGTGGATCCGGACCGGCACTGGCGGTTGGCGCACCTGCCGGCGGTTCTCGGCGCCTCGCTGGGCCTGCTGGTCCTCGCCACCGTGCTCGGCGGACTGGTCGGCGGCGGTGCCGGCGCGGCCGGCGCGGCGGCCGGGGTGGGTCTGGTCACCGTGAGCTACCTGTCGTCGACCCTGGTGATCGCCTGGGCCGACTCGGTCCACTCCAGTCTCGTGCTCCCCTTCGGCGTGGCGATGTACGTCGCCAAGTTCACCGTGATCGGCGTGGTGATGGCCGGCGTCGACGACAGCGGCTGGGCCGGCCTGGCAACGTTCGGCTGGGCGGTGGTGGCCGGGGTGATCGCCTGGACCGGGGCGAACATCTGGTGGGTCACCACGGTGCACCAGGCCCGGCTGCGCCGCGCCGTCCAACGCTGACGCGCCCCACTTCCTGACCGCTTCGGACCTGCGGTAAGTCCCGTGCACGGGACTACACAGAAAACTGTCAGTGATCGGTCATTTTCCCGTGGGCGGAACGGGAGTAGCGTGCCCACAGACGACGCGCCCGCCAAGAGGCCCACACAACCACGTTGTGCGGGGGGTGTGGCACAGCCTCGTATCCCCGGCTGATATCGTTCGGCCGTCATGACCGGTGACCAAACCCCCCAACCCGCAGGTGACTCGGGCACGCCCGAGGCCGGCGAGGGCTGGACTGCGCTGGCATACCTCATTGGAGGTCTGTCGGTGTGGGGATTCATCGGTTGGTTGGTCGACCAGTGGCTCGAAACCGATGGCCTCGCCACCGGGATCGGGTTCCTGCTCGGCGGGGCCGGGGGCGTCTACCTGGTCATCCGCCGGCTCGGCACCCCTAGGTAGGAAGGGACGCGGTGATCGGACAGTCGGTCGTCCTCGCGGAGGGCGAAGTACCGTTTCCACCCAGCGTGGAGGACTTCTTCCTGCCGAGCATCTATCCGTGGGGAGAGCACAACTCCTACTGGATCACGAAGTTCACGGTACTGATCTGGTTGGGCGTCGCGGCGACCATCATCTTCTTCCTGGTGACCTACCGGAACCCGAAGCTGGTGCCGACGAAGAAGCAGTGGATCGCCGAGTCGATCTACGGCTTCGTCCGGAACAACATCGCGGTCGACATGATCGGCCACCGCGGTGTCGCCTTCGCGCCGTACCTCACCACGCTGTTTGTTTTCATCTTCGTGAACAACCTGTGGCAGATCATTCCGTTCGTCCAGATCTCGCCGATGGCACACATCGCGTTCCCGGCGATTCTGGCGATCATCAGCTACGTGATGTTCATCTGGGTCGGCATCCGGCACCACGGTTTCGGCAAGTTCTTCAAGCATTCCCTGATGCCGCCGGCGCCGTTGTTCATGCAGCCGCTGCTGATCCCGATCGAACTCTTCTCGACGTTCGTCGCCCGGCCGGTGTCGCTGGCGCTGCGGTTGTTCGCGAACCTGTTCGCCGGACACATCATCCTGCTGGTCTTCACGCTGGGCGGCTTCGTCCTGCTGAACGCCGACTCGCTCTTCCTCAAGCCGATCTCGCTGCTCTCCTGGGCGGTGTCGATCGCGATCACCTTCCTTGAGGCACTGGTGATCGTCCTGCAGGCCTACATCTTCACCGTGCTGACCGCGAGCTACGTGCAGGGTGCGCTCGCCGACGAACACTGACCTACACAACCGCACACCGTTGTCGTCCCGCGTGAACCGTCACGCGTGATTTCAGGAGGAACCAACCAATGATGACGTCCCTTGCCGCCGTCGAAATTACCGGCAGCCTCAGCGCCATCGGCTACGGCCTCGCGGCCATCGGCCCGGGTATCGGTGTCGGCCTGGTCTTCGCCGCCTACATCAACTCGACCGCCCGCCAGCCCGAGTCGTCCCGGCTGACCCTGCCGTACGTCTGGATCGGCTTCGCCGTCATCGAGCTGCTGGCCCTGCTCGGCATCGCCTTCGGCTACGCCTTCGGTAACTAGCCGTACCCCTCGAACGGGAGGTTCCGATGTTCGCCATTCTCGCCGCGGAGGGCGCTACCGAGCACAACCCGATCATCCCGCTGTGGCAGGAGATCGTGGTCGGCTCGGTGGCCTTCGCCATCCTCTGCTTCATGCTGATGAAGTACGTCTTCCCGCGCATGGAGCAGACCTTCCAGGCCCGGGTCGACGCGATCGAGGGCGGTATCAAGCGCGCCGAGGCCGCCCAGGCCGAGGCCAACCAGGTGCTGGAGCAGTACCGCGCCCAGCTCGCCGAGGCGCGTACCGACGCGGCGAAGATCCGCGACGATGCGCGGGCCGACGCCGAGGGCATCCGGTCGGACGTCCTCGCCAAGGCCCGGGAGGAGTCGGACCGGATCATCGCGGCCGGCAAGGACCAGCTCGCGGCGGAACGGGCGACCATCGTGCGCGAACTGCGTACCGAGGTCGGCACGATCGCGGTCGACCTGGCCAGCCGGATCGTCGGTGAGTCGCTGGCCGACGAGGCCCGTCGCAAGGGCACGGTCGAGCGGTTCCTGGCCGACCTGGAGACCGTCGGTGCCGGCAACGGTTCGGCCAACGGCTCCGCCGTGCGGGCGAGCTGATGCAGGCCGCCAGCCGGGAGTCGTACGCGGCCGCGGGGCAGCGTCTCGACGCGTACGCCCGGGACGCCGAGGCGTCCCGGATCGCCACCACCGGTGACGAGATCGGCCTGGTGTCCGGGGTGCTGCGGCGCGAGCCGCGGTTGCGTCGGGCCCTGTCCGACCCGGCCCGCAGTGGTGAGGACCGGGCCGGCCTGCTCGACACCATGCTCGGAAGCAAGATCGGTGCGGACGCCAAGGAACTGCTCGGCGTTCTGGTGACCGGCCGTTGGTCGACGCCGTCCGAGCTGCTCCAAGCCACCGAGCGGCTGGGTGTGGAGGCGCTGCTGGCCAGCGCCGACCGCGCCGGGGACCTGGGCGAGGTGGAGGACGAGCTGTTCCGCTTCGGGCAGGTCGTCGCCGCGGACCCGGAGCTGAGCAACGTGCTCTCCGACCCGATCGCGCCGATCGCGCAGCGGGCCGAGCTGACCGGCTCGCTGCTGTCCGGCAAGGCCAGCGCGGTGACCATCCGGCTGGTCGAGGTGGCGCTCGCCGGGTTCGGTGGGCGCTCCTTCACCGGGGCACTGACCCGACTGGTGGAGCTGGCCGCCGATCGGCGGGACCGTCAGGTGGCCTACGTCACCGTCGCGGCCCCGCTCACCGAGCAGGAAGAGCAACGGCTGGGGAGCAAGCTCGCCGAGCTATACGGTCGAGACGTCACCGTCAAGCAGACGGTGGATCCGGCGGTACTCGGCGGGCTGAGCGTCCAGATCGGATCCGATCTCTACGACGGCACGATCCTGCGCCGCCTCACCGACACCCGAAACGCGCTCGCGAAGCGTTGAGCACATCCTGACGCCCGCGCCGAGCGCCGAGCAGACATTCACCGCCGTTCCGGTTAACCGGGCCCTGAATAGAGGAAGAAGAGGATGGCCGAGCTGACCATCTCGTCGGAGGAGATCCGCGGCGCGCTGGAGCGCTACGTCTCCTCCTATTCGCCCGACGTCTCCCGTGAGGAGGTCGGCACCGTCGCCGACGCCGGTGACGGCATCGCCCACGTCGAGGGCCTGCCCTCGACCATGACCAACGAGCTGCTGGAGTTCGAGGACGGCACTCTCGGACTGGCGCTGAACCTCGACGTCCGGGACATCGGCGTCGTGGTGCTCGGCGACTACTCCGGCATCGAGGAGGGCCAGCGGGTCAAGCGGACCGGCCGGGTGCTCTCGGCGCCGGTCGGCGACGCGTTCCTCGGCCGCGTCGTCGACGCGCTCGGCAACCCGATCGACGGTCTGGGTGACCTCGCCAACGAGGGCTACCGCGAGCTGGAGCTGCAGGCTCCGAACGTGATGGCCCGGCAGAGCGTCAGCGAGGCGTTGCAGACCGGGATCAAGGCCATCGACGCGATGACCGCGATCGGCCGGGGTCAGCGGCAGCTGATCATCGGTGACCGGCGGACCGGCAAGACCACCGTCGCGCTGGACACGATCCTGAACCAGCGGGACAACTGGCGCTCCGGCGACCCGGCCAAGCAGGTCCGCTGCATCTACGTCGCGATCGGCCAGAAGGGCTCCACCATCGCCTCGGTGAAGGGGCTGCTGGAGGAGCACGGCGCGATGGAGTACACCACCATCGTCGCCTCGCCGGCCTCGGACCCGGCCGGCTTCAAGTACATCGCCCCGTACACCGGCTCGGCCATCGGCCAGCACTGGATGTACGCCGGCAAGCACGTCCTGATCGTCTTCGACGACCTGACCAAGCAGGCGGAGGCGTACCGGGCGGTCTCGCTGCTGCTGCGTCGCCCGCCGGGCCGTGAGGCGTACCCGGGTGACGTCTTCTACCTGCACTCCCGGCTGCTGGAGCGCTGCGCGAAGCTCTCGGACGAGATGGGCGGCGGCTCGATGACCGGCCTGCCGATCATCGAGACCAAGGGCAACGACATCTCGGCGTTCATCCCGACGAACGTGATCTCGATCACCGACGGCCAGATCTTCCTGGAAACGGACCTGTTCAACCAGGGTGTCCGGCCGGCGATCAACGTCGGTACCTCGGTCTCCCGGGTCGGCGGCGCCGCCCAGGTGAAGCCGATGCGGAAGGTGGCCGGCCGGCTCCGCCTGGACCTGGCCCAGTACCGCGAGCTGGAGGCGTTCGCCGCGCTGGCCTCGGACCTGGACCGGGCCTCGCAGGACCAGCTCAGCCGGGGCGCCCGGCTTGTCGAGCTGCTGAAGCAGACGAACTACGCGCCGCTGCCGGTGCACGAGCAGGTCGTCGCGGTCTGGATCGGCACCGAGGGCAAGCTGGACGACATCGCGATCGGTGAGGTCCGCCGGTTCGAGAACGAGTTCCTGGAGTTCCTCCGCCACCAGTACAAGCCGACGTTGCAGTCGATCGCGGACAACAACTGGGACGACGACATCGTCAACGCCCTGAACGAGGCCGTTGAGCGGTTTAAGCAGATGTTCCTTGGCAAGGAAGACGAGGTGCGGGTCAACGACGCGGCTGCCCGGCCGATGGAGGGCGAGCAGGACCGCGAGAAGGTCACCCGGTACCGCGAGGGCGGCGAGTCCGCCTCGGCCGAGAAGCAGTAGGGCTGACCGGTGGCTGCCCAGGTACGTGTTCTTCGTCAACGGATCCGCTCGGCGAAGTCGATGAAGAAGATCACCAAGGCGATGGAGCTCGTCGCGACGAGCCGACTCGCCAAGGCCCAGTCCCGGGTCGCGGCGTCACAGCCGTACGCCCAGGCCATCACCGGCGTGCTCACGGCGCTGGCGTCCAACGCGGCCATCGACCACCCGCTGCTCACCGCGCGGCCGAAGGTCCGCCGGGCCGGCGTGGTCGTGGTCACCAGTGACCGCGGCCTCGCCGGTGGCTACAGCTCCAACGCGATCAAGGCCGCGGAGTCGCTGATCGCGCGGCTCAAGGCCGACGGCAAGGAGCCGGTGCTGTACGTCATCGGCCGTAAGGGCGTGACGTTCTACAAGTTCCGCCAGCGGAAGATCGAGGCGAGCTGGACCGGTTTCTCGGAGCAGCCGTCGTTCGCCGACGCCAAGCAGGTCGGTGAGACGCTGATCAAGGCGTTCACCTCCGGCGCGGATGACGTCGAGGGCGGCGACCCGGGGATCGACGGCGTACTCGGCGTCGACGAACTGCACATCGTCTACACGCAGTTCAAGTCGCTGATGTCGCAGACTCCGGTGGCCCGGATCATCGGCCCGATGGAGGTCGAGGACCGGCCGCGCTCCGAGGGGTTGCTGCCGGCGTACGAGTTCGAGCCGGAGGCGGACGCACTGCTCGACGCGCTGCTGCCGAAGTACATCAACACGCGGATCTACGCGGCGTTGATCGAGTCGGCGGCCAGCGAGTCGGCGGCCCGCCGTCGGGCGATGAAGAGCGCGACGGACAACGCCGAAGAGATGATCGAGACTTACACGCGCGAGATGAACTCGGCACGTCAGGCCGGGATCACCCAGGAGATCAGTGAGATCGTCGGCGGCGCCAACGCGCTCGCCGCGTCGGGAAGTGAAGTGTGATGACTGCTCCAGTAGAGACCAAGACCGCGACGGGCCGCGTGGTCCGGGTCATCGGCCCGGTCGTCGACGCCGAGTTCCCGCGCGACGCCATGCCGGAGATCTTCAACGCCCTCAAGGTGGACGTGAATCTCTCCGGTGGCCAGAAGACCCTGACCCTGGAGGTCGCCCAGCACCTGGGCGGCAACATGGTCCGGACCATCTCGATGCAGCCGACCGACGGTCTGGTCCGCGGCACCGAGGTACGCGACACCGGTTCGCCGATCATGGTGCCGGTCGGTGACGCCACCAAGGGCCACGTCTTCAACGCCATCGGCGAGGTGCTCAACCTCAAGGAGGGCGAGAAGTTCGAGGCGGCCGACCACTGGGGGATCCACCGCAAGGCGCCCGCCTTCGCGGACCTGGAGCCGAAGACCGAGATGCTGGAGACCGGCATCAAGGTGCTCGACCTGCTCGCCCCGTACGTCAAGGGTGGCAAGATCGGCCTCTTCGGCGGTGCCGGCGTGGGCAAGACGGTGCTGATCCAGGAGATGATCACCCGGGTCGCCAACAACTTCGGTGGCACCTCGGTGTTCGCCGGGGTGGGTGAGCGGACCCGTGAGGGCAACGACCTGATCCACGAGATGACCGAGTCCGGCGTGATCGACAAGACCGCGCTGGTCTACGGCCAGATGGACGAGCCGCCGGGCACCCGGCTGCGGGTCGCCCTCTCGGCGCTGACCATGGCGGAGTACTTCCGGGACGTGAACAAGCAGGAGGTGCTGCTGTTCATCGACAACATCTTCCGGTTCACCCAGGCCGGTTCGGAGGTCTCCACCCTGCTCGGCCGGATGCCGAGCGCGGTGGGTTACCAGCCGACCCTGGCCGACGAGATGGGCGAGTTGCAGGAGCGGATCACCTCGGTCAAGGGCCAGGCGATCACCTCGATGCAGGCGATCTACGTGCCGGCGGACGACTACACCGACCCGGCGCCGGCCACCACCTTCGCCCACCTCGACGCCACCACCAACCTGGAGCGGTCGATCTCCGACAAGGGCATCTACCCGGCGGTGGACCCGCTGGCGTCCTCGTCCCGGATCCTCGCGCCGGAGTTCGTCGGCGCCGAGCACTTCGCGGTCGCCTCCGAGGTGAAGCGGATCCTGCAGCGCTACAAGGACCTGCAGGACATCATCGCCATCCTCGGTATCGAGGAGCTCTCGGAAGAGGACAAGCTCACCGTCGGCCGGGCCCGTCGGATCGAGCGGTTCCTGTCGCAGAACACGTACGCGGCCGAGGTCTTCACCGGGATCAAGGGCTCGTACGTGCCGGTCAAGGACACCGTCGAGGCGTTCAAGAAGATCGCCGAGGGTGAGTTCGACCACTTCCCCGAGCAGGCCTTCTTCATGTGCGGTGGCCTGGACGACCTGGAGCGCAACGCCCGCGAGCTGATGAAGGACTAGTTCGCCCGGCACGTAACGGCACAGAACCGCACCGGCATCGGCCGGTGCGGTTCTGTCGTTTCCGCGCGGGTGCCGCCGGGAGGACATCCGAGCCGATTTCACCGATTTTTACCTGGTTCCGGTGCTTTGGTTACCCGGATTGGCCGGGTACCGTCGTTGGCGGTCCGCATATCCAGCGTTTTCTGCAACGTCTGTGCCCCGTGGGCCCGTCCTTCTGCACGACAGGGCGCTACGAACTTCACAGGGCGCTACGAACGGAGATGTCTGGTGGGTGGAGGCGGCAAGGGCGCTGACCGGCCGAGCAGGAGAGCGCGCCGCAGGCACGCGGATCCGAGTCGTCCGGGTGGCGGGCCGCCGGGATCGGACCGCCCGGGTGCCGACCAGGCCGGTCCGGGCCGGCGGCAGCGACGCAGGTCACGGGTGCCGCGCTGGGCCCGGATCTGCACCATCTTCGGGGCGGTGCTGGTCTTCGTCAGCGGAACCGCGCTGGTCGGGTTCGAGGCGGTTCTCGCCCGCTACTCCGGTGCCGTGCAGGAGGGCGACCTCTTCGGCGACGAGGCCGCCGGGGCACTGCCGGAGAAGAAGTCGGACATCAAGGGCCCGTTGAACATCCTGCTGGTGGGGATCGACCCGCGTACGCCGGAGTGGTCGCCGTTGGCCGACTCGATCATGGTGCTGCACGTCAACGAGACGCTCGACTCGGCGTACCTCTTCTCGATGCCCCGGGATCTCCTGGTGCAGATCCCGGCCTTCCCCAAGGCCGACTACTCGGGTGGGACCGAGAAGCTGAACGCCGCCATGTCGCACGGCAGCAAGGTGCCGGGGGCCAAGCTGCCGGACGCCAACCGTGGGTTCGAGTTGCTCTCGCTCACCGTCAGCAAGCTGACCGGGATCGAGCGGTTCGACGCCGGAGCGATCATCAACTTCAGCGGCTTTCAGAAGATCGTCGACGCGATGGGTGGCGTCGACATGTACATCGACTCCAACGTCAAGTCGGAGCACAAGCAGCCGAACGGCAACGCCCGTACGCTCAAGCCCGGTGGGAACGGCTATCTCGGCCCGCAGGCGCAGTACAAGAAGGGCAACGCCCACCTGAAGGGCTGGCAGGCGCTGGACTACGTCCGGCAGCGGTACGGCCTGCCGAACGGCGACTACGACCGGCAGCGCCACCAGCAGCAGTTCGTCCGGGCAATGGCCGACCAGGCGCTGAGCAAGGACGTGGTGACCAATCCGATCAAGCTCGACGCCGTCCTGCGGGCGGCCGGTAAGGCGCTGATCTTCAACGGTCGGGGGCACGACCTCATCGACTTCGGCTTCGCCATGCGGGGGCTGCGGTCGGACTCGATCCAGATGATCAAACTGCCGGGCGGCGGCGTGGTCGAGGACGGCGACTACAAGGGCGAGGCGTTCAAGCCGGTCGCGGCGGACTTCTTCGATGCCCTGCAGGACGGCACCATCGACACCTTCGTGATCTCCCACCCGGAGCTGCTGAACAAGGTCAAGTGAGCCGATCGCGGACTGCCGACCGTTGATCTACGGCCCACGGCCCACCGTCCGTCGCTGTGCCCGGAACGCGGGCACCCGCGTGCAGTACGGCTGACCTGGCAACCTTGCGGGAAGCGTCGGCACCCGTCGGTGTCGACCGGCGGATTTCATCGCCGATCCATCCAACGTTCACGGAACTCGTCCTTGATCTCTGCAACGTTCCGCCCCGGCGGGTCCGTCCTTATTCACGGACGCGACGCTCGGATGGGCGCTACGGATGGAGATGCTGGTGATCGAGGACGGCGAGGATGCTGGCCGGTCCAACAAGCGTGCGGGCCGAGCCGGAAGAGGGCGGTCCGGTGGTGCCGGGGCGGTCGGCGGCGACTCGGAGGTCGGCTATCTGGGCACCGGGCGGCCGGTCAAGGAGGGCCGCCGCCGGAAGTCCAACGTGCCGACCTGGGCCCGGCTCTGCACCATCTTCGGGGCGGTGCTGGTGCTGCTCAGCGGGGCGGTGCTGGTCGGCTTCGAGGCGATGCTCGCCCGCTACGAGGGCGCGGTGGCCCAGGAGGACCTCTTCGGCGACGAGGCTGCCGGAGCGGCGGCCACGGAGAAGAAGTCGGACATCAAGGGACCGCTGAACATCCTGCTGGTCGGCATCGACCCACGGCAGCCGGAGACGCCGCCACTGGCTGACTCGATCATGGTGCTGCACGTGAACCAGGCGCTCGACTCGGCGTACCTCTTCTCGATGCCCCGGGACCTGCTGGTCGACATCCCCCGCTTCCCCAAGGCCGACTTCTCGGGCGAGAAGACGAAGCTGAACGCCGCGATGGCGTTTGGCAGCCGGGTGCCCGGCAAGAAGCTCCCGGACGCGGCGCAGGGCTTCGAACTGCTCTCCCTGACGGTCTCCAAGGTGACCGGGATCAAGCGGTTCGACGCCGGCGGGATCATCAACTTCGGCGGATTCCTGAAGATCGTCGACGCCATGGGTGGCGTCACGATGTACATCGACCAGAACGTGAAGTCGGAGCACCGTCGGCCGGACGGCTCACACCGGACGCACAAGTCCGTCGGCCAGGGTTACGTCGGCCCGCAGGCCCAGTACAAGAAGGGCACCCGGCACCTGAAGGGCTGGCAGGCGCTGGACTACGTCCGGCAGCGCTACCCGAGCAGCGGGGTCGTCGACGGCGACTACGGCCGCCAGCGGCACCAGCAGCAGTTCGTCCGGGCAATGGCCGACCAGGCGCTGAGCAAGGACGTGGTGACCAACCCGATCAAGATGGACTCCGTACTGCGGGCGGCGGGGAAGTCCTTGATCTTCAGCGGTCGGGGGCACAAGTTGATCGACTTCGGCTTCGCGCTGCGCAACCTGCGGTCGGACTCGATCCAGATGATCAAGCTGCCCGGCGGTGGCGTCGGCACCGGCAGCGACTACAAGGGTGAGCGGTTCCAACCGATCGCCGCCGAGTTCTTCGAGGCGCTCCGGGCCGGCACCGTCGACACCTTCGTGATCTCGAACCCGGAGTTGCTGAACAAGGTCAAGTGACCTGATCGCGAACTGGGCCACCCGGCTGGGTGCGGCGGCGGGAGCCGGATTAGACTTGCCCCAATCCCGCCGCCGCAGCAAGGAGACAGCGTGGCACAGCTTCAGGTCGAGCTCGTATCCGTCGAGGAGAAGATCTGGACGGGTGACGCCGAGATGGTCGTCGCGCGGACGACCGAAGGTGAGCTCGGAGTGCTGCCGGGACACGCGCCGCTGCTGGGTCAGCTCGCCGAGCCCGGCCAGGTACGCATCAAGCTGGCCGGTGGCGAGCAGCTCACCTACGAGGTGACCGGCGGATTCCTGTCGGTGACCGGCGACGGTGTCACGGTCCTGGCCGAGAGCGCCAGCCCGGTAACCGAGTCCGCGACGCGCTGACCGAGACGTCGATGCTGGTTCTGCGTTGGATCGGGATCGGCGTTCTGGTATTCCTCCTCGCGGTCGGGGCGCTCTTCCTCCGGCGGGCCCTGGTCGCCCGGTCCGGCGGCATCATCCGACTCAGCGTGCGGGTCTCGACCATGCTCGACGGGCGGGGCTGGTCGCCGGGCTTCGCCCGGTTCGCCGAGACCGAACTCCGGTGGTACCGGATGTTCAGCCTCTCGTTCGGGCCGAAACGGGTGCTGACCCGGCGCGGGCTAGCGGTGGAACGACGGCGACTCCCCGAGGGTCAGGAACGACTGATCATGCCGGCGGACTGGGTGATCCTGCGATGTGTGAGCCACCAGGCGCCCGTGGAGATCGCGATGGCGAAGTCCACGGTCACCGGCTTCCTCTCCTGGCTTGAATCCGCCCCTCCCGGGGCGGTTTCGCATTTGATGCTCCGGGACTGAAGACCCCTCAAGCGTCAGGACTGGACCGGGTGGGGCAGGTTCAGCGGCCGGACCGACGACGGCTGACGGGCGACCTTCGCCGTACCGGCCTCCTCCAGCAGGGGCTTCCGGACCGGTCGGCGACAGTGGTAGACCACCGCCGGAGGTAGGTTCGCCCACACCGTTCCGCCGACGACGACCTCCTCGAACAGCTCGCGCAGGGTCCGGTGCAGCCGGCGCGCCGGGGGTGCCCACCGGGCGTGCTGGTACGCGAACGTGGTGAACGCGCCGTCGTCGGCGAGAGCCGCGACGACGGCACCGAGGATCTCCCGCTGCCGTTCCGCGGTGAACACCGCCCAGGGCAGACCGCTGACGATCGCCTCGGCACGGGGAAGGTTCCGCTCGCTGAGCAGGTCGGCCAGGTTCCCGGCATCGGCCTGGAGCACGTCGACCGCGGGATGGTCCCGGGCCAGACGGTCGGCGAAGATCGGGTTGATCTCCAGGGCGAGATGCCTGCCCTGGCCGGCCAGGCGGCGCTGGATCACTCGGGTGAAGGCTCCGGTGCCGGGCCCGAGTTCGACCACCAACGGCTCGCCGGTCCGGGGGATCGTCGCGGTGATCCGTTCGGCCAGTGGGATTCCGCTGGGCGCGATCGCGCCGACTGCCCGAGGGCTGCGGGCCAACTGGGTCAAAAACGAGATCATTTCGGTAGGCACGGACCGAAGCTAGGCGAGCTGATCTTCTTTCGATGTCGTCCTGCCGGTCGGTGTATCGGCCAGTTGGAGGAGGCGGCCCGGCGAATGGCCAGTTCGCCGGTCGCGGATCCGCTCCGTATCGTTGCGATCGTGCGGGATCAGCGAAGTTGGTGGCCGGATGTGCTGCTCGGGCTGGTCGGCGGTGGCTTGGGACTGACCAAGCTCGGCTGGCCGGTGGTAGAGACCCGCCCGCTCGCGCTCGCGGTCACGGTGACCGCCGGGCTGATCCTGGTCGGTGCCCGCCGATGGCCCTGGCCGGTGCTGGTGGTCGAGTGTCTGCTGCTGGCGGTCGCCAACTGGACCGCGCCGTGGGCCGGGGACGTCGCCCAGTTCGGGGCGCTGGTCGCGGTGGGCCTCGTCGCCTTCACCGCCAGGTGGCCGTTCGTCGGCGCGGCGCTGGGGCTGGCGTACGCCGCCTCACTGGTCCATCTGGTCGGGCCCGGCAGCGACGGGCTGCTGCCCGGACAGCAGGGGTTCATCCAGCTCGCCGGGTTCGCCGGCTTCGTCATCGCCCCGGTCGCCCTCGCCCGCTACCTCAGCGGGGTACGCCGGGTGGCCCAGTTGGCCGAGGAGCGGGCCCGCGACGTGGAGGCACAGCAGGAGATCCAGACCCGGGCCGCGCGGCTGGCCGAGCGCGCCGCCATCGCCCGGGACCTGCACGACATCGTCGCGCACCACGTGGGGGCCATCGCGCTACAGGCGGGCGCGGCCCAGTACGCCGCCCGCCGTACCGGCCGGGTGGACGACGCCGTGCACGCGCTCGGTGACCTGCGGGTCACCGCCGGCCAGGTGCTCGACGAGCTGCGGGCGTTGCTGGAGGTGCTGCGTGATCCCGACGCGGTGACCGCGGGCGGACCGCCGATCGAGCCCGAGCAGCTGATCACCGACGCGGAGCAGCGGGTCCGGGCGGCCGGCGTGGCGGTCGAGATGAACCTGGCCCCCGATGTCGGCGACGCCCCGCTGGTGGTGCGGACCACCGCCGCCCGGGTGGTCCAGGAGGGGCTGACCAACACCCTCAAGCACGCCGGCCCCGGCGCGACCGCCTCGGTGGACATCCGGCCCGATGGCACGGGGCTGCTGGTCGAGGTGCTCGACACCGGGCCGGAGCACCCCCGGCCGTCCCTGCTGCCGCCGTCCGGGCACGGACTGGCGGGAATGCGGGAACGGGTCCGGCTGCTCGGCGGGACGCTGCTCGCCGGCCCTACCGGCAGCGGCGGCTGGCGCCTGGCCGCGCACCTGCCGATCAGGGAGAAGGCGGCCACCGGCCCGATCGCGGAGAAGACGTCCGGCCAACCCGGCCAGAACAGGGAGAAGACCGCCACCGGCCAGCTCCGGGAGAAGGTCCTCAACCGGCCGGTCGAGGCCGAGCGTGCCGAGCGTGCCGGGCGGTCCGGGCGATGATCCGGGTACTCGTGGTGGACGACCAGGCCCTGGTCCGGGCCGGTGTCACGCTGCTGCTGCGTACCGCCGGCGGGTTCGACATCGTCGGCGAGGCGGGTGACGGCCGCGAGGCGGTCCGGCTGGCCGAACGGCTGCGCCCGGACGTCGTACTGATGGATCTGCGGATGCCCCGGATGGACGGCATCGAGGCGACCCGGAGGATCCTCGACCAGCATCCGGCCACCCGGGTACTGGTGCTCACCACCTTCGCCGACGACGCCAACATCTATGGGGCGCTCGGTGCCGGTGCGATCGGCTACCTGGTCAAGGACGGTGCCCCGGAGGACCTGGTGGAGGCCGTGGGGCGGGCGGCCCGGGGCGAACCACTGCTGGCCCCGGCGGTACTGGCCCGGATCGTCAACCGTGCGTTGCTGGCGCACACCCGGGAGGCCGAGCGGGAGGTCGACAACCTGCGCCCCTCGGGGCGGCGGCTGCTCAGCGGCCGGGAGCGCGAGGTGCTGGCCCTGGTCGGGGCCGGGCTCTCCAACGCCGAGATCGCCGCGCGGATGCACCTGGGCATCACCACGGTCAAGACGCACGTCTCGGCCGCGATGGACAAGCTCGGGCTCCGCAACCGGGTCCAGGCCGCGGTGGTCGCGCACCGCCTCGGCCTGGTCGACGACGCCTTCCAGCCGATCGACCCGCACGACGCCGAGGGGCGACCCTGAACCCGGCCCGTCCGGCCCCTAGGGTGCCGGCCGGCCAGTCGACGGAGCCCGGGTGGCTGACGGTACGAGGCTGAGCGCCCGCCCCGCCCGGCACGGTTGACCGGTGGACCCCGTCGTCGTGCTCGTCGACCGTCTCAGCGGACTGCTGCCCGGCTGGCTGTACCTGGCCGCCGGGGCGTTGCTGGCCGTCGAGGTGGGGCTGCTGGCCGGGCTGTGGCTCGGGCGCCGGCTCCGGGCCCGGTCCGCTGTCATCGGGTACGACGCCAGCGGCCCGCCGCCCAGCCCATCCGTTCCCACGCCGGTGCCCGTACCCGCCCCGCTGCGTCGGCGGCGCCTCCGGCGCAGGAGCGGCTCACCGTTGGGGCAACCGCACCGGCCGGCCGGTCCGGGAACCCGGCGACCCTTTCCGGTCGGCCGGGGAACCACCGGACGGTCAGTCCCCGGGAGTGGGGACTGAGGCGCAGAGTTCCACCTCGAATCCGGACTCGTCGGTCAGGTAACCGGCGTAGTTGTCCGGCCCACCGGCGTACGGGTGGCGGTCGGCGAAGAGCAGCGACCAGCCGTACGCCGACGACCCGGCGACCAGCCGGTCCACCGCGGCCGGCGGGCCGGCGTGGAAGGCCAGGTGATTGAGGCCCGGGGCGAGCCGGTCGTGCCGCCGGGACGACAGCGCGGTGGACTCCTCCAGCACCAGGTACGTCGGCCCGAGTCGCCAGGAGCGCCCGGCCGGCCAGCTCTGCTCCGGGGTCCAGCCCAGCTCGCCGAGGAGCCAGCCCCAGCTACGTTCGGCGCGGCCGAGGTCGGGTACCCAGACCTCGACATGGTGCAACCCGCCCACCGGGGGCTACCGGTTAGCGCCGGGGACCCATAGCACGTCGCCGTCCGGATTCGCCGTTCTTCCCAGGATGAACAGCAGATCCGAGAGACGGTTGAGATACTTTGCCGGAAGGGTACTGGTTCGATCTGGTTCGGCACTGAGCAGCGCCCATGCCGAGCGCTCCGCACGCCGGGCGATCGTGCGCGCCACGTGCAGCAGCGCCGCTCCGGGGGTCCCGCCGGGAAGAATGAAGGAGTCGAGTTTGGCCAGCTCCGCGTTGTACTCGTCGCACCAGCCCTCCAGCCGGAGCACGTACTCCTCGGTGACCCGCAACGGCGGGTACGCCGGCTCCGGCTCGACCGGGTTGGACAGGTCGGCGCCGACGTCGAAGAGGTCGTTCTGGATCGTGCCCAGCACCGACCGGAGGCCCTCGTCGAGTTGGCCGAGCGCCAGCGCCACTCCGATGGCCGCGTTGCACTCGTCGACGTCGGCGTACGCGGCGATCCGCGGATCCGTCTTGGCGACCTTCTCGTTGTTGCTCAGCCTGGTCGTGCCGGCGTCGCCGGCCCTGGTGTAGATGCGGGTGAGGTGGACGGCCATGACGCACAGCGTACGGATGTCGACGTCGATCGCGCCCGCGCGGCCCGGTGCGGACCCGGAAAGCGCGCCGGGCTCGGGGCCGGCGGCGGAGGCGGCGGGGTCGGAGGCGACGGGGTCGGAGTCGGCGGTGGGGCCGGACGGCGGCTGGACCAGCGGCGCCGGGCCGGGTGGGGCCGACGACTCTACGATCTGCGACGTGGATGTGATCAGGGTGAGCGGCGGTGCCCGGCTGGCCGGCCAGGTGCACGTCGTGGGTGCCAAGAATTCCGCGCTGAAGCTGATGGCCGCGGCCCTGCTGGCGCCGGGGCGGAGTGTGATCACCAACGTTCCCCGGATCACCGATATCGCGATCATGGGCGAGGTGCTGCGCCGACTCGGCTGCCAGGTCTCGTTCGCCGATGACGAACCGGTTCCGTCCGCCGAGCGCGCCGGGGTCGCGGCGGCAGGTGGTCCCGAGGGCGTGGCCCGGTCCTGTTCGGTCACCATCGAGGTGCCGGACGCGCCCGGTACGGAGGCGGACTACGACCTGGTACGCCGGCTCCGGGCGTCGATCTGCGTGCTCGGGCCGCTGCTGGCCCGGCGCGGGTACGTCCGGGTCGCCCACCCCGGCGGGGACGCCATCGGCTCCCGGGGGCTGGACATGCACGTCGCCGGGTTGGCCCGGATGGGTGCGGAGATCTCCGGCGAGCACGGCTTCGTCATCGCGTCGGCGCCGAACGGCCTGCGCGGCGCGACGATCTGGCTCGACTTCCCCAGCGTCGGTGCCACCGAGAACCTGGTGATGGCGGCGGTGCTGGCCCGGGGCGTCACCGAGATCGACAACGCCGCCCGGGAACCGGAGATCGTGGACATCTGCACGATGCTGTCCCAGATGGGGGCCCGGATCGAGGGCGCCGGCACCTCCACCCTGCGGATCGAGGGCGTAGCCGAGCTGCATCCGGTCCGCCATGCCACGGTGGGGGACCGGATCGTCGCCGGTACCTGGGCGTTCGCGGCGGCGATGACCCAGGGCGACGTGACGGTGACCGGTGCGAGTCCGGCCTTCCTGGAGATCGCGCTGGACAAGCTGGTCTCCGCCGGCTGCCTGGTGGAGACCCGGGCCGACGCGTTCCGGGTGCAACTGGACCGGCGGCCGTCGGCGGTCGACGTGGTGACGCTGCCGTTCCCCGGGTTCGCCACCGACCTGTTGCCGATGGCGATCGCGTTGGCCTCGGTGAGCGAGGGGGCCTCGCTGGTCACCGAGAACATCTTCGACGGCCGGTTCATGTTCGTGAACGAGATGGCCCGGCTGGGCGCGGACATCAAGACGGACGGGCACCACGCGGTGGTCCGGGGTCGGGAACGGCTCTCCAGCGCCCCGGTCCGGGCCACCGACATCCGGGCCGGTGCCGGACTGGTGATCGCCGGTCTCTGCGCCGACGGCGTCACCGAGGTCTCGCACGTGCACCACGTGGACCGCGGCTATCCGGACTTCATCGCCGACCTGCGGACGCTGGGGGTCGAGGTGGAGCGGGCGACCGCGCCGGAAGAGCCGGCCTTCACGCTATGACCGGCGGGCGGCGGGCCGGCTCAGGCGGTCGAGCTGTCGGTAGCGTGTTCCGCGCACACGCCCGTGGTGGCGAAGCGTCGCAGGGCCTCGGTGATCCGGGGCAGGTCCAGCCCGGCGGCGTGGTCGACGATGTGCCGGCGGACGCTGGCGAGGTGCGCCGGGTACGCCTGCTCCAGCCGGGTCAGCCCGGCGTCGGTGAGGACCGCGTTCCAGCCTCGGGCGTCCTCGGGGCATCTGATCCGTTCGACGAAGCGCTGCTGCTCCAGCCGGGTGACGATCCGGGTCATCCCGCTCAGCGAGAGGTCGCAGGCGCTCGCCAGTTCGCTCATCCGCATCCGCCGGTCGGGCGCCTCGGAGAGGTGCATGAGGGCCGCGTACTCGTTCATCGAGATGCGCTGCTCGCGCATCAGCTCGGCGTCCAGGGCCCGGGGAACGACGATGATCGCCCGGCCCAGGGCCCGGACGAACGCCTCCTCGTCGCTGCTCAGCGGGGTTGGCGCGGCTGTCATGGAGAACACACTAACACGGCAGTTGCTTGACAAAGCAACAATCCGAATATTTGCTTGACCGAGCAAGCACGTGAGTGCTGCGAACTTCAGAGGGGAAATTACAGAAATGACCAGGATTGGCATCATTCTTGGCAGCACTCGTCCCGGCCGCAACGGCGAGCAGGTGGCCCGCTGGGTGCTCGATATCGCCACGCAGCGCAGCGACGCGGACTACGAGCTGATCGACCTGCTCGACTACAAGCTGCCGCACCTCGACGAGGCCATTCCGCCGTCGATGGGGCAGTACTCCCAGCCGCACACGCTGGAGTGGGCCGCCAAGATCGCCTCGTTCGACGGGTTCGTGATCGTGACGCCGGAGTACAACCACTCCACCTCCGGTGCCCTGAAGAACGCGATCGACTTCCTGTTCGCCGAGTGGAACAACAAGGCCGTCGGCTTCGTCAGCTACGGCTCGGTCGGCGGCGCCCGCGCGGTGGAGCACCTGCGCCTGATCGCCGGCGAGCTGATGATGGCCGACGTACGGTCCCAGGTGGCGCTGTCGCTGCACACCGACTTCGAGAACTTCAGCGTCTTCAAGCCCAACGACTTCCACCGGGACGCCCTGAACACCACGCTCGACCAGACGGTGGCCTGGAGCACGGCGCTCGCTCCGCTGCGTGCCGCGAGCTGATCCGGGTACGTTCACCGATCCACAGCACCGACGCCGGCCGCGAGCATGCCCTCGCGGCCGGCGTCGGTCGATGCTGAGGACGACCGTTATGGTGCTCGGGACGGACACAATCCAGCCGAGGGAGTGAGCACATGGCGGGTCGACTCGCGGTCGTCGGGGCCGGTCTGATGGGTTCGGGCATCGCCCAGGTCGCCGCGCGGGCGGGCTGGCAGGTGACGCTCCGCGACATCGACGACGCCGCCACCCGGCGCGGCATGTCCGGGATCCGTACCTCGTTGGAGAAGTTCGCGGCCAAGGGCACCATCGAGGCCGGCGACGTCGAGGCGACGCTCGCCCGGATCACCCCGACCACCGAGCTGGAGGCGGTCGGCGACGCCGACATCGTGGTCGAGGCGGTCTTCGAGAAGCTGGAACTCAAGCACGAGGTGTTCCGGGCCCTGGACAAGATCTGCGCCCCCGGTACGGTGCTGGCGACCAACACCTCGGCCATCCCGGTCACCCAGATCGCGGCGGTGACCGAGCGGCCGGAGTCGGTCGTGGGTACGCACTTCTTCTCGCCCGTACCGATGATGAAGCTCTGTGAGCTGGTACGCGGCTACAAGACCAGCGACGGGACGCTGGCGACCGCCCGGGCCTTCGCCGAGGAGATCGGCAAGACCTGCGTGGTGGTCAACCGGGACATCGCCGGCTTCGTCACCACCCGGCTGATCACCGCACTGGTGATGGAGGCCATCAAGCTCGTCGAGTCCGGGGTGATCTCGCCGGAGGACCTGGACACCGCCTGCAAGCTGGGCTTCGGCCATGCCATGGGTCCGCTGGCCACCACCGACCTGACCGGCATCGACGTGCTGTTGAACGCCACCAAGAACATCTACGCCGACACCGCCGACGAGAAGTTCTTCCCACCGGAGCTGCTGCAACGGATGGCCGCCGCCGGTGACCTGGGCCGGAAGACCGGCAAGGGCTTCTACTCGTACTGACCCATCCACCGCCGGAGAAAAATTTCCGGGCCGCTGTCGATTCCGTCGGATGTCGCTTGTCGGTGAGGTAGAGAGAGCCGCGAGGCTCAGCGACAGCGATGGAGGCAGCTGAGATGGGTAGGCAGTTCGAGGTGCGCTGGGAGAGCGAGTTGTCCGCGAGCCCGTCGGAGGTGTGGGAGGCGTTCACCGCGCACACCTCCGGCTGGCTCTGGAAAATCGACTACGAGCCACGGGTCGGCGGGGCCGAGCGGGGGCTGAGCGGCTCCGGCGGCACGGTCACGGTCTGGGATCCGCCGAACCGGTTCGTGACCCGGGCGGTGGACGGGGACGGCGTCAACGAACTCGACTACCGGGTCGAGCCGCGTGGCACGGGGTCCTACCTGCGCTACGTACACCGTGGGGTGATCGCCGGGGACTACGAGCGTGAGTTGGACGCCTGCCGGCAGCACACGGCGTTCTACCAGCACACGTTCGGGGAGTACCTGCGGCATTTCGCCGGCCACGACGCGGCCTACGTCTCCGCGGGCGGGCCGGAGACCTCCGCGCGGGGCGGCTTCGCCGCGCTGCGCCGGGCCCTGGGCGTCGGCCCGGACGTCGCCGTCGGCGACCGGGTCCGGCTGACGCCGGCCGGCCTGACGCCGATCGAGGGCACGGTCGACTACGCCACGTACGCCTTTCTCGGGGTACGCGGTGCCGACGCGCTCTACCGGTTCTACGGCCGGGACGCCTGGGGCTGGCCGGTCGGGGTGGCGCACCACCTGTTCGCCGAGGGCGTGGACGAGGCGGCGGAGGCGTCCACCTGGCAGGCGTGGCTGACCGCCGCACTGGCCCCGTCCGGGGCGGTGGCCTGATGCCCCAGTACGCGGTGCTGATCTTCGAGCGCGAGACCCCTGGCGGCGTGGCAGACATCCCGCCGGAGGTCATGCGGGCGCACGAGGAGTTGCCGGGGCGGATCGCCGAACTGGGTGGCCGGATCGTCGCCGGGTTGGCGCTGGAACCGTCGACCACGGCGACCGCGATCCGGGGCGACCTGCTGACCGACGGTCCGTTCATCGAGACCAAGGAGGCGCTGGCCGGCGTCTTCGTGATCGAGGCGCGGGATCTCGACCACGCGCTGGCGCTGGCCCGGCTGACGCCGGTCGTCAGCGGCGGTGTGGAGGTCCGGCCGCTGATCGGCTTCGAGCTCCTGGAGCCGAACTGAGCACGGTCGGAGGCACAGGCGGACGCACGGTCGCCCAGAGCGTCGCTGACGCGCACCGCCGCGAGTGGGCCTGGGTGCTCGCCGCGACGGTGCGGGTGACCCGCGATCTCGACGCCGCCGAGGAGGCCGTGCAGGAGGCGTACGTCCAGGCGTTGCGGACCTGGCCACGCGACGGCGTACCCGATCGGCCCGGGGCCTGGCTGACCACGGCGGCCCGACGTACCGCGCTGAACGCGATGCGCCGACGCCAGACGCTCGACGCCAAACTGCCGTTGCTGCTCGGGCCGGAGGAGGAGGCCGAGATGGATCAGCCGGACACGATTCCCGACGACCGACTCCGCCTGGTCTTCACCTGCTGCCATCCGGCACTTGCCCTGGAGGCACGGGTGGCGCTGACCCTGCGACTGGTGTGTGGGCTCGCCACACCGGACATCGCGTACGCGTTCCTGGTCCCCGAGCCGACGATGGCCGCCCGGCTGACCCGGGCCAAGAAGAAGATCAGCGCGGCCCGGATCCCGTACCGGGTCCCGTCGAGCGCCGAGCTGCCCGATCGGGTCGGCGCGGCGCTCACCGTGGTCCACCTGCTCTACACCGCCGGGCACACCGCCTGGTCCGGCGAGAATCTGGTACGCGACGAACTCACCGACCGGGCTCTCGACCTGGCCCGGATGCTCCGGCTGCTGTTGCCGGCCGACCGCGAGGTCGCCGGGCTGCTGGCCCTGCTGCTGGTGCACCAGGCGCGGCGGGCCACTCGGACCGATGCCGATGGTCGGCTGCTACGGATCGAGGAACAGGACCGGTCGGCGTGGGACCGAGAGCTGATCGCCGAGGCGGATCGGCTGGTGGTGGCCGCGCTCCGGGCCGGCCCACCCGGTCGGTTCACCCTGCAGGCGGCGATCGCCGCACTGCACGCGCAGGCGCCGAGCTATCCGGAGACCGACTGGCCGCAGATCCGTACCCTCTATGACGAACTGCTGCGGATCTGGCCGTCGCCCGTGGTCGCGCTCAACCGGGCGGTGGCGGTGTCCATGGTGGACGGACCGGCGGCGGCACTGGCCGAGGTCGAGGCGATCGAGCGCGACGGCCGGCTGGCAGGTTATCGCTATCTGCCGGCGACCAGGGCGGATCTGCTACGCCGGCTGGGCCGGTACGCGGAGGCCGCCGAGGCGTACCGGACGGCGCTGGCGCTCAGCGACAACGCCGCCGAACAGGAGTTCCTGACCGACCGGCTACGGGAAACCGGCCCGCTCTCCTGACCGCTGCCGTACCCGGGACACCTCGGTCACGAACGCCGTCCAGGCAGTCGGCCCGAACGTCAGCACCGGTCCCGGCCGGTCCTTCGAGTCCCGGACCAGTACGCGGTCAGCCAGGTCATCCGCCACCTCGACACAGTTGCCGCCGGTGTTGGTGGAGCGGGACGAGGTCCGCCAGGTGGGGCCAGGGAGGGCTAACCCGCTGACGCCGCAGGACTGGCGCCGCGTTCGCAACATCCTGGCGGTGCTGCCGCCCGGCGTACCCCGGGGTTTGTTGCCCCGGGTCGTCAAGCTCCGGCGCGGCGATTACCTGCCGCCCGGCGGCGATGTGGTGGTCACGGTCGAGGAACTCCACCACGGTACGGAGAGCGGCCTCGACTGGCTGGGGGCGACCGTCGAGCAGAACGGGCGGGCGGTGTGTAATTTGACAAACGTGTTTGTCTAATTGCACGAAGAAAATCCACTTTATTTGAGATTCGCCTAGCGGAAGCTAAAACCTCCTCATTGCAGGAAATGGTCGGATACGCTACAAATCGCCCATGAAGTGACTTTGTGTCACTGGTAAGTAGCTCTGGGTGCATCTGGGGCGGCTCTCTGGAGGGGTCATGAGCAACAACCGACGGCTGCGGCGAGGGCTGAAGCAAGGCCGCGCCGCTTCAGGGCTGAGCTCTGTCCTGCTGGCAGTCGGGATGACGGGTGGGCCCGCAGCCGCAGCGCAACCGGTGGAAGCGAAATCGTCTGCCCAGGGCGTGCACATCGGTACGCCCGGCCCGCTCGGCCAGTACGGCGGGTGGCCGTTGTCCTGGTCGACTGTCCGCGACGACGGCGGTGGACCTGACGATTCGTGGGACGGCTACCCAGGAAGGACCCCGGACTACGGCCCCCAGGGCTGGCAGGGCCCGTGGGATGGGCACCACGAGGGCGGGCCGCCGAAATCGGACTACCCGCACGGCTCGCATGGCGCCCAGGGCGCTCAAGGTGCCCAGGGCGCCCAGGGTGCCCAGGGAATTCAGGGCGCCCAGGGAATTCAGGGTGCCCAGGGAATTCAGGGTGCGCGGGGAATTCAGGGTGCGCGGGGCGGCGTGGGCGAGGGTGTTCAAGGTTTCCAAGGTGCTCAGGGCGATGCGGGCGTTCAGGGTGCCGAGGGCGCTCAAGGTGCTCAAGGTGCCCAGGGTGCCCAGGGCGACGTGGGCGTTCAAGGTGTGCAGGGCGTTGAAGGCGTTCAAGGTGTCCAGGGCGTTGAAGGTGCTCAAGGTGCCGAGGGCGGCGTGGGTACTCAAGGTGCCCAGGGCGATATAGGAGCCCAGGGCGTTCAAGGTTTCCAAGGTGCTCAGGGCGATGCGGGCGTTCAGGGTGCCGTGGGTATTCAAGGTGCTCAGGGAATTCAGGGTGCTCAGGGAATTCAGGGTGCGCAGGGTGACGTGGGCGAGGGCGTTCAAGGTGCTCAAGGTGCCCAGGGCGACGTGGGTGCTCAAGGTGCCCAGGGCGATATAGGAGCCCAGGGCGTTCAAGGTTTCCAAGGTGCTCAGGGCGATGCGGGCGTTCAGGGTGCCGTGGGTGTTCAAGGTGCTCAGGGAGTTCAGGGTGCGCAGGGCGAGGTGGGCGAGGGCGTTCAAGGTGCGCAAGGTACCCAGGGTGTCCAGGGCGACGTGGGCGCTCAAGGTGTCCAGGGCGTTCAAGGTGCCGAGGGTGGCGTGGGTACTCAAGGTGCTCAGGGCGATATAGGAGCCCAGGGCGTTCAAGGTGCTCAAGGTTTCCAAGGTGCTCAGGGCGATGCGGGCGTTCAGGGTGCCGTGGGTGTTCAAGGTGCTCAGGGAGTTCAGGGTGCGCAGGGTGACGTGGGCGAGGGCGTTCAAGGTGCTCAAGGTGCTCAAGGTGCTCAAGGTGCTCAAGGTGCTCAAGGCGACGTGGGTGCTCAAGGTGTCCAGGGCGTTGAAGGCGTTCAAGGTGCCGAGGGCGGCGTGGGTACTCAAGGTGCCCAGGGCGATATAGGAGCCCAGGGCGTTCAAGGTTTCCAAGGTGCTCAGGGCGATGCGGGCGTTCAGGGTGCCGTGGGTGTTCAAGGTGCTCAGGGAGTTCAGGGTGCGCAGGGCGAGGTGGGCGAGGGCGTTCAAGGTGCCCAGGGTGCCGTGGGCGCTCAAGGTGCCCAGGGCGACGTGGGCGCTCAAGGTGCCCAGGGCGACGTGGGCGCTCAAGGTGCCGAGGGCGGCGTGGGTACTCAAGGTGCCCAGGGCGATATAGGAGCCCAGGGCGTTCAAGGTTTCCAAGGTGCTCAGGGCGATGCGGGCGTTCAGGGTGCCGTGGGTGTTCAAGGTGCCCAGGGAATTCAGGGTGCGCAGGGCGACGTGGGCGAGGGCGTTCAAGGTGCTCAAGGTGCCCAGGGCGCCCAGGGCGACGTGGGCGTTCAAGGTTTCCAAGGTTTCCAGGGCGCCCAGGGTGACGGGGGCGTTGAAGGTGCGCAAGGTGCCCAGGGCACCCAAGGCGATGTGGGTGTTCAAGGTGCCCAGGGCGCCCAAGGTGTCCAGGGCGACGTGGGTGTTCAAGGTGCCCAGGGAGTTCAGGGTGCGCAGGGCGCCCAGGGCGACGTGGGCGTTCAAGGTTTCCAAGGTTTCCAGGGCGCCGAGGGCGATGCGGGTGTTCAGGGTGCTCAGGGTGCTCAGGGCGATGCGGGCGTTCAGGGTGCCGTGGGTGTTCAAGGTGCCCAGGGAATTCAGGGTGCGCAGGGCGACGTGGGTGCCCAGGGCGTTCAAGGTTTCCAGGGCGCCCAGGGCGACGTGGGCGTTCAAGGTGCCCAGGGCGACGTGGGCACTCAAGGTCCTCAAGGCGACATAGGAGCCCAGGGAATTCAGGGTGCGCAAGGTTTCCAGGGGGCCCAGGGCGACACGGGTACTCAAGGTGCCCAGGGCGCCCAAGGTGCGCTGGGTTTGCAGGGCGTACAAGGACCGCAGGGCGACGCGGGCGCCCAGGGCGCGCAGGGATTGGCGGGCAACGGAATCCAGGCCGCCTACATTCAGGGCCCGCTTACCGTGATTGCGGACACCCCCGTTAATTTCGGGTGTGTGCCCGGAGACATTGCTGTCGGAACCGGGTACCAGCTCTCGGGCGCGGGCGTCAACCCGGTGCTGATCCAGCCGCTCTCGATCAGTGGCTACCAGTTCACCTTTACCGGCGGAGGCGCCGACATCTGGGTGTCCTGCATCTCGCCCGCCACGCCGGTGGCGTTAACGGCTCCGGCCAACAAGTCGGGCCGGGGGACGGCCAACAGTAGCAAGGCCAGCCGGCCGAACAGCAAGTCGGAGCGCCCCGCTACCGTCAAGGAGGAGAAATGAGCATGCGTCAGATATTCGGGTCACTCGCCTGTGGTGCGGTCCTGCTGACCGGAGTCGCGGCATGCAGCGAGAAGCCTGCTGACAAGCCGCAGACGAGCAACTCCGGTGACAGCAAAAGCGACAAGACGAATGGCGGCACCAACACCGGAACCGCGCCGGCGGATCTGCTGAAGCTCGGTGTCGAGCAGGGCCAGGCCGGCAACTTCGACGCGGCGAAGGCCACCTTCGAGAAGCTGCTGGCCGTCGAAGCCAACAACAAGTTCGCCTGGTTCAATCTGGGCTTCATCGCCCAGTCGCGCAACCAGGCAGACGAGGCGATCAGCAACTACGATAAGGCATTGGCGGCCGACGCCAACTACAAGCCGGCCCTTTACAACAAGGCGATTGCACTGGAAAGTAAAGCCCCGACGACGTCGATGGACATCTACCGCAAGGTCGTGTCGATCGACAACAAGTCGTCAACCGCCTACCTCCGGCTGGGCATGCTGCTGTCCCAATCCGGTGACAACGCGGCAGCGCGGGACGCCTTCAAGGCGGCGATCCGGCTGGACAAGGGGCTCACCTCAGCCGTTCCGGCGAAGTACCGCGGGGTCCCGACCACTCGGTCCTCGGGTCCGGCGGGTAGGTGATCGGTTCAATGCGTACACCGCGCGTAACGGTCTTCACGGGGAGCAACCGCACCCGTTTCATCGACGAATGTTTCCGATCACTGGTCGCGCAGACCTTCACCGACTGGGAATGGGTAGTCGTTCTCAACCAGGGGTCTCGTTGGCGGCCTGAGAGGCACGACGATCGGATCCGGCTCATTGTCCAGGACAACCTGAACGGCGTTGGCGCTGTGAAGGGGTACGCCTGCGCCGAGGCTGCCGGGGACATCCTGGTCGAGCTTGACGACGACGATCTGCTCAGCAGCGACTGTCTGCAAGAGATCGTCGACGCCTTCGACTCCAACCCGGAGGTGGGGTTCGTCTACAGCGACACCGCGCAGATCCAGGAGGACGGCAGCCGCTGCGAAGACCGCTTCGCGAGTTCATTCGGCTGGCGGCACTACGACGATAAGGTGGACGGCCGCGAGGTGCTGGTATGCCGGGCGTTGCCGCCGACGCCGCACAATGTGAGCTACATCTGGTACGCACCGAACCATGTGCGGGCCTTCCGTCGGGACATCTACGAGAAGGTCGGCGGATACGACGAGTCGTTCGACGTCGCGGACGACGCCGATCTGATGGCCCGGATCTATCAGGTGAGCGAGTTTCATCACATTGAGAAATGCCTGTACCTGCAGCGCATGCATGCCAAGAACACGCAGCGCGTTCCGGATCTCAACGCCCGTATCCAGCAGCGTACGGTGGAGATCTACGACCGGAACATTCAACAAAATGTGCTGACCTGGTCACGGCGGCAGGGACTCCTGGCGCTCGACCTGGGTGCGGCCCACAGCAAGCCGGAAGGATATCTCGGTCTGGACTACCACGATGGGTCGGGCGTCGACATGGTCTGCGATGTAACGAAGGGTGTCGATCTGCCGGACAACAGCGTCGGAGTCATTCGGGCTGTGGATTTCCTGGAACACATTCCGGACAAAATTGCACTGTTCAACGAGTTGTACCGGCTGCTTGCGCCGAACGGGATGCTGTTGTCGCTGACACCTAGCACCGACGGTCGGGGTGCCTACCAGGATCCGACGCATGTGGCGTTCTACAACGAAAACTCGTTCTGGTATTTCACGGACGCCAACTATTCTCGGTTCGTGCCTGAAATCAAATGCCGATTCCAGGCGTCGCGGTTGGTCACGTACTTCCCGAGCGAATGGCACCAGACGCATAACATCCCGTACGTCTCCGCGAATCTCATCGCGATCAAGGACGACGCCCTACGCAACGGCGGCCTGCTGAACATATGACTATCGGGCGGGGTGCAGCCAGCGTCCCGGTTTACGAGACACCCGGCCGCGCCGGTGCTGCCCTGCCGGAGGCGCCACGGCACGTCGCCCATCACCCTCGCGGCGCTGTGTCCGGCCGGGTGGGTGTGCGTTGCTACGTCACTGGCGCCTCCGCCGACATCGGCAATGCCAGGGTGTGATCTCGCTTCCGAGGAGCCGGTGGGGCAATGGACGAGCACGGCGCAGATGGTTGCGGGTCGTTCGGTGGCAAGCCGAACCGGATCGCAGGCCCGGCAGGGCAAGCGCCGGTTACTCGAGCTCGATGTGATGCAGGAGCAGCAGGATCCCAAGCGTCACCCGTACGTGCGCTGGGTCGACCGGCTCACCCTGCTGCGTGGTCAGTGCGGGGCGCAACTGCTGGAGCAGGATGAGTCCCTGTCTGGCCGCGTCGGCGTCCATGTCGATGCGGGAGGCGAGTCACCGCAGCGTGGTGCTCGTGGAGTAAACGCGGTAGTTGCTGCTGGAGCGGGCGAGCCGAATCAGGCACACTGCCGCCCCGACTGGCATCGAAGAACAGGCTGCCGGTCACGCTCCTGCGGTACGAAATGATCACCTGGGGGCTTGGCCAACCTGCTACCCAAGTGCCGGCTACGCACCAAGACCCGCATGAGGCCCTTCCGTGCACTTCAGCCGTCGCGGCGGGTGGTCCAGCGGAAGGTGGTCAGGCAGAGGACGAGGCCGAGGACGCACCAGATGGACAGGACGAGGGCGACCCGGCCCAGTTCGAAGGAGCCGGCTGGTTCCTGGGCGGCGAAGGAGGAGGGGAGGAAGACCGAGCGAAGGCCCTGGCACATCCACTTGAGGGGGAAGAGCGCCGCCACCTGCTGCATCCAGCTCGGCAGTTGGGTGAAGACGATGAAGACGCCGGAGATGAACTGGAGGATCAGGGCGACCGGGGTGGCGGTGGCCGAGGCGCCTCGGCCGGTCTGGGCGAGGGAGGAGAAGGCGATGCCGAGGAGGGTGCAGGCGGTGATGCCGAGCAGCGAGACCCAGCCGAAGGTGAACCACTTGGCGGCGGTCGTCGGCAGTTGGAGATCGAAGAAGAGGGTCGCGGTGCCGAGCAGTAGTGCGGTCTCGGCCAGGGCGATCACCCCGACCATGATCACCTTGCCGGCGAAGTAGACCCACTGCGGCATCGGGGTGCCGCGCAGCCGCTTGAGGATGCCCCGGTCCCGCTCACCCGGGATCTGGATCGCCAGGTTCTGGAAGCCGACCGCTACCAGACCGGAGGCGATCATCCCGGTCACGAAGTACTGGGTGAACCGTACGCCGCCGCCGATTTCGTCGCGGAAGACCGAGGCGAAGATCAGGAGTAGGACGACCGGGAACGCCATCGTGAAGACGACCGACTCGCGGCTGCGCAGGAACTGCCGGAGTTCCAGGCGACCCTGGCGGAGGGCGAGGGTGGCCGGGCCGAGGCGGCGGCCGGTGACCGTCGTCGCCGGGCTGTCGAGAGTGCGCGATGCTGTGGTCATCGGTGCCCGATCATCTGCAGGTAGACGTCTTCCAGGGTGGGCCGGGTCACGGTCAGCCCCGGTACCTCGCCGCCGAACCGCGCGGCCAACTCGGCGACCAGCGCCGTCGGCGTCGCGCTCTCCGCGCGTTCCACCCCGCCCTCCGGGGTACGCCAGGAGACGGTGGTCAACGCGTTCTCCCGGTTGCCGAGTCGGGCCGGGGCGGCCACCTCGACCAGCCGGCCGCCGGTGATCACGCCGACCCGGTCGGCGAGCGCCTCGGCCTCGTCGAGGTAGTGCGTGGTCAGCACGATGGTGGTGCCGGCGGCGGCCAGGTCGCGGATCAGCTCCCAGAACTCGCGGCGGGCCTCCGGGTCGAAGCCGGTGGTCGGCTCGTCCAGGAACAGCAGTTCGGGGCGGCCGATGATGCCCAGCGCCACGTCCAGCCGCCGCTTCTGCCCGCCGGACAGGGCGTGGGTCCGGGCCTTCGCCTTGTCGGCCAGGCCGACCCGGTCGATGACCTTGTCCGGGTCATCCGGCTCGGGGTAGAAGCCGGCGAAGTGGTGCACCACCTCGGCCACGGTGAGGTCGTCGAACTCGCCGGTGCCCTGGAGGACGATGCCGACCCGGGTCCGCCACTGGTCGTCGGCGCGATCCGGGTCGATGCCGAGCACACTGACCTCGCCCGCGTCCCGGCGGCGGTAGCCCTCGAGGATTTCGATCGTGGTGGTCTTTCCGGCCCCGTTCGGGCCGAGCAGGGCGAAAACCTCGCCCCGGGACACCGCCAGGTCGACGCCGTCTACCGCTGTGGTCTCGCCGTACGCCTTGCGTAACCCTCGAACGGAGATCGCGAGCGAATCATCCATGGGAACACTATGCGTGACGGACCGGTGGGACCGGCCGGCGGGGCCGGTGGATCACCTGGCGCCGGACAGCACCTCGGAGAGGGGCGCCGGGGAGAGCCCGCGCTCGCGCAGCCCGCGCAGGATGTGCGGCAGCGCCTCGTCGGTCATTGCCGCGTTCGCCTCGGTCACGTGCAGGACGACGACCGAGCCGGGCTTGACCTTCGACAGCACCGCGTTCACGATCGGCCGCCAGGCGGTGGCGAACGGGTCCCCGCTGACCACGTCTCCGTCGACCACGGTTACCCCCAGCGGCGCGAGGGCGGACAACGAGGCACCGTCGTGGCACAGGCCGGGAAAGCGGAAGTAGCGGGTCTGCCGGCCGCCGTACGGCTCGATCAGCCGGAAGGTCCGCGCCACGTCCTCGGTCATCCGGCTGCTCGGCACCCGGGGCAGGCCGTAGCAGTTCGGGGTGAACGCCAGGTGCCCGTACGTGTGGTTGGCCAGCTCGAAGCGGGAATTGCCGGCCAGCCGCCGGGTCAGGTCCGGATAGCGCTCCACCCACTTGCCGGTCAGGAAGAACGTCGCCGGGATCCGTTCCCGTTCCAGCAGCTCGATGATCCGCAGGTTGGCGTACGACCGCACCCGCCCGTTGCGCAGGTTGGCGAGCATCGAGTCGGTCATGTCGGCGTCGAAGGTGAGCGCGACCAGGTTCCCGGAGCGGGGACCGTGCCCGACCACCGGTGGACGGGTACCGGGCCGGGTCGCCCCGGGCCGCTCGTTCGCCGACGGCGAGGACGTCCGGGTCGGGGCGGTCGACGGTGTCGCCGGCCCGGTCGGGTGCGGTGCCGTGGCCGTCGCCGAACCGGCCCCCGGGGTGCCGTCCGCCGGTCCGGCCGGGCCGCCGGCCCAGGACGGCACCGTCCCCGCCTCCGGGGTGGCCGAGGTGGCGCCGCCGCGTACGACGGCCACCACCAGGACGAGGGCTCCGACGAGCGCGGCAGCGGCGACGGAGATCAGGCCGATCCGAAATACCTTCGCGAACACCTGGCCGAGCATGCCAGTCCCGGTCCAGTGCCGTGGTCCCGCTGTGCCGGAACACGTCCGGACCAGCGGGGAGCGGTCAGTACTGGTCCACCATGGTCTCGGTTTGGCCGAGCCGGGCGGCCCGCCGCTGCTGCCGGCGGCGCCGACGTCGCCGGACGACCCACATCACGAGGAACGGCACCCCGAGCAGGAAGACCAGTACCAGCACCGGAAGCAGAATTGCCGCCAGGGAGACGAACACGCTCGTCGCGTCCTCGGCGGTGCTCGCCACCGGGGCGCCGAAGCCGGCCGTACCGGCGTTGATCACCGGCCGGGCGGCGGCCTTCACCCCGTGTACGCCGAGCGCGATGATCACCCCGATCGCGATCGGCACCCACTGGTGGGATCCGAAGAACTGGCCGGGGTCACTGACCGTCACCGTTTCCGAGCCGGATCCCGCGCCGAACGCGAGTCCGCCCGCCGTCGGCCGGACGACCGTCTGCACCACGTCGTTGACGTGGTCGACCACCGGCACCTTGTCGGCGACCACCTCGACGGCCAGCAGCACCGCCAGAATCGCGATCGTCCAGCCGTTGGAGAGCCAGTTCCAGCCGCTCGGCAGATTGACGAGTTCGGTGAACCGGGCGAGCAGAGCCATGGTGAGCAGGGGAATGTAGGCGTTCAGTCCGGCCGATGCGGCGAGACCGGTTCCGGTGAGGGCTTCCAGCACGGGTTCCAGGATGGCACCGACTCGCCAGCATGGCCCGTCGGGCGTACTCCGGCCGCTCCGCTACCCTCGTCGGGTGCGGTTGGTGATAGCGCGGTGCTCCGTGGACTACGTCGGACGGCTTTCGGCACACCTGCCGCTGGCGACCCGGTTGCTGATGGTCAAGGCCGACGGATCGGTCTCGATCCATGCCGACGACCGGGCCTACAAGCCACTCAACTGGATGAGCCCGCCCTGCCGGCTGGAGGAGGCTCCCGGCGTGTGGCGGGTGGTCAACAAGGCCGGTGAGGAACTGCGGATCACCCTGGAGGAGATCTTCCAGGACTCGTCGTACGAGTTGGGTGTCGATCCCGGGTTGCGTAAGGACGGTGTGGAGGCGCACCTCCAGGAGTTGCTGGCCGCCAACCCCACCGAGCTGGGCGCCGGCTTCACGCTGGTCCGTCGGGAGTACCCGACCGCGATCGGGCCGGTCGACCTGCTCTGCCGGGACGGTGCCGGGGCGGCGGTGGCCGTGGAGATCAAACGGCGAGGCGAGATCGACGGGGTGGAGCAGCTCACCCGCTACCTGGAGTTGCTCAACCGTGATCCGCTGCTCACGCCGGTCCACGGCGTCTTCGCCGCGCAGGAGATCAAGCCACAGGCCCGGGTGCTCGCCGCCGACCGGGGGATCCGGTGCGTGGCGGTCAACTACGACCGGCTGCGTGGCATCGTCCGGGACGAGATGACCCTCTTCTGAGCGGAGTCGCGCGGGACAGCTGACGCTCCTCTGATCGGCGTCGCGCGGGGCTGCTGACGCTCGGTCCGGCCCGGATGGTTGTCGGGCCGAAGCGTCGTACCGGATTGTCGCCTTTCCGCGACCTGGCGGTGTCCCGATCGGCACAAGATCGCGATGCGGCGGTGCCGGGACCGTGATGCCGGGGCGGAATCGTCGTCAGAATGGACGACGACAGCCGCACCCGGCCCACCCCACCGGTGATGCTCGCCTGGTTCGGTCATCCGGTGACCGTGCTGGCGATCGTCGTGCTCGTGGTCAACGACCACCTACTCAAGGCCGCGTACCCGGGACTGGTCACCGGGAAGCTCAGTGACTTCGCCGGCCTGCTCGTCGTGGCGCCGTTGCTCGCCACCGTGCTCGCCGTGCTCGCCCCGAGGCTGCCCGGAACCTCGGTGGCGCTCGCCAGTCTCGGCGTCACCGGGCTCGCCTTCACCGTGGTCAAGGCGACCGCTGCCGGGGCGACCGCGGCCTCCGCGCTGTGGAGCGGGCTCACCGGGCCGTCGGTGATCCTGGCCGACCGGACCGACCTCGCCGCCCTGCCGATGCTCGGCATCGCCGGCTGGGTGTGGACCCGGGCCCGGCGACGTCCGGCCACGCGCCGGGCGGTACGTCGGTTCGGCGTGCTCGTGTTGCTGCCGGGCGCCGTACTCGCGGTGGTGGCCACCAGCGCGCCGAGCTATCCGGACACGGTCGCGGTCACGGTCTGGCGGAACCAGATCGTGGTGGGCCAGGCCAACGCCTACCACGCCGGTGACCGGCAGCCCGAGACATGGTGGCTCAGCGAGCGGGACGGTCGTGGCTGGCGGCGGTTGGAGCCGGCCGAGGAGACGGCCCTGGAGGCCGAGCGGTCCGGGCTACCGGTCGGGACGGGCCAGGGCTGCGTGCCGGGTGAACCGGCGCACTGCTATCGCGTCGTGTCGGGACAACTGCGGGTCGAGGAGAGCACCGACACCGGCACCACCTGGCGTACGAGTTGGGAGGTGCCGGACGAGGTACGCCGCTATCTCATCCGGTCCTACGACGACCTCGGTGACCTGGAGGTCTACCTCTCCTCCCAGGCGTTGATCGTGCATCCGACGAGTGCCGGTCACGTCGTCGTGGTGGCCAACGGTCGGGACGGTGTCGCCGTTCGCGACCCGGATGGTCGGTGGACCCGGGTCGGGTTCGACGGCTACGGCGGGGCGGCCCGCCGGGCCGACCCGTCGGGAATCGATCCCGGCGCGCTCGCCCGGGAGATCGTGCTCGCGCTGCTGGTCGCGCTGGCGGTGATGGGCCTGGGTGGTTGGCTGGCGGCCCGGCGGGGGAGGGTCACCGTCATCTGGTTCGGGATCCCGCTGGTCCTGGGTTGCGTGGGCGGACTCGTCGGCATCCCGGGGATGGGCAGCGACGAGGTGATCGCCGTCCTCGGCCGACTTCTGGTCGTGCTGGGGCCGCTGATGGCGCTGACCGGTGCGGTCGGAATCCTCGTCTTCGCCGGACGGGCGCTGCCGGTCCGCTGGCTACTGCTGATCATCCTGATCGGACTGGCGAGCGGTGTCGGCTGGCTCGCGCCGTTCGTCGCCTGGGCGAACGGCGCGATCGGCTACCGGAACGCGGCACTCCTCGGCTCGGCCTGCGCCTTGGTCGGCATCGCCGCCGCCGGTTGGCTCGGCCACCGCTTCGGCCGGCCCCCACTGCCGAACACCGAGCCGCCGGTCCCGAGAGCCGAGCCGCCGTACCCGGCGACACCGTTCGGGCCGCCGCCCGCCGCCTCCTGAACCGGAGTGAAGTGTTAGGAAGGGCCCCCGCATCTACAGAATGCGATAAGAAGGGGCCCTTCCTTGCAGTCAGGCGTGTGGGCCGACGGTCACTTCGCCGATGGTGAGTCGCGGGGTGGCTTCGAGGATTTCGCCGATACGGTGTACCTGGTCGTCGAGGTTGCGTCGTTGCGGGGCGGTGAGCCGGCCCAAGGGCTCCACCGTGACGTCGATGCGGCGGCCGGAGCGGCGTTGGTGCCAGACTCCGGCCACCACCCCGTCGACGAGCAGCACCGGATAGTTGCCGGCCTGGCCGCCCGCCAACGCCCGCTCGGCGGCCCGGCCGGGAAAGACGTGCTCGCGCGGAAAGCAGCCGACCGAGTACGCGTCGAAGTACGGCAACAGCCGTACCCCGTCCGGCAACCCGGTCGGGGCGGCGGTGTCGCCCGCCACCACCCAGGCGGCGGTGCCGGCCACCGAGACCTGCTCCAGCTCTGCCCCGAGCGAGTCGAACAGCTCCGTCGCCCAGCGCCTCGGCGCGGCCAGCCACTGGGCGAAGTGTGCCGGTGTGGCCGGGCCGTACGCGTACAGGTAACGCCGGACGACCTCGGCGAGTGCCGTTCGGGCCTCGGCGGGCTGGAACCCGGGCAGCCACCGGGTCGGGTTGGTGTACGTGATCTGGCGACCCCGGTTCGGGCCGAAGCACATCGCACCACGCCGGGTGGCGAGCGACATCCCCTCGATCCAGCGCGGCCACTTGTCCTGGAACGCGTCCATCACCCGGTCACCCGCCCACGCTCCGGTACGCGCCACGACCGCCTCGGTCAACTCGTCGGTGGTCAGCTCGGCGTCGCGGAGCGCGTCCGCGATCGCCGCGACGACCTGCTCGGCCTGCTCCTCGGTGAGCAGCTTGTGCGGCTGGATCGGCAGGGCCGACAGGGCGCCGGTCCAGATCGGCAGGTCCTCGGTGGCCAACAGGTGCACGGTGAAGCGGGGGCCGCGCGTCTTGACCAGGCTGCGTTCGGCCCACAGCGCCTCCCGTACGTCGACCCGGGTGCTGTCGCGGGTGCGCAGCCCGATCGAGAGTTCGGCGGCGGAGAGCACCTGGGCGTGCACCCCGCCGAGCCGGGCTGCCACGGCCGCGGCCCCGGGCAGCGGTGAGACCAGCCCCTGCCGGTCCAGACGCCGGGCGCACACCTGCGCGAACGACAGTTGACGCATCAGCGGACCTTAGCGAAGAAGGTACGGAGATCGGCGGCGAACGCGTCCGGCTGCTCCATGGCCACGAAATGGTGGCCGGCGGAGTTGCTCTCCGGCCAGTGCAGGATCGTGTTGTGCCGCTCGGCGAGCCGGCGGATTCCGGGCGGGCCACTGTAGACGCCTGTCGGCGCGGCGGTCTGCCCCTGCGGCCACGCGAAGGCGGTGCTGTCGTACATGAACCAGGAGGAGGATCCGAACGTCCCGGTGAACCAGTAGAGGCTCAGGTTGGTGAGGATGAGGTCACGGTCGAGAACCTGCTCCACCGGCCTCGGGTCGGTGTTGAACTCGTGGAACTTCTGCATCATCCAGGCCAGTGCCGCCGCCGGAGAGTCCTGCCACCCGTAGGCGAAGGTCTGCGGGGCGGCGCGGAGCAGGGCGTGGTGGTCGACGCCGTTCATCCAGTCCGCCTGCTGGAGGCTCGCGAAGGCGGCCTGCTCGGCCTCGGTCAGCTCCGGCACGTCGGACTCGGTGGGAAAGCCGAGTCCGCCGATCACGTACACCCCGACCACCCGGTCCGGGTCGGCGATGGCGACCTCCGGGGCGACGTACGCGCCGAGGTCGCCGCCCATGGTGCCGTAGTGCTCGTAGCCGAGCCGGCTCATCAGCCCGGCCCAGATCCGGGCCACCCGTCCGACGGTCCAGCCGGTCTGGGCCGGTGGCGCGGAGAATCCGAACCCGGGCACGGACGGGGCGACCACGTGGAACGCCTGGCCGGGGTCGCCGCCGTACGCCCGGGGGTCGGTCAGCGGGCCGATCAGGTTCGTGAACTCGACGATCGAGTTCGGCCAGCCGTGGGTGAGGATCAGCGGCAGGGCGTCCGGCTCCGGCGAGCGTACGTGCAGGAAGTGGATGTCCTGTCCGTCGATCTCGGTACGGAACTGGGGAAACTCGTTGAGCCGGGCCTCGTGCACGCGCCAGTCGTACCCGCCTCGCCAGTAGTCGGCGAGGTCCCGCAGGTAGTCGACCGGGACGCCACGGGTCCAGCCGTCGCCGGGCAGCGGCCGGGGCCAGCGGGTCCGGGCCAGCCGGTCGCGCAGGTCGTCGAGGTCCGTCTGGGGCACGTCGATGTGAAATGGCGTCATGCCGGGAACGCTAGAACCTATATAGGTCAGATCCTGTCACACATGGCTGGCATCCTGGCTGGGATGACCGACACCCCAGGGCGACTGCTCACGCTGCTCTCCCTGCTCCAGACCCCGCGCGAGTGGCCCGGCAGTGAGCTGGCCGAGCGCCTCCAGGTCAGCCTGCGCACCGTCCGGCGCGACGTCGAGCGGCTGCGGGGGCTCGGCTATCCGGTCGAGGCGTCGATGGGGGCGATCGGGGGATATCGGCTGGTCGCCGGCGCCGCGATGCCGCCCCTGCTGCTCGACGACGAGGAGGCGGTGGCGATCGCGGTCGGGCTGCGTACGGCCGCCGGGCACGCGGTCGCCGGAATCGAGGAGGCGTCGGTACGGGCGCTCGCCAAGCTCGAACAGGTGCTGCCGTCCCGGCTACGGTACCGGGTCGGTGCGCTGAGCGCGGCCACCGTACCGATGCTGACCTGGGGCCGGCCGACCGTGGACCCGGAGACCCTGACCGTGCTGGCGGCGGCGATCGCGGGTCATGAGCGGCTGCGCTTCGGGTACCGGTCGCACTCTGGCGGCGACAGCGCCCGCCTCGTGGAGCCGAACCGGCTGGTCTCGGCCGGTCGCCGCTGGTATCTCGTGGCCTACGACACCGACCGGGCGGACTGGCGGATCTTCCGGGTCGACCGGATCACCGAGCCGCGCCGTACCGGTGTCCGGGTGCCGCCCCGCGAACTGCCGGCCGACGACGCCGCCGAGTTCGTCACCCGGAAGCTCTACGCGTTCACCCCGACGTACCGGGCGGTGGCGACGCTGCACGTGCCGATCGCGCAGGTCGCGGGTCGGGTCGGCGACGCGCCCGGCGATCTGGAACCGATCGACGAGCACAGTTGCCGGCTGCGCAGCCACACCGACACGCTGGAGTGGCTGGCGTTGCGGCTGGCCACCCTCGGTTGCGAGTTCGAGGTGCACGAGCCGCCGGAGCTGATCGACTACCTCCGTGCGTTGGGAGCCCGGGCCAGCCGGGCCACCGATACCAGCTCATCGTGACCTCCGGGGTCCTCGGCGACGAGCCGGACGCCTGAAGAAAACTTTCAGAGACTTGATTGACTCCGTGGTTTTCCGCCGTAATAATTGGCGTCAATATTGATCAACGTCGTTTCCCTTAATCCTCGAAGGGAGGACCGATCATGGCAGCTGTGACCGGAGAGGTGTCCTGGTTCTGTTGCGGCAGTGCCTGGGGCCCGTGCGCGTCGACCGGCCGAGGCGCCTGCGGAACCTGCACCTCCGGCAACTACCAGCACGCCTGGCCGAACGCCTCGGCAGCCTGTCTCGCGATCACCCGACCGGATACCTGCGGCACCAGCCTCAGCCGGCGGACCTGTGGGTTCGTGCACTACACCACGAACCTCTGCAACGGTGCACGGGTCGGCACCTCGATCGCCGACTGTGGACCGCAGACCGATCTCTTCTGCGGCGAGCGCGCCTGCTGCGGCTCGTCCTGCGGAACGAACCGGATCATCGACCTGACCCCGGCGGCGTACAGCGCGATCGCCAGCCTCTCCACGGGGCTGCGGCCCTGCTCGGTCGACTCGGTCTAGGGAGGGCTCCACGATGGCGAACACCATGGACCGACGCCGACTGCTCAGCACCGCCGTACTCGGTGGGGCCGGCATCGCCGGCGCGACCGCACTCGGCTCACTGGCCCCGGAGGCCGCCTTCGCCGCCGAACCGGTCAAGGTCGTACCCGGCCAACCCGACCCGAACTTCGCCGAGGGCCGGGTCACCACGATCAACGGCAGCGTGGTGCTGCTCGCCGGCTCGGACGGCGCACTGCACCGCATCCAGGTCACCAACGGTACGAGCATCTGGAAGTTCCAGCCGACCACCTTCGACCGGCTCGAAAAGGGCGACGGCATGTACGTCCGGGGCGTCCGGCTCCCCGACGGCACGCTCGCCGCCGACTCGCTCTGGGCCAACATCGTCAATCTGACCGCGCACATCGCGTCGGTCGGCCGCAACGTGCTGCACCTCGACCACCACGGGAGGCGGCTGATCGGGCACGTCGTACCCGGCACGACCGCCGCCGTCTACAACGGCACCCCGGCCATCTCCGACGTCTCGCTGCTCCGGGTCGGCGGGCACGTACAGATCATCGGTGCCTGGCATCCCGACACCAACGAGATCAGCATCGCCACGGTCTACGCCGCCAACTGAGGTGTAAGGAAGGGCCCCTTCCTATCGTTTTCTGTTGTAGCGGGGGCCCTTCCTAACACCTCTCCCGGGAAGAGAGGAGGGCACAATGCTCCAGTCGATGGCGGCACTCCAGTCCCTGCTGATCGGCGTCGTACTGATCTGGTCCGCCCGGATCAAACTGTTCGACCGGCGCGCGGCCGACCTGGTCGGCACGTCGGCGCTCGGCACGCTGCTCGGTGCCGACCGGGCGGTGCCGGCGTACCGGCTCCTCGGCGGTGTCGAACTGGCGCTCGGGATCCTGCTGGTGGTCCCGCCGGCCCCGGTGGCCGAGCCGGTCGCGGCCACCGCGCTCGCCGCCGGCTTCGTCGGCTATCTCTGGTACGCCCGCCGCACCGCGCCCGGCTCGTCGTGCGGCTGCCTGAGCGCCAAGGCCACCCCGGTCACCGGGCGGAGCATCGTCCGTGCCGGAGGGCTGGCCCTGGCCGGTCTGTTCGGTGCCGTCGCCGCCGGCGGTGGGCACTGGCTGCCGGCCCTGGTCGACCAACCGGCCGCCTCGATCGCGCTGCTCCTCGCCGAGGTGGCGGTACTGGTCGCCCTGTCGCCCGAGTTCGACGCGGCCTGGCTGCTGCCACTGCGCCGGCTCCGGGCCCGGCTCACCCATCCACTGCGGGGCGGCTCCGGCGTCCCGTTGCTGGCCAGCGTCCAACAACTCCAGCTCAGTGGGGCGTACCGGCAGGTCGCCGCGTTGCTCACCTCGGACGTCCGGGAACACTGGCTGGAGCAGTCCTGGCGGATGGTCTGCTACTCGGCCCGCTACCAGGGACGACCGGCGACCGCGATCTTCGCCGTACCGGCGGCCGGGGCGGCACCGGAACGGGTCCGGGTCGCCCTGGTGGACGACTCGACCGGCGCCACGCTGCTGAGCCTGGCAGATCCGGCGAGCCGGGCGGATCCGGCGTACGCCGGCTGACCCCGCGCAGAGGTGTTAGGAAGGGCCCCTTCTTCTACAGAAAACGATAAGAAGGGGCCCTTCCTTACACCTTGGTCAGGCGCGGCCGGTCTGGACGGCGATCAGTGACTTGATCAGACCGGCCAGCCGCTCGGCCCGGATCTGCGAGTGTGGGAAGTAGTGCCGCATCTGTGACCGGTCCACCAGCTCGGTCCAGAGCACCTGTTGGATCGCCTTCTCCCGGCAGTCGGGGCGGGTGTGCGCCAGCGGCCATCGGCGGGCCACCGCCACCCGCAGCCGGACCGGGGTGAACTGCATCCCGGGGGCGATCCAGTGTGGCTCGATCGGGAAGTAGCGGTACGGGGTCTGCACCCAGTGTGCGTCGGCTAGCGCGTGCACCGTCTCGGCGAACCGTAGCCGGCGCTCGTGCCCACCCACGTGCTCCAGCACCGAGTTGGAGAAGACCAGGTCGTAGCGGCGGCTGGCGATGTGCCGGGGCAGCGCGCACGCGTCGCCGCGGTCGACCTCCGCCCACTCCGGTACGTCGGCCGGGGCGTCCTCCAGGTTCACCACGTGTACGTGCTTCGGCCGTACCGCGCTCTGCGCCCAGGTACTCACCCGGCCGCCGAGATCGATCACGGACATCTGCGCCAGATCTGGAAAGGTTTCGGCGAGCCAGCCGGCTCGGCGCTGCCGCCGCTTGGCGCCCCAGGAATTTTCGCTGTCAACCAGGCGAAATCGCAACGCGTGCAGCCCCATTTGGCGAACGCTACCGATGCGGGAGGCGACCAGGGATGTCTTAGTCGTCCTTTTGTCCCTACGATCGGTCAGTTCGCGCTCACCGCCCGTACATAATTTTCGCTGCCTTGATGATGCGCTCGACCTGCGCGGACGTCCGTTCGAACGTCATCGAGGGCAGCACCGAGGGTCCGCGCCGTCTGGTCACCGCCTTGCTCCGCCCGAACTCGCGCAGTCCGTCCGCGCCGTGGATGCGGCCGAAGCCGGAGTCGCCGATACCGCCGAACGGGAGTGTCGACATTCCGACGAAGGTGAGGCTGGAGTTGACAGCGGCCATTCCGGAGCGGATCCGGCCGGCGATCTCGACGGCGCGGCGCCGGCCGAAGACGGACGCGCCCAGGCCGTACGACACCGCGTTGGTCCGGGTGACGGCCTCGTCCGCGTCGGCGACCCGGGCGATCGTGAGGGTTGGCCCGAAGGTCTCCTCGCGCACCGCAGCGGCGTCCTCGGGTACGTCCACCAGGATGGTCGGCCGGACGTACGGCGGCTGCACGGCATCCGGTCCACCGAGTACGGCCCGTCCGCCGCGCGCGATCGCGTCGTCGATGTGCCGTCGGATCACCTCGATCTGGCCCGGCATGGTGATCGGGCCGAGGTCGGTGTCCTCGGCTCCGACGGTCAGCCGGGACGCCTTCGCCACCACCTTGGCCACGAAGGCGTCGTAGACCGGCTCGACCACGTACGCGCGTTCGATGCCGATGCAGGTCTGGCCGGCGTTGGTGAGGGCGCCCCAGACGCAGGCTTCGGCGGCGGAGTCGAGGTCGGCGTCGGAGTCGACGATCATCGCGTCCTTGCCGCCGGCCTCCAGGACGACCGGGGTGAGGGTCTCGGCGCAGGTGGCCATCACCTTCTTGGCCGTGGCGGTGGAGCCGGTGAAGGCGACCTTGTCGACGCCGGAGCGGCACAGTGTGGCGCCGACGTCGCCGAGACCGTGTACCGCCTGGAGGACGGGGTGTTCCGGCACCACCTCGGCGAAGGTGTCGACCAGCCACTGCCCGACCGCCGGGGTGTACTCGCTGGGCTTGAGTATCACGGCGTTTCCGGCGGCCAGGGCGTACCCGAACGCGCCGACCGGGGTCAGCACGGGATAGTTCCAGGGCGCGATCATCGCGACGACGCCGTACGGCTGGTATTCGAGGTGGGCGGAGAACTCGGCGATGACGAGCCGGCCGCGTACCCGGCGGGGTCCGAGCACCCGCTTCGCGTTCCGGGCCGCCCAGTCGAGGTGGTCGATCGCGCTCACGGCCTCGACGACAGCGTCGGCGATCGGTTTGCCGGTCTCCAGATGGGACAGTGCGGCGAGTTCGGTGATCCGGTTGGCGAGCAGCGACCGCCAGCGCAGCAGCCGGGTTCGGCGACCGGCGAAGCCGAGCCCGGCCCACCATTTCGCCGCCAGCCGGGCCCGCCCGACCATCCGGGCGACGTCGTCCGGGTCCGCGATCGGGAACCGGCCCGCCAGCTCCCCGGTCGCGGGATTGGTCGAGGTCAGCTCGCCGTCCTCGATCGCGGGCACACCGGGTGCGTTCACGGTCGTCATGCCGCGAGTCTAAACCCGAATATTACTCGCGGGTAGGTGCGTGAATGAGCATGATCGGCGCCGTTCATCCGCCGAAGCGGCGAGGCTGGATCCCCTACCCGGACACGGCGACACGGTCCGGCAGGACGTGGAGTCCGGCCGGGAGCGGATGGGAAGCTGACCTGCGGGGGCCGGCGTTGCCGCGTCGGTTCGGGGGCCGGCGTTGCCGCGTCGGCTCGGGGCAACGCCGATGGGGGCGATCCATGTCCGACGAGCTGGATCTGTTACCGCTACTGACGGTGACCAGCGGACCGTTGCAGGGCGCGAGCTTCCGGCTCCGGCCGGGACTGCGCCAGATCGGCCGGGAGGACGGCGTCGACGTGCTGTTGGACGATCCCAAGGTCAGCCGCCGGCACGCCACCGTCGAACTCGTCGACGGCCGGGTGCTGCTGACCGACACCGGATCGACCAATGGAACCTGGCTGAACGACCGGCGGCTCTCCGGCCTTACCGAGCTGCACGACGGGGACCGGCTCCGGCTCGGGCACGTGGAACTGCGATTCTTCGATCCCGGTGCCGCGGCGACCTACCAGTTGACGACGCTGCGCTACCAGGCGCTGGTGCCGCCCACCCCGGCCCCGGCCCGTGCTCCAGGGCCGGCGGTCAGCGCGCTGACCGCGCCGACCCAGCTGATGGGTCCGCCCCAGCGCTCCCGCCGGATGCTGTTGATGATCGGCGGCTGCGTGGCACTCGCCGGCTGGGTGACCTGGGCCTATCTCGCCTTCCAGTAGGAGGAGACGCCAGCCCGCCGGCGCGTTCGAGGCGGGCCGCCGGCTGAGGCACTGCGGCAGGGGAACTGCGGCAGCTTTCACGAGACGGAGAAGGTCACCGTTCCGGTGTATTCGCCCGCGACGGCCGACAGGGGAATCTGGACTGTAACGACCGGGTCCCAGGTCGCAGCGTTGTTGCCGATGCCGTCCGTGAGGCTGTACGCGGTACGCGGGACATTGATGATCTCCGCGTCGTCCGCTGTCGGCTGGCCCGAGTCGAAGTCGCCGATACCGGTGGTCGAGCTCGCCGTACCCGACCAGTAGGAGACGTTGACATTGGAGATGGTGTGGCTCGAGCCGTCGAGGACGAAGCCCGTCGCGACCGCCGTCGCGGTCCACGCCGCCTCCGACAGTAGGCGTTCATCCGTCACCGTTACCGGGCCCAAGTTCGCCGAAACCGTTCCGCCGGGCCTGGCAGTGCCCAGGTCGGCCGTCTCCGGCGCGCTGATCGACAACTCACCCGGTTCAGCGCAGGTCGATGCGGTTATCGAGTCGGTGTCGAGGGTGACCGCGCCATTGATCGCCAGCGTTCGGCCGTCGACCTCAATTCCCGCACCGACGGTGATCGAGGTGAAAGCGAGGACGTCACCCCGAAGCGTGGAGTTGGCTCCGAGTGTCGCGGAACTACCGACCTGCCAGAAGACGTTGCACGACTGGGCACCGTTGACCAGGTTCACCTCACTGTCGGCGGCCGTGATGAGCGTGGAGACGGCCTTGAAGATGAAGACGGCGTTCGGGTCGCCCTCGGCGTCGAGGGTCAGCGTTCCGGCGATTCCGAACGTACCCGAGGCGGAGTTGTACACGCCGGTGGTCCTGGTGGTTCCGCCGAGATCCCCCGAGACGGTGCCGGTGGGGGTGCGCCCTGCGGCGTCGCCGTAGGCGAGGGCCAGATCACTTTGTGCCGCCACTGCGGGGCCGTCGTCGCCGCTGTATATGGCTCCGGTCAGCTCACCAGGAGGAAATCCGGTCACCGCGGTGCCCGGGCTCACGCCGATATCGCCGTCGACCTCGGTGAACCCGGTGTTCGTGACCGTCGTGCCGGCGAGAACCGCGAAGTCCGCGGCGGCGCCCAGTTCTACCGGCAACGTGGCCGCGTTCGCGCTGGGCGACCCGACCACGCCGATCAGCGCGGTCGTCGCAAATATCAGCGTCAGGGCGGAAGTCACCCGGGCCATCCTGGGGGAGGTGCCCGTGAGGCCAAAGGCTGCCATGGGTTTCCTCGGGAAGCTCGATGTCTAGCAATACGGACTATATTCCTATAATCGCACGTCCCGGGATATGAGTGATCCTAACCCCTAAAACGCCCCTGTTTATTGATACCTTCGGTCGGCGTCGGGATGTGGCGAGCGGCCACATGGCCCGGGTCTGGGTCGGCTGGCATGATCGCCCGGATGGAGATCCGACGACACGAGATCCTTGCCAACGGCATCCGGCAGCGGGTGCTGGTGGCCGGTCCCGAGGACGGCATCCCGGTGCTGTTGATCCACGGCAACTGCTCGTCCGCCGACTTCTGGCAGCCGCTGATCCGCCGACTGCCGGCCACCCTGCGCCTGGTCGCCCCCGACCTGCGCGGGTACGGCGGCACCCAGGTCGCGCCGGTGGATGCGACCCGTGGCCTGCGCGTCTTCGCCGACGACGTCGCCGCGCTGCTCGACGAGCCGGCGCTGTTCGGCACGGCGGACCCCCGGCCGGTGCTGGTCGGGCACTCGCTGGGCGGGGGAGTGGCGATGTCCCTCCTGATCGGCCACCCCGACCGGGTGGCCGGGCTGCTGCTGGCGGCGCCGGTCTCGCCGTACGGGTTCGGTGGCACCCGGGATCTGGCCGGCACCCCGACCACGCCCGACTTCGCCGGCACCGGAGGCGGAACGGCGGGCGCCGACTTCGTCCGCCGGCTGGCCGCCGCCGAGCGGGGTACCGACGCACGGACCAGCCCGCGCAACGTGCTGCGTACCGCCTACGTGGCCGATCCGGCATCGCTGGGCGAGGACGAGGAACTGCTGCTCGACTCCGTGCTCTCCACCGCGACCGGCGACGACAACTACCCAGGCAACAGCGAACAGACCGGGAACTGGCCGGGCATGGCGCCGGGGGACCGGGGCGTGCTCAACACCTTGGCCCCGAAGCACTTCCGGATCGCCGACGAGCTGGTCGCCGTGTCGACCAAACCGCCGATCACCTGGGTACGCGGCGACGCCGACGTGATCGTCTCGGACACCTCCCTCTTCGACCTGGCGTACCTCGGTCAGCTCGGTGTCGTCCCGGGCTGGCCCGGCGCGGAAGCGTGCCCGCCCCAGCCGATGATCGGGCAGACCCGCGCGGTGCTGGACCGCTACGCGGCCGCCGGCGGCAGTTACCGGGAGATCGTTCTTCCCGGCTGCGGCCATTCGCCGAACATCGAGCGTCCGGCCGAGTTCGTCGCCGCCCTGCTGGACCTGGTGTAAGGAAGGGCCCCTTCTTATCGTTTTCTGTAGAAGAAGGGCCCCCTCCTAACCGTGCGCAGGGCGGGGCCGAGTTGCCGAGGGGGCGCATGGCAGACTCGCTCGCAGGTTCCTTAGCGGCCGTTCAGCCGGCCGTTCGCGACGAAGCGGGAGGCCAGCAGTGGCACGCGAGTTCACCGGCGACGGCACCGTTTCGAGTGTCGGCGTGGTCGGGCTGGGCACGATGGGCGCCGGCATCGTCGAGGTGTTCGCCCGCAGCGGTGTCGACGTGGTCGCCGTCGAGATCACTCCGGCCGCCCTGGAGCGTGGTCAGGCGACGCTCACCCGCTCCACCGAGCGGGCCGTGGCCCGGAGCCGGCTGACCGCCGACGACCGGGACGCGTTGCTGGGCCGGATCGACTTCGCCGTCGGGCTGGCCGCGCTCGGCGAGGTCGACCTGGTGATCGAGGCGGTACCGGAACAGCTCGACCTGAAGCGGCGGCTCTTCGGCGAACTCGACCGGATCTGTAAACCGGCCGCGATCCTGGCCACCAACACCTCCTCGTTGAGCGTCACCGACATCGCCGTCGCCACCGGCCGGCCGAGCCAGGTGATCGGGATGCACTTCTTCAATCCCGCGCCGGTGATGAAGCTGGTCGAGGTGGTCCGGACGGTCACGACCGCACCCGAGGTGGTCGATGCCGTGGAGGGGCTCTGTGCCCGGCTCGGCAAGGTTGGCGTGACCATCGCCGACCGGGCTGGTTTCATCGCCAACGCGCTGCTCTTCGGCTACCTGAATCAGGCGATCGCGATGGTCGAGTCGCGGTACGCGAGCCGCGAGGACATCGACGCGGCGATGAAGTCGGGCTGCGGGCTGCCGATGGGGCCGCTCGCACTGCTGGACCTGATCGGTCTGGACACGGCGTACGAGATCTTGGACACCATGTACCGGCGGGGTGGCCGGAATCGCCGGCACGCCCCGGTGCCGCTGCTCCGGCAGATGGTCACGGCGGGACTGCTCGGCCGCAAGTCCGGTCAGGGCTTCTACCGGTACGCCGGGCCCGGATCGTCGACCGTCGTACCCGACGAGCAGACCCCGTCGGCGGCGCCTGTCGACGCCGCCCGCCCGGTCGCCAAGGTCGGGGTGGTCGGTTCGGGCGACAGAGCCGCCGCGATCGTCGAGGTTTTCACCGAGGCCGGGTACGACGTGGTCGCGGTGTCCCGGGAGGCGGACAAGCCCGGCGGGTTGGACGAGTTGGCCGATGTCGACCTGGTCGTCGAGGCGGTGGCCGAGGAGTTGAGCGCGAAGCGGGCCCTCTTCGGCGAGCTGGACGAAGTCTGTAGGCCGGGAGCGCTGCTCGCCACCACGACCTCCGTACTTCCCGTCATCGAACTCGCGATGGCCACCCGGCGCCCGGCGGACGTGTTCGGGTTGCACTTCTCCGGCCCGGCGCCGGCCCTACCGCTGGTGGAGATCGTCAGCACCATCCGTACGTCGGCGGAGGCCACCGCGACCGCTCGGGCGTTCTGCGCCGGGCTGGGCCGGACCGGGGTGGTCTGCGACGACCGGGCCGGGTTCATCGTCAACGCACTGCTCTTCCCGTACCTGAACGACGCGGTGCGGATGCTGGAGGCGTCGTACGCGACGGCGGACGACATCGACCATGCGATGAAGCTGGGTTGCGGCTATCCGGCGGGCCCGTTCGAGATGCTGGACTCGATCGGTCTGGACGTTGCGCTGGCCATCGAGTGCAGGCTCTACGGGGAACTCCGGGAGCCCGGCTTCGCCCCGGCGCCGTTGCTGGAGCAGTTGGTGACCGCCGGCTATCTGGGTCGTGGCACCGGTCGCGGCTTCCGGGAGCACCCCGACCGGTGACCCGACTCAGTGGGCGATACGCAGGCTGACCCCGGCGTTGCTGCTCCGGCCACCCTCGGTGAGCCGGTAGACGAACCGGTCGGATCGGGCCTGCTGGTTCGGGTACGGCCGGTAGATGACGGTCCGCCCGGTGGTGACCTGGACGGTGCCGTGCGTCGGCGGGGTGACGATGGTGAGCTTCGTCCTGCCCGTGGCGAAGTCGTTGGCCAGCACCGGGATGCCGGTTGCCCTGACTCCGCTGACCCGGGAATTGTCCCGGATCGCCCTCGGGGCTGGAACGAAGGTGCCGGTGCCGGTACCGATGAAGATCGTCTGGGCGCCGGTCAGGTCGCTGGTGGTGACCACGTCCATGATCGTGTCGCCGTTCACGTCCGTGGCGGCGACCGTCCAGTAGTCGTCGCCGCCGACGTCACCCTGCAAATCCACCACCGTGCCGTCGTCGAGCACCACGACCACGCCGGTGAAGTAGCTGCCGCAGCCTTCGGCGTAGGCGATCACCACGTCCATCGCGCCGTCCCGGTCGAAGTCGGCGAGCTGGTACTGCGGTCGCCCGGAGCAGTATTTCACCGGGCCGGGCACGAGTGCGCCGGTGCCGGTGTTGAGGTAGGTGCTGAACCCGTGACCCTGGTCGGTCCATTCGTAGATGTCCTGGCGTCCGTCGCCGTCGAAGTCGGCGGTGCCGATGTAGCTGGGCTGGAAGATGGTGTCGAAGCCGCCCGAAACCGCGAAGTCGTCCAGTACCAGCAGGGTTTCGCTGACCGACGGGGGTGGACCGGCGAACCAGGTGACGGCGAGTTCGAGTGCGGGGTCGTTGTCGAGGTTGAGGCCCACGCCCATGTCCGGGCAGTAGAGCGCCGACAGGTACGGATAGGACTGCGCCGGACGGTAGCCGCCACCGGGCAGACCCATCTCGACCAGTACTCCGCACTGGTCTGGGCCGGGCAGGAAACCCAGGGTGTTCCGGTCCGCGATCCCGTCGCCGTTCACGTCGGCGACGATCGGCTCGTCCTGCCAGCCGGCCTGGGCCGCGGGTGCGGTCATCCCGATCGTCGTCACGGTCAGCGCGACGACGACGGTGGCGATGCGCCGACCCCACATGGTGCCTCCTCGGCCCGGGCCAGCCGCCCCGACTGACTGGCTCTCTGCTGGAAAGTAGATCGTACTGATTGTCATCTAATGTGTGCTGACTGTGATCCGACACTGGGTGTCTGGACGACGGGTTCGCGTACCGGATCACGGAGCGATCTTGACAATGACCGTGGCGTTGCTGCTCCGGTCGTCCTGGGTGACCTGATAGACGAACCGGTCAGCCACCCCGGGTGCGCTGGTCGGGGTGTAGACGACGGACCGGCCGGCGGTCACCCGTAGGGTGCCGAACATGGGCGGGGTGACGATGCTCAGCCTCGCCCGGCGGCTGACCCAGTCGTTGGCCAGCAGCGGAAGGCTGGTCGGAACGGTGCCGCTGACCGTGACGGCGTCCTGGACCGCCAGCGGTGACGAGACGAACGTGCCGTCGCCGACCCCGAGGAAGGTGTTGTGTAGTCCGGTCGGGTGGTAGTAGGTGAGCACGTCGGGAACGCCGTTGTGGTCCGCGTCCAGCACGTTGATGGTCCAGCTCCACTCCCCGCCCGGCACGCCCGGGAGCTCGGTCACCGTTCCGTCGTCGAACACCACCGCCACGCCGTGTGCGCCGTCGGCGCACCTGTCGACATAGACGATGGCCATGTCCGTCGCCCCGTCGAGGTCGAAGTCGGCCAACTTGTACTGGAGGGAACCGGCGCAGTACCTCACCGGGCCCGGGCGCAACGTCCCGGTGCCGTCGTTGAGGTACGTCGCGAACCCCTCACCCTGGTCGGTCCATTCGTAGATGTCCTGCCGCCGGTCGCCGTCGAAGTCGGCCAGCCCGAGGAAATTGGGCCGCTGGAGGGCCTGGAGACCGGCCGACAGGGCGAAGTTCCGCAGCACCAGCAGATCGTCGCCGGACCTCCCGGGATGACCGGCGTACCAGCCCAACACCAACTCCGCCGTTCCCGAGTCGTCGAGATCCACGGCCACCCCCAGGTCGGGGCAGGCGCCGGGCCCGCCGCCACCCGGTCCCCGGTAGGTGTACTCACGAGGGGCGAGGTAGCCGCCGCCGGGTCGGCCGAACCGCACCCGTACCGCACAGTTGCGCGGTGGGGCGGTGCCGAGCCAGGCGAGGTCGGGCAGTGTGTCGGCGTTCAGGTAGCCGTACAGCGGCTCTCCTGGCCCGTCGGCCCAGGCGGCCGGGGCCACCGCGCCCGTCGCGATAACCGTCGCCGAGGCGGCGACCGCAGCGATCCGTCTTCTCCACATGGCGTTCCTTCGGGGGTACGGGCAGTACGGCCTGGCGCCGCCGGCTCAATCGATGATCTTGAGGCTGACCGCGGCGTTGCTGGTTCTGCCGTCCTGGGTGAGCCGGTAGATGAACACGTCGGTCCTGCCATGGACCGGGTTCGGGGTGTAGATGATGGTCCGGTTGGTGGTGACCTTGACCGTGCCCCACCGGGGCGGTGCCCAGATGGTGACCTTCGCCCGGTCGGTGGCGTAGTCGTTGGCGAGCACCTGGATGCCGGTCGCCTTGACCCCGCTGACGGTGGGGTAGTCCCGGATCGCGACGGGCGATCTGACGAAGGTCCCGTTGCCGACACTGATGAAGGTGGTGATCATGCCGGTGACCTGGTTATAGGTGGTCACGTCGGGAAGCCCGTCGTGGTTGGTGTCGATTACGTCGACAGTCCAACTCGTCAAGCCGTCCAGGTCGTGCTGCAGGTTGACCTGGCTGCCGTCGTCGAGCACCACGACCACGCCGCTGAAGTAGCCGCCGCACCCTTCGATGTACGCGATCACGACATCCATCGCCGCGTTGCCGTTGAAGTTGGCGAGGTGGGGTGTGAGCGGTCCGGCACAGTACCGCACCGGACCGGGCACGAGCAGCCCGGTGCCGGTGTTCAGGTAGGTGGCGAACCCCTCACCCTGGTCGGTCCACTCGTAGATGTCCTGCCGCCGGTCACCGTTGAAGTCGGCGGTTCCGATGTAGCTGGGCTGGTAGATGGTGTCGAACCCGCGTGCGACCCGGAAGTTGTCGAGCACCAGCAGCGTGTATGTCATCGTGGTGGGCGGCCCGGCGTACCAGGCCACCGCGAGCTCGTCGGCGCCGTCCCCGTCGAGGTCGAGCCCCACCCCCATGTCCGGGCAGTTGGGCTCGGCGGCGGGTAGGAACAGGAAGCTGTACGCCTGCGGTTGGCCGAGGCCGCCGCCGGCCAGACCCAGCCTGACGACCACCCGGCAGGCGGTCCCGGTTCCCACGACGGCGCCGAGCTCGGCCCGGTCTGGCAGACCGTCCCCGTTCACATCAGCGACGATCGGCTCCCCGGGCCTGCCTGCCAGGGCGATCGACGATCCCAGGACCAGCACGCAGGCTGTGGCGGCGGCCGCCGCCACGGCGATTCCAGCGACACGTCTTCCCTTCACGGCCCGCTCCTCAGGCTCGTTGACCCCGGCGGGTTGGGCTATCCGGTCCACCGGATTCGGACGACCGCGCTGCTCCGACGAGTGCCCTCGGTCAGTTGGTAGGTGAACCCGTCGGTCAGGCCGTGGTTTGCCCGAGGGGTGTAGACGATTCGGCCGCCGCTGATGACCCGGGCGGTCCCGTACCTCGGTGGAACGGTGATGGTGACAACCGCCTGGCTGGTCGCCTGGTCGTTGGCCTTCACGTTGATGGTTATCGCCCTGGTGCCGGTGATCGAGACGGTGTCGTTGTTCGCCTTCGGCGACAGGACGAACCGCCCGCTGGCGGTGCCGATGAAGTAGTCGGTGATCCCGGTCAACCGGGACACCGTACGGATGTCCGGGATCCGGTCGCCGTTCGCATTTACCACCCGGGTTACCCAGGTGTCCAGGCCGTTCGGGTCGTGCTGCAACACCTGGGCCGCGCCGTCGTCCAGGACCACCGCCACCCCGCTGGTGAAGGCCGACAGGCAGCGCTCGAGGTAGCTGCTGACGACGTCCATCGCGCCGTCCAGGTCGAAGTCCCGCAGTGCGTACTCGACGGGCCGGGCACACCACTGCACCGGGCCGGCCGCCAGCGTGCCGTCGCCCAGGTTCAGGTAGGTCTCGATGCCCTGGCCCTGGTCGGTGACCGTGTAGACGTCCTGCCGTCCGTCAGCGTTGAAGTCGGCGGTGCCGATGAAGTAGGGCGAGAAGAGTGCCTGCACGAGGCCGAACGACGGCTGGAAGTTGTTGTTCAGGACCAGCAGGTTGTATTCGATGGTCGGCGGGGGCCCGGGAAACCAGCCCACCACCAGCTCCTGCTGGTGGTCGGTGTCCAGGTCGACGGCCACGCCCAACTCCGGGCACCGGGTGCCGAGCCCACTGCCGCCGGGGCGCAGGTAGACCGCGGCCACCGGGGGCGCATAGCCCCCTCCAGGACGGCCGTACTCGGTGATCACGGAGCAGAGGTCCGGCTGGACGATGCCGAGCGTCAGCCGGTCGACGGTGCCGTCGCCGTTCACGTCACCGAAGATCGGTTCGCCCCGGCCACCCGCCAGGACGGGGGAGGGCGCCATCAGCCCGGTGCCGCTCATCGCGGCCACGATCACCATCACGATCACGATGCTTGTCCGCTTGCGCCACATGGCGTCTCCTCGTGTTTCGAAGCGGCCCGGCGGACTTCAGGCCGGGAATCTGATGGTGACGTTCGCGCTGCTCCGCCTGCCCTCATCAACGAGTTGGTAGGTGAACCTGTCGGTGCGGCCGTGGGTCGGATTCGGCCGGTAGACCACTCGACGGTCGGAGAGCACCTGGGTGGTGCCGTACCGGGGCTGCACCGTGACGACCACTCGGGCGTCCCGGGTCGCGAAGTCGTTGGCCAGTACGTCGATCGCGATCGCCCGGCTGACGGCCAGTTGGACGCTGTCGGTGTTCGCCTTCGGGGCCCGGATCAGCAGTCCGGGGGCGTTGGTGGCGTCGTTGATGAAGGTCGAGACCGCCCCGGTGAGCTGGTTCGTGGTCCGCACGTCGGGGAACCGGTCAGCGTTGGCGTTGACCACCCGGGCTGTCCAGGTTGTCCGGCCGGTGAGGTCGATCTCCAGTTGCTGGATGCTGCCGTCCTCGCGGATCCGCACGACGCCGTTGCTGTTGTCGTCGCAGCCTCTGGTGTAGGCGACCAGGGTGCCGTCGGTGCCGTTGCGGGTCCAGTCGGCCAGTTGGACGGTCGGGGCGTCCTCCGAGCAGTAGTCGATCGGCCCGGGGCGCCAGGTGACGCCGTCCAGGGTGGTGAAGTTCTGCACCCCGCCCGTCCCGACCAGGTAGGGGCTGTACCGGCCGCCGGCGCTGAACCTGCCCTTGTCGATGAAGCTGGGCTGGACGATCTGGGATATATAGGTGGCGGCCGGGGTGAACGTCGGGGGTTGCAGCACCACCTGGCTGAAGGTCGCCGGGGGTGGTGGACCGGGCGTCCAACCGACCCAGAGTTCGTCGTTCGGGTCGGCGTCCAGGTTGATCGCCACGCCGATGTCGGGGCAGTCCGTGAAGACGGTGCCGCCGCCGGGCTTCGGATAGGTGTAGGCGATCGGGGGTACGAAGACGCCTGGCGCCGCGCCGAACGTGACGATCGTGGAGCACAGATTGGGTTCGACGACACCGAGGACGGCCGTGTCGAGGAATCCGTCGGCGTTGTAGTCGCCGTACAGCGAGTCGCCGCGGTAACCGGCCTGGGCCCCCGGCGCCACTGCGCCCACCGAGGCCATGGTGATCAGCACGACGGCTGCGGCACATCGCTTGTTCCACATCTCGGCCCCCAAGGGACGATTGGATCTGGCCATCTCGCTGGCCCTATTTGCGGACGCTAGACCTTTTTGGGGAGATCGGTCCGATCCTGACCGTGATCCGACAGCTACTTTTCGAAGTTATCGCAGGTCAAGGGGCGTGTTCGATCCACTTCTCGTGTGGGTAGATGGAGCGTTATGCCCGTCTAGATCCCGTATGCCCTATCTGGAGCTTTCATCCGTCGTATCCTGTTTGGGATGTTAGGGGTGGGAGTGTCTGTTGCGACTTCTGTTCGGTTTCGGTGCGGGCGCCGCCGCAGCGGCATCGAAACCGTGATGACGGCTGCACAAGACGCCCGCTGGCCAGGCGCGATCATCCGACGTGATCTTGTGAACTCGGGAGCTGGGTCAGCAGGCCGCCGCAGGTGGCGACGCGGCGTCGTGCACGGTGTCATCGTCTCGTTGCTGACGACGCTGGTGGCCGTCCTACACCCGGTCGTGGCATCAGCGGTCGGCACGACCCTGTTCGACCAGCCCTTCCACAACAACACGCCCGACGGTCTCGGCTCCGTGACCCTCCCGCCCCTCCCGACGGCCGGGACGAACGCCGCCTGCCTGACCGCAGCGGGCAACGCCGCCACGGGGCCGCTGCGCAGTTGCGCGGGGGCCACCGATCCACAGGGCACGGGCAAGCTGCGCCTCACGGACACCGCTGCCGGCAAGACCGGCGGTGTCTTCGGTGCGGCGAGCGTCCCCACCTCGATGGGCCTGGACGTCACGTTCAACCTCTACCAGTGGGGCAGCGCCACCTTCGGCGCGGACGGGATGGCCTTCGCCCTGGCTGCGGTCGACCCCGCCAATCCGACCGCGCCGGCCCCCCTCGGCCAGTCCGGTGGCGACCTGGGGTACTCGGGCACCAGAAGCCTGAACGGCCTCGCGAACGGGTACCTGGGCATCGGGTTCGACGTGTACGGGAACTACAGCACCAGCACGTACCAGGGCAGTGGCTGCGTCGATCCGCCGTTCATCTCGTCCGGTGCCAGGATCCCCGGCCAGGTGGTCGTCCGGGGACCGGGCCGGGGCACGGTCGGGTACTGCGGGCTGAACAGCACCGCCACCAACGCCTCCTCACCGGTGGTCCCGTTACGGGCCGCCACCCGCGCGGCGTCGGTCGTACCGGTCGAGGTGGTCATCAACCCGACGACGTCGTCCTTCACCACTGCCTCCGGGCTGGTGGTCGCGGCCGGCCGGTATCTGGTGCGGTTCACGCCCGTCGGCCAGGCCGCGCGAAGCCTGGAAGGTCCACTACCCGCGGTCGCCCCCGGTCTGTACCCCTCGGCGACCTGGTTGAACAGCAACGGGGTGCCGCGCCAGCTCGCCTTCGGCTGGGTGGGCTCCACCGGGTCGGTCGTGGACAACCACGAGGTCGACAACGTCAGGGTGGTCACCTTCAACCCGGTGCCGGACCTGAACGTGACACAGACCAGCTACACCGGTCCGACGCCGCAGCCCGGTGATCCGGTGACCTATTCGGTAGTCGCGGGAGTGGACGCCGGGGCCGACGAGACCGCCCCGGTGTCGGTGACCGAGACGCTACCGACCGGGGTGGTGCCGGTCGGCGCGTTCGGGTCGGGTTGGACCTGCGCGGCACCGGTCGGGCAGCGGATCACGTGTACCAACAGCAACGCCCCGTTCTCGAACGGATCCACCCTGACCCCGATCACGGTGGTCGGCATCGTCACCGGCACCGGCGTGACCCCCGCCCTCATCCAGACCGGCTCGACGGCGACCGCGTCCTCGATCGATGCCAACCCCGGCATCTCCACAACGACGGTCATCGGGACGGTCCCGGCCACGCCCAGCGGGATCACCGTCACCCCGGCGTCGAGCACAATCGCCGGAGGCATCCCCGTGACAGTGGGGGGCACCAACCTCGCCGGCGCCACCGCCATCGAGATCGGGACCACGGCCGAGCAGCGGGCCGGAACGCCCGTGACGCTGCTGCCGTGCCAGTCCGGGCCGGCGGCCGGTTGTTTCACCGTCAACGGCGACGGGACCCTCGCCATCTCCTCGATGCCTGCCCGCGGCAGCGCTGCCACGGTGACCGTCACCGTCGTCACCCGGGGCGTCGCCGCCGCCGCCAACTATGTCTACACCGACCGCCCGGCCACCCCGGTGGCCCCCACCGCGACCGCCGGCCTGTCCAGCGCCACCGTCAGCTGGACGGCGCCGTCGAGCAACGGCAGCCCGATCACCGGCTACATCATCACGCCCACCAGGAACGGGGTGGCCCAGACCCCGATCTCGTACGACGCCTCCACCACCACCCGTACGCTCACCGGCCTGACCGTCGGCGCCTCCTACACCTTCACGGTCGCGGCGGTGAACGCCATCGGCACCGGTTCGGCCAGTCCCGCCTCGAACGCGGTGGTGCCGTTCGTGCTGCCCGGCACGCCGACGATCACCGCGGCGAGTGCGGGGGACTCGTCGGCCACGCTGACCTGGACCGCGCCCAGCAACGGCGGCAGCCCGATCCTCTCGTACGTGGTCACCCCGTACGTCGGGGGCGTGGCGCAGACGCCGCAGACCTTCACCGGCACCGGAACCACCCGTACGGTGACCGGGCTGACCCCCGGCATCACGTACACCTTCACGGTGGCGGCGACGAACGCCGGTGGGACCGGATCACCGTCGGCCCAGTCCACGCCGGTGATCCCGAACGTCTCGCCCACGCTGTCGAACCCGGCACCGCCGCTCGGCGAGGTGGGCGCGGCGTACAGTGTCCCGCTCACGGTCAACGGCGGCACCGCGCCGTTCGTCTGGTCGATCAGTGCCGGGACCCTGCCGGCCGGAGTGACCCTCAACGCCGGCACCGGGCTACTTTCCGGCACCCCGACCACCGCGGGAACCTTCGCGTTCACCGTCCAGGTGCTCGACGCCAGCGGCGAGTCCGCCACCCAGGCGCTGACTGTGGTCATCGCGCCGGCGCCGACGCTGACCTTTCCGGCGCCACCACAGGGCCAGGTCGGCATCGGCTACAGCATCCCGCTCACCGTGACCGGCGGCACCGCGCCGTTCACCTGGTCGATCACCGCAGGCAGCCTCCCGCCGGGTCTGACCCTCAACACGGGTACCGGGCAGCTCTCCGGTACCCCGACGCTGGCCGGCAACTACTCCTTCACCGTTCGGGTGGTGGACTCGTTCGCGCAGAGCGCCACCCGGACGGTCGCGCTCGGGATCACCGCCTCACCCACGCTGAGCTTCCCGCCGCCACCCCCGGGCCAGGTGGGCGTCCCCTACAGCGTTCCGCTGACCGTCACCGGGGGCACCGCGCCGTTCGTCTGGTCGGTCTCCGTAGGCAGTCTGCCGCCGGGGCTGACCCTCGACGCCGGCACCGGGCTGCTCTCCGGCACACCGACCACGGCAGGCACTTACCCCTTCACCGTACGGGTGGTCGACGCCGCCGGTCAGGAGGCGACCGAGGCCGTCAACCTGGTGATCGCGGCCGGACCGCTGATCGTGACGAAGAGCGCTGACCTCTCCAGCGTGGCCGCCGGGCAGACCGTGCACTACTCGATCACGGTCAACAACACCTCGTCGGTGGCGTTCACCGGCGTCGCGCTGACCGATCCGCTCGCTGCTGTCCTGGACGACGCGGCCTACAACGGCGACGCGACGACGACCTCCGGAGCGGTGTCGTTCGCCGGCTCGACCCTGAGCTGGACGGGTGATCTCGCCGCCGGCGCGGTCGCGACCATCACCTACTCGGTCACCGTCAACGGCACGGTCACCGGAAACCAGCTTCTGACCAACACGGTCACCTCCGCGACGTTGGGCACCAACTGCGCGTCGGGCAGCCTGGACATCCGGTGTACGACGACCGTGCCGATCGCCGCCCTGGCCTTCGTGAAGACGGCGGACGCGGCCACCGCGACGCCCGGTGACGTGGTGCGTTACACCGTCACCGTGACCAACACCGGTCAGGCGGCGTACACCGGGGCGGGTTTCACCGACGCGCTGACCAGCGTGCTGGATGATGCGACGTACAACGTCGACGCGACGGCGACAGCCGGGACGCTCTCCTTCACCTCGCCCAATCTCGTCTGGAGCGGCAATCTTGCCGTCGGCGCGAGCGTGACCGTCAGCTATTCGGTGACCGTCCGGAGCCCCGACCCCGGCAACCGGACCATGACGAACACGGTGGTCTCCACCACCCTGGGCAACAACTGTCCATCCGGTGGCACCGACGTCCGCTGCACTGCCGTGGTCACCGTTCTGGTGCCGGGACTGGTCCTGACCAACGTGGCGAGTACGTCAACCGCGACCCCGGGCTCGACGGTGGGTTACACGGTGACCGTCACGAACACCGGGCAGACCGCGTACACCGGAATCAGCGTGACCACTGCCCTGTTGGAGGTGCTCGACGGAGCGGTCTGGAACGGCGATGCGACCACCAGCAGTGGCGTGCTCAGCTTCACCAGTTCGACGCTGACCTGGACTGGAAACGTCGCGGTCGGTGGCACGGTCACGATCACCTTCAGCGTGACACTGAATGATCCGGCCGGTGATGATCGGGTCCTGACCAGCGTGGTCTCGTCCACAGCCGTCGGCAACAACTGCGCCGGCGGCAGCACCGATCCGCGGTGCACCGCGACGGTGACCATCGTCATTCCCGGGTTGACGCTGGTCAAGACGGCGAACACGCCGAGCACGACGCCCGGGAACGTGGTGGCCTACCAGATCGTGGTGACCAACACCGGCCAGTCGGCCTACGTCGGGGCGACCTTCACCGACTCGCTGGCCGGAGTGCTCGACGACGCCGTCTACGACGCCAACGCCAGCGCCACCTCCGGAGTGGTCAGCTACAGCAGCCCGACCCTCTCCTGGACCGGCAACCTCGCCGTGGGTGCGACCGCGACCATCACGTACTCGGTCACGGTCGCCGTTCCCGATAGTGGGGACCGGTCGCTGACCAACACTGTGGTGTCCCCGACGGTGGGTGCCAACTGTGCGACGGGCAGCACCGACCTCCGGTGTACGGCAGTGGTCGGCGTGCTGCTGCCCGGACTGACCATCAGCAACACCCCGAGCGCGTCCACCACGACGCCGGGCGGCACCGTCAGTTACACGATCACGATCGCGAACACCGGAGAGAGCGCCTATCCGGCGGCGACCGTCACCGAGTCGCTGACCGATGTGCTCGACGACGCCACCTACAACGGGGATGCGACGGCGGACAGCGGCACGGTCGGCGTCGCCAGCTCGGTGCTGACCTGGACCGGCGCGCTGGCAGCCGGCGCGACCGCCACCGTCCGGTTCTCCGTGACGGTGCTGAATCCCAACCCTGGTTCGCAGCTGCTGACCTCGACGGTCACCTCGACGGCGGCCAACAACAACTGCCCGACCGGCGGGACCGACCCGGCGTGTACGGCCACCGTCACGGTGCTGACCCCGGGCCTGGCGATCGAGAAGACCGCCGACACGGCCACCACGACGCCGGGCGGCACGGTGACCTACACGATCACCGTGACGAACAGCGGCCAGACCGCGTACGTCGGCGCGAACTTCACCGACTCCCTGGCCAATGCGCTGAACGACGCCACCTACAACAACGACGCGGTCGCATCGGCCGGCAGCGTGTCGTATGCGGCTCCGGTGCTGAGCTGGGTCGGTAACCTGGCCGTCGGCGCCACCGTGTCGGTCACCTACTCGATGACGATTCTGAACCCGGACCCCGGCGACAAGTTGTTGAGCAACACCGTGGTCTCCACCACCCCCGGCAACAACTGTCCGGCCGGCGGAACCGACCCGCGTTGCTCGGCGACGGTCCAGGTCCTGGTGCCGGGCCTGGTGATCGCGGTGACGTCCGGCGTCGCCAGCACGGCGCCGGGCGCCGTGGTCGGCTACACCGTCACCATCACCAACTCCGGCCAGACCGCGTATCCGAGTTTGAGTGTCACCGACGCGCTCGCCGGGGTGCTCGACGACGCCACCTACAACAACGACGTGTCGGCCTCCGCCGGCTCGGCCAGCTTCACCAGCCCCAACCTGAGCTGGACCGGTCCGTTGGCGCTCGGGGCCACGGTGACGATCACCTATTCGGTGACGGTGGACGACCCGGTCGGGGGCGACCTGATCCTGACCAACCAGGTCGTCTCGGCAGCCGCCGGCAGCAACTGTCCGGCCGGCGGCAGCGACACCCGGTGCGTGGTAGCCGTGCCGGTGGCCAGGCTGGAGATCGTCACCACGGCGGACGCGGCCACGGTGACGCCGGGTGGCGTGCTCCGGTTCGACACGACCTACACCAACACTGGTCAGGTCCCCTACACCGGCATCAGCGTGGCCTTCGATGGGTCGGAAATGATCGACGAGGTCATCGGAAACGGGGACCAGACCGCGTCGTCGGGCATCCTGACCATCGGATCCACCGGCTCGCTCTGGACTGGTGACATCCCCGTCGGCGGGACGGTCAACCTGAGCGGCAGCGTCACCGTTGTCGATCCGTACACAGGTGACGGCCTGCTCACGGGCTCGTCGGTTTCGACGGTGCCGGGCAACAACTGCCCATCCGGCAGCGCGGACCCGCAGTGCTCGATCAGCGTCGCGGTGCTTATCCCGGGACTCGGCATCACCACCGTCGCGGACACCTCGGCCGCCGCCCCCGGTCAGATCGTCGGCTACACCGTGACGATGACCAACTCGGGGACGTCGCCGTACTCGGCCATCAGCGTCACCAACGAGCTGGCGGGGGTGTTGGACGACGCGACCTACAACGCCGACGCGGTGGCCAGCGCCGGTTCGGTCGGCTTCGCCGGCACCACGCTGACCTGGACCGGCAGCCTGGCGGTCGGCGCGGTGGCGACGATCGACTACACCGTCACCGTCCGGGACCCCGATCCCGGCGACAAGACCATGATCAGTACGGTCAGCTCCACCGCGGTCGGTAGTTCCTGCTCGGCGGCGGGTCAGGCGGTCGGCTGCACCTCCACCGTGGCGGTCCTGACACCCGGGTTGACCATCGTCTCCACGGCCGACTCAACGGCGGTGACGCCGGGCAGCACCCTGACCTACACGGTGACCATCACCAACTCCGGCCAGCTCGACTACACCGCGATCAGCGTCGCGGACGATCTCAGCGAGGTCATCGACGACGCGACGTTCAACGACGACACGGTGGTCACCGGCGGTGGCACGGCGAGCTACACCGCGCCGGTGCTCACCTGGAGCGGCGACCTGGCGGTCGGCGCGACCGTCACGCTCGTCTTCACCGTGACCATTGACAACCCCGTCGAGGGAGACTCGTCACTGGTCAGCACGATCACCTCGGGCGCCGCCCTCAACAACTGTCCGGTGGGCGGCACCGACCCCCGGTGCGTCGTCACCGTCGCGGTCGTCGGTGAAACCACGCTCTCGTACACCAAGACCGCTGATGTGGCGTCCACCGTCGCCGGCTCGGTGGTGACGTACACGATCGTCGTCGAGAACTCCGGCGGCATCCCGTACCTGGGCGCGGAACTCAACGACGATCTGGCCGACGTCCTCAGCGATGCCAGCTACAACAACGACGCCTCGTCGAACGGCGGTGGCACCTTCAGCTACGACGAGCCGCTGCTGGAGTGGACGGGTGACCTCCCGGCGAACGGTTCGGTCGTGCTCACCTACAGCGTGACGGTGGACGCCCTCGCCGGTAACGCCGTGCTGGTCAACACCGTGGAATCCGGCTCCCTGGACAGCAACTGCTCCGACGAGAGCACAGATCTGCGGTGCACCGCGACGGTGACCGTTTCGGCACTGACCATCGCCAACACCGCCGACCGCGCCAATGTCACCCCCGGTGGCGTGGTCCGCTTCACGACCACCATGGTCAACGGCGGCAGTACCCCGTTCTTCGGGGTCAGTGTCGCGTTCGGCGGCAGCGACATGATCGACGACGCCGACCCCATCCACGACGAGGTCTCCTCGGGAACCATCGCGATCACCCCCGCCGGTCTGGTCTGGACCGGGGACATTCCGGTGGGCGCGACGATCACGGTCGCCAGCGACTTCCGGGTGAAGAACCCGGATCCGGGAAACAAGGTGCTCTCCAGCACGGCCAGCTCGACGATCCCGGGCAACAACTGCCCGACCGGCGGAACCGATCCACGGTGTACCGCGAGCGTGGACGTCCTGCTACCGGCGATGAGCATCGTCAAGACCGCCGACAGGCCGACCACGGTCCCTGGCGGCACGGTCAACTACACCATCACGATCAGCAACACCGGCACCGCGCCGTACCTGGGAGCGGTGGTCGCCGACGACATGGCCGGTGCGCTGGACGACGCGACCTATGTCGACGGAACCGCCACCGCCACGACCGGCTCGCTGTCCTTCGGGGCGTCGACGCTGACCTGGACCGGGGACCTCGGGGTGGGGGCGAGCGCCGTCATCACCTACCCGATGACCGTGCTGACGCCGGACCCGGGCGACAAGTTGCTGGCGAACCGGGTCTCGTCGGCCGAGGTCGGCAACAGTTGCCCGCCGGCCAGTCCCAACCCCGGCTGCGGTCTGACGGTGGCCGTACTCACGCCGGCCCTGAGCATCGGCATCACCGCCGGCGCCGTCAGCACGACCGCCGGCGGCACGGTGACCTACACCGTCAACATGGTCAACACCGGGCAGACCGCACAGTCCGGTGTCGCCGTGACGAACGCGCTGGCCGGCCTCCTGGACGACGCGACCTACAACGGCGACGCGACCCCGAGTGTCGGCGTCGTCGTGCTGACCGGCACGGACCTGGTCTGGACGGGATCCCTCGCGCCCGGATCATCGGCGACGATCACCTACTCGGTCACCGTCAACACCCCGGACGCGGGCAACCACCTCCTGACCAGCACGGTCAGCTCCACGGCCGCCGGCAACACCTGTGCCGCCGGCAACACCAACCCCGCCTGTACGGCCGTCGTGACGGTGTCGGAACTGACCATCGCGAACTCGGCCAACGCCCCCACCACGGTGCCGGGGGCGCAGATCCAGTTCAGCACCCGGGTGGAGAACACCGGCGCGACGCCGTACACCGACATCGTCATCGACGCCAGCTTCGCCGGGGCAGTCGACGACGGCACCTACAACGGCGATGCCACGGCCAGCGTGGGCACCCTGGCCCTCATCCCGGGCATCGCCTCGATCCGCTGGACCGGCAACCTCGGGGTCGGCGAGGTTCTCGTCGTCACCGGATCGTTCACGGTGAACAATCCGGTTACCGGTAACAGGATCATGACCTCGGTGGTCAGTTCGGCCGTACCCGGTAACAACTGCCCGGCGGGCGGTACCGATCCGGCGTGCACCGCCACGGTCACCGTCCTCGTCCCGGCCCTGGCGGTGCTCAAGACCGCGGACACCGCCACCGTGGTGCCGGGCGGCACCGTCGGCTACACGATCACGGTCACCAACACCGGCGAGACCCCGTACACCGGCGCCACCGTCGCCGACAGCCTCGCCGGCCTGCTGCTGGACGCGACCTACAACGGTGACGCCGATGCCGATGTCGGCGTGGTCTCCTACGCCGACCCGGTGATCACCTGGACCGGTGACCTGGCGATCGGGGCGACGGCCACCATCAGCTACACGGTCACCGCCGACGATCCGCAGACCGGCGGTCGGGTCCTCAGTAACGTCGTCACCTCCAGCACGCCGGGCAGCAACTGCCCGGCCGGTGGCAGCGACCCCGACTGTGCGGCGACCGTCAGCGTGCTGCTGCCGGCACTGAGCATCGCGAAGCATGCCGACTCGGCCACCACCACGCCGGGCAGCACCCTCGGGTACACCATCACCGTCACCAACAGCGGTCAGACCCCGTACACCGGGGCCAGCCTGACCGACGACCTCACCGAGGTACTCGACGACGCCAGCTACCAGACGGCCGCCGCGACCGTGGGCGTCGTGTCGTACACCGATCCGGTGCTGACCTGGACCGGAGACCTCGAGGTGGGCGCCTCGGCCGTGATCACCTATTCGGTCGCGATCGACAGTCCCGCCACCGGCGACCAGATCCTGACCAACGCGGTCAGCTCCACCACCGTGGGCGGCAACTGCCCACCCGCCGGCACGGACCCGGCCTGTGCCGTCACCGTCACCGTGCTCATCCCGGCGCTCTCGATCACCAACGTGGCCGACGTGACCACCGCCGTCCCGGGGCAGGTGATCCGGCGTACCGGCACCATCACCAATATCGGCCCGACCGCCTACACCGGAATCCAGATCAACAGCAGCCTGCTGGGCATCATCGACGACGCGCGGCCCAACGGCGACCAGGTCGCCAGCTCCGGCACCCTCAGCGTGGTCGGCCCCAACGTGACCTGGACCGGTGACATCCCGGTCGGCGGAGTCGTCACCATCACCGGCACGGTGACCGTCAACAATCCGGACCTCGGCGACCGGGTCATCACCAACACCGTCACCACCACCGCACCGGGCAGCAACTGCCCGCCCGCCTCGCCGGGACCGGCCTGCACGTTGACCGTCAACGTGCTCGTTCCCGGGCTCACCATCGTGAAGACCGCCGACAGTCCGAACACCACCCCGGGCGACACCGTCACCTACACCGTCACCGCGACGAACACCGGCGAGACGCCGTACGTCGACACCACCGTCACCGACTCGCTCAGTGGGCTGCTCGCGAACGCCACCTACAACGCCGACGCCACCGCCGCCACCGGCACGCTGCTGTACACGGCACCCAACCTGGTCTGGCGCGGTGACCTGCCGGTCGGTGCCGCCGTCGAGATCTCCTACACCGTGACGGTCAACGGTGCGCAGACCGGTGGACGGATTCTCAACAACGTCGTCACCTCCGCCGCCCAGGGCAGCAACTGCCCGGTGGGCGGCACCGATCCGCGTTGCGCCGCCACGGTGGCGATCCTCATTCCCGGGCTGAGCATCGCCAAGACCGCCGACACCGTCACGGCCGCGGTCGGGGACCAGGTCACCTACACGGTCACGGTGGCCAACACCGGGCAGACGCCGTACACCGGGGCGACGTTCGACGACCTGCTCAGCGAGGTCCTGGACGAAGCCGACTTCAACGACGACGCCGAGGCGACCGTCGGTACGGTCAGCTACGACGCCCCGGTGCTGACCTGGACCGGAGACCTACCGGTCGGGGTCACGGCTGTCATCACCTACTCGGTCACGGTCGACTTCCCGGCATCCGGCGACACGACCCTCGTCAACACCGTCACCTCCGACACCGTGGGCGCCAACTGCCCCGGTGGCCCGGCGTGCGAGGTGACGGTCAACGTCCTCGTCCCGGAGCTGATCATCACCAAGACCGCCAACACCGCCGAGGTGGTGGCCGGCGGGGTCGTCCAGTACAGCGTCCTGATCACGAACGCCGGCCAGACGCCGTACACCGGCGCCACGGTGACCGACTCGCTCGCCGGGGTGCTCGACGACGCCAGTTACAACGCCGACGCCACGACCACCACCGGCACGGTGAGCTACGCCGCGTCCAACCTGACCTGGACCGGCGACCTGGTCGTCGGCGCGACCGCCGCGATCGTCTACACCGTCACCGTCAACCAACCCGTCACCGGCGACGGGTTGGTTGTCAACAGCGTCAGCTCCAGCGTGCTCGGCAACAACTGCCCGGCCGGCAACGACGATCTGCGGTGTGTCACCGAGACCTCCGTGGTGGGGCAGTTCCTCACCCTGACCTCGCTGATACCCGGATTCGCCATCGGGGTTCATCCCGACTCCGTGATCGTCGTGGAAGACGCGGTCACCATGACGGTCACCACGAACAGCCCTACCGGCTATGTGGTGGCGGTCCAGGCGCTGGTGCCCGCTTTCGTGCCGGCCGATCCCGACAACCCCTACACCATTCCGATCGAGAACCTACGGGTACGGGGGAGCGGCACCCAGGTCTTCCAGCCCCTGTCGGCGGTGACCCCGGTCATCGTGCACCGTCAGTCGACGCCATCCGCGCCCGGAGGAGACGCGATCAGCAGCGACTACCAGGCCGTCATTCCAATGTCCACCGTTGCCGACTCGTACTCCGCGACGTTGGAGTACGTGGCAATCACCCAGTAGCCGTCATAAGGAGCATCATGCCAAGCATCGCTGTCCTTGCGACCGCGCTCGTCGCCTGGGCGATCGCGGCGCCGGTAGCCGCAATGTCGCCGCCCAAAGGTGAGGTGGCACCGAAACCTTCGGCGACGGCCGACGCGAAACAGCCACTGCTCAGCATCGCGGTGGACAACGGCCGGACCGCCGTCGCGGCGGGCGACGAACTGACGTACAAGGTCAGGGTCCGCAATCTCGGCACCACCGAGACCAGATCGCTCCAGATCTCCCAGAGCCTGCCCGCCGGCCTGACCCTCGTCTCCGCCGACCGGGACGGTACCGCCCGCGCCGGCAGCGTCACCTGGTCGGTCAACCTGAAGGCGGGCAAGGAATCCACCCTCACCACCGTCGCCCGGGTCGGCCAGACCCCCGACGAGGTGCTTCGACTGGCCACCGTGGCCTGCGCAACCGTGAAGGGGGGCGCCAAGCCGCTGGTCTGCGCGACGCACTCCGACCTCCTCCCGGCGGGTGCCGCCGTCACCCGCGTCGACCGGTCCGGCTCCGACGGAATCTGGTATGGCATCGCCGCAGGGGCACTGGCCGTCGTCGGCGGGCTGGCCGCGATCGTCGTCATCGCCCGGCGTCGGCGCCGGCGCCGGCTGGAGCACCGGGAGGTGCCCGCGCCCCGCTCCGACCCGGCCGAGCCCGTCGCCAGCGCGCTCAGCGTCGACTGATGCGCACCAGGGTGGCGCGGATCGTCCTCCCGGTCATGCTCACGCTGGCATCGGCCGCCCCGGCGTCAGGCCAACCGTCGGAGCCTTCGGACTTCGCGCTGACGGTCAGCCCGACCCGGGTGATCGTGCCAGCGGACCAGATCGAACGGCCGAGGCAGTTCACGGTTACCAACCATGGTCGGGCCCCGATCGACATCCTCGTCCGAAAGGCGAGCTTCACGGCCGGACGCGACGGAGAACTCCGGTTCCGGCCCGACGCGCCCCACTCGGCCGTCGAGTGGGTCACCGCGCGGCCGGACAGTTTCCGGCTGGAAGGCGGAGCGGCCCGGCAGGTGAGCCTGCACATCGCCCTGCCGGCCACTGCCGAACCCGGCGAGCACCAGGTCGCGATGATCTTCTCGGTGCCGCCCCGGCCCGGTGGGGCCGGCGTCGGCGTGCGTCGGAGCGTCGGCGCACCGGTGTACGTCACGGTGCCCGGCCAGGCCGTCGAGTCGGTCGACGTCACCGGCCTTCGCGCGCCGGGTTTCGCCGTGAACGGTCCGCTCGCCCTCACGGCGACGGTACGCAATGCGGGCACCGTGCGCCGCGAGTTCGTCGGGGACGGCAGGCTTCAGGCCCAGGTTGCGGGGGAAACTGTCCCGTTTCCCGATTTCACCCTGTTACGGGGCGCCGACCGAGAGATCAGCACCCGGTGGGCCGATCCTCCGCTGTTCTGCGTCTGCCGGGTCACCGTCGCGGCGGCCGGCCCGGACGGGGTGACCCGGGAGGCGACGGCCACGATCGTCATCCTGCCGGTGCGCCTGATCGGGTCCGGAGTGGCACTCGTCCTCGTGCTGCTGCTGGGCTGGCTACTGCTCCGGCGCCGGATGCGGAGCCGCCCGTACCCTTGCTGACGTGAGTCCGCGTCGCAACCGCCCGCGCCCCGACGACGCCGCCCCAGTGGATGGCGACCGGGTGCGTCGTGGCGTCGAATCCGTGCAGAGCTGGCGGGACGGGGAGTGGCAGGTACGGGCCATCCCGGGCGGCGCGGCGACCAAGACGTACCGCTGCCCCGGCTGTGCGCACGAGATCCGCCCGGGGGTGGCCCACCTGGTGGCCTGGCCCGCCGACGGCCGGGGGGATCTGACGGATCGTCGGCACTGGCACACCGGCTGCTGGCGGGCCCGTGACCGGCGCGGCCCGGCGGTGGAGCGTTCGCGCAACGCACCCCGCTACGGCTGACATCTCAGCGAGTTATCTGCCAGATATGCCCGATTGTCCCGGTGAACCTGGTTGGCCGGGACATCTTCCTGCCGGCGGGCCGGAGGTCCCGACGGCACGCCATTCAGGGATCTTCGTCACGGTGTCCCCGGCCCGGCCAACAAGATCCGCCGTTCCAGGGAAGACTGGACCGGTGAGCCCCGCCATCCGCGCCTCCAGCATCCTGCCCGGTCGCCGCGAGGACATCGAGCTGCACACCGCCGACGGCCTGCGCCTGGTTGGCGAGCTGGCGCTGCCGGCCGACCGGGACCCGGTAGCCACCCTGGTCTGCCTGCACCCATTGCCCACCCACGGCGGGATGATGGACAGCCACGTGTTCCGCAAGGCGGCCTGGCGGCTGCCCGCGCTGGCCGACCTCGCGGTGCTGCGGTTCAACACCAGGGGCACCAGCAGCGTGCGCGGCACCAGCGAGGGGACCTTCGACGCCGGCAACGCCGAACGGTTCGACGTGGCGGCGGCCATCGAGTACGTCGAGTTCGCCGAACTGCCGAACATCTGGCTGCTCGGCTGGTCCTTCGGCACCGACCTGACGCTGCGGCACGGCTGCGATCCAGGAATCGTCGGGGCGATCCTGCTCTCCCCGCCGCTTCGCACCACGTCCGATGACGACCTGGCCCGGTGGGCCGAGTCCGGCAAGCCACTGACCGCGCTGGTACCCGAGTTCGACGACTACCTTCGGCCCGACGAGGCCCGCCGCCGGTTCGCGGCCGTGCCGCAGGCAGAGGTGGTCGGGGTACCCGATGCCAAGCACCTCTGGGTCGGCGACGCCGAGACCGTACTCGACGAGGTGGTCCGGCGGGTCAATCCGGCAGCGCCGGTACCGCTGCCGTCCACCTGGGACGGTCCGATGGAGACCGGCGACGCCAGCGCGTACGCCGATCGGACGGTGGCTGCCTTCGCAGACCTGCCGACGCCTGGATCGACCCCGGGCGGGCCCGCCGACGCGGGCTGACCACCGCGCCACCTGCTCTTTACGATGCGGTGGGTCGGACTCCGTTCACAGCGGTGCGGCGGGCTGGCCGCCGGGCGGTGGGACCGGCTCGGTGACCTGCACCGGGGCGAGTTCGGCAGCCGGAGGCCAGCCGGTCAGCCAGGCGTGCCGTTGCCGCCACACCTCCCGCCAGTAGCCGGCCCGGCCGCTCAGCCGGGCGGCCACAGCGCGGATCGCGATGCCGATCAGCAGCAGCGCCCGACCCGCCGCCGCCCGGGACCGGGACCAGCGCAGCCGGAGGAAGGTCACCTGACCCCGCAGCAGCATGACCCGCTTGCCGGCACTGGTCGACGCGGCACCGCCCACATGCACCACCCGGGCCGTCGGCACCAGCATCGGACTGGCGCCGATCGCGGTGGCCCGCAGGCAGAGGTCGAGATCCTCGTTGTACATGAAGTAGTCCGGGGTGAAGCCGTCGAGCTGGGCGAAGAGCGAGCGCCGGACCAGCAGCAGGCAGCCGGACGCGGCGGGCACCCGTACCGGCGTCGACCGGTCCAACCAGGGCAGCGCCTCCCGGTTGAACACCCGCGACCGGGGAAACAGCTTGGACAACCCGGTGGCGAAGCAGGTAAAGGTCCACAGCGAGGGCGGCCCGAACACCGAGTGGCCGTCGTCGGTGCCATCGACCCCGAGGGTACGACCGGCGTAGATGCCGTGACCCGGATGGGCGCGGGTGAACTCCAGCAACTCCCCGATGACGTTGCCGACCGGCTCGGTGTCCGGGTTCAGCAACAGCAGCCAGTCGCCCCGGGCCTGGGCCGCGCCGACGTTGACGGCCCGGCCGAAGCCGACGTTGTCGGCCAGCCGGACGACCCGGGCCTCCGGAAACTCCGCCGCCACCGCCGCCGCCGAGCCGTCCTTCGAGGCGTTGTCGACCACGATCACCTCGTACGGCTCGGCCGGGCAGGCCTTCCGCAGGGTGGCCAGGGCGGTCAGGATCAACTCGCGGGTCTCGTAGGACACCACGACCACGCTCACCACCGGATTCACGGCGCCACTCCCGTCGTCCGGCTGGACTCGTCCCGTCCCCACTGGCCACGGGCGGCCGGCCGCCGGGCCGCCGTCGCGGCCAGTACGGTCAGTGCGGCGTAACAGATCCCGGCGGGGATCAGCCACGGCCGGGGCAGCACGACGTCGACCAGCCAGGACGTCCGGCGGGCCCGCCGGACCTGCTCGTCGGTGGCGCGCAGGGTGGCGTTGCCGGCCCGGACCCGGCCGAGTCGGCGCAGCAGGTCGGCGGTCCGCCGTGGCGTGGCCACCAGCGTCGACACCTCGGTCACCTCCCGTTTCTCGGCTTCCCCGAAGAGCGAGTCGAGGAAGAGATCGTCGGCGATGACGTCCGGGAACGGCCCGAACCGCCGCCGGCCCGCCTCGGCGAGCGCGATGGCACCCCGACCGAACAGGGCGTTGCGGTAGGCCGGGTGCCGGCCGTTGATCGCGTAGTAGGCGCGTACCAGCAGGGGACGTCCGGTGGTGTCCAGCCGGCGGCGCGGCGCGGCGGCCAGCACACCCGGCCCGGAGAGCGCGGCGGCGAGGGCGCGGGCGCCGGTCGTGCTCAGCTCGATGTCGGCGTCGAGGTAGATCCGGGGAAAGCCCCGCGCCGCCCGGTCACCCGCGTTGAGCGCGGCCGGCTTCGACGGCGCGGCCAGTTCCAGCACGGTGACCCCGGGCACCGAGCCGGCCACCTCCGCGGTCGTGTCGGTACAGCCGTTGGCCACCACGACCACCTCGAACTCGCCCGGTTCGGCGTCGGCCAACAGCGTCCGCAGGGTCCGGCCGAGCAGCGCCGCCTCGTTGTGCGCGGCGACGACCACGCTGGTCACCACGGTGCCCGCCCGGTCAACGCGAGCCGGATCCGCCGGGTGGCGTTGCGTCGGCGCAGCCGCCAGCCCTGATATTCCCGCAGGTCCAACGGGGCCGCCTGGACCACCCGGGCCGAGTGCCGCATCTGGGCCGTCCACTCCGCGACGGTGGTCACCCCGGTACGGCGGGCCGAGAGCGGCCGGCGGGCCATGAAGTCCGCGTCGGTGCGGTAGATGGTGTGCGGGCTGCGCGGGTCGTCCATGTGGTCCTCGGGCAGGAACGGGTGGTACCAGCCGTTCACCCAGCCGAGCCGGGCCGCGCGCAGGCACCAGGCGGTGAAGGTCTCCCCTCCGGTGAGCGGACCGACCTGGTCCAGGGTCTCGCGCCGGAGCAGGTACCCGCTGCCCTGCACCCAGTGGTTTCGGAACAGGCGGTGTCCGCCGGAATAGTCGGCCAGCTTGGCCGTGACCAGGTCGTCGTCGACGTCCTCGTCGGGAAAGCGCCAGGTGCCGATCACACCGAACTCCGGTACGTCCCGGTGCGCCCGGCGCAGGATCCTCAGCCAGTCCGGATCGGGCAGGCAGTCGTCGTCCACCTTGCTCAGGTAACTCCCGGTCGCGAGCTGCCACAGCCAGTTGGTGGGCTCGGTCAGTCCCGCGTTGGTCGGGCTGTGCCGGAACCGGTGCACCCGTGGGTGCTGGCGGAACTCCTCGACCGCGTCCAGGGTCGGCTGGTCGGTGCCGTTGTGCCAGAGCCAGACCCTCGCCTCCGCAGGGCAGGTACGGAGCAGGTGGGGCAGCGACAACCGGACGTACTCCGGTCGGTCGTACGTGATCATGAGGATGTCGATGCCGCCGTCGCCGGTCATCCGACCGTCCACCTCCGCTCGGTCATGCCGTCCTCCCGCTCCGCCCGGTCACGATGACGCCGCCTCGCTCCGCCCCGTCACGACGTCTCCGCCCCGGTCACGACGTCTCCGCCCCGGTCACGACGTCTCCGCCCCGTCATGACGTCTCCGCCATGGCCCGCCCGGATTCGTCGGTCGGCCGGCCAGGCCGGCCCGACTCGATCCGGTTGGTGCGTTCCGCCCTGGTGAGCCGCCACAGCGCCCCGGTCAGGCCGAGCAGGACGTGCACCGTGATGAAGAACGTCGTGAAGTACATCGAGTCGAAGGTGAAGCCGGAGACCCCGGCGACACCGATCGCCACCGCGAGCACCGACGCGAGGTCCCGGTCCCGCTCCGTCGGGGCGAACCGGCGGATCCGCCCCGCGACCACGACACCGGAGAGGAAGAAGGCGGCGAGCCCGACCACCCCGATGATGCCGCCCTGGACCAGGGTGGTCAGCCACTGGTTGTCGAGGAGCTGGTACAGCTCGGGCAGGAAGGTGCCGATGCCACGCCCCAGCCACGGACGTTCCTGGATGAACGGCGTGACGTAGTCGTAGTCCTCCACCCGGGCCTGCACGCTCGGATCGTTCTCCCCGGCCAGCAGCAGCGACTTGATCGCGGCCAGCAGACCCGGGCGGACGACCTGGATCAACGCGGTGAGAAAGCAGCCGACCACCAGCACGTTGAAGGTGGTACGCAGCGGCCAGACCAGGATGAACAACAGGATGGCGGCGCCCAGGGCGAGTACGCCGGTCCGGGACAGCGAGATCGGGATGACCCCGGCCTGGAACATCGCCAGCGCCCCGTAGATCTGTCGGTCCCGCCGGGTCGTCGAGAACCGGGCGAAGTGGATCGCCACCACCAGCCCGATCACCATCAGCACGCTGAACTCGATGTAGTGCCCGGCGGTGCCGGCGACCCGGACCAGCCCGTCCCCGCCCCGGTCGCGGAACCCGACGACCTCCTTGTGGAAGGTCAGCAACGGGGGCAGCTTCATGTACGTCGTCAGGTCGATCCGGAACATGAACTGGGTCAGCGCGACGAAGGCCATGAACGAGCAGCCCCAGCAGAACCACCGGAGCACCTTGTCGACGCGTTCCCGGGTCAGTACCCCGTCCGCCGCGGCGAGCAGGATCCCGGCACCGGCCAGCGCCATCAGCAGGGTCCGTTCGGCGCCGTTCGCCTCCAGCGGTGGCATGCCCCGACCCTGCCCGGCGACGTACGACAGGAAGAGGCTGACCAGGTAGATCGCCATCGCCCAGCGCATCGGCTGCTGTCCCCGGGTGAGCAGGGTGGGGTGCAGCCGACTCAGCGCCCACCAGACCAGCAGCCCGAACCCCACCATCAGCCCCGGCTTGCCCAGGTCACTGAGCGGCGGAAAGACCAGCCGGAAGGGGAGCAGGTAGGCGAGCATGATCGACGCGATGACCGCGGCCGTCGCATCCGGGAAGTGGCGTACGGCGGGGGCGATGCCGTCGTACACCGTGTCGGACCGCCGCGCGGATAGGTAGGTCGGCACGTCGCTCGTCTCGTCCGTGCGCCGTCAGCCGGCGCTCGTGGGGTTCCCGGTGATCATTGGGACGAATCGTCGGCGGGGTTGCGGACGGTGGTCAGCAGGATGGTCTCGTCGGAATGCGGGCCGGGCCGGAGTTCCGGCCGGGCCGGGCCGCCGGGACCCGCCCGCTCGACGGTCCGGCCCGGGCCCCGATCCTCGGCGGTGTGCGGCCCGCCGTGCCCGTTGGCGGTGTGGCCGGCGTTCCGGTCGTTGCCCGGAGGCCCACCGTCGTGCTGCTCCGGCTCGGGCCCGGTGCCCTCGTCGCCGACGGAGTGCGCCCCGTGCCGATCGGGCGGGCCGAATCCGGCCCTGGCGCGGGCGGCGCTCATCGACAGGGGCTGGGTGGCGTCCCGGGCGGCTCCTCCGGCCGGTGGTGCCGACCGGGCGGCGGGCGCCGGGGCCACGGTGGGGGTCGCCGCGGGACGTGGCGCACCGACCATCGCCTGGCCGGCGTTCCCGTTCCAGGCCACCGGGGCGCGGCCGTCCCGCCGCTGCCCGAGCCGGGCGGTGGCGCGGCGCCGGGCCACCGCGTCGTAGACGACGGCCGACACGGCGGCCAGCAGCGCGCCGATGGCCGCGATCACTACCTGCGCCCGCAGCACGTTGGACCGGGACTGCACGATGTTCAGGCCGGGATCGAGCACCTCGGTGGTGATCTGTTCGCCCGGATTCGGCTCGTACTGTGCCTGCTGCCCGGCGACCTCGTCGTGGATCAACTGGGTCACCGCCTGCACGGTCTTCCGGGCGCTCTCCTCGTCCGCCGCCACGACGGCGACGGTCAGGATCGAGCTGCGGGTGACCAGCCCGACCTCGTAGTCGGGATCACCGCCGGCCGTGGCGATCTTCGTACGGGCGTCGTGCGCCGAGATCGAGATCTGCACCGCCTGGGCCATCGCGTTCTCACCGATCCGCAGCCAGGGGTTTCCCGGGCGCGGGGTGGCGTCGGGCTCCGGAGCCGCGGCCGAGGTGGTCGGCGGCACGAGCAGGATGGCGACCTCGGTCTTGTACTCCGGCTGGATCGCCAGGCCGAAGGCGAGCGCCGCACCGAGCGTCACGACGACGACCGGGGCCGAGACGTACCACCGCCGAAACATGAGCTTCAGCAGGTCGAGAAGGTCCATCGGACGGCCCCTTCGGATGCGCGGAAATGCTGAGGAAATGCGTCAGATTGGCAGGCGCGCGGCATCGGCCCCGTTACCCGATGAAACTTGGTTGTAGCCGTTCGGCGACGGGCGGAGCAATCGATCCCACAGTCGGATGTACGACTTCACCTGGTGATCCCAGGCGAGCTCATCGATGAAGCGCTGTCGACCCGTGACGCTCATCGCCGCCCTGGCATGCTCGTCGCTGAGCAACTGGTCGATGGCCTTGGCGAACTCGTCCGGGCTGCCGGTCAACACGTAGCTCGCGGCCGAGTCGGCGGTACGCCGGGTCTCCAGCAGGTCCACGGCGACGACCGGTACGCCCCGGGCCACGTACTCCACGGTCTTGGCCATGGTGTACATCTCGGCCATCCGGCTCGGCAGGTCCGGCTGGATCGCGATCGACGCCGAGCAGAGCAACTCGTCGACCTCGTCGGCCTCCAGCCAGCCGGTGAACCGTACGACGTCCTCGATCCCCCGCTGGATGGCCAGCCGGCGCAGCTCCGACATGCTCTCGCCGTCCCCGGCGACCACCAGCTCCCAGTCGTCGGTGCCGCGCAGCCCCACCAACCGCTCGGCGGCCAGTACGGCGGCCTCGACGTTGTCCTGCGGGTTGATCACGCCGACGTAGACGACCTTCTGTCGCGGGTCGCCGGAGCCGTTGCCGTTGCCGTTGCGGTTGTCGGAGCCGTTGCCGCTGCTGTTGCCGGAACCGTTGCTGTTGCCGGAGGCGTTGCCGTTGCCGGTGTCGGCCAGCGGTTCCGCCGGGGAGGGCCGGTCCCGGTGGACCTCGGCGAGCGCCGGGCCGTTGCGGACCACCACCACCTTGTCCGGGTGACATCCGCCCCGGTTCATCGCCAGCTCGCGGAACGACTCGTTGGTCGCGACCACGGCGGTGGCGCAGCGCCAGGAGAGCCGTTCGAACAGCCGGAGCATCCACAGCACACTCGTTCGGGGCTCGCCGGCCTTGCACTCGTACAGTTCCGGGCTGAGATCGTGGTGGTCGAAGACGAACGGCCGGCCCAGGGCCCGCATCAGCAGCCCGACCACCCAGAAGACGTCCGGCGGGTTGCACGCCTGCACGGCGTCCACCCGGGTACGGAGCATCAGGCCGAGCAGCCGGGCGGTCACGGCGATCAGTGCCCAGGCGAACTCGGCGGCGAAGGAGAGTACGCCCTTTCCGGCCAGCGGCTGGGGAAACGAGAGGATCGTGGTGGCCGTGGTGCCCGGCAGCACCGTCAGCGGCCTCGGGCCGCGTGGGCAGATCACCGAGGCCCGGTAGCCGGCTGCCTCCAGGGCCTGGCACTCCCGGATCACCCGGCGATCCCGCTCGGCCGGCAGATTGACCACCACGATGACCACATGAGGGCGTCGATCGGCCATCTCTAACTCCCATCCGCGCAGCTCGGACGACGTTTTCGATGGAGAGTCGCGGCGAATTGGAAATATCGCCGCGACCCAAAGGAAGCAAAGCTCACACACCGAGGTATCCCGCTACCGACCGGCGTCCTACAAAGACACTGCTCTACCAGCCCGGCGGGGGCAAGGACCGAAGAATGGCGGATGTGTCGACTTACTTACAAGGTAACGACCGATCGGACGATTGTTCCTTCGCTCATTCACCGGTGGGTCGGCGTCCGATGGGGGCGAATTCACTTATACAGGCGAGAGAGCGTTGCGATAGCTGTCGGGAGCGAACCGATTTATTGATCTTCGCCCGGAAACGCGATTTGACGCGGGAAGCCCGCAACGCTTGCCCGGAAACCTACCCTGTGCCGACGGGGCGGCCGACGGTACGGTTGCGGACTGCGGCATCCGGGACAGTGGGGAGGGTGCGTCGTGCGCCTGCGTCGTGGCATAGGGACGAGTCTGGTGCTGACACTCCTGGTCAGCGTACTGAGTCCACTTCGGGGTGAGCCGGCGGCGGCGGTGACCCTGCCGACGGGCTTCCAGGAGCAGGTCGTCTTCAGCGGGCTGACCGAGCCGACGAACATCGAGTTCGCCCCGGACGGCCGGGTGTTCGTGGCCGAGAAGGGCGGCCGGGTGAAGGTCTTCGCCGACCTGGCCGACCCGACCCCGACGGTCTTCGCCGACCTGTCCAGGATCGTGCACAACCAGTGGGACCGTGGCCTGCTCGGACTGGCGCTGCCGGCCGACTTCCCGGCCAATCCCTGGGTCTACGTGCTCTACACCTACGACGCACCGCCGGGGCAGACCGCGCCGGTGTGGAACGACGTCTGCGCCGACGCCAACAACGGCCGCTGTCTGGTCACCGGCCGGCTCTCCCGGCTGCGGGCCGGCGGTGACGTGATGACCGGCACCGAGCAGGTGCTGATTCAGGACTGGTGCCAGCAGTACCCGAGCCACTCCGTCGGCGACCTGCGTTTCGGCGCCGACGGCATGCTCTACGCCAGTGCCGGCGACGGCGCCAGCTTCAGCGCCGTCGACTACGGCCAGCTGGGCCGCCCGGCGAATCCGTGCGGCGACCCGCCGGGCGGCACCATGACGCCCCCGGGCGCCCAGGGCGGCGCGCTGCGGTCCCAGGACGTCCGGACCACCGCCGACCCGACCAACCTGGACGGCGCGGTGCTGCGGCTCGACCCGGCGACCGGGGCGGCCGCCGCCGGCAACCCGCTGATCGCTTCGGCGGACCTCAACGCCCGCCGGATCGTCGCGCACGGAACCCGTAACCCGTACCGGTTCACGATCCGGCCGGGGACCAACGAGGTGTGGCTGGGCGACGTCGGCTGGAACGGCTGGGAGGAGATCGACCGGGTGGTCGACCCGACCGCCGCCGTCACCAACCTCGGCTGGCCCTGTTACGAGGGCGCCGGCCGGATGGCCAGCTACGACAACGCCAACCTGAACCTCTGCGAGACCCTCTACACCGGTGCCGGGCAGACCGCGCCCTACTACACCTACAACCACGGCGCGGCGGTGGTGCCCGGGGAGACCTGCGGCTCGGGCGGGGACGCCGTATCCGGACTGGCGTTCTATCCCGGCAGCGGCGGCAGCTATCCGGCGGCGTACGCCGGAGCGCTGTTCTTCGCCGACTACTCGCGCGGCTGCATCTGGGCGATGCGCCCGGGTACGGCCGGCGGACTGCCGAACCCGGCGAACATCCAGACGTTCGGTCAGGCCGCCGCCGGGCCGGTGGACCTGGCCGTCGGGCCGGGCGGCGAGCTCTACTACGCCGACATGGCCGGCGGCACCGTGCGGCGGATCCGGTACTTCCCCGGCAACCAGCCGCCGACCGCGGTGATCAGCGCGACGCCGACCAGCGGGCCCGCGCCGCTCACCGTCGCGTTCGACGGCACCGGCTCGACCGATCCGGACCCGGCCGACGCGGGCCGGCTCCGCTACGCGTGGGATTTCACCAGCGACGGCACGGTCGACGCCACCACCCCGACGACCAGCTTCCGCTACCCGGAGAACGGCAGCTACACCGCGACGCTGACCGTCACCGACACCCTGGACGTCTCGGCGAGCGGCACGGTGCGGATCCAGCCCGGCAACGGCGCTCCGACGGCCGTGCTGGACACCCCCGGACCGGGTACCCAGTGGCGGGTGGGCGAGACGCTGACCTTCAGCGGTCACGCCACCGATCCGCAGCAGGGCACCCTGCCGGCGTCCGCGCTGTCCTGGCGGCTGCGGATGCAGCACTGCGAGTCGGTCGACAACTGCCACACCCATCCGGTACGCGAGTGGTCGGGCGTGGCCGAGGGCTCGTTCGTGGCGCCGGATCACGAGTATCCGTCGTATCTGGAGCTGGAGCTGACCGCGACGGACGCGCAGGGGCTGGCGAACACCGTCGTACGGCGGCTCGACCCGTACACCGTCGACCTGACGTTCGCCACCAACCCGCCCGGGCTGCAGCTCAGCGTCGGCGCTATCACCGGAACCGCCCCGTTCACCCGTACGGTGATCGTCGGGTCGACGAACACGGTCAGCGCGCCGGGGAAGCAGCAGGTCGGTGGGGTGCCGTACTCGTTCGCCGACTGGTCCGACGGGGGTGCGGCGACGCACGTCGTCACGGCACCGGCCACCGCCACCGGCTACACGGCGACGTACGCCGGTGCCGCCGGCTGCGGTGCCGCCTCCGGCTACACCTGTACGACCGAGACCGGTCGACCCTGGCCGACGGCGGACGGCGGGGTGCTGTCGCTGACCGGGGACGACGCGGTCTCCGAGGTGGCGCTGCCGTTCCCGGTCCGGTTGTTCGGCCAGGCGTACTCCCGGGCCTGGGTGTCGGCCAACGGATTCGTGTCGTTCGTGGACCCGGTCAGCGCGCAGCCGGTCAACGGGGGACTGCCGGACGCCGAGCGGCCGAACGCCGCCGTGTACCCGTTCTGGGACGACCTGTACGTTCGGGCGGATTCGAGCGTCCGGACCGCGGTCACCGGTACGGCGCCGGAGCGGCGGTTCGTGGTCGAGTGGCGCAACGTCGGCCTGTACGGCTCCACGTCCGCGCGGCTGAGCTTCGCGGCGGCACTGGCGGAGAACGGGGAGATCGTCTTCGACTACCGGGATCTGGACACCGGCGGTCGGGAGCGGGGCGACTCGGCGACGGTCGGCATCGAGAACGCCGCCGGCACCGTCGCGTTGCCGTTCTCGGTCAACCAGCCCGTGCTGGTCAACGGGACGTCGATCGTCTTCCGCCCGTGACCCAGGGTCGAGAGGGCCCGGCATCGGTTCGACTGGGAGTTGCGCAACGTGGCCGAGTTCGGCCGTACGAGGCTGCTCCGCACGTTCCTCGAAGGCGGTAATCCGGCCCGCGTGACCGGCTGTGCAAACGGCTGACCAGGGATGCTGATCGGCCGTTAAGACAATCCGGTCGGCCAGCGCCGTTGGTCAACCTCGTGACAGCCAGTTACGGCATGAGTGGTGATCCTAGGTGCGGGCAACTAGCGCCGGACCCGGTCGCTCCGCCCTCGGAGGGAGACCGTCATGTCGCGCGTGGGGGAACGTGTCTGGGCATTCATCCTGGCATTCGTGCTGGGCGCGCCGATCATGGTCGGATTGCCGACGCTCGGCCCCCGGCCCGCCGCGGCCGTACCGGCGGGCTTCACCCAGCAGGTGGTGTTCACCGGACTGACCCGGCCGACCAAACTCGTCTTCGCCTCCGACGGGCGGGTCTTCGTGGCGGAGAAGAGCGGACTTGTCAAGGTCTTCGACAGCCTCGCCGACAGCTCCGCGACGGTCTTCGCAGACCTGCGGACCAACGTGTACGACTTCACCGACCTCGGCCTGATCGGGCTGGCCCTGGCCCCGAATTTTCCCGCCGACCCGTACGTCTACGTCAGCTACACCTACGACGGGGTGATCGGCGGCAGTGCCCCCACCTACCGCGACGCCTGCCCGGTGATCGGGAACTGCCGGGCCAGCGCCCGGGTCTCCCGGCTGCGGGCCAGCGGCAACGTGATGACGGGCCCGGAGCAGGTGCTGCTGCACGACTGGTGTCACCAGATCGACAGCCACTCGATCGGTGACCTCGCGTTCGGTGCGGACGGCGCGCTGTACGTCGCCGGCGGCGAGGGTGCGTCCGCCACCTTCACCGACTACGGCCAGGCCGGCAGCCCGGCCAACCCGTGCGGCGACCCGCCCGCCCCGGCCGGCTCGGCGGTGACGCCGCCGACCGCCGAGGGCGGCGCACTGCGCTCCCAGGACATCCGTACCCCGGGCGACCCGACCGGCCTCTCCGGCACCCTGATCCGGGTCAATCCCACCACCGGAGCCGCGCTGCCGGACAACCCGCTGGCCGCGAGCGCCGACCCGAACAGCCGACGGATCCTGACGTACGGGCTGCGTAACCCGTTCCGCTGGACGTTCCGTCCGGGCACCAACGAGGTGTGGGTCGGCGACGTCGGATGGCGTACCTGGGAGGAGATAAACCGGATCGTCGACCCCGCGGTGGGGCCGGTCCGGAACTACGGCTGGCCCTGCTACGAGGGGAACGCCCCGCAGGGTGGCTACAACGCGGCGAACCTGACGCTCTGCGAGAGCCTCTACGCCGCACCCGCCGGTACGGTGACGCCGCCGTACTACACCTACCAGCACAGCCAGGTCGTGGCGCCCGGCGACGGTTGCCGTACCGGTGGCTCGTCCCCGTCCGGCGTGGCGTTCTACCCGACCAGCGGTGGCAGCTATCCGGCGACGTACGCGGGTGCCCTGTTCTTCGCCGACTACTCCCGGGGCTGCATCTGGGCGATGCGGACGGGCGCGAACGGGTTGCCCGACCCGGCCCGGATCGTGCCGTTCGCGTCCGCCGCCGGCGCCGTCGACCTGCGGATCGGGCCGGAGAACGACCTGTACTACGTGGACATGACCGGCGGAACGGTCCGGCGGTTCCACTACAGCTCGGGCAACCAGTTGCCGAACGCGGTGCTCGACGCGACCCCGACCAGCGGGAACGCGCCGTTGACGGTCTCCTTCGACGCCGTCGGATCGAGCGACCCGGACGCTGGCGACATCCTGGAGTACCAGTGGGACTTCACCGACGACGGCACCGTCGACGCCACCGGACTGACCGCCAGTCACCGCTACCCGTCGATGGGCACCTACACCGCCCGGTTGCGGGTGGTCGACTTCGCCGGACTGAGCGACACCGCGACGGTGCAGATCAGGGTGGGCACCGCCGCGCCGGTGCCGATCATCGAGACCCCGACGACGGCGCTGCGCTGGTCGGTCGGCGAGACCGTCACCTTCAGCGGCCGGGCCACCGATCCGCAACAGGGCACGCTGCCGGCCTCCGGGCTCTCCTGGCAACTGGTCCAGCAGCACTGCAGCACGCCGGACAACTGTCACAGCCATCCCGTGCGGGAGTGGACCGGGGCGGCCTCCGGATCGTTCCCGGCTCCGGACCACGAGTATCCGTCCTATCTGGAGCTGACCCTGACCGCCCGGGACAGTGGCGGGCTGACCGGCAGCACCACGCTCCGGCTCGACCCGAAGACCGTGAACATCGCGTTGGCGACCAAGCCCGCCGGGCTGCGGCTCAACATGAACGGCCGGAACTTCACCACGCCGAACAGCACCCAGGTGATCGTCGGGTCTACGAACACGCTCAGCGCGCCCGGACCACAGAGCCTGGGGCCGGCGACGTACACCTTCGAGAACTGGTCGGACGGCGGCGCAGCGACTCACGTGATCACGGCACCCGCCACCGCGCGGACCTACACCGCGACCTACGACGGCGCGCCCGGTAGCTGCGCGGACAGTTACGGCTACACCTGCCGGACCCAGACCGCCGTGCCCTTCGTGCCGGCCGGTCCGACCGAGCTGCCACTGACCGGCGACAACGACAGCGCCTCGGTGTCGCTGCCGTTCCCGGTCCCGTTCTACGGGCAGAACTACTCCAGGGCGTGGGTGGACACCAACGGGACACTGTCGTTTGTGGATTCGCGGGGATCCTGGCCGGCGAACCGGCCGCTGCCGAACGCGGCGGCACCGAACGCCACGCTCTACCCGTTCTGGGACGACCTGGTGATGCATCCCGAGTCGCGGGTCCGGACCGCTGTGGTGGGCGCCGCGCCGGACCGCCAGTTCGTGGTCGAGTGGCGCGACATGGGTCTGTCCGGTGCGCCGGCCGCCCGGATCAGTTTCGAGGTGGTCATCTCCGAGTGGGGGCAGATCATCTTCAACTACGCCGCGCTGAACTCCGGGCGGGAGCTGGGCAACTCGGCGACCGTCGGCATCGAGAACGCGACCGGTACCGGCGCGGTGCAGTACTCCTACAACCAGCTCGTGCTGGCGAACAACAAGGCGATCATCTTCACCCCACCGGCGGCGGGTTGACGAGTCATAGCTCACGCTGTGTAGATCAACTCGCTACGATCGGGTGCCGACGTGTTCGATCAGGACGTGGGAGGACCGATGGGAAATCCGTTCAGCGAGTTCCTGCTTCGGGAGTTACGGCGGATCCGGCTGGCGGCGGGCCTGAACCAGGACGAGATGGGCAAACTGATCAACTTTTCCGGCTCGCACGTCAGTGCCGTGGAGGTGGGAACCCGGCTGCCCAAGCTCGACTACCTGCGCGCGATCGACAAGGCGTTCAAAACCGGCGGACTCTTCGAGCGGTTGTGGACGGAGCTGTCCGGACTGGACGACGAGCCGCCCTGGGTACGCGAGCGGGCCGCGATGGAGCGCGATGCGGTCCTGCTCCGCTGGTACGAGCACGCGTACGTGCCGGGCCTGTTGCAGACCGAGGAGTACGCCCGCGCGGTGTTTACGAGCAACCCCGCGTTGCGGACGGCCGAGGTGGAGAAGCGGGTGGCCGCCCGACTGGAACGGCGACGGATCCTGGACGTCGACGATCCGCCCCAGATCGTGGCGGTACTGGACGAGGAGGCGCTGCGCCGGCCGATCGGCGGCGCGAAGGTGATGCGCGAGCAGTGCCTGGAGCTGGCCCGGCTCGGCGCGGAGCACCCACGGCTTCGGCTGCACGTCGTGCCGGTCGGCGTGGGGGCCTATCCCGGGCTGGACGGGCAGTTCGTCATCGCCGCCATGCCGAGCGACGAGGAGATCGCCTACCTCGACAACCCCCTGCGGGGGCAGGTGACCGTCCGGCCCGAGGAAGTGGAGCTGCTACGCCGACGCTGGGAGGCGATACTGAGTGAGGCACTGCCCCCGCAGCAGTCGATGGAGAAGTTCCGGGAGGTGGCGGAGAGATGGACGTGACAGGCGCGCGGTGGCGCACGAGCACCCGCAGCAACTCCAACCAGGGCACCTGCGTAGAGGTGGCGGACAACCTGCCCGGCCGGGTGCTGGTCCGGGACAGCAAGGACCGGGCCGGCGGCACCCTGACCTTCGGCCCGGCCACCTGGCGGGCGTTCGTGGCCAACGTCAGGGGCTGACGGGGCTTTCCGCTACCCCTCGCTGGGGCCGCTCCGGGTGGACCGGGAGCGGCGCAGCGGTATCCGGTTCCGTAGGCGTTCGGGGATCCGGGTCAGTACCAGTCGGCGTAGTCGGGCGTCGGTGACCCAGAGCAGCACCCCGGCGATCAGTCCCGCCGTACCGCCGAGCACCAGCAGGCCGACCAGCGGCCCGACGGACAGACCGATCCAGCCGTACGCCAGCGGCACCAGCGCGGCGGTGATCGCGGCCAGTACGGCCGGCAGCGTCGGCACGAGGAAGCTGGCGATCGACGCCTGCGCCGCCCGACGTACGGTGACCCAGACCGCGAGCGCGGTGACGATGACCTGCATGCCGATCCCGGCCAGCGCCACCGCGGTCGCCTCGGCCAGGTCGCTGTATCCGGTCAGCAGGGTGCCGACGGCGGCGAGCGTCGCCACCCCGAGCACTCCCCGGGTCCACAGGATCGCGGCGAGCTTGCCCGGCTGACCGATCGCCTGCAACGCCGGGCCGAGAAGCACGCCGTACACGTTGACGGCGCCGAAGAGGCAGAGCAGCCGCAGCGGAACCTCGGTCCCGGCCCACTGCGGACCCAGCAGGGTGACCAGCGGATCCGCGGTCGCCGCCAGCACGCCCAGTACCGGCAGCCCGGCCAGCGCGCCGAGGTGCTGGAGCTGGTTCAGGTGCGCGGCGAGCGCGGCCCGGTCCCGCTGCAACCGGGACAGCGAGGGAAGCGCCACCTGTTGCAGCGAGCGGACCGTCACGTCGACCAGCATGTCCGGCAGCCGGGCGGCCAGCCGGTAGATGCCGGTCGCCACCGGTCCGAAGAAGAGGCCGGTGAAGATGACGTCCGCCTTGGAGCTGAGCATCAGGCCCAGGCCGGCGTTCGCCGAGTGGGCGGAGAAGACCAGCAGGTCCCGGATCCCGGACAGCCGGGGCCGCCGGCTCGGCCGCCACGGACAGACCGCCCAGAGCACCACCAGGCCGACCACGGCGTTGACCAGCTGCTGCGCGACCAGGGCCCAGATGCCGGCTCCGGCCAGCGCCAGTCCCACCCCGACAGCGCCGCTGAGCAGCGAGGCGAGCAGGGTACGGATGGCGACCGCGCGGAACCGCAGTTCCCGGCGCAGCACCGCCTCGGGCACGATGGAGAGCCCCTGGAGCAGTACCAGCGGGGAGAGCGCCACGCAGATGGTGGTCAGCTCCGGCGCCCGGTTGGCCAGCGCCCACAGCGGGCTCGCGGCGGCGGTGAGCCCGCCGATCACCAGACCGGCCAGCACCAGTACGACGAAGGCGCCGTCCAGGTGCTCCGGCGTCAGCTTGTCGCGCTGCACGATCGCGGAGACCAGCCCCTGCTGGATCAGGGTCTGTGCCACGGTGATGAAGACCGTGGCCATCGCCACCAACCCGAACTCGCTCGGCCCGAGCAGCCGGGCGAGCAGGAAGGTGACCAGGATCGACGAGCCGATCCGACCGGCGGTGAGGACGTACGACCAGCCGATCGCGGAGTGCAGCCGTCCGGCGCCGCCCGTCCGGGCCTGCTCCGGATCAGTCGATCCCGGCGTCGGGTCCGTCGCGACCGCGCCCGTCCCCGCTGCGGTGCCTGGTGGGATGTCAGCCATTCAGGCGTTGCCCTTTGCCGTACTGGCCCGGATCCGGCGGACCACGCTGCGGCGCAGCCGCCCGAGCCGGACCCGGACCCGGCGGGCCCACCAGGTGGCGAGGAAGGCCGCCGCGGAGCTGATCCGGGTGCCCAGCGGCTCGGAGCCGGTGGAGAGCATCCGGAGCGTCTCGGCGAGCATCCGCATCCGGGGTGCCCGGACCCGCCGCCCCGCCTGTCCGTACCAGGCCAGCGCCGAGGCCGCCGTCGCGCCCTCGGCCTGCCGGGTGGAGCCGCCGTGCATGCGGCGCAGGAACAGCGGCTGGTCGACCTCGTGGATCTCGCCGAGCCGGGCCACCTCGGCGATCAGCGTGTAGTCCGAGGAGAGGAAAGGGCGGATCATGCCGGTCCGGCGCAGCGCGGACATCCGGAAGACGCCGAAGTGCGCGTGGCAGAGGTTGATGTTCCTCGCCACTCCGGCGACCCGGCGCCACGGTCGCCGATCACGCAGGTCCAGCCGGTCGGCGTACGGGCCGATCACCTCGCCGGCCTCGTCGATCAGCACGGTACGGGGATAGGAGAGCACAGCCTGTGGGCCGGCGGCGTCCAGGGCAGCCACGCAGGTGCGCAGGTACGCCGGCAGGCAGACGTCGTCGTACGCCACCCACTTGAACAACTCGCCCCGGGCCAGCTCGACCACCCGGGCGTAGTTGACGTGGCCGCCGAAGTTGCGCGGGTTGCGGTAGAGCCGGATCCGGGCGTCCCGCGCCGCGTACGCCTCGCAGATCTCCCAGGTCCGGTCGGTCGACGCGTTGTCGCTGATGATGATCTCGAAGTCGGGGTAGTCCTGGGCGAGCAGCGCGTCGAGGCAGTCTTCGAGATAGCGCTCGGCGTTGTAGAGGGGGACGCCCAGAGTCACCCGGGGCGCTGGCTCCATCAGTTCCCTCCGCTCAGGCGACCAGCAGCGTGGCAGTCACGCCGAGCTGGCGAAGGGCGGCGTCGATCTCGTCGCGGTAGGCCGGGTTCGTGATGATGACCGAGCGGGTGTCCGAACCGACGAGGGTCGCCGGGGCGGTCACCTCGTGCCCGGTCACCGGCAGGTACCGGCCCCACTTGCGCGGGTTGACGTCCACCACCGCCGCCAGCCGGCGGTCCGGGTCGGCCAGGTGCAGGAACTGCACCCCGCGCGAGCCGGCACCCCAGAGCACCGGCCGGTCGCCGTCGGCGATCAGCCGGTCGATGGTGTCGCGCCAGCGCTTCCGCTCGGCGGCGTGCCGCCCGGCGAAGCCGGCGATCGAGGTGAGCTGCCGCTCCCGGTCCGCGAGGCCGGGCAGCGCCGCCCCGGACAACCCGCTCCCGGGTACCGGTCCGGGAGCGTTGACCGAGATCTCCACGAACCGGAACATGCCGGAGAAGAGCCGCCCGGTGTCCGTCACCCGCCAGCCGGCCCGCTGGGCGATCCGGCACAGCGAGTACCCGTCGAAGTAGGAGACGTGCGGATAGATCACCTCCCAGCCGGCGGTGGCCAGGTCGTAGGCGGCGTCCGGCACCTCGAGGTAGCCGTACACCGGTCTGGTCCCGGCGAGTTCGCGCAGCCGGACGAGGAAGCCGAACGGGTCGTCGAGGTGCTCGAACCAGTGCCGGGAGGTGACGAGGTCGAACGCCGGGGTGCCGTCGTTCAGTGGCGCCGGCCCGCTGTGGAAGACCGCGCCCGACGGGTCGGGGCCGACCGTGCCGGCGTACATCGCGTCGTAGCCGAGACCCCGGCAGTTCGCCACGGAACACAGCTCACGGAGGAACTCGCCCTGGCCGCAGCCGATGTCGAGGACGGTGCCGCCGCGCAGCGGGTACCGCTCAGCGAGGTGCTTGACCAGTTCCGCCGAGAAGGCTCCGAACGCGGGCGAGTGGTGCAGGTTGGTGTCCATGGTGGTGTCGTAGACCAGAACGTCCGGATCGAACGCGAGGTTGCGCACGTACCCGCATTCCGGGCAGTACGCCAGCCACATCCGCCCGAGCGGGCTGGCCAGTGCCTCGGCCCGACTCGCCCAGTGCACACCGCAGAACACCGGGATCTCGCCCAGGTCGGCGAAGGGGACCAGGTCGTGACGTCCGCAGGCGGCACAGCGGTGGACCGACCGCCGTACCCCGGCCGGTGTACCGGCATCGGTCACCGGGTACTCCAGCGCAGCTCGGTGTCGAGCCGGCCGGCGTCGGTGAGCGCCCGGATCTGACGCAGTCGCTGGTGCCGCTCGCTCCGGAACGCCTCGATGGTCAGCCCGTGCCGCTGGTACGCCTCGACCAGCTCCTCGATCCCCTTGCGCACAGTCCAGCGGGGACGGAAGCCCGGCACCCGCGCCGTCACCAGGTCACAGCTGACCCGGTAGTTGCGGGCGTCCGGCGACGCGCCACCGGCGAAGGTGACCCGCGATCCGGGCACCACCTCGGCGACCAGCTCGGCGACGTCGCGGATCAGGTAGTTCTCGGTACTGACCCCGATGTTGTACGCCTGGCCGTGCACCTGCTCCCGGGGCGCCTCCAGCAGCGCCAGGAAGGCCGCGCAGATGTCCTCGGCGTGCACCAGCGGACGCCAGGCGGAGCCGTCGGAGAGCAGCCGGACCTCGCCGGTGAGCAGTGCGTGTGCGGTGAGGTCGTTGACCACCAGGTCACCCCGGAGCCGGGGCGAGAAGCCGTACGCGGTGGCGTTGCGCAGGAACACCGGGGAGAAGTCGTCGTCGGCGAGCCCGGCGAGGTCCTGCTCGGCGCGGATCTTCGACTCGCCGTACGGGGTGACCGGCGCGAAGCCGGCCTCCTCGTCCAACGGCCGGTCGTCGGTGCCGGCCCCGTAGAGGCTGCACGAGGAGGAGAAGAGGAACCGGGTGACCCCGGCGGCCTTGGCGGCCCTGGCCAGCCGGAGCGTCGCCCGGTGGTTGATCTCGTAGGTCAGTTCCGGGTTGAGGTTGCCGATCGGATCGTTGCAGAGGGCGGCGAGATGGCACACCGCGTCGAATCCGGCGAGGTGCTCGGGCCCGACGTCCCGCAGGTCGAGTCGGATCGTGGGTACGTCCGGTGGCGGCGGACCAAGTAGACAGTCCAGGTAGTAATCGGTGTCCAGGCCGGTCACGTCGTGTCCGGCCGCGCGCAGCATCGGGGTGAGTACGCCGCCGAGGTAACCATGATGGCCGGTTACGAGAACACGCACGGCAAAGCTCCCGTCGTCGCCGGGTGAGAAGGCGAGTTTATGGGTGGCCCACTGGCCGGGCGGGCTATTGTCGGACTTTTTACTGAACCACTCCCGGTGTACCGGAGCCCTGGTTAGCGTGGCGCGCAGGCGGGCGGGCGCCGCGCCGGTATTCCGATCATATCGGGGTGGGTGGGGCATGACCGTTGCCAAATGCCGGCTGTGTACCGCGGCATTGACCGAAACGTTTGTCGACCTGGGGATGTCTCCACTCTGCGAGAGTTATCTGCCCGCGGATCGACTCGATTCGGCCGAAACTTTCTATCCGTTGCACGTACGCATCTGTGCGAACTGTCTGCTCGTGCAACTTCCGGCGTACGTGTCCGGTGAGGAGATATTCTCCGACTACGCCTATTTCTCGTCCTATTCCGACTCCTGGGTGGCGCACGCCAAGCGGTACGCCGACGCCATGGCCGAAGCGCTCGACCTGGGGCCGCAGAGCCTGGTGACCGAGGTGGCGAGCAACGACGGCTACCTGTTGCAGCACTTCGTCGCCCGGGGCGTGCCGGTGCTCGGGGTGGAGCCGGCCGGCAACATCGCCGAGGTGGCCCGGGGCCGGGGGATCCGGACCGAGATCCGGTTCCTGGGCGCGGCCAGTGGTGCCGAACTGGCCGACCGGTACGGCCGGGCCGACCTGGTCGCGGCCAACAACGTGTACGCGCACGTACCCGACATCGTCGACTTCACCGCCGGACTGGCCGCGCTGGTCAAGCCGACCGGCCTGGTCACCTGCGAGATCCCGCACCTGCTGCGGCTGATCGAACGCCGGCAGTACGACACCATCTACCACGAGCACTACCAGTACCTCACCCTGCGTACCGCCCAGCGTGCGCTGGCCACCGCCGGCCTGATCGTGATCGACGTGGACGAACTCTCCTCGCACGGCGGGTCGCTGCGGGTGCACGCCCGACCGGCCGCCGCCGCGGGGGAGCCGTCCGGCAACGTCAAGTCCGTACTGGACGCCGAGACCGAGGCCGGGCTGCACAGCCTGGCCGGACACCTCGGCTTCGCCGACGCGGTCTTCGACATCAAGCGGGAACTGCTCGACTTCCTGCTCACCGCCCGGGCCCAGGGCCGGCGGGTGGTCGGCTACGGCGCCCCGGGCAAGGGCAACACCCTGCTCAACCACTGTGCGATCCGGTCCGACCTGCTGGAGTACACGGTCGACCGGAGTCCGCACAAGCAGGGCCGCTTCCTTCCGGGTACGCACATCCCGATCCATCCTCCGGAGCGGATCGCCGAGGACCGTCCCGACTACGTCCTCGTGCTGCCGTGGAACCTGCGTACCGAGATCTCCGCCCAGCTGGCCTACATACGGCACTGGGGTGGCCGGCTGGTCTTTCCGATCCCGGCTCTCGAGGTGGTCTGATGAAGGTGGTCCTGTTCTGCGGCGGCCTCGGCATGCGGATGCGCGAGGACGCGGCGTCCGCACCCAAGCCGATGGCGATGATCGGTGACCGGCCCCTGCTCTGGCACGTGATGCGGTACTACGCGCACTTCGGGCACACAGACTTCATCCTCTGCCTCGGCTACGGCGCCGTCGCGGTCAAGGACTACTTCCTCCGGTACGACGAGACGCTCTCGAACGACTTCAGCCTCTCGATGGACGGTCGGGACGTACGGCTGTTCTCCGCTGACATCACCGACTGGAACATCACCTTCATCGACACCGGCCTCGGCGCCAGCATCGGCGAGCGGCTGATGCGGGTCCGCAAGTACGTCGAGGACGAGCCGATGTTCCTGGCCAACTACGCGGACACCCTCACCGACGCGCCGCTGCCGGAGATGATCGACCGGTTCCGGTACACCGACGCGGTGGCGAGCCTGCTCGCCGTACCGGTGCAGTCGACCCACCACGTGATCGACATCGACTCCGCCGACCAGGTCACCCGGGTACGCCCGATCCGCGAGCTGATGCAGTGGGAGAACGGCGGCTACTTCATCCTGCGTCCGGAGATCTTCTCCGTGCTGCGCGACGGTGAGGACCTGGTCCCGCACGGCTTCGACCGGCTGCTGCCGGACCAGCGGCTGATCGCCCAGCGCTACACCGGCTTCTGGCGGGCCGCCGACACCTTCAAGGACCGGGCCGAGTTGGAGCAGCTCTACCATTCGGCCCGCTGCCCGTGGATGCTCTGGGACGCCAACCGGAGCCGAGGACGTAGGCCGGCCCTGGAGCCGGTACTCGCCGGGACCCGCGCGTCCGGCCCTGCCGGTGCACCCCGGGACCTGGGGCTGACCGGCTGATGATGCCGTTGCGACTGGGCGCGGCACGGTCCGTGGTGCTGCTCGGGGCACATCCGGACGACATCGAGATCGGCGCCGGAGGACTGCTGCTCGCCCTGGGCGACGTACCCGGACTGCGGGTGCACTACGTGCTGCTCACCGGAACACCGGATCGGCAGGCCGAGGCGCGGGCGGCGGCCGGGGCCTTCCTGCCGCACGCACGGCTGAGCTTCGCCCTGCACGACCTGCCGGACGGCCGGGTACCGGCCAGGTGGGGGGAGGCGAAGCAGATCGTCGACGCCGCCGCCTCGACGCTCGCGGCAGACCTGGTGCTGGCGCCCACCCCGGACGACGCCCACCAGGACCACCACACACTCGCCGCGCTCGTGCCCACGTCGTTCCGGGACGCGACGGTGTTGTACTACGAGATCCCCAAGTGGGACGGGGACCTGGGGCGGCGCAACGTCTACCTGCCGCTGACCGAGGAGCGGGCGCGCCGGAAGGTCGAGTTGCTGCACGCGGGCTACCCGTCCCAGAAGGCCCGGGACTGGTGGGACGACGAGGTGTTCCTCGGCCTGGCCCGGCTGCGGGGGATGGAGTGCCGGTCCCGGTACGCCGAGGCGTTCCGGTGTGAGAAAGCGGTGATCGAGCCATGACCGAGCGCCAGCGAGGGAATCAGCCGGCTCAGTTGGTCAGTCATGGTGCTGACGAGCGCAGCGAGGAGACGCCATGACCGGAAACCTTTCCCGGCCCGCGCTGTCGGCCTGTCTGTTCGGGGTGCCCGGTGCGAACCTGAACCTGGGCGTCGGCGCGCTGCGGGCCGCGACCCTGAGCGGGCTGCTGGCCCGGGAGCCGGCCGCCGACGTCACGGTCTTCGATGACGGCTGGGGGCAACGCCGGGGGCACGCCTTCGTGGCGGGCTCCCCGGTGCCGATCTCGTTGGCCGGTGCCCGCCACTCGCGCCGGTACCACCGGCCGGAGTCGTACCTGAACATGCGGATCAGCGCGGCGCTGGGCGGGCTCGGCAACGCCGGGCTGGCCCGGATCGACGCGGCCGACGTGGTGCTCGACGTCAGCGGCGGGGACAGCTTCAGCGACATCTACGGCGAGCACCGGTTCCGGACCGTGGCCTGGCCGAAGCGGTTGGCGCTGCTCCGTCGCCGCCCGCTGGTGCTGCTGCCGCAGACGTACGGGCCGTTCCGGTCGGCCCGGCTCCGGGCGGAGGCGGCGGCACTGGCCCGGGGCGCCACGATGGCCTGGGCGCGGGATCCGGAGAGCTTCGCCGCCCTCGCCGACCTGCTCGGCCCCGACCTCGATCCGAGGCGCCACCGGCAGGGCGTGGACGTCGCCTTCGGGCTGGAGCCGAGGGTGCCGGACGAGCCGGCGTACCAGCGGTTGACCGGGTGGTTCGAGGCCGCGCCGGGGCCGGTGGCCGGAGTCAACGTGAGCGGGCTGATCGCCCGAGCGGAGGGCCGTACCCAGTTCGGACTCGCTGGTGACACCCACCGGGTCGCCGCCCGGCTCTGCGAACGGCTGCTCGACCAGTCTGACACCCGGGTGATCATCGTGCCGCACGTCCTCACCCCGAACGGCACCGACGACGACCGGGTGGCCAGCGAGCGGTTGTACGCCGCGCTCGCCGTGCGGTACGGCGACCGGGTCGCACTCTCGCCCTCCGGTCTGGACCCGCACCAGACGAAGTGGGTGATCGCCCGGACCAGTTGGTTGTGCGGGATGCGGATGCACGCCACCATCGCGGCGCTCTCCTCCGGGGTGCCGGCGGCGGTGGTCGCGTACAGCGACAAGGCGCGCGGGGTGTTCACAAGTGTGGGGCAGCGCCGGCACGTCGCCGACGCCCGCCGGCTGCCCGACGACGACCTGCTCGGCGCACTCTGGGAGTCGTGGACGGGCCGGGCGACCTCAGCCGCCGAGTTGGCGGTGCAGACCCCGGCCGCGGTGGAACGCGCCGCCGCCCAGATGGACGAGTTCGTCGCGGTGGCCCGGGCCGAACGGGACCGGCGCGGCGCCGTCGGAGCGCGGTGATGGTCCGGCCCCGGACCGTGCACGACGTCGCGTCCGGCAAGCTCTGCACAGGGTGCGGGGTCTGCGCCTACCTGGCCCCGGACGAGGTGCGGATGGTCGACGTACTCGATCACGGCCGACGGCCGCTGCCGATCACGCCGCTGCGCGCCGCGACCCGGGCCGGTGACTCTGGCGCGGCGGCCGGAGGCGGCGCGGCAGCGGCGCTGGCCTGCTGCCCCGGGGCCCGGCTGGCGCACGAGAGCGCCCGGCCGGAACCCGGCGAAATCGCCGAGCTGCGGGGCGCCTGGGGCCCGGTCCGGGCGATCTGGGAGGGGTACGCCGCCGATCCGGAGATCCGGTACGCCGGCTCCAGCGGCGGGGTGGCGACCGCACTGGCCGGGTACTGCCTGACCGGCGGGGGCATGGCCGGGGTGCTGCACATCGGTGCGCGGGCCGACGTGCCGTACCTGAACGAGACCCGGCTGTCCCGGACCCCGGCCGAGCTGCTGGCGAACGCCGGTTCGCGGTACGCGCCGGCCAGCCCCTGCGACCGGCTGGACCTGATCGAGACGGCCGGGGCGCCGTGTGTCTTCGTCGGCAAGCCCTGCGACGTCGCGGCGGTACGGATGGCCCGGCAGGTCCGGCCGGAACTCGACCGCCGGCTCGGCCTCACCATCGCGATCTTCTGCGCCGGCACCCCGACCACCCGGGGCACGCTGGAGATGCTGACCCGGCTCGGCGTCCCGGACCCGGCGCGGCTGGAGTCGGTGCACTATCGCGGTGCCGGCTGGCCCGGCCAGGCGCGGGCCCGGCTGACCGACGACCCGCCGGGCCGGCAGCGGGAACTCAGCTATGCCGAGTCCTGGGGCGACATCCTGCAGAAGCACCGGCAGTGGCGCTGCTACCTCTGCGCCGACCACACGGGTGAGTTCGCCGACGTCGCGGTCGGCGATCCGTGGTACCGGCCGACCGGCGACGACCCGGGGCAGTCGCTGGTGCTGGCCCGCACCGAGCGGGGCGTACGGCTGGTCGAGGCCGCCATCGCGGCGGGTGTGCTGGTACTGACCCCGGTGGCCGCCGGGATCCTGCCCGCGTCGCAGCCGAACCTTCTCCGGGCCAGGGGAGCGGTGTGGGGACGGCTGACGACGCTGCGGCTGGCCGGTCTGATGGCGCCCCGGCTCCGGCACCTGCCGATGGCCGGCATCTGGTGGCGGCACCTGTCGATCGGCGAGAAGCTGCGGTCGACGATCGGCACACTGCGCCGGATCGGGCGCAAGCGGCTGCGTGAACCGGCCGCGCTGGACCCGTACCGGCCACCGGCGCAGGTCAGGTCCGGGACCGCCGCCGAACCAGCCGGCCGACCGCCGGAGTAGCGGGCCGACGGCCGGAACAGCCGGCCGACCGCCGGGATCGACGGGACCAGGTCAGGGGATCACCGGCAGTCCGGTGTCGAACCAGACGTTGGTGGGTTTGTCCCAGAGCACCCCGGGACGATTGAAGCCGGAGACCACGCCGTACCGGAAGTCGCGGCCGTACTTGTTCCGCCGGAAGATGATGTTGGAGCCGATCAGCCGGGGACTGATCCCGATCGAGTAGTTTCCGCCGTTGCAGTAGTTGTCCTCGACGGTCATGTTGGTCAGCGTGGGACTGGTCTCCGAGCCGATCGTGACGCAGGAGTTGAACGGATCCTTCGTGACCGGGTTGTACGACAGCAGCGTGTTGTGCCGGACGATGATGTTGTTGCCGCCGGTGCTCTGGAGTACGTCGTTGTGCGAGCCGGGGACCCGGGCCAGGCTGTGCAGGTACGAGTCGAAGATCCGGGTGTTGCTGCTGAGCCGGGGCCCGTCGATCATGTTGTAGACGTTCCCCCGCCGCAGGGTGTAGTCGTTGCAACAGATCGAGGCGGAGTTCGTCGCCATGCTGTTGATCTCGACATCCTGGATCAGCAGGTTGGTCGTCCCGGCCAACGTCCGGATCGCGTAGGTGGGGCTGTTGCAGGTGATCTTCGACCTCAGGATCTGCACGTTCGCCGCGGCCACGGTGATGCAGCCGACGATGTTCAGCCCGGTCACGATCTGCCCGGCGGTACGCAGGCTCAGCGAGCCCGAGTTGCGCAGTACCGTTCCGACCGGCACCCCGGTGTTGGTCGCACCGGGCCAGTACGTGATCGGAGTCGGTGGCGCCGCCGCGGGCGCGTACGGCGGCTCGTCCCGCATCTGGTCGGCGGCGGGGTCGTCGGGTGGTGCCGGAACCGGCCCGATCGGGCTGCTCAGCTCGCCGCCCGGGTACGGCTTGCCATCCTGTTCGGACTCCACGATGGTGGCCGTCAGACGATCGGTCTGCCGGAAGGCCTGGCGGCAGCCGTTGACCCGGACCCGCAACGCCGAATAGCCGCCCGGTGCCACCCCGTCGGTTCCGGCCGAGGTGCACTGGATCTCGGTGTCCTCGATCAGGGTACCGATGACGCCGGACCTGATCAGGATCGCGGCGCCGCCGCCGGTGCGTACCTTCACCCGTCGGATGGTGACGTTGTTGGCCGCGACCTCGATCGGCCGGTTGACGGTCTGGCCCCAGAGGACTCCGGCGGGCTGGTCCAGGACCAGCGGTGCGGCCCGGACCGGCGCGCCCGCGAGGGTGAGCACGAGGTAGCCGCTGGCGGCGAGGACGACGAGGGTGAGGCTGAAGGCTCCGATCAGCAGGGCGTGACGTCGGATACGGCCCGGCTGGCGGGCGAGATCCGGTGGCTCGATCGGCGGTGCGGCGTTGGTGTCGGTCACGGCTACCCCCCACGGGCGCGTTACACACAGGCATGGGCCACAGCTCGTGTGCAACGAGGTCTGCCCACCGCCGATTCGGCCGCTCCGCACCGACCCGGTGCGGTCGGCGTGATCGCTACGATTCGAACACTTCCCTGGTCAGGATGGGTGTGATTCGGATCGTTCCGATCTGTTGGCCGTGAACGAATACTACAAGCCGTGTCGAAGGGGTTACTATTCTCGATTCAGACGGATTGCGGACACAAGTTGCGGACCACGCTCAGCGCTGCTGCTGCCGGGGCAGAACCACCTCGCGCAGCACCAACTGGATCGCCGCCACCGCCGGAATGGCGACCAGCGCGCCGATCACCCCGAACAACGCCACCCCGAGCAGCGCCGCGACGATCGCCGCCACGTCGTTCACCTGGACGGACCGGCGCATCACCCGGGGATAGACCAGATAGTTCTCCACCTGCTGGTAGATCAGGAAGAAGACCGCGCAGGCGATTCCGGTCGGCACGTCGGCGGCGAAGCCCACCAGGCTGATCACCACCGCCCCGATGGTCGCGCCGATCTGCGGAATGAGGTCGCAGATCGCCACCACCACGGCGAGCGCGAACGGGTACGCCAGGCCGACGACGATCGCGAAGACGAACGTGCTCACCCCGGCCAGCAGCGCGATGGCCAGTGCCCCCACCATGTACGCGCCGACCTTGGCGAGGATCGCGTCCCCGATCAGCCGGACCCGGTCCCGTCGGGTGGCGGGGACCAGGCCGTACCCGAGATCGCGGAGCCGGTCGAAGGTGGCCATGAAGTAGATGGTCAGGACGATCACGGTGACGATGTTGAAGAGCGTGCCGAAGATGAACCCGGCGGCCCCGAAGACCCCGCCCAGGGCCCGGGTGATGTTCTCCGTGGTGGCGGCCGAGTTGATCCGGCCCGCGAGGTCGTACTGGACGATCAGGTCGTTGACGGTGTCGTTGCGACGCAGTTGAGTGACGTAGTCGGGTACCTGTTCGATCAACTGACCGGTCTGGCTGGCTATCGGCGGGACCAGCGCGAACACCGCGCCGGTGATGATCGCGAGCAGGGTCAGCGTCACCGCCGCCACGGCGAGCCCCCGGGGCAGCCCCCAGGAGCGCAGCCTGACCACCGCCGGGTGCAGCCCGATCGCCAGGAAAAGGGCAATGAAGACCAGGACCAGCACCGAGCCCGCGTTGCGTACCGCGAGAAACAGCGCGTACGCCAGCAGCACGCCCAGCCCGCCGGTGAGCCCGACCAGGAACGGGCTGAGCCGCAGCGGCCGCCCGGGCTGCCCGAACTGACCGGCACCGGCGGTCACCGGCTGGACCGGCGCCGGCGCCTTAGCCGGGGTCGGACCGGTCGCGTCGTCGGTCGTGCCGCCGTCGGTCAGGTCGTCGTCGGTCGGGTGGCCGGTCGACGGTGGACGCCTTCCGCCGGGGTCCGTCGCGGTACCGGCCCGGCCCGGCGCGGCGTCCGGCTCGTCGTTCCCGCCGGTGCGCCGCTGACCGTGCACCGCTGGCTGCTCGCCGTCCACCCCGGACCTCCCCGACCGATCGCCTCGGCAGAGGTTAGCGGGCGGGCGCAAACGTACGTCTCGGGGCGGCCGGCTCCGGATCAGTCCGAGTCGACGCTGACCTTGTTCGACTTCGTACCCTGGTCCTCGACGGTCGGTTTGCCGCTCCGCTTGCCGGAGTCACCGGTACTCGTGATCTTGGTGGGCACCGGCTCCCGCCCACCGGTACCCGGCACCGCGGCCACCGTCGGTTCGCCGTCCAGCCCGCCGTCCGCGCCGCCAGTCACCGGCTCGGTCACCCGGCTCGGGGCGGCCCGGCCACCATCGGACCGCTTCTCCGTGGCGCTCTGTTCGGCGGCGGCCTCGACGAGCTGCTGCATGTCGGCCTCGGCCTGGGCCAACTGCTGCTCGACATGCTGGGCCGACTGCTCCGTACCGGTCAGCCGGTCCTGCTCGCCGGCCAGCTGCTCGCGCGCCGTGGCCAACTGCCGCTGGATCCGGTCGGATTCCTGCCGGGAGGCCACCGTCTCCTGCCGGATGTCGGCGAGCGCCTGCTGCGCCGCCGCGATCTCCTGCATGACCTCGGCCAACTGCTGCCGTCCGGCGACCGCCTCCTGCTGGGTGCTGGCCAGGTGCTGCTGGGTGGTGGCCAGGTGCTGCTGCGCGGTCGCCATGTACTCCTCGAACTGGCGGCGGGAGGTGGCGGCCTGCTCCTCCGCCTCCCGGTGCAACGTGGCGAGGCGCTCCTCGGCCTCCCGGCGGATCTCGGCGGCCTTCTCGTCCGCCTTCGCCCGGACCTCGGCGGCGTACTCGTCAGCCTGTTGGCGTACCTCGTCCGCGCCGCCCTCGATCTCCGCGCGCCGTTCCTCGTACGACTGCTCCAGCTCCGCCTGCCGCTGCTGGAACTGCTGCTCCAGTTCGGACTTCCGTTGGGCGTACTCGCGGTCGGCTCCGGCCCGGTAGGCGGCCAGTTCCTCCTCCAGCGCGGCCCGACCGGCGGCCAGTTCCTCCTCGGCGGCGGTCCGCTGGGCGGCGATCTCCTGCTCCGCGGCGGTGGTACGCCGGTTCACCTCCTGCTCGACCCCGGCCCGCCAGGCGCCCAGTTCCTCCTGCGTCTCCGCTCGGATCTTCTGGGCGTAGTCCTCGACGTCGGCCCGGGAGCGCCGGACGAACTCGGCGGTCTCCTCGTTGATCCGCTTCGCCTCCTGCTGGGCCTTGGCGTGTGCCGCCTGGCCGGCCTCGCGCAGCTGGGTCGCCTCGTGCTTGGCCTTCGCGTGCAGCCCCTCGCCGGCCTCGCGGAGCCGGGTGGCCTCGTGCTTGGCGAGCTCGACGACCCGGTCGGCTTCCTGCGCCGCCGCGTCGGTGAGCCGCTGGGCCTCCTGCTGGGCCTTGACGTGTGCCGCCTGGCCGGCCTCGCGCAGCCGGGTGGCCTCCTGCTGGGCGGCGTCGCGCAACCGGTTGGCCTCGTGCTGGGCGGCGTGCCGGAGTCGCGCGGACTCCTGCCGGGCCCGCTCGACGACCTGCTGGGTCTCCCGGTCGGTCCGCTCGGTCAGCTCCTGGGCCTCCCGCGCGGTCTGCTCGGTCAGCCGGGTCGCCTCCTGCTCGGCGGTGTCCCGGAGCTGCTTCGCCTCCTGTAGCGCCTTGGCGTGGGCCGCCTGGCTGGCGTCGCGCAGCCGGTTCGCCTCCTCGGCGGCCCGGTTGCGCAGCTCGGAACTCTCCTGCTGGGCCTTGGCGTGTGCCGCCTGGCCGGCCTCGCGGAGCCGGGTGGCCTCCTGTGCGGCGGCGGCGACGGCGGCGTCCGCCTCGCCCCGCCGGGCCGTGTTGACCTTCTCCTCCTCCGCCCGTCGGGCGGTGAGGGCGAGTTCGAAGTCGCGAAGCGCGTCGGCCGCCTGCTGGCGGGCGTCCTCGAGGACCTGGTCGGCCTCGGCCTTGCGGCCCTCGATCTCGTGCGATGCGTCCCGCGCGATGGACTCCGCCTGCTCCTCGGCAAGGGTCAGGATCTGTTCGACCACCGGACCCAGGTGCCGGAAGGAGGCCCGGTCCACCACGCCGGTCTGTCGGCGCACCGCCACGAGGTCACGCTGCAACACCTCGACCTGGCCGGCCAGATTGTGAATCTGGCTGTACGCATGCTCCCGCTGGGCAGCCAGGGTGGCGATGTCGTTCTCCGCGCGGGCGACATACCGGTCCACCTGCCCCTTATCGTAGCCCCGAAAGGCCGGCTCGAAGCTCGGCTCCGTAGCCACGTCTCCGTTCAGGGCAAACAGTTCCTCGCCGTGCGACATGCTCCCATCCTCACACGGGCCGCCCAGTTCTGCGGCGATACCCGGTGCCGCTGATGGGACGAAGCTCACGGGTACTGACAATGCCCGACCTACCGGACCTACTGGCGGACAGCACTCAGGGCCGTACCGGAAAATCCGGTACGGCCCCGGTCGTGCTGCTGCCCCGCAGTCCGACCCGCGACCCTCGACGGCTCAGCCGGCTGCGTCGGCGGTGACCCGCTCCTCCGACTCGTCCTTCTCGGCCGGCTTGGCGGGCTCGGGGGCCTTGGCCGCCGCACCCACACCGGGAACGATGCCGGCCAGGCCCGAGAGCATCTGACCGAGCTGCGAGGTGACGGCGTCCTTCTGCCGGGTGAGGTCCTCGACCTCCCGGCGAGCCGCCTGCGTGGTCAGGTCCGCCTCGGTACGGGCCTCGCTGAGCACCCGGTGCGACTCCGCACGGGCCTCGTTCAGGGTCTTGTCGGACAGGTTCTTGGCCTTGTCGATGGTCTCGGCGGCGGACCGCTCCGACTCCACCCGACGGGCCTCGGCGCGCTGCTCGATCTCCTTGGCACGGTCCTGTGCGGCCCGGGCGCGCTGCTCGGCCTCGCCGACCAGCTTCTGGGTCTGGGCCACCTGGGCGGCGTGCCGCTCGGACTCCTCGCGCTCGGCCTTCTCCCGGCGCTCCGCCAACTGCAACTCCAGGGCCTGCAGGTCCTTGTCCCGCTTGTCCCGGGCGTCGGTGAGGAGCTTGGTGGCCTCGGCGCGCTTCTCCTCGGCCTCCCGGGCAGCCTTGGCACGCTGCTGGGTGATCTCCCGCTCGGCGGTGGCCCGCAGGGTGGCGACCTCCCGCTCGACCGTGGACTTCAGCTCGGCGACCTCGTGCGCGGTCACCGTACGGAGCTGCTTGGTCTCGCGCTCGGCGTCGGCGCGCAGGGTGTCCGCCTCGCGGCGGGCCTGCACCCGGACCTCGGCGGCCTCCCGCTCGGCGGCGGTACGGACGCTGCCCGCCTCCCGCTCGGCCGAGGCCTTCATCGCGGCGGCCTCGGCGCGGGCCTTGTCGGTGATCTCCCGAGCTTCCAGCCGAGCGGCCGAGAGGATGCCCTCCGACTCGCGCTTGGCCTCACTGCGGTGGTCGTTGGCCTGTTCCTCGGCGAGCCGGAGGATCTGCTCGACCCGGGTGCCCAGGCCGGAGAGGGTGGGGCGGTTGTTCTCTTCGAGTTGCTTGTTGGTGTCGGTGAGTTTCTGCTCGACCGATGCGAGGCGCTGCTCGGCCTGGCGGAGCCGACGCTGCGCGTCGTTCATCCGCTGTTCGGCCTCGGCCCTGCCCTGTTCGGACTGGTTCAGTGCCGCTGTCAGCCGGCCGAGATGACTGTTGACCTGCTCACGGTCGTAGCCGCGCAGAGCGACTGTGAAGTCTGGCTGCGAGTTCGCGTTGTCGAAGAACGCGAGAGGGGAGGACTGCTGCTGGGGCATTGGGACATACTTGCAGACTCCCCGGGGTCCTTCGCAAGAGCCGGCCCGTTCTATCGCGTGCCGATCACAAGGTCAACTCAACCCGCCGGACGGCCGTACCTTTTCCAATGTCGCCAACGAGCCGTGACCGTCGTGCGCCGCCCATGGTGCCCGGCTCATCGCCCGGCGAGCCGGGCCACGATCGGCGCGGCGGCATCCAGGTTTCCTCCCAGGTGTAGGTAGTTGACGCCGTACCGCTCCCGGAGGGCGAGGAGCCGGTCGACGCACTCGTCGACGCTGCCGTGCAGCACCGACGGCGAGGAGGCCAGCGCGGCCGCGTCGGCGAGCCGGGCGTGACTGGAACTGGCCCGGTACTCGACGCCACGGTGGACCACCCGTACGTCGAACATCCGCAGCTGGAACTCCAGCGTGCCCGGATCGCGACCGGCGGCCACCGCGGCGTCCCGGGCCCAGGCGACCTTCCGGGCGAAGCGCTCCGGGCTCATCTCGGCCACGGCGGCGAGCGGATCGACGTCCGGGGCGAGCCGCGGGTTGATGCCGACGATGTCCGCGTGCCGGCCGGCCAGTTCGAGGATCCGGCGGCTGCCGCCACCCACCAGCAGCGGCGGATGGGGCCGCTGCACCGGCTTGGGCAGCCCGTCCAGTTCGGCGACCTGATAGTGCTGGCCGGCGAAACTGACCGGCTTCTCCCCGAACAGGCCGACGAGCACCTCGATCGACTCGGCCAGCCGCTCGACGCGTACCCCGGGCGGGTCGAACGGCAGGCCGGCCGCGTCGTGGTCGTCGCGCAGCCAGCCGGCGCCGAGACCGACCTCGACCCGGCCGCCGGAGAAGACGTCGAGGTTGGCCAGTGACTTGTGCAGCAGTACGGGATGCCGGAAGTCGTTGCAGAAGACCATCGTCGACACCCGGAGCCGGCTGGTGGCCTCGGCGGCGACGGTCATCGCCACCAGCGGATCCATCGCCCAGCCGCCGGTGAAGTGGTCGGAGACCGAGACCGAGCTGAAGCCGAGGTCCTCGATCCGGCGGATCTCGTCGCGCCAGCGGGCCACCGGTCCGTCCAGCCCGGGCATGGACGCGGTGAACCGGAACGGCCACGTCGACCCCGACCGCTCGGCGGACGGCCCTCCGGGTCCGGACTGCTGCCCGGGTGCGGGCGGCGTCCCGGGTCCGGTCGGCGTCCCGGGTGCGGACGGGCTTGCGGTGCCGGGGGTGGCGGGCGTCGTCCGGCGTCCCGAGGGCGGGTGCGGGGGCATCGCCCGACTCTATGTGCCCCGGCCTCCGGGGGCGGCCGATCGTGACCGACTCGTCGCGCTTCGTGAAGTCGGATTCGCGACACGGGTACCGACCGGACCGCACGGCCGCTTCCGGGGCCGACGGACCCGGCCTACCGTGACCGCTGCGCAGACCTACCGTGACCGCTGCGCGCAGACCTACCGGGAGCTACCGCAGGAGGCCGCAGTGACGGTGCTGCACTTCGACTCACCGATGTCCGACGACGAGCGTCGGCAGAGGCTCTTCGCCGGGGACCTGTTCGTCTACTCGCCGACGCCGCACTCGATGGCGCTGGTCGCCTTCGCCCGGCAGATGGTCGAGACGGCGTTCGTACCCCACTTCCCGCCCGAGGCCCAGCACCACCTGGCCGGACCGGACTACGTACGGGTGCTGGCCGACCTCAAGCCGCGCTTCATCAACCATCCGCGCAGCGCCGAACTCGTCCGCGGCATGCTCTCCGACCTCGGGGCCGATCCGGCGCAGACGTACTTCGACGTGCCCCGGCTGCGCACGATGACCAGCGAGTACCTCAACGCCGGCCTGACCCTGCAGTTCGAGTCCCATCGGGACACCTGGTTCTCCGCGCCGATGTCGCAGTTGAACTTCTGGATGCCGGTGTACGACGTGGCGGAGTCGAACGTGATGGCCTTCCACCCGAGGTACTTCGACACCGGGATCCCGAACAGTTCCCGGGACTACAACTACGCCGAGTGGGTGGCGCACGGGCGGACCAGCGCGGCCCAGCAGGTGCACGCCGAGACCCGCAGGCAGCCCGCGATCGAGCGGGACCTCGAACCCGAGCCGGACCTGCGGGTGGTCACGCCACCCGGCGGCGTACTGCTCTTCTCCGGGGCCCAGTTGCACAGCACCGTGCCGAACACCTCGGGCCGGACCCGGTTCTCCATCGACTTCCGGGCGGTCAACCTGCGGGACGTCCAGGCTCGGGCCGGCGCCCGCAACGTCGACTCGGAGTGCACCGGCACCACCCTCGGGGACTTCCGGCGGGCGACCGACCTGGCGCCACTGCCGGCCGACCTGATCGAGTCGTACGACACCGTGCCGGCCTGACCGCCGGAAGCGCTGCCCTCCGGCCGGTTCATCCGGCGGCGGGCTCGACCAGTTCCACCAGCACTCCGCCGGCGTCCCGGGGATGTACGAAGTTGATCCGGGACCCGGCGGTACCACGTCTCGGCGTCTCGTAGAGCACGCGTACGCCCCGGTCGCGGAGTGCGGCGCAGGCGGCGTCGACGTCCGCCACCGTGTACGCCACCTGCTGGACGCCCGGCCCGTTCCGGTCCAGGAACTTGGCGATCGCCGACTCCGGGGTCAGCGGCGCCAGCAGTTGTACGCAGCCGCCGTCCGGTGTCGGGCCGACGCTCAGCATCGCCTCGCGGACGCCCTGCTCAAGGTTCGTCTCGGTGTGCACACAGCGCATTCCGAAGACGCGCTGGTAGAACTCGATCGCCAGGTCGAGGTCGGAAACGGCCACTCCGACATGATCGATACCGAGCAGTCCGATGCCCGCGCCTGTGACATTGTCGGCAGCGGGCCAGACCGAGGCGTCGTCGTCCATCACGCTAGTCTGACCTAACCGACGTTAAGGCGTTTCGCCAGGGCCCCCGGAGGCGACAGTTCGATGGCATCCGTGATCGTCAGCGGCGCCCGTACCCCGATGGGGCGGCTGCTGGGTAACCTCAAGGACTTTTCGGCGACGAAACTGGGTGGGATCGCCATCCAAGCCGCCCTGGAGCGGTCCGGCGTCCCCGCCGACCAGGTGCAGTACGTGATCATGGGGCAGGTGCTGCAGGCCGGCGCCGGTCAGATCCCGGCCCGGCAGGCGGCGGTCGCGGCGGGCATCCCGATGTCCGTACCGGCGCTGACCATCAACAAGGTCTGCCTCTCCGGCCTCGACGCGATCGCCCTGGCCGACCAGCTCATCCGGGCCGGCGAGTTCGACATCGTGGTGGCCGGCGGGATGGAGTCGATGACCAGCGCCCCGCACCTGCTGCTCGGCCAGCGCGCCGGCTACAAGTACGGCGACGTGGTGGTCTCCGACCACATGGCGCTGGACGGCCTGACCGACCCCTGGGACTGCTGCGCGATGGGCGAGTCGACGGAACGGCACAACGCCCGGCACGGGATCAGCCGGACCGAGCAGGACGCCTTCGCCGTGGCCAGCCACCAGCGGGCGGCCGTCGCGCAGAAGAACGGCGCGTTCGTCGAGGAGATCGTCCCGGTGACGGTCCCGCAGCGTAAGGGCGACCCGCTGGTGATCAGCGAGGACGAGGGCATCCGTCCGGACACCACCGTCGAGTCGCTGGCCCGGCTGCGTCCCGCGTTCACCCCGGACGGGACGATCACGGCGGGCACGTCGTCGCCGATCTCCGACGGTGCCTGCGCGGTGGTGGTGATGAGCGAGGCCAAGGCCAGGGAACTCGGCCTGACCTGGCTCGCCGAGATCGGCGCGCACGGCAACGTCGCCGGCCCGGACAACTCGCTGCACTCGCAGCCGTCCAACGCCATCGACCAGGCGCTGCGCAAGGCCGGCCTCTCCGTGGCGGACCTGGACCTGATCGAGATCAACGAGGCGTTCGCCCAGGTCGGCATCAAGTCGACCCGGGAACTCGGGGTGAGCCCCGAGATCGTGAACGTGAACGGCGGAGCGATCGCGCTCGGGCACCCGATCGGGATGTCCGGGGCCCGGCTGGTGCTCACCCTGGCAATGGAACTGCGTCGCCGGGGCGGCGGCACCGGGGCGGCGGCACTCTGCGGTGGCGGCGGCCAGGGCGACGCGCTGATCGTCCACGTACCCCGGCAGGGTGGCGGGCAGGAGTGACGGCACCGCGTTCCCCCGGCCCGGCCGTACGGACCGGTGGCGCTCCGGCCGGCTCGGTGCGGCGCAGCCGGGACGTGCCGGCGCTGGTCGCGCGGGCGCAGGAGGGCGATGCCCGGGCGGTGGCCCGGTTGATCACCCTGGTCGAGTCCGGCGACGAACTGCTTCCGCAGGTCGCGGCCGCCCTCGCCCCGCACACCGGCCGAGCCCAGGTGATCGGCCTGACCGGGTCACCCGGGGTGGGCAAGTCGACCACCACCAACGAACTCGTCCGCGCGCTGCGGGCCCGCGACCACCGGGTCGGGGTACTCGCCGTCGATCCGTCCAGCCCGTTCACCGGCGGGGCGATCCTCGGCGACCGGGTCCGGATGCAGGACCACGCCACCGATTCCGGCGTCTACATCAGGTCGATGTCCAGCCGGGGCCATCTGGGCGGGCTGGCGGCGGCCACCCCGCAGGCGGTCCGGGTGCTGGAGGGTGCCGGCTGCGACGTCGTACTGGTGGAGACCGTGGGGGTCGGCCAGGCCGAGGTGGAGGTCGCCTCGCTGGCCGACACCACGCTGGTGCTGCTCGCGCCGGGAATGGGCGACGCGATCCAGGCGGTGAAGGCCGGCATCCTGGAGATCGCCGACGTGTTCCTCGTGAACAAGGCCGACCGGGACGGCGCGGACGCCACCGTCCGGGACATCCAGGGCATGATCGCGCTGGGCGAACGCGGTCCCGGGACGTGGCGGCCACGGGTGGTGCGCGCGGTGGCCACCCGGGGCGAGGGGATCGACGACCTCGTCACGGCGATCGAGAAGCACCGTGGCTGGCTGGTCGAACACGGTGAGCTGCGGCACCGCCGGGAGGCGCGGGCCGCCGCCGAGGTCGAGGCGATCGCGCTCGGCACCCTCCGGGACCGGATGGGCTCGCTGCGCGCCGGTACGCCGCTCGCGGGGCTCGCCGCCCGGGTGGCCGACGGCGTGCTGGACCCGTACGCCGCCGCTGCCGAACTGCTCGACGAACTCGGCCACCACGCCGGCTGACTGCTCTGGAGCAGTCGGGCGACGATCAGCCAGATCGGGTTCGACCGCGATCCGGCTCAGGGGTGCAGCACGGCTCCCTTCATGAGCTTGTCGACCGCGTTCTTCGGTCCGTGTACGGCGAGTCCCACCACTTCGAGCTTGTCCCGCCCGACGGCCCGTACCGCCGCCCGGTTGTCCCGGTCGTTGCCGGTCCGGAAGAGTTCCTCGGTGAAGATGGCGATCCGCATCCCGCGTTCGACGGCACGCCGGTGGGCGGCGACGACGGTGTCCCGGTCAGCGGCGAAGACCAGCACGGGCTGCCGGAACATCGGCAGGTAACCGGTGCCGTCGGCATCCAGGTACTCGGCACCCAGCAGGTCCGGCTCGGCTCCGGCGAGGCCGCTGGTCAGGAACGCGGTGACGTTGAGCCGCTGCCAGCCGGCCAGGTCGGCCCGGAGCAGTACGGCGATCTTGGTGTCGAACCGCACCCGCGCCGTCTCCGGCCCGACGGTGGGAACGGAAACGTTCATCTCGAACTCCTCGGCTTGTGAGTGGTTAGGAAGGGGCCCTTCTTCTACAGAAAGCGATAACAGGGGGCCCTTCCTTGCACCTGGGAGCATGCGGGGGTGAGCGGGGCGGGTCTTGTACGTTCTTTGCGTGCGTACCCGGGTGGTGGCCTGGCGGCCGGCGGTGGCGGGGATCGCCGAGGTCTTCCACGCGGCCTTCGTCGACCACGCCTATCCGGTGCACACCCATGACGCCTGGGCGCTGCTGATCGTCGACGACGGGGCCATCCGGTACGACCTGGACCGGACCGAGCACGGTGCGCTGGGTGGGGCGGTGACGGTGCTGCCGCCGCACGTGGCGCACGACGGGCGGGCGGCGACCCGGCACGGTTTCCGGAAGCGGGTCCTCTACCTCGACACGTCGGTGCTCGGCGTCGAGCTGACCGGGTCGGCGGTGGACGGGCCGAGTCTGCGTGATCCGGAGCTGCGGGACCGGGTGGACCGGCTGCACCGGGCGCTGGTGCATCCGGGGGACGCCTTCGAGGCGGAGAGCCGACTGGCGTTCGTCCGGGAGCGGCTGTACGGGCATCTGCGGCGGCGGGGCGGCACCGATCCGGCGGCCCGGGGGTCCGGGGCCCTCGCCGACCGGCTCCGGGCGTTGCTGGACGAGCGGACGGTCGATGGTGTCGCGCTGCGGGAGGCGGCCGAGCTGCTGCGGGCGCATCCGACCCACCTCGTCCGCTCCTTCAGCCGGCGGTACGGCCTGCCGCCACACCGGTACCTGACCGGTCGCCGGGTCGAGCTGGCCCGGGGACTGCTGCTGGCCGGGATGCCGCCGGCCGAGGTGGCGCTGGCGGCCGGCTTCTACGACCAGTCCCATCTCACCCGGCACTTCCGGCGGCAGCTCGGGGTCGGGCCGGCCCGGTTCGCCGACCCGGCGCGCCCGGTGACCATTTCGGAGCGCTTCGGCGTCGCGACCGTGGCCGCCGAACCGGCGGACGGGGCGAGAACATGGCCGGCGGAATAGCGAGAATGTGTCAGTTCCGTCGTTGGTTTGCCCGCGGCGAGTAGGCTCCGTCAACGCTGACGGCGCCGTGCCAGGCCGTCGAGACCAGGGGAGAGACGAAGAATGACCGACGTTAACGATTCCGCCCAGACTCCGGAGAGCACCGCGCCGGCGGCGCCGGCCGCGCCGGCCGCCGCGCCGAGGGGCGTCACCGAGGTGTCCGAAGAGGTCGTGGAGAAGATCGCGGGTACGGCGGCCCGTTCGGTGCCGGGTGTCGCCGATCTGGGTGGCGACGTGGCACGGTTCTTCAACAGCGTGCTGGACAAGGTCGGGCTGGACGAGGTGGGCGACGCCGGGCGAGGCGTCTCGGCCGAGGTGAAGGGGACCAGCGCGACCATCAAGGTGGTCCTGGTGATCGAGGCGGGCCACGTCGTACACGAGGTGACCGAGGCGGTCCGGGCCAAGGTGATCGAGGCGGTCGAGAACTACGGCCTCCAGGTCGCCGAGGTGAACGTCAAGGTCGACGACATCGAGCTGAACGCACCGCCGGCCGCCGGAGCCTGACCGTCCCGGCGGCGCGGCCGAGGGTGGGGCGGCCGCCAATCACCGTGATCAGGGATCTTTCGCTCGGAATCGCCCCAGCCCGATCCCGGAAGATCCTCTGATCACGGTTCGCCTTAGCGATCGTTCAGGCAGGACCTCTACACTCGATGCGCAGTCGAGGATCGCAAGGAGGCCCCTCCCATGAACGCCGACGAAATCGCCGCTGGCCGAGAGCGCTGGCAGGCCCGGTACGACGCGGCACGCAAGCGGGACGCGGACTTCACCACGCTCTCCGGCCTGCCCGTCGAACCGGTGTACGGCCCCCAGCCCGGCACCGCCCATCCCGGCTTCGAGCGGATCGGCTGGCCGGGCGAGTATCCGTACACCCGGGGGTTGTATCCGACCGGCTACCGGGGGCGGACCTGGACGATCCGGCAGTTCGCCGGGTTCGGCAACGCCCGGCAGACCAACGAGCGCTACAAGATGATCCTCGGCGCGGGCGGTGGCGGGCTCTCCGTCGCGTTCGACATGCCGACCCTGATGGGCCGCGACTCCGACGACACGCAGGCGCTCGGCGAGGTCGGGCACTGCGGTGTGGCCATCGACTCGGCCGCCGACATGGAGACCCTGTTCGACGGCATCGACCTCGCCGGGGTGACCACCTCGATGACCATCTCCGGCCCGGCGGTGCCGGTCTTCTGCATGTACCTGGTCGCCGCCGAGCGGCAGGGCGCGGACATCTCCACACTGGACGGCACGCTCCAGACGGACATCTTCAAGGAGTACATCGCCCAGAAGGAGTGGCTCTTCGACCCCGAGCCGCACCTGCGGCTGATCGGCGACCTGATGGAGTACTGCGCGCGGGAAATCCCCCGGTACAAGCCGCTGTCGGTCTCCGGCTACCACATCCGGGAGGCCGGCTCGACCGCCGCGCAGGAGTTGGCGTACACCCTCGCGGACGGGTTCGGCTACGTCGAGCTGGGGCTGTCCCGGGGCCTGGACGTGAACCGCTTCGCGCCCGGCCTGAGCTTCTTCTTCGACTCGCACGTCGACTTCTTCGAGGAGATCGCCAAGTTCCGGGCCGCCCGCCGGATCTGGGCCCGCTGGCTGCGCGAGGTCTACGGCGCCACCGACGAGCGGGCGCTCTGGCTGCGCTTCCACACCCAGACCGCCGGGGTGTCGCTGACCGCCCAACAGCCGGTCAACAACGTTGTACGCACGGCGGTCGAGGCGCTCGCCGCGGTGCTCGGCGGCACCAACTCGCTGCACACCAACGCGCTGGACGAGACCCTGGCACTGCCCAGCGACTCGTCCGCCGAGATCGCGCTGCGGACCCAGCAGGTGCTGATGGAGGAGACCGGAGTCACCAATGTGGCCGACCCGCTCGGTGGCTCCTGGTACGTCGAGGCACTCACCGACAAGCTCGAAGCCGAGGCGGAGGAGATCTTCGGCCGGATCCGGCAGCTGGGCGGGGAAGGGCCGCACGCGATCGGCCCGATGACCTCCGGCATCCTGCGCGGCATCGAGGACGGCTGGTTCACCGGCCAGATCGCCGAGTCGGCCTTCGTCTACCAGCAGGCGCTGGAGAAGGGCGACAAGCGGATCGTCGGAGTGAACTGCCACACGGGCACGATCGCCAAGGAGTTGGAGATCATGCGGGTCTCGCACGAGGTCGAGGTGGAGCAGCGGCGGCTGTTGGCCGAACGCAAGACCGAGCGGAACACGGGCGCCGTGACCGCCGCCCTCGCCCGGATGGTCGAACTCGCCCGGACCGGGGAGAACCTCATCCCGCCGATGCTGGACGCCGTACGCGCCGAAGCGACCCTGGGAGAGATCTGTGACGCACTGCGCGACGAATGGGGCGTCTACCGGGAACCGGCCCGGTTCTGACCCGGTAGCCGGCCGGGGTTCCGGTGCGGCGGCCGGCCCGGTGACGGCCGGCACCGGGCCGGGTGACCCGGTCGGCACTGTCGGCCGGTGGCGGTTGGGCTGGGATGCCAGCGTCGCGTGCGAGACTAGACAACCATGAGCGACCCACGGATCACCTCGTCGATCTTCACCCGCGGCGCGGTAGACCTCGGCGCGCTGCGCGCCGCCCAGACGCCCGCCACGCCGGCACCCTCCGCCCCGCCGGCCAGCCATGCCACGCCCGGCACGATGCCGGCCAGCACACCTCCCGCGGGCGCGGGTGGAGTCTCGGTGATCGACGTCACCGAGGCCACTTTCCAGTCCGAGGTGCTGGAACGTTCCCTGACCACCCCTGTGGTGATCGACTTCTGGGCCGAGTGGTGCGAGCCCTGCAAGCAACTCTCCCCGGTCCTGGAGCGGCTGGCCGTCGAGGGCGAGGGCGCATGGGTGCTCGCCAAGGTCGATGTCGATGCCAACCAGCGCCTCGCGCAGATGTTCCGGGTGCAGGGCATCCCGATGGTCTACGCGGTCGTCGGCGGCCAGCCGGTCGACGCCTTCTCCGGCGTGGTACCCGAGGCGCAGCTGCGGCAGTGGATCGGCGCCGTACTCAAGGCCGGTGGCGTGTCGGTGGAGGCACCGGAGGACCCCCGGCTCACCGAGGCCGACGAGGCACTGATCACCGGCGACCTGGACGCCGCCGAGCGGGCGTACAAGAAGATCCTGTCGGATGCTCCGGCGGACGCCGCGGCCGAGGCCGGCCTGGCGCACGTCGCGCTGGCCCGCCGGGTGAGCGGCGCGGACCCGGCGGCGGCGCTCGCCGCGGCAGACTCGGCGCCCGACGACCTCGCGGCGCAGCTACTGGCCGCGGACATCGAGGTGCTCAGCGGTCAGGCGGAGCAGGCGTACGCCCGGTTGGTCGAACTGGTCCGGCGGACCGCCGGTGATGACCGGGAGGCGACCCGGCAGCACCTGGTGTCCCTGTTCAGCATCGCCGGTCCGGACGATCCTGCGGTGGCCGGCGCCCGGCGGGCGCTCTCGCGCGCGCTCTTCTAGAACAATGTGAGTACGAGCAGCGCGCATGCCGGCCTGGCAGCCGCGATACCGGACGGGAGCACACTATGCGCCGGATCGCCGTCCTGGACGCCCCGTCCAACCTGGGCCTGCGTCCGCCGACCTCCACGTCGGTGCCGGGCTGTGCCAAGGCACCGGGTGCGCTGCGCGACCACGAACTGATCACCCGGCTGGGAGCCCGGGACGCCGGCTGCCTCACCCCGCCCCGGTACGACCCGGGCGACTGGCGTCCCGGGGACGGGGTGTGTCACGCCGGCTCGATCGCGGACTACTCGATGGAGTTGGCCGACCGGATCGGCGGCATCATCGACCGGGGCGAGTTCCCGCTGGTGCTCGGCGGGGACTGCTCCATCCTGCTCGGTTCGGCGCTCGCCATGCACCGGCTCGGCGAGTCGGTCGGCGGTCGGATCGGCCTCGTCTTCGTGGACGGCCATTCCGACTTCCGGCACCCCGGCAACGCCTCGTACGTCGGAGCGGCTGCCGGCGAGGACCTGGCCCTGGTCACCGGGCGGGGACAGGCCGACCTGGCCGCGATCGAGGGGCGCCGGCCGTACTTCCGGGACATCGACGTGGTGGTGCTCGGCATCCGGGCCCACGACGAGTACCGACTCGACCTCCAGGCGGCCGGGATCGTGACCCGGCCGGTGCCGGCGTTGCGGGTCGAGGGGGCGGCCCGGACCGCCCAGTGGGCCCATGACCAGTTGACCGACTGCGCCGGCTACTGGGTGCACATCGACGTCGACGTACTCGACCCGGCGGTGATGCCGGCGGTCGACGCGCCGGACCCGGGCGGGATCGCGTTCGCCGAGTTGGAACTGCTGCTGGCGGGCCTGGTCGACACCCCGCACTGCCTGGGTGTGGAGGTCACCGTCTTCGACCCCGACTACGACCCGGCCGGCTCGTACGCCGCCGAGATCGTCGGTACGTTGATCGCCGGCCTGGCTCCGGTCACCGCCCCGGAGGCGGTCCCGCCCCGGCTGGTACCGAGCCGGTCCGCCGGAGTCGAGCGTGGCCCGTCGGCGGTGCCCGGGCCTCGGGCGGTCCCGTTGGTCAGGCTGCCCATCGGGCCCACGACCGGGCCGCGTGGTGTCCCGCCGCTCGGGTTGCCTGCCTTCGCCCAGCCGTCGTCGGCGGCGGCCGCCCTGGGCGCGGTACCGGTACCGGTGCCGGAGGAGAACTCGGTGTCGGGGGAGACCTCGGAGCCGGCGGTCGGATCCGGGCTTGACCGAGGCGTCCCACCCACAGCCGACCGCGTTGAGTCGTCCGACGGGGTGGAGTCGTTCGACGGAGTCGAGTCGTTCGATGGAGTTGAGTCGCCAGTCCGCGTTGAGTCGTTCGATGGAGTTGAGTCGCCCGACCGCGTCGAGTCGTTCGACGGGGCCGGGTCGTTTGACCGGGTGGATTCGGCGACGCCGGGTACCGGGACGGCGGAGCCGGGTGTCGGGACGTCGGCGCCGGAGCCGTCGGCCGGTACGGACTCGTCGGCGGCCCGGTCCGCCCCGGACCCGTACGCGTTCAACGGGCCGACCGGCGTCGGCTCCCGGGGGCCCGAGCCCCGCGACCTGTCCGCCCGCTGGTCCGAGGCGGTCGGCCCACCCGCGTCGGCGGGTCCGGGACGGCTGCGACGTGCCTCGTCGCCGGCCGCCGACCTCCGGCCTGCCGAGACTCCGCCGGCCGGTGTGCTGCCGAGCGACGGCTCGGCGCTGGGCAGTGGGAAGCCGGAGACCCCGCCCCCGGGTTCCGGTACAGGGTCGACCGCCGAGATTGCCTGACCGGCCGGCACCCCTTTCGATCGAACCGTTCGGAGGGTCGGCGGGCGCGGCGTTTGACAGGGCAGCGTTACGGTGAATAGCTTTATGGCTATGGTAACTAGCCGGTCGATGCGTCGCGAGGGTCTGCGCGACGTGTTGAGCATCCGCCGTGGTCCAGTCCGGGTCGGGCGAAGCGGTGCCTAGGGCCGGATTATCCACCACAGCGGTCGTCACGGCCGCGCTGGCCGTCATCGACGAGCAGGGCGCGGAGGCGCTGACCCTGGCGGCCGTCGCCGGGCGTACCGGGGTCGCGCCACCCTCGCTCTACAAGCATGTGGCGGGTCTTGCCGAGTTGCGGACGCTGGTGGGCGTGCGGGTGTTGGACGAGATGACCGAGCGGTTCGCGGCGGCGGCGATGGGTCGTAGCGGCGACGAGGCGGTGGCGGTGCTGATGCGCGGCTACCGCGACTACGTCCGGGAACATCCCGCCCGCTATGCCGCGCTGCCCCCCGACCCGTTGCACGACCCGGCGATGGCCGCCGCCGGCAACCGGCTGTTGCAGGTCTTTCTCGCCACGCTGCGCGGATACGGGCTCACCGACTCGGCGGCGATCCACGCCACGAGGTGCGCCCGGTCGATCGCGCACGGGTTCGCCTCGATCGAGGCCGGCGGCGGCTTCGGCCTACCGGAGAACCTGGACGAGACGTACGAGCGACTGATCGCGATGTTCGTCGCGAGCCTGCCCCGGCCCGATTCCCCGCAACGCACCTGATCGGACCCCGGATCCAGGGGACAACGCACGGATGGCTGTTGCGGTAATGTGCGCGATCGCCGTTCACGCCGCACAACCCCCTTGGCGTGGACGATTCGCGCCGTCTTCGGCGCGGTGCAATCAGCCTGTGTGTCCTGAAGGGAATAAACATGTCCACAACCACTGCCGGTCCCGCGGTCGGGCAGCGCTCCTGGCTCGTCGCGGTGCTGCTCTGCTTCTTCCTCGGCGGGTTCGGTGTACACCGGTTCTACGTCGGCAAGATCGGCACCGGCGTTCTGATGATCCTCACCTTCGGTGGGCTCGGCATCTGGGTGCTGATCGACTTCATCATGATCCTGATCGGCAAGTTCACCGACAAGGAAGGCCTCGCGTTGGCCCGCTGACCAGCGGTCCACTGCTGGTGAAGCGGTGCCAATGGGGCGGCCGACGGGTTACTTTTCCCGTCGGCCGCCCCGAGCCCGCTCCGGAGCCCGAACGCGCTCACCCAACAGCCAACGCCACCCTTAGCGGGCGGCCAGATTGCGTAGGAAGCGCTCAGCGATCGGTACGGCGGTGGCCGTACTCGATCCGCCCTTTTCGACGAAGACCGCGAACGCTATGTCCCCCTGCCAGCCGACGAACCAGGCATGGGTGTGCGCCGGATTGTCGTCGTACTCCGCCGTGCCGGTCTTGCCGTACACCGGTTTGCCGGGAACGTCCTTCAACGCCGAACCGGTCCCCGAGGTGACCACCTCGCGCATCATCGCGCGCAGCGGTTCGACCGAGCCGGCCTTCAGTTGCGGACCGGGTGCCGCGGCCTGGTCCGGAGCCGGCTCCAGGACCAGTTTCGGCTGCTGCCACTGACCTCGGGCCACCGCGGCCGTGGCCGCCGCCATGCTCAGCGGGCTGACCAGTGTGGTGCCCTGGCCGAAGGCGGCGGCGGCCCGTTCGGCGGCCGAGCCGCCGGCCGAGACCTTGCCCGTGAACGCGTCGATCCCGAGCTGCCAGCTGCTCTCCAGGCCGAGGCTCCGGCCCGCGTTGGCCAGCCCGTCCGGGCCCAGCTTGGGCGCGAGGGCGGCGAAGGCCGTGTTGCAGGACTTGGCGAAGTCGGTCCGGAACGGCACCGTGCCGAGCGCGAACGAGTCGGAATTCTTGAACGAACGCCCGTCCACGGTGAACGTCTTCGGGCAGGCGACCGGGGCGTCCAGGGTGACCGCGCCCGCGTCGAGCAGGCCGAGCGTGCTGACCATCTTGAAGGTCGAGCCCGGCGGCACCTGGGCGTCGAAGGCGAGGTTCTCCGCGCTGGCGCCGTTGGCCGCCGCGAGCACCGCACCGTCGCTGATCCGCACCGCGACCACGGCGCTGCGATGCTTCTCCGACTCGACGGCGCGGTCGGCGGCGCTCTGCGCCGCTACGTCGAGGGTGGTCTTCAGCGGGGCACCGGCCTGCGGCTCCTGGCGGAACGTCTCGGTGCCGGTCGGCGTCACGGAGTCGTCCGGCCGCTTGGTGGTGATGATCACGCTCAGCCCGACGCCACCCCGTAGCTGCTTGTCGTAGCGGCCCTGGAGTCCACCGTGGCCGATCAGGTCACCGTTCTCGAACAACCCGGGGTTGGCCTCCATGTCGGCCGCCTGCACGGGGTCGACCGAGCCGAGCAGGGCGGCGGCGAAGCCCCGGTACGGGGCAAGCTCCCGCTGCTCGTCCCGGAACTTCGTACCGGGCAGGTCGTAGATCCGGGGCTTGATCTGGAGGTACGCGTCCCGTCGCAGACTGACCACGTCGACGAAGGCGTCCGGTTTCGCCTCTTCCAACCGTTTCGGCAGGTCGGTGAGGTCGATCGCCGGGGTGATCGGTGGACGGATCGCCTTGAACGCCCGGTCCAGGTCCCGGACCAGGGCCGGTACGTCGGACACCTCGCTGGGCTGCACGCCCACCACGACCACCGGCCGGGGCACCACGATGCCGTTGCCCGCGCCGTCGACCACCTGGGCCCGCTTGGCCGGGAGCCGGCGCAGGGCCAGCCGGTCGCCGCTGGTGAGCCTGGGCTCGATCACCTTCGGTTCCCAGATGACCTGCCAATCGTCATCTTTGCCACGCTTGAGGTGGATCTCCGAGGGGTACGTCCAGTGCGTGTCACCAGGCAACGTCCAGTCCACCCGGACCGTCACGGTCGCGGCGCCTTCTGTGATCTTCGCCTCGCCCTCGCGGCGGAGCGCCGGGGGCGTCTTGGCCAGCTCGCCGGTGAGTTCCTTGAGTTCGGCGGCCACGTCGTTCGCCGGTACCCGCTCGCCGGCCGGGTTGCGGAAGCCGACCTTGTTGAGATCGCCGCCCCGCCAGCCGGCCAGGAAGGCGTCCACGGCCCGGTCCGGGCCGTCCGAGTCGGAACAGCCGACCAGGGTTCCGGTGGCGAGCAGTAGCCCGGCGACCGTTCCCGCGATCCGGCGGGGGACTGGCCGTCGGCCACGGGAGCGGACGGATGGATACGGAGAGCCCATGCTGCGGTTACCTTCCAGCTCGGCGCACCGCCGTGAACTCCTCCGGCGGCAGCCTGACGGTAGTACGCGGACCGGTTCGGCGGGCGCCCCGGTGCCGGGAATGACGGCTCGGGCCCGTACGTCCCTTTTGGTGCATTTCTGCGCTGGTTCCGGCGATGTCGGGCGGAGTACGGCGGAACGCGGTGTACCGGTTCCCGGTGCGGCGGAACGGGTGAAGGCCGGGGAAGCGTGGGTACTCCCGGACGGGCGTGTCAAGTACCCGCAACAGGTGAAAGGACAAAGTCCGGATCCGAAGTCCGGCTGACGGTCCGCCGATAGGGGCGCGTATCGGCAGGGCCTAGTCTGGCGGAGAGTGACCCACGGCGTGGTGGGTCGAGGGGAGTGGCACGATGGACCGGCGTCCGGCGATCAAACCGGAACCCGATCTCCGGCCGGCGTATGCCGACCGAGATGACAGCTACACGGCGGTCGACGACGACGGGGTGGGCTCTCGACTCGCCTCCGGCGTGACCGGTGTACCGGGAGCCAGCATCGACACCCTCTACGACCTTGGGCTGCCACCGGAGGCGCTGGCGGACGACGTGGAGGACGCGGATCTCGACGAGCCGGTGCCGAACGCCGAGCGGTTGGTCGCCCAGGCGGTCACGCTGGCCGGCGACGACCACGACGCGGCCACCCTGGTCGACCGGTTCTGGCGGTTCGCGCCGGACGAGGAGCTGATCGGTTTCACCGCCGAGGAGATGCTGACCGCCGCGCGGGCCCACCGTGAGCTGGCCGAACAGCGGGTGCCGGGCGAGTTGCGGCTGCGGATCCACGAGCCGGTCCCGGACCAGCAGCATACCGTCATTGAGATAGTTACAGACGATATGCCCTTCTTGGTGGATTCGATTACCGCCCTGCTCACCGGTCACCACCTCGACGTACACATGCTGGTGCATCCGCTGGTGGTGGTCCGCCGCGAGCCACTCGGCAAGTTGACCGAGGTCGCCGCCGACGTCGAACCGGACGACGCGATCGACGGCGACATCGTCGAAAGTTGGATGCGGATAGAGATCGATCCGGTACGCGGCGCGGCGGACCGGGACCGATTGCGGGCCGAGTTGCAGCGGGTGCTCACCGACGTACGCGAGGCGGTGGAAGACTGGCCGAAAATGCGGCAACGGGCCCTCGCGCTCGCCGACGAGTTGGCCGCCGACCGGACCTCGGACAATCGCCCACCGGTGCCGGAGAAGGACATCACGGACTCGGTGGAACTGCTGCGCTGGCTCGCGCACGAGCACTTCACCTTCCTCGGCTACCGCGAGTACCGCCTGGTCGATGCTGATGGCGGGAGCGCGAGGAGTGAGCTTGCGAGCCCCGCGACCGAAGACAGCCCCGGTGAGAAGGCGCTGGAGGCGGTCCTCGGCACCGGGCTGGGCATTCTGCGGCAGGACTCGACGATGCCGAGGGCGCTCTCCTCGATGACGCCGGAGGCGCACCAGAAGGTGACGGAGAAGCGCCTGCTCATCATCACCAAGGCGAACTCCCGGGCCACCGTGCACCGGTCGGCGTACCTGGACTACATCGGCTTGAAGCTCTTCAACTCCGACGGTGAGGTGGTGGGCGAGCGCCGCTTTCTCGGCCTGCTCGCCACGGCGGCGTACCGGACCAGCGTCCGCGAGCTGCCGGTGGTCCGGCGGAAGGTCGCCGAGGTGCTGGACCGCTCCGGGCTGAGCCCGCGCAGCCACTCCGGCAAGGACCTGTTGCAGATCCTGGAGACGTACCCCCGGGACGAGCTGTTCCAGATCAAGACCGACGACCTCTACCACGCGGTCGTCGGGGTGCTCCGGATGGCGGGCCGCCGCCAGCTGCGGGTCTTCCTGCGCCGCGACGGGTACGGCCGGTTCATTTCCTGCCTGATCTACCTGCCCCGGGACCGGTTCACCACCCAGAACCGGCTCCGCATGCAGGAGATCCTGCTCCGCGAACTGAACGGGATCGGGGTCGACTACACCACCCGGGTCACCGAGTCGATGCTCGCCCGGGTGCACTTCATCGTCCGGACCGACCCGGCCAACCCGCCGAGCGAGATCGACGCGGACCTGCTCGCCGAGGAACTCGCCGACGCCACCCGGCTGTGGGACGACGACTACCGGCTGGTGCTGGAGCGCAAGCTCGGCGACGAGCAGGCCAAGCGGCTCTTCAGCCGGTACGCAGACGCGTTCCCGGAGGGCTACAAGGACGGGCACACCCCGTACGAGGCGATGAAGGACCTCGCCAAGCTCGAACTGCTCGAAGAGCCGGGCCAGCTCGAAATGCACATGTTCCGCAAGCAGCAGGCGGTCCGTCCGGGCGCCGCCGCACCGGCCACCACCGTCGAGGACGTCCGGTTCAAGGTCTACCGGTACGGCGAGCCGATGGTGCTCTCCGCCGTACTGCCGGTGCTGCACTCCCTCGGCGTACGGGTCGTTGACGAGCACCCGTACGAGGTGGACCGGATCGACGGGCGGATCTACCTCTACGACTTCGGTCTGGAGCTGCCGGACGGCGCCCGGGACCTGGCCGAGGTCCGCCCGCACGTGGAGAACGCCTTCTCCGCCACCTGGCGCGGCGAGGCCGAGGTCGACGGCTTCAACGAACTGGTACTGCGCGGCGGGCTCACCTGGCGGCAGGTGGTGGTGCTGCGGGCGTACGCGAAGTATCTGCGCCAGGCCGGCACGGTCTTCTCGCAGGACTACATGGAGTCCACCTTCATCGCCTATCCCGAGATCGCCGCCTCGCTGGTGGAACTCTTCGAGGTGCGGTTCTCGCCGTCGCCGGGGCGCAGCGCCGAGGAGCGCGTGCTGCGCAGCAAGGAGCTGGTGACCAGCATCGGGCAGCAGCTTGACGAGGTGAGCAGCCTCGACCAGGACCGGATCCTGCGGTCGTACCTGACGCTGATCCAGGCCACCCTGCGGACCAGCTTCTACCAGCGCCGGATGGACGGGCGGCCGAAGTCGTACGTCGCGTTCAAGCTGGACCCGCAGGCGATCCCGGACCTGCCGGCGCCCCGGCCGAAGTACGAGATCTTCGTCTACTCGCCGCGCTTCGAGGGCGTACACCTGCGGTTCGGGCCGGTGGCCCGGGGCGGCATCCGCTGGTCCGACCGGCGGGAGGACTTCCGTACCGAGGTGCTGGGCCTGGTCAAGGCGCAGATGGTGAAGAACGCGGTGATCGTGCCGGTGGGCGCCAAGGGCGGCTTCGTGCTCAAGCAGAAGCCGGGGGACCGGGACGAGGCGGTGGAGTGCTACAAGGGCTTCATCTCGGCCCTGCTGGACGTGACCGACAACCTGGTCGGCGGGCAGATCGTGCCGCCGCACGACGTGGTCCGGCACGACGCCGACGACCCGTACCTGGTGGTGGCGGCCGACAAGGGCACCGCCAGCTTCTCCGACATCGCCAACGAGATCTCGGTGTCCCAGGGCTTCTGGCTGGCCGACGCGTTCGCCTCCGGTGGCTCCGCGGGCTACGACCACAAGAAGATGGGCATCACCGCCCGGGGCGCCTGGGAGTCGGTGAAGCGGCACTTCCGGGACATGGGGATCGACACCCAGACCCAGGACTTCACCGTGGCCGGGGTCGGCGACATGTCCGGCGACGTGTTCGGCAACGGGATGCTGCTCTCCGAGCACATCCGGCTGGTGGCCGCCTTCGACCACCGGCACATCATCCTGGACCCGACTCCCGATGCCGCGTCCTCCTTCGTGGAGCGGCGGCGGCTGTTCGACCAGCCGCGATCCTCGTGGGCGGACTACAACGCCGAGCTGATTTCGGAGGGCGGCGGGATCTACCCGCGTACCGCGAAGTCGATCCCGATCAGCCCGCAGGTCCGCGCGGCGCTCGACCTCGACGCGGATGCCGAGTCGATGTCCCCACAGGAGTTGATGAAGGCGATCCTGAGCGCTCCGGTCGACCTGTTCTGGAACGGTGGGATCGGCACCTACGTCAAGGCGTCGTCGGAGGCCAACTCCGAGGTCGGCGACAAGTCCAACGACGCCATCCGGGTGGACGGCAAGGACCTGCGCTGCAAGGTCGTCGGCGAGGGCGGCAACCTGGGCTTCACCCAGGTCGGCCGGATCGAGTACGCCCTCGCGGGCGGCCGGATCTTCACCGACTTCATCGACAACGCGGCCGGGGTGGACACCTCGGACCACGAGGTCAACATCAAGATCCTGCTCGGTGCGGCGGTGGCCGACGGCGAGTTGTCCGTTCCGGACCGGGACGCCCTGCTGGCGGAGATGACCGACGAGGTCACCCACCTGGTGCTCCGGGACAACTACGACCAGGCGCGGGCGATCGGCAACGCGATGGCCCAGGCGGCGTCCCTGTTGCCGGTGCACCGGCGGATGATCTGCGACTTCGAGCGGGCCGGTCACCTCAACCGGGAGTTGGAGGCGCTGCCGCCGGACGAGGAACTGGCGACCCGGACCGAGTCGGGGCTGACCGCGCCGGAGTTCGCGGTGCTGCTCGCGTACGTCAAGATCGTGCTGGAGCGGGAGATCCTGGCCGACGGCCTGCCCGACGAGGGCTGGACCTTCGAGGTGCTGGCCGGCTACTTCCCGACCCCGCTGCGCGAGCGGTACGCCGACCGGATGTCGGAGCACCGCCTGCACCGGGACATCGTCACCACGATGCTGGTCAACGAGGCGGTGAACCGGGGCGGCATCTCGTTCATCTACCGGGTGGTGGAGGAGAGCGGCGCGACCCCGGCGGACGTGATCCGGGCGTACGTGGTGGTCCGCGAGGTGTTCGGGCTGCGCGAGGTCTGGGCCGAGATCGAGGCGCTGGACAACCGGGTGCCGACCGAGGTGCAGACCGCGATCTACCTGGACACCCGCCGGCTGCTGGACCGCGCGGTCCGGTGGTTGGTGACCAACCGTCGCTCCCCGATCGACGTGCCGGCCGAGACCGCCCGGCTGCGCGACGGGGTGTCCCGACTCCTGCCCGAGCTGGGCAACCTGTTCTACGGCAGCGAGCGGCGGGCGCTGGAGGCGCACGTCGAGGCGTCGATCGGCCGGGGGCTGCCCCGGGAGCTGGCCGAGCAGGCGACCCGGTTGATGTACAGCTTCGGGTTGCTCGACATCGTCGAGACGGCGACCACGACCGGTCGGGACGTCAGCGAGGTCGCGGCGGTCTACTTCGTACTCTCCGACCGGTTCCGGGTCGACTCGCTGCTGTCGAAGATCTCGCTGCTGCCGAGGGAGGACCGCTGGCAGACGCTCGCCCGGATGGCGTTGCGGTACGACCTCTACGCCGCCCTGGCCGCGCTCACCGCCGAGGTGCTCAGCGGGACCTCGACCGATCTGGCGCCGGACCAGCGGGTCGAGGAGTGGGAGCGGTCCAACTCCATCTCGATCACCCGGACCCGTAAGGCGATGGGGGAGTTCGACGAGTCCCGGGCCGACCTGGCGGCGCTCTCCGTACTGCTGCGACAGATCCGCACCCTGGTGCGTACGTCGGCGGCCAGCTGAGACGTACCGGTGGAGCCCTGGCCGGCCCGATCTCGTCGGGCTGGCCGGGCTCCACCGGTCACGGGATCCGGCTCGCCGACACCACGATGTTGTTGGTGTAGCTGCCTTCCTTCTTGTCGAACCTTCCACCGCAGGTCACCACCTGGAGCTTGGCGGTGTCCGCGGTGCCGTAGACCACCTCGGACGGGAACGACGTCTTCGGGTACGACTTCACGGTGTCGACCCGGAACCGGGCGACCTTGCCGTCCTTCCGGGTCACCCGTACCTCGTCGCCCCGGGTGAGCGCGCCGAGCTTGAAGAAGACCGCCGGTCCGATCGCGGCCGAGTCGACGTGTCCGACGATGACCGCGTTGCCGATCTCGCCGGGGCTCGCACCGACCTTGTACCAGCCGGCGAGCCGAGCCTGCTTGAGCGAGGGCACCTGCACGGTGCCGTCGCCGTTCAGCCCCACCGACATGATCTTCGCGTCCACCTTGATCCTCGGAATCGTGATCTTCGTCGGTTCCGATCGCGGCATCCCCACCGGCGCGGGTGTGGTCGACGCCCGGGCGCTCGGCGGCGTACCGGTCGGAGCGGCGGTTGTCGACGGGGTCGGCGACGCGGACTCCCACTGCGGTGCCGGCTCGGCCGCCCAGTCCGGCTCCGGGTACACCTCGGGCTCGACGTCGGCGGGCTGCGGCGGCTGTGCCGGTGCCGGATTGAGGCCGGTGCCGACGAGGGCGGCTCCGCTGAGGGCGAGCAGTGCGACCAGGACGCCGCCAGCGGCACGCCACGGTTTCCCGTGCCGGCCGCTGGCGCTCCTGGTCGGCACGTCAGGCGACTGAGCCATCGGTACGACGTCGGCGAATCATCAGGAAGCCACCGATCGCGGCCGCTCCCAGCATGCCCGCACCGGCGACGGTACGGCTGGTGTCGGTGCTGGCGCCGCCGTCACCACCGGGGACCCAGCCCCTGGGCAGGACCACGATCGTGCCGTGGCCACACGATCCCTTGGCCTCGTAGTGGCCGGGCTTGGTCTTCGAGCCGACCTTGGCCCAGGCCCAGTACTCGTGTTCGTCGCCGTACGCGGCCGCCTGGCCACCCTCGCCGCCCTGCGGCTGCCCGCCGGCCCCGTCCTCGGTCTGCTCGTCGGCCCCGTCCTGCGGCAGGCCGTCCTCCGGCAGCATGGGCTGGCCGTCTTCCGGCTGCCCGGGCTGCTCGCCGTCCGGCGGCAACGACGGCTGCCCGGTCTGCGGCGGCTGCGAGGGCTGGCCGGGATCCTCGGAGCCGTTGTCATCCGGCGCCTGTGGGCGTCCCTCCCGCTCGTCATGTTCCTTCACGGGCTTGAGCCAGATCTTGCCAGTGATCCTCGACGAGACCCAGGGCCGCTCCACCGGGTGCTCGCACTTGAGGAAGATCTTGAACTTGTGTCCCGGCTTCACCCCCTTCGGCTCGGTGTAGATGTGGCCCTTGTTGTCCTCGTGTCCCGGCCGGTAGTCGTCGGCCAGGGCGGTTCCGGGCGCACAGATCAATAAGGAGGCGGCGCCGAGCCCGGCGCCGGCCAACACCTTTCCCAGCAAGTTGCTACTCATAACTCGAGGTACTCCTTCCCCGTTGGTTCGCCCGACGGCCAGTCGAGCTACGACCGACGCTAGCTAGTTTGGTAGACCATGTCGCGATTACGAGTATTTCTTCTGAAAGTTCGTATTGAGGTGATAGAACGGCTATCGCCGATGCCGGACCCTTGCCGTCTTCCCGGGGCGGGTCGACGCCGTACACACCCTTCGGGCGCCCCGGGACGGGTCGGTGCCCGGACGAGCGGTCAGACCCCGTCGGCGACGTCCGGGCCCATTGCCCGGACCCGTGTCCCAGGCACGTCTGCGGCGGACGGGGACGGTCGGAGCGGACGTACCGGGGGGACGGCGAAGACTCGCCGTCCCCCCGGGACCGGGCCGTGCCACGCCTGCTCAGGTGGCAAGCCTGGCGAAGGCGACGATGTTGTCGGGATAGGAGCCGATCCGCTCGTCGAAGTCGCCGCCGCAGGTGATCAGCCGGAGCCCCGGTACGTCGGTCGGGCCGTAGACGAGGTCCGTCGGGAACGCGGTCTTCGGGTACGACTTCACGCCCTCGACGACGAAGGTGGCGATCCTGCCGTCCTTGCGGGTCACCTCGATCGTGTCGCCGGGAAGCAGGGCACCCAGCCGGAAGAAGACCGCCGGGCCGATCTCCTTCGAGTCGACGTGGCCGACGATCACGGCGTTGCCGACCTCCCCGGGCGTCGGACCGAGTTGGTACCACCCGGCGAGTTGCGCCTTCGCCAGTGGGGGCACCTGCACCATGCCCTCGGTCGTGATGCCGAGGGGCATGATCGTCGCACCGACGCTGATCTTCGGAATGGCGATTCTGGTCGGTTCGGACCGGTCCAGCGACGTCGTGGTCGGTGCCGGCCCGGGTGTCGCCGCGGCGACGTCGGGAAGTTCCCAACCGGGCGGCGGAGGCGTTGACGAGGAGGCCGATCCGCTCGGCGGTGCGTCGGTGGTGGTGGGTTCGTCGTCGGAGCCCTGCGGTGCGGCGGCGGCGCTGGGCTGCGGCGGGGCCGTCGGTTCCGGGGCGTTCAGGGCGGCGCCGATCAGGCCGGCGCCGACCAGCGCCAGCAGGGCGACCAGGCTGATGCCGGCGGCGCGCCACGGTCCCCCGTGACGGCCGCCGGCCCCGCCCACCGCCGAGTCAGGCGTGCGATTCATCGGTACGGCGCTGACGCATCAGTACCAGCCCGCCGAGTGCGGCCATGCCGAGCATGCCCACGCCGGCCACCGCGAGGTTGTCGCTGTTGCCGGAGGTGGCTCCGCCGTCACCGCCGTCGACCCAGCCCTTGGGCGTGATGATCAGTTCGCCCTCGCCGCAGGAGCCCTTCAGCTCGTACGTCCCCGGCTTGGCGTCCCACGGGATGGTGACACCGGCCCAGTACTCGTAGCCGGCCTTCTCGTCGGTCCAGCCGTCCTTGCCTTCTTCGGCCTTCTTGTCGTCCCAGCCCTGCTTGTGCTCTTCGGCCTTCTTCTCGTCCCAGCCGGGCTTGCTCTCTTCGGCCTTCTTGCTGTCGTCCCAGCCCTGCTTGCCTTCTTCGGCCTTCTTGTCGGTCCAGCCGTCCTTGCCCTCTTCGGCCTTCTTGCCGTCGTCCCAACCCTGCTTGCCCTCTTCGTATGCCTTGCCGTCGTCCGCCATGCTGCCGCCGACACCGCCGGGTGCCGGCCCTCCGGCCGGCGGCTGGTAACCGTCGGCGGGCTGGGGAAGCTGGCCGTTCGCGGACGGCGACGGCGGAGCCGGAACCGCGCCCGCGGACGGGCCGGGCGCGGCCGGTGCCCCTTCCTCGGCTGACGGAGCACCCTCGGTCCGCGGCGCCCCGTTCTCGGCCGGGGCCGACTTCTCCTTGTAGCGGCGGTACTCGAGGTACTCCTGTTGCTCCTTGTACTTCAGGAACTCCTGGTACTCGCGCTCTTTCTTGTACTCTTCGCCGCTGCTCTCGTGGCTCCCGGGGTCGCCGGGCTTCGCGGCGTGCTCCGGGCTCTCCTCGGGCTTCTTGCCGCCGTCGTCCCAGCCGCCCTTGCTCTCTTCGGCCTTCTTGTCGGCTTCGTAGCCTTCCTTGTGATCCTTGGGTGCCAGATCCACCTTGCCGGTGACCTTGGACCACAACCACGCGTGCTGCTGTGGCTCGGAGCAGACCTCGATGAATTTGACCTCCTGCCCTGGCTTCGCCACTTCTGGCTTCGCGAAGACACGACCCGAGTCGTGCTTCTGGTATCCGTCCGGGTGGTACCCGCCGTCCGCGAGGGCGGTCGAGGGGGCCCAGACCAGTAGGGACGCGCCGCCCAGAGCGGCTCCAGCGATCACCTTGCCGAGGAACTTCTTGGACATGACTTTCGTCATCCTTCCCTCTTGTCGCGGCTCGCCGGGAAAGACGAGCCACGACCGAGATTAGCGAATTTGTGAGGTTTCATCGGATTCTTTCGGCTTTTCCCCGAACGGGCCGAGATGGTGGGCGTACGTGGTAACTGGGAACCTGGCGGGTACCGGCCCTACCGCACTCAATGCGCTGGCGGGCGCTCCCCGTACGGGATCCCTCTTTCTGGGGGTGCTTGCCGGTTCCGGGTGCTCGGCCGCAGTTTCTCCGCGAAGGTGTGGAACTCGGCGGGTCGGCACCGCTCGTCCGGTTCGTCCCTGGACAACCGGCCCCGTCGTTCGACGGGAATGTCCACAGTGCACACGCCCGCGTCGGTGACCGGCGTCGGGCGGCGTTGCCCGGTGCCGCGCGGCCGGAGGGTGATCGCCGGTCCGGTGGCCGCCGCCGGGGTGGCGGTAGCGAATCCCCGTTCCCACCAGTACGGACGTGTCCGGTGCACGCGGTGCCGATCAGGTACGGGCCGAGTGGTCGACCGGCGCGCGGCGGCGCCAGGTATCGTCATCCATCAGTGCGGGGGTGTTGTGGTGGAAGCGCTCCCATGCAAGAATTCATCCACTGTGCTGGGGGAGCCACACCGCGCAGCAGACGTCGAGGGCATCCGGTTTTCCGGACGGCGTCAATACGGCCGCCACCTGGGGCCGGCACCACCACCGCTTCCGCCCGTCCGGGTCGGGCAATACCGCAGTCCCCCAAGGCGTCGACGGACGTACCCACCAAGCGACACGTCCGCACGGTCGCCGCGCCGGTTCCGCCCATCGTGACCGGCTGGCCCAAGGAGATCACTGGCATGAATTTACGGACTAGAATGTCCGCTCGGCAGAAGGTCGTGGCGTTGGCCGGCGCGAGCACCCTCGTGGCCGCCGGCCTGGTCACCCTCCCAGCGACATCGGCGTACGCCGCCCCCGGGTGTAGCGTCACGTACGGCAGCAACCAGTGGCAGGGTGGCTTCAGCGCCAACATCACCATCCGGAACGTCGGTGACGCGATCAACGGCTGGACCCTCCGCTTCACCTTCCCGAACAGCGGCCAGCGGGTGACCCAGGGCTGGTCGGCCAACTGGACCCAGTCCGGCAGCCAGGTGACCGCGACGAACCTGTCGTACAACGGCAACCTCGCCACCGGCGCCTCCACCGGCATCGGCTTCAACGGCTCGTGGAGTGGCAGCAACCCGGCGCCGACCTCCTTCAGCATCAACGGGGTCAACTGCAACGGGACCGCACCGACCACGCCGCCGACCACCGGGCCGACGACGGGACCGACCACGGGACCGACCACGCCGCCGACCGGTGGACCCGGCCCCAGCGCCCGGGTCAACAACCCGTACCAGGGTTCCCGGGGTTACGTGAACCCGGAGTGGAAGGCCAAGGCGGAGAGCGTCTCCGGCGGCAACCGGATCTCCAACAACCCGACCGGTGTCTGGATCGACCGGATCGCCGCGATCGAGGGCGACCCGGACAGCAGCTCGAACGGCCCGATGGGCGTTCGGGACCACCTGGACGAGGCTCTCGCGCAGGGTGCCGGCTACATCCAGTTCGTCATCTACAACCTGCCCGGCCGGGACTGTGCCGCGCTGGCCTCCAACGGTGAACTCCAGGCGACCGAGCTCCCCAGGTACAAGACGGCGTACATCGACCCGATCGCCGCGATCCTGGACGACGCCGCGTACAGCAGCCTGCGGATCATCACCATCATCGAGATCGACTCGCTGCCGAACCTGGTGACCAACGTCGCCCCGCGTGAGACGGCGACCGCGAACTGCGACACGATGAAGGCCAACGGCAACTACGTCAAGGGTGTCGGTTACGCCCTGTCGAAGCTCGGTGCGATCCCGAACGTCTACAACTACATCGACGCCGGCCACCACGGCTGGATCGGGTGGGACGACAACTTCCGGGCGTCGGCGCAGATCTTCGCCGAGGCCTCCCGGGCCGAGGGCAGCACCCAGGCCAACGTGCACGGCTTCATCGCCAACACCGCCAACTACTCGGCCACCTTGGAGCCCTACCTCAACGTGACCGAGGCGAACCGGCTGTCGACCTGGATCGACTACAACCGGTACGTGGACGAGCAGCGATTCGCCCAGGCACTCCGTACGGAGCTGGTCGGGCAGGGCTTCGACTCCAACATCGGCATGCTGATCGACACCTCCCGGAACGGTTGGGGCGGCTCGGCCCGGCCGACCGGTGCGGTCACCTCGGGTGACGTCAACCAGCAGGTGAACGGCTCCCGCATCGACCGCCGGATCCACCTCGGCAACTGGTGCAACCAGAGCGGTGCCGGTCTTGGCGAGCGGCCCCGTGCGGCGCCCGCCACCGGAATCGACGCGTACGTCTGGATCAAGCCTCCGGGCGAGTCGGACGGCTCCAGCACCCTCATCGAGAACGAAGAGGGCAAGGGCTTCGACCGGATGTGTGACCCGACCTACGGCGGCAACCCGCGTAACAACAACAACATGAGTGGCGCGTTGTCCGGTGCTCCGATCTCCGGTGCCTGGTTCCCCGCCCAGCTCACCCAGCTCATGCAGAACGCCTACCCGGCGCTCTGATCGGCTGAACCCGCACCACCACGGCTACACCACCAGCGGTCCCCGGCCGGCGCGCACATGCGTCGACTGGGGACCGTCGGTCGTCCTTCGCTCCGGGGAACGGAACCGGTGTGTCGGGTTCGGACGGTCCCCGCGCACGCCTCGGGTGCGTACCCGAGCCCCACTGAGTACCCGAGCCCCGGGGGCGGCGATCAGGGCACGGTCTTCTCCACCGTGGCGGGCGTACCGTCGCGGTCCAGTTCCTCGCGGGCCCGTTCGAGGTTCTCCGGTGTCGGGTCCCGCCCCTGTGCCATCGCGAGGTCGGCCGGTTCCCACGGCTGCTCCGCCCCGGTACGGGTGTCGCCCGCGCTGCCGGCGCCGGCGCCGTACGGATCGCCGAGGAGGTCGTCGGTCGCCGGGTACTCGCCGGTGACGTCCTCGGCGTCGATGAAGTCCGGGCTCTCGGCGCTCCGGCCGCCATCGGAGGCCAACTGGGGTACGGCCGTGTCGTCGTCGACGGCCGCGGCCACCTCGGGACTCTCCTCAAGCGGCCGATTCGGTAACGGATCGCGGTCCGTCATCTTGCTGCCCTCCTGTCCGGGTACGGCATCCGGCTGTCGGTCCCGTGCGGGTGTCGGTCTTCCGGATCGACTACCCCGGACCACCGAGGCCATGCCTGCGCACCGGACCGTGGCCGGAGCAGCCGCGCTTCCCGCCCAGCGCGCCCGGGTGACCGTGGCGCAGTTGCGACCGACCGCCCCGGGTGCGCGTGCTCAGTCGCGATCGACCGCCCGAGGGCGCGTGGCTCAGTCGCGGTCGACCGGGCGCAGCCACTGCCAGGTCAGGAAACCGAGGCCGAGGGCGAGCATGGCCAGACCGGCCCAGAGGTTGATCCTGATTCCCTGGGCCTTCTCGATCGCCGCCGGACCGTCGAAGATGCCGACCAGGCCGACGATCACGCCGTACACGACGAAGAGCCCTCCGATCACCCGGCGGATGTCGAACAGCCGCGCGGCGGCCGACCGCCGCTCCTGCTCGGCCTCGTCCACCGGTGTCTCGTTCGTCGGTGCCTCGTCCGGGGGGCGGTTCTGCTCTTCCATCGGGGTCGTCCCTTCTCGCTAGCGGTGTCGGCGATCCGAGGTGCCGGCACGGTCGGTGTGGTCAGCGAGCCGCCGTTCTCGATGTTCCGCGCCGCGCCGAGGAAGCGCCTGTGCCGGAGCGCCGACGCGCGGGCCGGCGCGACCGTGGACCTCACAGCACCGGCAGGTAGAACAGTGCGGCCAGGACCACCGCGATCCCGCCGAGCAGGATCGGCGAGCGGTACCAGCGGGCGTCGCCGGCCAGCATGTCGCCCTTGGCGTCCGTGCCGCCCAGCCCGTAGACCAGGCCACGCAGCTCGTCGTCCGGCTTGGCTGGGCCGAACGGGGTGAGGATCGCGGCGACGATCGCGACCAGGACGAACGCGATCCCGGAGCCCCAGAAGCTCTCCTCCAGGTCGGAGTCGAACGGCAGCACACCGGCCTCGTACAGCAGGTAGGTGGCCAGTGCCCCGGCGGTGCCGGTCAACAGCGACCAGAAGCCGGCCCAGGCGGTCATCCGCTTCCAGAACATCCCGATGATGAAGGTGGCGAAGAGCGGCGCGTTGAACAGCGAGAAGAGCACCTGGATGTAGTTCATGATGTTGTTGAAGCTGGCGGCGATGAACGCCGTGCCGATCCCGACCACCACCCCGGCGATGGTGGCGATCCGACCGACCCGCAGGTAGTACCCGTCCGGCCGGTCGCGCCGGACGTACGCCTGCCAGATGTCGTAGGTGAAGACGGTGTTGAAGCCACTGACGTTGGCCGCCATTCCGGCCATGAAGGACGCCAGCAGGCCGGTCACCGCCACCCCGAGCACCCCGGTCGGCAGCAGGTCCCGCATGAGCAGTGGAATCGCGTTGTTGTAGGTCAGGTCGCCGGTCTCGGCGCCCAGGCCCTTGACGGTCACCACCGCGATCAGGCCGGGGATGACGGTGACCAGCGGGATGAACATCTTCGGGTACGCGGCGATGATCGGCGTACGGCGCGCGGCGCTCATGTTCTTCGCCGAGATCGCCCGCTGGACCTCGGCGAAGTTGGTCGTCCAGTAGCCGAACGAGAGGACGAAACCGAGGCCGAAGACGATGCCGATCCAGCTCGCGCCCAGCGGATTGTCGGCGCCGCCGGTGTCGGCCCAGGTGTGCAGGCCCGCCTCGCCCAGGTCGGAGCCGCGGACCGCGTCCCAGAGCCCGTCCACCCCACCGACCTTGGCCAGTCCGATGACGGTGATCGGGATCAGGCCGGCGAGGATCACGAAGAACTGCAACACCTCGTTGTAGATCGCCGAGGTGAGCCCGCCGACCGTGATGTACGCCAGCACGATCAGCGCACCGACCACGATGGACGTCCAGAGCGGCCAACCGAGCAGGGCCTGCATGATCAGTGCGAGCGCGTAGAGGTTGACCCCGGCGATCAGCACCTGGGCGATCGCGAAGCTGAGCGCGTTGAGCAGGTGGGCGGGCCGGTTGAAGCGCAGTCGTAGGTACTCCGGCACGCTGCGTACCTTGGAGCCGTAGTAGAAGGGCATCATCACGATGCCGAGGAAGACCATCGCCGGGATGGCGCCGATCCAGTAGTAGTGCAGGGTCATCAGGCCGTACTGGGCGCCGTTGGCGGCCATGCCGATGATCTCCAACGCCCCGAGGTTGGCCGAGACGAAGGCGAGTCCGGTCACCCAGGCCGGCAACGACCGCCCGGAGAGGAAGAAGTCGACGCTGGTCCGGATGGCGCGGCGGGCCGCGATTCCGACTCCGAGAACGGTGACGAAGTACAGCGCCAGGATCACGTAGTCCAGCGCATCCATGTTCAGCCGCAGGCCGCCGTCCACACTGTCCACCTTCGTCCGTACGCGTCGATCGGGCCGCGCCCGGTGGACCCGCCGCCGGGCGAGGCCCTACTACCCGAGGCGAGGAGTTTTCACGCCTGGGGCGGTGGCGGCCGCTCAGCGCCGGAACGGCGGCGGCTCCCCGACCCGCGGGGCGGGCGCGTCGGGGAGCCGTCGAAGGTTTTCTGAGCGCTGGTAGTGCTAATGGCCGAGCAGGCGGTCCAGGAAGTCCCGGTGCCGGCGAACCACCATGCGTAACTGCTCGGTGTCGGTCGCACCGTCGCGCTGCCAGCCGCCGAGGTCCTCGCGTTGCCGCGTCAGGGCGGCGGTGACCGCCTCGACGGACTCCTCGACCAGTTGGTGGGCGTCGGCGGTGGCGCCGGGCGGGTCGTCGACGAAACGCAGCTGGACCTCCCGCCAGCGGTCACGGAAGCCCTGGACGGTGTCCGGATCGAGGATGGCGACGATGGGTTCGGCCGGCGCCGCGCCGGGCAGCATCTCGCCGTCCGGCGTGCTTCCGGTGTCGTCGTCGGTGCTCGCGTCCGTAGCGCTCCCGATCCCCGTCACGCTCCCGGGTTCCGTCGTGCTCCCGGTATCCGTCGTGCCTCCGGCGTCCGGTCCGCGACCCGCCCCGGCGATCGCGTCGGGGTTGCCCGCGCTGAGGACGTCGGGGTTGACCGGATGGCTCGTGCCGACCGCCACCGGATCCACCGAACCGATGCCGTCGATCGAACTCCGGTCCACCGGATCCCGGTCCCCTGAATCCCGGTCCACGGCCGGTCCGCCGGTCCGCTCGCTGGCCGTCGCGTCGGCCGCGCCCAGACTCCGGTCCTCGTCGCCGCCCCGGGTGGCGTGGTAGTCGCGCTTCGGCTCGTCGCCGACGCCGTCGATCCGGTCCTCGGCCGGACCGTCGCCGGACCGGACGGTGTCCTCCTCCCGGGCGTCGCGGTGACTGCCGGCCATCGCGGCCGCCGCCACCGCGCCACCGACCGTCGGAGCGCCGAAGGAGGTCGGCAGCGGTGCGGGCTCGTGGAAGTCCGGCCGGTCCCGGGTGTCGGTCCGATCGGAGCCGTCGGCGGCCGGGTCGTCGGCGTCGCCGCGCGGGTCGGTGCCGGAGTCGGCCTGGCTGGCGTCGGCCAGGTCTCCCCGGTCGCTCGAGCCCCGGTCGTCGTCGCCGTCGGGATCCGCCGTCCGGTCGGCCGGGGTGCGGTCGTCGAGCGCGTCGTCGTCCAACGCCTCGTCCTCGGCACGCTCCTCGGGTAGCCGGTCGTCGCCGCGTCGCTCCTCGCGGGCACGCGCGTCCGTCGCCGGTTCGTCGGACTGCGGACCCGGACCGGAGGTGGCGAGGTCGTTGCCGTAGGAGCCGCGCTCGTCCAGCGCGTCCTCCGGACCGTGGTCGGCGACGCCGGTGCCCGGGTACCCGGCCCGGTGTCGGTAATCGGGGTCGTCCGGCGGCGGGGACTCGACGTTACCCGGCCCGGGTACGGGCACCGGCTCGGACTTGATCACATCGGGGGTGTCGTCGTTGATCTGGCGGTCCTGCTGGCGCATGGCAAGTCTCTCCTCACCGACTCGATACGTCCTGCGGGGTGTCCGGACGGGGCTCGTCCGAGGTCTGCTGGCGTACGGGGTCCTCACCGAGGAGGTCGGCGAAGAGTTCCCGGTAGTGCACGACGGCCTGGCGAAGCTGCTCGGTGCTGGCCTCGCCTCGCTCGTTGCGCAGATGGATCTCGTGGGCGTCCCGGTAGTGGGTCAGCGTGCGGGCGTGCTCGACGGACAGGTGGGCGAGTTGGTCGTTGTACTCCCCGGTGGGGTAACCGCGCTCGGCGATCAGCCGGGTGACCAGTTCGTCCGCCGCACCGACCGCCTCGGCCGGAGAGTCGACGAAGCGGACCTGGATCTCCTCCCAGGCGGCCTGGTACCGGCTGCGGGAGTCGGCCGAGAGCGGAGTCAGGGTCAACTCCGCGTGGCGGCGTTCGCGCTCCCGCAGTTCGCGTTCGGCTGCCGAGCGGGTCTGCTGCTCGGAGAGCACCCGGTCGTACTCCGGGCCGAACCGGGTTTGCAGGGCCCGTCGACGGCTGGCTACCCAGATGGCGGGTACGGCGGCCGCGACGGCGAGGACCACAAGGACGATCAGGACGACTTCTATGGGCGACATGGCTCCTCCTTCGTCAACTGCTATTCCCGTTCAGCCCTGATCAGCAATCCCGATCCGGCGCACTTTCGTGTCCGTTGGTGGGAACCGGTGGTAACCCGTCGCAAGATGCCGCAACGATCAGGAATCGGTGCAGTCGGGACGGGGGCGGAGCGCGGGACCGCTTCGGTGGGCCCCTGCGAGGCCGGTCGAACGCCTAAACTGAGCCGTATGACACACCGACATTAAGTCTGGACCAGAGGCCGCCACGGCAGCATCCGCTGTCGGGGGCCACCGGGACCTTCGCGACCCATGTCCGAATCGTCCCCGTGGGAAGGCCTCATGCTCAATTCCTCACCACGCGCGGCGGCGAGCCTCGCGCGGCGCTTGACCGTCACCTTCTACCTGTACGCGTTCCTGGACGACTTCGTCCTGCTCTACCCGGTGTACGCGTTGCTCTTCACCGACACCGGGCTCTCCGTCGGCGAGATCTCCTCGCTGTTCGTCATCTGGTCGGTGACCGGCCTCCTGCTGGAGGTGCCCTCCGGCGTCTGGGCCGACGCGGTGTCCCGACGGCTGCTGCTCGCCGGTGCGCCACTGCTCGGCGCCGTCGGGTTCGGACTGTGGGTCGCGGCGCCCTCGTACTGGGTCTTCGCGCTCGGGTTCGTGCTCTGGGGAGCCCGCAGCGCCCTCCAGTCCGGTGCCTCCGAGGCGTTGCTGTACGAGGAACTCGACCGACTCGGCCTGGCCGACCGGTACGGCCGGATCATCGGCCGGGCCAGCACGTTCGGCCTGCTCGGCACGCTGCTCGCCACCGCGGTCGCGACCCCGGTGTTCGCCAGCGGTGGCTATCCGGCGGTGGGCGTGGCAAGTGTGCTCGCCTCGCTGCTCTGCGCGGCGGTGGGCCTGGCGCTACCGGAACACCGGGCCGGGACGGCTGTGGCGGCGCCGGCCGGCGGGACCGGAGACGACGGGTCCGAGTCCTCGGGCTACCTGTCGATCCTGCGGGCCGGGCTCGCCGAGGCCAGGACCGACGGCTCCGTACGGCGGGCGCTGTTGTTCCTGCCGGCGATGGCCGCGATCTGGGGTGCGCTGGAGGAGTACATGCCACTGCTGGCCGCGGACGTCGTCGCGCCGTCGGCCGTACCGCTGCTGGTGCTGCTGGTCTGGGCGGGGACCATGGTCGGCGGTCTGCTGACCCCGGTCGGGCAGCGGTTGTCGACCGGCCGGTTCGCCGCGACGATCGCCTTCGCGGCCGTCGTACTGGCGGCCGGGGCGCTCAGTGGCCGGGCCGGGGGATTCGTGCTGATCGCGGTGGCGTTCTGCGCCCTCCAGATGGCGAGCCTGGTCGCCGACGTACGGCTTCAGGAGAGCATCACCGGGTCGACCCGGGCCACGGTCACCTCGCTGGCCGGGTTGGGCAGCGAGGTCGTCACGCTCGGTGTGTTCGGCGGCTACGCCCTCGCCTCGGTGTTCGCCGGACACGGTGTGATCTTCGCCGTGTTCGCCGTTCCGTACCTGGTACTCGCGTTCGGGTGGCGCCGGGTCGCGGGTACGGGTCCGGACCGGTCGGTCCGGCAACCGGCGGCACCGGCCGCGAAGGTGTCGTAGCCGGACGGCGGCTTGGGGCGGTGGGACCGGCGCCGGTGCCGGTCCCACCCGCCGCCGGCTCCCGCCAACCGCAGGAGGCCCTGCCAGCACCGCGGACCCGGATGCGGTCTCGTGACGTGGCCGGATCCATGGCGCCCACCCGGCACTGTGGATCGGCGAAAGACGCGTCGAAGGACGTCGGAGCGCAATTAAGAAAGACAGTTATCAATTTATCTGACCGATACGATCTACTCGACGACCCGTCGTCCAGTAGTGCGCGCGCCCTCGATTACGTATCCTGCCGAAGGCACGCGCGCCCGTGACCCTCGGATCCTGGCCGGAGCCGCGGGTGGCCGGTTCGGGTGTCGTCCCTGACGCATCCATTCCGGCGAGGTCTGATGGAAACCCAGAACTGGCCGATCCGCTCGAAGATCGTCGCGCTGGTCGCCGTGCCGATCGTCGCGCTACTGGCGCTCTGGATCTTTGCGACCACGCTCACCGTGGCGCCCGCGTCGAGCCTGCTCGCCGCGCGGACCCTCCTCGACGAGGTCGGTCGGCCGGGTGAGGCCCTCGTCGTGGAGTTGCAGCAGGAGCGGCGACTCTCGGTGCTCCAACTGACCGACCGGAACAGCACCCCGGCCCTGACCGACCAGCGCGCCCGTACCGACCAGGCGATCGCCGAATTCCGCCGCCGTACGTCGAGCGGCGATCTCCGGGACAGCACCAGTGAGTTGCTCGACGCCCGGGTCGACCAACTGCTCACCGCCGTGGAGGCGCTGCCGTCCGGGCGGGTGTTCATCGACCGACGCTCGGTCGATGCCAGTGGGGCGTTGGGGCTCTACAGCGGCGTCATCGACGCGGCGTTCCGGACGTTCGCCGCGCTGAACACGCTGCCCGACGACACCCTGAACCGGGAGGCGCGGAGCCTGACCGAACTCGGCCGGGCCCGCGAGGTTCTCGCCCAGGCCGACGCGCTGCTCGCCGGAGTCTTCAGCGCCGGGCGATTCGGCCCGGGGGAGCACGCCCAGATCGTGCAGATCATCGGCACCCACCGGTTCCTCTACGCCGAGGTGATCGCGGACCTTCCGGACGCCGACCGGGCCGATTACCAGCGCCTCACCGAGGGCGACTCGTTCGTCCGGCTGCGTCGGATGGAGGACGACCTGATCGGCCGGGGCGGCACCAGTGTCGCCCTGCCGGTCACCGGCCAGGCCTGGCAGAGCAGCTACGAACAGGTCCAGCGGGAACTGCGGGAGTTCGAACTCGCCGGAGCCGAGGGGCTGACCGAGCGGAGCAGGCCGGTCGCGCTCGGCATCCTGGTCCGGCTGGGCCTGGCCGGGCTGCTCGGATTCGCCGCCGTACTGATCTCGGCGGTCATCGCGCTGCGGATCGGCCGGTCCCTGGTCCGGCGGCTGACCAGCCTGCGCGCCGACGCGCTGGTGATGGCCAACGACCGGCTACCCGACGTCGTCGGGCGCCTGCGTAAGGGCGAGGATGTGGACGTCGCGCGCGAGGCGCCGCCGCTCGACTACGGCAAGGACGAGATCGGCCAGGTCGGCCAGGCGTTCAGCGAGGTACAGCAGACCGCCATCGCCTCGGCGATCGACGAGGCCGCGCTGCGGCGTGGTCTCCGGGACGTCTTCCTCAACATCGCCCGGCGCAGCCAGACCCTGCTGCACCGCCAACTCGCGCTGCTGGACCGGATGGAGCGGCGGGTCGCCCAGCCGGACGAACTGGCCGACCTCTTCCGGCTCGACCACATGGCCACCCGGATGCGGCGGCACGCCGAGGACCTGGTCGTACTCGCCGGCGCGGCACCCGGGCGTGGCTGGCGCAACCCGGTGTCCATGGTGGACGTCATCCGGGGTGCGATCTCGGAGGTGGAGGACTACGCGCGGGTCGACCTGGTCAGCGTGCCGCCGGCCGCCACCGCCGGTCGGGCGGTCGGTGACGTCATCCACCTGCTGGCCGAGCTGATCGAGAACGCGACGTCGTTCTCGCCGCCACACACCCGGGTACATATCACCGGGCACGAGGTGGCGAACGGCTACGTGATCGAGATCGAGGATCGTGGCCTGGGCATGACCGCCGAGGCCATCGAGCAGGCCAACCGCCGGCTGGTCGACCCGCCGGACTTCGATCCGGCGAACAGCGCCCGACTCGGCCTGTTCGTGGTGGCGCTGCTCGGAGCCCGGCACGGCGTCCAGGTGGAACTGCGGGTCTCCCCGTACGGCGGGGTGACCGCGGTCGTCCGGATTCCCGGTGACCTCGTGGTGCCCGACACCGGTACGCCAGCCCTGCCCACCGGCCGGTCCGGCGCGGCGGCGGACGACGCGGCGGCGGACGGGGGTGGATCCGGCGCGGAGCCGAGGCGACCCGATCCGGCGCCGACCGGTCCGGCGGCGCCCGGGCCGGTGACAGTGCCGACGCCGGCCGGTCCGACGTCCGGGGCCGGCCCGGCACGGCCAACTTCGGCGGCGCCAACTTCGGCGGCGCCGACCTCGGCCTCGCAGGCAACGCCGACGCCGCGGTCCGGGTCCGGGTCGGGATCCGGGCTCGGGCCCCGGCGAAAGGCCGGCGCGGCCCTGGAGGCCCTGGTCGCCGCCAGCGCCAAGGCCGGTGCCGGCGCCGTACGGCCCACCGCCGCCGATCCCGCCGCACGCCGGCCGGGTGCTGCCGATCCTGCCGCACTCAGGCCGGGTGCCGTCGATCCTGCTGCACCCCGGCCGGGTGCCGTCGATCCTGGTGCACCTCGACCGGGGGAGTCCCCTGTCGAGACGTCCGGGGGCGGGGCGGCCGATGTCACCGGCAGTGGTGCCGAGGGCGTCGCCGCCACGCAACCGTCGGCCAGGCCGGTCAGGAAGCCACTGGGCAGCGGTGTCGAGCAGTCGGCGGCGGGCGGTGCCAGGACCACCGACGGCGGTGCCGCCGGGACGGGGATGACCGACGACACCGTGGTCATCCCGGTCGTTACGGCGGGTGGCCCGGTGCGCCCGGCGGCGGCACCGGTGGGCGAGGACGGCCTGCCCCGGCGAGTCCGGCAGACCAGCCTCGCGCCGCAGTTGCGGAACGGTCCGGGCGCCGCCTCGGACCGCACCGGCCGGGACCGGACCGCTCGCGAGCGGACCGCCGGGGGTACGGCGGGCAACGGGGTGAGCCCGGTCGTCGACCAGTTGCCGGACGAGCCGCCGCCGCGCACACCGGAGCAGATCCGGGCCGTGATGTCGGCGCTCCAGGCGGGTACGGCGCGGGGGCGTCGCGATGCCGACCCGCCCGCGCCGGCCGGCGGTACCTCTGATACCTCCACCCGGGTCACCGATCCGGGTTCCACAAATTCTGAAGGGGACGGGTGAGTGGTGCACACGACGAGGCCGGGCGCGGATCTCAATTGGCTGCTCGACGATCTCGTGGAGCGCGTACCGTCCGCGCAGCAGGCCGTGCTGCTCTCGGCGGACGGGCTGCTGATGGCCGCCTCACAGGACCTGAGCCAGGAGGGCGCGGAGCACATGGCGGCGATGGCCGCCGGCTTCCAGAGCCTGGCGAAGGGGGCGAGCCGGCACTTCGAGGCCGGTCCGGTCCGACAGACCGTGATCGAGATGGAGTCGGCCTTCCTCTTCGTCACCGCCGCCGGCCAGGGCGCCTGCCTGGCGGTACTGGCCAGTGCCGCCTCCGACATCGGGGTCATCGCGTACGAGATGGCGATGCTGGTGACCCGGGTCGGGCAGAACCTGACGGCGGCGAGCCGATCACCGAGGGCGCCGGCAGATGCGGAGTGAGGCGCCGGGGCCCCACCACGACTGGCTGGACGACGATGCCGGGCCGGTGGTTCGTCCGTACACGATGACCGGAGGTCGGGTCCAGCCGGTGGCGGGTGGATTCGACCTGATGGCCTTCGTGGTGGCCGGCCCACCCGGCAATGGCGGCGAGCAGTCGCCGCCACAGCCGGAGCATCAGGCGATCATCTCGATGGCACAGCAGCCGATCTCCGTGGCTGACCTGGCCGCGGACCTCAACCTGCCGGTGGGCGTGGTACGCGTGCTGCTCGGCGACCTGCTCGCCAGCGACCGGATCTCGATGTACGAGCCGCCCGCGTCGCGCCAGTTCCCAGACGACGACATTCTCAAGGCGGTGGTCAATGGACTCCGGGCGCTCTGACCAGGAGACGGCGAGACGGCGGATTCCGATCGCGCTGAAGATCCTGATCGCCGGTGGGTTCGGGGTCGGCAAGACGACCCTGGTCGGTTCGGTCAGCGAGATCCGTCCCCTGCAGACCGAGGAGGTGCTGACCGACGCCGGAGTCGGCTACGACGACCTGTACGGCGTGGAGGGCAAGCAGACCACCACGGTCGCGATGGACTTCGGCCGGATCACCATCAACGAGGATCTCCAGGTCTACCTGTTCGGCACCCCCGGGCAGGACCGCTTCTGGTTCCTCTGGGACGAGTTGGCGTTCGGCGCGCTCGGTGCGGTGGTGCTCGCCGACACCCGCCGGCTCGCCGACTGCTTCCCGTCGGTGGACTACTTCGAACGCCGGGGAATCCCGTTCGTGGTCGCGGTCAACTGCTTCGACGGCGCCAAACGATTCGGCATCGACGCGGTGCGTACCGCGCTCGACCTGGACCCGGAGGTGCCCGTCGTACTCTTCGACGCCCGGGAGCGGCAGTCCGGCAAGGTGGTGCTGGTCGCCCTCGTCGAGCATGTCGCGCAGCGGCGCGGCGAGCGGGTGACGGCCGGCTGACGGGCGGCTGACGGGCGGCCCCGCCGGCATTCGTCGGGGGGTCAGCCGTCGACGATCAGCACCTCCAGCCGCCGAGGGCCGTGCACGCCCTCCACCCGGTCGAGTTCGATGTCGCTGGTCGCCGACGGCCCGGAGACCAGGGTGAGTGGCCGGGTGGGATCGGCGAGCCGGGCGAGTGCCTCCGGCAGCCCGCCGACCACCTGGTCGGTGCGTACCACGCAGAGGTGGTGGTCGGGGACCAGGCTCAGCAGCCGGCGCCCCTGGTCCGGGCCGCCGTCCAGGATCAGCGTTCCGGTCTCCGCGATCGCCACCGCGCAGCCGGTGAGCACGGCTAGCCCCGGCGCGTCGAGGTCGGCCACGGTCAGCGGGTCCGGGTCACCGTCCCGGCGGATCCCACCCGGGTACGCCGACAGCCAACCCTCCGGAACCCCTGCCGGTACGACGACCGTCGGCACCTCGCCCAGCAGCTCGGCCAGCGCCTCGGTCACCCCGTCCGGCGTGCAGCGTCGTACCGTGGCCCGATAGTCGACCAGGCGGTCGATCAGCAGTTCCACCCGGTCCCGATCGGCCTGCCCGGCGTCGGGCGTACCGGTGGCCGGGGCGGTGTGGTAGTCGCGGGGGACCCGTACCGGCTCGGTCGGCCGGGCGGCCCGGATCCGGGCGAGCACCTCGTCCCGGGCGGAACCCTGGCCCGCCGCCGCGCCGCCGGTACGGCTGGCAGAGGTCACGATCGTCCTCCTCCGTGGGTGCTCCGGTCCCGGCCGGCCCACCAGTCCCGGAACGTCTCGGCGGCCGGTAGCGGGGCGTCCCGGCTCGCGGTCCAGGCCGACAGCGGCCACGGCAGTCGGCGTACCTGTCCCCGTCGCCCGGTGACCCAGCGGAGCGGGGCCGAGCCCCGGCGGGCGGCCCGCAGCGCCGCCGCGTACCGCCGACGGTCCCGCATCACCCAGGACATCGCCTGCATCGCGGTGCGTTCCGCCGACGGTCGGCCCCGGCGGGCATCCACCCCGCGCTGGCGCAGGTGGACCAGGACCTGCGGGATGTCGATCCGTACCGGGCAGGCGTCGAAGCAGGCGCCGCAGAGCGTCGAGGCGTACGGCAGGGTGCGGTTGGCACCGGCGTCCGGGCCGGTCATCTGCGGCGACAGGATCGCGCCGATCGGTCCCGGGTAGACCGACCCGTACGCGTGCCCGCCGACTCGTTCGTAGACCGGGCACACGTTCAGGCAGGCCGAGCAGCGGATGCAGCGCAGCGCCTGCCGGCCGACCGGATCGGCGAGCGTCTCGGTACGACCGTTGTCCACCAGCACGATGTGTAAGGTCTGCGGCCCGTCCCCCGGCGTCACCCCGGTCCACAACGACGTGTACGGGTTCATCCGCTCACCGGTCGAGGAGCGGGGCAGCAGTTGCAGGAAGACCTCCAGGTCGCGGAAGGTCGGCAGCAGCTTCTCCACCCCGACCACGGAGATCAGTGTCTCCGGCAGGGTGAGGCACATCCGTCCGTTGCCCTCGGACTCGACGACCGCGAGGGTGCCGGTCTCGGCGATCGCGAAGTTGGCGCCGGAGATCGCCACCCGGGCGCTGAGGAACTTCGCCCGCAGGTGCCGGCGGGCCGCCTCGGCGAGTGCGGCCGGTTCGTCGGTGAGCGAGGCGACGTCCACTCCGGGCATCCGGCTGGCGAAGATGTCCCGGATCTGCCGGCGGTTGTAGTGGATCGCCGGCACCAGGATGTGCGACGGGGTGTCGTCGGCGAGTTGCACGATCAGTTCGGCGAGGTCGGTCTCCACCGCCGCGATGCCGGCCTCGGCGAGTGCCTCGTTGAGGCCGATCTCCTGGGTGGCCATCGACTTGACCTTGACCACCTCGGTGCTGCCGGTCTGCTGGACGAGTCCGGTGACCACCGCGCACGCCTCGGTCGAGTCCCGGGCCCAGTGCACCGTCGCGCCCGCCGCGATGGCGGCCGCCTCGAACTGTTCCAGCAGTTCCGGCATCCGGGCCAGCACGTCGTCCTTGATCGCCGCACCGGAGCGCCGCAGCGCCTCCCAGTCGGGTACCTCGCCGACCACCCGGAGCCGCTTGTCCCGGATGGTGTGGGTCGCCCGGCGCAGGTTGGCCCGGAGCTGCCCGTCGGCCAGCTCGCGTCGGGCCGCCGTCGGGAACGGCAGCGGCGCGACGATGTTCCCCGTACCACCGGTCATTACCGCTCCTCGGTGCGCTCGTCGGGGCCACGCCCTGGTCGACCGGGCCGGCTGATGACCTCGCTCCGCTCGGTCACGACCGTTCCTGCCCGGTACCGGCGAGGATCTCCGCGTAGTGGATGGCGCGTACGCCGGGTGCCGGGCTCGACCGGTTGCGGCGGCTCAGGCCACCGCCGATGTGCGCCAGGCAGGAGTTGTCCGCCGCCGCCACGTACGCCGCGCCGGTGTCGCAGACGGCGGTGCACTTGTCGGTGAGCATCGCGGCGGAGACGTCGGCGTTCTTGACCGCGAAGGTGCCGCCGAAGCCGCAGCACTCCTGCGCGCCGGGCAGGTCGACCAGGTCCAGCCCGCGTACCGCCCGCAGCAGGCGCAGTGGCCGGTCGCCGAGCCGCAGCATCCGCAGGCCGTGACAGGTCGGGTGGTAGGTGACCCGGTGCGGGAAGGAGGCGCCGACGTCGGTCACCCCGAGCACGTCCACCAGCAGTTCGGAGAGTTCGTAGACCCGGGGCGCGAGGTCGGTGACCGCCGCCGCCAGCCCCGGATCGGACTCGGCCAACCGGGGGTACGAGTCCCGCACCATCGCCACGCACGAGCCGGACGGGGCGACCACGGCGTCGTACCCGGTGAAGGTGTCGACGAAGCCACGGACCAGCGGCAGCGACTCGGCCCGGTACCCGCTGTTGGCGTGCATCTGCCCGCAGCAGGATTGTTCGAGCGGAAACTCGACGGTGTGGCCGAGCCGTTCCAGGATGCGTACGACGGCCCGGCCGGTGCCGGGGAACACCAGGTCGTTGACGCAGGTCACGAAGAGGGCGATGCGCACGGTCAGGACCTTTCGAAGAACGGCAGGTGCCGGTCGGCGGCGGCGAGCAGGTGACCGCGCATCGCCGCGCCGGCGGCGTCCGGCTTCCCGGTCGCCACCGCGTCGACGATCTGTAGGTGTTCTCGGCCGCTGGTCCCGTGGTGGGCGGTCGGGAAGTGCAGCCGGAAGAGGTGCAGGTGGGCCCGGAGCCGGACCACCGCCCCATGCAGCATCCGGTTGCCGGACCGCTCGGCGAGCAGGTGGTGGAACCGCGCGTCCTGGGCGGTGAACGCGGCGATCGCGGCGAAGCCCTCGGTTCCGGGTACCGGGTCGGGCAGTTCGGCCTCCCGACGGAGCTGCGTCAACTCGTCGGCCAGCCCGTCGGGCGGTCCGCCGCGTTCGCCAACCAGCTGTCCCGCGACCCGTTCGGCGAGCCGGCGTACCGCCGCCGTTTCGAGGATCAGCCGCATCTCCACCAGTTCGTCGAACTCGACCCGGGTGAGCAGCGGTGCCGCGGTGTAGCCGGCCAGTGGCCGTTTCCGGACCAGGCCGTCGGACTCCAGCCGGGCGAGCGCCTCGCGGACCGGGGTGGGGGAGACCTCCAGGCGGCGGGCCAGCGCGTCGATGTTGATCCGTTCGCCCGGCGCCACGGCGTGGTCCATCACCAGCGCCCGTACCGACTCGTAGACGTCGTCGGCGAGCGTCGTCCGGCGGGCCGGACGCAGCAGACCGTTCACGATCGAAGATCCTATAGGAAACACCGTGCAGCGGGAAGATCCCGTACGGCCGGGCCGGTCAGGCCGTCGATCGGGTGGCGCCGTTGTGGACGGCGCGGGCGGCACCTTCGCGGGACGGGGCGGACCGACCGGCGGCAACGGCCGGCAACCTCCGGCGCGCTCTGGTTTGATCGTGGGCGGAGCGGCTCGACCATGGGGTGGGCCGGGGATGGGGCGACGGATGTCCGGCACCGGCATCGTGCATATCGGCTGCTACACGGCGGAGAGCGGAGGGCGCGGGACCGGCATCGTCGCGGCGCGCCGGGACGCGGTGGGCGGTGGGCTCACCGTCCTCGGCGTGGTCGCCAGCACGCCGTCGCCGTCGTTCCTGGCCCGGCATCCCCGGCTGCCCGTGCTGTACGCGGTCAACGAGTTGGCCGACGGCACCGTGAGCGCCTGGACGATCCACACCGATGGTGCGCTGACCGCGCTCGGGGTCCGGTCCACCGGTGGCGAGAGCCCCTGTCACGTCGCCGTCGACCCGGCCGGGGAGTTCCTGTTCGTGGCCAACTACGGCAGCGGTAGCGTCGCCGTACATCCGCTGGACGCGACGGGGGCGCCGCAGGAGCGTACGGACCTGGTCACGCACGAGGGGCACGGTGTCGTACCGGACCGGCAGGAGCGGGCGCACGCGCACATGGTCTCGCCCGATCCGGCCGGTGCCGGCCTGCTCGCGGTCGACCTCGGCACCGACTCCATCTACCGGTACGAGCGGGATCCCGAGGGGCGGTTGCGGCAGACCGCCCGGGTACGCACCCAACCCGCCACCGGCCCTCGGCACCTGGCCCGGCACCCCGACGGTCGACGGTTCTTCGTGGCCGGCGAGCTGGACGCCTCGGTGACGGCGTACGGCTGGGACGGCGCCGACGGGCTGACCGAGCGGGGGCGGGTCGAGGCCAGTCGACGACCCGGGCACGTCCAACCGTCGGAGATCGCCGTCGGCCCGGACGGCCGCTTCCTGTACCTCAGTAACCGGGGGGTCGGCACCGTCACGGCGTACGCCCTCGACGGCGAACTGCCACGCTACGTGACGGAGGTTTCCGGCGTCGGGGACTGGCCGCGGCATCTGGCGTTGCTCGGCGGGCACCTCTACGTGGCGGAGGAGCGGGCCGATGTGGTCGCGGTGTTCCCGCTCGACCCGGGGACCGGAGAGCCCTCGGCGGCGGCGACCATCCAGGTCGAGGTGGCCAGTCCGACGTGCGTACTCGGGGAGAGGCCCTTAATTCTTCCATAAATATCTATAAGATCATTTTACCCGCTCGATGGGCTGAACCGGCCTTCCTGGGCGATCTACTCGACAGTCAGTCGTCGAACGGGCACCCCCGGTAAAGTTTCTTCATAAAGACTCTGCCGGCTAGGTAACATTCCCCCACTCGCCCCTGGCACGACTTCGCAGAAGCCCGCAAGATGGTCAGGTGCCTGGCCGCCATCGCATGCGTAGCAGTATCCGAGGGACCGGCGCCATCGTTATGGCGATGGCGCTCGTCCTTGTCGTCTCCGTCGGCGGGTGGTTCGGCTACCAGCAGTGGGCCGGTCCGAACTGCACCGGCGAGCTGAAGCTGTCGCTCGCCGCGGCACCCGAGATCGCTCCGGCGGTCCAGGCGACCGCCGCCCAGTTGGTGACCGACGGTGCGGAGGTCGACGGTCTCTGCGTCGCCGTCGAGGTCACCGCGGCCGAGGCGGTGGACGTGGCCGCCGCGATCGCCGGCCAGCACGGCGTGTCGTTGTCCGGGGTCGGTCAGGCCAGTGGCGGCGCGACGCTGCCCAACGTGTGGCTGCCGGACTCCTCCAGCTGGCTGCTCCGACTGCGTCAGCAGGCGCCGGCCTTCGAGCCGCAGAACGGAGCGTCGATCGCCCGTAGCCCGGTCGTGGTGGCCATGCCGGAGCCGATCGCCGCCACCGTCGGCTGGCCACAGAAGCAGCTCGGTTGGACCGATCTGCTCAAGACCATCACCACCGGGACCCAGCTCCGTACCGGCATCGTCGAGCCGAGCCGGGACGCGGCGGGCCTGGCCGGACTGCTCTCGCTGGCCGGCGCCGCGCAGTCGTCCGGAGCCCAGGCGACACAGGCGACCACGGCGGCGCTGCGGGCGCTGGCCACCGGCCGGGCGGCCGTCCGCGACGAGCTGATCGCCCGGTTCCCCCGGGCGACCGACCCGGCGTCCATGGCGTCCAGCCTCGGCGCCGCGGCGCTCTCCGAAGAGGACGTCATCGAGTTCAACAAGAAGAAGCCGCCGATCCCGCTCGCCGCGCTCTATCTCGAACCCGCGCCGCTGTCGCTCGACTACCCGTTCGCCGTGATGCCCGGCACAGAGCCGGACAAGGTCGCCGCCGCCCAGCAGTTGTTCACCGCCCTGGACAGTGCCGGTTTCCACAACCGGCTGGCCGGGCAGGGACTGCGGGGCCCGGACGGCACCTGGGGGGACGGCTTCGTGGCCCCGCGCGGCGCGCCGAGCCCGGCGGGTAGCACGCCGACGCCGAGCAGCGGACCGAACCCCGGAGGTACGGCGGCCGGCATCAAGAACGCGGCGGCGATCGAGCAGGTCCTGTCCAGTTGGTCGGTCGCCACCCAGTCCGGCCGGTTGCTCGCGATCATCGACGTCTCCGGTTCGATGAACGCGAAGGTGCCGACCGCCAACAACGCCACCCGGATGACGGTCACCCTGGAGACGGCCAAGCGCGGGCTCGCGCTCTTCGACGACTCCTGGGCGCTCGGCCTCTGGGTCTTCTCCACGGAGTTGGTCGGCACCCGGGACTACCGCTCCCTGGTGCCGATCGGGCCACTGTCCAGTTCGCGCGGCAGGTTGGAGAACGGCCTGGCCACCATCAAGCCGAAGCGCGGCGGCGACACCGGTCTGTTCGACACGGCCCTCGCCGGCTACAAGGCGGTGCAGGAGGACTGGGAGCCCGGCCGGGTCAACTCGGTGTTGATGCTGACCGACGGCAAGAACGACGACGACAACGGCATCAGCCAGGCCGCGCTGCTCGCCGAGTTGAAACGGATCGAGGATCCCGAGCGCCCGGTCCAGGTCGTGATCATCGGTATCGGCAACGAGGTGGACAAGGCCGAGCTGGACTCGATCACCAAGGTGACCGGCGGCGGCGTCTTCGTCACCGAGGACCCGGCGAAGATCGGCGACATCTTCCTCCGGGCGATCGCGCTCCGGCCGACGGCTCCCCGCTGACCGGGACGGCCCCGCCGTCCCCGTGCCGAGACCCCTCCGACCCGCGTCGGAGGGGTCTGAGGTGAGCAGGTTTACGACCGGCGACGCAAACAATTGACGGTAATCCGTCGGAAGCGCTCAGTAGTCTCGCCGGTACGCGAAGATGTCGAAGTGCCCCCGGACCGCTTGATCAGCAGATCGAGCGGCTGACGGGTTACCCCCTGGAGCGAGGGAGGGCCGGTGACATCGGCGACTCTGCTGAGCCCTACCACGATGCCTCCGGAACCCACCTCGGGGACGGCCGCGCCCCTGTCCCGGGCGCGGCAGCGGGGCTACATCCGGACCATCCTGATCCTCGACACGGTCATCCTGGTGCTGGCGGTGATCGGCGGCTACTTCGCCCGGTTCGGTGGTGACGAGCCACGCGGATCCGACATCCCGTACGTGATCGTCGGCCCGGTACTGGTGCTCGCCTGGCTGGCCTCGCTCAAGGCACTGCGCTGCTACGACCACCGGGTGCTCGGTTACGGCGCCGACGAGTACCGACGGGTCAGCGCGGCCAGTCTCCGGCTCGCCGGTGGGGTCGCGATCGCCGGCTACCTCGCCGACGTCGGGGTCTCCCGTGGTTTCCTCGGCATCTCGTTCGCGGTCGGCACGGTCGGACTGGTGATCGCCCGCTTCGCGGCCCGCAAGCGACTGCACTGGTCCCGTTCCCGGGGTGCCGGTTGGTCCCGCCGGGTGCTGGCGGTCGGCGACACCGCACACGTGCTGGAGCTGGTGCACACGCTGCGCCGCGAGCCGTACGCCGGGTACCAGGTGGTGGGGGCGTGCATTCCGGACGCACTGCTCGCCCCGGTGCCGCAACGGCTCGGCGACGTACCGGTGCTGGGGTCGTTCCGGGCGATCCTGGACGCCGCCGCCGCGATCAACGCCGACACGGTCGCGGTGACCGCCAGCAACGAGCTGACCGCCACCAGGCTGCGCCGACTCGGCTGGCAGTTGGAGGGGACCGGCATCGACCTGGTGCTGGCCCCGGCGCTGACCGACGTCGCCGGCCCACGGATCCACACCCAACCGGTCGCCGGGCTGCCGCTCATCCACGTCGAGGCGCCGGAGTTCCGGGGCGCCCGAAAACTCATCAAGAGCTTCGTGGACCGTGCGCTGTCGTTCACGGCGCTGACAGCGCTGCTGCCGCTGCTGGCCGTCATCGCGTTGGCCATCAAGCTGAACAGCAGAGGGCCGGTGATCTTCCGGCAGATCCGGGTCGGTCGGGGCGGTCGGGAGTTCGGCGTCTACAAGTTCCGGACCATGGTGGTCAACGCCGACGCGCTCCTCGCCGAGCTGGCCGCGAAGAACGAGACCGACGGGCTGATGTTCAAGATCCGTAAGGATCCCCGGGTCACCCGGGTCGGTCGCGTGCTGCGCAAATGGTCCCTCGACGAGTTGCCGCAGCTCGCCAACGTCCTCTTCGGACACATGAGCCTGGTCGGACCACGCCCACCGCTGCCCTCCGAGGTCGCCCGGTACGACGGCGACGTCGCCCGCCGACTGCTGGTGAAGCCGGGCATCACCGGACTCTGGCAGATCAGCGGCCGATCGGACCTGAGCTGGGAGGACGGCATCCGGCTCGATCTCTACTACGTGGAGAACTGGTCGCTGGCCGCCGACCTGACCATCCTGTGGAAGACGGTCGGCGCGGTGGTCCGCACCCGGGGCGCGTACTGAGGTCGGCGGGCGGGTAGCCACCCCGCGCGGTTCAGACCCTGCCGGTCCAGTCCAGGCACACGACCACCGCGTCGTCCACCAGGTCGCTGCCGACGAACGCCCGCAGGTCGCCCAGCAGCGACCGTACCGCCTCCAGCGGCGCCATCGACCTGGTCCGGCGGACGGACCGGTGCAGTGCCGTCTCGCCGTACCGGGCGGTCTGGGAGGCCGCCTCGGGGACGCCGTCGCTGACCACGAAGAGCCGGTCGCCGACCGACAGCTCGAACCGCTGGGACTGGTAGAGGGTGCCGTCGAACATGCCGAGCGGGAACTGGTCGTCCAGCGGCTGCTCGATGACCTCGGAGCCCCGGAGTACGAGCAGCCGGGGCGAGCCGGCGTCCACCGCGGTCACCACTCCGGTTTGCAGGTCCAGCTCCAACAGCAGCGCGGACAGGTGCTGGATGCCCTGGTGGTAGGAGTAGATCGCCTGGTCGGCCAGGGACGCCTGGTCGGCCAGTTCGAGCCCGGCCCGCCGGGCGTTGCGCAGGGCGTTGGTGCCGAGGCAGGTGAGCATCGAGGCGGTCACGCCCTCGCCCATGCCGTTGACCGTCGACAGCCACACCCGCTGGCCGTCGTCCGCCCAGTCGAAGCTGTCGCCGCGCACCGCGTACGCCGGTTCGAGCTGCCCGGCCAGGCTGAACGACGGGCGGATCCGGCTCCGGCCGGGCAGTAGCTCCCACTGCATCTCGGCGGCCAGGGTCAGTCGGCGGGTCCGGGCCCCCACCGCGTACCGGTCGGTCCCCGGCCGTACCGCCACCAGCTCGTGCGCCAGCGTCGTGGCCACCTCGGCCAGCTCGCCCCGCCGCTCCGGGTCGTCGGGGACCGGTGCCAGCCGGAGTACGCCGAGCCGATCCCCCCGCATCGTGACCGGAACGTGCAGGGCGCCGCCCTGGACCACCTCCGACTGGTGGTCGAAGCACCGCCAGGCCGGGGTGCCGGCACCGATCACCGGCTCGGCGCCGCTCAACGGCACCAGTGCGGCGAGCCGGTAGTCCACCTGGAGAAGTTCCGTCTCCGTCGTCCCGTACGTCCTGGCCAGCTCCGTACCGAGACGTTCGAGAAGGAGATCCGCCGGGGCGGCGGCCAGGCAGCGACGTACCCCGAGCAACCGGTCGGTCATCCGCGTGCCGCCGCCCGGATCGGTCGTTCCGGTCGCCCGATCCACCCGCTCACCGATGCGGCCGTCTGGGCGGCGGCGGTAGTGTCGGGATCACCATGGCTGAATCCGGCGGTCCTGGCGGACCGGATGCGACGCTCGCCACGGCGGTGGACACCGCCGCGGCGGCACTGCTGTCGGTCTGGGATGCGGCTCGGGAGCGTTCGACCGGACGGCTGTCCAGTTCCCAACTGCGGGCGCTGATGGTGGTCGAACAGTTCGACGGGATCAACCTCCGGGGTCTGGCCGGCATCCTCGGCATGCTGCTCTCCTCGGCGAGTCGGCTCTGTGACCGGCTGGTCGCCGCCGGGCTCCTGGAACGCGAACCGGGTCGTGCCGACCGCCGGGAGATCTCCCTGCATCTCACCACGGTAGGCGGCCGGCTGTTGGACGAGATCCGGGCTGACCGCCGGGAGCGGCTGGCCGCCACCCTCGCCGGGATGACTCCGGCCGGACGACAGGCGCTGCTGCGCGGGCTCGCCGAATTCGACCAGGCCTTCCGGGCCAACGTCGAGACCACCGAGAAGACCGCCTGACCGACCGGGCCGGTCCGGCCGGCGGCGTGGCCGAACCGTCGCCCGTGCCGTGGCGCCGTCGGCGCGCCGGTCCGGGCCGTCGTCTACGACCCGTCCTCCGTGTGCTCGAGCGGTGCACATCGGCGCTGGCACTCCTGTCGCCCAGAGATGGTTGCGGATTGGAGATAGTTGTCCGTCGGCAACAATAGCGAGCCGGCTTCGGCCGCGTCGCTACGGCTGGCCCGGGGCGCGAAACAGCCGTCCGGACGGCCGGGCCGGGCGGGAGGAGTGGGACGGCAGGAGTGGGGCGGGTCAGCGGAGTGGGCGGGCCAGCCAGCGGGCGGGCTGCTCCAGCACCGTACGGACCACCGAGCCGGCGGCACCGACCGCCGCGCCGTCCCCGCCGAGCAGTGCCGGGCGTACGGTGACCGGCGACCAGGCGGCGGTCAGCACCCGGCGGCGGATCTCGGCCTCGACCGGCGGGCCCAGCCAACCGGCGAGTGGCGCGTAGACGCCGCCGAGGACCACGGTGTCCACGTCCAGCAGGTTGATCACCCCGGCGATGGCGACCCCGAGCGCGGTGGCCGCCTCGACCAGTGCGCGGCGGGCGGTCGGCTCGTCGCGGCCGGCGGCCTCGATCAGCCGGGCGAGCGGGGTGGGGCCGTCGGTCAGGCCGGCGCCGGCCAGAATGGCCTCCTGACCGGCGTACTGCTCCAGACAGCCGAGCCCGCCGCAGCGGCAGGGCCGGCCGTCCGGATGTACGGGCACGTGGCCGAGTTCGCCGCTCCAGCCTCGGGCGCCCCGGAACAGGGTGCCGTGCAGCACGATCCCGGCGCCGATGCCGACCTCGCCGGAGATGTAGATGAAGTTGGCCGAGTCGGGCGGTCCGGCGTGCAGTTCGCCGAGGGCGGCGAGGTTCGCCTCGTTGTCCACGCTCAGTCCGCGTCCGCTTAGCATCGGATGCCCACCGAGCAGGGCCGGTACGTCCACGTCCCGCCAGCCGAGGTTCGGGGCGAGTCGGACGACTCCGGTGGCACTGACCAGTCCGGGCACCGCGAGTGCCGTACCGGCGAGCACCAGGTCCTGCCGGTCGGCCTCGGTGCCCGCCTCGGTGATCAGCTCGGCGACGAGTGCGAGTGCCTCGGCGGGCGGTACCGGTCGAAGGTCGATCCGGCGCACCGCGCGGTGCCGTACCGCTCCGGGAAGGTCGACCAGGACGGCCGCGAGATAGTCGACGTTGATCTCCAGACCGAGGCCGACCGGACCGTGACCGGCCAGGGTCAGACCCAGCGCGGGGCGGCCGGCGCCGGACCGTGGGGTCCGGACGACCTCGCTGAGCAGCCGCCCGGTGATCAGATCGTCGACCAGCGCGGAGACGGTGGCCCGGGTCAGCCCGGTGATGGTAGCCAGGTCGGCGCGGGACGGCGGCCGGGCGGCGGTGGCGATGTGCCGGAGCACCAGCGCCAGGTTGTGCTCGCGCAGACTGGCCTGCCGGACGGCGACACTCGCCGCGCCGACCGGCATCGCCGCGGGTTGCGCCACGGTATTGACAATGCCATACCGTGGTCAAATAATTCAACCGATAAACAAATCGGCCGGGTTGCCGGCATGTAACCCGGGATGTTCTTCACGTCGAGTCGGTCTCCTGGAGGTCACCATGGCAGCCCAACCAACCCCTGCCGACAAGTTCTCCTTCGGTCTCTGGACCGTCGGCTGGACCGCCCGTGACCCGTTCGGCGAGGCGACCCGGGCCGACCTCGACCCGGTCGAGGCGGTCAACCGGCTCGCCGAGCTGGGCGCGTACGGCATCACCTTCCACGACGACGACCTGATCCCGTTCGGCTCCGACAACACGGCCCGGGACCACCACATCGCCCGGTTCCGCAAGGCGCTGGACGAGACCGGTCTCGTCGTACCGATGGTCACCACCAACCTCTTCACCCACCCGGTCTTCAAGGACGGCGGCTTCACCAGCAACGACCGGGACGTACGCCGGTTCGCGCTGCGCAAGGTGCTCCGCAACATCGACCTCGCCGCCGAGCTGGGCGCGAGCACGTTCGTGATGTGGGGCGGCCGGGAAGGCGCCGAGTACGACGTCGCCAAGGACATCCGGGCCGCGCTCGACCGCTACCGCGAGGCGGTCAACCTGCTCTCCCAGTACGTCCTCGACCGGGGGTACGGGCTTCGGTTCGCGATCGAGCCGAAGCCGAACGAGCCCCGTGGCGACATCCTGCTGCCGACGGTCGGGCACGCGCTCGCGTTCATCAACGAGCTGGAGCACCCGGAGATGGTCGGCCTCAACCCCGAGGTCGGGCACGAGCAGATGGCCGGGCTCAACTACGCGCACGGGATCGCCCAGGCACTCTGGTCGGGCAAGCTGTTCCACCTCGACCTCAATGGTCAGCGTGGCATCAAGTACGACCAGGACCTGGTCTTCGGGCACGGCGACGTGATGAACGCGTTCGCCCTGGTCGACCTGCTGGAGAACGGTGGACCGCAGGGCGGACCGGCGTACACCGGGCCCCGGCACTTCGACTACAAGCCGTCCCGTACCGAGGACTACGCCGGGGTGTGGGCGTCGGCCGCGGCGAACATGCGGACGTACCTGCTGCTGAAGGAGCGGGCGGCGGCGTTCCGGGCCGACCCCGAGGTGCAGGAGGCGTTGGCCGCCAGCAAGGTCGGCGAGTTGTCCGCGCCGACGTTGAGCGAGGGCGAGACGTACGCCGATCTGCTCGCGGACCGGAGTGCGTTCGAGGACCTGGACGTGGACGCTGTCGCCGGGCGTGGGTTCGGGTTTGTTCGGCTCAACCAGCTTGCCCTGGAGCATCTGCTCGGCGCTCGCTGAGGTGGGGGTTGGGGGCCGGATCACCCGCTCTGGGCGGTCAGGCTTGATCCCGACGCGGGCGATCCGGCCCCCAACCCGACCTGGTCGCTGAGGTAAGGAAGGGCCCCTTCCTATCGCTTTTTGTAGAAGAAGGGCCCCTTCCTAACCTTCCGTCGCTGCGCTGGAAGAAGGAGAACCGGAGAAATGACGCTCGTCGCCGGAGTCGACTCGTCGACCCAGTCGTGCAAGGTGGTGATCCGGGACGCGGAGACCGGCACGCTGGTCCGCAGCGGCCGGGCGGGGCACCCGGACGGGACCGAGGTCGATCCGCAGGCGTGGTGGGATGCGTTGCAGGCGGCGATCGGCGAGGCCGGTGGGCTGGACGACGTGGCGGCTGCCTCGGTTGGCGGGCAGCAGCACGGGATGGTGTGTCTGGATGAGGGCGGGCAGGTTGTCCGTCCGGCGTTGTTGTGGAATGACACCCGGTCGGCGGGGGCCGCTCTGGAGTTGATCGAGGAGCTTGGGGGCGGTGAGGTTGGGCGGCAGGCCTGGGCGGAGGCGGTCGGCAGTGTGCCGGTGGCCAGTTTTACGGTGACGAAGCTGCGCTGGTTGGCGCGGAACGAGCCGGAGAACGCTGGGCGGGTGGCGGCGGTGTGCCTGCCGCACGACTGGTTGACCTGGCGGCTGGGTGGGGCGGCGGGGCTGGACGCGCTGCGTACCGACCGGGGGGACGCGAGCGGGACCGGCTACTGGTCACCGGCGACGGGTGAGTACCGGCCGGATCTTCTGGAGCGGGCGTTCGGGCGGTCGTTGGTGGTGCCGGCGGTGGTGGGTCCGGCGGAGCGGGCGGGGCAGTTGCCGAACGGGGCACCGTTGGGCCCGGGAACCGGCGACAACGCTGCTGCGGCGTTGGGGGTCGGGGCGTTGCCGGGCGATGTGATCGTCTCGATCGGGACCTCGGGGACCGTGTTCAGCGTTGCGGATGCTCCGGCGGCAGACTCCTCGGGGGCGGTGGCCGGGTTCGCGGATGCGACCGGGCGGTTCCTGCCGTTGGTGGCGACGTTGAATGCGGCTCGGGTGTTGGATGCTGCGGCGTCGATGTTGGGTGTCGGGCTCGACGAGTTGGCGAAGCTGGCGTTGTCGGCGCCGGCCGGTGCTGGTGGACTGGTGATGGTCCCGTATCTGGAGGGGGAGCGGACACCTAATCGTCCGCGGGCGACGGGTGCGGTGCACGGGTTGACGCTGCGTACTTCGACGCCGGCACACTTCGCTCGGGCGGCGGTGGAGGGGATGCTCTGCGCGCTCGCCGACGGGCTGGACGCGCTGCTGGCCCAGGGCGCGACCGCGAACCGGGTCATCCTGGTCGGCGGCGGGGCCCGGTCCGAGGCGGTACGCCGGATCGCCCCGGAGGTCTTCGGCTGCCCGGTGCTGGTGCCCGAGCCGGGGGAGTACGTCGCGGACGGGGCCGCCCGGCAGGCCGCCTGGGTCATCCAGAGTGGGTCGCAGCCACCCACGTGGTCCGCCAGCCAGCCCCAGGAGTACGCCGGCACGGCCGTCCCGCAGATCCGCGAGCAGTACGCCGGAGCGCGTGACCTGATCACCGATCGCCCGACTGGCTGAGGGTCAGCGATCGCCGAGCCGCCCGACCGCCCGGCTGGGTGTGGCGTGGCCGGGCGGTCAGGCGGTTGTTCTCCTCGCGGGTTGTCCTCGCGGACTATGCGCGCCGGAAGTACGCGACGCAGGTCCGCTGTGATGTGAACGCTGGCTGCGCGAATGCCCGCCATCCGCCGTTCACGCAGTCGCGTTCGCCCTCCCGGACCCGGTACGTGCGCAGATTCGGGTCGGCTGCGACCTGCGCGTCGGTGTACCTGATGGTGTCCCAGCCCTTGCGGGAGTAGAGCCGGGTCTGGTCGGCGTAGTACGGCGAGTTCGGGTTTGCCGACTGGGAGTACGTCAGAATCTGTCGCCCGGACGGGCCGTTCCTGCCGAACTCGACGGCCATGACGAACGACGAGCCGTGCACGATTTTGGGGTAGCCGACACCGGGCGTGAACGAGGCGCTGATGGCGTTGAAGATTCCGGCGCCACCGGGGCCGCCGTGGATCGGAAGCTGTTCGGTGCCGCGCGGTTCGGTCTGCACGGCGCCGAGCGGGGCGTCCAGTGGGATGCCTTCCAGCCTCTGTACGGCGTTGGCCAGGCTGGTCAGCACCCGCGGATCATCGGTGGCGAGGATCCGCGGTGTGTTGACCGGATCGGTCACCAGGAACCTGTCCTGGAACAGGATGGGACCGCTCCGCGCGAACTCGATGAACAGGTGGCTGCCCCGGCTGTCCAGGTCGACGCGGAGGTCCCAGGCGCGCAGCGCCGCGCAGGCGGCGGTGAGGTCGACGGTGGCACCGTTCGACGCCGTGGCGCGCGGCTTCGCCGTGCACAGCGCGACGAGATCGTCCCTGACCAGTTCGCCGCCGTAGACCCGGTTGCCAAACTGGACCTGCCAGAGGTTCTCGACGCTGAACCCGGTGCCCGGCAGGCCGTCGGTACCGGCGATCCGCTGCTGCACCTGGAGCAGGCCAAGCCGGGTACGCAGGCTGCGTGGCGTCTGCTCGGCGCCGATGATTCGCGGGTAACCGGTCAACGGCTGTTCCGGGTTGGTCAGCCAGTAGCTGTCGTTCGAGTTCGCGACATAGTCGGTGCGGAGCAGCACCGGCAGGTGTGCCGGGCCGAGGATCCCGGGCACGGCGGCGTCGGGGTCGGTGCCCAGCCCGCACCTCGAGGTCGATCCGTCGAGCACCGCGTCACCGCTGGACGCGTACATCTGCTTGAACCGGTCCGGGATGCAGGTGGCGGCGAGATCGTCGGTGACCCGTGGAATGACCGAGTGGTCGCCGTACAACGCCTCGCCCTTGGCGTCGGCGGCGATGACGTTGACCCAGGGTAGGAACTGGTACCGGTCGAGGACCTTCCTCAGCTCGCGTACCGTCCGGGCCCGGCCCATCTGCAGCCACCCGTCCACCGCACGGCTGTTGTCGGCGTTGACGTCGGTCATCGCGTACGCCGTCGTGGTCGTCCACGGCAGGGCGTCGGGGACGGAGACCACCGGGCCGAACAGCGTGTCGTACATGGTCCGGGTCACCGGCTCGGTGCCGCCGCCCGGCGTCGGCACCTGGACCGTCACGGTGCGTCGGGTCATCTTCCGGGGACGGCCGTCGTAGAGGTACGACGTCGGGTCACCGGGTACGAGCGTCAGCTCGTGCAACACGGACCGCGCGGCAGTGGAGACCGTATGACTCCAGCCCACCGTGGCGTTGTGGCCGATCTGGACGATCGGGTTGCCGATCAGCGCCGCGCCTTCCACGTCGTACACGCCTGGGATCTTCAGGTGCATCCGGTAGAACCGGTCGGGCCCGTCCCACGGGAAGTGCGGATTGGCAAGTAGCATCCCGGCACCGCTCGTCGTCGCCTCGGCACCCAACCCGTAGGCGTTGCTGCCCAGCGTGGAATCGGTGCCGGTGCCGGTGCCGGTGCCGGTGCCACCGTCACCGCCCGCGCCCGCTGGGCGGATCGCCCGCGACAGCGCTGCGGCGATCTCCGTTGTGCTCGGCGCCGCGCTTCGAGCCGTGCCCGCTGCCGGTGGTGTCGCCTCGACGATCAGGTCGAGCGCGCCGAGGGAGCCGGACCGGATCATGTTGGCCCAGATGGTCCGCCAGAGGTCGAGCGCGCCGATCTGTCGGACCCACGGCTTCGCCCGACACTGCGGGTCGGTCAGGTTCGCCACTCCGGTCTTGCGGAGGTAGTTGTTGTAGCCGGCGGCGAAGCCACGAACGAGGTCGCGGGCCTGCCGGGACGGTGCCTCCACCCCGTCAGGGGTGCCGGCGAGCATCCGTTCGACGACCCTGTCCTCCGTCGCCTTCTGGAAGAAAAGGTCACTTCGCACGTTCGGCTCGTCGGCACCGAAGTGCCGTGACCGGACGGCATCGACGGTGGCCACCTGCTCGGCGATCAGGCAGATATTGTCCTCGGCCTGCACGTTGCCCACGCCAAAGCCCAGGCTGGCGAAGTTGGCGGCGGTAATGTGCGGCACACCGTACGACGCGCGCCGGATCTCCGCCGAGTACCCGCGAGTCGTCGTGGTCGTCGCGTCGTCGGCTGGCGCGACGCCCGGCACGAGACCAACAAGAAGCACGACGGCGGCGACCGTGGCGGTGCCGATGCGGATGAGCTGTCTTCCGCGTACGTCGTCCCGCGGCACGAGGACGCGCCCTATGTTGTCTTCACCTGTCATGGCTTGAAGGCTAGGCGCGGTGCCATCGATCGGGCATCGTCCCGCAGATGTCATCCTGTGGATGCATGACCTTGGTCGGCGGGTGGAATCAGGGCCACAATCGGGCCGGAATGTGGCGAGTTTTGCGATGTCGTGGCGCCCTTGGTGAAAGACCATGGAGATACGTTAGGTAATCGGGTCGCGGCACGGTGTAGCTTCCTTACGGCTGCTCTGACTGCCGAGGAGGTACCCCATGGACGAGACCGATGCCGAACGTCTCCGGCGCGCGGCGGTGTGCCGAGACGCGTTCGAGTTGTTGCTGACTGGAGAGCCGAAGCCGGCCGTCCTCCAGCTTCAAGGGCTCACGGAGGCTGCTCCCGGGGCTCCATACCGGATTGAGGCGGCATTTCTCCTCGCCCTGGCCAAGGCGGTGCCGTACACGCACCGCCAGCTCGAAGGCGGCGTGGACGCGTTGCGGATCGCCGCCGACGGCGACCATCCGATCTACACACCCGCGGCGAAGCTGCTCCTCGCCGGTCACTGGACCCGGATGGAAAACTACGAGCTGGCGATGCCGTTGTGGCACGCTCTGCTGGAGCCGTACCGGCTCGGCTACAGCGCGGTCGCCTGGTTCCACATCGCCCTGAACCACGAGCGAGCGGGCGACCACGACAAGGCTCGCGACGCCATGGCGCAGGCGAGGGCCACCAGCGACCCGCAGTACGCCCCGAAGGCGATGAGCTGGATGATCACCTACTACAACAACCGTGGCCGTACGGATCGGGTCGAGGCGTTGGCCGAGATCGCGTTCGACTTTCCGGACGATCCGCTGGGCCTCGACAGGTACATGCAAAAAAATCAGCATGTGGTCATCGGCCGGCAGCGGTTGCTCGACCTGGCCGAGCCCGGCGGCGTCCTGGCCGGCGCGCAGATGCTCGCCCAGGCCAACGGCATCAAGGACGATCCGCTGCCCATCGCGCTCTCCAACGACCTACAGTTCCAGCCGACCCCGATGCCCGGTGTCGACCTGCCGTGGTTCGAGCCGTACCTCCGGCACCAGCCCGGCACCGAGGCGTTGATGACCACCGCCCACCAGGCGCTGGCCTACGCCGACTACGTCTGCACCCAGGCCGCGATCCAGTACCTGGAGCAGAACGACGGACCGGCGAACGTCTTCGCCAACATCGTGCAGTACCCGACGAAGTTTCCCTGGGGACCGGTGATGCACGAGAGCATCCGGCAGCGGATGATCAGCGTCCTGAACGCGCCCGACGACTTCATCCCGACGGAGTGGCCGACCATCCGCAATTCCGAGTGACGCAGCGGCGGCCGACTGCCGGTCGGATCTCTCAGCCCAGGAGTCGGTGCGCCCAGTAGAACTGGCCGTCGGGTCCCATGCTGATCAGGGCGACCAGTAGGTCCGAGATCGCTATCGGGGCTGCGGCGAATGGCAGCTCGGGCTGGTGCGGTTGTTCGTTGGCGGGAAAGAGGGCGACGAACGTCAGTGGCGTTGCGTCGGCCGCTGCCACGAACAGAGAGCTTCCACCGCTCTGCCACCCGCCGTGGACCTCGTGGCCGGCGACGCCGCGCAACCAGGGATGGCGGTCGGCCGCCTTTTGCAGGTACCCGTGCGAGCCGATCCCCACCTTGTCCTGGCGTGGCGAGGAGACCCCGAAGGCCGTGGGCTTGAGCTGGGTGCGCTTGTCCAGGAGAACGATCCAGAGCGTCGAGTCCCGCTGGAACTCGGCGGGGGGCTGCCAGGTGACCCGGCCCAACGCCAGTTGATCGCCGGTGTCGGCGCGCGGCGCGGTCTCCTGCCCGAGGGCGGCCGAGGCGACCTCGTTGTTCACGAACTCCAGCGTCGCGGTCGCGGCCAGCACCTCCGGGCCGTACGGCGGCCGGTTGTGCCACCAGCGCCATCCGGCGTACGCGGAGAGGCCGAGCACGAGTACGAGTGCGGCGGCGCCCGCCTGTACCCGCCGCCGATTCATGGACATGAGTACAACACGCTTCGGCAAGAGGAGTGTGTGAGTGGAGAGCTTGGCTGGCTAGCCCTCTTCTCGACTGTCCGGTCGACGGCTCACCGCCCACCGCTCGACGTCCTCGGTCCGCCAGATCCGTCCGGCCTTCAGAACCACTGCGGGTTCCGGGAAGTCACGCCGCTTGCTCAGCACCTCGACCCATTGACGGGACACACCGAGATACTCAGCGATCTCCGCTGCTCCCATGATCCGGAGTGGTCGTCTCGGCACGTCCGGACATTCCCACCACAGCTGCCCCGAGGGCAATACCTCCATGGGCCCGTCAAGCAAGAGACGGTGGACGTCGGAACGCCTACGCTGGTCGTCGTTGCCGAACCCGCCGTCCAATGTTTGCCCGGGTCAACGGTCAGTACGTGTCTGCGAAATATGCCAGCTTCCTAGTGCGTTGGCCACATAGGTTGCTGGTGTTGGCTCAGGCTGCCTCGGTGACGTTGGTGCGGCCGGAGTACTTCACCTGCTCCGGTCCCTGCGAGGAGACGGCCTGACGGCGACATGACCCAGGGACGTGGCTCCGACGACCGGCCGGGACCACGTCCTCAGGTGCGGTGGTCTAGGTTCTAGCAATGAACGCGGTTGATGGCGAGCCGCTCCCGCTGACCTTCCCCGCCGTGTGGTGTGGTTTTGACCTTGTTCGGCGCGAGTATTCCACCGTGCCTCCGCTGGACCCGGCGCGATTCACGGGACAGTTTGACTGGCTCGACGAACCAAGGCATTCAGATCCGAACGGGGAAGCGCTGGTCACGGAGCTCGGCCAGGCCCTCGCCGCTGTCGGCCTGGCCCTCCCGCAGGACTTCGTCACCTTCCACACCCACCAACCGCTCCGACATCTCCTCATAAACTCGTCCAGTTGCTGGGGCGACCTGTCGTTGGCGTCGAAACCGCTCCTCCCGAGTCCATGGGAACGCGATGCCTGGCTCCTGCGGTTCCTGAGGGACCAGCAGGACTGCGTCACGTGGTACCTGTACCTGCGGCCGGACCAGACGTTCGTGGTGCATGCCTACGGCCTGGAGTTCGACGACAACCATCTGGAAGCTGACGAGGTTTCCTGGTGTGCGCCGACGTTCGAGCAGTTCGCGTACCGGTGCTGGGTCGAGGACCGAATCGCCGACCTCCTGGATGACGGCCAGAACGGGCTCACCGGCGAACTGGAGAACTATCTGGACTTCTACCGCAAGCGTCCAGCGGATCAATGGCCCTCAGACTGGGGGAACATCCGGTAGCTGCTGCCTTGGCCACATAGGTTGCTGGCATCGGACAGTTGCCGTGCCCGTACCCGCACCGCCACCGCCACCCTCCCAGACTCAGGTAGATGTCGATAGCTATCGACCCTCGACCCGGCGAACCGGTTCAAACACCCCGAACGTTAATGGCCAACGCACTAGAGAGAGTCTCGGAGGTGTAGGCCCGCTGGCGTCTCGGGCAAGGCCCGTAATCCGAGCCGACGAGACCGTCCCCTGGCAGGTCCGGTGACTGAGTGGACTCCTCCCGTGTACGGTCCGAAGTGGCAGCTCGGACGCGTGCGAGTCTGGCCGCCGCCCAGCTACCTGGGAGCGGTTGATGGACGGAAAGAACCTGCCGACGCTCACCGCCGGCCAACGGATCCGGTTGCACCGCGAGCGGACCGGGAAGACGCGAGCGATCCTCGGAGGACTCGTTGGCCGGTCGGCTGAGTGGGTCAAGGCTGTCGAGAATAATCGACTCCTGCCACCGCGACTCCAGATGCTCAGCCAGATCGCGAAGGCGCTACGTGTCGACCTGGCGACGCTGACCGGGTCCGACGAGCCGGTCTCGGTGTCCGTCGGGCCGGGACACGCGTACCTCCCAGCGGTGCGGGAGGCGCTGAACCGGTGGCCGATTGGCCTGGACACCGAGCCGCAGCCGCTGTCGCACATCCGGGCCCGACTGGACAACGCGTGGCGCGCCCGGCACGCCGCCCCGGACCATCGGACCGTGATCGGTGCGCTGCTGCCAGGGCTGATCCACGACGCCCAGCACGCGGCCCGCGTCAGTACCGATCGCCAGCAGGCGTACGCCCTCCTGACCGAGGCGCTCGGATTGACGCAGATGTTCCTGGCCTACCAGCCGTCTGGCGAGCTGGTCTTGCGGACCGTGGACCGGGCGATGCTCGCCGCGCAGGAGTCCGGTGATCCGCTGGCCCTGGCCTGCGCGACATGGTTCGCGGCGGCCGCCCATCGCGAGTCCGGTGACTGGGACACCGCCATGGCCGTCACCCTGGATGCGATGCGGGCGATCGAACCCAAGCTTCCCGACGCCTCGGACGACCTGTTGGCATCATGGGGAGCGTTGCAGGTGGAGGCGTCGCACACCGCCGCCCGTGCAGGCGAGGCGGGAAAGGCGTGGCACCACCTGGATATCGCTGGTGGGGTGGCGAAGCGGCTCCCCGAGGACTTCTACCAGCGCTGGTCCAGCTTCAGTGCGGTCATCATGGGGCCGCACGCGGTGACGGTGGAAGTCGAGCTACGCAAGGGCGGCCACGCGCTCCGACAGGCGGACCGGACGGACGCCCGCGCCATTCCCTCCAGGCCGCGCCGGGCCCGCCATCTGATCGAGGTGGCCCGTGGGCATCATCTGCGCAATGACCGGCAGGCGACCATGGGCACGCTCGATCTGGCGTACGAGACGGCGCCGGAAACGATCCGGTACAACGGGTACGCGCGGTCGATGGTGTTGGAGTTGCTGGGTAGCCCCGCCGCGCAGCGCCGCCCTGCTCATGATCTGGCCCTGAAAGTGGGTCTGGCGCCGTAGGGGTACGAACCCTACCTTTCCTCTTCTCCGTCGCATCTACGTTCGGTGACCAACCGGATGCGGCATCACGACCTCCATCGGCAACGGCTGGCCGCGCGCCGTATCCGGCCGCCCGTCTGCGATTGCCCTGACCAGGGCGATGAGCCGGGCGGTTCAGGTGGAGAGTGGCGCTCCGCGACCGGAGGTCCGGGGCGCCACGTACCGACGGCCCGAGTGGCGCCATCGTGTCGGTGCCGGACGCCGGCTGGGCAGGATCGCCACGACGAAGGAGCGAGATGTTCCCAGGTGACCACGAACAGGTTCCCGACGTCTTTCCGCTGCGTGACCCCGGAGCCGCGCCGATCCCGGACGAGGTCGAGCGAGCCGAGATGCGATCGGTTCTGCTCCGTCATCAGGTGGTCAACCAGCGCTGCCGGTCGTGTGGGAACCCACCGGACCACACCGGCTACTGCTTCGCCGGCCGGGTGGCGTACGAGCGGCTGGCATCCGACTGGAAACGCGGCACGGACCCCGCCTAATACTCCAACGTCACTTGGCTTCGGCGTTGGGCGTGGCGGCGGCAGATCGCGACACGCCACGGGATGACGGTGCAGTGATGGCCCGGACCGGACATTATGAGGAGCGTGGATTCCTCCCTCGGCACCCTGCCGAAGATCGGTGCGCCAGCGACGCGGACCTTGAACAACGCTGGGTACACGGCTCTGCGTGAGCTAGCCGGGGTGCCGCGTGCTGAGCTGGCCAAGCTGCACGGCATGGGCCCGAAAGCGCTCGAAATCATCCAGAGCGCGCTCGAAGAGCACAACCTGAGTCTGGGTTAGTACTCCAACCTCACTTGGCTTCGGCGTTGGGTGTGGCGCGGGTATGGAGACGACCACCGCGTTGATCATCGATGGTTTGTGAGGACAACCGAAGATCCTGCGGTGGCCGCGTGCCACAGCGTAGACCCCGCCGGGTGACGGGTCATCCTGGACGAGGCGGTGACGCGTGTCGCTGACCGGTCCATACGGGTGGAGCCCCGTCGGACGGCCGGGCAGTTCGTGGAAGGGCTGCCGTCGGGTGTGGAACGTAAGACCTGCTGGTCGGGGTGTTTTTGGCCTACGTTCCACCTGCGGGGCGGGCGATGATCGACCGCCGGCTCTACCTACCCGAGACATCCTGGTGCGACCGCCTGGAACGTCTGGCCGCCGCCGGCGTCCCGGACAACGTCGGGTTCGCGGTCGAAGGCATACACCGGTAGACCGATCAGCAAGGTAGCGTGATCAACTTTCCGGCTCTGTCCGTCGAATCGGGTCAAGCACAACGAGTCCCGGCGTCGATTCCAGATTCTCTCAACGATCCTTCAATCATGGTCGCCCATGGTGGACACATCATTCGAACCAATCTTGGGAGGCACCATGAGACGGGCGTTGAACCGGGCGGCGGCGGTCCTCACCGCGCTGCTCATCGTGATCGGTGCATGGACCGTGCAGGCCCCAGCCGCCTCGGCGGCCGTGGCGGCGACGTGTCCGAGCGTCCGTGGAAGCTCAAACGTCGAGGTTCCCGCACGGGTGCTCAAGTCCCCCCGGGCAGCGGTACACAATGGCCCGGCCGCCGCGTGTCGCGTCACCGACTACGTCCCCTACGGCACCACGATCTACAAGACGTGCAGCTGGATGAACCTGTCGACGGGCAACTGGTGGACCCTCACCAACTGGGGCTGGATCTACGAGGGCTACCTCGACGGGAATCTGGCCAGACCCTGCGGCTGATCACGAACGATCCACCGCCGCAGAGTGCGCGGCGGTGGATCGCCCTTTTGGCCTGTGGATTCAATGATCTCATCGGCCTGACACATCGGGCGATCAGGCGAGTTGGGACAAGAACTCCCGGCGCGGGGTTGCGGGTGATCCCATCGGTGATCTCGGCGTCGTACAGAAGCGTCGTCAGCCAGATGGCCGGTAGATGTCGCTCAGCCGCCAGGCCAGCGGCATGCGTGCCGAGCGACTTGGCGACGATCACGGGTCGTGTGTCTGGCGCTGCTTTGGCAAGCCGGTGCAATGCCGCTCGTCGTGACTTGACCTGGAAGCCGGTCTACGCCGGGGGCCAGGGCGGTTATGGCGTCCACGGTCGGACCGACAACCAGGTGCTGACGCCAGTGAGCGGCAACGGCGGGCAGCACCTTGGTCTGCGCGGATGAACTCGCTAACCGGATACTCACCACCGGGTGGTGGACAAGGGCGATCTGGTCAGCCATGGCCCTGTTCCTTCTGGCGTCTCACGACCTGCTTGCGAAACTCGTTGATCGTCGACACGGCGACCTCGATGTGCGTTGGCCGCTCACAGGATCTTGATCGAGGCGATAGCCAGCAAGGGGACTGTCGTGTTCCCGCCGATCTGCGTGTCGTAGCTGTGCGACCCGATGACCCTCACCGTGGCCCGGAACTCGTCGTCCTCGACCAGGTTCGTCAGCTTGCCCGCGTCGCCGCTGAGCATCGTGTTTGTGTCGTACTCGTAGTCCTCGGCCAGGTTCTTGCCGGCGACGTTGGCGAGGAACGCGTTCGTTCCGGTCGCGGCGTCGAACTGGCTCACGACCCCGTACACGATGTACGTCTTCCCGATGTAGTTGTCGGGGTTCTTCGCCACGAGCTTCCACTGCCGTTCGGACAGCGGGCGGTAGGTCACCTTGGTCGGCTTCGGAGCGGCGGTCGTCTTCGTCGGGGTTGGTGCGGCGGTGGTCGCCGTCGGGGCAGGCGTGGCGGGCTTCGCCGTCGGCGTGCTGGCCGCTGCTGCGCCGGGCTGGACGGTCTGGCCGTTGTCGAGGTTGGCGCCGATTCCGATCCCGATGCTGAGGATGACGACTGCGGCGGCCCCTCCGGCGAGCCACGTCAGCAGGCCCCGCGTCTTTGGGACCGGCGGCGCGTGTGCACCGGACGAGCTGATCGGCTGCTCGACCTCGGGGCCAGGGGTGTACGGCACCGGGTGGGTCGGGTCGCTCGATGGCGGCTGATAGGTCACGTTTGCTCCCTGGGGGTGTTGGCTCGGTCATCGTGGGTGATCGCGCCGGGGTGTATCTGCCGTATGTCGGGCAGGCGACATCAGCCGTGACCGGACGGTCGGACGGCGATGGGTGGATGTGGTTTGTGGGTGTTCGTTCGGTGCCCAGGGGTGTCCGCTACGACCCACACACGGGTCGCACCGGGTACCGCCGGATCAACCGGCGGCGCAAGTCCTCGGTGATGGCCGTGCCGTAGATGTTGCCGGCAGCACGCCTGCCACGAGAGTGGGCCCACCAGGTCGTTGCGGCGACGAGGAGCGCCCAGGCTGCACAGCCGGTCGCGGAAGCGGCACGTTACCCACGAGTGGTGATCCTCTGCGATCCTCGCTGTCGTGTGGAAAACCTCTTCCCGGTGGAACGCCGCCGAACGGCACGTACAGGCGGCATTCCACCGAGGCGCCGAAGTCGACCTGAGCGGTACGTCGCATCCGGTCCGCGCGTCGGTGCTGGCGGAACTGCTTGCCGGCCCGGCTGACCGGGGTACGGCTCCGCGCGCCGCACTGCGGTTACGGTCCGCCGAGATCGTCGGCCGGCTCGACCTGCGGCACGTCGAGGTCACCGTTCCGGTGGAGATCAGTTCGTCCACCTTCAGCGACGTACCGGATCTGACCGAGGCGCGGGTGGTCAACCTGCTGCTCACCGACTGCACCCTGCCCGGTCTGCGCGCCCGGTTGCTGGAACTCCGGGGCGACCTGGCTCTCGTCAGATGTAAGGTCGCCAGGCCGGTCGACCTGTGCGACGCCCGGGTCGGCGGCACGGTCACCCTGGACGGCTCCCACGTCGTCAACCCGGTCGAGGCAACCAGCGAACCCACCAGTACGACGCTGGAACCGGGTACGGCCCTGGCCGCGGCTCGGATGACGGTGATCGGGAACCTGCACGCCCGACGGGGGTTCACCACCGAGGGGCAGGTCTGGCTCGGCGGTACGACGGTCGGCGGCAGTGTGGACCTCGACGGAGCCAGGCTGCGGCACACCGGCGGGGCGGCGTTGAGCGGCGACCGGTTGACGGTGGCCGGCAACCTGACCGCGCGGTTCGGGTTCGTGGCCGACGGTGGAGTGCTGCTCATCCACGCGCAGATCGGCAGCCAACTCAACTTCAACAATGCCGAACTCCACGGGACGAAGTCGTACGCCCTGCATCTCGGCGGGGCACGGGTCGGCAGCCTGTGGCTGACCTTCGCCACCACGCCGATCGGGAGAGTTCGCCTCTCCGGCTTGCAGGCGGATACGATCTTCGACAATCCGCAGACCTGGCCGTCCGAACTCGAACTGGTCGGCTGCACCTACCGGCTGCTGATCGCCCGAAGCCCGGCCGATCCGCACCAGCCGTCCCCGCCGGCACCGGTCAGCGTCCGGCAACGGCTGGACTGGTTGCGCCGCAGCCCCGAGGGGTACACGCCGCAGCCGTACGAGCAACTCGCCGAGCAGTACCGTCGGGGTGGGCAGGACGTGGAGGCTCGCCGGGTGCTGCTGGAACGACAGCGTCGGCGGCGCGCGACGCTCCGCATCCCGGGACGCCTGCTGGGCTACCTGGTGGACGGGCTCGTCGGGTACGGCTACCGCGCCTGGCTGGCCGGCATCTGGCTGGTCGCATTCTGGGCACTCGGGACGGTCAGCTTCCTCCTGCAACCCTCCGTACCCCGGAATCCGGCGGAGGCGCCGGCCCGGAATGCGGCGCTCCAGGCCCTCGACCTACTCCTCCCGATCGTCAACCTGGGCCACGACAACGCCTGGAAACCGTCGGGTCTGACGGAGTACGTCGCCGCGCTGCTGGTGGTCGTCGGCTGGGTGCTGACCACGGCGGTCGTCGCCGGGCTGACCCGGACCCTCAACCGCTGAGCCGGCCCGTTGACAACGGCCGAGAGTCACCGCGCCGGACCTTGTCCCGAGCCGTCCCGCTGCCGGATGCAGAACGGAACGGTCGCATAGCCTGGGGCGGTGTCCGCCCCGCTTGAGCTGCGCGCGTTCCTGGTGCACTGCATGGACGACGATGACGAGGTCAGGTTCACCTTCGTGGACGGTCGGACGTTCCTCGGCCGGGTCCTGGACGTCACGGACGAGCGGGTGCTGATGGGATGGCGGTTCAGCCCGATCTCCGCCCAGTGGGTCGAGGACTGGACTCCGGAGCAGGACGAGGAGTGGGTGCCGTTCGAGGCCGTCCGGCCGGACACACTGGCCCGCTACGACACGTCCGCCGAGCAGTGGGTGGCGCACACCGCCTGAGTTCTTGATCGGGCTGGCGGCCGGAGCCCGGTGATCGGAACGCGAACCCGACGGGACGACACGTCGCCACGAAGATCGTTTTACCGGGCTGGAATCGATTCGTATCGTAATCTCAACACCCGAGCCGTGTGCTTCCGAGATCCCCCTCCGTGTCCGGGCGTCCCCGCGTCCGGACGCGGCCTTCTGGAAGGGCGTACAGGTGCATCATTCCGTTGTGCCACCCCGGCCGCGTTTCGCGTCCCGGATCGTCGTACTCACCACCGTCCTGGTCAGCATCGCCGCACTCGTCACCACCACCCTCGGTGCCCCCTCCGAGGCGACCGGACGGGACCGTTCGTTCCCGCTCGATCTGGAGCGCGCAGGCATTCCTCAGATCCGGGAGGCGCTGACCGCCCGCCGGATCACCTCCGAGGAACTCGTCGAGGCGTACCTGGAGCGGATCCGGACGCTGAACACCAACGGGCCGGGGCTGAACGCCGTCCGGGTGGTCACCCGGGACGTCGTCGCGCAGGCCAAGCAGGCCGACCAGGACCGCCGTAGGGGCCGCCCCCGAGGGCCGATGCACGGCATCCCGGTGCTGATCAAGGACAACATCGACCTCAAGGGCCTGCCGACCACCGCCGGCGCGCTGGCGCTGGAGAACTCGTACCCGGCGAAGGACGCCTTCCTGGTCACCCGGCTGAAGGCGGCCGGCGCGATCATCCTCGGCAAGACCAACCTGACCGAGTTCGCCAACTTCACCACCAACGGAATGCCGTCCGGCTACAGCGGACTCGGCGGCCAGGTGCTCAACCCGTACGACGTCAGCCAGACGCCGAGCGGGTCCAGTTCCGGTTCCGGATCGGCCGCCGCGGCGGCGCTCGCCACGGTCACCATCGGCACCGAGACGTCCGGCTCGATCCTCAGTCCCTCGGCGGCGAATTCCCTGGTCGGGGTGAAGCCGACGGTCGGGCTGGTCAGCCGGACCGGGGTGGTGCCGATCGCGGCCAGCCAGGACACCGCTGGCCCGATGACCCGGACCGTATACGACGCCGCCGCGCTGCTCACCGCGCTGACCGGGATCGACCCGGAGGACCCGGTCACCGGTACCAGCTCGGGTGTGGTCGGCACCGACTACACCAAGCTGCTCTCCGACACCGCGTTGCGGGGCAAGCGGATCGGTGTGGCCAGCACCCCGACCGGCAACCAGGGGGTGCTGTTCACCGAGGCGCTGGACGTGCTGCGGGCCCGGGGCGCCACCGTCGTACCGGTCACCGTGAACACCGGCGGCCTGCCGCCGAGCATCCTGACGTACGAGTTCAAGCGGGACCTGAACGCGTACCTGGCCCGGCTGCCGCGCAACGCGCCGATGGACACCCTCGACGACGTGGTCCGCTACAACCTCGCGCACGTCGACGAGGGCACGATCAAGTTCGGCCAGACCCAGCTCGTCGCCTCGAACGAGGTCGACCTGACCGACCCGGCGGCGAAGGCGGAGTACGAGACGAACCGGGACACCGGCATCGCCGGGTCGCGGGAGCGGATCGACTCGGCGCTGACCGCCGAGAACCTGGACGCGATCGTCTTCGTCGGCAGCGGATCCGCCGGGATCGGCGCCCGCGCCCAGTATCCGTCGGTCGCGGTGCCGATCGGGTACGACCCGGCGAACGGCCGACCGGTCGGGATGTCCTTCCTGGGTACCGCCTACACCGAGGCCCAACTGCTCGCCCTGGCGTACGACTACGAGCAGGCGTCGCGCAGGTGGCGCCCGCCGTCGCAGGTGAACCCGTCGCTGTTCCGGTGTGCCGACTTCGGAGACCGCGACCCGAGTTGCGCGCCATGACGCCGTTCGAGGCGCAGTAGCGCGCCGACGGCATGGTACGACGGCTCCGGGCCCGTTCTGACGGGTCCGGAGCCGCCGCTCCTACCGGTGGGGACGACTGCGCAGCCAGGCCCGAATTCGGTCGCTCCGCGTACGGGTGTGGATTGGCCGGACCGGCGTCTGGGTAGCAGCACCCTGACAGCCAACACCCCTGTTAGGAGGCCTGTCATGGGTATCGGTACCAGCATCTTCCTGATCGCCCTCGGCGCGATCCTCACCTTCGCGCTGAACGCCACCGTCGCTGGCCTGGACCTGGACGTGGTCGGATGGATCCTGATGGGGGCCGGTGTGCTCGGCCTGATCATGACCACCGTGATCTGGGGCAACCGTCGCCGTGCGGTGACGACCACGACCACCGAGCCGACAACGTACCGCCGGGTCGAGGAGCGACGCGACGTGCAGCCGCCGCTGTAGCCGACCAAGGTACGGCGTGGACCGGGGCGCTATCGGCCGTCCGCCGTTCGGCCGGGCTTCCTGGCCGGTACGACGGCGGTCGACCTCGGTGTCGACCGGGCGGTCAGCGGCCGGGGCGGATGTCCACGCCAGGTGCGGATCAGCAGCGCGAGCCGTTTCGGGCGGTCCTGGTCGGCCACCACCCAGCAGGTGGCGGCCATGGCCATGGCGCTGACCGCGAGGAGTGTCACCAGCGCCGGCCAGTCGAGCATCGCCAGGCCGGTGAGCAGCCCTCCGCCCACCGCGGCCGTACCCGCCCTGCGCAGCGGCATCCCCTACTCCGAATCGACGGTGTCCGCCGGCTGCCGGAGCGCACGACGCAGGGCGAACATCGACAGCACCAGCCGGGCGGCGTAACCGAGCTGGCGCAGGCCGTCCAGCCGGCTCAACTCGGCCCGGAACTCCTCGTGGTAGCGGGGGCGTTCCCGGGCGGGGAGAATCTGCACGACGACCTCGACCAGCCGGAGGGCGGTGGCGCGGCGCCGTTCGGCGAGCAGCCGGAGCATCCCGCTGGGCGAGACCGGGGGAGCGGACCGGGCTGGGGCGGCGGGCTGGGTCGGGGCGGCCACCGCCATCACCGCAGCTGGCCGGGCGGCCCGGACCGCCTCGTTGCCGAGGTGCCATCCCCGCAGGTAGCTGCTGGTGTTCTGGGCGATGGACGACGCCTCGCGGACCGCCGGGACAAGCGGCTGCGCCGCCCAACTGCTGTGTGAGCCCGGGTTGCGCCCCGGGAAACGTCGCGGCAGCGGCGGGTCGAGCGATGTCCGGGACGTCGTCGGGGTGAATCGCCGGTCACCGGCCGCGCGGAGGCCGGACAGCACCCGGAGTACGACGTCGTCGGCGGTGTCGGCGTCCCGCAGGGCGGTGCCGAGCGCGATCTCGATCGACCCCGCCGGGCGGTGCTCCCGCGCGGTCACGGCTGTCCTCCGGCCAGCCCTGGCCGGAGGAACCCGAGTTTGGCGACGCGCGCGTCGGCCTGGGCCAGTGCCCGGTTGGCCTGGACGGCTCCGTCGGAGGTGAGCGAGTAGTACCGGCGACGGGGGCGGCCGGCCTCGTGCGGATCCAGCTCCTCCCACCGGGACGCCAGCCAGCCGAGGGTCTCCAGTCTCGCCAGGATGGGATGGATGGTCCCACTGGCGAGTCCGGCGGCGGCGCAGAGCTCCAGCCCGTAGAACTCGTGCGACGGGTGCGCCAGCAGGGTACGCAGCACCGCCTGGGTCGGCAGTGTCATCCGGGGGGCAGGCATGGTCGTACTCTACCAAGCCCTAACTAGACTTCTAGCTAGCGGGTGTCGCGCCGACCGGTTCCCGGGGAGCCGTCCCGGCCACGTCGACCGAGACCTTCTCGGCGCCGATCCGCCGGATGCGCTCGGTCCCCCAGTTGCCCAGCGAGGCCAGCGCGGCATTGAGCGAGACGCCGTGCTCGGTCAGCGAGTACTCCACCTTCGGCGGCACCTCGCGGTACACCTCACGATGGACGAGCCCGTCCTCTTCCATCTCCCGCAGGTGCTGGATCAGCATCTTCTCGCTGACGCCGGGCAGGCCGCGCCGCAACTCGGCGAACCGACGGGTGCCCCAGTGGTCCAACTCCCAGAGGATCAGCGACTTCCACTTCCCGGCGACGACGTCCATGGCCGCGTCGATTCCGCAGAAGTAGGGGCCGCGCCGCGCTGTCGTTGCCATCTGCCCTCCAGGGCCTACTTACAGAAAGGTAAGTACCGCACTAAATAGTCGGTACTGGTCAACTTTATCCGTACCCGGGAAGGATCGCACCGAAGCACAATCACGAGGGGAGCCAGCGACATGACGACGTACGACGATGTTGAGGTGAGTGTTCTCGGCCTGGGTGCGATGGGTAGCGCGCTCGCGGCGGCCCTGCTCAAGGCCGGACATCCGACAACGGTCTGGAACCGCTCGGCGGGGAAGGCGGGCGATCTCGTCGGCCAGGGCGCGGTCTCCGTCGACACGGCGGGTGAGGCGGTACGGGCCAGCCGGCTGGTCATCGCCTGCCTGTTGGACCACGCGTCGGTGCACGAGGTGCTCGACCCGCTCGCCGCCGAGTTGACCGGCCGAGTCCTGGTCAACCTGACCACGACGTCACCGGCGCAGGCGCGCGAGTTGGCCGCCTGGGCCGCCGACGCCGGGGTGGAGTACCTGGACGGCGGGATCATGGCCGTCCCGGCGATGATCGGCCAGCCCGGATCGTCGATCCTCTACAGCGGCTCGGCGGTCGCATTCGAGCAGTACAAGCCGCTGTTCGACCAGTGGGGAGCGAGCAGCTACCACGGTACGGACGCCGGGCTGGCCTCGCTCTACGACCTGGCCCTGCTCGCCGGGATGTACGTCATGTTCGCCGGGTTCGTCCACGGCGCCGCCATGGTCGCGCCGGCGGGCATGACGGCCGGTGAGTTCGCCGCGATGGCCGCGCCGTGGCTGACCGCGATGACCGGCGCCTTCCAGGAGATCGCCACGGTCGTCGACGGCGGCGACTACACGGTTGCCGGGCAGCAGAGCCTGGAGTTCTCCGATCTCGGCGACATCGTGGCGGCCAGTTCCGACCAGGGGATCAGCACCGAGGTGGTCGACATGGTCCAGCGGCTCATCCGGCGCCAGATCGACGCCGGGCACGGAACCGACGGCTTCGCCCGAATCGTCGAGAGCATCCGGCAACCCGGCTGACCCGGCGGTGCGGCGGGCCGGGTCCACCAGCCCGCCACACCCGGTCCGGTCTACCGAGGCAGCGGCCAGCGGCCGCGCGGAATGTCAGGCATATCCGGGTACGCCACCCCGGACGCGCCGTCATCGCACCGTTACCTGATCCTGGTTGAGTGCCGGGAATGACGATCGGTGGTCCGCGAGCCGTCCGGGGCGGGGGACCGGTCCACCGGTTCTACAGCGTCACGGTCTTCGTCGTGCTCGCCTCGCTCGACAACGTGGCGATCGGGCTGGTGCCGCCGCTCTACGACTCCATCGCGCCGGCCCTCGACGTCGGCCGAGGGGCGATCGGCGCGGTCACCGCGACGAGTTTCCTGGTCAGCGCGGTCGCCTCGGTCGGCTGGGCGTACTTCGGGGACCGCACCAACCGCAAGCCGCTGCTCATGATCGGCACGCTGCTCTGGGCCGCCGGTACCGCCGGCAGCGCCTTCGCCCCGACGTACCTGGCATTCTTCGGCGCGCAGGTGCTGGCCGCGATCGGGCTGGGCGCGGTGGGCTCGGTCGGCTTCTCGGTGGTCACCGACCTGGTCACGCCACGCCGCCGGGGTGTGGTGCTGAGCTTCTGGGGACTGTCCCAGGGCATCGGCACGCTCGCCGGCACCCTGGTCGGCGGGGTAATCGGCGCCCACGACTGGCGCCGGCCGTTCCTGCTGCTCAGCGCCGTCGGCCTGGTCGCGACGCTGGCGTACCTGCTGACCTACGACATCCGGCGGGGCCAGAGCGAAACCGAGTTGAGGGGCGCCCTCGCGGTCGGCGGGGACTACGACTACCGGATCAGCCGGGCCGACCTGCCGACCATCCTCGACCGCCGGACCAACCGCTGGCTCATCCTGCAGGGACTCACCGCCCAGGTGGCGTTCGGGTCGCTGGTCTGGCTGCCGGCGCTGTTCCGGGAGCGCGCCGAGGACCAGGGGTACTCGTCGGCCACCGCCATCATGGTGGGCAGCATCTTCGCCGTGCTGTTCCAACTCGGCGGGGTGCTCTCCATCGTCGGCGGGCTGATCGGCGACGCGGCACAACGACGTACGCCCCGGGGTCGGGCCATGGTCGCGGCGATCGGCATCCTCGCCGCGGTGCCGTTCTACGCGGTGCTGTTCTTCGTGCCGATCCGGATCGACGTGCCGGACGGTGCCGGCGCGAGCGCGGTGGCCGGAGCCGTGTTCGGCAGCGTGTTCTCCGAGCCCACGGTCGGGTTCGGCCTGCTCGCCGCGTTGCTGGCGCTCGGCCTGACCTCGGCGAACTCGCCGAACTGGTTCGCGCTGATCGCCGACGTCAACCCGCCGGAGCACCGGGGCACCGTCTACAGCCTCGGCAACCTGGTCAACGGGGTGGGTCGGGCGGCCGGCAACGGGCTGATCGGGGTGGCCGCCCAGGCGCTGCGGTCGGCGTTCCCGCCGCCGATGAACTTCGCCGTCGGGCTGGCCGCGTTCCAGCTCTTCTTCATCCCCACCGGCATCATGTACTGGCTCGCCTCGCGTACCGCGCCCCGCGACATCCGCGAGGTGCACGAGCTGCTCACCGAGCGGGCCGGCGAGGTGATGGACGAGCGGGTCGCCGAGGTGGCCCCGGAGCGGGGCGACCATCGAGGCTGAGCCCTACGTCCCGCCGCCGGTTCTGCGAGCGTAGCCAGAGCGCCGCGGCCGGCACCGGGTCCGGCGCCGTGCCGCGGCCGGCACCGGTCCACCATCCCGGTGCCGGGAAGCGTGCCGTTCAGCCCGCCCCGGGCTCGTCGATCCGCAGCCAGACGGTGGCGTCGGTGGGTACCCGGCCGGCGCCGTCGAGCGGCCCGCTGGCGTGCACCAGCTCGGCACCGTCGGGCAGTTCGACCGGCTCGGCACCGAAGTTGGTCAGCACCCGCAGCTCGCCGTTGCGGAAGTAGAGCACCCCGTCCGGGCTCTCCAGCCAGTACACGCTGCCGGTGCCGAGTCGCAGCTCGCGGCGCAGCCGCAGGCTGGTCCGGTACACCTCGTACGTCGAGCCGGCCACCCCGCGCTGCCGGTCCAGGGCGTACTCGGCCCAGAGGGTCGGTTGCGGCAGCCAGCTGGCGTCAGTCGGCCCGAAGCCGTACGACGGCGCGTCCGCCTCCCACGGGATCGGCACCCGGCAGCCGTCGCGGCCCCGCTCGGTGTGGCCGCCGCGTTCCCAAGTCGGGTCCTGGCGGGCCTCGTCGGGCAGCGTGGTGTGCTCCGGCAGGCCCAGCTCCTCGCCCTGGTAGAGATAGGCGGATCCGGGCAGCGAGAGCATCAGCAGGGTGGCGGCACGGGCCCGGCGCAGCCCCAGTACCGGGTCCGGCTGCGGATCGTCGACGCCGATGCCACGGGGCCGGGGAGTACCGATCGGCAGCGCCAGCCGGGTCGCGTGCCGCAGCACGTCGTGGTTGGAGAGCACCCAGGTGGTGGGGGCGCCGACCGCCGCCGAGGCGGCCAACGAACGGGTGATCACCGCGTACTGGGCCGGGGCGCTCCAGGACGCCTCCAGGTACTCGAAGTTGAACGCCTGGTGCATCTCGTCCGGGCGGACGTACGCGGCCAGCCGCTCGGCGGGCTGCACCCACGCCTCGGCGACCAGGATGCGTTCGCCCGGATAGGAGTCCAGCACCCGTCGCCAGTCCCGGTAGATCTCGTGTACGCCGTCCTGGTCCCACATCGGTGGGCGGGGGCCCTCGGTACCGGGGCCGGAGACGGGCTCGATCTGCGGCTTCCAGTCGGCCAGGTCGGCCTGCTTGATCAGGCCGTGCGCGACGTCGACCCGGAAGCCGTCCACGCCCCGGTCGAGCCAGTACCGCAGGATGTCGACGAACTCGGCGCGTACCTCCGGGTGGTCCCAGTTGAGGTCCGGCTGGCCGGTGTCGAACAGGTGCAGGTACCACTGCCCCGGCCGGCCGTCCGGTTCGGTCACCCGGGTCCAGGCCGGCCCGCCGAAGACGCTCTGCCAGTCGTTCGGCGGTTCGACGCCGGCCGGGCCACGGCCGTCCCGGAAGACGTAGCGGGCCCGCGCCTGGCCACCGGGACCGGCGGCCAGCGCGGCGCCGAACCACGGATGGGCCGACGAGGTGTGGTTGGGCACCAGGTCCACGATGACCCGCAGTCCGCGCGAGCGGGCCGCCGCCAGGAGTTGGTCGGCGTCCGCCAGCCGGCCGAAGATCGGGTCCACGTCGCGGTAGTCGGCCACGTCGTAGCCCGCGTCCGCCTGTGGCGACGGATAGAACGGGGACAGCCAGACCGCGTCGACCCCGAGTTCGACCAGATGGTCCAGCCGGGCGATGATCCCGGGCAGGTCGCCGATGCCGTCGCCGTCGGAGTCGGCGAACGAGCGGGGATAGATCTGGTAGATGACCGCGTGCCGCCACCAGGGGTCCGGCGGGTCGGCCTGGTGGGCGACGTCCGGTTCGGTGCCGGTGGAGGTGGCGGCGGGCAGGGCGGACTCGGACATCGTGTCGGGCGTGTTCAGGGTGCTCTCCCGTCGTGCGCGGACCGGTTGACCTTCAGTCTTCCCGAGGCGGACCGGTCGAGTCACGCGCGACGAGCCAGGTGGGCAGAATCACCGGGGTCGGCTCGCCGTCGGTCCGGGACCGGCCGGCCAGTGGACCCAGCAACGTACCGGCGGCGAGCTGGCCCTGCTCGGCGGCGGGCTGGGCCACGGTGCTCAGCCCGAACGCGCCGGCCAGGTCGTGGTTGTCGATGCCGACCACGCTGATCTCCTGCGGCACCCGTACGCCGGCGGTCCGAAGGGCGTTCACCGCCCCCATGGCCATCTCGTCGCAACTGGCGAAGATCGCGGTCGGCGGGTCGCCCCGGGAGAGCAGTTCCTCGGTCGCCCGGCGCCCGCCCTCGGCGTCCGGCCTGTTCGCCACGCTGAGCCGGGGTTCGGGCACTACCCCGAGGGCGTTCAGCGCCTCCTGGTAGCCGCGCCGCCGCTCCAGGTGGGCGGGATGCGCGTACTCGTCGGCGGGATCGCCCCAGACGCAGGCGATCCGGCGGTGGCCGAGGCCCAGCAGGTGTTCGGTGGCGGTCCGCCCGGCCGCCTGGTCGTCGATCCGGACGCTCGGCCAGCCCGGCACCACCGTGCCCGAGCCGACGGTGACGCCCGGCAGCGCCAGGCTGGCGATCGTCGCCAGGTCGTCGGGGCCCATCGGCGTGGCGACCAGCATCACCGCGTCGACCCGCTTGGGCAGGTTGGCCCGGTGCAGCAGGCGCTGCCGGGCGTGCTCCCGGCCGCCGATGTTGTAGAGCAGCAGCTCGTACCCGGCGCGGTGCAGCACCTCCTCGGCGGCCTCGACCACGGCGCCGACGAACCAGGGCGTGATCCGGGGAACGATCACCGCGACCGTGCCGGTCTTGCCGCCGGCCAGCCGGGACGCGCTCGGGGAGGCGCTGTAGTCGAGTTGCTCGGCGGCGAGCAGCACCCGGGTCCGGGTCGCCTCGGACACCGTCGGCAGCCCCCGCAGCGCCCGGGAGACGGTGGCGGTGGAGACCCCCGCCAGCCGGGCGACGTCCTCGATTCTGGTCACGGTGCCATCCTGTTCCGGGCGTACCCACCGGCCGTGGGTGCCGGGCGCCGGGGCGGGGCTGGTGCCGGGGTCCGGTCAGCCCTTGACGCCGCCGGCCAGCAGGCCACGCACGAAGTAACGCTGCAGGGAGAGGAACACGATCAGCGGTACGACGATCGAGATGAACGCGCCGGAGGTCAGCCGCTGCCACTCGTTGGCCCGGGTACCGGCCAGCTCGGCGAGCCGTACGGTCAGCGGGGCCGTCTCGCTGCCGCCACCGGCGAAGATCAGCGCCACCAGCAGGTCGTTCCAGACCCAGAGGAACTGGAAGATGCCGAACGCGGCCAGCGCCGGCACGATCAGCGGCAGCACGATGGAGCGGAAGATCTTCGGGTGGGTGGCCCCGTCGACCCGGGCCGCCTCCATCAGGTCCTTCGGAAGCTGCGAGATGAAGTTGTGCAGCAGGAAGACGGCGCACGGTAGGGCGAAGCAGGTGTGCGCGAACCAGACCTGGACGAACTTCCCCTCGTCCTCCAGGTTCCAGGCCGGGGTGAGCGGGATACCGGCCACGCTCGCCCCCTCGGAGAAGAAGCTGAGCAGTGGCACCAGGGCCATCTGCAGCGGCACGATCTGCAACGCGAAGATTCCGATGTAGACCCAGTCCCGGCCCCGGAAGTTGATCCACGACAGCGCGTACGCGGCGAGCGCGGCGAAGGCCAGCGGGAACAGCACCGACGGGATGGTGATCACCATCGAGTTGATGAAGTAGCCGGCGAGCTGCCCCGAGGACGCGGACCGGCCGAACAGCACCTCCTGGTAGTTCTGGAGGGTGAACTGCGGGTCGGTGAACGCCGTCCACCAGCCGGTGGTCTTGATCTCGTCCTCGGGCCGGAACGAGGAGACGAAGAGGCCGAAGGTGGGGATCGTCCAGATCACCGCGATGACGATCGAGATGCCGGTCGCGACGGGGTTGTTCAGGCGTCGACGTACCCGGGCGGCCCGGGTCTCCGGTCCGGTCGGCTTGACGGGCGGACTGGCCAGCGCGGGCGGGGTCGTGGTGGTCATCTTCATACCTCCCGCTGCTTGCGCAGGTTGTGGACCTGGTAGATCACGATCGGGATCACCAGCACGAAGAGGAAGACGGCCAGGGCCGAGCCCTGTCCGGTCTGGCCGAACCGGAAGGCCTGGTTGTACATCTCGTTGGCGATCACACCGGTGTCGTAGTTGCCGTTGGTCGTGGTCCGGACGATGTCGAAGACCTTGAGCGTGGCGATCGAGACGGTGACCACGACGACGATCAGCGCCGGCCGGATGCTCGGCATCGTGATCTGCCAGAACATCTGCCAGGGGTTGACCCCGTCGAGCCGGGCGGCCTCGATGACGTCGCCCGGGATGGCCTTGATCGCCGCCGAGAGCACCACCATGGCGAAGCCGGCCTGGATCCAGATCATGATCACGATCAGCAGCAGGGTGTTCAGCGGCGGGTTGGAGAGCCACTGCTGGGGCTCGCCGCCGAGCATCTTCCAGACGTGGTTGAGCAGGCCGATCTGGTCGTACTCGCCGGACCGGTAGGCGTAGACGAACTTCCAGATGATGCTGGCGCCGACGAACGAGATGGCCATCGGCATGAAGATCAGGGCCTTGGCCACCGACTCGAACCGGGCCCGGTCGACCAGGACCGCGTAGATCAGGCCGATCGCGGTGGCCACCAGCGGGACCAGGATCACCCAGACGAGGGTGTTGGTCAGCACGCTGAAGATCTCGTCCTGGCTGAACATCCAGGTGTAGTTGCTGAACCCGACCCAGTTCCGGCTACCTCCGTCCATGAAGGACAGCAGGAAGGTCCGGATGGCCGGGACGATCAGCCCGACGGCCAGCAGCAGCAGGGTGGGCAGCAGGAAGAACAGCCCGAGACCACCCTCCCGGCGGTTGGCCACCGAGCGGCGACGCGCCGGCGGTGGCGCGGCGGTTCCCGCCCCGCCGGTCGTTGCCGCCGCGAGCAGGGCGGCCTCGCGGCGTCGGGCGAACCACGCGGGTACGACGTCCAGCAGCACCAGCAGGCCGCCGACCACGACCGCGAACGCGATCAGGCCGTACAGCAGCATCAGTAGCTTCGGTGCCTCGTCGGCGAACTCCATCAGCGCCTCCAGGCCGATAGGGCGGAAGCCGGCGGTCCGGCCCCTGGATGGGGCCGGACCGCCGGGGGTGTCTACTTCGGCCAGGAGCCTTCGATGAAGTCGAGGGTGCTCTTGGTGTCCTTACCGTTGATCCAGTCGACCATGCCCTTCCACATGGTGCCCGAGCCGACGGCGGCGGGCATCAGGTCGGAGCCGTCGAACCGGAAGACCGCGCTCTTGTCGAGCAGGAGCTGCATCGAGAGCTTGTCGACCTCCTGAGTCACGGTGCTCACGTCCAGCTTGTTGTTCGGCGTGATCCAGTTGCCGAGCTTGGCCCGTGAGTTGGCGTACTCACCGGAGGCGAGGTAGCTGCGAACCGCGTTGGTCGCCTCCGTGTCGGTGAACGCCACGGTGAACTCGCCGGCAACCAGCACCGGCTTGCCCTTGCTCGGGTCGATCGTCGGCAGGTAGAAGGCGTACATGTCGCCGTCCGGGGCGACCTTGGTGCCGGCCGGCAGGTAGTTGCCGTAGATGTTCGCCTGCCGGTGCAGCGTGCACTGGCCCTGCAGGATCGGCAGGCCACCCTCCTGGAACGGGGTGGTGGTCAGGCTCTTCACGTCACCGTAGCCGCCGTTGACGTACTTCGGGTTCTTCAGCACCGAGCCGACCTGCTCGAAGGCCTGGGCCACCCGGGGGTCGTTGAACGGGATGCCGTGGGTGGTCCACTGGTCGTAGACCTCCGGCGTCTGCGTACGCAGCATCAGGTCCTCGACCCAGTCGGTCGCGGGCCAACCGGTGGCCTCACCCGACTCGATTCCGACGCACCAGGGCTTCTGGTTGGTGGCGGCGATCTTGTCGCTGAGCGTCATCAGGTCCTGCCAGGTGGTGGGCACCTGGTAGCCCTTCTCGGTGAACATCTTCGGCGAGTACCAGACGAAGGACTTCACGTTGGCGCCGAGCGGGGTGCCGTAGAGCTGCCCGCCGACGGTGGCGTACTTGAGCCAGTCCGCCGGGTAGTTGCCGTCGGCGATGGTCTTCAGCTCCGGCGTCATCGGCTTGAGCTTGTTCGCCTGGGCGAACCGGGCCAGCAGACCGGGCTGGGGGATGAAGGCCAGGTCGGGCGGGTTGCCGCCGTCCACCTGGACCTGGAGCTGCGCCTCGAACTCGCCGCTGCCGTCGTAATCGATCTCGATGCCGGTGCAGTCCTCGAACTGCTTCCAGGACTCGCGGAGCAGGTCCGCCTCCTTGTCCCGGATCGACGCGTAGATGGAGACCGACTCACCATCGTGACCCTGGTAGTTCGTGTACGGGGCGCACTCCGGAGAGTCCGGGTCGAGCCCGCTGTCGCTCTCGCCGGAACAGGCGGTGGCGCCGAGTGCCAGGGTCAACACGCTGGCGATAACGAGGGCCTGGCGTGGTCTGGACTTGACCGCCATGCCGTCCTCCTTTCGAGCCGGCGTGCCGGTCGCCCTGAGGGGCTCCCGTGCCGGACTGTGGGCGTTCCCACATGTAAGCGCTTGCAAGGAGAGGCGTCCAGACCCGCAGAGCCACGAGGCCGTAACGATTCGGAAACCCGGCGGTGGTCGGGCGTTGGGCGCGGCCGGCCAGCATCCACCTGTGGAACTCCCGGACGGCCGGGCGTGCGGCCCGCCGGAACCTGGTCGCGGAGGCGGTCGGCTATCCCACCGGCCGGCTCGCCGGCACGTCCTGCGGGTCGTCGAGAATGGCCGCGAAGCGCTCTTCGGCGAGGTCGAGTTGACCGAAGATGTGCGTCCGCACCTCGGCCGACAACGGCGTGTCCGGCCGGCTGACCAGGTCGCGGAAGAGCGGCACCAGGGGCCGGTACTTCCGGGCCGAGCGGTGCACCTTGTCGCCGGTGGTGTGGATGACCCCCACGCCGTTGTCGGTGAAGTCGGAAACCTTGATCACCCGGGCCCACGGCTCCCGGTCGAGGCTCTCCGCCAGGTGCGCCCGGTACTGCTCGTTCCGGTCGCGGTCGGGGTCGTACTCCGGATTGGTCACCGCCGCGACGAGTCGGGCGACCCGGGGGTTGAACCGCTGCGCGACGGCGGCCAGCGCGGCCGGGGTGGCGACCGGGCCGGAGGTGTCGGCGGGCAGCCCGGCCAGTTCCGCCGGATGGTCCTCCACGGCGTCGTGCAGCAGGGCTGCGACGATCACGTCCACGTCGGTGACGTGGTAGTAGCAGATGATCCGGATCGCGACCCGGAGCAGGTGGTTGACGTACGGCTCGCGTACCCGGCGGTCGTCGCGGTGCAGCGTGCCGGCCAGGTCCAGCGCCGCCGCCAGGCGGTCCCGCTCCACCGGATCGAAGCGCGCCGTCTCCAGCCCGAACCGGTCCCGGAGGCCGGCTTCGCCGTACACCTCGGTCACGGCGTGCAACGGCATGGTCATCAGGTACGTCGGCGAGGCCATGACGTCCAGGTATACCGGATCGCCCCAACCGGAGGGCTCCGTGGCGCCCGGACGCGCCCTTTCCATGTTTGAAGTTTTCTGCCAGGATTAATCGACACATGGAAAACTTTCGCCATGGAGGTCCCTGTATGCGTTCGCGCCTGTTTGCCCTCGTCGGAAGCGGCCTGCTCCTGGCCGCCGTGGTGCTCGTGCCGGCCTCGCCGGCCGCCGCCGCGCCAACGTTCAAGGTTCCGTTCCCCTGCGGCCAGTCCTGGTCCGGCCAGACCCGGACCAACCACAGCCCGACCAACGCCGTCGACTTCAACCGGACCGACGACCAGGGCGACCCGGTGGTGGCCAGCGCGCCGGGCACCGTCGACGTGGTCGCCGACCTCGGCGGCACCAGCTACGGCAAGTACGTCCGGATCAACCACGGTGGCGGCTTCACGACGTACTACGCCCACCTGAACGGCTTCAACACCGCCGTCGGCCGGACCGTCGACTACGGCACCGTCATCGGGTACGTCGGCACGACCGGCGGGTCCACCGGCCCGCACCTGCACTACGAGCAGCGGTCGGGTGGCAGCGCGGTCCAGGTCCGGTTCAACGGGACGCTGGCGCTCTACTGGGGCACCCGGACCTACACCAGCGACAACGCCTGCTCCGGCGGGGGCACCGGCACCGGCTCGGGCACGGTGAACACCGCGGGTACCGCGCTCACGGTCCGCTCCGGCCCCGGCACCACCTACGCCTCGGTCGGCACGGTGGCCGACGGAGCCGGCGTCACGATCCACTGCCAGACCGCCGGTACGACCGTGACCGGCACCTACGGCACCAGCAACATCTGGGACCGGATCGGCACCGGGCGGTTCATCTCCGACACGTACGTCCTGACCGGCTACGACGGCTACATCCCGGGCGTACCCCGCTGCTGAGCGGGTACGGCCGGTAGGCCCCGCACACACGTGAAACCGGGGTCGTCGGGTCCGGGTCTTCAGGGGGAGGACGAAGACCCGGGTCCGACGACCCCGGTGGGCTGATGAGGAGAGGTTGGTGCTGTCTCTGAGCGCTGATCGAACCGGCCCGCTGGACGGGCCAGCTAGAAGATGCTGACGCCGAAGGGGCCGACGATCAGCCCTACGACGATGAGCACGACGCCCCAGAGGATCTGCCGCCGGAACAGTGCGAACACGCCGGCGACCACGAGTACTACCGCGAGAATCCAGAGCAAAAATTCCATGTCTCAGGAACTACCCGAGCCGCTGATCGCGGAAACCTTGCCGCCGGTGGCTGTGGCGTACGGCTCATGCAGGTGAAACACGCTGTACGCCTGCTTGATCACTGGGTGGGCGACGTTGCGAACCCGGACCCCGCCCGGAGTGGTGCCCCGCTCGCTGCCCGCGTGCGCGTGCCCGTGCACGGCCAGCTCGGTCGGCGCCGAGTCGATGGCCTGACCGAGCAGGTACGACCCGAGGAACGGATAGATCTCCGGCGGCTCGCCGACCAGGGTGTCGGGTACCGGCGCGTAGTGCGTCAGCGCCACCCGTACGTCGCAGTCCATCTCCCGTAGCGCCACGCCGAGCTGCTCGGAGATGGCGCTGGTGGTCCGGACGAAGTCCTTCATCTCCGGCTCGCCGAACTCGCTGGCACAGCGTCCGGCGAAGCCTCCGCCGAACCCCTTGGCGCCGGCGATGCCGAGCCGTACCCCGGTGCAGTCCAGCACCACGTTCGTGCCCTCCAGTACCAGGATCCCGGCGTCCTCCAGGATCCGGATCACCGCCGGTACCTGGTCGCAGTGGTAGTCGTGGTTGCCCAGCACCGCCACCACCGGCACTCCCAGGCCACCGAACTCGGTCGCCACGCACCGGGCCTCGGACTCGGTGCCGTGCCGGGTCAGGTCACCGGCCAGCAGCAGTACGTCGGCGCTGTCCGGCAACTGCTCCAGCGCCGGCCGGAACCGTCCGACCACGTCCTGGTCCAGGTGCACGTCGCCGACGGCCGCGATCCGGATCACCATGTCGTCTCCCTCACCGCAACTCCTCCACCTCGGTCGGTGCCTGGGTCCGGATCAGTCCGATGTCGACCGTCACCGGCACCTGCGGGAAGCGCTCCAGGACCAGCCGGAGGATCTCCTCGCGTCGTTGTGCGCTCTCCACCTCGCCGCAGAGCACCACCGAGTGGTCCCGGCGGGTCACCGTGATGCCCTGCTCGGCGATCTCGGTGTTCTCGGTGAGCAGGCGCTGGATCGCCGCCTCCAGATAGTCGTCCGGCGGATCGGTGCCCGCTTCCGCGTCACGCTGGCCCATGCCGCCTCCTCGCCGCGTTCGTCGTCGTCACGCCGTTACCTCCTTCTCCTCGCCGACCGGGCGGTAGGACACCACGTCCAGCCGGTCCAGCAGTACCAGGAAGGCCTCGGCATAGGGGGAATGCGCAGTCTCCTTGCGTACCCGGTCCCAGTCGATCTGCTCGCGCAGCGACCGGGCGAGGGGCAGTCCTCGGGCGAAGTCGCAGTAGTGCTGCGAGAAGCTCAGCAGTTTGTGCACCATCAGGTGGGTCGCCGAGAGCACCGGCATGTGGATGGCGTCGACCGGCCGGACGACCGTGTCCCGGAAGGTCTCGTCGGTCACCGGGGTCTCGATCGGCCGGTGGATGAGGTCCACCAGCCGGTCGTTGTCCCAGACCTTGACGAGCCAGTCCTCCGGCGGGCGGTCGGCGGTGAAGCCGGCCTCGACCAACGCCTCCAGGGCGCGCTCGGTGTCCTGCTCCCGGATGAGGAAGTCCACGTCGTGGTCGCTGGAATGGCCGCCGTGGGCGTAGACGGCGAAACTGCCGCCCAGGGCGAACGGAATCTCGGACTGCTTGAGGACGGCGGCGACCCGTTTAAGGGTGGCTAGGAGGGTCTCGTCGCCTCGGTGATCCATCGGGTCTCCCATGTCGGTGGTGTCGGGCATCTGGGCGGTGGGTCCGGATTTACCGGTACCCGGCACCTCGTTCGTTCACACCTGGTGGGGAGCGGGGGCAGGGGACGGAACCGGACATCCGGCTACTTCCCTCCGGGTGGCCCGGGCTGGCCTGCGTGAAGGCCCGGCACAACGGCGGAAAGGGCGTACCGGCGGCGCTATCGCCGCCGGAGGGCGGCGCCCGCCAGGTACCGTTGCTGAGCGTGGCCCCAACTCTGCAGGAGCGGCATGGCGGGGGACGGCTGCGTTCCGTGGCCCTGGTCGGGATCGACGGTTCGGGCAAGACCACCCAGGCGCACCGGTTGGCGGACGCGCTGACCTCGGCCGGTGTGCCGGCCACCTACTGGCAGAATGCCGGCGGACGACGCTGGTTCAGCCGGCTGGCGCGCAAGTTGGGCCGACGGGACGCGCAGCGCCTGTTGGGCCGCGACGGGATGCTCTTCGCCGAGTCGGCGCTGCGCTGGATGGCCATCGCGCGGGCCCTGCTCCGGTCCCGGTTGCATTCGCGGGTCGCCGTGATGGACCGGTACGCCGTCTGCCAGTACGCCAGCATCCGGGCACACGGCGGCGGGCGGCGCTGGGAAGGGCTGGCCCGGGTGCTCTACCGGCTCTTTCCGCCGCCCGATGTCACGTTTCTGCTCGCGGTGGAGCCGGGTGAGGCGTACCGGCGGATCGAGGCCCGGGGCACCGACCACGAGAACATCGACTTCCTGGCCGCCGGGGTGGCGGCGTACCGGTCGCTGCCGGAGTTCGCCGGGTTCGTGGTCGTCGACGCCAACCGCGGCCCGGACGAGGTGACCCGGGCGATCCAGGCCGGGCTGCGGCAGTGGCTGCCGGCCGAGGTGACCCCGCCGGATCCCACACCGACCCGCCGGCCCGTTCCCCACCGGCCGGAGGCGACCCCGACCGACCCGACCGCACCGCCCCGGCAGGACGAGCCGGTCGCCGCCGACCCGCTCGGTACCCCGGACCCGGTCATCGGCCCGTCCGCGCAGGCCGAGGCGAGGACGGCGGACGCGGGGGCGGTCAGGCCCGGCCGTACACCGGTATGGTCGCGCCGCTCGTCGGCGCCGACTCGTCGCTGGCCAGAAAGCGAATCACCCCGGCGATCTCCGCCGGTGCCACCCAACGTGAGTGATCCGCGTTGGGCGCAGCCGCCCGGTTGGCCGGCGTGTCGATGACGCTCGGGACGACCGTGTTGCACCGGACCCCGGACTGCCGGTACTCGACGGCGACCGCCGAGGCGAAGGCGAGCACGGCCGCCTTCGCCGTGACGTAACCGGCGGCACCCGGGAACGGCGCGAGTGCCGCCCGGGACGAGACGCAGACCACCGCCCCGCCGCCCGCGTCCACCAGGTACGGCAACGCCTCCCGGGTGACCAGGTACGTCGGGCGCAGGTTGCGGACGAGCATCTGCTCGAAGTCGGCGACCGGGGTTTCGTGTATCCGGCCGCCGGAGGCGTACCCGCCGGCCAGGTTGACCACCGCCCGCAGCGGGGCGTCGGCGTCGTTCGCGGCGGCGTCGACCGTCCTGGCGACCTGCTCAGGATCGGTGAGATCGGCGGCCAACCGGAGCACCCCGGGGCCCTGCGCCGTGCCGCCGGACGTCGACCCGAGGTCGGTGGCACCCGACCGTACGGGCAGGACCACCCGCCAACCGGCGGCGACGAACGCGTCGGTGACCGCGCCGCCGAGGCCGCCCAGGCCACCGGTGATGAGCACACTTCGATCCGCCATGGCTGCCACGCTATCGGTACCACCGGTCCCGCCGTCCCGTCGCCGCGACGGCGAGGACGTACCGCGAGTTGCCGGCGGCCGGGCGGTGTACCGGCCGGTGGTAAAGTCGACCTGGGCAGACCTATCGATGGATGACGATTCACCCGCTCGCCGTCCGGTCCGGCGTCTCGGCGCCTCCGCCGCGACGAACGTGTCGTGGGAATGGCACGCTCGGCCGGATTAACCGGCCGCAATATCCCACCCGTTGGGCGTACTTTCGCAGGTGTAGCGCGTCACGGTTGACGCTCCCGCCTCCGTGAAAGTAAGTTTCATCCGTGGTGAAGTCTGCGAAGGTTTCTGCGAGTCATGAGACGGCTGGGCTGATTGTCCATATCAGCGGCCTGCTGCCGTCGTTGTCGCCCGCCGAACAACGGGTGGCGAGACTCGTCGTGGCGGATCCCGCCGATGCGGCTCGCCGTACGATCACCGATCTGGCGACCGCGGCCGAGACGTCCGAGGCCACCGTCATCCGGTTCTGCCGTTCGGTCGGCATGGACGGCTACCCGCAGCTGCGCATCCGGCTCGCGGCCGAGGCCGCCCGCCGGGTCGAGCCGCCGGACGCCCGGGTCGTCGGCGGTGACATCCCACCCGGCGCCGACATGGCGCAGATCATCGCGACGATCGCGTTCAGCGACGCGCGCGCGGTCGAGGAGACGGCCGAGCAGCTCGACCCGGCCGTCTGCGAACAGGTGGTCGAGGCGATCAATGGCGCCAGCCGGATCGACATCTACGGCGCCGCGGCGAGTGGCTTCGTAGCCTCCGACTTCCAGCAGAAACTGCACCGGATCGGCCGGACCGCGTTCTACTTCCCGGACGTGCACGTCGCACTGACCTCGGCGGCCCTGCTCGGCAAGGGCGACGTCGCGGTGGGCATCTCGCACACCGGTACGACGCTGGACGCCGTCGAGGTGCTGGAACAGGCGCGGGCGCGCGGGGCGACCACGGTCGCGCTGACGAACTTCCCGCGTTCGCCGATCACCGAGGTCGCCGACTTCGTGCTCACCACGGCGGCTCGGGAGACGACGTACCGGTCCGGCGCGATGGCCAGCCGCCTGGCCCAGCTGACGGTGGTCGACTGCCTCTTCGTCGGGGTCGCGGCCCGCAACCGGGCCAGGGCGAAGAAGGCGCTCGAAGTCACCGCCGAGGCGGTGCAGCCGCACCGGGTCAAGGGGCGGCGGTCATGACCGGATGGAGCGGGGCAGGGGCATGAGCGGGCGGACAGGCTGGCTCGGCGCGGCGCTGCCGCAGGCGATCACCGAGCGGAGCCGTGGGGGCATGAACAGGCGGAGTGGGGCGGGGGCATGAGCGAGTGGTTCGGCGGTTGTCGACGCGGTGGGGGGCGGACATGACGGCCGAACGGGTCGAGCCCGGTTCGCTCGCCGCCACCCCGCGTTTGGAATCCGACGCGGGGTCGCCTTACCCGCTGGCCGAGCCGGCCTACCGGCCGGACGACCCGGGACCGGTCGCCGGCCACCGGGGCGGCCGTGACCAGGATCCGCGCGCCGTGGTACGGGTCAGTTCGCCGACCGAGCGCCGGAATCCGCGCAGTTCGGAACTGGACCTGATGTCCACCCGGGACGTGCTGAAGGTGATCAACGACGACGACCGACGGGTTCCCGCCGCCGTCGCCACGGTGCTCGACGAGATCGCCGTCGCGGTCGAACTGGCCGTGACGGCGTTGCGCGGCGGAGGTCGGGTGCACTACTTCGGCGCCGGTACCTCGGGGCGGCTGGGCGTGCTCGACGCAGCCGAACTGGCGCCCACCTTCAACGCGCCGGACCGCTGGTTCTGCGCCCACCTCGCCGGTGGGCCGGAGGCGATGTGGCGGGCCGTCGAGGATGCCGAGGACGACGAGGCCGGCGGTGCCGCGGAGGCACGCGAGTGCGTACGGGCCGGCGACCTGGTGGTCGGACTGGCCGCCAGCGGACGTACGCCGTACGTGCTGGGCGCGCTCCGGGCCGCAACCGACCTGGGCGCCGATACCGTGCTGTTCTGCGCCGATCCGAGTGCCGCGGCGGCGCGATCGGTGACGGTGTTCATCGGGGTGGACACCGGACCCGAGGTGGTTACCGGCTCCACGCGGATGAAGGCCGCGACGGCCCAGAAACTGGTCCTGAACGGCTTTTCCACGGCCGTGATGGTGCGGCTCGGTCGGGTCTACTCAAACCTGATGATTGACATGGTGGCCACCAACGCGAAGTTGCGGGGCCGAATGATCTCGATTCTGGTGGAAGCGACCGGTTGCGCCGAAGAGGTCGCCCAGCGGGCATTGACCGAGGCCGACGGTGACCTGAAAGCCGCCCTGGTGTCGTTGCTGTCCGGTGCGGCCGTCGCGGACGCCAGGGCCGCGCTGGAACGCTCGGCCAACCAGGTCCGGGGTGCCATCGCGCTGCTCGCCAGCTGAGAGCCGGCTCAGGTTCGGCCATTCGCCGGGACGAGTTGGCCGTCGAGCCCCGGAGCCGTGCAGGACCGCCCGGAGCGGCCCGACGGAGATCGTTTCGCCCTGCCCGAGCGGCGGGGACTTTAGCCGGGCTGCGGATTGTTACCCAGCCGGAGGGGGTAACCCTTCCGTGGCGGCGGGATGAACCGACTCGGCGTGGCCTGCGTATATCGCAGCGTGACGAGAATCGCAGCAACCCAGTGACCTGGATCGCTGTGTGTCGTTGTGTGGTGATGGTGCGATAGCCGATGCAGGCCCCCGTAGCTGCAGCGTCGCCGGCTCCGACATGCCCCGATAGGGACGACTGACAGCAAACGTCGATCGTGCTTTCAGCAACTACTCAGGCATTCGTGACACTTTCGACCCACGAGATGGAATCCCCAACGCGTCTCAACTGTTGTGTAGGTGTCAGCACCGCGGCGCACAGCGGAAGTTACGGGGAGGGCTGATGGACGTGGGGATGGCAGGAGCAGGAACCCGGGCCACCGGGAGGAACGACGAGGGGACCGTGGGGAACGTGGAGAAGAAGATCGTGATGCGAACCGACGAGGTCGCCGAGGAGCGCGACCTGGTCGGCGTGTACCTGCACGAGATCTCCCGCACACCGCTGCTCGACGCCGCCGCGGAGGTCGACCTCTCCAAAGCCATCGAGGCAGGCCTCTACGCCGAACATCTCATCGACGAGGACAAGCTGCCGGTTGGCGTGGGCCACGCGGAGCTTGAGCGGCTGGTGGTCGAGGGCGAGCGGGCCAAGGACCTGTTCATCCGGGCGAACCTCCGGCTGGTGGTGTCGATCGCCCGCCGGTACGTCCGGTCCGGCATGCCGATGCTCGACCTGATTCAGGAGGGCAACACCGGCCTGGTCCGGGCGGTCGAGAAGTTCGACTACGAGCGCGGCTACAAGTTCTCGACGTACGCCACCTGGTGGATCCGCCAGGCGATCAGCCGGGCCATCGCCCAGCAGGAGCGCACCGTACGGCTGCCGGTGCACCTGGTCGAAGACGTCAACCGGATGCGCAACGTGGCCCGCCAGCTCACCCGTGAACTGGGTTCCGACCCGGAGCCGGAGCAGATCGCGGCAGCGTTGGGCGTACCGGTGGAGCGGGTCCACGAGCTGGTCCGCTGGTCGCAGGACACGGTGTCGCTGGACACCCCGGTCGGGGACGACGGGGACACCAACCTCGGTGACCTGGTCGCCGACAGCGACGCACCGTCGCCCGAGGAGATCGTGCTGACCGGCCTGGAGCGGCAGCGCATCGAGGGGCTGCTCAACCACCTCGACGACCGTTCGGCCGGCATCATGCGGGCCCGGTACGGCCTGGAGGACGGTCGGGAGCACTCGCTCACCGAGGTGGCGTCCCGGTTCTCGCTCTCCCGGGAGCGGATCCGGCAGTTGGAGATCCAGGCCCTGGGCCGGCTGCGCGAGCTGGCCCGAGCCGAAGGACTGGCAGCGGCCTGACCGCCCCACCTCGTGGCCTCCTGAATATGTAGGAGCGCGAGCTTTCTGATCGACCGGACAGTGGCCGGCGTCCCCAGCGGGGCGCCGGCCACTACCGTCTCCTCCGGCTTCCGTGGCGGCGAGAACTAACTAAGGTGGGCCAGTCGCCGGGACCGCCGACCCGGCGGTGCGGGTATCGCATCCGAGAGTGCCCCTGGGGAGGCTTCTGTGCCGATCAGTCCGACCGCGCGGCGCCGCCGGCTCGGCATCGAGCTTCGCCGGCTGCGCGAGCGGGAGCAGCTCACCCTCCTGCAGGTGGCGCAGCGGATGAAGTGCTCGGATGCCAAGATCTCCCGGATCGAGGCGGGCAAGCACTCCACCCACCCCCGGGACGTGCTCGGGCTGCTCGACATCTACGGCGTGGCCGACGAGCGCACCCGCGACGTGCTGGCGACGCTGGCCAAGCAGTCGACCCAGCGCGGCTGGTGGGTGACGTACGGCGGTGCGATCCCGGACTGGTTCGAGGTCTACGTCGGACTGGAGTCCGAGGCGACCGAGATCCGTACCGCCGAGACGCATCTGGTGCCCGGCCTGTTGCAGACCGAGGCGTACGCCGCCGCGCTGATCCGGGCCACCCAGCCGCTCGCCCCGGCCGAGGAACTGACCCGGCAGGTCGAACTCCGGCTGGCCCGGCAACGCCGGCTCACCGAACCCGGCCCGGTACGGCTGCGGGTGGTCCTCGGCGAGGCGGTGCTGCGCTGCCGGGTCGGCGACGGCAGCACGATGCGCGAGCAGCTCGGCTACCTCGCCACGCTGGCCGAGCGGTCGAACGTCGAGCTGCGGGTGGTGCGGTTCAGCAGTCCGGCGTACACCGCTTTCGGGCGGCCGTTCGTGCTGCTCGGCTTCACCGAGCCCACCGAACCGGGGTTGGTCTACACCGAACACCGCACCGGCGCGCTCTACATCGACGAGCCGGCCCAGATCGCCTCGTTCGCGCTTGCTTTCGACCACCTGGTTGCGGCAGCGTTGTCGCGGAAAGAATCGGCGCGGCTGCTCAGAGAGACGGCGGCCTCCTGGAAATGAGGGACCGGGCGGGATGTTGCCGGAAGAAAGTGCGTCGATCTGGTGGAAGAGCAGCCACTCCGGTGGCGAGGGAGGCAACTGTGTCGAGGTGGCCCGGCTTGCTCCCGGGGTAGGGGTACGGGACTCGAAGGACACGGCCGGTGCCGTACTCCGGTTCGCCCCGACCGCCTGGGTGACCTTCCTCGCGGGCCTCGGGACGGACACCCGGCGTCGGACCTGACCGGCCGGCTGCCGCGGCCGTCAGGGGGCCAGGAACGCGCCGACCGCCACCAGGGCCAGCACGCTCGCCACGATGGCGATGCTCCGGGGGTTGCCGAGGTTCAGCGTCCAGCCGACGCCGACGCGCTTCTGGACCAGAATGGCCGGGTCGTCGCGGTTGACGTAGCAGAAGCCCGCGAACCGCCAGTGCCGGTCGTCGTCGGTGTGCGCGCTGTCCGGTCGTTCCGCCGCCGCGTCCCGGTCGGTGGCGATCCGGCTGCCGCCCTGGCCGGTACGCACCGTGACGACGACCAGGTAGCCGGCGCCGAGCAGGGAGAACAGGATCAGGCCGGTGGTCGCCCAGGGGCCCGGCACCCGACCCTGCCACACCGGCACCACGGCGAACAGGATCGCGGCGTTCATGCAGGTGGCCAGCACCAGCACGGCGCGGGAGATGCGGCGGAGGAAGAGCCGGTGCTGCGCCGCCGAGCGCTTCGGTGCCGAGGGCTCCAGATCGGCCCGGGACCGGAACGACCAGGCGAGCAGGGCGATCAGGAGGGCCGTGGTGAGCAGTTGGATGCCGACCGGCAGTACGATCACCCACGGCGACTTCGCCTGCCACGCCTCCACTGTGGATCCGTTGGTCCGCATCGGTACCTGGGCCGGCATGTCCGGGTAGAGGGCGATTCCGGCGGCGAGCGTGACCAGTGGGGTCAGCATGGCCACCACCGCCCACTCCCAGGGCAGCCGTTCCGGTCCGGTACGCAGCGAGGTGTCCACGGCGACCCGCTGGGCGACCCCGCTGTACCAGCCGTCGTCGGCCTTGACCCGCAGGATCGTCCCGCGAGCCCGCAGGTAGAACGCCCCGACCAGGAGCAGTAGCGCCGCCATCGGTACGGCGGCGACGAGTGCCGTGGCGGTCTCGTCGACGTCGGTGCCGACGGTGGCGATGAGGACGACGCTGACGAGCAGACCGAGCAGGGCGCTCACCGTGACCTGGGCCCGGAAGGCGCGGATCTGTTCGACGATCGCGGCGTCTGTGGCCCGCTGGGCGGGCACCCGGACGCCGAACGGCAGCGTCGGTCGCTGGATCGAGGGCATCACCCAGGCGGAGATGGCGACCATCAGCAGACCTGCGGTCGATCCGACGGCTGTCAGCATCACGACTCCTCCTGTCCCTCGCCGAACGTCTCGAGGACCTTGCGGCAGATGTCGAGCACTTCTTCCCGGGCCAGGCCGTGGGCGGTGGCCTCGGCGAGCAGTGTCCTGGCCCGACTGGTCCACTCCTCGGCGAACTCCGGAGCGGGCGGACCCGAGCTGCCGTCCCGGAGCACGACCGCGCCGGACTTGCGGTTGATCCGGAGCAGTCGCTGCTGGCGTAGCAGGTCGTACCCCTTGTTGACGGTGTGGAAGTTGATGCCGAAGTCGGTGGCCAGGGCCCGGGTGGAGGGCAACGGACTGCCCTCGCGGAGTGCTCCGGTGGCGATGGCCTCGACCACGCGATCACGAAGCTGCTGGTAGATCGGGACCTCGCTGTTCGGGTCCACCTCGATTATCACGTCGGCCACCCCTCCACCTGTTCCACAAGTTATAGAACAGATGGGCCGGTTCGGCAAGCTTGCCGTAGATGGCTCGCCATCGGCTTGGTCGTCTGCTATACAACTTATAGAACAGATGGCCGCGCTCGGATCGGATGATCCGGAAGCGGAACGTCGTGGGGCGCGATCGCGCACCACCGAGGCGAACGTAGGTGAGCTGATGGCGACGATGAGGATCTCCAACGAGGTACTGACCTTCGAGTTCCAGGGCATGGAACGGTTCTGGCTCGGTCGTCGGACGCTGACCGTGCCGCTGCGGTCCGTACGCCAGGTCGCGTACGCGGACCGACCGTTGCGACTGGCCCGTGGCATGCGCCGGGGGTACCTGGTCAGCGGGGTTGTCAAGATCGGCGTCTGGGGACTGCTCACCGGCCCCCGGCAACTGGTGTACGCCCGCCGAGGCATTCCCGGACTGCACCTGTGGCTCGACAGCGCCACCGTGGACGGCGGGTTCGACGAGGTCGTCTTCTCGACCCGGGACGCGGCGCGACTGGTCCGGACCATCGCGCAGAGCATCGCGGCGACGGAGCAGGATGGCGCGCCGCCAGGGCAGAACGGTCCGGCGACAGAGTGGGCCGGCAGGGCGACCGGGCGGGCCGGCACCGCGCCGGGCCCGAGGACGGGAGAGCGGGCATGACCGGCGAGCTGCTCTCGATCGAGGTGTCCAACCTGACCAAGCGGTTCGACACGGTCACCGCCGTGCAGGACCTGAGCTTCACCATCCGGCCCGGCGCCGTCACCGGGTTCCTCGGACCCAACGGGGCGGGCAAGACGACCACGATGCGGATGATCCTCGGACTGGTCAACCCGACCTCCGGCAGCGCGAGGATCGGCGGCCGGCGCTACCGGGACCTGCCCCGGCCGTCCGGTACGGTCGGCGCCGTCTTCGACGCGTCCGCCTTCCACCCGGGCCACACCGCCCGGAACCACCTGCGGACGTACGCCGCGATGGGCGGCTACCCGGACAGCCGGGTCGAGGAGGTGCTCCACCTGCTCGACCTGGGTCGGGTGGCGCACCGCAGGACGAGGACGTTCTCGACCGGGATGCGGCAGCGACTCAATCTCGCCACCGCGCTGCTCGGTGATCCCCGGGTACTGCTGCTCGACGAGCCGGGCAACGGCCTCGATCCCGAGGGCATCGCCTGGCTGCGCGACTTCCTGCGGGAGCTGGCCCGGGAGGGACGCACCGTCCTCATCTCCAGTCACGTGCTCAGCGAGGTCCAGCAGATCGTGGACGACGTGGTGGTGATCCGGGACGGTCGGAAGGTGGTCGCCGGCCGGCTCACCGAACTGGTCGGCGAGACCGCCAGCCTGGAACAGCTCTTTCTCCGTCTGACCTCCAGCAGGGCGGCGGCAGACCGGCCGCCGACCGATCGACTGACCACCGGCAGGGCGGCCGCCGACCGTATGGAGGGTGCGCGATGATCCGCTTGATCAGGGCCGAGTTCCGTCGGCTGCTGGCCGCCCGGCTCTGGCCGGTGGCACTGGTGATCGCCGTGGCGTGCGGGGGCGGCCTGATCGGCCTGCTGACCCTGGTCGGCCCGGAGAACTTCGACCCACCCATGCCGGGAATCGACACCGAGACCGGGGTACGGGCCATCCTCGGCATGGTCGGATACACGATGTTCATTCCGGCGCTGCTGGGCGCGCTGGCCGTCCCCGCCGAGCACCGGCACGGGACGATCGACTTCACCTTCCTGTTCGCGCCCCGACGCTGGCAGGTACTGCTGTCGAAACTGGTCACCTACGGTCTCGCCGGTCTGGTGTACGGCCTGGTGCTCACCGGCTCCGGCGCGGCGGCGTTCTTCCTCGGTGCGGCGACCCAGGGCGTGGTTCCCGGCCTGTCCACCGGACTGATCCTCGAACTGTTCGCCCGACTGGCCCTCAACATGGCGGCGTACACCCTGATCGGCGTCGGGATCGGTGCGTTGATCCGTAACCAGACGGCGGCGCTGGCCGTGGTCGGCGGGTTCTTCTACCTGCTCGAACCACTGCTCGCGATCATCCCCGGGGTGAGCCGGCTCTACCCGTTCCTGCCCGCCGGAGCGACCGCCTCGCTCACCGGATTCAGTTACATCGTCGATGCGGCGGCCGAGGGGCTCGGCACCACGCCGGTCCAGCTGATGTCACCGCTGGGCGGAGGGCTGCTGCTCCTCGGGTACGCCGTCGTCGCCGCGGTGCTCGCGATCGCCGTCCCGATGCGCCGCGACATCACCTGAACCGGTCCCTCCGGTAGCCGGCGGGGCGCCGGAACCGGGCTCTGCGCGAGTCGGGGCTCAGCCGTCGAACCGGGCGACCAGGTCGCCCAGCTTCGCCGACGGCTGGGCCTCGCAGAGCTGGTCCACCGCCGTCATCACCAGCGGACTGTCCACTCCGGAGATTCCCTTGGCCAGCCCGATCTGCCGGATCGCCGCCACCCGCTCCTCCGGTGGCGCCTGCCGGTACTCCGCACAGTCGGAGTCGGCGGTCAGCCCGCCGGCTCCGTCCAGGCCGCCCACGACCGACCGGGCGACGATGGCGCCGAGCAGCAGGAGCACGACCACCGCCACCACCCCGATCCAGGGGCCGTACCGGCGGGGCCGCCGGCCGTCCGCCCGGTCGGCGGCGGCCTGCGACGCCTTTTCAGCCCGCGACGCCTTTTCAGCCCGCGACGCCTTCCCGCCCCGCGTCGGCAGCCCGTCGGGCCCCTGCGGTCCGGCGGCCGGTGGGGCTGCTTCGGGGACGGCAGTGGCGGGCAGCGCCTGGACGGCGGCGGCGAGTTCCCCGGCGTACGTCGGGTCCTCGGTCGCCGCGCTGGCGAGCAGGCGTTTCACCAGTGAGTCGTTTCGGGGGTCCCGGACCAGTTCGGCCAGGGCGTCCTGTTCACCGAGCGTACGCAGCCGGTCCGCCACCAGTTCGTAGAGCCGCCGGATCGGCGTACCCGGTGTGCCGGCGTCCGGCGCGGCGGCCTCGGGCAGCCGTGGGGCGAGGCGGTCGAGCACCACAGCGGCCAGTTCCCTGGACTCCGACGGGGTCATCCAGGCAGGTTAGCCGCTGCCGGTGGTTCCATCGTTCCCGCACCCCGGCTTCACGAGATTCACACAGGTACCTCCTAGGCTCACGCAACGTGATCGATCTCGGGGGAGAAGCCGACTCGCCGCCGCTGGCCGAGGCGATTGTCGATCTTGACGCCATCGCGCACAACACCCGGGTCCTGGCCGGTCTGACCGGTGCCGAGCTGCTGGCGGTGGTCAAGGCGGACGCGTTCGGGCACGGGTTCCTGCCGGTGGCGCGTACCGCGCTGGCCGCCGGGGCCCGGTGGCTGGGGGTGACCTCCCGGACCGAGGCGCTGGCGTTGCGCGCCGCCGGGATCGACGCGCCGGTGTTGAGTTGGCTGCACGGCGAGGACGAGGACTTCGCCCCGGTGGTCGCGGCCCGGATCGACCTCTCGGTGGCCTCCACCGGACATCTGCGCGGAGTCGCCGACGGGGCCGCTCGGGCCGGGGCGCGGGCCGACGTACACCTGAAGGTGGACACCGGGCTGTCCCGCAACGGCGCGACCGACGGTGACTGGCCCGAGTTGGTACGCCTGGCGCGGCGCTTCGAGGTCGCCGGGCGGATCCGGGTCCGGGGCGTCTGGTCCCACCTGGCCGGCGGGGAACTGGCCGGCGATCCCCGGGACACGGCCGCGCTGCGCCGGTTCGGCCGGGCGCTGGCGTGGGCCCGGGCCGCCGGGCTGAGCCCCGACGTGGTGCACCTGGCGAACTCGGCCGGACTGGTCGGCCTGCCCCAGGCGCACTTCGACCTGGTCCGGGTCGGCATCGCCCTGTACGGGTCGGAGCCGCTGCCGGACCGCGTCGCCGGAATCCGGCCCGCGATGACCCTGCGGTCCCGGGTCATCCTGACCAAGCAGGTACCGGCCGGCGCCGGAGTCTCCTATGGCCACGACTACACCACCGCCACCGGGACCACGCTGGCGCTGGTGCCGATCGGGTACGCCGACGGGATCCCCCGGGCCACCGCGGGCCAGGCGGAGGTCTGGATCGGCGGTCGACGGTGTCCGATCGCCGGCCGGGTGACCATGGACCAGATCGTCGTCGACGTCGGTGACCTGCCGGTCCGGACCGGCGACGAGGTCCTGCTGTTCGGCTGCGGCGACCGGGGCGAGCCCACCGTCGCCGACTGGGCGCGGTGGGCCGGAACGAACCCCCACGAGATCTTCACGGGCATCGGCGCCCGGGTGGCCCGGCGGTACCTGCCGGTGCGATCGGAGCGGCACAGCGGACGGGAGCGGGTAAATGTCTGATTCACCGATCAGGGTGGCGGTGATCTCCGGCGGTCGCAGCGGCGAGCACCAGGTGTCCCGTCGGTCCGCGTCGAGCGTGCTGGCGAACCTGGACCCGGCCCGCTACCGGCCGGAGCCGGTGCTGATCACCAGGACGGGACAGTGGGTCTTCGGCACCGAGGCACCGGTCAGCGTCTTCGAGGCGGTGGACCGGCTCCGTACGGTGGACGTGATCTTTCCGACCCTGCACGGCCCGTACGGCGAGGACGGCACGCTCCAGTCCGTACTGGAACTGACCGGCGTGCCGTACGTCGGCAACGGCGTACTGGCCAGTGCCGCCGGGATGGACAAGGAGTTCACCAAGAAGCTGCTCGCCGCCGAGGGCGTACCGGTGGCCGACGCCGTGGTGTCGCGATCGACGGACCTGGACGGCGTACCGGCCGAGGCGGATCTGCACCGGCTCGGCCTGCCGGTCTTCGTGAAGCCCGCGCGGGCCGGCTCCAGCATCGGCGTCACCCGGGTGACGCGCTGGGAGGACCTGCCGGCCGCGCTGGAATGGGCCCGGGCGAGCGACCCGAAGGTGCTGGTCGAGGCGGCGGTGCCCGGTCGCGAGATCGACCTTGCGGTGCTCGAACACCCGGACGGCCGGCTCGAGGTCGGTCCGCCGCTGGAGATCAAGGTCGCCGGCGAACGCTCGTTCTTCGACTTCGACGCGAAGTACGACGATCCCGACACGATTTTCGAGATCCCGGCCCGGCTGGACGACACCGTCACGGCCGAGCTGGCCGACCTCGCGGTACGGGCGTTCCGGGCACTCGGCTGCGCCGGGCTGGCCCGGATCGACTTCTTCCTCCGGGACGGCGTGACGCCGGTGCTGAACGAGATCAACACGTTTCCGGGCTTCACCCAGGTCTCGCAGTACCCGCGGATCTGGCAGGCGGCCGGGCTGAACTATCCGGCGTTGCTGGACGTGCTGGTGGCCAACGCACTCGCCCGCCGGACCGAGCGGTCCGGCGGGCGAGAGGTGGGTGTCGGCGCGACGACCCGGTAGGTCAGGCTGAGCGCCTAGCGGACCCGGCCGTACCCGTACGGGGGCATCACGTCCACACTGACGAGCTTCACGGGTTCGCCCGCCCGTGAGGAGTGGATTATCTTGCCACCGCCCACGAAGAGGCCGACGTGGCCGAGGCTCCGGTAGAAGACCAGGTCTCCCGGTTGCAGCGAACCTCGGCTGATGTGCGCGACCTTGTCCCACTGCATCGCGGCGTTGTGCGGCAGTGACTTCCCGGCCGCTCGCCACGCGGCCAGGGTGAGGCCGGAGCAGTCGTAACCGTTCGGCCCCTCGGCCGAGTACACGTACGGCTTGCCGATCGCGTTGTACGCGTACCGGACGGCCACACCGGCCTTGCCGGAGACCGCCGGGATCTTGCCGCTGTACTTGCTGCCGGACGAGGTCTCCGAGCCGTACGCCGCGCGGCGCATCTGGTAGAGCTTGGACAGCTCGCCCTCGATCCGCTTCTTTCCGGCGGCCACCTGCTTCGCCTGGGCGGTCTGCCGGGCCAGTGTGGCGTCGAGTCGGGACTTCTCGTCGACGTACTGGCGCTGTGTCGCGTCGAACCCGGCGATCTGCCGATCACGGTCGCGGGCCAACTGTTCGAGGGCGCTGAGCCGGTTCACCAGACTGCTACCGTCGCCCCGGCTGAGCAGTACGTTGGCGGCGGTCAACCCACCACCGGACTTGTACGCCCGGCTGGCGAGCTCGGCCGCCTCCGTGCGGGCCTGCCCTGCCTGCTGTTCCAGGGGGCCGAGCCGGGCACTGAGGGCGGCGACGGCCGTCTTGCTGGCCTTGATCTCCTCGTTGAGTTTGTTGTACGACTCGACGACCTTTTCCAATTCGGTCGAGGCCTTGTTGATCTGCTGCGTGAGCTCGCTGGCCGAGGGTTCGGCCCGGGCCGCCGACATCGGGGCGACGAGCACCGCCGATAGGCCGGCCACGACGAGGGTCCGCAGCAGGATCCGCACCGAAGACAACGTGTGCAGAGCCCTTCTTTCGCAACGCCGTCGCGCACCGCGTAGCCCGCGACGACACCAACCGGCGCCACCCGGAGGGATGACTGACGACCAGGCCGGCGGACTCAAGGTAGCCCGGGGCGGGGATTACCGACAGTGGCCACGGGGCGATGTGCGGCAGTAGCGAGTGATAGCCCTAATGTCGAGATCACTGCTCGTGTCGAGGATGGATCGAAGCGTGATCTTCGCCGATCGGATGGGTGTGGTCGAGATCGTGCCTCACGCTTCGCCCCTTTGGTCGGTCTTGGCGGATACCGGCCGGGGTCGACAGCGGGCAAACCGCCACGAGATCGGGCAGAAGACTGCCAATGGTCTGGTTGCCGCCTGGAAATCTGCCAGGTGGCTGTCTGCGCCCCTTCCACTTGCTGGCATGCGCTTCGCACAATGGGTGCGGAGCCGGAAGGCTTCCCGGGGGGAGCGACGCAGGAAACGGGGCGTAGTTGCCAACAGGGGGGCGAGGCCGCGTGCAATGAACGAGCCGTAATCGCGAGCGATTCGCAGATCGACACCGTGTGCACGACGACCGGCATCCGGCTGCCACCAGATGCCGGTCTCTACGAACCTTCCACGCCAGCCCGCCTCAGGAGCCGTTGGAGGCAAGAATGGAGCCTACTCGCCCCACTGTCCACCTGCCAGATGTGTCATTCGAGGTATCCGAGGCGACCCGGACGCGTCCTCCGGTCGATCTGTATCGGCAACCCGGCGTACGGGTCACCAGTGAGGCATTCATCGTCGCCGGCCGGCGCTTCACGATCGCCGGACTCACGCAACTCAAGACGGCCCGAGGACCGCACGACCGACTGACGCTGCGCGCGGTGGCGGTCACCGCGGCGGTGCTGATCGGCATCGGGGTCGCCCTGGGCTACACCGGTGACCTCTACCGGCTGCCCGCCGCGACGTACGCGGGACTCGGCCTCGCGGCGTTCGTGCCGGTGGGCCTCGCGGTGGTCGGGCACCGCTGGCGGCCTCCGGCGTACGAGCTGTGGGGGCGGTACAAGGGAACCATGGTCATGCTGTTCAGCTCCGACCACGAGCGGCAGTTCGGACAGGTGACCCGGGCGTTGATCCGGGCCCGGGAGGCGGCCCGGCTCGGTGGAATGGCCTATCCGCCGGCCTCGGACACCCCCTACGAGCCGATGTCCTAGCGCCGGTCCGGTCCGGTGGCCCCGCTGGCGCTGCCGGACCGGCCCGTCGCGGGTCGAGCCGACCCCGGGGCCACCCGATCCCGCCATCGGCACGGTCAGGCGAGAGCGGCGGCGATCTCCGAGATCCGCCGGAGCGACTCGGCCGCGGTCAGGGCGGCCTCCCGCAGTCCGATGAAGGTCCGCAGATGCGCGGTCACCGCCTCCGGATCGTCGATGACGTCCTCCAGCCCGGTGCTCTCCAGGTAGACGACGTCGGCGTCCTCCCCCCGGGGAAAGCGCACGATCACGAACTGGCCGAGCGGGGTGTAGACGGTGGAGGTGAACGGCAGCACCTGGACGGTGATCTGGCCCGAGTCGGCGAGGGCGACCAGGTGCAGGAGCTGTTCCCGGATGACCGCCGGCCCGCCGGTCTGCCGGTGAAGTGCCGCCTCGTCGAGTACCACGACGATGCCCGGTGGATCGGGACGGTCGAGTACCTCCCGTTGGCGTCGGAGCCGAAGCGCGACCGAAGTCTGCGCCTCGGCCGAATCCTCCAGTTTCGGAATGACCGCGCGCAGGACCGCCTGCGCGTACGCCTCCGTCTGGAATAGACCGGGCATGCCGACCGACTGGTAGAAGTACAGTTCCGACGACTCCGCCTCGAGTCCGATGTACGAGTAGTAGGCGGGTCGAATCGTCTCCCGATATTGCGACCACCAGCTGCGTTGCCGGGACACCCGCGCCAGTTGCACCAGCTCCTCGACCCGCTTCGGATCGTTCACCTGATAGTGATTGAGCAATGCCTTGACGTCGTTGGTGGAAATGGCGACATATCCCGCCTCGATGCGGATCAGCTTGGAGAGCGACCAGTCCATCGCGACGGCAACCTGCTCCTGGGTGAGCCCGGAAGCCTCACGGGCCCGCCGAATCGCCGAGCGGAGCTTGCGGCGGCCCACCGTCGGGCCGTACGCGGCGGTCATCCGGAACGCTCCCTTCAAATGGCGCCCCGGCGGCGGAGTGAGGGGTCAATTCGGCTGATTCCGGCCCCGTCAACCTGCCACCTGGCTACCGGCTACCTGCCAGATCGCCAGACCTTCGAGCAGGTTACACGGAGCGGCGATGATCCACCAGCGTCGACGCTTCCCGCGACGGCATGATCACCGCTTGTGTCCATTAACAACGGAACTCACAAATTACGATTCCCCGGGCTGTTCGGAAAGGAAGTCGGCGGGTAGCCTCTTGGCGTTGTCGCGGCGCCTGCCGCAGAGAAGTTTTCGCGGCGCCTGCCGCAGAGAATAAGTGCCGAGGAGGGCGCATGTCGCAGACTGGTTCCGCCGAGCTCATCTGGCGGAAGAGCACTCGATGCGAATCGCAGCATTGTGTCGAGGTGGCTCAGGTCCGAGTTGGCGTGGCCGTTCGTGACTCGGTCAACCCGGAGCAGTTCGTGACCTTCAACGCCGCAGCCTGGCGGGCATTTGTGGACACGCTCCACGCCGGCCGATAACCCGCCACGACCTGCGGCAACCTGCTGCCATTCGGGACGACCGGGCAGCGAGCGTCCCCGCCACGGTTCTTTCGGCGGCGGAAATCACGAGAAATTTGAATTGCTGACGGGCGGGCCTGGCCGTACGGTTCCGGCCAGCCCGCCGCTCGGCACCCGGGCTAAGCCGGCCCGGCCGCTCGGCACCCGGGTTCAGCCGGCCACCGGCTGGGGATCCGGCTGCCGAGCCTGCCGGGTGACCGTCCGCTCTGCGTAGAACGAGACGAACGGGACCGTCCCGGCCAGCATGACCAGCACCATCCGGCTCAGCGGCCAGTGCGCCCGACGACCCAGGTCGAACGCGGCCAACAGGAAGACCATGTAGAGGAAGCCGTGCGCCGGGCCGATCGTCTCGACGATGACCGGGTTGTCCCAGATGTACTTGAGCGGCATGCCCACCACGACGAGCACGATCAACACGGCACCGACGATGTTGGCGACCACACGGTATCGGGTCAGGGCTGCGCCCACGTTCAGTCCTTCCTGCTGCCGGCCGAGCCGGGATAGTCGGCGGGTCGAGCGCCCGGATTGGCGTTCAGCCACGCCAGGTAGTTGTTGTACTCGGTCAGTGCCGGGTCCTCCCCGACCTCCGCCGCCAGCCGTTGGCGGGCCGAGCGCACCGGTCGGCGTACCCCGGGGGTGGTCGGCCGGTCCGCCGACGGATCCGGCTGCGCGGCTGGGCTCGGCCCACCGCGCAGCGTGTACCGGGCCTCGCGTACCCAGAGGAAGATGGTGAACCCGGCGAAGATCGGCCACTCGAAGGCGTACGCCCAGCTCAGGGTGTTGCCCGCGAGCGCCCGACTGGCCTGCCACCAGCCGAGGGCGAGAAAGCCGACGACGAGTACGACGGTGAGCACGTGACGCACGATCCACGTCGGTGTGCACAGCCGTTTCATGCCCACGAGAGTACCGGCAGCCCCGGGCGGATCTCCGACGCGGCGTCGTAGTGTCGCGCTCCCCGCCGACGTTTGGCGGTACGGGGTTTGGGCAACCGTCTAGTCGCCAACCCAAACGAGATTCCGGGGGCGACGATGAACGAATCAGTACGCCACGACGAGTTCTCCCCGACGGGTGCCGGAGTGCCGATCGACGCCAGCCCCGAACAGCGGGTCGGACAGTGGGACGGTGACCCGGTACGGCACGGCGGCACCGCTGCCGACTTCGCGGTCGCCGAGGACGAGATCCTCGGGGTCGACCCGGTCGAGCTGAGCGACGAGGACCTGATCCGGGAGATGCACAGCCTGCACCGGACCAGGCTGGACACGCTCCGGCACGCCGCCGACACCGCGCTCGGCAACCACCTGCGGCGCACCGCCGAACTCGAGACCGAGTACCTCACCCGGCATCCGGGTCGGGAGGTCGATCCGAGCCGGCTGCGGGACGGCGCCTGGTGATGGCCCGAGCCGAGCGGGGCATCTCCGCCCCACCCGAGGTGGTGTTCAACACTGCCACCGACCCGAACCGGGTCTCGGCCTGGCTGCCCTCGCCACTGCGCCAGGACGGCGTACCGGGGGCGGAGTTGACGGCCGCGCAGTGGCGGGCCCGGTGGCGTACCGCCGGCAGCCCCAACTGGTCGGCCCGGTTGCAGGTGTCGGCGATCGATGCCGGCGGTGCGACCGTACGACTGGAGCTGGAGGCGGACCCGCCGGACCGGCGACTGGCCGAGATCGCCGACGAGTCGTTGGCGAGCCTGGCCCGCGAGGTCGCGGACAACCTCAGCGCCAGCTGAATCGGGTACGGGCGGAAGAAGCAACCGCAGCGGTACGAACGGGAGGCGACGTCCTGCGGACGGAGAGGACCCCGCGGATCGACGGGAACGACGGCACAGGGACGACTGGACGGCGGGCGGAGCGAGGCGGAATGAAGGTACGGGACAGGGTCGCGCGACTTCGACAGGCGTACGCACCGGACGAGCATCGGCCCCTCGGCGGCTACCTGGCGGCGATGGGCACCTATGCGGGGGTGGCGGCAGCCCTGGCGGTGGCGGCGAAGACGACCGGGCGCCGGGCACCGGAGAAACCCAGCACCGCCGACGTCGTACTGCTGTCGATCGCCACCCACAAGCTGAGCCGGCTGCTGTCCAAGGACGCGGTGACCAGCCCGCTCCGGGCGCCGTTCACCCAGTACGACCGGCCGATCGGCAGCGGCGAGGTGATGGAACAGGTACGCGACCAGGGCAGTTCCACCCGGCACGCCGTCGGTGAACTGCTCAGTTGTCCGTTCTGTCTGGCCGTCTGGGTCGCCACCGGGCTGACCGGCGGGCTCGTGCTGGCTCCCCGGTTGACCCGGCTGGTGGCGACCGCGTTCACCGCCGTCGCCGCGTCGGACTTCCTCCAGATGGGATACGCCGTCGCCCAACGGGCCGCCGCCAAGCCGTAGCCCGGCGGGCTGTGGCAGCAGACGGGCTGGCTGTAGCCCGGCGGGCTGTAGCCGGCCGGTGGTGACCGGCTACACCGGTACCCGGGGACGGCGGACCGGGGCTCGGGCCACGGCAATCGTCGCCGGTCGGCTCAGCGCTGCATGCCGGACCAGCCTCGCGGGGACTCCGGCTCCCGGTCGGTGTCCGTACCGGTGATGATGTCCTCGGCTACCGCCGTTTTGTCGTGCTCGGCCGCGAAGTTCGGCTCGTCCTCCGGCTCGGTGTCCCCGGGCGCCTGGCCGAGGGGCGCCAGCCTGGCGCGGTCCCGCTCGTCGTGCTCGGTCATCGTCTCTCCCCCCACCGTCTCGGCGATCCCCCCACCGTCTCGGCGATCCCCCCACCGTCTCGGCGCTCAGCCGGGCGTGCCGCCGAGCAGCTCGGCGACCTCGTCCACCGCGTACTCGCCCTCGGGAAGTGCGGTGATCCGGGTCAGCAGTTCGGCGGGTACCTCGGCGGCGACCGCCCGGCGCTGAATCTCCGCCTGGGTGACCCGCTCCTGGCCGAAGTAGAGGTCGTCGAGCAGCCCGTCGAGTTCCGGGCTGGCCTGGTCGTCACGGGCGTCGGTCACGGAGATCGGCTACCCGGTCCCGAATGGGCCAAACACGGCGTGCTCCGGCGTGCCGTCCGGTTCGCCACCTCGGCCACCCGCTCGGTCGCGGCCCGGCCCTGATCCCACCTGTTCGACGGGGTCAGGGCCGGGTTGGCCGGGTGACGTGCGTCACGACGGTGGCCGGAACACCGGACCGGGGTCCGAGGTTGAAACGACTGTCGGTGTGTCCAGTGTCCCCGGGCCTCACCTAATTGCCTTCGCGGAATACCGTTCGGCTGGAGCCGCGTCGTGCCACTCGCCGAGAGGCGACCTGCACACCGACACCCGCGCCGCCCATGGCCCAGCCATGGGCGGCGCACAACTTTCCGGGAGTCGTCAGCGGCTTTCCGGGGAGGGTCGTCAGCGGCTGTCCAGCAGGGCGGGTGGTCAGCGGCGTCGGCCGGACTGCCCCGAGGCGGCGCCGCCCTCGGTCGACGCCGGTCCGTTGTTCGTGGTCCCCGTCGAGGACTGACCGCTGCTGAGCCGGAGCACCACCACACCGCCGGAGACGGTCCTGCCGTCCGGATCGGTCCGGGCGACCGTACCGGCGGGGCAGTTCGAGGCGACCCGGTTCTCGTCGACGTCGACCTCGAAGCCGGCGTTCCGGAGCACCGCGCGGGCATCGTCGACGGACTTGCAGGCGACCGACGGTACCGAGCGCTGCTGGCCGTACACCAGCCCGTCCTTCGGCTTCGGGAAGTCCTTCTTCGGCTTCGACTTCATCGCGTCCGCCAACGTCTCGTACACGGCGGGGTTGACGACGTCGTGGTCCATGTTCGCGGTGGTCTCCGGCCAGTCCGGGTTGGCCATGATGCCGGCGACCGAGAGGGTGGTGGTGGTCGTCACCAGCGACGCCGTCCGGTCGCCGTCCGTGGTGCCGGTCTTGCCGGCTACCGGGTGGTCGATCACCCGGTACGCGTCCGCCTCCGTGGCCCCGTGGCACTTGCCGTACGCGGACTGGTCGCCGACCGGGCACCGTGCGGCGTCGAGCGCGGCCCTGGCGACCTCGGGATCCACCGCCCGGTCGCACTTCGGCTTGACCACGTCGGCGAGCACCTTGCCGTCGTGGTCACGGACCTCCTGCACCGGGATCGGCTCGCAGTGCCGGCCGTCCGCCGCCAGCGTGGCGTACGCGTTGGCCAGGTCGAGCGGGGTCGTCGCCGAGACACCGAGGGTGAACGAGCCCCATCCGTCGGCCGCCGCCGGATCCTTCGCGGTGGCCGCGTCGTTGTCGGCCCGGAACCGGATGCCGAGCCGCTCGGCGGCGTCGACGACCTTGGCCGCGCCGACCCGCTCCTCCAGCGGCACGAAGTAGGTGTTCACCGAGCGGCCGAAGGCCGTCCACATGTCGTGCTTGCCGGCCATCGAGGTGTTGTCGTTGCTCGGGCACCACCGCTCGGTACCGGCGCAGGCCGATTCGGTGCCGGCCGCGGCGGTGTACTTCGACTGGTACCGCTGCGGGGCGTTGATCTCGTAGCTGAGCGGGTAGCCCTGCTCCAGCGCGGCCACCATGGTGAACATCTTGAACGTCGAGCCGGCCTGGTAGCCGTCGATGTCGCCACCGCCGGTGAGCAGCGGGTTGGTGGTACGCGGATAGGTCGCCCGCATTCCGGCGTCCGCCTGCTTCGGGTTACTGGAGATCGGGTTCTTCGGATTCGCCGCGGCGTCCAGCCCGAACGTCCGGTTCGCTGCCAGTGCGCGCACCCGTCCGGTTCCCGGCTCGACGGCGGCCACCATCAGGGCGTTCTTCTTCCCGGTCGGCAGGTACTGCTCGACGTTCTTGTGCGCCGCCTGCTGGACGGTCGGGGTGAGGGTGGTGATGATCCGGTAGCCACCGCCCTTGAGCCGCCGCTCCCGGTCGTACGAGGTGGCGCCGAACGCCGGCTGATCCATCCACCAGCGGTAGAAGAAGTCGCAGAAGAAGCCCCAGTCGTTGTGCACCGCACTGGTGCAGCCGTTGGTCGGCCGCTTCCCCACGACCTTGAGCGGTACGGCCAGCGCCGCCGCCTTCTCCTGCGCGGTGATGGCGCCGGTCTCCTGCATCTGGCCGATCACCCAGTCGCGACGCTCCACCGTCAGGTCGAAGCCCTTGCCCTCGCTGTCCAGCGCGTCGTAGTAGCTCGGCGACTTGACCAGGCCGGCGATCATCGCGGCCTCCGGCACGGTCAGGGCGCGCGGCTCCTTGCCGAAGTAGAAGCGGCTCGCCGCGGCCACCCCGTAGGTGCCGTGACCGAACGGCGCCATGTTCAGGTAGCGCTCCAGGATCTGGTCCTTGCTGAGCTTGCTCTCCAGGGCCGCCGCGAGACGCATCTCGCGCAGCTTCCGCCCGTTGGTGTCCTCGCTCGCCGCCACCACCTCGTTCGGATCCGTCGCCCCGTACGTGATCGACATCCGGACCAGCTGCATGGTGAGGGTCGAGGCGCCCTGCCGGGAGTTGCCGGTGAAGTTGGAGACCAGCGCCCGCATGAAGCCCTTGAGATCGACCCCGTTGTGCTGGTAGAACGCGTGGTCCTCGGCCGCCACCATCGCCTTGCGCATCGCAGGCGAGATGTCCGCGAGCGGTACGTCCTGCCGGTTCTCGTCGAAGAACGTCGCCATCAGCGTCCTGCCGTCGGCGGCGTACACCTGGCTCGCCTCCGGTACCCGCGGCACCGTGAGTTCGGAGGGCAGGTCCTGGAACGAGTCGGCCCCGGCCTTGGCCGCCAACCCGGACATGGCCAGCGCCGGGAAGGCCGCCCCGGCGACGACCACTCCGGCGAGCAGGGCACAGGTGAGCAGGGTGGCGGCCTTGATCAGACGCACTGGACGGGACTTCGGCATGATCAGTTATTACCTCGGGGTGGGGCGGACAGGTCGCGGGCGAGGGCGGGCGCGAGCACAACCGTACGCGCGTCTTTTACCCTATTGATCCAGACGCGGCGCCCGACCGCACGGTTGCGTCGTCGCCCGACATCGACATGACTGTTGCGTCACACCCGGCGCCCCACCAGCCCGCCGACCCCGTTGTCCGGCCGGCGGGCGGCGGCAGCGGCCAGCCGCCGGCCGGACGACGGACGGTGCGCGGGATGGCGGCAGCGGGTTGTCGCCGTCCCGGCCGGACGACGGAGGGTTCGCGGGAGGTCAGCCCAGCGCCGTACCGGCCGCCGTCGACACCCGTCGGGCCTGGACCGAGCTGGCCAGGTCCGCCAGTACCTGCTCGGTTTCCGGCCAGCCGAGGCAGGCGTCGGTGACCGACTGCCCGTACACCAGGGGTCGGGTCGGGTCGAGGTCCTGCCGACCGGGCACCAGGAACGACTCCAGCATCACCCCGACGATGCCCCGCTGGCCGTCCGCCAACTGCCGGCCGACCTCGGTGGCGACCACCGGCTGGCGGCGGTGGTCCTTGCCGCTGTTGTCGTGGCTCGCGTCGATCACCAGCCGCTCGGGCAGCCCGGCCGCCCGGAGCAGGGCCAGCGACTCCGCCACCGAGTCGGCGTCGTAGTTCGGCTCGCCCCGGCCGCCACGCAGGACCAGGTGGCAGTCCGCGTTGCCCCGGGTGTGCATGATGGCCGGCGCCCCGGAGAAGTCGATACCGGGAAACACGTGCGGCACCCCGGAGGCCCGGATCGCGTCGACCGCCGTACCCACGCTGCCGTCCGGGCGGTTCTTCATCCCGATCGGCATGGAGAGGCCGGACGAGAGCTGGCGGTGCACCTGGCTCTCCACCGTACGGGCGCCGATCGCACCCCAGGCGACCGTGTCGGCGATGTACTGCGGGGTGATCGGGTCCAGGAACTCACAGCCGACCGGCAGGCCGAGCCGGAGCACGTCCAGCAGCAGCGCGCGGGCGGCCTTCAGCCCGGCGTTCACGTCGCCCGAACCGTCCAGCCCGGGATCGTTGATCAGGCCCTTCCAGCCGACGGTCGAACGGGGTTTCTCGAAGTAGACCCGCATCACGACCAGCAGATCGTCGGCGTGCCGGTCCGCCGCCACCCGCAGCCGCTCGGCGTACTCGAGTGCCGCCGCCGGATCATGGACGGAGCAGGGGCCGACCACGACGAGAAGCCGATCATCCTCCCGGTCCAGTACCCGGGCGACGGATCGTCGACCGTCGAGCACGGCCGTGGTCAGCGCTTCCTCGAGCGGCAGTTCGTGGTTGAGCAGGGCCGGTGTGGTCAGCGGCACGACCCGGTCGATGCGCTGGTCGCTTACCCGACCCATTCCGGTGGTGGTCATCGTCGAGGCTCCCTCTCTGCCGACCGCCACCCCGGGGCCGGCGCCCGGGAGCCGAGCCGGCTGTTTCCACGAAAAAAGCAGGGACGATGTCCCTGCTTCAGCCGGCTCTGCTGGATCTTGGTGACGTCAGGTCATGGCCGAGTCACCGGCTCCGAAGCCGGCTGACTAAACCATCGATACGAGCGCGTCACGCAGAGAACCATACCCGACGCCGGGCCGGACCGGATGCCGCTGCCCATTTCCTGGTACGCCCGCAAACCCGGACCAGGCGGGGTCAGCGACCCGGGTTCCGGGCGGCGATCGCGGCGTTCAGCCCGGTGGCGAAGCCGGTCCAGCCGAGGTACGGCAGCAGGGCCACCCCGGCCATCCGGTCGGCCCGCCAGGCCCGGCGCAGCAGGAGCACGTTGGCCGCGTTCAGCATGATCAGCTCGGCCAGGGCGAGCCGTGGTCGGCGGGCCCGGAAGATCGAGTGCGTTCCAGCCTGCGTTCAGGGCGAGATTGAGCCCGTACGTGCGCCGGAACCGGCTGCGCTGTTCATCCCAATCTCGTACCCGATCGGGCGCCGGTCATCCCTCGACGGTGTGCCCGGAGCGGGCGGGGCGAGTGGGTCGGCGGGGTCAGCCGGTCGGGATCTGCTTCGCGAAGTCGACGAAGGCTCGCCAGGGGGTGGGGGCGAACGTCAATGTGCCACCGTCGCGGTCCTTGGTGTCGCGTACCAGAACGACGCCGGACAGGTTGCCGGCGACTTCCACGCACTCGCCGCCCGAGCCGTTGCTCCGGCGGGACTTGCGCCATTCGGCGCCGGACTGGTCAGTCATCGCTCATCTCCTTGCCGATCATCGCTATCAGGTCGGCCGACCGAGACAGATCGAGTGCCACCTCTTCGAGCGCCCGCCATGCCTTAGCGTACGTCGCAACTTCCGCCGGCTTGTCGAGGTAGAGAGCGCCCGTGAGTAGCTCGCTGTAGACAGTGGTGGGTTCGGGAGTCCTGATCCCGAGCGGGGGGAACTCCAGGATGATGAACTGCCCGCCGGTCAGGGCGAAGCTCGGCGCCACGGATCGCGGGACGACCCGGAAGCTCGCCACCCCGGCTGTCGCCTGGTCCTGGAGGTGGGCGAGTTGACGACCCATCCCGGGGGCCTGCCGGCGCAGCACGCCCTCGTCCACGATGACCTCCAGGCGCGGTGGCTCGGGCTTGTGCCGGGTCAGAATCTTCTGGCGTTCCATCCGGACCTCGACCAGCCGCCCGACCTCGCGGGGCGGGATGTCCGGGTGCGACCGCAGAAGGTGTTCGGCGTACTCCCTGGTCTGGAGCAACCCGGGCAGTGCGGCGGGCTGCCAGTGACGTAGGCGTGAGGCAGCCGCTTCCAGGCCGACGTACAGCTCGAACCAGGCCGGCAGGGTGTCGCCGTAGGCGTGCCACCACCCCTTCGCCTTGGTTTCGGCGGCGAGCTTCTTCAGCGCCTCGGTCATTTCGGCGGAGGTGCCGTAGAGCCGGCACATCGCCTCGACGTCCCGGGCCTTCACGGCGGCCTGGCCACCCTCGATCCGGTACATCGTGGAGCGCGACCATTCGAGGTCGGAGCCGGCGGCCTCCAGGGAGAGCCCGGCCTGTTCGCGAGCCTGCCGCAGGATTCGGCCGAGTTGCCTGCGCGGTATGGACGACCCCGCATCCGTCATCGCCGGACCTCCTGTCTCAAATTGAAGCAATCAGTCGACCGAATCTGGGACTGTTTCCGATGAATAGTGAAAAAGGAACGACTAGCGAGGGATGCATCAGCTTAGACCGTTGCATGTCTGTTGTGGGGGCACCGAGAGTGGCAGCAGCAGGACTGCTCGGTGACCGCCAAGCGCCCGGGTGGAACTCGCATCGGGAGCCGGTCCCAACTCCGCTGGGATCGGCTCCCGCCAACTACCCGAGGAGGCATGTGATGAGGAGGCTCTACCGGTTGTTGATCGACTTCCTGGTCGGCACACGGTTGCGGCATCGGCGGGACTGGCGCCGCCTCTGGCGCTACTGCCGGTGCGGCTTCCGCTGGCGGTGCCCGGACTCGATCGAACTGCTCCCGATGCCGTACGCGCCGAAGGTGCCGCCGCTCACCCCGGCCACGTACCAGGCGGCCGTCCGCGCCTCGGCACCCATGGTCGTAACGGCGGACAGTCCGCCGCCGGCTCGGGTCCGAGCGCGTAACGTTCGCGATCCACTGTGGAACTCGGCGTCGGGGCGACACCAGATCGGCCGGGCCGGTGCGTTGACAGCCGGGCAGGCCGCGCGGGCAGGCCGAGCCGAGGAAGCCCGACCGGCGCCGAGATGATCGGCCGCGAGGAGCGTTGGCGGCGGCACGTGCCGGTGCGTCCCTCCTACCGGTGCCGGGCCTGCGGCCTCGACTGGCCGTGCCCGGACGGGCGGCTGGCGCTGCTGATCGGCTTCCGAGGTAGTCGGGTGGGCCTGATGGTGTACCTCGGTAGCCACCTTGCCCGCGCCCTGCAAGAGCTGCCCGAGGTACCCCCCACGCTGCTCGTCGGCCGGTTCCTCCACTGGGTACCCCGCCGCCGCTGACTGACCTCCCTCATCACCCGATGCCTGCCCCGAGCTGCCGACCTCCCCGTGGTCATGGCAGCTCGGGGCAGGTTCCTGCGGTATCGCCGAGATCTGGCGTGCCGGCGCATCGACCATGACGGGCAGCGCTCGAGGCTTTTTCCGCTGACCGAGGTCCGCTACCGCCGTCATTTCGACGGGTCGACGGACTCCGGCGAGGCGGGACGGACGGCGGCGTGCGAAGACACGGCGCCAGAGAAGTGGGCGTTGAAATGATCGGCCGTGGGCGGACACGTATCTGGTGACAACCGCCCTCCGAGACCCGGGAGCCACGCCTTGGCACGAGCACCTTCCAGCGCCACTCGGTTCGAAGACCTCTATCGCAGTTGCTATCAGGACCTGCTTGGATACGCGTTGCGCCGGGTGGACCGGCCGCAGGACGCCGCCGATGTTGTCGCCGACACGTTTCTCGTGGCGTGGCGGCGGATCGATGAGATTCCCCCTGATCGGGCTCGCCCGTGGCTGTTCGGGGTGGCCCGCAACGTGATGGCCAACCAGCATCGGGCGGATCGTCGGCGGGCCGACCTGGCGGAGCGGCTGCGGCAGGAGCTGTCGCAGGCGACAGTGGTGCAGCCGGACGTTCCGGCGTCGCTCGGGGCGGCGTTCGCCGCCCTGACGGAGGGTGATCGGGAGGTGTTGCGGCTCGTTGCCTGGGAAGGCCTGAGCGCCGAGGACCTCGCCGTCACGCTCGACTGCTCCGTCAACGCGGCCCGTATCCGGTTGCACCGGGCCCGTAAGCGTCTTGCCGACGCGCTCACCCTGACCGCTGTCACCACGCCGCTGAGGAGTTCCGATGCATGACGTCGACGAAAAGCAGGACGACCTGATCCGTCTGCTTGCCCCTACCGTTCACCTGCGGACCAGCCCGGACGAGACCCTTATGCACGGCATCATGGCCACCGCGGGCCGGCCCGCGCGGGTCCGCACCCGACAGCGTGGGCTCGTCGCCGTCGCGGTCGTCGCCGGGCTTGCCGCGGCCGCCTTCGCCGTCTTCGCTGCGTTGCCGTCCTCGTCACCCGTCGGCGGACCGCCGCCAGCCTACGCATTGTCGATCACCGAGAACGCCGGGTACCTGGTCATCACGATCAAGGATCCGGCCGCGGACCCAGCCCGGTACGAGGCTGAGCTCAAGCGTCGCGGCTTGGACATCAAGATCACCCTTGCCCCGGTCCAGCCGGAGGACGTCGGCAAAGTCGTCTTCGAGGAGGTCGGCGAGTCCGGAAAGCTGTCCTACATCGAAGACCCCGGCCACTGCACATCCAACGGCTCCTGCACCGTCGGCGTCAAGGTTCCGCTCGACTTCAAGACGTACGCCCGGATCACGTTCGGCCGCACTCCACTGCCGGGCGAGCAAGACGAGGTCGGCACCCCGTCCGGCGGCGACGCCGAGACCGACGCGCTGCGCGGCAAGACCGTCGCCGAGGTCCGCAAGATCGTCGCAGCGCAGGGCAAAACTCTCCTGTACCGCGTCGGCTGGAAGTCTCTGGACGCCCCGGCCGACCAGGTCCCCGGGACGTGGAAGATCTACGACGCCGCCTACGGCACGAACAACAGCATCGTCATCTGGGCGTCCCCGGACGGCACCGCACCCTCCCCGCCCGCCAACTGCCACCGTGGCGCTGGCTGGGTCCTCGGCCAATGCGGTGGCGCCGGCGAAGGCAACTGACGCACCCGGGAGGCCGGACCGTCCGTCCGGCCTCCCCGGCAACTGACGCTGCCTGGCGAGCGACTGCCATGGCCGTGACGGATACCCGACCGAGGACGCAACCGGATCTCGACCCGGAACAAGAGAAACGCTCGGCTGGGACAGCCCAGCCGAGCGCCTCGCTAAAGTCCTAGCCGTCACCGGCTAACCACCGTGTTGCAACGACCCCTAGAACCACCACGTACCCGACGGGGAGAGGCCCTTCCCATAACTCACAGGACCAGGAGGGTCCCGCCGGTCAGGTTGATCTCCTGCGTGGTCAGCCCGGTCCAGTCGGTGGAGAGGAGTAGCCGGTCACCCTCGGTCAGGGTGACCCCGATGCCGTCCTTCCCACTGAGCAGGCCACGGTCGGTGCCGGTGACCCGGAGGGTGAGTCCGGTGGCCACCGTTACCGTGCGGCGGGGATCGGTGACGTCGTACAGGCCGGCCCGGGTACGCAGGTCCAGCCGGTCGGTGCCGCCGCTGGACCGTACGCCGAACGAGTCGAGGCCGACGCCGCGGATCTCGTACTTCCGGCCCTCGGAGCGGAACGACAGGGTCGCCGTACCGGTGCCGCCGAGTGGGGTCTGCGCGACGAGCACCGTGAAGTCGGCCCGGGACTTCGGATCCACCGGGTACGCCCCGGCGGACCGGGTCGGGGTCACCGAACCGCCGCCGAGCACCACCCGGGTGTCCGGCCGGGCCACCTCGACCCGGGCCGAGGTGCTGCCCGCGTAGTTGCCGCCGAGCGTGACGGTGACGTCGTGGCCGCCGGTCGGCAGGGTCGCCGTACAGCTGGCCACGGCGGCGAAGTCGGGCGTACCGAGCGGGGCCGGCACGTCCGTGCAGAGCGTGCGACTGCCGGCCGCGAAGGTCACCGTCGCGGTGCCGACGTCACCCGGCCACGGTTCGGGCCCGGTGTACGGCGAGACCTCCCGGAGGGTGGCCTGGAGCAGGACGGGCGTGCCGGCGGCGGTCTTGCCGGACGTCAGGCTGTCGCCGGTGTACGTCACCTCGGCCTGCTCCGGCACGACCCGGATCAGGAACGAGACGGTCCCGGTCAGTCCGTCGGCGTCGGAGACGGTCACCGTCACCGGGTAGTCGCCAGGGGTCGCCCGGTTGTTCCCGACGATGCCCCAGACGGCGGTACCGGGGGCCGTGTCCGGTTCGTCCGGTGCCTTGCCGCCGCCCAGGACCAGGCCGGTGGGAAGCCCGGTGGCGGTCGCGGTGAGCCCGGCCGCGGTGCCGTCCGGGTCGGTCGCCCGGACCTGGACCTCCGGTACCACGGGGTCGCTGTACTGGACCGTCACGACCTGGGCCGGTGGGTCGAGGGTGACCTCCGGCCCGGCCCGGAGCGCGAAGTCGGCGTCGTTCAGGTCGAAGAAGACGTTGCCGACCGCCTCCACCTTGATCCGGGCCGCCTTCGCGCCGACGTTCGGCAGGCTCACCGTCTCGGTGCCGTCGTTGGCGGTCCGTTCGGCCAGCACGTGCGGGAAGGTGTTTCCGCCGTCGACGGAGAGCGAGATCTTCACCTCGCTGACGCCGATCGGTGCGGCGTCGGTGCCGGCCACGTCCCAGCTCACCGGTAGCGCGGTGCCGCCGGTGACGGCCTCGCCGGAGGACTGCGAGGTGACCAGGAACGGGCCGGCGGCCGGGGCGAGGGTCAGTGCCGTGTCGGCGCTGCCGATGCCGCCGCCGCCGGGGCGGGCGTCCCGGGCGGTGAGCCGGAAGTGCAGGGTCCGGTCACCGGTGAAGCCGGTCCAGGCGGCGGTGGGCAGGAACTCCGAGTAGCAGTCGACGACCTCCGGCGGGACGTTGCTGGCTCCGCCGGTCGGCGGAACCGGCGGCGCGGCCGGGCAGGTCCCGGTCCTGGCGTTGGTGTTGTTCCTCGCGATCTGCACCAGGTCGGGGAAGACCCGGGTGGGGTTGGTGGTCACCGCGTTCAACCCGGGGGAGTGGTACTCCAGGGTGTCGGTCGGGCTGACGATCGCCGCCGTGCCGAACTGGCGGAACAGCGGACCGTTGACCTTGCTGTTGCTGACCAGCGCGGTTCCGGCGGCGGCCCCTCGGTCGTTCTGCTCCCACAGGTACGTCAGCGTGTCGCCGTCCGCGTCGGTGGCGCCACCGGTCAGCGCGAACGGCGTACGGACCGGGATGGTGTACGCGGCCGGAACGGTGACCACCGGGGCGTGGTTGGCGGTCTCCTCGACCTTCCAGCCACCGTTGTCCACCGCGCCGCCCTTGGCCGTCTCGCCGACGAAGCCGGACGCGCCGGTGCCGGCGGTGACGGCGAGCGCGCCGACGTTGGTGGCCGCGACCGGTCCACTGGCGAAGGTGACCTGGAAACCGGTGTCGTCGAGTACTCCGGTGCCGCCGAACGCCGCGACGCCGACCATGGCGCCGGCCGGCCAGCCCGGGATCGCCTCGATGGCGGCCTTGATCCCACCGGTGGTGTAGTTGCCGCCCCGGACGATCGGCGCGGACTCCCCGCCCGCGTAGCTGATCGTGAACGAGTCACCGGCGGTGTCGAAGTCGCGCAGCGAGACGTTCTGCACCTCGTTGATCGCGGGACGGTTCGACGTGATGTAACTGGTGATCTCGGTGTAGCTGCGCTGCGACCAGTACGGGTCGCTGTGCGGTTGCAGGTTGTCCTGCTGACAGATCCCGGCGTACGCCATGATCGACGAACCGCTGCCCGGCTCGTACGAGTTGGCGGCGCTGCGGTTTCCGCCGGAGCAGTTCCACTGGGTGCCGTTGAAGGTGTGGTTGCCGGCGAACTGGTGCCCGATCTCGTGCGCCACGTAGTCGACGGCGAAGAAGTCACCGACCGGGGTCGGCAGGCCGGTGCAGCCGCGTGCCTTGTTGGCCCCGCCGACCACGCCCAGCCCGGCGATCCCGCCGCCGTTGACGCCGAGGCCGATGTGCCCGACGTCGTAGTTTCCGGCGCCGACGAGCTGGCCGAGCACGATCTGGTTGCGGCTCAGCGTGCCGCTGCCGCAGGAGGTGAGCTGTGCCGCCGTGTAACAGGGGGCGATACCGCACGGGCCGTTCGCGCCGATCGCCTCGGCCGAGGTGTTCAGGTTGGTCTTGTCGGTCTCGTCGACCAGTACCAGCCGGATCGCGGTCTCGTCCTCGTAGATCTGGGTGACCCGGTTCACCAACGTCACCTTGGCCGCGGTGACGTTCTCCGGGCCGAAGTAGGTGGCGTAGGACGGGTCGGTCACCAGGGCGAGCCGGTACGTCCGCAGTTGGACGTCTCCGCCGGCCGTGGTCGACGGGGCGGACCCGACGTCGTCGGCGAGCGCCTCGGCGGTACTGGCGACGTCCTCACGCTCCGCGAACGGGGCGTCCGGGTTGACGCTGTCCTTGACGTAGTAGCTGGCGTACCGGCTCTGGTCCTGCCGGCTGTACGGGTCGACGTACCAGACGCCGTGCTCGGAGCGGACCGAGGCGTGGAAGCCCAGCGGGGTGAGGTCGGCCCGGACCCTCGCGGTCGGATCGTCCAGCCCCTTGCCGGCGTACGTCCGGATCTCCGGGTGCCGGGCGGCGAGGCCGGGCGCCATCACCGGCGAGTCCACCAGCTCGAAGCGCTGGAATTCGCCGTCCGGAGTGGGCAGCGACACGACGAGCGCGTCGGCGTCGGCGGCCGCGATCCGTTCCTGTGGCGCCCGGTCCAGCGCCGAGGCCAGGCCGGCCCGGTCGAGGGTGTAACCGGTGTACCGGCTGGCCCGGATGTCGGTGGGACCGGCGGCCCTGGCGGCCGAGTTCTCGCCCAGCTTGGCCCAGTAGTTGCCGGACGGGGGTGCGGCGGCGGCGGGTGTGGGGGTGGTCAGCACCGGCAGTACGCCGGCTGCCAGCGCGGCGACCGCGATGGCGGCCAGGCGGCGGCGCGGCGCCACCCGGCCGCCCTCGGCGGCGGGTAACGAGGGAATGGTCAACTCTGTCTCCTTGGGACTGCTCCTGCGCGCCGGCCGATCTCGCGGGCGCGTCTCTGTCACCCAGGCAAACCATTGATCAATTGCGGGGGTCTGGCGAACGATATGCGCCCGGACGGGGCTGTGGATAGCCTCTTCGCCCCGCTGATCGCGGATCTGACACCGGCCACTGTGCCGACTCCCCGGGTCGGCGCGGCGACCTCCCGGGCCACCTGCCGAGATGGACGACGGTCGAGCCGGGCGGCCATGGGGATGACAACCGGCGCTCCGACCGGCGGGGTTACCCCCGGCGCGGACGGTCGATCGGATAGCGTCGTGCCCATGCCCGAGACCGGTTACCCCTGGCCGATCGAGACCGCCCGGCTGGACAACGGCCTGCGCGTGGTGGTCAGCGAGGACCGCAGCGCCTCCGTCGTCGCGGTCAACCTCTGGTACGACGTCGGCTCACGGCACGAACCCGAGGGCCAGACGGGATTCGCCCACCTGTTCGAGCACCTGATGTTCGAGGGCTCGGTCAACGTGGCCAAGACCGAGCACATGCGGTTGGTCCAGGGGTCCGGCGGGTCGCTGAACGCCACCACCAACCCGGACCGGACCAACTACTTCGAGACGCTGCCGTCCGAGCACCTGGCCCTCGCCATCTGGCTGGAGGCGGACCGGATGGGTGGCCTGGTGCCGGCGCTGACCCAGGAGACGCTGGACAACCAGCGCGAGGTGGTGAAGAACGAGCGGCGCCAGCGGTACGAGAACGTGCCGTACGGCGACGCGTGGCTCCGGCTGCTTCCGCTGCTCTATCCACCGGGGCATCCGTACCACCACGCGACCATCGGTTCGATGGCCGATCTGGACGCCGCCGACCTGGCCACCTTCCAGGCGTTCCACACCACCTACTACGCGCCGAACAACGCGGTGCTGACCGTGGTCGGGGACGCCTCGCCCCAGGAGGTGTTCGGGCTGGCCGAGCGGTACTTCGGCGGTCTGCCGCCCCGGCCGGACATCCCGGCGGCACCGGACGGGCGGGTGGTGCCGGCGACCGGCGTACCGGTCCGCGAGACCGTGACCACCGACGTACCGGCGCCGAGGGTCTACCTGGCGCACCGGACCCATCCGTTCGGCGGCCCGGGCTACGACGCGGTGACCGTACTGGCCACGATCCTGGGCAGCGGCCGGGGCAGCCGGCTCTACCAACGGCTCGCCGACGGCGCGCGGCTCGTCCAGCCGGACAGCATCAGCGCGTTCGGGATCGACCTGGCGCACGCGCCCGCGCCGTTGATCGTCACCGCCACCGCCCGGGACGGTGTCACCGCCGAGCAGGTGGAGGCGGGACTGACCGAGGTGCTGGACGAGGTCGCCGACGGGGTGGCCGACGCCGAGCTGGACCGGGCCCGGGCGCTGCTCACCACCGCCTGGTGGCGGCAGCTCGCCTCGGTCGACGGCCGGGCCGACATTCTCGGCCGGCACGCCACCCAGCTCGGTGACCCGGGCCGGGCCGGGGACCGGCTGTCGGGCTGGCTCGCGGTCACCGCCGACCAGGTGACCCAGTTGGCCGCCGAGCTGCTCGGTCCCGAGGACCGGGCGACCCTGACCTACCTGCCGGAGAAAGAGGGAACGGCGTGAGCGAGCAGCGCGACGGAAGTCCGGTCCTGGTCACCGAGCGGCCGCCGACCGGGATCGCCCGGCCGTTCCTCTTCCCACGGGTTGTCCGGCGGGCCGTGGCCGGCGGGAACGTGGTCGCCGCCCACCTGCCCGGGCAGAATCTCGCCGTCGCGGCGCTGCTGCTCGAAGCGGGCGCCGGACGGGAGCCGCTCGGCCGGGAGGGACTGTCCGGTGTGGTGGCGAAGGCGCTGGAGGAGGGGACTACCCGACGCGACTCCACGGCCTACGCGCTGGCGTTGGAGGGTCTGGGCACCGAACTCGCCATCGCCGCGGACTGGGACGTCTTCCAGGTCAGCGTCCAGGTCTCGGTGGACCGGCTGCCGGCCGCGGTGGAGATGCTGACGGAGGCCGTCCGGACCCCACGGTTCGATCCGGCCGACGTCATCCGGGTACGCGACGACGAGGTCACCGCGCTGCGGATGTACTGGGCCAACCCGGGGCCACGGGCCGACGCGGCGCTCCGCGCCGACCTGTTCGGGGCCGATCAGCGGTTCGGCCGGCCGATGGACGGTGACCCCGAGTCGGTCGCCGCGATCACCGTGGACGACGTGACCGGTTACCAGGCCGACTGGCTGACCCGACCGGGCACCCTGCTCGTCGTCGGCGACCTCGACCGGATCGATCTCGACGTGCTCGGTACGACGGCGTTCGCCGGCACCTCCGGGGTGGCTGAGCCGGCCGGTGGCACCCTCGCCGTGCAGGTACCCGCGCAGCGGCGGATCATCCTGGTCGACCGGCCCGGCTCGGTGCAGTCCACCCTGCGGCTCGGGCACGTCGGACCGCACCGGGGGCACCCTGACTACGTACCGATGACGCTCGCCGCCACGGTTCTCGGCGGTGCGTTCACCTCGCGACTGAACCACCTGATCCGCGAGGTACGCGGCTACACGTACGGGATCAGGTCCGAGTTCGGTCACTCGCGGCGGTTCGGGCGGTTCGTGGTCAGCTCCGGGGTGCAGACCGCGGTGACCGCGCCGGCCCTGGTGGACGCGGTCGGCGAGATCACCCGTACCCAGGACGGCGGAGTGACCGAGGCGGAGCTGGCGGTCGCCCGCGCATGGCGGGCCGGGCAGCTCTCGGTGGACCTGCAGACTCCCCGGGCCATCGCCAACGCCCTGGCCACGCTGGTGGTGCACGACCTGCCGGACGACTACCACGCGACGTTGCACGAGCAGTTCCTGTCGGCCGAGGAGCCGGAGGTGTCGGCGGCGGCCGCGACGCATCTGCATCCGCAGGGGCTGACTTTGGTGATCGAGGGCGACGCGGCGATGATCCGGGACGAGTTGACCGCCACCGGTCTCGGCGAGGTCGTCGACGCTCCCCGCTGACCGATCGCGCGGATCGGCAGGGACGGTGGCCGGTACCCGGGAATCTCGTTGCGGGACGGTCCGGGAGGCTGGGTAGCCTCGCGGGTATGAGGATCGGCATTGTGGGGGCCACCGGCCAGGTCGGTGGCGTGATGCGGCAGATACTTGCCGAGCGCCAGTTTCCGGTCGAGCGGCTCCGGCTGTTCGCCTCGGCGCGGTCGGCGGGTCGGGCGCTGCCGTGGCGGGACGGCGAGGTCGTGGTGGAGGACGCCGAGACCGCTGACTACGGCGACCTGGACATCGCGCTCTTCTCGGCTGGAAAGGGCACGAGCCGGGACCTCGCCCCCCGGGTCGCCGCGGCCGGCGCCGTGGTGATCGACAACTCGTCGGCCTGGCGGATGGACCCCGAGGTGCCGCTGGTGGTCGCCGAGGTCAACCCGCACGCGGCGGCCGTACGTCCCCGGGGCATCATCGCCAACCCCAACTGCACCACGATGGCCGCGATGCCGGTGCTGCGGCCGTTGCACGCCGAGGCCGGACTGGTCGGCATGGTGGTGACGACCTATCAGGCGGTGTCCGGGTCCGGCCTGGCCGGGGTGGCCGAGCTGGACGAGCAGGTCCGCAAGGTGGCCGACGGCGCCAGCGCGCTCGCCTTCGACGGCCGGGCGGTGGAGTTCCCCGCCCCCCGGGTGTACACCGCACCGATCGCCTTCAACGTCCTTCCGCTGGCCGGGTCGATCGTCGACGACGGCTCGGGCGAGACCGACGAGGAACAGAAGCTCCGCAACGAGAGCCGCAAGATCCTGGAGATTCCGGATCTGCGGGTCTCCGGGACCTGTGTCCGGGTGCCGGTGTTCACCGGGCACTCGTTGCAGGTCAACGCCCGGTTCGCCCGGTCGGTGAGCCCGGAGCGGGCCCGTGAGCTGTGGGCCGGGGCGCCGGGGGTGGCGCTGGCGGACGTACCGACCCCGCTGCTGGCGGCCGGCCAGGATCCGACGTACGTCGGCCGGGTCCGCGCCGACGAGACGGTGGAACACGGGCTGTCGTTCTTCTGCTCCAACGACAATCTCCGCAAGGGGGCGGCGCTGAACGCGGTACAGATCGCCGAACTGGTGGCCGGCGAGCTTCGGCGGTAGGCCGTGGGCGGTGGGCGGGATCGGGGAACGGTGCGACTCAGCGGGCTCCGGCGTACTCGATGATGGCCTCGGCGGCGTTGGCCGGGCCGTCGATGCCGGCGTAGCGGTCCCGGATGCGTTCCGCCGCCTTGCGGTATCGCTGATCGGCCAGCATCGCGCGGGCGGTGTCGGCGAGTTCGGCGGTGCCGGCGTGCCGCAGCGCCACCCGGCGTGCCGCGCCGAGGCGCTCGACCAGGCTGATGTTGAGTTCCTGTTCGAGTTGGAGCGGCAGGCCGAGCAGCGGGGTGCCGCCGGCCATCGCGGTCTGCACGCTGCCCTGCCCACCTGCGGTGATCGCGAGATCCACCCGGGGCATGATCAGGTGGCTGGGCAGCACGCCGCCGACCATGACCCGGGGGCCTTCGAGATCGCCGAGGTCGTGCACGGTCGCGGCGACCAGCACCCGGGCATCCAGCACGCCGAGGGCGCGGACCACCGCGCGGACCAGTTCGGCCGGGCTGGAGGTGATGGCCAGGTAGACCACCGGCCCGGGGCGGTTCAGGAACTGGTCCACCCGGGACGGCACCGGGATGTCGAGGTGGGCGAAGAGCGGGCCGGTGCAGCGCAGCCGGGTCTCCGGCCGGTAGCCCCGGCGGCCCGCCGGAGACCAGTCGGCGATCTCCGCCGCCGGTACGCCGAGCACCTCGGGCGCCTCGGTGACCAGGGTGAGATCGCCGAGCAGCAGCGCGGCCAGGCTCGGCACCGGCGGTAGGCCCAGTTCGGCGGCGACCCGGTTGAATCCGGCGCAGTAGAAGTTGACCCGGGGCGGGGCGGCGCCCAGCAGCCGCCGAACGACCGGGCCGGGCAGGAACCGGAGTGCCGGTACGACCGGCCGGGTCGGGACCGGGAGCAGGCCGCGTTCGAGGACCGGCGGTACCCAACTGGCGGAGTGCTCGGTGACCAGTCGGATTCCGGCCGCCCCGGTGGAGAGCACGGTGCTGAGGGTGAAGCCGGTGACCGCGACCGAGATCCGGTGTTCCCGGAAGTAGTCGACCTCGGCGCGGACGTACGCCCGGAGTTCGTCGTCGCTGTAGGCGCTCTGCCACACCGGTCCGGAGCTGGGCTGTTCGCGTACGAAGCGGGCACAGCGCTCGGCGCTCATCGGTGGACCGATCACGTCGTACGCGACTCCGGCCCGGGCGAGCACGCGTTCGTGGGTACCGCCGTGGGTGGCGACCCGGACCGGTACGCCCCGGGCGGTGAGCGCGCGATGGATCTCCAGCATCCGGGAGGTCTGGGACAGGTAGGCACAGTGCGGAAGCAGGCAGATCACGCCGATGCCCTCCGAGTTCTGCAATATATTGGGCTTCTCTGGATGAGTAATATATTGCCCATGTCATCGTCGGGGAAGCCCCTGTTCGACGTCGGAGCCGGCAGCACGGATCTGGAGCCGCCGGTCCGGGCGTTCCGGCTGGTGCTGCTGCTCGGCCAGCGACTGCGCTACCTGATGGACGAGCGGCTCCGCCCCGACGGGCTCACCACCCAACAGGCCGCGCTGCTCACCGCCGTCCTCGCGCTCGGCCGACCGACCCTGACCGAGGCGGCCGCCGCACTGGGCAGCACCCATCAGAACGTCGCCCAACTGGTCGCCGCGCTCACCCGCAAGGGCCTGCTCCGGGTGGAGTCCGATCCGGCCGACCGGCGCCGCCGTCGACTCGTCGCCACCGAGGCGAACGGGGAGTACTGGCGGAACCGGGACGACGGTGACCATGCGGCGGTCGCGGACTGGTTCGGCGCACTGCGTCCCGCCGAGATCGCCACCCTCTGCGACCTGGCCGAACGGGTACTCGCCGATCTCGCCGACCGGAGGCCGGCACCCGCTCCGACCGGTCCGGAGTAGGTTGGGGCGACCGTGCGCAGGAGGGTGGAGATGGTGGACGACGCTCTCCGCCTCTGGACGCTCTCCGCCTCCGGGCGGTCTTTACCTCTCGTTCGGGTTATCCCGATGTCAGCCGGGTAGACCGCGGCGGCCGACAGGAGAGGGAGGCAGGATGACGACCGTCGGAGAGTTCATGACGACCCGTCTGGTGACCATGGACGGCGGCGATACGCTCACCGCCGCCGCTCGGGTGATGCGGGACAGCGCCATCGGCGACGTGATCGTCACCAATGGGGACAGCGTGATCGGTATCGTCACCGACCGAGACATCACGGTCCGTGGGGTGGCCGAGGAGATGGACGCGTCCAACGCCACCCTCAACCAGATCCTGACCCAGGACGTGGTCACCGTGACGCAGTACGACGACGCGGTGGCGGCGGCCGACCTGATGCGGACGTACGGCGTACGGCGCCTACCGGTGGTCGAAGACGGCAAATTGATCGGCCTGGTGTCGTTGGGTGACCTCGCGGTCGAGCGGGAGCCGCAGTCCGTACTCGCCGACATCAGCGCGGACGAACCCAACAACTGACTCGGTCCCGGGCCCGGGTGACGCCGTCGGCGTTCCCGGGCCCGTCGCGTTCCTCGGCCACGGCGCCACCGCGTCGGGCGCGAGCCGGTCGATTTCACCCGCCCAGGGTGAGGCCGGAACACCTGTTGGTGAGGGACGCTCCGGACAGCAGGACCGGGCCCGACCGGGCCGGCGGGAGGAGGGCGGGGCAATGGATCCGACCACCGAGTTCTTCGAGGGGCTCAACCACCGGCCGCCCGACCCGCTGCTCGGCAAGATCCGTGGGACGGTGCGGTTCGAGTTGGAGCAGGGGCGTGAGGTCGAGACCTGGCTCCTGGTGCTGAGCGCGGGAAGCGTGAGCGCGACCCAGACCGACCGGTCGGCGGACTGCACGGTCCGGGCCGCCCGGGACGTCTTCAACGAGATCGCCAGCGGGCGGGCGAACCCGTTCGCCTCGCTGCTGCGCAACCGGCTCACCGTGGAGGGGAAGCTGACCTTGTACAGCTATCTGAACCACCTCGTACCCGGGCCGCCCGGCGCGCACGAGCCCCGGCACTGGGCACGGGATCGGGGGCGTCGATGAAGTCCCTGGTCAGCATCCTCGACGGAAACACCTTCGTGGTCAGCGACAGCCGGGGAGACATCGACCCGTCGCCGACCTTCCCGACCGGGCTGTTCTCGTTCGACACCCGGTTCCTGTCGAAGTGGGAGCTGACCGTCAACGGGGAACGGCTGAACGCCCTCTCCGTCGACGACCTCCAGTACTACGAGTCGCAGTTCTTCCTCGTACCGGGCGAACCGACGCACTACGTCGACGCGAAGCTCTCGATCATCCGGCACCGTACGGTCGGCGGCAGCTTCCTGGAGGAGTTGACCATCCTCAACCACGAGGACAAGCAGGTCGAGGTGATGGTCCGGCTGAACGTGGAGAGCGACTTCGCCGACCTGTTCGAGATCAAGGACGTGAAGGAGAAGGTCGGCTCCACCACCGCGATGGTGGAGGAGGGACGGCTGCGGCTCTGCTACCAGCGGGAGACCTTCCGCCGCGAATCGATCATCACCTCCACCGCGCCCGCCGAGTACGACGAGAACGGGCTGACCTTCGCGCTGCGGATCGAGGCGCACCAGCAGTGGGAGACGAAGCTGCGGGTGGAAACCCTGGTGGAGGGCGCCGGTGGCCGGGACATCCGGCTCAGCATCCAGCGCCACCGGAGCCGGACGAGCGACGAGATGCGCCAGGACCTGAATGACTGGATCGCCCGCGCACCGAAGCTCACCAGCGACAACGAACCGCTGACGGAGACGTACGAGCGCAGTCTGATCGACCTGGCCGCGTTGCGGTACTCGCCGCTGGCCACCTCGGACCGGCTGCCGGCCGCCGGTCTGCCCTGGTTCATGACCCTGTTCGGCCGGGACAGCCTGATCACCTGCCTCCAGTCCCTGCCGTTCACCCCGGAACTCGCCGCGCCGACGCTGCGGTATCTCGCGATGAGCCAGGGGATAACCCTCGACGACTTCCGGGACCGTGAGCCGGGGAAGATCATGCACGAGGTCCGGTACGGCGAGTCCACGGCGTTCGAGGAGCAGCCCCACTCGCCGTACTACGGCTCCGCCGACTCCACCGCGCTCTTCGTGATCCTGCTCGACGAGTACGAGCGCTGGACCGGGGACGTCGGGCTGGTCTCCGACCTGGAACACGAGGCACGGGCCGCGCTGGCCTGGATCGACCGGTACGGGGACCTGCTGGGCAACGGTTACGTCTGGTTCGAGCGGCGGAACCTGCGCAACGGCCTGGAGAACCAGTGCTGGAAGGACTCCTGGGACGCGATCTCGTACTCCGACGGACGGCTGCCGTCGTACCCCCGGGCGACCTGTGAGCTACAGGGCTACGCGTACGACGCGAAGATGCGCGGGGCCCGGCTGGCCCGGCTGGTGTGGAACGACCCGAACTACGCCGACCGGCTGGAGCGGGAGGCGGCGGGGCTCAAGGAGCGGTTCAACCGGGATTTCTGGGTAGCCGACGGCGGGTACTACGCGCTGGCCCTGGACACCGAGGGCGGCCAGGTGGACGCCCTCTCGTCGAACATGGGGCATCTGCTCTGGAGCGGGATCGTCGACGACGACAAGGCCGCGAGTGTGGCCGAGCACCTGCTCGGACCGCGGCTCTTCTCCGGCTGGGGGGTACGCACCCTGGCCCAGGGGGAGGGGCGCTACAACCCGATCGGCTACCACGTCGGCACGGTCTGGCCGTTCGACAACTCGTTGATCGCCTGGGGGCTGCGTCGGTACGGCTTCCGGCAGGAGTCCGGCCGGATCGCCGAGGCGATGGTCGACGCGGGACGGTACTTCGACGGGCGGCTGCCGGAGGCGTTCGCCGGCTACGACCGGGCGTTGACGAAGTATCCGGTGCAGTACCCGACGGCCTGTAGCCCGCAGGCCTGGTCGACCGGGACCCCGATGCTGCTGATCCGGACGCTGCTCGGCCTGGAGCCGCACGGTGAGCACCTGGTCGTCGACCCGGCGATGCCGGAGGGAATGGGCCGGATGGAACTGCTGGACATCCCGGGCCGGTGGGGCCTGATCGACGCCTTCGGCCGGGGCCGCGCCGAGCACACCGGCACGGCCCGGCGCTGGACGGACTGATCCGATGGCGGATCCGACGGCCAAGTTCTTCTCCGCCCTCGAAGAGCGCGGACCGGACCTCCTGCCGGTGAAGGCCAGAGGCACCATCCGGTTCGACCTGGAGGGGGCGGACGGCGGGGTGAACCACTGGTTCGTCTCGATCAACCGGGGCAACGTCCTGGTGTCGCACGAGAACCGCGAGGCGGACTGCGTGGTGGCCACCGGCCAGGAGCTGTTCGACCGGTTGGCGGTCGGCGAGGCGCAGGTGGTCGCGGCGTACAACCGCAACGACGTGACCGTGCAGGGGAATCTGCCGCTGCTGCTGATGTTCCGGCGGGCCTTTCCGGCGCCGCCGGGCACCCAGGACCCACGGGACCGGATCCGGGAACGACTGCGCCGCCGGAACGAACTCCAGGGCCGGGTACGGCCCGACAACCGGGTACGGCCCGGAGGGCGGGAGTTCCGACCGTGAAGCAGATGGTGAGCATCCTGGACGGCAACACGTTCATGCTCAGCGACACGCGTGGCGACGTCGACCCGTCGCCGGACTATCCGGCCGGACTCTTCGCCTGGGACACCCGCCTGCTCTCCAAGTGGGTGCTCACCCTCGACGGCGAGCGGCTGCATGCGCTCTCCATCGACGACCTCCAGTACTTCGAGTCGCGGTTCTTCCTGGTCCCCGGCGAGCCGACCCACTATGTGGACGCGAAGACGTCCGTGATCCGGCACCGGTCGCTCAGCGGCTCGTTCGAGGAGCGGCTGACCGTACTCAACCACCGGGACGAGTCGGTGGTGCTGACGATCCGGATGGAGATCGACTGCGACTTCGCCGACCTGTTCGACGCCAGGGAGGCCCGGCCGAGGCGGGGGCGCGCGGTGACGACGGTCGAGGACGGCCGGCTGCGGCTCTGCTACCAGCGGAACCGGCACGTGGCCGAGACGATCGTCTCGTCCAGCGAGCCCGCCGAGGTCGATGAGGGCGGGCTCACCTTCCGGATCGAACTCGGGGCGCACGGCCAGTGGTCCACCACGCTCCAGGCGATCGGCGTCATCCGGGGAGCCGGCGGTCGGGACGTCCGGGAGAACCTGCGCGGCTACACCCAGAACCGGCCCGTGAAGCGGCGGGAACTCGGCGACTGGCTGGCCAGGGCACCCAGGCTCACCTGCGACTCGGAGGCACTGGAGGACTCGTACCAGCGGAGCCTGATCGACCTGGCCGCATTGCAGTACGTCGGGCTGACCAGCCAGGTGAAGCTGACCGCGACCGGACTGCCCTGGTACATGACGCTGTTCGGCCGGCACAGCATGATCACCGGGTTGCAGACCCTGCCGTTCCTCCCGGAGATCGCCCGCAGCACGCTGTGGGTGCTCTCGCTGCTCCAGGGCGGCCGGATCGACGACTTCCGCGACGAGGAGCCCGGCAAGATCCTGCACGAGATCCGCTACGGCGAGCTGGGCGGGTTCGAGGAACGGCCGCACACGACGTACTACGGCGCGGCGGACACCACCGCGCTGTTCGTGATCCTGCTCGACGAGTACGAGCGGTGGACCGGTGACGTCGATACGGTACGGATGCTGGAGTTCGAGGCCCGGTCGGCGCTCGCCTGGCTGGACACGTACGGCGACCTGACCGGGGACGGCTACCTCTGGTACGAGCGGCGCAGCCCGCGCGGGCTGGACAACCAGGGCTGGAAGGACTCCTCGGACGCGATCTCGTACGCCGACGGTCGGCTGCCCGGCAATCCCCGGGCCACCTGCGAGCTACAGGGTTACGCGTACGACGCGCGGATGCGCGGTGCCCGGCTGGCCCGGACGTTCTGGAACGACCCGGCGTACGCGGACCGGTTGCGGCAGGAGGCGGCCGACCTCCGGGTCCGGTTCAACCGGGACTTCTGGGTCGACGACGGCCAGTTCTACGCGCTCGCGCTCGACGCCGAGGGCGGCCAGGTCGACACCCTCGCCTCGAACATGGGGCATCTACTGTGGAGCGGAATCGTCGACGACTCCCGCGCTGGGCAGGTGGCCGGGCACCTGCTCGGGAACCGGCTCTTCTCCGGCTGGGGAGTACGCACGCTGAGCCGGGACCACGCCCGGTACAACCCGCTCGGCTACCACACCGGGGCGATCTGGCCGTTCGACAACTCCATCATCGCGCTCGGACTGCGCCGGTACGGCTTCGAGGAGGAGGCGGCCCGGCTGGCGATGACGATGATCGAGGCGTCGGGCTACTTCGGTGGCCGGCTGCCGGAGGCGTTCGCCGGCTACGACCGGGCCCGGACCAGGTACCCGGTGCAGTACCCCCGGGCGTGCAGCCCGTACTGCTCGTCCGCCGGTACGCCGCTGGTGCTGCTGCGTACCCTGCTCGGCCTGCGACCGCACGAGGACCACCTGACAATCGATCCGGCGATACCGGAGGAACTGGGCCGGATCGAGCTGATCGACATCCCGGGGCGGTGGGGTCGTACCGACGCGTTCGGCCGGGGCCGGGAGCATCTTCGGCACGGCTGAGCCCGCCCTCGGACGCTCGCCGGAGATGTCGAAGGCCCGCGCCGGCAGTTCTCCGGAACGGAAATGCCGCTGGTGGTCGGCGATCCGCCGTGATAGCGATATGCGATGGCGGATCCTGAGATGGTCGAGGGCGCGGCTCTGGCCCGGGTACTGCGCCAGGCCGGCGGCGCCGAAATCCTCAACACCCTGGGCGTACGGCTGTCCGGCTCGGATCTGGTCACGCTGCTGCTGGCCGCGTTCCGGACCCGGGCCGGCTTCCTGACCCCGGCCGACGTGCTGCGCCGCTACACCGAGGACAGGTTCGTCGCACCGGCCGAGGCCGGGTTCCGCCGACTGCGCCGGGCCGAGGACCTGCTGCTGTCGGCGATCCCGGAGGCGTACGAGTTGCTCGCCCTGGCCCCGGTCGCGCCGCTGGGCACCCACTCGGCCGTCGCCGGGGTGAACCAGAACAACGTGCTGGCCACGGTCCGGGGCAGCGAGGTGGCGGCCGATCCGACCAACGGGCTGGCGCTGGAGGCGGCGGTCCGGCGCCGGGAGTCGCTGGCCCGGGACGGTCGGTCCGCGCCGCCGGTGCGGCTGGCGACGCTGCAACGGGTGATCCGGGCGCAGCGGTTCGCCGGTGCCGGCCGGTTTGCCCACTTCAGCCTCCTGGCCCTGGTCACCGCCGGCCGGGACACCGGCAGCCTGGGCTTCGAGCGGCGGTACTGCGGCGAGCAGTTGAACATCCTCTGTACGGCGTTGGAGGCCGCCGGGTTCAGCACGATCGAGGTCGCGATGACGGTGCTGGACCCGGCGGCGGCACCGGTCGCCGAGGCGGCCCGCGCCGCCCTGGCCGACCGGCCGAAGGTGGTGGTACGCGACGATCCGGACCGGTCCGGCAGCCGGAGCTACTACACCGGATGGTGCTTCAAGATCGCCGTGGTGCTGCACGGGGAGCGGATCGAGTTCGGTGACGGTGGTTTCGTCGACTGGACCCGGCGACTGATCGGCAACCGCAAGGAGCGGCTGCTGATCAGCGCGCTGAGCGTGGACCGGCTGGCCATGGCGCTCGAATGACCGGACGCCGGGTCTGGGCGGTGGCCCGGACGGCCGGTCCGCGTGCCGGCCCGGACGGCCGGTCCGCGTGCCGGCCCGGACGGCCGGTCCGCGTGCCGGCCCGGACGGCCGGTCTGTGTGCCGGCCCGGACGGCCGGTCTGTGTGCCGGCCGGCCCGGAGACGGGGCTATGCCGAGCGCCGCGCGGCCAGCGCCAGGATGCCGTAGGCCAGCCCGATCGCGCCGGGCGCGAGCACGAATCCGGCGGTCACGTTGCCGGTCCCGTCGAGCAGCGGACCGGTGAGCGCCGCGCCGAGCGCGCTGCCCACCGAGAAGGCGGTCGCGGCCCAGGCGAAGGCCTCGGCGGCGGTACCGCTCGGCGCGACACCGTCGATACCGACGAAGGTGATGGTCAGCAGCGGCGGCAGGGCCAGTCCGCTGATCGCCATCAGCGCCAGCATGACCGGCGGTTCCGGGGTCGACAGCAGCGGCAGGTAGCCGACGGCCAGTATCGCGGCCGCGCGGGGCAGGGTGCCGTACCGGCGCAGTGTGGGTGACCGGACGTAGAGCAGGCCGCCGGTGAGCGCCCCGACCGCCTGCGCGGCCAGCAGCCAGCCGGCCCAGGACCGCCCGCCGGACGCCTCGGCGTAGCCGGTCGCGGCCACCGCCACGCTGCCGACACCGGCACCGATCAACACCAGCGCGCCGAGGATCACCCGCAGGGGGCCGGCCTGGAGCGGGCCGGCCCAGTGACGTACCGCCGGAACACCGCGCCATCGACGGACCGCCGGTGCGGTGCCGAACCAGGCCGTGCCGACCGCCTGGCAGAGCGCGGCGGCGGCCAACCCGCCGGCCGGGCCGAGCAGGGCGACGGCGCCCAGGGTGAGCACCGGCCCGGCGACGAAGATGATCTCCTGAGTCGCGGTGTCCAATGTGTACGCCGTGTGCACCTGCCGCTCGGGCAGCAGGTCCCGCCACAGCACCCGCAGACACGCCTCGAACGGCGGCGCGCCGATCCCGGCCAGCACGGCGGCGAAGACGGTCAGCGGACCGGGCAGTGGCGAGGCGACCAGCGCGAACCCGGCCGTGGAGACGGCGACGGCGATCCACAGCACCGGCGGCTGGCGCCAGCGGTCGGCGAGGCGGGCCAGCATGGGCTGACCGAACGCCATCCCGGCGGTGTACGCGCCGACCAGCAGCCCGGCCATGGTCAGCGTCATGGTCTCCCGGGCGAAGACCAGCAGGGCCAGCGGTGCCGCGCCGAGCGGGATCCGCCCGAGCAGGCTGGCAGCCAGGACCCGGGCGGTTTGTGGAGTTTTCAGTACGACGAGTGCGGAGGTGTCGACGGTCGACGACATGACGGATCGCTCCCGAGGGATGGGATGGACGGGCCGGTGGCGGAGGAGTGCCGGGCCGGTCAGGGAGCGAAGTCGGCGCGCTCGTGGTCGTTGCCGTAGATCGGCAGGGAGGGCGTGATCCATTGGGCGTACGCCGTCGCGGTCGCCTCCAGTGAGATCACCCGAACGACTCTACGACGCTCGGCCGTGGTGTTAGGAAGGGGCCCTTCATCTACAAAAAGCGATAGGAAGGGCCCCTTCCTTACATGAACCTCAGGTGGGAGCGCTGACGCAACCGGATGCCGGAGGCCACCGCCACCAGCGCGGTGAGCGCGAGGGTCAGCACGATGCCGTGCAGCAGCCCCCGGGTCAGGTACCCGTCGTCGGTGTGGTCGATCGCGTACGTGCCGATCTCCCGGCTGAACCAGAACGGGAGCAGCCGGGACGCGGTACCCGCCGGATCCATGATCATCTGTAGCCCGACCACGGTCAGCAGCACCAGGGTGCCCTCGAGTTCGCGGGGCAGGACGGCGCTCAGGGCCAGCCCGAACGGCGCGGCGACGGCGACGGTCAGCACCATGATCAGCGCGATGGCGCCGTACCGGACCTCGTGCTGGTCGAACCGGATCAGCGCGAAGTACGGCACGGAGAGCCCGATGCCGATCGTCCAGAGCGCGAGCAACCGGCCGAGATGCAGATGGTGCGGCCGGTAGCCGGACAACCGCAGGCGCGGTTCGATGCCCCGGGCGGCACTGCCGGCGAACAGGGCGGCGGTGCTCAGCGCCCAGCCGATCCCCAGACAGACGAACCGGATCGACTGGCCGAGATGGTCGCCGCGCCGACTGAAGTAGAAGGCCAGCGGCAACAGGGTCAGGATCACCAGTACCGAGCGGCGGCGCAGGATCTCCCGCAGGGCCAGTTCCGCCACCGTGAGGATCTTGGTCATGGCTGCTCCTCGCTGCGCTCGTCGCCCCCATGACCTGGTTGGCTGAGCTGACTGATGCCCTCGCTGCGCTCGGTCATGCCGACATCTCCCGGGTCGGGGTCAGGTCGAGTACGTTGTCGACCCGGTCGAGTTGGTTGAGCAGGTGGGTCACCACGACTATCGCCTTGCCGGCCGAGCGCCACTGCCAGAGTTGTTGCCAGAAGTCCAGATAGGTGCCCCGGTCGAAGCCCTGGTACGGCTCGTCGAGCAGCAGCACGTCCGGCTCGCCGAGGGAGGCCATCACCAGGTTGAGCTTCTGCCGGGTGCCGCCGGACAGCTGCCGGGCCTGGGTACGGCCGGCCGGATCCCAGTCCAGCGCCGCCGCGTGCTCCCGACCGGCCGCCCGAGCCGTGGCGCGGGGCAGCCCGCGTCCCGCCCCGACCAGCACGAAGTGCTCGTCCGGATAGAGGTAGTCGTTGGTGCCACCGGACTGCGGGCAGTAGCCGAGGGTGCCGTGCACCCGTACCTGCCCCTGGTCGGGGCTGATCAGGCCGGCGCAGATCCGGAGGAAGGTGCTCTTCCCCGCGCCGTTGGCGCCCACCACGGCGGCGATCTCGCCGGCCCGTACGGTCAGGTCCACGCCGGTCAGCACCGGACGCCGACGGTACCGCTTGCTGATCCCGCGTACGTCCAGCCGGACCGGTCCGGGCGGGTGCTGGCGTGGCCGGGCGGTTCCGTGGGCCCGACCCGGCGCGGCGGTTCCGGCGGCCCCGGCGGACGGGTGCGACCAGGCCGTCGCGGGCTGTGGCCGGGGCACTCCGACGCTCTCGGCGACCGCCGCCGCGTACGTCTCGGGCGGGCCGAAGACCCGCAGCGGCGCCTCGCCACTGTCCCGCAGGTGGGTGGCCGCCTCGGCGACCACGTGCCGGGACAGCTCCGGATCGAGGCCGCGCCGGTGCAGTTCACCGGTGAGCGCGTGAAGCCATCCATCGTGATTCATCATGTCCGCACCTCCCGCAGGACCGTCCCCACACCGCTGGCGAAGGCGTCCCAGTCGACGGTGGTCCGGCGTAGCGTCTCGCTGCCGGCCGGGGTGATCTGGTAGTACTTGCGGGCCGGCCCGGCGGCCCCCTCCCGCCACTGCGCGGTGACCTGACCGGTGCGTTGCAGGCGCAGCAGCACCGGATAGAGGGTCCCGCCCTGGATCGGGCCGATGCCCGCCGCGTCCAGCGACTGGGCCAGTTCGTACCCGTACGACTCCCGGCGTTGCAGCAGGGCCAGTACGCACAGGTCCAGCACTCCGCGTAGCCATTGGCCACGACGTTCCTGATCCACGGCGAAGAAGCTAGCACAACCATCTAGATGGTGCAGCAATCTAGATGGCCGGCGTACCCTGCGACGAGTTGCGAGCGGGGAAACGGGGAGCACGGAATGATCCTGCGGACCGAGGAACTGGACGTCGGCTACCGCGACCGGGTACTGATCCGGGGGCTGCGGCTGGCCGTGGACGCCGGGGACGTCCTCGCGGTCACCGGGCCGAACGGCGTCGGCAAGTCCACTCTGCTGCGCTGCCTCGCCGGACTGAGCCGGCCACTGGGCGGCCGGATCCTCGTCCAGGGCGCACCGGCCGACGAGCGGTCCCCGGCGTTCCGGCGTACGGTGGCGAGCCTGCTGGAGACCGCCGCCTGGTACCCGAACCTGACCGCCGGAGAACACCTGGAGTTCGTCCAACTCGTCAACCGTCCGGTGCCGCCCGGCTGGTTCGAGGCGGGTGCGCTGGCCGCCCGGCTCGGCGTCGCCCGGTTCGCCTCCGTGCTCCCGGGCCGGCTCTCCACCGGTCAGCGGCAGCGGCTCGCCCTGGCGCTGGTACTGGCCCGCCCCAGTCGACTGCTGCTGCTCGACGAGCCCGAACGCCACCTCGACGAGGCCGGTCGTACGGCCGTTGGCGCCCTGCTGCGCGAGTACGCCCGCCGGGCCGGAGCCGTCGTACTGGCCAGCCACGACCCCACGCTCATCGCCGCGGCCGGCGCGCAGCCGCTGGACGTACCGGACTGGCATGGTTAGGGCCGGGCAGGGCGGCGCCAGTTCTGCCGGGCCGGCTCGCGGCTACCTGCGTACCCGGGGCCGGGCGCGCGCCGGTGACCACGCCCAGCAGGCGTACCTGCTGCTGCTCGCCCTGCTGGTCGGTGGGGGGATTCTGGCCGGCAGCCTGCCCAGGATGTCCGCCGTGTTCGCCGTGGGTCCACTCGGCCGTCCGGCGCCGGGCACCCTGCTCGCCCTCGGGCTGCTCTGGTACGCCGCCGCCCTCGCCGGGGCAGCCCGGTTCGGGCCGCTGGCCGCCGGACCGGCCCGGCTGTCCTGGCTGCTGCCCAGTCCGACCGGCCGGCGCGGCCTGCTCTGGCCCACCGCGGTCGCGGTGCTCGGCCTGGCCACGGTCGTCGGGCTGCTGCACGGCGCGTTCGTGGCCTGGGCCCTGGTCGCGCCGATGGGACTGCTCGTCGTGCTGACCGGCGGGATCGGCGGCCTCCTCGTCGGTGGGCTCGCCACGTTGGCGCAGACCTTCACCGAGGGGTCGGCCGCGCTGCTCGACCGGTCCGCGCTGCTGCTCGGCGCCGCCGCGGCGGCACTGGCCGTACTCGACCCGTCGGCCCGGATCGTGGTCGGAATCTGGTCCGGGCCGTGGGCCTGGCCGCAGGCGGTGGCCGGCGGGGCCTCGACCGACTGGCTGATCGCCGCCGGGGCACTGGCCGCCGGAATCGCCGCCCTCGCGCTCGTCCGGCTCGACCGGGTACGCCTGGCCGGCCTCGCTGACGGTGGTGCCTTCGCCGGCACGCTCTCGTCCGGCGTCGTCACGCTCGATCTCGGCACCGCTGCCCGGGTCGCCGAGGAGCGCCGATGGGCCCGCCGCTCGCCGGGACGTACCGGACTGCCCCGGTTGCCGGCCCGGCTCGCCGTACTCGCGCACGATGTCCTGACCCTGCGCCGGTCGCCGGACCGGCTGGCCCTGGTCGCGGTCGCGACGCTGCCGCCCGCGCTGCTGGCCGGGGTCATCGGCCCGGGGCCGCTGCTGGCCGGAGCCTGGCTGCTGTCCGGACTCCTCGCGGTGGGCGCGGTGACCGACAACGCCCGGCGGGACCGCGACCTGCCCGCGCTGACCCGGCTGCTCGGCCTGCCTGGGCGCGGGCTGCTGGTCGCGCGGGCGATCCTGCCGGTCGTCATCGGTACGGCGTGGGGTGCCGGCTCGCTCGCGCTGGTCGCCGGCCGGGTGCCCGGTGGCGCCGGGCACTGGTTGCTGCTCGGCGCCGTGGCCGGGCCGGCGCTGGCCGTCGGCGCGCTGCGGGCGGCCCGACGCGGCGCGGTCCGGCACGACCTGCCGCCGGTGGTCACCCCGATGGGAATGATGCCGACCGGACCGCTGCACCGGGTGGTCACCGGATGGGACCTCGGCCTGCTGTGCACACTGCCGACGCTGCTCGCCATCGCGGCCGGAAATCCGGCCGGAGCGGTTCCGGCGCAGGTGGCCGGGTCGCTGCTCGGCCTCGCCGGGTTCATCGCGGTGGCGGGAGCGCGCCGGAGGTCGCGAAGGTCACTAGGCTGAGCGTATGCGGGTGCTCTTCGCGTCAGCGCCGTTGCTCGGACACGTGTTCCCGATGGTGCCGCTCGCCGAGGCACTGCGCGCGGCAGGCCACGAGGTGCTGCTCGCCACCGGCGGCGACGGGCTCGACGTGCGCCGGACCGGGCTGCCGGTCGCCGACGTCGCCCCGGCGCTCCGGTTCGACCGCATCGCCCGCCGGGTCATGCTGCGACATCCGTTGATCGCCCGGGCCGAGTTGGCCGGCCGGGCCGGTACGCGGGGCGTGGCGCTGCTCTTCGGCGCGGCCAACGACCAGTTGACCCACGGCGTGGTCACCCTGGCCGACCGGTGGCAGCCGGACCTCGTCGTGTACGAGCCGCTGGCGGTGGCCGGAGCGCTCGCCGCCGCCCGTCGCGCCGTACCGGCGGTGCTGCACGAGAACTCGCTCTTCGACGGTGCCGAGCTGGTTCGGGTCACGGCCGCGCGGCTGGTCCGGGCCCAGCACCGCAGCGGAATCGGGGACCTGCGACCGAACGCCGCCACCCTGACGATCGCCCCGCCCAGCGTGGTGGGTGAGCGGATCGGCGATCCGATGCGCGCGGTGCCGTTGCGCGGGGTCGGGGAGCTGCCGGACTGGCTGCGCGAGCCCGGCGACCGGCCCCGGATCCTGGTCAGCCGCAGCACGGTCACCGGGCCGGGTGGCGGCGACGTGATGACGGCCGTCGTCCGGGCCGCCGCCGGGGTGGACGCCGAGTTCGTACTGGTCCGCCCCGACCGTCGGGTACTCCGTCGAGGGGCGCTGCCGGACAACGTCCGTACGGTCGGCTGGATTCCGATCAACGCGGCGCTGCCGAACTGCGCGGGGGTGGTACACCACGGCGGGGCCGGTACGGTGCTCGGCGCGCTGGCCGCCGGCGTACCGCAGCTCGCGCTGCCCGGACCGGGCGACCGCCGGCACAACGCCGCCCTGGTGGCGGCCCGGGGTGCCGGGCTCGCCGTGGCCGAGCGGGACATCACCCCGGCAGTGCTGGACCGGCTGGTCACCGACCGCGCGCTGGCGGTCGCGGCCGACGAGGTACGTCGGGAGATGGCGGCGATGCCCGACCCGGCGGACCTGGTGCCCCGGCTCGAAGCGCTGGTCCGCTGACCGTCGGCCGTCCCTGCGGCCGGTGTCGGTGGATGCCCACCCCGGCGGATGTCTCACCCGGGCGGATGTCTCACCCGGGCGGATGTCTCACCCGGGGCGGATGCTCGGCCGGGCGATGCTCGGCCGTGGGGATGTCTCAGCCGGGCAGGTGGGCGTCGAGGAAGGCGGCGGTGACGGCCCGGATGTCCGGCCGGTCCAACGGCAGCGCGTGACCGCCGTGGGTGACCAGCGCCTGCACCGGATGTCCCGCCCGGAGCAGGGCCGAGGCCAGTGCCACGCTCTGGCTCGCCGGCACCGCCGCGTCCTGGGCGCCGTGCACCAGCAGCACCGGTACGCGGTTGCCGACGTGGGTGGTCGGGATGGCGTCCACCGTCGTCGGGTCGCCCGCCGTCGGCGGGTGGCCGAGCAGCGGTACCCACGGATTGTCCCCGGCCCGGGCCGGGAGAGCGAGGAGCCAGTCCTCGGCCAGTGGATCGACCGGCGGCCAGTACGCCAGTACGGCGTCCACGTCACCGGGCTCGGCCACGCCACGCAGCCCGAGGTGGAGCGCCAGGTGACCACCGGCCGAGTCGCCGGCCACCAGGAAGGGCAGGCCCGCCGCCCGCGCCCGTGCCAGTGGTTCCCGCGCGGCTGCCCGGATGTCGGCCAGTTGTGCCGGCCACCGGGCCTCGTCGGTCAGTCGGTAGCGGCCCTGCACCACGGTCAGTCCGTGCCCGGCCAGTGCCGAGCCGTCCTCGGCCGACCATCCGCGCCAGCCGCCACCCGGCAGCCACAGTACGATTCCCCGCTCCGTCATGGCTTCAGCATGGGCGCCCCGCGACGGGCCTGCCCAGCCCCCGGGGCCGACTCCGCTGAGGGCGTAACGCCCGCCCGGTGGCCGGGGACGCCCGTCCGGGTGGCCGGGGATGCCCGCGCGTCCCCGGCGGCGTCACGCCCGCCCGGTCCCCGCCGACGGCACTGCCACGCGGGGGCTGGTGGCGTCAAAAGGCGACGCGGAGCTTGGTGACGGCACGGGCCGCGCAGGGGCTGGCGGCCGGGGGAGGTGGTCGGGCTTGCCGAGCGGTTCCGGCCGACCAGGAGTAGGTTGGGTGTCGTGGTTCCCGTCGCACTGGTCCGCCCCGTCTGGTGGGTGGCGTGCCGGTCGGTGCGGTTCGTGACCGCGTTGGTGCTGATGGCGTTGCTGCTGGGCGGCGGCGCGGCCCGCGCGGGCCTGCCGGGCGCGACCGGAGCGACCGAGTTCCGGTCCGACGCGGCCGCGGTCGCCGCGACATCGTCCGATGTGGATGACCAGGCGTCCGCCACAGACCGGGCGGCGGTGGCGGACGGAGCGCCGACCGACGCCGCCGGGGACCTGACGGCGGGTTCCGGAGATCCGACCGTGCTCGACGGCCGGGCGGCTACCGCCACTGGCGAGTCGCCGGCCACGGAGAGCGCGGATACCACGGCGGTCGTGGCCGTGGCTGTCGCCCTGCTCCAGCAGCCGGTGGCGTCAGAGGTCCGGCCCGGCACCGGGGCGGAACCGCGGCCGGCCCGCGACGCGTACGCCCGAGCGACCGGACCGCGCGCACCGCCACTGGGGTGAGGACCGGTCGCGCCTGACCGTGTCCGGTCCGGATCCGTCGACCCTGTTCGCATCGGCCACCCTGTGAGGTTTCCTGATGGAGAAGGTGCTGTACAGCTCCCTGATCAACATTCCCCAATCCACCACGATCTGGCTCGTACTGGTCGGGCTCGCCCTGGCCGGAGGTATCGCGCTCGTCGTGCGCCCACGGCGGGACGACACGGGCCGGGAGATGACCGGTCGCCAGGCCGGGACCGGCTACGACGTGGCGGTCCGGGACGCCGAGGGACGCCGGGAGCGGCTGGCGGTCCGGGCGGCCGAACTCAACCGCTATGCCGAGGAGGTGACGGTGGCCGCCGAGCGGTCGGCCGTCACCGCGCGTCGACGCCGTGACGAGTGGGTGGCGGCCCAGGAGCAGGCCGAGACGGCCTGGCAGGCGTACGAGGTCGCGGATGCCGCCGCGCGCCGGGTCTCCGCCGCCGGGGTACTTCCCGAGCCGCGTACGCCGCGCACCCCGGCCGAGTACGCCGACCGGGAGCGCTACCTGCACCGCGCGGCGATGGCGGCAGCCACCCGGCAGGAACTGTCGGTGCTGCAACTGAGCGACGCGCTGGCGAACCGCAACGGCTGGGATCCCCGGCGGCACCCGGCCGAGCAGGAGATCGTGCTCCGCCGGGCGGCCCGGGACAGTCTGCTGGCCGCACACGCGGTGGCGGCGGAGCGGGAGCGGTCGACGTGGCGGGATGCCGAGGTCGCCGCCGCTGCGGCCCGCAGTCTCCGGGAGGAGGCGTTCGCCGCCGCCAGCCGGACGGCGCAGGTACGACGCTGGCTGCCGTCGGCACGGAAGCCGGGCGGATCGTCGAGTGGTTCGTCGACCGGTACGCCGAGTCAGGCGGTCCGGCGGTCGCGACCCGTACGGCGCTGGCGGGCGGCCCGCGCCGGCTGACCCGGCGGTGCACTACGCCCAGGGATCCCCGGCGGGACGCTATGCCTCGCGATCCCCGGCGGGACACCCCGCCTCGGGGTCCCGGCGGGACATTACGCCTCGGGATCCTGGCCCAGTGCGGATCGGCCGCCGTCCACCGGCAGGACGACTCCGCTGACGAAGCTCGCCTCGGCGGAGAGCAGGTGCGCGATCGTGGCGGCCACCTCGGCGGGTCGGCCCGCCCGGCCCACCGGATGGAGCAGCCGCATGTCGTGTTCGATCCGTTCGGCACCGGCCGGGTCCTGCCGAGCCAGGAGGTCGGCGTAGCGCTCGGTCTCGATCGAGCCCAGGGCGACCGCGTTGACCCGGATGCCGTACCGGCCGTACTCCACGGCGAGTGCCCGGGTCAGCCCCTCGATGGCCGCCTTCGCCGTCGCGTACGGCAGGCAGCCCGGCACCGGCCGCTGGGCCTGGTGCGAGGAGACGTTGACGATCGCGCCCGGTGTTCCGGCGGCGAGGAAACGGCGGATCGCCGTACCGCAGCCGACGACCGTCGCGTCGAGGTTGGCCGCGATCAGGTCCAGCACCTGCCGGGCCGGTGTGTCGTGGATCGAGGCGTCCCGGAAGACGGCGGCGTTGTTGACCCAGCCGCTGAACCGCCCAGCGGTGCCCGCCGCATCGGCGGCGTACCCGGTGACGGCCTCGTCGGCGGCGTCGCCGGTCACCCCGACCAGCCGGTGGGCGGCGGGATGGTCGGCCAGCCAGCCGAGCGCGGCGGGGTCCCGCTCGATCACCACGACGTGACCGGTGTCGCCGAGGAGACGTTCGACCACGGCCCGGCCGATGCCCCGGCCGCCGCCGGTCACCACATAGGACAGACCCCGGTCCGGATCGGAGGATCGTTCGTCGACGCCGACCCCGGGATCGACTGCGATGACAGGGAAATCCGGCATCAGCCCAACGTACCGGGGTGCGCCGTACCCCACTCTGAGGTGGACCGGGACCGGCGGCTCGCTGGGGTACGCCGATCCGGCCACTGACGGCGGCCCCGACCGACGGCCGGTCCGGCCACCGACCGTGGGGGACGACGAAGCGCGACCGACAGGTGAATGATCGGAGCATGGACAGCACAGCCATCCAGGGTTTCGTCGACGGCTGGGTCAGGGACTGGAACGCCCACGACCTGGAGAGCCTGTTGGCGCACTATGCCGACGACGTCGTCTTCACCTCCCCGGTCGCGGCCCAGCTCGTGGAGGGCTCCGACGGTGTGGTGCGGGGCAAGGCGGCGCTGCGGGCGTACTGGACCGAAGGGCTCCGGCGCTTTCCGGATCTGCGCTTCGAGGTGCTGGCCACCTACGTCGGGGTCGATACGGTGGTCATCAACTACCGGAACCAGAGGGGTGGCCTGGTCAACGAGGTCCTCGTCTTCGACGGCCCGCTCGTCGTACGGGGACACGGGACGTATCTCGCCACCTGACGGGGAGCGTGGAACGTGGAGCGGGGATCCGATCTGCACCGGCGTGCGGAACTGGCCTACGCCCAGCTGGTCGTCGACGATGTCGACCCCGCCGAGGCGGTGATGCTCGCCTGTGACCTGCTGGCGGCCGATCTGGACGGGGAGGCGACGGTGGCGCTCGCCATCGCGTCGACACGCTCCCTGGCGCCGTACGCCGCCGAGCGGATGCTCCGCGACATGCTCGACGAGGTCGGCATCCCGGAGCCGGAACCGGGCCGCGCCGCCCAGGTGGCCACGGCCTGCGTCTGTGCCCGGATCATCGACGGCACGCTGTCGGTGGCGGAGGGCGGTCACCGCCTGTTGGGCACCCTGGCGCAGTTGGCCGACGCCGACCCCGACGCCGACTCCGAGGCCGTCGGTCGCCTACTGCGGCTGCTCGACCGCCTCGAATACGACCTCGGCGGGGTGGCCGACCCGGCCTTCCGCGAGGATCTCCACAGGCTGGCGAGTGACATCGCCGCCGACCTGCGGGGCCGGGAGCAGTACTAGAGGCGGGTCCGGCGTCGCCAGCCGGAGTCGGGATGCCACGACTCGATCACCAGGTGGTCGGCGGGGGTGCCGACGTAGGTGAGCACCAGTTCGGTGATGTCGATCCGGAAGAACCCGGCGCCCTCGTGCGGGCTGTCGGCCGGCGGGTCGATCGCGACGACCGTACCGGCGAGCTTCGCGTCCCCCGGCCAGCTTGTCGGGTCGTCCGCGGGCGGCTCGAGAGTCGGGCTGTGTACGGCGATCCGGGGATCACGCCGGACGTCGAGCAGCTTCATCGAACCGCCCATCATGCCGAGGGTGATCTCCCCGTCGCTGAACTCGAGTTCCGAGGCGCTGATCCGGGGCGATCCGTCCCGGCGGAGCGTGGCGATGGTCTTGTTGGTGCCGGCCCCGAACCGTTCCTGGACCCGCTTGGCGAAGTCCGGAGCGTCCTGCTCGATGTTCCGCCAGCTTGCCATGCGCGCCTCCTGCTGATCCGGTGCCCGGGGTGGTCAGTCCTCCGTGCACGCCGGGTCGTTGACCGAGGTGCGTACCCGGGTGAGCAGTTCGTGCAGCTGGTCGACCTGCTCGGTGCTGAGTGCCGTGAACAGGTCGCGCTCGACCTGGTCGACGGCGGCGTCCACCTTATCCAGTGCGGCCGAACCGGCGGGAGTGATTTCGACGATGTGCCGGCGCCGGTCCGTCGGGTCCCGGCGCCGTTGGACGAGGCCCTCGTCCTCCAGCTCGTTCAGCAGCGTGACCAGGACGCTGGCGTCGACACCGAGGATGTCGAGCAGGCTCTGCTGGGTCATCGAACCGGTCTCGGCGAGCCGGGTCAGCGTCATCCCGTGCCGGGGGCTGAGCCCGGCCAGGCCGAGGGCCTGACGCAACCGTGCGTTGGCGATTCCGCCGTGCCGGGCGAGCAGGAAGCCGGTTCGCTCGGTCTCCCCGGACCGCCTCCTGCCTCGGCTCATGCCAGGATGCTACCAGTAGCAAATAGTCGGTACGATTAAACAGTTGAGGCTTCACGACTATCTGGTACCGTTGCCGGGCCCTCGCACTCCACCCCCGAAGGAGATCCCGATGTTCACCGGGTACATCATCGTCGCGGCGCTGCTCGCGGCCGTACTCCTGATGTCCGGCCGAGGCAAGCTGACCCGGGACGAGCGGATCACCACCAGCCTGCAACGGGCCAACGTGCCGCTGAGCTGGTTCCCGCCGCTGGCCGCCCTGGAGATCGCCGGAGCCGTCGGGCTCGTCGCCGGCATCTGGCTCGCGCCGCTCGGCATCGCCGCCGCGATCGGAGTCGTCCTCTACTTCCTCGGGGCCGTCGCCGCACACCTGCGGGCCGGCGACGCCAAGGGCGTGAACGCGCCGCTCCCGCTGCTGCTGCTCGCCGTCGCCGCCCTGGTGCTGCGGATTCTCGCCTAGACCGTGGTAGGAGGATGATCACCCCTCCAGGAAGATCGCAAAGGCAGGACATGACCACCGAGAACGACTGGCTGACCCGGCGTACCGGCATCGTGCCGAGCGCCGCCCCGACCGAGCGGCACAGCCCGAAGAGCGTGCTGGACGAGGCGACCCGGCCGATGGCGGCCGAGCCGGCCCCGGAGGTCAGCTTCACCCGGCACGGCCTGTACGCCGGCCGGCACCTGGTCGACGTACATGACCACTACCGGGCGGAGCTGGCCCAGGTGCGGGACATCCTCCAGCAGGTGACGGAGGGTACGGCGAAGCTCGGCGACGCCCGCAGCCAGATCAACATGATGACGATCCGGGCCAACGACTGGACCCTCGGCGGGGTCTGCCAGGCGCAGTGCCGCTCCCTGACGAACCACCACACGATGGAGAGCGAGGGGATCTTCCCGCACCTGCGGCGCAGCCAGCGCGACCTGTCGGCCGTGCTGGACCGGCTGCACGAGGAACACCTGGCGATCCACGAGGTGCTGGAGGGGGTCGACGACGCGCTCGTGCACCTCGCCCGCAACCCCACGGACTACGGCCCGATCACCGAGGCGATCGACCTGCTCACCGACACCCTGCTGTCGCACTTCGCCTACGAGGAACAGCAGCTCATCGGCCCACTGTCCCGGCACGGCTTCTACCCCGGCCAGCTCTGAGCCGACGCCGCCGGCAGGTCAGCGCTGGCCGGTGAGGTACGCCAGCACGGCCAGCACCCGGCGGTTGGTGTCCTCGGTCGGTGGCAGGTCGAGCTTGGCGAGAATGTTGCCGACGTGCTTGCCCACCGCCGCCTCGGAGACCACCAGCACCCGGGCGATGGCGGCGTTCGAGCGGCCCTCGGCGACCAGCGCCAGCACCTCGCGCTCCCGGGCGGAGAGCCGGGCCAGTGGATCCCGCTGCCGGCGGAGCAGCCGGCGTACCACCTCGGGGTCGACGATCGTGCCGCCGTCCACGACCTGACGCAGCGCGCCGACGAACTCCGGCACGTCGACCACCCGGTCCTTCAACAGGTAGCCCACCCGGCGGCCACCGTCCGAGTCGAGCAGGTCGGCGGCGTAGCTCTGCTCGACGTACTGGCTCAGCGCGACCACGGCCAGCCCGGGATGGGCACGGCGCAGCTCCACGGCGGCCCGCAGCCCCTCGTCGGTGAAGTCCGGCGGCATCCGGATGTCGGTCAGCACCAGGTCCGGGGCGTGTTCGGCGACCGCCCTGCCGAGGGCTTCGGCGTCCCCGACGGCGGCCACGACCTCGAAACCGAACCGGCCGAGGAGGCCGACGAGCCCTTCGCGGAGCAGCACACCGTCCTCGGCGAGGACCACCCGGATCACGGGTCGTTGCGGCTGCACGGCAGCTCCACGCGTAGCAGGGTCGGCCCGCCCGGCGGGCTGGACAACAGCATTCTGCCGTCGATCACCGCGACCCGGTCCGCCAACCCGGTCAACCCGGTGCCCCGGCCCGGATCGGCGCCGCCCCGCCCGTCGTCGCGGACCTCCAGAGTCAGCAGGTCGTCCCGCTGGCGTGCCCAGACCCGCGCGGCGGTGCCGCCGCTGTGCTTGGCGATGTTGGTCAGCGCCTCCGCGACGACGAAGTACGCCGTCGCCTCCACCGCGTTCGGCAGCCGGCCGGGCAACTCGGCGTCGACGGTCACCGGCACCGCCGACTGGTCGGCCAGGTCGCGTACCGCCGCCGGCAGGCCGCGATCGGTGAGCACCTTCGGATGGATGTTCCGGATCAGCTCCCGCAGCTCCATCATGAACACCTTGGCCTGCTCGTGGGCGTCCGCCACCGCCGCCGCACCGGGGGAGTCGGCGGGGATCTCCACCCGGGCCAGTCCGAGTTGCAGGGTGAGGCTGACCAGCCGTTGCTGGGCCCCGTCGTGCAGGTCACGCTCGATCCGGCGGCGCTCGGCCTCGAAGGCGTCCACCAGCCGGGCCCGGGACCGGGAGACCTCGACCAGTTCGGTGCGCAGCCGCGCGTGCGTACCGCCCGCCAGCAGCGTCCGGGCCAGCAGGCCGTGCGTGCCGGCCAGCAACGCCATCGGGTACGGCACGACGACCAGCAGCACCAGTCCGAGCAGCGTGTACGGCAGCGCCTCCCCGACCGTGGCGACCTGGGTAACGCCGATGGAGACCGCGCCCTCGCCGCTCACCACCAGCAGCGGAGCGGCGATGAGCACACCGACCAGGAGCAGCAGCGCCAGGGCGGCGCCGGAGAGGACCAGCAGCACCGTCGCCAACAGGGCGGCGTAGCCGAGCGCCAACCAGGTGGCCGGCTCGGTGTAACGGGTCCGGAACCAGGACCACGGGTCCCGGGCGGGCGGCGTGCGGTGTCCGGCGGCGACCGGGCGGGAGTCGACCAGCCGCAGCCGGGCCCGCTCCAGCCCGCCCAACGGCACCGCGAGCAGCGGCCCGAACCCGCCGAGCAGTACGGCCCCGAGCAGCAGCAGGAACGCCAGCACGCCGAGTGGCAGCCGGGCCAGCCCGGTGCCCCGGCTCAGCAGGAACAGCCACGGCAGCCCCAGCAGCCCGAGCGGCACCGCGCAGGCGAGCGCGACCGGCGGGGTGGTCAGCAGGTACGCCAGCGCCCGCCAGGGCCAGCCGGTCAGCAGAAACCGGCGTCGGGTCACCGATTCCAGCAGCGTACGAGGGTTTCGCCGGGACACGGTCACCACGCTAACCGGCCCATTGGGTCCGGCCCATCCGGCTGGAGATAGTCCTGAGGTATGCCCAGCCCTACCCCGATTCCGGTGCCTGCACCCCGTGCCCGCCAGCCGGTGCCGATGCTCTGCTCGTCCGGCCGGGAACCGAGCCCGGACCCCGGTCCGGATCGCCGGGACCGAGCCCGGAAGCCGGTCCGGACCGGGGCCGAAAGAATGGGGGAGCGGGGACGTGTTCGAACTGCGCGACATCGTGAAGATCTACCGGGGCGGCCATCGGGCGGTCGACGGAGTGACGCTGCGACTCGGCGCCGGCGTGCTGGGATTGCTGGGGCCGAACGGGGCGGGCAAGTCCTCGCTGATCCGGATCGCCGCCACCGTGACCCGGCCGAGCAGCGGGCAGGTCACGTTCGACGGCGTCGACGTACTGGCCCGACCGGACCCGCTGCGACGGTGTCTCGGCTACCTGCCGCAGGACTTCGGGGTCTATCCGAACCTGACGGCCCGGGAGTTCCTGGGCTGTCTCGCCGCCGCCAAGGGGCTGTCGGCGCGGACCAGCCGGGCCCGGATCGACGAGCTGCTGGAGCTGGTCAACCTGACCGGGGCCGGAAAACGGCCGTTGGGGAAGTATTCCGGCGGAATGCTGCGCCGGGTCGGCATCGCCCAGACCCTGCTGGCCGATCCACGGGTGCTGATCGTCGACGAGCCGACCGCCGGACTGGACCCCGAGGAGCGGGTGCGGTTCCGTAACCTGCTCGGCGAGCTGGCGACCGACCGGGTGGTCGTACTCTCCACGCACATCGTCTCGGACGTCGAGTCGGTGGCCGCCGACATCGCCATCGTCGCCCAGGGGCGGATCCGCCGCCGGGGCAGCCCGGAGGAACTGCTCCGGGCGAGTGCGGGACGGGTGTGGGAACTGCTGATCGATCCCGCCGAGGTCGCCCGGATCCAGGCGCGGCACGTGGTCAGCCGGATGGTGCGGACGCCGTCCGGGGTACGGGTCCGGGTGCTGGCGCCGGACTCACCCGGCCCGGGTGCCAGTGTGGTGCCGCCCGATCTGGAGGACGCCTATCTCGACGCGATCCACCAGCCGACCGGTGGTGCGCCGTGGACGGTGTCCCGATGACGGTACGTGCACCGGTCGCCATCGCCGTGGCCGACTTCCGGGAGCGGGTACGCCGACCGGCGTACGCGGTGGTGCTGGCGGCCGCCGTCGGCCTGGGCTACCTGGCGGTGCCGGAGGTCGACGCGCGTTGGGTGGTCGTGAACACCGGCGAGTACCGGAGCGTCTACAACAGCGCCTACGTCGGCATGGTGACCGCGCTGGCCGGGGCGCTCTGGTTGGCGGTCACCGGCTTCTACGTGGTACGCGGCACCGTCGCCCGGGACGAGCGCACCGGCGTGGGCCAACTTCTCGCCGCGACCCCGCTGCGCGGCTCCGGCTACCTGTTCGGCAAGTTCCTCAGCAATTTTCTGGTGCTGACCTCGATGGCGGGAGTGCTCGCGGCGACCGGACTGGTGATGCAGCTCGCCCGGGGCGAGGTCCGTGCGGTGGACCCGGTCGCGTTGCTGATGCCGTTCGGCCTGCTCGCCGTGCCCGTGCTGGCGGTGACCGCCGCGATCGCGCTGCTGTTCGACTCGGTACGCCCGCTGCGCGGCGGCTTCGGCAACATCGTCTGGTTCTTCGCGGCCATGGTCGGGATGATCGTCGGTCAGGGGCCGGACGCCCCGCTGGGCGGCCTCGGTGTGCAGTGGGTGGCCCGGTCCCTGCGTGCCGATCTCGCCGCCGCACGGACCGGGTCGGAGAACGGGGAGTTCAGCCTGGGACTGATGTACCTCGACCATCCACTGCGGACGTTCGAGTGGTCCGGCCTGGAGCCCGACGGCGGGTTCGTCGCGCAGCGACTGCTGCTGGTACTGGTCGCGGCCGGGATAGCGGTGCTGCCGGTGCTGTGGTTCGGCCGGTTCGATCCGGCGCGTACCCGACTGCGCCCCGCCGCCGGGGCGGCCGGCCCGCTGGCGGTGGGTGTGCCCGGCCCGCTGGCGGTGGCGGTGCCCCGGACGTCGAGGGTCGCGGCGGTGCCGTCCTGGTTGGCCCCCTCGCGGGACGTGCCCCACGGTCGGGAACCCGCCGCCGTGGGCGGGTTCGGTCGACTTCTCGGCGGAGAGGTGCGGGTACTGCGCCGGTCCGGGTCACGGTGGTGGTGGCTCGGCGCCGCACTGCTCGGCGCGGCCGGGATGGTCGCGCCGATCGCGGCCGTACCGGCGGTGGTCCTGCCGCTGGCCTGGATCTGGCCGGTCCTGCTCTGGTCCCGGCTGGGCACCCAACGCCACGAGTACGGGGTGGACGCCCTGCTCGGCGCCTATCCCGGAGCCCGACGGCGGATGCTGGCGGAATGGGGGGCCGGGGTGGCCATCGCCGGGCTGACCGGGCTCGTGCCGATGCTCCGGATGCTGCTCGCCCAGGACACCGCCGGGCTGGCGGCGTGGGCAGCCGGACTGCTCTTCGTACCCGCGCTGGCGCTGGCGGCCGGGGTGTCGAGCCGTACCCACCGGCTCTTCCAGGCCGGCTACCTCGCGCTCTGGTACGTGGTGCTGAACGGCATCGCCGCGCTCGACTTCATGGGCGCGGTACGCGTCGACAACCGCCCCGTCGGGCCCGCGCCACTCCTGGTGGGCACCCTCGCCCTGGCCCTGCTCGGCGTCGCCTTCCTGGTCACCACCCTCCGGCACGCCCGCCGCTGAACGCCACCCGGGCGGCGGCCCGGAGTCCACCGACCACGTGAAGTCCGGCTCCGGTCGGCCGGACTTCACGTGATCGTGGCCGCGTCAGGGCCGGGTCAGGAGTTCTCCGGCCGCGGATTCGGCCTGGGTCAGGGCCTCGTGGATGCGGTGGGTGTGCCGGCCGCCCGCACTGGCCAGGTTGCCGGTGCCGCCGGCCCCGCCGCCGATCACCCGACCCGCCTCGACGAGTACGTCCCGGGCCCGGCCGCCCCGGTTCAGCGACGCGGAACTGAGCCCGGCGACGAGCTGCGCCTTCCCCTCGCCCGCGACCGCGAGTACGACGACCGTCGGCTCGTCGACCGGGCAGCGCGCCAGGACGTCGAGCACGACCGACCGCAGTTCGGGCCCGGTCAGGTCGTCGCGGAGCGCGCTGACCAGCCAGCCGGTGCCGACCGCCCGACGGAGTCCGAGCAGCGATCCGGCGATCGTGTCGAGTTCGTGCCGGCGGTGTCGGCGTAGCGCCTCCTCCGCCTCGGCCAGCGCGTCGAGTCGCCGGGCGAGGGTGACGAGCAGGTTGTCCGGTCGGGCACCGACGAGCCGACCGACCTCGGCGAGCAGCCGCCGTTCGGTGTCGGCGTACCGGAGCGCGTCCCGGCCGGTGAGCGCCTCGATCCGGCGGAGTCCGGCGCCGACGGAGGATTCGCCGACGATCCGGACCGGTCCGGCCTGGGTACCGTGCCCGACGTGGGTGCCACCGCACAGCTCCCGGGAGGCGTCGCCGATGTCGACGATCCGGACCTGCTCGCCGTACCGGTCGCCGAAGAAGGCGGTCGCGCCCGCCGCCTCGGCCTCGGCCCGGCTCGCCTGCCAGACCCGTACCTCGGGATCGTCCAGCAGGTAGTCGTTGACCAGGGTGCCGATGACGTCGAGTGCGGATTCGTCGACCGGGGAGAAGTGGGCGAAGTCGAACCGCAGCCGTCCGGGGGCGACGAGGGAGCCCTGCTGCCGGGCGTGGCCGCCCAGCACCCGCCGCAGCATGGCGTGCAGCACGTGGGTGGCCGAGTGGGACCGGGCGACGGCCGCCCGCCGCTCGCCGTCGACCCCGGCCTCGACCCGCAGGCCGGGCCGGACCTCACCGTCCCGCACCAGACCCTCGTGTACGTGGAGACCGTCGACCCCGTACCGGGTGTCGGTGATCTCGACGATCGTTCCGTCGGCGGTGCGGACGCTGCCGTGGTCGCCCACCTGTCCACCGGACTCGGCGTAGAACGGGCTGCGGCCGAGTACCAGTTCAACCCGGTCGCCGACGCCTGCCGTCTCCACCGGCCGGCCGTCCCGCAGTACGGCGAGGAGTTCGGTCTCGACGAGGGTCCCGGTGTAGCCGGCGAAGTCGGTACGCCCGTGCCGGGTCAGCAACCGCCGGTAGGTGTCCAGGCGGCGTTCCTGGTCCGCCGTCCGGCCCCGGCCACCGCCCCTGGCCCGGCGGCGCTGTTCGTCCAGCAGCACCGCGTACCGCTCCTCGTCGACGGTGAGCCCGGCCGCCCGCGCCGCGTCGATGGTGAGGTCGATCGGGAAGCCGTACGTGTCGTGCAGTTCGAACGCCGTCTCGCCGGACAGCCGGGTCGTGTCGGTGCCGCGGACCCGACCGATCGCCGCGTCGAGCAGGCGCCCGCCCTGGCGCAGGGTGCCGCCGAAGCTCTCCTCCTCGTGCGTGGTGACCGCCTCGATGAGCGCGCGTCCGGCGACGAGTTCGGGCCAGGTTCCGCCGAGGTTCTCCACCACGCTGCCGGTCACCGCCGCCAGCACCGGCGTCTCGATGCCGAGGGTGCGCGCGTGCCGGACCACCCGGCGCAGCAGCCGGCGCAGCACGTAGCCACGCCCCTCGTTGCCGGGTAGTACGCCGTCGGCGAGCAGGAACGCGGCGGACCGGGCGTGCTCGGTGACGACCTGGAAGGACACCGACTCCGGGCTGCCGTCGTGACCGGGGAACTGCCGTCCGGCGAGTTCCTGGGCGACGTCGAGGGTCGGCGCGAGCAGGTCGGTCTCGCAGATCGTGTCGACGCCCTGGAGGATCGCGGCGAGCCGGTCGAGGCCGAGCCCGGTGTCGATGTTGCGGGTGGGCAGGTCACCGAGGATCGGGAAGTCCTCCTTGCCGTCGCCCTCGCCCCGCAGGTGCTGCATGAACACCAGGTTCCAGAGTTCGACGTACCGCTCGTCGTTCACCGCCGGACCGCCCTCGGGGCCGAACTTCGGACCACGGTCGTAGCAGAGTTCGGAGGACGGGCCGGACGGGCCGGGTACGCCCATCGACCAGTAGTTGTCCCGCATCCCGAGTCGCTGGATCCGGGACTCCGGGACGCCGATCCGGCGCCACAGTCGTACCGACTCGTCGTCGTCGGAGAAGACCGTGATCCAGATCCGGTCGGGGTCGAGCTGATAGTGCCGGGTGAACAGCTCCCAGGCGTACGCGATGGTGTCGGCCTTGAAGTAGTCGTCGAACGAGAAGTTGCCGAGCATCTCGAAGAAGGTGGCGTGCCGGGTGGTCCGCCCGACGTTGTCGATGTCGGAGGTACGGACACACTTCTGCACGCTGGTCAGGCGCGGTTGCGGCGGCTGGCGCTCGCCGAGGTAGTACGGCTTGAACTGGTTCATCCCGGCGATGGTGAGCAGCAGCCCCGGGTCATCGGGGATCAGCGGGCTGGACGGCGTACGGGTGTGGCCGCGGTCGGTGAAGTAGTCGAGGAAGGTCCGGCGGATGTCGGAAGATCGCATGGCACTGGCCTTGTCGGGCGGGGTGGCGAACGCGCACCGGAACCCGCACGGCCGATGGTCGTGCCGGGTCCTCGCGGTGTCCGTCCAGAGCTCGTTCGCGCGGTAGACGGATGGGCGGGCCTAATGGCGTACGCCGAGCTGGGCCGAGGGGGTCAGGCGAGGACGCTGTCCTCGTTCCCCAGCTCGGCGTGGCTAGCTCGCCGCCCTACCGTGGCCATTCGCCCGCTCCCGATCGTTTCGACCAACCTGGCGGCCCGCTCCGCTGCTCGGCGTCGCTCGGCCCCGGTCCGTGGAACGACCTTAGCGCACGGCCCGGCGGACGGCGGTAGGCAATTTCCTGGGTACGACGGCGAGCTGTCAAGCCAACCTTGACGGGGAATTTTGTCAAGGTTACCCTGACAAGCATGGAACAATTCGTGGAGACCGCGCTCGCCACCGACGTGGCCGGGGCCGTCGCGGCGTCCGTCGACGCCGCCGTCAACGAGGCGAGTCGGCAGGCCGACCTGCTGATCGGCGGGCGGCCCGTGCCGGGAAGTCCAGAGTGGCTCGCGGAGCAGGACGGCGAGGCGGGTCGGCAGCGTGAGGTGGCGGCGCAACTGCTGCACTTCCGGATCATCCTGTCCGCCGGGGTCGACCCGCTGCCCAGCGTCGTCGGCCTACGGCGCTGGGGGGTGACCTGGGAGCTGATCGCGCGGGCGGCGGGGGTCAGCCGGCAGGCCGCACACGAGCGCTGGGGCCGGCGGGTGCTGGGCGTCCTCGACCCGTACGGGACCGGGGAACTGGGCGGTCCGGTGGCCGACGACGAGGCGGACCTGCGCTGATCGGCCCTAGGGGGTACCCAATAACCCCAGCGGGGTTATAGTGGAGGTATTCCTGCTGGGATCGAGCCGTGGAGGACCGTGATGCCAAAGATCAACGTCTATCTGCCCGACGAGCTGGCCGAGGCGGTGCGGGCCTACGGCGTACCGGTCTCGGCGGTCTGCCAACGCGCGCTCGAACAGGCCGTACGCCGGGTGACCGCCATTCGGGAGACCGCCCTCGGTGAACTCGACGATGCCGACCTGCTCGCCCGGCTGCCGCACTTCACGCCGAGAGCCCGGACGGCGGTCCGGCTCGGCATCGAGCGTTCCCGGGCGGACGGGTCGGCGGGTGTCGGCACGGCACACCTGCTCGACGGCATCCTGGCCGAGGGCGGCAACCTGGCCCTGCACGTGCTCCGGGTGGAGGAGATCGAGACCGAGCGGCTGGCCGGCGACCTCGCCGGCCAGCCGGCGGCCGAACCCGGTGTCGCCGCCGACAGCCCGTCCCAGCACTTCAGCGGCCCGGCGGCCAACGCGCTGGAACTCGCGGTCACCGAGGCGACCACGTTCGGCCACAACTACGTCGGCTGTGAGCACCTGCTGCTCGGGTTGATCGCCGAGCCCGACGGGGTCGCCGGGCAGTTGCTCCGGTCCCGGGGAGCCGAACTCCGGCTGACCCGACGGGCGGTCGCGGCGGCGCTGGCCGGCTACGTTCACCTGCGGGCCCAGGCACAGGCCCAGCCGCCGGCCGGTGCCGCCGGGACGCCGACGGAACTCGCGAGCATGTTGGCCGCCGCCGTCGCCCGGGAGGTCCAGCCGATCGTCGCGCGGATCGAGCGGCTGGAGGAACGGGCCGGCGTGACCGGTGAGGACTGATCCGGGGCCGGCCATCGTGGCGACGTTGACGTTCCTGCTGCTGTTCGTGCTGCCGTTGCTGACCGACCTGCCGTAGCCGGTCGGTCCCATCCCAGATCGGAGTAGAAGCCAGAGATGGTCAGCCGTGTATTGCTGCTGGCGGCCAAGGACACCATCGCCTACTCGACCCGCCCGGGTCGGGCGGCGGTGGCGTCCGGCGCGGAGCTGCTCGCCGCTCTTCCCCCGGACCTGCTCGCCGCCGAGGTGGTGGTCGAGGACGTACTGGCCGAGCCGGGCTGGGACGTCTCGTCGGCGACGATGCTGGGGTTGGGCCGACGCGCCCGTGCCGCGATCTCGGACGACGGGTACGACGGTGTGGTGATCAGCTACGGCACCGACACCCTGGCGGAGACGGCCTTCCTCGTCGACCTGATGGCCGGCCCCGCCGCGTCCCGGGGCGGGATCGTGCTGACCGGTGCGCTCCGGCACTGGGACGAACTCTCCACCGACGGCCCCCGCAACCTGGCCTCCTCCATCGCCGCCGCCGCGGATCCGGCGCTGGCCGGAGCCGGTGCCGTGGTCTGTGTGGACGACGAACTGCACGCCGCCCGCTGGGTCAGCATGGTGGACGCCACCACCGTGCGGGCCTTCTCCTCGGCGCCGGACGGCGTACTCGGCCGGGTCGTCGGTACCCGGGTCGAGATGCTGGGTACGCCGCCGCCCCGGCCCCCGGCGGCGGGCGGCGAACCGGAGTCCGACGTCGCCCTGATCAAGACCTACCCGGGGATGAATCCGGTGCTGCTCACCGCCGCCGTCGACGCCGGTGCCCGGGGCGTCGTGCTGGAGGGCACGGGGCTGGGCAACGTCCCGGTCGACCTCTTCGTGGCGATCGGCGACCTGACCGATGGGGACATCCCGGTGGTGGTCGCCTCGCGGTGCCGTACCCGTCCGGTCGGGTTGTCGGAGCTGCCGGCGCCGGCCGGGCTGGCCGCGAAGGTCGGCGCGATCGGGGCGCGTGGCCTGGCTCCGGAGAAGGCGCGGGTGGCGCTGATGGTGGCCCTCGGCACGGACGGCGGAGTGGTGGCGGCCCGGGAGTGGTTCGACCGGCTCGGCCGCCCCGGCGGCGGGGACGGCTGAGACAGCCGCTGCGGGAAGCACGCCGGGCGCTGACCCCCGGACAACGGTTTCCGGGCCGGTACCGTCGTCGATGTTTCGCGTAGGCTGCGGCGATGACCGGCACCGATTCGCAGCCCGCCCGGAGCGGCGGGCGTGGCCGGGTGCTCACGGTTGCCAAGATCGCCCGGCTGGCGGGAGTGTCCGCGCCGACGGTCTCCCGGGTCATCAACGGGCAGACGGGGGTGGCCCTGGAGACCCGCAGGCGGGTCGAGGAGATCCTCCGGGAGCACGAGTACCGCCGGCCGGGCGCGTCCAGTTCGGTCGCCATCCTGGAGTTGGTCTTCCACGCCCTGGAGAGCCTCTGGGCGTTGGAGATCATCCGGGGTGTGGAGAAGGTGGCCCGGGAGCATGACCTGGCCGTCGTACTCACCGAGATGCAGGGTCGGCTGACGCCGGGCCGGGCCTGGACCGAGCAGGTGCTGACCCGGCGCCCGACCGGGGTGATCGCGGTCTTCTCCGAGCTGACCGTCGCCCAGCAGTCGCAGCTCGCCACCCGGTCGATTCCGCTCGTCGTGGTGGATCCGACCGGTGAACCGCTGCACCAGACCCCGTCCGTCGGTGCGACGAACTGGAACGGTGGGCTGGCCGCCACCCGCCATCTGCTCGACCTCGGCCACCGGCGGATCGCCATGCTCAGTGGTCCGACGCAGTGGCCGTGCTGCCGGGCCCGGTTGGACGGTTACCGGGCGGCGATGGACGCGGCCGGCGTACCGGTGGATCCCGACCTGGTCCGGATCAGCCGGCTGTACGTCGAGGGTGGCCTGGCCGACGGCCGCGAGCTGCTCGACCTGCCGGACCCGCCTACGGCGATCTTCACGGCCAACGACCTCCAGGCGTTCGGCGTCTACGAGGCGGCCCGGCGGGCGGGGGTACGGATCCCGGACGAGTTGAGCGTGGTCGGCTTCGACGATCTCTCCTTCACCCGTTGGTCCGGCCCGCCGATGACCACCGTGCGGCAGCCGCTGGAGCAGATGGGGGCGACCGCCGCGCGGATGATCATCGATCTCGCGGAGGGTCGGCCGTTGGAGCAGCCCCGGATCGAGTTGACCACCGAACTCGTCGTACGCGAGAGCACCGCACCGCCGGGCCGGCACGGCTGACCGCCAGCCGTGGCGTCCCCATTTGAGCTGCGAGAACCCCGTGCCGGGGAGCGAGTCCCACCCGGCTGGCCGGATCGCCGATAAATCAGAACCCGTCTATGTATTGCGCGCCGAAATATTTCCATTGATACTTCGGAATGTTTCGGTGTCCGGCTCGCCCGACGACTGCTGTCGTCGCCGGGTACCGATGAATCGGAAGGGGATCGGAATGAGACGGCTCGGACAAGTGCTCGGCGCGGCGGGGGTCGCGGCGGCCCTGGCCCTGGTGGGCCTCACGGTGGCCACGCCGGCCTCGGCGGCGACGCTCACCGAGGTGACCAGCTTCGGCACCAACCCCAGCAATCTGCGGATGCACCTCTACGTGCCGGACCGGGTCGCGGCGCGGCCCGCGATCCTGGTAGCGGTGCACTACTGCACCGGCACCGGTCCGGCTTTCTATTCCGGCACCCAGTTCGCCTCGCTGGCGGACCGGTACGGGTACATCGTCATCTATCCCTCGGCGACCCGCAGCGGCCAGTGCTTCGACGTCTACTCGCCGCAGGCGCTGCGCCGCGACGGCGGCAGCGACCCGGTGTCGATCCTGTCGATGGTCCGTTACGTGCAGCAGCGGTACAACACCGACCCGGCGCGGGTCTTCGCCACCGGCGTCTCCTCCGGCGCCATGATGACCAACGTCCTGCTCGGCAACTATCCCGACGTATTCGCCGCCGGTGCCGCCTTCGCGGGCGTACCGCACAGCTGCTTCGCCACCACCGGAGGCTCGACCTGGAACAGCGAGTGCGCCAACGGCCAGGTGATCCGGACCGCGCAACAGTGGGGCGACCTGGTCCGGGGGGCCTATCCGGGGTACAGCGGCAGCCGGCCCCGGATGCAGTTGTGGCACGGCACGAACGACGAGACCCTGCGGTATCCGAACTTCGGTGAAGAGATCAAGCAGTGGACCAACGTCCACGGGCTGAGCCAGACGCCCACCTTCACCGACACGCCCCAGTCCGGCTACACCCGTACCCGCTACGGCGGCAGCGGCGGTACCGCGCCGGTCGAGGCGATCAGCATGCAGGGCGTACCGCACAACCTGCCGGTCAACGCGGCCGAGGCGATCCGGTTCTTCGGGCTGAACACCGACTCTCCGACGAACCCGCCGACCACCACCCCGCGTCCGCCGACCACCCCGCCGACCGGGAACCCGCCGACCACGACCCCGCCGCCGCCGACCACCACCCCGCCGGCCGCCGGTGGCTGCACGGTCGGCTACACCGTCAACGCCTGGAGCTCCGGCCTGACCGCCGCGATCACCATCACGAATCGGGGTACCAGCGCCATCAACGGTTGGACGCTGTCCTTCACGCTGCCGTCCGGGCAGACCATCACCTCCGGATGGAACGCCTCCTACAGCCCCACGAGCGGCGCCGTGACGGCCCGTAACGCCAGCTACAACGGCACGATCGGCCCGAACGCCTCGGTCGGGATCGGCTTCCAGGCCAACCACAGCGGCAACACCGGCCGGCCCTCCTCGTTCACCCTGAACGGCGCGAACTGCACCCTCACCTGATCCCGCCCGGGACGTCCGGGCGCGGCCAGCAGTAACCCCCTCGCGGGGAACGGGCCGGGCCGCGAGGGACGAGCGGGTTGCCGGCGGCTGATCCCCCGCCGGCAACCCGCCGCCCGCTTTCCGGGGTACGGGCGCGGCCGGGTCTGCTACCCGGCAGCTTCCTCGATCGTGCGGATCGCCGCGACCAGGTCCGAGCCGGACGGGGCACGCTCCGGATCGAGCAGGCACTGCACGGTCAGGCCGGTGATCACGGCCATCACCAGCGAGCCGACCGCCGACGCCGAGCCGTCCGCCGGGGTTTTGCCGGCACTGCCGTTGGCGCCGGCGCCGTTCCCGCCACCTGCGTCGGCGGGGGCTTCGACACCGGCCAGGACGAGCGAGGTGAAGCTGACCCGTCCGGCCTCGATCGCGGCGGCAAGGCGTTCCCGCAGCTCCGGCTGGTGGTCCATCTGGGTCAGCAGGTCGATCGACGCGGCCCACAGTGGCCGGTGGTTGGTCACCGATTCGGCCACGCCCGTCCAGATCGCCGCCAGTCGATCCGGCGGAGTGGCGCCCGGGTCGACCACGATGGCCCGCCCGAGCTCGTCGCCCCACTCGTCCATGGCCTCGATCATCGCGGCGGTGAGCAGGGCGTCCTTCGATCCGAAGTGGTAGCCGATGGAGGCCAGGTTGGTGCCGGACGCGGCGACGATGTCCCGCGCGGTGGTGCGGGCGTACCCGCGCTCGTACAGGCAGCGTTTGGCGCCTTCGAGGAGCTGTTCCCGGTGACCCATCCGGTGATCGTAGCCAGCTGCTATACATACGTCCAATACAAGCGTCTTATACGAACGTCATAGACAGATGTATAAGACGTTCGTATAGTCACCGGCATGAGCAGCTTCGCGCACGCCTCCGCCGCCGTCCGACCAACCGTTCCCGACACCTCGCCCGCTTCCACCGACCGTCGCCTCGGCGACGTCGACGCGCTGCGCAGCTTCGCGCTGTTCGGCATCCTGATCATCAACATCGCCTTCTTCGCCACGGCGTATCCGTGGCACGGCATCGAGGACCCGGCCTTCTCCAGCGGGCTCGACCAGGTTGTGCGCTGGGGCGTGGCGATGCTGTTCGAGATGAAGTTCTACCTGCTCTTCTCGTTCCTGTTCGGATACAGCTTCACGCTGCAGTTCGACTCCGCGGCCCGGCAGGGGGCGGCCTTCGTACCCCGGTTCCTGCGCCGGCTGGCTGGCCTCTTCGTACTGGGCGCCGCGCACGCCGTACTGCTGTTCCACGGCGACATCCTCACCACGTACGCCGTACTCGGGCTGATCCTGCTGGCCGTGCGCGGCATCCGCCCCCGTACCGCCCTGATCGCCGCCGGGGTGCTGACCGGGATCGTCGCAACCTTCCTGCTGATGTCCGCGCTCTCCGGTAGCGTCTTCGCCCCGGACGCGGCGGCTTCGATCGCCGCCGGCCAACAGTCCACCGAGGTCCTGCGGGACACCCCCGGCTCGGTGATCGCCGAGCACCTCCGCGCGATGCCGCAGATGCTGGGCGCTCTCGCCGTGGTCCAGGGTCCGCTCGCGATGGCGGCGTTCCTGGTCGGCCTGGCCGCCGGCAAACACCGGGTACTCGTCGACGCCGCCCGCTACCCCCGGGCCCTGCGGACCCTGCAACTCGTGGGATACCCGATCGGTCTCACCGGTGGACTGGTGCTGGCCGCCACCGGCGGCACCACCGAGCTGAACATGTTCGCCGTGGCCGTCACCGCGCTGACCGCACCACTGCTCGGCGCCGCCTACATCGCCACCCTGCTCCAGGTCTTCCACAGCCGGTCCGGTCAGCGCCTCGTCGCCGTACTCGCGCCGGCCGGACGGATGGCCCTGAGCAACTACCTCGGCCAGTCACTGATCTGCGCGATCATCTTCACCGGCTGGGGTTTCGGACTGATCGGCCACGTCTCGCCGCTGGGCGCCGTCCTCATCGCGGTCGCGATCTTCCTGGCCCAGTTGCTGGTCAGCGCGGTGTGGCTCGGCAGGTACCGCTACGGCCCCGCCGAGTTCTGCCTCCGCGCCGTCACCAACGCCGAAGTCCCCGCCTGGCGCCGGGACCCGAACTGACCGTCGTACCGGGCCAGCTGGCGGGCGCGGGCACCTGGAAGAGTACGGCGACATGGGAGGACTGCTCGACGACGAGACGCTGGAGTCGTCGGCCGTGGTGGCCAACTCGGCGATGAACCGGGAACGCCAGCTCGACGGCGTCAACAGCTACACCCGGGAGTTGGGGTTCAACCCGCTCGACTGGCTCGTCGCCCGACTCGATCCAGCCGGCTCCGGAGCAGCGGGCGAGATTCCGATCGGCTGGCTCGACCTGTGCTGCGGCAGCGCCCGCGCCCTGCAGCAGAGCGCCGAGCGGCTGCACCGGGCCGGTCTGGGCGACCGGGTGAGTCTCGTCGGAGTGGACCTGGTCGACTACTTCGACCCGCCGCCCCGTACCGGCCCGCCGCCGCAACTGATCTGCGCCCCGGTCGGCGGCTGGGCACCGACGCGCCGATTCGACCTGATCACCTGCGTGCACGGGCTGCACTACGTCGGTGACAAGCTCGGCCTGCTGACCCGGGTTGCCGGCTGGCTCGCCGAGGGTGGCCGGTTCGTCGCCGATCTCGACCTGCGGGCCGTACGGCTGGCCGACGGTCGACCCGCCGGGCGCCGGCTGAACGCTCAGCTGCGCGCGGCGGGCTTCACCGTCGACGCGCGGCGGCGGCGGATCAGCCGGACCGGACCGGGTACGGGCGCGTTGCCGTACCGCTATGTCGGTGCCGACGACCGCGCCGGACCCAACTACACCGGTCAGCCCGCGGTCAGCTCCTACTACCTGCCGGAGTGAGCGGGGCGGAGCGGTGGATCAGCCGGCCGCCTCGCGGCGGGCCCGTGCCCGCCGCTTGCCCTCGTGCATCGCCTGCACCCGGGCGATCGGGATCGCCCGCCCCTGTTCGATCAGGTCGGCGTCCAGCCGCTGCGGCGCGGGCATCCGGTCGGCCCACGGATCGCCGTCGCCGAGCAGACCCGGCACGGTACGCAGGGTGAAGTCGCCCGGGGTGACCCGGTCCAGATCGGCCCAGTCCACCGGGAAGGACACCGGCGTCCCCGCCCTGATCCGTGGGCTGTACGTCGACACCACCGTCGCGCCGCCGGCCCGGGTCGAGTCGAGGAAGACCTTCCCGTCCCGGTCCTCCCGGATGAAGGCGGTGGTCGCCAGCGCCGGATCGAGCCGTTCCGCCCGGGCCGCGAGTGCGCGGGTGGCCGCGGCGATGTCGTCGATCGGCGCCGACCGGTCGACGGGAACGAAGATGTGCACGCCCTTCGCCCCGCTGGTCTTGACCACACCGGTCAACCCGGCCTCGGTCAGGGCCTGACGGACGAGGTGGGCCGCCCGGACGACCAGCGGGAACGCGTCGGAGTCCGGCGGATCGAGATCGAGGACCAGGTGGGTCGGATGTTCCCGCTGCTCGATCTGGGCCAGCGTGGGGTGGTACTCGACGGCGCGCTGGTTGCCGAACCACAGCAGGGTGCGCCGGTCGTTGCAGAGGGCGTACGACACCTCGCGTTTCGAGGCCTCCGCCCAGACCGGCACCGTCGATATCCAGTCCGGGGTGTACTTCGGCACGTTCTTCTGCATGAACGGCGCCTGGCCCCGGAGCACCCGGATCACCGAGAGCGGCCGGTCCCGCAGTTGACCGATCAGCCGGTCGTGGACCGCGTCCAGATAGTCCACCAGGTCTCGCTTGGTGGCATCGGCACCGTCGAACAGCGGTTGATCGAGGTTGGTCAGCGGTACGCCGTCCCGTACCTCGTCCTTACCCGTCATCCGACCACCTTCCCGGTGCTCCGGTCCGAGGTCAACCGCGAAGATTCTCCAGTTCCCGGTACATCACGTGCAGGCCCACCCGGCCCAGGGTCGGATGTGCGAAGGCACCCGGAACCGTTCCGACCACCTCGAAGCCGAGCCGCTCGTAGAGGCCGACCGCGCGGTGGTTGGACTCGGCGACGGCGTTGAACTGCATGCCCGCGTACCCGTGCGACCCGGCCCAGTCCAGCGCGAACCGGCACAGCGCGCCGCCCACGCCCCGGCCCCGGGCGTCGGCGGCGACCATGAAGCTGGCGGTCGAGACGTGTGCGCCCGGACCGGGACGGTTCGGGCCCATCTTGGCCGTACCGCAGACCCGGCCGTCCTCGACCGCGACGACCGTGAGCCCGGGGCCGGCCTCGACCCAGATCTCGCGTGCCTGCTCGGCGGTCATCCGTGGGTCGTAGGTGAACGTGTCCGCCGCCCGGACGACCTCCCGGACGATCGGCCACACCTCGGGCCAGTCGGCCTCGGCAAAGCTCCGAATCAGCACGTCGCGAGGTTAGTGGCGACGCCCCGGGGCGGACAAGCCGAAATCACCGCTCAGCGGCGGCTGCCCCGGCCAACCCGCCGGGCCGGGTGGGCCGGGCGGGGCGGCGGTCCCGGCGCGATCCACCTGGGCGAGTCCCAGGTGCGCCCGGGCCTGCTCGTCGCGGTCGCCCGTCTCGACGGCGATCGCCAGCGCCGCCCGGTACCGGACGCCCGCCTCGGCGAGGTGGTCGCCGGCGTACAGCGCGTCGCCGAGACTGTTGAGGACGCTCGCCTCCCCGTACCGGTGGCCGGTCTCCTGGAACCAGGCCAGCGCCTGCCCCAACTCCTCGGCGGCGAGGTCGTACCGGCCCAGCCCGGTCTGCACCCGGCCCAGGTTGGACAGCGCGGTCGCCTCGCCGTTGCGGTGCCCGGCCTCCCGGAACAGGCCAAGGGAGCGCCGGAGGGTGGCCGCCGCCTCGTCGTACCGGCCCAACTCGCGTTGCACGTCGCCGAGGTTGCACAGCCCGATCGCCTCGCCGACCCGGTCACCGAGCACCCGGAACAGGTCCAGTGACCGGCTGAGGAGTTCCGCCGCCTCGTCGTACCGGCCCAACTCGCTGTAGACGTTGCCGAGGTTGGTCAGCGCGCCGGCCTCGCCGTACCGGTCACCGAGTCGCCCGTAGAGGTCGAGGGCCTCGCGCTGGTGCTCGATCGCCGGATCCCGCTGACCCAGCCGCTCGTACACGATGCCGAGGTTGGACCGGGTCCGCGCCTGGCCGTACCGGTCGCCACCGCGGTGGTGCATCACCAGCGCCCGTTCGTGGTGTTCGATCGCGTCCGCGTACCGCCCGCGCAGCCGGTGTACGGCGCCGAGGCTGGTCAGGGCGTGTGCCTGTCCTGCCTCGTCGCCGGAGCGCCGGGCGGCGTGCAGCGCCTGCGTGTGGATGTCCAACGCGTCCAGGTGGTGGCCGCTCTCCAGATAGCGGTAGAGGGTGTTGGCCAGCGAGACCACGTGCCCCGGCCAGCCCTGGGTCGCCGCGAACCCGCAGACCGCCACCAGTGCCGCCCGTTCGGTGTCCAGCCAGTTCCGCGCCGCGTCACGGTCGTCGATCGGCGGGACCGGCACCCGTTCGTCCGCCTCCGGTCGGCGAACCTCGGGCCGGTGGTGCCGCTCGGCCGGATAGAGCGCGTCCATCGCCGTCGCGGCGGTCGCCAGGTAGTGGTCGAGGAGCCGGGTCAGCGCCACCGCCCGTTCCGGCTCCGGATCCTCGGCGCCGCACACCTCGGCCGCGTACGCCCGCAGCAGGTCGTGCATCACCCACCGGGACCGCCCGGTCGACTGGATCAGATGCGCCCTGGCCAGCACCGCGAGTATCCGCTCCGCCCGGGTCACGTCCAGGCCGGCGAGCGCCGCGGCGGCGTACGTGCCGATGTCGGCACCCGGATGCAGGCCGAGCCGGCGGAACAGCACCGCGTCGGCCGGCGCGAGATGCCGGTACGACCAGGAGAAGACGGTACGGACCGCCCCGCGCGGATCCCCGCCGGTGTCCAGCAGCCGTACCCGCCGACGATGGTCGGCCAGCTCTCCGACCAGATCCGCGAGCAGGTCGTCCGGCCGGCTGCCGGCGAGTTCGGCGGCGACCCGGAGCGCGAGTGGCAGCCGGGCGCACTGCTCGGCCAGCTCCGTGACGGCCTGCGGCTCGGCCTCGGCGCGGGGACCGACCAGGAGCCGGAGCAGCCCGACGGCGTCGGCCGGTGGCAGCGGTTCCAGGGCGAGCCGGCGTGCACCGTGCAGCGCGACCAGACCGGCCAGCGTGTCCCGGCTGGTCACCAGCGCCATCCCCGGCGCGGTGCCGGGCAGGAGCGGCCGGACCTGTTCGACCGAGGCGGCGTTGTCGAGTACGACGAGCATCGCCCGGTCCGTCAACTCCGTCCGGTACCGGGCGGCCCGCTCGTCGAGGTCGAGCGGGATCTCGTCACTGGGTACGCCGAGCGCGGCGAGCAGCCGGGCCAGGGCGTCTCCGGCGGGCATGGGTTGCCCGTCGTCGTGGCCGCGCAGGTTGACGTAGAGCTGCCCGGCCGGGAACCGCGCCCGGAGCCGGTGGGCCCAGTGCACGGCCAGCGCGGTCTTGCCGACCCCGGCGGTACCGCAGATCGCCACGATCACCACCGGCGGCGGCGCGTCCGTGCTCCGGTGGGCCGGGGTCGCATCGCTGCTCCGGTGAGCCGGTGTCGGGGCGGCGGCAGCGACCGTCGACGGTGGATCGGTCGGATCCTCCGGTGCCGGGGCGGGCTCGTGGTCGTACTCCACGGCTAGCAGCTGGTCGAGGTGCCGGAGTTCGGCCTCGCGCCCGGTGAAGCCGTACACGTCGGCGGGAAGCTGCCGTGGCACGGCCGTCGGTGTCGGCGCCGGGACCGGGTCCGGCGGGGCGGCGCCGACCTCGGCGCCGGCCGGCGGATCCGGCTCGGTCCCGGTCGGGACCGGCCGGTCGGGTGCCGGTTGGTGCAGCAGCGCCGCGTGGGCCGCGGCCAGCACCGGACCGGGATCGACCCCGAGTTCGTCGGCGAGCCGGCGGCGGACCGTGCGGTAGGCGGCGAACGCCTGGGCCCGCTGCCCCAGCGCGTGGTACGCCCGGATCAGCCGGGCCTGGGCCTCCTCGTCGAACGGCTGACCGGCCGCCATTTCGGCCACTGTGGACAGCACCTCGGCGCCCGCACCGAGTTCGAGCATCGCGTCGCAGTACCGGGCCTGTGCCGCCTGGCGTTCCCGGGTCAGCGCCAGCACCTTCGGATGGTCGGCGAGCAGGGGTACGTCGGCCATCGGATTGCCCCGCCAGAGTGCGAGCGCCTCACCGGAGAGGACGGCGGCGCCCCGTACGTCACCGGTGCGCTGCGCGGCGGTGGCCGCACCGACGAGGGTACGGAACCTGCCGAGATCGACCTGTTCGCTGGACAACCGGAGGGCGTAGCCGTCGCCCACGCCCGGCAGCACGGTGCTGGGCGAGTGTGGTCGCCGGTCGGGTTCGAGCTGTCGGCGGAGGTGCTTGACGTGCGTCTGGAGGATGTTCGCCGCGGTGGGTGGGGGATGGTCGCCCCAGAGCGCGTCGATGAGTTCGGCGCGCGGCAGGGGATGGCCCCGGGCCAGGACGAGGAGGCCGAGCACGGCACGTCGCCCGGCCGGACCGAGGTCGAGTTCCTGGCCGTCGCGCCAGCCGCGCACCGGACCGAGCACCTGCACGAGCACGCCCCGAACCTGCACGCCCACCTCCAGATCCGTGGATCAATGCTGACACGTGCGATCCACGGGCGTCTACGTATGGCTGGCGCCGTCCCGGTGTTCGGGCGGGGTGCAGGTCAGGGGTGGTGGCGGCGCCGTCCCGATCGCCGTCAGCCGGCGGTCTCGGCGTTCTCGGGGACCTGGCTGGCGCCGGCGACCACCTTGTCGATGAAGCCGTAGTCCCTGGCCTCGGTCGCGGTGAACCAGCGGTCCCGGTCGGCATCGGCCACGATCTGCTCGTACGTCTGCCCGGTGTGCTGAGCGATCATCTCCAGCAGCATCTGCTTGGTGTGCAGCATCTGCTCGGCCTGGATGGCGATGTCGGACGCCGTACCGCCCATCCCGCCGGACGGCTGGTGCATGATGATCCGGGCGTGCGGCAGGGCGTACCGCTTGCCGGGTGTTCCGGCGCAGAGCAGGAACTGCCCCATCGAGCCGGCCATCCCCATGGCCACAGTGGACACGTCGTTGTCGATGAACTGCATGGTGTCGTAGATCGCCATGCCGGCGAAGACCGAGCCGCCCGGGGAGTTGATCCAGAGGTTGATGTCTTGCTCGGAGTCCTCGGCGGCGAGCAGGAGCAGTTGGGCGCAGATCCGGTTCGCCAACTCGTCGGTGACCTCGCTGCCGAGGAAGACGATGCGTTCCTTCAGGAGCCGGTTGTAGACCGAGTCGTCGAGCGAGCTGGGGGAGGGGCTTCCGCCACGTGCCATGGGGACATGCAGGTCAGTCATGCGCCCAACGTAGTGACGGGAACGCCGGGAAGGCGCGCGCTTTCGCTGTCAGCGCACGGCTTGCGCCCTCGGCGAAATCGTGCCGGTGGCACTGCCGCGACCTGCTGCGGCGTCGATGACGTGGAGATACCCCGACCCCGCCCTCACCGTTACCGAATCTGCACGTTGGTGATGTGCCGTGCGCGATACCCGATCACTTGTGCGCTGTGCTGGGCTGCACTGTACGTCGGGGAGTCGAACCCCACGCTGCCCTTCGCGCGCCAAGAAGGTGGCCGGAAACCGCCGACCTCGGATTGTGCACGCCTCCGGTAACGACTACCTGCTCCACGTCTTCACCGCCGAAGCTAGCCCAGCAGGTCCGCCTCCCAGTTGGTGCGCTGGATCCGTACGTCCAGCTCCCGGATCTCCCGTGCCAGGACGTCGGCCTGACCGCGCAGCTCCGTCACCGGCAACGCGGGAAGCATCTTCAGCTCGGACCGGAGCTGCCGGACGATCGCCCGTTGGTCGGTGCCGGCCGCCGCGTCCGCCGCCGCCGTGACCACCGAGTGCCGCAGTCGCAGTACGTCCCGGCGGGCGAGCGCGTCGGTCAGCGTGCCGTCGCCGACCGCCACCGCCGCGTTGGTCAGATTGATCCGCCGGATCAACGATTCGAGCTGGTCGAGCGCCTCACCGACCTCGGCCAGCAACTGCTGGGGGTCCTCGGCGGGTGACTCGCCCTCCTGGTGCCGGGCGTTGCTCACGATGCGCCCCCGGAGCTGCTCCACCCGGCGGCTGGCGGCGGCGCGGTCGGCCAGTGCCTCGGCAAGCTTCACGATTCCTACCTCCACGGCCGGCCAGAGTCCGGACAAGTATGGATCACCCCGAGCGGGCAGCGCGGGCGGGTCCTCCGCGTAAGGGGGGTACGGTGCGCCCGGCAGGATTCGAACCTGCGGCCAACTGCTTAGAAGGCAGCTGCTCTATCCGCTGAGCTACGGGCGCGGGACCGGTCGTACGCCCAGCAGGCTACCGTTGCGGGTAACAAACGATCGGCTCAGGGCGTGACGTTCTGGCCTGCACATACTAGGTTTCGAAGCGTGCAGTTGACGAGCACAATGTTTCTACCGATGCTGGTGTCGACCGACGACGCCCGCTATGGCGCGGACCACGTGCTGGAAGACTTCACCCAGGATCTCGACGTCGGCTACTCGTTCGGTCCGCCGTACGGCAACCGCCTCGTTACCTGGGACGATCTCGACGAGCTCGACGTCGGCCAGCGTGAGCTTCGCCAGGTGGCGGTCGACAACCTCTACCGGCTGCTGCCCCGGCTGCGGATCGACGGGCAGCCGCCGGCCCCGATGCTCTCCTTCGGCGGGCTGGAGTCCAGCGTGCTGCTCGCGGCGGAGGTCTGGGAGGATCTGCAACGGTCTGTACCGGGCGAACTGGTCGTGGGCGTACCGGCCCGGGACGTGGTGATCGTCACGGGTACGGAGTCGCGGCCGGGCATGGAGAAGGTACGGCGAGCGGTTGACCGGATCTTCTTCGCGGGCGACCAGAATCTGCTCAGTCCCGACCTGCTGGTGTGGCGGCAGGGCGCCTGGTCGGCGTATCGGCGGACGACGCCGGAACCCGAGCCGCCGCAGGACCGCTGGGCGGGCCCTGGGCGGGATCCGGAGCAGTGGAACGAGCCGGAGGAGCCGCCGCGCAGCCGCTACGACGATCCGGAGGTGGATCCGGAGCCGGAGCAGGAGCGCTGGGCGACAGGGGGCCGGACGCCAGGTCCCCGGCCGTCAGGTCCGCCGATGGCCGGTCCCCGGGCGTCAGGTTCTCGGACGTCAGGTTCTCGGGCGTCAGGTCCGCCGATGGCCGGTCCCCGGACAGCACGGGAGCGGGATCCGGAGCCCGAGCCGGAACGGGAACGCTGGACCGGTCCGGCTACGCCCCGGGAGCCCGAGCCGGAACGGGAACGCTGGACCGGTCCGGCTACGGCGCGGGAGCCGGGCGGGGCCCGTTGGGCGCGTCCTGAGGTCGTGCCGCCCGAGCCGGAGCCGGAGCCCGAGCCGGAGCGGAGTCCGTACCGGTTGCCCCGGCAGCGCTCGGGTGACGGCGGGACGACGGACTGGCCGGAGCGGACTCCGGCGCGTCGCTCGAAACGACGTAGGCCGAGACCCAACGGCTCAGCTCGGTGAAGACCTGCTGACGTACGGCCGGGCCGGAGAGGGTCAGGTCGTGCAGGGCGCCGTCGAACCGGATCAGCGTGACGTGCCGGCCCAGCTTCGGCGCCCACCGGGCCATCTGCGCCACGTCGAGTACGGCGTCCGCCGCCGTCGCCGAATCGTGCCACCTCCGGCCCCGGAAGCTGCGGCTCGACGAGCTGACCAGGATCGGCACCGGGATGTCCAGACCGGCGTGCAGTTGTCGCTGCGCCCGTCGGATCGCGGCGAGCCAGCCGGCCCGGATCGGAAAGCCGGCAACGGGCTTCCAACCGAGGTCGTAGCTCCACTCGCCCTGGTGATCGGCGTGCAGGCTGCGGCCGTACACGTCGGGTAGCCCGACCGGGATGGCCCGGTACGGCAGCCGGCGGCCCAGCCGGGTCAGGCCGCACAGGGCGGCCACCATCGGCCGGCGGACCAGCCAGGGCAGGTTCAGGTCGAAGAACGGGCTGTTCAGGAAGAGGCCGTCGATGATGCCGGCGGTCCGGCGGGCGTGCGCCCAGAGCGGGGTGATCAGGCCGCCGGTGGAGTGTCCGTTGACCAGCAGGGTCCGGATGCCGTCCGTCTCCCGGATGATCCGCGCCGCCGCGTCGAGTTCGGGGAAGTACTCGGCCAGGTCGGCACAGAAGTTCGGCGTCTGGTGCGGGAGCAGGCTGCGCCCGTGTTTACGCAGGTCGAGCGCGTAGAAGTGCCACCCCTGCTCGACGAAGAAGTCAGCCAGGTGGGTCTGGAAGAAATAGTCGACGAATCCGTGTACGTAGAGCACGGCCCGATCGCTGTCCCGGGTCGCCCGACGCCGGACCAGGGTGGCCAGTACCGGGCCTTCATCGTCTCGGCCGAGATCAATCGTCTGCCGCTCGTACGGCGGCCCGAGCAGGTCCGGTTCCACCTTGCTGACGCTACTCCGCAATACCAGATCGATCCTTGATCAGGGCTTTTTCCACAGGGTGCCCAGTTGTCCACAGGTCGGTCCGGGTTGCTGGCGCGGGAGGCGGCGGGCCGGCCACGCTGTCGGTCGAGTCGGCTCGGACGGGAACAACCTGGATCCCTGGGGAGGGACGATGTTTGATACCCATGTAACTATTGTCGGAAATGTTCTCACTGCCCCTGAATGGCGGCGTACCAGCCAGAGCGGCACTCTGGTGGCCAACTTCAAGGTGGCGTCGACCGCCCGCCGTCTCGATCGGGAGAGCGGGCGCTGGGTCGATGGAAACAGCCTGCGTGTCCGGGTGAACTGTTGGCGCAAGCTGGCCGAGGGGGTGGCCTCCTCGGTCATGGTCGGAGATCCGGTTGTCGTGGTCGGCCGGATGTACACCCGGGACTGGACCGACGACGCCGGCAACCACCGCACGATGTACGAACTGGAGGCGGTGGCCGTCGGCCACGACCTGGCAAGGGGTCGGGGTCGGTTCGCCCGCAACCGCCCGACGATGTCGACCTCGTCCGTCGAGGATGGCGAGACCGAGGCCCGGGTGCACGGCGAGGCAACCGAGTCCGTGCCGGTCGAGGAGGCGCCGGTGTCGCTCGACGAGCGTGTGTTCGAGGACGAGGACGAGTACCGCGGGCTGGCGATGCCGGTGGCCCGGGGTTACGAGCCGACTCCGGGCTACGCGTCGACGTACCTCCCGGCCGACGACTTCGATGGCCGGGTCGACCTGGATGGGCGGATCGACCTCGACACGCTGCCGAGCGGCGACGTGTCCGGGCCCGGCCGCGACACCGGACTTTCGCCCGACGGGCAGCCCCGGGTCGAAGGCGGCCCGGGGGTCGAGGGCCTCGGAGGCGAGGGGATCGACGGCGAACCCGTGGCAGACGGGAGCCATCCTCTGCTCCGTGACGACCCCGACGACGGCCGGGAGGCCCTGCCCGACGCCACCGGAAGTGGTGTCGGACGAGGTCGGCGCGGGCGTGGCCGGACACCGGCCTCCGTCTGAGGCGCAGTGGGGACCTGCCTCGGGCCGTCACGCTGCCGGCTGTGACGGACCGAGGCGGGTCGGACGGGTGACCGAGGTGGTCAGGAGTCGTCGGGTGGTATCCAGCCCAGAAAACGCGTGGTCAGCACGACGGGATCCATCCGAGGCTGGTCGGAGATGGCGATTGTCAGCCGGTCGGTCAGACAGTTCCGCAGCCCTGCCGGGTTGTCTCGATAGATGACCAGCAGTGCCAGCCGGGCGGGCGAGCATGGCCAGTTCGCGCCGCACGCGCGGCAGAGGAACAGGGGACGCATGTGCGTATGAGCGCGGAACCGCGCGTGCGGGCGAAGCATCATGTGGCCCGATGCCGATGCCGATGCCGATGCCGATGGCGGTCCGGCCGCTGGTCGATCATCGCGTGGTGTCGGTTGTCGTCTGCGGGGACGTCCGCGTTCGCGCGGTCTGTCCAGGGGCGAACCGGCCGGCACGAGCGTTGGCCAGATGCGAGCGGGGCGACCCTTCCCGCCCGGCCGCTGGTTCGTCGATCGTGGCCGGGCCGGTGGGGGTGGTGGGTCGGGCGTGACCGCCACGGTGCGGACGGCGCCCGCTTGCGGCGGGTAGGGCATCGGCACGACTGAGATCGAGTCCGGACAGCGCCATCGGAACCCACAACGGCAGTACCGCCACAGTCGACGCCAGTCCCGGCGGTGGCATGGCTTGGTTCGACGTATCCGTCTCATGGTCCCTCCGTCGCCGAAATGGAACGGGGACGCCGCCGAGCAATTGCCCTCGACGCCGCCCCCGGCTGTGCAGCACCCGCCCGTCCTTAGACGCTCTTTGGCTGGGATCCGAGCGCGTGCGCTTGCCCTCCACCCTGGACGGACCACGGTGTGCGACGGAAGATGTTGCGAGAGTAGTGGTAGGGGAATGGTTAGCAGTAATTCACAATCAGCCGGAGCCAGGGAGCAATTTGTGAACGATCTTCGGGAGCTGGTCCGACGGGAACGGTCCAAACGGGGAATGACACAGGATCAGGCCGGGGCGGCAGTCAACGTCAGCGGGTCGTCGATTGGTGGGTTCGAATCCGGCCGGATGGTGCCGATGCCTGACACGGCGAAAGCCCTTGACGACCTCTTCGAAACCGGTGATGAGATCCAGCGCATGTCGGCCGAGGCCCGCGAGGAGGCGCAGGCCCCGTGGCTGCGCCCGTGGACCGACAACGAGCGTCGCGCAACGCTGCTCAAATGGTTCGAGCACAGCGTGATTCCCGGCCTGTTGCAGACCGAGGACTACGCCCGCGCGATCCTGACGGTCGGGCCGCACACCCCGGAGCAGGTGGCGGAGATGACGGCCAGTCGGCTGGCCCGGCAGACCGCCACGCTGGAACGGCCCGATCCCCCGACCCTTGCGGCGATCATCGGCGAGCCCGCGCTGCGGTACGGCGGTCCGACAATCATGAAGGACCAGCTTGAGCACCTGGTCGACATCGGACACCGATCGACCGTCCACCTCCGGGTCCTCCCCGGCGACGTCGGACTGCACGCCGGCCTGGCCGGCGCGTTCGTCGTCGCCACGCTGCCCGGCGGCTCCCGCCTCGGCTACCTGGACGACCAGTTGCGCGGCCGGGTCGTCTCGGACGTCGACGAGGTAGGCGACCTGGAAAGAACGTGGGAGAGTTTGAGTGCGGTGGCGCTGCCGCGCGACCAGTCCCGTGACTTCATGCTGAAGGTGATCGATGAGTACAGCTGAGCCGACCTGGCGGAAATCCAGTCGCAGCAGTTCGAACGGTGGCGCCTGCGTCGAGGTGGCCGGTAACCGAGTCGGCCGGGTGCTGGTCCGGGACAGCAAGGACAAGCAGGGCCCGTCGCTCGCGTTCGGCCCCGAGGCGTGGCGCGCGTTCGTCAGCGAACTCGCCCGTCGGCCGTAGCAGGTCGGAGAGCCGAGGGCTCAACGCCATTGCCAGAGTTCCTCGCCGACCGGGGCCTGGGGCAGTCCAGACACCGGCGCCGTGGCCGGTTGTCATAGTGATCTCCACGTTCTCGTAGCTCCCGAAAGCACCGCGGTGTTTGGCGAGGGTGTTCGAGCCGGTTGAACAGCACGGATTCGCCGTTCAGATGAATCGGGGTTCAGCCGCTGGAGCCCCGGCCGCAACTGCCGCACCGTTACAGAAACCCGCGACCGGAGATTGCTAGGCGTCGCGGCGCAGCGTGAACCAGAAGGTCGGCACGGAGTTGGTGCCCGGTGTGACGTCGATTAGTTCCCAGCCAGGGAACCTGGTGCGGAGCTCGTCGGCTGTGACGCCTGCCGCCCACGACGTGACCTCGGGGATCGGATTGCCGAGCGGCTCGGGGCCGTAGCCGAACATCAGCAACCGTGCTCCGGGAGCGGCGCGATGGGTGAGCCCGGCGGCGTAGGCGTCGCGGCGGTGTAGCGGGACCCCGCAGTAGCAGCTCAGGTCGAAGAACAGGTCGAAGGGGCCCGGCACGTCCAGCTGGTCGAGGCGGGTGGCGTCTCCGTGCAGCAGCCGTACCGCCACTCCCGCCGCCGTAGCCTTCTCCCTGGCCTGATCGACGGCGCTGTCGATCAGGTCGACGGCCGCCACCTCCCAGCCGTGCCGTGCGAGGTAGGTGGCGTTGGTCCCCGTGCCGCAGCCGAGTTCGAGGGCGCGGCCGGGCGGCAGCGCGCCGTGTCCCTCTACCAGGGCGACCAGCTCGGGCGGCGTCACGCCGGTGTCCCACGGTGGCTTGCCGGTGCGGTAGTAGCCCTCCAGTGCGCGGTGGACGGACTCCTCCTCCGGGTCTCGCTGCGTTGAGGCCAGGTCCGGTTCCGGCTTCTGCGTGGCGTTGGGCTGGTTCATCGTTCCCCCAAGAACTTAGAGTTGAACTCTAGTGGTCTACTCTAAAGATAGACTCGCAATATGGACAAGGTCAAGCGGCCGGACAAGCGAGCCGAGCGGTCACGTCGCACCCGTGAAAAGGTCGTCCAGGCGGCTCGCGAGCTGTTCGTCGCGCAGGGTTACGGGGCGACGAGCCTGCAGGAGGTCGCGGACCGGGCGGGCGTGGCCGTCCAGACGGTCTACTTCGTCTTCCGCAACAAGCGCACGCTGTTCAAGGACGTCGTCGACACGTCCATCGCCGGGGACACCGAGCCGGTCGCCACCATGGATCGTGAGTGGTTTCGCGCCGCGTGCGCCGAGCCCACCGCAGCCGGGCAATTGCGCGCGCACGTCCACGGCACCCGCGAGATTCTGGGCCGGGTCGCCCCGATCATGCCGCTGATAGCGGCTGCCGCAGCCACCGACCCTGAGATCGCCGCACAGTGGCCGGACGGCCCCGACCCGCGCTACACCGTGCAGTACGCAGCGGCCGAAGCCCTGGCCGGCAAGCCCGACACCCGTCCTGGCCTCTCCATCGAGATGGCCGCGGACCTGCTGTTCGGCCTGCTCAGCCCGCAGCTCTACCTGATCTTCGTCCGCGACCGCGACTGGTCACCGGACACGTGGGAAGAGTGGGCCCGCACCGCCTTGACCTCCCAACTCTGCGCCGACCCCGGGCTAGGGCGTGTCATGCCGGATCGGGCGCGCCGCTAACGGCGGGGCGGGGCCGTGGCGTCCTTGCGCGGTACGGCCCAGGCGAACCGTTCTTCGCCCGGCGCGGCGGTCCTCAGGTAGTCCAGTTCGGCTCCCTCGGGTAGGACGAAGACAAGGCAGATGTCGAGCACCTCGACCGCCGAATCACCCTCACGGAAGGTGAAGCCCTCGCACGGGTCCTTGCCCGGTTGCCACTGCGGGTCGTCAAGCGGCTCGACGTACTCTCCGTCGGTGTCGACGGCGCGTACCCACCTGTGGATCGAAGGCTTGGGCATGATGCCGGGGCTGTGGTTGCCGAACGTGGTCGGCACGTAGTACGGCGTCCCCGATGGCGCCAGCTCCTCGGTCCCGTCGTTGTGCCGGACGTCGAGTCCGATCAGGTCATCGGGTGTACCCCGCCACACCTCGAACGGAGTGATGGAGATGGCGCCGTCGGCATCGCGCAGGACCGCGACGGGAAGGGTCGCCGGCGTGCCCAGCCGTAGCTTGGTCAGCTCGTCTTCCCCGCAGCCGCCGCAGAGCAGGGCCGCGACCAGCCCGACAGCCAGGGCACGACGCGACATGGACCGAACGCTACCAGCCGGGCCGTCGAGGCCGCCTGGCGTACGTCTGGACGAGGACCCGGTCGAGGCGCAGCTCCGTGAGGTCCTGCAAGGGCCCGGCGGTTCAGGCAAGCTGCGGCGATCAGGGATTGGTGAGGATGTCGTACAGGTCCGGCCTGCACGCGAGGGCGGCGTCCCGCATCGCGGCCACCCGGGCAACCTGCGCAGTCGCGGGCAGCGCCCGCAGGGAGGTCAACGCCCGGTCGACCAGTCCCCGGACCGGGCCCCGCAGGATCTCCGGCGGGACGTCCGCATCCCGCAGCCAGAGTCCGGCGACCGTTCGGGCGGCGTCGATGCGTTCCCAGGTTTCGGTGTCGTCGTCGGCGGCCCCGCACTTCCAGGTGCCGGCGCCGTCGAGGATGTCCTCCTCGATCGAGCCGGCACCGGTGCTGATCGTCCCGTCGCCGGCCACCGTCAGGCTCAAATGGACGGTGTCGTGACGTTGCTCGACGAAGGACCCGTACCCGGCGGTTTCCTGGATCACGGCGGTCGGCGGCGCAGGCAGCCGGCCGAGTGTGGTCAGTGCGCGACGGGCCGGGTCGACGAGCTGCGGCAGGATCGGCTCGTAGAGCCGGGTGACGCATACCCGTGGCTCCCCGTCGGCGCAGACCAGTTCGGCGGCGTGTGGGTGGTGCGGCGCCACGCGATCGGCCGGTGGCAACGTGGCCAGGGCGACGGCCAGACCGAGTACGGCCGGTAGCACGGCGAGGAGTCCCGCCCGGCGGGCACCGGCGACGAGCAGGGCCCAGCCGGTGGCCGCCAGAGCGACGAACCAGATCGCCTGCCCGACGACAGTGCGCCAGCCCACCGTCGAGTACTCGTCCGTCGACCCGAGGTAACCGGGGATCAGCAGCAGCGCACGGGACCCGGTCTCCTCCCAGAGCACCTGCGGGCCGATGATCATCACGAGTCCGCCGAGCGCCAGTAGTGGCGCGGTCAGCCGCGACGGCATCAGCCGGCCGAGCCCGAGGCCGAGTACCCCGGCCGCGGCGACGCCCACCGCGCCGACCAGCACCGGCCAGTACCAACTCGCCGGCCGGTACGACTCGGCCAGCACCGCGCGGGCCGCCCCGTCGAGCAGACTCAGCACCCACCCGGTGGCGAGCAGCCCAGCGAGGAGCACCGCCACCAGGGTCGCCCGCCCGGCGCCGGTACGCGGAGTCGACTCCACCAGCTCGGTGGTCCGCCCCGACCGGTAGCGACGACCGAGCCAGGCGCCAGCGCCCAGGACCAGCGGCCAGAGCAGTCCCAGGTTGTTGTAGTGCACCAGCACCGTCGCCATCCACAGCCCGTCCCAGCGCTCGGCGTCACCGAGCAGGGCCCAGGCGAGGACGGCGGCGAACACGGCGATCGCCGGCACCACCGGGCGACGCAACTCGGCCCAGACGATCCGCAGGGCGTCCTTACCGGGGCGGGCGGACCCGATGGCCGTCACCTCGACGTCCTGCATGTCCCACCTCTCGTCATTCCCAGCACGGGGAACATTCTCGCGATCGAGAACATTATCGTATGTGGGACCGTGAGTCCACGCCAACCGCGCCTACCCGACATCGCCCCGGCGGGCTCAACGCACCTGCGAGAGCTCCTCGTCGATCGGGAGCTGAGGCAGTCCGGGCACCGGCGCCGTGGCCGAGTAGAGCAGGATCAGACCGTCTTCCTCGTCCATCCCGGCGAGCAGATGCGTACCGTCCGCCAGAGTCATCGTCCAGACGCCCTGCGGTTCGGTGTCGCTGTACAACATGTACGCGTCGAAGTGGGCGGTGATCCGTTCGGCGAATTCCCGACGCCCGACCCGGTCGGCCAACCGGCCCTCGATCCCGACGCTGAAGGACATCGCGAAGTGTCCGGAGACCTGCTGGTAGGTACAGAACGCGGCGAACACCAACTCCTGCGGGACATCCCGCAACCCCTCGGCGACCCGGTCCTCGTGGCTCACGAACAGTTCCTGCTCGGGGATCGCAAAGCAGTCCAGCAGGAATGTGCGCAGCTCGATCTCCGGAACCAGGCGGGACAACAGCCCGTCGTAACCGGTGGCTTCCGTCTCCGTCACAAGACCACCCTAGACACGTGGCGGCAGCCGCCACGCCACCGCAACGACGCCGGACAGGGTCCTCTTGAAATGCTCCCCACCACACCGGCAGCCGGCCCGGCAGGAGTGGTCCTGCCTGGCATCCTGCCTGTTTCCCGGCGCCTGGGGTTGCTTGGCTCAGCGTCATGACACACATCTGGAAAGCGACCGCCCGTATGGTGGTCGTCGGGGCACTGGTCGGTGCGGTAGCACTGATCGGCCCCTTCTCCACCTCCGCGTACGCGGAACCCGGTGAGCCGTCCCAGCGGGCGGCGGCCGGGGCCGAATCGATCGTCGATGTGATCCCGGCGGAGACCCTGAACCGGATGGTCGCCCAGATTCCTCTGGTCGATGCCGCCAACGTCATCCGGACCGCCGTCGAGGACACGTCCTCTCCCGGCTACACCGGAATCGGCCTGGTCGACGACCACGTCACCCTCTGGTGGAAGGGCACGCTGCCCGCCGACATCGCGGCGGCGGTGGCGACCGTCCACCGGACCGTACCGGTCGAGGTGGCCAGGTCCACCTACTCCCGCGCGGATCTGGAGAAGGCGGCCGCGAAACTCGCCCCGGTGGTCGAGGCGGACCCCGCCGACGCCGCCCACGCCGTGACGCTGCGCACCGACGGTGCCGGCATCGAGGTCGCCGTCGATGACACGGCCGGCGCCGCGCTGCCGAAGTTGCCGACCACCGGCGTCCGCACCACGATCGTCGAGCGGGACCGGCTCGCCCCGATCTCGCGTAACGCCGACTCGGCACCGTACGACGGTGGGGCGTACATCTCGCCGGGCGGCGGCGCCTACTGCACGGCCGGCTTCGGCGTCCGCGACGCCTCCTCCGACGCCACCCACCTGCTCAGCGCCGGTCACTGCGGGTCTCTCGGCCAGGTGTGGAGCACCGGTGCCGGGACGCCGATCGGTTCCGTCACGCACCGGAACGCGGATCACGACACGATGCTGATCTCGACGCCGACACCCGGCGACCACATCTACGTCGGCGGGGTGAGCGACGAGGTTCGCGCCGAGGTCGTCGGCTGGACCGAGGTGTTTCCCGGGCAGTTCCTCTGCCAGTCCGGTGTCACCTCGGCCGGCGTGCTCGGCGGCCCGATCTGCGACCTCCGGGTCGAGTTCCACTACGACGACCGGGAGGAACTGGTCGAGGCCACCCAGCTCAACGGGGAGCAGGCGGCGCGGCAGGGCGACAGCGGCGGTCCGGTCTACGCGGTCAACGCCGACGGCACGGTGCTCGCCGCGGGGACGACCACCCGGTTCGCCGGGCCCGGCTTCGGTTTCCAGGATTTCGCCACGGCCCGGGACGACTTTGGTGACCTCGTGCCGGCGACCGCCATCCCCGCCAACTGCCGGATCTCCTACGCCGTCACCGACTCGTGGGGCACCGGCTTCAGCGCCAGCGTCACCGTCTACAACGACGGCCCGGCGGTCAATGGCTGGTCGCTCGGCTGGACCTTCCCCAGTGGCCAGCTCATCCAGGGTCACTGGAACGGCGTCTTCCAGCAGACCGGTTCGGCGGTGACGGTGGCCAACGAGAACTACAACGCCGGCATCCCGACCGGCGGTGCGGTGAGCTTCGGTTTCACCGCGAACGGCTCGCCGGTGGCGCCGGCACCCTTCACCCTCAACGGCACCGTCTGCAACTGACCCTGGGAGTCAGGCTGCGCACCAGCACGGCCAGGCACCCGGCACAATCCGGGTTCCGCACGACAGCGGGCCCCGCCGGTAATCCGGCGGGGCCCGCCCGTTCATGACCGTTCAGTCAGCGGACCGGCTGGTCCGGCGCATCCTCGGCCACCGGCCCGATCGCCGGGGCAGGTTGGCTCGCCCGACCGGGACGGCGTTGCCGGACGATGTGCGGCGCTGCCGGGGTCGGCGTCGGATGTCGATCGGGGCCACCGACGACGGGCTCGCCGCCCGGGCGGCGCCGCCGGGGACTGAGAACGCGCATCATCGGCGTCTCGACGAACCGGAACAGCAGCCAGGCGGCGAGCAGACTGACCAGCAGGAGGCCGATCGTGACGACCGGTCCCCGCCATCCCGAGAACCCGCCGGGATGACCGGCGAACCGGAGGATGGCCTTGATCAGGAACACGTGCACCAGATAGAAGGCGAAGGACACCTCGCCGAGCCAGATCAGCGGCCGCGAGCGCCACGGGGACCAGCGACCGGTGACGTCGGCCCGCGCCGCACTGGCGATCACCAGGATGTACCCGAGGGCCAGCACGGTGGTCCAGAGTTCGGCGCGGATCCACTCCATCGACGCCACCCAGATCACGACGAAGATGCCGGTCGAGAGCAGCAGCCCCGGCCCGCGCCACTTGCCCCGCAACAGCAGTTCGGCGGCGGCCACCCCGACCCAGAACTCGAAGGAGCGTACGACCGGGAAGATCTGGGTGAACCACCAGCGGGCGGTCTCCGGCACCAACTCCTGGACCGGCCACATCGACGCGATGAGCAGCGGCATGCCGATCACGACGGCGTACAGCATCCACGGGCGCATCCGGCGGATCAGCGGCAGGACGAACGGCAGGCAGAGGTAGAAGAACATCTCGCAGGCGAGCGACCAGCTGACGTTGTTGACGCTGTAGAAGTAGCCGTCCATCGGCAGCCAGGCCTGGACCAGGAACAGGTTGGCCAGGGCCGCCTTGATGTTGATCGGGTTGTCCCAGTAGATCCAGAGCGCGATGACCACGGCCCAGGTGACCAGGTGGTTGGGATAGATCTTGGCGGCCCGGCGACGCCAGAACGCCCGCTTCGTGTCGTCCGGCCGGGCGGACCAGACCAGGACGAACCCGCTGAGGATGAAGAAGAACTGCACCCCGGACAGGCCCAGGGTGAAGACCCAGTCGATCACGGCCTTGTAGCCGGGCTCGCTGACGATCTGCATGGTCCCGATGTGGAAACCGAAGACCAGCATCGCGGCCACCCAGCGCAGGCCGGTCAGCGACGGCAGCCGGCTCAGCGGCGTACGGGTCGTCGCCGGCACCGGCTCGGCGAGGGTCGTGACGCTGGTCATTCGACCTCTCCGGTGGGCGCTCCGCTGGTCATCTCCACTCCCCGACGGGTACATCGATGGCCAGCACGTACGCCTCCCATCGGTAAGGTTGTCCCGAGATGTCCGGTCGTGCGGGATCCCGGCTGGGTATGCCCGCTCCCGCGGGTCCGTGGGCGACCCTATCCGGTACGGCCGGGTACGGCTCCCGGCACGTATCGCCCGCCGGCCCGCAGCGCCGACACGTCCTGGTCACCCCGATGTCGCCGATCGTGCCGGGGCGGGCGCGGCTAGGCTCCCCCGATGGGGGAGGTGGTCGCCGTGCGGCCGAAGAACATCGTGGTGCGGGCCCGCCGTTCCGGTGGTCCTGCCGGCCGTCGCGCCGGAGCGTCGAGCTGGTTGAGCGGCGGGGTGGCCAACGCGGCCGGGCTGGCCGCCGGCTACGCCCTGGACGCGTTGCTCGGCGATCCCCGCCGAGGACATCCCGTCGCCGGGTTCGGAACCTTGGCCGGCGCGCTCGAACGCCGGATCTACCAGCCACGGCGGTCGGCCGGAGTGGCGTACACGGCGCTGGCGGTCGGCGTACCCGTGGTGCTGGCCGGGGCGGCGGCGGCCGCGACCCGGGACCGGCCCCTGGCCCGCGCGGTGCTGGTCGCGGCCGGGACCTGGACCGTGCTCGGCGGCCGCACGCTGCGCCGGGAGGCGGAGACGATGGGTCGGGCACTGCGCCGGGACGACCTGCCGGCCGCACGACGCCGGCTGGGGCACCTGTGCGGCCGGGACCCGTCGGCGCTGGACGAGGCCGAACTCGCCCGCGCCACCGTGGAGTCCGTCGCGGAGAACACCTCCGACGCGGTGGTCGCGCCGCTGGTCTGGGGCGCCGTGGCCGGACTGCCCGGCCTGCTCGGCTACCGGGCGGCCAACACGCTGGACGCGATGGTCGGACACCGGTCGGACCGGTACGCCCGGTTCGGCACCGCCGCCGCGCGCCTCGACGACCTGCTCAACCTGCTGCCGTCCCGGCTGACCGGACTGCTCACCGTCGCCGCCGCGCCGCTGGTCCGGGGCGACCGGAGTCGGGCCTGGCACGTCTGGCGGCGGGACCGGGATGATCACCCGAGTCCGAACGCCGGCCAGTGTGAGGCGGCGATGGCAGGTGCCCTCGGTGTCCGGCTCGGTGGCCGTAACGTCTACTTCGGACGCTCGGAGGTACGGCCGTTCCTCGGTGACGGACCCCGGCCGGAGGCCCGGCACATCAGTCGGGCCGCCCGACTCTCCGGCACGGTCGGGCTCGCCGCCCTCGGCGTCACGGTGGCGTACGCGGCGAGCAGCCGACCCCGGCGCGCCTGCGTCCGCTGGATCGCCACGCGGTTGCGGCCAGCCCGGTGAGCGGTGGTCGGTCAAGTCCGGTGGGTGGGGGGCTGCTGGTGGCCGGCACCACCTCGGACGCGGGCAAGAGCGTGCTCACCGCCGGCATCTGTCGCTGGCTGCACCGCCAGGGCGTCAGCGTGGCCCCGTTCAAGGCACAGAACATGTCCAACAACTCGGCGGTGGTGATCGGGCCGGACGGCCGGGGCGGCGAGATCGGCCGGGCGCAGGCGATGCAGGCCGCCGCCTGCGGACTCCCCCCGGACCTGCGGTTCAATCCGGTGCTGCTCAAGCCCGGCAGCGACCGGTCCAGTCAGGTGGTCCTGCTCGGCCAGGCCGTCGACACGGTCACCGCCGGCAATTTCCGCAGCCTCCGACCCCGACTCGCCGCGACCGCCTTCGAGGCGCTCGCCGAACTGCGCGCCGAGTACGACGTCGTCATCTGCGAGGGGGCGGGCAGCCCCACCGAGATCAATCTGCGGGACAGCGACTACACCAACATGGGGCTGGCCCGGCACGCCGGACTGCCGACGATCGTGGTCGGTGACATCGACCGGGGCGGTGTCTTCGCGTCGATGTTCGGCACGGTGGCGCTGCTGGACGCCGCCGACCAGGATCTCGTCGCGGGCTTCGTGATCAACAAGTTCCGGGGGGACCTGGGACTGCTCCGACCCGGGCTCGACATGCTGACCCAGGTGACCGGGCGGCCGACGTACGGGGTGCTGCCGTGGGAGGTCGACCTGTGGCTGGACGCCGAGGACTCGCTCGCCTACGGCCGGGTACTGGGCCGACCGGCGGCACCCGTCGGCGCGCAGTGGCTGGACGTGGCGGTCGTCCGGCTACCCCGGATCTCCAATGCCACCGACGTCGAGGCACTGGCCACCGAACCGGGCGTACGGGTCCGGCTGACCGTCGAGCCGGCCGAGGTGGCCGCCGCCGACCTCGTCGTACTGCCCGGGACCAAGTCGACCGTCGACGACCTGGAGTGGCTGCGGCGTACCGGACTGGCTGACGTCGTACACGCGCACGCCGCCGCCGGACGGCCGCTGCTCGGCATCTGCGGCGGCTTCCAGATGCTCGCCCGGAGCATCGACGACGAGGTGGAGAGCGGACGCGGTCGGGTCGCCGGGCTCGGACTCCTGCCCATCGAGATCACCTTTGGCGCCGCCAAGACCGTGACCCGCTCGGTGGGCGCGGCATTCGGCTCGGTGCCGGTGCGCGGCTACGAGATCCACCACGGGTACGTCTCCGACGCCGACCCGGCGCTGCCACCCCTGATCCGCGCCGCCGACGGCCGGGTGGAGGGCGCCGCAGTCGGGCATCTCTTCGGTACGCACTGGCACGGCGCGTTCTCCTCGGACGACTTCCGGCGCAGGTTCCTCACCGAGGCGGCCCGGCTGGCCGGCCGGCACGGCTTCCAGGTTGCCCCGGACACCTCGTTCGCCGCCGCCCGGGAACGCACCCTGGACCTCATCGGTGACCTGGTGGAGGAACACCTGGACACCGACGCGCTGTGGCGGCTCATCGAGCGGGGCCCACCCGCCGGGCTGCCCTTCGTGCCACCCGGAGCACCGCCGTCGAGCGGAGTGCCGCCGTCGAGCGGAGTGCCGCCGTCGGGTGAATCGCCGCCGCGTACGCGGCCGTCGACGCTGGCCACCACCCGCCCCGCGTCGGGTTAGCGCCGTACGTCGGCGGGCCCGTCAGCGCACGGCAGTCCGGCCCGCCGCCAGGCCTCGAAGCCGCCGATCAGATCCGTCGCCCGCCACAGGCCCAGGGCACGCAGGCTGGCCGCCGCCAGGCTGGAGCTGTAGCCCTGCCGGCACACCACGACGATCTCCACGTCGTAGTCGACCGCCTCCGGGATCCGGGCCGCGCTCGCCGGGTCGAGCCGCCATTCGAGCACGGTACGGTCGATCACCAGCGCCCCGGGCAGCTCACCCTGCTCCGCGCGCTGCGGATCGGTCCGGGTGTCCACCAGCAGCGCCCCGCGTCGGGTCGCCGTCACCGTCTCCTCCGGGGTCAACCGACGTACCCCCGCGCGGGCGTGGGCCAGCAGTGCCGCCACGCCCCGATTTTGATCTTCCACCGGGCCATTGTCTCCCTGCTCGGGAAGGTCGGGCAGTAGGGTCGGGCAGATGCCGGACGTGGTCGAGTCGTACCCGGACCTGGCCGCGCGGATTCTGGGCCGGGCCGCCCGGCTGGGGCGTACCCGGCTGGTCGCGGTGGACGGGCCGAGCGGCGCCGGCAAGAGCAGCTTCGCCGGACGGCTGGCGGCGGCGCTGCCCGGGACACCGGTGGTGAACACCGACGACCTGCTCGACGGCTGGGCGGACCAGTTCAGCTTCTGGCCCCGACTGGACGAGTGGGTGCTCGGCCCGCTCCGTGCCGGTCGGCCGGGGCGCTACCGCCGGTACGACTGGGCGGCCGGCGGCTTCACCGAGGAGTGGATTCCGGTCCCGCCCGCCCCGGTGGTGATCCTCGAAGGGGTGTCCAGCGCCCGGGCCGCCATCGCCGCCGAACTGACCTTCGCCGTCTTCGTGACCGCTCCGGCGGGGCTGCGGCGGAGCCGTACGCTCGCCCGGGACGGCGCCGCAATACTGCCCCAGCTCACCGTGTGGCGGCGCGCCGAGCGGGTGCACTTCGCGGCGGACCGTACCGCCGAGCGGGCCGACCTGGTGGTGGACGGCGCCGCCGCCCCGGCAAAGGACGGGTCCGGCCGGTTCGTCCGGCTCGGCGGGAAGAGTTGACCGACGCCGGCCCATGGACGTATCCGGGCGACTGGGGCACGATCGGCAGGACAGGCCGACGTACCGCGAGCGGGGGCGCACCATGACGACAGGCGGTACGGGCGGCACTCCGGCTCGGCGGCGGGTCGTACTCACCGGCATCAGTTCCCGGGCCTGGGAGCATCCGGCCGACCGGGGTGCGCTCACCGCGCTGCGTGAGTTGCGCGGCTTCGACGACGTAGTCAAGGCGTTCTTCGGGATGTGGAACGAGCGGGGCTTCCGGCTCTCCTACCTGGCCGCCGCCATCCGGGTCGACCACCGGCAGTATCCCCGGGTCTACCGCCTCTACGCCGAGGCCGGCGCGGCACTCGACGTGGCCGAACTGCCGGAACTCTTCGTGACGCAGTCGCCGTGGCTGACCGGCGAGGCGATCGGGCTCGACCGGCCGTTCATCGTGATCAGTTCGGCCTGCGTGAACCAGTTCGACGACGACGAGCTGCGCTTCCTGCTCGGCCACGAACTGGGCCACGTGGGCAGCGGCCACGCGGTCTACAAGACCATCCTGACGATCCTCACCCGCTGGGCGGCCAACCTGAGCTGGCTGCCGGTCGGCGCGATCGCGCTCCGGGCGATCATCGCCGCGATGCTGGAATGGTGGCGCAAGGCGGAGCTGTCGGGCGACCGGGCCGGGCTGCTCGCCGGGCAGGATCCAGCGGCGGCGCTGCGGGTGCTGATGAAGATGGCCGGCGGCGGCGATCTGAGCCAGATCGACACCACCGCCTTCCTGGAGCAGGCCTCGGAGTACGACGGCGGCGGCGACCTGCGGGACAGCCTGCACAAGATCCGGATGACCGCCTGGAGCACCCATCCGGTGCCGGTGGCCCGAGCCGCCGACTCGCGCCGGTGGGTCGACTCCGGCGAGTACGCCCGGCTGCTCGGCGGCGACTACCCGCGCCGGGAGGACGACGCGATGACGTCCGTCTCCGCCGAGATCAAGGCGGCCGCGGAGTCGTACCGGGAGGCTTTCGGTCGTTCCCAGGACCCGCTCGTCGGGTTGCTGCGCCGGCTCGGCGACGGGGCCAGCGACGTCGGCGAGTGGGCCGGCGGCGGTGCCGGCCGGGCCCGCTCGTGGATGAACGCCGCCGGCGAGGCCGCGACCCGGGCCGCCGGTCGTACCCGCCGGGGTACGAGACCGGACGGCGGTACGCCGGGGGCGGGCGACCCGGCACCGGCCGACGAGACCGGCCCGGCCGGCGGGGACGCTACCGACGACCGGCCCTAGCCCGGAACGCTGCTGCTGGCCCCTCGGCGCTCCTCCCCGCCCGGACGTTACTTGTGCCCGGCCATCGCCTGGTCAGGCGATGCGCCCTCGTCGGCTGTCGGCGCGGGGCTCGGCCGATTGGCGGCCGCGACGGCGCCTACGATCTTTCCCATGACCACGACTATCCGCACTGAGTCCGAACTGCGTGCCGCGATCGAGCGCGAGTTGCCCGGCGTCCGGGCCGACCTGGAGCGGCTGGTCCGGATCCCCGGCATCGCCTTCGACGGCTTCGACCACTCCCAGGTCGAGCGCTCGGCGGAGGCGGTCGCCGAACTGCTGCGCGGGTGTTCCCTCGACGTGCGGGTGGTGCGGTCCGGTGGCCAGCCGGCGGTGATCGGTCGGCGCCCGGCGCCACCCGGCGCCCCCACCGTCATGCTGTACGCACACCACGACGTGCAACCGGTCGGTGACCTCTCGCTCTGGCAGAGTGACCCGTTCGAGCCGGTGGAACGCGACGGTCGGCTCTACGGCCGGGGCGCCGCCGACGACAAGGCCGGCGTGATGGCGCACGTCGCGGCGCTGCGGGCCTTCGGTGACGCGCTACCGGTCGGCGTGGTGCTGTTCGTCGAGGGCGAGGAGGAGTACGGCTCCGACTCCCTGGAGCGGCTGCTCAAGGAGCACCGGGAAGAGATCGCGGCCGACGTGATCGTGATCGCCGACTCGATGAACTGGGACATCGGCGTACCGGCGCTGACAACCTCGCTGCGCGGCGTCGTCAACTGCTTCGTGGAGGTCCGTACCCTGTCGCAGGCGGTGCACAGCGGGATGTTCGGCGGCGCCGTACCGGACGCGCTGACCACGCTCTGCCGGCTCCTCGCCACCCTGCACGACGACGCCGGCGACGTCGCGGTAGCGGGACTGGTCGGTGCGGAGGGCGCCTCCGTGGACTATCCGGAGGACCGGCTGCGGGCCGAGGCCGGGATGCTCGACGGTGTGTCGTTCATCGGCACCGGTCGGCTGACCGACCGCTTCTGGAACAAGCCGGCGATCTCGGTGATCGGGCTGGACGCGCCGGCCACCGGCGAGGCGCCGAACGCGTTGGTGCCGGCCGCGAAGGCGAAACTGAGCGTACGGCTGGCGCCGGGCGACGAGGCCGCGAAGGCGTACGCCGCGCTGACCGAGCACCTGCGTCGGAACGCGCCGTTCGGTGCCTCGGTGACGGTGACGCTGGAGCACGACGGTGAGCCGTGCGTGATCGACGCGACGGGGCCGATGTACGACGCCGCGCGGGCCGCCTTCCGGACCGCCTGGGACGGCGTCGATCCGGTGGACATCGGGGTCGGCGGGTCGATCCCGTTCATCGACACCTTCCGGCAGATGTTCCCGAAGGCGGCGATCCTGGTGACCGGGGTCGAGGATCCGTACGCGCGGGCGCACGGCCCGAACGAGAGCCTGCACCTGGGGGAGTTCGCCCGGGTCTGCCTGGCCGAGGCGCTGCTGCTCGCCAAGGTGGCGGAGGTTGCCGAAACGGCTGCCGCCGACTGACCCGGGTACGGCCGGGCTGACGTGCCGGGGTCGTGATCGGCTGATACCGGTCACGACCCCGGTCGGGGATAGCCGAACTTCTCATGCTTCGGGGATCCGTGGGGGGAAAGTGGAGAAAGCGCCCGGCCGGACCGTCGAGCCGCTAGGATTTAGCACATGAGTACGAACGAGGCGATCGCGCGGCTTGATGCCGCGGTCAGTGCGCTGCGGGACGTCGACGTCTCCGCGTGGTCCGAGGATGCGCTCCGGGACCAGCTCGGCGAGCTTTCCACCGTTCTCTGTGCGCTCGATGCCGCCCTTGCCCGGGTGGCCGACGGCGTACGCGCCCGTGGCCTACGCATCGAGGAGGCGGTTCCCGCCTGACCTCTTCCGGACCGGCCCGCGATGCCGGAGCGGCCGGAAGTTGTCGGTAGGTGCTGCCAGGATGGAGCCGTGCGCTTCGTTGACCTGGCAGCCACCTCCGCCGCCGTCGCCGCGACCTCCGGCCGGCGTGCCAAGGTCGAGCTGCTCGCCGGGGCGTTACGGAATCTCGGGCCCGACGAGATCGCGGCCGGCTCGGCGTACCTCGCCGGGGAGGTGCGGCAGCGGCAGACCGGCGTCGGCTACGCCAGCCTCCGCGAGTTGCCGCCGGTGGCTGAGCAGCCCTCGCTGACCGTGGCCGGCGTCGACGCCGCCATCGCCGGGCTCGCCGAGGTCCGTGGGCCGGGTTCCCAGTCCCGCCGCCGTGAGCTGCTGGCCGCCCTGTTCGGTGCCGCCACCGCCGACGAGCGCCGGATGCTGCTCGGCCTGTTCAGCGGGGAAGTCCGCCAGGGCGCGCAGGCCGGCCTGCTGGCCGAGGCGATCGCCCAGGCGGCCGGGGTCCCGCTTCCCATGGTTCGCCGGGCTCTGCTGCTGGCCGGCGACCTGAAGACCGTGGCGGTCGCCGCGCTCACCGGCGGCGCCGGAGCGCTGGCCGAGTTCGCGTTGGAGGTGGGTCGGCCCCTCTCCCCGATGCTCGCCCAGAGCGCGGCCTCGGTCGACGACGCCCTCACCTCGGTCGGGTTGCCGGCGGTGGTCGACGTCAAACTCGACGGGATCCGCATCCAGGTGCACCGCTCGGGTAACGACATCGCGGTCTTCACCCGCAGCCTCGACGAGATCACCTCCCGGGTTCCCGAAGTGGTCGCCGCGGTACGCGCCCTGCCGGCCCGCGAGCTGGTGCTCGACGGTGAGGCGATCGCGCTCGACGCCTCGGGGCGGCCACGACCGTTCCAGGAGACCGCCAGCCGGGCCGCCACCAGAGGCGCCCGGCGGGCCGTCCTGGCGGAGTCGGCCGGCGCGCACGAGGGCGGGACCCGCAGCTTCGGCGCCGAGCCGGTCGAATCGCCCGAAGCCGGTTCGGCACGTACGTCGGGCGGGGCGCCGGTGGACATCTCCGAGATACCCCGGATCGGCACCTCCGGAACGGCACCCGCGACGATCCCCGGGCCGGACCGACCGGTGGCCGCCGCGCCGTCGGTGCTCGCGGCGGCCAGCACGAGTGGTGCGACGGTGCTGACCCCGTACTTCTTCGACCTGCTCCACCTCGACGGCGTCGACCTGCTCGACGCGCCCGGACATCGGCGCTGGGACGCGCTCGCCGGCATCCTCACGCCGGCCCAACTCGTCGAGCGGATCACGATTGAGACGGCGGAGCAGGCCGCCACGGCGTTCGCCGACGCGGTCGACGCCGGCCACGAGGGCATCGTGGTCAAGGACCCGAACGCGCCGTACGACGCCGGGCGGCGGGGCTCCGCCTGGGTGAAGGTGAAGCCGAGGCACACGCTCGACCTCGTGGTGCTTGCCGTGGAGTGGGGCAGCGGCCGGCGCAAGGGCTGGTTGTCGAATCTGCACCTCGGTGCGCGCGATCCGGACAGCGGCGGCTTCGTGATGCTCGGCAAGACGTTCAAGGGGCTCACCGACGAGTTGCTGCGCTGGCAGACGGAGCGGTTCCAGGAGTTGGCGGTGGACCGGGGCGACTGGGTGGTCCGGGTCCGGCCCGAGCAGGTGGTGGAGATCGCGTTCGACGGGGTGCAGAGCAGCCCGCGCTATCCGGGCGGGGTGGCGCTGCGCTTCGCGCGGGTGCTGCGCTACCGCGAGGACAAGACCGCCGCGGAGGCGGACACCATCGAGACCGTACGGGCCATCCACGCCGGTCGGCATCCCGCCTGACGGTCGGTACGTTCAGATTGCGGCCAGCGACCTCACGTAGTTGACCTGCTGGTGGATCTGCTGCACCTGCGGTTCGCTGGTGACGGGGATCCGGGCGACGTACTGCCTCGGTCCGTTGGTCACGGTCACCTGCACCGTGCCACGGTGGATGGTCTCCTTGATCAACAGGAACAGCAGGCTGAACACCGTCAGTACGCAGAAGCCGAGGACCGCCACGACGATCGCCCAGGTCGGTGTCTTCTGCTCGCTCTGCCAGTAGTCCGCGACGTGCCACTGGGTACCGGCCAGGGGGATCTCGCCGCTCGGCGTGCGCACAGTGGACGACGTCACCGCGATCTCACCGATCTGCGCGATGACTGGTTCCGGTCCGGCCGCCGGTCGCCACGGCAGGCCGCTGACCGGCTGCCCACCACCCGGGTACGGCTGGCCCGGCACCGGGTACGCCTGCGTCGGGACCGGGTACGCCTGCGTCGGGACCGGATGGTGCGGTGCCGCTGCGGCGTACGGGTCGCCGGTCCCCGGGTACGAGGACGGCGGAGCCGGCGGGGTCGGCGGTAGGGGTGCGGTCGGCGGATATGCCGGCGAGACCGAGGCGTCGGTCGGCCACGGATCCGTGGGCGGTGGAACTTCCGACGACCCGCTCGGGTCCACGCTCATGCCGGGCTCCTCCCCAGGGTCAGCACGCGTTCCGCAGACCCTAACCCGGGCCGGCGTGCCACGACATCGGTAGGTATGCGCCCGGCGTCCGGATCAGACTGAACGGGGGAGCGAACAACGCCGAACCGGCGTGCTCAGGGGCGAGGAGTGGGAGCCGGCTCGCCCAGCCGGTCCTGACCACTCAGCCGGTCCTGACCGCCCAGCCGGTCCTGGCCCAGTCGGTCCTGACCTGCCCGGTCGCGGTCGCCGCCGTTGTTGCCGGGGCCGCCGTGTGCCTCCCGGCGGGCCGCCCAGCCGAACCCGACCAGGGCCAGGACCGCGAACAGCCACCACTGGACGACGTACCCGCCGTTCTGCCAGTCGTTCTCGTGCCGGATCGGTATCGCCGAGAAGACCGGGTCGGCGGCCGGTGTCTGCTCGTCCAGCAGCAGGTACCCGTGGTAGATCGGGTACGGCAGCTCACGCGCCAGGACAGGTACGGCGACCCGACGGGTCTCGATCCGGCCGTCGCGACGGACGACGGCGTCGGGCTTGCTCTCCGACAGGTGTACCCGGCCGACCACGGTCACCTCGCCGGACGGGGCGGCCGGCACCTCGGGCCGGGCCAGCGCACTGCCGCCGGAAGCCGGTGGGATCCATCCCCGGTCCACCAGGACGGCGCTGCCGTCGGCGAGGAGCAACGGGGTGAGCACCTCGAATCCGACCTTGCTCTCGACCGTACGGCTGCGGATCAGGATCACGTTCGTGTCGTCGTACCGCCCGGTGATGGTGACCCGGGTCCAGGCAGCCTCGGCCGGGGGTGCCTGACCCGTCGTACCGGCCGTACCGGCGGGGGCGGGCAGGACCTGGCCCACCGGCACCGGCGGCACCTTCGCGGTGGTGTCGATCCGCTCGTTGATCGCCGCCCGCTCCTGGTAGCGACTGAGCTGCCAGTTGCCGAGCAGCACCATCACCACGGCCGCAGCCAGGGTCAGGGCCAGAATGCCCAGCCAGCGGGGCGTGAGCAGGAACCGGTACACAGCGATGAGGTTACCCGGACCGCCAGGGCGGTTCCCCAGGTGGCCGGCTCGGCGGTCCAGCCCGCCGCCCGCCGCCGGGTATCCTCACGCGCGTCGGTCCGATCGACGGGTCGGGCCGCACCAGCTCCGCCGCACCACCGTCCGCCAGCACCACCGTCCGCACCACTGTTTCGCCAGTACCACCGTCCGCAGCACCGCCCGTCGTCATCGTCATTCGCACCGCCCGCATCGGGCTGGTGTCCGCGTACCGAGGAGCCGACCATGATCGCCGTGCCGCGCGTAGTGGTGAGCGCACCGTCGTCCGGGCACGGCAAGACCGCCATCGCGGTCGGCCTGCTCGCCGCGCTCGCCGCCCGTGGACTGAACCCCGCCGGGTTCAAGGTCGGTCCCGACCAGACCGACGCCGCCTACCTCGGAATGGCCGCCGGACGGCCGGGCCGCAACCTCGATCCCCGACTCGTCGGCGCACAGCGGGTCGCGCCACTCTTCGCCCACGGCGCGACCGGTGCCGAGGTCGCGGTGGTGGAGGGGACGATGGGCCTGTTCGACAGCCTCGCCGGCCGGCCCGAGAGCGACTCGACCGCCGCGATCGCGACAACTTTGCGCGCACCGGTGGTGCTGGTCATCGACGTCGGATCGATGGGGCAGTCGGTCGCGGCGCTGGCGCACGGCTTCCGGGCGTACGACGAGATGCTGTGGCTCGGCGGCGTCATCCTGAACCGGGTCGCCTCGGACCGGCACGAGCAACTGCTCCGCGACGCGCTCGACGACATCGGCGTACCGGTGTTCGGGGCGCTGCGTCGCCGGGACCTGCCCTCCGTGCTGCCCTCCCGCCAGCACGGGGTGGTGCCGGTGATGCAGCTCGGGGTGGAGGCGTACCGGGGGGTGCGTCGGCTCGGTGATGCGATCGCGGGCGCGGTCGACCTGGACCGGCTGTTGGCGTTGGCCCGGTCGGCACCCCGGGTGTCGGCGACGGCGTGGTCGGCCACGGAGGCGCTCGGCGAGCTGGACCCGTCCGGAGCGGGCGGCGATACGCCGGCCCGGCGTCCGGTGGTGGTGCTGGCCGGCGGACCGGCCCTGTCGTACTCGTACGCGGAGACTGCGGAGCTGCTGGCGGCGGCCGGTGCCGAAGTGGTGACCTTCGACCCGCTGCGCGACGAGACCCTGCCGGCCGACACCGGCGCCCTGGTGATCGGTGGCGCGCTTCCCGAGGCGTACGCCGAGGAGCTGTCGGCGAACCGCCGGCTGTGCATCGCGGTCGCGGAGCTGGCCCGTACCGGTCGGCCGGTGATCGCCGAGGGGGCCGGCCTGCTGTGGCTGGCCCGCGAACTCGACGGGCGCCCGATGTGCGGGGTATTGGACGCCACCGGGGTGAGCCTGGACCGGACCGTGGTCGGTTACCGCGAGGCGACGGCCCGTGCCGAGACACCGGTGGCCCGGCTCGGCGCGAGGTTGGTCGGCTACAAGCATCACCGGGGGGTGCTGACTCCCCGGTCCGGGCAGACTCCGGCGTGGAGTTGGGGCGGTGGGCCGCCGGAGGGCTTCGTGTGGCGGCGGGTACACGCCTCCCAGTTGACCCTGCACTGGGCGAGCAGCCCCGCCATCGCCAGCCGACTGGTCGCCGCCGTGGCCTCGGCCGTACCAGCCGGGCAGAGCGGACCGACGGCGCCGGCCGGACCTCCCGGCGCGAGCGCCCCCGGCCAGCCTGGCCAGCCTGGTCAGCCCGTCCAAGCCGGTCAGCCGGGTCAGCCCGGCCAGGCGGGTCCGGCCGGCCAGGCGGGTCCGGCCGGCCAGGCGGGTCCGGCCGCTCCGACCGGTCCCGGCGTGCCGGGGCAACGTGTTCCGGCCGGCTCGCCCGGACAGGTCGCTCCGGCCGGGACGCCCGCCCCGAGCGGGGCGCCGGTTCCGGCGATGGCGGCGCCGGCCGCTTCGGCCGGTACGTCCGTTCCGGCTCGGCCGGTCCCGACGCCCACGCCCGCTCCGGCCGCGTTCGCGCCGCTGGTGGCCCCGACCTCGGGACTCCCGGCCAGGTCGGTGTCGGGCGCACCGGCGGACGCGGTACCGACCTCGCCGGCCGGGCCGCACGCCTCGGCCGTCGACGGGCGGGCCGTGCCGGACCGGATGGCCGCAGAGCGGGGTACGGGCGGGCGGGCTGCCGGTCCGGCTGCCGTCCCGTCGTCCGGCGCGCCGGCGCAGCCGATGCCGGTTGGTGCGTCCACGGTGCCCGGGTCGGGTACGGCACCTGCGGACCATGGACCGCCGCCGCCGACCGGTGTCAACCGGCCGACGGCTACCGCGAACGGATCGGACGCGTCGTCGGGAGGCGCCAGGGCCGGCTCCGAACCGGCGGTCAACGCGGCCGGGCCGGTAGGGGCGGCCGGACCGGATCCGACGGCCGGATCGGCGCAGGCCGGACAGGCCGCGAGGCCGGCGACGTGACCGGCCGGCTCTGCGGAGTCGTGTGCTGCCCCGGCGGAAGCGGGGTGAGTCGGCGGAATGAGCGGTGAGGTGGCGATACGCCGCTTTCCGACCCTGACCGTGTCGACGCCGAGGGTGCACGTACGACCGTTGCGCGCCGTCGACGCGAACCCGGTTTCCGCGATCTTCGCCGACAAGCAGACCCAGCGTTGGCTGCCGTTCCAACGGGAACTCGGACAGATCGACGGTGAGGCCTGGTGCACCGAGATGGCACAGGAGCGGCGGGACAGCGGCAACGGCGATCACTACGGCGTGATCAGGCGCGAGGACGACCGGTTGGTCGGCTGCCTGTGGACGAAGCGTACGGACTGGGCCGGTCGGGTCACCGAGGTGTCGTACGCGATCGCGCCGGAGGCACGCGGCTTCGGCATGGCGGCGGAGGCGGTCGACGCGCTGGCCGTGGCACTGATCCTGGAGCACGGCTTCCAGCGCCTCGAACTACGGGTGGCGCCCGGGAACACCGCGTCCCGCCGAGTGGCCGAGAAGGCCGGCTTCACCTACGAGGGGCTGCTGCGCAACGCCGGGTACGTCCACAGCGGCCGGGTCGACCTGGAGGTCTGGTCGCTGGTCGCGGCCGACCTGCACTGACGCCCCCGCCCCGATGCCCTGCCCGGCCCCCGGGCGCCCTGACGCACTGCCCTGCCGCCCCGCCCTGCCGCCCCGCCCTGCCGGCCCGCCCTGCCGCCCTGACGCGGCGCACTGGCGCACTGACAGCGGTCAGGCACTGATCCGATCCGACGGTGGGTTGAACTGGCGGACCGGTTGGTCCTTCAGCGCGTCCTTGAGGAATCCCGCGACCGCGTCGATGGGTTTGTTCGCCTGTCCCGACCCGACCGGGTTCATCGGGCTGTCCGGGTCGGAGAGGAAGCTCGCCACGGCGAGTTCCGGGGTGTATCCCACGAACCAGGCGGCCCGGTCGCTGTCGGTGGTTCCGGTCTTGCCGGCGACCGGCCGGCCGACGATGCCCCGGACCCGGTCGGCGGTGGACCAGCCTCCACAGGAGCCACGGGCCGGAGTGTCTCCGGTCGGGCAGCGGGCGGCGTCGGTGGCGGCCCGGGCCGCGTCCGGATCGATCTCCTGGTTGCACCGGGGCTGGGCGATCTCAAGATCCATTCCTGACCCGCTCCGGTACGTCGCCGGCGTTCCGTCCGGACCGGTGATCGAGACCACCGGCAGCGCCTCGCAGAACCGGCCCTCGGCGGCGATCGTGGCGTACGCGTTCGCCATCTCCAGCGGCGTCACGTCGGAGACCCCGAGGGTGAACGAGCCCCACTTGTTCGCCTGGCTGGGCGAGGCCTGCCGCTTGTCGATGTCGGTACGCCACTGCAGGCCCAGCCGCTCGGCCAGCCGGACCACGTTCTCCGCACCCACCTGCTGCTCCAGCCAGACGAAGTAGGTGTTGACCGACTTGCCGAACCCGGACCACATGGTCTGCCGGCCGCTCATCGCGCCGCTGGCGTTCGACGGGCACCAGAATCCACCGCAGTCGGTCGGACCACCGCTGCCGTCCGGGTAGATCGACACGATCCGGTGCGGGGAGTCGAACGCGGTGCCCAGGCCGAGCCCGGCGTCCAGCGCGGCGACCATCGTGAACATCTTGAACGTCGATCCGGCCTGATAGCCGGGGAGGCCGCCGCCGCCGAGCAGCGGAACGACAGTGTTCGGATAGTTGCCCTTCATCTGGCCGCGCCGGCTCGGGTCCGAGTGTGCCCCGTTCTCGCTCTGGTCCAGCGAGTAGACCCGGTTGACCGCCATCGACCGGACGTACCCGGTGCCCGGCTCGACCGCGACCAGGCCGTGCGCGAACGGGCTGCCCGCGGATTCCTCGGTCAGCACCCGCTGCTCGGCCGCATCGTGGATCTTCGGGTCGAGGCTGGTGACGATGGTGTACCCACCGCGACGGAGCTTGTCCAGCCGCTCCAGCGGGTTGGCGCCGAACGCGGGCTGGATGCTCCACCAGGTTTTCAGGTAGTCGCAGAAGAAGCCCCAGCTGTTCCGCTCCTCCGGCACCGACATGCAGTCGTTGGGCGGGCTGCTCAGCCGTAGCTGGATCGGCTCGGCCTTCGCCGTCGCCGTCGCCTGCGGGGACAGGTAGGCCATCGCCTGCATCCGGTCGAGTACGTAGTTCCGCCGGTCGGTCGCGGCCTTCCGGTCCGAGCTCGCCGGGTCGTACGCGGTGGGCGCCTTAACCAGGCCGGCGAGGGTGGCCGCCTCGACCGGGCTGAGGTCCTTCGGCAGCTTCGAGAAGAAGATCTCCGACGCGGAGTAGATCCCGTACGCCCGGTGGCCGAAGTAGGCCGAGTTGAGGTAGCGCTCCAGGATCTGCGCCTTGCTGGTCTCCTTCTCCAGGTCGAGCGCCAGGCGCATCTCGCGGAGTTTCCGCAGCGGGGTCTGCTCGGTGGCCTGCTGGACCTCGAACGGGTCCTTGGCGCTGTCCCGCAGGGCCATCCGGACGTACTGCATGGTCAGGGTCGAGGCGCCCTGGGACACGCCACCGGCCTGCTGGTTGGCGACGAAGGCCCGGACCACGCCCTTGGGGTCGACCCCGTTGTGTTCGTAGAACCGGGAGTCCTCCGAGGCCACGATCGCCTGCTGGATGTACGGCGACATCTGCGCGAGTGGCACGTACCGCCGGTGTTCCTCGTAGAAGGTGGTGATCAGGGTCGTGCCGTCGGCGGCGTAGACGTAGCTGGTCTGGGCGGGAGCCGAGGCGAGCAGGTCGGCGGGGGTCTTCTCCACCAGATTGGCGCCGGCCTTCGCGGTGAGTCCACCGATCGCGACCAGCGGGAACGCCGCCGCCGCGACGACGACACCGGCGATGAGGCCGGCACGGAGCAGGTACACGATTCGACCGGAGTTGGGGCGGGTGGGATTGGTCACCTTTTCAAGCTATGATAAAGACTGGCAAAACACGATAAAGATTCGCGAATGTGTCAGTCCCGGAGCTGATCGCGTCGATGGTCCCCGATCCCGTCCGGCCGCCTCGCTGGCCGCTGCCGGTGGCGCCCCGGCAGGATCATCCCCATGCAGGCACCCGCGCCCACCCCCGCCGGGCCCGACCTCGGCCATCACGGTGACGCGGAGGTCGCGCCCGGCCTGCTCGACCTCGCGGTCAACGTCCAGCGCCAGCCGATGCCGGCCTGGTTGCGGGAGCCGATCGTGGCCGCCCTGGACACCCTGACCGCCTACCCCGATCCGGCACCGGCCCGGGCCGCGATCGCCGCCCGCCACCGCCGGCCCACCGACGAGGTGCTGCTGACGGCCGGGGCGGCGGAGGGATTCGTCCTGCTCGCCCAGGCCCTGCGGGACGCCCGGCGGCCGGTCGTCGTGCATCCGCAGTTCACCGAGCCGGAGGCGGCGCTGTGGGCGGCGGGACACCAGGTCGAGCGGGTACTGCTGCCGCCGGAGACCGACTTCCGGCTGGACCCCGCCCTGGTACCGGCCGACGCCGACCTGGTCTTCGTCGGCAACCCGACCAATCCCACCTCGGTGCTCCATCCGGCCGCCGTACTGGCCGAACTGGCCCGGCCGGGCCGGGTGCTCGTCGTCGACGAGGCGTTCGCCGACTCCACCGTCGGGACACCCGAACCGACACCGGACCCCACTGACGCCGTCGACCCGGCCGCGGACGCTCACGCCTCGGCCGAGCCCGAATCGTTGGCCGGCCGGCGGGACCTGCCCGGTCTGGTGGTAGTGCGGAGCCTCACCAAGACCTGGGGGCTGGCGGGACTGCGGATCGGCTACCTGCTCGGCCCGGCGGAGCTGATCGGGCGCCTGGCGGCCGTACAGCCGCTCTGGGCGGTCTCGACCCCCGCGCTCGCGGCGGCGCAGGCCTGCGCCACCCCCACCGCCGTCGCGGCGGAACGGCGGATCGCCGCGCGGCTCGCGGTCGAACGGGCGTACCTGGTCCGCCGGCTGGGTGAACTTCCGCCGGTACGCGTCGCGGGCACCCCGGCGAGCGCGTTCGTCCTGATCCACCTGCCGGGGGCGGCACGGGTACGGCTGGCGCTGCGCGAGCGGGGCATCGCCGTACGGCGTGGCGACACGTTCCCGGGGCTGGGCACGGATTGGCTGCGCGTGGCGGTACGGGACACTGCGACGACCGACGTGTTCGTGGACGCGCTGGCCGAGATTCTGGAGGCGGGATGATGCTGGACGAAGCCATCGCGGAGATTCGTCCGCTGGACGGGGCGGCGATGGCCGAGGCCCGGGAACTGCACGGCCGGTTGACGAAGCCGGCCGGCTCACTGGGCGTCCTGGAGGAACTCTCGGTACGGCTGTCCGGCCTGGCCGGTGTCTGCCCGCCGCCACTGCCGGCGGAGACGGCGGTGGCGATCTTCGCGGCGGACCACGGCGTGCACGCCCAGGGGGTGTCCCCGTGGCCGCAGGAGGTCACGGCGCAGATGGTGAGCAACTTCCTGGCCGGCGGCGCGGTGGTCAACGCGTTCGCCCGTCAGGTCGGCGCGTCGGTGACCGTGGTCGACGTCGGGGTGGCCACCCCGATCGCCCGGCCGGCGCCGGGGCCGGCGGCGACGCCCGGTCCCCAACCGTCGGCGACACCGACACCGACACCGGCGCCTGGTCCCCAGCCGTCGGCCACACCGGCACCGCGCCGGCCGGCCGGACCGGAGGCCGGGATCACGGCACCGGGTGCCGGCCGCCCGTCGCCCGACGGGAGCCCCCGACTGGTGTCGATGCGGGTCCGGGACGGCAGCCGGGACATGACGGTCGAGCCGGCGCAGACCCGGGACGAGGTACGCGACGCGGTCGAGGCCGGACTTCGGACGGGTTACGAGCTGCGCGACCGGGGAGCAGGATTCCTGGTCACCGGGGACATGGGCATCGCCAACACCACTGCGGCGGCGGCGCTGATCGCGGTCTTCACCGGTGCCGACCCGGCCGAGGTGACCGGGCGGGGCACCGGGGTCGACGATCCGACGTACGCCCGGAAGGTGGCGGTGGTCCGCGCGGCGCTGGCCCGGCACGCGCCGGATCCGGCCGACCCGGTCGGGGTGCTCGCCGCGGTCGGCGGCTTGGAGCACGCGGCCCTGGTCGGGTTCATCCTGGCCGGTGCGGCGTCCCGGGTGCCGGTACTGCTCGACGGCGTGAACGCGGTCGCCGCCGCGCTGGCCGCGGTCGCGCTCGCCCCGGACGCGGCCGGCGCGCTGGTCGCCGGGCATCGCTCGGCCGAGCCCGGCGCCACCGTCGGGCTGGACCGGTTGGGCCTGCCACCCCTGATCGACCTCGGGCTGCGACTCGGCGAGGGCACCGGTGCCCTGCTCGCCCTTCCGGTCGTCGCCGGCGCGGTCCGGGTACTGCACGAGGTGGCCACGTTCGACGCGGCGGGAGTCTCGGAGAAATGACGCTGTATCCGCTGGCGCTGCGGCTCGACGGCCGGCGCGTACTCGTGGTCGGCGGCGGTGCGGTGGCGACCCGCCGGGTGCCGGCGCTGCTGGAGGCGCGGGCCCGGGTGGTGCTGGTCGCCCCGGAGCTGACCCCGGCCCTACAGGCCCACGTCGACGCCGGCAGGCTGGAGTGGGTGGCCCGCCGGTTCGAGCCGGCCGACGTCGACGGGGCCTGGCTGGTCCAGGTGGCGGTCGACGATCCGGCCGCCGCCGAGGCGGTCAGCGACGCCGCGCTCGCGCGCCAGGTCTTCTGCGTACGCGCCGACGACCGCGCCGCCGCGACCGCCTGGACCCCGGCGGTGACCCGGTACGGGGCGGTCACCGTCGCCGTGCTCGGCGGTGGTGATCCGCGTCGGGCAGTGGTGGTCCGGGATGCGATCCGGGAGGGGCTGATCGACGGCACCCTGCCCGGCTCCGGCCCGGCGCCGCGGAACGGGCCGGACCCGGACGGAACGTTCGACGGGGCGATGGACGGTGTGCCGGACGGGACGGTGGAGGACGGGGCAACGCCGGACGGGATCCCCCCGAACGGGGCGGGGTCGGCTTCGGCGTCGGCCGAGGGGGCGGTACGGCCGGTCGGCCGGGTCGCGCTGGTCGGTGCGGGCCCCGGCGACCCAGAGTTGATCACGATCCGTGGCCGGCGGCTGCTCGCCGAGGCGGACGTGGTGGTCGCCGACCGGTTGGTTCCCGGGTTGCTCCTCGACGAGTTGCGGCCCGAGGTCGAGTTGGTGGACGCCACGAAGATCCCGCACGGGCCGGCCGCCGCCCAGGAGGAGATCAACCGGGTGCTGGTGGACCGGGCCCTGGCCGGCGCCCGGGTGGTACGCCTCAAGGGCGGCGACCCGTACGTCTTCGGCCGGGGTGGCGAGGAGGCGCTCGCCTGCGCGGCGGCGGGGGTACCGGTGACCGTGGTGCCCGGGGTGACCAGCTCGATCGCCGCACCGGCGGCGGCCGGTGTCCCGGTCACCCATCGGGGCGTGGCGCACGAGTTCACGGTCGTCTCCGGGCACCTTCCGCCGGACCACCCGGACTCGCTGGTCGACTGGTCGGCGCTGGCCCGGTTGCGGGGCACCCTGGTGGTACTGATGGGGCTGAACAACCTGCCGGCGATCACGGCGGCGCTGCGGTCGTACGGCCGGTCGCCGCAGACACCGGCGGCGGTGGTGCAGGAGGGTACGACGGGCGGTCAGCGGGTTGTCCGCTCGACGCTCGACGCGGTCGCGGCGGACGCCCGCGCCGCCGGGTTCCGCCCCCCTGCGGTGGTGGTCTTCGGCGACGTGGTGAACACGCTGGCCAAGCTGCCGGGCAACGCCTGAGGTGTTAGGAAGGGCCCCTTCTTCTACAGAAAACGATAAGAAGGGGCCCTTCCTTTCAGCTCTTCATCATGTCGTCCAGGAGGAGGGCGCAGCGGATCAGGCCCAGGTGGCTGTACGCCTGGGGGTGGTTGCCGAGCCCGCGCTCCGAGATCGGGTCGTACTGCTCGGGGAGCAGGCCGGTGGGGCCGGCGGTGTCGACCATCTGGGTGAAGAGTTCCTCCGCGTCGGCCCGTCGACCGGTGCGCAGGTACGCCTCGATCAGCCAGGCCGTGCAGATGTGGAAGCCGCCCTCCCGCCCGGGTAGGCCGTCGTCCCAGCGGTACCGGTAGACGACCGGGCCGCTGCGCAGATCGGCCTCGACCTTCAGGACGGTGGCCAGGAACCGGGGGTCGTCGTCGGGGAGCAGCCCGGAGAGCCCGATCCAGAGCGAGGAGGCGTCCATCTCCTCGTCGCCGTACGCCACGGTGTAGGCGCCGGCCTGCTCGTGCCAGCCGTACTCCAGCACGTTGTGGCCGATCCGGTCGCGCAGTTCCACCCACTCCGGCCGGTCCCCGTCGCCGTGCTGTCGTACGACGTGCAGCGCCCGGTCCACGGTCATCCAGCACATCACCTTGGAGTACACGTGGTGCCGGGGCGGCAGCCGGGCCTCCCAGAGCCCGTGGTCGGGCTCGTGCCACCGGCGGCTGACCGCCTCGACCATGTTCTCCAGCACCCGCCACTCGGTGTCGCGTACCGAGCCGCGCAGGTCGGCGACCGCCGCCAGCAGGTCGGCGACCGGCCCGAAGACGTCGAGCTGGAGTTGGTGGTTGGCGAGGTTGCCGACCCGGACCGGCCGGGAGCCGGCGTACCCGGGCAGGGTGTCGATGACCGCCTCGGCGCCGAGTTCGAAGCCGTCGACGGTGTAGAGCGGGTGCAGCCGCTCCGGATGGCCGCCGGTGCGCTCGATGCAGCCGTCCACCCAGCGCAGGAAGCCCTCGGCCTCGGTCAGCGAACCGAGGTCGACCAGCGAGCGGGCGGTCATCGCGGCGTCCCGGAGCCAGCAGTAGCGGTAGTCCCAGTTGCGTACCCCGCCGAGTTCCTCGGGCAGCGAGGTGGTGGCGGCGGCGAGGATCGAGCCGCTGGCCTCGTGGACCAGGCCGCGCAGGGTCAGTGCGCTCCGGCCGACCAGGTCGCGGGCGGTGTTCGGCAGCCGTAGCCCGGTCACCCATTCCCGCCACGGCTGCTCGGCCATGGCCTGCCGTTCGTGCACCGGCACCCGGTGATGGGCCAGGCTGTGCGAGCCGAAGCGCAGCTCACAGGTGACCGAGCCGCCGGCCGCGGCCAGGTCGACCACCGCGCGGGCGGTCTCGTAGCCGCCGTCGTTGACGATCTCCCACTCGACCCCGGGGGAGTAGAGCGCGATCGGTTCGTTCGAGCCGAGCACCAGCAGCCCGTCGCCGAGCGGCTGGAGCTGCACGGCGACCTGGCCGAACTCCGGGCGGGGAGCGAAGTCCAGCCGGACCCGGCCGGCGCCGCTGAGCACCCGGATCAGCGTCGAGTCGCCGGCGACCACCGCCGGGCCGCTCGGCACGCCGAAGCTGGACGGGCGGTCGAGCCAGTCGGTCACGGTCAGCCCGGACCAGCGGGTCTCCACCGTCATCGTGCCGGAACGGTAGCGCTGGCCCAGGGGCAGGCCGCCGCGCTCCGGAGCGACGCTGAAGTAGCCGGCCGGATTGCCGCCGACCAGGTCGGCGAAGATCGCCGGCGAGTCGGGCTTGGGGTGGCAGAGCCAGCTCAGGCTCGCCTCCGGGGTCAGCAACGCGACGGTACGCCCGTTCGCCAGCATCGAGTGCCGTTCGATCGGCACCGCACGCTCGCCGAACAGCCAGTTCCGGCGTACCTCCAGGAGCAGCGCGAGCACCCGGGCGGCGTCGACCGGTGCTTCGATCCGGAAGCCGGCCACGGTCTCGCCGGGGCCGATCTTGATCCCGACGTCCGGCCCGTGCAGCTTGGCGAAGGCGTTCTCGTCGGTGACGTCGTCGCCGAGGAACAGCGCCGCACTGGCCGACATCTGGGTACGGAGCTGGTCGAGCGCGGTGCCCTTGTTGGTCGGGATCACCGACAGCTCGATCACCTCCTTGCCCCGGGTCACGGTGACGTCCGGCCAGGTGGCGGGACCGTTGCTGACCGCCGCGTCGACCTCCGCCGCCACCTGCGGTTCGGCGCCCCGGGTGTGCACCGCGATGCTGGCCGGCTTGGTCTCCAGGCGTACCCGGTTCCGGCCGGCGACGATCTGCCGCAGCTCGTTGCGCAGTCGGGTGCGTACCTCGATCAGCTCGGGGGAGAGCCGCTCGACGAATCCGACGTCGAACTCGGAGCCGTGGCTGCCGACCAGGTGCACCTCGCTGGGCAGCCGGGACAGCGTCGCCAGGTCGCGCAGTGCCCGACCGGAGACGACGGCCACCGTGGTCTGCGGCAGGGCGGCCAGGGCGCGTACGGCGGCGACCGACTCGGGCAGCGGTACGGCCTTGGTCGGGTCTTCCACGATCGGCGCGAGGGTGCCGTCGTAGTCGCAGGCGACCAGCAGTTGCGGCACCCGGGCGATCCGGCCGACCGCGGCCCGTAGTTCCGGGTCGATCGCGTCGAGGGTCCGTGGACCGCCGTCGAGCAGGGAGGAGGGCTTCACTCCGTCTCCGTTTCGGGTACACCCAGCTCGTTGAGGAAGGAACGGGCCCAGTGTCCGACGTCGTGGGTACGCAGGTGGCGCTGCATGATGCGCATGCGGCGCCGGGCCTCGACCTTGTCGACGTGGACCGCGCGCAGCAGCGCGTCCTTGACTCCGTCCGGGTCGTGCGGGTTACAGAGGAATGCCTGGCGCAGCTCGGTGGCAGCGCCGGCAAACTCACTGAGCACGAGTGCGCCGCCCGAGTCGGCGCGCGTTGCTACGTACTCCTTGGCCACCAGATTCATTCCGTCTCGCAGCGGGGTCACCATCATGACGTCGGCCGCGCAGTACAGCGCGGCCAGTTCACTGCGACTGTACGACTGATGGAGGTAATGGACTGCCGGTACACCGACCCGGCCGAATTCACCATTAATCCGGCCAACCTCGCGTTCCACCTTGACCCGGAGTGCCTGGTAGTGCTCGACACGTTCCCGACTTGGCGTAGCAACCTGCACCATAACCGCATCGGGAACTGTCAACTTTCCGTCAGAGAGCAACTCCCGGAACGCCTTGAGTCGAAGCTCGATCCCCTTGGTGTAGTCGAGCCGGTCCACCCCGAGGATCACGGTCTTCGGATCGCCCAGCTCGGTCCGGATCTGCTTGGCCCGGGCCTGCACCGCCGGGTCGGCACCCATCCGCTCCATCTCGGCGACGTCGATCGAGATCGGGAAGGCGCCCGCCTTCACCTGGCGCCCGTCGACCTGGATCATCTGGCCCTCGTAGCGGAGCCCGAGCAGGTGCCGGGCCAGCCGGACGAAGTTCTGCGCCGCGAGCCGCTGCTGGAACCCGACCAGGTCAGCGCCGAGCAGGCCGCGCAGCACCTCGGCGCGCAGCGGCATCTGCATGAACAGCTCGATCGGCGGGAACGGGATGTGCAGGAAGAAGCCGATCCGCAGGTCGGGGCGGAGTTCCCGGAGCATCGCCGGCACCAGTTGGAGCTGGTAGTCCTGGACCCAGACCGTCGCGCCCTCGGCCGCCACCTCGGCGGCGGCCTCCGCGAACCTGGCGTTCACCAGGCGGTACGCCTCGCGCCAGCGGCGCTTGTACACCGGAGTCTCCACGGCGTCGTGGTAGAGCGGCCAGATCGTCGCGTTGGACTGGCCCTCGTAGTAGCGTTCGAGTTCCTCGGCGCTGAGCGGGACCGGGTGCAGCCGGATACCCTCCAGGTCGAACGGCTCAGGTGCGGCGCCCACCCCGCCGGCCCAGCCGACCCAGGTGCCCTTGTGCTGGGCGAGCACCGGGTGCAGGGCGGTGACCAGGCCTCCGGGGCTTCGCCGCCACTGTCGTCCCTCGGGCGTGTTCACCTCGTCAACCGGCAGACGATTCGCTACGACCACGAACGAGCTACGAACGGTCACAATCAGTGCACCTCCGGTGATGACGGGTGTCACCGCTGAGCGTACTGAGCGTAGCTGCGGTGCCTAACCCCCAGTGCCACTCTTACTGCCCTGCGGGACGTCTGGGGGAAACTCAAAGGTGATCATGGACACCTGACCGGCCCGGTGGAGGGTGATGTGGGCCCAGCGTGGTGGACCTGTCAGGATTGACAACGGCGTTTCGCCCAACCTCGGATGCGGTACGAAACCGACTCCGTGGTCCAAAGGAAGCCCGACGTCGTGGTCGGTGGCAAACACGTCACGGCATCCGGGAAACATTATCCGTGGGAGGTAGGCCGCACCGTGGCCCAGTACATCTACGTCCTGGAGAAGGCGCGCAAGGCGCACGGCGACAAGGTCGTGCTGGACAACGTGACGCTGAGCTTCCTGCCGGGGGCCAAGATCGGTGTGGTCGGACCGAACGGCGCCGGTAAGTCCAGTCTGCTCAAGATCATGGCCGGGCTGGACCGGCCGAGCAACGGCGACGCCCGGCTGATGCCCGGCTACACCGTGGGGCTGCTCGCCCAGGAACCGCCGCTCAACGACGCCAAGACCGTGCTCGGGAACATCGAGGAGGCGGTGGCGGAGACGAAGGCCAAGCTGGAGCGGTTCAACAAGATCGCCGAACAGATGGCCACCGACTACTCCGACGAGCTGATGGCCGAGATGGGCCAGCTCCAGGAGGACCTGGACCACGAGGATGCCTGGGACATCGACTCCAAGCTCGAACTGGCGATGGACGCGCTCCGCTGCCCCGCGCCGGACGCCGACGTCACCCAGCTCTCCGGCGGTGAGCGCCGCCGGGTCGCGCTCTGCAAGCTGCTGCTGGAGGCACCCGACCTGCTGCTGCTGGACGAGCCGACCAACCACCTGGACGCGGAGAGCGTGCAGTGGCTGGAGCAGCACCTCGCCAAGTACGCCGGCACGGTCATGGCGATTACGCACGACCGGTACTTCCTGGACAACGTCGCGGGCTGGATCCTCGAACTGGACCGGGGTCGGGCCGTCGGCTACGAGGGCAACTACTCCACCTACCTGGAGAAGAAGGCCGCCCGGCTGGCCGTCGAGGGCCGTCGGGACGCGAAGATGAAGAAGCGGCTGACCGAGGAACTGGAGTGGGTCCGCTCCAACGCCAAGGCCCGGCAGACCAAGTCCAAGGCCCGGCTCGACCGCTACGAGGAGATGGCCACCGAGGCAGAGAAGACCCGCAAGCTCGACTTCGAGGAGATCCAGATCCCGCCGGGCCCACGGCTGGGCAACCTGGTGATCGAGGCGCAGGCACTGCGCAAGGGGTTCGGCGAGCGGACGCTGATCGAGAACCTCAGCTTCTCGCTGCCCCGCAACGGCATCGTCGGCATCATCGGCCCGAACGGCGTCGGCAAGACCACCCTGTTCAAGACCATCGTCGGGCTGGAGCAGCCGACCGACGGCGCGGTCCGGGTCGGCGAGACGGTCAAGCTCTCCTACGTCGACCAGAACCGGGAGGGGCTCTCCGGCGACAAGACGGTCTGGGAACTGGTCTCGGACGGGTTGGACCACCTGATGGTCGGCAAGGTCGAGATGCCGTCCCGGGCGTACGTGGCGGCGTTCGGGTTCAAGGGCCCGGACCAGCAGAAGCCGACCAAGGTGCTCTCCGGTGGCGAGCGGAACCGGCTCAACCTGGCGCTGACCCTCAAGATCGGCGGCAACGTCATCCTGCTCGACGAGCCGACCAACGACCTGGACGTCGAGACCCTCTCCTCGCTGGAGAACGCGTTGCTGGAGTTCCCCGGCTGTGCGGTGGTCATCTCGCACGACCGGATGTTCCTCGACCGGGTGGCGACGCACATCCTGGCCTGGGAGGGCGACGACGAGGACCCGTCCAAGTGGTTCTGGTTCGAGGGCAACTTCGAGGCGTACGAGAAGAACAAGGTCGACCGGCTCGGTGCGGACGCGGCCCGGCCACACCGGGTCACGTACCGCAAGCTCACCCGTGACTAGTCGGGTCGAGGCCGACCAGCCCCAGGCCGTCCGGTACGTCTACGACTGCGTGCTGCGCTGGTCCGACCTCGACGCGTACGGGCACATCAACAACGCCCGCTTCCTCACCCTGTACGAGGAGGCCCGGGTGGCGTTGATGTTCGCCGGTGGGCGGGCCTGGGGCGTCGGCTCCTTCGCCGACGGTGTGGTGATCTACCGGCACGAGATCGACTACCTGCGTCCGGTCGAGTACGCCCTGGGCCGGGCAACCGCGGAGCGCGCGCCGACGGTACGGATCGAGATGTGGGTCGAGGACCTGCGCCAGTCCCGGTTCACCATCGCCTACGAGCTCTTCGACGCCGACGTGCTGGCGAGCCGGGCCCGCTCGGTACTCGTGCCGTTCGACCTCGAGCGGCAGCGCCCGCGTCGACTGACCGACCAGGAGCACGAGTTCCTCCGGCCGTACCTCGCCCCGGCGGGCGACGCGAAGGACGAGTCGGCGCGGCGATGAGCGACGGTGGGGAGTGGACCGGTGTCCGGTGCGGAGCGGCCTGAGGGCGGTGGGACGGTGGCTACCGGCGACGGACACGGGTTGTCCGGTGCAGGGGACGCGGGAGCCTTCCTGGCCCGGCTGACCCGGCTCGATCCGGCGGCGGTGGTCCGGCTGCGGTCCGGGGCCACCGCCGGAGCGGCCGGTGGAACGGGCCGAACCGTCCTCTGGGCCCGGTTGCCCTGGTCCGTCCTGGTGAACCGGGTGGTCGCGGGCGACGGTCCGGGCGACGCGACCGTCTCGGCCGCCGAGCTGCTCGGCGAACTCGCCCGGGGCGGCACGGCGCTGCCGCCGCGCCGGGACACCGACTGGCGGTGGCCGGTGCCGGGTGCGGTGGGCACGGTGGTCGAGACCATCGCCGCCGACGAGCTGCGCCGGATCGCCGTCGCGGCGGCGGGCACCCTGCGCAGCGCGGCGGCCGACGGGGTCGGCGGCCGGGCGGTCGGCCAGCGGGCGCTGCGGGACGCCCTGCTCGACCACGTGGCGGTGGTGGTGACCCCGGCGGCGTCGCCCGGCGCGGAGGTACCCGGTACGTCGGTCGACGGTCGGATCGAGATCTCTCAACGACTCGTCCAGGCCATCGTTCGGATGGGCTTTCTCGGTTCCCCCGGCTCGACCGAGCGGGACGCCGTACAGGTGCGGATCATGGGTCGATGGGTCGGACTTGCCGCACCTTTCGGAGCAGCTTGGTCACAGAAAGTTAGCCAATTTGCGATAACCCCGGTCCGTGATCACCCGAACGGCTGATGAGGCATGGTCCATCTGTCTTGGGGCTGTCGTTGGGGGGATGCTTCAAGCCGGCTGTACGGGTACCGTCGGGCCTCGGATCCAACGCAACGTAGGCGAGTGGATCCGCTGGGGAGCGAGGTGCGCAAGCGATGCCGTGGTGGTCATGGCGCCCCGGCCACGCCGGTGGCGGTGAGCCGGAAACTCGAAGCAGGATCCAGACGGACGGCGCGGTCCGGGTCGGACCGCCGGCGCCGCGGGAGCCGGAACATGATTCCCGGCCGGGGGACCGGGCCACGATAAGAGAGGTTCCACCGGTCATCGCACCGGTGACGCTACGCCGGGTCGGCGACGCCCTCGATCTGCTCGATGTGCGCTACCTCGCCGACGGCGACGGCAGCCTGCTGGCGATGTGGGAGCGGCACGCCGTGCTTTTCGCCCTGGAGGGCCCCGACGACGAGATCCTCGTCATGCGGGCACGTCCACACTCGACCGTGCCGCCGGACTGGGCCGACCGGGCGTACCGGGTGGTCAACGAGTGGAACCACACCCGCCGGTTCTGCAAGGCGTACGTGGGTGACCCGACCGAACGCGGCCAGTTGCCGATCTACGCCGAGTTGCAGGTGCCGCTCAGTGCCGGCGCCCACGACGCGTTGCTCGTCGAGATGCTGGACTGCGGTGCGGCGGTCGCCACGACGTTCGTCGACTGGCTGCACGACGAGGGCGCACTGCTCTAGCCCGCACCGGCCGTACGCCCCGGTTCTGCGATCGTCAGCGGTCCGGGCCCGGTGTCTCGTCCATGGTGTTGACCATGAAGTACGCGGCCCGTTCGAGGTACTGCCACAGGGTCGTGGCGGACTCCTCCGGCAGATCCAGGCTGTCCACGGCCCGACGCATGTGGTGCAGCCAGGCGTCGCGCTCGGCCGGGCCGACCCGGAACGGTGCGTGCCGCATCCGGAGCCGGGGGTGGCCCCGCTGTGCCGAGTAGGTGTTGGGGCCGCCCCAGTACTGGATCAGGAACAGCGTGAGTCGGTCGGCGGCCGGACCGAGGTCGGCCTCCGGGTACATCGGCCGGAGCAGCGGGTCGGCGGCGACACCCGCGTAGAACTCGTCCACCAACCTCCGGAAGGCCGGCTCGCCGCCGATCTCCTCGAAGAAGGTTGGCGACGGGCGGGTCTGCTCTCGCTCACCTGCGGGATTCACCGCTCCATCCTGCCATCCGACAGGGTGATCGACCGCTGTCGGAGCCGCGTACCGGTGCGGTCTGGCTCACATCCAGGGCCTGCCCGGGGTCAGACGGCGCCGACGCCGGCCTCGGAGGACGGCGGCCTGGGGCCGGGTGGCGTACCGGCTCCGGTGCGGCCACCGGCCCGGCTGGCCGGTACCTCGGGCGGCGGGGTGGCGGCCCGCTCCCGGGCCTGGGCGATCGCCGCGTCGAACCGTTCGGAACGCGGCCACCGGACGGCCAGGAGCAGCATCAGCAGCACTCCGGCGACGCTCCAGAGGCCCACCACCCGGGGGATCGGGAACCGTTCGGCCAGCACCCCGGTGACCAGGACCGCGCCGCCCTGCATCACCTGGACGCCGGTGTTCATCACCCCGAACGCCCGGGCGCGGTAGCCGTGCGGCAGCGCCTGCACGAACAGGCCGTTGGCCACCGGCAGCAGGCCGGCGACCGAGAAGCCCGCGACCGCGGCCAGCAGCGCCACCACCACCGGCGGCGGATTCAACAGGGTGGGTACCAGGGCCAGCGGGGCGAGGACGGCGAACACCCGGACCAGGGCCCGGCGCCGGTCCGGCCGGACACCCCGGCCGATCAGCAGGCCGCCGAGGATGAAGCCGGCCGGCGCGGAGATCATGATCAGGGCCTGGGTGGCGCTCCGGTCGGCACCCTCGCCGGCGAAGGTGGTGGCCCAGGCGGCGGCCAGCCCCTCGGGGACGATGGCGAAGAGCATCGCGCAGAAGACCATGATCGCGATTGCCCGCAGTACCGGGGTGCCGAACACCAGTTGGAAGCCGGCGGCGGTCTCCCGCAGCAGATGGCGGCGGCCGCCCTCGGTCGGCGCGGCGGGCCGGTGCCGGACCCCGAATCGGATGATCAGCGCGGAGAGCCCGAACGCGGCGGCGTTGATCAGCAGTGCGAGAGCCGGGCTGTACAGCGCGATGCCGGCGCCGACGACGTAGCCGACGACCTGCGCCGCCTGGCCGGTGCTGGCGTGCAGCCCGAGTGCGACCACGAGCCGGTCGCCGGTCAGGATGAGCGGCAGCGTCGCGGACCGGGCGGCCTGGCTCGGTGGACTCACCAGGGTGGCGACGAAGAGCAGTACGAGGATGACCTCGGCGCTCAGGCCGTCGATCGCGATGACCACGTACAGCGGCACCCGGATGATGTCGCAGATGACCATGACCGTGCGGTACGGGTACCGGTCGGCCAGCGTGGTGAGGAGCGGTCCGCCGATCAGCCAGGGCAGGTAGCTCGTCGCGAACGCGGCGGCCGAGAGCGCGACCGACCGGCTCTGCTGGTAGACCAGCAGCGTGACGGCGGCCTTGGCGAGATAGTCACCGGTCCAGGTCAGTACGGTAGCCGCGAAGATCGCCCGATACTCACGTTCGGCGAACACCTCCCGAAAGGTTGCCGGCCTTTCGGGCGCGTGTGTCTCTTCGGACACCGATGGGCCTCCATCGTTCTCGACCGCTGACCAAATGTGATGGGGCTGCCGAGAACGTCAGACGTTCGGATCAGCGAGGTCTTCATTACGCTCCGGGAGGGAGCCTGTTCTGGATTCTGCCCGATCGTATGACAACTGGCTAGGGCGAACGGATAGATCGTCGCATCTCCGACTGGTCGAACGGACGATACCCGACCGCCCGCGCGGTACGCGACCCCTGCCACGCGGCGTCCGACGTGGGCCGTCCGGCGCGCCCTTCGTCCCTCGGTCGGTCAGGTCGCTCCACGTCGGTCGGATCGCTCCGCGCGGTCGGGTCGGTCCACGTCGGTCAGGTCGCTCCACCCTGGCCGGTCTCGCCCTCGGCCGGCGGTGCCGCGGGGCGCGGGAACATCCGGGTCGCCGCCATCCCGGCAGTGATGCCGGAGTTCTCCAGCGCCTCGGCGAGCCGGCGACGCAGCTCGCGGGAGACCGCGAACTGTCCCTCGGCCGTGGTCTTGGCGATGGTACGGATCACCGAGCCGTCCACGGTGATCTGTTCGACCCCGATCACCTCGGGCGGCTCCACCAGCTCCGGAGCGAGTTCCGGATCGACCGCCACCGAGGCCGCCGCGGTCCGCAGCACCGCCGTGGCCTCCTCGGTACGGGCGAACCCGATCGGCATGTCCACGACGACCATCGCCCAGCCCTGGCTCTTGTTGCCGACCCGGATGATCTCGCCGTTGCGGATGTACCAGACCACCCCGCGGGCGTCCCGGACGGTGGTGATCCGCAGCCCGACGGCCTCCACCACGCCGGTGGCCTCGCCGAGGTCGACCGTGTCGCCGACGCCGTACTGGTCCTCCAGCAGCATGAACAGGCCGGCGATGAGGTCCTTGACCAGCGTCTGGGCGCCGAAGCCCAGGGCCAGGCCGGCGATGCCCGCGCTGGCCAGCAGGGGTGCCAGGTCGAGGCTGAGTTCGCTGAGGATCTGCAGGGTGGCGATGGCGAAGACGACCGCCGTGGTCATGCTGCGCAGCACCGAACCGATCGCCTCGGCCCGCTGGCGCCGCCGTTCGGGTACGACGGCCTGTGGGTCGGGTGCGGCGGTCGGGATCCGTTCCCGCAACGGCCGGAGCACGGCCGGGATCCGGCTCTCGGAGGTGCTCCGGACCAGCCGGTTGATGGTCCGGTTCAGCAGGTACCGGAGCAGGATCGCGAGCAGCAGGATCAGCGCGATGGTCGCCGGCTTGATCAGCAGGTAGTTGCTGCCCTCGGCGAACCACACGGAGTCCGTCACCCGGTAGACCTGCTTGCAGAACGGGTTGTCCAGGCAGCTCGGCTCCGGCTCCGGGGTCGGGGTCGGCGCGCTGGGCATCCCGAGGACGACGGTGGTCAACAGGTTCGCGGGGTTCACGGGTGTCTTCGTACCGCACGACCGGTGGCGGCCGTCGGCCGACCCGCCGGCTCGTGGCCGAGGCCGCCGCGACCCCGGATGGGGCTCCGGCCCGGCCAGGGGCGGGGGGACGGAACCGGTCATCTTGCCACGGGACGTGAAAGCTTTCTGCGGGACCCCCGATTAGTACGTGCAATCGGGGCACCTATCGGGGACTATTGGCGCACGGACGCCGGTGATCTGCCGGCGTCGGCCGCGGTCGTGGCGGTCTGTCGGTGCGTGCTGGGCCGACTGTGGCCACCGGGAGCGGGGTCGACACCGGCGGGCGACAGGGAGCGGACGAGACACGACCGAGAGGTGAGCGCGATGCCTGACATACGACCCACGGTGGGCTCCGGAGCGTTGGTGCTCAATGCCACCTATGAGCCGCTGTGTGTCGTTTCAGTGCGTCGGGCCGCGATCCTGGTCCTGTCGGCCAAGGCCGTCTGCGTGGCCGACGGGGAAGGAATCCTGCACAGTGCCCGCAACGCCCTCCCCGTACCATCGGTGGTGCGGTTGACCCGTTTTGTCCGGGTGCCGTACCGGACCCACGTCGGGTTGTCCCGGCGGGCGATCTTCGCCCGGGACAACTGGCGGTGCGTCTACTGCCGTGGCCCGGCCGAGACCATCGACCACGTCTTCCCGCGCAGCCGGGGCGGCCGGCACGCCTGGGAGAACGTCGTGGCGGCCTGTGCCAAGTGCAACCACACCAAGGGCGACAAGACCCCGGCGGAGCTGGGCTGGCGGCTGCACGCACTGCCGGCCGCGCCGAAGGGCATCGCCTGGCGGGTGCTCGGTCACCGGGCCCCCGACCCGCGCTGGGCGAGCTGGCTGGACCTGCGCGAGAGCGAGGCGGCCTGACCCGACCCGTCCGGCGACGGCGACCGCCGTACCGGGCGGGCCGGCCGTCTCCGGCGTCGCCTGTCGGGTCGTCATGACTGACGGGCCGAGACCAGGGACGCGAAGACGACGACGTTGTCCGCGTACCCGGTGGAGCCACCCACCCAGCGCCCGCCGCAGGTGATCAGCCGGAGCGACGGCCGGGTGAAGTCGCCGTAGACCCGCTCGACCGGCAACTGCGACTTGTTGAACCGCTTGACGGAGTTGACCTCGAAGACCGCCACCGACCGGTCCTCCCGGTTGACCTCGATCTTCGAGCCCGGTCGCAGTCCGGGGAGGTCGTGGAAGACCGCCGGTCCGGTCCGGGTGTCGACGTGACCGACGATCACCGCCGGCCCGTACTGGCCGGGGGTGGGGCTCTGGCTGTACCAGCCGGCCTCGTCGCGGCGGTCCGACGCCGGAACCTCGATCGTGCCGTCCCCGGCCACCCCCACCGGATGCACCGGAGCGGTCAGGCCGAGCGACCGGATCCCGATCCCCACCGGCGGGCTCGACTCCAGGACCGGGAACTTGCGGGGCGGCGCCGGAGCGCCGAAGGTCAACCCGGTCGGCAGCACGGAAAAACCGGTCACGTTCTGCACCCCGAAGAGGGTGATGAGCAGGCCGAGCAGCAGCGTGATCACGGCCACCGGGCCGGGTCGGCGAATCCGCCGGCCCCGCCGTACCCGCCGACGGGTCGGTTTCGGCGGCACCGTGCCCAACGTCCCGGGCGGGGTGCCATCGGTCGGGTCCGGGCTGGCGATGCTCGCCGCGGTGGCCTGGCTGGCGAGCCGGGCGGTACGGCGTCGCCACCGACCTGCCCGGTCCCGCCACCGGCCCGCCCGGTTTCGCCACGTGCCATCGGCACGGGGGGCACGGAACATCGCCGGTCCGGATCAGCTACCCGGCTCGGTACGGCGCCGGCTCCGCCCGGCCAGCCCGAACCCGAGGCCGAGCGCGATAACCCCGATACCGCCCGCGAGGATCAGCACGCCGCCCGGTCCGCCCGCCGTACCGCCGCCACCGGTGGCCGGTCCCTGGCTGCCCTGGCTCATGTTCACCACGGTGAGCGTGGTGGTGGCGGTGTTGCCGTTCTGGCAGCTGAGGTTGACGGCGTAGGGTCCCGGTGCCTTGTTGCCCGGAATCGTCACCGAACCGGTGAGAAAGCCGTTGTCGGGGCGGAGCATGACCCGGCCGAAGGCCTCGGACTGCACCGTGGCCTGCTGGTTGTTGCCGTTCTCGCAGCTCGCCCGGAGGTTGACCCGGGTACCACCCTGGGCGGTGTTCGGGGTGACCTCCACGAACGTGTTCGGCCCGGCCCGAAGGGCCGACAGGGTCCCGAACGCCGGCCCCGGGACCAGGGCGGCGACGGTGACGCCGGCGGCGATCGTACGGCCGACAATCTTGGCACTGAGCATGACTTTCCTCCCCGCCGGTTCTCCCGGCCGGTCGCGTTCACGACCGTCGTCGGGATCGGTGTTCCCATCGACTCGGAGCACACACGCGATCGCCGTTCGGCCGGGTACGGGGCTGGTCAGTCGGCCGGTACGGGTGCGATCGGGGCGACCGGATGCCAGGCGAGCGGGCTGGAGAGCACCATCGTGCTCGACGGCTGCCCGTACGGGGCGAGTCTGTCGATGACCTGCTCGAACGCCTCGATCGACCCGGTTGCCACCTTGAGCATGCTGCACGCGTCCCCGGTGATCCGGTGGATCTCCAGGATCTCCGGCCAACCGGGCACCTCGGGGTCGCGAAGGATGCACCGGGAGCCGTAACAGGACATCCGGATCATCGCCACCACCGCCCGGCCGGCCCGGTCCAGGTCCACGTGCGCGTGGTAACCGGTCACGACACCGGATTCCTCCAGCCGTCGTACCCGCTCGGCGACGGCCGGCGGGGAGAGGTGGACCCGTCGGGACAGCTCGCTGAACGAGAGCCGCGCGTCGGCCTGGAGTTCCCGCAGCAGCGCCCAGTCCATGTCATCCATAGTCGCTAACTCTCCGTAATCAATCGCGAACGCCGAAACGACCTTTCAAACGTTAAGTCATCTCGGCTATCAACCGCACAACCACGGAGACTGCGGGTCCAGTGCCGTCGTTCCGGCATTCCGTCGACCGGCCGATCAGCGAGATCATGACGGTATCGCGTCACGGAACGGAGGCAACTGGTGGAGAGCATTCAACGGCAGCGGCTGCCCGAGCGGCCCCGCGTACGGCCGGCGAACGCCCAGCAGCGCGCTGACCGGGCGGCGGCCAACGGCGGCGAGCCGACGCTGGAACTCGCCGAGCGGACCCCGTACGACACGTACGTGCACGCCAGCACCCTGCACAGCCTCCAGCAGACGCTGAGCCGGGATCCCGGTGAGATGTCCTTCCTGATGGTCAGCCAGATCATGGAGCTGTACTTCGGGCTGACCTGTTTCGAAGTGCGCGAGGCGCGCAAGCGGCTGCGTGAGGACGACGTCTGGGCCGCCCTCGCCCCGCTGCACCGCGCCGCCCTGCACCTGGAGGGACTGAACGCCGCCTGGCGCGGGCTGCGCTGGATGACCCCGGCCGACTTCAACCGGTTCCGTAACCTGCTCGGCGAGGGCTCCGGGTTCCAGTCCGCGATGTACCGGCAGTTGGAGTTCCTGCTCGGGCTCAAGTCCGTCTCCCTGGCCCGGCCGTTCCACCGGCAACCCCAGGTGTACGCCGAACTGGTCGAGACGCTGCGGGCGCCGAGCCTCTGGGACGAGGTGATCGCCGTGCTGGCGCGGCGGGGCTTCGCCGTACCGGCCGGGTTGCTGGACCGGGACTTCTCGAACGAGGCCGAGCCGAGCGCCGAGGTCACCGCCGCCTGGGTCGAGGTCTACGCCGACCCCGGGCCGGACAACCACCTCCGGCTCCTGGGTGAGACGCTGGTCGAGATCGTCGAGCAGTTCGACGACTGGCGGCACCAGCACCTCAAGGCCGTACGTCGGACCATGGGGGCGAAGGTCGGCACCGGAGGATCGGCCGGCGCGGCATGGCTGCGCCGGAGCATGGCCCGGGAGGTCTTTCCCGAGCTGTGGGCCGCCCGGACGGAGATGTAGCGGAGACCGGCCGTGCCGTACGGCCGGGTCCCGCGGCGACGCGGGTGATGCGGGAAGGAGCAAGAAACACCCATGACCACCCCGGAGGCGGAGGCGACCGCCCGGCGTCGCGACGAGGCCGATCCCGGCCATCGGCACCTGTTCCACGTTCCACCGGCCGAGGGTGGCCGGTATCCGGAGGCGGCCTACCTGGTCGGGAACTCCCTCGGCCTGCAACCCCGGGCCGCCCGGTCCGACCTGCTGGCCGAGCTGGACGCCTGGGCCACCCGGGGCGTGACCGGCCACTTCTCCGGTGACCGGCCCTGGGTGCCGTACTACCGCTCGCTCACCGGCCCGAGTGCGTCGCTGGTCGGCGCGCTGCCGGCCGAGACCGTGGTGATGAACTCGCTGACGGTCAACCTGCACCTGCTGATGGTGTCGTTCTACCGGCCGGCGGGCGCCCGGAACCGGATCGTCATCGAGGACGGTGCCTTCCCGTCGGACAGTTACGCGGTACGCAGTCAGGCCCGGCACCACGGGCTGGACCCGGACGAGGCCGTGGTGCGGCTGCGTCCCCGCCCCGGCGAGGAGACCCTGCGGACCGAGGACGTGGTCGCGTACCTCGACCGGGAGGGCGACCGGGTGGCGCTGGTCCTGCTCGGCGGCGTCAACTACCTGACCGGTGAGGTGCTGGACGTTCCCACCATCACCGAGGCGGGCCACCGGTCCGGTGCCCTGGTCGGCTGGGACCTCGCGCACGCGGTCGGGAACGTGCCGCTCGCCCTGCACGACTGGAACGTCGACTTCGCCGCCTGGTGCACGTACAAGTACCTGAACTCCGGTCCGGGGGCGCTGGCCGGGATCTTCGTCCACGAGCGACACCTCGGCGACCCGACGGTCAACCGGTTCGAGGGTTGGTGGGGTACGGACGAGGCGACCCGGTTCGAGATGGCCCCGGTCTCCCGGCCGCCGGCCACGGCGGAGGCGTGGCTGATCTCCAATCCGCCGGTTCTGGCGATGGCGCCGATGCGTTCGGCGTTGGGGATCTTCGAAGAGGTCGGAATGGCCGCGTTGCGGAGTCGCAGTGAACGGTTGACCGGATATCTGGAAGAACTCCTGGACGAGATCACCCCGACCCGTCCGCTCACGGTGATCACGCCACGCGATCCGGCCCGACGCGGCTGCCAGCTGTCGGTACGGATCGGCCGGGGCGGCGCCGCCGCGCTGACCAAACGCCTCTCCACCGAGTACGGAGTGCTGGTCGACGACCGTGAGCCGGACGTGATCCGGCTGGCCCCGGTGCCGCTCTACTCGACGTACCACGACTGCTGGCGGGCGGCCGAGGCGTTGGCCCGGCTCGTCGACTGAGCCGCTCTGCCGTGACCGTGATCGATTCGGATCGAGTCATCTCAGCTACGTATCGGCCGGTACGAAACCCGACGTAACCTTTGGTCGCTGTCGATGGTCTAGCTATTGTTCCGGAAAGGACACCGGGTCGGCGCAGAAGGACCTATGTTTCGTCTCACTGCCGGCGGCTGCCACGGACCGGGCCGGCAACACCGTCCGGCAGACCGTGATCCGGGCGTACGCGATCACGCCGTAGCGCGGCGCCCGGTGGGGCCGGTGCCGTGGGAGCCTGCCCCACCGGGCGTGCCGACGCTGGTCGCGTTCCGACGGGCGTGGCGGGGTCCGGAACCGGCCCCGCCGCGCCCGGATCGGCCCTTCGTGGGGCGGATCGGCTGCCCGTCGGCGCTGGGATCGGCCCCCCGAGATCTGCCGGGCCTCGCTTTCCGATACCGTGAACGGCGACTGGGTCGGGCGGATTGGCAAGATCGTCAACCGCTCGGGCCGGGCACGATGATCCCGTTTTCGTCTGGGGGCGTTGAGGTTGTCTGTTTCCGAGACGTTGCTGGTCTTTGTCGCCATCCCGGTCGCCGCCGTACTGGTGATCACCGTGTTGGCGCGGGCCGGTAAGAGCGGGCGTAACGCCCGCCGTTACCGGCCGGGACGGCCGTTCGAGTTCACTCCGGTCTGGTTTCTCTCCTCGCCCGAGCACCTGACCGAGTCCGCGCGGACCGCGCTGCCGGCCGGCGCGGAGGCCCGCAGTCTGACCAGCGGTGAGATCGAGACCATCAGCGCGCCGACGCGCGCCGGCGTGACAGGGGGCGCAAGTGACCGCTGGTAAGAGCGTGGCGACGACCGACCGGCCCGATGCCTCGGCCGGGGTCGCCGAGCAGCCCAACGTGCTGGACGGTCCCTTCACCACCCGCCAACTGCTGCGCATCGACGAGGCGCTGCGGGTCGCCGACGGCGCCACCGGGCTGGTCTTCACGGTCTACGTCGGGCCGCTGACCGAGCCGGTCCGGGAGCACGCGCAGCGGCTGCACGCCGAGCTGGTCGATCCCGCCCACGCCGTGCTGGTCGCGCTCTCGCCCAACCAGCGGGTGCTGGAGGTGGTGACCGGCGTCCAGGCGCGTAAGCGGGTTCCGGACCGGGACGCAAAACTGGCCGCCCTCTCGATGGTGGCGGCCTTCGGCGGCGGCGACCTGGCCGGCGGCATCGTCAGCGGCCTGGACCAGCTCGCCACCCGCGCAGGTCGGTCCGACTAACCCGTCAGCCCAGCCAAGACAACGCACCCCGACACCGGCTTGCCGCCGAGGTCGGGGTGCGGTCGTGTCGGGGGATCCGGACCGGCCGGTCAGGGGTTCCGGACCGGCCGTGGCGCGCTGGTCGCCGCGGCCGGTGCCCCGGGCCGGGTCGCGCTCAGGCCGAGGCGGAATCCTTGGCCCGGGCCCGCAGCGCCCGGAGCACTCCGTCCCGGCCCTCGGCGACCAGCCGGCGCAGCGACGCCGGATGGCCCGACTCGGCCAGCCAACCGTCGGTGGCCCGGATGGTGTTCTCGCTGACCTGGTACGCCGGGTACGCCAGCATGACGAACTCCTGGGCCGGCTCACTGTCCCGGCTCGCCCAGACCTGGCCGACCGAGGCGAAGAACGGCTCGACGTACGGGGCCGTCAGCTCGACCTGAGCCGGATGCTGCAAGCCCTGCAACAGTGCCCGGTGCCGCCAGTTCGGCAGGATCTCGTCCCCGGTCAGCGTGCGCCACACCTCCGCCTTGTTCTCGGCGGTGGCGATCAGCGCGTACGCCAGTGCGGCCTCCCGCTCGCCGCTCGACGTCCGGTCCGACGACAACTCCGCGTCGATCTCGGCCCGCCCGGCCGCCCCGTTCGCGACCAGGGCCCGGAGCACCGTCCAACGCAGCTCGGTGTCGATGGTCAACCCGTCCGGCACCTCGACGCCGTCCAGCCAGCCCCGCAGTACGGCCAGCTCCGAGGCGTTGCGGGCGGCCGAAGCGAAGGTACGCGCCCAGGTCAGTTGCAGCCCGCTGCCCGGCTCGGCGGCCCGTAGCGCGGTCGACGCGGTGGCGGCGAGCTGTGCCCAGCCGGTCGGTGCCCAGTCCGGGGCCGCGTACGAGGTGAGCGTGGCGGCGGTCTGCCGGAGCGTCTGGGTGACCAGGTTGATGTCGGTCTCGGCGGGCAGGCCGGTCAACGCCAGCGCCACGTAGTCCCGGGCAGACAGTTCGGCGTCCCGGACCATGTCCCAGGCGGCGGCCCAGCACAGGCCCCGGGGCAGCGACGACTCGAAGGCGGCGATGTGCTGTACGACCGCCGCCATCGACCGCTCGTCCAGCCGGAGCTTGGCGTAGGTCAGGTCGTCGTCGTTGAGCAGCAGCACGTCCGGCGCGGCCACGCCGGTGAGCTGTGCCAGCTCGGTACGCTCCCCGGCGACGTCGACCTCGATCCGGTCCCGGCGGACCAGCCGGCCGTTCCGCAGGTCGTAGAGGCCCACCCCGATCCGGTGCGTACGCAGTGTCGGGTGCTCGCTCGGCGCCTCCTGCAACACCACGACCGACTGGTACGTGCCGTCGGGGCCGATCGACACCTCCGGCCGCAGCGTGTTGACCTGTGCGGTCTCCAGCCACTCCGCGGCGAACTTGCGCAGTTCCCGGCCGGAGGCCGCCTCCAGCTCGGTGAGCAGGTCGTCGAAGGTGGCGTTGCTCCAGGCGTACTTGCCGAAGTAGCTGCGCAGGCCGTCGCGGAACGGCCCCTCGCCGACGTACGCGACGAGCTGCTTGAGCACGCTGGCGCCCTTGGCGTACGTGATGCCGTCGAAGTTGACCTCGACGGCCTCCAGGTCGGGCATCTCGCAGTAGACCGGGTGGGTGGAGGAGAGCTGGTCCTGCCGGTAGCCCCAGTTCTTCCGGACCGACAGGAACGTCGTCCAGGCGTCCGAGAACCGGGTCGCGTTGGTGTTGGCCCAGTGACTGGCCCACTCGGCGAACGACTCGTTCAGCCAGAGGTCGTTCCACCAGCGCATCGTCACCAGGTCGCCGAACCACATGTGCGCCAGTTCGTGCAGGATCGTGTTGGCGCGCTGCTCGTACTCGAAGTCGGTCTCCTGCGAGCGGAACAGGTAGTGCGCCTCGGCGTGCGTGACGCAGCCGAAGTTCTCCATCGCGCCCGCGTTGAAGTCGGGCACCCACACCTGGTCGTACTTCGGCAGCGGGTAGCGGACGCCGAACTGGTCGTGGAAGAAGTCGAAGCCCTGGGTGGTGACCAGGTTCAGGTCCGCCGAGTCGAGGTACTGGGACATGCTGGCCCGGCAGAAGTAGCCGAGGTCGATGCCGTCGTGGGTGTAGCGGACCTCGTGGTACGGCCCCGCGCAGATCGCCGTGACGTAGGTGCTCATCACGGCCGAGGGAGCGAAGTGGATCGTCTTGCTTCCCTGGTCGGCCGGCTCCTCGTCGCGTACCGGCATGTTGGAGATTGCCCGCCAGTGTGCCGGAACGGTCGCGTGCCAGCTGAAGACGCTCTTCAGGTCGGGCTGGTCGAAGCAGGCGAAGACCCGCTGCGCGTCCGCGGTCTCGAACTGGCTGTACAGGTAGGTCTCGCCGTCCACCGGGTCGACGCTGCGGTGCAGCCCCTGGCCGCTGGAGGAGTAGAGGAAGTCGGCCTCCACGACCAGGACGTTCTCGGCGGCCAGGCCGGGCAGGGTGAGTCCGGCCTCGGCGGACCAGTCCGAGAGGTCGACCGGGGCGTCGTTCAACGTCGCGGCCCGGACGGAGTCGGCGGCCAGCTCGATGAAGGTCGTGGCGCCGGGCTCGGCACAGCGGAACCGGACCTCGGTCGTCGAGCGGAAGGTGCGGTTGTCCGCGGCTCGTCCGGCGGACGACAGGTCCAGGCGGATGTCATAGCCGGTGACGTCGAGCAGACGCCCCCGCTCCGTCGCCTCGACCTGGGTCAGGTTGCGCACTCCGGGCACGTGAATCTCCATCCGATCTTCCCGCTGGCTGTCGCCGTTGACAGCATCGAGCCATCCCCACGACTCACGCCGAGTCTTTCATGCCGGCGAGCGAGGTACTGGTGCTCCAGGTCACGGTCTCATCCCGCTGTCGATATCGGTCGACTGGGGTGAAGATCTGTAACGGGTGTCGCCGAATCAGGCGTCCCGACGATGAAGGGAGTCGCCGTGTCCGAGCGTGCGGCCGTTGACATGTTCTTCGACCCGACCTGCCCGTGGGCCTGGATCACCTCTCGATGGCTGCTGGAGGTGGAACGGGTACGTCCGGTCGACGTCCGGTACCGGGTGATGAGTCTGGCAGTGCTCAACGAGGGCCGGGACATGCCGGAGCAGTACCGGGAGGGGCTGAAGAAGGCCTGGGGACCGGTACGGATCTGCGTCGCGGTGGAGCAGAAGCACGGATCGGCAGTGGTGCGTGACCTGTACACCGCTCTCGGTACCCGGATCCACATCAAGAAGGAGGAACGAAACCAGGAGCTGTACCGGGCGGCGCTGGCCGACGTCGGTCTGGACCCGGCGCTGGCCGAGATCGCCGACTCGACCGAGTACGACGAGGCGCTGCGGGCCAGCCACGACGCCGGGATGAAGCCGGTCGGCCAGGACGTGGGCACCCCGGTGATCCACGCTCCGGGCCCGGTGCCGGGTGAGACCGTCGCGTTCTTCGGTCCGGTGATCACGCCGGCGCCGAAGGGCGAGGCCGCCGGTCGGCTGTGGGACGGGGTGCTCCTGGTCGCCGGGACCCCCGGCTTCTACGAGCTGAAGCGCAGCCGTACCGCCTCGCCCAGCTTCGAGTGAGGTGTAAGGAGGGGGCCCTTCCTATCGTTTTCTGTAGAAGAAGGGCCCCCTCCTAACCGCGAACCCGCCCCGCGAATGCCCACGAGGTGGGCGGGGTCGGGGTGTCCGTACGGTGGGTCCGGTCCCGCCGGTAGCGTTCCGGGACATGACGGTCGTGCATCCGATCTCCCGGGCCTGGATCACCACGGGCGGCACCGGCGCGCAGAACTACGACGAGTTCGCCGACGACGCCGAGATCACCGAGATCATCCGGTCCAATCCACACAGCGCACTCGCGATCGAGATGCCGCACCGGGCGCCGGAGAGCCTCGGGCGGTCCTTCGCCGAGTCGCTGCCCGACGCCGTCGCGCGGCTGGCGCAGGCCCGGGACGACGGCAGTTACACCCCGGCCGAGCAGGTCGTCGTGCTGTACCGGATCACCGCGGCGGACGAGGAGCCCGGCTACGGCCTGTTCGCCATGGTCGACACCGATCAGATCTCGACCAGCGCCGACGAGCCGGGCCTGGTGATCCGCAACGAAGACGTCTTCATCGCCAAGGTGCGGGAGCGGGTGGCGCTGGCCGAGGCGACCGGTCATCTCCTCTCGCCGGTGCTGCTGCTCCAGACGGGCAACCGGGCTGCCGGTGCCGGCGACCCGAATCCGGCCGAGGCCCTGCACCTGGCCCTCGCCGAGGCGACCGACACCGCCGGGGCACCCGCCGCGACCGACACCGACCAGGCGGGCCGGACCCACGCGATCTGGCTGGTCGGGCCGGGCCGGCGCCAGGACGAGTTGCTGGCGTTGGCCGGGGCCGGGGAGCTGGTCGTCGCGGACGGCAACCACCGGAGCCTGGCCGCCCAGACCGGCCGGCTGACCCGCTTCCTCGCGGTGGTCACCACGCCCGCGTCGGTGGCGATCCAGCCGTACAACCGGCTGGTCAGCGAGCTGACCACCACCCCGGACGACCTGATCGCCCGACTGCGCGGCGCGGGCGCGCGGGTCGAGCCGGTGACCGGCCGGGCGGCGGTGCCCGACTCCGGCGGAACCATCGTCCTGTACGCCGCCGGCACCACCTACGCGGTCACGCTGCCTGCGGGTGCCGGGGACGGGGTGGACAACCTGGACCACGCCCTCGTCGAGCGGGTCCTGCTCCGGGAGGCGCTCGGTCTCGACCCCGGCGACAAGCGGATCACCTACGTCGGCGGGGACTACCCGGCGGACTGGCTGGTCGGCGAGGTCGACGCGGGCCGGGCGGAGCTGGCGATCCTGATCGCTCCGGTGACGGTGCGGGACTTCGTCGCGGTCAACCTGGCCCGGCAGAAGATGCCCCGCAAGAGCACCTGGTTCACCCCGAAGGCCCGGGGCGGTCTCGTCCTGGCCGAGCTCGGCCGTTCCGGCGGGGAACCGCCGCGCGACTGATCGGCGGGGAACTGATCGGCGGGGAACCGCCGCGCGACTGATCGGCGGCGCGACCGGGTGGCCGTACGGCGGCCCGGACGGCCGAGCCGGCACCGTCCGGGCTGTGATCTGTCCGGCTGCCGCCGCGCCTGCCGGCGGGCCGGCGCGGTGGGCTGGAAGACTGCGCGGTATGCGCGTCTATCTGGGATCCGACCACGCCGGTTACGAACTGAAGGTGCATCTGGCCAACCACCTGGCCAAGCAGGGCTACGACCTGGTGGACGTCGGGCCCTTCCTCTTCGACCCGGACGATGACTACCCCGTGTTCTGCCTGCACAGCGGCGCCCGGGTGGTGGCCGACCCGGGAAGCCTCGGGGTGGTGATCGGCGGGTCCGGCAACGGCGAGCAGATCGCCGCGAACAAGGTCGCCGGGGTACGGGCGGCACTGGCCTGGAACGTGGAGACCGCACAACTCGCCCGGCAGCACAACGACGCGAACGTGGTGGCGGTCGGCGCCCGGCAGCACACCCTGGACGAGGCGACCGCGATCGTGGAGGCGTTCCTCAGCACGCCGTTCTCCGGCAACGACCGGCACGCGCGCCGGATCGCGCAGGTCGCCGAGTACGAGAGGGTAGGGGTGCTGCCGGCGCTGCCGACCAGCCCGTAGCCGGAACGTGCCGCCGTGGGCGGCCGTGGCGGGGCGGTGGGTCAGCGACCGTTGCGGGGAAGGTCCTCCCGGGGCACCCAGTTGCGCCGGACCAGCACCAGCCGCTCGGCCGCCTCGGCGAGGTCGGCGTCCGTCGGCCGGGCCGCGTCCCGGGCCCGCATCGCCGCCGAGACACTCACCTGGGAGGCGCCCGAGCCGATCAGGCCGCGCAGCCCGCGTTCGACGTCCCGGTCGTCGCCCGGTCCCGGGCCGGCACCCGGCTCGGCGGCACGGCGTCCCTCGCCCGCCGGTCCGCTGGCACTGCTCGCCGGTTCGTGCCGCAGCCGACGCCGTCGACGCTCCGGTTCACCCATGGCCCGACACTACCGCCCGGACGCCCGGCGTTCGCCGCTCAGAAGGTCCCCAGCCCGCTGGGCGCCCGGTGCCAGCCGAACGCGGCGGAGACCCGGGGCAGCACGCCGGGCCGGACTTCCCGGACCAGTCCGGCCGCGGCCAGCGTGCCGAGGGAGGAACCACCGAGGTAGGCGGCGGCGAGATCGCGTACGTCACACGCCAGCTCGGCCGGGGCGTCGGTCCGGGTACACCGGGCGGTGCCGGACGCGGCGGTCAGCCGCCACCGGCCCGCGTTCTCCGGCAGCAGCGGGTCGGTGACGTCGAGCACCACGTCGACTCCGGTGGCGTAGCTCCGGGCGGCCAGGGCGGCGGGCAGGTCGACGATCCGGAGCCAGAGCCCGTGGTTCAGCCGGGCGCCGAGCTGACGCGGCTCGTCGACCAGGTGGTGCAACGGCTCGTCGACGGCGGCGTGATGGAAGATCACGGTCCGGGTCAGGTCCACGCCGAGCAGGAACCGCCAGAGCGCCCGGTACGCCACGGGATCCTCGACCACCACCTCGTCGATCATCACCATGCCGCGCGGCCCACGGGCGTCCCACTCGTCCCGGGTACGCCACAGCGCGTACCCGGCGGGTCCGGTCGGTGTGTCGGCGATCACGGCCTGCCGCTCCGTACCCCCGGACCGGCGGCTGGGGTAGTCGGTCAGCACGTACCGCCACCAGGGCTCGGTCCGGTCGGACCAGCCGGGGCGGCCGGCGCGGACCCGCTCGTAGAGCGGGGCGAGCACGGAGCGGAGGGCGAGCGGGTCGCCGACCCGGAGCGTGACGGCCGGCACCGGGCCGCCGGACGGGTCCGCCTCGGCGGGCTCGACCAGCCGCAGCGCGGCGGTGTCGACCTCCAGCGGCAACTGCTGGGTCGCCTGGCCGTAGCCGAACCGGGGGTAGATCGGCCCCTCGCTGGCCCAGAGCACCGCGATCGACTCCTGCCCGGCGGCCTGGATGTCCCGCAACTGCCGCCGCATCATCCGGTTCAGCAGCCCTCGGCGTCGATGGGTGGGTGCCACCCCGACGTCCGTGACGTGCGCGGCCGGCAGCGTGCCGCCGGGAACGGTCAACTTCCGGGTGTACGCCCCCGCGTGTGCCACCACGGTCCCACCGGAGCGGACCACCAGGGACCGGTCCGGTTCGGCGATACCGGCGTGGACCTCCGTGAAGGTGGCGTCGGGTTCGTTGTGAAAGAGGGTTCGCAGCAGCGTGCCGATGGCGTCCAGGTCGGCGGGAGTGGCGGCCTCGATCGGTGACTCTGTGTCGAGCATCGTCCCTGTCTAGTGCACCGGGTGCTGATTCGGCGAGCTGTTTACGGGCTGGCTACCCTCGAAACCGGGACGGGTTCGCGCCCGAGCCGATGGGGAGGACCAGATGCCAGAGCAGACGCAGCCGTGGGCCGAACGGACCGTCGAGATGCCGCCGGAGGGCTTCCGTCCGGAGGGCTTCCGGCGCGGGGTCGCGCCGGTGGGCGCACCGAAGCCGCGTACCGAGTCGATGCCGGTCACGCCGCACGAGCCGACCGGCACGGGGTGGCCAGCGGTGGAGGAGGAGCCGCACCAGCTGCCCCCGGGTTACCACTGGCGGCAGCTTCGTCGGGGGATGCACTGGAGCATGATCGGCGGCCTGTTCGCCTTCGTCTGCTGGGGGATCTGGGCCATCTCCGCGCGTGGCGACCTGACCAGTCCGGTCGTCACCTTCGTGCTGACCCTCTTCGTGGCGGTTGGTCTCTTCGCGCTGGCCCGGCTGGTCGGGCGGGTGATCTGGGAGCGGCAGCTCGGCCGGATCCGGCGTACGGCCCGGGGCGCCCACCTGGTGACCGCCGTGTTCCTGGTCGGCGTCGGGGTGGCCTACCTGCGCCAGACGGAGTGGGTCGTGGACCTGTGGAATTGGGTCGCCGGGCTGTGAGGCCGACGATCCGGGACAGGTGTTGATCGAAGCGATAAATCACAATTTGGTCACTCGATAGTTACTGAGCGCCTGGCGCCCGATTACCCGACGCTACTATTCGGTCTCCGCCCCTCCTCTGGAGGTTGCCGACGGTGACCCTGCTCAGCGTGATAGTTCCGGTCTACCAGGTGGAGAAGTACCTGGCCGACTGCCTCGACTCGATCCTCGGCCAGTCCCTGCGCGACATCGAACTGGTCGCGGTGGACGACGCCTCGACCGACGGCTGCGCCCGGATCCTCGCCCGGTACGCCGCCCGGGACCCCCGGATCGTGCTGGTCAGCCTGGAGCGCAACCAGGGGCTGGGTGCGGCCCGCAACGCCGGCCTCGCCCAGGCCACCGGGAAGTACGTCTGGTTCGTGGACAGCGACGACTGGCTGCCCGACGGCGCGCTGCCGGCGGTCGCCGACCGGTTGGCCCGGACCGCGCCGGATCTGCTGGTCACCGCGTACACCCGGCACTATCCGAACGGTGGGGTGCGGCACCACCCGTTGTCCCAGGCCGGTGCCGGGCGAGGTGCCCCGGAGACCTTCACACTGCGGGAGCGCCCGACCCTGCTGTCGGTACTGCATATCACCTGCAACAAGGTGATCCGGCGACAGTTCCTCCTCGAAGCGGGCCTGACCTTCGGCTCCGGCTGGTACGAGGACGTCTCGTTCACCTTTCCGTTGATGCTCGCCGCCGGACGGATCAGCCTGCTGGACCGCTGCTGTTACGCGTACCGGCAGCGGCCCGGTGGGGCGATCACCTCGACGGTCAGCGAGCGCCACTTCGAGGTCTTCGCCCACTGGGACCGGGTCCTGGCGCGGCTGGCCGCCGATCCGACGGTACCGGCCGAACTGCGTCACCTGATCTTCCAGCGGATGATCTGGCACCTGCTCCAGGTTCTCGGCCATCCCCGTCGGGTGCCGCCGGACCGGCGCCGGGAGTTCTTCGCCGAGATCGTGGCCCGATACCGCGCACACCTGCCGGCCGGCGGTTACCGGCCGCCCGGCGGAGCGCTCGGGCTCAAGCACCGGATCGTCGGTCACGGGGGCTACAGCCTGTTCGCCGCGCTCCGGGTCGCCCGGCGGGCGCACATCGGCATGGTCGCGCGGATCAGGCAGCCGAGCAGCGAACCCGTTCCGGCCGGTGCCGGTCCGGCTCCGGCAACCGTGCCCGGCAGCCGGGCCGAGGCGTCGCCCGGGGAGTTGACCGACCGGGTGGGCTGAGGCCTATTCGGCCGGGCCGTTCAGCGGTGCTCGCCGAGCGGCCCGACCCGCCAGCCCCGGCTCAGGCACTCCTCCAACAGGTGGGGCAGGGCGGCGAGGCTGGCCCGCCAGGCGCCGGGCGCGGAGGTGCAGTCGGAGTCGTGCAGCAGCACCGTCCCGCCCCCGGTCAGGCCGCCCCGCAGCGTGTCGAGCACGGACGAGCGGGTCGCCGTACGGGTCCAGTCCCGACCCCAGCAGGTCCAGAGCACCGGCGTCAGGTCCAGCCGGCGGGCGGCCATCAGCGCCGCGGTGCTGAACACGCCGTACGGTGGCCGGAAGAACCGGGGGGTCCGGCCGGTCACCGCCCCGATCAGCTCGCGGGTCCGGGCCAGGTCGCGGTAGGTCGCGTGCGGACCGCGCAGGAGCAGATTCTGGTGTGCCCAGCCGTGCACCGCCACCTCGTGGCCGGCGGCGGCGAGGTCCAGGCCGAGTTCCGGGGCCCGGGCGAGCATGGAGCCGAGCAGGAAGAACGTCGCGCGGGTACCGTGCGCGGCCAGTGCCTCGAGGAAGAGCGGGGTCGAGGCCGGGTCGGGGCCGTCGTCGAAGGTCAGCGCGACGTGGCCCGGGGCGCCCCGGCCGCTGAGCCGGGGAAAGAACCGGAGTCGTACGCCGGGCAGCACGGTCAGAGCCGGTACGGCCTGGGCGGCCAGCGCGGCACCGACCGTTGTCGCCGGTACCGCGCGTGCCCGCACTCGTTCCTCCACCCGCCTCACCATCGCCGGCCGGGTACCCGCGACAGCCGCCTTCACCCTCACCCGGACGGGTGGAGTGGGCAGGTGGGGGGTTCGTTTCCCGATCCGCACGGCTGGCACCGGACGCCCGACGTTTGGCGGGCCGGATCCCGGGTAGCCGGGCAGGCCAGCGTGCCGGCAGTGGCGCTGGTGGGGCCCGGGGCGGGGCCGGGGCCCGGTGTGGCGCGAGCTGGTCCCCGGCGGCGAGGGGTCCGGCGGCCAGGATGGACAGAGGAGACGACGGATGCGTGCCCGACCTGCGCCGGGGGTGGCGGTGATCACCGGAGCGAGCGCGGGAGTGGGCCGGGCCACGGCACGTCTGCTGGCCCGACGGGGAATGCGACTTGCCCTGCTGGCCCGGGGCGGAACGGGGCTGCGTGCCGCCGCCGAGGACGTACGGGCCAACGGGGGCGTCGCGCTGCCGATCGAGACCGACGTGTCGGACCATTCCCAGGTGGAGGCGGCGGCCGACCGGGCGACGAGTGAACTCGGACCGATCGATCTCTGGGTGAACGACGCTTTCGCGTCGGTGTTCGCGCCGTTTTCGGAGATCGGTCCGGAGGAGTTCCGCCGGGTGACGGAGGTCTGCTATCTCGGTTACGTGTACGGCACCCAGGCCGCGCTCCGGCGGATGGTGCCCCGGGGTCCGGCACCATCGTGCAGGTGGGATCCGCACTGGCGTACCGGTCGATTCCGCTACAGTCCGCCTATTGTGGCGCTAAACACGCGATCGTCGGCTTCACCGAGTCGCTACGCTGTGAACTTCTGCACGATCGCAGTCCGGTGCGCGTGACCATGGTGCACCTACCGGCGGTGAACACCCCGCAGTTCGACTGGGTGCTGTCCCGGCTGCGTAACCGGCCCCAGCCGGTGCCACCGATCTACCAGCCCGAGGTCGCCGCCCAGGCCATCGTCTACGCGGCCGACAGACCGCAGCGCCGGGAGTACTGGGTGGGTGCCTCCACCGTCGGCACCATCCTGGCCAACCGGTGCGTACCCGGCCTGCTCGATCGCTATCTGGCCCGCTCGGGCTACTCGGGGCAGCAGACCGACCAGCCGGCCGATCCAGACCGGCCGAGCAACCTGTGGCACCCGCTGGACGACGGCGGTGGGGTGGACCCGGGAGCGCACGGCTCGTTCGACCGGCGGTCCGGGGCGCGCAGTCCACAACTGTGGTTGTCGCAGCACCGGGGTCTGCTCGCCGCCGGGCTGGTCGCCGCCGCGACCGTCGGCGCGGTGCTCGGCGCCGCGGCGCTGCGGCGGCGGTAGTCGCGGTCGCCGCCCGGTCGCCGACCTCCGGCCGTGGATCCGTCGACCTGCCGCCTCAAACCGCTCTGACCTGCGGTTTGTCGCAGGTGGTCGGTAATCGTCGACCGGTCAAATAGGACATCTCTCGGAGCGGTCGGCGGGTTGCCGTCCATGCGCTAGGTAAATAGCCGACAGCAGTATGTCGATAACGGCGACTCAAAGGATGTTCTTCGATGGATCTGCCACGCCATGATTACTGATAGTTGTTGACTGACAACGCTTTTGTCGCCAATCGGGTCTTGCCATTCTGGAAGTGAAACCAGGTATGCTGTCTGCCGTTCATAGTCGCCGGATACCACGTGGTGCCGGCGCTGATCGCCGCCTAATCGCCACCCGGCGAACCGGGGACCCAAGCACGTGGGGTGAATCCGCGCGAGCGGTAGGGACCTCTTCCATCCCGAACCCGTCAGCTAACCCGGTCGGCGGCCGACGGAAGGGATACATGTGAGGGCACCCCTACGCCGATCGCTGGCGACTGCCCTGGCACTGCTCACCGCCGCAGCACTGATCGTGGTTCCGTCGGCAGCGTCGGCGGCGCCGGCCTCACCGAAGCCGGCGGCTCCCAAGGAGGACGTCGACTCGCCGATCCTCGGTGACGTACTCGCCACCACTGGTAGGCGGTACGCGGAGGCCCAGGCCGCGGTCAAGAAGTCCAGGCAGCGGCAGTCGCAGCTCGCCGGAGACCTCAAAAAGGCGGAGGCCAGGCTGGCGGCGCTCGCTCCGGAGGCGAGCAAGATCGCCGCTGAGTCGTACCGCAGCGGCAAGCTCAGTGCCGTGTCGATGTTGCTGAACAGCGCCTCGACCGACTCGTTCGTCGACCGGGCCGCCGCGCTGGACGAGCTGAACCTGTTCAACAATCAGAAGCTCCGGGCCCTGAACCAGGCGCGTGAGCAGGTCAGCCAGACCAAGGCGGCGGTCGACGCCGAGGTCGCCAAGCAGGCCGCGCAGGAAAAGATCATCAAGAAGCAGCGGCAGGAGGCCGAGAAGGCCCTCTCGCTGGTCGGCGGCAGGTCGCGCCCCGACCGGGGCCTCGTGGACGCCAAGTCGGCGGTCGCCCGGCCGGGGCCGGGGATGGCGGACGGCTTCCCGGGGGAGGGATGCAACAGGGACGATCCGACCACCAACGGATGCGTCACGTCCCGGACCCTGCACGCGTACAACGAGGTTCGGCGGGCGGGCTTCAAGAGGTTCGTCGGTTGCCACCGCGACGGCGGCCCCTTCGAGCATCCCAAGGGTCGGGCCTGTGACTGGTCGTTGAAGAACTCCGGCTTCAGTCGGGCCGCGAACGACGATCAGATGAAGTACGGCAACGACCTTACCGCCTTCCTGGTCCGCAACGCCGACAGGCTGGGCATCCTTTACGTGATCTGGTACAAGGAGATCTGGTTCCCGGCCACCGGCTGGAAGTCGTACAGCGGTCCGAGTGACCACACCGACCACGTGCACATGTCGATGCTGTAAGCGATCGCACGCAACACCCCGTACCAACCGCAACCGCCCCGCCACCCACTCCGGGTGGCGGGGCGGTTGCGTGGTGACATCCACTTTCAACTTGCATACATAGCGATGTCCGCATACGTTGTTTCCCGGGACGGCGGGGGCCGGCCCGGGGAGGGGGCCACAGATGGGCGCCGGACACGCGCACGCAACTCCGCAGGCGTGGGCGGGGGAGCGGCATCGCCGACCGCTCTGGTTGGCCTTCGGGATGTTGGCCGTCTATATGGTGGTGCAGGCCGTCGCCGCCTGGCTGACCGGCTCGCTCGCGCTGCTCTCGGACGCCGGACACATGTTCACCGACGTACTGGGCATCGGCATGGCACTCGCGGCGATCATCGCCGCCGGCCGCGCGTCGAACGATCCACAGCGCACCTTCGGGCTGTACCGCCTGGAGGTGCTCGCCGCGCTGGCGAACGCGGTGCTGCTCTCCGGAGTGGCGATCTTCGTACTGGTGGAGTCGGTCCGCCGGTTTGACGATCCGCCCGAGGTGGCGGCCGGGCCGATGCTGGTCGTCGCCGTCGGCGGCCTGGCCGTGAACGTGGTGGCCTTCCTGCTGTTGCGTAGCGGGGCCAAGGAGAGCATCAACCTGCGCGGCGCCTACCTGGAGGTGCTGGGTGACCTCCTCGGTTCGGTCGGCGTCATCATCGCCGCCTCGGTCATCGCCACGACCGGCTGGCGGTACGCGGACCCGATCGTCGCCGTCGTGGTCGGTCTGCTCATCCTGCCCCGGACCTGGAAGCTCGCGCTGGCAGCCGGTCGGGTACTGGTGCAGGCCGCGCCGGCGCACGTCGAGGTCGCCCTGGTCCGGGAGCGGCTGGCCGGCCTGGACGGGGTGACCGAGGTGCATGACCTGCACGTCTGGACCCTCACCTCCGGGATGGAGGTGGCCTCGGCGCACCTGAACCTGGGCGAGGGTGCCGACGTGGCGGCGGTACTGGCGGCGGCCCGTCGACACCTGCACGACGACTTCGGCATCGAACACGCCACCCTCCAGGTCGAACCGCCGAGCGCCGAGCGACTCTGTCATGGAACCTCGTGGTGACGCGCGCCGTCGGCGGTTGACTGGCACCATCGGCACATGACCACGATCGACGTCGTACTCGGCGACATCACCACGGAGAACGTGGACGCCATCGTGACCGCGGCCAACGAGTCGCTGCTGGGCGGTGGCGGGGTGGACGGCGCGATCCACCGGGCGGCCGGCCGCCGGCTCGCCGAGGCGGGTGGGAAGATCGGGCCGTGCCCACCCGGTGAGGCGATGGCGACCCCGGCGTTCGACCTGGATCCGCCGGTCCGGCACGTCATCCACACCGTAGGCCCGGTCTGGGAAGGCGGCCGGTACGGCGAGGCCGGGGTGCTGGCCTCCTGCTACCGCCGCTGCCTGGCCGTCGCCGACGAGCTGGGTGCCGGCAGCGTCGCCTTTCCGGCCATCGCCACCGGGGTGTACGGGTTTCCGCCGGAGCAGGCGGCCCGGATCGCGGTCACGACGCTCCGGTCGACGCCGACGGAGGTGTCCCGGATCCGCCTGATCGCCTTCGACGCCGAAACCCTGGACCTGCTGCGCACCGCGCTCGCGGCCTGAACCCGCCGGCCGTCGACACCCGCCCGGTGATTCGCGGGTACCCGCGCGACGGCCCGCGGGGCTGACCCCCGGCCGTGTCGCCGCTCGTGTCGCCGTCCGGCCGTGCCGCCGCTCGTGTCGCCGCCCGCTCGCGGGCCGCCGCTCGTGTCGCCGCCCGCCCGTGCCGCCGCCGCACGCGGACGCGGACGCGGACGCGATCATTCTGGTTCGCGGAACACAGACGATCAACATCCTGACAGACGGAGCAGGTTGCTGTCCTCCGCCGTTCTGTCGGTCTCGCGCGCCCCGGATCGGGACGTGCCGGCCGGATGTCCGAGCCGGGTCGACCGGTCCGTTCTTGATGTTGTTACGAAACGGCCACGAAATGTTCCGCATAGCAGAACCAACAGAGGGGGGCGTTGCTATGAGCGGAACCGAATTGTAGCGTCCGGCTAAGCGGCGAGCCGGTCCCACCTGGCGTCCCAGCCGATCCGGACGGGTCGGGCACGCACGCGACGACCCCAGAGGGCAAGGGAGTCCAGGATGATCAGCCGGCGTCGTCGATCCCACGAAGGAACACCGCGATGCTCCGGGTGATCGGTGCCCGGCTGCTCCAGATGCTGGTCGTCGTTCTCTGCGTGACGGCGCTCGGATTCGGGCTCGTCAACATCCTGCAGGGCAACGTCGTCTACGCCATCCTCGGTGACTTCTACACCCCCGAGGCGGCCGCCGAACTGACCGCCCAGTTGCGGCTGGACGATCCGCTCTACGTCCGTTACCTGGACTGGCTCGGCGCCGCCGTACGGGGCGACTTCGGCACCTCGGTGATCACCCACCAGAGCGTCAGCGAGGCGATCCGGCTGGCGCTGCCGCCGACCGTCGAACTGCTCGTCGGCGCACAGATCGTCGGCATCACCCTGGCGCTGCTGACCACCGTGCTCTCGCTGCGGTTCCGCTGGGCGGACCGGTTCGTCACCGTACTCGGGCTGATCGGCAACTCGGTACCGGCGTTCGTGGTGGCGCTGATGCTGATCGTGGTCTTCGCGACCGGCCTCCGGATGGTCTCCTCGATCGGCTGGGTGGACCCCGCCACCGAGGGCTGGGGCGCCAACATCAAGGCGATGATCATCCCGTCGGTCGCGCTCGGGGTGTCGGTCTTCCCCGAGTACATGCGGGTGCTGCGCAGCGAGATCTACGAGCAGTTGGAGAGCGAGGAGTACGTCACCCTCGCCCGGATGAAGGGCCTGTCCAAACCCAGGATCCTGGTCCTGCACGTGGCTCGGAACTCGGTCGGCGGGCTGATCACGCTGATCGCGCTCACCACCGGGTTCCTGCTCTCCGGCGTGGTGATCGTCGAGGAGGTCTTCTCGATCCCGGGGATCGGCCGCCTGGTGCTCGGCGCCATCAACAACCGCGACGCGACCCTTCTTCAGGGCGCGATCGTGCTGATCGCGGTGGGCGTGGTGGTCGCGAACCTGGTCGGCGAACTGATCCAGATGCGACTCGATCCACGGGTACGGCCGGGCGCGCGTCGCCGGGTCCGGGCCGGATGAACCGGCTCCGGGGTACCGGCCCGGGGCTGGTGACCGGGTCGGGCGGCGGCACGGCGGGACAGACGAGGGAGAGGCGATCGCAATGAGTACCGACGTACAGCGAAGGGACGTGTCGGACCCCGCGCCGATCGCGGTCTCCGACGCCGACGAGGCGTGGATCTCCGCTCCCGGCCGGGACCGCCACCTCGCCCGGCTCGCCCAACTCGGCCGCGCGCTGCGGGCGCCGTCGGTGGGCATCCCGGCCGCGGTCTTCGTCGTCGTGGTGCTGGCCTGCTTCGCCGGGCCGGCCCTGCTGTCGCTGCCGTCCCCGGTCACCGGTGACCTGGCCAACGCGATGGCCCCGATGGGCTCACCCGGTCATCCGCTCGGCACGAACGAACTCGGCAACGACGTGCTGTCCCGGCTGCTGCACGGCGGCCGGGTGTCGATCATCGTCGGGCTCGGTGCCACCGCGATCAGTCTGCTCGCGGGCGCCCTGCTGGGGGTGACGGCCGGCTTCTTCGGCGGCCTCTACGAGACGTTCGTGATGCGGCTCTTCGACACGCTGCTGGCCTTCCCCGGCCTGATCCTCGCCCTGGTGATCGCCGACTACCTCGGTCCCAGCCTCACCAACACCACGCTGGCGATCAGCCTCTTCGGGGTCTCCCGGTTCGGTCGGCTGGCCTGGTCGCAGACCCTGACCGTCCGGCACCGGGACTTCGTCACCGCACCCCGCAGCGACGGCGCCGCCGCGTACCGGGTGATCTTCGGCCACATCCTGCCGAACGTCCTGCCGCCGCTGCTGGGCTTCGCGCTCTTCACCATCGGCACCGCGATGATGATCGAGGCCGGGTTGAGTTATCTCGGACTCGGCGTACCGGAGCCCGAGCCGACCTGGGGCAACCTGATCGCCACCGGGGACGCGTACCTCAGCAGCGATCCCCGACTGGTCGTCCTGCCCAGCATGGCGCTGTTCGTCACCGTCCTGTCCCTGAACCTGGTCGCGGACGGACTCCGCGGTCGGCTGACCGAGGAGCGCTGATGACCCGTTCCGGACCCACCCAGGCCGACCGGCCCACTGGGCCGCCGGCATCCACCGCACCCGGGACCACTCCGGTGGTCGAGGTCGAGGACCTCACCGTACGGGTGCGGCGGGGCTCGGCCATGTTGACCCTGGTGGAGGGGTTGTCCTACCGGGTGGCACCCGCGCGGGCGATGGCGATCGTCGGCGAGTCCGGCGCGGGCAAGTCGATCGGCATCCGGGCCGTACTGGGGCTGCTGGATCCGCGCCGGTTCGAGGTCACCGGCACCGTACGCTTCGACGGCGTCGACGTGGCGCAGCTGCCGAGGGCGAAGCGCCGTCACTTCGTCAGCGGTGTCGCCTCGCTGGTGTTCCAGGATCCGACCCGGTCGCTGAACCCGACGATGCGGGTCGGGCCGCAGATCGCCGAGGCGATGCTCGCCGGCTCGGGGCGGCCCGACCAGGCGTCCGGCGAGGCGCCACTCGGCCGGGCGGAGGCGCGTCGGCGCAGCGTCGAACTGATCCGCGATGTCGGGATCGCCGCGCCGGACGAGCGGTACTTCGCCTATCCGCACGAACTCTCCGGCGGAATGCGGCAGCGGATCGTGATCGCGATAGCGCTGGCCTGCCGGCCGAAGGTGATCTTCTGTGACGAGCCCACGTCGTCGCTGGACGTGACCACCCAGGCGGCCATCATGGACCTGCTGGACGGGCTGCGCGAGGCCCACTCGATCAGCAACATCGTGGTCACCCATGATCTGGCGCTGGCCGCCTCCCGGGCCGAACAGGTGCTGGTGATGTACGGCGGGCAGGTGGTCGAGGCGTTGCCGGCCCGAGGCATTGCCCGGACCTCCCGGATGCCGTACACCCAGGCGCTGATCCGGGCGGTACCGGATGTCGGACTTCCCGGCCGGCCGCCCCGACCGATCGAGGGATCGCCACCGGATCCGCGCGACCCGCCACCCGGATGCGCCTTCGCGGCCCGGTGCGAGCACGCCGAGGACGACTGCGGACAGGACCGGCCGGCCCTGGTCGAGGTGACCGATCGACACCTCGTCCGCTGCTGGCACCCCCGATCGACGCCCCCGCAGCCGTCGACCTCCGCACAGCCGTCGACCTCCGCACAGCCGTCAACGTCCCCACAGTCGTTGACGTCCTCGCAGTCGTCGACGTCCTCACAGTCGTCGTCGACGACGCCGGTAGCGGAGGTGGCCCCATGACGACCGGGTCGGGATCCGAGCCGGTGCCGGCGCCGGTGCTGGACTGCGTCGACGTGGTCCAGGAGTTCAAGGTCAAGGGGCGGCGGCCGTTCCAGCGGTCGACGGTGTCGGCGGTCGCCGGAGTCAGCTTCACGATCGCCCGGGGCGAGACGTTCGCCCTGGTCGGCGAGACCGGATCCGGCAAGTCCACGCTGGCCCGTACGGTCATCGGGGCGCCGGGACCGGTCAGCGGGCGGGTGACGGTGAGCGGCCGTACCGTGGGCGGGCGGCGGATGCGCGGCACCGGACGGCGGGGCACCGGCGGTGGCGTACAGATGGTGTTCCAGGACCCGTTCTCGGCACTCGATCCACGGTGGACGGTCGAGCGAAGTGTGGCGGAGCCGCTGATCACCGCCGGGGTGCGGTCGAGCGTGGACCGGCGCCGCCGGGTGGCCGAGATCCTGCACCTGGTCGGCCTGAACGCCAGCCGCTTCGGTGGCCGGCGGCCCCGGGAACTCTCCGGCGGTCAGGCCCAGCGGGTGGCCATCGCCCGCGCCCTGGTGTCCCGACCGGACCTGGTCATCCTGGACGAGCCGGTCACCGCGCTCGACGTCTCGATCCAGGCCCAGGTGCTGGGGCTGCTCTTCGAGCTGAAGAACCGGTTGTCGCTGACCTGCCTGTTGATCGCCCACGACCTCGCGGTGGTGCGTACCCTCGCGGACCGGACCGGGATCATGTATCTCGGGCGGCTCTGCGAGACGGCCCCGACGGACGAGTTGTTCGCCAGCCCGGCCCACCCGTACACGGCGGCGCTGCTCTCGGCGATTCCGCCGGACCTGCACACCGAGACGGTCCGGGAACGGATCCCGGTGGTCGGCGAACAGCCCTCCCCACTGCGCCCGCCGTCCGGCTGCCGGTTCCGCACCCGCTGTGTCTACGCCCAGCAGACCTGTGCCGACCGGGTGCCCGAGCTGCGGGAGATCGCGCCCGGTCACCGGGTCGCCTGCCACTTTCCGCTCGGCGGTACCCGGGCCGTCGACGTACCCGTTCCCGCCCGTCCGTCCCCACGTCCCGAATCGATGCCGCTGACCGAACCGTTGCCGGAAAACAAGGGTGATCTGTAGTGGAAGCCATAAAGATCTATTTCGACCCCCGGTGCCCGTGGTGCTACCTGACCACCAAGTGGGCCTGGCGACTGGCGGAACTCGGCGAGGTCGAACTCGACTGGGGACTCTTCTGCCTGGAGATCCTCAACCTTCCGGAGGGCGCCGACCCGCTCGAACTGGAGGCGATCTCCGGACCGGCGCTGCGCTGTGCGGTGGCGATCCGGCGTAAGGCGGGCTCCACGGCGATCGGGGCGTTCTACCGGGCGTTGTCCCGGCGTACCTGGGAATCCCGGCCGCCCGCCCCGGACCTGGTGGTGGCGGTCCGGGAGTCGGTGGTCGAGGCCGGCTTCGACGAGGTGCTGTTCGACGAGGCGATGGCCGATCCGGGAACCTGGGCCGAGGTCGTCGCCGACCACCAGGGACTGATCGGCCGGGCCCGGAGCATCGGCGTACCCACCATCGCGCTCGACGGCGGCGACGGTCCGATGATCTTCGGCCCGGTGCTGAACCGGATGCCCAGCGACGAGGACGCGGTCGAACTCTGGCGGCACGTCTCCTGGCTGGTCCGGTACGACAGCTTCTCCGAACTCAAGCGGGGCCGGCTCGGCGCCCCGACACTGCCGGCGATCTTCCACGACGACGGTGCCCGTACGCCGTGGTGGCCCTGGGGTCAACGGCCCTGGGCCGCCCCCGAGCCGGAGGCCGAAACGGATCAGCCGGCGGCGGCTCCAGATCAACCGGTAGTGGCGTCGACGGGGAAGAACGGAGTGCAGGGATGAGACGACGAAACGTACTCCTCCGGCTGGCCCTGGTCGCGAGCGTCGGGCTCGCCCTGGCCGCCTGCGGCGGGTCCGGTGGCAACGGCGCCACCGGCAACGGCGGCGCGGACGGCAAGATCACCGTCGGTGGGTACAACTACAAGACCCTCGACCCGGGCGGCACCGGCTACATCAGCAAGTCCGTGCCGATCTCGCTGGACATCTACGGCTCGCTCTTCGACCCGCCGGAGTCCAAGGACGGCGACTTCGTCCCGGACCTGGCCACCGGCTACAAGTACGGCGACGACCTCAAGACGCTCACGATCGACCTGCGCCAGGGCGTGACCTTCTCCGACGGTACGCCGTTCGACGCCGAGGCGGTGGTCTACAACTTCGAGCGCTACAAGAGCGCGGAGTCGCCGAACGCCCAGTACTTCAAGCAGATGTCGTCGGTCACGGCCAGCGGCGAGCACCAGGTCACGATGACGTTCAGCGAGCCGACCGCGACCATGATCGCCTTCCTGACGTACACCCCGGCGACGCTGATCGGCTCGCCCACCGCGCACAAGAAGATCGGCCAGCAGCAGTTCGGGCTGAAGCCGGTCGGTGCCGGGCCGTTCGAGATCGTCAGCCACAAGCCGGGCGAGGAACTGGTCCTCAAGCCGTTCGAGAAGTACTGGGACCGGAGCAACGTCCACCTGGCCGAGGTCAAGTACATCAACACCAGCCCCGAGGCGCAGGTCTCCTACCAGCACGTCGCCTCCGGCTCGATCGACAGTGTGCAGGTCAGTGGCGTCTCCACCCCGCCGAACGTGCTGGACGACGCGAAGGCCAACCAGGAGATCGCCACCATCGCCGGGGAGAACACCCTCTACGCCTTCCTGCCGATCAACACGTACAAGCCGCCGTTCAACCGGCCGGAGGCACGGCAGGCGATCAACTACTGCACCGACCGGGACTCGATCGCCAAGAACGTGCAGCGTGGCTGGGTCACCCCGGCGTACGTACTGGCCGGTGCGGACAGCCTGTACTACCCCGACGGCGGGGTGGACGGGGCGAAGGCGCAGTTCCCGTACCCGTTCGATCCGGCCAAGGGCAAGGCGCTGGTGGACCAGCTCGGTGGGCTGGAGTTCAGCCTGCTCAACATCGGTGGCCACTCGCAGGTGATCTCGAACGCGCTGGCCCAGCAGTGGCAGCAGTGCGGGATCAGGGCACAGGTCAAGGCGGTGCAGGGGCCGCAGCTCAGCGAGGCGTACTCGGACGGCACCTACCAGATGGCGTACGCCTTCAGCGGCGGCATCAACGACCCGCAGTTCTACACCTCGTTCCAGTCCCCGTCCACGCCGCAGGGCAAGCACGGGTTCGCCCGGGAGCACCCGGAGGTGCCGGAGCTGATCCAGTCGGCCAACCAGACCCTCGACGCGGCGGTACGGCAGACGACCTGGCGCAAGGTCTGGTCGACGATGAACGACCTCGGGGTCGACATCCCGATCATCAGCGGGCCGAACTACACCTTCCAGTCCAAGTGCCTGGCCGACGTCGACTTCGCGGCCGTCGGTGCCCAGTTCAGAAGTGCCCGACTGACCTGTTAGGAGCGTGCGGAATGGATCTGCTCGGAGAGCTGGACAAGGCTCTGGACACCTTCGAGAAGCGGCTGGTGGCGGTCGGCCCGGACCAGTGGACCGGGGCCACCCCGTGCACCGAGTGGGACACCTCGGCGCTGGTCCGGCACGTGATCGAGGGGAACGCGCACTGCGGCCAGCTGCTGCGCGGCGAGGAGGTGGACCGGACCCCGGTCACCGGGGACCTGACCGAGGCCTGGCGGGCCAGCACCCCGGTGATCAGGTCGGCGTTCCGGGAGCCGGGCGCGATGACCGCCGAGGTACGGCTGCCGAAGCGGACGGTGAGCGGCGAGCAGTTTCTGATCATGCGGATCAGCGGGCTGGTCGTACACAGCTGGGATCTGGCCCGGGCGATCGGGTTCGACGAGGCGATGGACGACGGGTTGGTCCGGGTCGCGTACGGGTTCTTCGCGCCGGCCGCCGCGCAGGGGAGCCTGCCGGCCGACCGGTTCGGGGCGCCGCTGCCGGAGGCCGTACCCGACGCTGACCTGCAGACCCGGTTGCTGCTCGCCTGCGGACGTAACCCGTGACACCACCGCCCCGGATATGTTAGGAATTCTCGTGGACGCCACTCCGGTAGGTCTCTCTTCTGCTCTCCAAAACTCGGCCCGGAGTCACCGGCGCCGATGTCCGGGTGGGACCCCGGAATGCGCGGTGCTCGATGTCTGACACGCTGACCCGGTCAGCCGGTCAGCCGGCCCGGACGCCGTCCCGTCCGGGCCGGCTGTTCGGCCTGCTCAACCGCTCGCCGGCGGTACGGGTCGTCGGTAAACGGGTGCTCCAGTCGATCCCGGTGGTCTGGGGCGCCACCTTCATCACCTTCTGCCTGATGAACCTGCTGCCGGGCAACGCCGCCGTCGCGCTGCTCGGCGACGATGCCACCCCGGAACAGGTCGCGGCGCTCTCCGCCCGGCTCAACCTGGACGAACCCTTCCTGCTCAGGTACTTCCAGTGGCTCGGCAACGCGCTGACCGGCGACCTCGGCAACTCGTTGCAGAACAACGAGGCCGTGACCACGATCCTGGGCCGGGCCCTGCCGGTCTCGCTGGAACTCGTCGTCCTGGCGTTCGCGCTGGCGCTGCTGCTCGCGGTGCCTACCGCGGTCGTCGCGGCGAAGCGGCCCGGTGGATTCGCCGACCGGATCGGGATGCAGATCAGCATGTTCGGGCTCTCGGTGCCGAACTTCGTCTTCGCCCTCGTCCTGGTCCTGGTCTTCGCGGTCAGCCTGCGGATCCTGCCGGCGGTCGGCTACGTGCCGGTCGCGCAGGGCCTCGGGCAGAACCTGCGGGCCATGATCCTGCCGGCCACCGCGATCGCGTTCGCGCTGTTCTGTGAGTACACCCGGGTACTGCGGGCCGACATCGTCGACCAGATGGCCCGGGAGGACTACATCACCACGGCCCGGGCCAAGGGCGTGGGCAGTTGGCAGGTGCTGATCCGGCACGCCCTGCGCAACTCGGTCTTCAGCCTGCTGACCATCGTCGGGCTCCAGTTCGGCGCCCTGATCGGCAGCACGGTGATCATCGAGCAGATGTTCGGCCTGCCCGGCATGGGCCAGGGCCTGCTCCAGGCGATCAACAGCCGGGACATTCCGGTCGTCCAGGCGTACGTGGTGGTGATGGCGTGCTTCGTCGTCGGCGCCAACCTCGTCACCGACCTGCTCTACGCCGTCCTCGATCCAAGGATTCGCCATGGCCGTCCAACCGCCTGACCTCGCCGCGAACGCCTCATCAGGGTCCTCCGGGAACCGGGCCGGGCTCGGCACCGGTCCGGGCGGGGCGGACCCGACCGGTGCCGGACCCACCGCCACCACCCCGCCGGGCCGGAACCGGGGCCGTGGTCGCGGCCGGCGGGAACGTACCGGCCGGGACATCTGGATTCCCGGGGCCATCCTCGGGCTGATCATGCTGGCCTGTTTCCTGTGGCCGCTGGTCTACCGGGACCTGCCCTCCCCGACGACCGGCTCGCTGCTGCACGCGAACCTGCCGCCGTTCTCGCCGGGACACCTGCTCGGCACCGATCCGCTGGGCAACGACATCGTCGCCCGGCTGCTCTACGGCGGCCGGGTGTCCCTGGAGGTGGGGCTGACCTCCAACCTGATCGGGCTGGTCCTCGGCGGCTCGCTCGGGATGTTCGCGGCGTTCAAGGGCGGGTGGCTGGAGACCCTCACCATGCGCGTGCTGGACATGCTGATCGCGTTCCCGTCCCTGGTGCTGGTGCTGGTCGTCTCGACGTACCTGACGCCGAGCAAGCTCAACGTGATCTGGGCGATCTCGTTCTTCTCCATCCCCACCTTCGCCCGGTTGGCCCGGGCCGCCACCCTCCGACTGCGCGAGCAGGTGTACGTCGTCGCCGCACGGCTGGCCGGCCAGCGGGACGGAACGATCCTGGTCCGGCACATCGCCCCGAACGTGCTGCCGCAACTGCTCACCTACAGCCTGCTCTGGGTCGCCGCCGCGATCACCATCGAGGCGTCGCTCAGCTTCCTCGGCTTCGGCGTACCGGCCTCCGAGCCGAGCTGGGGAATGATGATCTCGCGCGGTCAGGCGTACATCTCCAGCAATCCGGAGCTGGTGCTGATTCCGAGCGCCTGCCTCTTCCTCACCATCGTCTGCCTCAACACCCTGGGCGACGCCCTGCGAGCCCGGACCGGTGCACCATGACCACTGCCATCCAGCCGGGCGCCGCGACCAGCGGAGTTGACCCGGAGCCGCCACTGCTGGCCATCGAGGACCTCTCGGTGACCTTCCAGACCCGGGACCAGATCGTCTACGCGGTCCGTGGGGTCGACCTCACCGTGACCGCCGGGCAGACGCTCGCGGTGATCGGCGAGTCCGGTTCCGGCAAGACCGTCACCTCCCGGGCCGTGCTGGGCCTGCTGCCCCGGACCGCCACCGTCCGTGGTTCGATCCGGCTCGGCGACCGGCAGATGGTCGGGGTCGGCGAGAAGGAGCTGCGGCAGTGTCTCGGCCGGGAGGTCGGGATGATCTTCCAGGACCCGGCCCGGTCGCTGAACCCGACGATGCGGATCGGCAACCAGATCACCGAGGCGATCCGGGTACACCTGCCGCTGGGCCGGCGCGAGGCCCGGGAACGCGCGATCGAACTGCTCGCGATGGTCCGGCTGCCGGCACCGGCGCGGCGGTTCCACGAGTACCCGCACCAGCTCTCCGGCGGAATGCGGCAACGGGTCATGATCGCGATCGCCCTCGCCTGCCAGCCGAGACTGCTGATCGCCGACGAGGCGACCACCGCGCTGGACGTCACCACCCAGGCGCAGATCATGGACCTGCTGCTCGACCTCCAGCAGCGCTTCGACATGGGGCTGGTACTGATCAGCCACGACATGGGGCTGGCCGCCTCGTACGCCGACGAGATCGCCGTGATGTACGCCGGCAGGGTGGTCGAGCGTGCCCCGACCCGACGGATGATCTCGCACGTCCGGATGCCGTACACCCGGGCACTGCTGGACGCGACACCCCGGCTGGAACGCCCGCCGCACGCCCCGCTGCCGGTGATCTCCGGCCGGCCGCCGGACCTGACGGTGCTGCACGAGGGCTGCGCCTTCGCACCGCGCTGCTTCCGGGTGCAGGAGCACTGCCGAACGGATCGGCCCGCCCTGGACGAGCAGGAGCCGGACCACGAGTGGGCCTGCTTCTTCCCATGTGAGGACGAGAGATGACGGTCGGAAACGGGACCAGCAAGCCGATCCTGGAGGTCCGCAACCTCGTCCAGGAGTTCGTCGTACGGGCCCACGGCGGGGTACGCGGCGGCGTGGTGCACGCCGTCTCCGACGTCTCGTTCGAGGTGCGGTCGGGGGAGACCCTGGGCGTCGTCGGGGAGACCGGCTCCGGCAAGTCGACAATGGTCCGCTCGGTACTCCAGGCGCCACCGCCGAAGTCGGGCGAGGTGTGGTTCCAGGGAGTCGACCTGACCACCGCCCGGAAACGTCGGGACCTGGTCGCCGCCCGCCGACAGATGCAGGCGGTCTTCCAGGACCCGTACGGCTCACTCGATCCGAAGTGGACGGTCTCCTCGATCGTCGAGGAGCCGTTGGCGGCGTACCGGGTCGGCGACCGGCGGCAGCGTCGGGCCCGGGTCGAGGAGGTGCTCGACCTGGTCGGGCTCGACCCGGGCGTCTTCGGCACCCGCAGGCCGGCCCAGCTCTCCGGCGGCCAGTGCCAGCGGGTGGCGATCGCCCGGGCGCTGACCCTCTCGCCCGCGCTGATCGTCTGCGACGAGGCGGTCTCCTCGCTCGACGTGCTGAGCCAGGCCCAGGTGCTCAACCTCTTCGAGCGGCTCCGTACCGAACTGGGCCTGTCGTACCTCTTCATCGCGCACGACCTGGCGCTGGTGAAGCAGGTCAGCGACCGGGTCGCGGTGATGTACCTCGGCGCGCTCTGCGAGGTCGGCCCGGCCGAGGAGATGTACCGGAACCCGCTGCACCCGTACACGAGGGCGCTGCTCGACTCGATTCCGAGCCCGGATCCGGAGATGCCCCGGCCCCGGGTACCCGCTGAACTCGCCGCCGAGCCGCCGTCGCCACTCGATCCGCCGAGCGGCTGCCGGTTCCGTACCCGTTGCCCGCGGGCGGCCGAGATCTGCGCCGCCGAGGCGCCCCCGGTCCGGACCATCCGCCCGGACCACGCCGTGGCCTGCCACTTCCCGCTTCCCCCGGCGTCCCCGGCCTCCTCGGCGGACGGCTCCGACGACGCGGTCGACTAGAGAACGAGGTCCCGAAGATGGAAAAGATCACCTTCCTGTTCGACCCGCGTAGCCCGTGGTGCTACCAGACCTCCCGCTGGGCCCGCCGGCTGGAGGCGCTCGGCGCCATCGAACTCGACTGGGGGCTGCTCTCCCTGGAGGTCGTCAACCTGCACGCCGACGAGGACCCGGCGGCACTCGACGCGGAGTACGGCGCCGCGCTGCGTACCGCGATCCTGCTGCGCGACCGGTACGACCGGGCCGAGATGGGTCGGTTCTACAGCGCGCTCGGCACACTGATGTGGGAGTCGGAGCCACCGGCCGCCGGTCCCGACGGACCGGTCGCCGCGCCGACCAGCGCGGCGAGTTCCCGGGCCGCCCTGGCCGCGATCGGCCGCGACCCGGCCCTGGTCGACGCGGCGGTCGGCGACCCGGCGACCTGGACCGCCGTCCTCGACGAGCATCGCGGCTGGCAGGAGCGGGTACGCGCGTTCGGCGTCCCCACCCTGGTCTTCGGCGGCGGCGTGGGGCCGGCCGTCTTCGGCCCGGTCATCCGGGAACTGCCGGACGACGAGACCTGCCTCGAACTCTGGACCCACTTCTCCGGCCTGGTCGGCTACGACTACCTTTTCGAGGTCAAGCGCCGCAAGGAGCTGAGCCTCCGGGCCGACCTACCCGCCGCCGTCTGGCGGGCCGACCTCCGGATCCAGGCGATGCGCGCCGCCCGCGCCGCCCAAGCCCCGGGCGCCCCCCACGAAGGCGCCAGCCTCGAGTGGACAATGTCCACCCTCCGTCGGTAAGGAAGGGCCCCTTCTTATCGCTTTCTGCATAGGAAGGGGCCCCTATTAACTCCGCCGGCTGTCGGCGCTCCCGTCCCCGCACGGACGCACGGACCGGTCGTATTGACCATTGCCTCTATGCTGTCGTCATGTCACTCAGGGTCGCCCGGGTCGCCGCTGTGGGGATCGGCTTCGGCGCGCTGCTGGGCGGACTGACGGCGACCCTGTGGGCGCAACCGCTGCGAGACCGGCTCGAACCCTCCTGGCTGAGCTTCGTGGTGTATCTCCTGGCGTTCACGGTCAGTCTGGGCGTCCCGGTCGTCGTCTTCTCGCGGTTCGTCTGCCCGCTGCGGCTGCGTCCCGCCGCGTTTCAGGTCGACTCCGAGGCGCGCCGGTTCGTGGTCGGGCCCTTTCCCCGTACTGCCGGAACGCAGGCGATCCTGCTGCTCTGGGTCGGCGGCAACTTCATCGGGAGCGCCGCCCGTACCTCCGATGGTCAGCTGGGCTTCGACGACTGGCAGTCCGCGATCGTTCCGGTCGGCCTGCTCGGGGTGATCATCGCGGTCGCGGTGGCCACGGCCTTCGTCCGGCGCGCGACCGTCGTACTCGATCCGGCCGGGATCACCGTCCAGCGGATTCGGCACCGGGTCACCATCTCGTGGGACGAACTGGCGCCGGGCGGACCGCCACCGCCGACCCGGGCCGGTTCATCGCTCACGCTCTACCGTCGGGGTTGGCACCCGGAAGCGGGTCCGCCGCGTACCGACGAGTTGCCGGTCGGGATGCTGAACGTACGGCCGGCCTTTCTCGCCGGGGCGATCCGCCGGTACGCCGAACAGCCGCAGCTCCGCGCCGGCATCGGCACCCCGACGGAACTGGCCCGACTCCGTGCCGATCTTCCGCCGGAGTACGGCGGTGGGATCGCGGAGAGCGGCGCCGAGTCCCGGCAGTTCGTCTAGGGATCCACCGGCCGTCGGGCCCGACGCGGCAAGAAGCGCCCGGAGGTGGGAAGAGACCGGGCCGGAGGCGGGCAGAAGCGCTCGGACGCTGGCAGAGACCGCCGAGGGGACTGGCCGTCGACCGCGAAGACCGTCATGTGGAGCGCGGTAGGTCGTGCGCCTGCTCCAGCCGATCAGGAACCGGAGCCGGACGTGGCGGCTGGACGCATGATGAGCACCACCGGCCACCGCTGCCAGACGGCGACGTGCAGGACGATTCCGAGGGCGAGATAGTTGAGCGCGGCGAGCGCCACCCAGGCGTCAGGACTGGCCCGCCGCCAGTGGAGTTGCCCGGCATAGGCGGACAGCGCCGCGTACAGCAGGACCGCGACGATGGCGATCAGCAGCAGCGTGCAGAACCGCGCCGCGGCCGGGCCGAGCCGGCTCGCGGGCCAGCCGTCGAAGAGCATCGAGACCAGCAGCCCGCTGGCGATCACCACACCGCCGACGGCGTTCATCTGGTCCGGCCCCCAGCCGGCGACGGACCAGAGAAGCAGGAAACTTCCGGCGGTACCGGCGACGACCGCCGCGTTGCCGGCCGCCAACCGGACGCCGCGCCGCCGGATCAGGGTGAACGGCCAGCCGCGCAGGGCGACGTAGAACGCTACCTGCCACACTCCCAGGATCAGCAGGGCCGCGCTGTACAGCGCCGCCGGAACGGGCCCGCCGGGGTTGCGCAGCCGTTCGGCGTCGCGCATCGCGGCCGGTACGTCGTCCAGGTTCGCCAGCAGCAGGTACGCCGCCACGGCCAGCCCGTACGTCACCACCAGCGCCGTCGTACCGCCCCAGAACCAGCCGAGCCGGCGCATCGGCCAACCCTCGCAGACGAGGGTCAGGTGCAGGAGAAACGTGAACGCGCCCGCACCGAGCGCGAGGGTCACCGGGAAGGTCGGCGGGTGCCCGGGACCGGGGTCGGCGGCGAAGACGCCATGCAGGTCGACCTGACTGGTCACGGCCTGGCCGAGGATCGTCAGGGCCACCGCGCTCACGATCACGATCAGCGTGTCGGTCAGGCCCGACCATCCGGCGCGGAGCCGGCTGCCCGGCCAGTCCTGCCACCAGAAGGCGATGGTCGCGATCACGGACAGGGCGAAGGTGGTCAGCGGGCCGAGTACCAGCAACGACTCCTCCGCGCTACCGAAGGCGAAGCCGAGCAGGAAGAAGAACGGTACGACCACCAGCAGTCCGGCCAGCCCGAGCATCGGTTGGCGTGCCGACGCCTGGGCCGGCAGGTGTGGCCCGGGACCCGGCTCAGCTGGCATCGAGGATGTACTTTACGCAGGTCAGAAGGGCTGCGAGTCGGGTTCGCGGGTACTGGCGTCACCGGTAACGGGAGCACCCGCGTTGTCCGAGCCGCCCAGCGGCACCGCGTACACGATGAAGTCGTGGTTGTCGGTGATCTGGTCGTAGAGCCGGCGGGCGGTGTGGTTGTCCTGCCGGGTGTGCCAGTACAGCCGATCGCAGCCCTGTTGGCGGGCCCACTCCCGCACGCTGTGGATCAGTGCGCGGGCGACGCCCCTGCCGCGTGCGTCCGGGTCCGTGAACAGGTCCTGGAGGTAACAGACGTCGGGCGAGGTGGTGCTGGCGTGTACGAGGAAGTGGGTGATGCCGACCAACTGACCGTCCAGCCGGGCCCCGAGCGCGTGCACCCGGTCGTCCCGCTGGAACTCCCGCCAGGCGATCTCGTAACGGGACGCCGGCCAGGTCCGCCCGTAGAAGGCGTTGTAGCCGGCGAAGAGCCGTTCCCAGCTCGCGCGGTCGTCCTGGCCGAGGGGAGTGGTGCTGATCAACAGGGGTCTCCTAAGGCGGAAGCAGGTCGACGACGTGGGCTGGTCGGTGAGCCACCCATGGAAAGCCTGCCAGCGCCTCGGTCGTGCTGCCCCAGCGGGCGTGTACGGCGACCGCTCCCGCCGTCTCGGCACACCTCAGATCCACCTCCGCGTCGCCGTTGGTAGCGGTACTCACTCTGTACTTTCCGGATGGGTCCGTAGCCAGTCGAGGACCTCGAAGGCGTGCTGGGCCGGCGGGTACACCGGATAGAAGACGTGCTCGATCACACCCCGGCTGACGATCATCGTCAGTCGCCGGTACAGCGTCAACCCACCGGCGGGGAAGGTCGGCAGCCGCAGCGCGTCGCGTACCGCGAACTCCGGATCGGCGAGCATGGTGAACGGCAGGCGCAGCCGATCGACCACTTCCCGCTGGTAGTGGCCGGGTTGCGAGGAGAGGCCGTAGACCCGGGCCGCGCCGGCGCCGACCAGTTCCTCGTGATGATCGCGGAACCCACACGCCTCGGCCGTGCAGCCCCGGGCCCCGGGGATGGTGTCCCAGCCCTCCGGCAGGTCCACGCCGGGGCGACCGGTGAGCGGATAGACGTACAGCACGGTCCGTCCGGCGCCCAACGCCGTCAGGGCGACCGTCGAGCCGTCGCTGGCCGGCAGTGTCACGTTCGGCAGCCGTACCCCGGCCAACCGGTCCGCCGTCCCGTCGTCGGACGGGATCGGCGGGTCACACCGGACCGGTCGGCCGTCGAGCCCGTAACCGGCGGAGAAGGGCTGCACGCCTTTCGGTATCGATCGTTCGGCGGCGGCCCGCAGGTGTCCGGCCAGCGCGTCCCGGCGCTGCGTCAACCGGACGATCCGCACGGACAGTTCGTCGATCGCGTGCCGGTACGCCGCCAGCGACGCCGGGCACTCGTCACCCGAGCCGTGCCCGCTGGCCAGACACTCGACGAACGGCCGGGTCTCCTCGACCGACAGCCCCAGGCTGGTCAGCTCCCGGATCTCGCGCACCTGGCGGACCGCCACCGGGTCGTAGTCCCGGTAGCCGTTCGGCAGCCGGACCGGAACCACCAGGCCGACCTTCTCGTAGTACCGCAACGCCCGGACCGTCACCTCGGCCACCCGGGCCAACTCTCCTGCTCGCACCCCTCGACGCTAAACCCGGCCCCCGGGGTCCAGGTCAAGTGCCGAGCCGCGAATGGACCAGGATCCGCTCCGGCGACGGCCGGACCAGCGGCCGCTACGTCCGCTGATCCGGCTGCGCGGAGCCGGCGGCCCGGTGCCAACTCCGGTGCAGCGCCCAGGCGGTGACGATGGTGGCCAGCGTGCCGCCGGCCCCGGCGACCAGCAGGGTGGTCGGGGCCGAGGTGGCGTCGAGCAGTAGGGCGCCACCCAGGTAGGACAGCGCGGCGGCCACCCCGACCGCGCCGTACAGGTTGCCGAAGACCCGGCCGAGCATCCGTTCGGGTACGGCCCGTTGCAGCAGCGTGTTGGTGGCGACGTCCATGGCCGCGATGCCGAGTCCGCGTACCGCCTGCAACAGGAGGGCCGCGCCGACCGCCCAGGCCAGTCCGGTGAGCAGGTTCCCGACACTGCTGACCGCGAACCCGGCGATCAGCAGTCCGGCCATGTGCGCGCGTACTCCGTACCGGGCCAGCAGCAGGTAGCCGGCGAACAGCCCGATCCCGACCGCGCCGAGCAGCAGCCCGACCGCCGAGTTTCCGGCCCGGAAGGTGTCGGTGGCCAGGAGCACCAGGGCGACGTCGTCGACACCGTTGAACGCCACGACGGCGCAGAAACCCAGCAGGATCGTCCGGACGATCGGGGTCGACCAGAGGTAGCCCAGGCCCGCCCGCGCGTCCCGGAGCAGCGACCCGCGCGCCGCGCCGTCGGCCGGGGCCGCCGGCAGACCGGGCAGCGAGCTGAGCAGGACCGCCGAGAGCAGGAACGAGACGGCGTCGACCAACAGCACCCCGCGTACGCCGACCAGCGGGAACAGCGCCGCCGCGAGCAGCGGTCCGATCGCCTCCCCGCCGTTGGTGCCGAACCCGATGCCGGCGTTGGCCGACTCCAGGTCCCGGTCGCGGACCAGCGCCGGCACCGCGGCCCGGGAGGCCGGCTGGAACACCTGCCCGGCGATCGCCCGGACCGCCACCAGCGCCAGCAGCACCGGCAGCGGTGGCAGGAGTACGGCGATCAGCAGCAGCACCCCACCCTGGACCAGTTCGGCGCCGATCATCACGCGTCGCAGGTCGAACCGATCGCTGAGCGCACCGGTGAGCGGGCCGAGCAGTGCCGGCGCGAAGTCGCCGACGAGCAGCAGCAACGCGATCGCGAACGCCTGGCCGGTGCTCTCCGCCACGTGCAGCATCAGCGCGACCAGGCTCAGCGAGTCACCGGCGTACGAGATGACCCGGGCCGACCAGAGCGTCCGGAAGGCTCGGTTACGCCGTAACAGCCCCAGTCCGCCCAGGCCGGGCGGGTCGGTACCGGAGTCGATGGCCGTACCCGCCACGTCAGCCCCGCTTCCCACGCTCGTACCCGAAGGTGCGCGCACGGTAACCGGGCCGGTGACACCGGATCAACGCATTTCCGTCGGACCGGCCGGGGCGGTGCCGGTCGGAGTTCGTACCCGATCAGCCGAACAACGCGGCGGCCTCCGCGACCGTGGCGCCGGACCGGACCGCACCCCGGATCTTCGGCAGCGTCTCCGGCATGCCGAAGGCCAGCGCCGCACTGACTCTGTCTGCGGCGTGCCGGACGGCGACGAACCGCTCGCCGTCCGGTGACCGGTGTACGACGGTGGTCTCGTCGTCGGCCGCCGCCAGCCCGACGAGCTGCACCTTGAGCCCGTAGTGGTCGGTCCAGACGTACGGCACTCCGGCGGCGCTCCGGCGGGCGCCCGGCGGCTGGAGCAGGTTGTAGGCGACCACCCCGGCCTGCTCGACGGCGCTGGTCCAGTGCTCGACCCGGCGCGGCTCGACACTTCCCGGGACCGGCCACCGGGCCACGTCGCCGACCGCCCAGATCGCCGGATTCGTCGTGCTGACCCCGGTGGCGGCACACCGGATCCCGTCGGCCAGGTCCAGCGAGCTGCCGCGCAGCCAGCCGGTGTTCGGCAGTACGCCGATCCCGACCACCACCAGGTCGGCGTCGAGCAGCGTGCCGTCGTCGAGTTCGACGGACTCGACCCGGTCCCGCCCGCGTACGGCGACCACGCCGCGTCCGGCATGGAACCGCACCCCGTGCCGGCGGTGCAGGTCGAGCAGGGCGGCGCCGGCGACCGTACCGAGCTGGGCGGCGAGCGGGACGGGCTGCGGTTCGACCACGTCGACCGACAGGTCACGCCGGGCGGCGGCCGAGGCGAGTTCGGTGCCGATGAAACCGGCGCCGATCACCACCACCCGAGGCGTACCGGCGAACGCGTCCCGGATCGCGAGCGCGTCGTCGAGCCGGCGCAGGTCGTACACCCCGGTTGCCGGGGTCGGGAACGGCCAGGGGCGGGGCGCCGCTCCGGTGGCCACTACCAGCGCGTCGAAGTCGATCCGGGCGCCGGAGCCGAGCAGTACCGCCCGACCCTGCTCGTCGAGGGCGTCTGCCGGGTCGCCGAGCCGGACCTCGATGCCCTGTTCGGCGAGCTGTTCCGGGCTGGCCAGTCGGGTCCGGTCCGCCGGCCACTCGCCGAGCAGTACCTGCTTCGACAGCGGCGGACGGTCGTACGGCAGCCAGGGCTCGGCGCCGACCAGGGTGACCGTTCCGGTGAACCCGGCCCGGCGCAGCCCCAGCGCGGTCCGGACCCCGGCCAGTGACGCGCCGACCACGACCACCCGGCCGGGAGCGCCGTCGGCCTCGCCGGGGCTCACGCCGGGCCGACTCCGCTCGCCGGGGCTCACGCCGGGCCGACTCCGCTCGCCGGGGCTCACGCCGGGCCGACCTCGATGGCCTGGGTCGGGCAGAGGAACTGGGCGTCTGCCAGGTCGTCGGCGAGGTCGTCGCCGGCCTCGGTCAGGTGGTCGAGGTCGCCCGCGTCGGTGAACCGGAACACCGCCGGAAGCCGTTCGACGCACTGGCCGTGCAGCTCGCAGTGGTCCCGGTCGACGTGTACCCGCAGGGCCATCAGGCCGCCGCCGATGGCGTGAACACCAGCTTGGCCGGCAGCGAGGTCGGGCCGTGGTTGATGAAGCTGGCCAGGTACGGCACCTCGTCCGCCGGGGTGAGCAGGGTGATCTCGGCGAGCCGGTCGAGCAGTGTCTCGATCACCACGATGCCCTCCAGCCGGGCCAGCGAGGAGCCGATGCAGGCGTGCGGCCCCTTGCCGAAGGCCAGGTGTGCGGCGGCGTTGCTCCGGTCGAGCTTGAGGTGCGGGCACTGTTCCCAGGCGGCGGGGTCACGGTTGGCCGCCTGGTAGAGCACCAGCAGCCGGGAGCCGGCCGGGATCTCGGTGCCGCCGACCACCGAGTCTTCGAGGGCGAGCCGGTAGAAGCCCTGGATCGGCGATTCGAGCCGCAGCGACTCCTCGATGAACCGGGGGATCAGTGCCGGTTCGGCCCGCAGCCGGTCGGCGAGGCCGGGCGTCTCGGCCAGCAGTTTGATGCTGCTGGCCAGGTGGTGCGTGGTGGTGATGTTGCCGGCGATCAGCAGTTCGATGGTGAAGCTGATCGCCTCGCGTCGGGTGAGTTCACCGGCCCGGTCCGCCGCCACGATGGTCGACAGGACGTCGTCGCCGGCTTCGCCGCTGTGCCGGCTGATCAGCGCGTCCATGTAACCGGTGAACTCGCGCTGCACCCGTGCCCGCTTCTCCGGGTCGCCGCCGTGCCCGCCCAGCGAGTTGGTGATCTCCTCGGACCAGCTCCGGAACTGGTCCACGTCGTCGGCGGGTACGCCGAGCAGCGCGCTGATCACCCGTACCGGCAGGGGTGCGGCGATCCGTTCGACCAGGTCGACGTCACCGGCGTCGCGCAGCGCCTCGACGTGCTGTACGGCGATCCGCCGGACGACCGGTTCCCAGCTGCGTACCTGGGACGGGGTGAAGGCGCGGTTGACGATGGAGCGTCGGGTGGCGTGCACCGGGTCGTCGGAGAGCAGCAGCAGCGGGCGTAGCCGGTTGGGGTCGTCGGTGGGCGATGGTGGCGGATTTCCGACAGTAATCGTTGAGGAGAACCGCTTGGCGTCCCGCAGTACGCGCCCGACATCCTCGTGGCTCGCCACCACGTACGCGTTCACTTCCGGGGCGAAATGCACGCCTTTCGCCCGTAGTTCGTCGTAGACGGGGCCCGGGTCGCGCAGCGCGTCCGGGGCGAGTCCTACCAGGTCGGCCAGTGACATGGAACAATCTCCCATCGACCAACGGCACGCTGCTCGACATGCGCGCCGTAGTAGTGGAGCACCCCCCGGTGTTGGCGGTCGACGAGTCGACGCCGGGTCGTGGGTAGCGCGGGTGGCCGGTGCTCTCGGCCAGAAACTTACGACGCGGATCTGCACAGTGGCAATACCCTGGCTATCATTCCGCTATGAAGAATGAGCCGGCCGTTCCGCCGTATCACATCGCTTCGGTCGACCACGCCCTGCGGCTACTGCTGCTACTCAAGACCAAGCCGAGCATCCGGGTCGCGGAGGCGGCGGACGAGCTGAACGTCGCCCGGTCGACCGCGCACCGCCTGCTGGCGATGCTCGTCTACCGCGGTTTCGCGGCGCAGAACGCGACCACCCGGGCCTACCACCCCGGGCCGGTGCTGATCGAGGTCGGCATGGGCGCGTTGTCCAAACTGGACGTACGGCGCAAGGCCCGGCCGTACCTGGAGCGGCTGGTGGCCACGACGGGCGAGACGGCGAGCCTGCAGATCCTGGAGGGCAACCACGTCCGGTTCGTCGACTCGGTCGAGTCGACGAACGCGGTCCGGGTGGCCTCCCGGGCCGGGGTGAGCCTGCCGGCGCACGCCTCCTCCGGCGGCAAGGTGCTGCTGGCCGGGATGTCGCTGGAGGCGGTGCAGCGGCTCTACCCGACCGAGCGGCTGGAGCAGGTGACCGACGCGACCAACACCGACCGGGCCACGCTGTTCGAGGAGTTGGCGGAGGCCCGCGCCCAGGGCTACTCGGTCAACCACGGCGAGAGCGAACCTGGGCTGGTGGCGGTGGGCGTACCGTTGCCGGACCGCACCGGTACGCCGGTCGCCTCGCTCACCATCGCCGGCCCGACCGCCCGGATGGGCCCGGAAGGGGTGAACCGGGCGGTGGAGGCGCTCCGCGAGGCGGCGAGAGAACTCGGCGAGAGCCTCTACCGCTGAGCGGCAGGTCAGGGCGCCCGTCGTCCTGATTCCGTACATCAGAATAACTGTGCCTCCTATTCCCTAGGGCGATGCACGGGGCTAGCGTGTGAGCACTGCGTGGTCGCACTCGTGGTCGACGTCGCCGTGGCCGGGCCCGCACCCGGCCACGGCGCCAGCGGCCCGCGCCGCGACCGCCAGCTCCGCCGCGGTCACCACCAGTCCCGGGAGAGGCACCATGTTCATCGACGTCCACGGTCACGTCAGCGCTCCGAGCGAGCTGTACGCCTACAAGGCCGGCCTGTTGGCCCATCGCGGCGCGCACGGCCGGGGCGGCGCGGGAATCAGCGACGACCGGCTCCGGGCGGCCCTGCACGAGCCGAACCCGAGCTTCGGCGGCGAGTCCCACCTGGCCCACCTGGCCGCCGCCGGCATCGACCTCCAGCTCATCTCGCCCCGGCCCTACCAGGCGATGCACAGTGAGTCGCCGGCCTTCCTGGTCGACTGGTTCACCGCCGAGACCAACGACGTCATCCACCGGGTCTGCCAGCTGGAACCGGGACAGTTCCGGGGCGTCGCCGGACTGCCGCAGAGCATGGAGACCGACCCGGCGACGTGGACCCGCGAACTGCGTCGCTGCGTCCAGGAACTGGGCTTCGTCGGCGCGATGCTCAACCCCGACCCGTACGAGGGCACCCGCCAGCCGCCCGGCCTCGGCGACCGGTTCTGGTACCCGGTCTGGGAGGCGCTCTGCGAACTCGACGTACCGGTGCTGATCCACTCCGCCGGCTGCCGCGCCCCGGCCCGGGAGAGCTACTCGCTGCACTTCATCCAGGAGGAGACGCTCGCCGTCATCGGCCTGCTCCAGTCCGCCGTCTTCACCGACTTCCCCGACCTCAAGATCGTGGTGTCGCACGGCGGCGGGGCCGTTCCGTACCAGCGCGGCCGGTTCGCCCCGGGCGCGCTGCGCAAGGGCCAGCGCTTCGAGGACAACCTGCGCAAACTCTGGTACGACACCTGCCTCTACACCCGCGACTCCATCGAACTGCTGCTGGGGGCGGTCGGGGTGGACCGCTGCCTGTTCGGCACCGAGAAGCCCGGCACCGGCTCGATGCGGGACCCGGAGACCGGTCGCTGGATCGACGACATCCACCTGCTGATCAACGACATCGAGTGGCTCGACGACAAGCAACGTACGGCTCTGTTCGAGACCAACGCCCGCGAACTGTTCCGGCTCTAGCCGGCGGCGGGACGCAGGGAAGGAGCACCCGATGGCAGAGATCGTGGTGGGCATCGGCACCTCGCACGGGCCACTGCTCAACACCCCGCCGAAGCAGTGGGGCCAGCGGGCCGCCGCCGACCGGCGCAACCCGGCGCTGGCCTACCGGGGCGAGGACTACACCTTCGACCAGCTCTCCGAGCTGCGCGACGACTTCACCGCCGAGAACGAACCGGAGGTACGACGGCAGCGGCATCAGCGGTGCCGGGAGGCGATCGACGCCCTCGGCGACGTGGTGCGGGACGCCCGACCCGACGTACTGGTGGTGGTGAGCAGCGACCACAAGGAGACCTTCACCGACGAGTTGTTGCCGCAGTTCGCCTTCTACTACGGCGCCACGATGCGGCACGAGCCGTTCAAGCCGGCGGACCTGGCCGCGATGCCGCCCGGACTGGCGATCGCCGAGGTGGCCAACGTGCCCACCGAGAGCACCATCCGGCAGTGCCATCCCGAGCTGGCCGTACACCTGATCCGGGCCACCAGCGAGCAGGGCTTCGACCCCAGCGCGTCGAAGGAACTCCCCGCCGGGAAGTACGGCGACCACGGCATCCCGCACGGCTGGGGCTTCGTCTACCAGAACATCCTCGGCGGCTCCGGCGACATCCCGTTCGTGCCGCTGTTCGTCAACACTTTCTGGGAGCCGAACCCGCCGAGCGCGGCCCGCTGCTGGGACTTCGGCCTGGCGCTCGGCCGGGCCATCGCCTCCTTCCCGGGCGACCTCCGGGTCGGGCTGGCCGCCTCCGGCGGGCTGAGCCACTTCGTCATCGACGAGGAACTGGACCGGTCCTTCCTCGACGCACTGCTCTCCGACGACGGCGACCACCTGCGCGGACTGTCTCCGGCGCTGCTCCGCTCCGGCACCTCCGAGCTACGGAACTGGATCGTGGTCGCGGGCGCCCTGCGGGGCAGCGGGCTGACTCCCCGGCTCGTCGACTACCAGCCCTGCTACCGCTCGGCGGCCGGCACCGGCAACGCGATGGGCTTCGTCGCCTGGGAGTCCGACACCTCGGCCGGGCGGCCGGCATGACCGCCGCCGAAAGCCGGCTTACGAACGCCGCAGCCACGGATGTTGCGGGTACGGATACCGCGGTCACAGATACCGCGGGTACGGACGCACTGCGGGCCCGGATCGCCGTACTCGACAGTTGTGCGCTCTCCGATGCGCTGGACACCCTCGGGCTGACCGGCGCCACCACGGGCATCCGGGCACTGTGGCCGGTGACCGAACCGGTGGTCGGCACGGTCCGTACCGTCCGGGCCGGCCCCCGGCGCGACGGCCAGCCGGCCGCGCACATCGCCGCGTCGGCGGTCGAGGACTCCGGCCCCGGCCAGGTGCTGGTGATCGCCAACGACGGCCGGCTCGACGTCTCGTGCTGGGGCGGCATCCTCGCGCTCGCCGCGACCCGACGCGGCATCGGCGGCGTCGTCATCGACGGCGCCTGCCGGGACATCGCGGAGAGCGAGTCACTGGGCTTTCCGGTCTTCGGCCGGGCCGTCGTCCCGGTCAGTGCCCGGGGCCGGATAGTGCAGCTCGGAATGGACGAGCGGATCGAGGTCGCCGGCAACCCGGTCGACAGCGGCGACTGGATCGTCGCCGACCGCAACGGCGTGGTCTTCGTACCGGCCGCCGAGGCGGAACGGGTCGTCGCGCTGGCCGAGCGGATCGTACGCCGCGAGGAGGACATGGCCGAGGCGGTACGGGCCGGCCAGCCCGTCGGCCAGGTCATGCACGACAGCCGGTTCCCCTCGGTGGAGGAGGCAGAATGAGCGAGCCCGGCATCGGCCATCCGCTGGCCGCGTACTCGACCGCCACGGTGTCGGACGCGCTGGACCGGCTCGGCCGCCCCGGCAGCCTGCTCGGGATAACCCCACTGGCCGACGGGGCCCGGCTCTGCGGGCGGGCGTTCACCGTGCGGTACGTGACCGCGGGCAACCCGGCCGGCAGCGTCGGCGACTACCTCGACGACGTACCCGCCGGGGACGTGGTGGTACTGGACAACGGCGGGCGTACCGACTGCACGGTCTGGGGCGACATCCTGACCGCGATGGCGCACGACCGCGCGGTGGCCGGCACCGTCATCGACGGGGTCTGCCGGGACGTCGCCCGGGCCCTCGGGGTCGGCTACCCGATCTACTCCCGGGGACGCTTCATGCGTACCGGCAAGGACCGGGTCGAGGTCTCCGACGTCGGTCGACCGGTGACCGTCGGCGGGGTACAGGTCGCCGCCGGGCAACTGCTGCTCGGCGACGCGGACGGCGTGGTCGCGGTGCCGGTGGATCTGGAGGACGAGGTACTCGCCCTGGCCGGACGGATCCACGCCAGCGAGGAGGCGATCGTGGCCGAGATACTGGCCGGCGCCACCCTGGCCGAGGCGCGCCGCCGGCACGGGTACCACCGGTTGCAGCGCCGGGAGGAGACCTGATGTCCGCGAACTCCCCGAGGCCGCCGGCGACGGCGCTGGACTCGACGGGTTCGACGGACTCGGTGGACTCAACAGACCCGACAGTGGCGGCGGAACTGCTCGCCCTGGGCAGTGCCACCGTCTACGAGGCGGCCCGGGAGGAGTGCTTCCTGCCGTACACCCTGCGGCCGGCCTGGGTCGGTGCCCGGGTGGCCGGTCCGGCGCTGCCGGTACGCACCGCGCCGGCCGACAACCTGCCGCTGCACCTCGCGGTCGCCGCCGCCCGGCCGGGCCAGGTCCTGGTGGTGGCCGGGCAGGGCGAGCCGTGCGGCTACTGGGGCGAGGTGCTCACGGTGGCCGCCCAGCAGCGCGGCATCGCGGGCCTGGTGATCGACGGCGGGGTACGCGACACCGCCGGCCTCGCCGCCCTGGACTTCCCGACCTTCAGCAGCTCGATCGCGCTCCGTACCACGGTGAAGAACGATCCCGGCACCGTCGGCGAACCGATCGTCCTGGGTGGAGTGACCGTGCACGACGGCGACCTGGTGGTGGCCGACGAGGACGGCGTGGTCGTCCTTCCGGCCGGCCGGGTCGACGCGGTCCTGACCGCCGCCCGCCAACGCCAGCAGGCCGAACGCCGCTACCTGGAGCGGATCCGCCAGGGCGAACTCACCCTGGACATCTACGGCTTCCGCTAAGCCTTGGGTGTAAGGAAGGGCCCCTTCTTATCGCTTTTTGTAGAAGAAGGGGCCCTTCCTAACCGCATTGCTCATCGCAAGTGTTCCAGGTTGCAGAATTGCCCGTCCATCTCTTCCGGTTATTGGAATCGTGGCTACGATGACAAGCATGTCCAGAACGATTCCGACCGCCGCCACCGCTCCGGTGCTCGTCGTCGGGGCCGGCCCGGTCGGGGTGACCGCGGCCGCGGAACTGGTCCGCCACGGTGTGCCGGTCGTGCTGATCGAGGCCGAGTCCGAGCCGAAGACCGACTGGCGGGCGTCGACCTTCCATCCGCCGACCCTCGAACTCCTCGACGAGCTCGGAATCGTCGACCGGATGATCGCCGAAGGGCTGGTCGTACCGCGCTTCCAGCATCGGGACCGGGACGCGGGGCTGGTCGCCGAGTTCGACTTCGGTCTGCTGCGCGACGAGACCGCCCACCCGTACCGGTTGCAGCTCAACCAGCAGCACCTGGTCCGGATGCTGGTCGAACGGCTGCGCGGCAGCGACCTCGCCCGCGAGGTCTTCGGCGCCCGGGTGACCGGCGTACGCGAGACCGACGGCGGGGTCTCGGTCACGGTACGGACCCAGTCGGGCGAGACCGAGATCCACGGCTCACACCTGATCGGCGCGGACGGCGCTAACAGCACCGTCCGGCAGTCCCTCGACATCGGGTTCGAGGGGCACACCTACCCTGAGCGCTTCCTCATCGTGAGCACCTCGGTCGACCTGCGGGAGATGATCCCCGGCCTGGCCGACGTCAACTACGTGGCGGACCCCCGGGAGTGGCTGTTCCTGCTGCACACCAGGGAGTCCTGGCGGGCCGTCTACCCGGTGCCGCCGGACCAGCCCCGTGAGGTGGCGCTCGATCCGGACACCCTTCAGGCGCAGTTGCAGGGGATCGCGCCCCGCGCCGAGGGCTACCCGATCGTCGACCGGCAGATCTACAACGTGCACCAGCGGGTGGCGTCGACGTTCCGGCTCGGCAACGTGGTCGTCGTCGGGGACGCGGCGCACATCAACAGCCCGGTCGGCGGGGTCGGACTGAACAGTGGCATCCACGACGCGATGGACGTGGTACGCCGGCTGGTGCGGATCAGGGCCGGCGCGGACGCGGAGCCGGAACTCGCCGCGTTCGACGCGGTGCGCCGGCGGGTCGCGCTGGACTACGTACAGGCGGACACGCACCGCAACACCGAGCGGCTCAAGGAGACCGACCCGGAGCGGCGCCGGGCGAACCAGGACGAGCTGCGCGCCATCGCCGCCGATCCGGTCCGGCACCACGCCTGGGTCCGGCGGGCGTCACTGCTGGAGAGCGTACGGCGGTTCGGCATCGCCCGCGTTCCGGACGTGACGGCGAGCGGTCGGTCCGGTCCGAACGTGGCGGCGAGCGGTCAGTCCGGTCCGGACGTGGCGGCGAGCGGCCGGTCGGGTCCGGCGAGCGCGCCGTATGACGCACACCGTGCACACCGACCGGGCGCTGTTCCGGAAACCCCTGGGGAAGAGGACGAGGGTCCATCATGATCTCTGACAAGGCGGCTGGCGTGGACGACGCCACCGGCGAGGCGTTGGCGGGTCTCTACCGTGATCTCGACGCGCTCGACCTGCATCCACTCTGGAACATCACCGCCCAGTTGCTGACCGAGACGCCACGGCCGAAGGCGGTGCCGTGGCTCTGGAACGGTGCCGTACTCCGGTCCCTGGCCGAGCGGGCGATCGACCTGGTTCCGGTCGACCGGGGCGGGGAGCGGCGGGTGCTCAGCCTCGGCAACCCCGGCCTCGGCGGCCGGCCGTACGCCGTCGGCACGCTCTGGGGTGCGATCCAGTGCCTCGGCCCCCGGGAGACCGCACCCGCGCACCGGCACTCGCCCGGCGCGATCCGGTTCGTCCTGGCCGGCAGCGGGGTGTGGACCACGGTCGACGGCGACGCCTGCGACATGCATCCCGGTGACCTGATCCTGACCCCGGGCATGCACTGGCACGACCACACCAACGGCGGTACGGAGTCGATGGTCTGGTTCGACGGACTCGACCTGCCGATGATCGAGGCGCTCGACGCGGTCTTCTTCGAGGAGTACCCCGAGTTCGCCCAGCCCGAGCCGGTCCGGCGCAACGTCGTCGAGGCCGCCTACGCCGCTAGTCCGCGCCGGCTGCGGCCGGGTGCGGTCGTCGACGAACTGGATCCGAAGCCGTCGCGGCTGCTGGTCTACCGCTGGGCGGAGACCGACGCCGAGCTGGCCCGGTTGGCGGCCGAGAACGGCGCGGAGATCGCGAGTGTCGAGTTCACCAACCCGGACTCCGGCGCGAGCGTGCTGCCGACGCTGAGTTGCAGCGTGCACCGGCTGCCGGTCGACCGGGTGACCCGGCCCCGCCAGCAGACCGGCAACGCGATCTGGGTGGTCTTCCGGGGCGAGGGCTACAGCGTGATCGGTGGCCAGCGCTTCGACTGGAGTCCCGGTGACATGTTCGTCGTGCCGTCCTGGGTACCGGTCGAGCACCGGGCGAGCGCGCCGGCCGACCTGTTCCGGCTGACCGACGCCCCGGTGTTGCGGGCGCTGGGCCTCTACCGGGAACGCGTACTCGACGCCCAACAGCCGGTCACCGGGACCTTCACCGCCCGTACCCTCGACGCCGTACCGGCCCCGGGTACGGCCGTGGCACCGGTTCCCGCCGCCCGTGGGGAGGCCCGGTGAAGCTCTGCCTCTTCGACGATTACCGCATCGGAGCCGTGGTCGACGGCGGGATCGTCGACCTGACCGACAGCCTGCCCTGGGCGCACGATCCGGATCCGGAGACGGCCGGCTCGTGGCGTCGGCTCTGTCGCGACTACGCCGGGCTGGCCGACCGGCTGGCCGACGCCGTCGCCCGGGGACCGGTCGTCCCGCTGGACCGGGTACGGCTCCGGGCGCCCGCACTGAACCCGTCAAAGATCATCGCGGCGGCCAGCAACTACGCCGAGCACGTGCACGAGATGCACGCGGTGCAGGAACGCACCCTCGGCAAGGTGGAGGAGTGGATGATGTCCTTCGACGTCTTCCTCAAGGCACCCTCCTCGCTCGCCGGCCCCGGGGAACCGATCGTGCTGCCGGCCGCCGTACTGGCCGCCGGGCACGAGGTGCACCACGAGTCGGAACTGGTCGTGGTGATCGGCAAGGGCGGCCGGGACATCCCCGCCGAGCGGGCCCGGGAGCACATCCTCGGTTACGGCATCGGGCTCGACATCACCGTACGCAGCCCGGGGGACCGGTCGCGGCGCAAGAGCTACGACACCTTCAGTCCGCTCGGGCCGTGGCTGACCACCGCCGACGAGGCCGGCCCGGACGACAGCTTCGAGATCGAGCTGCTGGTCAACGGCGAGCAGCGGCAGCGGGTGAACACCGCCGACATGATCGTCGCCGTACCGGCCATCGTCGAACACGCGTCCCGGGTGATGACGCTGTCCCCCGGCGATCTGATCTTCACCGGTGCACCGCCGGGAGTGGGACCGATCCACCCCGGCGACGTGCTGGCCGCGAGCATCAGCGGGCTCGGCGTACTCCGGACCACGGTGACCGCCGGATCGGACCCGGCCCGATGACCAGCCTCGACGCCGTACCCCGGGCATCCGGCGAGCCGATCGTCCGGGCCGGGGCCGGACGCTCCGAACTGGACGTTCTGCTGCACCCGGAGAGCCTGGCCATCATCGGCGCCTCGGACAACCCGGTCAGCCTGGGCGGTCGCCCGCTCGGACTGCTCACCGCGGCCGGGTACGCTGGCCGGGTCTACCCGGTCAATCCGACCCGTGCCACGGTGCAGGGCCGACCGGCGTACCCGTCGGTGCGGGACCTGCCGGAGCCGGTCGAGGTGGCGATGGTGATGGTCCGGGCCCGGATGGTGCCGGCGGTGCTGCGCGAGTGCGACGCGGCCGGGGTACGGGTGGCGATCGTGCTCAGCTCCGGGTTCGGTGAGGGCACCGGGCGGGGCGCCGAGCTCCGCGACGAGATCACCGGCATCGTCGCCGGTACCACCATGCGGGTGCTCGGACCGAACTGCGAGGGCCTGGCCAGCCTGCCGGCGTCGGCACCGCTGACCTTCAGCCCGGTGCTCGACGCGGCCCGGACCGGCCAGGTGGTGCTCCCCGGCAAGGTCGCGGTGCTGTCGCACAGCGGCGGACTCGGGTTCGCGGTGGCACAGTGGGGATCCCGGGTGGGGATCGGCTTCAACTACCTGATCAGCACCGGAAACGAGGGCGACCTCGACGTACTGGAGTTGGCCGGGGCGCTGCTGGTCGAGACCGACACCGAACTCGCCGTACTGGTGCTGGAGGGGGTCGACGATCCGGGCCGGCTCACCGCCCTGGCCGACCAGGCCCGGGAACTCGGCAAGCGGCTGCTGGTCGCCCGGCTGGGCCGTACCGACGCGGGTGCCCGGGGCAGCCTGGCGCACACCCGGCACGACGCGACGACGCTGGGCGGGCTGGACGCGCTCTACGCCCGGCCGGGGATCGCCCAGGCCGGCGACGAGCGCGAGCTGATCGACGTACTCCAGGCGTTGGACAAGGTTCCGACGCTGGCCGGGCGGCGGATCGGCATCCTGGCCACGTCCGGCGGGGCCGGGGTGTGGCTGGCCGACGCCTGCCGGGACGCCGGGCTCGCGGTGCCGGAGCTGTCGCCGGGGTTGCAGCACACGCTTGCCGGCTTCATGCCCGAGTACGGCTCGCCGGTGAACCCGGTCGACCTCACCGCCCAGTTCATCGCCGGTGGTTCGTTCGCGCCCGCGATCGAGGCGCTGGCCGCCTCCGGCGAGGTCGACGCGGTCGTCCTGGCCACCTCGCTGGCCTCGGCCGGGCGGCTGGAGGACGACCGGGAGGCGTTGTCGGCGCTGCGCCAACGGGATCTGCCGCCGCTGGTCGTCTACACCTACACCCATCCGGCCGAGTCCTGCGTACGCATCCTCGAAGGACTCGGACTGGCCTGGTACACCAGCTCGACGGGGGTGGCCCGGGGGCTTGCCGCCGTCGCGCCACCGCCGCTGCGCGGTACCCCGGCGCCGGACCACCCGGATGCCCGACCGGCAGGAGGAAGACCGAGTTGACCACTGCAATCGGTGACGTGATCACTTCCCGGATCCAGGACCGGACGCTGCTGCGTACCGACGCGTTCGTCGACGGTGGGTGGGTCGGGTCCGACAGCGGCGCCCGGTTCCCGGTCCTCGATCCGGGCACCGGCGAGCTGCTCGCCGAGGTGCCCCGGCTCGGCCGGGCGGAGACGGCCCGGGCGATCGAGGCGGCCCGGCTGGCCCTGCCGGGCTGGCGGGCCCGGACCGCCGTGGACCGGTCGGGGATCCTGCGCCGCTGGGCCGACCTGATCCGGTCCCACGTGGACGACATCGCGACGATCCTCACCGCCGAGCAGGGCAAGCCGTTCCCGGAGGCGTGCGGCGAGGTGCTCTACAGCGCCGCCTTCCTCGACTGGTTCGCCGAGGAGGGGCGCCGGGTCTACGGCGACGTCATCCCGTCCAACTCGGCGGCGGAGCGGATCATCGTGTTGAAGCAGTCGGTCGGGGTGGTCGGCGGGATCACCCCGTGGAACCTGCCGGCGGCGATGATCACCCGGAAGGCGGCCCCGGCGCTGGCCGCCGGCTGCGCCCTGGTGCTCAAGCCGGCCGAGCAGACTCCGCTGACCGCACTGGCCCTGGCCGAACTCGGCCTGCGGGCCGGGGTGCCGCCCGGGGTGCTGAACATCGTCACCGGGGCCGCCGAGGACGCGCCGGAGATCGGTCGGGAGCTGACCGACAACCCGGTGGTCCGCAAGCTCAGCTTCACCGGATCGACCGAGGTCGGCCGGCTGCTGATGCGGCAGTGCGCCGACGGGATCAAGAAGGTGTCGCTGGAACTCGGCGGCAACGCCGCGTTCATCGTCTTCGACGACGCCGACCCGGAGCTGGCGGTCGAGGGAATCTTCTCGGCGAAGTACCGCAACGCCGGTCAGATCTGCACGGCGGCGAACCGGATTCTGGTGCAGGACGGGATCCTCGAACGGTTCACCGAGGCGCTGCTGCGCCGGACCAGGGCCGTCCGGGTCGGTACCGGCTTCACCGACGGCGTGGAGATGGGTCCGCTCATCGACGACCAGGGGCTGCGCAAGGTGCAGCGGCACGTCGCGGACCTGGTCGAGCACGGCGGGCAGGTGCTCACCGGCGGCCGGCCGGACGAGCGGGGCGGCACCTTCTTCGAGCCGACCGTGATCACCGGGCTGAGTACGGAGTCACTGGCCTGGCGGGAGGAGACCTTCGGCCCGGTCGCGGCGATCCGGAGCTTCGCCACCGAGGACGAGGCGATCACCCTGGCGAACGACTCCGAGTACGGCCTGGTCGCCTATCTCTACAGCCACAACCTGGGCCGGATCTGGCGGACGGCCGAGGCGATCGAGACGGGCATGATCGCGGTCAACACGGGCCGGGTCTCCGGCGAGCAGGCGCCGTTCGGCGGGATCAAGCAGTCCGGCATCGGCCGGGAGGGCTCGAAGTACGGCCTGGACGAATGGCTGGAGATCAAGTACCTCAACCTGGCCGGGCTGGACCGATGACCTCCGGCGACGGACCGACCGTCGGCGGCTTCGGGCCGCCGACCTCCGGCGACGGGCCGCCGACCTTCCGCGATGAGTCGCCGACCTTCCGCGATGAGTCGCCGACCTTCCGCGATGAGTCGCCGACCTTCCGCGATGAGTCGCCGACCTCCCGGGACGGGCCGCCGACCGGTGTCGTTCCGGTCGGGTCGGGGCTGGTCGGCTCGACCGAGTTGACCGGCCGGGTGGCGATCGTGACCGGTGGGGCGATCGGGATCGGCCGGGCCATCGCCGAGGACCTCGGTCGGGCGGGGGCCCGGGTGGTGGTCGCCGACCGGGCCGGCGCGGGGGGTGCGGCCGACGAACTCCGCGCCGCCGGGATGTCGGCGATCGGGATCGAGGTGGACGTCTCGTCCGAGGCAGCGACCCGGGAACTGGCCGGCGAGGTGGTCCGCGAGTTCGGCGGGATCGACATCCTGGTCAACAACGCCGGCATCTTCACCACGCTCCGCCCGGGACCGCTGGAAGAGATCGACGTCGCCGAGTGGCAGCGGGTGATGGACGTCAACGTGCTCGGGTCGTACCTCTGCATCCGGGCGGTGGTGGGACCGATGCGGGACCGCGGCGGCGGGCGGATCGTGAACATCGCCTCGACGACGGCCTTCAAGGGCGTCGCGAACCTGCTGCACTACGTCGCCAGCAAGGGCGCGGTGATCGCGATGACCCGGGCCAGCGCCCGGGAGCTGGGCGAGGACAACATCCTGGTCAACGCCGTGGCGCCGGGTTTCACGGTGAGCGACGGCATCCTCGACGGCGGCGCGGAACTGGCCGGGCTCCGGCGTGCCGCCCCCGGCAAGCGGGTGCTGGCCCGCGAACAGCGCCCGCAGGACGTGGTGGGGGCCGTACGGTTCCTCGCCGGTCCGATGTCGAGCTTCATCACCGGCCAGACCGTCGTGGTCGACGGCGGAGCCTTCTTCCACTGATCCGTCCCAATCCGTCTTCGCGGGCGGTATCGGGAGCAGTAGCACTCGCAATCGTTCTGTTATACAGAACTAGATGTAAAGATCTAGCGCCACGAGAAATCCGTTCGTAATGTACGACCAGGTGAGAGGTAAAGATCCTCTCCCCCGAACCCATCCTATGACCCGGCACCGTACGCAACGTTTCCGCAGCTAGTCGGCTTGGGCAGGCGGCCCGCCGCGCTGTGTGGCGGCGGTCGTCGACCGATGGAAACAGGAAAGAAGACCGACTTATGGATCTGGGCCTGGCGAACAAGAGAGCCATCGTCACCGGAGGCAGTGCGGGCATCGGAAAGGCCATTGCCCGCCAGTTGGTCGCCGAGGGTGTGCACTGCGCCGTGTCCAGCCGGAGCCTCGACCGGGCCCGCACCGCCACCGCCGACCTGACCGGCCCCGGCCGGGCCCTGCCGGTCCAGGCGGAACTGCGGGACGCCGAGTCCGTCGAGGCGATGGTCCGCCAGGTGACCGAGGAGTTCGGCGGGGTCGACATCCTGGTCAACAACGGCGCCGTGGTCAGCGGCAACCAGGCCGAGGACTTCGCGCACGTCACCGACGAGCTGATCCTGACCTCGTTCGAGGAGAAGTTCCTCGGCACCATGCGGTGCTGCCGCGCGGTGGTGCCGCTGATGCGGGCCCAGGGCTTCGGCCGGATCATCAACATCGCCGGCCACAAGGCCAGGGAAGGCGGTGCCATCTCGGCCGGCGCCCGCAACTCGGCGATCGTGCACCTGACCCGCTCCCTGGCGCTGGAACTGGGCCGCGACGGCATCACGGTCAACGCCGTACATCCGTTCACCACGGTCACTGAGACGCTCGAGTCCCGGATGGCGGAGGTGGCCAAGCGGCGCGGCGTGACCCTGGAGGAGCACCTCGGGCACGTCGCCGGGCGTACGGCCCTCGGACGGCTGGTCACCGCGCCGGAGATCGCCGCCTTCGTGGCCTTCCTCGCCTCACCCCTCTCGGTGGCGCTGACCGGCGAGGTCGTCGCGCTCACCGGCGGCGTCGACAGGGCCGTCCATGGCTAGCCCGGACAGCTCGGCTCCGACTCCGGCTCCGACTCCGACTCCGGTCCCGACTCCGCCGACCCCGACTCCGGTCCCGGCGCCGGTGCTGGTCGACGTCGACGGGCCGATCGCGGTGCTGACCCTCAACCGTCCGGCGGTGCGGAACGCGATCGACGACGCCACCCGGGCGGCCCTCGGTGACGCGCTCGCCGAACTCGGCCAGGCGGCTGAGGTCAGGGTGGTGATCCTGACCGGCGCCGGTTCCGCGTTCTGTGCCGGCGGCGACATCAAGGCGATGGAACAGCGCCTCGCCGTACCGCCGGGCGAGGTGGCGATCCGGGGCTGGCAGCGCCAGCACGGGACGTACGCCCTGACGGCCGGACTGCACCGCCTCGACCAGGTGACCATCGCGGCGGTCAACGGACCCGCCGCCGGACTCGGGATGGACCTCGCCCTGGCCTGCGACTTCATCGTGGCCGATCCCGACGCGTCGTTCGTCGCCAGCTTCGTGCTGCGGGGACTGGTGCCCGACGGCGGCAGCATGTACCACCTGCCGCGCCGGGTCGGCCCGCAGCGCGCCAAGGAGCTGCTGCTGTCCGGTCGCCGGGTGGACGCCACGGAGGCGCTGGAGATCGGGCTGATCGACCTCCTGGCCGAGCCCGGCGCCGTCCTCGCACACGCCACCGAGTACGCCGCCCGGTTCACCGAACGGTCCCGGGCGGCCCTGATGCTGGCCAAGTCGATCATCAACCGCAGCTTCGAATCCTCGCTCGACCAGATCGCCAGCCTCGGCAGCCAGGCCCAGGCGATCTGCTACACGACCGATGCCCACCGCGACTCAGTGCGCTCATTCCTCGACCGGAGAGGGCTCGACCGGGAAGGGAGAGCGGCTGCCGGCGGGGCCCCCGAGGGCTCGACACGTCCACCGCCAGTACCCACCACAGAATGAGGAACGACAATGAATAGGCGAAGGAAAGGCGTCGTCGTCGCGCTGGTCGCCACGTTGGCGCTGGCCTCGGCCGCCTGCGGCTCGTCGGGCTCGCCCGGCGCCGCCGCCACCGGGGCACCCGTCCGGGGTGGCGACCTGACCGTCCTGGTGTCGGAGGGCGGATTCGCCCGCTGGCCGACCCTCGACCCGGTCGCCGCCGGGGTGGCCAACCACGAGTACCGGAACGCCATCTTCGGCCAGCTCTTCACCCAGGGACCGAACAACGCCGTCGAGCCCGTCCTGGCCACCGGCTACACGTTCGCCCCCGACCAGCTCTCGGTGACGATCGCCCTCCGCGAGGGCGTCAGCTTCTCCGACGGTACGCCGTTCAACGCCGCCGCCGTGAAGGCGAACCTCGACCGCTCGCTCGACCCGAAGAACGCCTGCCGCTGCGTGCAACTGTTCGCGCCGGTCACCGCCGTGGAGACGGACGGCGACCACAAGGTCGTAATGAAGTTCTCCGAGCCGTTCCCGCTGGTCATCGCCTCGTTCCTGAACGAGGCGCCGAACTGGGTTCCCTCGCCGGCCGCACTGACGTCGATGGGCGCCGACGCGTTCGGGCAGAAGCCGGTCGGCGCCGGACCGTTCAAGGTGGTCAGCAACGTCGCCAACCAGGAACTCGTGCTCCAGCGGAACGAGACCTACTTCGACAAGGCAGCCCCGTTCCTGGACAAGCTGACGTTCAAGACCATCGGCTCCGACCAGACGGCGTACGCCGCGTTGCAGTCCGGTTCGGCGGACGTGCTGGAGGGCATCACCACCGTTCCGCTGCTGACCCAGGCCAAGCAGCAGTTCAACCTCGCGCCGGTGGCCTCGGTCTCGGTGTGGCAGTTGCAGTACAACACCCTGAAGGCTCCGCTGAACGACCAGCGGGCCCGGGAGGCGCTCTCGTACGCGACCGACGCCGACACGATCAACAAGGTGTTGTTCGGCGGCCTCAACCAGTCGGCCCAGACGCCGACCGCGCCCGGTGGTCTCTTCTACCAGCCCACGATCGACGGCTTCCGGGGCTTCGACCTGGCCAAGGCGAAGGAACTGGTCCAGCAGCTCGGCGGGCTGGAGGTCGAGATCATGCTCGGCGGCGCACAGGAGGAGATGCAGGTCGCCGAGGCGATCAAGACGATGTGGGGAGCGGCCGGGATCACCGTCAAGGCGATCAAGCAGGAGCCGTTGCAGACCCGCAACGACAACTTCGCCTCCAACAACTGGACCCTGGACTTCGCCTGGGTGGGCAACTATGACCCGGCGCTGGGCCTGAGCATCGACCGGTACTTCGGTTCGAAGGGGCTGAACAGCGGGGTGAAGGATCCGGCCCTGGACGGGGCGCTGGAGCAGGCGCGGCAGGGCAAGGACACGGCGGCCCGCACGGCGGCGTACCAGGACGTTTTCAAGATCATTAACGACAAGGCGTACAACAAGATCCTCTTCACCCGGCAGACGTTCAACGTCGCGGCGAAGTCCGTACAGGGGATCGACCAGGGCGTGCCCTGGGTGGCCTGGGAGAAGGTCTCCCAGAGCAGCTGACGGCGTGCCACGCGATCGGGGCGGTCGGCCGGTACTCCGGCCGGCCGGCCCGACCGGCCGACGGTCCCATTCGAAGGAGAAGCCAGATGGAGAAGGTCACGTTCTACTTCGACCCGCGCTGTCCCTGGTGTTACCAGGCCAGTCGGTGGGCCCGCCGGCTGGAGGCGCTCGGCGAGATCGAGCTCGACTGGGCGCTCTACTGCCTGGAGGTGGCCAACCTCGCCGACGGCGCCGACCCGGTACCGCTGGGCGAGACGGCCCGGTCGGCGACCGCGCTGCGGGCCGCCGCCGCGATCGGCCGGAAGGAGAACTCCCGGGCGATCGGGCGGTTCTACCAGGCGCTCGGCAACCGGGTCTGGGAGACCAGCGAGCCGGCGAAGGACCGGGACCTCGCGGTCGCCGAGTCGGTCGAGGAGGCCGGCTTCGACCGGTCGCTCTTCGCCGAGGCGCTCGCCGACCCGGACACCTGGCTCGACGTACTCGACCAGCACCGGCACCTGGTGACCGAGAAGGGCGGGATCGGGCTGCCGACGCTGATCCTCGACGGCGGCGCCGGGCCGGCCATCTTCGGCCCCGTGCTGAGCGAACTGCCGGGCGACGAGGACGCGGTACGGATCTGGCGGCACCTGTCCTGGCTCGCCGGGTACGACAACTTCTTCGAGCTGAAGCGGCACCGCACCGAGCAGCCGAACCTGCCGGGCTGGCGGGTCCAGCCGTCCAAGCTCACCTTCGGGTCGCGCCCCTGGATGCCACCCGTCCCGGACCGTCCGGTGGTGAAGGCCCCGTAGCCGCGTCACTCGTCCCGGACCGGCAAGGCCGGCAATCGTGTTCACTCGTCCCGGACCGGGAACGGCCCGGCAATCGTGTTCACTCGGCCCGCCTGGGTGAGCGCGGCCACGGTGTGGAACGCGTGTCAGCGGTCGTGTCAGTGGCGTGGCAGGGGCGTGGCAGGCCGGGTGCCGATAGTTGGCGCATGACGAACAACAGCCAGGCACAGGAGAACATCATGCGGACGTTCGACACCCCCAGCCCGATCTTCGCCGTTCTGAACATCCCGGCCGGACGGGTCCGGTTCATCGCCGCCGACCGGTCCGACACGACCGTGCGGGTTCTGCCCGTGGACGCGGCGAAGGGCCGTGATGTGAAGGCGGCGGCGCGGACCACGGTGGCGTACGGCGACGGTGTTCTGCGGATCGAGACCCCGGGTGGTAAGAACCAGCTTCTGGGTTCTTCCGGCTCGATCGAGGTGACCATCGGTCTGCCGGCCGGCTCCGGTGTCGAGGCGAAGACCGCCTGCTGTGAGGTCAGTGGGGTCGGTCGTCTCGGTGATGTCGCGTTCGAGGGCGCGTACCGCGAGATCAGGTTCGACGAGGCCGCGAGTGTCCGGCTGACCGCGATCGACGGCGACGTTGAGGTCGGTCGGCTGGGCGGTTCGGCGGAGATCAGTACCACCCGGGGTGACATCCGGATCGCCGAGGCGGTGCGGGGCACGGTGGTGCTCCGCACCGAGTCCGGCGACATTTCGGTCACCGCCGCTGCGGGTGCCTCGGCCGCGCTGGACGCCGGCACCGGCTACGGACGCGTCAACAACGCCCTGAAGAACGATGGGACCGCCGAACTCGACATCCGTGCCACCACCTCGCACGGCGACATCACCGCCCGCAGCCTCTAGCAGGGGCAGGACCAGGATCACCCGGCCGGGCCCACCGCGATCGAGATCCTGTCGGTCGTCGGCGCAGGGACACGCGCCGATCGCGACAGGAGAGCACGCCTGATCTCGGTTGGCCCGGCCAGATCCCGCCGTTGCCGCCAGTGCCAAGCTGGCCCGGCCGGTGGGCGTTGACAGCTCCGAGCTGAGACGTTCCGTTCTGACGGCGGGGCGTTTCGCGGCCACTCAGTCGAGACAGAACTCGTTGCCCTCGACGTCCTGCATCCCGAGGCACGACTCGTTTTCGTCATCGGCAAGCAGTAGTTGCCCGCGTACCGCGCCGAGCGGGACCAGTCGGGCGCATTCGGCCTCCAGCGCGGCCAGGCGCTCTTCACCCACGAGCCCGGTGCCGACCCGTACGTCGAGATGCACCCGATTCTTGACGACCTTGCCTTCGGGCACGCGCTGGAAGTACATCCGAGGGCCCACGCCCGAGGGATCGATGCAGACGAACGATGCACCCTGACGCTCGGGCGGCAGCGTGCGGTTGTACTCCTCCCAGTTGGCGAACCCCTTCGGCGGCGGCGGTACGACGTACCCCAACACCTCGCACCAGAACCGGGCGACGCGCTCAGGGTCCGCGCAGTCGAAGGTGACTTGGAACTGTTTGACCGACGGCATCGGTCCAGCATAGTTGCGGGATCTTTCGTCGTCGGGACGGCCGTGTGCGGCTCCCGAGTTCGACATCCGGGCCCCGGCTGACGATCGGTTCGAAGAGACGAGGACGCACATGCGGCGTCGCCGAGATCCATCGAGGCCGGTTGACGGCGTCCGGTACGGCGGAAGCAGGTCTTCGCCGGCCCAGGTTTCCGACAAACGTCCATAGGCGCCCCGGGGATTCTTCAGTAAATTCCGGCCGAGATGTTAGCGATCACATGGATGTCGATCTTGGTGACGCCCGGGCGTCCCGCAGTGGCGGGCGTTGCCACGGGTCGGCAGCCAGCCAGAACGCCGTGGCCCGCCCCCGCCACGATTCGCCAGGATCGGACGCGACGGGCGCCGGCCACCACCCGAGAGGTAGGTAGGCAGTGGCCTCAGACCAGCAGGCAGTTGACCGGCGACGTTTCCTGAAGACCGTCGGTGCCGTCACGGCCGGCACCGTTATCACCACCCAGCTCGACCCGACGGCCGCCTCGGCCGCTCCCGTTCCGGCGGGGCAGCCGGCGGCCCGGACCGCGCCCGATTCCGGTGCGGCGGCGCGCGCCGCGACCCTGTCCCACGGCGACTTCTACGACCAGAACCCGCGCTGGGTGGTGAAGCCGTTCGGGTTGGACGAGGTCGAACTGCTCGACGGGACGCTGTTCGCCGAGAAGCGGGACCGGGTGCTGGACTTCATCGCGGCGTACCCGGCGGACCGGGTGCTGCACAACTTCCGGGTCACCGCCGGCCTGCCCACGCCCACCGGGTCCAGCCCACCGGGCGGCTGGGACGACGCCACCGGCAACCTGCGCGGTCACTACAGCGGACACTTCATCACCGCCTTCAGCCAGGCGTACGCCTCGACGAGCGACTCGGTCTTCGCCGACAAGGTCGACTACATCGTCGCCGAGTTGGCGAAGTGCCAGGATGCGATGGCCGAGGGCGGGCTGTACAGCCATCCCGGATTCCTGGCCGCCTATCCGGAGGAGCAGTTCGTCCGGCTCGAATCGTTCGCGACGTACCCGACCATCTGGGCGCCGTACTACACCTGTCACAAAATCATGCGCGGACTGCTGGACGCGTACCTGCTGGTTGGCAACGAGCAGGCGCTCGACGTCGTGACCAAGATGGGCGACTGGGTGCACAGCCGGCTCTCCGTGCTGCCCCGGGAGACCCTGAACCGGATGTGGGCCATCTACATCGCGGGCGAGTACGGCGGAATGAACGAGGTGATGGCGGACCTGCACGCCCTCACCGGGAACGAGAAGTACCTGACCACGGCGAAGTGCTTCGACAACCGGCAGTCGCTCTTCGACGCCTGCGTGAACGACCAGGACATCATCACCCGGCTGCACGCCAACACCCACGTACCGCAGTTCGTCGGCTACCTGCGGGTCTTCGACCGTAGCGGCGAGGAGACGTACCACGCGGCGGCGGAGAACTTCTGGAACATGGTCGTTCCGCACCGGATGTACAGCCACGGCGGCACCAGCGGTACCTGGCCGGCGAGCCCGGGACTGCCGGCGAACACGAACGCCGAACTGTTCCAGCCGAGGGGGAACATCGCCGGTTCCATCGGCGGCAGCGGTGCCGAGACCTGTACGTCGTACAACCTGCTCAAGGTGGCGCGGAACCTCTTCTTCCACGACCCGGACCCGAAGTACATGGAGTACTACGAGCGCACCCTGCTCAACCACATTCTCGGCTCGCGGCGGGACGCGGACAGCGGCACCAGTCCGAACGTCACCTACTTCGTGCCATTGTCCCCGGGCAACTCCCGGGGCTACGGCAACACCGGCACCTGCTGCGGCGGCTCGGGTCTGGAGAACCACACGAAGTACCAGGAGTCAATCTACTTCCGGGCCGCCGACAACTCGGCGCTCTACGTCAACCTGTACCTGGCGTCCGTCCTCACCTGGGAGGCGAACGGTTTCGTCATCCGGCAGGAGACCGACTACCCGAGGTCGGAGCAGAGCAAGCTGACCGTGAACGGTCGGGGCCGGCTCGACATCAAGCTCCGGGTGCCGGGCTGGGCGAAGGACTTCCAGGTCAAGATCAATGGCGTGGTACGCAAGGGGAAGGCGACCCCGGGCAGCTATCTGAGCATCCAGCGGAACTGGAAGCCCGGCGACACCATCGAGGTGTCGATCCCGTTCGACGTACGGGTGGAGAAGGCGCTGGACGCCCCGGAGGTCCAGTCCCTGTTCAACGGCCCGATCCTGCTCCCGGCGCTCAGCACCGCGACGTCGTTGCGGGACTTCTCGTTCTACCGGCACTACAACCGCAACGGGGATCTCTCCCGGGCGGTCCTGCCGGGCGACTCGAACACCTTCACCACGAACGACCACACGCTCCGGCCGCTCTACGTCGGCGACACCCAGGCGCACCACGTCTACTTCCGGCGCCACGAGCCGTCGATCGTCTTCGGTACGGAGGATTCCGGCGTCGCCAATGCCCGGCGCGAGGACGGTACGTCGTTCCTCGACGCGGTCTGGTCGGCGGCGCCCTTCGCCAGCCACAGCAGGTTCATGACGAAGGTCTCCCAGACCTCGACCGAGTGGGTACGGCTGGGCCTGATCACCAAGGACGATCGCTGGGACATCCTGCTGGCCGCCGGAAACGCCGAGGAGGAGTTGAACCCCTGACCGGCAGCCTGATGACGGGCTGAGCAACACCGACGAGGCGACCTCGACGGGCCGGAGGACCAGGCCCGCCGGGGTCGCCTCCGGTTCGAGAACCGGGCCGGCTGCCCGGCGGCCCGCAGCCGGCCGCCACCCCGAGCGAGCGCCGCTCCCTGATCGCGTGACAGCTCGAGGTGTGGTGGCGGGTTCGCCGCAGGCCGGCACCGACCGCACACTGACTCCACGCTCCCCACCCTGATCGCGCGGCAAGGCGCGTCGCATCCGGTGACCTGGGCGGGTTGGCCGGGTCGTTCAACGCCGAGGTCGAGGAGTCCAGGGAGACCGGCGAGGACGAGTACGGCACCTCGGTCGGCCCGGGCAGCGCCGACCTGGGTTGCTCGCTGGGCATTTTGGAAACAGAGAGGTTCTGACCCGTACCCTCCTCATCGGACGGAGATCGACATGCTGGAAGACCTCGCCGTGGTCGGCGGCCCGAAAACGCCTGTCGCCACACCGGTGCTGATCGGCTTCTTCGTCCTCGTCGCGGTCGCCATGGTCGTGATCCTGTTCCTGCGCTCGCGCAACAGGTAGCACCGCGCGATCCGGGCCGGCCGGGCCTTATCGGTCGGCCCGGCATACCCCGAGGTGGACCGGCACATGCGCATCGATGTAAGCGATGCGGGCGCCGAAACGACGCCTGTCCGACATCGTCTACCGGTGCATGATCAACGACACCACGGCCGCCGTGGCAGCGGGCCCGGGAGGAAAACAGGGAACGACAACTGGCTCCAGCGTGAGAGGCGGTTTTCCCTGGCCGTCCGGTGACGATGACCAGTGGCAGGTGAGACACCGCCTCGTCCGGGACCTGCTGCCGCTATAGCCCCCTCGGGATCGACGTTCTCCTCGCGGCGTTTCATCTTGTCGGGACGGCGAATGAGTCGTGGGCGAGGGCAAGCAGCGTGAGCCGCTCGGTTGTCGGAGTTCCGGGCAGCGGTGAGAAGAGGGCAAGGATTTGCGAACGGTCCTCGTCAACGAGGAACTGGCAGTCGAACTCGAGCAGCCCGACCTGAGGATGCCGTATCCGTTTGCGGCGACGGCGCAGTACGGCAACGTCATGTAGGTTCCAGAGCGCGGTGAACTCCGGGCTGTCGGCCAGTAGGTGCGAAACCAGCGACCGGGCGGGAGCATCGTCGCGGCGCGTGACCGCGGCACGCAGATCGGCAACCAGTGCGCGGGATTCCGCGCCATGGTCCTCGACGGGGTAGCCGTCCCGTGCGGCGGGCTCGCAGAACCAGCGGTAGATGACGCTCGCCTTCAACTTGTTACCAGCGGAAGGACTGCCAAAGACGGCGCGCGCCAAGCTGTTCTGCACGAGAGTCTCGCCGAGATCGGTCATTACCTGGGCCGGAATGTCGGTCAGCGCGTCGAGGACACTGAGCAACGCCGGAGCGACATGCCGATCGTCTTTGTGGCGTCCGGGAACTGGGTGACCGGTGAGCCGGTAGAGGTGGTCGCGCTCGTCTTGACTCAGCCGTAGCGCCCGGGTCAATGAACGCACCACGACCTCGGAGGGCACCGCGGTGGCCCGTTGCTGCTCGAGCCGGGTGTAGTAGTCGGTCGAGACGCCGGCCAGGGCAGCGACTTCCTCTCGACGTAGTCCGGGGGTCCGCCGCCGGCCAGCCGCGGGTAAGCCGACCTCGCCGGGGCTCAGCGCGGCCCGGCGAGTCCTCAGGAACCCTGCCAGCAGTTGAGCATCCACCCTTCCAGTGTGGCGCCCACACACTCGTTCGACAGAGTGAAACTCACTCTGCCAGGGCCGCCGGGATGACCGTAGCTTGGATCACGACCGATCCGACCGATCTGGGTTTAATTATGACGGATTCGGCTTATCTGGGTTGATGACGATTGATTCGACCGATCTTGGGAGAAACACCATGGCCACCTGGTTCCTCACCGGCGCGTCCCGCGGGCTCGGCGCCCACTGGGCCGAAGCCATCCTGGACCGCGGCGACAACCTCGCCGCCGCCGCCCGCGACGCCGAAACGCTGAAACCGCTGACCGACCGCTATGGCGACCGGATGCTCGCGCTCGAGCTGGACGTCACCGACCGCGCCGCCGTCGACGCCGCCGTGGACACGGCCGAGCAGCGATTCGACGGTATCGACCTACTGGTCAACAATGCCGGGCACATGCTTGTCGGCGCGGTGGAAGAAGTCAGCGCCGAGCAGGCCCGCGCGCAGATGGACGTCAATTACTTCGGCGCCCTGTGGACCACCCGGGCCGTGCTGCCCGGCATGCGTCGTCGTCGCCGTGGCCGAATCATGCAGGTTTCCTCCCTTGGGGGTCTGGTCGCTTACCCGGCGTTGGGCATTTACCAGGCGTCGAAATGGGCACTCGAAGCGATGAGCCAGGCGCTGGCCGCCGAGGTCGCCGCCTACGACATCCACGTCACCCTCATCGAACCGATCATGTTTCCCACCGGCCTGGCCGCCGCCTCGCCCCAGGCCACCCCGGACCCCGCATACACGCATGCCCGCGAAGCCCTCTATGCCGGCGCGGCCAGCTCCGGATTCGTCCCTGGAGACCCCGCGGCCACGGCCCATGCGATCCTCGCACTCGCCGACACGCCCAATCCGCCCCTGCGAGTACTCTTCGGCACCAACGGACTCGACGCGCTACGAACGGAGTACTCCGGCCGTCTCGCTGGGCTTGAGGAATGGGACTACATCTCACACCTCGCACAAGGCGACCCCGTCCGAAAGTGACACGACGGGCGGACGTCACCGCTCAGCCCTCCGCCAATCCTGCCCCCGGTGATCAGTCGAACTTGATCAGGAGGCTGGTGATCTGATCGGCGCTGCGGTGGATGGTGAGCGTGCCGGTGCCGCCACGGGACCACTCGAAGGAGATCACCTCGGCCGCCGCGTCGGTGCGTACGGCCAGGACCCGCATCGTGTCGTCCGGAGGATTCGTCGCGTACGCCTCGGCGATGGCGTCCCGGCCGACGAACGGGCCGACCGGCGGGCCGACGAAGGTCATGACCGCGTCCGGATGGAGGCTGGCGGTCAGCCAGGACCAGTCACCACTGGCGACGGCCGCGTTGAACCGCTCGATGTGGGCGCGCGCCCTGGCCTCGGTCATGGAGGCGAACCTACGCCCATCGGTGGCCGTCAGTCAGCCCCGTTCGCCTGCACCCGTCCTGTTATCCTCTCATGACATGCAGGCAGGGGACCGGATCGACCGCGGCTCGCCGCTGCCGATGTACTACCAGCTCAAGCAGTTGATCCTTCGGGACATCGAGCGACGGGGACTCCAGCCGGGTGATCGGCTCCTCGGCGACCATGAGCTGTGTGCCCGGTACGACGTCTCCCGTACGGTCGTCCGGCAGGCGCTGACCGACCTGGAGAACGAGGGCCTGATCGAGCGGGTCAAGGGTCGGGGCACCTTCGTCGCGCATCCGAAGACCGCCGAAGGGCTGGTCCAGTCGTTGACGGGGCTGTTCGAGGACGTCGCCGCCCGGGGCGGTCACCTGCGCAGCGAGGTACGCCGCGCCGAGGTGCTGCCGGCCGATGCCGCCGTCGCCGCCGACCTGGAGATGTCACCCGGTGATCCGGTGATCCACCTGGAGCGGCTGCGGTTCGTCGACAACGAACCCTGGGTCTGGACGGTGACCCACCTTCCGGCGGCACTCGCCCCGGGCCTGGTCGACGAGGACCTCACCGACCGCTCGCTCTACCAGGTGCTCGAAGCCTCCTACGGGGTACGGCTGGTCCGGGGTGTCCGGTCCGTCGAGGCGTCGGTGGCGAGTGCGGCCCAGGCGAGACTGCTCGGGATCCGGCGAGGTGATCCGGTGCTGGTGCTGCGCAGTGTGAGCATCGGTGAGTCGGGGCGCCCGGTAGAGAGCTTCCTCGCGCTGCACCGGGGCGACCGCAGCCGGTTCCAGGTCGAGTTGAACCGCGCCGCCGCCAGTGGCCGGGCCGGCACTCCGCTCGTACTCGTCACGTCCTGACCTCCGGCTCCGACCCGGAGTCGATTCCGGCCCGTGCGGCCCTCGGACCTGCGGAAATCTCGGTGGATCTCTTGACATCCTGTAATGACAGGACGACAGTGTCCCGAAACACGACCGAAACGGGAGCTGACGTGAGTACAAGCGCCACCCCGCCGCTCCAGCCCTTCGCGATCCGGTTCGGCGCCGACAACGCCACGCTGGAACCGCAGGGGCCGACCCTCCAGCGGCGGATGTCCGACCTTGAGGGGTTGTTCGCGGACCGCCGCGCCTGGGAACAGGCGGTCGCGGACGGCGACCCCGTGGTCTACACGGTCGTCTCCTCACCGGTGCCGGAGACCGCCCGGGAGCTGCCGCAGTCGATCACCACGATCTTTCCGGGGGACACCGGCGGCGAGTTCTGGATGACCAAGGGACACCAGCACCCCGACCCGCAGGGCGAGATCTACCTCGGGTTGGAGGGTCACGGCGGCCTGCTGCTCTTCGACGGCGAGCGGGCCGAATGGCTGGACATCAGCCCCGGAGTGATCGGTTACATCCCGCCGGGCTGGGCGCACCGCAGCGTCAACGTCGGCGACGAGCCGTACCGGTTCCTCGCCGTCTATCCCGGCAGCGCCGGACACGACTACGGCTGGGTGCTCACCCACGGCATGGGTCTGCGGGCCCGCCGCTCCGCAGACCGGGTCGAACTCGTCCCGTTCGGCACCCCGGCAGGTACCGCCGGACCCACCGCCCGCTCCCACTGACAGGAGACCCCATGGCAACGAAGAGCGTCTCACTCGCCGCGGCCGGGCTCGCCGCGGTCGTCACCCTGGCCGTCGGCGTCGTCGCCGGCCGGGCCTTCAGCTCCGGTTCCGGATCGGACGACGGTGGCGGTGACGCCGCGACGGCGGCGATCGCCGGTACGAAGATCGACGTCATCGTCAAGGCGACCGAATCCGAGTTCTGGCAGTCCATGCTCGCCGGCGCGAAGAAGGCCGGCACCGACCTCGGGATCGAACTGGACCTGTTCGGCCCCACCTCGGAAGCCGACATCGAACCGCAGGTACGGCTGGTCGAGGACGCCATCTCCCGAGGCGCCAAGGGGATCGTCCTGGCGCCGAACTCCTCCACCGCGCTGAACGGCGTGATCGACCGGGCCCGGTCCACCGGGATCAAGGTGGTGATCGTCGACAACGCGGTGCAGACCAAGAGCGACGGCTTCATCGGTACCGACAACGTCAAGGCCGGCGCCCAGGCGGGTCAGCGGCTCTGTGAGCTGATCACCCAGGCCGGCAAGCCGAACGGCAAGGTACTGCACGAGTCGGCGGTCTCCGGCATACAGGTGCTGATCGACCGGTTCGAGGGCTTCAAGCAGGGCCTGGCGGAGAAGTGCCCGCAGGCGACGATCGTGCAGACGCTGGTCAACGACAATGACCTGAACAAGGCGGTCGGCCAGGTCAACGACGCGCTGACCCGGGTACCCGACCTCGCCGGCATCTTCGCCGACAACAACACCTCCGGGGTCGGCACCGCCAAGGCGGTCCAGGAGAAGGGCGTCGGCGACCGGGTCGCCGTGGTGGCGTTCGACTCCGACCCGGCCGAGGTCGAGGCGGTACGGTCCGGCGGAATCGACGCGATCGTCGTACAGAACCCGTTCTTCTTCGGGTACCAGGGAGTGGTGGAGGCGGCGATGGCGGTCGCCGGCAGCAACGCACCGCAGCGGCTCGACCCGGGTGCGGTACTGGTGGACAAGGGCAACGTCGACGCCGAGGAACTCAAGGCGCTGCTGAACCCGCCGAAGACCAAGGGCTGAGCCGACCCGAGGGAGGTGTCATGAGCGACGTACCCGTGGTGCGGCTGCGCGGCGTCACCAAGGCGTACGGGCCGGTGACGGCGCTGGAGGACGTCGACCTGGACCTGCTTCCCGGCGAGGTGCACTGCCTCGCCGGGGAGAACGGGGCCGGCAAGTCGACCCTGATCAAGGTGTTGACCGGCGCGGTGGCCCGGGACCGGGGCGACTACCAGGTGTCGGGTGGGGCTCTCGGGCCGCGCCCGTCGCCGGTCGAGACCCGCGACGCCGGGATCGGCGTCGTCTACCAGGAACTGAGCCTGCTGCCGGACCTCAGCGTGCTGGACAACCTCACCATGGGCCGGTTTCCGCGCCGGCTGTTCGGCATCATCGACCGGGCCGCGCAGCGCCGGACCGCGCTGGGCCACCTGGACCGGGTCGGCCTGGGCGACCTCGACCTGGACCAGCCGGTCCGGGCGCTGCCGACCGCGACCCGGCAGCTCGTCGAGATCGCCCGGGTCCTCGGCACCGACGCCAAGCTGGTGATCTTCGACGAGCCGACCACCGCGCTGTCGGAGCGGGAGGCGGCGGCGCTGCTGGACCGGGTCGGCGCGCTGCGGGACGCCGGCCACACCGTGCTCTACGTGACCCACCGGCTGGAGGAGATGTTCGCGGTCGGGGACCGGGTCACCGTGCTCCGCGACGGCAAGGTGGTCGCGACCCGGCCGGTCGCCGAGTACGACCACGATTCGCTGATCCAGGCGATGGTCGGCCGCCCGGTCCAGAACCTCTATCCCGGCGTACGACACGAGATCGGCCCGCCCCGGCTGGAGGTACGCGGCCTGCGGATCGCCGGCTTCGCCGCCCCGGTCGACCTGACCGTTGGTCGGGGCGAGATCGTCGGGCTGGCCGGGCTGCTCGGCGCCGGCCGGTCGGAGATCGTCCGGGCGGTCTTCGGCGCCGATCCGGTCGAGGGCGGGCAGGTCAAGGTCGACGGGGTGGCGGTGCCCGGTGGCTCGCCCCGGGCCGCAGCCCGGCACGGCGTCGCCCTGGTGACCGAGGACCGGAAGGAGTCGGGGCTGCTGCTCCAGCTCTCGATCGAGGCGAACGTCTCCATCGCCAGCCTCGGCCAGGTCTCCAGCGGATCGGTGCTACGCGGAAGCCGCGAACGCCGGCACGTCCAACAGTCCGTCCAGGGCCTACGCCTGAAGTACGGCTCGTTCGACGACCCGGTGACCTCGCTCTCCGGCGGCAACCAGCAGAAGGTCCTGCTCGCCCGCTGGCTCGCCACCGGCGCGAAGGTGCTGCTGCTGGACGAGCCGACCAAGGGCGTCGACGTCGGCGCCAAGGCCGACATCTACCAGGCGATCGCGGAGATGGCCCGCAACGGGCTCGCCGTACTGGTCGTCTCCTCGTACCTGCCCGAGCTGCTCGGCCTCTGCGACCGCATCGTCGTCGTACGGGAGCGGGAGGTCGTCGGTGAGCTTCCGGCGGGGGAGGCCACCGAGGAGAAGATCCTCCGCCTGACCAGTCCACTGACGTCGGCTGCGGACCTGTCGGCCCCGATGCCCGCGCAAGCCCCTCTGGAGTCCCGATGACCCTCGACAAGAACGCGACCCCGGCCACCGGACAGTCCAGCGATCCGGCCGTCGACGAACAGCCGGCCACGAGCGAGCAGCCGGGTACGCCGCCGGAGAAGGAGGTGCTCGGGCTGGGCGCCCTGCTCGGGCGCGGCTTCGGCGGGCTGCCCGTACTCGTGTTGCTGGTCCTCGGGTTGAGCCTGGCCACCGACACCTTCCTGACCGGCACCAACCTGGACAACCTCGGCCGGCAGGTCTCGATCTACGCGATCATCGCGATCGGCCAGCTCCTGGTGATCCTGACCGCCGGCATCGACCTCTCGGTCGGCTCGGTGGTCGGGCTGTCCGGGGTGATCGCCGCGAAGGCGGTCTTCGACACCGCCGGTGGCGGATCGGTGCTGCTCGCAGTCGTGCTCGCCCTGCTGGTCGGGGCGGCGGTCGGGCTGCTGAACGGCGTACTCGTGGCGATCCTGAAGATGCCGCCGTTCATCGTCACCCTCGGCACCCTCGGGATGGCCCGGGGCCTGACCCTGCTCTACACCGAAGGCCGGACCGTCCAGCCGCTGCCGCGCTCGTTCACCCAGATAGCCGGCGGGGAGTTCCTCGGCGTCGCCAACCTGATCTGGCTGACCGTACTGATCGCGCTGCTGGTCGGGTTCGGGCTGCGGCGGACGGTCTGGGGCCGCTACATCTACGCGGTCGGATCGAATCCGGAGTCGGCCCGGCTGACCGGGGTACCGGTGAACGCCGTCCTGCTCAGCGTCTACGCCCTCTCCGGCATGCTGGCGGCGCTCGGCGGCATCCTGCTGGCCTCCCGGCTCGGCAACGGCGTACCGACCGCCGGCACCGGATACGAACTCCAGGCGATCGCCGCGTGTGTGATCGGCGGGGCGAGCCTGTTCGGCGCCCGGGGATCGGCGCTCGGTGCGCTTGTCGGCGCGCTGATCGTCGGGCTGCTCAACAACGGCGGCACGCTGCTCGGCATCGACCCGTTCTGGTTGCAGGTCGCGATCGGCGCGCTGATCCTGGTCGCGGTCGGCGTCGACCAGTTGCAGGGGCGGCGGCTCGTCCGCCGGGGGGCGTGACGATGCTGATCGCCCACGACCTCGGCACCACCGGCAACAAGGCCTCGCTGCACTCCGACAACGGCGCCCTGATCGGCTCGGTCACCGTGACCTATCCGACCAGGTTCGCCCCGGGCGGGATCGCCGAACAGGACCCGGAGGACTGGTGGCGGGCGCTGACCGAGGCGACCCGGGAACTCCTGGCCCGACACGACGTCGACGCCGCCGATGTCCGGGGACTGGCGATCTCGGGCCAGATGATGGGCGCGGTGCTGCTCGACGCGGCGTACCGGCCGGTCCGACCGGCGATCATCTGGGCGGACACCCGCAGCGGCGAGCAGGCTGACCAGTTGGTGGGGCGGATCGGCGCGGAGCGGGCGTACAAGCTGTTGGGGCACCGGCTGAATCCGACGTACTCGATCACGAAGGTGATGTGGGTACGGGACCGCGAACCGGAGGTGTTCGCGAAGGTACGACACGTCTGCCTCGCGAAGGACTACGCGGTGTACCGGCTCACCGGCCGGCTCGCCACCGACCCGTCCGACGCCTCCTCCACGAACGCGTACGACCAGGAGCGGGGGACCTGGTCGGACGTGGTGCTCGGCGCGGCCGGGCTGGATCCGGCACTCCTGCCGGAGATCGTCCCCGCCACCGCCGTGGTCGGCACGTTGACTTCGGCGGCGGCGGGGGCCACCGGCCTGCGCGCCGGTACCCCGATCGTGATGGGCGGCGGGGACGGCCCACTGGCGGCGGTCGGTGCCGGGGTGGTGTCGCCGGCCGACGGCGCGTACTGCTATCTCGGCTCCTCGTCCTGGGTCTCGGTGGCCGCGCCGCGCCCGCTGCACGATCCGGCGATGCGGACGATGACCTTCGACCACGTGGTACCCGGGCACTACGTGCCGACCGCCACCATGCAGGCCGGCGGCGCCTCGCTGGAGTGGATCGCCGACGTGCTGGAACCGGGCGAGGCCGGGGACCGGTTCGGTCGACTGGTCGAGGCGGCCGAGACCGCCGACGCGTCCAGCGACGGGCTGTACTTCCTGCCGCACCTGTTGGGCGAGCGGTCGCCGTACTGGAATCCGGACGCGGCCGGGGCGTTCGTCGGGATCCGCCGGCACCACGACCGGCCACACCTGGTCCGGGCCGTGCTGGAGGGCGTCGCGTTCAACCTGCTGACCTGCGTTGACGCCTTCCGGGAACATGGCGCGCCGGTGGACCGGGTGGACGCCATCGGTGGTGGTGCGGCAAGCGACGTCTGGCTGCGGATCCTCGCCGACGTCTGGGGCTGCCCGGTACGCCGTCGCTCCATCGTGGAGGAGGCGAACAGCCTCGGCGCGGCGGTCACGGCGGCCGTGGGCCTCGGCCTGGTCGACGATTTCGGCGTGGCCCGGGAGTTGTCCGAGGTCACCGCCGAGTTCACGCCCGATCCGGAGCGGCACGCCGCCTACCGGGAACGGCACGCGGTCTTCCTCGACGCGTACCGCCGGCTTGAGCCGTGGTTCGAGGGCCGGGGCGGCGGCGGTGGTACGCGATGAGCGTGACCGAACGGATCGGCCCGGCCGGCGGGCGCAGTGTGCTCGTCACGTCGCGGTCGTTCTCCTCCGGTTCCCGGGACCTGCTCGGCGAGCTGGCGGAGGCCGGCCTGACCGTCGTACGCGGACCAGCCGACCACCGGCTCGACGCGCTGCGCCCGCTGCTCGCCGGCACCGTCGGCTGGATCGCCGGCACCGGCCCGGTGACCGAGGCGCACCTGTCCGCCGCGCCCCGCCTGACGGTGCTGGCCCGGTACGGCGTCGGGGTCGACGCGGTGGACCTGGAAGCGGCGGCGGCGCGCGGTGTCGTGGTCACCAACACACCGGGGGCGAACACCGAGGCGGTCGCCGACCTCACCATCGGGCTGCTGCTCGCCGCGTTGCGCGGTATCCCGGCCGGGGACCGGCGGGTCCGGTCCGGCAGTTGGACGATCTCGCGGGGCCGGGAACTCGGCGCACTGACCGTCGGGATCGTCGGCTTCGGCCGGATCGGTCGCGCGGTCGGGCGCCGGCTGTCCGGGTTCGGTGCCACGGTCCTGGCGTACGACCCGATGCTGGACGCCGAGGCGATCCGGGCGGCCGGCGCCGAACCGGTGGAGCTGGCTGAACTGCCGGCCCGCTGTACGGCAATCTCGCTGCACGCGCCCGGGGGTGGCCGGCCGCTGGTCGACGCCGACTGGCTGGCGGGGGCCCGGGACGGCCTGATCCTGGTCAACAGCGCCCGCGCCGACCTCGTCGACGAGCCGGCCCTCGCCGCCGCACTGCGCAGCGGTCGGGTCGCCGGGTACGCCGCCGACACGCTCGACACGGAGTCGACCGGGGGTACCTCGCCGCTGCTTGCCGAAGACCTGGCTGACAAGGTGGTGGTGACGCCTCATCTCGGGGCGCAGACCGTGGAGGCGATCGACCGGATGGGCTCGCTGGCGGTGGCCGACCTGCTCGCCGTGCTCGACGGCGGCACCCCGACCCATCCGGTACGGGTAGGTGGTTCCCGATGAGCGGACGGCACCGACGGCTGGAGGCGGGTGAGACGGTGGATCGGGCCAACTACATGGGATTCGTCGGGGTCACCACCGGCAGCTCGTCGATCAACCAGGTCTTTCCGAGCTGGGCCGAGATCCTCGGGCTGCCGACCCAGCGACTGGTCGGACACGACCTGCCGTTGGACGCGGACGACGAGCAGTACCGCGACCTCGTACGACAGATCCGGGACGACCCGGCGCACCTGGGCGCGCTGGTTACCACGCACAAGCTCCGGCTCTACCAGGCGGCGCACGACCTGTTCGACGAGGTGGACGACTTCGCCCGGCTCTGCGGCGAGATCTCCAGCATCGCGAAGCGGGACGGCAAGCTGCTGGGACACGCCAAGGACCCGCTGACCGCCGGCCTGGCCGCCGAGGAGTTCCTGCCCGACGACCACTTCACGGCAACCGGTGCCGAGGTCGTCTGCCTGGGCGCGGGTGGTGCCGGTACCGCCCTGGTCTGGTACCTGAGCCAGCGGAAGGACCGGCCGCGGCGGATCGTCTGCACGGACACCGATCCGGATCGGCTCGCCCACCTCCGCGCGGTTGCCCAGCGCGGCGGCGTATCGGCCGAACTCGTCGAGTACGTGCCGGCGGCCGATCCACGGGCCGTCCTCGACCTGCTCCACACGGCCCCGGACTGGAGTCTGGTGGTCAACGCGACCGGGCTCGGCAAGGACCGGCCGGGCTCGCCACTGCCGCCCGGGGCCAGGCTGCCCCGGCAGGGCTACGTCTGGGAGTTCAACTACCGGGGCAGCCTGGAGTTCCTGCACCAGGCCCGAGCCCAGGCCGACGAGCGTGGCCTGACCGTGGTCGACGGATGGCGGTACTTCATCCACGGGTGGAGCCAGGCGATCGCCGAAATCTTCGACGTACCGATGGATCCCGCGACGGTGCAGCGGCTGTCGGCGGCGGCCGAGGCGGTGCGGTGAGCTTCGTCCGGACCGTGCTCGGTGACGTGTCACCCTCGGACCTCGGACCGACCGACTATCACGAGCACCTGTTCCAGGCCAGCCCGCTGCTGGCCGGGGACGAGCTGGACGACGAGCCGTCGAGCCAGGCCGAGACGGCGTTGCTGTTCGAGGCCGGCATCACTGCGATGGTGGAGGCGACCCCGGTTGGGCTCGGCCGCGACCCGGCGGCGGTCGCCCGGATCAGCGCGGCCACCGGGATGCGGGTGGTGGCGACGACCGGGGCGCACCGGGCCGCGCACTACGGCCCGGACCATCCGCTGGCCTCCTGGTCGGAGGCGCAGCTTGCGGCACGCTTCCTTGCCGATCTGGTCGACGGGTGTCCGGCCCGCGACGTCGGCACCGCTTCCGAAGACCACGGCAGGGGTACGGCGGTCGCGCTGGATCCGTCGGGGCGGCCGGTGCGGGCCGGGCTGTTGAAGGCGGGACTTGGGTACTGGTCGATCGGTCCGTTCGAGCGTCGGGTGCTGGGGGCGGTGGCTGCCGCGCATCGCTCGTCCGGTGCTCCCGTGATGGTGCACCTGGAGCATGGCAGCGCTGCGCACGAGGTTCTTGACCTGCTGGCTGCGGATGCGGTTGCTGCGGGACGGGTGGTGCTCGCCCATGCCGACCGTAATCCTGATCCGGGGCTGCACGTGGAACTCGCCCAGCGGGGTGCGTACCTGGGTTATGACGGGATGGCGCGGCATCGGGATCGGCCGGACAGCGCGTTGATCGAGCTGATCGAAGCGGTGTGTGGACAGGGGATGACCGACCATCTGCTGCTCGGCGGTGACGTCGCCCGCCGCAGCCGGTACGTCGGGTACGGCGGGATGCCGGGGATGGCGTACCTGCCCAACCGGTTCCTGCCCCGGCTGCGTACGCACCTCGGCCCGGACGTCGTACGCCGGATCCTGGTCGACGCGCCGGCCCGGGTGCTCGCCTGGGGCACCAGCGGCTGACCGTCGGGTCCGAGCCGGCTGGGCCACGGTGTGACGACGGCTGGTTCAGACACCAGTCGACCGTCACTCGCAGCGGAGGTGACGGTCGACGGAGTCGGTGTGCTGAACCCGCTCAGTAATCGGACCAGAATTCGCCCCAAATTTCTACGGCCGGAATCGGGGGGCCGCCGTCCCATCCGACGCCGGTACGGCACTCGGCCCTGGACATCAGGAAGTAGTCCATCTCCTCGACATAGCCGTAGACGACCCGGCCATCGGAACAGCGTGCCACCGCGCGATGCAAGCCGCCCATTCTCGTGCAATAGGTCTGCGAGGCGTAGGTGAAGCCCTGGTGCACGTAGTGGCCCAGGTAGCAGCCCTGGGGCGGGGTCGTGGTGTAGCCGGGGTCGGCCTGAGCGGGCTGGGCGACGGCCAGGGCGCCGGCCACCAGCGGAACGATCACTAGTGCCCGCAGGATTTTGCGCATGTTGGAGTTCTTGCCGGCGGCACCGGTTGCGGTGATCGCGGCGGCGCGGATCATTGCGGTCACGGAAGCGAGCGGTCTGGGTCTCACGCGGTCTCCTCTCGTGGTCGAGCGTGCAGGCAGGCGCATGCGTCATCCCTGCCGCCCAGGCAGATCAATGGAAAGCGCTTTCCTGCATGATTATCTCTGGCTATCGGACAGCGTCAATGTCAAAAATGCCGTCATCCGCCGGGTCCGCCGTGCGCACAGACCCGCAGGTGATGTAACGGCTGCTCGGTACGGCGGTGTGGGCGCCGCGACTTGCCGGTCAGCCTTCCCAGGTGCTGCCGTCGACGTCGTCCCAGGATCCGCCGCCGATGGAGCGCGGTCGGCCTCCACCGCCACTGCCAGGGCGGCGATCGGTACGTAGCAGGACCCGGCGCCAAACGACCGTGGCGGCGAAGTAGCCGAGCAGGGTGACCGGGAGCACCACCCAGATCCAGGCGGTGGTACGCGCCAGCCCGAGCCAGACGGCCGCCCCGGCCAGCGGCATCGCCAGTGTCCAGCCGAGCGCGAGCCCAGGAACGCTCAGTACGAGCAACGCGGCCGGCAGGCTCCGCCGCACGAGATCCCAGGCGGTGTTCCACCACCCGCCCGTCCGTCCCGCGAACCCTTGTACCACCCCGGCCACCGCCGCGGTCAGTAGCGGCAGGGGCAGCATGGCGAGCGGGGGGCTGATCCCCGGGGCGAGCCCGCACGCGGCGGCGACCAGCAGCAGCGGGACCGAGGCAAACCAGCCGGTCGCGCCGCCGAACCAGGCGGACGTCAGCAGGCGAGCGGTCGTGTCAGCCGTCTTTTGCCGGCGTTGACGACGCCGCTCCCGCCGGGCCAGCCGCCGCTCGTGGCGGCGCAACTGCCGCTCCCGCGCCTTCTGCTGCCGTGGGCTGAGCACCCTCGGGCGGGCCGGCCGGCCGCGCTCCTCGGGTGGGGCGAACGCCCAGAAAACGCCGGGTATCGCACCGTAGGACGCCAGGAGCAGCACCGCCAGCAGGTTTCCGCCGAGCAGCCCGATGAGGCCACCGGCGGCGGCACCGATCAGGGCGACGACCAGGCCACCGACGAAGTCGTACCGTGGCTCTTCCCGCACAGCGCTTCCAGGGTCCGATACGGCGACGCGCCCGACCGCAGGATCGGACGCCCATCGATGGCCACGAGCCTAGTCCTGCAATGCCAGTTTGCGAGTGGCGTGGTGTGATGGTCGAGCTTGGAGGTACGGCGCCGGCCCCGAAGTCCTCAACCTGTTGGGCGCCGGCCGGGTTGCTGCGGGACGGGCCGTGCTCGCGCATGTCGACCGTGATCCTGATCCGGGGCTGCACGTGGAACTCGCCCAGCGGGGTGCGTACCTGGGTTACGACGGGATGGCGCGGCATCGGGAGCCGGCTCGTCGTTCGGACCGGCCCCTTGTGCTCAAGCCGGGCACCAGTCGACCGTCACTCGCTGCGGATGTGACGGTCGACGGAGTCAGCGTTGAATCCGCTCAGTATTCGAGCCAGAACTCGCCCCAGATTTCGACGGCCGGGATCGGGGTGCCGCCGCCGGGCGCGCCCCTGGCGCCGTACCCCTCGGTCAGGCGGCGGAGCGCTCGGCGACTGGCAGGCGGCGCAGGCTCACGTTCGAGACGGCCGGCGGTGTGTAGGCCACGTCGTTGGGGGCGGCGTCGGTACCGGGCGGAGCGATCTCGTCGATCCGGTCGAGGATCTCGTCGTCCAGGGTGGTGTCGGCGCCGGCGAGCAGGTCGTCGAGTTGTTCCATGGTGCGCGGCCCGATGATCGCCGAGGTCACGCCCGGGTGGGCGATGGCGAACGCCATCGCGAGGTGGGTCAGCGGCAGGCCGGCCCTCTCGGCGAGCGGGATGAGCTGTTCGACCACGTCGAGCTTGCGCTCGTCGCTGAAGTGCTGCGGCATGCCGCCGGACCGGTGGCTGTCCGTCTGCTTCCCCTTGCGGTACCGGCCGGTGAGCAGGCCCTGGCCCAGCGGGCTCCAGACCAGCGTGCCCATCCCGTAGCGCTGACAGACCGGCAGGACCTCGCGTTCGATGCTCCTGTTGACGATCGAATACGGCGGCTGCTCGGTACGGAAGCGCTCGAGGCCGCGTCGCTCGGCGACCCACTGCGCCTCGACGATTTCCGGAGCTGGGAAGCCCGACGCACCGATCGCGCGGACCTTGCCGCTGTGGATCAGGTCGGACAGGGCAGACAGCGTCTCCTCTACGTCGACCGTCGGGTCGGGGCGGTGGACCTGGTAGAGATCGAGGTGATCGGTCTGCAGGCGGCGCAGGGAATTCTCGACTGCAGTCATGATCCAGCGCCGTGAGTTTCCCCGGTGGTTCGGATCATTGCCCATCGGGTAGTGCACCTTGCTGGCGAGCACGACGTCGTCGCGGCGGCCCTTGAGCGCCTTGCCGACGATTTCCTCGGATTCGCCCTGGGAGTACACGTCGGCGGTGTCGATAAAGTTGATCCCTGCGTCCAGGGCCCTGTGGATGATCCGGATCGAGTCGTCGTGGTCGGGATTTCCCATGGCGCCGAACATCATGGCTCCCAGACAATAGGGGCTGACCTCGATTCCGGTCCGGCCCAGCGAGCGGTACTTCATCATTCTCCCCTTTGGAGGCGTTTGTTGAGTGACTGGTGAGTGGTCGGTGCCGTGCCGGTGCCTTGCCCCGCCGCCGACCAGTACCCCCGTCTGGTCGCTCTGTCGACGTGATCCCTCCGGAGGTTCGGACTATCCGGACTGCGCCGAGGACGCCGTCCGCAACGCCTCGTCGTCGAACACGATCTCGACCAGCGGGCTACGCGCGAACCAGTCGTCGAACTCCTGGCGCTGGTTTACCCGCGCCGCGAACTCGGGCCGGTTCTGTAGGTCGAGTACTGCGGCGATAACCCGCCGTCGTGTCGGCTCGTCGACCGGCACCGCGGTCGCGGGCAGGTCGGCCTTGACCCCATGCTTCAGGTGCACCATGAACCGCGGATGAGCGCGCACGTTCGCGTACCAACTGCGGGGTCCGGGCATGCCGCTCAGGTACCAGCGGTTGTCAACGCGGTGGAACCAGATTTCGATGCGGCGCGGAATGCCGCTGCGTGCGCCCAGCGTTGTGATATCGATGGTGCGCTCAGCCGCCGAAGAGTCCGGTCCGATGGCGAGGGCGTGCGCGACGGCATTGTCCACGGTCACAGTCCGGTCGGCCGCTCGTCGTCGAGGGGCAGGCCGCCACCCTCAATTCCGGCCCGGCCCAGCGTGCGGTACTTCATACTTCTCCCCCTGGAGGCGGTCGGTGTCTGTTCGGTGACCTTCATTGCCCGCCTCCTGCTTCCTGGTGACTGCCTCGGAATCCGTGGCACGTTCCGGTAACTCCAGGAAAACAGAGCCGCAACCGCCGTGCTAGCGAAATCGTCTCGTTTGGCTGCACATTCCTCTTCGCCCAGGCGACGTCAGGGCAGCGCCGTAGCAGCGGGATCGACTCCATCACGCATGCGTACCGCATCAAGGCTGGGCGGAGCACCGAACAGGCGCCGATACTCACGGCTGAACTGGGACGGATTGTCGTATCCGACGCGATTGCCGACGCCGGTGATGTCGTTAGGATTGTTCGCCAGCAGCAATCTCGCCGCCTGTAGCCGGATGTGCTTTTGGAACTGGATCGGGCTCATTGCCGTCACCGCCTGGAAATTCCGGTGGAACGCGGAGACACTCAACCCCGAGAGCTGTGCTACTTCCTCGACCCGGAACGGCCGGGTGTAGTTCTCCCGAATCCACCGTACCGCCCTCGTGATGTGGCTCAGGCTGCTGTCCGCGAGGCCGAGCTGACGGACGACGTCACCTTGTTCCCCGGTCATCAACCGCCAGAGGATCTCGCGCTTGTACAACGGGACCAGTGCCTTCCGGTCCCGTGGCCGGTCGAGTAGGCGCAGCAGCCGCACGATGGCGTCGAGCAACTCGTCTGGGGCGTCACTGACCGTGATTCCCGGCCGTGCGGTAGCGGGGGACCGTGGCAGATCCCCCGGCCCGACCTGCAGCAGCAATTCCGCGATGGCAGCAGGTTCCAGGGTCATCCCGAAACCGAGCGCGGGGTGGCCCGGAGCGGCGTCGATGACGTGCCCCGTCACCGGGAGGTCGATCGAGGCGACGAGGTACTGACCGACGCCGTACTCGAACACCCGGTCCCCCAGGGCGAGACGCTTGCCACCCCGGGCGATGACCGCCAGCACCGTGCCGGACATCGACGACACCGGCGAAGCGCTGTCGTCGACCTTGCAGACCCGGACACCGTCGATGACAGTGGTCAAATCAGGACGTACATGTCGTTCCAGCAGGTCGCGAAGCTCGTCCAGGGACATGCCCCGATTGCAACACGAAAATTGCGGTGACCGTCCAGCAGCGAGGGGATCGTGCAAGAGCTCAAGAGTTTCATGAAAGCGTCCGCCGCTGGGCTTACGAGACGTGTAGGTCGGCCCCGAGATCGCCGAGCCGGTCTGGTCGGGCGTAGAGCGCCGCTCGGATGGCAGCGATGGACACGTCGGGCCCGGTCCACTCGTCGGACCTGCGGAGACTAGGCGGGACTCGACACCCCTCGGGCAGCCGATGGCATGCCGTGGTGCCGGGACTGGCGGCGACCGGACTCGGCGCGGCGATGATCGCGGTCCTCACCGGGGAGGTACACCGCACCTGGCACCCGGCCACGCCGGTCACGGCGATCCATCTGCTGCCGGCCCTGCCGTTCCGGCGCTCCCCTGGACGCGGGGGAAGGTGGGCGGCGCGATCGAGGTTATTCGGGACAATGCCCGACAGGCGCTCGTTGAACGCGTGGACCACCTGCCGGACGAACACCGCCGGGCGTCTGCCCACCGGATCCTGGTTGACGCGCCGGACCGGGTACTTGCTTGGGGCACCAGCGGCTGACCGTCGGGTCCAAGCCGGCTGGGTCACGGTGTGACGACGGCCCGAGTTCAGCCACCAGTCGACCGTCACTCGCAGCGGAGGTGACGGTCGACGGAGTCAGCGTGTTGAACCCGCTTACCAGTCGAGCCAGAACTCGCCCCAGATCTCGACGGCCGGAATCGGAGTGCCGCCGTCCCATCCGCCGCCGGAACGGCACTCGGCCTTGGACATCAGGAAGTAGGCCATCTCCTCGGTCCAGCCATAGACGACCCGGCCATCGGCGCAGCGTGCCGCCGCGCGGTGCAAACCGCCTGTTCTGACGCAATAGGTCTCCGAGGCGTAGGTGAAGCCCTGGTGCACGTAGTGGTATAGGTGGCAGCCCTCGGGCGGTGTCGTGGTGAAGCCGGGCTCGGCCTGAGCGGGCTGGGCGACGGCCAGGGCGACGGCCACCAGCGGGAGTATCACCAGTGCCCCCAGGACTCTGCGGACGGTGGAGTTCTTACCGGCGCCACCGGTTGCCGTGATCGCGGCGGTGCGGATCGTCGCGGTCACGGAAGCGAGCAGTCTGGGTCTCACGCGGTCTCCTCTCGTGGCCGAGCGCGCAGGCAGGCGCAAACGTCATCCCTGCCGCCCCGGCATGTCTTCGGAAAGCGCTTTCCTCGAGGAATTATCCTTGGCTATCGTCCAGCGTCAATGTCAAAAATGCCGTCATGCGCCGGGTCCGCCGGGCGGCCCTGGTGTCGCGTCCCTGGGCGCTGGCGGACTTGGGGTACGGCGCCGGCCCGCGCCGAGGTCCCGACCTGCTGGAGGCTGATGGGGCTGCTGCGGGACGGGTCGTGCTGCGCGCATGCCGACCGTGCCCCTGATCCGGGGCTGTACGTGGAACTCGCACCCAGCGGGGCGCGTACCTGGGCTATGGCGGGATGGCACGGCGCCGGGAGCGGCCGGACAGCGCGTTGATCGAGCTGATCGAGGCGGTGTGCGCGCAGGGCATGATTGAGCACCTGCTGCTCGGCGGTGACGTCGCCCGCCGCAGCCAGACCGTCGGGTACGGCGATATGCCGGGGATGGCGTACCTGCCGAATCGGTTCCTGCCCCGACTGCGTACGCGCCTCGGCCTGAACGTCGTACGCTGGATCCTGCTCGACGCGCCGGCCGGGGTACTCGCTGGGGCACCCACTGGGCGCAAAGCGCCAAGGGGAGCGCGTTGACCAGGGGCATGAGCGACATCCTCAAGGATGTATTTCCCCGATATGCGGGGGAAATGGGTCCAGGTGCGGCCTCGGGCCTTGTTGCGGTCACAAGATCGGTAAGTCCGGCCCGCGGTCCGGGGGTTTCCCTGGCCGGGCGTACAACGCTGCTCGGACTGCGGCCCACGAAACTCCGGGGGCTCGACGGGTCCGCTCGACGTCTCGCGCTATCCGGCTGATCATCCCAAGCCTGCTTTTGGCCTCCGTCAGCTCGGACTGGAGCGCGCACAGGGCTTGTTGGCAGGAGGCAAGTTCAGCCTTCAGACGCTCCGTCCGCTGCTCGGGCGTTAGCGAGGGTTGCTCGGGCGGATGGAACGCGTGATGCAGCAAAGGTCCTCCCCGGCTCGACTGAGAATGCGGCACCCCCGCCCGGCGCCGGCATGTGCGACCAGGCAGGGGGCCTGTCCTGGATCGTCCCCGAGCCTCATCCCCCTGTCAATATGGGGAGCCATGCATGGGCAGTCCCAACATGGGGAGGCCTAGGCGTGGGGACCATCTTGGGCATGCCCGCCGACCGTCCGCCCGGCCCGCTCGCGGGGCCGGCTGAGGTGATGGAGTTGTTGGGCGGCGTCAGCCGATCGCGGTTGAAGCAGATCACCGCGAACCCGAAGTTTCCGAAGCCGTACCAGGTGCTGACCGCTGGAGCGATTTGGCTTAGGAGCGACGTCGAGGAGTACATCCGGAAGCATCGGCCGCACCAGCGGCAGGTCGACGACGGACCCTAGCCCCGGATTCGCTGCTGGGGATCACGTGGGCGGCAGGATGTCGTGACGAGGCGAGTTGCGGCCCCGACCTGCTGGAACAGCATCTTGGGTGTTGTCGCGCCCAAGCACGCGACCGGCCTTTGCTTGGACGAGCCGCTCGTTTCGCCATACCTCCTGTTTGGCCAGGTACCTGCGGCGGATCGGCAGCCTGACTTGTGCGATGTTCCCGGCCGATCGCACATGTGCACGGTCCGGCTGCTGGTGCCAACGACGTGAGGAAGCCCGTGGCGTTGTACCCGATGACATACCCGGCAGGTAATCGGTTGGGTACGACAGCCTGTGAACCCTTCCGTACCGTACGGATGTTCGACAAGATGGTTGATCTCAGGGAGGTGATTTGGTGGCGGACCACAGCACCATCGAGTGGACCGAGGCGACGTGGAACCCGACAACAGGGTGCGACCGCATCTCGTCCGGCTGCGATAACTGCTATGCTCTCGCGCTGTCGAAGCGACTGAAGGCCATGGGATCGGCGAAGTACCAGACCGATGGCGACCCACGCACCTCCGGACCCGGCTTCGGTGTGGCCGTCCATGAGGACACCTTGGATATCCCGCGACGGTGGCGGGATCCACGGGTCGTGTTTGTCAACTCGATGTCCGACCTGTTCCATGCTCGGGTGCCGCTAGAGTACGTGCGGCGCGTGTTCGGCGTCATGCACGAGACGCCCCGGCACACCTATCAGTTGCTCACCAAGCGAGCTGCGAGGCTGGCGAAGTTAGCGCCGCAGCTCGACTGGCCAGCGAACGTGTGGATGGGTGTCAGCGTCGAGAACGCCGACGAGGTGGCTCGCATCGATGAGCTACGCCAGGTTCCGGCCGCGGTGCGGTTCGTTTCGGCGGAGCCGCTACTTGGTTCGCTTACCGGCTTGAAACTGAGCGGTATTGACTGGCTCATTGCCGGCGGTGAGTCCGGGCAGAACTGTCGCCCCATGAACCCACAGTGGGTACGAGAACTTCGGGACCAGTGCAACGCGGCTGGGACGGCGTTTTTCTTCAAGCAGTGGGGTGGACGGACGCCGAAGGCGGGGGGCCGGCTACTCGACGGCCGGACGTGGGACGAGATGCCATCCGGTCAGCGGTTGGCCACGGTGCGGTAGGGGGATGCTGCGCGGCCGCCGATCGGGCTGGCGTAGATGGCGTGCGTCTACATGCGACGTAGTACGTCTCTGAAGAAGTACTTGCCTTTGCCGTCGTGGTCGATCTTGCGGCTGTTATGCAGCAGCTTGACCGCCGCTTTGACATGTCGCTCCCATGCCTGACCCAGTACCATGCCGTAGACCTCTGGTACCCGGTCGACGAGTTTGAAAGGGCCGACACCGGTAAGCAGGCCGTCGATGTTCGCGGCGATGGTTTGTATCCACGTAGCCCGGTTGTCCACCTCGTACTGGTTGTGGTCGAAGACCGGCGCTTCGCCGAACAGTGATCCCTGTCCGGCGGGTCCCTCTCGGTTCATCCGCTCAGTGAACCAGGCCGCAGTCCAGTCCCGTCCGGCTCTGCCCAGCGCGTCGGCGAAGCACCAGGCGCCTTCGCTGTCGGCGGTCAGCAACATCAGCACGTACTTGGGCGCCAGGTCGGGGCGCGGACGCACGGGCATGCTGATCGCCGTGTATCTGGTTCCGGCGATCAGCCTCTGCTGGTACTCGGCGCAGACTCGCATAGCGACGTCAGTGGCTTTCTGTTCGTCGCCGTCGTCGTGGACTTGGGCGAAGTAGTCTTTCCACCAGCCACCGTCGAGGAATCGGTCCAGGCGCGCTGCCGTCTTGCCGTCATCTTCCGATAGCCCACCGCTCGACTGGCGAGCGATGTGGACCGCTCGGCCCATGCGGGCGACGCTGAGCACGCTGAAATGCAGCAGGACCTCGGTGGGCGGCCACTTCGACCGTCCGAGCAGCGAACCCTTGATGATGTTGAAGTCCAGTGCTGGGCCGAACGGGTCAAGGAAGGCGAACAACGAAGCGCTGCGAGCGAGGGTGAGTAGTTCGGGTAGGTGATCGTCCACTGAGCCGTGGCGGACCTCGAAGTTCGTCGGGCCGCCCTTGTCGCGCAGAACCCGTTCAAGGTTGTCGAAGCTATCGTCGTCTTGTTCGACGAAGTACCCCAGGACATCGCGGGTGCTCTGCAGGAACTCAGCAGCCTGCGATAGCAGCAATGGTGAGCCAGGCGATCCGTCCTTGTACTCACCGCGGCCGGCATAGCCGTCAAGGAACACGACCCGGCCGCCGTCCACGGCCGAGCCCGTCTTGGAGGCGAAGACGACGGGGTAACGCTTGAGGATTCCGTGCTTGAAGACGGCCTCCGCTTGCTTCGTGTTGAAAAATTCGTCGTGGCTGCTCACGAACCCCCCTACACGCTGTGCTGACAAAATAGCGGACGGTGGAGGTCCGGGGAAGAGGGGGCCAGTAGCCATGGTGGATCCGTGCACCTGCCAGGCGCCGTCCGGCGACACTAGGAGGACCATCGCGGCAGCCCCGGTCAATGCTTACCGGTTCGGGGGTGAAAGGGCAGGCAGTGCGCGCTTTCTTCTGTCTTCGCCGAGCAGAGATTGATCTGGTCTGAAGTGGTTCATCGCGTTCCGCGCGGATATCGCACTCGATAGGCGTCCAGCGCCGCATGGGCGGCAGTGAAGGGCATTGCCGTCTTGCGGTGGGTTCGTTCAATTTCGTGGAGGATTCGCCTGATCATCCTGAATCGGGCCTTGACCTCGGCCAGCCCGCGATTGAAGGTTGCACACGGCCTACTGGCAAGAGACAAGTCCAGCTTTTAGTCACAGGTTTCGCAGCCCCTGAGACACGGGCTCCGATCACGCCATCACCTCCACAAAGGTGGCGGTCCCGGCGGTATTGACCTCGCCCTGTCTGGTCGCGCTCGCCCGTGGTGCGGACCTGCGGCGGCTCGTCGGACCGAGTGCGGGTCTGGGCGAGGAGCCGGAGTGCGAGCAACGTGATCCAGGCCCAATCGACGGCGATCCTCACTCGTTTGATCAGGCCGGCCGACGGATGAGCCGTCTCCCACGCCGTACCGAACGCGACGAGCAGGGCCAGGCCGGCAGTCCCGGTCAGGATGTTGTAGCCGGACCAGATGCGACCGTACGGCCGGATGACGGACCAGCGGGCGAGGTCGAAGCAGCCGACCGGCACCGAAAGGAACACCACCAGCCCGAGATTGTCGTGCAGTACGTGATGCCAACTTGGGATCGCGCTGCCGTCATCGGGCGGCCCAGGGCGGGTAGCCACGCGTCGGGTCCATCACGAAGGTGCCGGAGAGCAGCAGGCAGAGGCCGTACCCGCCGATCATGAGTGGCCGTCAGCGGCTTGCGCGACCGGGATAGAGGACACGGCGAAGCCGAGGAGCAGCAGTCCGGTCAGGACGAAGTTGGTGATCTGGATCCACCCGCGTGGGCCGAGGCTCAGTGCACTCACCGGGTGGTAGGTGGGGTCGTATCCGGCCCGGGTGGCGCCGTCGACCAGGAACACCAGGATGAACAGACCCGGGGCGACCGCCCCGCAGCCGAGCAGTGTCCTGGTCAGGCGATGCGTCGACCAGCTCAAACAGCGTCGTGGCGTCGCCACCCGGTTCGACAGAATCAGGGTGCGCTACCCAGCGGCGATCCACATTGCGGCGATCAGCCAGCGGCTATGACGTCGTCCTGGCGGACGCCGACCCATGCTGCGCTGTGGCAGCCTCCTCGGCAGGCATGAGGCCGCCACCAGGACGGAGAGGTGCGGATTCCGCCGTTATGGTCACGATCTGTATGTGGTGGATTTCAGCGTGTGTATCTATGAGCTTTTCGCCGAGGGATGGAACCTTTCCCGGCGGTGTGCCGTGGTAGAGGCGTGACGGACCGAGCGAAGCCGCTGACGGCGGCCGACGAATCGTTTGTGGCTTTTATGGAGTCGGCCTGGGAACGGCATCTGCGGCTGGCGATTCTGCTGACCGGGGACCGGTGGCGGGGCGAGGAGTTGTTGCAGGACAGCTTGGTCAAGATGTATGAGCGGTGGGGCAAGCTGTCGCGACACAGTGATCTGCACGCATATCTGCGGCGGGCACTGGCGAACAACAACACGTCGATGTGGCGGCGGCGCCGGCGGGAAAATCTCGTAGCCGATGTTCCGGACCGCCCAAGCCCGGTAGAGGCGGACTCCGGCGCTGAGGTCAAACGTGCGCTGATGGCGCTGCCGCCCCGACAGCGGGCGGTGGTGGTGCTGCGTCTTTATGAGGACCTGTCAGAACGGCGGGTCGCGGAGACGTTGGGGTGCCCGCTCGGCACCGTAAAAAGTCAGTACGCCCGTGCACTGGAGAAGCTGCGGCATCTGGTGCATGAGCGTAATTACGAGCAGGCGAGGGGAATCCGATGAGTTCTATCGACGAGCAGGTGGCTGCCCGCCTGCACGAGGTGGTCGACGCTGAGCCGGGCTCGGCGCCGCCGGTGCAGTCCATGCTGCTCAGGGGGCGACGAGGACGCCGTCGTCGGAGGATGGTGGGGGTGCTGACCGGGTCGTTCGCTGTGCTGGCGGTGGGTGCGTTGGTGGCGACCACGGTCACCCAGCCAGCGACGACGAGCCCGTCGAGCGTTGCGTCGGCGGAGGTGCAGTCGCCGCAGTTGACCCTGGTGGCGGCCGTCGCGGAGAGCGAGGGCATCAGTTACAAGGTGAAGGTGACGGCCGGGCTCAAGGGCGACCCGGTCGAGGTCACGACGGTGGGTGCCTTCGATCCCGACACGGCGACGGGCTATCTCAACTCGTCATCGCGGGAGGGCGGGAATGTCTATCAGGAGCGGCTGGCAAATGGGGTCCGGTTCACGGGTTGTTCGGGTTGTGACGACACGTGGAAGCAGTATCCGGGTGAGCATGACCGGCTGGCCTATGATCGCGCGCTGAGCGGTGCCGTGGGCGCGTCGGCGGATCCGCAGCAGCTGTTCGCGGTGTTGCGGGAGTCCGGCGCGAAAATTACCCCGGCCGGTGCCGGCAGCTATCACTTCGAAGTGTCGTTGAAGAGCAAATCCAGCGCGACCATCAGCGACATCATGATCGGCGATGTAACCCTGAACGCGGACAAGCGGATCGCGAAGGTCGCCTATGAGCGGACCACCCGGCACGAGAAGGACGGCACGACGTCTACCAGCACCTGGGCAGTCAATGTGGAGCTGTCCGAATATGGCACGGCGGTAGAGGTAGCCAAGCCGACCCGCGTGGTCGTCGTCAAGTAAGGCGTACCCGTTCGACCTCTCGCTCTCCATAACCGGGCTGCCCGCGTCCCTTGGGCCGCGGGCAGCCCTGTCTTCGTACAAGGGAAGGAACACACGACGTGCGTCTCTCAAGACGACTGCGGCTGGGCGTCACGGCCACCGCAGTGGTGGTGGCGGCGGGTACGGCCGCGCCGGGCAGCGCGGTGGCGGGGCTGTCATCGGCGCCTCTGGCGGTGCCAGGGCCGGTGCTGGCTCGACCGGTGGTCGACCGGGCCGCTGAGCACACGGTGACGTTGGTGACCGGTGATCGGGTGACGGTGTCCGGTGCGGGGCAGGTGTCGGCGCAGGCTGGCCCCGGACGTAAGGCGATCTCGTTCGACATCACGACGGCCGGCGGTCGGGTGCGGGTTGTCCCGAGCGATGCCGGTCCGTTGCTGGCCGCAGGGCGGTTGGACCGACGGCTGTTCGACGTGACCGGGTTGATCGAGGCCGGGTACGACCGCAGGGACCATCTGCCGTTGATCGTGACGGGTACCCGGAAGGGCGTCGACGGTTTCACCAAGGAACGGGACCTGCCGGTAATCAACGGGATGGCGGTACGCCAGTCGCGCGGCAAGGCGGCCGATTCCTGGCACGGGCTGACCGGCGGTGCGCCATCGGCGCGTACTCTCCGGTCCGGTGTGGGGAAGTTGTGGCTCGATGGGATGCGCCAGCCGACGTTGGACGTCAGCGTTCCGCAGACCGGTGCACCGGTTGCCTGGCGGGCGGGCATCACCGGTAGGGGCACCACGGTCGCGGTGCTGGACTCCGGCATTGACGACACCCATCCGGACCTGACCGGCCAGGTGGTCGGTCGGCAGAACTTCACCGAGGACGTCGAGCCCGACAACGATGTTTCCGGGCACGGTACGCATGTGGCCGCCACGATCGCCGGCACCGGTGCGGCCTCGGGTGGGAGATACCAGGGTGTGGCGCCGGGCGCGAAACTGCTGGATGGCAAGGTCTGCGTCGCGGGCGGATGCGCGGATTCGTGGATTCTGGCCGGGATGACCTGGGCGGCGGCCGACCAGCACGCCAAGGTGGTCAACATGAGCCTCGGCGGTGACGACGACCCCACGGTCGTGGATCCGCTGGAAGAGGCGGTGCAGACTCTCAGCGACCGGTACGGCACGCTGTTCGTGATCTCGGCGGGCAACACCGACGGTGGCGTTGTCGAAGGTGCGATCTCGTCACCCGGTAGCGCCGACATGGCCCTGACGGTGGGCGCGGTGAACGACAGGAACGAGGTGCCGGGCTTCTCCCGGCGGGGCCCGACCACCGACGGCAGGCTGAAGCCGGACATCACCGCGCCCGGAGTGGACATCACCGCGGCGCGCGGCAGGGACGCTGTGCGCGTTCCCGGCAACCGGGGTGACGCGTACACCAGGTTGTCCGGCACGTCGATGGCGGCGCCGCACGTGGCCGGCGCCGCGGCGATCCTGGCCCAACAGCACCCCGACTGGCCCGGCCGGCAGATCAAGGCGACGCTGACGGCCTCGGCCAAACCCAATCCGGGGTACGGGGCACATGCCCAGGGCGCCGGCCAGCTCGACATCGCCCGCGCGATCGGGCAGCAGCTGTCCACCGCTCCGACCGGTGTCAGCTTCGGCAGGCAGCTCTGGCCGCACCAGGACGACGAGGTGCTGACCAGGGACGTCACCTACCACAACGGCGGTCCGACCGACATGCCGCTCGAACTGACGATGAGCACGTCCAGCCCGGACGGCGCTCCCACCCCGGATGGCATGTTCAGCGTCGACCGGACTTCGGTGGTCGTTCCGGCCGGTGGCGACGCGAAGGTCACCGTCACCGCCGACACCCGGACATCGGGTCCGGACGGCTACCTCGGCGGCTGGCTGACCGCCACCAGCGGAAACCAGATGGTCCAGACGCCGTTGACGGTGCAGAAGGAGGTGGAGAGCTACGACGTGACCCTGACCCACACCGACCGCAACGGCGCCACCCCGTGGTCCTTCGCCAGCAGTCTCAACAAGCGCGGCAGCGACCGGGACTGGTTCAGCTGGATAGGCCCCGACCCGGGCGACAGCGTGACATTCCGGGTGCCGAAGGGCCACTACACCCTGACCAGTACGGTCGACACCCTGCTCGGCACCGACGACTCCGGCGGGAAGCCGGTACCGATCGTTGCCAAGACCCTGCTCGCGCAGCCCGATCTGAACGTCGATCGGAGCATGACCGTCGAACTCGACGCCCAGCGCGGAAAACCGATCTCGGTCACCGTGCCACGCTCCTCGGCCCAGCAGGTTCGCGCATTCGTGTCGGCGCAGACCATCGTGCCGAGCCAGACCGGCGGCACGGTGGGGATGGGCAACTACATCCTGGCCTGGTCCTTCGCGAACATCTACACCGCCCAGCTCGGCCCCGACACCGATGACGACAGCTTCACGTCGCTGATCGGCGGCCAGTGGGCACAGGGCAACGCGGACGGCAGCACGGACAACAGCCCGTACTTCTACTCGCTGATGTTTCCCGAGGCGGGACGGTTGGTGACCGGGTACCAGCGCACCGTGGCCGACCGGGATCTGGTCGCGGTACGGGCCGACTTCGCGGCCAGCCGGACGGGCACCACCGGCCAGAAGCGCATCGGTGCGGGGCTGAGCCGTACGAAGTCCGGCTTCTACGGCGAGTTCCACAGCTTCCAGCTGCCGTTCAGCCGTACCGAGTTCTACAACGGCACGCCGGGGGTGGGCGCGACGGGCCAGTTCGAGGAGCTGTCCGGCGACCAGCTGCTGGCCGCCACCGCCTCGGTACCCAATATCGAGTACGGTGCCGGCCGGCCGTACCAGGAACAGTGGAACAGGGCTGTCTTAGCGCCGTCACTGCCGGCGGTGTCCCTGGACTCCTGGGAGGGTGTCCGACGGGCCGGGAACACCATTGGGCTCGACGTGCCGATGTACGGAGACGGCGTCGGCCATCCCGGCGGAACGGTGGCGGACAGCTTCGGCGCCAGTCTGTTCCGCGAGGGCACGAAGATCGGCAGCACCGATGCCGCCCGATGGGCCGCCTTCGAGGTTCCGTCCGCCGAGGCGTCGTACCGGTTGGAACTGCACGCCGAGCGGGGTGAGCCGTTCGCCCTGTCCACCAGGACCGACCTCGCCTGGACGTTCCGCTCCGGTCACGCCGACCCGGAAACGCCCGCCGCCCTTCCCCTGTGGATAGTCGGTTTCAGTCCCCGGGTCGACCCGTACAACAGCACACCCGGCGGTACGGTCCAGACCGTGCCGGTGTCGGTCACGCCCCAACCCGGCTCGGACAGCGGCAAGCTGGTCAGCCTCACGGTCGAGGCGTCGTTCAACGACGGCGCCGACTGGCGACCCGTACCGGTGAGGGGCGACAGCGTCCTCGTGGCCCAGCCGACGGGGCGTGGCTTCGTGTCCCTGCGGGCCAGAGCGGCTGACAGCGTCGGCAACACCGTGGAGCAGACCATCATCCGCGCGTACCGCTACGGTCCCGTGACGTAGACCTAGAGCGCCGATGGCCTCGCCGGATCCGGACCGGCGAGGCCATCGGCGCCGCCCCCGACCGCTGGGCTCTGCGGGGGCGGGATCTCGGCGAGCAGTCGGAGTGCGAGCAGGGTGATCCAGGTCCAGTCGACGGCGATCATCACTCGTTGGATCAGGCCGGTCGACGGATGGTCGGTTTCCCACGCTGAACCGAATGCGACGAGTAGGGCCAGGCCGGCGATTCCGGTCAGGATGTCGTACCCGGCCCAGGCGTGACCGTACGGCCGGGTGACGGACCGGCGGGCGAGGATGAAGCAGGCGATCGGCACCGAGAGGAAGACCACGATGCCGAGGTTGTCGTGCAGGACGCCGTGCCAACTGGTGCCCGCGCTGCTGTCGCCTGTGGTGCCGGGTGGATAGCCGCGCGTCGGGTCCATCACGAAGGTGCCGGAGAGCAGCAGGCTGAGGCCGTACCCGCTGATCATGAGCGGTCCCCATCGGCTGGCGCGGCCGGGGTGGAGGGCGCGGCGGAGTCCGACGGCGAAGCCGAGGAGCAGCAGTCCGGTCAGGACGAAGTTGGTGATCTGGATCCACCCGCGTGGGCCGAGGCTCAGCGCACTCACCGGGTGGTAGGTGGGGTCGTATCCGGCCCGGGTGGCGCCGTCGACCAGGAACACCAGGATGAACAGACCCGGAGCGACCGCCCCGCAGCCGAGCAGTGTCCGGGTCAGGCGATGCGTCGACATGCTTCCCTTCGGGGCCATCCTCGTACGGTCCGCCATTGGCCCGACCGGCCGCATCTGCCGCCCGGCCATGGTTCTGGTCGGCTGGCCAGCCCTATTGGCCCGTCGACCGGGTCGCCGGCGTCTGCCCCACCAGCGACCGTCTCCCAACGGCGAACCGTTGGGAGACGGCGTGCGTGGCACATCCTCAGAACCGACGGATTACCCGATCAACTTTCGAAGACTAGGCATGTCGAAGACGAGGCACTAGTTCTGCACTACCGTGGCAGCGAGGTGTTGATTCACCAGGCTGATCCGGGTGAAGTAGCTTGCCACGCCGTCCCAGGCGCCGTTGTGGATGCCCCGGGCAGTGCTCCCGAAGAACCACGGCCCGCCGCTGTCACCACCCTCCGAGACATCCGAATCGGTGGTATCCAGACCGCACCGCCGTTGGCCATCGTCGTACGTCTCGCAGTTGTTGGTGTCGACGATGGAGGTGCAGCGGTAACCGCTGGTCCGGCCCCAATGGCACACGGTCGAGTTGATCGGTGCGTTGGCGACGGCCAGCACCTGCCGGTCTCCGGCTGCCTGCCGGTTGGTCGCCCGGAACTGCTTGTTCGTCGCGTGGCCGTTCTCGGTCAGGGTCCGGTGGAACTGGAGATCGATCGCGGCATTCGCGGTCTGGTTTGGGCTGGTGCTGATGAGCCCCACGGCGTTGCCGTACCGGAGCGCGTTGCCGCAGTGCCGCGCGGTCAGCACACCCCAGTTGCCGGAGCGGACCGCGGTGAACCCGGCAGTGCACTCGGCTCTGCCGTTGGTCAGGTTGAGGTCCCTTCCACCTTCTACGGTTCGCTCGGTGACCCCGGTCCGGTCAACATTGAGCTCGAGCACGACGTCGATGGGAAGCTGTCCCCCGATGGTGCCTGCGGTCAGCGCCCCCTGAAAGACCGAGTCGAGCGCGCTCTGTTGGATGCCCCCGACGGGCGCGTACTCAAGACGCAGCACGCGTCGCTCGTGGTCGTAGCGGGTCCCGGCTGACCGGATGACGTCGGAGCGCACCGCCAAGGACGTGGTGAGCGCGTAGGCCAGGTCGGCCAGTTCCGTCGAGCTGGCCGGCGCACCGTACTGCACCTCGGTGTCCACCGGCAGGCGCTCCAGTTCGGCGACAACGTCTGCGCTCGGCTTGGCGGTGAACTGGATCCAGGGGCTGGCCGCCCCACCCTCGGTAGCCAGGCCGGCCCGCACGAACACGTCCGGGCTGCTCTCCTCCAGTTGCGTGGTGAAGGCGCTGAACTCGTGGATGCCCTGGTGCGCAGCGACGACGGCGGACAGATCCCGTCCGCTCTCCTTGGCGTACGTGGTCAGGTCCTGCATCGCCGCGTCATCCAGAGCCAGTGCGGACCGGCCCGTCCCGGTCACCCGGAAGGTGCCCGCCGACGTCGGCGCGGCCCGCACCGGCACGTTCCCAGGCTCGAAAATCGCCGCTTCCTCGGTGTTGCCAGGGGCGGGGGCTGCCGGGGCGGGAGCTGCCACGACCAGTGTCAGGCCGGCGGTGATCGCCAGCGAGGTGAGCAGGGTCAGTGCTCGGCGCATCTATTGTGTCCTTTCGGAAAAAACTGGTGATATCCAGCTCCGTTCGCTGAAGTAGCCTGATCGTTGCGTCTCGCGCGATCGTTGTGACCCAACGAATCCGCGAACTTCTGTCGGCCTGGACCGTCGGCCACCCGAGGGAGGACCATGAGCGGTCGGATCCGGCTGTGGCGCGTCGCGGATCTGCCGACGACCAAGGCCGGCGTCGAGCGGGCGTTCTCGTACTTCATCACGGGTGTCCGCTTGGGCACGGTCGCGCAGATGATCCCGGCGGTGTACATCGGCGTGACGACGTCACCGCATGGCGTTGCCTACCTCGCGTGCTGGGTTGCTGCGGCGTGCGCGGCCGTCACGGTCAGCGCGGTGGCGCTGGTGCGCCGTCGACCCCTGGGCGCGGCGGGTTCCGCAGTGGACTTCGCGCTGGCCTGTCTCTTGCTCGTGCTGGGGCCGCTGGTGCTTACGCCGGGCGACCGCTTCGGGACCTGGGTCGCCTACCAGCCGGGCTACGCGCTGTCGGTCCTCTACACGGCCAGCGGTGTCCGCAGCCTCACCCTCTGGGCGGGCGGCCTCCTCGGCGTTGTCGTCTGCTACGTGGTTTATCTCGGCGCCGAGGCCGGGGGGAACATGACCTCGACCGCGATCGGCAACGTCATCAGCTATGTGGTGTACGCGCTGGTCGCCCGCATGTTCTTCGGATTCACGCGCCGCATCGCGCATGACGCCGACGCCTCGCGGGCCCGCGCCGCGGAGCTGGCGCGGCGCGAGGAGGAACGACGTGCCCAGGTGATGATGCACAACGGCGTCGCCCTCATGCGCCTGCTCACCGAGCCGGGGACCGACGCGTCACGCTCCCGCCTCATCGACCAGGCTGAGGTGGAACTGCGGAGAATGCGGACCTACCTGCGAGGCCAAGCGCCGGACGGGGGCGGGGCCGTCGCCGACGCGGCGGGCGATTCCCACCCCACCGTGGTGCTCGCTGCGCTGATCGAGCGGGTCTGCGACCGGTTCGCCGACCTGAACGTCGACGCACTGCTCGACCTCGGCGCTGACCTGGAACTTCCCACCGCGCACGCCGAGGCCCTCGAACGCGCGCTCGAAAGCCTGCTGCTCAACGTACGCGTGCACGCCCGGGCAGATGCCGTCGTGGTCCACCTGGACCAGGGTACGGACGGGAGCTGGACACTGACCGTGCGCGACGACGGTATCGGCTTCGACCCGGCGTCGGTGACCACCGGAATCGGCCTGCGCGAGGTCGTCGTGGGCGAGCTACGGCTGCACGGGCTCGATGTCGATATCGAGTCCGCAGTGGACGAGGGGACGACAGTGACGATCTCGTCCGGGCCCGGGCCGGCAGCGGCGCGTGCAAACCGGAACGCCTCCACGGACGCGGCATGAGGCCCACGGTGGCGGTCGTCGACGACGCATCGCTGATACGCGAGTCGATCGGCCTGCTCATGCCGGGCCTCGACGTCGTCGCTGCGGTCGCGACGGTGGAGGAACTGATGCGCCGTCGCCCGGTGGTAGACGTGGTCCTGCTCGACCTGCACTTGACGAACCTCGAACAGCAGCCTGACGTCCGGCAGGGCGTCGCCGCGATCCGGGCTCTGACGGGCCGTGGCTACCGGGTCTGCATCTACAGCCAGGAGGAGCGCCGCTTCGTCCTTGCGGCATGTATAGCGGCAGGTGCGAGCGGGGCCGTCTCCAAGGCGCTGCCGACCGGCCGGGCCGAGCAACTCCTCCTCGAGGTCGCTTCCGGTGGCACCGTCGTACCACAGTCGGTCGTCGGGATACTCGAGGTTCTGGTCCGGCGGGGCTCCATCACCCTGCTCAGCGAGCGTCAGCGCCAGCTTCTCCACGGCCGTGCCCGCGGACTGAGCTACGCCCAGATTGCCAAGCAACTGTTCGTGAGCGAGTCCACGCTGCGTGGCTACTGGCTCGACCTGACCCGGTCGCTGTCCGACTCCCTGCGCAGCCTCACTCCCAGCGAGATCGAACGGGCCCTCGGACTCGCGCCCGGAGACCTCCTGGAATTCTGGTCCGAAGAAGCGACCGACGCGCGGGACTGGTGGCGCGTCGACACGGGCAGGTGAGTCGATCGGAGGGCTGGGCATCTGCCGCCGGCCATGGTTCTGGTCGGCTGGCCAGCCGTATTGGCCGGTTGACCGGACCGCCGGGTAGCTGACCGTTTGTAGGCTCGCGGCATGGGTTGGGCCCCGGATATCCGCTGGTTCCGCCGCTGGGCGGGCGACGTGATGCCGGCCCGACGGCCGGCGGTTTCCGACGGTACGTTGCGCCACCGCCGTACCCTCCGGGACTGGATCGTCGACGCCGTGCTGTTCGGCCTGGCGGTGCTGTTCTGGGCGTGGACCTGGCAGAGTGCGCCGCTGCACTACGTCGACGCGATCCCCGACTGGATGCACACGATCGATCCCTGGGTCAGCGGCCTCGGCTGCCTGGCCCTGTGGTGGCGGCGCCGGTACCCGATCGGCATCGGCATCGCCATGGTCCTGGTGATGGCGCTGGCGGCGACCGGACTCGCCGCGGTGTTGATCGTGGTCCTCACCGTGGCGGTACACCGGAACTGGCAGCCGGCCACGCTGGTCACCGCGCTCCACCTGCTGCCGTCCCTGTTGTTCGGGTACGAGAACCCGCCGTCCGGCGTCACCCGGTGGGCGTACATCACGCTGATCTGTCTGATGTACCTGACGCCGCTCGGTTGGGGGATCGCGGTACGGGCCCGTCGACAGCTCATCGCGAACCTGCACCGGGATGCCGAGCGGGAACGCCGTGAACACCGGCACCGGCTCTCCGGTGCCCGCCGTGCCGAGCGTGAACGGATCGCACGGGAGATGCACGACGTACTGGCCCATCGGATCTCGCTGATCACGGTGCATGCCGGCGCGTTGGCGTACCGCACGAAGCAGGCCGACGCGGGTGTCGGCGCTCCGCTGGACGCCGGGGAGGTGGGCGGCGCGATCGAGGTCATCCGGGACAACGCCCGACAGGCGCTCGTCGAGCTGGGCGACGTACTCGCGGTCCTTCGCCCCGCCGACACCGCCGCCGACGCCGATCCGGACGACGCCGACGGCGATCCCCGCGAGCCCGACGCCGATCCGGACGACGCCGTCGGCAGCCGGCGCCAGGCCGGCGGCTCCGCCTCGGGTACGGCGGCCGACCGGGCCGCCCCACAGCCCCGGCTCGCCGACATCGCCCGCCTGGTCCGGGAGGCGCAGGAGGCAGGTCAGCGGGTGACGTTCGAGATGGTCTGCGCACCCGGCGCCGCCGATTCGTTGCGTCCGGCGGTGCAGCGTACGGTCTACCGCACCGTCCAGGAGGGCCTGACCAACGCCCGGAAGCACGCCGGCCAGGCGGCCGAGGTGGCGGTACGGGTGGAGGCGACCCCGGCCACCGGGATCGTCGCGACGGTCAGCAACCCGCTGCCGCAGGAGCGACGTACCGTCGAGGAGATGCCGGGTGCCGGGGCCGGGCTGACCGGGCTTGCCGAGCGGCTGACCATCGACGGCGGCACCATCGAGCACGGCGTGATCGGCGGAACGTTCCGGCTCACCACTCGGCTACCGTGGCCCGCATGACCTCGGGTGGTGACGTGATCCGCGTCCTGCTCGTGGACGACGACGCGCTGGTCCGTACCGGTCTGCGACTGATGCTCGGCGGGGCACCCGACATCGAGGTCGTCGGTGAGGCGGCGGACGGGGTGGACGTCGCCGACGCGGTGACCCGGCTGCGCCCGGACGTGGTGCTGATGGACGTCCGGATGCCGCTGCTCGACGGTATCGCGGCGACCCGGGCGATCACGGCCCGATCCGGGGACTCTCCCGAGGTCATCGTGCTGACCACCTTCGACGCCGACGCGACGATCCTCGACGCGCTCCGCAACGGGGCGGCCGGGTTCCTGGTCAAGCACACCCCGCCGGAGCAGATCGTCGACGCGGTACGCCGGGCCGCCGCCGGTGAGCCGGTCCTCTCGCCGACGGTCGCCCGTACCCTGATCGACCATGTCGCGGGCGTCGCCCCGCACCGTCGCCCCGACCAGCGGCACCGGCAGGCCCGGGAGCGGTTCGGTCGGCTCTCCGACCGGGAGCGGTCCGTGGCGGTTGCGGTGGCGGAAGGGCTGTCGAACGGCGAGATCGCGGATCGGCTGTTCATGTCGGTGGGTACGGTCAAGGCGCACGTCTCCAGCGCCCTGGCCAAGCTCGACCTGTCCAACCGGATCCAGCTCGCGCTGCTCGCCCACGACGCGAGCGATGAGCGCGACGGCGGCCGATGAGGTTCTTGACCGTGCTTCGGCCGTTACTATTCGCGGCCGACGACGAGTTGGATCGGCCGTTCGCGACGTAGCAGCAGGTGGGTTGGCACGACGGTTGCCGCCAGTGCCAGCGCCAGGCAGCCGGCCACGACAGCGCCGGCCACGGCCCATGGCACGACTGGCGCGGTCCCTACGGCGCGTGACACCGCCATGAGGGTGACCGTGACCACGCAGGCGGCCAGAACGGCGCCGACCCCTACGGTGAGCAGCGCCTCGACCGCGACCATGCCGATGACCCGGGCGCGGGTGGCACCGACGAGCCGGGTCAGCGCGAACTCCCGTGCCCGGTGCCGGGTTGCCATGATCAACGTGTTCGCGACCGCGATGCCGGTGTAGAGCATCGGCAGGCCGAGCAGGAACAGCAGACCGAGCTGACGGCGGTGGTCGAGGGCCCGTTCCCGGTCCGCCAGCCATTGGTCGCTGGCCTGGAGACGTCCACTCGCACCCGCCGCCTGCCGCAGGGCGTCCAGGGTGCCCGCCGGCTCGGCCCCGACGTCGAGCGTGATGTACGCCGCCGGCGCGAGCGGCACAGGTGCGAGCGCGGCCACCAGGTCCCGGGGGAGCAGCAGGTCGGCAGGGCTGGCGGGATCCGCGACGATCGCGACGATGCGCGGCCGGATGACCACCCCGTCTTCCAGCCCGACCTCGATGTGGCCGCCGACCCGCCAGCCACGCGCCTCGGCCGCGTCCTGGCCGACGGCGACGGTCTGCGTGTCGTCGAGGTCGTCGAGGGTGCCGGCCACCGGCCGCAGTCGGAGCACCTCGCGCAGGTCCGGGTCGACGCCGGCTGCGCCTAGGGGATCGGTGAGCAGCCCGCTGTCTGGATCGCCGACCAGGGCGGTGGTCGGCAGCGGTGCGGTCACTCGTGCCCCCGGCACCCCGCCAAGCGCCCCGACCACGGCCGGCGTCAGCCCTGGCACACCGTTCGGCAGTACCACATGTTCGTACCCGGTCTCCTGGCGTAGCCGCTGCATCTGGGCGACATCACCGGTGGTCGCCGCGCCCACCACGCCGACGGTCAGCGCCATCGTCACCAGCACCGGGGCGGCGGTGCTCGCGGTGCGCCGGACCGCGCCCCCGGTATTGCGGCGGGCCAGCAGCCCGGTCGCTCCACCGAGCCGGGTGGGCGCCGCGAGCGTCCACACCAGCGGGGGCACCAGTACCGGGCTGAGTGCCGTGCCGGCTCCGATGAGCAGGAACGTTGCCAGCACCGCTGCGCTGACGCCGTCCTCTGGTTCGGTGACCGGTGTCCAATGGATCGTCGCGAAGGCGCCGAAGAGCAGCAGCGCCGCCCAGATCCACCGCCCACCGGTCATCGTCGGTTGCTCGTAGGAGGCCGTCCGCAGTGCCTCGATCGGGCGGACCCGACTCGCTCGTCGGGCCGCCGCATTCGCGCCAATCAGAGTGACTGCCACACCAAGGGTGACCGCGAGCACCAGGGGTGCCACGCTGACCCGCACAACCAGCCGTTCGTCGACCAGGCCATGGCGGAGCGCGGCCCAGGCCAGTGCCTGCCCGCCACCGACCCCGATCATGCATCCCGTCAACGAGCCGGCGACTCCGACGACCGCCGCCTCCATCAGCACGCTCGCGCGTACCTGCCAGGTGCTGGCGCCGCCGAGCCGCAACAGCGCGAATTCACGCCACCGTTGGGCAACCACATACGAGAACGTGCTCCCGACCACGAACACCGAGGCGAAGACAGCGATCATCGCCAGCATCGCGAGGGCGCTGGCGAGTTGCTCCGCCTGCGCGCCCGCGTCCGCCCGCGACGTGGCGGCCAGCAACAGCCCGCACGCGGCCACCAGCGCAACCCCGAGAGTCAGCGCCAGCCAGGCACCGACGAAGGCGCCCAGTCGTGCCCGGACGCTGGCCGATCCGATTTTCCACACTCTGATGTGCCTCCCTGGCAAGTAGCAAGATCAGCCTGAAGGTCCGGCCTCTCGGCCACGATCGGGGAAGTCCCCGAGTTCAACCCGGGCGTTCCACGGACCTGCAGAGGAGCAGGCAACATCACCGCGTTGCCCGTCAGGGCAGCGACGATTGACATCCATCAGTAGATGGATTTCGATAGATCAATGGCGATGGGCGGCTCGCCGGTCGCTTCCCACGGCTGTCCTGGGGGCTGACATGCGTGTTCGGAAGATCGGTGCGACCGCAGCGTCCGTGCTGTTGCTGATGTCGCTGGCGGCCTGCGGGGACGACGGCGGCGGGGGAGGGGAGAAGACCCTCACCTACTGGGCCAGCAACCAGGGGCCCAGCCTGGACGCGGACCGGCAGGTCCTGCAACCGGAACTCGACAAGTTCACCCAGCAGACCGGCATCAAGGTCGAGCTGGAGGTGATCGGCTGGCCCGACCTGCTCAACCGGATCCTGGCGGCCACCGCCTCCGGGCAGGGGCCGGACGTACTCAACATCGGCAACACCTGGTCGGCCTCGCTCCAGGCCACCGGCGCCTTCCTGCCCTTCGAGTCGGCCGAGATCGACACTCTCGGCGGCAAGGACCGCTTCCTCGGCCCGAGCTTCGCCGCCACCGGAGCGACCGGTCAGCCACCGACGTCGATGCCGCTCTACGGCCTGGCGTACGGGCTGTTCTACCACAAGCGGCTCTTCGCCGAGGCGGGCATCACCACCCCGCCGAAGAACTGGACCGAGTTCGTCGCCGCCGGCAAGAGGCTGACCAAGGGCGGCCAGTGGGGCCTGGCGGTCGAGGGAGCGAGCTACACCGAGAACGCGCACCACGCCTTCATCTTCGGCCAGCAGCACGGCGCGGACTTCTTCGACGGCGCGGGCAAGCCGCAGTTCACCGGGCCGCACCACGTCATGGCGGTGAAGCAGTACCTCGACTTCATGGCGACCGACAAGATCGCCAACCCCAGCAACGCCGAGTACAGCACGCCGAACCAGCCGATCGGCGACTTCGCCAAGGGCAAGGCCGCGATGCTGCTCTGGCAGAGCAACGCGATCAGCCTGCTCGCCGCCGCCGGAATGAAACCCGACGAGTACGGCGTCGCGCCGATCCCGATCGCCGACCCGCTCCCGCCGGGCGGCAAGCGGGTGAACAGCCACGTGGCCGGGATCAACATCTCGGTCTTCAAGAACACCGAGAACCGGGACGGCGCCCTGGAGCTGGTGAAGTTCCTGACCAGCAGCGGCGAGCAGCAGATCCTCAACAAGGCGCTCGGGTCACTGCCGGTGGTCAAGGACGCCTACTCCGATCCTGCCTTCGAGACCCCGGTGATCAAGGTCTTCCAGGACGTACTCGCCAACACCGCCGGGCCGCTGCCACAGGTGCCCGAGGAGAGCAAGTTCGAGACCACGGTGGGCAGCGGGATGCGGGACCTCTTCGCCAAGATCGCGAGCGGACAACCGGTCGGTGAGGCAGAGGTCGCGGCGGCGCTCACCAAGGCCCAGCAGGAGATGGGCACCGGTGGCTGACCGCCCCGGGTCGACCGGGGCGCGTCGTCGGGCCGGTGCCGGTTGGCGCCGGCCCGGCCTGGCGTACCTGCTGTTGCTGCCGGCGCTGCTCCTGGAGTTGCTCGTCCACCTGGTGCCGATGGCTGTCGGGGTCTGGATGAGCTTCCGCGAGCTGACCCAGTTCTTCATCCGGAACTGGTCGGCGGCACCCTGGGCCGGGCTGCGCAACTACAAGGTGGCGGTCGACGTCGACTCGGCGATCGGCGCCGCGCTGCTCCGCTCACTCTGGATCACCCTGGCGTACGCGCTGCTAGTGGTCGTCGGCTCCTGGCTGCTCGGCTTCGTCGCGGCACTGCTGCTCCAGCGGCCGATGCGCAACCGGGGACTGCTTCGTACCCTCTTCCTCGTCCCGTACGCGCTGCCCGCCTACGCGGCGGTGATCGCCTGGAACTTCATGTTGCAGCGGGACACCGGGATGATCAACCACCTACTGGTGGACAACCTGCACCTGACCGACGACCGGGCGTTCTGGCTGCTCGGCGATCGTAGCTTCGTCGCGATCGTCCTGGTGTCGATCTGGCGGCACTGGCCGTTCGCGTTCCTGATCATCATGGCGGGGATGCAGAACATCCCGACCGACCTCTACGAGGCTGCCGCGATCGACGGTGCCGGCCCCGGCCAGCAGATCCGCCGGGTGACCCTGCCGATGCTGCGGCCGGTCAGCCTGGTGCTGATCCTGGTGCTCTTCCTCTGGACGTTCAACGACTTCACCACCCCGTTCGTGCTGTTCGGCGCGGCGACACCGGAGCAGGCCGACCTGATCTCGGTGCACATCTACCAGAGCTCGTTCGTGACCTGGAACTTCGGGCTCGGTTCGGCGATGTCCGTACTGCTGCTGCTCTTCCTGCTCCTGCTCACCGCCGGGTACCTGCTGCTGACCTCCAGGAGGCGCCGCCGTGCTGTTTGAGCCCCGCTGGTTCCGCTGGGTCCGCTGGGTGGGCCTGACCTTCTTCGCCGGCCTCGTCCTGCTGCCGTTGTACGTGATGGCGACCTCCGCCGCCAAGCCGCTGCGCGACGTACAGAGCGATTTTCGCTGGATCCCGAGCGGGCTGACGTTGCGGCCGTTCGCCGACATCTGGCGGACGATCCCGCTCGGCCGGTACTTCGTGAACAGTGTGATCGTCGCCTCGACCGCCGCGCTGCTCTCCGTCGTGGTCGCCGTCTTCGCCGCGTACGCCATCAGCCGGTTCCGGTTCCCCGGACGTGGACTCTTCTCGGTCACGGTGCTCTCCACCCAGATGTTCCCGGGCATCCTGTTCCTGCTGCCGCTGTTCCTGATCTACGTCAACATCGACCAGCTCACCGGCATCACCCTGTACGGCTCCCGGTTCGGTCTGGTCATCACCTATCTGACCTTCTCGCTGCCGTTCTCGATCTGGATGCTGGTCGGCTACTTCAACTCGATCCCCCGGGAGCTGGACGAGGCCGCGTTGGTCGACGGGGCCGGACCCGTCGGCGCGCTGCTCCGGGTGGTGGTGCCGGTCGCCCTGCCCGGCATCGTCGCGGTCGCCATCTACGCCTTCGTGACCGCCTGGAGCGAGGTGCTGTTCGCCTCGATCATGACCACCGAACAGAGCCGTACGCTGCCGGTCGGACTACAGCTCTACTCGACCCAGGCCGGCGTCTACTGGAACCAGGTGATGGCGGCCTCGTTGGTGGTCAGCGTGCCGGTGGCGGCCGGATTCCTTATGCTGCAACGGTTCCTGGTCCAGGGACTGACCGCCGGGGCGGTGAAGTAGCCGGCCGGAAACCGGGTTATGTACGGGCCCGGGTTTCAGTACACTCAGCACGAACCGAGCGCGATCTTGTCACTTCATGACGAACGCGCGGGACGACGAGCGAGGGGAGCCGGCCGTGCAGTACCGCACCGCTGTGACCATTCCCCAGTCCCGGCACCGGGTGATTCTGACGTCTTCCTGACCTCCGGGTGTCGGCCCGCGCGGCCACCCCGGATGGCGTGACACATCCCTGATCCGAGCCGATCGAAGGCGTACCCCCGATCGCGCTCCGGACGATCCACGGGGTTCCTGCCTGCCCGCCGCCCTCTGCGGGGCCGGCCGGCTCGCCCTGTCACGCCAATCGCGCCGTCCCCGTTCGGTTCACCCAGGAAGGCCATCGGCCGTGCGTACCGACCTGCACCACCATGCCAACGACGCCCTGACCCGCATCCGCAACCTGGGCATCCTCGCCCACGTCGATGCCGGCAAGACCACCACCACCGAACGAATCCTGTACGTCACCGGCGCCACCTACAAGCGCGGCGAGGTGCACGACGGGACGACCGTCACCGACTTCGACTCCCAGGAGCGTGACCGTGGCATCACCATTTTCGCCGCCGCCGTCAGCTGCGACTGGGCCGGTCACCGGATCAACCTGATCGACACCCCGGGACACGTCGACTTCGCCGACGAGGTCGAACGGGCCCTGCGGGTGCTCGACGGCGCGATCGCGGTCTTCGACGGCGTCGCGGGCGTCGAACCGCAGAGCGAGTCGGTCTGGCGGCAGGCCGACCGGCACCGGGTACCCCGGATCGCCTTCGTCAACAAGCTGGACCGGGCCGGCGCCGACCTGGACGACGCGGTCCGGTCGATCCGGGAACGGCTCCGGGTGACGCCGCTGGTGGTCCAACTGCCGATCGGGCGGGAGGACGACTTCACCGGCGTGGTCGACCTGCTCCGGATGCGCGCGCTGGTCTGGGCCGACGGCGACACGTTCACCGAGGGGCCGGTACCGGACGACCTGCGGCCGGAGGCGGAACGACGGCGCCGGGTACTGGAGGAGGCGGTGGCCGAACTGCATCCGACCGCGCTGGAGGAGTTCTGTGCCCACTCGACACTGTCCGCGGCGACGCTGGCCGCCGCGTTGCGGGACCTGACCCGTACCGGCGACGGCCTGGTCGTGCTCTGCGGCTCGGCGTACCGGAACCGGGGCGTGGAACCGCTGCTCGACGCGGCGGTGGCGTACCTGCCCTCGCCGCTGGACGTGCCGGCGGTGCGCGGCGTACGGGACGGCGTGCCGCAGGAACGGGCCGCCGACCCGGCGGCGCCGTTCGCCGCGCTGGTGTTCAAGGTGAACTCCACCGCGACCGGGCGACTGACCTACCTGCGGGTGTACTCGGGAACGATCCGGAAGGGAGGCGTGGTGCTGGACACCGGCGCGCGGCGTACCGAACGGATCGGGCGGATCCTGCGGGTCCAGGCAGACCGGCACACCGAGGTGGACCGGGCGGAGGCCGGCGACATCGTCGCGGTGGTCGGGCTCAAGGCCGCCCGTACCGGGGCGACCCTGTGTCTGCCCGGGGCGCCGCTGCTCCTCGAACCGCCGAGCGTGGCCGATCCGGTGGTCTCGGTGGCGGTCGAGCCCCGGCGGGGCACCGACAGCGAGCGCCTGACGTCGGCGTTGGCCCGGCTGGTCGAGGAGGATCCCTCGCTGGCCATCCGGACCGACTCCGAGACCGGCCAGACCGTGCTGTCCGGGATGGGAGAACTGCATCTGGAGGTGGCGGTGGAGAAGATCCGTCGAGCCCACGGGCTGGAGGTGAACGTCGGTCGGCCACAGGTGGCCTACCGGGAGACCGTGGTACGCGGGGTGACCGGGCTGCTGTACCGGCACGTCAAGCAGGACGGCGGCGCCGGCCAGTACGCGCACGTCGTACTCGATGTGGAACCGCTGGCACCCAGCGACCCGGACCCGGCCGGCGACGGCGGAACCGGCAACGGCTCCGGCGGCGGCGACGCGCGGGACTTCGCGTTCGGCTCGACCGTCGTCGGCGGCCGGGTGCCCAAGGAGTACGTCCGGGCGGTCGAGGCCGGCTGCCGGGACGCGCTCGCCGAGGGTCCACTCGGCGGTCATCGGGTGATCGGCCTGCGGGTCAACCTCGCCGACGGCGCCACGCATCCGAAGGACTCCTCGGAGCTGGCGTTCCGGACGGCGGGCCGGCTCGCGCTCCGGGAGGCGCTCCGGGCCAGCGAGATGGTTCTGCTGGAACCGGTGGTCGAGGTGACGGTGACCGTGCCCGACGACGCCGTCGGCGGGGTGCTGGGCGACCTGGCGGCCCGACGCGGCCGGGTCTCCGGCTCGACCACCCGGGCCGGCACCGTCGTGGTCACCGCGACCGTGCCGCTGGCCGAGCTGTTCGGCTACGCGACCCGGTTGCGTAGCCGGACCCAGGGCCGGGGCACCTTCACCACCCGGGCCACCGGCTACACCCCCGCGCCGAGCTGAGATGTAAGGAAGGGCCCCTTCCTATCGCTTTTTGCATAGGAAGGGGCCCTTCTTAACACCACCCTGGCGGCGTCGGTCAGCCGAGTCGGGAGAACACCCCGATGCCGTTCGGCACCGGGCGCTCGGCGCCACCGGACGGATGGTTGCGTACCTGGACGGCGGGATCCGCGACGGTCCGGGTGACCAGGGTCGACGATCCACCGCCGTCGAGGTTGACCGCGCTGGCCGCGCCGAGATCCCGCAGCGTCAGCGCGAGGTCGAGAATCGTGAGGCCGGGCCCGGCGCCGTCGACGGCCACCAGATACAGTCGCCGGCCGTCGGCGCTGACCCCGGCCGCGGTACGGACGGCAGCCGTCCTCGCGTCCAGCCCGGCCAGCGGCGCACCGTCGCGGAGGATCGGGAACCCGCCGACCGCGAACGTGAACGGCATCCGGGTGTCGGGGACGAGGTCGTAGTCGACGCGTACCCGCTCGCCGACCTCGAACTGGCGCAGTGTCTCGGCACCCTGCTCCCGGCCGACCAGCACCACCGTGTCCCGGGCGATCGCGCCGGTTCCTGGTTCGGTGCCGACCGTGGTGACCCGGCCGTGCCGCACGCTCACCTCGTAGGTGTCGGTGCTACAGGCGGCGGCCCGGTCGGTGTCGGTGCCGCAGGTGGGGCGCTTACGGGACACCGTGCCCCAGTCGCTGTCGAACACCCCGAGCCCGTTCACCGGCAGCGCGTACTGGTTGAATCCGGTGACCGCGAACTTGTCCCGGCCGGCGGAGATCTTGCCGCGCAGGTCCACCCGGGCGAGTCGACCCCGCCGGTCCACCCCGACACCGAGTACGTCGGAGGTGGACGTACCCGGCGGCAGCCCCGGCCCGAACCGCTGCCCGTTCGGTACGGCGGCCTTCAGGTCGTCGCGCCCGGCGATCGCCGGCCCGACGGCGGACCCGGTCACCTCGACCCCGGCCTGGACGTTGCTGATGTTGAAGAAGTCGCCGTTGACCGCCGCGACCGCCCGCCGGTTGTTCGCCTGCTGGGAGATCGGCGCCCGGGCCGCGACCGCGCCCGGCGTCAGCAGGTCCACGGTCACCAGGGGATTGCGCAGGTCGACCTCGACGAGATGACCGGGTACGGTGCCGCCGGCAGTGGCCCGGCTGAACTCCCGGTACGTCACCCCGGGCGCGAGAGCACCGGGCACCAGGGCACCGGGAGCTGCCGCTGTCGCCGGGTTCGTGGCCGTGCCGGTCGGGTTCGGCGCCGCAACCGCCGGGTTCGCCGTCGTCAGGACGGCCAGTACCAGGCCGAGCGCCGACGAGGCCAGGGCTCGACGGGGTCGCTTCGAACGATTCATCTGGAACAGCAAGGCCATCGCCTCCGGACGGGACGGAACGGGAAACACCCGTCAGACTTCCGCCGGAGATGATCGAGGTCAAACGAACATCGGCTGGCCGCCCGGTTACCCGACCCCGTCCGTACCGGTCAGCTCGGGTCGGCGTCGGTGCTGGGCTCGGGAGTCATGGTGAGGCGTACCCGGACGCCCTCGGCATCGCTCCGGACATCGATCGAGTCGGCGAGTTCCCGGGCCAGCCAGAGCCCCATCCCGCCGTTCGCGGACGGCCGGGGACGGGCGCGGGGAACGGTCAACGGATCGGCGAGGCCGGGGCCACGGTCCCGGACCTCGCACACCAGGTGCTCCGCCCGCCACAGCCGCACCTCGCCCCAGCCGCCGCCATGCCGTACGGCGTTGGTCATCGCCTCGTTGATCGCGGTCACGAAGTCGTCGAGCCGGGGCCCGCCCAATCCGGCCGCGTGGAGACACTCGGTGAGTGTCCGGCGTACGTCGGCGACCCGCACGCCGTCAAAGTCGTCCTGGAACAACATCGGGCCATGCTGAGTATCCGTCCGTTGATCGTGCAACGGACCGTCCGTCATGGCGCCTCCAAGGTCACCGGACCCGTCAGGGTACAGCGGACGGTACCCAGCGGCGGCGATGTCAACCGCGTACGGCCGGGCCATCCTGGGTCGGCGACCGATTCCCACCCTCGGTGACCGGTCACCGACGCCGATGACTACGCAGTGTTAATAGCACTCAACAGTGCGTAAGCAGTCTGTCGGCCGCTGACATCGCCGTGCGACCGGACGAAGGAGTCCGCCCGCAGGTTGTGCACCCGGCCGGCCTGGAAATGGTAGGCGCCCCCGACGTCCAGGAGTTCACCCTGCGGCTGGACCACCTCCGGTGTCTTCAGCGCACCGTTGCGGCCCAGCCCGCCGTACGGGTCGTTCGCGTCACCCAGCCCGGCACCCGCGTGCCGGGCCAGCCGGGAGGCGGCGGCGTACGCCAGGCCGATCGCGCGGTCGTTGACGGTGTGCGTGATCAGCAGCGGCCCGGTCAACTTTCCGCTGGCCAGCAGCGGCCGGAAGAAGCCGTTCTCGCCCCGGCCGTTGAAGTTGACGGCGAAGCCGTGGTGGCTGAACGCGCCCTGCAACAGGGTGCACGAGTGCAGGCTCGGGTGCCGTACGGCGGCGGCCGAGACCGCCCGGGCGCCGAACGAATGGCCGGCCAGGTGCAGCCGGGCCTGCGGAGCCGCCGCGGCCAGCGCGGACAGCAGTGCGGCGATGCCGCCGGAGCCGACCTGCCCGGCCCTGTCCTTCATCGTGTAGTAGGTGGTGATGTTCAGCAGGCCGCGCGCCCGACGCAGCATGTCGTCGAGGCCGAAGTCGAACCCGGCCGCCCCACCGGACGGCACCCCGACCCCGCCCGGTACGACGTCGACCCCGCCCGGTACGACGTCGACCCCGCCCGGTACGACGTCGAACCCGGCCGCCCCGCCGGACCGCTCGGGCAGGCCGAAGTCGACCTCGGGGCCGCCCGCCTCCGCGAAGACCTCCTCCGGGTCGCCGTCGAGGAACGCTTCCGGCGGCGGATCCTCGTCCACCTCGGCACCGCCTCCGGTGCTCGGGGTGGCCGCCGCGCTCGGCAGCTGCTCGCGCAGGGCGTCGAGGAACTCCCGCCGGGCCTGGGCGGATTCGCTCAGCTTCGGCACGAGCCGGCTGAGCAGTGCCGCCCTGGCCGGATCCTCGATCCGTTCCGCGATCGCCCCGGTCAGCGCGGCGGCCTCGTCGCCGAACCCGGCACCGCCGCCGGCCACCTCGTCCTCGTCGGACCAGCGGATCGACGGCCAGAGTACGCCGATCACGGCCAGGGACCGGGACGCCGCCGACGGGACCGCGGAGCGTACCGCCGCCATGTTGTCGGTCAGCCGGACGTAGAGCCGTCGGGCCTGCGGTATGTCGTTGTTCCAGCCGTGGCAGAGGACGAGGACGTCGGTCACCCCCGCGGCGGCGACCAGGTCCAACGCCGCCCGCCGCTGGTTCTCGTCATGGATCGCTCCGGTGGACTCGATCTCCACCTCCGCGTACGGAAACTGCATCTCAGTACTCCATCCCGAATGGATCAGACCGATTGCAGGGCGCGCATCGCGTCGACGAGTCCGTAGCCCTGGAACGAGCGGTCCCGGCCGAGGCTGGTCGCGGACTCGAGCAGTGCGCGTTTGACCCGGTGTGGTTGTCCGATGAACTCCTGGTGCACCGACATGAAGGCCGCCGCGACCCCGGACACGTGCGGAGCGGCCATCGAGGTGCCGGAGTTCTCCACGTACGTCGCCTCGGGGACACCGGCCAGCGCACGCTCCAGCAACCTGCCGGTACCGGCGCTGATCACCCGCTCGCCCGGCGCCACCAGGTCCGGCTTGGCCCGGCCGTCGCCGGTGGGCCCCTTCGAGGAGAAGTAGGAGACGCCCGAGGCGTGTGGCCGGCAGGACGTCGCGCCCACCGTGATGGCCAGTTCGGCGTTGCCCGGATCGTTGATGGTCAGGTCGAACGCCGTCCGCATCCGCCGTCCGCCGGCGTCGATGACGTAGCCGTACCCGGTGTTGCCGGCCGCGACCACCACGACGACGCCGGACTGCACCAACCGGTCGACCTCGCGGCAGATCGGGCTGAGTCCGGTGGCGAACCAGGTCGGGTCGAACGGGTAGCCGACCGACAGGTTCACCCCGTGTACGAGCAGCTCACGGCCATGATCGTTGAGTTCCTGGATGTACTCCAGTGCCGCCAGCACGGCGGCCATGTCCCCGGAGCCGTCGTCCCGGAGGATCTTGCAGGAGAGCAGCTTGCAGCGCGGTGCCATCCCGCTGATCGTCCGCAGGTGGACCCGCTCGCAGCGGGTGTCCCCGGCGTCCGGTTGGTACCAGGTGGCCGCCGTCAGCGGCGGGGCGGAGTCGTCGACGATCTGCTCACCGGCCAGGATCCCGGCCACGTGGGTGCCGTGACCGGCGAGATCGACGACCGCCTGGTCATCGCTGGTACCGAAGATGAAGGACCGGTGGGCCAGCGGCGCGGCCAGACCCAGGTTGTCGTGCCGGTGGAAGTGCGGATGGGCGGCGTCGATGCCGGAGTCGAGCACCGCCCAGACCAGGTCCTGGCCGTACGCGTTGAAGGCGCGGTGCGCCGCCTGGCACTTGGTGGTCACCACCGAGCGGTGGATCAGCGGCTGGACCTCGAAGTTGGGCCAGATCCGGTGGATGGACCAGCGCTGGGCGGGACCGCTGACGGCCGGCGGTGCCACCTCCTCGACGGTCCGACCCGGGCGGGTGCCGGTCCCACCGTCCACTTCGGCCTCCGCCTCGGCATCGGCGTCCGCGTCGGCCGCGTCGGTGGCGTCGGCGGCCACCAGGGCCCGAATCTGGGTGGCGGTGAGGGCGCTGCTGACGTACGAGCCGATCGGCCAGACCGGAGTGCTGGCGCCGGCGACCTGCACGATGAGTTCGCGGACCCGGGACTGGGCCCGTGGCACCCCGCCCGGATGCCGGGTACGCAGCTCGATCACCACGCCGATCGGCTCGTTGCCCGACTCCCGCATCCGCTCCTGAAGGGGCCGGGCGATCACCGAGTCGGTGACCAGACTGGGGGAGGTGGGTACCGGCGACAGCGGATCGGCCCGGTCGCCGCCGTACGCGTTCTGCTTGGCCGATCCGAACTCGGCGGGCAGCGGCTCCGCCGGGCGCCCCGGGTCGGCATTGTCCTGGTCCATGGAATCCCTTTCGTGACTTCTGGACCATCGTTTCCGTAGCCGGGGTCGGAGGGAAGTGGCGGACGTGGATCTGACAGTCCGGCTCGACCCCTGACCCGGAGTGCGGCCCGGCCGCCGCCGTCCGGGCGCCGCCGCCGCTGCCCGGCCGCCGCCGACAGGGCCGGCGGCGGCCGACGTACGCCGGGTCAGCCGAACAGTTGGCGGAGCAGTTCGACCTGCCGGGGGAACTGGAATCCCGCGCCACCCTCGTGACCGTTGTACGGCCACACCGTGATCTCCTTCTGCTCCACCGCATAGTGGTTGTACGCGGCGAAGACCGTCGACGGCGGGCAGACGGCGTCCATCAGGGCGACGGAGAAGAGTGCCGGGGCGGTGGCCCGGCTGGCGAAGTTCACCCCGTCGAAGTAGCTCAGCGTCCGGAACGCCTGCTCGACATCGCCCCGGTGCGTCTTCAGGTACGTCACCAGTTCCTGGTACGGCAGCGCGTCGGTGATCTCGGTGGCCCGCCGGTAGTGGCAGAGGAACGGCACGTTGGGCAGTACCGCCGCGAGCCCGTCGACCAGGCCGGCGACGGCGATGCTGATCCCGCCGCCCTGGCTGGTACCGGCCACCACCACCCGGTCCGGATCGACCCGGGGATGGGCCCGGGCGGTGTCCACGGCCCGGACGGCGTCGGTGAAGACCCGCCGGTAGTAGTACGCCCGGGGGTGGGTGAGCCCGCGGGTCATGAAGCCGGGGGTCTGGGGCAGGCCGACGGGATCCGGATCGGGGGTGTCGCCGACCAGGTAACCGTTGCTGCCCTGGCCCCGGGTGTCCATCACTAGATGGGCGTAGCCGGCGGCGCTCCAGGTCAGCCACTCGTGCGGGAGGCCGCGCCCGCCGCCGTACCCGATGTAGTCGACGACGCAGGGCAGTGGGCCGGTGCTGTGCCGGGGGAGCAGGAACCAGCCGCGTACGGGTTGACCGGCGAATCCGGAGAACGTGACGTCGAACACGTCTACTGTGGACAACCCGGCGTCGTACGGGGTGAACTCGGCGGCACTGCCGGCGTCCCGTGCCTGGTGCAGCGTGTCGGCCCAGAAGTCGTCGAAGTCGGTTGGCTCGTCCCGATCGGGCAGGTAGTCGCGCAACCGGTCCAGTGGCCAGTCGACAAGCATGGCCCGTTCCTTTCGTTTCGCGGCTGGGCGTCACGCCTGGTGACCGGCCCGACGCGCAGCCCGGTGGGGTGGCCCGGCGTCGCGCCGGTGGTCCGTGGCCGGAGGGTAGCGCCTGGGTGACCCGGCCACCGTCCATCGCTCCTGTGACCGTAGGCACTCAACTTCTGATCTGCCGGCGAGGGCCCGGGCCGGGTGAGTGCGCGGCGGCCGGCGAGACGTCACCGGAACGGGTGTGACAGCAGGCCAACGACGAATACGCTCAGGCTTCGGGCAGGTCCAGCTCGCCGACGACCTCGTCGCCGATCTGCTCTCCGGTCAACCGGAAGCCGAGCCGCAGGTAGAACCGTTCGGGCCCATGCTCACCGGGGACCCAGGTCACCGTGGCACGGCTCTGACCACGCCGCCGGATCTCCTCGGACACGGCCAGTACGGCGAAGCGGCCGTACCCCCGGCCCTGCTTGTCGGCGGCGATGTTCAGTCGCCAGATCCCGGAGCGGAGCCGGTCCGCCGGATCGTCCGGATCGAGGCGGACCATGAAGAATCCCATGACGAAGCCGACGGGTTCTTCTCCGTCGACGATCAGCCGGGGCCAGGCGATCTCGGGTTGTGCGTACGCCTCGGCCAGTGACTGCGCGACCGGAGCGGCCAGCCCTTCCTGTTCGGGCCGGATCCTGAGTTGGCATGCGGCGAGGACATTGCCCGGGGTGATCTTCTCCAGACGGAGTGGCAGCGGCATGGCCGGCACCCTACCGCCGGGATTCAGACCGGTGCTGTTCCATTTTCGGCGTAGGCGCACCGCTCCCCGGTCTTCGCCGCCACGGCGGTGAGAATCCGGCGGACGAGCCGGCCGGGCCCGTACGCGTCGAGGTCCTCGGCGGCGACGAAACGCCATTCGGTGATCTCGCCGTCGACGAACGCGATCCGGCGTTGACTGTCGCCGTCGAGCGGTCCCGCGTCGAAGACGAAGAGCAGCCAGTCCTCCTTGTCGTCGTCGGGCGCCCAGTCGACCACCAGGATCGGGCCGACGTCGACGGTGAGGCCGAGTTCCTCCTGGATCTCCCGTACGCAGGCGGCGCGTGGCGACTCGCCGGGCTCGGCGCAGCCGCCGGGGATGTCCCAGTGCTCCCGGTACGCGGGACGTACGAGGAGCACGCGGCCCTCGGCGTCGAAGAAGAGGGCACCGGCGGCGACGTTCGGGGTGGCCACGGGAGGCATCTCGGAAGCCGTCACGAACGGCAGCGTAGCCCTGTCATCGACCGAACACGATGCGCATCGACGGCTACCTCTCACCGGTGACGCGTCCGGCGGCTCACCGGTGGGCGGCCGACCGGAGCAGTACGTCGGTGAGGCGGGAGAAGGAATCCTCGCCGTACCCCTCGGCGAGGGCCCGGCCGGCCACCGCGCGGGCGGCGGCCAGCACGCCGACGTCGAGGCGCTGGGCCCGCGCGGCGTGGATGACGTGGTCCATTCCGGCGACGGCCGAGACGAGCGTGGCGTCGTCCCCGGGATGGCGGCTCTCGTCCACTTCGGCCGCGAACTCGGGGATGATTCCGCCCATCAGCCCCACGATCCCGAGGGCGTACGGCGCGAGATCCCGCGCCGCGATCCCCTGGGTACGGGCCAGCGCCAGGGCGTGCGCGTAGCCGCTCATGGTGGTCCAGAAGAGATCGAGCAGGGCCACGTCGTACGCCGCCGCCCGCCCGGGGTCCGCGCCGAGGTAGCTGGGGGTGCCGCCGAGGCTCGCCAGGCTCGACCGGTGCGCCTGGTAGACCGGCTCCGGCCCGCTGTACAGCACCACCGCCTGGGGACCGCCGATCGTCTCGACCGGACTCATGATGGACCCGTCCAGGTAGTCGACACCCCGTTCGGCGGCCCAGTCCGCCAACTCGCGAGCCCGGTCCGGGGCGTCGGCGGTGAGGTTGACCAGGGTTCGACCCTTCAGTGCGTCTCCGGCGTCGGCCAGGATCGCGCGTACGGCGGCGTAGTCGCGGACGCAGACGACCACCAGCGGGCTGGCGCCGGCCGCGTCGGCCGGGGTCGCCGCGGCCGTCGCGCCACGGGTGGCGAGAATCTCGGCTCGGGCGGCGGTCCGGTTCCACACCGTCGTGTCGTGTCCGCCGGCCAGGAAGGCGGCGGCCAGCGCCTGCCCCATCGGGCCCAGGCCGAGCACCGTCACGGGGGCCGGATCGCCCTTGATCGATCGCGTCGTCATGCCGGCTAAGTTAGACCTTGACACCGGTGTCAGAGCCAGCTTGTCATTTCGGAGGTCAGATGCGGATCGGGGAGTTCTCCCGGCGGACCGGGGTCAGCGAGCGGTCGCTGTGCTACTACGAGCAGCAGGGACTCCTCCGGCCAACCTGACCTCGCTGATCGGTCCCGGCCGAGGTGCGCCTGCCGTAGGCCGACCGGCTCCGGTCGAGGTACGCGTACCGGGGCCCGGCGGCTCGTGCTGCTGCTCCGGCCGCCGGGCCGAGCCGGATCGGCGCCGCCGTCGGCAGGCGCCGGAAAGGGCTACCGGTGGGCGCTATTCGCCCCGTTGGGTCTCCCGGTCGGTGTTGTCGACCTCGAACGGGGTACGGAGTCGGCTCATGGCGGCCCGGCTCACGTCGGTGGTCGGCCGCTCTTCCTCGTTCGGGTCCACCTTCGAAGGGTCGACGAAGAGGTTCGAGTGCGGCGCCGTGACATGGGTCAAGATCTGCTCCAGGGCTGCGTCTGCTTCAGGGATTTGCGCGGATGCGCCGCTCACCCTCCGGCAGACGCGAACGGGGGCGGAAAGCGACCGGGCTGGATCCGGCCGTGGCCGGGACACCCTCGGTTCCGATCGCGCCGCCAGCGTACCCCGAACCGTTGGTTGACTATGGTGCACGGGCGGAGATCGGGTGCGGGTAGACTTGGTTCCGCAGCCCCTGGCTCCGGTCACGGCCTGCGTTTGATGTCGGCCTCCCCGCGCCCGCGACCGAACGGTCAGCGCCGGATACGGACCGACCCCTTCCAGGTTCGGAGACCCGATGGCGGCACGCCGCCCCCGCAAGACGACTTCTGTCCCATCCACCACTTCCGCCACCGCGCCGGTGAACGGTTCCGCCACCCAGCCGGTGGCCGGGGACCAGGCTGCGGCCGGGGACCAGACGGTGGCCAGTTTCGCCGATCTCGGCGTACCCGCCGCGCTCGTCGCCGCGCTCGGCCGGGTCGGCATCAACGCGCCGTTCCCGATCCAGGCCGCGACGCTCCCGGACGCGCTGGCCGGGCGTGACCTGCTCGGCCGTGGCCGGACCGGCTCGGGCAAGACGTACGCGTTCGCCCTTCCGGTGCTCGCCCGGCTCGCGGCCACCCCGCCGACGTCGCGCCGACCCGGTCGGCCGCGCGCGCTGATCCTGGCGCCCACCCGGGAACTGGCCACCCAGATCGAGGCGACGATCGCGCCGCTGGCCGCCGAGCTGTCCCTGCGTACCCTGACCGTCTTCGGCGGGGTGAGCGCCCGGCCACAGGTGAGCGCGCTGCGGGCCGGGGTCGACATCCTGATCGCCTGCCCGGGGCGGCTCGCCGACCACGTGTCGACCGGCCACGCCGTGCTCGACGCGATCGAGATCACGGTGCTCGACGAGGCCGACCACATGGCCGACCTGGGCTTCCTGCCCGTGGTCAAGCGGCTGCTCGACCGGACCCCGGCCGACTCCCAGCGGCTGCTCTTCTCGGCGACCCTCGACTCCGGTGTCGACGTCCTGGTACGTCGCTACCTCAGCAAGCCGGTCACGCACAGCGTCGACTCGGCGGCGTCCCCGCCCGCCGCGATGACCCACCACGTGCTCCGGGTACGCCCCGACGACCGGCTGCCGGTGCTGATCGACCTGGCCGCCGCCCCCGGCCGGGCGCTGGTGTTCACCCGTACCAAGCGGGGTGCGAAGAAGCTGACCAGCCAACTGGTCGCCTCCGGCGTACCCGCGGTCGAACTGCACGGCAACCTGGCGCAGAACGTCCGGACCCGGAACCTGGCGGCGTTCTCGTCCGGTCACGCCGGCACGCTGGTCGCGACCGACATCGCCGCACGGGGAATCCACGTCGACGACGTGGCGCTGGTGATCCACGCCGACCCACCGGCCGAGCACAAGGCCTACCTGCACCGGTCGGGGCGGACCGCGCGGGCCGGCGCGAGTGGCATCGTCGTCACCCTGATGACCGACGACCAGGTGGCCGACGTACGCGATCTGACCAGGCAGGCGGGGATCAACCCGAAGATCACTCCGTTGCGCCCCGGTGACTCGCTGCTCGCCGAACTCGCTCCGGGCGAGCGCACCTTCACCGCACCTCCGGTGTTGACGACGCCGCCCGCGACCGACGGGCGTGGCCGCGCCGGGACGGGTCGCGCCGCCGGTGGCCGGCGGTCCACGACCGGGGGTCGTGGCGGCACGACCGGCGAGCGTCACGCGGCGACCGGTGACCGGCGTGCCGCGACCGGCGAGCGGCGTACCGCGACCGCGGCGGCGGGCGGCCGTGGCGGACGCGGCGGGCGTGGAACCGCCTCGTCGGGTGCCGGCGGCGCGTCGGGTCGTTCGGGCGGCCAGGGCGGCGCAGGCGGCGAAGCCCCGGCGGCATCCCGTGGCGCGGCGGCCTTCTCCTCCGGAAGCCGGGTCGGAACCCGGCGCGGGCGACACTGACCGTGCGCCGGTGACCGCGGCTACGCGGTCCGGCGCGCGATCAGCTCCAGGGCGGCTGGTCAAGCCGTACCTGGGCGTCCGTCAGGACGCGGTGCAGGTCAGGGTGGTGGGTGCGGTGTTGGTGCCGTTCCACGATCCGAGGAAGCCGAAGGTGGTGCTGGCGCCGGCGCCGAGCGTGCCGTTGTGGGACACGTTGCCGGCGGTCACCGTCGAGCCGCTGGTGGTCAGGGTCGCGTTCCAGGTCTGGCTGACGGTCTGACCGTTGGCGAACGTCCAGGTCACCCGCCAGCCGCTGATTGCCGACGAGCCGGCCACGATCCTGACGTCGCCCTGGAAGCCTCCGGACCACTGGCTGGTGACCGTGTACGTCGCCGTACAGCCCCGGGCCGGTGCGCCGGTGGGCGCAGGTCCGGTGGGCGGGGGTGAGGTCGGGCCGGTCGGCGGCGGCGTGGGGCCACCGGTCGGCGGAGGCCAGCCGACCAGGCCGCCGCTGTACGTACCGGCCTGGACGGTCATGACCCGGGTCGCGCCGGAGATGCTGCCGCTGGTCGACATGCCACCGAGGATCGTTCCGCTGATGCTGCCGCCCCGGTAGACCTCGTAGCTCTGGCCGTTGGTGACCCGGTTCGAGGAGAAGACCATCTCCCGGAACGCCTTCGGTGCCCGGTACGAGACGAGTACCTGGCCGTTGGAGACGAGATGGACTATCGAGTTGGCGCTCTGGTTGGCACTGAATCTGGGGGCGGCCCAGCCCTGGCCGGAGGTCGGCGGCACGGACATCACCGCCATCGACGTCGAACCGGCGGCGAAGACGGTGCCGCCGTTGAACCGGACCGGGCCGTTGGAGTCGATCGCACCCTCACCGGGACTGCCGCTGACCGGGCCGTTGACCACGACGGTTCCGCCGGAGAACGTGACCGAGCCGTTGGAGTCGAAGCCGTCGATGCTGGAGTTGACCAGCACGGTGCCGCCGCTGACCACGATCGAGGCGTTCGGGGCCACGGCGAACTCGTCGATCCCCTCCTGGACGGCGTTGATCGCGTCGTCGCTCGCCGTGACGTTGACGGTGCCGCCGCTGATCGTGACCCGCAGGGCCTCCAGGGCCTCGAAGGAGTTGGTGACGGTGACGGTGCCGCCCGAGATGTCCAGCGCGTTCTCGCCGTGGATGGCGTCGTCGCCCGCGCCGACCCGCACCGAACCGTTCGTGATCGACACCGCGCCGTTGGGGGCTTCGGTGTCGTCTGACTTGAGGCCGTCACCGCCGGCCGTCACGGTGACGTTGCCACCGTCGACCCGCAGCTGGTCCTTGCCCCGGATGCCGTCGTCGACCGCGTCCACCACGATCGTGCCCGCGTCGATGACCAGGCCGTCCTTGCTGGCGATGCCGTCGTTGGCGTTACCGCGTACGGCCAGGGACCCGTTTCCGGTGATGGTCAGGTCGACCTTGCTGAACAGGGCGGCGTTCGGCTCGTCCGTCTCCGGGTCGGGGTAGACGTACCGGGTCGCGTCCGACAGCCGGTTGCTGGAGCCGTCGGCCAGTACGACGACGACCTCCTCCGCGTCGGCGACCTGGAGCGGGGAGTTGGTGGAGTTGGCGAGGGACGCGCCGTTGAGGATCAGCCGTACGACCCCGGGGTCCGGGGTGTCGACGTTCAGGTAACCGTCGTTAAGGGTGCCGGTGATCTCGTACTCGCCGGGTGCGGTGATCGTGATGGCGCCGCCGACGATCGTGACGTCGCTGCTGGTGCTGGTGGCACTGGCGCCGGTCAACGTGATCGGGACGATCGCGGCCGCGCTCGTCGGGGGACCGCCCCGGGTGTCGTGGGCGGTGCTGCCGGCCTCGGCTGCCCGCGCTGCGGTCTGGGCCGCGGTCGTGCGAGCCCCGGTGTTCGGTGACCCGGTGCTGTGGGCGTGGGCCGGGCCGGCGCTGACGAGCAGGATCGCCACGAGCCCGACAGGGATCGCGCCGCTGCGCGTGGTCTGTTTCATGGCCGTCCTGTCCGGTCAGATGATCACGAGGTACCGGGCTGATCGCGAGGTACCGGCCGAGGGTGCGATCCAGGTGGGGCGGTGGGCACGACCTCGGTCTCATCGAGCTTCGTCTATGTATAGCACTTCTGGCGCGATCGGGGCAGGTCCCCGGGGCGACGGGCCGCCGGGCGCGGAGGACGGGACGGATGATCTTCGTTTTCTTGCACTCTCCGGCGGCGGGTGCTACACCGTAGTTAGCACTCGCCTAGCGCGAGTGCCAGCCGAATGGGATGAGCCCTCTGGTGGGGCGTACGCGTACGTCATCGCAGGTCGGTCCGAACGGTGCTGATCACCGGCACGACGAATAGAGGACGACGCAGATGGCCAAATTGATCGTGTTCGGTGAAGACGCCCGTCGTGGGCTCGAGCGTGGCATGAACGTCCTCGCCGACACGGTGAAGGTGACGCTCGGCCCGAGGGGCCGCAACGTCGTACTGGACAGCAAGTGGGGCACGCCCACGATCACCAACGACGGTGTCAGCATCGCCAAGGAGATCGAACTCGACGACCCGTACGAGAAGCTCGGTGCCGAACTGGTCAAGGAGGTCGCCAAGAAGACCGACGACGTGGCCGGCGACGGCACCACGACCGCCACCGTCCTGGCCCAGGCCCTGGTGCGCGAGGGGCTGCGCAACGTCGCCGCCGGGGCGAACCCGATCGCGCTCAAGCGGGGCATCGAGCAGGCCGTGGCCGCGGTGACCGAGGCGCTGCGCGGCCAGGCCCAGGAGGTCGAGACCAGGGAACAGATCGCGGCCACGGCGTCCATCTCCGCCGGCGACTCCAGTGTCGGTGAACTCATCGCGGAGGCGATGGACAAGGTCGGTAAGGAAGGCGTCGTCACCGTCGAGGAGAGCAACGCCTTCGGTCTGGAGCTCGAGCTCACCGAGGGAATGCGCTTCGACAAGGGCTACATCTCGCCGTACTTCGCCACCGACACCGAACGGCTGGAAACGGTCCTCGACGATCCGTACCTCCTGCTCGTCGAGAACAAGATCTCAAACCTGACCGACCTGCTCCCGATCCTGGAGAAGGTCAGTCAGGCGAGCAAGCCGCTGGTGATCATCGCCGAGGACGTCGAGGCAGAGGCCCTCGCCACCCTGATCGTCAACCAGGTCCGTGGCACGTTCACGTCGCTGGCCGTCAAGGCGCCCGGCTTCGGTGACCGCCGTACGGCCATGCTGGCCGATCTCGCCGTCCTCACCGACGCTCAGGTCGTCAGCAGCGCGGTGGGTCTCACGCTGGAGAACGTCACCCTCGACATGCTCGGCCGGGCCCGCAGGGTGGTCGCCACCAAGGACGAGACCACCATCGTCGACGGCGCCGGTGGCGCGGAGCAGATCGCCGGCCGGGTCGCCCAGCTCCGTACCGAGATCGACAAGAGCGACTCCGACTACGACCGGGAGAAGCTACAGGAGCGGCTGGCCAAGCTGGCCGGCGGCATCGCGGTGATCAAGGTCGGCGCGGCGACCGAAGTGGAACTCAAGGAGCGCAAGCACCGCATCGAGGATGCCGTCCGCAACGCCCGGGCCGCCATCGAGGAGGGCCTCCTGCCCGGGGGTGGCGTGGCCCTGGCCAACGCTGCCGTCACGGCCTTCGACAAGCTCGACCTCGTCGATGACGAGGCCACCGGTGCGAACATCGTGCGCCTCGCGCTGACCGCGCCGCTGCGGCAGATCGCGGACAACGCCGGCCTTGAGGGTGCCGTGGTGGTGGCGAAGGTCAGCTCACTCGCCCCCGGTCACGGCCTCAACGCCAGCACGGGCGAGTACGTCGACATGATCAAGGCCGGCATCGTCGAACCGGCCAAGGTGACCCGTTCGGCGTTGCAGAACGCCGCCTCGATCGCCGCGCTGTTCCTCACCACCGAGGTACTCATCGCCGACAAGCCGTAACCACCCGGCGCCGGATCACCGGGCGACGACCTCCGGGTCAGACCCGGATCGGGACCGGCCAGTACGGCTGCCCGCCGTACTGGCCGGTCCCGACTCCACGGATCGAACTGTTCGATCTCGCGCGCGGCTGCCCCGTGGTCGGATGCCCGAAGACGCGGATGAAGAAAAGCGGGATCGCCATCGTTTGTGGTCGATCCGGCGTGGGTAACGCCGCCGTCGTGGCAATGAAAGCGCTTTCAAAGCCAAAGTCGGTCACCATCTACGAGGTGGCCCGGCACGCCGGCGTCTCCATCGCGACGGTCTCCCGCGCGCTGCGCGACTCCAGCCTCGTCACCGAGGCGACCCGGGCCCGGGTCAGGGCGGCGGTCGAGGAGCTGAACTTCACCCCGAACCAGCTCGGCCGGTCCCTTGCCGAGGGCCGGCACGCGGCCAACGGGATCGTCTTCCCGGACCTGGTCGGCCCCTACTACGCCGAAGTGGTCCTGGGCTACGAGGAGATCGCCTCCGAACTCGGCCGCAGCGTGCTGATCCTGGCCACCTCCGGGCGTCGCGACGCCACCGGGGCGGTGCTCGACCTCGCCCGCCGGGTCGACGGCATGGCGATCATGGGCAACACGGTGCCGGACGACGTGGTGAGCGACATCGCCGCCACCGGGCCGCCCGTGGTGCTGCTGGCCCGCCAGCCGGTCAAGGGCGTCGACACGATCCGGACCCGCAACGACCGGACCGCCGCCGAACTCGCCGCGCACCTCGCCGCGCACGGCCACCGGCGGCTCACCTTCCTCGGCGACCCGGACCGCTCCTATGACGTCGCCGGTCGGTTCGCCGGGCTCCGTACCGGCCTGCGCACCGCCGGGCTGCCCGAACCGGCGTCGGTGCGGTGTGCGCTCGACGTGGCGGCCGGCGAGGCCACCGCCACCGAACTGCTCGCCGGACCCGATCGTCCCGACGCCATCGTCTGCGCCAACGACGAGGTGGCGCTCGGCGCGCGGCTCGCCGCCGAGGCCGCCGGGCTGCGCGTACCCGAGGATCTGGCGGTGACCGGTTGGGACGACGTGCTCGCCGCCCGGTTCACCGGCCTGACCACCGTCCGGCAGCCGATGCGCGACCTCGGCGCCGTCGCCGCCCGCTGGCTGCACCAGCGGATCACCGAACGAACCACGGACGCCACGCCCGTCCCGGCCCGACGCCGGGTCCTGCCCACCCGCCTCGTCGTCCGGCGCAGCTGCGGCTGCCCGGACTCCTGAGACGACACCCCCACCACCCGCAACCACCCCCCCGGAGGTACGAGATGAGAAGCCAACGGCGGCTCGCCGTGGCGGTCACGGCCGCGACACTGATCGCGCTCGCCGGCTGCGGCCGGGACTCGGGCGGCGGCCAGGACGAGGCCCGGTCCGTCAGCGACGGCAAGGCCACCGGCGAGATCACCGTCTGGGCCATGGGTACCGAGGGCGAGAAGCTCGGCGCCTTCGCCCAGGACTTCATGGCCGAGAACCCCGACGCGAAGGTGACCGTGACGGCGGTGCCGTGGGACGCCGCGCACCAGAAGATCGCCAGCGCCATCGCCGGCAAGCAGACCCCGGACGTGTCGATGGTCGGCACCACCTGGATGGGCGAGTTCGCCAAGACCGGAACGCTCGATCCCACCCCGACCGACCTGGTCGACAAGGCCAGCTTCTTCCCCGGCGCCTGGGACACCACCGTCGTGGACGGCACCTCCTACGGCGTCCCCTGGTACGTCGAGACCCGGCTGATCTTCTACCGCAAGGACCTCGCCCAGCGGGCCGGCATCACCGAACTGCCACGCAGTTGGGAGGAGCTGACCGCCTTCGCCACGGCAATGAAGCAGAAGGCCGGCGCCGAGTCGGGCCTCTACCTCCAGCCGGGTGGCACCGGAAGCTGGCAGTCGTTCCTGCCGTTCGCCTGGTCCAACGGGGCCAACCTGGTCGACGGCGACCGGCTCACCCTGGACACCCCGGAGCTGACCGAGGCAGCCGCGTACTACCGGTCGTTCTTTGCCGACAAGCTCTCCACCACCATCGACCTCGGCCTACAGGGCTCGCTGGAGCAGAGCTTCGTCGACGGCAAGACCGCTGCGTTCATTTCCGGCCCCTGGCACATCGGGCTCCTCGCCGAACAGGGCGGCGCCGGCTTCACCGAGAAGTTCGGCGTACTGCCGATGCCGCGCCGCAAGTCGGCGACCTCGTTCATCGGCGGCAGCGACCTCGCCGTATTCAAGGACGCGAAGAACCGCGACGGCGCCTGGAAGTTCGTCTCCTGGCTCAGCCGGCCGCAGGTGCAGGTCAAGTGGTACCAGACCGTCAAGGACCTGCCGGCGGTGCAGCAGAGCTGGCAGGACCCGGGCCTGGCCGGTGACCCGTTCCTGTCCGCCTTCGGTGAGCAGCTCAAGGATGCCAAGTCGCCGCCGCCGATGGCCACCTGGGAGCAGATCGCGGCCGTGATCGACGCCGAGGTGGAGCGGGTGGCGAAGTCCGGCACGGACCCGGGTGCGGCGGTCAAGGCGATGCAGGAGCGGGCCGGCAGCGTCGGCACCGGGGGCTGACGATGGCGACGGCTCCCGTGACGACGCCGGGAACGGGACCGGCCGCGCCGACCGGCAGGTCCCAGACCGGCAGGACGGCCACGGCGACGACTGCCCGGGGCCAGCGCCGACGTCGGGCGTTGACCGGCTGGGCCTTCGCCGCACCGTTCACCGTGCTGTTCGGGCTCTTCCTGGCGATTCCGGTGGTCGCGTCGCTGGTGATGAGCCTGACCGACCTGCGCTCGACCGATCTGCGTACGCCGCTGAGCGTCGACTTCGTCGGCCTGGCGAACTACGTCCGGCTCTTCAGTGACGACCTGTTCCTGCGGGCCGCGCTCAACACCGGAGTCTTCGTACTGGTCGGGGTGCCGTTGACGATGGTGCTCGGGCTCGCCGCCGCCAGTGCGCTCAACTCGGGGCTGATCCGGCTGCGCGGGCTGTTCCGGGTCGGCTTCTACCTGCCGGTGGTGACCAGCATCGTGGCGATCGCGGTGGTCTGGCGGCTGGTGCTCGACCCGGAGGCCGGACTGGTCAACGCCCTGCTGCGGCTGGTCGGCGTCGACGGCCCGAACTGGCTCGGCGACAGCGGGCTGGCACTGCCGTCGATCACCGTGATGGCGGCCTGGCGCAACTTCGGCTTCCTGATGGTGGTCTTCCTGGCCGGTCTGCAAACCATCCCGGCCGACCTGTACGAGGCCGCCCGCCTCGACGGGGCCAGCCGATGGGACCAGTTCCGGTACGTCACCCTGCCGCTGCTCCGCCCCACGCTGCTCTTCGGCGCGGTGGTCACCGGCATCGGCTACCTCCAGCTCTTCGAGGAGCCGTTCGTGATGACCCGGGGCGGCCCGTTGTCGTCCACGCTCTCGGTCTCGTACCACATCTACAACCAGTTCGGCTTCGGCAACTACGGCTACGCGGCGGCGGCGAGCTACGTGCTCTTCGTCTCGATCGTCGCGCTCTCCGTACTCCAGTTCCGGCTACTCCGTTCGAGGGACTGATCCGCCATGACCACCCTCCAGACTCCACTGCGTGGGCGCGACCGGATCGCCCGGGCGGTGCTCTACGCCGTACTCGTGGCCGGGCTGCTCGCCGTCGTCGGGCCGTTCCTGTGGATGCTGCTCTCCTCGCTGAAACCCGAGCCGGAGATCCGGCAGGTGCCGGCGACCTGGCTGCCGGAAACGTTCACCCTGGCCAACTACCGGGAACTCTTCGACCGGCTCGACTTTCCCCGGTTCTTCGCCAACTCGGCGCTGGTGGCGATCCTGGTGACCGCCGGCAACCTCTTCTTCTGCTCGCTGCTCGGCTACGCCCTGGCGAAGCTCCGCTTTCCCGGCCGGCGGGCCCTGTTCCTGCTGGTGCTCGGCACGCTGATGGTGCCCGGGATGGTCACCTTCGTGCCACAGTTCGTGCTGGTCAGCAACATGGGACTGGTCAACACGTACGCCGGGCTGGTCCTGCCGTTCCTCGCCGGGCCGTTCGGTGTCTTCCTGATGCGGCAGTACCTGCTCTCCATTCCGGACGACCTGATCGAGGCGGCCCGGGTCGACGGGGCCGGCGAGTTCCGGATCTTCTGGCGGGTGGTGCTGCCGCTGTGCCGCCCGGCGCTGGCCACGCTCGGCATCCTCACCTTCCTGTCGACCTGGAACAACTTCCTCTGGCCCCTCGTCGTGGCGACCACGGAGGAGCGGTACACCCTGCCGGTGGCGCTCGCGCTCTACAGCGTCGGGCAGGGCCGGATCGATTTCGGCCTGCTGCTCGCCGGTGCGGTCGTCGTCGTGCTGCCCGCACTGGTGGTCTTCCTCGTGCTGCAACGGCACTTCCTCCGGGGCATCGCCACGACCGGACTGAAATAGGCCGCCCGACCGAACTGAAGTAAAGCGACCGGACCGAAGCAAAGCGACCGGACCGAAGCAAAGCGATCGGACTGAAGCAACGCGATCGGACTGAAGTCACGCGACACCGGACCCCCGTAGGAGAGTCATGCGACGTCTGCTCGTACCCGTCCTCGCCCTCGCCCTGCTGCTGCCCGGCACCGTCCCGGCCACCGCCGCGCCGCCCGGCGACGACAGCCCGGCCGTCGGCGGCGACGCCGACCGGCGCGCGCTGCGCGGCTACGCCGTCGACACCTGGCGGTCGATGGCCGCCATGGTCGACCCGGGCACCGGCCTGCCGGCCGACAACATCGGCGGTGACCTCGCCGCCGAGACCCGCTCCACCTACACCTCACCGACCAACATCGGCGGTTACCTCTGGTCCACGGTGGTCGCCCGCGACCTGCGGCTCATCTCGACCCGGGAGGCGACGAAGCGGGCCGCGGCCACCCTGGCGACGCTGGCCCGGCTGCGGATGCACGCCGACTCCGGCATGTACTACAACTGGTACGACCCGCGCAGCGGCGACGTGCTGACCGTTTGGCCGGAGGACGGCAACCCGGTCACCCCGTTCCTGTCCAGCGTGGACAACGGATGGCTCGCCGCCGGTCTGCTGGTGGCCCGCAGCGCCCTGCCGGAGCTGCGCCGCGAGGTCGATGCGGTGCTCGCACCGATGGACTTCGGCTTTTTCTACAACCCGGACGCCAAGGGTGCCGGCCTGCCCGGCCTGATCCGGGGCGGGTTCTGGGACACCGCCCCGCCCGGCTGCTCGGTGCTGGGCAACTACCGCGACCGGGGGCCCGACGTCTGGTACACCTGCAACCACTACGACATCACCGTCACCGAGCCACGGATCGCCAGCTACCTCGGCATCGCCTTCGGGCAGATTCCGCCGGAGCACTACTTCGCGACCTGGCGCACCCTGCCGGACTCCTGCGACTGGTCCTGGGCCGAGCAGAAGCCGGTCGGCTTCCACACCTCCCACCTCGGCGTACCGGTCTTCGAGGGCGCGTACCGATACCAGGGCATCCAGTTCGTGCCGAGCTGGGGCGGGGACATGTTCGAGGCGCTGATGCCGGACCTGTTCGTCCCCGAGGACCGCTGGGGGCTGCGCAGTTGGGGACGTAACCACCCGGCCACCGTCGCCGGTCAGATCGCGCACGGGATGACCGACGCCCGGTACGGCTACTGGGGCTTCTCGCCCGCCTCCGACCCGTTCGGCGGGTACCGGGAGTGGGGCGTGGACGCGATGGGGATGGACACCCTCGGCTACGCCTCCGACGTGGAACGCGCCAACTACGACGCCGGGTTCGGCGAGTGCCGCCCGGCCGGTCCGCAGCCGTCGTACGGCGACGGGGTGGTGACCCCGCACGCGGTCTTCCTGGCGCTGCGCTACGCCCCCCGCGAGGCGGTACGGAACCTGGCCCGACTCCGCGCCGACTTCGACGTCTACGGCAGCGGCGGCTTCTACGACGCGGTCGCGGTCGGCAGCGGCACCGTCGCCCGCCGGTACCTCGCCCTCGACCAGGGAATGATCATGGGGGCGCTCGGTAACGATCTGGCCGGTGACGACGTCCGGAAGGCGTTCGTCACGCCCCAGTTCGAGCGGGCGATCCGGCCGTTGCTGGCGATGGAGACCTTCAACGTGCCCGCCCGGCAGGAGCTGCCGATCGGGCGCGAGCCGGCCACCGCACCGACGACCACCCGGGAGGGACGATGAGCGTGGGAGACCTCGCAGAGCAGGCGCGGCAGCGCTGGGTCGAGCTGATGGGCACCGGCGGCGCCCAGGACCGGGCGTCCGGAGAGGTGGTCGCCGCCGACCTGTCCCCGGTGACCGGGCTCACCGCTGTCGCCGGCCGGGGCCAGACCACCGTCGACTGGGATCCGGTGCCCGGGGCGATCGGGTACGCCGTGCACCGCGCCACCGTCGCGACCGGCCCGTACGAGGTCGTGGACCACGGCGGCGGGGACGTGCTGGCGGTGCCGCACCCGCCGTACGCCGACACCACCGGGGAACCCGGTCGGGAGTACTGGTACTCGGTGGCGCCGCTCGCCACCGTCAACGCGATGGGTCCACTCTGCCCACCGGTCCCCGGCGGTTCGGTGGCCGGCGAACCGGGTGCCGCGCTGCCCGCCGTACGGGTGACGGTGGCGGCCGACGGCGACACCGGACCCCTGCACCGGCCCTGGCGGGCGATGGTCGGCTCGGAACACCTCAGCCACCTGCTCTGCGCCGACCTGAGCGGTGGCCGGCCGATCGGGACCGAACTGCGCGAGGCGCTGCGCCGGGCGCACGACGAACTCGGTGTCGAATCGGTACGGGCGCACGCGATCCTCGGCGACGACCTCGGGATCTACCGGGAGGTGGACGGCGAACCCCGGTACGACTTCAGCCGGCTCGACCGGGTCTACGACACCGTGCTGGAACTGGGCATGCGTCCGGTCGTCGAGTTGGGGTACATGCCCCGCGACCTCGCCCGGGACCCGTCCCGTACGGTCTTCGCCTACCAGGCGGTGATCTCCCCGCCGAAGAACTGGGACCGTTGGGCGGACCTGGTCCGCGCCACCGTGACCCACCTCGTCGACCGGTACGGCCGCACCGAGGTCGTGCACTGGTTCTTCGAGGTCTGGAACGAGGCCAACCTCTCGGTCTTCTGGGCCGGCTCACCCGAGGAGTACTGGCAGCTCTACCGGGCGACGGCGGCGGCGGTGAAGCAGGTCGATCCCGAGATCCGGGTCGGCGGCCCGGCGAGCGCGGCGGTCGGTTGGATCGACGCCCAGCTCGCCGTCGACGCGCCGGTCGACTTCCTCTCCACCCACGTCTACGGCAGCCCGCCGCTCGACCTGCGTCCGCTCGCCGCCGCGCACGGCCGGCCCGATCTGCCGCTGCTCTGGACCGAGTGGGGGGTCACGGCGACCCACGGCAGCGACGTCAACGACACGGTCTTCGCCGCGACGTTCCTGCTCCGGGGCATGCGCTCGGCGTCGCGCCGGATCGACGCGCTGGCCCCGTGGGTCGCCTCCGACCACTTCGAGGAGTTGGGCCGGCCGCCCCGGCTGCTGCATGGCGGCTTCGGCCTGCTGACCGTCGGCAACCTCGCCAAGCCCAAGTTCTGGGCGTTGGCGCTGGCGCAACGGCTCGGTGACACCGAACTGCCGGTGACCGGAGTCGGCGACGGCGCCCGGAGCCTGGTCGAGGCATGGGCGGCCCGTACCGCCGACGGCACGGTCGGCGTCCTGTGCTGGAACGGCACCCTGGACCACTCCCGGGTCGACGGTGCTCCGGAACTCGACCGGCGGGTGGCCGTCCGGGTCACCGGCCTGCCCGGCCAGCGGTACGAGCTGCGGCAGTGGCGGGTGGACGCCGGTCACTCCAACGTCGCCGCCCGGTGGCGGGAACTCGGCGGCGGCGCGGACTGGCCGGACGAGGCACAGTGGCGGGCGCTGGCCGAGGCGGACCGGCTCGCCGAGGCGGAGCCCCGGTACGTCGAACCCGTCGGCGGTGAGCTGACGGTCGAGTTGGAGTTGCCGATGCCGGGCATCCACCATCTCGAACTGCGCCCCCTGGCCGACGACCCGGGGGAGTCCGGCTGAACGGACTCCCTACCGGTGATCGGTCGAAGGAGCCGCGTCGACGCCATCGGCGCGGCGATTTCATCGCCACCGAAACGTCGCCGAAACCCCGCCCGCGACTGTGGTCAGCAGTTGCCGGGCCGACCGATGGCCCGGATCGAAAGGGGATTCACGATGAACCGAACACATCGCTGGTTCGCTCTGGCCAGTGTTGCCGCGATGGTGCTGGCGGCCCAGGTCGGCATCCAACTCGTGGGCGCCGCCCCGGCCGCCGCGGTGACCGGCATCGAGAAGGTGACCTCGCCGCTCTCGTCGATCGACTCGCAGCAGACCCACACCGTGCGGGCCGAGTGCCCGGCGGGCAAGTGGGTGACCGGCGGCGGGGGATGGGCCTTCTCGGTGGCCGCCGCGGACAGTGCCAAGGTGACGCTGGTCGAACTGCGACCGGAGCACCGCACCGACGGGACCCGGGACGGCTTCGTGGTCACGGGTTCGGAGACCACGGCGGCGATGACCGGTGACTGGTGGGTGCAGGCGTACGCCATCTGCGCCAGCCCGTCCGGCCTCGCCGGGTACGGCCTGGTGACGACCCGGAACCCGGCGACCTCGTCGCCGGTCGAGTTGGAGGCGCGGGCCGGCTGCGGCACCAGGCGGGCCATCGGCGGCGGTGCCCGGATCGTCAACCCGGGCCGGGACGTCGCGTTGCAGGTGGCCCGTGCCTCCGGCACCGGTGACATCTTCCGGGCCAGCGCGCACGAGGACGCGGACGGCTACTCCGGTAACTGGACCGTCGACGCGTACGCGGTCTGCGTGAACCGGCCCGCCGGCTACCAGGTGGTCACCACCGCGTCGACCCAGGGCGACTCCGAGTCGGAGAAGATCGCGTTCGCGCGGTGCCCGGCCGGCACGCGCGTGCACGGCGCGGGTGCGGCGATCTCCGACGCCGCGCCCGGCGGGGTGTCGCTGCAGGTGGTGTACCCGTCCAACGCCCTCGACAACGTCGAGGCGTTCGCGGTGGAGAACACCCCGGTCAGCCAGGACTGGGACTTCATCGTCGCCCAGGCGATCTGTGCCACCTGACCGGCCCCGATGTCCCTGGATCACCGATGGCCGGCCGGCACCCGCGGGTGCCGACCGGCCATCGGTCGTTGCTGCCCGGCGGAACAGGCGGCTAGCGAACCCAGGGGCGCGCGTGCTGGACGGCGGGCTGCCGCTGGTCGAACAGGTACCGGCGGACCCGGTCGGCGTCCGGGTGGCCCATCTCGTCCAGCAGGGTGAGCGCGCGCTGCCAGGTCTCGTGCGCGGCGCGGACCGCACCCCGGGCCTGGAGGGCCTCGCCGAGGCAGGTCAGCGTCTCGGCCTCGCCGGCCCGGTCACCGACGTCGCCGAAGAGGTCGAGCGCCCGCCGGCAGGCGGTGGTCGCGTCCCGGTACGCGCCGGCGGCGTACTCCAGGTAGCCGAGGCTCTGCCAGTTCGTGGCCGCCCCGTGCCGGTTGCCGATCTCCTCGTTCAGCCGGAGGGCCTGCCGGCACAGGTCGCGGGCCTGGTCGTGATCGCCGAGGCGGGTCAGCATGCAGGCGATGTTGTTCAACGCGCGGGCCTGTCCGGTGAGGTGGCCCGCGTCCCGGTACAGGTCGAGTGAGCGTTGGTCGTGGTGCAGCGCCTCCATGTCCCGACCCTGCTGCTCCAGGATCCGGGCGATGTTCACCCGCGTCTGCGCCTGGTTGGCGCGGTCACCGACCGCGACGAACAGCTCCGAGGCCAGGGCGAGCTGGGCGCGGGCCTGGTCGAGCTGGCCGAGCTGGGTGTGGGCACGACCAAGATTCCGGTGTACGTGTGCCTGCGCCGCCTCGTCACCGATCCGGCGCGCCGCGTCCAGCGCGGTACGTTGCACGGCGACCTGGTCGTGCCAGTACCCGCGCAGGTTGAAGAAGCTGGTCAGACTCCAGGCCAGCTCCCAGGTGTGCCGGTCGAACCCGGTCCGGGCCGCCCAGTCGACCAGCGCGTGCAGGACCTGGTGCTCCCCGCCCAGCCACGTCATCGCCTCGGCCCGGTCGCCGGGCGGCGCCGGCCCGGCACCGGGAACGGGCTCGACCAGCACGATCGGATCCCGGTGCGGATAGAGCAGCCGGTCGGCGGCGTACGCGGTGTGCAGATAGTGGTCGAGCAGCCGGTTCGCCGCCGCCCGCCGATCCGGGGCGGCCTCCTCGACCGCAGCCTGCTCGGCGGCGTACGCCCGCAGCAGGTCGTGTAGGACGTAGCGCCCCGGCGACCGCTCGGTGAGCAGGTGCGCCCGCGCGAGTTCGGTCAACGGCCGCCGTACCGCCGTCGGGGGCAGGCCCGCCATCGCGGCCACGGCCGGCGTACCCAGATCGGGTCCGGGATGCAGCCCGACCAGCCGGAACAGCCGCGCGGCGTTCGGGCTGAGTGCCCGGTACGACCAGGAGAAGACCGCCCGGACGTCCGCGGCCGGCTCGCCGCCGTCGAACGGGTCGAGGCTGCCCCCGGCCGTGCGCAGCTCGGCGGCCAGATCGGCGAGGCGGAAGTCGCGGTGTGCGGCGGCGCGGGCGGCCACCACCGCCAGCGCCAGCGGCAGCCGCGCGCACCGGGTCACCAGCTCGTCGACGGCGGCCGGCTGGTCCACCACCCGGTCCGCACCCAGCCGTCGGGCCAGGAAGCGGCGGGCCTCGGCGACGGTGAACAGATCGAGCGTCACGGCCCGGGCACCGTCGATCGCGACCAGGCCGCCGAGCTGGTTCCGACTGGTCACCACCGTCGCGCAGCCGGGTGCGCCGGGCAGCAGGGGACGGACCTGGGCGGCGTCGCGGGCGTTGTCGAGTACGACGAGGACCCGCCGGCCGGCGACCAGACTGCGGTAGAGCGCGGTCTGCGCGGCGACCCCGACCGGTACGCGCTGGGCCGGCACACCGAACGCGTCCAGGAACCCGCGTACCGCCTCGGCCGGGTCGACCACCACGCCGTCCGGGTCGAAGCCGCGCAGGTTGACGTAGAGCTGCCCGTCGGGGAAACGCTCCGCCGTCCGGTGTGCCCAGTACACGGCGAGTGCACTCTTGCCCACCCCGGCGGAGCCGGAGACCACCGCCGTACCGGCGGTTTCCGGGGCGGGTTCGAGCAGCGCGTCCAGTTCGGTCAGCTCGTACTCCCGGCCGCTGAACGCGGACGGCGGCGCCGGCAGTTGGCGCGGCGCCGACGGCGGCGTGGCCGTGGCCGCTGTGGCCGGCTCGGCCGGGACCCGCTCCGGACCCGGCGCCGCCGTGACCTCCAGGGCGGGGTCGTTGGTGAGAATCCGGTGGTACAGCCGTTGCAGCGCCGCCGCCGGGTCCATGCCCAGTTCCTCGGCCAGCCGGGACCGGACGTCCTGGTAGTGCCGCAACGCGTCGGCCTGCCGGCCACAGCGGTACAGCGCCGTCATCAGCTGCCCGGCGATCCGCTCGTCGAACGGATGCTCGGCCGCCCGCGCGGCCAGCTCGCCGAGGAGTTCGGCCTGCCGGCCGCCGGCCAGGGCCAGGTCCACCAGATCGAGTACGGCGGCCAACCGCTCGGCCGCGAGCGCGGTACGGATTCCGGCCAGCCACGCCGTGTCGAGCGTCCCGAACGGCTCGTCCCGCCACAACGTCAGGGCCCGCTCCAGCAGCACCGCCGGGTTCTCGGCACCGCCCGGATACGCCTCGTCGCCGGTGTCGCCGCCCCGGGTCGTCGACCGGGCTCGGGCGAGCAGCCGGTGGAACCGGTGCAGGTCGACCGCGTCCGGGTCCACCGTCAACAGGTAGCCGTCGGAGCGGCGGGTGATCGTCACATCGCCGTTCCGTCCGAGCAGCGCACGCAGCCGGGACACGTACCCGGACAGCGCGTTGCGGGCACGTTGCGGGCGCTGGTCGCCCCACACCCGGTCCAGCAGCCGGTCGGCCGGTACGACCCGGTTGGCGTCGACCAGCAACGCCACCAGCACGCACTGCTGCCTCGCGTGACCGAGATCGACCGGTCGGCCGTCGACCCGGGCCCGTACGTCCCCGAGGAGCAGCAACTCCACCGCCATCGCCGGCCGCACCCCCTGACCCGGCTCACCGGAGGTGACGCCGTGCTAGCAGGATGCCGTAACACACCGCCGCCGAGCAGCCAATTTCACGACTGCCGGACGTCGCGGGGTCAGCGCCCGGAGTGGACGAAACCCGCCCAGTCGGCGATCTCCGGTAGCGTCATGCCGCGCATCCGCTTCTGCAACTCCGGTGGCATCCCGTCCAGCTCAGGGCGCCGCTCGCTGAGCATCCACAACTGGGCCTCCCGCAACGCCTGAGCCGGCCCACCGGAGTGGGTCTGCAGGAAGTGGTGGAACGCGAACATCAGCACGGAGGTCGCCTCGTCCGGGATGGCCCACTGCGAGCTGACCACCGATCGGACTCCGCTTGCCAGGAACGTCGTAGCCAGGCTGAACGCCTCGTCGTAGCCGCGGGAGGAGACGCCCGTACTGCACGCGGCCAGCGTCGCCAGAGCGATGTCGCGCCCGGCACGGCCAGTGAGCGCGCGGACCATGTCTTCCGCCGAGAGCCGTTCGCCGTCGGCAAGCAGCAGGTATGCGCTGTCGTCCGCCCCGACGCCGGAGTCGACCACCGCGTGGCAGGCCAGGTGCAGCATTGTTCCGCCGCCCGGGTCGGCTAACCAGTTCAGCACGTCGCGGCGGTCGCCCGGCCCTGCGGCGCTCTCGCTCCCGGTCTCGAGCCGGCCGACATAGCGGGCCGGGGGATAGAACGCATCTCGTACGGCCAGCGCCTCGGCCCGGGCCGCAGGCAGTGCCCGGGCCGCCGAAGCGGTGTCCGGGTCGCCCACGATCAGGCCGGTCTTCGACACCGCGACGTCTCCGGCCCAGGCCGAGTCGCAGATCAGCCGCGCCGACGCCGCATAGGAGAAGCCGGCGCGCTGGATCGCGTACTCATCGCACCCGCCGACCCGGTGCCGGGCGGCGTGCCAGGGCACCCGGGCCAGTTCCCGCATCGGGATGAGGACGATCCGGCCGCTGCCGTCGGCGGGCAGGTCCAGCATCTCCAGCACAGGTCCGATGCCGGCATCCCACGCCCAGGTGCACACCTCGTCAACCGACGGCAATCCCGCGACCGCGAGCCCGTCGTCGAGGTCAGCGTCACGGTTGCGGCTCGGTCGGACGTCGAACTCCGTCATCGCCTCGCCGGTCAGCAGCGGCAGCGGGCGCCACGCGGGCTCCTCGCGGGCCGGGACCATCACCGCCGCGCCGGTGCCCTGATCGCCCGGTACCAGATAGACGAGCGCGTCCACGCCCAGCGCGACGAGCGCGGCGCGAAGCTCGTGCAGCGAGGGTGGGTCCAGCAGCCGCCGGGAGGCGGCCGGCCCGCCCGAGATGCCGGCCAGCGCGCTCAGCACCTCGCGGCGCAGGTCGATGCCGACATCGCCCGGAGCGTGCTGCGCGGTCGCCTGCCGCCATCGCCCGGCCAGCTGGGGATGGTGTTCGTCGAGTTGGTCGGCGACGCCGCGGATCTGCGTCGCCGCGTACACGATCAGGCCGCGGCCGGCGTCCAGCGCGGTGACCGCCTCCCCGGGCGCGTTGTCCTGCAGGCACCAGCGAGCCACGTCGATGGCGTCCCCGGCGGCGTCGCGGGCCGCGGCGGTCGCCGCTGCCGTGTGCGCCTGCAGCAGGACACTCCAGGCGTGCCCACGCAGGCCCTCCAGGGCGATCCCGCGGCCGCGCTGCCTGGCACCGGCGAGGCGGTGAGCGTGGCCGAGCATCTGGCTGACCACCGCCCAGTACGGGTGCGCCGGTGAGTCGGCGAGCGCCCGAGCCTGTTCGAGCACCCGGATCCCGTCGGTCAGGTCGGCGGGGCGGCGGGCCAGCTCATAGCGCTGGATCAGTGCGTAGCCGTGTGACATGCGGTAGAACGGCAGCCGAGCATCGTGGGCGGGCGCGGTCGCGACGGCCTCGGCGAGGTGGCGTACCCCCTCGTCCAGAACGTGCGGCGCGGCCGGCCCGTACGCCGCCTCGGCCGTTCCGAGGGTCGACAGCCGCATGGCGCGTTCCAGGTCGTCCAGGCCAGGTTCATCCGCCTGCCGTCGCAGCGCCGCCAGGCCCGCATCCAGCGGCGGCGGCACGGGCCCGCCGTGCGTCAGGAAGGCGTCCGCGTTCGCCACGCCCGCGCCCGCGCTCGTCGGGCCCTGTCGCAGCAGGGCGAGAAAGGGTTCCACCGAGGCGAGCAGCTGTTCGCTCTGCCGGCGCGTCGGATGGTCGGGGGCAAGATCGGATATGTAGCTCCTTATCTGTTCGACCGCGGCGGTGACCGCGGCGATGTCGCCCCGGGCGATGGCCGCCTGGGCGGCAGCCGCTGCCTCCAGCACCCTGGCGCGGCCGTGCAGCGGGGAACCGGGGCCGTGCCGACGACCGATCGCCTCCGCCTGGGCCGCGGCCTGGGACATCCCGGCGTGGTCCAGGTTCTGCTGGGCACGCAGGCTGGTCAGGGCGAACCGGGCCAGGTCAAGCATCTCGGCATGGGGCTGCTGCCCGGCCACCACCGCGTCGAGCGTGGACAGCTCCGCCAGTGCCGAGTGTGCGGACACCGTGGCGTCGCCGTCCTGGCACAGCTGCAGGAGGGTGAGCGCGCGGATCACGGCACGGGTCGCCGGCCAGTTCGGCAACGGGCGGTCATCGGCGTCGGCGATCTCGGCGAGGGCCGCGGCCCGACGGATCGACGGACCCTCGCGTAGCACTCCTGCCCGGATCTGGGCGTTGACCAGCATCGCGGCGAGCTTGGCCCGGCCCGGCAGCGCGGGCGCGACCACGTCGAAATCGTCCAGCGCCGCCCGCAGCGCTCCGGGATCGTGGCCGTGGTCCTCGAACCGTAGGGTCTGCAGCCAGCAGCGGGCGAACGCCCAGGCGGCCCGCCCACTCTCCGGTTCGGCCGCCATCACCGCCGACGTACGGGCGATCATGCCGGTGAGCGCGTCCGGGCCGTTGTCGCTCATGCGAATCCTCCGAGGTGGATGAACGGAGCCGAGCCGTACAGCGGGTCGGGTCCGGCGTCGCGATCGGGGTCCGCGTCGCGGACGCCCGCGGCATCGGCACACCCCGTAGCTGTCGGCGAGAGTGGCCAGCGGGTCCCCGGCCCGGTGACCGGGCCGATGCGGTGCTGGCCGACCAGCAGAAGCACGGCGATGAGATCGTTCCGCGTCACCGGGGTCATGCCGGCACCGTGGTGGTGACCTCGACGACGGTGACCGCCCAGTCGGTGCCGGTGGCAGGTGCGGTCTCCGCGTCACGGCGGGCGGCGGCCAGGCCGAGCCGGTCCGGAATCCCGGTGAACGCCGCCACGCCGCGTTTGCCGGGCTCCGCCTTCTCCCGCAGGCGAGGCAACTGGAACGGCTCGGCGCTGAACGGTTCCTCGGCGACCACCAGCATGAACCAGTCGCTGACCCGGGCCCCCGGCTCGAGGGTGCGGCCCCGGGGCAGCGTGAGGCGGATCGGCCGGCCGTTGCCGGCCGCGGTCGTCCAGTGCGCGGCGATGTGCTCGCCGGGGAACAGGGCGGCATGGATCCGGTGCGTGTCGGTGAGGTCGAGCAGCACGCAGTACAGCCGGTGGTCGGTGGTGTTGGTCAGCCGGATGAAGATCGACGGGGGCTCCCAGCCGTCAGCTGTCCGGGTGTACGCCGCGGTGATCGGGCCGGGCCCGAGGTCCGGGCGCTGGTCGTCGGCGAGGATCCGTTCGCCGGGCGCGGCCGGCAGCACCTCGAGCCTGACCGCGTCCCGCAACGCGGAGCCGGGGTTGTCGAGGTTGCGGATATGCAGCCAGCGGGCGACGTGCTCGAGATCCTGGACGGTCTGCCGGATCCCGGCCTCGTCGGCGGCCACCGGGGTCGCGAGGGGCACACCGTCCAGACTGGTGATCTGCAGAGGCCCACCGTGGCGGACCGTCACCCGCAACCCCGGCCCGTCGCCCGCGAGTTCGCGGGCGGAGACGACGCGCACGTGCGGTGAGGGCCCGCCGCCGGGGGCAGCCACGGCGATCGCATCGGTCAGGCGGCCGATGACGCCGCCGTCGGCTTCCCCGTCGATCGTCACGCCGACGACCGGCAGCGGGACCCGGCTCAGCACCACCTGGTACGGCCTTCGCCCATCCGGCCGCCAGCCGACCGGCTCGACGACGGACCGCTCGGTCTGCACGGCGGTCACCCGTACCTCCTGTAGCGGGCTGCTGCCGTGTACCGCGAAACGGGTCTCCTCCCCGTCGACCGGCGCGGTGAGACCGTGCAGCGAACCGATGTCGATCGTCCACGTTCCGTCGACGCGCAGCATCGTCACCTGCGCGGCTGCGGGCCGCAGCAGGCCGCCGAGGAACCGGCGGTCGGCGATGCCGCCGGGGTCGCGCGGTTCCAGGACCGGGACCTGCTGCCGGTACCGGACGTTGACCCGGGTCCGCGCGACGGCCATGACCTCGCGGTACGTGGCGTCTCCGCCGAGATGCGCGACCGCCTGCAGCAGCGCACGGGTGAAAGCGCCGTACGCGCGTTTCCCGAACTGCAACTCGTTCGCGAGCTCGAAGGCCTGGCACGCGGAGAGCGCGACGTGCCGTGGGTCCTGCGCACCTGGCACCAGGCCGCCGGCACCGAGTTCGGGCAGCAGCGTGCCGGGCAGCGGCGCCACGTTGACGGGCGGCGCCACCCGGGCCCGCAGCCCGCTCGCCGCACCGCGCATGCCGCTCTCGGAGTGGCAACAGTCCTGCACGGTGACGAGGTGGGCGCCGCGGTCGACGACCTCGTGCACGAGAACGGCGAGTTCCTTGTCGTACAGGTCGGGGACGTCGTCGTGCCGACTGTCGTAGCAGACCATGGTCTGGCAGTCGCCGCTGGCTTCGGCGAACGGCATGTCGGGCGGCAGTGGGGCGGTCGAGCCGTGCCCGCTGAACCAGAAGAGCGCGGTGTCGTCGGGGCCGGCCTGGCCGAGATGCCTCCGGAAGCCGCCGACCACGGCGGCCCTGGTGGCCTGCGCGTCAAGGAGGGTACGCAGCCGCAGGTCGGCCGCGGCGACGCGGCCGCGCAGTAGCTCTTCGACGTGTCCCAGATCGTTGCGGCAGCCGTCGAGCGGCTCCATCGGGCGGCGGTAGTCGTCGATGCCGACCAGTAAGGCGTACAGCTTGGCCATCTCAGGGCACCTGCCTCAAGGTGTCGTCGATCTGGTGGACGAAGGTCAGTCCGCTGAGGATCAGCGGCTCGCGGGGCTGTAGCAGGGTGGTCGCGCGGCGGCCGTCCGAGCCGTCGGGGCTGTAGCTGACCTCCACCGACCCGCCCGCGGTCGTGGTGCTGCGCCGCCCACGGACCGTGCCGATACCTGGCATGCCCGGCACCCGCAGGTCGAGCGGCCGCCGTCGGCCCAGCGGGAACCGGGCCAGCTCCTGGTCACCGCCGACGGTGCTGACCGAGAGCACTCCTGGCATGTACGGATGCCGCCGCCGGTACGTCAGCAACCACAGGATCAGCACGGTCAGGATGACCCCGCCGGCCGTTGCCGGTAGCACCCACGGGTGGCCCACGTCGGCGGTGACCGTCGTCGCCGCCGTGGTGGCCGACAACGCGGCCGGGATGCGCAGCGGGACGGTGGGCTCCAGGGCGGCGGTCCAGGGCGAGGCCACCGTTCCGGTCAGGGTCAGGTTCGCCTGTGCCTGCCGGGTACGACTGATGGGCAGCAGATCCGCTCCGGGCCGCCAGCGCAGCGTGACCTCGACCGTGGCGGTCGCGCCGGGTGCCAGGGTGACGACGGACGGGGAGGCCTCGGCGATCAGTGGGCCGTAGGAGGAACTGGCGGCCAGTCCGGTGATGGTCAGCGGTACCTTGGCGGTGGTGGACCGCAGGACCGCGCGTACCGGCTGCGGGCCGTCGGTCAGGTCGACCCGGTCCGGCACCTCCCAGCGCACCGCCATACCCTTGCCGACATCGCCGGCCAGGGCATTGGCGGCCTTACCCAGTCGGGTCGCCTCCTTCGCCTGGTCCAGATAGCCGCCGAGATCCTGCACCGAGCCGGCGCTGAGCACCGTGGCCCGCGGAAAGACCTGGCCGAGCAGCTTCGCCCCGTCCGCGGTGTCCAGTGGTAACGCGTACGCGTTGACGGTCTTGCCGGTCATGGCCCTGGCCCGGTTCGCCAGCCTGGTCCAGGCCTGCGAGCCGAGGTCGGAGTATGCCGACCCGAGGGGGGCATCGTGGGCACCGTCGGTCACCAGTACGACCGTGGCCACCTCGGCGGCGTCGCCGCGCTCGAGCTGTACGAGCGCGGCGTCGATGGCCGCACCGATGTCAGTCCGACCGTCCCGGGTCGGGCCGGGCGGCAGGCTGGCGACCACGGCCGCCGGGTCACCGGCCGGTCCGCCGTACCGCAGCGCCGGCTGGTTGTCGAACGTGTACAGCGTGACCCGGTCGGTGCTGGACAGGCCTTTCAGGAACGGCAGCAGGGTTCTACGCACCTGGCCGTACCGGTCCCGTTCGTACATCGAGTTGGAGGAGTCGACCAGCACCACGTAGTCGGCACGGACCTGATCCACCCCCAGCCTGGTGTAGATCTCCTTGCGGGTTGCCGAGGGGTCGGCGGAGGCCGGGGCCGGCAGCAGGGTGGCCCCGGCGAGCAGGCCGGTGATCACCACACCGGCGAGCGGTCGTACGACTGTCCTCATCAGCATGGTCATCGGCCCCCCGGCCAGATCGGCGCCGTTCGCAGCCGGTCCTGCGCCTCGTCCGCGATCAGCGCCTCGCGCAGCACCTCGTCGATCTTCGTGAGCCGCTCCTCGACCGCGGCGAGTTGCGTCCGTGCCTCGGCGATGTTGGGCACCGCGCCGTCCGCCGGCCCATCGGCGTTGAACGCCTCGGCGAGCAACCGGTCCGCTTCAGCGTGCCGGCGATGCCGCTGTACCAGCTCGGCCAGCTCGGCGCCGAGCTGCCGCTGCCGCTCCACCGCCGCGGCGATCTCGGTGGTCATCAACTCGATCTGCGCGGAGCTGCGCTCGACCGCCACGCGCGCGGCGAGCAACTCGGACTGTTGCGCCGCCACCTCGCCGGCCAGCTCCGCCGCCCGCCGGCCACGCCGCACCGTCTCCGCCCGCAGATCACCGGCGAGCCGCTCGATCAGCTCGATGGCCTGGTCGAGCGGCGGCCAGAACGCTTCCTCCTCGACCGCCAGCTGGTCACTCGGTGCGCCATGCTGTGCCTCCAGGGCGGTACGGGCGGCCCTCAGTTCGTCGAGCCGGCCGGCCATCCGCTCCGCGCGGTGCAGCTCGTCGATGCGGCCCTGCTCCCGTTCGGCTTCGGCGGCGGCTTCGCGTAGCTGCGCCTCGGTCGCCGACGCCTCGGCCAGCTCTGCCCGTACGGCGGAAAGCTGCTCGGTCACCCGGACCAGGTCTTCGGACCAGCGCCGCAGATCCCCCGCGACGGCGCGGCCGGGATCCGCGGCGTCGAGCAGATTCCGAATGGCGGTGGTCAGCCGTGGCGTGCTGCGCAGCGCCTCGTCCAGCTCGGCGATCAGCGGCAACGTCACCTGTCGTTCGTCGACCGCTTCGTCCAGCGACCTGGCGGCGGCCAGCAGCGTGTCCCGCAGTACCCGGAACGACCGGGCCGGGTCCGCAACCTCCATGGTGGTCATAGGTTCTCCCTGCATGAGTGGGTGGTGAGCCGGTGATAGGAGGGTTCACCGCCGTCAGCCGGTGCGAGTACCAGCTCTGGGCGCCCGGCCCACAGGCGTATGCCGACGTGGAAGGTGCCATTGGCCGGTAGCCCGTCCGGTTCGGCCGCCGACCAGGCGGTGCCGTCCGTTCGCATGTCCACCAGCGGTCCGCGCGATGGCGGGCCGTCGAGGCTGAACTCCAGGCGTGTGCCGCCGGCCTCGGCGAAACAGGCGCGGCCGTCGGTGGTGGCGTTCCCGGCGAACGGCAGGTCGGCGGCGACCAGTTGGCCGGTGGCGATCCGTCGGGACCGGACGGTGACCGGATGCGGCAACCGGTCGCCGACCGTCACCCGCCCCGTGGCGATCAGCGCCGCGCCGTACGCCGTGGTGTACGCCCGCTCCGCCGGCCCCTCGACGACCGGAACACCGTGGGCCGTAGCCTGCTCGGTTACCCGGTCCAGCGCGGGCGGAAAGTTCGCCATCCCACCGGTGACCAGCAGTCGCACCGGCTCGGACACCCGGCCCAGCGTGCCGTGGACCAGGTCGCGCACTCGGGCGGCGAGCGGCTCGTAGGCGGCCAGGGTCGGGGCGACGCGGTAGGGGCCGGAGCCGAAGATCGGCATGTCGGCGAACCTGGGGTGCCCCGCCACGAAGGCGAGGTTGTCCCGAACGGTGCCCGGTGTCGCAGCCTGACGGGCCCGCCGCAGGTGGCTGATGTCGTGCTCGTCCGCGGCCGTCAGTACCGACCGGTCGAAGGCGGCCCCGAAGTCGCGCTCGTCCGCACTCCCGGCCGCCGGCAGGACGCCAACCAGGCCGGTCTCGATCCGGCAGACGTGGGCTCGGCACCCTGCCGCGCCGAGGTCCACGGTCAGCAGCAGCCCGGGGTCCGGCTCACCGGTGCGCCGTGACCAGGCCACCGCCGCGACCGGTGAGCCAACCACCTGCCAGCGGGCGACGCCGCGCAGCACGCCGGCGACGCTCGTCCGGTGCTGGTCGATCCCGTCCGGTGGCACGGCGACCACGACCTCGGCCGGCCGGATCGGACGCAGAGCGTTGAGCAGTGCGGTCGGCAGGTCGGCGCCCAAGGTGGGTACACCGTGCCCGGGAACGAGGTCGGGATGGTCCACCGGCACGGGGGTGCCGTCGCGGCCCACCAAGGCAACCTTGACGAAGGCCGACCCGAGGTCGACGCCGACCCTCACGACTGCCGCTTCTTGAACGGGTTGTGTTTCCGGACACCGGCCAGGGCCCGGTTGATGCGGCTGTCCCCGGGTGCACCTGGCGCAGCCGCCGGGTGCACGACCTTCGGTGCCCGCACGACGGCCGGTGGTGGGCTGATGCGATCGGTTGTCCGCACAGCCGGTGCGTGGTGCTGCGGCGGAGCCGTCGCCGCCGCCCTGAGTTGACTGAATACGTTGGCGTTCCGTACATCCGTTTCGATCACTCGCCCGAAAGCGTTGGCCAGCTCGGGGCCGGCGCGTCCCTGAAGGATCGCGATGCCGATCTGGTGGCCGAGCTGCGATATCGGCGGCTCCGGTCTGCTGATCTCTGACACCATGTCCCGGACGATGGACTCGGGCGTGCCGGCGTTCAGTTGCCTGGCCAGCCAGGTCGCGAGCATCGGTAGGATTTCGTCCAGGCCGGCTCCCCGAGCTGCCGCCTGCCGGACGGTGCCGGCGAGTGCCGTGATGTCGGTGCCGTCGATCCGGGTCAGTCCGGCGAGCTGGTAGAGCGGCCAGAAGTGTCGCAGCCGACCGAGGTTCGCGATCCGGCGCGCCCACTCGACGGACAGGTTCAGCCATCGCGGTCTCGCCCGGGCCACCTCGTCGGCGAGGGCGTCGGTGATGGCCGCCGTCACCCGGTCGTCGTCGATGGCGTTGCCGACGGCGCAGAGCTTCGCCACCCGGGCCGGGCCGGGTTCCCCTCCGATGATGTCGACCAGGGGGCGAACCCGCGACGCACGATGGTCCGCGAATGCGGCATCCGACCAACCGACCCTCAGGCCGTCGAGATAGTCGGCCGGCGGCTCCGCCGGGGAGAGCGCCAGCGCCGGCATGGCACCGAGGATGAGAAGGTTCAGCAGGTCGGCCTTTGCGGTGTCTCGTCCGTTCAGCGGGATGAACGTGGGCACCGGGGGTGCGGATCCGGTCCGGGCGAGGCTCAGGCCGACGGACCGGACCAGCGCGGGCCACACGAACCCGAACATCCGGTTGGTGACCCCGCGAAGCTCGGCGATCTCGAGAAGAGTTCCGCCGGCCTCCGGCCAGATCTGGACCAGAGAGTCCCGGTCCTCGGGGCGCGCCCGGTTCATGTCGCCCTGGGCGACCGCGATGAACGGGCGGAACCAGCCGGGCACATCACCCGATGCGGCCCGCTCCAGTCCGGTCAGGTGACCGACGATCCTGGCGGCGTCCGAGCGCAGCAGGCGCTCAAGATAGCGACAGTACAGATCGGGCCACCGGAGCAATGCCCGCGCAACGCCTGGCGCCTGGGCGTCGATGCCGTCGGGCGGGTCGAAGAGGAGATCCAGCAGCACGGCCGGGTCGGCCCCCCGGTCCCGGGCGAGTAGCCGCTGGAACAACTGGTCCGCCGTGCCGCTGCTCGGCGGAGCCAGGCGGTGTACCTCGTCGAGATGTCGGCGCACCAGGGCGAGATCCCGCGCGGACAGCGCCGTCCGGGTGCGCTCCAGCAGGATGTCGAGCATGTCGGGCACCCAGCGTCGACGCAACACGTCGACCGCCTGCACGCCAAGCTCGTCCGGCCGACCCGCCCGGTCGAGGAGGAAGCAGGTGAAGTCCCGCCGCTTCACGCCGTCGAGGAGTTGCCAGCCGCGGGCGAGTACGTTGTCGACCCGCAGGGGGTGACCGTACCCTCGGTTGACCTCGTGGTGCACCATCTCCGCCAGCCGGACCTCGCGCAGATCATTGAGCGCATGGGACTGTGGGCTGTCGGCGGGCGGCTGACGGCGCTCGGCGAGGTGCCGGACGACCCCCGCCGTCCCGATCTCGGGATCGCGTGCCGCGATGCACAACTCTTCGAGGTAGGCCACCGCGTCCTGGGTCCGTAGCTGCGGTTCGGGTACGGGGACCCGCCACCCGACCTCGGTTTGCTCGCTTCCGGCACGAGAGGTGAAGCTGAGCCGGATCGCATGCGCGGCTCGCGGACTGGTCCATGTCGCGGCGCTGAGGGCGGTGCGGTACCAGTACGGCAGCAGGGCGAACACGGCGTCGAGTGCGACGATCCGCTCGTCCGGGCCGGGGAACTGGTCGATGGCCGCCACGATGGCGACCGTTCCGCCATCGAGCAGCACGGCGGCCACCGTCGCTGCCCACTCGAACCCGCAGTGAGCGACTGCCGCGATCAGCGTGTCAACGGCTCCTGGCGCCAGGTCCAACACAATCCTGCCGTCACCGGTGAGGTCCGCCGGCGGCTGGTCGACACCGGACCAACGCAGGCCGTGTACCGCGGTGGAGAGCGACTGGCAGGTCGGCAACCCCACCGTCGCGTCCGAGTAGGGCAGATAGACCAACTTGACCGGTGCGATCGGCTGGCCCGTTCCGTCCACGGCCTCGGTCCACCCGGTCTCGACACAGGCAAGCACCTGCGCCGTTTTCCCGGGTACGAAGGCCAGCCAGGGCAGGGCGTCCGGCTGATCGGCCGCGGTCCGTTCGGGATTGCCCACCACCCCTGCCCGGATGAGTTCTTCCGCCAACCGCAGGTCGCCGGTGCCGGCCACCAGTTCGTAGCTCATCATCTGACCAGGATGTTTGCTGCGTAGGGCCCAGAGCGCTGGCTGTGCCGACGGCCTGCGCCGCTTCGGCGGAGCATCGGGTCGCACGGCGCCTACCGCTTCCGGCCGCTGATGCGGCGTTCCAGGTCGATCAGCGGTTCGAGCACGTTCAGCGGACGCGGTGTGGCGCGGATGCGTCGGACGTTGTTGACCTGCTCCGTGTTGCGGTAGTCGTGGTAGTCGAAGACCTGGTTGCTGTTGAGCCGGAAGCCGATCGCCGAGGTGGCGTAGTACCGCACGTATGTGGGGTGGAAGAACGACTGGATCGCGTCGCAGATCATCGTCGCCGTGCCGCCCCGGTAACCGCGGCACACCCAGTCGAAAAAGGCGGCACGCTGCTTCTCCTCCACCACCGGCAGGCGGGAGCCGAAGTCCTGCTGGTTGACCCAGCCCGCGTGCACTGCCGCGTCGAAGAACTCCGGCTCGTCGAACTTGGTGACACAGACGGCCACCCGGTGCGGCAATCGGTTACGGACCAGTCGGCCGGCCTCACGAACCCGCGCGTGTACGGCCTGCAACATCTCGAAGAAGAAGTCGAAACTCCTCGTCCGCTCCTCTGCGTCGCCGATCGGGTCGAACAGATAGATCAGCCCCTGAGAGTTGGCGAAATGCTCGACGACGTCCTCCGACAACTGCCCGGTGCGTAGGAACTCGCCGGGCACGTCCTGCAACTGCAACGCGAACTGCACACCGTCAGCCGGCTGGCGGCGGAAGAGCCCTGCCCGCTCGGTCGGGGGCGGTCCGTGGAACACCCAGGTCAGGGATTCGTTGATCTGGCCAATGGCCGGAAAGCTTCGGTGGTTCGCCAGCCGATCGACACCTCGGACGAGGTACTCCACCGCGTTGGGAGTCATGCCGCCGACGATCCAACGCCCGTTCGGGTCGGTGGTCTGCATGCCGGCGATCGGCAGGGAAGCGAGGTAGGTGCTCTTTCCGGCCCGGCTCGATCCCCATAATCCGATCCGGACCGACGGCAGTTGCGTCGCGCTCAGGACACCGGGCGTCGGGATCGGTGTCGGCTCCGGCTCGTTCACCGGGAACTGCGGCTGCGCGACGGCGTACGGGATGGCACTCATCGGCTCGGCACCGCCGACGGACTGGGGCGGGATGGTCGGCGTCGTGCCGTTGCCGTTGGGGGAGAGCGGCGGCGGGAGCGGTCCGGGCGGCGGGGATGAGTACGTCGGCGACGGGTAGCTCGCCGGACGCTCCTGGTCAACGGGCGACGGCGGAGACGGCGGGTACGGCATCTGCGCCGGCGGCTCCTGGGGCGGGTAGCCGCCGGTGTGGTCGGTGCTCATCGAGTGCCACCTTTCAGCGACTCCGGCCTCGCTCGGCCGGTGCGAGAAACGGGAAGGGAAACGCCTTGCTGTCTGCGATGCTCGGTCGGTCGCTGACCAGGTCGGCCAGGTCTTCAGGCCGGCCGTCCTCGTGGTGCAGGCCGTCCCTGGCCAGTACCTGCCAGGCATGCTCGGCGTAGCTGCGGGCGTGGTTGCCGGCCCGGTCGGTGCCGGGCCAGTCCGCCGGCAGGTCGACGCGGGCTACCCGGCGCGCCCGCAGCACCTGCAGCCGGTTCATCTCCACCTGCCAGTCGACCTGTCGCGGGCAGGTCGGAATCAGGTCGTCCGAGCCGGGGCGCGCCTCCGGCGGTCGGCGGCCGATCATCAGGACGGCGTGTTCGACCCGCGGGTCGTCGCGCCGCCAGCGCAGCCGGTTCGCCCTGGCCAGGGCGTCGCCGACAGCGGTGGCATAGTCGCGCTGCCGCGGTGCCGGGCGCCAGCGGGCGACCTGGGCGCGGACGAAGCCGGGCTCGCCGAGCTCGACGACCCGGCACAGCTCGCGCTGCCGATCGCCCTTGGCCTCGGTGTAGACGTGGTCGAAGTAGCCGACCACGCCGATCCGCAGGCTGTCCTGGCGGGCGTACCGTTCGGTGAGCAGGTCCACCGTGCGCAGCAGAATGTCGAGCCGGTCCTGCACCTCGTCGCGGCTGCCGCCGCAGAGTTCCACCAGGCAGACCAGGTCCAGCGATGGTGGGACCGGGATCGTCATCGGTCGGTGCCGGAGCCCCGTACGGAGACTTTCCGGGTCGTCGACCGGCAGGTCGCCGTTGCGGCCGTCCGCGCAATGTAGCGCGCCAGGCCCGACCAGGGTGACGGTCACCGTCTCGGCTGCCCGGCCGGCGAGCTCCAGCCGGGGCAGCCGCAGGATCGGCCAGTCTGCCGGATGGGCGCCGTGGCGGGCCAACAGTGGCAGTGTGGCCGTCGTAGCCTCCGCGGCGATCGGCGGTCCGTACACCGGGACCTGCCGTGACAGCGGGCGGTCGGCCGGGGTGACCGTGCCGGCCGGGAACAATGTCAGCGGTACCAGATCCACTTGGCCCGTGTCGTGGTCGACCGACATGCCGAGCAGTACGTAGTCGTAGGCGAGCGGCGCCCGCCGCAGCACCGCCGCGACCAGTTCGGACAGCGTCCCGGTGCGCGACGGGTCGACCAGCTCGGCGACCGGGGCGTGGTGACGGCGCGCCAGTTCGGCGGCACGTTCCAGCAGGACCCAGCCGGGATGCCGGGTGACCAGCACGGTCTCCCCGTCGGCGGGTAGGAAACCGGCGAGGGACCGGGCCGTCACCTCGTCGAACGCGCCCGCGTCGACCGGCTCCCGGCCGACCCCGCCGGCCAGGCGGAAGGCGCGCACACGCGGAGCGGCGCCGAGTACGGCGGAGCTCCAGGGCAGGTGTACCGGGCCCGAGCCGATGGCCGGGACGCCGGCCCGGTCGGCGGTGGCCGTCACCCGGACGGCGTGTTCCGCAGTGAACTCGACGAAGTGCAGGGCGGGTAGGTCGCCGCTGACGAGTCGGGCCAGCATCGGAGCCAGGTCGGCCGGGTGGCCGGGGGAGGACGTCGGGAGATCGGTCGCGACGGCGGCGCCCTCGCCGCGCAGCAGGTCGGCGTAGGCGTCGAAGGGATCACCGGTTGCCCGCGCGGCGCGGGTCGCCGCGATCGCGTCCCACCGGTGGCCGGCCGACTCGAGATCGCGCCGCGAGGCATCCAGGGTCTCCGGGTCGCCGCCGCCGAGCAGCAGCGGCCCGGACATCTGCCAGCCGCACCGGGCACAGTGCGATCCGCCCGCGTCGGCCCGCCGGCACACCGGGCAGAGTGAGGTCGCGGTCATCGCAGGTAGTTCCGCAGCCGACTGGGCAGGTCGGCGGACTCGAGCGGAATCCCGCCGTCGTCGGTGACCCTGGCGGCCCAGTTGTCCTCGATCTCCGCGGCCAGTTCGCGCATGTCGCGCGCGTTGCTGAAGTTCTCGTCACGGTCCCGGTAGATGCCCTCGGTCACCAGCTTGAGATCGGCCGTGAAGCCGTCCTCCCAGCGCAGGTCGGCGGCGGCGAGCATGCCGGTCAGGATCTGCAGCAGTTCCGCCGGGTCGTAGTCGGCGAACAGGATCACGTTGCGGAGCGGGAAGCGGCCGGCCAGTCCCGGATTGGCGGAGCGGAACTGGGCCATCTTGTCCGGGTAGCCCGCAGCGATCACCACGAAGGCGTCGCGGTCGTTCTCCATCCGGTCGACCAGGGCGTCGATCGCCTCGAGGCCGAAACCGCCCCGGTCCGGTTCGGTCAGGCGGTACGCCTCGTCGATGAACAGAACACCACCGAGGGCCTCGTCGACGGCGTCGTTCACCAGGGGGGCGGTCTGCCCGACGAACCGCCCGATCAGTTTTGGGGCGTCGGCGACGACGAGGTGGCCCCGGCGCAACAGGCCGAGGTCCGCATAGATCTCGCCGACCAGTCGCGCGACGGTGGTCTTGCCGGTGCCGGGATTGCCGGTGAAGATCAGGTGTGGGGACGGCGGGTTGTCACTCGTCGCCCGCCGCACCTTCCTGGCCCGCACGCGGTCGGCTCGCTGGGACAGGTGCCTCCGGACCTCGCTCAGGCCGATGAGCTCGTTGAGTCTCTCCAACGCCGTACGACCGTCCATGTTCGCCCTCTCGATCCATTCGCGTTGGCGGAGGAGCTCGGCCGACAGCGGCATCCCGTCGCGGGCCAGGCCCTGCAGCCGGGCGATCCACGGGCCGGCGGGCTGGTTCATCGCCGCCATCGCGGAGATCAACTTGTCGAGCCGGGACCAGTCGTCGATGCGCAGTCCGTCGCGGATGCGGGTGCGATGCACCAGCCGCCGCAACTCCGCCTCGTCCGACTCACCGACGCGGCTGATGCCGCTGCCGGAGCGACGCCGTCGCTGGTCGCTCAGGAACGCCTGCAGGGCGCCCATCCCGCCATTCGTCTGTACCGACTCGTGCACCTCTTGCAGGCCGCTGTTGCTGAACGCCAGCACGCACAGGTTGCCGGCGGAGGGCCCGGCTGCGATCCAGGCGCCGATCCGGTCGATGAACGGTCGTGGCGCCTGGTTGTGCTGCAGGAAGTCCTCGGTGCGCAGCAGCACCACGGCGGTACGCATCTCGCGCCCGGTCATGCAGGCGTCCAGCTTCTGGATGATCTGCGGGTCCTGCATGGTCGGTGCCGAGCCGCCGGTCGGTGGCGGTCCGGTCTGCGCGACCACCTTCCGGCCCTGCGGGCCGGCGAACCTCGTCATCGTCGCCGGCTCGGCGTTGTCCGGCGCGACGGTGCCGCCCCGGTCCAGCTGCGCCGACTGCTCGTCCCGGAAGTACAACCCGTTGAGCGTGCAGAAGACGATCCGCTGGTAGCCGGCCGAGCGCAGCAGCGACCAGATCGCCTCCTCGAAGCCGCGCTCCTGGTAGTCGCCGCAGCAGAACCGGTCGGTGGTGCCGGTCCCGTACAGGATCAGCAGGGCGTCGCCGGTGTCGAACGGCAGGGCCGATGCCAGCCGCTCGGTCGACCCCGGCGGGACCGGGCGGATCGGCGCCGTCACTGCGGTGCCCCGGGCGCCGGCACGACCGCTCCGGGCGGGGACTTCTTGATCCTGGTGATGTCACGCAGCTCGTCGAGCTGCGTCGGCGGTTGCGCCTCGGCCGGGTCGGACACCCGCAGGCCGCCGGCACGCAACTGGGTCACCAGCGCGGTCGCCCGGGACCGGCGCTCCTCCTCGCTGCCGATTCGGGTGTGGATCGAGTGGATGGCCAGCTCGGCCGTGCCGCGCTCGTCGACCGGCATGATGGTGACCAGCACCTCGCTGCCGTCCTCGTGCCGGGTCCGGGCCACGAAGCCGCCCCGGAAGTCTTCGCCCTCGTACCCGCCGTCGACGTCGCGGTCGTAGCCGGCCACCGCCAGCGTCTGCACGACCCGGTCGGCGATGTTCGCGCGCAGCTGCGAGTTGTTCGCGGCCGCGGCGGCGGTGTCCACCAACCGCTCATGCTCGGCCTGTAGCCGGGGTGCCTCGACCTCGAGCAGCCTGCGCAGCTCCTCCGGACCGGGCGCGTCGGGGCCGTCCTGTCCGGCCAGGGCGACCGCCTGTCCCAGCTCCTCCTGGAGCGCCTGGTACCTGCCGTGGGTCCAGAAGTCGACGTCGACGCCGTCGTCCGGGCCGGTCCCCGGCTGCGCGACGGCGTGGACCATCTCGCGGAGCAGCAGCAGGCGCTCGTACGTCTGACCGCGCAGTGCCGACCACTCCTGCTCACGTAGCTCCACCGTGGCCCGCAGCTCGCTGAGCCCTGCGTACGCGGCCTGGGCCTGGGCCACTGCGGCCTGGGACAGGCCGTTGTCCGCGTTGGCCACGGCCAGGCGCAGGTCCTGCGCCAGGCGCTGCAACTGTCCGGGCGCCAGTCGCTCGTGGGCCAGATCGCCGGCGATGTAGTTGCGCAGCACCTCGGCGTCGGCCAGCCACTGGCGGGCTGCGGCCAGTTCGCGCTCACGCTGCGCCGCAACATCCCGGCCCACCTGCCGGATGTCGCTGGCGAGCTGCTCGGTGACCTGCTGCCGGACGGTTGACTCGGCGACGATCGCCGACTGCAGGCGCCGCTCGCTCTGCTGAACCGCGGTCCGCATCCGCCGGTCGTGCTCCGCCAGGTCGACGGCGTGCTGCTGCTGGACGGCGTCGATCTCCGCGTTCAACTCCTGACGCAGCCTGCGGGCGTTCTCCTCGGTACGCCGCCGCGCAGCGACCTCGACCTGGCGGATGTCGGCGCTGAGCTTGTCGACCGCGGCCGCGTACCGCCGCTGCCGCTCATCGGCTTCCCGGAACCGTCGGTCGGCCTCGCGTCTGGTGTCGTCGCGCACCTTGTTCAGCAGCTTCGGCACGTCGGCGCGCAGCTCGGTGAGCCGGGCCTGGGCCTCGCGCATCTTGCGTGCCTCGGACTCTTCGACGCTGACATAGGAAACCTTGCGCCCGCTCATCGTGAACTCCCGGATCGTCGGATCGGTGGAGAGACTGACGGCACCCGCACCGGCGGGGCCTCCGGCCCGAACGCCGCGGCGAACAGGGGGTCGGGCACGCCGACGAGCAGCAGTTCACCGTCCACCTGCTGCAGTTCGCTGACACGTTCGCGGTTCTCGTAGTCGTAGTCGCTGTCGCTCAGGCGACCGGTCAGATGGTGGATCCGCTGGTTGGTGCTGCCGCGCAGCCCTCGGCCGTCGTTGCGGGCGGCGACGTAGAGGCCGTCGATCAGCACGTCGACCTCGGCGAGCAGGGCCGGCACACCGTCGTTCGGCGGGCGGTCGCGTAGCTGTTCGAGGCGATAGCCGGTGAAGCAGATCAGGCTGAGCTCGCGGTCGCGGCGGATCAGTGTGATGACCTCGGCAAGAGCGGCCGCCTGCAGCATCGGTTCGCCACCCGAGAAGGTCACGCCGTCGATCCGCGGATCCGTCGTGAGCAGCTCGGCGGCCCGGGCCGGGGTGATCCGGTCAGCCTCGTGCTGCGGGATCCACTCCTCGGCGATGCAGCCGGCACACCGGAACGGGCAGCCCTGCACCCATAACACCGACCGGCGGCCGGGCCCCAGGGCGCGGGTGAATGTGGTGATCGCGGCGACGTTCAATATTTCCCTCCACCGGGAGAATTGCTCGGCGGGTGCGACGAGTCGAAAGTGTGGCACGATTTCCGGGCTGCGGCAATTCCCTTCTCGGGGCGTCCGAGCCGCGCGGATGTGTTGTTCCGCGAAGGACTGAGAATTCGCAGAACGAGGTCGTTCCGAAGAATGGAGAGTTTCCGCGGAACGACCTCGTTCGAAAGTCGTACCTTGCGGGTTGCGCTGCGGCGGCCAGGGCCCGGTCGGGGGCCGTCACGCCGATCTGTCATCCAGTAATAGAGGTCAGCGGTCCGGTCCGGCTCCTGTCGCCCCCGTTCGGCGTGGGCGGGTCAGCCCATCGGGCAAACGGCGTGATGGCACGGTTGGAACTGCGCGAGGATGGGGGATAGGCCGATCGGACACCCTGGACCACCAATTGCTCGGGCGAAACATGTCCGTTGCAATATTTCGACGGGATCGGCGATGCTCTAGCGTGCAAGGGTGTCGGCATTGCGGTCGTCCAATGCATCGGCGTATTCCGCCGCCACGTTTCCTGACCTGTCGAGGTGATCTTTGTCGTCCGTACCTCATGTGCTGCACGGAGCGTCGATGATCTCGTGGCGGACGTCGGGCTGATCGGGCATGAGTGAATCCGACCGGCGGATGGCGCTGGCCCACGAGTGGGACGATCTCGTCGCCAGGACCCGCGCGCTCCCCGGCTTCGCGGACTTCCTGCGTCCGCCCCGACTGGAGACGCTGCTTCCGGCCGTGGCGGACGGCCCGGTGATCATCCTGAACGTGAGCCGTTGGCGCTGCGACGCCCTTATCGTGCGGGCCGCCGGGCCACACCGGTTCCACCTGCCCGGGCTCGCCCAGGACGCGGTCGGCGAGCACGTCGAGCGGTACCTCGCCGCGGTCGGCGCCCACCAGGGGCGCCGTGACGCCACTGTCGACAGCGAGGTCGGCGAGTCGCTCGAACCGGAGCTGGAGCGGTGCCTCGCCTGGATGTGGGACAGCATCGCCGAACCGATCCTCGACCACCTCGGCTACCGGTCGACGCCCGCGCAGGGCACCCCGTGGCCGCGCGTGTGGTGGTGCCCGACGGGCGCGCTGAGCCTGCTGCCCCTGCACGCCGCCGGTCACCACCGTACGCCCGGAGCTGCCGTTCTCGACCGGGTGGTTTCCTCGTACACGCCGACGCTGCGCGCCCTCAGGCGGGCCGGCATGGGGACCGCACCGGCCGCGGACGCCGACCGGATGCTCTTCGTCGGTCTACCGGAGACACCGGGCCAGGCCCCGTTGCCGAACGTCGCGACCGAACACGAGCTACTCGCCGGGCTGCTGCCGGGCCGGCTCACCTCGCTCATCGGCGACCGGGCGACCCGCGAGCGCGTGCTGCGGACGTTGCCCGCCCATGCCTGGGTGCACTTCGCCTGCCACGGCGACCAGAACCTCGACGACCCGTCCAGCGGCGCTCTGCTCGTCCATGACGGTCCCCTCACTGTGACCAACCTGGGGGCGTTGCAGTATGCGGGGGAGTTCGCCTACCTTTCCGGCTGCAAGACGGCGGTCGGCGGCGTCCGCCTGCCCGACGAGGCGATCACGCTGGCCGCGGCCCTGCACTACACCGGTTTCCGGCATGTCATCGCCACACTCTGGTCGGTCCGGGACGAGACGGCCGCCCAGGTTGCCGCGGACGTCTACGCCGTCCTGGTCCGCAACGGCGGGCTGGACCCGAGGCTGGCGGCACAGGCCCTGCACCACGCGATCCGGGAGCTGCGCCGACAGGCGGGCCCGAGCGCCTGGACCCCCTTCATACACATCGGACCGTGACCATGCTGGAGACGTTCTTCGAAGGTCGTGGGGTGCTGAACGCCCTGCTGTACTCGCTGGGCAACCGGCGCCGCCACCTCGACCGCGCCATCACCTACCTTGGCCGCGCCGTTCGCAGCGGTCAGCCGGACCCGCTGGTGCTCGCCGTGCTCGGCAACGGACTCTGGATGCGCTACGAGCGTACCGGCGATGTCGAGGATCTTGAGGCAGCGATCCGGCGCGGCCGGCAGGCGGTCGCGGTGCCCGGCGTCGAGGAGGGCCAACGAGCCGGCAATCTCGCGGACCTCGCGGCGCCGCTGCGGGCGCGATTTCACCGGTACGGGCGGCTCGCCGACATCGACGAGGCGGTCGCCGTTGCCGCCGAGGCGCTGCGGGCCACCGAGGACCCGGCCACCCGAGCCGTGGCGCTGACGAACCTCGCGGCTGCCCGGCACTCGCGCTACCTGTCCACCGCCGACCGGGCCGACGTCCTGGCCGCGGTCGAGGGTGCCCGGGAAGCGGTGAGCCTGACGGGACCGCGGCACCACAGTCACGCGCTACGGCTGCACGTGCTGGCCGAGGCGCTGGCCTCACGTTTCGTGAACACTGACGACGTTCGTGATCTCGACGAGGCGGTCACTGCGGGCCGGCGGGCGGTGGGCGCCCGCAAGCTGTTCGACCACAGTCGGGCCCGCTACGCCGACAACCTCGGCACGATCTACCGGCTGCGGTTCGGCGTGACCGGCGAAGTGGCCGACCTGGACGCCGCGATCGCCGCTGGCGAGCTGGCAGTCTCCCGGACCGGAGACCGGCCCGACCGTGTGGTGTTCCTGGGTAACCTCGCCGCCTCGCTGTGGCTTCGCGGGCGCGCCCGCGACGACACCGGCGACCTGCGCCGAGCGGTGGCCGCCGCGGAGCGGGCGGTCGCGGCGACTCCGGAGGACGGTACGAACCGGCCGCTGGTGCTGCACAACCTCAGCATGATCACGGCGACGCTGTACGACCGTACGTCCGACATGGCCGCCCTCGGTCGCAGCGAACAGGCCGCCGAGGCCGCTCTCGCCGCGCTCGATCCACGGCACCCGTTCCGCGGCCTGGCGCTCACCCGGCTCGCCATGGTGCAGTTGCGGCGGCCGGACGCTGGGGCGGCAGCCCGGGCGAACCTGCGCACGGCTGTCGAACTGCCCGTGCCGACGCTGACCTTGCAGCACGCACTGCAGGCCGCGATCCAACTCGGTGAGCTCGGCGCCGAGGCCGGCAACCGGGAAGACGCGGTATTGGGCTACGGCGGTGCGGTAGCGCTGCTTCCGGCGGCCGCGTGGCCGGGCCTGTCCCGCTCCATACGCGAAGATCGTCTCGCCGGGGCCACCGAGGCCGCCAGCGCCGCGGCGGCGTTTGCCGACCCGGTACGCGCCGTCGAACTGCTCGAACTCGCCCGGTCGGTGATGTGGTCCCAGCAGCTCGATCGCCGCGGCGACCTCGACCGGTTGAGGGCGGTCGCCCCTGCCCTCGCCGACCGGCTGACCGAGATCAGGGCCTGGTTCGAGCGTCCGGACCCGGAGAGCCCGTTAAATCCGGGGTTTGGCGGTTCGAGTCCCCCTGGGTGACCCATGAGCGCAGTATCCGCGCCCCGACAGGGCCCGTACGGCGGTTGTGGTGCTACCCGTGGTTCGTGGCCGCCGTACGGCGGTTCCAGACCTCGTGCAGGCCGGCACCACCCGCCGGAGAGTAGGAGACTCTCAGCACCCGGTCGGCGCGCAGATAGCTGGAGAGTTCGGCGGCGACGCCGCTGAGATCCGCCGTCGGGGTGACGGCGATCGCCACCTCACCGGCCTCGACGGATTCGCCGACCGGGGCGGCGAGTGCGCCGAGCGTCCCGGCGTACGGCGTGACTCCGACGCCCACGACGCTGTGCCGGGGCAGGCGGTCCCGCAGCCCGAGCACCAGGACGTTCGCGCTGGGCCGGCGGCGTACCGGCCGGTCGGATCCGTAGACCACGACCAGCTCGTCGCTCGCCGCCAGTTCGGCGAGCCGGGCCACCACGGCGGCCGCACCCAGTTGGGTCTCCGCCTCTCCGACCACCGCGACCGTCATCGCCGTCGGGCCGGGCTCCGGCTCGAACCGTACGGCCAGGCCCAACCCGATACGAAGGCCGTGCGCCCGTACGTAGAGCGCCACGACGAGCAACAGCGCGGCGAGCAGGATCCACGCGACGGCGTGGGACTGGCTCAGCCGGTCCGCACCGGCGATCAGCAGCGGAGGTACCAGCGCCCCGAGCGCCGCCACGGCGCCGGTCGCCCCCATCACCGCGCCGACGCTCTCCGCCCGTGCCGCCTTGCCGATCAGTGCGAGCAGCACCCCGCTGGCCACACCGTCGCAGACGGCTATCGCCCCGATCACCAGGATCGACAGCCACCGTAGCTGCGGGTCCGACGCGGCGACGAGACACAGGCCCGCGGCAACGGTGTAGCAGACCGTCAGGAGTTGCGGGGTGGGCCGCCGATCGGTCCACCACCCGCCGAGCAGTCGCGCCCCGGCGCCCAGCCCCACCAGCGTGCCGGTGACCGCCAGGGCGTGGAACCACTCCATCCGGAACACCGTTGCCAGGTACACCGGCAGGTAGACCGCGCTCGCCACGACACCGCCGAGCGCGAGCGCGTACAGCACCGACAGCGAGGTGGTCGAGGCCAGCTTGATCATCTCGACGCATGTGCCGAGCGGCGAACGGGCGCGGTGCGCGGTGACCGGATCCCGGAACACCAGCGCGGCCAGCCCGGCGAAGACCACCAGCGCCACGCCGAGCAGCAGAGCGGCCCGCCGTCCGTCGGGGCCGAGGCGCCAGGAGAGGGCCGAGATCACCACGGCGACCGTCGCACCGAGACCGAACACTCCCAGGGCGAGGCCGCGTCGGCCGTACGGGACCGTCCTCGACACGAGGGATCCACCCACGACCAATGCGGCGCCGGCCAGCCCGGCCGTGCTGCCGAAGACCACGACGGCCGGCAACGACTCGGCGAGCCCGAGGCCGAGTACCGACACCGCACTCGCGAGGCTGACCACGGGAAACATCACCCGCGCGCCGTACCGGTCGGTGAGGACTCCCACCGGCAGGCGTACCAGCGCCGCCACCAGTAGCGGCAGCGCCATCAGCAGGACGTAGTCCCGGAGCCCGACGTCGAACCGCTCGTGCAGGTGCGGGCCCAGCAGGATCCAGGCCCTCAGGTTCAAACCCAATCCCACCGTCGCCAGTGCCAGCGTCAGCGCCGCACGCGGCGGCCACGGTGACGGCGAACCTGGCACGCGCAGTTCCTGGCCGACGGTCACCATCACCCAACCGATCCGCATCGTAGTCAACTACCGGCAGCCGGGCCACCGCTGGCGTGACCTATCGTGCACTCCGCGTTAAGAACTTCGCTACCCCCGAACGGTCGCTAGCCCCCCGGCCTGCCGGGAGCCGGCTCGGTCCGGGGCAGGCCGAGTACGGCGGCGGCCGCGTCGAGCAGTGTGGCGCGCAGTTCGTCCTGCGGCACGCTGGGCAGCATGACCGCGGACGCGAGCGCCGAGTTGAGTACCTCGGTGGCGGCGAATGCCCGGACCCGGTCGGCGAGACTCGGATCCGGTCCGGCCAGCCAGGCGTTCATCCGGGTGCCCAGTTCCTTCGCCTCCACCAGGATCGGCCCGACGGCGGTGAGCAGCGCGGGTACGTCCCGCGCGAACAGGGCACAGGCGTCGCGGTGCCGCAGCATCGTGTCCAGACACTCGCCCAACACGTCGCGTACGTGCTCGGGCGTGTGCGGCGCCGCCGCCAGGCGCTCCACCATCATCCGCCATTCGGTCAGGAGTGGTTCGACGATGGCGATCAGCAGCGCCTGCTTGGAGGGGTGGTGGTAGTAGAGCGAGGCCTTGGTGATGCCCACCCGATCGGCGATCTCGCGCAGGCTGGTCTGCTCGTAGCCGTGCGTGGTGAACAGCGCCAGCGCCACCGCCCTGATCCGTTCCTTGGTGTCCTCGACCATGGCTCGATCCGCCTCCCTCGCGGCCGATGATCTTAACGCGAACACAACGCTTCCTCAGCGTGCTCACAGTGCGGGTTTCGCAGGATGTCCACAGGGGAGGTCACGTGCCCGAAACGCACGGGCCGTACTCTCGAATCTTGTCTACCTGCCGGCAGGTAGGCATCTACCTGCCGGACGGTAAGGGACATCGACAGAGGGGGAGTCATGTTCGAACGGTTGGGGCGCTACGTCGTCCACAATCCGTGGAAGGTCATCATCGGTTGGCTGGTGGCCGCGGCCGCGATCGTCATCTTCGCGCCGAGCCTGTCCGACGTCACGAACACCGATCAGGCCAACTTCCTGCCCGGCAGCTACGAATCGGTCAAGGCACAGGAGTTGGCGGAGACGTCCTTCGCCCAGGCCAACGACTCCAGTGCCACGATCGTGGTCCGGCGCACCGACGGCCAACCGCTGACCGACTCCGACCAGACGACGATCGGCACGCTGGCACAGAAGCTCCAGTCGGCGAACATCGAACAGGTCACCGGGGTGGTGACCGGCCCGCAGGCACTCTCCCCGAACAAACAGGTGCAGTTGATCAGCGCCGGGCTCAAGGGCCTACCGGACGACCCGAAGGTGCTCGACGCGGTCCAGCAGATCCGCGATGTGGCGAAACCCGCGGTCGGCGGTACACCGCTGACCCTCTCGGTCACCGGCGACGTCGCCATGCAACTGGACAACCAGGACGCCTTCGAGACCGCCTTCCTCATCGTCGGCATCGCGACAGTAGTTCTGATCATCGCGCTGCTGCTGCTCATCTACCGCAGCCCGATCGCCGCGCTGCTGCCGATCGTGACCGTCACCGTGGTCAGCGCCATCTCCCCGGGACTGATCGCCCTGGTGGCCCAGGCGACCGATCTCCAGGTCGACCAGTCGTTGCAGATCATCCTGACCATCGTCCTGTACGGCATCGGCACCGACTACATCCTGTTCCTGCTGTTCCGCTACCGCGAACGGCTACGCGAGGGCGACGACCGTAAGGCCGGCCTGGTCACCGCCGTCGCCCGGGTGGGCGAGGTCATCGCCTCGGCGGCGGCCGCCATCGTCATCGCGTTCATGGCGCTGCTGCTGGCGGTCTTCGGTGCCTTCAAGAGCCTCGGGCCGGCGCTGGCCATCGCGGTGGTCGTGATGGCGTTCGCCGCGGTCACCCTGGTACCGGCGGTCGTCTCGTTGTTCGGTCCGAAGATCTTCTGGCCGTCCAAGTCCTGGCAGCGCACGCCGAAGGGCAGTGCGTTCCGGGGCATCGGCCGGTTCGTCGGGCGGCGTCCCGCCGTCGTGGCGCTCGCGTCCGGCGGCGTGATGGTGGTCCTCGCGCTGGGCTCGCTCGGCATGCAGGCCGACTACGACCAGACCGCCCAACTGCCGGAGGACACCGAATCCTCGCAGGGCTTCCGGGACCTCCAGTCCGGTTTCCCGGCCGGAGCGCTCAACCCGACCACCGTCTACGTCCGCAGCGACGGTGGCGAGCGCCTTGACCCGGCGGCGGTGAAGCGGTTCGCCCAGCGACTTCAGCAGGTACCGGGCATCGGCGGGATCATGCCGGCCGGCCAGTCCGGAGAGTCGGCCGGGATGAGTCAGGACGGTACCGCCGCCCAGATCAACCTGCTGCTCGCCGACAGCCCGTACTCGAACGAGGCGCTGGACCTCGCCGGCGACGAGCTCCGCGACGTGGCCCATGCCGAGGCTCCGCCGGGCACCACGGCGCTGGTGGGCGGTGCCACCTCGATCTTCGCCGACATCCGGGACGCCAACGACCGGGACCTGCGGGTCATCTTCCCCGTGGCGGCGGTACTGATCGCGCTGATCCTCGGCCTGATGCTGCGCAGCATCGTCGCGCCGGTCTACCTCATGGTCACGGTGGTACTGGGCTTCTTCAGCACGCTGGGCGCGACGGTGCTGATGTTCCAGGGCCTCGGCGACCGGCCCGGGCTGTCGTTCATGTTGCCGACGATCCTCTACCTGTTCGTGGTGGCGATCGGCACCGACTACAACATCCTCATGATCGCCCGACTACGGGAGGAGGCGCGGCTCGGCAACGACCCGCGTACGGCGGCCCAGCTGGCCGTCGAACACGGCGGCCCGTCGGTCGGCGCGGCCGGGCTGATCCTGGCCGGCACGTTCGCCTCGATGATGCTGGGGGGCGTCGCGTTCCTGTCCGAGATGGGCTTCGCCGTCGCCATCGGCATCACCATCTCGGCATTCGTGATGTCGATGTTCCTGGTGCCCGCGCTGACCGCGTTGCTGGGCCACAAGGCGTGGTGGCCCGGGCACGGCGACGTGCCGGGCGACGGCGACCAGGAACTTCCGTCGGACGACCGCTCACCGGTCGGCGCCGGCGTCGGCTGAGCACCTGCGGAAGGGCACCTCGCCGTACGCGTACCGCGAGGTGCCCTTCCGCAGGTGTGGTGACACGCGCCGGGCGGGCCCTCGGCAGGATCTGGGGAAGTTGCGTGAAGGTGTTGTGACAGCAGCCGCCTGCGGGCCCCTGCGCCGCTACCTTCGGCGGCTATGGAGACCGTGGACGTACTCGTCGTCGGTGCCGGGCTGGCCGGCCTGCACACCGCGCGGCTACTGGCCGTACAGGGCCGTGACGTGCTTGTCGTCGACCGCCGGAGCACCCTCGACTCGGGTATCCGCACCACCGGCATCTTCGTCCGCCGTACCCTCGAAGACTTTGCGTTGCCGGCCGAGCAGCTCGGGCCGGCGATCCGCCGGGTCGTGCTCTATCCGCCGTCGCTGCGGCGGCCGGTCGAGCTGGTCAGCTCGCGCGACGAGTTCCGGGTCGCCGACATGGCCGGCATCTACGCCCATGCGTTGGCCCGCGCCAGGCAGGCCGGTGCCCGGGTACGCCTCGGCGTCTCCTATCCGGTCGACGGCGTCGCGGCCCGGTTCACCATCGGCGCGGACGGTGCCCGGTCGACGGTGGCCCGCCGGCTCGGGCTCGACGTCAACCAGCACGTGATCGTGGGCGTCGAAGAGGTGTTCCCGGTGGCCGACGGCGGCGGGCCACCGACATTCCACTGCGTGGTCGATCCGCGACTCGCCCCGGGATACCTCGCCTGGGTCGTCGACGACGGACGACACGCCCACGTCGGGCTGGCCGGGCGGCCCGACCAGCTCGCCGGCCCGCTGCCCCGGCTGCTGCGTACCTTCGGCCAGCGTTTCGGCGGGCTGCCGGCCGCGACCGGGCCGGTACGGCGTCGCGGTGGGCCGATCCCGGTCGGTGGTGTACTGCGCCGGCTCGCCTGCCCCGAGGGGCTGCTCGTCGGCGACGCGGCCGGCGCGGTGTCACCGCTGACCGCCGGCGGCCTCGACCCGTGCCTGCGGCTGTCGGAGCTGGCCGCCGCGGTGACCGACGACTACCTGCGCACCGGGGACGTGTCGGTGCTGCGGCACTACGACGGTGCGTCGCTACGGGCGCGCTTCCGGGTACGGCTGCTGATGCGCCGCGCCCTGTCCGGGGTACGGTCACCGACCGTCACCGAGGCCGCGTTCGCGCTGCTCCGAACGTCGCCGGGACGAGCCGCCGCGTCGCGCGTGCTGTTCGGCGACGGCTCGTTCCCCGACCCGCAGCTCAGTTGGAAGACGGCCACGGCATGAGCGTGACGTGCCGACGATCCGTCCGGAGCGGCGGTGTCCTTACACCCGGACCTGGACCTACGACCTGCGGCTGGCGGATACTCGCCGTGCACATCAGCTCTGCCTGAGCCGGGACGGGCGTGCGCTCGCCCGGTCGTCTCACCCCTCCCACCAGCGCCGGATCGAGCCGACCAGGCAGTCGCAGCTGGACTCGGTGAGGCCGCAGGACCAGCACACCGGGCCGGTGGGCCGGAACCTGACCTGACCGGTCCGCACGGGACGCCGCCGAGTGCACTCCGGGCAGGTGCAGCGCGTCAGCAGCGCCGCAGGCGCGGACGGTGTCGTGGACCGTGCCCAGGTTGCCGGCTGTCGGGCTGTCAGCGGAAGCGCGAGGGTCTGGTGTCCGCCAAGGGCCACTGTCCGACCGGTCACGGCCCGGAAGGGGTCCGGTTCGGCGAACAGCGTGTCTCGCGGGCTGGCGAGCGCCGTCAGCGAATACGTGCCCATGGGGATGGCCAGCTCGACCTGGTCGCCGACGAGCGCCGGCACGACGAGGCCGCTTCCGGACCGGACGGAGAGCTGACCGACGAGTACGAGGGTGACCGGGTCGCCCTCACGAAGGCCGAGTTGACGGACAGCATTCGTCAGTCCGGTCTGGAGCGAGAGCGTCGCAGGTCGCGTCGCCGACGGGCGCCCCACCCTGGACAGGTCGAGGGCATGTCCACCGGCATCGAACGCTCGTCTCGGCGTTCCGTACCGGTTGAAGATCAGGTCTCTCCGGTCGTACAGGTACTGCCCCAACCATGCGGCCGGGGGGCCGGCCACCCCGAAGGCGAGTGACGTCACCGATTGAACAAGGGCCGAGCGCCCCCGCCGTCGTTCCTCGTCGGTGAGGTCCCATGATTTCACGTCCGCTCCATCCTCGCCGGGCCTGCCACGGCACGGGCGCGTCGGGTGAATGACATGTGACAACGGTGCCGGTGGTGGAAGTGGTACGCATCGTGGTACCCACCACTACCTTTAGGCGGGATCCGAGAGCGTGACCCTGACTGGACATGATCATGAGGGCGGCACGTGGTGCTGATCGAACGGGATAGCGAACTGGAGACGGCGGATCGGCTGCTGAGCCGGGCCGCCGGCGGGCAGGGTGCCGTTCTGCTCGTGGAGGGTCCGCCCGGCATCGGCAAGACAGCGCTGCTGGCCGAGATCCGGTCCCGAGCGGCAAAGGGCGGATTCCGGCTGTTGGCCGCGCTCGGCGGTGAGTTGGAACAGGACGTACCGTTCGGAATGGTGCGGCAGTTGCTGGAGCCGCCGCTGCGGGCCGCCGGTCCGGAGGTACGCGCCGACCTGCTGTCCGGCGCGGCCAGCCTCGCCACCGTGGTGTTCGGGATGGACCCCGGCGGCGAGGGCGGGGCCGGCCCGGGCGGTGTGGAGCACGGGCTCTACTGGCTGTGCTGCAACCTCGCCGACCGGCCGCTGCTGCTCAGCATCGACGACGCGCAGTGGTCCGATGAGGCGTCCATGCGCTTCATCTCGCACCTGGGCCGGCGGCTCGGCGACATCCCCGCCCTGCTGATCCTCGCGAGCCGTTCCCGTCGCGGCGGCGATGATCCGATCGGCCGCGCCCTGACCGGGTTGAATCCGACACTTGTCGAGTTGTCCCCGATCAGCGATGAGGCGATCAGTCGACTGGTGCACGCCGAGTTGGGGCCCGATGCCGACGACGAGTTCTGCCGGGCCTGTGCCCGGGCCAGCGGCGGCAACCCGTTCCTGCTGATCGAGGCGCTGACCAGTCTGCGCGACAGCGGAGTACGCCCGCAGGCGGCGCAGGCCCGGCGAGTCGAGAACCTCCAGCCCGACACCATCAGCCGGGCGGTGCTGACCCGGCTCGCCCGGCTCGGCCCCACCGCGGTCCGGGTGGCCCGCGCGGTTGCCGTGCTCGGCCCCGCAGCCACGCCTCGGCGGGTGGCCAAGCTGGCCAGGCTGCCGGTGCACGAGGTGGCGCAGCTGGCGGAGGCGCTGGCACGTGAGGCGATCCTGGAGCCGGGTCGGCCGATGCGGTTCATACATCCGCTGGTACGCACCGCCGTATACCGCGACTCCACCGAAATGCTGCGCGCCGCCGACCACAAACGGGCCGCGCTGGTCCTGCGCGACGACGGAGCCGACCCCGACGAACTGGCCGCCCACCTGTTGCTCGCCGAGCCCGAGGCGGACCAGTGGGTGAGCCAGGCGCTGCGGGCCGCCGCCAACGGCGCGATGGCCCGCAATGCGCCCGAGCCCGCGGTGGCGTTCCTGAACAGGGCGTTGGCCGAGCCCGTCGCGCCGCCGCAGCGGCTGGCGGTCCACGCCGAACTGGGCCAGGCCCTCGGCATGGCCAACCGACCCGAGGAGGCGGCGGTCGTACTCCGCCAGGCGATCGACCTCGCCCCGACCTCGCAGGGGCGGGTGGAGCTGGCGATGCAGCTGGGCTGGCTGATGCTGCACACCGGACGCAGCCGGGCAGCCGTCGAGGCGATGGAACTCGCCCGCCTGTCGATCAACGGGGACCACCTTGAACTACCGCTCCAGCTACAGGCGGCCCTCGCCATGGTCGACATCATCACGATCAAGCCCCCGAAGACGTGGACCGCACGGCTCGACCCGCTGGTGCCGTCGCTGTCCGGCGAACGCGACGTCGAACGGCTGATCCTGTCCGTCGTGGCCTTCGGCGCGGCGGTGAGCGGCGACCGCCCCGCCGCCGAGGCCGCCCGGCTCGCCCGCCGGTCTGCGGCCGGGCCGCTCCTGTTCCGCGACAGGTGGATCCTCATCAACATGGCCAGCGCGGCGCTCGCCGTCGCCGACCACCTGCCCGAGTCCCTGGAACTGCTCGACCGTGGCATCGACGACGCGGGCCGGCTCGGAAACGCGGCCGAGTTCCGCTACCTCGCGGTACTGCGATCGCACACCGCCTTCTACGCCGGAAACCTGATCGACGCCGAGGGCGACGGGCGGGCCGCGCTCGAACTACAGGAAGACACCCGCCCCCAGGACCTCCCACTCGCCGCAGCCGTACTCGTCGACGCGTTGGTCGCCCGTGGCGCCATCGAGGAAGCCCAACGCGTGGTCACCGACAACCATCTGGACGACGACCAGTCGATGACCACACTCATCGCACACTTCGTCCTGCTGGCCCGCGGCCGGCTACGACTGGCCCAGGGCAGGTACGCCGAGGCAGCCGCAGACCTGCGGGAGTGCGGCCGGATGCTGACCGAGGGCGGGTACGGCAACCCCAACTTCGCACACTGGCGTACGGCAGCGGCACTGGCGCATCAAGCGCTCGGCCAGACCACCCTCGCCGCCGAACTGGCTGCGGAGGACCTGGAGCTGTCCCGACGCTTCGGCGCAACCAGTGCGGTGGCAAGAGCCCTGCGGGTCGGTGCGCTCATCGAACCGGGCCGGCACGCGCTGACCGAGCTGGAAGAGGCGGCGTCACTACTGGACGGCTCACCCGCAGTTCTGGAGCGGGCCCACGCGCTGGTCGACCACGGTGCCGCCCTGCGCCGCGCCGGTTACCGAACCGGTGCCGTGGCACCCCTACGGCAGGGCCTCGACCTGGCGGACCGGTGCGCGGCCACCCCACTCGCCGCCCGGGCGCGCGAGGAACTCACCGCAGCCGGAGCCCGACCACGCCGGGCCCGCCTCACCGGCCGCGAAGCGCTGACCACCGGCGAACTGCGGGTGGCACGCCTGGCCAGGAGGGGCGCCACCAACCGGGAGATCGCGCAGGGGCTGTTCGTCTCCATGCGTACCGTCGAGATCCACCTCACCAGCACGTACCGCAAGCTGGCCATCTCCAACCGGCAACAGCTGGGCGACGCCCTACCGGAAGAACCGGAGGGCGACTCCGGATGAACGCCCATCCGGGTACGGACGCCGACAGACCGAGGCAGCACGGCATCCGCTCATCGGCCCTGCTGCGAACCTTCTGGCCGTTGTTGACGGTCGGCAGCCGTCGCTGGCGTCGGCCGTGCCCAATCTGTGCCGTTGATCATGAGTCGCGTACTGTCTCGGACGGCATGGTGACGGCTGCTTTGGCAGCCCGCTCGATCGTCGCGCGCCGGGCTTCCCAGAATTCCGGTTCGCGCTGCGGCTTCGCGTAGCCGGCTGCTGTCCCCGTCGAGCCGTCGAGCTGCTCGCGCAGGATGTCGGCGTGTCCGGCGTGCCGGCTCGTCTCGGTGAGCACGTGGACCAGGATGTTGAACATCTTCACGTCGGGGCGTGGCCACCAGGGCACGTGGCCCGGAGAGTCGATGTCCAGGGCGGTGATCGTCGCGTCCGAATGCTCCGAAACACGACGGTACCGGTCGATGATCTCCTGACGCGTTTCGCGCTCGGTCACCCACGTGTCGGCCCCGCGCGCCCCGAGATCGTCCCAACGGGGCAGGGGTTCGGGAAACGGCCGATCGAAGACCTCACCGAAGTACCTGGACTCCGACAGCGACAGGTGCTTGACCAGGCCGAGAAGGTTGGTACCGGTCAAGGTCAGGGGGCGGCGGATGTCGTACTCGGACAGCCCGTCGAGCTTCCAGAGCATCGCCTCACGAATCTCACGTAGATCGCTGTGCAGGTACTCTTTCGCGAAGTCATCGATCACGGGGCACGAGCCTGCCACGCGCCGTCAGCGGGCTCAACCTGCAAGCGTTGATGGCTCTGGGTCGTCCGGTTCCGGCGGGTCTCCTACGATGTCGCCGGATGCCTTGATGGCTTCGATGAAGCGACGGAACATCGGCCAGGGGATGGTCCAGGAGCCGTGGATCGTCAGAGTGACGCGGTCGGCTGCCTCGGGGATGAAGGGTCCGCTGTCCGGAGAGGCGTCGGGTATGCGGACCTCGATGTAGTCGTTGCCCTCGGCCTCGGGCTTGACCTCGCACAACTCGTAACACCAGGCGTCATGCTCGCCGAAGTGGAACGAGTTGACCTCAAACCGCTGGCCGTCGTGCCACCAGACGTTGTTCGACGACGGAAGCTCGACATCTTCGGTCGGCGAAGCCTCGTTGTTCACGAGGTCACCCGAGGACTCGACCAGGTCGAGAAACCGGCGCAGGACCGGCCAGGGCGTTTCGCCCCCGCCGACGTGGACCACGGCGAGGCGAGCGGGCTCTGGCGTGAAGGGTCCATCGTCCGGGGTCGCGTCCGGGATGGCGACGGTGATGTGCGGCCCGGTACCCGGGGCTCCGCTCAGCCCGTCCAACTCGTAGCGCCACGCGTCCTCTGGCAGGCAGTAGAACGAGACGACCTCGTACAGGTTGCCCTCGTGAGACCAGATCTCCACGCCAGGATGATCACATAGGCGCTCGCTGTGGGCGTCAGAGATTCGAGGCTGCCGGCCGGAGGCCGCCAGCAGACCGGTGCAGGCCGACGCGGCCCGCTTACGGGCCGTCCTCATCCTCAAGACATGGGTACGGCAGTGCACAGCACCAGCCGAGTCGTCCTGTCACGGGACATGCTTGACACTTGCGTCCCACCGGATGCTTGACATGATCGGCTTCGCTCACGGCAGGCGTTGGCGGTCGCGTGATCAGGGCAGCCAGGCGGTGGTGCGTCGGTATCGCCCGAGGTTGAGCGCTTCGAACTCGTCGTAATGGCTCGCCCGTACGACGCCAAGCCCTCTCAGGACCTGCGAGATGGGACTTCCAGCTTCCGCGAACGACTGGTCCTCCTCGATCGACAGAGGTCCGACCGTCAGCTCTCCATCTGCCCACAGGGCTGCCCGTTGGCTGCCGACACCGCCAAAGAATTCCGCCTCGACGTAGCCGACCGGCCCGGCGGACGACCAGGCCGCCAGTACGCGATCGAAGCCGCCGGGAAGCTTCCAGAACCCCAACGGACGACCGGACGCGCCGGTGGTGAGCGCGTCGAAGAGTTCGTCCGTCATCGGCACCATCGCGAGGCCCTGTGGCAGCGACACCAGCACAGCGGCCAGCTGACCCTGTACCGCTGCTCGCAGCAGAGTCGCAGGGCCGATGACCGCCTCAAGCGTGTAGGCCATGCCCGCTCCGGCTAGTTGATCGTGGTCGCAAGCCTCGCATCCGCTAGACCCTAGGCCACCTGACGAGGATGTCCTGGGACGGATCCGTCAAGATCAAAGACAGCTAGAACTAGAAACAGTACGGCCCAGGCTCGGCGAGCATGCCGCTGACCTGGGAAGGAACGTGTGGAGCGGGCGACGAAAATCGAACTCGCACCGTCAGCTTGGAAGATCGTTGCCGGCTGCCCGGATGAGGTCCGGTGCGATCCCGGGACGCGACGCGCACACCGGCCGGCCAAGCTCTACAACGGGCTTCTATTGGCCGATGTTGACCGCTGCATCGGGCACGGACGTCGGTGAGGCTGAGGCTTGAACCTGTGAACCCCCCTCGCGCAGAGTTGATCGTCTTCAATCGGTGGGATCAGCCTGCTCGGCTGTGGCGCGCTATCCCGGGGTTCTGGTGGGACGTGCCGATCCACCGTCCCGAGGCCGCGTAATCCTCAGGCCCGAGGCGCCAACCGAGGCCCGGCGCATCACCTCTACCGCAGACGTCATTCTGTAACGCTCCGAGAGGGTTTCCATGATGTCCTCTTCGGTCCGGGTAGGACCTACCCTTCCCGATCGCCTCGCTATTGCGGCGACGGCGGCGCGAGCCCTTACAGGATCCAGAGAAACAGTGTTCGCTGCGAACTCCTGCGGCGGGAGAACCTGCACCCCAGCAGGCATCTTGCTCTGGGGCAGGTCTCGGATGTTGTGGGTGATGATCGCCCCAGCGCTGCCCACGAACGCGGCGGCAACCAGATGCTCATCGTCAGGGTCGGGAAGGCCATATGTGCCCTCCAGGCCTTCCCACCCAGTGACTTCCGCATCGTCGAAGTGCTGACGCATCTGCTCGATAAGGTGTCGTGCCCGCCTAGTCGCCAGGGCGTCCTCTTCGCCTCGCTCGATCCACTTCACCCTCTCCTCATACTCCAACTCTTCGAGGATGACCGCGCTCCACACGGGCCGATACATGCCCTCAATCGCAAGAGACAGCAGGAAGTCGCGCTGCAGACTGGGCCAGAGAACACAGGTATCGAGGAGGGCTGTGAACACAGCTCTATTCTGTCAGGCCCCTTCGGCGACGCGCGACTGTGCGGCGTGCCTCGCGCAGTCGCTGCAGCACTGCATCTAGGTCTTCTTCGTCGTCGATACTTACTGACGTGGCTTCCAGCGCGGCGTACTGCTCGGCCCTGCGCTGCTCCCTGTAGACGAGTAGGTCGGGCAGCAGGACCCGACGGTGGGTTCCCACTCGTTCAAATGGAATTTTGCCCTCATCGAGCAGCTTGACGACGGTAGGCCGGCTAACTCCTAGCAGGTCGGCAGCTTGCTGAGTCGTCAACGTCAGGGTCCGAGGAGCCACAGTGACTGCGAACCCCTGCTGCAGAGCCTCGACTACCTGGCGAAGCATTCCGTAGATTTCAGCCGGAAGTTCGACTCGGTCGCCGGGAGTGGCTCCGGCCAGGAAGTACCGCGGCTCCACCGGCCCTAGGCCGGCCCTCTCATGAGCCTTCAAGAAGTCATAGACCTTGGCGACCTCCTGATCAGCCTCCGGCAGGTAGGTGGCTTCCTTCAGAGCAGCTGCAGTCATGGCGCTCGCCTCCTCGTCACAAGCATCGTAACCGCATTCGTTTCTTGCGTCTACAAAACTTGGACGGCCGAGGGCCCTGCTTGCAGCCCGTGGCTGCCCACGTCCGTTCGTCCCGACCGCGGCTGCGCTGCATCGTCTGCTGTCATCGGGTGTCGTCCTGCGCCTCACAGCTCGGCTGCGACCTCGTCCGCTGCCGTGACGCGTCGAACACAGCCGGCACGGCCGCTGCCTCCTTGCTGCCTCTGGGGGTGGCCGGGAGCATCAGTTTGACCCGAGACCCGGTTGAGTGGAGAAGGCCGCTGTGTCGGCTGCCACGAGCCAGGCCCATGCGCGCGGCCGGCCTTGTGGCTCTTTGGCCGGTACCACCGACTCCCCAAGCGTCGCCCCGGAGCGTCCCGCCCGGATCTGCCCAGCGTCCCGTCCTCGTGGCCGGGCTGGTTCTCGCCCGTCCATGGCGCCCGGCCGAACGACTGACCAAGCGGACGGCACCAACCGCGCCACTGCCACGCAAGATCAAAGACAGCTAAAACTGGCAACAGTACGGCCCAGGCTCGGCGAGCATGCCGCTGACCTGGGCCGGAACGGATGGAGCGGGGCGACGAGAATCGAACTCGCACCGTCTGTTTGGAAGATCGATGGCTGTCGACCACCCTCGCGATCGTCACGGCAACTCCACATCTGCCGGACGGCCTGGTTGGTTTGGTCCTCGCTGGCCTGATTTGCCTCGGGTTAGCTCTCGTCAATGGCGTGCTGATGGCACGTCGTCGGCCGCAAACGCTAACGAGATCTGATCTTCACGGCAGTCATGATCACCCCGAGCGCCACGAACAGCACCGCCGATCCAGCTACCAAGGGATTGACGAAACCGGGCACCAGATCGGGGCCGCAGGTGGTGTCATGCAGCGGCCACATGCTGTGCGATCCACCAGCCGGGGCACCAAGGTGGTAGTCGTAGCCCTCCGGCCGCCTCAGCGCGCACCGGTCGTCGGCGTCGGTGATCAACCCGAAGGTGGTGGCCGCTAGTCCATGACCGTAGGCGGCGATCGTCGTCATCGCCGCCCCAACGGTGAGCAACCATCCCGCCCGCGTCAGCGCCCTTGACCTGTCCCGCATGATCTGGTCGCCCCTGAGGGCGAGCACGGCAAGTATCACGAGTACTGCGGCGCCGACCGCCACCACCGGCCAGGCCAGCGCTAGCAGCACAAGCGCGATGAAGATGAGAGCCATTGAAGCGCAAAATACCCTCAGACACCGTCCCGGCTTCGGGTCACCCCGCCTGCTAGCAGCGGGTGCCGGCAAGCGCGGATGACTTCACCAACTTGTCGCCTGGAGCCGCGCCGGACGGCACGAAGCGCACTACTGGCACGCGAATGGCATGCATGATCAAGAGAGCTGGAAACAGAACGACCCAGGCTCGGCGAAACTACCGCTGACCTGGGCCGGAACACTTGGAGCGGGCGACGAGAATCGAACTCGCACCGTCAGTTTGGAAGACTGAAGCTCTGCCATTGAGCTACGCCCGCGCTCGTCCCGGTCTCCCGCGACGCGACCGACAGCCTAACGCGTCGCCCCGTCGACTGGGTACCGGCACCCCGTCGAGCGGTCCAGCAGCCACCCCGCCCAGCAACGACGCCGGGCCCGGAGCACCCTCCGATACCGCAAGATCAGCTGTCCTCGTACGCCAAGATCAAGCTTGATTCGGACGACACGGCGGCGGCGTGCGGAGACCGGGCGGGCGGGACCCCGAGGGGACGGCATACACTCTTTCACGCCACGGGGTGTGGCGCAGCTTGGTAGCGCACTCGCTTTGGGAGCGAGGGGCCGTGGGTTCAAATCCCGCCACCCCGACTGTCGTCCGCCGCCGCGGGGCGCTCGTGTTGCCCCGCGCCGCCGGACAGTCATGCCGGCTCGCCTACACTCGATGGGCTGAATCCGGCCCATGAATAAAGATCGAGATCCGTCAAGGAGTACGCCTGTGAAGAGCACCGTCGAGACTCTGAGCCCGACGCGCGTGCGGCTCGCCATCGAGGTGCCGTTCGTCGAGCTCGAGCCGAGCCTCAAGAAGGCGTACCGGGAGATCGGCTCGCAGGTCACTGTGCCGGGCTTCCGGCGCGGCAAGGTACCGGCGTCGGTGATCGACCAGCGGGTCGGCCGGGGCACGGTACTCAACGAGGCCGTCCAGGACGCGATCCCGGACAACATTCTCGCTGCGGTCCGCGAGCACGACGTGAAGACGTTGGGCCGGCCCGAGGTCGAGATTACCGAGTTCAACGACGGCGACTCGCTGAAGTTCACCGCCGAGGTCGACGTCCGCCCGGAGATCGCGCTGCCCGACCTCTCCACCGTCGAGGTGACCGTCGACGAGCTGCAGATCGACGAGACCGAGATCGACCAGCAGGTCGGTAGTCTGCGGGAGCGGTTCGCCACGCTCAAGACGGTCGAGCGGCCCGCCCAGGACGGCGACTACGTCCAGATCGACCTGGCGGCGACCGTCGACGGCGAGGAGGTGCCGGGCGGCTCGGCGACCAACATCTCGCACGAGGTCGGCAGCAAGCAGCTCCTGCCCGGCCTGGACGAGGTCCTGGTCGGCGTCTCGGCCGGCGAGTCGAAGACCTTCGTGACGCAGCTCGTGGGCGGCGACTTCGCCGGCCGGGACGCCGAGGTCGCGGTGACGGTCCGCACCGTCAAGGAGAAGGAACTTCCTGCCCTCGACGACGAGTTCGCGCAGTTGGCGAGCGAGTTCGACACCCTCGAGGAGCTTCGCGGCGACGTCCGCGAGCGGGTCAGCAAGTCGAAGAAGGTCGAGCAGATCTACGCCGCCCGGGACCGCGCCCTGGAGCAGATGGTCGCCGCCGCCGACGTACCGGCCCCGGAGGGGGTCGTCCGCGAGGAGGTCGAGCACCGCAAGCAGGCGATGGTCGACCAGCTGGAGCGGATCGGCGCCTCCCTGGAGGAGTACCTCACCTCCGAGGAGAAGACCGAGGAGCAGATCGACGCCGAGCTGACCGAGGCGGCCACCGAGGGCGTCAAGATCCAGCTGCTGCTGGACACCCTGGCCGACGCCGAGGAGGTGCAGGTCTCCGACGACGAGTTCGGTCACGAGATCGTGCACCGCGCGCAGCGTGCCGGGCTGGCCCCGCAGCAGTACTACGACCAGCTGGTCCGCTCCGGCGCGGCCGGAGCCGTCTTCGGCGACGTCCGCCGGGGCAAGGCGCTGGCGATGGTGATGGAGCGCATCAAGATCTCCGACTCGGCGGGCAATCCGGTCAACCTGGAGGAGCTCCGCGCCGCGAGCGGTGAAGAGCACGACCACGAACACGACCACGATCACGAGCACTGAGCCGCGCGGGGGTCGACCGCCGGGCCCGGGCCTTCCCGGGCCGGGCCCGACCGGACAAAACCCCTGGGCGTACGTCTCCGGCGGCAACTGCGCTGATAGCGAACAGTGCCCGGACAGGGGCGTTACGACCCCGGTCAGCGGTTAGTGTCGGGCGTAAGACGGCACGGAGAGCGAAGGGCTGCCATGACTGGTTCAGACTTCTCAGCTATGCCCCTGCGGGTGATCGAAGCCCGCGGTGGGGACGCAATTGGCAACCTCGACGACTCGGTCTACAACCGGCTGCTCAAAGAGCGGATCATCTTCCTGGGCAGCGAGGTGACGGACCAGGTCGCCAACCGCATCTGCGCCCAACTGCTGCTGCTCGCCGCGGAGGACCCGGAGCGCGACATCAACCTGTGGATCAACTCGCCGGGTGGCTCGGTCTACTCCGGCATGGCGATCTACGACACCATGCAGTTCATCGACAACGACGTCTCGACCGTCGCCATGGGCATGGCCGCCTCAATGGGCCAGCTGCTGCTCTGCGCCGGCACCAAGGGCAAGCGGTACGCCCTGCCGCACGCGCGGATCATGATGCACCAGCCGTCCGGTGGCATGGGCGGTACGGCGTCCGACATCGCCATCCAGGCCGAGCAGATGCTCTACACCAAGCGGATGTTCCAGGAGCGGGTTTCCCACCACACCGGCCAGGAGCAGGCACAGATCGAGTCGGACTCCGACCGTGACCGCTGGTTCACCGCGACCGAGGCCAAGGACTACGGCTTCATCGACAAGGTGATCTCCGGAGCCACCCAGGTTCCGGAAGGCGCCGGGACCCTGAGCTGAGGAGCTTGACGATGACTGACCCGAACCTGCTGTCCGGCGGCTTCGAACCGGTGCACAACCGGTACGTCCTGCCCTCCTTCGTCGAGCGCACGTCGTACGGCGTGAAGGAGTCGAACCCCTACAACAAGCTCTTCGAGGACCGGATCATCTTCCTCGGGGTCCAGGTGGACGACGCGTCGGCCAACGACGTGATGGCCCAGCTGCTGACCCTGGAGGGCACCGACCCGGACCGCGACATCATCATGTACATCAACTCGCCCGGTGGTTCGTTCACCGCCATGACGGCGATCTACGACACCATGCAGTACGTCCGGCCGGACATCCAGACGGTCTGCCTCGGGCAGGCGGCCAGTGCCGCCGCGGTGCTGCTCGCCGCCGGTACGCCCGGCAAGCGGATGGCGCTGCCGAACTCGCGGATCATCATCCACCAGCCGGCCACCGAGGGCGGCTACGGGCAGGGCTCGGACATCGAGATCCAGGCCCGGGAGATCCTGCGGATGCGTACGCAGCTGGAGGAGATGCTCTCCCGACACTCCAACCAGCCGGTTGAGCGGGTCCGTCGTGATATCGATCGTGACAAGTTCATGACGGCCGAGGAGTCGCGGGAGTACGGGCTGGTCGACACCATCCTGACCAGCCGAAAGAAGGGTCTTCTCGCGGCCAACGCCTCGAGCTGATCGACTCGGGTCGGAGGCCGGCCGGGCGGTGATACGGCGGCCGGCCTCTGACACACCCGTTTTGGGGGTCGGAGAAACCTCGCGCAGCGAGTAACGTCGGTTCTGCACCGCACACCGCCGGCCGCGACCGGCCGGCACGAAAGACCGACGGGGTGTACCGTCCGCAGGCCAGTTGCCTCTTCAAGGCTGGCCGATGAGCGCAGGGAGAACGTAGGTGGCACGGATCGGCGACGGTGGCGACCTACTCAAGTGCTCCTTCTGTGGTAAGTCGCAGAAGCAGGTCAAGAAGCTCATCGCGGGGCCCGGGGTCTACATCTGTGACGAGTGCATAGACCTCTGCAACGAGATCATCGAAGAGGAGTTGGCCGAGTCCGGCGAGGTGAAGTGGGAAGAACTTCCCAAGCCGATGGAGATCTGCCAGTTCCTCGACTCGTACGTGGTCGGCCAGGACCAGGCGAAGAAGGCCCTCGCGGTCGCGGTCTACAACCACTACAAGCGGATCCAGGCCGAGGGCGCCAGCGGGCCCGGCTCGGGCGACGCGGTGGAACTCGCCAAGTCCAACATCCTGCTGATCGGGCCCACCGGGTGCGGCAAGACACACCTGGCCCAGACGCTGGCCCGGATGCTGAACGTGCCGTTCGCCATCGCCGACGCGACCGCGTTGACCGAGGCCGGCTACGTCGGTGAGGACGTCGAGAACATCCTCCTGAAGCTGATCCAGGCCGCCGACTACGACATCAAGCGGGCCGAGACCGGCATCATCTACATCGACGAGGTCGACAAGATCGCCCGCAAGTCGGAGAACCCGTCGATCACCCGGGACGTCTCGGGCGAGGGCGTGCAGCAGGCGCTGCTCAAGATCCTGGAAGGCACGGTGGCGAACGTGCCGCCGCAGGGCGGTCGTAAGCACCCCCACCAGGAGTTCATCCAGATCGACACCACCAACGTGCTGTTCATCTGCGGTGGCGCCTTCGCCGGGCTGGACCAGATCATCGAGTCGCGTACCGGCCAGGGCGGGTTGGGCTTCGGCGCTCACCTCCGGTCAATCTCCGAACGCTCCACCGATGACATCTTCGGTCGGGTCATGCCGGAGGACATGCTCAAGTTCGGCCTGATCCCCGAGTTCATCGGCCGGCTGCCGGTGATCACGAACGTCCGCAGCCTGAACCGCGAGGCGCTGGTCCGGATCCTGACCGAACCACGCAACGCGCTGGTCCGGCAATATCAGCGCCTCTTCGAGATCGACGGCGTCGAGCTGGAGTTCGAGCCGGACGCGCTGGAGGCGATCGCGGACCAGGCGATGTTGCGTGGTACGGGTGCCCGTGGACTGCGGGCCATCCTCGAAGAGGTCCTCCTCTCCGTGATGTACGAGGTGCCGAGCAACCCGAACGCGGCCCGCGTACTGATCACCCGGGGTGTCGTCCTCGAGAACGTGAACCCGACGATCGTGCCGCGCGAGTTCACCGGGCGCCGTGCCCGTCGTGAGCGCGAGGAGCGGTCGGCCTGAGGGCCGGGCCCACGGACCGACCGTAGGCAGTGCGCCGCGCCGCCCTGCTGGCGCGGTAGGCCCCCTGTCCACACCCCAGGGGTCCAACCACCCACCATCGTGCTCTGTTGGACGGCCTGGCGACCCGTACCCGGTCGCCGTAGGCTTCCGGCATGCGCGTCGCCGTCTGCCAACTCAACGCCCGCGACGACCGGAAGGCGAACCTGGCCGCCGCCGGCGAGCTAATCGGTAGGGCCGCGGCGGCCGGTGCGGACCTCGCGATCCTTCCGGAGTACGTCGACTACCTCGGCCCGTCGCGTGGTCTGCCGACGCCCGAGCCGACGGACGGCGAGTTCGCCGAGTTCTTCAGCGCGGCCGCTCGGCAGCACGGCATGTGGGTGCTCGCGGGATCGTTCCACGAAACCGGGCCGGACGAGGAGCACACCTACAACACGTCACTGGTCTTCGACCGGGGCGGCGCGCTCGCGGCGACGTACCGGAAGATCCACCTCTACGACGTGCAGATCCCCGGTCGGGTCTCCTATCTGGAATCCCGGAACGTCGCCGCCGGCACCGAACCGGTGGTGGTCGACGTCGACGGCGTACCGGTGGGCTTGTCGATCTGCTACGACCTGCGCTTCCCCGAGCTGTACCGGCAGCTGGCCGTCGACGGAGCGCAACTGCTGGTGGTGCCCGCCGCGTTCATGATGCACACCGGACGTGACCACTGGGAGGTGCTGCTGCGCGCCCGGGCGATCGAGAACCAGTGTTACGTGGCGGCGGCGGGCCAGATCGGTGATCACGACCCGGGACGTACCTGCTTCGGTCGCAGCATGGTGATCGATCCTTGGGGGACGGTCCTCGGCCAGGCGCCCGACACCGTCGGTGTCGTCGTGGTCGACCTGGATTTCGAGCGGTTGCGCGAGATCCGGACGGAGCTGCCGAGCCTGGCCAACCGCCGGCTCTGACCAAACGCCGGCGGTACGCGCGCGGTGTTCCTGCCGCCGCTACTGCAGCAGCACTCCGACCAGGGCCAGTCCGACGATCACCGACGCGGTGACGAGCAGTCCGGTGGTCATCCGGGACATGCCCCGCCGGGCCAGTCGTCGGACCGACGCGATCACGGCCAGCAGCACGAGCCCGCCGATCACCAGTTGCCAGAACGGTAGGAGGAGAGCCGAGATGCTGTCTTGCGCCACGACGATGTCGGTGTCGCTAGGTGCGGCCATGGTTGCCACTCTGGCACGGCTGGCAAGGGCTGACACGGACATCCAGGGCGGGGTGGGTAACCGAGACGGGAAGAGGAGGCGGACGTCGATTTGCGTCGGGCGGGCCGGCAGCGTAACTTTCTCTCTGCAAGCGGGACCCCGGACGGATGGCCGGGCCGCGAACACTCCGGTCTTACGAAGGCAACTGCCGACGGAGGACGGGAACGGGTGGTGCGCTCAGCCGGATGAAGTTCAGGTTGAGATTGCGAGACCAACCGGGTAGAGTACCTGAAGCCGGCAGGAGCCGGGCAGATGTGCCGCGAGCGGCCGTCGGCCGGTCTGAAGGCTTCCCCCTTACGAAACGACCACCGGATCACGGTGTGCGTCAGCACGGGGACACTCGGGCGAAGCAGATTGAGACTGAAGTTCAGGCTTGACACTGCGACACCGACCGGGTAGATTGGGCGAGTTGCCCCGAGGACGGGCCCAAACTTTGGGAACGCGATCGGTGTGTGTTTGTTCTTTGAGAACTCAACAGGGTGCTTGATAAGCCAGTGCCAAAATGGTTTTGATTGTTTTGGCAGCAAGTGTTTTTATTGTTGCCGGGTTGATTTTCCAAGTTTTTGTTGGAGAGTTTGATCCTGGCTCAGGACGAACGCTGGCGGCGTGCTTAACACATGCAAGTCGAGCGGAAAGGCCCTTCGGGGTACTCGAGCGGCGAACGGGTGAGTAACACGTGAGTAACCTGCCCCAGGCTTTGGGATAACCCCGGGAAACCGGGGCTAATACCGAATATGACTTTTGGTCGCATGACCGAGGGTGGAAAGTTTTTCGGCTTGGGATGGGCTCGCGGCCTATCAGCTTGTTGGTGGGGTGATGGCCTACCAAGGCGACGACGGGTAGCCGGCCTGAGAGGGCGACCGGCCACACTGGGACTGAGACACGGCCCAGACTCCTACGGGAGGCAGCAGTGGGGAATATTGCACAATGGGCGGAAGCCTGATGCAGCGACGCCGCGTGAGGGATGACGGCCTTCGGGTTGTAAACCTCTTTCAGCAGGGACGAAGCGAAAGTGACGGTACCTGCAGAAGAAGCGCCGGCCAACTACGTGCCAGCAGCCGCGGTAAGACGTAGGGCGCGAGCGTTGTCCGGATTTATTGGGCGTAAAGAGCTCGTAGGCGGCTTGTCGCGTCGACTGTGAAAACCCACAGCTCAACTGTGGGCTTGCAGCCGATACGGGCAGGCTAGAATTCGGTAGGGGAGACTGGAATTCCTGGTGTAGCGGTGAAATGCGCAGATATCAGGAGGAACACCGGTGGCGAAGGCGGGTCTCTGGGCCGATATTGACGCTGAGGAGCGAAAGCGTGGGGAGCGAACAGGATTAGATACCCTGGTAGTCCACGCTGTAAACGTTGGGCGCTAGGTGTGGGGGACCTCTCCGGTTCTCTGTGCCGCAGCTAACGCATTAAGCGCCCCGCCTGGGGAGTACGGCCGCAAGGCTAAAACTCAAAGGAATTGACGGGGGCCCGCACAAGCGGCGGAGCATGCGGATTAATTCGATGCAACGCGAAGAACCTTACCTGGGTTTGACATGGCCGCAAAACCTGCAGAGATGTGGGGTCCTTCGGGGGCGGTCACAGGTGGTGCATGGCTGTCGTCAGCTCGTGTCGTGAGATGTTGGGTTAAGTCCCGCAACGAGCGCAACCCTTGTTCGATGTTGCCAGCGCGTTATGGCGGGGACTCATCGAAGACTGCCGGGGTCAACTCGGAGGAAGGTGGGGATGACGTCAAGTCATCATGCCCCTTATGTCCAGGGCTTCACGCATGCTACAATGGCCGGTACAATGGGCTGCGATACCGTGAGGTGGAGCGAATCCCAAAAAGCCGGTCTCAGTTCGGATCGGGGTCTGCAACTCGACCCCGTGAAGTCGGAGTCGCTAGTAATCGCAGATCAGCAACGCTGCGGTGAATACGTTCCCGGGCCTTGTACACACCGCCCGTCACGTCACGAAAGTCGGCAACACCCGAAGCCCATGGCCTAACCGGTTTTCCGGAGGGAGTGGTCGAAGGTGGGGCTGGCGATTGGGACGAAGTCGTAACAAGGTAGCCGTACCGGAAGGTGCGGCTGGATCACCTCCTTTCTAAGGAGCACCTCTCGGCGAAGGTCGGGTAGGAGCCCACGGTCCGCGTATGTCGGGTCGGGGTGCTCAATGGCGGAGACACTGGCGAGTTTGTTACCGGCAACGGCCTTCTTTCCACTAGTACAACCCTTTCGGGGGTGTGGAGGGTGGTGGGGGTGCGGCTGGTTGGCGAATGTAGAGCATCCTGTTGGGTCCTGAGGGAACAAACCGTGGTCCTCTTCGTGAGGGCGGGGTTGTTGTCTTGGGTTGCCAGGCATGGCCTGGTCTCACATACCGGATCCCTTGTGGGGTTGTTGGTGTGGGGCTGTGGGTTGTGGGTTGGTCGTTTGTTGAGAATTACACAGTGGACGCGAGCATCTTTGTGGTCAAGTTGTCAAGGGCGAACGGTGGATGCCTTGGCACTAGGAGCCGATGAAGGACGTGGGAGGCCGCGATAGGCCTGGGGGAGCTGTCAACCAAGCTGTGATCCCAGGGTGTCCGAATGGGGTAACCCGGCATCAGTCATGTGGTGTCACCCGCACCTGAATTCATAGGGTGTGTGGAGGGAACGCGGGGAAGTGAAACATCTCAGTACCCGCAGGAAGAGAAAACAACAGTGATTCCGTGAGTAGTGGCGAGCGAAAGCGGATTGAGGCTAAACCGGTTGCGTGTGATACCTGTCAGGGGTTGCGTGGTCGGGGTTGTGGGACCTCATGACATGAGCTGACACTTGTGTGGAGAGTTATAAAACCAGTTGCTAGTCGAATGGTGTGGAAAAGCCAACCGTAGACGGTGAGAGTCCGGTAGGTGAAAGTGGCTGGTCTCTTTTGTGGGTGTTCCCGAGTAGCGGCGGACTCCTGTAATCTGCCGTGAATCTGCCAGGACCACCTGGTAAGCCTAAATACTTCCTAGTGACCGATAGCGGACGAGTACCGTGAGGGAATGGTGAAAAGTACCCCGGGAGGGGAGTGAAATAGTACCTGAAACCGTTCGCCTACAATCCGTCGGAGCCTTTAGGGGTGACGGCGTGCCTTTTGAAGAATGAGCCTGCGAGTTAGTGGCACGTGGCGAGGTTAACCCGTGTGGGGTAGCCGTAGCGAAAGCGAGTCTTAATAGGGCGTGTAGTCGCGTGTTCTAGACCCGAAGCGGAGTGATCTAGCCATGGGCAGGCTGAAGCGCGGGTAAGACCGCGTGGAGGGCCGAACCCACCAACGTTGAAAAGTTGGGGGATGACCTGTGGTTAGGGGTGAAAGGCCAATCAAACTCCGTGATAGCTGGTTCTCCCCGAAATGCATTTAGGTGCAGCGTCGCGTGTTTCTTGCCGGAGGTAGAGCACTGGATGGTCTAGGGGCCCTACAAGGTTACTGAAATCAGCCAAACTCCGAATGCCGGTAAGTGAGAGCGCGGCAGTGAGACTGCGGGGGATAAGCTTCGTAGTCGAGAGGGAAACAGCCCAGATCACCAGCTAAGGCCCCTAAGCGTGTGCTAAGTGGAAAAGGATGTGGGGTCGCACAGACAACCAGGAGGTTGGCTTAGAAGCAGCCACCCTTTAAAGAGTGCGTAATAGCTCACTGGTCAAGTGGTTCCGCGCCGACAATGTAGCGGGGCTCAAGTACACCGCCGAAGCTGTGGCATTCACATTTTAACTTCGCATGACTCTTTGGGGTTGTGTGCAGGTGTGTGGATGGGTAGGGGAGCGTCGTGCCGCGAGTGAAGCAGCAGGGTGACCTAGTTGTGGACGCGGCACGAGTGAGAATGCAGGCATGAGTAGCGAAAGAAGGGTGAGAAACCCTTCCGCCGGATGACCAAGGGTTCCAGGGCCAGGTTAATCCGCCCTGGGTGAGTCGGGACCTAAGGCGAGGCCGAGAGGCGTAGTCGATGGACAACGGGTTGATATTCCCGTACCCGTGTAGGAGCGCCCGTGATGAACCTTGTTGTGCTAACCACCCGATCTTGGTGAGGTCTTCGGACTGATCTGGGGGAGCGTGGGAACCTGGCGGGTAGTAGTCAAGCGATGGGGTGACGCAGGAAGGTAGCTGAGCCCGGCCGGTGGTTGTGCCGGGGTAAGCGTGTAGGCCGTACCATAGGCAAATCCGTGGTGCATTAAGGCTGAGACGTGATGCCGAGCCGATTCAGGTGAAGTCAGTGATCCTATGCTGCCGAGAAAAGCCTCTAGCGAGTTCCGAGCGGCCCGTACCCCAAACCGACACAGGTGGTCAGGTAGAGAATACCGAGGCGATCGGGTGAACTGTGGTTAAGGAACTCGGCAAATTGCCCCCGTAACTTAGGGAGAAGGGGGGCCGGAGACGTGAAGGGACTTGCTCCTGGAGCGTTGTATGGCCGCAGAGAGCAGGGGGAAGCGACTGTTTACTAAAAACACAGGTCCATGCGAAGAAGTAATTCGATGTATATGGACTGACGCCTGCCCGGTGCTGGAACGTTAAGGGGACCGGTTAGTCTTTCGGGGCGAAGCTGAGAACTTAAGCGCCAGTAAACGGCGGTGGTAACTATAACCATCCTAAGGTAGCGAAATTCCTTGTCGGGTAAGTTCCGACCTGCACGAATGGCGTAACGACTTCCCCACTGTCTCAACCACAGGCCCGGCGAAATTGCAGTACGAGTAAAGATGCTCGTTACGCGCGGCAGGACGGAAAGACCCCGGGACCTTTACTATAGCTTGACATTGGTACTTGAATTAGCTTGTGTAGGATAGGTGGGAGCCGGTGAAGTCCATACGCCAGTATGGGTGGAGGCAATCTTGAAATACCACTCTGGTTGGTTTGGGTATCTAACTTCGGGCCCTTATCGGGTTCAGGGACAGTGTCTGGTGGGTAGTTTAACTGGGGCGGTTGCCTCCTAAAATGTAACGGAGGCGCCCAAAGGTTCCCTCAGCCTGGTTGGCAATCAGGTGTTGAGTGTAAGTGTATAAGGGAGCTTGACTGTGAGACTGACGGGTCGAGCAGGGACGAAAGTCGGGACTAGTGATCCGGCACTTGCGTGTGGAAGCGGTGTCGCTCAACGGATAAAAGGTACCCCGGGGATAACAGGCTGATCTTCCCCAAGAGTCCATATCGACGGGATGGTTTGGCACCTCGATGTCGGCTCGTCGCATCCTGGGGCTGTAGCAGGTCCCAAGGGTTGGGCTGTTCGCCCATTAAAGCGGTACGCGAGCTGGGTTTAGAACGTCGTGAGACAGTTCGGTCCCTATCCGCCGTGCGCGTAGGATACTTGAGAAGGGCTGTCCCTAGTACGAGAGGACCGGGACGGACGAACCTCTGGTGTGCCAGTTGTCCCGCCAGGGGCATGGCTGGTTGGCTACGTTCGGAAGGGATAACCGCTGAAAGCATCTAAGCGGGAAGCCTGCTTCAAGATGAGGTATCCCACCCCTGTAAAGGGGGTAAGGCCCCCAGGTAGACGACTGGGTTGATAGGCCGGAAATGTAAGCCAGGTAACTGGTTCAGTTGACCGGTACTAATAGGCCGAGGACTTGACTACAAAGCTGCTACGCGTCCACTGTGTGATTCACAGCAAACGAACAACAGACCCCCAAATGTGTTTTGGGTGGTGTTGTTTGATTTGTTGATAGAGTTACGGCGGTTATGGCGGAGGGGAAACGCCCGGTAACATTCCGAACCCGGAAGCTAAGCCCTCCAGCGCTGATGGTACTGCACTCGGGAGGGTGTGGGAGAGTAG